>NZ_LMIJ01000001.1:0-89271 GCF_001428665.1 Acidovorax sp. Root219
AGCAGGCCGGAGCCCATGATGGATTTGAGGTCTTGCGGGTTCATGGTGGTGGCGGGGCTGGTGGGTGTCAGGGCGTTTCAACAGGTCATACAAGTGCTTGCAGCGCCCTGTTTCACGGGATTCATGCAAGGCCAAACGAACTTGCAGACCGGCTTGGGCAGAGTGGAAGCCGAACAGAATCTCGCTTCAAATCACGCAAAAAGGCTGCAATGGATGAATGTTAACGTTAACATTTGCGCAGACCATAGGGAAAACCCTTTGTTATGCGATGACCTCCCTACTTTTTGCGGATTGGCATCCGAGCGATGCCTGCCTGCCCGCCAGGGAACACAAAGGCCAGACGCAGCGAAGCGCCCCCCCGCGCGGGTGCCCCCCGCCCTGCCCGCCTACGGCGCCGCAGGCGCAGCCGCAAACACCTCGATGGCTTCGAGCGCCGACACCGAGCGGCCGGCCTTGCCATCGCCGGCCACCACCAGCCGTGCCATGCCGCGCGCCATGGGCTGGTCGTCCAGGCGGTAGGCGATCAGCACGCGCTGGTTGCCCAGCTCGGGGCTCATCTCGGCCAGCGATACCAGGGCCTGGTAGCCATCGGCCCCGGTGGCCACCAGGTACATGCCCTGCACGTTGGCACCGCTGGCGCTGTCGGCCTCGATACCGGCCACGGCGCTCAGCAGCGCCCACAGGTCCACGCCGGTGTAGCGGCGCTCGCCCACCACCTGCGTGACCGCCGGCAGCGCGCGCAGGGCCGCTTCATCAAGGCGCAGCGTGTTCTTCACCGCGCCCAGCACCTGCACCGCCTGCGACTGCGCCGCACCGCTGCCCGCGCCCACCGAGCCGGACGAGCGCACCTCCAGCCGCGTGAGGCCGGCCACGTAGCGGCTGCCCCGCACATCGCCCGGCGCGGTGATGCGCAGCGATGGCGCTGCCCCCGCGGCATCGGCATCGCCTGCCCCAGCCTCTGCATAGGCCACGATGCTGGCCTTGTTGCCAAAATCCGGGTGCAGCTCGCCCACCGAGAACACGGCGCTGTAGCCCTCGGCCCCGCTGGCGAGGACATAACGGCGCAACGCCGCCGCGCGCTGCCCATGGAGGTCCGTGGCCGCATCCGACTGCAGCGCGCAGGCCTGCAGCAGCGGCCACAGCGCCGCGCCGGTATAGCTGCGCGCCTGCGGGCCGGTGTCGTCCCTGAAGCTCACCTGCTGCTGCACCACGCCCTGCAGGCGCAGGTCCACGACCGACTCGGCGGCCACCGCATCCACGGCGCACACGACCTGCACGCGGGGCGGGTCGCCGGCCTGGGTGGCGCAACCCTGGACCAGCCACAGCACCGCAGCGCAGAGCGCGGCCTTCAGGGTCGTCGGCTGGATGCGCAGGCTGGGCATGAGGGGCTCCCGTTCATATATTCTGGTGATAAGCCCATTCTGGCACCGCCTGCGCAGCAGAAGGTGCCAGTAGCACCTGTTTACGCAATACGGTACCCACCGGGTTGGTAGACTTCTTGCATGCAGACGGGGTTGTGGCCCCGAGCGGGGAACTGCACCCAGCGCGATGCAGTCGCAATGCAACCCTTGCCGCCCGGCCTGCACGCCGCCCCCGTTTTGCCAACGCCCCAGAGCCCTGCCGCTTCGCACACTGCCTGCCCCGCATGAACCATGAGCCCAATTTCTTCGACAACCTGCGCGAGGAGCTGAAGGACGGCCGGCGCTGGCTGGACCGCTCCATCGTGCTCGCCTACGCCTGTGCCGCAGGCCTGTGCGTGGTGGCCTTCACCCTGCTGGCCGACGCGGCGTTCGAGCTGTTCCAGCACATCTACCAATGGCAGGGTGGCTGGGCCGTGCTGCTGTGGATGCCGGCCGTCACGGCCGTGGTGGTGTGGGCCACGCGGCGCTGGGCGCCAGGGGCTGCAGGATCGGGCATACCGCAGGTCATCACCGCACTGGATCCGGCGCTGGAGACAGGCAAGCGCGGGCGCTTCGTCTCGCTGTGGCTTTCGTTCGCCAAGATCTTGCTGGCCAGCGCGGGCTTCCTCGCGGGGCTGTCCATCGGGCGCGAAGGCCCCTCGGTGCAGGTGGCGGCCGGTGTCATGCACCATGCGCGCCGCTGGTTCGACCCGCGCTCGGGCATCACCGCGCATGCGCTGCTGGTGGCGGGCGGAGCAGCGGGCATTGCGGCGGCGTTCAACGCACCGCTGGCCGGCGTGGTGTTCGCCATCGAAGAGCTGTCGCGCAAGATGGAATCGCGCAGCAGCGGCGTGATCATCACGGCCATCGTGCTGGCCGGGCTGATGGGGGTATCGGCGTTCGGCAACCTGAGCTACTTCGGCCGCATCCAGGTGCCCCGCCTGGACTGGGACGCCCTGCTGCCCGGCCTGTGCGTGGCGCTGGCCTGCGGCGTGCTGGGCGGCCTGTTCGCCAAGCTGCTGGCCGCCTCGCTCACCGGCACCTCCGAGCGCATGTGCCGGCTGCGCGCGCGCTTTCCGATCCGCTTCGCGGCGGTCGGCGCGCTGGTGGTGGCGGTGATCGGCCTGGCCACCGGCGGCGCGACCTTCGGCGCGGGCTCCGAAGCGGTCAAGCACATGCTGGCCGGCGAGGCCGACATGCCGGCGTTCTACGTCACGCTCAAGTTCGTCGCCACCTGGCTGTCGGCCTGGCTGGGCGTGCCGGGTGGCATCTTCGCCCCATCGCTGTCCATCGGCGCGGGCGTGGGCCACAACGTGTCGCTGCTGCTGGGCGGCGACATAGCGCCCGCCCTCATCGCCATGGGCATGGCGGCCTTCCTCGCCGCCGTCACACAGGCGCCGCTCACGGCCTTCATCATCGTCATGGAGATGGTCGACGGCCACGCCATGGTGCTCAGCCTGATGGCGGCGGCCATGCTCGCCAGCCTGGTTTCCCGCATGCTGGCGCGGCCGCTGTACGAAACGCTGTCCCTGGCCATGCTGCAGTCCATGGTGCCACCGCCTGCGCCTGCGCCTGCGCCTGCGCCATCGCCATCGCCATCGCCCGTGCCTGCACCTGCGCCCAGGGCCGTCTCACCTCCCGCACCGCCGCCGTGACCTCGGCCCGCAACTTCCCCTGAGAAGAATCGCCACTGCGCACCAGCATGCATGCGCGCATGGCCGCGACCATGGCAGATGTCGCACACAGGCTTTGCCCTATTGGAGCCGAGCAGGATCGCCGCCACAATCCAGGCGCCCTCCTTCGATGCCATGGACGCCATGACCGCAGACCCCCTCGACCTCTTCCTTGCCCAATCGCCCTGGGTGTCTAGCCTCACCGCCGAGGAGGCCGCGCGTGTGCGCAAGGCGATCACGGTGCGCAGCTACCCTGCGGGCGGTGCGGTGTTTGCGCGCGGCACGCCCACGGCGCACTGGGCCGGGGTGATGGAGGGCATGCTCAAGCTGGACAACATCACCGCCGAAGGCCGCACCAGCACCTTTGCGGGCGTGCCCTCGGGCGCCTGGTTCGGCGAGGGCTCGGTGCTCAAGGACGAGCCCCGGCCCTATGCGGTGACGGCGCTGACCGACAGCGTGGTGGCGCTGCTGCCGCGCAGCGAGTTCCTGCGGCTGCTGCACGAGAGCCATCCGTTTGCGCTGTGGCTGATCGGCCAGCTCAACGCGCGCCTCGCCCATTACGTAGCACAAGTACAGACTGATCGGTTGGGCGACACCACGGCGCAGGTGGCCTACAGCCTGTCGGGGCTGTTCAACGATGCGCTGTTCCCCAACACCGCGCGGCGCATCACGCTGTCGCAGGAGGAGCTGGGGCGTCTGTCGGGCGTGTCGCGCCAGGTGGCCAACCGGGCGCTGCAGGAGCTGCAGGACCGGGGCGCCATCCGCCTGGGCTATGGGTCCATCGAGGTGATCGACCTCAAGGTACTCCAGGCGATTGCCCGCGAAGGCTGAGCCCTCAGCCTGCGGGCTCGGTCTGAACCTGCGCCAGCCGCGTGATCGCCTCGCGGCTGCCCGCGATCTCGCGCAGGCGGAACTTCTGGATCTTGCCGGTGGCCGTCTTCGGCAGCGTCTCGAAGACGACCCGGCGCGGGCATTTGAAGCGCGCCAGATGGCTGCGGCAGAAGTCAATCAGCTCCTCGGCGCTCACGCTGCCCACGGCATCGGGCTTGAGCTCCACGAAGGCGCAAGGTACCTCGCCCCAGCGCTCGTCGGGCTTGGCCACCACGGCGGCCAGCAGCACGGCGGGGTGGCGGTGCAGCACGTCTTCCACCTCCACCGACGAGATGTTCTCGCCGCCCGAGATGATCACGTCCTTGGAGCGGTCGGTGATCTGCACATAGCCGTCGGGGTGCAGCACCGCGATGTCGCCGGTGTGGAACCAGCCGCCCGCAAAGGCCTTGGCCGTGGCACCGGGGTTCTTGAGGTAGCCCTTCATCACCGTGTTGCCACGCAGCATGATCTCGCCAGCGGTCACGCCATCGGCCGGTACCGGCTGCAGCGTGTCGGGGTCGAGCACGCGCAGATGCTCCAGCGCAGCGGCGCGCACGCCCTGGCGCGCCTGCAACTGCGCGCGCCCGGCCTCGGGCAGGGCTGCCCACCCGGGCTGGCGCACACAGCTCACGGGCGTGCCCGAGACCTCGGTGATGCCGTACACATGGTCCACGTCGAAGCCCATGGCGGCAATCGCCTGCAGGATGGCGGCGGGCGGCGGCGAGCCCGCCGTGAGCACGCGAACCGGGCGCGGCAGCGCGATGCGCTCGTGCGCCGGCGCATTCGCCAGCATGGCCAGCACCGTGGGTGCGGCGCAGAAATGGTCCACGCCGTGCTCGGCAATGGCTTCGAATATCGCCTTGGCCGTGACCTTGCGCAGGCACACATGCGTGCCCGCCGCCGCCGTGATGGCCCAGGTGAAGCACCAGCCGTTGGCGTGGAACATGGGCAGCGTCCACAGGTACACCGGGCGGCGCGGCATGGCCCAGTCGGTCAGCTGCAGCAGGCTCATGAGGTAGGCGCCCCGGTGGCTGGGCACCACGCCCTTGGGGTCGCCGGTGGTTCCCGAGGTGTAGTTCAGCGCAATGGGGTCCCACTCGTCCTCGGGCCACAGGCCTTCGAAGGCCGGGTCGCCATCGGCCAGCAGGGCTTCGTAGTCGATTGCACCGAAGGCCGGCTGCGCGGGCAGGCCCGCATCGTGGATGGCGACCACCAGGGGCGGCTGGCCCAGGCCAGCGACGGCCTTGGCGGCCAGCGCCGCGAACTCGCTGTCCACCAGCAGCACGCGCGCCTCGCCGTGCTGCAGGATGAAGGCGATGCCCTCGCCATCGAGCCGGCAGTTGATGGCGTTGATGACCGCGCCGCACAGGGGGATGCCCAGGTGCGCCTCCAGCATGGCCGGCGTGTTGGGCGCGAGGATGGCCACGGTGTCGCCGCGCTGCACGCCGCGACGTGCCAGGGCACTGGCCAGGCGGTAGGCGCGCTCGCGGGTCTGGGCCCAGGTCTGCGTGCTGCCGGCATGCACCACGGCAATACCTTCGGGATGCACCTGCGCGCTGCGGTCCAGAAAACCCAGTGGCGTGAGCGGCAGGTGGTTGGCGGGGGTGCGCTCAAGGCCCGTTTGGTAAGGGCTGCGGTGGGGGGCGTGGCTCATGCTTGTCTCCATTTTTTTGCTGCGGTCATGCGTGGTAGGTGGTGAACGAATCGACGCTCTCGCGCTCCGTCACCAGCGTGTTCTCGATGCCCGCCGGATCGGCGTGGCCCAGGCTCATGCCGCAGACCACCATCTCGGTATCGGGGATGCCGAGCTCGGCGGCAATGACCCGGTGGAACTTCGTGAACGCCACCTGCGGGCAGGTGTCGAGCCCGCGCGCGCGGGCCGCCACCATCACGCTCTGCAAGAACATGCCGTAGTCCATCAGGCTGCCGGCCTGCATCACCCGGTTCACCGTGAAGATCAGCCCCACGGGCGCATCGAAGAAGCGGTAGTTGCGGCCGTGCTGGGCGTGCATGCGCGCCTTGTCGCCTTTGGCAATGCCGAGCAGGCCATACAGGTCCCAGCCCACCTTGCGGCGCCGGTCCACGTAGGGCGAGACCCATTCGAGCGGGTAGTAGTGGTAGGGCTCGGCGAGGGCTGTCGAGGCCTCGCCGTCGTTGTCCACAGCGGCGATGGCGGCGCTCAGCCGCTCCTTGGTGGCGCCCATGAGCACGTGCACACGCCAGGGCTGGGTGTTCATACCCGATGCCGCATGGCGCGCCACGTCGAGGATGGCATGCACCTCGCCCTGCCCCACTGGTGTGGGCAGAAAGGCGCGGATGCTGCGCCGCGAGACGATGGCCCAGTCCACCGCCTGGCGCAGCGGCTGGGCCGCGATAGGGGCCGCGTGGGGCGACCGATCAGGGTGCGCAATGGAAGGGTCGGGTGCGGCCGTGGGCAGGGATGAACAGGTCATGCCGGCATGCTAGGCATGGCCGCCGTTCGTGACTGTCGATGCGATGACATTCCGGGAAATCCCGGCCCCCGGCTCAGGGAAGAAAAAGCACCAGCCCGAACACGGCAAACAGCGTGAGGTGCATCAGCCCCTGGATCGGCGAGCTGCGCTGCCCGTTGAAGCTGAGCATCGAGAGTACGACCGTCAGCACCAGCAGCACCACCTCCGAGCCCGACAGGCCCATGGCCATGCGCTGGCCCGTGGCCACGCCGATGAGCAGCACGGCCGGCACCGTGAGGCCCACGGTGGAGACAAAGGCGCCCAGGCACAGGTTGACGGCGCGCTGCATCTCGTTGCCCATGGCGGCGCGCACGGCGGTGATGGATTCGGGCGTGAAGACGATGATGGCGATGAGCACCCCGCCCACGGCGGCAGGCGCTCCGGCGGCGGCGATGCCGTAGTCCGTCACGATGGCCAGGTAGTGCGCCAGCAGCACGATAGGCAGGACCAGTGCCAGCAGCACCAACGAGCGCACAACCATGGCACGCCGGCCTGCAGGTCCAGTCGCTGCCTGGGTCTTGCGGCTCCCGAGCGGCTGCGCCAATGCCGGCACCGCCATGCTGCCGGCCGCCGGCTGGATGAAGTAGCGCCGGTGGCTGCGCATCTGCAGCCACAGAAACGCCGCGTACAGGCCCGCCGTGAGGGCCGCCATGCCCAGCGCCTGCGGCGTGGAAAACGCGCCCGCCCCGCCCAGGTGGTTGGGCAGCACCAGCGCCGTGCCGGTGAGCAGCGCGATCATGCCCAGGTAGGCCGTGGCGCCCTGGGCGTTGTACTCCTGGTCGCCATGGCGGGCCGACCCGGCCACCAGGCAGATGCCGATCACCAGGTTCATGATGATCATCATCACCGCGAAGATGGAGTCGCGGCCGATGGCCGACGAATCGCCCGGCCCGAGCAGCACCGACGCGATCAGGATCACCTCGACGGAGACGATGGACAGCGTGAGCACCAGCGTGCCATAGGGCTCCCCGAGTTGCTGCGCAAGGTGGTCCGCCTCGTGCACCACCCCGAAGGATGCCGCGAGGATGGTGGCGAACAGCAGCCCGAAGGCGCCGGCCGCGACGCCCGCGGTCAGCGGCGCCGCCAGCCAGGTGCTGCCAAAGGCGATGAAGAGACCGGCCACCAGCCATGCGCCGGCCAGCAGGGCCCAGGTGGCGGGCGCCACCAGGCGCGGTTGGCCAGGGCGCGCGGGATGCGCTGCCGCGTTGTGAGGAGTTTTGCTAAGGTTCGGCTTGGGCATGTCGTCCCACTGTAGGAAAACAAGGGCCGTCCCCCGCGTGTCGGTACACGGCCGAAGTCGTCCACGGCCCGGCTGGCGCAGAGCGCGCAAGCCCCACCATGCTACCACCGAGCAGCGCAGGATGCGGGCCGCAAGCCCTGGCGCATGCACCGCTGGCAGCCCGCGCCAAACACACCTTCGGGGGTTTATCCGGTATGGCGCAATCGCAACCCTGGGCGTAACATGTTGTCACAAGAACACGAGGGCAACCAAGACACGAGGGCGATGCAATGGCCCACATGGTGCGCGACCGGCATGCAACCACCTCTTTGGCACTGGGGGCGCTGGGAACCGCTTTTGCCTTCGGTCTGGTGCTGCGCTCGGCCTTCCCGCACCTGGCGCTGGGCAAGGGCCTCGCCGATGCGATGGAGCCCGGCATCCATGCCGCGCTGATCCTGCTGCTCCTGGGTGCCGCACTGTGCCTGCGCGCTTTTCCCGACACCCACCGGCCGGCCCAGGCGGCGGCGTCGCTGCTGGCGCTGGCGGCCGGCCTGTACAGCGTGCTGGCCCTGTGGCGCGCGCTGGCGGGTCACGATGCGGCGGCCGACCTGCCCGGCTTCATCACCGGCAGCAGCTTGCGGGCCCCGGGGGCCCACAGCCTCTCGCCCAATGGGGGCGCGGCCTTCATCGCGGGTGCAGCCGCCCTGTGGTTCGCGGCCCCCCTGCGCCGCACCCGGCAGCGGCGCGCCGGCCTGCTGGCGCTGGCAGTGCTGGCCGCCGTGGCCACGCTGGGCCTGGCTGGCCACCTGATGGGGCTGGAGCTGCTGTACCGCGTGGCCTCGCACAACCAGGTGCGGTTGACCACGGCGGTGGCGCTATTGGTGCTGGGGGCAGGCATCTGGCAGCTGCGCGACAGGGTTCTCATCGACAGGGCACGCGACCCGCAGTGGCTGGAGCGGCGCATCACCTACCGCGCCATCACCGCGCTCACGCTGGTCGCCGTGGGCGGGGGCATCGCCGGCTTTGTCGCCATGCGCGAGACCTTCGAGAAATCGGTGCTGCAGGCCATGGAGCAGTCGGCCCGCACCTATGCGCTGGCGCTGGACGATGCGCTGCGCAGCAGCCTTGCGCTGTCGGCCGCCGTGGGCGACCACCACGCCGTGGCCCAGGCCATGGAGCGCCTGAGCGGCTCGCCGCGCGACGTACAGGCCGGTGAGCAACTGGAGAAGCTGACGGCCGGCTTTCTCATGGGCGGTGTGGACGGCGTGCGCTTTCTCGATGCGCGTGGGCACCTGCTACACACGGCCGGCCTGTTTTTGGGCGACAGCGCGCGCTCCATCGAGTCGCTGGACCTGGACGGGCCGCAGCAGGCCGAGCTGCGCTGGAACGCCGGCTATGTGCTGCGCACGCTGGTGCCCATGCACCAGGGCGGCACGGTGGTGGGACAGGTGGTGATGGAGCAAAAGCTCAGGCTGTTCGACAGCCTGATGGACCAGATGCGCCGCTCTACCGAATCGGCCGACGCCTTGATCTGCCGCCGCCGCGCCGACGTGGCCGCCTGCGCCCCGAGCCGGCTGTACCCCACGCCCTTCACCGTGCCCCTGTGGGCGGCATCGGGCAAGCCCAACCTGCCCGTGAGCCTGGCGCTGCTGGGCCAGAGCGGTGTGAACTATGCCCGCGACCTGCGTGGCGTGCCGGTGGTGGCGGGCTACGGCCCCATTGGCGGCTACGGCCTGGGCCTGGTCCTCAAGACGGACGTCACCACGCTGTATGCCCCCCTGCGCGGGCAGTTGCACCTGATCGTGCTGTCGGTCCTGGCGCTGGTGGCCGCTGGCACCTGGGCGCTGCGCCGCCGCGTGCGGCCGCTGCTGGCCACACTGGTGCAGGAGCAGCAGCGCACCGCCGACATCCTGAACACGGCCGGCGACGCCTTCATCGCCGTGGGCGCCGATGGCCGCGTGACCGACTGGAACCCCGAGGCCGTGCGCATGTTCGGCTGGAGCACCGCTGAAGCCATCGGCCGGGACGTGGCGCAGCTGATGGTGCCGCGCATCCACCCGCATGCGCCGCTCACGGACTTCGCGCAGCTGGTGAACCTGGGCAGCAACCAGGCCGTGAGCCGCCACACCGAGCTGGTAGGCCACCACCGCGACGGCAGCGAGGTGCCGGTGGAGATGATGATGACGGTGCAGCCCACCGCCAACGGCCCGATTGCCAACGCCTTCCTGCGCGACATCCGCTCGCGCCGCGAAGCCGAGCAGCGCCTGGCCCGCAGCGAGCAGCGCCTGCGCGACGTGCTGTGCAGCCTGCCGGCCGTGGTCTGCCATTTCGACGCCCGCCAGCGCTGCCTGTTCGCCAACGACTACGCGCTGCAGTCGCGCGGGCTGATCGCCCACCCGCAGGTCGGCCTGTACGCCCAGGAGCTGCTGGGCGACGTGCAGTACGCCCTGCACCTGCCCTACCTGCTGGAGGCACTGGCCGGCCGGCGCGCCCAGTTCGAAGGCTGCGTGGACCACGAGGGCACGCCCCGGCACCTGCAGAGCCACCTGATCCCCGAGTTCGATGCCGGCGATGGCGAGGGCAGCACCGGGCCGGCGGTGGTGGGCTTTTACCTGATGTCGTTCGACGTCACCGCCGTGAAGGAGCTGCAGCTGCGCCACGAGCGCACCGAGCGGCGGCTGCGCGCCATTGCCGACAACCTGCCGGTGATGATCACCTACATTGACCGCGCGCACCGGCTGCAGTTTCTGAACCACACCTTCGAGGAGTGGACCGGCCTGCCCATTGCCAACGCCCTGGGCAAGCCCCTGCCCGAGGTGATCGGCCCGGCCCTGTACGCCCAGCGTGCAGACCCCCTGCGCCGGGCCCTGTCGGGCCAGCGCGTGCAGTTCGAGGTGGAATCCCAGGCGCTGGGCATACGGCGCATCCTGCAGACCGACTACATCCCCGACATGGTGGCAGTGGGCGAGGTGCTGGGCATCTACACGCTGACCACCGATGTGACCGCCATCCGCCAGTCCGAGCGCCGCATGAAGGAGCTGGCCATGACCGACACGCTGACTGGCCTGGCCAACCGGCGCCAGTTCGACATCCACCTGGCTGCGGCCCTGCAGGCCAGCCAGGTCTCGGGCACGGGCATGGCGCTGATGTTCCTGGACATCGACCACTTCAAGGCCATCAACGACACCTGGGGCCACGCCGCCGGGGATGCGGCCCTGATCGCCATGGCCGAGCGGCTGCAGGGCGCCGTGCGCAGCACGGACTTCCCGGCGCGCATCGCCGGCGACGAGTTCGCCGTGGTGCTGCCCCATCTGTCGTCGTGCGATGAAGCGCAGACCGTGGCCGACAAGGTGCTGCACGCCATCCGCGAACCCCTGCCACTGCAGCACCACATGCCCCGGCAGATGACCACCAGCGTGGGCGTGGCCTACCTCGCCCCGGGCGACCCGTCGGTGCGCCCCACCGACCTGCTGCTGGCCGCCGACCGCGCCCTCTACGCAGCCAAGCACGGCGGGCGCAATGCCTGCGCGGTGCATGTGGTGGATCTGCGGGAGGTGGGGTGAGGGGGATACATCGGAGCGCTCCGGCCTGGCCGAGGCAACCACCGCGCCGCGATAATCGGCGCAGCCTTGGTTTCACGCCCTGCCCCCTGTTGCCCCCCTTTTCAACGGAGACACCGCATGCCCCTGCCCCCCGACGTACTCACCGAGATCGACGCCTTCGTGCGCGGTGGTTTTGAAGACCGCGAGCGCACCATCGAGATCCTGACCGAGGAGATGTACGAGCCCGGCGAGCTCGATGCCGCCGAGGTGGAGCACGCCGTCGATGCGGCCATGCGGGCGCACGACCAGGCGAAAAAGGGCTGGCCGGCCACGACCGATTGCGACCGGCTGGATGCCGCCTTCGACGCGCTGGCCCGCCAGGGCTTGGTAGCCCTGCAGAACGCGGGCTACACGCAAAGCGATGGCTATGGGGACGTGACCGAGGCTTGGCACAACGCGCCGGACCGGGCCGACATCGTGGGCTACTGCTTCTACCATGGCCAGGACCTGGCGCGCGCGGTGCATGGCGGCGGCCTGTTCCTCGCTTTCGGCCCCATGGATGCCGACACCGAGGAGACCGAGGGCCCGCGCATCGGCGCCCTCATCGCCAGCGAACTGCAGCGCGCGGGGCTTGAGGTACGCTGGAACGGCACGTTCAACCAGCGCATCTGCATTCCGGGCATCGACTGGAAGCGGCGCTGACCCCTGCATACCGACAGACCATGCTCCAGCTCGACCACCTGTCCATCATCGCGCCCTCGCTCAAACAGGGAGTGGCCCATGTGCGCGACTGCCTGGGCATCGACATGCCATTTGGCCGCCAGCACCCCGACATGGGCACCCACAACCACCTGCTCAGGCTGGGCGACGATGTGTACCTGGAGGTCATCGCCATCGATCCCGCTGCCCCTGCCCCGGCGCAAGCGCGCTGGTTCGGGCTCGATGACAGGGATGCGGTGCGGGCGGCCTGGGACAGCGGCCGCCGCCTGCGCGGCTGGGTGGCACGCACGCAGCAGATGGACGCGGTGCTGGCGCAGCACGGCCACCTGCTGGGCCGCAAGACCCAGCTGTCCGCCGGGGCCGCACCGCCCTACTTCTTTGCGATCCCTGCGGGCGGCGCGCTGCCGCTCGCAGGCGTGGCGCCTTCGGTGATCGACCGGGGTCAGCGCCCACCGCCGATAGCGTCGATGCCGGACCTGGGGGCGCGGCTTGTCCGCTTCACCATCGAGCACCCCGAGCCTGACATGGTGCTGGCCCTGTATGCCAGCCTGGGTATAGAGAACGCACCCCATGTGGAAAAAAGCGACCGCTTGCACTACCGCGCCGAGATACGCACGCCCGCAGGCATCAAGGCGCTGTACTGATCCGTGCCCTGGGTACTGCGCAGGCCGCCTTGCCGTGGCGGTGCGCTACGATGCCACGCCAGTGCGGGCAGGTTGCCTACCCCGCAATACCCTTCCATCACCTCCCCTGGTCCCTGCGCCGGGCACAACGGAGCTGTTCTTCTGACACGACGCCTGGATTCCTACAGCCTCCGGCTTTTTATCGCTGTTGCCCGCACAGGCTCCATTGCACGGGCGGCAGAGCAGGAGCACATAGCGCCGTCCGCGCTGAGCCGCCGGCTGGCCGATCTGGAGCATGCCTTCGGGACGGCGCTGGTGGTGCGCTCGCCGCGCGGCGTGGCGCTGACCGATGCCGGTCGCATCGTTTTCGAGCGGGGTGTCCGTCTCGACGACGAACTGCAGGGACTGCTGCGCGAAGTGCAGCTGCACAGCGACGAAGTCCGGGGCACGGTGCGCCTGTACGCCAACATGTCGGCCGTGGTCGGCTTCTTGCCCGAGCGGCTCAAACACCTGAAGGCAAAGTACCCGGGCCTGGACATTTCGCTGCACGAAGCGGATACGCGGGAAGTCATCCGCGCGTGCCTGGACGACAGGGCGGATGTCGGCGTGGGCGTTGCCGGCACGGTTGCGCCAGGGCTCGATTCTTGGCATTTTGCGAATGACCCTTTGCAGGTGGTGGTTCCCACGGGACACGAGTTGGGCCACCTGAAGTCGGTCGAGTTTGCCAAGGTGCTGGAGTTTCCGCTGATCGGGGTGCACCAGGGCGGCGCCCTCGACCAGACCCTGCATGAGCGCGCGCAGGCGGTGCAGATGCGGTTTGCGCCCGAGGTGTCGGTCAGCAGCTTCGACGCCGTGGGCCGAATGGTTGAGGCCGGGATGGGGATTGCCGTGATCCCGCAGAGCGCTGCTTCGGCCTATGCGGGCAATGCGCGCTTCACGCGGCTGCCGCTGGCGGATGCATGGGCGGACCGGGAGCTGCGGCTCTACGCCCTGCGGCGCACACCCCAGCTGCGCTCGGTCCAGGCGCTCATCGATTGCCTTTGCGGGTAATCCCGGACGTCGAGTTCCGCGCTATCCCCCGTGCCGTCTTGGCACTTCCCAGAGGGCGCGTGGATTCCGATGATCGGGCATGTCCATCCAGTCGCCCCACGCCCTGCGCTTTGCCCCACGCATCCTGTACCTGAGCCAATCGCCCGAGCTGGTGAGCAGGGCCTTGGCAGGCCAACGTGTCGCGCTGCCCGAAGCCCTGCCGCTGCGCGATGACATCTCCACCGACGAAATCACACCGATCGCGATCCTCACCCACTTCGATGAGCAACTGGGGCGCTACCCCTACACCGGCTTCAAGGCCGGTGGCCAGGCGCCCATCGGGGTGGACGCCCTGCGCACCAGCGGCATACAGGTGGTGGTGGCGGGCAAGCGCTACGGCAAAGGCTCCTCGCGTGAGCACAGCCCGGCGGCCGAAAAGCTCGCCGGCGTGCGCCTGGTCATCGCCGAGAGCTTCGAGCGCATCTACCGGCAGAACGCCGACAACATCGGCCTGATCACCTCCACCGACTTCGGGCTGATTGCGCGGATCGAGGCCGGCGAGGAAATCACCTGGCGCGAGCTGCTGACCGGACGGGATACCCTGGATGCCGCCGTGCTCGCAGGCGGTGGCCTGCTGCGCTTTGGTCAGGCGCACCTGGGCCAGGTGTCCGAGCCGCTGCCGCCAAGGCAGCCCCAGGCTGGGGGGCGCACCCTGTTCGAGAAGATCGTCGCGCGGCACGCACTGGCCACCGGGGTCACGCCGGCCAACCCGGGCCGGGGCGATGGCGCCTTCGTGCGTGCAGACTGGCGCTTCATCCACGAGTACTACACCGGCATGGCGGCCCACATGCTGCATGCCACCTTCGGCAGGCCATTGGTGCTCAAGGACCCCGGTTCGGTCATCGTGTTCGAGGACCACACCTCCTATGTGCAGGAGAGCCCTGCGCACGTGCGCGGCGGCCTGGTCCCCAACGTCCATCGCATGGTGCAGGCACAGCGCGAGTTTGCGCAGGCTTACGCACTGCGCACCCACCGCACCCTGACCGAGCAGGAAGCCCGCGACGACGACGGCGGCAACGTGGCCGGCATTTCGCACGCGATGATGGCCGAGCACTATGCCCTGCCCGGGCAACTGGTGGTCGGCACCGACTCGCACACCCCGCACAGCGGTGCGCTGGGCTGCGTGGCCTTCGGGGTCGGCACCACCGACATGGCCAACGCCTTCGCCACGGGTGCGGTGCGGCTGACGCTGCCCGAGACCCTGCGCATCGTTCTGGACGGCGCACTGCCCCCGGGCGTGACGGCCAAGGACGTGGTGCTGCACCTGCTGGCGCAGCCCGGCATCCGCGGCGGTGCTGGCGTGGGCAAGGTGTTCGAGTTCACCGGGCCGGCCATCGCAGGCCTGGGCACGGACGAGCGCGCGACCTTCACCAACATGACAGCGGAGCTGGGTGGATTCACCGGCATCGTGGCGCCCGATGAGGAGACGGTGCGCTTTCTGCGCGAGCGTCGGGGCGTGGATTTTGTGGTCGAAGACTGGATGTGCAGTGACCCCGACGCCACCTATGCCGACACCATCCGCATCGATTGCGCGAGTGTGCCGGCGATGGTCGCCTCCCCGGGCGACCCTGGCAACGGCCTGCCCCTGTCCGCCCTGGCCCACCAAGTACGCATCGATATCGCCTACGGCGGCTCGTGCACCGCAGGAAAGCGCGAAGACTTCGACCACTACCACAAGGTGCTGCGCTGGGCCGCAGACCGCAACCTCAGGGTGGCACCCGGTGTCGAGCTGTTCCTGCAGTTCGGAACCACCGCCGTGCGAGACCACTGCATCGCGGCAGGCTACCTCGACGCCTTCGAGCGGGTCGGCGCGCGCATCCTGCAGCCCTCGTGCGGCGCCTGCGGCAACTGCGGGCCTGGAGGATCGAGCCGGGCGGACCAGGTCACGGTGAGCGCCATCAACCGCAACTTTCCGGGCCGTGGCGGCCCGGGCAACGTGTGGCTCGCCAGCCCGCCGACCGTGGCTGCCAGCGCGATTGCCGGGGAGCTGGTGTCATTCGACGAACTGCAACAACGATTTCCCACTTGAAAAGAAAATGAAGGAGACACCACCATGAAATCCCCACCCACCAGGCGCAGCGCCTTGTCGCGGCTCGGCCTTTGCCTGGCGCTGGCCTCGGCATCACCGTGGACCATGGCCCAGCCGGCCATAGCAGGCTGAAGAAATACTCCCCAGATTCCAAGCCCGTCCTGCCCCACGGCCGCAGGTTGGTTCGCCTTTTTCACATTCCGGGATTAGCGTGCCCAATTGAGCGTTTTATTGCACTTCAGAGGCCGCTTTGGCCTTCGCTTGCCCTCAATGCGCCCCCTGCGGACGCACCTGTCCCAATTGCTCCAAAGTGCGCATGCGCACCAGGTTGTAGCCCGCCATCGTCAGCACGAACATCTGGTCCACGCGTTTGATTCCTCGCACCATCACCTGCCTCATGCCGCCCACGGTCTTGGCCCAGCCAAAGCCTTGCTCGATGAGCTTTCTCTTTTGCTGCGATACCGCGTAGCCTTCGCTTTGCGCAATCGCATCGGGCACAGCCGAGTTTCTGCCTGACTTGTTCTGCGCCACATGGGGAATGACGTTCATGGCATGGCAGGCCTCAATGAATTCGCGTGCGTCATAGCCTTTGTCCGCCCCCAGCGTGATGGTTCGCGTGGGATCGGCCTGCGCCTGTCTGGCGTCGTTGACCATGGCTTTGGCCGCTTCGCGCTCTGCGTAGCCATCGGCCAGCGTGACCACTGCATTGGCCACCAGGCCGTGGCGGTTGTCGCTCAGGGTGTGGCCCATGTAGCGCAGCTCGCTGGCGGTTTTGCCTTTGCGGTACAGCCGGGCATCGCCGTCCGTTGTGGATTCATGGGTGTCGTTGCTGCGCCGCTGGCCCTTGAAGTTGCCGCCATCGCTGTGGGCTTTGGCATCTGCATCAGGGCCGCCATCTGCTCTGTCACCATTGCCATCACCACCCGCGTCATCGTCGCCTTTGCGCACAAAGCTCTTGTGGCCCGCCCAGGCCTGGATGAGCGTTCCGTCCACGCTGAAGTGCTCGCCCGAGAGCCAGTGCTTCTTGTCGGCGATCTTGAGCACTTCGTTGAAGAACTCGATCACGGCGTCGTGTTCGATCAGCCGCTCGCGGTTCTTGGTGAACACGCTGGGCACCCAGACCTCATCGTCCATGGACAGGCCGATGAACCAGCGAAACAAGAGGTTGTACTGCACCTGCTCCATCAGCTGGCGCTCCGAGCGCACGCTGTACAGCACCTGCAGCAGCATGGCGCGCAGCAGCTTCTCGGGGGCGATGCTGGGGCGTCCGCCCTTGATGTCTGCTTCGTACATGCGCGAGAACAGGGCATCCATCTTGGCCAAGGCGGTGTTGACCATCTTGCGAACGGGGCGCAGGGGGTGCGAGGCTGGAACGAAGTCGTCGAGCTTGCGGACAGAGAACAGGCTCTCGGTGAAGGTGTCGGCGCCGCGCATGGGGGTCAGGGTCAAGCTATGTGGGTGGAACCGGTGAGCTTACCGGGGTTGGACTGCTGGGCTGGCTGAGCGGGAAGTATTTCTTCAGCCTGATAGGCGACAAGCCGATCCGCATGGTCGTGCCGCTGGCCGCCGGCTCCACGGTCGACGCGGTTGCGCGCGCGCTCGGGCCCAGCTTCGGGCGCAGCACCGGACATCCGGTGGTCGTTGAAAACATCGTGGGCGCCGGCGGTATCCCGGGTACCTCGCAAATCGTCAAGGCGCCCAAGGACGGGCTGACGCTGGGCATGATCTCGTCCAACCACGTCATCAACCCCGGCATCTACAAGACCATCCCGTACGACAGCCTCAAGGACATCACACCCATCGCCGTCCTCGTCACGGTGCCCCTGGTGCTGGCGGTCAATGCCAGGCTGCCGGTGAAGAACGTCCAGGAGCTGCTGGCCTATGCCAAGGCCCACCCCGGCACATTGAACTACGGCTCTGCCGGCAACGGCAGCACCCTGCACCTCGCCGGCGAGCTGATGATCGCCGAGACCGGCATCGACATGAAGCACGTGCCCTATCGCGGCACGGCCCCCCTCATCACCGACCTGGTGGGCGGCCAGGTGCAGCTGGGCTTCGTCTCGGTCTCGCAGGTCGCGCCCCAGGTCAAGGCAGGCACGCTGCGCGCATTGGCCGTGTCCACACCCCTGCGGTCATCGGCCCTGCCGGAGGTGCCCACCATGGCGGAAGCGGGTGTGCCGAAGTACAGCTTTGACGCCTGGATCGCACTGGTAGGGCCCGCAGGGCTGGGCAAGGCGGTGGTGGACAGCTACGCCAGCGCCATCAAGGCCGCAATTGCATCGCCCGAAGCACAGGCCGCCATCCTGGGCCAGGGCCTGATGGTCATGGACAAGGGCCCAGGCGAAGCGCCTGCCTTCTTTCAGTCGGAGCTGGCCAAGCACCAGAAGCTGGTCAAACAATCCGGCGCCACGCTGGACTGATGACCATGGCGACCATCCACACGGCCGACCTGTGCGATGAACTGGGCCCGGCTGCGCGGGTATGCCTGGCGCCATGGCGCAGCCATGGCGGCCGCCACGCAGTGTCAGGCCACGTGCAGACCCTGCGCACCTTCGAGGACGCCGCCCTGATCCGCCACACCTTGGGCACACCGGGCAAGGCGCGCGTGCTGGTCATCGACGCGGGCGGCTCGCTCAAGGCCGCCGTGATCGGTGATCGCATGGCGCGCATCGGGATGGACAACGGGTGGGCGGGCGTGCTCGTCTACGGAGCCATCCGTGACGTCGCCATCCTGCAGGGCCTCGACTTCGGCGTGTTTGCCCTCGGCAGCGTTCCAGCGCGTGGAGGGAAGGCGGGGACCGGCGAAGTCGGGGACGACCTGACCATCGGGAGCGCCTCGATCCGGCCGGGTGATTTCATCGCCATGGACCACGATGGGGTGGTGGTGACAGCGGGGATATCCACCACCAGGCACCCAGCGGGTTGAAGGCACTGCGCTGACCAATGCCTGGGGTGGCCTGCCATCTGCAGGCACGCCTAAAGCATGAGACCGGCCATCCATTGGTACAGCGGAATTCCCACCAGCAGATTGAAAGGGAACGTGACGCCCAGCGACAGCCCGATGTAGACGGCTGGGCGGGCCTCCGGGACCGCATGCCTAAGCACGGCGGGCACGGCGATGTAGGAAGCGCTGGCCGCCAGCACTGCGAGCAGGGTGGCGTCCTCGACACCCACCCCTGCCATCCGTGCAAATGCCAGCGCCAGAGCCGCATGCACCACCGGGCCCAGCACCGCGTAGGCAAACAGAGAGGGCGCCAGCGAGCGCAAGCCCGCCATCTGGCGCGCAGTCAGCAGGCCCATGTCCAGCAGAAAAAAGGCCAGCAAGCCTTTGAACAGGTCGCCGGTGAAAGGCTGCATCGCCTTCGCCCCCGCGGGGCCCGATACCAGGCCCACGAGCAGGGCGCCCACCAGCAGCACCGTGCCGCCGTCCGTGAGGGCTTCGCGCAGCACGCCCGCCATGCGCGGCGGTGCATTGCCGATGGCCATTGCCGCAGCGCCTGAGCCCCCAGCCGCCATACGCTGGGTGCGGGCCCACTGCGCACCCACCAATGCCAGCACGATGGCCGGCGACTCCATCAAGGCCATGGCTGCAGCCATGTACCCGCCGCCGGGGTTGCCCTGGGATTCCAGGATGTGCGCGGCAGTCACAAAGGTCACCGCGCTCACGCTGCCGTAGGTTGCCGCCACGCTGATGGCGTCCAGTGGAGGCAGTGCGCGCTTGAGAAACTGCCAGTCCAGCAAAGGGATGAGGATGGCCAACAGCACAGCGCACCCAAGGGCCGCCACGACAGCCGATGTCACACCGGTCTGGCCCAGCGCGAAGCCGCCCTTCAGGCCCAGGGCCATCAACAGGTACAGCGATAGAAATCGGGACAGGGGTGGCGGCACTTCCAGGTTGGAGCGCAGCAGCCCGGCGGCAACGCCGAGCACGAAAAACAGGATGGCGGGGTCCAGAAGAATGTTCATGGCTGCGAATGGTAGGGACAAGCTCCAATCGAGGAAAATCAATAGTATCGATACGAACCATAGATAAAACCCTATGCATGCCACCTTTCGACAACTGCGCCTTCTGGTGGCCTTGGCCGACACCGGGTCCATCACCGGCGCGGCCCGCGCATGCCATGTGACCCAGCCCACCGTGTCCATGCAGATCAAGGAACTGGCCGATGCCGTGGGCATGCCATTGCATGAACAGATTGGCCGCGCCCTGTACCTGACACCTGCCGGCGAGGCAGTGGCGGAAAGCGCGCGCGCCATGGTGGCGGAGTGGGAGGCACTGGAGCAGCGCATCGCGGGCCTGAAGGGCCTGCGGCAGGGACGTTTGCGGGTTGCGCTGGCCAGCACGGCCAAGTACTTCATACCGCGCATGCTGGGCCCCTTTTGCGCCAGGCACCCTGAGGTGGACATCGAGCTGCAGGTGCTGAACCGCGATGGCGTGGTGCAGCGCATGCGCGCCAACCAGGACGATCTCTACATCCTGTCCCTGCCTCCAGACGACCTGCCGCATGAGCGGCTGGCATTGCTGGACAACCCGCTGGTCCCGATCGCCGCGCTGGGCCACCCCTTGGCGGGCGCCGCCCGCGTGCGTGCCGCGCGGCTGCAGCAAGAGCCCTTCATCCTGCGCGAGCGGGGGTCAGGCACGCGGCTGGCCGGCGATGCGCATTTCGCGCGCCTGGGGCTGCACCCTCGCGTGCGGCTGGAGCTCGGCAGCAACGAAGCCGTCAAGCAAGCGGTGGCGGCAGGCATGGGGCTGGGCCTGGTGTCCCGGCACGCCCTGGCCGGCCAGCCTTCGGCGGAAGGGCTTGCCGTGCTGAAGGCGAACCGCTTCCCAGTGCCCTCCTCCTGGTCGGTGCTCTGGCTCCAAGGCAAACGCCTGTCGCCGGTGGCCAGCGCATTTCTGGAACACCTGCAGGAGCTGGCAACCCAGTGGGAGGTGCATTCCTGAAAGGCCCTGCAACGCGCAAGGCGATACCTGGCATCACCCGGCACATGCTGGCGGCGGGTGGTGGCACGCACATCGCCAACGACCTGGTGGGCGGCCAGGGGGACAGCGCCATGCTGGTGCTCTCCACCGCCATGCCTTTTCTCAAGGACGGCAAGATCCGGGCGCTGTGGAACTCGGACACCTTGCGCGTTCTGCAGTTGCCGCACATCAAGCGCATCGGCATGGCCATGCCCCTTTGGCAGAGACTCTTCATGAAGGCCGGTCCGCCTGCCGCCAGGGTGACTGCGGTCGACAAGGCTTTGCAGGAGTCGCTGGCGAAGCCCGAGCTGCGCCAAAAGCTGCAGGACGCGGGCATCTCCGTGGCACCGATGCACGGCCCCGAGTTCAAGGCCTTCATCAAGCCTCATGCTGCGCTGTACCGCGACATCGTGACCAGCTCGAAGATCACGATGGAGTGACGACTGCGGAGCGGCGCGGCTGGGGACCGCTTTGCAGCGGTTGCGGTCATCCGCCTTTCGTCGTCGAGCGCGTAATATCGGCCAAAAGCTGCCGCCCAATCAAAGACGCCGCTTGAGGAAAAGCGGTCATTTCTGTAGCGCATCTGGTAGGTGCAACAACCCGACTAGTCGCGTTGGCCAGGTGCCAGATTCGCACGGATCCACGACGACACGTCGGTCACCGGAATGGCGTTGAGTTGATTGAATGTGCCGGTCTTGTCCCATGCCACACCGCGTCCTTGGGAAAATGCCGCGCGGTATTTCCGCATCATGTTCTGCGGGTCGCGCGCCAGTTCGTCCAGCAGATATTGCTCGGACCATTCCGACTTGCTGAAGGGACGGCCCAGGGCTGCTTGCAGCTTGTCCGCTACTTCGCTGTATGTCACGGTGTCGCCAGCCAGAAAAACGATGTCGTTGCGGATGCGCGGTTGGGCGAACACGACAGCGGCCGTCAGCGCTCCGATATCTTCCGGCGTCGTCAGCGTCACCGCGGTGTCGCGGCTACCCAGGGCGTGTACTGCACTGTTTTTCAGATCCACGACGCCGAATTCCGACTCGAACAAGTAGCTCATGAACATGCCGGTGGAGATGATCACCCACTCCGTTTGGTGCTGACTGCGCAGCAACTCACGCACGTCCAGTTGCGCGTCGAAAATGTCCTGCGGGCTGCCTCGACCAATCACGTCGAAATCCACCCCGAACTGCCAGGGGAAGTACCTTGGAATGCGTGCTTGCAATGCGGCTCGCGCAAGCTTCATCGGCGTATTGATCCCGGCGGCATAACCCGCGCAGCCGATCACCGTGTCAAAGCGCGCGAACACTACGGCAAGCTCGTCAATGGAGCTTTTCACCAGATCGCCCACGACGATCTCGATACCGAGGTTGCGAATCTCTGCAACATCTCGCTGCTTGCCTGGTTCGGTGGATTCGACGGCGCTGGCGCGCAGCAGCACACTGATCTTCGCCCCAGTGACGTCCTTCGCGCGGCGTGCCAAGTTGCTCAGCACTGGAAAACCAAGTTCGCCAGCACCGAGAACGAGAATATTTTGCGACGTAGCGTTAGGATCTGATAGGTTCATCTGTTAGCCCATTTGAGAGAAAGTTGGGCCAGTCTAGCCACGCATCGTCGGCAATGTAAGAAGGCACACGCGTGATACCGGGAGCAAAACCACAGTGAATCGAGACGAAATTCTTCAGTACGCGCAGACCGTGTGTGACGGCTTGCGGGACGATGACGACGGGGTGCGGCGGGAGGTGCTCGCGCATGCCGGGAGCCGTTGGTCGCTCGGTATCGTCCACACCCTTGGCGTGTATGGCAGGCTCCGCCACGCTGAGATTGGCAGACGTATGCACGGGGTGACCCAGCGCATGTTGACGCTGACCTTGCGGCAGTTGGAGCGCGATGGGCTGGTGCTCCGTCACGACTTCGAAGAGGTGCCTCCCAAGGTCGAGTATGAACTTTCAGAAACCGGCATGGAGTTGCTGGTTCGGATGGTTCCGCTTTGGACATGGATCGTCGAAAATGCGGACCGCTTCAGGGAAGCTCGGCAGAACTTCGACAGCCAACACCGCGAAGCCAACTCTTAGTCACCAAACCGCAACCACTTGGAAGGTGCATTCGACGGCGCTAGCGGATGTCGCGTCCGTCAACCAAACGGGTGCGGCATGCACAATACGGTCGGTGTTGAAAAGCGAAGCCGCTATCCGCGCATTTCCACTGAACGTCGGCATCCAGCCTAAAACGGCCTTTGACTTTCATTTGCCTCATGGTAGTGCCACTTGCCAGAGCGGGAGGCGCAGAATGAGTCAGCGAAACCGCCCCGGGGATCACCAACCAGTTCCCCACGCGCCCAACCTGCGCACTGCACAATCCCCCGAATGCCACCGCAGCCTTCCTTTCCCACGCCCCATCCATCTTCACGAACAAAACCCCTCTGGCTGATGCTCCTGGCCCTGCTGTCAGGCTTCGCGCTCAGCCAGGCCTACCGCACCACCGCCTCCATCGTGGCCCAGGGGCTGCAGGTGGACTTTGGTCTGGGGGCCTCGTCGCTGGGCGCGTTTGCCGGGCTGTTCGGCCTGTCGTTCGGCGTCGCGCAGCTGCTCATGGGCATTGCACTGGACCGCTACGGCCTGCGCCGCACGGTGCTGGCGGCCGCGCCGTTGGGGATCGCCGGGGCCGCCTTGTCGGCGCTGGCGCCCAGTTATGGCTGGCTGATGGCTGGGCAGGTGCTGATCGGGGTCGGCTACTCACCGGCGTTTGTGGCGTGCACCCTGTTCATTGCACGGTATTTCTCGGTCGAGCGTTTTGCCTTTTACTCGGGCGTGAGCATGGGCGTCGGCAGCCTGGGCCTGATTTTCACCGGCACCCCGCTGGCCTGGGTGGTGCAGCATTGGGGATGGCGCACGGGGTTCGGTCTGCTGGCCCTACTGAGCGCGCTGTCGTGGATGCTGATTTTTGCGCTGGTGCGCGAGCCCGTGGTCCCTGACGCACCGCCCACCCCGCAGGAAAGCTGGGGGCAGTCGCTGGCGCGCTTTGCCGAGCTGCTCACCGTGCCGCACACCTGGGGCATCGTGGTGCTGGGCATGTCGTGCTACGCCGCGTTCCTCACGCTGCGCGGCCTGTGGCTGGGGCCCCTGCTGACCGACCGGTTTGGCTTCTCGCTGCTGGACAGCGGCAATGTGGCGCTGGCGCTCTCGTTGATCGCGGTCTTCACCCCGGCCGCGTTTGGGCGCATGGACCCGGGCGTGCACCGGCGCCGCGCCTGGATTGGCAACGCCTCGCTGCTGATGGCCAGCCTGTTTGCGGTGCTTGCCTTCGTGCACCACGGTGCCGCCACCGTGGTGCTCATTTTTCTCATGGGGCTGTTGTCCGGCTATGGCGTGCTGCAGTACAGCGACGCACGCGCGTCCTATCCGGCCGAGATGACCGGGCGCGCACTGTCGCTGTACACCATGTCCATGTTCCTGGGCGTGGCCCTGATGCAATCGGTGACCGGCGTAGTGGCCGCCTGGGCCGGGCGATGGGGCATCGAGCCTTACCAGATGGTGTGCCTGGCCATCGCTGCCTGGTTGGCGCTGGCTTCGCTGGCGTTCCGGCTTCTGCCGGCGTCGCCGCTGATCCAGCGACGCTGAACTTGCCTGAGATGGCGAGGGCTCAGCCCCGCACCACGCCCGCCAGTTTTTCCACCAGCGGCTCCATGGCCTCCACCGGCACCTGCGCATAGCCCAGCAGAAAGCCGCGCCAGGGCTGGGCGCGCAGGCCCACAGCGTGCAGGCTGAGCGCTGGCGCCATGATGCCGTGCTGCGCCATGAGGCGCGTGCTCAGCGCCACGTCGTCGGCCGCGCCGTCGTGCAGGCGCAGCGCCAGGTGCATGCCGGCCGAGCCGCCGTGTACGGTGGCCACGTCGCCCAGTTGCTCGCCGAGCGCGGCCACCAGCGCATCACGGCGCTGGCGGTACAGGCGGCGCATGCGCCGCAGGTGCAGGCTGAACTGGCCGCTGGTGATGAACTCGGCCAGCGCCAGTTGCTCGGCCGTGCGCCCGCGCGGTGCGGCCCGGTCCAGCATTTCCGACAGGGCCGGCGCCAGCGCCGTGGGCACCACCATGAAGCCCATGCGCAGCGCGGGGAACAGCGTCTTGCTGAAGGTGCCCAGGTAGACCACGGGCGCATCCACCGCCAGGCCCTGCATGCACGACAGCGGCGGGCCGTCATGGCGGAACTCGCTGTCGTAGTCGTCCTCGATGATGAGGGCACCGGCCTTGCGCGCCCCGTCGATCAGCGCAAGCCGCCGCGCCAGGCTGAGCACACTGCCCACCGGGTACTGGTGCGAGGGCGTGGCGTAGATCAGCCGGGGCCGCTGGCGCAGCCAGTCGCCCGCCGTGGGGGCCATGCCCTCGGCATCCACCACAATGCCGATGGTCTTGAGCTGCGCTGCGCGAAACGCCGCCACCGCGCCCTGGTAGCCGGGGTTCTCTACCCACACCTTGTCGCCGGCATCGGCGAACGCGCGGGCGCACAGGTCCAGGCTGCTTTGCGTGCCGTCGGTGATGAACACCTGAGCGGCATCGACCAGCGCGCCGCGCGCCACGCGCAGGTGGCCTGCGATGGCCTCGCGCAGCGCGGGCTCGCCCGCCGGGTCGGCGTAGTTGAGCTGCGCGGGCCTGATCGAGGCCCAGGCCCGGTCGAGCATGCGCCGCCAGCGCAGGAGCGGAAAATCCCGGAGCGAGGGCACGCCAGGGGCAAACGCTACCGAAGCCTCCGAGCCCGGCAGCAGCGGCATGTTCTGCGCGCGCCGCGACAGGCTGGCACGCTGCACGCCGGGCACAGTGCGCAGGGCCGCTGGGGGTGCCAGCAGCCCTGCCAGCGGCGCCACCACGCTGCCGCGCCGGCTGGCGAGCAAAAAGCCCTCGGTGGCCAACTGCTCATAGGCATAGAGCACGCTGTTGCGCGCCAGCCCCAGATCGGCCGCCAGCGTGCGGCTGGCGGGCAGGCGCGTGCCGCTGGGCAGCAGGCCGCTGCGTATGCCGTGGCGCAGGCACTCGTGCAACTGGCGCTGCTGCGACCAGGCAGCATGCGGCGGCCTGGCCTGGAAGTCGGAGAACAGGAGCTGGTAGTCCATGGAGTGGCAGATTTCTGTGGCCCTAAAAAATAGCACGGGCTTGGGTCTTATTCTGGCACCACAGCAAGGCTACAGTGCGCTCCTTTCTTCACTCCCCCTTTCGGAAAAATCACCCGTGAACGACAACGCCCCTGCCGCCCTGCCCCCCACCGACCGCACCCGCGTGCGCCGCGTGGCCGAGAACGCCGCCTACGACCGCGCCACGCTGCACGCCATCATCGACGCCGCCTACCTGTGCCACGTGGCGTTTGCCGACGACAAGGGCACGCACTGCATCCCCACGGCCTGCTGGCGCGAGGGCGAGCACCTGTACATCCATGGCTCCAACGGCGGGCGCCTGATCAAGTGGCTGGGCAAGGGAATTCAGGCCTGCGTGACCATCACCCACCTCGACGGCCTGGTGCTGGCGCGCTCGGCCTTCAACCATTCGATGAACTACCGCTCGGCCATGGTGTATGGCCGCTTCGAGGCCGTGGCCGACAAGCATGCATCGCTGGCGGCCCTGATGGACCACCTGGCCGTGGGCCGCCAGGCCGAGGTGCGCGCCGGCAACGACAAGGAGTTTGCGGCCACCACCGTGATGCGCATCGCGCTCGATGAAGCCGCCTGCAAGGTGCGCAGCGGCCCGCCCGTGGACGATGAGGAAGACATGCAGCACCCGGTGTGGGTGGGTGTGCTGCCGCTGGTGCAGGTGCGCGGCACGCCCGTGGCAGACCGACTGAACACGGCTGCTACGCCAGGCTATGTGGCAGCCTGGGCTGCGGAAACTTAGGCCTTGTAGATCAGCGCAGCCGCCCGCGCCTCCATCGCCAGCCCCTGCCCCACGGGCCCCAGGCGCTCGGCCGTCTTGGCCTTCACGTTGACCTGATCGGGCTCCACCCCAAGGGCTTTGGCAATGCACTCGCACATGCCGGGGATGTGGGCCGCCAGGCGTGGGGCCTGGGCCACCACGGTGCTGTCCACGTTGCCGATGGTGTAGCCCGCAGCCCGCACGCGGCGCGCGGCTTCGGCCAGCAGCACGGCCGAGTCGGCACCGCGGAACTGGGCATCGGTGTCCGGGAAATGCCGGCCGATGTCGCCCAGGCCAGCCGCGCCCAGAATGGCGTCGGTGATGGCGTGCAGCAGCACGTCGGCATCGGAATGCCCGAGCAGTCCCATGGTGTGGGGAATCGTGACACCGCCGATCACCAAGGCACGGCCCGGCACCAGTGCGTGCGTGTCCCAACCTTCCCCAATTCTGAAATTCATGCGTTCCTTTCCACGCGCCCACACGGGACGCGAAGTCATACATCCGCTTGCGCGGTCTTAGAGCGGATAACAAAACTCAGCGAAGCGGTTCTGGCTAGGCGCTGCGTCGCAGGCAGTACGGGTAGTACGACAAGACGCAGCAACGACGCCAGAAGATTTTTGTTAGCCGCTCTTAAAAAATCGTCTTGCGTCCGGTCTCTGTGGCGCCTTGGCCTCGCTCGCCTCCAAAGCGCGCCAGCGTGGTGCCGTAGCCGCGCTGGGCCAGCACGGCCTCGGCGAGGGCGAAGTCGTCGGGGTAGGTCACCTTGAAGTTCTGTGCGCCGCCGGGCACCAGGCGCGGGTGCAGGCCCATGGCCTCCATGGCGCTGGCCTCGTCGGTCACGTTGGTGCCCACCCGGGCCAGCGCGTCCAGCAGCGGGCCGATGCGGAACATCTGCGGCGTCTGCGCCAGCCATTTGTTGCTGCGGTCCACGGTGGAGGCCACGCGCACGCCGCCGGGTCCGTCGATGGAGGTCTTGAGCGTGTCGGCCAGCTGGTGGGCCAGCAGGCCGCCCACGCTGTCCTGCGCGCACACGTCGATGAGGCGGTCGATCTGCTCGGCGGTGACCAGGCAGCGCGCCGCATCGTGCACCAGCACCCAGTCATCGCGCTGGGCGCCGCGCTCCTGCAGGGCCTTGATCCCGCCCTGCACCGTGGCCGCGCGTGTGGGGCCGCCGCATTCCACCACGAAGTACGAAGGGTGGTCGTGCGCGTCCAGGTAGCGGTCGCCCGGCGCCACGGCCACCAGCGTGCCCGCCAGGCGCCCCACCCCCGCGAACGCGGCCAGGGTGTGCATGACCATGGGGTGGCCCGCCACCAGGTGGTACTGCTTGGGCAACTGTGGCGGCGCGGGTGCCAGGGGCTCGCCTGCAGCCCCGGCCAGCGCGCCGAACGCCGAGATGGTGGAGCCCGCCGGTGCGACCGGGGGCGCCGCCACCGCGCGCGAACCCGTGCCCGCGCACGGCACCAGCGCCCAGAAGCGCCCCTGCACAGACGTGGGGGCGTGCGAGGCGGTGAGCGAGGGTTGCAGCAGCGGGTCGATGGTCATGAGAGGGCCATTTTAGGAGGCCGCACCCACCCCCGGTCTACAACGTCGACGAAATCCAACCTCTACCGTCACCCGCATTCGTCAAAACTGGCGTGGTTCAAGCCAGTGCCCCCGCGCAAGGGCCGCCCCGCCGCGCTGGGGGCGTCCCCCTCCCGACTCGCGCAGCGAGACGAGAGAGGGGTGAAGGCGCGCAGCGACTCAGGGGGTGCTTTATCTACGGCCTTTCGTGCAAGAACCAGGTGCCATGCCCCACCAGCCCCAGCGCATGGTGGCGCAAGGCGATGCCGGGCAGGGCCAGGGTGCAGGGCGCGGCCAGGTCGTGCTCGCGCGCCAGCGCCAGGGCGCTGTCGAAATCCTGCGGCGGCTGTCGCACCCTGAATTCGAGCATGGTGCCGTAGTGGGCCCACAGCTCGGCACCGTAGCGCTCGCGCCAGCGGCGCAGCAGTGCGATGAAGCCATCGGCACGGCCACGCTCCATGCCATACCAGTGCAGGTAGGCCAGCGCTTCTTCGCTGTGGGGCGTGGGCAGCAGCACCAGCCAGGCGTTGTCGGGATCGAAGCGCTCCTGGCGGCCGCGCTCGGGGTCAGCAGCACCCTGGGCCTCTTCGAGGGCAGCCAGCCAGCGCTCAAAGCGCAGCCGGTCCCCGGCGCATGCGGCCCAGGCGGCGTCGAAGCCGGCGCAGGCCTCCCCGGCCACGCCGGCCGCAGCGAGTTCGCCGCGCCAGACGTCCAGTTGGTCCTCTTCGTCCAGGGGGTAGAAGCTTTCTGCCAGCTCGGCCAGCACCTCGTCGGCGCCGATGCCGCGCGCAGTGGCGATGAAGGACCGTGGCGACACATCGTCGCGCGCGGCGCCCTGCTCGTAGGGGAAGCGCATGAACAGGTCATCCGCCAACGCCTCGGGCCCAGGTGCCTCGGCGGCGCCGGACCACAGGGTGGTCACCACGGGCCAGCGTCCACTGCCCTGCTCCACCAGCGCCCGCGCCACCTGCCACAGGGCCTCGCGTTCTGGCACCGGCACCTGGGCCGCCCAGGCGACTTCGCCACTGGCCGCGCCCGCATGGCCGGCCACCGGCAGCGCCAGCCAGTCCAGCGCCGCCAAGGGCGTGCCCTGCAGCCGGGCGAGCCAGGCTTCGCGCGACTCCGTGGGCGTAGCTGGCGGCACCGCCGCTGGCTGCTCAGGCGCAGGCGCAGATGCCGCCCGCGTGGCCAGAGCCGCCCGCCATGTGGACACGGCCTGTGCATCCACACCCACCGCCTGCTCCAGGTGCCCCGCGCGCAGCAGGTTCGCGGCGACAGGCACCACGGCCAGGTCGAGCAGCCCTGTGGCAGCGGCCGGCGCATCGTGGGCCAGCCAGGCGGCGGCGACCTCGGTGGCATCGCCGTCGCGGCCCTGCCCCGCCAGCAGCAGCCAGCTGGCCTGCCAGATGCTGTGTACCAGGTAGCCGCCGGCAAAGCCCGTGGCGCGCAGGTAGCCGGCCATGGCACGCGCAATCGCCAGGGTGTCCGTGGCCTCGGCCGTAGGCGCGACGTCGATATGGCCGGCCGACTGCAGCTGTGCCAGCATGGCGGCCACCTCGTCTTCGGGCAGGCCCAGCGCGGTCAAGTCATCGGCCGTGGGCACATCGGCGAGCAAGGCGTTCGACGCGCCGAAATGCTGCGCAATGCGGGCCTTGAGCACCAGCTCCGCATCCATGCAGAAGGCGCCAAAGGCCAGGTGCGGCCGCGGGTCGCCGGCCGCACCCTGGCGCTGCACCAGGGTGGCAAGGAAGTCGGCCGACCAATCCTGGCCCGCAGGCGCCAGCTGCAGGCGGCCCGGCAGGGCCAGCGACTGCAGCAGTTGCCCGGCCTGCTGCCCGGCCCAGTTGGCCAGTTGGTCGCAATCCATCGCTTCCTGCTCCCCCACGGCAGGGCAGCCCTGCCCGGCCAGCAGCGCCACGGCGGGCAACAGCCGCTGCACCTGCGCCACCAGCGCGCCGTGGGCCGGCAGCCGCCATGCGCCCTCGCGCTGCAGCAGCAGGCCCAGCGCGGCCAGTGCCTCGGGCGCATGGCCGGCCACTGCTGCGAGCCGGGCATTGGCGAGCAGTTCGTCCAGGGCGCTGTCAAGCCGCTGGTCGTTCAAATGTCGGGTGGTCAGCGGGATCAAGGCGATTCCTCCTTTTGGCGCGCGAGTGTAGGGACACAGGGCTGCGGGCGTGGGCATGGCCCGACGAATGGACGGAAATGGACGACGGTCAGCGCGGGCCACGCGGCGCCTGGGCACTTGTCACAGCCTGTACGCCCCAGCAAAGATGCGTTCCACCACCTAAAATGGTCTGTTGCCCCCCATCCAGCCCGTGCGCGTCTCGCGCCCCTGGGGATGCGGTGGCCCAGACGACCCCTACCGTCCGCATGGAACTGCCCAAACTCTCCCCCGGAAAACGTTTCACCCTGCCCCGCCCCGTGGGCAGCGCCGATTCCCTGCTGCTGGCCCGCCTGGCCGAACGTGACAAGGCGGGGGGCCGCACCACCGCCATCGTCACGGCCGACGCCACCGATGCGCAGCGCCTCATCGATGAAATGGCGTTCTTTGCGCCCACGCTGCGCTGCGCGCTGTTCCCGGACTGGGAGACGCTGCCCTACGACACCTTTTCGCCGCACCAGGATTTGATCAGCGAGCGGCTGGCCACGCTGTGGCGCATCAGCCAGGGTGAGGCCGACGTGGTGCTGGTCCCAGCCACCACGGCACTGTACCGGCTGGCGCCGCCCTCCTTCCTGGCGGGGTATACCTTCCACTTCCAGGTCAAGCAAAAGCTCGACGAGGCCAAGTTCAAGGCCCAGCTCACGCTGGCCGGCTACAGCCATGTGTCGCAGGTGGTGAGCCCCGGCGAATACGCGGTGCGCGGCGGGCTGATCGACCTGTTCCCCATGGGCTCGCTGGTGCCTTACCGGGTGGACCTGTTCGACAACGAGATCGACAGCATCCGCACCTTCGATCCCGACAGCCAGCGCAGCCTGTACCCCGTGCCCGAGGTGCGCCTGCTGCCCGGCCGCGAGTTCCCGATGGACGACGATGCGCGCGCCAAGTTCCGCAGCCGCTGGCGCGAGATGATCGAGGGCGACCCGACCAAGAGCCGCATCTACAAGGACATGGGCAACGGCGTGGCCACCGCCGGCATCGAGTACTACCTGCCGCTGTTCTTCGACGACACGGCCACCGTGTTCGACTACCTGGGCAGCGAGGCCACGGTGGTGCTGCATGGCGACCTGGAGCCGGCCTTCCAGCGCTTCTGGCAAGACACGAAAGACCGCTTTCGCCTGGTGCAGGGCGACCCGGAGCGCCCGGCGCTGCCGCCCGAATCGCTGTTCCTCTCGGTAGACCAGTTCTACACCCGCGCCAACCTGCATGCGCAGCTGTCCATCCGCCCCGGGGTGGAAGACATTGCCGACAACCCGCACTTCCAGAAGCTCGGCGACCTGTCGGTGGTGCGCGGGGCCGAGGACCCACTGGCCCGCCTGCACGCCCACATCCGCAACACGCAGCACCGCGTGCTGCTGCTGGCCGAGAGCGCGGGCCGGCGCGAGAGCCTGCTCGACTTTTTGCGCGCCAGCGGGGTCAGCCCGCCGGCCTTTGACTCGCTGGCCGAGTTCCAGGGCACGCCCGACGAAAAGGTGGGCATTGCCACCGCTGGCCTCACCGTGGGCTTCAGCTGGATCGAGGACGGCATCGACTTCGTGACCGAGACGGAGCTGTTTGCCGCCGGCCCCACCACGCGCCGGCGCAAGAAGCAGGAGCAGGTGAGCGATGTCGAGGCGCTGATCAAGGACCTGGCCGAACTCAACGTGGGCGACCCTGTGGTGCACAGCGCCCACGGCATCGGCCGCTACCGCGGCCTGGTCAACATGGACGTGGGCAACAAGAACGCCGACGGCACGCCCGCCATGCAGGAGTTCTTGCACCTGGAGTACGCCGACAAGGCCGTGCTCTACGTGCCCGTGAGCCAGCTGCAGCTGATCAGCCGCTACACCGGCGTGAGCGCCGACGAGGCGCCGCTGCACAAGCTGGGCAGCGGCCAGTGGGAAAAGGCCAAGCGCAAGGCCGCCGAGCAGGTGCGCGACAGCGCGGCCGAGCTGCTCAACATCTACGCCCGCCGTGCTGCGCGCGAGGGCCATGCCTTCCGCTACAGCCCGCAGGATTACGAGACCTTTGCCAACGACTTCGGCTTTGAAGAAACTGCCGACCAGAACGCCGCCATCCACGCGGTGATCCAGGACATGATCAGCCCGCGCCCCATGGACCGCCTGGTCTGCGGCGACGTGGGCTTCGGCAAGACCGAGGTGGCCCTGCGCGCCGCCTTCGTGGCCGTCACGGGCGGCAAGCAGGTGGCCTTTCTCGCGCCCACCACGCTGCTGGCCGAGCAGCACTACCAGACGCTGATGGACCGCTTCGGCAAGTGGCCGGTGAAGGTGGCCGAGGTCTCGCGCTTTCGCTCGGGCAAGGAGATCACCGCCGCCATCAAGGGCATTGGCGATGGCACGGTGGACATCGTGGTGGGCACGCACAAGCTGCTCAGCGAATCGACCAAGTTCCACAACCTGGGCCTGCTCATCATCGACGAGGAGCACCGCTTTGGCGTGCGCCACAAGGAGCAGATGAAGGCCCTGCGCGCCGAGGTGGACGTGCTCACCCTCACGGCCACGCCCATCCCGCGCACGCTGGGCATGGCGCTCGAAGGCCTGCGCGACCTGTCGGTCATCGCCACAGCACCGCAGCGGCGCCTGGCGATCAAGACCTTCGTGCGCAACGAGGGCACGGGCGTGATCCGCGAGGCGGTGCTGCGCGAATTGAAGCGCGGCGGGCAGGTGTACTTTCTGCACAACGAGGTGGAGACCATCGAGAACCGCCGCCAGAAGCTCGAAGAAATCTTGCCCGAGGCGCGCATCGCCGTGGCCCACGGCCAGATGCCCGAGCGTGAGCTCGAGCGCGTGATGCGCGACTTCGTGGCCCAGCGCTACAACATCCTGCTGTGCTCGACCATCATCGAGACCGGCATCGACGTGCCCACGGCCAACACCATCATCATGAGCCGCGCCGACAAGTTCGGCCTGGCGCAGCTGCACCAGCTGCGCGGCCGCGTGGGCCGCAGCCACCACCAAGCGTATGCCTACCTCATGGTGCCCGACACCGAGGGCCTGACCAAGAACGCCGCCCAGCGCCTGGATGCCATTCAGCAGATGGAAGAGCTGGGCAGCGGCTTCTACCTGGCCATGCACGACCTGGAGATCCGCGGCGCCGGCGAGGTGCTGGGCGAGAACCAGAGCGGCAACATGCTGGAGGTGGGCTTTCAGCTGTACAACGAGATGCTCAACGAGGCCGTCAAGGCGCTCAAGGCCGGCAAGGAGCCGGACCTGCTCAGCCCCCTGTCGGTCACGACCGACATCAACCTGCACGCCCCCGCCCTGCTGCCCGACGACTACTGCGGCGACGTGCACCTGCGCCTGTCGTTCTATAAGAAGCTGGCCACCGCCAAGAACCCCGACCAGATCGACGGCCTGCTCGAAGAGATCGTGGACCGCTTCGGCAAGCTGCCGCCGCAGGCCCAGACCCTCATCGATGTGCACCGCCTGCGCGTGCTGAGCCAGCCCTACGGCGTGGTGAAGGTCGATGCCGCCCCGGGCGTCATCCACATCACCTTCAAGCCCCAGCCGCCCATCGACCCGATGCGCATCATCGAGCTGATCCAGAAGAACAAGCACATCAAGCTGGCGGGCAACGAGAAGCTGCGCATCGAGCGCGAGCTCAAGGACCCCAAGGACCGCGCGCAGATGGTGCGGGACATACTGCGATCGCTGGGGCAGCCGCAGCCTGTCGCTGCCTGAGAGCGACGAACACAGCTCTTCTGGCGTTGTTGCTGCGTCTTGTCGTACTGACCGTACTGCCTGCGACGCAGCGCCTAGCCAGAACCGCTTCGCTGAGCTGTGTGCGCCGCTCCTGTCGGAAGGCCCGGATACGCATGGGGCTGCGCTCGACATCTTCCCTGGCATCTGGCATGGTGCGTGCATGCACTTTCAGTGACATGACCACCGCCCCCGCACTGCAACCCACCCTGTCGCCCAAGCTCCCCCAGCTGGCGGCCCAGGGCTTTGCGCTGCGCCACAGCCGCCAGGCGCACTACGAGTTCGACTGGCATGTGCACGATTGCGCCATGCTGCTATGGCCGCGCAAGGGGGCGCTGCAAAGCGCTTGGCAGAGTGAAGGCGCCCCTGGCCATGCCGGTTTCGCGCAGATGCGCCTGGCACGCAGCCAGGCCATCCTGCTGCCCGTGGCCACCGCCCACCGCACCCAGTCCGCCACGCAGCAGCAGGAGCATGGCGAGCTGTACCTGGCGCCCGAGATCGCGCGCGCCTGCGGCACCGGGCGGGGCGCCATCCGGCTCGACGCGGCGGCGCTGTCCATGCTCGATGCGCTGCTGGCCCCGGCGCTCGATGCGCGCGCGGCCGAGCCCCTGGTGCTGGCCGTGGTGCGCCAGATCGCCCGGGCGCGCCCGCTCGACGTGGCCCGGCCGCGCTCGCCTGCAAGGCAGATGCTGGCGCGCTTTGCCCAGGCGCTGGATTGGGACGAGCCCCTGCCCGGCATCGACGCCATCGCCTGCGAGCTGGGCACCTCCACCCGCCAGTTGCAGCGCGCTTGCCAGGACGAATTCGGCCAGAGCCCCGTGGCCCTGCGCCGGCAGATGCTGGCCGCGCATGCGCGCCGCCTGCTGGCCACCGGCCTGCCGCTGGCGCAGGTGAGCGGGCAACTGGGGTTTGCGACCAGCGGGCACTTGACGCGGCTGCTGAAGTCGGTGGCACACTGACCCTGCTGCGGCACCACCTGTCGCAATTGGGATCACGGCCTGTCGCATCCTGGTTTTCCAGATCGGGGCGCTGTTCCTAGCATGGGACCTCCTTCGTGATGGAGTTCCCCATGCCCGCCTTGCCCCCCGTTTCCCATCCCCGCAGACGCGCCCTGCTGGCCCTGGCCCTTGCCGGCATCTGCGCACCCTTGCTCGCGCAGACGACTGCATGGCCCACCAAGCCCATCACCCTGGTCGTGCCCTTCCCGGCCGGCGGCGGCACCGACCTGGTGGTGCGCGCGCTGCAGCCCCGGCTGCAAAAGGAGCTGGGCCAGCCCCTGGTCATCGACAACCGCGCAGGCGCCGGCGGCACCCTGGGCTCCGCGCTGGTGGCCCGCGCCACGCCCGACGGCTACACCGCGGGCGTGGCCACCACCAGCACCCACGCGGTCAGCGTGAGCGTGTACCCCAAGCTGCCGTTCGACCCGGCCAAGGATTTCGCGTATGCCGGCTTCATCGGTACATCGCCCTACGTGCTGGCCACCACGGGCGCCCTGGGCAAGCCCGACACCAAGGCCCTGCTGGCCGCGCTCAAGGCCAAACCCGAGGGCTTCAGCTTCGCGTCGGTGGGCGCAGGCACGGTGTCGCACCTGCTGGGCGAGCAGTTCAAGGGCGTCGCCAAGGTGCCGCTGGTGCACATCCCCTATCGCGGCGCGGCACCGGCCTACACCGACCTGATCTCGGGCCAGGTGCAGCTGATGTTCGACAACCCGGCCGGGCTGGTGCCCTACATCCGCGCGGGCCGCATCCACGCCGTGGCCACCACGGCGCCCAATGCGCTGCTGGCTGGCGTGCCCACCTTCCAGCAGCAGGGCATGGCCGGGTTCGACCAGTCGCTGTGGTACGGCATCGTCTTCCCCGCGCAGACACCCAAGGCCGTGGTGGAGCGCTTCAACCAGGCACTCAACAGCGTGTTGTCCGACCGCGCCGTGGCCGCCGAGCTGGCCGCGCTGGGCGTGAACGCCGCCCCCGGCACGCCCGATGCACTGCAGGCCGCAGTGGTGCGCGACACGGCCTACTGGGGCCGCATCGCCAAGGCAGTAGGAGCCCGCGTTGATTGAGCAAGACCGCCCCTTTCCCGCCTCGCTGCCTGCCGCCGGCCAGGTCGTTCTGATCCGCGTATTCGTCAACGGCCCGGCCGGCGGCAACCCCGTGCCGCTGGTGGCCGATGCGCGCGGCATGGATGCCGAGCAGATGCAGGACGTGGCGCGCACCCACGGGCACGAGTCGGCCTTCGTGCTGCCGGCCGATGTACCCGGTGCCGATTGGCGCCTGCGATTTTTCGTGCCGCACCACGAGATGGAGATGTGCGGCCACGCCACCGTGGGCAGCCTGTGGGCGCTGCGCCGCTGGGGCGTGTGGACCACGCCCACGGCCTGCGTGCAGACCCTGAGCGGCCTGGTGGACGTGGAGTGGGACGCGGCACGCCAGCGCGTGTGGATATCGCAGCCCGCCGTGCGCCAGGAGCTGCTGGAGCCCGATGCGGCTGCGCTCGTGGCGCGCACCCTGCGCCTGCCTGCCCCCCTCCCCACCACCAACGCCGCCACCAGCCGCGTGAAGACCCTGGTGCCCCTGCCCGATGCGGCCACGCTGAACGGCCTCGTGCCGGACTTCGCTGCCATGGAATCCACCTGCGACGCTATCGCCTCCACCGGCCTGTACCCCTATGCACTGGCCACCGGCGAGCAGGTGGCGGCAGAACCCACCGTGTTCGCCCGCCAGTTCCCGCGCAAATCCGGCTACCCGGAAGATGCAGCCACCGGCATTGCGGCGGCAGCGCTCTGGGGGCACCTGGCAGCCACCGGCACCATTGCCGTGGGCAGCGCGGCATCGCCCGTGGTGTGCACCGTGCGCCAGGGCGACGCCATGGGCAGCCCCTCGGCCATCGCGGTGCGGCCGCGGTTTGATGCGCAGGGTGCGGTCGCCGGCTGCTGGCTCAGCGGCGAGGTGATGGAGGGCGCGGCATGAACGACGACACCATGCACACCACGCCCGAAGAACGCCTGGCCGCCGCCGGCCTGGTGCTGCCACCCGCCCCCCAGCCGCGCGGCAGCTACGCGCCCTGCCATGTGCACGAGGTGGCGGGCCAGTGCTGGGTGGCGGTGAGCGGCCAGACCAGCCGCATCGCCGGCCAGGCCCTGGCCGGCATTTGCGAATCGGATGCCGACCTGCAGCCCGCGCGCCATGCAGCCACCGTGGCGATGCTCAACGCCCTGGCCGCATTGCGCACCGCCTGCGGCGGCGAGCTGGCCCGCGTGCAGCACGTGGTGCGCCTGCGCGGCTTCGTGCGCTCGGCACCCGGCTTTGGCGCACACCCTCGGGTGCTCGACGCCGCATCGGACGTGTTGGCCATCGCCTTCCCGCAGCACGCGCTGCCCGCACGCAGCGCCATCGGCGTGGCCAGCCTGCCCGATGGGGTGTGGGTGGAGCTGGAAATCGATGCGGTGATCGATCCCACCTGAACACGCCTGGGCACGGGAAGGCAACCCCCTCTGACCACCGGTACTCCAGTCACAGGTCGTCTTCCTTTGCTCGCATCTTAAATTTTGGGAAAATGTAATTTTCTCGCATAGAAGGAATTTTTAAACTACACTCCGTGCATACCAACCACCCATCACGCACAGGAGATAGACACCATGAGCCGCGAACAAGTCCTCAACGACTACCAGGAGTACGAAGCCCAGGGCCGCATCTGGGGCCAGGTGCCGCCCGAGCGCATCAGCAAGATCAAGTTCCCGCGCGCCGATGCGGCCACGGTGCAGCGCTACCTGGCGCTGCCGGACATGACGACCACGGTGTCCGACCTGCTGGACAGCTACGGCATCCGCGGCGTGGTGGCGGGCTCGTTCATCAAGCCGCTGATCGAAGGCAAGCGCATCGTGGGCACAGCGGTTACGCTGCGCTCCATGCCCGAGCGCAAGACGCCCACGCAGGGCACCATCGACAAGGACCCGATCAAGATGTCCACGCGCGAGATCTACTACCTCTCGGAGCCGGGCGACATCCTGGTGGCCGACTTCGGCGGCAACCTCGATGTGTCCAACATGGGTGGACAGTCGGCGCTGGTGGGCAAGACCTGCGGCTTTGCGGGCGCCATCGTCAACGGTGCGGTGCGCGACGTGCCAGCCATCCGCGAGATCGGCTTTCCCGTGTGGTCGGCCGGCGTCACGCCGATCACGGGTAAATTCCGCATGGAAGCGACCGAGATCAACGGCCCCGTGCGCCTGCACGACATCGTGGTCTACCCGGGCGACCTGATCGTGGCGGACGATTCGGGCATCTGCGTGGTGCCGGCCGAGCGCATCACCAGCCTGATCGACGAAGCCGAGAGCATCGGCGGCGCCGAGGACCGCATGCGCGAGCTGATCGTGAGCAAGGCCCCGATCTCCGAGCTGCGCCCGCTGTTCCGCAAGCGCTACGACTGACGGCACCCCACCAGAAGGCCGAGCCATGAACAACAAGAGACGAGACATGATTTCCCGCCGGGCATCGCTGGCGGCGCTGACTGCAGTGGCGGCCGTGGCCGCGGCTGGGGCGCTGGCGCCCATCGCCGCCACGGCGCAGCCGGCCTACCCCACCACCGCCGTGCGCCTGGTCGTGCCCTTCGCCGCCGCAGGCGGCACCGATTCGGTGGCCCGCGTGGTGGTGCAGGTGATGGGCACGCGCCTGGGCCAGCCTGTGGTGGTGGACAACCGCCCCGGTGCGGGCGGCAGCATCGGCACGCTGGCGGTGACCCAGGCCACACCCGACGGCCACACCCTGCTCCTGGGCAGCAACGGCACCATGGTGCTCAACCCCCTGCTGTACCCCCAGCTCAAGTACCAGGTGGACCGGGACCTGTTGCCCGTGGCCGGCATCGCGGCCGTGCCCTTCCTGGTGGCGGCCAACCCGCAGTTCGGCGCCACCGACCTCAAGGGCCTGCTGGCGGCGGCGAAACAGAAGGATGTGACCTTCGCCTCGCCCGGCAACGGCACCACCAACCACCTGGCGGGTGTGCTGCTGGGCAGCATGGCCGGCGTGAACCTGACCCACGTACCCTACCGCGGCACCTCGCCCGCAACCAACGACGTGGTGGGCGGCGTGGTCAACTTCCTGTCGGGCGACTTCGGCACGCTGCTGCCCATGGTCAACGCGGGCAAGCTGCGCGCGCTGGCCGTCACGGGCACGCAGCGTGTCTCCATCCTGCCCAACGTGCCCACCGTGGCCGAGACACTGCCGGGCTTCGACGCCACGGGCTGGTTCGGCGTGTTCGCCCCTAAGGGCACGCCGCAGGCGGTGGTGGACAAGCTCTCGGCCGAGTTCCTGCAGACCCTGAAGGACCCGCGCGTGGCGCAGCGCCTGCAGGAGTTGGGCGGCATGCCCATGCCGCTCAACGCCACGCAGCTCAAGGCCCTGATCGGCACCGAGACCGCCAAGTGGCAAAAGGTGATCAAGGACAACAAGGTCACGGCCGACGCGCTGCAGTGACGGCCGGCCCATCCTCCTGAGCCCCGGCACCGGCCGACCATGCGTCGGCCGGTGCCGCTGTGTTTTTTTGCTGCAAAATCGACGGGACACACCTATGCCGACGCCACCCTCGATCCAGCCGCGCACCGCTGCGGCACGCACCACCCCCGCCAAGCACGCCACCAAGGCCGCGCAGGCCACCCCCACCGAGCTGCCGCCAGCGGCCATGGGGGCCGCCCCGGAGGGCGAGGCCGGCGGCGCCAGCACCAGCGCGCTGGCACGCCTACTGCAGATCCTGGACCTGTTCTCGCTCACACGCACCACCATCCGCGTGGAAGAGGTGGTGCAGGCCTTCGACATCGTGCAGTCCACCGCCTACCGCTACCTGCGCGAGCTGTGCGATGCGGGGCTGCTGGCCCAGCAGGGCAAGGGCGTGTATTCGCTGGGCCGGCGCATCGTGGAGCTGGAGCGGCTGCTGCAGCTGTCCGACCCGTTGCTGCTGGCCGGCAAGGGCGTGATGGACAGCCTGGTCGAGGAATCGCCCAACCGCTCCTTCCTGCTATGCGCCTACTACCGCGACGGCGCCCTGTGCGTCTACAAGGTGGGGCCCGATGAGATACGCCACGCCGGCACGGCCATGAAGATCCAGCGCGGGCGCGGCACACGGCTGCCGCTGTTCGTGGGCGCGGGCTCGCACGTGATCCTGGCGCACCTGCCGCCGCACCAGCTCAAGTCACTGTATCTGCTGCAGGCTCGCGAGATCGCCGAGGCAGGCCTGGGCCAGTCGTGGATGGAGTTTCGCGACCAGCTCTCGCAGATCCGCAAGCGCGGCTTTGCAGAAACCTTCGGCAAGGTGAACCCCGGCATGCACAGCATCGCCGTGCCCGTGCTGCGCGACGATGGCAAGGTCATCGGCAGCGTACTCGCCCTGGGCTCGGCCGCACCTGCCAAGGCCGAGGAGGCGCGCCAGCTGGTGCCCCTGCTGCAGACCAAGGCCGAGGCCATCCAGCAGGCCCTGCCCGCCATCGACACCAACGGCAAGGACTGAGGCCGCGGCGCTTGCCGCCCCTCCCATCGCGCGGCAGCCCGCGCGCATTCATGCATTGACGCCCCCCGGGCCGACCCCTTTGCGCCCTGCGCCGGGGCGGCCTGCGCGCGCCGCTTTCCCTCCGAGGCCGCGGCCACCACGCCATGGCCGATCCGTATCCCGCGCCCCTTCCCCACCTCCATCGCGCCTGCCACCGCACGGCCTGGCGCGCCCCTCTTCGGGTATATACCTAGATCAAATAAATAATTAATTCTCGTATTTGGAGAAAACATGTTTTATTCTTTAGAGAGAATAATTTTGTTCTTTGTAGCGTGCGCTAGCGCCCCGGTCGGGGCCTGCGCGCTCCCCACCCAAGGCCATTCCCATGAAACGAGACACCCTCCTCCTGCTTGCCTGCGCAAGCCTTTGCGGCGCCGCGTCCGCGCAATCCTCGGTCACCATCTTCGGCATCGCGGACGTGATGCTCACGCGCGGCAACGGCTCGCTGGCGGGCAAGACGGCGCTGGCCTCGGGCGGGCTGCAGAGCTCGCGCGTGGGCTTTCGCGGGGTGGAGGATCTGGGCGGCGGCCTCAAGGCCAGCTTCCACCTGGAGGCGCAGTTCTTCCTCGACACGGGCGAGGGCCAGGCCACCAACACCAACAACCAGACCAGCGGCACCACCACTGCGCCAGCCGGCTCGCAGGGCCTGACCTTCGCGCGCCGCTCCACCGTGAGCCTGGAAGGGCCCTGGGGCGAGCTGCGCGCGGGGCGTGATTTTTCATCGCAGTACCGCAACCGGCTGGAGTTGGACCCGTACGCCAGCGCCGGTGTGGGCACCATCCAGCCCTTCATCGGCTCTCTCGGTGGGCCGGTGTCCACCCGGGCCTCGAACATGCTGGGCTACTACCTGCCGCGCGACCTGGGCGGCCTGTACGGCCAGTTCCAGGCCTACCTGGGCGAGAACGCCAGCAACCAGCCGGCCGACGACGGCACCGGCGTGAACATGCGCCTGGGCTACCAGTGGGGGCCACTCAACGTGTCGGCATCGGCCGCGCGCACCGAGTACGTGCAGGCCGCAGCCACCGGCGACATCCTCACCCAGAACCTGGGCGTCCACTACCAGCTCGGCCCCATGAAGCTGCTGACCGGCGTGTTCCGCGACGTGGTGTACCGCACCAACCAGCCCCTGCGCGGCAAGGGCTGGACGGCCGGCGGCATCTGGGCCGTGGGCGTGGGCGAGGTGAAGTTCGCGCTTTCGGAGTACGGCACCGACGCTCCGGGCCATCCCGAGGCACGCAAGCTCTCGCTGGGCTACGTGCATAACCTGTCCAAGCGCACAGCGCTGTACACCACCTGGGCGCGCGTCTCCAACTCGGGCGGTGCCAGCTTCTCGCTCAACGGCGCAGCCACCGGGCCGAATCGAAGCTCCACGGGGATGGACGTGGGCATCCGGCACCTGTTCTGAGCCACCGGCCGAGGCCCCTCCTCTGGTACAGGACTTGCATAACCTTTGCACTTGCGGCATACCTGCCGATGCCAGTCCATTCCAGTCCGGAGGAGTTCCCCATGCAACGCCGACACTTGATTGCCACCCTCGCCAGCGCCCTGGTTGCGCCAGCCGCCGCCCTCGCGCAAGGCGCTGCGCCCTACCCCGACCGCCCTGTCAAGGTCATCGTGGCCCTGCCCGCCGGCGGCAGTGCCGACATGATCGCCCGCGTGGTCACCCAGAAGATGGCGGCCGAGCTGGGCCAGCCTTTCGTGGTGGACAACAAGGCCGGCGCCTCCGGCCAGATTGGCACGCCGCTGGTCTCACGCGCCGCGCCAGACGGTTACACGCTGATGGTCTCGCCCGCCTCGTTCCTCACCACCAACAAGAGCATCTTCAAGACCCTGCCCTACGACCCCGAGGCCGACTTCGTGCCCATCACCAAGTTCGTGAACCAGCCCATGGTGCTGGTGGTCAAGGACAAGCAGAAATTCCCCACCGTGGCCGCCGTGCTGGCCGCCGCCAAGGCCGCGCCGGGCAAGCTGACCTACGCCTCCTCAGGCGATGGCAGCCCGCAGCACCTGGCGGGGCTGATGTTCACCACCCGCACCAAGACCGACCTGCTGCACGTGCCCTACAAGGGCGGGGCCCCGGCCATTAACGACGCCCTGGCCGGCACGGTGGACATGCTGTTTGCCGTGCTGCCCGAGGCCCTGCCGCACATCCAGTCCGGCAAGCTGCATGCCCTCGGCCTGATGGCTGCGCAGCGCACGGCCACCCTGCCGCAGACCCCCACCATGGCGGAAGCTGGCGCGCCCGAGATGAACCTCTCGGCCTGGGTCGGCCTGCTCGCCCCCGCCAAGACGCCCCAGCCCATCATCGACCGGCTGCAGCGCGCCGCGCACGCCGCGCTGGCCGATGCCGACATCAAGGCCAAGCTGGCCGCCAGCGGGATGGAAGTGGCACCCGGCACCAGCCAGCAGCTCAAGGACGCGATCACGCAGGAGATCAAGGTCCATGCGGAGCTGGTGAAGGCTGCGGGGCTGGTGCCGCAGTAGCGCCATCCCCGCCCAGGGCTGGCATTGCTGCTTCCTGAGGGTGGCCCCTGCCGGTATCCCGAATCAGGGTTTCACGCTGGCTTCAGCTCCCGCTCCACGGCGAAGCACAAGCACCACCACGGCGATCGAAGCCACATAGGTGCCACCCAGAAAGACGAGCGCGCCAAGGCTCTGGGGGCCCTTCCCCAGACCCTGGGCAATGCTCGAAAAATCCCACAGGGCGTGCAAAGCCATCGCCACCCACAGGCTGCCGGTGAGCCGGCGCACGAGGTACAGCCCCGTGCCCGCGCAAAAGGCCAGAACGACCTGCACCAGGGCCGCCGCGCCCAGGCCGAAGAAGGCGTTGGTGGCGTGCAGCAGGCCAAACAGCGCGCTCGACCAGAACCACACCCACGCCTCGGACCGCAGCGAGTGGCGCAGGCCCACCAGCAGAATGCCGCGGTGGACCATTTCTTCGCAGAACCCCACCAGCAGCATGGCGGCGGCCAGCACCAGCACGTGTTCCATGCCGATTGCCGCCCATGCCGTGCTGTACAGGTTCATGCCGATGAACCCGAGCATGGGCACCAGCACTGCGGCCAGGAATACCGGCTGGCGCAGCGGTGGTTCGCGGGTCGCCTGAGGCCACCACCCTGCCAGCCCATTGAAGGCGCACAGCACGATGGCCGCAATGCCCAGTGGCACGATGACGCCCCGCAGCAGGTTCGCCTGCGAACCCAGCGCTGCATAGTCGATGCCCAGGTAAGTCCATGCAGCGAAAACCCAGCCCATATAGGCAAAGTACACGCCCAGACCGATCCACCAACGGGGTTGAATGCGCATGCGCTCTCCTGCAGCCAGGCGGTCAAAAAATCGCAACCAACACTGCAGCGACAAGCACCCAGGCGCATGCCCACACCAACAGCCCAAGACCCATTCCCAGCGCGGCCAGGCGTCCAACGCCCAACTTGGCCCTGAACCACGCGGCCTGAATGCCTACCATCCATACGAATGCCATCGCGCACGCAACCCCTCCCGCCATGCCAAAGCCCCGCCCAGGCATTTGCGTCGCGATGAGGCCCAGCGAAACGACCAGCGCGAACGGCGATGTCAGGTAACACTGTGCGAAGAAGGGCGGCCGCAACGTCGTGCGGGATGCTGCCTGCCTTCGCCTTCGCAACAGCAGCACCGCGGCCGTCAGCGGGACAAGGCTGAAAAGCAGGCTGCGAAAAAGAAGCAGGTTCTGCGGCGAGTCCAGGAGTTCCTTGGCCAGAGGCGGAGCGTCCGACGCCTGTGCAACGTGCAAAGCCATCGCCACCCCGTTGGTAAGCAGCAGTGTGATCAACAGCAGCAAGGGCGGGCTCACCGCGTCATCGTAGGCCAGGGGCTTGTCCGAGGCCTCTTCATGCTCGGCGTACTCCATGGCCTGCAGGGGCTTGAAGACAATCCTCAGCAGCGTTCGGGGGTAGAAGAACAGCAGCGCGATCGCCTCGAAGACAAACTCCTCCAGGCTGCGCATCAACTTCATCAGATCCATAAACTCCTCCGAAAGCGCGCCACGCGCGCGCCGTGGATCAACACATGGGGGCATCCGACTGGACAGTTTGTCCAGCGATCCAGCGTGAACCCTGCCTAAGATCCGCAGCACACCAGCCATGTTGCATGATCAAAAAAACAAGGGAGAACGACTTGGGATATTTTGACGGCTTTGATGCGAGCCACTGGAAAACGACCGACAAGGCGTGGATGGCAGAACGCACTCTCCAATGGCTGGAGATAGAGCCGCTGCTGTACCTGCTGGACAAGAACAAGAAGGCCAGGGCCATCATCAAGAGGTACTTTCTCAAGGGCACGCTGCCTGAATGGGAGAAGCTGCACGACTGGAACCGGAGTTCCACGACACGGCATCTGGACCTGATGCTCTTTCTGTACCTGCACCCCTGCAAGGATGAAGCGGTGCTGCGCCCCTTGCGCGACATGTTCATGGACAACCCCCATGCGTTGCCAGCCGACCGGTTGATGGGTTTCACCGAACTGTGCTTGCACATAGGCCTCGTTCTGCCCGCTACGGGCGGCACCCACATGTTCCAGCAATCCGAACTGGAAAGGGAGATACCGCAATCGATGGTGCACCTTGCCCAGGCGCGGGAACCTTACGCGGACTGCAAGGTGATCGTTGCGCACACGGACGACAGCAACGAGCGCCTGTTCAATCTGATGTGGCCCGAGGACGCTACCCAGCGCCACGTGCGCTTGCCCGTGACACGCAACACCTATTCCTTCAAAGCGCCCCGCTACCCGGTGGATTTTGAGGAGTTTCCTCTGCTGCCCCTACCTCTCGATCTGGACCAATTGTGGACCATGAGCAAATGGCTGGCGTCGCCAAAAGCCCTGGCGCCCGGCGCCCGCGACATGCTGTTCCAGTACGAGCGGCCGCTGGAGGTCTGGTACCACTTCTGCGCACGGGAGGAAGTTTCTAGCAAAGCGGCATGGCGGGAACTGCTGCTGATCGCGGTGTACCGCATCTTCCATTTCGACCAGCAAGCGGAAGGCGAAGACAGCCCCCGCACGCGCTTCGTGGCGCGGATCAAGGCGATCTTCGAACAACGCGAATTCTCGCCATCGTTCCAGGCACTGCTGGCAGTCGTCAGGAACGGCGAAGCAGTGGTCGAAGACCCTTGGTCGAACGATGCGAAAGTGGTCTCGCCCGAACTCTATACCGGCATCCGCCACAGCAGCTGAGAAGCCAAGGGCTACAGACCAAAGGCGACAAGGCAGTGCTGTAGCACGGCAAGGCGGACCAACGAAGTTAGACGGTTGAAGACAAATCCGTAGGAGGGCTTCAATGCCCCCCGAACCGCCCCACCTGCGCGAGCCCGCCCGCCAGGCTCCACAGGGTGATGCACCACCCGTCGCAGCCCTCGCTGACCACCAGCCCTGGCAGTTGGGTGGCTTGGTCGATATCGGCAAAGCTGACGGGCTTGCCGGGTACCTCGCCAAGGTACGACACGCCACTGCCGTTTTTCGTGAACACATGGTGCCTGCGCGCATGGTAGAACGCGGCGCGATCCTCCACCACCCGCCCGGGCACGATGATGGCCACAGTTGGGCTGCCAGGCTGGCTCACCACCGATGCCGTGGCGAGCTTCAATTGCCGCTGCACCGCGCCAAACCGCTTGGTATCTGAGCCCAGCAGCGCCGCAATGGCCTCCACCTCCGGTGCAGAGATACGGCGCGTGGCCCACCGGGTGGCGCGCACTGGTGCCGTGGAAAAAAGCCCGAACTGCCGTGTGTCCGACTTGGGCACTTCGCCCTGCACCGAGGCTTCTGCCGAATCCCATTGCTCCTGCCCCGAAGCGTTCTTGGGCACTTCCATCTTGCACTGGTACTGCACGCCGGTCTGGGTGGAAAAGACACCACGGCCCGCATTGCAGTGGCGCGCCAGTGCCCGGACATGGGCGGGATCATCGAACTGCACTACCACCGATCCATCATCGGGCGACAGCCATGCGAAGAAAAGGCCGGGGCGCGCGCTGTGGCTTTCCTTGGCCTCACCGGCAACCGATGGCGCGACGACGGCCAGGCCAAGAATGAGTGCCGTGATTGCCCGCTGAAGCAGCCGCATGGTGTTTTCCCCCGCAATGGATCTCGCAAAGCCAGCAGGATAAGCGCAACACTGTGGCCACGGCCAGAACAAGCTGACGCAGCCGGTGCGTCCCACCCCTCCTTCGGCGAGAATCAGCAACCTAGTCTGCCCGCCCCTCTGTCCCCCTGTCTGCCTCCCCGTGCGCCATCGATCCAAATGAAGGGCTTCATCCTCACGCGCAACTGGCGGGACACACCGGCGGGCACCGAAATCGAATACTGGCTTGCGACCGACACCGGCCCGCTGAAGGTGCTGCTGACCGGCCAGACCTCGGTGGCCTTTGTCGAGGCGCGGCACAAGGGCACGGTGGATGCCCAGCTCATGGCCCTGCCGGACGTGGAGTTGCGTGCGCTGGACCTCAAGAGCTTTCAGCAGGAGCCTGTGATCGGGGTCTATGCCAAGCACTTTCGCCAGCTGGGGCGCCTGGCGCGCTCGCTGCAGCAGTTGGGCATATCGCTGCTCGAAGCCGATGTGCGCCCGCACGAGCGCTACCTGATGGAGCGCTTCATCACCGCCGGCGTGCTGGTGGAGGGCGGGCGCACTGAGAACGGCGCCCGCGTGGACTGCAGGCTGGCGCCTGCGCCCGACTACCGGCCGGCGCTGAAAGTCGTGTCGCTGGACATCGAGACCAGCCAGCACCAGGCGCTGTACTCCATTGCGCTCGACGGCATGGCCGAGCGCGTGGTGTACATGCTGGGCGAGCCGCCCTCCGAGCCTGCGGAGCCCGAGGGCTTTGCGCTCGTCTACTGCCCCACGCGCCAAGCCATGATCGAGCAGCTCAACGACTGGTTCGAGCGCAACGACCCGGACGTGCTCATCGGCTGGAACGTGATCCAGTTCGACCTGCACGTGCTGCAAAAGACCGCCGATGAATGCGCCACGCCGCTGCTGATGGGCCGCGAGCGCCGGCCCATCGCTTGGCGCACGCACCCGGGCAAGCAGGGCTACCTCTTCGCGCCCATGCCCGGCCGCGTGGTCATCGACGGCATCGAGGCGCTGCGCGCTGCGGTGTGGAGCTTTTCTTCGTTCAGCCTCGAGAACGTCTCGCAGCAACTGCTGGGCGAGGGCAAGGAGATCGGCGACGAGTACGACAAAATGGCCGAGATCGAGCGCCGCTACCAGCACGACAAGCCCGCGCTGGCCACTTACAACATCCGCGATTGCGAGCTGGTGCTGCGCATCTTCGAGAAAACGCGGCTGCTGCAGTTTGCGATGGAGCGCGCCCACACCACCGGCCTGCAGATGGACCACTTCGGTGGTTCCATCGCCGCGTTCAGCCACCACTACCTGCCGCGCATGCACCGCCTGGGCTATGTGGCGCCCAATGTGGGCGAGATAGAGGGCCAATCGTCGCCCGGCGGCTACGTGATGGATTCGAAGCCCGGCTTCTACGACTCTGTGGTGGTGCTCGACTACAAGAGCCTGTACCCCTCGATCATCCGCACCTTCCTGGTCGACCCGGTGGGGTACGTGGAAGGCATGCACGCCAGCGATGCGGCACCGCTCATCCAGGGCCCGCTGGGCACGCGCTTCTCGCGCGACAGGCACTGCCTGCCAGAGATCGTCACCACCCTCTGGCGCGCGCGCGACGAGGCCAAGCGCACCAAGAACGAGCCCCTGTCCCAGGCGCTCAAGCTGGTGATGAACTCCTTTGCCGGGGTGCTGGGGGCGTCGGAATGCCGCTTCTTCAACCCGCAGGTGATTTCAGCGATCACCCTGCGCGGCCATGAGATGGTGAAGCTCACCCGCGAGTTCGTCGAGAAGCGCGGGTACCAGGCGATCTACGGCGATACCGACTCGATCTTCATCTGGCTCGGGCGCACCCACACCAACGCCGAGGCGCACGCCGTGGCAGCGGAGCTGGTCAGGGACATCAACACGTGGTGGACACGCAGGCTGCGCGAAGAACAGAACCTCGACAACCACCTCGAAATCGAATTCGACACGCACTACAAGAAGTTCTTCATGCCCACCATCCGCGGTTCGGACGTGGGCAGCAAGAAGCGCTACGCCGGCCTGAGCTTGGACACCCAGGGCAAGGAGGAGATGGTCTACCGCGGCCTGGAGATGGCCCGCAGCGACTGGACGCCCCTGGCCCGGCAGTTCCAGGAAGGCCTGCTCTCGCGCGTCTTCCAGGGCGCACCCTACCGCGAGTTCGTGGCCGACTACGCGCAGGCCACGCTGGCGGGCGACAAGGACGACCTGCTCGTCTACCGCAAGCGCCTGCGCCACCGCCTGGACGCCTACGTCGCCAACGTGCCCCCGCAGGTGCGCGCAGCGCGCATGGCCGACGAGTACAACACCCGCATGAACCGCCCCCAGCAGTACCAGAGCGGCGGCTGGATCCGCTACGTCATGACCCGCAACGGGCCGGAACCACTGGAAGCGCGCCATTCGCCCATCGACTACGGGCACTACCTGGGCAAGCAGCTGCAGCCGATTGCGGATGCCATTTTGCAGCCGCTGGGGGAGAGCTTTGCCGCGTTGACTTCGGCACAGCAGGACCTTTTCTAGACGTGTTCAACCGCCAGCCACTGGCGCTAGTTGCGAACGCCTCCCCCAGTTGCGCATTTCGGTCACTGCAGGAAAGTCTGTGCGAATTCGATTGGTCAGCGTGAACTGGACACACAGACCGGCCCTCGTGGACACTCCCAGGTCGCGGACGACGAGCATCTGGTCAGCTTCGCTGAGTCGCCTTCTTGGGTGATGCAGGGCACGGGTGCGTACAGCTAGACTTCCGCTATCGGACGAGGCTGTGTGAAAACGTCGATGGCTGACTTTTGCGGGGGTACTTCAACCATTGCTCGCATCGAGATCGTGCGTTGTAGGCCGTTCTGAGCGGTCGATTTCTGAGAAGGCCAGCAACACCAGGGCGTATGGCGCGTTTTCACACAGCCTCGGCCAGAAGCGGTCGTTCGTAAGGGAAGCTAGGTTGCATGCAAACGCATAAAGTAACGTCGCGCGATGGAAGTTTAGCGACGCTGTATCAAGCAGCATCGGGGCTGTGGGCGTGTCCCATATGCGGAAGCAGTGAGCTTTCGACGGCCCCATATTTCGATAATGGTGCCGCGTCGTTCGAAATGTGTAGCTGCGGCTTTGAGTTCGGGTTTGACGACGATCCGAATGCGTCATCACACGCCGTCCAATGTGTGCAAGGCAACTGGCAGCTATGGCGCACAAATTTTCTCGCTCGTTTTGTTGGGCATCCGCAGGCAATGGCCGAGGTTTCGTTACGCTTGCGAGCCATCGGTGTAGAAACCAGTCAGTAGAACTGCGGCAATCGGCCAAAAGCGGCCGGTCACTGCAAATGAAGCGACGTTCAACGTCGGAGTTGACCGGCGCGCTGGGTGAGGCGCCGGGAGACTCACGCTTCCGCGTATGACTCATTGCGCCTTGCCGGTGCGTGTCCGCGTCGAATGACCTGTTATTCGCATTATCGTCTCCGCTCGCCGCGGTGGAACTGCGTTGGGTCGTCCCCTATGACACTGCGCCACGTCTTCGAGCGCACCCCAGCTCGCAAGATGCGAAAGCGGGTGTACCGACTGGGTATCCACTTGCCGTCGTCGCTCAGTCGCATGGATGGCACCGTTCGACCGTCCGGATTGAACTCCCAATGGTCCTTCAGGAAGGTGTAGACGTCCCGATTTCTGGGGGGATTGTCAAAGAGCTTCACGGGACTCCATTGATGTCCCTCGAACGTAAGGCCCCATTCGCTACGCGCGCCTTCTTCTGTTGGATTCCGGCCGAGTTTTAGGAGTATCCACTGCTCCCCCGTATCTTGGCGCTCAATATGAAGCCACATCAGGGCAGCGTCGAAGCGTATCGGCCGCCCGTCTTCCTGCGTATGCCACGCGAGAAGGCGCACGTCCTTCACCTCACCCGACGCCAATCCCTCGGTCGCGGCCTGTACTAACTCTGAATAGTTCCACGGCGGGAGTTGGTCCAAGGTGTCTTCGCTAGCCCTCGCCTGCAAAAGGACGAACGCCATACCCGCCGCGAGAAATTGCCGTCTGGTCATCGTGCCGTACAACGTAATGAATATCGCAAAACCTGCGGGATAAACTGGACCGAGCGGGATATTCGGGACACTGATTCCTCCTAGCAGGCTGAAGAAATACTGTTTTCGGATCGGAAATTTGTTCGATTCGAGGGTGTCTTACCCCTTGCCAGCATCAGAAAAGTCGCTTGTAGCGCGTTCTACGAGGTCGAAGATTTTTGGGAAACGCTGGCCGGGAGGTATTTCTTCAGCCTGCTAGAAGTGGTTTGCAGCTGGGGCTTGCGATCAGCGCACTGTTCACTTAGACAGCACGTTTTTGGACTGTCAGGCAGCGGGGTGGCGCTGAACGGTAGCTCAGCAGTATTGTTGCCCAGAGGCCGCTTCGGGCCCGAGTTGGACGGCTGTTTTAGGCAAGAGCGAAAGGCAGCTTTGGGCCCAAAGCCGACGCTGGGCTCTATTCCCCAAAGCGGTCATGGATCCAAAATCGGCTTGACCACAGTCTGAAACGTGCCGTCATAAAGCCCGTTCCCTGCCTGCTAGCAGGCTATAGTTTGCCTCGCTGAAAGTTGCAGGGTTTCGGGAATTTTGTACCGGCCCGTTTGAGTAGTCCTGCACCTGTAGCCACAGACTGCAAGCCACCTACAGGAGGAATAAGTGTCCAGAATCTCCCGCACGGTCCAGTACATCCAACGGGTTTTGCGGAATGCATGAAGTCAGATCGCATGTGGGGCATCGGCTTTCGCTCGTTGTTGCCTGGCTGGGTGCCGTGCTCGTTGGCGTGCTGCTTTTTTATCAGCAATGGTGGGGCGAGCTGTTTGGCCATTTGCTCTCAGGACTCACGCACGGGCAGCAGTCCGCCTTTGTCGGCATCGCCCAACTTGTAGTTTGCGCGGCTCTCATCGCGGTGACTGCGCGCCATCGAGTCCTTGGGTTTTCGCTGATCAGTTTTTTCTTTTCTGAGTGTTTTTTGGTGCTCGGTATCTGGCGCTACAACCAACAGTATTCTCCGGATCACATCGTCTACTCGATGTACTCATTCGCTGAGACAGCTTTAACGATGGTCTTCTTCGCAGGCATGTCGTGGTGTTGGTGGCGGTGCATATCTGACGGGAAGGTGAAAAATGCAACCTAACCTGAAGGCCAACGCCGACTGCTTACGTGCGCCGGCCCCGGAGGCTTGGGGAGCAAGTCGCGGGTTAACCGTGTGTTGAGCGTCCGCTCCTTTTGCCGCCACCGGCCGCTTCTGGCCGATGGCCCCCATCGTATCAGCGGCTGCCACGGGCCCCTTGCGGCCACCGCTTCAGGACGAGCGCGTCTTGCCGATAACCAGAAGGTTACGATGAAAAGCCTCCTCGCTCTGCTGCTGGTCAGCGCCTGCTTCCAGGCGCAGTCCGCCAACCTGCCTCCCTGCGACAAGGCGGTGCGTTTCAGTGCGGCTTGGTTCGCCGACCCGGAAGTGGACAACGCCAAACCGGCCGCCGAACTGACGAAGATCGGCGCGGGCGCCGGCCGCAGCGGTACGCAACTCGGCCACGTCGTTGTCGAGACCAAGCTGGCGGTGATGCCGCAGACCAGTTGCCAGGGCGTCGTCGTGCGGCTGGATTACATCAAACCGGTGCTGCGCGTGGCCAGCGAGATCCCGCCGGGCAGCTGTGCCTATGCGCATGTGATGAAACACGAGCAGACGCATGTGCGCATTCACCGCGACATCGCGCGCCAGTTCCGCGAGCTGGACTATCCCTGGGCCTCGGGCGGCAACAGCGTGGGCATCCTGGTCTACGCGAAACAAGAACTCGACCGCCTGATGCAAGCCCAGGTGATGTTCGACAACCCCGAGGAATACGCCAGCAACTTCAGCGCGTGCGGTGGTGAGATTGCGCGGCTGGTCAAGCCCGCGGCGTCTACCAAGTCGGGGCAGACACCGGGGTAAGGCAACCGCCTTCCGCGAAGGCTGATTGGTCGCGCCTTGGGCTGGACCAGACTGATGCCGACGGTCAGGCTTGCTGCCGCCGAGACCGGAGTGAGCCACCGCGCCGACCTTCGACTGCGCCACTTGTTCCGCCCCCACACCCAACAGGCGTGTGGGTAAAGAGCCACTCGCGTGGCTCACGGGTCGTCGGCACATGAGTCAAAAGCGGCTTACTTCTACACCGGCGCCAATACTCTGACCGATGGCAGCCATCGTACACGCGGCAGCCACGGGCCCGAAGCGGACGGTTATTCACTCCCAGTTATACGCCTTCAACTCAAGTCCGTTTGTCCACCCTTCAAGATCGAAACGGCGACGTTCAAGCTCCTCTAAAAAATCACCAAGTGAAGTAGCTATTAGAGCGTACTCAGGCGAGCGGCGCGATACAAAGAAGATCTGCTTGTCAGATGTTGAACAAGCATAGTGATTACCGCCGTCATCCTGAGCAAAGATGACATGCCCAGCCAACTCTCCACGATCAATAACGTGTATCCACTCTGCGCGAAAGCTCAGTACTTCGGCGATATCGCCGTAGCCGGTCGCGGTCAGGAACGCCTCGACGCTCTCGGGAACTGGCATTTCCCCGCCGGTACCTGCGCTTGGTCGGTGGTACGGCCCAAACCGTTTAAACAACGGATGCGTTCGCAACCACGTCTTTCGCTTGCCGGTCATCAAACGAGCGATAAAGTCATTGATCTGCGTTTCAGCCATGTCCCTCCAATGTCTGCTTGTGGCCGAGGCTGTGTGAAAACGCGCGTTGCGCCCTTGACCTGCCAGTCGACTCAGAAATCGACCGCTCAGATCGGCCTAAAACGCACGATCTCGATGCGAGCAAGGGTTGAAGTACCCCTGCAAAAGTCGTCTATCGACGTTTTCACACAGCCTCGGCCGATAGCGGAAATCTAGCCCAGCGCTTCAACATGCGCCCGACAACGATGTTTGCTCAGCCGCCAACAAATGTCCGGTGTGCGTGTTGTCGAATTCGATGCTAACAGTGCCGAACCGATGTCCAAGAGCGCCGCACGACGCACTATTGGCAGACCGCCAGCCAGCCCACCCAGGGCAGCGGCAGTGCAGTCGACCCACAGCAACTGGTTCTTCACCGCCCAACTCACCCCGGCATCCAGGCAGGCTTGAACGCCGCATGGAACCCGAACGGCACCACCTGCGGCAAATGCAGCGTGGCCAGGCACTGCATGCTGGCCGGGTCGATCACGCCGATCACCGTGCCCTCGTCGCCTTCGGCCAGCGTGGGCACCAGCAGCACGCCATCGTCCTCGGCGGGGGAGCCGGGGCGATCCACGAACAGGGGCTCCAGCTGCACGGCGGCCTCGCGCTGCCAGGTGCCGGCGATGCGGCCGCCGTCCAGGTCGAGTTTCACCGTGCGGTCGAACATGGGCGCCTTGCCATCGGGGTCGAAGCCGGCAAACCAGGCATGGCGCGATTGCTTCTTGCCCCAGTAGGCGCCATGCACGGCGGGCAGCTCCACGCTGGCGCCTTCGACCAGCGGCCGGGGCTGCGCATCGCTGCGGCCGGGCTCCAGCCGGTAGCGCTGCACGCGGTGCTGCACGCCGATGGGCTGGCCGGCGCGCAGCCGATCCAGGCGCAGCGCGCTGAAGATCTCGGGGCCATCGGTGGTGCACAGGTCCAGCACCAGGGTGGCGGGCGTGCGCCCGTCCTGGCTGGGCTCGTCCCAGGCCTGCACGGCATGAAAACTGGCCATGGCCGGCACCACCCAGCTGCGCACGCTGCCATCGGTGAGCGAGACGGCGTCGATGCGCGAACCCGTGGCCGCATTCCACTTGAAGTTGTCGATGAAGCCCTTGCCCGCCAACGCCAGCTTGATGGCATTGACCCGCATGGCCGGCTGCCACACCAGGGCGTGCGTGGGCGTCATGGCAAAGGCATGCAGGTAGCCCGCCTGCCGCACGGACCAGCGCCCCACCACCTCGCGCCGCCGGCTGCCCGCCACGATCTTGAACAGCTTGTAGGTGCACTTGGGGCCCATCTCCACGCCCACGTTCCAGTAGGTGCCCTGCGCGTCCGTGATGCCATGGGCCGACATGACGTGGACCACCTCGGCATCGTCGTACACGATGCGCCCCGTGGTGGCCAGCGTGTCGGGGTCGAAGCTGGTGAGCAGCGGCGTTTCGGTCTGCGCCACCCACTGCGAGCCGATGCGCGCCATCACCACCGCCCCGTTGTCCGTCACGATCGGGTGGCGCAGGTTGCGCAGGCGCGAAAACAGCCCTGCCGGGTCGGCCGTGCCAAAGGCACTGCGCGCCGGCTTGCGCGCCGCCAGGCTCTCGCGCAGGTCATCGGTCTGCAGGTAGCGGCTGCGGTAGGTGGCGCTGGCGCCCCCCACATCGCCCGGCGCCAGCCGCACCCGGTGCAGCATGGCCAGGCCATCGAACCAGTGTTCGTAACTGCCATGGGGCAAGTCCCACAGCGCCGGGCCATTGAGGAGCAGGCTGCCGCCGATGAGCCACGGGGGGATCTGGCCGCGGACTTCGACCGGGGTGTCGGGGAGCTCGCGGGCGGTGGATTGGAGGCCGCGCAGGCGGGTGGTGAAGTGTGAAAGCATAGCGCTGGCAGCCGTTGAAGCAAGGGGCATGGACTATGTTGGGTGAACCAAGTTGCAGCTTCCCATGATGAATCAAACGGAGCCGCTACGACAGTCTTTTATCGCAACAATGATCATTCTTTGCATTTCAGGCGACATCACTTATATTCATCGCCTAAGCCCCAATCCATTCCATAGAATTTACCAAAAATTTATATTATTAAAATAATATAGAAAAACAGAAATAAATAATCACATGATGGAGAATTTCATGGAAAACGAAATTTATGAAACAATTGCAACAGTAGACCCAATAACAAAATTTACAAAAAACACCATTTTACGCATAACATCAAAATGCTTCACTCTTCAATCAATGCAAGGCTCTCATGGCGAAACTTATTTAAATTCATTTGAGGGCACTGCTTTAGCAATCAGCTTTCGAGATGACAATGGCCACCATACCACAGGCTCTGCGACGATTGTTGGGCCAGGCGTCGCAATTTCTGCGAAACATGTGATTGAAGAATGGCTGGATGACATCACGCAGAGCGACACCGCCATAGTGGGCCAAGGAGTATCCAAAATTGGCCTGGAGCTGTGGAACATAGAGAAAGTAACGCTACTAGATTCGACCGATTTAGCGATACTTTCAATCAAACGATGCTCCGAACTCCCAGACAATTTAGAAATTTACACAACACACATAACAACAAGAACTCCCGCAATCGGAGATAAGGTGCTCTTAACAGGATTTTCCGCAGATCGACGTACTGCGACGGCACACGACCCTCTTGGCATCAATGTAACTTTACGCCTTTGCCACGGCGAAGTTGTAGAGGTTTGGCACAAAGGAAGAGATCGAATAATGCTGCCCGGCCCTTCCTTCGCAGTGAACTGTCCTGCCTTTGGCGGAATGAGCGGAGGCGCAGTTTTTGATCATCACGGCCATCTCACCGGAATAGTTTCATCTTCGATGGAAGGTGATGAGATTGCTTATGTATCTCATATATGGCCTGCGTTAGTGACAAAATTTGAACCCACCTGGCCCAGGATAAGCAATTCAACATACTTACTCAGCATGGGCGCAAAAAAATGCGTTCGCATTCATAGACCAGACGCCTTTACGCCAGACATAAAAGAAGGACAATTTGCAATTACCTATACGCCTTGGAGTTAGAACAAAGTCAGAGTTAATTTTTTTCGCGCCCCCGCACCTGCCCCCTGAACCCCCAGTTGTTCTCCAACCCTACATTCACCGCCTTCCCGCCGTCTTCGAACTTCAGCGTGACCACGGTGACCTCGCCGTCCGCCACCGAGCGTGAGATGAGCTGAAAGCTCTGCGCGTCGAGCCAGTGGCCCTTGATGGCGATGACGGCGTTGGGGCCCTGCGGAGCAGTGCGGTACTTGCCGTCCAGGCCCAGCGGTCCGGTGACCGGCTCGCGCGGCAGATCGGGGCGGCTGCTGTCGAAGGTGACTTCGTAGCGCGGGTTGGCGGGCGTGAGGTCGAGCAGCAGGCGCTGGATGCCCATGCCGTTGCGCTCCAGCAGCCAGGCCTTGCGCGAGATGGTGGCGGCCAGTTCGGGCGTGGTGATGGGGGTGGCGCTGGGCTTTTCGACCCCGGCGTCGCGGATGCGGGCGGCCAGTTGGTCCTGCGCGGTGGCGTCGGCAGGCAGGGGCTCGCGCGAGTGCGCGGCGGCGGTGATGTGGTCGATGAACGCCGGCAGCGGGTAGTTGCGCCGGCCCGTGACGGCGACGACCACGTCGATGTCGGGCAGCACCACGATGAGCTGGCGGTTGAAGCCGGCTGTGAAGTAGGCGCGCTTGGACGGGATGCTCCACCAGCCGTTGGCGTATTTGAAAACCGGTGCTGCACTGCCAAAGCCCATGTCCACCGTGGGATGGAAAACCTGCTCCACCCAGGCGGCGGGCAGCAGTTGGCGGCCGTTCCACTGGCCCCGACGCAGGTAGAGGTAGCCGATGCGCGCCATGTCGCGCGGGTGCAGGTACAGGCCCCAGCCGCCGACCTCGATGCCCTGCGGGTCCTTGCGCCAGCGCACGTCGGTGATGCCCAGGGGGCCGAACAGGCGCTTTTGCGCATAGGCCAGGGTGCTGCCGCCGGTCTTTTGCGCCACGATGGCCGAGAGCAGGTGGGTGTTGCCGCTGTTGTAGTTGAAGCCCGCACCGGGCGCCTGGGCCATGGGGCGGTCGAGCACGAAGCCCTGCCAGTCGCGCGCGCGGCCCAGCTGCAGCATGGTCTCGGGCACAGCGTCGCTGAGCGGCTCGATCCAACTCAAACCCGAGGTCATGTCGAGCAGGTGGCCCAGGGTCATGGCCTTCTTGGAGGCGTCGGCGTTGGCGACCTTGCGGCCTTCAAAGAAGTCGAGCACGGGCGCGTCGCGCGAGGCGATCAGCCCGTCCTGGATGGCCATGCCGGTGAGCGTGGCGACGATACCCTTGGTGGTGGAGTTGACGGCGTGCTTGAGCCCCTCGCGGTAGGGGGCGTAGAAAGCCTCGGCCACCAGGCTGCCGTGGCGGGTGACGAGCAGGCTGTCCATGCCCTGCGCGGCGCCGAAGTCGATGAGCTTGGCCAGGGCCGCAGAGTCCATGCCCTGGGCCTCGGGCGTGCTCTCGGCCCAGTCGTCACCGGGCCAGAGGGTGGTGGCTGCGGTAGTCGTCGCCGATGCAGCGGATGATGCAGGCGCCGCTGCGTCCTGCGCGGCCACGGTGAAGGGCGCGGCGGCGCTGGCCAGCAGCACGGCAGTGGCCTGCCTGCGGTTGATCGCTGCGGCTGCTGATGATTTACCCGTCGTCTTGTCATGCCAGTGCATTGCCATCGCCAGCCTCCCTCAGTGTTTGTTGTGCAGGAATCATATGCGCCCTGCGGCGCGGGCTAGGCCCTCCTTTTGGGGGAGCGTGGCCGCTTTTCCACAGGGGGTGGAGGTGGTGGCACCAGACCTTCGCAGGCTGCACGCAGCCACGCCAGCACGGTGTTGAAGGCATCACCATCGTCCACGGCCGCGCGCGGCGCCATGAGCTGGTAGCAGCTGCCATCGGCCACAAAACCGCGCGGCGCGCACAGCACGCCGCTGGCCAGGTCGTCAGCCACCAGGGCCAGCGGGCCGATGGCCACGCCGGCACCGGCCACGGCGGCCTGCAGGCTCTGGTAGAAGTGCTCGAAGCGGATGGCGCGCGTGGGCTGCAGGGGCGTGCCGGCCAGCGCAGCCCAGCTCTCCCACGCGCCCGGCCGCGTGGCGGTGTGCAGCAGCACGCCCTGCAGGGCTGCGCCTTGTTGCGGCCCGAGGGTGGCGGCCACATCGGGGCGGCACACGGGGCCGATGTATTCGTGCACGAAGGGCTCGGCCACCACGTCGTCGGCCAGCGCAAAGTCGTTGCGGCGAATGGCCAGGTCGATGCCGTCGCGCTCGAAGTGCACCACGCCCCCAGCCGACACCAGGCGCAGCTCGCGCTCGCCCCCCACGGCGGCCTGCAGCTGCGCCAGCCGCGGTATGAGCCAGCGGATCAGCAAGGTGGGCTCGCACGACAGCACCAGCGGCCGGCCCGGCCCCGCCGTGCGGCGCGCACGGGCCAGGGCCGCGCGCAGGCGGTCCAGCGCGCCGGCCACATCCTCGGCCAGCACCTGGGCGGTGGGCGTGGGCACCACGGCGCGGCTGCTGCGCTGGAACAGGTCAAAGCCCAGATCGCCCTCCAGCTCGCGCACGGCACGGCTGACGGCGCCGTCGGTCAGGTGCAGCTCGCGCGCAGCGCGCGACACGCTGCCGTGGCGCACCGTGGCCTCGAAGGCGCGCAGGGCGGACAGCGGGGGCAGGCGGGTGTCTGGAGACATGGCTTGGTGGTTGAGTTTTGCTCAATCATGCATGAGATCAAATCGATTTTCTGAAAGCGCTTGCCCAGGCACAGTGTCGGCATTCCATTGATTGAGTCTCAAGAAACCCGATGACAGCAGCGACAACGACTCACCCCCTGCCCCTGGCCATCACCATGGGCGACCCGGCGGGCATCGGCCCCGAGATCATTGCCAAGTGGGCGATGGGGGCGCTGGCGGGCAACCGCCACGTGCACCCTTTTATCGTGCTGGGCGACGTGGGCACCCTGCAGCGCGCGGCAGCCATGGTGGGCGCACCGCTGCAGTTGCGCGCCGTGGGCGATGACCTGCATGGGATGCGCGAAGCACTGCAGCAAGGCGCCCTGCCCGTGTTGCAGGCCTGCACACCGCTGCCCGCCGACTTGCCCATGGGCCGGGTGGACGCACGTGCCGGCGCCGCAGCGCATGCCTGCGTGCAGCGCGCCATCGACCTGGCGCTGGCGGGCAGCGTGGCCGGCATCGTGACCGCGCCGCTGCACAAGGAGGCGCTGCGCGCCGCTGGCGTGCGGCACCCGGGCCACACCGAGATGCTGGCCGAGCGCGCCGGCACCACCGAATTCGCGATGATGCTGGCCAATGGCGAGCTGCGGGTGCTGCTGGTGTCCATCCACCTCTCGCTGCGCGATGCGATTGCCGCCGTGACGCCCCAGAACGAGCTGCGCGCCATACGCCTGGCGCACCGTGCCTGCCGCGCCTACGGCATTGCACACCCGCGCGTGGCGGTGGCGGGGCTCAACCCGCATGCAGGCGAAGGCGGGCTGTTCGGCCGCGAAGACCAGGACACCATTGCCCCCGCCATTGCCGCTGCGCGCGCCGAGGGCATCGACGCCACGGGCCCCTGGCCGGGGGACACAGTGTTCATGCGAGCACGCCAGGGCGACTTCGACATCGTGGTGGCGCAGTACCACGACCAGGGCCTGATCCCCGTGAAGTACCTGGGGGTGGACCAGGGCGTGAACATCACCGTGGGCCTGCCCTTTGTGCGCACCTCGGTGGACCACGGCACGGCCTTCGACATCGCGGGCACGGGCCGTGCCGATGCGGCCAGCCTGGGGCATGCGGTGGAGCAGGCGGAGGCCATGGCCGTGGCCTCTTCCATGCAGCCGGCCATGGTGGTGACCACGCAGGTGCAACCACCACCTGCCCCTCCATTGCCGGAATTCATCTTCATGCTCACCCGGCACGACAAGACCATCGCCGACGCCCTGGAGCAGTTGCCCACGGTGCTGGCCGCCGGGGTGCGGCACATCGGCTTCAAGGACATCGGCCTGCCCTGGGCCGCGCTGCAGCGCCTGGCCGATGCCATCCGCGCGGCCGGCGCGGTGAGCTACCTGGAGGTGGTGAGCCAGGACGCGGCGAGTGAGCTCGCATCGGCCCGCGCCGCCGGGGCGCTGGGGGTGGACGTGCTGATGGGCGGCACCCGGCCCGAGGCGGTGCTGCCGTTGCTGCGCAGCACCCCCATCCGCTACTACCCGTTTGCCGGCCAGGTGGTGGGGCACCCCAGCGTGCTGCAGGGCACCGTGGCGGACGTGGTGGCCAGCGCGCGCCGCATTGCCGCGCTGGAGGGCGTGCACGGGCTGGACCTGCTGGCCTACCGGTTTGAGGGTGACTCTGCGGACGTGCCCGCGCTCATAGCCGCCGTGTGCGCGGCGGTGGGCAAACCAGTGGTGGTGGCCGGGTCCATCGACCGGGCCGAGCGCATCGCAGCCGTGGTGGCAGGCCGGGCGGCAGGCTTTACCGTGGGCACGGCAGCGCTCGACGGCACCTTTGAAGCCACAGGCTTGGGACCGCATGGGCTGACAGGGCAGCTGCGCGCCATCCAGACCGTGCTGCACGATGCAGCGGCGCAAGCCTGAGGCAGGCCGCCCAGGCGCACATGGCGCAACCAAGGCAGTTCGCACTACAATAAGAAAATGCTATTTTAAAAATTGAATTTATTTTAATTTAAACAATAGTTATTCTTGAAAATTTGCATTTGAAAGGCACGACCCCATGACCCTCAACTGGAAGACCGCCGCCGCCGGTGCCTTGCTCGCCTTGGGCGTCCTGCATATCGTGATGGGCTTGGTAAGGTTCAAACAGCCGTTCCTGGCGGCACTGTCCGACGGACTGCTGGACGCATTCAAGACCGACGACAGCCGTCGCCTCGCGTTGTGGTTCACCCTGTTGGGGCCGGTGCTGATGCTGTGTGGCCACCTCGCGCTGCGGGCCGCCGCCAGCGGGGATGTGCACACCCTGGGACTGATGGGCGTGTACCTGCTGGTTGCCGCGTTGGTGGGTATCGTGGCCTTCCCGGCATCGCCCCTGTGGGCGTTGCTCGTGGTCGCAGGGGTGTTGTTCGCGACGGGGCAACGCTGGCTTGCGTGATCGCCATGCCGTGGCGATTTCCCGCAGAGAGGGAGGCTGCGTACTGGAGTCGCCCGGGCTTCAGCCCCTGTAGTGGAGCTTCGGTGGGTTTCAGTCAGCGCCGCGTCGCTCGACACCGGCCAACAGGCCACCCAAAGCGAGCTTGATGGCATCGAGTTCGCCCGCGCCGATCAACCCCGCCCACTGCCCCTCGATGCGGCTACCAGCCGCCATGGCCAGCGGCCGGATCTGCTGCCCCCGCGCGGTGAGGAACACCAGGCGCGAGCGCTTGTCGCTGGGGCTGGGCCGGCGCTCCACATAGCCGAGCTTTTCCAGCTCGTCCACCGTCTGCGCCATGGACTGCTTGCGCACGTGCGCGCGCAGCGTGAGTTCGCTCACCGGCATGCCCTCGGAGGGGACAAAGGTGAACACACTGGCATGCGCTGCGCGCACGTCGCCAAAGCCGGCCTCGGCCAGGGCCTCGTCCACCGCGCCCGCGAACTGCTGGTGCAGCAGGCGCAGCAGCACGCCCAGCGAGCCGGGGGTGGCGAAGGTGGCAGTTGCGGAGGGTGTCGATGGGTTCATGGCAATATTTGACAGGCACCTGTCTATTTCAATAAACTAGACAGGTACCTTACCACTTTGCAAGGAGCAGTCCATGCCCACTGTGACCATTCTCGATTCGCAGATGCACTACGAAGACACCGGCGCCCCTGCGGGGAGTGCCGGCCCGACCTGGGTGTTCCTGCACGGCAACCCCGCCTCGTCGCGCCTGTGGCGCAAGGTGCTGCCACGCACGCAGGTGCTGGGCCGCTGCCTGGCGCCCGACCTGATCGGCATGGGGCAATCCGGCAAGCCGGACATCGTGTACAGCTACGACGATCATGCGCGCTACCTCGCGGCGTGGTTCGACGCGCTGGACCTACAGGAAGTCGTGCTCGTGGGCATCGACTGGGGTGCGTCGCTCGCCTTCGACTGGGCGCGCAGGCATGCACACCGGGTGCGCGGCATCGCCTTCATGGAGACCATCGTCAAGCCCATGTCCTGGGCGGACTTCCCTGCAGCGGCGCGGCCGCGCTTCGAGGCGTTTCGCACGCCGGGCATGGGGGAGCAGTTGGTCATGGAGCTGAACCAGTTCCTCGCCGGCTCGCTCACTGCCACGGTGCTCACGCCCCTGTCTGCGGCCGACCGCGCGGTGTACGAGGTGCCCTACCCCACGCCCGCAAGCCGGCGCCCGCTGCTGGCCTGGCCGCGCGCCATGCCGCTCGAAGGCTCGCCCGCCGACGTGGTTGCGCGGGTGGAGGCCTATGGCGCGTGGCTGGCCGGCTCGACCGATGTGCCCAAGCTGCTGCTCACCTTCACCGGGTCGCCCACGCTGATGATCGGCCCGGCCATGGAGGCCTGGTGCCGTGAGCACATTGCCAGCCTGGAAGTACAGGCCTGCGGCGATGCCGGCCACATGGCACCCGAGGACCAGCCCGGGCGCATTGCCGATGCGCTGGTGGCCTGGGCAGGTACCGCCCTGCCTTCGGCTGCCGCTACTGCTTCTGGATCCCGGCCTGCTGGATCACATCGCCCCAGCGCTTGATCTCGCGCGCAAAGAAGTCGGCCTGCGCCTGGGGTGTGCCGCCGCTGGCCTGCACACCGAGCTGCAGCAGCCGCGCCTTGACCTCGGGCGTGTTGAGCGCAGCATTGGTCTCCTTGTTCAGCCGCGCAATGATGTCGGGCGGCGTGTTGGCCGGGGCGGCAAAGGCGTTCCACGAGGCCACGTTGAACCCCGGAGCGCCGCTCTCGGCCACGGTGGGGACCTTGGGCAACGCGGGCGAACGCTTCTCGCCCATCACGGCCAGGGCATTGAGCGTGTTGCCCGAGATCTGCGCCAGCACCGGCGCCAGAATCTCAACGCCCGCATCCACCTGCTCGCCCAGCAGCGCGCTGACCACGGCCGAGGTGCTGTTGAACGGCACGATGGTCACATCGATGCCCAGGCTGCGCTTGAACAGCTCGGCCGCCAGGTGCTGGGTGCTGCCGATGTTGATGGTGCCGATGTTGAGCTTGCCGGGGTTGGCCCTGGCATAGGCCAGCAGCGCGGCGATGTCCTTGAAGCGGGACTTGCCACCCGTGACCAGGGCGATGTCGAAGGTGCCCAGCATGGACACCGGGGTGAAACTCTTGACCGGGTCGAACGGCAGGCTCTTGAACAGGCCCGCGCTCACCGCGTTGCCGTTGGACATGAGCAGCAGCGTGCGGCCATCAGGCGCCGCCTTGGCCACGGCGTCTGCCGCAACGATGCCGCCCGCGCCGGGCTTGTTGTCCACCACGATGCTCTGGCCCGTGGCCTCGGTCATCTTCTGCGCCACGGTGCGCGCCGTGAGGTCGGCCACGCCGCCGGGGCCGAAGGGCACAACCAGGCGGATGGGGCGCTTGTCGGCGGGCTGCGCTGCCACGCCCGTGCCAGCCATGGCAACAGCCAGCAACAGGAAAGCCCGGCGCTCAGGGATCAAAGGAAAAGTCATGCATTGCACTATGACAAAAACCGGATTGTGCTGCCACCCCGCCCGCGCACTGGGAGCTATGCCCCATCGGCATGGGTACCCCGGATTCCTCGGACCGTAAGGGGGACACCTGCGCGGGCGATACCATTGGGGCTTCCGATCCCCGCATTCGCCCCTTTCCCCATGAAAAACGCCACCGAATTCGCCCCCGGCCTTGTTGTCCAGGGCATAGCCGCCCCGCTGTCCCTGTCGAGCTACAAGCTCATTGCCTTCGACATGGACTCCACCCTGATCAACATCGAGTGCGTGGACGAGATCGCCGACGCCGCCGGCCGCAAGGCCGAGGTGGCCGCCATCACCGAGGCGGCCATGCAGGGCATCATCACCGACTACAAGGAAAGCCTGCGCCAGCGCGTGGCCCTGCTCAAGGGCGTGACCGTGGCCCACATGGAGCAGGTGTTCAGCGAGCGCCTGCGCTTCAACCCCGGCGCGAAAGAGCTGGTCAGCGCCGCCAAGTCCGCGGGCCTGACCACGCTCTTGGTCTCGGGCGGCTTCACCTTCTTTGCCGACCGCGTGAAGGCCGGCCTGGGCATTGATTTCGCGCGCTCCAACATGCTGGAGGTGCAGGACGGCCTGCTCACCGGCCGCATGCTGGACCAGGCCTGGGGCGACATCTGCGATGGTGCCGAAAAGCGCCGCACGCTGCTCGAAGTGGCCTCGCTCATGGGCATCGACCCATCGCAGGCGATCGCCGTGGGCGACGGCGCTAACGACCTGCCCATGATGGGTGCGGCCGGCCTCTCGGTGGCCTACCATGCCAAGCCCGCCGTGCGCGCGCAGGCCAAAGTCGCAATCAACGAAGGCGGCCTCGACCGCCTGCTGGAAGTGCTGCGCTGATCGCCACTGCCCTGCCCCTTCGCGCCTGGCAATCGCTGCGCCAGGGCTGGCGCCAGCACCTGGGCACTTTGCTGCTGGCCGTGCTGGTGGTGGCCGGCATCGATGCCTGGCGCACGCGCGACCTGCCCACAGGCCCCGCGCCGGATGCGGCCATCACCCTGGCCGATGGCACCACCACCACACTGGACGAATGGCGCGCAATGCACCCTGGCCGCGCCGTGGCCCTGCATTTCTGGGCCGACTGGTGCCCGGTGTGCAAGATCGAAGAGCCCTCCGTGGCCTCCCTCTCGGCCGACTGGCCCGTGCTCGGCATTGCCATGCAGTCCGGCCCCGCCGCGCGCGTTGCCCAGGTGCAGCGCCAGCGCGGCATGCCCTGGCCTACTGCGGTGGACCCGCAGGCAGAACTGTCGCGCGCCTGGGGTGTGCGCGTGGTGCCGGCGCTCGTCGTTGTGGATGCGCAGGGCCACATGCGCTTTGCCACCACGGGCTACACGCCCGGCTGGGGCATGCGCTGGCGGCTGTGGTGGGCGCAGGTGCTGCCGCGCTGGGGTGCCTTGGCGGGCTGAGCCGGGTGGCTGGTCAGCGTGGCACTAGGTCGGCCATCTGCCGAGCCTCCGCCTGCACCCACTCCATGAAGGCCAGTTGACCCGGCGTGCCCGGGCGGTCCTTGTCGGTGCATAGAAAGTAGCCGCGCGCGGTCGAGACCGGCAGGTCGAAGGGGATCACCAGTTCGCCGCTCTGCAGTTCGCGCTCGATCAGGCAGGGCTGGGTGATGGCGATGCCCACGCCCTCCTTGGCTGCGAAGATCAGGTTCATGCTCAGGTCGTAGCCGGGGCCGAGTTTGAGCTCGCGCTGCAGGCCGGCGGCGTTGGCCCAGCGCGCCCAGTTGTCGGGGAAGTTGGTGTGGTGCAGCAGCACCTCACGCGCCAGGTCGGCCGGGCGCTTGAGGCGCGGCGCCACCTGCGGGGCACACACGGGGATGATGTCGCGCCCCATCAGGTACGTGGCCTGCAGGCGCGCGGGCCAGCGGCGGCGCGGGCGCTTCACGTCGATCCATACGTCCACATCGTCGCGGCTGAAGTCCTCGTCGTGGCGGAACTGGCGCATCTCGATGTCCAGGCCCGGGTGGCGCGCCTGGAAGCGCGGCAGGCGCGGCAGCAGCCACTTGGTGCCCAGCGTGGGGATGACCGACAGGCGCAGCGTGCCCGGCGCGCGCGGCGCCACGAACAGCGCGGTGGCCGATTCAAGCGCCATCACATGCCGCTCGGTCAACTGGCGCAGCTGGCGACCGCGCTCGCTGAGCAGCACGCCCTGGGGCGAGCGCTCGAACAACCGGCAGTCGCCGAGGTGCTGCTCCAGCCGCTGCACGGCGCGGCTCACGGCCGCCTGGGTCACGCACAGGTCCTCGGCCGCCTGGCGAAAACTGCCCAGCCGGCACACGGCCAGAAAGGCATGGAGTTCGACCAGGGAGGGAGAGCGCAGTTTCATGGATGCGGAGCGGGAGGGTGATGACATTGTGTCATCACGGACCACGATTTTGTAGTTTGATGCACAGGCTGGCAATGCCTAGCATTCGCCCATCACCACCCACTGCCCGACACCACCATGACACTCGACCGCCGCCAGTTCCTCACTTCCACCGCCGCCGGCTTGGCACTGCCGGCGTTTGCGGCCGATGCGCCCTACCCCACCCGGGCCATCAACCTGGTGGTGCCGTTCACGCCCGGCGGCTCGGTCGATGTCTCGGGCCGGCTCATCGCCGACCGCCTCTCGCGCAGCCTGGGCCAGCCCGTGGTGGTCGACAACCGTGGCGGCGCGGGCGGCGCCATCGGCTCAACCTACGTCGCCAAGGCCGCGCCGGACGGCTACACCCTGATCGTGACCTCGCAGAGCACCCATGTGGTCAACCCCGCGATGAACCCGAAGTTGCCCTATGACGCGGTGAAGGACTTCGCGCCCATCACCCTCATCAGCCGCCTGGCCAATGTGCTGGTGATCCATGCGGGCCTGCCGATCAAGACCTTCGACGAGCTGGTGAAGTACGCGCGCGCCAACCCCACGGCGCTCAACTACGCCAGCGCGGGCACGGGCTCGGTGTCGCACCTGAGCATGGAACTCTTGAAGAACCAGGCGAAGTTCCCGATGACGCACATCCCCTACCGCGGCGCGGGCGTGGCGCTCAACGACCTGCTCAGCGGCCAGATCCAGCTGACGTGGAACAACCTCTCGTCCAACCTGCCCAACATCCTGAACGGCAAGCTGCGCGCACTGGCCGTGGCAGCGCCCGCGCGCGTGCCGCAGTTGCCTGACGTGCCGACCTTTGCCGAGCTCAAGCTGCCCGACCTGAACCTGACCTCGTGGAACGGCCTGGCCGCACCCGCAGGCACGCCCGACGCCATCGTGCAGAAGCTCTATGCAGCCACCCGCAAGATCGTGACCGACCCGGCCAACCAGGCCGTGTGGGTGGACAAGGGCATGATGGTGCCCCAGGATATCAACCCCTTGGCCTACCGCAAGGAGATCGCGGAGCGCATCGCGTTCTACCAGCGCATTGCCCGGGACAACAAGATCGAGCTGGACTCCAATTGATGACGATTACGAACCTGCTGCCCGGGCCCACCCGCATCGACGACTTGGCGCCCCAGCACGACGAGCTGGCCGGCTGGCGCCGCCACATCCACCAGCACCCCGAACTGGCCTTTGCCGAGCACCGCACCGCCGACTTCGTGGCCGGCAAGCTGCAGCAATGGGGCTATGAGGTCACCCGCGGCATCGGCCAGACCGGCCTGGTGGCGCAGCTGCGCGTGGGCAGCGGCAGCAAGCGCCTTGGGCTGCGCGCCGACATGGATGCCCTGCCGATCCAGGAGGAGACCGGCCTGCCCTACGCCAGCAGCGTACCCGGCTGCATGCATGCCTGCGGGCACGACGGCCACACGGCCATGCTGCTGGGCGCGGCGCGGCACCTGGCGGCCACGCGGCGCTTCAACGGCACGCTGAACCTGGTCTTCCAGCCGGCAGAGGAGCGCGGCTTCGACAGCGGCGCCAAGGCCATGGTGGCCGATGGGCTGTTTACGCGCTTTCCCTGCGACATGGTGTTTGCCATGCACAACCACCCGGGTGCGCCGCAGGGCCATTTCCTCATGCGGCCCGGCGCCTTCCTGGCTGCCGGGGACCGGGTGTTCATCACCATCACCGGCGTGGGCGGCCATGCAGCGCGGCCCCACCTGGCGGTGGACCCGCTGGTGGCGGCCGCCGCTACCGTGATGGCACTGCAGACCGTGGTCTCGCGCAATGTGGACCCCAACGAATCGGCCGTGGTCACCGTGGGCCGGCTGCGCTCGGGCGACGCGCTCAACGTGATCCCGGGCGAGGCCGAAATCGGCGTCAGCGTGCGCTCCTTCAGCCCTGCCGTGCGCGCCCTGCTCAAGGAGCGCATCACCGCCCTGGTGCATGCCACGGCCGAGGGCTACGGCGCGAAGGCCGAGATCCGCTACGTCGAAGGCTACCCGGTGCTGGAGAACGATGCCGCCGCCGTGGCCCTGGCCGGCGAAGTGGCCACCGAGCTGGTGGGGAGCGAGCAGGTGGAGCGCGATTTCACGCGCATGATGGGCAGCGAAGATTTCGCCTACATGCTGCAGGCCTGCCCCGGCGCGCTGGTGCGCATCGGCAACGGGCCGTCGGAGGGCGGGCGCGGGCTGCACAACCCGCGCTATGACTTCAACGACGGCAACCTGCCGGTGGGGGCCGCCTTCTGGAGCCGGCTGGCGGAGCGGTTTCTGGCGTAGCCAACGGCTCGCATGCCGTGTGCGGGCGGGGCACATGCACGCGCCATCAAGCAGACGAAGGGATTGCACGGAGCGCTTCAAGGTGCTCCTCTAGCCGTTGGGTTTTGAAGCGATACCAAGACTCAAGTTCGCCAGCGTGGCCAACCTGGTTGCGCATGAGCAAGGACAGCGCATGGATGTCCAGTCCATAGACATCCGTTCCATGCACTAGCGCCATTAGTTCCTGCTCTAGTTCTGCAATCAGTGAGCGCGGCCAGAAGGGCAGCACAAACCGGAGCAAGGCGTGCTTTCTGACAGGCTTGATCTTAACGGTGAGCGCATCCCTCACCAAATCCAGCGCAGGAGCCCCCAACTCGGCGAAGAAGCGCCTCATGACCATCTCGACGGGCGAGCCACTGGTTTCCAGCCACTGGAACAGGCTTTTCAGGACAGGCTCAACCGCGGGGTAGCCCAATTCGACCAAGTGCTGCGCAGCGGCAACATCGTTGCTATTTTTAGGCAGCAGCGGGGTCAACTCACGCTTTTCCATGCGATCTAACCAACGGCGTCACTAAGCCTGCGACCCTGCCGACTGCTCGGCCACCCGCTTCATCGCCTCGTCCATGGCCACCGTCAGCGCCAGCGCCGACTCCTTGTTCGCCGTGGCATCGGGCGGCAGCACGATGGGCGGCCCGAAGGTGATTCGGATGCGCGGGCGGGTAAAGAAGTGGCTGGCGCGGATCTCGCCCGGCCCGTCGAAGTGCGCGGGCACGATCTGGCCCTTGGCGCGCAGCGCAATGGTGGCGGCGCCGCGCTTGGCCTCGGGGTTCTCGGCATTGCGCGTGCCCCCCGGGAAGATCAGCACCAGCTGGCCCGCCTGCACCAGCGAGACCACCTGGCGGATGGTGGCGGTCGAGGGGCTGCCCCGGTCCACCGGGAAGCCGCCGCCCGAACTGACGAACCAGGCACCCAGCTTTGTCTCGAACAGCTCCTTCTTGGCCATCTGGTGCAGCTTGCGCGGCAAGGCGGCATAGCCCACCCACAGCGGGTCCGACCAGCCCACGTGGTTGCACACCACGATCTTGCCGCCCGGCCCGTCCAGGTGCTCAGCCCCTGTCACCGTGACCCGGGCCACCCGGGACATGAGGACCCGCAGGATACGAACGAAGAGGTTGGGCTTTTGCAAGGCGGGGGATGCAGAAGCGGAATCCGAAGAAGGTGTGGCGGTGGTCATTGACAGGAGTGGCGGTCGGGAAAGCGCATGGGCGGCTGGTTGGGGGCCGCCTGCCATGGGAATGATAAGCCTGTGTGACAGCCCGACCTGGGGGAATCCCTTAAGGACCCTCTGCATAAACCTCGCGGATCGGTGGTAGCGCGGATCGGGATGGGCCGAAAGGCATCTTCTTGCAGCCAATAGCAGGGCTATTGGCAAGAGAAGCAACGCAGCGGACCGCCCGAGGCCGCGCTGCCAACGGCCGCAGGGATTTGTGCAGAGGGTCCTTTCACTACCCGTGCCAACTGCAACGCGATGTGCATTGGCTACCCGCATGGAAGGGGCGGAGCCCATGGCGAGAGCGACTGATCGAAGGTGTCTTGGCTGCGGCTCTGGCGCAGCCGGTGCTCCCACCGGCGCGCCAGGGCATCAAGCTGCAGCGCCCAGCAGTGCCTCGGCACATGCAATGCGTCCATGCTCCAGCGCACCCGCACCCGCAACCGCACCCGCACCCCACGCCCGCAGCCGCGCCACATAGCGCGCCGCCTCCCCCGCCAGTTCCGCTGCGCCCATTTTCCCCGCCCGGTACACCAGAAACGGCTCGGCCCAGGGCAGGCCGCAGCGGTGGGCCGTGGCGTGCAACGGGTGCAGCAGGTCGGCCAACGCCAACAGGTTTTGGCCCGTGGGCGTGTACGCCTCGGGCACATTGCCGGCCGTGGCAACCACCAGCAGGGGCGTGCCTTCCAGATGGCGCCCTTCGCTCGCGTAGGCCATGTAGTACATGCGGGTCAGCACCGCGTCCTGCCAGGCCTTGAGCAGGGGCGGGGTCGCATACCACTGCACGGGGAACTGCAGCACCACGCGGCGGGCGCTGAGCAGGCGGCGCACCTCGGCATCCACGTCGATGGCGCTGCCCTCGGGGTACAGGGCCGCCATGTCCACCACCTCCACACCAGGCAGTGCGGCGGCGGCATTGGCCAGCGCGCGGTTGGTGGCGGACTGGGCAAAGCGCGGGTGGAACAGCAGCACCAGGGTGTCGATGCTGCGGACGGGGGCGGCGGTGTTGGTGGTGGTGATATCGGTCATCAAAGGCTCCTGTGGGTTGGTAGATGCGCCAAGGATGCGATCCGGTCGACAATTAATCCAACGGATAATTCGTATATCAACTCATTGATTTCATGAATCTACGTGGCATAGACCTGAACCTGCTGGTGGTGCTGCAGGCCCTGCTGGACGAGGCCCATGTGACGCGCGCGGCCGAGCGGCTGGGCCTGTCGCAGCCGGCCATGTCGAACGCGCTGGAGCGCTGCCGCCACCTGTTCGGCGACCCGCTGCTCGAACGTGCCAAGGGCGGCATGCGCCTCACGCCCAAGGCCGAGGCCCTGCGCGAACCCCTGTCGCGCCTGCTGGCCGATGCGGCGCGCGTGATCGACCCGCACCCCCAGGTGGACCTGGCCACGCTGCGCCAGACGGTGCGCATCGTCATGGCCGACTACCCGGCCGTGATGGTGGTCGGCCCGCTGCACGCACGGCTGGCGACGAGCGCGCCGGGCATCAACCTGGTGGTGGAGCCCTGGCACGGCGCGGCCGATGCGCTCGACGCCATGGCGCGCGGACGGCTGGACTTGGCGGTGTCGGTCTTCCCGGTGGTGGAGGCGTCGTTCCACCGCGAGGAGCTGCTGCACGAGCAGTACGCCGTGTGCATGCGCGCCGGGCACCCCGCGGCGAAGGACTTCAACCTGGAGCGCTGGCTGCAGTACCCGCATGTACTGGTCTCGGGCCGGGGCGAGACGCGCGGCGCGCTGGACCAGGCGTTGCTGGCCTTGCAGCGCACACGCCGCGTGGGCGTGTGGTGCCGAGCTTTCTGCTGGTGCCACCGCTGCTGGCCAGCTCGGACCTGATCGCCATGGTGCCGCGACGCTGCCTGCCGGTTGCTGGCGGGGTTGGCGGCATTAGTCCGTTTGCAGACCTCGCGGTGTTCGAGCCACCGATTGCGGTTGAGGGCTTTGCGCTGCACTTGGCCTGGCATGCGCGGCGGCAGCAGGATGCGGGGGTGCGGTTGGTGGCGGGGGTGGTGGGGGAGTTGCTGCGGGGTGAGATCAACGGTTGATGTAAATCGTTGCGCGTGCTTCCGCTCCGCACGCAAGGCCGGTACGATGGGGCCCGCCACGACCGATCCTTTCATCGCCCCGCCGCATGGACACGCCGCACATGCCCCTCTACACAGTGGCCTACCTGGGCGTGGATGCGTTGGCCCAGGCCTTCATCGACGGCTTTCGGCGCCAGCACGATCCGCAGGTGGACCTGGTGGCGCCGCATTTCACGCTGGTGTTCGGCTGCTCGGCCGTACCTGAAGCGGCCTACCTGGCGCATGTGGCGGCCATCTCAAGGCATGCGCAGCCCATCCGCTTCCATTGCCGCCACGCCATGCTGCACGCGGGCGGGCCCGATGCCGGCGCCTACGTGTTCCTGGTGCCCGACGAGGGCAACAGCGCCATCGCGCGGCTGCACGACAGGCTCTACACCGGCGTCCTGGCCCCGCACTTGCGGTTGGAGATTCCCTATATTCCACACATCACGATCGCGTCCACAAGCGACATCGCGGCGGCGAAGGCCCTGTGCGACGGGCTCAACCAAGCAGGCGTCGACATCGCTGGCCAGTTGCAGTCCCTGACCGTGGGCGCGCTGAGGGACTGCCCCTTTCAGGCCATCGCAGAGCACCCGCTGGGCGGACTTTAAGGCGTTGAATTTTCTTCGCGCAACCGCCGCCACAGCGTCGAGCGGCTGATGCCGAGGATGGCGCAGGCTTGGTCCTGATGGCCCTGCACCGACTGCAGCACCTCGCGCACGCGCTGGCGCTCCGCAGCCACGCGTGCGCCCTTGAGCAGGCGTTCGCGCACGGGCACGGGGCGCTCCTGCGTGCATTCCGCAAACACTTCGAGCAACCGGGCGCGGTCCATCCGTCCACCCGGGGCCAAGTAGCCGTGGCAGGCGAGCAGGCGTTCCACCAGGTTCTCCAGCTCGCGCACATTGCCGGGCCAGCCGTAGCCTGCAGCCAGCTCCAGCAGAGCGGCCAGCCAGGCCGATGCCTGCGCTGTGGGCACGCCCGCTGCGGCGGCGCGGCGCGCCATCAGGCTGCTGGCCAGGGGGGCGATGTCGGCGCTGCGCTCGCGCAGGGCGGGCGTCTCGATGCGCAGCACCGCCAGGCGGTAGTACAGGTCACGCCGGAACAGGCCGCGTTCGACCTGCGCGGCCAGGTCGGCATGGGTGGCGGCGATCACGCGCAGGTCCACCGGCACGGCGGCGGTGGCGCCCAGGCGCAGCACCTCGCGCTCCTGCAGCACGCGCAAGAGCCGCGTCTGCAGCGCCAGCGGCATGTCGCCGATCTCGTCGAGGAACAGGGTGCCGGTGTGGGCCGCTTCGATCAGCCCGGTCTTGCCGCCGCGCCGAGCGCCGGTGAAGGAGCCTTCCTCGTAGCCGAACAGCTCGCTTTCGAGCAGGCTTTCACCCAGCGCGGCGCAGTTCACGGCCAGAAAGGGCTGGCTCGCGCGCCGGCTGGCGGTGTGGATGCCCTGGGCCACCAGCTCCTTGCCGGTGCCGCTTTCGCCGGTGATGAGCACCGTGGCATCACTGGCCGCGCACTGCTGCGCCAGCTCGCGCACGCGCCGTGCTGCCGTGCTGGTGCCGGTGAAGGCCTCGATCCGGTAGCGCGCCGGCGCGCCGCGCTGGCGCTGGTTGGCGCGCAGGTGGCGGTCGGCGCGCTGGATGACGGCCGGGTCGCGGCACACCAGCAGCGCACCGGTGACCTCGCCGCTTTCGACGATGGGCGCACGCCGCACGACCAGGGTGCGCATGCCGATCTGCAGCACCTCCTCGGCCGGGGCATCGCGCATCAGCAGCGTGGCGCCCAGGTCCAGCACGGGCTCCACCTCGCTCAGCACGCGGCCGACCAGTTGTGCGACGGATGCGCCCAGCAGCTCGGCCATGGCAGGGTTCAGGGCCTCGATGCGCTGGCGCAGGTCCACGGCGACCACGCCGTCCTGCAACTGGCCGAGGATGGTGCCCAGCCGTTCGTGGCGCGAGCGCTCCGCACGGCTGTGGCGTGCCAGGTGCACGGCGTCCTGCAGCGCCTGGCGCACGGCGTCGTCCGAATACATCAGCACGCTGGCAATGCCGGCCTGCTCGGCCAGGTCGGCCACCAGCCCGGGGGCGACCACCGCCTCCACCCCGGCTGCGCGCAGGGCCTCTATGCAGGCCGGCCCGTCCTCAGGGTTGCGGTAGCTGAACTGCGCGATGCCCATGCCGAACAGCGCATCGAGCTGTGCCAAGTGCTCCGACGGCCCATCGAACGACACCAGGCCGACCCTGGGCGACAGGGCGCGCGCTGCGGCCAGCGCGCGCATGAGGTCGGAGCCCCGCACTTCCACCATTGCCACCGGTATGTCCAGGTGCTGGCGCAGCCATTCGCCGCTGGCCCCTGCCGCTACCACCGCGTCGACGGGGCTTTGCGCATGCAGGGCCCGCACGGCCACCACGGCATCGTCGAAGGCATGCGCCACCAGTTCGATCTGCGCCTGCGCAGCCACCTCCGGCACCAGCCGCGCCAGCACGCGGCCCAGTCGATGGCGGGCCACGGCGACGATGCGCAGCGGGCGGGCTGCGGCGAGCCCATGGGGCAAGCTGACGGGGCGGGAAAGATTCATTTCAATCAATTTTATTGATCCATTATTGAAACACAAATGAAATCCACAGCAATGCCAAGGCACCCTGCAGAGGAGAAAAATCCTTTCAAATCAATGACTTGAATTGCAACAAGGCCGTATCGGCCCGTTGGCACAGCGATTGCACAGACCCTGTTGCCATCGTTGCACCCCGTACCGCCATAAAACCAGGAGACACACTTGATGCACTTCCCCCGCCTTTCCTCCATGGCCTGCACGGCCGCCGCCGCGGCCACCGCAGTCGCCTGCATGCTCCCCCTGACCGCACAGGCCCAGGCCTGGCCTGCCAAGACCATCCGCTTTGTGGTTCCGTTCTCGTCCGGTGGTGCCAACGACCTGCTGGCACGCGCGGCGGCAGAGGGCGCAGCCAAGGTGCTGGAGCAGTCCGTCATCATCGAAAACCGCCCCGGCGCGGGCGGCTCGCTCGGCGCCGAGCTGGTGGCCAGGAGCGCGCCCGACGGCTACACCTTCTTGATCAGCGCGGCCGGCGTCATCTCCAACAGCATGATCAAGAAATCCCTGCCCTTCAAGGACGAGGACCTGGTGCCCGTGGTCATGATCGGGCTGGCGCCTTCGGTGGTGGTGGTGCCCAAGTCGGCACCGTACGACAACCTGCGCGACTTCGTCGAGGCGTCGAAGAAGGGCGCGGGCTTCAACTTCGCCACTGCGGGCACCGGCAGCACGCCCCACTTCGTGGCCGAGATGCTCAACGTGAAGTACGGCGCCAGGCTGCAGCCCATACCCTACAAGAGCGGCTCGGAGAGCACCACGGCCGTGCTGGGCGGGCAGGTGGAAGGCACCTCCGAGGCCAGCATCATCGCGCTGCCGCACATCCGCGGCGACGGCAAGTTCAAGGCGCTGGCCACCACCTGGACGCAGCGCATCTCGGCCTACCCGCAGCTGTCCACCGCCGTCGAGCAAGGATTTCCCGAGCTGCAGATCGCCCACTGGGCCGGCCTGCATGCGCCGCGCGGCACGCCCGCCGATATCCTGAACAAGCTCGCCGCCGCCGTGGACAAGGCCATGCGCGAGCCCGCCACCGTGGCCAAGCTCAAGGGCATGGGCATCGAGCCCATCGGCGGCACGCGGGCGGAGTTCGTGAAGTTCGTCGACGCCGAGCGCAAGCGCCTGGGCGAGATCGTCAAGGCGGCGCAGATGCAGGAAAAGTGAGCACGCAGCCCTCACACGCACCACCGATCCACTGCCCGTCTGCTTTTCCGCTATTTCCAGGCCACCCATGAATACCAAACAACAACTGCGCGCCCTGGTGCAGGCACGCCGCGGCGCCATCGTGCCCGGCGCCTTCAACGCCCTCTCGGCCCGGGTCATCGAAGACCTGGGCTTCGAGGCCATCTACATCACAGGCGCCGGCGTCACCAACATGTGGTTCGGCCTGCCGGACCAGGGCTTCGTGGGCCTGGCCGAGATGGCCGACCACACGGCGCGCATCCGCGACGCCGTGGGCCTGCCGCTGATCGTCGATGCCGACACCGGCTTTGGCAACGCGCTCAACGTGCGCCACACCGTGCGCACGCTGGAGCGCGCGGGCGCCGACTGCATCCAGTTCGAGGACCAGGTCGCACCCAAGCGCTGCGGCCATTTCGCGGGCAAGGACGTGATCTCCACCGAAGAGGCCGTCAACAAGATCAAGGCAGCTGCCGATGCGCGGCAGGACGCGGACCTGCTGATCCTGGCGCGCACCGACGCCTGTGCGGTGCACGGCTTCGAGGCGGCGGTGGAGCGCGCGCAGCGCTTTGCCGAGGCGGGCGCCGACATCCTGTTCGTCGAAGCGGTGACCACCGCCGATGAAATCCGTGCGCTGCCGCAGCGCCTGGAGCGCCCGCAGCTCATGAACATGGTGGTGGGCGGCAAGACGCCCATCTTTGGCGCTGAGGAGCTGGGCTGCATGGGCTATGGCCTCGTGCTCTATGCCAACGCAACCCTGCAAGGCGCCGTGGCGGGCATGCAAAAGGCCCTCGGGGTGCTGCGCGACGACCGGCGCCTCGAAGAAGACCCCGCGCTGGTCGCCCCGTTCGCCGAGCGCCAGCGCCTGGTCGGCAAGCCGGCCTGGGACGTGCTGGAACGCCGCTATACCTGAGAGGCTGAAAATCTTTCGTCCATGCCCGCCTTGCACGCCAAAACACCCCGGCTCTTCGTTGCAAATGCTCGCCATAGCCCGAGCTATGGCTGTGCTTTGCGCCTAGATCCGAGGCGTTTTGGCGCGCACTTCGGACACGGCCAAAAAATTCCCAGCCTCTGAGCATCCCGGGCCCGGATGGCGCCTGGTTGAGACAGATCAAAGAGACCACCGGCACCATGGTCAAAATAAAGATTCATTTCAAATACTACTTAAAATAAACATATTGAATGAATCTTTAAAGGACCGCCATGAACGCCCGTGACCCTGCCTCCTTTGCCCACGCCCCTGCTGGCGTGCCCTTTGACCTGCATGCGCAGCAGCCAATCGGGCAGATCGCGGTGCAGCTGCCGGGCGCCACGGCGGTGTTCCGGCGCCTGAAGCTCGATTTCTGCTGCGGCGGCCAGGTGAGCCTGGCACAGGCGGCGGCCGACAGGGGGCTGGATGCCGAGGCGGTGCTGGCTGAACTGGCGCAGCTGCAGCGCGGCGATGCCCTGCCCCAGGCGGGCGCCAGTGCGAATGCGCTCATCGACCTGATCATCGCGCGCTACCACGAGGTGCACCGCGCACAGCTGCCCGAGCTGGTGCGCATGGCGCGGCGCGTGGAGGCCGTGCACCGCAGCCACCTCGCCGTGCCCACGGGCCTGGCCGATGCGCTGGAGGCCATGCACTCAGAGCTGCTGGAGCACATGGGCAAGGAGGAAGCCGTGCTGTTCCCGTTGCTGCGCGGGGGCGGCAACCCCTTCGTGGGCATGCCCATCGGCGTGATGCGCGCCGAGCACACGGACCATGGCGCGGCGCTGGAGCGCCTGAACGCGCTGACCAACGACACCAACCCGCCTGCGGACGCATGCACCACCTGGAAAGCGCTCTACGCAGGCATTGCCCAACTGGCCGACGACCTGATCAGCCATATCCACCTGGAGAACAATGTGCTGTTTCCGCCCTTCGAAGCGCAGGCGGGCACGGCAGGCTGCGCCAGCACGCAATGCGGTTGCCACTGAGCAGGGGCCACCGATGACCGAGAAGGACTTTCTGGAGCCCGGCACCGAGAGCATGGCGCTGCTGGTACACAGCTTTTATGCCGACGTGCGCGCCCACCCCTTGCTGGGCCCCGTGTTCGAGGCCGCGCTGCATGGCCGCTGGGACGCCCACCTGGCGCGGCTGGTGGACTTCTGGTGCACGGTGGCGCTGGGCGCGCGCAGCTTCAAGGGCGATGTGTTCGGCAAGCACATGCAGCTGACCGGCATCACGCCCGCGCATTTCGCGGCCTGGGTGGGGCTGTGGCAAGAGCACACGGGCCGCCTGTTCGCGCCCGACTTCGCGCAGGAGCTGCAGGTGGCGGCGCATGGCATTGCGCGCAACCTGTTCCGGGGGTATTTCGGAGCGGAGCCGGCGTTTGTGGGCGCGCGCGACAAGGATGCGGCGCCACACCCCTGACAGCTGTGGCGGTGGCCTAGTCTTCTTGAGGCTGCACCGTCTGCAAGCCACGCTTGACCGCAGCCAGGGTCTTCTGCGGCACCAGTGCATCTGGCGAACCCAGCTGGGCGGCCAGCAGGTCCCTGCGCAGCGCCAGCTCGGCCAGGGCCGAGGTCGCGCGGGCCACCGACGCCTTCATGGCGGCTTCGGCCTCGTCGCTCTGGCCGAAGACCGTCTCCATGTGCGCCAGCAGCGCCGGCCTGTCACTGTCTTTGGCGGCCTTCAGGTCGGTCACGGCCTTGGCGCCTTCGCGGTCCAGCGTGTCCGCGTGCAGCGCCTTGCGGCGGGCGTCGAGCAGGTTTTTCACGAGGTTCTGAGCCGCCCTCAGGTACGCCACCGATGCGACCGCCAACTGGGGCCTGGCCGAGGTGTCGATGCGCTGGACTGCGGCGATGGCGCCATCCAGGGCCAGCGCGGCATCGTCCGCCTTGTTGAACAGCCCCGGGTCAGCCACCCCTTGAAAGTCTGCCAGCAGCTCGGCCCCGGCACCGGCACGACCGCTGGCCCCCTGGAGCAGCACGCTGACCGCTTCGACCGGCTTTTCGGACGCCAACGCCCCGCCCCAGGCGCCAGCCAGCGCCCATGCCATCGCCAGCGCCACCACGTTCTTACCCATGACCTCTCCCTTGTTGGAGCGGCGATCGTAGCGGACGCAAGCGCCTGCGGCAGGCGTGGCTTACTTTTCCCGGGGCGTGAAGAACAGCGCCACGCCGATGGCGATCAGCGCCAGCGGCCACCAGGTCACCAGCAGTTCCTTGAGGCTGATGCTGATGAGCCCCAGGTTGGTGAGCAGAAAGAACACCCCCAGCACGACCAGAACGATGGCAGCGACGTTGCCCTTCATGTGCACTTCCTCCAAGATGGTTGTGGGCCGATGCAGACGGCCTCTGGCACGGATTATGGGGGTTGGCCTATCCCAGGCGACCAGCCGATGCCTGCGCGCGCAGCACCGCCAGGTGCGCCCCCAGCACGCAGCAGGCCGGCGTGACCACGATGCCCGCGAGGTTGAACCAAAGCGGCAGCTCGCTCCAGAAGGCGAAACCCACCAGCGTGCTCAGCACGCCCACCGCCAGGCCGTTGAAATACGGGTACACGAAGGCAATGCGCGCCGCGACATGGCCCCCCAGCACGCTGACCAGAGCGCCGAGCACCATGCTCCAGACCAGGTAACCATCGTCATCGGCCAGGTCGGCCAAGGCCTGGATGATCTGCTCTTCGCTCTGCCCCTCCATGGCCAGCAGCAGGCCTTGCAGGGATACCAGCACCACACCGGCCAGGATGGACAGTGCCAGCAGGAGCGAGGTGCCCACGATGAGGGCCTTGGGGTTGATTCGGTTCACCGTAGACGCTTTCAGGGTTGTTGGCCCGCGTAATGTACTGCGCGCAGGCGCCGCAGGCTGGCAAGCACACAACATGCCTGGACAGGGGGCATCCTGGAGGCCCGCCTGGGCAAATAAGACAGAATCGGCCGCCCATGCTCCAGTTCGCCCACACCTACCGCTATGCCCAGCCCTCGTCCGTGGACCTGGCCGGCGCCGCGCCGCGCCTGCGGCTGCGGCTGGCCACCTCGTCACCGGGCGAGGCGGCGCACCCGCATTTCTTCGAGGGCCGGCTGCACCAGCCCCAACTGGCCGCGCAGCTGCTGAGCGCCGTGCACCTGCTCGTGGGGTCGCGCTTCTTCACGCCGGCCAACAGCGTGGCCAAGGCGGTGGCGCTGGCCGACCCGGTGGTCACGGCCGGCAGCGGCATGCTGCGGCTCGAAGGCTTTTCGGCCTGCTGCAGCACCTACATCCGGGTGGACATGGAGCCCGGCGCCTACGCGGGCGACATCGTCGGCAAGGGCACGACCAACATCGACTTCAACGCGCCGATGCGCGCCGCGCTGGCGCAGGTGCGCGATGCCGATGGCCTGGCCCTGTCGGTAGGAGCCGCGGCCTTCACGCTGCACACCGCCGGCACGCAGGTGGTCGAGAAGAAGGTGGAGCTGCCCCTGCGCTGGCTACGCAGCATGGTGGCCGTGCAGAGCTACCAGTCGGCCATGCGCAAGGTGTTCGAGGTGGGGGCCATACCGGCCCTGCGCTTCGTGCGCGGCCTGCCCAGGGCATCGACCAGCAAGACCCCGCTGTGGGTGGTGGCCGGGCCCCAGGGCCTGCGCACCACGGCGCAGAACGATGGCAGCGGCGTGCGCTTTACCGACAGCAGCCGGCTGCGCGTGCTCGAGACCCTGCTGCCCAAGGCGCGCACGCTCACCCTGTTTGCCGACGCGCAGCAGCAGGCCAGCGCCTGGTGCCTGGACTTCGGCGCCATGCGCCTGACGCTGGTGCTCAGCGCCGAGGTGTGGCGCGGCTTCTCGGGCGAAGGCCAGGCCCTGCAGTCGCTGGTGCTGGCCGATGCAGGCCGCCCCGCCAGCGCCGTGCGCGCGCAGTTGCACTGGCAGGACACGCTGCGCAGCGATGCGCTGGCGGCTGCGCTGCAATGGCCCGTGGCCGACGTGGACAGCGCCCTGCAGCTCCTGGGCGCCTCGGGCCTGGTGGGCTATGACCTGGTGCACGGTGCCTACTTCCACCGCGTGCTGCCCATGGACCTGGCCCAGCTCGACGACATGAACCCGCGCCTGGCCGATGCCCGCGCGCTGCTGCAGGCCGGTGCCGTGCGCCTCTTGTCCACCACCCCGCTCGATGCCGAAGTGCAGAGCGCCGACGTCAGCTACCGCGTGCGCGAAGTGGATGGGCTGCTGCGCTGCACCTGCCCCTGGTTTGCCAAACACCAGGGCGAGCGCGGGCCGTGCAAGCATGTGCTGGCGGCATGCGCTGCGCAGGCGGCAGCCGCATCGAACTGAACCGACCCTACCCCACCCATGCCAAGCACCGACGACAACCGCAGCTACGACACACCACTCGAAAAGAGCCTTCTCGCAGGCGACATCCCCGCCGTGATGGACCTGCTGGCCGCCATGGGCCCGGCAGAGCGCGTTGCCGCCCGGCCCGCTGTGGCGCACCTGACCCACATGCGCTGGGGCCTGCTGCGGCCCGACCAGCGCAACCCGCTGAACCTGCGCGTGGCCTTCGACAAGACCCAGGCCAACCGGCTGTTCCGCGCCATCGACCTGGCCCGTTTCCTGTGCGAGCCGGAGAATCCGCTGTGCGACTACTGGATGCACATCGGCATCGAGGACATTCCGGCTTTCAAGGCACGTTTCAAGCCCGCCCTGTCGACCGTGCCGATCGACAAGCAGCTGCAAGGCGACTTCCGATGGCACTACCCGCTGTACATCCACCGCGCCATCGTGGCCGGCCTGGTGGAGCGCCCCGGGACCGACGAGTATGTCGACGCCCTGTTCTTCGGCGACCTGCGCGCCGAATCCAACGTGGTGCTCAAGCACTTCGACGCCGACCGCGGGCTGGCGCCCTGGCTGCTACGCCTGTTCGAGCGCGAGGGCAGCTCCGACGGCAGCTTTGCCGCCCGCGAGAAATACTGCCATGACCCCGAGCTGTACTGGAGCCACGCCTTCCTGACCCTGTGCGAGCGCGGCGTGTACACCCGCGCCCAGTTGCTCGGCAAGACCCTGGGCGCGCTGGCCTGCGACTGGCCGCAGTTCAAGTCGGGCTGGTTCTCGCGCTTTCACGAACTACTGGCGCCCTCCGTGGACGAGATGGCCGCAGAGGCCGACCGCTACCTGGCCCTGTGCCACAGCCGCATCGCACCCACGGCAGGCATGGCGCTGCAAGCTGTGGCCACGCTGTACAAGGCCGGTCACGTGCAGGGCGATGCCGTGTGCGACGCCGCCGCGCCCCTGGCATCGGCCACCGTGAAGGCGCAAGTATTGGCGGCGCTGGAACTGCTGGGCCAGGTGGCGAAGAACGAACCCGCCCTGGCCCACCGCGCCAGCGGTGTGGCCGTGCAGGCCCTGGCGCACACGGCGGCGGACGTGCAGAAGAAAGCCATCGCCTTCCTCACCACCTGGGGTCTGGACGAAGCCAGCCAGGAGCTGGCACGCAGCTACCTGCCCTTTGTGTCCGCCGTGAACCGGCCGGCGCTGGCCAGGCTGGTGGGTGGGGCCGAGGCGGCGCAGCTTGCGGCGCCAGCCGTCGCCACCGATACCACCACAGCGCCCCGCCCGGTCTCGCCGCTGGACGCCAGCCGTGCCCTGCCCCCGCTCGACCAGATCCCCGACCTGGTCGAGCGAATGGCCTATGCACTGGAGAACCCAGCCGACGTGGACGAGTGGGAGCGCGTGGCCGGGGCCCTGGTGCGGCTGGCGCCGATGGCGGACGCAGACAAGGCTGCCTTCATGGCCCTGCAAAAGCGCACCCGGCGGCTCGACTGGGCGACCAAGCCCCTCGGTTACGCGCTCGGACGCATCCTGGCCGCTGCGGTGAATGGAGAAAGCACGGCGGAAGAAGCGATGGTGGTGGCTGGCGACGTGACCACGCGCGCCGAGCATTTCGTCGGCCCGCGTGCGCAGGACCTCATCGCCCAGGCGCTCGCAGGCCAAGGCCTTACGCCCCTGTCCACGCCCACGCACCGGGGCGGCTTCATCGACCCGCGCGAACTGCTGGCGCGCATCCGGGCGCACCAGCAGGCCGGGGCGCACGCACCCATGCCTGAACAGGTGCTGGCGCTGATGCGCCTGGTGCCCGCGCAGAGGGACGCGCAAGCGGCCCGTGCCGCGCTGGCCGACGCACAAGGCACCAAGGAACCGGGCCCTCTGCTACAGGCCCTGCGCTACGCGCTGGGCGACGACACCGCAAAGGTACCCAAGGATGCAGCGGCCCGCCCCCTCTTCCTGGCTGCCGCGCGCATCCGCTCCCCGCATGCGGACGATGCCCCCACGCTCGCCGCCTACGGCGACCTGGGCCCCGGCGGCCCGCTGCACCCACGAATCGACTGGCATGTGGTCAGCGAGACCAGCGAAGGCGGCTACACCTTCCACCACCTGCACCTCACGCACGGGCCCGCGCTGCAGCCGCACGAACACGGCCAGCCCCACCACACCGCTCTGGCGCTGTGCGCCAAGCACCTGGCTGAAACACGCTGGGCCGTGGAACACGAGGCCGCCCCCATCCGCTTTGCGGCCAGCCTGCTGCCCTCGGGCCTGGAGCCCTTGTTTGCCGAAGCCGCACGCACCATTGCCAGCAACCTGGACTGGTGGGAGGCCCAGTGGCAAAACCGCGCCTACCTGGACCTGCTGCTGGAGCCCACCACGCCCTTCACCCCTATGGCCCGGCTGCTGTTGGCCGTGGCCCTGGCCGGCAAGGAGCCCGGGCAGACGGCGCTGGCGGTGGACGCGCTGGTGTTGGGCGTGCAGGACGGCCGGCTGGACATCACCAGCCTGGGCGAGACGCTGGCCCGGCTGTGGGCCACGCCTCTGGTCAAGGGTCCGCGCTATGCCAAGAGCCTCACTGCCGCAGCGCAGGCCCATGCGGCCATGCCGGTGGCGGTGTTTGCACTGCTGTGCGCCATGGTGCAGGCCCCAGCAAGCGGCGAACGCAAGGACCTGGCACCACTGCTCGAACTGCTGCTGGAACTGCGACTGGGGCACCAGCTGCCATTGCCTGCGGGCACCCGGGCCGCGCTGGCAGCGATGAAGCTGGGTGGCAAGGGCAAGACGGCTCAACAGCAATTGCTGGGCACCTGAATCGGCTTCAGCGGTAGCGCAGGCCCGCGCTGGCCGCAAACCCCTTGGGGTCGAACCGGCTCCAGGCCGTGCCCCAGGGGAAGGTCACATCGCCGTTGCCGAAGTGGCGGCCCAGCTGCTTGCCCAATGCCTGGCGCACGAAGGCGATCTCGTTGTCGATGGCCTTCTGGGTGGGCCAGCCGTCCTCCTCCTGGGCGCCGGGCAGGCCCACGCCGATGAGCACCATGTTCAGCAGCCCTTCGTGAAAGCCCAGCGACAGCCAGCACGGCTTGCCGCCCAGGTCGAAGCCGTGCAACGACAGCCAGGCGTAGCCGTTGCCATGCGCGTGCGAGCCGCCGAAGAACTCGGCAAGCAAGGCCTGCACATCCTGCCTGCGCAGGCCCTTGCCCACCACACGCCCCGAGGGCTGCAGCGTCAGGCTGCCATCGGCGGGGTTGATCTCCAGGCGCTCGCGCTGCGGCATGCGCTCACCGGCCGCGCCGCGCCACCAGCCAGCCCCCGAACCAGCAGCCCGCCACGGTGAAGAACGCATTGGCCAGGTCGAACCACCAGTCCCAGCCCGAGCCCGTGCCGATGGCCAGGCCAATGGATATGGCGGTGAGCAGGCCCGCCACCACCAGGTTGTTGGCATAAGGATGCGCCGGTGCCAGCCGCGCCGTGACATAGCCGCCCGGTATGCACATGGCCCCGCCCACGAGGAGCAGCGCCAGCGTGCCCAGGTTGCCGTCCAGGAACTCGGTGACCGCCTGCGCCATCTGCGCATCGCCGCCGCCCTGGGCCTGGAACCACCACGAGGCCAGGTACCACAGCCCATAGGCAATGGCTGGCAACAGCACCAGCATCAACACGACGCCGGCAAGAATGGCCTTGAAACTGAATCGGTGCACGAACGACATCCTTTGCCACGTTGAAGTGGCCCGATGGTACGCGCAGCCAAAGTCCGTTGGCAGGCTGCAGGCATTCAGCCCGGCGCAGATCCCCCCGCCTGCTGCAAGGCCTGGCGGCGCTGGGCGAAGCGTACCGCCCATTCCGAGACGGGCATGAAGCTCGGATCGGTGCGCACCACGCGCTCGGTCTGGGCCCAGATGGCCTGGTCGTCCTGGTCCAGGTCCAGCGGGTCGCCGTGGGGCTGGCTCACATACCAGGGGGTGTCCAGGTACACCTCCACGGTGTTGTCTTCGGGGTCCATGCAGTAGATGGAGATCGCGTTGCCGTGATTCAGGCCGCGCATCTTGGTCGCGCCCAGTGCCAGGGCACGGCGGCGCGCCTCGCGCAGGTGGTCGATGGTCTGGACCTTGAAGGACAGCTGCATCACCGTGCTGGGCGAGTCGGCCCCGCGCCCGCCGGCCAGCACCAGTTGGTGGTGCTGGTCGTCGCGCCCGCTCAGGAACACGATCTCGAAGCGGAAGGTGACGCCCTCGCCCCTGTCGGTCTCCTGCATGTCGAACACGCCGGTGTAAAAGCGTTTCATCACCTCCAGGTCGCGGCAGAAGATGCCGCAGTGCGAGAGGTTGGCGCTGTAGGGTGGGTTCATGGTGGCGGCCTCCATGGGGTCAGGGGATGAGGACGAGCTTGCCCAGCGTGCCACCGCTGTCCAGCAGCTCATGCGCCTGGCGGGCCTGCGCCAGCGGCAGGCGCATGGCGCGCGGTGCGCGCACCTGGCCGCTGGCCATCAGCGCAATGGCCTGCTCCATCAGGCCACGGCGCTGTGCGATGTCGGCATCCACCGCGTGGATGGAGAAGGTGCGGATGGCCAGGCTTTTGGCCAGCAGCTTGCGCAGCTCGTCGAACACGTCATTGGAGGGCGGGCCGGCGAGGATGTTGTACGACACCGCCATGCCCGAGGGCGCCAGCGAGCGCAGGCAGGCGATGAAGAGCGCCGCGCCCACATGGTCGAAGGCCAGGTCCACGCCCCGCCCGCCGGTGAGCTCCATCACGCGCTGCGGCAGGGCCTGCACGTCATCGCCATCGACGAGGTCGGTGACCCCGTTCTCCAGCGCGAAGGCGCGCTTTTCCGGGCTGGATGCCGTGCCGATCACGCGCAGCCCGCGCGAGCGCGCCACCTGCGCCAGCGCCGTGGCCACGCCGCCGGCCGCGCCAGGCACCAGGATGGCCTGCGCCGGCAGGTTGCCGTTGCTCGCCAGCAGCGCCAGCGCGAGCTGGAAGTTGCCCAGGCTCACCGCATCGTCGAAGCCAATGCTGGCCGGCAGCACGAAGGGCACGGCCTGGTCCACGCAGATGGCCTGCACATAGCAGCCACCGCGCTGGGGCAGCTCGCGGGCGCTGACCAGCACGCGCTCGCCCACGGCCAGGCGCACCACGCCCGGGCCCACGGCGTCCACCACACCGGCCAGCTCATTGCCGGGCACGGCGGGCAGCGGGGGCATCCATTTGTAGGTGCCGTTGCGGATCAGCACGTCCGGCCCGCCCGCACCAATGGCGTGGGCGCGCACGCGCACTTCGCCCGGCCCCGGCTGGGGCTCGGGCAGGTCCACGAGCGACAGCACCTCGGGGCCGCCGGTGACCTGCAGCTGCACGGCTTGCATCGTCATGGGGGTGGTGTGTGCCGCCATGCTCATCGCTGCCCGTCGTGCACGGAGACCTGCTCGCGCGTGAGTCCACCCAGGCGCGAGTGGATGCGCCCGCCATCGGCCATCACCAGCGCGAACAAAATCTCGTTAGGGCGCGGCGCATCCTGTATGCCCACCTCGGTGCTGTTGAAGTGGCTGCGCACATAGGCCGCATGGATGTAGTGCAGCGGCACCATCAGCCGGTAGCCCGTGGCCGCCACGGCCTTGGCCGCCGGCACGATGGCCTTGGGCTCGCCCAGCACCTGGCGCATGGCCCAGCCGCCCGCCTCGTGCCAGACCGCGCCATGCTCCAGCTCGCCGTTCACGCCGACGATGGCGGCCTTGCTGTAGGCCTGCACGTTCTCCTTGCCCAGGGTGTCCACCAGTTCCTGCGCCAGCAGGGTGCCCAGGCTGCGCAGCTCGGCCATGAAGGGCAGCAGGTCCGGCTCGTAGCGGCCGGCATAGGGGTTGTGGATCACCGCACAGGCTGCGGCCACGCGCAGCGGCTGCTGCGCTGGCGGGCCGCCTTCGTGGTAGATCGTTTCAATGGTGAGGCTGCGTTTGCGGATGGCGATCAGAGTCATGCGAAAAGTCTTTCAGTCAATTGCGTCGTTAATTGTTTTGGTATCTTGGCATCGGCCACCACCTGCTGCCACTTTTCGAGCTCGTGGCTGACCATGGCCTTCATCTCTTCGGGCGTGCTGCCGCGTGCCTCGCCGCCCATGTCCTCCAGCCGCTGGCGCACGGCGGGCGCCTGCAGCGCGCGCAGGGCCTCGGCGTTCAGGCGCTCCACCACGGCCCGGGGCGTGCCGGCCGGTGCCATCAGGCCGGCCCACGAGCGCACGTCGTAGCCAGCCACGCCCTGCTCGGCCACGGTGGGCACGTTGGGCAGGCCCGGCCAGCGCTGCGGGCCCGTGGTGGCAATGGCGCGCAGCTTGCCGGCCTGGATGTTGGCCATCACCGCCGTGGGCGGCGCGATGATGAAGGGCACATCCCCCGCCAGCAAGGCGGTGAGCGAGGCGGCATCGCCCCGGTAGGGCACGTGCAGCAGGTTCACGCGCGCCATTTTGGCCAGCAGCTCGCCGGCCAGGTGGTGGGTGGAGCCCACCCCCGCCGTGCCATAGGCCACCGTGCCGGGCGCTGCCTGCGCGCTGGCGATCACCTCGCGCAGCCCCTGCACCTTGGCGCTGGCGTTGACCACCACCAGAAAGGGGAAGTAGGTGACGGTGGAGACCATCTCAAAATCGGCCACCGACTTGTAGGGCAGCGTGTTGTACAGCGCCCCGGCCACCGCGTGGCCGCCGGTGGCCAGCAGCAGCGTGTAGCCGTCGGGCTTGGCGCGCGCCACGGTGGTGGCGGCAATGGTGCCGCCCGCGCCGGACTGCGCCTCCACCACCACGGGCTGGCCCAGCGCACGGGCCATCTCCATGCCCACTGCGCGGGCGATGGCGTCGGCATTGCCGCCGGGCGCAAAGCCCTGGTAGAGCTTGATGGCCCGCTCCGGGTAGGCCTGGGCCAGGGCCGGCAATGCCGGCCAGGCAAGGGCAGCCGCGCTGCAGGCGGCCAGCAGGTGTCTTCTGATCATGGTGCTTGTCTCCATTGGCGGCGGCCGTCTTGGGGCCTGGTGCTCTACCCGTTGGTGGTGGATGGATGGGATCTGGGGAGTGGCAAGCTCAGGCCTGCGCGACCACCGGGTTGCGCAGCAGGCCGATGGCCTCGATCTCCACCTCCACCACGTCACCGGGCTTCATGAACTGCGGGGGCTTCTTGCTCCAGCCCACGCCGGCCGGCGTGCCGGTGATGATCACGTCGCCGGGCACCAGCGTGAAGATGGTGGAGGCGTAGGCGATGAGGCGCGGGATGGAGAAGATCATGTGGCCCGTGTGGCTGGACTGCACCACGGCGCCGTTCAGCCGCGTCTCCAGCTTGAGCTCGCGCCCAGGGGCGATCTCGTCTGCCGTCACCATCCAGGGGCCAAAGGCGCCGGTGGACTCGAAGTTCTTGCCCGATGCGATCTGCTTGGCATGGAACTGCCATTCGCGCACGCTGGCATCGTTGTAGCAGCTGTAGCCTGCAATGTGCGCCCAGGAATCGGCCTCGCTGATATCGCGCCCCTCCTTGCCGATGATGACGGCCAGCTCGCCCTCCCAGTCCAGCGACTCCGACACGTGCGGGCGCACGATGGGGCCTTGGTGCGGCGTCTGCGAGCGCCATACGCGCAAAAAGATCGGCGGCTGTTCGGAGAGTTCGCGGTGCATGCCGGCGGCCAGCACCTCCTGGTGGTGGTCCATGTAGTTGCGCACCGCGCAGACGATCTTCTCGGGGCGGGGGATCACGGGCAGGTACACCACGTCGGCCAGCTTCGCATCTGCACCCAGCCCGGCCACCAGCGCATCGCGGCGCGCGAAGCCGGGGCTGGCGATGAAGTCGGCCAGCGTGGCGTGGCCTGTGCGCACCGCCAGTTCTGCCACGCCATCGGCGACGACAACGCCCCAGGTTTCACGGCCGGCGATCGAGTAGGACATCAGTTTCATGGGTTTCCTTCAAGGGGATGGGAGAGTTGAAAGGGATAGCGGCCTGAAGGGAATTCTTCAAGCCGCAAGACTTGGTGCATGAAGTTATTTTTATGCATAAAACGCCGTAAATGCATAGTGGTTTACACCAAGCACAAAAATTGAGTGGCACAAAAGAGCCTGCCAGCGGGCGGCGGTTCAAGTGATCAAGGGAGGGGGAATTTGCTGGAGAGCTTGCACCCGACCCCGCGTGCGCCAGGCAGGCAGGGACAGCCCCGCAGCGGCGTGCCGCCTGGGCTGCGTGGGTGCGGATGCGCTGGGGCTGCGCGAAGAAAAAGGCTGAAAGGGATGCACGGGGCCGCGACGGCCGCCGGGCTTTAGGCGGTGCGTGCAGCCCGCTACCGGTCAGTTGGGTGCAGGGACAGCCAGGGGCCCTTTAGAGCGGATAACAAAACTCAGCGAAGCGGTTCTGGCTAGGCGCTGCGTCGCAGGCAGTACGAGNNNCCAGAAGAGTTTT
>NZ_LMIJ01000001.1:89294-94605 GCF_001428665.1 Acidovorax sp. Root219
CAGCCCAGCTGCTGCTCGACCTGGGCCAGCACGGTCATCACATTGCGCTGGGTACTGAGGATGTGCTCTTCGAGCAGCGCACAGGCCGTTTCCGTATCGCGCCGCAGGGTGGCATCCATGAGCTTGCGGTGCTCGTTGGACTTGTGCTTGAAGCTCTTGCGAAAACGCGCGGAATAGCGCCGATACCGCTCTGCCTGGTCGAACAGGCTGGCACTCATCGCGCGCAGTCGCTCCGACGGGCTGGCGGAAATCAGCGCCATGTGAAAGGCGGTGTGCAGGTCGGTCCAGCCTTCGTCCAGAATGGCGGGGCCATTGCCCAGGCGGCCCTCTACCTTTTCAAGCCGGTGGAAGGCGCCCACCACAGATGCCTCCCAAGCATCGTCGCCATGGGCGATGGATTCGCGCAACGCCTGCACATCCAGCATGACGCGCATGCGGGTGATGTCGGCCAGGTCTTCTGCCGAAATGGCCGCCACGCGAAAACCGCGCCGCTCGTCGGAACGGATCAGCCCCTCCTGGGCCAGGCGGCTCAGGGCTTCGCGCAGGGGGCTGCTGGAGAAACCGTAGGCCGTCTGCAGCTCGTCGAGCTTGAGCTTGGCACCGGCGGCGTAGGTACCGCTGAGCACATCGTGGCGCAGTTGTGCAAACGCCTGGTCAACCAGGGGCGGTGTGCGCGTAGGCGTTTCTTTTTTGTACATGTTTTGCATTTTATGCATAAACTCAAGCCATTGAAAGAAGGAGCAAACCCCAGTGACCACTGACCCGAAAGCCGCCCCCATCCGCCTCGTTGCCATATCGGGCAGCATCCGCCGCGCATCGCACTGCACAGCCGTGCTGCGCAGCCTCACCCCGCTGCTGCTGCCCACGGCCACGCTGGAGCTGTTCCCCCTGGACGACGTGCCCATGTACAACGCCGACCTCGATGGCGACAGCCCGCCCGCTGCCGTGGCGCAGCTCAAGGGCGCCATTGCGGGCGCGGACGGCCTGGTGATCTGCTCGCCCGAGTACAACTACGGCATTCCCGGCGTGCTCAAGAACGCCATCGACTGGGCATCGCGCCCGGGCTTCGCCTCGCCGCTCAAGGGCAAGCCGGTGCTGGTCATGACCGCATCGCCCGGCACAGCCGGCGGCGTGCGCGCCCAGGCCCAGATCCGCGACGCCCTGGCCGCCACGCTGGCCCGGCCCCTGGTGCGCCAGCACATCGCCATCGCGGGCGTGGCCACCCGCATCCAGGACGGCCGCCTGGTGGACGAGCCGACCTTGGGCTTCATCCAGGTCGGCCTGGTGGAGCTGCTCGACGAGATCCGCTGGCTGGCCCAGCGATCCACATGACAGCCGACACCCACCTCCCCGGCAACACCGAATCCCTGCTGCTGGACCTGGAAGCCCAGCGCTGCGATGCCATGAAACGTAGCGACTTTGCGCGGCTGCGCGAGATCCTGCACCCCGGCCTCACCCACGTGCATGCCAAGGGGCAGACGGACGACTACGACAGCTATTTCCGCTCCGGCGGCACGCATGTCGATTACCAACAGATCGACCGGTCCGAGCTCCAGGTGCAGGTGCTGGGCACCAGCGCCGTGATGACCGGCAGGCAACTGCTGGTGGCGGTGCGCAAGGACGGCACCGGCACCGTGCGCATCGACTCGCGCGTGCTGCAGGTGTGGACGCAGGAGGATGGCGGCGCCTGGCGGCAAATCGCGTTCCAGACCACGCCGCTGGAGATGAGCATCACCTGACCGCCACCCCGGTGGTCAGCACAGGTTCAGCCGGCAGGGCTGGCCCAGTCTGCCAACGGCCAGGGCGCCCGCCGGTCCATCAGGTGCTGCGGGCCCAGATCGGCGCAGGACCGCACACCCAGCATCGCCAGGTTGCGGTCCAGCTCAGCGCGCAGCAGGCCGATGGCAGCGGCCACGCCGGCCTCGCCATCCAAGGCGGCGGCATAGTTGAACGGCCGGCCCACGAACACGGCCTGCGCGCCCAACGCCAGGGCCTTGGCCACATCGGTGCCGCGGCGGATGCCGCCGTCGAGCATCACCACCATATGACTGCCGGCCTGCTCGGCAATGGCGTGCAGCACGCGCAGCGGGGCCACCGCACCATCGAGCTGGCGGCCACCATGGTTGCTGACGATGATGCCGTCCACCCCGTGCTGGCGCGCCAGCGCTGCATCGGCCGGGCTGAGGATGCCCTTGACCACCAGGGCGCCGCGCCACTGGCTGCGGATGCGGGCGATGTGGCTCCAGTCGAAGTGGTCGCGCCCGGAAAAGTCACGCTGCACGCGCGACGAGAGGATGGGCGCACCCCGCTCGGCGAACGAGTTCTCGAAATGCGGCATGCCATGGCGCGCCAGCGTGCGCAGCAAGGTGCCCGCCAGCCAGCGCGGGCGCACCAGCCCATCCCACGCCAGGCGCAGGCCGGGGCGCAGCGGGGTGGAAAAGCCCGCGCGCAGGTTGTTCTCGCGGTTGCCCGCCACAGGGATGTCCACCGTGACCACCAGGGTCTGCACGCCGGCTGAAGACACGCGCTGCAGCAGCGCATCGATGCGCTCGGGCGTGCCCGGCAGGTAGGCCTGGAACCAGGTGCCCGGCGCGGCCTCCATCACCTCCTCCAGCCGGATCAGCGAGCTGCCGCTCTGCACCGCCACAATGCCCGCCGCCGCAGCAGCCCGCGCCAGCACCACATCACCCCGGTAGGCCGACAGCGCCGCGATGCCCATTGGCGCAACGCCGAAGGGGCTGGCATAGCGCGTGCCGAACAGCGTGACGCCTTGATCTCGCTGCGCCACGTTGCACAGCACACGCGGCACCAGCGCCAGTTCGTCGAAGGCCTGCCGGTTGTCGGCCAGGGCATGGTTGTCTTCGGCCGCGCCAGCGATGTAGCCAAAAATCGGGCGCGGCAGCACGCGGCGAGCGGCGGCCTCGAAGTCGCCCAGCGAAAGCAGGTCGCGCATGCGCCCGCTGCGGCGGGTGCCGTCGAAGGCTTGCCAGGGGTTGATGGCGGGTGCGGCAGAAGTGGACATCGCTGGAGTTCCATGGAAATGAGGACTGAAAGACAGTGTCTTGCATTAGTATTCCGCAAAAAAGCGAATTTAGAAGAATCACTTTGTTCGCTAAATAGAAACAAAATCCATGACGCTCAAGCAACTCGAAGCCTTCTACTGGGCCGCCACCTGCAGCAGCTTTGCCCTGGCCGCAGAGCGCGTGCACCTGTCGGTTTCGTCCCTGTCCAAGCGCATCGCCGAACTGGAGGCATCGCTGGGACAGGTGCTGTTCGACCGCGCCGGCCACCGCGCCGCGCTGACCGAGGCCGGCACGCGCCTGGTGCCCCTGGCCGGCGCCCTGCTGCAGCAGGCCGACCTGGTGCACCAGGCCATGAGCGCCACCACCGGCCTGCGCGGCACCTGCCGCCTGGGTGTGGGCGAACTCACCGCGATGACCTGGCTGCCGCACTTGGTGGCGGCCATCGCCAGCTCCCACCCCGACCTGGAGGTGAGCGTGCATGTGGATGTGGGCGCAGCCCTGGCCGAGCGGCTGGACAAGGGCGAACTGGATGTGGCCGTGATCGCCGGGCCGGCGAGCCGCAGCGCACTCACTTCGGTGCCCATCGCGCAGGCCGCCTTCACCTGGTGCGCCAGCCCTGCGGTGGCTGCGGGGCTGGCGGCCATGGATGCCAACGCCCTGCAGGCCCACCCCCTGGTCAGCCTGCCCCAGGGCTCGGGCGTCACCCACCTCATCGACGACTGGCTGCGCCAGGCCAGCGCGCAGCCCGCACGCCGCCTGTTCTGCAACCACTGGGGCGCCATCGCTGGCCTGCTCGCGCACCGCGGCGGCATCGGCCTGCTGCCGCAGGGCTGGGCGCGGGCGCTGTTCGAGCGCGGGGTGTTGCAGGAACTGCCCAGCCCGGTGCCGCTGGGGCTGCTGGGCTACGCGCTGCACTACCGGCGCGATGACCTGCGGCCCCTGGTGGGGGCGCTGCGGGAGCTGGCGGTGCGCGAGGCGGACTTTGCGGTGGTGGGGAGTGTGTTTTGAGCGCGCCACGCTGCGCGCCCCGGTTTCAGGCAGAATCCCCGGCCCTCCACGCCCCTGGCCCTGCCCCTATGACCGCCTTTCCTTCCATCGACATCGCCCAGTCCACCCCCACCGGCGGCGCCATCGCCCGCATGGTGAAGGCGCACTATGCGCTGGGCGACGTGGCCCACTGCGTGCTGATGCGGCGCGGTTTCAACCAGGTGTACGAGCTGCGCTTTGCCGATGGCCGGCAGGCCGTGGCGCGGCTTTGCGCCGACCGCCCGCGCGGCGCACCCAATACGGCCTACGAGACGGCGATGCTCTGGCACCTGAAGGCCGCAGGCGCCCCTGTCGCGGCACCCCTGGCCGCGCGCGATGGTGCCGCCAGCACCGCCCTGCCGCTGCCCGAGGGACCGCGCCCGCTGGTGCTGTTCGAGCACCTCCCGGGCGAATGGCCGGGCGAGTCCGTGCCGGACACCGAGGCCACGGGCCGGGGCCTGGCCATGCTGCATGAATTGGCGCAGGGCTACGCGGGCCCACCCAGCCTGTACCAGCTCGACCTGCCCGACCTGCTGCGCGCGCCGCTGCAGCAACTGTGTGCGGCACCGGCGATGGACGATGGCCTGCGCGCCGACTACAGTGCTCTGGCCGGGCGCCTGGACGCACGCATCACCGCCCTGCTGCCCACGCTCACGCGTGTAGCCTGCCATGGCGACTGCCACGGGGCCAACAACTTCATGACCGACGGGCCGGACGGCACGCGCGTGGCCTCGTTCTTCGACTTCGACGACACCGGCCCTGGGCTGCTGGCCTATGAGCTGTGCGTGTACCTGTGGAACAACCTGCCGCGCAAGGTGGACGGTGTGCTCGACGAGGCAGGGCTCACGCGCTGGCGCCACTACCTGGCAGGCTACCGCAGCGTGCGCCCGCTGGCCCAGGCGGACTTCGACGCGATAGCCGCCTTTCTGGCCGTGCGGCAGTTCTGGATCATGGGCGAGACTGCGGGGCGGCAGGCCACCTGGGGTACGCAGACCATGCCGACGGCTCAGTTGCGCAGCGTGCTCAAGGTGATGGAGTATTGGGAGCCGTTCAAGACGCCGGTGTGAGCTGCAACGGTGCACGGGCTCGTCAATCGAGCTGTGCGCCCGCATCCGTCACCGCCTGCCATCGCTTCTTCATCTCGCTTGCGGGACGTTGTGACACGGTGGTGGTTGTTGTTGTTGTTGCTGCTTGCCTTGGTTGAGGGCGGAGGCCGGGGTGTGCGCCCGGCGGCGCAGTAACTTTCTCTTGCGTCGCCAAGA
>NZ_LMIJ01000001.1:94628-94694 GCF_001428665.1 Acidovorax sp. Root219
AGGCGAGGGGGCAGCCTGCGATGCTCGGGCCTGGGGTGTGCCGCAGAACTCGCTGCGTTCTTCGAA
>NZ_LMIJ01000001.1:94802-94955 GCF_001428665.1 Acidovorax sp. Root219
GGCAGAGCGATCGCGCCAGTCTCGTCGGCAGCGCGCCTCGCGCGCGTCCCCGACCCCCAGGCGCAGCTGCGCAGCAGCAGCCGTCTTTGTCCCCGCTCCCCACCCCTGCTGGCTGCGCCGAGAAGCGCAGGAGCTGGGGTGGGCGTGTGTGCC
>NZ_LMIJ01000001.1:95035-119433 GCF_001428665.1 Acidovorax sp. Root219
CACAAATGCACACAGCAACCAGCACCGAAAAGCCGTAAAACACCCAACGCATCCACAGGAACAAAAAAAAGCCCGCACGAAGGCGGGCAACTTGCTTGCACAAGGGGGAGGAGCCGACCACAGCGGGCCGACGAATAAATCATAGCCCCGGCCCCAAAGAATGCATGTGATCTATTTCACACTTCACGCCTTTGTTGATTGATGAACAAACCATCCGCCATTGGTGAAAAAACAGCATCAATGACACCGCCGATCTGGCGCCCAATCGCACGCAGGCCCTCCAGACAAAGCCTGCGCAACAAGCGACCCCCATGACCACAACAACGACCCCGGCCCCGCAACAGGCAAACAACAACAGCAACAACACCAAGGCCTGGGTGATCGACCTCGTGCTGCTGGCGGCGCTGTGGGGTGCATCCTTCCTGTTCATGCGCATGGGCGCCGCCGAGTTCGGGGCGCTGCCCACCGCTGCGGCCCGGGTCAGCATCGGCGCCCTGTTCCTATTTCCCCTGATGATGCTGCGCGGCCAAGGGGCGGCGCTGGTGCAGCACTGGCGCGCCACCATGGGCATCGGCGTCTTCAACTCGGGCCTGCCGTTTGCGCTGTTCAGCTTTGCGCTGCTCACCATCAACAGCAGCCTGGCGGCGGTGCTCAATGCCACGGCCCCGATGTTCGGGGCCCTTGTGGCGTGGGTCTGGTTCCGCGAGCGGCCGGACAATTGGCGGCTGGTGGGTCTGGCCATCGGCTTCACGGGCGTGGTCATGCTGGCCAGCGGCAATGCCGGGCTGCGCCATGGCGATGGCGCGGGCAACAACGCAGCACTCTGGGCCATCGGGGCCTGTCTGCTGGCCTGCCTGTGCTACGGCATCGCCGCCAGCGCGACGCGCCGCTACCTGACCGGCGTGCCGCCCCTGGCCACGGCCACGGGCAGCCAGATCGGCGCATCGCTGCTGCTGGCCGTGCCTGCCATTGCCTACTGGCCCCAGCACATGCCCACGCTGCGCGCCTGGCTGGCCATCCTGGCGCTGGGTGTGCTGTGCACGGGGGTGGCGTACTTCCTGTTCTTCCGTTTGATCGAGCGCGCGGGCCCCGCGCGCGCGCTCACGGTCACCTTCCTGCTGCCAGTGTTCGCCACCTTCTACGGGGTGGTCTTTCTCGATGAAAGCATCACGCAGTGGATGTTGGTCTGCGCGGCCGTCATCGTCTGCGGTGTGGGGCTGTCCACCGGGTTCATCGCGCCGAAGTCAAAGCGCGCCGCCAGCGACAGCACGGCGAAGACCTGACCGCGCTCCATCAACCTGCCTTCTTCTGCCGAAGATAGGCCTGCGGCGTCATGCCCAACTGCTTGTGGAACATGGCGATGAAGGCCGAGGGCGCGCTATAGCCCAGCTCCAGCGCCACGTCCTTGACCGCACGGCCGGCCTCCAGCAGCGCGATGCCGCGCACCACCTTCAGGCGCTGGCGCCATTCGCCAAAGGGCATGTGCAGGTCGCGTTCGCAGCGCCGCGCCAGGGTGCGCTCGGTGGTGTGCACCGTGGCCGCCCATTCGGCCAGCGAGCGGCCGTCCCAGGGGCTGGCCTGCAGCGCGTCGAGCACGCGGCCCAGCAAGGGGTCTTGCGAGGTGGGCAGGTAGCTGTCGTGGCTGGGCGCCACGCGCAACTCGTCCAGCAGCACCTCGAACAGGCGCTGGTCGGGGGCGCTGCGCGGCACGTCGATGCCGCGGCTGTGCAAGGTGTCCAGCACGGCTTGAATCAGCGGGCTGATGACCATGGTGCAGGGCTGGTGCGGCAATGCGGCGCACAGAGCCTCGTCCACATAGACGGTGGCGTAGCTGGCCTCATGGCGGTTGCTCGACACATGCTCCAGGTGCGGCGGTATCCACACGCCGTACTGCGGCGGCGCGAGGAACACCTGCCCGCCCATGCCCACCTCGATCACGCCCGACAGCGCATGCACGAACTGCCCTGCCGCATGGCTATCGGCCGGGTCGGCACCACCGGGCTGCAGGTGCACCACCTTGAACTGCATGGGCGGCGCAGCATGGGACGGGGGCTTGCGAGCGGCCTTGGGGAGGTTCATCTTGTCTGGCTTCACTGATCGCTTGTCCGAACAGGCGTATTTGATTGAATCGGGCCAATTTAGACTGATTCTGCCCGCACCAGCCCAGGAAACGAACACCATGCCCACCAACCACCCCGGCGAATTCAACGCACAGTCACCCGCCAGCGCCATGGCCGAGAAGTTTGCCCGCGACGGCGTGGTCTGCCTGCGCGGGGTGCTGCGCCCCGCCGAGGTCGAGCGGCTGCGCGAGGGCATCGACGCCAACCTGGCCGCACCCAGCCCGCGCGCCAAGGTGGCCAGCCGCCCTGACGACCCGGGCTTCTTCATCGAGGACTTCTGCAACTGGCAGGAGATACCTGCCTACTGGGATGTGATCTCGCAATCCGCCCTGGCGGAAATCGCGGCCAAGCTCACGGGCAGCGAACAGATAAGGCTTTACCACGACCACATGCTCACCAAGGAGTCGGGCACCCGCCAGCGCACGCCCTGGCACCAGGACCAGCCCTACTACAACATCGAGGGCAGCCAGAACGTGAGCTTCTGGATCCCCGTCGACCCTGTCTCCCGCGCCTCCACGCTGGAGCTGGTGGCGGGCTCCCACCGCGGCCCCTGGCTCATGCCGCGCACCTTCATGACCAACGAAGCCAAATGGTTCCCCGAGGGCGCTCTGGCCGACCTGCCGGACATCGAGGCCGACCGCGCGGCCTACGACATCCGCGGCTGGGCCGTGGAGCCCGGCGACGCGATTGCCTTCAATATGCTCACGCTGCACGCCTCGGCCGGCCTGGAACCCGGGCGCCGGCGCCGCGTGTTCTCGGTGCGCATGATTGGCGACGACATCACGCATGCGCCACGGCGCTGGAAGACCTCGCCGGATTTTCCGGGGCTGGTGGAGCAGTTGCCGCAGGGGGCGCCGATGGAGCATGCGCTGTTTCCGGTGCTGTGGCCGTTGACCTCATGAACGCATTGCTACGCGGACATACGCCCCGCCGGTGAACAGCAGACGCGGGACACGATGCCCCCGTAGCCGACGACAGCGGTGAACGCCAGGCCCTTGCTCGGGCCGAAGCCCCCGTCAGGACGAGTGAAAAATCCCAGATCGATGCGGAAGCTGCCACAGCAGCGGCATCAAAGCACGGTACCTCCCGGACTGATCGACGGCGATGCCGGTCATCCAGTGTACGGTCCCGCAAATGCATGCTCATCAAAACTGCGCAGGGCAGCTGTGAGGAACTGACGGGCCTCGGAATTTCCACATCCAACAGTGGATAGAAGCCCCTGCGCACCGGCTCGAAAAAACCCGCCAGCGAACTGCCCGGCGCCACAGCCTCGTCCGGCCTTTGTGGGCAAAGCGACCAGCGGACCTGAACTTCATCCCCACTTAATGTGGGCGGCTTCCAATGCAGTTCGTGGGCAGTCGGTCCACACATCAACCCCCATGAAACCCCGAAGGCAACCCATGAAACTGCATATCACCGCTCTCGTTCTGGCCCTCAGCTGCGTATCCGCTTTCGCTGGCCCCACCTGCAATGCTCCCGAAAACAAATGGATGAAGGAAGCGGACTTCAAGGCCGGTCTGGAGAAGCAGGGCTACCAGATCAGGACCTTCAAGGTCAGCAAGGGCAAGTGCTACGAGATCTACGGCATGGACAAAGCCGGCAAGAAGGTCGAGATCTATTTTGATCCCGCAACGGGCGCTGAGATGGAGCGAAAGTAAACGACGGGCTACCGCGTCCTGACAGTCGATCCCCTCAAAGAAATGAGCTGACCATGACCGCTGCATCCGCACCCCATGCATCCACTGCCATCAAGGTCTGGGATCCGTTTGTTCGCCTGTTCCACTGGAGCCTGGTGACTTGCGTCATTTTGAACCTGTTCATCCTGGAAGATGGCAAGACGGCCCATGAGTGGGTGGGCTACACCGCCAGCTCGCTGGTTGTGGCCCGCCTGATCTGGGGCTTCGTCGGTACCAAGCATGCCCGGTTCAGCGACTTTTTCCCCACGCCCAGCAGGCTCTCGCGGCATGTGAGCGCCCTGAAACGCGGGGAGCATCTGGCCTACCAGGGGCACAATCCCTTCGGAGCCCTGATGATGCTGGCACTGATGGCGCTGGTGCTGGCCCTGGGAGCGACAGGATGGATGCAGACCACTGATGCGTTCTTCGGCAAGGAATGGCTGATGGAACTCCATGAATGGCTTGCCAATGGATTGCTGATTTCAGCAGGCCTGCACGGCGCAGCGGCCATTGCGATGGGACGCATCGAGCGGGTCCACCTTGTGCGGGCCATGGTCACAGGCGTCAAGCAGCACTTTTGATGGAATACGACCGGTATGCGTTTGCTGCTTCTTGAAGATGATCGAACCCTGGGCGCAGGTTTGCGGGATTTTCTGCAACACGACGGCTACCTGGTCGACTGGTGCACGACCCTCGCGCAAGCCAAGGGCCTGATCAGCGAGCCCTATGACGCCTGGCTACTGGATTGGAACCTGCCCGATGGATCTGCACTGGAATGGCTGCGCGGCCTCCGAACCAGAGGTGCCAGAACACCTGCCCTGGTTCTGACAGCACGGGACTTGCTGAGTGACCGCATCCATGGGCTGGACAGTGGCGCGGACGATTTTCTCGTCAAACCGTTTGCCCCCGAAGAGCTGAGCGCCCGGCTGCGTGCACTGTCCCGCAGGATCACCGGAGGCACTCCGCGCAAGATATTTGGCCGGGTCGAAATCAGTCTTTCGAACAAGGATGCATGGCTCGACGGCCAACGGGTGGAGCTGACCGCCCGGGAATGGGCGGTCTTGGAAGCGCTGATTCTTCGCACCGGGCGCACCGTGTCCGCCACCGAACTGGAATCCCTGGTACTGGGTCTGGACAGTGAGCTGGCCAGCAATGCACTGCAGGTGCACATCTTCAAGCTGCGAAGCAAGCTGGGCAAGGAGATGATCCAAACGGTACGCGGAATGGGCTACATGATTCCCAACCCGGTCCAAACCAGCTGACGCGATGGACACTCGCACTTCAAGGCCGCCATCCATTCGGGCACGACTGGTCCAGTCCCTGCTCTGGACGTCCGTGGCGTTCGGACTCATGACCTCGGTCGTCGTGTGGCTCGTGATTGGCCATGAAATGGGCGAATTCATGGACCAGGAACTGCGGGAAGCGACAGAAATATTCCACCACGCACTGGTAAATCAACCGGACCATATTTATGGCAATCAGAGTGCCAAGAATCACTTCGCCTACGAGGAACATCTGGTCTGGCAGGTCGTGGACGCCACAACAGGCGAAGTCCGCAGCCGCTCCCACAAAGCGCCCGCGCAGGCTTTGCAGCGTGCGCCCCAGGACAGGGTTACTTGGACGGCAGATAGACAATGGCGCGCCTACACCTCGGACTTCAGAAACGCCTCAACACATTTTCTGGTGGTGGCACAAAGCAAAAAGGAACGGGACGAAGTGCGCGGCGAGGTGGTGCTCTACACGCTGATGGCGGCCCTGTCCATGAGCCTGCTGTCTGCACTGCTGATGAACTGGCGAATCAGCCAGGAGCTGCGTCCGCTCGGCACACTGAGCCGGGATGTGCAGCGCTACGACCCCCTCAGGCCCGAGACCACGCCCCGCTCTGAACCGAGGCAAGAGCTTATGCCAATAGAACAATCGATCAGTGAACTGGGACAGCGCCTGGCCCAGAGGATCATCAGCGAACGCGCATTCACCGCGCACGCGGCACATGCCTTGCGCACGCCCGTGGCAGGTATCGATGTGCAACTGGCCATGGCCATCAAAGAGGCGCCAGACAATGTTCGTCCGCGTCTTGTGAGTGCCCGGGATGCCACAAAGCGGCTCGGACGCGTCATGCAGGCATTGCTGATGATGTTCCGCAGCGGCATCGAGCCGCAGCGCCAGACGATCGACCTGAATCAACTGATCAAAGCACTGGCTTTTCACGATCTGGCGATATCTGTCCGCCCGGACACGGTGGTGGCTGCAGACCCGGACCTGCTGGCTGCTGCTCTGTTGAATCTGCTGGACAACGCCCACCGCTTCCATGCCAGCCAGGTGGCGATTTCCGCTTCCACGCAAGGCAATGACTTCATTTTGACGGTGCAGGACGATGGCGATGGTTGTACGCCGGAGCACAGAGCCAGTCTGCAGGATTCGCTGCAACATCAGGCCTACGGCGAAGGCAGCGCCATGGGAGGCCTGGGCCTGGTGCTGGCGGATCTGGTCGCTCGCGCCCATGGTGGCAGAGCCATGTTGCCGGAGTGCGCTGCTGGCTTCTGCATTGAGCTTCGCTGGCCAGCCACGCAAGCTGGGCCTTGAAACCGACCTGCAGAAATGGTCCGCCAGTTGCGGCTTCCGTGTGCTGACTCTGCGCGGCAGACAGGCAGCCCAGCACACTACTTCACCCCTATAAGAAGAGATCCTTCATGAGACTTCCTGACTCTCCCCCAAAGCCATCTCACATCGCCAGTATGTGCATCGCCATTTCCGGCATTGCAGCGGCGTTTGCCGCGAATGCGGAAGCCCCCATGACAACGGACGATGCGGGAACCCTCTCCAAGGGCGCAATGAAACTGGAGAGCGTGATATCCAGGGACGACAAGACCACCGGGGTGGAACTGATCTTCGGCGCAGGCGTTGCCAAGGACCTGGAGATGGAAGTGGCTCTAAGCCGATCCAGGGATTCCCACACCAGCCCATCCACCAGATTCCATGGACGTGCTCTTGGGGTGAAGTGGGTTCCCGTTCAGAATGAAATGGGCTGGTCCCTCGGGGCGCGACTGGACATTGGCGGGACTCGCCTTCGGGAAGATGTGACGCCAGAGCACTCTACCGAGAGCGAGTTCGCGGTCACCGGACTGGCCAGCTACAGGATGGTGAACTTGCATGTGCTGCACCTCAATGCGGGCGGGAGGCGGATCAAGGCTCAAGGCTCCCACAGCACTGCAGCGACCTGGGCTGCCGGCTACGAGATTCCGCTGACGCAGAAGGCACAGCTTACGATGGAGGTGCATGGCGCGCACAATTCCCACCCCGACAAAGCCATCGGTGTGCGTTACGAGATCACCGCAGGAGTGAAGGCCTCGGCCGCCTTCGGACACGGCGATGGCCGAACCTTCAGCCAGTTGGGGGTCGCCTGGGAATTCTGAAGGCAGCGAGGCGCGAGGTCTATCCACCCTGGTACGGACCGCGCCGACGCACCATATCTCACCGCCCCCTCAGAGGCCTCAGCAGATCCGACAACCCGTTGTGGTCGATCTCATACATCAGCGCCAGCAACTGCCCCAGCTCCCCTTTCGGGAATCCCTCGCGCGCAAACCAGCCGAGGTAGTTGGCAGGCAGGTCGGCGAGCAGCGTGCCCTTGTGCTTGCCATAGGGCATCTCGGTGGTGACCAGGCGCTGCAGCTTTTCGGCATCCATCGCGTGCGCTCCTTCAGCCGCCCGCGCGCTTGACCTTGTGGCCGAGCTTTTGCAGCGCGGCCATCACGCGGTCCACGTGGTCGCCCTGGATTTCGATCACGCCGTCCTTCACCGTGCCGCCGCTGCCGCAGGCGGCCTTGAGCTGCTTGCCCAACTGGTCGAGCGCGGCGGCATCCACCGGCACGCCCTTGACCAGGGTGACGGCCTTGCCGCCACGGCCCTTGGTCTCGCGCGATACGCGCACAATGCCGTCGCCGGCAGGCACTGCGGCCGCCTTGGCCAGCTCCTTGCACACGCACTGGGCGATGGGCTGGCGGCAGTCGGGGCACATGCGGCCGGTGTCGGTGGAATAGACCAGGCCGCCCAGGCTGCCCAGGTCGGCCAGCGACTTCTTGGGGGCGGGGGCCATTACTTCGGCTCCCGCACGATGAGGGGGGTATCGGCGGGGTTAGCGCCAATTTCCTTTTGCAGCATGTGGAAGTTGAGCAGGCGCGTGGCCATCACCGTTTCTGCCAGAAAGCACACCAGCGCCAGCAGGAACGAGGCCACGCCGGCCAGGAAGCCGCCGATGGCCAGGCGGTTGGCCTGGTAGTCGAAGGTTTCGCCCAGAAACAGCAGGATGATGGTGATGCCGATGAGAAAGGCGCAGAAGGTCAGCAGCGCAATGCAGCCGTTGGCCAGGCGGCCGCGCAGGCGCAGGTCACCAAGCTCGGCGTAGGCGCGGGCGGTGTACTCGGGGTCGTTGTTGGCGCGGGCGCGGTCTTCCACCACGCGGGCGCGGTCGATGATGCGTGCCAGCCGGCCGGCCACGGCGCCGATCATGCCGGAGACGGCGGTGAGCAAAAACACGGGCGCCACCGCGAGCTGGATGCCGTGGGTGATGACGGAGGGATCGGTGGGGATGGCCATAAGCGGGAGTAGCGTGTATGCGGGCCGCCCGATTATCGGCGCACAGTGCGGGCTGGCGGCACGGCAAACCAGCCATTGACCCGTGCCAGCACCCCAATGCAGGACAATCGGGGGATTCAGACAGCCCGCGCGCGGGCTGCGCCCACCCCATTTGTCTTTCTATTTCGTGGCCGTGCCCCGTGCACAGGCCGCCTTGCCCATGCCCTTTGCTGCCCTCGGTCTCTCCCCCGCCCTCGCCCATGCCGCCCAGGCCGTGGGCTTCACGGTGCCCACGCCCATCCAGACCGAGGCGATCCCCGCCATCCTGAACGGGCAGGACCTGCTGGGCATTGCGCAGACCGGCTCGGGCAAGACGGCGGCGTTCGGGCTGCCGCTGCTGCAGGCGGTGCAGCTGGGCACCACCGGCCAAGCGTCACGCCACGCCACCGCCCTGGTGCTGGTACCCACGCGCGAGCTGGCGGCCCAGGTGGGCGAGGTGCTGCGCGACCTGGCAGGCCATTTGCAGCAGCCGCCCAAGGTGGCGGTGGTGTTCGGCGGCGTGTCCATCAACCCGCAGATGATGGGCCTGCGCGGCGGGGCCGACATCGTCGTGGCCACGCCGGGCCGGCTGCTCGACCTGGTGGAGCACAACGCCATCCAACTGGGCAAGGTGGCCCATCTGGTGCTGGACGAGGCCGACCGCCTGCTGGACCTGGGCTTTGCCGAGGAGCTGCAGCGCGTGCTGGCCCTGCTGCCGGCCAAGCGGCAGAACCTGTTCTTCTCGGCCACCTTCGCCGCCCCGGTGCAGGCGCTGGCCGATGGCCTGCTGCACCAGCCGCTGCGGGTGGAGATTGCGCCCACGCCAGACCACACCCCCGACATTGCGCAGCGCGCCATAGCGGTGGACGACAAGCGCCGCACGCAGCTGCTGCGCCACCTGCTCAAGGAGCACGGGTGGACGCGCGTGCTGGTCTTTGTGGCCACGCAGTACGCGGCCGAGCATGTGGCCGAAAAGCTGTACAAGGCCGGCATCTTCGCCAGCCCCTTCCACGGCGGCCTGAGCCAGGGCGCGCGCAAGCAGGTGCTGCAGGAGTTCAAGGACGAGCGCTGGCAGGTGGTGGTGACCACCGACCTGGCTGCGCGCGGCATCGACATTGCCCAATTGCCTGCGGTGGTGAACTACGACCTGCCGCGCTCGGCCGACGACTACGTGCACCGCATCGGCCGCACCGGCCGCGCGGGCGAGAGCGGCGTGGCCGTGACCTTCGTCACGCCCGACGCCACGGCGCACTTCCGCCTGATAGAAAAGCGCCAGGGGCTGGCGCTGCCGCTGGAGGTGATTGCCGGCTTCGAGCCCACCGAGGTGGCCCCGCCCCCTGCCCCGGCAGCCCCTGGGGAGCCCGGCACCGGCGGCATCAAGGGCCGCCGCCCGAGCAAGAAGGACAAGCTGCGCGCCGCAGCGGCAGAAGCCGAGGCCGAGGTGGCTGCCGAAGCCGCACGCCCTGTGGGCAAGAAGCCCCCCAAGCCGGAGTAAGGGCAGACCCGGCCGGTCAACAAAAAACCGGCGTGCCCCGTGAAAGGCAAGCCGGTGGGTCGGTGGGTCGGGCACAAGCCCGCATCCGCCAGGTTGTCAGTCTTCGCTGTCGTTGTCTTCGGCACCCATGCTGTCGTTGGCAGCATCCTCGTCACGCGCACCTGCAGGCCGCGCCGTGCGCTTGCCGGGCTTGGCCAGGATCTCGACGTAGAACTGCTTGCCGCCCTCGGCCACCACGCCGTTGATCAGGCCGGTGAGGGCCGACAGGTGCACCACCGTGGCGGCTTCCTTGGTGGCGCCGAACTGGCAATCGAAGTCCCAGAAGTCCGCGCCTTCGGGGATGTCACGGCGGCGTTCGCGCTTGATGTACTTGCGGATATCGTGCTTGACGGCCTCCAGAACCCGGTCCGGATTCTTGCCTTCGACATGTAGTTGGAAAGTTTTTCTCATGGGCGATGGTACCGCTTGCGGGCCCAGGGCCGTACCAAGGGGTCATGAACCGGGGCTTGCAAGCCCCGGAAAACAGGCTCAGGGCCTGCGCGCAATCTCCAGGAAGGCGCGGTTGAGCCTGGCATCCGCCTCGGTCAGCTTCGTGCGGCGGCCGGCCAGCCAGGCGTCGTCTTTGGCCAGGGACTCGCGGGCGCTGGCGAGCATGCGGCGCACCTCGGCTGGCTGGGGTCCGCCCACGCCGACGCGGGTTTTGACCATGTTCTCGGGCGAGAGCGTCTTGCGGAAGCTGGCCTCGTCCAGCGGCAGGCGCAGATCGGTCAGGCTGTACTTCTTGCCGGCCTCGGCATAGATGCGCACGGCCTCCTGGTAGGGAAACTCGCTGGGGCGCAGGTTCTTGCTGCGCGCGTACACCACCACCTCGGAGGCAAAGTGGTGCCCCACGCGAAACGGCACGCGGCTGGTGCGCTGCAGGGTTTCGGCCAGCTCCATGGAGGTGGTCCATTCCGACTCCAGTTCCTCGAGCGAGCGCACGGGGTCCACCTGCAGCGCATCGAGCACCTCCTTGAACTGCTGGACCATCTCCACGCCCAGCACAAAGGTCCGGGCGCCGCCCTGCGCGCTCCAGGCGTTCTTGTAGTCGATCATGCCGGGCGTGACATTGTGGGCACGAAGCGTGACGGCCTGGGCCGAGGCAACCACGTCCGAGGCCTTCAGGCGCGTGTTCTGGATGATGCCGGGGTTGGCCTTTTGCGGCATGGCACTGCTGGTGTAGGTCTTGCCGGCCGACAGCAGCAGCCAGGGGCGCGTCTGGTGGTACTGCACGTGCACGTCCTGCATGAAGGCACCCACGCGGATGGCGGTGGAGCTGGCGATGCCGACGGCCTCGATGGGAATGTCGTAGGTGCTGACCTGCCCGGCGTCCAGCGAGTTGACGATGAGCCCGTCGAACCCGAGCAGGTCGGCCAGCCGCTCGCGCTTGAGCGGCCAGCTGGAGTTGGCCAGCACAGCAGTGCCCAGCGCGCTGCGGTTGATGCGGGCATAGGCCTCGCGGATGCGCGTGGCGTCGCGCTCGAACGAGTCGGCAAACGCCAGCAGGTAGTGCGCGTAGCTCACGGGCATGGCCTGCACGCCGTTGGTGTAGGCGGGCACCAGCGTGTCCACGTTCTGGGCGGCCAGCTCCAGCAGGCGGGCGCGGGCGCTGCTCAGGGCGGTGGCAAAGTCCAGCACCTCGGTGCGCAGCTGGGCAGCGTTCAGGGTGGAGTGGATGTCCTGGCGGCTGCGGCCCGAATGGATCAGCGTGGCGTCGGGGCCTGCGGCGTCGGTGATGATCTTTTCGACCTGCAGCACGTCGGTGGGCCGGCGGCCACCGGGCTGCGTGGCCTGGTCGATGGAATGGGCCACGCCCCGTGCGATGGGGCCCGCCAGCGGGGCGGGGATGATGCCTTCTTCCACGTTCATCACGGTCGATGCCATGTTGATGCGGCCAAACCAGTAGAAGACATCCTGCGCCTTGGCCTGGGCGCTGGTGGCGTCGCCGCTGAAGGTGCCCTGGATCTTGGCGACCTGGGCGCGGCATTCTTCGGTGGTGCGGCAGGCGGTGTCGAGCGTGTCCGCAGCGTGCGCAGCCGCAGTGGCGGCCAGCAAGGCGGCAACGCACAAGGCGATTTTGGTTTTATGGAGGTTCATGGGCGTCTCAAAGAGGAAAAATGGCATGCGGCGTCCCCGTTGTCTCCAGGCGCTGGTTCGGGGGATTGGGCGTAGGTATGCGGGCCGGCAGGCGCGCATACAAGTGCGTACAGGTGCGTACAGGTGCGTTGGGCGGGTGTCGTGTCTCCGTCAGATTCTTGTTCTGTGAGGCTCTTGCCTCCAGCATCCAAGAATTGAATGGATTGCTGGAGCGGCTCAGCCACCATTCTGGCCACACAGCCCTCTCCGTCAAATTCAAAGGCGCTCTAAGATATTCAAACAATGAATACAACGCCGCCATGACACCCACCACCCCAGACCTGTTGTTTGCACGGCTGCTGGGCCGTGCGCGCCTGAAGCACCTGCAACTGGCCGTGCACATTGCCGAGTTGCAAAGCCTGCAGAAGGCCGCCTCGGCCATAGGCCTGAGCCAGCCTGCGGCCACGCACGCGCTGGCCGAGTTCGAGGCCCTGCTGGGCACCCCGCTGTTCGAGCGGCACGCGCGGGGCATGCGGCCCTCGCCCGCCGGGCTGGCCCTGCTGCCCCTGGTGCGCAATGCGCTCAAGCTGCTGCACGCCTGCGCGGAAACGGCAGCCTCCATGCAGCATGGCGCCACCGGTCTGGTGCGCATCGGCGCCATCCACGCAGCCGTGGCGGGGTGGCTGACGCAGGCACTGCCGGTGTTCAGCCGCACCCACCCGGACGTGGCGGTGGAGGTGCATGAAGTGCCGGCCGACCAGTTGCTGCAGATGATCGAGGCCAACCGGGTCGACATCGTGCTGTGCCGCGAGCCCCAGCCCTTGCCCGAAGGCCACCTGTTCACCCCCGTGCGGGCCGACCACTACGTGGTGCTGTGCCGCAACGGCCACCCGCTGGCAGGGCAGGCCCATGTGTCCGACGACGACCTGCGCGCGCACACCTGGCTGGTGCCGCCGCTCACCGGCATTGCGCCGGCGGAGTTCAACGCGCTGTGCGTGCGCCTGGGCGGTGCGCCGCGCACCTGCCAGGTCTCCAGCCGCTCGGCCCTGCTCACGCAGGCCATGCTGGACAGCGGCGACCTGCTGGCGCTCAGCCCCCACCACTTTGCCCGTCCGCTGCTCGAAGCACGTCTGCTGACCCACCTGGCCGTGCCGCACATGGCCATGCCGCCACTGGGCATGCTGCGCCGTGCAGCAGCGGCCGCCGATGCCCCGTCAGCCGTGGCCCGGCTGGCCGAGAGCCTGCTGGCCTGGCACGACATTGCGGCCCGATGACCCGCCTCTGACCAGCGGCCACAGCGGCCCTGCGATCCAAATCCCCACCAAGTTTCAGCTTTCCCCCTCCCCGGAAAACCCGTTCTGTACTATTGACCTCAATCAAAATTTACAACAGAGGAGGTGGACTATGTCGACAGCAGGATGGATTTTCTCCGGCGTGGTGGTGGTGTTGCTGGTATGGGCCGTGGTGGTCTACAACCGCCTGGTGCAGCTGCGCAACCGCATTGCCAATGCCTTCGCCCAGATCGACGTGCAGCTCAAGCGGCGCTACGACCTGATCCCCAACCTGATCGAGGTGGCGCGCGGCTACATGGCGCATGAGGCGTCCACGCTCGAAGCGGTGATCAAGGCGCGCGGCAATGCGCAGACCGCCGCTACCGCAGCCCGTGCAGCGCCGGCCAGCGCCAGCGCGCTGGGCGCCCTGGCCACGGCCGAGGGCGTGCTCGGCGGCAGCCTGGGCCGGCTGATGGCGCTGGCCGAGGCGTACCCCGACCTCAAGGCCGATGCCTCCATGAAATCGCTGAGCGAGGAGCTCACCAGCACCGAGAACCGCCTGGGCTTTGCGCGCCAGGCCTACAACGACCAGGTGCTGGAGTTCAACGACAAGGCCCAGCAGTTTCCTGACCTGATCGTGGCGCGGCTCTTGGGCTTCGTCAGCTCGCCGATGCTCGAATCCACGCAAAGCGCAGAAGAACGCACCGCACCCAAAGTGCAATTCTGAGCAGTCCGCGTAACCGCGAGGGACTGACTCGATGAAATTCTGGAACCATCAAGAAAACGCGCGCAGCGAAACGCGCCGCCTGCTGCTGGGCTTTGCCATTGCCGTGGCGCTGCTGGTGGCTGCCGTGCACGGGGCGCTCGTGGTGGCCTGGCTGCTGATGGCGGCCGTGCTGCCGGGCAACCTGCCCTACCCTGCCGGCTTTCTGGCCGTCAACGTGGGCGTGTCGCTCATGCTGGTGCTGGGCGGCTGGTGGGTGGAAACGTCGAACCTGCGCGCAGGCGGCGTGAAGCTGGCCACGCGCGCCGGTGCGCGCGAGCTGCGGCCCTCGATCTCGCATGCCGAGCAGCGCCTGGCCAACATCGTCGACGAGCTGTGCATTGCCGCCAACATGCGCCGCCCGCAGGTGATGGTGGTGCCGCGCGTCGATGCCATCAACGCCTTTGCCGCCGGCTGGGACGACAAGGATGCGGTGGTGGCCGTGACGCAGGGCGCGCTCGACTACCTCAACCGCGAGGAGATGCAGGGCCTGGTCGCCCATGAGCTGAGCCACCTGCACGAGGGCGACACACGCCTGAAGATGCAGCTGGCCGGAATGGTCTACGGGCTGGAGCTGGTCTACAACTTTGGCGACACGCTGCGCGAGCGGCGCGGCCTGGCCTGGTGGTTCGGCTCGGCCATCATGCTGGCGGGCTTTGCCGGCTGGCTCACGGGGCGCATGCTCAAGGCCGCCGTCTCGCGCCAGCGCGAGTACCTGGCCGACGCCCGCGCCGTGCAGTGGACGCGCAGCAAGGACGGCCTGGGCGGCGTGCTGCGCAAGGTGATGGGCCAGCGCCGCGACACACCGGCGGGCTATGCCCAGGACCACCGCCACACGGGCCTGGCCCTGCCCTCGGTGCAGCACATGCTGCTGGTGGACGTGGAGGGCGGCGGCCGGCTGGAGCGCCGGCTCGACACCCACCCCACTCTCGAAGACCGCGTGCGGCGCGTGTACGGGCGGCCCATGCAGCCCCTGGCCGCCTCCCCCGTGACTGTGGAGCCCGAGTCTGCGCGGCGCGGCAGCGCGGCCAGCGTGGTGCCGGGCACGCCCACCATTGCATCCCTGGTCGACCCGTTCGCACGGTTCACCTGAAGTGACTGGTAGGGCGCGCGCCGCGTCTCGACATGGTGGTCCGCCTGCACTCATCGATTATTTCGATGCTCAGCACGCAGAACTATCGTTTTTCATGGAGGAAGAGTTTGCCTAAAGTTTGATGGTCATCAACCCGCAAGCAGACATCCCCCATGACCTCCTCGATCCTCTCCACCACATCGCACCTCACCTCCCCCATCCCCTTTCACCTCGCGTTCCCGGTGCGCGACATTGCCGAGGCCCGCGCCTTCTATGGCGAGCTGCTGGGCTGCCCCGAGGGGCGCAGCGCCGACGCCTGGGTGGACTTCAACTTCTTCGGCCACCAGATCGTGGCCCACCTGGCGCCCGACGAATGCGGGCATGGCAGCCACAGTGCGGTGGATGGCCACGCCGTGCCGGTGCGCCACTTTGGCGCCGTGGTGCCCATGGACCTGTGGCGGGCCATGGCAGACAGGCTCACCGCGCGTGGCACGGCCTTCGTCATCGAGCCCTATATCCGGTTCAAGGGCGAGCCGGGCGAGCAGGCCACCATGTTCTTCCTCGACCCCTCGGGCAACGCGGTGGAGATGAAGTCGTTCGCGGACCTCGGCTCGCTGTTCGCCAAGTAAGGGGCTGCCATGCAACTCCCACGCATTCACGCGCTGGCGTGCGCCGCCGCACTGCCGCTCACCCTGGGCAGCGCCTGGGCTCAGGTCGATACCCTCAAGGCAATCAGGGACAGCGGCAAACTTGTCATGGGCGTGCGCGATGCCTCGGGCGCCATGTCGTTCACCCTCGGGCCAGGCCAGTACACGGGCTTCCATGTGGAGGTCTGCAATCGCATCGTGCCCGACATCAAGGCCGCAGCCCGGCTGGACAAGCTGGAGGTGGTGTACCAGTTGGTGACCCCGCAGAACAGGATATCGCTGGTGCGCAATGGCACCGTGCACCTGGAGTGCGGCACCACCACCAACAATGCCGCGCGCCAGCAGGAGGTGGCGTTTGCCCCCACGCTGTTCGTCGAAGGCGTGCGCATCGCCGTGAAGGCATCGTCCCCGGTGGCAGGCGTTGCCCAGTTGAGCGGCAAGACCGTGGCGGCCACGGCCGGCAGTACCGCCGTGCAGGCCGTGCGCAAGATGGGGCGCGAGGCCTCCGGCCAGATGACGGAGGTGCTGGGCAAGGACAACAGCGAGGGCTTTCTGCTGCTGGAGACGGGGCGTGCCGACGCCTTCGTGGCGGACGGCCAGATTCTGGCCACCCTGATCTCGCGCAGCCGGGAGCCCGCGCAGTACAAAATCCTGGAGCCGGTGCTGAGCGTGGAGCCCCTGGCCATCATGATCCCCAAGGACCCCGCCTTCAAGGCAGTGGTGGACCAGAGCGTGGCAGCGCTCGCCAAAAGCGGCGAGGTCGCGCGCCTTTACGACAAGTGGTTCATGCAGCCGATACCGCCCCAGGGCATCAGGGTGGGGCTGCCCGCCAATGCCCAGACCAAGGCAGCCTGGGCCAACCCCAGCGACAAGCCCGTGGAAGACTACGGACCGCGCTGACGCGAAGAAGAAGCCACAGCAGGCGCAGGCGCCGCCACCTCGGCGGCCCGCCTCAGGCATTGCGCGAAGAGCGCCACGGCGGGCGGGCTGGCGCGCGGCCTGCGCTGCAGCAGACCGATCTCGCGGTAAAAGGTGTTCTCGCCCAGGGTCAGCACGCGCACGCCGGGCGGCAGCGGCAGGTGCGCCTGCACCAGCGGCACCAGCGCCACTCCCACGCCCAGCGCCACCAGGTGGATGAGCGCGGGTATCTCGTCCGCCTCCACCGCATCGCGCACGGCCAGGCCTTCACGGCGCACAAAGCGCTCCACCATGCGCCCGCCGAACGACGTGCGCTCGTAGCGCAGAAACGGGTGCTCCTGCACCAGCGCACGCCAGTCGCGGCCCTTCAGGCCGGCCGGCACCAGCAGCACGAAGGCCTCGTGCGCCAGCGGCTGCCAAGTCAGCTCGGGCAGCATGCCGAAGGGCGGGCGGATGATGACGGCCGCATCGATCTTGCCCGCGTCGAGCTCGTCCATGAGGCCCATGGACACGCCCGGCGTGACGTGCACGCGCAGCTGCGGATGGGCTTGGCGCAGAATGGCCAGCGCCCGCGCCACCAGGGTCGGCTGCGCCGAGGCGATGGAACCGATGCGCAGCAGGCCTGCCGTTGAGGCCTCGCTGGGCAGGTCGGCCAGCCGGGCGTATAGCGCCTGGATCTCTTCAGCGCGCGCCAGCGTGGCCTGGCCTGCCGCGTTGAGCGTGGCCGAGCGCCCCGTGCGGTCGAACAGCGCAAAGCCCAGCGACTCCTCCAGCCGCTTGATCTGGCTGCTGACGGCGGACTGCGTGAGGCCGATGCGTTCGCCCGCAGCGGCAAACGTGCCATGGCGGCAGACGGCGATGAAGGTCTTGAGTTCGCTGAGCACGGCGGGGCATCATTCCGAAAATCGATACATGTCCTGCAGCATATATCGCGGCCGTCCATGCCAGGAGCTTGCGCGGGCGATCGCCAAGGCAATGCCCCTGCGGACCACACCGATGGTGGACACGCCTCAGGGCAACATCTCCCAACCGTCCCCCTGTGTAAAACACTTGGTGGCGTTTTGCGCGCGCGGTGCCACAATGGTGCACTACGTATTGTTACAAACGCATGCACCACGATCAGGAACTGTTGCAACTGCTGCCCGCAGCAGCACTGGTGGTGACGCCAGCCGGCGCCATCCTGCGGGCCAATGCGGCCGGTGTGGCCCTGCTGGAGGCTGACAGCGAGCAGGCCCTGCTGGGCCGTATCCTGGGGCATTTCGTGCACCCCATGGACAAGGCGCGCTCCAGCCAGCGCATCCAGCGCGTGAAGGAGCCCGACCATGCGGGGCGGCCCAACAAGTCCTCCGAGTTCCGCGTGCGCACCGACAAGGGCCAGCTGCGCATGGTGCTGGTGGCCAGCGTGGCGATTGAATGGCAGGGCGCGCCGGCCGTGTTGATGTGCGGCATGGACATGACGCACCAGAGCGAAATCCAGGAGCAGCTGCGCGAGAGCGAGCACAATTTCCGCCGTCTGTTCGACAACATGCAGGACGTGTACTACCGCACCGACGCGCAGGGCGTGGTGCAGCATGTGGGGCCTGGGGTGCGCCGGGTGCTGGGCTACGAGCCGCACGAGATCGAGGGCCGCACCGCCGAGTCGTATTACCCGCAGAGCAAGGACCGCGATGCCTTCAAGGTGGCCATCCAGGAAAAAGGCGAGGTGGCCGACTTTCCGGGGCAGATGGTGCGGCGCGATGGCGCGGTGATCGACATCTCCATCAGCAGCCACGCGCTGTACGACCACCTGGGCCAGTTCGCCGGGGTGGAGGGCATCTACCGCGACGTGACGCAGCGCAAGAACCTGGAGCGCGAGCTGCACCGACTGGCCACCACCGACATGCTCACCGGCATGGCCAACCGCCGCGCCTTTCTGGAAACCGCCGAGGCGGCTTTCCACGCCGCACGCGAGCATGGCACGCCGCTCACGCTGCTGATGCTGGACGTGGACCATTTCAAATCCATCAACGACCGCTTCGGCCACCTCGAAGGCGACCGCGCCCTGGTGGCCTTTGCACGCGCCGTCATGGACGGGCTGCGCCCTGGCGATGCGGTAGGCCGCCTGGGCGGGGAGGAATTCGGCGTGCTGCTGCAGGGCACCACGCTGCCCCAGGGCCATGAAGTGGCCATGCGGCTGCTCAATTGCGTGCGCACGCTGGAGCTGGCGGGCATGGATGCGGGTGGCAGCCACCGCTACCGCATCACCGCCAGCATGGGCCTGGGCACCCTCAGGGGCAGCGACCGCAGCCTGCGCGACCTGCTGGACCGGGCCGACCAGGCGCTGTACCAGGCCAAGCGCGAAGGGCGCGACCGGATTGCGCTAGCCGACGCCGACCTGGACGGCCAGGGCTACTGACCTGGCCGGCACACTCCGCGAGTCGGATGCCGATCAGAAATCGAACACTGCCAGGCCCATGCCGTAGCGCCCTTGCAGCGTCGTGGCCATGGCACCCAGGCAGAACATGGCATACAGCAGAACAAACACCCGGTGGCTGGCTGGCCTGGGCGTGTGCGCCGGTGCTAGCCGCACGGGCCCCAGGGCCGCCGCCAGCAGCATGGAGGGGATGATGAAGTAGCGCCCCTGCAAGCCTTCGATGACGCGCACGGGGTAGTCGTTCCAGGTCACGGCGAGCGCAAAGAAGGCCAGCAGCGCGCTGCCCACCGCCGCAACCAGCAGCGTGGCGCGGATGCCAAGATCGGCCTTCTGGTAGCTAGTCGCCGCGACGGTCAGGCCGGCCGCCAGCAGCAGGCCGCAGCCTATGGCGGCCAGGGCCAGGTCCGCAATCGGCGCATCGGCCCAGCCCAGGTTGCCCACGAAGGATGAAGCGATCAGGTGGCCCTGGAACGGGTCGGCGATGGTTCGCCCCACCAGGCGCAGGAAATCAAGCGGGTCGCGCAGGTATGTGCCGATGATCTGCCCCGTGGAGAGCGCGCGCACCACGCGGTGGTCCTGGGTGTGGACCAAGCCGTAAAGAGTCCACCCGGCACTGGCCAGGAACAGTGTGGCCGTGGCCGCGAGGCGCTGCAACGACCAGTGCCTGAGCAGCAGCACCAGCGGCAGCAACACCATGGGAATGAGGTTGGTGCGCGAGGTGACCAGCAGGAAGATGGAGGCATAAAAAGCGAATGCCTGCCAGCGCGTGGCCTTGCCCTCCTGCCACTGCAGCAGAAACAGCGACAGCACCAGCAGTGCCAGCGCAAAGCACAGCCCATCGATGGTGGGCGAGATGATCTGGAACAGCGACATGGGCATCAGCAGCAGGGCCTGCAACAGCACGGAGGGCGGCCCCGTCTGCCAGGCCCAGAAGACCAAGCCCAACACCAGCAGCGTGACCAGCATGCGGGTCAGCTGGTAACTGTGGCCCAGGGACAGGTCGAGCGCGCGCGAGAGCTTGAGGCCCAGCGCATGCGGCAGGTAGATGAAGGGGGCGTAGTACCCGGTGGCCGACGCATCGACGAAGACCTCATCGTCCATCCAGTCGAACCGCTTGGCCTCGCTGGTAAGCCACGCGGGCGACAGGCTCCTGTCGCGGTGCGGCCCCACGATCTTCTGCATCCACTGCGAGAACAGGAAGAAATGGATGTCCACCCAACCACCGGTCTTGCCGCGCACGTCGGGCTCCAGGCCCTTGAGCAAGGGCTGGCCATGGGCCACCATGTCGGCGCGCAGCAGGTGCACGATCTCATCGGGCGACTGGAAGGCTGGAATCAATTGCATCATGCCGCAGGCAATCGCAAAACCCAGTGCCAACCAGGCCATTCGCATCTGCCGCAGACCAGCAAGGCCCCGCCCCCGCCAGAGGGATGTCAAACGAGGCCAGCCAGAAAGGTCAGGGCGCAAAAACAATGCAGACAGTCTTCAAGGAAACAATAGACAGCGACCATCCCAGCTGGCAAGACGATCTTATCCACCGGGGTTTTGACTGCGACGGCCACAAACGCGCAATTGCGTGTCAGGCGTGACCTACGTCACCAAAGAGGGAGGTTTCTGAAGGGTGCAGGGACGCGAAAGACTGAACTCCACTCGCTCCTGGGTACTGCTGGATCATGGCAGGCCATGTCCACCATCGCAACATCGCTTGCATTTTGAATCAGTTGCCTCCCAATCCCCCACAATAGCCACCCCATGAGCCCCCCACACACCCAACGCGCCACGCCCGGCAAGGAAGAGATCGCACTGCTGCCCCCCTTCGAGCGCCTGGGGCCCGACCGCATCGCCCTGGTGACCACCGCCGCCCAGGCCGAGCAGGCCTGCGCCGAACTGGCCGCGAGCACCGTCTGGGGCTTCGACACCGAGTCCAAGCCCACCTTCGTGCAGGGCGAGGCGTCCGACGGGCCGCATGTGGTGCAGCTGTCCACCCTCGACAAGGCCTGGGTCTTTCAGTTGCACGACCACGGCTGCCGCGCCCTGGTGGCACAGCTGCTGGCCCGGCCCGGCACCACCAAGGCGGGCTTTGGCCTGGGCGACGACAAGAAGCGCATCGAGGCCAAGCTCGGTGTGGTGCCCGAGGGCGTGCTGGAGCTCAACCATGTGTTTCGCCAGCAGGGCTACCGCAAGGACATGGGCGTGAAGGGCGCGGTGGCGGTGCTGTTCAACCAGCGTTTCATGAAGTCCAAGAAGGCCGCCACCTCCAACTGGGCCAACGCCCACCTCACCGAATCGCAGCTGGTGTATGCCGCCAACGATGCCTATGCGGCGGCGCGCGTGTACCACGCGCTGGGGCTGCCAGCCGGCACGTGAGGCAATCGCTCAGAGCACTGCTGCCAGCCGTGCGGCCTGGTCGATAGCCCGCTTGGCATCGAGTTCGCCGGCCTCCAGCGCACCGCCCACCACATGGGGCTTCCTGCCCAGGGCCAGCAGTTCATCGGCCAGCGTGCGCAGCGGCAGTTGGCCCGCGCACAGCACCACGGTGTCGCAGGGGATCCAGGTCGGGTCCTCGCGCTGCTCGCCGTACGAGACAAGCAGGCCCTCGTCGGCAATGCGCTCGTAGTTCACGCCGCCCACCATCTGCACCTGCTTCATCTTCAGCGTGGTGCGGTGGATCCAGCCTGTGGTCTTGCCCAGGCCCTCGCCAAGCTTGCCCTTCTTGCGCTGCAGCAGCGTGACCTGGCGAGCCGGTGGCGTGGCCTGCGGGCCCTTGGGGGCCAGGCCGCCGCGTGCCTCGGCCGGGTCGGTGATGCCCCACTCTGCCTGCCAGGCGGGCAGGTCCAGCGTGGTCGAGTGGCCCTGGTGCACCAGGAACTCGGCCACGTCGAAGCCGATGCCGCCCGCGCCGATGACGGCCACGCGCTCGCCCACGGGCTTGCCGTGGCGCAGCACGTCGATGTAGCTCAATACCTTGGGATGCTCCTGCCCGGGGATCTTCGGGTCGCGCGGGCTCACGCCCGTGGCCACCACCACCTCGTCGTAGCCTGCAAGGTCTGCGGCCTGCACGCGGGTGGAAAGGTGCAGCACCACGCCGGTGTCCCGCACCCGCGTGGCCAGGTAGCGCAGCATTTCGTGGAACTCTTCCTTGCCCGGCACCTGCTTGGCCATGTTGAGCTGGCCGCCGATGGCGTCGGCCGCGTCGAACAGGTGCACCTCGTGCCCGCGCTCGGCCGCAACCGTGGCTGCCGTCAGGCCCGCCGGCCCGGCGCCGACCACGGCGATGCGCTTGGCCTTGTTGCCGGGCGCCAGGGGGCGATAGACCAAGAGAGTCTCCTGGCAGGCTCGCGGGTTCACCAGGCAGCTGCTGGTCTTGTTCTTGAACACATGGTCCAGGCAGGCCTGGTTGCAGGCGATGCAGGTGTTGATGCGGTCGGCCCGGCCGGCGATGGCCTTGTTCACGAAGGCCGGGTCGGCCAGCAGCGGCCGCGCCATGGAGACCATGTCGGCGCAGCCATCGGCCAACACCTGTTCGGCCACCTCGGGCGTGTTGATGCGGTTGGAGGTGATGAGCGGCGTGGCAATGCCGGCTGCTGCGAACTCGGCCTTCATCTTCTGCGTGACCCAGGCGAAGGCCGCGCGCGGCACGCTGGTGGCAATGGTCGGTATGCGCGCCTCGTGCCAGCCGATGCCGGTGTTGACCAGGCTGGCGCCGCCCGTGGCCACGGCCTTGCCAAGGGTGACGATCTCGTCCCAGGCGCTGCCGCCGAGCACCAGGTCGATCATGGACAGGCGGTAGATGATGATGAAGTCCGGCCCCACGGCCTCGCGCATGCGCGCCAAAATTTCCACCGGCAGGCGCATGCGCTGGCTGTAGTCGCCGCCCCAGGCGTCGGTGCGCCGGTTGGTGGTGGCCGAGAGGAACTGGTTGATCAGGTAGCCCTCGGAGCCCATCACCTCCACCCCATCGTACCCGGCCTCGCGGGAGCGCTGTGCGCAGTTGACGAAGGCGCGGATTTGCCGCTCCACCCCGCTGGCCGACAGCGCAAACGGCGTGAACGGCGATATCGGCGACTGCAGCCGCGAAGGCGCCACCGCCAGCGGGTGGTAGGCATAGCGGCCCGTGTGCAGGATCTGCAGCGCGATCTTGCCACCGGCGCCGTGCACGGCCTCGGTCACCACCCGGTGGCGGCGCGCAGCGCCTGCCGTGGACAGCGTGCCCGCGAACGGCTTGGTCCAGCCCGCGATGTTGGGCGCAAAGCCCCCCGTCACGATCAACCCCACCCCGCCCTCGGCCCGCTCGCGGAAATAGGCCGCCATGCGCGAAAGGTCGCGCGCGTCTTCAAGCCCCGTGTGCATGGAGCCCATGAGCACGCGGTTCTTGATCTGCGTGAACCCCAGGTCCAGCGGGGCGAGCAGGTGGGGGTACAGGGCGTGGCCGGGCGGCAGCTCGCTGGCGATGGATTTCATGGTGGGGCGCAGAAAGGGTGGGATGGCGTCCAGAACGCCGGACACAACATCTAGAACTATTTTCTAGAACTTTATTCTAGAATGCACTTCCATGGCAAGCCGTACCAACCCCGCCCCCACCGCCGAGCCCACCGACCGCCGCCAGGAGATCCTGAACGCCGCGCTCGCCTGCGCCGCTCAGGCGGGGGTCGATGCCGTCTCCATCGACGGCGTGCGCGCGCGCTGCGGCGCCAGCGTGGGCAGCATCTACCACCATTTCGGCAGCAGGGAGGGCGTCGTTGCGGCGCTGTTCTTCGACATCTTCGCGGAGCAGTCGCGCAGCGTGCAGGCCCAGCTCGACGCCGCTGTGGGCGTGGAGGCGGGCGTGCAGGCCCTGGTCACTGGCTACCTCGACTGGGTGGTGGCGCAGCCCGTGCAGGCGCGCTTTCTGTTCCAGGCACGCGGCCCGGTGGCCAACGGCCCGCGCAGCGCCGAACTGGCCGAGGCCGCGCGCGGGCGCAACCAGGCGCTGTTGGCATGGTTCGAGCCGCACCGTCGGGGAGGCGCATTGCGCGACCTGCCGTGCGAGTTGATGCCATCGCTGGTGATGGGGCCGGTGCAGAGCTATTGCCGGGCGTGGTTGTCGGAGCGGGCTGGCCAGGGGGGTCTGCCTTCGCCGCAGGTGTACCGCAGTGAGTTGGCGGCTGCGGCTTGGAGGGCGGTGCGGGCGTGACGGGCGTGATGGGTGCGGGCCCCAGTGCTGTTCTGTTTCTGTGGTTGCTGCATGCTTTTGCCGAGGGCGGAGGCCGGGGTGTGCGCCCGGCGGCGCACCCACCTTCTTTTGCGTCGCCAAAAGA
>NZ_LMIJ01000001.1:119458-119607 GCF_001428665.1 Acidovorax sp. Root219
GCCTGCGATGCTCGGAACTGGGGTGGGCGTCGCTGAACTCGCTGCGCTCTTCGAGCTCCGCTCAGACAGCAGCGACGAGCCAGATGACGAAGTGCATGTGTCCTTCGGCACATGCACCCACCCCAGCTCCTGCGCTTCTCGGCGCAGCC
>NZ_LMIJ01000001.1:119710-119856 GCF_001428665.1 Acidovorax sp. Root219
CGAACGGCTGCTGCTGCGCAGCTGCGCCTGGGGTCGGGTCGCGCTGCGCGCTGCCGACGGTTGGGCATGAAGGCCCTGCCCAGGCCGAGCGCAGCGAAGGCACACCGGGCCGAGCGAAGCAATGGCCCGTATGGAGCCCGTTCCCA
>NZ_LMIJ01000001.1:119950-120028 GCF_001428665.1 Acidovorax sp. Root219
CATCTGACTCGCCGAAGCTGTTTGAGCGGAGTTCGAAGAACGCAGCGAGTTCTGCGGCACACCCCAGGACCGAGCATC
>NZ_LMIJ01000001.1:120086-138549 GCF_001428665.1 Acidovorax sp. Root219
AATAAACAGAACCCCAAACCAACCAACAAGCCACCACGCAGACCCCGGTCCTCAACGCAACTCAGATCAACACCACAGCAACCTCAGTAATGCGGCGGCAACTCATCCCGCAGATTGCGCGGAGCCCCGCCCCCACCGCCATCCGGCGGCTGCTGGCGCAGCTGAATCACCTCCTGCGTGAGCCGGTCAATCAGCTCCTGCTGGCGAAAGATCGTCATGTTGAGTTGGTCCAGAAGATCCTCGGTGAAGCTGGCCTTGATCTCCAGGCTCTCCAGCCGCTCGATGATGCGCTGATGGTCAGCGCCCGGGCCCGAGGCCGACTCCATCAGAGGGCCTGACCCAGGCGCGCCACGCCTTCGCGGATCTTCTCCACATCGGCCGTCGCAAACGACAGGCGCAAGGTGGCGTTGTCGGGGTTGGCGCAGTAGAACGGCGTGCCCGGCACGAAGGCCACACCCTTTTCGATCGCACGCTTGGCCAGCACGTTGCCGTCCGCCACCTTGCCGCCCGCACCCGTGAGGCGGGCCCACACGAACAGGCCACCCTGGGGCTGCACGAATTCGATGGCGTCGCCCAGCTCCTTGCGCAGCGCATCGCCCATGGCTTGGGCGCGTTCGGCATACACCTTGCGCACCTTGGCCAGGGTGGCAGGCATGCGGCCGGCCTTGAGGTACTGGGCAGCGGTGGCCTGGGCGAAGGTACTGGTGTGGGCGTCGCTGAACTGCTTGCACATGGTGGCCTTGGCCAGCAGTTCGGCGGGGGCGATCATCCAGCCCACGCGCAGGCCAGGCGAGAGCACCTTGCTCATGGAGCCGCAGTGCGCCAGCAGCTCGCGGCTTCCGGGCACCGTGGCCGACAGGTTGAGCAGGCTCGGTGGCGGCGCTTCGCCGAAGTACAGGTCGCCGTAGGGGTCGTCCTCGACGATCAGGGTCTGGTGCTTCACGGCCATCTCCAGCACCTGTTTGCGGCGCTCCAGGCTCAGCATCACGCCGCTGGGGTTGCCGAAGGTGGGAATCAGGTAGACGAACTTGGGTTGGTGCTCGGCGATGAGCTTTTCGAGCTCATCGGTCTTCACCCCGTTCTCGTCGATGGGCGCGCTGATCAGCTCGGCGCCGTACAGGCGAAAGCACTGGATGGTGGCCAGGAAGGTCGGGCCTTCGACGATGACCTTGTCGCCGGGGCTGATGAGGGTCTTGCCCAGCAGGTCCAGCGCCTGCTGGCTGCCGGTGGTGACGATCAGGTTCTCGGGCGCCAGGTCTTTGGCGCCCTTGCTCGCCATGAAGGCGGCGAGCTGTTCGCGCAGGGGCTGGTAGCCTTCGGTGGCGCCGTACTGCAGCGCCGCACCGGGCTCGTCCGTCAGCGCCTGGTTGCTGGCCGCGCGGATGCCTTCCACGTCGAACATGGCGCTGTCGGGGAAACCACCGGCAAAGCTGATGATGCCGGGCTTGCCCAGGAGCTTGAAGAGCTCGCGGATGGCAGAGGTTTCTACATTGTTCAGGCGGTCGGCGAATTGCATGGAGTGGGATCCCGGTGGACAACAATGGGTAGTGAGTCCCCCATTGTCGCCAATTGGCGTGCAGGTTTCCTGCGGCTTGGCCGGTATGGAGGAAAATCCAGGCGGCCTCGGCAGGCAAACATGCTGCCACGCCGACGACGACAACAACGACGCCGTTGCAGCAAGTGGCACGTCAACATGGGATGCAGGTCCAGTTCATGGCGTGAACCCCCTGGGCGGTGAAGCAAGCCGCTTTGGTGTTCGACCTTGGGGAATGGGGGTCGCCTGGCGCAAAGATCAAGGCTGCGGCGGCACCAATGCCTCGGCCCGCTGGATGGCGCGCTGAACGGCCGGCCGCGCAGCCACCGCGTCGAACCACCGTGCAAGGTTGGGCAGGCCATCGAAGGTGACGTTGGCGAACGTGCGCCGCCACATCCATCCGAAGTGCGCAATATCGGCAATGGTGTAGTCGTCTCCTGCGACGTATGGGTGGCGGGCCAACACCTGGTCGAGCAGCGCGACCGTTCGATTCGCCTCGCTCTGGAACCTGTCGATTGCCAACGGCAGTTGCTCGCTGGCGTTCTTCTGAAAGAACCCCGCCTGGCCGAATGCCGGCGCAATCCCCGATGCATGGAAGAACAGTTGCTCGAACACGCGTGCCCGGGCCATGCCCGTCGTCGCAAGCAGCTTGCCGTGGCGTTCGGCGAGATAGACCAGGATGGCCGCAGATTCGGTCAAGGTATCGTCGCTTGCCGGACGTTCGTCGTCGACCAGGACCGGCACCTTGCCGTTGGGGTTGCGAGCGAGGTGGTCGGCGGCCTTCTGCTCACCCTTGCGGACGTTGACACCGATCAGCTCGTACCCGAGGTTCAATTCTTCAAGACCGATGAGAACCTTGATGCTGTTGGGCGTGGCGAATGCGTAGACCTTGTACATGGAAACCTTCGAATAAACGGGAGAGGCGCTGTGGAGCGCTCGGGATCTTCTTGAATGGGCGCGGCCAACATGCAAACTCGCGCGCAAAGGCGCAGGATTCGACCCAGGGTCGAGCGTCGGCACCTTTTGCTTGGCGGCCTCTGATCCGGCCGGGCCGGTCAGGCGCGCTGGCCGCCGGAGGCGGTGATCCGCTCGCCGGTCACCCAGGCCGAATCATCGGAGGCCAGGAACAGCGCCACGCGGGCGATGTCTTGCGGCTTGCCCGGACGACCGAACGGGATCGTTGCGACAATGGCCTTGACCGTCTCCTCCGACCAGCCCAGCGCTGCGATGCCTTCGGTGATAGTGCCACCCGGCGCCAGGGTGTTGACGCGGATATTCTTCGGCGCGAGCTCCATCGCGGTCACGCGCGTGATGGCGTCGACCGCGCTCTTGCTCGCAGCGTAGATCACCGAGTTGGGCATGAAGCCGACACTGGCGATGGAGCTGATGTTGATGATGCTGCCGCCATTCGGCCCGAAGTACCTGGCCGCTTCCTGCGTCGCGGTGATGACGCCGAGCACGTTGGTGGTGAACTCGCGATGGAATTCCTGCTCCGTTGCGGTTTCGAGAGGGCCGAACGCGTAGACGCCAGCATTGTTCACGAGGACGTCGAGCGTGCCGAAGGCGCGCTTCGATTCTTCGAAAAGCCGCTTGATGTCAGCGGTCTTCGAGAAGTCGGCCTGGATGGCGACGGCCTTGCCGCCGGCACCCTTGATCTCGGCGACCAGAGCATCCGCTGCGTCCTTGCTGGTCGAGTAGTTCACGACGACCGAAGCGCCGGATTGGGCGAAAAGCCTGGCGATTCCGGCGCCGATGCCCTTGGAGGCGCCGGTGACGATGGCAACCTTGCCGTTGAGAGTAGTCATGGATTTCTGTCCTTTGGGTTGACGGCGCCACCTTGGCGCCTGGACAAACTGTCGATGATCGAGGCACGCGTGAATAGGTGCGCAGGCAACTAAGACTTATTCGCCAGATGGATCGCTCGCCCCACGAATCGGGACGAAGATCTCAGGGCGCTGGACGAGGAGTCGAACCTGACCGAGCAAGCCAGGCCCCCGCATTTGCTCCCCTTGACCTTCAGCGATGGAGCGCGTTCGGCCTCATCAGGCACGCGTGCGCAACTCCCGCACGCCGCGGCCCAGCTTGCGCCGCAACAGGACGCGCAAGCTGACACCATCGGCGTAACCGATCTGCGCGGCGATCTGGTCGATGCTCTCGCTGCCCGTGCGCAGCAGATGCACCGCACGTTCGACACGCAGGTCCTGGAAGTACGACAGCGGCGTCTTTCCCAAGACACTGTGCAGGCGCCGCGACAACGTGCGTTTGCTGGCGCCAACTGCGATGGCCGCCTCGTCGAGTGAGAAACCCCGTGCCAATTGCTGCCTGGCCCAGCCCTCGAAACGCTCGACGACGGGGTCTGCGTGGGACAGGTGGTCCGGGATGACGAACTCGGCTTGCGAGCCGCGCGCCTCGATCAGCAGGTAGCGCGCCGCCAGCGTTGCCAGCGCAGGGCTGCGACTGCGGACGATGCTCAGCGCAAGGTCGAGATGAGCGAGGGCTGCGCCGGCCGTGATGAATCCGGAGGACTTCACGAGCATGCTGGATTCGTCGAGCGCGACCTGCGCATAACGCTGCCGAAACATCGGCGCCAGCCACCACGACGTCGTGGCGCGGTGGCCATTGAGCAATGCGCTCTCGGCCAGTACAAATGTGCCGGTGCATGCCGCACCCGCCATAGCACCGGCGTTCGACCACCGCTGCAAGGCAAGGATGGCGTCGGCAACGTCTGCTTGCGCGAGGCGCGCCGCAAGCACGTCCGGCATCTTGGCGCCGAGCGCGGGCACGAGCACCACATCAGGCGCCATCACCTGGCTCACAGGCACGACCGGCACCGTGAGCCCCTGCGCGGTGCGCACGCGTCGCCGAACGCCCACCAGCGTCACTTCAACAGGCCCAGGCACCTGCGCGAGCGACCCCGCCAACTGGTTGGCCGTGCCGAACGTGTCGGCAAGCGCCGCCAGGCCCAGGTCGAACACACCATCAAGAACGAGAATGTGGAGGCGCATGGCAATAATGATAATGATGTTGGCGTTCTTGCCACTCGCTGACTACAGCGATCACGGGGAAACTCACGGCTCGCAACCTCATTCACCTGTTCGACCAGAGGATCACTCCATGTCCAAATTTGCCCTGTTCGTCCGCCTCGAGGCCAAGCCAGGCCAGGAGGCAGCCGTTGCCGCTTTCCTTGCCGGCGCCCTGCCACTTGCCAACGCCGAGTTGCAGACCACCACCTGGTTCGCGTTGCGGTTCGGCCCCTCCACGTTTGGCGTCTTTGACACTTTTGCCGATGAGGAGGGCCGCCAGGCCCACCTGAGCGGCCCCATTGCCGCTGCGTTGATGGCCAACGCCGAGGCCCTGCTCAGCACGCCACCGAGCATCGAGAAGATCGACCTGCTGGCGGCGAAGCTGCCCGGCTGACAAGCGGGGCACCGCGCACGCTCCTACCGACGAAGTTCCGCGATCAGGTATTCGACCAGCGCGCGTGCCGAGGGCTTGGGCGGTCGTCCTGGCGTGAACATGCCGTGGACTTCGACATCGCCCATGCGCCAATCCGACAGCACCTGAATCAGCGAACCGTTGGCCAGTTCGGCACGACAGCCCCACAGGGCTGTCGTCACTACACCGATGCCTGCCACAGCGGCGGCGACCGCCGCTTCGTTGGCGGACACGTTCAGACGACTGTGGATGCGCACGGATACGCTCTGGCCCTCCCTCTCAAAGGACCACGTGCCGGCGCTCGTTCCTGCAGGCCCTACGATCACCGCATGCGCAGCCAAGTCTGCTGGTGCCTTGGGCGTGCCGTTTGCCTTCAGGTAGGTGGGCGATGCCGCAACGATCCGCTGCGTTCGGCCCATCAGGCGCGCGGTTGCGCTCGAGTCTGCCAACACGCCGAGGCGAAGTGCGACATCAACGCCTTCCTTGATGGTGTCTTGCCGTTGGTCGCTCATCAACAAGCTGACGTTCAGTGCAGGATGGCGCGCGAGAAATCCCGGCATCACAGGAACGATTTCGCGCACGCCAAAGCTCGAGGGCATGGCGACACGCAGCGACCCACGCAATTCCAGCGATCCCCGCGCCACATGGTCGGCCTCTTCAAGCGCCGCCAGGATCGTTTCCACACGTGCCAGATAGTCGCTGCCGACGTCGGTGAGCGTGACGGCCCGCGTCGTTCGGGTGACCAAAGCTCCGCCCACGTCCTTTTCCAGTGCCGCGATGATGCGTGAGACCGACGGCTGCGACAGGTCGAGCTCCCGCGCTGCGGCGGAGAAGCTTCCCGTGCGCGCAACGCGCGCGAAAAGTCGAAGGGCCAGCAGTTTGTCGTTCATGCGAGGGTCCGGTGCTTGGCTTGACGATACCAGCTGTCGCGCTTCGCCGTTGAATCCGCCCCCTCACACTCTGTGCCGCGCCGCCCTCTCACACGAGCCGGGGCTCGGAGGGGCCGCGCGCGCCGATGCCACGTGCACGCGCCAAAAGGAATCCAGCGGGCGTCTGTGGGCAAAATAGGTCCGGAGCCAACAGCGCATGCCGCATACCGCCAACCCAGACAACGGAGACACTGACCATGCCCCTCGAAATCCGCCAACTACCCAAAATGCGCCTGGCCTGCATGCGCCACACCGGCCCCTACGGCCCCGCCCTGGGCCAGCTATGGGAGCGCTTTGGCCAGTGGTGCGCCGAGCACCGCCTGAGCGAGCCACGCCCCAAGTTTTACGGCATCAGCCTGGACAACCCCGCCTGCACGCCGCCCGAGCAATGCCGTTACGACGCCTGCGTACAGGTGGGTGTGGGCCTGCGCACGGGGACGGATGCGCAGGTGCAGGATTTTCCGGGCGGCGACTATGCGTGCAAGCGCTTCGAAGGCACGAGCGCCGAGATCGGTGCGGCCTGGGCCAGCATGGGCGCCCCGGGGCAGATCCCCGAGGGATGGGTGCTGGATGCGCGCCCGGCCATCGAGGTCTATGACGAGGACTTTGCGATGGCCCCAGAGACCGGAGTCTTCGCATGCTGGCTTTATGTGGCAGTGAGGCGCGCAGCCTGACCCACCCCTAACGCCTGTGGCTTCGGAACAGATGAGCCTGCGCGGACCCATCGAAATGCCAGGGCGCGCCAGCCATCACAGCGCAAGGGTTGCGCTTGCGTCCAGCACCCAAAGCCTGGCCAGCAGCGACTGGGACCGCGCCTGCCCGATGACAGGTTCTGCCAACTCCAGAAATTTGCCGTCCAGCTCAGCGTCCGTGAGGGCCTGCTCCGGGTCGCCTTTGCGGTTGGGCTGAAAGTGCGAGAGCTGGCGCCCATCCACCGTCTCGATGTCGATGCGCGCAGACCGCTGGCCCGGAAAGGCGGCATCGAGCATCGGATCCACCTCGACGGTTATGCGCTCCATCAGCGCGCGGGTAGCGGGGTCGTCCAGGCGGTTTGGGTCGTAGGCCGCCAGACGAACGCTGCCATGCGATAGCGCAGTGGCCACCACGTAGCTCAGGCTGAACCGTGCTTCGTTGGCCGTGGTCGGATGGGTGTAGCAGGCGATGTCGAGGGCGGGACGGTAGGTCGCCACCCGCACGCTCTTGATCTGGTCGGCCTGGAGCTGGTGACGCTGCCGCAGTTCCAGCGCGCCATCGATGGCTGCAAACGTGTGGCCGCACCCGATGTGGTTCTTGAACGTCAGGCGGGTGATGTGAAAGTCCTGTCCCAGCGTTGCGCCGACCTGGGACCAATCGGGACCATTGCTCATGGCCTGGCCCAGACCGGTTTCCCCGTCCAGCACGTCGAGCGATCCGGTCAGGCCGCGCGAGGCCAGCTGCGCGGCAAGCAAGCCCGCCTCGGCCGCGCGCCCTGCGTGCAGGGGCTTGGACATCGAGTCCATGCGGAACGCCTGCTGAAGCCCGGCGGCAAAGGTCGCGGCGGTTGCCAGCGCGTGGGCAAACGCAGGCCCATCCAGCCGCATGAGCCCGCCCACCGCGGCCGCTGCGCCAAAGCTGCCGACGGTACCGGTGCTGTGCCAGAACTGGTAGTGGGGCCGGCCCATCACCACGCCGATACGGGTAGACACCTCGTAGCCGAGCACCACCCCGCGCAGAAAATCGAGACCCGAGACGCCAAGGTCCTGCCCCGCAGCCAATGCGGCCGCAATGGTGGCGGCGCCCGGGTGGTACATCGCATCGCGAAAACTGTCGTCCACCTCGGCCGCATGCGCCGCAGCGCCGTTGATGAGTGCGGCGGTGCGCGCGGTGCTCGCACGCCCGCCCCCCAGGAAAGCGCGCCCCCGGTCGAGGTCGTCCACAAGGGTCTGCTCCAGGATCGCGACGGGCGGTGTGTTCAGCCCCGGGAACAGGGAGGCGTACCAATCGATCACGGCACGCTTGGCGTGGTGGATCACCTCGCCGGACAGCGGTTGTCGCTGGAACTCGGTGGCATACCGGGCAAAGATTTCTGTAGCGTGCATTTCAGGTTTCCAGACAGGGGGACAAATTCTCAAGCACTTCGTGCCCGCTTCGCAGCCATCAGGCCAGCACCACCACACCGTCGGCCGCGCGAACTCCCTGGCCCTGGGGAAGCACGAACACCGGGTTGATCTCGGCTTCGACCAGGCGCTCGCCGAGCTGGGCCGCCATCTGCGAGAAGGCCACGATGGCGGTGACCAGTGCATCGACGTCGGCCAGCGGCCGGCCACGAAAGCCATCCAGCAGCGGCCAGGTCTTGAGCTCCTGCGCCATGGCCAGCGCATCAGCGCGCGACAGCCAGCCGTTGGGTGGCAGCAGGCGCATGGTCGTGTCCTTGAACAGCTCGGCCGTGACACCCCCCATGCCCAGCAAGATGGCCGTACCCAGTGCGTCACGGTGCATGCCCAGGATCAGCTCGGTGCCGCCACCGACCATCTCCTGGACGAGGAAGCGCTTGGGCAGCACGCCGGCCTTGGTCTCGACTTCCGACGCCATGGCGCCGAGGCGCGCACCGATGGTCTCGGCCGTCAGGTTCACCGCCACACCGCCCACGTCGCTCTTGTGCGTGATCTCGGCCGAGAGAATCTTCAGCACCACGCGGCCACCCAGTTCACGCGCTGCAGCTTCGGCCTCGGCGGGAGAGGCGACGATGCGTTCGCCCGCACAGGGCACGCCGAAGCGTGTGAACAGCTGCTTGGCCTGGTATTCGTCCAGAGCGCCGGTCGGCAGATCTTGCACAGCCACCAGCGCAGCTGGCTCGCTGCACTCGACCTGCGGTTGCAACTGCGCCACCTGGAACATGGCGTGCAGGGCCGCCGTGCAGCTCTCCGCCGCCGCGAAAGCAGGCACGCCACGCTGCGTGAGCAGCGCTCCCACTTCGGGCGCATGCGGACTGACGTAAGCAATCACCGGCTTGTCGGAATGGGGCAGGCAGTCCCCTATGGCACTGGCCAGCAGCTCGGGCATGGCCAGGCTGGAAGAGCCCACGATGATGGTCAGCGCGTCGTAACTTGGGCTCTTGAGCAGCACATTGATGGCCCCGCGCAGCAGGTCGGGTTGGAGGCCGGCCAGCGTCACGTCGATGGGGTTGCGGTCCAGCACGGCATGGTCACCGGTCTGCAGCGCACGCAGGGCCTCGGCCGTGGCGGCGTCGGGTGCGGGGGTGTCGAAGCCGGCCATGCCCAGATCGTCGGACACCAGCGTGCCGGCGCCGCCAGTGGAGGTCAGGATGGCGACGCGCTTGCCATGCAGCTTGCGGCCGGTGGCCAGCGCGGCCGGAATGTCCAGCAGGTCGCTGAAGGTGTGCGCGCGGATCACGCCGACCTGCTTGAACAGCGCGTCGTACATGCGGTCGGCGCCAGCCAGCGCACCGGTGTGCGAAACAGCCGCCTTCGCACCGGCTTCGGAGCGGCCGATCTTGAACGCCACCACCGGCTTGCCGGCGCGCGCGGCCTTGAGGCAGGCGCTGCGAAACTTGGCAGGGTCGCGCACGGTCTCCACATACAGGGCAATGACCTTGGTGGCCTCGTCATCGGCCAGGTGGTCGATGAAGTCGGCCAGTTCCAGGTCCACCTCGTTGCTGGTGGAGATCAATTTGGACAAGCCCACGCCACGCGCCGCTGCGCGCGACAGCAGTGCACCCAGGATGCCGCCGCTTTGCGACACGACGCCAATGCCGCCCACCGGGAAATGCGCCATCTCCAGCGCACCGGTGGCCGACAGCACGATGGAGTCGGTCAAATTGACGAGACCGATGGTGTTGGGGCCCAGAATGCGCATATCGCCTGCGGCCTCGATCAGTTGCTGCTGCCGGCGTGCGCCCTCCTCGCCGGTTTCGGTATAGCCGCTGGCCAGGACGATGACCGCGGCAGTGCCCCGGGCTGCGAGGTCCCGCACGGCCAGGTGCGCCCGCTCCGCGCCCAGCAGGACGATACCGACGTCAGGCACCGCAGGCAGCGAAGCGATGTCCGGGTAGCAGACCAGGTCGCCGATCCGGTCCACCTTGGGGTTGACCGGGTAGATTTCGCCGGCAAAGCCGTGCTTGAGCAGATAGGACACGGGGCGGCCTGCGGTCTTGGCGGCATCGGCGGATGCGCCAATGATGGCCACGCTGCGGGGCTGGAGGAGGCGGGAAATGGCGTTCATGGGTGTTACTCCTTGCTGGCAGTTGCCGAAGCCTTTGCCAAAAAGGCCATCACCGCATCGCGGTGCTCGGTGCTCGTGTAGCAGATGCCTTGTGCCTGGCTGCCTTGTGCGAACACCTGCTGTGCCGACATCTCGAAGGTTTGGTCCAGGATCGCCTTGCCCAGCGCCAGTGCGGTGGCCGAACCCTGGCTGAGCTCGGCTGCCCAGGCCTGCGCATCGACCACCAGCGTCTGCGCCGAGGTCTTTCGGTCCACGATGCCCATGGCCAGCGCCTCGTCCACATCGACCTTGCGGCCCGTGAAGATCAGCTCCTTGGCCTTGGGCAGCCCGACGCGGCGGGGCAGGAAGTACATGCCTCCGCCATCGGGAATGATGCCGCGGTGGATGTAGGACCAGGAGAAATTCGCCCATTCATTGGCGATGATGAAATCGCATGCCAGCGCCGTGTCGGCGCCCAGCCCGGACGCCGCGCCGTTCACTGCGGCGATGGTGGGCTTGGGCATGGTGTGCAGCAGGGTCTGCGTGTGGTGCACGCGCTGCTGGCGGTGCCAGCCGTTGAAGGCGATTTCCCCGGTGGGGGCGTTCATGCGGCGCTCCATGCCGGAGATGTCACCGCCCGCACAGAATCCCTTGCCGTTGCCGGTGAGCACCAGCGCCCGTATCGATTTTTCGGCGCTGACATGCTCCAGCGCCGCGATGAACTCGGTGCGCATATCGTCGCTCATCGCATTGCGCTTGTCAGGGCGGTTCAGCGTGAGCGTGGCGATGCCATGGGTAACGTTGAGTTCAATGAGCTCTGTGGTCATTTTCTGCTTTCGAAAGGCTAGTCATTGGTGATCTTGTTGTCCTTGACGACCTTGCGCCAGCGGGCCTCTTCGCCCTTGGCGTAGGTGTCGAATTCCTGGGGTGAGCTGCCCTTGACGATGAGCCCTTCGGCTTCCATCTTCTTGCGGAAGGCATCGGTGAAGACCGCCTTCCTGGCTGCGGCGTTGAGCTTTTCGATCACATCGGGAGGTGTTCCTGCAGGGGCGAAAAGGCCGTACCAGCTGTCGGCCACGTACCCCGGAACGCCGCTCTCCGCGACGGTCGGCACCTTCAACAGGACATGTGAGTTGGAGCGTGCCGCCGTCGTCACCGCCAAGGCTCGCAGTTGCCCCTTGTCAACCATGGTTCCCACGGCTGCCGCTGTGGCAAACATCACATCCACTTGGCCGCCCAGCAAGTCGGTGAGGGCGGGTCCCGCTCCGCGATAGGGCACATGGATCAGGTTCGTTGCAGTGAGGTTCTTGAACAATTCACCGGCCAGATGGGCCGATGTGCCCGCCCCCTGCGACGCAAAGGAAAGCTTGCCTGGGTCCGCCTTGGCGGCGGCGATGACGTCCTTCACGGATTTGTACGGACTGCTGGCCCGCACGACCAGCACATTGGGTGATACACCCACCAGCATCACGGGTGCGAAGTCCTTGTCGTGGTTGTAGGGCAGCTTGGGCTGAATGCTGGGATTGACCACATGCGCCACGGTCGCCATCACCATGGTGTAGCCGTCAGGCGCGCTCTTGGCTGCCGCATCGGTTCCGATGAGGGTTCCAGCGCCGGGCTTGTTGTCGATGATCACCGGCTGGCCCAGCTCCTGGCCCATGACCACCGTCATGGAGCGAGCGACCAGGTCCGTACCGCCACCTGGCGCAAATGGCACGATGATGCGCACGGGTTTGTCTGGGAACGCCGCGTTGGCAGGAGCGGCGTTCAAGCCGTTCAAGACCGCTGCGGTCGCGATGACCAAAGCGATGCGCGAACGCGCAGAAAGCAGGGATTGGTGCATTTTTTGTCTCCATTTATAGGGATTTGACCCACGTCAAGTGGCCTCAGGGAGCGGCATGATCGACCGCCTCACTCACAGGGTTAGAGTAAGAGAACGCCTTCTCCAGTGCACCCCCTTCATTCCACTGGTTGGAAATGAATACCCTCGACAAAGACCACCATGACCCCACCTTCCAGCAGTGCCGCAAGACGCAAGAACCATGAGGAGCCCACCTTGAACCGGTCGCTGGAGCGTGGGGTGGAGCTCCTGCGGGCGTTCCGGCCAGGCGCTGATCTGCTGGGAAACGGCGAGTTGGCGGAGCGCACGGGGCTGTCGCGGGCCACCGTCAGCAGACTGGCGCAGACCCTGGTGCAGTGCGGTCTGCTGGAGCATGACGGCGCGCGGCGCGCCTATCGGCTTGCGGCCCCGGTACTGAGCTTTGCGCACGCCATGCGATCGGGCTCACCGGTGCTGCAGATCGCGGCGCCGTTGATGCGCACTGCGGCGGAGAAGCTGCGCGTCAACGTGGGGCTGGCCGTGGCGGACCGCGAGGAGATGGTGTATCTGGAGTCCATCCGCTACAACAGGAAGGTATCGCTGCGAAGCGTGGTGGCGGGCCAGCGCGTGCCCATTGAACTCACATCCCTGGGGCGCGCGTATCTGTGCGCGATCTCCGAAGCGCAGCGGCGCGGGCTGATGGCCAGGCTGGGTCAGCAGCGTCTGTCTGGCTGGAAGGCGTTGCGCGAAGAGATCCTCGCGGCGGTGCAGCAGTTCGGCGAAAAGGGCTACTGCACCGCCTCCTGGCAACCCGAGGTGGTCGCCCTCGCGATCCCCATCGTCACGCCCAGCGGCTCCATCTACGTGCTCAACATGAGTGTCACCACCCCGCAAAGCGCGCTGGAGATGGAAGCCGAACTCAGCGCGCCCCTCAAAGCGCTGGCCGAAAAGATCGGAGACGCACTTCGGCGCCTGGAGTGAGGATACCGGGCGTCAGCGTTCACCAAAGGAGCCTGCGCAGACCGCAGTGCGTTTTGCCGTAGCGGCGATGCCTCTCACCGCCACTGCTGCGCAAAGAACTCCGCCACCTGGTTCTCCAGCTGCGGCTGGTAGGCCACGCGGTCGAAGCCCGGCGGGTTGGCGGCGGCATCGCCCGCATCGGACGGTAGCGGCATGGACGGCTGCGCCATGAAAGCGAAGTGCCCCGCCCCCGCTGCCGTGCTGGCCTGGGCCCTGGGCAGGTGGGCGACCACGTGGCCGCCGTGGTACTTGCCGACCAGCACCACATCGCGCTCGGCCACGATGACGCGCACCGGCACGGTGATGGCCACTAAGCTCTCGGGGGTGAACACCACGGCCATGGGGGCCAGGGCGACCACGGCGCGGATGCGGCGGTCGGGCACCGAGACGCGCAAGGCGTCTGGCGCAACGCCCTTGCCGCTGGCGGCAGGCACCGCAGCGCCTGCCGGGGACCCCTTGGCCAGGGAGCAGAAGCCCGGGTCGTCCTGGACGGTAGCGCAGTGCCGGGCCGCGCGCGCGGGTTCGGCCTCGGCCCCGGCCAATGCCAGCACCGTATAGCCCCCGGCCGAATGCCCCACGGCGCCGATGCGCTCCGCCGGGATTCGGCTACCCCATTCGGGGCTGGCCAGCAGCGCGTCGAGCACCCGGCTGACCTGGCGAGGGCGCTCGCCGAAGTAGTGGCCCGAGGTGATCATGGAGCGGTCTTGCCAGTTGTCGCCGGGGTGGCGCAGGGCCGCGACCAGGTAGCCATCCCTGGCCAGCCGGGTGGCCAGGTTGTGGTGCCCCACCTCGGAGCCACCCGTGCCGTGCGAAATCAGCACCAGCCCCTTGAGCGGCGCCTGCCCCGCCGGAGCGCCCGGTGCAACCAGGGGCTGCCAGGGGCCCATGGGCAGGGCGCGGGCGACTGCGGCCGTGGGGTAGAACAATGCGACGCTGATGGGCGCGTCACCCGGGACGGTGAGCGTGCGGTAACCGGCTTGTTGCGCGCCGGCCTGGCCGGCGAGGCCCAGCAGGGCGGCGGCGGCAAGGGTCTGGAACAGTGTCTTCATCATGGTGTGTCTTCCTTCAAGGGCCGCTACGGCAGCGGCTTGACGGCACTGTAGGCACACACATCCACGAGTTCTATCGCATTGCGACGAAATGCCAAAAGGCTTCGCCAAACGCATGGCTACTGGGGCAAATTGCGCCCAACGGCCCATGGTGAGCAGCACATTTCAGCGCACTGCCGGCCGCTCTCCACCCACCCGTTCGCCATACTCCCGCTCCAGCGACTCCCGCTCACGCAGCGCCTGGGGATCTGCAGCATCGCGCGCCAGGCGCTGCTCGATGTCATCGAGCCGGGCCCGGTAGGCAGCCAGTTCCCTGATGTTTCCGCTCGCAGAGCATGCGCTGGTGGTGTAGCCCTTGGTCGTGCTGCCATGCGCATACACAAGCATGAGGTCGCCGACATAGGGCCGCCAGCCACAGTTGCTGCCATTGCCTTCGGCGTAGTCCACATCCACCCGGCCTTCCGGCTCACCCTTCCAGAGCCTGGTCACACGGAATGTCGCGCGCATAAGTCCCGTTGTTCGCAGGAGCTCGGGCAGGGCTTTGTCACTCGGCGCGTGCAATGCAGCCACTGGCTGGATATTGACGGCCTTGCCCTCGAAGATCAACTGGGCCGCGCCGATACGCTCTTTGTCTGTTGTCAGAGGGCACATGCAGGCCAGTGCCTGCAGAGGCCAGCAGCAGGACAGAAAAGCAAATAGAGACAGGCTGATGTGTTGCATGAAGAATCTGGGGTTTGCGCGCATTGTGCAACCGATTCAGCCCTTGATCACAACACCGATGCGCACCCTGACCTTACCGGTTTCACAGGTGCTCTGGAACTCGGGTCAAGCAACATCCGCCCGCTTTTAGTCAGTCGCTGCGGATATCCGCCCTGGCCGCCACCGCGCGCATGGCCGGCAGCTCGCGCTCGATGCGGGCGCGCAGGCCGTCGCCGTTGGACCAGGAGGGCGTGAGCCCGATGTCCACCAGCTTCTTCTTGAACTCGGCCGAGGCCATGGTGTCGGCCAGGGCCTTCTCCAGTTTGGCCTGCACGGGCGCGGGCAGGCCGGCGGGCCCGACGAAAGCGAACCACGAGCCCATGTCGAAGCCGGGGTAGCCGCTTTCTGCCACGGTGGGCACACTGGGCAACAGGGCCAGGCGCTGCGCGCCCAGGGCGACGATGGGCTTGATCTTGCCGGCCTTGATGAGCGGGGTGGATGCCACCACCGTATCGACCGCGAACTGCACCTGCCCGCCCATCAGCGCGGTGAGGTTGGGCGCGCTGCCGTTGAAGGGCACGTGCAGCATCTTCGCGCCGGTGGTGGACTTGAGCACCTCGCCGCCGAAGTGCACCGACGAGCCGGTGCCGTAGGAGCCATACGAGAACTTCTCGGGCGCGGCCCGGGTCTGGGCGATCACGTCCTTGAGCGTGCTGCCGGGCGTGTCGTTGTGGGCCACCAGCAGCAGGCCCATGTCGGCCACCAGGCCCAGTTGCGTGAAGCTGCGCACGGGGTCGTACGGCAGGTTGCTGCGGATGGCGGGGTTCAGCGTAAAGGTGGTGTTGGCGCCCAGCAGCAGCGTATAGCCATCGGCCGGGGCCTTGGCCACGATGGAGGCCCCAACCACAGTGCCGGCACCGGCCCGGTTCTCCACCACCATGGGCTGGCCCAGGCGCTCGCCCATCGAGGTGGCCAGCAGGCGCCCCAGGATGTCGGTGGCACCGCCGGGTGCAAAGGGCACGACGAGCTTGATGGGGCGATCAGGGTAGCCCTGCTGCGCCAACGCTACGGCGGGCACCGCCAGCACGGCTGCACCGGCCACAAGACACGACAGGAAACGGGAGCGCGGCATGGGCATGGGGAACATCTCCAGGAGCAACAGGACGAAGGGATGGGGGGAGGCGAAGAACGACGGCAACCGATCAGCGCAGCAGCGGACTGCGCACACGCGAGTAACCACTGGCCAGGTCGTACGCATGGCCGATCTGCAGCACGGCCGCGTCGGACTGCGCGGGCCCGATGATCTGCAGGCCGGCCGGCAGGCCCTCGGGGCCAAAGCCCGCGGGCGCCGCCAGCGCGGGCAGGCCGGCCATGGTGGCGGGCACCACGGTTTCCATCCAGCGGTGGTAGGTGTCCATGCGGCGCCCGGCCACTTCGTGCGGCCAGTCCAGGCTGGCGTCGAAAGGGAACACCTGGGCCGCGGGCAGCACCAGGAAGTCGAAGCGCGTGAACAGCCCGCGCAGCACCTGGTACCAGGCCGTGCGCACGCGCGCTGCGTCATAGACCTGCATGGCAGTCAGCGCCAGGCCGCGCTGTATCTCCCACACCGCCTCGGGCTTGAGCTGGGCGCGCTTGGCACTGTCGTGGTAGAGCGCCGCATTGGCACCCGCCACGCTGAAGCTGCGCAGATCGAGCCAGGCCTTCCACAGCTGCTCCATATCGAAGTCAACCACGGCCTTCTCCACCGTGCAGCCCACGGTGCGGAAATGGCCCAGTGCCTTCTCGCAGGTGGAGTACAGGCCTGGGTCGGTGGGCAGGTAGCCGCCCAGGTCGCCCAGCCAGCCGATGCGCGTGCCCTTGAAGTCGCGCTCCAGCGGCTGGCCGAAGGCAGCCACGTCGTCGCTGCGGCGCGTGAGCGGCAGGCGCTCGTCAAAACCGGCCTGCACCGACAGCAGCAGCGCCAGGTCGGGGATGTTGCGCGCCATGGGCCCGGTCACGCTGAACTGCTGGAAGAACACCTCCTCCGACGGCCCGTGCGGCACCAGGCCGGGCGAAGTGCGCAGGCCATACACATTGTTGAACGCGGCCGGCGTGCGCAGCGAGCCCATCATGTCCGAGCCATCGGCCACGGGCAGCATGTGCAGGGCCACGGCCACGCCGGCACCGCCGCTGCTGCCGCCGGCCGAGCGCGCCGGGTCGAAGGCGTTGCGCGTGGTGCCGTACACCGGGTTGTAGGTGTGCCCGCCCAGGCCGAACTCGGGCGAATTGGTGCGGCCGATGAACAGCGCACCGCTGGCGCGCATGCGCTCGAACACCACGGCATCGGTGGTGGTGACCTGGCCGGCGAAGAGGGGGGAGCCGCGCGTGGTGACCATGCCCGCAGCGGGCGCGATGTCCTTGGGCGCCTGGGGCATGCCGTGCAGCGGGCCCAGGCTCTGGCCACGCGCCAGTTGCGCATCGCGCTCGGCCGCCAGGGCGTGCAATGCACCGCGGTCGGCCATGGCCACCAGGGCGTTGACCACGGGGTTCAGGCGGTCCACCTGGGCCAGGTAGGCGTCGAGCACTTCCACGCACGAGACCTCGCGGGCATGGATGGCGCGCGACAGGCCCGTGGCCGTATGGGCGACGATGCCGCTGGGGGCGATGCCCGTGGCGGGCAGGCTGGAGAAGTCGGGCATGGTGGCGGCTGCGTTCGAATAAGTCATTTCGAAGTCAGCATAGGCAGGCTGCTGCTTTTCTGCAATCGACGATTTCTGAGGTTACCCTTGCGTTTTGCGCAAACCACAAGAGGTCACCCATGCTCTCCAGCCGCCTGCAGGACACGGCCCTGCGCTACTTTCTGGAGGTGGTGCGCAGCGGCTCGGTGAGCGAGGCGGCCACTCGGCTCAGCGTGTCGCCCTCGGCGGTGAGCCGGCAGGTGGCGGCGCTGGAGGATCTGTTGGGCGTGCCCCTGTTCGACCGGCGCCCGCGCGGCATGGCACCCAGCGCGGCCGGCGAGATGCTGGCCGCCCATGCGCGGCGCGGCGCGCTGGAGGCCGACCGCGTGGTAGCCGACATCAAGGCGCTGCAGGGGCTGCATACCGGGCTGGTGCGGCTGTGCAGCTCCGCCGGCTTTGCCATCGAGTTCTTGCCGCGCGTGATGGCGCAGTTCCGCACGCAGTACCCGGGCATCCAGTTCCACGTGCGCGTGGCCAGTCCGGCGGCGGTGACCACGGCGGTGCTGCACGGCGACGCAGACATCGGCCTGACCTACAGCCGCGCGGCCGAGCGCGACATCAGCGTGCAGCACCGCGAGGCCTCACCGGTGATCGCCATCATGCGGCCCGACCATGCCCTGGCGCGCTTCAAATCGATCACCCTGGCGCAGATGCACCCCCACCCCATCGCCCTGCCCGAGCGCGACAACACCGTGCGCCAGCTGTTCGACATCGGCTGCAGCCAGCGCGGCCTGGTGTTCGAACCGGTGCTGGTGTGCAACCACTTCGAGACGCTGACGCACTTCGTGCTGCACGGCGGCGGACTGTCGATATCGGGCGAGGTGACGGTGCGCGACCGCGTGCAGCGCGGCGAACTGCACGCCGCCCAGATCCGCGAGCCCGGCATGAGCGCCCGCGCGGTGGAGGTGCAGACGCTGGGCGGGCGCACCCTGCCGGCAGGGGTGCGCATGTTCCTCGAATTCCTGCGCGGGCAGCTGATCGACGGGCACCGGGCAGGCTAAGAGCGGCTAACAAAACTCAGCGAAGCGGTTCTGGCTAGGCGCTGCGTCGCAGGCAGTACG
>NZ_LMIJ01000001.1:138563-142609 GCF_001428665.1 Acidovorax sp. Root219
TCAGAAGAGTTTTGTTAGCCGCTCTAAGCGTGCTGCACCATGCGGCTTGTGCTTGCCAACACCAGCCCCTCCGGCGCGCAGACCCCGCTGCCCTGCCCCCGGTGCAGCCGCTGCTCCACGCGGCCGAGCAGATGGCCCAGCAGGCGGCGGTACACAGCATCGCCGCCGATGGCGTCTTCCACCCCGGTATCCAGGTTGGGGTTGTCGTTGATCTCGATCACATGGGCGCCGCTGGCGTTGCACTTGAGGTCCACGCCGTAGAAGCCATCGCCCACCAGGCGCGCTGCGGCGGTGGCAGCGGCCAGCACATGGGGTGGCACCTCGGGCAGGGCCACGGCCAGGGTGCGGCCCTCGGTGTACTGGCCGTTGTCGCCGTGCTGCAATATCTGCCAGTGCCCGTCGCACATGAAGTATTTGGCGGCAAACAGCGGCTGGCCCGCGAGGATGCCGATGCGCCAGTCGAAGTCGGTGTACATGTACTCCTGCACCAGGATGACTTCCGATTCCTTGAGCATCTCGCGCGCGATCTCCTGCAGCTGCGCAAAGTGGTCGGCCTTCTTCACGCTGCGGCTGAACGAGCCATCGGGCACCTTGACCACCACCGGGTAGGCCAGCCCATGCTGAAAGTCGGCCAGCGTGCGGCGGCTGAGCATGTGCGTGCGCGGTGTGGCAATGCCGTGGCCGCGCAGCAGTTCGGCCAGATAGGCCTTGTTGGTGCAGCGCAGGATGGAGACCGGGTCGTCGATGACGGGCATGCCTTCGGCCACCGCCCGCTTGGCAAACTGGAAGGTGTGGTGGTTGACGGCCGTGGTTTCACGGATGAACAGGGCGTCGAACTGCGCCAGGCGCGAAAAATCCTTCTTCTCGATCAGCTCGGCAGCAATGCCCATGCTGTCGCCGATGGTGATGAGCCTGGCGAGCGTGACTGCGCTCGACGGCGGCAGCGGGTCGACCGGGTCGTGCAGGATGGCCAGGTCCATGCGCGGCGCGGCCACGGCCGCCACGGGGCGCCAGCTGCGCCGCGTGAAGTGGCCCAGCGCCTCGGTGAAGACCTCGTCGCGGTGCGTGTCCACGTCGCGCGGGTCCAGCGCCTGCAGGGCCGCGACATGCCAGCCCTGCGGGGCATCGCAGCGCTCGACCACGATCTCCAGCAGCGGGCAGCGAAACAGCTCGAAGCCCTTGCGTGCCAGCGCGGCAAACTCGGCGTCTTCCGTTCGCCCGAAGAACACCTGCAGCGTGAGCGTGCTGACCGAGCGCGGTATGCCGGGCAGCGGGCCGATCAGCCGGTCCAGCACCGCGATCGAAGCCGCCCGCGCCTTGCCGCGCGCCAGGCCCAGGATGGCCTCCACGCCCGGTGTCACCCGGTCGCCGCGCGCCTCGGCCAGCAGCGAGCAGTAGTAGCCTATGCCCAGGTAGCTGTAGCTCCTGCACAGGTTGGTGACCTTGCGAACCCGGCTGCGCGCCTCGGGCCCTTCGGCAATGAACTCCTCGGCGGTGACGATCTTCACGCCGGGGTCGCTCCAGCGGAAGTCGGAGCGCTTTTCGACCACGATCACATGTTCTGAGGACACGGGGGAACTTCTTTCTTGCTTGCAATGATGACGGCCGCGGTCTGACGGCGGCGCCCGTAGCGGGCGATCTTCTTGAACTCGGCCAGGCTCACCGACATGCCGCCATCGCTTTCGCCGGAACGGGCCATGGGGTCGAGCACGCGGAACACTGCGCCATCGAAGCCGACGATCGCCACCCAGTGCGGCGCCTTCTCGCGGTGCAGCCGCCACAGGTAGGGCCTGTTCACACTAATTTCGGGGATCGCGAAATTAGTGTGAACAGGCCCTAATGAGCACGATGGGCACGTAGCCCAGGCGCAACTGCTCGATCACCCCCTCGGCGGACACCGGCAGCGCGAAGATAGGCACGCCGCGCGCTAGCAGCTCGGCCTGGAAGTCATCTTCCACGCGCTGGATGACGCGCTTCTTGTGCGGCTCGCGCACGCTGTCCATGAACAGCGAGGAGCCCGCTGCGGCATACACCGACACATCGAAGCCCCGGTGCAGCGCCGCACAGGCCAGCCCGAACGGACCGCAGCCGCCGTGGCCCGCTGCCATGAACACCGTGGTCGCCTCGCGCCACAGGCGGATCTCTGCGGCCTAGTCCATCACGGTGGCAGGGTCCAGAGCCGACATGGCGATCAGCAGCGCGCACGGGCCGCAGGTGAAGTCCAGCGTCTGCCCGTAGTGCCGCGCGCTGCGGAGCACCGGATGCGCGCCCTGGCCCTTGTCGTCGAACAGGCCCTTCTGGAAGCAGATGGCGTCGGCCCCATCCTCGTAGTAGGCGCTCTTGCGGCCCGATGGCACGAAGCCAAAGCGCCGGAACAGGCGGTGGGCACCGACATTGTCGGCCCGGCTTTCCAGCCGCAGCAGCGCACAGCCTGCGCGGCGCGCATGGGCCAGGGCCTCGGTGACCAAGGCGCTGGCCAGCCCACTGTTGCGCGCCTGCGGTGCGACGGCCAGCGAGTACAAGCGCGCGACGAAGGTGCCTCTGCGCAGCAGCACCACGCAGGCGCCGGGCACCGCTGCGCACTCGCTTGCGCCATCGCGGGCCACCAGCACCCGGGCCGACGGGCTGCGCAGCAGGCGCCGCCAGCTGGACAGGGAGATGCGGTCGCCGGTGAACGCAGCGCGCTCCAGGGCATCGAGTGCAGGCGCATCCCCCAGCGTGCCCAGACCAATGGGGCCGCTGGTGGGTGGTGCAGAAGGCAGCCCCCTCAATGCACCACGCATGGGGTGCCTGTGCTTGTGTTTGTGCTTGCGCCTGTCAGCCGCTCAATGCGGCCGAACTCGGCCTGTGGCATGCCGGCCGTGAGCAGGGCCATGCAGGTGGCCAGCTCGCTGCTGCGCAGGTGGATGTGGGCGCTGATGCCGTGGCGCGCGACGTCCATCCCGATGCGGTAGCAGGCCAGCCGGGGGCCCAGGATGTGGTGCAGGGTGCGCCGCACTGCGGGTACGTCGGCGCCGGACAACCGCAGGGGAAGGACCACGAGGTCATCCGGACTGTCTTGGGCAACAGCGCCGAGCGCCACGCGGTGGAGCGAAACCAGGGAAAGGCTGGGGTGCAGCATGCGGGGGCCTGCGCCAGGGAGCCAGGCGGCTTCCAAGCCGGCGGTAGGCAGTGGGTTAAACATGGCTTGCAGTCTAGGCAGCGCGGTATAAATTCGTTGTAAAGAAACGCGCTGCGGCCGTCAAATCGCCGTGAAGAATCCACTGCGGGACAATGCAGCACCCGACAAGAACAACGGCCCCTCCCCACCATGAAAACCGAGCAGATCGAACCCTTCTTCGCCGCCCTCAAGGCCGCCAACCCCATGCCCAACACGGAGCTGGAGTACACCACCCCGTTCGAGCTGCTGGCCGCCGTGCTGCTCTCGGCCCAGGCCACGGACGTGGGCGTGAACAAGGCCACGCTCAAGCTGTTCCCGGCGGCGGGCACGCCGCAGGCCATCCTGGACCTGGGGCTCGAAGGGCTGGAGGGCTACATCAAGACCATCGGCCTGTACCGCACGAAGGCGAAGAACCTGATGGCCACCTGCCGCATCCTGGTAGAACAGCACGGCAGCGTGGTGCCGCGCACGCGCGAGGAGCTCGAAGCCTTGCCCGGCGTGGGCCGCAAGACGGCCAACGTGGTCCTCAACGTCGCCTTCGGCCAGCCCACGATGGCGGTGGATACGCACATCTTTCGGGTGAGCAACCGCACGGGGCTGGCGCCGGGCAAGAACCCGTTGGCGGTGGAGTTGCAGTTGGTGAAGCGGGTGCCGGATGCGTATGCGGTGGATTCGCACCACTGGCTGATCTTGCTGGGGCGGTATGTGTGTGTGGCGCGCAAGCCGCGGTGTTGGGAGTGTGTGGTGCCGCGGTATTGTGATTACGAGCCGAAGACGGCTGCGCCATGAGCCTTGTTGACGGTGGTTAGGCCATGCCTTGATTGAGGGCGGAGGCCGGGGTGTGCGCCCGGCGGCGCACCTACCTTCTTTTGCTTCGTCAAAAGAA
>NZ_LMIJ01000001.1:142697-142873 GCF_001428665.1 Acidovorax sp. Root219
CCGCTCGGCCTGTGGTCCTTCGCTGCGCTCGGCTCGTCAGAGCGATCGCCCAGTTCGTCGGCAGCGCAAAGCGCGAACCGACCCCAGGCGCAGCTGCGAAGCAGCAGCCGTCTCTGACCCCGCTCCCCACCCCTGCTGGCTGCGCCGAGAAGCGCAGGGGCTGGGGTGGGTGCGTG
>NZ_LMIJ01000001.1:142950-182755 GCF_001428665.1 Acidovorax sp. Root219
CCAAAAAGCAGAAGCAACCAAAACCAACAATCAAGGCCTCAACAAACCAGCAAACTCCAACGCCGCCCGACTCCGAGAAGCCCCCTTGCGCCACAAAATCCCCGCATGCCGCACCATCCCCGGCGAATGCAGATTGATCGAGTGCAGATCCGCCGCCTGCAAGGCAGCACGTTCAGGCGCAATGCTCGCCAGATCCCCCCACCGGCACACATCAAGCAAGCCCTCCACCGACTCCATCTCCACCCGAACCAAAGGCACCACCCCAGCAGCCCGCAGGCTCTCATCAATCAGGCGCCGCGTAGTGAACGCCCGCGGCAACATGGCCAGCGGCACCCCAGCCAGGTCCTTCAGGGCCAGGGTACGCCGCCGCGCCAACGGGTGGGCCCGGTTCACCACCAGCTGCAGCCGCTCCTCGAACAGCGGCTCGGTCTCGATCTCGTCGCGCTCGGTGGGATAAAAGGCGATTCCCACGTCGAGCTGCCCCTCCACCAATTGCTCCTCGATGGGCCCGGCCCGCAGGTCACGCACCACCACGTTGACACCCGGGTACGCGCTGCTGAAGGCCGCCACCGCCGCCGGCACCAGGGTGTGCAAAAAGGTCGGGATCACACCCACGGTGAGGACACCCGACTGCAGCGCCCCCATGTCGGCCAGCGCCATGCGGCCGGCCTCGATCTCCTGCAGCGCGCGTGCCGCGTAGGTGCGAAAGGCCACCCCCGCCTGCGAGAGCTTGAGCCCCCGGCCCAGCCGATCGAACAGGGCCACGCCCAGCTCTTGCTCCAGCTGGCGCAGGCCATGCGACAGCGTGGACTGCGTGACGAACAGGTTCTGCGCCGACTGTGTCAGGTGCTCGGTGCGTGCGATGTCGAGGAAATAGCGGAGCTGGCGGATTTCCATGGTGGAACCCTCCCGAGGGAAACGGATATTCATCGATGATATCGAACGATGCATTGCAAATGAATCATTGGATTTGCAGGCGGGCAAAAACTAAGCTTCGCCTTGAACCCATGTTTCCCCCATCGACCGAAGGCCCGCCCCCATGAACAACCACCCCGGTGGTTTCACCATCGAGCGCATCGAAGCGCGCATCCTGGACATCCCCACCATCCGCCCGCACAAGCTCTCGTTCGGCTCCATCAGCCGCCAGAGCCCGGTCATCGTGCAGCTGTGGCTGGCCAATGGCGCCTGCGGCTTCGGCGAGGCGGCCACCATCGGCGGCCCCTCGTGGAACGAGGAGTCGCCCGAGAGCATCCACCACGCCATCACCCAGTACCTGGCCCCGGCCCTTCTGGGCCAGGGAGCCGGCGGCTTCGAAGCCGCCCTGGCGCGCATGGACAAGGCCTGCAAGGGCAATGCCTTTGCCAAGAGCGCCGTGGAAATGGCCCTCATCGATGCTGTGGCACGCACCCTGGGCCTGCCCGCCTGGCAGTTGCTGGGCGGCAAGGTGCACGCCAGCCTGCCCTTGGCCTGGACCCTGGCCAGCGGCCATGTGGAGCGCGACCGGGAGGAAGCCCAGTTGCGCCTGGAGCAGCGCCGCCACCACATCTTCAAGATGAAGATCGGCGCCAACACCCCGGCCGACGACGTGGCCCATGTCACGCAGATCGCACGCGGCCTGCAAGGCCGTGCCACGCTGACGGTGGATGTGAACCAGGCCTGGGACGGCAACACCGCGCGCCGCTACCTGCCGCAGCTGGTGGAAGCCGGCGTGACGCTGATCGAGCAGCCCGTGGCCCACTGGAACATCGAGGCCCTGAAGGGCCTGACCGCTGCGCTGGGACGCGACGCCCTGATCATGGCCGACGAAACCGTGTGCACCCCGCAGGACGCGATGGCCCTGGCGCGCGGCCAAGCCTGCCACGTGTTCTCACTCAAGGTGGCCAAGCACGGCGGCCTGCTGCGCACGCGCAAGGTGGCGGCGATTGCCGAGGCGGCGGACATCGGCTGGTACGGCGGCACCATGCTGGAAACCTCGCTGGGCAGCGCCGCATCGGCCCACGTGTTCTCCACCCTCACGGGCCAGCACCATGGCTGCGAACTGTTCGGCCCGCAACTGCTGGTGGACGACATCGTGGAAACCCAGATGCCAATTGCCGACTTTGCCTTGCAACTGCCCGACGGCCCGGGCTTTGGAGTGCAAGTGTCGCTCGCGCAGCTCGACCGCTTCGACCGTGCCCGCGAAGGCAAGGCGCCCATCCACATCGACCTGGGCCGCCAGGCCACCACCGTTTAAGAAAGAAGGAGAACCCCGCAATGCTGTTCCTCGTCCGCATGGATGTGCACATCCCCCACGACCTGCCCGCCGACCAGGCCAACGACATCAAGGCCCGCGAAAAGGCCTATTCGCAGGACCTGCAGCGCGACGGCCGCTGGCCCCACATCTGGCGCGTGGTGGGCGAGTACGCCAACTACAGCGTGTTCGACGTGGCCTCCAACGACGAGCTGCACCAGTTGCTGCAGGGGCTGCCGCTGTTCCCGTTCATGAAGATCTCGGTGACGCCGCTGGCACGGCATCCCTCGGCCATCTGACACCCCCACCCAGAAGAATCGGAGACAAGTGATGATGAAACGACAACAAGTGCTCGGGCTGCTGACCGCCGCCATGGCGCTGGCTGCCTGGCCCGCCGCACAGGCCCAGGCACCAGGCGCCAACTGGCCGAACAAGCCCATCCGCTGGGTCGTGCCCTTCCCACCCGGCGGCGCCATGGATGCGATTGCCCGCACGCTGGGCGAGAAGGCCGGCCAGGCGCTGGGCCAGCCCTTCGTGATCGAGAACAAGGCCGGCGCGGGCGGCAACATCGGCGCCGAGTTCGTGGCCAGGCAGCCGGCCGATGGCTACACGCTGATGATCACCTCCATCGGCATGGCCACCAACAAGCCGCTGTACGGCAAGCTGTCGTACGACCCCATCAAGGACTTCGCCCCGGTGAGCCTGCTGGCCGTCGTGCCCAACGTGCTGGTGACCAATGCCACCCAGCCCGACGTGAAGACCGCCGCCGACGTGATCGCCGCCGCGCGCAAGGCGCCGGGCAAGCTCACCTACGGCTCGGCCGGCAACGGCACCTCCATCCACCTGGCGGGCGAGGTGTTCAACTCGCTGGCGCAGATCGACATGCTGCACATCCCCTACAAGGGCAGCGGCCCGGCCGTGGCCGACCTGCTGGGCGGGCAGATCAACTACATGTTCGACAGCATCACCTCGGCGCGACCGCATATCCAGTCGGGCAAGCTGCGCGCCCTTGGCGTGACCACGGCCAAGCGCTCGGCCACCCTGCCGGGCGTACCCACCCTGGCCGAAGCCGGCCTGCCGGGCTACGAGGTTTCGCCCTGGTTCGCGGTGTTCATGCCGGCGGGCACGCCCGCGCCCATCGTCAACAAGCTCAACGCCGCCCTGCGCGATGCGATGAAGCAGCCCGACGTGGTGGCCCGCTTCGAGACCATCGGCGCCGAGCCCGTGGGCTCCACGCCCACCGAACTCGCCAAGCACCTGGCGCGCGAATCCGAGCGCTGGGCGAAATTGATTGCCGAGCGCGGTATCAAGCTGGATTGATTGACCCCGTCCCCCCGATTTCCACCCATCCATTCCCACAGAGGAGACAAAAACATGGCAGAACTCACCCAGGCGCAATTGCTGGAGTTGGTCAACACCAAGAAGATCGCCCCCGGCAACCCCCGCGTGCGCCAGCTCACCGAGCGTATCGTCACCGACCTGTTCAAGACCATAGACGAACTCGACGTGACCCCCGACGAATTCTGGGCCGCCACGGCCTGGCTCACGCGCCTGGGTGCCGCGGGCCAGACGGGCCTGATCACGGCCGGCCTGGGCTTCGACCGCCTGCTCGACATCCGCGCGGACGAGGCCGACCAGAAGGCCGGCCGCGAGGGCGGCACACCGCGCGCCATCGAAGGCCCGCTGTTCGTGGCCGGTGCACCCACGTCCAAGGTGGAAGTGCGCGTGGACGAAGGCGAGCCCAAGGGCGAGGTGTTTGTGATGCAGGGCCAGGTGTTGGACCTGCAGGGCAAGCCTGTGCCGAACGCCATGGTGGATGTCTGGCATGCCAACGAGCAAGGCGGGTACTCGCATTTCTTCCCGGGCATGCAGCCGTATGAGCTGCGCCGGCGCATCGAGACCGATGCCGAGGGCTTCTACCGGTTCCGAAGCTTTCTGCCGCCGGGTTATGCCATCCCGCCCACGGGTCCCGTGGCTGAACTTTTCGCTGCCTTGGGCCGCCATGGCCAGCGCCCCGCGCACATACACTTCCTGGTGGCAGCGCCCGGCATGCGCACGCTGACCACGCAGGTCAATATCCCGGGTGACAGCTATATCGACGATGACTTCGCCTTTGCCACGCGCGACGGGCTGATCGTGTCGCTGGAGCGCAATGTGGCGCCCAAAGGCTATGAGTCACTGGGCATCACCGCGCCGTTCACGCGCTCGGTGTTCAACTTCGTACTGCCCAGGGCCGCCAGCGAGGACGAAGCCCTGCCGCTGACCCGCATGGAGCGGGTGGCTGCGCCGGGCTGATCCCCCAACCGCGCCATGCCAGGCTGCCCCCGCGAGAGGGCGGCCTTTTTGCGTTGGTGCAGGCCCTGGCCTGCACCACCCGCGCCGCAGGAGAAACCCCGTGGCGCCAGCAGGCGCCATGGCGCACGATACTTGCATACGCCCCCCAGCCCAGCTGTGGGGGCGGAATGCTGGAGACCCCCACTTGGCCAATCCCCTCTCGCTGCTGCGCTTCAACGCCGACACCGGCCACATCTGGCTCGACGAGCAGCGCATGCTGCTGCTGCACGCCCGCGCGCTGGCCGCCCTGCGCAAGGAGCTGTTCGACTCCCTGGGTGTGGAGCGCGCGCGCGGCCTGCTGATCCGCATGGGCTTTGCCTCGGGCCAGCGCGATGGCGAACTGGCCGTCAAGCAGCGGCGCGCCGGCCTCAAGACGCAGGAGGCCTTTCTGCTCGGCCCGCAACTGCACTCCATCGAGGGTGTGGTCTCGGTGGAGATGGTGCAGCTCGAGATCAACCTGGCGCAGGGCCACTTCTACGGCGAATTCCTGTGGACCAACTCCTGGGAGGACGAGGTCAACATCAGCGACTTCGGCTTTGGCGACGACCCCGCCTGCTGGACGCAGATCGGCTATGCCTCGGGCTACACCAGCACCTTCATGGGCCAGCTCGTGGTCTACAAGGAGGTGGAGTGCCGCAGCCAGGGCGATGCGCTGTGCCGCATCGTCGGCCAGGTGGCAGAGCGCTGGAACGACGATGCCTACGTGGCCTACTTCCAGCCCCAGCCTTTTGCCGCGCAGCTGATCGACTACCAGATCGGCCTGGACCAGTTGCGCAGCGTGCAGGCGCGCCGGCGCTACGACAGCAAGCTGGTGGGCGTGTCGCCGGGTTTTCGCGAGGCCTTCGAGCTGCTCAGCCGCGCGGCCGACAATGCCATCACCGTGCTGCTGCTGGGCGAAACCGGCGTGGGCAAGGAGGTCTTTGCGCGCTGGCTGCACGAGAACGGGCCGCGCGCCAAGGGCCCGTTCATCGCCGTGAACTGTGCGGCCATACCGCATGAGCTGATCGAGGCCGAACTCTTCGGCGTGGAAAAGGGCGCCTACACCGGTGCCCACCTGGCGCGGGCCGGGCGCTTTGAGCGGGCCCACGGCGGCACCCTCTTTCTCGACGAGATCGGCGACCTGCCGCTGGCCGCTCAGGTGAAACTGCTGCGCGCCCTGCAGACCGGCGAGGTGGAGCGCCTGGGCGCCGAGCACAGCGTGCCGTTCGACACGCGCATCGTCGCTGCCACCAACGTGAACCTGCAACAGGCCATGCAGGCCGGGCGCTTTCGCGCCGACCTGTTCTACCGCCTCAACACCTTTCCCATCACCATACCGCCGCTGCGCGAGCGCACGGCCGACATTCCGGCGCTGGTGGAGCGCTTCGTGGAGCGCTACGCCGAGCTGTACCGCAAGAAGGTGCTGGGCCTGACCGACAAGGCCATGCGCGCGGTGCTGGGCCACCCCTGGCCCGGCAATATCCGCGAGCTGGAGAACGTGATGGAGCGCGCCGTGCTGCTGGCGCCGGACAACGGCTTCATCGAGGCATCGCACCTGTCGGGCGTGGCGCCACCGGCCCAGGGCGGGCAGCTCGACGGGCACGGCGCCGTGACCCGCGCGCAGACCGACGCCATCGACGGCATCTGCGCCGAGGTACTGGACCGCAACGTCGACCTGGCCCGGCTGGAGCAGCGCCTGCTGCAGACCGCGCTGCAGCGCGCGGGTGGCAACCTGTCGCAAGCGGCGCGCATCCTGGGCATCACCCGACCGCAACTGGCCTACCGGCTGAAGAAAGAAGGCGTTCCCACGGCCTGATCCGGCCCGGGGCATGCCCCCTGAGCCTCACCCATCCCCCCTGCAGAGTGCCCCACCGGGGCCGCCGCGCATGGGCAGCCGCAGGCACGCGCGCACTTCACCATTTGATCAAGCTGCACCGCAGCAATTGACGATTTAAGGCTTCAGGAAAACCCTTGCGCCAGGGCACCTGGGCAGGCGCACCCCATGCAAATCAAGGGCTTGCGTGCGCTGGCACAGCGATTGCCCTTCTTACACCGTCCGGGCCCCTGGCCCCTCTTCGATTGGTGTAGTGAACAAATGACCCAAACCCACGACATGACCCCACCGGCATCGGCCAGCGAGATGGGCGGCCTGCCCTGCTACGTGCGGGTGACCGGCACGCTGGAGCAGCGCTTCGTCGCGTTCGAGTTCGCCATCGGCGACCCCGAGCTGGCCGTGGAGCTGGTCCTGCTGTTCGACCAGTTCCACGCCTTCTGCGCGCAGCACCAGGCCATCCACCTCGATGCCGAAGAGGGCGCGCGGCTGGACTACGAGCGCCTGAAGTGGCGCTTCGGCGCGCCCGGCATCGACCACTGACACACATCCCCACCCACAACCACAGCACCAGGAGACAACACGATGCATGTCGACATCCAGACCACCAGCGTCAAGCCGATCAGGCAGACGTTCTCATTCATTGCCCGCCGTCTGGGCGCGGACAAACCGGCGTCGCGCTACCAGGAGGCGACCATCGACATGCAGCCGGAGGTCAACTTCCACTACCGGCCGCTGTGGGAACCCGAGCGCGCGCTGTACGACAAGCGCCGCACGGCCATCGTGATGCAGGACTGGTACGCCTTCAAGGACCCGCGCCACTTCTACTACGGCGTGTACGTGATGGCCCGCGCCAAGCAGCAGGACGCGACCGACAGGCAGTACGAGTTCGTGGAAAAGCGCCAGTTGCTCACCCAGCTCGACGCGGCCACGCGCCAGCGCATCCAGTCCGCGCTGGTGCCGCTGCGCCACTACGAGTGGGGCGCCAACATGAACAACGGCTTCATCACCGCCTACGGCTGGGGCGCCGCGATCACGCAGGCCACCCAATTCGCCACCATGGACCGCCTGGGGATCGCCCAGTACCTCACGCGAGTGGGGTTGATGCTGGACACCAACGGCGAGGCCGCCCTCGACCAGGCCAAGGAGGACTGGCTGCATGCCCCCGACTGGCAGGGCGTGCGCCGCCTGATGGAGAACCTGTTCGTCACCAAGGACTGGTTCGAGGTGTTCGTGGCGCAGAACCTGGTGTTCGACGGCCTGCTGTACCCGCTGGTCTACCGCCACCTGGAGGCGGACCTGAACCCGGGCACCGGCAACGCCCTGTCGATGCTGACCGGCTTCATGAACGACTGGTACGACGAGACCACCCGCTGGGTGGACGCCACCGTGAAGACCGCTGCCGAGGAATCGCCGGCCAACGCAGCGCAACTCACCGCGTGGATCGGCACCTGGCGCACCGAGATCCTGCGCGCCCTGGCACCGCTGGCCAGTGCCGCACTGGGCGCCGATGCGGGTGCCGCCGCACTGGCCCAGGCCGACCAGGCCCTCGCTGCGCGCATCGCCAAGCTGGGCCTGCGCGCCTGACCCCTCCCACGAAAGCCCCCCATGAGCACCACCACCACGGCCGCATCTACCGCCATGCAGGACCGCCCCAGCGTCTTCATCGCCCTGCAGACCAACGACGAGACGCGCCAGATCATCGACGCCATCCTGGCCGACAACCCGCTGGCCACCGTGGCCGAGTTCCCGGCCATGGTGAAGATCGACGCGCCCGGGCAGATCGTCATCCACCGCAGCTCGGTGCAGGACCGCATGGGCCGCGACTGGGACGTGCAGGAGCTGCACCTGAACCTGATCTCGCTGTCCGGAAACATCGACGAGACGGACGACGCCTTTCGCCTCACGCGCGGCGAGACGGCCTGACGCCCAGCCCCTGCCCTGCCCCACTTCACCTTCAGGAGACACCATGAACCAGAACAACAACACCGCCAGCAGCGCCCGCCGCCTGGGCATCAAGGAAAAGTACGCGCTGATGACGCGCAGCCTGGGCTGGGACACCACCTACCAGTCCATGGACGACGTGTTCCCCTTCGACCAGTTCGAGGGCATCAAGATCCACGACTGGGACAAATGGGAGGACCCGTTTCGCCTGACCATGGACGCGTACTGGAAGTTCCAGGGCGAAAAGGAGAAGAAGCTCTACGCCATCATCGACGCCTTCGCGCAGAACAACGGCCAGTTCAACATCACCGATGCGCGCTACGTCAACACCCTGAAGCTGTTCCTGACGGGCGTGTCGCCGCTGGAGTACGCGGCGCACCGCGGCTACGCCATGGCCGGGCGCTCGCTGCGCGGCGTGGGCGCGCGCATCGCCTCGCAGATGCAGTCCATCGACGAACTGCGCCACGCGCAGACGCAGGTGCACACCATCAGCCACTACAACAAGTACTTCAACGGGCTGCACGACTTTCACCACATGCACGACCGGCTGTGGTACCTGTCGGTGCCCAAGTCCTACTTCGACGATGCGATGACGGCGGGGCCGTTCGAGTTCATCACCGCGATCTCGTTCTCGTTCGAGTACGTGCTCACCAACCTGCTGTTCATGCCCTTCATGAGCGGCGCGGCCTACAACGGCGACATGGCCACCGTGACCTTCGGCTTCTCGGCCCAGTCGGACGAATCGCGCCACATGACGCTGGGCCTGGAGGTGGTCAAGTTCATGCTGGAGCAGGACCCGGACAACCTGCCCATCATCCAGAAGTGGGTGGACAAGTGGTTCTGGCGCGGCTACCGCCTGCTCACCCTGGTGGGGATGATGATGGACTACATGCTGCCCAAGCGCGTGATGAGCTGGGCCGAGGCGTGGGAGATGTATTTCGAGAAGAACGGCGGCGCTCTGTTCCAGGACCTGGCGCGCTACGGCGTGAAGGTGCCCAAGTACGCAGACGTGGCCAAACTGGAGAAGGAGCACATCACCCACCAGGCCTGGGGCATCTTCTACAACTACACCCAGGCTGCGGGCATCCACACCTGGATCCCCAACGACGAAGAGATGGACTGGCTGGCCGCCAAGTACCCCAACACCTTCAACCAGTACTACCGCCCCCGCCTCGAACATTTGCGCGAACAGGAGAAGGCCGGCAAGCGCTGGGTGAACAACAGCCTGCCCATGCTGTGCCAGATCTGCCAGATCCCCATGGCGTTCACCGAGATGGACAACCCGACCAAGATCGCGGCGCGCGAATCGACCTACCACGGCATGAAGTTCCACTTCTGCTCCGACGGCTGCAAGGACGTGTTCGACGGCGAGCCCGAGAAGTTCCAGCAGGCCTGGCTGCCCGTGCACCAGATCTACCAGGGCAACTGCTTTCGCGAAGGCACTGACCCCACCCAGCCCGGCTTCGACCCGCTGGCCGAGGTGCTGGCCTGGTACCACCTCGATACCAGCGCAGATACCGGCGAATACAACACCAGCCCCGACCGCGCCAACTGGGAGCGCTGGACCGGCCGCAGCCACCTGCCCGCAGGTGAGTCCCCTGCCGCGCCAGCCAAGGCGGCCTGACCCCCATCAAAAGAGGAGAACCCGACATGCCCGTCATTGCATTGCAACCCGGCTACACAGGCGAGGTGGCCGATGCCGAAGCGAATTTCCACGGCAACCGCCTGCTCTACATCGGCTGGGAAGACCACCTGATGTTCTGCTCGCCCGTGTGCCTGCCCCTGCCCGCAGCCATGCCCTTTGGCGCCCTGGTGAGCGACGTGCTGCCCGGGGTCTACGGCAGCCACCCCGACTTTGCGCGCATCGACTGGAGCCAGGTCGAATGGCGCGACTCGGGCAAGCCGTTCACGCCCAACCAGGCCTTGTCGCTGGCCGACAACGGCCTGGTGCACAAGTCCTTCATCCAGCTGCGCACGCCAGGCCTTGCCGGCATTGCGGGCTCGGGCTCGTGAGGTGAAGGCCATGGGCTACCAGATCACGATCGAGCCGCTGGGCCAGACGGTGGAGATCGCCGAGGGCCAGACGGTGCTGGACGCCTGCCTGCGCGCCGGCGTGTGGATACCGCACGCCTGCTGCCACGGCCTGTGCGCCACCTGCAAGGTGCAGGTGCTGGACGGCGAGTTCGAGCATGGCGAGGCCTCGCCCTTCGCGCTGATGGACTTCGAGCGCGACGAGAACAAGGTGCTGGCCTGCTGCGCCACGCCGCAGTCCGACCTGGTGATCGAGGCCGAGGTGGACGAAGACCCCGACGCCCGTTACCTGCCCCTGCAGGACTTCCTCGGCCAGGTGGTGCGCCGGGAGATGCTCACGCCCACCATCCTGGGCCTGTGGCTGCAGCCGGACCGGGCCATCGACTTCCAGGCCGGGCAGTACGTGATGCTGCAGGTGCCCGGGGTGCAGGGCGCGCGCGCCTTCTCGATCGCCAGCGCGCCGGGCGATGCGCTGATCGAGCTGCACATCCGCAAGGTGGAGGGTGGCCCCGCCACCACCTGGCTGCACGGGCAGGTGAAGGTGGGCGACCGCCTGGAGCTCGCCGGCCCTTTCGGCCGCTTCTTCGTGCGCAAGTCAGCCACGCGCCGGGCGATCTTCGTGGCAGGCGGATCCGGCCTGTCGAGCCCCAAGTCCATGGTGCTGGATCTGCTGGCCGAAGGCGCCGGCTACCCGATCACCCTGTTCCACGGCGCACGCAACCGGCAGGAGCTGTACTGTGCCGAGCTGTTCGAGGCGCTGGCCGTGCAGCACGCCAACTTCCGCTACGTGCCGGTGCTGTCGGCCAACGACGACGCCAGTTGGGCCGGCGCCACCGGCTACGTGCACCAGGCGCTGCAGCAGCACCTGGGCAACGACTTTCGCAGCAGCAAGGCCTACCTGTGCGGGCCGCCGCCCATGATCGAAGGCTGCATCGCCACGCTGATGCAGGGCCGCCTGTTCGAGCCCGACATCTACACCGAGAAGTTCTTCACCGCGGCCGACGCCAGCGCCCCGGCACGGCGCAGCCCGCTGTTCAAGAGCCTGTGAGCGCCACCCCCCACCTTCACCCACCCACAAGGAGACAACCCCATGGCTGAATTCACCCCATCCCAGTTGCTCGAACAGGTCAACACCCGGCAGATCGCCCCGGGCAACGCCCGCGTGCGCCAGCTCACCGAGCGCATCGTCACCGACCTGTTCAAGACCATCGACGAGCTCGATGTGACCCCCGACGAGTTCTGGGCCGCCACGGGCTGGCTCAACCGCCTGGGCGCTGCCGGCCAGGCGGGCCTGATCACCGCAGGCCTGGGCTTTGACCGGCTGATCGACATCCGCGCCGACGAAGCCGACGAGCGCGCCGGTCGCGCTGGCGGCACCCCACGTGCCATCGAAGGTCCCCTCTTCGTGGCCGGCGCTCCCACCTCCAAGGTCGAGGTGCGCGTGGATGAGGGCGAGCCCAAGGGCGAAATCTTCATCATGGAAGGCCAGGTCCTGGACCTGGATGGCCAACCCGTTCCCCACGCGATGGTGGACGTCTGGCATGCCAACGAGAAAGGCGGCTATTCGCACTTCATGCCCGGCATGCAGCCCTACGAGCTGCGCCGCCGCATCGAGACCGATGCCAAGGGCTTCTACCGCTTTCGCAGCTTTTTGCCACCGGGTTATGCGATCCCGCCCGTGGGTCCGGTACATGAGCTGTTTGCCTTGCTCGGCCGCCATGGCCAGCGGCCCGCGCATATCCACTTTCTGGTGGCCGCCCCCGGCATGCGCACGCTGACCACGCAGGTGAACATTCCGGGCGACAGCTACATCGATGATGACTTCGCCTTTGCCACGCGCGACGGGTTGATCGTTTCGCTGGAGCGCAATGTGGCGCCTGCGGGCTACGAATCCCTGGGCATCACCGCGCCATTCACGCGCTCGGTGTTCAACTTCGTGCTGCCCAGGGCGGCCAGCGCGGAAGAGGCCCTGCCGCTCACGCGCATGGAGCGCGTGGCCACGCCGGGCTGACGGTGTGCTGCGGGGCTACACGCCCCGTGGCAAACCCAGCGCCGCCATCTCCTGCGACACCCCTTCCCACGCCACATCGAACGCCGGCACGCTGCGCTCCGGGGGTACGGCATTCGCCCGCAGGGCCCAGTGGGCGCCCGCGACCACACTGTCGATCACGGGCACGCCTACCTGGGACTGCACGGCCGCCGCCATGCCGGCCAGGCCCGCGCCGCCCAGGATGACGGACTGCACGCCCATCTGGCGCACCACGTCGCGGCAGGCCTGGGCCAGCAGCGCACGCGCAGCCACGGGGTCGGCGGCGAGTTGGGCGCCGGTGGGGGCCACGGTGTGGATGCCGGCCAGCGAATGGGCATGGCCCAGGGCCTGGGCCAGGCGCTGCAGCATGGGGCCCCAGCGCTCGCCGCCGGTGACGATGGCGTAGCGGCCGTGGCGTGCGGCTTCGATGAAAGAAGCTTCGGCCAGGCCGGTGACAGGCACGGGACTGCTTTCGCGCAAGGCCATGAGGCCGGGGTCGCCGAAGCAGCCGATCAGCACAGCGCTGGGTGCCGAGGACTGGGTAGACAAGTCGAGCGCCCAGGCATCGAGCGCGGCATGCGCGGCCACGGCGTAGCTGGCCTCGCAGGCGATGTAGGGGGCGCCAAAACGTGCGGTGGCCGTGCGCACCACCACATGCGATCCTGCGGCTGCCTGCACGTGCTGCTGCAGCAAGGCGCTGACCTTGGACGAGGTATTTGGGTTGATGACCAGCAGGTGGCGCATGCCGTTCAGCCCGCCATTCCCAGCAGGCTCATGAGATCCGGCGCCTCGCTTGCGGGCGGGGTGAACTCCAGCTGCGACTCGATGCGCGCCAGGTGGTCGAGCATGCGGCGCGCTGCCTCCTTGGGGTCGCGCAGGCGGATGGCGTCGATCAGCGCGCGGTGTTCGCGGCAGCCGCAGGCGGTCGCCTCCTCGCGCTCGCGGGCATGGCTGGGGCTGTAAGTCATGAGGATCAGCGAGGTGCGCGAAACCAGCTCGCGCAGTATGCGCCCCAGCGTCTGGTGGCCTGCGGCCTGCGCGATGTGCAGGTGGAAGTCGCCCGACAGGCGAATGGCGCGGCGCATGTCGCCGCTGGCGCGGGCGGCCTCCTCATCGTCGATGCAGGTGCGCAGCGCGGCGATGTGCGCATCCGTCGCGTTGGCGATGAACAGCTCCACCAGGCGCGGCTCCAGCAGGCGGCGGGCCTCGAAGACTTCGAGCGCCTCCTCGGGCGTGGGCTGGGCGATGGAGGCGCCGCGGTTGGGCGTGAGCGTGACCACCTGCTCGTTGGCCAGGCGCACCAGCACCGGCCGCACGCGCGTGCGCGACACGCCGAAGGCGGCCGCCAGCTTGTCCTCCACCAGCTTGGTGCCCGGCGGCAGGCGGTGGTCGAGGATGGCCGAGACCATGCGCTCGTACATATCGTTGTCGCTGAGCAGGCCGCCCGTGGCTGCAGCACTGTCGGCAGGCAGGTCGGCGGGCTCGGGGGATGTGGCCGCAACAGCACGGCGCCGGGGCTTGGGGGCGGCGGTCATGACGGAATCGTCGGCACGGATGCGCATGGAAGTCTCATGGCGTGCGGCTCAGCCGGCCCGACCTTTCTTGCGCTGGCCCAGCGCCCACACCAGCGCCAGCGTGATGCCCATGACCACGAACGACACCACGGTGGTCAGCGTACCCAGCGCGTAGATGGACGGCGTGGTCACCGTGCTGGTCAGGCCCTGCAGCTCCAGCGGCAGCGTGTTCACGTCGCCGATGGCCTGCGAGGTGCGGGCGATCTCGTCCCAGCTCAGGGTGAAGCCGAACATGCCGATGCCCACCACCGAGGGCGCGATCAGCGGTAGCACCACGTGGGCAAAGCCCTGCCAGGGGGTGGCGCCCAGGTCACGCGCGGCTTCTTCATACGCCGGGTTGAAGCGGTTGAACACCGCGAACATGATGAGCAGGCCGAACGGCAAGGTCCAGGTCAGGTGCGCGCCCAGGGCCGAGGTGAACAGGCCCAGCGAGGTGCCGTAGCCCTCCAGCGTGCTTTCCATGCCCAGCCATTCGAGGGCGGCCTTGATGCCGTTGTCGATGAGCCGGAACTCCAGCCCGATGCCCAGCGAGACGATGATGGACGGCATGATCAGGCTGGCCACCACGATGAAGAACAGCGTGTTGCCCCCCGCCAGCCGCTTGCGAAAGGCCAGGCCGGCCAGCACCGACAGCACCACCGTGCACAGCATCACCGCCACGCCCAGGCCGAGCGAGCGCCACAGCGCCGCGCCGATGTCCACCACGCCCAGCCCCTCGGCCAGCTTGTAGAACCAGTGCAACGAGACGCCGCGCATGGGGAAGGTCAGCCCGCCCTCGGGGCCCTGGAAGCTCAGGATGAAGATGACGAACATGGGCCCGTACATGAACAGCACGAACAGGCTGAACACGATGGCCAGCAGCCAGAAGCTGGCGGGGCGGGATTCGCGGATGCGGGCTTTCATGCGGGTGTCCTGTGGAGGTTGTCGGCAGCGTGGGGGTTCACAGCTCTTTGCGGATGTCGACCAGGCGCGTGAGGCCCCAGATGATCATCAGCACCACCGCCAGCAGAATCACGGCATTGGCTGCAGCCAGGGGGAACTGCAGGTACGAGGTCTGCACCTGGATGATCTTGCCGATGGAGGCGATCTGCTGCCCGCCCATCACGCCGATGGTGACAAAGTCGCCCATGATGATGGTGATCACGAAGATCGAGCCGATGATGATGCCGGTGCGCGAGAGCGGGACGATCACGTTCCACAGCGTCTGCCAGCCGCTGGCGCCGCTGTCGCTGGCCGCCTCGATGAGGCTGCGGTCGATGCGCATCATGCTATTGAAGATGGGCACGATCATGAACATGGTGTACAGGTGCACGAAGGCCAGCACCACCGAGAAGTCCGAGAACAGCAGCCACTCGATGGGCTGATCGACCATGCCCATGCTGATCAGGCTCTGGTTCACCAGGCCATTGCGCCCCAGGAGCGGCACCCACGAGATCATGCGGATCACGTTGGAGGTCCAGAACGGAATGGTGCACAGCACGAACAGCAGCGTCTGCATGCCCGAGGAGCGAATGTGGAAGGCCAGGAAATAGGCCACGGTGAAGCCGATCACCAGCGTGATCAGCCACACGAGAAAACTGAACTTGAGCGTAGAGTAATACGTCTTGAGCGTGACGCACAGGCCCTCCGACGCATCGCCACAGCCCGCAAAGATCGAGATGTAGTTCTTGAACGTGAAGCCGGGCAAGAGCTCGTACTCGTTGAAATCCCAGAAGCTGACCATCACGATCAGCGCCAGCGGAATGAGGAAGAACAGCGCGAACACCAGCGTGAACGGCGCGGCCTGCCACCAGGCGGCAATGCCGCGCCCGGGGGCGGCGCTCGATGGCAGAGACGGTGTGGTGGTGGTGCTCATGGTGTCTTGGAATAACCTGTGAAAGCCCTGCGCCGCGCGCAGGGCATGCCGCCCCCGCTCGGGGCAGCGGGGCACGCCCTGGCGGGCGTGACGGCCCCTCTTATGCAGCTACAAATTCATTCCATTTCTGGACCATGTAGTTGTTTTCGTCCATCAGTGCGTTCCAGCAGGCGATGCCGCCCATGCGCGACTCGTAGCTGCCGCCGTCGCGCACCGCGCCGGTCTTGGCCAGCACGTCACCATTGGGGCTCTTGATGTCCTGCGTGGCGGGCTTGCCTTCCATCCAGTAGGCCCACTCGTAGGCTTCCATCTTGGACTTGGCGGTCTCCAGCACGGCGCTGTAGTAGCCCTGGCGGTTCAGGTAGGCACCGGCCCAGCCATCGAGGAACCAGTTGATGAACTCGTACGCGCCGTCGAGCTTGCGACCCGACAGCGTGGCCGGCAGGCCGAAGCCGGCGGCCCAGGCGCGGTAGCCTTCCTTCAGGGGCTGGAAGTTGCAGGCAATACCCTTGGTGCGCACGGCCGTGACGGCCGGGCTCCACATCGACTGGATCACCACTTCGCCCGATGCCATCAGGTTCACCGACTCGTTGAAGTCCTTCCACAGCGCGCGGAACTGGCCCTGCTTCTTGGCCTCGATCAGGGTCTTGATCGTGAGATCGATCTCCTTCTTGGTCATGTTGCCCTTGTCGGGGTACTTGTAGATACCCATGGCCTCGACCACCATGGCGGCGTCCATGATGCCGATGGAGGGGATGTTCAGGATCGCGGTCTTGCCCTTGAACTCGGGGTTGAGCAGCTCGGCCCAGGAGTTGATGGGGCGCTTGATCAGGTCGGGGCGAATGCCCAGCGTGTCGGCGTTGTACACGGTGGGGATCAGCGACATGAACTGCGTGGGCGCCGTCGCGAACTTCTTGGACTTCTCGCCCTCCAGGTAGATCACCTTCTTGGGCGCGGTGCCCTGGTCGCCCACGGCCTTGCCGGCCACCATGCCGTTGGTGAACAGCGTGGTGATCTTGTCGGCGTTCTTGATGCGCTTGGTGTCGATGCCCTTGAGGTTGCCGGTGGGCACGATCTTCTTGAGCGAGAAGTATTCGGTGTCGATCAGGTCGAAGCTGTTGGGCGCGGTCACGGCGCGCTTGGTCACGTCGTCGGTGGTCACGGCCACGTACTGGATCTCGATGCCGGTGTCGGCCTTGAACTTCTCGGCAATCGCCTTGTCCTGGTTCACGGCCGTGCCCAGGTAGCGCAGCACGATCTTTTCCTGCGAATGGACGGCCGGGAACACGCCAGCGGCCAGGATGCCCGCCGTGCCCTTGAGCAGCGAGCGGCGCTGCACGCCGGTGGCGTCAGAGGCAACAGCGGGGGAATCGGCACGAGAGTCGTCGGACATGGGAGAGCTCCTTGGTTTACAAAGTGGAGGGGTGGAAACAGCGGACAACGAAAGAATGAGAAAAACTCAGGCAGGCACGGCCTGGGCATTAACCGTCGCCACGGGCGCGGGCACAGGTGCCGCCTGCGGGGAGAGGGGATGGGCCTGCTCGGGCGTCCAATGCAACTGCACCGCCTGCCCCACCGCATAGGGCTGTGCGGCAAAAGCGGCTTCGGAGACCATCACCGAATACGCCGCCGTGGCATTCGCCGACAGGGCCACGCCCTGCTTTTGCAGGCCCAGCAGCACGTAGGTGCCCTGGTACTCCACGTCAGTCACCACGGCCTGCATGTGCAGGGCGCCCCAGGGCAGCGGCGTGCCCTGCGGCAGCACCTGCAGGTGGTCAGTACGCACGCCGACCTTGCCACCCTCCGTATCGATCACGTTGTGGCCGCCCATGAAGCGCGCCACGAACTCGCTGGCGGGCCGGTTGTAGACCTCGTGCGGTGAGCCCACCTGCTCGATCACGCCGTGGTTCATCACCACCATGGTGTCGGCCAGGGCCATGGCCTCTTCCTGCGAGTGGGTCACATGGATGAAGGTCAGGCCCAACTCCTTTTGCCAGCGGCGCAACTCGGCACGCATCTGGATGCGCAAGAAGGGGTCCAGCGCCGACAAGGGCTCATCGAGCAGCAGCACGCGCGGCTGGGTGATCAGGGCGCGGGCCAGCGCCACGCGCTGCTGCTGCCCGCCCGAGAGCTCGGCCGGCTTGCGCTCGGCCAGGTGGCCCATGGCCACGCGCTCCAGCAGATCCCGCGCCTTGGCCTGGCGCTCGGCCTTGGCCACGCCCTTCATCTTGAGGCTGAAGGCCACGTTGTCCAGAGCCGAAAGGTGCGGGAACAGCGCGAAGCTCTGGAACATCATGGCCGTGCCGCGCGCGGCGGCGGGCAGGTCGGTGATGTTGCGGTTTTCGAGCAATATGTCGCCGCTGGTCACTGATTCGTGCCCGGCGATCATGCGCAGCGTGGTGCTCTTGCCGCAGCCCGAAGGGCCCAGCAGGCAGCAGTAGCTGCCGCTGGCGATACGCAGGTCGATGGCGTCCACGGCGGGCTTGCCGCTGGCGTAGCGCTTGGTGAGCGCCACGATCTCGATGGCGGCCGGGGGCTGGGCAGGCGTGGTGTCTTGCATGCCAGGGTCTACGCAATCCACGTGCCAGCTTTTGCGCACAATGTTTCTGGCAGTTTGTATACAAAATGCACCGACATCGTGCGCAACCTCGCCTGCCAGGGGCTTGCGGCACCAAAAACGAACGTCGCGCTCCGGCCACATACGCCATTCGGCACCATCTGCGCACACTGGACAAAGGCCCATGCTGCCCGGTCGCTGGCTATACTGGCCAGTCGCAGAAACATTTCTTTACGAGGCGCCCCCCGTCCCACCGCAGTACTGCAGGATGACGAATCTCGACCCTCGCTCCATGATCGCCCTGGCGGGATTCATGTCCGCCCTGATGGCCATCGTGCTGGCCTGCATGCGGCGCTATTACCCGGCCCACATCCGGGGCATCGGCTCGTGGGCGGCGGCGCCGGTGTTCTGGCTGGCATCCACCGCCCTCTTCAGCGCGCGCGGCCTGCTGCCCGACTGGATGAGTCTGGTGGGGGCCAACATGCTGCTGGTGCTGGGCACCATCACCTACTACATGGGTACCCGCGCGTTTCTGGGGCATGCGCACACCTGGCGCATCTGGGGCGGGGTGCTGGCCGTGTGCTTCGGGGTTTTCACCTGGCTGTCCTTCGGCTGGCCCAACTACAGCGTGCGGCTCTCCTTCTTCACGCTGGTGATGTCCTGCATCTACGGCGCCCAGTTGCGCTTTCTATTGCGCCACGGGGGCAGCAACTTCCCCGTGCGGCTGGTGGAGGTGGTGCTGGTGCTGCACCTCACGGTGCTGCTGGTGCGGCTTGGCTCCATCTTCGCGGGGTTCGCGGGCGACAACCTCATGGAACCATCGGTCTACCAGAACCTGTACATCGGCGCCTACGCGCTCACGGTGCTCATGCTCTCCATCGGCGCGCTGCTCATGGCCACCGACCGGCTGCGCACCGAACTCGAACACCTGGCCACACACGACTCGCTGACCCCGGCGCTCAACCGGCGCGCGCTGCTGCAGCGCTGTGAAGAAGAACTGGAGCGCGCGCGCCGCTACGGCGGCGGCCCCTCGCTGATGATGCTGGACCTGGACCATTTCAAGGCCGTGAACGACAGCTGCGGCCACCAGCATGGCGATGCGGTGCTGGTCCACTTCGTGCAGCGCACCCTGTCCGTGCTGCGCACGCCCGACCGCATGGGCCGCTATGGCGGCGAAGAGTTCATGGTGGTGCTGCCCGGCACCGATGCCGTCGCAGCGCTCAACGTGGCCCGGCGCATCCACGCCACGCTGGCCGTAGGCCACCCGCTCGATTGCCGGGTGAGCATCGGCCTGACGCAATGGAGCGGCCCCGGCGACACGCTGGACGCCATGCTCACGCGCGCCGACCAGGCGCTTTACCAAGCCAAGGCACAGGGGCGCAATCAGACTGCCGTCGGCTGATCCCCTGCGCGGGCCAGCAGGCGCGCCGCCAGCGCCAACACCGGCGCGTCGACCATGCGGCCGTCGAGCCGGAACACCGCCCCGCCATGCGCAGGCGCTTCGTCCAGCACGCGGCGCGCCCACGCGAGCGCGGCAGGGTCGGGCGCAAAGGCGGCCTGCACAGGCGCCACCTGCGCAGGGTGAATGCACAGCTTGCCGCCAAAGCCCATGCGCCGGCTGCGCGCCGTGTCCTCGGCCAGGCGCGCCAGGTCGTCGGTGGCCGTGGTCACACCATCCACCGGCGCGGCCAGCCCGGCGCGGCGCGAGGCGCGCACCAGCGCCAGGCGCACGGGCAGCAGCTCGGCCTCGTCGGCAGCGCATTCCAGCCCCAAGTCCACCTGGAAGTCGAGGTGGCCAAACGCCAGCCGCACCACCTGCGGCGCCTGCGCCAGTGCATCCAGCGCATCCAGCCCCGCATTCGACTCGACCAGCGGCACCAGCAGGCCCTGGGGCCCCAGCGCCCGGGCCAAGGCCCCCAGCTCCGCTGCCGACTCGGCCTTGGCCAGCATGGCACCGGCCAGGCCCTGGGCCACGCAGGCGGCCACGGCCACCACATCGTCGGCATGCCACGGCGTGTCGGCGGCATTGGTGCGCACCAGCAGGCGCGCACGCTGCGCTGGCTCCAAAGCCTTCACGGCGGCCAGCAAGGCCGTGCGCGCGGCCGCCTTCTCGCCAGGCGCCACTGCGTCCTCCAGGTCCACGACCACCGCACCTGCGCCGCTGGCCAGGGCCTTGGCGATGCGCTCGGGCCGAGTGGCAGGAACGAAGAGGAAGGTCGTCGCGCGAGCTATTGCCTGGTGGGTGGAAGGCACTGCCATCAGATCGCCTTGCTGGCGCGCAGCGCCGCCAAGTGCCCGTCGCCACGGCCCAGAGAGCGCAGGATGGCCTCGGTGTGCTCGCCCACGGCGGGTATCGGGTCCATGCGGTAGTCGAAGCTGCTGTGTGCCCCGGGTGGCAGCAAAGCGTCGAGTGGCCCTTCGGGCGTGCCCACCTGCTGCACGCGGCCGCGTGCCTGCAACTGCGGGTGCGCCCAGACCTCGGCCATGGTGTTCATGCGCGCGTTGGCAATGCGCGCCGCTTCCAGCCGCTCGATGACCTGCGCGGCCGTGAGCGTGCCGAACACGGCGAGGATCAGGGCCTTGAGTTCGGCCCGGTGCGCGTTACGCCGGGCATTGCTGTCAAAGCGCGGGTCGGCTGCCAGCGGCGGTTGCAGCAGCACATGCTCGCAGAACAGCTTCCACTCCCGCTCGTTCTGCAGGCCCAGCATCACCGTGCCGCCATCGCCGGCCAGAAAGGGGCCGTAGGGGTAGATGGTGGCATGCGATGCGGCATTGCGCGGCGGCGGCGTGGCTCCGCCGTAGGCGTAGTACATCGGAAAGCCCATCCACTCGGCCAGCGATTCGAGCATGGAGACATCGATGCGCGAGCCCTGCCCCGTCTTCTCGCGCTGCATCAGCGCAGCCAGCACGCCGGTGTAGGCATACATGCCGGCCGCGATGTCGGCGATGGAGTTGCCCGACTTGCAGGGCTCCTCGGGCGTGCCGGTTACCGACAGGTAGCCCGCCTCGCTCTGGATCAGCAGGTCATACGCCTTCTTGTCTCGGTAGGGGCCATCGCCGCCATAGCCCGAGATATCGCAGACGATGAGGCGCGGGTTGTGGGCGCTCAGCGCATCCCACGACAGGCCCATGCGCGCAGTGGCGCCGGGCGCGAGGTTCTGCACCAGCACATCGGCACTGGCCAGCAGCTCCCACAGCACCGCCAGTGCTTCAGGCTGCTTGAGGTCGAGCGTGAGGCTTTCCTTGGAGCGGTTGACCCAGACGAAGTGCGAGGCCATGCCCTCCGCCCTTGTGTCGTAGTCGCGCGCAAAGTCGCCGCCGCCGGGGCGCTCGACCTTGATCACGCGGGCGCCCAGGTCGGCCAACTGGCGGGTGCAGAACGGGGCGGCGATCGCATGCTCGAGCGACACCACGGTGATGTGGTCCAGGGGGCGGGTCATTGGCTGGCTCCCGTGCTCAGTCGACTGTCGCGCCGGAGGTCTTGACCACCTTGGCCCACTTGGCCAGGTCCTCCTGCAGCAGCGCGGCAAATTGCTCGGGCGTGGTCTTGGGCGCGATCTCCACGCCCTGCGCCTCCAGGCGCTCGCGCAGGTCCTTCGCGGCCATGCCCGTGGCCATGCCGTCCTGCAGTTTGGCCTGGATGTCGGCGGGCAAGCCTGCGGGCGCGAACAGCCCGATCCACAGCGTGCCGTTGTAACCGGCCACCGTTTCGGCGATGGTGGGTACCTCGGGCAGCACGGGCGAGCGCGTGGCGCCGCTCACGGCCAGGGCGCGCAGCTTGCCGGCCTTGATGTGCGACAGCGCCGAGGGCATGCTGGCGAACACCATGGGCAACTGGCCGCCCAGCACGTCGTTGATGGCCGGGGCCACGCCCTTGTAGGGCACATGCTGCAGCTGGATGCCGGCCATGCTGTTGAGCATTTCACCAAGCAGGTGGTTGAGCGTGCCATTGCCGGCCGAGGCGTACTGGTAGTGGCCCGGCTTGGCCTTGGCCAACGCCACCAGCTCGGCCATGTTGCGCGCGGGGAAGGACGGGTTCACCAGCAGCACGTTGGGCACGGCACCGATCAGGCCCACGGGCTTGAAGTCCTTGACCGGATCGAACCCAGGGTTCTTGAACAGCGCCGGGTTGATGGCCTGGCTGCTGCTGATGGTCATGAGCAGCGTGTAGCCGTCCTTCGGGGCTTTCGCCACATACTGCGTGCCGATATTGCCGCCCGCACCGGGCCGGTTCTCCACCACGGTGGCGCCACCCAGCACTTCGCCCAGCTTCTGGCTCACCAGGCGGCCCACGATGTCGTTGGTGCCGCCTGCAGCCTGGGGAACGACCATCACGATGGGGCGGCTGGGGTAGCTGGCCTGGGCCGCTGCCCACAGGGGTGCGGCCAGCAGGGCAGCAAGGGCGGTGCGGCGCGCGATGGCGCTGGGCGTGGCGAAGTTCATGCGGTTTGTCTCCTTGGCGTGTTCTCGAACGAGCACGGATGTTCGCCGCCCCGGCGCCTGCGCACAATCACGCATTTCAGAACCAAGCCTTCGCCAGAACCGAAACCTGGCACCTGCGGCAGTAACATGCGGCCATGCAATTCGACCTGACCGACCTGCGCCTGTTCGTGCTCACAGCCGAGCAAGGCGCCCTCTCGCGGGCCGCCGCCGCACGCCACCTGTCGCTGGCGGCGGCCAGTGCGCGCATCAAGGCACTGGAGCAGCAGGCGGGCATGCCGCTCCTGTACCGCGAAGCGCGCGGCATGCGCCCCACGCCGGCGGGCGAGGCCTTTTTGCACCATGCACGCGGCGTACTGCGCCAGACCGAGCAGTTGCGCGCCGACCTGCAGGAGTACAGCGGCGGCCTGCGCGGCCATGTGCGGGTGTTCGCCAACACCACGGCGGTGACGGACTTCATGCCCGAGATCCTGCCCGCCTTCCTCGCGGCCAATCCGCGCGTGAACGTGGAGCTTCAGGAAAAACCGAACGCCGAGATCCCGCGCGGTGTGCTCGACGGGCGCGCCGACATCGGCATCGTCGCCGGCCAGGTGGACACGCTGGGCCTCACCGCCATCCACTTCAGCACCGACCGGCTGGCGCTGGTGGTGCCGCGTGGCCACCGTTTTGCGCGGCGCCGGCGCATGGCCTTCTCCGAAACGCTGGACGAGCCCATGGTGGGCATGCACCCGGCCAGCACGCTGCAGACCTTCCTGGCCCAGGTGACCGAGCAACTGGGCCAGCCGCAGAAGCTGCGCGTGCAGCTGTCCAGCTTCGACGCCATGTGCCGCATGATCGGTGCCGGCGTGGGCATCGGCATCGTGCCCGAGAGCGCCGCCCGGCGCTACCTCGCCCCCATGGGCCTGGTGCAGATCGACCTGGAAGACGCCTGGAGCGTGCGCGAGCGCTACATCCTGGTGCGCGAGGAAGCGCGCATGCCGGCGTATGCGCAGTCGCTGATCGACCTGCTGTGTGCGCACCACCAGAAGCCGCTGGCACCTGCGCCCAAGCTACGCAAGCGGCGCTCCTGACAACCGTTGGCGCGCGCGATGATGGACCACGGCGGCTTTCAGATCGCTTTCTGACCCTGGCACGCGCCAACCCTGAAAGCAGATTGACAGCTTCACATCCCTAGCCTTCAGGGCAGACGGTGATATTGCCGCGACCTGGAGACAAGATGAAACCCAAAAACTGGACCCGACTCGGGACGACCGGCGCGTGCCTTTCCGCCGCTCTTTTGCTGGCCTGCGGCGGATCCGACCCCGACCTGCCCGAAAACATGCGCATGACCTGGTTCGGCATCACCAACTGGCACTACCAAATTGGCGATACCGGCATCCTGGTTGACGGCGAGACGATCTCGGACTTCACCGCCAACCCCACCGCCAACGCCCCATCCGTGGCCAAGGCCCTGCAGGCCATCAAGATGCGCGGAGGCATCGACGCCATCCTCGTCGGCCACGAACATGGGGACCATGGCGTGCAGGTCCCCGAGTGGGCCCGGCAAACGGGCAAGCCGGTCTATGCCCCTGCAGCGGTCTGCAGTGCCATGGCCAAGGTGGGCCTCCCCGCCAGCCAGTGCACCACGCTCAAGGGCGGCGAGACAGTGCGCATGAACGACGCCGTCACCATCCGCGTGGTGCGCTGGGTGCACAGCGTCTCGGGCTGCACGGCCTTTGGCAACGGCACCAACGACCCGGAGACCTTCGGTTTCCTGGTCAGCGCGAAGACCCGCACCCGCGCCGAGCCGCTGCAGCTGTTCGTGTCCGACAGCGGCGCCGGCGGCAAGGACCTGACCACCCCGCGCGTGGCCAATGGCGTGACCTACGGCTCGCCCCTGGACAACCTGCGGGCAGCCATGGCAGCCGCAGGGGCGGCCAGCCTGGACCTGTGGCAGGGCGGGCCGGAGTCACGCGTGGTGACGCAGGCGCGCATCGTCGTGCCCGAGTTCAAGGTCAAGACATTCATGCCCCACCACCTCGGTGTGCGGGCCAACTCGGTGTCGGAGTTCAAGCTCGAGTACGGTCTGCACTTCCCCTACGATCCCAACGAGCAGCCCCTGCTGCGCGACTTCCTCGCGTCAGCCAAGGTGCCACAGGTGGTGCCGGTCAACTACTGGGATGCGTGGATCTTCGACGCGCAGGGCGTGAAGGTGACCGATAGCGCGAACCAGAAGGCCGTCTACGGCTTGCCCGCGACGGGACCTGGCCCCGGCCGACAGGGGGAGAATCCGCGCGCCGGCCAGCTCGAATGCCCGGGGGACTGAGCGGCCCCCCCGGCTCAGCTGCGGTTGTCCACCCCTGCGGATTCAAAACTGGCCATCTCGGCCAGCACCGCGCAAGCCGACTGCAGCAGCGGCCAGGCCAGCGCCGCGCCCGAGCCTTCGCCCAGGCGCAGGCCCAGGTCGAGCAGGGGCTCGGCCTGCATCTGCGCCAGCATCAGGCTGTGGCCGCGCTCGCCCGAGCGGTGCGCAAAAACGCAGCGCTGCAGCACGGCTGGCTGCAGGCGGCTGGCCACCAGCACGGCGGCGCTGGTGATGAAGCCATCGACGACGATGACCCGGCGCTGGGCCGCGGCCTGCAGCACGGCGCCCACCAGGGTGGCCACCTCGTAGCCGCCCAGGGCGGCCAGCGCGTCGAAGGGATTCGTGGCTTCGGCGTTCACATCCAGGGCCTGCTGCAGCACGGCGCGCTTGCGTTCGATGCCGGCGGCGTCCAGGCCCGTGCCCGCGCCCGTCACCTCGGCCAGCGGCAGGCCGGCCAGGCGCGCCAGCAGCAGCGAGGCGATCGAGGTGTTGGCAATGCCCATTTCGCCCAGCAGCAGCGCATTGCCCGGCAGGCCGCGCACCACCTCCATGCCATTGGTGATGGCCTGGGCACACTGCTCGGCCGTCATCGCCGGGCCCACCGATGCATCGGCCGTGCCGGGCGCCACCTTGCGCAGCAGCAGTTGGGGCGCACCCGGGGCGGCATCGCGCGGCGCGATGGGCTTGGCCACGCCGCAGTCCACCACGGTGAGGGCCAGGCCGTGCTGGCGCGCGAGCACGCTCACGGCGGCGCCGCCGGCAAGGAAGTTCTCCACCATCTGCCAGGTCACGTCGCTCGGAAAGGCCGATACGCCGCGCGCCGCGATGCCATGGTCGCCCGCGCAGACCAGGATCTGAGGCTGCACGAGCTGCGGTGCCTCGGTGCCCAGCACCTGGCCGATGCGCAGCGCCAGCACCTCGAGCCGGCCCAGCGAGCCCAGGGGCTTGGTCTTGAAGTCGAGGATGTGCTGCAGGCGCGCCGTGAGCGTGGCGTCGGTGATATCGGCAATGGTGGGGATAGCGAAGGACATGGGTTCGTCAAGTAAAGAAATCGGGATTCGTTCAGGCCACCAGCGCATTCAGCACGCCTGGCTCGAAATGGGCATCCACCGTGCGGGCCAGGCCCTCCATCACGGCGTCGAGCGTGGGAACGGGGGCCGCGCCCTCGCGGCCAAACAAGGCCTGCAGCGCGGAGGGGTCTTCGAGCAGGCCGTGCAGGTACAGGCCGAGCACGTTGCCCGCGCCGTTCTGCCAGGCCAGGCCGGGCACCACTTCGCGCGCCACATCGCCACCGGCCGCCATGGCCGGGTGCTGGGCGGTCTGGCCGTGGTGGATCTCGTAGCCGCTGGCTGCGATGCCCGACAGTGCCTCCCAGGCACCCTGCAGCGTGCCGAAGCGCGCGGTGGTGCGGCGCACGGTCTTGGCGGGCTCGAAGGTGGTGACCAGAGGCAGCAGGCCGAGACCTGGCGCGTTGCCGTCGATGCCGGCGGTGTCGATCAGTGCCTCGCCCAGCATCTGCAGGCCGCCGCAGACGCCGAGCACGCTGCCGCCCTGCCGCGCATGTGCAGTGATGGCCTCGTCGAGCCCTTGCGTGCGCAGCCAGGCCAGGTCGGCTGCGGTGGCCTTGGAGCCGGGCAGGATGACCCAGTCGGTAGCCTTCAGTCCTGCCAGCCCGGCGGGGCTGCGCACCCACACCAGGCGCACGCCGGGCACGTTCTTGAGCGGCTGGAATTCGTCGAGGTTGCTGATGCGCGGGTAGGCAATCACGGCCACCGTCGTGTGCACGGCCCCTCCCGCGGTGCTGCGGTCGTCGAACACGCCGTCTTCCTCGGGCAGGCCGTGGTGCCACTGCATGGGGATGGTGGCCACGGTGGGCACGCCGGTCAGCTGCTGCAGCATTTGCGGCGCGGGCGCGAGCAGCGTGGCATCGCCGCGAAAGCGGTTGAGCACGAAGCCGTGGATCAGCGCGCGCTCGTCCTCGGGCAGCAGGGCCCAGGTGCCGTACAGGTGGGCAAAGGCGCCGCCCCGGTCGATGTCGGTCACCAGCAGGCAGCGCGCGCCGCCGTGGCGCGCCACGCGCATGTTTACCACATCGCTGGCGTGCAGGTTGATCTCGGCGGGCGAGCCCGCGCCCTCGATCACCACCACGTCGTTCTCGGCGCGCAGCGCGTCGAGCGCGGCCGCGATCTGCGGCCACACGCGCTCGCTGCGGCCACGCCAAGGCAGCGCGGTGAGCTCAGCGCTGACCTGGCCGAGCAGCACCACCTGGCTTTTGGTGTCGGCCTCGGGCTTGAGCAGCAACGGGTTCATGCGCACGTCAGGCACGGTGCGCGCGGCAATCGCCTGGAAGTACTGCGCGCTGCCGATTTCGCCGTTGCCATGGTCGCTGGCGACCACGCGCGCGTTGTTGCTCATGTTCTGCGCCTTGAAGGGCACGACCTTGTAGCCCTGGTTGCTGTACCAGCGGCACAGCGCCGTGGCCAGCCAGCTCTTGCCGGCGCCGCTGGTGGTGCCCAGCACCATCACGCAGCGCGCCAGGCGGGGGGAATCGGAAGCGCTCAAGGCAAAGGCCTCACCATGCGGTCCATGATGTGCTCCAGCGCCGCCGCCGCATCGGTGCAGCGCCCGGTATGCGCCGGCGAGGTCTGGATGATGGCACTGCGCCTGGCCGTGAGCCAGTGAAAGCGCTGGCGAAAAGGCAGCTGCGCAATCGGCCCGCAGCCCGCTTCCCCCGCGCAGATGGCGACGATGGCGTCCAGGTGGCGGCGCACGGTGTCTATGTCCACATGCGGGTCCATCGCCAGCAGGCGCTCCTCATCCAGGGCAATGGCTGCCTGCAGAAAGCCGCTCTTCTGGCACGAGAGGATGACGCCGGCGTTGATGAATTCCTCGCGCTCCACACGCGGCACCACGCGCACGATGGCGTAGTCGTACACCTCAGCCGCGTGCATGGATCACTCCTCTCAGCCAGGCCTCGCGCCCGTCCAGGCGGGCGCAGAAATGCTCGACATAGGCCTGGCGGTGGCTGGCCGGTGCAGCCAGCGGCCCCTCGGCATGCTCGGCACCGGCGATGGCCAGGAACTCGTCGGGCACATCAGCCAGGATGCCGGTGAGCACCTCGCGTGTGAGCAGCGCGGCCAGTTCAGCATCCACCTGGGCCAGCGCCGTGGCCTGGGGCAACAGCACGTGGTCGGCAATCGGCGGGAAGGGCTTGGCGGGCTGCGCCACTGCGCCGTTCCAGGCATGGTGGAAGGTCAGCGAAGCACCGTGGTCTATGAGCCAGGGTTTGCGGTGCCACATGAGCAGGTTGGTGTTGCGCGCCGTGCGGTCCACATTGGCCACCAGGGCATCGAACCAGACCAGGCGCGAGGCGAAGTCATCGCTCACCACATCCACCGCAGGGTCGAAGTTGAGCGCGCCCGAGAGGTAGTCGAGGCCCACGTTCAGGCCGCCGCTGGCGCGCACCAGGTCCTGGATCTCGGGGTCGGGCTCGGTCTGGGCCAGGCCCGTGTCGAGCTCGGCGAGCACGATCTCGGGGATCGGCAGGCCGAGCGCCCGGGCAATGCCGCCCGAGATCATCTCGGCCAGCAGGGCGCGCACGCCCTGCCCTGCGCCGCGGAACTTGAGCACATACAGCCCCAGGTCGTCGCCTTCGACCACGGCGGGCATGGAGCCGCCCTCACGCAGCGGCGTGACGTAGCGGGTGACGGTGATGGTTCTCATCGGGGGGTGATCTCCTTGGGTTGTGCACCGGATCGTACGGCCATGGCGGCGGGCCATGCGGCGCGCAGCGCATCTTGCGCCCCCGGCGCCAGCACGCCCATGCGCACGGCGCCGGGCAGGCCGAACGAGGTGGCATCGCGCAGCTTGATGCCCGCCGCGCGCAGGGCCGCCAGCGCGCCGGGCAGATCGGCACAGGCAGGCTGCGCGCAGAAGTAGTTGGCCAGGCTGCCCGCATGCACGCCCCAGCCCAGGTCCATGCACAGGGTGAGCTGGCGCTGCTTCCAGTCGCGCAGGGTAGCAAGGCTGTGTACCAGCCAGCGCTGCACACCGGGCTGCACCCAGGCCTGCAGCAGGGCCACGCCATGCGCGCCCACGGCCCATGAGGGGGCCAAGGCCAGCAGCGCCTGCACCTCGTCCTCGGCGCCCTCGGGCGCCACGGCATAGGCGGCGCGCACGCCCGTCAGGCCCAGGGCCTTGTTGGGGGTCCACAGCTGCCAGCAGGGCATGGGAGGCAGCGCGGGCGCGCCGGTCCAGGGGCCCATGCCATCGGCTTCCAGGCGCAGCGGGGCGTAGGCGCAGTCGAGCACGCGCAGCGTGGCGCCGCCGTCTGCCGGGGCATGCGCCCACTCGCGCAGGGCAGTGTCCTCCCGACCCAGCGGGCTCGATGGCTCGCAAGCCCATTGCAGCCCGGGTGCGGCGCCTGCCGAACGCACCAGCGCGAGCCCGCGCGCCTGCGCGGCCTGGGCATAGTCGCCGTAACTGTGCAACGGCAGGCCCACCTGCACGGCCCCCTGCTGCACCGCCAGCGCCGTGACGCGGTGGATGAACTCGCTGGAGCTGGCCGCCAGCACGATGCGCTCGGCCGCTACGCCATGAAAGACCCCAAGCGCCTCGCGCAGCGCCGTGTAATGCGGGTCGGGGTAGCGCGTGGCATCGGCCTGCTGCACGGCCTGCAGCGCCTCGGGGCACGGGCCGCAGGCGTTGCTGTTGGTGGAGAAATCATGCACCGGAGTCCCCAGCGCGTCGGGGCCGCCATGGGGGTGCGGTGGCATGGCCTGCAACGTCATGCACCCACCCATGCGGACACGATGGTGATCAGCAGGTGGGCGCCCACTGCCAGCGGGATCAGCGACAGTGCCACCAGCGAGCCGAGCTTGGCCGCGCGCCGGGTATCGAGCGGGCCGGGGTCACGTGCACTGGCATTGAGCACATACACCCCGGGCTTGCCGAGCCGCACGCCCAGCGCCAGCGCCATGGCCGCCATGGGCCAGCCGCTGTTGGGCGACGGCGTGCGGCGCGCCTGGCGCGCCAGGGTGGCCGGCGGCAGGCCGCGCGCCAGCACGGCGAGCAGCAATGCGGTGATGCGTGCGGGCAGCCACGACAGCACGTCGTCAGCGCGCGCAGCCCACTTGCCGGCCCACTGCCAGTAGCGCCCGCCGTGCATGCCGGGGTAGCCCCACATGGCATCGGCGGTGTTGGCCAGCCGGTACAGCGCGGCGCCGGGCAGGCCCAGCAGCACGAACCAGAACAGCGGCGCCACGACCGAATCGTTGAGGTTCTCGGCCAGCGACTCGATGGCCGACTCGCGCACCTGCTCGGCCGTGAGTTCGCTCACGTCACGGCTCACCAGGCGCGCCAGTTGCGCGCGGCCCTCGGGCAGCGAGCGGGCCAGGGCTGCCTCCACGGCCAGCACCTCGTCGTGCAGCATGCGCCAGGACAACATCGGCTTGAGCAAGAGCCCCAGCAGCGCTGCCGCGATCATGTCATGAAAGCGCAGCGCCAGCCACTGCAGGCCCCACGCCGTGGCCATCGCCGCAGTCGCCAGTGCGCACCAGGCCAGCGCCATGCACCAGAAAGCCCTGAAATCGCGCGGCACGGGCGCCAGCGGCGCCCAGCGCTCGCCGCACCAGTGCAGGGCCTTGCCCATCCACACCACGGGGTGCACGGCCACCGGCGGCTCGCCGCGCCACCAGTCGAGGGCCAGGGCCACGAAGGGCACCCAGATCAGCACGCGCAGGGCATCCCAATGCATGCCAGGCAGCAGCAGATCGATCAGACCGAGCATGGGCCCTCCGGCAGTGACAGAGCACTGGTGCGGGTAGCGTCAAGGCAATACATCATGGCGGCACGCATGGTACAGAGAGTCAGGCCGTGAAGGGCGGCAGCCGGGCCACGATGCCACTCTTCAGGCGCGCGGGCCGCTCGTTGCGGTTGAGCATGCCGTCGCTGGCGCGGGCGTGCATGGCGCCGCACTCCAGCACATGGCGCGCCGTTTCTTCGTCGGGCTGGAGGTCGCCGAACACGAAGGTGTGCTTGCCAGGGGCCTGGAAGGCGACCGAGCAGGCGCGCCCGCAACTGCTCAGGCAGGCCACGCCGCGCACGCGCACTTGGGCCCAGGCGCCGGTGTCGTCTTCGAGCTGGGCCACCTGCACGGCCTCAAACAGCAGCTCACCGTCGGCCGGCAACTCGCGCGAGGCGCCGGCCGGGCGGCAGGTGGTGCAGACGATCACGTCAGTGGGGAATGGCATCGGGGATGCGGTGTCGGACATCAGGAAAAGCTCGTGGTTCTAGGAGGAAAGGGGTTCGGGCAGGCGGTGCTCCGCCTGCCAGCGCTGGGCCCAGGCGGCGCAGCGCCCCAAGGGCCGCAGCGGGTCGTCGAAATCCACGACCACGACATGCGTGGCAGCGCCAGGCGCGGCGGGCTGCTCCAGCGTGCGGCCATCAGTCAGCAGCCACAGGCACGACGGTGCGGCCGCGCCGCGCCGGCGCCGCGTGGCGCGCAGCAGGCACTCGGCCTCGGCCAGGCCGGCGGACAGGGGAGTGCCGCCACCGCCGCCCAGCGGGCGCACACGGGCCGTGCCGGCCGTGCGCGCAGGGCCGGGGGGCAGCAACAGCTCCACCCCCTGGCCGCCAAAGCACAGCAGCGCCACCTCGTCGCCCGCCCGCGCGGCCTGCTCGATCAGGCGTGCCGCATAGCCCTTGGCCCAGGCCAGGCGCCCGCCCTGGCGCATGGAGCCCGAGGTGTCGAGGGCGATCAGATGCAGGCAGGGCTGCACGGCGCTGGAGGGTCGGCGCCGCAAATGCGCGGCCTGCAGGCGCGCCGAGCCCTTGGCCACCAACGTGCGCAGCCAATCGATGCCCGCGCCCTCTGGGTCGGCAGGCCGGACCACGGCGTGCGGCGTGCGCAGCCAGGCATTGCGAGGGGCTTGCCACCGCCAGCCTGCACTTGTCTTGGTTGAACCAGGAGAGCGCGGGCCAGGGTGGCTCAGGCTTTTTTTGGCGGCCACGCTCCCGTGCTGCGCACGCGCGCCATGGGTTGGGGTTCGGGTGGCAATGCGCCCCAGTCGCCCTCAGGCGCGCTCTGCGACGAAGCGGGGCCCTGTCCGTTGGCGGGCGATGGCTTGGAGGAGGACGGCGGTGGTGGTGGCTGCGTGGCACCGGAGGGCGGGGCGGAGCCTGCAGCGTTCTCCGTACGCCGGTGCGCCAGCGCCAACTCGGCCACGGCATCCACATGCGCCAGGCCCACGTTGTCGGCTTGCTCCAGCGCAGCCAGCGCCCGCGCGGCGCGCAGCATCACCAGGTCGGCGCGAATGCCGTCCACGCCAGCGGCCAGGGCCAGGTTCGCGGCATGCTGCACCACGGCGTCGGTCCATTCCAGGGCCGCCAGCGCGGCGCGGGCGCGGGCCACCGACGCCGCCAACCCGGCCTGTGCAGGGGCATGCCGCGCCACCACGGCCGCAGGATCGGCATCGAAGGCCAGGCGGGCGCGCACGATGGCCTGGCGCTGGGCCGCATCGGCCGGGTTGTGCAGGGCCACCGACAGGCCGAAACGGTCGAGCAGTTGGGGGCGCAGCTCGCCCTCCTCGGGGTTCATGGTGCCCACCAGCACGAAGCGCGCCGCATGCTGGTGCGACACGCCGTCGCGCTCCACGGTGTTCACGCCGCTGGCGGCCACGTCGAGCAGCGAATCCACCAGCGCATCGGGCAGCAGGTTGACCTCGTCCACATAGAGCACGCCGCCATGTGCACGCGCCACCAGGCCGGGCGCCAGGCGCACCTGGCCGTCGCGCAGCACGTCTTCGATGTTCAGCGTGCCCACCAGTTGCTCCAGGCTGGCCGCCAAGGGCAGCGTGACGAAGGGCGCATCGGGCAGCAGCGCCGCCAGCGCGCGCGCCGAGGTGGACTTGGCCGTGCCGCGCGGGCCGCTGATGAGCACCCCGCCCATGCCGGGGTCGATGGCGGCCAGCAGCAGCGCGCGCTGCAGGGCCTCGTGGCCGACCAGGGCGGTGAAGGGGAACGCAGTGGCGGGCACAGGGGACAAAGAAAAAGCGGTCATGGCAAGGGTCCTTCGCCCTGGGTTTCGAGACGGTGTTCGAGCTCCAGCAGGTGCTGCTCGATGCGCTCGCGGTGCTCGCCGGGCTCGGCCCACAGGCCGCGCTGCATGGCTTCAAGCAAACGCTCGCCGATGCCGCGCAGGGCCAGCGGGTTGTGCTGTTGCAAAAAATCGCGCGTGGCGTCGTCGTGCAGGTAGGCGTCGGCCACCAGCGCGTACTGGTGGTCGCCCACCACGCCCGTGGTCGCGTCGAAGGCGAACAGGTAGTCCACCGTGGCCGCCATCTCGAACGCGCCCTTGTAGCCGTGGCGCTTGACGCCATCGATCCACTTGGGGTTGACGGCCCGGGCACGCACCACGCGCGCCACCTCTTCACTCAGGGTGCGGATGCGCGGCACCCCGGGCGTGCTGAAATCGCCGTGGTACAGCGCCGCCGGCGCGCCGGCCAGGTGCTGCACGGCGGCGGCCATGCCACCCTGGAACTGGTAGTAGTCGTCCGAGTCGAGGATGTCGTGCTCGCGGTTGTCCTGGTTGTGCAGCACTGCGTCCACCGCCGCCAGGCGCTGCTCGAAGGCCGCACGCGCCGCCTCGCCGTGCCCACCCTGGCCGTAGGCGAAGGCGCCCGCACGCAGGTAAGCCTGGGCCAGGTCGTCCGAGGTGCTCCAGCGGCCGCTGGCCATCACCTCCTGCAGGCCGGCGCCATAGCCGCCGGGGCGCGGGCCGAACACACGCCAGGTGGCGCGGCGCTGTGCGTCCTCTGTGGCCATGCCTTGCGCTTCGGCTTCAGCCGCCTCACGCCGCACGCGGGCGCGGATGGGGTTCACGTCGTCGGGCTCATCGTCTTCGGGGATGGCAGCCACGGCGCGCACGGCCGTGTCGAACAGGTCGATCACGCCCGGGAAGGCATCGCGAAAGAACCCCGACACGCGCAGCGTCACGTCGATGCGCGGGCGGTTGCGTATCGCCATGGGCAGCACCTCGATGTCCACCACGCGGTGGCTGCCGGGTGCCCATTTCGGGCGCACGCCCAGCAGGGCAAAGGCCTGGCCGATGTCCTCGCCGCCCGTGCGCATGGTGCTGGTGCCCCAGACCGACAGGCCCACCGCAGTGGGAAAGCTGCCATGGTCCTGCAAATGGCGCTCCACCACGCGGCCCGCCGCCAGCGCGCCCATGCCGTAGGCGGTGGGTGTGGGCACGGCGCGCGTGTCCACCGAATAGAAGTTGCGGCCCGTGGGCAGCACGTCGGGCCGGCCGCGCGAAGGGGCACCGCTGGGGCCCGGCGGCACGAAGCGGCCGGCCAAGCCGCGCAGCAACTGGGCCATCTCGTTCGGGCCGCAGGCATCGAGCCGGGGCGCCAGCACCGTGCGCATGCGCGCCAGCACCTGCGCGCTGTGCGGCCACTGCACGGAGTCCATGGGCGGGCCTGCGATGCGGCCCGCGCCGTCCACCGCCAGGTGCTGCTCTACGCATTGCGCGGCGAGCTTTTCGAGCCGCTCGCGTGTGTGGCCCACATGGCGCCAGGGTTCATCGGCCAGGGTCTGCAACACCTCGGGCTGCGGGCCGGTCCAGGGCGCCGCCCACTCGGGGTTCAACGGGTCGAAGTCGCCCAAGCCCAGGTCGCGGGCCAGCGCCACGAGCAGGCTGCCCTGCCCTGGCGCCGAGCCGCCTGGAAAGCGCGCCAGCGCGACCAGCGTGTCGGTGCGCTGGCGCGCCTGCGGCGAGCGCCCCAGGATATGCAGGCCGTCGCGGATCTGCGACTCCTTGATCTCGCACAGGTAGGCGTCAAGCCGGCCGAGCAGGGCTTCGCGCTGCGCGTCGTCGGCCGGCGGCGCAAAACCCAGCTCCTGGTGCAGGCGGTGCTGCAGCACCTGGTCGAGGATGCTCTGGCGCAGCAGCTTGGCGCGGCGCGGGTCGAGCGACAGCGCCTCGTAGTACTCGTCCATCGCGCGCTCGAGCTGCTGGAGCGGGCCGTAGGTCTCGGCGCGCGTGAGCGCGGGCATCAGGTGGTCGATGATGACGGCCTGCGTGCGCCGCTTGGCCTGGCTGCCCTCGCCCGGGTCGTTGACGATGAAGGGATACAGGTGCGGCAGCGGACCCAGGATGGCATCGGGCCAGCAGGCGGCGCCCAGCGCCACGCTCTTGCCCGGCAGCCATTCGAGGTTGCCGTGCTTGCCCACGTGGACCACGGCATCCACCGCGAACACGCGGCGCAGCCAGAAGTAGAAGGCCAGGTAGCCGTGCGTGGGCACCAGGTCGGCATCGTGGTAGGTGGCCACCAGGTCCAGGTCGCGGCCACGCGCAGGCTGTATGCCCACGAAGACGTTGCCCAGGCGAATTCCCGGCACCATGAAGCGGCCACTGCGCACGATGGGGTCTGCGCCGGGCGGGCCCCACAGGGCGTTCACCACGTCCTGGCTGGCCTGCGGCAGGGCGCCGAAGTCGGCCAGGTAGTCGGCCATGGCCAGGCTTTGGCCTGCGGGGCGGTCGGCGTTGGCATCGAGGTTGTTGGTCACGCCTTCCACCAGCTGCGCGATCAGCGCGTCGCCGCCCTCGGGCAACTCGCCCGTGGTGTAGCCGGCATCGCGCAGCGCCTGCAGGATGAGCACGGTGGAAGCTGGTGTATCCAGCCCCACGCCGTTGGCCAGGCGCGCATCGTCGTTGGGGTAGTTGGCCAGGATGAGCGCCACGCGCTTGCCCACGTGCGGCTTGCTGCGCAGCACGCACCAGCGGCGTGCGAGCTCGGCCACGAAGGCGATGCGCTCGGGCTCGGGCTGGTAACGCACCACGTCGACCTCGGTGCGCTCGCAGCGCCAGGCCAGGCCCTTGAAGCTGATGGCGCGCGCGCCGATGCGCCCGTCGACCTCGGGCAGCACCACCTGCATGGCCAGGTCGCGCGGCGCCAGGCCATGCGGGTCGGCTTGCCACTGCTCTTGCGAGCAGCCAGCGGTGATGAGCTGCAGCACCGGCGCATCGCCGGCCAGGGCGACCGCTGGCGAGTCCTCGTCGTCACTGCCATCGATGGAGGCCACGGCAAAGCTCGTGGCATTGAGCACCACGCCCACACCCTGCTCTGCGGCCATGCCCTGCAGCGCGGTCAGGCTCTCGGGGTTCTTGAGCGAATCGACGGCCACGGCCAGGGTGTTGAGCCCGGCCTGCGCCAGCGCTGCCTGCATGGCGTCGAACACCGCCGTGTTGCCCGACTGCAGGTGGGCGCGGTAAAACACCAGCATCGCCACCGGCGCACCCGGCACCCAGGGCGCGGCGGCGGCCGGCGTGTAGGCCATCACCGGCGGCAGTGGCCGGGGCGGAGGCGGGCGCGGCCCGATGCCAAAGGCCGCATGACCGATGAGGGCGAAGAAGGCCAGCGCGTTCTCGCGCCCGCCTTCGCGCAGGCAGCGCCACAGCTGATGGCAGTCCTCGGGGCTGGCGGTACTGCGCATCAGCAGTTGCGGGTCTTCGACGTTGTCGCCCGAGAACAGTGCCAGCCACTGGCCTCGCTTGCCGGCCAGTGACATCGCCTGTTCGACCACGTAGGCCCAGTCGCTGGGGCTGCCCAGGTGGTCGATGACGACCACGCGCGCATGGCGCAACACGTCGTCCACGTACATGTCGGTGGACGCGGGCTGGCGCAGCCACATCAGGTTGGCCAGGCGCACGCGGGGGAAGCCCTCGCCCAGGCTGGCCGCCGCGTCGGACAGCAACGACAGCGTGGTGTCGGCCGCGCTCAGGATGACGATGTCGCCGGGCGTCTGCTCCACGCGCACCAGGCCCTGGCCCCCGTCCTCGACGTAGCCACCGGGGCGCGTGGAAAGCAGATGCATGCGGACGGCCTCAGGCGGTGGTGGTGGCGGATTCGGCGAGTGCCGATTGCAGCTCGGCCTGCAGGGCGGCGGCATCCAGGTGGTCGCCGATCACCACCAGGCGCGTGGTGCGCAGGTCGCCTTCGCGCCAGGCGCGGTCGAAATGGCTGTCGAAGCGCTGGCCCACGCCCTGCACCACCAGGCGCATGGCCGCGCCCGGCAGGGCCACGAAGCCCTTGATGCGGTAGATCTCGTGGCGCTGCACCAGGGCGATCAGGGCCTCCACCAGGCGGCCGCGGTCAGCCACGTCGAGCGTGACGTGCACCGACTCGAACTCGTCGTGGTCGTGGTCCTCTTCCTCGTCGTGGTGGGTCTTGCGCTCGTCGATCACGTCCTCCACCGCACGGCCGAGGCCCAGCAGCACGCTGGGGTCGATGCGGCCGTGCTGGGCGTGCACGAACTTCACGCCCGGCAGGGTCTCGCCACGCACGATGGCTTCCACACGCGCCAGGTCCTCGGCGGTCAGGCCGTCGGTCTTGTGCAGCACCACCAGGTCGGCCGTCGCCAGTTGGTCCTCGAACAGCTCGTGCAGGGGCGATTCGTGGTCCAGGTTCTCGTCGGCGCGGCGCTGGGCGTCCACCGCAACGGGGTCGTCGGCAAACTGGCCGGCGGCCACGGCGGGCGCATCGACCACGGTGATCACCGAGTCCACCGTGAACACGTTGCGCAGCGCCGGCCACTGGAAGGCCTGCACCAGCGGCTTGGGCAGCGCCAGGCCCGAGGTCTCGATGACCAGGTGGTCGATCTGGTCACGGCGCGCGGCCAGCAGCTCCATCACGGGCGCGAACTCTTCCTGCACGGTGCAGCACAGGCAGCCGTTGGCCAGCTCGAACAGCTGGCCGTTCTCCACGCCGTTCTCGTCGCAGCCGATGCCGCAGCTGCGCAGCAGCTCGCCGTCGATGCCCAGTTCGCCGAACTCGTTGACGATGACGGCGATGCGCTTGCCTTGCGCGTTGGTCAGCAGGTGGCGCAGCAGCGTGGTCTTGCCGCTGCCCAGAAAGCCGGTGACGATGGTGGCGGGAATCTTGTGGACTTGCATGGAAGAAATCTCCAGTCAGAAAAATGGGTAAATGGGGTGGTGCGAATCAACGCAGAACTTGCGGTAATCCAAGAAGGCAATCGACCAGCATGTGCGCCGCCTCGCCAAGGCGCGGGCCGGGGCGCGAGAGCAGGTCCATGCGGTCGGCGTCGAGCTGGCAGACCTGGTGCTGGCGCAGCGCCTGCATGCCAGCCCAGCCGGGACGGTCTGTCACGTTGAAGAGGGTGGACTGTGGGCCGATGACCAGGTCCGGCCCACGGCGCACCACCATCTCGGAATTGACGCGCGGGAAGAGGCCCATGTCGCCGGGCACGATGTTCACCAGGCCCAGGCGCGCCACGGTCTCGCCGATGAAGCTGGCCGCGCTGGCGGCCGTGGGGCCCACGCCCACCTCCACGTAGACACTGCGCCCGCGCAGGTGGGCCGGCACGCGGCGCGCCGCAGCGTCGAGCTCGCGCTCGATGCGCGCCACCAGCTCGGCCGCGCGTGCCGATTCGCCGAGCGACTGGCCCACGCTGATCAGCATGCGCTTGAGGTCGGCATGCGTGCGCGCATCGAACACCTGCACCGGCACGCCCAGGGCCGAGAGGCGGTCCCCCGCCCGACTGCGCGGGCCCAGCAGCACCATGTCGGGCCGAAGGGCCACGATGCGCTCGATCTGCGCGTCCTGCAGGCCGCCCACCTTGGGCAGCTTGGCCACGCTGCCGGGCCAGCTCGAATAGCGGTCGGTGCCCACCAGCTCGGCACAGTGGCCCAGGGCACAGACGGCTTCGGTGAGCGAGGGGGAGAGCGTGACGATGCGGTGCTGTTGTGGTGCCTGTGCTTGTGCCAGGGGAGCCGCCAGACCGCCCAACAGGCCGAGCACGGCCAGCGCGGGCGCCGAGCGGGACCTTGCCATCGGCATGGACATCGACAGGGAGGAACCCATCAATCAGTCCTCGATCCCGCGCTGGGCGGGCACGCCGGCCTTGAAGTGGTGCTTGACGAGCGTCATCTCGGTCACTGTGTCGGCCAGCTCGATCAGTTCGGCAGGGGCGTTGCGACCGGTGAGCACCACGTGCACATGGGGCGGGCGCTCGCGCAGGCAGGTGAGGATGGATTCGAGCGGGATCCAGCCGTAGCGCAGGGGGTACATGATTTCGTCGAGCACAACCATGAAGTGCTCGCCCGCGCGGACGGTGGCCTCGGCCTTGGCCCAGCCGTCCAGAGCCAGTTGCGCGGAGTGGTCCAGGTCGCGGCTCTTCCAGCTGAAGCCGTCGCCGAGGCCTTCGATGGGCATGCCCAGTTGTTCGAACAGGCGGTGCTCGCCGAAGCGGGCGGTCGGGACCTTCATGAACTGGTAGATCTTGACTTTTTTGCCGCGGCCGTGGGCTCTGATGGCGAGGCCGAAGGCGGCGGTGCTTTTGCCTTTGCCGGTGCCGGTGTGGACGAGGACCAGCCCTCGGCGTTCGCCTTGGGGTTTGGGGGTGTCGCGGAGGATGGGGGGGGACTCGATTTGCATGGGCTTTGTCAGGTCGGGTTTGTTGCGCTCGGGGCGGTGGTTGCTCTTGTTGTTTTGCCGAGGGCGGAGGCCGGGGTGTGCGCCCGGCGGCGCAGTAACTTTCTCTTGCGTCGCCAAGAGAANNNTCCGCTTCGCTGCGGGCAACCTGCGATGCTCGGTCCTGGGGTGGTGCCGATGAACTCGCTGCGTTCTTCGAACTCC
>NZ_LMIJ01000001.1:182788-182995 GCF_001428665.1 Acidovorax sp. Root219
TCCTGCGGCACACACACCCACCCCAGACCCTGCGCTTCTCGGCGCAGCCAGCAGGGGTGGGGAGCGAGGTCCGAACGGCTGCTGCTGCGCAGCCGCGCCGGGTGTCGGTTCGCGCTGCGCGCTGCCGACGTACTGGGCGCGATTGCCCTGGCGAGCCGAGCGCAGCGAAGGACCACAGGCCGAGCGAAGCAATGGCCCGTGTGGAGC
>NZ_LMIJ01000001.1:183050-227355 GCF_001428665.1 Acidovorax sp. Root219
GCCCACCCCATGCTGACCGTGCCGAGAAGCGCAGGGCCTGGGGTGGGTGCGTGTGCCGCAGGACACACGCACTTCGTGATCTGNNNNTTGGCCGCAGGCCGAACGCAGCGAGTTCTGCGGCACCACCCCAGGCCCGAGCATCGCAGGTTGCCCCGTTCGCCCATCGGGCGAGCGGGGACACGGGCTGTGGGGTCGCCTTTTCTTTGGTGACTTTCTTTTGGCGACGCAAAAGAAAGTTACTGCGCCGCCGGGCGCACATCCCGGCTCCCGCGCCAGGCACAGACACTCCGTCACCAGAGCGACCAGCCCATCGAATGACCTGCAGCCGCCAGGCTGAGACCCGGCCTGCGCCCCTAGCAAAGAAACAGAACCAACCACAAGAAAACTCAAGCCGCCTGGTGCAACCGCCGCTCAACGAAAGAAGAACCTTCCAGACGACGCAACGCCTTGGCAGCCGCCAACACGCCCAGATCCACCAAAGGCTCCAGCAACACCACCGTCATGTAAGCAGCCCCGAACGTCGCAATGCTCTCCAGATTCGCAGAGCCAACACCCGCACCGTAGATCGCCCAGAAAGCCACCCACATCACGATCCCACCCTGGTACGCCACCGACAACTTGAACGTCTGCGCATACGTCATGTCCACATACGCCATGCTTTCCGGCACGATGCGCTTGGCAATCGCCGCCGTCGCGAACAACGGCACCAGCAAGGTGGTGACATTCATCCCGTACTGCGGCAGATCCTGCTGCGCAAAGAACACGCTCTGGATCAACAACCCGCCCGCCAAGCCGATGGCCGCCGGCGCAGCGCCGAACAGCAGCAGCAAGGTGGTGCCCAGGATCAGATGCACCTCGGACACCCCCACCGGGTGGTGCGGCAGCAACTCGAAGAACGCAAACACCAGCGCGATCGTGAAGACCGAGCGTGCCAGCAGGGCCAAGGGGCCCTCTTTCTTCACCATGTCGAGCGCCAGCTTGCCGGCGTACAGCAGCGCCGTGGCGCCCGTGGCATAGCTCAGGAAGATCTTGGTGGTATCCACCAGCCCGGGTTCGATGTGCATGGCACGGCTCCTTGGTTAAAACAAATGAAAGAGAGAAAACAAAAACAGCGATCAGCGCGGCAAGGCCACCCACTGCCCCAGCAGCGCGTGCACCGCGATGCGGTTGTCGAAAACGGCTTCCAGCGCGCGGTGGGTGACAGGCTCATCACAACCCCCCTGGTGGGTGATGCGGCCCTGGGCCATCACCACCAGATCGTCGGCCTGCAGGGCCAGCGACACCTCATGCAGCACGCTGACCACTGTGTTGCCGGCAGCGACCAGGGCACGCACGGTGTGCAGCCAGTCGGTCTGGTGCGGCGGGTCGAGGTTGGCCAGGGGTTCGTCCATCAGCAGCACCTGGGCCTGCACGGCCAAGGCGCGGGCCAGCAGCACGCGCTGGCGCTCGCCGCCTGAGAGCTGCGACAGGGGGCGGTCGCGCCAGTCCCAGGCCTGGGTCGTGCGCAGGGCCTGCTCCACGGCGGCATGGTCGGCGGGCGACGGCGGGGCCAGCCAGGGCTGGTGCGGCAGGCGGCCGAGCATGGCCACGTCGTAGCTCGTCAGATCGTCGGCCGAGCCCTCGTTCTGGCCCAGCCATGACAGCTGGCGGGCGCGCTCACGGGCCGGCACCTGGCTGAGCATGCGGCCGAGCAGCGCCACATGGCCATCGACATGGCCGCGCGGCAACAGGCCGGCCAGCACCTTGAGCAAGGTGGACTTGCCCGCGCCGTTGGGCCCGACGATGCTCGTCCAGCGGCCCTCGGGCAGGTGCAGGTCGATGCCGTGCAGCACCTGTACCCCGCCCACGCGCGCGGTGATGTGGTGGGCGCTGAGCGCAATGCCCTTCACAGGCCGCCCCCGTGCGCGGTGCGCCGGTGCATCAGCCACAGCAGGTAGGTGCCGCCCAGCGCCGCGGTGAGCACGCCCACGGGCAGCTCCTGCGGCGCCAGCATCCAGCGCGCCAGGATGTCGGCGGCCAGCAGCAGCACCGCGCCCATGAGGCTGGACAGCAAAATGTGCCGCTCGTGCGTCACGCGCACCATGGAGCGCACCAGGTGCGGCGCCGCCAGGCCGACAAAAGCGATCAGCCCGGTCTGCGCCACGGCGGTGCCGGTGGCCAGCGCCATGGCGGCCACCAGGCCGGCACGCATGGGCCCGAGCGGCAGGCCCAGGCTGGCGGCGGTGGACTCGCCCAGCGTGAGGCCGTCGAGCGCGCGCGCCAGCACCCAGGCCAGCAGCGCGCACAGCGCCCAGGCCGCGCCCATCAGCGCGCAGGCGATCCAGCCGACAAAGGCCGTGCTGCCCAGGATGAAGGCCTGCATGGCCTGCAGGATGTCGGGCGAGGCCAGCTCGACCAGGTCGCGCAGGGCACCCAGCACCACGCCCACGATGACGCCGGCCAGCAGCAGGCGCAGCGTGTGCTGCACGCCCTTGGCCAGCACCAGCGTGAGCACCACGGCCCCGGCAGCACCGAGAAAGGCCATGCCGGTGATGCCGATGCGCGCCATCCACTGCGCGGCCACGGGCGATACGCCGAACATGGCCATGGCCACCGCGCCGCCCAACGCCGCGCCCGAGGCGCTGCCCAGCAGGTACGGGTCGGCCAGCGGGTTGCGGAACAGGCCCTGCGCCACCGCGCCGGCCAGGCCCAGCAGCGCACCGGCCAGCCAGGCGCCCAGGGTGCGGGGCAGGCGGATGTCCCACACGATCTGGCGGGCCACCGGGTCGTCGCCCATGTGCACCAGGCTCTCCAGCCCCGTGCTGCCTACGGCGATGCCCAGCACCAGCAGGACCAGGCTGGCCAGCAGCAGCCACAGCGCGCACCAGGCTGCGCGGCGCCGGCCCGCAGCCGAGGGGATCAGGAAGGCTTTTTCAGCAGCAGTCATCGTGCCTTTTCGGTCAGGCAGCGCGCCATGATGCGCGCGGCCTCGGCCATGCGCGGGCCGGGGCGCACCACCACGTCGGAGTCGCCGGGGCCGAACACGCAGATGCGGTCATCGCGGATGGCGCGCATGCTGGCCCAGCCGGGGTACGGCACCATGGCCTGCATGCTGCGGTTGCCGATCATGATCACATCGGGGTTGGCGCGCACCACGTACTCGGGGTTCAACCGGGGGAAGGGGCCGAGCGATGCGGGCACCACATTGCGCGCGCCCAGGCGGGTCAGTGTCTCGCCGATGAAGGAGGACTCACTGGCCGCATACGGCCCGCGGCTCACCTCGAAGTACACGCGCGTGCCACGCGCCTTGGGCGGCAGCGACTGGGCCGCTGCCTGCACGGCCGCATCGATCACGCGCCACAGCCGGTCGGCGCCCTCAGCCTTCGGCACACCCAGCACCTGGCCCACCACGCCGAGCACACGGCGCACGTCGGCATGGGTCTTGGGCTCCAGCACCACGACCTTCAGGCCCAGGGCCTCCAGGCGCTCGCTGGCGCGCGAGCTCATGGCCAGCAGCACCACATCGGGCTTCACGGCGACGATGGCCTCGATGCTCGGGTCGATCCCGCCGCCCAGCTTGGGCAGCCTGTTCACCGACTCAGGCCAGTTGGAATAGCGGTCCACCCCCACCAGGCGGTGGCATTGGTCGAGCTCGCAGACGCTCTCGGTCAGCGAGGGCAGCAGCGTCACGATGCGCTGCGGCGGCTGGGGCAGCGACACCACGCGGCCGCGGTCGTCCGTCACCTGCACGGGCTGCGCCTGCGCCAGCCCCGCCATGAGCAGGCCCAGCACCACGATGATGGCGATCACCCAGAGGATGCGGCGCACGGGGGTCGGGGTCATCCGCGCGGCTCCTTCAATGCCAATGGCAGGCCGGCCGCCATCAGCGTCACGCGCGGGCACGCCTCGGCCACCTGCTGGTTCAGCGCGCCCAGCGCATCGACGAAGGCCCGCACCTCGCGCCCCAGGGGGATGACCCCCAGGCCGATTTCGTTGCCCACCATAACCACGGGGCCGGGGGCTTGCTGCAATGCGGTGAAGAAGTGCTGGCGCTGGGCCGCCCAGTCGCTGTCCAGGGCGTCGCGGTCCTCACGGCCCATGGTCTCGGCGCCCGCCGGCATGGTCCAGTTGGTGAGCCACAGGGTCAGGCAGTCGACCACGACCAGCGTGTCGGCACTGCCGAGCTGGCGCAATGCGCCAGCTAGGTCGCGCGGTTCTTCCAGAGTGGCGAGGCCGGGCGCGCGCTCTGCGCGGTCGCGCTGGTGGCGGGCGATGCGCTGGCGCATCTCCTCGTCCCAGGGCTGGGCCGTGGCGACCAGCACGGCACGGTGCGCGGGCGAGCGGGCCAGCCAGTCGCGCGCGATCAGCTCGGCTCGGCGCGACTTGCCGCTCTTCTGGCCGCCGAGGATGAATTCGGTGGTGATGGTGGATGGCAGGGTCGTCATGCGGGCACGCCCTCCTCGCCCAGCAAGTGCGCCACCGCTGCGGGGGCGGATGCAAACCAGGCGTGGAAGTAGCTCGCGTGGATGCTGCCCTGGCGGTACAGCGCCTCACCGGCATCGGGCGCAGGCGCCACATCAGGGCGCGCTGTGCGACCCACCACGGGCACCGTGGTCTGGGCGGTGGAGTAATGGAAGGTGTGGCCGCGCAGCGTGTGCCCCGCCACCGTGAGGTGCTGCGGGCCCAGCGCGGCCAGCCGCTTTTGCATGGCCACGCGGCCGGGCAGCAGGCCCCATAGCGGCTGCTGCGCGCCATCGGCCAAAGTGATCGATTCGAACAGGGCCATCATGCCCCCGCATTCTGCCCACACGGGCTTGGCCGCAGCCACATGGGCGCGCAGGCTGGCCTGCATGGCGGTATTGGCTGCGATGGTGGCGGAATGCAGTTCGGGGTAGCCGCCGGGCAGCCATACGGCTTCGCAGGCGGGCAGCGCGGCATCGTGCAGCGGCGAGAAGAACACCACCTGGGCGCCCATCTGCGCGAGGCACTGCAGGTTGGCCGCGTAGATGAAGCAGAAGGCCTCGTCGCGGCCCACGGCCACGGTGCGGCCAGCCAGCAACGCGGGCACAGGCACGACCGCTGCGGGCGCGGGGAAATCCACCGCCCAGCGCTGCAGATCATCCAGGGTCATCTGGCCGAGCAGAGTGGCCGCCAGCGCATCGGCTGCGGCATCCAGGCGCTGCATGGCATCGTGCAGCTCATGCGCCACCACCAGGCCCAGGTGGCGCTCGGGCAGCAGCGGTGCCGATGCCTTGGTGGCGACATCGCCGGGCGCCACGCGCATCAGCGCGCCCATCCAGTCGTCGGCATCCTGCAGGCCATCGCGCAGCATGTCGGCATGGCGTGCCGACCCCACGCGGTTGGCCAGCACGCCAGCCCAGGGCAGGCCCGCGCGGTAGTGGCGCAGGCCAAAGGCCAGTGCGCCGAAGGTGCCGGCCATGGCGGCGGCATCGATCACCGCGAGCACAGGCACGCCAAAGCGCTGCGCGAGGTCGGCCGCGCTCGGCGTGCCGTCAAAGAGGCCCATCACGCCTTCGATCAGGACCAGGTCGCTCTCTTGCGCGGCCTCGTACAGGCGCTGCGCGCAATCGGCCTCGCCATTCATCCACAGGTCGAGCTGGTGCACGGGTGCACCGCTGGCGAGCTGGTGCCAGTGCGGGTCGAGGAAATCGGGGCCGCACTTGAACACCCGCACCCGCCGGCCCTGGCGCGCATGCAGGCGCGCCAGGGCCGCGGTGACGGTGGTCTTGCCCTGGCCGGATGCCGGGGCGGCGATCAATATCGCCGGACAGCGTGCCGGGGTGACCATTCTTCTTGCTTCCCTTCCCTGCTCTCTCTCGTTGTGCTTGCGCTTACTGCGGCGCCCACTTCACGCCCACATAGACCGCACGGCCGGGGGTGGCGTAGGTACGGGCCAGCTCATAGTTCTTGTCGGCCGCGTTATCGAGCCGCGCCATCAGCGTGAAGTCGCGTGCGATGCGCGTGCTGGCGTACAGGTTGAACAGGCTGTAGCCGCCCAGCACAAAGGTGTTGGCCACGGTGTCGAAACGGCGGCCCGAGGCCTGCACCTCGGCGCCCACGGTCCAGCCGGCCAGCTGCGTGTCGGCGCCCAGGGTGCCGTGGCGCTTGGCGCGGCGCGCCAGCATCTTGCCGGTATCGAGGTCGCGCGGGTTCTGCAGGTCCAGCGAGCCGCGCAGCTGCACGCTGCCCAGGCGGTAGGAGCCTGCGAAGGTCACACCCTTGTACTCGGCACGCGCCACGTTCGCATAGCAACCTTGCGTGGAGGGGCAGCGCCCGGCGGGGCCGAAGACGATCAGGTCCTGCACGCGGTTGCGGTAGGCAGTCACCGAGAAGCTGCTCGAAGCCTGCGCCCAGCGCAGGCCCAGCTCGGCGTTGCGGCTGCTCTCGGGGTTCAGGCTGCCCGTGCCGTATTCGCTGAAGCGGTGGTACAGCGTGGGGGCGCGGAAGGCCGTGCCCACCGATGCCGTGGCGCGCCACTGCGGTGCAAAGGTGTAGCCATAGGCCAGGCTGCCCGTGCCCTTGCCGCCGAACTCGCTGTCCGAGTCGTGGCGCACATTGGCCTGCAGCGTGTGGGCACCGGCGGTATAGCCGTAGCCCAGCGCCAGCGCGTCCTGCGAGCGCTTGCGGTCTATGGGGGCGTTGTCCAGGCGGTCTTCACGGCGCTCCAGCGCTGCCGTCACCAGGTGCGGGCCCTGGCGCCATTCGTTCTGGAACAGGTAGCCGCGCAGCCGCGTTTCGGTCAGGTAGAAGGCAGGGGTGGTCTGGTACTCGTCGCGCGAGTCGGTGATCTGCACGCGCGTCTTGTACTGCGGGGTCCACTGCGCCTGCCAGTTCAGGCCCAGGGCGTGCAGCTGGTGCTGGTTGCGGTCGTCCTTGCCAAGGCCGCTGTCGTAGCCACTGTCCAGGTCGTTGGCGAGCAGCGTGGCTTCCAGCCGGTGAGTAGCGTTGACCTGCAGGCCCACGCGGGCGCTGGCCGAGGTGCTCTCATAGCCGTCGCGGTCGGGGTTCTGCGTGGCGACGGTGCGGGCGTTGAAGCCCTTGCTCTCCTCGCGTGCGATGCCCAAGGCGTAGTCGATGGTGCCGCTGGCACCGCTCACGCCGGCCTCGGCCTTGCGTGTGCCGTGGTTGCCAAAACCGATGCCCACGTAGGGCGCCACGCCCTGCTCGCCGCGCTTGGTGAAGATCTGCACCACGCCGCCCATGGCGTCGGAGCCATACACCGCGCCGGCCGGGCCGCGCAGCACTTCGATGCGATCGATCTGCGCCAGCGGGATCGACTCCCACGCCGCGCCGCCGGTGGATTGCGAGTCCATGCGCACACCGTCGATGTAGACGGCCGTGAAGCGCGACTCCGCGCCGCGCAGGAACACGCCGGTGGTGGTGCCGGGCCCGCCGTTGCGCGAGATCTCGATACCGGGCACGCGTGCCAGCACGTCGGCCAGGCCCGTGGCGCCGCTGGTCTCGATGGTCTGGCGGTCGATCACGGTCACGTCGGCCACCAGGTCGGACAGGGGCTGCGGCGTGCGCGTTGCGGTCACCACAGTTTCGCTCAGCGAAGGCGCGCGCAGATTCTGCGCCAGCAGCACAGCGCCATTGGCACCGGCCTGCTGGGCCTGGGCGGCGCAGGCACCGAGCACAGCCAACGCCACCAGGGCGGGACGCAGGCACAGGGGCTTGGCGATGGACGCAGCAAGGCACGCACGGGGGGTACGGATTTTCATGGGGCGAATCGTCAGCAAACAAACCCGTGCCGGCCTCCCGCCAGCGAAATGGGTGATACGGCTGCGCGTGCCCTGCAATCCAGGGCGCATGCAACCACCGTGTTGGCCGGTATCCGGGCTGGCGGAACACTCCCCAACGCCTTCCCAGGTGCTTGTTCAAGGCACCCAGTGGCATGTGGCTGGAGAGAGAAGCCCGAAGGCTTCGTCCGCTGACCGTTGCGGGGGCAGCGCAGGCTCGGCGCGCCATGCGTGGCGCCACCTCCCTGCTTCCCGTTGAACTGCAGCATGTGAACCACACCGCGAGCACCAACCCGGTGATTTTACGACCGTTTACAACCCGCCGTCCTACAATCGGTGGCTGTATGGCAACAACACCATCGACCACTGACCAGATCGCCGAGCGCGTGGAGCGCCTGCTGGTGCGCCACGCCGAACTGCAGCGCACCAACGCCCTGCTGTCCGAGCAGGTGGCCGCACTCACCCAGGAGCGCGACTCCCTCAAATCCCGCCTGAGCGCAGCGCGCTCGCGCGTGGACGCCCTGCTCGAGCGCCTGCCCCAGGCCCCTCCCGCGAAAGACGCCGCATGAAGCAAATCGAGGTGCAGATCCTGCAGCAAAGCTACCTGCTCAGTTGCCCCGAGGGGCACGAGAGCCGGCTGCTCGATGCCGTGGAGCGCGTGGACACCGCCATGACCCGCATCCGCGATGCCGGCAAGGTGCGTGCCCGTGAACGCATCGCGGTGCTGGCCGCCCTGAACCTCGCCTTCGAGATCGCCGACCGCGAAGCCGCCGACCTCGCCGAGGCGGCCGACCACCCCCACCCCGTGCCCATGGCCACCCCCATGGCGATGGGCGACGACATGCCGGCGCCCCCGCCGCAGCGCAGCGCCAGCGGCGTGCAGGAATCGCTGCTGCCACCCGATGCGGACGAGGCCCTGCGCCTGCAAAGCCTGGTGCAGCGCCTGGACCAGGCCCTGGGCGAAGACGGTCGGCTGCTGTAAGGCCAGAAAGCGCCGCGCCGCACGCTATCAGCGGCACACATTCTGGAGATTTTCTTTACATCGCCTAACGGCTGCAAAGGGCATTTTCAGCGTCTACAATAAACGTGTCTGCGGTGCCGCCGGGTCTTATATTTCCTTGAACCAATGCTCAACGAGCACGGGCTTGGTACATCGCCAGGGGAGCGTGATCATCTCGCGTCAGATGAACCCAACACCTGGCTGCCCTCGCCCACCTGAACCCCCGGTTCAGGATGAGGGTCCGGTAGCAATACCGCAGACACCTATTCCCGAAATGGCTGCCGGAGCGATCCGGCAGCCATTTTTTTCGGCCCTGCATTCGCCTGCATCCTGCCAACAAACTGTTCCACCGCTCCAGGTCTTCCACCCCCATCCATGCAAACCCGATCCACCATCCGCCAGGCAGTCTGCTGCTGCGTGCTTGCCATGATCGCGTTGCCCGTGCTGCCCCAGACCGGTGCCGCCAAGTCAGTGCACCGCGCCACGCTGTACGACGCCGCCGTGTTCAATGACCGCGCTGCGGTGGAACGGCTCCTGGCCCGCGACCCAGCCAGCGTGAACCAGGGGGACGCCGCAGGCTTTACGCCGCTGCACGGCGTGGCCGGCGAAGAGCACACCGCCATGGCCCGCCTGCTGATCGCGCGCGGCGCCAACGTGAATGCGGCCAACCGCGAAGGCACCACGCCGCTGCATTTGGCCGCCTACCCGGAGATGGCAAAACTGCTGGTGCAAGCAGGCGCAAAAATCGAGGCCCGCGACCACGGCGGCAACACCCCGCTGCATTCCGCCACCGAGCACCCGGAGATGCAGGACGTGATGGCGCAGTTGCTCAAGCTGGGCGCCAACCCGAATGCGGCCAACAAGGCTGGCGAAACACCGCTGGATGTGGCGCTCACGAGGCAGGAGCGCGGGAAGGTGGCGCTGCTGCGTCGCCACGGAGCGCAGCCACGCAAGGCGAAGTAGCCAGACCCCTGCGGCCCGGCAAGCCCCGCGCTCTACAATTCCTGCCGCATTGCCGCACCTTCCCGCCCCCTCCATTTCCATCTGCCACCTCCCCATGCTCGACCCCCTCCTGATCGTTGAACTCGGCGTCCTCGGCCTGTGCACGGGCTTTCTCGCGGGGCTGCTGGGCATTGGCGGCGGCATGCTGATGGTGCCCTTCCTGACCTACATCCTGGGCGCGCGCGAAGTCGCGCCGGACCTGGCAGTGAAGATGGCCATCGCCACCTCGATGGCCACCATCGTCTTCACCTCCATCTCCAGCGTGCGCGCGCACCACAAGCGCGGTGCGGTGCGCTGGGACATCGTCCAGCGCCTGGCGCCGGGCATCGTGATCGGCGGCTTCGCGGCCAGCCTGGGCATCTTCGCGCTGCTCAAGGGCTCGTCGCTGGCGATCTTCTTCGCGCTGTTCGTGAGCTTCTCGGCCAGCCAGATGCTGCTGGACAAGAAGCCCGCGCCCACGCGCCAGATGCCGGGCACCGGCGGGCAACTGGCCGCGGGTGGGGTGATCGGTTTCCTGTCGGGCCTGGTGGGTGCCGGCGGCGGCTTCGTGAGCGTGCCCTTCATGACCTGGTGCAACGTGGCCATCCACAATGCCGTGGCCACCAGCGCCGCACTGGGCTTTCCGATCGCGCTGGCCAACGTGGTGGGCTATGCCGTCAGCGGGCAGACGGTGCAGAACCTGCCGCCCGCCTCGCTGGGCTACATCTGGCTGCCCGGCCTGGCCGTGATCGCGGTGTGCAGCGTGCTCACCGCACCGCTGGGCGCCAAGGCTGCACACAACCTGCCGGTCAAGCAGCTCAAGCGCGTATTCGCCAGCCTGCTGTTCTGCCTGGCCGCGTACATGCTCTACAAAGGCCTCTCAAGTATCTGAGGGCCAGCGCCGATTGATGCCGTGCGGCCCGCAAAAACGCCTCCTTCGAGCCCTCTGCGGCGGCTTTGGTCCGCGCCTGGTCTACGCGGCAAGCTGCTCTGCAAACTGGTAGAGCGAGCGGATCCGCCCTGCCTCGTCCAGTACCAGCAGGTCCAGCCCGCGCGCTTCAATTGGGCCTCCCACGCGGGGCAGCATCTCCCAATGGAATTTGACAAGGTGGTTGTGGCTATCGGCATTGCCGCGGGAGCGAAAGATGAAGTCGCGCTGGTGCACCCACTCCATGTGGGCCCTGTCCACGCGCGCGGCGATCTCGCCCAGGCCTCGGGCGGTGAAATTGCGGGTGATGTTCTCGGCCCCGGGTGCCCACAGCCGCTCCACGATCGCCCGCCGCCGTGGGGCATCGGGTTCGTGCCACATGGCCAGGTACTCGGCAATGAAACTGTCTAGTGGCTGCTGCATGAATCTCTCCCGGTGGCTTCCATGGAAATGACGACCTTGCCGAACGACTGGCCGCGCTCGAAGTGGCGGTACGCCTCTTGGGCTTGCGCGAATGGGAATACGCTGTCGATGACGGGCCGTATCTGGTGCTCCGTGAGGGCCCGGTTCATCGCCTCGAAGCTGTCGCGATTGCCGACGAACACGCGGCGGATGGTGGCCATGCTGGCGCCGTAGGCCTGCGAGGAGATCTCGATGTTCGCCTTGTGCACGCCGCGCGCGATCAACAGCATCACCTGGCCATGCAGGCCCACCGCACGAATGGACTGCTCAATGGTGTCAGCCCCGAAAGTCTCCACCACCAAGTCCACCCCCGCGCCGCCGGTGACCGCGCGCACCGCCTTGCCCCACTCGGGCTCATGGCAGTAGTTGATGACTGCATCCGCACCCAGTGCCTTGAGCCGATGGCCCTTCTCGTCGCTGGAAGTGGTGGCGAGCACCCGCGCACCCATGGCCTTGGCCAGCTGCAGCGCGAACAACGAGACGCCACCCGAGCCCAACACGAGCACCGTCTGCCCCGCCACAATGGGTACGGCGCCTGCGACACAGTTCCACGCCGTAACCCCGGCGCAAGGCAGCGTGGCGGCCTCTAGCCATGTCAAGTGAGCGGGCACGCGCACGGCCCACTCTTCATGCAGTACTGTGTACTCGGCAAGCATGCCGTCGAGCGTGCAACCCAGCTGGTCAAACACGTCGTAGCCGATGGGACCACTCTTCCAGCGCGCGAAATAATTGCCCGCCACGCGGTCGCCGATAGAAAAGCGTTTGACATGCCCGCCCACGGCTACCACCTCCCCCGCGCCGTCCGATAGCGGCACCACGCCGGACCTCGCGGCGATGGGGTACGTGCCCGCCTGGATGAACAAGTCGCGCTTGTTGAGTGATGCGGCCTTGACGCGCACAACAATGTCGCTGGGGCCTGGCGTGGGCACCTCGCGCTCCTGCGCCGAGATGCCGTTGGGGTGGAGGAAATAAGTTTGCATGGGGTGCATTCTTAGGCCCGCTACCTGGGCTGTCGATAACGTCGCAGGTTATTGCCGCCACGAAACGAAACGTTATTCTTGGAGCCATGAAGACTGCATCGCATTTTGGCCCGCAACTCAAATCATGGCGTGCCATGCGCGGGCAAAGCCAGATGGATCTGGCGTTGGCTGCGGGCGTCTCCACACGCCACGTGAGCTACCTGGAAACCGGCAAGGCCCGCCCCAGTCGCGAGATGGTGGCGGTGCTGACGAAAGCCATGGACCTGCCCCTGCGCGCGCGAAACCAGCTGCTGGCTGCTGCCGGCTTCGCGCCGCTCTATACCGAAACGCCAATGGACGGACTCACACTCGGACCCGTGCGCGACGCGCTGCAGTTCGTACTTCAGGCCATGGAGCCCAATCCCACCTTCATCGTCAATCGCTGTTACGACGTGGTCGACGCGAACGCAGCAGGAAGGTGGGTGCTGGCCACCTTCACCGCCGATGCCGGCAAGTGTGCAGCACCCGTCAACATGGCGCAGCTGGTCATGCGCACCGAAGGCATGCGGGGCTTCATCCGGAACCTGGAGGAAGTGCAGCGCAAGGTACTGGGCCGCCTGCGTCGCGATTTGGGCAGCGCGCATGTGCGCGAGCAACGCGACGACGAACTGCTGATGGAGATCGATCCCGTACTCAAGGCTCTGGGCGAGCCGCGCCTGCCGGTCGAGACACTGCCACTGATCTCAGGATTGAACTTGAAACGAGACAGCATCGAGCTCAATCTTTTCACCACCATTGCCACCATAGGCACGGCGCAAGACGTAACGTTGCAGGAGATGCGGATCGAGACATTGTTTCCAGCCGATGCAGCGACGCGGACCGTACTTGCCGAACGCCCGCCCCTGGCAAGCAGGCTTGCGGGCTGAGAAGGTCGATTGCTTGCACCACTGCTGGCAGATCGGCGCCCAGCTCTTTGCAACGACAAATGCCCCTGAGGGCTCAGTCACCAGGCTCTGGCGCGGGCTTCGCAGCCACAGGCTGCGGCGCCGGCACACCGGGCGGTGCCACCGTAGGCCGGCCCAGCAGGCGCCGAAAGTCCTCGGCCGGCAGGCCGGGCGCACACAGAAAACCTTGGTAGTGGTCGCAGTGCATCTGCTGCAGCACGGCACGCTGCACTTCGGTCTCCACCCCTTCGGCCACCACCTCGATGCGCATCGCGCGGCCCATGCTGATGATGGCGCTGACGATGGCGCGGTCGCCATCGTCGTCGGGCAGGCCGCGCACGAAGGACTGGTCGATCTTGAGCTTGTGGATGGGCAGCTTCTTGAGGTACGCCAGGCTCGAATAGCCGGTGCCGAAGTCGTCGATGGCCAGGCTCACACCCAGGCCCGCCAGTTCGTGCAGGCGCTGCTCCATTTCGGTAGCGTCCTGCAGCAAAATGGTTTCGGTCAGCTCCAGCTCCAGCAGTGTGGGCGGCAACTGGTGCACGGCCAACAGGCGCGTGAGCCGCTCCACGAAGTCGGGCTGGCGGAATTCGAGCGCCGAGACGTTGACCGACACCACGATGGGGTGGCCGCTGTGGATCCAGGCCGCCGCCTCGCGCACGGCCTGCTCCATCACCCAGGCGCCCAGCGTGACGATGTAGCCGGATTCTTCGGCCAGCGGGATGAACATGCCGGGCGAGACGGAGCCGAACTCGGGGTCGGTCCAGCGGATCAGCGCCTCGGCGCCGGTGATGGCACCGGTCTCCATGCTCACCTGCGGCTGGTAGTGCACGGCCATGCGCTGCTCGCCCAGGGCCTGGCGCATGGCGTGCTCCAGCTTCATGCGCGAGAGCAGGTTGGCGTTCATCTGCGGCTGGTAGAAGCCGTAGCTGCCCCGGCCGCGTTCCTTGACCTGGTACATGGCCGTGTCGGCCTGTTTGATGAGCTCGTCCAGCGAGCTGCCGTCCTGCGGGTACAGCGCCATGCCGATGCTGCACTGGATCGAAAAGCCCATGCTGTCAAGCGTGAAGGGGCGCAGCATCTCATCCAGGATGCGGCGCGCCACGCTCTCGGCCACCACGGCATCGCCGCCGTGCAGGTAGATCACGAACTCGTCGCCGCCCAGGCGGCACAGCATGTCGGTCTGGCGCAGGCAGGTCTGCAGGCGCTCGGCCACCAGCTGCAGCACGCGGTCGCCGAACGGGTGGCCCAGCGAGTCGTTGATGATCTTGAAGCGGTCGAGGTCCAGGAAAAGAATGGCAAAGCCGGTGTCGCTCTGGCGCGCACCCTGGATCGCCGTGTCCACGCGCTGCGACAGCAGCAGCCGGTTGGGCAGGCCGGTGAGCACATCGCTGTAGGCCAGCTCTTCGATGCGCTTTTGTGCGGCGTGCTGCAAGGTGAGGTCGCGCATGAAGACGATGCTCTGCACCAGCCGGTCCTCGTCGTCGCGCAGCGCCACCCAGGACAGCTGCACGGCGCAGTAGGCGTCGTTTTCGCGGGGCAGCCACAGCTCGCCCTCCCAGAAGCCCTCGCGCGCCCAGCCGGCCTCGACCTGGGCCATGAAGTCGGCATCGGGCCCGCCACCGAACAGCGAGGCTGCAGCCGCACCCTCGAAGGCGCGCGCGGTCTTGCCCACCAGGCGCTCGCAGCCGGGGTTCATGCGCATCAGGCGGTGGTGGCTGTCGGCGATGAAGATCGCGTCCATGCTCGACTCGAACACCCGCGCCGCCAGGCGCAGGCTGGCCTGCACCTCGTTCTGGCGCGTGATGTCGCGAAACGAATACACCCGCCCCACGGCGCGCCCCTGGCTGAACTGGGGCACCGAGCGGCGCTCCAGGCTCATGCCGTTGCGCAGCCCGAGGATGTCGATGCTCTCCTGCATAGGCTCGGCCACCACGGCGGCCAGGCGCTCGACGTAGGTGGGCACGTCGGCCACCTGGTCGGCCATGTGGGCAAACAAGGCCTCGTCGTCGCGGCGCACCAGCAGCGGGGCCGGCACGTTCCACAGCTGGGCCAGCCGCTGGTTGAAGGCGCGCACCCGCCCATCGAGGCTGCACACGAGCATGCCGTCGGCGGCCGAATCGAGCGTGGCACGCAGCTCGGCCAACAGGGTTTCGAGCTCGCGCTCGGTGGCCTGCTGGTGGCTTCGGTCCACCATGGTGACGAGGAAGGCCGTGCCGCCTTCGAGCCGGGGCACGCGCGTCACGCGCCGCTCCACCGCCACCAGGATGCCGGTGGCGTGCAGCACGCTGGTGTGCGAATGGATGCCGTCGGCCACCACGGCGGCCGGCTGGCTCCAGAAGATCTGGTCCTGCGGCGTGGCCGCCAGCAGGGTGACCGGCGTGCCCAGCATGTCGGCGATGGTCAGGCCCGTCAGGTGCTCGGCCGCCTGGTTGGCGGCCAGGATGTACAGGGTCTTTTCATCGACGAGCCATACCGCCTCCAGCAAACCGTCGATCCATGCCTGCGGCAGCGGCCGGATCACGCTCCACCCTCGTCGGGGACGGGGGCCACGGCACGCTCGAAGAAGTAGCAGATGCGCTTGCGCGGCGACAGGTAGTCGAGCGCCTCGCGCGGCAGCTGGGCGGGCTTGAGGCTGCGGCGTATGCCGAGCTCGGGCACCGTCTCCAGGTCCAGGATGGGCGCCTCGTCCTTGGGCACGCGCGGGTCGTGCACGATGACCTTGGGGCGCAGCGGCCGCGAGGAGTTGACCGAGGCCACGATGGCGTAGCGGTCGTTGACCAGCTGCACGATGGAGCCCGGCGGGTACACCCCCATCATGCGGATGAAGGCCCCCAGCACAACGGCGTCGAAACGCGCCTTGTGCTGGGCGAAGATGACGGACAGCGCCTCGTGCGGGGTCAGCCCGCCCATGCCGCTGCCGGGGCTGCACAGGCGGTCATAGTGGTTCACCAGCGCCAGCACCTGGCCGGGGCGCGAGAGGTCTGCCGCCGTGAGCCGCATCGGAAAACCGCTGCCGTCCACCATCTCATGGTGCTGCGCAATGGCCAGCAGCACCGGCTTGCCCAGGCCCATGCGGCCCGCCAGCGCCACGGATTCGCGCACATGGCCTTCGTAGCGGGCGCGGTCGGGCGCGGGCATGTGGGCCTGTACGTTCTTGAACGCGTCGGGCAGGCGCATCTTGCCCAGGTCATGGATCAGGGCGGCCACGCCCAGGTCCTGCAGGTCCTCGGCCTTCATGCCCAGGGCCTTGCCCAGCAACAGGCTGACGACCAGCACGTTCACGGGGTGCAGCGCCCCGGGCTCGCCCACGCCTTCGGAGAGCAGGCGGATCACCGAATCGCCGTTGTTGAGCAGGTCGCTGACGCAGCCGGCCACCAGCACTTCACCCTCGGTGCGGGCGCGCTCGGGGTGGTCCACGACCACCTTTTCCAGCGCCACATAGCGGCGCGTGGCCTCGCCAAAGCGCTGGTTGCACAGGGCCAGGGCGCGGTTCTGCGCCTCCAGCAGCCGGCGCCGGCGGGCGGCGGCTTCGTCCACAGCCGGGTCGGGTGGCACAGCCAGCGGAGCGGGGGCCGTCGCCTCCCGCGCGGCGCCTGGAGCATCGGCGGGCGGTGCATCCTCGGGGCTACCCACCGGGGGCAGCGCCAGCTCGCGCAGGTCGGGATCACTCTTCTTGGGGACGTAGCGCACCTCCGTCAGCCCCAGTTCGCGCAAGGTGGCGATCTGCTCGGCAGACGCCACCCGGAAACTGCTCACAGGAAACGGATGGTGCATCCAGCCGAGGTCGAGCTGGATGTACATGCCGATGCGCAGCTGGCTGATGTCGATGAGGATGGAAGAATTCACTTCGGGGCGTACGGGTGGAAGCACGGCGGCACCGCTGCCACCATTGGTTACACCATTATCACCAGTTCTGAAGGCCTGTCTTGTCTTGCAATGTCATAGGACATAGCCATGGCAATACTGTCTCGAATTCGGTGATGCAATGCGCAACACCCCGGGGGAAACCCTGCACCACAGCGTTGCGCCAAAGCCGCGTTTCGCTCCCGGCCGCATCCCTGCAGACGCAGAGCCCTGGCAATGCACCGATCAGGCGGCCCTGCGATCCGTGCAACTGCGTAGGACGCGCAAAACAACAGCGGGTGGCTGCGGTGGGGGGCTCCCAGCCGCTTGGCTGACCGGGTGTATCACCGGCACCACAACGAGGGCTTGTAGACCAGGTCCATCCACAGCGCCCAGCCGGCCGCTGCGCACAGCAGCCCCCCGGCCACGCGCGTGCCCCAATCGGCCCGGGCCTGGTTGATGCGGCTGCGCAGGCGCGACCAGAGCCACGGCCCGCCCATCAGCCACAGGCCACTGCCCAGGGCGAACAGCGCCATGGTGGCGCCCCCCTGCACCGGCCCACCGCTGAGCGCCGCCACCAGCAGGGCCGAGTACAGCAGGCCGCAGGGCATCAGCGCCCAGAGCAGCCCGGCCGCACCCACACCGCCCGCCCCGGCTGTCAACGGTCGCACGCGCTGCCACACCGCCCGCCCCAGCCCTTCCACCCAGGCCGGCTGGCGCGCCTGCACCAGGAGCAGCAGGCCCCAAGCCATCATGGCCAGGTGCGCAAAGGTCCAGGCCGGCTGCAGCGCTGCTGTGCGCTGGGTTAGCCAGGCCAGGCTGTCCATGGCCAAGGCGGCCGTCGCGCCCAGGCCCGCATAGCCCGCCACCCGCCCACCATGGAAGGCCAGCATCCGGCCGAGGGCCAGCGATGGCGGCTCCAGCCGGGCACCCGCCGGCCCGGTCCAACGCACAGGCTGGGTTCCGGCCTGCCCCACCAGCGCCCCGCAAGGCGCCGCGCACATGGCCAGGCAGTGCGGGCCGCCGGCCAGGCCCATCAGCAGCGCGGTCCAGCCCAGGGTGGACAGCATGGTCAGATGATCCGGGAGAACCGGGCGCGGTTGCGGTCGGCCTGCAGGTAGCGGTCGAACACCATGGCAATGCCGCGAACGAAGAACCAGCCCATGGCCGAGACGGTGATGCCCTCCTCGGTCACGCTGACCAGGCCCTGCGCCTGCAGGCCTGCCAGCTGCTCCAGCTCGGCCGCGAAGGTGCGCCGGAAATCGATCAGCCAGCCCGCCTCGATGGATTCGAACAGCAGCTCGCCCTGGCACATCAGCGCCATGATCACGGCGCGGCGCACCAGGTCGTCGCGGTTCAGGGCCAGGCCGCGCACCACGGGCAGGCGGCCCTGGTCCAGCAGGTCATAGTACTCGTCCAGGGTCTTGGCGTTCTGGCTGTAGGTGGCGCCCACACGGCCGATGGCCGAGACCCCGAGGGCGATCAGGTCGCAGTCGGGCTGGGTGCTGTAGCCCTGGAAGTTGCGGTGCAGCCGCCCCTGGCGTTTGGCCACGGCCAGCGCATCAGTGGGCAGGGCGAAGTGGTCCATGCCCACGTACACATAGCCCGCGTCCATGAACTGCTGCAGCGAGCGCGAGAGCATGGCCACCTTGGACGGCGCCGCCGGCAGCTCGGCCGGCACGATGCGCCGCTGCGGCTTGAAGCGTTCTGGAAGGTGGGCATAGGCATACAAGGCGATGCGGTCGGGCCGCAGCTGCTTGACCTGCTCCAGCGTACGGTCAAAGGACTCGGGCGTCTGCCGCGGCAGGCCGTAGATCAGGTCGACGTTGACCGAGTCGAAGCCCAGGCTGCGCGCCGCCTCCACCAGCGCAAACACCTGCCCAGCCGGCTGCACGCGGTGCACGGCCTTCTGCACGTCGGCATCGAAATCCTGCACGCCGAAGCTCAGGCGGTTGAAACCCAACTCGGCCAACACGGCCAGGCGCTCGGGGGTCACGGTACGCGGGTCCACCTCGATCGAGTATTCGCCACCCGGCGCAAACGTGAAGCTGCGCTTGAGCACCGCCATCAGCTCGCGCAGCTTGTCGTCCGACAGAAAGGTGGGCGTTCCCCCACCCAGGTGCAGCTGGCTCACCACCTGGCCCGTGCCGCAATGGGCCGTGTGCAGCTCCACCTCTCGCGCCAGGTAGCGCAGGTACACATCGCCCCGGTCGTGGTGCCTGGTGATGATCTTGTTGCAGGCGCAGTAGTAGCACAGCGATTCGCAAAACGGAATGTGCACATACAGCGACAGCGGCAGCGCCTTGCCCGGCGTGCCCGCCTTGCGCTGGGCCAGGGCCAGCACATAGTCGTCTTCGCCAAAGGCCTCCACGAAACGGTCGGCCGTGGGGTAGGAGGTATAACGGGGACCCGGCACGTCGAAACGGCTCAGGAGTTCGGGCGTCACAGCGGTCATGGGGAGCGTTTCCTTATTGGATATGCACTTTGCCGCAGCCCTGCGCCCCCGTCCTTGACCTATATCAAGTGTTGAGAGTCCCACAGGGCCCACAATTTGATGCATGTCAGCCACCACCATGCTCCTTCCACCGGATGCGATCCGTTCGCACCCCCACCCAGCTGCTGTGACCATGAACCCGCTCGCCATCAAAGTCGCCTGCTCCAACTGCAACCTGCGTGAGCTGTGCATGCCCGTGGGCCTGGACGAAAAGCAGCTGGAGCGCATCGACGAGATCGTGGCCGTGCGGCGCAAGGTCAAGCGCGGGGGCACGCTGTTCCACAACGGTGAGGTGTTCACCTCGCTGTACGCCATCCGCACCGGCTTCTTCAAGACCTGCGTGGCCACCGAGGACGGGCGCGACCAGGTGACGGGCTTTCAGATGGCGGGCGAGATCATCGGGCTGGACGGCATCGTCAACGACCACCACACCTGCGACGCCGTGGCGCTCGAAGATGCCGAGGTCTGCGTGATGCCATTCGACCGCATCGAGGAGCTCTCGCGCGAGGTCACGGCCCTGCAGCACCACGTGCACAAGATCATGAGCCGCGAGATCGTGCGCGAGCACGGTGTCATGCTGCTCTTGGGCAGCATGCGTGCCGAGGAGCGCCTGGCCGCCTTCTTGCTGAACCTGGTGCAGCGCCTGCACGCACGCGGGTTCTCCCAGTCCGAGTTGGTGCTGCGCATGACGCGCGAAGAAATCGGCAGCTACCTGGGCCTCAAGCTCGAAACGGTGAGCCGCACCTTCTCGAAATTCGCCGAGGACGGCATCGTCGAGGTCAAGCAGCGCCATGTGCGCATCCTGGATACCGATGCCTTGAAACGCATCGTGAATTCCCAGACCTGTAACTAGCCCCTCAGACCTGGACCTGCAAGCGGGCCAGCACCTCGGTCTTGCCGCTGCGGTCGGCGCGCAGGATCAGCGCCTCGCCCGAGCTGGTGTTGCTGCCCGCAAGATCGGACAGCACGAACATGTGCGTGAACCAGGCCTCGAAACGGCCGCCGCGTGCCGATGCGGTCGCCAGCGCCTGGCGCAGTTCGCGCAGATGGGCTGTGCCCGTGGTTTCGGGCGCCCCATGCGGTGAGCCCAGCGCCGGCCACACCTGGGGTGCGGCAAAGGCCAGCGTGGCCGTGTCGATGCAGCGGCACCAGGGGCTCGAAAGCACCTTGGCCGGCTGCAACTGGCGCTCCTTGAACCACACACCGGTGCGCCGCCCCTGCTCGCGGCCTTCTTCGCTGAGGTTGCGCTGCGTGCCGCAGTCGCCCAGGCGAAACCCCGGCGGATCGAAGGTGCCGGGCGCCAGCGCGTGGCGGAACGCGGCCACCACCCCGCCCTTGCGCAGCAGGGCCTCGGCCTCGGCGTCCTGAGCGGCCCAGGCGTGCAGCGTGGTCAACGCCAGCCCTGCGCCCAGAAGGGTGCGCCGGCCAACGGCCGCTTCAGGCTGCGGGTTGGAAGGCATAGCCATTGCCCGATGCGGCCACGCGCCCGAAAGCCGGGAACGGGAAGTGGAAGCCCCCAAGCATAGCGTTGCTGGCGGTGATGCGCTGGAACACCTCGCGCCGCACCTTGCGCGCGGCCTCGGCATCCATGTCGAAGGTCACGGCCCAATCGGGATTGCGGGCGAACAAGGCCGGCACGTTGGTCAGGTCGGCCACGTAAAAGAAGTTCTGACCGGCAGACTTGAGTTCGAACAGGGTATGGCCCGGCGTGTGCCCGTAGGCCGCCACGGACTGGATGCCCGGCGCCACCTCGGTGCCCGCCCCGAACTGCACCAGCGTGTCGGCCGGCATCGTGGCAAAGGTGCGGCGCACGTTCTCGAAGGCGCCCTTCATTCCCGCAGGAGCGGCCGCCATGCGGGCATCGTCCATCCAGAAGGCATGCTCGGCGGCCGGCACCAGCACCTTGGCCTTGGGGAAGGTCAGCACGCCCGCCTTGTTGCGAATGCCGTTGATGTGGTCGCCGTGGTAGTGGCTGATGAGCACGGTGTCGATGTCATCGGCCTTCAGGCCTGCAGCGGCCAGGCTCTCCAGCAGCTTGCCGGTGGTGGGGCCGCCAAATTCGCCCAGGCCCGTGTCGATCAGGATTTTGCGCCCGCCTGCCACCACCAGGAAGGGGGTGTAGGGCACGTCGATGTAGTCCGTGGGCAGGCCCTGCGAGGTGAGCAGCGCACGCACCTCGGCCAGCGGCGCGTTTTTCACGAACTCCTCGCCCAGGGGGCGGCGCGTGATGCCATCGACCAGCGCCACCACCTCCACATCGCCCACCTTCATGCGCCGAAAGCCGGGGTTGGGCAGGGTGGGCGTACCGAAGTTGGGCGCGTTCTGCGCCCACACGGGCACGAACGAGCCCGCAGCGTAAATGGCAGGGGCGGCAAGCCCAGCACCCAGGAAATGGCGGCGTGACAGCATGAAACTCTCCGGTATCGGGTTGAACTGATCAGTTTTCAACTGTACCGGGGGTGGCACGATGGCACCAGGCCCGGTTCAAACCAGTAGGGGCCATGGGGTCTTGCCGGGAGCGCGTATGCCTCAATCGAGGGTAATGCGCTGCGCCTTGATCAGCTTGTGCCACCGGTCCGTCTCGGTGCGGATCAGGTCTGCATACTGGGCCGGCGTGCTGGCCACGGGCTCGATGCCGAAGTCGATGAGCTTTTGCTTGACCGCAGGCTGGTTGATGGCCGCAGCCACCTGTTTTTGCAGCGAGGCCACCACGTCCGCCGGTGTGCCTGCGGGCGCGACGATGCCCACCTGGGCCGAGGCCTCGACGTTCTTGAAGCCCAGCTCGGCGAAGGTCGGCACATCGGGCAGCTGCGGCAGGCGCTTGGCACTGGCCACGGCCAGCGGCCGCACCTTGCCGGCCTTGATGAAGGCGCCACCGGCGGCCAGGTCGACCATCATGGCGGGAATCTGCCCGCCGGCCAGGTCCGTGAGCGCCGGCGCAGCGCCGCGGTAGGGGATGTGGGTCATGAACAGGCCGGCATCGACCTTGAGCAGCTCCATCGCCAGGTGGTGCGGGCTGCCCGCGCCGGCCGAGCCGAAGCTCATGGCGCCGGGCTTGGCCTTGGCCTTGGCGACGAAGTCCTTGGCGTCCTTGAAGTCGGCGCCCGGGTTGACCACTAGGATCATCGGGAACTTGCCCATCAGCGTCACGGGCAACAGGTCCTTGCTGGGGTTGTAGGTCAGCTTGCTGTACAGCGCGGGGTTGAACACCATGGTGCCGTTGTCGGCCGACAGGATGGTGTAGCCGTCGGGCGCGGCGCGTCCCGTTTCCACGGCGGCGATGGCCGTGTTGCCACCGGGCTTGTTGTCGATCAGTACCGGCTGGCCGACCTGGGTCGACAGCTGCTGGCCCACCGTGCGCGCGAGAAAATCGGAGCCGCCGCCCGCCGGGTACGGCACCAGCCAACGGATGGCCTTGGCCGGGTAGGTTTGCGCGCTGGCCGGGACGGCCCAGGCCAGCAGGGCCGGCAGAGCGAGCATTCCGGCCAACAAGCGACGATTCTTCAACATGTCTGCACCTCAGGGGATTAATATCTGCGTGATGTTACTCCGCTATGCGTAATAGCCTGGGGCAGCGTTTACCCTAGGTTTTCGACCAAAACACCATGACCACATCCCCTTCCACGGCCCGGGTGGCCGACCGCCGGCAACGCGTCCAATCGGCCGAAATGGGGCTCAGCGTGCTCAAGGCGCTGACCCGCCTGGGCGGTGCGGCCAGCCTGACCGCCACGGCCGCCGAGGTGGACGAGAGCCCTGCCAAGGTGCATCGCTACCTGGCCAGCCTGTGCCAGCAGGGCTTTGTCGAGCAGTCGCCCGTCAACCAGCACTACTACCTGGCGCAGGAGTCGATTGCCATTGGCCTGGCGGCCCTGCGCCAGTGCGACCCCATCCGCCTGGGCGAGGCGTCCCTGCAGCGGCTGCGCCAGGCGCTGGAGGTCACCGCCTTCCTGGCGGTCATGGGCAACAAGGGGGCCACCGTGCTGCGCATGGAAGAGCCCACCCTGCCCGTCACGGTGAACATCCGCGCGGGCTCGGTACTTTCCACGCTGTGGTCGGCCACGGGCCGGGTGTTCCTGGGCTTTTCCAGCGACCGGCTGGTGATCGACATGGCCGAGCAGGAGCTGGCCGAGGCCTCTGCGGACAGGCGCGCGCAGCTCGACGGCACCCGGCCCGTCGAGCAGTTGCGACAGCAAGTGCGAGCGCGGGGCTGGGCCGTCGCCCACGACTCGCTGCTCAAGGGCATCAGTGCGCTCGCGGCGCCGGTCTTCGACGCCACCGGCAATGTGTGCGCCTGCCTCACCACCCTGGGGGCCACGGGCGGCTTCGACCTGCGGCCCGATGGCGCCATCTGCCCCGCACTTCTGCAGGAGGCGCGGCTCATCAGCCGGGCCATGGGCTACCAGGGGAACCCAGGGTAAACCCGAGTCCTTGCATCTATATTGCGTAATACATTTACGCAAAAGGAGATTCACGATGACTGTCCCCGCCAACGCCTCCCGCTGCCCGGTCGACCATGCGGCGATGGCCGCCACCCTGAAAAGCCCCACGGGTTGCCCGGTGAGCGCGCGTGCGGCGGCGTTCGACCCGTTCGCACCCAGCTACCAGCAGAACCCGGCCGAGGTGGTGCGCTGGGCGCGCGAGGAGGAGCCCGTCTTCTACAGCCCCGAGCTGGGCTACTGGGTGGTGACGCGCTATGAGGACGTGAAGGCGGTGTTCCGCGACAACATTCTGTTCTCGCCTTCCGTCGCGCTCGAAAAGATCACCCCCGCCACCGACGAGGTGCTGGCCATCCTGAAAAGCTATGGCTTCGCGATGAACCGCACCATGGTCAACGAGGACGAGCCGGACCACATGGCGCGCCGGCGTCTGCTGATGGATGCCTTCATGCCCGAGCGCCTGATGGACTACGAGCAGCCCATCCGCGACTTGGCGCGCAAGTACATGGACCGCTTCGTGGACAAGGGGCGCGCGGACCTGGTGGCCGACATGTTCTACGAGATTCCGCTGACCATCGCGCTGCACTTTCTCGGCGTGCCGGACGAAGGGGCCGAACAGTTGCGCAACTTCGCGGTGGCGCACACCCTCAACACCTGGGGCCGGCCCACGGCGCAGGAGCAACTGGAGATCGCCCACAACGTGGGCCGCTTTTGGCAGACGGCCCAGGGCATTCTAGACACCATGATGGCCCAACCCGACGGCCAGGGCTGGATGTACGACTCGATCCGCCAGCACCACACACACCCGGACATCGTGACCGAGTCCTACCTGCGCTCAATGATGATGGCCATCCTGGCCGCTGCGCACGAGACCACGTCGAACGCCACAGCCAACGCCTTCATGACCCTGCTGTCGCACCGCCATGCGTGGGAAGAGATCTGCGCCCAACCCGCGCTGATCCCCAATGCGGTGGAAGAATGCCTGCGCGTGGCCGGCTCCATCATCGCCTGGCGGCGCATGGCCACGCGCGACACCGAGGTCGGCGGCGTGAAGATTCCCCAGGGCGGCAAGCTGCTGCTGTTCCAGGCATCGGCCAATGCGGACGCCAGCCACTTCGAGGACCCGGACCGGGTCGACCTGCACCGCGAGAACGCCGTCGAGCACCTGACCTTCGGCTACGGCGCACACCAGTGCATGGGCAAGAACATCGGGCGCATGCAGATGCGCATCTTTCTGGAAGAATTCGTGCGCCGCCTGCCGCACATCGCACTCGTCGAAGGGCAGCAGTTCGAGTTCCTCTCGAACACCTCGTTCCGGGGCCCGTCGGCGCTGTGGGTGCAGTGGGATCCGCTGCAGAACCCCGAGCGCCAGGCCGACAAGGCGCCTGCCGTGCTGGCGAAGTTCCAGATCGGCCCGCCGCCCAAGGACGGCATTGCCCGCGCGGTAGTGCTCAAGGACAAGATCCCCGAGGGCGACGGCCTCTACCGCTTCGTGATCGCCGCTGCCGGTAGCACGCCCCTGCCGGCCTGGACTGCAGGCTCGCACATCGACCTCATCGCCGGGGGCCACCGGCGCAAGTACTCGCTGTGCGGCGCGGGCGCCCACCCGGGCTGCTACGAGATCGTGGTGCAGCGCGAGGAAGGCGGGCGCGGCGGCTCGCGGCACTTCTGCGACACCCTGCAGCCCGGCGACGAACTGCAGCTCGCCGGTCCAAAGAACCTGTTTCGCATCGATGAGGCCGGCGCCCACCACATCCTGCTGGCCGCAGGCATCGGCATCACGCCCATCCTGGCCATGGCGGACCGGCTCAAGGCCTTGGGCCTGTCGTACGAGCTGCACTACGCGGGCCGGTCGCGCCAGAACATGGCGCTGCTCGCGCGCGTGCTCAAGGACCACGCCGGCCATGCCACCCTGCACATCAAGGCCGAGGGGCAGCGCATGGACCTGCCCGCGATGCTGCGGCATGTGGACGGCGGCACCCGCGTATATGCCTGCGGGCCGGACCGGCTGATCGCCGAACTCGAAACCCTGGGCGAGCACTGGCCCGAGAGCGTGCTGCGCTTCGAGCACTTCAGCACCGACAACGCAGCGCTCGACCCGAGCAAGGAGCACGCCTTCGTCGCCGAGCTCAAGGACTCGGGCCTCACCATCGAGGTGCCCCGGCATCAGACCCTGCTGCAGGCACTGCAGGCCGCGGGCGTCGATGTGCCCTGCGACTGCGGCGAGGGCCTGTGCGGGGCCTGCGAGGTGCAGGTGGCCGGTGGCGACATCGACCACCGCGACAAGGTGCTCACCAAGACGGAGCGACAGGCCAACCAGCGCATGATGGCCTGCTGCTCGCGGGCAGCGGGAGAACGTGTTGTATTGTTCCTTTGACGGAAGGCCGGGCCCCATTTGGTGGCCCGCCTCCTCAATCCTGGGGATACCGCGCCCGGCCATGCGCCGATAACCTGAAGGCTCCGATTTTCGACCTTCAGGAGCGCCTTCATGAGCCAGCCTTCGCCCGAGCCCCGCCGCCGGTTTCTGCAACGCACCGGCGCCCTCGCCGGCACCCTCACCGCCCCCGCCTGGCTGGCCGCCTGCGCGAGCACGGCATCCACGCCATCGGACCTCACCCAGCTGACATCCGCGCAGGCCATCGCACAGATCAAGGGCGGCCGGCTGTTGGCGGTGGACTATGTGGCAGCCCTGGTGGCGCGCGCCAAGGCGCTGCGGTCGCTCAACGCCCTCATCACGCTCGACGAAGCCGGCGCCCTGGCCGCCGCGCGGCGCATCGACGCAGCACGGGCATCCGGTGCGCCGCTCGGCCCGATGGCTGGCCTGGTGATCGTGGCCAAGGACAACATCAACACGGCCGACCTGCCCACCACAGGTGGCACGCCCGCGCTGCAGGGATTCAGGCCGCCGCGCACGGCACCGTCGCTGCAAAAGCTCATCGACGCGGGTGCCATCGTGCTGGGCAAGGCCAACCTGCACGAGCTGGCCTTCGGCATCACCAGCACCAATTTCTCGCCATTCGCTGGCGCCGTGGGCAACCCCTACGACCCCACGCGCATCCCCGGGGGCTCGTCGGGCGGCACGGCCGCAGCCATTGCCGCGCGCATGGTGGCGGCCGGCTTGGGCACGGACACGGGCGGCTCCACCCGCGTACCTGCCGCCCTGTGCGGTATCGTGGGCCTGCGCCCTTCGGTGGGCAATGGCGGCGCCGAGCGGCGCTACCACGACCCATTGGCTGTGGTGCCCATCAGCCACACGCGCGACACCGTGGGCCCCATGGGCCGCACCGTGGCCGACGTGGCGCTGCTCGATGCGGTGATCACCGGCGAGGCCAGCCTGCCCGCCATGCCGCTGTCCCGCGTGCGCCTGGGCCTGCCGCGCCCGCTGTGGGCGGGGCTCGATGCCTCGCTGGCCACGGTGGTGAACGCCGCCCTGGCCCAACTGCGCGCGGCCGGCGCCACGCTGGTGGAGGTGGACATGGCGCAACTGCTGCCACTCAACGAAAAGATGTCGTTCCAGATCGCGCTGCACGAGCCCGTGGCAGACCTGCCCGCCTACCTTGCGGCCAACAACGCCCCCGTGAAGACGGTGGCCGAGGTCGCGGCCAAGGTGGCCAGCCCCGACGTGCAGGGCGCCTTCGGTGCCATCACCGCCGATGCCTTTGGCGCCGCCTACCCCGAGGCCATGGCCGTGCACCGGCCGCAATTGCAGGCGCTGTATGCCAGCACCTTTGCGCAGGGCCAGTTCGATGCCCTTCTGTTCCCGACCACGCCACTGCCCGCCGTGCCCATGGACCGGGCCAAGGGCTCGTCCACCGTCAAGGTCAACGGCGGGGCGGATGCGGACACATTCGCCACCTTCATCCGCAACACCGACCCGGGCAGCAATGCCGGCATACCGGGCCTCTCGGTACCCGCGGGCCTGACCAGCGCGGGCCTGCCCGTGGGGCTGGAGCTCGACGGTCCGGTGGGCAGCGACCGCAGGCTGTTGGCCATTGGCCTGGAGATCGAGAAGGTGCTGGGCAGCGTGCCGGCGCCCAAGATCTAGGAGACCACCGCGTCTTCACCTGCCTGCTCTGCGACGGCCGTGACGAACAGCTCCCGCAGCCAGCGGTGCCCCGCATCTTCCTGCGCGCGGGCATGCCAGGCCATGGCCAGGTTGAAGGGCGGTATCTCGAACGGCGCGGGCAGTATCTCCAGGATCTGCGCGTAGCGGCGCAGCAGGTGGCTGGGCAGGGTGGCCACGCAGTCGGTGTGCGTGAGCACCAGGGCCACCTGGTTGTAGCTGGGCACGGTGACCACCACGCGCCGGCTGCGTGACAGGGCCGCGAGCAGGTCGTCGATCTGGCTGTGCGGGTGGCCCACCTGCGAGACCAGCACATGCGAGAGGCCGCAGTATTCGTCGAGCGTGGCGGCCACCTTGCCGCGCGGGTGGCCGATGCGCTGCGCCATCTCGAAGCGGTCGCCCATCAGAAAGCGTGACTTGAGCGGGCCCGGCACCTTGCCCACATCGCCCAGGTACAGGTCCACCTCGCCGCGCTCCATGCGCTCCACCAGCCCGGAGTCGGCCGCAGGCACGAAGCTCACGCGCAGGTCCGGGTTGCCGGTGCCCACGATGCGGCCGAGCGCCGCCAGGCCGAGGATGCTGAACACGCTGTCGTTCGCCGCGATGACGAAGGCGCGGCGCGCGGTGGCGGGGTCGAAGCTGTCGCCCAGCTCCACGGCACCGCGCAGCTGGTTGAGCGCCTCGCTGAGCCGAGGTTTCAACTCCAGCGCGCGGTGCGTGGGCACCATGCCGCGGCCGTTCTCGGCGGGCACCAGCAGCGGGTCTTCAAACAGGTCGCGCAGCTTGGCCAACTGGCCCGACAGGCTGGGCTGGCTGATGTTCAGGCGCCGCGCCGCGCGTGTGACGTTGAGCTCGTCGAGCAGCGCATCGAGCGAGATCAACAAGGGCAGATCGGAACGCCGGATATCCATGGTGCCTATACCTCCTATCGGCAATTCCGACTCACGCTGCAGTGCCTGCGCGCCCTATCGTTGCGCACCTTTCCACCGCACCGACTGTGAGTTTTCAGATGATCCAATTTTATTACCACCCCACCCCCAACCCGCGCAAGGTCGCGCTGCTGCTGGAGGAACTGGGCCTGCCCTACCAGATGGTGCCCGTCGATACCTCGAAGGGCGAGCAGCACAGCGCCGCCTACCGCGCCATCAACCCCAACGGCAAGGTGCCGGCGCTGGTCGATGGCGATGCCGTGGTGTTCGACAGCGCAGCCATTTTGCTGCACCTGGCCGAGAAGACCGGGCGCTTTCTCGGCGTGCCCGGTGCCGCAGGCCGCGCCGAGATGCTCTCGTGGCTGATGCTGGCCGCCACGGGCCTGGGCCCTTTCACCGGCCAGGCTGTGCATTTCACCCACTACGCCCCCGAACCCAAGGAGTATGCGCTGCACCGCTACCTGTTCGAGGCCGAGCGCCACTGGGCGCTGTTCGACGCACGGCTGGCCACGCGCCGCTATGTGCTGGGTGATGACGCCTACAGCATCATCGACATGTCGCTCTGGGGCTGGTGCGGCGGCCTGGCCTACCTGATAGGCGACGCGGCGTGGGCGAAGTTTCCGAACATCAAGCGCCATTTCGACGAACTCAATGCCCGGCCCGCCGCCATTGCGGCCATGGCCCTGGCCACCAGGCACGCCTTCAAGGCCGAGCTCGATGCCGATGCCAAGGCCCAGCTGTTCCAGCACGGCCGGGTGGCCTGAGGCCACCGCCATTCACCAGACCTCTACACACTTCATCCATTCCAAGACATGACCACAACACGCCGCTCCCTGATCTCCCTGGCCGTCGCCGCATCGCTGCTCGGCCCCGCTCTGGCCATCGCCCAGGCCGCTGCGCCTGCCGCCCCGGCCAGCGCTCCCACCGCCACCCAACAGGCCGGCTTCTACCGCTTCAGCGTGGGCGGCGTACAGGTCGTCGCCCTGTCCGACGGTACGGTGCCGCAGGACCTGCACACCCTGCTCACCAACACCACGCCCGCACAGACCGACCAGTTGCTGCAGCGCGGCTTCCTCGCCAACCCGGTGGAGGCATCGATCAACGCCTACCTGGTCTATGCCGGTGACCGCCTGGCCCTGGTCGACGCCGGTGCCGGCGCCTTCTTCGGTCCAGATGCCGGCGGCAAGCTGGTCGCCAGCCTCAAGGCCGCGGGCGTGGAGCCCGCGCAGATCCAGGATGTGCTGCTCACCCACATCCACACCGACCACAGCGGCGGTCTGGTCGATGCGCAGGGCCAGCGCGTGTTCCCCAACGCCACGGTCCATGTGGGCAAGCCGGACCTGGACTTCTTCCTCGCCCCCGCCAACCAGCAGGGCGTGCGCGGCTACGACAAAGCCTATTTCGAGCAGGCCACCACGGCCCTGGCGCCCTACGTGAAATCAGACCAGGTGCGCTCCTTCACCGGCGCGGTGGAGTTGGTACCCGGCATCCGCTCACGGCCCACCCCGGGCCACACGCCCGGCCACGCCTTCTTCGTGCTGCAGGGCAAGGGCGGCGAGGCGCTGGAATTCATCGGCGACATCCTGCATGTGCAAGCGGTGCAGATGCCCCGGCCGGACGTGACCATCGTCTACGACGTGGTGCCCCACGATGCCAAGGCGCAGCGCAAGCAGCAGTTCGCGCGCCTGGCCAAGGAGCGGCGCATGGTGGCTGCGGCGCACATCCCCTACCCGGGCGTGGGGTACCTGCGGGATGAGGGCAAGGGCAAGTACGCATTCGTGCCGGTGGACTACCGGTACCGCGCCGCCGATTGAGCGAAGCGCCTGTTCGTGGCCCCTGTTGAGACCGCGAGCAGGCCCGTGGGCCGGCGCTATTCGCGCGCCAACCCCAGCAGCCACTCGCGAAAGGTCTGAAGCGCCGGCAAGCGCTCCGACTCCTCGGGGTAGACCAGGTAGTAGCCCTTGGCGTAGCGCCACACGCGGGGGGACAAGCGCTGCAGCCGGCCGGCCTGCACCATGTCCTGCGCCATGTAGGCTGGCAGTAGCACCACGCCCAGGCCCGCCACGGCGGCGTTGAGCGCCATGGACATGATCTCGAAGCGCGGACCATCGCGCCCCGGGCTGGCGCCGATCTGCTCGAAGGCGAACCACTGCTCCCAGCCGTCGGGCAAGGTGTGGTGGTTGAGCAGCGCCGCGCGCGGCGTGCTTGCATCCACCCGCGCGCCATGGCGCTCCAGCCAGGCGGGCGCAGCGTAGGGCGACAGGTCCAGCGCAGCCACGAAGTCGCTGTGCAGGCCAGGGCGCTGGCCGTCGCCGAACTCCAGCGAGGCGTCGATGGCTCCGGTCTTGAAGTCCACCGGCCCCACGCGCGTGCTCAGGTTCAGCGTGATCTCGCCATGCGCGCGGGTGAAGGCAGGCAGGTGCGGAATCAGCCAGTACGCGCCAAGCGATGCGCCCACCGACAAGGCCAGCCCGCCGCCCCGCCCCTTGAAGGCCATCACGTTCACCGTGGCACGCTCCAGGCGCTGCAGCAGCGGGGTGACTTCGTCGAGGTAATAGCGGCCTGCGTCGGTGGGCACCAGCGCGTCGCGCCGGCGGGTGAACAGGCGCACGTCAAGCCGCTCCTCCAGCGCCTGGATCTGCCGGCTTACCGCGCCCTGGGTGAGGTGCAGTTCCTGCGCGGCAGCGGTGAACGAGCCCAGCCGCGCACTGGCTTCCAGGCACAGCAGCGACGTGGTCGAAGGGGCACGGTACATGCTTTACTCCATGAGGTATGCACATGATCGGTGCATTGAGCAGCTATGAAAAATCCCATTCACCACAAAGATGCATGAGCATTTTGCATGGTAGCCGCAGAAAACATGGTTTGTGCAAAACGGGGGCGGTTTCTAGCATTCCCATCGTGATCAGCCTTCAACAACGAAAGGAATGCGCCCATGACCTCCCCCGCTTCGCGGCCCTCTCCCACTGTGTCGCCCGCTGCAGCCACCCGCCGCCGGTGGCTGCAATCGGCCACCGCCGCGTCCGCCGCCGCACTGCTTCCGCAGTGGGCGCAGGCCGCCGCCGGCTACCCGGAGCGCCCCATCCGCCTGGTGCTGCCCTCGGCCGCTGGAGGCTCGCCCGACGCCATCGTGCGCATCCTCACCAACGAGCTGGCCAGGTCCATCGGCCAGCCCTTCGTGGTGGACAACAAGCCCGGCGCCAGCGGAGGCATCGGCATGGCGGACGTGTTCCGCGCCGCACCCGATGGCTACACCCTGGGCTACGGCAACGTGGGCACGCTGGCCATCAACCGCGCGCTGTATGCCAGGCTGCCCTACGACCCCGATGCCCTGGTGCCCATCGCCCTGCTGGGCTTCGTGCAGAACGCGCTGGTGGTGCGCAAGGATCTGCCGGCCAACAGCGTGAAGGAGCTGATCGCGCTGGCCCGCGTGAAACCCGGCGACCTGAGCATGGCATCGGCCGGCAGCGGCACCACCGGCCACCTGAGCGGAGAGCTGTTCAAGTCCATGGCGGGTGTGTCCATGACGCACATCCCCTACCGGGGCAGCCCCCAGGCCATCCAGGACCTGATGGGCGGCGTGGTCGACGTGATGTTCGACAACCTGAGCTCGATCACCCCGCACATCCAGTCGGGCCGGGTGCGCGTGCTGGCCGTCACGGGCGCCGCGCGCAGCCCGCTGCTGCCGCAGACGCCCACCGTGGCCGAGGCCGGTGTCAAGGGCTACGAGACCGTGGCCTGGGGCGGCATCGTCGCGCCGCCGGGCCTGCCCAAGCCGCTGGTGGCACAGCTGAACAAGGCCATCAACGACTTGCTGCGCCTGCCCACCGTGCAGGAGAAATACGCCGCCATCGGCTTCGAAGTGACGCCCGGCCCGGCCGAGCGGCTGATGGAGCGCGCGAAGAAGGAATCGCCCATGTGGGCCGAGATGGTCAAGCGCTCCGGCGCGCAGGTGGGTTGACCGCATGCTGGACCTGATCATCGCTGGGGGCACGGTCGTCGACGGCAGCGGTGCACCACGCTTACGCGCTGACGTGGGTGTGGCCCAGGGCCGCATCACCGCCGTGGGCGACCTGCGCGGCCAGCCGGCCCGGGCCCACCATGACGCCACAGGCCGCATCGTCTGCCCCGGCTTCATCGACGTGCACACGCACGACGACCGGTTGCTGCTGGGCACGCCGCACGGCCCCCACCCCAAGCTCACTCAGGGCGTGACCACGGTGGTCACCGGCAACTGCGGCATCAGCCTGGCGCCACTGCTGAGCGCCACCACGCCCCCGGCCCCGCTGGACCTGCTGGGCGCCGACGACTGGCGCTACGCGCGCTTTGGGGACTACCTCGATGCGCTGCAGGCCGCCCGCCCCGCGCTCAATGCCGTGTGCCTGGTGGGCCACTCCACCCTGCGCGTGCGCCACGTGGCCGATCTGGAGCGCCCCGCTACGCCGTCAGAGGCGGCCCGCATGGCGGCCGACCTGGCAGACGCGCTGGATGCGGGGGCCAGTGGCCTGTCCACCGGGCTGTACTACCCGCCAGCGCGCGCGGCCACCGCCGAAGAAGTGATAGCCGTGGGAGCCCCTATCACCGCAGCGCGCGGCATCCTCACCATGCACCTGCGCGATGAGGCCGACGCTATCGACGACGCGCTGCGCGAGGCCCTGCACATCGGCCGCGCCCTGGGCGTGGAGGCCGTGCTCTCGCACCACAAGCTCATCGGCCAGCGCAACCACGGCAGGTCGGTGCAGACCCTGGCCGCCGTGGACGCGGCCGCCGCGCACCAGCCGGTGTGCATGGACTGCTACCCCTACAACGCTTCATCCACCATGCTGCTGGCCGCGCGCGTGGGGCAGTCCAGCGAAGTATTGGTCACCTGGTCGCGCGGCGACCCCAGCGCCGCTGGCCGCTCGCTGTTCGCCCTGGCGCGCGAGCGCGGCTGCACGCCCGAGGCCCTGGTGGAGCAGTTGGCACCCGCTGGCGCGGTGTACTTCGCCATGCACGAGGACGATGTGCGCCGCATCCTGGCGCACCCGCTCACCATGGTCGGATCGGACGGACTGGCCCACGACGCCGTGCCCCACCCGCGCCTGTGGGGCACCTTCCCGCGCGTGCTGGGGCACTATGCGCGCGAGCAGTGCCTGTTCCCGCTGGAGACCGCCGTCTACAAGATGACCGGCCTGAGCGCACGCCGCTTCGGCCTGGCAGACCGGGGAATGATCGCGCCTGGGTATGCAGCCGACATCGTGGTCTTCGACGAGGCCCACGTGGCCGACCGCGCGAGCTTCGAGCATCCCACCACGCCGAGCATTGGTATCGACGCAGTCTTCGTCAACGGCCACCTGGCCTGCGAGCAGGGGCGCACGGTGCATGGGCATGCGGGGCAGGTGCTGCGGCGGCAGCAAGGTCAGCCCGCTTTGCCTGCGCCACAGGGCCAGATGGGTTGAAGAATGCGAGCGAAGCCTTCGCTCCGCACTCGCGGTCCAGGGACAGCCTCAGTGGGACCGCCTCGCCCCCAGCAGCCTCTGCACCAGTTCCGTACGGTTATGCACCCCGAACCGCTCGAACAGTGCATCCACATGCGTGCGCACGGTCGAGTAGCCAATCCCCAGCTCCGCCGCGATCTTCTTGTCGGGCCAGCCCGCGCACAGCGCCTGGGCGATTTCGCGGGCGCGGCCGTTGAGGCCTTGCCAGGGGTCGGGTGAAGCGGGTACAGGTGCGACCGGCGCCGTGTCCGCCGGCCGCGCGCCCAGCCGCCGCAGCGCGCCGGTGAACGCCGGCTGCACCAGCCGCAGCAAGTCCAGCGTGTCGCGGTCGAACGGCCCGCGCTGGCGGCTGCGCCAGATGCGCAGGTCACCGAGGTTGCGCCCGCCGTCCCAGGCAAAGAGGTTCACGCCGTGGTGCAGGCCGTCGCGGGCCAGGAAGTCGTTGAAGAACTCGGTCTTCATCAGTTCCTGCTGGGGCAGGATCTGCGTGACCAGGGTGGGCTCGCGGCGCTGGCGCAGTTGGTGGGTGATGGGGTCGCGGTACTGGTAGTACGCCTCGTACGCCCGCAGGTTGGCGTCGTCCATGTGGATGGAGGCGCGGTCGCCAAAGCGCTGGGCGCCGTCGTCCCAGGCGTACGAGGCGAAATGGTCGGCCTGCAGCAGGGCCAGCAGGTCGCTGCCCACGGCCAGGCGCAGCGGGGCGCTCGCCGGCAGTTCGGCAGCCTCCAGCCGGCCCATCAGGCGGGACAGCATTTCTACGCGGGCATGGCTCAGGTACATGGCGGGAGGGTGCGAGGCTTAGGCACAGCGATGGTGCTGGCCTGCCCGCTACTGTAGGGACATCACTGCCCGCATTCAAGAGCTGTGCCAGGCTCGCTTTCCCTTACACGATCTCGCTCTGGGTCTCGGTACCGGCCAACAACCTGGCCATGCCCCCGCTGACGAAAACTGGCGCGGCAAAGGCCAGTGCCCCCGCGCAAGGGCCGCCCCGCCGCGCTGGGGGCGTCCCACTCCCGACTCGCTCAGCGAGGCGAGAGAGGGGGAAGGCGCGAAGCGACTCAGGGGGTGTCAATCCTATGCCGTGCGCAATCCGCCGGCCGCTCGGTCACGGGCACCGGGCAGCGGTTGACCTCGAACGGCGACATGGACAGCAACGTGGTGAGCGCGCTCGATGCCATGGTCACCAGCCAGAACGCGAAGAAGGCGATGGTGTAGACGCCCTCGCGCGACAGGGCCAAGGGCTGGCCGAACCAGTGCATGTCCTGTGGGTCCACCATGGCGAAAACCAGCATCTCCAGCACGCCGGCCGTCAGAAAGGCGGGCCAGGCGATCCACATCAGTCGCTGCAATCTCATGGGCTTGTCTCCTTGTTACGGTTTTGCCTTCAATCGGCTAACGTCGTTGGGGAGCCTTGCCGTGCTACAGCACTGTCTGCGGCTCCCCGCCTAGTTATCCGATCGAATTCAAAACCGCTTTGCTCGTTGGGTGTTTCGTTCTTTGGAGGCTGCGCCGCTTTCAGCGCGGCTTGTCCTGCTCGGGCGTGGCCGCGTGGTTGCGGGCCTTCATGGCAGGGGCCAGGCTGCTGCCCTTGTCCTCCAGCGTCTTGTTGATCTCGATGCCTTGCTGGTAGTAGTCCTCCGCCACCACGGGGTCGGGGCGGGCGATGGCGATCCACAGCGTGGCAAAGCCCGCGACGACGACGATGGCCGGGCCGGAGATGACCAGCCAGACATGGCCGAATTTCCACCAGGGAGCGGCGGCTGTGGCAGCGACGGGCGATGCGGCGACGGAAGGGGATGGCATGGGGTACTACTCCTGACGGACAAGGACAACAAAGGGGCGGCAGCGGCTGGCGGGCACGGTCAGCGCGGCACCAGAAACACCGACTTCTCGGTGACATGGCCCCCGCCACCCAGGGCCTCGATCTCGAACTGCACGGGGTGCGATCCAGGCGGGGCCGAGCCGTACGGGATCTGCAGGCGCACGGCGACCCAGCGCGACTCGGCGGCGCCGATGTCGACTTCGGCCTCCGATGCCACCGTGAGCCCATCGAGCCCGTGCGCGCCGATGCGGTAGCGCTGGCCGGCCTCGGTGGCGTTCATGATCTGCAGGCGGTAGATGTTCTCAAGCTGCCCACCCGCGACGATGCGCGAGAGCGCGGCACGGTCGCGCACCACGTCGACCTTGAAGGCGGTGCGCAGGGCCAGGCTGGCCGTGAGCCCCACGCACAGCGCGAGCAGGATGGCGCTGTAGATGAGCACGCGGGGCCGCAGCACGCGGCGCAGCATCTGCGCGCCGCTCCAGCGGGCCGCCACGGCGTTCTCGGTGGCATAGCGGATGAGGCCGCGCGGGTAGTGCACCTTGTCCATCACGGTGTTGCAGGCGTCCACGCACAGGCCGCAGCCGATGCACTCGTACTGCAGGCCGTTGCGGATGTCGATGCCCACGGGGCAGACCTGCACGCACAGCGTGCAATCGATGCAGTCGCCCAGGCCCTTGGCCTTGTGGTCCACGGTCTTGCTGCGCGGGCCTCGGGGTTCGCCACGCGCCAGGTCGTAGCTGACGACCAGGGTGTCCTTGTCGAACATGGCGCTCTGAAAGCGTGCATACGGGCACATGTATTTGCACACCTGCTCGCGCATGTAGCCCGCATTGCCATAGGTGGCAAAGCCGTAGAAAAAAACCCAGAAGATCTGCCAGCTGCCCTGCAGCGCCAGCAACTCGGCACCCAGTGCGCGGATGGGCACGAAATAGCCCACGAAGGTGAAGCCCGTCCACAACGCCACGCTGATCCAGAGGAACTGCTTGACGGACTTCTTGCGGACCTTCTCCCAGGTCCAGCCACCAGCATCCAGGCGCAGGCGCGCGCTGCGCTCGCCCTCCACCTTGTGCTCGATCCACATGAACATCTCGGTGTACACCGTCTGCGGGCAGGCGAAGCCACACCACAGGCGCCCGGCCACCGTGGTGAACAAAAACAGCGACATCGCACTGATGATGAGCAGGCCGGTGAGGTAGATGAAATCCTGCGGGTACAGCACGAAACCGAACAGGTAGAAGCGCCGCGCGCCCAGATCGAACAGCACCATCTGCCGCTCGCCCCACTGCAGCCAGGGCACCACATAGAACACCAGCTGCGTGAGGGCCACCATGGCCCAGCGCCAGCGGGCGAAGGTGCCGCTGATGGAGCGCGGGTAGATCTTCTTTTGCGCCTCGTACAGCGACACGACTTCGGCCGCTGCGTCGGTGCTGCCCCCAGGGGCGGCAGCGACCGGGGTGATGGGAATGACCTTGCGGGCAGGCCCGCTGGGTGGCTTCATGGCAGTTCTCTAATAGGGGGCCGATCGCAATGCCCTTTGGGGCATGCACCGGCCGGCGCGCTACGGCCCCGCCGTATGGCGGCGAAGCCTTTGCGCCAGGGTTCAGGTCACACGGTCATCGCGTTGCGGCTGCGGCACCGTTGTTGGAGAGGCTCCACACGTAGGAGGCCAGCACATTGATCTGCGCCTCGGTCAGCTTCTCGGCCTGGGCGGGCATCTGGTTGGTCTTGCCGTTGTTGACCATGGCGGTGATGGCGGCTTCGCCCCAGCCGTGCAGCCACACGTCGTCGGTGAGGTTGGGGGCGCCCAGGGCCTGGTTTCCCTTGCCGTCCATGCCGTGGCAGGCGGCGCAGGCGGCAAACTTGGACTTGCCCAGCGATGCGCGCAGCGAGTCGTGCGGGCTCTTGGAGAGGCTCAGCACGTAGTGCGAAAGGTTGCGCACGTCCTCGGGCGAGCCCACGGCGGCCGCCATGGGCGGCATCACGCCGATGCGGCCCTGCGCGATGGTCTCGCGGATCTTCTCGGGTGAGCCGCCGTGCAGCCAGTCGGCATCGGCCAGGTTGGGAAAGCCCTTGCTGCCGCGCGCGTCGGAGCCGTGGCACTGCGCGCAGTTGTTCATGAACAGGCGCTCGCCGATGGCGTGGGCCTGCGGGTCGCGCGCCATGTCCTCGGGCTTCATGTCAGCAAAGCGGGCGTACAGCGGCGCCAGCTCGGCCTTGGCCTTGTCCATCTCGGCCTGGTACTCGCCCAGCTGCGTCCAGCCGAGCTTGCCGGCAAACGTGCCCAGGCCCGGGTAGGCGGCCAGGTAGGCCAGGCCGAAGACGATGGTGATGACGAACAGCCATACCCACCAGCGCGGCAGGGGGTTGTTCATCTCGACCAGGTCTTCGTCCCAGACGTGGCCCGTGGTGTTGTCAGCGGTGGCCATGACCTTCTTGCGGCCGGCCATCCACAGCAGCAGCCCGCAGGCGACGATGCCGCCCAGGGTCACGGCGGTCACGAAGACCGACCAGAAATTGCTGGTGAAGTCACTCATGGGGTGCTCTCTTGTTCATGTGGTTGTTGTTCTTGAGGCGGGCACGGTCACTCGTGCTCGAAGGGCACGCGGCCCGCTTCGTCGAAGCGGTCCTTGTTGCTGCCCAGGTAGGCCCAGACCCAGATGCCGACAAAGCAGGCCAGCGAGGCCAGCGTGGCGACGATGCGCATAGTCGTGATATCCATTGCAATCTCCCAGAATGTGGTGTTACTTGGAGCGGGAAAAAAACTCAGCGAAGCGGTTCTGGCCAGGCGCTGCGTCGCAGGCAGTACGGGTAGTACGACAAGACGCGGCAACGACGCCAGAAGAGTTTTTTAGCCGCTCTTACTTGAGCGCGCGGCCCATGACCTGCAGGTAGGCCACCAGGGCGTCCATCTCGGTCTTGCCCTTGAGCTCGGCGGCCGCGTCGGCGATCTGCCCGTCGGTGTAGGGCACGCCCACGGTGCGCAGTGCCTTCATGCGGGGGGCTGCAACGGCAGTGTCGACGGGTGTCTTCTCCAGCCAGGGATAGGCGGGCATGTTCGACTCGGGCACCAGGTCGCGCGGGTTGGTCAGGTGGATGCGGTGCCACTCGTCGCTGTACTTGCCGCCCACGCGGTGCAGGTCGGGGCCGGTGCGCTTGCTGCCCCACTGGAAGGGGTGGTCGTACACGAACTCGCCAGCCACCGAATAGTGGCCGTAGCGCAGCGTCTCGGCGCGAAAGGGGCGGATCATCTGCGAGTGGCAGTTGTAGCAGCCCTCGCGGATGTAGATATCGCGCCCGATCAGCTGCGTGGCGGTATAGGGCTCCACGCCCTTGACGGCCTCGGTGGTGGACTTCTGGAAGAACAGCGGTACGATCTCTACCAGACCGCCGATGGCGATCACCAGCAGGATCAGCACGATCATCAAAAAGTTGTTGGTCTCCACCTTTTCGTGGCTGAAACCGGTGGTCGCGGGGGTCTTGTTGTCAGACATGGATGAAAGCTCTCCGTACGTGCTGCTCAGGCGTGGGCAGCGTGCACTGCAGGGATGGCGACCTTGACCGAGCGGCCGGCGATGGCGGTGGCCCACACGTTCCAGGCCATGACCAGCATGCCGCCCAGGTACAGCAGGCCGCCGAGCACGCGCACCACGTAGAAGGGGTAGGTGGCCTTGACGCCTTCGACGAAGGTGTAGGTGAGCGTGCCGTCGGGGTTGATGGCGCGCCACATCAGGCCCTGCATGACACCGGCGATCCACATCGCGGCGATGTACAGCACGATGCCCACGGTGGCCATCCAGAAGTGCAGCTCGATGGCCGGCACGGAGTGCATCTTCTCGCGGCCGAACAGGCGGGGAATCAGGTAGTACAGCGAGCCCATGGAGATCAGGCCCACCCAGCCCAGGGCGCCCGAATGCACGTGGCCCACGGTCCAGTCGGTGTAGTGGCTCAGGGCGTTGACGGTCTTGATGGACATCATCGGGCCCTCGAAGGTGGACATGCCGTAGAACGACAGCGACACGATCAGAAAGCGCAGGATGGGGTCGTCACGCAGCTTGTGCCAGGCGCCCGACAGGGTCATCACGCCGTTGATCATGCCGCCCCAGCTGGGCGCCAGCAGGATCAGCGAGAACACCATGCCCACCGATTGCGTCCAGTCGGGCAGCGCGGTGTAGTGCAGGTGGTGCGGGCCGGCCCACATGTAGGTGAAGATCAGCGCCCAGAAGTGCACGATGGACAGGCGGTAGCTGTACACCGGGCGGCCGGCCTGCTTGGGGATGAAGTAGTACATCATCCCGAGGAAGCCGGCGGTCAGGAAGAAGCCCACCGCGTTGTGGCCGTACCACCACTGCACCATGGCGTCCTGCACGCCGGCGTAGGCCGAGTAGCTCTTCATCCAGCCCGCAGGCACCGCGGCGCTGTTGACCAGGTGCAGGATGGCCACGGCCAGGATGAAGGCGCCGAAGAACCAGTTGGCCACGTAGATGTGGCGCACCTTGCGCATGCCTACGGTGCCGAAGAACACGATGGCGTAGGACACCCAGACCAGCGTGATCAGGATGTCGATGGGCCATTCGAGTTCGGCGTATTCCTTGCCCGAGGTGTAGCCCATGGGCAGGCTGATGGCCGCCGCCACGATGACCAGTTGCCAGCCCCAGAAGGTGAAGGCCGCCAGCGGCGCTGCGAACAGCCGCACCTGGCAGGTGCGCTGCACCACGTAGTAGCTGGTGGCAAACAGCGCACAGCCGCCAAAGGCGAAGATGACGGCGTTGGTATGCAGTGGACGCAGGCGCCCGTAGCTGAGCCACGGAATGCCGAAGTTGAGTTCAGGCCAGGCCAGCTGGGCGGCGATGATGACGCCCACCAACATGCCCACCACCCCCCATACCACTGCCATGATAGAAAACTGCCGCACGACCGTGTCGTTGTAGTGCGCAGCAGCTGTGTTTTGCGTTGAATCCATCGGGCACCTCTTTGTGTTGGAATGAGTCTCCGGCAAGAGGGGCCGATGGGTATTGACGCATGTCAATCATTCCGGAGAATGCGCTCGCCCTCTTGCTCCACGCTCTCGAACTGCCCGCGGTACACAGCCCACCACAGGCCGGCCAGGATCAACAGCACCAGCACCACGGACAGGGGGATCAGCAGGTACAGGATGTCCATCACACGGTCTCCAGCGCGGTCCTGGGCAGCGCACAAGCAGCGTCTTGCCCAGGCCTCGCCTCCCCCACCAGCCGGGCCAGGCGCGAGGCGTTGAGCACCACCAGCAGCGAGCTCAATGCCATGCCCAGCCCCGCCAGCCAGGCGGGCATGTAGCCCAGCACCGCCAGCGGCACGCACAGCGCGTTGTAGGCGGCCGCCCAGCACAGGTTCTGGCGCACCACGCGCAGCGTCTTGCGCGCCAGCAGCACGGCCTGCAGCACCAGTTGCAGGCTGCCGCCCAGCACCACGAAGTCGGCGCGCGAACGCGCCAGCGGCACGGCGCTGCCAAAGGCGAAGGACACGTTGGCCCCGGCCAGCACGGGGCCATCGTTGAGCCCGTCGCCCACCATGGCGACCTGCCGGCCCTGCGACTGCAGTGCCTGCAGCGCCGCGAGCTTGCCCCCTGGCGAACAATCACCCTGCGAGTGCGCGATGCCGGCCTGCGCAGCCACGCGCTGCACCGACGCCATGCGGTCGCCCGAGAGCACGTGCACGGCCACGCCTTCGCGCTGCAGCGCCTGTACCACGTCGCAGGCCTCGGGCCGCAGGCTTTCGGCCAGGGTGAAGCGGGCCAGCTCGACGGCGGCACCGCGCCCGTCCGTTTCCTCAGACAGCACCACCTGCAGGGCCGCGCTGTCGGCGCCCTGCCCTGCACCCACACCCGCATGGCGCGCAGAGCCCAGGCGCAGGCGGCGCGGGGCCAGCGCACCGGTGGTGTCGATCACGCGGGCGGTAAGGCCCTGCCCCGCTTCTTCCACCACCTCCGTGGCCGCCCAACGGCCAGGGCCGCCATCCGCCGCCGCGCACAGGACGCGTGATGCGGGGTGCATGGACTGGCGCGCCAGGGCGGCGGCCAGCGCCAGGGCATCGTGCCGCGCCAGGCCGGTGATGGTGTGCACGCCCTGCAGTGCCATGCCCTCGCGCGTGAGCGTGCCGGTCTTGTCGAACACGAGGGTGTCCACCGCCGCCAGGGCTTCGAGCCCCTGCAGGTTGCGCACCAGCAGGCCATGGCGCGCCAGGGTGCCGGCAGCGGTGAGCATGGCCACCGGCGTGGCCAACGACAGCGCGCACGGGCAGGTGACGATGAGCACCGCCACCGCCACCATGAGCGCATGGCTGGGGCTGCTGGGCCACCAGTACGCAGCGGCCAGCACGGCGGCGAGCAGCACGGCGATGAGAAAGGGCCGCGCCACGCGGTCGGCCAGTTGCGCCAGGCGCGGCTTTTGCAGCGATGCGCTTTCCATCAGCGCCACGATCTGCGCAAAGCGCGTGGCGCTGCCCGTGCCCTCCACGCGCACCTGCACGGCTGCCTGCAGGTTGTAGCTGCCCGCCACCACAGCGCTGCCCTGCGGGCGCGCCACGGGCGTGGACTCGCCAGTGAGCAGGGCCTCGTCGGCCTGCGTGCTGCCGTCGGTGATGCGGCCATCGGCCGGAAAGGCCTCGCCCGGCAAGACGCGGATCACGTCGCCCACCGCCAGGCGCCGCGTGGCCACGCGGGTGAAAGCGCCATCGGCACCGCGCCGCTCCACGCTGTCGGGCAGGCGGTTCATCACCGCCTCCAGCGCGCCGGCGGTGCTGTCGCGCAGGCGCAGCTCCAGCCAGCGGCCGGTGAGCAAGAAGAACACGAACATGGTGAGCGAGTCGAAGTACACCTCCTTGCCGAAGACGCCCGCCGGGTCGAAGGTGCCCGCCGTGCTCACGGCAAAGGTGATGGCCATGCCCAGCGCCACAGGCAGGTCCATGCCCACGCGGCGCAGGCGCAGGTCGCGCAGCGCGCTGGCAAAGAAGGGGCCGCAGGCAAAACACACCACCGGCAGCGTGATGACCCACGAGGCCCAGCGCAGCAGCGTCTCCATCTCCTGCGACAGATCGCCCGGCTGCGCCACATAGGCGGGCCACGCGTACATCATCACCTGCATCATGCAAAAGCCCGCCACCAGCCAGCGCCACAGCGCGCGCCGGCTCTCTTGCTGGCGCTGGGTGCGTGCGAACGCATCCATCGCTGGCAGCGCCTGGTAGCCCGCACGGGCCACGGCGGCCATCCAGGTGGAGGGCAGCACCTGCGCGGGCTGCCACCGCACGCGCGCACGGTGCGTGGCGGCACTCACATCGGCCTGCAGCACGCCAGGCACGCTGCGCAGCGCGTCTTCGATGCTGAGGGCGCAGGCCGCGCAGTGCATGCCCGAGAGCACCACATGCGACTCCCAAGCGGGCGCGTCCCCAGGGGCGGACTCCACCGGCGCTCCGCGGCGGTCGCAGGGGCGGCCAAAGGAAGACCACTCCTGCGGATCGTCGAGCAGTGTGGCGTACGGCTGCTGTGGCGAGGCCACCGGCGAGCTTGCATCTGCGGGGCTGGGGGTGGCATTTGACATGGCTCAAGCCTATCGCCGCAGCCCGGTTGGCTTGTTGACCTGGATCAAGGCGGGGAACATCATGGCCCTTACGCTTGCACTATCTACAAGCAAGGAGACCACCATGTACCAACGCATCCTGATCGCCACCGATGGCTCCACCCTGTCCGACAAGGCGGTGGACCATGGGCTTGGACTGGCCGAACTGACATCGGCCACCGTCATCGCTCTCAAGGTGGTGCCGCGCTACCCGCGCAGCTACTTCGAAGGCGGCATGCCTGTGGAGATGAGCGACGTGAAACGCATCGAGCAGCAGTGGAACGATGCCGCACAGGCCATGGTGGATGCCGTCAAGGCGCGCGGTGGCGCACGCGGCATCACAGTGAAGGCCGTGGTCCACAAATCCGACCTGGTGGCCGAGGCGATCATCGCGGCGGCCAGGAAGCACAAGGCGGATCTGATCGTGATGGCATCGCATGGGCGCAAGGGGGTCAAGCGGTTGTTGATGGGGAGTGAGACGCAGCATGTGTTGACCCATTCGCACATTCCGGTGCTGGTGTTGAGATAGCGGTTTGCGACCTGTGGTTGCCCATGGTTGCCGCGTGCCTTTGCGAAGGGCGGGAGCCGGGGTGTGCGCCCGGCGGCGCACCTACCTTCTTTTGCTTCGTCAAAAGA
>NZ_LMIJ01000001.1:227437-227617 GCF_001428665.1 Acidovorax sp. Root219
GCTCCATACGGGCCATTGCTTCGCTCGGCCTGATGGTCCGTCGCTGCGCTCGGCTCGCCAGGGCGATCGTGCCAGTTTCGTCGGCAGCGCGTAACCGACACCCGGCGTAGCTGCGAAGCAGCAGCCGAGTGGTACCCGCTCCCCACCCCTGCTGGCTGCGCCGAGAAGCGCAGGAGCTGG
>NZ_LMIJ01000001.1:227695-330015 GCF_001428665.1 Acidovorax sp. Root219
GGAAAAACAACAAGAGCAACCACAACCCGACCAAAGCTACCTCCGCTGACGCGCCGGCTTCACCGCCGGCCCCTTGATCAACGGATCATCCAACACCTTCAAAAGACACTCCCGCAACCAACGGTGCGCCGCATCCGCGCTGTACCGCGGATGCCACGCCATGCGCGTAGTGTCACTCTGCAACGGCAACGGCAACGCAAAGACTTCAAGCTTCAGTGAAGGAGACATGCCCCGCGCCACCCGCTCAGGCACACAGGCCACCAGCTCCGACCGCGAAGCCGCGATCAGCGCCGCAAAGGCACTGGGCACCTGCAGCGCCACCAGGCGCGCCAGGCCCAGAACAGCCAGCGCATCGTCCAGCGTACTGGGCTCGCCAGGCCGCAGTGTCACGCCCACATGGCGTACAGCGGCTAGGCGTGCGGGCGTGAGCGGCTTGGCCAGCAGCGGGTGGCCGGCGCGCGCAGCCCCCACCAGTGGCTGCTGCGACAGCTCCTGCCATTCCACCTCGGGGTCGCGGCTGCGGAACACCCCCACGTCCAGGTCCACCCGCCCCTCGCGCAGGGCAGCGGGATCGCTGTGGCTCTCGGCCAGAAACTGCAGGCTGGCCAACGGCATCTCCTGCGCGAGCGCCTGCGACAGCGCCGCGCCGTAGACCACCGCCATGCCCTCGGGCGCGCGCACCACAAAATGCCGTCGCACCTGCGCCAGGCCGCCCGGCCCCTCGCCCGGCGACTGCAATGCGCGTGCCTGGGCCAGCAGTTGGCGCACGGGCTCGGCCAGCGCCAGGGCGCGCGGCGTGGGCACCAACTGGCGGCCCGCGCGCACCAGGATGGCATCGCCGAACACCTCGCGGATGCGGGCCAGCGCATGGCTCATGGCCGGGGTGCTCAGGTGCACGCGCTCGGCCGCCGCCGTCACGCTGCCGGTGGCCAGCAGCGCGTCGAGCGCGACAAGCAGGTTGAGGTCATAAATTTTCATACCGTGCAACTGTATGTTCAGATCATTGCACTGTACAGAACCATGCAGCGCCGCGACACTGCCGGCCATGACGACACCCAACCCCATGCCTGCCACGCAGCCACCTGAACTGGCCCAGCCCCGCACCACGGCCTTGCCCCTGCTCGCGCTGATGCTCATGCTGGTGCTGGCCGCGCTGGACCAGACCATCCTCTCCACCGCCCTGCCCTCCATCGCCCGCGACATGCCCGGCAGCCTGCCGCCGGCCTGGACCTTCTCGGCCTACCTGTTGGCCGCGACGGTGGTGATTGCGCTGTATGGCCGCCTGGCCGACGTGCATGGCCGCAAGCCCATGCTGCTGCTGGCCATCGCCTTGTTCCTGCTGGGCTCGCTGGCCTGCGCGGCCAGCCAGAGCATGCTGCAGCTGGTGCTGGCGCGCGCGCTGCAGGGCGCGGGCGGCGGGGGGCTGATGACGTTGACCATGCTGACCGTGGCCGCCATGTTTCCGCTGGCAGAGCGCGGGCGCTACCAGTCCTTGCTGGGCGCGGTGTATGGCGTGGCCACCATGTTTGGCCCGCTCACGGGCGGCTGGCTCACCGAGCATCTGTCATGGCGTTGGGCCTTCGGGCTGAACGTGCCGCTGGCGCTGGTGGCGTTTGGTGTGCTGGCGGCCACGCTGCGCGGCCAAGCCAGGGGGCCGCGCACGCCGATCGACCACCTGGGCGCGGTGCTGCTCACCGCTGCACTGTGCAGCGCCCTGTTGATGACACAGCACGAGCGTCTGCAGTTGCCCGACTGGCTGTCGGCCGCCGTGCTGGGCACCGTGTGCGCGCTGTGCACTGTGGCCTTCCTGCTGCGCCAGCGCCGGGCCGCGCACCCGCTGGTGCCGCTGTCGCTGTTCAGCCGGCCGGTGTATGCGGCGGCGTCCGTGATAGGGATGGTCACCGGCGTGGCGCTGTATGCCGCCGTGGTCTTCATGCCCGCCTACCTGCAGACCGCCCTGCACCTGGCGCCCACCACGGCCGCCTGGCACCTGCTGCCGCTGATGGCAGGGGTGACGGCCGCCGCCATCGGCAGCGGCCGCCTGCTGCGCGCCCGCGTGCCGGCCCGCAACCTGGGCATGGGCGCCAGCGCGCTGGTGGTGCTGGGCTTCGTGCTGCTGGCCGCCGCCATGCAGTGGGCGCCCGCGCAGCCGCTGGTGCTGTCGGCCTGCCTGCTGCCGCTGGGCATGGGCATCGGCCTGCTGTTCCCCATCATCACCATGGTCTCGCAGCGCGCATCGCCCGTGCAGCTCATGGGCATTGCCACCGCCGTGCCGGTCATGCTGCGCAGCCTGGGTGGTGCCGTGGGCGTGGCGCTGCTGACCACGCTGTTCGCCCAGGTGCTGCACACGCTGGTGGCCGGGCACCCCGAGGCCATGGCCAGTGCCGGCCCGCATGCGCTGCAGGCCGTATGGGCCTGTGCCGCCGCAGTCGCCGTGCTGGGCGTGGTAGCCTGCCGCTGGTTGCCCGATGCGCCAATGGAACAGCAGGCGCAGCCAGTGGTGAACGCCGGCCCCGCCGGCATCCGCGCTACCGCCTGAGCCAGGATCAGAGCGAGCGCGTCAGCCCTCCATCCACGCGCAGGTTCTGGCCGGTGATGTAAGCCCCGCCCTCCGACGCGAGGAAGGCGATGGTGGCGGCAATCTCGGCGCTCTTGCCGTAGCGGCCCAGGGGCACGGTCTGGCGGCGCTCTTCCGTGGCCGGCAGGCTGTCGATCCAGCCGGGCAGCACATTGTTCATGCGGATGTTGTCCTTGGCGTAGCTGTCGGTGAACAGCTTGGTGAAGGCCGCCAGCCCGGCACGGAACACCGCCGAGGTCGGGAACATCGCGCTCGGCTCGAAGGCCCAGGCGGTGGAGATGTTGATGATGCTGCCCCCGCCCTGCTTTTGCATGTGGGGCACGACCAGGCGCGTCGGGCGGATCACGTTGAGCAGGTAGACGTCCATGCCCACGTGCCATTGCTCGTCCGTCAGCTCCAGCACCGGGGCGCGCGGGCCATGGCCGGCACTGTTGACCAGCACGTCGATGCGGCCCCAGCGGGCCACCGCCTGGTCCACCAGCCGGGTGAGGTCCTCCACGGACTGGTTGGAGCCGGTCACGCCCAGGCCGCCCAGTTCGGCGGCCAGTGCCTCGCCCTTGCCCGACGAGGACAGGATGCCTACCTTGTAGCCATCGGCCGCCAGCTTGCGCGCCGCCGCCGCGCCCATGCCGCTGCCGCCGGCGGTGATGAGGGCCACTTTTTCTACTGCCATGCGTGATTCTCCTGTGCGTTATTTGGCAGATCCCTCACCACGGTGTCGCAATGAGATTTCTTCCGCCAAAGAATAGCATTCAGAACACGCTGCCCGGTGTAGCGGCAGCAGCATCTACCTGTAGATAAAGTACACCGGAGACAGGTGGAAGGTGCCGGATCGGATCGCTGAAAAAGCGACGTGGCGCACTGCGTGCACCGTGCGATGCCTCGAGCCGCATCAGCGCGGGTCTTGCGCGCCCAGCAGTGCAACAACCAGCACCCGGCCGTACCTCTTGAGTGCAAGCACCGACAGCACCAACGTGAGTTCCGGCACGCCGATCCAGGGTGCGACCATGCCCAGCAGAGACACAGGCAGCTGAACGAACCCGATGACGGCATACAACCGACGGATAGCCGCTGAGGAAAAACGTTGGCAGCGCATGTGGAGCATTTCCTGAATCCAATGCACCAGCTGCGGCGTGACCCGCGCGCCGGCTTCTGGAGCTGCACGTGCGCAGGTTCTTCGACCTGCCGGCGAGAACCCGGGCATGAAAAAAGGGCCCGCAGGCCCCTTCTCGATCGCGCACGGCAGCGGCGGCTGCGCCGCCAACACCCCTTCAGGCGAACAAGCCCCTGTGCTGATCGCGCAGCAGGTTTTTCTGCACCTTGCCCATGGTGTTGCGCGGCAGTTCGTCGGCCACGAAGCAGCGCTTGGGGATCTTGAAGTTGGCCAACTGCGACTTGAGATGCGCCACGATGGCCTCGCCGTCGAGCTTGGCACCGGGCTTGGCGATGACCACAGCCACGCCCACCTCGCCGAAGTCCGGGTGGGGCACGCCCACCAGGGCGCTTTCGGCCACGCCGGGCATGTCGTTGATGTAGCCCTCGATCTCGGCCGGGTAGACGTTGTAGCCGCCGCTGATGATCAGGTCCTTGCTGCGGCCGACGATGCTCACGTAGCCGCGCTCATCGACCTTGCCCACGTCGCCGGTCTTGAACCAGCCGTCAGACGTGAACTCCTCGGCCGTCTTCTCGGGCATGCGCCAGTAGCCCTTGAAGACGTTGGGGCCCTTGACCTGGATGGCACCGATCTCGCCCACGGGCAGGCCCTTGTTCGCATCGTCCACTACGCGCAGGCCCACGCCGGGCAGCGGAAAGCCCACCGTGGCACCGCGCCGCTCGGTCTGGTCCTGGTGGCGCTTGTCAGCCGCATAGGGGTTGGAGGTGAGCATGATGGTCTCGCTCATGCCGTAGCGCTCCAGGATGGTGTGGCCGGTGCGCTGCTGCCATTCGTTGAAGGTTTCGATCAAGAGCGGCGCCGAGCCCGCGACGAACAGGCGCATGTTCTTCGCGGTCTCTTTGGTGAGCCCCGGCTCGGCCAGCAGGCGCACGTAGAGCGTGGGCACACCCATGAAGACGGTGGCGCGCGGCATGGCGGCGAGCACGGCCTTGGGGTCGAATTTGCTGAACCAGATCATCTTGCTGCCGTTGATCAGCGCACCGTGCATGGCCACGAACAGGCCGTGCACGTGAAAGATGGGCAGCGCGTGGATCAGCACGTCACCAGGCTTCCAGCCCCAGTAGTCCTTGAGCACTTCGGCGTTGGACTGCAGGTTGCCGTGCGTGAGCATGGCGCCCTTGCTGCGGCCCGTGGTGCCGCTGGTGTAGAGGATGGCGGCCAGGTCGTCGGCCGAGCGCGGCACGGGCGTGTGCTCGTCACCATGGTGCGCGGCGCGATCCAGCAGGCTGCCCGTGCGGTCGTCGCCCAGGGTGAAGACATGCTGCGTGCCCTGGGTGAAGGCGATCTTGCTCACCCAGCCGAAGTTGCCGGGCGTGCAGACCACCACGGAAGGCTCGGCGTTGCCGATGAAGTACTCGATCTCGGCGCTCTGGTAGGCGGTGTTGAGCGGCAGGAACACGTAGCCCGCGCGCAAGGTGGCAAGGTACAGCAGCAGCGCTTCGACCGATTTCTCGACCTGCACGGCCACGCGGCTGCCCTCGGGCAGCTTGAGCGACACCAGCAGGTTGGCGATGCGGGCGCTGGCGCGGTCCAGGTCGCTCCAGCTGTAGAGCAGCGGCCGGCCATCGGCGGTGGAGGTCTCCACCGCCGTGCTGGCCAGGTCGGCGGGGAAGGCGGCGCGCAGGGCGCTGAACAGGTTTTGCTGAGGGGTGGAACTCATGGTGCGGTCATCCGTATAGGCAACAAAGCGGCGGTTCAAAACACAGGGGGGCGTTTTTCGAGAAAGGCGGTGATGCCTTCGCGGTGCTCGGCGCTGTCCGCATAGGCATAGGGGTCTGTGGCATGGTGGTGGCTGGAAGAAGCAGGGTGGTGCTGCGACGGGTCGATGGACAGCGGCGCTTTCAGCGCACGCAGGGTCTGCTTGTTCAAGCGTGCGGCCCCTGGCGCCAGCGCCGCAATGCGGCAGGCGCTGGCCAGGGCCTCGGCGCGGGCCTCTTCGGCATCGGCCACCACGCGGCTCAGAAAGCCACGCGCGAACATCTCGTCAGCGCCAAAGGTCGCGGCTTCCAGCAACATCTGGCGCGCGGTGACCTCGCCCACGGCACCGGCCACCAACTGCGCCTCGCGCGGCGCCATGGGAAAGCCCAGGCGCGCGATGGGTGCGCCAAAGCGCGCCGCCGCATGGGCCACGCGCACATCGCAGCAGCTGGCGATCTCCACGCCCGCACCCATGCAGGCGCCGGCGATGTGGGCGACGATGGGCACGTCGCAGTCGAGCATGGCCGAGAGCCCGCCCCAGACGTCGCCCTCGTGGAATTCCCGCAGCGCCGCCGCGTCGAAGCGAAAGCCCGGGTACTCGGAGATATCGCCCCCCGCGCAGAAGGCTGCGCCCTCGCCTTCGATCAGCACGCAGCGCACATCGTGGCTGCGCTGGATGTCCTTGAACACAGCGCGCAGCTGCTGCCACATGGCGCGCGACATGGCGTTGAGCCGGCCGGTGTGGCACAGCGCGACTTGCACCACGCCAGCATCGCCGGCCGCGCCGGGTGCGCGCGCCGCGACTACCTGCGCCGCTGTCATCGCTGCTGATACAACTGCCTGCATATTGCCTTTCCCTGCTCGCCGCTAATTGGGGGGCGTTCAGAAGGTGTGAATGGACCCGGCGTGTCCGAGCAGGCCGCCACAACGCGTGCGATCTAGGCGCAAAGCACAGCCATAGCGCGGGCTATGGCGAGCATTTGCAACGACGAGCGCGCGTGTTTTGGAGGCATGAGCGGGCATGGCGGGTTCGTTCACACCTTCTTAGTCGAGCTTGGCGCCCGAGGCCTTGACCACCGTGGCCCAGCGCTTGACTTCGCTGCTGACCATGGCGCCGAACTGCTGCGGAGTCAGGGTGCCGTAGTCGGCACCGTTGCTGGCCCAGATGGTCTTGATCTCGTCGGCCGTGCCGACGCGCTTGACCTCTTCCACAATGCGCGCCTGGATGTCGGCCGGCGTGCCCTTGGGCGCCCACAGGCCATACCAGGTGGTCACGGTGTAATCGGGCAGGCCCACCTCGGCGGCGCAGGGCACGTCGGGGAAGGCCGGGTTGCGCTTGCTGCCCGAGACCATCAGCGCCTTGATGCGGCCGCTCTTGATGTGCGTGGCCGAGGAGCCCAGGCCGTCGAACATCATGTCCACATTGCCCGCGATCAGATCCTGCAGGGCCGGGCCCGCGCCGCGGTAGGGGATGTGGGTGATGAAGGTGCCCGTTTGCTGCTTGAACAGCTCGCCCGCCAGGTGGTGCGAGGTGCCGGCACCGGCCGAGCCGTAGTTGAGCTTGGCGGGGTTGCGCTTGACGTGGTCGATGAACTGCTGGAAGTTGGCCACCGGTACGGCCTTGGGGTTGACCACCACCACCTGGGGCACGTTGGCCAGCAGGGCCAGGGGGATGAAGTCCTTCTCGATGTCGTAGTCGAGCTTGGGGTACATCGACGGGGCGATGGCATGGTGCACGGCGCCCATGAACAGGGTGTAGCCATCGGGCGCGCCCTTGGCCGCGTAGCTGGCGCCCACGGTACCGCCGGCGCCGCCCCGGTTGTCGATGACCAGGGTCTTGCCCGTGGTCTTGGAGAACTGCGCCGCCAGCGGGCGCGCAAACGCATCGGTGCCGCCACCGGCCGGGAACGGCACCACCAGGTTCACCGGCTTGCTCGGCCATGCGGACGCCTGGGCCCAGCTGCTGCCACAGGCCAGTGCGGTGGCCGCAGCAGCGGCACCGCGCAGCACGTCGCGGCGCTGCAGGTCGTTGTCTTTCATCTTGTCTCCTGTCTTATAAAAATAGAAATAAAAGGTCCAACACAACAAAAGGCGCATGGTAGCGCCGCCTCACGACACGGGTGTCACCGATGCACACCACGGCCCCAGGGGTTACGGGTTACCCCTCTGGACGCGGCACGCAGGGGCGGTAACGCCGCGATTCAGCCTTTGCACAGGCTGTCGATATCTCCCGATGCGGGCACCTTGCCCTGTGCCAGCATGCTGCGGTGCTTGTCGATGCGCTTCAAGTCATACAGGTAGTTGACCATCAGCCCGTACGACTGCTTGAGCCCCTTGGTGGAGGGGTCGCCGCCCCAGTTCAGGCGCTCCACGCGCGCACCGTTGCCCAGGTGAAAGCGCGCCACCGGGTCCACGGGCTTGCCCTCGGCCAGCTCGCGCGCCAGGTAGTGGGCCGCGCATTCGAGCAGCATCTGCCGCACGGGCGAGCGGGCGTCCAGGTCCAGCGGCTTTTCGAGTGCGGTGAGCAGGTGCGCGGCCTGCGGCGGCTCGAAGCCCACGGCGCGGCCCAGCTCGGCGCGGCGCTTGTCGTCCAGCCGCTCCAGCATGGGCGCCGCATGTTTGGCCAGCCAGCCCCTGAAACCTGGGATGGGCGAGAGCGTGGCAAAGGTGCGCAGGCGCGGGAACTCTTCGGTCAGCGTCTCCACCACGTGCTTGATCAGCGAATCACCAAAACTCACGCCGCGCAGCCCCGTCTGGGTGTTGCTGATGGAGTAGAAGATGGCCGTCGTGGCCTTGGCCAGGTCGGCCGGTGCGGCGGCCTCGTCCAGCAGCGGGGTGATGCTGCTGGAGATGCGGTCCACCAGCGCCACCTCCACGAAAATCAACGGCTCGTTGGGCAGGCGCGGGTGGAAGAATCCGTAGCAGCGGCGGTCGCTGTCCAGGCGGTTCTTCACGTCGGCCCAGCTGCGGATGTCGTGCACCGCCTCGTACTTGATGAGCTTTTCGATCAGCGAGGCAGGCGAGTCCCACGACAGCCGGCGCAGCTCCAGAAAGGCCACGTCGAACCAGGTCGAGAACAGGTGCTCCAACTCCGCGTCGAGCGGCAGCAGGCGCTTGTCGGCCTTGAGCAAGGGCAGCAGCTCGGCGCGCATGTCCAGCAAAAAGCGCATGCCTTCGGGCACCACCGCAAAGCGCTGCAGCAGGCGGGTGCGCGGCGACACCAGGGCGCGGCGCAGGCTGATCTCGGCCTGGCCCTCCTCGGCCGTGCCCGCTGCGGCCTCGTAGCGCTGGCGGGCGGACTTGAAGCGCGTGGCATCGGGTGCGAACTGCTCGCACAGCAGCAGCCACATGTCGCGCCGCTCCTCGGGCGCAGCCTCGGCATACCACTGGGCCACGCCGTGGGCGCGGCGCCCGCCTTCGAGCTCGCTCACCTGCGGGGCCACCACCTCCTGCAGGTCCGCCAGCAGGCGGCGCAGGGCACGCGGCGACAAGGCCTCCTGCCCGCGACGCAGCGTTGCCGCCAGGCGTTCGTTGGTGGAGCGCGGAACAGCCACCTTGGCCACCACGTCGGTCACGTTGGCCTTGTCGGCGGCCGCTCGCGCAAGCTTGTCGCCCGGGGCCTTGTCACCGGCAGGCTTGTCGCCTGCGGCTTTGTCGCTGGCGGGTGCAGCGGAGCGCAGGCGCGAGACGCTGCGGGCAATCCATTCGGGGGCAGTGTTCATGTTCATGGTGTCAACCTCGATTGCTGGGTGCGGGCTACGTCGCGCAGGGCCTCGCGCTGGCGCAGCAGATGGGTGCGCATGGCCTCCTCGGCGGCATCGCAGTCCTGGGCCTTCAGGGCTGCAAACACCGCCAGGTGCTCTGCCAGGCTCTGCTGCAGGCGCCCGGGCGCGTGCAACTGCTGCAGCCGCGCCAGGCGCAGGATCTTGCGCAGATCGCCGATCACCTGGGCCAGCCAGCGGTTGTCCGCCAGCGTGATGAAGGCCTCGTGGATGGCGTGGTTGGCTGCGTAGTATTCGGGGATGCGCCCGGCTGCGGCATGCGCCTGCAGGCGTTGGTGCAGCACCTCCAGCGCAGCCACGTCGCCCGCACTGGCGCGGCGCGTGGCTTCGTGCGCGGCGCGGCCTTCGAGCAGCGCGATCACGGGGAATATCTCGTCCAGGTCCTTGGACGTGACCTCGGCCACGAAGCAGCCACGGCGCGGCTCATGGCGCAGCAGGCCCTCGGCCACCAGCACCTTGAGTGCCTCGCGCAGCGGCGTGCGCGAAATCTCCAGCCGCTCACACAGCGCCGCTTCGTCCAGAAAGCTGCCCGGCGCCAGCTTGCCGGCAAAGATCTCCTCGCGCAGACGCGAGGCGACTTCATCGTGCAGGGAATTGGATACCAGGCGCATGTGCGGGTGAACTCCGGGTGAATCAGCTGCCAGGCCCCACAAGGGCCCCGGCTTTTGCCGCCAACATGCCATCAAATGACGGCAAACGCAGGCTTTGCTCTCACATAGGTGTAATTTCTCATAATTATGGAAAATGACAAGGGGGGCAAGCGTGATTTTTGGTAAGCGAGGCCAAAAAACCAGTTGCTGCAGCAAGCGAGCAACACCCCAGGCTCTTTGATGGCGCTTCTGGGCGTCTCGCGCCTGCCTGCAACGACGGCGCCGCAAATCCACGCGCAGGACCAAACGCTGCTTCTACCTCTTCGCTGTAGCAAAGGCGCCGCCTCTCGCCATGCAGCATCGCAAGTGCGCCAAACTGCGGTGCTGCAGGCCCGGGGGCCTTCAATCAATCGGCAGAGATTCGCCGTGCCACCCAGTAAGTCGCACCCTGCGCCCCATACCGTTCCGCATGCGGCTCATTGCGGTACAGCGTAAACGTATCGCCGGGCACCAGGCGGCGCTCCTGGCCCTCGCAGGTGAGCCACATCTCGCCCTGCACGACGATGGCGCTCACGCCGAAGTCGTGGCGGTGCTCGGGCACCACCTGACCCGGCGCCCATTCACGCACCAGCGCTTCGTCGAACCCGCCGGCAAGCGACTGGGCCTGGAATTGCTCGAAGCTCAAAGGTACGGCGGACATGGCGGTCATCTGGCTTGTCTCCTGCAGGCATGCGGAACTGGCGGGTTTTTTTGCATCGGCGATGTGAGGGGCGTGTCTATGCGGGCGTGGTCTGGCGCTGGCGCCTGACAGCAGCGCTTGCCGCTGCCGCCGCCTTGCCCTCCTCGCCCGCAGCAATCAGCGCCTTCACACGCGCCAGGTCGCGCGGCGTGGCGGGGGTGTAGATCACCATGCCCAGGTCGGGCCGGCCATCGACGGCAAAGGCCGAATACTCCAGGTCGATGGGGCCGGCCACGGGGTGCACCACGTGCTTGGGGTGCTCGCCATAGCTGCTCTGCACACCGTTGTCGCGCCAGAGCGCGCGGAACTCGGGGTCGATTTCGCACAACTCCTCCACCATGGGCTGCACGCGGGCGGCGGCGCCAGCACGCGCCACGTCGGCGCGGAAGGCGCCGACGATGAAGCGCGAATCACGCTCCCAGTTGGGCATCTTGCGGCGCAGCGCCGCACTGCCGAAAACCACGCGCAGGATATTGCGCTGCCCCACGGGCAGCGCGCCATAGTCGGTCAGCACCAGGGTGGAGGCATGGTTCCAGGCGACCACGTCCCAGGTGGAGGTCTTCACATAGGCGGCGCTGGTTTCGAGCGAATCGAGCACGCGCTGCAGCCGGGGCGTCACGCCCTCGGGGTCCTGAAAGCGCACCTCGGGCGGGCGGCCCAGGGCGAGCAAAAAAACGTATTCGCGCTCGGCTTCGGTGAGCATCAGCGCGCGGGCGATGCGCGCCAGCACATCGGCCGAAGGCGCCCCGCCGCGCCCCTGCTCCAGCCACGTGTACCAGGTGGCGCTGACATGGGCGCGCTGGGCGACTTCTTCGCGGCGCAGGCCGGGCGTGCGCCGGCGCGCGAGCGAAAAACCGAGCGCCGCAGGGTCCAGCCGGGTGCGGCGGTCGCGCAGGTAGTTGCCCAGCGGGTTGTCGTTGGTGTCGGGCATGGATGCAGTCCTGTTACTTCTTATACCTGTATAAGATCACTACTTTACCCGGATAAGCCCCGTGGCGACACTGCCCTCCTTTCACAGGAAGGACATCACCATGCGAGTATTCGTGACCGGCGCGACCGGTTTTGTGGGAACGGCCGTCGTCAATGAGCTGATCGATGCGGGCCACAGCGTGCTGGGCCTGGCCCGCTCGGACGAAGGGGCCGAGCGCCTGGCCGCCGTGGGCGCCGAGGTGCACCGCGGCTCCATCGACGACCTGCCCAGCCTGCGCCGCGGCGTTGCCCACGCCGATGGCGTGGTCCACACGGCGTTCAACCACGATTTTTCAACCTATGCGGCCAACTGCGAGGCCGACCGGCGGGTCATCGCGGCGCTGGGCGCCGAGCTTGCGGGCACCGACCGGCCCCTGCTCGTGACCACCGGCATGACGCTGCTGGGCAACAGGGGCGGCGTGGGCACCGAAGAGGATGCGCCCGTGCCCAGCAGCGCCGGTGTGCCGCGCAGCGCCTCGGAAGAGGCTGCAATGGCCCTCGCGCAGCAGGGCGTGCATGCCTGCGTGGTGCGGCTGCCGCAGGTGCACGACCCGTTCAAGCAGGGCCTGATCACCTACCTGATCGCACTGGCCCGCGAGAAAGGGGTGTCGGCCTACCTGGGCGAAGGCTCCAACCGCTGGCCCGCCGTGCATGTGCTCGATGCCGCCTGCCTGTACCGACTGGTGCTGGAGCGAGGCACGCGCGGCACCCGCTACCACGCGGTCGGCGAAGAAGGTGTGGCGCTCAAGGCGGTTGCCGAATCCATCGGGCGCGGCCTGAACCTGCCCGTGGCCTCGGTGCCGGCCAGTGGTGCCGAACAGCACTTTGGCTGGCTGGCCCGCTTTGCCGGCATGGACAGCCCGGCCTCCAGCGCGCTCACGCAGCAGCGCCTGGGCTGGCGGCCGGTGGAGACCACGCTGATCGCGGACCTCAACCGGGCGCAGTTCTGAGCCGGCAGACGCATCCGTGCGGCGGTCACCAGCGCCTTCAGGCAAGCCTCCTACAATGGGCCGAACAGGAGGAGTCCAACGCATGCTGCCCAAGCCAACGCCCCGCCCCACCACCGTCTCCATGCCACGCCGCACGGCCTTGCTGGCGGCAGCCGCCGCCACGGCGCTGGCTGCCTGCGGCGGTGGCGGCTCGTCCAGCGACGAGCCGCCTGCCGAACCTGTGGGCCAGGTCATCAACTCGTCGCTCAGGTCCGAAGCGACGGGCGGCTCGTACGCCATCCGCGTCTACCTGCCCCCGGCCTATGCCACGGGCACGGCCACACTGCCCACCATCTATGTGACCGAAGGCGATGCCTTGTACGGCAGCAGCGGCCTGGCCCCCACGCGCTTCGACACGTTCAAGCAGGTGATGCAGCGCCGGGGCACGCAGGCCATCCTGGTCGGCATCGGTGGCACGGCCCAACGCGGCACGGACTTCCTGCTGCCCGGCGCTGCTGTCTACCTGAATTTCATCACCAAGGAGCTGGCGCCCAGCATCGAGCGCAAGTACCGTGCCGACCCCAAGCGCCGCGCGCTCTCGGGTCTGTCGCACGGCGGCTACTTCGTGGTGGCAGCTCTGGTGATCGAGGGAATGGCCGGCGCGCTGAGCTTCTCGCACTACCTGTCCACCGAATCCAGCGTGGGCGGCCACGGTGATGCGAGGGCCTTCCTCGCCTACGAAAAGCAACTCGACGGCAAGCCCCTGCCCGCCACGCTGTTCCTGACGGGCGCCATCAACGGCAATACGGTACTCATCGTGAACCCCCTGTATACGCAGATGGCCGCGCAGAGCAACCCCGGGCTGACGCTGCTCAGGGCGGAGTACAACGCCAGCCACGTCGGTGCCGACGTACCGGCCTTCGAGGATGCACTCCAGCGCTTTTTCCCATGACCGTCGCATGAGCCCTGGCCCGGCGCTGCACATCGCGCTGGCAGACAGTCCGCATGCCTCGCTGACCGACCTGCTCTGCGAGCTGAACGCCTACTACGCCGATGCCGGCGTGGCCACGGCCCCGCGCGAGGCCGTGCACACACACCTACGCGACCACCTTCTCGCGCCCGGCTCGACTGTGCGTCTGGTAGTGGCCAGCGATGCGGCGGGCAAGGCAATGGGTTTTGCCGCCATCGTATTCCTGCATTCCATCGTGGACCCGAGCCCCGGGCACCGGCTGCAGTGCATGGTCAAGGAGTTGTTCGTCAGCGCCAATGCACGGGGCAAGGGCATTGGCCGGCTGCTCATGGCCTGGGTGGCGCGGCATGCGGCCCAGAAAGGCTGCGGCCGCATGGACTGGAACGTGAAGGCCGGCAACCACGCGGGCATCGCCTTCTACGAAAGTCTGGGCGCGGTACTGGTGGCCGACCGGCTGAGCTACAGGCTCACGCGCGAGGCGATGGACCGGCTGGCCTGCCCCTGAAAAGGTCGACTCAGGGCTTGGCGCCCGCCTGGCTCACCTGGCCGATCAGCCGGTGATAAAAGCGGATCGCGTCCGCATAGTTGGCGATCTCCAGGCGCTCGTTGGTGCCATGAAAGCGCTTGAGGTCCTCCGAGTTGGCGCGCACGGGCGAGAACTTGAAGATGTGGTCGCTGACGGCGCCATAGTGTTGCGAGTCGGTGCCCGCCACCATCAGGCCCGGGGCCACCAGCACGTCGGGGAAGATCTCGCGGATGGTCTGGTTGAGCAGCCGGTACTGGGTGGAATCGGTGGGTGCGACCTTGGAGGCGTCCACCGCACCGGGCAAGGGGCTCAGCTCGTACTGCGCTGTGGGCGCGCTGATCTTGCTGCGCATGTGCTCCATCACCTGCTCCTGGGTATCGCCGGGCATGATGCGGAAGTTGACCGTGGCCTCGGCGCGGCCGGGCACCACGTTGTCGCGGTTGCCGGCGTTCACGATGGTCAGGGCCGTGGTGGTGCGCAGCATGGCGTTGGTGCTGGCGGCCCCTTCGAACTGCTTTTGCACCACGGGGCGGAACAGCCAGAGGTTGGACAGCACCACCCGGTTCACGCCACCCATCTCGGGCGCCAAGGTGTCGAACAGTTCGCCCGCCACGCCGCGGATGCCGCCGGGCATCTGCTCTTCGTCCAGGCGCTTGAGCGCGTCGCTCATCATGGCGATGGCGCTGCTGCCCTTGTGCGGCGGCATGGACGAATGGCCGGGCGTGCCCGACATCGTCATCACCACCGACATATAGCCCTTCTCGGCCACGCCGATGACGGCGGCCGGCTTGGCCAGGCCGGGCATCACGCCGTCCAGGATCAACAGGCCTTCATCGATCACGAAATCCAGGCGCACCTTGCGCTCCTGCAGCAATGCGGCGATCTTGGCGGCGCCGCGCAGGCCGCCCACTTCCTCGTCGGCACCGAAGGCCAGGTAGATGGTGCGCTGGGGCGCAAAGCCGCTGGCCAGCAGCATCTCCACGGCTTCGAGCTGGCTCATGAGGTTGCCCTTGTCGTCCCAGGAACCACGGCCCCAGACGAAGCCGCCCTCTATGGCACCCGAGTACGGGGGCTGCTCCCAGTCGCCCTCGGTGCCGGGCGCCACGGGCACCACGTCCTGGTGGGCCATCAGCATCACCGGGGCGGCATTGGCATCGCTGCCGGGCCAGGTGTAGAGCAGGCTCAGGTCGCCCACCACCTCGCGCTTGAGCTTGGCGTGCACCAGCGGAAAGCGCTGCTGCAGCAAGGCATGGAACTGCATGAACTGGCCGGCGCTGAAGTTGGCATCGTCGCGCGAGGACTCGGTGCGCAGGCGCACCGCCTCGGCCAGGCGGCCGGCCACGGCGGCATCGTCCACCGGCAGTTTGGCAATCGGCGCAACCTCCAGCTGGCGCGAGCCCTTGCGCGCTGTGTTGACGCCCAGGGCCACAGCCAGCAGCACCACCAGGGCCAGCAGCCCCAGCAGGAGTTTCTTGATCATGTACGTCAGCGCTTTCTTGGATTCGGTGGGCGGGCGAGAGGGTTGCATGCTAAGCCGGTAACGAAATGTTCGTCCAATGCATAATTCAAGTCGTTTAGTTCGATTTTCCGCATGAGCACCACCATCGCCCAGTTGCGCCATTTCATTGCCCTGGCCGACAGCGGCAGCTTCACCCGTGCGGCGGACAGCACGCGGCGCTCGCAGGATGCCTTCAGCCGCAGCATCGCCATGCTGGAAGCGCACCTGGGCGCTGCATTGGTCGAGCGCAGCGGCCACCGCAACGCCCTCACCCCCATCGGCCGCACCGTGCTGGAGCATGCGCGCCAGGTGGTGGCCCAGGCCGACGAGCTGCACCAGGTGGTGCGCCACCATGTCAGCGGCGAAGCGGGCTCCGTGCGCCTGGGGATGACCGCCACGCCCCATGCCCTGCTGGGCCGCCGCCTGCTGCACATGGCGGCCGGGCATGCAGGCCATATGCGCCTGCAACTGAGCGGCGGGCCCCAGGCGCAGCAGATACAGGCCCTGCGCGACCGCGCACTGGATGCGCTGGTGATGGACCTGCGCTCCCTCCCCGGTGCCCACGCCGACCTGGAAGTGCACACACTGGCCGAGTTGCCCACCGGTGTGCTGGTGCGGCCCGGCCACCCCTTGGCGCAACGGCACCCCGTGCGATTTGCCGACCTCACGGAATTTGCCGTGGCCTGCACCGGCATGAGCGCGGCCACGGGACGGCTGCTGGTGCAGCGCCTGGGCCTGCAGGCCCACCCCGACACATTGATCACCCTGGGCAGCGAATCGGTGGCCGACCTGCTGGACGTGGTCAGCCACACGGATGCCGTCTACCTGGGCATCGTGGCTCCGGCTGCCCCTTTGCTGGCACAGGGCCGATTGGTTGCGCTGGACATACCGACGCAAGGGCTGCAATCGCACATCGCCTGGGTGCAGCGCGTGGCGCGCGCGCCCAACCCGGTGCTGGACGGCATACGCGGGCAGGTGCAGGCCTGGCTGGGGGAGGCAGGTTCCATAGAGCAAGCGGCCGAACTGCCGGCATAATCGCCGCCCCATTCAGCCCGCCCCCTGCATCCATGGCCTATTCCTACACCTTCGCCCCACCCTCCCCCGAAGACCTGCAGGCGGGAACCCTTGGAAAGCACATGCGCGAATTCAACTACCGCACCGTGGGCGAATACCCGCAGGTGCAGCCGGTGCGGCTGGACGTGCGCGATCTCCACGGCCGGCTGGTGGCAGGCATCCGCTCCTATGTGTTCGTCTACTGGCTGCAGACCGATGTGCTGTGGGTGGCCGAGGACCAGCGCGGCCAGGGCCTGGGCGCACGCCTGCTGGGCATGGCCGAAGCCCAGGGCAAGGCACTGGGTGCAAAAAACGCCAAGCTCGAAACCTTCGAGTGGCAGGCACGGGCTTTTTACCTCAAGCAGGGCTACGCCGAGTACGCGCGCATCGACGACTATATCCAGGGCCAGTACCTGGCGCTGATGCGCAAGCCGCTGGCCTGAGCCAAAGCGCTATCCCAACAGGGAAGACCTGAACACCGGGTGCTCCACCGGCAGCACCTGCTGCGCCAGGGGCACCGCCAGGGCCATGCCCCGGTCGCTGTTGGTCAGCAGCACGAAGCCATCGCCCGAGCCGGGAGAGACCATGGCGAAGTTGCGAAAGCCCGGGTTGTTGCCCCACTGCCAGAGCATGGGGCCGGCCGGGGTGCGCTCGATGCCCCAGCCATAGCCCCATTCCAGCCCCAGCGCCTTGTCGGCCACCACGGGGGCGGACATGGCCAGCGCCAGCAACCGCTCATCGGCCACGACGGCGGCCAACAGGCGCGCATAGTCGCGCGCCGTGGTGTACAGCGAGGCGGCAGCCACGGGCACGCCCCAGCGCATGCCGCTGGCGGCGCCGCCATGGGCTTGCACGGCCCGGCCTTCGTAGGCGCTTTGCCAGACCAGGCTGGAGTCACGCATGCCCAGGGGTGCAAACACCTCAGCGTCCATCCACTGCGCGATGGGCCTGCCGGTGGCGGCCTCCATCACGGTCTGCAGCAGCACATAGCCTTCGCCCGAATAGCGCCAGCGCTGGCCGGGGTCGAAGGCAGGGGTCAGCGTGCCGCCGGTCCAGTTGGGCAGGCCCGAACTGTGGTTGAGCAAGGTGGCCACGGGGATGCGGGCCAGCGTGCTGGCGGGCACGGTGTCGCTGGCATCGCCGGGTTTGCGCCGCAGCACATGCTGGTAGTGCACATAGCCTTGCGGCAGATAGTGCGAGACGGGCGCCTGGAGGTCCAGTTGGCCCGCGAGGGCCAGGCGCAGAGCGCCATAGGCGACGACGGGCTTGGTCAGCGAGGCCGCCTGGAACACCGCGTCGGGTGCCGCACCACAGGTTCCTGCCAACACGGTCTCCTGCACGCGGCCCGCCTGCAGCGTGGCGTACGCCGCTGCGCACACGCCCAGGCTGGCAGCCACCCCGGCCACCGGCTGGTGTCGGTAGCGCGTGAGGTCCGTGGCGCACGATGCCAGCAGCGGCGACCCGGCGGCGCTGGCCAGAAGGAGCTGGCGGCGGGTGACGGTCATCGGCACCGCGCGGCAGGTCAGGGCTTGGGCGTGGTGAGCGCAGGCGTGCCGCCCTCGCGCTTGGCGGCCCACAGCCACATCAGGATGCCGGCCACGATCATGGGCACGCACAGCCACTGGCCCATGCTCATGCCCAGCGAGAGGATGCCCAGGTGCGCATCGGGCTCGCGGAAGTATTCGGCGATGAAGCGGAAAGCCCCGTAGCCGATCAGGAAGACGGCGGCCACCTGGCCCTCACGGCGCTGGCGCCGGGCGTACAGCCACAGCAGCACGAACAGCAGCAGCCCTTCCAGCAGAAACTGGTAGACCTGCGAAGGGTGGCGCGGCAGCATGGAGCCGCTTTGCGGGAACACCATGCCCCAGGGCAGGTCGGGGCTGGCAAAGCGGCCCCAGAGTTCGCCATTGATGAAGTTGCCCACCCGCCCGGCCGCCAGGCCCGTGGGCACGCAGGGCGCCACGAAGTCGGCCACCTGCAGCCAGGGGCGCTTGCGCGAATGCGCAAACCACAGCATGGAGACGATCACGCCCAGCAGCCCGCCATGGAAGGCCATGCCGCCCTGCCACACGTAGAAGATCTCCAGCGGGTGGCTCAGGTAATAGCCGGGCTTGTAGAACAGGCAGTAGCCCACCCGCCCACCGATCACCACGCCCGCCACGCCGAGGAAGAGGATGTCCTCCACGTCCTTGCGCGTCCACGCGCCCGGGCCGGCAATGGAGGCGAACGGCTGGTGCCGCAGCCGGGCGATGCCCAGCAGCATGAACAGCCCGAAGGCCGCCAGGTAGGTCAGGCCATACCAGTGGATGGCCAACGGGCCCACTTGCAGGGCGATGGGGTCGATTTGGGGGTAGGTCAGCATTTGGGCGGTATTGTGCCCGCGCGCTGTGGCAGTTGGCAGCCGGCAGCCCCGCGAGGTGTGGGGGCAGCGCCCAGGAGGCTGTGAGCGCACCGGGCGCACCCCCGATGAGAACGCTTCTGATCCCTGTACGCATGCAGAGCGCACAGAGGGGGACATTCCCCCCAAACGCCTTCGTCCGCGCGATACTCCTAGCCAGAATTCAAGGATAAAAACATGCAGGGAAACCCACAGGTCGTCGACTACTTCAAGGATCTGCTGCGCGGCGAACTGGCCGCGCGCGACCAGTATTTCGCGCATTCGCGGATCTATGAAGACCAGGGCTTCATCAAGCTCTACACCCGCCTCGACCACGAGATGCAGGAAGAAACCCAGCACGCCGACGCGCTGCTGCGCCGCATCCTCTTCCTGGGCGGCCGTCCCGACATGCGGCCCAAGGAATTCACCCCCGGCGAAACCGTGCCCGAAATGCTGCGCAAGGACCTGGCCACCGAATACGAAGTGCGCGCCGCCCTGCAAAACGGCATGGCGCTGTGCGAGAGCGTGGGCGACTACGTGAGCCGCGACCTGCTGCTGACCCAGCTGCGCGACACCGAGGAAGACCACGCCTACTGGCTCGAAAAGCAGATCGGCCTGATCGACAAGATCGGCCTGCAGAACTACCTGCAGTCACAAACCTCCGCCTGAGCGAGCCCCCCAAGGTACTCGCGCGCCTGTCGCCGGGCTCAGGCAGGGGGAACGCCCGTACATCCGGCCCCACCGGCCAGTCTGCTGTCCACTCAATGCAGGCGTGGGCCTTCTTCGTCGTAGTAGTGTCGCGCCTCGTCCCACTCAGGCGCGGGTGGTGCAAAAAGCAGATCCCGGTCACCGGCATCGTGCAGCCCAGGGGCGTCTGCCGGCTCCAGCATTCCCGCCATTTCCTGGGCAAAACTGCGCAGCGCAATGAACTCGCAGGAGATGCGTTGAAAGATGACCTCACTGACCCGGTAGGACCCCGGCCCAGAGTCCTCGGGGTCGTTGGAAATCTGCAGCGCCGTCACCCCGTCCATCAAGGCAATGGCATGCACCCCCAGCGATGCGAAGTGGGACACCAGTACCTTCAAGTCGATGCAGACAAAGAGCTGGAATGCCCCCTGCATGAACAGCACGGCATTTTCAGCGGTCATTGACAGGGTGAACGGCTGCATTGGCACCCAGGCCATTTCGGGCGCCACCTGTATCGACATCAGCGACTTCGATGCCATGCCCTTGAGCGCATGCAGGCAACCCGGGTTGCCCTGGTAGTGGTCTGCGCGGATCGCCACGTAGCGCAGGCCCTCTTCCGGGAAGACCTGCGCAATGCCCGATTCCATGGCCTGCTGCACACAGGTGTTCAGGCGCTCTGCATGGGCTGTCGCGTGGTGGATTTCCGGGGGCGGCGCATTGCGTGCGCCGTGAAAATCCGCCGGACCAGCGCCTGCCAGAAGCTGCATGGTGCGCCGCAGCTCTTCGTCCAGGAGCTTTCCTGGGCGACCGCGTTGCGCCAGCGATTTCAGCTCCACGGGCTGCGGTTCACTGCCCGCCAGAACACAGATATCGCCTTGCCCCACCATGTTCGTCATATCGGCCAGGACAACGGGGATGCCCATGCCCGTGCCCAGCCTCAAGGCCCGGTACCGCCTGCGAAACGTTTCCTGCCGGGAAATGAGACCTGCGCGCTCCTTGGCCTGGGTTCTCTGCGCAAAATAGAAGTACCTGTGGCGCTGGGGTGGATGGTAGGTCGCCGCAATGCCATCGCCAAAGCAGCGGTACAGAAAGCGCAGATGTTCCAGCGCGTCACAGCGGTCCTGGATTTTCAGGACCAGCTCTTTCGTCTCGCGCGCCTTCTCTCCGATCAGCCGCTCTCTCACAAGGCGCTGCTTGAGGCGAAGCCTGGCGTCCTGAAGGCGGTCATGGCTCAGCTTCGACCGGGCGATGCGCCGGATGAGCAGTTGCTGAAGTTCCAGGACGAGATTCACCCGCCCTGGGTCGCCCTGGATGGTGCCGAGCAGCCGCGCGGCCTTCAGGAGCCACTGCATCTCTCGGGGAAACCTCAAGGGGAAAGGCATTCGCAGTCTCCTCAAAGCGTGCGATGGACAAGTTCAAATCTGTTGAGGACCCTTGGCTTGGCGGCCCTTCCTGTCTGCAGGATAGCGCCCATGCGGCAGCGAACGCCAGCAAATTATCGCTTGTTGACAATGTGGCCTGGACAGCAGTGGCTGGCGCCTCCTGACTGCGCTTTGTCCCGCCGGCGCACCTTGCCATTTGGCCAGATATGTGGGCTAATTGTCATTGCGGCCAACCGGACGAACGCCGACACTGGGGGCATGCCCCACCCCACCCGCACCGTTGCCTGCCTGGTCTACCCTGGTGTGATGAGCCTGGACGTGGTCGGCCCGATGCAGGTGTTCGGCTCGGCCAATGGCGAGCGCACCGGCCATGGCCTGCCGCCGGCCTATGCGCTGCACCTGCTGGCCGAGGCGCCGGGGCCCGTCACCACCTCGGCCGGCTTTGCGCTGGTAGCCGATGGCAGTTGGGCCGATACCGACCCCGCCGGCGTGGACACCGTGCTGGTAGCGGGTGGCGATGGCGTGGCCGACCAGTTGGGCCACACCGGCATGCTGCAGTGGCTGCGCCATGCCGAGCCCCAGGTGCGCCGCCTGGGCTCGGTCTGCTCGGGCGCCCTGCTGCTGGCCGAGGCCGGCCTGCTCGACGGTCTGCGCGCCACCACGCACTGGTGCCGCATGGACAGCATGCGCCAAAACTACCCCGCCGTGCAGGTGGACGAGGACTGCCTGCACACCTACGACGCGGCCCACCCCGTGTACGGCCACCTGTTCACCTCGGCCGGCGTCACGGCCGGCATCGACCTGGCCCTGGCGCTGGTGGAGGCAGACCTGGGCCGCCCCATGGCCCTGGCCGTGGCGCGCCGGTTGGTGATGTTCATGCGCCGCCCAGGCGGGCAGGCGCAGTTCAGCGCATTGCTGGCGCCCGAGACGCGGCATGCACCCCGGCTGGCGGCCCTGCTCGAATGGATTCCCTCGCAACTGGGCGGCGACCTGTCGCTCGATGCCCTGGCCGGGCGCGCCTGCATGCCGCCGCGCACGCTTACGCGCGTGTTCCAGCGCGAACTGGGTACCACGCCAGGCCGCTATGTGGAGCGCGTGCGCGTGGAGGCCGCCTCTACCCTGCTCGCGCAGGCCCAGGCATCGGTCTCCACCGTGGCCCGGCTGTGCGGCTTCGAGCACCCCGAGAACCTGCGCCGCAGTTTTCACAAGCACCGCGCCGTGAGCCCGCAGGCCTACGCTCAGCGCTTTGGCGCCGGTGCCTTGCTGGACTGACCACTTTTCCTCCGCGCCAGACACGGCGCACCACCGAAAGCCTCCACCCATGCTGCTTCTGCGCAATGCCTCCGTTCGCCTGCTGTTCGCTGGCCAGGCCCTGTACTGGGGCTGCTCCATCATCGGCATCACGCTGACCTCCATCGTCGGTGCGCGGCTGGCGCCCTGGCCGGCGCTGGCCACCTTGCCGCTGGCACTGCTGGTGCTGGGCAACCTGCTGTCGGTGCAACCGCTGTCGCTGTTCATGCAGCGCCACGGCCGGCGTGCGGGGCTGCAGGCCGGCGCGCTGTGCGGTGTGGCGGGCGGCCTCATCAGCATGGCGGGGGTGCAGTGGGGCAGCTTTGCCGTCTTCTGCGCGGGCACGCTGGCCATCGGTGCCTACCAGGCCTCGTCGGGCTACTACACCTATGCCGCGCTGGAGGCGGTGGATGCGCAGCAAAAAGGCCGGGCCGCCGCCTGTGTGGTGGCGGGCGGCCTGTGCGCGGCCGTTTTCGCCCCACCGCTGGCGCTGTGGTCGCGCAACCTGCTGGCCACGCCGCTGGCCGGCGCCTACCTGGCGATTGCCGTGCTGGCCGCGCTGGGCTGGGCGGTGATGGCGCTGCTGCGCGAGGGCGTGGCGCCCAAGCCGGCCGCGGGCGGCATGGCCGCCATGCGCGCCCTGCTCGCCCGCCCTGGCCTGCGCGCCGCAGTGGTGATGACGGCCATCGGCCACGGCCTGATGATCCTGGTGATGAACGCCACGCCGCTGGCGATGGAGGTCTGCGGCTTCTCGGCTGCATCCGCCGCGCAAGTCATCCAGTGGCATGTGATTGGCATGTTCGCACCCGCGCTGTTTTCGGGTGCGCTGGTGGACCGCTTCGGCAGCCGCCGCGTGGCCACCGTAGGCGCCCTGTGCCTGGCGGCCAGCGCGGTGGTGGCGCTGTCGGGCCTGTCGTTCACCGAGTTTTTGGCCAGCTCCTGCCTGCTGGGCACGGGCTGGAACCTGATGGTGATCTCGGGCACCACGCTGCTGGCCGAAAGCCATGCGCCCGAGGAGCGCGGCCAGGCCCAGGCACTGATGCAACTGGCCAACGGCATCGTGGCGGCGATGATGTCCTTTGCCTCGGGCGCGCTGTTGACTGGCGTGGGCTGGACGGCCATCAACGCCGTGGCGCTGCCGCTGCTGGCCGTTGCGGCGGGGCTGCTGTTCGTGCGCGGGCGCGCTGCGGCAGTTGCTTAACCGGCAGCCGAGCGCTCGCGCACGAAGTCGACGAAACGCGCCAGCGCCGGGTTGTTTAGCCCGACCGGCCAGACCAGGCTGGTCTCGCATACCGGAAGGGGACTGGGCACCGCTTTCACGGCCTTGGTCCACGCCTTGCCCGGAGCAGGTCCGAACGCATCGGCCGCGCGGTAAACCACCCCCTCGCGGCGGAACTGGGTCACGCTCTCGGGCACCCAGGCCACGCCCAGGCCGCCCCACACCAGGTTGACGATGGTCTGCATCTGGATCGCCTCCTGCGCCACCACGGGTACGCGGCCGGCCGCGTGGTACAGCGCAAAGATCGCGTCGTGCAGCGAGGGCACGATGCGGCGCGGAAAGATCACCAGCGGCTCGGCAAGCACCTGCGCCAGGTCCAGGCGCGGCACACCGGCCAGCGGGTGGCTTGCGGGCAACGCCAGCACCAGGGGTTCTTCGGCCACCGCCAGGCGCGCCAGCTCGGGCGGGGCCGCGCCGGGCGAATGCAGCACCAGCCCGCCATCGAGCTCGCCGCGCGCAAACAGCGCGCGCTGCACGTCGCCCGTGGCCTCCACAAGCTCCAGCGCCACCTGCGGGCACAGCACGCGAAAATCGCGCACCCATTCGGGCAGCCGCTCGAAGCCGATGGTGGAGACAAACGCCAGCCGCACTCGCCCCACCTCGCCCGCCGCCGCCGCGCGGGCCCGCACCGGCAGCGCCTGCGCGCGCTCCAGAAAGTCGCGCACGTCGGGCAGCAGGGCCTCGCCCGCCGGCGTCAGCGCCACGCGCCGGCGCGTGCGGTCGAACAGCATCACGCCCAGCGAGCGCTCCATCTGCGCAATGGCCTGGGTCAGCGGCGGCTGCGTCATGTGCAGGCGGATCGCGGCCCGGCCAAAGTGCAGTTCTTCGGCCACGGCGACGAACTGGCGCCAGGCGCGCACGTCGATGAATGTCTCTTTCATATGTTTTATATATTAATGGAGCAGATGAAAGGGATTGGAAACGCAGCGCCAAACCTCGCATACTTGCAACCCGAAAGCATGGGACACGTGGAACGCTGCGCTGTCCTCCCCACAACAACGACTCCCCCACCAGGAAACACGCCATGGCAGACAGCAAGACCATCCCGATCCAGCCCATCAACCACCGCAGCGCCAACATCACGCAAGGCAAGTCGCGTGCGCCCAACCGATCCATGTACTACGCCATGGGCTACGAGGAAGGCGACTTCGTCAAGCCCATGGTCGGCGTGGCCAACGGCCACAGCACCATCACCCCCTGCAACAGCGGCCTGCAAAAGCTGGCCGACGCGGCCATCGCCGGCATCGAGGAAGCCGGCGGCAACGCCCAGGTGTTCGGCACGCCCACCATCTCGGACGGCATGGCCATGGGCACCGAAGGCATGAAGTACAGCCTGGTGAGCCGCGAGGTGATCAGCGACTGCATCGAGACCTGCGTGGGCGGCCAGTGGATGGACGGCGTGCTGGTGGTCGGCGGCTGCGACAAGAACATGCCCGGCGGCCTGATGGGCATGCTGCGCGCCAACGTGCCCGCCATCTACGTGTACGGCGGCACCATCCTGCCCGGCCGCTACCAGGACAAGGACCTGAACATCGTGAGCGTGTTCGAGGCTGTGGGCGAAAACGCCGCCGGCAAGCTCAGCGACTTCGATCTGAAGGAAATCGAAAAGCGCGCCATCCCCGGCACCGGCTCGTGCGGCGGCATGTACACCGCCAACACCATGTCCAGCGCCTTCGAGGCCCTGGGCATCAGCCTGCCCTACTCGTCCACCATGGCCAACCCGCACGACGAGAAGATGAACTCGGCCAAGGAATCGGCCAAGGTGCTGATCGAGGCCATCAAGATGGACCTGAAGCCCCGCGACATCGTGACCAAGAAGGCCATCGAGAACGCCGTGGCCGTGATCATGGCCACCGGCGGCTCCACCAACGCCGTGCTGCACTTCCTGGCCATCGCCCACACGGCGGGCGTGGAATGGAGCATCGACGACTTCGAGCGCATCCGCAAGCAGACCCCCGTGCTGTGCGACCTGAAACCCAGCGGCAAGTACCTGGCCGTGGACCTGCACCGCGCAGGCGGCATTCCGCAAGTGATGAAGGTGCTGCTCAACGCCGGCCTGTTGCACGGCGACTGCATCACCATCAGCGGCAAGACCATTGCCGAAGTGCTCAAGGACGTGCCCGATGTGCCCCGCGCCGACCAGGACGTGATCCGCGGCATCGACAAGCCCATGTACGCCCAGGGCCACCTGGCCATCCTGAAGGGCAACCTCAGCCCCGAAGGCGCCGTGGCCAAGATCACCGGCCTGAAGAACCCCGTCATCACCGGCCCGGCCCGCGTGTTCGACGACGAGCAATCGGCCCTGGAAGCCATCCTGGCCGGCAAGATCGTTGCCGGCGACGTGATGGTGCTGCGCTACCTGGGCCCCAAGGGCGGCCCCGGCATGCCCGAAATGCTGGCCCCCACCGGCGCGCTGATCGGCGCCGGCCTGGGCGAAAGCGTGGGCCTCATCACCGACGGCCGCTTCTCCGGCGGCACCTGGGGCATGGTGGTCGGCCACGTGGCGCCCGAAGCGGCTGCCGGCGGCACGATTGCCTTCGTCAACGAAGGCGACAGCATCACCATCGACGCGCGCCAGCTGCTGCTGGAGCTGAACGTGAGCGAAGAAGAAATCGCCAAGCGCCGCGCCGCCTGGACAGCGCCCGCCCCGCGCTACACCCGCGGCGTGCAGGCCAAGTTCGCCTTCAACGCATCGAGCGCGAGCAAGGGCGCGGTGCTGGACGCGTATTGAGCAATGGCAACGGGATGGTGCAGGGCTTGAGGGGCAGATAGCCCCCCAGCCTCGCCCATCCGCACAATATGAACGCCTGCAGCTTCGCTGTGGGCGTTTTGCTTTTTACCGGCCCCTGATTCGGGCCGATTGAATGCAGCCCCGTATCAGATGGTGCTCTTGACCGCCTGCGGTCCCTGCGCCAGCTGCACGCGGTGCTTGCCTGAACGCTTGGCCTGCAGCATGGCGGCGTCGGCCTCTGCCAGCAGCTCCTGTGCGTCCAGCCGGCCCCGTGACAGCGCGACACCGATGCTCATGCCCACCTGCACGGGTGCCTGTGAGCCCGGCAGTTGCACGGGCTGGCATGCGGCCTGCATCAGGCGATCGAGCACGGCGCGCCATTCGTCCCCGGCCACGGGCGTGAGCACCAGCACGAACTCATCGCCGCCGATGCGCGCCGCCGTGTCCGATGCACGGATGCTGCCCCGCACGCGCCCGGCCAGCTCGACCAGGAGCTGGTCGCCTGCCTCGTGCCCCAATTGGTCGTTCACGGCCTTGAAGCCGTCCAGGTCGGCAAAGCAGACCGCGACCCCATGGCCGGCCCGCTGTGCCGCAGCCAGGGCCTGGCGCAAGCGGTCCAGCAGCAGCAGGCGGTTGGGCAACTGCGTGAGCGCGTCGTGGAAGGCCACGTGGGTGATCTGCTCATGCGCCCGCTTGGCCGCAGAGATGTCCACCGCCATCCAGAAGGTCTCGCGGTCCGACAGGCGCACGCCACTCAGGTCCACCCAGATGGCGTCGCCGCTCTTGTGCTGCAGGCGCACATCGGTGCGAAAGTTCTGGCCCCGGTCCAGCCGCAGCGCCGCGGCATTCTCCACGTTGCGGTGGTCCTGGCCATGGGCATACAGGTCCTGCACCTGGGCACCGTCGAGCTCGCCGGGCGCATGGCCCAGCATGCGTTCCATCGCGGCGTTCTTCCAGGTGATGGTGCGGTCGCGCAGCTTGACCATGCCCACGAGGTCGCTGTTGAGCATGGCAGACTGGTCGTGCAGCAGGGTCTGCACCTGCTGCAGCGCCTGGTGCTGCGCCGTCACGTCGATGGCCACGGTGCGGCTCATCAGGAAGTTGCCCTGGGCATCGCGCACGGCCGTGGCGTTGATGCGCACGAAGCGGCGTTCAGCGCCCGGTGGTGCCAGCTCGACCTCGATCTCCGGGGCCTGCTCCTGCAGGGTCAGCACGATGAAGTGGTCATGGAATCGCAGGCGGCTCGCCCCCTGCAGCAGATCGCTGAAGCGGGTGTGGGACTCCACGGGCGTGCCGCCCAGCCACTGCTGCAGGGTGGCGTTGATGTGCACGACACAGCCCTCGGCATCGAGCGAGAAATACCCGCAGGGTGCGTGGTCGTACAGGTCGCGGATGCGCGCGCCGGATTCTTCCAGGCTTTGCAGCAGGCGCTGCCTGTCGGTGATGTCGCGGGCGGAGCCGAAGATCAGCAACTGCCCGTCGATGTCCACCGCATGCCAGTGCAGGTCGACGTCGATGACCTGGCCGTCCGCCCGCCGGTGCTGCACCTCCACGCGCTGGCGGTCACCGTCACGCACCTTGGACAGCCAGGCGCGGATGGCCGCCTCGTTCTGGTTGGCGTCCCAGCTGGAAACATGCCTGCCCTGCAGCCCCTCCCGGGAGGATCGGTGCATCTGCGCGAACGAATCGCTCATCTCGACCAGGTGCCCCTGGCGGTCGAGGATGTGGATGCCGTCACCGGCCACGCGCAGCAGGATCTGCGTGCGCCGGCTCTGCGCCTCCAGGGCGCGCAGGGTGCCCAGCTCGCGCAGCCCCAGGCGGTAGACCACGAAGGCGGCGGCGCAGCTCAGCAGCCACATGAGGCCGGCCAGCAGACAGAGCATGCGCGCCTCCTGGGCCAGGGGCTGGAAGAAATGCTGGTTGTTGAGCCCCGCAAAGACGATGAATGGCCAGCCCTGCACCTCCCGGTAGGCAACCGTCCGCTCGACCCCATCGGCCGCAGAGGTCGCCGTGTAGACACCCGAGGCCGGGTTGGTCGCCAGGGTCGCCCGCAGCTCATCGGAGACCTGGGTCGACCCAACCTCGACACGCACCTCGTTCCCAGGCGACATCCAGGCCACGAAACGCAGATCCCGTGTCCTGAGCGTGATGGCGTCGCGCTCACCCAGCTCGTAGCGGTGGAACAGCTGCGCAAAGTGGTCCACCCGGATGGTTGCGTACAGGACCCCTGCGAACTGGCCGTTCGCGGCCAGGGGGCGCGCGATGACGATCACCCAGTTGCCCGAGATCTGCGAAACCACGGGCCTGGAGACAATGGGATCACCCGAAGTGGCCTGCCGGGCCTGCTGGAAAAAGGCGCGGTGCGAGATGTCGGCCACCGGCGCCCCGGCCTCCAGGTTGCCCCACCGCACCGACCCCTTCTCATCCGCCAGGCGAAAGCCCTCGGCGCCCTCGAGCAGGCTGCGCCGCTCATCGAGCAGCCGCTGAATGCCTTCGTCCGCCGCACCGGAACCAAACCCGCTGCGCAAAAGGTCGTCCAGCGTCATCCTCAGCACCGCATCGATGAGCCCCAGTTCGGACCCCACGTTGGCCCCGGTGACGGCCACCAGGCTTTCCGCCGTGGTGCGGGCCCGTTCTTCGTGGTTCTGCCGCGACGAAGACAGCACCCACATGACCAGGCCGCACAGCAGTGCCGCGAACAAGGCATTGGACCCCATCAGCAACGTGCCCAGCCTGCGGCCAGGGCGCTCGGCGCGCAAGGACAGCGGTGCGGATTTCTCGGCCATGGGCAATGCTAGCCGAAGCCTTGGCGCAGGGCCACCGGGCCCGCCCCTGGCCCGGGTGGATGCGTGGTGCCGTTGCACCAGTGTCCTCTGATGCAGGTCAACAGCGCTGTCGGCCATCGGTGGTCCACTCACAGGCAGCCTGCCCCCCTGCCCTCCAGAGGCTCCCGGGAACGCAGTTTCTTTTTACCGACGGAGAAATGACAAATGACGATCAAGATGAAAAATGCCACAGCCATGCTGCTGACCACCCTGCTCGCCGGCCCCGCGCTGGCGGCGACCTGCGACGTGGAGATCGAAGCCAACGACGTCATGCAGTTCAACAAGTCCAGCATCGCCGTTCCCGCCAGCTGCAAGCAGTTCACCGTGAAGCTCAAGCACGTGGGCAAGCTGCCCAAGACGGCCATGGGCCACAACTGGGTGCTGACCAAGGCCGCCGATGCCCAGGGCGTGGCTGCCGATGGCATGGCTGCCGGCGTGGACAAGGCCTATGTCAAGGCGGGGGATGCCCGCGTGATCGCGCACACCAAGGTCATTGGCGGCGGCGAAGCCGATGCGGTGGCCTTTGACGTGGCCAAACTCAAGGCGGGAGAGGCCTATGCCTGGTTCTGCTCCTTCCCCGGGCATTCGAGCCTGATGAAGGGCACGCTGGCGCTGGCCAAGTGACGGTGGCACATTAGGGCGGATGCCGCAGGCCGGGCATCCGGTGCGGCTTTCTGGCACGATCAGCGGGATACCCCGCACGCAACCCAGAGAAGGCCCGGATCCGCATGAGCATCGTCGTTTATTGGCAAGAAGCACCCGGAGTGGCCGCCATGCAGGCGTTTGGCGCCCACGAGCTGGCGCCCGCCCTGCAGTTCTGCGAGGCCCGGCGCAAGGCTGGCAAACGCCATGTGAGCCTCTCGACGGAGCTGGCCGAGAGCGTGGGCCGGCCTGGCGTGAACACGGTAGAGGCCCGGCTGCTGCCCGACGGCACGCCTTACGACTGGACCAAGACCCACCGGGGTGCCGGCCCGGACACGCCGGTGGGCGGAAACGGCGGCGTCTGATTCGTGCCCCTGCTGCCCCACCCTTCCTTGCTCGAACAGGTGTTGCGCACGGTCATGCGCCGCTACCGCCTGCCCGCAGCGCCGGCAGCCTGCGCGCAACGGCTGGAGACCAGCCCCGCCACCGCGCTGGCCATGGCCATCGACCAGGCGCGCAGCGCTGCGCAGCATGCGCAGGCGCCTGATGCTGCCACCCAGCACCTGTTCACCGGCTCGCTGGCGCGCCTGATCGGGGATGCCATGCGCGCGGACAGCGGCGATGCCGCCTACCAGGCCATGGTGCTTGCGCACCACGCGCCCCCGGTGCGTGAGGCCATGGCACTGCAAGCCCATGCCGAGAAGGACGAGCGCGAGCTGCGCAGCATCGTCAACGCAGTCGCGCATCCCGCCAAATTCCCGCAGTGCACCGCGGGCCCCCAACGCGAGGCGCTGGCGCAGCTGCATGCAGACCACGCCGCAGCGCAGTGGGATGCGCTTGCAGCCACCGCCCAGCGCTTGCTCGCCATGCCGCAGCTGGCTGGCGAGGCGCGATTGCAGCGCGACTTGGCACGGCTGCTGAGCGGTGCAGCGCTCGCCCGCATGCAGCACGCCACGCTGCTCGCCGCCAACCCGCTGGTGCAGCAATACCACGCCCTGCGCGACCAGCATGGCCCCCGCTCGGGCAGCCCTGCCGCCGTCGCGAAAGGCCAGGCCGCGCAGCAGCGCGGCGCAGCGGTGGAGGCGTTGGCCGCGCAGGCGCTCGAAACGCTGGCGCAGCGGCTCAATGCAGCCGAAGGTGCGGCAGGGGGTGCGGCCGAGGGAACGGCAGGCGCATGGCGCGTGGTGACGTCGATGCGGGTGCCGTCCACGCTACCGGGCAGCGCAGAGCGCGCCAAGAGCGAATGGGATGCCGTGCTGCTGCGGCAGGCGGCGGCGCCCGCCGGTGCGCCAGAGCCCGCCTGGGATGTGTGCCTGCTGGTCGAAGCCAAGGCCTCCATCGACGCGGCCACCACGGATTTTCCGCGCCTGCTGCGCGGCCTGGGCCTGCTCGCCCAGGCGGACCCGGAGGCTGTATACACCTTCAGCACACACCAGGGCCCGGTGCTGCTGCGCGGCGCTGCGCTGGGTGCCCTGGGCACGGGCGACGCCGAGCTGCTCGGCACCGTGCTCTACTGCTGTGATGCACTGGCCGAGGGCGCGCCGCACCTGCTGAGCGCCGCCAGCCGCATGCAACTGCTGTCTGCACCCGAGAGCCTGGCCTTTGCCGGTGCATGCGCACAGGGCCGGCTGGCGGATGCGCGGGATCTCGAACCGGTCTGGCAGCGGCTGCTGGAGTCCCCCCAGTGGGAGTCCGTGCTCCACCAGTACCCGGCGATGCGCCGTGTGCGGGAGTTGGTGGTGCATGTGGCGGACCTGTCCGCCGCCGTCGACCCCTGATACGGATTTGCCTTCAACCGTCTAACGTCGTTGGTTCGCCTTGCCGTGCTATAGCACTGTCTGCGGCTTCCCGCCTAGCTATACGATTGAATGCAAATCCGTAGGACGCAAACTGCATCAGGGCGCCTGGCGCGTGCCCACGAAGCGCTCCAGCTCATCGAGCAATTGCACCACCAGCACGTTGCGCGTTGCCGCATGCCAGACCCCGTAGGCTTCGGACTGCTTGCCCGAGTCTTCGAGCGGGCGGAACACGGCGCCCGGCAACGCGCAATGCCGCATGGCATCGGGCACCAGCGCCACCCCCATGCCTTGCGAGACCAGCGAGACCACGGCCAGCCAGTGCCGTACCTCCAGTCGCACTTCGGGGTAGAAGCCTGCATCGGCGCAGATCGACAGGATGCGCGCGTGGTAGTCGGGTGAGGCATTGCGGGAGAACAGCACGAAGGACTGGCCCTGCAGGCTGGCCACCGCCAGCCGGCGCTTTCTGGCCAGGGGATGGCCCGCAGGCAGGCATGCCACGAAGGGCTCGGACACCAGCAACCGGCAGTCGAGTTCGGCGGGCACGCGGTGCGTGTGGGCAAAGCCGATGTCCAGGCGGTCATGCAGCAACTCGGCCATCTGCTCGGCCGAATTGAGCTCGGTCAGCGTGACCCGCACGGCAGGGTGGGCCGCCTGGAAGCGCACCAGCGCCTGCGGCAGGCCACGGTAGAGCATGGAGCCGACAAAGCCGATGCGCAGCCGGCCGGCAGACCCCTGTGCCACCTGGCGCGCCTCGGTGGCAGCCTCCTGGGCCGCCTGCAAAAGGCTCAGCGCCGAGGCCTGCAGCGCCTGGCCCGCCGACGTGAGGCGCACCGCCTTGCTGCTGCGCTCGAACAGCTGCGCGCCCACCGACTCCTCCAGCTGGCGTATGGCCACGCTCAGCGGCGGCTGGGAGATGGCAAGGCGCCGGGCGGCCCGGCCGAAGTGCAGTTCCTCGGCCAGGACAACGAAGTACCGCAGGTGGCGCAGTTCCATGGCGAACCCTTCAACGATATTCAAATCGGAATGAACAAGACCTAATCAATATTAGACAAGAATTATTCACCGGCCAAGAATCGCGGCAAAGGAGACAACACGCCATGCCCACCGACTCTTCGCCATCCGACGAGGCCTGCAGCCATCCCGTGCCCGACCGCCATGGCGCCAGCCTCTACGACAGCGACACCGAGCTGCACCGGCTGCTCTCGCTCTACCTGCCGGCCGACCTGCTGGCGCACATGCGCCCGCACTTCGAACGGCTGGGGGCCCTGGCGGGCGGCGTGCTGGACGAGCTGGCCGGCACCGCCGACAGGAACCCACCCACCCTCTCGCTGCGCACCCGCACGGGCATCGACGCGCAGAGGGTGCACAAGCACCCGGCCTATGTGCAGATGGAGCGGCTGGCGTTCAGCGAGTTCGGCCTGGCCGCAATGTCGCACCGCCAGGAAACGCTGGGCTGGAAGGGCAGCATGCCGCCCCTGGTCAAGTACGTGATGACCTACCTCTTCGTGCAGGCCGAGTTCGGCCTGTGCTGCCCGGTGTCGATGACCGATTCGCTGGCGCGCACCCTGAAGAAGTTCGGCAGCCTCGAACTGGTGGCGCGCTTCATGCCGCGCCTGCAGAACCTGGACTTCGACAGCGTGGCCCAGGGTGCCATGTTCATGACCGAGCAGGCGGCTGGTTCGGACATCGCAGCCACGCAGACGCGCGCCTGGCTCGGCGACCAGGGCCAATGGCGCCTCACCGGCGACAAGTGGTTCTGCTCCAACCCCGATGCCGACTTTGCGATGGTGCTGGCGCGCTGCGATGGCGGCACCCCGGGGTTGAAGGGCGTCTCGCTGTTCCTGCTGCCCCGGCTGCTCGATGGCGGGGCGCCCAACCACTACCGCATCCTGCGGCTCAAGGACAAGCTGGGCACGCGATCCATGGCCAGCGGCGAGATCCGGCTCGAAGGGGCCGTGGCCTACCTGGTGGGCGAGCAGGGCCGGGGCTTCGTGCAGATGGCCGACATGGTGAACAACTCGCGCCTGTCCAACGGCGTGCGCGCAGCGGGGCTGATGCGCCGCGCCGTGGCAGAGGCCGAGCACATCGCCCGCGAACGCCGGGCCTTTGGCAAGCGCCTGCAGGACATGCCCCTGATGCAGCGCCAGTTGCAAAAGCTGGTGCTGCCCGCCGAACAGGCCCGCAGCATGGTGTTCCAGACCGCCCAGGCGCTGGCCCGCTCCGACGCGGGCGAGGCGGCGGCCTACCCGCTGCTGCGCATCCTGACGCCGCTCATCAAGTTCCGCGCCTGCCGCGACGCACGCAAGGTGACCGGCGACGCCATGGAAGTGCGCGGCGGCTGCGGCTACATCGAGGAGTGGAGCGACCCCCGCCTGGTGCGTGACGCGCACCTGGGCTCGATATGGGAGGGCACCAGCAACATCGTGGCCCTGGACGTGGTCCGCGCGGTGAATCGCGAAGGCTCGCTGCCCGTGCTGCAGGCCCATTGCGAGGCGCTGCTGGACGACACGGCCATCGCGCCGGGCTTTGCCGCCGCACTGCGCAGTGCGCTCGCGCGCGCCGCATCGCTGGCCATGCTGGCCGCTGCAGAGGGCGGCGACCCGCTCGCTCGCCAGGCCGCATCGGCGCTCTACCACGTCACCAGCGCCATCGCGATGGCCTGGGAGGGCGCGCGCGGCGGCTCCGCGCAGCGCATCGAGTGGGCGCAGCTGGTGCTGCTGCACCGCGTGCTGCCGCGCGACCCACTGGCCCCGGCACGCATACCGCTGGAATGGACCGGCGGTGCCACGAACGCCGTGCCGGCCTGAGCCCTTCCCCCTCACACAACAACCCGGAGACAAACCGATGCGACTTCTCACCACCCTCGTGCTCGCCACTGCGGCCGCACTGCCGCTGATGCCACATGCGCATGCAGACACCTTTCCAGACCGCCCCGTCACGCTGGTGATCCCCTTCCCGCCCGGTGGCCCCACCGATGCCATGGCGCGCACGCTGGCGGCCGAGATGAAGGACCGGTTGGGCCAGCCCATGGTGGTGGAAAACCGTGCCGGAGCCGGTGGCAACATCGGTGCCGAGTACGTGGCGCGCTCGGCGCCCGATGGCCAGACCCTGCTGTTTGGCACCTCGGGCCCGCTGGCCATCAACGCCAGCCTGTACCGCAAGATCGGCTACGACCCGGTAAAGAGTTTCGCGCCGGTGATCCAGGTCGGCCATCTGCCGAACATCCTGGTGGTGAACCCCTCGGTGCCAGCCAAGACCGTGAAGGAGCTGATCACCTACGCCAAGGCCTCGCCCGGCAAGCTGAGCTATGCCTCCTCGGGCAACGGGGCCTCGTCGCACCTGGCGGGGGTGCTGTTCAACGCCTCGGCCGGCGTGGACCTGCAGCACATCCCCTACAAGGGCACGGGGCCGGCCTTGACCGACCTGCTCGGCGGGCAGGTGACCATGAGCTTCACCGATGTGCTGACCGCACTGCCCTACGTCAAGAGCGGCAAGCTGCGCGCCCTGGGCGTCACCACGGCAGAACGTTCGCAGGCATTGCCCGAGGTGCCCACCGTCGCCGAGCAAGGGGTGCCGGGCTATGACGTGAGCGTGTTCTTCGGCATCGTGGCGCCGGCGGGTACGCCGCCCGAGCGCATCGCCAAGCTCAACAAGGCTTTCGTCGACGTGCTGAACACCGCCAAGGTCAAGCAGCTGCTGGCCTCCCAGGGGCTGGAGCCCGCCCCCTCGCCCAAGCCCGAGCAACTGGGCAAGTTCATCGAAGCGCAGGTGGGCAAGTGGGCCGGCGTGGTCAAGCAGTCCGGCGCGCAACTCGACTGAGGCCCGCCATGAACACCTCCGATTCACGCCCCCAGGGCGCGCTGGCCGGCATCCGCGTGCTGGACATCTCGCGCATCCTCGGCGGACCCTATTGCGGCCAGATCCTGGGCGACCATGGCGCCGACGTGCTCAAGGTGGAACCCCCACAGGGCGACGACACCCGCACCTGGGGCCCGCCCTTCAAGGACGGAGTGGCCTCGTACTACCACGGGCTCAATCGCAACAAGCGCAGCATGCACCTGGACCTGGGCAGCACGCAGGGCCGCGAGGCTCTGCTGGCGCTGGTGGCCGAGGCCGATGTGTTGATCGAGAACTTCAAAGCCGGCACGATGGAGCGCTGGGGCATGGGCTACGAGGAGCTGTCACGGCGCTTCCCGCGCCTGGTGTGGTGCCGCGTCACGGGTTTCGGGTCCGATGGCCCGCTCGGGGCCCTGCCCGGCTACGACGCTGCGGTGCAGGCCATGGCAGGCATCATGAGCATCAATGGCGAGGCCGAAGGAGGCCCGCTGCGCGTGGGCCTGCCCGTGGTGGACATGGTGACCGGCCTGAACGCCGTGATCGGTGTGCTGCTGGCCCTGCAGGAGCGCCAGCGCAGCGGCCGCGGGCAGTTCGTCGAGGCGGCGCTGTACGACAGCGGCCTCTCGCTGCTGCACCCGCACGCGGCCAACTGGTTTCTGGACGGCAATTCGCCACGGCGCACGGGCAACGCGCACCCGAACATCTACCCCTACGACACGCTGGCCACCGGCACGCAGCCGCTGTTCATCGCCGTGGGCAACGACCGCCAGTTCGCCAGCCTGTGCCGCTGCATTGGCGTGCCGCAGCTGGCGAGCGACGCCCGCTATGCCAGGGCCGGCGACCGCTCGGTGAACCGCGTGGCCCTGAAGGCCGCGTTGGAGGAGGCGATGCAGGATTTCGACGGTGCCGCCCTGGTGGACACCCTGATGGCCGCCGGCGTGCCCGCCGCGCCGGTGCTGTCCGTCGATGCCGCGCTGTCGCATCCGCACACGGCGCACCGGGAGATGGTAGTGGATCTGCCTGGCGGCTACCGCGGCATCGGTGCGCCGGTGAAGCTCAGCCGCACACCGGCCACCTACCGCCATGCCCCGCTGACGCCAGGCACGGGCTTCGGGGGCTGATCGCCATCGGGATCCTCAGCGGATAGGGAAGGCGTACATCAGCCCGTTCTTGTTCCACTGGTTGTTCAGGCCGCGCTGCAGGCCCAGGGCCGACTTGGGGCCTACGTTGCGCTCGAAGATCTCACCGTAGTTGCCCGTGGTCTTGACGGCGCGGGCCAGCCAGTCGCGGTCCAGCCCCAGCAGCTTGCCAGTGTCTTCGGTGGTGCCCAGTAGGCGCTGCACCACGGGGTCGGTGCTGCCGGTCTTGAGCCGGTCGACCGAGGACTGGGTCACGCCATATTCCTCGGCCTCGATCAGGCCGTAGACCACCCACTTGACGATGGCAAACCACTCATCGTCGCCACGGCGCACCATGGGGCCCAGGGGCTCCTTGGAAATCAGCTCGGGCAGCACCACGTGCTCCGACGGGTCCTTGGCCTCCTTGTTGCGCACCGATGCGAGGCCGGAGGCGTCGGTGGTGTAGCCCACGCAGCGGCCCGCGAAGTAGGCGGCGGTGGCGGCCTCGACCTTTTCGAACACGGCAGGCTTGATGGCCAGGTTGTTGGCCTTCGAGTAATCGACGAGGTTCTTCTCGGTGGTGGTGCCCGATTGCACGCACACCGTCTGGCCCTTGAGCTGCTTCAAGCCCTTGATGCCGCTTTTCTTGAGCACCATCACGCCCTGGCCGTCGTAGTAGGTGACGGCCGTCTGGTGCAGGCCCATGGACGCATCGCGCGTCAATGAAAAAGTGGTGTTGCGCGAGAGCACGTCGATCTCGCCCGACTGCAGCGCCGTGAAGCGCTGCTGGGTGCTGAGCGGCACGAACTTGACCTTCTCGCCATCGCCCAGCACCGCCGCCGCCACTGCGCGGCAGATGTCCACATCGAGGCCCGACCACTTGCCCCCCGCATCGGCTACCGAAAAGCCGGCCAGCGCCGTGTTGACGCCGCAGACCACCAGGCCCCGGGCCTTGATGCCGTCCAGCGTCTTGCCGGCATGCGCGGACAAGGGTGCGGCACATGTGGCAACGAGGAACAGGCTGGTGACTGCGGTGCGCAGGGGGGAATGGGTCATGAAAGGCTTGCTCCTTGAAAATACGGCCGTGATGCACCCTGCGCACTGCCCGCCGTCACCTTGTGGGTGCGAGATTCTGGACGATACGTGCCGTGCAACCGCATCGGGGTTTACGAGGATGGAGGCGACAGGCTACACGGATTGCACCACAGCATCTACAAGCAAACAGCTGCTTACAAAAGCCGGGGCCGCAGCCATATCAGAGCAGCTTCTTCTGCAGAAACTGCGCCTGCCCCATCGCCGGGTCCAGCGCATACGGCGCGAAGCCCTCGCGCAGGTACAGCGCCATGGCGCTGGTGTTGCCCGAGAGCACTTCGAGCGTGAGCTTGCAGGCACCGCGCTCGCGCGCGATGGACTCCACCAGCGCCAGCATGCGCTGCGCGATGCGCTGGCCGCGCCAGCCCGGTGCCACCACCACGTCGTGCACGTTGACCAGGGGCTGGCAGGCAAAGGTGGAAAAGCCCTCGAAGCAGTTGACCAGACCCACGGGCACGGGCGGCGCGTCCTCTTGCTGTGCCCAGGCCAGCACGCTGAAGGCCTGTGGGCGCTGCCGCAGTGCGGCGGGCAGGCCGTGCAGCACATGCGCGGCCAGCGGCTGGCCACCACCGGCTGCGTCGCGGGCGTAGCCGTCGAGCAACTGCACCAGCGCCTGGGCATCGCCGGGATCGGCGTAGTCCACGCGGCGAACTTCAATCTGTGCGGGAGTCATGGTCTCAACCTGCACGGGCTGCATCGGCCAGGCGCTGGGCGCAGTGGCTCGCCTGCTGGGCCTCGCGCGCCTCGACCATCACGCGCAGCAGGGGCTCGGTGCCGCTGGCGCGTATCAGCACGCGGCCCGTGGTGCCCAGCTCCTGCTTCACGGCCTCGGTCTCTCGGGCCAGCAGCTGGTTCGACTTCCAGTCCTGACCGGGAGCCAGGCGCACGTTGAGCAGCACCTGGGGGTACAGGGTCACGTCGCTGAGCAGCTCGGGCAGCTTCCTGCCGCTGCGCACGCAGGCCTGCAGCACCTGCAGGGCGCTGACCAGGCCATCGCCCGTGGTGTGGCGGTCCAGCGCCAGCAGGTGGCCTGAGCCCTCGCCGCCCAGCGTCCAGCCGTGGCGCGCCAGCTCTTCGAGCACGTAGCGGTCGCCCACCTTGGCGCGCACGAATTGCACGCCGCGCTGCTGCAGCGCCACCTCCACGGCCATGTTGGTCATGAGGGTGCCGACCACGCCGGGCACCTCTTCGCCGCGGCCCAGGCGGTCGGCGGCCATGAGGTAGAGCAGCTCGTCGCCGTTGTACAGGCGGCCCGTGGCATCCACCATCTGCAGGCGGTCGGCATCGCCGTCGAGCGCGATGCCGTAGTCGGCGCGGTTGGCGCGCACCGAGCGCACCAGCGCCTCGGGGTGCGTGGCCCCCACCTCGTGGTTGATGTTCAGGCCGTCGGGCGCGCAGCCGATGGACAGCACCTCGGCGCCCAACTCGTGGAACACCTTGGGCGCCACCTGGTAGGCCGCGCCATGGGCGCCATCCACCACGATCTTCAGGCCCTTCAGGGTCAGGTCCTGCGGGAAGGTGCTCTTGCAGAACTCGATGTAGCGGCCCGCCGCGTCGTCAAGACGGCGCGCCTTGCCCAGGCTGGCCGAGTCGGCCCACACAGGGGCTTCAGACAGGGCCGCTTCCACCGCCAGCTCCCAGGCGTCGGGCAGTTTGGTGCCCTGGGCGCTGAAGAACTTGATGCCGTTGTCGGGAAACGCGTTGTGGCTGGCGCTGATCACCACGCCCAGGCTGGCGCGCTGCGCGCGTGTGAGGTAGGCCACGCCCGGCGTGGGCAGCGGGCCGAGCAGCACCACGTCCACCCCGGCCGAGTTGAAGCCCGACTCCAGCGCGCTTTCGAGCATGTAGCCCGAAATGCGCGTGTCCTTGCCGATGAGCACGGTGGGGCGTTCTTCGGTGCGGCGCAGCACGCGCCCCACGGCATGGGCCAGGCGCAGCACGAAGTCGGGGGTGATGGGGGCCTGGCCCACGGTACCGCGGATGCCGTCGGTGCCGAAATACTGGCGTGTCATGTGTGAAATCTCCTCGGGTTCTGTCGCTTTTTGGTTTTGCTTCGCACTTGCTCGTACCGGCCTCGTACCTGCCACAGCCCTCACGGCTGTCGCTGCTGCTCCATGGCCTGCCACACGGCCAGGGCGGTCACCGTCTCGGCCACGTCGTGCACGCGCACGATGCGCGCACCGTTCACCACCGCCAGCAGCGCCGCCGCCACACTGGGCAGCATGCGTTCGCCAGCCACGGCCAGCCCGGTCACCGCCCCCAGGGACGACTTGCGCGACCAGCCGGCCAACACTGCGTAGCCTGTGGCCGCCAGCTCCTGCTGGCGCGCCAGCAGCGCAAAGTTCTGCTCCACCGTCTTGCCAAAGCCAATGCCGGGATCGAGTGCGATGCGCCCAGGGGCCACGCCCAGGGCCTGCAGACCGTCGGCAGCCTGCGCCAGGAACGACAGCACCTGGGCCACCACGTCGCCCGCCATGGGCGCCACCTGCATGGTCTGCGGATCGCGGTGCATGTGCATCAGGCAAACCCCGCACAGCGGGTGGCTGGCCACCACGGCCGCCGCGCCAGGTTGGCGCAGCGCCCACACATCGTTGACGATGTCGGCCCCCAGGTCGAGCACGGCCTGCATCACCTCGGGCTTGTAGGTGTCGACAGACACCGGCACGCCCAGCGACACTGCGCCCTGCACCACCGGCACCACGCGGGCCAGCTCTTCGGCCAGCGGCACGGCGGGGCTGCCGGGGCGCGTGGATTCACCGCCGATGTCGAGGATGCGCGCACCATCGCGCACCAGTTGCTCGCAATGGCGCAGCGCAGCGGCCGTGCTGGCGTGCTGCCCGCCGTCCGAGAACGAATCGGGCGTGACATTGACGATGCCCATGACCTGCGGCCGGGCGAGATCAATGGCGAAGCGGGAGGTCTGCCAGAGCATGGAATGGGAGGTGGTCCACCGGGGACTGAACGGCGCCGCCAGGGACGCACAGGCAGGAGGCCGGAAGGGAAGTGGATGCGGGAGAGAGACGAAAAAAGGGGTGCTGCCGGGCCCGGCCACGAAAAACGGGGCACTGGGCCCCGTTGCTGCGGTCGAACCGCTGGTTCGCCTGTCGTGCCTGGACGCTCTCTATCAGGCGGCCGATGGAGCTGCTGGCGCAGCCTCGGTGGCTACGGCAGGCGTGCCGCCACCAGGCGTGTCACCACCCGACGAAGGCGTGCGGGGCGTCCAGTCCTTGGGAGGGCGTGGAGGCTTGCCGGCCATGATGTCGTCGAGCTGTTCCGTGTCGATGGTTTCCCATTCGAGCAGGGCTTTGGCCATGGCGTGCATCTTGTCGCTGTTCTCTTCGATCAGGCGGCGGGCCAGGTCGTACTGCTCGTCGATGATGCGGCGCACCTCGCCATCGACCTTTTCCATGGTCTGCTCGCTCATGTTGGTGGTCTTGGTGACCGAGCGGCCCAGGAACACTTCGCCTTCATTCTCGGCATAGACCATCGGGCCCAAGGCTGCGGTCATGCCATAGCGGGTCACCATGTCACGCGCGATGTGCGTGGCACGCTCGAAGTCGTTGCTGGCGCCGGTGGTCATCTGGTTCATGAACACTTCTTCGGCAATGCGGCCACCGAACAGCATGCTGATCTGGTTGAGCATGTATTCACGGTCGTAGCTGTAGCGGTCCTGCGCGGGCAGGCTCATCGTCACGCCCAGGGCACGGCCACGGGGGATGATGGTGACCTTGTGCACCGGGTCGCACTTGGGCAGCAGCTTGCCGATCAGGGCGTGGCCGGACTCGTGGTAGGCCGTGTTGCGGCGCTCTTCCTCGGGCATGACCATGCTCTTGCGCTCGGGGCCCATGAGGATCTTGTCCTTGGCCTTCTCGAAGTCCTGCATCTCCACGGTGCGGGCGTTGCGGCGCGCAGCCATCAGGGCGGCTTCATTGCACAGGTTGGCCAGGTCGGCACCGCTCATGCCGGGGGTGCCACGGGCGATGATGTTCGGGGCCACGTCCTGGCCGATCGGGATCTTGCGCATGTGCACGTTCAGGATCTGTTCGCGGCCGCGGATGTCGGGCAGCGTCACGTACACCTGGCGGTCGAACCGGCCGGGGCGCAGCAGGGCGGCGTCCAGGATGTCGGGGCGGTTGGTGGCAGCCACCACGATCACGCCCAGATTGGTTTCGAAGCCGTCCATCTCGACCAGCATCTGGTTCAGGGTCTGTTCGCGCTCGTCGTTGCCACCACCGAGGCCGGCACCGCGCTGGCGGCCCACGGCGTCGATTTCATCGATGAAGATGATGCAGGGGGCGTTCTTCTTGGCGTTGTCGAACATGTCGCGCACACGGGCCGCACCCACGCCGACGAACATTTCCACGAAGTCGGAGCCCGAGATGCTGAAGAACGGCACCTTGGCTTCGCCCGCGATGGACTTGGCCAGCAGGGTCTTGCCGGTGCCGGGCGGGCCGACCAGCAGCAGGCCACGCGGAATGCGCCCGCCGAGCTTCTGGAACTTCTGCGGGTCTTTCAGGAAGTCCACGACTTCCTTGACTTCTTCCTTGGCCTCGTCACAACCGGCCACGTCCGCGAAAGTGACCTGGTTGTTGTTTTCGTCGAGCATGCGCGCTTTGCTCTTGCCGAAGCTGAAGGCACCGCCCTTGCCGCCGCCCTGCATCTGGCGCATGAAGTAAACCCATACGCCGATGAGCAGCAGCATGGGGCCCCAACTGACCAGCAAGGTCATGAGCAGGGAGCCTTCTTCACGGGGCTTGACGTCGAACTTGACGTTGTGGCTGATCAGGTCGCCCACCAGGCCGCGGTCCAGCACCGATGCGTTCGTGCGGATCTTGCGGTCGTCGTTGGTCGTGGCAACGATCTCGCCGCCGCTCAACCCCTCGGGGATGGTGGCGCTCTTGATACGGTTGTTACGAACTTCTTCGAGGAATTCGGAGTACCCGATATGTCCTGCGCTGGCGCCGCCACGGGTGTCAAACTGCTTGAACACCGTGAACAGCACCATGGCAATGACCAGCCATACGGCAATTTTTGAAAACCACTGATTGTTCAAGCGGGGCTCCAGTTGCAAGGGAGAAAGGGCGACGGTCACAAAGCCGTCACGGCCTATATGTGGCCCATTTTAGGTCTTTCAAGCGCAGACACCATGGCTATTCCCCCTAGCGGCCATGGGCACCGCTCGGGATTTGGGGGGTTTGTCACATATCGGCGGGGGTTTTGCCTCTCAGGCAGCTCCCTTTGGGAGATTTCGGCGCATCACGCCGATTTCTTGAGCCCCATGCCGACCAGGAAGGTTTCTGACGATTTATCGCGCGATGCCTTGGGCTTTACGGGTTTGACCACCTTGAAGGTCTGCTTGAACAGCGTGACCAGGTCGCTGTAGCCGCTGCCGTGAAACAGCTTGACCACCAGCGCCCCATCGGGCTTGAGGTGGGTGGTGGCGAATTCCACCGCCAGCTCGACCAGATGGGAAATGCGGGCGGCATCGGCCGATTCAATCCCCGAGAGGTTGGGCGCCATGTCCGAGACCACCACGTCCACCACCCGGCCGTCCAGTGCCGCCTCCAGTTGCGCCAGCACCGCCTCTTCGCGAAAATCCCCGTTCAGGAAAGTCACGCCCTCGACAGGCTCCATGGGCAGGATGTCCAGGGCGATGATGGTGCCGTTGAGTTGCCCCGTGGCCGCGCCGCCCGGCGACAGGCGCCGGCGCACGTACTGGCTCCAGGCACCGGGCGTGGAGCCCAGGTCCACCACCGTATTGCCGGGTTTGATGAGGTGCAGCTGCTCATCGATCTCCTTGAGCTTGTAGGCTGCACGGGCCCGAAAACCCTCTTTCTGGGCCAACTTGACGTAGGTGTCGTTGACGTGGTCATTGAGCCACGCCTTGTTGACCTTCTTGCTTTGGGTTTTAACTTTCATTGTGTTTTTCTTTCAGCCTCGATAATACGGCCCATGCCCCAAATTCAATTGACTCCCGCTGAGCGCCGGGAATACCGCGCCGATGCCCATCACCTCAACCCCGTGGTGCTCGTGGGCGGCGATGGCCTCACCCCCGCCGTGCAAAAGGAAATCGACGCCGCCCTGAACGCCCACGGGCTGATCAAGGTGCGCGTTTTCAACGACGACCGCGCCGCCCGCGAGCTGATGTACCAGCAGCTCACGGCCGACCTGAGCGCCGCGCCCATCCAGCACATCGGCAAGCTCCTCGTGCTGTGGCGCCCCCAGCCCGCCAAGGACAAGGAACGCACCATCGACGAAGACCGCATGCCCGGCCCGCGTGACGTGAAGGTGCTCAAGTACAGCAAGCGCGCCGGCCAGCGCCCCGAGGTCAAGCAGCTGCGCGTGCTGGGCAACCAGCGCCTGACGCCCGGCGGCCAGATCAAGCGGGCCAAGAAGCCCAAGCTCAAGTCCGTCAAGAAACGCCAGGCTGACTGATCCGCATGCAGGCCACGCCCGCTGGCGGCGCTGCGCCCCCCGGGGGCCAGCGCCACGTCATCTGCATGAAATGGGGCACGAAATACGGCCCCGAATACGTCAATCGCCTCTATGCCATGGTGCGCAGGCACCTGGCTGGCGATTTCAACTTCGTCTGCCTCACCGACAGCAATGCCGGTATCCGCAGCGAAGTGCAGTGCCTGCCCATCCCGCCGCTGGACCTGCCTGCCGGCATTCCCGAGCGCGGCTGGACCAAGCTCGTCACCTTCAGCGCCGACCTGCACGGCCTCAAGGGCACCGCGCTGTTCCTCGACGTGGATGTGGTCGTCACCGGCCCGCTCGATGATTTCTTCACCCAGCCGGGCGAATTCCTCATCATCCACGATTACAAGCGTCCCTGGCGCGTCACGGGCAATTCGTCGGTGTACCGCTTCGAGCTGGGCGCCCACCCGGACGTGCTCGACTATTTTCGCGGCCATTTCGCGCAGATCCGCGAGCAGTTCCGCAACGAGCAGGCCTACCTGTCGGACTTTCTGCACCGCCAGGGCAAGCTCGCCTACTGGCCTGCGGCCTGGTGCCCGAGCTTCAAATACCACGGCATCCCCGCCTGGCCCAGCAACTACTGGAAGGCGCCTTTCGTGCCGCAGGATGCGCGCATCGTGATCTTTCACGGCGAGTGCAACCCGCCCGATGCGCTGGCTGGCCGGCGCAACCGGCGTTTTCGCTACATCCGCCCCGCCACCTGGGTGGCCGAGCACTGGCACGAATAAGCGGTTTCAAAGACCGGGCTGCGCCGGCCCGGCCCCGTCTTCGGCGGGAGCGACCGCAACCTGCACGGTACGCCACAGCACCACCAGCGCGCACACCCACTGCAGCACGTACATGCCGGTGCCCACGGAATGCCACAGGCGCAGGTCCTGCCGCGCGACGATGCGCGGCGACACGCCAAACTGCACCAGCAGGGCGAGCAGCAGGCCACCGAGCACGAAGCCCAGGACGGCCTTGGCCCAGGGCTCCTGGAACTCCTCGTGCCGGCGCCGGGAGATGAGCAGCAGCAGCATGCAGCAAGCCACCGTGACCCAGGTCTGCGCCGCGAACAGCTTCGCCGCCATCTGCCCTGCCATCGCGGCCGAGGGCAGGTGGGCGAACAGCAGGGGCACCACCAGGAAACCCACGGTGGTCAGGCTGCCCCACCACAGGGCAGCGGCCAGTGCAGGAAGGCGCGCAGCGATCATGAAGCCAAAGAGGGCCTGCTGGCCTCAGACGTAGCTGACGGCCACCACCTCGTAGCGGCGAACACCGCCCGGTGCCTGCACTTCGGCGGTGTCGCCCTCTTCCTTGCCGATCAGCGCGCGCGCGATGGGGCTGGAGACGTTGATCAGGCCCTGCTTGAGGTCGGCCTCGTCCTCGCCCACGATCTGGTAGGTCACCGTGTCGCCGGACTCTTCGTCTTCAAGCTCCACCGTGGCGCCGAACACCACCTTGCCACCCGCATCCACGGCGGTCGGGTCGATGATCTGCGCAGCGGACAGCTTGCCCTCCACCTCCTGGATGCGGCCTTCGATGAAGCCCTGGCGGTCCTTGGCGGCTTCGTATTCGGCGTTTTCGCTCAGGTCACCCTGCGCGCGGGCGTCGGAAATGGCCGTGATCACCCAGGGGCGGTCCACGGTCTTCAGGCGGTGCAACTCTTCGCGCAGCTTCTCCGCGCCGCGCTTGGTGATGGGAATGGTGGTCATGTCCGTCGTCGTTCGGTTTGTCAAAAAAACGACACCGCCGGGCGCAGGCCGGGCGGTGTCATGGACATGATTATGCCGCGTGTTGGGCGTGGGTCCAAGCACCCGCCAACACCCGCAGGAAGAGGCCCGATTTTCAGTCCCGCCCGGCACTCTCGATGCTGGCGGCTGCCAGCGCCGGGTCGGAAAAGCAGATCTCGTGGCTGCCCTGGCACTCCACCAGGCGGAACAGGCCCAGCCGCTCCGACAGGCGTGGGTGCCAGGGCAGGCTGTGGGGCAAGGCCGCGTCCTGCTGGGCGTTCAGGTAGCTCTTGCCGATCTCCAGCGCCGCCAGCGGCACGGGCAGGCGCGCCGGTTCGGTGAAGGTGCGGTAGGGGTGAGGGTTGAGCAGCGCATAGCTGCTGCGCGCCAAGGCCTCGTCGGCGTCGTTGATGAAAGCCTCGCGCCAGATCGGGTACGGCAGCATCACCGCATTGCCGTTGGCCGCCGCCACCTGGTCGAACAGTGCGCGGTAGTGGGGCGGCACCAGGTCGTTGAGGCACTCGCCGTCCAGCGGCACAAAGGCGTTCCAGTACACCAGCCGACGGATGCGCCCGGGCAGCCTCGCCGCCATGTGGCTGATGACCATGCCGCCATAGCTGTGGCCCACCAGGCGCACGTCCGTGAGGTCCTGCCCTTCGATGAAGGCCGCGAGCGAGTCCACCGCATCGGCCAGGCCCGTGGCGGCCCGGTCGCAGCCCGGCCGGTTGCCGGCCAGGGTGGGGCAATGCACCGTGTGGCCGCGTGCGCGCAGGTGGTCGGCCGTGGCCTCCATCTCGGCGCCGGTGTGCCAGGCGCCATGGACCAGGACATAGAGTTCCGCCATCGTTGTCTCCTTCGGGGTAGTTGTGCCAGGCGGGGCGACATGCCCTGCCCTGGTGATACCTTACGAAGAAGACCGGGGCCTGGCTGGCCTGGTTGCGCCAGGGCGCTGTGCCGAAAGTGCCAGGCGCCCTTGCGGATGGGAATCCGGGCGGACAAGGCATGAAAAAAGCCCATACCACTGCGGTACGGGCTCTTTTCATGGGGCGAAGGATGATCGCTCAGGCGGCCAGCGTGCCGCCTCTGCCACGGGCATCGCCTGCGCCGGGCCAGGCGCACTCAGCGCGGCTTGCGCGGCGCGATGCCCATGGCTTCCTTGTTCTTGTTGATGCGGTCCTGCTTGCGCGCCGCCATCTTTTCCATGGCCTTGCGCTTGGTGTAGCCCGTTTTATCGGCCCACGCCCACCAGACGATGGTCAGGCCATAGACGCCCAGGATCCACATCCAATCCATATTGGCCACGGGTCCGATTTCAAAGTATTTGAGTGCCGTCAGGATAACGGCAATGATGAGCAGGTACATGGCAATCTCCAATCAATACGGGTGCGCAGGGGATTGGCGGCCGACGGGCCCCAGGTCAACCCAAGTCACTACAATTCCGTTAAAAGAACTGTAACCCAACCCACAGGAAAATCCCCACCATGAAGCGCACTCTGATCACATTGGCCCTCACGCTGTCGGTGGCAGGCCCCGCCATGGCCGATCTGGCGCTGGCCACGGCCAAGAGCTGCATGGCCTGCCATGCCATGGACAAGAAGGTGGTGGGCCCCTCCTACAAGGAAGTGGCGGCCAAGTACGCGGGCCAGAAGGACGCCGTGGACAAGCTGGCCGCCAAGATCATGAAGGGCGGCGGAGGCGTGTGGGGCCCCGTGCCCATGCCCGCCAATGCGCAGGTCAACGAAGCCGACGCGAAGAAGCTGGCCGCCTGGGTGCTGACGGTAAAGTAAGCCGCCGGGCGCCAGGGCACCGCGCCCTCCCCTGCCAACAAACGACAACAGCCGCGCCACTGTGCCAGTGGGGCGGCTGTTGTGCTTTGGGGCCAGGATGCTGGCCAGACCGTGTTACACGAGGTTCATGTCGGCCCCGCGCACGCGCATTTGCTGCTCCAGTTGCCCTACATAGGCGGCGGTGGTGTTGTCGGATTCCTGGGCCCGGGCGGCCAGGCGGGTTTCGAGGTGGTCCAGCCGGGCCAGCAGGGCGGTGTGCGTTTGCTGCTGCTGGGTTTCCAGAAAGGCGCGCAGCTCGGTGAAGCGCGAGGCCTCGGCCTTGTCGGCCAGCTCGCGCTGGGCCTGCAGTTCCTTGGTGTGGCGGCGCGTCTCCAGCAGCACCGAGCCCTGAAGCGAGAGCACATAGGCCACGCCGACGATGGCCAGCAAGGCCGTGAGGCCCAGCATGAGCAGGCCCAGCGGCGCCTCCAGTGTGGTCACGCCCAGGGACACGGGCACGGGTGCAGACAGCGCTGCCCAGTTGAGGGCCGCCAGCACGGCAATGGCCAGCATGGTCAGCAGCAGCACGATGGATCGTAATTGCATGGGGAAAGCTCCGTTCGTTCGTTGCACGCACCGCTCACCGGCCCTCATGGCCAGCGGCGTGTTGAACGGGTTGTAACCCATGCGGGGCTGCAAACACAGACCTTGCAGCGGTTTGCCGAAGCTGTCCTACAGGGGCGGCTGCCTGGCCTCTGCGCGGCGGCCGGTGGCCGGGATAAAAAAGTTGCGAAGCGTCCCGAAACGAAAAAGAGAGGGAGGGAGGAAAAGCGCTCCAGAAGGGGCAGTCGGGACCCCGAGGGGACCGAAAGGCTTCGCAACGTTAAAAAGGTGCTTCGATCAGGCGCCGTGAATGATCGACGAGGACTCTGTGGCCACGTCACATCGCTGCGCAATGGCCCCGTTGCACGGCGCCATCTGGATCAATTGGTCTGCGACAACTGATCCAGGATTGCCGGATTCTCCAGCGTGGAAGTATCTTGGGTGATGGCTTCCCCCTTGGCGATGCTGCGCAGCAGCCGGCGCATGATCTTGCCGCTGCGCGTCTTGGGCAGGTTATCGCCGAAGCGGATGTCCTTGGGCTTGGCGATGGGGCCGATTTCTTTGGCGACCCAGGCGCGCAGCTCGTTGGCGATCTGCTTGGCCTCTTCGCCGGTGGGGCGCGAGCGCTTGAGCACGACGAAGGCGCAGATGGCCTCGCCGGTCACGTCGTCGGGGCGGCCCACCACGGCGGCTTCGGCCACAAGATCGGTCTTGGAGACCAGGGCCGATTCGATCTCCATCGTGCCCATGCGGTGGCCCGAGACGTTGAGCACGTCGTCGATGCGGCCGGTGATGCGGAAGTACGCCCGGTCGCTGCTGCGCACGGCACCGTCGCCGGCCAGGTAGTAGCCCTTGAGCTCTTCGGGGAAGTAGGCCTTCTTGAAGCGCTCGGGATCGTTCCAGATGGTGCGGATCATGCTGGGCCAGGGGCGCTTGATGACCAGGATGCCGCCCGTGCCGTTGGCGATGTCGTTGCCCACTTCATCGACGATGGCGGCAGTGATGCCGGGCAGCGGCAGCGTGCAGCTGCCGGGCACCAGCGGCGTGGCGCCGGGCAGCGGGGTGATGACGTGCCCACCGGTCTCGGTCTGCCAGAAGGTGTCCACGATGGGGCAGCGCTCGCCGCCCACGTTCTTGTGGTACCACATCCAGGCTTCGGGGTTGATGGGCTCGCCCACGCTGCCCAGAATGCGCAGGCTCGACAGGTCCGAGCGCGCAGGGTGCACGGCGGCATCGCCCTCGGCGGCCTTGATGAGCGAGCGGATCGCGGTGGGGGCCGTGTAGAAGATCGTGCACTTGTGCTTCTCGATCATCTGCCAGAAGCGGCCGGCATTGGGGAAGGTGGGGATGCCTTCGAAGATGATCTGCGTGGCGCCTGCGGCCAGCGGGCCGTAGGCCACGTAGGTGTGGCCGGTGATCCAGCCGATGTCGGCCGTGCACCAGAAGATGTCGTCAGGCCGCAGGTCGAAGGTCCAGTCCATCGTGAGCTTGGCCCACAGCAGGTAGCCGCCGGTGGAGTGCTGCACGCCCTTGGGCTTGCCGGTGGAGCCGCTGGTGTACAGGATGAACAGCGGGTGCTCTGCGCCCACGGCCACGGGCGGGCAGTCGGTGCTCTGGCCTTCGAGGGCTTCGGTGAAGGTCTTGTCGCGCCCGGCCACCATGTTGCATGCGGTGGGCGTGCGCTGGTAGACGAAGACGTTGCGGATGGTGTCGCAGCCGCCGGCGGCCAGGGCCTCGTCGATGATGGCCTTGAGCGGCAGCTCCTTGCCGCCGCGCATCTGGTAGTTGGCGGTGATCACGGCCACGGCACCGGCGTCGATGATGCGCTCCTGCACCGCCTTGGCGCTGAAGCCGCCGAACACCACGCTGTGCGTGGCGCCGATGCGCGCGCAGGCCTGCATGGCGATCACGCCCTCCACCGTCATGGGCATGTAGATCAGCACGCGGTCGCCCTTGCTGACGCCATGGGCCTTGAGCGCATTGGCGAACTGGCCCACGCGGGCCAGCAATTCCTTGTAGGTCACGCGGGTCACGGTGCCATCGTCGGCCTCGAAGATGATCGCGTCCTTGTTCTCGGTGGGCGTGCCGATGTGGCGATCCAGGCAGTTGGCGCTGGCGTTGAGCTCGCCGTCATCGAACCATTTGAAGAAGGGGGCGTTGGATTCGTCCAGCGTGCGGGTGAAGGGCTTGGTCCACTGCACGTTCTCGCGCGCCAGGCGCGCCCAGAAGCCTTCGAAGTCCTTGTCGGCCTCGGCGCACAGCGCGTCGTAGCCGGCCATGCCGGACACGCGGGCGGCCTTCACGGTGGCATCTGATGGGGGGAACACGCGGTTTTCAACCAGCACGGACTCGATTGCCGATGTAGAGGTGGATGCTGCACTCATCTTGTTGTCTCCTGGGTCTGATGGAATTGGTTTGGCCGGTACTGTCCTGCGCGGCACTTACAAGCCACTGACTGGCACGAAGCTTACAGGTCCTGTCACAGGCCACTGCGGGAGACCCCCTAAAATCGCGCGTCTCCCCAACACCCCCACTTTATGTCCGCCCCCAAGCCGCCCCTGACTACCGCCCCCATGCGCCCCCTGCCCTCGCTGATCTTTGCCAGCCGCTGGCTGCAGCTGCCCCTGTACCTGGGCCTGATCCTGGCGCAGGCGGTGTATGTGTTCCATTTCTGGGTGGAGCTGGTGCACCTGATCGAGGCCGCCTTCGGCAACACGGCGGCACTCAAATCGCTGGTGTCCAGCATCGGCTACAAGAGCGATGTGGACGTGACGGCGCTCAACGAGACCATCATCATGCTGGTGGTGCTGGCGCTGATTGACGTGGTGATGATCTCCAACCTGCTGATCATGGTGATCGTGGGCGGGTACGAGACCTTCGTCTCGCGCCTGCACCTCGAAGACCACCCCGACCAGCCCGAATGGCTCAGCCACGTGAACGCCTCGGTGCTCAAGGTCAAGCTGGCCACCGCCATCATCGGCATCAGCTCCATCCACCTGCTCAAGACCTTCATCAACGCCGCCAACTACGACATCAAGGTGCTGATGTGGCAGACCATCATCCACGTGGTGTTCCTGCTGAGCGCGCTGGCCATTGCGGCGACGGACCGCCTGATGGCGCACAGCGCACCACCTGCCAAGCACTGACCATTCCTTCCCCAAAGCCCCGCCTGGGCCTGCCAGCCAGGTCCGGCGGGGCTTTTTCATGGGCCGCGCGCGCACAGCGCCCGCGTATACCACCGTCGGAAAAACCCGCAGTTCCGACATAAATGCACTGAATACTTATAATTCACCGGTGTTTTACAACCTGCAACGCAGGTAATCGTCCTTTTCACAGGGCGAATCCCCCAGTCGGGGCGGCTGAAACCTGTTGACGGACAGCCCCCGACGCCAAGGCCGGATCTCCGGCCCTGATGCATCGTTCAGCGTTCGGCCCCCTGCGGTGCCGCGCCGACTCTGAGGCCCTTGCGCACCACCTCGCGTGCCATTCGGGCCGATCCGGGCACCTGCCGTGCCCACCCCTTGCCTTTGTGCCCTGCGCCTGCGCGCCGGGTTGGCTGCCGCATCAGGGTTCCGCTTTTCCGGCCCTCCATCGAGCCTGGGCCACCTGTAGGTGGCCGGGCGTGTTGATCCACCCGCCATCCACCGAGGAAGGACCCACCCCATGGCCAAACAAATCACCATCGAGCATGTGTTCAAGGTTTTCGGCGACACGCCGCAAACCGCGCTGGACCTCGCACGCCAGGGCCTGGACAAGAAGGACATCCTGGCGCAGACCGGCAATTCCATCGCCGTCTTCGACGCCAGCTTCACCATTGCGGCCGGCGAGATCTTCGTCGTCATGGGCCTGTCGGGCTCGGGCAAATCGACGCTGGTGCGCATGCTCAACCGCCTGATCGAACCCACGGCCGGCCGCATCCTGGTGGAGGGCGAGGACATCAACGCCCTGGGCGAGCGCCAGCTGCGCGCCCTGCGCCGCAAGGACATCAGCATGGTCTTCCAGTCCTTCGCCCTGATGCCGCACCTGACGGTGCTGGACAACGCCGCCTTCGGGCTCGAACTGGCCGGGGTGGGCCGTGCGGAGCGCCAGCAGCAGGCCGCCCTGGCGCTGGAGCAGGTGGGCCTGGCCGGCTGGGGCGCCAGCTACCCCGACGAGCTCTCGGGCGGCATGCAGCAGCGCGTGGGCCTGGCGCGGGCGCTGGCCAGCGACCCGTCCATCCTGCTGATGGACGAGGCCTTCTCTGCCCTGGACCCGATCATCCGCTCGGAGATGCAGGGCGAGCTGCTGCGCCTGCAGCAGGTGCGCCGGCGCACCATCGTCTTCATCTCGCACGACCTGGACGAGGCCATGCGCATCGGTGACCGCATCGCCATCATGAAAGACGGCGAAGTCGTGCAGGTGGGCACGCCCGACGAGATCCTGCGCAACCCGGCCAACGGCTATGTGCGCAGCTTCGTGCGCGGGGTGGACGCGGCCGCCGTGTTCAAGGCCGGCGACATTGCCCGCAAGCGCCTCACGGTGGTGCACGAGCACAGCGACCGGGGTGCCCGTGCGGCGCTGCAGCTGATCGAGGGGCATGACGACGACTTCGCCTACGTGCTCAGCCCCACCCGGCGCTACCTGGGCACCGTGTCGGCCGACTCCTTGCGCGCGGCCCTGCAAGGCCACACCGGGCCGCTCGGGCTACAGCATGCCTACATCGGTGGGGTGGAGCCCATCGCCGCCCAGGCGCCGGTGGCCGACCTGTTCGGCCAGGTGGCCCAGGCCCCCTGCGCGCTGCCCGTGGTGGACGCGGACGGGCGCTTTCGCGGCGCCATCAGCAAGACCACGCTGCTGCGCTTTCTGGACCGGGACACACCTCCCATTGCACCCACGCCAGCCACCCCATCCACCCCATCCACCGACACTGCAGGGAGCCGCGCATGAACCAGACGACCACGAACACGCACCAGGCACAGGCACAGGAAGGCCCCTGGACGAGCGATGCGGCCAACGCACCCGCCCTGGCGGGCGCGAACACGCCCCCGGCGCCCTTCGTCGATCCCTGGGAAGCGTCGATGCAGGCCGGCAACAGCGGCGCACCGGCCGCCGATTGGCTCAACCCGCCCACGCCGGTTGCAGACCTGGCAGGCGGGGTCGACCCCACCGCGGCCAGCAGCCTGAGCCCCGGCGATTGGTTCGCCGGCTCTCTTCCTGTGGAGGCCTGGATCAACCAGGGCCTTGGCTGGGCGGTAGAGCACTTTCGCCCCTTCTTTCAGAGCGTGCGCGCGCCCATCGACGGCACGCTCAGCGGGGTGGAAGGCCTGCTCACCAGCCTGCCCGCCCCGGCCATGGTCGTTCTGGCGGGTCTGCTGGCCTGGCAGTTCGCGGGCCGCGCCCTGGCCATCGGCACCGTGGTGTCGCTGGCGCTGGTGGCGCTGCTGGGCATCTGGCCCGAGGCCATGGTCACCTTGTCGCTGGTGCTCACCTCGCTGGCTTTCTGCGTGCTGATCGGCCTGCCCCTGGGCATCGTGCTGGCCAGCAGCAACCGCGCGCAGCGCCTCATGCGCCCGCTGCTTGATGCCATGCAGACCACGCCGGCCTTCGTCTACCTGGTGCCGGTGGTGATGCTGTTCGGCATCGGCAACGTGCCGGGCGTGGTGGTCACCATCGTCTTCGCGCTGCCGCCGCTGGTGCGCCTGACCAACCTGGGCCTGCGCCAGGTGCGGCCCGACCTGATCGAGGCCTCGCGTGCCTATGGCGCATCGCCGCTGCAGATGCTGGTCAAGGTGCAGCTGCCGCTGGCCATGCCCTCCATCCTGGCCGGCATCAACCAGGCGCTGATGCTCTCGCTGTCGATGGTGGTCATCGCCTCGATGATCGCCGTGGGCGGCCTGGGGCAGATGGTTCTGCGCGGCATTGGCCGGCTGGACATGGGCCTGGCCACCGTGGGCGGCCTGGGCATCGTGCTGCTGGCCATCACGCTCGACCGCATCACCCAGTCCCTGGGCCGGCCGCGCCGCGGCGTGCGCCACTGGTGGCACACCGGCCCTGCGGGCCTGGTGCTGCGCACCACATCGCGCCTGGTGCAGCCACGCCGGGCCCCGCAAGGCTCGGGCGCCCTGCCCGCCCTGCGCTGATCCCCCACCCGACACGAGGAAACGAACCCATGGCATCCCTGAACCACCGCATCGCCACCGTGCTTGCCGCCTTCGCCCTGTCGGGTGGCGCGCATGCGCAGACCGATCTGCCCGGCAAGGGCATCACCGTGCAGCCGCTGCAAAGCTCCATTGCCGAAGAATCCTTCCAGACCCTGCTGGTGGGCCGCGCACTCGCAAAACTGGGCTACACCGTGCAGCCCACCAAGGAGGTCGAGTACCCCACCGCCCACGTGGCCATCGCCCAGGGCGACGCCACCTACATGGCCAACCACTGGGACCCGCTGCACGCAACCTTCTACAAAAACGCGGGTGGCGACGCCAAACTCTCGCGCACCGGCAGCTATTCGCAGAACGCCGTGCAGGGCTACCTGATCGACCGCAAGACGGCCGAGCAGTACGGCATCACCCACATCGACCAGCTCAAGGATCCCAATCTCGCCAAGCTCTTCGACACCAATGGCGACGGCAAGGCCGACCTCACCGGCTGCACGCCCGGCTGGGGCTGCGAGGGCGTGATCGAGCACCAGCTCAAGGCCTACGGCCTCACCGGCACGGTGACCCATGTGCAGGGCAGCTACTCGGCGCTGATCGCCGACACCATTGCCCGCTTCAGGCAGGGCCAGCCCATCCTGTACTACACCTGGACCCCCTACTGGGTCAGCGGCGTGCTGCGCCCCGGCCAGGAAGTGGTGTGGCTGCAGGTGCCGCATTCGGCACTGCCGGGTGGGCAGGCCGGGGTGGACACCAAGCTGCCCAACGGCAGAAACTACGGCTTCATCCCCAACCACCAGCGCATCGTGGCCAACCGGCAGTTCACCGACCAGAACCCGGCGGCAGCCAAGCTGTTCGAGGTGATGCAACTGCCCGTGGGCGACATCAACGCCCAGAACCTGGCCATGCGCGACGGGCAGAACCGGCAAGAGGACCTGGCCCGCCATGCGGACGGCTGGATCCGCGCGCACCAGGCCACCTTCGACGACTGGATCGCCCAGGCGCTGGCGGCATCCCGATAAATCGGCCGGAATGTCTCACTCTTTCGGGTGAGTGTGTGTGGTGCAGGCCACAAGCGGCTGCAGAGGGCTGCAGGCAGCGGGGCGCGCGCCGCATAATCCGGCCGCCTCCACCTTCGCCGGCCATCGACTTGTGGCCTGCCGCACCACCATGCAATGCCCGCGCTGCAACTGGCAGAACCACGCCTCCTACACCCAATGCTTCAGCTGCCAGGCGCCGCTGCCGGTGGCTGGCGCGCAGACAGGTGCAGCCCCTCTTTCCTCTTTCCCCACCGCCAACGCCCCTGCGCCGCCCCCCAAGCCCGCGCAAAAGCAGGCATACCAGGCTGAATTGGTCGAGGTGTTTCCCGGCACCCTGCCACGCCTGGGCGCCACACTGATCGACGGGTTCCTCATGCTGGTCCTGCCCATCGCGATGGTGCTGGCCTGGGTGTTCGCCCGCCCCGCCTTCGACGGGGCGCCCAACGCCGCCTACCCGGCCGCACTGGCGCTGGCCGTGCTGGGCCTGTTCTCGCCCGCGCTGATGGACGCCATGGGCCGGGGCTCGCCGGGCAAGCGCCTGCTGGGCATGCGCGTGGCCACGCGCACGGGTGAGCGCCCTGGCGTGGCGCGGTCGATGCTGCGGCATTTCCTCAAGTACACGCTGACCCTGGGGCTCACGCTGGCCGTGCCCTTTTTGCTGCACCGCGTGCTCACGGCCCTGTTCGGCGAGCGCGGCCTGCACGGCTCGATGACGGGCACCTTCGTCGTTTCCAGCCGCGCCAGCGACACCGCCATCCAGAAGGCCGTGGCCCTGGAGCGCGGGCCGGGCTGGTTCCTCAAGGCGATGGTGGTACTGGGAGCGCTGTCGGCCTTCAGCTTCGCGACCATGGTCGCCGTGGCCCTGTGGAACCAGGGCGACGAACCCGCCAACCCGCACCGCGAGCAGGTGCGCCAGCTCGACAAGGCCGCGCGCCCCGTGCTGCAGCTGGTGGAGAACCACTACCGCAACACCGGCAACTTCCCCGCCAACGCGGCGGCCATCGGCCTGGCCCAGGCCGGGCAGTTGCCGGCAGGCTTCAAGGCCCTGGCCATCGAGCCCGCCAATGGCGTGGTGCGCCTGACCATTGCCGACGGCGCGGGCAAGCCACTGGACGGCAAGCACCTGGTCTACCTGCCCACGATGAAGAAGCGCAAGGGCCAGAGCGACCTGGGCAAATGGCAGTGCGGCAGCGACGACATTGCGCGCGAGAACCTGTCCTTCGGCTGCCGGCACGCGGTGGCGGGCGCAGCGAAATAGCGCGAGCGACCCCGACTGGCTGCGGCGCCGTCCCACGCCGGTGTCGAGCGGGCTCCTACGGCCGTCCCCGACGGGCCGCGGTGTGATCGGGGCATGCCTTCGCCCGCCTCCTCCCCACGCAAGACCGCCTCCTCCCGCCCCCGCCTGCACGGCGGCCTGCGCTATGTCAGCACCGAGATGCCAGGCCTCACGCGCGTGAGGCGCGGCAAGGCCTTTCGCTACCGCAGCCCCGACGGGCAGTGGGTGGTGGACCCCGGCGAGGTGGCGCGCATCAACCAACTGGCGATCCCCCCGGCCTACACCAGCGTGTGGATCTGCCCGCTGCCCAATGGCCACCTGCAGGCCACGGGGCTGGACGTGCGCGGCCGGCTGCAGTACCGCTACCACCCCGACTGGCGGCTGCAGCGCGACGAGCACAAGTTCGACCGCATGCAGGCCTTTGGCCGCGCGCTGCCGCGCATCCGTGCGCGCGTGGCGCGAGACCTGAAGGAAGGCATGCGCGGCAAGTCTCTCTCGCGCACCCTGGTGCTGGCGACGCTGGTGCGCCTGCTGGACACCACCTACGTGCGCGTGGGCAATGAGGAGTACGCCAGCAGCAACAACTCCTTCGGCCTGACCACGCTGCGCACACGGCACGCCAAGCTGCACGGCAGCAAGCTCACACTGAGCTTCAGAGGCAAGAGCGGCGTGCCGCAGCAGGCCGCCCTGGACGACCCGCGCGTGGCCCGCGTGGTGCGCCGCTGCCAGCAACTGCCCGGGCAGGAGCTGTTCCAGTACGAAGGCGACGACGGCCAGCCCCGCGCAGTGGGCTCGGGCGACGTGAACGACTACCTGGCCGATATCACTGGTGCCGACCAGGCCGGCGCCGATGCCATGCGCTTTACCGCCAAGGACTTCCGCACCTGGCACGGCACGGTGCAGGCGCTGGAACTCACGCGCCTGGCGTGCGCGGGCCCGGCGGGGCCACAGGCCTACAGCGCCAAGGACATCCTGGCCGAGGTGGCGCGCCAGCTGGGCAACACGCCCGCCGTGTGCAAGAAGTCGTACGTGCACCCGGCGGTGCTGGAGCTGGGCTCGCGCCTGGCGTCCGACGCGGGGCCGGGCATGCAGTCGGTGTGGGAGCGCATCGGCGGCGCGGCATCGCCCCGGGGCCTGAGCGCGGCGGAGCGGCGGCTGCTGGCCTTTCTGCACAGGCCGCGCGGCAAGGCGGCGGCAAAAGCCTGAGTCCGTGTCGCCAAGGTGCCGCGCCGGGCCTCGGTTGGGGTGGTGGGTGGCTAAAATTGCTGCGGCGCGGCATAAACAGCGGTCCCTCCTGCCGCCATCGGCACATCCATCGACATCGCCCCCACGAGCAGCCCATCACCATGCTGGAATCCCTGAGCAACGGCGCGGACCGCAACGCGCAGCAGCGCCCCTTCCTGAGCCTGGAAGAGCGCGACGCCATCAACCGCGGCCGCTGGTTCGCGGCGCTCACGCCCTCGCTCAGGCACGACATCCTGCGCCTGGGCCGCGTCACGCGCTACGCGCACGGCAAGATGATCGTCGAGCAGGGCAAGCCGGCAACGGACTGGTTCACCTGCGCCAGTGGCGCCATCCGCTTTCGGCGCACCACGCCCTCGGGCAAGCAGGTCACGCTGGCCTATGTGGAGCCAGGCATCTGGGTCGGCGAGGCCGAGGTGCTGCACCAGGGCGCCAACACCTACGACGCCCACGCCCACGGCCCCACCACGGTGCTGAGCGTGGCCGAAGCGGTGTTCCGCCAGCTGCTGCGCGAGCACCCGCAGTTCGGAGAAGCCCTGCTCACCCTGCAGGCGCGGCGCATGCGCTACCTGTACTGGATGATGGAAGACATGGCCACCCTGCCCCTGCGCGCACGGCTGGCCAAGCAGCTGTTGCACATGCTGCGCCGCTTCGGCGAGCGCGCCGCCGTGCCCGGCACACGCGGTGCCATCGGCCTGTCGCTGGTGCAGGACGAACTGGCGCAGTTGCTGGGCGGCTCGCGCCAGCGCATCAACATGGAGCTCAAGTGGATGGAGCGCGAGGGCATCATCGGCATCCACCAGCGCGATATCGTGGTGCACAACCTGGCGCAGCTCGAAGCGCTGGCGCAGCAGGAGTCGCTGGCGTCGGGCGAGCCAGTGGGATCACAACGCGGCGCGTGAGCGTCCAGCGCAGCGGGCGCCAGGATCGAGCGCCCCCTGCTGCCCCTGCTGCGCTCAGCGGCCGACCATGTTGCCCGGCACCACCCACTGGTCGAACTGCTCGCCCGTCACATGGCCCGAGGCCACAGCGGCTTCGCGCAGGCTGGTGCCTTCCTTGTGCGCCTTCTTGGCAATGAAAGCGGCCTTGTCGTAGCCGATGTGGGTGTTGAGCGCCGTCACCAGCATCAGCGAGCGGTCCACCAGCTCGGTGATGCGCTCGCGGTTGGGCTCGATGCCCACGGCGCACTGGTCGTTGAAGCTGACCATGCCGTCGGCCAAGAGGCGCACGCTCTGCAGAAAGTTGTGCGCCACCATCGGGCGGAACACGTTGAGCTCGAAGTTGCCCGAGGCGCCGCCGAAATTGATGGCCACGTCGTTGCCGAACACCTGTGCGGCCAGCATGGTCACGGCCTCGCTCTGCGTGGGGTTGACCTTGCCGGGCATGATGGACGAGCCGGGCTCGTTCTCGGGGATGCTCAGCTCGCCGATGCCGCTGCGCGGGCCGCTGGCCAGCCAGCGCACGTCGTTGGCGATCTTCATCATGCTGGCGGCCAGGGTCTTCAGGGCTCCATGGGCGTGCACCAGGCCATCGACCGAGGCCAGGGCCTCGAACTTGTTGGGTGCGGTGACGAAAGGCAGGCCCGTGAGGCGCGCCAGCTCGGCGGCCGACTGCTCGGCATAGCCCTTGGGGGCGTTCAGGCCCGTGCCCACCGCCGTGCCGCCCAGGGCCAGCTCGTACAGGTGGGGCAGCGCGGCGCGCACGTGGCGCTCGCCATGGTCGAGCTGGGCCACGTAGCCCGAGAACTCCTGGCCCAGCGTGAGCGGGGTGGCGTCCTGCAGGTGGGTGCGGCCGATCTTGACGATGCCGTCGAAATCCCTGGCCTTCTTGTCCAGCGTGGCGCGCAGCTTGGCGATGGCGGGCAAGAGCTTGTGGGTAAGGGCTTCCACGGCGGCCACGTGCATGGCCGTGGGGAACACGTCGTTGCTCGACTGGCTGCGGTTCACGTCGTCGTTGGGGTGTACCAGACGGCCTTCGCCGCGCTCGCCGCCCAGAATCTCGCTGGCGCGGTTGGCCAGCACCTCGTTGACGTTCATGTTGGTCTGCGTGCCCGAGCCGGTCTGCCACACCACCAGCGGGAACTCGCCCGCGTGCTTGCCTGCGATGACTTCATCGGCGGCGGCGACGATGGCGTCGGTCTTCTTGGCGTCCTGCAGGCCCAGGGCCTGGTTCACCACGGCCGAGGCGCGCTTGACCTGGGCCAGCGCCTTGATGATCTCGCGCGGCTGCTGCTCGCCCGAGATGTCGAAGTTCTGCAGCGAGCGCTGCGTCTGCGCGCCCCACAGCTTGTCGGCCGGCACCTCAATGGGGCCAAAGGTGTCGCGTTCGGTACGGGAGGTCATGGAAAACGGTACTCCAGGGTAAACAACGGTCAGCACGGCCCGCTGCGGCAGCGGCGGGCCGAAAAAAGGGCTGCCAGGGGGAACCCGGCGCGCTCGGGAGCATAAGGCAAAACCGAACAATTCTCATTTACCAACCCAGAGACATGACCCAGAGTCAGGGAAATCGGACCGCCTGATGGCACGCGCACCCTCATTGGATTGTGCCGCCACTCCCACCCCGTGGCACATGGCCTGAAAGCCCGCGCTGCCGTGAAAGCCTAGAGCCCACACCTCAACAATTTTCGCTACAAATTGGTACACTTTGCCCAGAAAGAACCTGTTCACGGTCTTTTTCGGTACCGTTCTGGGCGCACCAAGCCCCCATGGACCCCAGGCAGCGGCGCTGCAGATGCCACCAACCGGCAGCTGGAGCAGCACCGCCGCCCCTCCCCTTCTTGCGCTGGGCATGCATGCCCTGGTTGGCCCCTGGGGCCTGCAATCGGGCGTGGCTGCGGCCTGCGCGCGCCGCTGAGAAAGACCGTGAACAGGCTCCGCTCCCCCCGCACAGGCACGCCCTCTTGACGGCGCGCCGGTGCTGGCGCAACCTGCCTATCCACAACCGCCTTTTTCTCCTGCTCCATTCCATGAACACGTTCATGCCTTTCAGCTACAACCTGTTCGTGGTGGCCGCCTCCTTTGCCATTGCCATGCTGGCCTCCTACGTCACGCTGGACCTGGCGCGGCGGGTGCGCACGGCGCAGCGCAGCGTGGGCCTGGCCTGGTGGGCCGCAGGCTCCATCGTCATGGGCACCGGCATCTGGTCCATGCACTTCCTGGGCATGCAGGCGTTCAAGCTGCCCATCGAGATCGGTTTCTCCGGCGGCGCCACCCTGCTGTCCTGGCTGGCGGCCGTGGCGGCGTCGGGCGTGGCGCTGGAGCTGGCCAGCCGCGAGCACTTCGGCAACACGCAGCTCACACTGGGGGCCCTGGTGATGGGTGCCGGCATCAGCGGCATGCACTACATCGGCATGGCGGCAATGGACATGAACCCCGGCATCGTCTGGGACTACCGGGTGGTCGTCCTGTCGGTGCTGATCGCGGTGCTGGCCTCGGCCTCGGCGCTGCTCATCTTCAAGCTGCTGCGCCGCGTGCGGCCCAGCCAGCGCGTGGGCTACCAGTTGGCCGCCTCGTTCGTGATGGCAGTGGCCATCTGCGGCATGCACTACACCGGCATGGCAGCGGCCCGCTTTGCGGTGGGCGCCGTGTGCCTGAGCGCGGGCGAGCTCGGTGGCCCGGGCATGACGGCGATGGTGCTCATCGCCACCGGCATGCTGCTGGTGAGCACGCTGTTCACCTCCATCCTGGACGCGCGGCTGCAGAGCACGGCGCAGCAGCTCACCCAATCGCTGCAGGAGAGCAACACCCGCCTGCAGGCCGCCAACGACGAACTGCAGCAGCGCGCCTTTGCCGACGCACTCACCGGCCTGCCCAACCGCCTGCTGTTCGAGGACCGCCTCATCCACGCCCTGCTGCGCCTCGATCGCACCAACCACCTGCGCGTGGAAGACCGGCTGGCCGTGCTGTTCGTGGACCTCGACGGCTTCAAGCCCATCAACGACTCGTTCGGCCATGCGGCCGGCGACGTGATTCTGCGCAGCGCAGCGGACCGGCTGCGCCAGGAGGCGCGCGAGAGCGACACGGTGGCCCGCGTGGGCGGAGACGAGTTCCTGATCCTGCTGGAAGATGTGACCGACGTGGCCGCCTGCGTCAGCATGGCCAACCGCGTGCTCGAATCGCTGTCACGGCCCTTCGAGGTGTCTGGCAAGAAGGTGCAGATCGCCTGCTCCATCGGCATCGTGGTGCACCCCGACCATGGCGATCGCAACAAGCTGGTGGCCAACGCCGATGCGGCCATGTACGCCGCCAAGCGTGCAGGCGGTGGCTGCTACGCGCTGTTCGAGCCCCACATGGGCTCGGACGCATCGGAACAACTGGAGCTGCTGAACGACCTGCGCCAGGCGCTGGACCGGGGCGAGCTGGCCCTGCACTACCAGCCCAAGATCGACGGCACGCGCGGCCAGATCAGCGGCGTGGAAGCCCTGCTGCGCTGGAGCCACCCCAAGCACGGCATGGTGCCCCCCATGGTGTTCATCACCCTGGCCGAGCGCTTTGGCCTGATCGGGCGCCTGGGCGCCTGGGTCATCAACGAGGCCTGCCGCCAGACGGCCGAATGGGCCCGCAGCGGCATGCGCATGCGCGTGGCCATCAACCTGTCGGTGCACCAGTTGCGCGAAAGCGGCCTGGCCGAGCGTATCGAGCATGCGCTGCAGTTCCACGGCCTGGATGCCTCGCAGCTGCTGTGCGAGATCACCGAGTCGGTGGCCATGGAGGACATCAAGGCCACGCAGCGCACCTTCGACGGGCTGGCACGCATTGGCGTGTTTTTGTCCATCGATGATTTCGGCACCGGCTACTCCAGCCTCAACTACCTGCGCCAACTGCCCGCGCAGCAGCTCAAGATCGACCGCAGCTTCGTCAACGACCTGGAAGACAGCGAGGACGCCCGCGCCGTGGTCAGCGCCGTGGTGAGCCTGGCGCACGCGCTGGGCCTGCGCGTGGTGGCCGAGGGCGTGGAAACCATCGGCCAGCGCGACATCCTGCTGGCCATGGACTGCGATGAACTGCAAGGCTTCTTCTTTGCCCGCCCCATGCCGGCGGATTCGCTCCTGGCCTGGTCGCAGGGCGAAAAGCCGGACGGTGCCGTGGACTTCACGCCGTCCGTGATCGGAAGTTTGTAAGAGCGCGGCAGCTGACAAAAAGCCCAGCGCAGCGGTCCCCGTGACCATCGGTAGCAATCGTCGGCATGTTCTTACACCGCGCAGCGCAGGGCGCGCGCACCATGGCACCACAGTGGCCGCACCGCCATTGCCGTGCCGACTCCCGTTGACCGGTGCGCACCCAGCCAGATCGGAGACTTCCATGGCCAACAGCAGCCTGCTCGGCATCGACGCCGACAACCTCCCGCCCACCCACAGCGCCACCGGCAATGACAGCATGGGCCCCAGCGATGCGTCCGACTCGGGCAGCGACAGCGCTGGCGTCTACAGCGCCGACCCGGAGATGGACACCGACCGCTACGGCACCGGCGAGCGCGCCAGCGTGGAGCCCGGCCTGCACCGCGAAGCGCGCGACATCCTGCCCGACCACATGGAATCCCTCGCATCCGCAGACGACACGGACGGCGACCTGCCCGCAGAGCCCCTGGTGGACGTGGATGCGGACATGTACCCAGAAGAAGACAGCGAAGAGCCCGGTACCGAGGACGAGCCCGCCTGATCCCGCCCCGCCAGCAGGCTATGCCAGCAAGGCCGCGCGCAGGGCGTCGAAGCTGCGCTGGTCGCTCGCACAGACCAGCCCGCCGGTCGTGTGGGATGCCAGGTAGCCACTGCCATCGAAGTGGCCCGCATACCCGCCCGCCTCACGGTGCAGTAGCCAGCCGGCGGCATGGTCCCAGGGCATGAGCCGGTTGTAGAACAGGGCGTGCACATGGCCGGCCGCCGCCAGCCGGTACTCGTGCGCCGCGCAGCGCAACCAGGTGCTCATGCCCAGGCGCGACAGCCGGGAGTTGACCTCTGTGCGCAGCGGCTCCGGCAGGAAGTTGGTGCCCACCACGCATTCCATCTGGCCCACCGGCACCGGCGGCGCCACCTGCAGCACTGTGGGCTCGCCGCCTGCCGATTGCATCCACGCGCCGCCGTCCTTGATGGCAAAGGCCGTATCCGCGCGCACGGGGTCGTGAATGGCCGCGGCGACCACCTCCCCCGCCACGGTCACGGCCGCCATCACGCCGAACAGCGGCAGGCCCGAGGCGAAGTTCTTGGTACCGTCCAGCGGATCGATGATGAATGCCAGATCGGCCGTGGCGATGGTGGCGAGCAGCGACGGATCGCGCCCGGCGGACTCCTCGCCGATGAAGGACGCGCCTGCGTACCGTGCCCTCAGGGCGGACAGGATGGCGGCCTCTGCGGCTTCATCCGCCTCCGTCACGATATCGAAGGCCGAGGTCTTTTGCCGGCGGTCCACCGCAGACAGGCGCGTGAAGCGGGGCATGATTTCCTCACGCGCTGCGGCCGCCAGAAGGGCACCGAGAAACTCAAGCTCTGTCGAGGCGTAGACCATGGGTGAAGGCGCCAGATGGTGAAGTTGCGCCATCCTATCTTTTGCGCCGCGGCTCAGCGAATGCGGGTCATTTCCCGTGCCAGTCCCCTGTCAGCACGCGGGTGGGATAATTGTGCCCGGCGCCGTCCCAGGCGGCAGCCAGCGTGCACAGACACGCACCCGTTCCGCCCACGACAGAAACACGATGACCACCACGATCAAGTACGACGATCTCGTCGAGTCCGTTGCTGCTGCGCTGCAGTACATCTCCTACTACCACCCCAGCGACTACATCGCCCACCTGGCGCGCGCCTACGAGCGCGAGCAGAGCGCCGCGGCCAAGGACGCCATCGCCCAGATCCTGACCAACAGCAAGATGAGCGCCACCGGCCAGCGCCCCATCTGCCAGGACACCGGCATCGTCAACGTGTTTTTGAAGGTGGGCATGGACGTGCGCTGGGAAGGCTTCCCCGGCGGCCTGGAAGACGCCATCAACGAAGGCGTGCGCCGTGGCTACAACCACCCCGACAACACCTTGCGCGCCAGCGTGGTGGCCGACCCCGAGTTCGACCGCAAGAACACCAAGGACAACACGCCTGCGGTGATCTTCGCGCAGATCGTGCCGGGGAGCAGCCTGGACATCACCGTCGCGGCCAAGGGCGGCGGCAGCGAGAACAAGAGCAAGATGATCATGCTCAACCCCGGCGACAGCGTCATCGACTGGGTGCTCAAGACCGTGCCCACCATGGGCGCCGGCTGGTGCCCGCCGGGCATGCTCGGCATCGGCATCGGCGGCACGGCCGAGAAGGCGGTGCTGCTGGCCAAGGAAAGCCTGATGGACGACCTCGATATGTACGAGCTGCAGGCCAAGTCCTCGCGCGGCGAGAAGCTCGACAAGGTCGAGGAAATGCGCCTGGAGCTGTACCACAGGGTCAATGCCCTGGGTATCGGTGCGCAGGGCCTGGGCGGGCTGACCACGGTGCTGGACGTGAAGATCAAGATGTACCCCACGCACGCGGCCAGCAAGCCCGTGGCCATGATCCCCAACTGCGCGGCCACGCGCCATGCGCACTTCGTGATGGATGGCTCGGGCCCGGTGTACATGACCCCGCCCTCGCTGGACCTGTGGCCCAACGTGAACTGGGCACCCGACTACAACAAGAGCAAGAAGGTCAACCTGGACACCCTGACCAAGGAAGAAGTGGCCAGTTGGAAGCCCGGCGACACCCTGCTGCTCAACGGCAAGATGCTCACCGGCCGCGATGCCGCGCACAAGCGCATCAAGGACATGCTGGCCAAGGGCGAGAAGCTGCCTGTGGACTTCACCAACCGCGTGATCTACTACGTGGGCCCGGTGGACCCGGTGCGTGACGAAGCCGTGGGCCCCGCCGGACCGACCACCGCCACGCGCATGGACGGTTTTACCGAGATGATGCTGGGCGAGACCGGCCTGATCGCGATGATCGGCAAGTCCGAACGCGGCCCGGTGGCCATCGAGGCGATCAAGAAGCACCAGAGTGCTTACCTGATGGCCGTGGGGGGCGCCGCCTACCTGGTGAGCAAGGCCATCAAGACCGCCAAGGTGCTGGGCTTTGCGGACCTGGGAATGGAAGCGATCTACGAATTCGACGTGGTGGACATGCCGGTGACAGTGGCGGTGGATGCGGGGGGGACGAGTGCCCACATCACCGGGCCGGCGGAGTGGCAAAAGCGGATTGCGACCGGTGAGTTCCGCGGTATCGAGGTAGCGGCGGCCTGACCGGCTGACGGCGCCGGCTGAAGAGCCCGGCCAAGACCACGATCCCCCGCAGTGCATCAGGCATGGCCGGGGGATTTTTCTTGGCACGCAACAGGTTTTCCTACCAGCGCCCGTGCGCCGCAGGCGCGGTGGAGTTACATTGCTCGGCACGCTTTTCTTTTCCACCGCCCGCCCCGTCCCATCCCGCCAATGACCTCCCCGAATTCCCAGCCCATCGGCGTCTTTGACAGCGGCGTGGGCGGCCTCAGCGTGCTGCGGGCGCTGCGCGCCGAGTTGCCGCACGAGCGCTTCGTCTACCTGGCCGACAGCGCGCATGCCCCCTATGGCGAGCGCGGCGATGCCTATGTGGGTGCGCGCACGCATGCCATCACGCGCCACCTGCTGGAGCAGCATGGCATCAAGGCGCTGGTGGTGGCCTGCAACACGGCCACGGCAGCGGCCATCCACGAGGTGCGCAGCCGCTACCCGGCGCTGCCGCTGGTGGGGCTGGAGCCGGCCATCAAGCCCGCCCTGGCCGTGACGCAGACCGGGCGGGTGGGCGTGATCGGCACGCGCGGCACCCTGACCAGCGCCAAGTTCGGCAAGCTGCTGGCCAGCCTGCAGGGCCAGGCCGAGTTCGTGGTGCAGCCCTGCGATGGCCTGGCCCACGCCATCGAACGCAGCGTGGACCGCCCCGTGCCCGCAAGCCCCCAGGGCACCGAGACCTGGGAACTGTGCGAACGCTATATCGACGCCATGGGCGCCTTCGGCACCGGCGCCGGTGCCATCGACACGCTGGTGCTGGGCTGCACGCACTACATCTTTGCCGAGCGCGACCTGCGCACGCTGGTGGGCCCTGCGGTGCGCTTCATCGAGACTGGCGAGCCCGTGGCGCGCCAGACGCGGCGCCTACTCGAAAGCGCCGGCCTGCTGGCAGCCGCCAGCACGGGGGCGCCGCAGGCGCAGCTCTTCACCACCGGCGGCCTGCCCCAGTTGCAGGCGGCGGCACAGCGCTGGCTGGACCTGCCCGCCGACCGCTGCCAGACGGTGGCGATTGCATCTCACACCACCGAACACAGCGCAGCCTAGGCGCGCTGGCTTTTTTGGCGCTTCTTGACGACCGACCCGGCATGACCACCTCCATGCGAGCCCTACGGCTCATCACCCTCGTGCCGCTGCTGGCAGTCGCCTGCGCCGTGGCGCAGACGGCCCCTCCTTCCGCACCCTCGCCACAGGACCTGGCACAGGAACAGATCGCGGAGCTTGAAAAAGCCCAGCGCGCGATGATCCAGGACCTCAAGCGCCAGTTGGCGGAGATGCCGGAGACCGTGCGCAAGCAGCGGCTGCGCGCCCGCATCGCGGAGATCGAAGGCCGCGCCAACCTTCCCCGGGATCTGTACATATCACCGAGCGCGAAGATGAGCGCGCCCATGAAGACCTACTACGAGCGCATGAAGATGCGCATCGAAGATTGCGGCACGCGCTATTTCCCGAGCCAGGACGGGCGCAAGCTGTACGGCCAGGGCGTGGTGGGCGTCACCCTGGGCAACGACGGCTCGGTGATCCAGGCAGACGTGCTGCAGTCATCGCAGGACAAGGCGCTGGATGAGCACATGCTCAAGCTGGTGCACGCCTCGGCCCCGTTCGGCACACCACCGGCCAGGCCCATGGCCAATGGTTCGCCGGTCTACCGCCGCCTGGTGGTGATCACCGGCTTCGATTTCAACCGCGACAGCGAGAAACCCGCGCCCGAGCCCGTGCCGGCCCAGGAGCGCTGCAAGTGGGGATGAGCTGATACGGATTTGCCTTTAACCGTATAGCGTCGTTGGTTCGCCTTGCCGTGCTACAGCACTGTCTGCGGCTCCCGCCTAGCTATACGATCAAATGCAAATCCGTATGAGCCCCGCCAGCGCTCGGCAACCCACCCCCTCGCTTTCGCCCACATCGTTACGCAGGCGCCCCACCCCACAGCCGCTCGCCCGAGTGCTCGACATGCGTGAGGTACAGGCGCAGATCGAACTCGTACTGGTGGTACTGCGGCTCCATGTGCTGGCACAGCTGGTAGAAGGCCTTGCCGTGGTCCTTCTCGCGCAGGTGCGCGAGTTCGTGCACGACGATCATGCGCAAGAATTCATCGGGCCCTTGCTTGAACATCGCGGCGATGCGGATTTCATGTTTGGTGGCGAGGCGATTGCCCTGCACCCGTGACACGGTGGTGTGCAGCCCCAGGGCATGCCGCACCACGTGGATCTTGTTGTCGAAGATAACTTTGTTGATGGTGCCCGCATTGCGCAGGTGGCGGCTTTTCAGCTCCTGCGCATAGTCGTACAGCGCCTTGTCGCTGCGCACGGCATGGGCCTCGGGGTACTTCTTGAGCAGTGCCACACCCAGCCGGCCCTGGGCGAGCAGGTCGCGGGCCTGCTGCTGCAAGGGGGCGGGGTAGGACTGCAGGTAGGGCAGCAGCGCCGGGGCGGTCGTCGTCATGCGTCACGCTCCCCACTTCCCTGAAGGGCCGTTGGGAGACTGATGCTGGGGAACCGAAGGATCAGTGCAGGTGGCGCGGACGGCGCCCGCCGCCACCATGGCCGCTGCCGCCCGAACCGCCGCCACCGGGGCCGCGCGGGGGCTTGCCGATCTCCAGCGAGTTCACCAGGGCATCGAAGCGCTGGCTGAACAGCTTGTCGATCTCGGCCACCACACCACCCAGCTCGGCACCGTCGAAATGGCGTTCCATCATGTTCACCACATCCTGCACCAGCAGGTCGCGCTGCACCTGCATGATGGCGGCCGGCGTGGGGCCCACGAAGAGCATCAGGAAGTCGTCGCGCGACTCGGCGCCCTCTTCGCCGTCTTCGTCTTCATCGAAGTCGGCGTCGTAGAAGGTGACCTCGATGGCAGCGCCCAGCTCGGACAGCTCGTTGAGACTCATGCACATCTCATCCAGCGACTGGCGGAAGTCCTCATCGCCGCGCACGGTCCAGCACATCTGCAGCAAATGCTCCTGCGCGTCGAACTTGATGCCCGGCTCTTCTTCATAGGCACTGGCGGCGCCATCGGCCAGCGAACGCGCGCCAGCATACTTCCACAAGGGCTTCAAGGCCTCCTGGATCTGGTCGAAGCTGGCATCGGCGCGCAGTTGGACCTGGCCGTGGACGTGGATTTCGAAGGGTGCGTTGTAACTTGACATGACTGGATCGTAATAGTGCCCGTAACCGGGGTCGGCAAGCCTCATGCCTGCTGGCTTGCCCTGGAATGGGGGAAAGATGGAGCCTTGTCGGCGCTGGTGCAGCCTTTCAGCCCCACGATAGCGCTATTTTCTCATGGCGCCAAGGCCATTTGGATGGCGTGGCGCAGAAGCCATTGCACATAGCCCCGCGCAGGGGGCACACGGCACAAGCTGCACGCCATCAATGGGGCAGGCCCATCCGATCGTAGTGTTGGCGCAAAGGCGCGACTACCGGCAAAAGCGTGCAGCCAGACGGCGCAATTGACTACAGAGAAGATGCAACCGCGCAAATACTCTATCGCCTCCAGAAGTGCAACCAGGTGTTTCCATGAGAAAGTCCATTCCCTCGGGGTTCTTGCGAACCGTCTTTGGCAGCCGCATGATGCGGCGCCAGCTCCGCGCCTTGTACGGGAATCAAGCTGTCATCGAATTCACTCCCGAGGGCGTGATCCTGGCCGCAAACGACAATTTCCTGCACGCGATGGGCTATGCATTGAAAGACATTGCCGGCCAGCCCCACCGGATTTTTGTGGATCCCCAGGAAGCGCAATCCGCCGAGTATTCGGACTTCTGGAAGAAGCTCAAGCGGGGCGAGGCTTTCATTGGCCGCTGCCGGCGCCTGCGCGGTGATGGCCGCGACATTTGGCTGCAAGCCAACTACAGCCCCGTGGTGCGCGAGGACGGTACGGTCCTCAAGGTCGTGAAGTACGCGATGGACATCACCGCACAGGCACTGGGAGATGCCGAAGCACAAAGCCAGTTGATGGCAATCAACCGTGCACAGGCCGTCATCGAGTTCGGACTGGACGGGACCATCATGCGAGCCAACCGCAACTTTCTCGACGCCATGGGGTATCGGGACGAGCGCGAGATCGTAGGGCAGCACCATCGCATATTCGTGCCCCCAGAACAGCGCAATACGTCCGACTACCTGGCCTTCTGGCACCGCCTTGGTTCTGGCAATGTCCATTCAGGCCAATTCCAGCGGGTGGGCAAGAACGGGCAATCGGTATGGATCGAAGCGAGCTACAACCCGGTCATGGACAGCACGGGCCGGCCATTCAAGGTCGTCAAGTACGCGACCGACATCACGGCGCGCTTCGAAGCCACCCATACCCTGCAGATCGCGTTCGAGCAGCTCAATGCACTGGTGTCCGAGAGCGCCAGCAAGGCCAACGAAGCGCACCAGCAAACCCAGAAAATGCTGCAGGTGGCCCACGCTGGAACCAGCGCCACCGCCGACGCAGTAGAGACGATGGGTGCCATACGCAGTGACTCGCAGCGCATTGCAGAGATCGTCGGCTTGATAGACGGCATTGCGTTCCAGACCAACCTGCTGGCACTCAATGCGGCGGTGGAAGCTGCACGTGCCGGCGACCAGGGAAGAGGCTTCGCCGTGGTGGCCAACGAGGTCCGCGGCCTGGCCCAGAGAAGCGCTGGCGCTGCCCAGGAGATCAAGACCTTGATTGCGGCATCGTCCCAGCGGGTGCGCGATGGCGACGCCCACGTGCAGGCCACAGGCAGCATCATGGACGTCATTCAGGCATCGGCCACGCACGCTTCGAATGCCATGGGCGACATCGTGCAAGCAGCCCACGCCCAAAGCAAACGGATGGGTGCCGTGCACAAAGCGATGGGATTGCTGGAAACAGCTGTTTCTCGCCACTAATGCGGCTTTGCCTTCAAACGTATAAAGTCATTCGGTCGCCTTGCCGTGCGAAAGCACTGTCTGCGGCTCCCCGCCTGGCTATCCGATTGAATGCAAATCCGCATGAAAACACGGAGCGCGAAGTGACCGAACGCCATCATCCACAAGACGCGAAAAACAAGGGCTGGCCGCATGGCGGCCAGCCCTTGCCTTCACCAAGCGGGGGGTGAAGCTCAGGTGACCGCTGGCTCTATAGCCAACGGCTTGGCATTGGCGCCGCGCTGACGGAAGAAAGCCACCGTCTGCCACAGGATGAAAGCAGCGATGAGGCCCAGCAGCGTGCCGCTGATCGGGCGGCTCACGAACACATCGAAGCTGCCGCGCGACAGCAGCATGGATCGGCGGAAGTTCTCCTCCAGCATGGGGCCCAGGATGAAGCCCAGCATCAGCGGTGAAGGGTCCATCGCCAGCCGCATGAAGAGGTAGCCCAGCGCGCCGAAGGCCACGGTGATGAACACGTCGTCCAGGTTGTTGTTGATGCTGTAGGTGCCGATGCAGCAAAAGAACAGGATGGCCGGGAACAGCACGTTGTACGGGATCTTGAACACCGACAGCCAGTAGCGCACCAGCGGCACGTTCAGGATCAGCAAAAAGCAGTTGCCAACCCACATGCTGGCCACCAGGCCCCAGAAGAGCTCGGGATGGCCGGCGATCATGTTCGGGCCGGGCTGGATGCCCTTGATGATGAAGGCGGCCATCATCAGTGCCATCACGGCGTTCTCGGGGATGCCGATGCTCATCAGCGGGATGAAGCTGGTGCGCGCGGCGGCCTCGTCGGCAGCGGCCTGGCCGGCCACGCCCTCGATGCAGCCGGTACCGATCTCGTGGCGGTACTTGCTGACCTTCTTGTCCAGCGCATAGGCCGCAAACTGTGCAATCACCGGCCCGCCACCGGGCAGAATGCCCAGGATGGAGCCCACCACGCTGCCACGCAGGGCGCTGGGGATGATGCGCTTGAACTCGGGCCAGGTGGGCATCAGCTTGATCTTGCCGTTGAAGGGCGAACGCTCTTCGCGCGCATCCAGGTTCTTGGTGATCTCGGCAATGCCGAAGCAGCCGAGCGCAATGCTCACGATGCCCACGCCGTCTGCCAGGAAGGGCATGTCGAAGGTGAAGCGCGCCAGGCCGCTGCTGACGTCGGTGCCGATCGAGCCCAGCAGCACGCCCACCATGCACATGGCCAGGCCATTGAGCAGGCTGCCGGTGGTGACGAAGCTCACGCACACGAAGCCGACCAGCATCAGCGCACAGTAGTCCGCAGGGCCAAACAGAAAGGCCACTTCGCCCAGGCTGGGGGCCAGGAACGCCAGCACCACAATGGCCACCGTGCCGCCGATGAAGCTGGAGACCCCCGCCGTGAACAGCGCCAGGCCCGTCTTGCCCTTCAAGGTCATCTGGTACCCGTCGATGCACGCCACGATCGAGCTGGCGTGCGGGATCTTCATGGTGATGGCGCTCACGCTGTCGCCGTACTGCGCTCCGTAGTAGATGCCGGCCAGCATGATCAGCGCGCCGGTCGTGTCGATGGAATAGGTCAGCGGCAGCAGCAGGCTGATGGTGGCCAGCGGGCCCAGGCCTGGCAACAGGCCCACCAGGGTGCCCACGGTGCAGCCCAGGGCGCAGAACATCAGGTTCTGCAGTGTCAGTGCGTGGCTGAAGCCGAACGCGAGGTTGTGAAGAACGTCCATGGCGACCTCAGTACAGCGGCAGGTTGACGCCCAGAAGCTTCTGGAACATGAAGGCGATGCCGACCAGCACCGCGGCGATCTTGAGGTTGCGCACCACCGAGTACGACGTGCCGGCAAACCCCGAGCAGAACACCAGGAAGACGATGCCCGCAATCATGTTCACGAAGTGCGACAGGGCCGCAAAGCCGCACAGGCTGCCCAGGATGATGCCGATGTTGCGCACCTGGAAATCCATCGGCACCGGCGCCACCAGGCGCGCGCGCACCACGGTGATGACCCCGATGGCGAACAGCATGCAGCTGACGATGAACGGGAACAGCCCCGGGCCGGCACGGCTGAGCTGGCCCAGCGAGTAACCCATCGACGGCAGGCCGAAGCCCAGCGCCAGGGCCATGAGGGCAAAGCCCCGGACCATATTGCGGTTGACCATGAAATTTGTCTCCATGAAGATTTTTGGGATACCCCAGATGGCCTGTCGATGCCGCACAGGGCTGGGGTATGCTGGTGAGGACTATCTCCATCGAACCTGATCGCAGGCTGATCCCGGCCATGCGTAATTCCACGTAGCCCCTCCTCCCATGCGCCTCCTCCTGGTGGAAGACGACCCCGTGCTGAGCCGCACCATGGCCCGGGGCCTTGAGAACGCGGGCCACCGCGTCGAGCTGGCCCACACCGTGGAAGACGCCCAGCACTGGTGGGCCGTGCAGGCCTTCGATGCCGTGCTGCTGGACCTGAACCTGCCCCATGCGGCGCACGCCCGCAGTGGCCTGGGCAGCGGGCTCACCGCCCTGCGCAGCGCCCGCGCGCGCGGTGACCGCACCCCCGTGCTGGTGCTCAGCGCACGCGACAGCACCGAGGAACGCATCGCCGGGCTGGACGCCGGGGCCGACGACTACCTGGGCAAGCCCTACGAACTGAAAGAGGTCGAGGCCCGCCTGCGCGCCCTGCTGCGGCGCGCCAGCGGCACGGCCGACTTGGTCTCCGTGGGCCGGCTGGCGCTGGACCGGCAGGCGCGCCGCGTCAGCGTGGCCGGGCAGCCGCTGGAGCTGCCTGCGCGCGAGTTCGATCTGCTGTGGGAGCTGATGACGCCCCCTGGCCGCGTGCTGAGCAAGGGCGACCTTTCCGCGCGCCTGTCGGATGCGGGCGAGGCGGTGGGCGACAACGCACTGGAAGCCTCCTTCTCGCGCCTGCGGCGCAGGATTGCGGGCAGCGGCGCTGCCATACGCACCTTGCGCGGGCTGGGCTACGTGCTGGAGGACGATGCCACTGGCCCCGCATAGCCACCGCCCGCCCGCGCTGCGCCAGCGCATCGGGCGCCGCGTGCTGCTGTCGCTGCTGCTGATCTGGGGGCTGGGCAGCGCCGTGGTGCTGGGCGTGGGCAACCACTTCGTGGCGCAGGCCTTTGACCGCGCCCTGCTGGACGACGCCCATGCGCTGGCGGCGCTGGTGCACGGCGGCGGCCACAACGACCGCAGCGGCCAGGGCGCCGGCACGCTGCGGATCGACCTGACGCCCCGCGAGGTGGACCTGCTGCGCTTCGACCAGAGCGAGACGGTGTGGTTTGCGGTGTACGGGCCCGACGGCAGCTTCATCGCTGGCGACCATGGGCTGGCGGCAGGCACGGTGGCCCCGGGCAGCACCCATGCGTTTTCGCGGCTCGCGCGCGAGGGGCTGGAGCTGCGCCGCGTGACCTTGCTCACCCAGGGAACGCCCTCCTTCACGGTGGTCATGGCGCAGACCACGGCCGAGCGCACGCACCTGCTGCGCAGGCTGCTGGTGTACTCGGGCCTGGCCCAGCTGTGGCTGCTGGTGGTGCTGGGCTCCTGGCTGCTGCGCGGCATCGAACGCGACCTGCGGCCACTGACCGCCCTGCAGGATGCCGTCGACCAGCGCGACGCGGCCGACCTGCAGCCCCTGCCCCAGGCGCTGACGCAGCAGGCGGGCAGCAGCGATGTGCAACGCCTGGGCGTGGCCCTGGATGGCCTGCTGGCGCGGGTGCAGCACAGCCTGCATGCCCAGCGCGAGTTCGCCGGCAATGTGGCGCACGAGCTGCGCACGCCGCTCGCAGGCATCCGCGCGCAGGCCTCCCACGCGCTGGCGCAGGACGACCCCGCCGTCTGGCGCAGCGAGCTCCAAGGCATCACCGAGGCCGAGCAGCGGGCCAGCCGCACGGTGGACCAGTTGCTGGCGCTGGCACGCGCGGCCGAAGGCGGCATTGCCCTGGTACTGCAGACGATGGAGCTCAACACCCTGGTGCGCGATGTCGTGCTGCGCCTCCTGCCGCGCGCAGACTTTATGGGCGTGGACCTGGGCGCAGAAGGCCTGGACCAGACCGTGCAGGTGCGCGCAGATGCCGCACTCATTGAGGGCATCCTGAACAACCTGCTGGACAACGCGCTGCGCTACGGGCACGGCAGCCCGCCGCGCATCACCGTGGCACTGCAGGTGCGCGGCGGGCATGCGGTGCTGAGCGTGGCCGACAACGGCCCTGGTGTGGACGCCGAGCTGGCCCAGCGCCTGCTGCAGCGCTGGGCGCAGGGCGATCAAGGCGTGCGCCTGGGCCAGGGTGCGGGGCTGGGCCTGTCCATCGTGGCGCGCTATGCGCAGTTGATGGGCGGAGGGCTGGAATTGGCGCCTGCGCAGGACGGCCCGGGTCTGGTCGCCAGCGTATGGCTGCCGACCGCCGGGGAGTGATACGGCTGAGGACAACGGGCAGTGGCGCCTGCGGAAATGATTCGAGAATTGCGAAAAAGACAGCTATGCAATTGATAGCTGTAAACCGTTATCTGGTGCCCCGAGCCGGGGTCGAACCGGCACGCCCCTTTTCAGGAAAGCGGCGGATTTTAAGTNTGGGCTGATTCCTTGCGAATCAACAGGTTACGTGCAAAATCGTTCCGCAAAATTGGTCGCGCCACACTCGGCAAAGCCAGCGTTGGCGCGGGCCGCTTTTTCTTTGCGGAACAGATTTTGCCCCTGCGACAATCTCTGCCATGGCCCACATCTACTCCGCAATCCAGCAGGCGCTGTCCGCCCATTGGGCAGCCCACGACAAGAAATATCCGCAGAAGGTCATCATCACTCTAGACCAGCACCAGGCGCTGAACGACATGCGCGCCACCGTCAGCACCGGTCAGCCTACCAAGGGGCCGAAGCCCGTGGTGGGCGAGAAATTCATGGGCGTGCTGATCGAGCACGACATCAACACCCCCGGCGTGATGATCGGCGTGGACGGGGTGCAGATACCCCTGCAGGCACCGCCGGCCTCATGAAAACCGCCGACCTCGCCGGCAAGCTGCTCGACCGCTGGGTGGCCAAGGCCATCGGCCAACCCCCTGGGCCGGCCTACTCAAGTGACTGGGCCGCCGCCGGCCCATTGCTCGAAAAGGAGCGGGTCATGATCTCCCCCATGCCCGGCAAAGGGTGGATCTGGTGCGCCGCCGTCGTGTCGCTCACGGGCAACCCGCGCTACCAGGAAGGCCTCACGCCACTCCAGGCGGCCATGCGGGCATTGGTCGTGTACCGAATTGGGGTGGAAGTGTCAGACGAGGAGTAGCCCTACTGGCTCTTGAACTGCCCGTGCGGCGCCATCAACCTCTGCGCCAAGCCCTCGTGGCCCATCTCTGGCTCCAATCTGGGCTACGGTGTAAACTCCGGCCCGCCGGTTGAAGTGCCGGACGTGATGACCCTGCTTGTGCCGTGTCAATGGCGGTTCGCGAGAACCGTGAAAGTACGAGAGGTGGAAATCGGTGCCACCCCCTGCAGGGCCGTCCAGAGGAAGCCCCTGATCGCAAGGTCAGGGGCTTTGTCTTTTTTGGGGCAGTAGGGTAACGGTGTCCACGCCTTCCCCCTTCTGGGGGCTGGGCCGAATCCAGTGGATCCACACGCCATGCATCCATGCCCCGCAGTAGATCACGCACAGCAGCAGGATCCCCCACTGCTGGGCCGTCCACGCGGCATAGAACCACCCGGGCTGCCCCAGCATGCCGAAGATGCAGGCCCAGCGGCGAAGGCGGTCCGTGCGGGTCTGCGACAGCCAGGCCGCGAGGGCGCCGAACAGCGCGATGGTGATCTGGTCCCATGTCATGGCCGAAATTGTGCGCCACTGGATAAACAATCAGTAAGAATACTTCCACCAAGGGTGTGAGCTGGAACTGAAGGTCAGCCCCGCCAAACCAGCCAAAGGAGAACTTCAATGACCATGTGGAAAACAGAAAACCATTTCGTCCAAGGAAAGATTGAGACCACGCGGGTTGTGCTTGGCAGCGTCACCTGCATGCGCACCAAAGAGACCTACTTCAACTTCATGCAGCATCACGGCGCATTCGCCGAATTTGAGGTCGTGTGCCCAGGGTGCAAAATCCCGGAGACCTTTGGACCCAAAGACGTTCTCAGGGAAGATGAAGACTGAGCGACACTGACGCGGTGCGCGCCACCAACGCCGCGCGGAGCTGCACCACGTAGCCTTCGCGCCGGTCGATCTCAGCCAGTTCCCCGCGTACCAGCACCCTGGGGTGAGCTCCAGGCCTGAGTGCCATGCTCGCAGTCTTCTCTTCCCCCAGCGGCGGGGGCGGCACTCTACTGGGGCTCATCCGTCTGACGCTGCCCACGATGCGCCGGCGATACAGTCCACACCGCCGCTCGGCCTTTTACTTCTTGCGTTGTAAGCACTGCGGTGTACTATCGGATCGATGTCAGGTTACTTTTTCGTTACATATCGCCCTCAGCCACGGGCTTTTTTTGTGTCCACAGGGTCGTGCCTGTGAGACCTGTGCCGCTTTCCGCTGCCGATGTTCTTTCGGCGGACTTCGATGTTTTCCACGACACCGTGGGGTCCTGGGACAACTACGATCGGGCCGCTTTTTCCGCGCTTCACGCGCGAGCGGTGGAGCTTTCTAAAACTGATGTCGCCGATGGGAATCTCATATTGGCGAAGTTGGCATCCGTTTTGGGAAAAGACGAAGAGGTGGAGCGCTGGTGTCGCAATCTGGAGCACAACAACTTCAGGGAGCAAGCCATGCACATGCGATTCCAGCATTTTGTGAACATGGGATTTGCGACGAAAGGCCAAGATATCTTGCCCAAGATCATCGCCAATCGCTCAGACCAAAACCTGGTTCACCTGATGCACGGAGCGATCGCGCTGGGTGCGTTCAATGCTGCAAAAAATGCTTTGGAGAATGCGGATATGCGTAAAGAAAACCTCGGACCAACGAACTACATCGACAAGATAAAGGCGAATCATCCTGTCGTGTTGGAATTGGGACTTGAGGACGCTCACGTCGCAAGAATGTTTGACGAGGCGGGTGCTGTCTTGCGCGAAGCACGACGGAACTGGGCCAGCTACGACCTCTCGATCATTGCGCTCCCTCGCGCAGCCGGTGGTCCTGCAATGTCCGTGGAGTGGCCAATTTTGGTGAGCCCAGCAGAGGCTGCCCGTTTGACTTGGCTTCTGACGGATCGCTTGGTCGAGAAAGAGTTGGACCTTCCCGGGTTCAGCGTGGGCTTTTTGGGCCTGACACTGCAATGACCATCGCTGCCCACGATATCCTGACAACCGCAGAAAAAATCTGCGGCTTCTCAAATGAGGCTGGCTATCGTAGTGCGATCTCGCGCGCCTACTATTCAGTCTTCCATTGCTGTCTTGAGTGGGAAAAATCTTTGGCCATACCAGGCTCTGGAAGCGGGCATGAAGGTGGACATCACCAACAGCTAATAAATCGCCTTCGGAATCCGGCGCCAGAGGTCAAAGACCCAGCGACCCGCATGCTCTCGAAGAAAATTGCGGCGCGGGTTGAAGCACTACGCACAAAACGCGTAGCCGCTGACTACCTGCTGTCCTCAGCAGGTCACGCCGCGGTGGACGCGCAAAACTGTTGCGCTCAAGCAACCGATGTGCTCCAGCAAATTACGGCCACTTTGGTGGCGCCCCCAGCGCAAGCGCTGCCGTCGACACCAGCTGCAGCTCAGGCAGCGTCTACTCCTATCCCGCCACCTGCCTCGCCAGGAGGCGGACGCCCAGGGTTGAAGCGGATCCGCTGACCTCCTGCGCTGGTCGCCGCACGCCTGTGCACCACTCATCGAAGTAGAAATCGGAACATTCAGCCCCGCACACTGGATCATCGTCCTGCACGTGCGACAACGCTTCACCACCCCCAAAACTCGACAGCCTCAGACACTGAAGTGACAGGCGCAGTGCATGTCACCAGCGCCGCGCGCAGCTGCACCTCGTAACCCTCGCGCCGGTCGATCTCGGCCAGGGCCGCGCGCAGCAGTACCCACGGGTGCGCGCCGGGCAGCAGCAGCTCGGTTGGCATGGCGGGCCGGGCGGGCACAGGCTCGCGGCACTCCACCGGCACGGGCACCAGCGTTCGGCCGGCGGGAGCGGGGTTCGCGCAGCCCACCAGCGCCAACACGCCCAGCAGCAGGAAAGCTGCCCTCATGGTCGCACCCTCCCCTGCAGCCACTCGTCGCCCAGCGCCTGCATGCTCGCGCACAGGTCGGTAGGCTTGCTCGGCTGCAGGCCCAGGGTGTGGTCGGCGCGCTGTTGGTGGGTGCGCGCGGTGTTGGCGGCAACGGCGCGGGCTGGCGCCGCGGCGGCGGCGCGCTTGGCGGCAAGCTCGCGCAGCGCTTCGGTTGCATCGCTACAGGCGAGGGCATCGGCGCGCGCGGTGTCTCGCTGTTCGATCGCCTTGGCGAGCACATCACGCTGGCCGAGGTAGGCCCAGCCCAGGGCGGCATTGGCCAGCAAGCTCAGCACCAGGACGGCGGCCCCGGCGCTCATTGGCCCCACCTCGCGCAGATCGGCCGCCCGTCGAACCAGCGCGCGCAGTGCATGACCTGCACCCAGCGGTCGCCGTCCTTGCGCCACACCGTCAGCTGCAGGTCTGCCATGTCGGCGGCAGACAGCTCGCCGCGCAGCAGCTGCGTGCGCTGGCCCGGCACCGTGCTGCAGCGATCGAAGCATAGGTGCGGTTGCACCCAGCCATCCCAGCCCCTGTAGGCCAGGCTCACGCCCGGAAGCGCATAGGCCGTGGCAATGTACTGCTCGGGGGCGGGCGCGGCCGGAGCGGTCAGGAAGACCATGCCCAAGATCGTTTCGATGATCATTGCGCCAGGCCCTCCAAGCAGGTTTTGGTCTCGTCGGCCCGGCGGTTCGCCAGACCCTGCACGAACCTCATCTCCGGTCGGCCATCGGCCAGCATGCGCCCCGTGCGCACGTACGACCACACCAACTTGCCGGCGTTCGACCTGCTCAGCCGCTCGCACCCCAACTCCCAATCCCCCACGTTCCACGCGACCATGGCCTGGCTGGCACAGGTGTTGCCCACGCCGTTGTTCCAGGCGTGGCTGGTTGCCATGTCGAACACGGCCTGCGGCGGCAGCCGCGTGAAGCAGTTGGCCAGGCGCAGTTGCAGCGCCTCGATCGCTGCGCCCTCCTCCTGCGCGCACTGCTGTACGGTCCAGCGCTGGCCCACCACCAACGGCCTGGTAGTGACGTGCTTGGTGAGGCCCTTGCACACGGTGGGCAGGCCGCCGGCAAGCTGGTCGGCGTAGACCAGGCCCGGGTCGCGCTGGTCGGGCTCCCACTTTCCCAGGAACGCCATCACGGCGCCGGTGGCCAGCAGCAGGCTGCCCGCCAGATGCGGGAAGTACTTGGAGCGATCAGTCATCGTCGGCCCCCAAGGCTCCCAAGTCGGTGTCGCTGTGCAAGCCCTTGCGCAGGCGGGCCACGCGCAGCTGGTGCTCGACCTCCTGGCGCGCATTGCTCTTGCGCTTGTAGTACCAGGTGAGAACCAGGCCAGCCACGGCGATAGCTGCGCCGAAGAGTCCCAGGAACTCGTTCGATGTGAACCAGCTCCAGCTGGTCAGGGCTGCACCCGTCACGATGGTCTTACTGCCGGCAGCGCCAAGCTGATCGATGGTTTCGTTTTTCATGGGCCCACGGCCTCCGGTTCAAGGTCCACCAGCGGGGCGTATGCCGCCCACAAGGTGCAGGGGTCAAAACGCCAGGCATCGGGCCGGCGCAGCATCGCTGCCACGGCCTCGCTGCACACCCAGCGGGTCTGGTCATGGCCAAGCACGCGCAGAACGAAGCCAGCCAGACCCAGCAGGTCATAGCCCTGGCCTTCGTGTGCGCGAATCCAGGCCCATGCCTCTCCGACGTCGCCAGCCACGTCCACCAGGTCCCAGTGCTCGGGCTTCAAGGTCATGTGCTTGACGCGCACACCGTGGTCCAGGAATGAGCTGCTGGCGCAAATGGCCTGGCCGATCTGGCTTGTGCCCAGCACCAACTCGCAGTGGCTGTAGGGGCCGCGAAGCCACCAACTGGTTAGCCGGTTGAAGAGGCGCGTCTTGCCTTTGTAGAACGCGATCTGCATCAGACGCCCCCCAGTCCAAGCTGCGCACGCGCGGCTGCCACAAAGCCCGTCCACGTCGCCATGGTCGCGGCCAGCCCTGCAGGGCCAACGGCGCCCCGCGCTTGTTCCTTGCGCAGCAGCCGTTGCGTGCGGATCAGCTCCTGGGCGCCACGCCACTGCGTGGCAACTACCAGGATGTCTTCTGCTGCCGCTGCCGGCGGCCAGCCCTTGGCGTTGGCCCAGCTCTGGACCATGCCAGGCACAGGCGGCTCGTAGCCGGCATCGACGAAGGCTTGCGCCTGGCGCTCGGCCATCTCGTATTCGGCCTGGCGCAGGCCGATGGCGGCGCTGTAGATCGCATCCACGTCCGCATCGATGCGAGCAACCGCCACCGCGACTTGGGCCGGCCAGTCGTCGTAGGTCAGCTCCTTGTGAGGGTCACCCAGAAGCTGGTTGTCGGTCACCCAACCACGCAACTCGGGCACAAAGCTGCAGGGCAGCGTGCCGGACAGGACCACGGCACCTGTGGAGTCTTTAAGGGTCCACATGGTGCTTACCCCACGAAGCCAGCCAGGATGGCTGTGGTCCCAGCTGCAGACCCCTTGGTGCCTGGGGGTGTGGACGCGCGGCGGTCAAACGCAGGCGAGGTCAGGTTCTGGTTCATCAGCAGCTTGCCCGCCGTGGACACCTTGCCGCTGGCACCCAGCGCCGCAGCTTCCTGTGCTACCCCGATCACCGAGGCGGCGCCGGCAAGGCCCATCGTCTGGGTGTGCGTCGCGGTACTGCCCTGCGTACACATGGCCACCAGGAAGCCGGGGCTCAGAATTTCGAACCAGGACACGCTTGGGGTCCATGCTGCCCCGGTGAACACCGTCAAGCCAGTGCCAGATTCCCGGGCAAAGTCAGAACCGTGGACCCAGGCCGAGTAGCTACTGGAATTGCTGGCAACCCATGACATGGTAATGGTGACAGGGCCAGCTCCTGGTCGGTCCAGAATCGCTACTACGGATGACGCGGTGCTGGACGGAGCGGTGCGGACCAGGTTCCCGGCGTTGTCGTACTCCTGCATGCAGTTACCCACCACCGCATTCGACGCCAGCCAAAAGCCTCCACCCTGTTTGGCAGTAATCTGGCTTGTGTGTTGGTCCACCCCCGAAGACAGCGCTTGCGGCAGCAGCACAGTGGTCAGCAGGGTCAGGGTGGGGTCATAGACCTTGAAGCTCTGGGTCGTCAGGCTGGTGCATTCGGTGGTGACGATATTGCCGTTTGCAACCTCGATCAACTTGCCTTCCAGGCGCCCGCAGTAGAAACCAGTCCCACCGCCGTCGTACAGGTTGGAACCCGTGGTGATCTGCACCACAGAACCCTGCAGTACGCCCGAGGCATTGAACCGGGCCATGCGCTGGCCTTGGGCAGCAGCGGTCTTTGCCCAACGGACGATGAAGCCTCCCCCGGTCTGCGCAAGGACAACCACAAAGTTTGGTGTCTGCGTGACTTCAGCCGTGGTCATTGCGCCCTGCAGCACGCCCGAGGCGTTGAACCGCTTGAAGACCATGTTGCCGCTGTCGGGGTAGGCAATCACGAAATCACCGTTCGCCAGCGTCGTGACGTTCCAGTCGTAGCCGCTGTTGCTGGCCACAGTTCCGACAGTCACAGGGGCAAGCACAGTAGCGCCCGTGGTGGCGTTGTACACCCCCATGGTCAGCACGGTGCCTTCGCTCCAGATGACTGCCACGTTACTGGCCCCGGCACGTGTCACCCGGTTTGGCCCACAGGTGGCCGCAGACATGGTGACCTTAAACTTCAGCGCACCGCCGGCGCTGAAAAAGCCAAGGTTCATGCCCGTGAGGTTGTTGGCGCCATTGCCCGTATAGGAGTACAAAAACTCACCGTTGGGCATGGGCAGGATGTGCCGAGAAAACAGCCCACTTGTGGCATTCATGCCCCAGGTACTGCCGCCAGAGGGGTTGTTTGCAGCCACCAAGGCAGTTACACCAGCAGCAGAGTTCTGAACCGCCAGTGGGAAGGCATCGGACACCTTGCGCATCCAGCCGCCTGTGTCGACCTTCACCAGGTCACCGGCCGCGATTGCTGCCGCCGCCGTGATGTTCAGGGGCTGGTCTACAGCGTCAACGGTCGAAGAAATAGTGCGTCCCATGCTTATGCCTCCTGAAAGCCAAAGCCAACTGCAGACACGCCCGCCGCACTCGCGCGGGCAACCAGAAACTGACCAGACCCCATGACGATGGCAGTGCGCTCCAGCACTCCGGCGGGCGCCAGGTAGGTGTCGTACTCGATCCAGTCTCCAGATGTGGGCATCGCCGTGGCCGCCAGCGCCACCCTCACCGTGACCGCAACCGCCGTTCGGTTGCAAAGCGAGAGCGTCAGCGTTGTGGTGACCCCGGCCGGGTTGTAGAGCGTGGTGTCCGCGCCGGCCGCCAGGTCCAGGCCAAAGAGTTTTCCTTGAGGCATATCGATCAAGCTCCAGAAAGAAAGAAGACCTTGGCGCGCGACTGCACGGGGGCCCATTGGTAGACGCCGGCAATCACGAACAGCGCCAGGGGCTGGGCCTGGACAGGCGCCACCGGCAGCCCGAGCTGCAGGCCGGTCAGCGAGCTGACGTAGCCCTGCACCCAGTTCGTACTGGCCAACTTCTGGCTGTTGTCGGCGAGGGGCAAAACTTCGGCCGCTGTCACGGCACCAGTCATGGCCAGGGCACCGGCGATGGTTTGATCGCCGATAAAGGCGTTCCCGCCGGCAAGGTTGGCTTTGGTGGCCAGGCCCGTGGCAAGCTGACCGGTCTGGCCGGCCACGCCGTCGAAGCCCAGTTCGATGCGCTGGAACTCGTCCTTGAGGACCTGTTCGTCCACCCGCTGGCCGGGCAGCGGGTTGAAGACACGGTGGTAGAAGGTGTTGGCCATGGTTTACCTGTCCAGGCGGCGGGGGGTGTAGAGCACCGACACGCTCTGCAACGTGTGGGGCAGCTCGGAGGCGGAGCGGCTGACAAATGCCAGGCACAAGGTGGTGCCGACGCCGTCCACGCGGATCTTGCTGAGCGCGTTGCGTGGCACGCTGTAGTAGCTTTGGCCGTAGTTGCTGATGCTGTAGTACGCGCCGTTGGCGGCCGGTGCCACATCCACCACATCGGTCAGCCCGATCTCGGGATCCCCCAGGCTGTACTCGCCCTGGACCTGCAGGCCGCACGCGCTGCGGTTGCGGCTCTCCAGGTCGCAGCGTCGGAACCGCTTCTTCTCCATCGGGCTCTTCACGTGGTTGAACGCCAGCTTGAGGTAGGCCACGATCTCGGCGCCGTCGAAGCTGCGGCCGCGATCGACCTCGTACACCATGCCGTTGTCGCTGCCGAAGAAGGTGCGGCTCTCGCCTGCGATCACATCGGCGCATGTGCATGACACCACGCGGCCGTAGTTGATGGGCAGGAAGGCCAGCGTTCCGCCTTCCGCCGTCGGTATGGGCGTGATGCTCAGCGCATCGCCGGTGGCGAAAAACAGGCGCATGCGGTTGTCCGCCCGGTTGACCACCGAGGCCACCACCTTGCGCGACGTGAGCAGGGCCTGGATGCGAGCCGACACCGGCGATCTCGTAAAGTTGCCGAAGGCCTGCGTGGCGCTGACCACGGCAACGCCCAACGTGTCGAACACCAGCACGCGCCCCAGGCTCTGCACACTCCAGCGCTGCGCGCCCACGTCGTCGGCGAAGTTCACGAAGCGCCAGTCCGCGCTGCTACTGCCGTACAGCACCCAGGTGCGTGCGGCGGCAAACACCATCAGCGCACCGCCGTCGGCGTCCGATGGCAGTACCTGGAACCCCGTGACCACATCGCCGGCCGCGATCTCGGCGGCACCCACCACGGCCGACCAGCGATAGGGGTCCGTGATCGCGCTGTGCTGCACCGAACCCTCGAAGCTGAAGAACAGGTGGCCCTTGTGCGCCACGCAATGCACTGGCTTGTCGACGGTCATGCCGGTGCTGATCGGCACCAGTACCTCACCGTCGAACTCAAAGCCGCGGTTCACACCATCGGCGCCATAGATCCGCTGCACGCCGGCCCGGCCAGTGAAGTTGTAGACCACGGCATCGAGGCGGCCGCCCGGCAACTGGGCTATGGCCGTCTCGGCGCCGCTGGCGGTGGCAGTTACGCCGGCGGTAAAGGCGCCAACCGTGAAAGCCCCTCCGCTCGGCGCCGTGACGATGAAGCGCCCCTTGGCCGTGCCGGCTTGCCAGGTGCCGGACTCTGTCACCACGCGCTTCACGATCGCCGACACCGCGCCCTTGGTGATGTTGGCGCCCACAGCAGGCTCTGTGCCGCTGCCGCCGCTGAAGGCCAGCTCGTAGTTGTGGAAGACCTGCGACCACCCGGCCGCCGTACTCTTGAAGACGTTGCACACGGTCGCGGCCACGTTGTCACGCCAGGCGTACATCGTGCCATTCAATACGGCAATGCCACGTACCGCCCCGGAGCCCGGCACGGCATCAATGTCCGCGCGGTAGTGGTCGGCCGCCAGTGCCATGAAGGTGTTGTCATCGAAGCCTGTGATGTCCGAGGCGTTGCCGTCGAACACACCCACTGCATTGCCCGCCACGGTCAGCGACTCGCCCACGGCGAAAACACCGGTCACGCGCGTGACCACGATCTGGGCAGCGGTGCGTATCGCGATGACCCGGGCCGTTGCCGTCGACGTAGCGCCGGTCACGGTGTCGCCCACCACCACGCCCATAAAGGCGACGGCGGCGCGCAAGCACCGGTAGGCGGCGTCACTGGGGCGCGCGCGGCCGTCGAAGCGCTCGTAGCCGCCCACTCGCTCGTAGCCCTCAAGGGCCGAGCTCTCGTAGTTGATGGCGCTGATCACCACGCCCGGCCGCAGCGTGAGCTGGGCAGACTCGGTGTCCAATCCCCCGGCCAGCGGGAAGTACTGGGTCTTCAGCGGCGGCATCTTCATCTCGCTCATGCCAACGGCCTCGCGCCAAAGCCGGGTCGGGGCAACTGCGATTGCGCCAGCGCGGAGAAGCCCATGCTGTAGTTCTGCTCGGCGCGCTGGTAGACCTCGCTGGCCGCGTCGAAGCCGCCGTACTCGCGTAGCGCACGCCAGGCAATCAGGTTGTGGAAGCGCGCTGGCAGTGGCGGCTCGTCGGCATCCAGCGTCATGTCCACCACGTCGCGGACATAGGAAGCGCGCACCTGGTGGACGCTGTCCGGCGTGGGCCCGACCAGCAGCTCCCCGCCGGGCGCAATGCTCCAGCAGCGAAGCGGCCCAGGAGAATGCGCGCCGACCAAAAAGCGCGAACGGAACTGGTCGTACGGCAAGAATTGCAGCCCGCGCTCCGAGGCCTGGCCATCGGCCACACGCCAGGCGCTTGGCCGGTACTCGGGGTTCTGCTGCTTCCAGCTGGCCCAGTCCGTGAGCGCGAACCCCGGCAGCGCCGCATCAGGCGGCAGCGTGATCCCAGTGGCCTGGCCAAGCGCCTCACCTCGGCGGAACAGCCAGGACTCGTGCGCCAGCGCGATGTCGCGCCATGCCCAGTTCACCCACTCGAACACGCGCGCATCGTCCCCACTGGCGGTGGTGACGGATGCCGGCGGGCCGCCCGACAAGCCGCTCTCGCGCTTGACGGCCCGGGCCAGTTGCAGGAAGTTCACGCCGCGGCCCCTGGATCAGTCTTTGCGCTGCAGAGGGAAGCGTGGCTTGTCCACCCAGCGGGCCTTGAAAGGGTCGTCGGGGAACTCGGGGTCGGGCTCGCGCACCGAGTAGGTCAGTCCTTCGATGTGGTCGGCCATCTCCACCGGCACGCGCACCCACTTCTCGCGCTGGACCTGGATCTGGTAGTTGTTGATGCCGAAGAAGGGCTGCGTCGGCTCGTTCGCCTCGCCCTTGAAGAGCTTGATTTCGACCGTCTGGCCCGAAAAGCCATGCTGCTGTACCTGCACGTCGATGTCGGTATTGCTGCCAGCGGCTTCTTCGGCAGCGGCCGCTGCTGCGGCCTTGGGTTGTGCTTTTGCCATGGTGGTTTCCTTGATGAAGGGGCCGGCAGACCACCGGCCCCTGGTTTGCTGATCGCCAGTGCGCCTTGTTAGGCGCTGACGCCGTGCTCGATGCGCGTCATCCAGGCGTCGTTCAAGATCGCCGCCGCAGACCACAGCTTGAAAGCCACATGGCCGCGCTGGCCCATGGGGTCGCTGTCGCTGGGCTTGGGGTTCACCACGATGGGCGTGAGGCCCGAGCCGGAGGCGGATAGCTGCACCGTGGCGTAGGCTTCCTTGCCAACGACCACCGACTGGTACACGTCCACGTTGGTGCCACCCAGCATGCCGTTCAGCGTCGCGCTACCGGCGTTAGCCAGGGCCGCGTACAGCGTGGACGACATGAAGCGGATGTTCTCGAACGAGCCGACTTCAGCATCGCTGATCGCCTTGAACGAGCCGTAGTTCTGGATGCGCGTGTACCCGTTAGGGAACAGCGTCAGGTTCTGCAGGTCCAGCTCCACGTTGGGGTGGATGAAGCAGATGTAGCACTGCGGGATAGGCGTGGTGCCCACGCCGTCGCTGGCCGCCACCATCGTGGTCAGCGGGCGGGCATCCTGGGCCTTGAGCTGGCGGATGGCCCGGCGCGCCACGTTGGCGGTCATTGCGGTGTTCAGCGTGTTGCGCGCCACACCGTTGGCGTACATCACCTGGGAGCCGGCCTTGATGGTGTTGTACAGGATCATCTCCTGCGTCTGGCCGGCGGTCTCGCCCAGCGATTCGCTCAGCTCGGACAGCACGGGGTCTTCGTGCGTGTCTTGGATCACGTCGGTGATCTGCACGCGCTGGCCGTACTGGTCCAGAGTGGCCGACACGTCGGTGCTCGTGATGTTGCCGGCGGCAGGCGTCACGCCTTCGGTCAGCGGGGTGGTGGTCGGCGCCAGGCGGCCGTAGCGACGCCACTTGACCACCTTGGTCTTGCCCTTGGGCACGGCAGTGACCACGGCGAACTTCGCCATGTTCAGCATGGGCTGGGCACGCTCCAGCATCTTGTCCACCGCATAGGCGGCGGTACGGGGGGTGATATCACCGTAAACGGTCATGAACTACTCCTGATTCGATTGATTGGTCAGGCCGCCGGTTGCCGGGCGAGCCGCTGTCGGCGGAAGTACTCCACGTTCGCCTCGAAGTCGTCTTCAGGCGGCAGGCCTCCCTTGTTGCCGCTGTGGCGGCTGGGCAGACCTGCGGCGGACTGAAGGCGCGCGGCATTGGTGCTCGCGCGCTGGGCGGCCGGCTGTTGAGCGGGCGGCGCATTGCTTGCGGCAGGTTGTGGGTACACCGCAATGGGTGCTTTGCCTGCGCGGCGCAGGTGCGCGTCGTAGGCGTCCATCACGGCGATGGCTTCGCCAGGGTCTTGCCCTTGGTAGAAGGCCGCCTGTATGGGCTGCGGCTGGGTGCGGATCCAGGAGTTGAAATCCTGGCTGCGCACCAACTCCACCGCGTTCGGGTAAGTGTTCTGGAACGTCTGCATCGCGGCCTCGAAGGCGGCGGCGCGCTGTTCCTGCTGGCGCTGGTTGTGCTCTGCACGCAGGTCGTGCAGCGGCTCGACCATGCGGGCGGCGGTCTGCTCGGCCACCGTCGCGGCCTTCGCATCCACTGCCTGCAGGGCTTGCTGCACTGCGCCCACCAGGCCTTCCAGCTCGGGGAAGCCCTTGGCCTTTTCTGCCAGAGCCGCCAGCTTGGTTGCGGCGTCTTCACCGAGCGGCTGCTCGGGTGATGGCGCGGCCTTCTTCAAGGTGGCGTTCTCCTGCTCCAGCCGCTCAAGCTTGGCGCGGGCCTCGGACAGGTTGCGGTTGAGCGCGCCGACGCGGCCAAGCTCACTGCGGGCATGCTGCAGCTGCTGCTGCGTCTGCCGCAGTATCTCGGCGGGGTCGGCGGCCGGTGCTGGCGCGTTTCCGGCGTCAGTGGATTGCGCGGGAGCGGCAGCTGCTGCACCATCTGCTGGCGCGGGCGCTTCCGCTGGTGCGGGTGCCGGCGCTGGTGCAGTGGATGCCTCGGCCGCACGTTCCTGGCGCAACTCGTCGAGAGCTGCTGCCATCTGGTCTTCGGGGTCGAGGTTTTCCGTTCCTGCTGCTGGTGCTGCTGCGCTCATGTTGATCCTTCGGCGTGCCCCTTGCGGGGTAGAGGCGGTTGACACCGGGCACGTCGCCCGTGGTGGCAATGTCGAAGGGATCAAGGAAAAGGCGAACGCTTGGCATTAATGCCGTTGCGCCGTTTTAAGTTTTGTCTTTTGGGTTGCCGCTGCTACATTGATCCGAGGAGGGACAACGAATGACCATAGTGGTAACGATCAAGGTCAACGACGGCATGGTGCTGGCGTCTGACAGTGCAACAACCTTTTCCGACAGCGCCGGGACAACAGTGAAGGTCTACAACAACGCCAACAAGATCTTCAACCTGGTCAAAGGGCTGCCACTCGGCGCGATGACATACGGATCAGGCTCGATCGGAACGGCCTCAATCGCTACACTTTCCAAAGACTTACGCTTGGAGTTTGGCAAGCCCTCAAGCCCGTACCACTTTGATTTCCAAGACTACACCGTTGAGCAGGTCGCGAAGCTTGCCCACCAATTCTTCAAAGACAAGTTTCGGGAGGCATACCCGGACGGCAGGCCGAACGCCAGAATGGGCTACAGAATTACGGGATACGGGGCCACCGATAGCCTTGCCCAAGGATGGGAATTTTATGTAGGAGATGGCTCCGATGATCCGCCAGCGCGGTTCTACACCGAGGACTCCTACGGCCCCCGATGGGCGGGTGATGGCGAAGCGCTCGACCGACTTGTTTTGGGCTACAGCGCCCAAATCTATGATGGGTTGATTGAAGGCGGTTTGTCACCCGACGCCTGGGACTCGGCTCAGGAGTTGTTCGTGAAGCATGCGTATCGCGTGTTGTCGTTGCCAGCAATGCATATTCAAGATGCAATTGAGCTGGCGAAGTATCTGGCGGAAACAGCTGCAAAGTTCTCGCATTTCAGCCTTTTGGCCGCCACTATTGGTGGTCCAATTGAGATCGCTACAATCACGAAACACGAAGGTTTCAAATGGGTAGCAAGAAAACACTACTTTCCATCAACGCTGAATTAAGGAGTCGAGTCATGAATGACTACAACGCGACGAATGATCCAGCCCTGACAAAAAAGGCGGACTTGCTCAAACGTCAGGGTGACGGTGTAGTTGATTACGCTTACCAGAAATCTGCTCCGCTGAAGCCTCTTACGCGTCAGGTGCCAACGCCCGGCCGCAATAGTGACTCCTCAAAAGTGTTCCAAGGGGTCGGCTCCCGAGAAAAGGCCATTTGCTAATTCATGACCAAGGCCCGCAATCGCGGGCCTTGTCACATCTGGGCTTCTGCTAAATTTCGCCCATGCGCACCCTCGCCCTCCTCCTCGCCGCCCTGGCCAAGTAGTTCGATAAACCCTGAAACGTTTGCGCTAGCATGTTGGCTCCAACAACAGAGAGGGACACCCATGAAACGAATTGCAGTACTGGGCCTGGCGGTTGCGGCCTTGGCGGGATGTGGCGGTGGTGGTGGCGACAGCCCATCCACCCCATCGAACCCAGCTCCAGCGCAGGTTGAAGCCCAGAACATCTGGAAGAGCATCCTGTCGGCTGACAGGACCTACACCACCCGGGGCACGGGCTCCGATGGCGCGGCCTACGAAATCAGCACCAACATTCGCGTGCGGGGGCCCATCCAGTTCGCAAACAATACGACCACCGCGCCCAGCACTCACAACTCTGTCGAGGTGAACACCGCTGTCAAGCGGAACAACGTGGCCTACTCCAACACCAGCCTGCTGCTGGCTGTCCGGCCTGCAGACCTGAGCCTGGCCGGCGCATTGGATCCCGTGAATGGGACCTGCGTCGCACCTGATTCGAGTACCCAGACCCCACCTGTGCCAACAACCGCCGCGCTGAACGCATCAGGCAGCCTGTTGAGCGGGGCGGAGTACGTCTACAGCTCCACCAGCAGCCAGTGCACGCGAAACAACGTCCTGCGAGCACCCGCGCACAACCTCACCTGGTCCTACGAAGCGGACGCTGGCCGCCCGCTTTTCTGCATCAACTACGCAACCACGAACCCGGGCGACAACCGGATGCAGACCAACTGCATCGAGGTTGCGCAGGGCAACAACGTAGCGGGCACAGCGCGTGTCACGCTGTCGGCTGGCCAGTTGACGCTGACTGCGAAGAACTATTGAGGCCAAAATAGCGCCATGCGCATCCTTTCCGCTGCCATCATTGCCGCGCTGACCAGCGCCGCTGCCTGGGCCCAGTTGCCAGATCGTGGCAGCTGGATGGCCGGCGGGGATGACGGCGGCAGCGGGCTGCCGGGTGGCGGCTTCAGCTGGTTCGTCGTCGGCTATTTCGTGGTGTTCGCCGTACTCGCTTACCTGGTGCCCCGTCGCTTCACGCAGTGGGTGGTCGGGGTCGCAGTGGCGATCCCCTTCCTGTACTGGGGCAGCGTGTGGGCAATGGCCGCTCTCCAGCGGTAGTTACTTGCCAGCTTCGGCCTGGTCCTCCGCAACCGCATCGATGAACTCCCGGTAGATGCCGGACTCCTCGGCCTCCAGTTTCTTCACCTGGGCCCGCTTGAAGGCCATCGAAGTGCTGTCGTCCAGCATGATCTCTTCGACCTCGTCACGGATTTCCTTGATGTGCTTGCTGCTGCGCTCCATCATCTTGACCAGGCCGAGCAGCTCGCCGCGCTGCTCTTCAACGCGCTCCCAGCCAACCTCGTCGCCCATTTTCTTGGCGCGGTCACGGTCCTGATCGGCTCGGCGCACGCCCTTGGCGGCGGTCCAGTACTGCCTGCGGTCATCACCGATCCTGTCCTCCCGCGCGAAACCCCGAGCGATGGGCATCTCCGACAGGTCCGGCATCAGCGCCGCGCGGTCTGGATCGTCGGGGGAGTCATAGTGCTCTTTGCCCAGACGGAGCAGGCCTGCCAGGTCCGCGGCAAACACCCCCGCCCCACCCGTCAGCGTGCGCGTCCAGTACTTCAGCGTCTCTGGGCTCACGTCCACCAGCCCGGCCTGCGTCTGCGTGCCCCCTGAAGCTGCATTGAGCTGGTCGGCGATGGTCTGGTACACCGAGGTTCGCGTGCTGCGGTACGCCCGCAGGTGTTCCGGCCGGCTCTCGTCGAACTTGCTGTCGGGCACGATGTCGCCGCCCAGGCCCGAGCGGTTCACACCGGCACGCAACGCGGCGCGCATCAGCTCGCCGCCGGCGACGCCGGGCACCAGCTCCACCAGGCCGCGCGTGTCGCCGCCGTCGGCATAGGGTTTGACCGGCAGGAACTGGTCAGCGAACAGCAGCGCCAGATCAAGCGCCACCTTGTCCACATCCTTGCCCTGCTGCAGGTCATGCGCCGCGTTGCCGATACCGAAGAACGCCCCCAGGCCGTAGGGCATGGGCAGCGTGATGTAGCTGTCCGCCCCCGTCCGGATGATCAGGTTCTTGGCCTTCACGTCTGGGCTGATGCGCTCCCATGCCTTCTTGTCTTCGTCGTCGCCCCCGAACTGTGCCTGGGCCAGTGCGTAGAAGAGCCCGGCCATGCCGGCCACCATGGCCCAGCCCTGCTCGCGGTGCTTGCCGTGCACCATGGCATCGGCCAGCGCGGCCGTGCCCTGGATGCTGGCGTTCAGGAACAGATACCAGCCGCCCACGGTGCGCGTGGCCTCGCCGTTGCGGTTGAAGTTCAGCAGCTCTTTGGCGGCGCTGGCGCTGGCCCGCAGGTCGTTGCCCTCCTGCTGCATGGCCTCGAAGACTGACAGCCGCATGGCCGACTCGCCGGCGCCGTTCAGGACCTCGATCAGCTTCAGGCCGCTCTTGATCGACTTGCGCATGGCCGTGCGCACGCCGCGCACCGTGCCGTCACCCCGGGCCGTGGCGAAGGCGCCGCGGGCATCATCGAAGGTGGCCTGCACGTCCTCGCCGATGCGCGCCAGGTCGCCCAGGTACGCGGCCCCCGTGCTGCCGCCCGACAGGCGGTATTGCGCCACCGACCCCGTGGCCTTGCCTGTGAAACCGTAGCGGATCAGCTTGGCCATCGCCATCGGGTAGTTCTTCACCGCCCGGGCCGACACGCCAGCGCCGTACTTGGCCGTGGTGATGGCCAGGCCTGCCGTGAAGTCGCGGGCGATGTTCTTCAGCAGGAACTCGGGGTTGTACGCCGTGTACGCCTTGGACAGAGCGCCGTTGATCTCGCGGTTCACCTTCATCAGCGTGGTCAACGACTCGACGCCCATGTGCTTGTAGGCCCTGGCCAAGCCCTCGTCGTTGAGCTGCACGCGCACGGCGTGGCCCTTCACGTAGACCTGGGCCTCGTTCGGCTGCAGCATGGGTGTAGCCATCGACACCACCATCGGGTCGGCCTTCACAGGCTTCACCTGCAGCTTCATCCCGGGGTTCGCACCCACAAACTGCAGCGCTTGGTTCGACGTGGTGAAAGTGTCCACCACGATGCCATCGGGCGTGCGCACCTCGTACATCGTCCCCTGCTTGAGCACCCGGCGGCGCTCGGGCTGGTTGATGGTGGCGATGTCTGGGTTGTTGAGCTCGTCCACCAGCACCAGCATGGCCTGGCCCACCTTGTTCTTTTCGGCGAGCATGATCGCCCGCTCGTGGTCGCGCAGGATGTTCTCGATGATCTTCTCATCCCGCGCGCCGTGGCCCAGGGCGCGCTTCTGGCGGCCGTCCACAGACAGGCCCTTGCCCACCCCGCCCTTCTTGGCTTCGTCGCCGCCCTTGAGCGGCACGTAGTTCTTGTAGGCGGCGCCCCAAGCATCGGCCATCTCCTGGCTGATGATCCCCGCATCGAGCAGGATCTGCCGCGTGCTATCGGTGATGGCCTGCACCTCGGTGGCCAGCGCCGCCAGGCCCTGGGGCGCCTTGGCCAGGATGGCCTGGGCCTCGGCATTCGTCATACCGGAACCATTCTGGATCTTCGGGTCGATGCTCTCGATCTGGGCGTTGCGCTCCTCGGCGTGCGCCGCGTGCAGGTACTCGGCCACCTGCTCGGTGGTGAAGCCTGCCTTCTGGATCCGGTCGATCACCGGCTTGACCGTGCCCTCGCGGAAGTCTTCCACCCGCGTGGCCACGGTGCCGTGCATGCGCGCCTCGTAGCCCCACACGTCGGCCTCGCTCGACAGCTGGATGCCGTTGTCACGGGCCCAGTTGCTCAGCACGGTGATGCGGTTCAGCTTGTCCTGCATCACGCGTTGCACCTTGCGGAAACCCGTCTCGGCCGGCAGCGGCGATCGCGCGGGCGTAGCACCGGCAGCGGTCGCCGGCTGACCCTGTGCTGCTGGCGGAGCCGCGCGGCTGAACATCGGGCCAGCTTCACCGCTCGACGGCAAATCCGCCTCTGTTTTATAATTGGCGCGGAAGCCGACAGCTCGCCGTACCACCCCAGGCAATTGGAGCCTGGCAGTCGTGGCGAGTTGTCGGCTTTCCTCTTTGTGGGCGTACAACAGGAGGCCCTTGCTCAGCCAGCCCGAAATGGCAGCATCGGCGTTGTCCTTGGGGTATGCAGTGGGGACGTACACCACTTCTGCCCGGCCCTGCCGGCCATTGGGCTCGACAGCCACCACGACGGGCTTTCCGCTCACCACCAGGCTCGTCACCATGGTGAACCGTCCGGGCTGTGTGTCGCTCTTGAAAACCAGCACGGGGTTGGCCATCAAGCTGCCCAGGTTGTTCAAGTCCGCGCGTGGCACGCCGTGCTCGATGTGCATCTTGGCGATCAAGTCGCGGTTCGTGAAAACAGGCTTTCGTGCCACCCCCAACATCTGCAGGACAGCAGGGGTTTCGATGCCGAGCGGGACCTGTACGCGTAGCGCGTCTCGGTCATCCTTGACCCCCGCCGTGATGGCTGCGCGCACTTCGGCCGCAAAGTCCACTGCTTCGCCGTCCCGGCTGTACTGCACGTCACCGGCGATTTGGTCCCCAGCATCCGCAGCACCGTCCAGCTCGCCAGCATGGTCAGGGTTCTCGCGCTGCGCGATCGCGAATCCCAGGTCCACCAGGTCCTGGGCGGCGAAAGCCTCGGGGTTGCTCATAAGCTTGCCGAACACCTGCTGGATGGCGTGGCGGACGCGCGCCATCCAGCCCTGCACCGTGGTGATGGGCCGCATGGCCGTGGGCGTGATGCCCATCTCGGTGGCCACCTGCAGGGCATAGGGGAACAGCTCCTGCGTGGAGTACTTGCCGGCGTCGGCGCCAGCGGGCCGCGAAGACTGCACGCGCGCGGCGGCTTCGTCGTACACCTGGCGCTCAAGGCTGCCCTCTGCCGCAGTGGCCCAGCCGCCGATGGTGTCGTGCAGCAGGTCCCAACCCTTCTTGCCCAGCACCGCCTGGCCGTGCTTGTGCATCAGCTCATGGGCGGCCACGGCCACTTCTTGGCCGGCCTTGATGTGGTCGGCGATCAGGAACACCGTGCGGCTGAGCGGGTCGTAGAACCCCGCAGCCCGGCCGCCCTGCTCGGCGCCCATGGCCACGGGGCCGATCAGCGGCTCCCAGTCGGCCTTGATCTGGCTCGAGGTGGCTACCACCACGCTGCCGAGGCCCCCAGGCAACCGACCGTTGCTGCCCACCAGTTGCTCTACGGCCGCCTGCACCGACTCGATAGTGGCGGTACCTGTGGCCCTCAGGATGGCGGCGGACAAGTCCGGCGCCATCTCGCGCGAGTACTGCGAGTCGTCAGTACCGTAGAGGTCCAGCCCTCCCTGTCGGCGGTCTGCTTCGCGTCCCGTGTTGATGTCTTGTGACCCGAGCTCGAAGCCCTCAGGGCCCGGCGCAGCATTGCGTTGTTCGCGCTCCTGCTCGGCACGGCGCAAGCGCTCGTCGTGCGCGGCCTGCTGGTTGGTATTGGGGGTGTCGCCCAGCAGATCGCTGCCGGGCTGGCCGGTCAGGTCTTGCGCTGCTGCGCTGCCGCTTCGGCCTGGCGCTCCCGCTCGTGACGACTCAGCAGCATCGCCGCCGCGATCTTCACTGCGGCTGGCGATGGCTTCTTCGAGCCTGGCTTGGGCTGCTCGGTTGTATGCGTCTTGGCTGGAGTTTGCATGGTCGCGAACAATATCGGTCAATACCTCAGCGGCGTCAAGGCCCTTGGCCTCGAGCATCGCCAACAATGCGTTCACTTCGGCCTGCAGAGCCGGATCGGCATCGCTGAAGCCACTGGCGTCGTAGTCCTCAGCGGTGAAGGCGGTGGCCTGGTCGAAGGGATCGGGCTCACCGTTCCACTCCGCTTCTTCCTGCATGGCCAGAAAGTCCTCGAAGCGTGCGCTCTCCTCGGCCTGCGCAACGCGCTCCCACCCCTCCGGCGTGTACTGCGGCTGGGACAAGCTGCGCTTGACCAGCGCCAGGGCATCGTTGTTGCTCGCGCCACGCTGCAAATAGCCCTGGGCAACCAGCTTTTCCGTGGCCTGTTCGATGGTCAGCCCCTTGCCTTTGCCTGCGTACAGCGTGCGGTTTCCCACACGAGGATTGCCCTCGACCCCCAGGTCAGCCCGGGCCGCCTGGTTCATGCCGCCCTCAGCGGCGATGAAGGCATGAGCAGGAATAGGCGCACCCTTCGCGCTGGTGTTGGGGTTTCGCAGCCGCTTTGCCGCATTGGCCTGGGCGGCCAGCTGCGCGGGCGTCTTCTCGGCCAGCGCGTAGCCGCCATCTACGGCGACAACCCGCATGGTCGGCTGCAGCTTCTTGGCGGCCGCCGCTGCATTGCGTGTGGCGAAGGGCTTGCCGCCACCATCCAGCGGCACGTTGTCCAGCCCCAGGCGGCCGGCTGTGCTGCTGGGTACTGGCGCCCGGGAGGTCGCAGGGCCTGACGCTCGCGCGAACGCTATGTCAGCCACGTCGGTGGTTCGGGCTCGCGCTCCGGGTACAGGGGCGGCCGGTACTGCCGCATCAGATCGCGCGATCGCGGGCGCGGTGCCGGCGCCTGGGGTGGCGGTGGGCTGGGATGCTTGCGCTTGGCGGGCATTTGCTGCCTCCGGTGCGGTGACTGCTGGGGCGGGCGCCGGGGCGGCGGGCAGACGGAACGCATGGCGCGCCTGGGTTGCTACGGTCTTGCTCACGATCACGCCCTTGGGCGCACCACGGATGGCCCCCGCCGGCACGCCAGAGGCAACCAGGTGCGCGCGCACCGCCTTCGCATCGCCGCGCAGCTCAACCTGGCCGCTGGGGAGGTCGACCATCTCCACCGGCGGCGGGGGCGCAGGCGATGGCTGCGGCTCGGCACGTTCCTTGATCTGCGCTTCCAGGCTGCTGTTGTCGGCGCCGCGATCCGGCACCGTGACCGCAGGCGTGTTCTCGCTGGGCAGGTTCGGCGCCACGAAGGCCTGGGCCCGTCCCAGCAGCTCGGCGGTGCGCTCGCGCTCTGCGGCCGTCAGCGGGGCTTGGCCCAACGTCTGCAGCTGCCTATCGATGGCTGGCAGAGTGCGGCTCGCCGCGTACCCGTTAGCCTCGCCATAGCTCGCCGTCAGGTCATCCAGCACACGCTGGCGGGCCTTTACGGCCAGGGTGTCGGCCTGGCCCTGCTGCGTTTCGGCGGAGCTTGCCTGCGCGGTGGCAGCGGCCCGGCCCTGGGCGGACTGCTCATCGGCTGCCACCATGGCTTCGATTTGGCGTGTCTCGTCGGCATCTCGCGCGGCCCGTGCCTCGGTGGCCAGGCGCTGCACGTCCGCCTGCGTGGTGGCCGGCTCGGTCTGTACCTGGGGCGCAGCACCCGGCTCGGCATCCAGCAGGGCCTGCGTGCGGGCGCGGGCAATCTCCTGCTTTTGCTGGGGAGACAGCGGGCCAGTGGCTGGCTGGGCGTCCACGGCCGGCGCTGCCGGCGCCACCGTGGCGGCCTGGGCTGGCGCCTGCCCGGGGGCGGCGGGCTGGCCGGGGCCGCCCAGTTCGGAGCGCGCCATGTCCACCGCAGAGGCGATGCTGATCTCGCCCTCTCCGGCGGGCTCAACACGGTCCGCACGTGGCGCTGGCGGGACTGGAGGCGCTTTGGGCGTGGTGGACTGGTCTTCCACGCGCGGCGCGCCGAAGTTCCCCGCCACGTCCACGCCACCACCAACCACCGCCCCCAGCGTGCCGGCCACGGCCAGGCGCTTGCCAGCGTTGGTGAAATTGGGCGTCTCACCGGTGCCCACGGCCTCGCCCGTCACCTGGCCAAGCTCCTCGCCAACCTCCTGCAGACCCTCGCGCGCCGCACCCTTAGCCACGCCCATGGCGCCGCCCTTGACGACCTGCCCAGCCGCCTGCCGCGCCAGCGCAACCTCGGCGCCCCCCCCGGTCAGTTTGCCGGCGATCACGCTGAAGGGCACGGTGATGCCGGCCGCCTTGTAGGCATCCTCCATGGGCACGCCCTTGTCCACCAGCCCGGCGAACACATCGGCGGCGTTCTGCGCTGCTGTGGCGCTGATGCCGGCGGCCTTCTGCGCAGTGGCCACGCGCGAGGCGAGCGCGGCCGTGTCGAGCGCCGCAGCTGCCTTGCCGGCCGTTGCTGCCTTCCCGGCCAGACCAGCCGCGCCCACCGGCAGCAGCATGCTCCCCAGCGTGGGCAGCACCTGGTCAGCCAGCGCGCCCTTATTGTTCAGGAGAGCGTCCTTGATGCCCACATTGGGGTCGGCCATGTCCCGCTGGAAATTCTCGCGCTGCGCCGCCGCGCGATCAGACCCGACCATCGACCGGATGACGCCAAGCCGCTCCTCCATGGAGTCCGAAAGGTCCTTGCCCACCGCGTCTCCCGTGGCAAAGCGGGCCAGGTCGGCCAAGCCCTTGACGGCTGTGCCGCCGACTTGCAGCACGCCAGCCGTGGTGTCCTGCAGCACCGATCCCACGGTCATGCCGGGCACCTCGCGGCGCGCGGGCGCCTTTGCGGCCACTGCAGCGGCGGCCGGTGCCGGTGCTGCCTCCGGCGCGGGGGCTGGCTGCGGCGCTCGGAGCTTCAGGTCATCGGCCACCGAGAACACCGTGTTCAGGTAGCCCTGCGTCTCGGCGGGCGCGCGCCCCCGCCAGTCGTCGGCATCGAAGGCCTTGTGGTNCCGCTACGGCCTTGCCGTAGTCGCCGCCGAACTTCTCCAGGTTGGAGCGCATGTAAGCAGCCATACCGAAGATCGACTGGATAGGGTCCGTGGGGTCGATGCCGAAGCGCTCGGCCGTCGCCGGCATGAACTGGGCAATGCCCACTGCGCCGGTGCGACTCTTCACCTTTCCGCTGATCACATCGGGGCGGAAGCCGCTCTCTGCGAAGACCATGCCACGCAGCACGTCCGAGTCCACGCCGTATTCCTGGCCGGCGGCATCGAACACAGCATCGAACTCGGCTGGCACGCTGGCCTTGCCGCGTGCTGGTGCCGGCCCGTGATCCATAGGGGCGCGGACGGGCGCCACTTCCTCGTCGGGCAGCGCGTCGAGGGAAACGCCACGGGTAGCGAGCTGAAACAGGTTCATGGCTTCTTCAGGAAGGATCCGGGCTGGTACTGGAACGCCTTGGCGGCTTCGGCGGGGGAACGTGGCTTGGGCAGCACGGTGGTCGGGCTGGGGGCCTTGGCGGTGGCACCCGGCTGGTAGTCGTTCAAGGCCGGTGCCAGGGCGGCGCCGTCCATGGCATCGCGGCGCGATTCCATTTCCTGGATCCGCGTCTGCAGCGCTGGCTTGTCTTTCGGGCGCGCCTCGCCCAGTTGCTTGTAGGCGCCAGCGATCTGGCGGTCCAGCGCCCGCGCGTCTTGCGCCTGGCGGTTTGCGCCGGCATTGGTCACCGTGGCTGCTGTACGCTCGCGCGTGGCGTCTATGCGTTGCTGTGCCAGGTCTTCCTTCCCGCTCTCGTCCTTCGTACCGCTGTACTTCTGGAACGCCCCTGAGGCTTCGGGCAATGACCCGCCGCGCTGCATGACCTGGGCGGCGTTGGCCGTGCCCAGGTCGTTCAGGCCGAACTGGCGCTCAGCCTTTGCGTGGTCGTCCAGCTTGGCCGGGTCAAGGAAGGCCGTGTAAGCCCGCTGCAGTGCCTGCGTTCCCTTGTCGGCGTCGTACCGCGCGCGCTCCAGCGTGGTGGTCGGAGGTGCGGCCTCCATGTCGCCAGCGCGGTCGTAGCGTGCGAAGTCGCCGGGCGTGGCTGCAACGCCCACCATCCGTGGCCGGTTGAACATCTTGTCGGCCATGCGATCGGCCGCGTTGTCCCCGTGGAAAGTGCGCGTCGCCGCGACCACGCGATCCTGTTCCTCGGGCGTCTTCGCCTGCATGGCTAGGGCCGCCAGGTTGATGCCCTTGCCCCCACCGCCGCCCCCCGCTCCACCGCCCAGCTCAGACCGCATCTGCATCATCTGCTCCTGCTGCATCAGCTTGTCCTCGGCGCGCTGGCGCTGCAGATCAAGCGCTCCCTGCTGCCGCTCCTGCATGAGCGCGCGCTGGCTGGCCAGCCGTTCCTCATCGGCCGCCATGGCCGACATGCCAGAGCCCACGCCCTGCAGCGTGCCGCCCAACAGATTCGCGAAGAAGCTCATTGCATACCCCCTTGCTGCGCCATCTGCGCCAGGTTCATGCCCGCAGGGCCTGGCGCTGGTGGTGGCTGCTGGCCGGCGGCCTGCGCGCCTTGTTGCGCCTGTTCAGGCGACGGCAGCAGACCCTCTTCCGCATCCATGCGCATGTACTCGGCAATCGACTCCTGCATGACCTGCTGCAGGAAGCCTTCGATCTGATCGTCGGGCACCATGCCGGTGTCGTTGGCCAGGCCGGCGATGTCCTTCACGAACTGCACGCCCACATGCAACATCACCGCAGGATCGATGGGCTGGCCGGCCTTCTCCGACTCCATCGCCAGGAAGCGCAGGGTCTGAGTGCCGAACTTCACCGCCGCGCCTGCAGGGTCGATGTCCATGGCGGCCTTCCATTCCTCTGCCGATTCACCCAGAAGCTGGCGCGCGCGGCCCAGCAGCATGTCGAACTGGGCCTGCTGCTCGGGGGTGGCCGGGGTCTTGCCACCGGTGGTACCAACGGTCGGGTCTGCTGCGGGATCTTGCTCAGGCGCACCCTGGGCCATTTCGTTGAGGTTCATGGTGGTCCTTTACTGCACGATGCGGGTGGTGGCGGTGCTGGTGTAGCGCTTCTTCTGCCAGTCGAGCTTGTCCTTCTCGGCCTTGGCATTGGCCGCGCCGCTGATGCCGCCGCCCACGCCCTTGATCAGCTCGCCCACGGCCTTGTCGTTGCTGAGCAGCTTGTCGAAGAAGCTGCCGGGCTTGGTGGCTGGCGTGCTGCCGGTCGTCTTGGGCGGCTCCACGCCCTTGCTGATATCGCCGGCCTTGAGTTGCTGACCTGTAGTGGCTTTGGCTCCAGCAGCATTGGTGCCTGTGGCATCCTGGTTGGTGACCACGTTTTGAGTCGCGGAGGCCTTCGCTCCTGCGGCGTCAGAGGCGGCTGCGCCAGTCTGCGCGGTGCTGGAAGTGTTGGTCGCTGCTGTAATGGCCTTGGTATCCGTTCCCACTGGGGCGGTGCTGTCCAACAGGTTCACGCCCTTGGCTGGTCCAATGGAGTTGAGCTCCACCGAATTCATGTCGCCTGGGCTGTAGGTGCTGTTGCCCAAGCTGTCCGTGGTGCCCGAGAAGTCGCCCGTGGTCAGTGCCCCGACGCCATCCGCCAGGTCGAAGGCACCCGCCGCCGAGTTCGCGCCGAAGGCGTTGGTCCCGTCCAGCATGGCCTTGGTACTCAGCGCGCCGCCTGCCTCGGTCAGGCCCGCAGCCCCCTCTGCCCCGCTGCCAAAATCAAATCCGCCGTTCACAGCGCCATACACCGCCCCCGCGACGTTGGCGATCATCACAAGATCCTCGCCGAACACTTTGGAGGCTGCTTTGTTGATTTTGTTGTTGACGCCGCTCACCTGGAAAGCCACCGAAACGGCGGCGGAAACGATGGTGGTCGCAGCCGCGGCCCCCACTGCAGCAGTCAGACCTACAGCCCCCGCAATGCCGGCAGCAGCACCCGTGTAGCTCAAAAGAATGGGGACGATGATGGCCATGGATCAGCTCTCCAGTGCGGACACGTAAGCCGTGCCCATGACGCCAAAGCCGCGGCGGGCCATGACCTTTTTGAAACGTGCCGCATCGGCGATGCCGGCGTAGTCGTGCACCACGAACTGCACAGCACGCATGCGCGTGGCCCAGCCCTGCAGCGCTGCCAGCAGGCGCAGGCCCGAGCCGTCCTCGGCGTACCAGAGCAGTTCGTAGGCGGTCTGCCGGCGGTTGAAAAGACCGGGCTGCACGATGCCCGCGATCAGGCCGCGC
>NZ_LMIJ01000001.1:330054-401369 GCF_001428665.1 Acidovorax sp. Root219
TGGTCATGCGGCACCTGCCCCAGTCGTGTCGCCAGATGCTGGTCCTGCAGGCGCGGGGGCCGGAGTGGTAGCAGATGCTGGCGTGGTCTTGATGACCCAGCTATTCGGGTCGTAGCCCAGGCGCTTGGCGTATTCGGTGAGCTGCGGGTTGTAGGTGGCAGCGAGGTCGGAGATAGCGCGGTCTGCCTTCTCGGGCGACATGTCGCTGGTGTTGATCTGGAACACCTTGGTTGCGTAGTCAGAGCGCAGATTTGTCAGGGTGCTGCGGTCGTCGGCAGCGGTCTGCCGGTCGGCCCTGCGGTCGTCGGCGTCCAGCTGCGCATTGAGGCGCGCCATGCTGGTGTCGGGCTGGAAGTTGGCCGCCTGCGATGCCGCGTTGAGCTGCGCAATGGACATCTGGTTCTCAGCCGCGAACTTGTCCCGCGCGGTCTGGTAGCCGTTCTGGATGGCGTCGCGCTCAAGTTGCAGCTGCTGCTGGCGGTCCAGCGTCTTGTAGTCGCGGTCCCACTGCTGCTGCGCGGCCCACTCGTTCGCCTGCACGTTGAAGTCGGCCATGTAGGCGTCGCGCACGAACTGGTTGTTGTCGCGCGAGAACGTGTTCGCCTGGCCGGCATTGAACTCGCCTGCGCGGGCGTAGGTGCTGGCGTCCTGCTGGGCAATGGGCATCGCCGCGTCGTACAGCGCCGACTCGCCGGCCGTGGCAGCCATGCTGCTGTTGAGCAGGCCCCTGGTGTTCGACTGCTGCATGGCGCGGGCGCGGGCCTGCTGCATCAGCGGGCTGTCGTCGGCAATGATCTGCTGCAGCTGGCTGCGCACCGTCTCGTTGGGCGACACCTCCCATTTCGTCATGCCCTGGAGCTGCGACAGGTTGATGCCGGTCTTGGGCGGTGCCTTCGAGTCGTAGTCCCACCCGCTGCCCGAGAATGTCCACTTGGCGGCTTCTTTCTGGAACCCATCCCACTGGTCGGTCCCGTACTTGGACGCATCCATGACCTGCTGGCCGGATCCGCCGTGCTGTCCGAAGATCTTGCCGACCTCGGCCGCTGTCAGTCCCAGCTCGCTGGCCTTGGCCCCGATCTGGTCGAAGCTCTTTCCCGTGGCCCAGCCGCGAGCTTCGTCGTACTGGGCTTGGGTGAAGCGGTCGGCCGGCGCTGCGGCAGGGGCGCTTGCCACCGGTGCTGCCGCAGTGGTGGGAGTGGAGGCCCAGTTGTAGGAGCTTTGATCGGGCGTGGTGCCCCATGCCTGGCTGGCCAGGTTGAACTGGTCGGCCGTGACACCATACTTTTCAGCCCCCACGCGCGCCAAGTCGGCATCGCTGGCGCCGTTGGCCTTCTCGCTGGCATAGGCTGCGTTGATCTGGTCTTGGGTGTATGCCATGGTCAGTAGCCTTTCGTGCGGTCGGTGGTGCCGCGCTGCTGCGCCTGCAGAGCGATGCGGCCTGGCAGCGCCAGCAGTGCCTGCAGCTCCTGGATGGAGGCCTGCGCGGCGCGGATCTCGGCGTCGGTGGAACGCACCGTGGTGCACACGGTGGTCAGCTCGGCGATGCGCTCGGCGGCATAGGCCTCCACGCCGCGCCACACGGCGGTGGCTGGGTTGATCTGCGTCTCCCAGGTCATACGCCCCTCCCGGTCTGGGCCGCGAACTCCATCTCGGCGTTGAGCATCTGGGCCTTGTTGTCGCGATCGGCTTGCTTGTCAGCCAGGATGGCCTGGGTTTTCTCGCGCTCGTAGCCGAAGCGGCGCATGGCCTCTTCCTGGGTGATGTTCAGCCGAGCCGCTGTGTCGGCGACCTCCAGCTGCATGCGCCGATCCATGATGTTGGCATTGGCCGCCATCTCCTCGCGGCGCAACGCCTGGTCTTCCTTGTGGATCTGCATGGTCTGGTCCAGCCTGGCCTTGTCGAGCTCCATGCGCATCGCCACGTCGGATTTCTGCGGTCCCTGCTGCTGCTCGGCCTGCTGCATCTTGGCAATCTCCTGCTCGGTGGGCAGCACGCGGTCGGGGTCGAGCTTGAAGGCGCGCGCAAACTCGCGCATCAACCGCATCTGGTTGCTCGGCGGCAGGCCCATGGCCGAGCTGGTCTGCATGAAGGCCTGCAGCCTCTGGGCCTGGCCTTCCAGCTCCACGAGCGCGGCGATGCCCATGGCCCGCACCCGGCTGTCGCCCTTGATCTCTTTCTTTTCGCTGTACTGCATGTTCCAGTCGAAGAAGCGAGTGATCAGCGGCGTGACGATGTCATCGTCCCAGTTGCGCACGGCGCGGCGCACCCAGAGGTTGGCAGCCGTGTAGGCGATGCTGGCCCCGGTGGCGCTCTGCATGTAGTTGGGCGCCTCGGTGCCTTGGAGGAATGCGGGCAGCGTGCCCACCTCCTCGATCAGCTGCTTGGACATCCCGAAGATCTCCTGCAGTTCCTTGAGGCGCGCATCGATGGCGATGAACTGGATGCCTTGGCGCGCATCCGCCCCCGGGCGCTTGTTGCGCCAGAACTTGCCCGGCGCCATGCGCCACGAGCCATCCACCGGCTCGNATCCACCACCACCTGGGGCAGCACGCACAGGCCCATGTTGTCGTGCATGGCGCGGAAGGAACTGTTGGCGCTCTCCTGGTTGTCCCGCACCTCGTAGGGCATGCCGAAGCCGAAGATGCTGGCCTCGTCCATCTGCCAGGTGAACACGCTGTAGGGGTGCTCATTGCTGTCCAGCGGGTTCAGCGCGGCTTTCAACACCTCGCCCTGGCTGCCGAACCAGACCACGCCGGTGTAGGTCTTGAGCGGGTCGTCCTCTACCGCGCAGCCGCAGTCGATCAGCTCCTGGGCCGTGATGGGGCCGTGGTACTCCCAGACCTCGTAGCGCCGATCCTTGGCGCCGCTGCTGCCGCTGATGGCGCGCAGGCGCTCGCGGTAGTTGTTGGTGGGGGTAGTGGGATCTGTCCCCAGCATGCGGCGCAGAGCATCGGCGTCCACGTCGGGCATGTCCTGCAGGTCGGCCGCTTCCTGCTTGGTCAGGTAGTGGCGCTCGAAGACGAACTCCGCCTCGCGGATGTGAGTGCTGCTCATGTCGGGGAAGAAGTTCCACAGGTCCACCCGGCTGGCCTGGGGCAGCGGCTTACGGGTCAGGCTCATGACATAGGCGCCATCGCCCTGCTGTGTCCAGCGCTTCGTGGTGCGGAACAGTGGCACGGGGCCCTTGAGCACGCCGGTGCCGTACAGCACCGCGTCATGGATCACGTCCCGGGCGTGGCGCGGGTAGCTGCACTCCGCGAGCTGGTCATCGATCTCGCGCTGCATGGCGTCGCAGGCCTTCTTGGCCTCGTCCATCAGGGTGCCGATGGCGGCCTTGATGGAACCGGCTGTCAGCATGGGCCCCTCGGGCGACTGCATGGGCGTCTCCGGCGGCAGCTGGTCGGCCAGGCCCAGAGCCTCGTCCAGGTCCGGCACCGGCGTGGGCTCGATCACATAGCTACGTTCGTCGCTAGGGAACAGCATGTCGAAGAGCCGCGCCTCCACCAGCCCGCACAGCCGGCGCGTCAGCGGCACGAAGATGCGGCTGCCGTACTCGCCCTCGTCGCCGAACATGCCCGGGTCGTACTGCCCGTTGAACTGGCGCACGTCCTTGTACCAGCGCTCCTCGATCACCTGGCGCTGCTGCACCTGCTCTTGCGCCAGTGTCAGCAGGCGACGGCCCAGGGCGCTGACCCGCACGGCACGGGCTTCGGCGTCGCGGCGGTCCTGGTCTTGCTGCTGGCGCTGTGCCTCCGGATCGACCTGCTGCTCGAGCAGCGCCACCACCTCGTCGGCCGTGATCTCGCCAGCCGCAACCAGGGCGGCAAGCTCTTCTTCAGACAGGCCGGCAAGGGTCGGAGGTTGGGCGGTGGCAGCGTTCATGCCGCGCATGGTCACGCGCGCGGCCCGAATCCCCCACCGGTGGCATTAATGCCGTTTGGTCAGTAGCCGCCGCGCCGGTTGGCCATGTTGGAGCCGCCGCCCAGGGTGGAGGCCTTGGGCTGGGTGATGGCGAAGCGCTTCATCATGTTCCCGTAGCGGCTGGCGCTGATCAGGTCGTCCTGCAGCTTGACGATGATCCCGTCCTTGCGGTGGTACATGCGCCACTCTTCAAGCCAGTCCACGCAGGTGGTGAAGACCTTCCATCGGCCGGTCATCATCCGGTCCAGCATGTCCGACACCCCCGCCTCCACCCCGTTGCCGCCCTCCCCTTCTTTCTGCCCTTCCACGGGGTCGTGGGTCGCGCGATCGCGCAGCATGCTCACGCCCAGCGCCCTGTACTGGCCCGCAAGCTGCTCGCCGCTGCCCTTGTCGTGCTGCAGGCCGTCGTGCGGCCAGGCCACCGGGATCCACTTACCCCGGGCCGCCAGCAGAGGGGCCTGCATGGCCACGCTGGTCTCTCGCACGCGGAACGTGTCGTACACGTAGACCGTGTCGGTGTCCCGGTCCCACGCCAGCCAGGCGGCCGCGGCCGGGTGGTCCCAGCCGAAGTCCAGGCCCACGATGCGCGGCCAGTGCGCCGGCAATGCGAACGGCGGGACGGTGATGCTGCTCTCTTCGACTGGAAACACTTTGCCGCTCCCCATGGATGGAACGCCCAGCGTGCGCGCTTCGCGTTCGTGTGCGGGATACCCCGCGATGATCTGAGCTTTGCGCTCAGGCGTGTAGTGGTCGACGTCGTGGATGGTCATGTTGACCATGCCGGCGTCCGGGTACTTGGCCAGCTCCAGCCAGAACCGCATGGCGATCGCGGTCATGCCCTTGAGCAGGGTGCAGGTCACGATGACGGGCCCGAACGCCGTATTGGTGCGGGTCAGGCCCTCCATGTAGATGTCCTCGGGCGGCTCCTCGTCGAACCACACGCCCTCCACGGTGTCGGCCTGCCACTTGCCGCGGCCCTGGTCGTAGGACTTCAAGCTGATGGTGCTGATCGACTGCACGCCGTTGGCGTCGGTGAAGCGGATCTTGGCCGTGTCGATGAACTCGTTCACGTGCCGGCTCCACGTGAGGTCGACGATGCAGTCCTTGGGGATGCTGCCCGTGCCCGGGTCGGTCTTGGGATCCCGGCCGAAGAGGTAGCGCTGCACGCCGCGCCTGGTCAGCTCCCCCGATTCGGACCCGGCCAGCCAGTTGTTGCCCCTGGTGAAACGCTTGCCCGCCCACCACGCCGGGTATCGGCCGGTCAAGTGCATGGCCACTTCGTTGGCAGCGCTCAGCGTCTTGCCCAGCTGGTTGCCGGCCGAGAGCATGCGCTCGCGCTTGTCCAGGCCCATAGCATGGAACAGCGCCTGCTTCGGATACGGGCAGTACAGCTCCAGCTGGTTCTCCATCACCACCCGGCGCAGTCGCAGCTCGAGCGCCGCCAGCTCCGCGTCGCTCAGCGATTCCAGGACGTCATGCACCGGCGGCCGACTCCCGCCGTCGGCGCAGCTCCTCAAGGGCCTGCAGCGCGCTGGCCGCCCGGGCTGGAGTGAACTCGGCAACCGCCAGGGCCAGAGGGTCGGTGCCAGGAGCCTTGTCCTTGGCGTCCATGCCGAAGGCCGTGCGCTCCATGTCGACCAGCTTCTGCAGGCTCTCGGCCAGCGTCTTCATGGTCTTGGCGCGCTCGGGCAGGGCGATCACCGCGTGGTACAGCTCGTTCAGCCGATCGCGGCCGGTCTTCTCGTCGGGCTTGCACATCAGCTCGCCCAAGTCACTCAGCAGCGCCAGAGTGTCTGGGTCGGTCTGCTGGGCCAGCTCGTCCAGCAAGGCATTCGTGAGCACGCGCGCCCGCAGGATGTCCTTGCGGTGCGCCAGCCTCACGTCGGCGATGGCCTGGGCGTTGGCCTCGACCACGACCTTTTCCGACGCGGCCTGGTTCGCGCGTACCTCACTGCGTACCGCATCCTTGCGTACCAGCTCCTCCGCCTTGGCCTGGATCTTCCCGGCCAGATCGCGCACCCACTCCTCGCCTGGCTTCTTGGCCCTCTTGCGGATAGCGCCCTCGGTGATACCGTGCTCCGATGCGATCTCGCGCAGGCTCTTCACCCCGGCACGGTAGTCCAGCTCGATGCGCTCCCAATCGGCTGGCGCCTTGCCCTTCGCCTTCTCTGTCACGTCCGTGCCCCCCGCACCATGGCTTCCATGTTGGCAATCACCCGCAGCCGGTCCATGTCGTGTGCGCACTCCCCCCGCAGCCAGTCCGCTGGGAACAACACGTTCACCGCGCTGACCGCCGCATAGGGCACGTGCTCCCGCGCCGCCTTGATCAGTGCCGTGGCTGCGCCCAGCGGGTGAAGGTCCCCACGCAGGTAGACCATGCCCGGGCCGGTCACGCCGGCGTGAAGGGTGGGCGCCCCAGGTGCCAGCAGCTCGATGAAATGCAGGTCTTCAGTCTCGTCGGTGTCGTAGTCCATGGTCTCTCCTATCGAATCAATGCCAGTTCGCGGCGCATGTCCACCTCGCGCACCACGATGGGCGCAGGCTTGGGCACGATGCGATAGCGCTTGGTGTAGCGGCGGCCCAGGCTGCCCACGGCAGGGCCCATGACGCTGCGCACGGGCAACTTGCACAGGGCCGAGCAGATCTGCGAGTTCTCGGTCTTGGGCACGCCAAGGGCGGCGCCGATCTCGTGCACGCTGTAGTCCCGCGTCTGGTTCTCGGTCAGCAGGCGCTCGATGCGGGCCTTGAGGCCGTTGCGCCGGGCGCTGGTGATGGTCTTCTTCACGTCGCTCATGCAGATGCGGCCCTTTCCATGCCCAGTAGATCCAGCACCACGGCGCCGGTGTCCACGTCGTACCAGTCCGAATCGGTCAGGTTGTTGATCAGGAAGCGCTCGAAGTCCGCCCGGGGCGTGCTGGCCATGATCCGCTGCAGCTTCTTGGGCGCGCCGCGCCATGTCGGCTCCACGCCCACCTGCCGGGCGGCCGCCAGGTTGTGGTGGCCGTCCACCAGTACGCGGTAGGGCTTGCCGCGCAGCGTCACCTCGATGACGTTGACCACGAACACCTGGAACGTCGCGGCCTTGCGCAGCACGATCGTGCGGTCCAGGTGGCGCTGGGATGAAACGAGGGGGGCGGACATGCTCAGTACCCTCCCCGCGCCAAGACGTGCCGGTGGTACGGCGCCCGGATGCGGTCGTTGAAGAGCTGGCGCGCCAGCGGATCGGTGTCCAGGTCCTTGCGCGAGCCCACCCTGCAGGTGGTCAGGATGAACTGGCGGGCACGGTCCTCGGTCATCTGCTCGGGCGCGCAGCCGCTGCGCATGGCCAGCCAGGCCTGGAAGCCTGCGTCGCGGCACCAGTGCACGGCGCGGAAGCACAGGTCGCCCAGCTTCTCACGCGGAGCCTTGCTCTCGCCCGGCGGCACCGGCTCCTCATCGTCGCCGACCTGCACCAGCACCGCCATGAACCGCTTGCCGTCCATGCCTTTGAAACGATCGAGGTCGGCCGAATCGGCCAGCGCGAAGGTGACCTGCACGCCCTGGGTGCTGCTCTCGGACCAGCGGCGCAGCTGCACCTCGCCGGCGAATGTGGGTTGGATGTCAGACATTGCGGGTCCTCCGGTATGGCCACGCCACCATGGCGGCGTCGCGCTCGTGCTGGTTGCACCGGCCCTTCCAGCCGGTGGTGATGGCGAAGCTCTCGGCGTCGCGCTTGGCGCCCTTCGCGGTGGGGCTGATGCCGTGGGCGGGGATGCCCAGCTCGGCACACAGGTCGGTGATCAGCCGGCACCAGGCGTCCACCTGGCCAAGGCTGCGCGCAGTGGCCAGCGCGGCACCGTAGGCCGCCTTCTGCCGGGCGTTCCAAGCGCGCGTCTCCAGGCGGCTGTCTTCGAACACGATGCGCGCCGGCATGCGGCCACGGATCAGGCGCTCGATCTGGTGCGGGCCGACCGTCTCCAGGTCGGACAGCTCGCCATCCACGAACGTGGCCACACCTGTGCTGGCGCCTGGGTCAATGCCGAGGATCAGGCTCATGCGCGCCCCCCAGCGATCAGGCCCGAGAACATGCCGCCGGCGGGGGGCACGGTCGGCACCTGGCCGCGGCGATATCGGCTCAGCGTGGCGGGGCTGACACCCAGCTCGGCGGCCAGCGCCAGCCCGGTCTTGTCGCTGGACATCACGTACGCCACCTGCAGCGGCGACAGCGCGGCGCGCCTGCGCCCCGTAGCCCGGCTGGCCAGGATCCGCTTCGTCTGGCCCCGGTAGCGCTTCGTCTCGCGCAGCCACTGGCCAAACTCCACCTCGCTGGTGCACTTCACGTGCGCGGGGTTGCAGCAGGTCCACTCGTCGCAGGAGCCATACACGCGCCAGCCCTCCGGCACGGCCTTGCCGTTGGCGGTGTGCCAGACCGCGCGCATGCCGCACTGCGTGACCAGGCGGCCGTCGTGGCGCGTGAAGTCCGGCGCATAGATGCAGGGTCGGCCGTCAGGGCGCAGCGCGCCCCGCCACAGCCAGTGCCCATCCTTGACGACACAGCGCCCCTTGATCTCTTCGAGCGTCTTCATGCGCCCCCTTCCTTTCGTGGGAATCGCAACTTGCCCACGGCGTTGCGCTCCAGGTAGCCGAGGCGGAGCAGACCATCGATGTGGAACTGCGCGCCGTTGGGCGATGCCCAGCCAAAATGCTTGGCTACCAGCGGAACGGGCGGCAGCTGGTCTTCGGTGGCGAAGAACTCGCGCATGTAAGCCAGCACCAGCAGCTGGGTGGCGGTTGGCACGGAACCGTGCGGGCGGCTCATGACTGACCTTTCGAGTGCAGACCCAAGGCCTCGCGCGCCACGCGCAGCGAGTTCGGCGTCACGCGCTCGCCGGACATGGCCCGGTTCACGATGACGTGCGCCCAGTCCTTGCCACCCCTGGTGCTGGTGCCCTGCAGGATGGGGCCCAGGCGCTGCAGCGCTTCGGCGACACGCTGTGGATCCGCGCGGGGCGCCTCCAGGCGCGGCACCGGTGGTGGCGGGGCCAGCCGGGCGATCGCGCGGAACTCCAGCACGGTCGGCGGCTTGATCGGCAGGTGGGCCAGGGCGTAGGCAATCGCCTCCGGATGCGCCTCGAAGCCGGACAGCTCGTGCGACCAGTCGGCGTGCACTTCGACCAGGTCGATGCCCTCCCAGCGCCCGAGGAAGTCCCGGCCGTAGGCCAGCGTCAGTTTGGAGAAGATCCTTTGGACCCATTCAATGGGCAGGCTCATGGCAGTACCTCGATGGCTGGTTGGGTGTGGGGCACCACGCGGGCGGTGGTGTCGACGGTGCGGAAGAAATCGGTGGCGTCTTGGTGGGCGGCGGCGGGCGCGCGGCGGGCGATGCTGGGGGCGGCCTCCTGCACACGTTCGCGCATGGATCGCTGGTAAGCGGTTTCGGCAGGCGCAGCCCCCGGGCCTGGCCCGCGCTCGTCGGGCCGCAGCCAGTCGGCTTGCAGCCCCTGTGAGCCGCGCATGCACCACACCTGCAGGAAGCGCTCGAGGGACAGGCCGGCCTTCGCGCATTCGCGGCGGGCTTCGTCCAGCACGGTCTGCGTGACGGGGGCGCGCTTCTTGGCCCTCAGGTCCGTCCAGTCATTCCAAGCCTGCTCGGCCACGTCATCGGGCCGGGGCGGCGGAGGGGCTGCGCGCTTGCGCGCCTTATCACCGATAGGTGATTTATCTTCTCTACTCTTCTCTTCTCTGGGCGTTCTCGTGCGTTCGGCTGCGTTCGCTGTGTGGTCAGTCGCGTTCGCGGGCGTTTGCTCGCGTTCTTTCTTGGCCTTTTGCTCCTCACGCCATGCTTTGGAACGCTCCGCAGACCCATCCTCCCGGGCCGGCTGGCGCTTTTCCCATGCGGACACGGCCGGGCCCTCCATCACGCGGCCCTGCATAGCCGCGAGGATGGCGTCCACCTGCAGCGTCTCCAGGTCGAGTGCGCTCGCGATGTCTTCCGGATTAAGGTTTTCCGTTCGCCCGCGTTCGGTTGCGTTCGATGCGTTGTCGAGCACGTGCAGAAATACCGAGATGACATCGCCGATGCGCTGCTGCGACAGGCGCGCGATGGTTCGCCACTTCGGATCGTTTTGCATGCCGCTCCAGAGGCGGTACCAGGGGGTAGTGGCCATTCGCGTTCAGCCCTCCCCCGCCGCCGGCGGCAAATCCGGAAGGTCTGGATTGCCGCGCACGACGCGAGTGGTCACAGTAGCGGCATGGAGTTCAAGCCGTGCCCAATCACCCAGTACTTTCTGCGCCACGCTCGCGCGGCTACCGCCCCGGACCTGCCAGTGCGCATCGATGACAGCCACGAGCCATTTCGGCGCGGAGAAGCGCAGCTCGGTGAAGTCGTTCTCGTCGTTGCGGGCCTTGGCGAACTGCAGCCCGCCTTCGGATTCATTGTTGTGCATGCCACCCCCGTGGAAATTGATCAGGAACCCGCCGGCCAGCAGCACAGCGGTGGCGCCCGCTCCATTGAGGAGACAGGGCGAGAAATGGAGAGCGGGCCCATTGGTGGCCCGGTGAGCGGTGCCGCCCGGGCCGTGATGGCCAGGCGCTGGCGCGGTGTTCGCGCGGCGGTCATGCCGGGGCGCGCCTCCGAGCGAGGACGGCCGCCAATACCAGCAAGCGAAGCGCAGTAGTGCTGGGTGTGCGTGTGGGTTCAGCCATGAGCTGCGGCCTCCAACTTTGCAAAGTCCATCACAGGCCGCCCGTCGAGATGTGGCCATGCAGCGTCCGGCAAACGCACCCAGCGTTCATCAGGCCGAAGTTCTTCAACCGTCACGACGCCACCCGTCGCACGCTCGATGGCTACGCAGTTCTCGAAGCTGGGCTTTCGGTCTGCGTAGCCGTGCTGCCACTGGCGGATCTGAGCATCGCTGCCAGCGCCGATGCGCGAGCGCAGCTCGGTGACGGACAGCGCGCCCTGGCTTGAGAGGTATTCGTGCAGGTTCATGCCTCAGAGAATATAGCATTTGCTACTGCATTTCAAGTAGCAAACGCTCTTGTAGCGCATGCTACTGTGCGCCGCATGGACGAAGACCTGATGGAATGGCGCCGAGGGCGCTTGGGGGCCCTTGCTGAAAAGCACGGCGGCAACGCTGCGCTGGGCCGGTTGTTGGGCTACAAGGACGGTGCCATGGTCGGCCAGATGCTCCGCGGGGAGCGGCCGATCACGGAAAAGACGGTCGCCAAGGCTGAAGAATTACCAGGCTCGGCCGATTGGTTTAGCCGTCCAGCTTCGACGGCTCTGGCGTCCACGGTAACCAGCCTCACGCCAGCGCCCAAGCCAGGCGAGAACGCTGTGCATGTCCCCCTGCTGGCCAACGCCGGCAGTATGGGAGACGGTCAGGACGAGATGCACGACGACGTGCTTATAGGATCCATCGCGCTATCGCCGGACTGGATCACGCGCAGGCTGCGAATCACACGCTTCCAGGACCTGCGGTTTATCCATGCATACGGCGACAGCATGTCCGACACCTTCGAAGATGGCGATATTTTGCTGGTCGACACCGGCGCGAAAGATCCCTCGGGGGCCGATGGTGTCTACGTCCTTGAAGCGGCCCACAGAGTCTTTATCAAGCGGGTTACTGAGCGCTTTGGGGGCAGCTTTGAGGTGACCAGCGACAACCAAAAAGTGAAGGCCGTGGACATCCTGGATGGCAATAGCCAGATCCAGGTTCGTGGCCGCGTAGTCTGGTGCTGGAACGGCAAAAAAATCTGATCGCTGCTGCGAAGTGATCAGGCTTCTGCTGTGCCTTGCGGTCCTCGGTCTCGGCTTCAGTGACGTCGAGGCCCGTATCCCCCGTGACCAGGCGCAGGTCCGGGCATTCCGCTCCGAACACCCCTGCCCCGCCACCGGCCGCGCGCGCGGCGCATGCCCGGGCTGGCAGGTGGACCACATCGTGCCGCTGTGCGCGGGCGGCGCGGACCATCCCAGCAACATGCAGTGGATCAGCCGCGAGGACCATGCGTGGAAGACCTTCATTGACACGCGCGAGTGCCGCAAAGCCCGCCGAGCGCTATCCAGCGTGATGCCATAGGCCTATCATGGAGCGGCCAGACACTCCAAGCTGGCACTCTCCCTTTTCAGCCCGCTTCGCGCGGGCTCTTTTACTGGCGCGGGATATCGGCGTCCAGCACCTCAAGGCTGAACCCGTGCTGCTGGACCACGCCACAAACTGCCCGCGCGGCGTCCTGGGCATCCCACCAGGCGGCCATGATCCGGCCGTCGACATCGAAGGTCTCCGGCGCGTCCTGCTCGTCCTCCATCTCGGCAAGGGCCTCTAGGCAGTCCTCCAGCCGCACTCCGACCTGCGTGAGCACCAATAGGGCCGCATTGATGGCCCGATCACGCAAATCCGGCGGCAGCGCCAGGGCGGGGGCATGGATAGCGAGGTAGAGCCTCATGCCGCTGGCCCGGCAGCGAACAATTCCACGGGCGCCAGGCGCAGGAGGCCCTGTGCCTGCTCCATCGTGCCGGCGAGCCAAGCGTCCACGTCCACGGCCTCGATAGGGATCACGCTGCGCTTGTCCTGCTCGGCTGGGCCCACCTTGGGGTCAGGCTTGTGCATCCTGTTCATGAGCGGGTGTGCATCGGCGTTGATGGTCAACATGGTGTAGCTCTCGTGCACCTCGCCAGTGGCCTTGTCGGTCCAGGTGTTCCACAGGCCGGCCAGGCCCCAGGGGTGGCCATCGGCCCGGGCGAAGCGCCACCACACGTTCTTGCTGCTCTCCCAGTTCGGCTCATCGAAGTTCGCGGCGGGGATGATGCAGCGCTGCCCGCGCGCCCATGGCAGCTTGTAGCTGGCCTTGTCCGCCAGTTCCTCGCTGCGGGCGTTGTTGGTCGGGTACTTCAACTTCGGTTCCTTGGCAAACCAGGGGATCAGGCCCCACTGGCCGACGACGAGCTCGCGGCTGTACCCGGCGTCGTCGCGCGCGCGGCGGATGAAGGGGCCCTGGCCGCGCGGGAATAGCACCTTGTCGAACAGCGCTGGCTGGTTGCGAGCGCCGATTGACCACTCGCGCTCGATGTCTCGCTCCTCGGGGGACACGTACCTGTTGCACATGGAATCGCTCCGATTGGTTGACCAAACCTGCAGGCCTTTCGCCACTCCTGAAAGGTGAGCGCCCATGGTAGACGCTGTGTGGCCGCAGCGCAGTAGAACGTCGGCCATGCAGCGAATGTTACCCGAAATCCATCAAAACACTGTAAATTTATACAGTACTATTTTTGGAGAAGGATCATGCATGCCGTTGACGCCATTTGCACCGTAACCCTTCGGGACTACCCTGAAGGCCTGCCCGCCCAGGCCCGCCATGCGGCCGAGGCCATCTACGTGAAAGAACTGGGGCGCACCCTCGGCGCCGTGAGCCGCATCGGTCCAGCACTCGACGCGGTGGTGGCGCTGGAATTCACCAATGCACCCATTTCCGATGAAGAACTTGCTCTGATCCGGCAATGGGACTATGCGGCGATGGCGGCCCGCCAGGCGGCCCTTCAGTACCTCGGCGAGGCACGGGGCTGCCACTTCGACGTGCAGCGCCTGCATTTCTGAATGCCTGCCATGTGGTGTACGGTGTACCGGTTGATGCAGAACAACAAGCTGCTCCCTGTCGACGCGGCCAAGGCGACGGCTATGCAGGGGTGGCTCATCTATCGGACGAAATCTGAGATAGGCGCGCCGTTTCAGCACGCGCTGCTGCTTCCTGAGCGGGAGGCCAAGGGCCCCGACCCGCTATTGTTGTTGCACCACGCCCACCTCACGCTATGCGACGGTGGCCTGCGCCTGCGTGGCTTTGAATGGGTGGCCACCGGCTCGGCTCCCCACCAGCAGTGGTGGGTGGTACCCACGCCGGGGCCTGCGCGGTGAGCACGCCCCACCCCACCCTATTGCGCGTGCCTCCACTGCCCAGTGCCCGCCCCCGCGGCCGCATGTGGTGGCCAGGCGAGCACCTGCTGCCGCTGCCGGTGGACGCCTATGCCCTGGAGCCCGGCGATCCCATCTGGCGCGTGCGCGAGCTGGGCAGCGGCCGCACGGTCTACTTGGGCCCGGGGCCGTTGCATCTGATGGCTTCGCTGGCGCCGTTCTGAGTCCTGGTCAAAATTTCCTTGGACCTCAGCCGCCACCCTGCGACGATGAATCTTCGGGGTCGGTCCAGGCGATCTTGTGAGCCACTGGGCCCAGGAGCACCGCCGACCGCTTGATGCTGTCCAGTTTCTGCGCTGCGTCGGCATCATCGACCGCGAAAAAGTTGATACCCCACCTGCTCCCAGCATGGGTGTATTCCCCGGCGTATTCGGTCTGGGCATTCCAGCCCGCAATCTGCGCGTTCAAGATGAAGGACCCCTATGCAATTTGAAATCTACCAAGTACCGAACAAGAACGCAGTGGGGCTGCTTGCCATGGTTAGTGGCGAATGGCGCTGGCGTCTGAAGTCGGCAAACCACGAAATCATTGCCAGTGGCGAGGGCTACAAAAATAAAGCCGATGCACTGCACTGCATAGACCTGATTAAGAGCACAACGGCAAAAACCCCGGTGAATGAAGTAGTCGCCTGATCCCTCTGCCAGCACAACAACCAAGCCACCTTCGGGTGGCTTTTTCATGCCCGCCCGGGATGGGCGTCGCTCGACTGTAGCAAAAATATTTCGATTGAGTAGCTTTTGCTATTGACCAACAAGGTAGCAATTGCTACAGTTCAACCCATCGCAGCACACAGCAGCGGTGGGCACCAAGGATCGACTCGGCCGCCCAGGCTCTTTAACAACCAACACACGGGCCGGCGCAAGTCGGTCAACAGGATGGGCGCCCGTTGAACTACCGGACCACGCCCGGCCTGCTGGAGCCCGAGCCATCGGGGAGATGCCAGCGAACCTGCCAAGGGGCAGCGTGATATCAAAGTGCATTCGCCGAGTGCACTTCGACATCACCAGGAGATCGAGATGCCCGATGGAATGAAGTTTGTCCGCCGCGGCCCAAGCAACTACCGCTGGGTCCACGAGCTGGAGATGCTGTACACCGACGCCGACTGCAGCGCCATGTCGGATGATGAGTTCGAACAATTCGTGATCGCTCAAGGCGACGCCTGACGCAGGCCCACCATGCTGAATCAAAACGACATTCAAGCATTCGCCCACAAGCTGCGCAGCCTGGGCATCCCCTGCGAGCACCTGCAGGTCTTCGGCGCGCTGCGCCTGAACGTGCATGTCACATGCCGCAGCCGGAACACTGCAGACAGGTGGACGCAGGTCCTGGCCACCATCGAGCCCGGCCGCACGATCACCTGCACGAAGACGCGCATCGAGCGCAAGCGGTTCAAGGCAGACGCCACCCAGCAGTCGCACATCGGCGGCTGGCTGATCGCGCTCTGAACAGTTTTCGGGGCGGCGACTGCGGTCGCTGCGCGTTGGTCGGGGTCAGCACCTCGTAAGGCACAGCACACACCAACGGCAGCGTTTCCAGGGCCTCATAGCGGCCCGCCGCCCCACCCCTTTCCAACCGCGCGCCCCTCTCCGTCCCTCCCTCCATTTCTTGGGCGCACCAGCGGTTTTTTCTTCGCCCGCCAGGGCACACACCGGAGCTTTCATGGAAATCAAAATCGCACTGGACCTGCCGTCCATCATCGCCTCGGCCGTGACTGCCGAGAAGCTGCAGCCGCTGGTGGACAAGGCTATCTCGGACACCATCAAGGAGGCGATCCGCGAGGCGACCGACTACAGCAGCGAGTTCCGCAAGGAAGTGAAGAAGCAACTCGCCAGCGCACTCCCTCATGGCTTGGCCATCGACGACATGGCCAAGTTCCAACAGGTGCTGAACCAGGCTCTCAGCGAGGCGGTGCATGGTGAGAACGCCGCCGCTATGCGAACGGCGCTGCAGAAGGCGGTCAAGTCCGTGCTGCCCGATGCGCCCGACGTCCTGAAGCTCTCCGAACTGATGGTGGCGGCCCGCGAGGGGTTCCACAAGGACGATGACCGCAGCGAGTTCTATGGGCACTTCGAGGAAAGCGAGTACGGCGGTGGTTGCATCTACCTGGACAGCGACCCATCCCCGGGCTACCTCAGCAGCAGGGCGAAGGCGCACTATGACGCCAGGCATCACATCAGCTTCAACAAGGAAGGCGTGGTGTACGCGCTCAAGCTGAACAACACGCAGCTCACGCCCGCCGCGCAGCCCACCGTGATCACCCGCTTCGAATCGATCCTGATGGCGATGTACGTGGGGCGCACGCGCTTGGACGTCGACCTGGACCCCGACGAGGTCAAAAGCGCAGCCGAAGCGCAGTACGACTGACCCACAGCCCCGAACCCTCCCAGCCCGCACCCCGCGGGCTTTTTTACGCCCTCTGGAGAACACCATGCAGAACGTGCACAGCACCATGCAGCGTGCCATCGCGCCGCACTCCCCGCCCCCGATCACGCCCACCGAGTTGCTGGAGCTGCGCGCCAAGGCCTGGGCCGAGGTGGAGCGGATCGAGGCCAGCGACGCCAACTGCCGCCGCGCGCTGCGCGCCCAGCAGCGCCAGCAGCACCACGAGTGGGTCGGAGCATCGCAATGAACGGCGTCCGTCCCAACCTCACCACGGCCGTGGCCATCGTCGCGCTGCTGGGCGCATTCTTCTTCGCCCAGGCCGACGACACCCAGGCACGCCAGGCCCATTACCAGCGCGAGAAGCGCGAACTGGCCGAAGCCCAGCACTCGCGAGACTGGGCGCTGCAGCAGTTCCAGAAGAACGCCTGCCGCCCCGGCGAAACCGCCATGTGGGTTGAGGACCAAGTGGCCGAGTGCCTGCGCGACATCACCACCACGGCGGCCCGGCCATGACCGAGCACGACCAGCCTGAACCCACCGCCCTGGAAGAGCTGCAGCAGATCCTCCTGATCGCAGGCCTGGGCTTCTTCATCTGCCTTACCACCGGCCTGCTGGCCGGGCTTTTTTACACGCCCACACCATGACCACCACCGAACTGGCCGACACGCCCACGCAGGCGCAAACCGTCGCCCCCGAGGCCCTGCCCGCCCCAACCACGATGGGAGCGATCGCCACCACCTCCCCCGCCGGCCTGATGCTGCATCTGCTGCGCGAGCACGGCAACCTGGACCAGTTCGAACGCATGATGGACATGCAGGAGCGCTGGGAGCGCCGCGAGGCAGAGAAGGCATTCAACGATGCCCTGACCGCCTTCAAGGCCCTGAACATCAAGATCCCGAAGCGCAAGCTGGTGGACTTCGAGACACGCGGCGGCGGGCGCACCCAGTACAAGCACGCCGAGCTGGACGACGTGACCGACCTGCTTGGCCCCGCGCTGTCGGCGCACGGCCTGTCCTGGTCCTGGCGTCCTAAGCAGGAGAACGGGATGATCACCATCACCTGCGTGCTGCGCCATCGCCTGGGGCACTGCGAAGAGGTGTCGCTGTCGAGCCCACCGGACGCCAGCGGCGGCAAGAACGCCATCCAGGCGGTGATCTCCACAACCACCTACCTGGAGCGCCACACGCTGAAGGCCATCACCGGCACCGCGGAGAGCGGCGAGGATGACGACGGCCAGGGCGCGCCGGACGGCACTGGGGCAGAGAGTCTGGCCACGGTGTGGTGCAACAAGGTGATCGCCACGAAGACCCGCGCCGAGCTCACCCAGGTGATGAAGGAAGGCCGCGTGGTGTTCAAGGATGCCAAGGACCGCGATGGATATGCGGCGTTCGCCCACGCCATCGAGACGCACGGCGCCGCGCTGCCGGCGGAAGGCTGACATGCGCGACGTGCTGTTCCGCTGCTCCAGCCTGGGCCACCTGATGACCGAACCCAAGACACGGGCCGAGGGCGACCTGTCGATCGGTGCGCGCACCTACTTGCGCAACCTGGTCAAACAGGAGATCTTCTCCGTCGATTTCGAGGCCGGTGGCCGTGAGATCGAGAAGGGCCTGCGCATGGAGGCCGAGGGCATCGCGCTCCTGAACAAGGTGCGCGGCTTGAACCTGGCCAAGAACACCGAGCGCCGCACGCTGGGGCTGCTGACCGGCGAGTGCGACCTGTTCAACCCACCGCGCCGCCGGGGGCACGACATCAAGGCCTCGTGGTCGATCCGCACCTTTCCTGGCTGGGTGGCCGACTGCATCAACCCGCTGTACGAGTGGCAGATGCGCGGCTACATGCGGCTGTGGGACGCCGACGCCTGGGAGGTGAACTACGTCCTCGTGGACACCCCCGACGACCTGATCCGCGACGAGCCGCTGGAGCTGCACGTCGTGGACCACATCCCACCGCACCTGCGGGTCACCACCTGGGAGCTGGAGCGCGACTACCAAAAGGAATCGCTGATCCAGCTGCGCCTGGAAGCGGCCCGCGCGCACTACGACGAGCTGGTGCACGAGTTCGCCGACCTGCACCGCAAGGACGTGATCGACGTCCAGGCGCGCACCGCCGCGCCGCCCCCAGCACCACGGCGCAATGCCGTGCAACTGCCCACCCTCTTTTCCTGAAAGCCATCCATGACCGACCAAACCAACGCAGTCGCGGCAGCGCCAACCGCTGGCGCCATCTTGTCCAAGCCCATGTCCATCAAGGACACCGTGCTGGCGCAGTTCAAGGAAGCCGAGGCCGGCCTGCTGGCCATGGCCGAGCGCTACCGGGATGTCGTGTACGACGTCACCACCACCAAGGGCATGGCCGAGGCCAAGGCCGCGCGCGCCGACCTGCGCGACAACGGCCGCCGCCTGCTCACGCGCACCGAAGCCAGTGTGAAGGCCGACGTGAACGAGCTCAAGCAGGTGATGGGCGCCGAGGTTGAGCGCCTGGTGGACATCGTGAAGCCCGTCGAGGATGCCATCGACGCCCAGATCAAGGTCGAGGAGAAGCGCAAGGCCGACGAGAAGGCAGAGCGCGATCGCGTGGAAGCCGAACGCGTGGCCGCGCACCGCGCCAACATCACCCAGCTGCGCGCCTACGCTGACCAAGCGGCAGGCCAGTCGCTGGAGTCCTTGGCCAGCGCCATCACCGCGCTGGAAGCGATGGAGTTCGGCCCCGAGTGGGAGGAGTTCGCCCCCGAGGCCGACACCGCCCGCAACACTACGGTGGCCAGGCTGCGCGAAATCGCGGAGAGCACGCGGCAGCGCCAGGAGAACGAGCGGCTGCAGCAGGAGCTGGCCGCTGCACGGGCAGCGCTGGGCGCTCAGGCGCCCGCGCCGGCACCTGCCGCCACGCCGGCACCACACCGCGCGGCCTATGCGCATGCCCCCACCCTGGCCGCCCAGCCGCAGCCCGCCGCCCAATTTGCTGCCATGGCGTTCGATGACGACGACCAGGCACCCGACAGCACGGCGCCCGCCGAACCGCGCGACCCCAGCGCCGCCTCGCTGACCATCGGACAGATCAACGAACGGCTGGCGCACATCAGCGTGACGGCAGAAGGCCTGCGCGGCCTGGGCTTCCAGCCCGCCGGTCGACGCGGCAGCGCCATGCTGTACCACGAGGAAGACTTCTCGGCCATCTGCGCAGCGATCGCGCGCCACGCCGGCACCGTGGCCAGCAGCTACCGCCTCGAACTGGCGGCGGCCTGACCCTTTCCGGGGCGGCACGCCGCGCGGATCGCACCTGCAGCCCCTTGCGAGACGCCTCGGGGCCCGTTGGCAGCGCCGACTACAGGAACCACCGTGCGCCGGGCTGCGAAGGCCAGGCCGCCCCACCCATCACCACATCCGGAGGCCCATTGGAAAACGCTCCCCCACCCCAGCGCCCGCCTTTCAAGCTCGAAGGGCCGGCCGCCATCCGGCACCTGAATGTCCGCAAGGAAGGTCCAGAGGACGAGAAGGTCCTGGCGGTCGACGTGAAGCTGTCGTTCAGCAAGGTCGATCGCCGGCTGTGCGCCTACTTCGATGACGCGCTCGAGGCCTTTCTCTGGCGCGGCGAAACCCACGCGCTGATCGTGCGCAACCAGTTCCTCGCGCCGGTCACCTACGCCAACCAGATCAGCAGCGCCACCGTGCAGATCGGCGTGCGCACCTTCCACGGTTGCGACGTGAAGAAATTCAGCATCGAGCCCGCCGATGGCGGCGTCATCACGCTGGGCTGCAGCGTGTCGCTCTACCCCAATGCGGGCGACGTGTCCGACCTGGCCAAGCTGGTGCAGGACGAAGACCGCGTGTCCATCGAAGGGCCGCCCGACCTCTTCACCGAGGCAGGGCTGGCGGTCGATACCGCGGGCAACGTCACCCCGGTGGGTGATCGCGCCGGCCGCAACCTGGAGATCGTGCTGTGAAGGACACCCCACTCATGTTCTGTCCGCAGCTGGTGCCCATGGTGCTCGACGGCCGCAAGCCGTTGACGCGGCGCGGGGTGCAGATCACGCTGCGCACGCCCGGGCTGGCCGCCTGTCTGTTGCCGCCGGTCGGCAAGCCCCGCCCGCATGTGGCCGCCGAGCTGTGCCCCTACGGCCACCCCGGCGACCGCCTCTGGATGCGCGAGACCTTCTACGCCTGGGGCCGCTGGGAAACCAGGTTCAGCAGCAAGAAGGGCCGCGACGAATGGCACTTCGTGGACCTGACGCAGGAATGCGGCATGGCCTACCGCTACCACGCCGACGAAACACTGCTGGTGCCACCTCGCGGCATGGGCGGCGCCGTGCGTTGGTGGAAGCGCCCGGCGATCTTCATGCCCCTCGTGGCCAGCCGCTGCAACATGGAGCTGCAGGCCGTGCGCGTCGAGCGCCTGCAGGACATCACCGAAGCGGACGCTCTGCGCGAAGGCATAGTGCGCCAGCCTGACGGTGGCTACGGCCTTCCGGACACGACCCACTACCACGCAGCGGACCCGCGCATGAGCTTCTGGTCGCTGTGGGAGTCCATCAACGGCACCGGCTCGGTCGATGCCAACCCCTGGGTGTGGGTGCTGAGCTTCAACCGGCTGCCCTGATCTCCCCCGCCACCAACAAGCGTAATTTCCACCTTAGTTGCACCAATGGAATAACGCCAGTACAATACGGGCTTGAGTCGATTTACGGGAACTGTCCCGGCTAACGACCCAACCGTTCAGACCGAGAAGGTCTGTTTTGTCGCCCGGAAACCGCGGACCCCGTCTCAACACATCAACAAGACCACAGTGGTCAAGTACAACTTTGACGGAGGTATCAGCATGGACCCTAAGACCAAACAGTGGAGCATCACCAAGCTCATCGCCAGCCTCACCGTGGCCGGCACTCTCACCCTGAGCCCGTTGCCGTAAATCGACTCACCCAAAGCCCGCTCCCCGCGGGCTTTTCCATTTTCAGAGCCCGCCGTGTGCGGGCTTTTTTGCGCCCAACTCACCTCCACCAACTCCTGCCGCGCGAGGCGGCAGGCAACCCGAGAGCACCATGGCATCAGTCAACAAAGTCATCATCGTGGGCAACCTGGGGCGCGACCCCGAGATGCGCACCTTCCCCAGTGGCGACCAGGTGGCGAACGTCACCATCGCGACCACGGACAAATGGAAGGACAAGCAGAGCGGGGAAATGAAGGAGGCCACCGAGTGGCATCGCGTCATCTTCAACGGCCGTCTGGCCGAGATCGCCGGGCAGTACCTCCGCAAGGGCTCCCAGGTCTACGTGGAGGGCAGCCTGCGCACGCGCAAGTGGACTGACCAGGCGGGCGTGGAGAAGTACTCCACCGAGATCAGGGCCGACAGCATGCAGATGCTGGGCGGGCCGCGCGACGACGCGCAGCAGGGGTATGCCCCGGCGCCGGCCCCGCGCCAGCAGCAGCGTCAGGCCTCGCCACCTGCGCGTTCAGCAGCGCCACCGCCGCGCGCGGCATCGGGGTTCGACGATATGGATGACGACATCCCATTCTGAATTTGATGCGCGTGAAGTTTGCGCCCTCGGCGAGAGCAACTACCCCAACGAAAGGAACAACAATTTAAAGCAAGCTGGTGGTTAATCGAAACACCATCGTAGCCTCTGCTGCTATAGCTATAGCGATCGGGGGCAACCATTCAAAGAATTTTTCCGTTCGCATCATCGAATTTAAAGTTCTAAGGTGTGAGTACGCCCTACGATACAAAGGCATTGCATAATTGAATTTAATATTTTTAAATCGATCACCATCCATGGTCCTATTCACCGAATAGTTCATTGTGACTTCATTTTCATCAAAATCATAACCTCGATTTATAGTGGATCGAAAAACCGCACCCAGTCCAATACTTTCCAGATATTTAGCATATAAATCTTTCGCCTCTTCAAAGGCGTCCGACTGAGGTCTAATCCAAGTAGGCAATTTTACTGGATTTTTACTGACAATTTTCTCCAAATCTACCAATAGAGATTGACTGTTCACTGCACCCCAACTCTTGCGGATATCGGCCACAAGCCCACCATACAATTCGGAGGTAAACCAACGAAAGGCAAGATAAAACCAGATAATTAGGACTAGTATCTGCACTTTGCTTGAACTAAGCTTAGTTGCTACAGAAGAAAAGCTGGAAGCATTTAATGCATCCACGACACTCAACTCCAGAAATGCAGACGCCAAGTAGCCAAAGGAAAATACAATAAGATTTCGGCGCAATTTTTCCGATGAATCCTCAAAACTCATAATAACTCTCACTTCAAATTAAACACAGCGCGACCAAAGACAAATTCCCTGTGAAACCCAAGATATTCAACTTGGCAATTATTGAAATTCCAAGTCGGCATACTAGTTGTCGAGATATTCCAAGCGGCGAGAATTGATTGCACCTCGCTTTTACCAAGCAATAGTGATCCGTTATCCGCGAAAGAGATCCACCCGCGATCAAACAACAGGTCGACGTGAGGCGACAGCATCAGCCCGTTGTTCCCGTCCAGGCGCTCAGCATTCGAGCATACGGCCCAGGGCTTGATGTGGCTGGCCACCAGGAACTGCTCCGATAACACGCCGGTAAGGCGGCACTGCTTTTCAATGGCCAGCACATTGAGGCGGAATCGGCCTTGGCCACGCCTGGCGCGCACGATCTGCTCCACCTCGGTGACTGCCAGCTCTGTTTGCTGCCGCACGGCAGCCTCTGCCCTGTCCTCGGCCGCGATGGTCGAGCGCACGGCCGCCACCTCAAGCGCATCTCCGTCTGCGTTGCCGATGATGCCCTGCAGCACACCGCCGAGCTCGTTGCTGATCGCGGCCAGGTAGCAGCCCTGGTTCCCGTCGCCCGTCTCTGCCCGAATGGGGGAGTGCCGGGCAGGTAGTAGCGGGGCGATCAGGGCCAGATGCTGTTTCGGAGAGACAGGGGCTTGGAGCAATTGCCATTCGATCGGCACGAGCCACCCGGCCGTGCCCCAGGTGGCGCCAGTGCTGCCGAACTCCGCAGGCTTGTTCACGTCCTGGGCTGCCGCGGTCGCAATGCCCACCGCCTGGATGGCCCCATTCGCATACGAGAACACCACGTCGCCTGGCACCACGCGGGGCAGGTTCAGGTAGGTCTCGTTTGCGCCCCCGTTTGCCTTTGTCTTAGGACTCCAGATGTAGCCGCCCTCGATCTCCGCGCGGTGCGTCTGCTTGTGGTTCACCCACCAGTAATTCATGCCCATCCCTCTCAATTTGTTACAGCGTACCGCAACAGGAAGCACATGACCACAAAGATCTATCCCGTCATCCATCACCGCGACGACGACACCACCTTCGACCAGGCGGCGACCGCACATGAGGCCGGCGCCGATGGCGTGTTCCTCATCAGCCACGACGACCGGGACGATGAAGTAGCCGACATACTGCAGCGCTGGACCGCCGAGAGCGGCCTGCCGCCGAAGTTCCGGGTGGGCGTGAACTTCCTCGGCTGGGGCAACCTGCATGCGCTGGAGATCGCCGTCAAGGTCGGCGCCCAAATGATCTGGTACGACGCCCCAGGCTGCAGTTCGCAAGGGTTGTCCACCGAGGGCGCCCAGCTCGTGGAGCACCTGCGGCGCCTCAAGGCCGCCGGCCAGCTGGCGCCCGAGGTCTTCGCCTCGGTCGCGTTCAAGCACCAGCCGGTGGACCAGGTGCCATCCGCTGCGGCAGCCCTCGCGCGCCTGCAGGGCTGGATTCCCACCACCAGTGGCCCGGCAACCGGCGAGCCGCCCCCGCTGCAAAAGGTGGTGGACATGGCCGGCAACGGCGTGCTGGCCATCGCCAGCGGCATGTCGCCGGAGAACGTGGCCCCGTTCGTGTCGCACCTGTCGCACATCCTGGTGGCCACCGGCGTCTCGCGCGACTTCCACCACTTCGACTTCGAGCGACTGCGCGCCTTCGTGGGCGCGGTGCGCACTGCCGATGCGGCGGAAGGGGCCTCCGTATGAAGATGGCCAAACCCACCGAGCGCGACATCGACACCGCCGGCGAGCTGCTGCAGGTACTGGACGTGATCGACAAGCACCACCGCTGGGGCGGGCCCCAGCTCGCCGATGGCCCCAAGGACTTGTTCAAGGCCTTGGGCGACGACGAGTTCGACGAGGACGATCCCGAACACCTGCAGGCCCTCTACAACCACTTGGCCAAGCTGCTGCGCCGCTCTTCGAACTTCCATGGCCGGGTCATCGGCGGCATGTGCTACGTCGTCTGCTGGGACCACAACCGGATCCTCGACCCCGCCCAGGACGTACTGGACCTGCACCCGGACCTGCGCGCCGGGCTGGTGATGCTTGAGCGGCACCGTGCCGACTTCCTCCCCCGGCTGGAGCGCGAGGCGCGCGCGGCCGTGGCCAGCACCATCGACGCCGCGGCCGCTCGGCACAAGCTGGAGATGGGGCTGCCGCCTTTCTAGGCGTCCAGCGCCTCAGGGCCAATGCGCAACTCGCGAATGGTCACGTTGTTCCCCTGCCAGCTTTCGAACTTGGCAGACAGCACGTTGCAGGTGTGGTTGCCCACGAGCGCCGCGATCGCATCGCCGTCCGGCCCCTCTACTTGTTTCACCACTTCCGGGTCAAAGCGCAGGTGCGCGAACTTCTCGCGGGCCATCTGCTCGATTTTCGGCATCGTGACAGTGACCGTAGTGCCGTCGTCAAACGCATAGCGCGACCCCTCGGGGAAGACCTGCTCCAGAAACGGCTGGATGGCAGCAAGAAATTTAGACATCTCTCGACTCCTTTTAAGGGCGACCAGTATGAGCGATCGGGTCACCACCTGGCCAGCCGCCCGCCAGGCGTACTACTCCCACCACGCCGCGTGCGGCCAATGCCAAGCCGCCCGCGCGGCCTCCACCACCCAGCAGCGCTGCCCCGAGGGGCTGGCGCTGTGGGACACCTACAACCAGGCCGGCGACCCGCCCCACTTCCTGTGGGCGGCGCGGGCCCAACGACTCAAGAAACCATGACCGAAAGACAACCTGACGCGCGCCTGCGCATCCTTTCCGCTGCCGCCGCACTGGTGGCCGAAGCCGGCCAGGCCGGCCTGGTGGTGACCATCGAAACCACACCCCAGCAGCCCCTGGCCATGGGCAACTACAAGATGGCGCTCAACGTGCGCGACAAGCGCGGGGCTTCAGCACCGGCCGCCGAGGTAGGCCAGGGGGTTGATGCAGCGCCGGCCGCTTTCGATACCCGCGACCAGCGCATTCAAGTACTGGAAGCTGCGCTGCGCTTCTACGCCGATGGATGCCACTTCAACCTCTCCGACAAGGATGCCTGGGACACGGTGAGCGGCGAGCCGCAGAACTTCTGGTGCGATGAAGAGGGCACAGCCACCATGGAGGATGGCACGGTTGCAGCGATGGCGCTCAAGGGCACACCGCTGCTCGATGAAGAAGAGCAGGCCCTGCCTGCCATGGGCGCAGAGGCCCTTGTGCGGCAGATGTTCAAAGCCCTGGACGATGCCACCGGCAAAGACACCTCAGGCTTCCAGGCGATGGCAGCGGCCAGCGCCTGGCTTGCAGGCCAGCCGGTACCGATCAGCCGCCAGGATTGGCGCACGCAGGCAGAGCAGATCTATCTCGCGGTCGGCGACACGGCTGAGGTCGCACGCGAGTGCGCCCTGTACCTCTGCGACCAGCAGGACTGGCTTGGCCAAGAGGTTGACGATCCTGGCATGGCGGCCCAGGCAGACCTGCAGGAGCGCCCACACGCCTGTCGCGGCACGCTCACCCACGCCCAGCGCCTGGACCTGTCCACCGCCGCCTTCACCATCGCCTCACGCAATGACCCTACCTGCGTGCTCAAGGAGCCTGATGCCGAGCGCATCCTGGGCTTGCTGAGCAACCTGGCAGGGATGGACCTTGACGCCATTGAAGGGACACCCCATGGCCAGCCGACGTAGCCGCACGCGCCGCGACAAGCGCGCACCCATGCCCGATTTCGATGAACCACAGCCCGCCGCCGCGGGCATTCTTTTTGGAGGGTCGGATGCCTGAAGATCCATTCCTGAACGATACCCACCTGCACCGCCTCACAGGCTTTGCCTTCAAATCCAAGCAGATCGCTTGGCTGCGCAAGGAGGGGATACCATTCCGAGTCAGTGCCACCGGGCACCCTGTGGTGACCTGGGAAGCGGTGCAGGGCCGGGAAACCACGGCCCCTGCGGCACCCCAGCGCTGGACGCCGCGCGTTGTTGGAGCACATTGATGGGCCGCAAACCGTCTCGATGGCCGAATCTGCCACGCGGCATGCGGGCCAGGCCGCGTGGCAAGCTGATCCACTACTACCTGGACAGCGGCGGCACGCCGCGCAAGGAAATTCCGCTTGGGTCGGACTACATCGCCGCGGTGAAGAAATGGGCCGAGCTCACTTCGCAGCAAAACACCTTCGCCGTGTTCACGTTCCCCGACCTGGTGACGCGCTACACAGAGCAGGCGCTGAGCCAGAAATCATCCCGCAGCCAGCTCGACAACACGAAGCAGTTCGTGAACCTGCTGAAGTTCTTTGGCGACCCGCCAGCGCCGCTGGACAGTATCGAGCCGGTGCACATCCGCCAGTACATGGATTGGCGCGTCCAGGAAGCGCGCAAGGCCGCTGCAGAACGGTTCGCCAAGGCCGGCAAGCCCGTGCCTCAGAACCACGGCGGAGTGCAAGCCAACCGGGAGAAGGCCCTGATCTCCCACATGTGGAACTTCGCGCGCGAGCGTGGCATGACCGCCAAGCCCAACCCGTGCACGGGCGTGAAGGGCTACAAGGAGAAGGGCCGCGACGTGGTGGTGGGCGACGACTACATGGCCCGCGTTTTGGCTGTTGCCGGCAAGCCTTTGGAATTCGCGCTGCGCCTGGCTGGCCTCACTGGGCAGCGGCCAGCCGACGTCTTCTACATGAGCGAGAGCCACATCGCAGATGGCATGCTCCATATCCGCCAGGGCAAGACGGCCGCCAAGCTGCGGATCGAGATCACGGGGTCGCTCGCTGACCTGCTGGCCGAGATCACCCACTACAAGGCTCAGTTCAAGGTGCGCGCGCTGGCGCTGCTGGTGAACGAGGATGGCCAGCCGCTGACCAAGTACATGTTCCGCACCAGGTTCGACGCGGCCCGTGATGCGGCCGGAATCCCCAAGGAGGAATTCCAGTTCAGGGACATGCGCGCCACGGCCGCCACGGGGGTCGACGAGGCCACGGGAATCAAGCACGCGCAGGCACTTTTGGGCCACACCACGGAGGCGATGACGGCCGACTACATCCGGCACAAGGTGGGGAAAAAAGCGAAGCCCGCGAAGTGAATTGCGGAACAGTGACGAAAATTGCGGAACAGCCAGCTATAGATTTAATAGCTGATAACCGTTACTGGTGCCCCGAGCCGGGGTCGAACCGGCACGCCCCTTTTCAGGAAAGCGGCGGATTTTAAGTNGCAGTGTCTACCAATTTCACCATCGGGGCGCCGGCTGACCACGGCGGCCGTGCAAGGCACGGACCTGTGTTGCAGCGTAGCGTGGGCCGTGCGGGTGTGCAATGCCCTGTCGCATCCGGTCACACAATGGCGCCATCTAAAGCTGCCATTGCACAACGCCAAGAAAAAAGGGAAGCCTAAGCTTCCCTTTTTGAATCTGGAGCGGGAAAAGAGTCTCGAACTCTCGACCTCAACCTTGGCAAGGTTGCGCTCTACCAACTGAGCTATTCCCGCATTTCACTGTGCTGCTGTCGTTACCGTCAGTCTGCATCAGCAAGACTCAAATTATAGCGCCATTTTTTGGGCTTGCAAACCTCAGCGCCAAAAAATTTGCGTCTGCCTTGCGCGGCACAGGGCGAGCGCACTGCAGATCGACCTGGAGCCGCCCATGCTCCACCCGGAAAAAAGCCCGTATGGAGGCGGGCTTGAACTCGTGATGGTCACGAGGGGAGGAAGCCGCTGGTGCTGCGGCGGTTCCATGCTACTACGGAACCAGCGTGCAGTGTGCAGGATCGAGGGCCTCGGTCGTGCGGGAGATGCTCACTGGCCTGCTGCGCAGCGCGGCCGTGTCGAAGGTCCGCCATCAGAACACCGACAGCCCCGTCCTGGTGGTGAACAGTTCCAGCGCGTGCATGCCCAGCAGCGAGTTCCCGGTTGCATCGAGCGCAGGCGACCACACGCACAGGCTCAGGCGGTCAGGAACCACCGCCACGATGCCACCGCCCACGCCGCTCTTGCAGGGCAGACCGATGCGGAACGCGAACTCTCCGGCCGCGTCGTAGGTGCCGCAGGTCAGCATCAGCGAATTGATGCGGCGCGTCTGCCGCTCGGTCAGCAGTTGCTCGCCACTGAACGGGTGGCGGCCATCGCGGCACAGGTAACCGGTGGCGCGCGCAAGCTGCAGGCAGCTCATGCCCACCGCGCAGTGGTGGAAGTAGGCATCCAGCACGGCTGCGACATCATTGTCGATCTTGCCGAAGCTCTTCATGAAGTTGCCCAGCGCCATGTTGCGAAAACCGGTGGCAGCCTCTGAGGCAGCCACTTCCTCGTCAAAATGCACCGGCTCGTTGCACAGGCTGGACAGCAGCTCCAGCAGGGCGGCCTTGGCGTCGCCCTGGCTGACCAGACGATCGGTGACGGCAATCGCTCCGGCATTGATGAAGGGGTTGCGCGGCGTCCCCTGCTCAGCTTCGAGCTGCACCAGAGAATTGAACGGGTTGCCCGAGGGTTCGCGGCCGATGCGGTCCCACAGGGCATCGCCCAAGGCCCCCATCCCCAGGGTCAGGGCAAAGAGCTTGGAGATGCTCTGGATCGAGAAACGTGTACCGCTGTCGCCGGCCTGCGCCTCCTGGCCATCGCAGGTGCGCAGCGCGCTGCCGAACTGGGCCGCTGGCACCCGCGCCAACGCCGGGATGTAGTTGGCCACGTGACCTTGTGCGCCCAGCAGAGGGCGCACTGTCTCGACGATTTCTTCAAGGATGGGCTGGAATTGCATGGCGTGATTGTCGATCAGCCATCCATCGGCCGCAGCAGCCCGACGGGCCTTTCACCTACAGCGCAGCGCGAAAGCCCCTGGGAAGATAGCTCGCTTGCATTTCCTAACCTCTTTTTCGCGCGACAGATGTACGCTTTCTGCGGATCGGGTGGTGTCCGCATCCAGGGCTCCAAACTGCAGGGGGCGCCATGGTCGCCTGGCCTGCTCACTGTCAGGCCATTTCTGCACCTTTGATCGGGATCGGAAGCTTTCGTGACAGCGTTCATGCCTTCGAGCTACAACCTCTTCCTGGTGGCGGTGTCGCTGGCCATGGCCATGTTCGCCTCCTACGTGAGCTTCGACATGGCCCGCAGGGTGCGCACCTCGCAACGCGACATCGGCCTGGCCTGGTGGGCTGCGGGTTCGCTGGTCATGGGAACCGGCATCTGGTCCATGCATTTCCTGGGCATGCAGGCGCTGGAGCTGCCCATTCCCATCGGCTACTCGCAGGGGCTGACCTTCGCGTCCTGGCTGGCGGCGATGGCGGCATCCGGCATAGCCCTGGAACTGGCCAGCCGAAAGCGGCTCGACAACCTGCGCATCCTGCTTGGCGCCATGGCGATGGGCGGCGGCATCACCGCCATGCACTACCTGGGCATGGCCGCCATGCGCATGTCGCCCGGCGTCACCTGGGACATGCCGCTGGTGGCGCTGTCGGTGCTGGTGTCCTTCCTCGCGTCCACGCTGGCACTGCTCATCTTCAAGTTGCTGCGCCGGGTGGAGCGGCCCCGGCGCATGGGCTACCAGTTGGCGGCGGCGTTCGTGTTCGCCATGGCGATCTGCGGCACGCACTACCTGGGCATGGCGGCCGCCAGCTTCGCGGCGGGCTCGGTCTGCCTGACGGCCGGTGAGCTGGGCGGGCCCGGCCTGCAGACGGCTGTGGCCATGATTGCGGGTGCACTGCTGGTGGTCACCTTGCTCACTTCCATCCTGGATTCCCGGCTGCAGCGCGCCGCGCGCGGCGCATCGCATTCCATGCACGAGAGCAACGCGCGCCTGCAGGCCGCCAACGAAGAGCTCCAGCAGCGCGCCTTTGCCGACCCGTTGACGGGGCTGCCCAACCGCCTGCTGTTCGAGGACCGCCTGGCCCAGGCCACCCGCCGGCTGGAGCGCAGCAACCACGACGGGGTGGTCGAACGCATGGCCGTGCTGTTCGTGGACCTGGACGGGTTCAAGCCCATCAACGACTCTTTCGGGCATGCGGTGGGCGATGTCGTGATCCGCAAGGCGGCATCGCGCCTGCGCGACGAGGCCCGCGACTGCGACACCGTGGCCCGGGTGGGTGGCGACGAGTTCCTGATCCTGCTCAACGACGTGGCCGACGAACAAGCCTGCATTTCTGTGGCCCAGAGGGTGCTGGCGTCGCTGTCGCAGCCCTTCGAGGCATCGGGGCGGCGCATCGAGATCTCCTGCTCCATCGGCATCGTGGTGCATCCGGGCCACAGCGAGAGCAACAAGATCGTGGCCAATGCCGACGCAGCGATGTACGCCGCCAAGCGCGCAGGCGGAAGCTGCTATGCATTGTTCGAGCCCCACATGGTGTCCGACGTGTCGGAGCAGCTGGCGCTGCAGAGCGATCTGCGCCATGCGCTGGAGCGGGGACAACTGTCCCTGCACTACCAGCCCAAGATCGACGGGCGGCGGGGCCAGATCAGCGGTGTCGAGGCCCTGCTGCGCTGGAATCACCCGCTCCACGGCATGGTCAGCCCGCTCGTGTTCATTCCTCTGGCGGAGCGGATAGGCCTCATCGGCCGTCTCGGCCATTGGGTCATCGACGAGGCCTGCCGCCAGACCGCCGAGTGGGGCCACGACGGCCTGCGCATGCGCGTGGCGGTGAACCTGTCCGTACACCAGTTGCGCGACAAAGGCCTGGTCGACCGCATCGGGCAGACCCTGAAGGACCATGGCCTGGACGCATCGCAGCTGCTGTGCGAGATCACAGAGACCGTGGCGATGGAGGACATCAAGGCTGTGCAGCACACCTTCGAGGGGCTCGGCGACATCGGCGTGTACCTGTCCATCGACGACTTTGGCACCGGCTACTCCAGCCTGCGCTACCTGAGCCAGTTGCCCGCCCGGCAGCTCAAGATCGACCGCAGTTTCGTGGGAGACCTTGAACACAGCACCAACGCACGCGCCGTGGTGGCCGCCGTGGTGGGCCTGGCCCACGCCCTGGGCCTGCGTGTTGTGGCCGAGGGGGTGGAGACCGAGAGACAGCGCGACATCCTCCTGGCCATGGACTGCGACGAACTGCAGGGCTTTCTGTTCGCGCGCCCCATGCCACCCGCCGCCCTGCTGGCATGGGCCCGTGGGGCCAAGCCCGAAGGCGGTGCCGACTTCACGCCCTCGCTGGTGGGTGCACTCGCGCCCCTGTGAGCGCAGCGGGCACGGGCTTGCCATGCGAACCCCCAACGAAGCGACCCCGTCCATCCAGCCCGGTGGGAGGATTGCCGAGAAACGGCCATAACAAAAAAGCCCGCTATCGATGCGATAGCGGGCTTTTCAATACTGGCTTCAAGAATTCTGGAGGCGCGAACCAGAGTCGAACTGGTCTAACCGGATTTGCAATCCGGGGCATAACCGATTTGCTATCGCGCCGCTAGCCTCAGATTCTAACCGAATTTGCAGGCACCGTTGCCAACCGCCGGCTACTGCAGCGCAAAATCTACCGCCGCCTGGGCATGCAGGGCCGTGGTGTCCAGCAGTGGCAGCGGGCTGTGGCCTTGCTGCACCAGCAGCGATATCTCGGTGCAACCCAGCACGATGGCGTCGCAGCCCTGGGCCTGCAGTTGTGCAATGGCTTGCTGGTAGAAGAGGCGCGACGCATCGCGCACGATGCCCTGGCACAGCTCCTCGTAGATCACGCGGTGCACTTCGGCGCGGGTGGGCCCGTCAGGCGTGGCGATTTCAAGGCCGTAGTCCTGCACCAGCTTGTCCTTGAGAAATGCCTGCTCCATGGTGAACGCCGTGGCCAGCAGGCCCAGCTTGCGCAAGCCCTGTGACTGCGCCGCCTCGCCCACAGGTGCCGCGATGTGCAGAAACGGCAGCGGCGTGGCGGCGGCAATGGTGCCGGCCAGCTTGTGCATGGTGTTCGTGCACAGCACGATGGCGTCGGCGCCCGCAGCGTGCAGCCTGCGCGCGCTATCGGCCAGCAAGGCGCCGACGTCGTCCCAGCGGCCTTCGTGCTGGGCCTGGGCGATGGGGCCGAAGTCCACGCTGTGGATGAGCAACTGCGCTGAGCGCAGCGGCCCCAGGCGCTTGCGCACTTCCTGGTTCATCAGGCGGTAGTACTCGGCGGTCGATTCCCAGCTCATGCCGCCGATCAGGCCTATGGTCTTCACATGGATCTCCTGGTTGAAAGCTGCCATCATCCCCAGCGTGCATTCCATCGTCTATCACGGAATTTCAGCCGCTCCAGGAGCTGCCGCCTTCACGGTGGAACTGCTCGCGCGCGCGCCCTACAGTGCGCGGGACGATGCAGGTCAGGCCTCCTTCGGCATCGCACTGGAGCGCCAGCGCGGCGTGCACGCCATAGGCACCGACCGGCGCGAGGACTTCGACACCTGGGTGGGCACCATGTCGTTTACGCCGCCGGGCCTGGACGTGTTCTCTGAGTCCGCCACGGGCGGCGAGTACCTGGCGGTCCGCTGGGATGCATCCCGTGCGGATGCTGGGCAGCCCGCAACCCGCCCGCAGCGCACCGCACCCCCTGCCCTGCTGCAGCAGGCCCTGGCACTGCGCGGGCTGCTGGTGCAGCAGGCACCGCCCGGGCAGGTAGAGGCCTTGGTGCAGGCTTTGCTGGCCGGGCTCGATGCCGTCCATGCGGCACCGGCCAGGCCCCAGGCCCTGGCAGCGCTGCGACCGCTGTATGCGCGCGTGCTGGAGCGCATCGATGACGAGATCGGCCACCCCGATGAAGACCTGTCGCTTGCGGCGTTGAGCGCCCAGGTGCAGCACACGCCGCTGGCCTTTCTGCGCCACTTCAAACAGCTGACCGCCATGACGCCGCACGCCTACGTGAACGAGCGCCGCCTGCAGCGCGTGCGCCGCGCGCTCGAAGACCCGCGCAACGCGCTGGCAGATGCAGCAGCGTTGGCGGGCTATGCCAGCCAGTCGCACATGGGCACGGCGGTGCAGCGCGCGTTTCGCCTCACGCCTGTGGGCTATCAGGCGCGGGCCCACGCGGGCAGCTGCGCACCGGGATGATCGGCGGCATGCGCACAGCGCACGCAACGGTGCGGGCCATAACTGCCCGTTAATCCGGAGTTGCCCTGCAGGCCATGCCGCCATGGCGAAGCCGTGCCTAGACTTTGCCCACCGCAATGGCGGCACCCTCCCCCACCTGAAGGCACATCGATGAACCACCGCTTCCGTCTCCTTCGCACCCTGGCGCTTGCAAGCCTGATGGGCGCTGCACTGCCCGTGTTTGCACAAGCCGACCCCAGGTCAACGCCCGCGTCCGCAGACCACTATCCCACCCGCCCGATCCGCCTCTTCATTGGCCAGGCCCCCGGTGGCGCGGTGGACACCATCGCACGCCTGGCGGCCGAGAGGTTGGCCACCCGCCTGGGCCAGCCGGTGGTGGTGGACAACCGGCCCGGTGCAGGCGGCATGCTGGCCGCCGAGGCCATCGCACGCGCCGCGCCCGATGGCTACAGCATCGGCCTGCTGGACGTGGGGCCGCTGGCGGTCAACCCGGTGCTCCAACCCAAGGTGTCCTACGACGTCACCAAGGACTTCCGGTACATCGGCACGGTCGCAAAGATCCCGCTGGTGATGGTCGCCAAGCCCGATCTGGCATCTTCACGGCCTGCCGATCTGGTCGCACATGCCAAAGCCAATCCGGCGAAGCTGACGTACGGGTCCGCAGGGGTCGGCAGCCCGCCGCACCTGGCCTTCGAAACCTTCAAGGCGCGGTCGGGTGTCTTCATCACCCACATCCCCTACCGGGGCGGCGCACCGGCGCTGGCCGACGTGGTGGCCCGCCATGTGGACCTGACGTTCATCGATACCAACCTGGCAAGCCAGTACCAAAAGAGCGGCAAGGTGAAAGCGATTGCCGCGGCCATGCTGGAGCGCAGCCCGCTGATGCCGGAGGTCCCGACCTTCCACGAATCCGGGCTGAAAGGCTTCGAGTTTGCCCCCTGGGTCGGCGTCGTGGGCCCGGCCGCCATGCCCGCAGAAGCGGCCACGCGCCTGGCCGCCGCGCTGGACACGGTGGTCGCAAGCCCTGAATTCATCTCCCGCTTGCAGTCGCTGGGGTTTGCTCCGTTCGCCAACAGCCCCGCCAGCTTCAGCGCACTGGTGCGCTCGGAGCTGCAGTCGTACCGCACGCTCATCAAGGAGCGCGGCATCACCCTGGAGAACTGACCCATGGAAAAGACACTCCACCTCGATCCGGTCGCAGGCAGCGGCGCGCGGGACACCAGCCCCCGGCAGGTCTTTCTCGATGCCTGCCATATCCTCGCGCACCAGGGCCATGCCACCGGTCTGGCCGGCCAGGTGACCGTGCGCGACGGCGATTCCTCACGCTTGCTCACGCTGGCACTGGGCACGGGCCTGGAAGAGGCCGACGACGCGTCGATGCTGCTGGTCGACGAGCACCTCACCACCCTGCAGGGCACCGGCAAGGCCAACCCCGGGGTGCGCTTTCACAGCTGGATCTACCGCCACCACCCCGGGGTGCGCGCCATCATCCACACCCACCCGCAGGCGCTCTCGGCGCTGTCGATGCTGGGCATCGGCATGCCCGTTGCCCACATGGATGCGGCAATGTTCCATGACGACTGCGGGTTTCTGGCGCACTGGCCCGGCGTGCCCACCGGGGATGACGAAGGCGCGTTGATCTCGGGCGCCCTGGCGGGCAAGCGCTCGGCATTTCTGGTCAACCATGGCATGGTCTGCACGGGGGCAACGCTGCAGGAGGCCGTCTACCTCAACGTGTTTGCCGAGCGCAATGCGCGCATGTGCCTGGACGCCTTGGCGATAGGCCCACTGCAGCCTGTGGAGCCTGCGGCCGCGAAGGAAGCCCATGACTTCCTGCTGCAGCCGGCCATCGTCAACGGCACCTTCGCCTACTGGGCGCGGCAGGCGGCGCGGGCCGCAAAGTCCTCTATCACCTGAAGCGTGGCGGCCAGCGCCTTGGGCGGCGTGGCCGCCAGCCGATGGATCGCAACCACCTGCCTGCCCAGGTCGGCATCGGCGATGCGCAGCCGGGCCAGGCCGCGCGGAACCACGGCCAGGTCGGGCAGCGCGCTGGGCAGCAGCACCAGGCCCACGCCTGCGGCCGCCAGGTCCAGCGATACGCTGACCGAGCTGCATTCGGCAGCAATCACCAGGGGCCCTGGCAGTTCACGCTCAATAACGCGCCGCAAGGCATAGGGGCGGGGTGGCACGATCAGCGGGCGCCGGGCCAGTTCTGCGACGCTCAGCGAGGAAGGCTCCGAGTCCCCACCAGCCTCACCGCCGCGCAAGCCATATGCGCTGACCTCCTCGTGGTACAGGCGCAGCACCTGCACCGCGTCGGTGTTCACCGCGAGGTCGTACACCAGGCCAATGTCCGCATGGCCACGCACGACCTGGTCCACGACGTCGGGTGAGCTGGCGTTGTCCACCCGCACGACCAGCCCGGGGTGCGTCCGCTTGAGCTCGGCCACCACCGGGGGCAGCAGATAGGCCGCCAGGGTGTTGACGCAGGCGATGCGCACGTAGCGCGCGGCATCGGCCGCAGAGCGTGCCGTGTCCAGGGCCACATCGAGCATCGCGAAATGCTCGGCCGCGCTGCCAGCCAGGCGCTGGCCCACCGGGGTCAGCGCCATGCCACGCCCGTGGCGCGTGAACAGAACGCACTCCAGAAACGCTTCCAGCGCACTGATCTGCTTGCTCACCGCGGGCTGGCTGAGCCCGAGCCTGTCCGCTGCCTTCTGCAGCGACCCGCCCTGCGCCACCAGCAGGAAGGTTCTGAGCAGCCGATCTTTGTCATGCATGGGCTATTCTATGCACCGCCCTGCTCTGCGCACGCTCCTCGGGGCACGCGCGCTGGCGCGCAACCCCAGCCGCCGAGCGATGCCCACTGCCGCAACCACAGCCACCACCCCATGAGGACAGCACCGCCATGTGGCAGCCATCCACCAACAAGCCACGACCACCATCCCGCACGGGCATTGCCGCACGCATCGCCCACCGGTTGCTCGCGCCATGCGTGCTGGCGCTCAGCCTGGGCACCAGCATGAGCAGCCATGGCGCAGGCCCCGCCGCAGCACCCGAGCGCCCGCCCGCAGGCACCGACGTGGACGAAACCCGCACCGTGGCCCAGCGCACGCGCGCGCCTGCAGACTGCCTGTCGGTGGTGCTGGAGGGCGTCACGGTGCTGCTGGACCGCAGTGAGCTCAGCCGCCAGGCCCACGCCAAACCCACGCAGTGGAAGACCGAGGCCGAGCGCATGGCCCTGATCGAAGGGCGGCGCGCGGCGGCGCTGCTGCAGGCCGCCGCCCCCGCCCAGGGCGGCAGCCCGGCTTGCCACCCGGTCACGCAGACGCTGGACGGTGACGACCAGTTCGTGGTGCTTGCCCACCTGGAGCGCGGCGCGGCGGCCGTACTGCCCGCAGGCGCCACGCAGCCCGTGCCTTCCGTGGCCATCCGCTACCTGGGCCAGCGCTGCGGCCCGCTGTGCGGGCGCGGGAGCATCATGGTGTCCATCCCCGGGCAGCCGCAGCCTTTCATGGTCACGCACTGGTGGGCTTCCTGAAGGCCTCCTTAAAAAAGCAGCTTGTGCTGGCCGTGGCGCTTGCCGCCGCGACCGGCGCGCCCATGCTCTGGTGGCTGCTGCACCAGCAGCACCGGCCCGCAACGGCCATTGCCGCCGCACAGGCCTTTGTGCGCGACGTGGAGCGGCGCGACTATACGGCTGCATTCGGGCGCACGCTGGCGGGCCCCGCCACCGGCACGACGCCCGCCGAGCTGCAGGCCAACGCGCAACGCCAGCTGTGCCCGCCGGCCCGTGTGGAATACACCACCCCGTTCCAATCGCATGGCAACCGGTTGCGCCGCTGGGCCGCAGGCCGCACGCTCGACGAGCCGCTGGTGCGCGTGGAATTCGCGGGCAGCCCGTGCCTGTTCGGCATCACGCTGCGGCGCACCGCAAAGGGCCCATGGCGGGTGGTGGGTTTTGCCAGCCATGCAGGGTAAGAGCGCAGCTATGCTCGCCCACCAGCGGCCAGCCTGCGGTCATGGGCCCGGGGCACCGTCCATGAACGCCATACCGAGGAACCGTCTCCATGCTCCGTTTTCTGAAGATACTCGCCTGGTGCACTGCATTGCTTGCCGGCAGTGCCATGTCCCAACCCGCCGACCACTGCAGTGGCAAGGCAGCGCAGGCCAACGCATCCTGGCAACTGGTCCCGCGCCAGGGCATCAACTGCGGCACGTTGCGGGTCAACCTGGGCCAGAATCGCGAAGCGCTGCGCAAGGCGATGAGCGCAGCGGGCTTTGTGCCTCCCAAGCCCGGCCGCTACCCGGATGAGGACGACTTCCTCACCGCCGACAAATCCACCTTCATCCGCGTGCGCTACGATGGCAGCAAGGTGCAGGACATCGAATTCCTCGCCGGCTCACTGAAGTACCAGGGGGTGGACCTGCACCGCAACACCAGCTTCACCAAGCTCAAACGCCAGTTCAAGGCGATGAAGCTCAGTTTTCGACACACGAAATGGCTGGGAGACGGCCAGGACTGCCCCAAGCTCGCGATCAACATTGCCAGGCATGAAGACGTGGGCGGCGATGGCGATGGAATCGAGTGGGTGATTCTGAGCAGCACATTCAAGTAGCGTACTCCGCCATCCTGGCCAGCGAGCTTTTTCAAAGGTTGCCTGCCATGACCGCATGCGGGCGCTGGCAAGAGCGCCAACAGCGGGTGACTGACAGTGGACACTGCGCCCACCCGGCGGCTGCAGGCGGGGAGATAGAGAAGCACAGATGGGAGCGAAAAACAAAAAAGGATCCCGAAGGATCCTTTTTGTTTGCCTGCTGCATGAGCAGCCTGCGATGTGTGGAGCGGGAAAAGAGTCTCGAACTCTCGACCTCAACCTTGGCAAGGTTGCGCTCTACCAACTGAGCTATTCCCGCATTTTACCGAAGCCTTACATTGTACATCGTTTAGTACGTTGTGTGCTGCGATGGAGTGAATTGTAGCGCATTTTTTGGGGGTCTCTGAAAGTCCCCTCAAAAAATTTGCGATGCCTTCACTCCATCGACTTTTTACCCAGCGGCTTCGCTACCAGGTATCAGTGCTTGAGACCATCTGCCGCAGGCGCAGCAGCCTTGTCGGTCGAAGGCGCAGGCGCCACGGCCACCTCTTCGTCCGTCAGGGGCACGGGCATGGTTTCAAGCGCTATCTCCAGCACCTTGTCGATCCAGCGCACGGGCACGATCTCCAGGCCGCTCTTGACGTTGTCCGGGATCTCGGCCAAGTCCTTCACGTTCTCTTCGGGGATCAGCACCGTCTTGATACCGCCGCGCAGGGCCGCCAGCAGCTTTTCCTTGAGGCCGCCGATGGCGGTGACTTCGCCGCGCAAGGTGATCTCGCCGGTCATGGCCACGTCGGCGCGCACGGGGATGCCCGTGAGCGCGGAGACGAAGGCCGTGGTCATGGCGGCACCCGCGCTCGGGCCGTCCTTGGGGGTGGCGCCGTCGGGCACGTGGATGTGGATGTCGCGCTTCTCGAAGGCTTCATCCTTGATGCCCAGGATGCGCGAGCGGCTGCGCACCACGGTGCGGGCCGCCTCCACGGATTCCTTCATCACGTCGCCCAGCGAGCCGGTGCGCGTGATCACGCCCTTACCGGGCATGGCAGCGGCTTCTATGGTGAGCAGGTCGCCGCCCACCTCGGTCCACGCCAGGCCGACCACCTGGCCCACCTGGTTCTGCGCCTCGGCACGGCCGTAGGTGTACTTGCGCACACCCAGGAAGTCGGGCAGGTTGTCGGCGGTGACGACGACTTGCGGCTCGTACTTCTTGAGCTGCAGACCCTTGACCACCTTGCGGCAGATCTTGGACAGCTCGCGCTCCAGCGAGCGCACGCCAGCTTCGCGGGTGTAGTAGCGCACCATGTCGCGCACGGCGGGCTCGGTGATCTCGAGCTCCTCGTCCTTCACGCCATTGTTCTTGAGCTGCTTGGGCAGCAGGTACTTCATGGCGATGCTGGTCTTCTCGTCCTCGGTGTAACCCGACAAGCGGATCACTTCCATGCGGTCGAGCAGGGCCGGCGGGATGTTCATCGAGTTCGAAGTGGCGACGAACATCACGTCGGAGAGGTCGAAGTCCACCTCGACGTAGTGGTCGCCGAAGGTGTGGTTCTGCTCGGGGTCCAGCACCTCCAGCAGCGCACTCGACGGGTCGCCACGGAAGTCGGTACCGAGCTTGTCGATCTCGTCGAGCAGGAACAGCGGATTGCGCGTGCCCACCTTCGAGAGGCTCTGCAGCACCTTGCCCGGCAGAGCGCCGATGTAGGTGCGGCGGTGCCCGCGGATCTCGGCCTCGTCGCGCATGCCGCCCAGGGCCATGCGAACATACTTGCGCCCGGTGGCCTTGGCGATCGACTGGCCCAGCGAGGTCTTGCCCACGCCAGGAGGGCCCACCAGGCACAGGATGGGCGCCTTCACCTTGTCCACGCGCTGCTGCACTGCAAGGTACTCAAGGATGCGGTCCTTGACCTTGTCCAGACCGAAGTGGTCTTCGTTGAGCACGCCCTCGGCATTCACCAGGTCGTGCTTGATCTTGGTCTTCTTGGCCCATGGCAGTGCCGTGAGCACGTCGATGTAGTTGCGCACCACGGTGGCCTCGGCCGACATGGGCGACATGAGCTTGAGCTTCTTGAACTCGGCATCGGCCTTCTTGCGCGCCTCGGCGGGCATCTTGGCGAGCTTGATCTTCTTTTCGATCTCCTCGATGTCCGCGCCCTCTTCGCCCTCGCCCAGTTCCTTCTGGATGGCCTTGACCTGCTCGTTGAGGTAGAAGTCGCGCTGGTTCTTCTCCATCTGGCGCTTTACGCGGCCACGGATCTTCTTGTCGACGTTGAGGATGTCGACCTCGCGGTCGAGCTGCTCGAACAGGTTTTCCAGGCGCGCCTTCACGTCCGACAGGTCGAGCACGATCTGCTTGTTCTCGAGCTTGAGCGGCAGGTGTGCGGCAATCGTGTCGGCCAGGCGACCCGGATCGTCGATGCTGGAGATGCTGGTCAGGATCTCGGGCGGGATCTTCTTGTTGAGCTTGACGTACTGGTCAAACTGCTGCATCACCGCGCGGCGCAGGGCCTCGATTTCGCTGGGCTTGGTGGCCTCGGCGGACTGCTCCACGGGCGTCACGGTGGCGTTGAAGTGCGTCTCGGCATCTTCGATGGACGACACCAGTGCGCGCTGCTGGCCTTCGACCAACACCTTCACGGTGCCATCGGGCAGCTTGAGCATCTGCAGGATGGTGGAGACGCAGCCGACGTCGAACATGTCGGCCACCGAGGGCTCGTCCTTGGCGGCGGCCTTCTGGGCCACCAGCATGATGCGGCGGTCGGCCTCCATGGCCAGCTCCAGCGCCTTGATGCTCTTGGGGCGGCCCACGAAGAGCGGTATCACCATGTGGGGGAACACCACCACGTCGCGCAGGGGCAACAGCGGCAGGTCGATGGGGGTGGCTGGCAGGGGGGTATGTCCGGACATGGAAATCCTCAGTTAACTCTGTGGAATATGGTCCACATGTGGGGATTTTCAACCCCCGTGACCAGCCGTGCTGGCACAAGGGTTGAATGGCGGCGTAGCCAGGCGCGGTGCATGCAAGAGGGGCTTGCATGGCACCGCGGGGACATGTCAGGCCTTCTTCGCTGCTTCTCGGTACACGAGGAGCGGCGGCTTGCTTTCGTCGATGGTGGATTCGTCCACCACGACCTTCTCGACATTGCTCTGGTTGGGCAGGTCGAACATGGTGCCGATCAGGGACTGCTCCAGGATCGAACGCAGGCCCCGGGCACCGGTCTTGCGCGCCAGCGCCTTGCGGGCGATGGCCTTGAGCGCGGCAGGACGGATCTCCAGGTCCACGCCTTCCATGGCCAGGAGCTTGCTGTACTGCTTGACCAGCGCGTTCTTGGGCGCGGTCAGGATCTCGACCAGCGCGTCTTCGCTGAGCTCGGCCAGGGCCGTCACCACGGGCATGCGGCCGACGAGTTCGGGGATGAGGCCGAACTTGATCAGGTCCTCGGGCTCGATCTCGGTGAACACCTCGGTCAGCGAACGCTGCTTCTTGCTCTTGACCGAAGCGCCAAAACCGATGCCCGACGCCTCGGTGCGGTTCTCGATAACCTTCTCCAGGCCCGCGAACGCACCGCCGCAGATGAACAAAATGTTGGTCGTGTCGATCTGCAAAAAGTCCTGGTTCGGGTGCTTGCGCCCGCCCTGGGGCGGCACGCTGGCCATGGTGCCTTCGATCAGCTTGAGCAGCGCCTGCTGCACGCCCTCGCCCGACACATCGCGGGTGATGGAGGGGTTGTCCGACTTGCGCGAGATCTTGTCGATCTCGTCGATGTAAACGATACCGCGCTGGGCCCGCTCGACCTCGTAGTTGCAGCTTTGCAGCAGCTTCTGGACGATGTTCTCCACGTCCTCGCCCACGTAGCCGGCTTCCGTCAGCGTGGTGGCATCGGCCATCACGAAGGGCACGTCCAGCATGCGCGCCAGCGTCTGGGCCAGCAGCGTCTTGCCCGAACCCGTAGGCCCGATCAAGAGGATGTTGCTCTTGGACAGCTCGATGTCGTCCTTGTGCGCCTTGTCCTTGTGGCGCAGGCGCTTGTAGTGGTTGTACACCGCGACAGCCAGCGTGCGCTTGGCCACGTCCTGGCCGATGACGTAGTTGTCCAGGTTGGACTTGATCTCCAGGGGCGTGGGCAGGTCGCTCTTCGCGTCCTTGGCCAGGTCGCCGGAGGGCAGCTCGTCACGGATGATTTCGTTGCACAGGTCAATGCACTCGTCGCAGATAAAGACGGACGGTCCGGCGATCAGCTTCTTCACTTCGTGCTGGCTTTTGCCGCAAAAAGAGCAGTAGAGGGTTTTTTCGCTGGAGGAGCCTTTTTTCTCGGCCATGGGGGCAATGCCTTGTTACGGAAAGTTGTCGGGAGATGATAACCAAATAAAAAGCGGCGCTGTTTCCCCGGGAAACTGCCTGCTTTCCAGGGCGGGAATGCACTGCACTCCACCCAAGACTACAGGAAAGAGGCACCAGGCAAGCCGGGTACCGCCGTTTTCAGGGAAACGAACGCCGCTGACCGATCACACCGCCGTATCAGGGGCGCTTTGCGATCACCTGGTCCACCAGGCCGTAGTCCTTGGCCTCGTCGGCCGTGAGGAAGTAATCGCGCTCGGTGTCGTGCTTGACCTTTTCCAGCGGCTGGCCCGTGCGCTCGGCCAGGATGCGGTTCATCTGGTCCTTGGTGCGCAGGATGTCGCGCGCATGGATCTCGATGTCGGTGGCCTGGCCGCGTGCGCCGCCCAGCACCTGGTGGATCATGACCTTGGAGTTGGGCAGCGAAAAACGCTTGCCCTTGGCGCCGGCCGCCAGCAGGAAGGCGCCCATGCTGGCCGCAAAGCCCACGCACATGGTCGACACATCGGGCTTGATGAACTGCATGGTGTCGTAGATGGCCATGCCGGCCGTCACGCTGCCACCCGGCGAGTTGATGTAGAACGAAATGTCCTTGTCGGGGTTTTCGCTCTCCAAAAAGAGCAGCTGCGCCACCACCAGGTTGGCGGTCTGGTCGTTGACCTCGCCCACCAGGAAGATGATGCGCTCCTTGAGCAGGCGCGAATAGATGTCGTAGGAGCGCTCGCCGCGTCCCGACTGCTCGATGACCATGGGGACCATGCCCAAGGCTTGTGTATCCAGTGAACTCATGTTTTCTCCAGTGCAAGCAGGTACTGTACCCAGAAATGAATTGGGGCTTGTGCATGAAAGCACAAGCCCCTGCGGCAAGCTATCGCCGGGCCATCCGCAAAGGATGGCTGGCGAACACCGGCTTTAGCCTTGTTGGCCCATCAGTTCGTCGAACGACACGGCCTTGTCAACGACCTTGGCCTTGCCCAGCACGAAGTCGGTCACGTTGTTCTCGATGACCACGGCTTCCACTTCGGCCAGGCGTTGGCGGTCGCCGAAGTACCAGCGCACCACGTCTTCGGGCTTCTCGTAGCTGGCAGCCAGCTCGTCGATGTGGGCCTTGAGCTGCTCGGGCTTGGCCTGCAGTTCGTTGGCACGCACCAGCTCGGCCACCACCAGGCCCAGGCGCACGCGGCGCTCGGCCTGGGGACGGAACACGTCTTCAGGGATCTCGGCCTTGTCGGCGTCCTTCAGGCCGCGTTGCTTGAGGTCAGCGCGGGCGCCTTCCAGCAGGCGGCCGATTTCGGCCTGCACGCTCGAATTGGGCAGGTCGAGTTCAGCCTTGGCCACCAGGGCGTCCATCACGGCTTGCTTGTTGCGGGCCAGCAGGCGGAACTTGACTTCGCGCTCCAGGTTCTTCTTGATGTCGGCGCGCAGGCCTTCCACCGAGCCGTCGGCGATGCCCAGCGACTTGGCCAGGGCGTCGTTCACTTCGGGCAGGTTGGCAGCTTCAATCTTCTTGACCGTGACCAGGAAGTCAGCCGTCTTGCCGGCCACGTCCTTGCCGTGGTAGTCGGCAGGGAAAGCCAGCGGGAAGGTCTTGCTTTCGCCGGTCTTCATGCCGCGCACGGCTTCTTCGAATTCCTTGAGCATCTGGCCTTCGCCGACCAGGAACTGGAAGTCCTCGGCCTTGCCGCCTTCGAACGGCTCGCCGTCGATCTTGCCTTCGAAGTCCACGGACACGCGGTCACCGTCTTCGGCAGCGGCGCCCTGGGCGCGCTGGGCGAAGGTGCGGCGCTGCTTGCGCAGGATGTCGATGGTCTTGTCGATGGCCGAATCGGTCACATCGGCCGACAGCTTCTCGACTTCGGCGTCCGACAGGTCACCGATCTTGACTTCAGGGAACACTTCGAAGATGGCGTCGAAGGTCACCTGGCCTTCGGGGGCACCGTCTTTTTCGGTGATGCGGGGCTGGCCGGCCACGCGCAGCTTGGCTTCGTTGGCGGCCACGGCAAAGGCTTCACCGACCTTGTCGTTGAGCACTTCGTACTGCACGGAATAGCCGTAACGCTGGGCGACCACGTTCATGGGCACCTTGCCGGGACGGAAGCCGTCCATCTTCACGGTGCGCGCAAGGCGCTTCAGACGCGTGTCGACTTCGGTCTGGATCACGGTCAGGGGCACGCTCAGCGTGATCTTGCGCTCGAGCTTCTCAAGGGTTTCAACAGTAACGGACATGGCTATTCCTCTTATGGATGTGATCGTGCTGTCTGCAGCGCAGTGTTCCGCAAAGTCTCACATGGATGGTGCGCGGGGCGGGACTCGAACCCGCACAGTATTGCTACCGTCAGGACCTAAACCTGGTGCGTCTACCAATTTCGCCACCCGCGCGGTTCTACAACTAACAAACAAACAGGCGGCAAGCTATGCCCGCCGCCTGTGTGAAATCGGTCAACCTTAGATTTTAACCTGAGAAGCGGCGCACACCGATTTCCGCATGCACATTGCGTACAAGGGTTCACCCTGCCCCGAGGCCCCTGCCAGCAGCAGGGGGATGGCCATCGGCGGGTACTCAGAGGCTGGGATTCACAGCCTCTCAGGCCAGGGCGGCGCGCTCGTCCTCGGGCCGCTTCACGCGGAACCAGGCGGCGTACATGGCCGGCAGGGCCAGCAAGGTGAGCACCGTGGCCACGATCAGCCCGCCCATGATGGCCACGGCCATCGGGCCCCAGAACACGCTGCGCGACAACGGGATCATGGCCAGAACCGCAGCAGCGGCCGTGAGCACGATGGGGCGCAGCCGGCGCACGGCGGATTCCACAATCGCGTCCCACGCGGGGATGCCCTTGGCGCGGTCCTGCTCGATCTGGTCGATCAGGATCACCGAGTTGCGCTGGATCATGCCCATCAGCGCGATCACGCCAAGCAGCGCCACAAAGCCGAAGGGGCGGTTGAGCAGAATCAGCGCACCTGCCACGCCGGCCAGACCCAGCGGCCCGGTCAGGAACACCAGCATCGCGCGGCTGAAGCTGTGCAGTTGCAGCATCAGCAGCGTGAAGGTGACGAACAGCATGATCGGGATGCCCGCCGCAATGGAGGCCGAGCCCTTGGAGCTTTCCTCCACGGCACCTGCCACCTCGATGCGATAGCCGCCCTGCCCGGCCTCACGCCACTTGGCCTCGATGGCGCGCAGGCCCGGCAGCAACTGCGCGGTGACAGTGGCGCCCTGCACGCCTTCGGTCACGTCGCCCTGCACGGTGATGGCGTAGTCGCGGTTCTCGCGCCACATCACGCCCGGCTCCCAGGTGAACACGGGCTTGGCGATCTGCGTGAGCGGGATCGACTTGCCGGATGCCGTGGGCAGGTAGGCGTTGGCGATGTCGGTGATGGCGTTGCGCTCATCGAGCGGCTGGCGCAGCATGATGTCGATGAGCTTGTCGCCCTCGCGGAACTGGCCCACCTGCGTGCCCGAGAGAATGGTCTTGCTGGCCTGGGCGATGGACTGGCTGGTCACGCCCAGGGCGCGCGCCTTGGCCTGGTCCACTTCCAGGCGCAACACCTTCACGGACTCGTTCCAGTTGTCGTTCACGCCGCGCATCTGGGGGTTCTCGCGCAGGGCGGCCTTGACCTCGTCGGCGCGCTCGCGCAGCACCAGCGGGTCCAGCCCGACCACGCGGAACTGCACCGGGTAAGGCACAGGCGGCCCGTTGGGCAGCAGCTTCACGCGGCCACGCACTTCAGGGAACTCCTGCGCCAGCAGGCCAGGGAGCTTGATGCGCAGGCTCTCGCGCACCTTCAGGTCCTGCGGCACCACGATGAACTGCGACACGTTGCTCTGCGGGAACACCTGGTCCAGCGGCAGGTAGAAGCGCGGCACGCCCGAGCCCACCCAGGTGCTCACGGTGTTCACGCCCGGCTCGGCCAGCAGGCGCGCTTCCACGCGCTTGGTGACCTCTTCGTTGCCCGCGAAGGACGTGCCCTCAGGGAACCACACGTCGACGATGATCTCGGGCCGGCTCGAATCAGGGAAGAACTGCTGCTGCACCTGGCCCATGCCGAAGATGCCCAGGGCAAAGGTACCCACGGTGAGGGCGATGGTGATCCAGCGGTGGCGCACGCACCAGGTCACCAGGCGGCGAAAGAAGTTGTAGAACGGGCTGTCGAACACTTCGTGCCCGCCCGCCTCCACGCCGTGGTGCTCCTGCGCATGGGCCACATGGGCCGGCACCTTGAGCAGCAGGGTGCCCAGGTACGGCACGAAGTAGACCGACACGATCCAGCTCAAGACCAGCGCGAGCACCGTCACCGCGAAGATCGCGAAGGTGTACTCGCCCGTGGTCGACTTGGCGATGCCGATGGGCAGAAAGCCCACCGCCGTGATCAGCGTGCCCGTGAGCATAGGCATGGCCGTGAGCTCATAGGCGAAGGTGGCGGCGCGCACCTTGTCGTAGCCCTCTTCGAGCTTGAGCACCATCATCTCCACGGCGATGATGGCATCGTCCACCAAGAGGCCCAGGGCGATGATGAGCGAACCCAGCGAGATCTTGTGCAGCCCGATGTTCCAGTACCACATGCCCAGGAAGGTCACGGCCAGCACCATGGGGATGGTGATGCCCACCACCAGGCCCGGGCGCGGGTCGATGTACCAGCGCTTCCACAGTGGCTGCTTGCCAGGGCGGCGGTGGAAACCCAGGGCGACGAAGCTCACGGCCAGCACGATGACCACGGCCTCGATCAGCACCTTCACGAATTCGTTGACCGAGGTGGCCACGGCCTTGGGCTGGTCCTGCACGTTCACCAGCTTCACGCCGGCGGGCAGCGCGGCGCCGATGCGGTCGGTGGCCACATGCAGCGCCTTGCCCAGGGCGATGATGTCGCCGCCCTTGGTCATGGAGACACCCAGGGCGATCACTTCCTTGCCCTGGTGGCGCACCTTCACGGCGGTGGGTTCCACGTAGCCGCGCTTGATCTCGGCGATGTCACCCAGGCGAAGCTGCGCGCCGGAGGGACCGCGGATCGGCATGGCCGCGAGGTCTTCCACCGCATTGAACTGGCCGGCCACGCGCACCTGCACCTGGTCCAGCGGCGTCTGCACGGCACCCGCGCCTTCCACGGCGTTCTGCTGGCCCAGCTGGGCCAGCACCTGGTTCATGTCCAGGCCCAGCTGCGACAGGCGCTTTTGCGAAATCTCGATGAAGAGCTTTTCGTCCTGCACACCGAAGAGCTCGACCTTGGCCACGTCGGGCACGCGCAGCAGCTGCTGGCGTGCGTCGTCGGCAAAGTTCTTGAGCTCGGCGTAGCTGAAGCCTTCGGATTCGAGCGCGTAGATCACGCCATACACGTCACCGAAGTCGTCGTTGAAAAACGGCCCCTGGATGCCCGTGGGCAGCGTGTAGCGCATGTCCCCGATCTTCTTGCGCACGGTGTACCAGACGTTGGCCACCTCACTGCCCTTGGACGAGTCCTTGATCTGGAAGATGATCTGCGACTCGCCGGGCTTGGAGTAGCTGCGGATCTTGTCGGCGTAGGGCACCTCCTGCAGCGTGCGCTCGAGCTTGTCGGTGACCTGCTCGGCCACTTGCTGCGCCGTGGCGCCGGGCCAGTAGGTGCGCACCACCATGGCGCGAAAGGTGAAGGGCGGGTCTTCGTCCTGCCCCAGCTGGAAGTAGGCGGCAAAGCCCAGCAGCATCAGTACCACCATCAGGTAGCGCGTGAGCGCCGGGTGGTCGAGCGCCCATTTGGAGAGGTTGAACCCCTCTTTTGGTTGGATCTGGCTCATGGCGGGCCCTTACTTGGAAGCAGGGGCCGCAGACACGGGCGTCGCCGCTGGCGCGGGGGCCGCTGCAGCAGCAGGCAGCGCCACATTGCCGGCAGCCGTCTGCGCCTTGGCCGCAGGGGCACCGTTCGATTTGGGCTGGTAGATCATGACCTTCTGCCCGGGCGAAAGCACGTGCACGCCCGTGGCCACCACCTGCATGCCAGGGGTCAGGCCTGCGGCCACCACGGCATCGTTGCCGTCGGCCGTGGCGATCTGCACCACCTGTGATTTGACGGTGCTGGTGGCCGCGTCGTACACCCACACGGCCGTGGCCTGGCCCTCCTGGCGCAGCGCGCTGGTGGGCAGCTTGATGGCAACCACGCCGGCATGGCCCAGCGCCTTGGGCTGGGCGTACACCGTGGCGCCCAGCGCCGGTGCATCCTTGCCCTCGATGGCCACCTTGACCTGGAAGGTGCGCGTGGCCGCATCGGCACTGGCCGCCACCTCGCGCACCTTGCCGGCCAGCTCGGCACCGCCCGACCAGCCGCGCACGGCCACATCGGAGCCTACGGCGATCTGGGCCACCTTGTCCTCGGGCACGGCAAACACCACGTCGCGCGGGCCGTCCTGGGCAATGCGCACCACCGGCGTGCCGGCCGAGACGACCTGGCCCGGCTCAGCCTCGATGCCCGTGACCACGCCCGACACGTCGGACACCAGGCGCGTGTAGGCGGCCTGGTTGCCCTGCGACGACAGCTGCGCACGCGCCTGGTCCAGCGTAGCCTGCGCGGCCTTCAAGGTCGCGTCGCGGCGCTCCAGCTCGGCGCCGCTGATGAAGTTCTGGTCCTTCAGGGTCTGGTAGCGCTTGTAGTCGGCTGCCGCCAGGTCGCGCTGGGTGGTGGCCGAGGCCAGTTGCGCACGCGCCGAATCGGCCGCCAGCTGGTAGTCGCGCGGGTCCAGCTGGGCCAGCACGTCGCCCGCCTTCACGCGCTGGCCGAGCTCGGCCTGGCGCTGAACGATCTTGCCCGCCACGCGAAAGCCCAGGCGCGATTCCACGCGGGCACGCACCTCACCGGCGTATTCCACCTGCGACTGCAATGCTCCCACGCCCACCGTCATCAGCTTGACGGAACGCACCGGCTCCTCGGGCGGGGCCGGCCGCGAGCAGGCGGCCAGCACCAGGGCCGAGGCCGCCAGCAACAAAAACCTGGAGGGCCGGTGAATGGGCCGCGAAGCGGAGGGTGTGCGCATGGAAAATCCGGTGAATAAAAAGGGCAACACGAAGTTCGGCCAGCGCCTCCCCCACGACCGCCAGGGCGTTCAGGGTTAACACTGACAAAACAAGTTACTGACTGACTGGTTAGTAATCTATGAGAACGCCTGCGCCTTGTCAAGCGACAATCCACGCCGTGAATCCATCTCCCAACCCCCAGCCCGCCGCAGCCCCTGGTGCCGCCCCCTCGGCCGTCCCGGCCGTAGCCCCGCCGGTCACGCATTACGAAAATTTCCCCGTCGCATCGCTGCTGTGCCCGCCGCACCTGCGCCCGGTGATCGCCGCCATCTACGCTTTCGCACGCACGGCCGACGACATCGCCGACGAGGGCGATGCCCCACCCGCCGAGCGCTTGGCCGACCTGACGGCATTCAACGCCGACCTGCAGGCCATTGCCGAAGGCCGCGCGCCTTCGCACCGCTGGGCCGATGTGTTCGCGCCGCTGCAGGCCGTGCTGGTGAGCCACCACTTGCCCGTGCCCCTGCTGGCCGACCTGCTCAGCGCCTTTGCCCAGGACGTGGAAAAGACCCGCGACGCCGACGGCTACGCCGACCGCACCGAGCTGCTCGATTACTGCCGCCGCTCGGCCAACCCCGTGGGCCGGCTGCTGCTGCACCTGTACGGCGTGGACGGGAACGAGGCCCTGTCGCAGAGCGACGACATCTGCACCGCGCTGCAGCTGGCCAACTTCTGGCAGGACTTGAGCGTGGACATACCGCGCGGGCGCCACTACCTGCCGCGCGAGGACTGCGCCGCCCACGGCGCCTGCCAGGCCGAGCTGCTGGAGCTGCGCAGCACGCCGGAGAACGCGCGCCTCATCCTGGGCGTGGCCGCCTGGGCCCGCGCCAGCATGCTGCGCGGCGCGCCGCTGGTGCACCGCCTGCCCGGCCGCGCAGGCTGGGAGCTGCGTCTGGTGGTACAAGGCGGCCTGCGCATCCTGGACAAGGTGCAGGCCCTCAGGGGCGCCAGCCTGCACACGCGCCCCAAGCTCAATCCCTGGGACTGGTGCGTGATGCTGGGGCGGGCGCTGGTGATGTAAGCGGTCAATGCCCGGCGGGCGGCTCAGGCCACCGCCAGCCAGTCGCAGAACGCCACCGACGCCGCATCCTGCGCGGCGCGTGGCGAGAGCATCCAGTAATACTTCTTGTCGCCCGAGAGCAGCTGCGGGAAAGGCATGGCCAGCAACCCGCTGGCCAGCGCCTCGCCCAGGAAACGCGGGTTGCCCAGCGCCACGCCCAGGCCCTGGATGGCGGCCTGCACGCTCAGGTGGGCATGGTCGAACACCAGGTCGCCGGCGGGCTGGATGTCCTGCGTGCCCGCCTCCTGCAGCCACTGCTGCCACACCAGCGGGGTCGAGCGGCTGTGCAGCAGCGTGTGCCGCGCCAGATCGCGTGGCGCCTGGATGGCCTTGGCGCCCGCCAGCAGCGCGGGGCTGCACACGGGGGTGAGCACATCGGGAAGAAACGCACCCGCACGGATGCCGCGCCAGGGTGTGCGCTGCTGCAGCAGCGCCAGTTCGCCATCGGCAAAGCAGCGGATCGAGACGTCATAGTCCGCCGGCTCGAAGTCCAGATGCCCCACCGTCGTGACGAGCTGCACATCCAGCCCCGGCATCTGCGCGCAGAACGCCGCCAGGCGCGGGATCAGCCACTGCGTGGCGAAGGTGGAGGTGGCATTCACCGCCAGCGTGTTGCGTCGCGTGGGCCGCTTGATGCCGGCGGTGGACCGGGCCATCAGGTCCAGCGCGCTGGTCAGCCCCGGCAGGTAGGCAGCGCCCGGCGGCGTGAGCGCCAGGCCCCGCCCCTCGCGCTGCACCAGGGCCACGCCCAGCCATTCCTCCAGCGCCTTGATTTGGTGGCTGACGGCGCTTTGCGTCACCGACAGTTCGTGCGCGGCCTGCGTCACGCTGAGCAGCCGGCCTGCCGCCTCGAAGGCGCGCAGCATGTTCAGCGGCGGCAGGCGGCGGGGCGAGCCCGGGACGGCGTGACCATTTTTGGCATGAGCTGGTTTCATGAGTTTGCGAATTATTGTCGATAGTCTTCCGTAGCGCCACTGCGTAGCATCGGCCCCATGCAAGGACACAACTGGTTAGATTTGCTCATCATGTGCCGGGCCTGCGACATGCCTGCGCAACGGCCCGCCCGGCCACCACCGGTGCAAAGCCCTCCCGCCAGCCCAGGGCATGGTCGCAGCGTCATCGCCCCGCCATCCAACGGCGCCACACTGGCTATCCCCCTGCCCACCATGACGGCTTCCAGCGCAAGCACAACCGCACCGATCTCTGCCACGGCCCCGGCACGCCCTTTGGCCTCCAGCCGGGCAGCGGCGCACGCCACGCGCGTGGCCTTCTTCATCAGCGGCTTTGCCATGGCGGCCTGGGCGCCGCTGGTGCCCTTCACCAAGGCACAGCTGTCCCTCCACGAGGCCACACTCGGCCTGCTGTTGCTGTGCATGGGCGCAGGCTCCATCGTCTCCATGCCGCTGGCCGGTGCGCTCAGCGCGCGCTGGGGCTGCCGGCGGGTGCTGGTGGCGTCCGCGCTGCTGGTCTGCGCCAGCCTGCCGCTGCTGGCCCTGGCGCCCACGGCGCCCTGGCTGGGCGTGGCGCTGTTCCTGTTCGGCGCGGGCATCGGCGGGCTGGGCTGCGCGGGCAACATCCAGGCCATCCTCGTCGAGCGGGCCAGTGGCCGGCCCATGATGTCGGGCTTTCACGGGCTGTTCAGCCTGGGCGGTGTGGCAGGGGCCGGCGGCATGATCGTGCTGCTGGGTGTGCTGGGTACCTCGCTGGGTCAGGCCACCGCCGCCGTGGCGGCCGTGGTGCTGGCACTGCTGGCGCTGGCGGCACCACATTTCCTGGCCGGCGGCGGCGCGCAGAGCGGCCCGGCCTTCGCCCGCCCCACGGGCGTGGTCTTGTTCATCGGCACGCTGTGCTTCATCCTCTTCCTGGCCGAGGGCGCCATGCTGGACTGGAGCGCCGTGTTCCTCACCCAGGTGCAGGGCATGCCCGCCGAGCGCGCGGGCCTGGGCTATGCCGCCTTCGCCACGGCCATGACGGTGGGCCGCCTCACCGGGGACCGCTGGGTCCGCCGCATAGGCCCGCAGCGCACGGTGCTCACAGGCGCCCTGCTGGCCGCTGCCGGCCTGGGGCTGGCCACGCTGGCGCCCACCTGGCCTCTGGCCCTGCCCGGTTTTGCGCTGGTGGGCCTGGGCTGCTCGAACATCGTGCCGGTGCTGTTTTCACTCGCTGGCAGGCAGCACGCCATGCCGGAGAGCCTGGCGGTTCCCGCGATTGCCACCATGGGTTATGCCGGCGTGCTCATGGGCCCGGCGCTGATCGGCTTCGTGGCGCACGGCACCAGCCTGGTGGCCGCCTTGCTGCTGCTGGCGGGTCTGCTGGGGGCCGTGGCCGCCAGCGCCCGCCGTCTGGGCACGCTGGACTGACGGAACGAACACAACGCGACCCGAATCACAACACCATGGCCATCGATTGCAGCACCGCCCCGCCCGCCGCCAGCCTGACCGCGACAGCACCGCGCGTGGTGGCCCGGTTGCGTGTGGGCGTGCGCCACGCGCCCACCTCGCTGTGCGTGCGCATCACCTGCCTGAACACCGCTGCAACACCCTCGCCCGCACAGGATCTGGAGCACAGCCTGGCCCAGGTGCTGGCCGCCGCCGACCGCCTGCTGCGCGAGGCCGGCAGCCACAGGCACCGCACCCTCTCGTGCGAGCTGTTCGTGCGCGAACCCGCCCGCATAGCGGACGCCAGGCGCATGGTGTGCAGCTGGATGGCCGGCGGCCTGGCCCGCCAGCAGGTGTCACCACCGGCGGTGCACGCCCATTCGCTGGCACGGCCACAGCCCCCTGCGGCCGGCGCGGCAGGCCAGGCGGCTGCGGCACCCCTGGTTGAAATTGCACTGGTGCTGGCGCACAGGGCAGACAGCAGCGCTGTGTAAGAAACATTCATGGGCGGCAAGCCAGGCCAGCGACGCCTTGTCAAGACGCACCGTGATGGCCTGAGACTGTTGTGGAGGATCAACAAGTTGCTATCCAAGGCATAGCAATCGACGGCAGCCACAGGCCTTGCCCCCGTGCCCGGTCTAACCGCTCAGGGATAACGCGTGTGCTGCCACGGTGCCGTGCGGTTAGCCTCGCCCCCACTCCAGCGCCAAGAGTGCTGGCTGTGCGAAGACGCATGTTGTCTTGTTCATGATCGACCGGCCAGCGATGGCGCCACCCGCGCCATCGCTGTCTTCTTCGTGTATGGGCCGGCGGCATGCGGCCGTCGCTGTTGTTCACGGAACCCACCGGTATCCCATTGAAGGCACAGCACCCCATGTCCGTCAGCGTTTTCGACCTCTTCAAGATCGGCATCGGCCCCTCCAGCTCGCACACCGTGGGGCCCATGATCGCGGCGCGGCAGTTTGCCTGCCACCTGCAGGCCACGGTGGGCCTGGCGGCGGTGCACAGCGTGGTGGTGGAGCTGTTCGGCTCGCTCTCGGCCACCGGCGTAGGCCATGGCACCGACACCGCCGTGCTGCTGGGCCTGGCCGGGCATGAGCCCGACCGCATCGACCCCGACCAGATAGCCCCCACCATTGCCCAGATCCGCGCCAGCCGCAGCCTGGCCCTGCTGGGCGAGCACGCCGTGCCCTTCGTCGAAAAGGAGCACCTGCTGTTTCGCCGCCGCAGCCTGCCCTTGCACCCCAACGGCATGGCCTTCCACGCGCTGGATGCCAACGGCGTGAAGATCGCCGAGCGCGAGTACTACTCGGTGGGCGGCGGCTTCGTGACGGATGCGGCGGGCGAGCGCGTGCTGAACTCGGCAGCGGCATCCGGGCCCGGCGCCGCCGGGCACGGCAACGGCCTGCCCTACCCCTTCAGCACCGGGGCCGACTTGCTGGCCCAGTGCCAGGCCACCGGCATGGCGGTGGGTCAGATCATGGTAGCCAACGAACTGCACTGGCGCAGCGCCGCCGAGTTGCGCCGCCAGTTGCTGGCCATCTGGCACACCATGGCCCGTGCCGTGCAGCGCGGCTGTGCGGCCACCGGCACCCTGCCCGGCCCCATGCACGTGCGCCGCCGCGCGGCCGAGCTGCACAAGAGCCTGAACACCCAGTCCGAAGCCGCCCGGCGCGACCCCTTGTCGATGATGGACTGGGTGAACCTCTACGCCATGGCCGTCAACGAGGAAAACGCCGCCGGTGGCCGCGTGGTGACCGCGCCCACCAACGGCGCGGCCGGCGTGATCCCGGCCGTGCTGCAGTACTACGTGAACTTTCTGCCCGGCGCGGATGAGGAGGGCATCGCCACCTTCCTCCTCACCGCCGGTGCCATCGGCATCATCTACAAGAAGAACGCGTCGCTGTCGGGCGCCGAGGTGGGCTGCCAGGGCGAGGTGGGCGTGGCCTGCTCCATGGCCGCCGGCGCCCTGGCCGCCGTGATGGGCGGCAGCCCCGAGCAGGTGGAAAACGCCGCCGAGATCGGCATGGAGCACAACCTCGGAATGACCTGCGACCCCGTGGGCGGGCTGGTGCAGATACCCTGCATCGAGCGCAACGCCATGGGCGCCATCAAGGCCATCAACGCCGCGCGCATGGCCTTGCGCGGCGACGGCCAGCACGTGGTCTCGCTCGACAAGGTGATCAAGACCATGATGCAGACCGGCGCGGACATGAAGGTCAAGTACAAGGAGACCTCGCGCGGCGGGCTGGCGGTGAACGTCGTCGAGTGCTGAAGCCCGGTAGCCGCCCCCTACTCCGGTAGGGTTCTCAGGGATCGGACGGGCCCACAGAATCGGGCTTTTTGCCATGACCTCACTGTTCCCTGCCACTTCACCCACCGCCTTTGCAACCTGCCTCTCGCTGATCGCCATCACCGCCGCACTGGCCGGCTGCGGAGGCGGGAGCGATGACGCCCCGCAGCTGGACGTGGCCCTGCTCGCGGGCGACTGGCAGCACCAGGGTTGCCATGTGGTCAGCAGCAACCTGAGCCAGCGCAGCGTTATGCGCATGGTGCGCCAGGAGACCACGCTGTTCACCCAAACCTATGGTGCGTTGACCTACACCAACGGCGACTGCACGGGCAGCGGCACGGTGGGGGACTTCTCGCCGGAAACTGCCAACCAGCTTGCGGCACGCCGCACGGCGTCCACCGGCTCCCTGGCCATCTTCTGGGGGTACTGGACCCGTGATCCGGCCGACAGCCCTCCCTACGGCCGGTGGGTGCTCACGGGCGATTTCATGTGCCCTGCGTTCTACGGCACCTTGACCATTTTCCCCTCGCCGCCGCCCCCGGAGCCGCACACCTACTACGACCTGGAAATCGCCACACGCCAGACCGACGAGATGCTGCAGCGCAGGGCCTGCTTCACGCGCATGCCCGCGTGAAGGCGTCTTTCGTGCGCCACCAATGCACCGGATCCAGATGAGCCCATACCCGTGCAGTGGGGAGGGCAAGGGAGCCCAACCCTTCCCGCCGAGCCCCCGGGCAGATGTGGCGGGCCCCTACTCCAGCCGGATCCCCCGGGCCGTGATGATGCCGCCCATGATCGCGGCCTCGTCCTTGACGCGGCTGACCAGGCCGTCCGGTGCCGTGCCCACGGCCTGCCAGCCCTGGTTGAGCAGCTTCTCGCGGGTTTCAGCGCTGCGCATGATGCGGGGGACCTCGGTATTCAGCCGGTCCTGCGCCGCCCTGGAGAGCCTGGACGGGCCCACCAGGGCGGTCCACACTTCCAGGTGGAAGTCGCGCACGCCCGCATCGGCCAGCGAAGGCACTTCGGGCGCCACGGTGCTGCGCCCACCCGCAAGACCGATGGCCCGGAGCTTGCCGGCCCGCACCTGCGGCATGGCGATGCCCGGGGGCACCAGCGCCATCTGGATCTCGCCCCCCAGCAAGCCGGTGATCACTTCGGGGTTGCCCTTGAACGGTACGTGCATGGGTGCCAGACCCTTGGACCTGGTCTTGAGCACCTCCATGCCCAAGTGCCCCACCGAGCCGTTGCCGACCGATCCGTAGTTCCACCGGTCCCCATTGCGTGCCGCTGCGGCGAAGAAGGCAGCCCCATCGGGCTCCTTCGCGGGCGCCACCAGCACCAGGGGTGCCGTGGCCAGCAGGGAGAGATAGCTGAAATCCTTCGCGGGGTCATAGGGGAGTTTCGGGTACAGCATCCTGGCCGAGGTCAGATTGCCATTGATGACGATGCCCAGCGTGTGGTCGTCCGTGGCCTTGGCCACCTGGTCCGCAGCGATGTTGCCCGACGCCCCGGCCTTGTTTTCGACGATGACGGCCTGCCCCAGCACCCTGGACAGCGGCTCGGCCAGGCTGCGCGCCACGATGTCCGGGCTCGACCCGCCCGGGAATCCGACGAGGATGCGCACCGTCTTTGTGGGCCAGGCAGAAGTCGCCTGGGCCTGCGCCAGAGGAGGTACAAGAGCGTTGCATGCAGCGGCCAGTGCCGCCATGTTCAGGCTGCGTCTTTTCATGGATTGTCTCCAGGGGGTTCTTGTTGGAATAGGGAGGGATGTCAGGCCGCGTCGCGGCCCAGGTAGGCGCCGTCGGCTTCCAGCCGCTGCTGCAGGGTCTTGACCGGCAGGTCGCGCGGACGGACGCCACCCCGGACTGCCAGCGCGGCGGCAGTACCCGCCGCCTGGCCCATCACGAAGCAAGCCCCCGATACGCGCGCAGCTGATTGGCCCATGTGGGTCATCGATGCACACCGGCCCGCGACCAGCAGGTTGTCGACCTGCAGCGGCAGCAGCATGCGGTAGGGCAGATGGTTGAAGCCGCGGCTATTCGGGATGTCCTGCCACTTGAAGGCAATGTTGCCGGCGAGGTGCTCCTCGATCATCCAGCCGTTGACGCCGATGCTGTCGTCAAAGCTCGCGCACTGCAGCACGTCTTCCTCGGTCAACTGGTACTCGCCCAGCACGCGGCGGGTTTCGCGCACGCCGACCTGCGGTGCGATCTCCAGCAGGTAGGCGTTCTGAAAGCCCGGCGCGCATTCGCGCAGGAACTGGAAGAAGTCGACGATCTGGCGCCGTCCCTGCACCTCCGCATCGCTGAGCTGCGCGGCATTCGTGCCGTCCACCGGGCTGCCATCGGCATTGGCCAGTTGGGTCACGTTGGCACGCCACTCCGCAGGGTTCTTCTGCGGGCGGATGATGGGCGTCTTGCGCGGGAACCTGCGCCCGCGCTTTTCGGCCTCGTCCATCAGTTGGCCGAAGTGGTTGTAGGCATCGCCCGCCTGCGCCGCATCCACTCCGTTGACCCGGAACATGGTCGAGGGGTACATCATGCCGTGCCCGTCGGTGCCTTTCTCGAAGGGCGCGTCGGCAAACGCCGCCAGGTCCCCATCGCCCGTGCAGTCGATGAAAACCCGGGCCAGCACGGCGTAGCGCCCGGACTTGGTTTCGATCAGTGCCGCACGGATCTCCTGCGGCCCGTTCATCAGCACCCCGACCAGGGTGGCGTGGAACAGCAGCTGCGCGCCGCTGGCGAGCACCAGATCGTCCGCAGCCACCTTGAACGCGGCGTTGTCATAGGCCTGGGCCGCGATCTTGTTGCCAAAGAGCACATGCGGCTCGTTGAGGCCTCCGAGGGCGCCGATGCGTGCCAGCAGGTCATCGGCAACGCCATGCACCACCCGCTCGATGGTGCCGTGCACATTGGCATGCAGGCCGCAGAAGTTCGTCACGCCTGCGGCCGTGCCCATGCCCCCCAGGAAGCCGTAGCTTTCGACCAGCAACGTGGACTGGCCGGTCCGCGCCGCAGCGGTGGCCGCTGCAATGCCCGCAGGCCCCCCTCCGAGCACAACGACATCGTATGCACCCCAGACGGGCGTGTTGCGGCTGGGTTCGGTCAGGGTGGCGGGCTGGGCGTCTTGCATGGGTCTGTCTTTCGTGGATTGCAGGGTTGCCCGAATGCTAGGTTGCAGGCACTATTGCGCCAATACCATGGCGTCAATACCTCCAAACGCAAATCCAAATAATGGACCTGAAACTGCTGACCGTTTTTGACGAGGTCTACAAGACACGCAGCGTGTCGCGTGCGGGGGAGAACCTGGGCATTGCGCAGTCCTCCATCAGCATCGCGCTGGCGCGGCTGCGGCGGCATTTTGGCGACCCGCTGTTCGTGCGCACGTCGGAGGGCATGCTGCCGACGCCCCACGCCACCTCGCTGGTGGAGCCGGTTCGCCAGGCACTGGAGCTGCTGCGCGGGATCACCCGGCAGCGGGCCGTCTTCGATCCGTCCAGGGCGCAGCGCACCTTTCGCATCTGCATGACCGACATCACCCACCTGGCACTGCTCCCGTCACTCATCAACCGCCTGGGAGACATCGCCCCCGGGATCAACGTGCAGATCACGCACATCTCGGGGCAGACGCCCAAGATGCTCGAGTCCGGCGAGGCCGACCTGGCGGTGGGTTTCATGCCACAACTGGAAGCCGGCTTCTACCAGCAGAAGCTTTTCGACCAGGACTTTGCCTGCGTGGTGCGCAGCCAGCACCCACGCATCCGCTCGCGCCTGTCGCCGGCGATGTTCAAGCGCGAGAGGCACGTGGTGGTCACCGGGGCGGGCACGGGCCAGAGCCTGGTGGAGGAAGAGCTCGAACGGCTCGGCATAGAACGCAACGTGGCCTTGCAACTGCCCAACTACCTGGGCATCGGCGCGTTGGTCGCCAACACGGACCTGGTGGTGACCGTGCCCCAGCGCCTGGCGGAAACCCTGGTGCGCATCGCCGACGTCAAGGCCCTGGCACCGCCGTTCGCGCTGCCGGTCTTTGCCATCAAGCAGCACTGGCACGACCGCTACCAGCAGGACCCGGCCAACCGGTGGCTGCGGTCCGTAATTTCCGATCTGTTTCTGGAGTAGCGGTGGGAAGCCGTGGTACCGGGAGACGATGGCACCCACCCAGTCCGGCCCCAGGCACACGTGCCAGGACAGGCCGGATAATCAACCAACCAAGGAAGCCCCATGTCCAACAGCCAGTTCGCTTTCATCCAACGCCAGTCCGTTCCCGACCGCGCCACGCTGCAGGCCTCGCTGGACCGGCTCGGGTTCGACCTGCAACTGCACCCGGACTTCACGCGCTTCGATGACTCGGGCTTTCTACCCTTCACGCTCAATGGCACAGAAGGCCCGGGGTTCGAGATCCACTACAGCGAGGCGCAGGATGTGGTGGGGGACGACGAGGACTTCGCCGCCATTGCCGGTGGCCGCGACTACTGCATCACCATGACCTGGGGTGGCCGCATGAAGGACCTGGCCTGCGTGATGATGGTCAGCTGCGCACTGGCCCAGGACTTCGGCGCGGCGGTGTCGTACGAGGGGGAGGAACCCTCGCCACTGGAGGAGATGCTGCACACCGTGCAGGTGGCGCTCAAAGAGGCGGCGAAAGAGAAATAAGCGAACAAGCAGGCAGGCTGCCGCCCTCACTACGCGAACGGCCTCTTGGGCACCTGCCGGGCCAGCTCCGCAAAATGGCCCACGCTGCCCCAGGCGGTGCGCGAGCCCACCACATACAGCCGCGATTTCGCGCGCGAGGCCATGACGTTGAGGATATTGGGCACACCGCCAGCCCACTGCCGGGCGCCCTTTTCGCCCGCCATGGGGGCGCCCAGCACCGCGATCACGGCCTCGGCTTCCTTGCCCTGGAAGGTGTGGATGGTGCCCACGCGCTCGTCGAGCCATTTGCGCGCATCGACCCCGAAGAGTTCGAACAGCTGGGGCTCGGCGCGCAGCAGCAGGCGCATTTCCTGCGCCACCACGCGGAAGGGGCAGATCACGTAGATGTCGGGGTGCTGCACGCCGGCGCGGGCCAGCTTGCGCAGCATGCGCATGACCACCTGGCCTTCTTCGGCGCTCCACTTGGGGGCGCTGGCGGTGGAGCTGGTGTCGGGGTCGAACCACGCGGAGGGGCCCAGCACGTCAGCGACATCGCCCACGCTGTCAGGCCCCATGGCCGGCACCATGCGGTTGTCGTAGGCAATCGCGTTGGACACGCCGAACATGGGCTCCTGGAAGCGGCGGCGCACCAGCAGCGGCAGGCCCACCACGCGGGTGCCGTCGGGCGTGCTGAAGCGCGCCTGGATGGCGCTGGCGCTGTCGGCCAGGGTCTGCACGGATGCCTGGGGGGCGCACCACAGGCTGCGGTCCACGCGCTGCTGCAGGGCGATCTGGTTCACCAGGTTCTCGGGGATGGTGACCACGGGCGGTATCTGCAGCGTATCGCCCACGATGACGGCGCGCCGGGCGCGCATGAGCGCGCCCACCGCCGCCTGGGGCGTGGCCTGCCCGGCTTCGTCCACCAACAGCCAGCCGAACGATGCGGGAGCCAGGTCGCCCAGCATGCGGTGCACGGACGCGAAGGTGGTGGCCACCACGGGCACCACCAGGAACAGGCTGGACCACAGGTCGGGCAGCAACTGGCGCCGGGCCGCGTCCTGGAAGGTGCCGGACTGCAGGGCGGCCATCAGCACACCCAGGTTGTGCTCCATCTTGTGGGCGGCCACGGTGACGAAGGCCTTGTGCACCTCCAGCGCGGCGATGAACAGTTTCTCGCGCTCCTTGTGGATCTGGTCGTTGAGCCAGGGCATGGCCAGGTTCCAGGCCTCGTGGCCGCGATCAAAGAAGGATTCGTCGACGAAGCGGTCACCGATGCGGGCGTACGCCTCCTTGAGCATGGCGCCCAGATTCTCTTCCTCGCGCTGCGCGGTTTCGAGCTGGGCGTTGACCATGCCCAGTTCTTCGGCAAACCCCTTTTGCCGCTGCGCTGCCGTTTCCAGCGTGGCCTGCACCTGGGCTTCGGCGCGCACGGCCTCGCGGTGGACGCCTTCGCGCGCAGACGCTTCGGACATCCAGCGCCGAAACGCCTCCGAGACGAACACCCGCGCCGAGACACCAGGGCGGGCCGCCTGCAGGGCCTGCAGCTCGCGCTCGGCCGCCACGACGGCGGCGCGGGCCTTGCTGGAGCCCTCGATGGCCAGGGCGTAAGCGGCTGCCGCCGTGCTCAGCGACTGGGCGGTGGCCTTGTGCCTGACGTGCAGCTGGCTGATGTCATCGTGCAGTCGGGTCAGCCGGGGGGCCAGTGTCCGCGCCTCTTCCAGCCGGGCAAGAATGGCCTCGACCGAATGCTTGAGCTCGATGAACGACTTGCGCGCCCGCTTCCACTGCTGCTGTGCCGCATCGCCGCTGAGCGGCCGCTCGGCCGCGACGATGCGGGGCGCCACCATGCGGGGCGCCTGGCCCTCTGCGGCGGGCTCCGGCCGCGACACGTCCAGCCCGCGCGCCGCCTTGAGGTAGGTCGCAAAGCCGAAGTCCTCGTGCAGCCAGAACCGCTGGCGGAAATCCCGGCGGTTGCGGCTGTTGCCGAGCGCGGCGGCCATCAGTCCCCACGGCTGGTCGGCGGGGTCGGCTGGGAAGTTCTTTTCCTCGCCATACAGCAAGGCCCTGGCGGTGGAGGAAAAGTACCGGGGGCCGGGCTCGATGCTGCGGCCGGCGGGCAGCTCACGGCTGACGTTTTCCACTGCCTTGTTGTTGCTCGATGCGACGAGCACCTCGAAGCCCTTGATCCGCGGGTCCAGCCCATGCAGGTGGAGAAACTCCCCATCGCCCACCTGGAACCGCTGGCCGGTCGGGATGAACGCCTTGTTCGGATCGTCGAACTCCACCAGCCGGGCTGCACGGCTCTCCACGCAATGGGCCACCAGGTCGCGCAGCAGGGTCATCTTGCCGGTGCCCGGGGGGCCGTTCACCGCCAGGATGCCCTGCCTGTCACCGGCAAATTCGCTGCGCGCAGCGTTCACGGCGGCCTGCTGCAGCGTCACCACCGGGTGGCTGCCCCGGCTGGGCCAGCGCGCTGGCGGAAAGCGCGCGGGGGCAATCAGCGCGGCAATGCCTGCGGTGTCCTTGAGCAAATCGACTGCTGGCGCGGGCTTCAGCACGGACAGGTAGCGCAGCAGGGTTTCGGGCGCGGTCCCGGCATCCACCATGGCGCGCGCCGTGGCCAGGTCGTCGAGGTAGAACGAGTTGATGGGCGGCAAATCCGGCGCGCCCTCCAGCTTGGGGTGGCGGTACAGCCGCGCCACGAAGCTCGGTGGCAGCACATGGTCGGCGCGCAGGCCCAGGGTGCTGCACAGCCAGGCATGGATGTCGTGGATCGCCCTCAGGTCCAGCGGCAGGGGCCGCCCCCCGCCATCCACCCGCACGAGGCGCTGGTGCAGTTGCTCGCGCAGCAGCCGTTCGGCATCGGGCCAGCGTGCGAGCGTGCCGGCCTTGCCGCGCAGCACCGCAGGCACGCCCCACGCAAAGCTGGAGATGGAAACGGTGTCGGGGCCAGCGGGCAGGCCGTCCTGGTCCACGATGGCCATGGCGATCGGCGCCCGGTGCCTTTGAAAGGTGCGCGTCTCCTCGTCCTTGCCGAACGAGGCCAGCAGGTCGGTCATGCACATTTCCATGCTGACCTCGCCCAGCACCACCAGGTAGAACAGCCTGAACGGCGGCTTGTAGGACTGCTCGCCCCGCTGCCACGGCAAGGGTTCGCCATCGACCTTGGCGATGGCCGCACGGTCGCCGCCGACGAGCGTTGCCGGGTCGGTGTAGGCCAGTGGGGCCAGCACCTCCAGCGACAGCCAGGACGACAGGATGGCGTGGGCCGAGTCTTGCACGGCGTGCGCTGGGGCGGCGGGCGCCAACTCCAGTACAGCCAGGGCGGCCCCGGCCTCGGCATCGCCGGACCGCGCCGCGCCAGGGGTGGCTGCGGCCGCCGGGGTATCGGCGGCCCCCCCCGCCGGCCGGACCGATGCGCCAGGCAAGGAAAGGGAGAACGGTGCCCGGTCCACAGCGCCTGCCTGTCCGTCGGTCAGCGGGGCGCTGCCAGGCAGCGCAGCAGGGGCCGGCTGGCGAAAGGCAGCGCCTGCGCGGCGATGGGGCTTTTTGGCGGGAATGGCATTGGCAACCTCTTTCGTACCCTGTGTGGCTTCGTGCGGCGCTGGCAGATCGGCAAGGTCCTTCCCGGCATCGGGGTGGTTGGCGTGGGGGGAGGACATGGCTATCAAAAAATGCGCGCAGCCAAGCATGTTACATGCGGTAGCCCGGCGCTCCCAGTGCTTTGCCGATGCAGTGGCTGGTTCAGGTGCCAGGCCGCCACAAAAACCCGGCGCGCAGAGGCATCCCGGCTAGAACCGACAAGCCCAGGGTGGCCCCCTGAGCAGCAGGGGTTGCGCCCGGCAAGACCGGTGGTCCGCAGCCAGGCGTTCTGCCGATGAACTACCCCGGAACGACAAATGCGTCGTGTCCGCTCACTGGTATCACAGCAATCAAGCGCAGCCAGCCCGCCATGTGGCGCAATGCCGACGCCTGGGCAGCGAGAAAGTGGTAAACCTGCTTGAGCCCCATCACAATCCGCGCACTGCTGGGCTAGCCCATGCAATGCCCACAAGGCATGTTTTGGGGTGCGCGTCTTCGGGCGCCTTTTTTCATCGGGCATCCACCCGACTCCTTTTCTTCTCTTCCTTCCATGAAATCTGTTTCGATGCTGCGCCACGTGGCGCTGATGGCGGCCCTGTTGCTGGCCAACGCCCCTGCCTGGGCTGAGGACACGCTGGCGCGCATTGCCAGCTCGGGCGAGCTGCGCCTGGGCCACCGCGAAAAGTCGCTGCCCTTTTCGTACAAGGACGCCGCGAGCGGCAAGGTGCAGGGCTACACGGTGGACATCTGCCTGCAGATCTATGAGGAGATCAAGAAGGAGTTGAAGCGCCCGGACCTGAAGCTCAAGTACTTGCTGGTGGACGGCAAGAACCGCATCAGCGACGTGAAGGACAACGTGGTGGATCTGGAGTGCGGCGGCACGGCCAACACGGCGGCGCGGCAAAAGGAGATTTCCTTCAGCCACCACATCTTCGTGGCATCGTCGGCCTTCCTGGTGCGCAAGAACTCGGGCATCAAGACGCTGGACGATCTGCAGAACAAGAAGATTGCCGTGCAGGGCAAGACCACCAACGAGAACCTGCTCAAGGCCAATGAGCGCACCTTCAACCGCAAGTTCAACTACGTGGCGGTGGACAGCACGCTGGACGCCGTGAACGCGCTGGCCAAGGGCGAGGCCGACGCGGCCTTTGCCGACGATGCGGGCATCTGGATACCGCTGACGCGCCTGGGCAAGTCCATGGACGACTACCAGTTCCTGGACAAGCGCCTCTCGGTGGAGCCCTACAGCATCGGCCTGCGCCGCGAGGACCCCAAGTTCAAGGAACTGGTGGACCGCGTCACGCGCCGCATGATCCAGGGCGGCGAAATGCTGACGCTGTACAAGCGCTGGTTCAGCTCGGACCAGGGCACGCTGCCGATGAGCATCTTCATGAAGGAGGCACTGCGCCGGCCCAGCGACATCGGGGTCGAGCAGATAGCATTCTGATTCCGCCAAAATGACGGGAGGCTTGATCAGCGTCAAGCCCACTCTCACTTCCTGACATCTGGCCAAATTCAGACGGGCAATGGACTCTGGTCGTTTTATAGTCGATAGTAATAATTTGTAGCTATTGCATGACGACGACAGATCCTCTTTTGACCACCGATGTGGACACGGGCGACAGCCCCCACTACCTGCGCGCGCTGACCGACATGGCCGACGAGCGCACGGTGGTGGCCGGAGCTGCCATCTACACCGACAACGGGATCAAGCTGGTGGAAAAAGGCGCGCGCATCGACAGCCGCCTGTACGACCGCTTGGTACAGCACAAGCTGCGCGAGCCCATCGACAAGCACCTGACCATCGACAACCCCGTGACGGTGGAGGCCCTGATTGCCACCGGCCAGGAGCTGGCGGCGCAGGATGTCTTGGTCAATCTGCTGGCCGAGGCCATCGGCTCCGCCGTGCGCCTGCTGGCGCCGCTGCGCACCTTGCCGTTGCCAGGGCCCGTTGCCTGCAAGCTCACGGTGATGCGCGACAAGCGGCCCGAGCTGTACCAGCATGGCCTGCGCATGATGATGGTGGCGGTTTTCCTGGGCCTCAAAACGGGCATGCCCGAGCGCGATTGCGCCACGCTCGCCGCTGCCGCACTGCTGCACGACCTGGGCGTGCTGCACATGGACCCGGCCTGGAACGACCCCGATTTCAAGGCGGTGGGCGTGCAGCGCAAGCACCTGGTGGCGCACCCGATCACCGGCATGCTCATGGTGCGCGACACCAACGCCTATCCCAAGGCGGCCGAGACGGCCGTGCTGGAGCACCACGAGCGCATGGACGGCAGCGGCTACCCGCGCGGTCTGGCGGGGGCCGACATCTCTCCCATGGGCCGCATCCTGCTGCTGGCCGAGGTGGTGGCCGGCTTCTACGAAAAATACGAGGACATGCCGGCGCAGCGCCTGTCGCTGGTGCTGCGGCTCAACCACCGCAAGTTCCCGGCCGCCCTGGTGGTGCACATATTGCCGCTGCTGCAGGAAGAGGTGGCCCGCGAGTCGGCCCTGATGCCACTGGGCGACGATGCGCCCCGCCAGGCCGGGCTGCTGGCCGAGGCCTTCATCAAATGGGACGAGCTCAAGACCGCCCTGCCCCCGCCCGTGCTCAAGGCCATGGCCCCCAGCAGCGCGTTTGCGTTTGCCGACGCACGGCTGATGGCACTGCAGAAGGCCTTGGTGGAAGCCGGCTCCCACCCCCAGCACCAGGCGGACCTGATGGCCCAGTTGCAGGGCGACGCGATAGGCCTGGCCGAGGTCGCCCTGGTGGGCCGCGAAGCGCTGTTCCAGTTGCAGAGCGTGCTCAATGCCTGCCACCGCCGTTGGCCCGAGCTGGCGGCTCGCACCAACCCGGGCGATGCGGCCGTGGCCAACTGGTGCGACTGGGCCGTGGAGCGGCTGTAGCGCCCCATGGGCCTCGCCGCGCAAAAACCATAGCCGTGCAACAACCCACCAGCCTGCGCTGGGTACCCTCCCTGGCATGGGACAATCGCTCCCCATGACACCGCAGCAGTACGTACAACAAAAAGCCGTCGCCTCAGGAAGCAGCTTCTACTACGCCTTCCTGTTCCTGCCGGCGCCCCGGCGCGCGGCCATCACGGCGTTCTATGCGTTCTGCCGCGAAGTGGACGACGTGGTGGACGAAGTGAGCGATGCGGGCGTGGCCCGCACCAAGCTGGCCTGGTGGCAGGCCGAGGTGGCCAAGGCCTATGCCGGCCAGCCCACCCACCCCGTGATGCAGGCACTGATGCCGCAGGCGGCGGACTACGGCATCGAGCAGCGCCACCTGCAGGCCGTGATCGACGGCTGCCAGATGGACCTGGAGCAGACGCGCTACCTGGATTTTGCCGGCCTGGCCCAGTACTGCCACCTGGTGGCAGGCATCGTGGGCGAGGTCACGGCGCGCATCTTCGGGCAGACGGACGAGCGCACCACGCAGTACGCCCACACCCTGGGCCGCGCCTTCCAGCTGACCAACATCATCCGCGACGTGGGCGAGGACGCGATGATGGGTCGCATCTACCTGCCGGTGTCGGAGCTGCAGCAGTTCGACGTGAAGGCGCACGAGATCCTGAAGCGCCAATACTCCGACCGCTTCACGGCGCTGATGAAGTTCCAGGCCGAGCGCGCGCACCGCACCTACGACGAGGCCCTGGCCCTGCTGCCCGACGCCGACCGCCGCGCACAGAAGCCCGGGCTGATGATGGCCAGCATCTACCGCACGCTGCTGCGCGAGATCGAGCGCGACAACTTCCAGGTGCTGCACCAGCGCATCCGCCTCACACCACTGCGCAAGTTCTGGCTGGCGTGGAAGGTGCAGGCGCTGGGGCGCATGTAGTCCACCGCCACGGGAAACCCGCCATGAACCGGTCTGTGCCCCCCTCACCCCTGCAGCGCCTGGCCGGTGCTGCCTTGCTGGCTCTCGCCCTGGGCAGCGCCGCCCTGCCCCCGCCTGCACACGCCTTCTGGGGCCTGCTGGGCAAGGCCGCCAGCGGTGCCGGCAAGGCAGCCGGTGGCACTGCGGGCAAGGCCGCCGGGGCTGCGGGTGCGGCCGGGGCCGCCGGGGTGGCGGGCGAGGCAGCCACCGCAGCCGGTACGGCCGGCAAGGCCGCCGCCGCCGGGGCGGGTGCCGCCACGCTGGCCGATGATGCAGCCCGGGCCGGCGGCAAGGCGGCCGGAACCGCCGACGCCGCAGGCGGCGCGGCCCACGGGTTCAGCGCCGTCAACGCCGCGCTGCCGCCCGAGGTGGCCATGTACCTGGCCAAGCCCGCCGCCAGCCTGACGGGCGGCGACACGGCGGCCATGATGGGCCTGTACCAGCGCATGGTGGCGCAGGCGGGCAAGACCGGCGATTTCAGCGTGATCGAGCGCATGCCCCAGGTACATGGGGCCAAAACGCTGCCACAGCCCACCCACCCCGTGCCGGTGCCGGTCAAGGCCGTCGCCACGGCACAGCCAGCACCGGCCGCAGCGGCCTCCTCGCCATCGGCGGCCGCCGAGATGAGCCTGGCCGGGCTGCGCCTGCTGGCGCATGCCGCATCGGCCGGCCACCGCGCAGCGCAGAATGAATTGCGCGATCGCTGCACCGACCCCGCCGTGCTGCGCACCGCACCGGCCGATGTGCAGTCCGCCTGCAAGGCAGCCGCGACCCGCTCCACGGCCGCCCCCGCCAAGCCCCGGCCTGCGGCCACATGAAGGTCGCCGTCATCGGCGCCGGCTGGGCCGGCATGGCCGCAGCCATCGCACACGCGCAGGCCGGCCACGCCGTCACCGTGCTGGAGGCTGCGCGCACCGTGGGTGGGCGCGCCCGCGCCGTGCAGGCCACCCTGCCCGACGGCACGCCCGCCACGCTGGACAACGGCCAGCACATCCTCATCGGCGCCTACACCGAAAGCCTGCGCCTGATGCGCCTGGTGGGCGTGGATGCGGGTACCGCCCTGCTGCGCCTGCCGCTCACGCTGCAGTTCCCCGACGGCACGGGCCTGGCCCTGCCCGACCTGGCTCCACCCCTGGACGCCTTGCTCGGCATCGCGCGTGCGCGCGGCTGGCGATGGCGCGACAGGCTGGCACTGCTGCGCGCGGCCAGCGGCTGGCAACTGGGTGGCTTTCGCTGCGCGCCACACACCTCGGTGGCGCAGCTGTGCGCCGGCCTGCCCCAGCGGCTGATCGCCGAGTTCATCGAACCGCTGTGCGTTTCGGCCCTCAACACCCCCGCCCACGAAGCCAGCGGCCAGGTGTTTCTGCGCGTGCTGCAGGACAGCCTGTTCAGCGGCCGCGGCGGATCGAACCTGCTGCTGCCGCGCGTGAACCTGGGCGCACTGTTCCCCGAAGCCGCAGCACACTGGCTGGCAGCGCAGCACGGCGGTGCGGTGCATGCCGGGCAGCGCGTGCAGGGCATCGCGCAGCAGGCCGATGGCCGCTGGGAAGTGCACGGCACGGACTTCGCCGGCCCCTACGACCACATCACGCTGGCCTGCCCGCCCTGGGAGGCCAGCCGCCTCATCGCCGGCGCCACGGGCCTGCCAGCGGCGCGCGATGCAGCGCGCCAGCAGTGGTGCGCTGCGGCCGATGCGCTGCGCTTCGAAGCCATCACCACCGTTTATGCGCATGGCGCAGGGGCGCGCCTGGCGCAGCCCATGCTGGCGCTGCGCAACACGGCAGAACACCCCGCGCAGTTCGTGTTCGACCGCGGGCAGCTCGACGGCCTGCACGGTGTGCTGGCCTTCGTGGTGAGCGCCAGCACCGGCGAGCGCGCGGTGGTCACCGAACAGGTGCTGCGCCAGGCCGCCGAGCAGTTGGGATTGCCATCGCTGCAGCCCCTGCAGACCGTGGTGGAAAAGCGCGCCACCTTTGCCTGCACGCCCGGCCTGGCACGCCCCGGCATGCAGGTGGCGCCGGGCCTGGTGGCCTGCGGCGACTATGTGGACGGACCCTACCCCGCCACGCTGGAAGGTGCGGTGCTGTGCGGCACGGCAGCTGCCGCACTGGCCCCGGCGCATTGATGACCACCTCGGGAAAACCCCGAGACGATATGCACCCTGCAGGCCCAGGATGGGCCCCGACTGACAGCATTCCGAAAGCCGCCTGGCGCCACCATCGGCGCAGGCCATTTTTCTTTCGAGCCGCTTTGCTTTTGACGGAGACAACCCCCATGCATGCATCCGACCACCACGATCCATCCTCCCTGGACGCACGGCGCCGCCAGTTCCTGGCCGCCACAGGCGCACTGGGCCTGTCCGGCCTGCTGCCCGGCATGGCCCAGGCGCAAGCCACGTGGCCCGCCAAGTCCATCCGCTTCGTGGTGCCCTTCGCACCCGGCGGCAGCTCGGAGATCGTGGCCCGCTCCACAGCGGCCGAGCTCTCCAAGACCCTGGGCCAGAGCGTGTTCGTGGACAACAAGCCCGGCGCAGCGGGCAACATCGCCATGTCCGAAGTGGCGCGCGCCGAAGACCAGCACACCCTGATTCTGGGCCACATCGGCACGCTGGCGGTGAACCCGTACATCTTCGACAAGCTGCCCTACGACCCGAACAAGGACTTCAAGCCCGTGAGCCTGCTGGCCAAGGTGCCCAGCCTGTACGTGGTGCACCCCGACGTGCCGGCCAAGAACCTGCGCGAGTTCATCGCCTACGTCAAATCCAAGCCCGGCAAGCTGAGCTATGGCTCGGCCGGCAACGGCAGCGCCGGCCACCTGGCGTTCGAATACCTCAAGATGACGGCCGACGTGTTCATGCTGCACGTGCCCTACCGCGGCACCGGCCCGATGCTGACCGACCTGCTCTCGGGCCGTGTGGATGCCTCGGCCGTGGGTGCGGCGGCCATCCTGCCGTTCATCAAGTCGGGCAAGGTGCGCTGCATCGCCACTGGCTCGGCCAAGCGCCTGCCGCAGCTGCCGGACGTGGGCACGGTGGCCGAGCAGGGCTTCCCCGGCTTCGAGATGACGCAGTGGTACGGCATGCTGGCCCCGGCCAACCTGGCGCCCGCCAACCTCGAGAAGCTGGCGGCCGAAACCGCCAAGGCCGTCAAATCGCAGGGCTCGCTGGATCGCCTGAACGCCGACGCGGCCGAAGCCATTGGCGATACGCCAGCGCAGTTCGCGCAGTTCATTGCGGCCGAGCAGGCGCGGTGGAAGAAGGTGCTCTTGCGCGCCAAGGTGAAGCCAGACTGAGAACCCCGCCGCACTGCCGGCGCACGGGTAGCATCCCACCACCATGCGCATCCTTCTGGCCGAAGACGAACACACCCTGGGCACCTGGCTGAGCCGGGCGCTGGAGCACGCGGGCATCCAGGTGGAATGGGTGACCGACGGCCGCCTGGCCGACCGCGCGCTGCAGCAGCGCGACCACGATGCCCTGGTGCTGGACCTGGGCCTGCCCGGCCTGGACGGCCACGCCGTGCTGCAGCGCCTGCGCGCGCGCGACCAGCGCCTGCCCGCGCTGATCCTGACCGCCCGCGACTCACTCGACGAGCGCGTGCGCTCGCTCAACGCCGGGGCCGACGACTTCCTGGCCAAGCCCTTCGAGCTGGCCGAGCTGGAGGCCCGCCTGCACGCCCTGGTGCGCCGCGCGCGCGGCACCGAGCACCCGCGCCTGGCCTGCGGGCCGCTGGTGTTCGATGGTGCGCGCAAGCAGTTCGTGCTGCATGGCGAGCCGCTGGCCTTGTCACCGCGGGAGCAGGCGGTGCTCAGGGTGCTGGTGCAGCGCAGTGGGGAGCCGTTTTCCAAGCAGCAGATTCTGGAGCGGGTGTTTTCGGATGATGAGGATGTGCATCCCGAAGCCGTCGAGGTGTTTGTGCATCGGTTGAGGAAGCGGTTGGATGGGAGTGGGGTGAGGATCACTACGCTGCGTGGGTTGGGGTATGCGTTGGAGCAGGAGTGATGGCTTCTGCTCATTGGCTATGGTTGCTGCATGCTTTGCTTGAGGGCGGAGGCCGGGTCTCGGCCCGGCGGCCGAGG
>NZ_LMIJ01000001.1:401391-401484 GCF_001428665.1 Acidovorax sp. Root219
AGAGGCGAGGGGGCAGCCTGCGATGCTCGCGCCTGGGGTGTGCCGCAGAACTCGCTGCGTTCTTCGAACTCCGCTCAAACAGCTGCGGCAAGC
>NZ_LMIJ01000001.1:401555-401726 GCF_001428665.1 Acidovorax sp. Root219
AGGTGTGCCGTCGCTGCGCTCGGCCTGGGCAGGGTCTTCATGCCCGACCGTCGGCAGCGCACAGCGCGAACCGACACCAGGCGCGGCTGCGAAGCAGCAGCCTTCTTTGACCCCGCTCCCCACCCCTTCTGGCTGCGCCGAGAAGCGCAGGGCCTGGGGTGGGTGCGTGTG
>NZ_LMIJ01000001.1:401763-401904 GCF_001428665.1 Acidovorax sp. Root219
CCTCTAGCTTGCCGCAGCTGTTTGAACGGAGTTCGCCCGAAGGGAGAACGCAGTGAGTTCTGCGGCACCACCCCAGGCCCGAGCATCGCAGGTTGCCCCCGTTCGCCCGACAGGGCGTACGGGGGACGCAGACTGGGGGTC
>NZ_LMIJ01000001.1:401934-484423 GCF_001428665.1 Acidovorax sp. Root219
AAAAAGAAGCACAGAGCGACCACTCGCAGAGCCATCCTTCCATCCGTCAGCAGACAACTGAGATGGCTCAAACAACACCGTCCAGCACAGCCCCCAGCAGTCCCTGGGCCAGGCTGCGCCGCACCAGCCTCTGGCGCCTCCTGGCCCTCCTCCTCCTCCCCGTCCTGACCCTCGTCACCTGCGTGGAACTGTGGATGACAAGACACGACGCCCTCGAAGCCGCCAACGCCGCCTACGACCGCTCCCTGCTAGGCGCGCTCAAATCAATAGACGCCAACATCTCCACCGCCTCCGGCGGCCTGTCCGCCGAACTCCCCTACACCATGCTCGAATTCTTCGAGCTCACCGCCAGCGGCCACGTGTACTTCCGCGTGGCATCCTCCGACGGCCTGGTGGAGCTGGGCAACGCCGACCTGCCCCTGCCCCCCGGCACGCTGGAGCCCGGCGTGCCCCGCTTCTACGACGCCACCTACTTCGGCGAATCCGTGCGCCTGGCGGCCTACCGGCGCATGGTGGACGCCACAGATGGCGCCATACCGGCCACCGCAGACGGCCCGGGCAGCGTGCTCGTGCAGGTGGCCGAGAGCACGCAGTCGCGCCAGGAATTCACGCGCCGCTTCGTGCAGCGCGCGGCCCTGCGCGATGGCCTGGTACTGGCCCTCATGCTGCTGGGCGCCGCAGCCACGCTGGCGGTTGCGCTGCGCCCGCTGTCGCGCCTGGCGCGTGGCGTGCAGGAGCGCAGCCCCGACGACATGACCCCGATTGCCGACACCGACCTGCCCGCCGACATCCGCCCCCTGGTCGCGGCGGTGAACGAACAGATGGCGCGCACCCAGGCGCTGGTGGCGCAGCAGCGGCAGTTCCTCGACGATGCCTCGCACCAGTTGCGCACGCACCTGACCACGCTGCAGATGCAGATCGACTACGCGCGCCGCGAGCCCGACCCCGCGCAGGTGCAGGACGCGCTGGCCGCCATCGGCGGCGAGATCGCGCGCGCCACGCGCAGCACGCAGCAGCTGCTGGCCCTGGGCCGCAGCGACACAGCGGCAGTCGAGTTTGCGCCCTTCGACCTGGCCGCACTGCTGCGAACCGTGGCGCTGGAGCTGCTGCCCCAGGCGCGCGCCAAGCAGATCGACTTCGGCATCCACACACACACCCCGGAGTTCATGGCCGTGGCCGACAGCGGCCTGCTGCGCGAGGCCCTCACCAACCTGGCCGCGAATGCCATCGCCTACACACCCGCGCACGGCACCATCACCCTGTCGGCTGCGGGCGACGCCCTGGGTTGGAGCGTGAACGTGGAGGACAACGGCCCCGGCATGGCGCCCGAGGAGCGTGCTGCGCTGGGCCAGCGCTACCGGCGCGGGTCGCAGGCGGCGGCCGGGGGCTCTGGCCTGGGCCTGGCGATTGCGCGCTCCATCGCCGAGCGGCACCGCGGCGCGCTGCGGCTGGAGGCACGGGTGGACAGCCCCGGCCTGCTGGCCATACTCTGGTGGCCCAAGCCATGAACAACACGCCCCACTACAACGCCCTCGCTGCACGCCGCCGGATGCTGCGCACACTGGCCACGCTGCTGGGTGGCGGCCTCGCAGCCTCTGCTGCATGCGCAGCACCACCGGCCGATGCCAGCACCGAGCCCGGCGAATGCGTGGCCCCCTCCAAGCCCGGTGGTGGCTTCGGGCTGACCTGCGGGCTGGCGGCCGATGCGATCCAGGCCGTGCGGCCGGGCCGCACACCGCTGCCGACGCGCTTCCTGCCGGGCGGCATCGGCGCCGTGGCCTTCGACCAGGTGGCCACGGGGCGCCTGGGCGGGCCGGGCACGCTGGTGGCCTTCTCCAGCGGTTCGCTGCTCAACATCGCGCAGGGCCGCTTCGGCCCACACCCCGTCAGCGCGCTGCGCTTCATCGCCACGCTGGGCACCGACTACGGTGTGATCGCCGTGCACCGCGATGCGCCCTACCAGGGTCTGGCGCAGGTGGTGGCGGCCTTGAAGCGCGACTCGGCCCGCGTGGTTTTCGGTGCCGGGGGCACCATCGGCAGCCAGGACTGGATCAAGGCCGCGCAGCTGGTGCGCGCTGCGGGGCAGGACCACAAGAAGATGCGCTTCGTCGCCTTCGAAGGCGGTGGCGAGGCGCTCAAGGCCCTGAAGGGCGGACACCTCGACATCTTCACCGGCGACGCGGCCGAAGCCATGCAGGCCGTTGCCCAGGGCCTGCCGCTGCGCTTTCTGGCCGTGCTGGCACCCGAGCGACTGCAAGGCACCCTGGCCGGCCTGCCCACCGCACGCGAGCAGGGCGTGGACCTGGTCTGGCCCACCGTGCGCGGCCTGTACATGGCCGCCACCGCCCCCGAGGCCGCCGTGCACGCCTGGACCAGCGCCTTCGAGGCCGCCATGGCCGCACCCGGCTACGCCGCGCTGTGCAGCCGCTACGGCCTGTACCCCTTTGCCCTCACCGGCGCAGCGCTCGACGGCTTCGTGCAGCGCAGCCTGCAGGACTACCGGCGCATGGCGCAGGACCTGGGGCTGCGCACCTGGCCGCGCTGATCCGTTGTTCCGTTGACAGGGCGGGCGGCGTCTTGTCGTACTGCCTGCGACGCCGCCTGGCCAGAACCGCTTCGCTGAATTCTTTCCCCGCTCCTATTCGTCTTCCGCCTGACCGTCATCACGCAGCCGGCGATCCAGCTTGCCACGCAGCGACTCGGTGTCTTTCAGAAGCTGGTCTACGGGCACGGCCGGCGCCACGCGCAGGCCTGGTGGGAACAGGCTGCTCATGTACAGCCGATTCGACAGGCGCATGTTGTTCAGCCACTGCGCACCCAGCCACGACGGCAATCCCAATGCCACCAGCGCAGCCAGCGTCCAGGCCAAACCGACGCGGCGGCGCGGCAGCACTGTGGACAGGTGGGCATACAACGCCCCCGCCACCACCAGCGCCACCAGCACATTGGCAAACCGCGAAAAGGATTCCAACGAGAAAGTGAACGCCACAAAGTTCGCCACCAGGTGCACCGCATCCACCGCCAAGGCGGCAGTGCAGGCGATGCGCACATGGCGCCAGAACCGAAGCTGGCCGCCGAACACTTTGCTGGCCACCGCCCATGCGCCCGACCATACGCCCAGGCTGGCCAGCAGGCCAAGCACCATGCCAGGAACAGACTTCAGATACTGCGACGCGTCGCGGGCCTCCAGCCACGCGGACCCCAATGCCGCCGCCAGCACCAGCACCATGAGCGCTGCCGTGGTGGCCACCGTGCTCCACGGAAACTGGGGCAGCGCCTGTTCGTCGGCGATGGGGGCATCGGCCAGGCGCAGCGCGACGTGGGTGTGGCCCAGGTCGATGGGCGTGCCGCCCGGCCAGTCGAAGCGCTCGCCCTGGGCGTAGTGCTTGCGCTGCAGGCGCGCGCCATTGCGGGTGTGCAGGACCTCCACCTGTATCGCGCGCGAGGCATCTTCCAGGCGGTCGATGCGCAGGTGCGCGGGCGCGACGAACGGATCGTCCAGCACCAGGTCACAGTCCAGGCCCCTGCCCACCGTCACGGGCCAGCGGGTGATGGGGGCGCGTGCCAGCAGCGCGCCGTGGCGGTCAAAGGCTTCGATGAGGCCAAGGGTGGGCGTCATGGTGCGGCCTCCCAGCGAAACGCCTTGAGGTAGTGGCTGGCCAGCTTCATGCCGTTGTCAAAAGCGATGCCTTGCACATCCAGGCGGCCCAGGATGCCTTGCGTGGGCTGGTTGACCGAGGCTGTCAGCACGGTCATGTTGTACAGGCCGGGCAGCTTGCGGTAGGCCGACATGCAGACCACCGCCCGCAGCGGCAGGCTGCCGGAGTCCACAAAACGTTCGCTGCATTCAACGGCGGTCTGGTGGCGGTTGCCACGCGTCTGGAACCGCTCGTTGGCAAAGCTTTGCGAGAACACCCGGGCAAACCGCGCCGCGCTCAAGGTGGGGGCGTTGTAGGCCTCATAGGCCAGGCGCACGGTGCCGGTGCTGTAGTCGCCGGCCACGACATCGCTGTCAGCCTGGCACTGCGTGCGTTCCAGGTTCAAACCCGGAAAGTTCGGGTCGCGCCCCGATCCCCAGCACCGTGCCAGCGCGTCATCGGGCACCGGCACCCGGTAGTTGCCGTGGCGTTGCTCACGAAACGGCGCTTTCAGAAACCGCTCGGTCAGCACCTGCTGGTGCCCTGTCAGTTGCCTTGTCATCTCCGCGTACGCGGGCTGCGTGATGGGCACTGCGCCGGCCGCGCGCTGCACCAGCACCTGCGCAAACTCGGCGGGGATCAAGAAGCTGACCTGCTCGCCATCGAGCCGCTTGGCCACGTTGACGCCCAGCACCCGCCCCGAATCGTCCACCGAGGGGCCACCGCTCATGCCGGGGTTGAGCGTGCCGCCAAAGAAAATCCGCGGATAGAAGCTGCGCCGCACCAGCCCGTTGTAGGTGCCCTCCGTGACTGCAAAGCCGATATCCAGCGGGTTGCCCAGCGAGTAGATGCGCTCGCCCTGTGCCAAGGCCTCTGCGGCGGGCCGAAAGCTCAGCACCGGCGCCGCTGCGGTGCGGGCCTTGGCGCGCAGCACCGCCAGGTCGCGCTGCACGTCGAACGCCAGCAGCTCGACCTCGCCCTCCAGCCCCTCCATCGTGACGTACACGCCGCGGTAACGCTCGGGCTCCAGCGCCAGCTGGCTGGCCACATGGAAGTTGGTGACGATCAGGCCGTCCGCCGAGACAAAGAACCCCGAGCCGATCGACGCCTGGGTGTCGGCATTACGCAGCAGCGTGCGGATCTGCACCAGTTTGTCGCGCGACAGCTCATAGATGCGCCGGGCATCGCGAGACAGGGGTGCAGCGGGCACAGCTGCGGCACCGGCAGCCGCCGCTGCCCCCGATGCACCCACGCTGCTGTCCACCGGCTCGACGCCCGCTGCAGCGGGCGGCATCGCTTTGGATGCCGGCGCCGCAGGCAATGCCGCGCCTGTGGCGCGAATGGCGGGCGCGCCGGCGGTCGCAGTCACGGCCGTGGGGGCAGTCGCGGGGTGGGGTGCATTCTGGGCGTGGGCCACAGTACAGGCCAGCACAAGAAGGGGTGCTGCGGCACGCCGCAGCGAGCAGGTCAAAAGGAAAGGCATCGTGGCATTCTATTGACGCTCTGCACCGCACCCACGCTGTACGGGCAGTTCAGGGTTGCGGCCCATCCAGGCGGACCATCGCTGGGGCTTTTTTGACCGCCCCTATTAGTGTTCTGCCCCGCAAATAGATGCCATACATAAAACCGATGGATTTCGCGCCAGGGCAAGGCGCAAACCGCAGCGATAGCCGTAGCTATCGCGAGGATTTCAACGCGGCCCTGGCGTGAAAGACGCGGTTTTATTGGCATTTATTTGCGGGACAGGACACTAAGTGCTCCCCAGCGCGCCCAGCAACCTGGCGCTCACCTCGGCGGCATCGGGCGTGCCGAACTGCATGTTGTGCTGGTCCGTCAGCGGGCCATGGCCCGGCTCCATGCGTCCGTCACCGTCGTAGCCCATGGCCTTGAACTTCCAGGTCCCACCCACCTTTTTGAGCGAGCCCACATGTGCGCCAGTGGCCGTGTGCACGGCCACCACGGCGGCGTTGATGGGCAACAACTGCAAGGGGCCCGCCACGGGGCCGGGCGGCACGTGGAAGAAGGTGGGTTTGAAGGCAGGCGGCTGGGGTGGACTCAAGGGCATGGGGGTGTTTGTATCTCAAAACGCATACCTCCCACCTGCAACCCGGGATGCCTGCAGGACTACCGGCGCGTGGCGCAGGGCCTGGGGCTGCGCGCCTGACCGCGATAGCCGATTGCCAGTTCTGGCTGTTGGTTGACAGAACGGTCGCTGCAATCCCCCATTTGTGTGAACTACTGCGCACTTACCAAATAGTAAAAGTCTGCAACCGCGCGCCAAAGCGCCGATGGGTGTGGATACTGGCGTCTCCACAAAAACCGGCTCAACGACGAAGGGAGGCCAGGGCCCACAACAGGCCCCGGCTGGATCGCTCGTGATGTGCCCGACCACCATGACATCCTGGATCGCCACCCTGTGCCTGGCTGCGGCTTCGGCACTCACCGCCACGGCTGCCAGCGCAGCCACGTTCACCATTCCCGATGCGGGCGTGTCCTTCAACGCGCCGGACGGCTTTACACAGCTGACGGCGGAAGAGATAGGCAACAAGTACCCTTCCAACCGCGGCCCGGCCTTCGTGGTGGGCAACGCGCGGCGCACCACCACGATTGCCTTCGACCTCAAGCCCCAGGGCCTGCCCAAGGACAAGCTGCCGCACGTCAAGGCCACATTCGAAACCCTCTTCGACCGCATCATCCCCGGCATCGACTGGAAGGAAAAGAAGCTCCTGGACATGCAGGGCCAGCAGTGGATCTACTTCGAGATGACCTCGCGCGCCATCGACACCGACATCTACAACATCATGATGGTCACCCCCCACCGGGGCAAGATGCTGGTCTTCAACTTCAACTCCACCAAGAGCGAGTTCCCTTTGGTGGAGAAGGAGCTGAGGAAGAGCGTGCAGACGATTGCGGTGGCGGGGGAATAGCCAACGTCCGATCCTGAAGGCGTGCCGAGCAGGCGGGCGTTTCTCCTACCCACGGCGACGAGATATCCCGGCATAGTCGATCCTCCATCGGTCCACCGCTACCCAGGAGAGCGACAATGACGACGACGAGCAATGCGGAAAAGGCCTTGAAGCCAGCAGCGCAGCTGGCTGAAAAAGCAAGGACCCCCTTCCCTGGCGCATCCGCCGAATACGAAACCGCCCGCCAGGCCCTGCTGGCCGAAGAAATCGAATTTCGCCGCCACATGACGCGCCTCGTCGCGCAACGCCAGGCACTGCCGCCGGGGCCGGTGATCGCCAAGGACTACCGCTTCAAGGACGAGCAGGGCTTCGATGCCAGCCTGATCGACCTGTTCGGCGACAAGGACACGCTTGTGACGTATTTCTGGATGTACGGCCCCCAGCGCGAGCGCCCCTGCCCCATGTGCACCAACTGGCTCGGTTCGGTCGAAGGCAACGCGGCCGACATCAAGCAGCGCGTGGCCCTGAAGATCCTGGGCCGCTCGCCCGTGGAACGACAGTACGCCTTTGCCCAGGAGCGCGGCTGGCGCGACCTGAACTTCGTGCAGACAGTAGGAGACGACTATGCGAAGGACCTGGGCATCCTGATGGACGATGGCAGCGAGTACCCGGCGCTCGTGGTCTTCCAACGCGACGGCGACCAGGTACGCCTGTTCTGGGCCAGCGAAATGACCAAGGAAATGGCCGACCCGGGCCAGGACCCGCGCGATGCGCCGGACATTGCGGCGCTGTGGTCGGTGCTGGATTTGACGCCTGGGGGGCGGCCCAAGGACTGGTATCCGAAGCTGAAATATTGAGCAGGGTGTTCTGCTCAGGCGCTCAGTTTTTCGCGATCCCGGCAGGCGACGCAGTCAGCGCCCTGCGCTCGCGCCACGCCTGCTGCACGAACGGATCCGTCACCGCATAGGTGCCATGGCCCTTGCGCACGATGAGGTTGGCGTCGCGCAGTTCTTCCGACACGCGCTGCACCTGGTCGGCCGTGACCTCACGGCCCACGGTGGACGCATAGTCGGCCAGGGCGTCGGCAGTGAAGAGGCCGGTCGCGTCCCCCTCCACGCGCGCCACGCGGTCGAAGATCGCGCCGGCGAGCACACCCAGGTCTTCGAGCTTGCGCAGCTCCACATCGGCGGCCGCGCCCTTGAGGGTGGAGGCGATCACTGGCAGCAGGCGGTCGGCCTCGGCAGGGTCTTCGCGCTGCAGCTGGCGCAGGGCGCGGATCAGTTCTTCGGGCCGGCGGCCCAGCAGGTTGAAGGCTGCCGTGGCCACGGGCAGGCTGGGCAGCACGGGGGCGCCCTCCTCGGCAATGCCCTGCAGCACATAAGCCACGTAGTCGCCATCGAGCGTGGGGTATTCCACCGAGGTGGCACCGGCAAAGGCGTGCTTGCCCTGCAGCGTCATGCCCACCACCTGGGCGCGGTGCGAGCCCGTGCCGATGAAGAGGAAATGCCCGGGTGTATCAGGCCGTGGGTTGATCGCATCGCGTGCGGCCTTGATGGCCAGCAGCATCTGCGCGCCATCGTCGCCGGCCAGCGCCTGCTGCACTTCGTCGACGATCAGGACCAGGTCGGTGCGGGCCAGCTCGATCACCTCCGTGAGCGCCTGCGCCAGCGTGACCCCGCCCTTGGCCCCCACCTCGTTGAGCTGAAAGCCGAACTTGAAGCCCGCCGCCCCCACGTCCACCCCCTTGAGGCGCGCCAGGCGGCCCAGCACGCCCGAAGCCGGTGTCTGCAGGTCGGCCAGCGCACGCCGTATGGCCGCGTGCACCAGGGTGGCCGGGTCGGCCTTGGTGTCGGCCCACAGGTCGACATAGATCACGATGGCGCCTTTGGCCTCCAGCGCGGGGATCAGGTCCTGGCGCAGAAAGGTCGTCTTGCCGGTGCGCCGCAGGCCCGACAGGAACAGGCCCGAGCGCAGCCCCTGGTCGAGGAGGCCGGGCTCCAGCAACTGCTTGGCCATCTGTTCGGCCAGTGCGGGGCGGTGAAAAAGGTCCATTTAGTTTATTTTAGTCAAAACCAATAATTAGTACAAATCGCTAAAATCAACAAAATCGGCCGATTGCTTCTCCGCAGTGCGCCTCAGACCGCCGTGAGCACCCGCCACACGGTCATTTCTTCGCCCGCCACCGGCTCGGCCACGATGCCATTGGCCACCACGCCATCGTCGCTCTCGGCCTCGCAGGCCACCACCGCGATGGCGCCGTAGCGCTGGCCGGTGGGCACCACGCACCAGCCTTCGGGCAGGGCACGTTGGGTGCGCTGGTGGCTGGCCTGCCAATGGGTGCTGGCCTGGGCTTCGAGGATGGCGGGGCCGGGCTCGGCCACTGGGTGCTGCATCACGGGCACCTCCACTTCCAGCACGGTGCCGGCCGCCACGGGCGTGGTCCGCAGGCCATGGCCCTGCAGCCAGTCGGCTACGGCCTGGGGCATGGCGTAGGCCCAGGGGCGCTGCACGGTGGCCGTGGGCACGAAGTGGGCGTAGTGCGGCACCTGCACGCTGATGGGGGCGCCCGTCAGTGTGTAGGGCTCGCGCGTGAGCACTTCCACGGTGGTATCCGGCACGGCTTCGAGCGCGTAACGGATGGCGATCTGCTCGGGTGGCTCCGCGCAGGCAGCGAGCAGGTCGACGATCTCCTGGCCGTGGGCGGCGGCATAGACCAGGGCCTCGCGCAGCACTGCATAGGTCACCTCCACGCGCTCCTGGTAGCTGATGTACGAGTACGCCTCCAGCAGCACATCGAGCCGGTTGGTCAGGCCGCGGTAGTTGCAGCCAAAGCGCGGGTGGTGGGTGTAGGTGATCCAGCCCTGGCCCTGGCCGCCCTCGTCGCGCACGAAGTTGCCGTACCAGAAGGTGTCCAGGCCCTCAGTGCGCTTCACTGCGGCCTGCACGGCGGGCATCATGCGATCGCGCATGTAGGCCACGGGTTCGGCGCGGCCCGTGTGTTCGGTGTGCGGGATGTCGTAGGTCAGCGCAAAGCGGTGGATGGAGCCATTGGTGGCATGGCAGTCCAGCGTGAGGTGCGGGTTCCAGGGCTGGCACACGCGCTGCTGCAAGAGGCGCATCTCGGGCGCCTGCTGGCGCATGTAGTCGCGGTTGAGGTTCACGCCTGCGGCGTTGGTGCGCGTGCCCACCAGGGCCGGGCCGTCCTGCCCGCGCAGGTGGGCGATGTCCAGCGGCCGGTGGTCGGCGCTCATGCGGTCGTTGCCATCGGGGTTGAACAGCGGCACCACCACCAGGACGCAGCGCGCGAGAAGTTCGTCGCCATGGTCGCCGCGCAGCAGGTTGCGCACCAGCATGAGCACGCCCTCCTTGCCCTCCACCTCGCCGGCATGGATGCCGCAGATGATCAGCACCACGGGCAGGCCGCTGGCCTGCGCGGCCTCGGGCGTGTGGTGGCCCTGGGCCGACAGCACCAGCAGCGGCAGTTGCCGCCCTTCGGGCGAGGCACCGAAATCGCTGACGTGCAGGCGCGGATCGCCCAGCGCCGCCAGGCCCTGCACATAGGCCATCACGTCGGCGTGGGTGGATGTCTCGGTATAGGCGCTGGTTTCGGCGCGGGTGAGCAGTGGGGTGGTCGTGGATGAAGACATGGCCCGGATGTTAGAGCCAGTTGTGCCAAGCGCACCATCACCACTTTGTCGCAAACGGTCTCACCGCTCCAGCCACCACTGGATCAAGACCTTGGCGATGAAACCGATGAAGCCCACGCCCAGCCCCAGGAACAGCACGAAGGTGCCGAAGCGCCCCGCCTTGGACTCCCATGCCAGCTGACCGATGATGAACAGCATGTAGGCGATGAAGGCGCCTATGCCATAGGTGAGGAAGAAGCCCGAGATCTGCGCCTCGGTGAAGCCGAAGATCATGGCCGCTCCATCGTGTCGGCAGCATCGCGCTCCGGGAGGCCCGAGGCATCGACCAGGTCGCGGTAGGCATGCCAGCTCGCATGGCCCAGCATGGGCATCACCGCGATCAGCCCGAGCAACAGCGATGCCAGGCCCAGCAGGGTGAAGCCCAGGATCAGCGCCGCCCACAGGGCCATGGGCAAGGGGTTGGCCAGCACCGCCTGCCAACTGGTCAGCACGGCCTGGCGCAGCGTGGCACGGCGGTCGAGCAGCAGCGGCATGGCCACCACGCTGGAGGCGAAGATGGGCGCCGCCAGCAGGCTGCCCAGCGCCAGCCACAGCGCGAACAGGCGGCTGTCGGGCGCGAGCACCACGTGGTGCATGAAATCGAGCGGCGTGAGTATGGGCACGGGTGCCAGCAGCGTGATCAGCGCCGCCGAGGTGATGACCCAGCCGGTGGCCGCCAGCGCCAGCAGCAGGCCGAACTGCACCAGGCACCAGTAGCCGTGGCCACCCCATCTGGCGGGGTGGCTGCGCTGCCAGTCGCGCCAGGTGCGGCGCACCAGGGCCAGGTTGGCGGGCTCGCCACGCTCCAGCGCCCGGCTCAGCGCATACAGGCTGGTGGCCAGCACCGGCGCCACCACCAGAAAGCCCGACAGCGCACCGGCCAGCAGCCAGAAGCGGTGGTGCGCAACCGCCAGCAGCACGCCACCGAACAGCGCCACCGCCAGGCCGTGCGCAAAGCTGAGCCAGCCGGTGCGTACCATGTCGCGCCAGGCCAGTGCCAGCCAGGCCAGCGGCTGCATCAGGCCGATGGAGCGCACGGGCGGCAGGAACGGACGGGGCTTTGGGCGCATGGTGGCCCGAGTCTCGCGCGCAGCCGCAAGCCGCGTCTTGATCTGCGACAAGAAAATGCCGCACCGAGCGACGGCAGGCGCGCTTCAGCGCTGGGGTGGCTCCGCCGGAACTACGGGGATTGCAGCCAACAGCTCGCGGATGGCCGTGAGATTACCCACCGTGGCATGCGGCGGCTCGCCATGCTTGTCATGGGCCCAGGGGTTATTCGGCGTGTTGAGCCAGATGGCCTGCATGCCGACAGCAAGAGCCCCCTGCACGTCCAGCGCGGCATCGTCGCCCACGTGCAGCACCTCGTGCGGCTGCACCTGCGCGGCACTGGCGGCGGCGTGAAAGATGCGCGCATCGGGCTTGGCGATGCCGAAGGCGGTGGCGCTGATGCTGGCCTTGAAATAGTGGCCGATGCCGATGCGGTGCACGTCGGCATTGCCGTTGGACAAAGCCACCACCGGGTAGCGCGCGGCCAGAAAGGCCAGCGTGTCGTGCGCGTCGGCGAACAGCTCCACGCGCTGGCGCTCGGCAAAGAACAGGTCGAACGCGGGCTCGGCCAGGGTGGGCTCATCGCCCGCCTGGGTGAGCGCCAGGCGGATGGACTCGCGGCGCAGCGCGCTCAGGTCGTGCAGCAGGTCGGGCCTGAGCGTGACCATCTGGTTGCGGATGGCACGCAGCGCCTGCGTGTCAGAAAACAGCGCGGCCGTGGCGGGTGCGTGGTCGGCGAGCCACTGCAGCAGCACGGCTTCTGCGCGCTCGATGGTGGGCCAGATGGGCCACAGCGTGTCGTCCAGATCGATGCTGATGGCGCGGATGCGGGAAATATCCAAGGAGAGAGCAGGCATGGCAAACCACCCAAAAGATTCACGGCCCGGAAGCCCGGGCTGCGGCCAATCGGCCGCCGCGAAGGATAACGCAGCATCCGGCAGGCCGGGCCGCGCAGCACGCCAAACCCTTACCGATCGCCAGCCCCGCGCACTGCGGCCACGGACGATCCCCGCACCACCAGCTTGCCAGGCAGCAGGCGCTCCCGCGCAGGCGCCTGCAGGCCCTGCATGCGCTCGATGAGGCACTGCGCCGCACACCGGCCGATGGCATGGGTGGGCTGCGCCACCGTGGTCAATCCCGGCCCGATCAAGGGTGCCCATTCGGGGTCGTCGAAGCCGGCAAAGCCGATATCGCGGCCAAAGGCCCAGCCCAGCCGCACCATGGCGGCCGCCACCCGCAAGGTGACCACGGAATTGCCCGCCACGACAGCGCCACGCGCCCTGCCCCCAGCTCTTTGCCGAAGCGCCCGCAGGGCGGCATCCAGCACCTCGTCCGACGCATCGACCAGCTCCAGCACCGCACCCTGCACACCAGCCCCGCGCGCGCTGACGCATTGCGAAAACGCGGCCGCCCGCTCCAGGCGCGAACTCACGCCCGCCAGGGGCTGGGTGACGTACAGCAGCTCGCTCCAGCCCCCATCGATCAGGTGCGTGCAGGCGGCGCGCATGGCGCCGGGGTTGTCCAGCGACACGAAGTCGGCCTCCAGGCCGGTATGCCGGCGGTCCACCAGCACGGCGGGTCGGCCATGCAAAGAGCTGAGCTCGGCATGGCCCTCGTCCTGCCCCTGGGTGTTGAGGATGAAGCCGTCCACCTGGTAGCTGGCCAATGCATCGATGGCGCTGCGCTCGCGCTGGCGGTCATTGCCCAGGTTGAACAGCATCACCAGGTAGCCGGCCTCCTGGCAGGCCTCCTCGGCCCCGCGCAGCACCGCCACCGAGAAGGGGTTGGTGATGTCGGCCACCACCAGACCGATCAGCCGCGAGCGCCCATGGCTCAGGGCCTGGGCCATGGGGCTGGGCACATAGCCGAGCTGGGCGATAGCGGCCTCGACCCGGGCGGCGATATCGGGGCTGAGCAGGCGCTCGCGGTGGTTGAAGAAACGCGACACGGTGGCCTTGGACACGCCGGCCGCAGCCGCCACGTCGGCAATGGTGGGCCGGTCACGGCCAGCCGTATCGACAGGGGCGGCGGCAGGTGCCTTGGCGGAGGGTGCGCGCGGCTTGCTGTTCATGCGCCGATTGTCCCGTACAGCGCGGTGGGCTTTTCGCCGGCCAGCGCCTGCAGCAGGTTCGTCGTCGCCAGCCGGGCCATCGCATGGCGCGTGCCATGCGTGGCCGACCCGATGTGCGGCAGCGGCGTCACGCGCGGGTGCGTGCGCAGCGGCGAGGCCAGCGGCAAGGGTTCGGTGGCAAACACATCGAGCCCCGCGGCGCGCAGCGTGCCATGGTCGAGCGCGGCCAGCAGGTCGTCTTCGACCACCGTGGCGCCGCGCCCGCCGTTGATGAAGATGGCGCCCGGCTTCATGGCCGCAAAGGCCCGCGCATCGACCAGGCCGCGCGTGCTGTCCGACAGCGGCAGCAGGGCCACCACGATGTCCGCGCGCGCCAGCAGGCCATCGAGCGGCACATGCTCGGCCCGGCCCAGCAGCGCGGGCGCCTGCCCCGCCAGGTCCACAGCGCGGCGCGCGTGGTACAGCACCGGCATGCCAAACCCCAGTGCGGCCCGGCGCGCCACGGCCTGGCCGATGCGGCCAAAGCCCAGCAGGCCCAGCGTCTTGCCATGCACGTCGTCGCCGAACAGGTCTTCGCCGATGTTGCGGTCCCAGCGGCCCTCGCGCACCATCTGCGACAGCTCCACCACCCGGCGGCAGGTGGCCATGAGCAACGCAAACACCGCGTCGGCCACAGTCTCGTCGAGCACACCCGGCGTGTGGCACAGCACGATGCCGCGCGATTGCAGGGCCTGCAGCGGGTAGTTGTCTACCCCCACCGAGATGCTGGAGATGGCCTGCAGCTGCGGCGCACGCGCCAGCAGCTCGGCGCTGATGGGAAAGCTGGCGCCGATGAGGCCATGGGCCTCGGCCAGCGCGGCATCGAACGCGGCGCGCTGCTCCGGCTGGCGCGGGTCGGCCACGGTCACCTCATGCACCGCCTGCAGGCGGGCCAGTTGGTCCGGCGGCAGGTCACGAAACACCAGCACCTGTTTGCGGCTCATAGGCCGGCCTGCTCCAGCTGCGCCCGCGTGGGCAGCCCCTCGGTATCGCCCAGCACCTGTACGGCCCGGGCGCCAATCCAGGCACCGCGGCGCACCGCATCGGGCACGCTGCGGCCTTGCAGCAGCGCGCTGATGACGCCCACGGCAAAGCCGTCGCCCGCACCCACGGTGTCCACCACCTCGGCCACGGGGAAGCCCGCGACATGTCCAATGCCAGCCACATCGCTATCGAAATAGGCACCCTGCGCGCCCAGCTTGACGACCACCAGCCTGGCGCCCCGCGCGCGGTAAAAGCGCGCCACGCCCTCGGGGGTGGTCTCGCCCGTGAGGAACACGCCCTCCTCCATGCCCGGCAGCACCCAGTCGGCAAAGCGCGAGAGCTCGTTGATCTGGTGCCGCATCACCTCGGGCGAGGACCACAGTGTGGGCCGCAGGTTGGGGTCGAACGAGATCGTGCGGCCCGCAGCGCGCATCACCTGCAGCGTGCGCTGTGCCGCCTGCAGGCTGGATTCAGAGATCGCCGCGAACACGCCCGTGGCATGCAGGTGGCGCGCACTGCGCAGCCAGGGTTCGTCCACATCGGCCGGGCCCATCTGGCTGGCGGCCGAGCCTTTGCGGTGGTATTCGACCTTCGGGTCGCGGCCATCGGTCACGCGCTCCTTGAACTGGAAACCCGTGCGCTGCGTGGCGTCGGAGGTCACGTGCGAGCAGTCGATGCCCTCGGCCTGCATGGTGGCCAGCAGCGAGCGGCCCATGGAGTCGGTGCCCAGGCGGCTGGCCCAGCCCACCTTCAGGCCCAGGCGCGCCAGGCCGATGGCCACATTCGTCTCGGCACCCGCCGTGCGCTTGTGGAAGCCCGTGGCATGCTCCAGCGGCCCGGGTTCGTTGGCCACCAGCAGCAGCATGGCCTCGCCGAACAAGGCCACGTCGAAGGTGGTGTCTGTTGCTGCACTCATGCCTGCCTCCGTGCATCGCGGATCACGGCCAGTTGCGCGCGCGTCACCGCCACCAGGTCGTCGCCGACCAGCGGGTACTCGATAGCGTGCGGCACGTCCGCAGGCAGCGCCCGCAGGATGGCACGCCAGGGCGCGATGGAATCGGCCAGGGGCACCGCCACCCATTTGCCGGGCAGGCGCTGCACGCCCTTGCAGTGTACGTAGCGCACGCGGTGGGCCAGGGCCTGTGCGGCCTGCAGCGGGCACTCGCCCTGCCAGTGCCAGTTGCCCATGTCGAAGGTCATGCCCAGGTCCAGCCCTGCGCGCTCCTGCGCCACGAAGAAGGCCTCCATGGCCGCCAGCGTGCCGGCCGTGGCGGTTTGGTCGTTCTCGATCACGAGTTCGGCCGGCGCCTGTGCGAGCAGGTCCTTGAGGCGCACCAGCGAGCCGTGCGAGCCCGTGCCAAAGCCGCCGATGGCCATCTTCAGGCGCGGCGCGCCCAGGGTGCGCGCGGCCGCCATGCCACGGGCCAGCGCGGCTTCGTCCAGCGCACCGTCCATCGCCCACAGCCCTTCGGGGCTGGAGTACACCGCTGCCTTGCCCGCCAGCGCTGGCAGCTCGGCCGCGGCGTCGCGCAGCATTTCGCCGCGCACCTCCACGCCGTCGGCGCCGGCCTCGCGGGCCAGTTCAGTACACCACAGCTGCCCGTGGCGCCCCACTTCGGCAGCGCCGAAGGAAGAAAGGGAAATAAGTACCTTCATTGGCTGCATTTCATTTTTCATGCCCGCGCGCCCAGGGCGCTGCGGCGCAGTGCGTTCACCCACCACAGCTCAATGCGCGTGATGGGAAGAGAGTATCTGGCCCAGGAACTGGCGGGTCTTCTCGTGCCGGGGCTGGCCAAAGAACTCGGCCGGCGGCGCCTGCTCAAGAATCTTGCCATCGGCCATGAAGATCACCCGGTCGGCCACGCTGCGGGCAAAGCCCATCTCGTGGGTCACGCACAGCATGGTCATCCCGTCCTCGGCCAGGCCGATCATGGTGTCGAGCACTTCCTTGACCATTTCGGGGTCCAGGGCAGACGTGGGCTCGTCGAACAGCATCACCTTGGGGGCCATGCACAGCGCGCGCGCAATCGCCACACGCTGCTGCTGCCCGCCCGACAACTGGCTCGGGTGCTTGTGCGCCTGCTCGGGGATGCGCACGCGCGTGAGGTACTTCATCGCCACCTCCTCGGCCTCGGCCCGGCCCATGCCGCGCGACCGCATCGGCGCCAGGGTGCAGTTCTCCAGAATGGTCAGGTGCGGGAACAGGTTGAACTGCTGGAACACCATGCCCACCTCGGCACGCACGGCATCCACGTTCTTGCCGCCGGCCGTCAGATCGATGCCGTCCACCTCGATGCGGCCCTTCTGCACGGCCTCCAGCCGGTTGATGCAGCGGATCAGGGTGGACTTTCCCGAACCCGACGGGCCGCAGATCACGATGCGCTCGCCGGCGCGCACCGACAGGTCGATGTCGGTGAGCACCTGAAAGCTGTCGAACCATTTGTTGACCCCCTCCATGCGGATGATCGGCTGCGTGCCGGGGGTGGTCGTGACTGCGTCCGTCATGGCGAAAATCTCCCTGTCCTTGTTCTTATTGCAATTTGGGCAGATCGGTTTCGAGCCACTTGCGATACAGCTTGTTGAGCTCGCCATTGGCCGTGTTGCGCGCCACGAACTCGTCCATGGCCTTGTGCAGCTCGTCCTGGCCAGGCCGCATGGCAATGCCCATGGCCTGCTGCAGAAGGTTGAACTTGTTCTCGAAGGTGTTGGCGGGCACGCGCTTGGCGATCTGGGCCGCCACGGTGACCGAGCAGCCGATGGCGTCCACCTGGCCCGAGATCAGCGCCTGCATGGCCGATGCGTCGTCGTCGAAGCGGCGGATCTCGGTGCCCTCGGGTGCAGCCTTGGTCACGGCCACGTCCTGCGTGCTAGCGCGGGCCACGCCCACGCGCACGCCCTTGAGGTCGGCCGCGCTCTTGATGGTGCTGCCCGTCTTGCCGTACAGCACGATGGTGGCGGCCGCATAGGGCTGCGAGAACTGCACTTGCTTGGCGCGCTCGGGCGTGATGGCCAGCGAGGCCACCAGCACATCGACCTTGTTGGTCAGCAAAAAGGGAATGCGGTTGGGGCCGGTGACGGGCACGAGGTTGACCTTGACGCCCAGGTCCTTGGCCAGCAGCTTGGCCACGTCGGCGTCATAGCCATCGGGTTGGTTCTGCGCGTTGGTCGTGCCATAGGGCGGAAAATCCACCAGCATGCCGATGGTGATCTCGCCCTTCTTCTTGATGTCGGCCGTGCTCTGCGCGGATGCCAGCGGCGCGAAGGCGGTGAGCGCGGCGCTCAGGCCCAGGGCGGCCAGGGCAGCGGTGGTGGTGCGGCGATAGTGCGAAAAGGTCATCTCATGTCTCCTGTGTGGTTGGTATGGAATGCACGCTTGGGAAAAGAAGAATTCACCGCGCCAGCACCCGGGCGCGCTTGCGCTCCATGCGGGCGGCCAGCAGCGACAGCGGCCAGCAGATAACGAAGTACAGCGCCGCCACGGTGGTGAACACGTGCAAGGGCTGGAAGGTCGCGTTGTTGATGATCTGGCCCGCCCGCGTGATCTCGGTGAAACCGATGATGGCGGCCAGCGAGGTGCCCTTGATGATCTGCACCACATAGCCCACGGTCGGCGGCAGCGCGATCTTGAAGGCCTGGGGCAGCACCACGAAGCGCATGCGCGAGAGGTAGTTCAGGTTCAGCGCCTGCGCTGCCTCCCACTGCCCGCGCGGAATGGCCTCGATGCAGCCGCGCCAGATCTCGCCCAGAAAGGCCGCGCTGTTGAGCACCAGCGCAATGCCTGCGGCCAGCCAGGGGTTGATATCGAGCCCCAGCACCGGGGCGCCGAAGAAGATCAGGAACAGCTGCAACAACAGCGGCGTGCCCTGGAACACCTGGATGAACAGGGTGGCGGCCCAGCGCGCAGCGGTGTTTTCGGAGGTGCGCGCCAGCGCCACCAACAGCCCCAGCAGCGAGCCGCCCACGAAGGCCATGGCCGACAGCGCCAGCGTCCACTGGGCGGCCTGCACGATGAACCAGAACTCGGAAACTCCAAAAGTGCGCATGGCCGGTCCTCAGCGACGGTCGGGGTAGTTGAGCGTGCGCTGATAGATCAGCTTGAACAGCCCGGAGAACGACACGGCCAGCAGCAGATAGATGGCCGCCACGACGATGTAGATCTCGAAACTGCGGAAGGTCTGCGACTGCAGGTTGGCCGCCACCGAGGTCAGGTCGTCGGCCGAGATCACCGAGACCACGGCCGAACTGAGCATCAGCAGGATGAACTGGCTGGTGAGCGCCGGGTAGATCGCCTTGAGCGCCGGCTTGAGCACGACGAAGCGGAAGATCTCCCAGGGCTTGAGGTTCAGCGCCCGCCCGGCCTCGATCTGCCCCTTGGGGATGGATTCGATGCCTGCCCGCACGATCTCTGCCGCGTAGGCCCCCAGGTTCACCACCATCGCGGTCAATGCCGCCGTATAGGGCGACCAGCGCAGGCCGATGGACGGCAGGGCAAAGAAAAAGAAGAACAGCTGCACGATGAACGGCGTGTTGCGGATCAGCTCGATATAGGCATTCACCACGAATCGCACCCAGGCAGGCCCGGATGTCTTGCCCCAGGCACAGGCGATGGCCACCACCAGCCCCAGCACCGTCGCGGTAAGCGACAGCTGCACGGTGATCCATGTGCCCTTGAGCAGCAGGGGCCAGGCGGCAAAAACGGATTCGAACTGGAATTGGTAGTTCACGGCAAACGCCTGTCAGGTGGCATGGAAGGAGTCTATGAAACCGGTTTCATTCGCGCATGAGGGATTTCCCGGAGCCGCCTTCTCCCTCCAGGAGATGGCTGGTGAATGCCTGGGCCACAATGCCGCATGCGTTTTCAACCCGAACCCCCTTTCACCCACGGCCAACCCGAACGCACCGCCATCCTGCTGTGCAACCTGGGCACGCCCGACGAGGCCACGGCGCCGGCCGTGCGCCGCTACCTGGCGCAGTTCCTGGCGGACCACCGCGTGGTGGAGATCCCCAAGCTGGCATGGCTGCCCATCCTGCACGGCATCATCCTGCGCACCCGCCCCGCCAAGTCGGCCGCCAAGTACGCCAGTGTGTGGACTCCCGAGGGCTCGCCCCTGGCGGTGTGGACAGCGAAGCAGGCCACGCTGCTGCGCGGCTGGCTGGGCGAGGCCGGCCACCAGGTGCTGGTGCGCCATGCCATGCGCTACGGCAACCCGTCCATCGCCAGCCAGCTCGATGCCCTCAAGGCCGAGGGCGCCACGCGCATCCTCATCCTGCCGCTGTACCCGCAGTACTCCGGCACCACCACGGCCAGCGTGTTCGACGCGGTGTATGCCTGGGCCGCGCGCACACGCCATGTGCCCGAGCTGCGCTTCGTCAACCGCTACCACGACCATCCCGGCTACATCGACGCGCTGGCGCGCAGCATCGAGGCGCACTGGAAGGTGAATGGCCAGCCCGACAAGCTGGTGATGAGCTTTCACGGCGTGCCCGAGCGCACCCTTACGCTGGGCGACCCCTACCACTGCGAGAGCCTGAAAACCGGCCGCATGCTGGCCGAGCGCCTGGGCCTGCGCCGCGAACGCTACGTGCTCACCTTCCAGTCGCGCTTTGGCAAGGCCAAGTGGCTGGAGCCCTACACCCAGCCCACCATCGAGGCCCTGGGCAAGACCGGTACGCGGCGCGTGGACGTGGTCTGCCCCGGCTTCACCAGCGACTGCCTGGAGACCCTGGAAGAGATCAACATGGAGGTGCGCGAGGCCTTTTTGCATGCAGGCGGGCAGGAGTTCCACTACATCCCTTGCCTTAACGACAGCAGCCACTGGATCACCGCCCTGAGCCGCGTGGCGCAGCAGCACCTGGCGGGCTGGCCCACGCAGGTGGAGGATGCCGCCACGCAGGCCGATGCGCGCGAGCGCGCACTGGCGGGCGGCGCGCCCAAAGGCCCCACCCCCGCAGGTCGCTGACCGGTACGGGCCCCGCCCGCCCAATCTTTCCCACCTCCCCATTTCCCCCGCACCGCTCCCCTGAATTGTTTTCCATGCCCGCATCCGCCCGCGCCCTTTCTGCACACCAACTGCGGCTGACCGTCGACCCCACCACGCTCGGCTTTGCCAGCACGGCCGAGCTCACGGGCTTGCCCCTGCCCTGGATCGGCCAGGAGCGCGCCGAGGCCGCCGCGCGCTTCGGCCTGGCCATGCAGCAGCCCGACTACCACCTCTTCGTGCTGGGCGACGTGGGCAGCGGCCGCGCATCGCTGCTGCACCAGGCCATGCTGGCCGAGGCCGCGCGGCGCCCCGTGCCGCCCGACCTGTGCTACCTGCACGACTTCGATGCACCGGAGCGCCCGCGCGCACTGCGCCTGCCTGCGGGCCAGGGCCGCCTGCTGCGCCAGGCCCTGGCCGACATGGGCACGCGGCTGGAGGCCGAAGTGCCCCAGCACCTGGCAGGCCCCGCCTTCCTGGCCGATGCGGCGCGCATCGAGCAGCGCTGGCAGGTGCAGGAGCGCGAGGCGCTGGCCGCGCTCGACGCGTTTGCGCTCGCGCGCCAGTTGCGCCTGGTGCGCGACAACGGGCAGATGCTGGTCACCCCCCTGGGCCCGAGGGGCCAGCCCCTGTCCGACGCGGAGGCGCGCGTGCAGCCGCCCGAGCGCCGCGCCGCCATCGAACGCGACGAGGACGCGCTGCGCAGCGAGATCGAGCGCTTTGCCCAGGCCATGCGCCCGCTGGAGCGCGAACGCGACGCAGCCCTGGACGCCCTGCGCAGCACAGTGATCACGCCGCTGGTGCAGCAGGCGCTGCAGGCCGCGCGCGTCATCGCCGGCCAGCAGGCGCCGCACGCCGGGCGCCTTGCGCAGTGGCTGGACCAGGTAGAGCGCGCCTTGCTCGGCAGCATCGACCTGCTGGAGCCCTACTACGGCGACAACGAGGCCGATGCCGAAGCCGACCGCCGCGACGACCTGGATGCGCTGCTGGCCCGCTGCCGCGTGAACCTGGCGGTGGACAACGGCGGGCGCACCGGCGCCCCCGTGATCGTCGAGGACAACCCGCAACTGCGCAGCCTGATGGGCAGCATCGACCACGGAGCCAATGCCGACGATGCCGACCCCGGGCAGGCCGACGTATCGGCCATCCACGCCGGCAGCCTGCTGCGCGCGCATGGCGGCTTCATCCTGCTGCACCTGCACGATCTGGCCGCCGAAGAGGGCCTGTGGCCACGCGTGCGCCGCTTTTTGCGCAGCCGCCGGCTGCAGATCACTGGCGAGGCGAGTGCCGACGGCCCAGGCCCCGGCGGTGGCGCAGGCGCGCCGGCAGGCTTGCAGCCCGAGCCGGTGGATGTGGACGTGAAAATCGTCCTCATCGGCTCGGTGGACGAGTTCTACGCCCTGCAGGACAGCGACCCCGAAGCCGCACGGCGCTTTCGCGTGAAGGTCGACTTTGCCGACCGTTTCATCGCCACCCCGGCATCGCACCGCGCCACCGCCATCTTCGTGGCGCACTGCTGCGCGCAGCGCGGCCTGCCGCACTTCGGCCCCGAGGCCGTGGCCTTGCTGATCGAGCAAAGCCACCGCGAGGCCGACGACCAGGGCCGCCAGAGCGCCCGCTTCGCCCAGGCCGAGGCGCTGGTGATCGAGAGCGCTGCCCAGTGCCGCATGCGCAGCCCTGCCGATGCCACGGCCCTGGTGCAGGCCGCCGACGTGCAGGCCGCCCTGGCCGCCCAGCGGCTGCGCCACAACCAGACCGAGGAAGAACTGCACCAGACCCTGGTCGAGGGCGAGTGCCTCATCACCCTGCACGGTGCGGCCGTGGGCCAGGTCAACGCCCTGTCGCAGATCGACCTGGGCGACTACCGTTTCGGCTTTCCCGTGCGCATCACAGCGCGCAGCTTCGCCGGGCAGGAGGGGCTGCTCAACATCGACCGCGAAGTGCACATGTCCGGCCCCATCCACGACAAGGGCGTGCTCATCCTGCACGGCTACCTCACGGCCCTGTTCAGCCATGTGGCGCCGCTAGCGCTCAATGCCTCCATCGTGTTCGAGCAGGAGTACAGCGGCGTGGAAGGCGACTCCGCCTCCTGCGCCGAGTTGTACGCGCTGCTGTCCAGCCTGTCGGGCCTGCCGCTGCGCCAGGGCATTGCGGTGACGGGTGCGCTCAATCAGCATGGCGAGGTGCTGCCCGTGGGCGGCATCAACGAAAAGATCGAAGGCTGGTTCCAGGCCTGCGCCGCGGCCGGGCTCGATGGCACGCAGGGCGTGCTCATCCCCGCGCGCAACCAGCGCCACCTGATGCTGTCGCGCCCCATCCTCGATGCGGTGGAGCGCGGCCTGTTCCACGTCTACACCGTGCAGCATGTGAGCGAGGGCATTGCCCTGCTGACGGGCGAGGCATCGGGCATGGCGCCAGGTGCCGTGCTGGCGGCCGATGCCGCCGATGATGTGACCCAGACCGTGCTCAGCCGCGCTGAGCAGACCCTGCGCGCCTACCGGCGTGCGTGCCAGAGTGCCGGGCATACGCGGGTGGGGCGCGCGGGGCGCAGACCACGGCGCGACTGAAGCCAGACCCTGCCAGGTACACCCGTGTCCACCGTGTGACAAGGGGCCAATCGGAGTCACCAACGTGACGCTCCAGCCGCCTCCTGCAGTGTTTTCCCCGACCCATTGTGGTGCATGCGCGCTCGATACTGGCTGCGCCGCCGGTCCATTGCGCGCACCCTGCGTGCAGCGATGGAAGGGCGCAGCACTACAACAGGAGACACGCCGATGCACCCCTTCTCCACGCCCCTCGCGCCTCCCCTCACGCGCCGCCGGGTGCTGTCGTCAGCAGCGGCCACCGCTGTCGCCCTGCCCGGCTGGGCACTGGCACAGCAGACCGAGCCCTGGCGCATAGGCCAGACGGCCGCGCTCACGGGGCCGCTGGCCTTCCCGTTCGTGGAGATGAACAAGGGCATCGCAGCGGCCTTCCAGGAGGTCAACGAGCGCGGTGGCATCGACGGGCGGCGCCTGCAGTTCACCAGCGCCGACGATGGCGGCGACCCGGCCAAGGCCGGAGCCAACGCGAAGAAGCTGCTGGAGGAGGACAAGGTCTTCGCCCTGCTGTCCTGCGGCGGCACCACCAGCGTGATGGGCGCGCTGCCCGTGGCCATGGCGGCCAAGGTGCCGGTGATCGCGCCGGCCACAGGGTCGGACGCGCTGCGGCCGTTCAACCCCCTGGTGTTCCATGCGCGCGCAAGCTATTCGCAGGAGCTCCACAAGATCGTGCAGCAACTGGGCTCCACGGGCTTCACCAAGTGCGCAGTGGCCTACATCGACAACCCTTTTGGCAAGGCCACGCTGGCGGCCTTCGATGCGGCGGCCAAGGCGCACAACAACAAGGACTGGAAGGCCTTCCTGTTGTCCGAGACCGAGGAAGGCGTGGCACGCACGGTGGACGAGATCACCGCCTGGCAGCCCACGGCCCTGATCTCGCTGGCCGTGGGCGCAGTGGGCATACCGTTCTACAAGGCGCTGCGCCTGCGCGTGAAGGCGCCTGCGTTCTCGATCTCGTTCCTGGGTTCGCGGCCGCTGCTGGCGGCGCTGGGCGAGTCCGCGCGCGGCATCACCGTGGCGCAGGTGGCACCCAACCCCGACAACGTGGCCAAGCCCATCGTCAAGGCCTACCGCGATGCGCTCAAGGCCAGCGCCGCCAGTGCCGAGCCGGGCTATTCGTCTCTGGAGGGCTACCTGAGCGCGCGCCTGATGATCGAGGCCCTGCGCCGCGCGGGCCGCACTGCATCGCGCGAGAAGCTCATCGAGGCGCTGCACACCATGCGCCCCTACGACATGGGCGGATTCGAGCTGCGCTATGGGCCCCAGGACCACAGCGGCACGGACTTCGTGGAGCTGTCTTACTTCAACGGCGAGCGGTTTCGCCGGTAACCAGGGCAGTGATGAATCAGCCGGCGGATTGGCTGGCGGTGAACACAGCCAGCTGGTCCGCAAATGCGCGCTGGTAGGCCGGCCGCGCCTCACCGCGGGCGATGTAGGCCAATAGACTGGGCTGTTCCTGCAGCAGTGGCGACGCATCGCCCAGACGGCGCAGCACGGTCACCATCAGCAGGTCGCCGGCACTGAATGCATTGCCGTCGAGCCAGTCGGCCTCGCCCAGCCTCTGCGCAAGCTCGGCCAGCCGGGTACGCACGCGGTCTTCGAGCATGGGCTGGCGCTGCGCATACCAGGGCTTGTCGTGCTCAAGGATCCGCGCGGCGCCCCACTCGACGATGGGCGGCTCCAGCGTATTGAGCGCCGCGAACATCCACATGATGGCGCGCGAGCGCGCGTGGGCTTCGGCCGGCAGCAGGCCCGCATGGGTCTCGGCGATGTGCAGCACGATGGCGCCGGTCTCGAACAGCGCCAGGCCGTCTTGCTCATAGGTGGGTATCTGCCCGAACGGATGGAGCGCCCGGTGCGCGGGCGCCTTCATCGCTGCAAAGGACACGAGGCGCACACCGTAGGGTTGCCCCACTTCCTCCAGCGCCCAGCGCACGCGCATGTCGCGCGCCAGACCCCGGCCGCGGTCGGGCGAACGTTCGAAGGCGGTGATGGTGGGTTGCATCGGAGCGCTCCTGCAGAGGGACCAGGACCATTGTTCCACCCACGCGCTGGCCCAGCCGTGTTGTCCACGTAGGACATCCGCTCGTGTTGCGCCGGGAACCGCTGGATTGGGTGTTGGCGTGGGTAGGATGGGGCATCGTTCAATCAGTTACACCCCATCACACCATGCCTGCGATCGGTCTCCCCTGGCCACCCAATCTCCAAATCGACGGATCGACCTATCTGGTCCGACCGCTGGCGCTGGCTGCGCCCTCGAATGTGCCGGAGCGGGTTTTCATCTTCGAGGAGGACGGCTCACCCGTGCTCACCGTGCGCCGTGCCTGGGCGAGCTACCCCGAAGCACTCTACACCGCAGAGCAGAAGCTCCGGGAGCATTTGGCGCCAACGCCGATCAATGTGTTTGGCGGCTGAGGAGCGCGCCGTTCGCGAAGGCAGCAGGGAGAACTTGATCCACGGACCCCACGGCAGTGCAGCCTTTTAGGCGCTGCAATGCCAAGCTTATTCCTCTACCGACTCGCGCATGATCCCACGGGCCACACAGCACTGGTGCAGTTCGCTGGTGGCCAGCATGCCCTGCTGCAGCGGGTAGGTGACGCGGGCCACTAGCCACTCGTCATCCGGCTCAGACAGTATTTCCCCCGACCGTCCGGCGCCCAGCGCCGTCCAGAACTGCAGTACCCCGATGGCATCCGTGTTGGCATGGGCGAATCTTCCGTGGGCCACCTTGCGAGCGCGGGTGAATTTGAAGGTTTCGGATTGGGTACGCATCGGCTTTGCAGAACAGAGAAACAGCGAGGACAAAAAGCTTTCGCATGGTGTACTGCCTGTACCGAACTCTGTGTAGGCGAACACCGCAAATATCCCTTGCGGGGTGGCCTTACCAGGGCAATGGCTGCCCGCTGTATGCGTAGAAACCACCCGTGCATTCGGGCGTGAGCCCATCGATCACACGCAGCATGTCGGCCGCCGCGTCCGCCGCCGGCCGGCCGATCTCGGCGCCGCGAAACGGGGCCGACAGGTCCGAGTCCACGGTGCCCGGGTGCAGTGCCACCAGCACGGCCTGTGGGTTGCCGCGCTGCACTTCGATGGCCGCGGTCTTGAGGAACATGTTCAGCGCCGCTTTCGAGGCCCGGTAGCTGTACCAGCCGCCCAGGCGGTTGTCGCCAATGCTGCCCACCTTGGCCGACAACACCGCCAGCACGCTGCGGTCCTTGGCCAGCAGCGGCGCAAAGTGCGCCATGACCAGCGCCGGGCCCATGGCGTTGGTGCGCAGGCAGGCCTGCATCTGCGCATAGTTGAGCTGACCCAGGCGCTTTTCGGGCATGCCTTCGGGGCCGTGCAGCATGCCGGTGGCGACGATGACGAGGTGAAACGGGCCCCGCGGCGCCAGCGCTGCCGCCGCCTCGGACACAGTGGCTTCGTGCTCGAAATCGATGGGTGGCACCGTGCTTCTTCCCAGCCCGACCACCAGCGCACAGCGCGGGTCGGCCTGCAGGTGCTGCACGAAGGCACTGCCGATACCGCCCGAGGCACCCAGGACAAGGGCGCGAAAGCCTTGCGGGAACGAACGCAGGTGGTCTGTCAGCATGTCAAAGGGAGGCCCATACCCCCAATCATGCACCAGGGCCAAGCCATCGTTCTAAGGCCATTGCAGCCGGGTGGGTGCCCGATACTGCGAGCGCGGCAGCGCGCTGGCCGCAGGCCCACCCGCCGTGCGCACCAGCGCAGCCTCTGCAGCCCCGGGCTCCTGCACACCATGCACGAAGAACCGTTCCACCAGCGCATAGTGCTCGGGCACGTTGAGGGCCGGGGCATGGCCGCAACCGGGCACCTCGATCACGCGGGCCTGGCCACGGGCGCCCGGGCCGCGCGTGAGCATTTCGATGGTGGTCTCGCGCAGCACCAGGTCCGAGTCTTCGCCGCGCAGACACAGCACGGGGATGTCCAGCGCGTCGTAGTGGTCCCAGATCAGGTAGTCGTTGGCGTGGTGCGTGAACTGCTGCACCATGGCCGGGTCGTAGTGTGGGGTCACCCGGCCGTCGGGCAGGCGGCGGGTGCTGGTCTCGGTCAGGCGGCGCCACTGCGCATCGCTGAGCCAGCCATAGGGCTGGTAGACCTGGCGGAAGAAGGCCTCGAGCTCTGCCACGGTATCGAACGCGGGCGGCTGGCCCGCATAGGCCTTGATGCGCCCGAGCGCATCGTCGGCCAGGCGCGGCGCGTTGTCGTTGAGCAGCAGGCTGCGGATGCGGCCCTTGAGCCCCGGCTCGAACAGGCCCGACGCGCACACCGTGCCGATGGCGCCGCCCATGGAGGTGCCCACCCAGTGCGCCTGTTCTATGCCCAGCGCATCGAACAGCCCAGCGGCGATGCGCGCATAAAAGCGCAGCTGGTATTCCTCTGCTGGCTCGCGCGCCCACTGGCTCAGGCCCCGGCCGATGGTGTCGGGGCAGATCACGCGAAAGCGTGGCGCCAGATGGGCGGCCAGCTCGTCCATGTCGCGGCCGGTGCGGGCCAGGCCGTGCCAGGCCACCACCACCGGAGCATCGGGCGCGCCCCATTCGGTGTAGTGGATTTCATAGCCGGCGCAGGTGGCATAGCGCGATAACGGAGTCATGGTGGACAACCTTGTGAGTCAGTGGATGGATTGTGGGTTGCCGGAGGGCGAGCTGCGGTGTTCAAGCGGCTCACAAAGCTCAGCGAAGCGGTCCTGGCCAGGCGTTGCATCGCAGACAGTACTGAAAGTACGGCAAGACGCAACAACGACGCCAGGAGAGTTTTGTGAGTCGCGCTCATTTCATGAGGCGCCCGTTGGCGCCGATGACGGTGACCTCGACATACCGCGAGCCGATGCGGTTGGTGGGCGAATAACCCAGGCTGATGCCGCCCAGGTCGTAGTTCTGCAGCGATTCAAGCGCCTTGACCACCTTGGCGCGCGTGGGCGCGGGGCCGGCGCGGCGCAGGGCCTCGACCAGCACCTTGGCACCCAGGAACTGCTCGAAGCTGGTGTAGTTGACCTCGGCCTCGGGCGCGTACTTCTTGAGCAAGGTCTGGTATTCGCGCACCACGGGCAACTGCGGACGAAAGGGATACGGCACCACCTGGCTGATGCCCAGGCCGTGCGCGTTCTTCAGGCCGGCGAGCTTCACGAGTTCGGTCGGGTCCACCACCGAGATGTTGTACAGCTGCGCGCCACCGCCCTGCTCGCGGTAGCGCTGGATGAAGGCGGCCGCGGGCTTGTTGATGGCGATCATGATCACGGCATGCACGTCGGCCGCCTTGATGGCCTTCACGGCATCGTCCACCTTGTCGGTGTTGCGCTCGTAGCCGGCCGAGACGACGAGCTTCAGGTTGCGCCGCGCCAGCGCCGCCTCAACCCCCGCGAGGCCTGCCTTGCCGAAGCCATCGTCCTGGTACATCACGGCCACGCGGTTCATGCCCAGCGTGGTGAGCTGCTGCACCATGTGCTCGGCCTCATCGCCATAGCCTGCGCGCACGTGGAAGATCCAGGGGTTGAACGGGCTGCGCAGCGACTCGCCACCCGTGTAGGGCGCCACCAGCGCGGCACCGCCCTGCTCCAGCACACCGTCGGTCAACAGCTGCGTGACGTTGGCCGTGCCGGCAAAGCCGTAGAGCGCCACCACTTCGGGCCGGGCCAGCATCTCGCGCGTCAGGCGCACGGTGTCGGGCACCTTGTAGCCGTCGTCCACCACCCATTGGCGGATGGTGGCGCCATGCACGCCGCCCTGGGCGTTGATGGCGTCGAAATAGATCCTGCCACCCAGCACCATCTGCGTGCCCGTGCTGGCCAGCACGCCCGACAGCGGCGCCACCTGACCGACCACGAGTTCGGCGCCGCGCAGCTGCGCCGCCGCCGGCAGCGCCAACAGCCCCATCACCCCCAGCATCGTGAGTACCGCGCCCATGCGGCGGCCCCATGTGATCCATGTGTTCATGTCCGTCCTTTGTGCCACCGGGTGCGGCAATGCGCCCGGCAGCTTTTTTGTTGTGGTGGGTCGTCGTTCTTATTCGGGGATGGCGATGGCTCCGGCCGTCACGGCGATGGCGTTGCCCGCGCTGGGCACCTCGGCCAACGGCGGCACGTTGGCGGCGGTGATGGCCGGGGCGCTGCCTGGTGTGCCGCCACGCGGCACGGTGCGCACCACCTGGCTGGCGGGCAGCGCCTTGCCAGTGGCCAGATGGTCGTACACGGCGTCGAGCGCGCGATTCAGGTACACATGCAGCGGCACGTAACGGGTGTCGTAGCCGGGCAGCACCGTGGGCAGGCCGATGAAGCTGTCGAAGTGCTGGGCATTGGCCACCTCCACATAGCTCAGTTTGCTGGCCGCACCCTCCACGCGCTTGTTCAGCGCGGTGTAGGGGCGCGAGGTATGGCTCACAGGCAGCAGCGCATCGGCGCGGCCATGCACAATGATGGCCGGCTTGCCGCGCAGGTTGCCATTGCGGCGCGTTTCATCGACACCGGCCTGCAGCTTGCGGGCTGCAGCATCGGTGCCGGTGACCAGGTTGCGCAGGCACACGGCGCCCTCGGTGTTCCAGTCGAACGCGCCGCTGTCGGCCAGGGACAGGAAGTCGCGCGCAGGCCCCTGCTTGGCGCGGTTGTTGATGAGCTGCACGCCGCCCGCCGGGGGCACGCCGTTGCCGGTGGCGAACATGCCGGCCAGCGCAGCCGGTGGCGCCAGCGGGGTGACCGCACCGGCCGCCGTGGCCCCCGCGTAGCTGAAGCCGCACAGGTGGTCCTGCACGCTGGCGCGCGAGAGCGAGTTGGCAAAGGTCACGGCCACGGCGGGCGCCACCTCGAAGGCTGCGAGCGAGGCATGCAGGTCATTCGACTCGGGCTCCCAGCCGTAGGCGCGCAGCTTCTGCAGCGATTCCTCGGCCTGGGCCGCCGTGGTGTCGGCCGTGAGCAGGCCCCGCGCACGCAGGGCCGCGCAGCGACCCGGTGCGATGGGCAGGGCCGCACCGGCAAAGCCTGCGGCGAAGGCCGCCGCATACGGGCTGGTGCTGACCGAGGGCGCCAGCGAGGCACAGGCCTGGTACAGGTTGGCCTGGGTGGTGTAGTCGATCAGCGGGCGGCCCGTGACGGCGATGGCGGTGCCGCCGCGCTGCACCGTGACACCCGGGTTGGCAGGCAGCTCCACCGCAGGCTCAGACACGGCCACGCCGCTGATCAGGCCCTGGGTGTCGAGCTCGGCCGCCGCAATCGCTGCCCCGCCGCCATTGGAAATGCTCGACGCGATGACGATGGTGTTGCCCGGTGTGAGCGACTTGATGCGCTGGCCCGACACGGTGAGCGCGCCGTAGCGCTCATTGAGCACGTAATAGCCGAATTCCACCGCCTGCAAGGTGGTCGTGCCCCAGTCCTTCTCGGCGTTCTGGCCCGAGTGGGCGTGCTTGAAGGCAAAGCGGTTGGGCGTGGCGGTGTTGAAGGTGGCCAGTTGCGCGGGCGTGAGGTTGGCATTGAAGGCGGCGCTCTTGCCGGCCGCAGCGGCCGTGGTGCGCGTGCCGTCGATCAGCGGCACGGTGTCGTTCTGCAGGTCGTGCGGAGCCGCGCCCGTGCCCTTGTCGGAATAGGCCACGGCGCAGCCGCGCTTGAGGCCCCACTCCCCGGTGGAGATGCCGCCGTACACACCGCGCGAGCCCGATGCGGTGGCCGTGATCATGCACGGCCGTGCAGGGTTGAAGCTGTCGGGCACCTGCACCATCAGGGTCACGTTCTGGCGCCCGCTGCCATCGTCGGCATAGGCGATGTACTCGGTACCGGGCACCTTGCCCTCGCCGGTGGTCACGCGACCCTGGGCATCGACGTTGGGACCATACAGCGTGCCGTAGCCACCGGCGGCCGTCATGTCGAGCATGGCGCGGTAGTTGTTGTAGATGGCGGCGCGGCGCAATTCGGCGCCGGTGGGCTTGAGCGCATCGGCATAGGCGGGTGGCGTGGCCGAAGCCAGGCCACTCGCACCCAGGCCGGCGGTCAGCAGGTCGTTGCTGCTGCCGTCGTAGCGGGACTCGGTAATGCTGCCAAGGTAGGCGGGCCGCGTGTTCACCCCGCCCGTGCTGTCACTGCCCCCACCGCCGCCGCAGGCTGCGAGCACTGCGGCGGACACGGCCACCATCGTGGTTCTTTGCGTCGTCTTTTTCTTCAGGCAATTCATTGCGCTTGTCTCCGAGTTGTGTTTTTCTGAACTTCTGGAACGCAGCTTCACCCCGGCCAGGTTGCGAGCCTGGCCCTTACGCCGCCTTGCGCGCTGCTGCCGCGCGCAGGCGCCCCACCACACCGGTGGGGAAGTAATACACCGACAAGACGAAGAGCACACCCAGCCACAACAGCCAGCGGTCGGGCGAGAGCAGCGCCGACAGCCAGGGCAGGCCCGAGGCGGCCTCGCTTGCGAGGCGCAGCAGGTCCTGCAGATAGCTTTGCGCAATGAGGAAGAGCACGGCGCCGATGGCCGAGCCGTAGATGGTGCCCATGCCGCCGATGACGACGATGAGCAGGCAGTCCATCATGATTTCGAAGCTGAGCGAGGTGTCCGGCCCGTTGTAGCGCAGCCAGAGCGCGAGCATGGCGCCCGCGCAGCAGGCGAACAGGGCCGACAGCACGCTGGACGTGGTGCGGTACACCACCACGCGGTAGCCAATGGCCTCGGCGCGGAACTCGTTCTCGCGGATCGCCTGCAGCACGCGGCCGAACGGCGAGTTCACGATGCGCAGCAACGCCAGCACCAGCACCACGGCAATCACAAACAGCAGGTAGTAGCACAGCAGCCGCCCGTCGAGCGTGACGCCCAGGAAGGGCTCGTCGAAGGGCTCGAAGCTCGGCGACAGGATTTCGGGCACCTTGAAGGTCAGTCCATCCTCACCGCCCGTGATGTCCGACAGCTGCGAGGCCAGCGTCTGGAACGCCGCCGCCACGGCCAGCGTGATCATGGCGAAGAAGATGGCGCGCACACGCAGTGAAAAGAGCCCCACCGCCAGCGACAGCAGCAGCGAGAGCACCAGGGCGCCACCCAGGCCCACGGCCAGCGCCGACCAGGTGGGCCCCATGCGCGTGGTGGCCACCGCGATGCCATAGGCCCCGATGCCGAAGAACATGGTGTGCGCAAAGCTCACGATGCCGGTGTAGCCCAAGAGCAGATCGAAGCTGGCGACCAGCACCACGAAGATCAGCACCTTGGCCGCGACAGAGAGGGCCTTGACGCCAGGGAACAGGAAGGGCGCGAACGCCAGCCCGAGGAAGATGGCGACGAGGATCACCGCCAGCACCTTGCTGCGCGGGTAGTCGCCGGAGAGAAGTCGGTTCAGCATGTCTTGGGGCTCCTCTTCAGCGGTTCGCGACCGGATAGACGCCCTGTGGACGCCACAGCAGGATGGCCACCATCAACGCGATGTTGGAGAACAGCGCCACCTTGGGCACCAAAAAGCCGGTGTAGTTGGCCATGAGCCCCACCAGCAGCGCGCCGATGAGCGCACCGCCCGTGGACCCCAGGCCGCCGATGATGATCACGATGAAGATCAGCACGTTGACCTGGGCGCCCATCTGCGGCACCACGTTCTGCTGGTACAGGCCCCACATCACCCCGCCCAGGCCGGCCAGGGCCGAGCCCACGACGAACACGCCGATGAACAGGCGCCGGATGCGGTAACCCAGCGACTCGACCATCTCGCGGTCCTGTACGCCGGCACGGATGAGCAGGCCGACCTTGGTGCGCGACAGCGTCCAGGCCAGCACGGCAAAGACCAAGAGGCCCACGGCCACCGCCACCAGGCGGTATTTTTCGATGGCCGCATCGCCGATGAGCAGCGCGCCGCGCATGCCCTGGGGCAGCGGCAGCGGGATCTGCTGCGGGCCCCAGATGACCTTGATCAGCTCTTCGCCGATGATCATGCCGCCCATGGTGATGAGGATCTGCTTCAAATGCTGGCCATACACGGGCCGCACGATGAAACGCTCGAATGCCAGGCCCACGGCCCCCGCCACAGCCATGGCCACCAGCATGGCGGGCAGCACCGCCACCATGTTGCGCCACAGCTGGTCGGAGCCGGTCCAGTCGCCCATGGCACCCAGCACGCTGGTGGCCACGAAGGCACCGAGCGCGATGAACACGCCGTGGCCGAAGTTGAGCACGTCCATCAGGCCGAACACCAGCGTCAGGCCCGAGGCAATGATGAAGATGATCATGCCCATGGCCAGCCCCGCCACGGTGAGCGTGAGCCAGGTGCTGGGCGAGCCGATGAAGGGCAGCACCAGCAACGCCAGCGCGGGCACCAGGGCCAGTGGCTTCCAGTCGAAGTCGCGCAGCATGGCCTTGCCAGCCGCGGTGGAAGTGGGTGTCGTTGTCGTCGCGGTGCTCATAGTGCCAACCCCAGCAGCGATCGCTGCAATGCCTCGTCTGCGGCCAGTGCGGCCATGCTGCCCGCATGCACCACCTGGCCGTTGTCCATCACGGCCACGGTGTCACCCAGCCGCTTGGCGAAATTGATGTTCTGCTCGACCAGCAAAATCGTCACGCCGCTCTTCTTGAGCTGATCGAACGCCTCGATCATGTTGTTGATGATCGCGGGCGCCAGGCCCTTGCTGGGCTCGTCCACGATGAGCAGGTCGCGCGGCTCGACGATGGCGCGGCTCACGGCCACCATCTGCTTTTGCCCGCCCGAGAGCTTGCCCGCAGGGTGGTTCCAGAACTTCTCCACCGCAGGGAAGAGCTTGAAGATCCATTCCAGTCGGGAGCTGTCCATCTGCGCGGCGTTCTTGGCATTGCGCGCGGCCAGCAGCATGTTCTCCTTGACCGTGAGGTCGGCGAAGATGCCCATGTTCTCGGGCACATAGGCGATGTTCATGCCCGCGATCTGCGGGGTGTTCAGCGCCGTGATGTCGCGGCCACCGAAGTGGATGCTGCCCTGCGACGCATGCCACAGGCCCATGATGGTGCGCAGCGTGGTGGTCTTGCCGGCGCCGTTGCGGCCCAGCAGCATGGTGAGCTGCCCCTTGGGTACGGCCAGATCCACGCCGTGCAGGATGTGGTATGCCCCGATGTGGGTGTGCACGCCCTTGAGTTCGAGCAGGTTGTTGGTGGTGGTCATGCAGTGGCCTCCTTGGTGACGCCCAGGTAGGCTTCCTGCACCACGGGCGAGGCGATCACCTCGGCCGGTGCGCCGTCGGCCACCAGGGTGCCGTTGGTCAGCACGATGATGCGGTCGGCCAGCTCGCGCACCACGTCCATCTTGTGCTCCACCAGCAGGATGATCTTGGTCTTGTCCTTCTTGAGTTCGCGGATCAGGTTCAGGATCACGGGGGCCTCGTCATGGCTCATGCCAGCCGTGGGTTCATCGAACATGTAGACCTGCGGCTCCAGCGCCATCAGCAGCGCCACTTCGAGCTTGCGCTGGTCGCCGTGCGGCAGGCTGGCCACGGGGGTGTCCTGCCGGTCCAGCATGGCCACGGCCTGCAGGATGGCGCGGGCGCGGTCCGTCAGGTCGCGGTGGTCGCTCCAGATGCTCCACAGGTTCAGGCCCCGGCGGTGCTTGCCCTCTTGCGTAGCCTGCACGGCCAGGCGCACGTTCTCCAGCACGCTGAGGTTGGGAAACAGGTTGGTGAGCTGAAAGGCCCGCCCCAGGCCCGCATGCGTGCGCGCCGAGACCGACTGGCCCGTGAGGTCTTGCCCGCCCAGGGTCACGCTGCCCGCGCTGGCGCGCAGCTGCCCCGAGATGAGGTTGAAGTACGTGGTCTTGCCCGCACCGTTGGGGCCCACGATGGCGGTCAGCGTGCCGGGCTCGAAGGAGCAGGTCACGGCGTTGACCGCCACATGGCCGCCGAAGCGGATGGTCAAGTCCTTGGTGGCCAAGGTGCTCATGGGAGGTGCTTCACTTTCACAGTCGTCGTCTTTCAGGGATGCCGGGCGCCCTGCCCTTTGCGGTGCCAGGGCGCGCGGCGTTCAGCGCATTGTCAAGGGCAGGTGCCGATGACGTAGTAGTTGGGGCTGGTAAGCTTCAGGGTATTGGTCACGAAGATGTTCCACAGCCCCATACTCTGGTTGGATCCCAGCGCAAAGGTGTAGCCGCCGGCCACGTAGGCGCGGCCTGCCATGGTGTGGGCGTAGTTGCTGGCCGTCGTGCAGGTGGCGCCGCCACCAGACGCAGCCAGCGTGGTGCCGCTGGCTGCGGCCGATGCGGCGCCTTCGGCGCCATTGGCGTCGGCGGCGCGCACCGTCCAGCTGTAGCTGGTGGAGGCGGCCAGGCCGGTGTCGGTGTAGCTCGTGGTGTTCACCGGCAGCGCGTTGACCTTGTTGGCGTTGCGGTACACGTTGTAGCTGGACGCACCCGAGACCGCACCCCAGCCCACCACCATGGAGCTGGCCGTGGCGCCCGAGGTGTTCACGCCCGTGGGGGCGGGCAGCGCGGGGTTGGTGGGCGGGTTGGTCGTGCCGCCGCCGCTTGCGACCTGGTCCACCATGGCCTTGATGGCGGCCATCTGTGGGCCGGACTTCTTGGCGTAGTTGGCGTTGTCATAGCCCCACCAGTCAAAGCAGCTGTTGGTCGCCGCCAGGCTGGTCTGCGGGTAGAGCATCACGATGTTGTTGGTGTCGGCCCAGCGGTTGTAGCCGGTGTTGCGCACGTACTGCTGCTGCACGTCGCTCACGTTCTGCTTGCAGCCGTGCAGCACCACATGCAGCCGGCAGGTCGCCGTGCCGCCGGCCTGGCAGGCCTGCGGGATGTAGGCCCAGCCCGTGGTGGCCATGCCGTGGTTGGTGATGAACTGGTTCTGGTTGAACTCGACGTAGTTGCCTGCCGGCAGCGTGGCGTTGTTGCGCGCGTTGAGCGTGCCGTACAGGTGCTGCAGCATGGCGCCGGCCAGGTCGAAGTTGCAGTCGCTGATGTAGGGCGCGCCCTTGGTCGAGCAGCCGTTGCCATAGTCGTCGGTGACCATCGCGTGCTCGGCCGCGATGTCCTTCTTGTAGACCACGTTGGCGGCCGGCACGAAGCTGTTGTAGTAGGTGCGCAGCGCGTCCATGGATCCGGTCTTGACCACGCTGTCGAGCGTGCCCGAGAACAGGTGGACCTTGGACGCCTGCAGGTTGACCACGGGGTCGATCAGGCCCTGGCTGGCCCAGGTGTTGGTGGTGTTCACCAGCGTGCTGGTGGGGATGCTGGCCGGGGTGACCATGCAGCGCCCGGTGGCGTTGACGATGGAGCCCTCGGCACAGTAGAACGGCCCGCCCGCGACCACGCCCGCGCCCTTGGCGAAGGTGGCCGAGTAGGCCACGTGCAGCTGCACGGCCATGAAGCCGCCAGCCGACAGGCCCGACACCGTGGTCTGTGTCTTGTCGATCTTGAGCTGCGGCAAGTTGACCGCCGCGAATGCACTGCCCATGCCCATTGCCGCGATGGCAGCGGCGGTTGCGGCGGTTGCGGCCGACCTGAGAATGAAGTTGAAAGCCATTTGTCTTGTCTCCAAATAATTTTGAGAAAAACCGAGCCAGCCCCCGTGTAATCCGGGGGTTCATGCATCAATTCACTGGAAAAAAAGGGGCGGCCGCCCCCGCGGGATGGATCCCCGCTGGGCTGAACGGACGTCAGCCAGCAGGGCCACGCAAACCGTTTATCGCTTGTTGCGAATCGGCACTTGCATCTCTTCAGGCTTGATCTCGCGCACCAGCTCGGGCACGCCCCAGGCAAAAGCCGGGTCCACCTTGATCTTGAAGTGGTACATGCTCTGCATGGCCTGGTGGTCTTCCTTGCGGAAGGTCATCTTGCCCTTGGGGGTCTCGAAGCTCATGCCCTCCATGGTCTTGATGAGCTTGTTGGTGTTGGTGTCGCCGTTCGTCGCCTTGAGGGCCGTGACCAGGGCCATGGCCGAGCTGAAGCCGCCGGCGGTGAAGAAGTCCGGCGGGGTCTTGAACTCCTTGTAGTGCGCGGCCACCAGGGCCTCGTTCACCGGGTTCTTGGGGATGCCGAAGTAGTAGTAGGTGGCGCCTTCCATGCCCGGGAAGTTCTTGTACGCAGCCATGGCCGGCAGAATGTTGCCGCCCGTGGCGATCTCGATGCCATAGCGCTTGAGGTCCATGTCTGCGATCTTGAAGGGGTTGCCCGCGCCGGCCCAGATGATGAAGATGACCTTGCGGCCGGGCACGTCCTTGAGCTTGTCGATCAGGCGCTGGGCACCGGCGGTGAAGTCGGTGGTGGTCGTGGGCAGGTACTCCTCGTGGGCCAGCTTGGCGTTCTTGAGCGCGTCCTTGAAGGCCTTCACGCCATCGCGGCCAAAGGCATAGTCCTGTGCCAGCGTGGCCACGGTCACGCCGGCCTTGTCGATGGCCACGGCGTTGGAGATGGCGTCCTGGCTGCTGTTGCGGCCGGTGCGAAAGATGTACTTGTTCCACTTGTCGCCGGTGATGGCGTCCGCCACGGCGGGCTCCACCAGCAGGATCTTCTTGTACTCTTCGGCCACGGGCAGCAGGGCCAGAGCGACGCCCGAGGACGTGGGGCCCACGGCGATGTCGGCCTTGTCGTCCGAGTAGGCCGAGGCCAGCAGGCTCTTGCCCAGGTCGGGCTTGCCCTGGTCGTCCTTCTCGATCACGACGAGCTTCTTGCCATTGACGGTCATGCTGCCGCCGGTGGCGTAGTTCAGGCCCATCAGCAGGCCGGTCTGGGTCTGCTTGCCATAGGCTTCGAGCGGGCCGGTCTTGCTGTAGATGTGGGCGATGCGGATCTCGCCGGACTGGGCGAACGCGGGTGCGGAAAGCGTGGCGGCTGCGGTAACGGCGGCGGTGGCGAGTGCGACCAGGGTGCGACGGTGCATGGCGATGTCTCCTTTGTAGTGATGCCTGAACATTGCACAGTTCATGCCAGCGCACAAGCTGTTGATTTGCAAGAAACTTTTGCTGACACCTGCACGGCAATGTCTAAATTTTATACAGTTGATTTGTCTAAATTTCAGGCATTTGCCTGAAATTTATTCAGGGTTTTCCAGACGTCCATAGAGCGTGGCGCGCGAGATGCCGAGCTGCCGCGCCGTGGCCAGCTTGTTGCCGCCGTGGGCTTTCATCGCTGCCTGGATGGCGCGCTGCTCCAGCTCGGCCACCTGCTCGGCCAGGGGGCGAAGATAGCGCGATGCGTCCTCGGCCTCGGCCACCACCACGGTGGTGGTGTCCTGCACCGGGGCGGCGGGCTCCACGCCGGCCTCGCGCAGGATGCGCTCGAGCTGCGCGGCGTCGATGGACTGGCCTTCGCTGCGCATCACGGCCTGCTCGATCACGTTGCGCAGCTCGCGGATGTTGCCGCGCCAGGGCTGGCCGGCCAGCAGGGCCATGGCATCGGGCAGCAGCTCGGGCGGCGGCGTGCCATTGCGCAGCGCCAGGTCGTCGCCCAGCGACTCGACCAGCGCCGGGATGTCGCTGCGCCGCGCACGCAGCGGCGGCACGCGCACGGGCAGCACATGCAGGCGGTAGAACAGGTCTTCGCGAAAGCGCCCTTCGCGCACCTGGGCCGCCAGGTCACGCGAGGTGGCCGCCAGGATGCGCACGTTGAAGGGCACCAACTTGTTGGAGCCCAGGGGCTCGATCTCGCCTTCCTGCAGCGCGCGCAGCAGCTTGGCCTGCAGGCTTTGCGGCATGTCGCCGATTTCATCGAGGAACAGCGTGCCGCCATCGGCCAGCTTGAACTTGCCGTCGCGGCCCTTGGCCGATGCGCCGGTGTAGGCACCGGGCGCCACGCCAAAGAACTCGGCCTCCAGCAGCGTGTCGGGCACGGCGGCGATGTTCACGCTCACAAAGGGGCCGCTGGCGCGGCTCGATGCGGCGTGGATGGCATGGGCCAGCAGTTCCTTGCCCGTGCCCGTCTCGCCCAGCAGCAGCACGGGGCTGCTGGACTGAGCGGCGCGGCGCGCCTGGCGCTTGACCTCGGCGGCGGCGGGGCTCGAGCCGATGAAGCTGGCAAAGGTGTATTTGGCGCGCCGCTCGCCATCGCCCGCCACCGCCAGGGTGCGCCGGCGCTGGCTGGCAAGCTCGCGCCGCGCGTCGTCCAGATCACGCTGCAGCAATGCGAACTTGCTGATCAGCGGTTGCAGCGTGGTCTCGGGGTGATCGAACAGCACGATGCCGATAGCACCGATCACCCCGCCCTCGTCGTCGCGCAGCGGGATGCGGCTGACCACGAAGGTGCCCGCCTTGTTGGTCAGCAGGTCGATCAGCACCGGATTGCCCGTCTCCAGCACGCGGCGCATGCCGGTGTTGGGGATCACCTCCTCCACCATGCGGCCCACGAACTGGTCCACCGACGAGAAACCCAGGTCGGGCAGGAAGCGCTGGTAGCCCTCGTTGACCCAGACGATGCGCCCGCTCAGGTCCACCAGGAACATGCCCTGGCTGACGCTGGAGAACAGGTGGAACATGGACCGCGCCGCGAGTTCGAGAATGCCCTGGGCATCCAGCGGCAGTGCGGGGGCGTCGTCGATGAGCAGGGGCATATGCGGATGGTAGCGCGGCGCCACCACCACACCATCGGCAGCCGCGCCCCTGCGCGCACTGTCATTCGGGCGTGGTAGCGGTCTCCACGGCCTGCACGCCACTCACCGCCCGCAGGCCGCGCGCCATGCGCAGCACCACCACGGGCTGTGCCTTGTCGACCGCACCGGCGCCCAGCGGCTGGTCCATCAGGATGCAGGGCTTGCCGGTGCGCCGGCAGTGGTCCTGCACGCGCCAGTATTCGTCGTGGCTGATGCAGCCCGTCTGGCAGATCACGAGGTCGGCCGCAGCCAGGCTGAAGTCCAGCGCCGGATTGTCGGTTCCGTCCACGGCCGCAGCCGGGGCCGGCGCAATGCATTGCTCTTCAGGGGCCGCAGCCACCGCCCGCAGGCGCCAGCGCAGGCACTCGCGCGAGAGGCTGGCAATGCGCTCGGCCAGCGTTGCAATGTGCCGCGCCATGTCCCGGCGGCGCCTGAGCCCCGGCTGCGCGGCCTGCAGCTGCGCCAGGTCGTCGTGCGCCAGGGCCAGCCGCGTCTCGCGCACCACCACCGCCGCCCGCAGCCGCACCACCTCGGCCCGCAACTGCTCCAATTCAGCGGCCTGTTCGGCCAGGGCGGCACTGCAGCGCGTCTGCGCCTCACCCAGCTGGCGGGACAGCACCATGAACTCTTCGGACAGGGAATGCATGCACCATCCTTCTTAATAAGAATGATTCGCATTTTATGGTATGATTCAGCCGTCTGAGCAAGCCACCTGGTGGGGGACACCGGGGTAGCAGACCCCGGTATCTGGCTTGCGAAGTTTGCTGGGCGGGCCAGGCCAAGGTGTACCCAGGACCATCCAGGTACGCCAAGGCCTGCCCGCCGCCCCTGCAAACCAGGGGTGTGCGCTGCAGCAGCGGCGTCTGCACAATGCCCCGGGTCAATGCACCACGCAGAGGTGTCTGGGACGTGGCTGTCATCCTTGACCGGACTCACGGCGCCGCTGTGTCGAAGAAGCAAAAAGCATGTGCGCGCATGCCAGGCCCCCGACCTTATCGCCCACGCACGGCCATGCCGCGATGGACAATGGGCGCCCAGCGAACTGCTCCTCCTCTCCCGCTTTTGGGGGATACCGCAGCCCATCGTCTTGCGCTCCAATCCTGTCGACGCCTCGGTTCATGCAATGCCATGGACCGATCCGCACCCTGATTGCCCCCAGCCTCTGGCGACGGTGCTGGCATGCGGGATGCCACCCTCCTTCGACGAAGCAACTGTTACGCCCGAACCGTGATCACCGCCTTGTTTGAATTCACCCGTGCCAGCGCGCAGGGAGCCCCCACAGGCGTGACGGCATCCACCGACGCCCATGCCGTGCTCCTCAATTGGTCGATGGCACCCGAGCGTTCATTCCATCCGGTTCTGGACCTTCCCGACCTGTTGGTGGCCTCTCTCACCTGGGACGAGCGCAACGATGCCGCATCCAGAAACGACCTCGACTCGTGGTGCCACAGGTTGGGCATCTCGGTGTCCTCCGCACTGCGTATGGCACTCAATGACGAGCAAGATCCCGTGGACCTTCTGTCTCCCAATTAGGCGCTGAACAGAACACCATCAACAGGACCCAGGGGCAGACGGGCAGGCGAGACCCTGCTGCCGCCGGCGGGGCGCTGCTCACCCCCTTGGCACTTGCATGGGGTTCACGGGTTGCTGCGGTTGATGAAGTTGTCGGGGCCACGGTCGCCCAGCTTGGGCAACAGCCTGCTCGGAGCGTAGGGAAACTCGGGCGGCTTGCGGGCCACGATGAAGAGCCGGATGTCCTTGCCCCGGGTGCCGTGCCGTTCGGCGGCAACGATGTCCATGCCCTGCCGGGCAATGGCCGCATGCAGCGCCGCACCTTCGAAGCTCAGCACGTGCGGCGCCTTGCCGATGGCGCGCATCAGCGGCAGCGCAAGCCAGGGGATGAGCGGGTTCATCTCGGCGATGCAGGGCGTCTTCGAGATCAACAGCCCGCCGGGCCGCAGGGCCTGCATCGCCAGCTGCAGCGTGTGGTCGAGATCGCCCACCAGGTGCAGCACGCTGAAGGCCAGCACCACGTCGTAGTTGCCCTGCCCGAGCCCCGGCGCATCTGCGTCGGCCACCGCGAAGCTCAGCTGCGGCACCGGCTGGGCCGCCAGCTTGCCCTGGGCGATGGCGATCATGCCGGTCGAGACGTCGGTCGCCAGCAGGCGCCGGGTGAAGGGCGCCAGGCGCAGCGCGGTAGTCCCCGTGCCACAGCCGATCTCCAGCACATCCTGCTCGGCCGACAGCAGGGCCTGCACGCGCTGCAGCGTGGCCTCATAGCCTGGCATGTCGGCAATCGGATCGGCCGCGTACTTGGGGGCGATGCGGTCCCAGAAACGGGCCTTGCGGGCAGTCGACGCGTTCGCTTGCGGGGGTGGTAGTGCGCCGGCAGGCTCAGCGGTGGTGGTGATGGGCATAAAGTGCGGCAACGGTCTTGCAATGGACAGCACTGGATGCTATCCATGCACTTCACCCTGGGGAATTGCCGCAAATTGCAGTGAACATATACATTTATGCATGGATAAATTGGACTGGAACCAGCTAAGGGCGTTTCTGGAAACCGCCGAAACCGGCTCGCTCTCGGCCGCTGCCCGCAAGCTGGGCCTGACCCAGCCTACCCTGAGCCGCCAGGTCGCCGCCATCGAGCAACGCATGGGCGTGACCCTGTTCGAGCGCGTGGGCAAGGCCATGGCGCTGACCCCCACGGGGCTGGACCTGCTGGAGCACGCCCGTGCCATGGGCGCGGCGGCCCAGGCCCTGGGCGTGGCGGCCAGCGGGCGCTCGCAGGCGGTGGGCGGCGTGGTGTCGGTGTCGGCCAGCGATGCCGTGGCCTCGTACCTGCTGCCTCCGCTGGTGCGGCGCCTGCGCGAACAGGAGCCAGGCATCAGCATCGAGGTGATCCCGTCCAATGCATTCAGCGATCTGCTGCGCCGCGAGGCCGACATCGCCATCCGCCATGCCAAGCCCGAGCAGCCGGAGCTGATCGCCCGCCTGATCCGCGAGGCATCGGCCTGCTTCTATGCGTCCGAAGACTGGGTCAGGACCCACGGCCACCCGCGCAGCGCCGAAGAGGCAGCCGCCCTGCCCTTCGTGGGCTCGGACCGCTCAGGCCAGTACCTGGGCTACCTGCGCCAGCACGGCTTGCCCCTGACCGAGGCCAACTTCAGCTGCTACGCCGACCACACGGTGGCCCACTGGGCACTGGTGCGCCAGGGCATGGGCATCGGTGCCATGATGGACGAGATCGCCCAGGCCACGCCGGGCATCGTGCGCGTGCTCGATGACGTGCCGCCCGTGATCTTCCCGATCTGGCTGGTCACCCACCGCGAGCTGCGCACGGCACGGCGCATTCGGGTGGTTTTCGAGGCGCTGGCGCAGGGGCTGCAAGAGGGATGCACGCCCTGAGCCGTTCCACGCCCTCGCACGCCGATGAAAAAAGGGCGGCACCGCAGAAACTGCCGTGCCGCCCCAACTACCCAAAACAGGTTAGCCCTCAGCCCGCAGCTGTGCCCCCCTCGGCCGCCGCCTTGCGCGCTGCCCAGCGGCGCGCCACGCGCGGCAGGATCAGCACGGCCAGCACGATGACCATCAGGGTCAGCGAGCCTGGGCGCTCCAGGAAGATGGTCCATTTGCCTTCGCCGATGGCGACCGCATTGCGCATCTGCGCTTCGGCCAGAGGGCCCAGAATCATGCCCACCACCACAGGGGCAGCGGGGAAGTCGAAGCGGCGCATGACCACGCCCAGCAGGCCGATGGCGTACAGCAGCACCAGATCGAACGCACTCTGGCGCATACCGTACACGCCCAGCGTGGCAAACACCAGGATGCCTGCGTACAGGTACGACTTGGGGATCTTGAGCAGCTTGACCCACAGGCCCACCAGCGGCAGGTTCAGGATCAGCAGCATCACGTTGCCGATGTACATCGACGCGATAAGCGCCCAGACCAGCGCGCCGTTGCTGCTGAACAGCTGCGGGCCAGGCTGGATGCCGTAGTTCTGGAACGCGCCCAGCAGGATGGCCGTGGTGTTGGACGTGGGGATGCCCAGCGTCAGCAGCGGGATCAGCGTGGCCGTGATGGCCGCATTGTTCGCAGCCTCGGGGCCGGCCACGCCTTCGATGGCGCCGATGGTGCCAAACTCTTCCTTGTGCTTGCTCAGCTTCTTCTCGGCCGCATAGCTCAGGAAGGTCGGTATCTCGCTGCCGCCCGCCGGCACGGTGCCGAACGGAAAGCCGATGGCAGTGGCACGCAGCCAGGCGGGCCACGAGCGGCGCCACTCTTCCTTGGTCATGTGGGTGCTGGTCAGCGTGTTCTGCGTCTCGGCGGTCTTGCCCTCGTACATCACGTTGTACAAGGCCTCGCCCACGGCGAACAGGCCCACGGCGATCAGCACCACCTCGATGCCGTCCATCAGCTCGGGCACACCTGCGGTGTAGCGCGCCTGTGCGGTCAACTGGTCGATGCCGATCAGGCCCAGGGCCAGGCCGACGAACAGCGCCACCATGCCGCGCAGCGTGCTCTTGCCCAGCACCGCACTCACCGTGGTGAAGGCCAGCACCATGAGCATGAAGTACTCGGGTGGGCCCAGGCGCACGGCGTACTCGGCCACCACCGGCGCAAAGAAGGTCACCAGCACCGTGGCAATGGTGCCCGCCACAAAGGAGCCGATGGCCGCTGTGGCCAGCGCCGCACCGGCGCGGCCGTTCTTGGCCATCTTGTTGCCCTCCATGGCCGTGACCATGGACCCGGCCTCACCGGGCGTGTTGAGCAGGATGGAGGTGGTCGAGCCACCGTACATGGCACCGTAGTAGATGCCGGCAAAGAAGATCATCGACGCGGTGGCTTCCACCTTGACGGTGATGGGCAGCAGCATGGCCACAGCCACGGCCGGCCCAATGCCAGGCAGCACGCCCACGGCCGTGCCGATGATGCAGCCGACGAAGGCCCACATCAGGTTGATGGGGGTGGCCGCAGTGGCGAAGCCCTGCAGCAGGAGGTTCCAGGTATCCATGGTGTGCAGGCTTTACAGCCACCCCGTGTTCGTGAGGCCGGGCAGATTGATCGCCAGCAGTTGGGTAAACATCCAGAACACCGGCGCCGCCACGGCCACACCGATGAGCAGGTCCTTGATCCAGGCCTTGGGGCTCAGGTCGAGCTTGTCTTCAGCGCTCTTGAAGCCGCGCACCGCCAGCACGAAGCACAGCGCACAGCTCAGGATGAAGCCCAGCGTGGTGATCAGCATGGCATTGAGCAGCAGGCCCGCAGACACCCAGATGAAGCCCTTCCAGTGGGCGCTTTCGTCGCCCGAGCCTTCCTCCAGGTCGCGAAAGCCCCCGGTGCGCGCATGCACCACGCACAGCACGCCGCAAATCACCAGCACCACGGCCACGACCCAGGGAAAGAAGTTGGGGCCCACGCCGCCATAGCCCGCCTCAGAGCTGATGGAGGTGGCGCCATAGGCCAGCAGACAGCCCAGCAGCAGCGTGCCGGCGCCGATAACGGTCTGAAGGACTGCCGAGCGAGAGGAATGTTGTGTCATGTTTTTATCCCGCGAAAAGGGCGGCGCGCCCAGCACTGTTGCCAGCACCACATGCGCGCCGCCCGGAGGGTGCGAAGAGGATGGAAGGAGCCCCGGGCGCCAGGCCCGGGCAAAACCTCAATCCCCGGTCAGATCATCCCGGACTTGGCCATCGTGGCGCGCAGGCTGGCGAACTCGGCGTCCACGAAGTTGGAGAAGTCGTCGCCGGCCAGCCATGCGGGCGTCCAGCCGTTCTTCTCCATCGCATCCTGCCAGGACTTGTGCTTGTAGGTCTTGGACAGCGCGTCCACCAGCTCCTTGCGCTGCTCGGCGGTGATGCCAGCCGCGCCGTAAACGCCGCGCCAGTTGCCGATTTCCACATTGATGCCCTGCTCCTTGAGCGTGGGCACGTTCACGCCCTTCAGGCGCGTCGCCGACGTCACGCCCACGGCGCGCATCTTGCCGGCGGTGATGTACTCGGCAAACTCGCTGTAGCCGCTTCCGCCCACAGTGACGTTGCCGCCCAGGATGGCGGCGGTGGCCTCACCGCCCCCACGGAAAGCCACGTAGTTGATCTTGGATGGATCCACACCCACTTCGCGGGCAATCATGGCAGCCGCGATGTGCTCGGTGGATCCACGCGAACCACCGCCCCACTTCACGCTGCCGGGGTCCTTCTTGAGCTGGTCGACCACATCCTTCATGGTCTTGAAGGGCGAGCTGGCGGGCAGCACGAACACGTTGTACTCGCTGCTCAGGCGCGCCAGCGGCGTCACCTTGTCCAGGCCCACCGGCGGCTTGCCGGTGATGATGCCGCCCAGCATCACCGCGCCCATGGTCATCAGCGCATTCGGGTCGCCCTTGCTGGCGTTGGCGAACTGCGCCAGACCAATGGCACCGGCGGCGCCGCCCTTGTTGTCATAGTTGACCGAGCTGGCCACACCTGCGTCCTGCATGGCCTTGCCCAGGGCACGGCCTGTGGTGTCCCAGCCACCGCCGGGGTTGGCGGGGATCATCATCTTGATGGCTGCAGCGGCCTGGGCGGTCAGCGGCAAGGCGCCGGCTGCCGCCATGGCGGCCAGGGACTTGAGGAAGGTATCGCGACGCATTGGTGTCTCCTTGTGTGATGGGCGAACCTGTCGATGATGCGCGCCCTGCCTGTCAAACGGCTGTCCACGATCCTAGGGAAAACACTAGGTAACCAGAGGTTGCATGCCGCCGGCGCCTGAGTGGAAAACCTGAAAGCCAGGAACCGTGCACAGCCGTTGCCACAGTGATATGGTCCCGCGCATGAAATTGCTTCTTGTCGAAGACGACCCCACCATGCAGGCCACGCTGCACCGGGCCCTGAGCCGCCGCGGCATGGAGGTGACGCCCGTGGGCGATGGCCGCGCCGCACTGGCGCAGTGGGCCGCGCAGCCGCCCGACGCGGTGGTGCTGGACCTGACCCTGCCTGGCCTGGACGGCCTGCAGGTGCTGCAGCAGGCGCGCACGCGCGGGCTGCGCACGCCGGTGATCATCCTCACCGCGCGCGGCACGGTGGGCGACCGCATCATGGGCCTCAATTCGGGCGCCGACGACTACCTGCCCAAACCTTTCGATCTCGACGAGCTCGAAGCCCGCCTGCGCGCCCTGGTGCGCCGCAGCGCCGACCCAGTGGCCAGCAACGCCCTGCCCCCCAGCGTGCAGCAGATCGGCGCCATCCGCTACGACACCAACAGCGGCGCCATCTACCTGGGCGGCGAGGTGATGGAGTTCACCCCGCGCGAGCTGGCGCTGATGCATGCGCTGCTGGCACAGCCCGGCCACGCGGTGACCAAGGAGCGGCTCTACGAGCTGGTGTTCCCGGGCCAGCTCGACGTGCAGTACGAGGCCATCGAAGTGGTGGTCTACCGGCTGCGCAAGAAGCTCACCGGCACAGGCCTGACGCTGATGACCCTGCGCGGCCTGGGCTACCTGCTGCGGACGGATGCATGAAGCAGCAGCACCTGGTTGCCCCCCGCACACCCCCCACGCTGCGGCCCCACTCGCTGCGTCGGCGCCTGCTGCTGGGCATCCTGGTGCCAGTGGCGGTGTTCATCACCTACAACACCTACAGCCTGTACCACCAGACCCTGGACTCGCTGCACACGGCCTACGACCGCACCCTGCTGGCATCGGCAAAGAGCATCAGCGAGCAACTGGACGTGACGGGTTACGAGGAAGCCGCTCACCTGCGCGCCACGGTGCCCTACTCGGCGCTGGAGGCTTTCGAGGCCGACAACCAGAGCCGCATGTACTACCGCGTCTCCAGCCTGCAGGGCGAGCTGATCTCGGGCTTTGACGAGCTGCCGCCGTGGAGCGGCACCATCCCGGCACGCCCGCCGTATGCCGCGCTGGTGGACTTCTACGATGACACCTTCCGCGGCATGCCGGTGCGCGTGGCCGTGCTGCTGCAGCCGGTGGCCAGCTCCAAAGGGCGTGCCATGGCCGTGATCCAGGTGGCCGAGACGCTGGAGGTGCGCGAGACCCTGGCCCTGCAGATCCTGCGCAACACCCTGCTGCGCCAGGCATTCCTGATCGCCGTGATCGGCCTCACCGTGGTGGTGGTGGTGCAGCGCGCCACCCAACCCGTGCGCCAGCTCAGCCAGGAACTGCAGGCCCGCCAGGAGGGCGACCTGAGCCCCATCACCGCGCCTGCAGCGCCGCGCGAACTGCAGCCCCTGATCGAGGCCACCAACGAATTCCTGCAGCGCCTGCGCCACCTGCTGCGCCACCAGAAACGCTTCGTGCGCGATGCCTCGCACCAGTTGCGCACACCGCTGGCGGTGCTCAAGACGCAGGTGCAGTCGGCCCTGCGCGGTGACATGCCGGCCGAGCAGGCGCTGCACGAGATCCGCGACACCGTGGACCGCGCCACGCAGCTGGCCAACCAGATGCTGGCGCTGGCCAAGGTGGAGCAGTTGCGCCAGCAGAGCGCGCCACCCGTCACGCGCTTCGACGAGATCCTGCGCGGCGTGGCGCTCGACATCTCGCCCCTGATCGCCCAGCGCGACCTCGACTTCGGCATCCACACCGACGCCGCCCCCATAGAGGCGCACGAGTGGATGCTGCGCGAGCTGACCCGCAACCTGCTGCACAACGCCGTGCGCCACGCCCCGCCGGGCAGCGAGCTATCGGTGGAGCTGCGCACCGATGGGCGCCATGCAGCGCTGACGGTAAGCGACCAGGGCCCGGGCATCGACGATGAGCTGGCGCTGCGCCTGTTTCAGCCATTCTCGGCCGGCGACGTGCGCACCGGCAGCGGCCTGGGCCTGGCCATCTGCCAGGAGATCGTGCTCGCGCTCTCGGGCACCATCTCCTTGACCAACCGCACCCAGGCCGGCCGCGTGCTGGGGCTGGACGCGGTGGTAAGGCTACCCCTGGCCCACAACATGGGCATGCCGGACGCGGCACAATCACCCGCATGACCCCCACCGAGACGATGCGCCTGGACAAGTGGCTCTGGTGCGCCCGCTTTTACAAGACCCGCGGCCTGGCCACCGAAGAGATCGGCAAGGGCCGCGTCACCGTCAACGGCCAGGCCGCCAAGCCCGCGCGCGATGTGCGCCCCGGCGATACCGTGGCCCTGCGCCAGGGCCCCGTGGCCCGCACGGTGACCGTGCGCGCCCTGAGCGGCGCGCGCGGCCCCGCGCCCGTGGCCCAGCTGCTGTACGAGGAAACCGCCGAGAGCATCGCCGCGCGCGAGGCCGCGGCCGAACAGCGCCGTCTGGCCCCCGAACCCGCCGCCGCGCAGCAGGAAGGCCGCCCCACCAAGCGTGACCGGCGCAACATCGAGCGCGTGAGCGCGCCGGACTGGGGCAGCCGCTGGAGCGCGTCGATTGACGAGTGAGCCCCGAACGAAGGCCCCGCCTACAGATACTTGCTGCGGACCATTTCGATGGTCTGCGAACACAGCGAGGGGTCGCCGTCGGACAGGGAAGGCAGTTCCACGCAGGTGGACAGCGGCATGCGGAAGGGGTCGCTCCGGTTCTGGTCCACCGCGACCATGCTGCCGTCTTCCGTGCGCACGTGGTAGCGCGTGCGAAACGATGGGGTGGGCGGCCGGTCCATCGCCGAGCCCGCCACCGCACCCAGCACGCCCGCGAGCACCTGCATGCCGGCCGAGTAGTTGTTGCCCGGGCGAAACGCCCGGTCGACATACGCGGCCTGGCCCAAGACACCGCCGAGCACCGCCCCGCCCGTGGTGCCGGGCGTGGACTCATCCACTGTCTGGGCGTCCGCAATCCAGCCGTACCGGCCCGCGTGCAGCAGCTCCACCCTCCACTTCGACGAAATGGCCAGGCGCTCATCGTCCGCCAGGCCTGCCCAGATGGCGGGCTTGATGCGGGCGATCCGCCGCATGGATTCTGGTACGGGCCCACGGTAGACGGGATCGAAGGGCTCGGCCGACACGGGAAGGGTGGGCGCATAGCTGAGCGCCCGCTCCGCCTGCCGCACGGATTGGTTGAGTGCCAGGATCTCGTAGCCCAGCAGGTCCGCGTCGGCGGCGGTGGGGTCGGCCGTCAGGCGGGCCCGCAGCAGGGCACGGCGGACGCTGGCATCTTCCAGTTGCCTTTCCAGCACCTCCCATTGAATCGTGGGCGGCGCAGCCCAGGCCGCCGGGAACATCCCCAGCAGCGCCACGCACCCGCACAAGCCCACCCGCCCGAATCGCCGCATTTCTGCCTCGCTTTGCCCCACGCCAACCGCAGCGCGGTACTGCGCATCATACAAATCCTGCGCACTGCGGACGCTCAGTGTCGTGGCCCCTAGAATTGATCGTCCAGACAGCCCCGCCACCTTGCCGCCCATGCCCCACAACGTCCCTTGGCGCAGCGCCGTACCACTTGCCCTGGCAGTTGCCACGACCCTGGTGACCGCACAGCCGTCGGACCTGCTACTGGAGGCCTGCAACCGCCTGCCCGATGCAAAGAAGCGGTTGGCGTGCTTCAAGGAAGCCACCAGGAGGCCTGCGGATGCATTGACTACGGCCACGCCCACACCTTCGCCCGCATCCACGCCTGCCGCGGCACCCAACCCGGCGCCCGCACCCACCACAGCGCAGCTCCCGCCTCTGCCCCTGGCCGAAGCAGTGCGCCTGTGCACGCGGCTGATCACCGTGGCCCGGGGCCGCGAGGCCGAGGCAACGGAAAGCGCCGAAGCCTCGTCGGCCAGCGAAATGTCCGTGACTTGGCCCGCGCTGTCCGGCAAGAAGCCGGTGTACTGCAACCTGGGTCGTGCAGATCACCGGATCACGTCCATCACCAGCAACGGCAAGGTGGCCAGTGGCGCCCTGCTCGACAGCATGCACGCGCGCACCACGCAGCGCGAGGAAATCCAGGCAGGCAACTACGCCCGGTTCCTCGCTGGTGCCACGAAGGCCCTCACCTCCCGGATGCAAGACCCCGACGCCGCCCAGTTCCGCAACCTGTTCGTCAGCGATGGCCCACTGCACATGCTGTGCGGCGAGATCGATGCACGCAATGCGTTCGGCGCGTACGAGGGGTTCCGGCGCTTCTACGCATCGGGCGATCCGGAATTCCACGCCATCGAAAGCCGCAAGACGACCCGGGTGTTCGAAGCCACCTGGGCATCGGTGTGCGCGCGCAAGATGGCGGATATTGCCGCGCTCTGAGCCGGCAACTACCCGGCAGCCAATACCAGCCCGATGCGCGTGACGCCCCCGGCCGAGCTGGCCACCGCGCACCCGCCATGCATGCGGGCAATCGCATCCGTGATCGCCAGGCCCAGGCCGTGGTTCTTCTGGCCATGGCTGCGCGCAGTGTCACCCCGAAAGAAACGGTCGAACAGCCGCTCCAGCACCTGGGGATGCACATCGGGGCCGGTGTTTTCCACCACCAATTGCACGGCCCCTGTAGGCTGCTGGGCAATGCGCACCCGCACCGCACTGCCCGGTGCGGCGTAGCGCGTGGCATTGCCGATCAGGTTGGACAGGGCGCGGTGCAGCAGCGGCACGTCGAAGTCGCCTGCGGCATCGCCCACGACCTGCAGGGTGAGCCCCGCATCCTGCAGCGCAGCCTCGTGGTAGTCGGCCACCTGCGCGGCCACGGCGGCCAGGCTGGCCACCGGTGCGCGGCGCGCACGGGCGCCCCGATCAGCTTGCGAGAGGAACAGCATGTCGCTCACGATGCCGGTCAGGCGGTGCAGCTCTTCGAGGTTGGAAGACAGCACCTCGGCCACTTCGCCCCCGCCTTGCGGGCCACGGTCCCTGCCCTGCTTGCGCAGGGCCAGCTCGTTGCTGGCCAACAGAGTGGCCAGCGGCGTGCACAGCTCGTGGGCCACGTCGGCGTTGAAGCCCTCCATCTGTGCATAGGCCTTTTCCAGCCGGCCCAGGAGCGCGTTGAACTGCTCGACCAGCGGCTGCAGTTCGGCCGGTTGCCCTGCGCCGTCGAGCCGCTGGTGCAGCGTGGAGGCAGACAGCTGGCGCGTTTGCGCGGCCATCTGCCGCACAGGTGCCAGGCCCAGATGCACCAGCGTGAAGCCACCCAGCGAGACGACCACAGTGCCAGCCAGGGCCGCCAGCACCAGGGTGGCCGCCAGGCGGCCGAGCAGTAGATCGTCGGGCTGCACATCCATGCGCAGCTGCACCTGGAGCGTGGCTGCGGTCTGCGATGGCGCGGCGGCCGCACGGGCCACTTCGAAGCGCAGCTCGCGCCAGGCCGCAAGGGGCCTGGCATCGGGCGCCGGTGGGTACACCTGCTGCCCATCGGGCCCGGTGACCTGCAGGCGGAAGTTCTCATGCCCGGCGAGGAAGTCATCGAGCGCATGCCGGCCCTGGGGCATGGAGGCGGCATGCGCCTCTTCGCTGCCCAGCAGATGCCGCAGGATGCCTTCTTTCTGCCGCAGTGCATCGTCCTGCCGGGCCCCGAAACCTGCGGCCGTGACCAGGTAGACCACCAGGCAGACAGCGCCCAGCCCGGCAAAGCTCTGCACCGCCAGCCACCAAGACAGCCGGCTGCGCAGCGAGCGCGGCGACACCGGCGCCGGTGCGCCCTCCCTCATGGCGCGCGCTCCTCCAGCACATAGCCCATGCCGCGGATGGTGTGCAACAGGGGCGCAGGGAAGGGCACGTCCATCTTGCTGCGCAGCCTGCGCACCGCCACCTCGACCACGTTGGTCTCGCTGTCGAAATTCATGTCCCAGACCTGCGAGGCGATCTCGGTGCGCGACATCACTTCGCCCTGGCGGCGCAGAAACAGCGTGAGCAGCAGGAACTCCTGCGCCGTCAAGGCCAGTGCCTGGCCAGCGCGCGAGGCCTTGCGGCGCAGCAGGTCGAGCTCCAGGTCGGCCAGCCGCAGCAGTGCCGCAGACTGCCCCGCCGGCACGCCGGTCTGGCCACGCCGCACGATGGCATCGATGCGGGCCACGAGCTCCGAGAACGCGAAGGGCTTGACCAGGTAGTCGTCCGCCCCGGTCTGCAGGCCACGCACGCGGTCGTCCACGCCAACACGGGCGGTGAGCATGAGCACAGGGGTCTGGCGCGTCTTGCGCAGTGCGGCCAGCAGGCTCAGGCCGTCGATGCCGGGCAGCATCACGTCGAGCACAAGAACAGCGTAGTCGCCCTGCAGCGCCAGGTGCAGGCCATCGACGCCGTCGTGCGCCACATCGACCACGTGGCCCGCCTCGGTGAGCCCCTTGCGCAGGTACTGCGCGAGCTTGACCTCGTCCTCGATGAGCAGGATTTTCATGCCCGGATTGTCGAAGAACCGGGTCTGCACGCGGATTACAAATTCGTCATCTGCGCGTGGGGGTTTGGACGGTGGTGGCTTTCTACAGTGAGGTCCATTCACCCAACCAACCGAAAGGATACAGACCATGAACACCGCACGCAAAGCCCTCCTCCTGTCGCTGGCCGCCCTGACCATCGCGGCCCCCGTTCAAGCCTCGGCGGTGTACCACCCGGCCGGCGGAGAGATCGGCTACACCCGGCACCCCGACCACCAGCAGGCCAGCAACCGCCAGCGCAGCGAAGTGCTCGGCGAGATCGAGGCCGCCCGCAAGGACGGCACCCTGGCCCTGCTTTCGCGCGGCATGGCACTGCCAACGCCAAAGACGGCCCCTGCCAAGACCCGGGAGCAGGTGCAGGATGAATACCTCGGCATGACCGACGCCGAGAAGCGGCGCCTGCAGGAGATGCATGGCGCGGGCGGTTGAGCCACCGCAGCGCGCGGTTGATGAGACGTCACGTCCCCGCAATGATGTGTGCCACGTGCGTGAAGATCTGGATACTGTAGGCTTGGCTGGGGTGCACGATGTCGCCGGTGACGCCGTCCCAGTCGCTGATGGTCACGCCGTTACGGACGTCCACATAGGGGTAGTCCTGGTAGGCACAAGTCTGGCGCAGCAGCTCGGCCACGGCGGCGATGCCGGACACCCTGGCCAGGTAGCCCGAATCCCAGAAGCTCGTGCCCAGGGGCTCGTAGGCATATGAAGAGGCCACGTTCACGTCGATCACGCCCACGAAGCCGAAGGCCTTGCCGGCCAGCTTGCAGATAGACGCCACGCGCTTCACGTTGGCGGGCAGGACTTCGGGGTCCGCACTGTCGTTGCCGCCCAGGTTGATCAGCACGGCGCCCGCATCGGTTGCCGCCAGCAGGTCGGCCAGGGCGATACCGCCCGGTAGCCCGGCCAACGCACGCCCGGCAGGGTCATCCGAGAGCAGCAGCGCGAAGCTGGCGCCCGGCATGGAATGGTCGTAGCAGAAGTCATAGACCGCCTGGGCGGTGTTCAGGGTTTGGCGCGGCGGGACGGCCAGGCGCCCCGCGCCCTGAGCGCCGTAGAGGACCGAGTCTCCGATGAGCATGGCTTTGATCATTCAGGTTCCTGCAAAAACGCCGCGATGGGACAAGGGAGGCGTACAGGACCTGATTGAACTGCAAGGCGCGCAGAAAAGTTGTGAGAACCTGTTTTTTTGGGTGCCGGACTCCGGTGCCGGCCCGGACGCAAAAGCCGGGCGAGCCGGTCAGTGCAGCCCACCGCAGGCGCTCGCCTGCCGGGCTCAGTGCAACAGCAGTTGCGGTTGCCCGCTGCCGTCGATCTTGAAGACCGAGACCGACTTCACCAGGTCGTCGGCCTGCGTGCGCAGGCTCGATGCAGCGGCCGCCATCTCTTCCACCAGGGCCGCATTCTGCTGCGTGGCCTGGTCCATCAGCGTCACGGCCTCGCCCACCTGCGATACGCCCGAGCTTTGCTCCGAGCTGGCGGCACTGATCTCGCCCATCAGGCGGGTCACGCTGCCAATGCTGGCCACCACCTCGCCCATGGTGGCGCCGGCCTTGTCCACCAGGGCCGTGCCATGCTCAACGCGGCCCACGCTCTCGGTGATGAGCTGCTTGATCTCCTTGGCCGCCTGGGCGCTGCGCTGGGCCAGGGTGCGCACCTCGCCAGCCACCACCGCAAAGCCACGGCCCTGATCACCCGCGCGTGCGGCCTCCACGGCGGCATTCAAGGCCAGGATGTTGGTCTGGAAGGCGATGCCATCGATCACACTGATGATGTCGTTGATCTTGCGGCTGGAGTCGTTGATGCCCTTCATGGTTTCCACCACCTGCGCCACCACCTCCCCGCCCTGCTGGGCGATGGTGGAGGCGGAATGGGCCAGCCGGTTGGCGTTGACCGCATTGTCCGCGTTCTGCTTGACGGTGGAGCCGAGCTGCTCCATCGAGGCGGCCGTCTGCTGCAGGGCGCTGGCCTGCTGCTCCGTGCGGGTCGACAGGTTCTGGTTGCCCTGGGCGATCTCCGAACTGGCGGTGGACACGCTCATCGACCCCTCGCGCACGCCGGCCACCAGGCCCGAGAGGCTCTGGCGCATGGCCTCCATGGCGGACACGAGCGCAGCGATCTCGTCGTTGCCACGGGTCACCATCGGGCGTGCCAGATTGCCGTTGGCAAACTCCTCGGTCGCAGCACTCGCCTCACCCAGCGGCCCAACGATGGAGCGCGTGGTCAGGTAGCCAATCACCACGGCAAAAATGACCACGGCAACACTCAGCACAATGAGCTGCATGCGCAGGGATTCGAACTGGCGCATCGATTGGTCGATGGCCCGCTGACTGACCTTGTCGCTTTCTGCCAGAAAGGCGTCGATGTTGCCGACCAGCCGGGTCAGCAGCGGCCGGCATTCGGCGTTGATCTTCTGGATGGCTGCATCCTTCTCGCCCGCGCTCGCCAGGCGCGTGATCTCCAGGGCAATGGGGCCGTAGGCCGCCTCCGTCTCCTTGACCTGGGCCAGCAGCTTTTGCAGCGGCACGGCCGCATCGGGCGGCGCGGCCTTCAGGGCCTCTTCCACGTTTTTGAGCCCCTTGCCCACGGCTTCATGGGCCGTGCCGATCAGCTTGAGTTCGGCGTCCGCATCGGGCTTGGAACTGGCGATCACCAGGTTGCGCGCCGACACGGCCCTGGCATTGGCGGCATCGAGAACACTGTTGCCCAGACCCTTGATCACGTCCAGGTGGTTGACCTGAACCTCCAGATTCTGCTGGGTGAGGGACTGCCCCCGTACACCCATGATCGCCACCAGGATGAGGGCGAATGCAAGGACGGCGTAGCCGATAGCAAGGCGCGTCTTGATGCTCAGGCTTTGCAGGAAATTCATCGCGAAGTTCTCCCTGTGTTGGGCGCGCATGCGCGCAATCCGCCGGCCGAGGCCGGTCTGAAGCGTGATTTGCCCTGCCCCTTCCCTGCCAGCCAACGGTCGTTGGCTGTCTGCACCGGTCATTTTTTATGGATTTTTGGCCCCACACTGACCTGGGGAAGATCCTTCAATGCCAATACCTTGCGCCTCCTGCGGCCGGCTGGCAAGCGTTTTCTTGCCACCCCGGCCTAAAACGCTGGGTGTTTTCACACCCTGCGCGATGCGCTGGAGGCAGAGATCCGGGGGTAGGCCACCGCCAGTGCGCCCACAAGCATCGCTGTTCCATTCGCGTAGACCCACATCTCCCCCTCGAACAGGAGCGCGGTGAACACCGTGATCCCGAAGACGATGGCCACGATGGTGAACAGCGCCATCGCCACCTGCCGGCGGTGCGAAGGCGCCATGGCCACGCCGGTCAGCACGAACACCGCCCCCAGCATGGCGCCGGAGCCGAGTTCGATGAGCAGCGTGCCGAGCACGCCATGGCCCATCTGCCAGGCGCTGATGACCTTGGTCAGGCGCTGCGCCAGGAAGGCGACCGCGAATGCGGCCGGCAGCAACAGGAGCCAGCGCATGAACTTGCTTTTCAACATTCCCTCTTTTCCCCCTGCGTGCGCCATCTGATCGCGGCCGGCCCCATCGATGGGCTCAAGAACCGGTCCAAAGCCACGGCGAAATGTACCAACTTGATTCGGGCGTGCGAGCGCTCTGCCCTCCCTCCCCCAAATCGGTGATGGCTGAAAACCTGCCCGCACCGCACAATGAATCGCCATCCACAAGGAGGAAACCATGCGTTGGATCGTGGTTGCCATCTGTTGTTGTCTTGTTCCGCCCATTGCCTTTGCAGCAATGAGCACGCCACCGGGCACCGTGGGCCTTGCCGGCGCGCTGAACCTGGCCTACCTGCTTGCATTGAGCAGCGGTGTGGGCTGGCTGGTTCAGCAGGTCGCGCAGACATCGGGGCGCTTCAACCCCAAAACCGAAGCCGTCCTCAGCGCAGCGAGCGCCCTGATCGTGGGGCCGCTGCTCTGGTTTGCGCTGTTTCGGTAGGGAATTCATCCCTTGCGTCCGCGCCCTGCGGGTCGGCAACGAGGCCGATACCCATCAAACCACCTTGCCATTTCGGGCTAACGCTGGCCTGCTGAACGCCTTGGCGGGACGATGCATCGCCGAACAGATCCATCACCCAATCGGGTGAGTTAGACGAGGGAAGTATTCCTTGCTTCGCTGATACGACTGGTTACGATAGTCGCTTTTCATAGGGAATCGAAATGCAATCTTCCTGGGCAATCAAAGCAGCCTGCGCAGCCATCGCATCAACGCTGGCGCTGTCAGCATCGGCAATCGAAATCGACGTGTCCGGCTCGTCGTTTCAGAGCACCGGGAAGGACACCATTGTCATCAAGCGCTTGGCTGTACCTGGCGCCGGCAACTGGGATGTGACGTTCAAATGGGATCCGAACTCAGTTACGTTCGTGCCTCAGGCGGTTTCGCAAAGCACAACTGCCTCGCTCAAACTATCCGGTCCCACTACGGTAAATGAGTCGAGCTCCATCACCTTGGCGGCTGTCGTTCAAAATGCCGATGGAACAACCGTCGCCGCAAATCCTACATGGACCGTGGTGCCTGCGTCGGCCGGCTCGATATCATCTTCTGGCGTCTTCACCGCCTCCAGTGTTACGGCCGATGTCAACGCCGTTGCCACTGCCAGCTTCACGCATCAAGGGCAACCCCTGACGGCCACTTACTCTGTGAAGGTCGTGAACGTGGCCGCAGTTGGCCGCACTTGCAGTGGTGTTCTTGAAGCGCGTTCGAGCCAATCGCTTTCTGGGGATTTCACGGTTGAGCCAGACAACCGCAAAATCAACATGCGGGTAACTGCAACTGCAGGAAATCCGTACTTCTTCACCAGCTCACTGTTCTTCATCCAAGGCACGAACACGGTTGATGTTTCGTTGTACACCTTCGATGCCGATTCTGCGGTGCTGGTGCCTTCCGGTGGCTGGAGTGGTTCAGGACAACTGGTCTCGCCCGGTTCAAAGGAGGGCGTTATTGCAGCCGTTCCCACAATCATCAATTTGGCTCAACCTTTCGAGATCCGCTACACCGGCGCGAGCGGTGCGACAAGTCTGCGCTGCTAAGGGGCTGAAGTCGACTGGGGTGCAATCCAGCTGGCGGCTCCTTTCCGAACGGCCAGCCCTCGGGCGCGGCGTCGGTCTTGTAGCCCTGGGCGTCCACCACCGGACCAGCTGCAGGGGTCGCTGGGGCGGGCTTCCGCTTCCGGCCAGCACCGGGTCGGGCTCCACCACGAGGCATTTTTCAATCCTTTGATTCTTTGATTTCCCCTGGCTGGAATTCAAACAGGGGGTTTTTGGCGCGCGTGGGATACGACGGGGTTTCCTGGCTTTCCAGGTTTTGGAGTTTTCCCCCGCCTACCCCCTGGCGGTTTTCCCTGACCGTTTGCACCACTGAGGAGGGCTACACTCGTCGCCGGTGGCCGCAAGCCGCCCGGACCTCGCAAGGGGCTGAAGGTGAACGGGGTAAGCGCCCCTTACGGCTGTGCCGCGGACAAGCGCTTAACTCTGGAGCCGAACCCGCTGTTAAGCCATCCTAGGCAGGCAGGCAGCTAGTGCCCGGCAAGGCACGATAAAAATGCCGACTCTGTACAAGTTGGCGGGCCCGCTGACGCGAACCTGGAGTGATCCATGATCACGCTCAGTGTGCAGCATGGAAAGCTGAAGGTTGCTTTGACGTTCCCCGTCAACGCGATCTTGGCAATCCTCGGGATACTGCTTTAAAGGGAGGGCGGGGTTTCGGCTCCGCCCTACTTTTGACTCCATCCACGACTCGCCCTCAGTCCGGCCTCTCGCGCCGTCTTCTTCGCGTGGCAGCGGTCTGTCCCAGAGCACAGCAGTTGCAGGTTTGCTAGCGCCATGGCATCACCACCCTGCTCAAGGGGAACGATGTGATCCACGTCGTGGTCAGCTCTCACCAGCCCACATGCGGCACAGGTGAAGCAATCGCGCTCCTGCACTGCGGCCTTGCGGGCCATCCATGCGCTACCTCTCACCCGTTCGGATACTCCCGCCTTCGTGGCAAGAACTCGAACCGGGTTGGAGTTGATGGCGGTCAGCCTGGGCTTGATGGTCTGCAGGCGGCCCATGTTCTACCCCTCGGAAACGAAAAAGCCACCCGAAGGTGGCACTTTTGGTTTGCAAATAAACTCTATCCCAGCCTGGCAAGGAACTCATTGATAGCGCTTACCGCCCCTGGCGCAGCCGCCATCCCTTGCGTCCAGGCGGACACGCCATTCAGCAACCCACCAAGGGCGTACTTACTCGGCGATGGCTGTTCAGCCTCGTTCTCCAGCACTTCCAAGCTACGCAGTCGGGCCGCGCGCTCTTGTTCAGCAATCGTGGTATCGCTTTCGACCACGCTGCGAAGCTCCGATATCGCCTTCAACAAAGCCGCCAAGCTATCCCCTGACATGCCAACATGCTGGCTGCTGTGAACGGTGTTGCTGTTCCCGACAACAGCGGTTGCAACGGGGCCATGGAACACCGCTTGAGGCGCTGGCATCAGCGCTCGAAGTTTGCCTGGCACGTCCATCCTCAGCCGCGCGACGTAGCTTTCGGTGACGACCTTCACACGATCGTTGAAGCTGGATTCAAACTGAGTCTGGAATCCGTCTTGGATCGCGGGCACCGAACTAGTCGCAATGCCAAAGAGCTGCTTTGCAATTGCGTCGGCGACCGCACTGTACAGCTCCTGAATTTCTTGAATTCGAGAACCCGCTTCATCTCCCAAGTAGGAAACAGACAACTGCAGAACGTCCTCATAAAGGACTTTGGCGTGCATGTCAAAAACAGACTTACCAGCCTCGAAAACGGCCATAGTCGTGCGCGAGCCATGCAACACCCCGTGTGCCATGCTCTCAGCACGAACCCGCAATACCCTGTCTCGAAAGAGCGTGTCAGCAGAAGACACGTGAGCCACAAGGGCCGGGCCGACATCGGCAATTAGGTTTGTAGTGGCCATTTGGAATCCTCTATTTCCGACATGGTACGCCACCTATTTTCAGTCAATCTATCGCCATCGGACTTCCCCTGAGGGTGGCAACTGCCGTTCGCTTTCCAGCTCCAAAGCTTGCGGGGAGATTCCGCCTGCCGCCGACGCTGGCTGTCGGGATGCGGTCGATGAATGGTTGCGATGGGCCGATTCGAACGGCCGACATACGGGGTATGAACCCGTTGCTCTACCTGGCTGAGCTACATCGCGGAAATGGTTGCGGCGGGTGTGCCTCGAACCTAGGGGGTTCGGGCAGCCTGCCGATGTCTTTGGCACACTTCTAGCTCTTTGAAGGGAAAAGCATGGAGAAAGAAAAATATCAACGCCCCGCTTTGGGCTGGGTAGTGACGGCGCTTGGAATCGCAGGATCCGTGGCCTATCTGTTTTTTCTGAATTGGCTGGTGAACGGCAAGTGGGGAGCTTTGCGCGCCCCTGACGTAAAGCTTAATGAGCTTGGCGACTTTCTAGCCGGTGCGTTCGGCCCCTTGGCGATCTGGTGGCTTGTGCTCGGCTATTTTCAGCAGGGGCGCGAACTCAAAATCAATTCAGATGCCTTGTTGCTTCAGCTCCAAGAACTCGAAAACTCTGTGCAACAACAGGGCAGGCTAGTGGGCATCACACAAGATCAGTACACGCTAGACACGAAAGTTTTTGACGCTAACCAAGCCGCTGCGAAGCTTGCCGCAGACAACCGTACGCGGCAGGCACAACCAGTCTTCAAGTTCAAATCGGATGGATACGACCGCATGCCTGACAACAGAAAGCATATTCATAAACTACGGGTGACAAACATTGGGCATGCGTGCTCAGATTTGACCATCTACACCGACTCTCTTTTTATTCCTCACTCACCTGAAAACGTAGACCATTTGGATCGCACTCAGGGTTTCTCCATGCAGTTTGTTATCGACCACGATGAAGGTGAAACCAGCGAAATGACGTTTACTTTTGTCGATGGCGAACAAAACCTTGGATCGCAAAAGTTCACCGTTGACATGCAGTACACAGCGGTGAGAGTGCTTTCGCCGAAGCCCGACCTAACGGAGTATTAAAAAAGCCCGCGAGGCGTGAACCTGGCGGGCTTGAAATGTCTGGGCGTGCGATTCCTACGAAGGTTTGCCGGTCCCGGCTCCCCGCCGGGTGGTGCTTTCGTAGGGCCTGCAGGTCTGCTGATCTGCAACGGTAGACGCCGATATCGTTGGCGTCTGCGTTGACGGGCGCAATGCTATCACACCTTTCCCGCGGCAAAGTGCTTCAACAGCGGCACGCTCTTCAACGCCCGCCGTGCGCCAGCCCTCGCCCGATCCACATTGCGCTCGATGTGCTCGCTGATTGCCCGGCCATCCTCCCCATGCGGCACTGGGCGCCGGCCCGACCCGTGGCACACCTTGCAAGGCGTCTTGCTCTGCACGTTGGTGCCTGATAGCACCTGCCACATGGTCCCATTGCAGGCGGTGCAGTTGCGGTCGGCCCACCAGCCCAGCACGTCCAGCAGCTTCACAGATGGGTCGGCCATCCCGCGCGCCACCACCCACGGCAAAAGCCCGGCATGCGGGTCCATCAGCGCGGGCAGGCTCTTCAGGCGCCCAAGGATGCGGCGGCGCTCGGTGGCCAAGAGCTCCTCGGCCGCGGCCCGTGCACCAGGCAGGTCCAGGGCCTGCACCTTGCGCCCCTTCTTGCCCATGGTCACCCGGGGTATGGTCTCGGCAAGGCGCTGGATGTCCTCGTGCGTCAGGCGCTTGGGCTTGGCGCAGCCGCCCCATTCAGTCATCAGCTGGTACACCATGCGGCCCACGGGGAACGGGGCCTTGCCGGCGGCAATGAGCAGGTCCACGTCGCCGCGGCGCTCCAGGCTCACGGTCAGGTCGCTGCTGCTCGCGGCGAGGGTCAGGCGCTCGTCAAAATCTGCTGTCGCGGTCATCTTCACCCCTTTGGTTTTCTGGAATTGCTCAGCGCCTGCATGCGCGCGTGTTCTGCCTTCACGGCGACATGGCCGGCGGCGATGTTCTCGGGGCCGAACACGTCGTGCAGCTCGCCCCGGTATGCGTCGGTGAGGGCCCGCTGGCGCAGGGAAGCCCAGAACTGCGGCCCGTTGGCCAGAGCGCGCACCTTGCAGCGCTGGCAGCGGGCGTGATACCCCCCCAATGGCGTTTGGTCTCGGCCTGGGTGCAGTCGGGGCACGTCATCGGCTGGCCTCCAGGTCCTTCAGCTTCTGGCGGTACTCGTCCCGGATGCCGCGCACCTCGTCGTGCGTCCATTTCCGAACCCGGTTGTCTGTCTCCAGCGCCAGCACGCGGGCTTCCCCGATCCTGGCCACAACTCCCTGACGGAACGCGCCATAGGTGGTGCCGCCTGGGCGGTTGCAGTTCTTTCGCTGGGCGAACACGTTGTCTTCGTTGAAGCGCAGGTGTCCGGCGGTGCTTCGGCTGCGGAAGTGCCCCGCATCCACCGACCCGCCCGGCTTCATGGGCTCGAAGGGCTGGCTACAGCAAATGCACGGCAGTCCAAGGTCCCGCGCGCGGATGTAGGCATTGAAAGCCTCTTGCGCCTCGGCGATCAGCTCGGGCAGGCGCTTGACGGCCTCCTTGCGGCGGCGGAACTCCGCGCGGCCTACCTTGGCCTCTGCCTTCGAGCTGGTTTGCAAGCACCCGAATACCCTACCCAACCCCACCGCCGGCATCGACAACATAAAGGTGCAGAAGGGCCAGTCTGACCCCTTCGCGCCCGACGAGGTGGAGGAGATCCTGGCCACCATCGGCAAGCAGTGGGGAGAGGTGTTTCAGGACTATTTCGAATTCAGCATGTTCGCAGGCCTGCGCGCCAGCGACCAGATAGCGCTGATGTGGGAGGACGTGGACCTGCGCCTCGGTCGGGTGGTCGTTCGGCGGGCCAGGGTGATGGGGCAGAACAAGGAGCGCACAAAGACCCACGTCGAGCGCGAGGTGGAGTTGAACGGCCGTGCGCTGGCCGTGCTACACCGCCAACGGGCGCGCACCCAGGCCGTGGGCAAGCAGGTGTTCTACAACCCCGCCACCAGCCGCGCCTACGTGGATGAGCAAAAGCAGCTGCAGGTGTGGACCAGGAGCCTGCGGACCAGCCAAGTGCGCTACCGCCCGCCAAAGGAATGCCGCGACACCAGCGTCACCCTGGCCCTGATGGCGGGCGCCAATCCGGTTTGGGTGGCGAACCAGCACGGGTACTCGGTACAGGTGATGATGCGGGGCTATGCCAAGTGGATTCCCAGCGCTGACAAGGGATCCAATTTGGCGGCGGTGAACCAAGCAATAGGGCACACATCAGAAGCCCGAAAAAACATGATTTAGGACCTGAATAGGTTCAGCGTCGAAGGGCAGGAAGCCAGAAAACAGAAAACCCCCAAGCAGATCAACTACTTAGGGGTTTCGGTTTTGGCGGAAACGGAGGGATTCGAACCCTCGATGAGGCTCTACACCCCATACTCCCTTAGCAGGGGAGCACCTTCGGCCACTCGGTCACGTTTCCAATCCAGCTATTATGCCCCATTTTTGGAGCACTTCAGCCGAGATGGGGGCTGTTGGATCAATCAGGCCACGGGCTGGTCCAGCTCGAAAGCCTTGTGCAGCGCGCGCACGGCCAGCTCGACGTATTTTTCGTCGATCACGACCGAGGTCTTGATTTCCGAGGTGGAGATCATCTGGATGTTGATGCCCTCTTCGCTCAGCACGCGGAACATCTTGCTGGCCACGCCGACGTGGCTGCGCATGCCGATGCCGACGATGCTTACCTTGCAGATCTTGGCGTCGCCCACGACTTCCTGCGCGCCCAGCTCGGGCACGACCTTTTCCTTGAGCAGCTCGACGGTGCGCGCATAGTCGCCACGGTTCACGGTGAAGCTGAAGTCGGTCTTGCCGTCCTTGCTCAGGTTCTGGATGATCACGTCGACTTCGATGTTGGCATCGGCCACGGCGCCCAGGATCTGGTAGGCGATGCCTGGCTTGTCGGGCACGCCCAGCACGGAGATCTTGGCCTCGTCGCGGTTGAATGCGATGCCGGATACAACGGCTTGTTCCATTTTTTCGTCTTCCTCAAAAGTGATCAGCGTGCCGGACTTGGCTTCTTCGTTGATGTCGATGTCCCAGGGCGTGAAGCTCGACAGCACGCGCATGGGCACCTTGTACTTGCCTGCAAACTCCACCGAGCGGATCTGCAGGACCTTGCTGCCCAGGCTGGCCATCTCCAGCATCTCTTCGAAGCTGACGGTGTGCAGGCGGCGCGCTTCGGGCACGACGCGGGGGTCGGTGGTGTACACGCCGTCCACGTCGGTGTAGATCAGGCACTCGGCGGCCTTCATCGCGGCGGCCACGGCCACGGCGGAGGTGTCAGAGCCCCCACGGCCGAGCGTGGTGATGTTGCCGTCGTCGTCGATGCCCTGGAAACCCGTGACGATGACCACCTTGCCATTGGCCAGGTCAGCGCGCACGCGCTGGTCGTCGATGGACTCGATGCGCGCCTTGGTGTAGCTGCTGTCGGTGCGGATGGGCACCTGCCAGCCGGCATAGCTCACGGAGCCCATGCCTTCGGCCTGCAGCGCAATCGCCAGCAGCGCGGACGAGGCCTGCTCGCCGGTGGAGGCCAGCATGTCCAGCTCGCGGTTGTACGCCTCGGTGGCGCGCGCGGGCGCAAGCTCCTTGGCCAGGGCGAGCAAGCGATTGGTTTCGCCACTCATGGCGCTGGGCACGACCACCAGTTGGTGGCCTGCGCGGGCCCACTTGGCCACGCGCTTGGCGACGTTGCGGATGCGCTCGGGGGAGCCCATCGACGTGCCGCCGTATTTGTGAACGATCAATGCCATTGGATTTCTGGGGTGACGAAACACTTGCCACGGCGCCGGTTGGACACTGTTTTGGCGCGCCGCTGTTTTTCGTGCAGATGGGAAAGCAGGGACCGGCCCGTGGTTTCCTGCCGAAACCAGCGCTGGTTTCATCAGGACGACACGGATCAGTCCCCAGGGACCAAAACCTGGGGATTGTACCAATCGAGCCCGGTGCCCGAGCGCACGACGAAGCCCGCACCCACCTTGAGGTGGATGCGGTGGCCCCGCGTAGTGCAGGCAGCCACCTGGCCGAGCAACTCGGCCAGCTGCGCGGCACTGGGCGTGGTGCGGTGCGCGCTGCGCAGCCAGTGGCGCAGCACATTGGCCTGGCGGGCACGGGGGAGGGCCTGCAGCGCGGCCAGTTGCGGCGGTACACCCACCACGGCCAGGTCGGCCTGGGCGACCTCGTCGAGCAGCGCACTGGCCTGCGCGGCATTGTCGGCAGACCGCGCAAACGTGTCGCGGAACGCGGGGAATGCGGCTTCGAGCACGGGCAGGATCTGCGCGCGGATGCGGTTGCGCGTGTAGTGCAGGTCGGCATTGGTGGGGTCTTCCACCCACACCTGCCCCTGTGCCAGCAGCCAGTCGCGCACGGCCTGGCCCGGCACGCGCAGCAGCGGGCGGTGCCAGGGCAGGCCCGCGCGATCCCACCGGGCGGGCATGGACGCCAGGCCCGCCACCCCGGCCCCGCGGGAGAGGGCCAGCAGCAGTGTCTCCACCTGGTCATCGGCATGCTGGGCCAGGGCCACGGCTGCGGTGCCCGCCATCGCCGGGGCTTCCAGCGCTGCATCCAGCGCCGCATAGCGGCCCTGGCGCGCGGCGTCTTCGGGGCTCTGGCCCGGCTGTGGCCGGGCGTCGATGCGCTGCACCGCCAGCGGCACGGCAAGGCGCGCGCACAGGTCCACACAATGGCGCTCGAAGCCGTCGGCGGCCGCCTGCAACCCATGGTGCACGTGGATGGCCCGCACCTGCCCCGGCCAGCGCCGCGCGCAGGCCAGCAGCAGGGCCGTCGAATCGGCACCGCCGCTCAGGCCCACGGCCAGCGGCAGCACGGGCGCAAAGGCCGCCATGGCGGCGTCGAAGGTCTGGGTCATGGGATGGTCATGCCGCGCCCTCACCCGCGCGGCCTGCAAAGGGGCAGGCGCAATGGAGCAAAGGGACGGGGCGGCAACGCATGGCTGCCGATTATCAGTGCGCGCGCTGGCGCCTCAGCCGTGCGGCGCGCCAAGCCGGGGCGCCGCGTGCGCGCCCCCATCGGCCGACAGGCGGAAGGTGCCCACCACCTCCGACAGGCGCACCGACTGGTCCTTGAGGCTTTGCGCCGCCGCCGCGCTCTGCTCCACCAGGGCGGCGTTCTGCTGCGTCATCTGATCCAGGTGCGAGACGGCCTGGCCCACCTCGTTGATGCTGGTGCTCTGCTCGTTGGTGGAGGCGGTGATCTCGGCCATGATGTCGGTCACGCGCTGCACCGAGTTGACGATGTCGGTCATGGTGGCGCCGGCATCGTGCACCAGCCGCGAGCCGGTGGCCACCTGCTCCACCGAGGCGCTGATGAGCTGCTTGATCTCCTTGGCCGCCTCGGCGCTGCGCTGCGCCAGGCTGCGCACCTCGCTGGCCACCACGGCAAAGCCCCGGCCCTGCTCACCGGCGCGGGCGGCCTCCACCGCGGCATTCAGGGCCAGGATATTGGTTTGGAAGGCTATGCCGTCGATGGTGCCGATGATGTCGCTGATCTTGCGCGATGCGGCGTTGATCTCGTCCATCGTGCTCACCACGTTGCCCACCACCGAGCCGCCATGCCGGGCCACGCTGGAGGCCTGGCCCACCAGCAGATTGGCCTGGCGCGCGGCCTCGGCGTTGTGGCGCACGGTTTCGGTCAGTTGCTGCATGGAGGCCGAGGTTTCTTCCAGGCTGGACGCGGTGAGTTCGGTGCGCCCGCTCAGGTCGTGGTTGCCGGTGGCGATCTCCTCGGCGGCCACGCGCACCGAGTTGCTGGCGTCGCGTATCTGCGCCAGCACGCCCGCGAGCTTGCCGGCAAAGCTGTTGAAGCTGGCGGCGATCTGCGCAAGCTCGTCCTCGCCCTGCGCGTCGATGCGGCGCGACAGGTCGCCGTCGCCCGCCCCGATCTCGTGCATGGCGTCGCGCACCAGGGTCAGCTGGCGCAAGCGCCGCGACAGGATGCCCGCCAGCACCACCAGGGCCACCAGCAGCACCACGATGCCCGTGCCGATGGAGGTGCCCAGCATGGTGCGGATCGGCGCCATGGCCTCGCTCTCATCCTGCGCCACCACCAGCATCCAGGGCGTGCCAGCCACAGGCGCCACACTCAACAGCCGGCTGCGTCCGCCAATCTCCGAACGCAGCACGCCCTTGTCCTTGGCGACCTGCAGCAACTTCTCGGCGCTCAGATCCTTGGAAAGGTCCGTCACTGGCTTGAGCGTGAGCGCCACGTCGGGGTGGGCAATGATCTTGCCATCCGACGCAGCCAGGAATCCAAAGCTTTGCGGCGTGGGCCGGATCGAGGCGACATTGGCCACCACCGACTCCATGTAAACATCGCCTGCGGCCACGCCTTTCAGCGCCGCGCCGTTGCCCACGGGAGCGGCGAAGGTCACCACCAGCTTCTGGTCCGACGCGGAGATATACGGTGGCGTGACCACTGGCGCGCCAGCCTTGGCGGCCTGTTGGTACCAGGGCCGCGCTGTGGGGTCGTAGTCGGGGGGCAGGCTGCGCGCTTCGGAGAACACGTATTTTTTGTCCGCATAGCCGAAGTACGCGGTGCTGAACTGCCCCGCATCGCGCAGCATGGCCAGGGATTTGGCGGGCTCGGCCTCGGCAAAGGACTGCACCGACGCGACGATGATGCCGCTTTTGGCGCGCGCCCACTCGGCAATGGTTTCGGCGTGGCTCTGCGCTGTGGCGAGGCTTTCCTCGGCCAGCGAGGCCTGCGCCTGGGATCGCGCCGTGAGGTAGTTGGCCACCGTGAGGGCCAAGAGCCCCGCCACCAGGCAGGCAATGGAGACCAGGAGGATCTGGCCCTTGAGAGTCTTCAGGAACGACATGCAGCCCCCTTCGATCCACCCACCACCCAGCAGGCGATTCACCATGCTACATCCGGTTACCGTTGGGGCGCCAGAGGGTTGGCGCCCGCGCCTTCCTGCCGGCACAAAAAACAACAACGGCCCGTGAAGGGCCGTTGTTGTGGGGTTGGAGGCAGAGGCTCAGCGCTCTGACTTGGTATCGCTGAAGCGGCCGTAGCTCTGCAGGCGCTCGTAGCGGCGGTCCAGCAGGTCCTTGGTCTTGAGGTCCGCCACCTGGCGGAAGGCGTCGCCCAGGGCGCGCTTCAAAAAGGCGGCCATCTGCTTGTGGTCGCGGTGGCCGCCGCCCACGGGCTCGCTCACGATCTTGTCTACCAGGCCCAGGGCCTTCAGGCGGTGGGCGGTGATGCCCAGGGCGTCGGCCGCTTCCTGGGCCTTCTCGCTGGTCTTCCAGAGAATGGAGGCGCAGCCCTCGGGGCTGATCACGGAGTAGATGGCGTACTGCAGCATCACCACCTGGTCGGCCACGCTGATCGCCAGCGCGCCGCCGGAGCCGCCTTCGCCGATGATGGTGGTGATGATGGGCACTTCGAGTTGCGCCATCTCGAAGATGTTGCGGCCGATGGCTTCGGACTGGCCGCGCTCTTCGGCGTCGATGCCGGGGTAGGCACCAGGCGTGTCGACGAAGGTGAACACTGGCAGCTTGAACTTCTCGGCCGTCTTCATCAGGCGCAGGGCCTTGCGGTAGCCCTCGGGCTTGCTCATGCCGAAGTTGCGCATGGCGCGCTCCTTGGTGTCGCGCCCCTTCTGGTGGCCCAGCACCATGCAGGCATGGCCGTTGAAGCGTGCCAGGCCGCCCACGATGGACAGGTCGTCCGCATAGTGGCGGTCACCGTGCAGTTCCACGAAGTCGGTGAAGATGTCGCGCACGTAGTCGAGCGTGTAGGGGCGCTCGGGGTGGCGGGCGATCTTGGTGATCTGCCAGGGCGACAGCTCGGCGTAGATGTCCTTGGTGAGCTGCTGGCTCTTCTTGCTCAGCTGGTCGATCTCTTCCGAGATATCGACGGCGCTCTCGGTCTGCACGTAGCGCAGTTCTTCGATTTTGGTTTCGAGTTCGGCAATCGGCTGCTCGAAATCCAGAAAGGTCTTTTTCGCCAACGTTGTTCTCCTTGGGTCGCGCCGGGGGCGCGTGCCATGAATGAGGCACGCACTGTAACCGACGCGTTACGAGTTGGGTTTGACGCCTGTAAAGAAATGGGCCCTGGAGCGGGCCGTCAGTACGACACGACGGGCTGCGGATCCATGGATCGCCAAATATACCAAGTCGCCACGCTGGCCCATGGCTTCCAGGCCTCGGCGACTTCGCGGGCTTCGCTGCGGCTCACGGTTTCGCCCGAGAAGTAGTTGTGGCTGATGCCGCCGATCAACCCCACGTCGTCCAGGGGCAAGACATTGGGGCGCATCAGGTAGAAGATGAGGAACATCTCGGCCGTCCAGCGGCCAATGCCGCGGATGGCCACCAGCTCGGCAATGATGGCTTCGTCGTCCATCGAGGCCCAGTCCTTCACGTGCAGCTTGCCGCCGTCGAAGTGCAGGGCCAGGTCGACCAGGTAGTCGACCTTGCGGGCCGACAGGCCGGCCGCGCGCATGTCGTCCACCTTGAGCTTGAGCACGCTGGCCGGCTTCATGCTGCGCGGCAGCTGGGCAAAGCGCTCCCACACGGTCTGCGCGGCCTTCACCGAAATCTGCTGGCCCACGATGGAGCGCGCCAGCGTGGTGAAGGCATCGCCCTGGGTCTGCAGCGCGGCGTCACCGAACTGGGGGATCAGGCGCTTCATCACCCGGTCCTTCTTCATCAGGTGCTTGCAGGCCTCGGCCCAGTAGGCGGGCGTGGAAACGGCCACGGCCGGCGCGGCCGCAGCAATCGCGGCAGGTACCAACAGTTCCTCTTTAGCCATTTTTCTTGCCGCTGCCATGGGGGTTGTTCTTGTTCTCTTCGTTCATGCGTTGTTCTATCGGGGGCATGCGGGTCACTGGGCGGCTTCCCAGGTGGTGCCAGCGGCGGAATCCTTGAGCACGATGCCCTGGGCCAGCAGCGCCTGGCGGATGCGGTCGGCCTCGGCGAAATTCTTGGCGGCCTTGGCGGCGGCGCGGGCAGCGATCTGCTCGCCGATGGCGGCTTCGTCCAGCCCGGCACCGGCCTTCAGGAAGGCCTCTGGCTCGCCCTGCAGAATGCCCAGGCAACCGCCCAGGGCCTTGAGCAGCCCGGCCAACTCGGCCGAGCGGGTCTTGTTCACATCGCCCGCCAGGTCGAACAGCACGGCCATGGCCTCGGGCGTGCCGAAGTCCTCGTCCATGGCCGCCTTGAAGCGCGCAGCGTGGGGCGCGGTCCAGTCGATGGCGGCCGCAGGGGCCGGGGCCACCAGGCTGAGCGCGGTGTACAGGCGTTTGAGGGCCTGGCGCGCGTCGTCCAGGTGGGCATCGCTGTAGTTCAGGGCGCTGCGGTAGTGGGCACGCACGATGAAAAAGCGCACCGTCTCGGCGTCGTACTTCGCCAGCACCTCGCGGATGGTGAAGAAGTTACCGAGCGACTTGCTCATCTTCTCGTTGTCCACGCGCACAAAACCGTTGTGCACCCAGAACTTCGCCAGGGGCTTGCCGTTGGCGCCTTCGCTCTGGGCGATCTCGTTCTCGTGGTGCGGGAACTGCAGGTCCATGCCGCCGCCGTGGATGTCGAAGGTCTCGCCCAGCGTGGCGCCGCACATGGCCGAGCACTCGATGTGCCAACCGGGGCGGCCCGAGCCGAATGCGCTGTCCCACTTGGCCTCGGGCGGCTCTTCGGGCTTGGACGCCTTCCACAATACGAAATCGAGCGGGTCTTCCTTGCCGTCGAGCACGGCCACGCGCTCGCCGGCGCGCAGCTCGTCGATGGACTTGCCCGAGAGCTTGCCGTAGCCGTCGAACTTGCGCACCGAATAGTTCACATCGCCATTGCTGGCGCGGTAGGCCAGGCCCTTGCCTTCCAGGGCGCCGATCAGCGCGAGCATCTGCGGCACGTATTCGGTGGCGCGCGGCTCGATGGAGGGCGGCTCGATGCCCAGGGCCGCGATGTCGGTGTGCATGGCGGCGATCATCTCGTCGGTGAGGGCACGGATGGTGATGCCGCGCTCCAGCGCCCGCCGGATGATCTTGTCGTCGATGTCGGTGATGTTGCGCACGTAGGTCACGCGCAGGCCGCTGGCCTTGAGCCAGCGCTGCACCACGTCGAACGCCATCATCATGCGGGCGTGACCGATGTGGCACAGGTCATAAATCGTCATGCCGCACACATACATGCGGACATGGCCAGATTCGAGCGGGGAAAAGTTCTCCAACTCACGCGAAAGCGTGTTGTAGATGCGCAAACTCATGGGATGTCAGTCAGGGGGAAACCGAAAGGGGGTGTGGGTGAAGCCCGTTCACCCGGCAGCAGCGGGAACAGGCCCCTCGGGGGGCGCGTTCGTCAGCGAACGCCCATCGAAATCACCAGCGGCAACAGCGCACCGTCATGACCACCCCCTCAGCTACAATCCGCCGCAGTATAAGCCCCGCCAGGGTTCGACGCTGTCCATCACCTTCCATACCCTCATGAAGCAACCAGTCCGCCGCACCCTCCCCCGAATTTTGCGCCTGCTGGCCCTGACGGCATTGGTGGGCACCACCCTGGCACATGCGGCCGACGACTACGCCGACATCACGCAGTTGCTCAAGGCCGGCAAGGCGGGCGAAGCCCTGACCAAGGCCGACCAGCGCCTGGCCACCAGCCCGCGCGACCCGCAACTGCGCTTTCTGCGCGGCGTGGCCCAGTCCGACTCGGGCAAGCCCACCGAGGCCATCACCACCTTCACCAAGCTGACCGAAGAGTACCCCGAGCTGCCCGAGCCCTACAACAACCTGGCCGTGCTCTACGCCAACCAGAACCAGTTGGACAAGGCCCGCACCGCGCTGGAAATGGCCATCCGCACCAACCCCAGCTACGCCACCGCGCACGAGAACCTGGGCGACATCTACGCCAAGCTGGCCAGCCAGGCCTACAACAAGGCGTTGCAGCTCGACGCGACCAACGCCAACTCGGTTAAGCCCAAGCTGGCGCTGATCCGCGAACTGTTCTCGGCCGACCCATCGGGCAAGGCCCGCCCTGCCGCTGCAGCCCCCTCACCTTCACCCTCACCCGCACCTGCCGTGGTCGCCACGCAGCGCCCTGCCCCGGCCCCAGCCGCTGCGCCCGCCGCACCGGCGCCTGCTCCAGTGGCACCTGCTCCAACACCCGCTCCTGCCCCGGCACCCGCTGCAGCGGCACCCGCCCCTGCCGCGGCAGCTGCTGCGCCCGCATCCACCCAGGAAGTCACCGCCGCCGTGCAGGCCTGGGCCGCCGCCTGGGCCGCCAAGGACATGAAGGCCTACCTGGGCGCCTACGACAAGGACTTCGACCCGCCAGGCCGCCAGACCCGCGCCGCCTGGGAGAAAGAGCGCGAATCGCGCATCGTGGGCAAATCCAAGATCACCGTACAGGTCTCCGACATCACCGTGAGCGTGAGCGGCAATAAGGCCACGGCGCGCTTTCGCCAGGCCTACAGCGCCGATGCGCTCAACGTGACCAGCCGCAAGACGCTGGACCTGGTGCAGAACGGCGGCCGCTGGGCCATCGTGCGGGAAGCCACCGGCGGCTGATGGTGGTGCACGACATGGCGACGGCGCCCACCCTGTGGGCTGGCGAACAGCTTCGAACCAGCCGCTGACCGACTGACGGACATGATGGTGGATTCGCCCCGCTGGGGCCGCCGCACGGCGGCCGTTGTGCTGTTGCTGGCTGCCGCTGCGCAGGCAGCGCCCGCCTTCGCCCAGAATCCGCAAAACCGCATGCGCGGTGCCGGTGCCGGTGCCGGTGCCGGTGCCGCCAAGCCAGCCAAGGCCACCGAGAACCTGCGCGACGGCCAGGCCGAGGCGCGGTTGATGGAGGTCTACCAGCTCACCGGCCAGGGCCGTGGCCGCGAGGCACTGGCCCGCGCCGAAAGCCTGGCACGCGACTACCCCAACTTCCAGCTGGCGCAACTGGCGCTGGGTGACCTGCTCAACGCCCGCGTGCGCCCCGTGCGCAAGCTCGGCGACGTGCCCGAGGCCGATGCCGCGCGTGCCCCCGAAGCCGGCGGCATGCTCGACGAGCTGCGCACCGAGTCGCTGCAGCGCGTGCAGGCGCACAAGAACCGCCCAGGCCCCGACCGCATACCCGCCCAGTTCCTGGAGCTGTCCAGCCGCTCGCGCCACGCGATCGCCATCGACGCATCGCGCTCGCGCCTGTACCTCTTCGAGAACACGCCCAAGGGCCTGCAGCTGGTGGCCGACTACTACGCCTCCGTGGGCAAGCTGGGCATCGAAAAGCTGGTCGAGGGCGACCAGCGCACCCCCCTGGGCGTGTACTTCATCACCAGCCGCCTGGACCCGGTCACGCTCAAGGACTTCTACGGCGCCGGCGCCCTGCCCATCAACTACCCCAACCCGCTGGACCAGAGCCGGGGCAAGACCGGCAGCGGCATCTGGCTGCACGGCACACCGCCCGACCAGTTCGCGCGCGCCCCCCTGGCCACCGATGGCTGCGTGGTGCTGGCCAACCCCGACCTGGAGCGCATCCTGCGCCAGGTGGAGCCCCGCTCCACCCCCGTGGTGATTGCCCGCCAGCTGCAGTGGGTGGCCGCACACAGCGTGCAGGCCGAGCGCAATGCCTTCGAGGCCGTGCTCAACGCCTGGCGCACCGCCAAGTCGCAGGGCGACATGGCGCGGCTGACGGGCTTTTACGCCCCCGATTTCCAGAGCTACCGGCAAAAGCCCCTGTCGGAGTGGACCACGGTGCTGCAGGCCGAGTCGCGCGCCTTGAAGGGCCGTGAAATACAGCTCAAGGACAAGTCTTACCTGCGCTGGACAGACGCCACCGACACCATGGTGGTAACGTTCGGCGAAGTCGCCGAAGGCGCACGCACCGGCCCCGTCAAGCGCCAGTACTGGAAGCGCAAGGGCCAGCAATGGCAAATATTCTTTGAAGGAGTGATTGGATGATTTCCAAGAGAAACGCGGCCCTGTCGCTGGCCGGCATCGCACTGTCGGCCCTGGTCGGCCTGGCAACCCCCGCCCACGCGCAGGATGCGCCCAAGGTCAAGCTCACCACCTCCGTGGGCGACATCGTGCTGCAACTCGACCCCGCCAAGGCCCCCAAGACGGTGGAGAACTTCCTGGCCTACGTGAACGCCAAGCACTACGACGGCACCATCTTCCACCGCGTGATCAACAACTTCATGATCCAGGGCGGCGGTTTCACGCCCGACATGCAGCAAAAGTCCACCCGGCCGCCGATCCCGCTGGAGGCCAAGAACGGCCTCAAGAACGACACCTACACCGTGGCCATGGCACGCACCTCCAACCCGGAGTCGGCCACCGCCCAGTTCTTCATCAACGTGAAGAACAACGACAGCCTGAACGCCCCCAGCCCTGACGGCCATGGCTACGCCGTGTTCGGCAAGGTGATCAGCGGCGCCGACGTGGTCGACAAGATCAAGGCCGTGCCCACCGGGCGCGGCGACGTGCCCACCACCCCCATCGTCATCACGTCCGCCACGGTCGTGAAGTAATCCCCTTTTTTACCCATTCAGAAGGAAGCATTGCCATGAGCAACCCCCAAGTCGAACTGCACATCACCGGCTACGGTGTCATCACCCTCGAACTCGACGCTGAAAAGGCCCCCAAGTCGGCCGAGAACTTCCTGGCCTACGTGAACAAGGGCCACTACAACAACACCATCTTCCACCGTGTGATCCCCGGCTTCATGGTGCAAGGCGGCGGTTTCGAACCCGGCATGGCGCAAAAGCCCAGCGATGCCCCGATCCAGAACGAAGCCAACAACGGCCTGAAGAACGCCAACTACACCGTGGCCATGGCCCGCACGAGCGACCCGCACTCTGCCACCGCCCAGTTCTTCATCAACGTGGCCGACAACGGCTTTCTGAACCACACCGCCCCCTCGGCCCAGGGCTGGGGCTATGCCGTGTTCGGCAAGGTGGTCGGTGGTGCCGACGTGGTGGACAAGATCAAGGCCGTGAAGACGGGCCGCAAGGGCTTCCATGATGACGTGCCGAAAGACGACGTGATCATCGAAAAAGCGGTCGCCCTGTAAACCAGCGCTTTCGCCGTCACCCCCGTGACCACGACCGTGCCCCGGTTCGAGGAGCTCACCGCTCCCTCGCACTGGCGCACGGTCGATTTCATTTCGGACCTGCACCTGCAGGCCAGCGAGCCCGCCACCGTGGCCGCGTTCCGGCACTACCTGCAGACCACTCCGGTCGACGCCCTGTTCATCCTGGGTGACCTGTTCGAGGTGTGGGTGGGCGACGATGCCATGGACGAGCCCGGCAGCTTCGAGGCCGAGGGCTGCGCTGCGCTGTCCGCCGCGTCACAGCGCCTGCCGCTGTACTTCATGCACGGCAACCGCGACTTCCTGGCCGGCCCGGCCTTTCTGCAGCGCACGGGCATGGTCGGCCTGGCGGACCCCACCGTGCTGGTCTTCGGCGAGCAGCGCATCGTGCTGAGCCACGGCGATCTGCTGTGCCTCGCCGACGTGGACTACCAGCGCTTTCGCGTGCAGGCGCGCAGCAGTGCCTGGCAGCAGGCCTTTCTGGCCCAGCCCCTGGCCACGCGCCGCGCCCAGGCGCGCGGCATCCGCCAGGAAAGCGAGGCCAAGAAGCAATCGGGCACCACCTATGCCGATCTGGACGGCCCTGCCACCATCGACTGGCTGCAGGCGGCAGGCGCCAGCACCCTGGTCCACGGCCACACCCACCGCCCTGCGCAGCACACGCTTGCGCCAGGGCTCACCCGCGTGGTGCTCAGCGACTGGGACGCAGCGGCATTGCCCCCCCGGCTGGAAACACTGCGTTTGTCGAACGCGGGCTTGGAACGCGTCACCCTCGGCCCAAAGTAAGAGGGGTCTTGATTCCATGCGCATGCTTTTGTTGGCATGCTCTGACACCATGCCCCCCATCCTGAACCGGCTCTGGCGCCGCGTGCGCACCACCGTGGCCCCCGTGCCCGACATCTCGGCCACGCTGTGGCTGCAGACGCTGCAGCGCTATCCCTTCCTTGCCGCCTTGTCGCTGCACGACCAGTCCAAGCTGCGCGCGCTGAGCGCCCTCTTTTTGCACCACAAGCGCTTTCACGGCGCGCACGGCATGGAGGTGACCGACGCCATGGCCATCGACATCGCCGCGCAGGCCTGCCTGCCCCTGCTGCACTGGGGCGACCCGGCCAAGGCCCTCGCGTGGTACGACGATTTCGTGGGCATCGTGCTGCACCCCGGCGAGGCCGTGGCCAAACGGCAGACGGTGGACGAGGCCGGCGTGGTGCACGAACACGAGCAGGTGCTGCTGGGCGAGGCCATGGACCGCGGCCCCATCATGCTTAGCTGGCAGCACGCCTCCAATGGGCGCAAGAACACCGAGCGCGGCACCAATGTGGTGGTGCACGAGTTCGTGCACAAGCTCGACATGCGCGGCAGCGGCGAGCCCAACGGCTGCCCGCCCCTGCCCGCAGGCTTCATGGGCGCCCGCACCGGCCGCGGCGCGTACGAGGCCTGGTGGAACGCCTGGGAGCCCGCGTACGCGGATTTTCGCGAGGCGGTGATCAAGGCCGAGCGCTTCGGTGCCGAGATGCCTTGGCTCGATGCCTACGGCGCCACCTCGCCCTCGGAATTTTTTGCCGTGGCCTGCGAGGCGTACTTCGTGAACCGCGCGCGCTTCGCGGTGGAGTTCCCAGGCCTGGTGCCGGTGCTGGATGCGTTTTTCAAAAGGCCCGCGGTGGCGCACTGATTCGCATCACGCCTGCCACACCCCGAACCCGGCCGAGCGCAGATCGATGCCGACCTCGATCTCGCGGTCCACAGCATCCTGGTAGCTCATGGGGTTGAAGCCCTCGTACAGATCAGGCAACAGGCGCAGCCCATACTGCAGCACGAAGCGGTTGGCCTGGATGCCGGCCTTGTGCTTGTCGAAGCGCACATCCGGGTCCAGCCCGGTCATGCCCACGTACACGCAGGGCTTGCCCTCGATGTAGTTCGGGTTGCACCTGCGGAACTTGCGTTCGCTCAGCACCGCCATGGAGAGTTCCACGACGTAGACGTTGTGATGGGGTTTGGGCATGGGTTGGGGGCGCCCGGGATCAAGCAACTTGGGCAGGGTACCCACTGTAAAACCAAATAGGCGCATTTGCAGCGACCGGGCCTGCGTGCCAACAGCGGCCCAGCCGTTGGCCGCGGCAAGCCTCTTGATGCTCCGCGAGCTCACTCGGCGGCCAGCACTTCGCGCATGACTTCGGCCTGCCAATCAAAGTAGGGGTTGAAGGTCAGCCGTGCATGCACCTTGGCACTCTCGCGGTAGCCCCAGTCCGAATACCACACCGGCTCGCCCGCCATGCAGCGGGCCTGGTCGGCGGCGTCCTGCCCGTTCCAGCACATGCGCTGGGTGCCTTCGGTGCCATAGAGCGGGTTGGTGGGCGAGAACAGCACACCCATGTGCGAGAACTGGCTGATGCGCTGCTGCGGCAGCTTATCGGTGCGCACCAGCACACGCGTGTGCTGCCCAGTGCTTTCGCGCTGTGGCATGGCGGCATCACGACCCGCAGGCAGTTCGCCATACCAGATGAGGCGGCTGGCGGGGTGGGTGAAGCGGGTCTCGAAGGTGCCGAGCACATGCTCCACATCCACCACAGAGTCGTGCTGCGCCAGCACCAGCAGGGCCGGCCGGGCATAGGGCTGGCGCGCGATCTTCTCGCGCACGGCGGCAGCACTGCGGTAGTACTGCGCAAAGCCATTGGTGGGCACGTTGAGGTAGCGCAGGGGGGTCTGCTGGGGCTGGGCGGAATCAGGCTGGCGCAGCCAGGTGCGCACGCGCGCCACCCAGGGCACGATCCAGTCCAGCGGCACGCCCGACTTGAGGGCCGGCGAAAAAAGCACCAAGCCCGCCACCTCGGGGTGGTCCAGCGCGTACTCCAGCGCCAGGTTGGCACCGGTGGAAAAGCCGCCCAGGTAGACCTCGGGCACCTCCTGCGCCAGCAGGGCTGCCTGCTGGGCCACCAAGCGGCGCCAGTCGTCCAGGTCCACACCGATCAGGTCGGCAGGGCGCGTGCCGTGGCCGGGCAGCAGCGCCGTGCGCACCAGAAAGCCCTGGCCCGCCAGCGCCTGCCCGATGTCGGCAAACGACCAGGGCGAATCGCCCAGGCCGTGGAACAGCACCACGCCCTTGCGCGCGGGCTGCGCGGGCCGCCACTCCATGGGCGCGTTGCGCGCCAGTTCGCTGTCGTGCTCGTCACTCTGGAAGGCACGGTGCTGCGCCATCCAATCCTGCGTTTCGGTGCGGTACTGGGCAAAGCTGCCCTGGCCCAGCGGCACCATGGGCCCGCGCGGTGCAGCGCAGCCCGCGCACAGCATGGCGGCCACCAGCAACAGGCCCACGCGGCAGGGCCACCGCAGAGCGGCATGGCTTTTGTGAACGGGCTGCACCATCAGAGCCGGCACCGGTAGCCCGGGCGCGGGCCGGTGGTGCTGTAGCAGTCCCCCAGCGGGCCGTAGTGGATGCCGCTGCCCAGATGGGTGCTGCGCAGGCCCAGCTCGAGGTTGACGCCGGCATCGCCCTGGTGGGCCCGGAACTGGGGCAGTGCTTCGGAGGTTTTCACGCCGTCATGGTAGTCCACCAGGCCGAGCGGCAGGCATCCCATGCCCGTTGGTCGTATGATTTTTGACAATTTATCCATTTTTGGATAAATTATCCAAATGGCAAAACGCACTCCCTCCTCTGCCCCGCACCGCACCCCCGAACAAAAGGCCCTGCTCTCCCAGATCGAGCAGGTGGCCCAGGGCCTCGCTGCCACCTTTGCGCCGTTCTGCGAAGTGGTGGTGCACGACCTGCTGGACCCGGGCCAGTCCATCCTGGCGATCCACAACAATCTCTCGGGCCGCTCGGTCGGCGAGCCGACGACCGAGCTGGGCCTGGCGCGCATCGCCGACCCCGACTACCCGCAGGTGATCGCCAACTACGCCAACCAGTTTTCCGATGGGCGCCAGGCCAAGAGCACCTCGGTGGGCATCAAGGATTCGTCGGGCGAGTACATCGCCGCGTTGTGCCTGAACGTGGACCTCACGCTGTTTCGCAGCCTGCAGAGCGTGGTGGGGCAGTTCACCGGCATCGACGGGGACACGGGGCTCACCGAGTCGCTCGACCCGGCCGGGGCCGATGCCATCCGCCAGCGCATCGACCAGTTCGCGGCGCGCCTGTCCACCGCGCCACGCGCACTCAAGGCAGCAGAGCGGCGCGCGCTGCTGCGCGAGCTCAGGGAGTCGGGCAGCCTGGAGGTGCGCCGCGCGATGGAGGTGGTGGCGCAGCACCTGGGCGTATCGCGTGCCACGGTGTACGGCGACGCACGTGGTGAGCTGACAGCATGAACAGCGCCACCATCGCACCGGCCACCCGTGCGCAGGCGCAACTGCTGCTGCTCGACACGCACCAGGTCAGCGCCCTGCTGCAGCCGCAGGACGTGCTGCACGCCGTGCGCGAGGCCTTCACCCTGCACAGCCAGCGCGCGGGCCGCGTGTTCCCCGTGGTGCGCGAAGCGCTGCCCACGGGCGGGGTGTTCGGTATCAAGTCGGGCGACGTGTCCACCCAGGGGCTGCTGGGTTTCAAGGCCGCTGGCTTCTGGCCCGCCAACCGCGCGCAGGGTGGCGAGCCGCACCAGGCCACCGTCATGCTGATCGACCCTGCAACAGGCCGGCCGCTGTGCGTGCTGGACGGCAATGCCATCACCACCGAGCGCACGGGCGCGGCCGGCGCGCTAGGACTGCAACACCTTGCGCGCGCGGACAGCGAACAGCTGTGCCTCTTTGGCACCGGCGTGCAGGCGCGCGTGCAGCTGCGCTTTGCGCTGCAGGTGCTGCCCGGGCTGCGGCGGGTGCGCTATGTGGCCCAGGGAGGGCGGCGCAACGAGGGCTTCGAGGCGGCTTTTGCCGACCGCTGCGATATCGCCCTGGCCACCGATGCGAATGAAGCCGTGGCTGCGAGCGACGTGGTGGTCACCGCCACGCCGGGCGGTGGCGCGCTGTTCGACGCAGCCGCCGTGCAGCCAGGCACCCACATCAACGCCGTGGGCACCGACACCCAAGGCAAGCGCGAGCTGCCCGACGGCCTGCTGGAGCGCGCCCGCCTCTTCGTGGACGACGCCACCCAGGCCCGCCAGATTGGCGAGGCCCAGTGGGCGCCCCACGACCTTCCATGGACCGAGCTGGGCGACCTGCTCACGGGCAAGGAGTCCGTGCAGCGCGGCGCGCAGGACATCACCGTGTTCGACATGACGGGCCTGGCCCTGCAGGACCTGACTGTCGCCCGCATGCTGCACACGCAGGCCCTGGCGCAGGGCCTGGGCACTGCGATGGCCTGGCCGTGGTGACACCACCCCTCTCCTCTTCATTCCGTTCTCATCCCCGCTTTCAACCACCACCCATCGTTGCCATGACCACGACCACCCCCATCGCCAACCGCCTTCCCACCTACGACGACGTCGTGGCCGCTGCCGGCCGCATCGCGGGCGTTGCGCACCGCACGCCGGTGCTCACCTCGCGCATCCTCGACGAAGAACTGGGCGCCCAGGTGTTCTTCAAGTGCGAGAACCTGCAGCGCATGGGCGCGTTCAAGTTCCGCGGCGCCTACAACGCGCTGGCCCAGTTCGACGCCACGCAGCGCAAGGCCGGGGTGATCGCGTTCTCGTCGGGCAACCACGCCCAGGGCATCGCCCTGGCCGCGCGCGAGCTGGGCATGCCGGCCACCATCGTCATGCCACAGGACGCCCCCGCCGCCAAGATTGCGGCCACGCAGGGCTACGGCGCCAACGTGGTGTTCTACGACCGCTACACGCAAGACCGCGAACAGATCACCCGCGACCTGGCCGAGCGCGATGGCCTGACCATGATCCCGCCGTACGACCATGCCGACGTGCTGGCCGGCCAGGGCACGGCCGCCAAGGAGTTGTTCGAAGAAGTGGGCGAGCTTGACGCCTTCTTCGTCTGCCTGGGCGGCGGCGGCCTGCTCTCGGGCTCGGCCCTGTCCACGCGCGCGCTGTCGCCCCGGTGCAAGCTCTACGGCGTGGAGCCCGAGGCGGGCAACGACGGGCAGCAGTCTTTCCGAACCGGCTCCATCGTGCACATCGATACGCCCCAGACCATTGCCGATGGCGCGCAGACGCAGCACCTGGGGCAGATCACCTTCCCCATCATCCGCCGCGACGTGGACGACATCCTCACCGTGAGCGATGCGCAGCTGGTGGACGCCATGCGCTTTTTCGCCACGCGCATGAAGCTGGTGGTGGAGCCCACGGGCTGCCTGGGCTTTGCGGCGGCGCGTGCACGCGCCGCCGAGCTCAAGGGCAAGAAGGTGGGCGTGCTGATCAGCGGCGGCAATGTGGACATGGAGCGTTTCTGCAGCCTGCTCGCCGGCTGATCCCACGAGAGAAAAGGAGCCCCCGCCATGCAAGAAGCAACAGCCAACCACCCCAGGACTCCCCTGGCGCAGATCGACACCCCCGCCGCGCTGATCGAGCTGCCACGCATGCAACGCAATATCGCGCGCATGCAGCAGCGCATGAACGCGCTGGGCGTGCGCTTTCGCCCGCACGCCAAGACGGCCAAGTGCCCGGCCGTGACGGATGCGCAGATCGCCGCCGGCGCGCAGGGCATCACGGTCTCCACCCTCAAGGAGGCAGCGCAGTTCTTCGCCCACGGCATCACCGACATCCTCTACGCCGTGGGCACCGTGCCGCACAAGCTGCCCCAGGTGCTGGCGCTGCGCCGCCAGGGCTGCGACCTGAAGATCATCACCGACAACATCGCCGCCGCCCAGGCCATCGTGGACTTCGGCCGCGAGCACGGCGAGGTGTTCGAAGTGCTGATCGAAGTGGACACCGACGGCCACCGCTCGGGCATCCGCCCCGACGAGGCCGCACTGCTCGACGTGGGCCGCGCCCTGCACGCGGGCGGCATGCGCCTGGCCGGCGTCCTGACGCACGCGGGCGGCAGCTACGACCTGAACACCCCCGAGGCCCTCACGGCCCTGGCCGAGCAGGAGCGCGCTGGCTGCGTGCACGCCGCCGAGCGCATGCGCGCAGCCGGCCTGCCCTGCGCCGTGGTGAGCGTGGGCTCCACGCCCACGGCGCTGTCGGCGCGCGACCTCACGGGCGTGACCGAGGTGCGCGCGGGCGTGTATGTGTTGTTCGACCTGGTGATGCACAACGTGGGCGTGTGCAGCACCGACGACATCGCCCTGAGCGTGCTGACCACCGTGATCGGCCACCAGGTGGACAAGGGCTGGGCCATCGTCGACGCCGGCTGGATGGCCATGAGCCGCGACCGGGGTACGCAAAAGCAGTCGCACGACTATGGCTATGGGCAGGTGTGCGATGTGGATGGGACGGTGCTCGACGGCTATGTGCTGAGCGGTGCGAACCAGGAGCATGGGATCCTGTCGCTGGCCGGTGGATCCACGTCACCGGACGTGGGCGATATTGCGCGGCGGTTTCCGGTGGGGAGGCAGTTGCGGATATTGCCGAACCATGCGTGTGCCACGGGGGCGCAGTATGGGGAGTATCGGGCGGTGGAGGGTGGGGTTGTGGTGGGGGATTGGGGTCGTTTTGGGGGGTGGTGATGTTGGCCTCTCATGGCACTGTTTGTCATGGTTGCTGCTTGCCTTGGTCGAGGGCGGAGGCCGGGGTGTGCGCCCGGCGGCGCACCCACCTTCTTTTGCGTCGCCAAAAGA
>NZ_LMIJ01000001.1:484445-484519 GCF_001428665.1 Acidovorax sp. Root219
GCGCTTCGCTACGGGCAACCTGCGATGCTCGGTCCTGGGGTGGTGCCGCAGAACTCGCTGCGTTCTTCGAACTC
>NZ_LMIJ01000001.1:484574-484773 GCF_001428665.1 Acidovorax sp. Root219
TAGCCCCTGCGCTTCTCGGCGCAGCCAGCAGGGGTGGGGAGCGGGGTCCACACGGCTGCTGCTGCGCAGCTGCGCCTGGGGTCGGGGACGCGCGCGCTGCGCGCTGCCGACGGCTTGGGCGCGATCACTCTGCCCAGGCCGAGCGAAGCAATGGCCCGAATGGAGCCCGCTCCCACCCCCTTCTGACCGTGCCGAGAAG
>NZ_LMIJ01000001.1:484818-484929 GCF_001428665.1 Acidovorax sp. Root219
ACCGGCGAGGGGGACACGGGCAGCGGGGTCGCCTTTTCTTGGCCTACGTTCTTTTGGAGGGTGTAGAAGAAATAAATTATAATAGCGCCGCATTGACCAAGCAGGAGCAGC
>NZ_LMIJ01000002.1:0-54644 GCF_001428665.1 Acidovorax sp. Root219
CAACAAGGTGGAAGGCTATGGCGTGAGCATCATCAAGGCCGGCGCCAAGCTGGTGGGCCACGACGCAGGGCCGGTGCGCGCGCCGCTGACGGACTTGAAGCCGGCCGAGATGGAGCAGCTCAAGGCGCTCATTGCAAAGCTGGGCCCGCAGTAAGAGCGGCTAACAAAACTCTTCTGGCGTCGTTGCCGCGTCTTGTCGTACTACTCGTACTGCCTACGACGCAGCGCCTAGCCAGAACCGCTTCGCTGAGTTTTGTTATCCGCTCTATGCGCAGCCTCCGCCCCACGCAAACCCCCAAGGCCCCGCAGAGGGCTACCGCAACGACACCACCACCACCTCCGGAGACACCCACCATGTTCGTCAAGAAACTGCTGCTGCTTGCCAGCGCCTGCACCCTGGCTTTTGCCGCAACGGCACAGACCACCCCCTGGCCCGAAAAGCCCGTGACCATCGTCGTGCCGTTCCCGGCCGGTGGCTCCACCGACATGGTGGCGCGGGCCATGGCCCTGCACATGGGCGAGAAGCTGGGGCAGAGCTTCGTGGTGGACAACCGCCCCGGTGCCACGGGCACGCTGGGTGCCGGTGCGGTCAAGCGCGCCGCGCCCGATGGCTACACGCTGTTGGTGTCCTCGCTCGGGGCCTTCGTTGTGGCGCCGCACCTGCTCAAGAGCGTGCCGTATGACGCGCTCAAGGATTTCGACTACATCACCGTGCCCGTGCAGGCGCCCAACGTGCTGGTGGCCGCGCCCAACCAGAAGGCGCGCACCGTCAAGGAGGTGATCGCCCAGCTCAAGGCCAACCCCGGCAAGGTGAGCTTCGCCAGTTCGGGCAACGGCTCGTCAGACCACCTCTCGGCCGAAGTCTTCTGGCAGCAAAGCGGTACCGAGGGCCTGCACATCCCCTACAAGGGCGGCGCCCCGGCCATCAACGACCTGCTGGGCGGGCAGGTGGAGTTCTCGTTCCAGAACGTGAACGCGGTGCTCGCGCACATCCGCGCCGGCAAGCTGCATGCGATTGCCGTCACCGGCGACAAGCGCAGCCCCGTGCTGCCCGATGTGCCCACGCTGGCCGAGGCTGGCGTGGCCGGTGCTGAGGTCTATTCGTGGCAAGGCATGGCCGCGCCCAAGGGCCTGCCCGCCGCCGTGAAGAAGAAGCTCTCGGACGCCGCCATCGCCGCCATGAACGACCCTGCGGTGAAGAAGCGCATGCTCGACCAGGGCCTGGAGATCGTGGCCAGCACGCCCGAGGCCTTCACCGCCTACCAGGCGCGCGAGTTCGCCCGCTGGAAGACCGTCATAGAAACCCGCAAGATCACCGCAGATTGAGCAACCCAGGGGGCGCCCCTGCGCGCCTCCTTACTGTCTTTTGACCACCATGACCTCCTCCACCCCCTCTGCCACCAGCACCCCCGTCGTCACCGAACTGCGCGTGGTGCCCGTGGCGGGGCACGACAGCATGCTCATGAACCTGAGCGGCGCACACGGCCCCTTCTTCACGCGCAACCTGATCATCCTGCGCGACAGCGCGGGCAACACCGGGGTGGGCGAGGTACCCGGCGGCGAGAAGATCCGCCAGACCATCGAGGACGCGCGGCCGTTGATCGTGGGCCGGCCCATCGGCCACCACAACGCCGTGCTCAACGCCATGCGCGCCCAGTTCGCCGACCGCGATGCGGGCGGGCGCGGCCTGCAGACCTTCGACCTGCGCATCACCATCCACGCCGTCACCGCCGTGGAATCGGCCTTCCTCGACCTGCTGGGCCAGCACCTGGACGTGCCCGTGGCCGCGCTGCTGGGCGATGGCGTGCAGCGCGAGGCGGTGCAGATGCTGGGCTACCTGTTCTACGTGGGCGACCGCGCCAAGACCGACCTGGCCTACCGCACCGAGCCCGGTGCCGACAACGACTGGTTTCGCCTGCGCAACGAGAAGGCCATGACCGCCGATGGCATCGTGCGCCTGGCCGAGGCGGCTTACGAGCGGTATGGCTTTGCCGACTTCAAGCTCAAGGGCGGCGTGCTGCGCGGCGAAGAAGAGGTCGAGGCCATCCGCGCGCTGCACGAGCGCTTTCCCGAGGCCCGCGTGACGCTGGACCCCAACGGCGGCTGGCTGCTGAAAGACGCCATCCGCATTACGCGCGACCTGCACGGCGTGATGGCCTATGCCGAAGACCCCTGCGGCGCCGAAGGCGTGTTCTCGGGCCGCGAGGTGATGGCCGAGTTCCGCCGCGCCACGGGCCTGCCCACCGCCACCAACATGGTGGCCACCGACTGGCGCGAAATGGCGCACAGCCTGGCCCTGCAGTCGGTGGACATCCCCCTGGCCGACCCGCACTTCTGGACCATGGCCGGCTCGGTGCGCGTGGCGCAGATGTGCCAGGCCTTCGGCCTGACCTGGGGCTCGCATTCCAACAACCACTTCGACGTCTCGCTGGCCATGTTCACCCACGTGGGCGCCGCCGCCCCAGGCCGCGTGACCGCGATCGACACGCACTGGATCTGGCAGGACGGCGAGCGCCTGACCAAGGAGCCGTTCCAGATCAAGGACGGCTTCATCCAGTTGCCCAAGAAGCCCGGCCTGGGCGTGGAGCTGGACATGGACGAGGTCGAGCGCGCCCACCGCCTGTACCTGGAGCATGGCCTGGGCGCGCGCGACGACGCGATAGCCATGCAGTACCTGATTCCGGGGTGGAAGTTCAACAACAAGGCGCCGTGCATGGTGCGGTGAGGGCACCGGCAGCGTGGGCTCTGTTCCCGCCTACGCCTTGCTTGAATGCACGGCCGGGTAGGGCCCCGCAAACCCCAGCGCCGCCGACAGCGCCCGCGCTTCCTCCTGCACCAGCGCGGCATAGTCTTTCACCAGCGCTTCGCTGAGCCGGGCGCTCGGGCCGAACAGGCCCAGCGAGCCCACCACGCGGCCACTGCTCTCGAAGAAAGGGGCGGCGATGGCGACCGCGCCCTGGATCAGTTCGTCGCGGCTGGTGGCATGGCCGTCGCTGCGCACTTGCTGGAGCTGACCGGTGACCCGCTTCGCATCTGCCGCGCTGGTCGCGCCATACGCCGGCAGGTCGCGTGCGTCGACATTCAGCCAGGCCAGGATGGAGCGGCCGCTGGCGCCGCGCACCAGCTTCTCGCGGTAGCCCACGCCGCGCCGGAAACTCAGCGGCTGGGTGCTGGGCAGCTCGGCTACGCAGACGCGGTCGACGCCTTCCTGCACGTGCAGCGACACGGTCTCGCGCGTGGTCTCCCACAGCCGGCGCATCATGGGCTGGGCCACAGTCTCGTAGCTGGTGCCGGCCGACCAGGCATGCGCCAGCTGCGCCACGGCAGGGCCCAGGCGAAAGCGCTGGGGCTCGCCCTGCGAGCTGAGAAAGCCCTTGGCGTCCAGCGTGTCGAGCAGGCGGTACAGGGTGGGGCGGCTCAGGTCCACGCGCTTGAGCAACTCGGCCACCAGCAGGCCATCGTCGCCGGGCTTGAAGGCCAGCAGAATGTCCAGCGCGCGCTGCACGGCGCGCACGCCGCCCTCGGATTTGTCGGTGTCGGCAGTGGCATCGGCTGCCGACGCAGTGGGTATTTTCATGGTGCTACTGTAGCGTGAATTGTCCGTCTGGCGGACTCGATTCCGGGGCGATTTTCCTCAAGAAGCTTCGAGTTCACGCAGGCACTGCAGGGCCATGTCCATGGCGGCGCTGCGCGAGGTGTCGCGGCGCCAGTACATCATCACCGGCGGGGCGGCGCTGAAGCGGATGGGCAGCCTTTTCAGCGCCCCCATGCGCTCGTACTGCGCGATGGAGCGCTCTGAGGCGATGGTCACCATGTCGCTGGCGGTCAGCATCGAGAAGCTGGCGAACACCGAGTTCGACTGCAGCGCATCGGCCGGCAGGCTGCGGTTGGCCAGGCGCAGCTCTTCGTTGAGCAGGGTGCGCACCGGCGTGTCGGGGCTGAACACCACCCAGCGGTAGCGGTACAGGTCGTCCCAGCCCATGGACTTGAGGCGGTGCAGCGGGTGGCCCTTGCGCGCCACGAAGTGCAGGGGCTCGTCGTAGAGCGCTTCCGATTCGACCTGCGCCGTCAGGTACTGCGGCTGGTAGCGGCCCACCGCGATATCGAGTTCGCGCCGGCCCAGCATTTCCATCAGCCGGTCCATCGTGCCTTCGAAGATGTCCACGCGGGCGCGCGGCATGGCCTGCAGCAGGGCCAGCACCGCCGCCGGCACGGTGCTGGCAATCGTCGCCCCCGATCCGCCGATGGCCACGTAGCCGGTGCTGCCGGCCACCAGCAGCGCCATTTCGTCACGCGCCCGGTCCAGGTCGACGCCGATGCGCCGGGCGTGCTCGATCAGTGCCTCGCAGTAGTGCGTGGGCCGAAGGCCCCGCGCGTGCCGCTCGAACAGCACCACGCCGATGTCGGCCTCCAGGTCCTTGAGCCATTTGGAGAGCGCGGGCTGCGTCATGTGCAACAGCTCGGCCGAGCGGCTCACGTTCTGTGTCTCGGCCAGGCTGACCAGCAGCTGCAGGTGGCGCAGGCGGATGCGTTGTGTCCAGTCCATGAGGTATGTCCTGTTTTGTATAGCTAAGTCATTTTATTCATTGGATTGTTGATGGCTTGCCACCAATACTGCGCAACTGAACGACAACCAGGAGACACGATCCATGACGAAGGTGGCGCAGCATTACATTGACGGGGCCTGGGTGCCCGCACGCGGAGCCATCGGCACCACGCTGAACCCCGCCACGGGCGAGCCGGCCGGGGAGTTCGTGGAGGGCACGGCCGCAGACGCGCAGGCCGCCATCGCCGCCGCCGACCGCGCATTCCATGCCACGTCCTGGAAGCACGATGCCCGGCTGCGCTCGGAGGTGCTGCTGGCCGCCGCCACCCGGCTGGAGGAGCGCCGCGAGCAGGTGGCCCACCTGCTCGTCGCGCAAAACGGCAAGCTGCTGCGCGAGGCCCTGGGCGAGGTGGGCGCTGCCATTTCCGAGCTGCGCTACTACGCCGGCCTGGCGCGCAACCTGTTCGGGCGGGTGGTCGAGATCGAGCCGGGCTGCTTCAGCACGCTGCACCGCGAGGCGGCCGGCGTGGCGGTGATCATCGTGCCCTGGAACGCACCGGTGACCTTGCTCGTGCGCTCGCTGGGCCCCGCGCTGGCGGCCGGCTGCACCGTGGTCGTCAAGCCCGCGCACCAGACCGCGCTGGTGAGCAACCTGGTGCTGGAGACGGTGCTGTGCGACCCGCGCGTGCCGGCCGGCGTGGTCAACACCGTCACCGAGTCCGGCGCCGAAGTGGCGCGCGCGCTGTGCGAGTCGCCCGACGTGGGCGTGATCAGCTTCACCGGCTCCACCGCCGTGGGCAAGGCCATCGCACGGGCCACGGCGGGAAATCTCACGCGCCTGTCGCTGGAGCTGGGTGGCAAGGCCGCCGGTGTGGTCTTTGGCGACTGCGACATCGCCGCCACCGTGCGCGGCATGCTGGCGGGCGGGCTGATCCTGTCGGGCCAGCAGTGCACGGCGCTGGCCCGGGTGCTGGTGCACGAATCGGTCTACGACCGCTTTGCGGCCGAACTCGCCCAGGCCATGCGCCGCGTGCAGCCCGGCCCGGGCATGGACCCCGCCTCCGGCATGGGGCCGCTGATCGACGTAGCCAACCGCGAGCGCATCCGCGCGCTGGTGGAGGGCGCGCCAGGCGCCTCGGGCAAGGTGCTGGTGCACGGCGAGGTGCCGGGCGGCGCGCTGGCCCGGGGTGCCTTCATCGCCCCGAGCCTGATCGCCGTGGACGACCTCGCCAGCCCGCTGGTGCAGAACGAATTGTTCGGCCCGGTGATGGTGATCGAGCGCTTCAAGGACGAGGACGATGCCGTCATGCGCGCCAACGCCACGCGCTATGGCCTGGCGGCCAGCGTCTGGACGGGCGACGCGGGCAAGGCCCGGCGCGTCGCCAGCCGGCTGCGCTCGGGCAGCGTCTGGATCAACGCGCACAACAAGCTCTTTGCCGAGATCGAGACCGGCGGCGAGCGCGACAGCGGCTACGGCCGGCTGCATGGCGTGGAGGGCATGAACGACTTCCTGGTGACCAAGCATGTCTACCAGAGCCACATTGCGTGACCCCGCAGCAGAAAGCGACCCGATGAATTCATCCCCAATTACGACCCAGGCCCTGCAGGGACTGGCCCTGCCCAGCGTGCGCGACACCTTCTACCACCTGATGCGCGAGGTGGGCTGCACGAAGATCTTCGGCAACCCCGGCTCCACCGAGCTGCCGATGGTGCGCAACTTCCCCGACGATTTCGAGTACGTGCTGGGCCTGCAGGAGGCCTCGGTGGTCGGCATGGCCGACGGATACGCGCAGGCCAGCGGCAACGCCGCGTTCGTGAACCTGCACTCGGCTGCCGGCGTGGGCAACGCCATGGGCAACATCTACACTGCCTTCAAGAACCAGACGCCGCTGGTCATCATCGCGGGGCAGCAGTCGCGCTCGATCCAGCCCTTCGACCCCTACCTGAACTCGCGCCGCGCGGCCGAGCTGCCCCAGCCCTACGTGAAGTGGAGCATCGAACCCGCGCGTGCGGAGGACGTGCCCGCAGCCATCCGCAAGGCCTACCACATCGCAATGCAGCAACCGCGCGGCCCCGTTCTGGTTTCGGTGCCGGCAGACGACTGGGACAAGGGCTGTCAGCCGCTGATGGCGGCGCAGGTCAGCCAGGTGGTGGCGCCCGACCCGGCGCAGATCCAGCGGCTGCGGGTGCTGATCGGCCGCAGCCGGCGCGTCGCCCTGGTGGTGGGCGCGGCCATCGATCGGGAGTCGGCCTGGCCCGAAGCGGTGCAGCTGGCAGAGGCTTGCCAGGCTGCCGTCTTCGGGGCGCCCATGTCCTCGCGCGCATCGTTCCCCGAGACACATCCCCATTTCCAGGGCTTCCTGCCCGCCTCGGCGGCGGCCATCCGTGAGCAACTGCACGGCCATGACCTGGTGCTGGTGGTCGGCGGGCCTGCGTTCACCTACCACGTGGAGCGCGATACCGAAGGCTCGCACCTGCCCGAGGGCGCCGTGTTGGCGGTGCTGACCGACGACGCCGAAGCCGTGGCATCCGTGCCCCAGGGCATTGCGGTGCACGGCAGCGTGCGCCTGGGGCTGCAGGCGCTGCTGCAGGGCCTGGGCGAGCGGCTCGCGGCCGACGTGCCGCGCCGCCCCCGGCCCGCGCTGGCCGAGGGCACCAGCCCCACCAGCGTGGCCTACGTGCTGCAGACCCTGTCGCGGCTGCGTGATGCGCGCGACATCATCGTCGAGGAGGCGCCCACGGCCCGCGTGGTGATGCACCAGTACCTGCCCATCACCGAGCCCGGCACCTTCTACACCATGGCCAGCGGCGGGCTGGGCTACGGCATGCCGGCGGCCGTGGGCATCGCCATGGCGCGGCGCGACCGGCGTGTCATCTGCGTGATTGGCGACGGCTCCAGCATGTACAGCATCCAGAGCCTGTGGACGGCTGCCCAGCAGGGCGCCAACGTGGTCTTCGTGGTGCTCAACAACCGCCGCTATGCGGCGCTCAAGCGCTTTGCCGGCGTGCTCGGCTTCGCGCCGAGTGAAAAACTGGTCGGCATCGACATCCCCGGCATCGATTTCAGCGGCCTGGCCACGTCGCAGGGCTGCTTTGGCGAGAAGGTGGACCGCTGGGAGCAGGTCGAGCCAGCGCTTGCACAGGCCCTGCAGCGCCAGGGCCCCAGCGTCATCGACGTGGAAGTGGCCTGATGGCAGGCCGCATGCCACGATAGGTGGGACTCCACCGGACATTCCCCAAACAAGCATAAAAAGGAGACACATGACGCACGCAACCACCGGGCTCGGCCGAGCCACCAAGACCCTCCTGGCACTCACCTGCCTGGCCACTTCCATGGGCGCCTCCATGGGCGCCACCGCGGCGCAGTGGCCCGACAAGCCCATCACCATCATCGTGGGCTATGCGCCCGGGGGCGCCAACGACGTGATCGCGCGCTTCCTGGCCGAAAAGCTGCAGCCTGTGCTCAAGCAGACGGTCATCGTGGAGAACCGCGCCGGGGTCGCCTCCATCATCGGTGCCCAGGCCGTGGCGCGCGCCAAGCCCGATGGCTACACCCTGCTCATGGGCGCCAGCGGCCCCATGGTGTTCAACCATGCGCTGTATTCGAAGCTGCCCTACAAGCCCACGGACTTCGCGCCCATCTCGCTGACCGGCACCTTCCCCCTGGTGCTGATCGCCAACAAGGACGACCCGGCGCGCAACGTCAAGGAACTGGTGGAGGCCTCCATCCGCAACCCCGAGCGCTCCAACTACGGGGCCAGCGCGGCGTCGTTCCAGCTGATCACCGAACTGTTCAACGAGGCCACGGGCGCGAAGTTCTCGCACATCGGCTACAAGGGCAGCATGGAGTCGGTGACGGCGGTGATGTCCAAGACGGTGTCCATGACCATCATCGACGCAGGCCCGGCGGCCACGGGCATCAACAGCGGCAAGGCCAAGCCCCTGGCGGTGACCTCCGCCGAGCGCATGAAGCAGTACCCCGACGTGCCGACGATGAAGGAACTGGGCATCGACGCCACCATCACGCTCTGGAGCGGCCTGTTCGCGCCGGCCAACACGCCGCCCGAGATCGTCAAGCGCCTGCATGCCGAGGTGGAGCGCATCGCGGCCACGCCGGAAGCCAGGCAGCGGCTGGAGGCCCTGGGGGTGACGCCCGTTGCTTCCAGCAGCCCGGCCCAGTTCTCCGATCAGATCGACAGCGAGATCGTGCGCTGGAAAGAGGCCGCCCGGCGCAGCGGCGTGAAGGCCGATTGAAAGGCGACGCGATGCCCGCCACCACCCAACAATCCACCCCCGAGGTGCTGCTGCAGGCCACCAGCACGGGCCTGAACTGGCCCACCCCACCGGTGTTCGCCAGCCCGGAGGACGAGCGCCTGCACTTGAAGCAGCGCCTGGCTGCAGGCTTTCGCATCTTCGCGATGCATGGCTTTGAGGCCGGCATCGCGGGCCACATCAGCGCGCGCGACCCCATTCTCACGGACCACTTCTGGGTCAACCCCCTGGGCCTGCATTTCAGCCGCATCAAGGTGTCCGACCTGGTGCTCATCGACCACGACGGGCGCATCGTGCAGGGCCAGCACCCGGTGAATGCGGCGGCGTTCTCCATCCACTCGCGCATCCACCGCGCGCGGCCCGATGTGGTGGCGGCAGCGCACTCGCATTCGCGCTACGGTACGGCCTTTGCCTCGCTGGGCCGGCCGCTGCCGCCCATCACGCAGGAGGCCTGCGCGTTCTACGGCGACCATGCCGTCATGCAGGCCTATGGCGGCATTGCCAGCGAGCTGTCCGAAGGCGACCTCATCGCCCAGAGCCTGGGCCAGGGCAAGGCCGTGATCTGCCGCAACCACGCGCACTTCACCGTGGGCCATTCGGTGGACGAGGCGGTCTTCTGGTTTTTGCGCATGGAGCGCGCCTTCGAGCAGTACCTGCTGGCCTGCGCGGTGGGTTCGCCCGTGGAGATCGACGCGGCCACGGCCGCCGCCACGGCGCGCCAGGTCGGCTCGCACCGCGCGGGTTGGTTCGCCATGCAGCCGCTGATGGACAAGGTGATTGCCGAGCAGCCAGAACTGCTGGATTGACGCTTGCCAACAAGGAACGCCGGCCGTTGCATTGCGCAACGGCCGGCGTTTGCATGGGTGGCGGTGTTCAGCAGTCGAGCACGAGGCTTCCCGACTTGCAGCCCGAGACGCAGACCATCATCGACCGATTGGCCGCCTGCTCCTGTTTGCTCAGGATCAGGTCGCGGTGGTCCACATCGCCCGAGATGACCTTGACCTCGCAGGCGCCGCACACCCCCTCGCGGCAGCTGTACTCGGGGTTCATGCCAGCGTCGATCAGTGCGTCCAGCAGCGCGATGCCGGGCGCCACGTGCACGGTCTTGCCGGACTTGCGCAGCTCCACGGCATAGCCGTCCTGGGGCGTCTGGGGCGCGGCCAGCGGCGCGGCGGCAAAGCGCTCCAGGTGCACATGGGCCAGGCCCAGCTGTTCGCAGGCCTGCTCATAGGCATCCAGCAGGGGCAGGGGGCCGCAGCAGTAGAAGTGCGTGCCAGCGGGGTGGCCGGCCAGCAGGTGGGGCAGGTCGGCGCGCGTGCCGCGCTCGTCCTTGAAATGCCAGTCCACCGTGAGCCGGCCTTGGGAGGCGGCGGCGAGCGACTCGATCTCGGCCACGAAGGCCGCGCTCTGGCGGCTGCCCGCGCAGTAGATGAGGTGGGCCGGGCGCCCGAGCGCTGCCAGCCGCTGCTGCATGGCGTAGATGGGTGTGATGCCGATCCCGCCCGCCACGAGCACGCTGTAGGGCGCGGCTTCGTCGAGCGCGAAGTGGTTGCGCGGCCCGCCGATGGCGATCTGTCGGCCCACGCGCAGGGATTCGTGCACGAAGCGCGAGCCCCCGCGGCTGGCCTTGTCCAGCGCCACGGCCACCACGTAGCGGTGGCTTTCGCCGGGGTTGGTCAGCGAGTAGCTGCGCGTGAGGCCATCGGCCAGGTGCAGGTCGATGTGGTCACCGGCTTCGACCGCCTGCGCGAAGGCCGTGGCCGGCGCCAGCGGGCGCAGCTCCACGCTGACGGTGCCCGCCGCCTCGTACCGCAGCTGCTGAACGAATGCCTGAAGGGAGCTGGAGGACATGGCGCTCTCACATGATGTGCAGGCCACCGTCCACCATCAGCGTGGTGCCGGTGATGAACGAGGCTTCGCCGGATGCGAGCCAGAGGATGGGCCAGGCGATCTCTTCGGGCGATGCCCAGCGGCCGATCAGCGAGGTGTCCTTGCGCTCCACCTTGAGCTGCTCGACGCTCTTGCCCGCCCCCTGCGCGCGGCCGACGTGGAAATCGGTCAGCGTGGAGCCGGGGCACACCGCGTTGGCGCGCACGCCGTGCGCGGCTTCCTCGAAGGCCAGGCTGCGCGTGTATGCCAGCTGGGCGGCCTTGGTCGCGTCGTACAGCGCCATGCCCTTGCGCCCGGTGACGGCGTAGCACGATGACACGTTGACGATGCTGCCTGTGCCCGCCGTGCGCAGCGCCGGCAGGGCCGCGCGGCAGTAGTTGGACATGCCCACCAGGTTCACGCCCACCATGGCATGCCATTCGGCGGCCGTGGCGTCCGCTGCCGCGCTGTAGTTGCGCATGGCCGCGTTGTTCACCAGGATGTCGAGGCCCCCCCACAGCGTGCTGCACTGCTGCACGGCGGCCAGGGCGGCTGCCTCGTCGGCCACGTCGGCCGTGGCGCAGGCCAGGCGTGCGCCGGGCAGGGCCTCTTCGATGGCCGTTCGTGTGCGTTCGAGCGCCTCGCCGTTGGCGTCCACCAGCAGCACGGCGGCGCCTTCGCGGCAAAAGAGATGGGCGGCTGCGGCGCCGATGCCCGCGCCCGCACCAGTGATCAGGGCGGTGCGCCCTGCGAGTCGGAGTTCGTTGCGCATCGTCTTAATCTGCCTTCGCGCCAGTGGCTTTGATGACCTTGCCCCAGCGCGTGATCTCGGTGGCGATCCAGTCGCTGAACTGTTTGGGCGTGCTGGCGACGACCTCGAACTCCATCTCCTGCAGGCGCTTGGTGATGTCGGGCGAGTTCAGTATGCGCACCATCGCCTGGTGGTAGCTGTTGACGATGGCCGGCGGCGTGTTGGCCGGCGCGAGCAGGCCGATCCACGACGTGGCCTCGAAATCCTTCAGGCCCGACTCGGCCAGGGTGGGGACGTCCGGCGTGCTCGGAAAGCGCTTGGGACCGGTGGAAGCCAGCAGCTTCAGGCGCCCCTCCTTGACGAAACCCTGCACATTGCCCGGCACGAAGAAGCCGGCCTGGATATTGCCCGCGATAAGGTCCGTGATGGCCGGGCCTGCGCCGCGGTAGGGCACGTGCGTCATCTGGAAGCCAGCGGCCGACTTCATCATCTCCATGGTCAGGTGCGAGGCGCTGCCCATGGCCACCGAGCCGTAGGCGAACTTCTTCGGGTCGGCCTTGGCCTTGGCGATGAAGTCCCGCACGTCGGTGATGCCGGAGTCCGGGTTCACCACCAGGTACTGCGGCGACTTCACGGCCAGTGTGATGGGCGCCAGGTCCTTCTGCGGGTCATAGGGCATCTTGTCGAACAGCGTGGCGTTGATGGCCAGCGGCCCGTTGTAGCCGATCAGCAGGGTGTGGCCGTCCGGGGCCGCACGGCTCACTTCGGCGGCGCCGATGTTGCCGCCCGCGCCCGGCTTGTTCTCGACGAAGAAGGGCTGGCCCATCGCCTCCTGCAGCTTGGGCGCAATCATGCGCGCCAGCACGTCGTTGGTGCTGCCGGTGATGGGCACGACGATGCGCACCGGCTTGGTCGGGCGCCAGTCGGTGGCTGCGGCTGTCTGTGCCCAGGCGGCGGTGGCCGCGCAGGCCCATGCGGCCAAGGTGAAGGCCAGTTTCGTGGGGAATTTCATCGTTGTCTCCGTAGTGGTCGATCGTGCGGGCGCCCCGCTGGGGCGCTTGGGTCAGAGGCTGAAGACCGGCTTCTTCGTGGCGTCGGCCAGTTCCTCGCGCGCCCAGGCCACGGGGTCCTGGTCCTTGGGCAGCAGCACGCCGGCAGGGCGCACGTGCTGCGCGCTGGCATCGAGCGCCGGTGGCGTCTGGCCCTGCTCCAGGCCGAGGGCCGCCTCGTGCAGCATGCGCCGGGCCATGACGATGGCCTTGTCGGTGGGCAGCAGCTTCTCGGCCTCGTGGTCCTGGATGGAACCCATGCTCTCCTGCAGCGAGTAGTCCTGCGCCGAGAAGCCGAAGATGCCGCTGTAGGAGCGGTCCTCGCGCTGGGCCACGCGGTCCATGCCGTAGTCGTTGTCGCGGTTGGCCTTGGGGACGAAGCTGCCCGGCGCCTCGTACTCGACGTGGATGCCTTTGCCTTCCTCCATCGCAGTGCGCTCCTCGGCGGTGAGCGGGTGGGCAGGCTGCCAGTTGATGCTCCAGGCCCAGCAGCTGTGGTCGTCGATGGGCACCCACACATGGCCGCCCAGCGCGTGCTCGCCGAACGGCGCGATCAGCGTGAACCACGGGAACAGGTACTGCGTGATGCGCCAGTAGTACGAATCGGCCTCGCCGTTGCGCCGCCCGAACAGGCTCAGCCCGAAGGGGGTCTGCTCGATCTCGAACTTCACGTTGCCATCGGCCTTGATGTAGTCGAGCGCCTTCACGCCCTGGTGCATGGGGTCGGTGTCCACCTCGAAGCGGTGCACGTACGAGACGTGGGCCGTGTCGATGCCGCCTTCCATGGCCTGCAGCCAGTTGCTGTACTGCAGGCGCTTGGAGACGAATACATGCTCGGGCGGCAGGGTGCACCACTCCAGCTCGGGCGGCGCGGGCTGCTGGTCGGCCGGGCCCATGTAGGCCCAGACGATGCCGCCACGCTCCACACAGGGGTAGCCCTTGATGTGCATGCGCGAGCAGGCCTGGGGCGAGGAGGGCACGTCCACGCACTGGCCCTTGCCGTCGAACTTGACGCCGTGGTAGGCGCAGCGGATGCCGTTCTCTTCGTTGCGCCCGAAGTAGAGCGACACGCCCCGGTGCGAGCAGAACTCGCCGATCAGGCAGGCCTGGCCGTCGGTGTTGCGAAAGGCGAGCAGCTTTTCGCCCAGCAGTTGCACGCGCACCTGCGGGCCATCGGGCTCGGGTATTTCGGCGCACGCCAGAGCAGGCACCCAGTAGCGGCGCATCAGGTTGCCCATGCGCGTACCGGGGCCTACGCGGGTGAGCGTTTCAGACATTTCCTTGTTCACAGTCGTCTCCGTGGGGGTCGGTGGGTTGGAATAGATTGTTCGTCTGATGAGACTTGTGTCCATTTTATGGATGATTTGATCTGTGTCAAATTTTTGGATAAGTGTCCATCAGGCGGATAGTCTGCTGCAGAGCTCTCTGCATGGCCGAAGGTGGGGTGTGGGGTGTGGGGTGTGGGGTGTGGGGCGTGGGGCGTGCGCCGAAGCCGGCAGTGCTTTGCCCAGGGCATGGCGCGTTCTCCGGGCGACAAGGCCGCCGGTGCATGCCCTGTGCTCCGAAGGGCTTCGGCTTCAGTGCCCGCAGCCGTTTGCTTGGCTCGCAGGCTGGAGGCCTGGCGCGCCCAGGGGGCTACGCAAACGGGTAGGGCCCCTCGAAGCGCCCGATGTGGCTCAGGTGGCTGACCATGCCGTGCACCGGGTCCCACAGGTGCAGCAGGCAGCCCGCAGGGCCGACGACCGAGGCAGGTGCCGCATCCGGGCGCAGCTGCAGGCAGATCTCGGTGGTGGTGCTGGGCGCGGTGCACACCACCGTACCCGCCCAGCGCCGCAGCATGCTGCGGTGCACGTGGCCGCACAGCACGCGCTCCACTTGCGGGTGGGCGCGCACCACGGCTTCGAGTCCTTCGGTCTCGGTGCAGCGGTAGTCGTCCATGTACGGAATGCCGCTTGTGAAGGGCGGGTGGTGCAGCATGAGCAAGGTGGGCTTGTTGCGTGCTTCCGACAGGGTGGCGTCGAGCCAGGCCAGCGCCGCCGCATCCACACGGCCATGGTGCCGCCCGGGGATGCAGGAGTCAAAGGCGACGATGCGTACCGGGTGGTCGTCCACGCAGAAATGCAGCGCCCCTGCGCGGGCCAGGTACGCCTGGTCGTGGAAGGCCGCTCGGAATGCCTCTCGCTCGTCGTGGTTGCCGGCCATCGCCAGCCAGGGGATGCTGGTGGTGACCAGCAGGCGCCGCACCTCCTGGTACTCCGCAGGCCGGCCATGGTCCACCAGGTCGCCGGTCAGCACGATCAGGTCGGGCCGGCGGTCCAGCGCATGCAGGTGGGCCAGGGCCTGGGCGAACATGCGGTTCGAGTCCACCACGCGCTGGTAGAAAACGCCGGCTTCGCGCACATGGGGGTCTGAAAGCTGGGCGATGAGCATGGGGAAGATCGTGGCTGGTGCGGATGCGCTGGAGTGGCTGGCGCTGCACCCACGTGCCGGTGTGTCCGTATTGCGGAGTATGGGGAATGGACGCGTGCTGCTGAATACGGCCTAAGGCGTACGGAACATGGTGGCCCGCCGGTGTGCACCTTGGTACAACGCATACCGCGCGGATGGACAAGCGATGCTTGTCAAACCGGCAAGGGTAGGAGATAGTGGTGTCAGTGGAGTGCCTATAAATAAAGGGAGCGGGTGATGCCAGAACCATTGGGAGAAGCGTTGCGCCCACTGATACTTGCTGTCGATGATTCTTCCGACAACCTGTGGGTACTGTCCGGCCTGCTCAAGGACCAGTACCGCGTGAAGCTGGCAGGCTCGGGCGAAAAGGCCTTGCAGATCGCGCGCAGCACGCCCCCGCCCGACCTGATCCTGCTGGACGTGATGATGCCCGGCATGTCGGGCCACGAGGTGTGCCGCCAGCTCAAGGAGGCGCCCGCCACGCGCGACATTCCCATCATCTTCCTGACCGCCATGACGGGGACGGAGGACGAGAAAGTGGGGCTGGCGCTGGGCGCGGCCGATTTCATCACCAAGCCCATCAACCCGCCCATTGTGCTGGCGCGCGTGGCCACGCAGTTGCAGGCCAAGGCGGGCGCCGACTTCCTGCGCGACCAGAACCAATTCTTGCAGACCGAGGTGCAAAAACGCACACGCGAACTGGCTGCGATCCAGGACGTGACCATCCTGGCCATGGCTTCCCTGGCCGAAACCCGCGACAACGAAACCGGCAACCACATCCGCCGCACGCAGCACTACGTGCGGGCGCTGGCCACGGCGCTGAAAGACCACCCCCGCTTCAGCGCGGCGCTGAGCGACCATGTGATCGACATGCTCTACAAGTCGGCGCCCCTGCACGACATCGGCAAGGTCGGCATCCCGGACCGGATCCTGCTCAAGCCCGGGCGCTTCGAGCCGCACGAATTCGAGGTGATGAAGACCCACACCACCCTGGGCCGGGACGCGATACAGCACGCCGAGGACCAGCTGGGCATGCCGGTGGAGTTTTTGCAGTACGCCAAAGAGATCGCCTACGGCCACCAGGAGAAGTGGGACGGCAGCGGCTATCCGCAGGGCCTGGCGGGCGAGGCGATTCCGCTGTCGGCGCGCATCATGGCCGTGGCCGACGTTTACGACGCACTGATCAGCCGCCGTGTCTACAAGGAAGGCATGCCGCACGCAAAGGCGGTGGACATCATGCGCGAGGGCCGGGGTTCGCATTTCGACCCGGACATCCTGGACGCCTTCCTCGGCATGCTCGACGAGTTCCAGCGCATTGCGCAGAAGTTTGCCGACAGCGATGCGGACATGGCCGAGAAGGCCCGGCACCTGGAGCTGGCGACGACGCCGGCCAGCCCACCCACGCCCTGAGCATGGCCTGGTCCGTGCTCCATCCATGACAGCCACCGGCGGCCGGTCGCCGGGCCAGACTCCGCGCTGGTGCAGAGAGGAATGCGTTTCATGAATGCGCTTGTGCAGCACTACCACCGGTCTTCGCTGACCGCGAAGCTGGCATTTGCCTTCTTCGTCATCCTCGTCATGACCGCCGTGCTCAGCGTGCTGGGCATGCAGACGGTGGCCCGCGTCAATAACGACATCCAGGCCATGTATGAAAAGGACCTGCAGGGCATCTCCAACGCCCGCGCGATCCAGTTCCACTATGCCAGCATGGGCCGCTACCTGCGCAACGCCCTGCTCACCACGGAGGCGGCCGACCGGGCGCAGGCCCTGGAGAAGCTGGACCAATCGCACCGGGACATCTTGCGCGAGCTTGGCGAGCTGCGCGGGCGCATCATCCGCGAAGACAACACGCGCAACCTGCTGACCTTCGAGCAGAACTATGCGGTGTACCGCAAGAGCATCGAGCAGTTGCTGGAGCTTGCCAACCAGGGGCAACTGGAGGAGGCGCGAAGGCGGGCCGCCAGCCGCGAGTTCGGGGTGGTGGGCGACACCGTGGCGCAGTCGATGGAAGCCGTGGCTGCGACCAAAGAGGATGGAGCCCGCTCCACGCTCAGGTCGGTGCAGGAGCAGGCACAGCAGACGCGGCTGAACGGCGGCGTGCTGCTTGCCGGGGGGGCGCTGTTCAGCGTGCTCTTTGCATGGTTGATCGCTCGGTCCATCCGCGTGCCGGCCTTCGAGCTGCGCACGGCGGTGGAGCGCATTGCCGACGGTGACCTGCTGCAGGAGGTGCCCCATACCACGCACCGCAGCGACCTGGGCGCACTGGCGCGCGCCGTGGCCGTGCTGCAGCAGGGGGCCCGCGAGCTGGAGGTAGAGCGGTGGGTGAAGACGCACACGGCGTCCGTCTCGGCCGAATTGCAGTCGACCCGGTCCTTCGTGGAGCTGGCGCAGCGCTTTTTCGCACTCTCCGCACCGCTGCTGGACATAGGGCACGGGGTTCTCTATATCTACGAGAAGAACCAGCGCCGCCTGCGCTTGCTGACCGGCTTTGCCCACCGCGAACGCAAGTCGCTGGAGCAGTACATCCAGCTGGGCCAGGGCCTGGTGGGCCAGTGCGCGATGGAGCGCAACGCCATCACGCTCAGGCAGCCCCCTGCCGACTACGTACGCATCGGCTCGGCCCTGGGCGATGCTGCGCCCCGGTGCATCTGCGTGCTGCCGATCCAGCGCGGCGACGAGCTGCTGGGGGTGCTCGAGATCGCCAGCTTCGAGGACCTGACGCCTGCGCGCCAGGCCCTGCTCGACGCACTGATGCCCGCGCTGGCCGCCAACCTGGAGATCCTGGAGCGCAACGTGGCCACCCACCGGCTGCTGGAGGAGACGCAGGCGCAGGCGCAGACGCTGGAGCGGCAGGCCCATGAGCTGGCCGAGCAAAAGGATTCCATCGCCGCCACCGAGGCCTGGTACCACGGCATCATCGAATCCGCACCCGATGGCCTGATGGTCACGGACGAGCACGGCACGGTGATCATGGTCAACCCGCGCATGCTCGACCTGTTCGGCTATGCCGAGCACGAGCTGGTGGGCCAGCCCATGGAAATACTGGTGCCGTCCGCCATCCGCGGAAGGCACCCGGGCCTGCGCGAGGGCTTCCTGGCGGTCGGGCTGCCGCGCAACATGGGGGGCAACAATTCCAGCCTGAAAGGCGTGCGCAAGGATGGCAGCGAGTTTCCGGTGGAGGTCGGCCTGTCGCGCCTGCCGGCCATTGGTGGCCATGGCGTCTGCGTATGCGCCTCCGTGCGCGACGTGACCGATCGCAACCGGGTGGAGCAGGAAGTGCGCAACAGCCAGCGCCAGATCCGCACCCTGGTGGACGGCATCGGCTCCATCATCACCCTCAAGGACCGCGAAGGCCGCTACCAGTTGCTGAACGCCACCTACGCGAAATACGTGGGTGTCAGTGAGCAGGAGGTCCTGGGGAAAAGCGCGTACGACCTGTGGCCCAAGGAGATGGCGGACAAGATCGTCGCGGTGGAGAATCGGGTGCTGAACGGGGGCGAGGCCATCACCTACGAGGAGATCATCCCCACGGCCGATGGCTCGGAGCAGCGCTCGTTCATGACCACCAAGACACCGCTGGTCAACGAGGCCGGGGAGATCTATGGCATCTGCGGCATCGCCACCGACATCACCGAGCACAAGAAGTCCCAGGAGGCCATGCGCCTGGCCAATGCCGAGCAGACCGCCATGTTCGAGGCCACCACGCTGGGCATCGCCTTCATCAGGGACCGCGTGGTCGTGCGCGGAAACAGCCAGCTCGACGCCCTGTTCGGCACCGGGCAGCTGGGCCAGTCCCCGCGTGCCTGGTATGCGTCCGACGAAACCTTCGACCTGGTCATCAGCGAAATCTACGAGCAATTGTCCCGCGGCGAAAAGCACCACCGCGAGGAGGAACTGGTGCGTGCCGATGGCACGCGCTTCTGGTGCCAGCTCAGCGGCGCGGCCATCGACCCGGGCGACCTGGGCAAGGGCACGGTGTGGATGCTGCTGGACGTGACCGGGCGCAAGGAGGCCCAGCAGGAAGTGCAGCGCAGCCGCCAGTTCATGGAGGCCGTGCTGGAAAACATCAACTCCGCCATCTACGTCAAGGATGTGCAGGGCGCCTACACCTACGTGAACTCCGACTGGGAGCGTGCGACCGGCCTGGCGCGGGCACGGGTGCTGGGGCACTCGGCCATCGAGGTGGACCCGTCCGGGCGCGGTCAGTCCTACCATGCGCTGGACATGCAGGCCCTGGAGGCGGGGCAGCTCATGGTCACCGAGGAGGTGGCGGGCGAGGATGGCGAAGAGCGCCACTTCCAGGTCACCAAGGTGCCGATGCGCCAGGGCGACGAGATCTCGGGCCTGTGCAGCATTGCCTTCGACGTGACGGACCGCAAGAAGTCGGAAGAGGACATCCGGCGCGCCAAGGAGATGGCGGAGGACGCAACCCGGGCCAAGAGCGAGTTCCTGGCCAACATGAGCCACGAGATCCGCACGCCGATGAACGCCATCATCGGCATGTCGCACCTGGCCCTGCAGACGGCGCTGGACAACAAGCAGCGCAACTACATCGAGAAGGTCAACCGGGCGGCCGAAAGCCTGCTGGGCATCATCAACGACATCCTCGACTTCTCCAAGATCGAAGCCGGCAAGATGTCCATGGAGCAGGTCGACTTCCGCCTGGAGGATGTGCTGGACCACGTGGCCAACCTGATCGGAATGAAGGCCGAGGACAAGGGCCTGGAGCTGCTGTTCAGCACCGCGGACGACGTGCCCACCGCGCTGGTCGGCGATCCGCTGCGCCTGGGCCAGATCCTGGCCAACCTGGGCAGCAATGCCGTGAAGTTCGCGGAGCAGGGAGAGATTGTGCTGGGGATCGAGCTGGCCGGCCAGCAGGGCGAGCCAGGTGGTGACGTCGAGCTGCACTTCTGGGTCAAGGACTCGGGCATCGGCATGACGCCCGAGCAGTGCGCCCGGTTGTTCCAGTCGTTCAGCCAGGCCGACAGCTCCACTACCCGCCGCTATGGGGGCACGGGCCTTGGCCTGGCGATCTCCAAGACCCTGGTGGAGTTGATGAAAGGCCGCATCTGGGTGGAGAGCACCGAGGGGCAGGGCTCGACCTTCCACTTCCATGTGCACTTTGGCCTGCAGGCGCAGCCCATGCCCCGGCGCATGTTCGATGCCAATGAACTGCTGGGCCTGAGAGTCCTGGTGGTGGATGACAACGCCGCAGCCCGGGAGATCCTGTCGACCATGGCGCGCCGTTTCGGCCTGGAGGTGGACATGGCCCGCGATGGCGAGGAAGGGCTGCGCATGGTGGAGGGCGCCGACAGCCGCTCGCTCGCCTACGACCTGGTGCTGATGGACTGGAAGATGCCGCGCATGGACGGCGCCGAGACCGTGCGCCGGATGCAGGCGCTCAAGGGGGGCGCGGCCCCGGCGGTGATCATGGTGACCGCCTTCGGCCGCGAAGAGGCCATGAACGCGGTGCACAGCCGGGGCGCGCGGGTGAACGCGGTGCTCACCAAGCCGGTCACGGCCTCGACCCTGCTCGAGGCCGTGGGCGAGGCGCTGGGCCGCGGGCGCCTGGTGTCCGACCGGGTGACGACCCGGGCCCAGGGGCAGACCGAGCACCTGCAGCAGCTCAAGGGCGCGCGCGTGCTGCTGGTCGAAGACAACGCGCTGAACCAGGAGCTTGCCATGGAGCTGCTGCGCCAGGCCGGCATGGAGGTGGTGCTGGCCAACAACGGCCAGGAGGCGCTAGACCTGCTCGCTGCGGACCCCAAGTTCGATGGCGTGCTGATGGACTGCCAGATGCCGGTGATGGACGGCTACACGGCCACCCGCCACCTGCGCTCGCTGCCGCAGTTCGCCGACCTGCCCATCATCGCCATGACGGCCAACGCCATGGCCGGTGACCGGGAGAAGGTGATCGAGGCCGGCATGGTGGACCACATCCCCAAGCCCCTGCGGGTGGAGGAAATGTTTGCCTGCATGGCGCGCTGGATCAAGCCTGCCGCGCCTGCCCTGGTGCAGGGCAGTCCTCTGCGCCCGACCGCCAAAGCGGCCGATCCAGACCTGCCGCAATTGCCCGGCGTGGACCAGGCCGTCGGGCTCGGCATCGTTCAGAACGACCGGCGCCTGTACCGCCGCCTGCTGGGCATGTTCCTCGAAGAATACACGGGCTTCGAGCAGGCCATGGCCGACGCCGTGCAGCAGGGCGACTGGCCGCTGGCCACGCGGCTGGCCCACACCCTCAAGGGCGCTGCGGGCACCATCGGTGCCAGGCCGCTCGCATCGGCCGCGGGGGCGCTGGAGGCCGAAGGCGCCCACGAGGCGCGTGCGCCGGTGGCCGGGGAGCTGCTGGCCGAGCTGGGGGTGCTGCTGCGCCCGCTGATCGAGGCGCTGCAGGCGTCCGGCCTGGACAGCGGGGCCAGCACCGCACAGGCCGTGCCGGCACCTGCCCCGGCCGTGGCGCGCTCTGCCGAGGCCGAAGCCTTGCTGGTGCGCCTGCGCAAGCTGCTGGGGGACAGCGACGCCGACGCGGGCGACGTGCTGGAGGCCCTGGTGTCACGGCTGGCGGCGGACGGCGACCCGCTTGCCGATGCCCTGTCTGCCGTGAACCGGGCCATCGAGCGCATCGATTTCGACCGTGCCCTGGAGGCGCTGGGGGCCCTGGCCCCCGCGCACCCTGGCTGAACGCCGCCGAAGGCCCCGCGCATGCTGCGATCCATCGCCTGGTTACTGGTTCTCACGCTGGCAGCGGGCAGCGCCTTCGGCCGCACGCTGGAGGAGATCGAGCGCAGCCGCGAGCTGCGCATCTGCGTGGCGGGATCCAGCGCCGACTACTACCGGGCGAATGGCGAAGACTTTGCCCGCTATCTGGGGGTTGAGGCCCGCACGGTGACGCTTGCGCAATGGGACCAGCAGTTCCACAACGCGCAGGGCGTGACTGTGCAGGGCGAGCGCTACGAAGCCGCGCCGCTGGCCACCGGCAAGTGCGACCTGTACCCCAACGATCTGCACATCACCGACTGGCGCAAGACCAAGATGACCCTGGTGCCGTACTTCGCGACGCGCAATGTCGTCGTCGCGCGGCCGGAGATGCGCTCCGTTCTGCGCAGCGAGGCCGATCTTGGCGGGCGCAAGGCATCGGTCCAGGCCGGGACGGCCTACGAAGCCTGGCTACAGGGATTCAACGCCGGCCTGGGGGAAAGCGCGCCCGTCGCCATCGAGACCGCCCCCACCGCCAAGTCCATGCAGGCCGTGGCGCAGCGCCGTGCCGATTTCACCGTGATCGCGGCCGAATCGGCATTCCACTGGGTGCGCAACGACCTCGACAACCTGGACATGCTGTTTCCGGTGGGCGACGCCACCGCGGCGGGCTGGGGCATCGCCTTCGCCGCACCCGACCTGGAGCGGGCGCTGCAGCGTTATTTCGACGACAGCCGGCGGGTGGGGTCGCCGCTCGATCAGTCTTGGCGCCGCAAGTACGGTGTGTCGTTGATGGAGTACCAGCTGTTCTCCGCGTCTTTCGACCGCAGCGGAAAGTGGCACGAGCGGTGGGTGACCTGGGGCATCCCCGGGGGCGCTGCCCTGGCCGGTGTGCTGCTGGCGATGCTTTTCTGGGCCACGCGGCTGCGGCGCGAGGCGGGCCGGCACCAGCTGACGCTCAAGGCCCTGCAGCAGAGCCACGACCAGTTGACCCGCGATGCCAACCGGCGGCGCGCCGTGTCGGACCTGCTGCTGGCGCTGCAGCAGGTGGACACGCTGGCGGCCTTTGCGCGCATCGTGCTGCGGGAGCTGGCGCGGCAACTGCCCATGGGGCAGGCGCTGATGGTGCTGGTGGACGAAGACCTCGGCGTGCGGGCGCTGGCCCACTATGCGGGAGCGGGGCCGACGGCGGAGCAGACCCTGTCGCAATGGCCGACGACGGCCGGCATGGTCGAGCGCTGTGCCGCCACGGGCGAGCCCGTGCTCATCGACGCGCCGGGGGCGGACTACCTGCGCATCCAGTCGGGCCTGGGGCATTGCAGTCCCGCCGCGATCTACCTGCTGCCCATCAGGCATGCGGGGCGCGTCTCGGCCATCATCGAGCTGGCCTTGACCGAGGCGTTCAGCCAGGAGCACCGTCTGTTGCTGATGGACATGGAGCCCATCGTGGCCGTGGGCATTCAGCGTTTTGTGGGTGAAGACGCCGCAGGGGCTGCTGCCGGCCCTGCCCGGCACGTTGAGGAGGTGCAGGCACCATGAGCCATTTCACGGTTTCCAATGCGTCGACCATCGGCCAGGGCGCGCGCTGCCTGGTGGTGGACGATTTCGAGGCCATGCGCAAGGTCACCATCAACCAGCTGCGGCAGATGGGGGTGGAGCGCATCGAGTCCGCGCGCAACGGGGCCGAGGCCCTGCGCCTGCTCAAGGGCCAGCACTTCGACGTGGTGCTGTCGGACTGGAACATGCCCGTGATGACGGGCGTGGAGCTGCTGCAGGCCATGCGCGCGGACGAAAAGCTGTTTGCGATCCCGTTCGTGCTGATCACCGCCGAGGCGGAGCGCAAGCGCGTGGAGGAGGCCGTTGCGATGGGGGTCACCTCCATGCTGCTCAAGCCCTACTCGCCCAAGCAACTGGCGCAGCGCCTGGAAAAGGCCTTGCAGTGGAAGCCGCGCGGCCCCGGCAACTTTGCAGGGGAAGATCCGCCGGCACAGGCCTTGCCGGCAGAGGGTACAGCCGCTGCGCCATCGGCCGAGCCGCAGGAGGCACCCCGCCCCACGATACTGATCGTGGACGACACCCCCGACAACCTGCTGCTGCTGTCGCAGCTGTTCAAGGGCGAGTACCGGGTGCGGCTGGCGCAGACGGGCGCCAAGGCGATGGAGGTGCTGACCTCCAACGACCCTCCCGACCTCGTGCTGCTGGACATCATGATGCCCGGCATGGACGGCTTCGAGGTCGCCCGGCTGATGCGCGAGCACCCCACGTCCGAGACCATTCCCATCATCTTCGTCACCGCCATGGCCTCGGCCGACGCGCGCATCCGGGGACTGGACCTGGGCGCCGTGGACTTCATCACCAAGCCCATCGATCCCGAAACGCTCAAGCCGCGCGTGCGCAATTTCATGCGCTACGTGCAGCTGCGCAGGGACCTGCAGGACGAGTTCGACGGCATGGTCGAGACCGCCCAGCTGCGCGAGGATGTCGAGCGCATCACCCGGCACGACATCAAGGCGCCGCTGGCCGGGGCGCTGGGCCTGGTGCAGGCGCTGATAGAGGACGACTCGGTCGGGCGCCGCCAGGTCGAGCAACTGCGCCTGATGGAAGAGAGCGTGATGCAGGTGCTCAACATGATCAACCTGTCGTCCGAGCTGTACAAGATCGAATCCGGCCGCTTCGTGCTGCATGCGCAGCCGGTGCGCATTGGCGAGCTGCTGCGCCGCATTGCCGAGATGAACCGGGTGACCTTTGCCGAGAAGGGGCTGTCCATCGCGGTGGACACGGACGTGGCCGTGGGGGCAGAGCCGCCCCTGGCGCTGGCGGATGCCACGCTGTGCTACTCGGTCTTCCAGAACCTGCTGAAGAACGCCTGCGAAGCCGCACCGACCGACTCCCGGGTCTCGGTACAGTTGCAGGACCAGGACCCCTTGCGCATCGCCATCAGCAACACCGGCGCCGTGCCGGCGGCCATCCGCAGCCGCTTCTTCGACAAGTTCGTGACCTCGGGCAAGGCGGATGGCACGGGCCTGGGCACCTACTCCGCGCGGCTGCTGGTGCAGGCCCAGCACGGCAGCATCGAACTCGATGTATCGGACGAGTCCAACACGACGCGGATCACCGTGGTGCTGCCGCGGGCGGGGGATTGAGCATTCTGGGGACCGTCACAGTCCATTGCGGGGGGCATGCCGCGCACTCGGTCGATTTGCCCGCAGCCGGTGCTTGCGGCACCGGTTGCGCAAGGATGCTCAGAACCGGTACAAGGTCGACAACTGCACATTGCGCCCCTGTGCGGGCGTCACCCACCGCGCCACATGCAGGTGGCTGGAGACGTAGTAGGCCTTGTCGGTGAGGTTGCGCACGGCCAGTTGCACTTCCACCGATTGACCGCCACCCAGCGGCTTCTTCCAGGTCTGGGTGAGGTCCAACCGCGCATAGCCCGGCAAGGTGACCGTATTGGCGCGGTCGGCGTAGCGCGCACTCTGCACGTAGACACCGGCGCCGGTCACCCACTTGGCATCCGAGGCAATGTCCCATTGGTATTCGCCCCACAGGCTCAGCGCATGTGGCGCGACATTGGGCGCGGTCTTGCCGGCCAGCAGGGAGTTGGACAGCACCTGCGCGCGTGTGTAAGCGTAGGCGGCCCGCAGCGTCATGCGTTGGCTGACCTCGCCTGTCAGGGATGCTTCCAGGCCCCGTGACCGCCCGGTGCCATCGACCGTGAAGTCGAAGTTGTTGAGCGGTGTGCTCTGGTCGGCGGAGATCATGTTGCGCTGGTCCAGCTGGAACAAGGCCAGGTCAGAAGTCAACCGGCCGCCCTGCCACAGCGATTTCCATCCGACTTCCAGCTGCCGCGAGCGCCGCGATGGCAGCGACTGGTTGGTCGATGACGACACCTGGTTGGGCGCCATGCCCTTGGCCCAGTTGGCATAGAGGCTGTCGCTGTCCGACAGCCTGCGCAGAACGCCCAGCTTCGGCGAGAGCACTGATTCCTCGACGGCCCGCGCGCCTGCTGCGCCGTAGAGAAGCTGCTGCCTGGTGTAGCGCAGACCGGCCACGAAGGTCCACGCTCCCAGCTCGATCGTGTCCTGCACGGACGCCGCCACGCTTCGGAGGTTCTGCGTCGTCAGCCCTCCGGCTGCCAGGCTGTTCCATGCCGGTATGTTGACTTGACCAAAAACCGGGTTGAACACGTTGATGGTCGGGCTTGCGGAGGCGGGAACGAGGAGCGATGGCTGGTCGAGCGTTTCGCGGTAATAGTCCAGGCCGAAGAACAGCTGGTGCTTGGCCGCGCCCGTCGCCTGCCGGCTCGTCAAAGAGAGTGCGGCCGAGTCGATCCGGCGGTCCGTGCCGGGCTCCACGGCAGCGCCGCGCGCAAAGGTTCCAGACGGCGTAGCTGGCGTGACCGCGAGCGGGTTGCCGTTCAGGAAGCTCTTGACCGACGTGGAATCTGCCCACAGGTGCGTGAGATCCACGTTGAGCCGGGTGTCGGCGGACAGGGCCACATCGCCGTGCAGATCGACGATGCGGGTGTTGGTGGTCGAGTCCATGCCCGGCTCACCGAACTGGCGGTCGCGCGGCACGTTCACAGGCCGGTCGCCCAGGGACGGAATGCCGTAGTCCGGCTGGTAGCGTTGGTTGATGACCTCGGCGCCTGCCCGCAGGTGGTAGCGGTTGCCGTCGCTCTTGGCAATGCCCAGCTTCAAGCCTTCGAGCTTGTCGGGCACATGCCGCCATTCACTGCTGTCTGATTTGGTCAGCACCAGGCGCGCCGCCAGCTCCTGCTCTTGCGACAGCACGCGATTGATATCGGCCGACAACTCCAGCGCGCCCGAAGTGCCGATGCTGGCGCCGGCCGACCCGAAATTGGCCAGGCGGGGCTGCTTGGTCACGAGGTTCACCGTGCCGCCAGGTTCGCTGCGCACGCCGAGCGCAGCGCCCGGGCCGCGCAGCACATCGATGGATTCGACGAAGGCGGACGCAAACGGGTAGTTGGACAGGCGTACCCCATCACGCAGGATGCGGCTGGAGCCGGTGGCACTGTCCATGATGGCGCCGCGCAGGGTGAAGAACTGGTTGTGTGAGCCGTTGAACCCTGAATCGGCCTGAACGCCGGGGATGTTGCGCAGGGCTTCCTGCAAGGTGGTTGCTCCCTGTGCGCGCAGCACATCCACCGGCAGGCTGGACGCCGAGAAAGGCGTGTCCATGGTCGAGGCGGCAGACCCCGTCGCGAGGTTGCCCGCACGCAGGATTTCAGGGACTGCGGATTCGCGCACCACCACCGGGGGCAAGGTGCTGCCAGGTTGGGCCTGGCCTTGTGCGAGCGCCATGTGGGAGGTGGCCGCCGCGACGGACCAGGTCAGTGCCTTGATGGTTGCATTCATTTGAAGTTATCCCGAAAGAAGAAATCCAGCGTGAGCATCACCAGCAGCGATGCCCCCACCAGAGGAAATAACGCACCACCGATGGCCAGGAGCGCAGCGATGCCGCCCAGCGTGCGGCGGTCCGAAGGCAGCGGCGGAACGCCGAGGCCGCCTGTCGGGCGCCGCTTCCACCACATCACGCCCGCGCTGGTGCACAGCAGCACGATGCCTGCGCAAGCGATCAGCAGAACGGCCTGGTTGGGCACCCCGAACTCCTGGCCCAGGTGGACGTTGATGCCCCACTCCAGCCACCGGGCCAATGGGCCGTAGTCGCTGTAACGCATGTCCAGAAGGACCTTGCCGGTGTACTGGTCGATGTGGACCACGCGCTGCAGCGACAGGTCATGCGGGTAGGCAGATGCCGTGTACACGCCGGTCGCACCTCGGGGCGGGTTCACGGTGTATCCGGCCGCCATGCCCAACTGCTGGAACCGGCCGACGGCGGCATCCAGACCCAGCGCAGGGTGCATTGCATCTGGGCCAGGAATGGGGCGCGGATCGTCAGCGAGTGGGTGAGCATCATGCCCTGCATGTTCCTCATGCCCAGGCGCTGCAGACAGCGGCAACTTGGCGTGTTCCAGGGACCAGGGCGTTGCGCCACCCTCTTTGATCCGTATCTCCGACATGGGGACCTGCACCCGTACGCCGGCCGGATAGCCGAAGTTGTGCCCATTGGCCCACTGGTTGACCTTGGCACCCCAGAGCACCGACCACGGCATGCCCGTGATTGCCAGGAAGACCACTGCGACCCCAACGAATACGCCGGTCACCGCGTGCAGGTCGCGCCAGAACACGCGCTGAGCAGGCTTGCCACGCACGGCCAGCGCAGAGTGCTTGGCCGAGCGCGGCCACCAAAGATACAGGCCTGTCAGTACCAGCAGGATGGACCAGCCGGCTGCGATCTCGATGGCGCCCCGTGCGATGGGGCCGAAATACTTCAAGCTATGCAGTTTGCGGATGGTCCACGCCACGCTGCCCCCTTCGGGCAGCGTGCCAAGCACCTGGCGGCTGTAGGGGTTGACGAACACCGAGAGCTGTTCACCCCCGGGGGTTGTGATGCCCACCTCCGCCGCCTCGTGCCCCGATGCGGCCTGCGTGTACTTGCGCAGCGTACCGGGGTGCGCTGCAAGTGCCGCAGCCACCAGCTCGCTGGCGGGCGCAGGCTGCTCGGTTGTTGGTTCGACGTACTTCAACCCATGGTGGAAGTAGCCATCGATCTCTGCCTTGAAGACGAACAGCCCTCCGGTCACCGCCAGCCAGACCAGAAAAGGCAGCACCAGCAGTCCGGCATAGAAATGCCAGCGCCAGACTGCGCGGTACCAACTGCTGGCGGCAGCGCTTCGCGCTACGGGGGCGCTCGCAGGGGCTGCAGCGGCCATCAGAATTTCACGCCCAGGCTGGCGTAGAACGCCCGGCCATCGCCCGGCGAGTACCCTGACGAGCCGCTGTCGTACCAGGCGTAGACATACTTGCGGTTGGTGATGTTCTTCACCTGCAGGTTGACATCCATCGAGGGTGAAACGCGGTAGGTAGCGCCCAGGTTCAGCAGCGCATATTTACCGATGCGCCCCAGGGCATTCGTGCGCTCCAGGTAGTAGTCGCCCTGCGCATTCATCCAGCCGGAGAGCTTGAGCTGTTCGCTGGCCTGGTAGTCCACGCCGGCCGACACGAGGTAGTGCGGCACGTTCTCGATCTCCTTGCCCTGGGTGGCGGGCGCACTGAGGTCCGGGGCGGTGATGCGGGCGATCTGGTGGGAGTAGGCAATCCAGGCCGTGGTGCCGGCGGCCGGGCGCGCATTGAGCTGGATGTCGTAGCCCTTGCGCAGCGTCTTGCCCACGTTGCCCAGGCCCCCGGCATCGGGCAGGCCGTCAACGCCCAACACGCGGGCGACTTCGCCCGAGGCGCGTTGCTCCCAATACGCCACGCGCCCGTCGATCCAGGGGGCGGGGCTGAACTTGACGCCCGCTTCCCAGCCGTCATTGATCGAGGGCTTGAGGTTGCGCGCCTGTGTGCGATAGGCGTCGATGCCAGAGCCGATCTGGAAGGTGCGCCCCCAGTTGCCGTACACGCTGGCCTGCGAGTTCAACGCGTAGGCCACGCTGATCTTGGGCTGCTTGATGAGGCCATAGTCATGCGTCGAAGCTGTTGTGCCTGCGAGCCGGTCCGCGAAATCGCCGTCAACGTGGTCTACCCGAAACGCAGGGACGATCTTGAGCTGTGGGATTGGCCGGATGACGGCCTGCAGGTAGGCGCCCTGGGTGTTCAGGTCAAAGTCCCAATCGCGAAACTGGGACGTGCGTACACGCTCGGTGGTGCGGTACCGTTGCCCGACGTTGTCCTGCCACTGTGCGTCGAGGCCGCCCTCCAGCGTGAATTCATGCGCCCAGTCGACCTTGGGCCGCCAGGTCAGCGACGTGAGGGCGCCGCGTTGCTGCTCGTCGTTGTAGCGCTCCTGTTGCACGCCCGCGGCAGAAAAGCGCACCCAGCGCTGGTTCTCGTACTGGTTGGCGTAGACCTTGCTCGACCAGGAAAGGGTGTCGCTGAGCTCGCCGTCCAGATGGATGCCCAGTTGCCCAGTCTCCCGTTCCCCCCGGTCAGCCGATGCATACGCGGGTGAGCTGCGCGGCGCGTTCTTCGCCTGCTCATAGGTGAGGTAGCCCGACTCCAGGGCCTTGTTGCGGTAGTAGCGCGCGGTCAGCCCTGCGCGCCAGCGGCTGTCGTCGCTGGTGTAGAACCATTTGCCGGACAGTGCGAGTTTTTTGGCATCGGCATGCTCGCGGTAGCCGTCCGAATCGCGGTAGGCAAGCATGTAGTTCTGGCTCCAGTTCCCGCTCTCGATGCCCTTGGCGATCTGCACTTCCTTGGTGCCGAAGCTGCCGAGTGTCAGCGAGGCCCGGCCCCCGTTGCCGCCACTGCGCGTCAGTACATTGGCATTGCCCGCGATGTTGTTCAGGCCATGGCGCGGGTCATTGGTCCCACGGACGATCTCGACCGCCTCGATGTCCAGCGGGAAGACTGCGTCCAGGAAGGGCATGCCTCCTGCGTTGTCATTGCTGGGGATTCCGTCGATCAACAGCTTGACTGCGTTGATCCGCCCTTCGCCATTGAAGCCGCGAAACGAGAACCGGCCTGCGTCCGTGCCTTGCTTGAACTGGGTGACCTGCACGCCGGGAGCCCGCGAGAACAATTCCCAGCTGTAGTCGACATGCTGGTCCTGGACCAGGCTGGCGCCCAGGATGTCCACGGAGCTGAAGACGCTGCGCGCGGGCATCGGGCCCGTGGCGCTCGCTTTGATATCGACGGTACCCAGCGTCAGGGTTGAGTCCTGCTCTGCGTTGGCGGTCTGTGCGTGCGCCTGGTTGGCGCACGCCAGGGCGATCAGTGAATAGGAGAAAAGCAGAGAGCGTGACATGGAGCGATCAGATGCCATTCAAGGGCATTTGGGTAGATAAAAAAACGCCTGCCAGGCGAAGGGTCCATGGGTTGCGCCAGCACCATTGAGGTGCCTTGGACGTGCTGGCCATGGACTGAAACACCTTGGGTTGGCAGGCAAAAAGGGTCGGGCGACGAAGCGCCCTTGTGCAAAGCGTGGCGTGGTCAGTGCTTGTGATCGCCGTGGGCTGCAGGCTTGGCTGCGGCATTGAGAGCGCGCACGGGGGCCTTGATCTCCATGGATTCGCGCTTGCCGTCCTTGCCTTCGAACACGAGGGTGATCGGTACGGTGTCGCCTTCCTTGACCTGCTGCTTGAGGTCCAACAGCATCACGTGGTAGCCGCCGGGCTTGAGGTCCACGGCCTTGCCTGCGGGCAACTCGACGGCCGGGATCTGGCGCATGCGCATGACGTTGTCCTGCATGGCCATCTCGTGGACTTCCACCACGGGTGTGAGTGGCGAACTGGCCGAGACGAGTTTGCTGTCCTTGGCGGCACTGAGCTGCATGAAAGCGCCCGTGGCCTGTTGCTGGGGCACGGTGGCGCGGACCCAGGCGTCCTTGACGGTGACCTGGGCGTTGGCCGTGCTGGCCAGGATGGCCATGGATGCGGCGGCAAGAATGGAACGTGCGATGGGAGTCACGGTTGAAATCTCCTGAGGTTGAAATTCACGCGGAATGCAGGACCTGAAGCAAGTTTTCCGCGCAGGCCTGGCGCTTTGGTCGCGCGACGGACAAAGGGGTGCGGGCTGGCGCCGTGACACAGGCGTCCGGGCACGGGGCGCGCACGCGGGCTTGCCCAGGAAATGGGCCAGCGCACGTTCACGGCCCTGTGCAGGCGCCTTTCGGCAACCCGCAAAAGCTCTACGCAAAGTGCTCAAGGGCAGGGCTGGTCTCTGGCGGCGGTGCAGGGGCGACGCGGTGCAATGCACCGTGTGCGGTGGCTGCAGCCAGCCGTCAACCGCGTTGATGCGCGGGTTTCAAATACGCGAGGGAGGCCCGCGTGCGGGCAAGGGCGCTCCGACCATGGCGGCCAGGGTGGCTGCGACGGCGGGCTTGAGGACATGTGCCAGGGGGCTGTCGTGCAATGCGGCGGCTTGCTGCTGCGCAGGCGGTGCGCTGGCACCCAGGCACATCACGCAGTCCAGGGCATGGTGCCCCTGCTGGACGGCGTCGGCATCGCCGGTCACTGCGACCAGCTTCACGCTGGTGCCTGTGGTGCACACCAGCTCCATGGCTTGCGGATGGACGATGGGCGATGCGATTGCTGCGCCCATGGTCAATACAAACCACGCCAGAATCAGGCGGGCCAGCAGTGACGAGGAGCGCAGTGCGTGCATGCCGTGATTATCGCATCGGCATGCAGGTGCTCTACGCCATGCCCAGGCCAGCGCGGTGCTCAGCAGCATCACCATCAGAAACCCAGCAACAATCCGCCTGTTGTATGGGGCATTGGCCAACAGGCTGAAGCGGGCCCCTTTTAGAACGCCCAGCGCGCACTGAGCCGCGCGCTGCGTGGCTCCATGGGGTGCACGTGGCGGCCCTCGATGCCGCCGCCCGTGCAGTCGCCGCGCGCCGCTTCGCCGGCCGTGCACGATGCGTAGAGGTACTCGATGTCGTTGCCCTTCTTGCCAGCCAGGTTGAACACGTCCAGGCCCAGCGTGAGCTGCTTGCTTACCGCATAGCGCACGCCGGCATTGAGCACCGTGTTGGCGCGCGAGCGCACGGAGTTGAGTGTGTCCAGCGCGCGCGGGCCCATATAGCGCAGGCGCAGCGAGGCAGTCAGCGGGCCCTGGGTGTAGACCGCGCCCAGGGCCAGCACGCGCTCCACCGCGTTGTCCACGTAGTTGCCTTCGCCCTCGGGCGCCTGCCCGCGAAAGCGTGCACGCGACACGGCGGCATCGGCTTCCAGGCGCCAGCGGGCGTGGGGTTTCCAGCGCACCGTGGTCTCTATGCCGCGCCGGTAGCTGGCACGGCCCGGCTCGGTGCTGCCGGCGTCGCCCACATACACCAGCTCGGAATCGAGCTTGAGCTGCCATAGCGCCGTGGTGATGGTCAGGTCGTCGCCAGGCTGGTAGCGCCAGCCGATCTCGCTGCCCAGGCCCTTGACCAGTGCGGGCACGCGGTCTGCGGGCAGGCCGCTTTGCGGGTCGGTCTGGATGGTGGCGCCGCGCACGTCGTTGCTGTGCGAGCCCACGCCCGTGTTCAGGTACAGCTCATGCACGGGGGTGATGGCCCAGGCCAGCCCGGCCTTGGGACTCACCAGCGCATCGTGGCCGCTGCCGCTGTTGGCAGCGCCGTAGACGGCCTCGCGGCCCTGCACGTCGTAGCGCAGCAGGTCGCCGCGCAAGCCCGCGTAGCCGCGCAGGCGCTCGGTGAAGCTCACGAACTGTTGCGCATGCACCGACAGCATGTCCTGCGACACCTGGTCGTTGCGCACGGTGGACAGGCGCTGGCGGGCTGCCGTGTTGTACAGGCCCACCTCGGCGATGCGGTCGCCGCGCCACTGTGCTCCCACGCTGAGCACACCGTCCAGCCCGGCGATCCGGTTGGGCAGGCTGTGCGAGGCCTGGGCGCCGAACACGCGGCGCCGGTCCGACTGCTCGAACTGGTCACCGTTGACCGGATCGCGCAGGAAGTAGGTGAAGTCGGAGAACAGGTCGAACCGGTAGTCGATGGCGTAGGCGCTGATCTGGGTCTGGCCCTCGGGCCCCTTGTCGAACCATTTGCCTGACAGGCTCAAACGCCGGGTGCTGCCGCCGTCGGTTGGGTTGAGCGAGCCGAAGCGCGGCAGCTCGCCGCTGTCGATCAGGCGCTCGGGGATCTGGTCGGTGGCGTTCCAGCGGTTGCGGTAGGCCATGCCCGTCACGCTGAAGCCCCGGCTGGGCGAGCCCTGCGCATAGCGCACCACGGCGTTGATCTTGCGCAGGCGCTCGGGCACTTCCCAGGGGCCGTCGTTGCCTTCGAGCTCGATGGCGCCCAGCCAGGTCTGGTCGTCCCGGGTGCGCGAGCCGGCCGCCAGCAGGCGGCGCAGCTGATTGGGGCCCAGGGTCACCTCGGCGAATGGTGCATCGAGTGCGCTCACGTAGTCCAGAGAGGCGCTGCCTGCCGTGGAGAAGTCGCCGCTGTCGGCGAAGTAGGGGCCCTTGCGGTAGCGCACGCCCGAGACCAGGTCGGGGATCAAAAAGTTCAGGTCGGCAAAGCCCTGGCCGTGGCCGTGCGTCGGCATGTTGACCGGCATGCTGTCCACCGTGACCGAGAAGTCGGTTCCATGGTCCAGGTTGAAGCCGCGCAGAAAATACTGGTTGGCCTTGCCATCGCCCGAGTGCTGGGTGGCCACGACCCCTGGCACGGCCTCGACGATGTCGCCCGGCCGCAGCTTGGGGCGCGCCTGGAACGACTCGCGCTCCACCGCACCCTCGCTGGCGCTGTCGGCCAGGCCGATGCTCACGTCCCTGGGGCCCCGCACATCGACCTCGGGCAGGTGCGTGGCCTGTTGGGCCCAGGCCGCCGTGGTGGCCATGCCTGCCACCAGAATGCCGAGCGCCAGGGGGCGAGGCGCTGTGGTGCGAGAGAACTCTTTATTCTTCATGTCTGCCTTTTCATTGTCCAGGAATCCTGCCGCGCAGGCTCCCGGCCCACCCTCATGCGGATTTGCATTCAATCGGATAACTAGGCGGGGAGCCGCAGACAGTGCTTCAGCACGGCAAGGCGACTCAACGACGTTATACGGTTGAAGGCAAATCTGTATCAGCCAGAGAACGCCACGCGCTGCACCGTCCAGTACAGCGACAGCACGATCAGTGCCACCGAGCCGCCTTTGACCACCACGGTGCGGTAGCCCGCCCAGCGGGCCAGCAGCAGGGAGACGCCGCACCACACGGCAACCACCATGAGCTGGCCGGCCTCCACCCCCAGGTTGAACCCCGCCAGCGCCCAGACCAGCAGGCCGCCCGAGACGCCGGCCTCGACCAGCGCGCCCGAGAACCCCAGCCCGTGCACCAGGCCAAAGCAAAGCGCCAGCAGGTCGCTGCGCAGCCCCTTCACCGGGAACAGGTTGAGCAGCGCCGATATACCGATGCTGATGGCAATCGCCGGCTCGACCCAGTTGCCCGAGACGGTGACCCAGCCCAGGCCCGCCAGCACCAGCGTGACCGAATGGCCCACGGTGAAGCTGGTCACGGTGAGCAGCAGTGCCTTGACGCCGCCCCACGGCCCTGCCGCCGGCGCGGCCTGCGGCGCGCCCTGGCGGCGCAGCAGCGTGATCGGCAGCAGCAGGGCCAGCAGAAAGGCCAGGTGGTCGTAGCCTTCGAGGATGTGGTGCACACCCTCCGACACAAAGTGCGCCAGCGTGGCCGGGCCGCTGCGGGCCGTTGCGGCCTCGGGTGCGGCGGTGCTGCCGCCCACCGCACGCAGGTCGGTGCGCGAGCGGCCGTCGGGTGCCAGCACGGCGGCCAGCGGCTGGCCGCCCAGTTGCCCGCTGACCAGCAGGCGGTGTGTGGGGTCGATGCCCTGCATCAGGCGGTAGTCCAGCGCCAGCGCTTGCGTGGTAGCGCAGTCGAGCGCGGCCGCCATGCGGATGTAGCGCCCGTCGGTGCGCTGTTCCAGCGCCTCGAAGCGCCAGGCCGGGGCCAGCACGGCGTTGCCGCACTGCCAGCGGATGCCTTGGCCCACCCAGGCGGCCACTGCGGGCGTAGCTTGCCTGATTTCGCCCCAGGTGAGCTGGCGGTCGCCGTCGGCATCGAGCAGGTCCAGCGCAGCATCCACATCCTTGAGCGCCAGCGACAGCTGCAGCGCCACGGCGTCGGTGCGGGCGGAGTCGGCCTCACCGGCGCCGGCCACCCGCAGGTAGGCGTCGCTGGCCTTGTGCGCCCAGGCGCTGGGCGCTGCGGCGCAGGCGGCAGCCAGGGTCCCGGCCATTGCCAGCCACCGCAGCGCGCTGGCCGTTCGTTGAAAAAGCGACGGCTGCATCACTTGTCTCCCCGTGCTTGCCAGCGCGCCAGGCGCGCGTCCTGCAGGCCCGTGCGCTGAAAGCTCTGCACCACCGTGCGGTGGGCGGCGGCGTCACCGGACTGCTCAGACGTCTGCAGCGCCAGCCACCAGTCCAGCGGCTCTTTCTGCAAGGCCAGGTTGGCCTGTGCGGCCTGCCAGGCCTCCCGGGGTTGGCCCTGCAGCCACAGCGCCAGCAGCGAGCGCTCGCGGGCATGGGCATCGAGCGCTTCGCCGCGCGCCGCAAGAGCCGCGAACCGGGCCTGCAGTTCGGTGGCCAGGGCCTGCGACTGCACGGTCTTGCCCATGAGCCGCAGGGCCTGGGCGCGGCGCAGCAGCACGGCGTCGCTGGCGGGCTGGGCCTTGAGCACATCCACGGCGGCGGCCGGGCGGCCCAGGCGCAGCAGCAGGTCGGCATGGGCCAGGGCGGTGTAGCCGTCGGGCGCCGCAGCCAGGCTGCTGCGGTAGGCGGCATCGGCTGCGTCGTCGCGCCCGGCGCGTTCCTCGCTCTCGGCCAGCAGCGACAGCAGCCAGGCACGGTTTGCCGGGTCCGCTGCCTGCCCGATGAGTGCGGTGAAGCCGCTGCGTGCCGCGTCGCTCTGGCCCTGCAGCGAGCGGCTTTCGAGCAGGCAGGCCGTGGCGTGCAGCGCAGCCCCATGGCGCGCCACGTTGCGGCAGGCGGTCTCGGATTCGGCATAGCGGGCGGCCACCCGCTCCAGCGTGGCCAGGGTCAACCAGCCCTGCACCTGCGCAGGGTCGGCCTGCAGGGCGCGCTTCAGGGTGGCGCGCGCAGCGTCGAATTCATGGCGGCTTTGCTCCACCGTGGCCTGCAGCACCGCCAGTTCGGCGGGCGCATCGGGCTTGCCCCACCACAGGGCCAGCACGGCCTGGGCGCGGCCCAGGTAGCGGGGGTCGGCGGTCTCGCGCGCCAGCGTGATCCAGCGGCGCGCGGCAGTCGCTGCGGCCTGCGGCGTGGCCGGTGCAAGGCTGACCCGCTCGGGCAGCACCTCGATCACCTCGGTGTCCGACGCGGGGCGCAGCTCCTGCACGGCGGCGGCGGCCGCGCCCAGGCAGCACAGGGCAAGGCCTATCCCCCAGAAAAGGCGGGCAGGGTGTGTCATAGAAATCCGCAGGGTTGAAGGGATGGTCGGCAGCGAGCAAGCGGCGAGAAACAGGCCGCAGGCCCGCGCAGTCGAACAGGCGGTGGCCGCACGCACAGGCATGCAGTCACCGCCCCTGGCGAGGTCACAGACGGGTTTCTGGCTCGTCGGTATCGCTGGTGGACAGCACCAGCTGTTCCACGGCCACGGGTTCCGCCGTGTCCTGCACACTGGCCGCAATCGGCTGGGTGTAGGCAAAGGCATTCACCGCTCCGGCACCGCCGTCGGGCCCGGCGTTGTCGCTGCCGCCGCCACCGCCGCAGGCGGTCAGCGCCATCGCTCCCACCGCCACCAGGGCGGCCTTTTGCATCGTGATGTTGGGCATGGTGTGCATCCTTCGCATCAGAAGTTCTTGGCGCCAGGCAGCGGCGTGTTCACGTACGGGAAGGCGGTCTTGTAGTCGCTGGCCTTGGTGCGTGCACCGTCCACGAACTCAACCGCGCCAGCAGGCGCATCGGCGGGCTTGCAACCCACCTTGAGCGCATCGGTCGCTCCCGTCAAGGTGCACAGCGCACCCATGGCCACGCGCAGCGAGACGTCGACCACGTCATCGCCCAGGCGGCGCCCGTTGGGGAAGCCGGCGGCATCGCCCGCCACCACGCCCAGCGAGTTCTGCGCGCTGGCCGGCGTGGGCGCAATGCCGGTGTTCAGGCGCAGCATTTCCGCCAGCGGCCCCCCGGTACCCAGTGCCGTGATGTTTCCCGGGCGGTTGACGGTGGGCAGGCCCGTGAGGAAGGCCGTCATCAGGTCCGTGCGCGGGAAGTTGGTGGGCGCCTGCGCGCCGAACAGCACCTGGATCAGGGCCGGCAGCGTGGGGTGGGTCACATAGTCCGCGAAGTTGGCGGCATCGTCCTTGGGCTTGGACGCATTGAACTTGTCCTTGTCCTTGAGGCCGATGACGACTTCATTCACCAGGGGCATACCCAGGCGCGACACCTGGGTCCAGGCGCCGCCGGACTTTTCGCTGGCCTGCAGGCCGGAGTCGGGCTTGCCGTTGAGCACGCGCGCCTGGCGTAGGCTGGCCGTGGTCCAGCCGCCAATGACCTTCTCGCCCGATGCAGCGGTCAGGCAACCGGTGGGCATCTCGACGGCGAGCGAGGTGACGTTCTTGTTGGCGATCTGGCCCGCGCCGAAGGCCGCCGCATTCGATTCGCTGGTGATCACGGCGGCTGGGGCGTTCACGAGGTCGAAGATGGTGCCCAGGGATACCGGGAAGGGGTCCTGCCGCTGGCCCACGAACACCTTGCCCGGCGTGGCGCAGCCGGGCACGTTGATGCCGTACACATACTTGCCGGCATAGGCGTCGTAGGCGGCGGCGTTGCCCAGCGACTTCTCGCCGATGTAGTCGATGGGCTTGGTGAAGGTGGTGCCCCCACCAGCCATGGTGATCTGCTCGCGCTTGCCGGTGCGCCGGTCGCCACGCACGATGAACATCTCGTACTCTTCGCGGTACGACACCGGGTCTGCCGCAGCGCCCGTGATCCCGCCCGCATTGCGCAGCGGTATGGCCACCTTCTTGCGGGCGCCGTCCGGGCCGATGTCCAGGGTGATGCCGGCCCCGCCGTTGTTCAGCGTGTTCTTGAAGCGGAACTGCAGGGTGATGTCTTCTGCCGCATCGCCGTTGTTGTCGATGTGGATCTCGTACAGCGCATTCGGGTCCAGGCTGAAGTAGTTGGGCCCGCCATAGGGGTCCTGCAGCGGCAGGTAGTTGGCGATCATGGTGACGAAGCCGCCACGCCCCGCCTCGTAACTGTTGAAGAGGTAAAAGTCCGCACCATCGACCTTGGGCTGGGTCGTGATGAAGGGCGCCTCTCGGTGGCTGGATGCCAGGCTGACGCCGGCAGTGCAGGCGGCAAGCGCCGCAAGCGCCAACAGACTGAGTTTCCTGATTCGCATGGAGATCTCCTCGTGGGTGTTCGACCGTGAGCGCAATAGCTCGCCCTCTTATACGGCCGGGACTTCCAGGCGGATGCAGATATTTGGCAGCGCAAGGGTTAACACCTAATGCAGATCTCTGGCCTGTACTTCGCGCAGTCTTTGGCAGCCCTGAAGGACTGCTCCAAACGACGTCAGGACTTCGGTGCCGGAGCCCCGCCCAGTATCTCCAGCGCCTCCTTCGATATCGCCAGCGACAGCTCCTCCTGCAGGATGCCGGCCTTGAGCACCAGGTGCTGCAGGCGGCGCTCGCGGCTGAGCTCCTTGCCCACAAAGTCGCGCTGCTCGATGCGCTGGTAGACGGCCAGCTTCTCCTGGTGCAGGGCCATGAGGCGGGCGATTTCCTTGTCCAGCCCGGTGGGGCCGATGGCGGCTTCGGCGCGCAGGCGCACCATGAGTTCGTCGCGCAGGGGCGTGGGGTCGTGCTGTTCGGCGATCCAGCGGCGCAGCTCCTTGCGGCCTGCGGGCAGCAGGCGGAACTGGCGCTTGCGGCCGCGGCCGGTCTCGGCCGGCAGGGCCTCGATCCACAGCGCCTCTTCGAGCCGCGCCAGCTCGCGGTAGATCTGCTGGTGCGTGGCGTGCCAGAAGTAGCCGATGGACTTGTCGAAGCGCTCGGCGAGTTCCGAGCCCGAGCACGGGTGCTCGACCAGGGCGGTGAGGAGGGCATGGGGCAGGGACATCGGGCGGAAGGAGGCGGCCAGGAATTCGGAATCCCCGATCTTGCCTGAATCGCGGAGGGCTCTCTTTGTTTCTGCAACCAGTTGCATAAACGGTGCGCCAAGGCTATATTTGTGCAACTGGTTGCATAAACAAAAGGAGACCCACGATGAACGCCGTCCTCGCACCGACCCGGGAGCCGTCCATGGCTTCCCCCTATCCCCACCTCCACGCCCCGCTGGACCTGGGCTTCACCACGCTCAAGAACCGCGTGCTCATGGGCTCCATGCACGTGGGGCTCGAAGAGGTGGCCAACGGCTTCGAGCGCATGGCCGCCTTCTATGCCGAGCGGGCGCGCGGCGAGGTGGGGCTCATCGTGACCGGCGGCATTGCGCCCAACGAGCGCGGGCGGCCCATGCAGGGCGGGGCCATGCTGGTCAACGAGCACGAGGCCGAACAGCACCGCAAGGTGACTGCCGCCGTGCATGCCGAGGGCGGCAAGATCGCGATGCAGATCCTGCACTTCGGCCGCTATGCCTACCACCGCGACCTGGTGGCCCCGAGCGCGCTGCGCGCACCCATCAACCCCCATGTGCCGCATGCGCTCACGGCTGACGAGGTGGAGCAGACCATTGAAGACTTTGTGCACTGCGCCGCGCTGGCCCAGCACGCGGGGTATGACGGGGTGGAGGTCATGGGCTCCGAGGGGTATCTGATCAACGAGTTCATCGCGGCGCGCAGCAACCACCGCGACGACGCATGGGGCGGCAGCTATGCCAACCGCATGCGCTTTCCCGTCGAGATCGTGCGGCGCACGCGAGAGCGGGTGGGGCCCAACTTCATCATCATCTACCGCCTGTCCATGCTCGACCTGGTGGAGGGCGGCTCCACGCTGGCCGAGGTGATTCAATTGGCCCAGGCCATCGAGGCGGCGGGCGCCACCATCCTCAATACCGGCATTGGCTGGCACGAGGCGCGCATCCCGACCATCGCCACCAAGGTGCCGCGCGCGGCCTATGCCTGGGTGACGAAGCAGGTGATGGGGCAGGTGGGCATACCGCTCATCACCTCCAACCGCATCAACACGCCCGAGGTGGCCGAACGCCTGCTGGCCGAGGGCTGTGCGGACATGGTCTCGATGGCGCGGCCGCTGCTGGCGGATGCCGACTTCGTGCGCAAGGCACGCCAGGGCCGGGCCGACGAGATCAACACCTGCATCGCCTGCAACCAGGCCTGCCTGGACCACACCTTCGGCGGCAAGATCACCAGCTGCCTGGTCAACCCCCGTGCCTGCCACGAGACGGAGCTGGTCATTGCCCCCGCCGTTGCCAAGAAGCGCATCGCCGTGGTCGGCGCCGGCCCCGCGGGGCTGAGCTTTGCCGTCACTGCTGCGCAGCGTGGCCATGCGGTGGTGCTGTTCGACGCGGGCAGCGAGATCGGCGGCCAGCTCAACATCGCCAAGCAGGTGCCGGGCAAGGAAGAGTTCTACGAGACCCTGCGCTACTACCGCCGCCAGCTGGAGCTTCATGGCGTGGAGGTGCGCCTTCCCACCCGCGTGGCCGCGCAGGAGCTGGCCGGCCAGGGCTATGACGAGGTGGTGGTGGCCACGGGCATCCGCCCGCGCACGCCCGACATCGAGGGCATCACCCACCCCAAGGTGCTGAGCTACCTGGACGTGCTGCGCGACAAGAAGCCCGTGGGCCAGCGCGTCGCCGTGATCGGGGCGGGCGGCATCGGCTTTGACGTGGGCGAGTACCTCACGCACGAAGGCGAGAGCGGGGCGCTGGCGCCCGCCAAGTTCAACGATGAATGGGGCATCGACACCGGCTACGCCCAGGCCGGCGGCCTGCGCGCGGCGCAGGTGGAGGCGCCCGCGCGCCAGGTGCATCTGCTGCAGCGCAAGGCGAGCAAGGTGGGCGACCAGTTGGGCAAGACCACGGGCTGGATCCACCGCACCTCGCTGAAGGCGCGCAACGTGGGCATGAGCTCGGGCGTGGCCTACGACCGGGTGGACGACGCCGGCCTGCACATCACCATCGACGGCCAACCGCGCGTGCTCGACGTGGACCACATCGTGGTCTGCGCTGGCCAGGAGCCCCTGCGCGAACTGTACGACGCGCTGCTGGCCGCGGGCCAGAGCGCCCACCTCATCGGTGGCGCCGACGTGGCCGCCGAGCTCGATGCCAAGCGCGCCATCCTGCAGGGCACTACGCTCGCCGCCGCCATCTGATTCACCCCCCTTACATCCATCACCCGAGGAGACACCCCATGACCGAAGCCTTGAAGAACATCCACCCCGCCGTCGCCCGCTCGCTCGACACCTGGCACCACATGGTGGCCAGCCGCGACCTGTCGAACCTGCTGTCCATCGTGCACCCCGATGCGGTGTTCCGCTCGCCCATGGCCAACACGGCCTACACCTCGGCCCCGGCGCTGATGCTGGCCCTGTCTACCGTGATCCAGGTGTTCGAGGACTTCACCTACCACCGCCAGCTGGCCACCGACGACGGCCTGAACATCGTGCTGGAGTTCAGCGCCCGCGTGGGCGACAAGCAGCTCAAGGGGATCGATCTGGTGCGCTTCAATGAAGCCGGGCAGATCACGGAGTTCGAGGTCATGGTGCGGCCGTTGAGCGGCCTGCAGGCGCTGGGGGCGGAAATGGGCGCGCGGCTGGGTGACAAGTTGCCCGCTTTCAAAGCCAAGGCCTGACGCGTTCATAAAAAAGAGAAAAGACAGGAGACAACGCCTATGACCGCCACCACTGCGCCGCCGGCCTTCATGCCCTGAGAGGGCTCCTACCCTGAGCCCTTGTGTTGATGGGCGGCCTTTTTACTTGGGCGCAGATGTCGTTGGGGTGGTTTTGGGATTGGCTGTAGCATGCAGGGTTCAAGGACCCTTAATCGTGATTGCTCCTATCCCAAAAGCCATTTCCGAAGAAATCATCGATCAGATGAAGGATTTCATCCTGTCCGCGACGCGATTCCTAGACAAGGATGATGAGCGTGTAATCGCATGGGGTGATCAGCTGAAGAAATCGATGTTTGCGAAGCCTGGGCACGCATTGGCGTGCCTTGGCTTTCTTGAGCAAATTTGCGGCGATGCAGATCGGGCTGATGAGTATTATGAGCGGGCGTTGCAGAGAGGCGCAGACAGGGACTTGGTTGATGAGTGGCGTGGTGTAACGTACTCGAACCTGGGCTATGTGTCCAAGGCGTTAAAACAGTTTGTATGGCTGGGTTCAGAACAGCGGTTGAATCTACCGGTCGGCATCCCAACGGCAGTCACTTTGGGTGGTTTCAAGCTTGCTCGCAGACTGCTCGGGGAGGCGGAGAAAATGAACGTCAGTCTCGATAACTATGGGGATTTCGGGACGATTCGCAGGCTGACAAGCGAGATGGCGGACTCACCCGTTGAGGACGCAAAGTTTGCAGAACTGCTTGATCTTGCAGGCGATGTACTCCGGGATCATCGGCTTTTTTGGACGGGGCTGTATCCGATCGCCGACTTCGACGAGTTCACCGGGTGGGCAAGCATTCGATACGAGGTTGATGTCACCCCTGACTATGCATCGCAAATGAACCGCGAGTTTGACGATCTGGTCATCGCAAAAGGCCTGCACACCGTGCCTCTCACCGTCGGATTTATTGGCACTCGCGTCGATGACTGGCTTGCAACATTGAGAACGGGGACCGCACAGTGAGCTTCCGGCCGCAAGACCTCTACGACTTCGCAGAAGAGATGATGAAGTCGAATCCGCTGCCAGAGATGAGGATCCGGACGGCGATCAACCGGGCGTACTACGCGGCCTACCATGACTGCAAGGACTGGTATGACGCGCTGCCGGACACGGGGCATGTGCCTGTCGCTGATGAGCGCAAGGGGACGCATGCAAAGTTCTTCGCCAAGTTGGAGAACCCAGGAGATCGGCTGACCACTGAGCAGAAGGCGGAGTCAATCCGGCGGGGCAGGCGTTTGAGGCGCATGCATGCGGATCGCGTCACCGCCGATTACCACCAGAACTCGAACGTGTCGCAGGGTAGTGCCGCCATACTGATGACGGACGCGAGGAACATTCTGGCTGGGAGGATCTGAGCCGCTGTGGCGATCTCAAGCCGCTGTAAACGGCTTGATAGTCTCCAGGTCTGCAGCAACGGCTGCCCGCGTTGTGTCGGCGTCGTACTGGCTCTGGAGATTGAGCCAGAACTCCACCGTGGTTCCGAAGAAGCGCGCCAGGCGCAGGGCAGTGTCTGCAGTGATCGACCGGCCTTCCTTGATGATGGCCGCGACGCGGGTCTGCGGTACGTGGATGGCCTGGGCTAAACGGTACTGGGTGATCCCCATGGGCTTCAGGAACTCCAAGGCGAGGATTTTGCCCGGGGTGGGGAGGGTGAGAGACTTGCTCATATCAGGCGACCTTACTGCACCCATGGAGGCGTGGTACCGGGAGTATCCGATGCATGGTTTGTCGCGTTGCCAGTGCTGCGCAAAAAAGAGGAACGGGCCAGGCAGGCGCGGTCCTCTTTTCCGTGGCGGGAACAGGTGTTCTACACCTTGTCTTCCGCCCGCCGGCGCGGCAGGTGCCGCTTGATGCTGGGGCGCTGCAGGCGCTGCTTGGGGTCCACCCCATCGGGCAGCTCGCTGGCGCGCTGCAGCTGGATGTGGGCCACCAGGCCGCCGGTGCTGCTGTTGGCCAGCGCGAAGATGCCGCCCATGCGCTGCACCGTCTTGTCCACGATCGACAGGCCCAGCCCTGCGCCGGCGGCGGCGGTGCGGGCCGAGTCGCCACGGAAGAAGGGCTTGGTCAGGTTGGACAGCTGCTCGGGCGGCACGCCCAGGCCGTGGTCGCGGATCTTGACCAGCACCCAGTTCTCGCGGCCCTTGGCGACGATGTCGACGTTGGCCACGCCGGTGTCGTCGCCCTTGCCGTAGCGGCGCGCGTTCTCCAGCAGGTTGGAGATGACGCGGGCCAGCTCCACCTCGTCGGCCAGCACGTTCAGGTCCTCGGGGATGGTCATGGCGATCTGCAGCTCGCGGTGGTCCTGCACGGCGTACACGCACGACGACACCACGGCATGCAGGTTGACGGGCGTGAGGGTCACGTGGTCGGGCCGCGCGTAGTCAAGGAACTTGTCGATGGTGGCATCGAGCTGCACGATGTCGGCCACCATGTGCTCGCGCGCCACGTCGTCGTTCACGCTCATCTCGGTTTCGAGCCTGAGGCGCGCCAGCGGCGTGCGCAGGTCGTGCGAGATGCCGGCCAGCATCACCGCGCGGTCTTGCTCCAGTTTGGCAAGCTTTTGCGCCATGCGGTTGAAGCCGATGTTCACCTCGCGGATCTCGCTGGTGACCACCTCCTCATCGAGGTGGCTGGCGGCAAAGTCGCCGTCGCGCACGCGGTTGGCGGCGTACGACAGTTGCTTGAGCGGCCGGTTGATCAGCCGGGCAATGGCGGCCGCACCCGCCAGCGACAGCGCGCCTGCGGTGATGAGCCAGATGAGCCAAGTGCGCCCGCCCGCAGGGCTGAAGCGCGAGCGGTCCATCAGCAGCCAGTTGGGGTCGCCGTTGATGTTGAAGCCCACCCACAGGCCGGGCTCGCCATTGACGCTCTGGGCCACGATGGTGTCGGGGCCCAGGCGCTGGGTGAGTTCGTCGGTGAGGCGGTTGCCCAGTGCCGTGCCGTCGAGCAGGGCGAACTGGTCCTTGGGTTCGCGCGGGAGGATGCGCACACCCTCCTGGTCGGCCATGGTCTTGATGAGCGAGACGCGCGCAATCGCGTCCGAGTGCACCAGCGCGGCGCGGCTCAGGTTCACCAGCGAGGCAATCTGCTGCGCGGTGTGCAGGGTGCGGGGCTCGAACTCGAGCGCGCGCAGCGTCTGCAGCCACGCCAGGATGCTGCCCACCAGCAGCAGGGCCAGCAGGAAGAAGGTGCGCCAGAAGAGGTTGAGCCCGACGCGCGCCTTTTGCTCGCGCGCCAGGCGCACGGCTTCGAGCGGGGCCGGGCTGGTGGCATCGGTCGGCGCGGTCACGGGGGGAGAAGGGCGCGGTGCAGCAGACCGCCCCTTGGCGCCGGAAATGGACATATCCCTCGATTATCAGCTCGTGCCGTCCGGCACGAACACGTAGCCCACACCCCACACGGTCTGGATGTAGCGCGGCGCGGCGGCGTCCACCTCGACCAGCTTGCGCAGGCGCGAGACCTGCACATCGAGGCTGCGGTCAAAGGGCTCGAACTCGCGGCCACGGGCCAGCAGGGCCAGTTTTTCGCGCGACAGCGGCTGGCGCGGGTGGCGCACGAGGGCCTTGAGCATGGCGAACTCGCCGGTGGTCAGGGGCAGCTCTTCGCCGCTGCGCTGCAGGGCACGGGTGCCCAGGTCGAACGTGAAGGGGCCGAAGTTGACCACCTCGTTGTCGCCCGACGGGGCGCCGGGCGCCTCTTGCGCGGGGCGGCGGCGCAGCACGGCGTGCACGCGGGCCAGCAGCTCGCGGGGGTTGAAGGGCTTGCCCAGGTAGTCGTCGGCGCCCACTTCCAGGCCCACGATGCGGTCCACGTCCTCGCCCTTGGCGGTGAGCATGATGATGGGCGTGCGGTCGTTGGCGGCGCGCAGGCGCCGGCAGATGGACAGGCCGTCTTCGCCGGGCATCATCAGGTCGAGCACGATGAGGTCCACGGTTTCGCGCAGCAGCAGGCGGTTGAGGGCCTTGCCGTCTTCGGCGACCATCACCTCGAAGCCTTCCTGCGTGAGGTAGCGGCGCAGCAAGTCACGGATGCGTGCGTCGTCGTCCACGACGAGAATCTTGTCGGTGCGGTTGGTTGTTGTGGCCATGTTGATCCCAAGTCCAATTTGTAACAGAGCCGATTCTGACTACTTGGAACGCCAAAGTTCGGTTTTTGGGGTCATCTTTGACCAACTGTTACAAGTTTTGCGGAGCTTCGCACAGTTGCCACCCCCTGTTCACCGGGGGTGTTGCCACAGCGGTTATGGTGGCGGCCTGCGTGGCCCGGTTGCTGGCCGCGCCCCTTTCATCGACGAAGGTTTACCCATGAAAAGAATCGCCATCCGCCTGATCACCACCGCCGCCTTGCTGGCCTGCGCCGGTACCGCCATGGCCCAGGCCACGGCGCCGCAAGAGCTTCGCAATGTGGTGCAGCTGTCGGCCACGGGCACCGTGGAGGCACAGCAGGACCTGCTGGTGGTCACCCTTGCCACGAGCAAGGAGGGCGCTGACGCCAGCGCCGTGCAGGCCCAGCTCAAGCAGGCCCTCGATGCCGCCCTGGCCGAGGCCAAGCGCAATGCCCAGCAGGGCCAGCTCGATGTGCGCACGGGCCCCTTCGGCCTGTACCCGCGCTATGCCAAGGACGGCAAGATCAACGGCTGGCAGGGCCGCGCCGAGCTGGTGCTGGAGGGGCGTGACTTCTCGCGCATCACCACCACGGCCGGCAAGGTGCAGACCATGGCCATCAGCCAGGTGGCGTTTGCCCTGTCGCGCGAGGCCCGCGCCAAGGTCGAGGGCGAGGCCCAGACCCAGGCCATCGAGCAGTTCAAGTCGCGCGCGGCCGAGCTGGCCAAGGGCTTCGGCTTTGCCAACTACAGCCTGCGCGAAGTGGCGGTGAACAGCAATGAGATGTCCCCCGGCCCGCGCCCGCGCATGATGGGCATGGAGGCCAAGGCCTCGTCGTTCTCCGACTCCGCCGTGCCGGTGGAAGCGGGCAAGGCGCAGGTGGTGGTCACCGTCTCCGGCTCGGTGCAAATGCGCTGAAGCCAAGCTCCCTTGAAATGGAAGTTCCAGGACTCTCGCGGGTCTGCGTTCAGCCGGAGAGCTAGGCGGAGAGCCGCAGACAGTGCCGTGGCACGGCAAGGCTCTCCAACGACGCTATCCGGTTGAAGGCAGGCCCGCTTTACAGGGCCTGGCCGCCGGAGACTTCGATGCGCTGCGCGGTGACCCAGCGGTTGCTGGCATCGAGCAGGCTGGCCACCATCGGCCCGATGTCGTCGGGCACGCCCACGCGGCCCAGGGCCGTCATCTGGGCGAGCTGCTGGTTCAGCGCGGGGTTGTCGCGCACCACGCCGCCGCCAAAGTCGGTCTCGATGGCGCCGGGCGCCACCGTGTTCACCGCAATGCCGCGCGCGCCCAGCTCCTTGGCGAGGTAGCGCGTGAGCACCTCCACGGCGCCCTTGGCCGCTGCATAGGCGGCATAGCCCGGCAGGGACAGGCGCGTGAGCCCGGTGGAGAAGTTCACGATGCGCCCGCCGTCGGCGATCAGCGGCAGCAGCGCCTGCGTGAGGAAGAAAACCCCCTTGAAATGCACGTTGACCAGGCGGTCGAACTGGGCTTCGGTCGTCTCGGCAAACGCGGCGTAGTCGCCGTGGCCGGCGTTGTTGACCAGGTGGTCGATGGTGCTGCGCTGCCAGGTGGCCTGCAGCGCGGCGCGCAGGCGCTCGGTGAAGCCTGTGAAGCTGGCAACGTCGCCCGTGTCCAGCTGCAGGGCCACGGCCTTGCGGCCCAGGGCGGTGATTTCGGCAACCACGGCCTGGGCTTGGTCGGCCTTGCTGTGGTAGGTGACGACCACGTCGCCGCCGGTGCGGGCGATGCTCAGCGCGGTGTTGCGGCCCAGGCCCCGGCTGGCGCCGGTGACGAGGGTGATGGTGGGGGTTGCGGTGGTGCTGGATGTCATGGTTGGGCTCCTGTGGGTGACGGAATCCAGTGTCTGGCGCAAGCCCCCGGCAGTGTTGCCGAAACCCCTTCAATTCTTGCCTGATTCTCCAAAACCAGTGCCAAAGCTCCTACAAAGCGTTACGCTTGGCAGCATGACGTCACCTTTGCTCTTCGAGGCCGTGAGCCGCTATGCCGATGCCCACGTGCGCCAGCCCGGCGTGATGCCCACCCCCATCCCGGGCATGACCGTGGTGCGCGCCACCGAGCCCAGCGGGCTGCTGCACGCCATCTCGCACCCGCTGGTGTGCCTGGTGCTGCAGGGCAGCAAGCAGGTGGCCATGGGGCCGCAGACCTTCGAGTTCACGGTGGGCGAGTCGCTGCTGATCACCGCCGACGTGCCCACGGTGAGCCAGATCACCCGCGCCAGCGCTGCAGCGCCCTACCTGTCGATCGCGCTGGAGCTGAACCTGCCGGTGATCGCCGACCTCTCGGCCCAGATGGGCGCGGCGCCCCTGGGCGACCATGCCCCCGTGCGCGTGGACCCCACCGACGACGAGGTGGCCGACGTGGCCCTGCGCCTCATGCGCCTGCTGGAGCGGCCCGAGGCCGTGCCCCTGCTGCACGCCCCCCTGGTGCGCGAGCTGCACTACTGGCTGCTGGCCGGCCGCCACGGCGCCGCCATCCGCCGCCTGGGCTGGCCCGGCAGCCACGCCCAGCGCGTGGCCCGCGCCGTGGCCGTGCTGCGCACCGATTTCGCGCAGCCCCTGCCGGTGGAAAGCCTGGCCGCACTGGCGGACATGAGCCCCTCGTCCTTCCACCAGCACTTCAGGGCCGTCACGTCGCTGTCGCCCCTGCAGTTCCAAAAGCAGCTGCGCCTGATCGAGGCGCGCCGGCTCATGCTGTCCGAGGGCGCCAGCGCCAGCAGCGCGGCCTTTGCGGTGGGGTACGAGAGCGTGCCGCAGTTCACGCGCGAGTATGGGCGGCTGTTCGGGCTGCCCCCGGTGCGGGACACGCAGGCCGCACGGGGCAGGGCGCGGGAGGCAGCGTGAGCCGAGGCTTCAGGAGGCCTCTTTCGGCTTTTTGCCTTGCGGGTAAATCGTCTCCCCGCGCGCCAGCATGGCGACAAAGGCCTCGATCTTCTTCCTGCGCCCCGCCTCGGTTTTGAGGTTGTGCACCCGAAACGCCAGCGCAAAGCGGTTCTGCTCGGTCAGCGTGGCCAGCATCTCGCGCGCCTTGGGGTCGGCATCGATGCCGGCCTGCAGGTCGTCGGGGATCTTCAGGCCCTTGCCGCTGCCATAGGCCCGGTCCCACCGGCCATCGGCCTTGGCGGCATCGACATGCGCCAGGCCGTGCGGCGTCATGCGCTTTTCCTTGATCAGGCGCGCGACGTTGTCGACGTTGATCTGGCTCCACACGCTCTTCCTGCCGCGCGGGGTGTAGCGCTGCAGGTAGCTGGTGTCGTCCAGCCCCTTGCGGATCGCGTCGATCCAGCCCCAGCACAGCACCACGTCGATGGCCTCCTTGGGGGTGATGGAGGGCATGCCCGAGGCGAGCTTGTGGATCTTGATCCAGACCTCGGTTTCCTGGTCGTGGTGGCGGCCCAGCCAGGTGTGGAAGGCCTGGGCGTCGGCAAATTCACGCACCTTGGAGGGGTCGACGATGACGGCTGCCATCAGCGATTGCGCCCAGGGGGCTGCGTCCTGTCGAGGGCCATGGGAACCTTTCGCGATGCCGGCTTGCGCCAATGCAGAAATCCTAGCATTGCAAGTTATGACTGACAAGTGATGTATTTAATGGGTAATATGCAAGCCATGACTGACAAAATAAGGCTGCCAGACGAACTGGGTGCGCAATTGCGTGAGCGCCGGGAGGCCTTGGGCATGAGCAAGTCTGCATTGGCCGACAAGGCGGGCAAGGTGCGCGAGGTGGTCTACCGGCTGGAGGCGGGCGAGGACACCACCGTGTCTTCCCTTCTGGCCGTTCTGGGGGCCCTGGGCCTGGCGATGCGCATCGAGAGCGCGGGCATGCCTTCGGCGCACGAGGTATCGCGCCGTTTCATGGATGACGATGGCGATGCTCCCTGAAAAGATCCGCCTGCTGGAAGTCTCGATTGGTGGCCGGCTCAACGCGGGCCAGTTGCTCAAGGCCTCCACGTATGAGTTTCGCTATCTCACACCGGACCCGGGTCAGCCGGCCGTGGCCCTGCTGATGCCACCCGCAGAGCAACTGACCTGGCAGGACGGCGACCTGTTCCCTGTCATGGACCAGAACCTGCCCGAAGGCGACCTGTTCATGCGTATCCGCGAGCTGTTCCCCAAGCAGCCGATGACGCCCATGCACATGCTGGCATTGGTGGGGCGCAATGGTATCGGCCGGCTGGGCTTTGGCCTGCCGGGGCAGGCCGCAGCGCCCATGCCCCGTACATTGAGCAAGAGCGAGTTGCTGGGCACCCGGTACACACCTGCGGTTTTCGACGAACTGGTGGCGGCCTACCTGAGCACGGGCGCTGGCATTGCCGGCATGCAGCCCAAGATCATGGTGCCCGACCGCCCGACGGTGCCCATTCCTTCGCTCATCGTGAAGGCCGCCAGCCCTGCCTACCCGGGCCTGGCAGCCAACGAGTTTCTGTGCATGAGCGCCGCCAGGCAGGCCGGCATCGGCGTGCCATCGTTTGCCTTGTCCGACGATGGCCAGATGCTGGTGCTCGACCGCTTCGATCTGGTGGTGCAGGGCGATGGGCAGGTGGAGCGGCTGGGCTTCGAGGACATTGCGGCGCTGGCGGGTCTGCGCGTGCGCGACGTGCTGTCTGACCGCAAATACCAGGGCAGCTACCAGCGCGTTGCCGAGCTACTGCGGCAGTTGCAGCTGCACAGCGACAACCTGCACCGGTTCTACGAGCAGGTGGCGTTTTCGGTGATGGTGCGCAACGGCGATGCGCACCTGAAGAACTTCGGGTTGTTGTACCGCTCAGCCACCGAGGCCTGGCTGGCGCCCATGTTCGATGTGGTGACGACCTCCATCTACCGCTACACCCAGTACGCGGGCGGGCCGGAGCTGGAAGACAGGACGCTGGCGCTCAAGCTGTTTGCCGGCAGGCACCGCACCAAGACCTACCCGACCACTGAAGAGTTGCTGGAGTTTGGCCGCAAGGTATGCGGCGTGGCCCAACCCGCCCTGGTGCTTGCACGCATTGCCGATGCCATGCGCACCACCCTGCAAGAGGCCAGGGGGGACCCACGGGTGCCGAAGGCGTTGTGGAGGGACATGTCGCAGGCCTGGGACGAAGGTCTGGCGCACGCGCGCTGAAAACGCAGCGTTACTTACTTAGAGCGGCTAACAAAACTCTTCTGGCGTCGTTGCTGCGCCTTGTCGTACTAACGTACTGCCTGCGGCGCAGCGCCTAGTCAGAACCGCTTCGCTGAGTTTTGTTATCCGCTCTTACTTGCTGAACGCAATCAGCGTCCACACGATCACCACCAACTGCGCCAGATTGATCGCGATGGCCGTGACATGCGTCTTGCGAAAGCCCGGGATGGCGTTCATGCAATCTGTGGACGACTGGATCTGCGCGCCCAGCGCATCCATCTTGGGGATGACCTGGCGGCGCAGCACGATGGACAGCACCGCCAGGGCCGCAGCCCCAGCTGCGATGCCCGGGCGGCCTGCGGCGGCAAAGCTGATTGCGGTGGCGGTGGCCGTCACCAGCGCTGCGCGGTAGTACAGGTTGAAGAAGCCGCGCACGAAGCGCGCGTCGAGCGGCGTGTCGTGCTTGAGCACCAGCAGCGGGAGGGACCCCATGATGAAGTAGGCGGTGGTGACGAGCAGGGCCACCGTGAAGAACATGGCGGCGAAGAGGGCGGCGGACATGGCGGTTTTCCTCCCTGCAGTGGGGATTGCGGCCATGCCGGCGAGGTGGGATGCCACCGGGCCGATTGGCGGGCGATGCCATTGTAGGAGCCGCCTTGCGCCCGCACCTCAGGGAATGCGAGCATGCGCGTGCGGGCCGTGGTTCACGCTACCCAGTGCGTGCTACGCGGTGGCGCCTGTTGCGTCCTTCGCATACCGCCCCGGCGGCATGCCCACATGCCGCGTGAACGCCACGCCAAAGGTGCTGACCGAGCTGTAGCCCACGTGTTCGGCAATCTCGGCCATCGCCAGCGTGCCTTGGCGCAGCATCTGCCGGGCCAGCGCCATGCGCCAGGCCAGCAGGTATTCCATGGGGGCGATGCCCACCGCGCGGTGAAAGCGCCCGAAGAAGGCGCTGCGCGACATGGCGGCCTCTTGCGCCAGCTGGCCCATGGTCCAGGGCTGTGCGGGGCGCTCGTGCATGCGGCGCAGCGCCATGGCCAGCTTCGGGTCGGCCAGGCCGCGCACCAGCCCGGGCGCGGCCATGGTGCGGGCCGAGGAGCGCAGCGCCTCGATCAGCAGCACTTCGAGCAGCCGCGCCATCACGATCTCGCGCGCGGGCCGGTCGCTGCGCGACTCGTCGCCCACCAGCTCCACCAGGGTGGCCAGGCGCCGCTCGCCGCGCACATGCAGCCACTGCGGCAGCAGCGGCACCAGCAAGGCCGCGTCGGGCGATTCGAACACGCAGTGGCCCACCAGCATGCGCACATCCACCGCAGCATCGGGGTCGCCCACGCGGGCGCCGCCCGGCATGGGTGCGATGGGGGTGGTGACGGCCTCGCCCTCGCGCGGCGGATCGCGGTCCAGGCTGCTGGTGGCAAAGCTGCGCGCGGCGGGTATCAGCGCAAAGTCGCCCTGGTGCAGCGTGAGGGTGTCGCTGCGCGCGGGACTGTCGATGGTCAGTTGGCAGCTGCCTTCGAGCACCACAAAGTAGAACGGCCGCCCCGTCTCGCTGCGCCGCACCGCCCAGGGGGCCGAGGCCACCACCAGCTTGGAGAACGGCGCGGCGGGCCGCAGCAGCGAGACGACTTCCGCCAGGGGATCGACGGCCGGGGTGCTCATGGGGCTGGACTCTTTCGACAAAAGGATGGACTTGCGAGTGTATTCAATCCAGGTGGGCGTTCCTACCATCCAGGCATCGTCAACCCAACGGAGTCCCTGACCCATGTCCACCACCACCCCTTCCACCGTCCTCATCACCGGCTGCTCGTCCGGCTTCGGCCTGGAGACGGCGCGCTTCTTCCTGGCCCAGGGCTGGCGCGTCATCGCCACCATGCGCACCCCGCGCGAAGGCCTGCTGCCACCGTCGGACCGCCTGCGCGTGCTGCCGCTCGACGTGGCCGATGCCGACAGCATCCACCGCTGCACTGCCGAAGCAGGCCCCATCGACGCCCTGGTCAACAACGCCGGCATCGGCCTGCTGGCACCGCTCGAAGGCATCGCCATGGCCCATGCCCGCGAAGTCTTCGAGACCAACGTGCTCGGCACCATCGCCATGACCCAGGCCGTGCTGCCGCAGATGCGCGAGCGGCGTGCGGGCGTGGTGGTCAACGTCACCTCCAGCGTCACGCTGCTGCCGCTGCCCCTGCTGTCGGTCTACACCGGCAGCAAGGCGGCGGTGAATGCCTTCACCGAATCGCTGGCGCTGGAGCTCGCGCCCTTCAACGTGCGCGCCCGCCTGGTGCTGCCCGGCCGCGCGCCCAGTACCCGTTTTGGCGACAACGCCCGCCCGCGCATGGGCCCGGGCAGCGTGCCCGAGGCCTATGCCGATTTTCGCGACCGTGTGTTCGCCGCCGTGCGCGACACGGCCACGCCGGTTACCCATGCGCAGGATGTGGCCGAGGCGGTGTGGCGCGCGGTGACGGATGAGGTGGCCCCGATGCGCCTGCCGGCGGGGGCAGATGCGGTGGCGCTGGCGGGCGCGTAGGCAACGCAGGCCGGGGCTCAGCCCAGCTTGTGCCGCGTGTTCAGCAGGCCCAGCCCCAGCGCGATGAAGGTGCCGCCCACCACGCGGTTGAACAGCTTGGCGCGCGCCACCACGTGGCGCTTGACCAGCGAGATCAGCGCCACGTAGAAGGCGTGCGAGATCAGCGCGCAGACGGCGAAGGTGGTGGTCAGCAGCAGGTACTGCGTGAACAGCGGCTGGCCCGGCACGATGAACTGCGGAAACAGGGCCGAGAAGAACAGAATGGCTTTGGGGTTGGTGAGCGACACGCCCATGCCCTGCGCCACCAGCTGCCAGTTCTTGCGCTCGCGCCGGTCCGTGGGTGCCTGGCCGGCATCGCTGCTGATCAGCGCGTCGTTGCTGCGCCAGCGCTTGACGCCCAGCCAGATCAGGTACATGGCGCCCACCACCTTCATCACGAGAAAGGCGTTGGCCGACATGCTGAGGATGGCGCCCATGCCGATCATCGCCAGGCCCGAGACCACGTAGATGCCGGCCGAGCTGCCCACCGAACTGAAGGCCGTGCGTTTGGGGCCGACGTCCATCGAGTTGGACACGGCCAGCAGCACGGCGGGGCCGGGGGTGAAGCACATCAGGAGGGAGACGCCGCAGAAAAGGAGCCAGTGGGTGAGGGTCATGGTCAGGGGGGGCTTTCGTCGTCGTTCGTCGGCTGCTGCGGACAGCGCCAGGGGGTATTTTCGGTGAGTTGGCGTTGGCGTGTTGCTGGAGTTTTGATTGACCCCTGCAATGGGAGATGATGTCACCGCAGGTGGAAGAGATTCTTCGCTGCGCGACGTACCATGATGCGAGCTGCATCGCTTGTTGGGTGGTGGTTGCCGCATGCTTTGATAGAGGACGGAGGCCGGGGTGTGCGCCCGGCGGCGCAGTAACTTTCTCTTGCGTCGCCAAGAGAAAGTCA
>NZ_LMIJ01000002.1:54803-54978 GCF_001428665.1 Acidovorax sp. Root219
TGTGCCGAAGGACACGCGCCTCGTCATCTGACTCGCCGAAGCTGTTTGACCGGAGCTGCCTCGCAGAGGCAGCGCAGGGAGTTCTTCGGCGTCANTTGCCCCACTCGCCCACCGGGCGAGTGGGGACACGGGCAGCGGGGTCGTCTTTTCTTGGCCTACCTTCTTTTGACGAAGC
>NZ_LMIJ01000002.1:54996-127206 GCF_001428665.1 Acidovorax sp. Root219
TCCCGGCCTCCGCCCTCGACACAAGCACGCAGCAACCACCACCCACCAACCGCACCGCATCCGCAGCACCGGAACAGCACCTCCTGTCTTACACGCTCGTGCGCAGCATTCCCGCGCGGGGCGCAGTTCGTGCATTCCCACAATCAGCCTCATCAAACACAGCACCGCCGCCACCTGGCACGGGCCCGAAATGAACACCGCCACCACCACCAGCCGCAAGACCGCACGCACCCCCTCGGCCCCTGCGTCCACCACCATAGCCAGCCCCGAAGCCATCCAGAAAACCCTGCGCAAGGTCTTCGGTCTTAAGCGCCTGCGGCCCGGCCAGCTGGACGTGGTGCAGCGCGTGCTGCAGGGCGCCAGCACCCTGGCCGTGATGCCCACCGGCGCGGGCAAGTCGCTGTGCTACCAGTTGCCGGCCCTGCTGCTGCCGGGCACCACCGTGGTGGTGTCGCCCCTGGTCGCGCTGATGAAGGACCAGTGCGATGCCCTGCGCGAACTCGGCGTGGCGGTGGTGCAGGTCAACAGCGCCATCGGCAGCGACGAGCTGGCTGCGGCCCGCCAGGCCATCGAGAGTGGCAGTGCGCGCATCGTGCTGACCACGCCCGAGCAGATGGCCGACCCGGCGCTGACCGCGGCGCTGGCACGGCACACGGTGAGCCTGCTGGTGGTGGACGAGGCGCACTGCATCGCCCAGTGGGGCCACGACTTTCGGCCCGCCTTTCTGGAGATCGCGCCGGCCGTGCGCGCGCTGGGGCGGCCCACGGTGCTGGCGCTCACGGCCACGGCCAAGCCGGCGGTGATGAAGGAGATCGTGTCCCAGTTCGGCATTGCCGCCGCCAACGTGGTGCAGACCGGCGCCTACCGGCCCAACCTGCAGCTGGCGGTGGAGCAACTGGGCCGCGCTGCCGACCGGTTGCCGCGTGCGTTGCAGCTGGTGGCGGCGAGCCAGGGGCCGGCCATCGTCTACACCGCCACGGTCAAGAATGCGCAGGAGCTGCATGCCAAGCTGGCCGCCGCCGGCGAAAGCGTGGGCCTGTACCACGGGCGCCTGCCGGCTGCGCAGCGCGCGCAGGCGCAGGACGACTTCATGGACGGGCGGGTGCGCGTGATGGTGGCCACCAACGCCTTCGGCCTGGGCATCGACAAGCCGGACATCCGCTTCGTGCTGCACTACCAGATGCCCGCCAGCGTGGACGCCTACTACCAGGAGGCGGGCCGTGCAGGGCGCGACGGCAACGACTCGCAGTGCACGCTGCTCTACGTGCGGCAGGACCGGGCGCTGCAGCAGTTCTTCGCCTCGGGCCGCTACCCCACGCTGGACGATGTGCAGGCCGTGCATGCCGCGCTGCTGCACACGGCGCCCGCAGGCGGCTGGACGGCCGACGCCATCGTCGACGCCGTGTCGCGCCCAACTGCCAAGGTCAGGGTGGCGCTGAGCCTGCTGCGCAGCCACAAGGTGGTGCGGCGCGACCGGGTCGGCCGCTTCACCCTGGCCCGCGAGCTGGACGACGCGGCGCTCGAACCGCTGCTGGCCAGCTACCGCAGCCGCCGCGAGCAGGACAGCGCCACGCTGGAGGCGATGGTCGACTACTCGCAGAGCGGCCGCTGCCGCTGGCAGGGGGTGCTGTCGGCGCTGGGTGACCACTGTGCTGCTGCCGATGGCTGTGGCCGCTGCGACAACTGCCTGCGCATTGCAGAGCTGTCGCGCCTGGTGCCGGCCGTGGCCACGCCCGAGCAGCCGATCGAGGTGCGCCCGCAGCCGGCGAGCGCCCGGCCTGCCTTCACCGGCGGCGACGCCGTGCGCGCCCGGCGCTATGGCGCCGGCCAGGTGGTCGAGGCCAACGCGCATTCGGTGACGGTGGAGTTTCCGAACGGGGCGCGGCGCACCTTTTTGCCGGAGTTTGTGCGCGCGGCACGGCGGCCCGCTCCGGTGGCGCTTGCGGCGTAAGGGATCCGCCATGCGACGCGGTGCCGGATCGAGCGCTTTTTAGGGGCATTGTCGGCCGTCGCACCCGGTGACAGCCCCTAGACTCCCTGGATGAACAAAACCTTCGTCAAGCTGCACGCCACCTGCCACATGACACTGTCCGCCGACGCGGACTGCGCCGTGGTGGCGGTGCTTCGCCCAAGAAGCGGCGATGCGCAGTGGATGGTGCAGGAGCGCTACGAGCTGACGCCCGTCGTGCCGATGACGGAGTACGTGGACGACCATGGCAACCTGTGCCAGCGGCTCAAGATTCCGCAGGGGCAGATGCGCATCGAGGTCGACATGATCATGATCACCGACACCGACATCGCGGTGGACGCCAGCGCCGCCGCCGTGCCGGTGGAGGCGTTGCCCTTCGAGGCGCTCAAGTACCTGCTGCAAAGCCGCTACTGCCCGTCCGACAAGATGCAGGACAAGGCGCGCGAGATCGTGGGCGATGCCTCGCCGGGCTATGGCCAGGTCGAGGCCATCCGCAGCTGGGTGCACCACAACCTGGAGTACCGCTACAACGTCAGCAGCGGCACCACCGATGCGCTGGACACTTTGAACGATGGCGCCGGCGTGTGCCGCGATTTCTCGCACGTCGCCATCGGCCTGTGCCGGGCCCTGGACATCCCGGCGCGGTATGTGGTGGGCTACCTGCACGCGCTCGACCCCATGGACATGCACGCCTGGTTCGAGGCCTTCGTGGGTGACCGCTGGTATGCGTTCGACGGAACCCAGGCCCATGCAAGGGGCGGGCGCATCGTGGTAGCCTACGGCAGGGATGCGGCAGATGTCGCGTTCCTGTCGTACTACGGCCCGCTCGAAATCACGCTGATGGACGTGCGCGTCGAAGAGATTGCGATGGAGGCCCCGCTGACCTTTCCTCTGCGGGCCTGACCTCCGCTTAGAGCGGCTAACAAAACTCTTCTGGCGTCGTTGCTGCGTCTTGTCGTACTACCGTACTGCCTGCGACGCAGCGNGAACCGCTTCGCTGAGTTTTGTTAGCCGCTCTTGGTAAGCCCCATGGCCCGGTAGCGCTTGCGCTCCTGACTCGGCCCTGCCGCATCCGCCACAGGGCGATGGCGGCACCTGCTACCCCAACCTGATGTATGTTCAGCGCCTCTGCCAGGCGCTGCATCCCCCATTGAAGATGCCTCTCGTCACCATTCTTGTAGAAGACAACAAACCCATTTGCGACACCCTGGTCCCGGCGCTGGAAGAAACTGCCAACGCGCAGGTGGTCGCCATTGCAAAAACGTCGACGGGCGCCGGGCAGGCGCTGGCGCGCTGGCGCGGCAAGTGGCACCTGCTGGTGGTCGACCTGCACCTGGGCCAGGGCTCGGGCCTCGACGTGCTGCAGGCCGTGGGGCCGCGCTCTTCGGACCAGCATGTGCTGGTGCTTTCCAACTACGCCACACCCGAGATGCGCGAACGCTGCCTTGCCCTGGGGGCGGATGCGGTGTTCGACAAGGTGACCGAGCTGCAGGCCTTCTTCGAGCACTGCACGCAGTTGCCCGAAGTGGTGGTTTGATCGCGTAGTGCAGGCGGGATGCGCGAGGCTCGGCGGTCATTGCGGGCCCTGCGCAACGGCTTCTCGGTCAGCCTTCCCCTCGCTGCGCGGCACGCTCCTGCGCCCGCATCTGCTTGGACAGGGCCAGCACTTCCTTGAGCGGTATGCCCTCCTCCTGTGCGTGCCAGGCCACCGAATGCCCTTCGTGGTCCCGGGCCTTGGTGCTGGCGCCAGCGAGCAGCAGCCAGTGCAGGCCTTGCATGCGTGCGCTGTTCCACTCGTAGATGTAACGCATGGCGCACATGAGCGGCGTCTTGCCTTCGGAATCCACGCTGTCCACCTGCGCTCCGCGCGAGAGCAGGAACTCGATGCCCTGGTTCGACTGCAGGGCGAAGTGCGTCATGGCGGCCGTGTGCAGCGGCGTTTCGCCGGCCTCATTGGGGCGGTCGATGTCACAGCCATGGGCCAGCAGCAGGTCGATCATCGCGAAGCGCCGCAGGTATACCGCGTGGTCCAGCCAATTCTCGTGGGCCGGCTCGGTGCGGCCCTCTGCCACCGCCCGTAGCAGCAGCCTCTGCAGCAACTCCGGTGTGCCGCCATCGATGCAGGTGCCCAGGGTGGATGCCTCGTCCTCTCCCTCGGCCCAGCACAGCGCCGGGGCATGGTCCAGCAGCAGGTGGGCAGCCTCGGGTTGGCCCTGCGCCAGCGCCCATTCAGTGGCCGAGTAGCCCTCGGCCACCAGGGCGTGCTCCACCACGTAGCGGTAGAGCGCCCGTTGGGACCAGAGGTCCCCGGGCTCTTGGATCGCATCTTCCATCGCCGCAAGTTCCTGCAGCGCGGGTGTCAGGTGCACGGTGGCATTCACGTCCGCGCCGGCCGCCAGCAACTGCCGCATCGCGTCCACTTGCCCGCCCAGCAGCGCGTTCACCAGCGGGGTGTTGCCGCCGGCGTCCGGCTGGTTCACCAGGGGGCCGTGCAGGGCCAGCAATGCGGCCAGCGCGTGGGGTGCACCCCGCAACGCGGCCAGGCAAAGTGCCTCGCCAGGTGTGGCCGCACTTGAGGACAGCAGGGCCTGCAATCGCGCCACGTCGTCGTCCCACAGTGCTGCCACCAGGGGCTCGCCACGCCGCCCGGCCAGCGCGTGCATGCAGGGCGTCACGGCTGTGCCATCCACCAGGTGCACGATGCCTGTGGGGTGCGCGGATTCCAGTGTCTTGCGCATAAGCTTGGCCCGGCGGGCGCCCAGCGCGGCCAGGCCTGCGCCCATCGTGCGCCACACCCTGTGTTCATAGGCGTGCAGGACCAGGTCGCCCATGACCCGCAGGCCCTGCGCGTCGGCCGGGCCACTTTCCACATAGGTCCACTCGTCGTCTTCGGCCTCGGGGCAGTGGCGGTGCAGGTGCTCCACCAGCTCCTGGGGCCTGTCGTTCAGCAGGGCGGCAAAGGCGCTGGCCTGTGTCGGGTCATCAAAGAGGCAGTCGAATTGGAGCGGGAGTTCCATCATGGGCGTACGGGCCTGGTGGGGTGCAAAAAAGCTGGAGGGTGGGTGGATGGCAACCAGGGCGGGCAAGGCATGTGCCCGCGCCCGCCTCCGTAACCAGCGCGATTCCAGGTTACCGGGCGGCAGCGTTCTGTTTGGCCTGTGCCCACCAGGCGTCGAATGGCGCGGGCAGGGGCAGCCGCATCTTCACTTCCGAGTTGCTGTGCCTGATGCGCAGCCGCGTTCGTAGCCGGGCCATTCTTGCGTGTGGGCCGCGGCGCCCCGGGGGAACAAGGCCTGTAGGTGCAGGCAGGCCTCAGGGTACTGGTCGTCTTGCGGCGCCAGCGGCTGCCGGGCTGCAGCCAGGGCGGCAGTGTCGATGCCCAGCCCATGGGCGTCCGATAGCTCTTGCAACGCACGGAGCAGGTCTTGCGTGCGCTGCGCATCCAGGCGCAGGGGGAGGGGCTGTCTTCTTTGGCAGTCGTCACGGTCATCGGTCCATGGAAGGGGTGGGGCGGTCCATGGACGATGATAGACAGGGCGCGTGGAGCGTCGGTGGACAGTGTGTCCAGTCCGCGCAGTGGCCTTGTGGCTGCGGCACCGTCCAAGACATGACGCCAAGTAACGGAGTGCATCGTTCAACGCTAACCCGGCAGCCGCGATAGAAGTACCTGGGCGGCACACTGGAGTGGGAGCAACAGCAGCCACCGCACTTCACACTGCTGCTCGTCTGAGCTCTCGGCAAGCAGTCGAACGAGACGGTCTCCTGCATGCTTTGCCGCGCCCTGGCGGTGTACACAGCTCTATGTGCCGGGGGCGGGGCGGTGCCGAGGGTAGGGCAGACCCCCTTACTGCGCCGCCCAACCCCCATCCATGTTCCACGCCACGCCACGCACATTGTTGGCGGCGGCAGAACAGAAGAACACGGCCAGTTCGCCCAGCTCTTCAGGCGTGGTGAACTGCATCGAGGGCTCTTTTTCGCCCAGCAGCAGCTTCTTCGCGTCTTCGTTCGACAGGCCGTGTTCGGCCGCCTTGGCGTCCACCTGTTTTTGCACCAGGGGGGTCAGCACCCAGCCGGGGCAGATCGCGTTGCAGGTGACGCCGGTGGTGGCGTTCTCCAGCGCGGTCACCTTGGTGAGGCCGACGATGCCGTGCTTGGCGGCCACGTAGGCGGATTTTTGCGCCGAGCCGACCAGGCCGTGGACCGATGCCAGGTTGATGATGCGGCCCCAGTTGGCGGCCTTCATGGCGGGCAGGGCCAGGCGCGATGCGTGGAAGGCGCTGCTGAGGTTGATGGCGATGATGGCGTCCCACTTCTCGACGGGGAAGTCTTCCACATTGGCCACGTGCTGGATGCCGGCGTTGTTGACCAGGATGTCCACCCGGCCGAACTGGCTGGCGGCGTACTTCATCATGTCTTCGATGTCGGCCACGCGGCCCATGTCGGCGCCGTGGTAGGCCACCTGGGCGCCGGCTGCCTTGCCGGCAGCCAGCACTTCGGCGCGGGGGGTGTCCACATCACCGAAACCGTTCAGGACGATATTGGCGCCCTGGCTGGCGAGGGCTTTTGCAATACCGAGGCCGATGCCGCTGGTGGAGCCAGTGACGAGGGCCGTTTTGCCTTTGAGCATGTGAGTCACTCCGAATGAAAGGTGAAGATGAATATGAATTACGATGAAGGCAACGCCTTGCCAGGGCTCCTGGCGGGCGCCGATTGAACGCAGGCATTATCAAGTGCCGCTACTGGATTTCGCACCCATGATAGAACCTACGCTGAACTACGTACTGTGCCCCGGCCCCGGGGCCACAGCGGTGCCCGCCGGCCAAGACCCTGCTGCCGCGCGGCCCGTTACCGGCCCGCAGCACCGCATGGCGTATTGGGAGTGGAATGCCACGGGCAACCCCGCCCACCCGCACGTCATCGTCTGCGTGCACGGCCTGTCGCGCCAGGGGCGCGATTTCGACGTGCTGGCGCGCGAGTTGAGCCAGCACGCCCGCGTCATCTGCCCCGACGTGGTGGGCCGCGGCCAGAGCGACTGGCTGGCCGACCCCATGGGCTACCAGATCCCCCAGTACGGCGCCGACATGCTGGCCCTGCTGGCGCAGTTGCACCAGCAGGCGCCCATCACCACGCTTGACTGGGTGGGCACCAGCATGGGCGGGCTGATCGGCATGGGCGTCATCGGCCAGCCGGGGCTGCCGCTGCCCGTGCCGGTGCGCCGCCTGGTGCTCAACGACGTGGGCCCGGTGATCCAGTGGCTGGCGATCCAGCGCATCGGCCAGTACCTCGGGTTTGCCGCCCGGTTCGAATCCCTGCAGCAGGCGGCCGACGCCACCTGGGCCGTCTCCACCAGCTTTGGCCCGCACACGCCGGCCCAGTGGCTGGAGCTGTCGCGCGCCATGGTGCGCAGCCTGCCCGAGGGCGGGCTCACCTTGCACTACGACCCCGCCATCGCCGTGCCGTTTCGGGCCATGACGCAAGAGGCCGCCGCTGCGGGCGAGGCATTCTTGTGGCAGCTGTACGACCAGATCACGGCGCGCACGCTGCTGCTGCGCGGCGCGGATTCGGACCTGCTGTCGCATGAGACCGCGCAGGCCATGGCCGAGCGCGGCCCGCGCGCACAGCTGGTGGAGTTTGCGGGCGTGGGCCATGCGCCCACCCTGGTCGCGGCCGACCAGGTGGCCGCCGTGGCGGGCTTCCTGTTGGCGGGAGAGGGTGCCGCCACCGCATGAAGACGCTTGCCCCGCCCCCCGGCCCGCCGCTGAACACGGCCGAGGCCGTGCCCCAGCTGATCGCGGCCACCGCCCACACGCTGCCCGAACAGCTCAATGCACTGGTGCGCGCACGCGCCTTTGCCGAGCCGTTGATCGCCAGCGAAGCGCTCGATTCTGGCGAGAACACGCTGGCCCACGCCGATGCCGTGGCCGCCATCTTGAAGACCATCGGCGGGTCTGAAGCCATGCAGGCCGCCAGCTACCTCGTGTACTCGTGCGTGCACCTGAACAAGCCCGAGGAAGTGATCACCAAGGCCTTTGGCGCCAACTTTGCCGCGCTGGCGGTAGAGACCACCAAGCTCGTGCGCGTGCAGCAGCAGGCGCGCGGCGCCCAGGCGCTGGACGACCCGGCCCTGCAGACCGAGAACGTGCGCAAGATGCTGCTGGCCTTCTCGCGCGACCTGCGCGTGGTCATGCTGCGCCTGGCCTCGCGGCTGCAGACGCTGCGCTTTCACGCGGCCACCAAGCTGCCCATGTCGCCCAGCCTGGCGCGCGAGTCGCTGCAGGTGTTTGCCCAGTTGGCCAACCGCCTGGGCATCTGGCAGGTGAAGTGGGAGCTGGAGGATTTGTCCTTCCGCTTTCTGGAGCCCGACACCTACAAGGAGGTGGCGCGCCTGCTCGATGAGAAGCGCGGCGAGCGCGAGGTGTACATGGAGCAGTTGCGCGCCCGGCTCGAATCGGACCTGCGTGCGCGCAGCATCAGCGCCAGCGTGCAGGGCCGGCCCAAGCACATCTACAGCATCGTCAAGAAGATGCGCGGCAAGTCGCTCAACTTCGACCAGGTGTACGACATCCGCGCGCTGCGCGTGGTGGTGCCCACGGTGAAGGATTGCTACGCCGCCCTGAGCTGGGTGCACCAGCGCTTTGCGCCCATCGTCGAAGAGTTCGACGACTACATCGCCAAGCCCAAGGCCAACGGCTATCAGTCGCTGCACACCATCGTGCGCGACGACCTCAACGGCAAGCCCATCGAGATCCAGATCCGCACCCAGGCCATGCACGAGCATGCCGAGCACGGCGTGGCCGCGCACTGGGCCTACAAGGAGGCGGGCACCAAGGGCTATGCGGGCGTGGCCGCCACGGGCGAATACGACGCCAAGATCGCCGTGCTGCGCCAACTGCTGGCGTGGGAGCGCGACCTGGCCGGCCATGCGCAAAAGAGCAATGGCCTGTTCGAGGACCGCATCTACGTGCTGACCCCCGAGGCCGCCGTGGTCGACCTGCCCCAGGGCGCCACCCCGGTGGACTTTGCCTACACCGTGCACACCAGCCTGGGCCACCGCTGCCGCGGCGCCAAGGTCGACGGCGTGATGGTGCCGCTGAACACCGCGCTGCAGAACGGCCAGACGGTGGAGATCGTCACCGTGAAAGAGGGCCGGCCCTCGCGCGACTGGCTCAACGCCGAGCTGGGCTACCTCACCAGCAACCGCGCCAAGGCCAAGGTGCGCGCCTGGTTCAACGCCCAGGCCACGCACGAAACCGTGGCCCGCGGCCGGGAGGCCGTGGAGCGCCTGCTGCAGCGCGAGGGCAAGACGGCCGTGAAGCTCGACGACCTGGCCGTGCAGCTGGGCTTCAAGTCGGCCGACGCACTGTTCGAAGTGGTGGGCAAGGACGAGTTCTCGCTGCGCAACATCGAGACCGTGCTGCGCCCGGCCGAGCCCCCGCAGAACGACGACGACTACCTGCTGCTCAAAAAGCCGCGCGGCAACGAATCATCCAGCCCCAAGGGCGGCGTGCTGGTGGTGGGCATCGACTCGCTCATGACCCAGCTGGCCAAGTGCTGCAAGCCCGCGCCGCCCGACGACATACGCGGCTTTGTCACGCGCGGCAAGGGCGTGAGCGTGCACCGCGCCGATTGCAGCAACTTCCGCGAAATGGCCGCCAAGAACGGCGAGCGCGTGATCGACGTGGACTGGGGCCTGCCCAAGGCCAGGGCCACAGACAAGCCTGCCGTCTACCCCGTGGACGTGGCCGTGGAAGCCGCCGACCGCCAGGGCCTGCTGCGCGACATCTCCGAAGTGTTTGCGCGCGAGAAGACCAACGTCATCGGCGTGCAGACCCAGTCGGTCAAGGGCACGGCGTGGATGACCTTCACCGTGGAGGTGGCCGATTCAGGGCGGCTGAACAAGGTGCTGGGGATCGTGGCGGGGGTGCAGGGGGTGCGGTCGGCCCGGCGCCGGTAAGGCGGTCGTGATGGGCGCCTGGAGGATGTTTAGCAAAATTTTGCTGAGACTTTCCAGGACGCCCTTTTTTTGTGGCTATAATCGTGGTCTTGAACAGAACAACACAGGCGCGTAGCTCAGCTGGTTAGAGCACCACCTTGACATGGTGGGGGTCGTTGGTTCGAGTCCAATCGCGCCTACCAAGGTTCCTTCTGAAGAGACCAGCTTCAGAAATTAACGGAATCTTGAAGAAGACTGCAAGCAAGCAGTCTTGGAAAAAGCAAACAGCCACCTTCGGGTGGCTTTTTCGTTTCTGGTTGTTGCGTCAAGTTTGGCGCGCTCGCGGGGTAATGCTTAACTTGTCGGCCAACGCCGCTCTGGGCTGGTCGGAGTGACGACCGGACCAAGGCCGAGCAGCGCAACTGCGCAACCGAAGCGCTACGCGTACTGGCTGCCAAGTGCGCCGCAGCCACTGCCGCGCGCAAGCACGCACGCACCAACAGCGAGCCGACCCCACCTTGGGCCTGAAGCCGAGCAAGCCCGCCGACTTGTGCGCGAGCACGCAAGCCATGGGCGACAAGTGGCTGCGGGGAGGGCGTGACCATGAGGGCCGCCGTCCTGCTGCTGGGCCTGCTGGCGCTGGTAGGCTGCGCGAGCACCGCGCCCGCCGGGCGTACCCTTGTCCTCGTGCCCTTGGAGTGTCGCGAGCCGTTGCCCGACCGGCCCGCCATGCCTACCGAGTTGCTGCTGCCTGGGGTTCACCCCTGCGTGCTGCTGCGCGCGGCCCTGGCCGAGATCGACCGGCGCGAAGGCTACGAGGTGCAGTTGCGGGGGGGCGCTGGCAGTCGGTCTATCACCCGTTGGGGCGCTAACAAAATGAAACACTACCGTGTAACATCTGCCGCAAGGAGAGGGCTATGCACGGTTGTAATCTTTGGAAACTGCGATGAAGGTCGATGCGCCGCCGTTGCTACCGGCCGGAATCCATCACTTGACAAGCTTCGCATTGAAAGAGTTGGCCGTAGACGCGTTCCCGGCTGACACACGCAGGGGTGAGTTGCTTGGAAAATTTCTCGCTTGGAGGGAGGCCCTGCGATCTTTGGGTGTTGGCGGCATTGCGTGGATCGACGGATCTTTCCTGACGAGCAAGATAGGGCCCGACGATATCGACTTAATTTTTTGGTCCCCAAGTTTTATAAGCCCGCTCAATTCGAATCAAGAGCGACTCCTCGCATCGCTGCTCGACAAAGCGGCTTGCAGAGCACTTTTTGATTTGGACGTCTATTGCGAATCACCGCCTCCCCATATGGTGATGCATCGAGAAGCATACTGGAAGGGATTGTTCGGTTTCGGGCATGACGGCAGAACAGCAAAGGGCATAGCAGAGGTCGTTATATGAATCTTCAACGCACCAAAGATCATGCAGAGACACTGCGTGCTTTTGCCGTTGAAACTGCGGCCAGGGCAAGTGCTGAACCAGGCAATTTCATGCTTCAGCTGGTAGCTAAAAATCAACGGGACGCGGCTCAGGAGGCGGAGTTGAACTTCCTTCAACTTCAGGGCATGCAAACGGCCAACGCGCTTGAGTGGCGTCTCATCGGTGAGCGCACGAGGAACGGTAGGGTGCCGATGGGGTTGCTAGCCAAATTGGCTGACCCTCTGAACAAATTGCTGCTCAAGGCGGCTTTTTTTGCGCGGACGAACGAAAATCCGAATAGGGGAGTTGGCGACCCGTTCATAAGAGAAATGAACCTTAAGTTGGCGGGCTTGGCCGAAGGGTCGGCTAGGCTTTTCATTGTGGGGAATACTTCTCCAGATGCGACTGGATCTGCTCCTCTGGCGGAGGGCATTGACCACCTGTTTGACACCTTGCAGATGGGCGGGAATCCAGTAGGGTTTTACGAGTCTTTGGCAGACCTAGGAGAAAGGGCGTCGGAAGAATTACACGATGTCCTGAAGGCGATTGAACAAGAGGAGTGCTCGGTCGAAGTCAAGTGGCATGCTGCCGACGAAGTTAAATCGCGGGAACTCCGCTTTGATGAAGTGGTGCGCATGCGCGCGTTGCTGGAGGACTCAGTGGACCCTGAGCCTGTTGATTGTCGAGTCGATGGCCTGATTGGACTTCTCGCTTCGTCCGGTCGTATTCAGATCGTGCAATCGAGCGGCGAGAGAATCAACGTGAAATTCCGGCCAAAGACGCAAGGTGATTGGGTGGCTAGGCTTCGCCTTGGACAACAGGTTTCGCTAGCGACGAAGGCAAAGTCCTATAGAGATCCTGCTTCAGGCGAAGTCACGCAAGTGCACCGTTTGGTCGATACTGACCTTTAGCAGGGCAGCGGCCACTCGCACGCCTTGAAGAGCCCGCCAAGTGCGGGCTTTTTCTTTGGTCAAGCGCTATCATTGCAGCGCCAGTCTCCAAGCTGGCACCTCCTTTACGCCCGCCTCGCGCGGGCTCTTTTACTGACGCGGGATATCGGCGTCCAGTACATCAAGGCTGAACCCGTGCTGCTGGTCCATACCGCATACCGCCCGCGCGGCGTCCTGCGCGTCCCACCAGGCAGCCATCATCTTGCCGTCGACGTCGAAGGTTTCCGGCGTGTCCTGTTCGTCTTCCATCTCGGCCAGGGCTTCCAGGCAGTCTTCAAGCCGCACGCCGGCATGGGTGAGCACCAGCAGGGCCGCATTGATCGCGCGGTCCTGTACGTCCTGGGGCAGTGTCAGGGCGGGGGCATGGATGAAGAGGTAGAGCCTCACAATGCCGGACCTGCGGCGAATACTTCCACGGGCGCCAACCGCAGCAGGCCCTGTGCCTGCTCCATCGTTCCGGCCAGCCACGCATCCACGTCGCCGGCCTCGATGGGGATCACGCTGCGCTTGTCCTGCTCGGTCGGGCCCACCTTGGGGTCGGGTTTGTGCATGCGGGACATCAGCGGGTGCGCGTCGGCGTTCAGGGTGAGCATGGTGTAGCTCTCGTGCACCTCGCCCGTGCCCTTGTCGGTCCAGGTGTTCCACAGGCCGGCCATGCCCCAGGGGTGGCCGTCTGAGCGAGCGAAGCGCCACCACACGTTCTTGCCGCTCTCCCAGTTGGGTTCATCGAAGTTGGCGGCGGGGATGATGCAGCGCTGCCCGCGTGCCCATGGCAGCTTGTAGCTGGCCTTGTCCGCCAGTTCCTCGCTGCGTGCGTTGTTGGTCGGGTACTTCAGCTTGGGCTCCTTGGCGAACCAGGGGATCAGGCCCCACTGGCCAACCACCAGCTCGCGCGAATACCCGGCATCGTCGCGCGCTCGGCGGATGAATGCTCCCTGGCCGCGCGGGAACAGCACCTTGTCGAACAGCTTGGGCTGGTTGCGGGCGCCAATATTCCACTCGCGCTCGATATCGAGTTCCTCTGCAGACACATACCTGTTGCACATCTCGGCTCCAGATGGTTGACAGGAACTGCGGGGAATTCCGCACTCCTGAAAGGGGAGCGCCCATCGTAGGCCCCTGCTCGCGGCGCGCCAGTAGGAGACAACCTAAGGTGCGAATACTACTCCTAACCTGGCAAAACACTGTAAATTCGTACAGTGTTTTTGTATGTTTTCAGGATGAGATCCGGCGGTCACCGCATTGCAGGCTCCGACCCGGTGCTACGCCAAGCCGTGCACGGATGGCTGCTTTACAAGCGCACGCCTGCCGATGACTACGGCCCGCGCTGGGAGGCGCATCTGCTCGACAGGCCAAACGGCAAAGCGCTGATGCTGCCATTGTTCCGGGCGCGATTTGCGCGGGTGGATGGCGTTCTTCATATCGTGGGTACAGAGGAGGGCGGCCGCACCAATACGAAGGCAAGGCCCAGCCTCTGGAAGCAGTCATGGCTGGCTGCGCAAGATCCGGCGGATGCGCTGCCCTTCCTCGACAAGGTGAGCCTCTCTAGCGCCACAGGTTTCAGCCCCGAAGCAGACCACCTCGACGACGACCCCTATGCCCCCCTCTATCTGTGAGCCCTTGCCGGCTCTGCTGCGCATGCCGCCCTTGCCCCGCGCCAAGCCGCACGGGCGGATCTGGTGGCCGCTTGAGCAAGCGCTGCCGCTGCCAGTGGACAGCTACGAAATCGAGGCCGGGGAATTCATCTGGCGTGTTCGAGAAATCTCCACGAGATGCACTGTGTATTTGGGGCCGGGCCCGGTGCATCTCGTCCAGTCAACCGCCCCGTTTTGAGATGCCTCATGTCCAATCTTTTTCAACCGCCTGCCGTCCTGCGCACGCCCACCTGGTATGGTGGCCCGCCTGACGAATCGCCGCTGGTGTTCTCGGCCGAGGCCTATCAGGCGGAGCACTTGGGCGGCCGATCCAAGGTGCGGATCATTGCTTCGGGCGCGCTGATCTATGACGGGATTGGGCCCGTGGAAATCGCGCCCTCGGACGTACCGTTCTGATGTGGACCGAACCTGATAAGGGCTGCCTTGCCCTGGTGCTCGGCGATGAGGTAGCAGCGGGCAATATCAGCCTGCCCAGTCCTGGGGGTGCGGTCGACCCCGTCATGGTCGTGGAAGTGGACAGCCAGCGCTGCGGGCCAGTGCGGATTGAGTACCACCTCAAGATCCACAAGCACGGGAAGACGCGACATCGCTACTGGTTGGCGGTGCGTGCTTGGCAAGTCGGTAGCGCGGCGCCTGACTTTCCCTAGCCATGCTTCTATCTCTGCACATTGTGAAGGTAGAACCTGGGCACTATCGGGCCCACGTCATGAACGGATGGGAAGAGCGGGGCACCCTCGACACCATCAGCATGAGCGCCGCCATCCGTTAGGCCGCCCATGCGCCCTCGTTGGTCGACGGGATCTTCCCGGGAACTACAGCTTCGTGGCGGTCCATGGAAAAACAATGAATCCCTCGTCCCAAAAACCGGATCCGCTTCCGTCCTTGAGCCTGCCTTGTAGGGAGCGGCTACCCGGGTTTTTTGAGGGGGTCAGCTTGCCGGAACTGTCGATCTGACCCGAGACCTCGACCGGGTTGTTCCGCGTATCGTTGTACCGGCAAAAGCCGATGAACACGCCGGTGTTTGGCAGATCGGAAGCTGGGCTGATCTCGATGGTGCAAGGTGGATACAGTCCGCCTACCAGCTCCCACCGGCCCACAAAGGGGCCGATGGTATGGTCTTCGGTGGCGTCACCGCCGCCGCAGCCGTACAGAGCGAATGGTAGTAGGAGGAGGTAGGCAAGTGTTCGCATCGACCAAATGTACTGCGATGCTTTCACTACAAGAAGGCATCTTGCGCAACAGGAGCTCACCATGGTCACCGACCCCAAAGACCACCCCCTGCACCAAGTGCCTGACAACCTGCCCCGGCCGCCGGGCGACCTGCCGCCCAGCACGGAGCAGCCAGCCCGCCCCAACGAGCCGTTGGGCCCGAGCGCGCCAGACACTGCGCCTTGACTGGACGCTCGCGCCGCTATCATTGCATGGCTAGGCAGCGTCCGTGCCAGGCCTTCACGCACAGCCGATTTCTCGGTTTCAGAGGACTAGCGTACTTCCGACCCGATCTGCGTCGACCTCCGCTGTTGTTGGTCAAGAAAGCCCCAATCAGCCTCGACTGGGGCCCCCCTTTCGAACGACTTGCCGGCCGACCAAGTCGAGGGTTCCAAACTAAACCGTAGGAACCGTCCCGCCATCGATCACATGCTCTGAACCCGCCACCGACGCAGCGCGCGGCGACACCAGGAAGGTGATCAGGTCCGCAACCTCCTGCGGCCTGGCGGGCCGGCCGACGGGGATTCCGCCGAGCCAGTCCATCACCATCTTCTTGCCGCCCTCGTAGTCAGTGCCCGCCTGGGCTGCCATTCGCTCGGCGAATACCACCGAAGCCTCGGTTTCGATCCAGCCTGGCGAGACGCGCAGAACCCGAACCCCCTTGGGCGTGACCTCCTTCGACAGGGATTTGCTGTAGGTCGAAAGGGCCCCCTTGGCCGCGGCGTAGGCGGTGGTCGACTCCGGTAGTGGAAGCACGTGCTGGATCGAGGTCACGTGCAGGATGACGCCTGCGCCCTGTGCCAGCATGGCGGGCAGCAGTGCCCGGTCAAGACGAACCGCAGACATGAGGTTCAGGTTCAGCTCACTGAACCACATTGCGTCATCGAGGGCTGCGAAACCACCCGCTGGCGCGTTGGAGCCGCCGAGGGAGTTGATCACGATGTCCACGCCGCCCCAGCGTTCTGTGACTGCGCGCGCAAGCTGTGTAACGCCTTCTGCGGTGGTCAAGTCGGTCTGGACATACGCCACACCCTCCAGCGGCTTCTCGGGAGCAGAGCGCGCAGTGGTCATCACCTGCACGCCGGCATCCTGCAGGCTCTGGACGATGGCCGCGCCCAAACCCTTGGTGCCGCCCGTGACCACGGCACGCTTGCCTTGAAGTTGGAGGTCGAAGCTCATGCCTTGATCTCCAGCGCTGCGATCAGCCCGCGTTCAAGGCGAAAGCGGTACGACAGGTCGATAGGGCTGCCTGGAAAGTTGCCCGTCACCTTGGCCTTAGCCATATGAAAACCGTCCTCACGCTCCAATGCGAACGGCACGGTGGTAGCGCTGTACCTGGCAGATGCCTCGGCCATGAAAGCCTTGATGGCATCGACGCCCGTGTACGTGTGGCCATCGTCCTTCATGACGGCCTGCGCCGTGAAGCAACGCGCCAGGGCCTCGGGGTTGTGTTCGGCCGCAAAGTACGCGGCGATGGGTTCGGGAAGGGTCAAGGCGTTCATGTCGATGGCTCCATGGGGTTGATGAAGACCTGAGGATGCGCGCCGGAGTCAATTTAGGGAATATCCTAGAATCCGAATGAGTTGTGTAGAAAGGAATACATAATGCGCGGGTTCGAATTCGCTGAGCTGAAAGCCTTCGCTGCCGTGGTCGAACGCAAGAGCTTTGCCCGCGCGGCAGAGCATCTGGGCCTGTCGCCTTCTGCGCTCAGCCAGACCATTCGGCAGCTCGAAGCCCGCATCGGCACGCGCCTTCTCAATCGCACCACACGAAGCGTTGCGCCGTCGGCCAGTGGCGAGCAGCTCTATGGGCGCATCGCCCCGCTGTTCCGGGAAATGGATGCTGCAGTGGCCGAAGCCAGTGAAGCCGCAGGACAGACCACGGGCACGCTGCGCATCAACACGCTGGGGATTGCCGCGAGAACCATCATTGCGCCCAGGCTCTCACGCTTTCATCAGGCGTACCCTGACGTGGTGCTCGACATCGTGGTCGACGACGCGTTGGCCGATATCGTCGTGGGCCGCTTCGACGCGGGCATCCGCGTGGGTGGGCGGCTTGAGAAGGACATGATTGCCGTGCGCCTCACGCCAGACCTGGACATGGTTGCCGTGGCGTCCCCCGGCTACCTTGCGGCCCGGGGCACACCCAGGACACCTGCCGATCTGCACAGCCACGCCTGCATCAACTGGCGGCTCCAGATGGACGGCAGGCACTACCACTGGGAGTTCGAGAAAAAGGGGCAACGGCTTGATGTAGCGGTGGACGGCCCCGTCGTCACCAACCACGCCGACATTGGCGTTGCTGCTGCGCTCAATGGGCTCGGCATTGCCTACCACTTCGAGCGAGACGGCGTGGGCGAGTTCCTGGCGCAGGGCCGCCTGGTCCAGGTGCTGGCGGACTGGTCGATCTCGCGCCCGGGGCTGTTCCTGTACTACCCGAACAGGCAACATCGACCCGCCCTTCTCAGCGCTTTTATCGACTGCCTGCTGGACAAGGACTTGGAAGCGGCCCCCCGCAGGCCGCAGATCGCCTGATGGCGCTGTTGACCCTTGCAAAAACATCCATCACCGCGCCGAGGTGTTCATGAGGTACGACGGGTTGGTCAGCGAAAATTGGTTTGGCGATACTTCAGGCCCAGTGCATGCACAGCCCCAGGAGTGGCCATCGGCCCCGGCGAATCGCCACCATGCCAGGGGCGCAACAAGCAGCCAGAATTATTTCAGGGAGAACCACTATGACGAGCCCAGATATGCCAAAGGATGGAGATTTCGCCTCTTACCTCGAGGGAAAGATGAGCCGTTCGGCCGAGGTACCCGACGCTGCAGGGAGTGTTGGTGTGAATGCGAGCGCGCCAGCAGATGCGCCCCGCCAGACGATCGAACAGATTCTTGTCGAAGGCCAGGAACCGACTGAGGAGGTTCTTGAAGAGTGGATCGCCGGACAGGGTGAGCCAGAGCTTTCGGACGAGGAACTTGAGCGGCAGGCGGTGGAGGCTCCAGGCGATGATGGCGATCCGAGCACCCCGGAGTGAGTGAGCGGAGTGGCGCAACGGAGACCCAATTACAGTGTTCTGGATGCAACCACAGCATCCTGCCAGGATGCTGATCCACGCCTTCCGCATGCGCTCAAACGACCACCGCCTCCAGCGCTCGAATGACCCGGGTGCATTGGCCGCCTGACCGAAAGGCCTTCCCAGACGAAGCCCGTCCAGTGCGGACTTTTTCACGACCACCTCCTACGCCCCGTGCGCTCCCCAGGCCGCCCAATGGTTCCTTTGCCCAAGGAGCGCACCATGGCCACAGACCCCAAGACCACCTGCTGCATCAAGTGCCAGACAACCTGCCCCGGCCGCCGGGCGACCTGCCGCCCAGCACCGAGCAGCCTGCTCGTCCCAACGAGCCGTTGGACCCGAGCGCGCCAGACACTGCGCCCTGAGTCGGACGCTGGCGCGCTATCAGCACCCTTTCGCTTTGGCCCGCGGAGTGCGGGCTGTTTCTTCGCTCCTGCACAATTGCGCCATGCTGTCATCGCTGCACATTGCCAAGCCGAGCCCAGCCACTCGCGTTGTGTTCGTGCTCATCAATCTTTTAGGCCTCAGCCTGTGCGCAGGGGTTGTCGCACTGCTACGAAACCCTTGGCATAGCCCAGCCATGCTGGTGAACCAGTTGGCTGCGGTGGCTTTTGTGCTGGCACTGTGCGCTGCGGCGCTTGGCGGCGTTCCCGGCCGGCCACTCGCTCTGGCCGGTGCGGCCAACGGACTTGCGCTGGTCGGTGCGTTGGGCTTGGCAGCGTGGGAAGTGGCAAAGGCTGCGCCTTGGCAATCGGCTGCAGGATTTGCCGCCATGGCGGGGGCAATTCCGGCCATCAATACCGCTTGGTGGCTTCTGTCCCGCCAGCGAATCGTGGCGCTGCCCGGGCATTTCAAGCGCTGAAAGTTACTCGCTCTCGCTTGCGATCCTCTGAGACTAGCGCTTGGCCTGAGTCGGCCTCGGCAGCCAGGGCAATGCGCTCCACGTTTGCGGCTTGCCCTCGGAAGGAACCAGGGCGGTCATTGCCTGGTGCACTTGCACTTGTCGAATGTTGACCGCAGCAAACGCACCTCCATCGCCACAGGGCTGGATATCCGGTGGTATGCCCGCATCTACCGACTTCTGCGGCCCCGCCGCGCCACCCGTGCCCGCCATGCCGCTGCGCCCGCTGACCATCCTGACAACCCTTCTGCACCTGTACATCGGCCTGCGCCTGGTGGGGGCGCTGTCTGCATGGTCGGGTGCCGGGCCTGCGCTGGCGGTTGCTCTGCTGGTCTCCGCCATTGCCTTGCCGATGCCGTTCCAGCACCGCTCCGGCCGCCGTGTTGCCGCGCACCCCGTGTGGACCTGGCTGGGCTTGCTGGCCATGGGCTGGTTCTCGTCGCTCTTCTTGCTGACGCTGTTGCGCGACCTGGTGCTGGCCGGGGCGTGGGCAGGCGGCTGGTTGCCGGAGGGCGGATCGGCACGGGCCGACAGTGCGGCAGCGGTGGTGGTCGTGGCCACGCTGGCATCCCTGCTCGGGTTCTGGAACGCGCGCCGCACGGCTGGTGTGCGGCGCGTGGATGTGCCGTTGGCCGGGCTGCCTGCGGCGTTGCATGGGTTCACCATCGTGCAACTCAGCGACCTGCATGTGGGGCCCACCATCCGGCGCGGCTACATCGCGCGCATCGTGAGCCGCGTGAATGCGCTCAAGGCCGATGCCATTGCCATCACGGGCGACCTGGTGGACGGCAGTGTGGCGGAGCTGCGCGAGCACATTGCGCCGCTGGCCGACCTGCAGGCGCGCCACGGCAGCTTTGTGGTGACGGGCAACCACGAGTACTACGCCGGTGCGGGGCCGTGGATTGCCGAACTGCGCCGGTTGGGCCTGCGCGTGCTGCTCAACGAGCATGCGGTGCTGCGGCAGGCAGCGGGGCAGGGCGATGGCGATGCACTGGTGCTGGGCGGCGTGACCGATTTCACTGCCGAGCACTTCGATGCCAGCCACGCCAGCGATCCGCAGCGTGCGCTGCTGGGCGCCCCACCCGAGGCCCTGACCCGCGTGCTGCTGGCGCACCAGCCGCGCAGTGCGCCGGCCGCTGCGCAGGCGGGGTTCCTGCTGCAGCTGTCGGGCCACACGCACGGCGGGCAGTTCTGGCCGTGGAATCTGTTCGTGCCGCTGCAGAACCCCTTCGTGGCAGGGCTGCACCGGCTGCAGACGATGTGGGTTTATGTGAGCCGCGGCACGGGCTACTGGGGGCCGCCGATGCGGCTGGGGGCACCGTCTGAAATCACCCTGATCAGGCTGGTGCTGGCGTGAAGCGAAGCACCCCCTGAGTCGCTTCGCGCCTTCACCCCTCTCTCGCATTGCTGCGCAATGCGGGAGGGGGACGCCCCCAGTGCACGCAAGCGCAGCGCCGCCTGCGCGGCTTGGCGGCCCTTGCACGGGGGCACTGGCCTTGGCCGCGCCAGTTCATGCATCGCAGGGTGGCTGTTGCAGGCAGAGCAAGACAAAACCTGCTTCATTCGGAATGCCCATCAACGCGATTGGCGGCCGAGCCCACCCACCTCAGGCGGCGGGTCCCACGCCCGGATCCAGCCCATCAGGTCCTGCAGCGGCATGGGCCTGGCAATGCCATAGCCCTGCAGGCCATCGCACCCCAGGTCGCGCAGGGCCTGGGCGTGCGCCAGGGTTTCCACGCCTTCGGCGATGACGCTTCGGTTGAAGGCGTGGGCCAGGCTGACGATGCCGCGCACCAGGGTGCGGTCGCGCTCGTTGTCCAGCATGTCCCGCACGAAGGACTGGTCGATCTTCACGGTGTGTGCGGGCAGGCGCTGCAGGTAGGTGAGCGAGGAATAGCCGGTGCCGAAATCATCGATGGAGCACCGGATGCCCAGCTCGCTCAGGCCTTGCATGACATAGGCCACGGCAGACAGGTCGTTGAAGGTTTCGGTTTCCAGCAGTTCGACCTCCAGAAACTGCGAGGGCAGGGCGGGGTATTGCCTGAGCAGTTGGGCGGCTTGCAGCTGAAAGCGGCTGTCGATGAGGGTGGATACGGTGATGTTGATGCTCAGCGGCAGCGGGTTGCCCTGGGATGCCAGGGTGTGCCCGGCCTGGAAGGCGGCGTCCAGCACCCAGTAGTCCAGCCTGTTGGCCACCGGGGTGCCCACGATGTCTTCCAGGAAAGCGCCCGGCGCCAACAGCCCCCGTTCAGGGTGGTGCCACCGGATCAGGCACTCTGCACCGATGACCTGGCCGTCGGAGATGCGGACCTTGGGCTGAAAGAACAGCTCCATTTCGCCTTGCAGCAATGCGTCTTCGACCAGCTTGGCGGTGTGCCTGCGCGCCTGCACCCTTTGGCCTTGCTGCACGTCGAACACCACGATGCGGTCTTTGCCCTGTTCCTTGGCGGCGTACAGGGCCAGGTCCGCGTGGCGCAGCAGGCCGTCGGCGTCGGCCATGTCGTCGGGGTAGAAGGTGACCCCTGCGCTGCAGGTCAGGCGCAGGGCGATGCCATCGAGCGTTGCGGTCTGCGCAAGTGCCAGGCGCAAGTTTTCCAGTTGCTGCAGTGCGGCATCGGCGTGCGGGCAATTTTTCAGCACAACGGCGAATTCGTCGCCCCCAGTGCGCCCGATGAGGTTGTCGGCACCCGCCTCTTTTCGCAGGCGTTGGGCAAAGACCCGAAGAAACCGGTCCGCCACGGGCTGGCCCCACTGGTCGTTGAGGTCCTTGAACTGGTCGATGTCCAGCAGGCACAGGGCCAGCACGCTGTGGGTCTGCGGGCCGTGCTGCAGGCTGGCATTGAGCTCTTTGGTGAAAAGGCGCCGGCTTGAAAGGCCGGTCAGGGCGTCGTAGTTGCCAAACTGCTGCAGCACCTGCTCCAGATGCCGTTGTTCGGTCACGTCCTTGCCGACCGAGACCCACTTGCGCACCACACCATCGGGGTCCCGGATGCCTTCGATGGTGACTTCGGAGACAAAGTCTTCGCCATTTTTGCGGCGCCGGATCAGCTCGCCGTGCCATCTGCCCCCGCGCTCAATGGCGTGCGCCACCCGGCGCAAAAATGCGGCCTGCCCGTCCTCGTCGATGCGCAGAACGGCCGATGATTTGCCGATCAGCTCTTCGCGCGAATAGCCAAGCACATGGCTGTACGCCGGGTTGACATCCAGCACGGTGCCGTCTGGCTGCACGATGGCGATGGTGTCCTTGCTGTTGACGAACACGCTGGCGGCCTGGCGCGCTTCGGCGAGCAGGGTCTTCAAGGTCTCGGCCGTCTGGGCCAGGGCATCTTCGCGCTGGCTCAGCTTCTGCGTGTTGTCCAGCAGAAAACCCAGCAGGACGGTGCCGATGGGGTAGGTCACCAGCACGGCCAGCCACGACCGTGCGGTGACCGCCCGTGCGATGTCTGGCGGCAAGGTCTGTATGGCCAGCATGCCGCCTGCCGCCAGGCTGAAGCCAAGCCCCACCAGCCACAGCCCATCGGACAAGGTGCTGCCAAGGCGCAGGGTGGAAAAGAACGGCCTGTGGCGTTGCCAGAGCCAGCCGATGGCGGTGGTCAGCGCAATGCCGACCATGGCGGGGCCACTGCCGATGCCGCCCAGGCTGAGCCGGTAGGCGCCCAGCACCGCCGCGCACAGCAAGGCGCTCAAGGGCGACAGGTAGGCCCCGGCAAGGCCGGTCATCACCAGCCGGGTGTCGACGATCACGCCCTCTGCCAGCCGAAGGGGCACCAGCATGGTCAGGATGCCGGTGACGCCGAACATGAGCCCCGTGACCCAGGGCAGCCATCTGCGCCGCTTGTGCACCACGGCCGGGTCGGGGTGGCGCTGGCCGCTGATGACGATGCTGTACAGCGCCGCCAGAAACGACAGCAGCCCGGCATTGATTCCCATGTCCTGAATCAAAGACGTTGTGTCGATGTTCATGGCGCCTTCTGGAGCGGTTGTCCAGACATCATAGGCAAAGACGCGGCGGATGGGGTGTTATCTCGCAGCCCCTCGCACCCAGGCGGGGGCCGTGGGGCGGTACCCGGCATGCGGGCGCTGAGGTGGGGTGCCCGGCATGCGCCGGCCCACCCCGGGGGGCAGGCTCAGGTGGCGGCCAGGAAGAAATCCATGGGAATCAGCTCGACGCCCCAGCCGCCGGCCTCGCCCAAGGTGGCCGCCGGATGCATCGCCGCCAGACGCACTGCCTCTTCGCGGCTGTCCGCCTCGATGATGAAGAGCCCGCCCACCATCTCCTTGGACTCGGTAAAGGGCCCGTCGCTGATCTGCGCCTTGCCGCCGCGCGGGCGCAGGCTGACCCAGTGTTCGGTGTCGCCCAGCGACGCGGACACCAGCACCTTGCCCGTGGCACGCATCTTCTCGTCCAGGGCGGGGCACTGGCTCACCAGGGCCTGCACGTCGGCGGGCGCCATGGCGGCGAATTTCTCGGGGGTGAAGTAGGCAAGGCCGAGGTATTTCATGGCGGAATCCTTTGGGGGGTTGATTGCTCCATTCTTCACGACGAAGCAGATCACCGGAAATCGACAAGATCCGAAAACAATCTCCTGAATAAGGTCGTCGCTATTGCGTGTGCCACACCACGGTTTCAGAGCAAACCAAGGGCCTTGGCGTTGATGGCGAGATCGATGGCCGCCCCCTGGTCGTCGCCATCGCCCATGAACCAAGCTGCGGACAGTCCCGTCCAGGCGACGATCCAGCGAACAAGGCGCTCGGGCTCCAGGCCCGTGGCGGAAAGAACGGTGTCCAGCCGGCTCTCCAGACGGCCCGGCAGCGTGGCCAGAGGCCGGGCAGGGTCGCTCAGATCGGGGTTGGTGAAGATGTTGGCATAGTCGAACGCGCGTTCTCCCACAAGGCCGTGCGGGTCGATGGCCAGCCACCCGCGTGTGCCAAAGTCAAGCACGTTCTCGTGGTGCAGATCGCCGTGCAGCGGCACCGCCTCGCGCGGGTCAGCCAGCAGTTGGCGCGCGATGTCCGAGGCAGCGACCAGTGCCGCATGCGTGTGTGATGGCCCAATGAGTGGCTGGAACCAGATGCCCAGCGGATGCAGTTCGGGTAGGGGTTTGCTTCGCGGAGCATGCAGCCGGGCAGCCGTTGCGCAAAGAATGCGGCAGGCGTCGTCGTCTTTGCCAGACCACGCCATCTGCGCGAGATTTTGGCTCCCTGCCGCCCGCTTCGGCGGATGCGAAGACCTGGGCGGCACCTTGGCCCTCCCACCACGCAAGCAGGCGGTAGCCAGCCTGTTCGTCAGGGATGCGGGCGACTTTCAGCATGGCGGGCAGATGGCCGTGCCGTACGGGCAGCACCCAGCTGGACCGGGTCGTCAACAGTTTGCCATCGGGCAGCAGGGCCCAGCGTTCGAGCCATGCGGTGACATCCGGGGGGAGTGGAAAAGGCGAGGTCATGGATGTTGTGTCCAGCACAGATGGCGTCGTGGGTTGCCGGTCTCCACGGTTTGATTACTGACGCAGATTTTGCCGCGCCCTCGCGGGGATTATTCCGCATCGGCTTGAATAATATGGCGACTGGCGTCGTAACGCGTGTGTGCAATCACCCATATGGGCGAGTCTGATGTTCACCACCTCACACTTCGAAACAAAGGCGCTGGGCAATGCGCCGCATGTGTGACGCTGCGCACAGCGCCACCCTGCACAATTTAGAACAATCACTGCTAGACACGCAACCCGTTACGCCCTTCGCGTTTTGTGGCATTACTATTTTTTTTCATCCTGTGCAGATGATTGATGCTGGTAATGGTGCAGGCACGGTATTTTCTGAAAAGGATCTGGACAATGACCTATCGGCTTTCCCATATCGCGTTGGCAGCGCTGACGACCTTCGGCACCTGCACTGCCATGGCCCAGGTGACGGCGGTTGCCGCCATGGAGGGCGACCTGCAAAGCAGCCGCGTGGCGGTGAACGTGCGCGGCGTGCCGACCGGTGCAGAGGGCTACAAGCTGTGGCTCGCCGTTTTGCACAACAGCCAGTTGTACTTTCATGGCGAGGCGGGCTTTGTCCTTTTTCAATGCCCAGGGTTTTGCGACGCGCCGGCCTACCAAGCCGTGGTGGCCGATCCGCAGCTTGTCGCGGTGCGCAACCTGGACGCGCGTGGCCTGATCGGGGCCAAGGTCTATCTAGGCTGGGGACGCTCGTTTGCAGAAATGGTGGACAGCGGGCAGATCCGCGAAGTCCTCACCGTAGCCGCCCCATCGACCGACCCTTTGTCATTGGCCTACAGCGGCATTTACAACTGCCGAGCTACCTACGCCAACACCTATTTGTCTTATGGTCAAGACATAAAGGGCCCGGACTGGAGTGCCAAGATCGACGTCATGCCGACTGGGGCCGCGATTGATGTGAGCGGGGCGAAAGATCGGTCTGGTTTGAGCTTTGGGGCCAGATGGTGGATTGCGGGGCCCAAGACACCTCTCTTCACGCTCCCTCCCGGTCGCGCTGATCGCCCAGACACTCCTGCTGGAGCCTCGCGATACGATTACCAAGAAGGCGATTTTTACGCAGCCGCAGTGTTCGTACCCGCGGGTGGCCCTGATGCCCCTGGATCCTCAGCTCGCATGCTCCTCGGTTTCAGTCGAAATTGGCTCGCCAGCTACAGTGAGTCCTGCGACAAGATCTGATCTGTCGCGAACCCGGGTTGCACCCGGCAGGGACAGGCATCTCACCCCAGGAAGAAATCCATCGGAACCAACTCCACGCGGGGGGCGCTTCAAGGTGTGGCAGATGGCCGGCATGCGGTACGCGACCAGCATGCCGCTGAAGTTGCGCGGCCCGATGCAATCCAGGCCGCTGGCCCGTGACCGACCCCGAGAGGTCGGCCACGGTCTGTGCTGCTCCGGGCTCGCAAGTACGCCGCGTGAGCGCTATCGGAGGTAGCCCGGGCCAGTTGGTGGGCGTGCACCGTGCGCAGGCTGGCCCTGGCTACACCTTACGGCAGGACGGACCAACCGCGCCATGCGCCCAGCGCCCTGGCGATGCTGCGCGCAATCAAAAAGTGCTTGGTTTCTGTGGGGTGCAGGCCGTCGAGCGTGTCGCCAGGGACCATCGTGACCGGGTCAATGGCGTTTGGCCCGTGGTAGTAGATGAGTTGGGCTGCACCGGGGTAGTGGGCATTGATCTGCGCCACGACGGATTCCCGGACCTGTTGCAGGCGGCCGACCGAGTCTCGGTAGGCGAGGGCTGCCGCCTGCTCATCAGGGCTATCATTCCATTTGGGATAGTCAGTCACGACGACGAGAGGGGCCTGCACCACGGCGATCTTTCGGCCCGCGGCCGCAGCGTGCCAGCCGTACACGGTCATCAGGTACGCCACGGGGGATTGTGAGATATCGGGGTTGGTACCCTGGATGAACGGGTCCACGTCGCCACCGCCCAGATGAAGCACGATGGTGTCTGCCTGGATCATGTCCGTGTGCTGGGACATGGTGAGCCCGCCCAGCCAGTTGGGAGCGCCGTCGTTGAACTGGCCGTTGTAGGCGTAGCCCATGCTCTGGCTACCTAGCTGCTGGGCGTCGTAGGTAACGGCGGGCAGCTTGGCGCAGACGTTGGCTGCAAGGTTGACGGCAGGGATGGGAGGGTAGTGTCCAATCGAGTCGGTGTAGAAGGCGAGCTTGTTAGCGATGATGGGCATGGAGTTTCCTTCGGTTGATTGGGAGGGCGCGCGGGGCCTCCCGGGATGCATTGCACGCACATGGCCTTCGCGTTCTGCATGAGACGCGCGAGCCACATCCCCATCGTTCAAGATGGTTCCTGCGCCGCTGCTTGCGGCGGTTGGTGTGGTGGTGGGTCAGGTCCGCCGCTGCACGGCGAACAACAGAACCCAGGGCTTCTGGCGCGCGATGCCTTCGCTCTGCGCGCCCGCCTGGCTGGTGTTTTCAGGCGCCTGGCGCACGCGGTGACCACCGCCAGGGGTGGTGCGGCCGACCATGGGGCACCGCTTCACGAAGTCAACCATGGGGCTGCTGCACGCGGATGCTGTGTTTGCCCAGGTCGGCGCGGTGGCCGAACGGATGCGTGCCGCCGAGCCCTGGGGCCAGGCCGCATGCATGGGCGACCGGGGCGCTGGCCTTGGCCAGCAGGAACAGGGTAGGGGTGCGGTGGAAGACCACGAAGCCGTTGGCGCCGACGCGGACCATCTCGTGGCCGCGCCGCGCGCAGGCGCTGCTTGGCACCGCATGCGCGTTGTCGAAATGGACGCTGATGGGGTGCCGGGCTATGGCGTCCGCCTGTTCGGCGTTAGGGACTTCGGTCCAACAGGTGTGGATGGACCTGCTGCCCGAACAGTTGGTGGATCCAACTGTGAATTTCGCCACCTCGACGTCCGCCGCCAGGGCGGGGCGGGTCGGGCGAGCGGTCTCGGTACAGGAAATCGATGTTGGCATTTTTTCACTCCACTACCGTGTTGGCATTGGAGTGAATTAAAGCATGCTTGCTTTTGTAGTCAAGTATTCTTGATGAATCGGTCAGCTTTCGATGAGGGCATCTGGCGGCACACCGCCACCGACCCGATGGATGTCCTCGATCTCGTCGCGCTGGATGGTTGCGGGCTCGTACCCATCGTTGATGCTGACCAGTTGAATTTCGTCGTCGTGGATGCGGTTGAGCTGCTTGAGCAGCTTGCGGCCGTCCTTGAGCTTTACCACCACGTCGTTGCCTGGCTGCGCCTCGATGGAGGGCGTGACCACGATGAACTCGCGCGCCCGGTAGCGTGGGTGCATTGATTCGCCCTTGACCCGCAATGCGTAGGCCTTCGGGTCTTTGGTCCAGTACTGGACAAAGCCCTCTCCATGCCCCACGGGGTATTGCATTTCCTCCAAAAAGCCATCCGTGCCGCCCTTGACGTGCCCCACGACGGGGATGAGGCGGGATGTCCCCAGGGACGGGGCGGCGGCCACGTTGGACATGTTCATCTGGCCCTGACCGGTGGCCAGCCAGTCTGAACTGACACCAAGAATGCGCGCGGCCTTCGAATTGTTCTCGGCGCTGAGCGACCGTGTAGCGCCCTTCAAGACTTCGCCGATGGCCTGGGCAGAAACCCCCAATTCGCGTGCCAACTGGGGGCGCGAGAGCTTGGATTGATCAAGGGCGAGTTGGAAGCGTTCGGCGTAGGTCATCAAGCAAGCTTACAAGAATGCTTGTCAAGATTGACGGACATAGTTTATAAAGCATGCTTTATTTTTCATGCTTGGCACAACAATCCTCCAGCACTCGGGGCGCTGCAGAGGTCGCCCACCCGGCAGCCGCGGAGCACTCCAAGGTCGCATATGGCGGGAAAAGCCAGGGAGAGGGTCTTCCGTCGCCGCAGCCAACGCCGGGCATCCCGCCAGCCCGACCGGCGATCCCGGTGCAAAGCCCAGGGTGGAGCTCAGGCCCAGCACCGAGATGGGGTTCATGTCGTATGTCGATGACTGCATGAAGCTCTGAGTTAAGGCGATGTCCTGAAGAAGGTGGTCGACACCGGTGCTTTGCGGCCGCGGGTTAAAATCCGCTCCATCGCTCCGGGGTGCACGCAAGTGCTGAGATCCACACCCGAGAACTTGAACCGGGTAATTCCGGCGGAAGAAGAGCTTTCACCCCTCCCGATGCGGGCGCACTTTGCTGCGCTGTGCCGTCGATGTGCAGGGTGACCTCGGAGCATCCTGTCAAAGACAACACAAGGACGCTCGCTCATGCACAAGGTCACTCCACTGGTGGCAGACCTGCTCGACTTCATCCCGATGGATGGCTGCACGGACGAGCAGTTCGACCAGATGGCGCTGCGACTGTTCGCGCACCAGTTTGCCGCCAACCAGCCGTTCCAGAGTTTTTGCCGGCTGCGCGGCGTCAACGCCCGCAGCGTGAAGTCGTGGGCGGACATTCCTGCCGTGCCCATCGATGCCTTCAAGGCCATGCCGCTGCGCTGCGAGGCACCGGCCGATACCGACCGCATCTTCATGACCAGCGGCACCACGCGCGGCGGCAGCACGCGCGGGCAGCACTTTCACCCGCTGCTCGATGTGTACGACCTGTCGATGACCCGCAACTTCGCGCAGCGCTTTATGCGCGGCACGGAGCGCATGCCGATGGGCATCTTGTTCCCGGACGAGGTGGCGATGCCCAACTCGTCGCTGGCGCACTACCTGGACCTGGCCAAGTCGGCTTTCGGCAGCAATGGTGCCAGCCATACCTTCGTCACGCCGCAGGGCATGGACCTCGATGGGCTCTGGGCGGCACTGGCCGCTGCCGAGCGCAGCGGGGAGCCCTATGCGCTGCTGGGCGCGAGCTTCAGCTTCGTGCATGTGATCGATGCGCTGCGCCAGCAGGGCCGCACCTTCAAGCTGCCGCCCGGCAGCCGCATCCTGGACACCGGCGGCTACAAGGGGCAGTCGCGCGAGCTGCCGCTCGAAGCCTTCTACAGCGAGCTGTCGCAGGCGCTCGGCGTGCCGCGCACGCAGTGCATCAACATGTATGGCATGACGGAGCTGAGCACCCAGTTCTATGACGATGGCAATGCATCGGTGCCGTCGGTCAAGTCGGGGCCGCACTGGATACGCTCGCGCCTGGTTGACCCGGTCACGGGGCGCACGGTGCCTGCAGGCGAGCGCGGCATCCTGGTGCACTGCGACTTGGCCAACTTCAATTCGGTCACCACCATCCTCACGGAAGACGTGGGCCTGAATGCCGAGGGCGGCTTTCTGCTGCTGGGCCGTGCCGAGGGCGTGGAGGCCAAGGGCTGCTCGCTGGCGGTCGAGGAGTTTGTGCGGGCCACGGCCGCATGACCAAGGTGCCCCACCGCATCCAGGCAGGCTACCTGCCGGGGCTGCACGCGGCCGAGGTCGACTGGCAGGTGCTGCCCTTTGCGCAGGGCGACCAGGTTCTGGAGGTCGCGGTGCCGGTGCTGTCGGCCGCGCAGATGGATGCGCTGGCGGCGCGTGTGCGGCAGGCCAGCGCCCGGCACCTGAAAACCATGGCGGTGTCGGACATCATCGCTGTGGTGGACCAGGCCATCGCCCGCCTGCTGGACCGCAGCGACCCGTACCGCCAGCAGGCCGAGGCGTATCTGCCCGTGGTCAGCGGCTACGACAGCGACATGGTGCGCCTGGGGCTCACGGGCTTTTTCAAGACCTTTCGCGCAGCGCAGCTGCACCGCTTTGTGGCAGAAGACTTTGCCAACCCCAAGGTGCTCGACGGTTTTCAGCCCACGCCCAAGGGCGGCGCGGTGCGCGCCTTCGGCCCCGACCTGCTGGTGCACAACTGGGCCGGCAACGTGCCCGCGCTGGCGCTGTGGAGCATGGTCTGCGGCCTGCTGGTCAAGGCCGGCAACATCGGCAAGCTGCCCAGTGCCGAACCCCTGTTCGCCGGCTGGTTCGCGCGCCTGCTGGCCGAGGTGCACCCGCCCATCGCCGATTGCTTTGCCGTCGTCTGGTGGCGCGGCGCGGGCGATGAAGGGGCATCGGCCCTCTATGCCCAGGCCGACACGGTGCTGGCCTATGGCGGCAATGAGGCGCTGGACGCGATCCGGCGGCGCCTGCCGGTGACCACGCGCTTCCTGCCCCATGGGCACAAGCTGGGCTTTGGCGTGGTCAGCGCCACGGCGCTCGATACGCTGAAGGCTCCCGCCCTGGCGCGGCTGGCCGCATGGGATGTGATGCGCTACGACCAGCAGGGCTGCTATTCGCCGCATGTCTTCTATGTACAGCGGGGCGGGGCGGTTTCGCCGCGCGCCTTTGCCGGCTACCTGGCCGGCGAGCTGGCCAACCTGCACCGGCGCTTTCCGCGCCGGCCGCTGGCGGTCGAGGATTCCGCTGCGGTGGCCAAATGGCAGCAGGGCGTGGAGTGGAAAGCACTGTCTGCCGGGGCCGAAGGGCCCGCAGACCAACTGATCTGTGCCTCTTCTGCCGCCTGGAGCGTGGCCTACAGCGACACGCTGCAGCCTCTGGCCCCCACCGCGATGCAGCGCACCATCCAGGTGGTGGGCGTGGATGCGCTGGACGATGTGGTGCCCCTGGTGGCGCCGCACAGCCGCTTTCTGCAGACCGCCGGCATCGCCGCTGCGCCGGCCGAGCTGTTCCGCCTGGCCGGGCTGCTGGGCGCGGTGGGGGTCACGCGCATCAGTGCCATTGGCTCGATGAGCGCGCCCGAGGCCGGCTGGCACCACGATGGCCGTTTCAACCTGCTCGACCTGGTGCGCATGACCGAGATCGAGCAGTCCGCCGAGTTGGCGGCCGAACCGCTGGCACCCTATGCGGATTGAGTGCACCCCATGAGTTTTCTTGCCATTGAGCAGGTGGTCTTCACCTACCCGGGCCGCCCGCCCGTGGTGGATGGCATCGATTGGCGCATGCCGGCCGGTGAGATCCACTGCCTGGTGGGCCGCAGCGGCTGTGGCAAGACCACGCTGCTGCAGCTGGCTGCCGGCCTGCTGCGGCCGCAGTCGGGCCGCGTGCTGCTGCGCGGCCAGGAGCTGCTGGCGCCCGGGCCGCAACTGGGCTTCATGTTCCAGGCGCCGACCCTGCTCGACTGGCAGCGTGTCATCGACAACGTGCTGCTGCCCGTGTCGCTGCAGCGCCGCCCGGGGGCGGGCGATGTGGAGCGGGCGCGGGCGCTGCTGGACCAGCTGGGCCTGGCCGCGCATGCGCAGCACTACCCGCGGCATTTGTCTGGCGGGCAGCAAAGCCGCGTGGCACTGGCGCGCGCGCTGGTGCTCGAGCCCGCGCTGCTGCTGCTCGACGAGCCGTTTGCCGCGCTCGACGCCATCACCCGCGCCGAGCTGCAGGACGACCTGCTGCACACCTGCCGCCAGCGCGGCACCACGGTGCTGTTCGTCACGCACGACATCAACGAGGCGGTGTACCTGGGCGACCGCATCGCCGTGATGCATGCCGGCCGCATCGTGGACGACATCCGCATCGACCTGCCCGGCCCGCACGTGCAGGCCATGCGCGACGAGGCGCCGTTCAACCGCTACTGCGCGCAGGTGCGCAAGAGCATGGATGGGGTGGCCGCATGAAGCTGACAGTGTTGCAAGCCCGGCTCCTCTCCGCTGCGCTGCTGCTGGTGCTGCTGGCGGCGTGGGAGTTGGCCGTGCGCCGCTCCGGGCTGTCGGCGCTGGTGCTGCCCGCGCCTTCGTCCGTGGCCGCCGCGCTGTGGAACGGTGTGGCTACCGGCTATTTCTGGCCCCACATCCGGGCCACGGTGTCGGCGCTTGTGCTGGGGCTGGTGGGTGGCGGTGTGGCAGGCCTGCTGATGGGCATGGCCCTGGCCGAATCGGCCCTGCTGGAGCGCGTATTCAGGCCCTACGTGGTGGTGAGCCAGGTGGTGCCCAAGCTGGCGCTGGCGCCGCTGTTCGTGCTGTGGTTCGGCTTTGGCATCGCCCCCACGGCGCTGATCACGGGGCTGATCTGCTTTTTTCCGCTGATGGAGAACACGCTGACGGGCCTGAAGCACGTAGACCCGCAGCGGCTGCAGCTCTTTCGCATGCTGGGCGCCACACGCTGGCAGACGCTGCTGCGCCTCAAGCTGCCCGTGGGGCTGCCCTCCATTCTGGCGGGCCTGCGCATGGCCGTGGTGCTGGCGCTGGTCGGCGCCGTCGTTGGCGAGTTCATCGGTGCCAGCCAGGGCCTGGGCGCCGTGGTCATTGCCTCGCAGGGAATGATGGACACCGCCCTGATGTTCGCCGCACTCTTTCTCATCGCCCTCATCGGGCTGGTGCTCTACCAGGCCACGCTGCTGCTGGAGCGCCGGCTTTTGACCCCCTACCTCGACAACCCTTGATTGCCATGAACACCACCACCTACTCCCTGCCCATCTCCCGCCGCACCGTGCTCGGCGCCTCTGCGGGCCTGGCCGCCTTGCCGTTCGCGGGCTTGGCCACCGCGCAGTCCAAGGGCAAGATCACCGTCGGGGGCTGGAGCAAGCCCATCAGCGAAATCACCAACCTGCTCGCCGAGCCCGACAAGGGCTTCTTCAAGGCCCAGGGCGTCGAGCTGGGCTACGCGCCCGGGGCGGGCGGGGGCGATGCCATCCGCAACATGCTTAGCGGCCAGGCCGACGTGGCTTTCACCGACCCCGGCTCTTTCTTCACGGCGCTGGACAAGGGTGAAAAGCTCACGGCCATCTACGACATCTACCCGCAGAACGTGTTCAACGTGGTCTCGCTCAAGTCCGCCAACATCCACAAGCCGGCGGACCTCAAGGGCAAGAAGATCGGCGTGTACAGCCTGGCCAGCGGCACGCGCCAGAACCTCTTGGTGATGCTGCACCAGGCGGGGCTCAGGGAGTCGGACGTGACCATCGTCGTCACCGGCCTGCTCAACTTCGCGCCGCTGCTGCAGGGCCAGGTGGATGCCACGGCCGCCACCGACACCGGCCTGGTGGTGGGGCAGCGCAAGGGCATCGGCGAGGTCAACGTGATGCAGGTGCGCGATTACCTGAACGTATCGAGCGACCTCTTCGTGGTGCGCGACGAGACCTTGCCGCAAAAGAAGGAGCTGCTGCGCGCCTTCCTCAAGGGCTACCGCGACAGCGCGGCGTGGATGATCGCCAACCCCGAAGAGGCCGCGACCCTGGCCGTCAAGTACGCCATCGACGGCACGCAGCGCGACATCAACCTGGAGGTGATCCGCCTGCGCAATGCCTCGTCGCTGCCGTCCGCAGCCGGCGCCAGGCTGGGCGCCTTCAACCTCGACTCCCTGCAGAAGGGCGCCGACGCCTACCGCGCGCTGGGCCTGGTGCAGCGCCAGATCAAGGTGGCGGACGTGGTGGACACCAGCCTGCTGCCGGTGGCGTGAAGACTTCAAGGGAGAACAGGCCATGAAGTTCCAGGGCAAGGTGGTGCTGGTCACCGGGGCCAGCCGCGGCATCGGTGCGGCGATTGCGACAGCGTTTGCGCGGGAGGGCGCGACGGTGGCCATCAACCACCTGAGCAACGACGCAGCGGCCGCTGAGGTTGTCGCGGCCTGCCGGGCCGCCGGTGGCGATGCCTGGGCCGCCAAGGCCGATGTGGGGTCAGCGCCAGCGGTGCAGGCCATGGTCGACGCGGTGGTGCGCGAGCTCGGCCCCATCGACATCGTGGTGAACAACGCCTTTCGGCCCTACGCCTTCGACCCGCAGCGCCGCACGCTGTTCGACGACCTGGAGTGGAGCGACTACCAGACACAGTTCGACGGTGCGGTGGGCGGTGCCTTCAACGTGTGCCGGGCAGTGCTGCCGCAGATGCGCCAGCGGGCGCAGGGCGCCATCGTGAATATCGTGAGCAACCTGGTGGAGCACCCTGTCGTGGCCTACCACGACTACACCACGGCCAAGGCCTCGCTGGTGGCCTTCAGCCGCAACCTGGCCACCGAGCTGGGGCCCCTGGGCATCCGCGTGAACTGCGTGGCGCCCGGGCTCGTCTACCCCACGCAGGCCAGTGAATCGACGAAGGAGTCGTTTCGCGAATCGTTGATGGCGGCCACGCCGCTGCGGCGCATCGCCCGGCCCGAAGATATCGCCGGGCCCGTGCTCTTCCTGGCCTCGGACTGGAGCGGGTTCATGACCGGGCAGGTGCTGTTTGTCGATGGTGGGTTGGTGATGCGCTGACTGCCTCAGTTGGCTCCTGCCCGGCTCAGCCTCTGCACCTGGTGCAGCGCCGATGCGTAGGGCGGTGGCATGTTCTCCAGGCTGTCCTTGTCCTGCTCCGGTATGACGCGCAGAAGGTCCCCCCGGGCCGAGGCGAACACGAGCACCTTGCCGCGCTCCGTGGGAACCGGCCGCTGGTCGCAGGTGTGGCCTGCTTTCTCGATGTAGGCCAGGGCATTGGCGCGGCCGCCCTTGAAGAACCGAATCGGCTTGAGGAACACGCGCACGGTCTCGTAGCCGTCCTTCTGGGGGCCGGCCTGCCTGCGCACCGCCTGGGCGATGTAGACCGCCTGCGACTGGGCGTAGGCCTGGGCCACCTGCTCGGGCCAGGGCGTAAAGCTCGTGGGGGGCGTGCAGGCGATGGCCTGGGCTGCGCCGGCCAGGAGGGCGAGGGTGAGGCAGGTCTGGATTCTTACCATCCGCACAGTCTAAGGTCCCGCGCCAGAGGCGCGGGGTGGTGCCACCCGCTCACTGCGCGGCGGCGCTCTCTGGCAGCAGCAGGATCTTGCCCACGCTCGCCCCCGTCTCCATGCGCCGGTGCGCTGCCGCCGCATCGGCCAACGGGTAGGTGCTGTCGATCACCGGGCGCAGCGTGCCATCCGCCAGCGCGCCCATCCAGCGCTGCGCGAAGCGCTGCGTCATGGCCTGCTTGACCTCGGGCGGGCGCGACTTCATCACGGTGCCGTAGATCTGCAGGTGGCGGTAGAGCAGCACGTCGATGGGCAGTTGCGCGCCTTCGGTTGCGCCGCCCAGCAGGCCCACCACCGTCATGCGCCCACCCACGGCCAGCGAGCGCACGTTGCGTTCCAGGTAGGGGCCGCCGATGAAGTCGATCACGACGTCCACGCCCTTGCCTTCGGTCTTGTCGGCCACCACGGCCTGGAAGTCCTCGCTGCGGTAGTCGATGAACACATCGGCACCAAAGCCCCGAACGGCATCGCGCTTGTCGGCGCTGGCGGTGGCGAACACGCGCGCCCCGGCGGCATGGGCCAGCTGCACGGCTGCCGAGCCCACGCCGCCTGCGGCTGCGTGGATGAGCACCGACTCGCCGGCCTGCAGCCGCGCCAGGTGGAACATGGCTTCGTGCGCGGTGACGAAGACTTCGGCCACGGCGCCGGCCTGTTGCAGCGACAGGTTCTTCGGCACGTGCATGGCCATGCGGTGGTCGATGCGCGAATACTCCGCGTACGCGCCGCCGCCCACGATGCCCATCACCCGGTCGCCCACGGCAAAGCCCTGCACCTCGGGGCCCACCTCGGCCACGGTGCCAGCGACCTCCAGGCCCATCAGGTCCGAGTCGCCGAAGTACGCGCGGCCGTAGGCGCCCTTGCGGTGCGACAGGTCGGCGCGGTTCACGCCGATGGCGGCGTTGCGTACCAGCAGGTCGTGCGGGCGCACTTCGGGGCGGGCAACTTCGCGGGCCACGAGGACTTCGGGGCCGCCGAACTCGTCGAAGACGATGGCTTGCATGGTGGGTTTCCTTTGGTCTGATCCAGTGATGGTGCACAGCTTAGGTCGAAAAGGTGCTTGTGAAATGCAGCGTTTTTGCTGCCAACTGATGCAAAATTGCATCACATGAACTGGGACGACACACGCATCTTTCTGGCCCTGACCCGCGCACCCTCGCTGCGTGCTGCCGCGCGCAGCCTGGGCGTGGACCAGGCCACGGTGGGCCGGCGCCTGCAGGCGCTGGAGGCCGAGCTGGGTGCCACCCTGTTCCTGCGTGCCAAGGGCGGCTATCTGCTCACCGCTGCGGGCGAGGCGGCGCTGGGCGCGGCCCGGCGCATGGAGGCGGCGGCGACGGACCTGCGCACCCGCATCGAGGGGCAGGACGAGAGCCACGCCGGGCTGGTGCGGGTGACGAGTTCCGACACCATCGCCATCGAATTTTTGCTGCCCGCCGTCGAGCGACTGCAGCAGCGCTGGCCGGGCATCCGCGTGGATTTGGAGGTGTCCACCCAGGTGCTCAGCCTGAGCCGCCGGCAGGCCGACATTGCTTTTCGCAACGTGCGCCCCGATTCACCCGACCTGGTGGTGCGCCGCGTGGCCTCGTGGCCGGTGGGGCTGTTTGCCAGCGCGGCGTATCTGGAGCGCTTTGGCATGCCCGTGCCTGACGACGAACTGCGCGGCCACCACCTGGTGGCCTACGGCCCCACCCTGGAGCAACGGCTTTTTCCCACGGCGGCCGAGGTGCCGGCCCGCCAGGCCCGCATCGCCATGGCGGTCAACTCCGGCCTGTTGGTGCGCAAGGCGGTGGCCGCCGGCATCGGCCTGGGCGAGATGCCGGTCCATCTGGGCGAGCGTGAAGGCCTGGTACGTATCTGGCCCGAGCGGCGGCGCGCCAACGACCATGAAGTCTGGCTGGTGATGCACCCCGACCTGCAGCGCACGGCGCGGGTGCGGGCGACGGCAGAGTTCTTGTCGGAGGCGCTGGGGCAGAGCCTGTCTGAAAGGGAGTGAAGGAGAGGCGCGGGGCTGGCTCCCCGGGCTGCTATGCGGACACCAGATTCAAGCGGTAGCGTGCGGTGGCCAGCGACATTTTCAGTGCAGCAGCCCGGTGGCTATCGGGCGCACCACCCTGGGCCAGCCGGGTGGCCTCTGTCTGCCATTCCTCCAGAGCCTTGGCCCAGGTGGCAAGGGCGGTGTTTCGCGGCAGGGAGGGGGAGGGGACCATGGTCCATAGTGTCAGAGTAGGCCCGGGGGTGATCTAGCCCATTTGGGTGACTGCAGTTGAAGCCGCAGTATGCGATGCCGTACGAGACCGGCCAAACGGTCATTTTTTCGTACCTGTGGTCGGCGGGATGTGCTTTGGCCTCAAGGCTGCATTCGCAATCACCGCATCCCATGGCGCGGGCGACGGAAACAGCTCCTCCAGAAACGCTATGAACGCCTTGACGCTCGGACTCGCGCGCCGGCTTTCGGGCCAGACGGCGGTGATGGTCGGCATGTGGGCCGCAAACTCGGTCAGCACCGGCACCAGCAGGCCGCGCTCGACATACGGCGCGGCGATGAACGATGCCGACATGCCGATGCCGCCACCGGCGGCGATGACCTCCACCACCGCGTCGCTCACGTCCACCACGATGGCTGCATCGGGCGTGAACTCCACCGTGCGGCTGCCGGCCTTGAACACCCAGCGCATCAGCTGGCCCGATGCCTGGTAGCGAAAGTTCACGCAATCGTGGTGTTGGAGGTCCTCGGGCCGTTGGGGCGTGCCCCGCGCTGCCAGGTAGGTGGGTGAGGCGAAGGCGCTGACTTTGGCCGAGGTGAGGCCGCGCGATAGCAGGTTGGAGTCGGGCAGATCGCCGATGCGGATGGCTACGTCGATGCCTTCCTCCACCAGGTTCACGAAGCGGTCGCCCAGCCGCAGGTCCACCTGCACCTGGGGGTAGCGGCGGCGAAACTCGGGCAGGGCGGGCGCGAGCAGGCGCGTGCCGATGGGCAGCGGCGCCGCCACCTTGATGGTGCCGGACGGCTCGGCCCGCACGGCGGCGGCCGACTGCACCACATCCTCGGCCGCGCGCAGCAGGTGCAGGGCGCGCTCGTGCAGCTCGCGGCCCTCTGGCGTGAGCACCAGGGATCGGGTGGTGCGCGTGAACAGGCGCAGGCCCAACTGCTGCTCCAGCCGCTGGATGGTCTTGCTCACGGCCGATGGCGACACCGACAGCGAGCGCGCCGCCGCGGTGAAGCTGCCGTGCGACGCCGCGCGGGCAAACGCGACGATGCCGGTCAGGCGCTCCAGGCTGATTGATTCCGTCATGGCATGAAACAAGTGAGTTGTGGAGGGATTATCAAACAGACGGTGAAGATCGACACTGCGGTTTTGACGAATCCCAGGAGATCACGATGACGACCGCTACGACAACCACGACGACGATGATGAAAGCCATCCGCCTGCACGCCTTCGGCGGCCCCGAGGTGCTGCGCTACGAGGATGCGCCGGTGCCTGCGCTCAAGCCCGGCGAGGTGCTGGTGCGCGTGCACGCAGTGGGCATCAACCCGCCCGACTGGTACCTGCGCGAGGGCTACCGCATGCTGCCGCCCGCGTGGCAACCGCCGATCGCGATGCCCGCCATCCCGGGATCGGACGTCTCGGGCGTGGTCGAGGCCGTGGCGCCGGGCGTGCAAGGCCTGGCCGTGGGCGACGAGGTGTTCGGCATGGTGCGCTTTCCCAGCTATGGCGACAGCGCGGCCTATGCCGAATACGTGACCGCACCCGCATCGGACCTGGCACACAAGCCAGCCGGCATCAGCCACGTGCAGGCAGCTGCTGCACCCATGGCCTTGCTCACGGCGTGGCAGTTCCTCATCGAGCTGGGCCACGACCACCCGAACCCCTTGCAGCCGCAGATGCACCGCCCGGTGCCCATTGCGGGCAAGACGGTGCTGGTCAACGGCGCGGCGGGCGGGGTGGGGCACTTTGCGGTGCAACTGGCGAAGGTCAAGGGCGCGCACGTGATCGCCGTGGCGTCGGGAGCGCACGAGGCCTTTTTGCAGGGCCTGGGCGCCGACGAATTCATCGACTACACCCAGGGCGCGCCCGAAGCGGTGGCTCGCGGGGTGGACCTGGTGCTCGACACCCTGGGCGGCCCCACCACCGGCCGGTTTCTGCAGGCGCTCAAGCCGGGTGGCGTTCTGTACCCCGTGTTCCCCCTGGGCTACACCGGCGCCGACGAGGCCGCGCAGCGGGGCTTCACGGTGTCGGCAACGCAGGTGAGGTCCAGCGGCGCCCAGCTCGTGCAACTGGCGGGCTTGCTCGGCGCGGGCACGGTGCGCGTGGCCATCGACAGCACCTTTGCGCTGGCCGATGCGCGCAGCGCACACGAGCGGGCGGCGCGCGGGCACATTCGCGGAAAGATCGTGCTCACGGTGAGATAGGGGGGCGGGGCGTGGAGGTAGCAGCGCGGGCGTGCGATACTGCGCACTCGAACACCGCGAGAAACGGCCGTTTGTTGCATTCGCCCGTCCATCTGGACACCGAAACCGCAATTGGCCGCGCACACGCCGCCACCCCCGCACGGGGTGACCCCGGCCAGCGTTTCCCCCGACACCCGTCGGACCCTGCTGCGAGCAGCTGCGCCCCTGGCGCGCCATGCCTGCACGGACTGGAGCGCCCCTGCATGAACCGATCCCTTTTCGTCATCTACCTTTGCGTTGCGCTCGATGCCATGGGCATCGGCCTCGTGTTTCCCATCCTTCCGGCGCTGGTCGGCGAAGTCACTGGCGCCGGCAATGTCGCGCCGTTCATCGGGATCATGGCCGCACTGTATGCAACCATGCAACTGGTGTTCGCGCCGGTGCTGGGCGCACTGAGCGACCGGCTGGGCCGGCGGCCCGTACTGCTGCTGTCCCTGGCCGGCGCCAGCGTCAACTACCTGCTGCTGGCGTGCGCGCCCAGCCTGTGGCTGTTGCTGCTGGGGCGCGCCATCGCGGGGCTGACAAGCGCCAACATGTCGGTGGCGACCGCCTACATCACCGATGTCACGCCCGAGGCGCAGCGCGCGCGGCGCTTCGGGCTCTTCAACGCCATGTTCGGCGCGGGCTTCATCATCGGGCCGGTGCTGGGCGGCGTGCTCGGCGACCACTGCGTGCGCTTGCCCTTCATCGCAGCGGCGGTACTCACGGGGGCCAACTTCGTGCTCGCATGCACATCGTTGCCCGAATCGCGCAAGGGCAGCGGCGAGGGCATCGGCCTGGCGGCGCTGAACCCGCTGCGGCCCCTGGCATGGGTGCTTTCTGAAAAGCGCCTGCGGCCTATCGTGCTGACCTTCTTCATCCTCAGCGCGACCGGCGAGGCCTATGGCATCTGCTGGGCGCTGTGGGGTGCCGACGCGTTCCAGTGGAATGGCCTGTGGATCGGACTGTCGCTGGGCGCCTTCGGCGTGTGCCAGACCCTGGTGCAGGCGTTGGCTCCCGGGCCGGCCAGCCGCTGGCTGGGTGAGAGGGGCGCTGTACTGGCGGGCATTGCCTGCGCCTGCTTGGCCCTGGTGGCGATGGCTTTCATACGCCAGGGCTGGATGGTGTTCGTAGCCATGCCGGTCTTTGCGTTGGGCAGCATCGGCACGCCGGCGCTGCAGGCGCTGGCCAGCCGCCAGGTGGGTGCCGACCTGCAGGGGCAGTTCCAGGGCATGCTGGCTTCGGCCGTCAGCCTGGCGTCCATCATCGCGCCGCTGGGCTTCTCGGCGTTCTACTATGCCGTGCGGTCGGACTGGCCAGGCGCCATATGGCTGCTGGTGGTGGCGGTGTACGCCATGGCCGTGCCGCTGGTGGTGCTGGGGACCCGGCGCGCCAGCATACCGGGCAGGGCGTAACAGATTCGCCATGGTTTTCGAGTATCGGGATTCCGACAAGCCAAACTTTTATCTTGGTGCCTGGGCCGTGCCTGAGGGCAGAATGGGGTACATGACACGCACCCCGGACATTGACCTTACCGATCAGGAACACGCATGGCTGGGCCAGATCGACTTCAGCCGCAGGCATGACGACGCCACGGTACGGTCGCTGGAGCCCATGGCAGCGCTGTACCAGTCGCTGCTGGCGCGCGGTGGCATTCCTGTGGAGCGCATGCGCTACTACACGGTGCCGGACCGCTACCCTGGGGGGCAGGGGCGCTCGCGCGAGGCTTGGTACGAGGCCAATGGCGCCCCTGCCAATGGGGCGCACCTGGAGGCCAGCTTTCTGCCCCGGCTCGAATACTACGTCTTCGGGCCGAACCTGCCGGCCGACATCGTTGCGGCGTTCAGGCAGGCGGCCCTGTCGGATGGCCGACTCTCCAGCTGGGAGATCGAGCGGCTCAAGCCCGGCGCCATGCAGGTGGTGCGGGCGCTGCCGCAGGAGATTTCAGTGTCTGCTGAAGAATTTTTGAAGCTGGCCTTCGAGTGCGGCGCGCAGCCGACGGCGGCGGCGTCGCTGTGGGAGTCGTTGTGCAAGGCGCGGCGCTAAAGCCCCATGGCCCCCAACGCTGATGCGGCGCCCGGAGACAGCGGGCAACTCGAAATCGAAGGGCACACGGGCACATGGCAGGTGAAGGACGGCACCCTCACCGTCACCTGCCTGACCATGGGCATTGCGCCGAAAAGCGCCAAGGTGCAGGACAACGCGGACTTTCTGGCGCAGCTGCTGATGCAGGAAATGCACCGCGAATGGAAGCTGACGCGGCCTTAGAGCGGCTAACAAAACTCTTCTGGCGTCGTTGCTGCGCCTTGTCGTACTAACGTACTGCCTGCGGCGCAGCGCCTAGCCAGAACCGCTTCGCTGAGTTTTGTTATCCGCTCTTAGTGGAGGGTGTCCGCGGGTGAAAGCACCGCCGTGCTTACCGCCCCGTCTCGTTCAAGGGGCCAACCCATCCACCTCGGCGCGGGCCGCATCAAGCGCCCGCTTGAGTGCCACGGACCGGACGCGATCGCGCTGGCCGCCGCGCAGCACGCGGTGCATTTCCTGGTGGAATGCTTCCAGGGCCATGGCCCAGGTGGCCAGGGCCTGCTTCCGGTCAACAGAGGTGGAGTAGGTCATCCACCATGGTGGCGCAGTGGTGGCAATGCGCCTGCAAGGCATGCCGATGTGGGGACGTGGGACAAGGACCCCTTTTCCTCGCTCCAGCGGGCCGCCACAGGGCCGGGCAGCGTTCCCCCCGGTTTTGGGCCTGCTCTCCGTGCAGTTTTGCACACCGCAGCCATTTTCAAAAACGCCACCGGCCCCATCTGCTGCGAGGATGGGAACTTGTCTGACACGGACGGCTGGGCTTGCCAGCTACCTTTGCACACATGTACCACCGGGAGATCACCATGAGCACCAGCAAACCATTCCAGCGCCAGATGTCCTTTGCCGATGCCGGCCTGGCAGACGATGCGGAACTGGAGTTTGGCCAGTACAGCCCGCGCGTGATGTGGCTGGCAGCCGCTGCAGTGATGCTGCTGGTGGCGGTGGTCGCGTTTGCCGCAGGCTGACGCAGCCCCTGCAGCCCCTGCAGCCTCTGCAGCGCTAGGGGGCGGGGCCCCGACGTTGCACTGGTTACCGAGCGCAACGCAGCTTGCCGCAGTTGCGGTTGGCGAGCACACTGCAGGCTCGCTGCAGGGACCGCACCCATGCTTGAACCTACAAGAAACCGGGGGAAATCGACCATGAAGACCATGCCACCACTGGCACGCGGCGCGGCGCTCGGCGCCATGCTGCTTTGTGCATCTGCCGCCATGGCGCAGGACTACCCCCAGCGCTCGCGCGAGGACCTGGGGCCCAAGGCGCGCGCGCAGTACGACCGCTGCGTGGAGAACGCCACCGAAAAGCCCACGCCCACGGGCATCCACATCGCGCTGCGGGTGTGCGATGAAAACTACCTCATGGGCAAGGCGCCGTCCGAAAAGGGCGCACGCCTGACCGCCGAGGCGCGGGCCAAGCGCCTTGCCGAGGAGTACAACGCGGACGCACGCGAGCGGCGCGACGAGCGCATCCTGACCACCTCGGCCACGCACGCGGGGCGGCATGTGACGGTGAAGTTCCTGGTCAGCCCGGCCGGGGTGCGGCCGGATTTCGAGGCCGTGGTGGAGCGCGAGCTGCTGGGCACGCTGTGCCGCGACCCGCATGTGTCGCCCGACCTGCAGGCCGGTGTGCGCTTGAGCTACATCTACGACGACACCGCCATGCGTCGCCTGGCGAATGTGACGGTGTCGCAGGCCAAGTGCGGCGAGTGGCCGTGGAACCGGATGTAGGCCAGCACTGCATGGGCCCCAGAAGCCGCCTTGCCAGGCGGCTTTTTTCATGGCGCCAAGGGGGCTCGCGGGGCACGACGGGGACTGCGGGTTTTCGACACCCAGGAATGGTATTTGTCCGACAGCCCAGGCGCCCGCTGGCCGTTAACTTCACTGCAACACACAGCCAGGAGCAACCACATGAAAACCATCAGCAACACATCGGGCAATTACGGCATGCTGCAGGGCGCCGACAGTGCGGGTGATTCGCGGGTGTTTGGCATCTCTGCGGTCATTGCGGTGCTGGTGGTGTCGTGCGTGGTGGCTTTCAAGATGGCCGCGCCAGAGATCAAGGCAGCTCTCGCCAGCCAGTTGCCGGCTGCCACGCAGTTCGTTTCCGTGCAGTCCGCACCGAGCGTGGACGCGTCTATCCAACACGCCGTGGTGGGCGAGCACTGAGAGGCACTGGTCTGGGTTGTCGCGCGGCAGCGCGACGGGATGGCGCGTACCCCCGCGCGTCAGTCAAGTAGCAGCCCAGTAGAGCGGCAGGTCTTTCGCGGTTTTCACAACCCCATGGCGCATGCGCAGGCACCATCGAAGGCCTGTTTCTTGCAGGCGCTTGCTGCCTGCCACCCGCCTTCTTTTTGCTCCCATGGTTCTGTACAAGCCCGGTTCCCGATTTCTCTACAAAGGCCGCGTCGTCACCGTCGATTACGTCATCATCCGCAAAAGCGGCATGTGGATCCGCCTGGTGGGGCATGAGGAGTCGTGCCTGCCAGAGGCGTTGACGCCGCTGTGAGCCCCCTCTGACTGTAGGTTGCGCTGGCCTGCACCGAGTTGTGCCGACCCATCTCCGTCATGGGGAATTGATGCTTGCCGGAGTCTCCGGGTCCACGTCCGACTCGGGCGGATGGTGTGCAGGAGCCGATGGCGTGATGTCCCCGCGCTCGGGCGCCGTGTCTGCAGGCTTGCGTTTGCCGGCTTGGGCATCGGTCTCGGTAAAGGCCGGGGTGGGGCGGTCGGGGTCCTTGCGGGGCTTGCCGTCGGGCGATGGGGGTGGTGTGGCCATGGGGCCTCCGCTGCAAAAAGCCCAGTGTGCTGACGCAGTGGCCTGGCCGCTGTAGGACGATGCCGCCGCACCGGCCCCCTTCGGACAGAGGGAGGCAGGCGGGCTGCTATTTTTTCGTGGCCGCGGCGCTTTGCTTGGCGTCGATCTCGCGCAGCAGATCGTTGGATTTTTCGAGCGCTTCGGCCGTCTCGCTGAGCTGCTGCTCCAGCTCGTCGGTGCGCTCCACAGCGGCCTGCAGGTCGCCCTCCAGCGCTTCGGTGGGGATTTGCGTGGACAGCACGGCGTGCACCACGTTGAGCTCGCTGGCCGTGGCCTTGATCTGCTCGGCCGCTTCGATGTTCTGGTTCAGGACATCTGCGATCTCGGATGCCTGGGACGGTTTCGACTCGCTGGGCATGGTGGGGGCTCGGCTCAATGGGGGAAAAATCACACAATCGTGTGCATGCGGGGTAACGGCCTACAGGCTGTGGCCATGTACGCGCTTAGATTGTAGGCAGCTTCCCAATAACCGGTGTAACCGGCACGTTCCACGATGCCTTTCATCACCATTCTCGTCGAAGACAACAAAACCATCAGTGAGACCCTGGTTCCGGCATTGGAGGAGTTGGCCAATGCCCGCGTTGTTGCCATTGCCACCACTGCCTCGGGTGCCCGGCAGGCGGTGGAGCGCTGGCGCGGGCAATGGCACCTGATGGTGGTGGACCTGTTTCTGGCCGCCGGCTCGGGCCTGGAGGTGCTGCAGGCCGTGCGCCAGCGCAATCCCGGCCAGCATGTGTTTGTGCTGTCCAACTACGCCACGCCCGACATGCGCCGCCGCTGCCTGGCCCAGGGGGCCGATGCCGTGTTCGACAAATCTACGGAACTGGATGCGTTCTTCGACCACTGCATGGGCTTGCCCGACCCCCAAGCCTGACCGTGTGCGCCCGCAAGGCCGGCCCCGTTCCGTGTAGACATCCATGAACACCCGGGTGGTTCAAACCCGGCCAAGAATGTAAAGTGGCGATTCCTGTCCCGCGAGCGCACCCGATATTTGCTGGGCGTGAGGTCGCGGGCGAATATGCCAATATAAGAAACCGCACCCCATGCCACTGAGCGCAGCCGCGTTGTCGACCGTCATCAACAGCGCCACCGACACGGCCATCATCGCGCTGGACAGCCGGGGCGCCGTGCTCAGCTGGAACCCTGGCGCCGTGCGGCTGCTGGGCTGGTCCGAGCAAGAGATGCTGGGCCAGACCCTGCTGCGCATCTTTCCCGAAGAGACGAACCCCCAGGCGCGCGTGACCGAGGAAATGGCCGACGCCCAGTCCAAAGGCCGTGGCGGCCACGAGGGATGGCGCATGCGCGCCGATGGCTCGCGTTTCTGGGCGGTGGGCGAGCTCACCCCGGTGACCGACCCCGCCGCAGCGCCCGTGGCCTTTGTGAAGGTGCTGCGCGACCGCACGCAGTGGAAGGTGTCCGAAGACGCGCTGCGTGAGGAAAAGCGCACGCTGGAAATCCTCAACCGCGCCGCCGCCACGCTGGCGCGCGAGAACGACCTGGCCCTGGTGGTGCAGGCCGTCACCGACGCGGGCGTGGAAGTGACCGGCGCGCAGTTCGGCGCGTTCTTCTACAACCTGGTGGACGCTGCGGGCGAGAGCTACACGCTGTACACCCTGTCGGGCGCGCCGCGCGCCGCGTTCGAGGGCTTTCCCATGCCGCGCAACACGGCCCTTTTCGGCCCCACGTTTGCGGGCGAGGGCATCGTGCGCTCGGACGACATCACCCAGGACCCGCGCTACGGCCAGAGCGCGCCCTGGCACGGCATGCCCCAGGGCCACCTGGCGGTGACCAGCTACCTGGCGGTGCCGGTGATCGACCGGGCCCGCCATGTGATCGGCGGCCTGTTCTTCGGCCACGCGCAGCCGGGCGTGTTCACCGAGCGCTCGGAGCGCTCGGTGGCCCTGCTGGCGGCCGAGGCGGCCATTGCCATCGACAACGCCCGCCTGTTCGAGGCCGCCCAGCGCGAGATCGAAGAGCGCCGCAAGGCCGAGGTGGCGCTGCAGACGCTGAACGCCACGCTCGAATCCCAGGTGGCCGAGCGCAGCCAGCAGCTGCGCCTGCACGAAGAGGCGCTGCGCCAGGCGCAGAAGATGGAGGCGGTGGGCCAGCTCACGGGCGGCATCGCGCACGACTTCAACAACCTGCTGCAGGGCATCATGGGCAACCTGCAGGTGCTGCGCAAGCGGCTGGGGCAAGGGGTGCACAGCACGGCGGCCGACCTCGATACCTACGTCACCCGGGCCTTGGCGTCCACCTCGCGCGCGGCGGGGCTTACGCACCGGCTGCTGGCCTTCTCGCGGCGCCAACCGCTCAGCCCCAAGGCCGTGCGCACCAATCCGCTGGTGCTGTCCATGCAGGACCTGCTGCGCCAGACCATCGGCGAGAAGGTGGAGCTGTCGCTGCAGCTGGCGCCCGACCTGTGGACCACGCTGTGCGACGAGAACCAGTTGGAAAGCGCCATCCTCAACCTGGCCATCAACGCCCGCGACGCCATGCCGGGTGGCGGCCGGCTGACCATTGAAACGCACAACGCCGAGCTCGATGCGGCCTACGCCGCAGCCCTGCACGGCGTGCAGCCCGGCCCGTATGTGTGCATTGCCGTGACCGACACGGGCACGGGCATGACAGCAGAGACCCTGGCCCATGCCTTCGAGCCGTTCTTCACCACCAAGGCGGTGGGCGAGGGCTCGGGCCTGGGGTTGTCGATGATCTATGGTTTCACCCGCCAGTCCGAAGGCCACGCCCGCATCTTCAGCGAGTATGGGCAGGGCACCACCGTCAGGATCTACCTGCCGGCCCACTTCAACGCCGAGGACGGCCCCGCGCACGCACTGCCCGCACCCAGCGCCACCGCGGCGGGCAAGGGCGAGGTGATCCTGGTGGTGGAGGACGAAACCCTGGTGCGCGAGCTGGTGGCCGAGGTGCTGCGCGACCTGGGCTACCAGGTGCTGGAGGCGCACGACGGCCCCTCGGGGCTGCACCAACTGCGGGTGCCGCAGCGCCGCATCGACCTGCTCATCACCGACGTCGGCCTACCGGGGCTCAACGGCCGCCAGGTGGCCGAGGCGGCCAGCGCCGAGCGGCCGGACCTGAAAATCCTGTTCATGACGGGCTATGCCGAGAAGGTGTCAGCCTCGCAGCCCTTTGCCTCGCCCGGCAGGGAGATCCTCACCAAGCCCTTCGAGGTGGATGACATGGCGCGCAGGGTGCGCGCCTTGCTCGATGGCGGCGCCGGCAGGTAAGGGCCTGCGCTCCTTCAAGGGGGCATGTCTTCCACGACCAGCCCCGCACGCCCCTGTGCCTTGGCCTGGTAGAGCGCCATGTCCGCCCGCCGGGTGAGGGAGGCGGGCTTGGCCTCCATCGATGGCGCAATGCACGCCACGCCGATGCTCAGCGTGACCCAGGCCCCCAGGGGAGAGGCGCCGTGCGCGATGCGCGCGGCGGCCACCGCGTCCAGCACCCGCTGGGCCACCAGGCGGGCGCCTTCGCGCGTGGTTTCGGGCAGCAGGATGGCGAACTCCTCGCCGCCATAGCGCATGGCGCGCTCGTGTGATCGCCACAGGGCCTCGCGCAGCACGCCCGCCACGCGCTTGAGGCACTCGTCGCCCACCTGGTGGCCGTGCCGGTCGTTGAAGCGCTTGAAGTAGTCCACGTCCACCATCAGCAGCGACAGCGCCGCGCCCTGGCGTGCGTGGCGCGCCCACTCGGCCTGCAGGGTGTCGTCGAACAGGCGGCGGTTGCCCAGGCCGGTGAGCGCGTCCTGGTAGGACAGCTCGGACAGCGTGGCGTTCAGCCGCTCCAGCTCCAGCGCGGCCTGCTTGCGGGCCGTGATGTCCTGGAAGGCGCCGGTGATCCGCACGATGGCGCCGTCCTGCCAGATGGCCTCGCCCTGCGTGCGTACCCACAGCATGCGGCCCTTGGCCGAGACGATCTGCAGCTCCAGGTCCCAGGGCGTGCCGTCCTGCACGCATTTTTCTACCGCAGAGGCAATCAGGGGGCGCGACGCCTCGGTGTAGAAGTCGAGGGTGCGCGGCAGGTCCGGCGCGCCGCCCGGATCCAGGTCGTGGATGCGGTAGACCTCGTCGGTCCATTGCGACTGGCCGGTGGTCAGGTCCCGCGTCCAGCCACCGATGCGGGCGATTTCGCCGGACTTCTTCTGCAGCAGCACGGCGCCTGCCAGCGCGGCCTCGCTGGTCTTGCGCGGTGTGATGTCCATGAACGTGCCGATGATGCGCAGGGGCGCGCCGCTCTCGGCGCGCTCGGTCACCTTGCCGCGGCTGAAGAGCCACACGAACCGGTCTTGCAGCCGCACGCGGAACTCATTCTCGTAGGCCGGGCTGGCGCCCCTGAGGTGCTCGGAGAAGGCGGCGGCGTTGGCGGCCTGGTCGGCCGGGTGCAAGGTGGCCGTCCACTCCTCGATGGGGCGCACCACCTCGGCGTCGCCATAGCCCAGCATGCGCGCGCCCCGTGCATCGATGCGCAACTGGCGCGAGTCCACCTGCAGCTCCCACAGGCCCAGCTGGGCGCCGTCGAGCGCGCGCTCCAGGCGGGCCGCCGTCAGCTGCAGCGCGGCCTGCGAGGCTTCTTCGTGCGCCAGCAGCCGGCGCAGGCGCCGGCGCTCGATCAGGCGCAGGCCGGTGGCCGCTGCCAGCAGGGCGGCGTACAGCATGGCGTACATGCGCACCTGGGCGTACCAGGGGGCGTAGACCTCCGAGCGCTCGCGGCTCACGGCCAGCACCACGGTGTTGTCCAGCCCCAGGCCCACCGGCTTCACGCTGGCCAGCACCACCAGCCGCTCGCGGCCCGTGGCGGGCACCAGGCCTTCGAACACGGTCGTCTGTCGCTGGCTTTTGACATGGGCTTCAAACGCGGAGCCCGGCCTTGCCAGGTTGGCCATGCGCTCGGTGCCCATGCTGGGCACGGTGACGAAGACCTCGCCATCGGCATGCGCCAGCGTGGCCCGCATGTCCGGCGCGAACAGCGCGGAGCGGATGATGAAGGCGAAGAACTCATCGTCCAGCGTGGCGCTGACCACGCCCGAGAAATGGCCCTCGGCATCGAAGATGGCCCGCGACAGGTACAGCGCCACGCCCTCGTCGTCCGATGCCGAGGGGCGCGAGAGGTAGAGCACGCGCGGGTCGGGCCGGCCGTGCACGCCGCGGAAGAACTCTGCCGCGAAAAAATCCCGGCCCACGTCGGCCGCGCGGTCCGACGCGACGGCCGTGCCATTGGCGTCATGCACCGCCAGCCCACGCACGGCCTGGATCACGTCGGTGAGCAGGTGCAGCTGCCGGGATGCATCGGCGCTGGACGCGGTGAGCGCCGTGGCACGGTAGTCGCCGCTGATGCGGGTCAGCGCCTCGTTCAGGCCCTTGAGCTGGCGCGTGAGGTTCTCCGACACATAGCGGCTCAGGTCCTGCAGCCGCGCCTCCTCCGCCTCGCGGATCGTGTGGCGCGCGTTCAGCAGCTGCAGGACGATGGCCACCCCGGCCAATGCAAACACGAACAGGAACACCCGCCACGGCTCGAGCCGCAGCGATGAGCGGTCTTTGGCAGACCGTGGAGCGCCGGTTCGCGGGGAAAACACCTGCCGGGCCTTGCCTTTCATCCATCCCTGTCGCAAAAGTGGAGCCGCGCGCACTGGCTGTCTGGGCAGCACCGGTGGCGCGGGGGCGAAATGAATGATGACACGCCCCAACAGCCTGCGGCGCAAAACGCACGCGATTCCAGCACCAAGGGGCGGTTGCAGGCGCTGCTCCTGCGCCAGGCGCGCTGTGCATGGCCCGGCGAGCGGGGGCAAGGGCTATCGGGCGAGGTCCATACTCTGTGCTTTCCTCTCTTGAGAAAGCTCCCCATGTCCCTGCCAATCCGCGATGCTGCGCCCAATGAAAAACGTGGCAATGCCATGGCTGCGGCGCTGGCCAAGGAGCAGCTTCAGTACGCCGTGCAGATTGTCAAGGACGTGCTGCCCACCCAAGCGGGGGATGCCGTGCTGATCGGTGCCGTGGTACAGGCCATTGCGTCCAACTACGCAGCGGTGCCGCAGCCCAACCGGTAACTACCTCTGATTCAGCGCGAGCCTGCGGTACGCCGGGCGGGGCGGGCCTTGGGCAGGCGCGCCCGGCTGTGAGACGCCCAGCGGCCCGCGCAACCGCCTTCGGCGGCTGCCACCTGCGTGCAGCAACGGCCCCTTCGCCTCTGTACCACCGCTCAAAAATGCGGTGGCGGGTCCTGCACGGGCGACTCGGCAGGGCCGGGTGGCGGATCGCCCTGGGGCGGCGCGGGCGTCCAGGCCGGCTGGGGTGGCTGCTCCAGCGGTGGTGTGTCGATGGGAGGCATGGGCTGGGGTGCGGGTGCGGGCATGGCGAGCTCCTTGGATAGTGGTGGTCTGGCAACCACCGTACTTCTGTCCCCGGGCCGCGTATGCCAGCCAATGCCTATACCTGCGGCGGGCTGGGCGCCCCGTTGCGGTGTTATTGGCAATGGTGAAGCGCCTTATGCGTCGGGATGGCGCCTATTGTCATCCTCTGTGAGGTGAATGGTGGCCATTGGTGCTGAAAAATGAGGCGCGTTCTGCACGGGGATGTGTCCTTGATCACCAGCAAGCAGCCCCACTCCGGCGGACAATACACCCATTGAGGTGTGGTGCATGCGCTACGCCTCCCGTCGGGCACCACAGATTGTTGCCTGACTCAGTTGGTTACGATGTACGTTAACGGTTACAGGTCCGGCAAGGGCCCAGGAGAGATCAGACGTGAAACCGAACCCAAAAAACCTCGCGGTTGCGGCGTTTCTCGTGAGCGCCATGGCAGGGGCCCAGGCAGCAGACCCGGCGGTGTTCGATGGCGCCACCGGCACGCTGAGCCTGCCCACGCTGCAGATCGACAACGCCAGGTACTTCAGTGTGGTGATCAAGCTGTTGGATGTGGGCCTGCTCAAGGCCAATGACCCTGCCGTGGTGGGAGAAGACATCCAGTTCCTGAGCACCGGCAATTTGCTGCACCTGCCCCAGTTGACCATCGGCAAGGACCTGTTCACCCAGGTGAGCCTGGGCAATCCTTCGTTCAGCCTGGTCAGCTATGGCGGCGTGGTGACGAACCCGCCTTTCACCGGCACTGGCTCCACAGGCCACCTGCTGGACGTGCGCGTGACGGCCGTGAGCACGGCGCAGAACCCCATCACGCTGGTCAATGTGACCCGGCCGTTGAGCCAGCAGGAGTTCTGCAGCGATGCGTCGCTGCGCCTGCCCATCACCCAGAGCCAGCAAAACGCGCTGGCCAACAACTGGACGCTCAATGTCTGCACTTTCGATGTCATCTCGGGCACGGGCTCCATCAAGATGACGCTGCGTGTGTCGGGCCTGGCCGTGCCTTACAGCGCAACCTACGTTTACCACTGATCCGCGCCTCCAAGCGCGGTACGCAAGGGGCGGCACACAGTGCGCGCCCCTTTTTCATTTTTGGGGTTCGGAGCGCCATTCTTTGACGGGACCGTGCTGTCAACTGCGCGACTCTTGCGAATCAGGGTATTCCTTTGCCGGGCCAGGGGCCGGCACTGCCTAGAATCTGTTGCACTGCAATAGATTGACAGATACCACCCATGATGGGCCTGTGCGCCCGAGGAGTCCGTAGTGCCCGACAAGAAGAGCAGCGCCCCCGCTGGAGCCACCGCAGCCGCATCTGCCACCAGCAAGTCTGCACCGCGCGTGATCAAGAAGTACCCCAATCGCCGCCTGTACGACACCGACACCTCCACCTACATCACGCTGTCCGAAGTGCGCGAGTTGGTGATGGCCCACCACACCGTGGTGGTGCGCGACGCCAAGACGGGCGAGGACCTCACGCGCAGCATTCTGCTGCAGATCATCCTGGAAGAAGAGGCCGGCGGCGCCCCCATGTTCACCGAGGCGGTGCTGGCCAACATCATCCGCTTCTACGGCCATGCCATGCAGGGCTTCATGGGCGCCTACCTCGAAAAGAACGTGCAGGCCTTCACCGACGTGCAAGCCAAGCTGGCCGAGCAGTCGCAAAGCGTCACGCCCGAGATGTGGGCCCAGTTCATGAACCTGCAGTCGCCCATGCTCAAGGGCATGATGGGCAACTACGTCGAGCAGTCCCAGTCCATGCTCACGCAGATGCAGGAGCAGATGCAAAAGCAGACAGAGCAGATGCTGGGGGCCTTCGGCCTCAAGCGCTGATACGCCCCAGGGCCTGTTCAAACTGGCTCCACGCCCCGACAAGGCGGAGCGGGGGGGGCGCCTCTCTCAAAGCCCTGGCGCTGTGCTTCCCTGGGGGCGTTTCCACGTAGCTTGAACGCTGTCAAGTCAATCTTCAACGATTGTAAAACTGCAAGCTTTTTATTGCAGCTCTGCGGTAAAAATTGGTAAGTATGGTTAGGATTAGGCTATCGCCCTTCGCTGGGGCAATAGCTACGCCTAATGACATGACCCAATCCGCATCTCCATTTCGTCCCCGCAGCCGAGCCCTTGCGCTGGAACCACGTCTGCTGTTCGACGGCGCAGGCGCCCTGGCGGTAGCCGACCACGTTTCGGATGACTTCCACAAGACACCGACCACCCCCAAGGCAGCGGTAGCCGCCGACAGCGACGCGCCAAGGGCGCAAGAGATGCCCCGGCCGGAAGCAGCAGCCCCGGCCCAGCCCAGCACCCCTGGCGTGCCGCCTGAGGCCGTGGCCCAGGCGCTCGACAGCGTGCGCAGCTACGTGGCCAACACGTCGGCGGCCGATCTGCTGGCCTTGTTCAATGGCGGCAAGGCCAACCCCGGCGCCGAAGGGCTGCTCGCAGCCGAAGCCCTGCGCCAGGACATCCTCTCTGGCCGCTTTGGGGTACAGGTACAGGTCAGCGACAACCCCGGCCTTGAGGGTCGGTTCGCCGCCTTCGTCGCCGAAGGGCCAGGGGGCAAGCCCGTCATACTGCTCAATGCCCAATGGCTGGCCACCCAGCCCAGCTCGGCTGCGGTGGCCAGCGTGCTGGTGGAGGAAATCGGCCACTCCATGGACGCGCACCTCCATGGCGCCGCCGACACACCGGGTGACGAGGGTCAGCGTTTCATGGGCCGCGTGTACGGGGTCAAAGTGGGCGAGGACTACGGCTCCGACAACGACCACCTGAAGCTGAAGATCGGCGACGGCATCTTCGATGCGGAAGCGGCCACCAGCTCGTTTTCCACGGTGGACGGCTCGGAGTTCCTGCTGACGTTCAACACGGCGACGCGCCTGACCGGCGGTGCCGACAGTGCGGCGGGCAACACCACGGGCACCAAGTACCTGTACAGCAACGTGGTGACGGTCAGCGGCCAGCAGATCGACGCGATCATCGAGCTGACCGGCATGACCAATGCCACGGTTACGCTGTTCGACTCCACCGCCAACCCCTACGGCGGCACCACGGGCAACGCCACGACGGTGAATGGCGCCGGTTCGTTCCAGCCCAACCTGAACATCGCGGCCGTCGGTGGCTATGCCACTTTCAAGGTGACCTTTATCCTGGGCGGCTCGTACAACGCTACGACCAACCCCACCGGCACCGAGGTGACCCTGCGCAACGTGGTGGTCAACACCTATGACCTGGATGCCTCCGGCGGGGCTGCCACAGGCCGCCAGTTCACGGACTTTGAGGGCATCGGTGCCTACACCGTCTCCAATGGCACGAAGCTGACGGTATCGGACCAGGGCGGGGGGGTTACGCGCTTTCTCACCACGGTGGGTGGCAACTACACGGTGACGCCTGGCACCACCACCACGCAGACCTTGAATGGCACAACCATCATCTCCGATGACATCCGGGCCCGCGTGCGCTATACCGAGCTGTCCAGCACCACCATCAAGGTCGGCGATGCGGCTGCCACGGGGGTGGCCTATTACGGCCTGGATTTCAGCATGGGCCCGACGTTCCAGAATGCCCGCACACCGGGCGTGCAGATCGTCGATGGCTCGGGCAATCCACTGCCAGGCCCCCTGGTGACCCATGAAAACGGCACGACCAGCCAAGACTTCTACCTGCAGCTTGAAGCCGCTCCGGAAGTGGGAGAAACCGTCACGGTCACGCTCACCGGCCGTGACACCACCGAGGGCACGCTCACCACCACGACGCTTACCTTCACCAGCGCCAACTGGAACACCCCGCAGAAGGTCACGGTGACGGCCATCGACGATGCGGTGATCGACGGCGACCAGACCTACAAGCTGACCGCCACCACCGCCAGCAGCACCAACACCGTGGCCTACACCGGCCGCACGGCGGTGATCGATGTCACCAACATCGACAACGACGACGTGCTGGCCCCCGTGCTGGACCTGCGCAGCGGCGACGACCCGACCACGGGCTCGGTGAACGATGCCGTGGTCAGCGCGGCCGGAGCCGCGGTGGCGCTGGATGCCGCCGGCAACAACAAGGCGGCGCCCACCACCAACACGGCCCATGCCACCGTCGTGTACGACGACTCCGACCGCATCGGCAAGCTCACGGTGGCGGTCACCAGCGGCATCCAGAACGGCACCTCCGAGAAGCTGCTGTTCGGCGCCACCACCCTGACCGCCAACGGCACGGGCGTGACGGCGCAGAACAACATCGCCGTGGTCGGCGTGCAGGTCAACGTGACCTACGCCGGCGGCACCTTCACCGTGGTGAAGGCCGACGGCACTGCCATGACGCGGGCCCAGACCGAGGCGGTGATCGCCGGCATCCAGTACCAGAACACCCAGGGCAATGCCTCCACGCCGGGTGACCGGGTGTTCACCTTCCAGGTCACGGACTCCTCGGGCAAGGCATCGAACACCGCCACCTCCACCGTGAGCGTGACCGGCCCCCTGGCGGTGGACGACATCGTCGTCAACGAAGCCTCGGCCAATGGCGTGTTCACGGTGCAGGGCGTCACAGGCCAGCAGGTGAGCCTGGGCCTGAGCGACGGCCCCCGGGTCGTGGGCGGCGCCGTGGCCACGGGCGGCGGCACCGACTACAGCGCAGCCGCAGGCAGTGGCCTGCAGGTTTCCACCGACGGCGGCGGAACCTGGAACAACTACACCGCAGGCGCCAACGTGACCATCACGGCGGCCGATGGCAAGCTGCTGGTGCGCACCCCGATCACCAACGACACCACCTTCGAAGGCGATGAGTTTTTCAAGCTGACCGTGACGCCCACGACGGGCACGGCGGTGGTCGGACAGGCCACGATCCGTGACGATGGCACCGGCGACATCTACAAAAACGATGGCACCAAGGACGCCACGGCGACCAAGGACGACGACCGCACGATCCTGGTCACCAGCGGCGGCACCTTCAACGAGGCATCGACTTACGCCACCTTCAAGGTCGATGTGAGTGGCAAGGCCGGCGATGCCGTGGTGCTTGCCATAGAAAGTACGGGCGCCGGGGCAGGGCATGCCACGGTCACCGGCTTCACCTCTGTGCAGTATTCGACGGACGGCACCACATGGACCACTTACACCGGCGCTGCTGGCGGCCAACCGGTGGTGCCCGCGGGCGGCACGGGCACCGTGCTGGTGCGCGTGAACATCACCAGCGAGCAGGATGCGCCGTACGAGGGCGCGGAGACCTTCGCCCTGAAGGCCAGCTACGCCACCAATGCCGCCAAGAGCAGCACGGCCAACGACACCATCATCGATGATGGAACGGGCCGCATCGACAACAACGGTGACGGCGACGTGCTCGACGCAGGCGAAGGCAATGGCCCCGGTGCCGGCTTCGACGATGACCGAGCACTGAGCATCGACGACATCGTGGTCAACGAGGCCTCGGGCACCGGCGTGTTCACCGTGCAGGGCGTCACCGGTCAGCAGGTGAGCCTGGTGCTGAGCGATGGCTCGCGTGCCGGCGGCGGCACATCCGCCACGGGCGCGGGTACCGACTACGGCAGCGGCACGGCCACCAACCTGCAGGTCTCCACCGACGGCGGCACGACCTGGAGCAACTACACCGCAGGCTCCAATGTGACCATCGCCGCGGCCGACGGCAAGCTGCTGGTGCGCACCCCGATCACCAACGACACACCGTTCGAGGGTGACGAGTTTTTCAAGCTCACCGTCACTCCTACCAGCGGCACGGCCGTGGTCGGCCAGGCGACCATCCGCGATGATGGCACGGGCGACATCTACAACAACGACGGCACCAAGGACACCGCGACCGCCAAGAACGATGACCGCACCATCCTGGTCACCAGCGGCGGCACCTTCAACGAGGCATCGACGTACTCTACCTTCAAGGTCGACGTAGCTGGCAAGGCCGGTGACGCCGTTGTGCTGCAGATCCTGAGCACGGGCGCCGGGGCAGGGCATGCCACCATCACCGGCTTCACCACCGTGCAGTATTCGACGGACGGAACCACATGGACGACCTACACCGGCGCCGCAGGCGGACAACCGGTAGTGCCTGCAGGCGGCACCGGTACCGTGCTGGTGCGCGTGAACATCACCAGCGAGCAGGACACGCCATACGAGGGTGCCGAGACCTTCGCGCTGAAGGCCAGCTACGCGAACAATGCTGCCAAGAGCAGCACGGCCAACGACACCATCATCGATGACGGCACGGGACGCATCGACAACAACGGCGACGGCGATGTGACGGACCCGGGCGAAGGCAACGGCCCCGGCGCTGGCTTCGACGACGATCGCGCACTGAGCATCGACGACATTGTGGTCAACGAGGCCTCGGGCAACGGCGTGTTCACGGTGCAGGGCGTTACCGGCCAGCAGGTGAGCCTGGGCCTGAGCGACGGCCCGCGGGTCGTGGGCGGCGCCTTTGCCACGGGCGGCGGCACCGACTACAGCGCAGCGGCAGGCAGCGGCCTGCAGGTTTCCACCGACGGTGGCGGAACCTGGAACAACTACACCGCGGGCGCCAATGTGACCATCACGGCGGCCGACGGCAAGCTTCTGGTGCGCACGCCGATCACCAACGATACACCGTACGAGGGTGACGAGTTCTTCAAACTGACCGCCACCCCCGTCGCAGGTACGGCGGTGGTGGGCCAAGCCACTATCCGTGACGACGGCACGGGCGACGTCTACAAGAACGACGGCACCAAGGACACCACGGCCACGAAGGACGACGACCGCACGGTGCTGGTCACCAGCGGCGGCACCTTCAACGAGTCCTCCACCTACGCCACCTTCAAGGTCGATGTGACGGGCAAGGCCGGCGATACCGTGGTGCTGCAGGTGCAGAGCACGGGCACGGGGGCAGGGCATGCCACCGTCACCGGCTTCACCAGCCTCAGCTACTCGGCAGACAACGGAGCCTCCTGGGCTGCCTACACCGGCGCGGCTGGCGGCCAACCGGTGGTGCCCGCGGGCGGCAACGGGCACCGTGCTGGTGCGCGTGAACATCACCAGCGAGCAGGATGCGACGTACGAGGGCGCGGAGACCTTCGCGCTGAAGGCCAGCTATGCGAACAATGCTGCCAAGAACAGCACGGCCAACGACACCATCATCGACGACGGCACGGGACGCATCGACAACAACGGCGATGGCGATGTGACGGACCCGGGCGAGGGCACCGGCCCGGGCCCCGTGCCCGGCGTGACCTTCGATGACGATCGCCCTGCGGCGCCGCCACCTGGACCGGCCAATGCCGTGCCGGTCGCACGCGACGACAGCGTCAGCCTGGACGAGGATTCGCCCTATACCGGCACCCTTGCCGGCAACGACGTGCCCAGCACCGATGGCGGCAACGTGTGGGCCAAGGCCACCGACCCGCAGCACGGTACCGTGGTCGTCAATGCGGACGGTACCTTCACCTACACGCCCGCTGCGGATTTCAACGGCACGGACAGCTTCACCTACACCATCACCGACAAGGATGGCGACAAGGGCACGGCCACCGTGACCCTGACCGTAAGGCCCGTGAACGACCTGCCCTTGGCCAACGCCGACAGTGCCGCGACGCCCCGCAACACGGTGCTGAACGGCAACCTGGCTGCCAACGACACGCCCAGCGGCGACGGTGGCAACGTGTGGAGCAAGGCCACCGACCCGCAGCACGGCACCGTGGTGGTGAACGCCAACGGCACCTATGCCTATACGCCCACCGCAGGGTTCACCGGCACAGACACCTTCACCTACACCATCACAGACCGGGATGGCGACAAGAGCACGGCCACGGTGACCATCGCGGTCGGCGGCAGCAACCTGCCCGTCGCCGTCGCAGACAACGTCTCTACCCGCAAGGACACGGCGCTCACCGGTAACCTGGCTGGCAACGACACACCGTCCACCGACGGCGGCAATGTCTGGACCAAGGCCACCGATCCAGCCCACGGCGCGGTGGTGGTGCGGCCCGACGGAACCTACACCTACACCCCGACCACGGGATACGTCGGCACCGACACCTTCACCTACACCATCACCGACCGGGATGGCGACAAGAGCACGGCCACCGTGACGGTCACGGTCACCGCCGGCAACAGCGTGCCCATCGCAGTTGGCGACAGCGGCGAAACGCGCAAGGACACGCCGCTTGCCGGCAACCTGGCCAGCAACGACACCCCTTCCGCGGATGGCGGCAACGTCTGGACGAAGACGGCCAACCCATCGCACGGAACGGTGGTCGTGAACGCGGACGGTACCTACCTGTACACCCCTGTGGCCGGCTACTACGGCACCGATGCCTTCACCTACACGGTGACCGACAAGGACGGTGACAAGAGCACTGCGACCGTGACCATCACGATCACCAACACCGGCACGCCGGCGCCACCGCCGCCACCGCCCGTGTCGCCGCCGCCACCGGTGGGGCCGCCGCCTGTATCGCCCCCGCCGCCGGTGCAGCCACCCGTGGCCCCACCGCCACCGGTCGAGCCGCCTGTGGCCCCGCCACCTCCGGTCGAGCCACCCGTGGCGCCCCCGCCACCCGTGTCTCCGCCGCCACCTGTCGCGCCCCCTCCGCCGGTGGCTCCGCCACCCCCTGTGGCTCCACCGCCGACGGTGCCACCTGTGCCACCCACAGAGGCCCCGCAACGGCCCGTGGTGCAGGAGCCTTCGGTACCCGCGCCCCAGCCTGGCCTGCAGCCCCAGAACCCGCTGACGGGCGACCAGGCCGGCGAGGAGAGCGTGTTCTTCGACGGCAGCGTGTTCACGGGCGTCGTGCGCCTGTCGGTGCCGATGCACCCCATCGTCTACGTCACGCCAGGGGTGCATGAGGCCCAGGCCGAGCGCGAGCTGTCCGACCCGCTGTTCTTCAGCAACCCTGGCGCCGTGAAGCAGGGCAGCATCCAGAGCCATTCCATCGGTGCTGGCCTGGGCATGGACCCCGCGCTGTTCGTGCAGACTGCCGTGCGCGCCTCGCAGGAGCGCGGCGAGCTGCTGGGCGACATCGTAGAGGGACGCCTGGGCCGGATCTCGCTGGGCAGCGACGGACGCATTCCCACGCCGGAGTGGTTCGAGGCCCTGGGCGACCAGATCGTGCCGCTGATGCCGGACCAGGACGCCAAGTCCGCCGACGGCAAGGCCGCGCAGCAGCCAACCGACCAGGGCGATGCCGCGGCCCCGCAGCCGGACGCTGCCCCGGCGGCCGAACCGCGTACCCCCGCTGGCACTGCCCCGCATGCGGCCGGTGCAACCCGCGCCGCCGCCCCATCGTTCTCCGACCAACTGCGCAGTGCCGGAACCCGCCTGCCCGGTGCCGCGCGCTCTGCAAGCCCCGGTGCCACCGCTTCCTGACATTCGTTTTCACCATGAACCATCCTCTGTCGCCGTCCATGTCCACCACCATCACCAAGCAACCCCGCCTGCGCGCATTGGCCTCCCCCCTGCGGGTCGTGACCCTTTCCTGCCTGCCGATCCTGCTGGCGGCCTGCGGGTCCGTCACGCCCGTGTCGCTGACGCAGGATGAAGTCAAGGCGCGCGTCACCGCGGACCGCAAGGCCATCTATGCCGACCAGGAGCCGGTGACGGCCCCGATCACCTTCCATGAGGCATCGGCCCGCGCGCTCAAGTACAACCTGGACTACCGCCTCAAGCTCATGGAGAACGCGCTGGCCAAGAATCTGTCGGACGCCTCCACTTACGAGATGCTGCCCCGGCTGGTGGCGGGTGCGGGCTACGCCTCGCGCAACAACGACTCAGGCGGCAGCTCCATCGGCATCCAGGACCGCGTGGAATCCCTGCGCCCCTCCACCTCGCAAGAGCGTGACCGCACGCTGGCCAACCTGACCTTCTCGTGGAACGTGCTGGACTTCGGCGTGTCGTACTACCGTGCGCAGCAAAAGGCCGACCAGTTCCTGATGGCCGAAGAGCGCCGCCGCAAGGTTGCGCAGAACGTGCTGCAGGACGTGCGCAACAGCTACTGGCGCGCACTGGGCGCGCAAAAGCTGATCGGCCGCGTGGACGCGCTGCTGGCCCGGGTGAACACCGCGCTGGGCCAGGCCCGCCAGGTGGAAAAGGAAGGCCTGATGCCCCAGGCCCAGGTGCTGGCCTACCAGCGCGCACTGCTGGATGCGGTGAACCTGCTGACCCTGCGCCGCCAGGACCTGGAGCTGGCGCGCGCCGAGCTCACCGCACTCATGTCCATACCGCCTGGCACCACCTACACGCTGGCCGATGAGCAGGAGGTGGGGCTGCCCCCAACGCCCGGCAACATCGAAGAGCTCGAGCGCATGGCGCTGGAAAAGCGGCCCGAACTGCTGGAAGAGTCGTACCGCAAGCGCGTGACCGAAAACGACATCAAGGCCGCCAAGCTGCTGTTGTGGCCCAACCTGAGCGTGGACGCCGGTCCCAGCTACGACTCCAACAAGTACAACTACAACAGCAACTGGGTGGACGTGGGCGTGCGCCTGTCCTGGAACGTGCTCAAGCTGGCCCAGTTGCCCTCGCTGGAGCGTGCCCACAAGGCGCAGAACGAGACCGACGACCTGCGCCGCATGGCCTTGTCGATGGCGGTGCTGACGCAGGTGCGCGTGGGCGTGCAGCGCTATGACCTGGCGCTGTCGGAGCTGAAATTTTCCGAGGAAAGCCTGGCCGTGGACAGCCGGCTGCTGAGCTTCTCGCAGAAGGCCGCCAAGACCCAGTTCGACTCCCGCCTCGAAGTGATCCGTGCCGAGGCCCGTGCACTGCTGGCCGAATACCAGCGCTACGCCACCTATTCCAACGCCCAGGCCGCCTGGGGCCGCCTGTACAACTCGGTGGGCCTGGACGTGCTGCCCGACGCGATGGCCAGCCACGACGTCAAGTCGCTGGCCCGGGCCATGGAGGCCACCACCGGCAGCTGGCAGGCCCAGGTCTTCAAGACCAGCGCTGCCGCTACCGGCGCGGGAGCCAAGTGATGGGGGTACGCCACATGGTTGCCTGGCATCGCACCGCCGTTGCGGCGGCACTGATGGCCACCGCGGCATCGCTCTGGGCGCAGGCCGCACCGCCGGCCCCGGTGGGCCAGGCGGCCGACAATTCGCTGCAGCTGCGCTCCTCCGGTGGCCTGCAGGCACAGCCTGCCAAGGCCCCGGTTGGCCAGCCTGCGCCTGCGCCGGCGCAGCAGCCCGCTGCCGACCCCGGTGCGATCCGGGTGCTGCTGGCGCCGGAGCTGGAAACCACGCTGGTCTCGCAGATCGTGGGGCGTGTGTCCTCACTGAACGCCTCGCTGGGCGCGCGCGTTCCCAAGGGCATGCCGCTGGTGACCTTCGACTGCAGCGAGCCCTCGGCGCGCCTGCAGATGGCGCAGGCAGAGCATGCCGGCGCCAAGGAGACGCTGGATGTGAAGACCCGCCTGCTGGCGCTGGAGGCGGCAGGGCAGTCCGAAGTGCAGTTGGCCGCCGCTGCGGCAGAGAAGGCCAACGCGGCCATCCGGCTGTCGCGCGCGCAGATCGCCCAGTGCACGGTGATTGCGCCGTTCGCCGGGCGCGTGGTGCGGGTGCACGTCAAGCCGTTCCAGGGGGTCAATGCGGGCAGCCCGCTGATCGAAATGGTGAGCGAAGGGGCCTTGAAGGTGCGCCTGAACGCGCCCTCCAGGATCCTGCGCACGCTGCGCGAAGGCGCGCCCTTCGACGTTGCCATCGACGAGACGGGCAAGACCTACCAGGCCAAGGTCACGGCCATCAACGGCCGGGTGGATGCCGTCGCGCAAACCGTGGAGCTGGAAGGCCGCATCGAAGGCAAAAACCCCGAACTGCTCGGCGGCATGACCGGCGTGGCCCGATTCAAGGCCCTTCCCTGATCGCCATCCTATGAGTGCCAGCGCAGTGCATGCCAACCCGCGGTTGGCCGACATCGTCACATCCCTCGAAGCCCGCGCCCGCGCCGCCAACTCGGTGGGCGAGCTGGGCTTCAGCATCGCCAACGACAGCTACGGCCTGCTGGGTTTCCGCCAGGCCCTGCTGTTCGAGGGCGACACTGCCAGCGCGCCATTGCTCACGGTGTCGGGCCTGGCCCGCCCCACGGAGGACAGCCCCTACCTCATCTGGCTGCGCCAGGCCTGGCCCTGGCTGCGTGCCCAGTGCCAAGAGGTGCCTGGCTGGATCGCCCAGCCGCGCCCCGGCAAGGGTGTGCCGGCCGGGCTGCTCGATGGCTGGCAGGAGTGGTGGCCTGCCGGCGTGTGGGCGCAGCCCATCGCCCGGCGCTCCGGCGAGCGGCTGGGGTGGGCCCTCTTTCTGCTCGACGCCCCGCCGCCCGAACCGGCGGCGCAGGCGCTCGGGCGCCTGGCCGCCACCTGGGGCTACTGCTGGGAAATGCTGGCGGGCAAGCCACGCACCTCGTGGCGCAGCCGCTGGCAGCGCCTGGGGCGCGCGCGCCGCTACGCCCTGGTGGCAGCCCTGCTGGCGCTGCTCTTCATTCCGGTGCGCCACTCGTCGCTGGCGCCGGCCGAGGTGATCTCGCTCGATGCCCAGGCGGTCACCGCGCCCATCGAGGGCGTGGTCAAGGCCATCCACGTGCGGCCCAACCAGGCCGTGAAGGCCGGCGAGACACTGTTCTCGCTGGACGACACCACCTTGCGCAACCGGCTCGAGGTGGCGCAGAAATCCGTGGCGGTGGCCGATGCCGAGCTGCAGGTGGCCACGCAAAAAGCCTTCGACAGTTTTCAGAGCAAGTCGGACCTGGCGCTGCTCAGCGGCCGGTCCAACGAAAAGCGCGCCGAGCTCGAGGCCATACGCGCCCAACTGGCGCGGGTGGACATCGTCGCCCCGCGCGCGGGAGTGGCCGTGTTCGCCGATGCGGACGAGTGGCTGGGCCGCCCTGTCACCACAGGTGAGAAGATCATGCTGCTGGCCAACCCGGCCAAACCGGGTGTCATGATCAACCTGCCCGCGGGCGACGCCATCGCGCTGGAGCAGGGCGCTGCGGTCAAGCTGTTCCTCACGGTCATGCCGCTGTCGCCGTTCGACGCCAAGGTGTCCGAGACGAGCTACCAGGCCGTCGTCTCGCCCGAGGGCGTGGCCAGCTACCGCCTGCGCGCAGTGTTCGACGAAGACGCGGGCCGCACCCAGCAGGCCCGTATCGGCCTGCGCGGCACCGCCAAGATCTACGGAAGCCGCGTCTTCCTGGGCTACTACCTGCTGCGCCGGCCTCTGGCCTCGCTGCGGGAATGGACCGGCTGGTGAGCATGGACGCCGCGCTGGACCGCCTGCCGCTGCGCGAGGACCTGCGGCTGCACGAGGCGGCGCCCGACAAGGACGGCGCCCCCGCCTGGTCCATCCAGGACCCGGTGACCAACCGCTTCTTTCGCATCGGCTGGCTCGAGTTCGAATGCCTGGTGCGCTGGCCGGGCGACCCCGAGGCCATCGCCAAGGACATCGCCGAGAACACGCCCCTGTTTGCCGATCGGGAACTGGTGGAGGACTTTGGCCACTTTCTGGCGCAGCACCAACTGGTGCGCCCCTCGGCGCAGGGTGTGGCCCGACTGGCGGCCAAGGCCGGCGGCCCGGGCTGGCTGCACTGGCGCTGGTGGCTGCACCATTACCTTTTCATCCGCATCCCCCTGGTGCGGCCCGAGCGCTGGCTGGCCGCCGTGCTGCCCTTCGTGCGGCCCCTGTGCTCGGGGCCCGGCGTGGCGGCCATCGTGCTGGCGTCGCTGCTGGGCATCGTGATGGTGGCGCGGCAGTGGGACACCTTCGCGCATGGCGTCATGGACATCCTTTCGCCCAGCGGCATCCTGGGCTTCATGATCGCGCTGGCAGTCTCCAAGACCCTGCACGAGCTGGGCCATGCCTTCGTGGCCACCCGCTACGGTGTGCGCGTGGCCCACATGGGCGTGGCGCTGGTGGTGCTGTGGCCCATGCTCTACACCGACACCAGCGAGTCCTGGAAGCTGCGCACCCCGCGCCAGCGCCTGGCCATCTCCTCGGCCGGCATCCTGGTCGAGGTGGCGCTGGCCGGGCTCTCCACGCTGGCCTGGGCGCTGCTGGACGACGGGCCCCTGCGCCAGGCCATGCTCTACCTGGCCACCACCGGCTGGGTGCTGTCGCTGGCGCTCAACGCCAGCCCGTTCATGCGCTTCGATGGCTACTTCATCGCTTCGGACCTGCTCGACTACCCCAACCTGCACGAGCGCTCGGGCGCCATGGCGCGCGCCTGGCTGCGCCGCACCCTGCTGGGCTGGGACGAGCCCGACCCAGAGCCGGTGACCGTTCGCCAGCGGCGCGCGCTGGTGGGGTTTGCCGTGTTCACCTGGATCTACCGGCTGGTGGTGTTCCTGGGGATTGCCGTCGCCGTGTACCTGATGTTCTTCAAGGTGCTGGGCATTTTTCTGTTTGCCGTGGAAGTGATCTGGTTCATCGTGCGCCCCTTCTGGTCTGAAATCGCTGTCTGGCGCAAGCGCTGGTCCGAGGTGCGCCCTGGCAGGCGCTTCGTGCTGTGGATGCTGCCGGCCGTGGCACTGGTCGCCCTGGCCGTTCCGTGGCCGACCAAGGTCGAGGCCTCGGGCGTGGCCCGCGCCGAACGCCAGCAACTGGTGTTCGCCCCCTTCGCCGCCCGCGTCACGCGCGTGGCGCCTGGCGGCACGGTGGCGCAGGGCGCCTCGCTGGCCCAGTTCGAGGCGCCCGACCTGAGCGCGCGCGAGGTGCGCACCGACGCCCTGGTGCGCGCGCTGGAGCAGCGCCTCACGGGCCTGGTCGCGGACGAGCGCGGCATGGAGCAGCAAAAGGCCGCCACCGGCCGGCTGCAGGAGCAACTGGCAGAAGCCGAGGCCGTGGTGGAGGAAACCGGCCGCCTGCAGATCGCTGCGGATTTCGCAGGGCAGTGGGCCGACGTGGACCCCGCCGTGCAGCCCGGCACCTGGGTGGGCACGAAGACGCAGCTGGGTGTGCTGCTCGACCCCTCGAGCTGGGTGGTGGACGCCTATGTGGAGCAGCGCGAGGTCGAGCGCATCGAGCCCGGCGCGCACGCGCGCTTTCGCCTGCACCAGCAGTGGAACACCATGGACGCCACGGTGGTCAGCATCGACACCACCCGCACCGCCCGGCTGCCCCACGCCATGCTGGCCGCCCGCTACGGCGGGCCCATCGCCACGCAGCCCGACGGGCAGTCGTCCACCCCCGTGGAGGCGCTGTACCGCGTGCGCCTGCGCCTGGCCCAGCCCCTTCCGCAGGCCCGCGAGGCGCGGGGGCATGTGAGCATCGAAGCGCAGTCGCAGAGCCTGGTGCTGCGCACCCTGAAGCGCCTGGCGGCCGTGGCGGTGCGCGAAAGCGGGTTCTGACAGGGTGCCTGCCGGCGCACCAGGCCCCCGCAAATGCCGTAACCGGCGCACCAGAGCATCGCGGCGACAGCGATGAGCGGGGCTGATACCTCGCCGCGGCCAGGAGCCGCCGTGGGGCAGGTCAACGTCAGCGCAGGCGCTATCCTTGGCATATGACCTGCGCCACAGCTGCGGCTGCCCCCACGCGCCCCACCCTGCGCCATCACCTGCCGTTCGCCGCCGCCATCGGGTTGCTGCTGCTGTGCCTGCAGCGGCACGCCGGCTTCATGGTGCTGTTCGCCGTGCCGTTCATCGCCATCTGGCTCGTCTACAACACCGTGGCGGCCCTGCGCCGGCCCGCGGGGCGGCGTGTGCGGGCGTACAAGGGGGCCATTCTGGCGCTGGTGCTGGCGGCCATCACCGCGGTGCACTGGTGGTATGCGCACGACGCCCGGGCCCACGCGCAGGTGGCGGCCGATGCCGTGCTGGCCTTCCAGGCGCGCGAAGGGCGGTTTCCCGCGGAACTGGCCGACGCGGGGGTGGACCCGGCGCAGCTGCGCCGCCAGTGGCGACTGCACTACCAACTGGACGGGGACGGGCCCGTGCTTTTCTATGGGACGACCTTCACACCGTTCGAGACCCATGACTTCGATTTTGGGACGCGGGGCTGGGTTTACCGGCCCGATTGAGGCCCGCCGAGGGTTCTGGCGCGGCAAATTGCCTGCTGCACAACGCCCCCAGAATCCCTGAAATAGCTGTTTCCCCCCGGAACTGGGACAATACGGGGATATGAGCGAAGTACTGTCCCCCACGAAAACCCCCAAAGTCGGCTTTGTGAGCCTTGGCTGCCCCAAGGCCCTCACGGATTCCGAACTGATCCTGACGCAACTGAGTGCCGAAGGTTACGAGACCTCCAAGACCTTTGAGGGGGCCGACCTCGTCATCGTCAACACCTGCGGCTTCATCGACGATGCCGTGCGCGAGAGCCTGGACACCATTGGCGAGGCGCTGGCCACCAACGGCCGGGTCATCGTCACCGGCTGCCTGGGCGCGCGCGCGGGCGAGGATGGCGGCAACATGGTGCGCCAGATGCACCCCAGCGTGCTGGCCGTGACCGGCCCGCATGCCACGCAGGAGGTGATGGACGCCGTCCACCTGAACCTGCCCAAGCCGCACGACCCCTTCATCGACCTGGTGCCGGGCAACTTCGGCGTGGCGGGCATCAAGCTCACGCCCAAGCACTACGCCTACCTCAAGATCAGTGAGGGCTGCAACCACCGTTGCACCTTCTGCATCATCCCTTCGATGCGCGGCGACCTGGTGTCGCGGCCCATCGGCGACGTGCTGAGCGAGGCCAAGGCCTTGTTCGCAGGTGGCGTGAAGGAACTGCTGGTGATCAGCCAGGACACGTCGGCCTACGGCGTGGATGTGAAGTACCGCACCGGCTTCTGGGACGGCAAGCCCGTGAAGACGCGCATGCTCGAATTGGTGCAGGCCCTGGGCGAGATCGCCGAGCCCTACGGTGCCTGGGTGCGCCTGCACTACGTGTACCCCTACCCGAGCGTGGACGAGGTGATTCCTCTCATGGCCACGGGCCGCGTGCTGCCTTATCTGGACGTGCCCCTGCAGCACAGCCACCCTGACGTCTTGAAGCGCATGAAGCGCCCCGCCAGCGGCGAGCGCAACCTGGAGCGCATCCAGCGCTGGCGCGAGGCCTGCCCCGAGATTGTGATCCGCAGCACCTTCATCGCCGGCTTCCCCGGCGAGACGGAAGAAGAGTTTGCCCATCTGCTGGACTTCGTGCGCGAGGCGCAGATCGACCGTGCCGGCTGCTTTGCCTACAGCGACGTGAACGGCGCCGCCGCCAATGAGCTGCCCGGCATGCTGCCCATGGAAGTGCGCGAAGAACGCCGCGCCCGCTTCATGGCCGTGGCCGAAGAAGTCTCCATCGCCCGCCTGCAGCGCCGCGTGGGCGCCACCATGCAGGTGCTGGTGGACTCCGCCCCAGGCCTGGGCCGCAAGGGTGGCGTGGGCCGCACGTATGCCGACGCGCCCGAGATCGACGGCACGGTGCAGCTGCTGCCGCCCGAGAAGATCAGCAAGACCATGAAGGTGGGCGAGTTCACGCGCGCCCGCATCGTGGGCGTGCGCGGGCACGATTTGATCGCGCAGCCGATCTGAACCCATGGATGGCCCCCGCGCCTGCCTGCGTCCACCCGGCGAGCCGGGCTGAAAACGCAAGCGTGGCCGGGAGCGATGCGGATGTCCGTGGCTGAAATCCAGGCAGGTGACCGGGTGCGGTTGCTGGGCCTGCCGGACTGGCTGGTGCACGACCTCCCGCAGGACGAGCAAACGGAGCTGCGGGCCTTCGTCGGCCAGATCACCGAGGTGACAGACATCGACGCCTACGGGTATTTCTGGCTGGGCTTTGGAGGCACGGTCGATCTGGAAGAGCAAGCTCGCTACAGCGGCCACTCCTTCTGCGTTCCGCGCGAATTCCTGGAGCGAGCCATTGATTGAGCCGGGGCCGCACTCCTCTAAAAAATCGCGATACCTATGCTACGTACTTTGATCGGTCTTTGGTTCGGCCTGGCTGCAGCCATCTCGCTTGCAGCGCCTGCGGCCGCGCCGGTGCGTGGCGAGATCGATGCCTTGTTGGCCGCGCTGCAGGCTTCCAACTGCGAGTTCCAGCGCAATGGTTCGTGGCACGCAGCCACGGAGGCCAAGACCCATCTGCTGCGCAAGCTGGAATACATCGAAAAGCGAAGCACGCTGCCCAGCGCAGAAAAATTCATCGAGCTGGCCGCCTCGTCGAGCAGCGCCTCGGGCCAGGCCTACCAGGTCCGGTGCAACGGCACCGTGCAGCCCAGCGCCCAGTGGTTTGCGAGGCAGCTGGAAAGAATCCGGGCCGCTGGCTCTGCGGGTGCGCCTGGAGCCCTTGGCGCTTCATCCGCCAAGTAGGTGCCTGCGGCCCATCGCGGGCGGTTGAAGCATGTGGGGTGGTTCCCTTCCCGTTTTCGGGGCGGCCACGGGTTGCCAGATAGCAGCGCCCTAAGCTGGTGCGCAGCTGCGAAGCCCTGTTCAATTGCCTGGCCACACTGCCGCTCGCTACATAAATCTTTACACATTTGCACTGTAGCGCCGAGGGCGCAGCATCTGCGAAACCGCGCACTTCAAGGCACACTCCGGGGCATAACGGCAAGGTACTCCAGACGCCTGCAGCGCAACGCCGCAAGGGCCTGTTTCGCCTTGCCGTGCAAAACACAACAACACGACAAAAGCCGCCCCGCCGCCCATGCGCCTGTTCAGCAACGCATTGCGCGTCTCGATGCTCGAGGCGCGGTTGTTTCGCCGCTTTCCCAAGCTGCGCTGGTCGCTGCTGGGCGTGGTGGTGATACCGGCGTTCTATGCCTTCATCTACCTCGAATCGGTGTGGGACCCTGCCAGCCACACCGGCAACCTGCCGGCCGCCATCGTCAACCTGGACCGGGGTGCCATGGCCAACGGCCAGGCGGTAAACCTGGGCATGGACCTGGCGCAGACCTTGAAGGACAAGCAGCAGTTCGGCTTCTACGAAGAGGGTGACCCCGATGCTGCGCGGCGAGCCGTGCGCCAGGGCAAGAGTTTGTTTGCGCTGGTCATCCCTGCCGATTTCAGCGCCGGGGCCATGGCGGCGGGCTCGCCAGGGGCGGGCAAGCTGGTGGTGTTTGCCTCCGAGGGCAACAACTACGCGGGTGCCGGTTTTGCCAAGCGTTTTGCCGAAGAGCTGGGCCACCAGGTCAACGAGTCGCTCAACGAAAAGCGCTGGGAGGTGGTGCTGGGCGCCAGCTCTTCGGCGGCCGACAGCCTGCAGCGCCTGCACGAGGGCGTGGCGCGCCTGCGCGAGGGAGCGGCGGCGCTGCACAGTGGCACGGGCAAGGCCGAGGGCGGCTCGGCCCAGTTGGCCAAGGGCGCAACGGATCTCTCCACCGGTGTGGCACAGCTGGGCGATGGCATGAAGCAACTCGGCGCGGGGGCCCGCACGCTCGATGCGAAGAAGCCCGAGCCTGCCGACCTGCAGACCCTCAAGAGCGGCGCCGCGCAACTGGCCAGCGGGCATGGGGAGTTCAAGCAGGCCCTGCCGCAGCTGGAAGACGGTGCGCAGCGCCTGGCCGATGGGGCAGGGCAGTTGCGCGATGAGTCGAAATCCATCCTCTTCGTGGGCGACAAGGTCTCGGGCGCCGCCGGGCAGTTGGCCGATGGCGCCACCCAATTGCGTGGCGGCCTGCAGCAGGCCGGCCAGGGCGAGGCCAAACTGGCCGAGGGCGCGCAGGCCCTGTCGCAAGGCGTGGCCCAGATGGCGGACGGCTTTGCCGCCTATTCGGCCGGCGCATCCACGCTGGCAGCCAAGGTGCCGGCCGATGCCAAGGTGGACCAGTTGGTGGACGGCAGCAAGGCGCTGGCGGGCGCCGCCAGCGAGCTGCGCACAGGCCTGCTGAAGGTGAAGGATGGATCTTCGCAACTGGTGCTGGGGCTCGACACGCTGGAGGCCGCCCTGCCCACCGTCGGCCCGGGGATGGAGGGCACGGCCAGCGGCCTGGCGATCTCGGTCCAGCCGCAGATCGAGATCGATGCGCCGGTCAAGAACAACGGCATGGGCCTGGCGCCCAACTTCATTCCCATCGCGCTGTGGCTGGGCGCGGTGATGACGGCCTTCATCTTCCACCTGCGCCGGCTGCCCGAAGAGGCCGCAGGCTACTCGCGCGTGTCGCTGCTGCTGGGCAAGCTCGGGGTGCTGTGGAGCGTCAACCTGGTGCAGACCGCCTGCGTGCTGATCATGGTCTGGTTCATGCTGGGCATACAGGCCGTCAACACCCTGGGCCTGGCGCTTTCCATGGCGGTCACGTCGCTGACCTTCATGCTCGTCATCCTGGCCCTGGTGCGCGCCTTTGGCGACGTGGGCAAGGCCATCGCCCTGATCCTGATGGTGCTGCAGCTGTCGTCTGCCGGCGGTGTGCTGCCGGTGGAGCTGACCAGTGCCTTTTACCGCGACATCAGCCCCTGGCTGCCCTTCACCTGGTCCATCAAGGCCGTGCGCGCCAGCGCCTTCGGGGCCCTGGGCGGCGAGTGGGGCATGGCGCTGGCCGTGCTGGGCCTGTTTGCGGCCGGGGCCTTCGTGTTCTCGCTGTGCGTAGGGCAGTGGAAGTTTGTGTCGCCGGAGGAGCACCGGCCGGCGATGGACATCTGATCGCCGCACCGCCGACCGGGCCGGGTGGGGTGACAGAAGGGCGGTGAAGCCCTGGGGGCTGGTGGTAGATTCGTCCAGCCCTTCTTCCCCTTGCTGCCCCCATGTCCGCCCTTCTGTTTTTGCTGGTCGTCCTGTTCTGGGGGGCGGTCGCGTCGGTGTTGGTGTTCAAGCTGGTCAAGCGCGTGCCGTTGGCCATCGGCTGGCGGGTTGCGCTGTGGTTCGTCGTCACGCCCCTGCTGTTGGTGGCCCCCATGGCCGATGAGATCGCCGGGGCCCGGCAGTTCGAGGCGCTGTGCCGGCCGGAGAACGCGATCAAGGTGCACTTCAAGGTCGCGCACCCGCGCGACCTGCTCGAGGTGTTCCAGCAGCGCGATACGGTGCCGGGCCGGCTGATTCCCATCAGCATCCAGCAGGTGGACTACCTGGACGGCAAGACAGGCACCCTGGCCGCGTCGATCAAGGTCTACAGCACCGAAGGGGGCTGGTTCTCGCGCAAGATCCTGCACGGCTGGGGGCCCTGGTTCGGGCGCGCGCAATGCAGCCCGCACCCAGGCCACGCGCGCCAGTGGCTCACCCTGGCGGGAACCATCTGAAACTCAGGCGAACTCAATCCCCTTGGCCGTGAGGCCCACCAGGTCGATGCGCACGGCCGTGGCCTCCAGGTTGCCCGCCATCACCACCAGGTCGGGGGCCGATACCCCACCCGCCATGATGTCGGTCAGCAGCTTGAGCTCCCCATCCGTGCCCGCCCGGCCCACCACATTCGTCCACAGCGTCTGCGCAATCTGCGTAGGCGTGCTCGCT
>NZ_LMIJ01000002.1:127235-127656 GCF_001428665.1 Acidovorax sp. Root219
GGCTTCGCCCGCATGGCCGTTCAGGTCCAAGGCCAGCTTGGTGTCATTGAACGTGACCCGCTCCACCCGCGTCACATCCAGCATCGCCCCATCGGTCAGGCGCTGCAGGGTGAAGCTGCCATTGTTCTGGGACTGCACATAGGTTTGGCCCAGGGTGGCCGGGATGACCACGGTGTCGATGCCTGCACCGCCATCCACATACCGCGCCAGGCCCAGCGTGGGGGTGATGGTGTTGTTGCCCGCATCGCCAGTCACGGTGATATCGCGCACGGCATCCACGCGCACCGCGCCTGCGGCACCCATGCCTTCCAGCAGTTGGGCCGGCGTCTTGCCCGCACTCTGCTCGGGGAAGACCTGGGCGAACAGCGTCGCCACTTCCAGCGCCGTCTTGCCCGTCAGGCTCTGGATGATGGCCCCCTCG
>NZ_LMIJ01000003.1:0-130444 GCF_001428665.1 Acidovorax sp. Root219
CTGAGTATGGGCTATGTGCAGACAGGAAAAATGCCGCTCACTGGCTTAAGTGAACGGCATTACCTCGCGAGAGGGCTTTTTGCTTGGTGCGCCATGCAAACACGGGCATGGACCCGGTCACGCGGGCATCAGGGCAATGTCCTCGCGGGCCCTGTCCAGCAACCACTGGCGAAAGACCGGCAGGCTGGCCGCTGCCCGGCGCCCCGGCAGGCGGCAAAGGAAGTAGCCGCGCTGCAGGGTGATGGGCAGGTCGAACGGCGTGACCAGGCGACCGGCATCGAGTTCGGCCCGAACCAGGCAGCGCTGCACCAGCGCAACGCCCATGTCGGCCATGGCTGCCTGGACCAGGATGGACACCTGGTCGAACACCGTCGACAGCTCGGGCTCGGCCCCCGCAGCGCCGGCAGCCCGCAGCCACTGCGCCCAGTTGCCAGGCGAGGTGGAATGGGCCAGCAGCGGCTCGGCGGACAGGTCGGCCGGATGCTGCCAGCGCTGCCGGGCGGCACGCGCCGGGTGGCACACCGGCACCACCTCGCGGCCAATGACGTAGTCACACTCCCACCCGGGCCACTGCGCCGCACCCAGGCCCGTAAGGATGGCGGCATGCGGCGTGGGGCCCGAGAAATCCTCATCCTTGCGGTAGGGAACGAAGCGCACGCGCACATCCGGGTGCCGGGCTTGAAAGTCCGGCAGGCGCGGCACCAGCCACACGCTGGCCAGCGTGGGCACCACGGACAGCACCAGTTCCGTGGTGCGCGCGGGCCCCTCGCGCAGGGCCTCGCTGGCCGCCTCTATCGCTGCCAGCGGCTCGCGCACGGCAGCCAACAACTGTTCGCCTGATGCGGTCAGCAGCATCTGCTGCGAACTGCGCTTGAGCAGCACCTTGCCGTAATGGCCTTCGAGACGCGCCACCGCCCGGCTGATGGCGCCCTGGGTCACGCACAGCTCGTCCGCCGCGCGCGAAAAACTGCCTGTGCGCACCACGGTGACAAAGGCGTGCAACTCGGACATCGATGGCGAATGCAGGCGCATGGTGCAGCAAGGCTGGGGTGGTGTATGACCAATGGTAATACAGGAATGCCGGAGTGTCGTTTGCGGGTGATCACCGTTCGCCAGAGACTGCCAGCACCCTTTGGCCACCGAGAGAACCCCCACCATGGCAAGCATCCGCCTCCCTTCCTCCCTCAGCCGCCGGGCCACCCTGCTGGCCCTGGCCCTGGCGCCGCTGGCTGGCGCGGTCCATGCGCAAGCCGCTTTCCCGGACCGGCCGATCAAGCTGATCGTGCCCTTCGCGCCCAGCGGCTCCACCGACCTGGCGGCGCGGCTGATTGCCGAATTCGCGGGGCGCGAGCTCGGCCAGCCCATCGTGGTGGAGAACAAGGCCGGCGCCGGGGGCTCGCTGGGCATGGAACAGGTGGCCAAGGCCCGTGCCGACGGCTACACACTGGGCATGGCCACCATGAGCACGCACGGCTCCAACGCGGCCGCCTATGGCAGCCGCATGAAGTACGACCCGGTGAAGGATTTCGCCCCGGTCTCCAACGTGGCCGCCGTCCCCAGCGTGTTCGCGGTGAACGCAGCTTTTCCCGCCCGGACCATGCAGGAGTTCATCGCCCTGGCCAAGGCCAACCCGGGCAAATACAACTTCGCATCCCCGGGCACGGGCTCGCTGGGGCATGCCAACGTGGAGCATTTCTCCAGCCTGGCCAAGATCCAGCTGCTGCACATTCCCTACAAGGGCGCGGGCATGGCGCTCAACGACGCCGTGGCAGGCCAGGTCGATGGCATCACCGACAACCTGCCCTCGGCGCTGCCGCACATCAAGGCGGGCCGCTTGCGGGCGCTGGCCGTGCTCTCCGAGACCCGCTCGCCCCTGCTGCCCGATGTGCCCACCTACGGCGACCTGGGCTTCAAGGAAATGGGTGCCGGTGGCTGGTTCGGCGTGGTGGCACCGGCCGGCACGCCCGCGCCCGTGGTCAACCGGCTCAACCAGGCGATCCATGCGGCCATGAAACACCCCGACTTCATCAAGAAGATGGACGAGGCCGGTGCCACGCTGATCCCCGGTACGCCCGCGCAGTTCGGCGTGCAGATCCGCCAGGCGCTGGACCGCTATGCGCGCGTGGCCAAGGTCGCCAAGCTGACGGCGGAATGATGCGCATGGACCTGCACCGCGACGTCCCTGCCTTCACCCTGCATGTGCCGGTGGCGCCGGCCATCCCCCTGGTCTGCGACTCGCCGCACAGCGGCACCGCCTACCCTGCGGATTTTGGCCATGCCGTACCCCGCGCCCTGCTGCGCGCGGCCGAGGACACGCACGTGGAGGCGCTGTGGCAGGCCGCGCCCGAGGTGGGCGCCAGCTTGCTGGAAGCGCATTTCCCGCGCAGCTACGTCGATGCCAACCGCACGCTCGACGACCTGGACCCGGCCCTGCTCGACGCGCCCTGGCCCACGCCGCTGGCCCCGGGCGAGAAGACGCGCCTGGGCTATGGCCTCATCTGGCGCAACGTGAACGCCACCACGCCCATCTACGACCGCAAGCTCACCGTGGCCGAGGTGCAGGCGCGCATAGCGCGCTGCTACCAGCCCTACCATGCAGCCCTGGCGGCTGCCATCGGGCAGGCACATGCGCAATTCGGCGCCGTCTGGCACCTGAACCTGCACTCCATGCCCAACAACGCCTACGAGCGGCTGCAGATACACAGCCCACACCCGCTGGCCGACTTCGTGCTGGGCGACCGCGATGGCACCACCTGCGAGCCGGTGTTCGTGGACCTGCTGGAAAAGGAACTGAAGTCCCGGGGCTACACCGTGGCACGCAACGACCCCTACAAGGGCGTGCAGCTCATCGCCCGCATCGGCCAGCCCGCGCACCAGCGGCACAGCATGCAGGTGGAGATACGCCGGCCGGTCTACATGAACGAGGCCAGCCGCGAGCGTGGCGCGCACTTCGACACGGTGCAGCGCGACCTCACCGGCGTGCTGCAGGCGATTGCGCGCTACCTGCGCGAGCACCCCTCCCTGCACACACGGGGATGAACCGCCCGGCACAGGGCCAGAATGGCGCCAGCATCGCCCAGGCGACACAAAGGGCGCACAAAGGGCACACAAAGCATCGGCAACAGCGCCTAAGATGCGCGCATGATCACCGTCCACCACCTTGAAACCTCGCGCTCCCAGCGCGTCCTCTGGCTGCTCGAAGAACTGGGCGTGCCCTACGAGCTCAAGATCTACCAGCGCGACAAGGCCACCAAGCTGGCCCCGCCCGAGCTCAAGAAGATCCACCCGCTGGGCAAGTCGCCCGTGATCACCGATGGCGACGAAGTGATCGCCGAGTCCGGCGCCATCGTCGAGTACCTGGTGGAGACCTATGGCGCGCAGGCCACGGGCGACCTCGCCCATCTGCAGCCCGCGCGCGGCACGCCCGAGTACCGCCAGTGCCGCTTCTGGATGCACTACGCCGAAGGCTCGCTCATGAACTGGCTGGTGATGAAACTGGTGTTCATGACCATCCCGCGCCAGCCCATGCCCTTCTTCGTCAAGCCCATTGCCAAGGCGCTGTGCGGCAAGGTGCTCGACAAGATGGTGGACCCGAACGTGAACACCGCCATGGACTTCATGGAAAGCCACCTGGGCCAGCACAACTGGTTCGCGGGCGAGCACCTGACCATGGCCGACTTCCAGATGAGCTTTGCGGTGGAGGCGGCCCTGTCACGCTCCAGCAAGGCCAGCACCTGCCCCAACATCCAGGCCTACAAAAAGCGCATGGAGGCCCGCCCGGCCTACCAGCGCGGCATCCAGAAGGGCGGCCCGGTGGTGATGGGCTGACAGCTCAGGCCGTATCCAGAATACGGCCTGGGTTCAGAATGCCCGCGGGATCGAGCAGTGCCTTGAGACTGTGCATGAGTTCGATCTCCACCGGCGAGCGGCTGTGCGCGAGGAATTCCTTCTTCACCACGCCGATGCCATGCTCAGCCGAGATGGAGCCGCCCACACGGCCGGTGGCGGCATAGACCACCTCTTCCACCTGGTGCAGGCTGTCCGGTGACGCATGAGGACCGGAGAGCACGTGCAGGTTGCCGTCGCCGATGTGCCCGAAGAACAGGTGGCGCTGCGCCGGGAAGCGGCGCTCCAGCTCGGACCCCACCGATTCCACAAAGGCGTCCATGGCCGCCATGGGGATGCCGACGTCGAAGGCCGCAAACGGCTTGAGTTGGCCCAGCAGCTCGCCAATGGATTCGCGGTAGGCCCAGAGCTTCTTGCCGTCTTCCACCGACTGGGCCACCACCACGTCGGAAATCAGGCCCTGCTCCAGGGCCTCGCCCAGCTCGCGCTCCAGCGCTTCACGGTCGCGCTCGTCGTTGGCCCCCAGTGTCTCGACCAGCACATAGACCGGGTGGGGCGCATCGAAGGGCTGGCGCAGCCGCGTCACCTCCATGGCCGCCTCCAGGTAGTCGTCCCACATCACCTCGAAGGCCGACAGCGCAGGCAGTGCGCAGCGCAGGTCGCGCACCAGGTGCGTGGCCGCATCGAACGAGGGCAGCGCGCACAGCGCCGTGTTCGCCGCCGTGGCCCGAGGCGAGAGCTTGAGCACCAGGCGCGTGATCACGCCCAGCGTGCCCTCCGCGCCGATGAACAGGTGCTTGAGGTCCACGCCCGTGGTGTTCTTGGTCACGCGGTTGAGCATGGTCATGAGCCGGCCGTCGGGCAGCGCCACCTCCAGCCCCAGCACCAGGTCGCGCATGGTGCCGAAGCGGATCACCCGGTTGCCGCCGGCATTGGTGGCCGCATTGCCGCCCACCTGGCAAGAGCCGCGCGCCCCCAGGTCGAGCGGGAAGGACCAACCCTCTGCTTCCACCCGCTGCTGCAGCTGCTCCAGCACCACGCCGGCCTGCACCACGGCCGTCCCGCCCACGGTGTCGATGTCTTCGATGGTGTTGAGTTTGGCCAGCGACAGGGCCACTTCCACACCCGAGGGCGTGGCCCCACCGGCCAGCCCCGTCAGCCCACCCTGAATGGCCACGGGCTGGCCCAGGCGGCTGCACACCGCGAGCACGCCAGCCACCTCCTGCGGCGTTCGAGGGAACACCACCAGGGCGGGCGCATGGCGCGGTGCCTCGCTCCAGTCGCCCGCATGGCTGGCGGTCACGCCGGGGTCCCGAACGATCTGGGCGGGCGAAAGGACGCCAGCCAGGGCATCCACCAGGTCTTGCACCGGCATGTCCTGCCGCGATATCGTCTGCATTGCATTTGTCTCCGTTGAAGTCATTGCACTGTACGGAAAGACAAGCACGCGGAGAAATACGCCTTGCACCCATGCGCCATCAGATAAACCTCATGGCAGCGTGCGCCCCACCAGTTGCCCGTCTGCCAGCAATTGGGCAATGAGCTCCAGCAGCAGGTCGCGCACCAGTTGGCCGGCCGGCGTCAGCGGCTGCTCCATCGACCAGACCACCGACTGGGTACGGCTCAGGACCGGCTCCACGATACGCCGGGCCACGATGCCGCGCGCCTCGAACGCTGGGAAGGAATTGCGCGGCATGACCGCGAAGGCCAGCCCGCCGCAGACCATGCTGCGCAGCAGATCGGAGCTGTTCACCTCATAGCGCACGTTGAGCGGGCAATCGAGCGCGACGGCCGTGCGCTCGATGAGCTTGCGCAGGTCGTGCTCGCGGTCGGGCTCCACCAGCGGGCGGTCGCCGATTGCGCGGAAGGCGATATCGCCCGTGGCATCGCCCATCTGCTCCCGGGTGCCGAACAGGCAGAAATCCTCCTCGTAGGCGGGCCGGGATTCGAGCTTGGCCATCTCGGACGCCGTGGGCAGCAGCGCCAGGTCGACGCGCCGCGCCTCCACCAGGGTCTGGGCCTCGCGCGACATGGCGGTGCTCAGGTGCAGCTGCACCTCGGGCGCGCGCTCCTCTATCAGCCGGTACAGGGGCACCACCAGCACGGGCGCGACCGAGCCGACGATGCAGGCGCGCACCACGCCGCGGAACTGCGAGGCCGCGTCGCGCACGTCCTCGCGCAGGCGTTCCATCTGCCGCAGGATGGAGGCCGCCCGGTCAAACAGGCGTTGCCCCTCCATGGTGAGGCGCACGCCGCGCGCATGGCGCTGCAGCAGCACCACGCCCAGTTCTTCCTCCATCGCCGCGATGTGGTGGCTCAGCGCCGGCTGGGCGATGTGCAGGGTGGAAGCGGCCGTCGTGATGCTGCCGGACCGCGCGATCTCGACGAAGTACTTGAGCTGGCGGGGGGTCATGCCCAGACTCTAATGCAGCAGGTGCCAGGCGACGCGCGCCACGCCCGTAGCGCAGGCCAGCAGAACCAATGCCGCCACCCGGGCCAGGCCGGCCGGGTGGGGTACCTGGCCTTCGCAGGCCAGCAGCACACGGCCGCGGTGCACGCCATAGCCGTACAGCGCACAGGCCGCCAGCGCCAGCATGGCGCCAGTGGCCAGCAGCATGGCCGAGCCATCGATCCAGGCGCCGCGCAGCGCCACCAGGGCGTTCAGCAGCACGGCCAGGGCCGTGCGCGTCCAGGCCAGGCTGGTGCGCTCGGGCTGCAGGCCCGGATCGCGCGCGGTCCCTAGAGCGAAAGCCACAGCACCAGGCCCAGCAGCAGCACCGCCACCAGGAACAGGCCGGCCGCCAGCACGGCCAGCGCCGCAGTAGCGGGCAGCGCGCCCTTGCGGCGCATGGCGATCTCGTTGGCGCGCCAGCGCCGGTAGGCCAGCACGCACAAGGCGGCGGCCAGCGCGCACATCAGCAGCGCAATGGCCGAGACCAGCAGGCGCGGCTGCAGCCGGGTGGCGAACTGCTCCAGCAGCACGCCGCCCGCCAGCACGGCCAGGGCGGTGCGGATCCAGGCCAGGAAGGTGCGCTCATTGGCCAGGGTGAAGCGGTGGTCGGGCTCCTCGCCCTCGTGCCGCCAGGCAGGCCCCTTCATCGGGCCTCGGCAGTGGCCAGCGCCTCCTGCGGTACGGGCGTGGCGCCCCCGGCGCCCATGCGCGAGGCCACCTGCACTCCGCCCAGGCGCTCGATCATGCGCTGCTGGTCGGCCTTGGCCAGAGCGTCCACGGCCTCAGGGTCGCAGATAGCGCGCAGCTCGGCCTCCATGGCGCACAGCACGTCGGCAAAGGCGGGATCGCCCGCCAGGTCGGCGAGTTCCTCAGGGTCCGCCACCAGGTCGAACAGTTCGGGCCGGTGGCGCACGTAGTAGTGATACTTGTAGCGCCCCTTGCGCACCATGAAGCCGGCCGTGTTGCTGCCGGCCGCGTGGTATTCGCTGAAGACCACGCGCTCGGGCTCGGCCGGGCCTTGCGCCAGGTCCAGCAGCGAGCGGCCGGGCCGGTCCTGCATCTCGGGCGCCGGGTTGATGCCCACGCCCTGCAGGATGGTGGGGAACAGATCGAGCAAGTCCACCGGCGTCTCGCAGACCCCGGGTTGCACGCCCTGGCCCGCCACGAGCATGGGCACGCGCACGCTTTCCTGGTACAGCGTGGACTTGCCCCACAGCCCGCGCGTGCCCAGGTTGTCGCCATGGTCCGAGGTGTAGACCAGGGTGGTGTCGCCCTCCAGCCCTGCATCGCGCAGGGCCTGGGTGATGCGGCCCACGTTGTGGTCCAGGAAGCTGCACAGCGCGTAGTAGGCCACGAAGGCCTGCCGCCGCTCCTCGGGGCTCTTGAACTCGCCTTCGTTGTCCATGAAGTCCGCGTAGGCCTGCACCCAGGGGTGGCGCTGGTAGCCGCTTGCAGGCTGCAGCTTGGGCTCCGGCATCACTTCATCGGAATACAGCGCGAAGAACTCCTCAGGAGCAACCAGCGGAAAGTGCGGCGCCAACAGGCCCACATAAAGCACGAAGGGCTTGTCGGGGCGGGTTCCCGCATCGCGGATCCACTCGACCGCACGGCCAGTGACCTCGCGGTCGTAGGCGGTGTAGTGCGATTCGCCAGCGCCGATGTGCTCGCCCAGCATGCGCTTGCCGCTGGGGCTGGAAATGTAGGGGTCGCGGATGGACGCCCACACCATGCCATGGCCGCCCACCACATGCATGGGGATGTGCTCCTTGTCGAAGCCGGCGGGGTCTTCCTCGGCGCGGTAGTGCAGCTTGCCGATGCTCTCCACGCGCACCCCCTGGCGCTGCAGCACATGGCCCCAGCCGCGAGGGTCGCCCACGTAGGGCATGGCGTTGTCCCAGTGGCGCGTCTGGTGCACGCGCAGGCCGGTGGCGAAAGCGGCGCGCGCAGGCACGCAGATGGGGCTGGGGGTGTAGGCATCGGTGAAGCGCACGCCGCGCGCGGCGAGTGCGTCCAGGTGCGGCGTCTTCACGAAGGCATGGCCGGCACAGCCCATGATGCGGGGATCATGCTCGTCGGACATGATCACGATGACGTTGCGGCGTGGCATGGGTCGGGTATCTCTCATCAAGTCACGAGTCTTCAGGTGTGTAGCCGGATGCCTTCACGATCTGGCCCCAGCGCGCATGGTCCTCGCGCAGTTGCCTGTCCAGGGCTTCGGTGGTGGCGGTCTGGGGCTGGTATTCGAGCTTGTGCAGCAGCGAGGCGATCTTTTCGGACTGCACGGCCTCCGTGGCGCTTTTGTTGAGCTGCGCGACAAGGGGCGCGGGCGTTCCGGCCCGAGCGAACAGGGCGAAGGTCTCGGTGATCGCCAGGTCGCCGTAGCCCAACGACTTGAAGGTGGGCACGCCGGGCAGCGCGGCCAGCGGCGCCTCATCGGAGATCGCCAGGATGCGCAGCTTGCCCGACTTGTGCATGGGCAGCAGGTTGGGCAGGGTGGTGATCACGCAGGGCAGCACGCCGCCGATGGCATCGGTCACCGCGGCCGAGCCGCCGCGGTAGGCCACGTGCGCCAGCGGCACCTTGGCGGCCTTGCCCAGCAACTGGCCGATGAAGTGCATGGCCGTGCCCGCACCGGGCGTGCCGTAGGCGGCCAGGGCGTTGTCCTTGCGCGCCAGGTCCAGGAACTCCTTGAGCGTCTTTGCCGGGCTGTTGGCGCTCACGGCCAGGGCAAAGCTCATGCTGCAGGCCTTGCCCACGCCGACGAACTGCTTGAGCGGGTCGTACGACAGGGACTTGAAGACGTGGGGGTACAGGGTCAGGTTGCCCATGGGCGTCATGAGCAGGGTGGCGCCGTCTGCCGGCGCCGCGATCAGGGCCTCGGTGGCCAGCCGGCCGCCGGCACCGCCCTTGTTGTCCACCAGCATGTTGAAGCCATGGCCGCGCACGCCTTCGGCCACGGCACGGGCCACGGTGTCGGCAGAGCCGCCCGCGGCGTAGCCCACGAGCACGCGAATGGTTCTGTCCTGCGCGAAGGCAAAGGGGCTGTGGGCGGCCAGGGCCGAGGCGCCCAGCAGGCCCGCGAACTGGCGGCGGGTGGTGTTCATCGCTTGTCTCCTGTTATGGGGCTTGAGTATGGTCAAGGGATGCCGGCGTGAGAAATACCGTTTCAGCGCCCAAGGCATGCAGAAAACTTGATGCCTTTCACCTCCTCAGGGGCCCGCATGCCTGCACTGCCAGGATGGCCTTGTGCATTGGCTCAACCACGCCCCAATGAGCAGCAAGCCTGCACAAGTTCAGTGCTTTGCGCTCTTCAAATGCACTGCATTTGGTTTCCCGCATGAATCCAGCGCACAACGGTGCTTGGCATGCCGAAATTGCAAGATAACTGCGCCTTGAAATCCCTACAGTCTCCCTATCCCCCGGCCTTAGTGCTGCCCACTTCTGGAGACGATGTATGACCGATCTGTTTGACAACCCCATGGGCCTGTGCGGCTTCGAGTTCGTGGAATTCTCCTCGCCCAAGCCCGGCTTGCTGGAGCCGATGTTCGAGAAGATGGGCTTTTCGCTGGTCGCCAAGCACCGCTCCAAGAACGTGCTGCTGTACCGCCAGGGCGGCATCAACTTCATCGTCAACAACGAGCCAGGCACTGCGGCCTACTTTGCCGGCGAGCACGGCGCTGCGGCCTGCGGGCTGGCGTTCCGGGTGCGCGATGCCCACAAGGCCTACAACCGGGCGCTCGAACTCGGTGCCCAGCCCATCGAGATCCCCACCGGCCCGATGGAGCTGCGCCTGCCTGCGATCAAGGGCATCGGCGGTGCGCCGCTGTACCTGATCGACCGCTTCGAAGATGGCAAGTCCATCTACGACATCGATTTCGAGTTTTTGCCCGGCGTGGACCTGCACCCCAAGGGCCATGGCTTCCAGGTGGTCGACCACCTCACGCACAACGTGTACCGCGGCCGCATGGCCTACTGGGCCGACTTCTACACCAAGCTGTTCAACTTCCGCGAGATCCGCTACTTCGACATCTCGGGCGAGTACACGGGCCTGACCTCCAAGGCCATGACGGCACCGGACGGCCTGATCCGCATCCCGTTGAACGAGGAATCGCGCCAGGGCGGCGGCCAGATCGAAGAGTTCCTGATGCAGTTCAACGGCGAAGGCATCCAGCACATCGCCCTGCTGACCGACAACCTGCTCAAATCGATCGACCAGTTGCAGATGGCCGGCATCCCCTTGTTGACCGCGCCCAACGAGGTCTACTACGAGAACCTGGAAAAGCGACTGCCCGGCCACGGCCAGTCGGTGGGCGAGCTGCAGGCCCGCGGCATTTTGCTGGACGGCACCACCGAAGGCGGCCAGCCGCGCCTGCTGCTGCAGATCTTCTCGCAGCCCATGCTGGGCCCCGTGTTCTTCGAGTTCATCGAGCGCAAGGGCAACTACCGCGAAGGCTTCGGCGAAGGCAACTTCAAGGCCCTGTTCGAATCGCTGGAGCGCGACCAGATCAACCGCGGCGTGCTCACCGCCACCGACAAGGCGCCCGCCAAGGAAGCGGCATGAAGCTCACGCCCGAGGAGCTGGCAGCGCAACTGCCCTCCCTGGCCGGCTGGACGCATGCCGAGGCGCGCGGCGGCCTGATCACCAAGGATTTCCAGTTCGCGGACTTCGTGCAGGCCTTCGGCTTCATGGCCCAGGTCGCCCTGCATGCGGAGCGCATGAACCACCACCCCGAGTGGTCCAACGTCTACCACCGCGTATCGGTCACGCTGACCACGCACGATGTGGACGGCATCTCTGGCAAGGACATCGAGATGGCCCGGCTGATGAACCGCATCGCGGCAGCCCAAGCCGCCGCATAGGAGACAGGCATGCTGCAGCAGCAACTCAAGGAAACCGCCAAGCACGGGCTGGCGGCCGGAGAGGCACAAGCCCCGGAGCGCCCCGACTGGACCATCGACCAGGGCTGGGCCCGCTACACCCAGGAAGAGCACGGCGTGTGGCGCACCCTGTTCGAGCGGCAGTCGAAACTGCTGCCCGGGCGCGCCTGCGACGAGTTCATCCGCGGCATGCAGGACCTGCCCATTGGCCCGGAGCAGATTCCCGACTTCGAGCAGATGTCCAAGGTGCTCAAGAAGCGCACCGGCTGGGAAGTGGTGGCCGTGCCCGGACTGGTGCCCGACGAGGTGTTCTTCGAGCACCTGGCCAACCGGCGCTTTCCCGCAGGCCAGTTCATCCGCAAGCCGCACGAGCTCGACTATCTGGAAGAGCCCGATGTCTTCCACGACGTGTTCGGCCATGTGCCGATGCTGATGAACCCGGTGATCGCGGACTACATCCAGGCCTACGGCGAAGGCGGCCTCAGGGCCTACCGCCTGGGCGTGCTGGAAAAGCTGGCCCGGGTCTACTGGTACACCGTGGAGTTCGGCCTGGTGCAGCAGAGCGACGGCCTGCGCATCTACGGCGCGGGCATTGCCTCGTCGGCCAGCGAGACGCGCTTCTCGGTCGAAAGCGATTCGCCCAACCGCGTGCGCTTTGACCTGGAGCGGGTGATGCAGACCAACTACCGCATCGACGACTTCCAGGAAACCTACTTCGTGCTGGGCCACCTGGACGAACTGCTGGAACTGGCCAAGATCGACTTCGCGCCGATCTACGAGCGGCTGAAGGGGGCCCCCGAGCACGATGCGGGTGCGGTGCTGCCCGGTGACAGCGTGGTGACCCGCGGGACGCTGGCCTACCACGATGCCAAGCGCCAGGTGGCACACGCCTGAGGCCTACCATGCGACACTCCAGAACGGCCCCACGCGGGCCGTTTTGCATGAGGGGAACACACATGGCACAGCAACCAACCGCAGCAGGCTACTCCGTCCTTTTTCTCTGCATGGGCAACATCTGCCGCAGCCCCACGGCGCACGGCGTGTTCCGCCACCGCGTGCAGGCGGCCGGCCTGGCCGACCGGGTGCGCGTGGACTCGGCCGGCACTCACAACTACCACCCGGGCGAGCCACCGGACCACCGCTCGCAGCGCCACGCCTCACGGCGCGGCTACGACCTGTCGGATTTGCGCGCGCGGAAAATGCTGCTGGCCGACTTTGCCGCGCACGACCTGGTGCTGGCCATGGACTGGGACAACCTGGCCATGGCGCAGGAGCTGTGCCCGCCCCAGCACGCCCACAAGCTCAGGCGCCTCACGGAGTTCTGCCTGCACATGCAAAGCCCGGTGGTGCCCGACCCCTACTACGGCGGCACCACGGGCTTCGATGGTGTGCTGGACCTGGTGGAAGATGCCTGCGAGGGGCTGCTGCAGCATGTGCAGCGGGAGCTGCAGCACCGAAGCAAAAGCTGATCAGCGCACCGCACAGACCAGAGGCCCCGGGTCGTTGTGCGCTACGTCCCGGTCGTTCTTCGCCTGGCCGACCTCCATCACGCGCGGCAGGGCAACACCGTTCTTCACGGCCAGGATCTCGGCCATCACGCTCACGGCGATCTCGGGTGGGGTCTTGCTGCCGATGTAGATGCCGATGGGCCCGCGCAGGCGCGCCAGGCTGGCTTCGGTCTGATCGAAGTGCTCGATCATGCGCGCGCGGCGCGCATCGTTGTTGCGCCGCGAGCCGATGCCGCCCACATAGAAGGCCTCGGACGACAGGGCTTCGAGCAGGGCCAGGTCGTCGAGCTTGGGGTCGTGCGTGAGCGCCACCACACAACTGCGCCGGTCGGGCTTGAACTGCACCACCACATCGTCGGGCATGTCGCTCACCAGGGTGGCGCCGGGTACCTTCCAGCCATGGCGGTATTCCTCGCGCGGGTCGCACACCGTCACGGCAAAACCGTTGAACAGGGCCATGGTGGCCAGGTACTCGGCCATCTGCCCGGCGCCGATGATGAGCATGCGGTACTCGGGGCCGAAGGTATTGGTCAGCTCCTGCCCATCCACGGCCAGTTCGGCGGGCTCGGTGGCCATGGCCAGGGTGGCTGCGCCATCGGCCAGGCGCACGGAGCGCTGCACCAGCCGGCCGGCGTCGAGCGCGGCGATCAACTCGGCCAGGCCGGCGGGATCGGGGTCGTATTCGAGCAGCAACTCCAGCGTGCCGCCGCAGGGCAGGCCGAAGCGGTGTGCCTCGTCGGCCGTGATGCCGTACTTGACGAAGGATGGCGGGCCCTGGGGAATGCGGTGCTCATGCCCCGTGGCACCAGCACGCTCTTGCGCATAGGCGCGGGTGTAGCGGTCGATCAGGTCGTCCTCGATGCAGCCGCCCGAGACCGAGCCCACCACCGCACCGTCGTCGCACAGCGCCATGATCGAGCCCACGGGCCGGGGGGATGACCCCCAGGTCCGCACCACCGTGGCCAGCAGCGCACGCCGGCCGGCGGCACGCCAGCCGTGCAGGGAGCGCAACACCATCACATCGAGGTTTTCCATCGTCATCGTGCGTAGATTGTGCCCAAGGCCCGGCGGTTCCGTGCGCCAGAGGGAAAGCTCAGAAGGTGTGAATGAATCCGGCGTGTCCGAGCAGGCTGCCACAACGCGTGCGATCTAGGCGCAAAGCACAGCCATAGCTCGGGCTATGGCGAGCATTTGCAACGACGAGCGCGCGTGTTTTGGCGGGATGAGCGGGCATGGCGGGTTCGTTCATACCTTCTTAGTTCAGCCACCAGGCCAGTGCCACCAGTGCCGCGGCACCCGCCACCCAGACCCAGACGGGAACGCCGCCGCTGGGAGCGTCTGCCCCGCCGGCGGCCTGCAGGCCGGCGCGCTGGCTCGGCACAAAGCCGCTCGGCGGCCCGGCATCTTCGCCCGGCTGGGTGGGGATCTCGGCCGGCACGGTGTCGGGGGGATCGGCATCGCTCTCCCCCTGGGCGGGCGGGTGGCGGCGCTGCATCTCGTTGTCGAAGCGCTTGAAGAAATCCTCAGCCATGCCCTTGGCGGCGCCGTCGATCAGGCGCTGGCCCAGTTGGGCGATCTTGCCGCCCACGGTGGCATGCACGGTGTAGTGCAGCGTGCAGCGCTCCTCGCCGCCTTCGGGCGGCAGCGCCTCCAGCCGCACCTGGGCATTGCCCTTGCCAAAGCCGGCCACGCCGCCCGAGCCATCGAAGGCGATGGTGTAGCTTTCGGGCGGCACGATGTCGGACAGCGTGATCTTGCCCGCGAACTTGGCCGACACCGGCCCGATCTTGAGGGCCATGGCCACGCTGTACTGGTTCTCGCCCGTGGGCTCGATCTTTTCGCAGCCGGGAATGCACAGCTTGAGCACCTCGGGGTCGTTGAGCGCCTCCCAGGCCTGGCTCTGGCTGGCGGCAAGGGGGCGGCTGGCTTGCATTTCCATGGTGATCTTCCTCGGTGATTCGGTCAGGTCGGGGCCGTCATTGCCGCAGTACGGCCGCCAGACTGCCGGCCAGGTCCTGCAGGCGGCTCAGGTTGTGCACGGCCAGCATGCCGTGCGCCTCTCGGTGCAGCACCGATGCGCCGCGCGCCGCTGGCACATAGCCCTCAAAACGCAGCAGTGGGTTGAGCCACAGCAGGCGCGCGCAGTGGCGGCGCAGCCAGGCGAGCTCCTGCCCCAGCAGTTGGGGCGCGCCCGTGTCCAGGCCGTCGGTGATCAGCAGCACCAGCGTGCGCCGGCCCACCAGCCGGCGCGCATGGCGCAGCCGCAGGGTGCGCAGGCTCTCGCCCATGCGGGTGCCGCCGGCAAAATCGTCGATGGCATGGCTGGCAGTCTCCAGCATGGCATCGGTGTCCGCGAGGCGAAAGGCCGGGGTCAGGTCCGTGAGGCCGGTGCCGAAGGCGAACACGTCGCGCCGCAACGCGCCCGCGCGGCGCGGCGCCGTGGCGGCGTGCAAAAAGGCCAGCAGCAGCCGTGCATAGCGCTCCATGGAACCAGACACGTCCACCAGCACCAGCAGCGGCAGGGGCTGGCGGCAGCGCTGCAGCAGCGGCACCCGCAGGAATTCACCGCCCGTGCGCGCCGCCTGGTGCATGGCGCCAGGCCAGTGCGGTCGGGTGCCGCGCGCTCCGGGCCGGGTGCGGCGCGCGGCAAAATCGGGCAGTGGCAGCGGAATCTCGCGCGCGAGCTGCGCCACCAGCCGGTACTCGCTGGCCGAAAGCTGGTTGAAATCGGCCTGGCGCAGGCGCTGCATGTCGCTGGCGGTCATCGCGGCGTCGAAATCGACCTTGTCCTCCTCGCGCGGCGGGGCGTTGCGTGCGGCGCGCACAGGCGCCAGCGCCTCGCTCACGCGCGGGCGGCGTTTCACAGGCTCGGCTTTCGATTCGGCGCTGGGCAGCATCTGGGCCAGCAGCTTCTGCGCCACGTTGGGGTTCTTGAAGTAGGCATCGAACAGTTCGCGGAACACCAGCCGATCCTGCTCGCGGCTGACAAGCACGGTCTCCAGCGCGGCCGCGAAGTCCTGGCGCGGCATGCCGACCAGCATCACCGCCTGCTGGGCCAGCGCCATGCGCGCAGCATCCACGCGCACACCGGCACGGCGCAGGGTGCGGCCAAAGCCCGTGAGGTTGTCGGCCAGCTTGCCGGTGCGCGCATCGCCGAGCTGGGATGCCGTGGCGGCGGAGGGTGCGGCATTCATGTCAGCCCGCTTCTTCCACCGGCTTCAGCAACTCTGCCGCCATGTCCTTCGTAAGCGCCGCCACGTCCTCGCGCTGCTTGAACAGAATGCCGGCGGTGTCGGAGACGATCTCGGGGTCCACCACCAGGGTGTCGAGCGCCACCAGCGCCTTGGCCCACTCCACGCTCTCTGCGATGCCGGGCGCGCGCTGGAAGGCATTGGCAAACGGCTGGCTGCGCAGCCGGTGCACGAAGTCGGCCACCTGCGCGGCCAGGGCTTCGCTGGCACTGGGCACCTGGGCGCGCACGATGGCCAGCTCGCGCTCGCGCTCGGGATAGTCGAGCCAGTGGTACAGGCAGCGGCGCTTGACGGCATCGTGCAGGTCGCGCGTGCGGTTGCTGGTGAGCAGGGTCACCGGGGTGGCCGTGGCGCGCACCGTGCCGATCTCGGGAATGCTGACCTGGTACTCACCCAGGTATTCGAGCAGAAAGGCCTCGAAGGGCTCGTCAGCCCGGTCCACCTCGTCGATCAGCAGCACGGCGCCGGGTGCGGGGGCCTGCAGCGCCTGCAGCAGCGGGCGGCGGATCAGGTAGCGCTCCTGGTAGACCTCGGCTTCGATGTCCCTGGCACCGCCGAGCGCTGCACGGCCGCCCGAAGGCGCGAGCGCCCCCTCGGGGGGCAGCGAGGACACGCCAGTGCCGAGCGTGGGGGCATGGTGCACGAGTTCTGCTGCGCGCATGTGGAGTAGCTGCGCTGCATAGTTCCACTCGTACAGCGCCTCGCGCTGCTCCAGGCCGTCGTAGCACTGCAAACGGATCAGGCTGCGCGCCAGCACTTCGGACAACGCCTTGGCCAGCGCCGTCTTGCCCACGCCGGGCTCGCCTTCGAGCAGCAGCGGGCGCTGCAGCCTGAGGGCCAGGAACACGGCGGTCGCCAGGCGCCGGTCGGCGAAATAGCCCACGCGCTGCAGGGCCTGCACCAGGTCGTCGATGGAGGCCAGTTCTGGTGGCAAGGCGTCAGCCCAGCATCTGCGCCACGGCCCGCTGCGTCTGCACGCTGATCAGGTTGGCACGGTAGATGGCGCTGGCGTGAATGTCGGTGTTCAGGTCGCTGGCGTCCACCTTCACCCCGGCGGCCGAGGCCACCGAGAAGTCCTTGTTCAGCGCGGCCTCCAGTGCCTGCTGGCGGAACACGCTGCTCGCGGCACCGGTGACGGCCACGCGCACGCCGGCATCGGTCTGCGCGACGAACACGCCTACCAGCGAGAAGCGCGAAGCCGCCTGCTTGAACTTGAGGTAGGCCGCGCGTTTCGGGACGGGGAAGCGGATCGCGGTGATCAGTTCGCCCTCCTGCAGCGCCGTGGTGTACATGCCCACGAAGAAGTCGTCCGCCGCGATCTCGCGCTGGTCGGTGATGACGGTGGCGCCCAGGCCCAGCACAGCGCTGGGGTAGCAGGCCGCAGGGTCGTTGTTGGCCACCGAGCCGCCCAGCGTGCCGCGGGCGCGCACCTGGCGGTCGCCGATGTGTGCGGCCAGGTCGGCCAGCGCGGGGATGGCCGCCTTGACCTCGGCGCTGCCGGCCACGTCCATGTGCCGCGCCATTGCGCCGATCACCAGGGCATTGCCTTCGCGGCGGATGCCCGCCAGTTCAGGAATGCCATTCAGATCGATGATCTGGCCCGGATTGGCCAGGCGCAGCCGCATGGAGGGCAGCAGGCTCTGGCCGCCCGCGATGGGCTTGCCGCCCGCAGCCGCCAGGCGCGCCGCATCGGCCACGCTGGCCGGGGTTTCGTAGGTGAATGCGTACATGGTGCTTCTCCTCAGGCCTTGGCGGATTGAATGGCATCCCACACGCGGTGAGGAGAGGCCGGCATGTCGAAATCCTTCACGCCCAGCGGGCGCAGGGCGTCGAGCAAGGCGTTGATCACCGCCGGCGGCGAGCCGATGGCGCCGGCCTCGCCGCAGCCTTTGGTACCGAGCGGGTTGTGCGTGCAGGGCGTGCAGACATGGCCGAGTTTGAACTCAGGGAAGTCGTCGGCGCGCGGCATGGCGTAGTCCATGAAGCTGCCGGTGAGCAACTGGCCCGTCTCGCGGTCGTACACGCAGTTCTCCATCAGCGCCTGGCCGATGCCCTGCACCAGCCCGCCATGCACCTGGCCCTCGACGATCATGGGGTTGATGATGGTGCCGAAGTCGTCCACCGCCGTGAAGCGGTCCACCCGGGTGGAGCCGGTCATGGGGTCCACCTCCACCTCGCAGATGTAGGTGCCGGCCGGGAAGGTGAAGTTGGTGGGGTCGTAGAAGGCGGTTTCGTTGAGCCCCGGCTCGAGCTTGTCGAGCGGGTAGTTGTGCGGCACGTAGGCCGTGAGCGCCACCTGGCCGAAGGGGATCTTCTTGTCCGTGCCGCGCACGGTGAACTCGCCGCCGCTGAAGTCGATGTCGGCATCGCTGGCCTCCATCAGGTGGGCGGCGATCTTCTTGGCCTTGGCCTCGATCTTGTCCAGCGCCTTCATGATGGCCGCCCCGCCCACGCTGATGGAGCGCGAGCCGTAGGTGCCCATGCCGAAGGGCACGCGGCCGGTGTCGCCGTGCACGATGTCCACGTTCTCCACCGGGATGCCCAGGCGCGCGGCCACCACCTGCGCGAAGGTGGTCTCGTGCCCCTGGCCATGGCTGTGCGAGCCGGTGAACACCGTCACGCTGCCCGTGGGGTGCACGCGCACCTCGCCGCACTCGAACAGGCCGGCGCGTGCGCCCAGGGCCCCGGCGATGTTCGACGGCGCGATGCCGCAGGCCTCGATGTAGCTGCTGTAGCCCACGCCGCGCAGCAGGCCCTTGGCGGCGCTGGCGCTCTTGCGCGCCTCGAAGCCGGCCACGTCGGCCAGCTCCTGCGCCTGGTTCATGCAGGCGTGGTAGTCGCCCACGTCGTACTGCAGCGCCACCGGCGTCTGGTAGGGGAAGGTGGTGATGAAGTTGCGCTTGCGGATCTCATCCTGCGACAGGCGCAGCTCCCACGCGCAGCGGGTGACCAGGCGCTCGAGCAGGTAGGTGGCCTCGGGCCGGCCCGCCCCGCGGTAGGCGTCGACCGGCGAGGTGTTGGTGAACCAGGCGTCCACCTCCACGTAGACCTGCGGCGTGGTGTACTGCCCGGCCAGCAGCGTGGCGTACAGGATGGTGGGCACGGCGCTGGCAAAGGTCGACAGGTAGGCACCCATGTTGGCATCGGTGTGCACGCGCATGGCCAGGAACTTGCCGTCCTTGTCCATGGCCATCTCGGCATGGCTCACATGGTCGCGGCCATGCGCGTCCGTGAGGAAGGACTCGCTGCGGTCGGCCACCCACTTGATGTTGCGGTTGAGCTTCTTGGCGGCCCAGGTCAGGCACACGTCCTCGGCGTACAAAAAGATCTTGGAGCCGAAGCCGCCGCCCACGTCGGGTGCGATCACGCGCACCTTGTGCTCGGGCAAGCCCATCACGAAGGCCGTCATCAACAGCCGTTCCACGTGCGGGTTCTGGTTGCTGACGTACAGCGTGTACTCGTCGTTGGCGCGGCTGTACGAACCGATGGCCGTGCGCGGCTCCATCGCGTTGGGGATCAGGCGGTTGTTCACCAGGTCGAGCTGCGTCACGTGCGCGGCACTGGCGAACACCGAGTCCACCGCGCCCTTGTCGCCGATGGCCCATTTGTAGCAGTGGTTGTCGGCCGCGGCATCGTGCAGGCCCGCACCGGCCACCTTGCCGGCAGCAGCATCGGCCACGCTGACCACGGCGGGCAACACGTCGTAATCCACCTCCACCAGTTCGGCCGCGTCGCGCGCCTGCTGCTGCGTGAGGGCCACGATCATGGCCACTTGGTCGCCCACGTAGCGCACCTTGCCCTGCGCCAGGATGGGGTGCGGCGGCTCCTTCATGGGCTGGCCATCGGTGCTGGTGATGAGCCAGCCGCAGGGCAGGCCGTTGATGTTGTCGGCCGCCACGTCGGTGCCGACGAACACACCCAGCACACCGGGCGCGGCCTTGGCGGCGTCGATGTTGATGCTATTGATGCGAGCGTGGGCATGCGGTGAACGCAGGAACACGGCATGGCTCTGCGCGGCCAGCACCACATCGTCGGTGTACTGGCCGGCACCGGTCAGAAAGCGGTAGTCTTCCTTGCGGCGAAGCGATTCACCGATGTGGGGAAGCTTGGAAAAGTCGGATGCACCCATGGTCTTGTCTCCTGGTGGAATGAGGGACGTGACTCAGGCGGAGGCCATGGCTTTTTGGCCATGCTGCACCGCGCGCACGATGTTCTGGTAGCCGGTGCAGCGGCAGATGTTGCCCTCCAGCAGCTCGCGGATCTCGCCCTCGCTGGCCTGGGGATGGTTCTTGCACAGGTCCACCGCACTCATCACCATGCCCGGCGTGCAGAAGCCGCATTGCAGGCCATGGCACTCCTTGAAGGCCGCCTGCATGGGGTGCATGGTGCCGTCGGGCGCGGCCAGCCCCTCGATGGTCTGCACGTCGGCACCCTGGGCCTGCACGGCCAGCATGGCGCAGGATTTGACGGCCCGGCCGTTGACGTGCACGGTGCACGCGCCGCACTGGCTGGTGTCGCAGCCCACGTGCGTGCCGGTGAGCAGCAGGTGCTCTCGCAGCGCGTGGACCAGCAGGGTGTTGGGGGGAACGTCAACGCTGGCCGCGCGGCCGTTGACGGTGAACTGGACTTGCATCTGGCTGTCTCCTCGGGAGGGTGTTGGCTGGATCTGCAAGCCGCATCTTGGGCTGGGCGCGGGGCCCGATTCCTAGGGTCAACCCTAGATTCATGGCGCGCTGCGGCGGATATTCTCAAAATGAAACATGTTGCAGTGCACACCCGCGCATCATGCGGATTGCCTGCCGGTGCCGCGACCGCACCGCCAAGGCCCGCCAAGCCAGCCGTCCACCAGCCAGCCACACCCGGGAGTCGCCATGCTGTCCGCCGCCCTGCCCCCGCCCGCCGAGCGCCAGGCCCTGATTGCGCAGGCGCGCACCGCCCTGCTCAGCCAGGGGCAGGTGCCGGCCGCCCTGGGCATCGAGCCCTGGATCGTGCGCTCCTGGCTGCGCTGCCTGGCGCTGGGGCGCGCGCCCGGCCAGCGCGTGGCCTTCGACCTGGTGAGCGCGGCCATGCTGCGCAACCTGGCCGAACAGCATCGCCACCTGCTGCAGGCCGCCCGCCCCGTGCTGGCCCACCTGACCCGCGCGATTGCCGGCATGCACTACTTCGCGATCCTCACCGACACGCGCGGCGTGGTGGTGGATGTGCAGGGCGCACTCGACCGCCACGATGCGCGCGTGCGCGCCATCGGCCGCGTGGGCATCGACCTGTCGGAGGCGGCCGTGGGCACCACCGCCATCGGTGCTGCCCTGGCCGAACTGCAGCCCGTGTGGCTGCACCGGGGTGAGCACTTCTTCAACGACAACACCAGCTACAGCTGCGCCGGTGCACCGCTGTTCGACCCGCAGGGCCAGTGCATCGGCATGCTCGACCTGACGGGCGTGGACGTGCCCGAGCGGCCGGAGCTGCGCCACCTGGTGACCCGGTCCGCACGCGCCATCGAAGACGCGCTGCTGCTGCAGTTGCCCCACGCCCTGCTGCTGCGCCTGAACTGGCCCGGCAGCACGCTGGGCGGCGAGGGCGACGGGCTGATGCTGCTGGACGCCGATGGCTACGTGGTGGGCACCAACCGCACGGCACGCCAGTTGGTGCCGCAACCGCTGCGCGCGCCGGGCACCCGGCCCCATGCAGGGGATTTGCTGGCGCTGCCCTGGCCGCTGCTGTTCGACGCCGCGCTGCAATCGCGCAGCGGCCCCGTGCCGATGGACATGCCCTTGTGGTCAGGCCTGCGTCTGCAGGGGTTGGCCCTGCCCGCCCGGCCTGCCGGCCAGGGCAGCAGCCTGGCACCATTGCTGGCACCGGCGCCTGGGCACGCTGCGGCCAGCGCACCGCTGCGCGAAGCCGAAACCGCGCTGATACGCCAGGCCGTGCAGGACGCCCGCGGCAATGTGGCCGAAGCGGCGCGCGCGCTGGGTATCAGCCGGGCAACCGTCTACCGCAAGCTGGGCACGCCCAGGGGGCACTGAAGAGGCTCCGCTCAGCCCTGCGCGAGCGCGATCACCACGGCGTTGTCCTGCACCACCAGCAGCACGCGGCTGCCGGCGCGCAGGCCGCTGTCGGGCGCGGCAAAACCCACCATCTGGATGCCCCCTGCGAGCTCGGCGGACACCTCGTCACCGGTGTCACCGCGCACCACGCGCACGGCCTTGGCGGGCAGGCGGCAGATCCCGGGTTCGGGGCGGGGCTGCGCCGCAGCGGCGCGCTCCACCCGCACCGCCGTGGCCTTGCACAGCGCCTGCACCACCAGGCCAGGCGCCAGGCCCAGCAGTTCGGCACTCTCGCGGGTGATGCGGGCGCTGAGGAAGGCATCGGCATCCCCCACGCGGCCCAGGTGCACGCGCACGATCTGGCCGAGCATTTCAAGCCGCTGGACGGCGCAGGGCCACTGGTTGCGCATGCTGGTGCGCACCGCCAGGCGCGCTGCCGCAGGGCCTGCTTGGCCCTCCCAGCGGGCCAGCACGGCGCTGCGCGCCTCGGCCATGGCATCGGCGGCGGCCAGCAACTGGTGGCCGGCATCGGTCAATTGCGCGCCGCCGCCGCCGGCGCCGCCCACGGCGCGGTCCACCAGGGGCGTGCCCGCCAGGTTGGTCAGGGTGTCGAGTGCCTGCCAGGCGGCCTTGTAGCTCACGCCCACGGCGCGCGCAGCCTGCGAGATGGAGCCGCCCGCGCCGATCTCGCGCAGGATGGCGATGCGCTTGTCGGCCATGTCATGGCTGAGCGCGCCGGCGAACGAAACAGAGGAGGTGCCGGGCATCGGGCGACGATGCGGTGCCTAGCGCCGGTTGCCCAGTGCCAGCACCGAGATGCCCGAAGCGATGAAGGTCACGCCGGCGCCGGTGTTGAGCCATTTCGTGGAACGCGGGCGCTGCGCAAGCCAGCCCGACAGCTGCGCCGCACAACTGCCCAGCACCGAGAAGATGACGGCCGTGAGCACCGCGAAGATGGCGCCGTACACCAGCATCTGCGTGGCCACCGGGCCGCGCGATGCATCGACGAACTGGGGGATGAAGGCCAGCACGAACAGCCCCGGCTTGGGGTTGAGCACGTTGGAGAACAAACCCACGCCGAACACCTTGGCCAGCGGCTGGCGCGCCGCCGGCGTGAACGAGATCAGGTTGCCCGACGTGAGGGCCTTGTACCCCAGGTACAGCAGGTAGGCGGCGCCCGCGATCTTGACCGCCCAGAAGGCCAGCGGCGAGGCCTGCACGATGAGCGTGAGCCCCAGCGTGGCGGCCACCGTGTGCACCATGATGCCCAGGCCTGCGCCGATGGAGGACAGCACGGCCGCCAGGCGCCCCTGGCTCAGGCCGCGGCTGATGGCCAGGATGTTGTCCGGCCCCGGCGCGAAGACCACGATGATCACGGCGGCAAGGTAGGCGGCGAGGATTTCGGTGGGGAACATCATGGCCACAGTGTAGAACCAACCCGACCGGGTGCAGTGGCATCCAGGCCTGCGCTCGCACGCCGCCGTGGCGGTGCTTCTATACTTTCGCTATTCCATCACTGAATAGCGCTTGCGCGCCCTACCGCCATGCAGATGCCCAACGCCCGCCTTCTCACCCTTCTCACCCTTCTCAGCGCCATCGGCCTGGCCTTCGCTGGCGCCACTGCGGCCCATGCCGAGCAGGTGTCGGTGGCCGTGGCCGCCAACTTCACGGCGCCCATGCAGAAGATCGCCGCCGCGTTCGAGGCCGACACAGGCCACAAGGCCGAGCTGTCGTTCGGCGCCACGGGCAAGTTCTATGCGCAGATCACCAACGGCGCGCCGTTCCAGATATTGCTGTCGGCCGACGACACCACGCCTGCCAAGCTCGAACGCGAGGGCAAGGTGGTGGCCAACTCGCGCTTCACCTACGCCATTGGCACGCTGGTGCTGTGGAGCGCCAAGGAGGGCTACGTGGACGACAGGGGCGCGGTGCTCAAGAACGGCGACTTCAAGCACCTGGCCATTGCCAACCCCAAGCTGGCCCCCTACGGCCTGGCCGCCACGCAGGTGATGGACACGCTCGGCCTCGCGGCCACGCTGCAGCCGCGCTTCGTGCAGGGTGAGAACATAGCGCAGACCTACCAGTTCGTGGCCACGGGCAATGCGCAGCTGGGCTTTGTGGCCCTGTCGCAGGTGATGGTGGACGGCAAGATCGCGAAGGGATCGGCCTGGCAGGTGCCGGCCGACATGCACGAGCCGATCCGCCAGGATGCGGCACTGCTGGAAACCGGCAAGGGCAATGCAGCGGCCACGGCGCTGATGCAATATCTGAAGACTGACAAGGCGAAAGCCATCATCAAATCTTACGGATATAGTTTCTAAATAGTTTCTGCACGAGCCCTCTCCCCTGTCCATGCCCTTTTCCAGCGCCGATCTTGCGGCCATCGGCCTCACGCTTCGGCTGGCGGGCACCACCATGGCGCTGCTGCTGGTGCTGTGCACGCCGCTGGCCTGGTGGCTGGCGCACACGCCCTCGCGCTGGCGCGGGCCGGTGTCGGCCGTGGTGGCGCTGCCGCTGGTGCTGCCGCCCACGGTGATCGGTTTTTACCTGCTGGTGACCATGGGGCCCAACGGGCCCGTCGGGCAGTTCACGCAGTGGCTGGGCATTGGCACCCTGCCCTTCACCTTCTGGGGGCTGGTGATGGGCTCGCTGATCTATTCGTTGCCTTTTGCGGTGCAGCCGCTGCAGGCGGCGTTCGAGGCCATCGGCAGCCGGCCGCTCGAAGCGGCGGCCACGCTGGGCGCGGGGCCGCTGGACCGCTTTTTCACCGTGGCATTTCCGCTGGCGCGCCCGGGCTTCATCACCGCCGCCATCCTGAGCTTTGCGCACACGGTGGGCGAGTTCGGCGTGGTGCTTATGCTGGGCGGCAACATCCCGGGGGTGACCCGCGTGGTCTCGGTGCAGATCTATGACCATGTGGAAGCGCTTGAATACACGCAGGCGCACTGGCTGGCGGGTGGCATGGTGCTGTTCTCCTTCGTGGTGCTGCTGGGGCTGAACCTCACGCGCCGCCGCGCGTCCATGGTGTCCTGATGGCCGCAGTCGACCAGATTGCCGCACGCCTGGTGCTCGCCCGCCCCGGCGGCTTCACGCTGGACGTGGACCTGCAGTTGCCCGGGCGCGGCGTCACCGCACTGTTCGGCCCCTCGGGCTGCGGCAAGACCACCTGCCTGCGCGCCATCGCGGGGCTGGCGCGCGCCGAGCCGGGCCGGGTGGTGGTCAACGGCGAGGTCTGGCAGGACGACGGCCAGCGCATCTGGCGGCCCACGCACCAGCGTGCGCTGGGCTATGTGTTCCAGGAGGCCAGCCTGTTCGAACACCTGAGCGTGCGCGGCAACATCGACTATGGCCGCAAACGCACGCCCCGGGAGCGGCCCACCGTGGCGCTGGACCAGGCGGTGGACCTGCTGGGCATCGCCCACCTGATGGACCGCCGGCCGCACGCGCTCTCGGGCGGCGAGCGGCAGCGCGTGGCCATGGCCCGATCCCTGGCCACCGGGCCGCGCGTGCTGCTGATGGACGAGCCCCTGGCCGCACTGGACGGGGAGCGCAAGGCCGAGGTGCTGCCCTACCTGGAGCGTCTGCACCAGGCGCTGGACATACCCGTGCTGTACGTGAGCCACGCCATCGACGAGGTGGCGCGCCTGGCTGCGCACATGGTGCTGATGCAGGACGGGCGGGTGCTGGCCAGTGGACGCACCGAAGACATGCTGGTGCGGCTGGACCTGCCACTGGCGCATGGCGATGCAGCCGCCTCGGTGGTCGAGGGCACGGTGCTGCGCCACGACGCGGCTGACCATATCACCACCGTGCAGTTCGCCGGCGGCCAACTGCTGCTGGCCAGCGCCACGGCCCGGCCGGCAGGCGAGCCGGTGCGCCTGCGCATCCAGGCGCGCGATGTGAGCCTGACCCTGGCCGAGCAGGTGGACACCAGCATCCTCAACATCCTGCCCGCCACGGTGGTGCAGGTCAGCGAAGACAGCCCCGGGCAGTGCATGGTGGCGCTCGATGCCGGCCCCACGCGGCTGCTGGCGCGGGTGACCCAGCGCTCGGCTGTGGCCCTGGCGCTGGAGCCGGGCCAACGCGTGTACGCCCAGGTCAAGGGCGTTGCCATCGTGAACTGATCTCCGAGGGCCTTTCGTCACGGACAATCCCGCAGGCCTCGCCATCGGCAGGTCGTATGATGACTGCACACGATTTGGGGGGAAGGGACAGAATGTTTTCAATCGGGCACGACACCGCGCAGATGTTCGCGGTGGGCTTTCCGCCGCTGCTGCACAGCCTGCTGTTCTGGATCTTCGCGTCGCTGGTGGTGCATGTGTGCCAGCGGCTCGTGGAGCACACGGCCTTTGCCATCGACCCGTCGAGCCGGCGCATCAGCGGATCGCAGGCCGCCCTGTGCATCGGCTGCGTGGTCTGGGCGCTGGACGTGGTGGGCATGCTCATGTATGCCGAGTTGGCTGGCCATACGCTGGGCCTGGTGCCGGCGCTCACGGGCCTGGTCATCATGGCACTGAGCGCGCGGCTGACCGTTCCCACACTGAGCACCAGCACCCGCAAGGCGCGCATCCTGCTGGCCGGGGCCGGGCTGTCGCTGGGCATGCTGGCCGCGCACTTCACCATCTCCGAAGGCTATGTATCGAGCTACGCGCGGGTGAACGGTCTGGCCATCGTGCTGGCCCTGGCCACGGCCATAGGCATCACCGCGTACACCTCGATACGCCACCGCGCGGCCAAGATGAAGGCCCTGACGCGCATCTACATTCCCCAGCAATGGCACGACAAGCTGCTGGCCGGCGCCGCCATCCTGGTGCTGCACTGGCTGCTGGTGAACACCTTTCCCCTGGAATGGCCCGACAGCGCCGCCCCCACAGACGGGGTGGCTCTGCTGGTGATCGTGCTGCTGTTCGGCATGGCCATCGCCACCGAGCAGTTGAGCAACATGCGCTTCGACCAGGCGCGCCAGCAGTTGCTGCGCCGCGGCCTGTCCTTGATGCGCACGTCGAGCTACGAAGTGCACCCACCCGAGGGAGACATTCAGCTGTCCCTGATCGCGGACCAGTTGCCGATGCTGCTGCAGCCCGATCAACTGGCCCTGCACTTCCAGCCCATTGTCGACCTGGACCGCGGCGAGGTGCAGTTCGAGGCGCTGCTACGTGTGCGAAGCGAGCTGCTCGGGACCATCCACCCCGAAGCCTTCCTGCTGGTCTGCGAACTGCAGGGCAAGACCCCCCTGGTAGACCGGCTGATCCTGGTCAACGCCATGGCCTCGGCCTGCCGTTGGCGTGGCGAAGGCATGGCAGGCGCGAAGTTCAGCGTGAACGTGGCGCCGGCCACCCTGCTCGAAGAAGGCTTTGCGCCCTGGCTGCAGGCCGAGCTCTCGCGCCATGCCCTGCCCGGCAGTTGCCTCAAGCTGGAGCTGACCGAGCACGCGCTGATCGCCAGCGGCCCGCGCATGCTCGAATCCATCCGCCACCTGCAGGCCATCGGCGTGGGCGTGCTGATGGACGACTTCGGCGCGGGCTATTCCTCGCTGGGCATGCTGGCCGACCTGCCGATCGCCGGCATCAAGTGCGACCGCCTCTTCGTGCGCCAGCTGACCCAGGACCCGCGGCGCCAGTCGATGCTGCGGCATGTGGGGGCGCTGGCCAGCGAGTTCGGCCTGTCGGTGGTGGTGGAAGGGGTCGAAACCCCGGCCGAGCTGCAGACCCTGGCGGCCTGCGGGCTTGCCACCATCCAGGGCTATGTCTTTTGCAAGCCCATGCCGGCCGCCGACGTGCCCGGCTGGAACCAGACCCAATGGCCCCAGCGCCTGGCCGCACTGCGGGCACAGCTGGGCACCACAGCCGGTGTGCCGGGCGCGGGCGGTGCCCCTGCAGCGCCCGCCCAGTGGATGCAGACGCAGGGGTCCGGCCGATGAGCGCAACACCGTTGACCGTGCTGGTCCTGGGGGGCTACGGCAACTTCGGCGCACGCATCTGCCGGGCACTGGCAGGCGACAGCAGCATCCACCTGCTGGTGGCCGGCCGCAGCGCCGCCCGTGCCCAGGCCCTGGCCGCCACGCTGGGCCCGAGTGCCCGGGGCGTCGCGCTGGACCACACCGCACCCGGCCTGGTTGAGGCATTGCGCGCGCACGGCGTGGGCCTGGTGGTCCACACGGCAGGGCCGTTCCAGGCGCAGGGCTATTCGGTGGCCGAGGCGGCCGCCGAAGCGGGCGCCCACTACATCGACCTGGCCGACGGACGCCGCTTCGTCTGCGACTTCCCTGCGGCGCTGCATGCCCGGTTCACGGCGGCGGGGCGCACGGCGGTCTGCGGGGCCAGCACGGTGCCGGCGCTGTCGTCGGCCGTGGTGGACCACCTGTGCGCCGGCTGGCAGCGCATCGACAGCATCGACACCTGCATCGCCCCGGCCCAGCGCGCACCGCGCGGCCAGGCCACGCTGGCGGCCGTCCTCAGCTACTGCGGCGAAGCCATTGCCGTGTGGGAGCAAGGCCGCTGGCAGAACCGGCTCGGCTGGGCGGCGCCCACCCCGGTGCAGTTCCAGCGCCTGCGCCCCCGCCTGGCGGCGATGTGCGACATCCCCGACCTGGAGCTGCTGCCCGCCCACTACCGGGTCACGCAGCGCGTGAGCTTTCGCGCCGCGCTCGAAGTGGGCCTGGCCCAGCGCGCCTTTGCCGCCATCGCCGCACTGCGCGCCTGGGGCGTGCTGCGCCGCCCCGAGCGCCTGGCCGGACTCATGCACCACACCGGCGGGGTGTTCGACTTTTTGGGAACGCCGCTGGGCGGCATGGTGGTGCGCGTGGCCGGCGCCGATGCAGAGGGCGCGCTGCGGCACCGTGCCTGGCACATTGCCGCCGACAACGACCATGGCCCCGAGATCCCGTGCATGGCCGCCATCCTGCTGGCGCGCCAGCTCGCGCGCGGCGAGGCCGTTCCACCCATCCTGCCCATTGGTGCGCACACCAGCACCAGCCTGCTGCCCCTGGATGCCTTCGCCCCCGAGTTCGCGAAGTGGGGCATGCTGACGGATGTGGTGGAAGAGGCCACCACCCCGTGAGCGACGCACAACGCCGCCTGCTGCGCTACAGCCTGGTCTTCGTCTGGCTTGCCACCGCAGTCGTCAGCGTCTGGGAGCTCGACGGCCAGAGCCGGCAATTGCTGGCCACCCTGCCCTTCAGCAGCCCCGAACTCATCACCGCCCTGGTGCTGGCCGGCGCCGCCGCCGATGCCGTGGTGGGCCTGTGGATCGCCTTGTGGCCCGGCCGCGCCGCGTATGCCGTGGCGCTGCTGCTGATGGTGGCGATGACGCTGCTGGCCACCGCCATCGAGCCGGCCTGGTGGCTGCACCCCTTCGGCCCGCTGACCAAGAACCTGCCGATCGCGGCCATCCTGATCGTGCTGCTGCGCGACGCCAAGCCATGAGCCTGTACCTCACCCTGAAATGGATCCACATCTTCTCCAGCGTGCTGCTGGTGGGCACGGGCCTGGGTTCGGCCTACTACATGTTCTTTGCCAACCGCAGCGGCAACCTGCAGGCCCAGGCCGTGGTGGCGCGGCTGGTGGTGCGGGCGGACTGGTGGTTCACCACGCCCACGGTGTTCATTCAGCCTGCCACGGGGCTGGCCATGGCGCACCTGGCAGGGCTGCCGCTGTCCACGCCCTGGCTCGCCGTGTCGCTGGCGCTCTTCGCCCTGGCAGGCCTGTGCTGGCTGCCCGTGGTGTGGCTGCAGTTGCGCATGCGCGCCCTGGCCCAGCAGGCGCTTGACGCCGGCAGCGACGCCCTTCCCGCCACCTACTGGCGCTATGCGCGCTGGTGGGAGGCGCTGGGCTACCCGGCCTTCGTGGCCATGGCCGTGGTGTTCTACCTCATGGTGGCCAAGCCTTCCTTGGATTTTTGAGCACCCTTCAGGGCGCTGCAAAGCCCATTCGCCTGAACACCGCCTGGGCCGGTTCCGAGCGCAGGGTCTGCACGAATGCATGGGCGGCGGGCGGTGCGTCCGCACGCACCGACACGCCGTAGGCCGCGCCCACCTGCAGTTCGGGAGGCACCTGCACCACCTGCAGGCGCGGCAGTTCGCGCTGGCTGGCAATGGCGTTGGTGCAGTAGGTCAGAAAGACATCGGCCTGCCCCTGGTCCATGATCCAGGCATAGGTGCCGCGCCCGGCGGGGGGCTTGGGCGAGTGGGCACCGCCCGTGAGCTGCAATGCCTTGGCGTCCAGCACCGCGAAGGCCCCCGGCTGCACCGCCTCGGCACGCCGGAACAGCTCCCAGGCATAGTCGCCCGACGGGTCCGCGAGCGGCGTGGAGGTGCCCACGCGGATGTCGGGCCGCAGCAGGGTCGCCAGCAGCGTGGTGGAAGCCACCTGCACCTGCTCGCCGGCCAACGCGCACAGGCCGTTGCGCACAAACACCACCGGCGCCTGCCAGCCGCCCCGGGCCGCCAGGCGCGCCGGGTGCTGCGTATCGGCCGAAGCGAACACCTGGGCCGGCGCGCCGTGCTCGATGCGCTCGCGCAGCAGGCCCGAGGCGCCGAAGCTCAGTTCCACCGGCTGGCCGGTGCGCGCCTGGTGCGCGGCGCCCACCTCGGTGAACACCTCGCGCAGGCTGCCCGCGGCATAGACCTGCAGCGCCACGGGCGGGCTAGCGCAGCCCGCCATGGCCAGCATGGCCCCTGCCACCAGGGCCGTGGGCATCCACCGGTGCATGGCGCGGGCCCACCCCTACTTGCCGGCGTTCGGGAAGAACAGCTGTTCGCCGCCGATCTTGTAGCCGGCGATGCTGGCCTGCCCGCCGGGCGAGACCACCCAGTCCACGAACTTCTGTGCGTCCTGCACCTTGACCTGCGGGTGCTTGGCCGGGTTGACCACCATCACGCCGTACTGGTTGAACAGGCGGGTGTCGCCCTCCACCAGCACCACCATGTCGGCGCGGTTCTTGAAGTTGAGCCAGGTGCCCCGGTCGGCCAGCACGTAGGCGCCGCTGGAGGCGGCGATGTTCAGCGCCGGGCCCATGCCACAGCCGCATTCCTTGTAGCCGCTGCCCTTGGCGGCGTCGGCGCCCGCGAGCTTCCAGTAGCGCAGCTCGGCGGCGTGCGTGCCGCTCTTGTCGCCGCGCGAGATGAAGGCGACGTTTCCGGTGGCCAGCTTCTTCAGGGCCTCGACGATGTCCTTGCCCTGCGTGCCGGCCGGGTCGGCCTTGGGGCCCACGAGGACAAAGTCGTTGTACATCACCGGGTAGCGCTTGACGCCCCAGCCATCGGCCACGAACTTCTCCTCGGCCACCTGGTCGTGCACGAAGAGCACGTCGGCGTCGCCGCGGCGCGCCATGTCCAGCGCCTGGCCGGTGCCCAGGGCCACCACCTTGATGTCGATGCCGCTGGCCTTCTTGAACTCGGGCAGCAGGTAGCCGAACAGGCCCGACTGCTCGGTGGAGGTGGTGGACGCCATGGTGATGGTGGCCTGCGCCAACGCCGCGCCGTGCGCGAAGACGATGGCCAGTGCGACCACATGGGGCGCGAACGACAGGCGGCTGCGTGGGGTCTTGTAGTGGTGTCTCATCCGATTTCTCCTTTGACGAACAAACGCGCGGCCTCCGGCAGGGGGCCGTTGAAAAACTCGTGCACCGGCAGGTCGGCCACGATGCGGCCCTGCTCCAGGTAGACCACGCGGCTGGCCAGCCGCTTGACCTGGCCCAGGTTGTGGCTGCTGAAGACCATGGTCACGGCCTGCGCGCTGCCATCTGCAGGGCTGGCTGCGAGGTCGGCCATCAGGCCCTCGACCTCGCGCTTGGCATGCGGGTCCAGGCTGGCGGTGGGCTCGTCGAGCAGCAGCACGCCGGGCTGCAGGGCCCAGGCCCGCGCCAGCGCCACCCGCTGCTGCTGCCCGCCCGAGAGGGTGCGCGCGTTCTGCTGTGCTATGGATTCGAGCCCCACGCGCCGCAGTGCCGCCAGCGCCTGGGCCCGCGCATCGCGCCAGCGCGTGCCGCGCAGCCACAGGGCCAGCGCCACGTTGTTCCGGGCGCTGGTGCGCAGCATGTGCGGGCGCTGGAACAGCATGGCCTGGCGCTGCCTGGCACCACGCTGTACCTGGCCGGCACTGGGTGCCACCAGGCCGTGCAGCACGCGCAGCAGGGTGCTCTTGCCGCTGCCGTTGGCACCCACCAGGGCCACGCGCTCACCGGGGGCAATGCGCAGGTCGATGTCGGCCAGCGCCTGCACGCGCCCATAGCGCACGGCCACGCCGTGCAGGTCGATCACCGGGGAGGCTACCGGCACAGTCACAGGCACGGCCATGGGAAGGGGCGCCGGATGCCTCATGCCGCCACCCCCACCAGGGCGTCGGACGTGCCGCCGTCCACGCGTTCGCGCCAGCGGCGCAGCAGTGCGATCAGCACGTTGAGCGCCAGCACCACGCCCAGCAGCACCAGGCCCAGCGCCAGCGCCAGGGGCAGGTCGCCCTTGCTGGTCTCCAGCGCGATGGCCGTGGTCATGACCCGGGTGAAGCCATCGATGTTGCCGCCCACGATCATCACTGCGCCGACCTCGGAGATGGCACGGCCGAACGAGGCGATGAGCACGGTGAGCAGCGCATAGCGCTCGTCCCAGGCCAGCAGCAGGCTGCGCAGCAACGTGCCGGCGCCCAGCGAGCGCAGCTGCTCGCCATGGGCCCGTTCGGCGTCTTCCACCACCTGGCGCGTGAGCGCGGTGACCACCGGCAACACCAGGATGGCCTGGGCCAGCACCATGGCCTTGAAGCTGAACAGCCAACCCAGGGCACCGAGCGGGCCGCTGCGCGACAGCAGCAGGTACACCACCAGCCCCACCACCACCGAGGGCACGGCCAGCAGGGTGTTGAGCACCGCCAGCACCGCGCCCCGGCCCGCGAAACGGGCCACGCCCAGCCAGGCCCCGAGCACCAGGCCCGCGGCGCACGCCAGCGCACAGGCCGTGGCGCTGACCGACAGGGAACGCCCGACGATGGTCCACAGCGCCGGGTCGGCCGACAGGGTGAGTTCGAGGGCGGTGGCGGCGCTTTGCGTCAGGGTGGACATGCTTGGGCTATCGTAGAGACCTCCTCCATCTCCAGCGATATGAACGTCCGTGCATAGGGTCCAACTTCACTACACGCTCAGCCGCAACGCGGGCGACGCCCAGATCCGCAACCCCCTGCCCGAACTGCTGCAGGCAGTGGCCGAGGAAGGCTCCATCTCAGGCGCGGCGCGCGCGCTGCAGCTGTCGTACCGCCATGTCTGGGGCGCCCTCAAGCGCTGGGAGGAACAGTTGGGGGGCGAACTCATCATCTGGGGCAAGGGCCAATCCGCCCAGCTCAGCGAGTTCGGCGCCAAGTTGCTGTGGGCCGAGCGCCAGGCCCAGGCCCGGCTGACGCCGCAGATCGCCGCCCTGCACGCCGACCTGGAGCGCGCCTTCGCCGTGGCCTTCGACGACCAGGCGCATGTGCTCACCATGTACGCCAGCCATGACGATGCCCTCGCTGCGCTGCGCGCCTACGCCGCCACGCCGGGCGAGACCGGTGCGCTGCACCTGGACATCCGCTTCACCGGCAGCGTGGACGCGATCCGGGCGCTCAACGAAGGCCGCTGTACGATGGCCGGCTTCCACACCCGGGAGGCCCCCGCCGCCGATTCGCTGGCCGCGCGCACCTACAAGCCCCTGCTGCGGCCGGGGCGCCACAAGATCATCGGCTTTGCGCAGCGCACCCAGGGGCTGATCGTCGCGCGGGGCAACCCGCTGGGCCTGCAGACATTGGCCGACGTGGCCCGCCAGGGCGTGCGCTTCGTGAACCGGCCCCTGGGCACCGGCACCCGGGTGCTGCTGGACGACCTGCTGGCGCAATCGGATCTGGGCCCTGGCGACCTGCAAGGCTATGAGCGCCACGAGCCTTCGCACACGGCCGTGGCCCAGGCGGTGGCGGCGGGCGCCGCCGACGTGGGCATGGGCATCGAACTGGCGGCCCATGCCCGGGGGCTGGGCTTCGTGCCCCTGGTGCAGGAGCGCTACCACCTGGCCTGCCTGAAGTCGACACTGGAGCAGCCGGCCACCCAGGCGCTGCGCGACCTGCTGCAGACCCCTGCCTGGCAGGCGCAGATGGCGGCGCTGCCAGGCTACGCACCCATGCACTGCGGCGAGGTGCTGTCCATGAGCGCCGTGCTGCCCTGGTGGCAGTTTGCCCAGCCCAAGCGCAGCCAGAGGCCGCCGGCATTCTGAATGCGCAATGCCCTGGACTGGCCCCGTCACACAAACCAGCAGTGCCTCGCGGTACAACTGCGCCGCAACGCCCGCTGGCAGACGATGCTGGATGCGGCGGTCTTGTTAAGCCTTCGCACTCCGTACCACTGCACCTTGGCGCCTTTTGTCGGTGTCTGGCGCCTTTTGGAGCCTAGGAAGAAACCCTAATTGCTACTTTTATAATAGCAAACAATTGAGTCTACACCAAGGGATAACACCGTCACACTGCCGTCAGGCTCCCATTAAAGTGCTCCGTAGAATCGCGCCGTTGTCACAGTTTGTACGATGCATGCACCTATCCGTGGATGCGTCGTGCATGTCCTACGCACAGCCTTTTTATTGGAGACACCATGCAGGCTCTACTTAAATTCTCACGGGGGGTCGACTGGCTAAGTACCCAGATCGGCAAATACGTCATCTGGCTCATTCTGGCCTCGACCTTGATCAGCGGCGTCAATGCCATCGTGCGCAAGGCGTTCAACATCAGCTCCAATGCCTTTCTCGAAGTGCAGTGGTACCTGTTTGCGGCGTCGTTCCTGCTTGCGGCAGGCTATACGCTGCTGCAGAACGAGCATGTCAAGGTCGACGTCATCTCCGGCCGCCTGTCCAAGCGCAAGCAGATCCTGATCGACATTTTCGGCTTCATCGTTTTTCTCACGCCCGTGTGCCTGGCCGTGCTCTGGTACGGCATTCCGTTCTTCTACCGCGCGTTCGTCTCGGGCGAAATGTCGAACAACGCGGGTGGCCTCCTGCGCTGGCCTGTGTACCTCATGATGCCGCTGGGCTTCGGGCTGCTGCTGCTGCAAGGCTGGTCCGAGCTCATCAAGCGCATAGCCTTCCTGCAAGGCCTGATCGAAGACCCGACGACCAAGAAAGCCGAGAAGACGGCAGAGGAAGAGCTGGCCGACTCGATCCGCCGCCTGTCCGAAGCCGCCAAGAACACCGGTAACACCGCCGACAAGGCCGCTTGAGCGGGGACCAAAAAATCATGGAATTCTTCATACACAACCTCGCCCCGATCATGTTCGCGGGGCTGATCGTCTTTCTGCTGTTGGGCTTTCCCGTGGCCTTCAGCCTGGGGGCCTGCGGCCTGTTCTTCGCCTTCATCGGCGTGGAGCTGGGCGTACTGCCTGAAGCCCTGCTGCAGGCCGTGCCGCTGCGGATCTTCGGCATCATGCAGAACGACACCTTGCTGGCCATTCCGTTCTTCACGCTCATGGGGCTGATACTGGAGCGAAGCGGGATGGCGGAAGACCTGCTGGAGACCATTGGCCAACTCTTCGGTCCCGTGCGCGGTGGACTGGCACTGGCCGTCATCTTCGTTGGCACCCTGCTGGCGGCCACGACCGGCGTGGTCGCTGCTTCGGTGATCTCGATGGGCCTGATCTCCCTGCCCATCATGATGCGCTACGGCTATGACCGGCGCCTGGCCACCGGGGTCATCGCTGCCTCCGGCACGCTGGCGCAGATCATCCCGCCGTCCCTGGTCCTCATCATCCTGGCCGACCAATTGGGCCGCTCCGTGGGCGACATGTACAAGGGCGCCTTCGCTCCCGGCCTGATGCTGTGCGGCTTCTATGCCCTGTACGTGATCCTGATCGCGATCTTCAAGCCCAACTGGGTACCGGCACTGCCGCCCGAAGCCCGCACCCTGCGCGAAGACAACGGCAACAACGGCCTGCCCTCGCTGGCGGTGCTGACCATCGTCTGCACGGCCGCTTCGGTTTACGTAGCCAAGAACATGCCCGCCCTGCACACCTGGTGGTCCGGCGAAACGGTGGAGCGCGTGGCACTGGACGAAACCATCGTGGTGTCCATGTGCTTTGGCGTGGCCCTGGCGTTCGTCGCAGCCATGGTCAACAAGATCACCCGCCTGGGCCTGCTTTCGCGGGTGGCCGAGCGCGTGACCTTCGTGCTGATCCCGCCACTGCTGCTGATCTTCCTGGTGCTGGGCACCATCTTCCTCGGTGTGGCAACCCCCACCGAAGGCGGCGCCATGGGCGCGCTGGGCGCATTCATCATGGCCCTGGTGCGCGGCCGCCTGAGCATGACGCTGCTCAAACAGGCGATGCAGACCACGACCAAGCTGTCGTGCTTCGTGGTGTTCATCCTGGTGGGGGCCACCATCTTCGGCCTGACCTTCCAGGGTGTCGATGGCCCGCTGTGGGTGGAGCACCTGCTCACTGGCCTGCCGGGTGGCCAGTTGGGCTTCCTGATCGTGGTGAACATCATGATCTTCTTCCTGGCCTTCTTCCTGGACTTCTTCGAGCTGTCGTTCATCGTGGTTCCGCTGCTCGCGCCAGTGGCCAACAAGCTGGGCATCGACCTGATCTGGTTCGGCGTGCTGCTGGGCATCAACATGCAGACCTCGTTCATGCACCCGCCCTTCGGCTTCGCCCTGTTCTACCTGCGCAGCGTGGCGCCGACCAAGGAGTACATAGACAAGGTGACCGGCAAGCTGACCCAGCCGATCACCACCATGCAGATCTACTGGGGTGCCGTGCCGTTCGTGATCATCCAGCTGATCATGGTGGGCCTGGTCATTGCGTTCCCGGGCATCGTCTCCAGCGGGCTGGACAAGGAGGTCGTGTATGACCTCGACAAGGTCCGCCAGGAAATGGAAGCCACCATGCAAACCGCACCTGAGGCTGCGGACCCGACGGCGGGCATGGAAGGCAGCGCGCCAGCGGCCCCGGCACCTGACGCCGCACCTGGGGCCGATGACCCGATGAAGGCACTGCAAGACTCGATGTCCACCGACAAGAAGTAGGCAATACACCAGCACCGGGTGGGACCATGACGGTCCCATCCAGCAGCCCCTGCAGATGGAGACATGCTCTCTGGACCTGCAGGGGCTTTTTTGTTGGCGGCCTGCATTCATTGCCCAGGCGCGACCAGGCAGCGACTCCGTGGCATCAGCGTGCTTCGTTGCCCTGCCAACCTGGGCCTGTCTGCTTGTGCGCGCACAAGAAGCGCGCACAACAAAATGGGCCACTGGCGGCGGCTTCGGGGACTTGACCCCACGCGCGAACCACGGGCACATGCGCAGGAAGCTGGCTCCATGGGGTTCGTGGGCAGCGCTCCCGCGATAGACAGGCCATCTGAGACCATGGCTGCATGTGCCATGGCGCTGCTCGACCAAGAAAGGCAGGCGAAAAAAAACCCGCCAATGAAGGGCGGGTTTTCGGACCATGGCGCGGCAGCGGCGACCGCCGCCACGCCTTGGCGGACCTCAGAGCTTCTGGGCAGCCATGAAGGTGTCGAAACGCGATTCAGCGAAGCGGAACCACAGAACCTGGTCACGCTGGAAGGAGCGCATGTCCGCGTAGATCTTCTTCCACTCGGGGCTCTTGGCGTCGTTCTCGGCGAACACTTCCATCGAGGCCTTGAACGATGCCTCCAGGATGGGTTGCGAGAAAGGCAGCACCTTGGTCTTGGCGGCCACCAGTTGCTTGAGGGCCGTGGGGTTCAGGGCATCGTACTTGGCCAGCATGTCGACGTGGGCTGCCTTCGATGCGGCGTCGACGATGGCCTTGTTCTCGGCCGACAGGCCGTCGAAGGCCTTCTGGTTGACGTAGAAGTCGACTTCCGGGCCGCCTTCCCACCAGCCGGGGTAGTAGTAGAACGGGGCGACCTTGTTGAACCCCAGCTTCTGGTCGTCGTAAGGACCCACCCACTCGGCGGCATCCAGCGTGCCCTTCTCGAGCGCCTGGTAGATTTCACCGCCAGGAATGCTCTGGGGCACGGCGCCCATCTTCTGCATGACTTCACCGATCAGGCCGCCGCCCAGGCGCATCTTCAGGCCCTTGAAGTCGGCTGCCGCCTTGATTTCCTTGCGGAACCAGCCACCCATCTGGGTTCCGGTGTTGCCGCCGGCAAAGCTGATCATGTTGTAGCCGGCGTAGAACTCGTTCATGAGCGTGCGGCCGTTGCCGTGCATCATCCAGGCAGTCATCTGGCGCGCATTCAGACCGAACGGCACGGCCGAACCCAATGCGAACGCAGGATTCTTGCCATAGAAGTAGTACGGCACGGTGTGCGCCATCTCGACAGTGCCTTGCTGCACGCCATCCACCACGCCGAAGGGAGGCATCAGCTCGCCACCCGCGTGAACGGAGATTTCGAATTTGCCGCCCGACATGGCCTTGACGGCCTTGGAGAACACATCGGCACCGCCGTAGATGGTGTCCAGCGACTTGGGGAAGCTGGAAGCCAGGCGCCAGCGAATGGCGGCCTGTGCGTGGACGGCAGGCGCAATGCCTGCGGCCAGCACGCCAGCAATACCGGCATTCTTGATGATTGAGCGACGATCCATGAGGTTCTCTCCAATGTATTTGATTGCAAAACCCGGGCAGCACGCGTTGTGCGCGGCAAGCCCAGGACTGGTTTCAGCCGAGATCATTGTAGGAACATGCCCCCCTGCAGATTTGCGGGTTTTCCCGTGAAATCCCGGCTATCGCAAGAGGGCTTCAGGGTTCTGCAAGCAACGGTGCCAGGCATCCCCGGCAGGCGAGGCACATCAGGGCTTGCCCGTCAGATCTTCTGCGCCGACATGAAGGTGTCGTAACGCGCCTCGGCAAAGCGGAACCAGAGAATCTGGTCGCGCTGGAAGTTGCGCATGTCGGCGTATATCTTCTTCCACTCGGGGCTTCTCGCGTCGTTGTGCGCAAAGGCTTCCATCGAAGCGCGGAATGCGGCGTCCAGGATGAGCTGCGAGAAGGGCAGCACCTTGGTCTTGGCGGCCACCAGTTGCTTGAGCGCGTTGGGGTTGAGCGCGTCGTAGCGCGCCAGCATGTCGGTGTGCGCGATGGAGGCTGCGGCCTCGATGATGAAGCGGTAGTCGGGCGTGAGCGCGTCGTAGGCCTTCTTGTTCACGAACAGGTCCACCTCGGGCCCGCCCTCCCACCAGCCGGGGTAGTAGTAGAACGGCGCGACCTTGTTGAAGCCCAGTTTCTGGTCGTCATAGGGGCCGATCCACTCGGCCGCGTCGATGCTGCCCTTTTGCAGCGCCTGGTAGATCTCGCCACCCGGAAGGCTCTGGGGAATGGCGCCGAGCCGCTGCATGACCTCGGCCACCAACCCGCCGCCCACGCGGATCTTGAGGCCCTTGAAGTCCGCAGGGGTCTTCACCTCGCGCAGGAACCAGCCGCCCATCTGCGTACCGGTGTTGCCGCAGGCAAAGCTCACGATGTTGAACCCGGCATAGAACTCGTTCATGAGCCTGCGCCCGTTGCCGTGCAGCATCCAGGCGCTCATCTGGCGCGCATTGAAACCGAAGGGCACGGCACACCCCAGGGCAAACGCCGGGTTCTTGTCGTAGAAATAGTAGGGAACCGCGTGGCACATCTCCACCGCACCGCCCTGCACGCCATCCACCACGTCGAAGGGCGGCATCAACTCGCCACCGGGGTGCACGGAAATCTCGAACTTGCCGTTCGACAGGGTGCGCACGGCCTTGGCAAACACCTGGGCGCCGCCGTAGATGGTGTCCGAGGACTTGGGGAAGCTCGATGCAATGCGCCACCGCAGCGTGGCCTGGGCGTGCACGGCCGGCGCGACGCCAGAGGCCAGTACACCCGCCAGGCCGGTGTGCTTGATGAGCGAACGGCGATGCATACGGCTGGTCTCCTGTTTCCGCGGGGGTGGATGCGGCAGCGATTGCTGCGCAGGGGCACGCGTGCAGATCAATGCAGCGCGCCTGCATTGTAGGAGGCGCCCCGCCAACGGGCTGTGCGGGTTTTCGACAGCACCCGCGCAGCGGGACTGCCCAGGGCCGCACTTCTCAAGCCGTGGGCCTCTCAGGCCAGGAAGCGGGCGCGTACCGCGCGCTCGATGCCCGCCGCATCCAGCCCCTGCAGCGACAGCAGCTTGGCCGGGTCGCCGTGCTCGATGAACACATCGGGCAGGCCCAGCTGCAGCACCGGGCGCACGATGCCGGCGTCGTTGAGCGCCTCGGTCACGGCGCTGCCGGCCCCGCCCATGGTGGCACCTTCTTCGACGGTGACCAGCACATCGTGGCGCTCGGCCACGTCGCGCAGCAACTCCACGTCGATGGGCTTGGCCCAGCGCATGTTGGCCACCGTGGCGTCGAGCGCCTCGGCGGCCTCGAGCGCGGGGTACAGCAGCGTGCCGAAAGCCAGGATGGCGATGCGCGGGCCCTGCGCCCCATCAGCGGCCTTGCGCTCGCGGCGGATCTCGCCCTTGCCGAAGGGCAGGCCTTCGAGGCCCGCGAGCGGCGCCACGCCGGCCCCGCTGCCGCGCGGGTAGCGCACGGCCACGGGGTGGCTTTGTTCGAAGGCGGTGCTGAGCAGTTGGCGGCACTCGCGCTCATCGGCAGGGCAGGCCATGCTCATGTTGGGGATGCAGCGCACGAAGGGAATGTCGTAGGCGCCCGCGTGGGTGGCGCCATCGGCCCCCACCAGGCCGGCACGGTCGAGCGCGAACACCACGGGCAGGTTCTGCAGCGCCACGTCGTGGATCAACTGGTCGTAGCCGCGCTGCAGGAAGGTCGAGTAGATGGCCACCACCGGTTTCAGGCCCTCGCAGGCCATGCCAGCCGCAAAGGTGACGGCATGCTGCTCGGCAATGCCCACGTCGTAGTAGCGCTCGGGAAAGCGCTTTTCGAACTCCACCATGCCCGAGCCCTCGCGCATGGCGGGGGTGATGCCCACCAGGCGCTTGTCCTGCGCACCCATGTCGCACAGCCACTGGCCAAACACCTGGGTGAAGGTCTGCTTGGGGGTCGCCGTGCTCTTGACCAGGCCCACGGCGGGGTCGAACTTGCCCGGGCCATGGTAGGCCACGGGATCGGCCTCGGCCAGCTTGTAGCCCTGGCCCTTCTTGGTGACCACGTGCAGGAACTGCGGGCCCTTGAGGCCCTTGATGTTCTCGAGCGTGGGGATCAGCGAGTCGAGGTCATGGCCGTCGATGGGCCCGATGTAGTTGAAGCCGAACTTCTCGAACAGCGTGGCAGGCACCACCATGCCCTTGGCCTGCTGCTCGAAGCGCTTGGCCAGCTCCAGCAGGGGCGGCACCGGGCGCAGCACGGTCTTGCCCACGTTCTTGGCGGCGGCGTAGAACTGGCCGCTCATGAGCTGGGCCAGGTAGCGGTTGAGCGCGCCCACCGGTGGGCTGATGCTCATGTCGTTGTCGTTGAGCACCACCAGCAGGTTGGCATCGGCCACGCCGGCGTTGTTCAGCGCCTCGAAGGCCATGCCGGCCGTCATGGCACCGTCACCGATGATGGCCACGGCATGGCGGCTCTCGCCCTTGACCTTGGCCGCCAGCGCCATGCCCAGCGCAGCCGAGATGCTGGTGCTGGAGTGTGCCGTGCCAAAGGTGTCGTACGGGCTTTCGGCGCGCTGCGGAAAGCCCGAGATGCCGCCCATCTGGCGCAGCGTGTGCATGCGGTCGCGCCGCCCGGTGAGGATCTTGTGCGGGTAGGTCTGGTGGCCCACATCCCACACCAGCCGGTCTTCGGGCGTGTTGAACACGTGGTGCAGGGCCACGGTAAGCTCCACCGTGCCCAGGTTGGAGCTCAGGTGCCCGCCCGTCTGCGACACGCTTTCGAGCACGAATGCGCGCAGCTCGGTGGCCAGGGCCTTGAGATCGGCGCGCGACAGGGCACGCAGATCCGACGGGTCGTTCACGTTCTGCAGCAGGGGGTAGGAAGTCGTGGACATTGGATGTTGTTCTTGGGTCGTTCAGTGCGCACGGGGCAGACGGCGGGCGCTGGTGGCTGCCAGCGCTTCCTGGCGCATCGTACCAACGGACGCGGGCAGCCTGTTCACCGCCATCAGTGGGTCCGGTCCACCACCATGTCGGCCAGGGCTGCAAGGGCGCGGGTGTCTGCCAGGCCGCTGCGCGCCAGGGCCGCGTGGGCCTGCACCTGCAGCTCGCGGGCGTAGGCCTGTGCCGGCGCCAGGCCCAACAGGGACACATAGGTAGGCTTGTCGCTCGCGGCGTCCTTGCCGGCGGTCTTGCCCAGCGTGGCGGAGTCGGCCACCACGTCGAGAATGTCGTCCACGACCTGGAAGGCCAGGCCCATGACAGCGCCGTAGTCGGACAGGGCCTCATGCGCCTGCGCGTTCGCCGGGCCGCAGGCCACGCCCATCATCACGCTGCCCTGCAGCAGCGCACCGGTCTTGAGGCGGTGCATGTGGCGCAACTGGTCCTCGGTGAGGGCCACGCCCACACTGGCCAGGTCGATGGCCTGGCCGCCGGCCATGCCGGCAGAACCCGCCGCGCGCGCCAGCAGGCGGCACAGCACGGCCTGCACTGCCGGGGGCACGCGGCCATCGTCGGGGGTCAGCAGCTCGAAGGCAAAGGCCTGCAACGCATCGCCGGCCAACAGGGCCTGCGCTTCGCCGAACTGCACGTGCACCGTGGGCTTGCCGCGGCGCAGCACGTCGTTGTCCATGCACGGCATGTCGTCGTGCACCAGGGAATAGGCATGGATCAGTTCGACGGCGCACGCTGCCCGCAGGGCAGCCTCGTCAGATACGGCGCGCAGGGCCGCTTCGTCGGACACGGCATGCGCCGAAGCCTCGACCTCGGCACCGCTGCACACAGCCTCCTCGGCCGCCAGCACCAGCAGCGGGCGCAGGCGCTTGCCGCCGTCGAGCACCGCATAGCGCATGGCCTCGCCCAGGCCGGCGGGCGCACCCTCGCCCACCCAGCGGGAGAGGGCTTCTTCCACACGGGCCAGGTGCCGCAGGCTCCAGCCAGCCAGGTCCAGGGGGGAGTTCACCACGGGCGCCGCGCTCATTCGGGCGTCCAGGCGTGCAGGCCGCCTTCGTCCAGCACCTTGATCTGGTCCTGAACGGCATCCAGGCGCTTGCGGCAGAACGCCAGCAGCGCGGCGCCACGCTGGTAGCCCGCGAGCATCTGGTCCAGGGGCAACTGGCCCGACTCGATCCGGCCCACGAGCTGCTCCAGCTCTTCCAGCGCCGCTTCGTAGCTGGCGGGTTCGGCGGGGGGCACGGGGGTGGCGGTGGCCTTGGGCATGGGTGGAGGCGGCAGCACCGCGAATGGAAAAACCCCTGATTTTAGGCCCAGCGAACCAGCGGCCGCCGCACAGGGCCCGGTTTGGAGAGCATTGCCGGTAAACGTTGCCACCGCCTTGAACGCAGCCACGCCCGGCCGACCCCACACCATCGGCGCGCGCACCGCTGCCAGCGCGCCAATACACGCAGGGGGGGTGCGGGAATGGGGGCGCCGAATAACCCCATTGGCTATAATCCCATTCTCGTCCAGCCGGCCTATGCGCCGGTTTCTTTTTTCCAGATGTGCCAACCGTGGCACACCTCCCTGTGGGGAGTCTTTAGGTCAGGTCACCCATGTCTGATTTAAGTCTTCAACTGCAGCAGGCCGCAAGCCAACTACCAGTTTCAAGCTACTTTGACCCAGCGCTGTTCCAGCGCGAGCTGGACACCATCTTCCAGCGCGGGCCCCGCTATGTGGGGCACCAACTGTCCGTGCCCAACGCGGGCGACTACTACACCCTGCCTCACGAGGCCGAGGGTCGGGCCCTGGTGCGCAATGCCCAGGGCGGGGTGGAGCTCGTCTCCAATGTCTGCCGCCACCGCCAGGCCATCATGCTCAAGGGCCGCGGCTCGCTGCACACGCAGCAAAAGGGCAGCGCGGGCGGCAACATCGTGTGCCCGCTGCACCGCTGGACGTACAACGCCAAGGGCGAGCTGCTGGGTGCGCCGCACTTTGCCGACGACCCCTGCCTGAACCTCAACAACTACCCGCTGCGCGAGTGGAACGGCCTTTTGTTCGAGGACAACGGCTGCGACGTGGCGGCCGACCTGGCCCGGATGGGCCCGCGCGCCGACCTGGACTTCGGCGGCTACGTGCTCGACCACGTGGAGCTGCACGAGTGCAACTACAACTGGAAGACCTTCATCGAGGTCTATCTGGAGGACTACCACGTAGGCCCCTTCCATCCGGGCCTGGGCAGCTTCGTGACCTGCGACGACCTGCGCTGGGAGTTCGGCAAGAACTACTCGGTGCAGACCGTGGGCGTGGCCAACCGCCTGGGCAAGGCCGGCAGCCCCGTGTACGAGCGCTGGCACGAAGCGCTGCTCGCATTCCGCGGCGGCAAGCCGCCCAAGCATGGCGCCATCTGGCTCACGCTGTACCCGCACATCATGGTGGAGTGGTACCCGCATGTGCTCACCGTGTCCACGCTGCACCCCATCAGCCCGACGAAGACGCTGAACATGGTGGAGTTCTACTACCCCGAGGAGATCGCTGCCTTCGAGCGCGAGTTCGTCGAGGCACAGAAGGCCGCCTACATGGAGACCTGCATCGAGGACGACGAGATCGGCGAGCGCATGGACGCCGGCCGCAAGGCCCTGCTGGCGCGCGGCGACAACGAAGTGGGCCCTTACCAAAGCCCCATGGAAGACGGCATGCAGCACTTCCACGAGTGGTACCGCGGCGCGATGGGCGAGGCAGTCCCCCAGCGCTGAAAACCTGAACAGCGAGGTAAACGCCGCCGAATAGCGGCCATTGCCCAAAGCGCTCTCATTACAATAGCTGCCAGTGCTTGGCCTTCAAGCACGGCAGCTATTTTCACTTTCAAGTTCCATTTCCCCATGCAAGCCCTCTGGATGGTGTTGGCCGCGTTCCTCTTTGCGAGCATGGGGGTGTGCGTGAAGATCGCTTCGGCCCATTTCAACTCAGCCGAACTGGTCTGCTACCGGGGCCTCATCGGCATGGCCATCCTGTGGCTGCTGGCGCGCTCGCAGAAGGTCACCCTGGGCACCGCCTACCCAGGCATGCATGCCTGGCGCAGCCTGGTGGGAGTGGTGTCGCTCGGCGCCTGGTTCTATGCCATCGCCCACCTGCCCCTGGCCACGGCCATGACCCTGAACTACATGAGCAGCGTGTGGATTGCCGCCTTCCTGGTCGGCGGCACGCTGCTGGCGTGGCGCCCCTCGGCCGCCGCGCCACGCCCGGCGCTGCAGGGCACGCTGATCGTCACCGTGCTCACCGGCTTCGTCGGCGTGGTGATGATGCTGCGCCCCAGCCTGGACCAGAACCAGGCTTTCGCCGGCATGATCGGCCTGCTGTCGGGCCTGTCGGCCGCGTTTGCCTACATGCAGGTGGTGGCCCTGTCGCGCCTGGGCGAACCCGAGTCGCGCACGGTGTTCTATTTCGCCGTGGGCTCGGCGGTGGCCGGCGGCGTGGCCCTGCTGTTCACGGGCACCTCGGTGTGGCCCGGCTGGCAGGCCCTGTGGCTGCTGCCCATCGGCATCCTGGCCGCAGGCGGCCAGCTGTGCATGACCCGCGCCTACGCCAGCGCCAAGACGCAGCGCGGCACCCTGGTGGTGGCCAACCTGCAGTACTCGGGCATCGTCTTCGCGGCGATCTACAGCGTGGCGCTGTTCGGCGACGTGCTGCCGCCCATCGCCTGGGCCGGCATGGTGCTCATCGTGGGCAGCGGCATCGCGGCCACCGTGCTGCGCGCCCGCGCGGCTCCCGGAGCCCCGGCTGAAGAACATTGATACGACTGTGGACACCAACCATTGACACAATGCGGGGCATCCCTTCGCCATTGCCCCAACCGCTGCCATGACCTACACCACCCTGATCTCCGCCACCGAACTGCAAACCCTGATCGCCAGCGGCGCGCCGCTGATGGTGTTCGACTGCAGCTTCGACCTGATGCAATCGAGCGCAGGCGCGCAGCAGTATGCGCAGGCCCATATTCCCGGCGCGGTGTATGCCGATCTCAACGAGAACCTGAGTGCAAAGCACGGCGCGCCCGGCGCCTCCGGCACCGTATTGACGGCCCAGGAGGCGGACATGCCCGCATCGGGCGGCCGCCATCCGCTGCCCAGCCGCGAGCGCTTTGCCATCTGGCTGTCGAGCGTGGGTTTTGCCAATGGCATGCAGGCTGTGGTGTACGACCGCCAGGGCGCCAACTACTGCGGCCGCCTGTGGTGGATGCTCAAGTGGGCCGGGCACGATGCCGTGGCCGTGCTCGACGGCGGCCTGCAGGCCTGGCAGGCTGCGGGCGGCGCAGTCGCCAGCGGTGAAGAACCAGCGCACTTCCAGTCCAACTTCGAACTCAAGGAGCCGCTGCGCCGCCTGGCCACGGCCAGCGATGTGCTGGCCAACCTGCAGCAACCCGGCCAGACGGTGGTCGACGCACGCGCTGCGCCCCGCTACCGGGGCGAGGTGGAGCCGCTGGACCCGGTGGCCGGCCACATTCCCGGCGCCTTGAACCGCCCCTTCGTGGACAACATCGGCCCCGATGGCAAGTTCAAGCCCGCAGCCGTGCTGCGCGCCGAGTTCGACGCCCTGCTGGCAGGCCGCGATCCGACCGGCGTGGTGCACCAGTGCGGCAGCGGTGTGAGCGCGCTGCCCAACCTGATCGCCATGGAGGTCGCCGGACTCGGAAAAACATCGCTTTTTGCCGGCAGCTGGAGCGAATGGGTGAGCGATTCTTCGCGCCCGGTGGAACGCGGCTGAGCAGGGTTGGGGGCGTTTGACCACCTGGCGGCAGCAGGCCGCAGCGCTCTGGGGCGCAGGACCTGGGCTTGGTGTTTTGTAAGGCAAATTCCTACACGCACCACCCCTGAACCAGACACGCTGCACAGAGCAACGCTGACTTAATTTTTGATTGGCCCGGTTTCACAATCCATTTCAACGGATCACGCAAAACATGCAAACAGCATGGCAAGGCGAAGACCCGGAACTGGAACAAAGGAACCCTGCCATGACCAACGAACAACTGCTCGCCGAAATCCGCGAAGCCAACCTGACCTACCTGATGCTGGCGCAGAACCTGATTCGCCACGACAAGGCAGAAGCAGTGTTCCGTCTGGGCATGAACGAAGACGCTGCCGATATTCTGGCATCGCTGTCGGCCGCACAAGTGCTGAAACTGGCCTCCCGGAACACGCTTCTTTGCAGCTTCCGCGTGGACGACAACCTGGTGTGGAGCTTGCTGACCAACCACACGGCCAAGAAGGTGGGCAACGAAGCCACCAACACCCTGCACGCCAACATCCTGATGGCCAGCCGCGTGTCGGAAGTGCTCTGAAGCACCGCACTTTCCTGCAGCCCTTCCTGTTCACCGCCCCTTTCGAAAGCCCGCCATGACCACGCCTGCCGCCAAAGCCCCAGCCAAGAGCGTCCTCAACGAATCCAAGCAGATCGAGCGCGCTGCGATGCTGATCGGCATGGGGGCCCGCATGCAGGTGCTGGAGTCGGAGACCACGCTGTCTTATGAACGCCTGATCCGCCTGTACAAGGAGATCGCCGGCAAGTCGCCTTCCAAGGGCCAACTGCCCTTCTCGACCGACTGGTTCCTGACCTGGCAGGAAAACATCCACAGCTCGCTGTTTTTGAACATCTACGAATACCTGTCCAAGGGCGTGGACCTGGATTCGGTGGAACTGCTGACCAAGGCCTACCGCCTGTACAACGAGCAGGTCACCACGGCCGAGATCGAACCCCTGCTGTCCTTCACCCGCGCCTGGCGCCTGGTGAAGTTCGTGGACGCCGGCATGCTCACCCGCACCCAGTGCTCTGACTGCAAGGGCCAGTTCGTGACCGAACTCTATGAAAACCGCCACTACACCTGCGGCCTGTGCAACCCGCCTGCCCGCGCTGGCAAGAGCAAGAACGCCGGTGCCCTGATGTTGCATTGACTCCCAGCCCGGCAACGCCGGACTGCACAAGAATGACAAAGCCCCGCCGGTTTCGCCGTGCGGGGCTTTTTGCTGGAAAGAAGATTTCCCGACGGTCCCGGCCGAGGCCTACCGCGCTGCCAGGAGCGAGCGCACGTTCTCGTCCACCGGCATCGCATAGTCGTGCGCGGCCACCACGGTGTTGCCCACCGGGTTCACGATCTTCAGGCTGATGAACAGTGTGGTGGTCGAAACGGCGTATGTGCCCACCACCACGGCCTGTGCATCGTGCGCGCGGCTCACCTCGCGCACTTCACGCGAAAGCAGCAACTCGCCGGTGCCGCGCTGCATGGCGACGTTCTCGCGCAGCTTGAGTTCGGTCACGCGCAGGCCGCGCTGCACCAGGCGCGAGCCGATCTGCTCGGAAAAGATGCGCCCCAGGCGCGAGGACTCATTGAGCCGGTCCACATTGACCAGCGTGGCCACCAGCACCGCATGCGCAGGGTCCAGTGGGGCCTGCAGCAGCAGCGCATCGGCTGCGCGGTGGTTGCGCTCGATGGTGCTGGGGGTGATGAGGTCCATCAGCCCGCCACCGCCACCACCGGACTTGTCACCGTAATAGTACGAGGCACAGCCCGGCAGGGCCAGCACCGGCAGCAGCGCGCCGGCCGTGCGCAGCAGGGTGCGCCGCTTCATGGCGCCACCATCATCATGACCGGCGGGCTCACCACCTGCCAGGTCTTGACCGGGGTGGGTGCGGGCGGCGGGGGGGGAGGTGGCGGCGGTTGCTGGACCTGGTAGAGCACGGCATCGTCCTGCTCGATGTAGTACACGTCGGAGGTGCGGGCCAGGTAGCGGTCGCCGCTTTCCAGCGACGTGGTGATGAGCACCTCGGTGCGCGTGGGGCCGCCAGCGGCGGGGCCGTCGGTGGTGTACTGCGCGGCATCGGCCAGCGCCCCGATCGCGATCGTCCCGGCCACGATGGAGCCGGCGCCGGGCGCACGGTGGGCCCAGTCGCGCGCCACACCCACGCCCAGGGCCAGCCGGGTCCAGGGCATGGGCAGGCTGTTGGAGACACGGCCCGGGTGCTGCACCAGCTGGGTTTCGAACGCCAGGGTGACAGCCGAGGGCTGGTTGGTGAGCACCACGCCCCGGTCCAGCAGGCGGGTGATCAGCAGCTTGCGAAAGCCGTTGTTGAAGCTGGTGTCGCCCGAGGCGGACACATAGATGGGGTGTTCGCCCGCAGGCCAGTCGCGGATCTTGCCGGTGATGCGCGTGGCCACATCGTCGGCCAGCACGTCCCAGTGGTGCACGGCGCGTGCCTTCTTCTGGTTCGATGCCGGGTAGTTGTCGGCCCGCGGCACGTCCAGCGACGAACAGCCAGCCGCCAGCAGCGAGGCCACCGCCAGCAGCGGCACGACCACACGGTGCAGGGCGGGTCGGACACGGACATCGCCATGCCCGGTCACTGCCATGCCGGACTGCCCGGCGGGCAGTCGTCCTTGGGATGGGCCTTGCGGCAGACCGCCAGCCAATGGTTCAACTTGCATGCAGCCATGCTAGCGGCCCGGCGGCGCCCCCATGGCGCGAATAACGGGGCAATTGCGTTGCATTTGCGCGGCCAGCGCGTTGGCGCCGGCACCTACAAAACATTTGCTCACAGTGCGTGACAATCCCCGCATGACCGCCGTGCCCGCCCCCTCCCACCCCAACGCTCCACCCACAGCCCTGCCGCAACAGCCGCCAGCTGCCGACACGTGCGACGGCACAGCGCCGGGAGGCGCGCAGGCAACGCCCGGCGCCGCCGATCCGCAACCCGAAGCCGGGCCAGAACGCACGGCCAGCCCGCCCGATGCCGCCACCCTGGCAGCAGCCGCGCACCCGACCCTGCCCGCCCCGCCCGCCATGGCGGCGCCTGCCACGCCCACCCAGCTGATGCTGCAGATGCCGGTGGACGTGCGCAACATGTCCCTGGCGCTGCTGGCCCTGTTCGCCGGCGTGGCCCTGCTGCACTGGGCCAGCGCGGTGTTCATCCCGCTGATGCTGAGCCTGCTGCTGACCACGGCGCTGCGCCCTGCCGTCAACATCCTGCGCCGCTGGCACCTGCCGCGCCCGCTGGGCGCGGCCCTGCTGCTCATCGCCATCGTGGGGGGCATGGCCAGCATGGCCTGGTCCTTGAGCGACCAGGCGGTGCAACTGGTGGACTCGCTGCCCGTGGCGGCCAAGAAGGTGCGCGACAACCTGCGCGCGCGCGCGGGCATGCCCAGCACGCTGGACACGATGCAGAAGGCCGCTGCCCAGATCGAACAGGCTGCTGCCGAGAACAGCGCCGCCACCCCCGCGCGGCGCGGCGTGCAGCGCGTGGTGGTGGAGCGCCCGCCCTTCAACATCCGCGACTACCTGTGGAGCGGCACCATGGGCCTGGTATCGGCCGTGGGCCAGCTCACCGTGGTGGTGTTCCTGACCTACTTCGCGCTGGCCTCGGGCAACCTGTTCCGCCAGAAGCTGGTGCGCATTGCGGGCAGCAGCCTGGAGCGGCGCAACATCACCATGCAGGTGCTCGACGACATCACCGGCCAGATCCAGCGCTACCTGCTGGTGCAGGTGTTCACCAGCATCCTGGTGGGCGTGGCCACGGGCTGCGCCTACTGGGCGCTGGGGCTGGAGAATGCGGCGGTGTGGGGCGTGGTGGCCGGCGTGCTCAACCTCGCGCCCTACATCGGTTCGGCCTTGACGGCCGGCGCGTCGGCGCTGGTGGCCTTTCTGCAGTTCGGCACCATCGACATGGCCCTGGCCATTGGCGGCGCATCGCTGGTCATCCACACCCTCATCGGCAACCTGCTCACCCCCTGGCTCACCAGCCGCACCAGCAGCATGAGCCCCGTGGCCGTGTTCGTCAGCGTGCTCGCCTGGGGCTGGCTCTGGGGGCTGTGGGGGCTGCTCCTGGGCATCCCGGTCATGATGGCCGTGAAGGCGGTCTGCGACCGGGTGGAGGACCTCAAGGCGGTGGGAGAACTTTTAGGAGACTGAGGCAGAGCTGGCGTCCTGTTCGGCGGTGGCCAGCGTACAGCACTGCACGAAGGCCGGCAGCTCGTCGGCCGCCATCGCCCGGCCGTAATACCAGCCCTGCACCTGCAGGTCCATGTCGCCGGGCAGCACCTGCAATTGCTCCAGCGTCTCCACCCCCTCCACCACGATGGCGACCCCCAGGCTCTGGCAGAAATGCAGCAGGCCCTGCAGCAGGCGAGCCCCCCGGGGGTCGGCGCTGGCCACCACGAAACTGCGGTCGATCTTGATGGTGTCCACCTCAAAGGCGTGCAGGTAGCTGAGCGAGGAATAGCCGGTGCCGAAGTCGTCGATGGCCACCTGGGCACCCACGGCGTGGATGCGGGCGATGGCGTCGCGCATCTGGCCCACGTCGGCGGCCAGCGCATCCTCGGTGAGTTCGACGCTGATGCAGCCGCCGGCAGGCGCTATCAACGCCACCAGCCGCTGGCAGTGCGCTGCCGACATGAGCGTGGGCCCGGTGACATTGATGGAGATGGGCAACTCGAAGCCCGCGCTGCGCCAGCGCCGGTACTGCTGCAGGGCCGCGTCGGCCACCCACAGGTCGACATCCTTCATGAGCCCGGCCTCGGTCAGCCATGCCAGAAAAGCCCCCGGTGACTGCGTGCGCCCCCGGCCATCGCGGGCCCTGAGCAGCGCCTCGCAACCCACGCATTCGCCCGTGCGTGGCGACACCTGGGGCTGGTACTCCAGGAAGAACTCGTACTCGCCCATGCGGCGCACCTGGGCCAGCAGCTCCTCGCGGCCGGCCTGCCGCTGCTGCGCCAGGACCACCGGGTCGCTGGCATACAGGCGGCCCTGCTCCTGCAGGCGCGAGAACGTGGTGTCCAGCCCCGGCAGGTGCACCGTGGTGGCGTTGTGGCGCTCCAGCGCCCGCACCGCCGGCGCGTAGATGCAGGCCCCCAGCAGCACCAGTGCCAGCTGCAGCACCACCGCTGGCCAGGAGCCCTGGGTGCTGGCGTAGGCGTTGAAGAGGACGGGGGCATTCAGCGGCATTGCCATCGTGGCCACCGGCACCCAGCCCGCCTGCACGGCGCCCAGCGCCAGGCAGGCGTTGACGGCCGGCACGAGGATGAACGGCAGCAGCAGACGCGGATTCAGTATCAGGGGAATGCCGAACAGCAGCAGCTCATTCACGTTCAGCAGGGCCATGGGCAAGCTGGCCAGGGCCAGCAGGCGCAGGCCGGGACTGCGCGCACGCCACAGCACGGCCACCACCAGCGACAGGGTGGCCCCCGCCCCGCCGATGAAGGCGAAAGCCCCCAGCAGGCCGGCGTTGAGCAGGTAGGGCGGTGGCTGGTCTGCCAGCACCTCGATGGCATTCCACCCCACGGCCAGCTCCAGCACCTGGAACAGCGGCTGCAAGGCATGGTAGCCATGGATGCCGAAGAACCACAGCAGCGAATTCATGCCCGTGATCGCCACGGCATTCAGGTAAGGCCGGTCCGGGTCCACCACATCCAGGGGCAGGCTCCAGTGCGCCAGGCCCGACCATTGCTGCAGCAGCGTCAGCACCACGACAAGCAATCCGGCCGTGAGCACACCGGGCAACACCATGTTCATGGCATCTTCCACGTTGTCGCTGACCAGCGAGCCGCGCGACAGCTGCAGCCAGCGCACCCGCATCAGCCGGGCCATGAGGGGCACGTTGACGATGGGCGAGGCGATGGCGATGAACAGCACCAGCGTGGCGGCGGCACGCGGGTGCCCGCGCAGCAGGTAGGCGGCCAGCGCCACGTACACAAAGCACAGGAAGGCCACGGGCAGGCGCGGCAGGCTGTGGCGGATGGCCAGCATATAGCCGATGGAGGCCGCGATCAGCAGCGGCAGGATGCGGCTGATCTCGGCATGCAGGCCGGCCAGCAGGTCCGTGGTCTGCGTGGGCAGGCCGAGCATCTGCGCGAGCACCGACGACACCAGGAACACCGCCGACACCATGAGGCAGGGCAGCACCCACAGCAGTCCCTCGCGGATGGCGCGCATGGAGTCGGCGCGCGCGACCGCCTGCAGCCGCAGCGACAGCCGCACCTTCAGGGCCGCGATACCAATGCCCACACCATGCCCTCCCTGCCGCGCACTGCGGTCAGCCCCATGCTAGCAGGCAGGCACCGGGATGGCAAAGTGGCCGGACCAGCTCGGCCCGACCAGTTCAGCCCGTATTGCGCAGCCCCGCCGCGATCCCGTTGATGGAGATGTGGATACCGGTCTGCACGCGCTCGTCGCCCTGCCCTGCACGCCAGCGGCGCACCAGCTCGACCTGCAGATGGTGAAGCGGGTCGATGTACGGGAAGCGGTGCTTGATGGAGCGTGCCAGGGCCGCGTTGTGCGTCAGGCGCTGCTTGTCGCCGGTGATGCGCGTGAGCGCCTCGGCGGTGCGGTGCCATTCGGTCTCGATGGCGCTGAAGACCTTCTTGCGCAGGCGCGCGTCTGTGACGAGTTCGCTGTAGCGCGAGGCCAGGGCCAGGTCGCTCTTGGCCAGCACCATGTCCATGTTGGACAGCAGGGTGCGAAAGAACGGCCACTGGCGGTACATCTTCTGCAGCAGCGCCAGCTGTGCCTTGGGGTCCTTGCCCTCGGCGTTCACGAAGGCATCGACCGCCGCGCCGAAGCCGAACCAGCCCGGCAGCGTGAGGCGGCACTGGCCCCAGCTGAAGCCCCAGGGGATGGCGCGCAGGTCCTCGATCTTCTGGCTGGCCTTGCGCGATGCGGGGCGCGAGCCGATGTTCAGTTCGGCGATCTCGCGGATCGGCGTGGAGTTGAAGAAATACTCGGTGAAGCCCGGGGTCTCGTACACCAGCGCGCGGTAGGCCCCCATGCTGGCCAGAGAGAGCTGCGCGGCCGCCTCCAGGAAGGCCTTGGTGGCCGGCTTGGTGGGCTGCAGCAGCGTGGCCTCGAGCGTGGCCGCGACCAGGGTTTCGAGGTTGCGCCGGCCGATCTCGGGGTTGGCGTACTTGGAGGCGATGACCTCGCCCTGCTCCGTCAGGCGGATCTGGCCGCGCACGGTGCCGGGCGGCTGCGCCAGGATGGCCTGGTAGCTCGGGCCGCCGCCGCGGCCCACGGTGCCGCCGCGGCCGTGGAACATGCGCAGCTGGATGCCGTGGTTGGTGGCCAGCTCGTCGAACAGCTCCACCAGCGCGATCTCGGCGCGGTACAGCTCCCAGTTGCTGGTGAAGATGCCTCCGTCCTTGTTGCTGTCGGAGTAGCCGAGCATGATGTCCTGCTCGCTGCCGCTGCGGTGCACCAGCCCCGCCACGCCGGGCAGGGCATAGAACTCGCGCATGATGGGCGCGGCATTGCGCAGGTCTTCGATGGTCTCGAACAGCGGCACCACGATGAGGTCATTGCGCGCATCGCCGTCCAGCGTGCCGCGCATCAGGCCCACTTCCTTTTGCAGCAGCAGCACTTCGAGCAGGTCGCTCACCGTTTCGGTGTGGCTGATGATGTAGTGGCGGATGGCCTCGTGCCCGTAGCGGTAGCGCATGGCCAGCGCCGCCTCGAAGATGGCCAGCTCGCCCCGGGCGTGGTCCGAGTAGCTGGCACCCACCACGCGCAGCGGGCGCGCGTCGTTGAGCAGGCGCAGCAGCAGCGCGCGCTTGTCGGTCTCGGACAGCGCGGAGTACGCCGTCTCGACGCGCGCCGTGGCCAGCAGCTCGGCCACCACCTCCTCGTGTTTGTCGGAGCTCTGGCGCAGGTCCACCGTGGCCAGGTGGAAGCCGAAGACCTGCACGGCGCGGATCAGCGGGTGCAGGCGCTCGGCGGCCAGGGCCTCGCCATGGTGCGACTTGAGCGATGCCTCGATCACGCGCAGGTCGGCCAGGAAGGCCTCGGCGCTCACGTAGGGATTCTGTGGGGCCACGGCATGGCGCGCCGCCTCGCCGCCCGTCAGTTCCTTGAGCGATGCGGCCAGGCGCGCATAGACGCCGGTCAGGGCGCGGCGGTAGGGCTCGTCCTGGCGGTGCTCGTTGGTGTCGGGCGAGCGCGCGGCCAGGGCCTCCATCTCGGCCGATACCTGCACCAGACGGGCCGACAGCGACAGCTCGCCGCCCAGGTAGTGCACCTCGGTCAGGTAGTGGCGCAGGGCCACCTCGGCCTGGCGCCCCAGGGCGTACTGCAGGGTCTGCGCGGTGACGTTGGGGTTGCCGTCGCGGTCGCCGCCGATCCACTGGCCCATGCGCAAAAAGCTGTGCACCGGGTACTGGCCGAGCTCGGTCTCGAGGTCGGCATAGATCTTGGGGATCTCGCGCAGGAAGGTGGCCTCGTAATACGACAGCGCGTTCTCGATCTCATCGGCCACGGTGAGCTTGCTGTAGCGCAGCAGGCGCGTCTGCCACAGCTGGGCCACGCGGGCGCGCAGTTGTGCTTCGTTGGCGGCGAGTTCGCGCGGGGTGAGCGCGTCCTTGGCGGTGTTGTACAACTGGGCGCGCACCTGGATGTCGTCGCGCGCGGCCAGCAACTGGGCGATGTCGCGTTCGGCATCCAGGATGCTCTTGCGCTGCACCTCGGTCGGGTGGGCCGTGAGCACCGGCGCCACATAGCTGCCGGCCAGGGTCTGCGAGATGGTCTTGGGCGCGATGCCAGCCCAGCGCAGGCGCGACAGGGCGACCTCGATGCTGCCCTCCTGCGTGTCGCCCGCGCGCTCGTGCACGGCGCGGCGGCGGATGTGGTGGCGGTCTTCGGCCAGGTTGGCCAGGTGGCTGAAGTAGGTGAAGGCGCGGATCACGCTCACCGTCTGGTCGCCCGAGAGGGTCTTGAGCAGCTTCTTGAGCGCCCGATCGGCCTCCTGGTCCGCGTCGCGGCGGAAGGCGACCGAGAGCTTGCGCACCTGCTCCACCAGCTCGTAGGCGGCCACGCCCTCCTGGTCCCGGATCACGTCCCCCAGAATGCGGCCGAGCAGGCGGATGTCGTCAATCAGGGGCTGGTCCTTGTCGGATCGTCTCATGCGGTAGTCTCCGGGAATGGGGGCGGCGTCCTGCACGGGTGGTGCGGGCGCATGCTAGCATCGCCCGCCCCTGAATAATTACAAACAGGTTACGAACTTGAGCCGCCCTTTGCCCCACCCCATCGTGATCGCCACGCGCGAAAGCCGCCTGGCCCTCTGGCAGGCCGAGCATGTGCAGGCCCTGCTGCAGGCCCGCGGCCACACCGTGGAGCTGCTGGGCATGACCACCAAGGGCGACCAGATCCTGGACAAATCGCTGTCCAAGGTGGGCGGCAAGGGCCTGTTCGTCAAGGAGCTGGAAGTCGCGCTCGAAGAAGGCCGTGCCCACATCGCCGTGCATTCGCTCAAGGACGTGCCCATGGAGCTGCCCGAGGGCTTTGCCCTGGCCTGCGTGATGGAGCGCGAGGACCCGCGCGATGCCTTCGTCTCCCCCCGCTACGCCTCGCTCGACGAACTGCCCCAGGGCGCGGTGGTGGGCACCTCCAGCCTGCGCCGCCAGGTGCTGCTGCAGGCCCTGCGGCCCGACCTGCGCATCGAACCCCTGCGCGGCAACCTTGATACGCGCCTGCGCAAGCTCGACGAAGGCCAGTACGACGCCATCGTGCTCGCGGCCGCAGGCCTCAAGCGCCTGGGGCTCGAATCACGCATCCGCCTGGCTTTCGAGCCCGCCACCATGCTGCCCGCCGCCGGCCAGGGTGCCCTGGGCATCGAGGTGCGCAGCGACCGCCTGGACCTCATCGCCGCATTGGAGCCCCTGGCACACCAGGCCACCTGGCTCACCGTGGCCGCCGAGCGCGCCGTGAGCCGCGCCATGGGCGGCAGCTGCTCCATGCCCCTGGCAGCGCACGGCACCCTGGGCGCCGACGGCACGCTGCAGCTCGATGCGGCCTGGGGCGACCCCGAAGATGCCCATGCGCCGCTGGTGCGCGCCCATGCCAGCGCCCCCGTGGCCACCCTGGGCCAGGCCGAAGCGCTGGGCGACGAGATTGCCCGGCGCCTGCGCGCGGGTGGCGCCCGGGGCGTGGACCCGGCTTCGCCCGCCCCCAACTGACATGGCCGCTGCGCCGCCCCGGGTGATCGTCACGCGGCCCGAGCGCGAGGCGGCCCAGTGGGTGGAACAGCTCACCGTGCGCGGCCTGGCCGCCACCGCCCTGCCTCTGATCGCCATCGGCCCCTGTACCGACCCTCAGGCTGTGCAGGCACTGGCCCAAGCCCGCGCACGGCTGGCCCAGGCCCCCGGCTACCGGGCGCTGATGTTCGTGAGCAGCAATGCGGTGCTGTATTTCCTGCACGGGGCCCCACCCCTGCCGGCCGGCACCCGTGCATGGGCCCCCGGGCCAGGCACGGCGCGCGCGCTGGAACAGCTGGGCGTACCGCCTGCCGCCATCGACGGCCCCGCCGCCGATGCCGCGCAGTTCGACTCCGAATCACTGTGGCAGCAGGTGGCACCCCAGATCCGGGCCGGGGACCGCGTGCTCATCGTGCGCGGCCGTTCGGCCGGAGTGCATGAATCCTCCGAGGGTTCGGGCCGCGACTGGCTGGCGCGCCAGGTGCAGGCCGCAGGCGGCCAGGTGGACTGGGCCGTGGCCTACGAACGCGGCGCGCCCAGCTTCACCCCCGAGCAGACCGCGCTGGCAGAGGCGGCCACCCAGGACGGGTCGCTGTGGCTGCTGAGCAGCTCCGAGGCGGTGGCAAACCTGGCCGAGGCCCTGCCCGGCCGGTCCTGGACGGCTGCAAAGGCCCTGGCCACGCACCCGCGCATCGCCCAGACCGCCCGCGCCATGGGCTTTGGCCATGTAAGGGAGTGTCGGCCGGCGCTGGAAGACGTGGTGGCCTCGATAGAATCGGCCCCATGAGTTCCGCGCCCCCCAACGACCTGCCCGCCGCAGCCCCCGCTACCCCCGTCGCCCCTCGTGGGAGCAGCCTGCCCACCCTGCTGGTGGGCGTGCTGGCCGTGGCCGCCGTGGCGAGCAGTGGCCTGCTGTGGCAGAAACTGAGCGTGATCCAGGAGCAGTTGGCGCGCCAGTCGGCCGATTCCGGAGCGCTGGCCATCGAGGCACGCACCATGGCCCGCCAGGCCGAGGAACTGGTGCGCGAGACCGCCGCCCGCCTCTCGGTGGCCGAGGCCCGTGTGAGTGAAGTGGCGCTGCAGCGCAGCCAGCTCGAAGAATTGATGCAGAGCCTGTCGCGCTCGCGCGACGAAAACCTGGTGGTGGACATCGAATCGGCCGTGCGCCTGGCGCAGCAACAGTCCCAGCTCACCGGCAGCCTGGACCCTCTGGTGGCCGCCCTCAAAAGCGCCGACCAGCGCATCGAGCGCGCCGCACAGCCACGCCTGACCCCCGTGCAGCGCGCCATCAACCGCGACCTCGATCGCCTGACCCGCGCCGTGGTGACCGACACGGCCGGCCTGCTCGCCCGCCTGGATGATCTGGTGCGCCAGGTGGACGAACTGCCCGTGCTCAATGCCGTGGCCCAGGCCGCGTCCACGAAGCGCCTGGGCCTGTCTCCCGCTGCGCCGGGCTCTGCCGGTGGCACCGCAGCCGGGGCCGAGTTGCCCTGGTGGCAAGCCACCCTGCAGCGCAGCTGGGAGGTGGTGCGCGACGAGGCCCGCAGCCTGGTGCGCGTGAGCCGGGTGGACCAGCCCGAGGCCATCCTGCTCGCGCCCGAGCAGACCTTCTTCCTGCGCGAGAACCTGAAACTCAAGCTGCTCAATGCGCGCCTGGGCGTGCTGGCGCGCCAGTTCGACTCGGCGCGCGCCGACCTGGCCGCAGCCACCACGGCGCTCAACAAGTATTTCGACCCGGCCTCGCGCCGCACGCAGGCGGCAGCCACGGTGCTGCAACAGGCCCAGACCGGGATGAAGGCTGCCGAGCTGCCGCGCCTGGACGATACCCTCTCCGCGCTGGCCACGGCCGCCGCGGGGCGCTGAGAGAGAGGGCAGCACGCATGCGCGCAGCACTCTGGCTCCTGGCGTTGTTTGGCGTGGCCGTTGCGGCCGCGTTGTTTGCGGGCAACAACCAGGGCACGATCACCCTTTACTGGCCCCCGTACCGGGTCGATCTGTCACTGAACATGGTGGTGCTGCTGCTCGTGGGCGGCTTCGTCACCGTGCATGCCGCCCTGCGGGCCCTGGCGGCCCTGCTGGAGCTGCCGCACCAGGCCCGCCGCTGGCGCGTGCAGCAAAAGGAACGAGCCATGCACAGCGCGCTGCTCGACGCCATGACGCACCTGCTGGGCGGGCGCTTCATCCGTTCGCGCAAGGCCGCCGTGGCCGCGCTGGCGCAGGAGAACGCCCTGGCTGCCGCCGGCGAGTCGGTGCCGCATGGCAACCAGTTGCGCTCGCTGGCCCACCTGGTGGCGGCCGAGGGCTCGCACGCCCTGCAGGACACCGCCACGCGCGACAGCCATCTGCAGCGCGCGCTCGACGATGCACCCGCCCGCGGCACGGCCCTGGAGCTGGAACTGCGCGAAGGCGCCCAGATGCGCGCCGCTCGCTGGACGCTGGACGACCGCGACGCCGATGCCGCCCTCGAATGGCTCGCCGCCCTGCCCCAGGGCGCCGCGCGCCGCACCCTGGCGCTGCGCATCAAGCTCAAGGCCACGCGGCTGGCCCGCCGCACGCAGGAGGCGCTGGACACGGCCCGCCTGCTGGCCAAGCACCGCGCCTTCTCGCCCACCGCCGCACAGAGCATCGTGCGCGGCCTGGCCACCGAACTCATCCAGAGCGCGCACGACACGGCACAGCTGCGCCGCGTGTGGGACGACCTGGAAACCTCCGAGCGCAACATGCCCGAGCTGGCCATCCAGGCCGCGCAGCGCATGGCCACCCTGGGTGGTGACGCCACGCAGGTGCGCGCCTGGCTGCTGCCGGTGTGGGAGCGCATGGTGGACCTGCCCGATGCGCTGGCCGAACACCATGCCCTGAAGCTGGTGCGCGCACTGGAATCGGGCCTCGATGCCCTTGACGCCCCCTGGCTGGCGCGCATCGAAGCCGCCCAGCAGGCCAACCCGCGCGATGCGCGCCTGCAGTACATGGCCGGCATGGCCTGCCTCAAGCGCCAGCTGTGGGGCAAGGCCCAGCAGTTGCTGACCCAGGCCGCCCACCAGCTCGCCGATGCCGGCCTGCGCGCCAGCGCCTGGCGCCACCTGGCAGAGCTGGCCGAACAGCGCGGCGACGAAGCCGCCGCCGCCGAGGCCTGGAAAAAAGCCGCACTCGCCCGCTGACCAAGCAGGCGGGGGGCCCGCCCATCCCCTGGCCATCTACCGGCCATCCATCTGCGCCCACCTTTTGCGAAACAAGAGGGAACTTTGAGCGCACACCCCCTGTCAATTCAGTTTTTTTGAATTGAAGCATCAATCCTGCTGAAGCCGAACGCGCTGGCAGCTTCCTACACTGCGCTCACCGCGGGGCCTTGTGCATGCAGCACGGGGCGCGGCATGCGAGGCAGCGACGGATGCGCCAGCCCGAAAAACCTGCTCCCAGCACCTGCTGCCCACCCCTGCCCTGCCACCCCATCGCCGATTTCCCCAAGATGCCATCCTCCACGCCGACTCCCACCAGCCGACCGGCCCGCTACACCCACACCGCCATGCTGATGCACTGGGTGCTGGGCCTGGCCCTGATCGGTGCCTTCTGCGTCGGCCTGTACATGACCAGCCTGCCGTTCTCACCAGCACGGCTGAAGCTCTACAACTGGCACAAGTGGGCCGGGGTCACCATCCTCACGCTGTCGGTGCTGCGCATCCTCTGGCGCCTGACGCACCGCCCGCCGGCCCTGCCGGCCGCCATGGTGCAGGCCATGCCGCGCTGGCAGGCGCTGGCGCACCACGCCACGCACGGCCTGCTGTACGCGCTGTTCCTGGCCGTGCCGCTGATCGGCTGGGCCTACAGCTCGGCGGCGGGCTTCCCCATCGTGTTCCTGGGCCTGTGGCAATTGCCCGATTTCGTGCCCGTGAGCAAGGAGCTGGCCGAGGCCATCAAGCCCTGGCACCAGTACACCGCCTTTGCCATGGCCGGGCTGGTGGTGCTGCACGTGGCCGCCGCCCTCAAGCACCAGTTCATCGACCGGGACGGCCTCATCGGCCGCATGCTGCCCGGCCCGCGCTGAGCCCCCGCCCCAGCCCTCCGCCCTCTTCCTTGTTCTTCCGCACCGATTTTTCAGGAGCCTTCATGCAAGCATCTTCCTTTGTCTCGAGCCTTGTGCTGGGCGCCGCCGTGCTGGCTGCACCGTCCGCCTTCGCGCAGCAGCAACTGGTCCCCGCACAGAGCGAGGTGCAGTTCACCGCGCGCCAGATGGGCGTGCCCCTCGAAGGCCATTTCAAGAAGTTCGATGCCAAGGTGGCCTTCGACCCGGCCAAGCCCGACACCAGCAAGATCAGCTTCACCGTGGACACCGGCAGCGCCACGCTGGGCTCGCGCGAGACCGATGCCGAATTGCCCAAGCCCACCTGGTTCAACGTGCCCAAGTTCCCCCAGGCAGTGTTCGAATCCACCACCATCAAGGCGCTGGGCGGCGGCAAGTTCGAAGTGGCCGGCAAGCTCACCATCAAGGGCAATGCGCAGAACGTGGTCGTGCCCGTGGCGCTGGCCCAGAGCGGTGCCACCACCACGGCCACCGGCACCCTGCCCATCAAGCGCCTGGCCTTCAAGATCGGCGAGAACGAATGGGCCGACACCTCCATGGTGGCCGATGACGTGACCGTCAAGTTCAAGCTGGCGCTCACGGGCGTGGGCAAGCTCTGATCGCCCTGCACCCTCCCTTTTCCGCGTTCCCTTTCCCTGTTCCCTTGATCCTTCCTTTTTCAGGAGTTGTTTACATGCGCAAGTCTTCGTTCGCCCTGCTCGCACTGGCCGCAGCCGCCGTTCTGTCCACGGGCGCAGCCCAGGCCCAGAGCGCCGCCTACGCCATCGATCCGACGCACACCTTCGTGACGTTCGAGATCAGCCACTTCGGCGCAACGACCAACCGCGGCCGCTTCGACAAGAAGGAAGGCACTGTGCAGTTCGACCGCGCCGGCAAGACCGGCAAGGTGGAGATCACCGTGGACACCACCTCGATCAACTCGGGCACGCCCCCGTTCGACAAGCACCTGCAAAGCGCTGACCTGTTCAACGCCGCCAAGTACCCGACCATCAAGTTCGTGTCCGACAAGTTCACCTTCAACGGCGACAAGGTCAGCGAAGTGGCCGGCCAGCTGACGCTGCTGGACAAGACCCTGCCCGTGACCCTGAAGGCCACGCAGTTCAACTGCTACCAGAGCCCCATGCTCAAGCGTGAAGTCTGCGGTGGCGACTTCGAAGCCACCATCGACCGCACCCAGTGGGGCCTGAACTACGGCGTGGAATGGGGTTTCCCCAAGAACGTGCGCCTGGTGGTGCAGATCGAAGCCATCAAGCAGTAATCCACAACGGGCCTTCTGGTCCGCACAAGCCACCCGCGGCACGGCCACGGGTGGCTTTTTTCATGCCAGGCGTGCATCGAGCCGCCAGCCTTCGGCATGCCATGCCCAGACATGCGTGGGCGCCAGCGCCGCCAGGAAATGCAGGTCGTGCGACACCACCAGCAGCGCACCGGTGAAGCCCTGCAGCGCCACCTGCAAGGCCTCCGCCGAGGCCAGGTCCAGGTGGTTGGTCGGCTCGTCCAGCAGCAGCATCTGCGCTGGCTCGCCGCACCACAGCGCGCAGGCCAGCGCGGCCTTGATGCGCTCGCCACCGCTGAGCACCCCGGCGGGCCGCTGCACGCGGTCTGCATCCAGACCCAGCTGCGCCAGGCGCGTGCGCAGCGTGGCCTCGGGCAGGGGCGAGCCCAGTTCGTCCAGGCGCTGCAGCACGCTCGCGTGCGGCGGCAGCAGCTGGGCGTTGTGCTGGTCCAGCCAGGCCGCGCGCACGCCGCGCACCACGCGGCCCGAAGCGGGCGCCAACTGGCCGGCCACCAGGCGCAGCAGGGTGCTCTTGCCACAGCCGTTGGGCCCGGTGATGGCAATGCGCACGGGACCATTCCATACCCCACCGAGGGCAGGCATCCCCTGGGGAGCAAACGGTGCTCGCACCTGTTCCAGCGCCAGCACCTGCTTGCCGCAGGGCACGCTGCTTTCAGGCAGGGCGAGTGCCACGGGTGCCTGCTGTGGCGCCTGGCGGGCGGCATCGCGCACGGCTGCATCCAGCTTCTCGCGCGCCTGCCGCTGGCGTTCGTGCTCGTTTCCGGCATGGGCTTCGGCGCTGTTCTTCATGCGGCCCAGCAGGATGGGAGCCAGGTTGGCTGTGCGCCCCACCCGGTGTCCCTGCGCGGTGCGGCGCTGCTGCGCCTCGTGCTCGCGCTGCAGCGCCTTCCTGCCCCGGTCGCGCTCGGTGCGTGCATGGTCGAGCGCCGCCTGCGCGGCCGCCCGCTCCTGCGCACGCTGCGCGGCGTACAGCGCCCAGTTGCCTCCGTAGCGGCGCAGCCCGGCGGGCGACAGCTCCACGATGGTGTCGACCATGCCGAGCAGTTCACGGTCATGACTGGCCACGACCACAGCGCCCTGGCGCGCCGCCACCTGGTCCAGCAGCCAACGGCGTGCACTGCGGTCCAGGTGGTTGGTGGGCTCGTCGAGCACCAGCATCTCGGCGTCGCAGACGAAGGCCCCGGCCAGCGCCACGCGCATGCGCTCGCCGCCGCTCAGCCGGGTCGCATCGCCATCGCTTGGCAGATGCCCCAGGTCCAGCGCCTGCAGGGCGCGCTGCCAGCGCGCAGGCAGGTCCCACTGGCCATCGGCCCGCAGCAGGTCCTCGGGCGTTCCCTGGCCCGCCTCCAGGCGCTCCAGCGCACGCAGCACGGGTGCCAGGCCCGCAAGGTCGGCCACCGTGCTGCCGGGGGCTCCCCGCACCTCCTGCGCCACGGCGTGCAGGCGCGCGTCGCGCAACACCGTGCCCGCAGTCGGCTGCAGCCGGCCCAGCAGCAGTTGCAGAAACACGCTCTTGCCCACGCCATTGGCACCCACGATGCCGGTGGTACCGGCGCCCAGGGCCACGTCGAGGGGCTGGCTCCACAAGGGCTGCCCATCGGGCAGCGTCCAGACAACGCCCTGGAACTGGAGCGAAAAAGAAGAAGAGGAAAAGGAAGCAGAAGCGACAGCAGCCTTGCTGTCGCCCCGGGCGCGCTGGCCCGAATGGTTGGTCGTCGCCATGCCTGAGAACTCCACGGTCACCATCAAGCCGCACCTGCGCAAAAAGGCAGGAGCGGAACAGCGTGAAAGTGGCTTACAGGCGCATCGGTGAAAACACCCCGGGTGGTTGGCGAGAGGCGCAATGTACCGCAAATAACCGCGCCTTCAAAATTCCCTTTACGTAAATTGATTACGAATAGTAGAATTTCCACATCGACACCCGCATGGACCCAAGGAGACAACGCATGAATGCCGTTCTGAAGCCCGATCTCGCCAGCCTGCCCGCACCTGCCGCCTTCCAGCAGCTGCACCACTACGCCTACAAGGCGCGCGACGCGGAGGAGACACGCCAGTTCTACGAGGACATCCTGGGCCTGCCGCTGTACCACATCATCCAGAGCGACCACGTGCCCAGCACGGGCGAGTACTGCCCCTACACGCACTTCTTCTTCCGCCTGAAGGACGGCTCGTTCATTGCCTTCTTCGACCTGGGCGACGACGTGAAGGCCGAGCCCTCGCCCAACACCCCGCTGTGGGTCAACCACATTTCGTTCCGCGTGGACACGGTGCAGGAACTGCAGAACACCAAGGAGCGCCTGGAAGCCTTCGGCATCGAGGTACTCGGCGTGACCGACCACCACATCTTCAAGAGCATCTATTTCTTCGACCCGAACGGCATCCGCCTCGAACTCACGGCGCAGTTGGCCGATGCCAACGCCATGGCCAAGGACAGCACCGTGGCGCATGCGCGCCTGAAGGAGTGGACGGCGCGCAAGGAGCAGTGGCGCAAGGAGCGCGCCGAAGGCAAGGCGGCCGAGCCGCTCAAGCCCCAGGCCAACGACCGGCCTGAATTCGCCAAGGGCTAAGAGGCTGAACCGCTGCCCCAGTAAAAATGGCGCCGCCCTTGCGGGCGGCGCCTTTTGCATTTTCTTGTGCCGGCCAGTGGCTACACCGCATCCAGCTCGGCCAGCAGGTCGCTGGTCGTGGCGGCCTCCAGCAGCGCCCGGGTGTAGGGCTGCTGCGGCCGGTCGAAGATGTCGGCCACGCTGCCCTCTTCGACGATGCGGCCGTTCTCCATCACGATGATGCGATCGGCGATCTCGGACACTACCGCCAGGTTGTGCGAGATGAACAGGCAGCCGAAGCCGCGCTCGGCCTGCAGGCGCCGGAGCAGCTCCAGCACCTGCTTCTGGATGGTCATGTCCAGCGCCGAGACGGGCTCGTCGGCCACCACGAAGGCGGGCTTGCGCACCAGCGCGCGCGCAATCGCCACGCGCTGGCGCTGGCCGCCCGACAGGGCGTGCGGGTAGCGCTCGCCAAAGCCGGCAAGCCCCACCTCGTCGAGCATGGCGTCCACCGAGGCCTGCAGCGCCTCGCGCGTGAGCGGCGGGCCGTGGCGCAGCGGCTCGGCCACGATATCGCGCACGCGCTGGCGCGGGTCGAGCGAGGAGTACGGGTCCTGGAACACCAGTTGGCAGGCCAGGCGGAAGTCGCGCCGCCCTGCCGCATCGGCCTGGCCCAGCGGCGTGCCGCGAAAGCACACATCGCCACCCGCCACGGGCAACAGGCCGATCATGGCGCGGCCCAGCGTGGTCTTGCCTGAGCCCGACCCCCCGACCACGGCCACCACCTCGCCGGGCTGGATGGCCAGCGACACACCGCGCACCGCCAGCTTGGGCGTCGCCTTGGACAGCCAGCCCTGGCGCGCACCGGGAAAGCTCACGTGCACGTCCTTGGCCTCGATCAGCGGCGCCTGCACGGGCCGTGCCGGGCGCTGGGCGCTGCGCTGGGGCAGCGCATCGATGAGGCTCTTGGTGTAGGCCTGGCGCGGCGCGGTCAGCACGCTGCGCACGGGGCCGGCCTCGACGAGCCGGCCTTTTTCGAGCACCACCACCGATTGCGCGTAGCGCGCCACCAGTCCCAGGTCGTGCGTGATCAGCAGCACCGCCGTGCCCTCGGTGCGCGTGAGCTCGGCCATGATCTCCATCACCTCGCGCTGGCTCAGCGAGTCGAGCGCCGTGGTGGGTTCGTCGGCGATCAACAGGCGCGGTTTGAGCAGCATGACCGAGGCCAGCATGATGCGCTGGCGCATGCCGCCCGAGAACTGGTGCGGGTAGGCGGCCAGGCAGCGCTCGGGGTCGGCGATCTGCACGCGGCGCAGCATGGCGATGGCGCGCTCGCGTGCCTGGGCTACGCTCAGCCGCTCGTGCAGGCGCAAGCCTTCGAAGAGCTGCTCGGCAATGGTCATCGCCGGGTTGAGCGAGACCATGGGCTCCTGGAACACCATGCCCACGTCGCAGCCGCGCAGCGCGCGCAAGGCGTTCGCCGACATGGTCCCCACATCACGCCCCTGCAGCAGCACGCTGCCGCCGCTCTGGCGCACCTGGGGCGGCAGCAGGCCCATCACGGCGCGCCCGGCCATGGTCTTGCCGCTGCCCGATTCGCCCACCAGGGCCACCACGCCGCCGGCGGGCACGTCAAACGAAACGGCGTCCAGCAGCGGACGGACGTGGGGGCCATGCACCGTGAGCTCACGCACGGACAGCAGCGGCAGCGGGTTCTTCTCGGTCGTCATGTCGGTTCTTTCCGCCAAGGGGTAGGACGATGGCCGCATCAGCGGCGCTCCATGCGCGGGTCGAGCCAGTCGCGTAGCGCGTCGCCCAGCAGGTTCACGCCGAGCAGGGTGAGCGCGATGCAGGCGCCGGGCGCAATGCCCAGCCAGGCGGCGGTCTCGATGTAGGGTCGGCCCGAGGCCAGCATGTTGCCCCAGGTGGGTGCCGGTGGCGGCACGCCCAGGCCCAGAAAGCTGAGCGCGCTCTCGGCCAGGATGACCCAGCCGAACATGGAGGTGGCCAGCACCACCAGGGGCGCCACGCAGTTGGGCAGGATGTGCGCGAACACCGTGCGCAGGCCGGAGTTGCCGATGACCTCGGAGGCCTCGATGTACTCCTTCTCGCGCAGCGAGAGCACCGAGCCGCGCACCACGCGCACTGCGGTGGGCGCATAGGCCAGGCCCAGCGCGACGATGATGCCCCACTGGTTGGCGCCCACGATGACCATCACCCCGAGGGCCAGCAGAATGCCGGGGAAGGCCAGCATGGCGTCGTTGAAGACCATCAGCACCCGGTCCAGCCAGCCGCGGAAGTAGCCGGCCACGAGGCCGATCACCACGCCCAGCCCCAGAGCCAGCGCCACGGTCAGCCCGGCCACCAGCAGGCTGGTGCCGGCCCCGGCCATCAGGCGCGAAAGGATGTCGCGGCCGAACTCATCGGTGCCCAGCAGGTAGCTGCCCGAGGGCGGCTGCAGCCGCTGGCGCAGCGCCACACCCATGGGGTTGTAGGGCGTCCAGAACACCGACAGCAAGGCCATGGCGCCCACCAGGGACACCAGCACGCCGCCGACCAAGGCATTCGTGCGCAAACGTTGGAGAAAGCGCTTCATCATCATGACGCGGACACCCGGGGATCGAACAGGGGATAGCACAGGTCCACCACGAGGTTGACGAGCACGTAGATGGCGGCCGTGAACAGCAGGCAGCCCTGCACCACGGGGTAGTCGCGCGCAAAGATCGCATCCACCAGCAGGCGGCCCAGGCCGGGCAGCGTGAACACCGTCTCCAGCACCGCGATGCCGCCCAAGAGGTTACCGAGTACCAGGCCGATCATGGTCCAGGTGGGCGCAAACGCATTGGGCAGCACGTGGCGCAGCAGCACCCGCCGCTCCGACAGGCCCTTGGCCCGCGCATGCGTCACGTACTCCAGGCGCAGCACCTCCACCGCGCTGGCACGCGCCATGCGGGTCAGGATGCCGAGCTCGATCAGCGCCAGCGTGATGGTCGGCAGGATCAGGAAGGTCAGCGCCGAGCGCCAGTCTTCGCTGAAGGGCACGTAGCCCACCACCGGCACCAAGCCGAGCTTGAGCCCGACGAAGAGCAGCAGCAGCAGGCCCAGCCAGAAGCTCGGAATGGACAGGAAGAACGTGGCGGCGGCTACCACCATGGTGTCGAGCACGCTGTTCTGCTTCCACGCGGCCAGCAGGCCGGCGGGCACGGCCAGCAGCGCGGCCAGGGCTACCGCCACGAGCACGATGGCGGCGCTTACCTGGAAGCGTTCGAGCAGCAGTGGCAGCACGGCCTCGCCACTGGTGATGGAGTGGCCCAGGTCACCCTGCAGCATCTTGCCCAGCCACAGCGTGAACTGCACTGGGATGGGCCGGTCGAGCCCGAACTGGGCATGCAGGTCGGCCAGTTGATCGGGCGTGGCACTGTCACCCAGGATGAGCAGCGCTGGATCGCCTGGCACCAGGCGCATGAGCACGAAGACCATCAGGCTCACGAGAAAGAGGGTCGGCAGCGTCCACAGCAGGCGCCGGCCGACGTAGAGGGGAAAGGAGGAACCCATGGTGTGCGTACCAGGTCAGCAGGCCATCGGCTTCACGGAGCGCGCAGCGCCACGCCCCAGGCACGCGGTGTGCCCAGCGCCCAGCCCTTGTAACCCCTGGCGTACGAGCGGGCGGCGCTGGTGTTCACAGCCGAGTACATGAAGATCGCGGGCACGTCCTCGCGCATGCGGACTTCGAGCTTGTCGAACAGGGCCTGGCGCTGGGCTGCGTCGCTGGTCTCCATGCTCTTGGCCAGCAGTTCGTGGGCCAGGGGTTCGTCCCACACCTTGCGCGGCTGCTTGTCCTTGGGGCCGGTCACCATCTCGTACGAGAGCGCCGGATCCAGCCGGGCCGAGAAGGTGAAGGCCATGGCCTGGTAGTTGCCCTTGGTGTAGCGATCGAGCAGCGTGGCCCAGTCGAGCACTTCCACTTCGGCCTTGATGCCGGCCTCCTGCACCATGGCCTGGGTCAGCACGGCGATGTTGAACACGCTGTTGTAGCGCTTGGTGGCCAGGATCTTGATGGGCTCGCCCTTGTAACCGGCCTCGGCCAGCAGCTTTTTGGCCAGCGCCAGGTTGCGCGGCGGCACCGCAGCCTGCGGCTTCTTGTAGAAGGCGCTGGGCGTGGGCACGACCGAGCGGCTGGGCGGGGCATTGCCCGAGGTGACGGCGGCCACCAGCTCGGGCATGTCCAGCGCGAGCGCGATGGCGCGGCGGATGCGCGCATCCTTGAGCAGCGGGTCGCGCGTCTGGAACAGCAGGCCCTGCACGTTCATGGTTGCCTGGGTCTCCATCAGCACGTCCTTGCGCCCCTTGTACTCGGCCATGTCCTCATCGTTGATGTCGTAGTTCAGGTCGATGCCACCCGAGAACAGCGCGGCCTTGGCGGCCGAGGCATCGGGGATGATGACGAAGCGCACCTTGGGCGTCTCGGCGATCTTGGCGCCGGTGTTGCCATCGCGCGGGCCGGGCAGCGCCGCATAGCCGTCGTTGCGCAAGAGTTCGATGTACTGGCCGCGCTTCCACTCACCGAGCTTGTAGGGGCCGGTGGCCACGGGCTCGCGCCACTTGCCGTCGGCCTCAAGCGAACTGCGGTGGTAGATGCCCGTGCCGCCGCAGTCCACGCGCGCCAGCGTCGCCAGGAACAGGGCCGAGGGCTTGTCCAGCGTGTAGACCACGGTGGCCGCATCGGGCGCATCCACCTTGACCACCTTGGCCAGGCCACGCCCGTCGAACTCGGCCAGGCAGCGCCAGTTGTTGGCCGGGGCCATGTAGCGGTTCCAGGCGAAGAGCACGTCATCGGCCGTGAGCGGAGCCCCGTTGTGGAACTTGACACCCTGGCGCAGCTTGAAGGTGTAGGTCTTGCCGTCGGCCGAGGGGGTGACCGACTGGGCCAGCAGCGGCGCCACGGAGGCGTCTTCGCGGTAGGCCACCAGGCCTTCGAGCACGTGCATCATCACCGCGTCGGTGTTGTTGTCGCGGTTGACGCCGGGGTCGGTGGAGCGGATGTCGGCATTCAGGCGGATGCGCAGGGTGTCGGCCTGCGGCTGGGCCTGGGCCAGGCCAACCGCGCAGCAGCCGGCGAGCATGGCCAGGCCTTGGGACAGCCAGCGCGAGGGGGCAGTAGTCATCTCGGGGTCCTTTCTTCGTGGGGCAAGCGGGCGCGCTCAGGCCAGCGCCAGGTGGCGTTCCAGGTCCAGGCGGTAGGCCTCAAAGCGGCGGCTGAGCGCGGGCAGCATGGCGACTTCCATCTCGCCGAGGGCCGGCTCCATCACCACCATCGCCACCGTGGCCGAGAGGTTGCTGCTGGAGTTGGGGCGTGGCGGGCGGCACACCGACCAGGGCGACTGGAAGTCGTCGAACAGCGCGGCCTTGATGTGCTCGCGGGTGAGCGCGCCGATGTGCGGCTCCACCAGGGCGCGCACGCGCAGGTCGCGGTACAGCGAATCGGGCGTGTTGACGATGCCCATGTCCTTGATCTTGGAGAGCGCAATCGGGCTCTGGAAGTGGTTGGCATGCACGATGACGCCGCGCTCGGGATGGATCTGGAAGGTCTCGTCCGGCGCGCACTCGAAGTCGATGGCCACGCCCGTGGCGTGCGAGACCATCACGTTGTTGGATGCCGACTTGGGCGTGCAGTACACGATGCGCATGGCCAGGGCCAATTGCACCTGCTCCAGCGCCTTGCGGCGCAACAGGGCCAGGGGCACGCCGAGCTGGCGGTAGTCACGGTCGGACTCCAGGTAGTTGGCCGTGATGGAGATGCCTGCAGAATTCATGCCCGAGCGCGCCATGCCGCCCGCCTCGGTGAAGGTCAGGATGTCCGGGCCGTCGTCGCGCAGCACGCGCAGCACCACGGCGGTCTCGGCGCACTCCGCCTTCCAGTCCCAGTTCTGCGCATGGATCACGCGGCCAGAGGCGGTGGCCTCGGGCATCGCGACCACGCCGGTGCAGCCGTCGGGGTCGATCTGCGCGGGCTGGCCCTTGCGGCGGCGGTCGGCCAGCTTGAGGATCTCGGTGCGCGCATTGAGCATCACGATGGCCTCATACGACACACCGGCCCCCTCGGCAATGCCACGCATCTCGTCGAGGTAGGCGGCATCGAAGGCTTCGATGGTGGGCTCGAAAGTCTTCACCAGCGTGCCGATCTCGGGCCAGCCGAGTTGGCTGCCCTCCAGCTGGGTGGAGTAATGTGCGATGCCGCGCAGGATGCGCGCCTTGGCCTGTTCGCCATACTGGCGGCCGCGCTCGCGCGGTGCACCGCGGACCTCGATCAACGGGCAGGAAGGGATGGGCTGGTCGGCGCCCCAAGGGAAAGTCTGGTCCATGGCGATGGGTGGAGTGAGCGATCATTGATCGATGGACTGAATTGTATTTTGTAGAATAAAAAACATCAACTGTTTCTGACTATGGTTTCTACCCCCCTGCATCTGGAACTGGCAGACCGCATCAGCCGCCTCATCCACGAGGACGGCCTGGCGGCCGGTGCGCGCCTCAACGAAAACCAGCTCGCCGAGCGCCTGGGCGTCTCGCGCACGCCGGTGCGTGCTGCGCTCGACCACCTCGCGCAGCAGGGCTTTGCCGAGCGCAAGCCGCACCGCGGGGTGGAGCTGCTGCGCGTGCCGCCCCTGCCCGCCCCCGCCCGCGAGGCGGCCGATGGCAGCGACGAGCTGCTGCGGCGCATTGCCTACGACCGCCAGCACGGCAACCTGGGCGAGTACGTCTCCGAGAAGGAGCTGATGGAGGCCTACGACCTGGGCCGCCCGGCCATCCGCAATGCGCTGGAGCGCCTGGCCGACCTGGGCGCCATCGAGCCCAAGCTCGGCTATGGCTGGCGCTTTGCCACGGGCGCCTGGGACGCTAGCGTGCGCCACGAGAGCTACCGCTACCGCATGGTGATCGAGCCGGCCGCCATCCGCGAGCCCGGCTTTGCGCTGCCGCCCCCCTGGGCGCAGGACATGCGCCGCCAGCACGAGGAGTTTCTGCGCACGCTGTCGGAGGATTCGTCGAGCATCGCCTTCTTCGAGATGAACGCCGCCTTCCACGAGGGCGTGGCCGCCGCATCGGGCAACCGTTTCTTCCATATGGACATCCAGCGCCAGAACCGCCTGCGCCGCCTGTCCAACTACGACTGGAAGTACGGACCCGAGCGCATGCAGGTGAACTGCCGCGAGCACCTGGAGATGCTCGACCGCCTGCAGGCCGGCGACACGGAACTGGCTGCCCTGTTGATGCAGCGCCATCTGGATGTCGCCAGCCGCCTGCGCCCTCCCGGCAAAGCCTGAGCGGGCGCAGTGCGCGAAGGCTTCATGTCGGTGTATTGATTTTTGTTAAAACAAAAAACATAATAGAAGGCATGCAGGGGACGATGCCGCCATGGCGGGCACGCGGCTCCCTGCGCTTCCCTGTGCAGCACCCACCGAAAGCCCCTCATGACTTCCGCCACCCCCTCCAGCCCCCAGAACGACGACGCCTTCTGGCTGCCCTTCACCGCCCAGCGCCAGTTCCAGCAGCAGCCCATGCTGTTCACCGCCGCCCAGGGCATGCACTACACCACCGACGATGGCCGCCAGGTGCTGGACGCCATGGCCGGCCTGTGGTGCTGCAACGCGGGCCACGGCCAGCCGCGCATCACCGAGGCGATCCGCGAGGCCGCGGGTCGCATGGACTTCGTCTCGTCGTTCAAGATGAGCCACCCGGCTGCCTTCACCCTGGCCCGGCGCATCGCCGACCTGGCGCCGGGCGGCATGGACCACGTGTTCTTCACCAACTCGGGCTCCGAGGCGGTGGACACGGCCCTCAAGATCGCGCGCGCCTACCACCAGGCGCGCGGCGATGCGCGCCGCACCCTGCTGGTGGGCCGTGCCAAGGGCTACCACGGCATGGGCTTTGGCGGCCTCTCGGTGGCCGGGCTCGGGCGCCACAAGCGCGACTTCGGCCCGCTGCTGCCCGACACGGCACACCTGCCCCTGCCGTACGACGCCGATGCGCGCTTCTCGCGCGGCCAGCCCGCCACGGGCGCGCACTACGCGAACGCGCTGGAACAGCTGTTCGTGGTGCACGACCCGGCCACCATCGCGGCCGTGATCGTCGAGCCCGTCACCGGCTCGGGCGGTGTGTACCCGCCGCCCGTGGGCTACCTGCAGCGCCTGCGTGAGCTGTGCACGCAGCACGGCATCTTGCTGATCTTCGACGAGGTGATCACCGGCTTTGCGCGCGTGGGCGCCGCCTTCGGGGCCCAGGCCTTCGACGTCACCCCCGACCTGATCTGCTGCGCCAAGGGCATGACCAACGGTGCTGTGCCCATGGGCGGCGTAGTCGTAGGCAACACGGTGTACGACGCGTTCATGCAGGGCTCGACCGGCGCGATCGAGCTGTTCCACGGCTACACCTATTCGGCCCACCCGCTGGCCTGCGCGGCGGGCCTGGCCACGCTCGATGTGCACGAAGAGCTTGGCCTGGCCGCGCGCGTGCAGGCCATGGCCCCGGTGTGGGAGGCCGCGCTGCACGGCCTGCGCGACGCACCGCACGTGGCCGATGTGCGCAACATCGGCCTGCTGGGCGCTGTCGACCTGGCACCCCGCCCAGGCGCTGCCGGCGCGCGTGGCAATGCCGTGCATGCGGCCTGCTTCGAGGCGGGCGTGCTGGTGCGCAACTCGGGCGATACGCTGGTGCTCTCGCCCCCGCTGGTGATCAGCGAGGCACAGATCGGCGAGGTGGTGGACAGCATCCGCACCGCCCTGCGGGCCACCGCCTGAAGCGAGCGCCATGCAGCAGCACCTGAATTTCTACATCGATGGCGCCTGGACGCCCGCGCTGGGCACCCGCACGCAGGACGTCGTGGACCCCTTTACCGAGCAGCCCGTGGCGCGCATTGCGCTGGGCGATGCGCGCGACCTGGACCGCGCCGTGCCGCCGCGCGCCGCGCCTTCCCCGCATGGGCGGCGCACAGCCGCGAGCAGCGACTGGCCGTGCTGCACGCGGTGATTGCCGCCTACGAGCGCCGCATGGACGAGATTGCCATGGCCATCTCACTCGAGATGGGTGCACCTATCACACTGGCCCGCCAGGCCCATGCAGTGGCCGGCCTGTCGCACCTGCGCCAGACCGCAGAGGTGCTGGCGGGCTATGCCTTCGACGAGGTGGTGAACCGCACCCGCGTGGCGCGCGAACCCATCGGCGTGTGCGGCCTGATCACGCCGTGGAACTGGCCCATGAACCAGATCGCCTGCAAGGTGGCGCCCGCGCTGGCCGCGGGCTGCACCGTGGTGCTCAAGCCCAGCGAGACGGCGCCGCTGTCGGCCCTGCTGTTCGCGCAGGTGCTGCACGAAGCGGGCGTGCCACCCGGCGTGTTCAACCTGGTCAACGGCGACGGGCCGGGCGTGGGCGCAGCCATGGCGGCGCATGCGGACATCGACATGGTTTCCTTCACCGGCTCCACGCGCGCCGGCGTGGCCGTGGCCAAGGCGGCGGCCGACACGGTCAAACGCGTGGCGCAGGAACTGGGCGGCAAGTCGCCCTGCATTGTGGTGGACGGCGTGGACCTGCCGGCCACCATACGCCAGGCGGCGCTGCAGTGCTTTCGCAACACCGGGCAGTCGTGCAATGCGCCCACGCGCCTGCTGGTGCCGGGGCACCTGCACGACGCGGCCACGGCCATCGCGGTGGACGTGGCGCAGTCGCTGCGCATGGGCGACCCGCGCGACGCGGCCACCACGCTCGGGCCCGTGGCCAACGCGGTGCAGTACGCCAAGGTGCGCGAGTGCATTGCCAACGGCCTGCACGAAGGGGCCCGACTCGCCACCGGCGGCCTTGCCCGGCCTGCGGGCCTGGACCAGGGCTACTTCGTGCTGCCCACGGTGTTTGCCAATGTGCGCAACACCATGGCCATTGCGCGCGAGGAGATCTTCGGCCCGGTGCTCTGCATCCTGCCGTACGGCACCGAGGAAGAGGCCGTTGCGATCGCCAACGACACGGTCTACGGCCTGTCGGCCTATGTAAGCGCGCCCGACCTGGCCCACGCCCGCCGCATCGCCCGCCGCCTGCGCGCCGGCATGGTGCACCTCAATGGCGCACGGGCCGACCACGCAGCGCCCTTCGGCGGCTACCGGCAGTCGGGCAACGGCCGCGAGTGGGGGCGCATGGGCTTCGAGGAGTACCTGGAGGCCAAGTCCATGTTCGGGTACGAGGAGGAAGTGACCACCCCCTGAGCCGCTTTCGCGCCTCAGGGGGTGCTTCAGCTCATTCCGCGGGCGCGGGCACCGAGTGCAGCATCACCGGGTGGTTGCCGTAGGCGTCCACGCCCTCGATCTGCACGCCAAAGCCCCACAGCCGTGCCACATGCCGCAGCACCTCCTGTGTGCCGTCGGCCAGCGGGCGGCCCTGGTACTGGGTGTGGCGCAAGGTCAGGCTGCGGTCGCCGCGCAGGTTCACATTCCACACCTGGATGTTGGGCTCGCGCGTGCCCAGGTCGTACTGCTGCGACAGCAGTTGGCGCAGGTTGCGGTAGCCGTTTTCGTCGTGGATCTCGCTGACCAGCAGCTCGCTCTGGCGCGTGTCGTCGTGCAGGGCGAACAGGCGCATCTCGCGCATCAGGTGCGGGCTCAGGTACTGGCCGATGAAGCTCTCGTCCTTGAAGTTGCGCATGGCATGGTCGAGCGCGGGCAGCCAGGGGGTGCCGGCGATATCGGGGAACCATTGCCGGTCTTCGGCCGTCGGGTTCTGGCAGATGCGCTGGATGTCGCGGTACATGCCGAAACCCAGTGCGTAGGGGTTGATGCCGCTGTAGGCGCGGTGCCCCACGGGGGGCTGGAAGATGACGTTGGTGTGCGAGCCCAGCCACTCCATCATCACCCCGTCGCTGAGGTAGCCCTCGTCGTACAGCGAATTGAGCAGGGTGTAGTGCCAGAAGGTGGCCCAGCCTTCGTTCATGACCTGGCTCTGGCGCTGGGGGTAGAAATACTGCGCGATCTTGCGCACGATGCGCACGATCTCGCGCTGCCAGGGCTCCAGCAGCGGCGCATGCTTCTCGATGAAGTACAGGATGTTTTCCTGCGGCTCCTGCGGAAAGCGGTTGTGCTCCAGCGCCGCGCCGTCCTTGCCGGGGCGCGTGGGCAGGGTGCGCCACAGGTCGTTGACCTGCTGCTGGGCATAGGCCTCGCGCTGCGCGCGCTCCAGGCGCTCGCGCGCCAGGTTCTTCTTGGAGGGGCGGCGATAGCGGTCCACGCCGAAGTTGGCCAGCGCGTGGCACGAGTCCATGAGCCGCTCCACCTCGTCGAAGCCGTAGCGCTCCTCGCACTGGGCCACGTAGTCCTTGGCGTAGACCAGGTAGTCGATGATGGAGGAGGCGTCCGTCCACATGCGAAACAGGTAGTTGCCCTTGAAGAAGCTGTTGTGCCCGTAGGCGGCATGGGCGATCACCAGGGCCTGCATGGCCGTGGTGTTCTCCTCCATCAGGTAGCTGATGCAGGGGTTGGAGTTGATGACGATCTCGTAGGCCAGGCCCATGTGGCCGCGCCGGTAGCGCCGCTCGGTGGCCAAAAATTCCTTGCCGTAGCTCCAGTGGCGGTAGTTCACCGGCATGCCCACGCTGGAATAGGCATCCATCATCTGCTCGGCGGTGATGACTTCGAGCTGGTTGGGGTAGGTGTCGAGGCCGAAGCGCTCGGCGGTGGCGGCGATCGCCGCGTGGTAGCGCTCGATCAGCTCGAAGGTCCAGTCGCTCGGATCGGGCAATGGCTGCGCGGGTCGCGCCCCGGCGGGCAGGGGCTGCTCGGGCACGGTGCGGTGGCGGCGCTCACCGACGACCGCGGTCTTCCAGGGGTTGTCGCGCAGGCGCCGCTCCAGCACCGGGTACTGGGCCATGTGGTTCATCACTGCACCCCCTCTTTCTTGAAGAGGTCGCGGAACACGGGATAGATGTCGCCCGGCTCGGAGACCTTGCGCATGGCGAAGTGGGAAAACTGCGACTGCAGCTGGCTGTACTCCTCCCACAGGTTCTGCTCTTCCTGGGCCACCTGCACATAGGCAAAGTAGCGCACCAGCGGCAGTATCCGGTCCACCAGCAGGCTGCGGCAATTGCCGCTGTCGTTGGTGAAGTTGTCGCCATCGCTGGCCTGGGCGGCGTAGATGTTCCAGTCCCCCGCAGGGTAACGCGCGCGGATGATCTGGTCGAGCAGCACCAGCGCGCTGCTGACCACCGTGCCGCCGCTCTCGGTGGAGTGAAAGAACTGCTCCTCGCTGACCTCGGCGGCCTGCGTGTGGTGGCGGATGAAGACGATGTCGATCTTCTCGTAGTGCCGCGTGAGGAACAGGTACAGCAGGATGAAAAAGCGCTTGGCCAGGTCCTTGCGCGCCTGGTCCATGGAGCCCGAGACGTCCATCAGGCAGAACATCACCGCCTGGCTGTTGGGCACCGGCACCTGCACGCGGGAGCGAAAGCGCAGGTCGATGGGGTCCAGGTAAGGAATGCGGCCGGTGCGTGCCTTGAGCTCATCGATGCGCAGCCGCAGCGCTGCCGCCTCGTCACTGGCGCCCTGGCCTTCTTCCACCAGGGCATCGAGCTGCACCTGCAGAGCCGCCCGTTCGCGTTGCGCCGACTGGCCCAGCGCGATGCGCCGCCCCAGCGCCCCGCGCATGGTGCGCAGCACCGCCAGGTTGTTGGGAATGCCGTTCTGGCTGTAGCCGGCCCGGCGCGGCTTGTACTTCGGGGTCTCGCCGATGTGCGTGCGCAGCAGGTTGGGCAGCGCCAGGTCCTCGAAGAAGAGCTGCATGAACTCTTCCTTGGTCAGGGTGAAGGTGAAGTCGTCCTCCCCCTCCCCGCTGTCGCTGGCCTGCGAGCCGCCACCGCCCCCCGCCCCGCCCTGGGGCCGCTGGATGCGGTCGCCGCGCACATGCTCCGCGTTGCCCGGGTGCACCATGTCGCGGATGCCGCCCTGGCCATGGTGGAACACCGGCTCGCCGATGTCCTTTTTGGGAATGGTGATGCTCTCGGCCTGCTCGATGTCACGGATGCCGCGCTGCGAAACCGCACGGCGCACGCTCTCGGCGATCTGCTCCTTGAAGCGTCGCACGAAACGTTCGCGGTTACCCACCGATTTGTTCTTGCCGGCGAGCCTGCGGTCGATGATTTGCAATGCCATCCCTTGCCCCCATCATGGGCCAGCGCACCGGTGGGATGCACTGGCAAAACCTTCAAGAGCCTGTTGGCCGCTGCGCTAGCTGCTCTTGCGCACGCGCAGGTACCACTCGCACAGCAGCCGCACCTGCTTGGGCGTATAGCCCTTCTCCACCATGCGGGTGACGAAGTCCTCGTGCTTGCGCGCCTCTTCGGCGCTGCCCTTGGCGTTGAAGCTGATCACGGGCAGCAGCTCTTCGGTGTTGGAGAACATCTTCTTCTCGATCACCAGGCGCAGCTTCTCGTAGCTGGTCCAGCTCGGGTTGTTGCCCTGGTTGTTGGCGCGCGCGCGCAGCACGAAGTTGACGATCTCGTTGCGGAAATCCTTGGGGTTGGCAATGCCCGCCGGCTTCTCGATCTTTTCGAGCTCGGCGTTGAGCGCGCCGCGGTCGAAGACCTCGCCGGTATCGGTGTCGCGGTACTCGTTGTCCTGGATCCAGTAGTCGGCGTAGGTGACGTAGCGGTCGAAGATGTTCTGCCCGTACTCGCTGTAGCTCTCCAGGTAGGCCGTCTGGATCTCCTTGCCGATGAACTCGGCATAGCGCGGCGAGAGGGACTCCTTGATGTAGCTGGTGTACTTGGTTTCCAGCTCGGCAGGGAACTGCTCGCGCTCGATCTGCTGCTCCAGCACGTACATCAGGTGCACCGGGTTAGCCGCCACCTCGGCACTGTCGAAGTTGAACACCTTGGACATGATCTTGAACGCAAAGCGCGTGGAGATGCCGGTCATGCCCTCGTCCACGCCCGCGTAATCGCGGTACTCCTGGTAGCTCTTGGCGCGCGGGTCGGTGTCCTTCAGGCTCTCGCCGTCGTACACCTGCATCTTGCTGAAAATGCTGGAATTCTCGGGCTCCTTCAGGCGCGTGAGGATGGCGAACTGCGACATCATCTTCAGCGTGCCCGGCGCGCACACGGCGTTGCCCAGCGACGATTCGCGGATCAGCTTTTCGTAGATTCGGATCTCCTCGCTCACGCGCAGGCAGTACGGCACCTTGACGATGTAGATGCGGTCCAGGAAGGCCTCGTTGTTCTTGTTGTTGCGAAACGCCTTCCACTCGCTCTCGTTGCTGTGGGCCAGCACCACGCCATCGAACGGGATGGCACCAAAGCCTTCCGTGCCCTTGTAGTTGCTCTCCTGGGTGGCGGTGAGCAGCGGGTGCAGCACCTTGATGGGCGCCTTGAACATCTCCACGAATTCCAGCAGGCCCTGGTTGGCCAGGCACAGGCCGCCGCTGTAGCTGTAGGCGTCGGTGTCGTCCTGGGCGAAGGTTTCGAGCTTGCGGATGTCCACCTTGCCCACGAGACTCGATATGTCCTGGTTGTTCTCGTCGCCCGGCTCGGTCTTGGCAATGCCCACCTGCTTCAGGATGCTGGGGTAGCGCTTGACCACCTTGAACTGGCGGATGTCGCCACCGAACTCCTCAAGCCGCTTGACCGCCCAGGGCGAGAGCACGCGCTGCAGGTAGCGCCGGGGAATGCCGAACTGCTCCTCGAGCACCGGGCCGTCCTCCACCGCGTCGAACAGGCCCAGCGGCGACTCGTTCACCGGCGAGCCCTTGATCGCATAGAACGGCACCTTCTGCATCAGGTACTTGAGCCGCTCGGCAATGGAGCTCTTGCCACCGCCCACCGGGCCCAGCAGGTAGAGGATTTGCTTGCGCTCCTCCAGCCCCTGCGCAGCGTGGCGAAAGAAGCTGACCACCTGCTCGATGGAATCCTCCATGCCGTAGAACTCGGCGAACGCGGGGTAGCGCTTGATCACCTTGTTGGCGAAGAGGCGCGACATGCGCGGATCGTTGCGCGTGTCGACCGTCTCGGGATCCCCAATGGCGGCCAGCATGCGCTGGGCCGCCGTGGCATACGTCATGGGATCACGCTTGCACTCGGCGAGGTACTCGTCGATCGACATTTCTTCTTCACGGCTACGGGCGTAACGCGAGGCGAAATTGCTGATGGCATCCATACGACCTCCTGTGGTGGCACCCTGCGCATGGGTGCCACGGTTTGCAGTGGGAATCGCTAACGGCTCCGGTCCTTTGTAGCACCACGGCCTGCCATTGAACAGGGTAATAGCGCAGGCATGCCGTGCTTTTTTCCAGGGCCATGCACGCTTGGGTAGAGCATGGCACACTGCAGAAAGTTCAGCCGTCATCACCACTGCAAGAGGACCCTGCAGATCAGCACCTGTCACCAGGCGCAGGGCTGGTATTGGCGGGTCGGCCCTGGCCGCCGCCCGCAAGCTTTGGGCAGGGGCCTACCCTTCCTGCTGGTGCGCGCGCATGATCTGGTGGCGCTGCCAGTAGTGGCCAACGGTGGCGTTGAAATCGTCTTTCTCTTTCTTCAGGCCGGCGAGCTTGATCTTGCTGGTCTTGGCGCCAAGGCCCAGGGCATTTTTCTCGGGGTGGGTGACGACGAGCGCATTGCCAAAGCTGCTTTCCTTGAACTCCAGCGCCTTCACGGCATCCCAGAACACAGTGGTGCCGTCGGCCGAGGTGCTGATGCCGTCGACGCTGACCGTCACCGTCTCGCTGCCTTTCAAGGCGAACTGCACCGGCGGAAAATACTGCAGCACCAGCGCGCGCTCCTCGTCGGTGGCGGGCTCGTAGCGGTAGGCTAGGCTGCGTTCGTGGTCAGCGGCAAAGGCCTGCTCGTATTCGCCCCACATGCGCTGCTCGATGGCATCGGCCGTGAGAATCTGCTGCGCCCAGGTGGCAACAGGCGCCCGCGTGACGATGGCGCCATAGGCGCTCTCGGGCAGCTTCACACCCACGGCACGCATGCGCTCGGTCATGGCAGGGTGCGAGTCGAACGGGTGGGGCACGTTGGCGGACTTCATCTCCTGCAGGAAGTCGGCCGATGCGGCATAGGGTGGCAGCCCCTGGGCCACGTAGCTGGCAATGCCCAGCGCGGCGGAATCGTGCTTGCGGTTCTGGCCGAAAAGCTCGCTCTCGATCTTGGAGCGGTACTGCGCATAGGCAGCAATCTTGATCAGCGACTGCGCTATCGCCTCGGGCGAGATGAGCTTGGCGGCAATACGGTCGGCCTTGAACTCGCGCTCACGGCTTTCGCGCGCCAGAGCCACCTCGAAGATCATGCGGTACAGGTCGAGCAGCGGTGCCACCACGGCCGTGAGCCCGCCGGTGCGCATGGCGTGGCGGTAGTGGTCGTACTGGCTGATCTTGGGGCCCAGCAGCGCGCTGCTCTTGGTGTCGCCACCGCGCAGGTGGGCCAGCTCGTGGCCGAAGACGGCATCGGCTTCCGACTGGTCCAAGAGGCGCAGCAAGGGGATGCTCACGAACAGGGTACGCCCCGTGAGCTGCTGGCCACCGACGGTGAGCGGCGCCTCGGTGACGAAGAAGTTGGCGTCGATGCCGGCCACGATGTGCCTGGGCGGCTCGGTCTTGAGGCGGCCCGCCATGTGGCGGATGCGCTTCCACAGCAGCGGCGCATCGGCCTCGGTCACGAGTTCTCCGTCCACACCGTTGCGCAACTGCACGCGCTTGAAGATGCCCTTGACGGCCAAGAACACGCCGCCGGCGACCAGAATCCCCACCAGGATGATGAGCTTGGGCGAATACTTGTGGAAAAAGAAGGCCGTGACCCAGAACGACAGCCACACCGCCAGCGCACCCTGCACCACCAGCGAGGCGGCGCTGGCCCAGGTGGTCAGATGCCAGCCGGTGACGAAGCTGGTGTACTGCATCTTGCGGTCCACAAAGGCCAAGGCGCCCAGGCCCAGCACCGCCACCAGCAGCACTGCGCCGGCCACCATGCTCCAAAGCGAGACCTTGCGCACCAGGTTGAACTGCCACAGCTCGCCATAGGTCTCGCACATGGCCTCGCGGTAATCCGCCACCTGAGGGCTCTTGTTGGTGCAGATCGTGGACGGCGGGTTGGCCCGGTAGAAGTCTTTTTGCGCCTGCTTCTCGGCCGCGGGCATGCCCTTTTCGGCGTCGATGCGCTGGCTGATGCGGGTGATGAACTGAGCGTCCTCATCGCGCTGCGCATAGCCGGTGAACAGGTAGGCCGCCAGCGGGATCAGGAACAGCGAGAGCAGCGAATAGGCAAAGACCTTGGCCAGGCCCACGCGCAGGGCAGATGCAATGTTCATACGGGAAGCGGATTGTTTGGTATGGTTTTTCCGGCCATGGAGCCTGGGCGTTGGCACGCAACACCCCTTTCCTCACTCCATCGCGGCGGATTATCGGCAAACATCTGCTTTCCGCCAGTCGCACAAGGTAACAATTCGATAGCGCGCCGCGAAGTGCCCTGGGCGATGCACACCACCCGGTCGGGACGGTGGGGCCCTTGCTGGCTGACTTAAAATGGCCGGTTCCACCCTCTCGAACGTGGAGGCAGCCCCCAGGCGGCCCCACCACCAGCCCTACCCCATGAGCTCGCCCCTGCAACAAACCGGCCTCGACAGCCTTTCCAAGTCCTTTGAACCCGCCGCCCTGGAGGCCCATTGGGGCCCCGAATGGGAACGCCGAGGCTACGGTGTAGCGGGCTTTCGGGGCACCGGCGTAGCGCAGGCGGGCGAGCCGGCGTTTTCCATACAGCTGCCGCCACCCAACGTGACCGGCACGCTGCACATGGGCCATGCGTTCAACCAGACGATCATGGACAGCCTGACGCGCTACCACCGCATGCGCGGCTTCAACACGGTCTGGGTGCCCGGCACCGACCACGCCGGCATCGCCACGCAGATCGTGGTGGAGCGCCAGCTGCAGGAGCAGGGCATCAGCCGCCACGACATGGGCCCCACCCCGCCCGAAGCACGCAAGAACTTCGTCGCCAAGGTCTGGGAGTGGAAGGAACAGAGCGGCAACACCATCACCACGCAGATGCGCCGCATGGGCGACAGCGTGGACTGGAGCCGCGAATACTTCACCATGGACGACAAGCTGTCCAAGGTGGTGACCGACACCTTCGTGAAGCTCTACGAGCAGGGCCTGATCTACCGTGGCAAGCGCCTGGTGAACTGGGACCCCAAGCTGCAGTCCGCCGTGTCCGACCTCGAAGTCGAGAGCGAGGAGAAGGACGGCTCGCTGTGGCACATCGCCTACCCGCTGGCCGACGGCTCGGGCAGCCTCACCGTGGCGACCACCCGCCCCGAGACCATGCTGGGCGACGTGGCGCTGATGGTGCACCCCGAGGATGCGCGCTACACGCACCTGATCGGCAAGAACGTGGTGCTGCCCCTGGTGGGCCGCGAGATCCCCATCATTGCCGACGACTATGTGGACAAGGAGTTCGGCACCGGCGTGGTCAAGGTCACGCCTGCGCACGACCCGAACGACTATGCCGTGGGCCAGCGCCACCAACTGCCGATGATCGTGGTGCTGACGCTGCAGGCCACCATCAACGACAACGCCCCTGAAAAATACCGCGGCCTGGACCGCTTCGTGGCGCGCAAGGCCATCGTGGCCGACCTGGAAGCCTCGGGCGCGCTGGTGGAGACCAAGAAGCACAAGCTCATGGTGCCCATCTGCACCCGCACCGGCCAGGTGGTCGAGCCCATGCTGACCGACCAGTGGTTCGTGGCCATGAGCAAGGTGAGCGAGCAGGACCCCACGGGCAAGACCATCGCCCAGAAGGCCATCGACGCCGTGGCCACGGGCGAGGTGCAGTTCGTGCCCGAGAACTGGGTGAACACCTACAACCAGTGGATGAACAACATCCAGGACTGGTGCATCAGCCGCCAGCTGTGGTGGGGCCACCAGATACCGGCCTGGTACGACGAAGACGGCAACGTGATCGTGGCCCGCAACGAAGCCGAAGCCCAGGCCAAGGCCCCGGGCAAGACGCTGCGCCGCGACGAGGACGTGCTGGACACGTGGTACTCCTCCGCCCTGGTGCCGTTCAGCACCATGGGTTGGCCCGAGCAGGGCGACGGCCCGACCGACGACTACAACCTGTACCTGCCCTCTTCGGTGCTGGTGACCGGCTACGACATCATCTTCTTCTGGGTCGCCCGGATGATCATGATGACCACGCACTTCACGGGCCGCGTGCCGTTCAAGCACGTGTACATCCACGGCCTGGTGCGCGATGCGCAGGGCAAGAAGATGAGCAAGTCCGAGGGCAACGTGCTCGACCCGGTGGACCTGATCGACGGCATCGCGCTCGACCCGCTGCTCGACAAACGCACCACCGGCCTGCGCAAGCCCGAGACCGCGCCCACGGTGCGCAAGAACACGCAAAAGGAATTCCCCGAGGGCATCCCCGCCTACGGTGCCGATGCTCTGCGCTTCACCTTTGCTGCGCTGGCCAGCCTGGGCCGCAGCATCAACTTCGACAGCAAGCGCTGCGAGGGCTACCGCAACTTCTGCAACAAGCTGTGGAACGCCAGCCGCTTCGTGCTGATGAACTGCGAGGGCCAGGACTGCGGCCTCAAGGAGCACACCAAGGAAGAGTGCCAGCCGGGCGGCCCCGCCCACGGCTACATGCACTTCAGCCAGGCCGACCGCTGGATCTCCTCGCTGCTGCAGAAGACCGAGGCCGAGGTGGCCAAGGGCTTTGCCGAGTTCCGCCTGGACAACGTGGCCAACACGATCTATGACTTTGTCTGGAACGAGTTCTGCGACTGGTACCTGGAGATCGCGAAGGTGCAGATCCAGACCGGCACCGAGGCCGAGCAGCGCGCCACGCGCCGCACGCTGATCCGCACGCTCGAAGCCATCCTGCGCCTGGCGCACCCGATCATCCCGTTCATCACCGAAGCCCTGTGGCAGACGGTGGCGCCGGTGGCCGGCCTGCAAGGCGACTCGGTCAGCATCGCCCGCTACCCCGAGGCGCAGCCGAGCAAGATCGACGAGGCCGCCATTGCGCACATGCAGCGCGTCAAGGGCCTGGTGGACGCCTGCCGCACCCTGCGCGGCGAGATGAACGTCTCGCCATCGACCCGCCTGCCGCTGTACACCGTGGGCGACACCGAGTTCATGCGCGGCGTGGCACCGGTGCTGCAATCGCTGGCCAAGCTCAGCGAAGTGAAGGTGTTCGACGACGAGGCCGCGTGGGCCGCCGCCGCACAGGCCGCACCCGTGGCCGTAGTGGGCGAGGCGCGCATGTGCCTGCACATGGAGATCGATGTCGAGGCCGAGAAGGCCCGCATCTCCAAGGAAATCGCGCGCCTGGAGGGTGAATTGGCCAAGGCCAACGCCAAGCTCGGCAACGAGGCCTTCGTGGCCAAGGCGCCGCCTGCAGTGATCGACGAGGCCAAGAAGCGCATCGCCGACTTCACCGCCACGCTGGGCCGATTGCGCGATCAGCTTACACGCCTGGGCTGAAACCGCTGTGATACTCAGGGGACATCTGCCCGCTTCGGCGCGGCACAGTCCCCTTTTTTACCTTTCCTGCAAGGAGCCCCATGACCGCTGCATCCGCCATCCGCAAAGCCGTTTTCCCCGTTGCCGGCCTGGGGACACGCTTTCTGCCTGCCACCAAGGCATCGCCCAAGGAAATGCTGCCCGTGGTGGACAAGCCGCTGATCCAGTACGCCGTGGAAGAGGCCTACGCCGCCGGCATCCGCCACATGATCTTCGTGACGGGCCGCAGCAAGCGTGCCATCGAGGACCATTTCGACACCGCCTACGAGCTCGAAAGTGAGCTGGAGGCCGCCGGCAAGCAGGAGCTGCTGGCCCTGGTGCGCTCGGTGCAGCCCGACGACATGGACTGCGCCTTCGTGCGCCAGCCCCGCTCCCTGGGCCTGGGCCATGCCGTGCTGTGCGCCGAGCCCCTGGTCGGCAAGGAGCCGTTCGCCGTGCTGCTGGCCGATGACCTGATGGTCGGCCCCAAGGGCGGCCAGCCGGTGCTGGCGCAGATGGCAGCGGCCTTCCGCCAGCAGGGCCGCTCGGTCATCGCCGTGCAGGAGGTGCCCGAGGACCAGGTACACAAGTACGGCATCGTGGCCGGTGAATCCGCCGGGGGCCCGCTGATCCGCATCGACCGCATCGTCGAGAAGCCCAAGGCCGACGTGGCCCCCTCGCGCATGGGCGTGGCCGGGCGCTACATCCTCACGCCCGGCGTGTTCGACGAGATCCGCAACCAGCCGCGCGGCGTGGGCGGCGAGATCCAGTTGACCGACGGCATCGCCCGCCTGATGCAGCACGAGGCCGTCTACGCCTTCCAGTACGAAGGCAAGCGCTACGACTGCGGCAGCAAGGAGGGCTTCCTCGAAGCCACGGTGGAACTCGCCCTGGAGCACCCCCAGGTGGGCGCCCACTTCCGTGAATACCTCAAGGGGTTGAGCCTGTAAGGCACATCCCCATGCCGCACCGGTTGCGGCACGCCCACAAAAAAGTCCTCCAGCTGCTGCTTGCAGCAGGAGGACTTTTTGCTGTGGAGCGAGGACTTTCCTCGCTCCATTCAGACCATCGCTGTTACCTGCGGCGCAGGACGTGGATGAACTCTTTCGCCTCGTCCGCCCCTTCGGTCGTCTGCTCCACCAGTTCATTGCCGGTCTGCTTGGCAAACGCCTGAAAGTCGCGCACCGAGCCCACGTCGGTGGACACGACCTTGAGCAACTGGCCGCTGGCCAGGTCGGCCAGCGCCTTCTTGGCCTTGAGGATGGGCAGGGGGCAGTTCAGTCCGCGCGTGTCGATTTCTTTGTGGATGTCCATGGTCGTCAGTCCTTTGGCGGCAGGTCCAGGCCGCGGCGTCGCTCTGCATTTTCTTCGGCGGTGAAGAACACCGGCTCGTGCCCGCGCGTGCGCAGCCAGTCGGCCAGCGCATAGCCGGTGCCGGCGGGCCAGCACTTGAGGTCTGCCAGATCGTACATCCGGTAGTCCACCAGCTCGGGCGATAGCTTCACCTCGCCCTGGGCCACCACATGGTAGGCAATGATGACCTGGTTCATGCGCATGAATTCGTAGGCCCCCACCAGCGTGGTGGCGGTCACGTCGAGGTTCGTCTCTTCCTTGACCTCGCGCGCGATGCCTTCCTGCGGTGATTCGCCCGCCTCCATGAAGCCGGTGATCAGCGCGAACATCTTGCCCGGCCACGCCGCATTGCGCGCCAGCAGCACCTGGCCGTTGACCTCCACGATGGCGGCAAGCACCGGCGTGGGGTTGTTCCAGTGCGTCCAGCCGCAGGCCGGGCAGCGCAGGCGCTGCTTGTCGCCACCATCCTCTGCCACGGTGATGAGGGCCAGCGGCGTGCCGCAATGGGTGCAATGGCGGGGTTCGTACTGCATGTTGCTCTTGATTTTATAGCATCAACCGCCCCGGATGCGGGCAGGCTGCTGCCTGGATTGGTTCATCATGCGGGCCAGCGGGCCGCGCCACCACAGCGTAGCAGCGGTGGACGGCCCATGCTGTCAGGCGGGGAACACCCCGGTGGACAGGTAGCGGTCACCCCGGTCGCAGACAATGAAGACGATGGTCGCGTTGCTCACGCGCTGCGACAGCTGCAGCGCCGCCCAGCAGGCCCCTGCCGCCGAGATGCCGCCGAAGATGCCCTCCTCGCGCGCCAGGCGCCGGGCCATGTCCTCGGCATCGTCCTGGCTCACGTTCACGGTTTCGTCCACGGCACTCGGGTCGAAGATCTTGGGCAGGTACTCCTGCGGCCACTTGCGGATGCCGGGGATGCGCGAGCCCTCCTGCGGCTGGGCGCCGATGATGTGGATGCTGGCGTTCTTTTCCTTCAAGAAGCGCGACACGCCCGTGATGGTGCCCGTGGTGCCCATGGCGCTCACGAAGTGGGTGATGCGCCCATCGGTCTGCTCCCACAGCTCGGGGCCCGTGGTCTCGTAGTGGATGCGCGGGTTGTCGGCATTGGCGAACTGGTCGAGCACCTTGCCTTCGCCGCGCTTTTGCATGGCCTCGGCCAGGTCGCGCGCGTGCTCCATGCCGCCGCTCTTGGGCGTGAGCACCAGGTCGGCGCCAAAGGCCTTCATGGTTTGCGCACGTTCGACCGACAGGTCTTCGGGCATCACCAGCACCATGCGGTAGCCCTTGATCGCCGCCGCCATGGCCAGCGCAATGCCGGTGTTGCCCGAGGTCGCCTCGATCAGCGTATCGCCGGGGCGGATGTCGCCGCGCTCTTCGGCACGGCGGATCATGGACAGCGCCGGCCGGTCTTTCACCGAGCCCGCGGGGTTGTTGCCTTCGAGCTTGCCCAGGATCACGTTGCCCCGCGCGGTGCTGTCTGCCGCCCCAATGCGCTGCAGCGCCACCAGCGGCGTCTTGCCAATCGCGTCTTCAATCGTCGGATATTTCATGCGCCCTACTGTGCCATAATTTGAGTCTTCACGAATTCCCTGCCCGGGTGGTGAAATTGGTAGACGCAGGGGACTCAAAATCCCCCGCCGCAAGGCGTGCCGGTTCGATTCCGGCCCCGGGCACCATCGAATGCACCCATGCATCCAGATGAATCCAACCCGCTGCACCGCCAAGGTGAAGCGGGTTTTTCTTTGCCTTGCCCCGTGTCACTGGCTTCCATGACCTGCATGAAGCACCTCGATAACATGACACCGGTGCGGCGGACAGGGCAGGCAGCACGCATAAATAACCTGAAACTGTAGCTCCACTCAGGCGGCCCTCAAGCAAGGCCGCCAGGGCGACCATGTAAGGTAACCTATTGCCGGCACATGGTTTTTGCCTACGAAGTTTGAAGCGCCGGACCTCCCGACAAGCCCCCAATGCCCCTTACCCTCTCCCAGTTAGAACGCCACCTTTTCAAAGCTGCGGACATCTTGCGCGGCAAGATGGATGCCTCGGAGTTCAAGGAATACATCTTTGGCATGCTGTTCCTCAAACGCTGCTCCGATGTCTTTGACCAGCGCCGCGAGGAAGTCATCGCCCAGGAGGCAGCGGCCGGGAGCAGCCAGGTGGACGCCATCATGAGCGCCGAAACCCGGCGCTGGTACGGCCAGTCGTTTTATGTACCCCCTGATTCCCGTTGGCAGTATCTGGTCAACGACGCGCATGTCGATGTTGGCGGCTTTCTGAACCGGGCACTGGGTGGCCTGGAAAGCAACAACTCCAGTCTGAGTGAGGTACTGGAGCACATCGACTTTTCGCGCAAGGTGGGTCAAAGCAAGATACCTGACATCAAGCTGCGCCAGCTCATCAGCCACTTCAGCACCTACCGCCTGCGCAACGAGGATTTCGAGTTCCCGGACCTGCTGGGCGCCGCCTACGAGTACCTGATCGGCGAGTTCGCTGATTCGGCCGGCAAGAAGGGCGGAGAGTTCTACACCCCGCGCTCGGTGGTGCGCATGATGGTGCGGCTGGTCAAGCCCGAGCAGCGGCACAGCATCTACGACCCTTGCGTGGGCTCGGGTGGCATGCTGATCCTGGCCAAGGAATACATCGACGAACACGGTGGCGACGGGCGCCGCGCCGACCTGTGCGGGCAGGAGGCCAACGGCACCGTCTGGTCCATCGCCAAGATGAACATGCTGCTGCACGGCATCAGCACGGCCGACCTGCGCAACGAAGACACCCTGGCCGAACCGCAGCATGTGGAAGATCGCGAACTGATGCGCTTTGACAGGGTGCTGTCGAACCCGCCGTTTTCCATCAACTGGGGCAGCACCGACAGCGACCGCACGGGCCAGTCCACCTGGGCGCCCAAGTTCCGCGCCGAGCGGTTCAAGTATGGCGAGGTATCGCTGGGCAGCAAGAAGGCCGACCTGATGTTCCTACAACACATGGTGGCTGTGCTGCGCGAGGGCGGCATGCTGGCCACCGTGATGCCGCACGGCGTGCTGTTTCGCGGCGGTGAAGAACGGGCCATTCGCTCCGCCATGATCGAGGCCGACCTGCTGGAAGCCGTGATCGGCCTGCCCGCCAACCTGTTCTACGGCACCGGCATCCCCGGCTGCGTGCTGGTGATGCGCCAGCGCCAGGGCAACGCCAGCGGCAAACCGGCCGAGCGCCAGGGCAAGGTGCTGTTCATCAACGCCGACCGCGAATACTTCGAGGGCCGGGCGCAAAACCACCTGCTGCCCGAGCACATCGAGAAGATCGTCAACACCTTCGATTCGTTTGCCGAGGTGCCGGGCTTTTCCGCCATCGTCTCGACCACCACGCTGCGCGAGAACGACTTCAACCTCAACATCCGCCGCTACGCTGACAACGCGCCGCCACCCGAACCCCACGACGTGCGCGCCCACCTGTTGGGCGGCGTGCCCAAGGCCGAAGTGCAGGCCAAGGCCGCGTTGTTCGCCGCTCACGGCCTGGACCCGCTGGCAATATTTGCAGAGCGCGATGCCCACTGCTTCGACTTCCGCGCCGAACTGGGCCAGCGGCAGGCCATCAAGCCCGCAGTCGAGGCCAACCCCGGCTTGATAGCCCGCGAGCAGGCCGTTCGGGACGCCTTTGATGCCTGGTGGCGGGAACACAGCCCCCGCATCACCGCGCTGGCGGGTGCATCGGGCTTGGTGGGCCTGCGCAACGACCTGCTGCAGAGCTTCGCCGTCGCACTGGAGCCGGTCGGGGTGCTCGGGCGGTTTCAGGTGCGCGGCATCGTGGCCGGCTTCTGGGACGATGCCAAGTACGAGTTCATGACCTTGATGGCGCGCGGCGCCCATGGCGTGGTGGATGCCTGGCGCACCAGCATCCTCACCGCGCTGGACGACGAAAAAGCCAAGGACAACCCGCTGGATCACAAGCTGGTCAAGTTTCTGATGGCGGAGTTTGTCGAGGCGTTGGGCGCGCTCGAAGCACGCAAGGCTGCGCTGGACAGCCAGATCAAAGCGGGGACACCCGGCAAGACGACGGGCGAGGATGGCGATGAATCCGAGCCCGCTGACGAGGAGACCGCAGTCGACGAGGCGCAGCTCAAGGAATGGAAGAAGCAGCTCGCCGCTTTGAAAAAGGAGATGAAGGCCAAGGAGCAGACTTTCGCCCAGCAGCTCAATGCGGCAGTCAATGCCCTGGACGAAGCCCGTGCGGCCACGTTGTTGCTGGCGATCCTGCACAACGATATGCAGATGATCCTGGATCGATATATCAATGCGCAGCGGCAGCAAGTGGTCGCTGCGTTTGAGAATTGGTGGGACAAGTACCGAGTTACGCTGACGACGATCGAGGAGGAGAGAAATTTGGCAGAGTCCGAGCTTCGTGAATTCCTCGGAGCGCTTGGCTATGTTTGACTCTAATATTGCGGATTGGCGAGAGGTCAAGGTTGTCGATGTAGTGGAGCGCCACTTTTGTGGCCCTAGCCCTGATTGCGAGGAGCGGCCAGTCTTTGACAGCGGAGAGTGGGGCGTCCTAAAGACAACAGCGATTACTTGGGCCGGTTGGAATCAAGATGCCCACAAGGTCCTTCCCCGCTCATACTGGGGGCGAGAGGAAATTGAAGTAAAGACTGGGGATGTTCTGATCACAAAAGCTGGCCCGCGCAATCGGGTTGGCGTGGTGGTTTATGTTCCGTCGACCCGACGACAGTTGGTTGTCTCAGGAAAAATGATAGGACTACGCCCCAGCTTAGACGCAGTGCTACCCCAGGTGCTTTCTGCATTGCTGGCGCTCAGTGGACCACAGAAGTACATCCATGATCGAACAACAGGGATGGCGGAGTCGCAAGTCAACTTCGCCAACGAGGTTCTTCTCAACACGCCATTGAGGATACCGCCCATAGCAGAACAGAATGAAATCGCGCGTATTGGAGTCGCCCTCGACACCGCCATCCGCCAGACCGAGGCAATTGTCGACAAACTCAATCAGGTCAAGCAGGGGCTACTGCACGACCTGCTGACCCGCGGCATCGACGCCAACGGCGAACTGCGCCCGCCGCAGAGCGAGGCACCTCATCTTTACAAGGAGTCGGCGCTGGGGTGGATTCCGAGGCAATGGGAAGCTCGTACTTTCTCTGAATTAGCTGACTTTGCAAACGGAAACTCGTTCGATGCGGGAATGTGGACTGACTATGGCCTTCCTATCATCCGAATTCAAAACCTCAACGGTTCTCGCGAATTCAACCATTACGCTGGACCGATAAATTCAAAGTGGCATATCTTGCCTGGCGATCTCTTGTTCGCGTGGTCAGGGCAAAAGGGTGTCTCATTTGGCCCTCGCATATGGAATGGGCCAGAAGGCGTTCTCAACCAGCATATTTTCAAAGTGTTGGCACGCTCGGCATTGGTGAATCGCTCCTATCTCTTTGAAGTTCTTCGATTTCGACAGGGGGCCATTGAAGACACTGCCCACGGCTTCAAGGACTCCTTCCTCCATGTGAAGCGCGGTGAGCTTGGTGGCGTCTACGCCGGAGTTCCCGTGGTGAGTGAGCAAGCTGCGATTGTTTCTAAAATTAAGGCGCTCGAACATCGGATTAGCAAGGAGTGCGCCTACCTCAAAAAGAACAAGTTAGTGAAGTTCGGCCTCATGGACGATCTCCTCACCGGCCGCGTCCGCGTCGCCTCGCTGCTCGGCACCGCCCCATGAACACCACCCCGCCCTCACTGCCCGCCCGCGAGTCGCTGACGGTCGAATTCAAGAGCGACCGCAAGCGCCTGTCGGACAACGACCTAGTGGAGGCGGTGGTCTGCCTGGCCAATGCCGAAGGTGGCGAGCTGTGGCTGGGCGTGGAAGACGATGGCACGCCGACCGGCCTGCACGCCGAACATTTGCAGCTGGCAGGCCTGGGTGGGTTGGTGGCGGCGCGCACCTCGCCGTCAGTGGCGGTCACCGTTACGCCGGTCTTTCTGGGTGGCGTGAATGTCGCGCACATTGCCGTGCCCAAGGGCAGCGCCGAGGTGTCCACCAGCGGCGGCGTCTACCTGCGCCGCCGCATCAAGCACGACGGCACGCCCGAATGCGCGCCCATGCTGCCGCACGACCGCGCCAGCCGCACAGCGCACTTCGGCCTGGCCGATGCGTCGGCCCTGCCGGTGGCGGGCGCCACCTTGGCCGATCTGGACCCCCTGGAGCGCGAGCGCCTGCGCCAGAGCGTGCAGCAGTATGGCGGCGACCGTGTGCTGCTGGACCTGGACGACGAGGCGCTGGACGGCGCGCTGGGCCTCACGGCACGCCAAGCCAATGGCATGCGTGCTCCCACGCTGACCGGCCTGCTGCTGGTGGGTCGTGAACAGGCGCTGCGCGACCTGGTGCCCACCCACGAGTTCGCGTTTCAGGTGCTGGCGCGCGAGGCGGTGGGCTTCAACGAGTTCCGCCGCTTCCCCTTGCTCAAGGCGCTCGATTGGCTGGAGACCAACTTCCGCCCCTACAACCCCGAGCATGAAATTCAGGTCGGTCTGTTCCGGGTGCCTGTGCCGCGGGTGGACTTCGGCGCCTTCCGCGAAGCAGTGGCCAATGCGCTGGTGCACCGCGACTACCACCGCCTGGGCGCCGTGCATGTGCGCCTGGACGATGGGGGCCTGACCATCAGCAACCCCGGCGGCCTGGTGGATGGCGTGACGCTGGCCAATCTGCTGACCACCGAGCCGCGACCGCGCAACCGGGCACTGGCCGATGCCATGAAGCGCGTGGGTGTGGTGGAACGCTCGGGCCGGGGCGTGGACAAGATCTACCGGGGCATGCTGCGCTTTGGCCGGCCAGAGCCCGACTATCGACGCACCGATTCGCAGAACGTGGTGTTGCGGCTGGCCACGGTGGACGCGGACGAGGCGTTTCTGAAACTGGTGGTGGCCGAAGAAGGCCGGCTTGGCACAAGCCTGCCCATTGACAGCCTGATCGCACTGGCCGCCTTGCGCGAGCTGAAACGGCTGACCTCCGAAGACCTTGCCGCGCACATCCAACGCGACATCGCGCAGGCCAAGCGCACGCTGGAAACACTGCTGGAGGCAGGCCTTGTGCAGGCGCATGGCGCGACCAAGGGCCGCACCTACACGCTGTCGCCGGGGGTGTATATGGCAGACGGCAACAAGGCGGCCTATACACGGCAGGCAGGTTTCAGCGCTTTGCAGCACGAACAGCTGGTACTGAACTATGCACGGCAACACGGCAGTATTCGGCGCAGCGAGGTTGTGGAGCTGTGCCGGCTGACCGCCCCGCAGTCGCGCGACCTGCTAAAGCGGTTGAAGGTGGCCGGGCAGCTGGTGCAGCATGGCGAGCGCCGTGGGGCCTACTACACCCTGGCCGAACCTGCCCAGGGCTGAATACCCGTGGTGGACGGATATGGACGGATATGGACGGATATGGACGGATATGGACGGATATGGACGCCTGCACCGCGCGTGAAAGCCCGCACATCCAGCATTCGGCCCAAGCCGGGGCGCCATTTGGACTGGGAAATGGATGGACTGCTGGACGGGTGGCGCACCTGCAAGGCCGATTTGCACATAAGCCGTTGATTTATATGAGCCAATGCTGTTTGATGGCTATTTGATCGGCGCGCAGCGCCTTGGTGATCACTGAACCTGGGGATGTATATGGGTTGGGAATTGGACGAGGTCGAGCGACCTTTTGTCGAGCAACTGCAGACCCTGGGCTGGAAGCATGTGGCCGGCCACCTGGACACCCCGGACTCCACGGACCGGGCCAGCTTTGCCGAGGTGATCCAGCAGGCGACGCTGCACCGCCAGCTCCTCGCACTGAACCTGCGCGACGGCCAGCCCTGGCTCGATGCCGAGCGCCTGTCACAGGCCGTGGGCGCCATCACCCACCTTCCGGCCCATCGGCTGATGGAGGCCAACCGCGCCGCCACTGAGCTGCTGCTGGGCGGCATCACGGTCGAAGGCCTGCCGGGGTGGGACGGTGGGCGCAACCAGACCATCCATTTCATTGACTGGGAGCACCCCGAGCGCAACGAGTTCATGGTGGTCAGCCAGTATCGGGTGGACTGCCTGCCGGGCTACACACGCGGCAAGGCCTTCATCGTGCCCGACCTGGTGCTGCTGGTGAACGGCATCCCGCTGGTGGTGGTCGAGTGCAAGAGCCCCAACGTGCCCGAGCCGCTGGCCGATGCCGTGGACCAACTGCGCCGTTACAGCAACCAGCGCCACGCCAGCGGCGAGGTGGCGGACAACGAAGGCAATGAACTGCTGTTCCACACCAACCAATTGCTGATTGCAACGAGCTTCGACGAGGCCCGTGTGGGCACCGTGGGTGCCGCCTTTCGCCACTATGCTGCCTGGAAAACGGTAGTGAGCGCCGATGGCCAGGGCACGGAGGCCGATGTGGCTGCGGCACTGGGCAAAGAACAGCTCTCAGAGCAGGAGCGACTGGTGGCCGGCTTGTTGCGCCCATGCAACCTGCTGGACGTGGTGCGGCACTTCACCCTGTTCATGGCGGTAGAGGGCATGACCGTGAAGGCGGTGTGCCGCTACCAGCAATACCGCGCCGTGGGCCGTGCCGCAATGCGCTTGCGCACCGGCAAGTCCCGGGCACAAGACGGCGAACACGACCGGCGCGGCGGAATCGTCTGGCACACGCAGGGTTCGGGCAAGAGCCTGACCATGGTGTTCCTGATGCGCAAGCTGCGCACCGACCCGGCTTTGCGCCGCTTCAAGGTGGTGGTGGTGACCGACCGCACCGACCTGGAAGAGCAGCTTTCTGCGACTGCCACACTCACGGGGCAGAACGTCCTGCGCGCTACCTCGGCCGAGGATCTGAAGCGCCACCTGCGCCGCCAGGGGCCTGACATTGTGTTTGGCATGATCCAGAAGCAACGCAGCGGCGATGCGGCCGGTGAGCCAGGCCTGAAGGCAGAAGATTTCCCCAAAGCCAGCACACGCGAGCCATCGCCGGGCGCCTACCTCTCCGAGGTGCTGAACGCGGACGAACACATCCTGGTTCTTGTGGACGAGGCGCACCGCAGCCAGGCCGGCGATCTGCAGGCGGCACTGCAGGTGGGCCTGCCCAACTGCGCGCGCATCGGCTTCACTGGCACCCCGATCCTGATGGGCGACAAGAAGCGCACGCACGAGATCTTCGGAGAGTTCATTGACCGCTACACCATCCGCGAAGCCGAGGCCGACGGTGCCATCGTGCCCATACTCTACGAGGGCCGCACGGCCAATGGTGCCCTGAAAGACGGCGCCAGCATGGACGACTTGTTCGAGGATCTGTTCCGCGAGCACACGGCCGAGGAGCTGGAGGCGATCAAGAAGAAGTACGCCACCAAGGGGCAGATTTTCGAGGCGACGGACATGATTCGTGACAAGGCGCGCGACATGCTGCGCCACTACGTCACCAACATCTTGCCCAATGGCTTCAAGGCTCAGGTGGTGGCCTACAGCCGATTGGCGGCGGTGCGCTACCTGGACGCCTTCGCTGCAGCGCGCGACGAGTTGCTGGTCCAAGCCGGGGCCCTGGGCACCGACGACAAGGCGATGGACGATGAAACCCTTTGCCAGCGGCCGCCGGCCGTGCAGGCACAGGTGCAGGCCTGGCGCTACCGCGAGTTGCTGGGCCGGATTGAGTTTGCGCCCATCATCTCGGGCAGCAACAACGATGACCCGGTGTGGAAGCACTGGACCGATAGCGCAGCACAGGAGCAGCGCATCAAGCGCTTCAAGCAGCCGCTGCTGCACAAGGAGCCGGCCAAGGCCGATCCCCTGGCTTTCCTGATCGTGAAGTCCATGCTGCTCACGGGCTTTGACGCGCCGATCGAGGGCGTGATGTACCTGGACCGGCCGATACGCGAGGCGGAACTGCTGCAAACCATTGCGCGGGTCAATCGCACGGGCCACGGCAAGAAGTTCGGCATCGTGGTGGACTACTTCGGGCTGGCCCACCACCTGAAGGAGGCGCTGAACGTCTATGCCGACGACGATGTCGACGGCGCATTGCAGAGCCTGAAGGACGAGGTGCCTGTGCTGCGTGACCGCCACCTGCGGGTGGTGGACCTGTTCCGCAGCCGCGGCGTGGAGAATCTGACCGACGTGGAGGCCTGTGTCGAGTTGCTGGCCAACGAGCGGTTGCGCGCCGAATTCTCGGTCAAGCTCAAGGCCTTTCTGGACACCCTGGACGTGGTGCTGCCGCGCCCCGAGGGTCTGCCGTTTTCGCCCGATGCCAAGCTGCTTGCCTTCATCTACGCCCGGGCTCGCAACCGCTACCGCGACACACCGGTGCTTGGCAAGGATGTGGGTGCCAAGGTGCGCAAGCTGATCGACGATCATGTGATTTCGATGGGTGTGGACCCAAAGATCCCGCCCATCTCGCTGACCGATGCCGACTTTGGCAACCAGGTGGCTCGCGAGCCCAACGACCGGGCCAAGGCTTCGGAGATGGAGCACGCCATCCGGGCACACATCCGGGAGCATCTGGACCAGGACCCGGTGGCCTTTCGCAAGCTCAGTGAGCGCCTGCGTGAGTTGCTCCACCAGCTTGGCGAGCAATGGGATGAACTGACCAAGGCCTTGCAGGTGCTGATAGACGAGATCCGCACAGGACACGCCGTGCACGATGAGCGTCTGCCGGACCTGCCCGCGCAGTATGGGCCGTTCCTGCGGCTGGTGGTCGATGCTGCGGCTGGCGACCGTGCCATCACGCAGGCCGAGCAAAAGAAGCTGGTCGACCTGTCCGTGGAGGTGGTAGACACCATGGTGTCGGAGCTGACAGACAACTTCTGGCGGCCGAACCGGCAACCGGCACAGGACGCGCTCGGCACGCGGATCTTTGAAATCCTGATGAAGTCGCGCCTGATGCCGACGCCTCATATCGAAGCACTGGTCGACAAGCTGATGGAGTTGGCGCGGGCAAACCACGACCGGCTGCTGAAAGCATGAGCACGCTGAGCGTCAACGACCTGCGTTTCGAGGTGCGGCGCAGCAACGTGCGGCGCGCGCTGGAGATTACCTTGGACCGGAGTGGTGAACTAATCCTGTCAGCACCGCCCGAGGTGCCAGACGCTGCACTGCGCGACTTCGTGCAGCGCAAGCGCATGTGGGTCTACAAGCAGATGGCACGCAGGGAGTTACTAGCAAACGAGCCACCGCACAAGGTCTTCACCGATGGCGAGGGCTTCGCCTACCTGGGCCGCAACTACCGCTTGCGCCTGGTGCCCGAATCGGACGCCGCAGTAAAGCTGGTCAGCGGGCGTTTCGTGATGCCCAAGGCGCTGGCTCAAGATGGCCGAGAACACCTGGTCCGCTGGTACTGCGAGCGGGCCCGGCCTTGGCTAATGAGCAAGGTGCAGGACTTTTCGGCCAGAATGGAAGTGGAGCCGGCTGGCGTACGCGTTCAGGATTTGGGCTACCGCTGGGGTTCATGTGGCAAGGGCAGCCTGCTGTATTTCCACTGGAAAACCATCTTGCTGCCAGCACGCATTGCAGAGTATGCTGTGGTGCACGAGATGGCTCACCTTCACGAGCCGCATCACACTCCCGAGTTCTGGCGCCGCGTAGAGCGCGCCATGCCGGACTACGAGCGGCGCAAGGTGTGGCTTGCCGAGCGCGGGATGGAAGTCGAAGGTTTGTGAGATTTGCTGGCCGACGCTGCAAGCCTTGAGATGATTTTTTGCAGAGATCCCAATGGGGTGCGCTTGTTGCGCATCACGCCGCCTCAAACACGCTACAAAGGTGTCTCTCCTTTCTTCTGAACGATATTTTCAAAAAAGCGGGTTCTCGAGACGTTTTCCCCTTCCTGACTTGAACGCGGCGGTGGCGCCGCGACAACGGCAAACGGAGGTTACTCATGTTCGACACAGGCCGATGGAATGTGACCGACCCATCCGGGAAGCACGTGGGCGTGGTCGATGGCGACGAGTACGTGCGCGATGGCGAGCACCTGCTCTACCGCATCGACGGCAATGAACTCTACTCCGCCGGCCCCGAGGGGCGGCTGTACGGCTTCATCGAGGGCGAACTGGTGATCGCGCCGGCGACCAGCGCGCTGCTGCTGCGCTTCATCAAGGAATAGGCCAGCTCCCTGCTACTCCTTGTGCTCCATGCTGCGGAGCACGTTCTCCCCCGCCTTTTGCACGTGCGCGGCCGACAGCTTGGCCGCCGCCTCGCCATCGCCGCGCTCGATGGCCGACACGATGGCGTTCAACTCCTGCAGCGTATGGGGCAGCCGCTCGGGCTGGGCCATGGAGATGCGGCGCAGCACCGTCACGCGGTTGTTGAGCTGGCGCAGCATCTGGCCGGCAACGAGGTTGCCGCAGCCGTCGACGAGGATTTCGTAGAACTGGTTCTTGGCCTGGAGCAGCCGGGCCCGGTCCTGCGCCAGGGCGGGTTTGGCCAGTTCGTTGAGCTTGGCGCGCAGGGCGCGCACCTGCTCGGGCGGGGCTTTGAGCGCGAATCCCCGGGCGGCCAGGCTTTCGAGGTGGGCGCGCACTTCGTAGATGTCGCGCACCTCACTGGGTGAGATAGTGCTCACCTCCGGCCCGCGGTGCGGGACGATGGTGATGAGCCCCTCGGCCTGCAGGTGCTGCAGAGATTCGCGCACGCACGAGCGGCTGACCTCGAGGCTTTCGCACAGCTCGCGCTCCGAAAGCTTCTGGCCGGGGGAGAAGACCCCGTCGAGGATGGCCTGGCGCAGCGCGCCGGTGGCGCGCTCGCGCAGGGAGGTTTCTTCACGGGGCACACGGAGCATGGCGGTCATCGCGGCATCTTAGTGTCCCAAGTTAGAAATTCGTTGAATCAATCTACCGACAATCCCCGCCATGCGTCGTTGCAAATGCTCGCCATGCCCCCAGCATGGCTGTGCTTTGCGCCTAGCCTGGCAGCGATTTCGGCAGATTGCTTTCTTCAACGAATTTCCAACTCGAGACACTAGCGGATCCTCCTGCAAACAGATTGTCCGACAGAATGCGGTGCTTGCCTTAGGGAACGGCTCCACCGTATGATTGTCTGACAATCTTATTGTATTTAATCTACAGCGCACTATTACGCTGTTTTTCCATTCCTTTGCCATCCAGGAGTTTTCATGACCCGAGCCCTCGCCCCCAAGAACCCCGCCCTGTTCGACCAGGGCTTGTCCACCCGCCGCGAGGTACTGGGTGCCGCCTACGTCGACGCCGCGATCCAGAATGCGACGGACTTCAACATCGACATGCAGGAGATGGTGACCCAGTACTGCTGGGGCGATGTGTGGAACCGGCCCGGGCTGGACCGCAAGACGCGCTCGTTCCTGAATCTGGCCATGCTCACGGCGTTGAACCGCCCGCACGAACTCAAGCTGCATGTGCGTGGGGCGATCAACAACGGGCTGACGCGTGACGAGGTGAAGGAAGTGTTCCTGCAAACCGCGATCTACTGCGGCGTGCCCGCAGCGATCGACTCCTTCCGCGTGGCGGCGGAGGTCTTCAAAGAGATGGACCAGTAACCGGCACGAACAAAGGCGCCACACCGAGGTGTAGCGCCTTGCGCCCACGGGCCCTGCAACCGACCCTGAGGGCCGGGTGGGCTACGGCTTGCGCGCACCCGAGGCGATTTCGTCCAGCGCCTGCATGGCCTCTTCACGGCTGGCCCAGCCATCGTTGGTGACCAGCGTGTTGTGGCCGTCCACCACCAGGTTGCTGCAGTAGTACCGGCCCGCCTGCTCGCGCAGCGTGGCCGAGTAGGTCGATCCGTCGTACTCACCGAAAACGTTCTCTTCGTGCGGGTCTTGCATCATGGCCTCCTTGTGGTTGCCATTGTGCGATGACCTTCGGCCTCGGTGTGTAGGCGCAGTGCGCAGGGCCTGCCCAAATCGGCTGGCCGCGACCGCTCCGGTTCAGTTGTTCTGCCTGCGCACCAGGTGGCGGCCGGTGTCAGTGATGGCCAGTTGGCCCGACGCGTTCTTGGTGATGAAGCCGTGCTCGTACAAGCGCCCGGACAGATGCTCCTTCAGCGCCGAGGTGACGCTGATGTTCTCCATCTCCAGGTGCTTGAGGGTGGCGATTTCGTCCACCGTGGGCTCGAAATGGGGGGCATGGTAGACGGGGCTGTAGTTCGCGTTCAATGTCATGACGGCTCCTTGATGAAATAGTGAAGGTATGAGGTGCCTGCATGGCCCCGGAGACTCGTCCCCGAAGCCACACACGGGTGTGACCCGCGCACCGCGCATACGTTCCGTCCATCTTTCCACTCGGGCTGTAGGACCAGGGAGGACGCGGCCCTCACCCCACCATTGCCCGCACCACCAGCGTAGACCTGTCCACTGCGGGGCGCAAGCGGGGGAGCCCCTTGCTCAGGTACTGCCCCGAGCGGCCTCCTGGAGCCATTGCGAAAACGCTGCCAGAACCGGCGACTGCACATGCGCGGGGCTCACCAGGTAGTAGCCGCGCTCGCCTTGCAGCGGCTGGTTGCAGGCCACCACCAGTTCGCCCCGCGCCAGCTCGGCTTCGATGAGCAGCGGGGGGATCAACGCCACGCCCAGACCGCAGGTGGCGGCCACGGCCAGCATGGAAAACAGCTCGTAGCGCGGGCCGTCGAGCGCATGCGGCGCATCCACGCCCATGGCCTCGAACCACTGGCGCCAGCCATAGGGGCGCGTGCTTTGCTGCAGCAGGGGCAGCTCGGTCAGCACCGCAGGGGCCACGGGCTGGTAGGCGCGGCCCAGGCCGCGCTGGGCGGCGGCTTCGAGCAGGCGTGGGCTGCACACGGGCACCACGTCCTCGTGCATGAGCAACTGCGCCTTGATGCCGGGCCAGTTGGCCACCTGCTCGGCCGTGCCGGCGTACAGGGCGGCGTCGAACGGGGCGTCGGCAAACAAAAAGGGCCGGGTCTGTGTCTCGATGTGCACCACGATGTCGGGGTGCTGCTGCGCCAGTTGCGGCAGGCGCGGTATCAGCCAGCGCGTGGCAAAGGTGGGCACGGCCGCCAGCGACAGCGTGCCGCCCTGGCCCTGGTGGGCCATCACGTCGAGCGTGTCGCGCTCGAGCCCCTGCAGCCAGCGCGCGACCTGCCGGCCATAGTGCGCGCCTGCTGGCGTGAGCACCACGCCGTGGCGTGTGCGCCGGAACAGCGCCACGCCCAGAAATTCCTCCAGCGCCTGGATCTGGCGCGACACGGCGCTTTGGGTGAGAGACAGCTCCTGCGCGGCGCGGGTGTAGCTCTCGTGCCGGGCGGCGACTTCAAAACAGGCCAAGGCCTGGGTAGAGGGAATATTGCGGCGCATGCTGAACAGGAACTTTTAAACGCGGGCTCTGCGGCGCCACTATTTACTAGGCACCCGGGAACGCAGTATTCCATACATTCCAAAAACGCATTTCTGGATGAAAAGAACTCGCTTGCTGACAGGCAGCGCCAGGCCTACGATGGCACCCATTCGCAGCACGGCCTCGTACCGTGCCCCCCTCTTTCATCTGCTTCTTCACGGAGACACGCACCATGGCCAAAAACGCCGCTTTCCATTGGGACGACCCCTTTCTTCTCGACCAGCAACTGAGCGATGACGAGCGCATGGTGCGCGATGCCGCAGCCGCCTACTGCCAGGACAAGCTGGCACCGCGCGTGCTCGACGCCTTCCGCCACGAGAAGATGGACACCACGATCTTCCGCGAGATGGGCGAAGTGGGCCTGCTGGGCCCCACCATCCCCGAGCAATACGGCGGCCCGGGCCTGAACTACGTGGCCTACGGCCTGATTGCCCGCGAAGTGGAGCGCGTGGATTCGGGCTACCGCTCGATGGCCAGCGTGCAGAGCTCGCTGGTGATGGTGCCGATCTATGAGTTCGGCACCGAAGCCCAGCGCCAGAAGTATTTGCCCAAGCTGGCCAGCGGCGAGTGGATCGGCTGCTTCGGCCTGACCGAGCCCGACCATGGTTCGGACCCCGGCAGCATGGCCACGCGCGCCTACAAGGTGGACGGCGGCTACAAGCTCAAGGGCAGCAAGATGTGGATCACCAACAGCCCCGTGGCCGACGTGTTCGTGGTCTGGGCCAAGGAAGTTTCCGAAGGCGGCGCCGTGGGCCCCATTCGCGGCTTCGTGCTGGAAAAGGGCATGAAGGGCCTGACGGCCCCGGCCATCCACGGCAAGGTGGGCCTGCGCGCCAGCGTGACCGGCGAGATCGTGATGGACGACGTGTTCGTGCCCGAAGAAAACGCCTTCCCCGAAGTGCAGGGCCTGAAGGGCCCATTCACCTGCCTGAACAGCGCGCGCTACGGCATTGCCTGGGGTGCGCTGGGTGCGGCCGAGTTCTGCTGGCACACCTCGCGCCAGTACACGCTGGACCGCAAGCAGTTTGGCCGCCCCCTGGCCGCCAACCAGTTGATCCAGAAGAAGCTGGCCGACATGCAGACCGAGATCGCCATCGGCCTGCAGGCCTGCCTGCGCCTGGGCCGCATGAAGGACGAAGGCACGGCCGCGGTGGAAGCCACCTCCCTGATCAAGCGCAACAGCTGCGGCAAGGCGCTGGACATCGCCCGACTGGCCCGCGACATGATGGGCGGCAACGGCATCAGCGACGAGTTCGGCGTGGCCCGCCACCTGGTGAACCTGGAAGTGGTGAACACCTATGAAGGCACGCACGACGTGCATGCGCTGATCCTGGGCCGCGCGCAAACGGGTATCGCCGCCTTCAGCAACTAAGAGCGGCTAACAAAACTCTTCTGGCGTCGTTGCTGCGTCTTGTCGTACTACTCGTACTGCNCGAAGGAGAAGGCCGCGCGCCAGCGCGCCCTTTCCTCCCGCGGCCGCTGCCCCTTGCATGGTGCGGCGGCCGTCTGTCCTTTCATGATTTGCAGTTCCTGATCCTATGACCACACCTTCTGTCGGCGCCCTCGATGGCATCAAAGTCCTGGACCTCTCGCGCGTGCTGGCGGGCCCGTGGTGCACGCAGATCCTGGCGGACCTGGGCGCCGATGTGGTCAAGGTGGAGCGCCCCGGCGCGGGCGACGACACGCGCCACTGGGGCCCTCCCTTCCTGAAGGACGCCGAGGGCAACGACACCACGCAGGCCAGCTACTTCACGGCCTGCAACCGCAACAAGCGCTCGGTCACCATCGACATGGCCACGCCCGAAGGGCAGCAACTGATCCGCGACATGGCGCTGCAAAGCGACATCGTGGTGGAGAACTTCAAGGTCGGGGGCCTTAAACAGTACGGCCTGGACCACGCCAGCCTGCGCGCGCTGAACCCGCGCCTCATCTACTGCTCGGTCACGGGCTTCGGGCAGGACGGGCCGTATGCCGAGCGCGCGGGCTACGACCTCATGATCCAGGCCATGACCGGCATGATGAGCATCACCGGCCGGGGCGACGCCGAGCCCGGCGGCGGCCCGCTGCGCGTGGGCGTGGCGCTGACCGACCTGTTCACCGGCGTGTACGCCAGCACAGCCATCGTCGCCGCGCTCAACGTGCGCCAGCGCACCGACGAGGGCCAGCACATCGACATGTCGCTGCTGGACGTGGGCATGGCCATTTTGGCCAACCAGGCCGCGGGCTTTCTGGCCACGGGCAATGCGCCCACACGCCAGGGCAACAGCCACCCGAGCCTGGCGCCCTACCAGGACTTCCCCACGCAGGACGGCGCGATGCTGCTGGCCATTGGCAACGACGGCCAGTTTGCGCGCTTTTGCGCCGCCGCCGGCCAGCCCCAGTGGGCCAGCGACGAGCGCTTTGCCACCAACACCCTGCGGGTGAAACACCGCGCCGAGCTGATCCCGGCCATGGAGGCGCTCACCCGCACGCGCACCACGGCCAACTGGATCACCCTGCTCGAAGACAAGGCCGTGCCCTGCGGCCCGATCAACACCATTGCCCAGGCCTTCGACGACGCGCAGGTGAAGGCGCGCGGCCTGGCTGTGGCCCTGCCGCGCTGGAAGGACGGCGAGGCCGGCGACGGTGTGGCCCACATCACCGGCGTGGCCAGCCCGCTGCGCCTGTCGGCCAACCCACCCACGCTGCGCAATGCGCCGCCGGCGCTGGGGCAGCACACCGACGAGGTGCTGGCCGAGCTGGGGCTGGATGCGGAGCGCATTGCGCAGCTGCGGGCCGCTGGCGTTCTGTAGCACAGGGGCACGACCCTCCCCCGAGGCCTGGCCGTATACGCCCGGCCTTTTTCTTTGCCTGGAGGGGTTTGCCCCCTCCGAACGGGCTACAAAAAAGCCGGACACAAACATTTACAACGGCCCATAATGCAGTGGAATGCCTTGGCACGCCGACTGCCATGGCTGCAGTGATCTGTGGAATCCAAGGAGTCCCGTCATGAAGCTCAGCCTCAAGCTCCCCCTGGCCTTTACCGCGTCGCTGTTGCTGCTGTTTGCGGCAGCCCTGTTCGGCATCAGCCGACTGAATCAGGCGCTAGACACCTACCAGACCACCGTGGCGCAGAGTTTTCTGCACGAGCGCATGGCGTCGGACGTGCTCAATGGCTTCAAGGTGCAGGTGCAGGAATGGAAGAACGTGCTGATCCGCGGCAAGGACCCGGCCCAGCTCACGCGCTACTGGGCCGCGTTCGAGAAGCAGGAAAAGTCCGTCAGCGACCAGGCGCAGAAGCTGCTGGCCGCCCTGCCCCCGGGCGAGGGACGCGAGCATGTGGCGAAATTTGCGCAGGCGCACGAGCGCATGGGCGCGGCCTACCGCAAGGGCTTCGAGGCCTTCAAGGCGGCTGGCCAGGACGTGGAAGCCGGCGACAAGGCCGTGCAGGGCATGGACCGTGAACCCTCCCAGTTGCTCGACCAGGCCGGCGAGCTGATCGGCAAGGCCAGCAGTGAAGTGGCCGACCGCGCCGCTGCCACGGCACAGCGCGCAACCACCATCAGCCTGGCCGTGATGCTGGTGGTGTGCGCCCTGGGCATAGGCGGCGCCGTCGCCTTCAGCCGCACGGTGACGCAGCCGCTGGGCAATGCGGTGCGGGTATCGCAGGCCGTGGCCAGTGGCGACCTGACGGTGGCCACCGAGGTGCGCGGCAAGGACGAGATTGCGCAACTGCTCAACGCCCTGCTCGCCATGCAGGACAGCCTGTCGAACGTGGTGAGCAATGTGCGCACCAATGCCGACAGCGTGGCCCTGGCCAGCGCCGAGATCGCGCAGGGCAACAACGACCTGTCGGCCCGCACCGAGCAGCAGGCCAGCGCGCTCGAAGAAACCTCGGCCTCGATGGAGGAACTCAACTCCACCGTGCAGGCCAATGCGGACAACGCCCGCCAGGCCAACCAGTTGGCGCTCAATGCCTCCACCGTGGCGGTGCAGGGCGGCGACGTGGTCTCCGAGGTGGTGAAGACCATGAAGGGCATCAACGACAGCAGCAAGAAGATCGCCGACATCATCAGCGTCATCGACGGCATTGCCTTCCAGACCAACATCCTGGCGCTGAACGCGGCGGTGGAAGCCGCCCGCGCTGGCGAGCAAGGCCGGGGCTTTGCCGTGGTGGCCAGCGAGGTGCGCAGCCTGGCCGGCCGCAGTGCCGAGGCGGCCAAGGAGATCAAGAGCCTGATCCACGCCAGCGTGGAGCGCGTCGAACTGGGCACCACGCTGGTCGACAAGGCCGGGGCGACCATGACCGAGGTGGTGGCATCGATCCGCCGCGTGACCGACATCGTCGGCGAGATCAGCGCGGCCAGCAGCGAGCAGAGCCTGGGGGTGTCCCAGGTAGGCGAGGCCATTACGCAGATGGACCAGGCCACGCAGCAGAACGCGGCCCTGGTGGAGGAAAGCGCGGCCGCTGCCGACAGCCTCAAGGTGCAGGCCCAGCAACTGGTGCAGGCCGTGGCCGTGTTCCGGCTGCGCCCGGGTGCCGGTAAAGCCCAGGGCGGCAACGCACCCACAGTCCCGCTGCACCAGGTGCCCCGGCTGGCTGCGGGCTGAACGCCTTCAGGCCGCGCCGCAAGCGGCCAGGGCCTGCGGAGCCTCAGTCTCCGTGGGCGGGCTCCAGCGCACGCAGGTGGGCCATGGTGGCCAGACAGGCCTGGGCCACTTCCGTGCCCTTCTTCACGAAGTGCTCGCGGAAGAAGCGCAGGTGCTCTTCGTGCTCATGAAAATCGCGCGGGGTGAGCACGGCAGACATCACCGGCACCTCGGTGTCGAGCTGCACGCGCATCAGGCCGTCGATGACGGCCGTGGTCACGAACTCGTGGCGGTAGATGCCGCCATTGACCACCAGGGCGCAGGCCACGATGGCGTCGTAGCGCCCGCTTTGCGCGAGCTTCTTGGCCAAAAGCGGGATCTCGAACGCGCCGGGCACGTCGAAATGCTCGACCTGGCCAGCGGGCAGGCCGCTGCGGGCGAATTCCGCCACGGCCGCATCGCGGGCCTGGTGGACGATGTCCCGGTGCCAGCTGGCGCAGATCAGCGCCACGCGCCCGCTGCGCGCTGCGCCGTTGTCGCCCATGGCGGTGACGGCTCGGGAAGGAAAAGGCTGATTCATGGATTTTCTCGGATCGAAGAAAAGGATTACCAGAATCAGGGCGCGCGCGAACAAGGCGTCTGCACACGGCGTGGCGCACGCGCGGGCAAGCCGCACGGCGGTGCCGGTCCGAAAACCGGCCGCGCCCAGCGGCAACTGGCCAACGCGGGCGCCCACACCTGCGGCAGGGGCCCATGGCTTCGCGATCTCTTTCATCCGGACTGTGACCGTCGGCTCTGGCATCGCACCAGATCTGCTGACCCCGCTGCGCCTGGCGTGCACCCGAAGATGCACCGGCCAGTTGCAACGGGCGCTCGCGGGCTCCTGTGCGGCCCTGGATGGCCCAAGACTGCACAGATACCGCCGGTGGGGAATTGCACCCCGCCCTGAGAACGCTGCCGGACGGAAAGCTTTTCTGCCCGGCACCGCCATTCTAGGGAAAAACCCGCACTCTTGCAGTCGCCTGCAAGACCAGCGCGCTGTCAGCGCGGCTTTTCGAACCCGCCCTCAACCCAGGCCGTGGCGCTGGCCACGGTGAGCTTGAAGCCCGGCGACACGGGCACGCGCGCCAGCTCTTCGCCCAGCTCGTCCTGCGCGCTCAGCGTGGCCGTGGCGCCCTCCTCGTCGGGCACGATGGCCAGCGCCACGCGCAGGCGCTGGCCCTGGGCGGTGGTGATGGCCAAATTCTTGTTGAGCTGGGCGTGCAGCTGCTGCTCATGCCGGCGCAGCACCTCGCTGGCGGTCTTCACCAGCGTGTTGAAGGCCGAGACGTCGAGCGGCTTGGGGTTCTTCTTGTCGCGCCCCATGGTCCAGGGGCCCACCAGCGCGGGTTCGGCCTCGCCGTGCAAGGTCATGGACACGGCCCAGCCATCGTCGTCCTCGTTCTTGATGACGCGCGCCATCCAGCGCTCGTCGCTCCACAGGCGGGGTTCGTTGATGGGTTCGGGGATGTCCGGGTGATCTGGCATGGGGGTCCCGCAGGGATTCAGAGAGAGAAAGAAAGGGCGCAGAGCATAACGGCCTGCGGCTGGCACCCTTGTCATGCGGGGCTATCGGCGAAGGAATTGCCTCCATTTTCCAATAAGCGTTGTTATCGAAGAAGGAGGGGCGGCTGCAGCCGGATCACGGCGCGGCGTCGATGGACGGGGCCGCCACCGCGCGCAGGACATCGATGAACGCCTGCGCGGCCGGCGGGGGCGACTCGCCCAGCCGCGTGATGAGGCCGTAATCCGGCATGCGGTCCGGCAGCTCCACCGGAATGCGGGCCAACAGCCCCTTGTGGATGTAGCGCTCCACCAGGGCCGAGGGCTGCAATGAGAGCATGTCGGTCGCCTGCATCATCTCCAGTGCGAACAGGAAAGAAGGGGTCTCGACCACGCCCGAAGCGAGCGCCAGCCCGTTGCGCCCGAAGATGTCGTCGGACACCTTGCGCAAGGCGGTCGAGGCAGGGTACAGGATCCAGGGCCAGTGGGACAGCTCCGCCATGCCCAGGTCGCGAACGCCGCGCAGCGGGTGGTGCACGCCCGCCACCACCTGCAGCGGCTCGCTGGACAGGCGCTCGTACTGGAACTGTGTTCGCTGCGCGTCGTCGGTGAAGCGCCCGATCATGAGGTCGATCTTGCGCTCCCCCAGCCAGGCGATGAGCTGGTCACTGCTCTGCTCCAGCACCTTGAGCACCAGCAACGGGCGCAGGCGCTGTATCTCGGCCACCGAGGTGATCAGCACATGCGCAGCCGACCCTGTGATGGCGCCTATGGTGAGGTGGCCATGCCCGCCTTGCTTGAGCGCATTGAACTCTTCCACGAATTTGCGGTGCCCGGCCAGCGAGGAGGCGGCATAGCGCAAGGTGAACAGACCCAGTTCGTTGGGCCGCATGCCGCGCGAGAGGCGCTCGAACAGGCGGGACTCCAGGATCTCCTCGATGTCCATCAGGATCTTGGTAGCCGCGGGCTGCGTGATATGCATCTGCTCGGCGGTCAGGCGCAGATTGCGCGTCTGGCCCAGGATGTCCAGAAACTGCAGATGCCGAAAACGCAGCCTGGCACAGGCCTGCGCCATGGACAAGGGTTTACCCGGAAATGGGCCTGAAGTCATAAGCATTTGGAATGGATGCTAGCAAAAAAGTGAGTGGACCCGGCAAGGCCCAAAACCTAATCTCTGCCCTGCGTACAGGAGGGTCCGTCAGAGACCTGATGGCGCCGATGGGCCAGCCCACCGTGTCCAGCCATTCCATATTTGGAGACATTCATGAAGTTCAAAGCCTTGGCCCTGGCGGCCACGATCCTGGCCGCCGTGGCCGCTCCGGTTTCTGCACAGATCAAGGAACACGTGTTCAAGGTGGGCATCGGCCTCAACGATGACCATCCGCAGGCGCTGGCCGTCAAGCACTTTGCCGAGCAGCTCTCAGCCAAGAGTGGCGGCAAGCTGGTGGCCAAGCTGTATGCGAGCGGGTCGCTGGGCAACGACGTGACCATGACCTCGGCGCTGCGCGGCGGCACCCTGGAGATGACGATTCCCGACAGCTCGACCCTGATGTCGCTGATCAAGCCCTTCGGCGTGCTGAACCTGCCCCTGACCTTCAACACCGAGCAGGAAGCCGATGCTGTGCTCGATGGCCCCTTCGGCCAGAAGCTGCTGGCCAAGCTGCCTGAAAAAGGCCTGGTGGGCCTGGGCTTCTGGGAGAACGGGTTTCGCCATGTCACCAATTCGCGCCGCCCGATCACCAAGGCCGATGACCTGGCCGGCCTGAAGCTGCGCGTGATCCAGAGCCCCCTGTTCCTGGACACCTTCAACGCCCTCGGGGCCAACGCCACGCCCATGCCCTTCACCGAGCTGTATTCGGCGATGGAGCAGGCCGCCGTAGATGGTCAGGAGAACCCGCCCGCCACCATCCTGTCGAGCAAGTTCTACGAGGTGCAAAAGCACCTGGTGCTGTCGCGCCACATGTACAGCGCCTGGGTGCTGCTGATGTCCAAGAAGGCCTGGGATGGCCTCTCGGCCCAGGAGCAGAAGATCGTGCAGGAGGCGGCGCGCGAGGCCACGCTGTTCGAGCGCAAGACCATCCGCGCCTTCAGCGAGACGGCCCTGGGCGAGCTCAAGAAGGCGGGCATGCAGGTGACCGAACTGTCGCCGGCCGAGCAAGCCAGGATGCGCGCCAAGCTGCAGCCGGTGCTGGCCAAGTACGGCAAGGAATTCGGGGAAGAGACGACGGGCGAGCTGAACGCCGAACTGGCCAAGGTGCGCGGCACCGCCAAGTGATCGCGGCCAGCGCGGGCACCGCCCCGCGCCAGCGCGACAGCCCTTCTCCCCCTTTTTCAGAAGCCAAGCCATGGACAAGACACCCCGCCGCCCGTTTCGCTCGCGCGAGTGGTTCGCCGACCCCGAGCGCTCGGACATGACCGCGCTCTACCTCGAACGCTTCATGAACTACGGGCTCACACCCGACGAGCTGCGCTCGGGCCGGCCCATCATCGGCATTGCGCAGACGGGCAGCGATCTGTCGCCCTGCAACCGCATCCACGTCGAGCTGGCGCGGCGCGTGCGCGATGGCATCCGCGATGCCGGCGGCATTCCGATGGAGTTCCCGGTGCATCCGATCTTCGAGAACTGCCGCCGCCCCACGGCCGCACTGGACCGCAACCTGGCCTACCTGGGCCTGGTGGAGATCCTGTACGGCTACCCCATCGACGCCGTGGTGCTGACCACGGGCTGCGACAAGACCACGCCGGCCGGCATCATGGCGGCTTCCACCGTGGACATACCGGCCATCGTGCTCTCGGGTGGCCCCATGCTTGACGGCTGGCACGACGGCGAACTGGTGGGCTCGGGCACCGTGATCTGGCGCAGCCGGCGCCAGCTGGCTGCGGGCGAAATCGGCGAAGAGGAATTTCTGCAGCGCGCCTGCAGCAGCGCCCCGTCGGCCGGCCACTGCAACACCATGGGCACGGCCTCCACCATGAACGCGGTGGCCGAGGCGCTGGGCCTGTCGCTGCCGGGGTGTGCCGCCATACCGGCGCCGTACCGCGAACGCGGCCAGATGGCGTACGAGACCGGGCGGCGCATCGTCGAGATGGCCTTCGAGGACCTGCGGCCCTCGCGCATCCTGAGCCGTGAGAGCTTTCTCAACGCGCTGTCGGTGGTCAGCGTGGCAGGCGGCTCCAGCAATGCGCAGGTGCACATCATGGCCATGGCGCGGCATGCCGGCGTCAACCTGCGGCCGGAGGACTGGACCACCCACGCCTACGACCTGCCGCTGCTGCTCAACATGCAGCCGGCTGGCAAGTTCCTCGGCGAGCGCTTCTTTCGCGCCGGGGGTGTTCCAGCCCTTATGTGGGAGCTGCACCAGGCCGGTCGCCTGCGGGGCCACTGCCTGAGCGTGACCGGCAAGACCGTGGCCGACAACCTGCAGGGCCGCGAGACCCGCGACCGCGAAGTGATCTTCCCCTTCGCGGCGCCCTTGATGCACAAGGCCGGCTTCCTGGTGCTCAGGGGCAATCTGTTCGACTTCGGGATCATGAAGACCTCGGTGATTTCCGAAGCCTTTCGCCAGCGTTACCTGAGCCGGCCCGGCGAAGAGGGCATCTTCGAGGCCCGCGCCGTCGTGTTCGACGGGGCCGACGACTACCACGCGCGCATCAACGACCCGGCGCTGGGCATCGACGAAGGCTGCATCCTGGTCATGCGCGGTGCCGGCCCCATCGGCTGGCCGGGCTCGGCCGAGGTGGTCAACATGCAGCCGCCCGACGCCCTGATCCGGCGCGGCATCACCACCTTGCCCACCCTGGGGGACGGCCGCCAGTCCGGCACGGCCGACAGCCCCTCGATCCTCAACGCCTCGCCCGAGAGCGCGGTGGGCGGCGGCCTGTGCTGGCTGCACAGCGGCGACACCATCCGCATCGACCTCACGGCCGGCCGCTGCGATGCGCTGGTGGCGCCCGAAGAGATCGCACGCCGCCGCCGCGAACTGCCAGCGCCCCCGGTGCCCAAAAGCCAGTCGCCCTGGGAGGCGCTGTACCGCGAGAAGACCGGGCAGCTGGTCGACGGCGCCACGCTGGACTTTGCCCTCGATTACCGCCGCATCTCAGAAACGACACCGCGCCACAACCACTGACACGGATTTGCCTTCAACCGACTAACGTCGTTGGAAAGCCTTGCCGTGCCAAAGCACTGTCTGCGGCTTCCCGCCTAGTTATACGGCTGTATGCAAATCCGCAGGAGCCCTGCATAGCTGCGCCCGCCCCAGGGTGGCGCAGCACCGATTTCGACCTTCCAAGGAATTCTCGATGAGTGAAACTACAGCGGCCGCCGTGGCCGGTGCGGCGACGCACGCCCATATCCTGCCCGACGACGGCCTGGCCGGCACCCTGGTGGGCCGCGCCTGGGTCGATGGCAGCCCGCCCGGGCCCGCCGTGGTGGCGCTGCGCGCCGATGGCGTCTATGACCTGAGCCAGCACTACCCCACCATGAGCACCCTGCTGGACACGCCCCGGCCCGCCGAGGCGGCGCAGGCGGCCTCGGGCCGGTACCTGTGCAGCGTGCTGGAACTGCTGGCCAACAGCCAGCCCGGCATGCGCGACACGGCACGCCCCTGGCTGCTGGCGCCCTGCGACCTGCAGGTGGTGAAGGCGGCCGGCGTGACCTTTGCGGCCAGCCTGATCGAGCGTGTGATCGAAGAGCAGGCGCGGGGCGACGCCAGCCGCGCCCAGGGCCTGCGCAGCCAGGTGATTGGCCTCATCGGCGACAGCCTGGCCGACATCCGGCCGGGCTCGGACCAGGCCATGGCCTTGAAGGCGCTGCTGCAGCACAAGGGCCTGTGGTCCCAGTACCTCGAAGTGGGCATCGGCCCCGATGCCGAGGTGTTCACCAAGGCCCCCGTGCTGGCCTCGGTGGGCACGGGCGAGGACATCGGCATCCGCGCCGACTCGGCCTGGAACAACCCCGAACCCGAGGTGGTGCTGGCGGTGAACAGCCGTGGCGACATCGTGGGCGCCACCCTGGGCAACGACGTCAACCTGCGCGACATCGAAGGCCGCAGCGCGCTGCTGCTGGGCAAGGCCAAGGACAACAACGCCTCCTGCGCCATCGGCCCCTTCATCCGCCTGTTCGATGCCCGCTTCGGCCTGGACCAGGTGCGCAGCGAAACCGTGCACCTGCGCGTGGCGGGCGCGGACGGCTATGAGCTGCGCGGCATCAACACCATGGCCAGCATCAGCCGCGACCCGGTCGACCTGGTGGCCCAGACCCTGGCCGCGCACCAGTACCCCGATGGTTTCATGCTGTTCCTGGGCACCCTGTTCGCACCCATCGAGGACCGCGACCAGCCCGGTGGCGGCTTCACCCACAAGCTGGGCGACGTGGTCACCATCCACAGCGCCTGGCTCGGCGCCCTGCACAACACCGTGACCCACAGCGAGACGGCCCCCCCCTGGCGCTTCGGCCTCAGGGCCTTCATCACCAACCTGGCCGCGCGCGGCCTGCTGCAAGGCACGGTGCTCTGAAGAAGCGGTCGTTCAGCCATTCAAGAGGCAACAAATACATGCTCGACACTTTCATCGACCGCTACGTCCGCGCCATCAACCTGCTCATCGCGCTGGCGCTGGCCGCCATGGTGGTGCTGGTCTTCGGCAACGTGGTGCTGCGCTACGTCTTCAATTCCGGCATCACGGTCAGCGAAGAGCTTTCGCGCTGGCTTTTCATCTGGATCACCTTCCTCGGTGCGGTGGCCGCCATCAAGGAGAACGCCCATCTGGGTACGGACATGCTGGTTTCCCGGTTGCCCGTGAAAGGCAAGAAGGTCTGCATGGTGCTTGGGCAGGTGCTCATGCTCTACATCACCTGGCTGTTCTTCGAAGGCAGCTACAAGCAGATGAAGATCAACTGGGACGTGGAGGCACCGGTCACCGGGTTCTCGATGGCCTTCTTCTACGCCTCGGGCGTGGTGTTCTCGGTGTGCGCAGGCTTCCTGCTGGTGCTGCAGTTTCTGCGCGTGCTGACCGGCAGGCTCAGCGAAGGCGAACTGGTGATGGTCAAGGAGTCCGAAGAGCAGGCTGAACTGGAGGCCCTGCAGGCCGAACTCGCACGCGAAAACGCCGCCCCCGCAAAACCGGAGACAAGAACATGACCGTGCTGATTTTTCTCGGCGGCCTGCTCGGCGCCATGGCCCTGGGCATCCCCATCGCCTATGCGCTGCTGGCCTCAGGCGTCGGCCTGATGTGGCACCTCGATCTGTTCGACTCCCAGATCCTGGCGCAGAACTTCATCAACGGCGCGGACAGCTTTCCGCTGCTGGCCGTGCCCTTCTTCATGCTGGCCGGCGAGATCATGAACGTGGGCGGCCTGTCGCAGCGCATCGTGAACTTCGCGCTGGCGCTGGTCGGGCATGTCAAAGGGGGGCTGGGCTATGTGGTGATCCTGGCGGCATGCCTGCTGTCCTCGCTGTCGGGCTCGGCCGTGGCCGACGCTGCGGCACTGACGGCGCTGCTGCTGCCCATGATGATCAAGGCCGGCCACAAGAAGGAGGTGTCGGGCGGGCTGATCGCGGCCTCGGGCGTCATCGGGCCCATCATCCCGCCGAGCATCGGCTTCGTGATCTTCGGCGTGGCGGCCAACGTCTCCATCAGCAAGCTGTTCATCGCCGGCATCTTTCCCGGCATCATGATCGGCCTGGGCCTGGCGGCCACCTGGTGGTGGGTGGGGCGCAAGGAGGTGCTGGCCCTGCCCGAGAAAAAGAGCACGGCCGAGATCTGGCGCGCGGCACGCGAATCGGCCTGGGCCCTGACACTGCCGGTGTTCATCCTCGTGGGCCTGCGCATGGGCGTATTCACGCCGACCGAGGCCGCCGTGGTGGCGGCCGTCTACTCGCTTTTCGTGGCCAGCGTCATCTACCGCGAGCTGCCGCTGTCCGCGCTGCTGCCGATCTTCACCACCGCCGCCAAGACCACCGCCGTGGTGATGTTCCTCGTGGCCGCGGCCATGGTGTCGTCGTGGCTGATCACGGTGGCCAACCTGCCGACCCAGATGGTCGAGCTGCTCAAGCCCTTGATGGGCAACCAGACGCTGCTGCTGATCGCGATCATGGTGCTGGTGATGCTGGTGGGCACCGCGATGGACATGACGCCCACCATCCTGATCCTGACCCCGGTGCTGATGCCCGTGGTCAAGGCCGCCGGGATCGACCCGGTCTACTTCGGCGTGCTGTTCATCATCAACAATTCGATCGGCCTGGTCACCCCGCCGGTGGGCACCATCCTGAACGTGGTGGCCGGGGTGGGGCGCATGAAGATGGACGAGGTGACCCGGGGCGTGCTGCCCTTCATGGCAGCCCAGTTCGCAGTGATGTTCATCATGGTGCTGTTTCCGCAGACGGTGCTGGCGCCGCTGCGCTGGCTCACGGGCTGACCCGCAGGCGCGTGCTCCGGGGCAGGAGATTTGCCAGAATTTTCTGGATCCCGGCGGGCTTTTGGCGTGCAATCCCTTCTTCTGCCGCAGCCAACCCACCTGGAGATATGCGCCATGCCCGATTTCTACATGCCCTTGTCCGGCCCCGTGAACCAGGCCTTCCAGTACTGGACGAAGATGACAATGGGCCAGGTGGGCCTGATCAACATCAACATGGGCAAGTCTTCGGACCCCGCGCTGGAGCAGAAGATCATCGAGGACGTGGGCAGCTACGGCCGCCAGATCGGGCAGTTGAGCGACGCGCTTCTGGCCGTGCTGCAGCACATGAAGACCGACACCTGGGACGCGGAATCGAAGGCGGCCGTGGAGGCCTTCCGGCAGCAGGTGAAGGAGGTGGCGAAGCTCAAGGAGCGCCATCAACGCGCCAGCCAATGATCCCAGGCCCCTGCCAAGACGACGTCGCCGCGTCCGGCTTGGAAGGGTGTTGCAAGCGCAGAACACCCGGCTTGGAAGCACACCGCAGTGGCGCTACAGTCGGTCGATGACTCCACTTCGACCCTTTCTGCATGCCCCCTGACCCCCAGCGCGACAAGAACTGGAAACTTCTGTACCGCCAGGCCGTACAACGCGCACGGGCGCCAGACCCCAACCAACTCGCCATCTCTGGTGAACCACTGCCAGGTCCGCCGTTGAGAGACCGCCCCGATCGGCCTGCGCTTCAACCCCAACAACGGCTCCAGATACTGTTCATCTGCAGCCGCAACCAGTGGCGCAGCCCTACCGCCGAAAAAGTCTGGCGCAGCCACCCCCAGCTGTCCGTGCGTTCCGCAGGCACCAGCCCCAGCGCCCGACACCATGTATCCGAAGAGGACCTGCGCTGGGCCCAGGCCATCTTCGTGATGGAAGAAAAGCACAAATCCCGCCTCCTGGCGGAGTTCGGTCGCATCCTGGAGCACAAACCCATTCACGTACTCGATATCCCCGACGAGTACCAGTACATGGACCCGGATCTGGTGGCGGAACTGGAGCGCTCGGTCGGTTCCGTGCTGGGAATCGATGGCGACACCACGCCTTGATCACTCCCACGTGAGCGGCTGATCAGTCCGCCGAGCGAAAAGCCAGCACCTTGAGCGAGCGCTCCTGCGACACATCGGCGAACACCGCCGGATTGGCCACGCGTTCGACAAATTCCAGCTCGGGCGCGATCTCGCGCATCTGGTCCTGCAAAAAGGCCGTGTCCAATTCGGGCGCATTCAGGCACAACAGGGCATGGCCGCCTGGGGCCAACAGGTCCGGCAGGCGGCGCATCAGGCGCGTATAGTCCTTGGTGGCGACAAAACTGCCGCGCTGAAAGCTCGGCGGGTCCACGATGACCAGGCCATAGAGGCCACCGCGCGTGATCTTGCCCCAGGTGGAGAAGATGTCGTGTGCGAGGAAGCTCGCGCCGGTGGTGAGGCCGTTGAGCTGGTGGTTCTGCTGGCCGATGGCGATGGCGCCCTGGGCCATGTCCACGTTGACTACCTGTTTCGCGCCGGCCTGCAGGGCCACCACCGAGAAGGCGCAGGTGTAGGCGAACAGGTTGAGCACCTTGAGGCCGTAGCGGTCGGCGCTGCGCGCAGCGGCATAGTCGCGCACCCAGCGGCGGCCCTCTGCCATGTCGAGGAACAGGCCGTGGTTCTGGCCCCGGGCCACGTGCACGCGGTAGCGGGCGCCCTGCTCGGTGACGACATGCGGGTCGGGCACGCTGCCGGCCATCAGCCGCGTTTCGCTGCGGCCCTCGTGCCGGGTCTGGAAGACCCAGTTCAGCGGCTCGCCCGGGTGCAATTGCTCCCAGCGCGCGCTCAGGGCGGCGCTGATGGTGTCCAGTTCCTCTTCGGCCACGGGCTGGAAGCTGGTGAGCACCCACACGGGCGGAAACACGTCCAGCACCCAGTGCTCGCAGCCGGGGTGCAGGCCGCCACGGCCGTGGAACACGCGCTGGGCGTCGGTGGGCATGGGGGCCATCGTGGCGATGGCGTTCAACAGGGCTTGCATCAAAAAGAAGGGGGAATGCGGAGCAGGGAGTGTATGCACTGTGCGCCACGCAAAGCGCCCGGCGATGCCGGCGCTTTTCAATTCGGTCCCTCGCCGGGATCAACTGGCCACGGTGAAACGCTGCTTCACGTGGCGCGGGTTCTCCAGTTCGTCCACGATGGCCACGGCCATGTCGGCCACGCTGATGCCGCCGGGGGCTTCGCCGTTCATCAGCGGCGCATCGGTACCCAGGCGGTATTGGCCGGTGCGTTCGCCGGGAGCCAGCAGGATGGGGGGCGACAGGAAGGTCCAGTCCAGCGTGGTTTCATGGCGGATCAGATTCAGCGCCTCGCGCGCGGCCAGGGCGCCTGCCTTGTACTCGGCGGGGAAGTTGGGCGTATCCACCAGCTGCACGCCGGGTGCCACGAACAGGCTGCCCGCGCCGCCCACCACGAGCAGGCGCTTGACGCCGGCCTGCTTGACGCCTGCATAGATGGCGCGCGTGCCGACGAGGAACTGGTCGTGGATGTCGGGCACGGTCCAGCCGGGGTTGTAGGCGTTGACCACGGCGTCGTGGCCGGCCACGGCCTTGGCGACCTGCGTGGCGTCCTGGGCATCGGCCTGCACCACGGTGAGGCCGTCGCGCGCAGGCAGTTTGCCGGGGTTGCGGGCCAGGGCGGTCACCTGGTGCTGGCGGCGCAGCAGTTCTTCGAGCACGGCCGAGCCAACAAATCCGGTGGCACCAATCAATGCGATATTCATGTCATTTCCTTGGGTTGAAGTCGATGCAGTGAGAATAGGGGCTTGTCAAACAAGCCGGTAGAGGGCAAAAACCGCCTTCACCTTGAAGTACAGCTTCACAAAAACCCTATGGACGATCTGAAACGCATGGCCGTGTTCGCTGCCGTGGTGCAGCACGGCTCGATGAGCGGTGCCGCGCGCGCACTGGGCATGAGCACCTCGGCCGTGAGCCAGCAGGTGCGCAAGCTCGAAAGCGATGGCGGCGTCACCCTGCTGCACCGCTCTACCCGCCAGTTGGCGCTGACCGAGGCCGGCCAGCGCTACCACGCGCGCTGTGCGGCGATGTGCGCGGCGGCCGACCAGGCGCGCGCCGAGCTGGCCGCCTCGCGCGATGCACCCAGTGGCGAGCTGCGCCTGTCGGCCACGGTGGGCTTTGCGCGCCACATTGCACCGGCCCTGGGCGACATGCTGGCGGCCAACCCGGCCCTCAGGCTGCGGCTGTTGGTGGATGACTCGCCCATTGACCTCATCAACGCGCGCATCGACCTGGCCGTGCGCTTTGGCCGGCTGCAGGACTCCACCTGGGCGGCAAGGCGCCTGTGCGCGATGAATGTCTACCTGTGCGCCTCGGCCGACTGGGTGGCGCGGCACGGCATGCCTGCGCACCCCGATGCGCTGCTGTCGCACAGCTGGCTCGGGCTGGTGCGCGACGGCGAAGCCATGTTCGCCGAACTGCGCAACACCCTGGGCGAGGCGCGCGCGCTGCGCATGGAGCCGCGCATCGCCAGCAACAACCAGCTCTCGTTGCAGCAGATGTGCGAGGCCGGCCTGGGCGTGGCCATGCTGGGCAGCAGCGATGTGCACGACGCCCTGCAGACCGGGCGCCTGGTGCGCCTGCTGCCGCAGTGGGACCTGGGCACGCTCGACGTGTGGGCCGTGACGCCCCAGCGCGATGCCCAGCCCGCCAAGGTGCGCCAGGCGATCGCGGCGCTGCACGCCTACCTGCGCCAGGTGCCTGGCATGTTGGAATGAATGAGGCCTGGGGATCCATCGATTTTTTATCGGTGCGGACCATAAATTCCATCGTTGTGCCGGCGCAGTGGCCTGCCTACAGTCGCGGCTTCTTTCTTTCCCCCAGGAGCCTTGCCATGACGACGAACCCCGCCACCCCCACCTACCCCATCGACCAGGTGATCGCCGCCTTTGCCAACGGCGACGTGCCCACGCTGCTGGGCCATGTGGCCGACGACGTGGACCTGCGCATCGACCACTACCGCGATGGCGCGGACACCCGTTGGCAGGTGGCCAGCGACAAGCAGGGCCTGATCGCCATGCTGCAGCGCCTGGCGGTGGAGGTGTTCCCCCGGGGCACGCAGATCCTGCACACCCACAGCCAGCCGCTGGGCAACGACTGGGTGCTCACGCAGTTCCACCAGCGCTTCTTTTATGCGGTACAACAGCGGGAGGTGGAAAGCCTGACCTGGATCGTGAGCCACTCGGTAGCGGGCCAGGTGGACTATTTCCGAGAAACCGTCACCACCATCACCCCGGTCTGAAACCGCCTTTGAAGCATGCTGTTTGACCTGCGCGCGCTCGGCTACTTCGTGGCCGCCTACGAGGAACGCTCGGTGACGGCGGCCGCGCGGCGCTGCTTTGTGGCGCAGCCGTCCATCAGCATGGCGATCAAGGGGCTGGAAGATGCGCTCGATGCCGTGCTGTTCGAGCGCAGCCGCAGCGGCTTGGCACCCACGCCCGAAGGGCACCGCCTGTACCCACGCGCCTGCAGCCTGCTGGCAGATGCGAACGCCATGGTGCGCGACTTCCGCGAGGCGCCGCGCGAGACCCTGCGCGTCTTCCTGCAGGACACCCTGCTCGTGGGCCCGGCTGCGCCGCTGCTGGCGCAACTGGAGCAGCACCTGCCCCAGGCCCTGGTCCGCCTGACCGCCAGCGCCGAGGAATCCCGGCTGCGCCTGGTGGCCGAGCATTGCAAGGCGCCCGGGGATACCTTTTTCCCGCTGTGGCGCGAGCCCTACGTGATGCTGGTGCCCGCGCAGCACCCGCTGCGCTTCAAGAAACGCTTTGGCGTGGCGGACCTCAAGGGCCTGCCGCTGATCGAGTGGCCCCACTGCCCGCTGCACCAGTCGTTCATCCGCCTGCTGGCCGAACGCGGCATTGCGCTCGCGGTGCGCGCCAGCGCCGAGCGCGAGGAGTTGCTGCTGCACATGGTGGACGCGGGCATGGGCCTGGCCGTGGTGCCGCAATCGCACGCCGCCCAGGCGCGCCACGCGGTGGTGAGGCCGCTGGACGGAGCGCTGGCCTTCGACCGGCACATGGGCCTGGCCTGCGATGCGTCCGACGCGCCCATGCTGGCCCTGCTCGGTGTTCTGGCCGCGGGGGCGGTCGCACCGGCCCCATTGTCGAGCGTGGCGTAGAAAGCCCTGGCACCGGCGCCCATTGCGGTACAACCGGGGTTGCACCCACACCGACAGGCCACCCGATGATCCTGGAAATTGCCCAATTGACCATCCGCCCCGGCCAGACCGGCGCCTTCGAGCAGGCCTTTGCCCAGGCACAGCGCATCATTGCCTCGATGCCGGGCTACCAATCGCACGAATTGCAGCGCTGCCTCGAGCGCCGGGATGACTATGTGCTGCTGGTGCGCTGGGCCACGCTGGAGGACCATGAGGTGGGTTTTCGCCAATCCGCGCAGTACCAGGAGTGGAAAGCCTTGCTGCACCACTTCTATGACCCTTTCCCCACCGTGCTGCACTACGGCCCGGTGGCAGGCCTGTAGCACAATGCGAGGAGCCTCTGCGCCACGCCGGGCGGGGGCTGGCATGGGGCGTGCATGGGCAGATGTCTCGGCGCCGCGACGCTTGGGGGCGGGCAGACCCCATTCGGGTACGACCTGACAATTTAACGTGCTGCGCACACCGTTCTGATCCTAGAATTTGTAAACGCGCGTATCCGCGCAAAGGACATCCCCATGAAAGCAGTGCAGCAGGACATCGACGAGCGGACCAACCTCACCAGCACGAACAAATTCGAGTTGCTGCTGTTTCGCCTGGGCACCGACAGTGCCCTGGGCAAGTCCGAGCTCTTCGGCATCAACGTGTTCAAGATCCGCGAGATCGTGGCCATGCCCAGCATCACCCCCATCGCGGGCACCACGGCCCACTCGCTGGGCGTGGTCAACCTTCGCGGCCAGGTGATCCCCGTGCTGGACCTGCCCTCCATAGTGGGCTGCAAGCCCCAGACGGGCCTGAACATCATGCTGGTGACGGAATACGCCCGCACCACCCAGGCCTTCGCCGTGGAGTCGGTGGAAGACATCGTGCGCCTGGACTGGAAGCAGGTGCTTTCGGCCGAAACCAGCGGTGCCGCCGGCAAGCTGGTGACCAGCATTGCCCGGCTGGACGGCAACACCGACGAATCGCGCCTGGCCCAGGTGCTGGACGTGGAAGCCATCCTGCAGATGGTGTCCCCGTCGGACGGCCACGAGGTCACCGAAGAGAAGGTGGGCGCAAAGCTCAAGCTCAAGCCTGGCAGCATCATCCTGGCGGCGGACGACTCCTTCGTGGCGCGTTCGCTCATCGAGCAGGAGCTCAAGGTGCTGCACGCCCCCTACGAGATGGTGAAGTCCGGCAAGGAAGCCTGGGACCGCCTGAACGCGATCGCCAAGAGCGCCGAGGCCGAAGGCAAGACGGTGCTGGACCGCGTGGCCATGGTGCTGACCGATCTGGAAATGCCCGAGATGGACGGCTTCACGCTGACCCGCAACATCAAGCAGGATGCGCGCTTCCACGGCCTGCCGGTGGTCATCCACTCCTCGCTCTCGGGCTCGGCCAACGAAGACCACGTGCGCAGCGTGGGTGCCGACGGCTACGTGGCCAAGTTCGTGGCGGAAGACCTGGCAGAGACCATTCGCCGCGTGCTGCCGAAATAAGCCCCCAGCGGCGGCCGAGGCCGCTGCCCCTTCTTTTGCGTGAACGATTTCACGCCACCTACCAGGCAAGTAGCCTTTGGCCTACCCGGGAGGGCTATCGCCGCGCGCCCGTCTGCGGCAAACTGGATGCCGGTCAACCAAATACAGGGCTCAAACGTCAAGTTGCAATCTGCCTGTGCGATGTAACACCTGATTGGTGTTGTTTTCGTGGGCTTTACCTGCAACGCGGAACGCGCCTTGTGCGCCGGGAGTCTGAATCCATATGACAAATACCATCGCCCGCGTTCTCTCCGCCACGGTCCTGGGCGCCGTGCTGACTGGCTGTGCCACGGTACCGGGCGACCCGTACTACGCGCCAGGCCCTGCCTACTACCCGCCGAGCTCGTCGACGATCATCTACGACTCGCCGCCGGTCTACCATTCGCCGCAGCCCGTGTACGTGCCCCCCCCACCGGTGTACTACGGCAACACCCGCCGCGATGAGCGCGACTGGGCACGTGAGCGCGAACGCGAACGTGCGCAGCAGCAATGGCGCGAGCAGGCCGAGCGCGAACGCCGCGACCGGGACCGTGATCGCGACCGTGACAACGCCCGCCGGGACCAGGATCGCCGCAACCAAGCCAATCAGGAGCAGGCTCGCCGCGAGCAGGCCGAGCGTGACCGGCGTGCGGCCGCCGACCGGGCCCGTGGCGACAACCGCCAGTACGGCCCCGGCCCGGCACCTACCGACTGGCGCGCCCGCCAGCAGTCGAACAGCCCTGAAAAGCCCTGAGTGGCTGCAGGCCCTCAACGGCCAGACGCCATGATCCGCGCCCACCTGCCCGCTATCTGCAGCCTTGTCCTGGCAGGGTGGTGTGTTGGCGCGCAGGCCCAGGTCACGCGCTGCACCGATGCACGCACCGGCAAGGTGACCTACACCGACGGCGCCTGCAACAGCAGAGAGGCAGCGCGCGAGGTGGAGCCGCGCCGCTCCCCTGAGGAAATTCTGCTGGACAGACAACTCTCCGCCGAGGCCCTGGAGCGCAAGCAGCAGCGTCAGCAGGCAGAGAACGACGCAGCGGATGCGGAAGCCCGGCGTGCCGATGAACGCAACCGAGCACGCGCCGCCAACGCACCGCTGCCGCAGGACTATGCCCGCTCGCCCGAGTGCGCACGCTCGCGCCGCAGCTATGACATGCTAGCCAGCGAGGGACCCCGCTCCACGCAGGAGCATGGCCAGCGCCTGGAAGCCGCCCAGCGGCAGATGGACCTCGATTGCCTGGGCCCCCAGGGCTATGCCGAGGTGGAGCGTGCCCGCGCCGCACAACCGCGCGTGGTGGTGGTGCCGCCACGCTATGGCATCGGCTACCCCGCGCCCTACCCGCCCCCTGCGGTATTCCCCCAGCCCTTTCCCACCACGCCCCAGCAGCCCCCGCCACGGCTCACGCAGTGCTCGGACTACCGCTGCACGGACAACCAGGGCAATACCTATCCACGCAACGGGCCGGGGCGCTTCCCTGGCAGTGGCGGTGTGTGCCGCTCCAACGGCGGGCAGGCGCCCTGCTGAGGCCAGCGGGGCAGCACTGCACTGCGCTCCCACGTTCCCCTACAGGCACACCTTCAGCACGGCGCGCTGCGGCCTGGGCACCTCCCCCAAATACCGTAGCCTCTGTCGTCAACCGCACACCCCCATCGCGCGTCTAGAACGGACACCGCCGCGGTTTGGCGGTTGCCCAAGGAGCCCCATGACCCCTTTGCCTGTGCGCTTGGCATGCCTGTCACTCATCGGTGCAGCGTTGACCGCCTGCGCCCCACGCGGCACCTACCCTGCACAGCCGCTCGGCCTGCAGCACGTCCATCTGGCCAGCTATCCCTCTCCCGTACAGCCACCGCCAACCCCGGCAACTTCGCCCAACTTCGCTGCCGCCCCCATGCAGGATGCAGGCACAGGACCCACAGCGGCCGCCCCCGTGCCCCCGACCATGGGCCCCGCAGGCCCGCATCGCCCATCGGGCCTGCCAGGTCTGCAGCACGTCGACCTGGCCAGCTACCCCTCGCCCATTCCACCAGGATCCACCACAGCGGGCACCTCTTCGAAGGCGGCGAAGGCCTCGGCAGCGACCCCACCGCCCTTGACCGTCCGGCCCCATTCCGGCAGCACGCCTCCTGCGATAGCGCGCCCCACCTATGCGCAAGACATGGACCGCATGCGCCGCATCGAGGACGAGGCGCGGCGCGACAATGAATTGCGCCTGGACGCCATGGCACGCGAGATGGAGCGCGACCGCCAGGATCGCGAGCGCCAGCGCGAGCAGGACCGCCTGGAGCAGGAGTACCGCGAGGCGGCCCTGCGCGACCAGATGGAACGCGACCGCCGCTACCACCAGGAACGTGAGCAGGAACGCGAGCGTGAACGTGCACGGGAAAAGGAGCGCGAGCGCGACCGGCAACGCGAAGAGGCCCGCCGGGACCAGGAGCGGCACGACCATGCGCGCAACCGCGAGCAGGTGCAGCGGGAACAGGCGCAGCGTGACCAGGCCGACCGCGAGCGCCGTGAACGGGAGCGCGACAACGCCCGGCGCGACCAGGAACGCCGCGACCAGCAGGCAGAGCGGGAACGCGAGCAGGCGCGGCGTGACCAGATGGAACGCGACCGCAAGGCTGCCGCAGATCGGGCACGCAACGAGCGCCCGATGCAGTATGGCCCCGGCCCGGCTCCCACCGACTGGCGTGCCCGCCAGCAGTCCAATAGCCTTGAAAAGCCCTAAGAACCTGTTTTTCTAAGTGCGCAGACCCTCGGCCACCGTGGGATAGCGCAGCCGCAGGCCGAGCTCCTGCAGCATGCGCCGGTTGTCCAGCCGGCGCGACTCGCTCATGAAGCTCAGCAGCACCACGGGCAGTTCGTTCTGCGCCGTGCTGCGCGGCAGGCGCGGCGGGCGCGGCAGGCCATAGAGGTCGGCCGCCAGGTCGAAATAGTCGCCCATCTTCAGGTGGCTTTGGTCGCTGACGTTGTAGATGCGCTGCGGGCGCCCCTTCCACAGGGCGCGCAGGCAGACGCGGGCCAGGTCGTCGGCGTGGATGTGGTTGGTGTACACGTCGTCCTCGGCCACCAGCACCGGCGTGCCCTTGCGCAGCCGCGCCTCGGGCGTGCCGCCTGCGCGGTCGGGGGCGTAGATGCCTGGGATGCGCAATATGCTGGCCCGCACGCCCGCACGGCCCAGGTGGCGCACGGCGCGCTCGGCATTCACGCGGCGCTGCGCGCGCGGGGTGGCGGGCGCCAGGGCCCGGGTCTCTGGCACCAGGGCGCCCTGGCAGTCGCCATACACCCCGCTGGTGGAGGCGTACACCAGGGAGGCCGGCTGGCTGCGCAGGCGCAGCGCGCGCGCCAGCGCCACGGTGCGCGGGTCGCGCCACCAGCTACCGCTGCCAGCGCCTTCACCAGGGGGCGGCGCCAGGTGCATCACCCGGGTCGCCACACCTGACAGGCGCCGCAGGGTGGCCGCGTTGTCCAGGTTGCCCAAAAGCGGGGTGATGCCCCGTGCACGCAGGCCCTCCACGCGGTCAGGGCTGGAGGTGAGCGCCAGCACGCGCACGCGCGGGGCCGCGGCACCGGGCGCCTGCAGCTGGCGCACCACGCGCTGGCCCACGTCGCCACAGCCAACGATCAACAGGCGCTCACGGCGAAAGCGCACCGGCAGGGCGCCAAGGGGGCTTTGGTTTGAGGGCAAAATCGGGTCCGCGAAGAAGACAAGTTCCAAGGATACCCACAACATGACCAGCGCCGAGGCGGCCCCCGCGTCCAGTTTCCAGATTTCCGTGCAGCCCAGCGGCCGCGCCTTTGCCGCACAGGGCGATGAATCCATCCTGTCCGCCGCCATCCGCAGCGGCGTGGGCCTGCCCTATGGTTGCAAGGACGGTGCCTGCGGCTCCTGCAAGTGCAAGAAGCTCAGCGGCGCGGTGTTCCACGCCAACCACCAGTCCAAGGCGCTCACGGCCGACGAGGAGGCCGCCGGCTTCGTGCTGACCTGCTGCGCCACGCCCCTGTCCGACGTGGTGCTCGAATCGCGCCAAGTCACGGACGAAAGCGCCTACCCGGTCAAGAAGATGCCGGTGCGCGTGTCCACCCTCACGAAGAAGTCGCACGACGTGATGCAGCTGCGCCTGCAGCTGCCTGCGGCCGACACCTTCCGCTACCACGCGGGGCAGTACATCGAGTTCATCCTGCGCGACGGCGCGCGCCGCGCCTACTCCATGGCCAATGCCCCCCACACCCAGGGCGATGCGCCGGGGGTGGAGTTGCACATACGCCACATGGCGGGCGGGCGCTTCACAGACCACGTGTTCGGCGCCATGAAGGAAAAGGAGATCCTGCGAGTGGAAGGGCCGTTCGGCAGTTTCTTCCTGCGCGAGGACTCGGACAAGCCCATCGTGCTGCTCGCCTCGGGCACGGGCTTTGCGCCCACCAAGGCGCTGATCGAGCACCTTCAGTTCAAGGGCAGCACACGCCCTACCGTGCTCTACTGGGGCGGGCGCCGCCCGGGGGACCTGTACATGGCCGACTGGGTGCAGGAGCGCGTGGCCGAGATGCCCAACCTGCGCTACGTGCCCGTGGTCTCCGACGCCCAGCCCGAAGACGGCTGGAGCGGCCGCACAGGCTTCGTGCACCAGGCGGTAATGGAGGATTTTGCCGACCTCTCGGGCCACCAGGTGTATGCCTGCGGCGCCCCCATCGTGGTCGAGTCGGCACGCGACGCCTACAGTGCCCAGCGTGGCCTGCCGCCCGAAGAGTTCTTTGCGGACGCCTTCACCTCCGAGGCCGACAAGCACGGTTGAGGTGGAGACAACACCCCGGGCGATGGGGGTATTTCCCGATGGCTGGCCCTTTTTTTTGTAGTGGCCGCTCCATTTTTTGCACAATGGCACCATGAACCGCAGAAACCTCACCACCCTTCTCGCCAGCGCTGCCGTCATGGCCGCTGCCCTTCCACACGCCGCGATGGCCCAGGACTCGGGCCAGCCGATCCGCCTGATCGTGCCCTACGCGCCGGGCGGCCCCATCGACGTGACGGCGCGCGCGCTGGCCGAGCGGGTGCGCGACTCGCTGGGTACCGTGATCATCGACAACAAGGGCGGCGCGGGCGGCAATATCGGTGCCGACGCGATCGCCAAGGCGGCGCCGGACGGCCTGACCATCGGCATCTCGGCCACCGCCACGCACGCCGTGAACCCCTGGCTGTACAGCCGCATGCCCTATGACGCGGCCAAGGATTTTGCGGCCATCACGCAGATGGTGCGCGTGCCCAATGTGCTGGTGATCAATGCCGCAAAGGCCGAGCAGCTCAAGATCCGCAACCTGGCCGACCTGATCGCCTACGCCAAGGCCAACCCGGCCAAGCTCAACTACGGCAGTGGCGGCAACGGCAGCGCCGGCCATCTGGCGGGCGAGATGTTCAAGCAGCGCGCCGGCATCTTCGCGCTGCACATTCCCTACCGCGGCGCCAACCCTGCGCAACTGGCCCTGCTGGCCGGCGAGGTGGATTTCAACATCGACAATCTGGCGGCGGCGGCCCCCAACATCCGCGCCGGCAAGCTCAAGGCCCTGGCCGTGACCTCGCTGGCCGCCAGCCCCAACCTGCCCGGCGTGCCGCCGCTGTCGGACACCTTCAAGGGCTTTTCCATTGACACCTGGTGGGGTCTGGTGGCCCCTGCGGCCACGCCCAAGCCGGTGATCGACAAGCTCAACAAGGCCTTCGTCGCGGCGCTGAATGCGCCCGAGACCAAGACCCGCTTCGGCCTGCTGCTGGCCGAGCCCGTGCCCACCACGCCTGCGCAGTTCGAGGCCTTCATGGCCAGCGAGCGCGCCAAGTACCAGCAGGTCGTGAAGGCCTCCGGGGCAAAGGTCGACTGACCGACCCACCGCCCCCTTCTTCAGCGCCCTGCGGGGCGCTTTTTCATGCCCGGGCCGGCAGCACGTTGCGGTGCCTTGCCACCACGGCCTCCAGCGCGGCCACCATGGCATCGCATTCAGCATCGCCCACGGGCAGTGACAGGGCGATCAGCCCGCGCCGGGCCATGAACACGCCTTCATCCAGCAGGCCGAAGAACACCAGGTCCTTGGCGCGCCCGTCGGTGCCCTGCAGGTCGGCAGGGGAGCGCACCGGCGCCGCCGTGGCGTGCAGGGTCATCAGCGATCCGGTGCCGGTGAAGGCCATGTCCACGCCATGGCGCTCCAGCACGGCGTTGAAGCGTGCGCGCAGGTGCTCGCCGCGTGCGTTGAGTGCCTGCACCACCTCGGCGGTCAGCACCTGCGCGAGGCCCGCATGCCCGGCGGCCATGGTGAGCACGTTGTTGTTGAAGGTGCCGGCGTGGGCTAGCGCGTCAGGGCGGCGCGGGTCAAAGCGCTCCATCACCTCGCGGCGCCCACCGAACACCCCGAACGACATGCCCCCGCCCAGGTACTTGCCCGCCGTGGTGAGGTCCGGCCGGATGGACAGCAGCGCCTGCCGCCCGCCGAAAGACAGGCGCGAGGTCATCACCTCGTCGAACACCAGCAGCGCGCCGCAATCGTCGGCCAGATCACGCAGCGCCTGCAGGAAGGCCGGCTCGCCAGGAATACAGCCGCCCGCGCCCAGCATGGGCTCGACCAGGATGGCCGCGATGTTCGCCCCGTGCGCGGCCACCAGCGCGCGCACGCTGTCGGCATCGTTGTAGCGCGCCACCAGGAAGGCGTGCGGCACGTTCATCGGCGAGCCCCCGCCTGCAAAGGTGAGCACGCCGCCGTGGTAGGCCCCATCGAACACGACCACCTTGCTGCGCCCCGTGTGGGCCTGGGCGGCGGCCAGGGCCAGCAAGTTGGCCTCGGTGCCCGAATTGGCAAAGCGCATCAGCTCCATGGAGGGAAAGCGCCGCTGTATCTCGTGCGCCAGCAGGCCCTCGCGTGCCGTGTGGGACGAGAGGTTGATGCCGCCGGCCAGCGCCTCCTGGATGGCGTCCATGATCACAGGGTGGGAGTGGCCATAGAGCCCCGCCGTGAACTCGCCCAGCGCATCGATGTATTCATGCCCGTCGGCATCCCACACCCTGCAGCCAGCGCCGCGCGCCATGCTGAGCGGGAAGGGGCCATGGAACAGCACGCTGCGGGTGTTGCCGCCGGGCAGCGCCGTTTCCGCTTCGGCCAGCAGGGCGGCGCTGCGTGGGTTGCGTGCGCGGTAGTTCTCCACGGCCTGGAACAGGGCGTGGTCCACGGGGGACTGGGTAGCATTGATGCGATTTCCTGTACGGTGTACAAGAAATTATGAATGCCGGAGGGTGATCTGGCAAGCGGCAACTTTCGGCGCTGCCGGATGCCCGACAATCCGGCAACTGTCTCCGCCCTTTCCCGATGCCCCGCGCCCGCTCCAAAGTCCCCGTTACCCCTGATGCCGCAGCCGGCACACCCCTGTCGCGTGAGAGCGTGCTGGCAGCCGCCCTGGCGCTGATCGACCAGCAGGGGGTGGAGGGTTTCAGCGTGCGCGACCTGGCCCGCTCGCTGGGCGTGTACCCCACGGCGCTGTACTGGCATGTGCCGGGTGGGCGCAACGCGCTGATCGCCGGCGCGGTGACGGCCGCCGTGGGCGCGCTGGAACCACCCGACGCGGCAGGCGACTGGCAGACCGAACTGCGCGCCCTGTTCGCGCGCTATCGGCGGGCCGTGCACAGGCACCCGCGCATTGCCCCGGTGCTGGGGGCGCAGCTGGTCTCCAACGCCAGCCTGGACCCGCTGCTGCTGGACCGCATCCTGGCGCTGCTGGAATCGGCCGGGTTCGCGGACCAGGGCCTGTTCGATGCCTACAACGTGGTGATTGCCGCCATGGTCAGCTTCGTGACCCTGGAACTGGCGCCGCAGCCCGATGACGACCCCGACGGCTGGGCCGCAGGCCACCAGGCGCGGCTGGCGCAGATCGATGGCGATGCCTGCCCCACCCTGGCGCGCCACCTGCCACAGATGGCCAACCGCGCCTTCGTGGTGCGCTGGAGCAGCGGCAGTACGCACCCGCTGGATGCGGGCTTCGATGCCTGGACGGAGGTGGTGGTGCAGGGGCTGGCCGCGCGGCTGCCCAGGAATGTTTAGAGCGGCTAACAAAACTCAGCGAAGCGGTTCTGGCTAGGCGCTGCGTCGCAGGCAGTACG
>NZ_LMIJ01000003.1:130494-165402 GCF_001428665.1 Acidovorax sp. Root219
TAGCTGCTGGAGCCTGCCACTGGCCAGAGCAAGGTTTCAGTGCGCTCAATGCGCTGACTGGCCACGCCCGCCAACTGGCCTGGGGTGACACGCGCAGGCGCCAGCTCGGACAAGGGCAGCAGCACGAAGGCCCGTTCCCCCATGCGCGGATGCGGCACGGTGAGATCGGGGGTGGTGATGGCCTCGTCGCCATAGAGCAGGATGTCGAGGTCCAGCGTGCGCGGCGCATTGCGGTACAGGCGTTCGCGGCCCGCTGCCAGTTCGATGGCCTGCAGGGCCTGCAGCAGGGCCTTGGGGGTCAGCTCCGTGGCCAGCTCGGCCACGGCGTTCAGGTAGTCGGGGCCATCGGCATCCACCGGCGCGCTGCGGTACAGCGAGGAGACCTGGCGCACCTCGGTCTGCGGCAGGGCCGCCAGGGAGGCCAGCGCCTGCTGCAGGGCGGCGCCCCGATCACCGAGGTTGGCGCCCAGGCCAATGAAGACCGCTGTGGTGGCGCCCATGCCGGCGGCCTGGCTCACTGTGCCGCAGGCGCGGCAGAGCCTTCACCGCCACCACCGCCCGTGGGCTTGCGGCGACGGCGGCGGCGCTTCTTGGGGGCGCTGCCATCGGGTGGCACGGCATCGCCGCCGTGGTCGGGTGCGAAGTCGTCTGCATCGTCCTGCCCACCGTCGGCAGCGGCAGCACGGGGCGCACGCGGCTTGGGTTGCGGGGCCGCCGGGGCCTGGCCCTCGCCGTCCGGCGATGCCTTGGGCACGCGGCGCGCCGTGGGCTGGCTCACGCGCTGGCGCGCCTTCTGTTCTTCGCGGGCCTGGTCCATCAGGTCCTCGCGGCGGTCGTCGTCGGCGGCCTGAAAGTCTTGCCACCATTCGGCCAGGGCCTCGCCGATCTCGCCCACGTCGGCACGCAGGCGCAGGAAGTCGAAGCCGGCGCGAAAGCGCGGCTGCATGACCATGCCGAAGGGCGTGCTGCCCACGCGCTTTTCAAAGCGCGGCTGCATGACCCAGATCTCGCGCATGTCGGCCGCCAGCTTGCCGCGGCCAGACACGTCGCCGATGCGCTTGTCGAACACCTCGTCGATGGCCTCCTGCAGCGCCGGCAGCGCGTGCTGGCGCTGGTTGGTCATGCGCTCGTTCCAGCCGTTGCGCACGTCTTCCCACAGCACGCAGGCGAGCAGGAAGCTCGGCGCCACGGGCTTGCCCTCGCCCACGCGGCGGTCGGTATCGGCCAGCGCGGCACTCACGAAGGGGGTCTCGGCGCGTTCCACCGCCACATCCAGCAGTGGGTAGATGCCCTTGGACATGCCGAGCTTCTTGAGCTGGGCGATGGTGGCGATGGCATGGCCGGTCTGCAAGAGCTTGAGCATCTCGTCGAACATGCGGCTTTGCGGCACGTCGGCGAGCAGCGTCTGCGACTGCACCAGGGGCGCGGCCGTCTTGGCCTCGATGGTGAAGCCCAGGGCGCTGAGCTTGGCGGCAAAGCGCACGGCGCGGATGATGCGCACCGGGTCTTCGCGGTAGCGCGTGGCGGGGTCGCCAATCATGCGCAACGTCTTCTTCTTGGCGTCCTGGATGCCCTTGTGGTAGTCCACCACGATCTGGCTGACCGGGTCGTAGTACATGGCGTTGACGGTGAAGTCGCGGCGCGTGGCATCCTCGTCCTGTGGGCCCCAGACGTTGTCGCGCAGCACGCGTCCGCTGGCGTCCACGGCATGCTGCATGCCCGACAGCTGCTGCTTGCTGGTCTTTTCGTTGCCCGCGACCTGGCCGGCGGCGGCGTTGTCCAGGTAGGCGCGGAAGGTGGAGACCTCGATCACCTCGTGCTCGCGGCCGCGGCCATGCACCACGTGCACGATGCGAAAGCGCTTGCCGATGATGAAGGCCCGGCGGAACAGCCCCTTGACCTGCTCGGGCGTGGCATTGGTGGCCACGTCGAAGTCCTTGGGGCGCAGGCCCAGCAGCAGGTCGCGCACGGCGCCACCGACGATGTAGGCCTCGTAGCCGGCCTGCTTGAGCGTGGCCACAACCTCGGCCGCCCGGCGGTCCACCAGCTCGGGGTTGATGCCGTGCACGGTGGCGGGCACCTCTTCGCGCTTGCCGAAATGCGGCTTGCCGCCCGAGGTGCCAGGCGTCGATTTGCCCAGCAGTTTGTCGATGAACTTCTTGATCATGGGTGTGCAGTAAACAGGTCCAGTATGCGCCAGCCGCGCTCCTGGGCCAGCGCCCGCAGGCGCGGGTCGGGGTTGGTGGCGACCGGGTGGTCGACCTTTTCGAGCAGGGGCACGTCGTTCATAGAGTCGCTGTAGAACGTGCTCTCGACATCACCCCAGGTGAGCTGGCGCTGGGCCAGCCATTGTTCCATGCGCGTCACCTTGCCTTCGCGCATGGTGGGCACGCCGTCGATCTCGCCGGTGTACCAGCCAGCCGCATCGCGCACCAGTTGCACGGCCAGCAGCTCGCCCACCCCCAGCGCCTTGGCAATCGGGGTGGTCACGAACTCGTTGGTGGCGGTGACGATCAGCACCTCGTCCCCCGCGTCCAAGTGCTGCTGCACCAAGGCCAGGGCCTGGGGTTGTATCGCCGGGGTGATGACCTCGCGCATGAACCGTTCATGGGCGGCGGCCGCAGCATCGGGCCCGCGCAAACGCACGGCCTCGGTGGCAAAGCGCACGTAATCGTGCACGTCGAGTGTACCTGCCTGGTAGTGGGCATAGAACTCGCCGTTGCGGCGCGCGAACTCGACGGGGTCGTTCCAGCCGATGCGGATGGTGAACTCACCCCACTCGTAGTCGGAGTCGAGCGGCAGCAGCGTGTGGTCCAGGTCGAACAGCGCGAGCCGGGGGCGGCTGGCCAGGGAAGCGGGGGTGGTCATTCGGTCAGGTGCGGGCATGCGCCGGCAGGTGGATGCGCTGGCTCATTCGGACTCGAGCATCGTCTTGAGCAGCGGGATGGTGATGGCGCGCTGGGTGCGCAGGGCAAAGGCGTCGAGCTGGTCGAGCAGTTGCATCAGGCTGCCCAGGTCGCGCGAGAAACGGTTGAGCATGTAGTCCATGACTTCATCGCCCAGGAACACGCCGCGCGCGTCGGCCTCCTGGCGCAGCACGGCGCGCCGCTCGGGCTCGCCCAGCAGTTGCAGCTGGAACACATGGCCCCAGCCCAGGCGGCTGCGCAGGTCGTCACGCAGCGGCAGGTCGGCCGGCGGCAGGCTGCCGGCGGCCAGCACCCAGCGCTGGCTACCGCTGGCCGGGCTGATGGCGTTGACGAACCAGTTGAAGGCCGTCGCCTGCTGGGCCGTGCTGTACAGGTGCACGTCGTCCATGAGCACGGCGGACCAGCCCTCGTCGAACTCGGGCGGCTCGGCCACGGCGGGGTCGAGCCAGCCGACGCTGTCGCCCTGGTCGCGCAGCGCCTGGCGCACGGCCTTGAGCAGGTGCGATTTGCCGCTGCCGGATTCGCCCCACAGGTAGGTGGGCACCGGCGAACGGGTGGCCTGGCTGCTGCCGACCCCGGCCGCCAGGCGCAGGTGTTGCAAAGAGGCCTCATTCGGGCCAGGGAAGAAGCGGGAAAGCGTTGGCCCCGTGGCCAGGCCGATGTCGAGCGCCAGTTGCTTCATGCGCGGCACCCAGGCAGCAGGGGCCGGCCCGTGGCGGTGGGCGCGAAAGCGGCGGGCAGGGAGAAGATCAGCAGCGGCATCACAGGTGGCATTGAAAGATGTCTGGCCGTAGGTGACTGCGGCGGAACGCGGCAAAAGTGGCGGCACAGGGGCCGTTGCATTGCACCGGGACGCCTCTTGCGAAAGATCCCGGCAGCGACAATATGGCCGATTTTAGTCTCCTGCTGGCGCCATGATGCAAGCACACCACGCTGCTCGCCTGGGGCCTGGTGGTGCTGATCGCCGCCAACGCGCTGGCGGCCCTGCGTTACCAGGGCATCGCCGCCTGGCGGGGCCCCTGCGGCGTGGCGGGCAAACCTGTCGCGCCGCCCTCCAAAGCCCCCGTTTCGACAGGGCTGAGAGCCAGCGGAGGAGCATGCCCCTTAAAATCCCTGGATTCCAGCCCGCCGTGCGGGCCTACCAGCACCACACCATCCATGAGCTCCTCCGCCACCCCCACCCCCCTTTCCTACAAAGACGCCGGCGTTGACATCGACGCGGGCGACGCGCTGGTCGAACGCATCAAGCCCCTGGCCAAGAAAACCATGCGTGAAGGCGTGCTGGCCGGCATCGGCGGCTTTGGCGCGCTGTTCGAGGTGCCCAAGCGCTACAAGGAGCCCGTGCTGGTCTCCGGCACCGATGGCGTGGGCACCAAGCTCAAGCTGGCCTTCGAGTGGAACATGCACGATACCGTGGGCATCGACCTGGTGGCCATGAGCGTCAACGACGTGCTGGTGCAAGGCGCAGAGCCCCTGTTCTTCCTCGACTATTTCGCCTGCGGCAAGCTCGATGTGGACACGGCTGCGGCCGTGGTGGGCGGCATCGCCCGCGGCTGCGAGCTGAGCGGCTGCGCGCTGATCGGCGGCGAAACGGCTGAAATGCCCGGCATGTACCCCACAGGCGAATACGACCTGGCCGGCTTTGCCGTGGGCGCGGTCGAAAAATCCAAGATCCTCACCGGCAAGGACGTGCAGCCCGGCGACGTGGTGCTGGGCCTGGCCAGCCATGGCGTGCATTCCAACGGTTTCAGCCTGGTGCGCAAGTGCATCGAGCGCGCCGGCGCCGACACCCCCGCCACGCTGGACGGCAAGCCCTTCAAGCAGGCCATCATGGAACCCACGCGCCTGTACGTGAAGAACGTGCTGGCTGCGCTGGCCGCCCACCCCATCAAGGCGCTGGCCCACATCACCGGCGGTGGCCTGCTGGAGAACATCCCGCGCGTGCTGCCTGAAGGCACGGCCGCCCACCTCACCAAGGGCAGCTGGCCCCAGACGGAGCTGTTCGCCTGGCTGCAGAAGACGGCTGGCATCGACGACATCGAGATGAACCGCACCTTCAACAACGGCATCGGCATGGTGGTGGTGGTGGATGCCGCCAACGCCGCCGCCACGGCCGCCACGCTGGCGGCTGCGGGCGAAAAGGTCTATACCATTGGCGCCATTGCGCCACGCGTTGACGGCGCCGCCGTGGTCGTCGCCTGAGGCGGCCACGCGCCATGGCGCAGCCACCACGGGAGCCGCCTGAAGCGGGCACGGGCATTGTGCCCGCCCGCCCCCCCGGCACACCTGCCGTGCCCGTCACGGGCGCCGGCATCGGCGCCCCTGCCCCTTTCGACCCACTGCCGCGCGGCGTGGCACTGGCCAGCTACCTGCTGATGGCCGGTGCGCTGCTGCTGGTGATGTGGCGCAACCTGCTGCCCGGCCTGCTGTGCGTGTGCCTGGGCTTCCTGGCAACGCGGGCGCTCGCGCAGTGGCTGGCGCGGCTGGCCCGGCGCCGCAGCGCATCGCCCTCCAGCGTTCTGCCGCGCCTGGCCGAGCTGGCTGCGGCCGCCGTGGTCATGCTTTCGCCGCTGGTGCTGCTGGCGATAGGGGTCACGCACTCGCGCGGCTACCTGGTCGAGGCGCCGCAGCAATACCGCGAACTGCTCGACTACATGGCGCGCACGGTGCTGGAGCTGCGGCTGAAGCTGCCGACCGACATGGCCAGCCACCTGCCCGAAGGCGCGGCCGAGATCCAGCGCATCATCGCCAGCTACCTGGGTGCCAAGGCCGGCGCGCTGGCCATGGCCGGGCGTGCCTGGCTGGCGGGGCTGCTGTTCGCCTACGTGGGCCTGCTGATCGGCTCGCTCGCGGCGGTGCGGCCGCCGGCACCGCCGCGCGGGCCCCTGGCCGCTGCCCTGCAGCAGCGCATCACGCTGCTGGGCGAGGCCTTCCGCCAGATCGTGGCCGCGCAGTTCTGGATCGCGAGCTTCAACACCCTGCTCACGGCCCTGTTCCTGCTGTTCATCCTGCCGCTGTGGGGGCTGGAGCTGCCCTACACCCCCGTGCTGATCACACTGACCTTCGTGGCCGGGCTGGTGCCCATCGTGGGCAACCTGCTGTGCAACGCGGTGATCACCATCGTCGGCCTGTCGGTATCGCCCATGGCCGCTGCAGCCTGCCTGGGCTTCCTGATCCTGATCCACAAGGCCGAGTACGTGATCAACGCCAAGGTCGTGGGCCGGCGCACGCACATGGGCGTGTGGGAGCTGCTGAGCGTGATGTTCGTGGCCGAGGCCGTGTTCGGCCCGGCCGGGCTGGTGGCGGCCCCGCTGTTCTACGCCTACCTGAAGAAGGAACTGGTCGCCGCGCGGCTGGTCTGAGCCAGCCGGCGCGGCCCGGTCATTTGCGCGCGAACTGCTTTTCCACGAAGGTCCACACCAGCGTGGATGCGTCCGGCCCTTGCGGGTCGCTGTAGGGCAGGCTGGGGGTACCGCCGCTCCAGGCATGGCCCAGGCCCACGATTTCACGCAGCGCCACCACCGAGCGGGCGCGTGCCCGGTATTCAGTCACCCGCGTCGCATGGCGCTTGCCGCGCTGCAGCATGCGCGCCGTGCCGGCCCGCGCACCCAGCGCCTCGGCCCACAGCGTGGCCGTGGCCACCGCATTGCGCACGGACACCACGCCGTCGGCATCGCCGTGCAGGATCAGCAGAGGGGGCAGCGGTGGCAGTGGCGTGCCGTCGATGCGCAGGCCCGGCACCAGGGCACTGGCGCCTGGCGGCTCGGGCAGGTGCGCCTCGCGCTTGCCATGCATGGCGGCCATGGCCGTGGCGGCCGATTCGGCCGTGCCCGGCGCCACGCCGGAATGCATGGCCACGGCGCAAAAGCGCTCCGGGTAGGTGGCGCCCAGCAAGGCCGCCATGCTGGCACCTGCCGACAGGCCTGCCACCGCCACGCGATGGAGGTCCACCGGATGCCGGCGCGCCACCTGGTCCACGGCCGCCAGCAGGGTGGCGGCTTCGGCAGCGGCCTTGCCATTGCGTCGCTCGAACCAGTTCCAGCAGCCATGGGCGTTGGCCATGCGCTCCTGCTCGGGGTAGAGCACCAGAAAGCGCTTGCGCGCCGCCAGCCGGTTCATGCGCGAACTGGCGGCCAGGTCACGCCCGGTCTGCCCGCAACCATGCAGCATGACCAGCAGCGGCAGTGTCTCGCCCTTCTTGAGCGCGAGTGCGGGCGGAATGTACAGATGAAAGCGCCGCGCTCCCGCCGGCCCCGGCGCAATGCCTGCCAGCCACTCGCCACTGACGGGCTGCGGCTTGCGCGGGCGCGGCGCCACAGAGCGGATGGGCTGCGGCCTGGCCGCTTTCTGGGCCAGCTTGGGCACGACCCGCAGCGCCGTCACCGCCTGCGCACGCATGGGTTTGGCCGCCTTTTCAAAGGCCTTGAGGTTGCGCTGGTAGGCGCGAGTGAGCGCTGACAGCGAGAAGAGACGGGAACGGCGGGCCATGGGCAGAAGATGTGCTGGTGCTATCCATATATAGGGAAAACCCTATACACCATAGCAGCTTATGGCTTCATGCGCCTGACGCTATGCAATCAATAGCAGCAAACCCCTGCCAGGAAGCGCTGGGTACAGGCCGCGTTCAAAAACCAAGGGTATTGGGCGCACCAAGACTGCCACATGCCCCGGCCAGACCGAAAATCGTGGCAGAAATTGATCGATAGATGTCCAGGGCTGGCGGGACTTCGCCGCTCTACAAAGGGAAGATTGCGCCATTCCAAACCAAACTTTAAGGCCCCGAGCATGAAAACCTGTCTGATTGTGATTGATGTGCAGGAATCCTTCCGCCAGCGCCCCTACTTCACGGCCAACGACCTGCCGGCCTACCTGGCGGCGCAGAACGCGCTGATCGAAGGCAGCGTGGCGCAGGGCGTGCCCGTGGTGCGCATCTTCCACAGCGAAGGCCCGGCGGATGCCAGCAACCCCTTCGCCATCGAATCCGGCCAAGTGCGGGCGCTCGACGGCCTGGCCGCCTTCGACGCCGCCGCCACCTTCACCAAGTCGCGCCACAGTGCACTGGTGGGCACGGGCCTGGATGTCTGGCTTACCCGCCACGGCATCCAGCGCCTGATCGTGAGCGGCATCCGCACCGAGCAATGCTGCGAAACCACCACGCGCCACGCCTCGGATTTGGGCTGGGAGGTGGACTTCGTGGCCGACGCCACCCTGACCTGGGACATGGTGCAGCCCGATGGCCGCACGCTGCCCGCCCCCGACATCAAGGCCCGCACCGCCACCGTGCTGGCAGGCCGTTTTGCCACGCTGCGCACCGTAGACGAAGCCCTGGCCGCCGCCGCAGCGGCAGGCTGAGCCGGGGGACCGCCATGCGCGCCACCGTCTGCGAACTGCCCTACCGGCCAGCGCTGCTGGAACCGGCGTGGGAATCCCTGGCAGCCCATGTGCGCGCCGAACGCTCGGAGCTGGTGTTGCTGCCCGAATTCGCCTTCGTGGAGCCCGTGTGGGAATCCGCGCCTTTCGATCCACAGCGCTGGGCCGCAGCCGAGGCACTGAGCGATGCCTGGACGGCGCGGCTGCACGAACTGGGCGCCACCTGGGTGGTGGGCGCCCGCCCGGTCACCGTGGACGGGCGCCACTACAACGAGGGCTTTGCCTGGTCAGCCCAGGGCGGCTACCAGCCGCTGCGGCGCAAGTTTCACCTGCCCGATGAGCCTGGGGGCTGGGAGGCCACCTGGTTCGAGCGCGGCGATGCCGAGTTTGCGCGCTTCTCCGCCGGCCCCCTGGCGTTCGGCCTGAGCATCTGCACCGAGCTCTGGGCGCTGGACACCTACGCAGGCTATGCCGCCCTGGGCCTGGAGGCCATCCTGTCGCCGCGCGCCACGGCAGCGGCGACCACCGCCAAGTGGCTGGCCATGGGCACCGTGGCGGCGGTGCGAACCGGCGCCTACAGCCTCTCGTCGAACCGGGTCGATACGGGCGCAGACACCTACGGCGGCGCTGGCTGGGCGATCAGCCCCGATGGCGCCCTGCTCGCGCAGACCAGCGAGAACCGCCCCTTCTGCACAGTGGACGTGAACCCGGCGATGGCCGCCGGCGCCCGCAGCACCTACCCGCGCTATGTGTTCGCCCGGCCGGCCCCTTGACCTTTTGACCTTTGTTCACTCCATGACCACTGTTTCCGCCTCCCCACGCCCCTTGCAGGTTGCCATCCTGGTATTCGACGATGTCGAGGCCCTGGACCTGGGCGGCCCCTATGAAGTCTTCACCACCGCCTGCCGCATGCAGCAGCGCCTGCAACCCGGCGCGCCCACACCCTTTGCCGTGCAGTGCGTGGCGCGCAGCCTGCAGCCGGTGCAGGCGCGGGCCGGCCTGCGCGTGCTGCCCGATGCCGACTTCGCCAGCGCAGCGGCGCCGGACGTGCTGATCGTGCCCGGCGGCGTGGTCGATGCCGCAGCCGCCTGCGCCGAGACACGCGCCTGGGTGGCGCGGGCCGCCGTAGGTGCGCAGATCACGGCCTCGGTCTGCACGGGCGCCTTCATCCTGGCGGCGGCCGGCGTGCTCACCGAAGGGCCGGCCACCACGCACTGGGAGGACATCGCCGACCTGCGTGCGCAGTTCCCGGCGCTCGACGTGCAGGAGAATGTGCGCTGGGTCGACTGCGGCGCGCTGGTCACGTCCGCCGGCATCAGCGCCGGCATCGACATGAGCCTGCATTTGGTCACGCGCCTGGCCGGCTCCGCCCTGTCCGAGCGCACCGCCCGCCAGATGGACACGCCATGGAACCCGAACCCCTGACACCGCACGCTCCCATCCACGTCTACTTCGCCCTGCTGCCCGGCAGCCTGGTGCTGGACTGGGCCGGACCGGCCGAGGCGCTGCGCATCGCCAACCAGTTGCTGCGCGCCCAGGGCCAACCCGAGCGCTTCGTGCAGCACTTCACCAGCCCCACGCCCGAGGCGGTGACCTCGGTGGGCGCCATGCTGACCGGGCTGGAGCCCTTGCCCGCCACCCTGCCCCAGCCGGCCTGGGTGGTGCTGGTGGGCCTGCCGGGCAAGGCCATCGCTGTGGACAACAGCGAGGCGCGCGACCTGCTGCACTGGCTGCGCGGCATGCGCCTGGCTGCGGGCCGGCTGGAGCTGGTCACCATCTGCGCGGGGGCGGTGCTGGCAGCCCACGCCGGGCTGCTGACGGGCCGGCGTGCCACCACGCACCACCAGCACCTGGGCGAGCTGGCCCTGGCGGACCCGCACTGCGACGTGGTGTCCAACCGGGTCTTCGTGCACGACGGCGCGCTGCACAGCAGCGCCGGGGTGACCACCGGCATCGACCTGGTGCTGTACCGCATTGCCGACACCTGCGGCCCGGCGATTGCCGCCCAAGTGGCCCAGACCATGGTGGTGGCCCTGCGCCGCGGCCCGCAGGACCCGGAGTTCTCGCCCTTTCTGCACCACCGCAACCACCTGCACGGCCCCCTGCACCGTGTGCAGGACGCCGTAGGCCAGCAACCCCAGGCGCCCTGGAACGTGACCGCCATGGCCGAGGTGGCGCACACCTCGCCACGGCACCTGAACCGGCTTTTTTTGGAGCATGCGGGCATCGCGCCGCTGCAGTACCTGCGCCGCATCCGCCTGGCCGCCGCCGAGGCGGCGCTGCAGTCGGGCCACAACGTGACGCAGGCGGCAGCGCTCGCGGGGTTCAGCTCGGATACGCAGCTGCGCCGCGCCTGGCACCAGTTCGGCCGGCCCGGGACCCCGGCAAGGGACGCGGTGGCCCGCCACTGACTGCGGGCCTGGCACCAATAGGAGCTGGGCTACACCCAGCCCGGCACGACCTCAATAGACTTCGGGTACGTACATGCCTGCAGGCACCGGCTGGCGCAGGTACTCGGGGTTGCGCACGCGGTCGGGCAGCACCACGGGCGGGTGCGGCACGTCCTGGTAGGGCAGTTGCGACAGCAGGTGCGCGATGCAGTTCAGGCGCGCCTTCTTCTTGTCCACGGCCTGCACCACCCACCACGGGGCTTCGGGGATGTGGGTGCGCTCGAGCATGGTTTCCTTGGCCTTGGTGTAGGCCTCCCAGCGCACACGGCTTTCCAGGTCCATGGGACTCAACTTCCACTGCTTGAGCGGGTCGTGGATGCGGCCCAGAAAGCGCAGGTGCTGCTCTTCGTCGGTGATGGAGAACCAGTATTTGACGAGCGTGATGCCCGAGCGCACCAGCATCTTCTCGAAATCGGGCACGGTACGGAAGAACTCCTCGTACTCGTCGTCCGAGCAAAAGCCCATGACGCGCTCGACACCGGCGCGGTTGTACCAGCTGCGGTCGAACAGCACCATTTCGCCGGCGGCGGGCAGGTGCGCCACATAGCGCTGGAAATACCACTGCGTGCGTTCGCGGTCGTTGGGTGCGGGCAGCGCCGCCACGCGGGCCACGCGCGGGTTCAGGCGCTGGGTGATGCGCTTGATGACGCCGCCCTTGCCGGCCGCATCGCGCCCCTCGAACAGGATCACCACCTTCTGGCGGCTGTGCTGCACCCAGTCCTGCAGCTTGACCAGCTCGCCCTGCAGGCGGAACAGCTCCTTGAAATACTGCTGGCGTGCATGCCTGTCGGTCGGGACGAGGTCGCCGGCATCGTCCACGTTGCGATCCTCGATCTCCAGCTCCAGCTCTTCGTCGTAGCTGTCGATCAGGTCGTTGGCGATGCGCTGCATCAGGTCCTGGGCATCGATGGGTGCGTTTTGGAACATGGCTTCGAAGGAGCAGATAGGGTTTCCCATGATGCGCCCTTCCGGTGACAAATGCATGACACCCACATGAAGTGTCACATCGCTGTCATGTCGTAACGGCAGCATTCCCGACCATGCCTTTGTTGTTGCGCCGCCCTTGCCCATGAACACACCTGCCGCCGGCACTGCCGGCCAGAACTACGGGGGAGATGCGGCAGGCCTGATCTGCGGCTACCGCATGGACGCCACCGGCGGCCCTGCACAGGCCATCGACTCGGTGGAGGCCGCGCAATGGCTGCAGTTGCTTGCCGATGCCCAGGCACTGGAAGGCCACCCGCCCGCCGACCCGGCCGAAGAGGCAGAGCCCCCGCCCTTCGTCTGGCTGCACTTCAACCTGAGCCACACCCAGGCGGTGCGCTGGATGGAGCGCCATGCCGGGCTACCCGACGCCTTTTTCGAGGCGCTCAAGGACGGCTCGCACTCCACCCGCATCGAGCGCGACGACGACACGCTGATCGCGGTGCTCAACGACGCGCATTTCGACTTCGCCTTCGAGCCCTTCGACATCGCCACGCTGTGGATCAGCGTGGCGCCGCAGTTGGTGGTGACGGCCCGCGCCCACCCCCTGCGCTCGGTGGACGCGCTGCGCACAGCGGTGCGCGACGGGCAATCGCCGCGCTCCAGCGTGGCCCTGCTGGAGCAGCTCATGCGCACCCAGGCCGGGGGGCTGGTGGACATCGTGCGCGGGGTCACGCAGCGCATCGACCGCATCGAAGACGAGCTGCTGGCCGGCCGGCTGGACCACAAGCGCGCGCGCCTGGGTGTGCTGCGCCGGCTGCTGGTGCGGCTGCAGCGCCTGCTGGCACCCGAGCCGGCGGCCCTGTTCCGCCTGCTGCAGAACCCACCGGCCTGGATGGGCGCCGAGGACGCGCAGGAGCTGCGCGACTCGACCGAAGAATTTTCGGTGGTGCTGCGCGACATGCAGGGCCTGCAAGAGCGCATCAAGCTCCTGCAGGAAGAGGTGGCGGCCAACGTGCAGGAGGCCAACAGCCGCAGCCTGTTCGTGCTGACCGTGGTGACGGTGCTGGCCCTGCCCATCAACATCATGACCGGCCTCTTGGGCATGAACGTGGGCGGCGTGCCGCTGGCGGACAGCCCGCACGGCTTCTGGATCATCGTGGGCATCCTCGTGGTATTCACCGCCGTGGCGGCCTGGATCGCCCTGCGGGGCACCCGGGACCGGTAGGAGGCACCACTGGGCGGGCCATTACAATCCCGCCCCTTGCCTCGCTCCCCGGATTCCGCGCCACCATGAACATCGTCGTCAACGAAGAACTCAAAGCCTACATCGATCCCCTGACCCGCGACGAACACGACGCCCTGGAACGCAGCCTGCTGGCCGAGGGCTGCCGCGATGCCCTGGTGCTGTGGGGCGACGTGCTGGTGGACGGCCACAACCGCTACGGCATCTGCCAGAAGCACGGCCTGCCCTTCCAGACGGTGCAGAACACGCACTTCCAGAGCATGGAAGACGTGCACCTGTGGATGATCGACCAGCACCTGGGCCGGCGCAGCGTCTCGGACTTCCAGCGCGGCGTGCTGGCCCTGCGCAAGCGCGAGATCGTGGCCGCACGCCGCAGCCGTGCGGCCGCCATCCCGCCCGAGCCGGTGGACGAGGCCGACCTGCCCTGGTCGTCCGACGGCCCGGTGGCCGCGCCACCGCCGCCGGCACCCGAACCGGACGTGCCTTCCGAAACCCTGAGCAGCCGCGAGGCCATTGCCCGGGCGGCCCGCCTGAGCAGCAGCCAGGTGGTGGCCATCGAAAAGATCCAGAAGCAGGCGGCGCCCGAGCTGGTGGCGGCCGTCAAGTCCGGCACCATCTCGCTGAACACCGCCGCCGCCGTGGCCACCCTGCCGGCCGAAGAGCAGGTGGCCGCCGCCAAGGGCGGCAAGGACGAGCTCAAGCAGGCCGCCAAGCGCGTGCGCGATGCCAAGCAGCGCAAGCCGCGCGAAGAGAAGGAAGAAGCGGCGCCCGAGAACGAGGCATCCGATGCAGGCGGCGAACTGCAGGCGCTGCGCCTGCGCGTGGCCGAGCTGACCGCCGAGAACGAAGCACTGCGCGCAGAACTGGCGCGGCTGCAGGGCTGATTGGCGCCCAGGAAAGCGCGAATGCGCTTTCGCAGCCTACTCGTTGGCGCTGCGCAGGGCGCTCAGCCGGTCGGCCACATGGTCCAGGTCCAGGCCGTCGTCCGCATGGTGGAGGTAGGTCTCCAGGTCGGAAATGGCCTCGGTCAGGTTGCCCCGCTCGGCGTGCGCGAGCCCGCGATCGCGCCACTCTCCCCAGGCTTCGGGCTGCAGCACGATCAGGCGGTCCTGCACCGCGATCAGCCGCTGCCAGTCCTGCTGGGTGCGGTGCACCTCCTTGAGGTTGCGCAGCATGCGCGCGATGATGTCGCGCGGCGTGGCCGCCTGCAGGTACAGGCCCAGGGGCACGTCGTAGTCGTCCACCAGGCCGTTGCGGCGCTTGTAGGGCTCCAGCCGCTCACCCAGCTCTTCGCGGCTCAGAGACTGGCCGGAGATCGGGTCCAGCACCACCTGCCCCTTGGGCAGCAGCACCTTGACCATGAAATGCCCCGGGAAGGCGATGCCGCGCGCATGCAGGCCCAGGCCCTGGGCCAGCTCCATCCACAGCACGGCCAGGCTGATGGGAATGCCCCGGCGCGTGCGCAGCACGGCATTGAGGTAGCTGTTCTCGGGGTCGTAGTAGTTGTTGATGTTGCCGGCAAACCCCATGTCGGCAAAGAAGAACTGGTTAAGCGTGCGCAGGCGCTGCAGCGCGGGCGCATCGGCCGGCAGGCGGCGCATGATGCGCGCCAGCAGCTGGTCCACGTCGCCCAGCAACAATTGGACGTCGAATTCGGGGTACTCGTCCTGCGCCAGGCTGGCGGCGGCTTCCAGCAAGGGGAAGTGGTCGTCGCTTTGCACCAGCGATGCAAAATACTCCAGCGAGGTCGGTACGGTCAGGCTCAGTGGCATGGCAAGGTTGTAAGGTTCTGACCCGGCCGCGTCAAGCTGCAAAAGTCACGCGGGACAGGGTTATTTCGCTTTGCCACGGCCAGGCCGGTTCAGCGCCGCAGCATCTTGCGCAGCTTGAGCCCGGCCGCCCACAGGGCGCCGAAGTACAGCGCGGCCGATGCCGCCATGAGCGCCGCCAGCAGGCCAATGCGCTGCCACTTGGCGGCGCGCAGGCCCAGCCAGTCGAAATGGTACGACGACCACACCAGCAGCGTGGCCAGCAAGGCACTTGCAGCCACCACCTGCAGGATGAAGCGGCCCCAGCCCGGCAGCGGCTGGTAGCTGCCGCGCCGCAGCAGGCCGATGAGCAGCCACAGCGCATTGATGAGGGCCCCCAGGCCAATGGACAGGGCCAGGCCGGCGTGCCCAATCCGAAGCCACCACACCAGCGCCACGTTGAGCAGTTGCGTGATGACCAGCACCGAGATGGCGATCTTGACCGGCGTGCGCACGTCCTGGCTGGCGTAGTAGCCCGGAGCCAGCACCTTGATGGCCACCAGGCCGAGCAGGCCCGCGCCGTAGCCCGACAGGGCCATCGCGATCTGGCCCACGTCGCCGTCTTGCAGCTTGCCATAGTGGAACAGCGTGGCCACCAGCGGCTTGGAAAACGTGAGCAAGGCCACGGCGCAGGGCACGGCCAGCAGCACCACGATGCGCAGGCCCCAGTCGAGCATGGCGGAGTACCTGTCGGCATCGCCCGCGGCCTTGGCGGCCGTGAGCTGCGGGGTGAGCACCACGCCCAGGGCCACGCCCAGCAGCGCTGTGGGGAACTCCATCAACCGGTCGGCATAGAACAGCCAGGTGACGCTGCCCGGCTTCAGGTAGGACGCTATCTGGGTGTTGATCATCAGCGAGATCTGCGCCACGCCCACGCCCAGCAGGATGGGCCCCATGAGCGACAGCACCTTGCGCACGCCCGGGTCGGCCCATGCCATGCGGATGGCGCGCCAGGTCACGCCGATGCGCGGCAGCAGCCCCATGCGTGCCAGCACCGGGATCTGCACCGCCAGCTGCAGCACGCCGCCCAGCAACACGCCGCCGGCCATGGAGTAGATGGGCTCGATGCCGCGCGCCTCCAGTTGGGGCGCGCCAAGCAGGGCCGCGCCGATCATGGACAGGTTGAGCAGCACCGGCGACGCTGCGGGCACGGTGAAGTGCTTCCAGGTATTCAGAACGCCGGCCGACAGCGCGACCAGGGACATGAAGCCGATGTAGGGGAACATCCAGCGCGTCATGAGCACTGCGGCGTCGTAGGCCTCGGGGCTCTGGCGCATGCCGCTGGCCAGGGCCCAGACCAGCACCGGCGCCCCCGCCACGCCGAGCACGCAGGTCAGCAGCAGCACCCAGGTGAGGGCCGTGGCCACGTTGGCGATGAGCACGCGCGTGGCGTCTTCCCCCTGCTGCGCCTTGCTGGTGGCCAGCACCGGGATGAAGGCCTGGCTGAACGCCCCTTCGGCAAAGAAGCGGCGAAACAGGTTGGGGATGCGGAAGGCGACGTTGAAAGCGTCCGTCAGGGCATTGGCCCCGAAGAGAGAGGCCATCAGAAGATCGCGCGCCAGGCCCGTCACGCGGGAGGCCAGGGTCAGCAGGGAGACAGTGGAAGCGGCTTTGAGCAATGACACCGCCGGGAGTGTATGCGCTGGCGGGTGGCCGGCGGCGGCAGCCACCGCCGCAGGGTTGGGCAAAAGGGGGGCCAAGAGAGTCTCCGCGTGGAATGGACGAGGCAGTCTTGGCGGCGACCGTGAAGTGAAGATGAAGTCTGCGAGGCGGGTGTGAAGTGGCGCCCAGTGTTTCACCCGCTTACCAAAAGCCCTGATTCGGGCGTTCATATGCCGCCCTCTGGGCCCGGTGCACCGACTGGGCTATAATCGCGGGCTTTGCTGGCATCATCCTCAGACCTTAAGGAAACACATCAATGGCATCCGCTAAACCCAAGAAGAAGAACCCGCGCCTGGCGTCGGGCCGCAAGCGCGTCCGTCAGGACACGAAACTCAACGCCGCGAACACCTCGCTGCGCTCCAAATACCGTACCGCTGTGAAGAACGTCGAAAAGGCTGTTCTGACCGGTGACAAGACCAAGGCGTCCGAACTGTTCGCCAAGATGCAAGCCGTGGTGGACTCCGTGGCCGACAAGGGCATCTTCCACAAGAACAAGGCCGCTCGCGACAAGAGCCGTCTGTCTGCCAAGGTGAAAGCCCTGGCCCTGGCCGCCTGACCCTCTTCAGGCAAACAGCCCGAACGGCACGCGCCGTTCGCCGTTTGTAACGGGTGCGCTGCCAGCAAAAAACGAACGAACCGCCTTAGGGCGGTTTTTTCGTTTCCGGGGCGCGAATGCGGCAGATGCCATGCCCCGTCCAGGCACAAAAAAAGCCCCGAGGGGCCTTCATGCTTACAATGCGGGCGCCCTTTCAGGGCTTGACGGGAGGCGGCAGCACCGTAGCATCCGGCACCAGGCAGGCTTCGGCCACCTGCAGGTTGTTGTCACGCGCGAAGTTGACGACGAAATCCCAGGCCATGGGCTCGTGGTCGCGCAGGTCACGGTGCACCACCACGCACTTGATGCCATTGAGGGTGGTGGGAATGCACCAGGGCGAATAGCTCAGGTGGCTACCCGGCCGCGCCCCACCGGGGCGAAAACTGCTCATCACCCCCGCCAGACGCTCAGCCCAGTCGCTGGGACGGAAGGTTTTCCCGTCGTGGGTGACGCCTTGGATGAAGATCTCTTTGGAGGTGGGGGAAACCATCGGGTCGAAGTGTAATGGACAGCCGGTAGCCACAGGATCACTGCATGCTGCACTGCAGCGTAGCATTCTAACTCTTATATAAGAGCTACCTCCCTATTTCCTACCAGCGCACAAGGCATCGCCGGCCACGCGCATTGCAGTGATGCGCAATCGTCAACAGCGGGTCATCGCATGGCCCCTAGAATCGTGCTTCGTTTTCGGGGTGGACAAGCCCACCCTCTCACCGCACCGCCAGGAGATTTCTGCATGACCGCTTTCATTGAGGCCGCCTCGCCCCACGTGATGAACACCTATGGCCGCGTGCCGATTGCGCTGGCCCGCGGTCAAGGCTGCCGCGTGTGGGACGTGAACGGCAAGGAATACCTCGATGGCCTGGGCGGCATCGCCGTGAACACGCTGGGCCACAACCACCCCCAGCTGGTGCCCGCGCTGCAGCACCAGATCAGCCAGATCATCCATTCCTCCAACTACTACCACGTCCCCCTGCAGGAGACCCTGGCGGCCAAGCTGGTGGAGCTGTCGGGCATGACCAACGTGTTCTTCTGCAACTCGGGCCTGGAAGCCAACGAGGCAGCGCTGAAGATCGCGCGCAAGTACGGCGTGGACAAGGGCATCGCCAAGCCCGAGATCGTGGTCTATGAGAAGGCCTTCCATGGCCGCTCCATCGCCACCATGTCGGCCACCGGCAACCCCAAGATCCACAACGGCTTCGGCCCGCTGGTGGAAGGCTTCGTGCGCGTGCCGCTGAACGACATCGAGGCCATCAAGCAGGCCACCGAGGGCAACCCCAACGTGGTGGCTGTGTTCTTCGAGACCATCCAGGGGGAAGGCGGCATCAACCCGATGCGCGTCGAGTACCTGCAGCAGCTGCGCACGCTGTGCGACGAGCGCGGCTGGCTGATGATGATCGACGAGGTGCAGTGCGGCATGGGCCGCACCGGCAAGTGGTTCGCGCACCAGTGGGCAGGCATCGTGCCGGACGTGATGCCCCTGGCCAAGGGCCTGGGCTCGGGCGTGCCGATCGGCGCCGTGGTGGCCGGCCCCAAGGCCGCCAACGTGCTGCAGCCGGGCAACCATGGCACCACCTTTGGCGGCAACCCGTTGGCCATGCGCGCCGGCGTGGAAACCATTCGCATCATGGAAGAAGACGGTCTGCTGCACAATGCAGCCACCGTGGGCGAGCACCTGAAAGCCGCGCTCGTGCGCGAACTGGGCAGCCTGCCCGGGGTCAAGGAAGTGCGCGGCCAGGGCCTGATGCTGGGCGTGGAACTGGACAAGCCCTGCGGCGTGCTGTTGGCCCAGGCGGCTGAAGCCGGCCTGCTGCTGAGCGTTACGGCCGACAAGGTGATCCGCCTCGTGCCCGCACTGATCCTGTCCACCGCCGAGGCCGACGAGATCGTTGCCAAGCTGGTCCCGCTGGTCAAAGCCCTGCTGGCCGAATAAACCCTGGGCGCGCATGCAGCGCGCCGCAATGCCATGAAACATTACCTGCAGTTCAACGATCTCAGCGCCGACGAGTACACCTACCTGTTCGAGCGTGCCGCGCTCATCAAGAAGAAGTTCAAGGCCTACGAAAAGCACCACCCCCTGGTGGACCGCACGCTGGCCATGATCTTCGAGAAGGCCAGCACCCGAACGCGCGTGAGTTTCGAGGCCGGCATGTACCAGTTGGGCGGCAGCGTGGTGCACCTGACCACGGGCGACAGCCAGCTCGGCCGCGCCGAGCCCATCGAGGACAGCGCCAAGGTCATCAGCCGCATGGTGGACCTGGTGATGATCCGCACCTACGAGCAGACCAAGATAGAAAGCTTCGCGGCGCACTCGCGCGTGCCCGTGATCAACGGCCTGACCAACGAGTTCCACCCCTGCCAGATATTGGCCGACATCTTCACCTTCATCGAGCACCGCGGCTCGATACAGGGCAAGACGGTGGCCTGGGTGGGCGACGGCAACAACATGGCCAACACCTGGCTGCAGGCGGCGGCGCTGCTGGGCTTCAAGGTGCATGTGAGCACGCCGCGCGGCTACGAGGTGGACGAGAAGCTGGCCGGTGCCACCGCCGGCAGCAACCAATTCTTCAGCGACCCGCTCGAAGCCTGCAAGGGCGCCGACCTGGTGACCACCGACGTGTGGACCAGCATGGGCTACGAGGCCGAGAACGAAGAGCGCAAGAAGGCCTTCGCCGACTGGTGCGTGGACGCCGAGATGATGGCCGCCGCCAAACCCGATGCGCTGTTCATGCACTGCCTGCCTGCGCACCGGGGGGAAGAGGTGGAAGCCGATGTGATCGACGGGCCGCAATCGGTTGTCTGGGATGAAGCCGAGAACCGGATGCATGCGCAGAAAGCGTTGATGGAGTACCTGCTTTTGGGCAAAGTGGCCTGAGTCTCTTCACCATGCCCTGGCGCCGCCAGCCCGCCCATTGCGCCGAACTGCTGGCGCACTGGCAATCGCTGGGCCAGGCCCTGGGCCGGGATACGCCCGCCTGGCGCAGCGAAGGCCGGCGCCTGGTACTGGCCTGGGCGCGCTGGCCACGCGCCTACCATGACACCACGCACCTGTGGGCCTGCCTGCGCCACCTGCAGGCGGTGCAAGCCGCCCTGCCCGATGTGCTGCGCCAGCCCCATGCCGTGGCGCTGGCGCTGTGGTTCCACGACGCCGTCTACCGGCCCTGGGGCCGCCTGAACGAAGAGAAGAGTGCCGACTGGGCCAGCCGCTTCCTGGCCGCGCAGGTTCTGCCGCCCCCACTGGTGCAGGCCGTGCACCAGTTCATCCTCGACACACGCCACAACCCCGGCCCGCTCACAGGCGATGCGCAGTGGGTCGTCGATATCGACCTGGCCGTGCTGGGCCAGAGCGATAAGGTGTACCGGCAGTTCGAGCGCAATGTGCGGCGCGAGTATTTCTTCGTGCGCTGGCCACGCTATGTGGCGGGCCGCAGCGCGGTGCTGCGGGGTTTTCTGGAGCGGCCGCGCATCTATGGCACCGACTGGTTCCATGGGCGGTATGAAGCCCAGGCCCGCACCAACCTCGCCAACGCCCTGACCGCCCTGAAAAACGGCACGCTCTACGCGTGAGGAGCGCCGACGCTGGCGCTTCAATCACAGGGCTGAAAGCGCTTGCACTCCTCGGCGATTTGGATGGACGTCAGCGTGTTCTCGCCCTCCACGCTCTTGGCGGTGAACTTGACCCAGGCCCCTTCGGCAATACCGGCCAGCAGCGTGCGGTCGACCACCGTGAAGCGCTGCGTCGTGAAGGGCAGCTTGGAGCGGGGCAGCAGCTTCAGGCGCACGTACAGCGGCCCTCCCGGCTCCTGCTGGACAGAGACGACCCGCGCCCGCGTGAGCACCGGCCCAGCCTGACCATCCGCCTGCGCCGGCACTGCGGGCTGGGCCAGCGCACTGCCGACCACCAGGGCGGCGGCAGCCACGCCGGCCAGGGCCAGGCACCGGGCCCGCTGAACCATGGCCATTCTCCGTCGATCCATACATCCTCCTTCAGAAAGCCCAGGAAGCCAGCTGGTAGTAATCGAACCCGCCCGTGCGCCCGCCCAGGCAACTGGCCAGGAAGTCCTCGGTCTTGCGGTACATGGTGAGGTTGTTGCTCCACTTCTGGTTGCCGTGGCCGTCGCCCTGGAAGGTGACGTAGTCCACCGGCCGCCCGGCGCGGCGCAGGGCGGCCACCATCAACTCCGACTGCTCCAGCTTCACACGCGGGTCGTTCACGCCGTGCATGATGAGCAAGGGGCTGGTGGCGGGACCGACCTTGAACAGGGGCGACTTGGCATCCATCAAGCGCCGGTCTTCGGGCTTGGCGGGGTCGCCGATGTAGCGCCGCCAGCCGACCATGCCCATCTCCCAATAAGGCGGCACGGTTTCCATGAAGCGTGCCAGGTGCGACAGGCCCACCACGTCCACCGCGCAGGCGAACACCTCGGGCGTGAAGGTCGCACCCACCAGGGCGGCATAGCCGCCGTAGCTCGCACCGTAGATGGCCACGCGCCGCGGGTCGGCTACGCCGGTCTGCACGGCCCACTGCACGCCGTCGACCAGGTCATCGTGCATCTTGCCGGCAAACTCGCCGATGGCCTTTTCCATGAAGGTGCGGCCATAGCCCGACGAGCCCCGGTAGTTGACCTGCAGCACGGCATACCCCCGGTTGGCCAGAAAGTGCTGCAGGCTGCGGCTGGCGGCGCTGTCGCCCCAGCGGTCGCGCGCCCAGGGGCCGCCGTGCACCAGCAGCACCATGGGCAGATTCTTCGCGGCCACGCCGGCGGGCAGGGTCAGGTAGCCGTGCAGGGTGAGCCCGTCGCGGCTGGCAAAAGAGACGGGCTCCGTGGCGGTCAGCGCCGAGGCCAGTTGGGCCATGCGGCTTTCGCCCAGGAACACAGGCTCTCCCCCTTCGCCGGGCAGCAGGTAGCTCCTGGTGCTGCGCTCCGTGGTGACGGCCACCGTCAGCGTGCGCTCCTGGTCGTCGCTGCTGGTCACGGCGATCTCGGCGTTCTGGCCCTTGTCCAGCACGGCCAGGCGCTGGCGCAGCGCGGCGTCGAACACCTCGCGCCGGGGGTAGCCGGGCATGGAATAGGCAATCAGCGGCTGCTGTGTGGTGCGGCTGATGAGCACGTAGTCCAGGTCCACCTCGGGCGTGGCATGGACCAGCGTCTCGGCGCCGGTGGCCAGGTCCATGCGCACCAGCGCCACCTTGTCGCGCCCGCGGTTGGACAGTGCCCACATGGCTTGGCCGCTGGCATCGGGCTCCAGCAGGCGCAGGCCCTCGAAGCGGCCCCATTCGGCGATGGAGGTCCAGGCACTGTCTGGCGCCGCGCCGGGGCGCTGCAGCTGGCTGGCCGTGTCCGACACGATGAGCCGTGTGCGCAGGCGCCCCTGCCGGTCCACGCCCCAGGAGGCCGCGTTGCCCGGGTTGGTGGCCACCACGGTGTGGGCACCGGTGCGCGGGTCCACACGGTGCAGGTCGAACACCTTCTTGTCGCGGCGGTTGGTCGTGACCATCAGGTCGGGCCCGCCCTCCACCGTCTGCAGCAGGTGGGACGCGGTCTTGTCGAACGGCGTAAGGTCCACCCAGGCTGCGCCCTGGCGGTGCACGGCCACCGCATGCACATGCGTGTTCTCGTCGCCCGAGCCATCGACCACGGCCGCCAGGTACTGGCTGTCCGCTGTCCAGCGGAAGAAGCGCGCGCGGATCGGGAACGCTCGGGCATCATCCTTGCCGAGCGTGCGCACCCAGATGGCGGGGCTCACGCCCTCGGTCCCCGTCCAGGCCAGGTGTTTGCCATCGGGCGAGACGCGGTAGCTGCCCGTGGCCTGGCGGTTGGCAACGAAGTCATGCACGGGAATCAGCTCGGGCAGGGGCGCGCCGGCCAAGGACGGGTGCGTGGGCCCCGTGGCGCAGCCCGCCAGGGACGCCAGCAGGGCCAGACAACTCAGCGATCGAATCAGCAGCATGCGGGGCTCCCCAGGATGCCACCGATTGTGCGGGGCCTTTGCTTAAGCCCAGCCAAAGGCGCTGCTCGGCAGCACCGCACCAGCGCCTGGGCCATGCTCGCGGACCGGCGGCGGCAGCCAGGGGGCGGTGCGGCCCTGCCGGGTCCAGTGGTCGGTGGACGACCAGGCCAGCGGGGCAAGGGCCGGCCCTGCGGGGGCGCCGCCCAGAGGGGCGCACGCCAGCCAGGGCAGTGCCAGCAACGCATGGAAGTGGGTAAGTGTCATGCGGTGGATTCTGTCCAGCCCATGCTGTGGCAATGCCAAAGCCCGCTGCCGCCGCCTTTGGCCGGCCTTAAGCCCGCAGGCGCCACAATCGCGCGATGCACATCCTGCTGATCGAGGACGATTTGGACCTGGGCCGCGCCCTGCAGTCTGCCCTGAAGGTGGAGGGGCTGAGCAGCGAGTGGCTGCGCCGCGCGGTGGACGCCCCCACCACGGTGGACGCCACCACCATCGACTGCGTGCTGCTGGACCTGACCCTGCCCGACGGCAGCGGCTTCGATCTGCTGGCGCGCTGGCGCGGCCAGGGCGAGCAGGTGCCCATCATCGTCATCACTGCGCGCTCGGCGGTGGAGGACCGGCTGGCCGGGCTCGATGGTGGGGCCGACGACTTCGTGGTCAAGCCCTTCGCCACGGCCGAGCTGATGTCGCGCATCCGCGCCGTGCTGCGGCGCAGCGCACGCCAGGCCAGCGACTGCTGGACGCTCGGTGACCTGGTGATCGAGCCCCGGCGCCACACCGTGCAGCGCGGTGGCGTGCCGCTGGACCTGTCACCGCGCGAGTTCCAGTTGCTGCTGGAGCTGGCGCGCGAGCCCGGCGCCGTGGTGCCCAAGGGCGTGCTGGCGCAGCGGCTCGACCCACTGGGCGAGCCGATGGACTTTGGCGCCATCGAGGTGCATGTGTCCAACCTGCGCCGCAAGATCGGCGCGGAGCTGATACGCACCGTGCGCGGCGTGGGCTACCTGCTGCAGCCATGAGCAGCGTGGCGCCACACCACTCCCGGCGGTTGCGCGTGCTGTGGCAGCGGCTGTCAGAGCCCACGCTGGTGCGCCGCAGCGTGGCCTCGGTCATGGTGGCCTTCGTGCTGGTGTGGGCCGTGCTGCTGGGCTACAACTACCTGAAGTACAAGCAGGCCATCACCTACGACCCGGGCATGCTCAAGTACGGCGACGCCGTGCTGGAGTCGCTGGCCGACCTGCCGGATGCGTCACACGCGGCCGCCGCCCTGGCCTCGACAGACCACTGGACCAATGTGCGCCGCCGCCAGACCGGCCTGCTGCCCGGGGCCTTGATGCACGAGTTGCGCGATGGTGCCTCGGGCCGGCTGGTCTATGCGGCCAGCGGGCTGCAGGGCATGGACCTGCAGCCACCCCGCGACCACGCAGGCTCGTCGCTCACGGAGACCACCGTGCAGGGCCAGCCCTACCGCATCTACGCCGGCCGCAATGCACGCTGGACCTTGCGCATCCTGGAACCCAAGCGTCCCGATGCGGACTACCTGCACTACAACGGCCGCACCCTCGTGCCCTACCTGCTGCTGGCGGCCCCCTTTGTGCTGCTGCCCGTATGGCTGTCCGTGCGCAACGGCCTGCGCCCCCTGCAGCAACTGGCCCAGCGCATTGCCCAGCGCAGCAGCGACGAGTTGCAGCCCGTGGGCTTTCATGCCCGGCACCGCGAGCTCAAGCCCCTGGAGCAGTCGCTCGATGCCCTGCTCGCCCGCCTGCGCCAGAAGGTGGAGCGCGAGCGCGCCTTCGTGCAGGACGCTGCCCACGAGATCCGCACCCCGCTGGCCGTGATCACCGCGCAGGCCCATGTGATGGCGCGATCAGAGAGCGCAGCCGAGCGCACCGAGGCCCAGGCGCACCTGGAGCAGGCCATCGCGCGCACCTCGCATCTGGCGCAGCAGTTGCTGGACCTGGCCGCGCTCGACGAAGCCCAGCGCCCGGCCCCGCGCGACATGGACGTGGCGCAATGGCTGCGTGCCGCGCTGGCGCAGGCGGCACCCGCCGCCATGGCGCAGCGCATCGAGCTGTCGCTGGACGCACCCGACAGCGTGCCGGCGCGGCTCGACGCGACGGCCCTGGAATCGGTGGTGCACAACCTGATCGACAACGCGGTGCGCTATGCCCAGGCAGGCGGTTCGGTGGCCGTGGGCCTGCGCCGCGGATCCGGCATGCTGCACCTGTCGGTGCAGGACGACGGCCCCGGCATTGCGCCGGCCGAGCGCGGCAAGGTGTTCGAGCGCTTCTACCGTGGCACAGGGCATGCCGCCAATGGCTCGGGCCTGGGCCTGGCCATCGTGCGGCAGGCGGCGCGCCGCATGGGTGGGCAGGTGCAGATTGGCGACGGGCTGAACGGGCAGGGTGTGGGCTTTTTCGTTAGCATTCCCCTCCCGAGCCCTGCCTGGGTGCCCTTTTTATGCCCGACTCCATCCACCCCTGCCTGACGTGCGGCGCCTGCTGCGCCAGCTTTCGCGTGGACTTTGCGGTGGAGGAGACGCAGGCCATGGGCGGCACCGTGCCCAACGGGCTGGTGGTCGAGGTCACCAGCAGCACCTGCCGCATGCGCGGCACCGACCACGTGCCCGCGCGCTGTGCCGCCCTGACTGGCAAGGTGGGCGACAAGGCGGCCTGCGGCATCTACGAATGGCGGCCCTCGCCTTGCCGAGAGTTCGAGGCCGGCGACCATGCGTGCAACCGCGCGCGCATGCGCCACGGGATGCAACCCCTGCAAGACGGCATCATTTTCTGAAGGCCCTACCAGGGCGGCACAGGCAAAGTAGTTGAGGCTTCAACAAAAATCACCCTGCTGTTGGAATTAACCGACACCACGGGTTTTGCGGGACATGCAAACTTTGTCCCATGCAAGCCAGCCACACCCCCACCGCACGCACGCTCTGGGACATCTCGCCACCCGTGCATGCGGGCAGCCCGGTGTTTCCCGGTGACACGGCCTATTCGCAGCAGTGGTGCGCCACCATCGGGCCGGGCTGCCCGGTGAACGTGAGCGCCATCACCCTGTCGCCCCACGTGGGCGCGCATGCCGATGCGCCGCTGCACTACGACGCCGATGGCGCCACCATCGGCGACGTGTCGCTCGAGCCCTTTCTGGGCCCCTGCCGCGTGATCCATGCCATCGGCTGCGGTCCGCTGATCGAGTGGCAGCACATTGCCCACGCCGTGGATGCCACCCTGCCCCAGCGCGTGCTGGTGCGCACCTACGAACACATGCCGGTGGACCGCTGGGACGGCGCCCTGGCCGCCTACGCCCCCGCCACCATCGCGCGCCTGGCCGACCTGGGGGTGCTGCTGGTGGGCATCGACACGGCCAGCATCGACCCGGCCGACAGCAAGACGCTGGACAGCCACCAGGTCATCCGCCAGCGCGGCCTGCGCGTTCTCGAGAACCTGGTGCTCGACGAGGTGCCCGAGGGCGACTACGAGCTGATCGCCCTGCCGCTCAAGCTCACCACGGCCGATGCCTCCCCGGTACGCGCCGTCCTTCGCGCACTGACCTGATTCCGAGAACCACACTGCAACTGCCATGACCACCTTGCAAGACTGCCGCGCGCTCGACGCGCAAGACCCCCTGGCCCCGCTGCGCGGGCACTTCAGCCTGCCCGAGGGCGTGATCTACCTGGACGGCAACTCGCTGGGTGTGCTGCCCAAGGCCGCTGCGGCCCGCGTGGCCGACGTGGTCACGCGCGAATGGGGCACCGACCTCATCCGCTCGTGGAACACCGCCAGCTGGTTCGACCTGCCGCAGCGCCTGGGCAACCAGCTCGCACCCTTCATCGGCGCGGGCAAGGACGAGGTGGTGTGCACCGACAGCACCTCCATCAACCTGTACAAGGTGCTGAGCGCCGCGCTCAACATCGCCCGGGAGGACAGCCCCGCGCGCAAGCGCGTGGTCAGCGAGCGCAGCAACTTCCCGACCGATCTGTACATCGCCGAAGGCCTGTGCAGAGAGCGCGGGCTGGAGCTGGTGCTGGTGGAGCCCGAGGAGATCACCGCCGCACTGACGGCCGACGTGGCGGTGCTGATGCTCACGCACGTGAACTACCGCACCGGCGCCATGCACGACATGGCGGCCACCACGGCGGCTGCGCATGCCGCCGGCATCCTCACCGTGTGGGACCTGGCGCACAGCGCGGGCGCCGTGCCGGTGGACCTGAACGGCGCGGGCGCCGATTTCTCCATCGGCTGCGGCTACAAGTACCTGAACGGCGGCCCGGGCGCGCCAGCCTTCGCCTGGGTGCACCCGCGCCATGCCAACCGCTTCTGGCAGCCGCTGTCGGGCTGGTGGGGCCATGCCGCACCGTTCCAGTTCACGCCGGACTACAAACCCGCCCCCGGCATCACGCGCTATCTGTGCGGTACGCAACCCATCATCAGCCTGTCGGCCCTGCAGTGCGGCCTGGATGTGTTCGACGCGGCCCAGCCCCTGGGCGGCATGGCCGCGCTGCGCGCCAAGTCGCTGGCGCTGACCGATCTGTTCATCAACCTGGTGCAAGAGCGCTGCGCGGGCCACGGCCTGGGCCTGGCGACGCCACGCGAGCATGCACGACGCGGCTCGCAGGTGTGCCTGACGCGCGACGAGGGCCAGGGCCTCAATGGCCAGGGCAGTGGCGCCTACGCCATCGTGCAGGCGCTGATCGCGCGCGGTGTGATCGGCGACTTCCGCAAGGGCGACGGCGGCCAGGGCCCGCACAAGGACATCCTGCGCTTTGGCTTCACGCCGCTGTACATCGGCTACGAGGACGTGTGGAATGCAGTGGAGCACCTGCGCCAGGTGCTCGACGCGGCCGAGTGGCAGCGCCCCGAGTTCAACCAGATCCACGCGGTGACCTGAGCCATGTGCCCCTTCTCCAACACCCCTGCAGAGCCTGGTGCAGCAGCCCCCGCCAGCGGCGTGCCCGAATCCATCGTGCACGAAGAGCGCGCCCAGCTCGACTTCAGCCAATCCATGAGCTATGGCGACTACCTGCAGCTCGATGCCATCCTGACGGCGCAAAAGCCGCTGTCGCCCGCGCACGACGAGATGCTGTTCATCGTGCAGCACCAGACCAGCGAGCTGTGGATGAAGCTCATGCTGCACGAGCTGCGCGCTGCCATCGGCCACATCGCCCGGGACGAACTGCAAATGGCTTTCAAGATGCTGGCGCGCGTCTCCAAGATCATGGAGCAACTGGTGCACGCCTGGGACGTGCTGGCCACCATGACGCCGCCCGAGTACAGCGCCATGCGGCCCTACCTGGGCCAGTCCAGCGGCTTCCAGAGCTACCAGTACCGCAGCATCGAATTTTCGCTGGGCAACAAGAACCGCGCCATGCTCAAGCCGCACGAGCACCGCGCCGACCTGCTGGCCCAGGTGCAGGCCGCCTACGAGGCGCCTTCGCTGTACGACGAAGCCCTGCGCCTGCTGGCGCGCCGCGGGATTGCCGTGCCGGCCAGCCACACAGCGCGCGACTGGACCCTGCCCTACGAGGAAAGCGATGGCGTGGAGCAGGCCTGGCTCACCGTGTACCGCGCGCCGCAGCAGTACTGGGACCTGTACCAGCTGGGCGAGGAGCTCACCGACCTGGAAGATGCCTTTCGCCTGTGGCGCTTTCGCCATGTGACCACGGTGGAGCGCGTGATCGGCTTCAAGCGCGGCACCGGTGGCACGGGCGGCGTGAGCTACCTGCGCAAGATGCTGGACGTGGTGCTCTTCCCCGAGATCTGGAAGCTGCGCACCGATCTGTGAGTGCCCCCGGCCTGCGCAGCAGCGACAGCAGCCTGTCGCCACAGCGTGTAACCTCGGCAAGGGCGGCGCAACCGTGCACGCCCTCCCGGAGACACCGCCTTGCCGCCCCAGCCACCCGAGTCTACCCCCTCCTCTTCGCCACACTCCCCTCTCGCACCCCGTGTCGCCTGGGTCATGCTGCTGGCCCTGATTTCGGGCTTCGCGCTGAGCCAGGCCTTTCGCACCATCACGGCCATCATAGCCACCGGGCTGCGCGCGGAGTTCGGCCTGTCGGCGCAGGCGCTGGGCGCGTTCGCCGGGGCCTTTGCGTTTGCCTTCGGCGGCATGCAGCTGTTCATGGGCGTAGGCATCGACCTGTACGGCCTGCGGCGCACGCTGCTGGTGGCCTTTCCGCTCACGATTGCCGGTTCGCTGCTGTCCGCGCTGGCGCCGGGCTACGCCATGGTGCTGCTCGGGCAGGTGCTGATCGGCGTGGGCTGCGCGCCGGCCTTCCTGGTGTGCACGGTGTTCATCGCACGCTACTTTCCCCCGGGGCGCTTTGCCATGGTCTCGGGCGTGGCCATGGGAGTGGGCGGCCTGGGCATGCTGTTCACCGGCACGCCGCTGGCATGGCTGGTGCAGCACTCCTCCTGGCGCGCGGGCTTCGGCGTGCTGGCCGGGCTGGCGGCGCTGGCCTGGCTGCTGATCTGGTGGCAGGTGCACGAGCCCGTAGAGCCGCAGCACGCCGCCGGTGCGCCGCGCGAATCGATAGGCTCGGCCGTGCGCGGCTTCGGCGCGCTGTTCCTGCTGCCGCACACCGCCGGCATCATGCTGCTGGCCCTCACCACCTATGCCTCCTTTCTCACGCTGCGCGGGCTGTGGCTGGGGCCGCTGCTGATCGAGCGGCACGGCTATTCGCTGGTGGCCAGCGGCAACGTGGCCATGCTGTCGTCGCTGGTGTCGCTGTTCACCCCGGCCTGGTTCGGGCGGATGGACCCTGGGCCTGCGCACCGCCGGCGCTGGATCATGGGTTTCACCGCCATCCTGTGCGGCCTGTTCCTGGCCATCGGCGTGCTGCACCAGGAATGGCTGGACGTGGGCGGCGCCATCGCGGTGGGCCTGCTCTCGGGCTACATGGTGCTGCAGTATGCGGACGTGCGCTCGACCTACCCGGCGGCCATGACCGGGCGCGCCATGGCGGTGTTCACCATGGCGCTGTTCCTCGGGGTGGCGCTGATGCAGTGGCTTACGGGGCTGGCGGCCTCGCTGGCTTCTGCGCACGGCGTCGATCCGTATGTGGCCGTGATGCTGGCCATCTCGGCGCTGCTTGCGGCCGGGGTGCTGTCGTTCAGGCTGCTGCCTGCGCCCGCGCATTGATCTGCGGCGGGCACACCGTCCCCTGCTCCGCCACGCGCCACCACTGCAGCACGCCGAACAGCAACTCGAATGCGGTGAATCCGAGGACGATGGCGCTGGCACCATGGGCTACCGCGTAGATCTGCCAGGCGGCAAACAGCAAGCGTGCCAGCCCATCGAGCCGGCCCAGCAGCATGCTGGGTGCCGCAATGCGCGCAATGGACCAGACCACCACCACCGAGCCGAGCAGATTGGCCAGCAGCATGTGCGTGCCATCGAGCGGGTGCAGGGTACCGGGCAGGCCCAGTGTGGTGGACACCGAGGTCAGCAGGCCATAGAGCCAGGCAAAGGTCCACGGCAGCGCAAAGGGCCAGGTGACGAACAGGTCGTACCAGCCGCCGGCGCGCACGATGGTCAGGTAGCGGGGCGAGGAAAAGGCAGGGATGTGCATGGTGCAAAAAAGATCGGAGTGAAGAAGGCTCCGAGCTTCCACCTTGAAGTACGCTTCAGGGTCAAGCACTTTTTTTTGGGAAAGACGCGCCCCATGCTGATCGGAGAACTCGCCACCGCCGCCGGCCTGAGCCGCGAGGCCTTGCGCTTCTATGAGCAGCAGGGGCTGATCCGCGCACGCCGCCTGCCCAATGGCTACCGCGACTACCCCGAGGAGGTGCTGATGCTGGTGCAGTACATCCGCACGGCGCAGCAACTGGGCTTCACGCTGGCCGAAATCGGCGACCGCCTGCCCGCGATCTGGGATGCACCCGATCCGGCGCCCGCCGTTACGCAGGTGCTGTCGGCCAAGCTGCTCGAAATCGACACCCGCATCGCCGCGCTGCAAGCCCTGCGCCAGACGCTGGCGGAGCGGGTGCTGGCGGACTGCCCGCTGGCTGCGTCCTAGAGCGAGCTGGCAACCGAGCCATCCCCTCGGTACAGCCAGGGCAGGTCGAGCACACGCGCGCCCAGCAGGCGCAGCGAGGCATCGCGCCCCCAGCGCACGGGGCCCATGGCGTGGAAGATGCGGCCATTGCGCGTGGCACGAGCCTGCACGCGGGCGTTGCGCTGCCAGCGGTTCAGGGCATAGCGCGTCAGGCGCAGCGGCACCTCCAGGTCGTGCATGGACAGGGCGCGCTGCAGTTCGGCCGCATCCTCGATGGCCATGCCGGCGCCCTGGGCCAGGTAGGGCACCATGGGGTGGGCGGCGTCACCCAGCAGCGCCACCAGGCCCTGTGCCATATCGCCGGGGCCGCGCACCGGCGGGCGGTCGCACAGCGGCCACAGGCGCCAGCCACCCCCTGCCGCCGCCACGCCGTACACCACATGCTGCAACGCAGGGCAGGCGCCCTGCAGGGCCAGCTCCAGGTCGGCGGCATTGGCGGCATGGTCCCAGCCCTGCATGTCTTCGGGCGCCCGGCCTTCGATGATGACCACCAGGTTCTGCAGCTCGCCGCGCCGCACGGGGTACTGCACCACATGCAGGCGCGGGCCCAGCCAGGCGGTGATCTGCTGGGTGCGCAGGGCGTTGGGCAGGGCGTCCTGCGGGACCAGGGCGCGGTAGGCCAGGTGGCCCGTGGCGCGCGGCGGCACATCGCCCAGCAACTGCAGGCGCGTGCCGCTCCACAAGCCGTCGGCCCCTATCAGCGCATCGCCCTCCACCTCCCTGCCCCGGCTGGTGTGCACCGTGACGACGGTCTCGGCGCCAGGCACTGCGGTGCCGCAGGTGCTGCCGTCGCTGAAACCCTCGATGGCATGCTCCAGGTTCAACTGGGTGTCGGTGTACTTGGTGACGGCCGCCAGCAGCAGCCCATGCAGGTCGGCGCGGTGGATGGTGGCGTAGGCGGCGCCATAGCGCTCAATGGCGGTGGTGCCCAACGGCAGCTCGGCCAGTGCGCGCCCCGAGAGCGCGCTGCGCACCTGCAGCCGGGCCGGGAAAGCGGCCACGGCCTGCAGCGGCTTCTGCAGGCCCCAGGCCTGCAGGCGGCGCACCACGTTGGGCCCCAGTTGCACGCCCGCCCCCACTTCGCTGAAGGCGGCGGCGCGCTCGTACAGCCGCACATCCCATCCGGCACGCGATGCGCCCAGGGCCGCTGCCAGCCCGCCTATGCCACCACCCGCCACCAGCACCTGTTTCTTCATGCGCCGATTGTCGCCCGCTCGGTGCGCCCTGCGTTTGTCATTGCGCAGGAAGCAGCGCGCGCTCCAGCATCTCGGCCGGCATGGGGCGCGCGAACAGGTAGCCCTGGAAGGCCTGGCAGCCATGGCGCTGCAGGAACTCAAACTGGCCCGGAGTCTCCACCCCCTCGGCCACCACGGAGAGGTCCAGGCTGCGCGCCAGCGCCAGGATGGTGCGCACGATGGCGGCATCGTTGGGATCGGTCTGCAGGTCGCGCACGAAGCTCTGGTCGATCTTGAGCTGGTCCAGCGGCAGGCGCTTGAGGTAGGACAGGGACGAGTAGCCGGTGCCGAAGTCGTCCATCGAAAAGCCCACCCCATGGCGGCGCAACTGCTCCATGCGGGCAATGCTGTCCTCCACGTCGGTGAGCAGCAGGCTTTCGGTCAGCTCGAAGCGCAGGCGCTCGGGGTTGGCGCCGCTGGCCTGCAGCACGCCCAGCACCTGGGCCACGAAGTCGGGCTGGCGGAACTGCCGCACGCTGACGTTGACCGACAGGAAGAAGGGCCGCGTGAGCGCGCTGTGCGACCACTGCACCAGCTGTGCGCAGGCAGACTCCAGCACCCACTGGCCCAGCGGCAGGATGAGCCCCGTCTGCTCGGCCAGCGCAATGAACTCGCCCGGCAGCACCAGCCCCCGGCGCGGGTGGTTCCAGCGCACCAGGGCCTCGGCACCGAGCAGCTTGCCGGTTCCATCCACCACGGGCTGGCAATACAGCAGCAGCTCCTGCTGGTTCAGTCCGCGGCGCAGGTCGGCCTCCAGCGCCGCGCGCGCGCTCACGGCGGCCTGCATGTCCGGGTCGAAGAAGCGCTGGGTGTTGCGCCCCGCCGCCTTGGCCTGATACATGGCCAGGTCGGCGTGCTTGAGCAGCTCATCCGGCGTGCTCGGGCGCTGCCCGAACAGCGCGATGCCGATGCTGGGCGTGCTGTGGTGGCTGACGCCCTCCATGTCGTAGGGCCGGCCGAGCGCGGCCAGTATCTGCTGCGAAATGGCAGCGGCCTCGCTGCTGGCATGCGCCACATCGGTGTGCAGGCCGTCGAGCAGCACCACGAATTCATCGCCGCCGAAGCGGGCCACGGTATCGCTCTCGCGCACGCTCTCCAGCAGGCGCCTGGCCACGCGCACCAGCAACTGGTCGCCGGTGTCATGGCCCAGCGTATCGTTGAGGTCCTTGAAATTGTCGAGGTCGATGAACAGCAGAGCACCGTGCGCATGGCTGCGTCCGGCTGCCACGGTGGCGCGCTGCAGGCGGTCCATCAGCAGGCGACGGTTGGGCAGACCGGTGAGCGCGTCGAAGAAGGCCAGCCGCTCGATCTGCAGCTCTGCCTCCTTGCGCTCGGTGATGTCCCGCCCCACGCCCCGGTAGCCGCGCAGCACACCCTCAGCGTCGAACACCGGCACGCCACTGACCGAGATCCAGTGCATGCTGCCGTCGGGGCGCTGGCGCTGCAGCTCCAGGTCCCGAAACGGCTGCTGCGCCGCGAGCACCGCGCGGTGGGCGTCCCACTCGGCATCGGTCATGTTCAGCGCACCGATCTCCCAGCGGGTGCGGCCCATCACGCTCGACAGGGGGATGCCGTTGACGCTGAGGTCACCGGCCAGTTGCACGAAGCGGCCGTCTGCATCGTGCTCCCAGTACCAGTCGGACGACAGGTCGCTCAGGCCGCGAAAGCGCGCCTCGCTCTCGCGCAGTTCGTTCTGCACGCGCACGTAGTCGCTCACATCGGTGAAGGTGCGCACCAGGCCGCCATCGGGCAGCCGGGTGGTGCGTACCTCGAATGTGCGGCCATCGCGCGTGGTGCGCCAATACACCTCGGGCGAGGGGTCCACCACGGAGCGCGCGATGTAGTCGCGGCCCCGGTGGTCCACCAGGCCATAGCCCGCGCCGAAGTCGCCGCGCTGGGCCTGCAGCTGCGTGAGCTCGGCCAGGGTGGGCCGGGCGGCCATCAGCGATTCGGGCAGGTCCAGCAGCTCCAGCACGCGCTGGTTGTAGATGCTGATGCGCCCGTCCGGCCCGGTCCTGAAGATGCCCTGGCTCATGCTGGCCAGGGTGACCTGCAGGCCCAGGCGCTGCTCCTGCAGCAGCGTGAGTGCCTCGTGCCAGATGCGCGCATCCACCATGCGCATGGGCTGCACCGCCCCCGGAACGGCCGCCGCGCCCTGCCGGCCCACCAGCGCGCACAGGCGGTGCACCAGCTCCGGGAGATGGCCACCGTCCGCAGCGCGCAGGGCATAGTCCCCCAGGCCGCAGCGAAAACCGCGCGCGGCCAGGGCTTCCTGCGCCCCATCGAGGCACAGCAGCACGGGGCGCCCCGCGCACAGCTCCAGCAGGCTGGGCAGCTCCTGGATCTGCGGATCCAGGCAGAGCACCAGCGCATCCCAGGTCTGCGCAGCCAGCAGCAGGGAGGCTGCGTCGGCCGAGGGGCTGTGCACCACGTGCCAGCCCGGGCAGCGCTGGGCCAGCACGGCGATGGCCGCCCGTGCGTGCAGCGCATCGCCGTCCACCCACAGCACACTGGCGACGGAGGTGGATGCTGCGAGGTTGGGTCCCGGTACGGCAGTCATGGGGCTTGGGCCGCAGGGGCTGGCACCGGGGGCTCGGGCAGGTGCTCGCGCTCGAACATGTCCACCGGCACAGGCCTGCCAAACAGATAGCCCTGGAACCCCTCGCAGCCATGCAGCCTGAGG
>NZ_LMIJ01000003.1:165548-165759 GCF_001428665.1 Acidovorax sp. Root219
TTCGGCCAGGGGGATGAAGTCGCCGGGGCTGATCATGCCGCGCTGGGGGTGGCGCCAGCGCACCAGGGCTTCGGCGCCGACCAGGCGGGCCTGGTGGTCGACGACGGGCTGGTAGTGCACGAGGAGTTCGTTGCGGGCCAGGCCCTGACGCAGGTCGGCTTCCAGGTTGGAGCGGGCGTTGACGGCGGCCTGCATGTCGGGGTCGAAGAAG
>NZ_LMIJ01000003.1:165872-285574 GCF_001428665.1 Acidovorax sp. Root219
GGTGAGGGCGTCGTAGAACGCCAGGCGCTCGATCTCCTGCTCTGCGCGCTTGCGGTCGGTGATGTCACGGCACACGCCCAGGATGCCCGTCACGCGGCCATGCAGGTCGCGGATGGGCGTCTTGATGGTCTCGAAATACCCCTGGTAACCGTCTTCCGCAAAGGTCAGCTGCTCTTCGTAGACCAGGGGCTGCCAGGCCTGCATGGCACGCCGGTCATACGCGCGGAACTCCTCGGCCGCCGATGCAGGGGACAGATCGTAGTCGGTGCAGCCGATGATCTCGCGCTCGGGCTTGCCCGCAAAGCGCTCGAACACCGGGTTGCAGGACAGGTAGACACCCTGCGCGTCCTTGAGGAAGACCATGTCGGGCATGGCGTTCACCACCCGGGCCAGGTGGGCCTTCTGCTGGGCCAGCTCGGTCTCGATGCGCTTGAGCTCGGTCAGGTCGTAGGCAAAGACCACCACGGCCACCACCCCCTGCTCCGTGATGGATTCGGGCACCAGGGTGGTGTGGCGGTACTGCGGGCCGTCCAGTGCGTCGATGCGGTTTTCAAAGACGGCCGTCTCTCCGGCAAATGCCTTGTGCAACTGGGGCTGCATGCGCGCCATGACCGCTGCGGGGATCACGTCCGGGAGCAGTTGCCCCTGCAACTGCTCGGGTGTGCGGTGCAGCCACCGGGCCTGTTGCTCGTTCACATAGAGCACGCGGTACTCGCGGTCCAGCCGTGCCACGCCGCCGGGCACCTGGCGCAGCATGTTGGCCATCTGCACCTCGTGCGCGTGGGCCGCCTGCTCGGCCTCGCGCTCGGCGGTGATGTCGCTTTGCACGCCATCCCAGATCACGCGCCCGCCATCCAGGGGTCGGGGCGAGGAACTCAGGTGTATCCAGCGCACCGCCCCCGAAGACACACGCATGCGAAAGGTGGCCTCCATGGGCCCCATGCTGCGCAGCGACTGGTCCCTGGCCTCCTCGAGCGCGGGGAGGTCTTCTGGGAGGATCTGCTGGTACAGCACGCCGGGATCACGCAGCACATCCTCAGGGCGCAGGCCGTTCAGGCGCTCGATGGCATCGCCGATGTGCACGAAGTGCATGCGGCCATCGGCCTCGCGCACCACCTGGTAGAGCACACTCAGCGGCAGGTTGCGGCCCAGCAGCTGCAGGCGCGTTTCGCTTTCACGCAACTGGGCTTCGGCCTCGTACAGCCGATCGAAGGGCTGGCGCATGCCCGCCACGAACACGGCTTGGTACAGCAGGGCATAGCCCACCACACGCACGCCAATGGCCAGCAGGCTGGCCCAGCCGACCTGCGCCACGCCGGAGAGCCCCACCATGAGTTCCGCGACCGCGAAAGTGGCAGCAGCCCATGCCAGCAGGCGTCCCCGCGTGCGGTTGTCGCCCTTCGCATCGCCGTGCAGCCGCACGGCAGCCCCTACCAGGCCTGCGCACAGCAATCCGGCCATCAACGCCGGCAACATGCCGCCCGAGGCCGCAGAAAACCACTGCGGCAGCGGCCCCGCAGCCGCCCACACCAGCACCAGCGAAAACGCACCCGCAGCCACGGCCCACACCTTGGCAGGCCCGGGCAGGGAGACGCGCAGTGCCGTGAGCACCAGCGCGGCGCACTCGGCCACGCGCACCCAGGAGCCAAGCCACAGCGCCATGTCCGCCGCCAGGGTCGAAGCTGGTTGCGGCGTGGCATGGGCCAGCACGCCATGCAGGAAATTGCAGACCGCTGCCACCCCGAAACCGGCGACCAGCACATTCGCATGGCCCTGGCCATGCGCGTCGAGCGTGTGCAGGGACACCGACACCACCAGCAACGCCAGCAGGATGGCCACCAGCTCCATGAAGGGCTCCAGCCCATGCTGCAGACCCACACCCTCTCCCAGGATGCCGCTCAGTGACACCATCACCAGCGCCAGCACCGCCACGGCCAGCACCACCGTGACGGCGGGAGCCTCCGAGACGAGCGTCCGCGGGGAACGGTGGACTGGGGAGTTCATAGGAGCTGTGGGGGGTAGGGCGTCCGCTGCACCTCACCAGTGTATCGGCCTGTAAGCGCCAGCGACGATTTCTGCCGCAACGCGCGGTATGCGCGCCACAACCGTGACCTGGCACCGGTCACACCCACCTGCTCCATGCCCGGGCGATGCGAACACCACCGCCCAGATGCCATCAGCCCTCAGCCTTCGAGCAGTTGGCGCAGCACGAACGGCAGAATGCCGCCCGCCTGGTAGTAGTCCACCTCGATGGGGGTGTCGATGCGCAGCGTGACCACCACCTCCTGGCTGCTGCCGTCAGCCCGGCGAATCACCAGGGTGGCGTCGCTCTGGGGCGTGAGCGCGGGGTCGGGCAGCACGTTGATGGTTTCGTTGCCGGTCAGGCCCAGCGACTCCCACGAATCCGTGCCCTTGAACTGCAGGGGCAGCACGCCCATGCCCACCAGGTTGGAGCGGTGGATGCGCTCGAAGCTGCGCGCCACCACGGCCTTGATGCCCAAGAGCTGCGTGCCCTTGGCGGCCCAGTCGCGGCTCGATCCGGTGCCGTATTCCTCGCCCGCGAAGATCACCGTGGGTGTCTTTTGCGCCATGTACTGCATGGCTGCGTCGAAGATGAACATCTTCTCGCCCTGCAGCGGCCCTTCGCTCTGGAACACGGTCACCCCGCCTTCCTCGCGCGAGCCATCGGCCGTGGGCGGGAGCATGAGGTTCTTGATGCGCACGTTGGCGAAGGTGCCGCGCATCATCACGTCGTGGTTGCCGCGGCGTGCGCCGTAGCTGTTGAAGTCGGCCTTCTGCACACCGTTGAGCTGCAGCCACTGGCCGGCGGGCGAGGTGGCCTTGATGGAGCCCGCAGGAGAGATGTGGTCGGTGGTGATGGAGTCGCCGAACAACGCCATGATGCGCGCGCCGTGCACAGCGGAGGCCGTCGCGGCACCCTGCTCGAGCGTGAATTGGGCGAAGAACGGCGGCTCGGCGATGTAGGTGCTGGCCGGCCAGGTGTACGAGTTTCCGCTCACGCCCTTGATCTTTTCCCAGAGCTTGCCGGGGTCTGTGGCAACCTTGGCGTAGTTCTCGCGGAAGGCCTTGCCGTTCATCGCGAACTTCATGAGCTTGTGCACTTCCTCGCTCGTCGGCCAGATGTCGCCCAGGTAGATGTCGCGGCCACCCTTGCCCTTGCCCACGGGCTCGGTCATCAGGTCCTTGAGCACCGTGCCGGCGATGGCATAGGCCACCACCAGCGGCGGGCTGGCCAGGAAGTTGGCCTTGAGGTTGGGGTGGATGCGCGCCTCGAAATTGCGGTTGCCCGAGAGCACGGCCGCACAGATGAGGTCGTTGCTGGTAATGGCTTCGTTGAGCTCGGGCGTGAGGTCGCCCGCATTGCCGATGCAGGTGGTGCAACCATAGCCCGCCAGCGCAAAGCCCAGCTTCTCCAGGTAGGGCAGCAGGCCGGTCTCGGTGAGGTAGTCGGTGACGATGCGCGAGCCGGGGGCCAGCGAGGTCTTGATGTGCGGCTGGACCTTGAGCCCCGCCTCCACCGCCTTCTTGGCCAGCAGGCCGGCGGCCAGCAGCACGCTGGGGTTGGAGGTGTTGGTGCAGCTGGTGATGGCGGCGATCAGCACGTCCCCATTGCCCACCGTGGGGTCGGCGCCCTTGGTGGGCATGGTGGCCGCTGCGTCGGCATGGGCCGTGGCCAGCGCGGGCTTGTTGCCCTCCATCTCGGCCAGGGAGCGCGGCGCGCCTGCGGGAGCAGGTTTGTCCTTGGGCGCCAGCTCTTGAACCATATCCTGCCCACGGTGGATGTGGTGGCGGGTGAGCAGCAGTTCGGCCGGGCGGTTGAAGCCGTTCTCGGCATTGGACTTGCTGAACAGGTCGGCGAACTGGCTGCTGACCTTGCCCAGCTCGATCCGGTCCTGCGGCCGCTTGGGGCCGGCCAGGCTGGGGGTCACGCTGCCCAGGTCGAGCTTGACGACCTGCGAGTAGTCGATCTCGCCGGCCAGCGGCACGCCGAACAGGCCCTGGGCCTTGAAGTAGGCCTCGAAGGCCTCGATCTCGGCCTTGGTGCGGCCCGTGCCCTGGAAGTAGTCGATGGTCTTCTCATCCACCGGGAAGAAGCCCATGGTGGCACCGTACTCGGGTGCCATGTTGCCGATGGTGGCCCGGTCGGGCAGCGCCAGGGTGCGCGTGCCCTCGCCGAAGAACTCGACGAACTTGCCCACCACCTTGTGCTGGCGCAGCAGCTCGGTCACGGTGAGCACCAGGTCGGTGGCGGTCACGCCCTCGCGCAGCTGGCCGGTCATCTCGAAGCCCACCACGTCGGGCGTGAGGAAGTACACGGGCTGGCCCAGCATGGCGGCCTCGGCCTCGATGCCGCCCACGCCCCAGCCGACCACGCCGATGCCGTTGATCATGGTGGTGTGGCTGTCGGTTCCCACCAGGGTGTCGGGGTAGTGGACGCCTGCCTTGGTCTTGTGCACGCCGCGCGCCAGGTACTCCAGGTTCACCTGGTGCACGATGCCGAAGCCCGGCGGCACCACGCCGAAGGTGCTGAAGGCCTGCATGCCCCACTTCATGAACTCGTAGCGCTCACGGTTGCGCTGGAACTCGAGCTTCATGTTGAGGTCGAGCGAATTCTTCTTGCCGTAATAGTCGACCATGATGGAGTGGTCCACCACCAGATCGACTGGCACCAGGGGTTCGATCTTCTTGGGGTTCTTGCCCAGCCTGGCAGCCACGCTGCGCATGGCGGCCAGGTCGGCCAGCAGCGGCACGCCGGTGAAGTCCTGCAGCACCACGCGCGATACGACGAAGGGGATCTCGTCCTTGCGCTCGGCCTTGGGCGCCCAGTGCGCGAGCTGGTGCACATGCTCGGCCGTGACCTTGCGGCCGTCGCAGTTGCGCAGCACCGATTCGAGCACGATGCGGATGGACACCGGCAGGCGGTTGATTTGCGGAAACTGTTTGGCCAGGGCTGGCAGGGAATAGAGCTGTCCGGTCTTGCCCGACGCGGTCTTGAAACTCTTGAGCGTGTTGGCAAACGCGTGGCGGGCGGGCTGGGGCGACGACTTGGTCGATGTGGCCATGGCTGACTCCTGTGTAAGCGACAAGGCCTATTCTGTCAGTCCCACGCGGCGGAGCCAACGTTGGGGGTATGCAGGGAGGCGGCAACTGCCGCCCATCGCCATGGAAAAGGGCCTCACAGGGCCCCTCCGGTACACGCGCAAGAGCGCCAAGTGCTATTTAATACAGAGCATTCAAGCCATTGCAGGCAACGGCAAACGGCGCATGCCAAACCATTGCAGCTCGGCCAGCAGGCCTACCGAAACCACATGCACGACCAGATAGGCCTGGCCCCACACGCTGGGCGCGATGGCCGATGACAGCAGCAGTGCCAGGCTGGCGAGGGCCCAGGCGGCATTGCCCACGATCAACAGCCACAGCAGGCTGCGGGGGGTGTTGCGCTGGCTTGCAATCGCCATGGCCAGAACCGCATAGGCAAGGAGCGCCAGGCCACTGGCCGAGACCAGCCCCACCGGCAGCCCGAGCCACTCGGCGAGCGTCTCGGTCAGCGCCAGGTGCAGGGCGCCGAGCAGCACGCCCGTGGCGGCATCGAACCAGACCACGGCACGCAGGAACGAGGGAGAGGACAGAACGGACATGGTGGACTCCTTGGGATCTTTTCGGGTTGAAGGAGCCTCCATGGTCGCGGCCGGGCTGCACCGCGTCGATGACATGCCAGGTAATGGCCGGCATGCCAACTGGCCCTAGGATGGAGGGCATGACCAGCACCCACCGCCCCCCACGCCCCACCCTGCCCCACCGGCCTGCGGCCGGGGGCCACCGCAGCCTTCCGGGGCCTGCCTCGTTCGGCGACCATCTGCGCACCTGGCGCCAGCAGCGCCACCTGAGTCAGCTGGAGCTGGCCGACGAGGCGGACATCTCCACCCGCCACGTGAGCTTCATGGAGACAGGCCGCACCAACCCCAGCCGCGAGATGGTGCTGCGGCTGTGCGAGCGCCTGGCCATCCCGCTGCGCGAGCGCAATGCCCTGCTGGTGGCGGCCGGCTATGCGCCCATGTACCGCGAGCGCGCGCTGGACGACCCGGCCCTGGCTGCCGCGCGCAAAGCGGTGGAACTGGTGCTCAAGGGCCACGAACCCTGCCCCGCGATTGCACTGGATCGCTGCTGGAACATCGTGGCCACCAACCGCGCTGCCCAGGCGCTGCTGGCCAACCACGTGAGCCCTGAACTGCTGAAGGGGCCGGTGAATGTGTTCCGCCTCAGCCTGCACCCCAAGGGCCTGGCACCGCACATCGCCAACCTGGCCCAGTGGCGGGCCCACCTGTTCGAGCGCCTGCGCCAGCAAATACAGGCCACGGCGGACCCCGTGCTCATCGCACTGCAGGCCGAGTTGCTGGAATACCCCGCGCCCGAGGAATCGAGCTCCCTGGTGCTCGACGGGGAATTGCTGGGTGTGGTAATGCCCTTCTGCTTTCAAAGCGCCCGGGGAACACTTTCGTTTATGAGCACCACCACCATATTTGGAACCCCGGTGGATGTGACCCTGCAGGAACTGGCCGTGGAATCATTCTTTCCGGCCGACGAATTCACGGCCCAGGTATTGCGCGAGATCGCTGCCGCCCCCATCTGATCAGGCGCCAGCCGCGGGCGCGCCCCCACACAGCCAGCCGGATCGCACGTTTATGGTGCGTACCACGCAAAAAGCCCGCAGATGCGGGCTTTTTTATGCAACGCGGCAACAGGCCGCTGTCCAATGGATTCAATCGATCAAATGGCGAACTTTTCGCGGTTCTCGTTTTGAATCCACTTGGGTGCCTTGCCACGGCCCGTCCAGGTCTGGCCTGTGGATGGATCGCGGTATTTAGGAGCCACCTTGGTGCCAGCGCTTGCGCTGCGTGCACGGCCACTGGGGAACACGTCCTGTGCGGTCAGGCCGAACTCCGCCACCAGCGCACGCACCTGCGATACGGCGTCCGACAACTCGCGCTTGCGGGCTTCACCGATTTGCTGTTCCAGGGCGTCGCGTTGCTTGAGGAGTTCTTTGTAGCTGGTTGTCATGGTATGTGTGGCTGCTAGGTGGACAAGGAAGGCCCCATTATAGGAATAATGGGCAAAATTTTCAGGGTTTGCGAAAAAATTCGTGACAAACCGTTGAAACCCCTCACCAGTGAAAATCATTTCACAGCCCCAGGTAATCAGCCGGACCGATCGGCCAGGTCCATTTGCGCCAATACACGGTCGATTCTCTTGCCCTCCAGGCCAAGCACCTCGAATATCCACCCGGCACAGGCAATGCGTTCGCCCACTGCCGGCAAATGGCCTGATTCAGCCATCAACAATCCCGCCAGTGTGTTGTAACGGCCGCGCTCCTCTCCCGGTAAATCGCGAATATCGAGCCGCGCCTTGAGTTCGCTGACGGGCATCAGGCCGTCGAGCAGCCACATGCCGTCCTCTTGCTGGGTGGCCCAGGCATCCGTCGCAGCCCCGGGCTGCAGTTCTCCGGTAATCGCCTCCAGCAGATCGCGTGGTGTCATGATGCCCTGCACCACGCCATATTCGTCCACCACGAAGACCATGCGGCCCGAGCGTGCGCGGAACTGCTCCAGCAGTTCCATGCCGCTCAGGGTTTCGGGCAGAAAGGCGGCCGGCAGGGCGTACTGCTCGATGGCGCCTGGGGCCTCCACGCCCAGCTCCAGCAGGCGCGCTACGCTGATCAGGCCCACCACCTCATCGAGCGAGCCCCTGCAGACGGGGTACCAGGAATGGGCACCATGGTCACCACCGGTGCCGGCCATGCGCAGGCCTTCGGCCACGGTGAGCCGGGCATCGAGCCACTGCATGTCCGTGCGGGGCACCATCAGCGAGGTCAGCGGCCGGTCGTCGAGGCGGAACACATTGCGCACCATCTGGTGCTCGTGGTGCTCGATCACCCCGGCATCGCGCCCTTCTTCCAGGCTGGCCACGATCTCTTCCTCCGTCACGGCGCGGCCCGCGTTGTTGTCGATGCGCAGCAGCCCCAGCACGCCCTGGGTGGACAGCGACAGCAGCCGCACGAAGGGCTTGGCCACCAGGGCCACCCAGGTCATGGGCCGAGCCACCAGGCGGGCCACGGTTTCGGGGTAGAGCTGGCCGATGCGCTTGGGCACCAGCTCACCGAAGACGATGGTGATGAAGGTGATCACCGTGACCACCAGCGCCGTGGCCGTGATGCCGGAGGCGCGCTCGGGCATGCCCAGCGCCAGCAGCCAGCGCGCCAGGTCATCGCTGAACGCGGCTTCGCCGATGATGCCGTTGAGCATGCCGATAGAGGTGATGCCCACCTGCACGGAGGACAGGAACTGGGTGGGGTTCTCCAGCAGCGTGAGCGAGGCCTGCGCCCCCTTGTCGCCGCCCTCGGCCATGGCGGCCAGGCGCGACTTGCGGCTCGATGCCAGCGCCAGCTCGGACATGGCAAATACGCCATTGAGCAGCGTGAGCAGCGCAATCAGCAGAAAATCCATGATTCAAGGCATAGGAACACGATGGCACTTTACTGTATTGGCGATATCCAGGGTTGCGACAGCGCGCTCGGGCGCCTTCTGGACGAGATCGGCTTTTCCGCGAGCCGCGACACGGTCTACCTGCTGGGCGACCTGGTGAACCGGGGCCCGGAGTCGGCTGCCGTGCTGCGCCGCTGCATGCAGCAGGGCGATGCGCTGCGCCCGCTGCTGGGCAACCACGATCTGCACCTGCTGGCCGCCGCCCATGGGGCACGCAAGCCCTCGCGCAAGGACACGCTGGAGCAGGTGCTCAAAGCCGATGACCGTGACGCCATGCTGGACTGGCTGCGCCGGCAGCCGCTGATGCGCACGCACCTGCATGCCGGCGAGCGGTTGGCGATGGTGCACGCCGGCCTGCTGCCCGCCTGGACGGTGGACGAGGCCCTGGCCCTGGCGAGCGAAGTGCAGCAGGTGCTGCGCGGCCCGGGGCTGTCGGACTTTCTGCATCAGATGTACGGCAACGGCCCGGACCGCTGGGACCCGGCGCTCACGGGCATGGACCGCCTGCGCACCATCGTCAACGCCATGACGCGGCTGCGCTTTTGCTCGGCCGATGGGGTGATGGATTTCGACAGCACCGAGAGTGCGCAAAAGCCCCCCGAAGGCCTGATGCCCTGGTTCGACGTGCCGGGCAGGCGGGCGGCAAGTACGCTGCTGGCCTTCGGGCACTGGTCCACGCTGGGTTTGCTGGACCGCCCGGACACCCTGGCGATGGACACGGGCTGCGTATGGGGCGGCTACCTGAGCGCCATGCGCTTTGGCGCCACGCTGGCCGACCGCGAACTGCTGCAGGTGCACTGCGAGCAGTCGCAGCAGCCGGGCTGATGGCGTGACCGGCCTTTGCTTCAGTCGGTGGTGACGGCCTGTGCCTGATCTTCAGTGGCAGGAGCTACCGCCTTGAACAGCGCCGCCACCTTGCGCTTGGGCTTGATATTGGCCGACACACTGCTGCGTGGCGCCGACTTGGCGGACTCCCAGGCGGGCGCGGCATCGGCCGCCGCGCTGGATTCGTAGGGCTTTTCGAAGAACGGGTCGCGCGATGCCACCGCAGGACGGAAGCCCCGGTGCTGTTCGCGCGGCTCGCGGGTTTCACGGCCCGGACGGTGCTCGCGCTCCCGTTCGCGGCGCGGAGCGGCGGAGGCAATGGCATCGCGCCCGTCACCGGTCTCGCCCGCTTCGCGCCAAGCACGGCGGCCGTCGTTGATGCGGCCGCGCGGCTGGTCTTCGTCGTACTCGACGGCTTCAAGCTCGATCTTTTTCTTGATGAGCTTTTCGATGTCGGCCACCAGGCGGGCATCGCTGCCCGACACCAGCGTGACCGCCAGACCCGACGCGCCAGCACGGCCCGTGCGGCCGATGCGGTGCACGTAGTCTTCGGCGTTGAAGGGCACGTCGAAGTTGAACACCGCCGGCACGTCCTTGATGTCGAGGCCGCGGGCGGCCACGTCGGTACACACCAGCAGGTCGACTTCGCCCTTCTTGAAGGCCTCCAGGGCTTTCAGGCGCTCGTCCTGGCTCTTGTCGCCGTGCAGCGCGGTGGTCTTGAGGCCTTCGCGCTCCAGGCTGCGCGCCAGGCGGGCGCAACCGAGCTTGCTGTTGACGAAGATGAAGGCCTGCTTGATGCCCCGGGTCTTGAGCACCTGGTGGATGGCACGGCGCTTGTCATCGTCGTTGGCGCTGTAGAAGCGCTGCTCCACCGTGGAGGCCGTCTCGTTCGGGCGGGCCACTTCGATGGTGATGGGGTTTTGCAGGTAGCTGCTGGCCAGGCGCTTGATCTCGGGCGAGAACGTGGCCGAGAACAGCAGCGTGGTGCGCTGCTTGGGCAGGTAGGACAGGATGCGCTGCAGGTCGGGCAGGAAACCGATGTCCAGCATGCGGTCGGCCTCGTCGAGCACCACGTACTCGACCTGGTTGAGCACCGCGTTCTTGGCTTCGATGTGGTCCAGCAGGCGGCCGGGGGTGGCCACCAGCACCTCGACACCCTTCTTGAGCTCAAGGGTCTGGGGCTTCATGTCCATGCCGCCGAAGACCACGGTGCTGCGCAGCTTGGTGTACTTGGCGTACAGCGCGATCTGCTGGGCGACCTGGTCGGCCAGTTCGCGCGTGGGCAGCAGCACCAGCGCACGCACGGGGTGGCGGGCCGGGGAGGTGGAGCTGCTCTCGTGCTTGAGCAGGCGCTGCAGCAGTGGCAGCGAGAACGCCGCCGTCTTGCCGGTGCCGGTCTGGGCTGCGCCCATCACGTCCTGGCCGGTTAGCACGACCGGAATGGCCTGCTCCTGGATAGGCGTCATGGACTCGTAGCCCATTTCGGCCACGGCGCGCGAGAGCGGCTCGGCCAGCGATAGATTGGAAAAAGAACTTGTCATTTAGCCCTCTATTGTCGCACCGGTGGCCCAAACACACCATGGGGGTGGTAAGCAAGGGTGTATTCACCGAGCCATGCCGCCAGAGGACTGGCTTTGATGCTTTTAATTCGATAGCACCAAAACAATAACCATCAATTCACAGATGGCAATTTTCAGGAATTCACTCCAGCACCGCGCGCAGCTGGCGCGTGGTCACCGCCAGGCGGCGGGCACCGATTTGGGCGATGTTGTTCATCACCGTGAGCGCCGCTTCGGGGTAGCGGTGCGCCCAGGCGTCGAAGTGCGCGCGCGACAGCCGCGCCAGTTGCGCAGGCCCCAATTCGGCCCCGGCGCTGGCCGTGCGGGCGGCGCCGTTGAGAAAAGCCATCTCCCCGAAGGCCATGCCCGGCCCCACGGTGGCCAGGCGCAGGCCGCGCTCGGGCGGCCACTGGGTCACGAGCGTGATGTGGCCCGACTGCACCACCAGCAGGTCGCGGTCGGTGTCCCCGGCGTTGAACACCACCCCATGGGCCGCCATGGGCAGTGGCTCCAGCAGGGCCTCCAGCGCCAGCCGGGCCTCGGCGTCCATGCCTTCACCGATCTCGCCGAGCACATCCTGCTCGGGATAAACAGGCCGCTCGTGCTCGGGCCGCTCGGCCAGGATGGCGGCTTCCGCCCATTCCAGGGCCCGGTCGCCATCGGCGAAGGTGCGAACGCCGGTGCCCGCGTGCTCGGCCGCCACGCGGTCGAGCGCCGCCACGGCGCAGGCCACGCCTTGCTGCGAGAGGTCGCGCACCAGCGCACGCAGCTGGGCCAGGGCCGTGCTGTCCCAGGCCGGCACGCGGCTGGCATCCAGCACCACCCAGCGGTGGCGCGGCTGCAGCATCAGGCGCACCTGCTCGGCCAGGTGCGCGGCGACGCCGAAGGACATGACGCCCTGCAGCTCGAACACCGCCACCTGGTTCATGCGCGGCGCCAGCCAGGTGTCGGAGCCCGCGCGGCGCAGGCGGCGCGAGCGCAACTGCCCATCGAGCCGCACATGGCGCAGCACCTTGGACGCCGAGTCGCGCAGCAGCACGAAGGTGGCCACCACCAGCCCCGCCACGAGGGCACCCACGCCGCCCAGCACGGCGAACACCAGCGCCACCAGCCAGCTTTGCGCCCAGGTCACGCTGGAGCGGCGCGCGTAGCCAGGCGACCACAGCAGCCCGGGCACCTGCATCAGCCCCGCCAGCACCAGTCCGCCGGCCAGGCAGGCCATGGGCACCCAGTGCAGCCACCAGGCACCCGTGAAGGCCACCACCAGCATGATGCCGGCATGCCAGCGCGGGGCGCTGGCCGAGGCACCGGCCTGCGCCAGCACGATGCGCGAGCGCGAGGCACTGGTGGACGCGGGGATCATGCCCACCAGGCCACACAGCACGCCCAGCAGGCTCTCGCGCCGCAGCGCCTGGTTGGGGTTGCCGCGCAGGCCGTGGTCGAGCTCCAGCTCCTGGTTGAAGACCAGGATCTCCAGGCTGTTGACCAGCGCCATCAGCAGGGCCAGCACCACCAGCGCAGAGCCGTGCCGGTGCGCCAGTTCCAGCCAGGGAATGCCCGTCCAGTCGGGCCACAGCGGCCCGGCAAAGGCACTCTGGCTGACGGCCGGTGCGAACACGTTGCCCATGCCTACACCCCACAGGCCCGCCACGGCCACGGCCAGTGCCACCAGCACCACGGCCGTGAGCAGGCCCGGCATGCGCGGCCAGCGCCGGCGCAGCAGCACCGCCAGGCCCACTACCGCGAGGGCGGCCACGGCGTGCCAAAAGGTACGCAGGTCCCAACCCCACCCGGCGCCCGCACCCAGGCCATTGCGCAGTTGCCCCACCACCATGGACAGGCCCACGCCCGCCGCAAAGCCATGGGTCACCGAAATCGGCAGGAAGCGCGCCACCGAGGCCAGGCGCAGCACCCCCAGCAGCCACTGAAAGCCAAACGCCAGCGCCACGGTGGCACCGCTGACGGCAAGCACCTGGCGCGCCGTCAGGCCCAGGGTGCCGGCTGCGCCGTAGGCGGTGGCCACCACGGCGGCGAACAGCAGGGCCACCACGGTGGTCGGCGCATAGACGACCCCCGGGCGTGGCGCCAGCACGGTGAGCAGCAATCCGGGCAAGGCGGCCGACCACAGGGCCAGGGCCGCCAGCGAGTAGCCGCCTGCCAGCGGCGCGAAGGCCAACAAGCCCAGGCCCACCGCATGGGGCACCGTGACAGCCGCAGCAGACCATGCCGCCACCGCGCCCGAGGGCGGGTGGCTGGCAGCGCCCGGTGAGGGCCCCTGCCCGGCTACAGGCGGATGGGACAGCGACTCGGGTGGCATGGCGTGCGCAAAAAGGAGGGAGGGACCGCGTTCAGCCCCCGCGAACCTCACCGCAGACCTGTGCAGCGATGTCCATCACAGATTGCGGGCGGCAAAGGTGTCGCAACCCTTGACGCTGCCGTTCTGCAGTCCGGCGTTGAACCAGCGCTGGCGCTGCGCGCTGCTGCCGTGGGTGAAGCTCTCAGGCACCACCCGGCCACCGCCGGCACCTTGCAGGGCGTCGTCGCCGATCTTGGCGGCCGCGTTCATGGCCTCTTCCACATCGCCCTGCTCCAGGATCTTGCGGGCAGCCTGCGCGTGGTGCGCCCACACGCCGGCAAAGCAGTCGGCCTGCAGCTCCAGCCGCACGGACATGGCGTTGTACTCGGTCTTGCTCACGCGGCCGCGCATCTGGTCCATCTTGCCGCTGATGCCCAGCAGGTTCTGCACGTGGTGGCCGACCTCGTGCGCGATCACGTAGGCCTGCGCGAAATCGCCGGGCGCGCCCAGGCGGTTCTTGAGGGTCTCGTAAAAACCCAGATCGATGTACACCTTCTGGTCGGCCGGACAGTAGAACGGCCCCATCGCCGCCTGGCCCGCGCCGCAGGCTGTGGGCGTGGAGCCGCGGAACAGCACCAGCCGGGGCTCCTGGTAGGTGCCGCCGCCCTGGCGGAACACGCCCTGCCAAACGTCCTCGGTATCGGCCAGCACGGTGGAGACGAAGCGCGCCATGGTGTCGTCGGCCGGGGGGCGGTGCGCCGGGCCCTGCTGTTGCTGCTGCACCTGCGCGGGCGGACCACCGCCGCTGAGCAGGCCCAGGATGGTCAGCGGGTTGATGCCCAGCACCCAACCGCCCACCAGGGCGATGACGATGGTCCCGATGCCGATGCTGCGCCCGCCAAAGATGGGCGAGCCGCCCCCACCGCCACCGCCCTCGTCCCGGCGGTCCTCTACGTTGTCGGACTCGCGATTGCCTTCCCATTTCATCGTTGTTCTCCAGCGCCCCCACCGGACGGGGGCATGGACAGCATGTTACGCGCGGCGCGCCCTCCTCGGGGGCCAGCACAAGTAGGAGAGCAGCGCGCTACCATGCAGTCTGTTTCTCGTACGTGAGCGCCCCACCCCATGCTGCACCACCCCCACAACCCCCACGGCGCAAGCAACCCCGTCATCATGCTGACGGGATTCGATCCCTTCGGTGGGGATGCCATCAACCCCAGCTGGCTGCTGGCCCAGGCACTGCAGGGCCAGCGCATCGGCGGGCACACCGTGGTGGCCGCGCAACTGCCCACCGTGTTCGGGCTGGCGCTGCAGCGGCTGACGGCACTGCACCGGCAGCTGCAGCCGGCGCTCACCGTATGCCTGGGGCAGGCGGGCGGACGGGCGGCCCTGTCGATCGAGCGCATCGGCATCAATGTGGACGATGCGCGCATCCCCGACAACCAGGGCGCGCAGCCCATCGACGCGGCCGTGGCCCCCGGTGGCCCGGCCGCCTACTTTGCCAGCCTGCCCGTCAAGGCCATGCTGCGCGCGGTGCAGCAGACCGGCGTGCCCTGCGAGGTATCACAGACGGCTGGCACCTTCGTCTGCAACCATGTGCTCTACGGGCTGATGCACCACCTGGCGCGCGAAGGCGTGGCCGGCATGCGCGGTGGCTTCGTGCACGTGCCCTGGCTACCGGGACAGGGCACGCCCCATCTGGCGCTGCGCGACATGGTGCGCGGCCTGCATGCCGCGCTGTGGGCGGCCGTCCTCGCCCGGCAAGACATCGTCCTCGGCGCGGGCGCCACCCACTGACCGCCGGGTACGCCCTGTGCCACCGGCCCCGCATGCTGTGTACAGTCCCGGTATGCGCCCCGCCCCGCTTTCTGAACCCTCTTCCACCCTGGGGCCCCAGGCCACCGCCGACCTGCTGGACTGGACAGCGCTGGCCGATGAAATAGCCGCCCTGCTGGTGGACGACGGCATCCAGGTGCCGCCCCGCAGCGTGCTGGCGCTGGCAGGCGGCGCCAGCCTGTTCGTGATGCCGGCCAGCGACCGCACGGTCGCCATGGCCAAGCTGATCACCCTCACCCCCGGCAATGCGGCGCGCGGCCAGCCCACCATCCAGGGCGATGTGGTGGTGTTCGACGTAGCCACCGGCCAGCGCCGCGTGGTGCTGGACGGCCCCACCGTCACGGCGCGCCGCACGGCCGCCGTCTCGCTGCTGGCGGCGCAGCGCCTGGCGCCGGTGCCGCAGGGCCCGCTGCTGGTGGTGGGTGCCGGCGTGCAAGGCCTGGCCCATGTGCAGGCCTTTGTGGAAGTGCTGGGTGTGCGCGAGGTCTGGGTGGCATCGCGCAGCGCGGCCAGTGCCGAGGCCCTGGCGCAGGCGGCCCGCGCCCTGGGCGCTCAGGCCCGGGTCGTGCAGGACGCCGACGCGGCCATGGCCCACTGCCCTCTGGTGGCCGCATGCACCCCGGGCACGGCCGTGGTCCTGAGCGCCCAGCCCCGGCCCGATGCCTTCATCGCGGCGGTCGGCGCCTACACCCCCACCATGGCAGAACTGTCGCCCGGGCTGTGCCGATGGATGGCGCAGCATGGCACGGTGGTGGTGGACACGGCCGATGCCGGGCACGAGGCCGGCGACCTGCTGCAGGCCGGGCTGGACGTGGCGCGCCTGCCTACGCTGCAGGACATGGTGCGGCAAGGCGCGCGCCCCCGCACCGGGCCCGTGCTGTTCAAGAGCTGCGGCTGGGCCGGCTGGGACCTGGCGGCTGCCCGCCTGGTGCTGCGCGCCACCCGCACCGCGCGTTCGGACATCGGCGCAAACACGGGATCAGGAGCACATTCCCAGCCGGGGAGCGGCAGCCCATGAGCCCCCCCACCCGTTTTCGCGGCCAGAGCCTGCGCACGCAGATCTCATTGGTGTTTGCGCTGCTGGTGATCGGGCTGGCCGTGCTGCTGTCCCTGGGTTTCGGCGAACTGCTCAAGCGACGCGTGCAAAGCGATGCCGGCCATGCCTTGCGCACCGTGGCCGATAACGCCAGCCGCCAGCTTGCCAACGGGTTACTGGAGCGCAGCCGGGCCGTGCAGGTACTGGCCGATGCACCCGGCATATGGCAAAAGGGGCTCGATTCGCCCGAAGTGCACCAACTGCTGGCGCGCACCCAGGCCATCGACCCTTACAGCCTGTGGATCGGCGTGGCAGATGCCCAGGGCGTGGTAAGGGCCGCCACGAAGGGACTTCTGGAGGGCCAGAGCGTGCGCGAGCGCCCCTGGTTCATCGCCGGCCTGCAGGAGCTGCACGTGGGCGACGTGCACCCGGCCAAGCTGCTGGAGCAGTTGCTGCCGCCCAACGCCTCGGGCGAGCCCTACCGCTTCGTGGACTTCGCTGCCCCCATCCACGCGGGGCGGGCCACCGTGGGCGTGCTGGGCATGCACGGCAGCTGGGAGTGGACGCGCGAGGTGCTGGAAAGCCTGGCCCCCATCGGTATCCAGGGTGCCTCGGTGGACCTGTTCGTCTTTGACCGCGCCGGCAAACTCATTTTCTCGCCCCAGGAATACCGCAGCCAGCTCGAAGCCGGCGGCCAGCATCTGCCCGTGCCACTGACCGTGGCCACGCGGGAATCAGGCGCCCTGTCTGCGACCGTGGTGCCCTGGGCCGATGGCAAGAACTACCTTACCGCCAGCGTGCGCATGGAAGCGCGCAACGCGGCAAGCGACCTGGGCTGGCACATCGTGGCCCGGGAACCGGTGGAAATCGCCTTTGCCGACGCGGACCGCGCGGTGCGCATGGCCCTGGCAATCGGCCTGCTGGCGGCGGTGCTGGCCGCAGCCATCGCCTGGATCGCGGCCCGCCGCCTGAGCGAAGACCTCTACGCGCTGGCCGATGCCGCCAGCCTCGTGGAATCGGGCAAGCCCGGCGCCACCATTCCCCTGGTCACCCACAACCGTGACGTGCACCAGCTGTCCGCCGCGCTCAGCAGCATGACGCAGCGCCTCATGGCGGCTCACGAAGCCATGGAGGACCAGGTGCGCCTGCGCACCCTGGAGCTGGAAGCCGCCAACCGCGCGCTGGACCTGCAGGCACGCACCGACGCACTTACCGGCCTGCTCAACCGGCGGGGCTTCGACAGCAAGATGGAGTTTGCGCTGGCGCTGGCGCGCCGCAGCGGCCGGCCCCTGAGCTTGGTCAGCGTCGATGTGGACCATTTCAAGCGCGTGAACGACAGCTTCGGGCACGACGCAGGCGACGAGGTGCTGCGCCGGCTGGCACAGACGCTGCAGCAGCGCCTGCGCGCGTCGGACGTGATTGCGCGGCTCGGTGGCGAGGAGTTTGCCGTGGTACTGCCCGACACCGCCGTGGAAGGCGCACGCGCGATCGCCCAGTCGATCGTGGACGGCATGGCGGCGCAGGAAGATCCTCTGGTGGGGCGGATCACGGTGAGCGCTGGCATATCCAGCCTGCGCGAGGGGCCCGACAATGCCCACGAGATGCTGCGCCGCAGCGACGCGGCGCTTTACGAAGCCAAGGGCCAGGGACGCAACAGGGTGTGCGTGGAGCCTGAGGCCGGGCAGGCGCTGAAATAGCCCCCCAGGCGGTCGGCAAGCCCATCGAGTTCGCCGTCATGGTGCTGGCGTGCGATGGCCAACTGCTCCTGCGCATAGGGCGGGTGGCCCAGCATCATGGCCGTGTTCACGCAGTGGCCACGCTTGGCCATGTGCAGGATGAACGCATCCAGCACTTCGCAAGGCCAGTAATGGATATCGGCCTCGCCCAGGTCTGCATGGCGGGCTTGTGCAAGATGGGGCAGGCTGGGCCGGTCGGCACCCGCCGTGGCGCGGGGTGCGGACGGTTCAACAAAATCGATCATGTTGGACTCCTTCACACGGACCCTGCGAACATCCGCAGGCATGCATCCATGCTATGGAACTTACCAACGCTTGCACTTCAGCCGAAGTGCCCTGCCCCTGTAGGACGGGACCACCGGGCGGTACGCCCGCCCTTGCAGGCGATCAGGCCTTGGGCAAGGTCACGCCCACTTGGCCCTGGTACTTGCCGCCCCGGTCCTTGTACGAGACTTCGCATACGTCGTCTGGATCGCTCTCGAAGAACAGCACCTGCGCACAGCCTTCGCCCGCGTAGATGCGCGCGGGCAGCGGCGTGGTGTTGGAGAACTCCAGCGTCACATAGCCTTCCCACTCGGGCTCGAACGGCGTGACATTGACAATGATGCCGCAGCGCGCATAGGTGCTCTTGCCCAGGCAGATGGTGAGCACGTTGCGCGGGATGCGAAAGTACTCCATGGTGCGCGCCAGCGCAAAGCTGTTGGGCGGGATGATGCAGCTGTCGCCGTGGAAATCGACAAAGCTCTTCTCGTCGAAGTTCTTCGGGTCCACCACCGTGCTGTGGATGTTGGTGAACACCTTGAATTCGGGCGCGCAGCGGATGTCGTAGCCATAGCTGCTGGTGCCATAGCTGATGATCTTGCGGCCCTCGGCCTCGCGCACCTGACCGGGCGCGAAAGGTTCGATCATGCCGTGCTCGGCCGCCATGCGGCGGATCCATTTGTCGCTTTTGATGCTCATTGGGTTAACTCCTGCGCCGTATTCTAGGCAGGACGCCCTTGCGGGCCCTGCACGTCACCCTGTGGACACGGCTTTTTTGCATGCTTCCTGCCAGGAAGCACACCCCCACTGCCCGGCGCGCCGGGCACTTCACCCCAGCTTTTTCTCGCGGATGTGGCGCGCCAGGCCGCAGTAGCCTTCCTTGAAGAGGATTTCGCTCTCCAGCCTGGCGGGCAGCAGCTTCTCCTTGAGGTCCGCTGCCGCCTGGTTGCCCTGCGAGCGGCGAATGAAACCGATGGCCTCCTCGAACTTCGACACCTCGGAGCGGCAGGCTTCCTGCGCCCGCTGTGCAGCGGTGCTGTCGCTCGCCAACTGGGCCCAGGCAGCTCCGCTGCCCAGCAGGCCCGCCGCCAGTACAAGAAAGGAAGCGGTGCAGGACAGGTTATGCAACATGGTCCCAGACGCCGGGCCGCCGATCAGGTACCTGCAGCCTGCACATCCGGCAACGACTGGCTGATCACCGTGCGCTCGACCAGCCGGTCATCGCCCAGCACGATCATCGCGAACAGCAGTTCGTCCAGATTGTTCGCCTGGGCCGTCTTGCGCGCCAGCAGCGGGGTGGCGGCGGGGTTGATGACCACGAAGTCGCCCTCGCAGCCCGGCTGCAGGTTGCCCACCACGCCAGCCAGGCCCAGCGCTGCCGCAGCGCCTGCGGTGTGCTGCCACCACAGCTGCTGGGGCGACAGGCTCAGGCCGGGCTTGGTCTGCCCTTCGCGGCCCACGTAGTAGGCGGCCAGCATGGTGCGAAACGGGCTGAAGCTGGTGCCCCCGCCCACATCGCTGGCCAGGCCGTAGCCAAAGCCGACGCGGTCGGCGCCTGCATAGTCGAAGAAGCCGCTGCCCAGGAACAGGTTGCTGGTGGGGCTGACGGCGGCCACCGTGCCGGTGTCGCGCATCAGCGCCCGGTCGTCGTCGTCGAAATGGATGCAGTGGGCATACACGGCGCGCTCGCGCATCAGCCCGTAGTCGCCGTACACCGCAAGGTAGCTGCGCGAGGCCGGGAACAGCTCGCGCGCCCAGCGCACCTCATCGAGGTTCTCGGCCACGTGCGACTGAATCCACACGTCGGGGTAGCGCGCCGCCAGCTCGCCCGCGCCCTGGAGCTGCTCGTGCGTACTGGTGGGCGCAAAGCGCGGCGTGATGGCATAGCCCAGCCGGTCCACACCATGCCAGCGCCGGATCAGCGCCTCGGTGTCGATCAGGCTTTGCTCCGTCAGGTCGCGCACGCCGTCGGGCGAGTGGCGGTCCTGCAGCACCTTGCCGGTGATCAGGCGCAGTTGCTGGCGCTGCGCCTCGGTGAACAGTGCGTCCACGCTGGCGGGGTGCGAGGTGGCGAAGGTCAGGGCGGTGGTCACGCCGTTGCGCAGCAGCTCTTCGACGAAGAAGCCTGCGACCTGCGCGCCATAGGCCGGGTCGATGAAGCGCGACTCGTGCGGAAAGGTGTAGTTCTCCAGCCAGGGCAGCAGCCCATCGGCCGGGGCGCCGATCACGTCGGTCTGGGGGAAGTGGATGTGCATGTCCACGAAGCCCGGCGCGATAATGCGGCCCGGCAGGTGCTCGACCGCGCCTTGCCCGTAGGTGGGCGCCAGCGCTGTCCAGGCACCCGCAGCCACGACGCGCTGGCGGCCTGCGCCGTCGGGGGCGATGGCCAGCAGGCCGTCCTCGTCATACAGGGCCGAGCCATCGTCGGCAAAACGCAAAAGGGCAGAACGGTAGACACGCATGGGCGCAAGCTTAGCGGCAGAGGGGGGCCGTTGCATATGCTGCCGCCTATAGTGGATATGCGCCCTCGGGCAAGGCGGGTTCAGTGGGCCAGCTTGCCCTGCACGCCTTCGACCAGCCAGTTCATCTTGAGGATCTGCGCATCGCCGAGCACCTGGCCGGCGGCGATCACCTCGTGGCCCTCGTTGTCGCGCACCGGCGCCTTGCCGGCACGGAAAGGGTGCAGCGTCCCCGCGCCCACGGCCTTCTGCGCGGCCAGCACCTCCTGCTGCACGGCGGCAGGCACCTTGGGGCCGAAGTCGCCCACGCGGATCATGCCCTCGCGCACGCCACCCCACACGGTGCCGCTCTTCCAGGTGCCGGCCTGCACGGCGCGCACGCGCTCGGTGTAGTACCGGCCCCACTGGTGGGTGACGGCGATGATCTGCGCGTCGGGCCCCGCGCCGCGCATGTCGGAATGGTAGGCCACGGCCATCTTGCCGCGCTCCTGCGCGGCGGCCATCACGGCGGTGGAGCCGGTGTGGAAGGCGATCACGTCCACATCCTGGTTGAACAGCACCATGGCTGCGTCGCGCTCCTTGGGCGGGTCGAACCAGACGTTGAGCCAGACCACCTTGACCGTGGCCTTGGGGTTCACCGAGCGCATGCCGAGCGTGAAGGCATTGATGCCCTGTAGCACCTCGGGAATGGGAAAGCCCGCCACATAGCCGGCCACGCCGGTCTTGCTCATGCGGCCCGCCGCGATGCCGGCCAGGTAGCGGCCCTCGTAGTAGCGCGCATTGGCCACCGCCACGTTGGCAGCGGTCTTGTAGCCGGTGATGGACTCGAACTTCACGTTCGGATAGTCCTGCGCGACCTTGAGCGTGGGCTCCATGTAGCCGAAGCTGGGCGTGAAGATGATCTGGTGGCCCGTGGCCGCCAGGTCGCGGATCACGCGCTCAGCGTCGGCCCCCTCGGCCACGTTCTCGACGAAAGTGGTCTTGACCTGGTTGCCCAGCGCGGCCTCCACCGCCTTGCGGCCATCGTCGTGCTGCTTCGTCCAGCCTGCTGCGGTGATGGGCGAGACATAGACGAAGCCGGCCTTGATCGGCTCGGTTTTGGGCGCTGCGGCCGCTGGCTGGCCAGGGGATTGAGAAAAGGCGGGGGAGATGGAAACGGCGCTGAAAAGCGCACTCACACAGACCGCACGCAATGCGGTGGCGAGGTTTTTGTACATGGTAGTCCTCTACATGGTCCCGATGACAGAAAAAGCAAAAGGCTGCCGGGACAGCAGCCTTTGCAAGGGCGGTATTGTAGCCAGCGGGCCGCGCCGGCGCTGGCGCGGCGCTTTCTCAGCGCAGTCGCAGCGCGCCCGATGGCGCACCCAGGCGGAAGGCGCCCACCACCTCGGCCAGGCGCGCGGCCTGGTCCTTGAGGCTCTCGGCGGCGGCGGTGGATTCCTCCACCAGCGCCGCGTTCTGCTGCGTCATCTGGTCGAGCTGGCTGACGGCCACGTTCACCTGGCTGATGCCCTGGCTCTGCTCCGATGCGGCGGCGCTGATCTCGCCGATGATGTCGGTCACGCGGCGCACGGAGCTCACGATCTCGCCCATGGTGCTGCCGGCGTTCTGCACCAGCGCAGCGCCCGACTCCACCTTCTCGACCGACTGGCCGATCAGGGTCTTGATCTCCTTGGCCGCTTCGGCACTGCGCTGGGCGAGGCTGCGCACTTCGCTGGCCACCACGGCAAAGCCACGGCCCTGCTCGCCGGCCCGGGCGGCTTCCACGGCGGCGTTGAGCGCCAGGATGTTGGTCTGGAAGGCGATGCCGTCGATGGTGCCGATGATGTCGGCGATCTTCTTGCTGCTGGCGTTGATCGCGTCCATGGTGCTCACCACCTGGGCCACGACCTCGCCGCCGCGCTGCGCCACCTGGGCAGCCGAGGCGGCCATCTGGTTGGCCTGCACGGCCGAGTCGGCGCTCTGGCGCACGGTGCTGGTGAGCTCTTCCATGGAGCTGGCCGTCTCCTCCAGGTTGGCGGCCGTCTGCTCGGTGCGCGCGCTCAGGTCCTGGTTGCCAATGGCGATCTGTGAGCTGGCGGTGGAGATGCTGTCCACCACGCCACGCACCTGCTGCAGCGAGCCGTTCAGCGCACTGCGCATGGCGTCCAGCGCGCGCAGCAGGTGGCCGGTCTCGTCATTGGCGTAGCCGGCCTGGGGTGCACCGGTCAGGTCCATGCCGGCGATGGATTCGGCTATGGCTTCGGCCTGGCGCAAGGGGCGAGTGATGCTGATGGCCAGCAGCCAGGCCAGCAAGGCGCCGAGCAGCAGCGAGATGGCGGTGCACACCTGCAGCAGCAGGGTGGTCTGCGCGCGCAGTCCCTCGGCGCGCTTGCCTGCGGCATCCAGTTGGGCGCGTTGCGCGTCCACCATCTGCTGCACGCCGGCCAGGTAGTCGCGTGAGGTGGGCTCGAAGCGCTCGGTGAACACCTTGTTGGCGTTCTCCGCATCGCCGGCCTGCTTGAACTTGCTCACCTCTTCACGCGCGGCCAGGTAGCTCTTGCGCAGCTCGCCCACTTTGGTGAAGAGCTGCTTTTCCTCGGCCGTGTCCATCTGCGCCTCGATGATCTTCTGAAGCTCGTTGGTCTCACGGATGGAGGTGGCCGTGGCCGGCGCGAAGTAGGGGATCAGCGCAGCATCGCTGCTCTTGGCGATGGCGGCGGCACGCTGCACACCCGAGGTGGTGTGGCGCAGCCAGTCGGCCCCGGCACGCTCGGTCTTGATGTTGTCGTTGACCATGGTGTCGATCTCGGTGCCAAGCTGGCCCAGACGGACGACGGCCACGATGGAGCTGAGCAGGAACAGCGCGAGGATCGCCCCAAGCACCAGCGCGAGGCGCTTGCCGATGGACAACTGATTGAGAAACATGGAGAGACTCCGTTATGGAAAGGCGCAGGGGGTAGGCACAAAAGAGATGCGGTCTCCCAAAGGCCGCATTCTGGGCAGTTGCCGACCCCGGAGGGGACCAACAAATGCTTACAAAAACCTGTAATTCTAGGGTTTACCCGAAATCCATGTGCAACTGATGCGCCAGACCCAACAGCAGCGTTGTTGTTCTGCACACAAACAGTGCACAGAAAATGCGCCCTGCGCTGCCTTGGATACCCCTGCCATTCCTGGATCAGTAGTCGTGTTCCATGAAGCGTTCGAAGCGCTCCTTGAGCTTGTGCTCCCACACGCGCTTGTCGGCGTTGCCCGCAAAACTGGCTTCGAAGCTGTTGAACGCCAACTGGTAGGCGTGGCGCACCGTCATGCCGGTGGCAGCGAACACCTGGGTGAAGTTGTCGTTGATGTAGCCGCCGAAGTAGGCCGGGTCGTCCGAGTTGACCGTGGCGGCCAGGCCAGCATCGAGCAGCTTCGCCAGGTTGTGGTCGGCCAGGTTGGGGAAGACGCACAGCTTCTGGTTGGACAGCGGGCACACGGTGAGCGCGATGCGGTCCTGGGCCAGGCGCTGCATCAGCGCGGCGTCGTGGACGGCCTGCACGCCGTGGTCGATGCGCTCGACCTTGAGCACGTCGAGCGCACTCCAGATGTAGGCCGGTGGCCCCTCCTCGCCGGCGTGGGCCACCAGGTGCAGGCCCAGCTCGCGGCAGCGGGCAAACACACGCGCGAATTTCTCGGGCGGGTTGCCCACCTCGCTGCTGTCCAGGCCCACGCCGACGATCTTGTCCAGAAACGGCTGGGCCTGCTCCAGCGTCTCGAAGGCCGATTCCTCGCTCAGGTGGCGCAGGAAGCACAGGATCAGCGTGGCGCTGATGCCCAGGTCCTTGCGCGCATCCACGCAGGCGCGGTGCAGGCCGTTGATCACCGTTTCCATCGCCACGCCGCGCTCGGTGTGCGTCTGCGGGTCGAAAAACAGCTCGGTGTGCAGCACGTTGTCGGCCGCGGCACGCACCAGGTAGGCGCGCGCCATGTCGTAAAAATCCTGCTCGTGCAGCAGCACGCTGGCGCCCGCGTAGTAGATGTCCAGAAAGCTCTGCAGGTTGGTGAAGGCATAGGCGCTGCGCAGTGCCTCCACATCGGCGTAGGGGAGCGACAGGCCATTGCGCTGCGCCAGCGCGAAGATCAGCTCGGGCTCCAGCGAGCCCTCGATGTGGATGTGCAGCTCGGCCTTGGGCATGGCGCGCAGCAGCTCGGGGATGCGCGCGGCGGGGATGGGGGGAACCTTGAACATCAGCAAACTCCAAAGGTGATGCCGCTCGCGCGCAGGTAGCGGCGGTAGGCGGATGATGCCTTGTCGGCGGCGGTATGCAACTCGGCACGCAGGTCCAGCGGCAGGCATTGCGGTGTCTGGGACTCCAGCACCGGCTGGTCCTGGGTGAAGATGGTGTGCTGGAAGGCCTGCAGCTTCTCGTCGGGCGATTCGAAATCGGCCACGGCCAGGCGGAACCACACGCGGCTGGTCTCGGGCGTGAGCGGGCACACGAACAGCGCGATGGACTCGCGCCAGCCGGCCACTGCGGTGGTACCGGCCTCGGGCACCTTGGTCAGCACTGCGGTGTAGGGGCCCGTGACCTCGTAGGTGTACTCCACCTGGGCTGGCGCCGTCGAGTGCAGGTTGGACTGCGGCTGCCAGGCCTTGCAGCCCGTGGCGCGCAGGCCCGTGGGCGTGGGCTCGACGCGGTAGTCGTCGATGGCCGTGGCCTCGCGCGTACCCAGCCAGCCGTCGTGCACGAAGCCAAAGTGCGCCATATCCAGGAAGTTCTCGACGATGCGCGGGGCGCTGGTGGCCACGTCGTAGGTGCCGCAGTTGAGCTTGCGCAGGCGGGCATCGCCCTCGGCCTCGAAGGCGGGCGGCACGGCATCGCCCGCTTCGAGCTGCACCCACACCAGGCCGTTGGCTTCGACCACGCCATGGCGCCGGGCGCAGTGCGTGGCGGGCGGGGTGAACTGCGGCAGCGCCGGCACGTGCACGCACTGCCCGCCAGCCGCGAACTGCCAGCCGTGGTAGGGGCACTCCAGGCGGCCACCCTGTACCCGGCCCAGGGACAGGCGCGCACCCCGGTGAGGACAGCGGTCCGTGAAGGCCTGAACCTGGCCCTGTCCATCGCGCCAGAGCACGAGGGCGTGCTGAAGCAACTGCACTGCCAGCGGAGCCTGCTCCACCGCGTGCGACAGGGCCACCGGGTGCCAGAGGGTGGTTTCGATCATGGGAATGGTTCTTGTTGTTCGAGGGCCCGCGTACAGCCCTTTTGGACATTCTGTACGGCCCCAACGAAAAAGGGAACGTGCCGCGCACGTTCCCTTTCCTGGACCAGGCCGCCAGGGCCTGGTGACGGGGCTGCTTACTTCTTGTCGCCGCCGGGGATCTTGCCTTCCACGCCCTTGACGTAGAAGTTCACGCCGCTCAGGAACTTGTCGTCGGCGACGGCGTCCTTGGCGACCACTTCCTTGCCATCCTGGCCCACGATGGGGCCCTTCCAGATCTGGAAGCTGCCGTCGGCCAGGCCCTTCTTGACCGCTTCGACCTTGGCCTTGGTGTCGGCAGGCACGTCTTCGGCGATGGAGACGATGTCGATCGCGCCTTCCTTCACGCCCCACCAGCTCTGGCCCGTGGCCCACTTGCCTTCCAGCGCGTCCTTGGTGGCCTTGATGTAGTACGGGCCCCAGTTGATCACGGCCGATGCCAGGTGGGCCTTGGGGCCGTAGGCGGTCATGTCGCTGTCCCAGCCGAAGGCGCGCTTGCCCTTTTCCTGGGCGGTCTTGAGCACGGCAGGCGAGTCGGTGTTCTGGAACAGCACGTCGGCGCCGCCATTGATCAGCGAGGTGGCGGCTTCGGTTTCCTTGGGTGGGCTGAACCATTCGTTCACCCACACCACCTTGGTCTTGACCTTGGGGTTGACCGACTGCGCACCCAGCGTGAAGCTGTTGATGTTGCGGATCACTTCGGGGATTGGCACCGAGCCCACCACACCCAGCGTGTTGGTCTTGGTCATGGCGCCGGCGATCACGCCGGCCATGTAGGCGCCTTCGTAGGTGCGGCTGTCGTAGGTGCGCACGTTGTCGGCGGTCTTGTAGCCGGTGGCGTGCTCGAACTTCACGTCCTTGAAGTCGGGGGCGATCTTCTGGATCGACTCCATGTAGCCGAAGGTGGTGCCGAAGATCAGCTTGTTGCCCTGGCCGGCCAGATCGCGCAGCACGCGCTCGGCATCGGCCGATTCGGGCACGCTCTCGACGAAGCTCGTGACCACCTTGTCGCCGAATTCCTTCTCGATGGCCTTGCGGCCGTTGTCATGGGCAAACGACCAGCCGCCGTCACCGACGGGGCCGACATAGGCGAACGCGATCTTCAGCGGCTCGGGCTTGGGCGCGGGCGCAGAGGCCACGGGCGCCGGGGCGGGCGCAGGCGCCGCAGCGGCCGGCTCTTCCTTCTTGCCACAGCCCACCAGTGCGGCAGCGGCTACAGCGGAGAGTGCAGCCACCTTGAGCAGGGAGCGTTTCTGCAGATCAGTCATGTCGGTTCCTTATAAGAAAGAAGGAGGGTTGCAAGGTTGGGGACGAAAACGGTGATTATGGGGTGATCTACCGAGCGGTAACCAAAGGTTTTTGGGGGAGACGCGGCCCGCAAGGCTCCAGCACCCGGCAGGATGCAAGATCCAAGCCGAGGCCGTGCGCCACGAGAAGGCATCCGCCCATCTTCACGAGCCAGGGTAGAAAGGTTTGCCCAGCGAGGCCGGCATGTTGATGCGGATCCACGCCGGGTTGCGCGAGATCAGGGCCAGCACCACGATGGTGGCCACGTAGGGCAGCATGCTCAGCAACTGGCTGGCCACCTGCACGCCCGTGGCCTGCAGGTGGAACTGCAGCATGGTCACGCCGCCGAACAGGTAGGCCCCGAGCAGCACGCGCGCCGGCCGCCAGGTGGCGAAGGTGGTGAGCGCCAGCGCGATCCAGCCGCGGCCCGCCACCATGCCCTCCACCCACAGGGGGGTGTAGACCGTGGAGATGTAGGCCCCCGACAGGCCGCACAGCGCGCCGCCGGCCACCACGGCCGCCAGGCGGATGCGGCGCACCGGGTAGCCCAGCGCATGGGCCGACTCGGGCGACTCGCCCACAGAGCGCAGCACCAGGCCGGCGCGCGAGCGGTACAGGAACCAGATGAGGGCTGCCACCAGCAGCATGGTGAGATAGACCACCGGGTGCTGCTGGAACAGCGCGGGCCCGAGCAACGGCACCTCGGACAGGCCGGGGATGGCGTACTTGGGCATCTCGGGCAGCTTGGCCTGTACGTAGCTGATGCCCAGGAAGGCCGAGAAGCCCACGCCGAACAGGCTCAGTGCCAGCCCCGTGGCGTACTGGTTGGTATTGAGCCAGATCACCAGCACGCCGAAGATGGCGGCCAGCACGGCACCGGCGGCCATGCCGGCCGCGAAGCCCAGCCAGCTGTTGCCGGTGTGCACCACGGTGGCGAAGCCGGCAATGGCGGCGCACAGCATCATGCCCTCGGCGCCGAGGTTGACGATGCCGGCCTTCTCGTTGATCAACAGGCCCAGCGCCGCGATGGCCAGGACGGTGCCCGCACTCAGCGTGGCGCCTATGAGCAGTGCATAGGATTCCATATCAAGCTTCCTTCCTGGCCGAGAGATTCACGCAGAGGCTGTGGTGGTGGTTCATGCCTTCACCCCTTTCGTACCGACCCAGCGCACGCGGTAGGCGATCAGCGTGTCGCAGGCCAGCAGCGTGAACAGCAGCAGGCCCTGGAACACGCCCGTGAGCGACTTGGGCAGGCCCAGGCGCGACTGCGCCAGCTCGCCGCCGATGTAGAACATGCTCATCAAAATCGCCGACAGGATCATGCCCACCGGGTGCAGCCGCCCGACGAAGGCGACGATGATGGCCGCGAAGCCGTAGCCCGCCGGTACATAGGGCGTGAGCTGGCCAATGGGGCCGGCCACCTCCAGCGCGCCGGCCAGGCCGGCAGCGCCACCCGAGATGAGGAGCGCCACCCACAGCGCACGGCGCGACGAGAAGCCCGCGTAGCGCGCCGCCGCCGGCGCCAGCCCGCCCACCTGCTGGGCAAAACCGGCGCGGGTGCGGAACAGGAACACCCACAGCGCGGCCGCACCGGCCAGGGCCAGCAGCAGGCCGATGGACATGCGCGAGCCCTGCATCAGGCGCGGTATCTGCGTCACGCGCTCGAAGGTCTTGGTCTGCGGGAAGTTGTAGCCCATGGGGTCCTTCCAGGGGCCGTAGACCAGGTAGCCCAGCACCAGCGTGGCCACGTAGACCAGCATCAGGCTGACCAGGATCTCGCTGGCGTTGAACTTGTCGCGCAGCAGTGCCGTGAGCCCGGCCCAGGCCATGCCGCCCAGCACACCGGCCAGCAAAATGGCCGGCACGATCCAGGGGCCGGTGGTCTTGTCGGCCAGCAGCGCCACGCCGCCGGCCGCCACGGCGCCGATGACGAACTGGCCCTCGGCGCCGATGTTCCAGACGTTGGAGCGAAAGCACACGGCCAGGCCGAGCGCGATGAGCAGCAGCGGCGTGGCCTTGACCATGAGTTCGCCGATGGCGTAGGGCGTCTTGATCGGCTCCCAGAAGAAGATCTGCAGCGCACGCACGGGGTCCTTGCCCAGTGCAGCGAAGAGGATGATGCCGATCAGCACGGTGAAGGCCAGCGCCAGCAGCGGCGAGCCGAAGGTCCACAGCCGCGAGGCCTGGGGGCGTGGTTCGAGCTTAAGCATGGTGGTGCTCCCCGCCAGCGGCCACTGCGGCCTGCGCCAGGTGGGACTGCACGTCGGCATGCCACAGCCCGCTCATCCATTCGCCGATGCGCTCCACGGTGGCTTCGGCGCGTGGCACCGAGGGCGATAGGTGGCCCTTGGCCACGACATGCAGGCGGTCGCAGATTTCAAACAATTCGTCCAGCTCCTCACTGACCACCAGCACGGCGCAACCGGCATCGCGCAGTGCCAGGATTTCGCCGCGGATCTGTGCGGCGGCGCCCACGTCCACGCCCCAGGTGGGTTGCGAGACGATGAGCAGCCGGGGCTTGGCGTCGATCTCGCGGCCCACGATGAATTTCTGCAGGTTGCCGCCCGACAGCGACTTGGCCGCCGCATGCGGGCCACCCGCCTTGACGTGGAAGCGCTCGATGATGGCGCGCGCATGCGATTCGAGTGCACCCACCTTGATCCAGCCGCTGCCCGCCACCGAATTGGTGCGCGTGAGCAGCAGGTTGTGCGCCAGGCCCATGGTGGGCACGGCACCGCGGCCCAGGCGCTCCTCGGGCACGAAGTGCAGGCCCAGCGCGCGGCGGCGGCTCGGGCCCATGCGGCCGGCGTTCTGGCCGGACACCTGGATGCTCGCCGGCTCGGCGCGCTGGTCTTCACCCGACAGCGCGTAGAGCAATTCCTTCTGGCCATTGCCGGAGACCCCGGCAATGCCGACCACCTCGCCGGCCTTCACCTCAAAGGCCAGGTCCACCAGGTCCACGCCGAACTGGTCGGCGCGTGGCAGCGACAGGCCCTGCACCTTGAGCACGGTGGCACCGGTCTGCACGGTGCGGTGCTCCAGCGCCGGCGGCTCGGCACCGATCATCAGGCGCGAGAGCGAGGCATTCGATTCCTCGGCCGGGTTGCACACGCCCGTGACCTTGCCGCCGCGCAACACGGTGCAGGCCGTGCACAGGGCACGGATCTCGTGCAGCTTGTGGCTGATGTAGAGGATGCTGCAGCCCTCGGCCGCGAGCTTGCGCAGCACCACGAAGAGCTTTTCCACCGCCTGGGGCGTGAGCACCGAGGTGGGCTCATCGAGGATCAGCACCTTGGGGTTGGTGAGCAGCGCGCGGATGATCTCCACACGCTGCATCTCGCCCACGCTCAGCGTGTGCACGGGGCGCAGGGGGTCGATGTCGAGGCCGTACTCGGCCGCCTTGGCGGTGATGCGCTGCGTGACCTCGGCCAGGTCCTGGCTCTTGTCCAGGCCCAGCCAGACGTTCTCGGCCACGGTCAGTGTATCGAACAGGCTGAAGTGCTGGAACACCATGGCGATGCCCAGGGCCCGCGCCTCCTGCGGGTTGCGCACCTGCACGGCCTGGCCGTTGAAATGCACGCTGCCCTCGTCGGGCTTGACCGAGCCGTAGATGATCTTCATCAGCGTGGACTTGCCCGCGCCGTTTTCGCCCAGCACCGCGTGGATCTCGCCCGGCTGCACCGTGAGGGAGACACCGCTGTTGGCCACCACGGCGGGATAGCGCTTGGTGATGCCCGTGAGCTGCAGCCGGGGCGCCAAGCCCGGGGCATTGGGAAGAGGTGGTGAACTCATGCGGTGGATTGTCTCTCAGTTTGGTGGGTCGTTATGGGGTTGAAACTGCCTGCCATCGCTTGTTCAGCATGACCTTAAAGCTATTCTTTTCGTAGCGATGCAGCCACCGCTTTCACGCAGTCGCGCAGCCACACGGCGGCTGCGGAATGGTGCGTGCGGGCATGCCATAGCTGGTAGTACATGAGGCGTGGAAACTCCACGGGGGCCGGCAAAATGGCCAGCGGCAGGTGGTCCACATAGCGCTCGCAGTACTGGCGCCCGGTGGTCAGCACAAGCAAGCTCGATGCCACGATGGGCGGTATGGCGCTGAAGTGCGCGCAGCGCGCCGTGATGTTGCGCGCCAGGCCCAGGCCATCGAGGTGCACGTCGATCACGCCGCGTGCGCCGGGGTGGGTGGGCGTGGGGGCGATGTGTTCGGCGGCCAGCCAGCTCTCGGCGTCCCAGCCGCGGCGCACCGCAGGGTGGTCGCGGCTGACCAGGCACACCACCTCGTCGCCGAACAGGCGGCCCATGTGCAGGTCGTCCGGGGGCTGGGGCCAGTTGCCGATGACCACGTCCACGTCGCCCTGCGCCAGGTGGGCGTGGTAGTGCGTGTCGCCCGAGAGCGGCAGGATCTCGATGGGGCACATCGGCGCCTCGACCTTGATGCGCGCCACGAGCTGGGGCAGGAACAGCGGGTCCAGGTAGTCGCTGGCGGCAACGCGGAAGGTGCGGGTGGCGGTGCGCGGATCGAAGCCGCGGGCATCGGAGAACAGCGCCTCGGCCGAGCGCAGGATGGCGCCCGCAGGCTCCACCATGCGCAGCGCCGCGTCGGTAGGCATCATGCTGGCGCCCGACCGCACCAGCAGCGGATCGCCCGCCAGGTCGCGCAGCCGCTTGAGCGCGGCCGACACCGCCGGCTGGTGCATGCCCAGGCGGACGGCGGCCCTCGATACGCTGCGTTCAGTCAACACGGTGTGCAAGACCCTTATGAGATGGAGGTCTATCTTGTCGAAAAGGGCGTGGTCTCGCATACAGGGGCCTGCATTCTTGTCATACGCCATCACGTATGCCGCTGCGCGCGTTGGATGCGCTGCGCTGCGCGGTGTGGGGAGTGGAGGCGTTGTGGGGTGGGCAAAAAGTGTCGGCGCACTGTACACCGCACAGCCCCTGCACCGTGCCCCTGGAAATCCCTGTGCGGCCGCGAGAGGCCCGGGTCAGGCCCCGCGCAATGCGGCCGCAGCTTCTTCGCGCAGCAGGCCGTGCTCCACCACGACTGGAGGACGCGCCTGTGCCAGCAATTGAGCACAAGGCGTTGCCAGTTGCGGCCCACCCAAGGCCTGGGCGATGTCGTCCTGGCTGGCCGCATAGACCACGCGCGCAATACCGGCCCAGAACATGGCACCGGCGCACATCGCACAGGGCTCGCCGCTCGCGAACACGGTCGCACCGCGCAGGACATCGGGGCCGAGCGCCGCAGAGGCCTCGCGCACCAGCACCATTTCGGCATGGCCGGTGCAGTCGCGCGTGGTGTTCTGGTTGTTGCGGGCAGTGAACAGCACCGCGCCCTCGGCCGACGCCAGCGTGGCGCCGAAGGGGTTGTCGCCCGCCGCAAGCGCAGCGCGCGAAGCCTCGATGGCCAGCCGCATGGCGGCGTGGTCCTGCGCGCTGAAGGCGGATGCATCCATGGCGCTCAGATCTCGTCGATGGCGGTGCTGCGCGCCTGCGCTGGCGTGTCCGCGCCGATGGCGAAGCGCTCGCCGGTCTTCACGTAGAAGCTCGCGCCAAAGCGCCCCACGGGATGGAAGTCCTGCAGGCGCACGCGCCAGCGTTCGGTGTCCACCAGGCCTTCGCGCACGCCCAGCCACAGCACGCGGCCGATGAAGACGTAGCGGCTGGCGGTCTCCAGGGTTTCGTGCAGCACGCACTCGAAGGCCACCGGCGCCTCGGCGATGCGCGGCGGCGCCACGCTGCGCGAGGGCACCGGCGTGAGGCCGGCGTGCGCCAGTTCGCTTTCATCCGGGGGCAGGCTGTCGCCGCAGGCATGCATCTGCGCGGCCATGGCTTCGTCGGTGATGTGCACCACGAACTCGCCGGTGCGCAGAATATTGGCCGCCGTGTCCTTGAGCAGGCCGTCCTTCAAGCGGTTGATGCTGACCATGACCACCGGAGGGTCCTCGCCCAGCATGTTGAACATGCTGAACGGCGCGGCATTCACCGTGCCGTCCTCGCCCAGCGTGGTGATCAGCGCGATGGGGCGCGGCACGATCAGGCTGGCCATGAGCTTGTAGCGCTGGTAGGCGTCTATCTGCGAGAAGTCGATGTCCATGGCGCGGCGCTCTAATAAATCGTATACGAAATTTTAAACCATGCCGTGAATTCACAAAGGCAATGCATAAATCGTATACGATTTTCCGCCATCAGCCCTGCGGCACCTCTTGCGGCAGGGACAGGCGCGCCTCCAGCGCCAGCAGGTGGCGGTCCATGGCGTCGGCTGCGGCGGCGCCATCGCGCAGGGCAAGGTGCTCGACGAGCTGCTCATGCTCCTCGTGCTCGCAGTTGGATTCGCCGGGCGCCTCGTACAGCGCCACGATGAGCGAGCAGCGCGTCATCAGCTCCGACAGGATGCGCTGCAGCTCGGCATTGCCCGACAGCTCCGCCAGCGCCAGGTGGAACCCACCCGCCAGCGCCACCCAGCGCGCATGGTCCTGCTGGTGCAGGGCCTCGTGCTCGGCGCGCATGCGCTGCTTGAGGCGCTGCACCTCGCCGTGCGTGATGCGCGCAGCCACCATGCGCACGATGCCCACCTCCACCACGCGGCGCGCGGCGAAGATGTCACGTGTCTCCTTCGGGCTGGGGCGGGCCACCGTCGCACCCTTGTTGGGCACGATGTCCAGGATGCGCAATTCGGCCAGCCGGTGCAGGGCCTGGCGCACCACCGTGCGGCTCACGCCGAAGCGCTCGCACAGCGCGGGTTCGCCCAGGCGCTCGCCGGGCCGCAGCCGGCCGTGCATGACGGCGTCGAGCACGGCCTCGTAGACCGGCTGGTCCAGGGTGGCGGCAGGTGGGCGAGAAGGCGTTGCGGCGGGCATGGGCAGAAGTGGTGCGGTGTGCGCGCCAGTGTAGCCAGCAACCACGGTGCCACGGGGGTGTGGCGGCAGCGGTCTTTTTTTTGCCCCCGGTGGCCGCGCAGTCATAGCGCGGCAGGCATCCTCGTTATACGCTCTGGCATATGCGGTCTGTTGCAGCCGCGCATACGCTCTGCTTTTGACCGATTGGCCCGTTTCGAGCACCCACGCATGACGATGATGATGACCCACCGACCTCTCCGCTTCATCCGCCGCGGCCAGCCTGCGGCGCTGCACGACGTACCGCCCGACCGCACGCTGCTCGAAGTGCTGCGCGAGGACCTGGGCTGCACCGGCACCAAGGAAGGCTGCGGCGAAGGCGACTGCGGAGCCTGCACGGTGGTGCTGGGTGAAGAGCGCCATGGCAAGCTGCACTACAGCGCCGTGAACAGCTGCATACGCCTGGCCCACTCGGTGGACGGCATGGCGCTGTGGACGGTGGAAGACCTGGCCGAGGACCCGCTGATCCGCCCCGCCGGCCCGGCCCCGTCGGCCGAGAAAGCCATCACCCTGCACCCCGCCCAGGAGGCCATGGTGCAGTGCCACGGCTCGCAGTGCGGCTTTTGCACGCCGGGCTTCGTGATGAGCCTGTTCGGCATGTACCAGAACCATGTGTGCCAGGGCCAGCCGATCACGCGCGAGCTGGTGCAGGAAGAACTCTCGGGCAACCTGTGCCGTTGCACGGGCTACCGCCCCATCCTCGATGCCGCCCAGCAGATGGCCTCCCTGCCCCCTGTGGCCGTGGACGAGGCGCAGTTGCTGCGCCAGTTGGCACTGCTGCAAGCCCCTGAGGCGGACGGCACGGCCTACCTGGCCCCAACCACCCTGCCCGCCCTTCTGGCCGCGCGCGCCGCGCACCCCGGCGCCCAGGTGGTGGCCGGCTGCACTGATGTGGGGCTGTGGGTCACCAAGATGCACAAACAGTACGCGCAGATCCTGGACGTGACGCGCGCGGCCGAGCTGCTGCAGCTCGATGAAGACGCGCAACACATCACCATCGGCGCTGCCGTGTCGCTGACCGACGCCTTTGCCGCACTCACCCGCCAGTGGCCGCAACTGCACAGCTTTGCCACGCGCTTCGCGGGCCTGCCGGTGCGCAACTCGGGCACGCTGGGCGGCAACGTGGCCAACGGCTCGCCCATCGGCGACTCCATGCCGCTGCTGATCGCCTTGCGCGCGCAGATCGTGCTGGCCAGCACGCGCGGCGAGCGCACGCTGGCGCTGGAAGACCTCTACACCGGCTACCGCCAGAACGTGATCGCGCCCGATGAGCTGCTGGTGCGCATCGTGGTGCCGCGGCCGGGTGTGACCGAGGCGCTGCGCGCGTACAAGATATCGAAGCGCTTCGACGATGACATCTCGGCGGTCTGCCTGGTCATCAACCTCGACATCGAGGCCGGCGTGGTGCGACGAGCCAGCATCGGTGCGGGCGGCGTGGCCGCTACCCCGGCGCGCGCGCGGCAGACCGAAGCCGCCTTCACCGGCCAGCCCTGGTCGGCCGAGACGGTGCAGAAAGCCGCCGATGTCCTGCAGGCCGAGTTCAGCCCCATCTCCGACATGCGCGCCAGCGGCGCCTACCGGCGCACTGTGCTGGCCAGCCTGCTGCAGCGCTTCTGGCTCGAAAGCCAGGGCCAGGACGCGGTGAGCGTGGAGAACTTCCGACTGGAGGCCAGCGTATGAACCAGCGTGACCCCTCTCCCGTGAGCCGCGACGCGGTGGACGACCCGGTGGCAGTGCAGGCCGATGCGCACGCCGACCAGCCCGTGGCGGCAACGCTGGCGGCCACGCCCCCCGCAACCCTGCGCGCCATGGGGCATTCGCACATCCATGAAAGCGCACGCGCCCAGGTGGCCGGTGCGGCCCACTACATTGACGACCTGCCCGAGATCAAGGGCACGCTCTACGCCTCGCCCATTCTCTCCACCGTGGCCCACGGGCGCCTGAACGGCGTGGACGCGAGCGCCGCCCTGGCCCTGCCCGGCGTGCGCGGCGTGGTGCTGGCGGGCGACGTGCCGGGCGACAAGATGCTGGCCGCCTTCGCGCACGACGAGCCGGTGTTTGCCATGGACACGGTGCAGCACATTGGCCAGGTCATCGGCCTGGTGGTGGCCGACACGGTGATGCAGGCGCGCCGCGCCGTGCGCGCCGTGAAGCTCGACATCACGCCGCTGCCGGCCGTGCTCACGGTGCAGGACGCGCTCGCGGCAGAAAGCTATGTGCTGCCCCCGGTGTTCGTGCGCCGCGGCGATGCGGCGGCCGGCCTGGCCGGCGCAGAGCACCGCCTCTCGGGCACCTTCGACGTCGGCGGGCAAGAGCATTTCTACCTCGAAGGCCAGATCGCCTACGCCATGCCGCTGGAGCAAAAGCAGTGGTGGGTCTATTCGAGCACCCAGCACCCGGGCGAGGTGCAGCACTGGGTGGCGCACGCCCTGGGCATCGACAACCACGCGGTGCGCGTGGAGTGCCGGCGCATGGGCGGGGGCTTTGGCGGCAAGGAGACGCAGGCCGGACACCTGGCCGTGTGGGCCGCGGTGGCCGCGCACAAACTGGGCCGCCCGATCAAGCTGCGCCTGGACCGGGACGAGGACTTCATGGTCACCGGCAAGCGCCATCCGTTTGCCTACCGCTACGACGTGGGCTTTGACGGCACGGGCCGCATCACGGGGCTGAACCTGCACATGGCGGCCAACTGCGGCTTCTCGGCCGACCTGTCGGGCCCGGTGGCCGACCGCGCCGTGTTCCACAGCGACAACGCCTACTACCTGAGCGATGTGGAGATCGCCTCCTACCGCTGCAAGACCAACACCCAGAGCCACACGGCGTTCCGCGGCTTCGGCGGCCCGCAGGGCGTGATCGTGATCGAGGCCATCCTGGGCGACATCGCGCGCGCCCTGGGTCTGGACGCGCAGGACGTGCGCCTGCGCAACCTCTACGGCCGCGATGCGGCCGAGGGCCGCAACGTGACCCACTACCAGATGACCGTGGAGGACAACATCCTGCACGAGCTCATGCCCCAGCTGGAGCGCGACGCCAACTACCGCCAGCGGCAGGCAGCGATTGCGGCATGGAACGCCACCAACCCGGTGCTCAAGCGCGGGCTGGCGATCACGCCGGTGAAGTTCGGCATCAGCTTCACGGCCACCTTGTTCAACCAGGCCGGCGCGCTGGTGCACGTGTACACCGACGGCAGCGTGCAGGTGAACCACGGCGGCACCGAAATGGGCCAGGGCCTGCACACCAAGGTGGCGCAGATCGTGGCCGACGAGCTGGGCGTGCCCCTGCACCGCGTGCTGGTCACGGCCAGCGACACCAGCAAGGTGCCCAACGCCAGCGCCACCGCCGCATCGAGCGGCACCGACCTGAACGGCCGCGCGGCCCAGTTCGCCGCGCGCCATGTGCGCGACAACCTGGCGGCCTATGTCTGCGGGCTCGATGGCTGCGGCGCGGGCGCCATCCAGTTTGCGGGCGGGCAGGTGATCTCGCCCAAGAAGGTGCGTGCCTTCGACGACGTGGTCAAGGAGGCGTATGCCAACCGCATCCAGCTGTGGAGCGACGGCTTCTACCGCACGCCCAAGATCCACTACGACAAGACCACGCTCACGGGCCGGCCGTTCTACTACTTCTCGTACGGCGCGGCCTGCACCGAGGTGGTGATCGACACGCTGACCGGCGAGAGCCGCGTGATCGCCGTGGACATATTGCACGACGTGGGCCACAGCATCAACCCGGCCATCGACATCGGGCAGATCGAGGGCGGCTTCGTGCAGGGCATGGGCTGGCTCACCACCGAGCAACTGGTGTGGAACGACAAGGGCTACCTGGCCACGCACGCCCCCAGCACCTACAAGATCCCGGCCACGGGCGACATCCCGGCGCATTTTCGCGTGAACCTGTGGCCCGAGGCCAACCGCGAGGACAACGTGGGCGGCAGCAAGGCCGTGGGCGAGCCGCCCTTCATGCTGGCCATCAGCGTCTACGAGGCGCTGCGCAACGCCGTGGCGGCTGCGCGCGGCGCGGGCGATAACGACCGTGCGCCGGTGCAACTGACCGCGCCCGCCACAGCCGAGAACGTGCTGCGGGCGCTGGGCAAGGTCAGCGACTGACGGGCTTCAATACGGCCCCAGCGCCATGCGACCGGAGGAAGTCATGTCGCGCGCATGGCGCGTCTCCACCCGGTTGCGCCCAGCGCGCTTGGCGTCGTAGCAGGCCATGTCGGCTGCATTCAGCACCGAGGCCACGTCGTGCAGGTGGGCGTCGAGCACCACCAGGCCGATGCTCACACCCAGCGTAAAGCTGCGCCCCTGGTAGGACGGCTCCCAGGCCTGCACCGTGGCGCGCAGCTGTTCGGCCACGGCCTGGCCGCGCGCCAGCGGGCAGCCGGGCAGCACCACGGCGAACTCGTCGCCGCCCAGCCGTGCAGACCAGCCCACCTGGCGCACCTGGGTCTCGATGAGCCGGGCCACATGGCGCAGCACGTCGTCGCCCGCATCGTGGCCCGCCACATCATTGACCAGCGTGAAATGGTCAAGGTCCAGGAACAGCATCACCCCGTCGTCAGGCGCATCGGCCACCGGGGCCCCTGGTGCACCGAGGGTTCGCGTGCGTGCCGAGCGCTCGGCCAGCAGCAGGGCCAGTCGGTGGTCGAAGGCCGAGCGGTTGTGCAACTGGGTGAGGGCATCGTGCGTGAGCTCCCAGGCCTGCTGGTACTGGGCTTCGCGCGCGGCGGTGATGTCCTCCAGCATCCACACCGTGCCTCCGCCCAGGGCCTCCGAATTCACCTTGCGGCCCTGCACCCGCGCCCAGACGGGGCTACCGTCCTTGCGCACGAAGCACACGTCCCCATCGAAGGTGCCATGCGCCGCGAAGGCGGACTGCACGCGCTCGCCCAGGCGGGCATAGTCGGCGTCAGAGCCATACAGCGTGCGTGCCGGCCGGCCCTGCAGTTCACCCTCGGCGTAGCCCAGCGTCAGGCAGGCCTGCCGCCCCACCACTTCCAGCACGCCATGGCGCGTGATGACAATGCCCACCGAGGCGTTCTGCAGGATGGCCTGGAACTGCCCGTGCAGCAGGGCGTGCAGGTGGTCCTGCTGCCGCTTTTGCTGCGCCAGCCCGTCGAACACCCGCACCAGCGCACCCACCTCGCCCCGGCCACCGGGCCAATCGATGGCGCCCCGAGCATCGTGGCGCAGCAGCTGCTGCGCGCCCCGGCACAGCTGGGCCAGGGGCTGGGCCATCCAGGCCATGGCCGTGGCCAGCAGCAGCACGCCCAGGGCAATCACTGCGGCGGCCAGCCACCAGGCATCGCGCTGGGCACCCTGCAACGGCGCCAGCAGCGCCTGCGAATTGCTGACCCGGGCCACGAACCACTGCGGCAGCGGCATGCCGGCCACGCTCACGATGTGGTCGGGCTGCACCTCGGTGACCCCGCGCCCGACCACGGGCTGCGCGCGGCGCAGCCATTCGGCGAACACGGGGGCCAGGCCCGGCTCGTCGCTCACCTGGCCCATGATGCGCGCGGGGTCGGTGTGCGAGAGGATGGTGCCGTCGCGGGTGAAGACCACCAGGCGCGAGTCATCGCGCGCCGGCAGCGCCATGGACTGCGGCAGCAGGCCCTGCGACTGCAGCCTGAGCGCCCCCGCGACCACGCCCAACACGGCGCCCTCCTCGCTGTGCAACGGCAGCGTGAACAGGATGCGCGCATTGCTGGTGCGCCCGGCAATCAGCTCCGACACCTGGGGTTTGCCGTCGATCAGCGTGCGGCGCAGGGCATCGCGCTCCGCCGGGTCCAGGTCGGCGGCCTTGACCAGTTGGCCCGCGCGGATGTTGAGTCGGAGCTCGCCATCCTTGCGGGCCACCTGCAGGGCATCAAAGAACCCCACCGCAGGCAGGCCCTGCTGCAGCAGCCAGTCCAGCGACGAGGGCGATTCGAGCATGGCCGGCGTGATGCCCTGTGCCACCGTGCGCAACACCTTCTGGCTCTGCTCGATCTTGCTGGCCAACAGCCGCGCCACCACCTCCACCTCGTCGGTCTGCTGGCCGACCACGCGGCGCATGGCCTCCTGGCCTGCGGCACGCGAGACCAGCCACACCGACGCTGCGCTCGCCAGCACCACCACCAGCGCAGCCACCGCCATCAGCCGCAGCACCAGGGAGCCCGGCAGGCTCAAGGCAGGCTCTTGCGCGGCAGCGACGGGGTTCGCGGGTGGCGTCATGCGCTGTCCCGGTGGGGAGTGCTGCAGGTGCGGACGATGAGGGAGGCGGGCATGGGAACTGTGGGAAACAACAGGGCTTCCAACGAATATACGCAGCACCCGCCCGCAGGGGCTTGGGTGGAACCCTCACATGCCCCCAAGGAAAAACCCTGAGAGAAAACACCCCCTGAGTCGCTTCGCGCCTTCACCCCTCTCTCGACTCGCTGCGCGAGTCGGGAGGGGGACGCTCCCGGTGCGGCGGGGCGGCCCTTGCACGGGAGCACTGGTTTTGCGGCGCGCCAGTTTCATGGACTGCGCCGCCAGCAGGGGGTTAGCGGTCCTGGCTCAGCCGCCTGCAACCGACTGCAGCGCCATCGGCTGGGGCAGCCTGAGCACGTTGCCGGTGCCGGCCACCAGGCCGTGCTCGCGCAGGTGGCGCATCACGCGCGAGAAGGTCTCGGGGGCGATGCCCAGTTGCGCGGCAATGAGCCGCTTGCGCTGGTGCAGGGTGACGCTCATGGCGCCGCCCGTGTCCGGCTCGGCGTTCTGCAGCAGCCACTGCGCGCAGCGCGCCTGGGCGTCCTGCGCGAGGCGGCTCACCGCCAGGCCCGACTGCTGCAGGTAGCCCGTGGCCATGTCGCGCAACAGCGCCTGCGCTGCCGGGGGCAGCGCCTCGCAGTGGCTGCGAAACACGTCCACCGGCAGATGGCGCAGCTGCACCTGGGTCTGCGCCACCATGTCCACCGCGCAGGGCTCCCCCAGCAGCGCCGAGGCGGCGTCAAGCCAGAACGGCGCCTCCACCAAACCCAGTTGGTGGCGCATCTGGCCGCGCTCGCACACCCCGAGCAGTACACGCCCGCGCTCCAGGTGCACTGCGGTGTCCAGCGTCTGGTGGCGGTGCCGCAGCACGTCACCGGCCGCAGCGACCTGGAACTGTGCAGGAAGGGAAAGAAGCGAAGAGGGCAGCATGGCCCGAACTGTGCCGCGCTGGGGCAGCGGGCACATTGAGCAAGATCAAACCGGCGCCATGCATGCCGCATGCCTGGTCCCTGCCCGCCAGGGGACTGTCCGTTTTCTGTAAGCACTTGTTCATCAGGGGCATGGAACTTGCGAAGTCCCCGCCGCTGCTCCCGCCCGTGCACCAAGGTGCACCCCATGGCAGGGCTGCATCCGAAGCACCGCCTACCCGGTGCCCCCTCACCCCAGGAGTACACAATGAAAACAAACCTGATTGCCCTTTCGCTCGGTGGCGCCCTGCTGTGCGCCACTGCTGCCACCCACGCCCAGAGCTCCGTGCAACTCATGGGCCTGACCGATGTGTTCGTCGGCTCCCTGCGCAACGCGGGTGATGCCGGCCGCGCCACGGTGCTCAACAGCGGTGGCATGACCACCTCGTGGTTTGGCGTCAAGGGCACCGAAGACCTCGGCGGCGGCCTCAAGGCCAACTTCGCACTGACCTCGTTCATCAAGGTGGACAGCGGAGTGCAGGGCCGCTTCGTGAACGACACCTTCTTCTCGCGCGATGCCAACGTGGGCCTGTCGGGCGGCTTCGGCACGGTGACCGTGGGCCGGGGCCTGGCGCCCAACTTCCTGCCCTCGATCCTGTCGAACCCGATGGGCGATTCGTTCACCTTCGCGCCGCTGATCCTGCACATGAACGTGCCGCTGTTCAACGGCACCGGCTGGACGGCCACCACGCCGTCGGACACGGGCTGGTCCAACGAAATCATCTACAGCACGCCGAGCATGGGTGGGCTCACCGTGAACGCGCACTACCAGGTGGGTGAGGTCGCCAATGACAACGGCAAGAAGAACATTGGCCTGAACGCGCTGTACTTCAACGGCCCGCTCACGCTGACCGGCTTCTATGAGCGCGACCAGGTCAGCAACCCCGCCGTGCCCAACACCTACCTGGGCACCACCAAGGCCGACTGGATGCTGGGTGGCGCCTACGACTTCACCGTGGTCAAGGCCTTCGCCAGCTACGGCCAGGCCAAAGCCGACAACACCACCAACAAGGCCAAGACCCTGCAGTTGGGCGTGGCCGTACCGGTGTTCAGCACTGGCAAGGTGCTGGCCTCGTGGGCCCAAACCGAAATGACGGCCACCGATGTGTCGCGCAAGACCTTCTCGCTGGGCTACGACCACTTCCTTTCCAAGCGCACCGACCTGTATGCGATGCTGATGAACGACCGCATCACGGCGCGCACCACCGGCAACAGCTTCGGCCTCGGAATCCGCCACAGGTTCTGATGCCAGCGCCGCCCGGGCAGCCTGGCGGTTGACTACAGCACCAGGATGGCCCGGAAGTCGTTGACGTTGGTGTGCGTGGGCCCGGTGACCAGCAGGTCGCCAAGGGCCGCAAAGTAGCCCCAGGCGTCGTTGCGCTGCAGGGCGTCTTCGATGTCGGCGCCCGCCGCGTGGGCGCGGTGCAGGGTGTCGGGGACCACGAAGGCCCCCGCGTTGTTCTCGACGCCGTCGATGCCGTCGGTGTCGGCAGCCAGCGCCCACACCGACGCTTCGCCCTGCAGCGCCTTGGCCAGCCCCAGGCAGAACTCGCCGGCGCGGCCGCCGCGGCCGCGGGGGGCGTCGGGCGCGCGCGGGCGCACCGTGACCGTGGTTTCGCCACCCGAGAGGATGACGCAGGGCTTGGTGAACGGCTGGCCCCGGCGCGCCACCGAGCGCGCCATGGCCGCATGCACCTTGCCCACATCACGCGACTCGCCTTCGATCTCGTCCGAGAGGATGACGGCGTCCACGCCTGCCGCGCGCGCCGCTGCGGCCGCAGCCTCCAGCGCCTGCCAGGGCGTGGCCACCAGGTGCACGGCATGGCCTTCGAACACGGCGTCGCCGGGCTTGGGGGTTTCCAGCGCACCGTCGCGCAGGGCCTGCAGGGTCTGGTGCGGCACCTCGATGCCGTAGCGCACCAGGATGGCCAGCGCATCGGCGCAGGTCGTGGCGTCGGGCACGGTGGGGCCGCTGGCGATGACCGAAGGGTCGTCGCCCGGCACGTCGCTGATGGTCAGCGTGACCACGCGCGCCGGCCCGCAGGCCGCCGCCAGCCGCCCGCCCTTGATGCGCGAGAGGTGCTTGCGCACGCAGTTCATCTCGGCGATGTCGGCGCCGCTCTCCAGCAGCGCGCGGTTGATGCGCTGCTTGTCATCGAGCGTCAGGCCCTCGCCCGGCAGGGTGAGCAGCGAGGAGCCCCCGCCCGAGATCAGGCACAGCACCAGGTCGTCGGCGGTCAGGCCTTCGGTCAACGCCAGCAGGCGCTCTGCGGCGGCTTCGCCGGCGGCGTCGGGCACAGGGTGCGCGGCTTCGACCACCTCGATGCGCTGCACCAGGCCCTCGGGCCGAGGTGGAACGTGCCCGTAGCGGGTGACCACCAGGCCCGACAGCGGCGCGTCGTGCGGCCACAGGGCTTCGAGCGCCTGGGCCATGGCGCCACCGGCCTTGCCGCCCCCCAGCACCAGGGTGCGCCCGCGCGGGGGCGCTGGCAGCCAGGCGCGCATGCCGTGCAGGGGCTGGGCGCTGCGCACGGCAACGTCGAACAGGCCCCGCAGAAAGCCGCGCGGATCGGTGTGAAAATCAGGCAACAGGCCGGGTTGGGGAAGAGAGATGTCGGGCATGGTGCACATTGTGCGTGGCCTCGGGCGGACCGGTGTAAACCCGGGGCCGCTGTAACGCAAATGTCACACCCGCCCGGTATGGTGAACCCCCTAGAAGTGACAAATTGCAACCATGGCGCACCCCAAGCAAGAACGTCTCGACCGCATGCTCGCGCTGCTGTCGCCCGCCGCACGGCTGGGGTCGGGACCGCTGGCGCGGCTGATGCGCGGTGGCGGCCTGCACTGCGTGTTCCAGCCGCTCGGGGACCTGCGCGAAGGCAGCATCTTTGCCCATGAGGCCCTGATCCGCGGCCCCGAGGGCTCAGCCCTGCACACGCCCGACGTGCTGCTGGACCTGGCGCGGCGCGAGGGCCTGCTGCTGGATTTCGAGCTGGTGTGCGTTTTCACGGCGCTGCGCGACTGGGGCGACCATGGTGCGCCCGGACGGCTGTTCGTGAACATCAGCGCCGATGCATTGGTGCATGCCGTGGCCCTTTGTGGCGAGCGCCGCCTGGGCGAGACGGTGCGCGCCTTCGGCGTGAGCGCACGCATGCTGGTGTTCGAGATCACCGAGCACGAGCGCGTGACCGACATGCCCGCGCTGCGCGAGGCCATCCGCGAGGTGCATGCCTGCGGCGCGCGCCTGGCGCTCGACGATTTCGGCGATGGGCGCTCCAGCCTGCGCCTGTGGTCCGAGGTCAAGCCCGACTTCGTGAAGATCGACCGCTATTTCATCCACGACATCAGCGAGCACCCCGAGAACCTGCAGATGCTGCAGGCCATCAAAGGCATTGCCGACGTGTTCGGCACCACGCTGATCGCCGAGGGCATCGAGACGCGCGACGACCTGCGCGCCCTGCGCGACCTGGCCATCCCCTACGGCCAGGGCTGGGTGCTGGGCCGCCCGGCGCGCACCCCGCGCGAGGCCATCGACGGCCCCGCGCTCGACGTGCTGCAGGACCGCCGCGTCGCCGTGCTGCCGCACCTGGGCCAGACGGCACGCCCGGGCATTCTGCGCAGCCTGATGGTGGTGCAGGCACCCACCGTGACACCGGCCACCAGCAACGACGAGGTGGCCGCCCTGCTGCAGGAGCGGGTGGACCTGCATGCGCTGGCCGTGGTGGACGGCACGCGCCCCGTGGCGTTGATCAACCGCCAGCAGTTCATGAACCACTACGCCACGCTGTACTTTCGCGAAGTGCATGGCCGCAAGCCCTGCATCGTCTTTGCCAACAGCACGCCGCGCGTGGTGGAGCTCGACTGCGACGTGGACCAGCTCGTGGGCATCCTCACCTCGCAGGACCAGCGCTACCTGAGCGATGGCTACATCGTCACCGACAACGGCCGCTACGTGGGCCTGGGCACCGGCGACCAACTGGTGCGCGCGGTGACCGAGACACGCATCGAGGCCGCACGCCACGCCAACCCGCTGACCTTTCTGCCCGGCAACATCCCCATCAGCATGCACATGCAGCGCCTGCTGGAGAGCGGCACCGAGTTCGTGGCCTGCTATGCGGACCTGAACAACTTCAAGCCCTTCAACGACCACTACGGCTACTGGCGCGGCGACCAGATGATCCGCCTGGTGGCGCGCCTGGCCACCACGCACTGCGACGCGCGGCGCGACTTCGTGGGCCATGTGGGCGGCGACGATTTCATGCTCATCTTCCAGAGCAGCAACTGGCTGCAGCGCTGCAAGAACATCGTGGACGAGTTCGCGCGCGAGGCGCTGACCCTGTTCGACGACGGCGCGCGTGCCATGGGCGGCATCCACTCCGAAGACCGCCACGGCGTGCGCCGCTTCTTTCCGTGCACCACGCTGGCCATTGGCGCCGTGCGCATACAGCCCGGCACCTACCGCCATGCCGAAGAGGTGGCCAACCTGGCCGCCGTGGCCAAGCACGAGGCCAAGCTCGCATCCACCGGCGTGGTGCTGCACGGCGGCGAGCTGCCCGGGCCGCCGCACAACGCCCTGCGCGCTCTGCAAAGCGTTCTGGCGGCCTGATATCAGCGCAGCATCAGGGCACCTTCGCGCCGTCCTGGAACCAGCGGCCGATCAGCGCGCGCTCGGCGTCGGTCATCTGCGTGGCATTGTTCATGGGCATGAGCTTTTGCACCACGGCCTGCTGGTAGACCGCCTGGGCGTGCTGCTTGACCAGGGCCGGTGAATCCAGGCGCATGTTCTTCATCTGCACCTGGGCGCCATGGCACAAATAGCAGCGTTGTTCGAGCACCGTCTGCACGGCAGCGAAGTCGCTGCCCCCGCCGGCCGCAGCGGGTGCCGCAGGAGCAGGCGCAGCCTGCGAAGCCGTGGAGGCGCTGGAGGCCGCAGGGGCCGCCACCGCCGCCGGCTTGGCGGCAGCCACGGGCGCGGGCGCTGGTACCGGCGCGGGCCGCATCCAGACAATCGCGCCGACCAGGGCCACCACGCCCACCAGCGCATAGGGCAGCGGGTTCGGGTTGCGGCCGAGCTTGTAGCCGTGGCGCATCACGAAGAACTGGCGGATGGCGGCGCCCGCAAACATCATGATGATCAGCACCAGCCAGTTCTGTGGGTGGCTCCAGGTAAAGCTGTAGTGGTTGCTCAGCATCGCAAAGATCACCGGCAGCGTGAAATAGGTGTTGTGCACGCTGCGCTGCTTGCCGCGCTTGCCGTGGATCGGGTCCACGTTCTGCCCGGTGCGGATCTGGCGCACCACGGTGCGCTGGCCAGGGATGATCCAGAAGAACACGTTGGCGCTCATCGAGGTGGCGATCATCGCCCCCACCAGCAAAAAGGCCGCACGCCCGGCGAACAGGTGGCAGGCCAGCCACGAGGCGATGCACACCAGCACCAGCACCAGCCCGCCGACGATGGCGTCGCCGTTCTTCTTTTGCCCGAAGATGCGGCAGATGCCGTCGTACAGCAGCCAGAACACCACCAAAAAGGCCAGCGCCGCGCCAATGGCCGCGGGCGGAGCCCAGTCCATGCGCGACTTGTCGATCAGGTAGGTGCCCGCGCTCCACAGGTAGGACAGGGTAAACAGCGCAAAGCCGCTGAGCCAGGTGCTGTAGCTTTCCCAATAGAACCAGTGCAGGTGCTTGGGCAGCTCGGGCGGGGAGACGGCGAACTTGACCGGGTGGTAGAACCCGCCGCCGTGCACGGCCCAGAGCTCGCCGCTCACGCCCTGCTTCTTGAGGTCCTCGTCTTCGGGCGGCGTGAGGCTGCTGTCCAGAAAGACGAAGTAGAACGACGAGCCAACCCAGGCGATGGCGGTGATGACATGGACCCAGCGCAGCAGCAGGTTGGCCCAGTCGAGAAGGTAGTTTTCCATTTTTTCTCAACCTTGGCGGCGTGGGGGGAACACACCGCTGTACAACCTGCTCACCACTGCGGGCGCTCTGAGCAGAAGATGGGGTCGCGCACCTTGGCAATGTCTGCCGGGGCACCGCTGCGACCCAAAGGCCCCGAACCACGCCAAACGGCCGGTTCAGATCCTGTGTGAAAGTGTATGCAGGAATTGTTCCCGATTCCAGTCCTGTCGCCGGCCTTTCAGGCCTGTGAATACCCTTGCAGCGGATTTGCGACAGCCTGGGCTGCGGCAACCGACTGCAACAGCTGTGCCGCCACGGCCACGGCAATCACCTCGGGCTCCTTGCCGGGGATGCCCGGCACGCCGATGGGGCAGGTCACCTGCGCCAGCTCGCGCGGGCTGAAGCCCCGCGCCGTGAGCCGGCTGGTGAAGGTGGCCCACTTGGTCTTGCTGCCGATGAGCCCGATGAACGGCAGGTCGCCGCGCTCACGCTGGCGCTTGAGGCAGGCGGCCACCACGTCCAGGTCTTCGGCGTGGCTGAAGCTCATGATGAGCACGCGCGAGCCGGGTGCCAGCGCGGGCACGGCCATCTGCACGGGCTCGGAATGTTCGCAGTGCACGTTGGGCGGCAGCGCGGCGGGGAAAATCCCGTCACGGCTGTCGATCCAGGTCAGCGCAAAGGGCAGCGGCGCCAGCGTGCGCGCCAGGGCATGGCCCACATGGCCGCCGCCGAACAGCGCCACCGGGTGCAAATCGGCCGTCAGGCGCCGGGCCAGGACCGGTGCGTCCTGCGCGGCCACACATTCGAATTCGAGGTACACCACGCCACCGCAGCACTGGCCGAGCGCCGGGCCCAGGGCAAAGCGCATCGGTGCCGGGTCGTTCGCGGCGCTGGGGTCCGCCAGGCGGCGGCGCGCCTCGGCGATGGCCTGGTGCTCCAGGTGGCCGCCGCCGATGGTGCCCACCAACCTGCCTGCGAACACGGCCATCCACGCGCCCGATTCACGCGGCACGGAGCCTTGGGTAGACTCCACTGTCACCAGACACGCCGGTTCGGCCGCAAGGCCTTCCAGCAACAAAAGCAAGTTCTCCACTGCCGCCGTCCTTTCGTTACACCACCAGCCCACCATGCCCGATACCCCGCCCAATCAACGCCCCGGCAAAGGCCGCCACTGGCTGCTGGCGGGCATCATGGCCGCTGTTGGCGCCTTGGTCGCTTCCTGCAAGTCTGCGCCCGAATCCACACCCGCACCAGCCACGCCAGAGAGCCGCCCTCCCACCAGTACCGACATCCAGGGCGTGAAGGGCCCGGTGCCGGCCACCGCGGGCTCGGCCCGCCCCTCGGCGGCCGCCACGCCCCGCGCCTACCGGCAGGACGGCGCCACCCACCTCTACGGCCTGAACGCCGAGCGCATCTTCAAGGGCAAGCTGCAACCCCAGCTGTACGCCATCGGCGTGATCGAGGTGGACATCGACCGCACCGGCAAGGTCACGCGGGTGAACTGGCTGCGCGCCCCGCGCCATGCGCCCGAGGTGGTCAAGGAGATCGAGCGCACCATCCGCGCCGCCGCCCCCTTCCCGGTGCCCACCCGCATGGGCAAGGTGACCTACACCGAGACCTGGCTGTGGGACAAGAGCGGCAAGTTCCAACTCGATACCCTCACCGAAGGCCAGCTCTAAGAGCCCCTGTACGTCGAGTAGCTCCACGGGCTCACCAGCAGCGGCACGTGGTAGTGCTGGTCTTCGTGCGCAATGCCGAAGTCCAGGCTCACCTGGTTCAGAAAGTTCGGCTCGGGCAAAGTGACGCCTTTGGCCTTGAAGTACCCCGCCACGTCAAAGCGCAGCCGGTAGGTGCCGGCACGCACGCTGGCGTTGTCGAACAGCGGCGCATCGGTGCGGCCATCGTGGTTGAGCACCAGGCGCTGCAGCAAGGTGGCGGCGTCGCCATGGGTGGAATACAGGGCCACTTCCATGCCAGCGGCGGGGCAGCCGTGCATCGTGTCCAGAACATGTGTGCTCAAGCCCATAGGGATTCTCCTGAAGGATGGAGGCCGTAAAAACGCGACCTGTAGACTAAAAGTGTATACACTTTTAGCCAATCCTCCTATCATGTCGCCATGGAATCTTCATCCACCAGTGCCATCGTCGAAGCGTTGACCCGCGCCATCGTTGAACACCGCCTGCAGCCGGGCACCAAGCTCGCCGAGCAGAAGCTTGCCGACCATTTCGGCGTATCGCGCACGCTGGTGCGCCAGGCGCTGTTCCAGATGGCGCAGAACAAGCTCGTCACGCTGGAGCCCGCGCGCGGCGCCTTCGTCTCCACCCCCTCGGTCGAAGAAGCGCGCCAGGTGTTCGCCGTGCGCCGCATGCTCGAAACCGAGATGACCCGCGCCTTCGTGCGCAGCGTCACCCCCGCCAAGATCAAGGCCCTGCGCGCCCACGTCGCCAGCGAGAAGGCCGCCATGGGCACGGCCGACGCCAGCAGCCGCACCGAACTGCTGGGTGACTTCCACGTGCGCATGGCCGAGCTCATGGGCAACGAGGTGCTGGCCCACCTGCTGGGCGACCTGATCTCGCGCTGCGCGCTGATCACGCTGATGTACCAGTCGGCCAGCGCCGCCGAGCACTCGCACGAAGAGCATGGCGAAATCGTGACGGCCCTGGCCGCGCGCAACGAAGACCATGCCGTGGCCCTCATGCAGTCGCACCTCGAACATGTCGAGGCCAGCCTGACCTTCGACCGCAAACGCCCCGCCAGCGACCTGGCCATGGCGCTCGCCCCCGTCACCGCTTCGCAAGTCCACTGACACCATGACCTACGACTCCACCCTGCCCTACCCCCGCGACCTCGTCGGCTACGGCCGCAACCCGCCCCATGCGCAGTGGCCCGGCCAGGCGCGCATTGCCGTGCAGTTCGTGCTCAACTACGAAGAGGGCGGCGAAAACGCCACCTTGCATGGCGACGCGGGCTCCGAGCAGTTCCTGTCGGAAATGTTCAACCCCGCCAGCTACCCCGAGCGGCACATGAGCATGGAGGGCATCTACGAATACGGCTCGCGTGCCGGCGTGTGGCGCATCCTGCGCGAGTTTGACAAGCGCAACCTGCCGCTCACCGTGTTCGGCGTGTCGAGCGCGCTGCAGCGCCACCCCGAGCTGACCCAGGCCTTCGTGCAGGCCGGCCACGAGATCGCCTGCCACGGCCTCAAGTGGATCCACTACCAGCACATCCCCGAAGAGGTGGAGCGCGCTCACATGGCCGAGGCCATGGCCATCATCGAGCGCATGACCGGCCAGCGCGCCACCGGCTGGTACACCGGGCGCGACAGCCCCAACACCCACCGCCTGGTGGCCGACTTCGGCGGCTTCGAATACGACAGCGACTACTACGGCGACGACCTGCCCTTCTGGATGAAGGTGCAGCGTACCGACGGCAGCGTGGCGCCGCAGCTCATCGTGCCCTACACGCTGGACTGCAACGACATGCGCTTTGCCCTGCCCCAGGGCTTCTCGCACGCCGACCCGTTCTACCAGTACCTCAAGGACACCTTCGACGCCCTGTACGCCGAAGGCGACCCCGCTGGCGACAACGCGCCCAAGATGATGAGCATCGGCATGCACTGCCGCCTGCTGGGCCGCCCCGGCCGCATCACGGCGCTGCAACGCTTTCTGGACCACATCGCCCAGCACGACAAGGTGTGGGTGGCACGCCGCGTGGACATCGCGCGGCACTGGGCCCAGGTGCACCCCTTCAACGACACCACTGTCACCACCAAGGCCTGACCACCATGGCACTCACCCTTGACCAACTCAACGCGGCCACCCCGGCCGACGCCCTGCAATGGCTGGACGGCGTGTACGAGCACTCGCCGTGGATCGCCGAGCAGGCCCTTGCGCAGCGCCCCTTCCGCTCGCTGGCGCACCTGCGCCACGCGCTGGCCCAGGCGGTGCGCACAGCGCCGCAGGCTGCACAGCTGGCGCTGATCCGCGCCCACCCCGAGCTCGCGGGCAAAGCCATGGTGGCCAACAGCCTCACGGCCGAGTCGACCAACGAGCAGAGCAAGGCGGGCCTGGCCCAGTGCACGCCCGAGGAGTTCGCGCGCATCCAGCAGCTCAATGCGGACTACAACACGCGCTTCGGCTTCCCCTTCATCCTGGCGGTGCGCGGGCCGCGCGGCGCGGGCCTGCCACGCCAGGAGATCATCGCCACCTTTGCGCGCCGGCTCGACAACCACACCGACTTCGAGCTGGCCGAGGCGCTGCGCAACATCCACCGCATCGCCGAGATCCGCCTGAACGACAAGTTCGGCGCCGAGCCCGCGCTGGGCAACGACGTGTGGGACTGGCAGGAGACCCTGGCCCAGCACTCGGACCCCGGCTTTGCCGAGAAGGGCCAGCTCACCGTCACCTACCTGACCGACGCGCACCGCGCCTGCGCCCAGCGCATCAGCCACTGGATGCGCGACTGCGGGTTCGACGAGGTCGAGGTCGACGCCGTGGGCAACGTGGTGGGCCGCTACCACCCTGCCCCCGGTGCAGCGCAAGGCAAGTACCTGATGACCGGCTCGCACTACGACACGGTGCGCAACGGCGGCAAGTACGACGGGCGCCTGGGCATCTTCGTGCCCATGGCCTGCGTGCGCGAGCTGCACCGCGCCGGCAAGCGTTTGCCCTTCGGCATCGAGGTCATCGGCTTTGCCGAGGAAGAAGGCCAGCGCTACAAGGCCACCTTCCTCGGCTCGGGCGCGCTCATCGGCCATTTCAACCCCGCCTGGCTGGACCAGAAGGACGCCGACGGCGTGACCATGCGCGCCGCCATGGAGCATGCCGGCCTGTGCATCGCCGATATCCCCAAGCTGCAGCGCGACGCCGCGCAGTACCTCGGCTTCATCGAGGTGCACATCGAACAGGGCCCGGTGCTCAACGAGCTGGACCTGCCGCTGGGCGTGGTCACCTCCATCAACGGCGGCGTGCGCTATGTGGGCGAGATGATCGGCATGGCCAGCCACGCCGGCACCACCCCCATGGACCGCCGCCGCGACGCCGCCGTGGCCGTGGCCGAGCTGGCCCTGTACATCGAGCAGCGCGCCGCCAAGGACGGCGACTCGGTAGGCACCATCGGCCTGCTGAACGTGCCCGGCGGCTCCATCAACGTGGTGCCCGGCCGCTGCCAGTTCAGCCTGGACCTGCGCGCCCCCACCGACCCGCAGCGCGATGCGCTGGTCAAGGACGTGCTCGACCAGCTGGGCCAGATCGCCGCGCGCCGCGGCATGCGCTACACGCTGGAAGAATCGATGCGCGCCGCCGCCGCCCCCAGCGCCGCCGCCTGGCAACACCGCTGGGAGCGCGCCGTGGACGCCCTGGGCGTGCCCGTGTTCCGCATGCCCAGCGGCGCCGGGCATGATGCGATGAAGCTGCACGAAATCATGCCCCAGGCCATGCTCTTTGTGCGCGGGCTCAACGCCGGCATCAGCCACAACCCGCTCGAATCCACCACCAACAACGACATGCAGCTGGCCGTGGACGCCTTCACGCATGTACTGAACCAGATCGCCGAGGAAACCCCCGCATGACCGCCACCACCGCTCCACTGACCTCCACCTACAGCGCCCTGGATGCGTGGATCGACCAGCACTTCGACGAGGAAGTGCACTTCATGCAGGCGCTGGTGCGCGTGCCCACCGACACGCCGCCCGGCAACAACGCGCCCCACGCCGAGCGCACGGCCGAGCTGCTCAAGGACTTTGGCTACGAGGCCGAAAAGCACGCCGTGCCGCCCGGCGAGGTGCTGGCCTACGGCATGGAGTCGATCACCAACCTGATCGTGCGCCGCAAGTTCGGCACTGAGGGCAAGGGCCCGACCATCGCCCTCAACGCCCACGGCGACGTGGTGCCCCCCGGCGAAGGCTGGACGCATGACCCCTACGGCGCAGAGATCGTGGACGGCAAGATGTACGGCCGCGCCACCGCCGTGAGCAAGAGCGACTTCGCCAGCTTCACCTTCGCGCTGCGCGCGCTCGAAGCCGTGGCCAAACCAACGCACGGCGCGGTGGAACTGCACTTCACCTACGACGAAGAGTTTGGTGGCGAACTCGGCCCGGGCTGGCTGCTCAAGAACAACCTGACCAAGCCCGACCTGATGATCGCGGCCGGCTTCTCGTACGAAGTGGTCACCGCCCACAACGGCTGCCTGCAGATGGAGATAACGGTGCACGGCAAGATGGCCCATGCCGCCGTGCCCCACACCGGCGTGGACGCACTGCAGGGCGCCGTGCACATCCTGAACGCGCTGTACGCGCAGAACCAGGAATACCTGAAGGTCACCTCCAACGTCGCAGGCATCAAGCATCCCTACCTGAACGTGGGCCGCATCGAAGGTGGCACCAACACCAACGTGGTGCCCGGCAAGGTTACGTTCAAGCTCGACCGCCGCATGATCCCCGAAGAGAACCCGGTGGAGGTGGAAGCCAACATCCGCAGCGTGATCGAGCAGGCAGCGGCTGAGCGCGCCGGCATCTCGGTGGACATCCGCCGCCTGCTGCTGGCCAACGCCATGACGCCGCTGGCCGGCAACAAGCCCCTGGTCGATGCCATCCAGAAGCACGCGCAAGAGCTGCTGGGCGAGCCAGTGCCCGCCCTGGGCACGCCCCTGTACACCGACGTGCGCCTGTACGTGGAGCGCGGCATCCCCGGCGTGATCTACGGCGCCGGCCCGCGCACCGTGCTCGAATCGCACGCCAAGCGCGCCGACGAGCGCCTGGACCTGGAAGACCTGCGCCGCGCCACCAAGGTGATTGCACGCACGCTGAAAGACTTGCTGGCCTGAGCCACCGATACCTGCCTTGCATGGCGTGAGTATCTGATTGGCATAAGCCAGTACAGGCGCGCCATGCGTGCCAGTCCTACACTTGCTGCGGGCGCATTCCAAAAGGAGTGCGCCCGTTTGTCATTCCAAGACCCGGATAGACATAAAGATCAATAACAGAGGAGCACCTACCAATGAGCATCCGCCACACCTTGCTGGCCAGCAGCGTCGCACTGGCCCTGGCCAGCCTGACCGCCTGCGGCAGCACCACCCCAGCCGTTACGGCTTCGGCCCCGCCAGTGGCCGCCGTGCAGCAGACCGCAGCGGCACAGGCCGCCAGCGCCGCCTATGACTTCGACATGGACGTGTTCCACCCCGTGGTGGCGCGCAACGGCATGGTTGCCACCGAGCAGGAGCTGGCCTCGCAGATCGGCCTGGACATCCTCAAGGCAGGCGGCAACGCGGTGGACGCGGCCGTGGCCGTCGGCTTCGCGCTGGCCGTGGCCCTGCCCAATGCGGGTAACCTGGGCGGCGGCGGTTTCATGATGGTGCACGACGCCAAGACCGGCAAGAGCGTGGCCCTGGACTTCCGCGAAGTGGCGCCCAACAAGGCCACGCGCGACATGTACCTCGACGCCAAGGGCAATGTGGTGGACGGCAAGTCGCTGTTCACCCACTACGCCGTGGGCGTGCCCGGCACCGTGGCCGGCATGGAGCATGCGCTCAAGACCTGGGGCACCCTGCCACTATCGCGCGTGATTGCCCCCGCCATCGAGCTGGCCGACAAGGGCTTCCCGGTAAGCGAGACCCTGGCCAAGATACTGGACCAGGAAAAGAAGAACATGGGCAAGTGGCCCGCCACCCAGGCCATCTTCTGGAAGAACGGCGCGCCCCTGAAGGTGGGCGACGCGCTGGTGCAGAAAGACCTGGCCCAGTCGATGCGCCTCATCGGCCAGCAGGGCGCCAAGGCGTTTTATGAAGGCGAAATCGCCCAGAAGATCGCCGCCGAGATGGCACCGCACGCCGGCGCCCTCACGCTGCAAGACCTGCGCGAATACAAGGTGGCCGAGCGCGTGCCCACCCGCGGCACCTACCGCGGCTATGAGATCGTGACCATGCCGCCACCCTCCTCCGGCGGCCCGCACCTGGTGCAGATCTTGAACATGCTGGAGCCCCTGCCCCTGGCCCAGTGGGGCCCCAACAGCGCCCAGACCATCCACTACATGGCCGAGAGCATGAAGCTGGCGTACGCCGACCGCTCCGAGTACCTGGGCGACCCGGATTTCGTGAAGATCCCGCTCAAGGGCCTGACCTCCAAGCGCTACGCCGAGTCGCTGGCCAAGGGCATTGATGGCAACACCGCACGCAGCGGCAAGAGCATCAAGCCCGGCCAGCCCCAGCCGTACGAAAGCGACCAGACCACCCACTACTCGGTGGTGGACAAGGCCGGCAACGCCGTGGCCGTGACCTACACGCTGAACACCAACTTCGGCAGCGGCATCGTCGCCAAGGGCACGGGCATCATGCTCAACAACGAGATGGACGACTTCTCGGCCAAGCCCGGCGTGGCCAATGCCTACGGCCTGGTCGGCGGCGACGCCAACGCCGTGGCCGCCAAGAAGCGCCCCCTGTCGTCCATGACCCCCACCCTGGTGCTCAAGGACGGCAAGCCCACCCTGGTGACCGGCAGTCCCGGCGGCGCCCGCATCATCACCACGGTGCTGCAGACGGTGGTCAACACCATTGACTTCGGCATGAACCCCGCCGAGGCCGCCGCCGCACCGCGTGTGCACCACCAGTGGACGCCTGACGAACTGCGCGTGGAAAAGGGTTTGTCGCCCGACACCCTGGCACTGCTCAAGCAGCGCGGCCACAACATCGCGGTGAAGCCATCGATGGGGCGTACGCAGACGATTCAGTTGCGTGGCGGGGCGTTGTATGGGTACTCGGATCCGCGCAATCCGGATGGGAAGACGTTGGGGTATTGATGCACGGCCTGACTTGCCCGCTCCGCAGGCCCGTCATGGTTGATCCATAGCTCAGCCAACAAGGCACCAACGAACAAAGGCCGCGCCCTGTGAGGGGCGTGGCCTTTGTCATTGTTGTGCCTGTGCCGGGTCTATCGCCTCAACACACTGGCCCAAAAATCATCGCCGTAGCGGACTGCGCAGAACGCAAACACCAGGCAGAAGCCCATGGTGATGGCCAGCATCGGCAAAAAGCCGGAGAGCTTCAGGTTTATGGCACGAGCCTGCCCAAAACCCCTGCCATACTTGGATCTGGTGTGGTTGATTATCCTATCCGTTGGTTTCACCTGACTCCCTTTGCGACAGCCCCGCATGCCTGCCACTCTCACGCCGTCCGCAAAACTGCTGCAACTGCTACCCGAGGCGGTGGTGCAGACCAATGCGCTGTGGGAGATCACTTACCTGAATCCGGCGTGGACAACGCTCACCGGCCATTCGGTGGAGGCAGCGCTCGGCAGGTCTCTGCTTGAATTTGTGCATCCCGGCGACATTGGCACCATGCGCTCGGGCATGCCTGTGTTCCGGTTGCGATTTGCCGACGCGAACTATCGCTGGGTGCGTCTGAAACTCCACCCGGAGACGGATGCAGCGGAGCGGGTGATCAGCCGCCAGGGTGTCCTGATCGAGATCACCGAGGTCACCGAGCAGGTGCTGGTTGAGATTCGCCAGCGCTTTTTGCGCTTGCTGGAAACCATTGATGGCGTAGTTTGGGAGGCTGAAATCGGCGTGGGCAATACTTTCCTTAGCCCGCAGGTCGAACGCTTGTTCGGTTTCTCCGTGGAGGAGTGGCGGTCTGACCCGGGCTTTTGGCGGGCGCATGTGCATCCCGATGATCTAGCGCAGGCCGTGCTTATCGATGATGCCGCCTACAACGCGACGCACAGCTATGCCTACGAGATGAGCTATCGGCTGATTGCAAAATCCGGCAAGGTGGTGTGGGTGCGCGATCTGTGCCGCGCAGTGGTCGAGCCGGGGCGGCCGAACCGCATGATCGGCCTGATGATCGACGTCACCCAGCAGAAGAACACCGAACTTGAGTTGTTGCGCTCCGAAAACCGCTATTTGCTGGCGACCCTTGGATCCAATGACGGCATCTGGTACTGGGACTTGCGAACTGACGCCCTGCATGTGTCCGGGCGCTTTCACCAGATCGTCGGGCTGGGTAGCGGCGATCTTGTACACGACGGCGGCTGGAGCTTTCTGGGGCAACTCATCGATCCCGAAGATCGCGCGCGCGTGCAGGCGGCCTACCGCAGGCATCTGTTGGGGAACAGCCCGAACTTTTCGGTGGATTTCCGCGCGTTCCACGCGGATGGACGGCTGGTGTGGGTCAATTGGCGCGGGCTCGCCGAGTTTGAAGACGGCGTTGCGGTGCGCATGGCGGGCTCGTTGAGCGATCTGGCTGACCGTGGCAGTTCCTACGATGCGCTGACCAGCCTGCCCGGCCGGCCGTTGTTCCGCGATCGCCTCGCGAATCTCATGGCGCTGCACCAGAACGAGGCTGCGAATGGTGATGGCGTGCCAACACGCGATGGAGCCACCATGTTCGCCGTGCTGCTGCTGGATCTCAACGGGTTCAAAGCCGTCAATGACAACTACGGGCACCATGTGGGCGACCGGCTGTTGCAGCAGGTGGCGCGGCGGCTCGAATCCTGCGTGCGGGCGGTTGATCTGGTCGCCCGCATGGGTGGCGACGAATTCAATGTGCTGTTGGAGTCCATTGATCCCGCCGAAGCCAGCAACCGCGCTCAACAGATCGCCGCCGCCCTCGCAGCGCCTTATGTGGTCGGCGAACACACCGTGATCAGTGGCGCGAGTATTGGACTTGTCAGCAGTGCATCAAGGCTGGCGACGGTGGACGAATACCTGCGCGCCGCAGACACCGCAATGTACCAGGCCAAAAGCCAGTCATCGGGCGTGTGCGTGTTTCAACAAAAGGTGCCAGAGACGACTTCCTGCGCGGCTGATCAGCAGCGACCGAAATACGCACCATAGGGTCACCGCACAGCATTGGCGTGGCAAGCCTTCTCCACATCCAACCAGCCCGGCGGGTCATCGGCTTCGGAGTGCAGGTACTCCTGCCATTTGGAAGGATCGGCCTGGAAGCGCAGAGGGCCTTCAGGGGATACCAAGGCAAACAGGTGGCCATTCCCATGGAGGTTTTTCTTTCCTTTGTTGCATGAAGGCCTGGGCGGGCTTGCAAGCCAGCCCCAGCGCCTGCCCATCATTGTGGCCAAAGCGGCTGCCGTACCCCAACGTTTACGTCACTGTGGTGCTGCAGACGTTGGTGAACACGATTGACTTCGGAATGAACCCGCCGAAGCTGCTGCCGCACCGCGCGTCCACCCCCAGTGGACGCCTGACGAGCTGCGCGTAGAAAAGGGCTTGTCGCCCGACACCCTGGCACTGCTCAAGCAGCGCGGCCACAACATCGCGGTGAAGCCGTCGATGGGGCGGACGCAGACGATCCAGCTGCGGGGTGGAGCGCTGTATGGGTACTCGGATCCACGGAATCCGGATGGGAAGACGTTGGGGTATTGATGCTTAGAGAATGGCCTGCCTCGGCAGGTCACTACCCCGCCAGCAAAGGCCGCGCCCCTCACTGGGAGCGGCCATTTTCTTTGCAGCGCCTGTGCCAGTGTCATCGCCTCAACAGGCCAGCCCAAAAGCCATCACCATAGCGCACTGCGCAGAACGCGAACACCAGGCAAAAGCCCATGGTGATGGCCAGCATCGGCAAAAAGCCGGAGAGCTTCAAGCGAAAGACCATCCAGAAGCCCACGAGTGCACCAGCCAATGCGCCGCAGACGAAGCGCACCACGGTTTCAAGCGGGTCATGTTTTTTCTCGCCGCAGGACATTCGGATCACCCTCGCCCTTTAAAAGCATGGCCGTATTGCGACCACGCCTGAGCGGGTGGACTCGCACAAATCCGAGGAAATCAGGAGCTCATCAGTGCTCAGTTCTCAGCAAGAGGTAGGGACTGCTCTTTTCCTGCTCCAGCGCTTCGATGTAATCACTGCCACTGATCCTCCGTGTACGCAAGTAGTCAATCAGAAAAGGCTTGCTCGCCGCTGCGTCGCTCGCATCACGCAAAATTTTTACAGCAGCCAGCCCTTGGTCGACTGCGGGTCCAAACGACAAGGGGGTCAGATGGGTGAAGAGGTGGTTGTAATCGGTCGATACAGCGTCCGCAACGGCCAACGCGTGACGCAGTTCGTTGGTTCGAATTCTGCAGTCGATTCGCACACTGTTGCAGAGCATCAGCATCTGAGCCAGCTGCCAGAACACCTCGGGACTGATCGGTCCCTCAGCTTTGACCATGAACGCGATTTCACCCTCAAAGTATGCCGCTTGGTCAGCCAGCCCCGCAGCAACTTCAGAATACTCGGGCCGCGGGTCAGAGAGTGCTTGCGCTTGCTGCGCCCGCTGCAACAGGCTTTTCGTGAGATGCAATTGTTTACGCAAATCCCGGTGACTCAGGCTCTCAAACTCAGACCGTAGCGTTTCACCAAGGCGATCCATGCGAATTTCCAATGCATTGAATCGCTTGTGCATGTAGTAGAAGCCCGCTACGCTGACACCCACTCCTGCAAGAGAGACCCCAAGGGTGGCCACTTGCAGCAACTGCAGATTTTCCATCATGGCCTTCAGCTGGCTGATTTGAATGCCGGTATACATGCTGGCTCCAGCATTCACCACATCAGCCACCATTGACAAAGGTGCGAAAGGACCCGCAGCGAGACTGGATAGAACGGATTGCGCGGCCCCAGTCTCCTGAACATGTCGAACGATTTGTCCGGTCACCGAATCCTTCAGAAGAGTTCCATACCGTACCACCTCGCCAGACGCTAGCCGACCCAGCAGTTCTGCGGGTATCTCAAAGGGAATGGTGCTCAGCATGATTCTTTGACCTCCATCAGTTTTCGGGAAAGCTGCGACCCTTGGTCACAAAAGTGCATGGCAAACCCCTCGGGGCCCAACAACAAGGTCTGTACTCGCGCCTCGATCAAGCTCCTGTTGCCAGGCTTGAAGCCGATGCCATAGAGGCTCGCGCATTCTGAGTTCAGCATGCGCATGTGGATAGCCAGATCGGCCTTGCCAAACAAAGCCCACTTCCGTGCGCAGGCATTCAGATTGGCCTCCTCTTTTCGCAGAGCGGTGATCAACGGCATCCGAACTATCCGAACAAAGCTGTCCTGAAGCACCTCATTTGCCGGGCGCGTGATCAGCTTTCGGAACACGCTGGTATCCCTAAGCTCTGCATCCACTTGATAAAAAAATGCCTGTTGCAACTCGGTGATGATGTTCGTAACGTTGGCGTGGAAGTTGTCTCTCCAATCGAGCACTTCGCGCCTGAAGGCCATGTCAGGCAGCTTTCCAAAATCGACAAGGGATTCGATGGGATGCTCGCTCTGACCGAGTGCGTCAGGTGCAGCGGCGGTGTCCGGCAAATTCGCCGTTTCGTCTTTGCCCTCTTCGCTTGGGAAGAACGAACGGATGTCTCTTTGCAGGAAGGCAACTGTCTTGTCCCACCGTCCTTCAGGCTTCGCCAGGTTTTCGGGGGAGCGAGACAACGCCGCTTGGGTTGAAATATTATTCATTTGGGTTCGTCAATTGAGCTATGGTCAGTTCTTACTTCGTTCTGCATTCGCGGCAAGCAGCCAGATATTCCTCAAGTTCTCGCTCAAGGCTCTCTTGCCAAGGTGCGGGATTGACAATCCGAATGTGCGGTAGCCAATATCGAATGATCGGAAGAATTTGCGTTGGGTGTCCAACGGTAGTGCTGATCTGCAAAGACCCATCACTGCTTTCCAATTTGACTATTTGATTCGGCACTAACTGCCTGCGCTTGAAGTAACTGGCCACAGGGGCGGCGACTGAAAGCATGACCTCATGGCTGTCTTCGGAATGCCAAGCCCCCTCCTGTTTCGCGATGGTGATTTCCAAGGCCGGGTCTTTGTGGAAAGAGCTTTCGGTGACCAACACGTGCAGCATCTTGCCGATCCCAAAAGTCTTGTACTTTCCTTGGTCAACGGCTGCGAGGTACCAAATGCCTTTGAGATTGAGCAGGCGGTAGGGCGCAACGGCCTTGTAGGCCTTCGGCACTCCGGCCACCGCCATCTCGAAGTCGAGCAAGCGGGACTCCATCACTGCGGCTTCAAGCTGCCGAAAGATTGGCTGGCTCTCACTCAGATCTTCATAGTGATGGCCTTTGACAAGCCAAGGTACAGCAATCGCCTTGTCAAAGATACTTCTGAGAGATTCTGCCGACAGGGACGGGAAAAGTCCTTTCACCCCAGCCAGGGCCGCGAAGCGCTCGATGTCGTTGTAGTTGAGTTTTCCCAAGTAAGCTGGGCTGAGCTGGTACCGGCCCTGAATCTTGGTGAGAGGCAGGTATGCAAGTCGTACGCGCAGGTCGCGTTGGATGGTCCTTACATGGACACCGAACTCCTGTGCGAGATCCTCAGGATCAAGCTTTTCAGCCTGATTGAGCTTGATCAGTATCTGCGACAAACGATACGCGATCGTGTCATGTTGGCCGTTTGCCATTCCGCCCCATTCCTTGTTTTAGAAGCCACCTGATCCATTGCGGAAATTTTGCCTCGGTCTGCTGCCAACGTGCCGCGCACGATACACGAACAGCGCGTCTACCACCCGAATGAAATTTGCACTCTATGCCTTGCTGCGAAGCCGTGTCCAACTCCAGACCAAGACCGCCCCAACCACCAGAACAAGCAGCAGCTTCAATGCCAAGCTCAGAAAGCCCACAGTTGCTGACATCACGCCGAGTTTGATCAGCATCCAGGAAAGGGTAGCGCCCAAAGCAGCAATCCAAAACATTTGATGTCTCTATTGAAATTAAGGAGACCTCACTTTGAAACATCGTTTGGACAGGTGGTGTCGCAAATCTGGCAAGGCATTCAAATTCAGAAAATTGCTCGGAGTTTGGCAGCAAGATTCCGCTGCACCTCACAGGGGATCAGCTACGGGCATACCCTGATACGCCCAGCTCCCAACTTGCCTACATTTCTTGTATGCAAGATTTGCTTTCAAGACACAACTGAAGGAGACGGGGCATGCTGCGGTTTTTCAAATCCCTTTTTGGCCAGGTGATCCTGGCCCTCATAGCCGGCGTGGTGGTGGGCCTGGTGTGGCCCGATACCGCCGTGGCCCTGAAGCCCCTGGGCGACGGGTTCATCAAGCTGATCAAGATGCTGATCCCACTGATCGTGTTCTGCGTGGTGGTGCATGGCATCGCGGGCACGGGGGACCTGAAGCGGGTGGGCCGGGTGGGCATCAAGGCGCTGGTCTACTTCGAGGTGGTGACCAGCATTGCGCTGGTGCTGGGCCTGGTGCTGGCCTTTGTGTTCGAGCCTGGGGTGGGCATGAACATCGATCCCAAGGCGCTGGACCCCAAGGCCATGGGCGCCTATGTGGAGAACGCGGGCAAGCTCACGGGGGGCGGGTTCACGGACTTTCTGCTCAAGCTGATACCCAACACGGCGGTCAGCGCGTTTGCCAATGGCGACGTGCTGCAGGTGCTGCTGTTCTCCATCGTGTTCGGCTGCGCGCTGGCGATGCTGGGTGAGCGCGGGGCGCGGGTCACGGTGCTGATCGAGGACCTCTCGCACGTACTGTTCAAGACCATGGGCATCATCATCAAGCTGGCGCCGCTGGGCGTGCTGGGTGCGATTGCTTTCACCGTGGGCAAGTACGGCATTGGCTCGCTCAAGCAGTTGGGCATGCTGGTGGTGCTGTTCTATGCGGCGGTGGCGATCTTCGTGGTGGTGGTGCTGGGCACCATCATGCGGGTGTCGGGCTTCAGTCTGTTCAAGCTGCTGCGCTACCTGCGCGAGGAGCTGGCGGTGGTGTTTGCCACCACCTCGTCGGACAGCGTGCTGCCGCAGATCATGGCCAAGCTCAAGCACATGGGCATTCGCGATTCGACGGTGGGGCTGGTGATCCCTACGGGGTATTCGTTCAACCTGGATGCGTTTTCGATCTACATCACGCTGGCGGCGGTGTTCATTGCGCAGGCGACCAACACGCCGATCTCGATGGCGGATCTGCTGACGATTCTGGCGATATCGCTGGTTACCTCGAAGGGCGCGCACGGGGTGCCGGGCTCGGCCATCGTGGTGCTGGCGGCCACGCTGCAGGCGATACCGGCCATCCCGGCCATCGGGCTGGTGCTGGTGCTGTCGGTGGACTGGTTCATGGGCATTGCCCGGGCCCTGGGCAACCTGATCGGCAACTGCGTGGCCACGGTGGCCGTGGCCGCGTGGGAGGGCGATATTGACCGCGAGCGCGCCCATGCGGTGCTGGACGGCAAGGCCGTCGAATCGCTCAAGGAGTGAGCGTGCAGCCGCGCCATCATTCCCTGAACCGCCGCCAGTTGGTGCTGACAGGCGCTGCCGCTACCGGCCTGGGCAGCCTGGGCTGGGGCAGTGCGGCCCTGGCACAGGGCAGCGCCGCACCGGCGGACCAGCTCGACCGCATCTTGCGTAGCAAGGTGCTGCGCGTGGCAGTGCCGCAGGATTTTCCGCCGTTCGGCTTTACGCGCAATGGTGTGCTGGACGGCTTCGACATTGCCGTGGCGCGCATGCTGGCGGCCGACCTGCGGGTGGCCCTGAAGACCTTGCCCGTGGCCAGCGGTGACCGCATGGCGGCACTGCTGGAAGACCGGGTGGACATCATCATCGCCAGCCTGGGCAAGACGGCCGAGCGCGAGCGCGATATCGATTTTTCTGCCGCGTATGCGCCGACCTACATTGGCGTCTTCGGCGAAGCCGCTGCCCCGGGCGCTGCAGATGCCGCCGCTGCGCTCAAGGGCCGGCGCGTGGGCGTGGTGCGCGGCAGCCTGGAGGAAGCCGAGCTCAAGGCCCAGGTGCCGCAGGCCACGCCCGTGCTGTTCGACAGCTCGGCCCCGCTGCTCGATGCCTATGTGCGCCACGCCGTCGACGCCTTTGCAGCCGGCAACGTGGTGGCCGAATCGATACCCGACACGGCCCTGCGCGAGCGCATTCGCCGCCTGGCCGTGCTGCGGCAAAGCCCCTGCCACATAGGGGTGCGCAAGCGCGAGCCGCGCCTGCTGGCCCGGGTGGATGCCTTTTTGGTGCAGGCCAGGTCGTCGCAGGCGCTGATGGTGAATGCCATGCAGTGGTTCAAGCACAGTCTGTCCCCCGACATGTTCCGCGACACCAAGGGCTGATACGGATTTGCCTTCAAACGTATAGCGTCGTTGGGTCGCCTTGCCGTGCCACAGCACTGTCTGCGGCTCCCCGCCTAGCTATCCGATTGAAGGCAAATCCGTATGCGCCCCCTCTTTCACCCGGCCTGAATCAAGGCACGCCTCCCATCCACCGCCAGAAGCACCCCCCATGATCACCTCGCTTCGCACCCGCATCCTGCTCATCACCACGGTCGCCGTCACTGCCGCCCTGGCGTTGACGGGGGCAGCCACCTATTCCATCGTGCGCTCGGCCACGCTGCAGACCATCGAGGACAACCTGGCGGCCATTGCCTCGGGCAACACGCTGGCCATCGAGAAATGGGTGGCCGCCAAGGCCATGGCCGTGCAGGCCACTGCCGCTGCGGTGGAGCCCGGCGACCCGCAGGGCATCGTGCTGCACATGAACAAGGCGGGCGGCTTCCCCGTCACCACGGCGGGCTGGCAGGACAAGCGCTGGGTGTCCAGCAGCGCCACCACGCCTCCCACCTACGACCCCACGGCACGCCCCTGGTACAAAAGCGCAGTGGCGGCCGGCAAGCTGGTGGTCACCAAGCCCTATGGCGATGCCTCAACGGGCGAACCCTTCGTGTCGTTCGCGGCGCCCATCGTGCGCGATGGGGCGGCGCAGGGCGCGGTGAGCGGGGCCGTGCCACTCAAGGGCGTGCAGGAGGTGGTGGCTGCCGTGCACCCCACGCCCAGCAGCCTGGGTATGGTGATCGACAAGGACGGGCTGGTGCTGGCCCACCCCGATGCGCAGCGCATGCTCAAGCCTGCGTCGGAGCTGTCGCCCGCCCTCACCCCCGCAGTGGTGGCGGCGCTGCCGGGCGCCGCCCATGCGCTGGAGGTGGACCTGGGGGGTGCGGCCAAGCTGCTGCGCGCCCTGCCCGTGCCGGGCACGGACTGGTTTTTGGTGGTGGCGCTGGACAAGGCCGAGGCCACGGCGGGGCTGGCCAGCGTGCTGCGCGCATCGGCCATTGCCACGGTGCTGCTGGCGCTGCTGGCGGCCGGGGCGTGCGCGCTGCTCACGGCGCAGTCGTTTCGGCGCCTGTCGCAGGTGCGCGATGCGATGGACGAGATCGGCTCCGGCGGCGGCGACCTGACCCACCGCCTGCCTGTGACCGGGCGCGACGAGGTGGCGCAGATCGCCTCGTCGTTCAACGCCTTCGTGGACAAGATCGGTGCGGTGCTGCTGGACGTGCGCCAGGGCGTGGAGTCGATGAAGACGGCCACCGACGAGATCAAGGCCGGCAACCACGACCTGTCGCACCGAACCGAGACCTCGGCCAGCAACCTGCAGGAGACATCTGCCTCGCTGTCGCAACTGACGGCCACCGTGCAGCAGTCGGCCGATGCCGCCGCGCAGGCGGCGCAGCTGGCGCGCGCGGCCAGTGCCGCCGCCACGCGCGGTGGCGAGGTGGTGGCCGGCGCGGTGAGCACCATGGACGAGATCTCCAGCGCATCCGCCCGCATTGGCGAGATCATCGGCGTGATCGACTCCATCGCCTTTCAGACCAACATTCTGGCGCTGAACGCTGCGGTGGAGGCAGCGCGCGCCGGCGAGAACGGCCGGGGCTTTGCCGTGGTGGCCAGCGAGGTGCGCAGCCTGGCGCACCGCAGCGCCACGGCGGCGCAGGAGGTGCGCGCGCTGATCAACACCTCGGGCGCCAGCGTGGCCACGGGCACGCAGCGTGTGCGCGCGGCAGGCCAGACCATGGACGAGATCGTGCACAGCATCCAGCGCGTGGCGCAGATCGTGGGCGAAATCAATGGATCCATGACCGAGCAGAGTGCCGGCATCGGCCAGATCAACCAGGCGGTTGCAGAGATGGACCGCGCGACACAGCAAAATGCAGCCTTGGTCGAAGAATCCACCGCCGCATCGGCAGTGCTCAACGACCAGGCCCACCACCTGTCGCGCACGGTGGCGGGCTTCACCCTCGAAGCCTCCCCCGCGCCCAACCGGGCCCGCCTGCCGGCCTCGCCCTACTGACGACCACCACGCCCATGAGCATCAGCCAGACCCAGATCGCACAACAGGTGGTGGAATCCATCCTGGCCCAGAAGCTCGCCCCCGGCGAGCGCCTGGGCGAGCAGGAGCTGGCCGACCTGTTCGGCGTGAGCCGCACCCTGGTGCGCGAGGCGCTGATGCAGTTGCAGGCGCGCGGTTTTGTGGAGGTGCGCCCGCGCCGGGGCTGGTACGTGGTGGAGCCCACGGTGGAGGACGCGCGCGACGCGTTCTCGGCTCGGCGCATCATCGAGTCGGGCATATTGGCCGACGCGGGGCGGCCGCTGCAGTCGGTGACGCCGCGGCTGCGCGCCCACATTGCCGAGGAGCAACTGGCCATCGAAGGGGCGGACGCGGCGACGCGCGCCTTTTTGCTGGCCGACTTTCACGTCTGCCTGGCCGAGAGCATGGGCCACCGCAGCCTGAGCGACATACTGCGCGACCTGACGGCTCGCACCACGCTGGCGGCATCGCTCTACCAGTCGCGGCACGAGGCCAGCCAGTCGTGCGCCGAGCACGAGTCCATCGTCGAGGCGCTGGAAGCCGGCGACACGGCCCTGGCGCGCGAGCGGCTGCTGGCGCACATCGGCCATGTGGAAGCGGCCCTGAACCCAGGGCAGCCGCTGGTACGCGACCGGCTGCGCGATTCGCTGACACCGCTGGCGGGCCCTCGGGCTGGCACGGACGGCTGAACCGCCCTCTCGCCTTTTCCCCTTCTCTCATTGCCGCCCCGGCCGTCAAGGCCCGGGCGGCTTTGTTTTGGGCGCTGCGAAACACCCACGGGTAAACCCCAGGCATTTCCCGTTCAGACGGTGTTTTATTGCATCCATTTTTTGTATACAAATATAGGGTGCAACTTTCAACCAGGCCGCAGATGTCTGGAACCCGTCCTTTTCCACACGAGGAGACACCCGTGAACACAGCCGTCAGCAGCACCCCTCTGGCCGGGGGCACAGCGCCCGCCGGGCCGCACCATGACAACGCCCTGATCAAGCCGGGCTACGACCCGCGCCTGACTAATGAAGACCTGGCGCCCCTGAAGCGCCAGACCTGGGGGCAGTACAACATTTTCGCGTTCTGGATGTCCGACGTGCACAGCGTGGGCGGCTACATCACGGCGGGCAGCCTGTTCGCGCTGGGCCTGTCGAGCTGGCAGGTGCTGGTGGCGCTGCTGGTGGGCATCGTCATCGTGCAGTTCTTCTGCAACCTGGTGGCCAAGCCCAGCCAGGTGACGGGCACGCCCTACCCGGTGATCTGCCGGGCATCGTTCGGGGTGCTGGGGGCGAACATACCGGCCATCATCCGAGGGTTGATCGCGGTGGCGTGGTACGGCATACAGACCTATCTGGCGTCGGGGGCCTTCTTGCTGCTGGCGCTGCACTTCTTTCCGAACCTGGCGCCGTATGCCGATGTGGCGCAGCACGGGTTTGCAGGGCTGTCGAGCCTGGGGTGGCTGGCGTTCATGGTGATGTGGGTGCTGCAGGCGCTGGTGTTCTGGCACGGCATGGAGGCGATCCGCAAGTTCATCGACTGGGCGGGCCCGGCGGTGTATGTGGTGATGGCCGTGCTGTGCGGCTGGCTGGTATGGAAGGCGGGTTGGAAGAACATCGACCTGAACCTGGGGGGCGTGAAGTTTCAGGGCTGGGATGCGCTGCCGGTGATGCTCTCGGCGATTGCGCTGGTGGTGAGCTATTTCAGCGGGCCGATGCTCAACTTTGGCGACTTCTCGCGCTACGGCAAGAGCTTTGATGCAGTGAAGAAGGGCAACTTCTGGGGCCTGCCCATCAACTTCGTGTTCTTCTCGCTGCTGACGGTGGTGACCACGGCGGCCACGCTGCCGGTGTTTGGCGAGCTGATCACCGACCCGGTGCACACCGTGAGCAAGATCGACAGCACCACGGCGGTGGTGCTGGGCGCGCTGACCTTCATGATCGCCACGGTGGGCATCAACATCGTGGCCAACTTCGTGTCGCCAGCGTTCGACTTTTCGAACGTGGCGCCGCAGCACATCAGCTGGCGCACGGGCGGCATGATCGCCGCGGTGGGCTCGATCTTCATCACGCCGTGGAACCTGTACGCCAACCCCGAGGTGATCCACTACACGCTGGACGTGCTGGGCTCGTTCATCGGGCCGCTGTTCGGCATCCTGATTGCCGACTACTACTTCGTGCGGCGCCAGCAGGTGCTGGTGGACGAGCTGTACACCATGAACAGCCGCGGCGCCTACTGGTACAGCAAGGGCTACAACCCGCGCGCGATCTGGACGCTGATCCCATCGGCCCTTGTGCCCATCCTGTGCGTGATGGTGCCCGTGCTGCGGCCGGCCGCCAACTACGCCTGGTTCATCGGCATGGGCCTGGGCTTCGTCATCTACCTTGCATTGAACCGAAAGAGCTGAGCCCGTGCGCATCAAGATCATCAACCCCAACACCACCTGGAGCATGACCGAGAAGATCGGTGCCTGCGCGCGCGCCGTGGCGCGGCCGGGCACCGAGGTGGTGGCGGTGAGCCCCGCCATGGGCCCGGCCTCCATCGAGAGCCATTACGACGAGGCGCTGGCCGTGCCCGGCCTGCTGCAGGAGATTGCAGCGGGCGAGCGCGAGGGGATGGACGGCTATGTGATCGCCTGCTTTGGCGACCCGGGCCTGAAGCCCGCGCGCGAGCTGGCGCGCGGCCCGGTGGTGGGCATTGCCGAGGCGGCCATGCACCTGGCCAGCATGGTGGGCTCTCGCTTTTCAGTGGTGACCACGCTGGGCCGCACCATGGGCCAGGCCTGGCACCTGGCCGAGATCTACGGCATGCAGCGCTTTTGCGCCAACGTGCGCGCCTGCGAGCTGCCGGTGCTGGAGCTGGAGGTGCCGGGCTCGAACGCGCGCGAACGCATCACCGACGAATGCCGCCGCGCGCTGGCCGAGGACGGCTGCGACACCCTGGTGCTGGGCTGCGCGGGCATGGCCGATCTGTGCGAGCACATCAGCCACACGCTGGGCGTGCCGGTGATCGACGGCGTGGCGGCTGCCACGTCGATGGTCGAATCATTGGTGCTGCTGGGCCTGCGCACGAGCAAGCACGGCGAGCTGGCGCGGCCGCTGCCCAAGGCCATGGCCGGGGCATTGGCGGGGTTTGCGCTGGCGCCCATGGCGGCGGTGCCGCCAGCCCGCATATCCCGCGCCGCCTGAGGCCTGCTGCACTGCAGCCCGGCCAATCAGGCCACAATCGGCCACCATGCCCCGCGCCCGTACGAGCCCCACAGCCCTTCCCGCCGACCTGACGCCTGCTGCCGAACCAGCGCCCGAAGCGGCAGCGGCGGACGGGCGCCTGGCCTCCACCGAGAGCATTGCGCAGGACCTGGCCACCGCCATCGTCGAAAAGCGCCTGCCCCCGGGCACCTGGCTGCGCGAGGAGGCGCTGGGCCGCGTGTACACCGTGAGCCGCACCAAGATACGTGCGGCGCTGGTGATGCTGTCCAAGGACAAGCTGATCGAGATCATCCCCGACAAGGGCGCCTTTGTGAGCCGGCCCAGCGTGCAGGAGGCGCGCGAGGTGTTCAGCGTGCGCCGCGTGCTCGAGGCCGAGGTGGTGCGCCTGTTCATCGCCAGCGCCACGCCGGCCGACTACCAGATGCTGGAGCAGCACATCCGCTTTGAGCGGGCGGCGCTGCGAGAGAGCACGACCACCGGCCGGGTGCGCGAGAAGCTGCTGGGCGACTTTCACGTGGTGCTGGCCGAGGCGGCCGGCAACCAGACCCTGGCGCAGCTGGTGCGCGACCTGGTAGCCCGCAGCTCGCTGATCGCCATGCTGTACGACTCGTCGAACGACCCGCACTGCTCGTCCGAGGAGCATGCCGACTTTCTGGCGCTGTGCAAAGGCGGCAACGTGCAGGCCGCCGTAGCCAGCATGACGGAGCACCTGCAGCGCATCGAGGCGAATCTGGCGCTGGACACCGGGCGGCCGGACCGGCAGCTCGACCTCGTCAAGGCCTTGCTGGCCTGATCTTCCCCCAACGACTGCAGAGTCTGCGACTTCCTCGGGCAGCGCAAAGCCGAGTCTTTGCGATGGTGCGTGCGCTGATTTGAGATGGGCTGCTAGGCGCAAAGCGCAGCCATAGTGGAGCTATGGCGAGCATTTGCAACAACGCAGACCGCTCAACGCAGCGTGCGCGGTGCGCAATGGGCTTGGCTTTGCGCTGCCCTAGGGTTTACCGGGATAAGGTTGCCGCCATATCGTGTATACACTTTTTGTATGGATGGCTGTACACGTTATGGCGTGCGCCGTCCGCATTCCAACGACACCCGACAGACCGACCCACCCGAAGGAGCTTTGCCATGCAACCGTCCGTGCACCCTGTGGATGAACAACTGCCCATAGCGCGCCTGGGGGCGCTGGGGCTGCAGCATGTGCTGGTGATGTATGCCGGGGCGGTGGCGGTGCCGCTGATCGTGGGCCGGGCGCTGAACCTCACGCCCGACCAGGTGGCCAAGCTGATTTCGGCCGATCTGTTCGTCTGTGGCCTGGTCACGCTGATCCAGGCGCTGGGCGCCACACGCTGGTTCGGCATCCAGCTGCCGGTGATGATGGGGGTGACCTTTGCCTCGGTGGCGCCGATGGTGTCCATGGCGCAGAGCACCAGCGGCACGGCGGGGGCGGGGCTGATCTTTGGCTCGGTGATCGGGGCGGGGGTGATATCGATCCTCATCGCGCCCATGGTCAGCCGCATGCTGCGGTTTTTTCCGCCGGTGGTCACGGGCACCATCATCGCGGTCATCGGCATCAGCCTGATGCGCGTGGGCATCAACTGGATCTTTGGCAACCCCGTGGGGCCCACAGCGCCCAACGTGGTGAACCCCGACCACATCAAATGGCTGACCGAGGCGCAGTCGGCCGCCGGGGCGCCCGGCTCGTCGCTGCCGCCCGTGCCCAAGGGCTTTGCGGTGGTGCCCACGGTGCCCAACCCGCGCTATGCAGACCTGACGGGCGTGGGCATTTCGGCGCTGGTGCTGGTGTCCATCTTGCTGATCGCCAAGTTTGCCAAGGGCTTCATCGCCAACATCTCGGTGCTGCTGGGCATTGTGATCGGGGCGGTGGCCGCTGCCGCCATGGGCATGATGTCGTTCGAGAAGGTGGGCAAGGCCGACTGGTTCGACCTGGTGCTTCCGTTCGAGATCGCGTTGCCGGTGTTCGACCCCATCCTGATTTTGACCATGACGCTGGTGATGGTGGTGGTGATGATCGAGTCGACCGGCATGTTTTTGGCGCTGGGCGAGATGACCGACCGCAAGATCGACCAGGCCGCCCTGACGCGGGGCCTGCGCACCGATGGCCTGGGCACGTTGCTGGGCGGTGTGTTCAACACCTTCCCGTACACCAGCTTCTCGCAGAACGTGGGGCTGGTGGCGGTGACGGGCGTGAAGAGCCGCTTTGTCTGCGTGGCTGGCGGCGTGATCCTGATCATCCTGGGCGTGCTGCCCAAGATGGCGGCGCTGGTGGAGTCGCTGCCCACCATGGTGCTGGGCGGTGCGGGGCTGGTGATGTTCGGCATGGTGGCGGCCACGGGCATCCGCATCCTGGGCGGGGTGGATTTCAAGACCAACCGCTTCAACGCGATGATCGTCGCCGTATCCATCGGCGTGGGCATGATCCCGCTGATCGCGCCGAGCTTTCGACAGTGGATGCCGCATGCCATCCATCCGCTGATCGAATCGGGCATTTTGCTGGCCTCAATCACGGCCGTGGCGCTGAATGTATTTTTCAACGGCGCCAGCAAGGACACCAGCGCTGCCGTGAACGCAGCGCGCCAGGCAGAAGCCCACTGATCCGGCTCGCCCCAATCAACCAAGCCCCCGGCTGACCACCGGGGGCTTTTTTGTTTCCAGGGCCCGGTGTGGACCGCTTTGCAAGAGAAACCCATGCAACACCGATGGAAAAGGGGGACAGTCCGCCGGCGAACATTTTCCCTCTGGGGCGGGTTGTGCTTCGGCCACACAAGTTCGCAACTTGCACCCATGCAACCTGACGTACAGTGCGGTACGTTACATTGATCCTTTGCAAGGAATCCAATGCGCACAAAATTCAGCAAAATGTTGGCGGCCACCGGTCTTGTGACGCTCGACCCGGAGGAGGACACCACCCGGTACACGCCCACCGAGGCCTACCCCGAGCCCGAGGCGGAGCCCGAACCTGCGCCCGCGCCCGCCGCGCAGCAGCAACCCGCGCTGGCGCCCGAGCAGAGTGTGGTGGCCGAGCAAAAGGATTTTGCCGACCTGTACCGAGAGGCCAACGTGCCCACCGTGTCCTACAGCGCCGAAAAGCTGCTCAAGCTGATGGCGGGGCTGGAAAGCATGCCGATGGAGGTGCGCAAGCAGGCCATCAAGGCCATGGACGACGCCGACGAGACCTGGACGGTGGACGATTCCGTGCTGGACGCGCAACGCAAGGTCAAGGCGCTGGCCATCGCCAAGCAAAAGATTGCGCAGCAAGTGGCTTCCGCACTGCAAAATGCGGACCGCGAGATCGCTGCCATCCAGGCCGAAGAACAGGACAAGAGCGCCCAGGTGCGCAAGCAGATTGCCGAGCTGACAGAGCTGCTGGACCGGGGCGTGGCGCGCGCCGCGCAGCAGACGGCCGATGTGCGAGCGGCGGCCAGGACAAATCAGGAGGCCGGGGAGAGGGAATCCGCCCGGCTGGATGCAGAAATGAACCGCCTGGGGCAGATCGTGATCACGTTCTCGGGCCAATCACAGGTTCAAAAATAAAGTAGGAGTTGGCAATGCAATTGACTGGCATGGGTAAGGCGCTGATCGCGGTCATCGTCGTGGGGGCTGCGGGATCCGTCCTGTGGAACATGGGCGGCAAGATGTGGGTGCAGGACAAGCTGGGCAACACCGAGGCGTCGGCCCCGGCCGGCAGCAGCAGCCCGCAGGGCAGCACAACCGCGCCCGCGGTGGTGGCCGGCAACACGCCGTCTGCCCCCGCCGTGGCGGCGCCCAAGGGCGGTGCGCTGGGCTCGGCCGGCAACCCGCTCAAGGTCAGCATCGTGAGCTTTCACGGCTATGCGCCGGCCCTGGTGGCCAACGGCAACAGCCTGAAGACGCAGCCAGGCTCGATCTTCCAGAAGGCCGGGGTGAACGTGGAGTTCATCATCCAGGACGATATCCCGACGCTGACCACCATCTTCGAGAGCAACACGGCGCAGTGCGCCTGGCGCACCTCGGACTTCTGGGCGCAGGAGCAGCCCAACCTGATCAACACCAAGCTCGATGGCCGCGCCATCATGATCGTGGACAACACCCAGGGTGCCGACGCCGTGATCGCCCGCGACCCGGACATCAAGCGCATCGAGGACCTGGTGGGCAAGAAGGTGGCGCTGCTCAAGTACACGCCTTCGCACGGCCTGTTCATCAACGCCATCAACAACTCGAGCCTGAGCGCCAAGCAAAAGGCCAACGTGCTCGACCGCGTGGTCTACATCAACGCCGACGAGGGCACACCCGGCGTGCGCGCCGCGTTCGCTGCCGGCAGCGTGGACGCCGCCGTGCTGTGGGACCCGGACCTGTCGCTGGCCGTCAAGGCCACCCCTGGCGCGCGCGTGGTGTACTCCACCAAGGTGGCCACCAATCTGATCTACGACGTGATGGTCTGCAACCAGAAAATGCTGCAGGACCCTGCCAGCCAGCAGGCCTTCCAGGGCTTCGTCAAGGGCTGGATGGACGGCGTGACCGCCGCCCGCGCCAACCCGGCCGGCGCCGCCGAAGCGCTGGTGCGCACCGAGCCCTTCTTCGACCAACTGGCCAAGAAGGAGGGGATGCCCTTCATCTCGAGCCTGTTCTCCAACCTGGTATGGACGGGGCTGGACGACAACGCCCGCATTCTGGGCCTGGCGGGCGACACCAACCACTACGAGCGCGTGTACCGCGAGTTCGACGCGATCTACCGCGCCGCCGGCTCGCTGGCCAACCCGAATTCGCCCGTGGTCTCGCCGCAGAACTCGTTCGACTACCGCTTCATCAACGCCCTGCTCAAGGACAACCAGGCCGCGCGCGCCGCCGCCGCCAAGCCCGAGTTCACCTTCGACACGGCCGGCATGCAAAAGGCCGAAACTCGCCCCGCCGCGCTGACCAAGCCGGTGAGCGTGAACTTCCCCGTGGGCCAGGCCGAGTTGACCAAGAAGGCGCAGGAAGTGATCGACACCCAGGTGGTGCCCTTCATCAACAGCAATGGCTCGGCGTATTTCGAGATTTCGGGCAACACCGATTCGACCGGCAGTGCGCAGGCCAACCAGCGCCTGTCGAAGGCGCGGGCCGATGCGGTGACCAAGTACGTGGTGACGCAGTGGGAGATTCCGGCCGCGCGCTTCAAGGTGGTGGGCAATGGCTCGAACAACCCCATCTGCAATGAAGGCAACCCCGCCGCGCTGGAAGTGGACCTGGACACCTGCCGCCAGATGAACCGCGCCACCCGCATCGCCGTGCTGGCACGCTGAGGGGCCGGCGATGGCCCAATTCTGGAACCCCAGCCATCCGATCTCGCCCCAGACCCAGCGCATGCTGGGCGTGGGCGCCGTGGTGGTGGTGCTGGTGGCCTGGGCGCTGGTGAGCGCATCGGGCCTGGTCAACTCGAACCGGTTGCCTGCACCGTGGGAGGTGGCCATGGCCTTCTCACGCCTGGCGTGGGACCCCGTGCGCCAGGAGAGCCTGCTGCTGACCTCGGTGCTGTGGTCGGGCGGGCGGCTGGTGGTGGCGGGCATTCTGGTGATCCTGATCGGTTTGCCCATCGGCATTCTGATGGGGGCATCGCCGCGCATCAACGCCACGCTGTCGCCGCTGATCGACCCGTTCCGCTCGGCGCCCATCGTGGCGCTGCTGCCCATCATGGTGATGTGGTTCGGCATTGGCGAGGAGATGAAGATCGTCTTCCTGTTCTCGGGCGCGGTGGTCTACCTGATACCGCTGGTGCGCGACGCGATCCGCTCGGTGCCGCAGTCGTACTGGATCAGCGCACGCGACCTGGGCGCCACGCCGTGGGAATGCATCCGCCGCGCGGTGATCCCGATGGCCATGCCGCGCATCGTGGACGGCATCATCATCGCCATCTCGGTGATGTGGACCTACATCACCGTGGCCGAGTACGTGAACGCCAAGGAGGGCCTGGGCCAGTTGATCCAGAACGCGCGCCGCTTCTCGGCCATGGACCAGGTGTTCGCGGGCATCATCACCATCATTGCGCTGGCGCTGATCACGCACCGCCTGATGACCTGGGCCAAGCGAAAAATGTTCCCCTGGGAACAGAGCGTTTGACGGCCAAGGCATGCACCCCCAATAAGAACTGATACAACAAAGCCAAGCATGACATCGACCCCGAGCGCTGCAAGCATTTCCATCCACATGAGCGGCATCGTGCAGGAGTACCCTGCCGCCAACGGCAAGGGCGTGCTGCGCGTGATTGACGGCATCGACCTGCAACTGGAGAACCCCAGCATCAACATGCTGCTGGGCCCCTCGGGCTGCGGCAAGTCCACGCTGATGCGCATGATGGGCGGGGTGCGCCCGTTCAACGTGAAGACGCCGACCCAGGGCCGGGTGGATATCGACGGCCAGGAGTGCCTGGACCAGCACGACGATGCGGTGACGGTGTTCCAGCAGTACGCCAACCGCCCCGACCTGACGGTGTGGGACAACGTGGCCTTTCCGTTCACGCTCAAGCTGTGGAAAGGGCGCATCAGCCAGGCCGAGGTGAAGGAGCGGGTGGACACCATGCTCGCCGCCGTGGGCCTGGCCGACAAGAAGGCCATGCGCCCGGCGCAACTGTCTGGCGGGCAGAACCAGCGCGTGGCGCTGGCGCGTGCCCTGGTGCTGCGCCCGCGCATCTTGCTGATGGACGAGCCCTTTGGCGCGCTGGACCCGCAGACCCGCGAGGAGATGCAGCGCCTGCTGCTGTCGCTGTGCAAGGCCAACCCGTGCCTGGTGGTCTTCGTCACGCACGACGTGAGCGAGGCCCTGGCCCTGGGCGACCGGGTGATCGTGCTCTCGCCCCAGCCCGCGAAGATTGCCGATGACTTTGCCATCCACGCCGAGCACCCGCGCTCGGAGGCCTGGTCACGCTCCACCGAGACCCTGCGCATGCAGGACCGCATCCTCACGTCGCTGCGCGACGCGAAGGGCCATGGCCAGATCACGCTGAGCGTATGAAATTCGACCCGGGCGAACGGGAAGAACCCCCGTACATCCAGGAGTTTTTGACCAGCAAGTGGAACGTCACGGCATCGCTGGGCGCTGCTGCGCTGGCGGTGCTGATGTCCTTCCCCTACGGGCTGCCTGGCTTCGTCTTCGTGGGCACGGCGTATGCGGCCGTCGAAGGCCTGGCCCTGCTGTACGTGCCGGGCATGTCGACCTTCCGCTACGCGGTGCGCCGCAAGTACGCCACGCTGCGCTACCAGGCGCAGGTGGACAGCCTGCTCAAGGAACTGGGCGACCGCAATGAATGCGACCCCAGCTCCAAGCGCATGCGCGTGTACCTGCAGACGCTGGACCGCATTGACGCGCTGGAGCGCATGGTCAAGAGCCAGACCTGCGCGCTGAGCGTGGAGGACATCGACCGCCTGAAGGACGTGACGCGCGACTACCTGGCGCGCTGGCTGGCCATCGTGAGCGCCAACGAGCGCCAGAGCCAGCTGAGCAAGAAGGAGATCGCCGACCGCCTGCGCAGCGTGGAAGAGCAGCTGGAAGCGACCACCGGCGAGCGCGAACGCCGCCAGTTGCTGCAGGCACGCAAGGACTACCAGCGGCTGATGGAAAGCAGCAGCCGCCTGAGCAGCCGCATGTTCGCCATCGAGGCGGCCATGGTCTCCATGCCAGACATCATCGAGGAGGTCTTCCAGCAAGCCGTGTCGATGCCCATGGCCACCGATGCATCGGCCCGGCTGCGCGAGAGCGTGGACCGCCTGGCGATCGAAGAGAACCTGGAGGCCGACATCAGCGAAGAGCTGGACACCATCGGCGTCCATGTGCCGAGCCCCGCCGTGGCAAAAGCCGCTGCCGCTCCCCTGCCCCGCCCCACGGCACAAGCCATGAAATGACCCCTTCCATGACGACCACCACCGTACAGAAATCGCACCTGCAGACCCTCGTCGATTTCGACGAGTACACGCGCCTGATGGAGGCCACGCTCAAGGCCGCCATCGTCTCCGGCGAGCCGGGCCGGCTGGTGCGCTTCTTCGCGCGCTACATCGCCTGGAACGGCTACTTCGGCTGCAGCGTGGCGTCGCTGGCGGGCAAGATCGGCTGCGCGCGCCATTTGTTCACCGACCCGGCCGAGCCCTTTTTGCCGGCGGCCGACCGCAACGTGCTGGTGGCCAGCTACATCTTCGACGCGGCGCGCGACGAGTTCGACGACCACTCCACCCGCGCGCGCGACCCGCACCGCAGCCTGGCGCAGGCCTTCCTCAAGGGCATCGTGCAGACCACCATGCCGGGGGCCGACATGGCCACGCTGAACGCGCTGGCAGCCGAGCCGGCCTGGCTCAAGGCGCTCAACCAGGGCGTGATGCGTGGCTACGGCGGCGGGCAGGACGATTCGCTCGCATCCATCTTCCACGCCATGGGCTACCACCTGGGCAGCGAGCTGCTGGCCGACCGCGAGTTCACCGTGATCGGCGCCACCTTGCGCGAGGCCGGCGGCGGCCTGGCCGAGCGCCTGTTCCACGCCGAGGTGGACATCGGCGGCACGAAGCACAAGGCCCTGTCCTGGGTGGGCATCCACTCGGGCGAGGGCGGCGCCGTGGAGGCCGACCACTTCGAGTGGGCCACCCAGGGCGTGAACGCCGCCTTCGACTTCATCGACCCCGCGCAGCGCGCGGCCATGCTGGCACAGGTCGAGCAGGGCTTTGCCGCGTTCGCCCAGGACCACCGCATCTTCTTCGACAACGTCAACAACAGCTAAGCAAGGAACCTGCACCATGGCTTCTTCCAACTTCCTCGGCCGCCTGAGCAACCTGTTCACGGGCTTTCTCTCGCTGTTCGTCTCGGGCATCGAGAAAAACAACCCCGAGATCGCGTACGAGAACTCGATCAACAGCATGAAGGCCAACTACGACCGCCTGAAGAAGGCGGCGGGCGCCATCATTCGCCAGCGTGACGACGTGACCACACGCCTGCACAACGCCAAGCAAAAGCAGGCCCAGCTCGAAGCCAACCTGCAGCAGGCCATGGACACCAACCAGGACGACCTGGCGGTGAGCATCCTGCAGATGAAGAACGACAACGACCAGTCGGTGACCGAGCTCACGGCCGAGGCCGAGACGGCCATGGCCGAGGCCGAGAAGATCAAGGACGCCCTCCTCGAGATGAAGAGCGAGATCAAGCGCGTGGAGGACGAGCGCGACCGCAACCTGGCCAAGTTGGCCGGCGCCAAGGCCAAGATCCAGATCCACAGCCAGCTCGAAGGCCTGTCGGTGGACGCCGAGATCCGCGCGCTGGACAACGTGCGCGGCCACATCGCCAACGTCATCTCCGAAGCCAACCTGGGCGACGAGCTGCGCGGCGCCGACCTGGACGTGCGCATGAAGGGCCTGCAAAAGGGTGCCTCGCGCGCCACGGCCGAAGCGCAGCTGGCGCAGCTCAAGGCCGCCCGCGCCCAAGGCGCTGGCGCCAAGCAGATGTAAAGCGCTCTTCAGCCGCCACCGCAGTCCACCGCGCGCTGCCCTGGGGCGGCGCGCCCGCCACGCCCAAGGAATCCTGTGAGCACACCCTCCTCCCCCGCCACGACCGCGACGCCCGCCACGCCGGCCTGGGTCGACACCGTGCGCCGGCGCTACCTGAGTGGCGATGCCTCGGTCTTCGTGCTGTACCGCAACATCTACGACCGCATCCTGCTCGATGGCAAGTTCGTCGAACTGGAGCAGTACCTGTTCCGCTCGCTGCTGGAGGGCAAGAAAAAACGCGTGCTCTCGCACAGCATCGCCTCGGGCACGCAGGCGCTGGCGGGCCGTGCGTTCGACGCCGAGGCCGAGCCGCTGGAAGGCATCGAGGCCGCGCTGATGCATGAGAGCGGTACGGCGGTGGTGATCCACTACGCGGGCTCGCTGTTCCCGGCGGGCGACCCGTCGATGATGACCATGCAGGACCGGCAGGCGATTGCCAAGCTGCACCGCTGGTCACTCAACCCACAGATCGGCGACAGCGACAACGTGGTGTTTTTGCTGGTGGAATCGCTGGCCGAGCTGAACGCGCAGATCCTGTCGAACCCGCGCATCGCCACCGTCGAGATACCGATGCCCGGCCAGGCCGAGCGCGAAACCACCATCCGCATGGCCGACAGCTCGCTCGATGCCGGTCAGGTCACGCGGCTGGCGCAGCAGGCCTCGGGCCTGCGCCTGGTACAGCTGTTCGGCCTGCTGGGCAACGACGCCAATGCGCAAGCCCCCAACGATGCCGAGCGCGAGGCCCTGATCAAGGAGCTGATCGCTGGCACTGAGGACGCCGAGGCGCGCGCCAAGCAGTTGACCAAGCTGACCAGCGGGCAGACCAACGAGCAGATACGCCACCTGCTGCAGCCGGGCAGCAAGGCGCCAGCCAAGGGCAACGCCTTCGAGGAGATCGCGGCGCTGCTGCGCACGCGCAAGCGCGAGCTGGTGACGCAGGAGTGCTTTGGCCTGATCGAGTTCGTCGAGCCGAAATTCGGTCTCGAAGGCGTGGGCGGCATGACCATGGTGAAGGCCGAGCTGGCGGCCATTGCCGCCGCCATCCGCTCGGGCAACGTGGCGCGCATCCCCATGGGCATTCTGGTGGTGGGGCCCATGGGCTCGGGCAAGACCTTCGTGACCAAGGCCTTCGTGCGCGAGGCCGGCATACCGGCGGTGATGCTCAAGAACATCCGCTCCAAGTGGGTGGGCGCGACCGAGAGCAACCTGGAGAAGGTGCTGGCCATGGTGAAGGCCATGGGGCCCATCGCGCTGATCATCGACGAGGGCGACCGCAGCCTGGGCGGCGAAGGCGACGAGGACGGCGGCACCTCGTCGCGCGTCACGGCGCGGCTCAAGGAGTTCATGTCGGACACCGACAACCGGGGCCAGGTGCTGTTCATCATGATGACCAACCGGCCCGACAAGCTTGATGCCGACATGAAGCGGCCCGGCCGCTTCGACACCAAGATACCGCTGTTCTTCCCCGAGAACGGGGCCGAGCGCGCGAACATCGTGCGCGTGATCCTGAAGCGCTTTGGCAAGGCGATCGAAGAGCCGCCGCAGGACGATGACGAAGATGATGGCGCCGGCGCAGGCTGGATGGAGGCCGCGCTGGAAGACACCGAGTTCTCGAACGCCGAACTCGAAGCGCTGACGCTGCTGTCCATCGACTTGGCCGAGCGCGCCGATGGCCGACTGACGCGCGAGGTGTTTTTGCAGGCTGCGGTGGACTACATGCCCACGCGCGACACGCTGATGATCGAGTACATGGAGCTTTTGGCCATCTCCGAGGCATCGCGCCGCAGCCTGCTGCCCGAGAAGTTCAAGCACCGCACCACCGACGAACTGCACGCCGAAATGAAGCGCGTGCGCAGCCAGTTGCGCCTATGAGCAGCGACAGCGACCATGTCCACACCCTCGCCAAGGAGCAGGTGCGCAAGGCCCTGACCGCCGCGAAGAACGACAAGCGCTGGGGCTGGCAGGAGGTGTCGGAGCTGCTCACCGAGCTGGGCATCGAGCAAACCCCGAACAACCTCACCACGCGCCAGAGCCGGGGTGCGTTCAAGGCGTCTGACTTTCTGCTGCTGCTGCGCAGCATGGGCGTGACGCACCTGGACCTGAGCACCCTGGAAATCCCCGGCCTGGCGCCGGCCACCCGCAAGGTGGAGGCCAACAAAAAGGCACGGCTGTCCAAACCTGGATAAGCCTATTGGCTTTCTGAAAAGGAAGACAATCCGATTTTTGCCATGCACCGGGGCCCACCGCCCCCGCCTCGCCTCATCTGCCCCACCCGGGCAAGGTCAGGCTCCTCCCCGAAGCCATCGCACCCATGGAATCAGGGTTGGAACCCATGCAATCAACGCATTAACCCTCACTCCCATAGCTCCCGCCATGGAGTAAGCTTATTTTTGGCATTTGCTGAGAATCTCCTGCAGGATTTCCGTATGACACAGAACCTTTCCGCTGCTGAAGCGGCACTGCGCGACGCCGCTCGCGAATACCACCGCAACCCCAGCCGGGGCAAGATCGCGGTCACCCCCACCAAGCCCCTGTCCAACCAGCGCGACCTGTCGCTGGCTTACTCGCCGGGCGTGGCCTACCCCTGCCTCGACATCGAGGCCGACCCGTCCAAGGCCTTCGACTACACCTCGCGCGGCAACCTGGTGGGCGTGATCACCAACGGCACGGCCGTGCTGGGCCTCGGGGACATCGGCCCGCTGGCGAGCAAGCCGGTGATGGAGGGCAAGGGCTGCCTGTTCAAGAAGTTCGCTGGCGTGGACGTGTTCGACATCGAGCTGGCCGAGCGCGACCCGGACAAGCTGGTCGAGATCATCGCGGCGCTGGAGCCCACGCTGGGCGGCATCAACCTCGAGGACATCAAGGCGCCCGAGTGCTTCTACATCGAAAAGAAGCTGTCGGACCGGCTGAACATCCCGGTCTTCCACGACGACCAGCATGGCACGGCCATCATCTCCAGCGCTGCGCTGCTCAACGGCCTGGAGCTGGTGGGCAAGGAGATCGGCGCGGTGAAGATCGCCGTGTCGGGCGCGGGTGCTGCTGCCATTGCCTGCGTGGACGTGATGGTGGGCCTGGGTGTGAAGCGCGAGAACGTCTTCATGGTGGACTCCAAGGGCGTGATCTACGAAGGCCGCCCCGGCGGGCTCGACGCCTCCAAGCAGCGCTATGCGCAAAAGACCGAGGCCCGCACCCTGGCCGACGTGGTCGACGGTGCCGACGTGTTCCTGGGCTGCTCGGCCCCTGGCGTGCTGACGGCCGAGATGGTCAAGACCATGGGCAGCAAGCCCATCATCCTGGCGCTGGCCAACCCCGAGCCCGAGATCCGCCCCGAGCTGGCCAAGGCCGTGCGCCCCGACTGCATCATCGCCACGGGCCGCTCGGACTACCCCAACCAGGTCAACAACGTCCTGTGCTTCCCCTACATCTTCCGCGGCGCGCTGGACTGCGGCGCCACCAAGATCACCGAGGCCATGAAGCTGGCCTGCGTGCGCGAGATCGCCGACCTGGCCAAGGCCGAAATGAGCGACGAGGTGGCCGCCGCCTATGCGGGCAAGGAGCTGTCTTTCGGGCCTGACTACCTGATCCCCACGCCGTTCGACGCACGCCTGATCCTGCGCATCGCACCTGCCGTGGCCAAGGCTGCCGAAGAATCGGGTGTGGCCGCGCGCCCCATCACCGACTACGCGGCTTACCGCGAGAGCCTGACGCGCTTCGTCTACCAGACCAGCATGTTCATGCGCCCCGTGTTCGCGGCCGCCAAGGCCAACCCGCAGCGCGTGGCCTATGCCGAAGGCGAAGACGACCGCGTGCTGCGCGCCGCCCAGGTGGCCGTGGACGAAGGCCTGGCCAAGCCCATCCTGATCGGGCGCCCGGCCGTGATCGCCACGCGCATCGCCAAGGCCGGCCTGCGCCTGCAGCCAGGCAAGGACGTGGAGATCTGCGACCCCGAGGACGACCCGCGCTTTCGCCAATACTGGGAGACCTACCACCAGCTCATGGGCCGCCGTGGCGCCACGCCCGAGGCGTCCAAGGCCGCCGTGCGCCGCTCCAACACGCTGATCGCGGCGCTGATGGTCAAGCTCGGCGATGCCGACGCGATGATCTGCGGCATGGTGGGCAAGTTCGACAGCCACCTGGAGCACATCCGCGACATCATCGGCGTGAAGAAGGGCGCACCCGGCTTTGCCACGGTGAACGCGCTGATGCTGCCCGAGCACACGCTGTTCATCGCCGACACCTACATCAACGAAGACCCTGACGCCGAGCACCTGGCCGCGATTGCCCAGATGGCCGCAGACGAGGTGCAGCGCTTTGGCCTGCCACCCAAGGTGGCCTTTCTGTCGCACTCCAACTACGGCTCGTCCAACCGCCCGTCGGCGCGCAAGATGCGCCTGGCGCGCGACCTGTTCGCGCAGGCCGCGCCGCACATCGAGTGCGATGGCGAGATGCACGGTGATGCCGCTCTGTCCGAAAGCGTGCGCCACAGCAGCCTGCTGGAGACCACGCTGCAGGGTTCGGCCAACGTGCTGATCTGCCCCAACCTGGACGCCGCGAACATTCTGTTCAACGTGCTCAAGACCACCAGCGGCCAGGGCACGACCATCGGCCCCATCCTGCTGGGTGCGGCGGCTTCGGCCCATGTACTGACCCCCTCGGCCACCGTGCGCCGCGTGGTCAACATGACCGCGCTGGCTGCGGCCAACGCGGGCTCGCGCACGGCGAAGTAGACGACGGTCCCCCGCGCGAAGCAGCCCCAAGGCCCAGGCCCTGGGGCTTTTTTTTGGCTAACGGATGGACACGTCCACGTAGCCGGCGACGGGCGGCAGGTGCTCCACCAGCCAGTCGGGGTCGAGCTGCAGGGCCTTGGTCACCTCGGCCGGCAGGCTGGCGATGGTGTCGGCGGGCGACTTGGGTTCTTCCAGCCCGATCTCGGCCAGCAAGGTGGCCACGTGCAGGATGCCGCCCAGGCGGCAGAAGGGTACGGAGGCCACGGGGTCTTCGGCCGTCTCCAGCGCCCGCACGATGGTGTCCGGAAAGCGCCAGCGGCGCGCCAGCTCTCCCGTCACCTGCGCCTCGGTGAAGCCCAGCAGCGAGCGCTCACGCTCCCAGCGCCCGCCCGCATGGTGCGGCAACTGCTCGATGGCGGGAATCTGCTCGGGCATCTTCTGCGCGATGATGAGCTCGCCCAGGCGCACCAGAAAGCCGGCCAGCCACGACTCCTGCACGTCCGAGCCCAGGGTGCGCGCCAGCCACTGCGCGTAGCCGGCGGTAGCCATGCTCTCCTTCCAGAACGCTTCGGCGTCCACGCCCGAAGCGTCCTTGAACACGCCGGACATGCACGACGCCAGGGCCAGGGTGCGCACCTGGTTCAGGCCCACCATGGTGATGGCATCGTCGAGCGATGCCACCTGGCGCGGCAGGCCGAAACGCGCGCTGTTGGCCAGGCGGATCAGCTTGGCCGTGAGGGCCGGGTCCTTGGAGATCGCCGCGCGCACCTTCTCGAAGGGGATGTCGTCATCCTTCATGGTGGCGATCAGCTCGCGCGCCACGTCAGGCATGGTGGGCAGTTGTACGTTCTCGAAGAAATCCTGGATATTTGCCATGAGGGGCCTCCCAAAGCCGTTCGCTAAGAATGGACTTTCGTTGTACCACTGGCGCGCCCATGTGGCGTGCGCGTTTGCACCAATGCGCGCGCTGGCGCGGGCTGCCGACGATGCCCGCTGCCGGCGTGCACCATTTCGGGAAAGCCTGTAGGGCCACATGCACCAATCTGGCGAACAATAGGCCACACCCCGGCCCCGCGCCCCTGAAAGCGGGCATCGTTTTTGCTGTTTGCTCTGCATCGCACACCAGCGGTGCACACCGGCCGCCAGCGCGTTTCGCCTATTTTTATTTCTCTGCCACTCTCGACAGGAACCCTCCCCATGAACAAACGCTCCCTCCTGCAAGCCGCCGTGCTGCTGGTCGCCGCCGGCAGCTTCTCCCTGGCCCATGCGCAGGCCACCACGCCCATCAAGTTCCAGCTCGACTGGCGCTTCGAGGGCCCGGCCGCCCTGTTCCTGCAGCCCGTGGCCAAGGGCTACTTCAAGGCGGCGGGCCTGGATGTGGCGGTGGATGCCGGCAACGGTTCGGGCGGCGCCGTGCAGCGCGTGGCCTCGGGCACCTACGACATGGGCTTTGCCGACCTGGCTGCGGTGATGGAGTTCCACGCCAACAACCCCGACGCGCAGAACAAGCCCGTGGCGGTGATGATGGTCTACAACAACACCCCGGCCTCGGTCATGGCGCTCAAGAAGAGCGGCATCACCAAGCCGGCCGACCTGGCGGGCAAGAAGCTCGGTGCCCCGGTGTTCGACGCCGGCCGCCGCGCCTTCCCGATCTTCCAGAAGGCCAACAGCGTGGGCAACGTGCAGTGGACGGCCATGGACCCGCCGTTGCGCGAGACCATGCTGGTGCGCGGCGACGTGGACGCCATCACCGGCTTCACCTTCACCTCGCTGCTGAACCTGGAGGCGCGCGGCGCCAAGGCCGCCGACGTGGTGGTGCTGCCCTATGCCGACTTCGGCGTGAAGCTCTACGGCAACGTGATCATCGCCTCGCCCAAGCTCATCAAGGAGAACCCCGGGGCGATCAAGGCTTTCCTCAAGGCCTTCACCAAGGGCGCCAAGGAAGTCATGGCCAACCCGGCCGCCGCCATCGAGCACGTGAAGGCCCGCGACGGCATCGTCAACGTGCCGCTGGAAACGCGCCGCCTGCAGCTGGCAATCGACACCGTGATCAACAGCCCCGACGCACGCAGCGAAGGCTTCGGCAAGGCCGTTCCCGGCCGCCTGTCGCTGATGGCCTCGCAGGTGTCCGATGCCTTCAACACCAAGACCCGCGTGAAGGCCGACGATGTGTGGAACGACAGCTTCCTGCCCCCTGCAGCCGAGCTGAACATCCTTCCCAAGAAGTGACCCCGCGGCCAGCGGCGAGCCGCTGGCCGATGCATTCCCTCCGACCCGCCCGCCCTGCCGCCTTTGACGGGCTGGCGGGCCCAGCCCTACAAGAACACCATCCAATGACGGCTGCCGATTCCTATTTCGTGGACTTCCGTGACGTCTGGCTCGCCTACAACGACGAGCTGCGCGCGCAGAACCACTTTGCCGTCGAGGCCATCGACCTGCAGATCCGCCAGGGCGAGTTCATCGCCATCGTCGGGCCTTCGGGTTGCGGCAAGTCGACCTTCATGAAACTGGCCACGGGCCTGAAGATGCCGTCGATGGGCAAGATCCTGATCGACGGCAAGCCCGTGACCGGGCCGCTGAAGATCTCGGGCATGGCCTTCCAGGCGCCTTCGCTGCTGCCCTGGCGCACCACGGTGGACAACGTGCTGCTGCCGCTGGAGATCGTGGAGCCCTACCGCAGCCACTTCAAGCAAAAGCGCAAGGAATACGAAGAGCGTGCGCGCAAGCTGCTGCAGAAGGTGGGCCTGGGCGGCTACGAGGACAAATTCCCCTGGCAGCTGTCAGGCGGCATGCAGCAGCGCGCCAGCATCTGCCGCGCGCTGATCCACGAACCCAAGATGCTGCTGCTGGACGAGCCCTTCGGCGCGCTCGACGCGTTCACGCGCGAAGAGCTGTGGTGCATTCTGCGCGACCTGTGGACCGAGCAGAAATTCAACGTCATCCTGGTGACGCACGACCTGCGTGAATCGGTCTTCCTGGCCGACACGGTGTACGTGATGAGCAAGAGCCCCGGCCGCTTCGTGGTGCGCCGCGAGATCGAGCTGCCGCGCCCGCGCGACCTGGAGCTGACCTACACCAAGGAGTTCAGCGACATCGTGCACGAGCTGCGCGGCCATATCGGCGCCATACGCCAGGGTGCAGGCAAGCCTGCCGCCCCCATCCCGCAATAGGCCCCCTTCCCCATGCACAACAAGAACCTCGAACGCTGGTCGCCCTGGATCCTGCTGGCGGCCACCATCATCCTGTGGCAGATCATCTGCTCGGCCTTCAACGTCTCGGAATTCATCTTCCCCAGCCCCTGGGCCATCGCCACGCAGCTGGTGGAGTTCGCCAGCGTCATCGCCGGCCATGCCTGGCGCACCTACTGGGTCACCATGGCGGGCTTTGGCATCGCCATCGTGGTGGGCGTGCTGCTGGGCTTCGTGATTGGCTCCTCGCGCCTGGCGTATGCCGCCGTGTACCCGTTGATGACGGCCTTCAACGCCCTGCCCAAGGCAGCCTTCGTGCCCATCCTGGTGGTGTGGTTCGGCATCGGCGTGGGGCCTGCCATCCTCACGGCCTTTCTGATCAGCTTCTTTCCGATCATGGTGAACATCGCCACCGGCCTGGCCACGCTGGAGCCCGAACTGGAAGACGTGCTGCGCGTGCTGGGCGCCAAGCGGTGGGACGTGCTCACCAAGGTGGGCCTGCCGCGCTCCATGCCCTACTTCTTCGGCTCGCTCAAGGTGGCCATCACCCTGGCCTTCGTGGGCACCACCGTCTCGGAGATGACCGCTGCCAACGAGGGCATTGGCTACCTGCTGATCAGCGCCGGCTCGTCCATGCAAATGGGCTTGGCCTTCGCCGGCCTGATGGTGGTGGGCGCCATGGCCATGGTGATGTACGAACTGTTCAGCTGGATCGAAAAGCGCACCACCGGCTGGGCCCACCGGGGCTCGCAGGGTGAGTAACCTGACTGCGTTGGGTGAAGCCCAGGCGGCCACACTGCTGCGCCGGGCCAACGCCGTGGCGCAGCGCGCCATGGACATGGGCCGCCACCCCTTCGGCGCCCTGCTGGTTGCGCCCGATGGCCAGACCGTGCTGGCCGAGCAGGGCAACATCGATACCGTGAACCATGCCGAGAGCACGCTGGCGCGCACGGCAGCGGCCAACTACCCCGGCGCCTACCTGGCGCAGTGCATGCTGGTCACGACTTTCGAGCCCTGCGCCATGTGCGCCGGCACCATCTACTGGGCCGGCATCGGCCGCGTGCTCTACGGTGCCGAGGAATCCGCCCTCAAGGCGCTGACCGGCGACCACCCCGAGAACCCGACACTGGACCTGCCCTGCCGCTCGGTCTTCGCCGCCGGCCAGCGCGCCACCGAGGTAGTGGGGCCGGTGCCTGCGCTTGAAGAAGAGATCACGGCGCTGCACCGGGACTTCTGGCGCTGACAATCGTGCGACCCTGACGGCGACTGCGAAAAGACGCTGTCGCTATACTCGCCGCCCTGTCGACCACAGGATCTTTCGCATGCGCCTGGACTTCTTTTTCCGCCCCCTGGCGCTCGCTCTGGCCGTGGCCGGCCTGACCGCATGCGGCGGCGGTACCGCCCCGAGCCAGCCGGCAGCTGCCGCGCCAGCGCCTGCCATCCAGGCCACCGGCCCGGCCCCCATCAAGGTCGGCATCGCCCTGGGCGGTGGCGCGGCCAAGGGCTTTGCCCACATTGGCGTGATCAAGATGCTGGAGGCCAATGGCTTCGCGCCCGCCTACATTGCCGGCACCAGCGCGGGCGCCGTGGTGGGCGCGCTGTATGCCAGCGGCATGAACGCCTTCGAGATGCAGGAGAAGGCCGTGGCCCTCGACGAGGCCAAGATCCGCGACCTGCAGTTCTCCACCGGCGGGCTGGTGCTGGGCAAGAAGCTCGAGGATTACGTGAACGAGCAGGTCGGCCGCAAGAGCCTGGAGCAGATGGCCAAGCCCTTCGTGGTGGTCGCCACGCGCCTGGAAGACGGCGAACGCACCGTGTTCTCCCGCGGCAACACCGGCCAGGCGGTGCGCGCATCGAGCAGCGTGCCCGGCGTGTTCCAGCCCGTGACCATCGGCAAGTACCACTTCGTGGACGGCGGCATCGTCAGCCCCGTGCCTGTGGATGCGGCGCGCCAGCTGGGCGCCGACGTGGTGGTGGCGGTGGACATATCGAACAAGGCGCGCGGCAAGTCGCCCGGCGACATGCTGGGCACGCTGGGCCAGTCCATTGCCATCATGGGCCAGAAGCTGGGCGAGGCCGAGCTGGCTCGCGCCGACGTGGTCATCCGCCCGCTGGTGCTGGACATCGGCGCGGCGGACTTCAGCCAGCGCGCCAGCGCCATTCTCGAAGGCGAAAAGGCCGCGCTGGCCGCCATGCCGCAGCTGCGCGAACGCATCGCCCAGCTGCAGGCCGAGCGCGCCCGCGCCGCGCAGCAGGCCCGCCAGCAGGTGATCGAGGCCGAGCACAAGGCCTGCCTGGACAACCGCTCGCGCCTGCAGCGGCTGGCCGGCATGGCGGGGATGGGCGAGGGCTGCACAGCGCCCAAATAGGCCAGCCCGCCCTCCGCCACCGCACATGCCGTGGCACAGAAGTTGCACTTCACTCCGCAAGAGTAGAAGCGTTCACCGCCATGGGCCGCGCCTGCACCGCCACGGTGCCGCGCACGGCCCGGGCGTCCGGAAATTGCTCTTGAAGACCGCTGCCCATGCCCCGCATGGGCGCCGGCTGTGTCTTCAAGCGCGCGGGTGCACCGGCTTCGTTCATCGCTCTCCTGCACCCGCCTTGCTGGCACCGCCGGTGGTTCCGACCCACCTGTGACGGAGTGCCCTCATGATGAAACGTCGTTCCCTGCTTCAAGCCGCTGGCGCCGCCGCCTTTGTCGGCGCCGCTTCTCCCCTGGCCTTTGCCCAGGGCAACCTGCAGAAGTTCAAGTTCAACCTGGGCTGGAAGATCGAGGCCTCGGGTGCGGGCTTTCTGCTCGCGCACCAGCGCGGCTACTACAAGGATGCGGGGCTGGACGTGGCCATCGACACCGGCAACGGGTCGGCGTCGGCCATCAGCCTGGTGGCGGGCGGGGCGTACGACGTGGCATCGGCCGACCTGTCGACCATGATCGAGTTCAACACCGCCAACCCGAGCGCCAAGCTGGCCGCCGTGGCGATCCAGTACGACCTGAACCCCAACGCGGTGATGGTGCGCAAGGACGGCCCCATCAAGAAGCCCACCGACCTGGCGGGCAAGACCATCCTCGGGCAGCCGTTCAATGCGTCGCGCAAGCTGTTTCCGGTGTTCGCCAAGGCCCAGGGCTTCGACACGGGCGGCGTGAAGTGGGAGAACGTGGCGCCCGACATCGGCGACACGCGCTTCGTCAAGGGCGACTTCGACGCGGCGGCCTATTTCTTCTTCACCGGGCTGCTCAACCTCAAGGCGCGCGGCATGGGGCCCGAGCAGCTCACGGTGTTCCGCTTCTCGGACTTCGGCATGCAGTCGTACGGCAACGGCCTGGTGGCCAGCCCCAGGACCATGCAGGAGTCGCCCGATGCGATGAAGGCCTTTGTGAAGGCCACCACGCGCGGCTGGATCGAGGCGATTGCCGACCCGAAAGCGGGGGCCGCTGCCATCAAGGCGCGCGAGCCGCTGGCCAACGAGGCCATCGAGCTCGAACGCCTGCAGCTCATCGTGGACGGCACCATGAAGACGGCCGAGACCCGCGCCAACGGCTGGGGCGCCGCCACCCCGGCGCGCCTGCAGGCCACCATCGACGAGACGGTGGCTGCCTTCGGCCTCAAATCGAGCCTGGCCGTGGCCGACATCTGGACCGAGCGCTTTTTGCCCACGGCGGCAGACCGCAAGCTCAAGGGCTGACCGAGGCATTGCCATGGGCATCCCCCTCATCGACCTCACCGGGGCGCTGCACACCGGCGCCCCGCGCGGCGCCGAAGTGGCTGCCGAGCTGCGCCAGGCCTGCATAGGCCCCGGCTTCTTCTACGTAGTGAACCACGGCGTGCCGCAGGAACTCATCGCACGCCAGTTCGCGCTGGTGCAGCAGTTTTTCGACCTGCCCCTGGCCGAGAAGGAAGCCATCTCACTGCACCGCTCGCCATCGATGCGTGGCTACGAAAGCCTGGGCGGGCAGACGCTGGATGCCGGTGCGCGCCCCGACCTCAAGGAGAGCTTCTACTGCGGGCTCGACTACGCGGCCGACCACCCCTACGTGCAGCGCGGCTACCACTCGTACGGCAGCAACCAGTGGCCCGCGCAGTTGCCTGCACTCGGCGACCAGTGCCGCAGCTACATCGCCGCCATGCAGCAACTGGCGCTGCGGCTCATGCAGCTGATGGCGCTGTCGCTGGACCTGCCCGAGGACTACTTCGACCATACGCACGCCAACCCCATGCTCACGCTGCGGCTGCTGCGCTACCCGCCGCACCCCGAGAGAGCGGATGCGCTGACCTTTGGCGCTGGCGAGCACACCGACTGGGGCGCCATCACATTGCTCGCGCAGGACCGCCATGGCGGGCTGGAAGTGAAGCTGCCCGGCGGCGAGTGGGCGGCTGCCACGCCGGTCGAGGGTGCGCTGGTCGTCAACCTGGGCGACATGATTCCGCGATGGACCAATGGGCTGTACCGCTCCAACCCGCACCGCGTGCGCAACATGCACAGCGGCGGTGCGCCGCGCCATTCCATCCCCTTTTTCTACACGCCCGACTACGAAGCGCGCGTGGCCCCGGTCGCCACCTGTGTGCCCGAGGGCGAGGCACCGCGTTTCGAGCCCTGCACGGTGGGCGAGCACCTGCAGGCCATGTACCGCAAGACCTATGGCCTGGCGGACAGCAAGGCTGCGGCGGTGATGGCATGAAGCTCTGGTTCAACCTGTTCTGCCGCGACATCGAGACCCAGTTGCAGTTCTACCAGGCGCTGCTGCACCTGCCCGAGGCCGCGGGCACGCGCTCGCCCATCTACCGTGCGGTGGAGACGGAGCACTTCCAGCTCGGTTTCAACGCGCACGGGGCCTATGCCCTGCTCGGGCTGGCCGATCGCGAGCGGTCCGCTGGGTCGGCCGACCCGGTCACGGGCTATGCCACCTTCATGCTTGACTCGCCCGATGCCGTCACTGCGGCCAGCGCCATGGCCGTGCAACTGGGTGGGCGCATGGTCAAGCCCCCCTATGCCACCTACTACGGCCAGTGGCAGGCGGTGCTGGCCGACCCTGAGGACCATGTGTTCCGGCTCAGCGCCTTCGGCCTGCCCGACGGCACGCTCGCACGGGCACCTTGAAGCACGCCTGCACGGGGCTTGCACAGTGGGCGTGGTACAACGGTCCGAGTGCCACGGACTGGAGCCCCCATGCCTTCGACTGGATTCCTTCTACCGCCCGATGTGCAGGCCCTGCTCGACGCGGGCCGTACCATCGACGCCATCAAGCAACTGCGCGTGGTGCAAGGCCTGGGGCTCAAGGAAGCCAAGGACCTCATCGACGCGCACCAGCAGGGGCACCATGCGGCGCCCCCGGCGCATTCCACGGGCTTTGCATCGGACGCGAGCAGCCACGTTCCCGACTCCGTTCGCCAGGCACTGGCCGCCGGCAACAAAATCGAAGCCATTCGCCTGCTGCGCGCGCATGCAGGCATTGGCCTCAAGGAGGCCAAGGACCGGGTCGATGCACTGGCCGCATCCACCGGCAGCGGCAACCCGCACGGCTTGTCCCCCGGGGAACAGCCGCGCGGCGGCAGCCAGGGCGTTGTCTGGATCGTGGCGGCGCTGGTGGTCGCCGTGGCCGCCTTTTACCTGCTGCGCCCCTGAGACTGGCCGACCCGCTCAATACGCCTTGAAGTTCGCGGCCACGCGCTGGTTCAAATAGTCGCCGGCCGCAATCGCCGGGTACTTGCGGCCCGGGCCTTCGATGGTGGCGTCGCGGTTGGCCTGCGCGAAGAAGGCAATGCTGTAGCGCGGCCCCATGTACTCGCCGGGCAGCGGGTTCTTCACGCGGTGGAAGTTCGATGGCAACTGGTCATCGCTCCAGCGCATCAGCATGTCGCCGATGTTGCAGGTGATGGCCTCTTCGTCGGGCGTCACCGAGGTCCAGGCCTGGCTGTCCATCTCCTTGCCGGGGCACACCTGCAGGCCGCCCTGCCCCTGGCGCTGGAACAGCAAGGTCAGGCAGTCGAAGTCGGTGTGCGCGCCGGCGCGCCACAGGCCCAGGTGGGCCTGCTGCTCGGGTGGCGTGGCAAAGTAGTGCAGCAGGCGCAGCGTGCTCTGGTAGCTGGCTTTCGAGGGGTCGTGCGCGTGGGCGAAGAAGTCCGGCGCGAAGCCGAGCTTGCGCGCAAAGCACGACAGCACCTGCATCGCCACCTGCCAGCACTGCCCCTCGAAGGCCAGCATGGTGGCCTGAAAGCCCGCCAGCTCCTCATCGGTGGGCCACAGGCCCTCCATGTGCGGGCGCGTGATCTGGTACGACTCCTTCTGGTCCGGCGTGCCGGTGGAGGGGCGCACCTGGGCGCGGCTCTCCCAGCCCACGTTGAGCGCCTTGCGCAGCGGGTACTGGGCTTTCACACTCTCGGGCAGGGCGAAGAAGCGCTCGGTCATTGCGAAAGCCTTGCGCACCTCGGCCAGGTCGATGCCGTGGCCCACCACCTGAAAGAAGCCGACATCGACCGCAGCGTCCCACAGTTCATCGGCGATGGCGTCCTGGCGGTGGGCGAAGTTGGAAAGGTCGATGCGGCGGATCTCGCGCGCGCCGGTCTCGGAGCCCAGGGCGCCCATGCGGGTTTCCTTGTCCAGCTCGGCGAGGGCGTAGGTGTCGGTGGCCGTAGTGCCAGTGGTGGCAGTGGTGGCAGTCGTCGTCATGGCAGTTCTCCTGAAGTGGGATGGATAGAAAAATCCACCCGCCCCCACGGCATCGAAAGACTGGCCTGCGCGCGCGGCACAACCGGTCTCTTGAAGCCTTGGCACGCCATACGCTGGCATGCCACTGGGGCGGGCTTCAAGAGCAATTTCCGGCCGCTGGCATGGCGGGACAACATCCCGACCCGCCGCGCAGTGAACGCTTCTACTCTTGCCCGCACAGTATGCAATAACGATGCCTGCGGGCATACGCCAAATGGGGGATCACCCCTGCCAAACGCCCGCTGCACGGGGCCTGGCGAAGCAATGCATGCTTGTCACACAATGTTCTTGGCATGCCAAATGCATAGCGGTGGCAACCCCCTGATGGAGACAACCCATGCATGCCCTGATGTCCGCCGCCCCCCATGAGCTCGACGACCCTGCGGTGATCGATGCCACTGACGGCACCTACCTGCGCCAGGCCATCGCCTGGTCGTGCACCGCACGCGCACGCGGCAACCGGCCCTTCGGCGCGGTGGTGATCGGTGCCGACGGCACCTTGCTGGCCGAGGCCTACTGCAACACCACCGAAACCGGCGATTGCACCGGCCATGCCGAGACCAACGCCGTGCGCCAGTTGAGCCCGCGCTTCAGCCGCGAGATGCTGGCCCAGGCCACCATCTACTCCTCGGCAGAGCCCTGCGTGATGTGCGCGGGCGCCATCTTCTGGTCGGGCATCGGCCGCGTGGTGTTCGGCATCGACGCGGTGCGCCTGCGCGAGTTTCGCGGCGAGCGGGCCGAGCAGCGCGACGCCGAGCTCTCGTGCCGCGACGTGTTCGCCGCCTCGCCACATTCCATCGAGTGCATCGGTCCGGCATTGATCGAAGAGGCCAGCGCACCCCATGTGGGCTTCTGGAAGTCGTGACCAGCGACAATCGCCCACCATGCCGACCAACGCCCCGCCCGTGAACGAAGCCGACATCGAGACCAGCAGCAATGTCGTCTCGGGCACCCTGCTCAGCCGCTCCAAGCAGGGGCGCGAGCGCATCATGGGCGCCATCCGCGAGGCGGCGATCGCCGAGTTCAGCCGCCACGGGTTCAAGGGTGCGTCCACCAAGGCGATTGCCGAGCGCGCGGGCCTGACCAAGCCGCAGCTGCACTACTACATCGCCAGCAAGGAAGAGCTGTACGAAGAGCTGCTGTACTCGGTGCTCAACGGCTGGTCGGGCGCCTTCCAGTTCGACAGCCAAAGCGACAACCCCAAGAAGGTGCTGAGCAGCTATGTGCGCAAGAAGCTCGACTACGCGCTGGACAACCCCGGCCTGTCGCGTATCTTCACCACCGAGGTGCTGGGCGGCGGCCGCAACCTGGGCAAGTACTGGCCCGTGGCCGTCAAATCGACCCAGCAGAAGGTGGAGCTGATCGACCGCTGGATCGCCGAGGGCCGCATGCGCCCGCTGGACGCGCGCCTCTTGCTCATGCAGATCTGGGGCATGACCCAGCACTACGCCGACTACGGCGTGCAGGTGCACATCATGCTGGGCCTGGCGCCCGACGAAGCCATCGACCGCGAGCCCATCGTGCGCCAGCTCACCACATTTGTGCTGCTGGGCTGCGGCCTCGCACCAGACTAAGGCAAGGCTGCACAGGTCCCTTGCGCGCGGCACACCTCGCTTTGGGCGGTCTGCGACGTTGCAAATGCTCGCCATAGCACGGGCTATGGCTGTGCTTTGCGCCTAGCAGCCCATCCCAAATCAAGGCGCGCCGCATCGCAAAGACCTGCGCAGCCTTGCCTCGCACACCCTGCATAGGCAAGCAGCAGAAGCCCCACAACAGTGCCTTGATCCAGGTCACCCTCTTGGCACAGCACTTGCAATAGTTTGACCAATCGATCAAATCAAGTGGTCAAACATGCAAAACCTAGCCACGGCAGCGCCGCTGCCCGCCACGGAACCGGCTTTTGAACTGGTGCTCGCGCGCAGCCACCTGCGGCTGCCCGTGCAGCCCGGCGAGAGCATGGCCGATGTGCTGCAGCTCGCCGGCATCGCCATCGACACGCTGTGCGAGCAGGGCGTGTGCGGCACCTGCGCCACCCGCTGGCTCGATGGCACACCCGACCACCGCGACAGCTGCCTGAGCCCCGAAGAACAAAGCACCCATGTGGCGGTGTGCTGCGCGCGCAGCCACGGCCCCACGCTCACGCTCGACCTCTGAAGAAGGACACCCTGCCATGCGCATCCTCGTGATCTATTGCCACCCGGTAGAGACCAGCTACAACGCCGCCTTGCACGACGAGGTGGTGCGCAACCTGCGCGCGGCCGGCCATGAGGTGGACGACTGCGACCTGTATGCCGAGGACTTCAACCCCGTGCTCAGCCGCGAGGAGCGCCTGGGCTACCACGAGGTGCCGAGCAACCGCCTGCCCGTGCAGGGCTATGTGGACCGGCTGCTCCAGGCCGAGGCCGTGGTGTTCTGCTTTCCCACCTGGTGCTTCGGCATGCCGGCCATGCTCAAGGGCTTTTTCGACCGGGTGCTGATGCCCGGCGTGGCCTTCGACATCAGCGACCCGCACAACGTCAAGCCCTCGCTCACGCACATCAAGCGCATCTCGGCCGTGGTGACCTATGGCCGCCCACGCTGGACGGCGCTGCTGATGGGCGACCCGCCGCGCAAGTCCGTCACGCGCTACATGCGCCTGCTCACGGGCGGCAAGGCGCGGGTGGACTACCACGCCTACTACCACATGAACGTGGCCACGCCGCCGCGGCTGGAGGCCTTCAAGGCCCGCGTGGGCCAGGCCATGGCGCGCTTTGCATAAGGGGAACAGCATGCACGCATCCAACGCCCCCGACCACATCCTCAACGCCCGCCTGCCGCGCTGGCTGCTGCCCCAAGCCTGGCCCGCCAGCGCCGGCCAGCCCGCCCTGGCCGACCTGCACCTGGCCCAGGGCCGCATCCAGGCCATGGTGCCGCACGACCCCGCGCGCCCCCTGCCTGCAGGCACCACCTGGGACCTGGCCGGCGCGCTGGTGCTGCCCGGCCTGGTGGACGCGCACACCCATCTGGACAAGGCCTTCACCCTGCCGCGCATGGGCACCGTCAAGCCCGGCCTGCTGGGCGCCATCGAGGCCATGATGGTCGACCGCCAGGGCTGGAGCGAGGCCGACATACGCCAGCGCGCCAGCCGCGCCCTGCAATGGGCCTACGAGGCCGGCACGGTGCAGGTGCGCACCCACTGCGACTGGTGGGAGCCCGAGGCCCAGCCCCTGGCCTGGGGTGTGCTGCGCGAGCTGGCGCAGGAATGGGCCGGCCGCATCACGCTGGAGCGCGTGGGCCTGATCCCCCTGCACCTGTATACCGAGCGCACCACTGCCATGCAGCTGGCCGCCACCGTGGCCGCCAGCGGCCCGGGCGCACTGCTGGGCGGCTTCGTGCACTCGACCAACTGGAACCCGCAGGCCCTGCGTCACCTGTTCGAGGCCGCGCAGCACCACGGCCTGAACGTGGACCTGCATGTGGACGAAGAGCTGCACCCCGGCGCCCTGGGCCTGGCAACCACGGCCGCGCTGCTCAAGGAGTTGCGCTTCGAAGGCCATGTGGTCTGCGGCCACACCTGCGCCCTGGCCGCGCAGGACGAGGCGACCGCGCTGGCCACGCTCGACGCCGTGGCGGCGAGCCCCATCACCCTGGTCACCTTGCCCATCACCAACCTGCTGCTGCAGGACGCCACCACCGGCCGTACGCCGCGCCAGCGCGGCCTGACGCTGGTGAAGGAGGCGCATGCGCGCGGCATCCCCGTGCTGGTGGCCAGCGACAACGTGCAGGACCCGTTCTGCCCCGTGGGCAGCTTCGACCCGCTGGAGGCCCTGGCCACCGGCGTGCTGGCCGCGCAGCTCGACGCGCCGTTCGACCGCTGGTCCGAAGCGCTGTGCCGCGCCGACTGGCTGCGCCGCGGGCAGGATGCGCTGCCGCTGCAAACGGGCAGCGCCGCCGACCTGATCGTCTTTCAGCAGGCCGACCGCTGGGGCTTTCCCTCGCGCACCCAGCCCCGCGTAGTGCTGCGCAACGGCTGCGTCACCAGCGGCCACGCCAGCGCCGCCTGGCACGTTGCGGATACCACCCCAGCCCTTTCGGCCGGCGCCAGCCCCGCCCCATCCACCCCCATCCCTGCACGGAGCCTTGCATGAGCGACAACGCACCCAACACCCCAGGCATCGCCCAGCCCCTGGCCCGCTACGCCGCCTGGCGCCGCGCGGGCGACCTGGTGTTCCTCTCCGGGATCATCGCCGTCGACCCCGCGGCCAGCCGCATCGTGCGCGGCTATGCCGACATCCCCGACGAGGCGGCCACGCTGGTCGGCCGCACGGGCGAGTTCAGCAGCGACACCAAGGAGGGCCCCATCCTCGCGCAGAGCTGGTATGTGCTCGACCGCATCCGCCAGACCATCGAGGCCGCGGGTGGGCAGATGTCGGACGTGTTCAAACTGGTGCAGTACTTCAAGAACCTGGACCACTTTCCCCAGTACAGCCGCGTGCGCAAGCTGTTCTTCCCGGGCGAGCCCCCGGCCTCCACCGTGGTCGAGGTCAGCGGCATGCTGCCGACCCCGGACATCCTGATCGAGGTGGAAGCCACGGCGTACCTGCCGCTGCGCTAACCCCTCGCCCCCCAACACCCTCCTCACGAAAGCCCACCCATGCTGCACGGCTACAACCCGCCCCACCGCTACCTGCCCTACCTGAGCTGGACCGAAATCGTCGACCTGCCGGACAAGGAGAACACCGTCATCGTGCTGCCCACGGGCGCCACCGAGCAGCACGGCCCGCACCTGCCCTGCGCGGTGGACACGGTGATCAGCGCGGGCGTGGTGGGCCATGCCCTGGCGCGCCTGCCGGCCGAGGTGCCGGCCTTTGCCATGGCGCCCATCACCTACGGCAAATCGGAGGAGCACCTGCACTTCCCCGGCACCATCACCTTGAGCGGCGAGACCCTGCTGGCCACCATGAACGAGGTGGGCGAGTCGGTCTACCGCGCGGGCTTTCGCAAGCTGCTGTTCGTCAACGGCCACGGCGGCCAGCCGCAGGTGATGGAGATGTGCGCGCGCGAGCTGCGCCTGCGCCATGGCGACTTCATCGTGGTGCCCAGCTTCACCTGGCGCGTGCCGCACGTGGCGGGCAAGTACCTGTCGGACAAGGAAAAGCGCCTGGCCATGCACGCCGGCCATGCCGAAACGGCGCTGATGCTGGCCCTGGCCCCCGACACCGTGCACATGGAGCGCGCGGTGGTGAACTACCCGCCCGTGTTCGACTCGCCCCTGCTCTCGCCCGACGGCCGCCCCGCCTGTGCCTGGAGCGCGCGCGACTTCGGGCCCAGCGGCATCATCGGCGACCCGCTGCCCGCCACGGCCGAGCAGGGCCACGCCATCCTCGATTCGCTGGCCGTGAGCTGGGCCGCCGCCATCACCGAGCTGCACCACCTGCAGTGGGCCGCGCGCCCCGAGCCCACCTGGGGCCGCGCCAACCACACGGGCCATGTGGAGAACTCCACCGCTCTGGCCTGAAAACTGCGACGCAGCCGCACCCCCACACCACTTTTCGCCACCTGTTTCGTCCCTTCTCCCCACCTAACGGAGTACTGCCATGATGAAGACCGCCCCCCGCCTTTCCAAACTTGGTGCAGCCGCCCTGCTCGCTGTTGGTGCCGTCGGCACCATGTCGGGCACTGCGCACGCGCAGGAAAAGTTCACCTACATGACCAACTGGTACGCGCAGGCCGAGCACGGCGGCTTCTACCAAGCGGTGGCCACGGGCCTGTACAAAAAGTACGGCCTGGACGTGAGCATCAAGATGGGTGGCCCGCAGGTCAACATCGTGCAGATGATGGCGGCCGGCCAGGCCGAGTGCGTGATGGGATCGAGCGACCTGCAGATGATCCAGATGCGCGAGGGCGGCGTGCCCGTGACCACGGTGGCAGCGGTGTTCCAGAAAGACCCGCAGGTGCTCATCGCGCATGACGACGTGAAGAAGTTCGAGGACCTGAAGGGCAAGACCATCCTCATCGCCTCGTCGGCCCAGCGCGGCTACTGGCCCTGGCTGAAGGCCAAGTATGGCTTCACCGATTCGCAGACGCGGCCCTACACCTTCAACATCCAGCCCTTCGTGGCCGACAAGAACACCGCGCAGCAGGGCTACCTGACGTCGGAGCCGTTTGCCATCGCCAAGGCCGGCGTCAAGGCCAACACGCTGATGTTCAGCGACCAGGGCTACCCCGCCTACGCCACCACCGTGAGCTGCATGGACAAGACGCTCAAGGAGCGCAGCGCCGCCGTGGCCTCGTTCGTGAAGGCGTCGATGGAAGGCTGGAAGAGCTACCTGGCCGACCCCGCCCCCGGCAACGCCCTGATCAAGAAGGACAACCCCAACATGACCGACGAGCAACTGGCCTACAGCGTGGCCAAGCTCAAGGAGATGGGCATGGTCACGGGCGGTGACGCGGCCAGCATGGGCATCGGCACCATGACCGACGCACGCGCCAAGGCGAGCTACGACTTCCTGGTCGAGTCCAAGCTGATCGACCCCGCCAAGGTGAAGCTGGCCGACACGTACAGCACCAGCTTCGTCAAGGACCTCAAGGTTCTGCCCTAAGCCCACCCTGCCCTGAAACAGCGGCCGCGCCCTGATCCATGTGACAGGCCGGCCGCATCCATCGAAAGGCCACCCCATGCATTCCGCCGAGTCCACCCCTTCTGCCCCGACAACAGCCCACCGCCCCACGCCCGCCGTGCAGGTGCTGTCGGCCGAGAAGACCTACCCCAACGGCACGCAGGCCCTGCTGCCGGTGGACCTGACCATCGAAGAGGGCGAGTTCGTCACCTTGCTGGGCCCCTCGGGCTGCGGCAAGAGCACGCTGCTGAAGATGGTGGCCGGCCTGCTGGAGCCCACCGACGGACGCCTGCAGCTGTGGCACAAGCCCGTGGCGCAGCTCGACGAAAGCGGCAAGAAGATGGCCTTCGTCTTCCAGTCGCCCACGCTCATGCCCTGGGCCAGCGTGCAGACCAATGTGCGCCTGCCGCTGGACCTGGCCGGCGTGCCGCGCCAGGAGGCCGATGGCCGCGTGGCCGAGGCATTGGCGCTGGTGGGCCTGTCGAAGTTTGCGACCGCGCTGCCGCGGGCCCTGTCGGGCGGCATGCAGATGCGCGTGTCGATCGCGCGCGGCCTGGTGACCCAACCTGATTTGCTGCTGATGGACGAGCCCTTTGGCGCGCTGGACGAGATCACGCGCCACAAGCTCGACGCCGACCTGCTGGACCTGTGGCGCAAGAAGAAGCTCACCGTGATCTTCGTGACGCACTCGATCCACGAGGCGGTCTTTTTGTCGAGCCGCGTGGTGATGATGGCCGCGCGCCCCGGCCGCGTGGTGGAGGAGTTCACCATCGACGCGCCCTACCCGCGCACGGCCGACTTCATGGTGTCGCCCGAATTCAGCCGCTACGCCAAGCAGTTGCAGGACAGCCTGCTGCGTGCCAGCGCCAGTACCGAAGACGTCGAGGAGACCGCAGCATGAGCACGCCCTACCCTACTGCACCTGCAGCGCCCATCGCGGCGCCCGCCACCACAGAGCGCAGCACACCCACGCGAGCCCTAGCCAAGCCCGCCAAGCCGCGCATTCCCCTCATGGCCCAGCCGCGCGTGCAGCGCGTGGTCTACCCGCTGCTGGTGGGCCTGGTGCTCATCGCGCTGTGGCAGGGCCTGGTCACGGCGCTGGAGCTGCCGCCCTACCTGGTGCCGTCGCCCCTGCTCATGCTCAAGACGCTGTTCACCGACTGGGCGGCCCTGGGCGGCTCGCTCTGGGTCACCGTCAAAATCACGGTGCTGGCCTTTGGCGTGGCCACCGTGGCGGGCGTGCTGATCTCGTTTCTGTTCGTGCAGAGCAAGCGCATCGAGACGGCCCTGTTCCCCTACGCCGTGCTGCTGCAGGTCACGCCCATCGTGGCCGTGGCGCCGCTGATCATCATCTGGGTGAAGGACCCGACTGCGTCGATGGTGATCTGCGCCGCATTGGTGGCGCTGTTCCCCATCATCAGCAACACCACGCTGGGCCTGCGCAGCGTGGAGCCTGACCTGCAAAGCTACTTCCAGCTCAACCGCGCCACGCGCATGCAGACCCTGCTGCGCCTGCGCATACCGAGCGCGCTGCCCTACTTCTTCGGCGGGCTACGCATCTCCAGCGGGCTGGCGCTGATCGGCGCCGTGGTGGCCGAGTTCGTGGCCGGCACCGGCGGCCAGGGTGCGGGTTTGGCGTACCAGATTTTGCAGGCAGGGTTTCAGCTCAACATACCGCGCATGTTCGCCGCGCTGCTGCTGATATCGCTGACTGGCGTGGCGCTTTTCGCGCTGATGGCCTGGGGCACCCGCTTGGCCCTGGGCAGCTGGCACGCCAGCGAAAACTCGCACGACTGACCCCAGAACTCACTCGGACTGCATCCATTTTTTGACACCGCGCACGCGTGGTGGGGGCCGCGCTTTGCCCTCCACCCGCGACACCGACAGGAGAGACAGACATGACCACCACCACCGCCCACCAACTGCCCGAACAACTGCCCGGCCTGGACTGGATTGCCGACCCGCTGCGCGTGGGCCGCCTGTCGCAGGACTTTGCCTGGTTCAGCCCCGTGCTCAAGCGCGACCTGGCCGGCAAGCGCGGCGACGTGGCCGTGCGCCCGCGCACCGAGGACGAGATACGCCAGGTGGTGGCGGCCTGTGCCAAGGCGCAGATCCCCCTCACCGTGCGCGGCAGCGGCACCGGCAACTACGGGCAGAGCACGCCGCTGCATGGCGGGGTGATTTTGGACCTGTCGGGCTACAACGGCTTTGGCTGGGTGCGCGGCGGCGTGGGCCGGGCGCAGGCGGGCATCCGCCTGTCGGAGTTCGACGCGCAGGCCAAGCCCCAGGGGCAGGAACTGCGCTGGCTGCCGTCCACCTACCGCAGCGCGACGCTGGGCGGGCTGTTCGGCGGCGGGTTTGGCGGCGCAGGCTCCATCAACCACGGCCCGCTGGCCGCGCCTGGCAACGTGCTGGCCGTGCGCGCCATGACGGTGGAGCCCGAGCCCCAGGTCATCGAGCTGCGCGGCCCCGAGGCCATGCTGCTGCACCACACCTACGGCACCAACGGCATCGTGCTGGAGCTGGAGGTGGCGCTGACGCCCACGGTGGCGTGGACGGAGTGCATCGTCACCTTCACCGAATTCGATGCTGCGCTGGAGTTTGCCGACCGCTTTGGCGCCGCACCGGGGCTGGAGAAAAAGGAGGTGTGCTTTCTGGCCGCGCCCATACCCGACTACTTCACCAGTCTGGCCGAGCACCTGCCCAAGGGTTGCCACGCGGTGATGCTGCTGGTGGCCCCGCACTCCGAAGACGGCATGCGCGACATGGCCGCCAAATACGGCGGCAGCGTCAGCTACCGCAAGACCGCCGACGAGGTGGACAAGAGCCACAAGACCCTGCTCGAATACACCTGGAACCACACCACCCTGCACGCGCTGAAGGTGGACAAATCGCTCACCTACATCCAGAGCGGCTTTACCCCCGCCACGCGCATCGAGCAGGTGAAGGCGCTGGAAAAGGCCCTGGGCGGCGAGGTGATGATGCACCTGGAGTTCCTGCGCACCAAGGAAGGCGCCTTCAACTGCAGCGGGCTGCAGCTGATTCGCTACAGCACCGAAGAGCGGCTGAACCAGATCATGCAGATCTACCGCGACCATGGCGTGCAAATCAACAACCCGCATGTGTACATCGTGGAAGACGGCAAGCAGAACAACCTGGACCCTGCGGTGGTGGGCATCAAGCAGCGCTTTGATCCCCAGGGCCTGCTCAACCCCGGCAAGCTGCGCAGTTGGGTGCCACCGGTGGCCAAAGCCGCATAGCCCCTGGCGCAGCGGCTGCAGGCGGGGCAAAGGCATAATCAGCTATTCATTTAATAGCAGTTCCCATCCATGTCCTGGCACGCGCGCCTGCAGCTCGACTACACCGTTGAAGGCCCCACCACCCGCACCGTGGCGCGCTACCAGCACGACGGGCCGCTGCGCATTCTGCAAAGCCTGTACCCCGAGGGCGACGGCATCTGCCACAACGTGCTGGTGCATCCGCCCGGCGGCCTGGTGGGCGGCGATACGCTGGACATCACGGCCACCGTGGGCCCGGGCGCGCATGGCCTGGTCACCACACCGGGGGCCACGCGCTTTTACCGCTCCACCGGCCCGCTGGCTTTGCAGCGCAGCCACCTCACGCTGGCCGAAGGCGCGCGCCTGGAATGGCTGCCGCTGGAAGCCCTGTGCTACAGCGCCTGCAATGCCGAGAACCACCTCACCCTGAACCTGGCCCCCGGTGCCGAATGCATGGGCTGGGACGTGACCGCCCTGGGCCTGCCCCATGCCGACCAGCCTTTTGTGCAGGGCCGCTTCGTGCAGCACCTCACCGTGCCCGGCCTGTGGCTGGAGCGCGGCGTGATCGACGCGGCCGACGAGCGCCTGCTGCAAAGCCCCCTGGGCCTGGCCGGCCAGCGCTGCATGGCCAGCATGTTCTTTGCGGCTGGCACCGCGCTGGAGCGCAATCGGCGCGATGCGGCGCTGGACGCGGCGCGCGCGGTGATGGATGCGCACCCGACACTGACTGCGATGGCGGGCGCCACCAGCCCCAACGCGCAGATGGTGGTGGTGCGCGTACTGGCCCCGCAGGTGGAGCCGGCGATGGAGTTGCTAAAGGCCGTGCGCATGGCCTGGCGCCAGCAGATGTGGGCACTGCAAGGGGAGGCGCCGCGGATCTGGGCGATGTAGCCAGCAGCCCCCTCGCGATGGGCTGCGAAGCGGAGGCCGTACTTCCCCCGTTCCTGCTTGCAAGCCATGGAGAACGCGGCAGAATGCAGCCCACAGAGGGACGCGCATTGGCGGAGCCACGAATGCGCGAGGACTGCATACAACAACAGGGAAGAAGTCATGTTCATCGTCTGGGGGCGGAAGATTGTCCGTCGCAAATTGGGCTACGTCGCGGATTTTTGCCCCATATGCCGCAAGCCGGCGACTTTCGAGTTGCAGCGCATCGGTTCTGCCGGCCACATCTACTACATCAGCGCCGGGCAAGGCGCACTGGTGGGTTTCGAAAAGCAGTGCGCCAAATGCCACACCTCGCTCAACGCAGAACCCACCCACTACACCTCGGTCGCCGATAAAAAGCTGGCATTCCCGGAGCTCGTTGCCCAGACGTTTCCCAAGCTCCATGAGGCACTGAAGGCCCGGCTCGATCTGGAAGAGCAGATCCGGCTGGCACCTGCCACGATCTCGCCAGAGGACAGGCAGGCACTCATCCGCCACCCGTTTTTGCTGCTGTCGCCCAAAGTAGAGCAGCGTTATGCGGCCACCCACCTTGATCTTGAAACAGTGCTGGCTTTTGTCGGCGCGATCTTCCTGATGATCATTGGAGTGGCAGTCGCAAAGAAGGTGGCCTTGGATTACGAAGGGCCTGCCCTTCTGGTCTTTATCGTGGTCGGAATAGTGATGGTCGGCTGGCAACTGGCTCTGTCTGGTCGCCGCTACATGCGCAAGCACATCATTCCTGTGCTGGCGGGCTCACTCAAGCCGCTCAAACCCACCAGCAGGGAACTGCAGACGACCATCGATGAACTCAATCGGCTGGGGCACAAGATGGGGAGCAAGCTCAAGGCAGCCGATCTGTCCCGGCATTTGAGCCAACCGGCTCCTTGAGAAGCCCACGCACGCCACCAGCCGCGCCTTGTGCGGCAAGGCATGGCGCGTCACCACACAACACCAGTTTGCGCGATGGCCAACCTGCCTGAGGCTACTCCGGCAGCGGCAGCCCAGACCGCGGTTTGATTTCTTCCAGGCACACGCTCGACTTGACGAAGTTGACGCCTGGCAACGCCACCAGCCGCTCGGTGAGGAAGACGTTGAGCCCGTCCAGATCCCGCGCAATGACCTTGAGCACATAGTCAACATCGCCGGTGACCGAATGGCATTCGAGCACCTCGGGCATGCCAGCCAGTGTTTGCCGGAACAGCTTGAGGTCGCGCATGTGGCCTCGCTCCATGCCTATGTGCACAAACGCCGTCACATGCAGGCCCAGTGCGGCGGGTCGCAGGCGGGCTTCGTACCGGGCGATCACTCCGCCCTCTTCCAGCCGATGGTGGCGCCGGCTGCACTGCGCTGGCGACAGCCCTATCGCCTCGGCCAGCTCAAGGTTGGACATGCGCCCGTGCTCTTGCAGCAGGGCCAGGATGCGCACGTCGATGCGGTCGAGTTTGAGCATATGCAACAGGTTCTCATTGATGCGGTAAATCGTACAACAATCCCTCATTTTCCAAAGGCGCGCTCACGAATACGCAAACCCATTCCCTGCCAATACAAGAACAATTTGATCGTTGTTCGCAACAAAAAACTCTTGCGTCGCTTATCGGCGCAATGAGCTTTCCCTGCACCTTCTGCCCCTTTTGTGGAATCAACGATCATGAAACGCATACCCGAGCCCTTTCGCATCAAGACCATCGAGCGCATCGCGATGACGACGCGCGAGCACCGCGAACAGGCGCTGCTGCACGCAGGGCTCAACCCCTTTTTGCTGCGCAGCGACGACGTGTACATCGACCTGCTCACCGACAGCGGCAGCGGCGCCATGAGCGACCGCCAGTGGAGCGCGATGATGGCCGCCGACGAGGCCTATGCGGGCAGCCGCAGCTACTACCGGCTGGTGGACACCATCGACAAGGTCATCGGCTACCCGTACCTGGTGCCCGCGCACCAGGGGCGCGGAGCGGAGCAACTGCTCTACCCCGAGCTCGTGAAGCGGCGCGGCTCCGCGAAGCCGGTGTTCCTGTCGAACTTCCACTTCGACACCACCAAGGTGCATATCGAGCTGGCCGGGGCGCGCGCGCTCAATGCGCTCAACAAGGAAGCGCTCGATACCCGGGAGTACCACGACTGGAAGGGCAACTTCGACCTGGCCGAGCTGGCCCGGTTGATCGAGACCGAAGGGGCTGCCAATGTGGCGGCCCTCGTGGCCACCGTAACCTGCAACACCACCGGCGGCCAGCCCGTGGCGCTGGCCAACCTGCGGGCGGCCTCGCACATGGCGCGGCATGCGGGCATCCCCGTGGTGATCGACGCGACCCGCTTCGCCGAGAACGCCTGGTTCATCCAGCAACGCGAGGCGGAATACGCGCAGCACAGCATCCCGGACATCGTGCGCGAGATGATGGCCTGCGCCGACATCGCGGTCATGTCGTCCAAGAAGGACGGGCTGGTCAACATCGGAGGGTTCTGCGCGTTCCGCGACGACCAGGACCTGTTCCGCGCCGTGCAGGAGCGCTGCGTGGTGAGCGAAGGCTTCATCACCTATGGCGGCCTGGCGGGCCGCGACATGGAGGCGCTGGCGGTGGGCCTGGAAGAGGCGATGGACCCGGACTACCTGGCCTACCGCATCGGGCAGGTGGCGTACCTGGGCGAGCGACTGCGGGCAGAGGGCGTGCCCATCCAGTACCCCACCGGGGGGCATGCCGTGTTCGTGGATGCCGCCGCGCTGCTGCCGCACATACCCTCCGGACAGTTTCCCGCGCATGCACTGGCGTGTGAGCTGTACATCGAGTCCGGCGTGCGGGCCGTGGAAATCGGGTCGCTGCTGCTGGGGCGCGATCCGCTCACCGGCAAGCAGGAAAAAGCCCCGCTCGAATCGATGCGGCTGACCATCCCGCGCAGGGTCTATACCAACGACCACATGGACTACGTGGCAGACGCACTGGCCGCCGTGGCCCGGCGCGCGCACGCCATCCGAGGGATGGACTTCACCTACGAGCCTGAACTGCTGCGCAACTTCACCGCACGTTTTCGCTGGGCGCCCGAGAGCACAGGCTGAGGCTCGCTGCAACGCAGCACCAGCCTGGTGAAGGCTGCAGACAGCAAGCCCGTGCAAGCCTGGTGGGATGGCGTTAATCTTGCTGCTCGGATTGCACCCGCCGTGCCCCTGTGCCGGCCACAACATCCATCCGACGTGCGCATGCAAATACGCCACGGGTTGATCACAATCCTTTTGTTCAAGACCGTCTTCTTCAAAGCCCAGGCCCCACGCACCATGCCCACACAACCCAGCGCCGCCACGCGGTATTTCTCGGGCACGTATGCCGAAGCCCGCGCCAAGTTCCTCGATGCCGCCGCCCAGAGCGGCGCGGCCGTCGAATCCTTCGTGCACCCGGATCACCGCGGCGCGCTGGGCGAAGAGCTGGCCACCGACATGGCGCTGATCGGCGCCATCGATGCAAAAAAGATCCTGCTCGTCACCTCGGGCACGCACGGGCCCGAAGGCTTTTGCGGGTCGGGCACGCAAGTGGCCACGCTGCACGATGCCGACCTGCTGACGCGGCTGCAGCAAGCCGGCGTGGCGCTGCTGCTGGTGCATGCGGTCAACCCGCACGGGTTTTCGCACCTGCACCGCACGAACGAAGACAACATCGACCTGAACCGCAACCACATCGACTTCAGCGCGCCGCTGCCGTTGAACGCGGCGTATGCCGATGTGGAGCCGCTGATGCTGCCCGCCGCCTGGCCGCCCACGCCCGCCGACGACGCGGCTGTGGACGCCTACATTGCCCAGCACGGCATGGCCGCTTTTCGCAATGCCGTGTTCAAGGGCCAGTACACCTCACCCGACGGCTTGTTCTACGGCGGCACCGCGCCGTCGTGGAGCAACAAGACCATTCGCGCCATATTGCGCAAGTACGCTGCTGCCGCCACGCACCTGGGCTGGATCGACGTGCACACGGGCCTGGGCCCCTACGGCCACGGCGAAAAGATCTACCCCGGCCGCAACACGCCCGAAGACCTGGCCCTGGCCCAGTCATGGTGGGGCGCCGACGTGTTCTCGCCCTTCTCCGGCGACTCTGCCTCCGCAGACGTGTCGGGCCCGGTGGTCACCACCGCCTTCGACGAATGCCCGAACGCCCGCATCGCACCCATGGGCCTGGAGTTCGGCACCCTGCCCGAGGCGGACATGCTGCTGCGCCTGAGGGCGGACACCTGGCTGCGCAGCCACCCCGACGCACCGGCGGCGCAGCAGCGCGAGATCCGCACCCAACTGCGTGATGCGTTCTACTGCGACAACGAGGAATGGAAGGGCATGGTGCTGGGGCAGACACGGGTGGTGCTGTTGCAGACGATGCAGGGGTTGCGCAAAGGGTGACTGGGCTGGGCAATGTAGAACTCGGTTTCGCCTTGGCAGCCGTTTCACGACATTCAAGGCCGGTATCGCAGGCACTCATGCTCAGCCTGCGCACAAAGATTGATGAGCCTACCGACGTAGCCACGTCCGCCAGCACAGCCGACTTGGCGGCGTAAGGCGCACAATCACTTTCCCCTGGCCGTAGAAATTCTCTTCTTTACTCCAGTGTCACCAGTTGGATGTACTACGCCACTTGCAGTCGAGAACTTCTTCCGCGCGGTGCCAGAAGGCTTACGAGGCATCACCTGGACTATTTCCTGTTGCCACGCGTCCAAGAGCGCCAGAACAGCGTTATTGAGAACAACCAAGACGCCAATCAACGCCAGCAAAAAAAAGAGACGCCAAAATCCTGAAGGATAGTTTTCAGCAGCCTGAAGGATGGGTGGAATGGCAAAAGCTGCTGCGCTACCTGCGATCGTCACTGCATCAGTAGGAGTTTTAAAGAAGTTTGCCATCTCTAGTCCCTTGAACATGAGGCCAGATTGCAAAGCATCTACTTCAGGCTGAATAGGACTAAGGTTCGGACGAAATCCTCAGTAGGTTTTCATGTAGCTACACCTTTGGCCTACCCCCAGTACGTTGCCAGTTTGCAATCTGCGCAATCAGCTCCCTTGTCGTGGGACGCAGGGACGGGTAGCGCTGCTTGAGGAAGCGCTCGATTCGCTGCTTGGGAGTTCCCTCACCACCTGCCCTCGTTTCCTCCCACGCTCGCAAAGCGATGTGTAGGAGCTCTGGATAGTCCTCGCTATCGGGGTCAAAGTAGGGTGCTCGATAGACAGCCTCGTGATCATCTAGCAGACGATTCGAACGTGCCCACTCATACCACTCTGGTTGATACCCACGCGCGAGCGCCCAAGATATGAAGTGCTCGGGCGAGTACCGCTTTTCGGGATCATGGTCGCCTGAAAACCATTGGTCTGATAGAGCGCCAAGAATGTTGCTCCGATGTCGAAGCTCAATCGCTCTTCGCACCGTTGATGGTTCGTCACGCGATGCCTCGTAGGACCTTAGCTCCTGCTCCAACTTTTTCCGCTTCTCCTGATTCGCTTCTTCTTTAAGTTGAATTTTTATCTCTTCAATGTCCTCTGCCCAATCGCTCGGACTTGGAACGCTATAACGGTCATATATGCCGTTCAGATCAGATGCGGTTCGGATTGTGGGCTTGTCGATCTCAGCCCCCATTAAATTCTGGTACGTCCAGTCCACCAGTGCTGCGGTAGGGGACACTCCAGCAAGCAGAAGCAATGCGTCCCTGGGCAACCAAGTCTCAAACCCTAACCAGCGCGGCAAGTCAGAGTAGCTATATGGATTCTCGGCTGCCGCTTTCGTACCCAGCAAAGACAACTGTAAAGAGACTTCAAGCGGCAGTTCGTGGACACTGGCCTGAGCAGCCTCTATAGACAGCGCTTGAAACTTTTCGAGTTGAAGTTGATGCTCAGGTGATAGAACTGGTAGCGGGCTCAGTTCCACACGTCGCCTCTCATCTTCAGCAAGCTTTCTAAGAGCTGCCAAATCTGCATCTAACTTAAATTGTCTTCTTGGTGCCATATTTGGTCATTCCTTCAGTCCTCCTTCGGCTGGGACAAGGATATGACCTAGAACGACCTTTTGAAATATGGCAATTGCAGTCTATCGAGACAGGGGAGTTCGGTATTGACAACGATGAGGGTCGACTATCCCGCAAAGACCATTCGGTTAGCCCGCCGACTCTACAGGCTTCGGAGACAACTTCTCCGACAGCAGGTTCGCCGTATAACGCAGCCGGTCGATGTCGGCATCTGCCTGCACACCCCGGCTGAAGCAGCACAGGGTGCCGTAGACCTGGCCGTCAGCCAGGCGCACAGGGGTGCTCAGGTGAGTGCCGATGGTGAAGCCGGGGTCGGGCATCTTGCCCGCAGCGACCAGGGGCGCTGCGTCGTCGATCTTCTCGGGCAAGCGGCCTTCGACCACGTACTGGCACCAGCTTTCTTCGGCCGGGTCGGACATGCCGGGTTGCAGCAAGGGGAAGTCGGGCGAGTTGTCCACGGCCTTGAAAGTGCGGCGGCCATCGGCGATCTGGGAGACGAAAGCCACGTCCATGCCCAGGCGTTTGCGCAGCAGCTTCAACACCGCTGGAACCACTTCGGGAAGTTCGTGGTCGGCGGAGTCGCTGGTGGCGACCAGCATCTCGGAAATGGTGACGTCCAGGTCGTCGGGGTTGTAGTCGAGCATGTGCATACCAGCCAGTCTAAACCGCGACCGGGCAGGCGGCAGTAAGCGAACGTCTATTGCGTATCGAATCACATGTAACCCACACGATGGCGTTGGGTATGGGAAGAAGGCGGCCTGTTTGCCCGCCCTTCCCCTTGCGCCCGCTCGCCTGCCAACCCCGATCAGGCCCCAGTCATTGCAGCATCAAGCCGTCGTCGTCGCCACCGCAGGCACCTTCAACAACCCATCGGCCTTGAACATCGCCCGTATCCCGCGCACGGCCTGGCGGATGCGGGCCTCATTCTCGATGAGGGCGAAGCGCACGTACTCATCTCCCTGGTCCCCAAAGCCGATGCCTGGCGACACGCAGACCTTGGCCTTGTCGAGCAACTGGCGGGCGAACTCGAGCGAGCCCAGAGCGCGATACGGTTCGGGGAGGCGGGCCCAGATGTACATGCTGGCATTGGGGCAGTCCACGGCCCAGCCCGATTCGGTGAGGCCTTTGTACAGCACGTCGCGGCGGCGCTGGTACTGGGCGGCGATGTCTTTCACGCACTGCTGGTCGCCCTCCAGCGCGGCGATGGCCGCGACCTGCAGGGGGGTGAAGGTGCCGTAGTCGTGGTAGCTCTTGATGCGGGCGAGCGCGGCCACGAGGTCGGGGTTGCCGACCATGAAGCCCACGCGCCAGCCGGCCATGTTGTAGCTTTTGGAGAGGGTGAAGAACTCCACGGCCACGTCCTTGGCGCCGGGCACTTCCATGATGCTGGGAGCCCGGTAGCCGTCGTAGACGATGTCGGCGTAGGCCAGGTCGTGCACCACCAGGATGTCGTGCTTCTTGGCCAGGGCGATGACGCGCTCGAAGAACGACAGCTCCACGCACTGCGCAGTGGGGTTGCTGGGGAAGCCGAAGATCATCATCTTGGGCTTGGGGTAGCTGCCGCGGATGGCCTTTTCGAGCTCGGCAAAGAAGTCAACATCGGGCGCCACGGGCACGCTGCGGATGTCGGCGCCGGCAATAACCGCGCCGTAGATGTGGATGGGGTAGCTCGGGTCGGGCACGAGCACGGTGTCGCCCCGGTCCAGCGTGGCCAGCATGAGGTGGGCCAGCCCTTCCTTGGAGCCGATGGTGACGATGGCCTCGGTGTCGGGGTCGATGTCGACCGCATAGCGGTCCTTGTACCAGTGGCTGATGGCGCGGCGCAGGCGGGGTATGCCCTTGCTGGCGGAGTAGCCGTGGGTGTCGGGCCGCTGGGCCACTTCGGTGAGCTTGGCAACGATGTGCGGCGGGGTGGCGCCATCGGGGTTGCCCATGCTCATGTCGATGATGTCTTCGCCACGGCGGCGGGCAGCCAGCTTGAGCTCGGCCGTGATGTTGAAGACGTAGGGGGGTAGGCGATCGATGCGCGCAAAGCGGCGCTTGCCCTGAGAAGCAGACATGCTGGTGAACTTTCACGTAAGCGCCCGAAACCGTCCGAGCGACGTGGCTGGCAGAAAGGCCGGCCCGCATTCAATGTACATCAAACGCGGTGTTCGTTCCTCACATTGGGGCGGTGTCGCACCGCCGCTACGCTCAGGCTTTCAGGCCTGCGCTGGCGCGTGTGGTGGCCTTTTCGCTCGACATGGACCACGCGAAGATGCCCACGCCAAAGATGCCCAGCACCACGCCGACCCAGCCGGTGGAGGTCCACCCCAGGCCGGCCGCGATGGACATGCCGCCCAGCCACGCGCCCAGGGCGTTGGCGGCGTTGAAGGCCGAGTGGTTGAGCGCGGCGGCCAGGGTCTGCGCATGGCCCGCCACATCCATCAGGCGGATCTGCAGTGCGGGGCCGATGGCGACCAGCGTGCCCAGGAAGAAGGTGGAGAGCGCAGCCGTGACGGGATGGTGGGCTGCAGGCACGGACAGCGCCAGCACCACGATGGACCACAGCAGCACCTTGCCCACGGTGGGCATGAGGGCCTTGTCGGCCATGCGCGAGCCGACGATGTTGCCCACCACCATGCCCAGGCCGAACAGCGCGAGCACAAAGGGCATGAGCGCGGGCGGCATGCCGGCCACTTCGAGCAGGGTGGGCTTGATGTAGCTGAACACGGCGAACATGCCGCCGAAGCCGATGGCGCCGATGCCCAGGGTGAACCAGACCTGCTTGCGCGCCAGGGCGCCCAGCTCGCGCAGCGGGCTGGCGCCGTGCGATGCGGGCATGTCGGGCACCCACAGGCGCACCATGACCACGGCAGCCACGGCGATGAGCCCCACGAAGACAAAGGCCGCGCGCCAGCCGAAATGCTCGCCCAGCGCGGCGGCAATGGGCACGCCCACCAGCGTGGCGGTGGTCAGCCCCAGCATGACCCAGCCCACGGCGCGCGCGCGGCGCCCCGGGGGTGCCAGGGCGGCGGCCACGAGGGCCGCCACGCCGAAATAGGTGCCGTGTGGCAGGCCGGTGAACAGGCGCATTGCGCTGAGCGAGCCGTAGCCCGGCGCCAGGGCCGATGCGAAGTTGCCCAGCGCATACACCACCATCAGCGCCATGAGCAGCGCGCGCCGGCCCCAGTTGGCGCACAGCACGGCCAGCACGGGCGCACCCACCACCACGCCCAGCGCATAGGCGCTGATGACGTGGCCGGCCTGCGGAATGCTCACGTTGATGTCGCGCGCCACTTCGGGCAGCAGGCCCATGATGACGAATTCACCCGTGCCGATGGAAAAGCCGCCCACCCCCAGGGCCAGCACGGCGCGCACCAGGGTGCGGTCGTCGGTGGGGGTGTGGGCGATGGGCGACGACGTGGGGGACAGGGGCGCGGTCATGGCGGCAACAACTACAGGGCAGCACTGCACCGCACTCCATGGTGCAACGCAGGACATACGGGGGTGGAGAAGAAACTGAGTTACAGGGGTAAACCCGAACCCTGTAACCATAGCACGCCCGGCCAAAACGCGCTGGCTCCGGGCCTGCTACGCTGGAGCCTTCGTTCCCAACCAAGGCCAGCGCATGACCACACCGACCACCGCAGACGAGCTTGCCAGCACCGTGAAAGTGCTGGCCTTCGACATCTTCGGCACCGTGGTGGACTGGCACGGCAGCATCGTGCGCGAGATGCAGGCGCTGTACCCGGGCATCGACGGCGATGCGTTCGCGCTGGCGTGGCGCAGCGGCTACCAGCCAGCCATGGCGCGGGTGATGCGCGGCGAGCAGGGCTGGACGCGCATCGACGAGTTGCACCGCGGCATCCTCGACGAGATACTGCCGCGCTTTGGCCTCACGCACCTGACCGAGGCCGAGCGCTGGCACCTGAACCGCGTGTGGCACCGGCTGGACCCCTGGGCCGACAGCGTGGCCGGGCTCACGCGGCTGAAAACGAAGTTCACCATCACCACGCTGTCGAACGGCAATATCGGCCTGCTCACCAACATGGCCAAGCGCGCGGGCCTGCCGTGGGATTGCATCCTGAGCGCCGAGGTGTTCCGCGCGTACAAGCCCAGCCCCGACACCTACCTGGGCGTGGCCCGCACCTTTGACCTGGAGCCGACGCAGGTGGGGCTGGTGGCGGCCCACCACGACGACCTGGCGGCCGCGCGCGGCTGCGGGCTGCGCACCATGTATGTGGAGCGGCCGCTGGAGTTTGGCGCCGCGCACCCCAAGGACATTTCGGCGCAGGAGGGCAATGACCTGCACAGCACCCGGCTGACCGACCTCGCAACCCAATTGGGCTGCTAAGGCCCCTACCGCCCCTATCGCGCCGCCACCAGCAGCTGCACGAACATCTGCACCTTGGCATGGCACTCGGGGCTGATGGAGGTGAACTCCAGCCCCGCCAGCCACTGGCCACCTTCGGGCTTCAGGGTGATGACGCGGGCGTACACGTCGGTGGCGTGGTATTCGACCAGGGTCAAATCGAATTCGAGCTTGAGCTCGCTGTGCAGGGCCAGCTCTTCGGTCAGTTCCACCAGCAGGCCGTGGTAGCCGATGTCGCGGATGGCGGCGTGCACGATCTGCGGCACGATGATCTTGTCCTGGATGCGCTGGCACAGGCAGGGCAGGCGCGTGTCCACGCGGTGGCTGCGGCGAAACTCCTGGCGCGGCACCTTGAGCTTGCGCGAGGGGATGGCCACCAGCTCGCGCAGGCCCACGGGCTGCTGGCGCCCCTTGACGTAGACCTGCATGGGGGCCGACGCCGACACCAGCCCCCAGCAGCGCTGGTAGGTGGCCTCGCTGATGAGCACCTGCCCGCGCAGGCTGAAGGCCTCGATGCGCGAGGCAAGGTTGACCTCTTCGCCGATGACGGTGTATTCGGAATACACATCCGAGCCGAAGCGCCCGGCCATCACGGTACCGGTGTTCACGCCGATGCCCAGGAAGACCTCGGGCAGGCGCTCGCGCATGTGGGCCAGGTTCAGGTCGCGCATGGCCATCTGCATCTCGACCGCGCACATCAGCGCGCGGTCCACATCGTCCTCGCGCGCCACGGGTGCGCCGAAGAGCACCATGATGGAGTCGCCCATGAACTTGTCGATGGCGCCGCCGTGCTTGAAGACCACCTCGCTGAGCATGGCCAGGCACCGGTTGAGCGCAGGGATCACCACGCCCGCTGGCAGCGACGCCGACAGCGCAGTGAAGCCGCGCAGGTCGGCCAGCAAAATGGTGACCTCGCGCGGGGCCACCGACAGGCTTTCATTGAACACGCCATCAGGCCCCTCGCTGCCACGCAGGATGGCCGCCATCTCGGCCGTGGCCGCCTCGTTGAGCGGGGCGCCCGTTTCGCGGGCAATCAGCGCCTGCAGGCGGCGCAGGGCATCGTGGTTGAATTCTTTGTGCATGAGCGGCAAGCGCAAGGGTTCCAATGAGAAGGGCCGGGGCCATGGAGGCACCCGCCAGCCAGAATAGGGGTGCGCCGGGCCATCGGTCAAGCCGCCCGCGGGAAAACGACCAGGAAAAACAACCAGCGAGTGGGCGCGACGGGCCTGGCACAGCAGCTTGTGCGCGTGCGCACTGTGCGGGCATTCAAACTGCCAAAGCCCCTGTCGGGTCATCCACCCACTGCCGCTGCACGCAGTGGAAGGCGGCACGCGCGGGGTCATAGTCCCAGCGCGCCGCCCAGCGCAGCACCTTGTCGGGGTCGTGCGCGTCGGCCTCGTGGCTCAGGATGACCAGGCTGTTGGGGTAGCCATGGCGCAGGCGGTGCGATACGGCCGTGCCGGCCTGACTGACCCACAGGCCGGGCAGCGGCTGCAGCAGGCCGGCGGCGTGGGCGTGGCCCGACAGCAGCATCTGTGCACCGGCGTCGCGCCAGCGCAGCAGGGCCTCTTCGGCACGCGCAGGCCGGTGTTCCTTGTCCTGCGCATTGCGCGCGGTGAGCGGGTGGTGGGCGACGACGATGCGCCAGGGCTCTTCGTAGGCCTCGGCCAGCTGTTTCTCGACCCGCGCGATCTGCGCGCTGGAGAGGCTGCCGCGCTCGTGGCGCCAGGGGCGCGTGGTGTTCACTCCCACGATGAAGAAGCGGCCCAGGTGCCGCACGGGCTCCAGGTCCTTGCCGAACTCGTGCTCGAAGCGCTTGTAGGCCCGGCCCCAGCGCAGCCACCAGGCGAACAGCGGCAAATCATGGTTGCCGGGCAGCACTATCGTGGCACCGGCATCGAGCCCGCGGATGAAGCTGGCCGCCTGCGCGAACTGGGGGGCGGTGGCGCGCTGCGTGACATCGCCCGAGACCACCACCACCGACACCCCGAGCTGGCGCGCAAGGGCCTGCACCGCCCGGCAGACGACGGGCTCGTGCGCGCCGAAGTGCAGGTCGGACAGGTGCATCAGAACGGACATGGGGCGTAGGGTACAGGCGCTGCAGAAGATCAGGAAGCCGCCACGGCTGCCGCTGCACCCAGCGCAGGCAGGGGGACGACAGCGGGAGCAGCGGGTTCGACGGCCACCTGCTCATGCTGCGCAGCGGCGGCGCCATCCCGGTCGAGCGTGGTGCGCGTGACCAGCCACAGGGGTTGGTCGTGTACCCGAAAGCGCAGCGGCGGCGCCATCCATTCGCGCTCGCCGTCAAACGCCACCTTGACCTGCGCGGGCCGCCAGCTGGCGGGGGCCACCGTCATCTCGGCGCAGGCGATGCTGGTCACGGCGCTGTCGCGCGCCAGTTGGCCGGTGGCGGCATGCCAGACTGTGCGGGCCACGGCCCAGCGGTCCTGCGGCTGCAGCAGCACGACACCGAGCTGCCCGCCATCGGCCACGGATTGGGCCTGCTCCAGCCCCATGCGGTCCAGCTGCAAAGGGTTGTTGCCGACGAACAGGGTGGTGACCAGATGCTCCTCCTGCTGGGCCTGGGCACCTTCGTGCGTGCGCATGATCACGCGCCAGCGCCGCCCGCCGGCGGGGCGGAACATGCTCCACACTGCGGACAGGATGGCCACCATGCGCGAGCGGCCAAAGCGCTTGGAGGCCATCTCGCGCTCGGCCAGCAGGCGCGGGTACAGGCCCACGGCGGCGTTCACCACGAACATGCGCTCGTTGACGAAGCCGACCTGCACGGGGCGCATGTCGCTGCGCTCCATGGCGTGCAGCATGTCCTGCACGGCCACCTCGGGGTCGAGCGCCAGGCCATGCTCGCGGCTGAAGTAGTTGAACGTGCCCATGGGTATCACGCCCATGGGCACAGCCTCGCGCAGGGCCGCCGCAGCTACTGCGTTTATGGTGCCGTCGCCCCCGGCAGCCACGACCAGCCCGCCATCGGCCTGCGCATCGCGCACGGCCTTGTAGGCCAGGTCGACGATGTCGCCACGCTCATCGGGCACATGCCACACCACGTCATGCGCATGGGCGGCAAAGGCCCCTTCGAGCTTGGCGCGGACCAGGTCGAAATCAGCACCCGGGCGCTTGGGCACCACGAGGTGGATGCGCCCATGGGGGTGGACGGCAGGGGGGCGAGGGGCAGTGGTCATGGATGAAAGGCGGGCTCCGATAAGACGGCATGGCGCCGCTGCACCCATGGTGCCCTGGCCACCGGCGCGCCACTGTCAGCCACGGCGCTGTGAAGCTGTCGGCGCCTTGTCCTACATTCACGCCCGGCGCGAAGGGGTGATGCGCGCTGCGGTACAACAGGCAGCATCGACCCGACACCCACCTACAACTGCTGCTGTTGCCAACCGATCCCATGCAAGCCACCGCCATCGGCACCCTGATCTCCAACCACCCTCTGGGCTGGTGGCTGGCCGGCCTGGTGCTGGCCAGCCTGGCCGGGCCCCTGGCCCTGTGGGGCCTGCGCACCGTGCGCCAGCGCGGGGGGCCGCTGCTGCAGCGCACGCTGCCCATGGCCATCGACCCGCGCTGGGCCCTGCTGGCGGGCATGCTGGGCGCCGCCTGTGCCATGGTGCTGGCGGGCAGCGTGATCGCCGAGCTGGCCGAAAGCGGCAGCGAGCAGGGCGGCGACTGGGGCGCGGTGGACGACGCCATTGCCAACGCCCTGCGCCTGCATGCCGCCACCGAGGTGCTGCGTTTCTTTGCCACCCTCACCCACCTGGGCGACACCGCCGTGCTCACCGCGCTCACGGCCCTGGTGGCCGCCGGCCTGTGGTGGCGCGGCCACCGGCTGCTGGCCACAGGCTGGCTGGCGGCCCTGGCGGGCAATGGGGCGCTGACGCGCATTTTGAAAAGCATTTTTGAACGCGCCCGGCCCGAGCACCTGCACCATGGCGTGGCGCAGGCCGATGGCTACAGCTTTCCCAGCGGGCACAGCAGCGCCTCGATGGTGGCCTACACCCTGCTGGCCTACTTGGCCACGCGCCTGCTGCCGCCGCGCTGGCATGTGCCCTGTGTGGTGCTGGCGGGCATGCTGGTCTTCACCACCGGCTGGAGCCGCATGGTGCTGCAGGTGCACTACGCCAGCGACGTGCTGGCCGGCTGGCTGCTGGGCGGCACCTGGATGGTGTGCACGGTGCTGGTGATCGAGAGCGTGGCGCGCTGGCGGCACCGGGGGGATGTGGTCTGCACGACCGCAGCCTGATCAAATGGCCACCAGGTTGCGGATGCCCTTGGCCTCCATCTCGCTGCCAGGGCCTCGGGCGATGACTTCGCCACGCTCCATGACCAGGTACTGGTCGGCGAGTTCCTGCGCGAAGTCGTAGTACTGCTCGCACAGCAGGATGGCCATCTCGCCCTTGTCGGCGAGCATGCGGATGACACGGCCGATGTCCTTGATGATGCTCGGCTGGATGCCTTCGGTGGGTTCGTCCAGGATCAACAGGCGTGGCCCCGGAGCGAGCGCGCGCGCAATGGCCAGCTGCTGCTGCTGCCCGCCCGAGAGGTCGCCACCACGGCGGCGCAGCATCTGCTTGAGCACCGGGAACAGTTCGTACAGGTGCGGCGGCACGGGGGTGGAGCCGCTCTTGTAGGCCAGGCCCATGCGCAGGTTCTCTTCCACCGTGAGGCGGCCGAAGATCTCGCGGCCCTGGGGCACGAAGCCGATGCCGGCGCGGGCGCGGTCATACGGAGTCGCCTTGTCGATGGGTTTGCCGTCGAAGCTGATGGCGCCGCTCTTGATGGGGACCAGGCCCATGAGGCTTTTGAGCAGGGTGGTCTTGCCGACGCCGTTGCGGCCCAGCAGGACGGTGACCTTGCCGGGTTCGGCGGTGAGGCTCACGTCGCGCAGGATGTGGGAGCCGCCGTAGTACTGGTTGATGTTTTGGACGGTGAGCATTTTTTGAGGCCTGTGGTTTGCGGTGCTTGCTACGGGCGGGGCTTATGGTTGCGGCGTGTCTGAGTTGAAGGCGGAGGCCGGGGTGTGCGCCCGGCAGCGCAGTAACTTTCTCTTGCGTCGCCAAGAGAAAGTCACCAAAGAGAAGGCGACCCCCAGTCT
>NZ_LMIJ01000003.1:285596-285677 GCF_001428665.1 Acidovorax sp. Root219
TCGCCCTGTCGGGCGAATGGGGGCAACCTGCGATGCTCGGATCTGGGGTGGGCGTCGCTGAACTCGCTGCGTTCTTCGAAC
>NZ_LMIJ01000003.1:285761-285917 GCF_001428665.1 Acidovorax sp. Root219
CTTCGCAGCCGCGCCTGGGGTCGGTTACGCGCCGTGCGCTGCCGACGCAGCTGGCGCGATCGCCCTGGCGAGCCGAGCGCAGCGAAGGACCACCAGGCCGAGCGAAGCAATGGCCCGTATGGAGCCCGCTCCCACCCCCTTCTGACCGTGCCGAGA
>NZ_LMIJ01000003.1:285987-316958 GCF_001428665.1 Acidovorax sp. Root219
ACCCTTGGCAAAGGCATGCAGCGACAACAGGAAGCACAGACGAACCCATCACCGCCCCAAATAGACCTCAATCACCCGCTCGTCCGACTGCACCTGGTCCAACGTCCCCTGCGCCAACACAGACCCATCGCACAGCACAGTCACGATCTCCGAGATCGTGCGGATGAACCCCATGTCATGCTCCACCACCATCAGCGAGTGCTTGCCCTTCAGGGTCAGGAACAGCTCGGCCGTGCGAGCCGTCTCGTCATCCGTCATCCCCGCAACGGGTTCGTCCAGAAGCAGCAGCTTGGGGTCCTGCATCAGCAGCATCCCGATCTCCAGCCACTGCTTTTGCCCATGGCTCAAATTCCCAGCCATGCGTGCCACGCTGCCCGCCAGGTGAATCGTGTGCAGGATCTCTGCCAGCCGGTCGGACTGGGCGGAGTCGAGCTTGAAGAACAGGCTCGACGACACGCCCTTGTGGGTCTTGAGGGCGAGTTCGAGGTTCTCGAACACGGTGAGCTGCTCGAACACCGTGGGCTTCTGGAACTTGCGGCCGATCCCCAGGCTGGCGATCTCGGGCTCGTTGTGGCGCAGCAGGTCGATGGTGCTGCCGAAGAACACCGTGCCACTGTCGGGCCGGGTCTTGCCGGTGATGATGTCCATCATCGTCGTCTTGCCAGCCCCGTTGGGGCCGATGATGCAGCGCAGCTCGCCGGGGGCGATGTCGAGGCTCAGGTTGTTGATGGCCTTGAAGCCGTCGAAGCTCACGTTCACGTCTTCGAGGTACAAAATGCGGCCGTGCGTGACGTCCACCTCGCCGGGCGTGGCGATGCGCGAGAAGCCGGCGGCGCGGCCGCCCGATTCGGTCTGGCCGGAGGCCACCNCGCCCTCTTCCATCAGGTCCGGGGTCATTGCGTGCCTCCCTTCTTGTCGTCGTTGTTCTTCTTGCTGCCGAAACCGAATTTCTTCACCAGCCCCACCACGCCATTGGGCAGGAACAGCGTGACCGCGATGAACAGGGCACCGAGGAAGTACAGCCAGAACTCCGGCGCCGTGACGGTGAGCCAGCTCTTGGCGCCGTTGACGATGAAGGCGCCGACGATGGGGCCGATCAGCGTGGCGCGGCCACCCACGGCGGCCCACACCGCGATCTCGATGGAGTTGGCGGCGCTCATCTCACCGGGGTTGATGATGCCGACCTGGGGCACGTACAGCGCGCCCGCCACGCCGCACATCATGGCGCTGATGGTCCAGATGGTGAGCTTATAGGGCAGTGGCGAGTAGCCCGAGAACATGACGCGGGTCTCGGCGTCGCGTACGGCCTGCAGCACGCGGCCGAATTTGCTGCGCACCAGCCAGCGCGCCATGAGGAAGAAGCCGAGCAGGGTGAGCCCCGTGAGGACGAACAGCAACATGCGCATGTTCTGCGTGGCAATCGGCTGGCCCAGGATGCGCTTGAAGTCCGTAAAGCCGTTGTTGCCGCCAAAACCCGTCTCGTTGCGAAAGAACAGCAGCATGGCGGCATACGTCATGGCCTGGGTGATGATGGAGAAGTACACGCCCTTGATGCGCGAGCGGAAGGCGAAGTAGCCGAACACGAAGGCCACCAGGCCGGGCACGGCCACCACCAGGATGAGCGTAGCCACGAAGCTGTCGGACAGCATCCAGTGCCAGGGCAGCTCCTTCCAGTCGAGAAACACCATGAAGTCGGGCAGCTCGCTCTTGTAGTTGCCGTCGCGGCCGATCTGGCGCATGAGGTACATGCCCATCACGTAGCCGCCCAGCGCAAAGAACAAACCGTGGCCCAGGCTCAGGATGCCGGTGTAGCCCCAGATCAGGTCCATGGCCAGCGCGCAGATGGCGTAGCACATGATCTTGCCGAGCAGGGCCACGGCGTAGTCGCTCATGTGGAACACGCTGCCGGCGGGCACCACCAGGTTGAGCAGCGGCGCCAGGGCGCAGACCACGATGAGGGCGACGATGAAGGCCGACCAGCCGGTGCGCGTGAGCAGCGGGGCCGGGGCGGGCAGTTGGAGAGAAGGCTTGGTAGTCATGGTATGTCTTGCCCGCTCAATCAGCAGTGCGGCCCTTCACCGCGAAGATGCCCTGCGGCCGCTTCTGGATGAAGATGATGATGAACACGAGCACGGCGATCTTGGCCAGCACGGCGCCGGCCCAGCCTTCGAGGAACTTGTTGAGCACTCCGAGGCCCAGCGCCGCGTACACGGTGCCGGCCAGCTGGCCCACGCCGCCCAGCACCACGACCATGAAGGCGTCGACGATGTAGCTCTGGCCCAGGTCGGGGCCGACGTTGCCCACCTGGCTCAGTGCGCAGCCGGCCAGGCCGGCGATGCCCGAGCCCAGCGCGAAGGCCATGGTGTCCACGCGCGCGGTGTTGACGCCCATGCAGGAGGCGATGGGCCGGTTCTGCGTGACGCCACGCACGAACAGGCCCAGGCGCGTGCGCCCGATGAGCCAGCCCATGGACAGCAGCACGGCGATGGCAAAGCCGATGATCACGAGGCGGTTGTAGGGCAGCGTGAGGTTGGAGAGCACCTGCACGCCGCCACTCATCCAGGCGGGGTTTTCCACGCCCACGTTCTGCGCGCCGAAGATCGTGCGCACCAGCTGCATCAGCACCAGGCTGATGCCCCAGGTGGCCAGCAGCGTCTCCAGCGGGCGGCCATACAGGAAGCGCAGCACACTGCGTTCGAGCACCGCGCCCACCAGGGCCGATGCGCCGAAGGCCAGCGGCACCGCGGCCACCAGGTACCAGTCGAAGGCGCCGGGCAGGTACTTCTGGAACAGGCCCTGCACCACGTAAGTGGCGTAGGCGCCGATCATCATCAGCTCGCCGTGGGCCATGTTGATCACGCCCATCAGGCCGTAGGTGATGGCCAGGCCCAGCGCCACCAGCAGCAGGATGGACCCCAGGCTGATGCCCGAGAACGCAGCGCCCAGGCGCTCGCCCCAAGCGAGCTCGCCGTCGATGGCTTTCAGGGCGGCCTGCAGCGCAGCCTTGACCTTGGCATCCTCTTCCACCGTGACGCGCTCGTTGAGCAAGAGGCGCGTGTCGGGCGTGGCGCTCAGCGACAGGGCCTGCGCGGCGGAGATGCGCTGGGCGGCGTCTTCGCTGCCCAGCAGGGTGGCGGAGCGGGCCAGTTCCAGCTGGGCCTTGATGGCAGGCTGCGTCTCTTGCGCCAGGGCCTTGTCCAGCAGCGGCAGGCGGCCAGCGTCGGGCTCGCGGGTCAGGGCCTTGGCAGCAGCCAGGCGCTTGGCGTCGTCCTTGCCGAACAGGGCCAAGCCGGCCATGGCGGTGTCGATCTCACCGCGCATGCGGTTGTTGTTGATGACGTCTTCGGCGTCGTCGGGCACGGGCACCTCGCTCCCTGTGGCGGGGTCGATGCCCTTGCCATCACGCACGATGATGGCGGCCTTGCCCGCGCCGACGATCTTCACCTCGTCATCGGCCAGGGCCTTGAGGAAGGCGGCGATGCGCTCGTCGGGCTGCACGATGGCCTGCTGCACGGCGGCCACGCGCTCGTCGGTGTCGCCGGCGGCCATGGCCAGCGCCTGCTCGGCCGTGAGCGCCTGCGCGGGGCCGGCCCACGCCAGCAGGCACAGCCATGCCATCGAAAGAAATCTGAACATAGTGCGTCAGTCAATGCCTGTGGAGGCACCCCGCAGGACGAGGTGCGCCCGGAAAGAAAAAAGGGAGGGGCACGGCAGCGCCCCTCCCCTTGCAAGGCGCCTGTCCGCCTTGGGCGATGCCGTTACTTCTTGGCAGGCTCGTCAGGCTTCTTGTCGTTGCCTTCGATGTAGGGGCTCCATGGCTTGGCCTTGACGGGGCCGGGCGTCTTCCACACCACGTTGAACTGGCCATCTGCCTTGATCTCGCCGATGAACACGCTCTTGTGCAGGTGGTGGTTCTTTTCGTCCATCTTGGAGACGATGCCCGACGGTGCCTTGAAGGTCTGGCCGGCCATGGCGGCGATGACCTTGTCGACATCGGTGCTCTTGGCCTTTTCGACAGCCTGCTTCCACATGTTGATGCCGATGTAGGTGGCTTCCATCGGGTCGTTGGTCAGCGGTTTGTCCTTGTGGCCGGCGATGCCCTTGGCCTTGGCGTAGTCGCCCCACTTCTTGATGAACTCGGTGTTGGCCGGGCTCTTGATGGACTGGAAGTAGTTCCAGGCGGCCAGGTGGCCCACCAGCGGCTTGGTGTCCACGCCGCGCAGCTCTTCCTCGCCCACCGAGAAGGCGACCACAGGCACGTCCTTGGCCTTCAGGCCGGCGTTGCCCAGTTCCTTGTAGAAGGGCACGTTGGAGTCACCGTTGATGGTGGAGACCACGGCCGTCTTGCCGCCCTGGCTGAACTTCTTGATGTCGGCGACGATAGTCTGGTAATCGGCGTGGCCGAAGGGGGTGTACTTCTCGTCGATGTCGCTGTCCTTCACGCCCTTGGACTTGAGGTAGGCGCGCAGGATCTTGTTGGTGGTGCGGGGGTACACGTAGTCGGTGCCCAGCAGCACCCAGCGCTTGGCGCTGCCGCCGTCCTTGCTCATCAGGTAGTCCACTGCGGGGATGGCCTGCTGATTGGGCGCGGCGCCGGTGTAGAACACGTTCTTGGAGAGCTCTTCACCCTCGTACTGCACGGGGTAGAACAGCAGGCCGTTCATTTCCTCGACCACGGGCAGCACGGACTTGCGGCTCACCGAGGTCCAGCAGCCGAAGATCACCGAGACCTTGTCCTGGCCGAGCAGCTGCTTGGTCTTTTCGGCGAACAGGGGCCAGTTGGAGGCGGGGTCGACGATCACGGGCTCGAGCTTCTTGCCGAGCACGCCGCCCTTGGCGTTGATCTCGTCGATGGCCATCAGCACGGTGTCCTTGAGCACGGTTTCCGAGATGGCCATGGTGCCCGACAGGCTGTGCAGGATGCCGACCTTGATGGTGTCCTGGGCATGGGCTGGCAGGGCAGACAGGCCAGCGAGCGCAGCGACGGCCGCGAGGGCCTTGAGGGAATAACGACGTTGCATGTGTGCTTCTCCAGTAGAGGGGTTCAAACCGCTTCGCCCGATGGCCCTGTGGGGCTGATGGATCGGTCGATGGAATGGATTCTGGAGACAGGCCCCCGGATCGGAAATACGCCGGGTGGCGTACACGGCCAGTTACAAGCGGGGCAAAAATCGCCACTTCACCTAAGCTGCCAGGTCGCTTTCAGCTACTAAAAGCAGAGCAAAGACCGTCTCCTCGGCATACGCCACCGCCCGCTCAGCGCGCCGGCCGCTTGAGCGCATGCACGGTGGTGGTCTTGCGCACCGGGCTGGACAGCACCAGCGAGGTGGTCACGCCGCCGTGCCGGGCCAGCGCATCGACCACGCGCTGCAGGTCCTCGGGCTCGGCGATGGCGCAGCGCACGATGAAGCAGTCCTCGCCGGTCACGCGGTCGGCTTCGAGCACCTCGGGCATGGCCTCGAACAGCTTCACGTAGGGCGCGATACCGGCATGCGTGGTCTGTATGCGGATGAGGGCCTGCAGCCGCACGCCAATGGCGCGCAGGTTGACCCGGGCGCCGTAGCCCTCGATCACACCCGCGTCTTCGAGCTTGCGCACGCGCTCGCTCATGGCCGGCTGCGACAGGCCGATGCGCTTGCCCAGGGCGGCCAGGCTCTGGCGGGCGTCGGTCTGCAGGGCTTCGAGGATGAGCCAGTCTTTCTTGTCGAGTTGCATGGTGCTGCGTGTGGAAAAGGGGTTGCGCCGGGGCCGATCATCCATCGGTTTGGTGCCCATTGTTCCGATGCCCTGCCCTTCCCGTTCAGCGCGTGGGGGGCTATCGTCTGGAGCGTGTTCACGGTCTTTTCAGGAAACAAACCCATGCTGCAGTTGGTTGGAATGCTCGATTCGCCCTATGTCCGCCGCGTCGCCATCGCGCTCACGGTGCTCGATGTGCCGTTCACGCACCTGCCGCTGTCGGTGTTCAGCAGCTTCGATGCGTTCGGCAGCATCAACCCGGTGGTCAAGGCCCCGACCCTGGTCTGCGACGACGGCGGCGTGCTCATGGATTCGACGCTGATACTGCAGTGGGCGGCCACGCTGTCCTTGCACCGGCTGCAGCCAGCAGGCGGCCCGGCGCTGCGGCGCGCGCTGCACCTCACAGGCCTGGCACTGGCGGCATGCGAAAAGGCGGTGCAGATCGTCTACGAGCACCAGCTGCGGCCCGCTGAGAAGCTGCACACGCCCTGGCTGCAGCGCGTGACCGGCCAGTTGCTGGCCGCCTGCGCGCTGCTGGAGGCAGAACTGGCGCGCGAGCCCCTGCCCGCGCCCGCGCAGGAAATCGGCGACGCGGGCATCACCAGCGCCGTGGCCTGGGGTTTCATGCAGATGATGGTGCCCGACACCGTGGCGGCGGCTGGCTACCCGGCGCTGGCGGCCTATGCCGAGCAGGCGGAGCGGTTGCCGGCCTTTGCGGCACTGCCTGCGCGCTGAATCGGACCCTTGTGTCGCCTGGGCGCGTCGCGCCGGGACCCCTGCCGGTATACGATGGCCCCCTACCCATCGCTCCGACGAGAGGCAGGCAACAACCATGGTGAAACGACGCACAGTGCTCTGGGGAGGCGCCGCCACGGCCGGCGCGCTGGTGATCGGCTGGGGGGCGCTGCCCCCGCGCCAGCGCCTGCGCACGGGCGCGCCCCTGCCCACGGCGGGCGGCCAGGCAGCGCTCAACGGCTGGCTCAAGATCGGTGCCGACAACACCGTCACAGTCATGATGGCCAAGGCCGAGATGGGCCAGGGCACACACACCGGGCTGGCCGCCATCCTGGCCGAGGAGCTCGATGCCGACTGGGCCCAGGTGCGGCTGGAGATGGCGCCCATCGACGACATCTACAACAACCTGGCCACGGTGGTCGATGGCCTGCCCTTCCACCCCGACAACGATGGCTCCATGAAGGCCGTGGCCGGCTGGCTCACCGCCAAGACCATGCGCGAGGTGGGCGTGATGATGACCGGCGGCTCGTCCAGCATCAAGGACCTGTGGCGGCCCATGCGCGAGGCCGGCGCCAGCGCCCGGGCCATGCTGGTGCGCGCGGCGGCCGCGCAGTGGAACGTGCAGGCCACCGAGTGCAGTGTGCAGGCCGGCGTGGTCGAGCATGCCGCGGGCCAGCGCGCCCGCTTCGGCGAGCTGGCGGCCCTGGCCGCGCAGCAACCGCTGCCGGGCAAGGTGGCGCTCAAGGAGCCGGCGCAGTTTCGCCTCATCGGCAAGCCGCTCACGCGCATCGAGGCGCGCGGCAAGCTTGATGGCAGCGCCGTGTTCGGCATCGACGCGAATCCGCCCGGTCTGCTGCATGCCGCCGTGGTGATGTGCCCCACGCGCGGCGGCAAGGTGGCGCGCATGGACGGCGCCGCCGCCGAGAAGCTGCCCGGCGTGAAGAAGGTGCTGGCCGTGGACGCCCTGAACGGCGGCACCGGCGCCGTGGCCGTGATCGCCGACACGCCCTGGCATGCGCGCAAGGCCGTGGCCGCCGTCACGGTGGAATGGGACCACGGCCCGGCGGCCGCGCTGTCAAACGCGGCGGTGTACACGCAACTGGCCCAGGCGCTGGACCAGGCCAAGGGCTTTGGCTACCACCAGAGCGGCGATGCCGAGGTGGCCATGCAGGGTGCTGCGCGCACCCTCACGGCCGACTACCGCGCGCCCTACCTGGCCCATGCGGCACTGGAGCCCATCAACTGCACGGTGCAGTTCAGGGACGGAGCGGCGACGGTGTGGACCTCCACCCAGGTACCCGACCTGGCGCGCACGGCTGCGGCCAAGGTGCTGGGCATTGCCGAGGACAAGGTGGACGTGCAGCAGTTGCTGCTGGGCGGCGGCTTCGGCCGGCGGCTGGAGGTGGACTACGTGGCCCAGGCCGCCGCCATTGCGCGCGAGGCCGGTGGCGCGCCGGTGCAGACGCTGTGGACGCGCGAGCAGGACACGCAGCACGATTTCTACCGCCCTGCGTGCATGGCGCGCTTCAAGGCCGGCTTTGATGGCGAGGGCCGGCTGGTGGCGTGGGAAAACCTCTCGGTGGGCCAAGCCATCGTGCCGCAGGTGCTCGGCCGCATCTTCGGCCTGCCCGGGGCCGGGCCGGACAAGACCACCTCGGAAGGCGCTTTCGACCAGCCCTACGAATGGCCCAACGCACGCATTGCGCACGAGATCATCGCGCTGCCGCTGCCCGTGGGCTTCTGGCGCTCGGTCGGGCATTCGCACCAGGCCTTCTTCAAGGAAAGCTTCATGGACGAGGCAGCCGCTGCGGCCAAGCAGGACCCGGTGGCCTTTCGCGCCAGCCTGCTGCAAAAGCACCCGCGCCACCTGCATGTGCTGAAGAAGGCGGCCGAGCTGGCGGGCTGGGGCCAGCCGCTGGCAGCCGATGCATCGGGCGCGAAACGCGCACGGGGCATTGCGCTGCACCAGTCCTTCGGCTCCATCGTGGCGCAGGTGGCCGAGGTGTCGGTGGCGGCGGACAGCAAGGCCATCCGCGTGCACCGCGTGGTCTGCGTGATCGACTGCGGCGCGGCCATCAACCCCAACCTCATCACCCAGCAGATGGAGAGCGCCGTGGTCTTCGGCCTCACGGCTGCGCTGCATGGCGAGATCACCGTGGACAAGGGCCAGGTGCAGCAGGCCAACTTCCACGACTACCCCCTGCTGCGCATGGCCGAGTGCCCGCGCATCGAGGTGCATATCGTGCAGAGCGCCGAGCCGCCCGAGGGCGTGGGCGAGCCGGGCGTGCCGCCCATCGCCCCCGCCGTGGCCAACGCCCTCTTCGCGCTGAACGGCCAGCGCCTGCGCAGCCTGCCGCTGCGCCTGGCCTGACCCCTACAGGAGCCCCATCCATGCCCACCACCCTTCGCATCAACGGCAAGGCCGTCGCCGTCAACGCCGAGCCCGATACGCCCCTGCTGTGGGTGCTGCGCGGCGAGCTGCACATGAACGGCACCAAATTCGGCTGCGGCATGGCGCTGTGCGGCGCCTGCACCGTGCACCTGAACGGCGAGCCCACGCGCGCCTGCGTCACACCGCTGTCGGCGGTGGGCGAGGCCGACGTGACCACCATCGAAGGCCTGGTCGGCCCCCAGGCCGAGGCCCTGCGCAACGCCTGGATTGCGCTGGATGTGGCCCAGTGCGGCTACTGCCAGAGCGGCCAGCTCATGTCGGCCTGCGCGCTGCTGGGCAAGACCGCGCGCCCCACGGATGCGGACATCGACGCTGCCATGTCGGGCAATGCCTGCCGCTGCGGCACCTATCCGCGCATCCGCGCAGCGATCCACCAGGCCGCTGGCGGCAAGGTGGGCTAGCTGGCTAGCGCCCGGCCCTGGGCGGGGTCTGGATCGGGTTCGGGTTCGGGATCGAGCACGATGAGCATGTCGGCGCGGGCTGGGGGCGACGGTGCGGCCACCTGTACGTTGTTGCGGCCCGCCTGCTTGGCCCGGTAGAGCGCCTTGTCGGCGGTGTTGACCAGCTCCTCGAAGCCCGCGCCGGGCTCGGCGTACAGGGTGGCCAAGCCGATGCTCACCGTGACGGTGACGCAGGCGCCCTCCGCATCCACGGGCACGTTGTGGTCCGATACGCCCTGGCGCAGCAGCTCGGCCAGGCGCAGAGCACCGGGGGCATCGATGCCCGGCAGCACGATGACGAACTCTTCGCCCCCGTAGCGGGCCACGATGTCCACCGCCATGCGCGAGCGCGCCAGACAGGCCTGGGCCACCGCGCAGATCACCCGGTCACCCGCCAGATGGCCCCAGGCGTCGTTGACGGCCTTGAAATGGTCGATATCCACCACCATCAGCGACAGCGGCTGGCCCAGCTGCGCGGTGCGTTGGCACTCGCGGGCGCCCAGGTCCATCAGCGTGCGCCGGTTGGACAGGCCGGTGAGCGCATCGCAGGCAGCCAATTGTTCCAGCGCCGTGTTGAGCTGCTGCAGCAGCGCGTTCTGCTCGCGCAACTGGCGGTTGATCTGTGCGATCTCGTCTTCCTTGCGCTTGCGGTCGTCGATGTTGAAGGTCACTCCGATCAGGCGCTTGCCCGGGGTATCGGTATGGCCGTCCATGATGCGGCCGTAGTTGGCATACCAGACCCATTCGCCGCTCTTGGCGCGCAACCTGAACTCGCAGCGGTACTGCGGCGTGATGCCCGACATGTGGTCGGACACGGCTTGCTGCACCGTCCCCAGGTCATCGGGGTGGAACAGGCCGTAGACGTCCTGCAGGCCCGAGACGATCTCCTCCTCGGTGAAGCCCAGCTCCAGGAAGGTCTTGGTGGCCTTGCGGGTCACGTTGCCGGTGACCAGATCGTTCTCCCACAGGTCCAGGCCGGCCGCTTCCAGGGCCAGCTCCAGCCGCTCCCGGTTCAGGTCTGCTTCACCCATGGCGGCCAGCCGGTTCAGGCCGAAGGCATCGCGCCTGCGTAGCCGATGTTGCGCAGCAGCGCTGCGAACGATGCCACCACGCCCGGCGTGCTGTACAGCTGGGGTGCCGTGGCCACCTGGATCACGCTGACCTGCTTGCCCGTGCTCTGGCCGGTGGCGGCATTGAAGTAGACCGCCAGGTCGTCGCTGGCGTTGGAGAAGCCCCGGCCCGTGCTTTCGGAGTAGTAGCAGATCGAGTCGGGCGCGATGATGTCGGGCGAGATGCTCGCCGTGCTGTACATGATCAGGTTCTCGTTGAGGTTGTACAGGTAGTGTGTTGCCGTGCTCTGGCTGGGATCCTGGGCATTGTCCAGGCGAATGACCCCTGAGTCCAGCGAGGAAGTGCTGGAGGTGGATTGCGTGACCGCCGTGATGTAGAAATTGGTCAGCACCGCCTGGGCCGCGCGCCCGGTCAGCTGGCTGATGTTGGCGGCCACGGCCGCCGTGGAAGGCGGCGTCTGCGCCTTCAGCAGCGAAAGCCCCAGCTGGCGCGCCTGCTCCAGCGTGCCGGGAATGTAGTTGCCCGACAGCGCATAGCCATTGCCCTTGTTGGACGGCCACATGGCGATGCCCGAGTACCCGCCAAAACCGCCGACCACCCCACCCGCCAGCGTTTCCACCTTGTCCGCCGTGGGCGCACCCAGCACGGCCGATTCGACCAGCGGTGAAGGGGGGGCGTCGCTGGCCAGCGCGCAGGGGCAGGGTGCCAGTTGCGCGCTGCCCGTGAAGGTGGTCTGCGGCAGTTCGGGTACCGCGCGGCCTGCACCGTCGCCATTGACCACGTAGATCGTGCCGCGGGACATTCCGGCCCCGATCAGGGGCACCAGCGAGTTGATGGGGCCGATTTCCACCGGAATCACACAGCCCAGCGGCCAGCCGGTGGCCTGTTCGAACACCTGCGAGGTGTTGGTGATGGAGTTTTGGATGGCAGTGAGGGTCAGCCCGTCGGCGGCATCGGGCGAGCCCATGATGGCCAGCACGCAGGCAGGGGTGGCGCCATCGTAGTCCTTGACGGTCACCGGCGTAAAAGTGCCTTGCTGCGCAAGCTGCCCGAGGATGGTGCAGGCGTCGCCGTAACTGCCTCCGCCGCCACTTGCAAGAATTGCAGCACCCGCTGCGATGGCCTCCAGATCGTCCAGCCCATAGGTATACACAGCGCCCATTGGAATCCTCCCCTTTGAATGGCTGGCACGATACGCCATGCCGCTTGATTGTCAACCCGCAGCATACAGCGGCGCCACAGCGCCTGGAAAGCACTCTGGCCGGGTGCGGCCGCTTCGCCTATGCTCCGTACAGCCCCATTTTCCCGAGCGCACCCGAGCGAACACCATGAGCCACACCGAAACCTCCGTCATCTACGGCACCGAAGACCTGTTGATCAGCCTGTGCAACTCGGTCACCCGCGTGCTCAATGTCGCCACCCACAGCCAGATCCACTACTCGGGCATGGTGCAGCGCATCAGCAAGACCTGCCTGAAACCCGACATCGGCTGCTTCGTGCTGTTCGACGGCGGCTTCTCGGGGCTGGTGATCATCAATTTCTCGGCCCAGGCGGCCATGGAGCTGTATTCGAGCTACCTGCTGAACATGGGTATGTCCAAGGACGACCTGGTCACCTCCTACACCTCGGACGAAGTGAGCAACGTGATGGGCGAGCTCATGAACCAGGTGGTGGGCGACTTCACCGGCAAGGTGCGGCGCGAGCTGCAGACCCACATCACCCAGAACCAGCCCAAGATGCTGGTGCTCAACAAGCAGGTGATGCTCAGCGTGGACGCCAACCTGGACAAGCCCGAGGCCCGGCGCGTGACCTTCTACACCGCCAGCAACAACATCTTCTACCTGGAGCTGGCCATCGACCGCACCGAGTTCATCAAGATGGTGGACTTCGAGGCACAGGACACGCCCGACGCCGATGCACTGATGTCCCAGAACGCACAGGGCACGCAAAACGCGACCGCCCCGACCCCCGCACCGGCGGGCGACAGCGGTGATTCCGCCACGGACGAGCTGCTCAAGTCGCTGGGCATGTAAGCCGCCCCGCCGTCGGCCAGCGAGCATCCGACGCCAACCATGCAACGCCCGCCGCAGGAACCCCTGCCGTACGAAGAGTTGCCTCTGGACTCGCTGGACCCCGAGCGGGTCGAGGCGCTGTGGTGCTACCGTCCCGCCGCTCCCCGCCGCCAGACTGTGCTGCCCGATGGGCGCATGGACCTGGTGGCCCATGCCGTGCTGGATGGCAGCGGTCGCATCGCCACCGTCCGCCTGGCCATTGCCGGCCCGGCGGACCGCCCTGGCACCGTGGCCCACCGCGCCCCTGTCTGGAGCGCGGGCGTGCGCTTCCGGCTCGGCTGGGGCGGCGCCTGCCTGGCATTGGATCCGGCCGCCTTGCTCAACCAGGTACTGACCGGCGCGGCGGTAGAGCGCGCCCTGGGCAACGACTTGGCGTCTGCATTGCTGGCCGCCACCGACACCCCTGGCCTGCAGGCCGCCCTGGTGCAGGCGGCACACCGCCTGTCGCAGCGCGCGGGGCCGCCCGGGCCGGCCCAGGCCCGTGCACTGCAAGCCCTGCGCTGGTGGCGCATGCACCCTGGCGCCCCCCTGCAGGCGATGTGCAGCGCCCTGGCCATGTCCGAGCGCACCCTGCGCCGCGACATGCTGGCCACCGTGGGCCTGCCGCTGCGCAGCCTGGCGGGCATTCTGCGCTTTCAGCGCGCCATGGCGCTGGTGCAGGCGGGGCGAGCGCCCTCGCTCACCGGCCTGGCGCACGATGCGGGCTATGCCGACCAGGCGCACATGACGCGCCAGTTCCGCCGGCTCGGTGGCTTCACGCCTGCGCTGCCCGAGGCCGTGCCGGTGGTGGAAGCGGTATGGCAAGCTCCATCCGCCGGGCCAGCGCCCCCTGGCGCGCACGCAGAAACACGCGAAGCCGGTCCGCATAATCTGCGCCCACGGCGCCCTGCACCGAAGGCCGGGCCGCCAGCACTGAGCGCCAGGCCGCCACGCGTGGCAGGCCTGTGAACACACCGAAGTCACCGATCGGGTCGAACACATCGAAGTAGCGGAACACGGGGCCGAACACCGCATCGACCAGCGTGAAAGCTTCTCCCGCAAAGTAAGGGCCCGCTTCCTGCTGCATGCCCAACTGCACCTCGACCTGCGCGAGCAGGCGCCGGATCTCCCCGGCCCGGCTGGCCAGCGCCGTGTCGTCGGGGGCGTTGTAGAACGTGCCGATGGCCGAGAGCACGGCCGAGCCAAACTCAATCCAGCCGCGGTGCCGCGCCCGGGCCAGCGCGTCCTGCGGGTGCAGGCGGGGCGCGGTGGTCTCGTCCAGGTATTCGCAGATCACGGCCGATTCGAACACCGGCTGGCCATCCACCAGCAGCACCGGCGTCTTGCCCAGTGGCGAGATGGCCAGGAACCAGGCGGGCTTGTCGGCCAGGTCGATGTCGATGCGCTCGAAGGCGACGCCCTTTTCCGCCAGCGCGATGGCGGCCCGCTGGACATAGGGGCAAAGGGGATGGCTGATGAGGGTGAGTGGGTGCGGCATGGTGGTCCTTGAAGGGTGGGAGCCCTGAATCTATGATTGCGCCAACGAAATCAAAATACGCATCGCCGCAAACCATGATTGCACCAACGCAACAACAAGCCACGCCCTACCAGTTGGGTGCCAGCGATCTGGAGAACGTGCTGGCCCTGGTGCGCGCCGGCACGCTGGCAGGTGCCGGGGAACGCCTGGGCGTGGACCCGTCCACGGTGTTCCGCACGCTGCAGCGCATCGAACGCGGGCTGGGGCAGGCGCTGTTCACGCGCTCGCGCACGGGCTACCAGCCGCTGGAGCTGGCCCAGACCCTGGCCGGGCATGCCGAGCACCTGGAGTCGGCCCTTGAATCGGCCCGCTCCGCCGCGCAGGTACAACCCGAGCGTGTGTCGGGCACGGTGCGCATCACCACCACCGACACCATCCTGCACGGCCTGGTGGCGCCTGCGCTGGCGGCGCTGCAGGGGCAGCACCCGCTGCTGCAGTTCGAGCTGCACGCTGGCAACGACCTTGCCAGTCTGACCCGGCGCGACACGGACATCGCCGTGCGCGCCACGCGCCGCCCGCCGCCCCATCTGGTGGGCCGGCAGGTGGGCCCCATCCGCATGGCCCTGTACGCCACCCGGCAGGGGCCCATGCAGCGCTATGCCGATGTCCAGGCAGGACAGGCCTTGTGGGTGGCGCCCGACGATGCACTGCCCGACCACACCTCGGTGCTGTGGCGCAAGCGGCATTTTCCGAAGGCGGTGGCAAGCTACCGCGTGAACAGCATCCTCACCGTGATGGAACTCGTGGCACTGGGGCTGGGGGTGGGGGTGCTGCCGGTCTTCCTGGCCCACGCGCATCCAGGCCTGGTGGCGCTGACCGAGGCGCTCGATGAATGCGAAACCGGGCTGTGGCTGCTCACCCACCCCGAGGCGCGGCACCTGCGCCGCGTGGCCACGGTGTATGCCCACCTGGCGCGCACGCTGGTGCTGGAATGAGGGCCCCAAGCGGGCTTGGCCGCAACGTTCAATACCCCGGGCGCGCGGCAACCCATACTGGGCGCCACCACTGCCCGCCAGATTTCCATCGCCATGCACACCCTGCCCCTTTTCGCCGAGAACGACCCCGCCACTCTGCACCCACTGATGGCGGCCTATCCGCTGGCCACCCTGGTCACCACCAGCGCGGCAGGTGCCAGCGACGTTCACTTGCTGCCACTGGAGCTGCATACGCCCGACGGGGCTGTGGCCTGCCTGCGGGGCCACGTGGTGCGCAGCCATTCCCTGCGCCAGCAGGTGGGCGAAGGCGACAGCCTGATCGCGCTTTTCCAGGGCCCCAACGCCTACATCTCGCCACGCTGGTACGTGAATAGCCAGCGCAGCGCACGCCTGGCACCGAGCTGGAACTACGTCGCAGTGCAGGTGCGCGGGCGCCTGCGCTGGGTGGAGGACGACCCGGCATGGGTACTCACCCACCTGGCGGCCCTCACCGCTGCGCAAGAGGCAGGCCGCGCCGCGCCGTGGTCACTGGACATGGCCGCACCCGACTACGTGGAAAGCGCCGCACGGCACCTGGTGGGGTTCGAGATCGAAATCACGGCATTGGAAGGCAAGCGCTTTTTGTCGCAGCAACGCACCGAGGCCGACCGGCGCAGCCTGGTCGAGCACCTGGAGCGCGAGCTCTCAGGCATGGCGCGCGATGTGGCGCGGCTGATCGTACCCTGACCGCCGCAGCTGCGGGCGTCAGTGGCCAGAGGAGTCGGAGCGGCGCTCGCCGAACAGCCCGCCCTGCCCCGATGGTGGGCCCGAAGCACCGAGCATCTGCACGAACTGCAGGAGCTGCGGGTCTTCGATGAAGCTGGCGGCAGAGGACGCGGTCAGCAGCACCTCGGGCGACTGGGGCCGCGCCACGATGAAGCCTTGCACGTAGTCCACGCCGATCTCGGCCAGGGTCTGCACCGTGGCCTGGTCCTCGGCCCATTCGGCGATGGTCTTCATGCCCAGGTTGCGCGCCAGGCTCACAATGGCCTCGACGATGGCCACATTGGCGGGGTGGCGGTTCATGTTGACGATGAAGTTGCCGTCGATCTTGAGCAGGTCGGAGGGCAGGTCCTTGAGGTACGAGAACGAGGTGTAGCCGGCACCGAAGTCGTCGAGCGCCACCTTGGCGCCGTAAGAGCGCACCTGGCTGATGAAGCGGCGCGTGTTCTCCAGGTCGTGCAGGGCCACGCTCTCGGTGATCTCCAGGCACAGCCAGCTGGCCAGGTGGGGGTGCTCGTCGAACAGCGCGAACACGTCGTCGATGAAGGCCTCGTCGTTGAGCGAAGCACCGCTCAGGTTCAGGCACACGAACTGGGTGCGCCCCAGCTGGCCATGGTGCTTGCCCAGCCACTCGAACACCGTGCCCAGTACCCAACGGTCGATGACGCCCATGCGCCCGCTGTGCTCGCCTGCGGCGATCAGGCGCGGTGTGGGCACCAGCGCGCCGCTGGCATCGCGCATGCGCAGCAGCACCTCGAAGTTGAGCGACTCGGTGGGGGCCGTGAGCGACATGATGGGCTGCATTTCCAGGTACAGGCCCTCGATGCGCTCATCGGACGACAGGCGCTCCACCAGCTTCATCTCCGTCTCGTGGGCAATCAGGCCGGGCGCGTCGCGCTCGTACACCGCCAGGCCCTGCTGCAGGCCGCGCTTGGCATCGCGGCAGGCATGGTCGGCGGTGGAGACGACGTCGCGGATGGTGCTGCCCGGCGCCACTTCGATGAGGCCGATGGAGCCGCGCACGTGGAACGAGCGCGCCCCCACCCGGTAGGGGCTGGTGCAGATGCTGGCAACGATGCCCTGGCTGATGAGCCGGGCCAGCGTGATGTGGGTGTCCGGAAAGACGATGAGGAACTCATCGCCCCCCACGCGACCGATCTGCATGTTGCCCGACAGCATCTGCGAGACGCGCGCGCACACCTGCTGCAGCACATCGTCGCCAGCCGCATGGCCAAACAGGTCGTTGATGAGCTTGAAGCGGTCCAGGTCCAGGTAGGCCAGCGCCAGCGGCTTGCCCTGGTTGCGCTGCGCCAGGGCCGATTCGAGCACCTGCTCGATGCCCCGGCGGTTGAGCACGCGCGTGAGCGCATCGTGGTGGGCCAGCACGCGCAGGTTCTCGGTGGCGCGCGATTTCTCGGTCACGTCCTGCAGCGAGCCTTCGATGCGGCCGCGCGCCTGGGTGGCACGCACCATGAAGCGCCGCGTCAGTTCGCCATCATCGCGCCCGTTCACCGCAAACTCGGTTTCTGTTTCGGATTGGCTGTGCACCATCTGGTCGAGCTGCAGCCAGGCCGCGTCGCCGAACTGCGCGCGCCAAGTGCGCCCGCCGTTGTCCAGCAGGCCATCGCCCAGCATGTCCACCAGCGCAGGGTTGGCACTCAGGAAGCGGCCCTGCAGGTCGAGCGTGAACAGGCCGATGGGCATGGCCTCGTAGGCATATTGCAACTGGGCCTGCACCTCCAGGCGCTTGACGTGCTCCTGGCGCATCTGCTCGGCAATCGCCAGCGCCGCCAGCAGGCTCGACGACAGGGCTGCCGTGACGTGGTTCACGGTGCCCACCAGCACCTTCATGCCATAGGCCGCCGCCACGATCTCCGAAAAGCTCGACAGGAAGGTGACCCCAAGCGATGCGCCATACCACATGGCCACGCGCGAGCGGGTCTTGAACACGATGCGCACCAGGCTCACCGTCATCAGCAACAGGCCCAGGCCGGTGGACACCCACATCATCTGCAGGTACAGGCCGTAGGGCAGGAACACGGCGGCCAGCAGCAGGGGAATGCAGGCCCACTGCGCGCCGCGTATCCAGGGCCCCAGGCGCGAACGGTCCAGGTCTTCCTGGAACAGGCTCTTGTACAGCGTGATGGTCAGAAAACCGTACACCGCCACGGTGAGCGCACGGGTCGGAAACAGCCAGGGCGTGGGCACCAGGTGGCCCAGCCACTGCACGTCCCAGCCGGCAGAGATGGCCCCCACCCGCAGCGTGACCACCAACCAGGCGGCAAACAGCACGTACAGCGACTGCCGGTTGATCAGCGCCGTCATCAGCACGAACATGCCCAGCACCACCAGGCCACCTTCGAGCAGGCCCAGGTTGCGGTGGAACTCCAGCACCGAGGCCTCCAGATCGGCCTGTGCCCACCAGTCGGCCTGCAGGCGTGCAGGCCCGACGAACGCAGCGCGGCAGAGCACGCGCAGGCCCGCGCTGGCCTCGGGCAGGCCAAAACCCGCCTTCATGGGGATCAGGCTGCCACTGGCCTGCTCACGCGTGGCCTGGCCCAGCGATACCAGGCTCGTGCCGTCCCAGCAGGCCATGGCCACGGCGTGGCGCGAGGGGAACAGCAGCGAGGGTGGCTGCGCCATCGAGACCGGCAGGTCCACCAGCAGCCATACGGGTGCCTCGGACAGGTTGGTATCGTGGAAGGACTTGAGTGGCCGGTTCGCCAGCGCGGCAAGGGCCTGCTCAGGGGTGAGTTCTGCGGCCGCCTGTGGCAGCACGCGCATCATCAAGGTGTGGCCGCCGGCCGACAGGTAATTGCTCTGCCAGAACAGCAACGCCCACACCGCCACGCCAGCCATGGCGATAGGAATGATGTAGATGGACATCGTGCGCAGCAGCCAGTCCACAAAGACTACGCCGCGCCGAACCCCTTGCCGTGCGTGCTCCTGCAATCGCGGTGACCCCATGGTTTTGTGTGGTTGCGCAGCCCCCACGGCCACGCGCTGGATGGCGCGTGGTACAGGGCCGAGCAAGGCCGCGACCGCGCGCAATCTTCCATCTTGTCACGGAACACACGGCCTGCATCGCAAGTCTTTGCGCGTTCCCCCTTTTTGTGCGAGTTTACAAAGCAACGGACACAAAAAAGGCCACGGCAGGTGTGGCCTTTTTACCAACAGGTGATTTTTTTGGAAGGACCGGGGCGCAGCTTTCACCCCACCCACCGGGGGTGGGGTTGCTCAGGCAAATGCCCGGTTGCTCATGCGCGGGGGCAGTTCCCGTCCTCGGCCACTGGCCGACACACGGCGCGGGGTCGGCGCCACCACAGCCGGCTTGTTGCTGGCGGGCAGGCCATGTACAGGCACCGGGCCCATGTCGATGTCCGGATGGCGGGTGTGGCAAAAGAAGTTGAGCGCCGGGTGCTGCGCCTGCTGCCAGCGTGCCGGGCCGCTGTCGATGTCGAAGGCCATCACCCGGTGCGGCAGGTTGCCCGCGTGGGCCAGGGGAATGAAGCCCGTGGCAGGGAACAGGTCTTCGAACAGCAGTTGCTCATAGTGCCGGTCGATGGGGGCGCGGCCAGCGGCAATCGCCTGCTCGATGCCCTGGCGCTCGCAGTATTGGAAGGCGGCCTTGATAAGCACCGTCTTCACCAAGCGGCCCATGGTGCCGCCAACGATGCCCAGGCGCGTCACTTCGGCCAGGTGCATGCCGTCCATCCATGCCGGCAGCTCGACCGACTGCTCCACACTGAGCGCGCGAAAACGGTTGCTCTGGATGCGCGCAGTACCCAAGGGAGAGCCGTCGAGCTTGGACTCGGCCAGCAGCACCACGACCCCGTCCTCATAGTCCGTGGCCTCGGGCTCCTGCAGTTGGTGTGCCAGGTCGGGCACATGGCGCGCATAGGCCGCGTGGCGGATGTGCACGGCCTTGCGCAGGTCAGCCTCGTTCCTGACCAGGCGCACCCAGAAGGGCAGGCGTTCTTCCTTGGCGGCCAGGCGGTTGAGCGCGTCCATGCGCGTGGGGCGCAAGGCAGTGCGCGCCTCGCGCTCCTTGGATGCCACGCCAAAGGCCCGCGACGGCAGCGGCGGATGCACACGCACGGTGGGGGCGGGAGCTGTGGCGATGGACTCAAACATGATCGGGCCTCGGTGACAAGAAAAAATTGGCAAATAGCGCAATTCCACTGTAGAGGCCGCTCCGGTTTTCTTGAGTCGGGGCGGGGATGGAAACCCTGTCTCTTTTTTTCGGACAGGCCTGGTGCGAAGTTGCCTGACAGGCCTGTCTCCCTGGCGGGTAGTGGCGTGTCTCTCTGGGATCGATGGAGTTCGAAGCCTTGTATGCGTGGCCGCACGCATCCGCGAACAGGCCCTGGCGCGACACCTGGGCGTGCCACCCATGGCGCGCAACCGCATCGTGACGCGGGTGCGCAGGGCGCAGGGGGTCGTAGGCCTGTCCTACACCGGGCCAATGGGCCGTCCTATCCGGGCCGCGCGCCATGGCGCATAGATTGGGGTTCTGGACACACCACCATGGAGGACCCCATGCCCCAGACCCGTTGGAGCGCCAAGCGCGAACGCCAGTACAGCCACATCAAGGACAGCCTGCTCGAGCGCGGCAAGAGCGAGCGCACGGCCGAGCAGATTGCCGCGCGCACCGTGAACAAGGAACGCGCACAGCACGGCGAGGCCGAGAAGGCCAACCCCAAGACCCTGAAGGACACACCCGCCCCGGTAGGCGGCGGCCAGCGCTCGCACCAGGGCGCGCAGGGCCGCACGCGCGAGCAGCTCTATGAAGACGCCAAACGCAAGGGCATCAAAGGCCGCTCGAAGATGAACAAGGCGCAGTTGGAGAAGGCTGTAGGCCGCTAACCCTCGAACTGCGGGTGCAGCTGGCGGATGCGGTTCATCGCCATGCCCGCCGCCGCCGTGCGCGTCTCCACGCCGAGCTTGGCGAACACGCGCTCCAGGTGCTTCTTGACGGTGGCGGGGCTGGCGCCCAGGATGTCGCCGATGTCGCGGTTGATCTTGCCCTTGACCACCCAGTACAGCACCTCGGCCTCGCGCGCGGTGAGCTTGAAGGACAGGCTCATGGATTCGATGATCTTGGCGTCGGACACCTCGCGCATCACGATCAGCCAGTCGCCGCCGCCCTCGCTGTCGCCGGCCTGCTGGTGCAGGCGGAAGGTCAGGCGCCGGGCGCCCTGGTCGATGGCCAGGCGCGGGGGCTCGGCCTGGGCATGGGCCAGCAGCTCGGCGGCGTTCTCGGCCAGCACGTGGCGGCGCAGCCAGGCCTGCACCTGCTCGGGCGCCCAGGGGCTGGCCTCGCCGAAATAGGCCTTGAGCAGCTCGCGCGCCAGCGGCGTCTGCCAGACGATGCGCCCGTCCACCGCGCGCACGGTGATGCTGGCGTAGCCGAAGGCGTCGAGCGCGTTGCGCGCCTCGCGCGCCTGACTGGCGTCTGCCCGGGCCTTGCGCGCGGCGCCCAGGTGCACGCCCATGCGGGCCATCACCTCGCGCGGCTTGATGGGCTTGGTGACATAGTCCACCCCGCCCGCCTCGAGCGCGGCCACCAGGTGCTCGGTCTCGGTCAGGCCGGTCATGAAGATGATGGGGATGTGCGCCGTCAGGGGCGATGCCTTCAGGCGCCGCGCGACCTCGAAGCCGTCCATGCCGGGCATCATGGCGTCGAGCAGCACGATGTCGGGCAGGGCCTGGGCGGCGCGCTGCAGCGCGGCCTCGCCGTGCATGGCGACGAGCACGGTGTAGCCCGATTCGTCGAGCGCATCGTGCAGCACGGCCAGGTTGTCGGGCACGTCATCGACGATGAGCACGACGTCGCTGTCACCCCGGTCGAGTGTGTCGCCGGGGGAGGATACGGCCAGGGGGCCGTGGGTGGGTGCTGCGGTGTTCACGGTGGTGCCTGCTCAAGTATCTGCCCCATGGCATCGAACTGGAACTGCCGGGCCAGGCCGCGCATGGTGTGCACGAAGGCGCCATGCGCGGGCTGGTGGCGTTCGATCTCTTCCAGGGCGTTGAGGATGCCACGGTAGTAGCCCAGCGACACGGCCTGCGACAGCGCGGCCAGGGCGCCGGGGTCGGGGTAGGTCAGCGGCCCGCTGGCGGCCCCGGCATCGGGCGCGGCCAGCACCGGGGCGGGGGCCTGTGCTTCGCCGAGCCACTGCAGCGCCAGGCGCCGCTCCAGCCAGTCGAGCAGTTCGCTGTGGCGCACCGGCTTGACGATGAAGTCCTCTGGGCGGATGTCCACGTCGTTGTCCAATGCCTTGTCGAAGGCATTCGCAGACACGATGGCGCAGTGGACTTCAGGCAAATGCATCTGCCGCACGCGCCGCAGGGTCTCCCACCCGTCGATGCCGGGCATGGCCAGGTCCATGAAGATGGCGTGCGGGCGGTAGCCGGTGGCCAGCAGGTCGAGCGCGTCGTGGCCGCTGGCGGCCTGGCGCAGCTCGAAGCCCAGGGGTTCGAGCAGTTGCACCAGCAGCTCGCGGTCGGGCTCTTCGTTGTCGACCACGAGGATGCGGCGGCGCTCGCCGGCGTAGCCCTTGCGCACCCGCTGCACCCGCGCCAGCGGCGCTGCTGCGGCCTTGCCCAGGGCATCGGCATGCACCTCGGGCAGGAACAGCTTGACGTGGAACACCGAGCCCAGGCCGGGCTCGCTGGTGACGGTGAGCTCGCCGCCCATGAGCGCGGTGAGCATCTTGGCGATGGTCAGGCCCAGGCCGGCGCCAGGGGTGGCCGCCACGGCCCCTGCGCTGCCGCCGCGCGCGAAGGGCTCGAAGATGCGCTCGATCTCGTCGGCGCTCAGGCCCGGCCCCGTGTCCTGCACGTCGATGCGCGCGATTTCGCGGGCGTAGCGCACACGCAGCGTGACGCGGCCGTGCGCGGTGAACTTGACGGCGTTGCCCAGCAGGTTGATGAGGATCTGGCGCAGGCGCTTTTCATCGGCGCGCACCACCTCGGGGATCACGCCCTGCACGTCGAACTGGAAAGCCAGGCCCTTGGCGGCGGCCTGCAGCTCAAAGAGGCTGGCCATCTCGTGCAGGCCGTCGGCAAAGCGCATGGGCGTGACGTCAAGGGTGAGCTTGCCCGATTCGATGCGCGCGATGTCGAGCGTGCCCTCGATCAGCGACAGCAGGTGCTCGCCGCCGCGGCGGATGACATGCACGGCCTGCTTGCGGTGTGGGGGCACGCCGGCGTCTTCGCCCATCAGCTGGGCATAGCCCAGGATGGAGTTGAGCGGGGTGCGGATCTCGTGGCTGATGGCGCTGATGTAGCGGCTCTTGGCCTGGTTGGCCTGGTCGGCGGCGCGCTGGGCTTCCTCGGCCACCTGGCGCGCCTGCTCGGCCACGCTGCGGGCGTTCTGCAGGGCCTCGTCGGTCTGGCGGTGCAGCTCGATCTCGCGCACCAGCAAGCCGGTCTGGCGGTTCGATTCCTCCTGCGCCACCTGGCGGCTCTTGTGCGCCAGCACCAGCCACCAGGCGACGATGCCGGAGATGACCAGCAGCGCCAGGTAGGCCTTGAGCAGGCCCGAGCGCAGCGCCACCTCGGGCGCAGCCAGCACCTCGGTGTCGGTCATGGCCTGGGCGATGGTGTTGAGCTCCTGGTGGTACAGCAGCCCCATGACGGAGGCCAGCAGGGGCCCAATCACCAGCATCAGCAGCAGGAAGTGGCCCAGGCCCGTGTCCAGGTAGCGCCAGATGGCGCGCGGCAGCACCCAGCGCAGGGCCGAAGACCACTGCACGGCCATGCTGGCGTGGGGCTTGCACAGGTCGCCGCAGCGCGCGTCGAGGGTGCAGCACAGCGAGCAGATGCCGCCGCCGTAGGCCGGGCACTGGGCCATGTCGGGCGCCTCGTACTCGCGTTCGCAGACCACGCAGCGCTGCACAGAATAGCGCATGGCGCCGCCCAGGTCGGCCGCCACCTGGCCGCTGACCGGGCCGTGCATGGGCAGGGCCTGCAGATCCGCCAGGGCCGGCGCCTCGGAGCGGCGCGCGATGTAGTAGCGCCCCTGGGTGGCCCAGGCGATGAGCGGCGCGGTGACGAAGGCCACCGCCATGGCGATCACGGCCGAGAAGGCCTGCGGCAGCGGGCCGAACAGGCCCAGGTGGGCGCTGATGGACAGCACGGAGGCCAGCGCCATGGAGCCCACGCCCACGGGGTTGATGTCGTACAGGTGGGCGCGCTTGAACTCGATGCCCTTGGGCGACAGGCCCAGGGGCTTGTTGATGACCAGGTCGGCCACCACCGACATGATCCAGGCGATGGCGATGTTGGAGTACAGGCCCAGCACCTCGCCCATGGCGCGAAAGACGTTCATCTCCATCAGCATGAAGGCGATGAGGGTGTTGAACACCACCCACACCACCCGCCCCGGGTGGCTGTGCGTGAGGCGCGAGAAGAAGTTGGACCAGGCCAGCGAGCCCGCGTAGGCGTTGGTGACGTTGATCTTCATCTGCGAGACCACCACGAACAGCGCCGTGGCCGCCACCGCCCAGCCGTAGTGCGGGAAGACGTATTCGTAGGCCACCAGGTACATCTGGTTGGGGTCTACCGCGCGGTCGGCCGGCACCATGTGGGTGAGGGCCAGGTAGGCCAGCAGCGCGCCGCCCAGCATCTTGAGCACGCCCAGCACCACCCAGCCCGGCCCGCCCGCCAGCACCCCCAGCCACCAGCGCCCGCGCGTGGCCGGCGTGCTGGCCGGCATGAAGCGCAGGTAGTCGGCCTGCTCCCCCATCTGGGTAATCAGCGCGATGCCGACCGTGAGGGCCGCACCAAACAAGGGCAACTGAAAGGTGGTACCGCGCCCGGATTCACCACCATAGTGCGATATGCCCGCAAACGCACCAGGATCGTGCGTTATGACATAGACGAAGGGCACCACCAGCATCACCAGCCACAGCGGCTGGCTCCACATCTGCAGCCGGCTGATGGCCGAGACGCCGTGGGTGACCAGCGGAATCACCACCACGGCGCAGATCAGGTAGCCCCAGGTGGGCGGGATGTCGAGCGCCAGCTCCAGCGCATAGGCCATGACGGCGGCCTCGAGCGCGAAGAAGATGAAGGTGAAGGAGGCGTAGATCAGCGAGGTGAGCGTGGAGCCGATGTACCCAAAGCCCGCGCCGCGCGTGAGCAGGTCCATGTCCACCCCGTAGCGGGCGGCGTAGACGCTGATGGGCAGGCCCGCCAGGAAGATGATGAGCCCCGTGGCGACGATGGCCCAGAAGGCGTTGACGAAGCCGTACTGCACCAGCAGCGTGGCGCCCACAGCTTCGAGGATCAGGAACGATGCCGCGCCGAAGGCGGTGTTGGCCACGCGCCATTCGGACCACTTGCGAAAGCGCTGGGGCGTGTAGCGCAGCGCGTAGTCTTCCATGGTCTCGGTGGCCACCCAGCTGTTGTAGTCGCGCCGGACCTTGACGACCTGCTGCGGGGCCTGGGCGTCCACGTCCGTACCGCCCTGTACGGGAACTCCCGCGTCAGGCGAGGCGATGGTGGCGGTGGTGGGTGGCATGGAGGAGCGTCAAGAGATGCGGGGCGGCAGTCCCTGTGATGGTGCAGTTTCCATGCCACTGGCGCCACGCCCAAGGGATCGGATGCGCCAATCGACGTATGGCCGGCACGGGGCTTGCTCACTATGATGGTGCGGACCAGGGCCGGCCCTTGCGCCAGCGCACGGCACGGCATCGCACCGCCCTACCCGATAACCACACCTCCAAGACCATGGAACTCACCCCCCGCGAAAAAGACAAGCTGCTGATCTTCACCGCGGCCCTGCTGGCCGAGCGCCGCAAGGCGCGGGGCCTGAAGCTGAATTACCCCGAGGCCATGGCGCTGATCAGCGCCGCCGTGATGGAGGGCGCGCGCGACGGCAAGACCGTGGCCCAGCTCATGAGCGAGGGGCGCACGGTGCTGACCCGCGCCGACGTGATGGACGGCATCGCCGAGATGATCCCGGACATCCAGGTCGAGGCCACCTTTCCGGACGGGACCAAGCTGGTCACGGTCCACCAACCCATCGTCTAAGTATTCTTCCTGGAGATCCACTTCATGCGAGCATCACGCACCTTTGCCCTCATCGCCCTGGCCACGCTGGCCACGGCCGCCAGCGCCCACACCGATGGCGGCGCGCACATGCACAACGACTTCTTCAGCGGCTTTACCCACCCGCTGTTCGGGCTGGACCACCTGGCCGCCATGGTGGCCGTGGGCCTGTGGAGCGCGCTGGCCGCGCGCCGCGCCGGGCCCGAGCTGCTGTGGGGCCCGCTGGGCTTTGCCAGCCTGCTGCTGGTGGGCGCGGTGATGGGCCTGCAGGGTGTGGCCCTGCCGGCGGTGGAGCCGATGATCGCTGCCTCGCTGCTGGCCACGGGGCTGCTGGTGGCGTCGCGCCTGCGCGTGCCGGGCCTGGCGGCGGCACTGGGCGTGGGCGTGTTCGCGCTGTTCCACGGCCTGGCCCACGGCTACGAACTGGCCGGCAGCGACAGCGCCTGGCAGACCCTGGCCGGCATGCTGTGCGCCACGGTGCTGCTGCACTGCGCGGGCCTGGCTGCGGGCTTGGCGCTGCGCCACCGCACCGTGTGGCTGACCCGCGCGGCCGGTGCCGGCGTGGCCGCCCTGGGCGGCGCCATGCTGCTGCAACTGGCCTGACCCCTCCCTTTTCATCAGACAAGGACACGCCACCATGATCCCAGGCGAACTGCTGATCGACGCGGGTGAACACGCCCTGAACCCCGGGCGCCGCACGCTGACCGTGCTGGTGCGCAACACGGCGGACCGGCCCATCCAGGTGGGCTCGCACTACCACTTTGCCGAGACCAATGGCGCCCTGGGCTTCGACCGCGAGGCCGCGCGCGGCATGCGGCTGAACATAGCCTCGGGCACGGCCGTGCGCTTCGAGCCCGGGCAGGAGCGCACCGTGGAGCTGGTGGACTATGCGGGCGACCGCACGGTGTACGGCTTTCGCGGACTGGTGCAGGGGCCGCTGTGAAGCAGCGCCCTGCCCTTTTCTCCACCCCCCTTTCCAGCCCCGCGCCGGGCACCAGCAAAAGGTTTTGAACCATGGCAACCATTGGACGACGCGCCTATGCGGAGATGTTCGGCCCCACCGTGGGTGACCGCGTGCGCCTGGCCGACACCGACCTGATCGCCGAGGTGGAGGCGGACTACACCCTGCGCGCCGGCGGCTACGGCGAGGAAGTGAAATTCGGCGGCGGCAAGACCATCCGCGACGGCATGGCCCAGAGCCAGCGCACGCGCGACGGCGGCGCCGTGGACACGGTGCTGACCAATGCGCTCATCATCGACCACACAGGCATCGTCAAGGCGGACATCGGCCTCAAGGGCGGGCGCATCGTGGCCATCGGCAAGGCCGGCAACCCCGATACGCAGACGGGGGTGGACATCATCATCGGCCCGGGCACCGAGGTCATCAGCTGCGAGGGCAACATCGTCACCGCCGGCGGCATCGACAGCCACATCCACTTCATCTGCCCACAGCAGATCGAGGAGGCCCTGGCCTCGGGTGTGACCACCATGCTGGGCGGCGGCACAGGCCCAGCCACGGGCACGCTGGCCACCACCAGCACATCCGGCACCTGGAACATGGAACGCATGCTGCAGTCGGCCGATGCCTTCCCGATGAACCTGGGCTTTCTGGGCAAGGGCAATGCTAGCCTGCCGGCGCCGCTGCGCGAGCAGATCGAGGCGGGTGCCATTGGCCTGAAGCTGCACGAGGACTGGGGCACCACGCCCGCAGCCATCAGCAACTGCCTGGACGTGGCCGAAGAGACGGACACGCAGGTCGCTATCCACAGCGACACGCTCAATGAGTCGGGCTTTGTGGAAAACACCATTGCTGCCGTGGGCGGGCGCGGCATCTGCGCCTTCCACACCGAGGGCGCGGGCGGCGGCCATGCGCCGGACATCCTGCGCGTGGTGGGCGAGGCGAACTTTTTGCCATCCTCCACCAACCCCACCATGCCCTACACGGTGAACACGCTGGACGAGCATGTGGACATGCTCATGGTGTGCCACCACCTCGATGCCGGCATTGCCGAGGACCTGGCCTTTGCCGAGAGCCGCATCCGCAAGGAGACCATCGCGGCCGAGGATATCCTGCACGACCTGGGCGCCATCAGCATGATGAGCAGCGACAGCCAGGCCATGGGCCGGGTGGGCGAGGTGATCCTGCGCACCTGGCAGACGGCGCACAAGATGAAGGCGCAGCGCGGCTCGCTCGACGGCGACAGCGCGCGCAACGACAACACACGCATCAAGCGCTATGTGGCCAAGTACACCATCAACCCGGCCATCGCGCACGGCATCAGCCACGAGGTCGGTTCCATCGAGGTGGGCAAGTGGGCCGACATCGTGATCTGGAAGCCGGCCTTCTTCGGCGTGAAGCCGGCGCTGATCTTGAAGGGCGGCTTCATCGCCATGGCGGCCATGGGCGACCCGAATGCCTCCATCCCCACACCGCAGCCGGTGCACTACCGGCCGATGTTCGGTGCCTTTGGCGGGGCCATTGCGCGCACCTCGCTGACCTTCGTCTCGCAGGCGGGGCTGAATGCCGGCATCGGCGAGCGCTTCGGCCTGGCCAAGACGCTGGTCGCCGTGCGCAACATCCGCGGCGTGCGCAAGCAGCACATGGTGCACAACCACTACACCCCGCGCATGGAGGTGGATGCACAGACCTACACCGTGCGCGCCGACGGCCAGTTGCTGACCTGCGAGCCCGCCACGCTGCTGCCCATGGCGCAGCGCTATTTCCTCTTTTGAACCGACACTGCACCCTTATTTGATCCGATGATCCAGGCCTCCAAACTCATTGCCCAGGGCCGCGGCCTGGCCCCCGTGCTGCTCAAGCGCGCCACAACGGTGGAGCTCGACTGGGACGTGCGCCAGAAAAGCCGCTTTTCGGCCACCGACTCGGCCGGGCGCGAGCTGGGCGTCTTCCTGCCCCGTGGCACGGTGGTGCGCGGCGGCGATGTGCTGGTGGCCGAAGACGGCTCGCTGGTGCGCGTGCTGGCCGCGCCGCAGGCGGTGCTCTACATCACCCACTGCAAGAACCACGGCACACCGTTCGACCTGACGCGCGCCGCCTACCACCTGGGCAACCGCCACGTGCCCATCGAGCTGCAGCCCGACCACCTGAAGATCGAGCCCGACCATGTGCTGGCCGACATGCTGCGCGCCATGCACCTGATCGTGCACGCGAAGGACATGGCCTTCGAGCCCGAGGGCGGCGCCTATGCGGCGGGGCATGGCGGCGGGCACGGGCACCACGGCCATGACCATGGCGACCATGACCATGCGCAAGAAGGGTACGGTGCACACGCTGGGCACGCACACGATCACCCCCATGACCATGACCATGGCGACGGCCACGGCCACGGTCATGCCCACTGAGCGGCCCGCCGCCCCGCACCGCCAGCAGCGACGATCACCACCATGATGCGCGAGCCCCCGGCCCCCACCGCCCTGCCCGCAGCCAGCCTGCTGCAGCTGATCTGGCTGGCATCGCCCGCGCTGCCGGTGGGCGGCTTCTCGTACTCCGAAGGGCTGGAAAGCGCCATCGAATCGGCCGGCGTCGCCTCCGAGGCGGCCCTGGCCACCTGGCTGTTGGACCAGCTGCACATCACCCAGGCGCGCGGCGACATGGCCGTGGTGGCCCAGGCCGTGGGTGCGTGGCGCCAGGGCGACATGGCGCATGTGCGCGAGCTCAACGACTGGGTGCTGCACACGCGCGAGACCAGCGAACTGCGCCTGCAGACCGAGCAGATGGGGCGCTCGCTGGCCGACTGGCTGCGCAACCAGCACCAGGGCGACGCGGCGCGCATGCCGGCGGTGCAGGCCCTGGCCGCCCTGCCCCCCACCTACCCCGTGGCCTTCGCGCTGGCAGCATCCACCACCGAGGCATCGGGCCACGATGTGCTGCTGGCCTTTGCCTTCGGCTGGGCCGAGAACATGGTGCAGGCCGCCCTCAAGTCCATGTCGCTGGGCCAGAGCGCCGGCCAGCGCATCCTGGCGCGGCTGGCCCAGGCCATACCCGGTGCGGCCACCCACGCGCTGGCACTGCCCGATGGCGAGCGCCAGGCTTTTTCACCGATGCTGGCCATCCTGTCGGCCCGGCACGAAACCCAGTATTCACGCCTTTTCAGATCATGACCACGACGACAAGCCCCCTGCACCACATCCCCCGCCGCACCAAGCACCTGCCCCCGCTGCGCGTGGGCATCGGCGGCCCCGTCGGCTCGGGCAAGACCACCCTGCTCGAAATGCTGTGCAAGGCCATGCGCGACGACTACGACCTGATCGCCATCACCAACGACATCTACACCAAGGAAGACCAGCGCCTGCTTACCGTGAGCGGCGCCCTGCCCGCCGAGCGCATCCTGGGCGTGGAGACCGGCGGCTGCCCGCACACGGCAATCCGCGAGGACGCGTCGATCAACCTCGAGGCCATCGACCGCATGCTCGAACAGTTCCCCGATGCGGACGTGGTGTTTGTCGAAAGCGGCGGCGACAACCTGGCCGCCACGTTCAGCCCCGAGCTGTCGGACCTGACCATCTACGTGATCGACGTCGCCGCCGGCGAGAAGATCCCGCGCAAGGGCGGCCCCGGCATCACCAAGAGCGACCTGTTCATCATCAACAAGACCGACCTGGCCCCGCACGTGGGCGCCGACCTGTCGGTAATGGAGTCGGACACCGTGCGCATGCGCACCACGCCCCAGGGCCTGCGCCCCTTCGTCATGACCAACCTGAAAACCCTGAGCGGCCTGGCCGAGGTGGTGCGCTTCATCGAGACCAAGGGCATGCTGGCCAAGACAGCGGCTGCGGCCGGCTAGAATACGCGCCTTCCCTCCCGGAGACTTGGGTGAGTGGTTTAAACCAGCAGTCTTGAAAACTGCCGACGGGCAACCGTCCGTGAGTTCGAATCTCACAGTCTCCGCCAGATAGCTAGAAGACAAGCGCCTCACGAGGCGCTTTTGTTTTTTGCGCTTTGTTTGCACCCTGGCGCGGAATTGACTGAACTGGCGCAGTTCGACAAGCCTTGAACATGCAGGCCACCACTGGACCTGATGGTGCGCCATGCCTGATGGTGCGCCATGGCATCGACCGCCAGGTTCCTCAATGGAAAGGCCGCCTCGAACGCAGGGTGCGCCCACCTGGGGCTGAGGAGCGTGCGCGGCAGAAGGAGCATCGGCTGCAACGCCCGACAAACCGGTCTCGCCGGGT
>NZ_LMIJ01000003.1:316972-337311 GCF_001428665.1 Acidovorax sp. Root219
CTTCTGCTGCGCCCGCTCCTAGCGTGAGGCCGCGGCAAGCCCTGGCCTCAGGGCCCTGGGCGCCGGTGGATGCGGATAGGCTGCTCCCTGGCGGCAGACGGCGGCGCATCGCAGCCATCGCAGCCGCAACCTGCGCTGGCGCGCAGCACCACCTTGCCGAAATAGCGAGCCATGAAGCCCGGCAGCGGCAGCCGCAGCGCGGCTTGCGCCAGCGCCCGGCGGGCAACGGCCGGCGCCAGGCTCCAGCCCGCATACAGCGCACAGGCGGTCACCACCGCCAGCACGACCAGCATCTGTACGTTCATCTCAGCCTCCTCCCATCATCAGGGCAATGCGGTAGGTCGCGAATGCTGCCGCATAGGCGAGCGCGAACTGGTAGCCCGCCATCAGCGCCGGGTAGCGCCAGGAATTGGTTTCGCGGCGCACGACGGCCAGCGTCGACAGGCACTGGGGCGCGAACACGAACCAGGCCAGCAGCGAAAGCGCCGTGGCCAGTGGCCAGCTCTGCGCGATCACCGGCGCCAGCGCATCGGCCACCGAATCGCCGGCCGCCGACAGCGCATACACGGTGCCCAGCGCGCCCACCGCCACCTCGCGCGCAGCCAGGCCAGGCACCAGGGCGATGGAGATCTGCCAGTTGAAGCCGATGGGTGCGAACACGTGCTGCAGCGCCTGGCCCAGCCAGCCCGCGGCGCTGTACTGGATGGCGGCGCCGGTGGCACCATCCGGAGGCGCCGGATAGCTCGACAGGAACCACAGCACCACCGTCAGCGCGAAGATGATGGTGCCCACGCGCACGATGAAGATGCGCGCCCGTTCCCACAGGCCCAGCAGCAGGTTGCGCGGGCTGGGCATGCGGTAGGGCGGCAGCTCCAGCATCAGCGGCTGGTAGCCGCTCTTCATCCACAGGCGCTTGAACAGCCAGGCCACAGCCATGGCCGACACCACACCCGCCACGTACAGCGCGAAGAGCACCAGCCCGCGCAGGTCGAACCAGCCCACTGGCGTGGCGGGGATGAAGGCACCGATCAACAGCGCATACACCGGCAGCCGGGCCGAGCAGGTCATGAGCGGCGCGATCATGATGGTGGCCAGGCGGTCCTTCCACGGCCCGATGGTGCGCGTGGCCATGATGCCCGGCACCGCGCACGCAAAGCTCGACAGCAGCGGAATGAAAGCACGGCCCGACAGCCCCACCTTGCCCATCAGCCGGTCCAGCAGGAAGGCCGCACGCGGCAGATAGCCCGAGTCCTCGAGCACCAGGATGAAGAAGAACAGGATCAGGATCTGCGGCAGGAACACCAGAACCCCGCCTGCTCCGGCGATCACGCCGTCGACCAGCAGGCTGCGCAGCGGGCCGTCTGCCATGTTCTCGGTGATCCGGGCGGACAGCCAGGCCATCAGCTCCTTGATGGCGTCCATGGGCAGGTTGGCCCACGAGAAAACGGCCTGGAACATCAGAAACAGCAGCAGCGCCAGCACCGCCAGGCCCCACACCGGGTGCATGACAACGGCGTCGAGCCGGTTCTGCACGCGCTGGTTGCGCCCCCCGGCGGGCGCGGCGGCCGCCAGGATGCGGCGCACCTCGCGCTGCAGGTCGCTCGCCGTGCCCGCCGCCTGTGCGGCCACGGGGGCCAGCACCGGCGCGCCACCCGGCTGGCGGGTGAGCTGCGCGGCAATCTCTGCCATCAGCGCGGCATGGCCGTCGCGCCTGACAGCCACCGTCTCCACCACCGGGCAGCCCAGCTCGGCCGACAGGCGCTGCAGGTCGATTTTGAGCCCCTGCGAGCGCGCCACGTCGGCCATGTTGAGGGCCAGAACCATGGGCCGGCCCAGGCGCCGCACTTCCAGCACCAGGCGCAGGTTCATGCGCAGATTGGTCGCGTCGGCCACCGCCACGATCAAATCCGGCACCGCCTCGCCCGCACGCTGGCCTTCGATGACTTCCAGCGTCACCTGCTCATCGGGGGTGGCCGGCGTCAGGCTGTAGGTGCCGGGCAGGTCGATTACCGCGACGGTGCGACCGTCGCGCAGCTGCGTGGTGCCGGTCTTGCGTTCGACTGTCACGCCAGCGTAGTTGGCCACCTTCTGGCGCGCACCGGTCATCAGGTTGAACAGCGCCGTCTTGCCGCAGTTGGGGTTGCCGACCAGGGCCAGACTCGGCAGGGCGCCGGCGGTGGCAACGGGAGAAACGCCTTGGCCCGTCATACCGGGCGCACCTCGATGCACTGGGCTTCCAGCATGCGCAGCGCAAACTGGGTATCACCGATCTGCACGGCGATGGGCTCCACCCCGCCAGGGCCGCGGCGCAGCACGGTCAACGGCTCGCCCTCCAGGAAACCGAGCTCTCCCAGCCGTCGCAGCGCTGCGGCATCGATAAGGGGATGGGAGGAGGCAACGCCCTCCACCACGGCGCGGGCGCCATTGGGAAGATCAGGTAGTTTCATGGGAGGGGAAAATGCGAACGGCGAACCCGCGCTCAGCACGCCGGAGCCTCAACCCGAAGATGGACGAGAATTATTACTATTTACATATTAACCCCGACTTGATAGACCATGCCCGTGTCGGCAATGAATCCCCGCAACCCCCGCAGGTTCCGCAGCGCCTGGGCAGGCCGCAAATGTCTCTCGCCCCCCCGGGCCTTGCAACAGCGCCCCCATTGCAACGCGGCCCGCTCGCTCGCTGGCAAGGCTGCGTAGGTCACCGTGACCTGCAGCGATGGTTTTCAGGTGATGGTGGCTGGAGGTCGATGAAGGGGCCCGCGCGGGAGGCGGCTCCATAATGCGGCTCCCCGCCGTTCACCGTGCCTCCCGTGCCCATCCCATTTGCCATGCCCGACCGCGCCAGCCCCGATTGCACGCAGCCCGCCAGCAAACCGCTGCTCATCATTTCCGCTGGCAACACCTTCCCAGGCCTCAGGGAATCAGAGGGTGACTTCGACGACTGGATCGCTGCGGGTCTCGGGCAGGCGACGCCAGCGCTGCCCATGCGGCGGATCGACGCGCAGCAGCCCGCGCCCGCCCTGCCCCACCCTTCGGAAGTGGCCGGGGTGGTAGTGAGTGGCTCGCATGCCATGGTGACCGACCGCGCTCCCTGGAGCGAGCAGTTGGCGCTGTGGATGAAGCGCTGCGTCGAGGCCGGGGTGCCGGTGCTCGGCATCTGCTACGGGCACCAGTTGCTCGCCCATGCGTTCGGCGGCAAGGTCGATGAACTGCCTGGCGGGCCGGAAGTGGGAACACAGTCCATCCACCTGACCCAGGACGCATACCAGGACGCACTGCTGGCGGGCCTGCCCGATCGGTTCCCTGCGCAACTGGTCCACTACCAGTCCGTGCTGCGGCTACCCGACCAGGCAGTGCTGCTGGCGCGAAGCGATCTGGAGCCGCACCAGGCCTTTCGCGTGGGCGGCTGCGGGTGGGGCGTGCAGTTCCACCCCGAGTTTTCGGCGGCAGCGATGCGTGCGTATGTGGGGCACGTCAACCGATCGCACGATGCATCCAGCCAACTGGACAGCGGCGTGGTCAGCACCACGCCGGACGCCAGCAGCGTGCTCGGCCGGTTTGCAGCCATGGTGCAGGCGCTTGAGGCATCGAGCCAAAGCGCCTGATCGACCTGTTCAGCGTGCGGCTGGGCGGCGAAGCACGTGGCACTCACCCTCGTGGTTCTCGTAGTAGGCCAGGCCGGCGCCGGGAAAGAAGACGATGCAGTCCGTGGATGTGCCGACCAGCGCTTGCAGCACCGCGGCGGTGTCTGCCGCGCAGTTGTCGGCTTCTCCATGGCTTGCGGCAACGACGAAGCAGCGTGGGCCTGCACCGAGTGACTTGAGCAGCGCGGCGACCTTGGCGGCAACGGCGTCTACCGCCGGGATCTGCTGCATGAACTTGCGCTCCAGGTGGCGCCCGTCGTGCGCCAGCGCCAAGATGAAGTCGCGTCTTCGGGTTGGATTGCTGGCAAGCGCCAGGTAGCGCTCTTGCCGCTCTGCAGCGACGAAGGTTCGGATGAACTCTTGTGCGGGCCCCATCGATACACCTTGCCGAGTTGAGTTGTCTGGCATGCATCATGGCATGCGGGTCAGCACAAAATGGGGTCCAGGCGCGAGGCGTGCACGCGCCCATCTTCCGCCCCAGCGCTGGCTTATACGGGTTTGCATTCAATCGTATGACCAGGCGGAAAGCCGCAGACAGTGCTGTAGCACGGCAAGGCGGACCAACGACGTCAGAAGAGTTTTGTTAGCCGCTCTTAATAGGTCACAGTGACCTGCAGCGTGTCGGTGTACATGCCCGCAGGCAGCGCCGCCGGATTCGACTTGTTGATCTGGCCGTGGATGGGCAACGAGAACGCAGCGCCATTGGCCGGCACGTTGACGCCGGTGATGGCCGTTCCGGCGGGATAGGGCTGCGTGTGCCCGGCGTCGCGGTATAGCTCGTAGGGCACGTACGCGGCGGTGCTGCCATTGCGCATGGCGCGCGGGCCGGTGCCGATGCCCGTACCCTGGCCCGCATAGGAGCCGGGACCGACCTGGATGCTGATGCCCAGCACCTCGGGCGAGCAGACAAGCTGGGTAGGGCCGGACACACCCTCGGCCCCCGAAGGGGTGGCCGTGACGATGCCCGTGAAGGTGCCAGGGCGCGTGCCGAAGTCCAGGGTGCCGAAGTTCACGCCCGCAGTGGCACCGGAACTGCCGGCGACCATGCAGCCTGCCGTGAGCTGCATCTGCGCTTGCAGAGTACCGCCCAGGGTGCCCGCCACCAACGGCCCCGCCGCCAGGGCCAGGGCCGCTGCTGCGAGCCGCCCGAATGCCCACCCGTGTTGTCTTCGTCCGCCCGCGCCCATCGCGTGTTTCCTCGAAAAATGTCCCCCAATGCACCTTGCCTGCGGGACAACGCCCGTGGATTCCACCATGGGGTGCACATCCCACGGAGCACCCGGCTCGGTATGCGCAAATCGTATCAGCTTGTAAATGGAATCTGTAGAGGGTTCTCCTCAGACGGCCAGAAGTGGGGAAAGTCTGGCGTGAAGCGGGTCTTCAGGGGGCAGCGACAACCAAGCGCAAAGCGGGATCGTCGAAGAGCCACGCAGGGTCCCATCCCGGTTCAAGGCGCCCCAGCCTGACCAGGCCGTCCGAGAGTTGCCCATCCCTGTAGAAGACCGCCAGGTTGCCCCATGGGGCATAAAAGCAGAGGTCCCCGGCGACTGGCCTGTGGGCCGCAGGCGCTCCGCCGATGGCCAGTGCCCGAGGCAAGCCTGCGATCTTCTCGGTTGCCTCGTAGTCTTCCAACACCAAATCCAGCGGCAGCAGCAACGCAAAATCGCCCGCACTCGCGTTGCCGTCGAGCGTTGCCGTCGCGACCACCGCACCGTTCAGGATGAAATCAACTTTCATGAAGGCTCAACCAGGCCAGACCTTGCGGCCGGAGCGCCCGGCTGTCACAGCAGCTTGTCGGGCGTGATCGGCAGATCGCGGATGCGTTTGCCGGTGGCGTGGAACACCGCATTGGCGATGGCAGCGGGAATGCCCACCATGCCGAGCTCACCCATGCCCTTCACACCCAGCGGGTTGACGATGGTGTCCTCCTCCTCGACGAAGATGGTTTCGATGGCATGGATGTCCGCATTCACGGGCACGTGGTAATGCTGCAGGCTGGCCGTCATGATCCGGCCGTAGCGGTGATCGATCTCGGTGGCTTCTTCCAAAGCCATGCCGATGCCCCACACCACGCCGCCGATCTCCTGGCTGTGCGAGGCCAGCGGGTTGAGAATCTTGCCGCAGGCGGTCACCTCGATGACGCGGGTGACCTTGACGGTGCCCAGGTCGGGGTCGACCTTCACCTCGACGAACTGGGCGCCGTGGGCCAGCGATGCGTACTTTGCGCGCTCTGGCGATGGCGTCGAGTCGTAGGTCTCGGCGATCGCGTGCGTACCGGTGCGCCGCATCACGTCGGCAATGGCCACCGATCGCGACACATCGCCCTTGGGGCGCAGAACCCCGTCGAACATCTCCACCTCGTCAGGGGCCTTCCCCCGCAGTGGAGATGTTGCATCCCGGTTCGCCAGCTCCAGGAGCTTCGCTGTGATAGCCAGGGCAGCGCCCCGCACGGCCGACCCCACGCTGGATGTGGTCCATGAGCCGCCTTGCGCCGGTGCCTTGGGCTGGCGCGTGTCGCCCAACTCGAAGTGCACCTGGTCCAGCCGCAGCCCCAGGAATTCGGCCGCGATCATGGTCATGACGGTGTAGGTGCCTGGACCGATGTCGCTGGTTGCGCTGGTGACACTTGCGGTGCCGTCGGCGCGAAACACAATGCGCGCGCTGGCCGGCTGCTGGAAGGCGCCCCATACACTGGAGGCCATGCCCCAGCCGACGAGAAGCCGGCCATCGCGCATCGAGCGCGGCTCGGCCTTGCGGTTGCCCCAGCCGAACTTCTCTGCGCCCAGGCGGTAGCACTCGCGCAGCGCCTTGCTCGAGAAAGGCTTGCCGCTTTCGGGGTCGACCTCGGCGTAGTTGGCCAGGCGCAGCGCCAACGGGTCCATCTTGAGCGCGTACGACAGCTCGTCCATCGCGCTTTCCAGGGCGAACATGCCGCTCACGGCGCCCGGTGCGCGCATCCACGTGGGCGTGGCAAGGTCGGTGGCGGCCACCTTCAGCGGCGCATGCAGATTCGGGCATGCATACACCTGCTTCAAAAAGCTGGTGGTGGCGTCCGAGAACGGCTCGAACGAAGAGGTGTTGTGAAAGGCTTCATGGATGATGGCCGACAGCTTGCCATCGCGGTCTGCCCCCAGCGCCACCTTCTGGATGGTGTGGGGCCGATAGCCATGGCCGGTGAACATCTGCGCCCGCGTGTAGACCACCTTCACCGGGCGCTTGAGCTCGCGTGCAGCCATCGCCGTCAGGGAGGGGTAGTAATTCGGTTTGAGCGATGCGCCGAAGGCCCCACCGACGAACGGGGATACCACGCGGATGTTCTCGGCCGGCACGCCCAGGCCCGCGGCCAGGTGCTTCTGTACGCCAAAGACCTCCTGGGTCTTGTCGAAGATGGTGAGTTGATCGCCCTGCCAGAAGGCAATGGCTGCGTGCGGCTCGATCGGGTTGTGGTGGTGGATGGGGATGCGGTACTCCGCCGCCACCTTGACCGGCGCCGCCTGCATGGCGGCCACCGGGTTGCCGCGGGGCACGGCCTTGGCCGAGGCCGGGTCGGGCTGCGCCCGTTCCAGCACCGTGGCGAGGTCGGTGTTGTGGGGTTCGGTCTGGTAGCTGACCTTTACCAGTCTTGACGCGTGCCGGGCCTGTTCGTAGGTCTCCGCAACGACCAGGGCAATCGGCTGGCCGTTGAAGAACACCCGGTCCGACTGCAGCGGCCATGCCCACCCGGGCGCCGCCCCGGCGGCCGGTGGCGGCCCCAGCCGGCCCGCATTCAGGTGCGTGAAGACGCGGATCACGCCCCCCGCCTGCTCTGCCTGCCGTGTGTCGATGGCCGAGATGCGCCCCTTGGCAACAGTGCTCAGCACGATGAAGCCGTAGGTGACATTCGGGATCTGGAACTCGGCGGTGTACTTCGCCTGGCCTGTGACCTTGGCGAGTCCGTCGACGCGGGTGGTTTCTTTGCCCAGATGGCGTGCCATGGCGATCTTCTCCTCAAGCCAGTCGCGACGCGCGCATCAGCGCCCGCACGACAGAACGACGACCCAGTTCCACCTTGTAGGCGTTGTGCGCAAGTGGCCGCGCATCGCGCAGCGCGGCCTCGGCCGCACGCTGAAAGGTGGCCTCATCCGCGCGCTGGCCAACCAGTGCCGCCTCGGCCTCGGCGCTGCGCCAGGGCTTGTGGGCGACGCTGCCCAGCACCACGCGCGCCTGCCGGATGGTGCCGCCGTCCAGTTGCAGCGCGGCGGCCACGGAGACCATCGCAAACGCGTAAGAGGCGCGGTCGCGCACCTTCAGGTAGTGCGAGTGGCGCGCAAAGTCGCCCGACGGCACAGGAAGCTCGATGGCCAGGATCAGATCGCCATGCTCCAGGTTGTTGTCGCGCTGCGGCGTGTCGCCCGGCAGCCGGTGGAAGTCGGTGATGGCGATCAGCCGCTCACGCCCATCCGGTGCGCGCACACGCACCCTGGCATCCAGCGCATACAAGGCCGTTGCCATATCGCCAGGGTAGGTCGCCACACACGATTCGCTCCAGCCCAGGATCGCGTGGATCTTGTTCAGGCCCTCCCGCGCTCCGCAGCCGGTACCAACCTCGCGCTTGTTGCAGGGCATCGACGTGTCGTAGAAGTAGTTGCAGCGCGTGCGTTGAAGCAGGTTTCCGCCATTGGTCGCCATGTTGCGCAACTGCCCGGAGGCACCTGCCACGATCGCCTGCGTCAGCAACGGGTAGCTCTCCCGGACCAGCGGGTGGTTGGCGGTCTCGCTGTTGGTCGCCAGCGCGCCGATGGACAGGCCGGAGCGCGTGCGCTGGATCTCGCGCAGCGGCAGCCGCGTGATGTCCACCAGACGCGTGGGCCGCTCGATGTCCTCCTTCATCAGGTCCAGCAGGTTGCTGCCACCGGCGAGGTACCGGGCTTGCGGCATGGCCGACACCGCTGCGGTAGCGGCAGCGGAATCTGCGGCGCGAACATACTCAAACGGTCTCATGGCCGTCCTCCTTCGAAGGGCTTGAAGCGGTGGATGCCATCGCAAATTGCGCCTCGGTGGCAAAGCCCCAGGTCTGGGCTGCCTGCCGGCCCGAATGGACTTCTTGAATCGCGGCGACGATGCCTGGATACGCGCCGCAGCGGCAGATGTTGCCGCTCATGCGCTCGCGGATCTCGTCGTCCGTCAGGCGGGTCGTTGTCCTGCCGACGTTCTCGGTGACGTGGCTGACCTGGCCGCGCCGGGCCTCGGCCAGCATGCCGACGGCAGAGCAGATCTGCCCCGATGTGCAGTAGCCGCACTGAAAGCCATCGTGCTTGATGAAGGCGGCCTGCATCGGATGCAGTTGGTCGCCCTTTGCCAAGCCCTCAATGGTCGTGACTTCACGGCCTTCGAGCGTGGCGGCCAGGGTCAGGCACGAGAGCACACGCTGCCCGTCGACCAGTACCGTGCAGGCGCCGCACTGGCCCTGGTCGCACCCTTCTTGGAGCCGGTGAGCGCAAGCCGCTCGCGCAGCGCATCGAGCAGCACGACGCGCGAATCAAGCTGCAGCGTCTGCGGTGTGCCGTTGACCTTGAAGGTCACGCCCACGACGTTCTGCGCGACGATGGGCGCAGACGCCGCACCCGGCACCGGCGGAAGCTGCGCCAGCGCGGACTCCGTGGCCAGCAGGTTGGCGGCAAAAAGGCCGATGCCGCCGCCACCGGTCTGCACCATGAACGTGCGCCGCGCCTGGCCGACGCCCTTGAGCTCAGGCATGTCCCGCACCAGGGCGGCCTCGTCGGCACTGATTTCCGTTGGCAGATCGTTGTGTGTTTCGTGGGGCATGGACTGTGTCCTTCTTGAAAACCGCATTCGTGGAGGCCACGCAGGGGCGCTGGCCGAAGTGGCTGGGCGTGTTGTTCTCATCGTTCTTTGCCGCACATCGAGTTTGTCGAGCAGCCGGGTGTTTGACTACCGAACGATTGCTTATTGCTGCTATTACCGTGGCTAATAATTCCCCTGCAATGCAAGGTGGGCGCGCAATGGAGTGACCGCTACCAGCGAGAGAACGTGATGCGAGCGGTGCCCTGACCGAGCGCCTGCGCCAAGCCGCTCGGGTCATCGACACGGCCAAGGCGCGTGTACGAGTAGGCAGATTCGAAGCCCAGGTAGAAAAGGACCAGGGTGTCCGATCCGTACAGCATGAGGTCGCCGTTGCTTATCGTGCCCGGTCGAATTGCATTTGCTGGCAGTGCCTTGGGCAGCTTGGCGTGCTTCTCATTGCTGTTGAGGTCTGGCATGTCCAGAGTCAGTGGCAGTTGGCTGACGAATGCGCGAGCGGCATCGGTATCGGCCACCGTGAGCGTGAAACGACGGTTTCCAACGGAGAGCTGCATGCGTATTGCCTTTGAGGTGTCGGATGCCCGTGCTGCGTCTGCCTGGCTTGCCAAGGGCGCGGTGGGCCGCGCCTGTCCGGCAGCGTTGCCTGCGCCGAACACGAGCAGCGCGGCGGCCACGCCGGCGGCACGCATCTGCGAGGATCGGTGGGCTCGTGCCATTGGGGCGTGCAGGCAATGGTGTTGCGTCATGCGGATCCCGCGTGGCTCGCACGCGCCGTCATGGTTACGAGGAATGCGCCGACCAGGAGCAGTGTGGCGCTGAAGACGAAAGTAGCTTGGTAACCACTGCCGTCGAACAGCAGTCCGCCGGCGGTGGACCCCAGTGCGATGGACAGCTGGACCACCGCCACCATCAGCCCGCCGCCCGCCTCGGCGTCCTGCGGGAGGGTCTGCGCGATCCAGGTCCACCAGCCGACCGGGGCCGCAGTGGCCACCAGGCCCCACAGGGCCAGGAGCACCGTGGTGGCGACCACAGAACCGCCCAGGGTCGTGAGCAGCAGCGCGATGGCAGCCATCACCACCGGGATGATGGCCAGGGTGGCATAGAAACCTGCTTTCAGAAATCGCCCGATGAACAGGGTGCCGATGAAGCCTGCGGCGCCGAGCGCGAGCAGGATGAAGGACAGCATCGACACACCGACCCCTGTCACCGCCTCAAGAAACGGTCGCAGGTAGGTGAACAGTGCGAACTGTCCCATGAAGAAGATGCCCACCGCCAGCATGCCGAGCACGACCCGCCGGCTCTTGAAAAGCCTGAGCACGTTGCCGGACCCTGCGCGCGGCAAGGCCGGCATGGGTGGCAGGCTGAACCACTGCCAGGCGAATGCGACCACAGCGATGGGCACCAGGCACAAGAAGGCCCCGCGCCAGCCCATGATGGACGCAAGGTAGCTGCCCAGCGGCGCGGCGATGACCGTGGCCAGTGCGTTGCCGCCGTTGAAGATGGCCAGCGCGCGGGGCACCTTGGACGGTGGAACCAGCTGCATGGCGGTGGCAGCCGACAGGGACCAGAAGCCGCCGACAACCACGCCGATCAGCGCCCGGCCCACCATGTACGTGAGGTAGTTGGGCGCAAGGCCGACAATGGCGCCGGAGACACACATCATCGCCGTCAGCGCAAGCAGCAGCGCCTTGCGATGGATTCGCCCTGCAACCGCCGGGATCGACAGGCTGGCGAGCACCGCAAACGCGCCGGAGATGGCAATGCCCTGCCCGGCCATGCCCTCGGTGACCTGCAGGTCCGACGCCATCGGCGTCAACAGGCTCACGGGCATGAATTCCGAAGCGATCAGCGCAAAGACGCACAGCGTCATCGCGAAGACTCCGCCCCAGTGCGCAGGGCGACCACCGCCTTCCTGGTCAAGCGGGATGCCGGCGCTCGCGGTGATGGCAGGGGCCGCCATCAGGCCCGATCCTTGATGAGGTGGCGGTCGAAGAAAGATGCCAGCTTGTCCCATGGGATCAGGGTCACCCGGTCGTACAGGTCCACATGGCCGGCACCTGGCACGTAGTGCAGTTCCTTGGGCTCGGCAGCGCGCTGATAGGCGTCTTCGCTGAACTCCTTGGAGTGGGCCTGATCGCCGGTGATGAACAGCAGCGGCCTGGGCGAGATCGTCTCGATGTCGTTGAACGGGTAGAAGTTCATGAACTTCACGTTGCTGCTCAGCGTTGGCATGGTCGTCGTCTGCGACGATGCACCCAGGGGCGTGAACTCGCCGCGCGGGGTACGGTAGAAGTCGAAGAACTCGCGCTGGATGGGGTGCGTGTCCGCTTTCAGCCTGAGCACCGTGCCGCCGGTGTACTGCACTGCACCGCCGTTGAACTCCACATCGCGCTGCGCTGCGGCGGCAGCGATGATCTGCTTGCGCTGCGCCAGCGTTTGCGAATGGTTGAGCGCATTGCGGTTGGCCGCCCCCATGTCGTACATGCTGACCGTGGCAATGGCCTTCAGGCGCGGGTCGATCTTGGCGGCGCTGATGACGAAGCTGCCGCTGCCGCACACGCCGATGGCGCCGATCTGCTGCCTGTCCACGAATGCCTGGCTGCCCAGAAAGTCGACTGCGGCGCTGAAGGTTTCGGAATACATGTCGGGAGACACCGCATTGCGCGGCTGGCCCTCGCTGCCGCCCCAGAACGCCAGATCCACCGACAGAGCCACGAAGCCCCGCTCGGCCATCTTCGTTGCGTAAAGATTGGCGCTTTGCTCCTTCACTGCACCCATGGGGTGGCCGACGACGATGGCCGGGGTGCGCTTCTTGCGGTCCAGCGTGCTGGGCACGAACAGGGTGCCGGTCACGGTCATGCGGTACTGGCTCTTGAAACTCACTTGCTGCACGATGACCTGGTTGCTCGTGTAGAAGTTGTCGGCGCCCGACGGCAGCGCTGCGCCCATCGGCGCAGCGGCGAATGCCGTGCCGCCCGCCGTCGACAGCATGCCGGCTGCTGCTGCGCTGGTGCCAGCGATCCTCAGGAATTCGCGCCGATCGGGCGATGGCCCGGCTGGCTCGACGGTGGATGGATGGGTGTGGTCTGCTTGATGGTTCATGGCCGGAGTTCCTGGTGCTGTGAGTGCGCAGCGCGCTGCCTGTGCTGGTGCACTGGGGCTTGCAGGCAAGTGTGCCGGCCAGGGCATCCATTGACTAGGTAATGAATGCTTAATACATTTATTAGCCTGGATAACAAGTCAGATGCCAAGTCGCAAGGGAGCGCCATCGATGCCACGACGCAATTTCAACGATCTGCTGGCCTTCGTGACGGTCGCGCGCGAGGGGAGCTTCACGCGCGCTGCGGGCACGCTGGGCGTCACCCAATCCGCCCTCAGCCAGGCCATCCGCGGGCTTGAAGAGGGCCTGCAGATCCGGCTGCTGACGCGCACCACCCGCAGCGTCGCGCCGACATCGGCCGGCGAGCGGCTCATGAAGGCCATCGGGCACCGCTTCGAGGAAATCGAGGCCGAGCTCGACGCGCTGACCGAGCTGCGGGACAAGCCCGCAGGCACAGTGCGCATCACCTGTGGCGACAACGTGCTGCACACGGTGCTGCTGCCCAAGCTCGCGCCGCTGCTGCGCGAGTACCCCGAGATCAAGCTGGAGTTCGACGTGAACTACAGCTTTCGCGACATCGTGGCCGACCGGTTCGACGCTGGTGTCCGCATGGGCAACACGATCGACAACGACATGATTGCCGTGCCCATCGGCCCGCCGTTGCAGATGGCGGTGGTCGCCTCTGCCGGGTACTTCGCGGCCAACCCCATTCCCAAGACGCCTGCGGACCTCACCAGCCACCAGTGCATCAACCAGCGCATGCCGACCTCGGGCGGTCTGTATGTCTGGGATTTTGAAAAGCGCGGCCGCAAGATGAACGTGCGTGTCGATGGGCCGCTGATCTTCAACACCTCCGCGCCGCAGGTCGACGCGGCGATGGCCGGGCTGGGCATCACCCTGCTGCCCGAAGATGAGCTGATGCCGCACATCGCATCGGGGCGGCTGGTGCGCGTGCTGCAGGACTGGTGCCCCAAGTTTGCCGGCTACCACCTGTACTACCCCAGCAAGCGCCAGCCCTCACCCGCGTTTTCGCTGGTGGTGAAGGCGCTGCGCCTGAGCGGCTCGCGGGCCGGCTAGCGCGCCAAACGAGACACCCGTTCGGCCAAGACTTCTGTTGTGCGCTGCGGCCGACTTGTGAGGGTGATGGTTGCATGGCCCATGCCGCTGCTGCACGCTTCACCTATTCACGCCAGCGCAGTGCCTCGATCACCAAGGCCAGCGCGGGCGCCGTCTGGCGGCGGTTGGCATAGTACAGGTGGTAGGGCGAGAAGCTCGGCCACCAGTCCTGCAGCACCGGCACCAGGCGACCGTGCTCGGCGTGCGGCTGCACCAGCTCCAGCGGCACGTAGCAAAAGCCCAGGCCGTCCAGCGCCGCCTGCAGCATCAACTGGGTGTTGTTGAACACCACCTGGCCCTGCACGCGCACGGCCAGGGCCTGCCCGTCCTTCTCGAAATCCCAGGCATACAGGCCGCCGTGCGTGGGCAGGCGCAGGTTCACGCACTGGTGCGCTGTCAGATCGTGCGGCGTGACCGGCAGCGCCTTGCCTGCCAGGTAGGCCGGCGAGGCCGCCACGGCCATGCGCAGCGGCGGCCCGATGCGCACGGCCACCATGTCCTTGTCCACCCGGTCGCCCACGCGCACGCCCGCGTCAAAGCGCTGCGAGGCGATGTCGGTGAAGGCGTAGTCCACGCTGAACTCGATGCGGATGTCTGGGTACTCCAGCAGCAGCGGTTGCAGCCGAGGCCAGAGCACGGTGGCGATAGCGTGGTCGTGCGCGGTGATGCGCACGGTGCCGGCAGGCTTGTCGCGCATGGCGCTCAGGGCGCCCAGCTCGGCCTCGATCTCCTGCAGGCGCGGGGCCACCGTGGCCAGCAGGCGCGCACCTGCCTCGGTGGTGGAGACGCTGCGCGTGGTGCGGGCCAGCAGGCGCACGCCCAGGCGCGACTCCAGCGCCAGCATGGCATGGCTGAGCCCCGAGCGCGACAGGCCCAGTTGCGCCGCGGCGCGGGTGAAGCTGCGCTCACGCGCCACCACCACGAAGGCGCGCAGGTCGTTGAGGTTTTCGCCAGAGGCCATGGATTGGTGAATGTGTTGCACAAGTGCATGCCGATTTTGGCATCTTCTCAGCCCAATCACCCCTGTCTACAGTTACTGCACCGGCCGGCGGTGTTCACAGCCCGCCTGCCGCACCCCTTCCAACCTTCAGGAGCCCCAGCCTATGAACCCCACCCTCATGCGAACCGCCTTTGCCCTGGCCGTGGCCCAGGGCGGCGCGGTTGCCGCGACCGAGTCACCCTCTTTAAGCACGCAGCAGATCACCAGGGCTGGCGCCCAGGCCTCGGCAGCCGGGCCCGATGCCTTCTTCACCGGCCGCGTGCGCGTCGATCCCGTCTGGCCTGCCGACAAGGGCATGAGCGCCTCGGGCGCGCAGGTCACCTTCGAGCCCGGCGCCCGCTCTGCCTGGCACACCCACCCCGCAGGTCAGCGGCTGGTGGTGGTTTCGGGCATCGGCCGCACGCAGGAATGGGGCAAGCCGGTGCAGGAGATCCGCCCCGGCGACGTGGTCTGGTGTCCGCCCGGCGTGAAGCACTGGCACGGCGCCGCGCCCAGCACGGCCATGACCCACCTGGCCGTGACCGGCATGGCAGATGGCAAGAACGTCGAATGGATGGAGAAGGTCAGCGATGAGCAATACCACAGCAACACCACCACGGCGCGTTGAGCGCATGGGCCGGCTGGCAGCCATCGGCCTGCTGGCCGGCCTGGCCCTTGCACCGGGCCACGCATCCACCAGCCCCCAGGAGCCCAAGGCCATGCAACCCACCACCGCGCAGACCAGCGAGACGCTCTCGCCACGCCAGCAGGCCATCGTGCCCATCGCCGCCTTCGCAGCGGCCGGCGACATCGCGCGCCTGGGCCCTGCGCTGAACCAGGGCCTGGACGCGGGCCTTACCGTGGGCGACGCGCGCGAAGTTCTGGTGCAGGTGTATGCCTACGCGGGCTTCCCGCGCAGCCTGAACGCGCTGGGCGAGCTCCTGAAAGTGCTGGAGGCCCGCCGCCAGCGCGGCCTGCAGGACGCCCCCGGGAGCGCGCCCAGCCGGCCCATCCCCCAGGGCGATGCCCTGCTGGCAGCCGGCACGGCCAACCAGACGCGCCTGGTGGGTGCGCCCGTCAAGGGCCCGCTGTTCGACTTCGCACCGGCCATCGACCAGTACCTCAAGACCCACCTCTTCGGCGACATCTTCGAGCGCGACAACCTGGATTGGCAGAGCCGCGAAATCGCCACGGTGGGCATGCTCTCGGCCCTGGCCGGCGCCGAATCGCAGCTGCAGTCGCACATGGGAATCAGCATGAACGTGGGGCTCACGCCCGGCCAGTTGCGCCAGCTCGCGCAGGTGCTGGCCGACCGCGTGGACGGTGCCCATGCGGCCCGCGCCGACGGGGCCCTGGTGCGGGCCCTGGCTGCTCGGGGTGGCAAGTAGCGGCAGGCAACTCGCGCAGCAGCGCCGACACCGCGCCCGCAGTCCACAGCCGCCGTGGATGACCCTGTGGAAAACACCGCTGGATACGGCGCAAAGCCAATGCCGGCGGGGGCTGCAACGCGGTGCCTGCGATTTCATCAATGCCCCGGGCAGGGGGCGCGGCAGGGCACCCGTATGCGCGCGCACCGTCCACAGACGGCGTGGATGACCCTGTGGACAAGCACTGGGCATGCACGCCAAAGCCAGCACTGGTGCGGCCTGCAACGCGGTGCCTGCGAATTCATCAGCGCGGCGCCAGCACCGCCGGATTGCCCGCCCGCCGTCAACCCGCCCGCCCCCTTGCCATGCGTCCCAGGCCTGGGCGGGCGAACCAGTCCACAGCCACCGTGGATGACCCTGTGGAAAAGGCCTGTGCATGCCGCGCAAAGCCAATGCCGGCGCGGCTTGCAACGCGGTGCCTGCGGATTGACCAATGGCCGCGCCGGGGGCGCAAACGGCGTCCGCAAAGTCCACAGCCGGCGTGGATGACTTTGTGGATAACCCCTGTGCAGCCACGCCAGAGCCAGCACTGGCGCGGCCTGCAACGCGGTGCCTGCGAATTCATCAGCAGCCGCCCTCCAAGTCCGCCACGAGGCGCGCCAACAGCGCGGCTTGCGTACGTTGACACACCATCCACAGCGACCGTGGATGACCCTGTGGAAAACCCTGATGAATACACCGCAAAGCCAGCACTGGCGCGGGCTGCGATGCGGTGCCTGTTCTTTCATCAGCCCACCGCCGCGCGCCGCGGCACGGTGGGCCGGCCACTTTTCAGGCCCTGGCGCATGGCTGGCAATGGCCCGACTGCGGCGCCGCGCACCTCCCCGGTACACCTTGCCACGCAGCCCAGTGCAGCAGTCCACAGCCAGCGTGGATGACTCTGTGGATAACACCTGTGCATGCCCGCCGGGCCCAGTGCCGGCGCGGGTTTCAACGCGGTGCCTGCGATTTGACCAATGTGCCGGCGCATGCACGGCTACACTGCCCGCAGGAGGTGTGCCATGCAACCAGATTCGTCACCCGCGGCCGGCAGGGGCCCCTTTTTGCCGGACGTTGCCAGGATCGCGCTGGGCGTGTTCATCGGCGGTCTGGCCGCCCTGTTCGCCCACGACGCCATCGTCGGCCAGCGCCCCCCACCACCAGCCACACCAGCCGTGCTGACACAGCCACGGCCTGTGGGCGACGACAGCAGCAATACCAGCAACGCCAGCACGCAGGCCGCCCTGCCACCTGCGCCGCCACCAGCACCGCCCGCCCCCGAACCCGCGCCGCCACTGCCCGCGCAGACAGCACCACCGCAGGCCGAGGCCCCGCAGCCTGCTGCGCCGGTGCAGGACGCGGGCCAGAAGAAGGCCGACGACGACCTCAAGACCGCCCAGGCCCTGGCCGCCCGGCTCGAATCCGAGCGCCAGCAGCGCCGCGCCGATGCCTGGGCCCGCTACTTCCAGCCCAGCCCCGTGTGCCGAGCCGACCCGGCCACCGGCGCCTGCGCCGACGCCCACCTCGCGGCGCGCAAGCGCTTCGACGCGCAGTACGTGGACCGCTGAAAGCCCAAGGACCTGTTCAGGGCCTTTTCAGGCCCTGACCTCGAAGCCCAGCGCCCGGATGGCGGTCTCGGCCGCATCCTGGTCCTGCTGCGCGTTGCCGCCCGAGATGCCGATGACACTCAACGACAGGAGACAACCCATGCCCTTGACAAAGCAAGCCCTTGCCACCGCCGCCGCCCTGCTGGCGCTGGGCGCGGCCACCACCGCCCACGCCGATTGCCTGACCGATGCGCAGGCCGCCGAGTTGCTGGCGCACTACGTGGCGCGCACCCCGGCACCCAACCCGGTGAACCTCTCGGACGCCGATGGCGCCTGCACGCGCGGCAAGTTCAACCAGTTGCTGGCGCAGCGCATGGGCAAGGTGGTGGGCTACAAGGCGGGGCTCACCAACCCGGCGGTACAAAAGCGCTTCAACACCGACAAGCCGGTGTGGGGCAAGCTCTATGACGGCATGGTGCTGCAGAGCGGCGCCACGGTGGAGGCGGCTTTCGGCGCCCGCGCGCTGTACGAGGCCGACATGCTGGTGCGCGTCAAGAGCGCTGCCATCAACCATGCGAAGACGCCCGAAGAGGTGCTGGACGCCATCGACCAGGTGATCCCCTTCATCGAGCTGCCCGACCTGATGGTGCAGGCGCCGCCGCAGCTCAACGGCGCGGGCGTCACGGCCATCAACGTGGGCGCACGCCTGGGCATTGCCGGCACGCCGCTGCCCATACCCGCCTACCGCGGCGAGCGCTACGCGCTGCTCAAGGCCCTGGCGGACATGAACGTCTCGCTCACCGATGGCGCGGGCGTGCGCCTAGGTGGCGGCAAGGGCAGCGACATCCTGGAGCACCCGCTCAACGCTGTCACCTGGCTGGCCACCGCGCTGCAGCAGGAGGGCATCACCCTGCAGCCGGGCGACCTGGTGAGCCTGGGCTCATTCTCGGCGCTGCTGCCGCCGCGCGCAGGCCTTTCGGTCACCACCACCTACGACGGGTTGCCGGGCGCGGCGCCGGTGCGCGTCACCTTCAAGTAGGCGGCCCGCGGGCGACTGCCTGGACATGCACCGGAGAATCCGCCCATGAACAGCCAGCTGCCCTGGGCGGTGGTGGGCGCGGCTGGCAGGCAGCTTTTCACTGCTGTTTGGATGCCGGCCGAGCCTTCCCCCGGCGCCTTACGGCCGTGTGCGGGCCGGCACGCGCGTCTCCAGCGCGCCGGGCACATAAGCCGGCGCAAAGGTGCAGCCCGTGCCGAAGCGGGACTCCAGCGCCGTGCAGCGCTGCGCCACGCTCGCGGGAGTGGGCTTGGTGCGTGTCTCCACCCAGTCGAGCAGCGAGGTCACCAGGGCCGGGTAAGTCGAGTCGCTGATGTAGCTGTGCGTGCCGGTGGTCACGAAGGTCTGCACCAGGCGGTCGCCGCTGCCGCCGCGGTCCATCACGGTCTTGAAGTAGGCGTCGAGTTCGACGAAGGCCGTGGGGTCGCTGATCCACTTGGTGGTGAGCACGGGCACGGGGATCGTGCCCTTGGGGTCGGTGTCGTCGGCAAAGCGCTGCACGGCGACCGGGTCGGCGCGGTAGCGCAGCACGCCGGCATTGAGCGCAGCGTCGTCGGCCGAGCCGCTGTAGACCACGCCGGTGTTGCCAAAGGGGCTGGCGCCGCCGGTGCGCTTGGCGGTCACGTCCTGGAAGTGGTAGGTGCCCCAGCTCAGGTGGGCCGAGATGGCGCTGGCGGGGATCTTGATGACTTTCTCGATGGTCTCGACCTTGCGCTGCTGCTCGGGCGTGCGCTGTGCGGCGGTCTTGTCCAGGCCCAGGCATTCGTTGGCGCGGGCGTTGAAGTCGTCGCGCGCCAGGGTCAGCGTGGCGGGCAGGCCGAGGTTGAGCGCATAGCTCGCCTCGGTGGGCCGGGGGTGGTTGTTGCACAGGTACTGATAGACGGCGCGCAGGTCCAGGCGGAAGTCGTAGGAGCGCGTGCCGCCGGCCAGCACGCCGCTGGTGAGCAGCACCGCGTCGTACGGCTGCGAGCCCACGGTCTGCGCGGTGAACATCTCGGCGGCCTTGGCGGCCACGCCCGCGCCCCAAGACTGCCCATGCAGCACCGTGCGCTTGGGCACGGCCACATGCTCGTTGAAGATGCGGCGCAGGCGCTCGGTGTCCTCGGCTGCGGCGCGCACTTCCACCCCGCCCTGGCGGAAGGTGGAACCCGCCCAGGCGTAGCCGGCCTTGACCATGATGGCCCAGCGCACCAGGTCCTCCTGCGCGCGCTCGGCCGTGGGGGCCGCCAGATCGGGCCCGCCGTGTGCGTGCAGGATCAGGTTGCCGCCCCAGTCCTTGGGCGTGGCGATGAAGTAGTAGGCTCCGGCCGAATCGCGCCCGCCCTGGCAGGTGGCGGTGGTGGGCAGTTCGGCCGGGCAAGCCACCGCAACGGGCTTGGCTTCGGGCGGGTATGCGGGGCTGTCGCTGCCGCCGCAGGCGGACAGCAGGGTGATGGCTGACAGGGTGGAAAGGACGGACAGGGTCGACGAAGCGACCGGGCTGCGCGAGCCGGTGGTGAAACGCATGGATTTTGTCTCCGGTTGTTGTTGTGTCAAAAGCGTGCTCCTGTGCGCAATGCACAGGCGGGCACGAAGCCCGCCACAGGGAAACCGACGAGGCCGGTTGCAAGGAACAGGGCGTATCCTAGACATCATGGTCGCCGCGCCCTGGATAGGCGGCCGGTCTCCGACATCGTAGATTGCGTC
>NZ_LMIJ01000004.1:0-33143 GCF_001428665.1 Acidovorax sp. Root219
TGAGAGAACGCACACCAAATGAGGCACTGACAGTATTGACAATGGCGACCATATGAGGAGCGTAGGCTGCACATGCCAAACACCTGAATAATCTGTGATCCATACGTTATGAATATCGAGTTCCGGCACCTGCGCTACTTTGTCGCCGTTGCGGATGCCAGGCACATCACGCGCGCTGCCGAGCGCCTGGGCATGCAGCAGCCCCCGCTGAGCCAGCAGATCAAGGGGCTGGAGGTGGAGCTCGGTGTGCCGCTGTTCCTGCGCCATCCCAAGGGCGTGACGCTGACCGATGCGGGCCAGCTCTTCTATGCCGAGGCCACGCGCCTGCTGCGCGACTGCGCGGCCATGCAGGAGCGCATGCTGGCCTTTGCCGACGGCAGCCAGGGCATGCTCTCCATCGGTTTCACCAGCTCGTCGGCGGCGCACGACTTCACGCCCGAGGCGCTGCGCATGTGCCGCGCCACCTACCCCGGCATTCAGCTGGTGGTAAGCGAGAACAACGCCGCCGAGATCACCGAGGCGGTGGCCTCCTCGCGCCTGCACTGCGGCTTTCTGCGCGTGCCCGTGGCCTGGCCCAAGGGGGTGGTGCTCAAGACCCTGCTGCAGGAGCCCGCCGTGCTGGCCATGCCGCGCGACCACCCGCTGGCGCAGGTGCCGGCGGGCAAGAAGCAGCCGCCCGTGCAGCTCAAGGACCTGCAGGGCGAAAAGTTCATCTTCGTGCGCAAGCCCGGCGCGCCGGGGCTGTATGCCAACCTGCTGGAGCTGTGCACACGCGATGGCGTGGCCATCAACGTGGTCTCGGAGGTGGACCGCATGATGACCAACCTGAACCTGGTGGCCGCCGGGGCCGGCATCTCGGTGGTGCCCTCGTCCATGCAGGGCACGCACCACAACGCCATCGTCTACCGGCCGCTGGCCCGCGCGGTGAAGCTGGGCGCGCCATTGACGCTGGCGTACCGCAAGAGCGACTGCCACGGCCCCACGGGGGCCTTCGTCGAGCTGGTCACGAAGATCGCGGCCGGAAGGGCCAGAGTTGCTACGCCTGCCTGAGCCCCTGCCCGCCATCGCATCCCTGCCTCGCCGCCGCCTGCTGCGCTGGGCTGCGGGCGGGGCGGCCCTGGTGGCCGCAGCGCCCGCCATGCATGCAGCAGCACCTCGCTGGCCCAGCCGCCCCGTGCGCCTGATCGTGGTGTACCCGCCCGGCGGCGTGAGCGATGCGACGGCGCGCGCGCTGGCGCAGCCGCTGGCGCGCGCCCTGGGCGTGCCGGTGCTGGTGGACAACCGCGCCGGTGCCGGCGGCTCGGTGGGCATCGACCTGCTGGCCCGCGCCGCACCCGACGGGCATACCCTGGCGTTCTCGGCGATCACCCCGGTCACGCTGCAGCCGCTGCTGGTGCCCGGCGGTCTGCGCGACCCGCTCGGCTTGGTGATGCCGGTCGTAGGCATCATGCACACGCCGGTGCTGGTCATGGGCACACCGGCCCTGGGCCCGCGCTCGTTTACCGAGATGGTGGCCCTGGCGCGCACACGGCCCGGCGCCGTGCGCTGGGCGAGCTCGGGCGTGGCCACCACAGGCCACATGGTGCTGGTGCAGACGCGGCTGTACAGCGGCGCCGACATCACCCACGTGCCCTACCAGGGCGGCGGTGCGCAGCTCAACGACGCGCTGGGGGGCCAGTTCGAGGTGCTGTCGTCCAACCTCGCGGCGCAGCAGCTCGAGTATGTGGCCGCCGGCCGCCTGCATGCACTGGCCGTGGGCTCGCCCGCGCGCCTGCCGGCGCTGCGCGAGGTGCCCACCCTGGCCGAGCTGGGCTACCCGCGCGCCAACCTGAGCTCGCTGTTCGGCCTGTTCGCGCCCGCGCATACGCCCACGGCAGTGGTGCAGGGCCTGAACGAGGCGGTCAACCGCATCCTCGGTGCCGGCGGCTTCGCCGCGGTGCTGAGGGACAAGCACCTGCTGCCCGCGGGCGGCACAGTGGCCACCTTCGCGCAGCAGATCGCCGCCGACCGGCAGGGCAACGAGGCACTGGTGCGCCACAGCAGCGCCGTGTTGCGCTGAAGCCGATCCTTATTGCCGGATGCGGCCGGTAGCGCTCACGATGGACAGCTCCACGAAGCGCGAACCCGCGCGCTGGCCGGGGCGGTAGCCCACGGTGTAGCCACCCAGGTCCAGGCTGTCGATGCTGTCCAAGGCAGCGGCCAGGTTTTCGCGCGTAGGCTTGGCGCCGGCCCGGCGGGCGGCCTCGGCGATCACCTTGGCGGCGATGTAGCCTTCCATCATGGCGTAGCTCACGGGCACGTCGGGGTCGCCGCTCTTGGCCTGCACCTCGCGGAATTCCTTGCTCAGCTTGCTCGATGCGCGGTACGGGTTGGGCGTGACCTGGGCGATCGATATGCCCTGCATGTGCTCTTCGGCCAGGCGCTTGGCCAGTTGCTCCAGGTCCACGTCGGAGGAGGCGAATAGCCGGGCGGTGCCGCCTTCCAGCCGGTACTTCTCGATGAAGGCCGAGGCGGCGGCGCCGCTGGTGATGAGGATGATGGCCTGGGGCTTGGCCGCCTGCAGCAGCTTGTTGGCGTTCTCCATGCGCAGGGTGTCCATCTCGTAAGAACCCTTGGCCACGAGGCTGCCGCCATTCTTCTTCACGGCCTCCTCAGCGCTGGCCAGCAGCGCCGGGGCGTCGGGCCCTTCCTCGTACAGCAGGCCCAGCTTGGTGATGCCCACGGTGGCCAGGTGCTCGGCGATCTTGCCGATCTCGTCGCGCAGGCCGGCGCGCACGTTGTAGAGCAGGGGCGAGTCGGGCTGGAAGGTGCTGCTGCGGTAGCCCACCAGCGCGATCTTCTCCTTGGCCAGCAGGCCCGACTTCTGCAGCGCCGCCAGGTTGCTGGCGCCCATGTAGCCCGCCAGCAGCAGCGGGCGCTGCTCAGCCAGCAGCTGCTGGGTGGCGGCCAGGGTCTGGTCGGCCCGGCCGGTATCGTCCTTGCGCGCCAGCACCAGGGTGTTGCCGTTGATGCCACCGGCCTTGTTGACGTGGTTGAAGTACATCTGCATGCCTGCCGAGTAGCCCCGTCCGTCGCTGGCCTTGAGGCCCGACAGCGGCGCCACCTGGCCGACCACGATGGGGGCGGCCTGCGCCCCCCCCGCCAGGGCCAGCACGGCGAACAGGGCGCCAGCACGGAGAACAGGGCTCGAAACAGGCCATGGGCGGACAGGGGTCGCGGCAGCGCTCGGGTTCATGTGTCTCCTCGGGTCTTTGTCGTTGTGGGCATGCCAGCGCATGCGCGCCGGTGACCGAGCGCGTTTATACCAGCACCGGCGACCCGCCGACAGCCTTCTGTCAGCTTCGAACCCGAGGAAAATTAGCCACTGCTGGCCACATGGGCTTGCATGATGGCCAGCAGCATGGGCTCATGGATGAATATTTCCTGGGGAATCACCATGCAGAAACTGCTCTTGCTGCTGATGGCTTTGGTGGTGTCGCATGGAGCCCTGGCACAGGCCGGGGAGGGCAGCGGGGCGCAGGTCGGTTCCCAGCCGCCGGGATACCTGACGCGAACGGATGCCTTCATCGAGCTGACGGGCTACCGGGGTGTTCGGCAGCTGGCACCTTCATCCCGTTCGCGGGCTACTACGCGGACCGGTACAACTGCCCTCTCTACAACGGCATCATTGCCGTGGCATGGGCGCCTGAGCTCGTCTACGCCCCCTGGATCTGGTACTACCTCCTCACGCCGTAAAGACGCCGGGGTTCAGCGCACCACCAGGGCCAGCACCTGCAGGCGATCGGCGATGCTCTCGGCATCCTGCTCCATGTCTGCCAGGCTGAAGCTGCCCGCGCACCAGCCGCCGAACCAGATGCGGAAGGCCTGCACGCCCGCGACAGGCGAATGTTCGCCGTACCAGCGGATGGCTTCTTCGATGCGCGAGTGGTAGGTGGGCCTGCCCACCTGGTCCTGCTCGTCGAACATGCGGGCACGGTAGCCTTGCGCGCCGTCGTGCGCGATGTGCAGGATAAGGCTGACCTGCAAGCCGTCGTCGTCATCGCGCGCCAGGCTGGTGTGTTGGCTGGGGTGGGCTGCGGCAAGCATGGTGGTGGTGCTCCTGAACGCCATCAGCCCATCGCCTGGAATTCGCCATGCAACGTGTCACCGAACTGGGGTTCCCATTGCACATGGGCCATGTCGGCCTTGCCCACCATGAGGTACTCGCTCTGCTGGGACTGCGTGGCAGCCCGCATCGGCTGGCCCATCTGCAGGGGGTCCGGCTCGCCGATCCGTTCAAGGCGCCGGGTGTAGAGGTCATCGAAGTGCATGGTTCCATCCTCGCGTTCGGGAAAAGACTGGGCTATGGAACGATTGGCGCACTTTCGGCGGGAACCCGGGGTCGGATAGCCGATGTCACATGTGTAGGAAATGTCCTGCAATGCCCTGTCTCCCTGTAGGCGCTGGCGCCGTGGTTACGCCACGTCACAAATGAGGGGCTCGCCAGGCGTTATGGTGGCAAGGCCACGCGCGCTCCGTGCGCCCCTTTTTGTCCATTCGAGGAGACCCTCCATGCACCACCGCCACCAAACCCTTCTCACCGCCTGTGCTGGCCTGTGCATGGCCCTGCTGGCGGGCTGCGCCGGCACGCCCGCGCGTCCGCCAGCAGCCGACACACCCTCGGTAGGCCCCGGCCCCAGGGGCGGCACCTGCAACGCCGCACCGGCACAGGGTGCCAAGGGCAAGCAGCCCACGGCCAGCACGGTCGAGCAGGCGCGCGTGGCCTCGGGCGCAGCCATGGCGCGCGTGCTGCGCGACAACCAGCCTGTGACCATGGAGTTCAATGCCGAGCGACTGAACCTGGTAATTGACGCAAGCGGCAAGATCACCACCGTGCGCTGCGGTTGAACAAGCCGCTGCGGGCAGTGGCCAGGGCCGGGCGGGACCTCGCGGGGCCGGCTATCATTCCTGCGGCGCAGCGTTCCCCCGGCTTTTGTTCCCTATTCCTCCCCTTCGCGCCGCAGGTCCCCGCCCGATGCCGCTGCGCTCGTTCACCGCTCCTTCCCCCACTGTCCGCGCCGTTGCCGCGCTGTCGCTCACCCAGCTCATCGGCTGGGGCTCCACCTTCTGGCTGCCGGCGGTCACCGGGCCGGCCATGGCGGCCGAGCTGGGCATGGGCCTGCCACTGGTGATGGCCGGGCCCACGGCCATGCTGGTGGTGATGGCCCTGGCCTCGTGGCCGCTGGGCGCCGTGTTCGAGCGCCATGGCGCGCGCCCGGTGATGGTGCTGGGCTCGCTGCTGGGCGCACTGGGCCTGGCGCTGGTGGGGCTGGCGCAAGGCCCCGTGTCCTACCTGCTGGCGTGGGCGGTGCTGGGCCTGGCCGGCGCCGGCATGCTGAGCACGCCGGCCCAGATCGCGGTGACCGAGATCGCGGGCGACAAGGCGCGCCGGGCGCTGGGTGTGCTGATCCTGGCCGGTGGCCTCACCTCCACCCTCTTCTGGCCGCTCTCGGGGCTGCTGCAGGCCCAGTGGGGCTGGCGCGCGGCGACGCTGGCCTTTGGCGCGCTGGTGCTGCTGGTCTGCCTGCCGCTGCACTGGGCCGTGCTGGCGCGCCGGCCCAGGGGTACCACCGCCACCCAGGTGCCGGCCGAGCCCGTCCCCATCGACCGGCCCCGCTTCGCCCTGCTGGCCGTGGGCTTTGCCGCCAATGGCTTCGTGACCTGGGGCTTTGCGCTCACCATCATCATCCTGTTCGAGGCGTCGGGTCTGAGCCACGCCAGCGCGCTGGCGGCGGCGGCCTTCATCGGCATTGCCCAGTGGGCGGGGCGGCTGTTCGACTTTCTGGGCGGCAGGCGCTGGTCGGGCTTTGCCACGGGCCTGGCTGCAGCGGCGCTGTTTCCGCTGAGCTTCATCGTGCTGATGCTTACCAGCAGCTTCACCGGCGCCCTGCTGTTCGCGCTGGTCTACGGCATGGCGGGCGGCGTCATCGCCGTGAGCCGCGCCACGCTGCCGCTGCTGGTGTTTCCGGCCGCTGCGTATGCGCGCGCGTCGGCGCGGCTGGCGATGCCGCTGAACCTGTCGTTCGCCGCCGCACCGCCGGTGTTCGCAGCCATCCTGACCTCGGCCGGGCCCCATGCGGCGCTGTGGCTGGCCTTCGGCATCTCGCTGGTGGCGCTGGGGGCCCTGTTCGGGCTGTGGCGGCTGCAGGGCGACCGCCGCAGCGCCTGATCAGTCGGCCAGGAACAGCTCCTGCAGATCGCTCAGGAAGTCGAAGCCCCGCTCCGTGGGCCGCACCTGGCCGCCCGGCTCGCGCACGATCAGGCCCTTGGCCTCGGCCTTGTCCAGCGCCTTGGCGATGGCGGTGACGGGCAGGCCGGTGCGCTCGGTGAAATCCTTGAGCGCGAAGCCCTCGCGCAGGCGCAGGGCGTTGAGCATGTACTCGAACGGCAGGTCGGCGCGGCGCACCTCTTCGTCCTGCGCCACGGCGTGGCCAGCCAGGGCGTTGTCCATGTAGCGGCCCGGGTCGCGAAAGCGCACCTGGCGCACCACGCGGTGGGCAAAGCTGAGCTTGCTGTGCGCGCCGGCGCCAATGCCCAGGTAGTCGCCGAACTGCCAGTAGTTGGTGTTGTGCCAGCACTGGTGGCCGGCCCGCGCATAGGCTGAGATCTCGTAGCGCGAAAGCCCCGCCTGGGCTGTCATCTCGGTGATGCGGTCGAGCATGGCGTAGGCCTGGTCGCCCTCAGGGATGGCCGGCGGGTACTTGGCGAAGTAGGTGTTGGGCTCGATGGTGAGGTGGTAGATGGAGATGTGCGGCGGATTCAGCGACAAGGCCATGGCCATGTCTTCCTCCAGCTCGGCCGGGGTCTGCCCCGGCAGGGCATACATGATGTCGAGGTTGAAGGTATCGAAGGCCTCGGACGCCTCCTGCACCGCAGCCAGGGCCTGCGCGCGGTCGTGCACGCGGCCCAGGGCTTTCAGGTGCCGGTCGTTGAAGCTCTGCACGCCGATGGACAGGCGCGTGATGCCCGCAGCGCGAAAGGCCTTGAAGCGGTCTTTCTCGAAGGTGCCGGGGTTGGCCTCCATGGTGATCTCGCAATCGGGCTCCAGGCGCAGGCGCGCGCGGATGCCGCCCACCAAGCGGTCGATGGCCGAAGGCGAGAACAGGCTCGGCGTGCCGCCGCCGATGAAGATGCTGTGCACGGTGCGGCCCCAGATCAGGGGCAGCGCGGCCTCCAGGTCAGCCATCAGGGCGTCGATATAGCGCTGCTCGGGCACCTCGCCGGGCGCGGCGTGCCCCGCATCGGCCCCTGCAGCAGCGCCCCGGTACTCGTGCGAGTTGAAGTCGCAGTACGGGCACTTGCGGATGCACCAGGGCAGGTGCACGTACAGCGACAGCGGCGGCAGGCTCTGCAGCTGCAGCAGGCCCGCGCGCATGTAGTGCTGGATGTCACGCACCACGGCGGGCTCGGCCGCCTCGGTGTCGGGGACGATGGGGATGTGGGTCATGGAAATTCGGAGGGGTGCTCAGAACCAGCGCTCGCGCATCAGCGCCAGCATCTGCTGGGCAGATCGGCCGCGGTGGCTGTGGGCGTTCTTCACTTCCACGGGCAGCTCGGCAAAGGTTTTGCCGAACTCGGGGATGAACATCACGGGATCGAACCCGAAGCCGTTGCTTCCGCGCGGCTCGCGCGTGATCTCGCCGACCACGCGGCCCACGGCGATCAGGGGCTCGGGGTCTTCGGGGCTGCGCACCGCCACCAGGGTGCTGACCATGGCGGCGCGGCGCTGGTCGATGTGCTGCATCTGCTCCAGGATGGCGCGCACGTTGGTGTCGTCGCCTTTTTTGTAGCCGAACTGCGTGGCGTAGTAGGCGGTGTCCACCCCCGGCAGGCCGCCGAAGGCGTCCACACACAGGCCGGCATCGTCGGCCAGGGCCGGCAGGCCGGTGTGCGCGGCGGCAAAGCGCGCCTTGGCCAGGGCGTTTTCGACAAAGGTGCGAAACGGCTCCTCGGCCTCGCCCACGCCCAGGTCGCCCTGGCGCACGAGTTCGACCGAGAGCGGTGCCAGCATGGCCTGCAGTTCGGCCAGCTTGCCGCGGTTGTTGGATGCGAGGACCAGTTTCATCGTGAAAAATCGTTGTTGTCAGGGCCGACTGGCGGCCAGCCCGGAGGGAATTGGATCAGTCGCGCAGGGCCTGCTGCTGCAGGGTGATCAGCTCGGCAATGCCCTTTTCGGCCAGGGCCAGCAGCGCATCCATCTCCTGGCGGGTGAAGGCCGCGCCTTCTGCCGTGCCCTGCACTTCCACATAGTGTCCCGCACCGGTCATGACCACGTTCATGTCGGTGTCGCAGCCCACGTCTTCCACGTACTCCAGGTCCAGCAGCGGCGTGCCTTCGACAATGCCCACCGAGATGGCGGCCACAGGCTGCACCAGGGGCGACTTCGTGATCTTGCCGGCGGCCAGCAGCTGGGTGACGGCGTCCTGCGCGGCCACCCAAGCGCCAGTGATGGCGGCGGTGCGGGTGCCGCCGTCGGCCTGGATCACGTCGCAGTCGAGCTGGATGGTGCGCTCGCCCAGCAGCTTCAGATCGAACACGGCGCGCAGGCTGCGGCCGATGAGGCGCTGGATCTCCTGCGTGCGACCGTTCTGCTTGCCACGCGCGGCCTCGCGGTCGCTGCGGCTGTGGGTGGCGCGCGGCAGCATGCCGTACTCGGCCGTGACCCAGCCTTCGCCGCTGCCGCGCTTGTGCGGGGGCACGCGCTCTTCCACCGAGGCGGTGCACAGCACCTTGGTGTTGCCGAACTCGATCAGCACCGAGCCCTCGGCATGCATGGTGTAGTGGCGCGTGATGCGCACAGGGCGCAGTTGGTCGGCGGCACGGTCGCCGGTGCGAAGGTAGGTGGTCATGTGAATTTTCGGTGTCAAAAGAAGGCAGTCGCCCGCTGCGCACGCGGGCAGGCCTGCGGGTCAGGTCGGTGCGTCAGCCAGCGGCCGGCCGCACAAGAGCCGTTCTCCACGGCGCCGCACACCGCCCGCAGCCCATGGAACTCAGGTTTTGCGCGCGGCAGAGCGGCGGATGGCTTCGTTGATCTCGGCGATCGAGCGTTCGATGGCGGCGTCGTCCAGGTCGTCCACCAGCCCGTCGAGCGGACCCGCCTGGATGGTAGAGGCGAACACGTCGTCGCTGATGCTGTCGGTGGACACGCCCTGGGTGGACTCGAACGCATCGGGGGTCTCCCATTCGAGCGCCACCACGGTCACGTTGTCGCTGCTGTCACCGGCGGTGCGCAGGGCCTCTTCCACCAGCTCCGGCACGGCGTGCGACACCGTCTGGCGGGCCATCTGCTTGGCGATCTCTTCGTCGCTGAGCGTGCCCCACAGGCCGTCGGAGCACAGCAGGATGCGGTCGCCCTGCTCCAGGTACACCGGGCCGGTGATGTCGTAGATGGGCTTGGTTGGCGAACCCAGGCAGGTGAACAGCACGTTGCGGTTGATGCGCTCAAGCCCCGGCGGCGGGTTGTTGCGCAGCTCCATGTACGAGTGGTCGCGGGTGCGGGTGAGCAGGTCGCCGTCGCGCACCATGTACAGGCGCGAATCGCCGCAGTGGATCCATGTGGCCGTGCCGGCCTGCAGCACGGCGGCCACCAGTGTGGTGCGCGGCGTGTCGAGCATGCCCTTGTCGGTGGCGTAGCGCAGGATCTGGTGGTGCGCGGCCAGCAGCGCGCCCGAGAGGAACTCCTGCACGTCCTTGAGCTGGGGTTTGGCCTCGCGCTGGAACAGCGCCGAGATGGTCTGCAGCGCGATCTGCGCCGCCACTTCGCCCTCGGGGTGCCCCCCCATGCCGTCGGCCAGGACGAACAGGCCCGATTCGCGCGTGTAGCAATAGCCCATGCGGTCTTCGTTCTTCTCGCGGCCGCCGCGGCGGCTGATCTGGAATACGGAGAACTTCATAGTGGCCCACGCAAACAAGGATGCACCAATGCATCGTTAGTAAATATGCATCCCGCCCGAACCCGCTTTGCGTGGGTGGTTTTCATTTGGGCTTGGCTCCGATACCGGTGGCTTCACCCACCTTCTGCACATTCTTCTTGGTGTCGGACACCAGGGTGTCGAGCTGCAGGCGCATCTTCTCGGCCACCGTGAGCTTGGTGTAGCGGCGCTCGCCTTCGCGGCTGAGCTCCTTCTGCAAGGCGAACACCGACTGCGGGCGCGACAGCGGATCCAGCGCCATGCACCACTCGACCACCTCGATGAGGTTGTCGGAGTACACGCCGCGCAGCTTGGTCAGCGCCAGCGACAGGCGGTCCTTTTCGATGCGCTGGGGCGCCTCGTTGGGCGGAAAGCCCTGCATGCAGGCATAGATGCAGGCGCCGATGGCGTAGATATCGGTCCACGGGCCCATGGACGAGTCGCGCCGGTACATCTCAGGCGCGGCAAAGCCGGGCGTGTACATGGGGCGGATGAAGTTGCCCTCCTTGGACAGCACCTCGCGCGCCGCGCCAAAGTCGATCATCACCGCCTTGTTGTCGTCGGTGATGAAAATGTTGGCCGGCTTGATATCGAGGTGCAGCATCTTGTGCTGGTGCACGATGCGCAGCCCGCGCAGCACCTCGTCGAACAGCGAGCGGATGGTGGACTCACGGAACACCTTCTGCGTCTTCAGGTCGCGCGCGGTGATGATGAAGTCCTGCAGGGTGGCGCCTTCCAGGTAGTTCATCACCATGTAGACGGTTTCGTTCTCGCGAAAGAAGTTGAGCACGCTCACCACCGAGGCATGCGAGATCTGCGCCAGCGCACGGCCTTCTTCAAAGAAGCTCTTGAGGCCCAGGCGGTAGAGCGAGAGCTTTTCGGACTGCACCTTGGGCAGCAGCTCGCCCGGGGCGCGCGTGGCCAGGGACGAAGGCAGGTATTCCTTGATGGCGACCTGCTGGCCTTCGGCATCGAGGGCCAGATAGACCACACCGAAACCACCGGACGACAACCGACGCACCACACGGTAACCACCAATCGCGGTATCGGGTGGCAAGGGGGCCGGTTTGATTTTTGACATATTTTGCGAAGATGACTCGGGGGTAGGGCGGAACCCGGATAATCGCCGGATCGCAAGCAACCATCAAAAAGTCCAATGCCAGTTTACAGCATGACCGGATACGCCAGCGCGCAGCACGGCACATCCGCCGCTGGCGCTGAAACCGAGGGCCGCGCCACCCAGGCGCGCCGCCTGGGGCTGGAGATCCGCTCGGTCAACAGCCGCTTCCTGGACCTGTCGTTCCGGCTGCCCGACGAATTGCGCGCCATGGAGCCCGCCCTGCGCGCCCTGCTGACCGCGCGCTTGAAACGCGGCAAGGTGGAAGTGCGCGCCGCGCTGGAGAACGAAGACAGCAACACACTGCAGGACCCCCCTGCCCGCCTGCTGCAGCGCCTCAATTCCCTGCAGGACTCTGTCAAGTCCTGGCTGCCCAACGCCGCGCCCCTGAGCGTGGCCGATGCGCTGCGCCTGTGCGCCAACGCCCATTCGGGCAACGAGGACTGGAGCGAGGCCGTGCCTGCTCTCGCCGAAGAGGCCCTGACCGCGCTGATGTCGGCCCGCGAGCGCGAGGGCAAGCGCCTGGCCGCCATGCTGCTCGACCGTCTCAAGCAGCTGCGCGCCCTGGCCGAGCAGGCCGTGCCCATGGTGCCCTTGCTGGTGGAGCAGCAGCGCCAGCGCTTCATGGAGCGCTGGAAGGAAGCCATGGCCCTGACCGATGGCGCCACCCTGCCCGAGGCCGCCCGCGACCGCGCCCTGACCGAGGCCACCGCCTTCGCCATCCGCATCGACGTGGCTGAGGAGATCACCCGCCTCGACTCCCACCTGGAGGAGATTGAGCGCCTGCTCAAGAAGGGCGGCGAAGTCGGCAAGCGCCTCGATTTCCTGATCCAGGAACTGCACCGCGAGGCCAATACCCTGGGCTCCAAATCGGCCGCCCTGGACCTGACCCGCATCAGCGTGGACATGAAGGTCCTGATCGAGCAGATGCGCGAGCAAGTGCAAAATATTGAATAAGACTCATGTTTTGATAGCGCCTGGCGCACATCACCTATGGACTATCCAGGAAATCTCATCGTAGTGGCAGCCCCCAGCGGCGCCGGCAAATCCAGCCTCGTCAAGGCCTTGCTGGAGCTGGACTCGCACGTCCACCTGTCCATCTCGCACACCACGCGGGCACCGCGCGGCCAGGAAAAGCACGGCCGCGACTACTATTTCGCGTCGCAGCCCGAGTTCGACGCCATGGTCGAGGGCAATGCCTTCGTGGAATGGGCGCATGTGCACGGCAACCGCTATGGCACCTCCAAGAAGGCCATCGAGGAGCGCATTGCCCAGGGCTCGGACGTGATCCTGGAAATCGATTTCCAGGGCGCGCTGCAGATCAAGGAGGCGTTTGCCAATGCGCTCCTGGTCTTCATCCTGCCGCCGAGCTGGGAAGAGCTGCGCTCGCGCCTGGAACGCCGGGGCGAGGACTCTCCGGATGTCATCGAAGTCCGCCTCAAGAATGCGGCTACCGAGATGGCGCAGGTCAGCAAATTCGACTTCGTTATAATCAATGAGTTGTTTGAGCGCGCGCTTTTCGACCTGAAAGCCGTCGTGCACGCCCAGCGCCTGAAGTACGCCGCCCAGCGACGCGCCCGTGCTGACACCTTCCAGTCGCTCAATATCACCTGAATCCCCGGAGTACCCACCGATGGCACGCATCACCGTAGAAGACTGTCTGGAAAAGATCCCCAACCGCTTTCAGCTCGTGCTGGCCGCCACTTACCGCGCCCGCATGCTGAGCCAGGGCCATGCCCCGCGCATCGAAAGCCGCAACAAACCCGCCGTGACCGCCCTGCGCGAGATCGCCGAAGGCAAGGTCGGCCTGGAAATGCTCAAGAAGGTTCCTGGTTGAGTCTTTCTCCGGGCACCGGCCCCCGAGAGCACCGCTTTCATGCGGTGCTTTTTTTTTCCTCGGCGACCCGTATTGCGCACCCGCGCTACATTTAAGGCATGAACGCGGTGTTCAACACTCCTTCGGCAGCAGCGCATGCCCGGCCTGGCGACACCCACGCGCCAGTCAGTGCATCTGCGGCAGCGGCCAATGCAGCGGCCGCCAGCTTTGCCGCGCTCACCGATAACCTCGACTATCTGGACGCCCATAGCATCGAGCAGGTGCGCCAGGCCTACCGCTTCGCCGACGAGGCCCACCTGGGCCAGCTGCGCAACAGCGGCGAGCCCTACATCACCCACCCCATCGCGGTGGCCGCCCAGTGCGCCACCTGGAAGCTCGACGCCCAGGCCCTGATGGCGGCGCTGCTGCACGACGCCATGGAAGACTGCGGCGTCACCAAGGTGGACCTGATCGAGCGCTTTGGCGCGCCGGTGGCCGAACTGGTCGATGGACTGACCAAGCTCGACAAGCTGCAGTTCAACACCCGCGAGGAAAACCAGGCCGAGTCGTTTCGCAAGATGCTGCTGGCCATGGCGCGCGACGTGCGCGTCATCCTCATCAAGCTGGCCGACCGCACGCACAACATGCGCACGCTGTCGGACATGCCGCGCAGCAAGTGGGGCCGCATCTCGTCGGAAACGCTGGAGATCTACGCCCCCATCGCCCACCGCCTGGGGCTGAACCAGACCTACCGCGAGCTGCAGGACCTGTCGTTCCGCCACCTGCACCCCTGGCGCTATGCCACGCTGGCCAAGGCGGTGAACAAATCGCGCAACCGCCGCCGCGACCTGGTGCAGAAAGTGCAAGCCGAGGTGGACGCCGCCTTTTCGCGCATCGGCATGCAGGTGCGCCTGGCCGGCCGCGAAAAAACGCTCTACGCCATCTACCAGAAGATGGACCAGAAGCACCTGAGCTTTGCCCAAGTGACGGATATGTACGGCTTTCGCGTCATCGTGCCCACGGTGACCGACTGCTACACGGCCCTTGGCGTGCTGCACCAGATGTACAAGCCGGTGCCAGGCAAGTTCAAGGACCACATCGCGATTGCCAAGCTCAATGGCTACCAGTCGCTGCACACCACGCTGGTGGGCCCTTCGGGCGTGAACATCGAGTTCCAGATGCGCACCGACGAGATGCATGTCATCGCCGAGGCCGGCGTGGCCGCGCACTGGCTGTACAAGGCGCAGGACGGCGACGGCACCTCGGCCGAGCGCCTGGGCACCAAGTGGCTGCAGTCGCTGCTCGACATCCAGAACGAGACGCGCGACGCCGCCGAGTTCTGGGACCACGTGAAGGTGGACCTGTTCCCCGACGCGGTCTACGTGTTCACCCCCAAGAGCCAGATCATGGCCCTGCCCCGGGGTGCGACGGTGGTGGATTTTGCCTACGCCATCCACAGCAACGTGGGCGACCGCACCACGGCCGCCAAGATCAACAACGAGCAGGTGCCGCTGCGCACCGAGCTCAAGAACGGCGACGTGGTGGAGATCATCACCGCCCCCATCTCCACCCCCAACCCGGCGTGGCTGGGCTTTGTGCGCACGGGGCGCGCGCGCTCCAAGATCCGCCACTACCTCAAGACCCTGGCGCATGCCGAGTCCGAGGGCCTGGGCGAGAAGCTGCTGACCCAGGCCATCCGCTCCGAAGGCCTGGAGCAGTTGCCCCCAGTGAATGCCGAAACCCAGCCCATGTGGGACAAGCTGCTGCGCTTCACGGGCAACCGCACGCGCAGCGAGCTCATGACCGACCTGGGCCTGGGCAAGCGCATCGCCAGCATCGTGGCCAAGCGGCTCATGGTGCTGATGAGCGAGCACGGCCACCGGCCCGACGCGCTGCTGCTCAGCCGCGAGCGCTACACCTCGCATGAGCGGCTGTCGCAGGGCGCCGTCACCCTGGACGGCAGCGAGAACGCATCGGTTCAGTACGCCCATTGCTGCCGCCCCGTGCCGGGCGACGCCATCGTCGGCTACCTGGGCCGGGGCGAGGGCCTGGTGGTGCACAACACCCACTGCGCGGTGGCCAAGCGACTGCAGCACAAGGACAGCGAGCGCTTCATTGCCGTGGACTGGGCGGACGAGCCCGTGCGCATGTTCGAGACCGGCATCGTCGTCACCATCACCAACAGCAAGGGCGTGCTGGCCCGTGTGGCCGCCGACCTGGCCAGTGCCGAGGCAGACATCACGCATGTGGACATGGACGACGAAGTGGCGCTGGACACCACCGACCTGCGCTTCATCGTCGCCGTGCGCGACCAGGCCCATATCGAAGCGGCCCTGCGCAACCTGCGGCGCACCCCGGCGGTCATCCGCGCCAGCCGCATTACCCCAGCGGCCTGAGCGCCGCTGGCACAGCGGTCAGGGGGTCGAGGTTCCCTGCAGCGGTGGCGGATCGTGCCGCTCGTAGCGCACCTCCAGCACCTCCAGCGAACGCACGCCGCCCGGCGTGGGCAAAGGCACCTCGTCGCCCACCCGGCTCTTGAGCAGGGCGCGCGCCACGGGCGACACCCAGCTCACCTGGCCCTGGCCGCTGTCGGCCTCGTCGATGCCCATGATGGTGATGGTGCTCGTGGCGTCTTCCTCGTCCACATAGGTCACGGTGGCGCCGAAGAACACCTGGTCGCTGCCGGCATGGACCAGTGGGTCCACCACCTCGGCCACCTCCAGCCGCTTGGTGAGAAAGCGGATGCGCCGGTCGATCTCGCGCAGGCGCTTCTTGCCGTAGAGGTAGTCGCCATTTTCCGAGCGGTCGCCGTTGCTGGCCGCCCAGTGCACCACCTCGACGATCTTCGGGCGCTCGTTGTCGATCAGGTCCAGCAGCTCGCCGCGCAGCCGCGCATAGCCCGCAGGCGTCATGTAGTTGCGCGACCCGGCAGGAATGGGAGGCAGCGCCGGCCCTTCGTCGTCATCGGCCTGCGTGTCGGATTCCTTGGTGAAAGCCTTGCTCATGGTGGCATGTTACCTGCGCCGCGGCGTGGACCGCCGCGCGCCTTGGCGTCCCTCAGGTCCTGGGGGGCTTGCCCACGGGGTCGTCGGCTTCGTTCTCCACTTCGCCCGCAAAAGCCCCGGCCCCGTCTGGCGATGGCACCGTGCCGGGTTGCTGCCGGGGCGGGGAAGGATGCGGTGCACTGACGAATGGTCTGGGCAGGTGCTCGGGCGCGCGGTGCTGCGGATGGTCCTTGGGATCAGTGGCCATGGTGGTCAGCTCCCCGGGGGGACATCTCTTCGGCTACCGACACACCTTCACCCGACGCGGAAGTCACTGTCTCCCACACCAGTCCCAGCGCCCGGCATTGCAGGTGCAGTTCCTCGGTGGCGACATCGCACTCCTGCGCATCGAACCGGAGCGTGGCCACCAGCCGGTCACCGCCGCGCAGCAACACTTCGTAGCCCCGGCCCTCCTGATCTGTCCAACTGAAGAGTACAGCTTCCGCATCCGCCTCCACCGGTGTGGAGGCGAGGCGCTCGGATCCAGGATCGCGCTGGAACTGGCAGGTGACGGCGTGGGCGGGCATGGCTGTGGGAGGCGGAGTTCTTTGCAGTGAACTCTGCCCCACAGGGTGCGCCGGCCGGAGCGGGTGACGTGTAGGAAGACGGCGTGAGGTGCGTGCGAAAAGAGCGAGGCCCCTCCAAGGCCCCCCGGCGGCATCTGGCCAGATGCGGCATGAGAGCAGGACCCACCAAGGAAAAAGCCCTGATACCTTGCGATATCAGGGCTTACCTGTTGGTGCGGCTGGCAGGAATTGAACCCACGACCCCTTGGTTCGTAGCCAAGTACTCTATCCAACTGAGCTACAGCCGCTAAGCTTCAAATTATAGCATGGATTTTTCAACATTTCAAAAAATCACTGCTTTCTGTGTTCGCCACCAGAAAGATCCGAAGGATTTCACAGAACTCGTCTGCTGCCTGTATTGTAGTGCACCCCGGAGGTGCCTTCAGGCAAAAACGCCAAATTTATTGGCCTGCTGCCCCGCATGGGTCTGCGCCGCGCCCTGCTGCAGTGCCGCGCTTGCACCGGTGCGACGCAGCAGGCCTGCACTTGAGCGTTGCCGCCCTGCTCCCCTGCTCGGCAGTCCCATGCAAAAAGGCCCCGAAGGGCCTTTGCATAACCAGGTGAGCGGCGCGCCTGCGCCGACCGATTTACTGGGGCCAGATCTTGCCCTTGCTCACAAAAGCGCCGGTGCTGGTCTTGTAGCCGAAATACACCTCGACATTGAAGGCGCGCAGGTCCGTGTCCGTCAGGTCCAGCGAGGGCGTGAATTTCAAGCTCGTGGCGTTGGTGCCCAGACTCGAGTAAGCCACCGTCTCAGGGAACGGCAACACCAGTTGGGCCCAGCCATCGACCTTGCGGAAGAACCAGACATCCGTCGTGTAGAAAAGGCCGTTGGCGGGAATGCGTGCAGCAACCCAGGTGCTGATCTGCGGATTGGCAGCGACCTCAGTGGCCGACTGGGTCATCGTGATGTCCAGCCTGAGGGGCTGGCCGGTGGTGGAGAGCACCGAGGTGGTGACCGTCGTGCCGGTAACCGGTGGATTGGTGGTGCCACCACCACCGCCAGGGCTTGCGGCGTCAACGGGGTCTGGAAAGGCGCTGGTGGTCCAGGAGATCTTGGCGTAGCCGGCCGCGTACTTGGGCATGTCGACGTCGAGGGCACCCTGGTAGTCGTAGAGCGCGGAGCCGCTCAGCTGGCGCACGTAGAGCCATTTGCCCTGGTCGGTGCTGCTGCGGTTGGCATCGAGCTGGCCGCCCACGAAGCGCAGGGTGCCGCCACCGTCGTGCACGACGAAATGATCGACGTCTTCATTGATGAGGCGTGTGAACGAGGAGTCGATGCGCTCGCCGGTCTGTGCCGCCTGGTACTCACTACCGCTCAGGGCGGCGACTCGGGTCGGCTCCTTGCCGTAGCGCAGCACGAAGGCCGACTGGGTGCCTTGGGCCGCATAGCCCGAGAATAGAAACGAACGGGTGCCTGCAGGAATGAAGATCTTGAATTCCTGGTTCTGCATCTGGAAGCCAGTGAATTCAGGCAGGGAGAGGGAGCCACCGCCAGGGAAAGCGCAGCCGCCCGTGCCAAAACCGATGGCGCAGCCCGTCACGCCGGTAGGAGCGTATTGCTCCTTGAAGCCGACCTTGGTGTCGAAGGTATAGCCGCTGCTGCCGGACGACAGAGACAGGGCAATTCTGTGTGCAGACTGGTGCATCGAAACGAAGTTTGCAGCCTGGGCAAACGTGGTCACTGCAGCTAAAAACAAAACAATTAGATACCGCATCGAATGGACTCCAAAAATAAAAATGGCTGAGCAGTGTCGGCAGGCTCCATTCGGCACACCCACCCCCTCGCAGACCAGGACGACCCAACCCTCGTGCTGGCACAGGCAGCGACGCCCCAGCGCCCTGGCCAGTCCAGGGCTTGCAAGAAGCGTGACATCGCGTGTCCTTGAATGTATCGATGACTTGGTGTCGTCGCAGTGACGTGGAGCACAAGTTACATGCGGACACCCGATCGGCGCAAAGTCCTACAAGACATAGTTTGCCAGCGCAGGCCATGGAAAAGGGCAAGGCCGACATCAGATGAGGGCCTCCCACGCCAAGGTGGCCGCCGGGGCCGATGGCGACACCGGAGCGAAGCCCGCACAGGCCATGTTGGGGCTTACCACAGCGGCCATGGCGGCCGACGGCATCCGTCACAAGGCAAGGCGGCACGTGAAGCCGTCGAAACAGGTTTTGCGGAACAGCCCCTGTTTTGCGGAACAAAACGCTCCGAAAACAATAGCAGAAAACCTAAGCGGGATATGGTAGGGCGTGAGGGACTTGAACCCGCGACCAAAGGATTATGAGTCCTCTGCTCTAACCAACTGAGCTAACGCCCCGTGTACCTGACCGAAGATGGGGCACGCGGTATTGTAGGGGGTATCCAGGCGCTCAGCGGCGGTGGCTGAGGGCGTTGGACACCAGCTTGGAGGTGATGTCCACGATCTGGATCATGCGGTCGTAGGGCATGCGCGTGGGGCCGATCACGCCGAGCGTGCCGACCACCTTGCCATCCACCTCGTAGGGAGAGCTCACGATGGAGAGTTCCTCGAAGGGCACGACCTGGCTTTCGCCACCGATGTAGATGCGCACGCCCTCGGCCTGGCTGGAAAAATCCATCAGGCGCAGGATCTGCGTCTTCTGCTCGAAGAGGTCGAAGGCGCGGCGCAGGTTGCCCATGTCGCTGGAAAAATCGCTGACCGACAGCAGGTTGCGCTCCCCGGAGATGACCACCTCATCCTGCGACTCGCCTTCGGAGCCCACGTTGACGGCGGCCTGCATCAGCGTGCCGATCTCGCCGCGCAGCGCGTCGACCTCGGATTTGAGGCGCTCGCGCACCTGCTCCATGGCCAGGCCGGCGTAGTTGGCGTTGAGGAAATTGGCGGCCTCGATCAACTGCGACTGGGAGTGGTCGATGTCGGTGAAGATCACGCGGTTCTGCACATCGCCCTCGGGCGAGACGATGATCACCAGGAAGCGCCGCTCCGACAGCCTTAGGAATTCGATGTGCCGGAACACCGAGGTGCGCCGTGGCGCCATCACTACACCCACGAACTGCGACAGGTTGGACAGCAGGTTGGCGGCGTTGGCGATCACCTTCTGCGGCTGCTCAGGCGCCAGCGGGGGTGAAATCAAAGGGTCACGCTGCACGGTCAACATGGTGTCCACGAACAGGCGGTAGCCCTTGGCCGTGGGAATGCGCCCCGCTGAGGTGTGCGGGCTGGCGATCAGGCCCAGCTCTTCGAGGTCGGCCATCACGTTGCGGATGGTCGCCGGCGACAGGTCCATGCCGGAGGCGCGCGAGAGCGTGCGCGAGCCGACGGGCTGCCCATCGGCTATGTAGCGCTCCACGAGCGCTTTGAGCAACAACTTGGCGCGGTCATCGAGCATGCGGTCGATTTTAATGAGGGAAGTGGGTGATTCCCTGTCGGGTTTCGTCTATCGTTGTACGGAGCAGTCCGCATGGGATGCACTAGGAGCCCGTCGGACTTGGAGCGTCGAAAGCGAAAATCGGCCTCAGCGAGGGCAGTTTTTGCTGGATTTGCAGCCCCATAGCCAAGCTATGGGGCAAAAAGACGGTGGAAAATGGACCGCTGCGGCCGATTTGCAGCCGACGATTTCCAAGTCCGACAGGCTCCTCGCATTAAACACCCTGTCCGGCCTGGGCCGTTCGTATGGTGCCTTCCCGGCCAATGGTGGAGCACGCAAGGCCCCGCCCAGGCCCCGTGTTCTTACAACAATGATGTAATTTGACGATGACCTCCAATTTCCGCCATGTAGCGCTCATCGGCAAGTACCAGCAGGCATCGGGCACAGGCGCCTCCTCCATGACCGACAGTTCGCGCCAGGCCCTGCAGGACATTGCGCAGTTCCTCACGGGGCAGGGCTGCGAGGTGGCGCTGGAGGCCGAGACCGCTGCCAACACCGGCCTGTCCGGCTACCCCGCCATGGACGTGGACACCATCGGTGCCCGCTGCGATCTGGGCCTGGTGGTCGGCGGCGACGGCACCATGCTGGGCATCGGCAGGCAGTTGGCGCGCCACAGGACGCCGCTGATCGGCATCAACCAGGGGCGCCTGGGATTCATCACCGACATCCCCTTCGACACCTACCAGGCCACCCTGCCCCCGATGCTGCACGGCGAGTACGAGGAAGACCTGCGCCCGCTGATGCACGCCCGCGTGGTGCGCGACGGCCAGGTGGTCTTCGAGGCGCTGGCCATGAACGACGTGGTGGTGAACCGGGGCGCCACCTCGGGCATGGTGGAGCTGCGCGTGGAAGTGGGCGGCCGCTTCGTGGCCAACCAGCGGGCCGATGGCCTGATCATCGCCTCGCCCACGGGCTCCACGGCCTACGCGCTGTCGGCCGGCGGCCCCATGCTGCACCCCTCCATCCCCGGCTGGGTGCTGGTGCCCATCGCACCGCACACCTTGTCCAACCGGCCAATCGTGCTCTCGGACGCCACCGAGATCGCCGTCGAGGTGGTCAGCGGCCGCGACGTGAGCGCCAATTTCGACATGCAGTCGCTGGCCTCGCTGCTGCACGGCGACCGCATCCTGGTGCAGCGCTCCGAACACTGCGTGCGCTTTCTGCACCCGCTGGGCTGGAACTACTTTGCCACCCTGCGCAAGAAGCTGCGCTGGAACGAAGGGGGCTCCTGACCATGGCCCTGAGGCGCATCACGCTGCGTGATTTCGTCATCGTCCAATCGCTGGAGCTGGAGCTGCAGAGTGGCTTCACCGTGCTCACCGGCGAGACCGGCGCCGGCAAGTCCATCCTCATCGACGCCGTGCAGTTGGTACTCGGCGCCCGGGCCGATGCCGCGCTGGTGCGCGAAGGCTGCCCCCGCACCGACGTGTGTGCCGAATTCGACACACCGCCCGCCGCCAGGCCCTGGCTCGAAGAAGCCGGGCTGGAGGGCGAGGAACTGCTGCTGCTGCGCCGCACCGTGGACACCCAGGGCAAGAGCCGCGGCTGGATCAACGGCACGCCCGCCACCGCTACGCAACTGCGCGCGCTCGGTGAGCTGCTGCTCGACATCCACGGCCAACATGCCTGGCAGAGCCTGACGCGGCCCGAATCGGTGCGCGGCCTGCTCGACGCCTACGCGGGCACCAGCGACCGGGCGACGCTTGCGCGCTGGAACCAGTGGCGGGCAGACCAGAAGGCCCTGGCCCTGGCCCGCGCCGCCCAGGCCACCCTGCAGCAGGAACGCGAACGCCTGCAGTGGCAGATCGCCGAGGTCGACAAGCTGGCCCCAGGCGATGAAGAGTGGCCCGAGCTCGACGCGCAGCACAAGCGCCTGTCCAATGCCTCGGCGCTGATGGATGCGGCCAACGCCGCCATCGCCGCCTTATCCGGCGACGATGGCGGCGGTGCGCTGGAAGGCCTCTCCCGCGCGCAGGACCTGCTGCAGGACCACGAGCACCTCGAAGCCGAATTTGCCAGCGCCGCCGACATCCTTAACTCCGCCGTGGCACAGGCCGGCGATGTGGTGCATTCGCTGCACGCCTACCTGCGCCACAACGACCTGGACCCCGAGCGCCTGGCCGCCGTGGATGCGCGCCTGTCGCTGTGGATGACGCTCTCGCGGCGCTACAAGCGCAGCCCGGTGGAGCTGCCCGCATTGCTCCACGGCTGGAAGGCCGAGCTGCAGCAGCTCGACGCCGCAGCCGACCTGGTGGCCCTGGAAAAGGCCGAAACCGCCAGCGCCCGGGCCTACCAGGCCGCCGCGCGCGCCCTGTCGCTGGCGCGGGCCAAGGGCGCGCCCCGGCTGTCGGCCGCCATCACCCAGGCCATGCAGGGCCTGGGCATGGCCGGCGGCCAGTTCGAGGTGGCCCTGGGCAAGCTGGCCGAGCCTGCCGCGCATGGCACGGACGACGTGGCCTTCCTCGTGGCGGGCCACCCGGGCGCAAGCCCCCGGCCCATCGGCAAGGTGGCCTCGGGCGGCGAGCTGTCGCGCATCTCGCTGGCGATCTCGGTCACCACCAGCGCCCTGGGCGAGGCGCCCACGCTGATCTTCGACGAGGTGGACTCGGGCGTGGGCGGGGCCGTGGCCGACACCGTGGGCCGGCTCATGCAGCAGCTGGGGCGCGACCGCCAGGTGCTCACCGTGACCCACCTGCCCAAGGTGGCCGCGCGCGCCGACCACCACCTGGTGGTCTCCAAGCGCAGCGGCGCCAAGGGCACGGCCAGCCAGGTGGTGGCCGTGCAGGGCAAGGACCGCATCTCCGAAGTGGCCCGCATGCTGGGCGGCGACGATTCCAGCAAGGCCACCGTGGCCCATGCGCGCGAGATGCTCGATGTCGCGCCACCACCGGCGCCAGTTGCGCCGCCCGCCCGCAGCCCCAAGAGGAAGAACACGAAAAAGGCAACCGATGGCGCTTGAGATTGTGCTGATCACGGGCATGTCCGGCTCCGGCAAGTCGGTGGCACTGCATGCCCTGGAGGATGCGGGCTACTACTGCGTTGACAACCTGCCGCCCGAGCTGCTGCCGGCCTTCGTGGCGCTGGAGCACCGCCACCACGGCAACCGGGTTGCCATCGCGATGGACGTGCGCAGCGCCACCTCCCTGCCGCTGGTGCCGCTGGAGCTCGACCGGCTGCGCAAGCAGGGCGTGGTGGTGCACTCGCTGTTCCTCGATGCGACCATCGACACGCTGGTGCGGCGTTTTTCCGAAACGCGCCGGCGCCACCCGTTGTCGCACGACGAGCTGACCCCGGACACCCTCAAGCAGGGCCGGCGCGCGCTGGTGCAGATCATCGAGCTCGAGCGCGAGCTGCTGGCCGACCTGCGCGAGGAGGCGCACGTCATCGACACCAGCGCCATTCGCTCCTCACAACTGCAAAGTTACGTAAAGACGCTGATGGCGACGGCGCCAGGGCAGCTGACCCTGGTGTTCCAGTCGTTCGCCTTCAAGCGCGGCATACCGGTGGATGCGGACTACGTGTTCGACGTGCGCATGCTGCCCAACCCGCACTACGAGCCTGAGCTGCGCGACCAGACCGGGCTGGACGCCCCCGTGGCCGACTTCCTGCGCGCGCAGCCGGACGTGTCGCTGATGCAGGGGCACATCGAGGGCTTCCTGGCCCACTGGCTGGAGATGCTGGACCGCAACCACCGCAGCTATGTCACCGTGGCGATCGGCTGCACCGGTGGGCAGCACCGCTCGGTGTACCTGGTGGAGCGCCTGGCCGAGGCCTTTGGCAAGCGCTGGGCCACCCTGCGACGCCACCGCGAACTCGACGGGCGCTGAGCGAGCGCGCCCTACAGCAGGCCGCCGAAGAGATTGCCCAGCAGCTTGCGGATGGGCGCAGGCAGCCCCATCCCTTCCCACTCGCTGGCGCTGAACCAGCCGCCCTCCCCGGCCGCATCGCGTGCCACAGGCACCGTGAGAACCACGGGGTGCAGGTGCAGGTCACGGTGCGTCAGCACGTGCATGAAGCCGCCCAGCGCCTCGGTCTGCCCCGGCGCCACAGGCGCGGGCAGGTGCGCCAGGTGGTCGTGCAGGTGCGCCTCGTCGGCGAACACAGGCAGGCAGAACAGCCCGGCCCAGATGCCCGAATCGGGCCGGCGCTCCAGCCAGACGCGGCCCTCGCTATCGCGCATCACCAGGAGCCACCACGATTCGGCCCGGCGCTTGAGCTTGCGCGTGCGCACGGGGTAGCGCTCGGCATCGCCGGCCTGCCCGGCCACGCAGATGTCCAGCAGCGGGCAGGGGAGGCAGTCGGGCGCGCGCGGGCTGCACAGCGAGGCGCCCAGGTCCATCAGGCCCTGGGTGTAGCGCGGCATGGCGTTGGCGAGGTCGTCCACGGGCAGCAGCGCCTCGGCATGGTCCCAGAGCAGGCGCTCATTCTTGACAACCGCCAGGTCGGCGTCGAAGCCCAGCACCCGCGTGAGCACACGGCGCACGTTGGCATCGAGGATGGGCGTGCGCTCGGCAAAGCAGAAGGAGGCAATCGCCCCGGCCGTCGAGCGGCCGATGCCCGGCAGGGTGGCCAGCACCTCGGCCGTGCGCGGGAAGGCGCCGCCGTGCAGGTTCGCCACGGCCTGGGCGCAGGCATGCAGGTTGCGCGCCCGGCTGTAATAACCGAGGCCGCTCCACAGGCCCATGACCTCGTCCTGCGGGGCCGCAGCCAGGGCTTGCACGTTGGGAAATTTTTCGAGGAAGCGGGCGTAGTAGCCCAACACGGTGCTCACCTGGGTCTGCTGCAGCATGATCTCGGACAGCCAGACCCGGTAGGGGTCGCGCGTGTTCTGCCAGGGCAGGTGGTTGCGCCCGGCCGACGCCTGCCAGCGCACCACGCGCTGGGCCACCCCATCCACCCGCGCGTTCATCAAAGCGGCAGGGCCACGTCCACGGGGGACTCTTCGGCGGCGGCCTGCTCGGCGTCCGGTGGCGCAATCAGCTGCGAGGTCAGCTCCTGCAGGCGGTGCTCCAGCTGGATGAGTTCACCCTCGCCCTGCTCGATCTCGGCGATGCGCTCCACCAAGCCGCTGGCGGCCTGCTGGATGCGGTCCACCGCCTCCATGCGGCGGGCGAAGCTGCGGCGCCGCTCGCGCAGTTGCGCATCGAGCTGCGCTGTGGCGGACTTGCTCCACAGCTCCAGGTCGTTGGCGGCGGACTCGTACACGGTGCGCAGGCGCATGGCCAGGGCACGCACCAGGCGCTCGGAAAACTCGGGCTGGGCCAGCTTGAGCGAGTTGCCCAGGCCCAGGTACTGCAGGTGGCTTTGCTCGATCTGCGACAGGTCGTGCGCAAAATGCTCCAGCTGCGGCGGCGGCGGCACCTGCAGCGAGAAACCGAACTCGGCGTTGAGCTGGCGGAAGGTGCCACCCAGCATGGCCTGGATCTCGGTGCCCGAGGCCTGGGCCTTGTCCAGCGTGCCGCGCAGCTTGTCGAAGGTCTGCACGTAGATCTTCTTCACGCCGAGCTTGAGGCCCTTTTGCTGCAGCAGTTGCGCCAGCTCGGCCAGTTCCACCTTGAGGGCCTTGGAGCCCAGTTGCTGGAACACATCGCGCAAGAGCTTCAGGTGCACGGCGCGCACGGCCTGGATCTTGGAGGCGGAGAGGTCGAACTCGTGCTGCTCCTGCTCGATGCGCTGGCGCATGGATTCGATGACCGATGCATTCTTGCCGCGCAGGCTGCGCAGCTCAGCCATCTGGTCGTCCAGGTCGCGCCGGCGGATGTTGATGACACGCGCCGTCTCGGCGCGCAGGCCGGCCACGCCCGTGGCCACGGCCGCCCGCAGGATGGCCTGGCGCTGGCCCATGATGCCCTTGGCCAGCACTTCTTCGAGCACGGGCAGGCCGCTGGTCTCCAGCAGCAGGTCGTCGGCGGTGATCTTGGCGACCAGGCCCTTCTGCGCGGAAACAGGCACCACCTTCTCCACCGCCACGCCCAGCATCTCGGCGGCCGTGCTGCGCTGGCGGTCCATCTGCGCCTGGATCTGTTCGGCGGAGTTGAGCGTGTCCCACAGGGTATCGATCTTGTTGAGCACGACCAGGCGGGCGTCCATGCTCTCGGCCGAGGTGGCCAGGTGCTCGCGCCAGATGGACAGGTCCGAGCGGGTCACCCCGGTGTCGGCGCTCAGGATGAACACCACCGCATGGGCCTGGGGAATCAGGTTCACGGTGAGCTCGGGCTCGGCCCCCACGGCGTTCAGGCCCGGAGTGTCCAATATCACCAGCCCCTGCTTGAGCAGGGGGTGGGGAATGTTGATGATGGCGTGGCGCCACATGGGCACCTCGACCAGGCCATTGGCATCGGGGATCGGGTTCTCGTCCACCAGATCGTCGTGCCAGAAACCCAGCGCGCGGGCGTTGTCCAGGCTCACGCGGCGCACTTCGGCCACCTTTTCGAGGGCCTTGGCGATCTGGTCGGCGTCGTTTACATCCAGCGGGATCTCGTGCCAGCGATCGGGCCGCATGCGCCATTCGGCCAGGCCGTGCATCTGCAGGCGTGTCTCGATGGGCAAGAGGCGCAGGCTGGGGGCGAACTCGGCGTCGTAGCCCAGCTCGGTCGGGCACATCGTGGTGCGCCCCGCGCTGGCGGGCATGATGCGTCGGCCATAGTCGGCGAAGAAGATCGCGTTGATCAGCTCGGACTTGCCGCGCGAGAACTCGGCAACGAACGCAACCATCACCTTGTCGGTGCGGACCTGACTCTCCAGGCGCTGCAGTCGCTCCTGGACGGACGCGTCCATCAGCTCGTGGGAGGACATCCACTCGGCCAGCTGCTTGAGCTGCTGAGCGAACGCACGTCTCCACGCGCCATGCTGGTCAAACTGCTCGTTGAATGAAGGTCCCACTTTGCTCCCGGCGTTCGATAACGACTGTTTCTGAACAAACAAAATATAGCATCGACTGCGCGCCAGCCATAGCTGTGGATGGTGCTTATGTACCACCCCGGCCGGGCCGGGCCATTTTTACGCCCAAGCGGCAACCGGCCGGCACGGTGTCTGCCCCTGTCATGCCCGCTGGCAGCGGGGGCAGAAATAGCTGCTGCGCTGGCCCTGCCGAAGCGCCTTGATGGGCGTGCCGCAGACCTTGCAGGGCGCGCCCTCGCGCCCGTACACGTTGGCATGGGCCTGGTAGCTGCCATAGGCGCCGTCGGCGTTGGAAAAATCCTTGAGCGTGCTGCCGCCCAACTCCACGGCACGCTCCAGCACCTGCCGTATGGCTGCATGCAGCCGTTCCATTCTGGCCGGGCCAATGCGTGCCGACGGTGTCTGCGGGCGAATACCCGACAGAAACAGTACCTCCGACGCATAGATGTTGCCGACCCCCACCACGACCTTGCCCCCGAGCAGCATCTGCTTAATGGGCACGCGGCTGGCCTTGATGCCGCGGCTGAAGGCATCCAGGGAGAAATCGTCGGACAGGGGCTCCATGCCGAGGCCGCCGAGCAGCTTGGCCGCCACCGGGTCGGCCTCGCCCGCTGCGTGCACCACCGCGCCGAAGCGACGGGGGTCGTGCAGGCGCAAGGTGCCCTGGGTGGTGACCAGGTCGAAATGGTCATGGGGCCCCGGCGGCGGCAGGCCCTGCGCAAACCGCAGGCTGCCGGACATGCCCAGGTGCACCAGCAGCACCCCCTGATCCAGGTCCACCAGCAGGTACTTGCCCCGGCGGCGCACGCCAGAGACACTGCGCCCGACCAAGGCACCGCCATCGCCCCCCAACGGCCAGCGCAGCGGCTTGCCCATGCGCACGGCGGTGACCTGGGCGCCAGCGATGGCCTGCGCAAAACTGCGCCGTGTTACTTCCACTTCGGGCAACTCAGGCATCCAAAGCCCTCACAAACAGGTTGTCATGCATGGATTATTATGGGTCGATGGTGCCTTCAAACTACTTTCGGTATGCCGTCCTGACACTTGCTCTTGCAGCAGTAACCACGGCAGGCCTTGCCCAGCAACCCGGCGTTGCGGCGCCACAGGCGGCCGAGCCGGCGCCCGATGATGCCCCCAGCAGCAACCCTGCGCTGGACGCAGAGTTGTTCTATGAAATCCTCATGGGCGAGATCAATGCCCGCACCGGCGAGGCAGGCACAGGCTATGCCCTCATGCTGGAAGCGGCGCGGCGCACCAACAACCCCCAGCTTTACCAGCGGGCCGCCGACATGGCCTTGCAGGCACGCGCGGGCGACCACGCACTGTTAGCCGCCAAGGCCTGGCGCGAAGCCCAGCCGGACTCGCGCGAGGCCAACCGCTATGTGCTGCAGATACTGATCGCCCTGAACCGCATCGGCGAGACCCCGGAACTGCTGCGCCAGGAACTGGCCCAGGCCCCCGTCCAGGCCAAACCCGCCATCCTGGGCATCGTGCCCCAGATGTTCGCCCGTGCCAGCGACAAGCCCCTGGCCGCCAAGGTGGTCGAGCAGGCCCTGGCAGACGAGCTGGCCAAGCCAGCCAATGCGGCAGCCGCGCACATTGCCATCGGGCGTGTGCGCCTGGCTGCCGGCGACAAGACCGGCGCGCTGGCCAGCGCCCGTGCCGCCCAGGACCTGGACCCCACCAGCGAAGGTCCCGCCCGGCTGGGCATGGAGCTGCAGGAAGAGAGCGTGCCCGAAGGGGAAGCGCTGGTGGCCCGTTATTTCGCCAGCCAGCCGCAGGCCACGCCCGATATGCAGATGGCCTACTCGCGCGTACTGCTCGGCCAGCAGAAGTACGCCGAGGCCAAGGTCCAGCTTGAAGCCGTGACCCGCGCCAAGCCAGACCTGCCCGAGCCCTGGCTGGTGCTGGCCACGCTGCAGTTGCAGGACAACCGGCTGGACCTGTCCGAAACATCGCTCAAGCGCTTCCTGACGCTCATCGAGGGCCCGGACATCAACAGGGAAGCACGCCAGCGCAGCCTCAACCAGGCCTACCTGCTGTACGCGCAGATCGCCGAGAAGAAGGGCGATTTCGCGGGCGCCGAGGGCTGGCTGGCGCGCATCGAGAATTCGAGCGAGCTGTTCAGCGCGCAAAGCCGCCGCGCCTCACTGCTGGCCAAGCAAGGCAAGATCGCCGAGGCCCGCGCGTTGCTGCGCGCCCTGCCCGGCGTGACCGAGGACGACAGGCGCATGAAGCTGCTGGCCGAAGTACAGCTGCTGCGCGACCAGCGCCTGTTCAAGGAAGCCTACGAGGTGCAGACCGAGCTCGTGGCCCTGGCCCCGGAAGACGGCGAACTGCTGTACGACCAGGCCATGCTGGCCGAGAAGGTCGGCCAGTTCGACACCATGGAGAAGCTGCTGCGCCAGATCATTGCTCGCCAGCCGGACTACCACCACGCCTATAACGCGCTGGGCTATTCGCTGGCCGAGCGCGGCCAGCGCCTGCCCGAGGCCCGGCAATTGATCGCCAAGGCCCTGGAGCTGGCACCGGGCGACCCCTTCATCACCGACAGCCTGGGCTGGGTGGAGTTCCGCATGGGCAACAAGGCCAAGGCGCGCAGCCTGCTCGAAACCGCGTTCAAGTCCCGGCCCGACGCCGAGATCGCCGCCCACCTGGGTGAAGTGGTCTGGAGCATGGGCGAGCGCGACAAGGCCCTGGGCATCTGGCGCGAAGGCCTGCGCCTGAACCCCGAAAACGACAGCCTCAAGGACACCTTGAAGCGCCTGGGGGCGAAGCCCTGATGCGGCTCCTTGTCGGCAATGGCAACCCCTTTGCGCTGCGCCAATGGATGGCATGGCTGGCCCTGGCCTGCACGCTGTGGCTCACAGGCTGCGCCCAGCCGCCCCGGGCGGCCGAGTCCGGCACCGCATCGTGGTCGGGCCGCCTGTCGCTGCAGGTGGAGGGGCAGGCATCGCAATCGTTCTCCTCGCTGTTCGACCTGCAGGGCAACCCCGACAAGGGCGAACTGGTGCTCACCAGCCCGCTGGGCAACACGCTGGCGCGGCTGCAGTGGGAAGCGGGGCGCGCGCAGCTCACCACCGGGCAGGAAACCCGCGAGTCCACTTCGCTCGATGAATTGCTGCGCCAGGCCACCGGCACGGCCATCCCGGTTGCTGCCATCTTCGAATGGCTCAATGGCAACCAGGCCACCGCCACCGGCTGGCAGGCCGACCTCTCGGGCAGCGCCAGCGGCCGGCTGGTGGCCCGGCGCCACGACCCCGCCCCCGAAGCCACGCTGCGCATCGCCTTCAGCCGCTGAGCGGCGCCCTGCCCCCTTCTTCCCATGCAAGCGCTGTACGACGTACCGGCTCCGGCCAAGCTCAATCTGTTTCTGCACATCACAGGGCGGCGCGCCGATGGCTACCACCTGCTGCAGTCGGTGTTCATGCTCATCGACTGGTGCGACACCCTGCACTTCGAGCACCGGCCCGGCGGCGCCCTGAGCCGCGAAGACCTGGGCCCGGCCCTGCCCGAGATGGACCTGGTGCTGCGCGCCGCGCACGCCCTGCAGGCGGCCACAGGCTGCACCGAGGGCGCGCACATCAGCATCACCAAGCGCATCCCCGCGCAGGCCGGCATGGGCGGCGGCTCGTCGGACGCAGCCAGCACGCTGCTGGCGCTCAACCGGCTGTGGGGCCTGAACCTGTCGCGCCAGGCGCTGCAGAAGATGGGCCTGGCCCTTGGCGCAGACGTTCCGTTTTTTTTATGCGGCACGAACGCTTTTGTCGAAGGAATTGGTGAGACAATTACGCCGCTTGAGAATGCACAGCAACTTCCGCAAGCACGCTTCGCGGTCGTCAAGCCCGCAGCAGGATTGGAGACAAAAGCAATTTTTTCTTCACCGAGTTTGAAACGCGATTCTGGCTGTGCTACAATCTTAGGCTTTGCTGCAACACACTTTGATTTCGGTCGAAACGATCTGCAGCCAGTTGCCGAGGCACTGTGCCCCGACGTTACGCAAGCCCTTTCGTGGCTTTCGCAGCGCGGGATGCGACCCAGGATGACAGGCTCAGGAAGTGCTGTGTTTGCACAAATGCCACATGCGATGGATCTTCAAGGCGCCCCCGGCGACTGGCAGATCAGGGCATGTGACAATTTGATGGTTCATCCTCTGGCAGGGTGGGCATCAGACGAGAATTTCGGTTAGCTGCTTTCAGCAGTTGACCCGTGTAGGGGAGTCGCCAAGCTGGTTAAGGCACCGGATTTTGATTCCGGCATGCGAAGGTTCGAATCCTTCTTCCCCTGCCAAATATCTACTCGCGTAGTACGGGCTTTTTTTTCAGACCGCTGGGACGCTCATGCAAGGCAATCAACCCGACTTCATGGTATTCACCGGCAATGCCAATCCTGGCATGGCAGCTGAAATTGCCCAACACCTCGGGACCACCCTCGGCGCTGCCGATGTGGGCCGGTTCTCCGACGGTGAAGTGACCGTCGAGATCAAGCAGAACGTGCGTGCGCGCGATGTGTTCGTGGTGCAGTCCACCTGCGCCCCGACCAACGAAAACCTGATGGAACTGCTGATCATGGTCGATGCGCTCAAGCGTGCATCGGCAGAGCGCATCAGCGCCGTGATCCCCTACTTCGGCTACGCCCGCCAGGACCGCCGCCCCCGCTCGTCGCGCGTGCCCATCACCGCCAAGGTGGTGGCCAACATGCTGCAGGCCGTGGGCGTGGCCCGCGTGCTGACCATGGACCTGCACGCCGACCAGATCCAGGGCTTCTTCGACATCCCGGTGGACAACATCTACGCATCGCCCGTGCTGCTGGGCGACCTGCGCCAGAAGAATTACGAAGACCTGATCGTGGTCTCGCCCGATGTCGGCGGCGTGGTGCGCGCCCGTGCGCTGGCCAAACAGCTCAACTGCGATCTGGCCATCATCGACAAGCGCCGCCCCAAGGCCAACGTGTCCGAAGTCATGCACGTGATCGGCGAGATCGAAGGCCGCAACTGCGTGATCATGGATGACATGATCGACACCGCCGGCACGCTGGTGAAGGCCGCCGAGGTGCTCAAGGAGCGTGGCGCCAAGAAGGTGTACGCCTACTGCACGCACCCCATTTTCTCGGGTCCCGCCATCGAACGCATCGCCAAGGGCTCGGCCCTTGATGAAGTGGTGGTGACCAACACGATTCCCTTGAACGACAACGCCAAGGGATGCGCAAAAATCCGCCAGCTCTCCGTGGCCCCGCTGATCGCCGAAACGATCCAGCGCATTGCCAAGGGCGAGTCGGTGATGAGTCTGTTCTCTGACCAGGACAACCTGTTCTGACATGCCCCGGGCCTCGCAAGAGGCCCTCGGCTTTGCAAGATGGTTGACATCAAGCCTCCTTCGGGAGGCTTGTCCGTTGGTTTGGGAACGCAATGTGGCCTGCCCACCCCCTGGGGCAAAGCAGGCCTTTTTAAAACAGGGCAAGACTGGTCGCGGTCTGTCCTTTTCAGGAGCTAGTTATGAACTTCATCGCTTTTGAGCGCGCCAAGCAAGGTACGGGTGCGAGCCGCCGTCTGCGCAATTCGGGCAAGGCGCCTGGCATCGTCTACGGCGGTTCTGCCGAACCCCAACTGATCGAGATCGACCACAACGCACTGTGGCACGCCCTCAAGAAGGAAGCCTTCCACTCCAGCGTGCTGGACATGGAAGTGGCCGGCGCCACCAGCAAGGTTCTGCTGCGCGACGTGCAATACCACCCCTACAAGCAACTCGTGCTGCACATCGACTTCCAGCGCGTGGATGCCAAGACCAAGCTGCACATGAAGGTGCCACTGCACTTCAGCGGTGCTGAAGAGTCCAACGCCGTCAAGGTGGACCACTGCCTGGTGAACCCCGTCGTGAACGAACTCGACGTGACCTGCATGCCTTCGGACCTGCCTGAGTTCATCGCTGTGGACCTGTCCAAGCTGCAAAAGGGCACCTCGCTGCACCTCAAGGACATCAAGCTGCCCCGCGGCGTGAGTGCCGTGATCCGTGGCGGCCAGAACAACCCCGTGCTGGTCTCCGTGACCAACCCGGTCGTGGTTGTCGAGACGCCTGTGGAAGCCGCTCCTGCTGCGGATGCCAAGGGCAAGGGCAAGGGCAAGAAGTAATTCTTGGCTTTTTCCTGTCCGGATCAGCGTTGCCCTGGTGGCGCTGCTTCCAGCAACAAGAACGGCTCACTTCGGTGGGCCGTTTTTGTTTTGTGCTTCTGCTTGGGTTGGTTAGTTGGTTGCAGTGGTTGCACTGTGCCTGGATTGAGGGCGGAGGCCGGGATGTGCGCCCGGCGGCGCACCCACCTTCTTTTGCGTCGCCAAAAGAAGGTGGG
>NZ_LMIJ01000004.1:33166-33306 GCF_001428665.1 Acidovorax sp. Root219
TTTCGCCCTGTCGGGCGAACGGGGGCAACCTGCGATGCTCGGTCCTGGGGTGGTGCCGCAGAACTCGCTGCGTTCTGCGAACTCCGCTCAAACAGCTGCGGCAAGCCAGATCACGAAGTGCGTGTGTCCTGCGGCACACG
>NZ_LMIJ01000004.1:33346-33496 GCF_001428665.1 Acidovorax sp. Root219
AAGGGGTGGGAACGGGGACAGGGACGGCTGCTGCTTCGCAGCTGCGCCTGGGGTCGGTTCGCGCTGCGCGCTGCCGACGCGATGGGAGATCGCTCTGGCGAGCCGAGCGCAGCGAAGGACCACAGGCCGAGCGAAGCAATGGCCCGTGTG
>NZ_LMIJ01000004.1:33587-211956 GCF_001428665.1 Acidovorax sp. Root219
TGCGTGCCGAAGGACACGAGCCTCGTCATCTGGCTCGCCGAAGCTGTTTGACCGGAGCTGCCTCGCAGAGGCAGCGCAGGGANACCAGCGCCCTACAGGGCGATGGGGGACACGGGCAGCGGGGTCGCCTTTCTTTGGGGTACCTTTCTTTGGCGACTCAAAGAAAGNAACCACGGCACGCAGCAACCACAGTCAACAAAACCCACGCGGCAAGCCACCGATAATCCCCCCATGATCAAGCTGTTTGTAGGCCTGGGCAACCCAGGCCCCGATTACGAAGCCACCCGCCACAACGCCGGCTTCTGGTGGATTGACGCCCTCGCGCGCGAATTGAAGGTGAATCTGGTCCCGGAACGCTCCTACCACGGCTTGGCCGCCCGGGCCACCGTGCACGGTCAGGGCGTGTGGCTGCTGCAGCCCCAGACCTTCATGAACCTGTCGGGCAAGTCCGTGGCATCGCTCGCGCGCTTCTTCAAGATCGCGCCCGAGGAAGTTCTGGTGGTGCATGACGAACTCGACATCCCCCCGGGCCAGGTCAAGCTCAAGCGCGGCGGCAGCCATGCGGGGCACAACGGGCTGCGCGATATCCATGCGCAACTAGGCTCGCCCGACTATTGGCGCCTGCGCGTCGGCATCGGCCACCCGGGCGTGAAGTCGGAAGTGGCCAACTGGGTGCTCAAGAAACCAGCACCCGACCAGCGCACGCTGATCGAGGACAGCATCACCCACTCGCTCAAGGCCTACCCGGCGATGCTGGCCGGCGAGATGGACAAGGCCACGCTGCTGATCCACACCGTCAAGCCGCCGCGCCCCAAGCCGCCCCGCCCGCCCGAGCTGGGCGCTGCCACCATCACCCCACCGGCTGCCGCCAAGCAGCCCGACGCAGCCAGCTGACAGATATCAGTTCTGGGCAGGGGCCTGCAACCGCTGGAACTTCTGCCACAGCGTCTCGCGGGTCTCCACGTGCTGCGGATTCACGGGGATGCAGGCCACGGGGCAGACCTGCACGCACTGGGGCTCGTCGAAATGCCCTACGCACTCGGTGCACTTGCGCGGATCAATCTCATAGATCTCCTGGCCCAGGTAGATCGCGTCGTTCGGGCATTCCGGCTCGCAGACGTCGCAGTTGATGCACTCGTCGGTGATCATCAGCGCCATGGCACGCCTCCCTGCACGCGGGGTGCGGTCACGACAAGAGGAGACAGTGCGCGCTTCATGGTGCACATTATCGTGGGTCCGGGCATGTACCTTGCGAGCCACACCACAACACAACACCGCCGGCGGGGTGTTTTTGCCGTTATGCTGTGTATACACATTAATTGTGACGCCAGGGAATTCACCGCCCAGGGCGCCACGCACAACCACCACTACCCACACGACACCCCACCATGGGACTGTTCTTCCTCAAGCGGTTCATCACGCTCCTGGCCACGCTGATTGGCGCCTCCATCGTCGTCTTCCTGGTGCTGGAGATCCTGCCCGGCAATGCAGCGCAGATGCTCATGGGGCCAGACGCCTCGCCCGAGGCCGTGGCGGCGCTGGCCACCAAGCTGGGGCTGGACCAGCCGGCCATGCAGCGCTACTGGGAGTGGGTCAGCGGCCTGGTGGTGGGCGACATGGGCAACAGCTACGCCTACAGCACGCCGGTGCTGGAACTGGTGCTCGAACGCCTGGCCCTCACCGTGCCGCTGGCGCTGATGGCCATGGTGATCACCACGGTGCTGGCGCTCATCGCGGGCGTGTACGCGGCCTCGCGCCACAACAAGGTGGGCGACGTGGGCGTGATGGGCCTGGCGCAGATCGGCATCGCCATCCCCAATTTCTGGTTCGCCATCCTCTTGATCCTGCTGTTCTCGGTCAAACTGCAGTGGTTCTCGGCCGGGGGCTTCCCGGGGTGGACGGAAGATGCCGGCGGCAGCCCGATCGAAGCCCTCAAGGCCCTGCTGCTACCCGCCATCGCGCTGGCCGTGGTGCAGGCGGCCATTCTGGCGCGCATCACGCGCTCGGCCGTGCTCGAGGTGCTGCGCGAGGACTTCGTGCGCACGGCGCGCGCCAAGGGCCTTTCGCAGCGCGCCGCGCTCTGGGGCCATGTGCTGCGCAATGCCATGATCCCGGTGATCACCGTGATGGGGCTGCAGTTCGCCAACCTGCTGGCCGGCACCATCGTGGTGGAAAACGTGTTCTACCTGCCAGGCCTGGGGCGGCTGATCTTCCAGTCCATCTCCAACCGCGATCTGATCGTGGTGCGCAACTGCGTGATGCTGCTGGCGGCCATGGTGGTCATCGTGAACTTCGTGGTGGACATCCTCTACGCAGTGATCGATCCCCGCGTCAAAGCCAGCGATATCTGAACGACACCCCGAACCCCATGAGCGCCGTTCCTTCCACTCCTTCCATCCGGCCCGCCGGCACGCCGCCGCCCGGCTGGTGGCACCGCGCACTGCGCCACCGCAGCTTCGTCATCGGCGCCGTGCTGTCGCTGCTGCTGCTCGTCGCCGCCGGGCTCTCCCTGGTCTGGACCCCCTGGTCCCCTTACGAGATGGACCTGCCCGGCAAGCTGCAATCCCCCACCCTGGCCCACTGGCTGGGCACCGATGCCTTCGGGCGCGACGTGGCCTCGCTGCTGCTGGTGGGCGCGCGCAACTCCATCCTGGTGGGTGTGATCGCGGTCGGCATCGGCCTGTCCATCGGCACGGCGCTCGGTCTGCTGGCCGCAGCCAAGCGCGGCTGGGTGGAGGAGCTCATCATGCGGCTGGCGGACTTCACCTTCGCCTTCCCGGCCATCCTCTCGGCGATCATGATGACGGCGGTGTTCGGTGCGGGCATCGTCAACTCCATCATCGCCATCGGCATCTTCAACATACCGACCTTTGCGCGCGTCACGCGCGCCTCGGCCAACGCCGTGTGGTCGCGCGAGTACATCCTGGCCGCGCGCGCCTGCGGCAAGGGCAGCTGGCGCATCACCCTCGAACACGTGCTGCCCAACATCCTGTCGGTGCTGATCGTGCAGGCCACCATCCAGTTCGCCATCGCCATCCTGGCCGAGGCCGCCCTGTCCTACCTGGGCCTGGGCACGCAGCCGCCCCAGCCTTCTTGGGGCCGCATGCTCAGCGAGGCGCAGACGCTGATGTTCCAGGCGCCGCTGCTGGCCGTGTGGCCGGGCCTGGCCATCGCCTTCGCCGTGCTGGGCCTGAACCTGCTGGGCGACGGCCTGCGCGATCTGCTGGACCCGCGCCTCTCTCGCAAACGATGAAGACGACCTTCTGCCATGCCCTTGCTTGAAGTCTCCAACCTGCAGATCCGCCTGCAGACCCACCGGGGCCCTGCCGACGCCGTGCGCGGCGTGAGTTTTGCCCTGGAGCGCGGCGAAACCCTGGGCCTGATCGGTGAATCGGGCTGCGGCAAGTCCATCACCGCCATGTCGCTCATGGGCCTGCTGCCCGACAGCGCCCAGGTCAGCGGCAGCATCCGTTTCGACGGCGAGGAGCTCGTGGGCCGCACGGATGCACAGATGTGCCGCATGCGCGGCAACCGCATCGGCATGGTGTTCCAGGAGCCCATGACGGCCCTGAACCCCGTGCACAGCATCGGCCGCCAGGTGGCCGAGCCGCTGCGCCTGCACCGCGGCATGGGTGCTGCGGACGCCCGCAAGGAGGCGATATCCCTGCTCGACCGCGTGGGCATCCCCAATGCGGCCCAGCGCTTCGATGCCTATCCGCACCAGTTCTCGGGCGGGCAGCGCCAGCGCATCACCATCGCCATGGCCCTGGCCTGCGGGCCCGACCTGCTGATTGCCGACGAGCCCACCACCGCACTGGACGTGACCATCCAGCAGCAGATCCTGGACCTCATCAGCGACCTGGTGGCCGAGCGCAACATGGCCCTGATCCTGATCTCGCACGACCTCGGCGTGATCTCGCAGAACGTGGACCGCATGATGGTCATGTACGGCGGCAGCGTGGTCGAGAGCGGCTCCACCGCTTCGGTGTTCTCGGCCATGGCACACCCCTACACGCGCGGCCTGTTCGCCGCCCGCCCGCACCTGGGCGCGGTGCATGCGCCGGGCCAGCGCCCGCGCCTGTCCACCATTGCCGGCACGGTGCCCGAGCTGGTGGACCTGCCCGCCGGCTGCCCGTTTGCCGGCCGCTGCAGCTACACGGCGGACGCCTGCCACCACGAACGCCCTGCGGCCACCCTGGTGGCCACCGATGCCGATGGTGACCACGAGGTGCGCTGCCTGCGCCGCGACGCCATAGACCAGGCGCTGAGCGCGCAGCAGGCGGTCGAAGTCGTGGAGGTGGCCGCATGAGCAGCAAGCAGCCCCAGGCTCCGGCCAACGCCGATACCGCCCTGCTCCAGGTCACGGACCTGGTGCGCGAATACACCCTGCCACGCGAGCACCTCTTCAAGCCACCGGGCAAGGTGCATGCCGTCAACGGCGTGAGTTTTTCCATCGCCTCGGGCCGCAGCCTGGGCATCGTCGGCGAGTCAGGCTCGGGCAAGTCCACTCTGGCGCGCACGGTGATGGCGCTCGATGCGCCCACCGCCGGCACGGTGCACCTGCTCGGGCGCAACCTGCACGCGCTGGCGCCGGCCGAGCTGCGCCAGGCGCGGCGCGACTTTCAGATGGTGTTCCAGGACCCCTATGGCTCGCTTGACCCGCGCCAGACGGTGGAGCGCATCGTCACCGAGCCGCTGCAGGCCCAGGGCGAGACCAGCCGCGCTGAACAACGTGAGCAGGCTGGCCAGGTGCTCGCACAGGTGGGTCTGCGCACCAACGACCTGGGCAAGTACCCGCACGAATTCTCTGGCGGCCAGCGCCAGCGCATTGCCATCGCGCGCGCCCTGATCACGCGCCCGCGCCTCATCGTGGCCGACGAGCCGGTGAGCGCGCTCGACGTCTCGGTGCAGGCCCAGGTGCTCAACCTGATGCAGGACCTGCAGCAGCAGTTCGGCATCACCTACATGCTCATCAGCCACGACCTGGCAGTGGTCAATCACCTGTGTGACGAAGTGGTGGTGCTCTACCAGGGGCGCATCGTCGAGCGCGGCTCGCCGGCCGAGCTGTTTCGCAATGCGCAGCACCCCTATACCCGCTCGCTGGTGGGCGCCGTGCCCCAGGTGCAGCCCGGCCGCGCGCGTGCCCGACGCGCCGCTGCGGCCGCAGCCGCGAAAACCGCATAACCACAAGCGCCACCAATGGTGTACAAAGCTTCCGTGCTCCCCGGTAACAAATTGCACCGGGGTCTTCGTCAGTTTTTTGTCTGGAGAGTCCGAACATGCTGAACCGCCGTACCGTTCTTGCCACTGGCGCCATCGCCACCGTGCCCCTCGCCACCCCGTTCGGCGCCCTCGCCCAGGGCCGCAAGGACGCCGTGGTGCTGGCCATGACGCTGGAGCCGCCAGGGCTGGACCCGACGGCCGGCGCCGCCTCGGCCATCGCCGAGATCGTGCAGTACAACATCTTCGAGACGCTCACCAAGATCAATGCCGATGGCAGTGTCTCGCCGATGCTGGCCGAAAGCTGGGAAGTCTCGCCCGACCTCAAGACCTACACCTTCAAGCTGCGCCGCGGCGTCACCTTCCAGAACGGCGAGCCCTTCAACGCCGCCGCCGTGAAGTTCTCCTACGACCGCGCTGGCGGCGAGAAAAGCACCAACAAGGACAAGCGCACCTTCGCCAACCTCACCACACAGGTGGTGGACGACTACACCGTGGTGTTGCTCAACAAGGACATCGACCCCGACCTGCTGTTCATCCTGGGCCAGGCCACGTCCATCATCGTCGAGCCCAAGAGCGCCGAAGGCAATGCCACCAAGCCCGTGGGCACCGGCCCCTACCAGCTGAACGCATGGAACAAGGGTTCCTCCGTGGTGCTGGCCGCCTGGGCCGGTTTCCGCGCCCCGGCCAGCATCAAGATCAAGCGCGCAACCTTCCGCTTCATCTCCGATCCGGCCGCCCAGGTCGCCGCACTGCTGGCAGGCGATGTGGATGCCTTCCCGCGCGTCACACCCCGCAGCGTGAGCCAGTTCAAGGCCAACCCGCGCTTCCAGGTGGTGGTCAGCGGCTCGCGCGCCAAGACCATCCTGGCCATCAACAACGGCAAGAAGCCGCTGGATGATGTGCGCGTGCGCCGCGCCATCGCTGCCGCTGTGGACCGCAAGGCCGTGATCGAAGGCGCGGCCGACGGCTATGGCGCGCCCATCGGCAGCCACTACGTGCCCGGCGCCTTCGGCTACGTGGACACCACGGGCGTGAACCCCTACGACGTGGAAAAGGCCAAGAAGCTGCTGGCCGAGGCCGGCGTGAAGACGCCGCTGGAGCTGACCATGACGCTGCCCCCCACCCCCTACGCGCGCCAGGGCGGCGAGGTGATTGCAGCCCAGTTGGCCAAGATCGGCATCATCGCCAAGCTGCAGAACGTGGAATGGGCGCAGTGGCTCAGCGGCACCTACGGCAGCAAGAACTACGACCTGACCATCATCTCGCACGTGGAGCCGTTCGATCTGGGCAATTTCGCCAAGCCCGACTACTACTGGGCCTACAACTCGCCCAAGTTCAACGAGATCTTCAACCAGATCAAGAACGCTGCCCGCCCGGCCGACCGCTCGCGCCTGCTCGGCGACGCGCAGCGCCTGCTGGCGCAGGACTCCGTGCACGCCTTCCTGTACTCGAACCAGTGGATCACGGTGGCCAACAAGAACCTCAAGGGCCTTTGGAAAGACATGCCGGTGTTCGTGAACGACATCTCGTCGCTGTCCTGGTCCTGAGAGACCGTAAGATGGTTGCCCGGTGGCACGCACTGCCCGGGCAACCCAGGCTTGGCAGGGGCTCGCAAGAGCCCCTGCTGCGCTCCGGGGCCTGGTGCCGTGCACCTCGCCTGCTTCATTTTTTGCTGACCGCTCCTGGCGTGCCTTCCCAGCCGCCCCGTGCCCTCCCCTCCTGCCCAGCCACCTGCCATGAGTGACCTCCACGACCTGCCCGCCCACGCCCTGCTCGCTGCCTACCGCCAGCGCACGCTGTCCCCCGTCGAGGTCACCGAGGCCGTGCTCAAACACATCGATGCGTGGGAGCCCCACATCAAGGCCACCTATCTGCTGCGCCCCGAGGCGGCGCTGGAGCAGGCCCGTGCGTCCGAGGCCCGCTGGAAGCGCGGCGAGCCCATAGGCCTGCTCGACGGCGTGCCCGCCACCATCAAGGAAAACATCGCCACCCGGGGTGACCCGTTGCCGGCCGGCACGGCCGCGGTGGACCTGGTGCCCGCCGCAGCCGATGCGCCCCCCGCCGCGCGCATGCGCGAGGCCGGTGCCGTCATCGTGTCCAAGACCACCATGCCCGACTACGGCATGCTCTCCTCGGGGCTGTCGAGCTTTCACCCGCTGGCGCGCAACCCCTGGGATTTGAGCAAGGGCCCGGGTGGCTCCAGCGCCGGCGGTGGCGCCGCCGCTGCAGCCGGCTATGGCCCGCTGCACATCGGCACCGACATCGGCGGCTCGCTGCGCCTGCCGGCCAGCTGGTGCGGCATCTTCAGCCTCAAGCCCAGCCTGGGCCGCATCCCCATCGACCCGCCCTATACCGGCCGCGCCGCCGGCCCCATGACGCGCACCGTGGCCGATGCCGCGCTGATGATGCAGGTGCTCAGCCAGCCCGATGCCCGCGACAGCATGGGCCTGCCCGCACAGGACATCGCCTGGAACCAGTTCGACCAGGGCAGCGAGCGCTTGCGCGGCCTGCGCATCGGCCTGCTGCTGGACGCTGGCTGCGGCCTGCCCGTGGAGCCCGAGGTGCGCGCCGCCGTGGAAAACGCCGCGCGCCTGATGGAGGCCGCCGGTGCCACTATCGTGCCCATGCAGCCCTTCATGACGCAGGCCATGCTCGACGGCATGGACCACTTCTGGCGCATGCGCTCCTTCACCGACCTGCAGGCCCTGCCTGCCGTGAGGCGCGAGAAGGTGCTGCCCTACATCCGCGCCTGGGCCGACAGCGCCGAAGGCATGTCGGGCACAGCGGTGTTCAACGCCAGCCAGCAGTTCCACCTCACCCGCGTGGCCGCCGTCAAGGCCTGCAACGCGTTCGACTACGTGATCTCGCCGGTGGCGCCCAACGTCGCCTTCCAGGCCGAGCTGCCCTCGCCCACCAACGACCCGCTGCGCCCGCTGGAGCACATCGGCTTTACCGTGCCGTTCAACATGTCCGAGCAGCCGGCCGCATCGGTCAACTGCGGCTACACCGAAGCCGGCCTGCCCATCGGCCTGCAGATTGCGGGCGTGCGCTTCGACGACCTCGGGGTGCTGCAGGTTGCGCACGCCTTCGAGCTGATCCGCGCGCCCCAGCGCCCCTGGCCCCAGCCGCCCAAGGGTTGAGTCGCCATGGATGTCCTGATCCTGTCGATCCTCATCGCCAGCGGTGTCTACATGCTCAATGCCAAGGAGCAGCGCAAGCGCATTGCACTGCTGGGCAGCCACCTGGGCAACTACCAGATCGAGAAGCTCATGGAGGCGCTGACCGAGGGCTACCTGCGCGCCCTGGGTGAAAGCACCGACGAGCGGCGCAGCCAGATCTGGTCGCTGCTGGAGACCACCGAATCGCAGCTGGCCGAGCAGTTCGCGCGCTTCGCCGCCGATTTCTCCAAGGTGGATGAAGCCCAGGCCCGCGTGAGCCGCCTGGCGCTGGCGATTCCGTTTGCGCAGGCCATTCTGCCCGCCGCCACCTTCGACATGCGCCGCGCCCTGGCCATCCACGCGCGCGGCATCGCCAGCGTGGCGCAGAACAGCGAGCACCTGGCGCCCAAGGACAAGGCCTTCGCCATGACAGCCGAGCTGCTGCTCATGCAGCACACCTGCCACTGGTTCTGCAAATCGAAGACGATCGCCACGGCGCGCATGCTGGCGCGCCACAAGACGCCGCACGAGCAGCTTGTGGCCTCGGTGTCCGCCCCCACGCGCACCGCGTACCTCGCGCTCATCCACGGGAAATGAGTGACCGCAAGACGGGGTAGCTCCTTGCCCCGCACAATGCACCGATGCACACCGCCACCGACAGCCTGGGCAACCCCGTCACCCTGCACGACCCGAGCAGCCTTGCCGCCCTGAACGATTTCGTCGAAGGCTTCATCCGCTGCGAAGCGCGTGCCGTGAACGTGCTCGCAGCCGAGCACGACGAAAGCGCCATCGTACAGGCCTGCTGCGCGGCGCTGCACATGTTCGCCGAATCGGCCGATGCGCCGCGCAACGCACGCCCCTACCTGGCACGCGCGCAGGCGGCAGCCGGCCAGGCAAGCGAGCGCGAGCAGCGCTTCGTGGCGGCCGTGGCCGCCTGGGTCGATGGCGACCTGCCGCGCGCCATTGCCCTGCACGAGGAACAGGCCCGGCTGCACCCGCGCGACCTGGCCTCGCTCAAGCTGGGGCAATACCACCTGTTCAACCGCGGCGACTCGCCGGGCATGCTGCGCATTGCGCTGGCGGCCCTGCCCGCTGCGGCCGAGGTGCCCTACCTGCACGGCATGCTGGCCTTTGGCTGGGAGCAGTGCCACCTGCTCGACCGCGCCGAAGCCTCGGCACGCCATGCGGTGGCCCTGTGCCGCAAGGAGCCCTGGGCCCACCACGCCCTGGCGCATGTGATGCTGACCCAAGGCCGCATCGCCGAGGGCACCGATTTCATGGCCAGCGTGAGCGACACCTGGACGGGCCTGAACTCCTTCATGGTCACCCACAACTGGTGGCATCAGGCGCTGTTCCTGTTGGAGCAGGAGCGCCATGCCGAGGTGCTGGCGCTGTACGACCAGCAGGTGTGGGGCGTGGTCAAGGAGTACACGCAGGACCAGATCAACGCTGTCTCCCTGCTGGCCCGGCTGGAGCTGGCCGGCGTCGACGTGGGCGCGCGCTGGGCCGACGTGGCCGACCACCTCGCGCTGCGCCTGTCGGACCAGGTCATGCCCTTTCTGGACCTGCAGTACCTCTACGGGCTGGCGCGCGCCGGGCGTGTGGACGAAGCGCGCACGCTGCTGCAGCACATCGAGGCCCACGCCGCCAGCCGCACCGAGGCCCACGAGCGCAGGGTCTGGCAGCAGGTCTGCGTTCCCGCCGCCCACGGGCTGCTGGCGCACGCGTCCGGGGACTGGGCCACAGCGGCATGGCAACTGGTCCTGGCTCTGCCGCAACTGGTGGCCGTGGGCGGCAGCCATGCACAGCGCGACCTGTTCCACCAGATCTACCTCGACGCCCTGGCCCGAAGCGGCCAGTGGGCCACGCTGCAGAACCTGCTGCAGCCCCAGGCCAACGCGCAGCCTGAATCCCTGCGCCTGGCGCGGCAGCTGCGCGGGGTGTACGGCGCACTCGCCCTGGACGGCGCACTGGGCGGCATGTAGGACAAAACCGCCTGCCCTTGTAGCTGCCCATGCCACCCCCACGGCGCCACGCCGTTCACGGGGCAAACCCCTGACTGCACGGGCCCGCTGCAGGCCAATCCGGTCCTAGAATGAGAGCGCACGGCACCCGTGGGGTGCAGTGCGCCCCTCCACCGATTTGTCGTACCTTGCCCCACAACGCCCTTGCCCCTACGCCGCCCCAGCCTGCCATGACCGATGCGCTGCAGGCGCTGCGGCACGCCACCGCCGAGCGGCATGCCCAGCTCGACTCCGGCCTGCCCATCGCCCGTGCCGACGCCAGCCTGACCGACTACCTGGAACACGTCCAAGCGCTGGCTGCCTGGCTGCAGGCGCTGTGGCCTGCGCTGCAAACGCTGCAGGCGCACGCACCCGGTTTTGGCTTCGCGCCTGCAGCGCGGCTGTCCGCGCTGCGCGAGGACCTGGCGCATACGGCTGAACAAGCCACCCTGCCATGGCCACGACCCAGTGCGACCACCGCGCTGTGCCTGGAGCAGGCCCTGGCGCGCCACCCCGGCCAAGCCGATGCCGTGCGCTGGGGCATGGCCTATGTGGTCGAAGGTTCGCAGCTCGGCGGGCAGGTGCTCCATCGCGGCCTCGCGCCCCGGCTGGCGCCGCACCCGCTGCGCTATCTGCAAGGCGATGGCGCGGGCACCGGTGCGCGCTGGAAGGCATTCATGGCGCTGCTGCGCACGCACGTGGCTTCGCCGCCGGCCATTGCGGCCGCGTGCGACGGTGCGCTGGCCGCCTTCCAGGGCCTGCAGGCGCACTTCGACACCATGGACGCCACACAAGGAACGCCAGCATGACCTCCGCTGCGGCCCCTGTGCAGCCCACCACGCTGGAAAACTGCGACCGCGAGCCCATCCACATCCCGGGCTCGATCCAGTCCCACGGGGTGCTCGTGGCCGTGGATGCAAGCGGCGTGGTACGCCATGCCAGCAGCAACGCCCAGGCACAGCTGGGACACGCGCTGCTGCCGGGCGATGTGCTGCGCAGCAGCGCGCTGGTGGCGCAGCATCCCCAGATCGGCGCGCTGCTCGACGAGGGGCTGGCTGCATTGGGCGCCGCCGCCGATCTGCCCATGCCGACCGAGCTGGAAATCGAAGGCCGCAGCTTCGACGTGGTGCTGCACCAGTCACACGAGCTGCTGGTGATCGAGTTCGAGGCCCGCCAGGCATCGTCCGACGCGCTCACGGGCTTTGCCATGCAGGCCCACCGCGCCATGGAAAAGCTGCGCCGCCCGCGTGCCGCCATCAACGACCTTCTGCAACTGGCCACCCAGGAACTCAGGGCGCTCACCGGCTTCGACCGGGTGATGGCCTACCGCTTTCGCCCCGACAGCAGCGGCGACGTGGTGGCCGAATCGCGTGCCGACTTCCTGGACCCCTACCTGGGCCGGCGCTACCCCGCCAGCGACATTCCGGCGCAGGCACGCGCACTGTACGTGGCCAACACCCTGCGCCTGATCGCCGACGTGCAGGCCACGCCGGTGCCCCTGGCACAGGCCGCAAGCAGCAAGCCGCTGGACCTGAGCGCCGCCATTCTGCGCAGCGTCTCGCCCATCCACATCGAATACCTGAGCAACATGGGCGTGGGCGCGTCCATGAGCATTTCCATCGTCATCAACAACCGGCTGTGGGGCCTGCTGGCATGCCACCACATGGGGCCGCGCCAGGTGCCCTACAGCGTGCGCATGGCCTGCGACGTGATGGCGCAGATGCTGGGCGCCACCATCCAGGCGGCCCTGGCGCGCAAGCAGGCCGAGCGCCAGCTGCAGGTGGCCGAGCTGCGCACCCGGGTCATGGAGAGCGTGCTTCATTCCGACGATGAATTCACCGGGCTGTGCACCCATGCGGGCGCCCTGGCCGCATCGATGCATGCCGACACCATCATCGTGTCCGAGCACAGCAAGCTGTGCACCGAAGGCGGCATCAGCGACGACGCCGCCCGGGCCCTGCTGCAATGGCTCGATGCCACGCACGCCGGCAGCACCCTGTACGCCACCCATGCCCTGCCGCTGGAGGCACCGGCCATTGCCGTGCAGCTGGCCCCCTGGTGCGGTGTGCTGGCCCTGCCGCTGGATCTGCAGCGGGGCAGCTGGCTGGTCTTCTTGCGCAAGGAGCAGATCGAGACCATCCACTGGGGCGGCAAGCCCGACAAGGAAATTCGCCCAGGCCCCCTGGGCCCCCGCCTCACACCGCGCGGCTCGTTCGATCTGTGGAAGGAGATCGTGCGCTCCACCTCCGAACACTGGGCCGCCGATGACCTGGACATCGCACGGCAACTGCTCGCAGAGCTGGTGCGCGCCCAGAACGCTCGCCACGCCGAACTGAACAACGCCCGCAACCACCTGATGGCGGTGCTCGGCCACGACCTGCGCGATCCGCTGCACTCCATCAGCATGGCGGCGCGGGTGCTCGAAAAGAACAATGGCGCCGATGGCAACACCGGCAAGCTGGGGCAGCGCATCCAGTCGTCGAGCAGCCGCATGCAGCGCCTGGTGAGCCAGGTGATGGACATGTCGCGCCTGCAAAGCCGGCTGGGGCTGGACCTGCAGCCCGCCAGCATCGACCTGGTGCAGTTGCTGGCCGACCTGATGGACGAGGCGCGCACGGCCCACCCGGGCATGCAGCTGGTGGGGCACCTGCCCGCCAGCCTGCAGGCCGAGGTGGACCCCGACCGCATGGCGCAGGTGTTCTCCAACCTGGTCAGCAACGCGCGCCACCACGGCGACGCAGGCCACCCGGTCGAGGTGCACATGCAGGCCACGCCAGAAGGCCCGCTCATCCAGGTGCGCAACGTGGCCCCGCCCATTGCACCCGAGGTGGCCGGCGACCTGTTCACCCCCTTCAAGGCATCGTCGGTGGGCAAGGCGCGCAACCGCTCCGGCCTGGGCCTGGGCCTGTACATCGCGCACCAGATCGTGCAGGGCCACGGCGGCAGCATCGGCTATGCGCACGAGGCGCCGCATGTGGTGTTCACCGTGCACCTGCCGCAGCGCCCGGCACGCCCTCCTGCAGACCCCTCCACCTGACACCCGCTGGCCCCTGATACCACCATGCCGCTAGACATCCTCGTCATCGATGACAACCGGGACGCCACCGAGCTCCTGGAAGAACTGCTGTCCATGGAGGGCCATTCCGTGCGCACGGCCGCCACCGCAGCCCGCGCCCTGGCCCTCGCCAGGGAAAGGCCTGCGCAGATCTTTCTGGTGGACCAGAACCTGCCGGACATGAACGGTTCGGACCTGGTGCCACTGCTGCGCGCGAGCGTGGCCGAGCACGGCGCAGGCCCCTGCTTTGCCATTGCGATCACCGGCATGGCCTCGGGCAACGCCAGGACGGCGGGCAGCCAGATGGGGGCTTTCGACTACATCCTGGGCAAGCCGCTCGACTTCGACGCCTTCGACGCGCTGATGGCGCGCTGCGCCGCTGCGCTGCAGGCCCCTCCCGCTCCCTGAGCTCCGCCACTCCAGCCCCATCCACCACCCATGCCCGCCAAGAACTCCGAGCCGCCCCTTCCCGATCATGCCCGGGAGCTGATGGACGCCGGCCTGCAGCATGCCGTGCTGATGCGTGCCATGCCGGTGCTGCGCCATGACCTGGCCAGCCCCCTGTCCGTGATGCGCATGGGGACCATGCTGCTCAAGCGCCGCCTTGCCAAGGGCGACCTGACCCCCGAACAGGCTGTGGAGCGGGTGGAGCAGATCGAGGAGCAACTGGGCGACATTGCCCACCACATCCGCCGCCTGCGCCAGTGGGACCTGCAGATCAACGAACGCCAGGCCCTGCGCGCACTGGTGGCCGAAGCCGTCGAGCTGGCGCGGCCCATGCTGATGGTGCGCGGCACCGAACTGGAGCCCCTGGTCGAGGATGCAACCGGCTGGGACGAGCAGGTCACGGCACGGCACACGCTGCTGTACGTGGTGCTGGCCGCCCTCTACCACCTGGCGGAGCGGCCCGGCCCCGTGCCCGCCCGCATCACAGTGGAGCCCTCGGGCGCAAGGGGGGTGCGCGTGCGCGCGCAGGGGGTATCGGCATCGCAGGACCTGCCGCCCCTGCAGGGCAGCAGCCTGGCGCAACCACCGGCCCTCGACTTGGCAGCGCTGCACCAGTTGGCCCGGCCCCTGGACGTCACCGTGCAGGTGGCGCAGGACCAGGTGGAGATCACCCTGCCCGGCGCCTGAACCAGGGTCTTCCATCAGAGCCGGCCACGAGGGCCGGCGCCCTGGGCTCAGTCAGCGCCGTCCACCGCCGCCACCAGCAGTTTGGCCTGGTCGTAGACCGGCTGCGGCGCCAGGTCGGCCAGGTGGCGCACGTCGCCCCAGTGCAGCAGTTCGATGGCGTCGCCATCCAGGCGCACGCGGTTGAAGCCCGCATTCGGGATATCGCTCTGGCGCGGCCCGTGCAGGCCCACGCCCTGCGCCGTGCGCCAGACCATGTCGAGCACGCCGCCGTGGGTCACCACCATCAGGGTCTTGCCCGCATGCTCCTGCGCCAGGCGGCGCACGGCGCCCATCACCCGGGTGTGGAACTGGCGCGTGGTCTCGCCGCCGGGCATGCCGCCGTCGGCGTCGAAGCGCAGCCAGTTCTCCCAGGCCTCGGCATGCTGCAGCTTGATGTCGTCCACGCGCATGCCGTCGACCAGGCCAAAGCTCTGCTCGCGCAGGCTGGCGTCCACCACGTTGTCGATGTGCAGCTGCGGCAGCAATGCGCCCAGCACGGGCTGCGCCGTCTGGCGCGTGCGGATGAGGTCGCTGCAGACTAGGTGGTCCACCGCCAGGCGTTCGGCCCCCAGGCGTTCGGCCAGGCGGCGCGCCTGCTCATGGCCGGTGGCGTTCAGGGGCACGTCCACTTGGCCCTGGAAGCGCAGTTCCCGGTTCCAGTCGGTCTCGCCGTGGCGTATCAAGATCAGTTCGGTCATCCCGTCCATTATCGAATGCATGCACAGTATTGCAAGCAATACTCCTGCCAACGGCATGCAGACCGTCCCCAGGCGCTATGCTTTTTGACAACCAAGGGGCGATTGCACCTGTTTCGCTCCTCAACGCATCGGGACGATGAGCACCTTGCGGCGCGGGGCGCAGCCGGGGCCGTCGTAGGGCGGGCTGTCTTTCTCCCAGCCGCTGCCGGGCGAGGTCTGGGCGCAGACGCGCTGAGCATCGACCTTGCTGCGCCAGTAGAACCAGGGTGCGGGCGCAGCCAGTGCGGCGGTGCATGCGAACGCGCAAACCAGCGCCCCGACCCACAGCCGGTGATTTCGTGCGCAAGCAGCAATTCGCATCATGCCTTCATTGTGGCGCGCCCTCGTCCACCCTGCCACCCGGCATGGGCGCGGTGACGATCCAGCCTTCCAGCGGGTCCAAGCCGGGCGGCAAGCCGTAGAGGGCATCGCCCTCGGCATGGCGCTGCTCGGCCCAGCCGGCCTGCAGCATGCACAGCACGGCGTCCAGGCTGTCGCCGCTGGCGTCGGCCACCAGGGCATCGCGCTGGGCGTGGCTCAGCTTCAGTCGCAGCGCCAGGCGCGTCTGCCCCAGCTCCAGCGCGGTCAGCAGGTACTTGCGCGCGATCAGGCGGTCCGGCGTCTGCTTGGCAACATCGTCGCTCTTGTAGCTGCGCCGCTGCAGCACCTCGCGCGCGAGCAGGCCGGGGTAGGCCTCCAGCGCCACGCGTGTGGGGTCGCCTGCATGCAGGCCGGGCAGGTGCACGCCGGCCCCGAGCAGCAGCGGCACGCCCGCATGCAGCATGTAGGCCACGGGCGGGTTCACCCATTTCATCGACGGGCTGGAGCCGGCGGGCCCGTCGGTTGCGCGGTGCGCGAACTTGCCGCCCACGGGGCGCGCATCGCAGAAGGCGGCAAAGGCTTCGCGGATCTGTGGGCGGGTGAGCGACTGGTAGTGCTGCATGCTTGCATGCCACTGCAGCGGCCAGCCCAGGGTCTGCAGCAGCTCGCGCGGCAGGCCGAAGGGCAGGTCGAACCCACCCACCCAGTGGCGCGGCTCGGCCAGCCAGGCGCCCACCGCGGCCAGGGTTTCCAGCCGCACCAGTTCCGTCAGCTGCACGCGCGCGCCGTCGCGCCGGCCCAGGGCCAGCACCACGGGCTTGCGGCGCGTGGGGCTGCTTGAGAAGTCACATCCGAGCAGCATGGCCTACCCCAGGGCGAGCGCGGTGACGCCGGCCGCGATGAGCACGGCCCCGCAGATGCGGGCCACGCGGTCGCCTTCGCCCAGCAGGTGCCCGCCGATCAGCGCGGCGAACAGCATGGACACCTCGCGTGCGGGCGCGACATGCGACAGGGGCGCCTCCTTCATCGCATACAGCACCAGCACATAGGCCACGGGGCTGACCATGGCCACCAGCAGCGCGAAGCGCCACTGCGCGCGCCACAGTTGGCCGGCGGTGGGCAGGTCGCGCAGCACCACGGGCGCCAGCAGCGCCACGCGCACGAAGTTGCCCATGTAGTCCACGAGGATGGGCGACATCAGCAGGATCTTGACGGCATAGCCGTCGACCACCGTGTAGCTGGCGATGAAGGCCCCCGTGAGCAGGCCGTAGAACATGCCCTTGTGCACGCGCGCTCGCGCGGCCGGATCGTGCGCGGCGCGCAGCAGGCCCGGGCCGCCCGCGATCAGGAACACCCCGCCCACCACGCCCGCGATGCCGGCCACGCCCAGCGCCGAAATGCGCTCGCCCAGCAGCGTGACCGCCACCAGCGACGACATCAGCGGCCCCGAGCCGCGCGCCAGCGGGTAGACCACGGTGAGGTCGGCCTTGCGGTAGCCGCGCAGCAGGATGACGAAGTAGGCCACGTGCAGCAACCCGCTGGCCGCGACGAAGCCCCACTCCACAGCTCCCCACAGCGGCACCGCATCGCGCCCCAGGTACCAGCCCAGCGGCGCCCAGACCAGCATCATCAGCACCGAGGTGAAGAACGCGAAGCGCGAATCCCCACCCGCCTTCTTGGCCACGATGTTCCAGCAGGCATGGATCAGGCCCGCCAGGATGATGAGGCCGAAGGCATTCAGGGTCACGGTGGGAAAGCAGAAAAAGGAATGCAAAAGGCCGCAGCGCGTCGGCGGCTGCGGCCCGGGTTCGGATGTCTGGAAAAGAGGGCAGGCTTGGAGGCCAGTCCTTTTTAAGCGCGCCCGATGATGGACGCCGTGGCCATGAGCTCTTCCAGCAGCGCGAACGACACCTTGCCCGACACCGCATACGGGTCGAGCTCGGGCTTCTCGGAGTACTTGAGCAGAATCGAGTGGTTGATCTTGGACAGGTTCACCTGGCCCATGGTCCAGCCGCCGAAACGGCGCTCGGTGATCTCCTCGTAGTGCAGCAGCTCCACGTTCTGGTGCCGCGGGTCGCGCTGGATGTGGCCGTAGAGGTCGCTCACCGCGGCACGGCCGCCCTCGATGGCCTGCAAAAAGATGCCGCCGCCATAGCACAGCACCCCGGTAATGCCACTGCCCGGGTTGTGCTGGCGCGACTGCATGAGGATGGCTTCGATGGCGGAGGGCGAGGTATCCACCGCGCGGCTGGCATAGAGCAGGCGTACGAGCATGGTCAGTTCTTTCCGGGGATGAGAGACAGGAATTCGCGGCGCAGCGAGGGGTCCTTGAGGAACACGCCGCGCATCACGGAGTTGATCATCTTGCTGTCCATCTCGCGCACGCCGCGCCAGGACATGCAGAAGTGGCTGGCCTCCATCACGATGGCCAGGCCGTCGGGCTGGGTCTTTTCCATGATCAGGTCGGCCAGCTGCACCACGGCCTCTTCCTGGATCTGGGGGCGGCCCATGACCCAGTCGACCAGGCGCGCGTACTTGGACAGGCCGATCACGTTGGTGTGCTCGTTGGGCATCACGCCGATCCAGATCTTGCCGATCACCGGGCAGAAATGGTGGCTGCAGGCGCTGCGCACCGTGATGGGCCCGACGATCATGAGCTCGTTCAAGTGCTCGGCGTTGGGGAACTCGGTGATCGGCGGCTGCGCCACGTAGCGGCCCTTGAACACCTCGTTGAGGTACATCTTGGCCACGCGGCGCGCGGTGTTGTGCGTGTTGTGGTCGCCTTGCGTGTTGATGACCAGGCTGTCGAGCACGCCCTGCATCTTGACCTCGACCTCGTCCAGCAGCTTCTCCAGCTCGCCCGGCTCGATGAACTCGGCAATGTTGTCGTTGGCGTGGAAGCGCTTGCGCGCGGCGGCAAGGCGCTCTCGGATCTTGACGGAGACGGGCGTGCCTTCTTCGTCGGGCGGGATGGTCGTCATATCAGCGGCAGTGGGACTGGACATGTCCGGCATCGTAACAGTGAACGGGGCGGTACGCCTGGCAAAGGTTTTACCTGGCTACCGCCCGGCCCGCATCGCGATACAGCTACTATTTATATAGCAGCAAAGCCGGCCATCTGTGTCAGTACCGGCGGCCCGTGATCCACAGGGCCAGGCGCATCAGCGCATGGGCCACCTGGTCGAGCACGCGCTGGCGCAGCGGGCGGCCCGCATAGCGCGCCGGCTCCATGCGCCGGCCGGATTGCTCCATGGCCTGCACCAGGCGCTGGCGCAGGTCGGCGGCAAAGGCCGCGTCCTCCACTACCACGTTGGCCTCGCGCGCCAGCAGCAGGCTCAACGGGTCGAGATTGGACGAGCCCACCGTGGCCCAGGGCCGCTCGCCCAGCGCATCGACCACGGCCACCTTGGCGTGCAGGAAGCTCGGCGCGTACTCGTGGATCTCCACCCCCGCCGCGAGCAGTGCGCCATACACCGGCCGCGCCGCGTGGTACTGCATGAAGTATTCGTAGCGCCCCTGCAGCAGCAGGCGCACACGCACACCGCGGCGCGCCGCCATCAGCAATGCGCGGCGCAGCTTGCCACCGGGCAGGAAGTAGGCGTTGGCAATGATCACCTCGTGGCGCGCCGCGCCAATCGCGCGGCGGTAGGCCTTCTCGATGCGGCTGCGGTTGCGCACGTTGTCGCGCAGCAGCAGTGCGGCGCGCATGCGAGGGCCGTCTTCGGCCACCTGGGCAGCGTGCTGGGCGGCGCTGGCCGCGCGCAGTGCTTGCAGGGCCTCGGGGAGGCGGCGCTCGCGCATGTCGCGCAGGGCCTGCATGCGCCACCACAGCTGGTCCATGGTGTCGCTGGCCACGGCCACCAGGCTGCCCGTGGCCTGCACGGCAAAGTCGAAGCGCGGCGCTGCCAGTGCCCCGTGATTGGGGTCGTGCAGATCGTCGAGCACGTTGATGCCGCCGCAGAACAGCATGCAGCCGTCCACCACACACAGCTTGCGGTGCAGGCGGCGCCAGCGGTGCGGCAGCAGCAGGCCCAGCGGCCCGAGCGGCGAATAGACGCGAAACTGCACGCCAGCGGCCAAGAGGCGCTGCGTCCATTCGACAGGAAAGGCGCCAGTGCCCACCCCGTCCACAACGAGCTGGGTGCGCACGCCGCGCCCCGCAGCACGCATCAGCGCCTCGGCCACGCTGGCACCGCTGCCGGTGAAATCGAAGATGTAGGTCTCGAACTGGATGTCCGACAGCGCCGCGTCCATGGCCTCGACCAGCGCGGGAAACAGCTCCTGCGCGCCCTGCAGCAGGCGCACCCGGTGGTCGGCGGCAAGGGCCGGGTTCAGGGCCACGGCTAGAGACGAAACTCGGCGATCAGCGGCAGGTGATCGGACATGCGCCACCAGATGCGGCCGCGCGGCACATGCAGCGACAGGGGCGTGAGGCCGCGCACGTAGACATGGTCGAGCTGCACCAGGGGCAGGCGCGCGGGGTAGGTGAAGGCCCGGGGGTCCTCGAATTCATGCAGGCCGAAGCCGGCCAGCATGCGCTTGACCTGAAGGCCCCAGTCGTTGAAATCGCCCGCGACCACCAGCGGTGTGCCGCCGGGCACCTCGCGCTCGATGAAGCGCTGCAGCCGCTCGATCTGGCGGATGCGGCTGCCCGGAATCAACCCCAGATGAACGACGATCACGTGGATCTTGCGACCATGGGCGTCCACCTCGACGTGCAACAGCCCGCGCTGCTCGAAGCGGTGGTCGGAAATGTCCTCGTGCTGGTGGCCGATCACGGGCCAGCGCGAGAGCAGCGCGTTGCCATGCTCTCCGTGGCGCGTGAAGGCGTTGGTGCGGTACACCGCCTCGTAGCCCTCCGGGGCCAGGTACTCGGCCTGTGGCAGCTCGGGCCAGCGCTGGAAGTATTTCGCCTCCCCGCGGTGCAGCTTCCTCACCTCCTGCAGGCAAACGATGTCGGCATCGAGTTGCTCGACCGCATGCCCCAGGTTGTGGATCTCCAGGCGCCGGGCCGGGCCGATGCCCTGCACCCCTTTGTGGATGTTGTAGGTCGCCACCCGCAGGATGTCTGTGTTGTCCATGGCACCGATTGTGTCGCAAGCAACCGACACATGGCAGGCCGGGGGCTTACCCGCATCGCAGACTCCGCTGACCGGGCATACACTGTGCTTGCAGTGAGCAGTTACTTTTAATTACACCACCCCGAGCTGAAGATGGCCACAGGCAAAGCCCCGGATACGCCAGACATCCAGGCGCTGATCATCGACAGCAATGCCACCTCGCGCAGCATTCTGGTGGGGCAGCTGCGCGAGTACGGTGTCACCAAGATCGTGCAGTGCAGCCGTGTGCGTGACGCCCGCGCCAGGCTGGAACACACGGTGTTCGACTATGTGCTGTGCGACCAGTTCTTCAGCGAATCTGGCGACTCCGGGCAGACCTTGCTGGACGACCTGCGCCGTGCGCAACTGCTGCCGTTCTCCACCGTGTTCTTCATGGTCACGGCCGAAGCCTCGTATGCGGCAGTGGCCGAGGCCGCCGAGTCGGCGCTCGATGGCTACCTGCTCAAGCCCTTCACCCCGAGTGCACTGTTCGAGCGGCTGAGCCTGGCGCGGCTGCGCAAGATCCACTTGAAGCCGATTTTCGACGCCATCGAGCAGGAAGACTTCGAGCTGGCGTCCAGCCTCTGCGTGGAGCGTTTCGAGGCGCGCAAGCCCTACTGGCTGTATGCCGCGCGCATTGGCACCGAGCTGCTGCTGCGCCTGGGCCGCCACGACGAATCCCGCACGCTGTTCGAAGCCGTCATCGCAGCGCGCGCCCTGCCCTGGGCCAAGCTCGGTGTGGCGCGCGCGCAGATCGAGTCGGGCCAGGCCACCCGCGCCATCACCACCTTGCAGGGCCTGATCGGCGAGGATGCCTCGTTTGCCGACGCCTACGACGTGCTGGGCCGCGCTCAGGTGGAACTGGGCAACTTCACCGAGGCCATCGAGACCTACCGCACGGCCAGCGCGCTCACGCCCGACTCGGTGGTGCGCCTGCAGAAGCTGGGCATGATGTCGTACTACATGGGCGACCGCAAGACGGCCGCCAGCGTGCTCTCGCGTGCGGCCATCCTGGGTATCGACTCCAAGCTGTTCGACTTCCAGGCCCTGGTGCTGCTGGCCTTTTCCTACTTTTCCGACAAGGACCGCAAGGGAATCGAACGCTGCGTGGCGGACTTTGGCCGCATCCTGGAGCGCCACCAGGACAGCCCGCGCATCCAGCGCTTTGCCAGCATCGCCCAGACCCTGCTGCTGATCCAGCAGCGGCAGTTCTCGGCCGCCGTGGCGGCGGTGCGCGACATGGCGCGCGAGATCGACGAGGCCAGCTTCGATTTCGAGGCCGCCTGCAACCTGGCCAGCCTGCTGGCCGTGCTGGCCGCGACCTCCATCGACCTGTCGGACGGCGAAAAGTGGGTGCGCTCCCTCGGGATGCGCTATGCCAACACGCGCGGCCTCACGGAACTGATGGCCAATGCCTGCAACGTCTACCCCGCGTACAGCGACATGGTGCGCGAATGCCTGCCCCAGATCAACCAGTCGGCCGAGAAAGCCATGGCCCAGAGCCTGGCGGGCGATGCCGAAGGGGCCGTGCGCAAGCTGCTGCAGCTGGCCGAAAGCTCCCTGAACTCCAAGCTGGCGGACATGGCCCAGCAGGTGCTGCTGCGCCACCGGGAGCGCATTGCCGATGCACAGGCCCTGCAGGACAGTGTGCAGGCGGTGCGCACCCGCTGCGGCAACGCCCCGACCCGTGCGGTGCTGGGGCAGGACGGCGAGCGGCGCCCTGGCGGCGTGGTGATACGCACACGCACGCCGCCACCGCCCGAAGCGGCAGCGTCTGCCGCGCTGGCCGCCATCGCCGCCCGGGTAGAGCTGTCGGCCGACCAGATCCTGGACATGCCCGACGAGCCCTCGATCGACGAAATCCTGGGCGTGCCCACGCCAGAGCCCCACGATCCGGCGGAAAAGCTCAGGCTGCGGCCGATGTAGTGGGGGCTGTCAGCCGTAGACCGAGGCGCCTGCCACTGGAGACTGTGGCTGCGCGGGATGCAGCGCCCGCCCATACCGCGCCGCCAGATCCCGCGTGGCGGCCACCAGCACGCTGGTGTCCACCCCCACGGCCACGAAGACGGCGCCCAGCTCCAGGTAGCGGCGCGCCAGCTTTTCATCGGCCATCAGGATGCCGGGGGCCTTGCCGGCGGCCAGCACGCGGCGTATCCCGCTCTCGATGGCCTCCTGTACCTCAGGGTGCCCGGGGTTGCCCACATGGCCCATGCTGGCCGAGAGGTCGGCCGGGCCGAAGAACACGCCATCCACGCCCGGCGTGTGCGCAATGGCGTCCAGGTTCTCGATGGCCAGCGTGCTCTCGGCCTGCACCAGCAGGCACGCCTGGGCATTGGCCTCTTTGAGATACCCGGGATAGCGCATCCACTGCGAGGCGCGCGCCAGGCCCGCGCCCATGCCGCGGATGCCGCCCTGCCCGTCGTCCTGCGGGTAGCGCATGGCACGCACCAGCTGCGCGGCCTGCTCGGGCGTGTCCACCATGGGCACCAACAGGGTCAGCGCGCCGATGTCCAGGTACTGCTTGATCAGCGCCGTGTCGCCCACCGGCACGCGGGCCACCGGGTCCGGGCCAGAGCCCAGCATGGCGCGCGCGCTGGCGATGCCCTGCAGCTGCTCCAGCATGCGCGGCACGTCGTTGGGCGCGTGCTCGCCGTCAAGCAGCAGCCAGTCGAAACCAGCCCCTGCGACGAGCTCGGCCGCATAGCCGCTGGCCAGGCCGAACCACAGGCCGATCTGCGGCGTGCGCGCGACCAGGGCCTGCTTGAAGGTGTTCACGGGTGTATGCAAGGCAGTCCCCTCAAACGAAGCGGAAGGCGATATTGCCCAGCGGCCCATAGTCCGCATGGAAGGTGTCGCCCGCGGCAGCCGCCACGGGCCGCGTGAACGAGCCGCCCAGCACCACCTCGCCCGCCTCCAACCCCTCGCCATAGGGCGCAAGCTTGTTGGCCAGCCAGGCCACGCCGGTGGCCGGGTGGTTGAGCACCGCAGCGGCCAGGCCCGATTCCTCGATCACCCCGTTCTTGTAGAGCAGCGCGCCGCACCAGCGCAGGTCCACCGCGTCGGGCCGCACGGGGCGCCCGCCGGTGACGATGCCGGCATTGGCCGCGTTGTCCGAGATGGTGTCGAACACCTTGCGCATCGCGCCGGTGTGGCGATCGTGCTGCTCGATGCGCGCATCGATGATCTCGATGGCGGGCACCACGTACTCGGTGGCGGCCAGCACGTCGAAGATGTTCACCGGCGGACGCCCCGGCTCACCCCGCAGTGGTCTGTTGAGCACGAATGCCAGCTCCACCTCCACGCGCGGCAGGATGAAACGCTGCATGGGGATGTCGCCGCCCTCGGCGAAGAACATGTCGTCCAGCAGGGTGCCGAAGTCGGGCTCGGTGATCTGGCTGGCGACCTGCATGGCGCGCGAGGTCAGGCCGATCTTGTGGCCGCGCACCGTGCGGCCCTCGGCGATCTTCATCGCCACCCAGGCGCGCGAGATGGCATAGCCGTCCTGCACCGTCATACCGGGGTGGCGTTTGGAGAAATGCTCCACCTGCACGCGGGTCTTCTCGGCCTGGTGCAGCTCAAGAGCGAGCTGCTGGATCAATGCATCGTCAAGCATGGGGAGTCCTCAGGATTCTGCAGTGAAGCCAATGGCTTTCACGATGGGACCCCATTTGTCGCCATCGGCCTTCAGCAACGCCGCCAGCTCAGCGGGAGTGGACGAACGCGCCTCCAGCCCCATGGCCGCCAACCCGGCGACCACGTCCTTGTCGGCCAGCGCGGTGCGGATAGCGGCATTGGCCTTGGCCACCACGTCGGCCGGCGCCTTGCCGGGCAGGAAGAAGCCGAACCATTCGTTGTAGGCCATGTCCTTGTAGCCCTGCTCGATCAGCGTGCTGACATTGGGCATGAATTTGTTGCGCGTGGCGCCCGAGGTGGCCAGGACGCGGATCTTGCCGCCTGAGAGGTGCGGCAAGAACTCACCCACCGGGGCCGAGACGGCGGCGATCTGCCCGCCCAGCAGGTCCAGAATGGCCGGCTGCGAGCCGCGAAAGCCCACATGGCGCATGTCGACCTTGCCGGCGCGGCTGATCAGCTCGCCCACGAAGTGCGGCACCGAGCCCGGTGCGGGCGAGCCGAAATTGGCGCCCGTGGGGTTGGCCTTGCACCACTCCAGAAACTCGGGCACGGTCTTCACCGAGGCGGGTACCTGTGGCCCCACGGCAAAACCCATGTCGAACACCACGCCCAGCGAGACGGGCGTCACGTCGGCCACGGGGTCGTAGGGCAGCTTCTTGTAGGTGTGGGGGTAGATGCCCAGCATGGACATGGGCGTGGCCAGCAGTGTGGCGCCGTCCGCCGGAGCGGCCTTGAGTGTGGTGATGGCGATCTGCCCGCACGCGCCGGTCTTGTTCTCCACCACGGCCGACTTGGCGTAACCGCCCGTGATCTGGGTGGCCACGCGCCGCGCCAGGGTGTCCACCGTGCCGCCGGCAGCAAAGCCGGCCAGGATCTTCACGGTGTCGAGCGCCTGGGCCTGGGCCAGGAAGGGCACGGCGCCCGCTGCACTGGCCAGAGCCAGGTGCAGTACGTTGCGGCGGGATGTTGTGGGGGAAAGGTTCTTCATGCTCTGTCTCCGATGGTTCTTATGGATTACTTCTTCGCAGCCTGGCGGTAATTGGCCTTCAGATGCTCGGGCACGCGCTCGTCGAAGCCGCAGGCCACGCGCCGCACCTCGGGGCTGTCGGTGGGCTGGTGGCCCACGCCCAGTGCCGAGGCGCGCGGCGCATCGATGGCGACCACGGTGCCCGCCAGGCGACCCAGGCCCGTGATCTCGCACTCCACCAAGTCGCCCGGGTCGACTGAGCGCGAATGGCAGGGCGTGCCCATCAGGATCACGTCGCCCGGCACCAGGGTGATGTGGCGCGCAATGTCAGCCACCACGTAGTGCGGGCCCCAGATGGTCTCGTCGCCGATGTGTGCCTCCTGCACCACCAGGCCGTTGCGGTAGGTGCGCAGCGTCTGTGCGAACAGGTTCACGCCGCGCACGATACCGGGGCCGATGGGCAGCAGCGTGTCCGCCCCCTTCACGCGCAGCATGCTGCCCTGGTCGGTGTCGCGGTAGTTCTGCAGGCCCATGTCGAGCGCCGGGCAAAAGCCTTCGATGTAGTCCCAGGCCTCGTCGGGCAGCACGTTGCGGCAGGTCTTGCCGATGACCACGGCGTACTCGCCCTCGTAGTTGAGGTACAGGCTGTCGGCGGGCTTGTGGATTTCGCATCCATGCCCGTTGACGGAGGTCGGTGGCTTGGTGAAGTAGGTGGGCGTCTCGGTCGGCTTGGGCTGGTTGCGCGTCTCGAAGCTGCGCGAGCTGTACGAGATGTGCACGGCGATGACCTTGCTGGGCGCGACCGGCGGCAGGTGCTGCAGGCTGGCCGGGTCCACCACGCGGCCATCGTCCAGGCGCAGTTGCCCCTGCCTCGCGCCCTCTTCCACGATGGTGCCCCAGCAGGCGCTGCCGCCCACCAGCACGCGGCGGCGCTCCACGCGCGGGCCGCGCATCACGGCGGGCAGTTCGGTAACCGGGAATTCGAAGTTCATGCCGCCACCTCCACCGCTTGCGTTTCGCCATCGAACCACATGTGCACGTTGCCCGTGCCGCGTGCGTTCTCGTAGGCCGACAGGGCCACGCCGCGCGCGCGGCAGTCGGCCCCGCCCATGGCGCCCAGCATCTGCAGGTAGTGCGCGCCGAAGGCCTCCCAGGGCATCTTGCGGTACTCGTCCTGCCAACGGTCGAGCACCATGTCGTGGCGGCCCTGCTCCATGAGAGCGATGGCGCCCTTGTCGCTCACGATGTTCTCGGGGCGCGAGACATTGCTCTCGTGGAAGATACGGGGGTGGTTCGGCTTCCAGTCGATGGGGTTGAACTTGTGGCTCAGCGCGCCCGATGCCAGCAGCAGCACGCGCAGGTCGCTGCGGCGAACGGCCTCGGCAATCGCCTCGCCCGATTTCAGGAAATGGCGCCAGTCGCAGTTCTGGCACGAGCTCACGGTGACCACCGGCGTGTCGCTGCGCTCCAGGCGCAGGTGCTTGACCAGGTTGATGGTGGCGTACTGCTTGCCCAGGTCGGGGTGGTTGATGACGCGGTTGTAGCCCTGGTGCTCGCGCGACACGGCCTCGATCTCGAGCGCCAGGTCGGGGTGGCCCCGGTAGTCGTAGGGCACGCCGTGCAGGTACCAGGGCATCTCGTCGGAGATGAACATGCCCTGGTAGCGCGGCGCGCCGTCCACCAGGTGGTAGCCGGTGGTGAACCAGTGCGAGTCGAAGATGATGACCACGTCGGGCCGGGCCGCAGCGATGCGTTCGCGCAGGCGTGCATAGCCGGGTATCAGGTCCGAGTCGGCCCCCGCGCCCTGCAGCACGCGAAACTCTTCGCACTGCATCAGGCCGGGGTGGTGCGAGACGATGGCGGCGCCAACGATGCTTCCCATGGTGTGTGTCTCCTGTGTGTAGGTAATGCTCAGCGGTGGCTGAAGCTGGCGCGGAAAGGCTTTTTGGGGATGACGACATCCTTGACGTCGCAGAAGAACTCGAAGCTCCAGTCCCCGCCCTCGCGGCCCACGCCGCTGCGCTTGATGCCGCCGAAGGGCGCGGCCAGGTCGCGGATGCCGAAGCTGTTGACCCAGATGAAGCCGGTGCGCACCTGCTGCGCCACGGCACTGGCGTGCTGCGTTTCGCCGTAGCAGACGCCGCCCAGCCCGTAGTCGGTGCCGTTGGCCAGGGCGATGGCTTCCTCGTCACTGTCGAAGGCCTGCAAGGTGAGCACCGGGCCGAAGACCTCGTTCTGCACGATCTCGCTGTCCTGGCGCACACCGGCAAGCAGCGTGGGCTGGTAGTACTGCGCGCCGAAGGCATGGTGCGCACCGCCCCAGAGCAGCGTAGCGCCGTCGGCCACGGCACGCTGCACGAAGCCGTGCACACGCTCGACCTGGCGCGGGTGGATGATGGGGCCGACCTCGGTGGCCGCCTCGCGCGGGTCGCCCACGGTGAGCTTTTCGACATAGCCGCGCAGCGCGGCCACGAAGGCATCGTGCACCTTGCGGTGCACCAGGAAGCGTGTGCCCGCCAGGCACACCTGGCCGGCGTTGCGGTACATCAGCGCGCCGGTGGCGGCGGCGTTGTCGATGTCGGCATCTTCCAGCACGATGAAGGCCGACTTGCCCCCCAGCTCCAGGCTGCAGGGCACGAGGTTGGCGCCAGCGGACTGCGCGATCCACTTGGCCGTGGGCACCGAGCCGGTGAACGAGATGCGTGCCAGGCGCGGGTCGCTGACCAGGCGCGCACCGGTGCTGGCACCCGCGCCCTGCACGATGTTGAACACCCCGGGCGGCAGGCCGGCAGCGTGCGCGCAGTCGGCCAGCAGGCTGCTGGTCAGCGGCGCCCATTCCGGCGGCTTGATGATGACGCAGTTGCCTGCTGCCAGCGCCGGGCCGAGCTTCCAGGTGGCCAGCATCAGCGGCGCGTTCCACGGCGTGATGATGGCCACCACGCCGGCCGGGTCGTGGCGCACGAGGTGGGTGGCCTGCTCGGTCTCGATGGGCCGGTCCTGCAGGTTCAGTGCATGCTCGGCGAACCAGGTGATGTTGAGCATGGCGCGCGGCACCACGCCGTGCTTCATGCGCGAAAGCAGCACGCCCGCGTCGCTGGATTCGAGCGTGCAGAAGGCCTCGGCGCGCTGGCCGATCTCGGCCGCGAAGCGGTCGAGGTAGGGCTTGCGCTCGGCGGCCGTGAGCGCACTCCACGCCGGGAAGGCGCGCGCTGCGGCAGTGACGGCGGCATCCACATGCGCGGGCGAGCCCTCGCTGATGCGGCCCAGCAGCGCCTGGTCGATGGGCGAGTGCAGGTCGAAGCGCAGGTCCGAGGCCACGCGCTGGCCGTCGATGTAGTGGTGGGGCGATACGGCGATGCCGGCGACGTTCAGCGTGTCGGTGCTCACAGGGCGTTTCTCCAGAGGGATGACAAGGCCATCAGGGGCGATGGGCCACAGGGGTTTCGGGCAGCAGCTTGGCCGGGTTCATCAGGCCGGCGGGGTCCAGCGCGGACTTGATGCGCTGCATCAGGCGCAGCTCCAGCGGCGCCTTGTAGCGCTCCGATTCATCGCGCCGCAGCACGCCCAGGCCGTGCTCGGCGCTGATGGAGCCACCCAGGGCGTGGACGGCGTCGTGCACCAACCGGTTCAGCGGGCCTTCGAGCGCCAGGAAGGCGGCCTTGGCGGCGGAATCCAGCGGGCCGGCGGCGGCGGGCGACGCGTTGTAATGCAGGTTGCCATCGCCCAGGTGGCCGAAGGTGACCTGGCGCACCTGTGGGAAGGCAGCGCCCACCAGGGCATCGGTGCCGGCGATGAACTCGGGCACGCGCGAGATGGGCAGCGCGATGTCGTGCTTGATGGTCGGGCCCTCGGCGCCCTGCGCCTCGGAGATGTTCTCGCGCAGCGCCCACAGGGCCTCGAACTGCGCAAGCGTGGTGGACAGGGCCGCGTCCGCCACCCAACCGGCTTCCATCGCCGCACCGAGCAGGTCTTCCATGGCCTGCGCCGCACCGGCCTGGGCATCTGCCTGGGCGCCGGTCACCGAGATCTCCAGCAGCACGTACCAGGGCGATGCCTCGGCCAGCGGGCGCCGGCTGCCCGGCACATGGTGCAGCACCAGCGCCATGCAGGTGTCCGACAGCAGTTCGAACGCGGTGAGCGATGCGCCCAGGCGCTGCTGGGCCAGCGCCAGCAGTTGCAGGGCATCGCCCGGCGAGGGAACGGCCACCAGCGCCACCATCTGGGCCGCAGGAAGTGGGAAAAGCTTGAGCACGGCAGCGGTGATGACGCCCAGCGTGCCCTCGGAGCCGATGTACAGGTCGCGCAGGTCGTAGCCGGTGTTGTCCTTGCGCAGGGTGCGCAGGCCGTTCCAGACCTCGCCCTCGGGCGTCACGACTTCGAGCCCCAGGCACAGCTCGCGCGCATTGCCGTAGCGCAGCACCTGCACGCCGCCGGCGTTGGTGGCCAGGTTGCCGCCGATGGTGCACGAGCCCTCGGCTGCCAGGCTCAGCGGAAACAGGCGCCCGGCCGCGCGCGCAGCGTCCTGCACCTGCTGCAGCGTGGCGCCGGCCTCCACCACCAGGGTGTTGTTCAGCGCATCGACATGGCGCACGCGGTTCAGGCGGGTCAGGGACAGCAGCAGTGGCAGTGGCTGGCCTGCTGCCTCGGGGACCGACCCACCCGACAGCCCCGTGTTGCCGCCCTGCGGTACCACGGGCACGCCGTGCGCATGGCACCAGGCGAGCAGTTGCGCCACCTCGGCCGTGTCCGCCGGCTGTGCAACAGCGAGTGCGGGGCCGGTCCACTTGCCGCGCCAGTCGGTCAGGAACGGTGCAGTGTCCGCAGGCTCGGTCCACAGCCGGCCGGCATAGGCTGCGCGCAGGGAGGCCAGGGTGCTTGCGGTGGGGACGGCGATCATCGGGTGCTGCTTGTCTCGTTGCTGGCGCGTTCTGCGCCTTGCCGCGAAGTATCTGCAGCGACCTTGCGGACCACAATCAATGCTTTCTTACGGATTGTGAAGGTGGTCTAATGAATGGCCATGGCCATCTCCCTGCCCCACTTCACGCCGCGCCAGCTCGAAGCCTTTGTCACCGTGGCCGAGATGCGCAGCTTCACGGCCACGGCGGACCGGCTGGCGCTCACGCCCTCGGCCGTGAGCCAGCTCGTGGGCGAGCTGGAGGATGCGCTCGGCTTCAAGCTCTTCGAGCGCAGCACGCGCCGCGTGGCCATCACCAGCGCCGGGCGCGAGTTCCTGGGCTCGGCCGAGTCGGTGCTCAAGCACCTGCGCATGGCGCAATCGGCCGCCAGCGACGTGCGCAACCGCGCGGCGGGCATCGTGCGCATTGCGGCGCCCCTGGTCGTGGCCAGCGTGATCCTGCCCCAGGCCATCAAGGCCTACCTGCAGGAGCGCCCCAAGGTGCGCATCCACATCCGCGACGTGCCGGTGGAAAAGCTGGTCGACGCCGTGGCCAGTGGCGATGCCGACCTGGCCCTGGGCCCGGACCGGGCCTGCGGCGACGACGTGGCGCGCACGCAGCTGTTTCAGAGCCCCTGGGTGCTGTGGTGCGCCCCTGTGCACCCGCTGGCGCGCCAGCGCAGCGTGACCTGGCACCAGTTGCATGCCCACCCGCTGGTGGCTGCCGGCCGCGACCACGAGCGCAGCGTGGCGCAGATGCACACCGGCCTGCCCAGCGAACAGCGCGTGACGCCGGTGGAGATCGTGGACAACATCTCCACCGCGCTGGGCCTGGCCGCCGCCGACGTGGCCGCCACGCTGGCGCCCGACTACGTGGGTGCGCTGGCCAAGCCCCTCGGGCTGGTGCGCCGGCGCATCCTGGCGCCCGAGGCCATGCGCTACGTGTGCCTGTACAGCCCCACGCAGCGCGCCACTTCGCCAGCGGCCGAGGGCTTTGCGGAGCACCTGGTCAAGGTGCTGCCCCAGCGCCGCTGAAGCGCGGGAGCAGCAGGCAGGCCTCGGCGTTGCTGGCAGAAAAGCAGCGCTCCGCCGCATCCCGCCAGGGCAGCCACTGCCAGGCCACGTGTTCGCGTGGGCTCAGCACCACGGGCGTGCCTGCAGGCACGCACAGGCCGAAGACGCGCTCGCGGTTGAGCACCACGCCCGGCGCATATCGGTGGCGCCACTGAGGCCAGATGTCGTAGACGTTCTCCAGGTACCAGTCGCTCAGCACGCAGCCGCTGGCCTGCACGTCGATGCCGGTTTCTTCCTGCACCTCGCGCGCCGCGGTGGCTTCCCAGGGTTCGTCCTCGCGGTCCTTGCTGCCGGTGACGGACTGCCAGTGCTCACCCCCGTCGGCACGGCGAATGAGCAGGACGTCGAGGGCTGGCGTATGCACCACGACCAGCACGGACTGCGGCAGCTTGAAAGGCCGCGCCCCAGCCTCCTGGCCACTCATGCAGCAGCCACGAGAGCGTCGACGTCGTGCGCAGGGCCGTCGGCCAGCGCGCCCATGGCGCACTGCAGCAGCCATTGCGGGGAGATGCGGCACAGCAAGCCGGGGGCCTGTTTGCCGCCAGCGGTGGGGACCGGGATCACGGCATCGATCAACGCAGTGCCCGCAGGCCCGGCGGCCATGCCCACAGGGCGCAGCTCCCGCCGGTCCAGGTCGAGCATGGCACCCAGTGCATCGACGCGCAGGACGAACTCACGCGTGCCGCCACCTTCCAGCGGCACACGCACCAGCACCATCTGGCGGTTGGGGTCGGCCGCACGCAGCACGGGCGCATCGCCCGGCCCCGCTGCCACCACGCTGCGCAGGTCCACCACAGAGTAGACGCGCTCGCCGATCTGCGCGAGCCCCAGGAAAGGAACGCGCGATCCCCCGCCATGGAGCACCGCCACGTCAGGGGCAGCCGTGACGACCTGGGCCGCCTCGACCCCCAGCCAGTGGGAGCCGATCAGGAAGGTCGCCATCTGCACCCGATGACCGGACTCCGCCCGTGCGGCGCCCGCATGCGCATTGACCATGGGCGCGGGAGGGGTTGCCAGGCGGCGCTCGCACAAGTGGCGCAGCACCAGGCAGCCGAGGCCATGGTCGTAGCCATCGCTGGTGCGGAACTCACGGTAGCCCTGGCCGCGCGCCTGGCCCATGCCGTACAGATGGCCGCCGAGCGCAGCCGTGCGTCCGCCCTGGCGGCTGGTGGCGATGGCCTCGGGTGCCTGCAGAACCGCCGCGTCACCGCTGGCGCGCACCATGCGGTCCTGCGCATCGACGAAGGCCAGCGTGTCGCGCGCGCCCGTGCCCACGGCGCAGTCATCCAGGATGGACTGGAGCTGGTTGGCCGCATCCCAGACGATGGCGATGCCGCCAAGCACCGGTCCACCCGCACTGCGGCCCATCCCGTCGCCGACGTCGGCCCGCACAGCTGCGGCATACACGAAGGTGGGACCCTCGGCGTAGAAGCGGCTGGCCTCGTAGCGGCTCACGGTGTAGGCCTGGCTACCCTGCAGGCGCAGGCAGCGCTGCGCCCAGTCCTCGTCCAGCCGGGTGCCCACCTGGTGGGCCTGCCCCGGTTGCGAGACGGCGACGACCCGGCCATCGGTGCCGAACAGCACCAGGCAGGCATACACCGTGTACAGGCTGTTGATCTCCGCCAGCACCGCCGTGGCCTGGCTGCAGCCCTGGGTGCCTGCGGCGAGGGTGCGGGCGAACTGCGGGGTAAGCGCCCACCAGCGGCAGTCGTTGGCCCGCTCGTAGAGGTTGCGGTCCAGGATCTGCATGGCCAGTGCGGCGCGGCCCTGGGCGTCGCGCAGCAGGGAGCGCAGCACCACGCTGTAGAGGTCTTGCAGGGCACTGGCAAAGGCCTGCGCGGTCTTGCGCGCGGTGGCACCGATCTCGGACAGCAGCGTCTTGGCAAACAACAGCTCACGCGGGGCCGCTGCATCCCGGCCACCACCACCGCCATCGCCCGCATCGCCGATCTGGTTGAGCTCCAGCAGCCCATTCCAGACCGAGCGCTCCAGCGCCGACTGGATGGCGGCCGAGCGCCGCGGAATCTCGCGCAGTTCCTGCGACAGCAGCTGTGCCTGGCCCGACAGCTCGTTGGCCAGCGCACTGCGCTCGTCGTGCGAGGCCTCGTCGAAAGCAATGTCCAGCGGCAGCAGCGCCACGCCGCGCCAGCCCGGACCCTGGTAGCCCTGAAAGCCCTGGGTATCGCGCACGGCCATCAGGTAGCGCCGGCTGGCATGGCGCACCGCATGCACCCCAGCGCTGCACGCCTGGGGCAACAGCCAGCCGGCCGGCAGCTGCAGCGGGTCGCCCGACATGAGCACGCGCCCCGAGGCATCGACCAGGGCCAGCACCACATCACTGCCTTGCAGGGTGCCCTGTGCGTCCTCTTGCTGCACCGAGTCGAAGATGGCCGGCATCTCATCAGCCAGCTTGAACTCCAGGCACAGCACGCCCACGATGCGCCCGCCCGAGTGCACACGCCGGGCATAGACCAGGGTTTCGGCCCCGGTGCCGCAAAAGCCATGCATGGCATGGTGCTCGACATAGCCCGCATCGCTTTGCAGCACCGAACGCAGGAAGGCGGCGTCGGCATCCACCTGGTCGAGCCCGCCCACCGGGCTCACGGCACGCAGGCTGGCACAGGGCTGCAGGTCGGTATCGAAAAGGAAGATATTGCCGTAGACCGTGTACTTGCTGGCGTACTCGGCCAGGCGCGCCTCGATCAGTGGGCGCAGGGACGGGTCCGGGTCGGCGAGGTACTCGGCCACACCCACGTCGGTGGCAAAGAAACCGATGTCGGCCGTGCGCTCGAACAGGTTGCGCACCAGCACGTCGATGCACACCTGGGCGCGGGCGGCCAGGTCTTCGGTGCGGTTTTTCAGGGCCTCGCTGACCAGGCCCTGCATCAGATCGCTGGAGAGGGCCGCGAAGTCCCTGCGCGCCTGGGCCAGGTCACCGCCCGATGAGGCCTTGGACGACAGCAGCGACAGAGAGGACAGCAACGAGAGCTGGTCCCAGGCAGTTTCGACCAGGCGCAGCTCCTGGCGCTGGTGCTGGGCGGACGGCATGTAGCGCAGCCACTGTTCGGAGGAATTCGGGGAGGATTGCACGGGAAAAGTCCTTTGCGCGATGGGCCCGGTGACACTGCATTGTGCGGCGGGGCCTGCGGCCCTCCAACTAGCATATTGCATGCCTTTTGCAAATATATTGCCCAGCTTGGCGCAAGGCTGACGGCAGGGACTCCGCAGCATGCGGCGAGACCTCTTGCTTCGGGGCACGCCAAGACGATCTGTCCAGGGCCCGGATAGATCGTCAACAGGCCCATGGGCCCGAGGTCAGGGCTTTGACTTGGTCGCCACGGGTGGCGGCAGTTCCTTGGCCTGCAACTGCTGTACCTGGGTCACAAGCTTGTTGTGCGCATCAAGGAAGGCAGCGGCGATGACCTTGCCTTCATTGGTGTTGCTCCAGCCGGCGCCGCCGGCCCCGCCCATGCGCCCCCAGAGCAGGCCCGCCGCGCCCAGGTCGGTGGTGCGCGCGGCGCCGGTGGCAGCGGCCACCTGCTCGGTGGTCTCGTTGTCGGTGAGCAGGAGCGCGGTCTGCGCCTCCTTGAACTTGACCTGCTCGGCCAGGCCCACCAGACCCGCGATGTCGCGCAGCACGGGGATCATGGCGATCACGCCGGCGATGCTGCGGCCCGCGTCCTGCTCGCTGAAGGTCAGGCTCGGCGTCAGCGTGTACTGCGCCTCGTAGCCCTTGCCCTTGGCCACGGTGGAGTTCTTGCGCAGGATGCCTGCGTCCTTGAGCTCCTGCTCCTGCACCGTGCCGCGCAGTCCGGCCGCGCGGTCGACGATGCGAAAGCAGCCGCTCTGCTGGGCGATCAGGCGGATCAGCGGCACGGGCGATGCCGGCAGCTGGTAGCTGCTGGAGACGGTGTAGCCGTTGGGGTTCTCGGCCAGGGCCAGCGTGGCCACGGGCTGGGTGCACTGCGTGAGCTCCTTGGCGGCATCCTTGGCGCCCGCAGGCCCGGCGGAGCCGGACACGACCGAGCCGCCCTGGCCCAGTTCGGTCTTCTTTTCACCACAGCCGGCCAGCAGCAGGGCCACGAGCAGCAGGGCCAGGGGGGCTTTCACGGAAGAGCGCATGGGGAACCTCGACTCGATTCGAAAGGGGGAAGGGCACCGTAGGCATGGGCCATGAAAAAAGCGGCACCGGCCAATGGCCGCTACCGCTTCTTATCAGAGATACCCAGTCATGGGAGTGACGGGTTGAACCCGGCTCAGGCCGCCTTGACGGCGTCCACGTTGCGCAGGCGGATGTGCAGCTCGCGCAGCTGCTTTTCGTCCACGGGCGATGGGGCCTGCGTGAGCAGGCACTGGGCGCGCTGGGTCTTGGGGAAGGCGATCACGTCGCGGATCGACTCGGCGCCGGTCATCAGCGTCACGATGCGGTCCAGGCCGAAGGCCAGGCCACCGTGCGGGGGCGCGCCGTACTGCAGCGCGTCCAGCAGGAAGCCGAACTTCTCCTGGGCTTCCTCGGGCGAGATCTTCAGGGCGTCGAACACCTTCTGCTGCACGTCGGCGCGGTGGATACGGACCGAGCCGCCACCCATTTCCCAGCCGTTGAGCACCATGTCGTAGCCCTTGGAAATGCACTTCTCGGGCGCCGTGACCATCCAGTCTTCATGGCCATCCTTGGGGCTGGTGAAGGGGTGGTGCACCGAATTCCAGCGCTGGTTGTCCTCGTCGAACTCGAACATCGGGAAGTCCACCACCCACAGCGGTGCCCAGCGGTCTTCGAACAGGCCGTTCTTCTTGCCGAACTCGCTGTGGCCGACCTTGATGCGCAGGGCGCCGATGGCGTCGTTGACGATCTTTTCCTTGTCGGCACCGAAGAAGACCAGGTCGCCGTCCTGCGCGCCCGTGCGCTTGAGGACTTCTGCGATCGCAGCATCGTGGATGTTCTTGACGATGGGGCTTTGCAGGCCATCACGGCCCTTGGACAGGTCGTTGACCTTGACCCAGGCCAAGCCCTTGGCGCCGTAGATCTTGACGAACTCGGTGTAGGCGTCGATCTCGCCGCGCGACAGGCCCGTGCCTTCCTTGGCACCACCGGGCACGCGCAGGGCGACCACACGGCCGCCCTTCATGTTCGCCGCGCCGGAGAAGACCTTGAAGTCCACGTCCTTCATGGCGTCGGTCAGGTCGGTGAATTCGAGCTTCACGCGCAGGTCAGGCTTGTCCGAGCCGAAGCGATAGGCCGCGTCCTGGTAGGTCATGACCGGGAACTCGCCCAGGTCCACGCCCAGCGTGTTCTGGAACACCGTCTTGATCATGCCCTGGAACATGTCGCGGATGTCCTGCTCTTCCATGAACGAGGTTTCGATATCGATCTGGGTGAACTCGGGCTGGCGGTCGGCACGCAGGTCTTCGTCGCGAAAGCACTTGGTGATCTGGTAGTAGCGGTCGAAGCCGGCCACCATCAACAGCTGCTTGAACAGCTGGGGCGACTGGGGCAGTGCAAAGAAGTGGCCGTCGTGCACGCGGCTTGGCACCAGGTAGTCGCGCGCGCCTTCGGGCGTGCTCTTGGTGAGCATGGGGGTCTCGATGTCCACGAAGCCGTTGGCGTCGAGGAACTTGCGCACTTCCATGGTCACCCGGTAGCGCAGCATCAGGTTGTTCTGCATGTACGGGCGGCGCAGGTCCAGCACGCGGTGCGTGAGGCGCGTGGTTTCGCTCAGGTTTTCTTCGTCGATCTGGAACGGAGGCGTGACCGAGGGGTTGAGCACGTTGAGCTCATGGCACAGCACTTCGATCTGGCCGGTCTTGAGCTTGTCGTTGGTGGTGCCGCCAGGACGGGCCCGCACGACGCCCTTGACCTGCACACAGAACTCGTTGCGCACGTCTTCGGCGATCTTGAACATCTCCGCGCGGTCCGGGTCGCACACCACCTGCACATAGCCTTCGCGGTCGCGCAGGTCGATGAAGATCACGCCACCGTGGTCGCGGCGGCGGTTCACCCAGCCAGACAGGGTGACGGTTTGGCCCAACAGGGCTTCGGTCACAAGACCGCAATAGTGGGAACGCATGGCCATGGCAGAACTTCCGGCGCCCCTCGGGCGCATTGAGAGAGAAAGGGTTACTTGGGAGGCAGCTGGATGGTCGGGTCGACCGGGGCCACCACGCCCATCGAAACAATGTACTTGAGCGCCGAGTCCACGCTCATGTCGAGCTCGACGCAGTCGCTCTTGCGCAGCATCACGAAATAGCCGCCCGTGGGGTTCGGGGTGGTGGGCACGTACACGCTCACGAATTCATCGCGCAGGTAGGCCGCAATCTCGCCATTGGGCGCACCGGTGACGAAGGCAACCGTCCAGACGCCTTCGCGCGGCCACTGCACCAGCACCGCCTTGCGGAACGCGTTGCCGTTTTCGGCGAACAGGGTGTCGGAGACCTGCTTGACGCTGGAGTAGATCGAGCGCACCACCGGGATGCGGTGCACCAGGGCATCGCCCCACTGCACCAGCTTGCGGCCGGCAAAATTGCTGGCCACCGCGCCCACCACCAGCAGGATCACCAGGGTCAGCACCACGCCGAAGCCCGGCACGTGCACGCCCAGCACCTTGTCCGGGTGCCAGTTCTCCGGCAGGATCTGCAGGGTCTGGTCCAGCGTGCTGACGATCCAGTGCAGCACCCACGCGGTGATGACACCGGGCACGATGACCAGCAGACCGGTGAACAACCATTTGCGCAAGGAAGGCATCCGCTGAGACTCAGGTTTTGGAGGTAGAGCCCGTGCTGGCGCTAGGAGCGCTGGCAGGAGGGGTGGATTCCTTCTTGGAGGCGGCGTCCGTGCTGGCGGCCGCTGGCGCCGCTGCGGGGGCATCGCCGCCCTTGGCATCGGCAGCGGGTGCCGCCGCAGGCGCGCCGGCTGTGTTTCCACCGCGAAAATCCGTCACGTACCAGCCTGAACCCTTGAGCTGGAAGCCCGCAGCGGTGACCTGCTTGGAGAACGCCTCGGCGCCGCACGCCGGGCACACCGAGAGTGGTGCGTCGGAGAGTTTTTGCAGCACGTCCTTGGCATGGCCACAGGAACTGCATTTGTAGGCGTAGATAGGCATGTCGGGCGTGTCGTTGAAGGCAAAGTGCAAAACCTTCAATTATAGGCGTGCAGGCAGGCGCACCCCACTTCTCCCCGTGCATGCGGGGTCTGCGGGGGCTTTGGCCCGCCTGCGCCGGCTTATTCCACGCCCACCAGGCGGTGGTGCCCGGCGTGGCGGTTGGCCAGCAGCTGCGGCAGCAGCGAGCCCAGCACCATGCCCACGACGGCGGCCAGCAGGCCGGCGAGCTGGGCCGGGAACACTTCACCCCAAGGGGTGTTGAGCAGCAGCAGCCAGATGCCCATGCCCAGCACGATGGCGAAGACGGCGCCCTGCGTGGTGGCGCGCTTCCAGTACAGACCCGCCACCAGCGGCACGAAAGCCCCCACCAGCGGCACCTGGTAGGCACCCGAGACCAGCTCGTAGATGGACGTGCCCTGCATGCGGATCGCATAGGCCAGCACGCAGCCGCTGAACACCAGGGTGGTGATGCGCATGGTGCGCAGGTGCTCCTTGTCCGTCATCGTGGGGCGGAACTGGCGCCAGATGTTCTCGGTGAAGGTGACGCTGGGCGCCAGCAGGGTGGCCGAGGCGGTGGACTTGAGCGCCGAGAGCAGCGCGCCGAAGAACAGCACCTGCATGATGAAGGGCATCTTGGCCATCACCAGCGTGGGCAGCACCTTCTGCGGGTCTTCCTTGAGCAGCGCCGCCGTCTCGCCGGGCATGATGATCAGCGCGCTGGCCACCAGAAACATGGGCACGAAGGCGAACAGGATGTAGCAGATGCCGCCGATGACCGGGCCGCGCGTGGCGGCTTTGACGTTGTTGGCCGACATCACGCGCTGGAACACGTCCTGCTGCGGAATGGAGCCGAACATCATGGTGAGGCCCGCCGCGATGAAGAACACCACGTCGTGGAACTTGGGCTCGGGCAGGAAGCGAAACAGTTCGCGGTTCGAGGCGAACTCGATCACCTTGTCGGCCCCGCCGGCCATGTTGCCCGCGAACACCGCGATGATGGCCAGGCCCACGACCAGGATGATCATCTGGATGAAGTCCGTGACCGCCACCGACCACATGCCGCCGAACAGCGTGTAGGCCAGGATGGACACCACGCCGATGGTCATGCCCATGGGGATGCTGATGGCGTCACCCGACAGCAGGTTGAACACCAGCCCCAGCGCCGTGACCTGCGCCGAGACCCAGCCCAGGTAACTGAGCATGATGATCAGCGAGCAGACGACTTCCACCAGGCGGCCATAGCGCTCGCGGTAGTAATCGCTGATGGTGAGCAGCGTCATGCGGTAGAGCTTGCCCGCGAAGAACAGGCCCACCAGGATCAGGCAGAAGCCCGCGCCGAAGGGGTCTTCGACCACGTTCCCGAGCCCCCCCTCGATGAACTTGGCCGGGATGCCCAGCACCGTTTCCGAGCCGAACCACGTGGCGAACGTGGTAGTGATGATCATGTACAGCGGCAGGTGCCGCCCGGCAATGGCGAAATCCGCCGCGTTCTTCACGCGCCGGGCCGCCACGAGGCCGATGGCAATGGTGATCAACAGATAGACAATGACCAGGGTCAACAGCACGGCATGCTCCTCGATGTCGCGAAGGGGTGGGGGAAGTGGAACCTAAAAAATCCGGAAGCGGAAAAGCACTTGCAACTGCTGTACCAGCACCAGGGCCAGCAAGCCCAGCACGAAGCCTGCGCCCGTGTAGATGATGGCGTGCAGCAGGCGGTTGGTGCGCTTTTGCTCCGCCATCAGCTCCAGCAGTTCACGCCGATGGTCCTGGGGCTTGTGGCGCAGGTAGTCGTGCAGCAGGCGCGGCAGCTCGGGCAGCATTTTGGCAAAGTGCGGCCCCTCGGCCTGGATTTCGCGCCACAGGCGCTGCGGCCCCATCTGGTCGAGCATCCATTTTTCAAGAAAGGGCTTGGCGGTGCTCCACAGGTCCAGTTCCGGGTCGAGCTGGCGGCCCAGGCCCTCGATGTTGAGCAGCGTCTTTTGCAGCAGCACCAGTTGCGGCTGGATCTCGACGTGAAAGCGGCGCGAGGTCTGGAACAGGCGCATCAGCACCATGCCCAGTGAAATCTCCTTGAGCGGCCGGTCGAAGTAGGGCTCGCAGACGGTGCGGATCGCCGATTCGAGGTCGTTCACCCGCGTGTCCGGCGGCACCCAGCCGCTCTCGATGTGCAGCTCGGCCACGCGCTTGTAGTCGCGCCGGAAGAAGGCCGTGAAGTTCTGCGCCAGGTACTCCTTGTCGAACTCGGTGAGCGTGCCCACGATGCCGAAGTCCAGCGAGATGTAGCGCCCGAAGGTGGCTGCATCCAGGCTCACCTGGATGTTGCCCGGGTGCATGTCGGCATGGAAGAAGCCGTCGCGGAACACCTGGGTGAAGAAGATGGTGACGCCGTCACGCGCCAGCTTGGGGATGTCCACCCCCGCATCACGCAGCCGCTCGATCTGGTTGATGGGCACGCCGTTCATGCGCTGCATCACCATCACCTCGGCATGGCAGAAGTCCCAGAAGATCTCGGGGATCAGCACCAGGTCCAGGCCCGACATGTTGCGCCGCAGCTGCGCCGCATTGGCCGCTTCGCGCACCAGGTCCAACTCGTCGTGCAGGTAATTGTCGAACTCGGCGACCACCTCGCGGGGCTTCAGGCGCTTGCCGTCGGCAGAGAGGCTCTCCACCCAGCCGGCCATCATGCGCATCAGCGCCAGGTCTTTTTCGATCACCGGCAGCATGCCCGGGCGCAGCACCTTCACGGCCACTTCGCGTTCGATGCCGTGGCGGTCGCGCAGCGTGGCAAAGTGCACCTGGGCGATGGAGGCACTGGCCACCGGTGTGCGGTCGAAAAAGGTGAAGACCTCGTCCACCGGGCGGCGGAAGGCGCGCTCGATGGTGGCAATGGCGATGTCGGAATGGAACGGCGGCACGCGGTCTTGCAGCAGCGCCAGCTCGTCGGCGATGTCCGCCGGCAGCAGGTCGCGGCGGGTGGACAGTACCTGGCCGAACTTGACGAAGATGGGGCCCAGGCGCTCCAGCGCCTCGCGCAGGCGCTGGCCACGCGGGGCATCCAGGTTGCGCCCGATGGAGACGACGCGGGACACCAGGCGCAGCCACGGCTTCTGGAAGCTGTCGAGCACCAGCCCGTCCAGCCCATAGCGGAACACCACCCAGAGGATGGCCACACCCCGGAGAAAACGCTTCATGGACCGGTCCGGTCAGCGCCAGGGCTGTTGCTGCTGCCTGCTGGGGCTGGGGTCACGGGGGCCGCAGGCGCCGGGTACGCGGCGGTGGAGCTGCCATCGGCTGGCGGCACGCGCGAGCCCACGAACTGGCGCAACGCCTGCGCGGCCTTGCGGGCCACTTCGCTGATGGTGTGCGCAGGCGCATCACCCACCACGCGCGAGAGGTCCTCTTCCAGGTCCCAGCGCACGTTGTCCACCAGCCAGTTGATCTCGGCGGCCAGCTGCACGTCGCCCTCGATGCGGATGGCGGGTTTGTCGCCACGCAGCGCCACCTGGGCCAGCGCCAGGGGCGAGGTCTCGGTCACTTCGAGCTGCAGGTCGGGCGTGGCGCCTTCGGCGGCCAGGTTCAGCAGGCCTGCCGGCGTGATCACCAGCGCCATGGAGAACGCACGCCACTGCACGCGTGCCACGCGCCCGCGCTGGCGCACCAGGCGGTCCATGGCTTCCTTCTCCTGCATGAGCACATGGTTCAGGAACAGCACCAGCCGCTGCTGCACCTCGTGCACGAGCCATTGCGGCGGTTGCGGGCCGGCGGCCAGCCGTTCAAAGAGGCCATCCAGGAACGAAAAAGGGGACTGTGTTGCCATAGTCCCCGATTATTCCCTGAACTCGGCCCAAAACATGGGTTTTGGACCGATCCGGGGTGATTTACAAAGCCGTGCTCACTGCAGGGCCTGCACGCCGGCCACGAGCCAGCCGCTGGCGCCACTGCGGGACTTGGTCATGTTCCACACTTCGCGGAAGGGGCTTGGGCCTGCCGAGGGCTCTTCGCGGATCATGCCCGAGAACTCCACGCTGGCCATGTAGCCATCGTCCAGCTCCTCGATGCCCAGCAGTTGCGCGTCGATCATCACCACGTCGGTGTGGTTGGGCTCGGCACCGCGGTGCGTCTCGCGCTCGGCCAGCTGCGAGCGGATCTCCTCGAGCATGCTATCGGTCATCATGGAGCGCAGGGTGGTGATGTCCGAGCGGTCCCACGCGGCCTGCAAGGTCACGAAGTTGCGCTTGGCTGCAGCCAGGAAACCGGGCGTATCGAAGCCCTCGGGCACACCCCAGTTCTGCGAACCCGACAAAGCCGAGCCGGCCGCACCTGCTGCAGCGCCGGTCAGTCCGGAGCCGATCACCGTGCCCGCGCCGGTGGCGCCGGCTTGGGCGCGTGCTGCATCAAAGGCCATGCTGTTGCGCTCCCAGGGACGGGCCGATGCATCGTTGCCGACATTGTTGGGGCTGTACTGCGCAGGCACCTGGGCCGCAGCCGGCGTGGCTGCACCGGCACCCTGGAAGGCGAAGGGCGAACCACCAGCCGCTGCACCACCCTGGTTGCCAGCGCCGTTGCGCGAGCGCATGACCATCTTGAAGATGGCGAAGGCCGCGACGGCCAGCAGCAGGATCATCAGGATGTTGCCGAAGCCTGCGCCCAGGCCCAGCGAGCTGGCCAGCCAGGCCAGGCCCAGGCCCGCAGCCAGGCCGCCGAGCATGGCACCCCAGGGCTTCTTGGGGGCTGCAGCGGCAGGCGCGGCAGCGGGCGCGGCTGGCTTGGCCGCATTGTTGGCGTTTTGCGCGGGGCCGCCGGGTGCCGCAGATTCGCGCTGCGTCACGTTGCTGGACTGCTTGCCCACGGAGTTGCCGCCACCCAGGCGGCGGGCGTCGGCATCCGCATGCGCGAACGCCAGCATTGCCACCAGAACCACAGACCACAGTTTCATCATGTCATCTCCATCTTGTATACGGCTGAACTTTGCTGCTCAGCACTTGATTCCAACATGCAAGGCCACTATGCCGCCAGTCATGTTGTGATAGTCCACATGCCCAAAGCCAGTTTGCTGCATGAGGCTTTTGAGCTCTTCCTGGCCCGGGTGCATGCGAATGGACTCGGCCAGGTAGCGGTAGCTCGAGTCATCGCCAGCCACCAGCTTGCCCAGTTGCGGCAGCACCTTGAAGGAGTACCAGTCGTAGGCCTTGGTGAGCGGCTTGGCCACCTTGGAGAATTCGAGCACCAGGAGCTTGCCGCCGGGCTTGAGCACGCGGCACATTTCCTTGAGCGCAACATCCTTGTGCGTCATGTTGCGCAAACCAAACGCCACGCTCACCACGTCGAACTGGGCATCGGGAAACGGCAGCTTCTCGGCATCGCAGACCAGGGTGGGCAGCACCACACCCGCGTCGATCAGGCGGTCGCGCCCGGTGCGCAGCATGGCCTCGTTGATGTCGGTGTGCACCACGCGGCCGGTGCTGCCGACCTTCTTCGAAAACGCCAGGGCCAGGTCGCCCGTGCCGCCCGCAATGTCCAGCACCTGGCTGCCCTCGCGCAGGTTGGCCACCATCACGGTGTAGGCTTTCCAGGCGCGGTGCAGGCCCGCCGACATGAGGTCGTTCATGACGTCGTACTTGGACGCGACGGAGTCGAACACACCGCGCACGTGGCGCGCTTTTTCCTGCTCGTCGACGGACTGGAAACCGAAATGGGTGGTGCTCATGGGATTCATGCTAGGCGCGTGGGCGCCCAAGGTACAGCGACAACCCCGCACTGAAACGGGGCATCTGCCGCAAGGGTTTTGAAGACGGCAACATCAAAAGGCAGGCGAAGCCTGTCCATGCGTACCGGGTTCGCTATCTTAAGCAGAGCAGGCAAGCCAGGGTTTCTGGCGCGACAGTGGTGCGCGCGGGCCACACTGGCCACGCCCTGACAAGGTCAGTGGCTGCTGCAGGCGCTGCCGCCGTGCTCGTGGCCCTTGGGGGCCATGGGCGCATCGCGGTCCACCCCGGCATCGGCCAGCCGGCTTTCGTACTGTGCCCACAGCGCGGCCTCCTGCTGGCCCAGCTCGTACAGGTATTCCCAGGTGAAGATGCCCGTGTCATGCCCGTCCGAGAAAGTGGGTTTGACGGCGTAGTTGCCGATGGGCTCCAGGCCTTCGAGGGCCACGTCGCGCTTGCCGGTCTGCAGCACCTCCTGGCCGGGCCCGTGGCCCTTCACCTCGGCCGAAGGCGAGTACACGCGCATCAGCTCGAAGGGGATGCGGAATGCCGCGCCGTCCGAGAACACCACTTCGAGCACCCGCGACTTGCCATGCACCGTGAGCGCCTGGGGCGTGGGCGAACCCGCTTTCAAACCTGCCATGGATATCCACCTGTGAAAAACGGCCTTGGCGACGACCGCCAGGCCGGCCTGCATTGTCCCACCCGCAGGCTGCACAGCGTGCAACCCGCTGGGCTGCGCGGTTACTGCAGCGCCTGCAGCGCCGTCACCATGGCGGCCTCGGCCGCCGGCAGGCGCGCACGCAGCGCGGCTTCCTCGTCCGCTGGGCCGGGCCGCTGGGCCGCAGCCCACACCGGTGCCGGGAAATGGCTGTCCCAGGCAAAGCGGGCGATCACGTGCCAGTGCAGGTGCGGCACCATGTTGCCCAGGGCCGCCAGATTGACCTTGGTGGGCGCCAGGTGCTGGCGCAATGCCTGCTCCACGGCCGTGACGGCCTCCATGCAGTGCACGCGGTAGGCGGCCGGCAGATCGGAGAACTCGGCCGCATGGGCATTCCACACCACGCGGTAGAAGGCCGGAAAGCCGACTTCGTCCGCGCGGATCACGCGCACGCGCGTGCCGCGCCAGACCAGTGTGCCGCCATCGGCGGCGCACAGGGGGCAAATCCCCTGGCTCATACCAGAACCCGCTCGATGCCGCCCTGGTTGGCGCGTTCGACGTACTCGGGCATCCAGTTCTCGCCCAGGATCTCGCGTGCCATCTCGACCACGATGTAGTCGGCTTCGAGCAGGCCGTTGTTCAGGTCGTCCTGGTAGCGGTTCAGGCCCTGCAGGCAGCTCGGGCAGCTGGTGAGTATCTTCACGTTGTCCTTCTCGCCCACGGCGCCGCTGGCACGCAGGGTGGCCTCGCCCTTCTTGATCTCTTCTTCCTTGCGAAAGCGCACCTGGGTGGAGATGTCGGGGCGCGTCACGCCCAGCGTGCCCGATTCACCGCAGCAGCGCTCGCTCTTGAGCACCTGCTCGCCCACCAACGCCTTCACGGTCTTCAGGGCGTCCTGCTGCTTCATGGGGTTGTGGCAGGGCTCGTGGTAGAGGTAGGCGCCCTTGCCCTGCAGGGTGATGCCCTTTTCCAGCAGGTACTCGTGGATGTCGATGATGCGGCTGCCCGGGAAGATCTTGTCGAACTCGTAGCCCTGCAGCTGGTCGTAGCAGGTGCCGCAGCTGACCACCACGGTCTTGATATCGAGGTAGTTGAGCGTGTTGGCCACGCGGTGGAAGAGCACCCGGTTGTCGGTGATCATCTTCTCGGCCTTGTCGAACTGGCCGCTGCCGCGCTGCGGGTAGCCGCAGCACAGGTAGCCCGGGGGCAGCACGGTCTGCACGCCCGCATGCCAGAGCATGGCCTGCGTGGCCAGGCCGACCTGGCTGAACAGGCGCTCCGACCCGCAACCGGGGAAGTAGAACACGGCCTCGGCCTCGGCCGTGGTGGCCTTCGGGTTGCGGATGATGGGAACGTAGTCCTTGTCCTCGATGTCCAGCAGCGCACGCGCGGTGCGCTTGGGCAGGCCGCCGGGCAGCTTCTTGTTGATGAAGTGGACCACCTGCTCCTTGACCGGCGCGGTGCCCACGGTGGCCGGTGGCTTGGCGGTCTGCTTGCGGCCCACCTTGCGCAGCAGCTCGACGGCCATGCGCTGCGCCTTGAAGCCCACGCCGACCATGGCCGAACGCATGAACTTGATGGTCTCGGGGTTGGTGGCGTTGAGCATGGTCATCGCCAGCGCGTTGCCGGGGCGGAAGGTCTTCTTGCCCATCTTGCGCAGCAGGTTGCGCATGTTCATGGTGACGTCGCCGAAGTCGATCTTCACCGGGCAGGGGCTCTCGCACTTGTGGCAGACCGTGCAGTGGTCGGCCACGTCCTCGAACTCCTGCCAGTGCTTGATGCTCACGCCGCGGCGGGTCTGCTCCTCGTACAGGAAGGCCTCGACCAGCAGCGAGGTGGCCAGGATCTTGTTGCGCGGGCTGTACAGCAGGTTGGCGCGCGGCACGTGCGTGGCGCACACGGGCTTGCACTTGCCGCAGCGCAGGCAGTCCTTGACGGAATCAGCGATGGCGCCGATGTCGCTCTGCTGCATGATCAGCGACTCGTGTCCCATGAGGCCGAAGCTCGGCGTGTAGGCGTTGGTCAGGTCGGCGTGCAGCAGCGCCGGGTCGCGTGCCTGGCCGCCGGGGGTGGCGTCCATGGCCAGTACCGGCGCGGCATCGCGCAGCAGCTTGCCCTTGTTGAAGCGGCCCTCGGGGTCCACGCGCTGCTTGTATTCGGCGAAGGGGCGCAGCTCCTCGTCGGTCAGAAATTCGAGCTTGGTGATGCCGATGCCATGCTCGCCCGAGATCACGCCGTCCAGGCTGCGCGCCAGCACCATGATGCGCTCCACCGCGCGGTGCGCAGTCTGCAGCATCTCGTAGTCGTCGCTGTTGACCGGCAGGTTGGTGTGCACATTGCCGTCACCGGCATGCATGTGCAGGGCCACCCAGACGCGGCCCTTGAGCACGCGCTTGTGGATGGCCGTGGCCTCGTCGAGGATGGGCTTGAAAGCCGCGCCCGCGAAGATGCCCGAGAGAGGGGCGCGCAACTGGGTCTTCCAGCTCGCGCGCAGGGTGTGGTCCTGCAATTGGGGAAACAGGCTGTCCACGTTCTGCAGCCAGGTGGCCCACAGCGTGCGCACCTCGGCCACCAGGGCGATGGCCTGGGCCACGCGGTCCTCGAGCAGTTCGGCCGAGGGGATCTCGTTGGCGTCGTCCTGCTTGCCGAGGGGCAGGTTGCCGCGCTCGAAGAAGTCGGTGAACGCATCGCACAGCTTGATCTTGTTGCGCAGCGACAGCTCGATGTTGATGCGCTCGATGCCGTCGGTGTACTCGGCCATGCGCGGCAGCGGGATCACCACGTCTTCGTTGATCTTGAAGGCGTTGGTGTGGCGGCTGATGGCCGCCGTGCGCTTGCGGTCGAGCCAGAATTTCTTGCGCGCCTCGGGGCTGATGGCGATGAAGCCCTCGCCGTTGCGCGAGTTGGCGATGCGCACCACCTCGCTGGTCACGCGCGCCACCTCGTCGGCGTTGTCGCCCGCGATGTCGCCGATCAGCACCATCTTGGGCAAACCACCGTTGCCCTTCTTGCTCTTGGTGGCGTAGCCCACGGCCTTGAGGTAGCGGTCGTCCAGGTGTTCCAGGCCTGCCAGCAGCACGCCGGAGCGCTTTTGCTCGGCGAACATGTAGTCCTTGATCTCAACGATGCTGGGCACCGCATCCTTGGCGTTGCCGAAGAACTCCATGCACACGGTGCGCGTGTGCTCGGGCATGCGGTGCACCACCCAGCGCGCGCTGGTGATCAGGCCGTCGCAACCCTCTTTCTGGATACCGGGCAGGCCCGAGAGGAACTTGTCCGTCACGTCCTTGCCCAGGCCTTCCTTGCGGAAGGTCTTGCCCGGAATGGCCAGGCGCTCGGTGCGCACCGGCGTCTTGCCGTCGGCCTCGAAATACTGCAGCTCGAAGGTGGCGGTCTCCACGTCATGGATCTTGCCCATGTTGTGGTCCATGCGGGTCACTTCGAGCCACTGGGCCTCGGGCGTCACCATGCGCCAGCTGGCCAGGTTGTCCAGGGCAGTACCCCAGAGCACGGCCTTCTTGCCGCCGGCGTTCATGGCGATGTTGCCGCCGATGCACGAAGCCTCGGCGCTGGTCGGGTCCACTGCGAAGACAAAGCCCGCGCGCTCGGCCGCATCGGCCACGCGCTGGGTGACCACGCCGGCCTCGGTCCAGACGGTGCCCACCTCGCTGTCCATGCCCGGCAGGCGGCGCATTTCCACCTCGGTCATGGCTTCGAGCTTCTCGGTGTTGATGACCACGCTCTTCCAGGTCAGCGGGATGGCGCCGCCGGTGTAGCCGGTGCCGCCCCCGCGCGGGATGATGGTCAGGCCGAGCTCGATGCAGCCCTTGACCAGCAGGGCCATCTCGACCTCGGTGTCGGGTACCAGCACCACGAACGGGTATTCGACGCGCCAGTCGGTGGCGTCGGTCACGTGGCTCACGCGCGAGAGCCCGTCGAACTTGATGTTGTCCTTGGCCGTCAGGCGCCCCAGCGTGCGCTGGATGCGCCGGCGCAGCTCGGTGGCCTGCACGAAGGTGGCGTTGAACGCGGCCACGGCCTTGCCTGCGGCCTGCACCAGCTCGCCCACCAGGCGGTCACGCCCGGCGTCGTCGCCCGGGGTGCGGCGCTTGTCGATCTCGGCCAGGCGGTGCTGCAGGGCCTCCACCAGCTGCTTGCGCCGGCCGGGGTTGTCCAGCAGGTCGTCCTGCAGGTAGGGGTTGCGCTGCACCACCCAGATGTCGCCCAGCACCTCGTAGAGCATGCGGGCGGATCGCCCGGTGCGCCGTTCCTTGCGCAGTTGATCGAGAACCTCCCAGGCCGGGGACCCCAGCAGGCGAATCACGATCTCCCGGTCGGAGAACGAGGTGTAGTTATAGGGGATCTCGCGCAGACGCACAGGCTCGGCGGCCTGCGTCTGCAAGGCAGCCAACGCTATCGGAACATTCATGGGGGTCTACCTGGGGTGGGCGCTGCGCGCCCATGAGCCTCGGGGGCGTGATTTTACGCCAGAGGCCCGGCGGGCGCAGGGCGGGCCCCTGCCCCACCCCGCGCACCCCCTCAGGCGCCGTTCAGAACAGCACCCGGCTGCGCAGCGTGCCGGTGACGCCAGCCAGCTTGTCCAGCGCCAGGTCGGACGAGGCGGCATCGATGTCGATCACCACGTAGCCGACCTTCTCGTTGGTCTGCAGGTACTGGGCCGAGATGTTGATCTGGTTGTCCGAGAAGATGCGGTTGATTTCGGACAGCACGCCCGGCACATTGCGGTGGATGTGCAGCAGGCGGTGCTTGCCGGGGTGGGCGGGCAGCGCCACCTCGGGGAAGTTGACCGACGAGGTGCTGGTGCCGTTGTCGCTGTATTTCACGAGTTTTTCGGCCACTTCGAGGCCGATGTTGGCCTGCGCCTCCATGGTGGAGCCGCCCACGTGCGGGGTCAGGATCACGTTGTCCAGCCCGCGCAGGGGCGACAGGAACTCGTCCTTGTTGGTGCGCGGCTCCACGGGGAAGACGTCGATGGCGGCGCCCAGCAGCTTGCGCGACTTGAGCGCCTCGGCCAGCGGCTCGATCTCGACCACCGTGCCGCGCGCAGCATTGATCAGGATGCCGCCCTGCTTCATGGCGGCGATCTCGGCGGCGCCGATCATCCATTGCGTGGAAGGCAGCTCGGGCACGTGCAGGGTCACGATGTCGCTTTGCGCCAGCAGGTCATGCAGCTTGTGCACCTGGCGCGCATTGCCCAGGGGCAGCTTGTTGACCACGTCGAAGAAGGCCACGTGCATGCCCAGGGCCTCGGCCAGTACCGACAGCTGCGTGCCGATGGAGCCGTAGCCGACGATGCCCAGGGTCTTGCCGCGGATCTCGTAGGCGTTGTCGGCCGACTTGAGCCAGCCGCCACGGTGCGCCACGGCGTTCTTCTCGGGCACGCCGCGCAGCAGCAGGATGGCTTCGGCCAGCACCAGCTCGGCCACGGAGCGGGTGTTGGAATACGGGGCGTTGAATACGGCGATGCCGCGCTCGCGCGCTGCATCGAGGTCCACTTGGTTGGTGCCTATGCAAAAGCACCCCACGGCCACGAGCTTGCTGGCCTTGGCAAAGACTTCCTCGGTCAGTTGCGTGCGCGAGCGGATGCCCAGAAAGTGCACGTCGGCGATCTTGGCCTTCAACTCCTCGTCGGACAGGGCCCCGGAGATGGTTTCAATCTGGGTATAGCCTGCGGAGCGCAGCACGTCCACCGCGGACGGGTGGATGCCTTCGAGCAGCAGGAATTTGATCTTGTTCTTGTCCAGAGAGTTGTTGGCCATGGCAGTTGGTGGTTGCGTATGAAATCGGAACAGGTCAGGGCATGCGGCCGCGCACCGGATGTGTGCAGCGCATGCACCCACTATGCACCAAGGATGGTGCAATGCACAAAACCTTGCAGGGCTCCGTGAATGGCAAAATGCTGTCACAAAAGCGTCACAATTGGACACATTGCACCTGGTGCAAGGGGATTTCCCCAGTTGTGACCACTACAGTGCTGTGCGACAACGACACATCACTGTCACAAGGGCTGCCTAGCATCCGCCCTTTGTGCATTTCGCCATCCCCGGAAGGAAACCATCCATGCAACTCAAGCACCTAGCACTGTCTGCTGCCATCGCCCTGTCCGTCTGCGCCCCTGCGCAGGCCCAACAAGTAGAAATCCAGTGGTGGCACTCGATGAGCGCCGCCCTGGGTGACTGGGTGAACGACCTGGCCAAGCAGTACAACGCCAGCCAGACCAAGTACAAGGTCGTCCCCACGTACAAGGGCACGTATGACGAATCGATGACCGGTGCGGTCGCGGCCTTCCGTGCGGGCAATGCCCCCCACATCATCCAGGTGTTCGAAGTGGGCACCGCCACCATGATGGCCAGCAAGGGCGCCATCGTGCCTGCGGCCAAGGTGCTCAACGACGGCGGCTTCAAGTTCGACCCCACCCAGTACGTGTCGGCCGTGGCCGGCTACTACACGGCGCCCAATGGCCAGATGCTGAGCTACCCGCTCAACAGCTCCACCACCATCTTCTACTACAACAAGGACGCCTTCAAGAAGGCCGGCCTGGACGCCGACAAGCCGCCCAAGACCTGGCCCGAAGTGTTCGCCGCCGCCTCCAAGCTCAAGGCCAGCGGCCACAGCTGCCCGTTCACTACCAGCTGGATCAGCTGGACCCAGCTCGAGAGCTTCTCGCTGTGGCACAACACGCTGTTCGCGTCCAAGAACAACGGTTTCGACGGCAACGACGCCCAGCTGCAGATCAACACGCCGCTGCATGTGCGCCACTTCGAGAACCTGGCCAAGGCATCCAAGGACGGCAGCTTCGTCTACAAGGGCCGTGCCAACGCGCCAGACGCATCCTTCCCATCGGGTGAGTGCGCCATGATCACCGGTTCGTCGGGTCTGTACGCCCGCGTGGCCAAAGAAGCCAAGTTTGCCTATGGCATCGCTCCCCTGCCTTACTACGACGACGTGAAGGGCGCGCCCCAGAACACCGCCATCGGCGGTGCCAGCCTGTGGGTGATGTCTGGCAAGAAGGCCGAGGAGTACAAGGGCGTGGCCGACTTCCTGAACTTCCTGAACGACACCAAGGTGCAGGCCGCCAGCCACCAGCGCACCGGCTACCTGCCCGTGACCACGGCAGCCTACAAGCTGACCGAAGCCTCCGGTTTCTATGAAAAGAACCCCGGCACCGACGTGGCCGTGACGCAGATGATCCGCAAGGCCACCGACAAGTCGCGCGGCATCCGTTTGGGCAATTTCGTGCAGATCCGCACCATCATCGACGAGGAAACCGAACAGATCTGGTCCGGCAAGAAGTCCCCCAAGGAAGCCCTGGACGCCGCAACCACCCGCGGTAACGAGCAACTGGTGCGCTTCGCACGCGCCAACAAGTAAGCGCTCTCCGAGCGCTCATGGCAGCAGCCCCGGCACACCGGCCGGAGCGCTGCCGAAAGCCCGCCTCCCGCGCAAACCGACCCGGTTTGCTGGGTGGCGGGTTGTCTTTTTGAGAGTCTGGACATGGAAAAACGCGTTCTCTTCCGCTCAGCGTGGCTGCCGTGGGTGCTTCTGGCACCCCAGTTGGTCATCATCAGCGTCTTCTTCTTCTGGCCGGCCGGCCAGGCCCTGGTGCAGTCGTTCCAGGTGCAGGACACCTTCGGTTTCTCCAACGAGTGGGTGGGCTTCGACAACTTCAAGGCCCTGTTCCAGGACGAGGGTTACCTGGCCTCGTTCAAGACCACGGCGTTTTTCTCCATTCTGGTGGCGGTCAGCGGCATCAGCCTGTCCCTGATCCTGGCCATCTTTGCGGACCGCATTGTCAAGGGCGCCCTGGCCTACAAGACCGCGCTGCTGCTGCCCTATGCCGTGGCCCCGGCCGTGGCCGGCGTGCTGTGGATGTTCATGTTCTCGCCCTCGCTCGGCGTGGTGTCGTACATGCTGCGCCAGTCGGGCTTCAACTGGAACCACATGCTCAACTCCGACCACGCCATGGCGCTGATCGTGGTCGCAGCCGTGTGGAAGCAGATCTCCTACAACTTCCTGTTCTTCCTGGCGGGCCTGCAGTCCATCCCCAAGTCGCTGATCGAAGCCGCTGCCATCGATGGGGCCGGCCCCTGGCGCCGGTTCTGGAGCATCCAGTTCCCGCTGCTCTCGCCCACCACGTTCTTCCTGCTGGTGATCAACGTGGTCTACGCCTTCTTCGATACCTTCGCCATCGTGGACTCGACCACGCAGGGCGGCCCGGGGCGCGATACCTCGATCCTGGTCTACAAGGTGTATTACGACGGCTTCAAGGCCATGGACATGGGCGGCTCGGCAGCGCAGTCGGTGGTGCTGATGTTCATCGTCGTCACGCTCACCGTGATCCAGTTCCGCTACGTGGAAAAGAAAGTGCAGTATTGAGATGGTTGAACGCAGTCCTTACCTGAAACTCTTCTCGCACCTGATCATGGTGCTGGGGGTGATCATCGTCGGCTTCCCGCTGTACCTGGCGTTCGTGGCCTCCACGCACACGGCCCAGGACATCGTGCAGGCGCCCATGCCCCTGCTGCCCGGCAGCAACTTCTGGCAGACCTACCACGACACGCTGTTCGGCGGCGGCGCGGGCGCGGGCTCCACCGCACCCGTGGCGCGCATGATGTGGGTGAGCTTCGTCACCGCCATCGTGATCACCGTGGGCAAGATCGCGATCTCGCTGCTCTCGGCCTTCGCCATCGTGTACTTCCGCTTTCCCTTCAAGGGCATCTGCTTTTGGCTGATCTTCATCACGCTGATGCTGCCGGTGGAAGTGCGCATCGGGCCCACCTACCAGGTGGTGTCCAACCTGGGCATGCTCAACAGCTACGCGGGCCTGACGGTGCCGCTGATCGCCTCGGCCACGGCCACCTTCCTGTTCCGCCAGTTCTTCCTCACGGTGCCCGACGAGCTGGTGGAGGCCGCGCGCGTGGACGGCGCCGGCCCCATGCGCTTCTTCAAGGACATCCTGGTGCCGCTGTCGCGCACCTCGATCGCCGCGCTGTTCGTGATCCAGTTCATCTACGGCTGGAACCAGTACCTGTGGCCGCTGCTGGTGACCACCTCGGAAGACATGTACCCCGTGGTGATCGGCATCAAGCGCATGATCGCCGGCGGCGACACCGGCAATGAGTGGAACATCGTGATGGCCACGGCCCTGCTGGCCATGCTGCCGCCCGCGCTGGTGGTGGTGTTCATGCAGCGCTGGTTCGTCAAGGGCCTGGTCGATACCGAAAAGTAAGCGACACCCCGCAACCCAATGACCGTGGCGGCCACCCATCCGTGCCGCCCAGACACAACCCAGATCCCAAAGTTGTTATGGCATCCATCTCCCTTCGCAATATCGTCAAGCGCTACGGCACCGGCCCCAAGGCCAACCAGGTCATCCATGGCGTGAACGCCGAGGTCAAGGACGGCGAGTTCGTCGTCATCGTCGGCCCTTCGGGCTGCGGCAAATCCACCCTGCTGCGCATGGTGGCGGGCCTCGAAGAAATCTCCGGCGGCGAGCTGCGCATCGGCGACCGCGTCGTGAACGACCTGGAACCCGCCCAGCGCGACATCGCCATGGTGTTCCAGAACTATGCGCTCTACCCGCACATGACGAACTTCGAGAACATGGCCTATGGCCTGAAGATCGCCAAGGTGCCCAAGGATGAGATCAAGGCGCGCGTGGACAAGGCCGCCAAGATCCTGGAACTCGGTCACCTGCTCGAGCGCAAGCCGCGCGAGCTCTCGGGCGGCCAGCGCCAGCGCGTGGCCATGGGCCGTGCCATCGTGCGCCAGCCCCAGGTGTTCCTGTTCGACGAGCCGCTGTCCAACCTGGACGCCAAGCTGCGCGCCCAGACCCGCCTGGAGATCCAGAAGCTGCACCGCGAGCTGGGCATCACCAGCCTGTTCGTGACTCACGACCAGGTCGAGGCCATGACCCTGGCCGAGCGCATGATCGTGATGAACGCCGGCAACATGGAGCAGTTCGGCACCCCCGAAGAGGTCTACCACACGCCCGCCTCGACCTTCGTTGCCAGCTTCATCGGCTCGCCGCCGATGAACCTGCTCAAGATTGCGCCGAGCGGCAAGCCCGGCACCATTCTGGGCATCCGCCCCGAACACCTGGACGTGCGCAGCGAGGGCTGGGAAGTCACGGTGGAAACGGTGGAACTGCTGGGCGCCGAGCGCCTGATCTACGGCCGCGTACACGGCGAGCAGCTCATCGTGCGCGTGGAAGAAGGCACGCATTCGCCAGCCCCCAACGCGGTCATCCACGTCGTGCCGCGCGCTGACCGCCTGCACGCCTTCGACGCCACCACGGGCAAGCGCATTCCGGACTGAACTGCATGAGTGACGCGCAAACCGAGGCCAGCCTGGCCACTGCCTGGCCCTACCCGCGCTGGATCGCGCACCGCGGCGCGGGCAAGCTCGCGCCCGAGAACACCCTGGCAGCGTTTCGCCTCGGGGCCCAGCATGGCTACCGCATGTTCGAATGCGACGCCAAGCTCAGCCGCGACGGCGTGCCCTTTCTGATGCACGACGCCACGCTGCAGCGCACGACCAATGGCCAGGGCACCGGCGGCGACCTGGACTGGAGCGCCCTGTCCCAGCTCGACGCCGGTGGCTGGCATTCGCGCGCCCATGCGGGTGAGCCCCTGCCTACCCTGGAGGCCCTGGCGCGCTACTGCATCGCGAATGCCTACTTGCTGAACATCGAGATCAAGCCCACGCCCGGACTGGAAGAGACCACCGGCCGCGTGGTGGCCGAGACCGCCGCCCGCCTGTGGCAGGGCCAGGCCGTGCCGCCGCTGCTATCGTCCTTTCAGCCGGCCGCGCTGGCGGGCGCACGTGCCACGGCACCGCATCTGCCGCGCGCACTGCTGGTCGACGTGCACCGCCAGGGCTTCGTAGACGAAGCCCACGGCCTGGGCTGCGTGGCCATCGTCTGCAACCACGCGCTGTGGGATGCCGCGCTGGTGGCCACCGTGCATGGCCAGGGTATGCGCACGCTGAGCTACACCGTGAACGACCCCTGGGCTGCGCAGCGCCTGATCGCTCTGGGCACGGACGGCATCATCACCGACCGGGTCGATCTGTTCAGCCCCGCGGGCTGAACAGGTGTTCCGGCCTTGCTGGGGCTGGAACACACTCTCTCACAAGCGGTGCAGTGGGCGCGCCACAATGCACGCATGACATTGCACCGCTTCCGTGACCGCCTTGCGGCCAGCACGGCCCTCCTTCCTGCGCCCAGGTATTCCCGCCAACTGACCGACCTGCTACAGGCCGCCCTCCTGGCACTTCTGATCGGTCCATTCGCCCTGCCGTCCGCGTTGGCCCAGGGCCGCGGAGCCACCGCGCCCGCCGCCGCGGCCAGCAGCGCCGCCGGCGAAAAACCCGAACTGCCCAGCGTGGACGCGCTGCGCGAGCGCTTCGATGCCATCCCCGCCAAGATCGGCGAGGACGACGACTACCGCCAATGGCTCAGCGATGTCTCGGCCATCGGTACGGCCGCGAACCAGGTGGCCGCGCGGCGCGCCGAGGCGCTGGCGGATGTGGACTCCCGGCTCGCGGGCCTGGGCCCCGCGCCGGACAAGGGCGCATCGGCCGAGGCGCCGGACGTGGCGCAGCAGCGCAGCGCGCTGACCAAGGAGCGCAGCGGCATCGACTCCGAGCTCAAGCTGGCGCGCCTGATCGCGGTGGATGCCGAGCAGCGCAGCGCCGACATCATCCGCCAGCGGCGCGAGCTGTTCCAGACGGCGCTGACGACACGCATCGACTCGCCGCTGACCGGCACCTTCTGGCGCAATGTGCGCAGCTCGTTCCCCAGCGACTGGATGCGCCTGCAGTCCCTGGGCTACGAAATGCAGGAGGCGGTGGAAAAAGCCTGGGAGCCCCGGCACCGCACAGGTTTTGCTGTGAGCCTGGCCATGGCGCTCTTCGTGGCCATAGCCGGCACCTGGCTGGCAGAACGCCTGCTGCTGCGCCTGGCCCCGGCGCGCCTGCCGCAGGGCCGGCTGCGCCGCTCGCTGCTGGCCTTTGCCTCGGTGGTGGTGCACACCCTGCTGCTCGGGCTGGCGGCACAACTGGCGTGGAGCAGCCTCACGGTAGACGGCGACCTGGGCCCGCGCCTGCAGGCGCTTGAGCGGGCCACCATGCAACTGGTGGTGTTTGCCGCCTTCATGATCGCGCTGGGCCATGCACTGATCTCGCGCAAGCGCAGCTCCTGGCGACTCACGGCCCTGTCGGACGAACTGGCCACGCGCCTGGCCCCTTACCCCTGGTGGATGGCGTTCACGGCCCTGCTGGGCGGGCTCATCATCGAGGTCAACCGCGTGGTGGGCGCCAGCCTGTCGGCCGAGGTCTCGGCACACACCCTGTCGGCACTGCTGATGGCGCTGGTCATCCTGTGCGCCCTGCGCCACCTGCGCGCGCCCGCAGCGCCTGCGGGGGACACTCCGGCCACCGAAACCCCAGCGCAGGAGCCGCCGCCAGCGCCCCGGCCCATCTGGGTAGGCCTGCTGGTGGCAGCGGCAGCCGCCACGGCCTGCGCCATCTTGCTGCTGCTGGTGCTGGGCTTTGTGGCCCTGGCCCACATGCTGGCCGGCCAGATGGTCTGGACCGGGGTGGTGTTCGCCACCACCTACCTCCTGTTCGAGCTGGTGGAAGACCTGGCGCAGGCCGTGCTGTCCTCGCGCGGAGGCTTCGGCCAGCGCCTGCACAAGGGCCTGGGCATCGACGGCAAGCTGCTGGACCAGAGCGCAGTGGTCGCATCGGGTGCGCTGCGTGTGGTGCTGCTGTTCTACATGGTGATTGCCCTGCTGGCCCCGCTGGGCACGGCGCCCGACGAAGTGTTCCGCCGCGGTGGCAGCGTGAACCAGACCCTGCAGGTGGGCAGCGTCACGCTGGCGCCGCAGGCGCTGCTGACGGCGCTGGCCATCGCCTGCGCCGGCTTTGTGATGATCCGCATCCTCAAGCGCTGGCTCAGCGACCAGTTCTTTCCGAACACCTCGCTGGAGCCGGGCATGCGCAGCTCCATCGTCACCCTGCTGGGCTACGTGGGCGGAGTGGCAGTGGTCGCGGTGGCCCTCGCGGGCCTGGGGATCAGCGTGGAGCGCATCGCCTGGGTGGCCAGCGCGCTCTCGGTGGGCATTGGCTTTGGGCTGCAGGCCATCGTGCAGAACTTCATCTCGGGCCTGATCCTGCTGGCCGAACGGCCGGTGCGCGTGGGCGACTGGGTGGTGCTGGGCGAGACCGAGGGCGACGTGCGCCGGGTGAACGTGCGCGCCACCGAGATCCAGCTCGGCGACCGCTCCACCGTGATCGTGCCCAACTCGGAGTTCATCACCAAGACCGTGCGCAACATGACGCTCACCGGCGCCCCCGGGCGCGTGCTGCTGCGCCTGCCGGCGCCGCTGGATACCAATGCCCAGCGCATGCGCGAGGTTATCCTGGCAGCCTTTACGGCCCACGAAGGGATCATGGCCGACCCCGAGCCCATCGTGCAGCTCGAAGGCATTTTGAACGGCACGCTGACCTTTCTGGCCATCGGCTATGTGAGCAACCCGCGCAATGCGGGCGGGGTGCGCAGCGACCTGCTGTTCTCCATCCTGGACAGCCTGCGCGATGCGGGCCTGGCCCTGTCACCACCCGCCACGACGGCCATCACGCATGGAACCCGTGCCCAAGGGGGAGATACGCCGCTGGCACCGGTCGCACAGGCCTGACCGGCCTGCGCGACAGGGCGTTCAGCCCCTCCAGCTCTTGCACATGGCCCACTGGCAGGTGGCGCAGGCAAGCACCAGCGCGGCATAGGTCGCCATCTTGCCGTCGCGGCCCAGCAGCACCAGGCCGGCCAGCAGCACGGCGCTGCCCACTGCGAATTGGATAGCAGCCTGGGCCCATGTGGCGCGGTATGCGTTGGATTTCCAGCCCAGCAGGCGGGCGCCCAGCACCATCAGCACGGCCATGGCGGCGGCGGGCGCGAGGAAATTCAGCAGGTGGTTCAGCGTGTCCAGAGGACCCATGGCAATTGACCCAGATCAAGGCTTTCCCAGGCAGTTGTACCGGGATGTGCCAACAATTTTATAATCAGCGTCTATGGCAGTCTGGGCCCTCGGCATCAACCACACCACCGCGCCCCTCGATTTGCGCGGCAGGTTCGCGTTCGCGCTCGACCAGATCGCCCCCACGCTGCACGGCCTGCGCCAGTCGCTGGGCCAGGAAAGCCGCCACCCCGGTGTGGAAACCGCGATCATTTCCACCTGCAACCGCACCGAAATCTATTGTGCGGGCGAGCAGGCGGCCATCGACCACACCCTGGGCTGGCTGGCGCAAAGCGGCGGCGTGAGCCCGGCGTTGCTGCGCTCGCACTCCTATTCGCTCGAAGACAGCCTGGTGGCGCGCCATGCCTTTCGCGTGGCCAGCGGGCTCGACTCGATGGTACTGGGCGAAGCCCAGATCCTGGGCCAGATGAAAGACGCCGTGCGCGCCGCCGAAACCGCTGGCGCCCTGGGCACCACGCTGAACCAGCTGTTCCAGCGCAGCTTTGCCGTGGCCAAGGAGGTGCGCACCTCCACCGAGATCGGCGCGCACAGCATCAGCATGGCGGCTGCCGCTGTGCGCCTGGCGGGCCAGCTGTTCGAAGACCTGGGCAAGATCCGCGTGCTCTTCGTGGGCGCGGGCGAAATGATCGAACTGTGCGCCACCCACTTCGCGGCCAAGAACCCCAAGCAGATCGCGATTGCCAACCGCACGCTGGAGCGCGGCGAAAAGCTCGCCACGCGCTTTGGCGGCGAGGTCATGCGCCTGGCCGACCTGCCCGAGCGGCTGCACGAGTTCGACGCGGTGATCAGCTGCACGGCCAGCAGCCTGCCCATCATCGGCCTCGGAGCCGTGGAGCGCGCGCTCAAGAAGCGCCGCCACCGCCCCATGTTCATGGTCGACCTGGCGGTGCCGCGCGACATCGAGCCCGAGGTCAAGGCCCTGGGCGACGTCTACCTGTACACCGTGGACGACCTGGCCAGCGTGGTGCAGACGGCCCAGGCCAACCGCCAGGCGGCCGTGGAGCAGGCCGAGGCCATCATCGATGCCGGTGTGCAGAGCTTCATGCACTGGATGGACCAGCGCCACCCGGAAGGCGGCGTGGTGCCCCTGATCCGGCAGCTCAACGCCCAGACCGACAGCTGGCGCGCGGCCGAGATCGCGCGCGCCAAGAAGCTGCTGGCCCGTGGCGAGGACGTGGACGCGGTGCTGGAAGCCCTGTCGCGCGGCATCACGCAGAAGATGCTGCACGGCACCATGGCCGAGCTGCATGCGGGCGATGCCGAGATGCGCGCCCAGACGGCGCAGACCGTCTCGCGCCTGTTCCTGCGCTCGCAAAGCAAGAACAGCGGCCTGTAGCGGCGCCCGCCGCTCCACCAGGCACGTTGCCCGCCGCAAGGGCAGCGCCCGCTACGAACACGTAGCCCCTCCCCTTTTTTCACCGCATGAAGACTTTTCTCAGAAACCAGCTGGAGCGCTATGCGCAGCGCCTGGGCGAGCTCGATTTCCTGCTCTCGCGCGAGGACATCATGGGCGATATGGCCCAGTACCGCCTGCTGTCGCGCGAGCACGCCGAGGTGACACAGGTGGCGGGCCGCTATGCGCGCTACGTGCAGCGCGAGGCCGACCTGGCCGGCGCGCGCGAGATGCTGGCCGACCCCGACATGGCCGAGATGGCGCAGGAGGAGGTCACCGGCGCCGAGGCCGAGCTGCTGCAGCTGGAGGACGAGCTGCAGCGCCTGCTGCTGCCCAGGGACCCCGACGACACGCGCAATGCCTTCATGGAAATTCGCGCGGGCACGGGCGGCGACGAGTCGGCCCTGTTCGCGGGCGACCTCACGCGCATGTACTCGCGCTACGCGGCCAATGTGGGCTGGAAGGTCGAGGTGGTGAGCGAAAACGCGGCCGAGCTCGGTGGCTACAAGGAAATCGTGCTGCGCATCGAAGGCGACAACGTCTACGGCACCCTCAAGTTCGAATCCGGCGGGCATCGCGTGCAGCGCGTGCCGGCCACCGAGACACAGGGCCGCATCCACACCAGCGCCTGCACGGTGGCCGTGATGCCCGAGCCCGACGAGACCGAGGCCATCAAGCTCAACCCGGCGGACCTGCGCATCGACACCTTCCGCGCCAGCGGCGCCGGGGGCCAGCACATCAACAAGACCGACTCGGCCGTGCGCGTGGTGCACTTGCCCACCGGCATCGTGGCCGAGTGCCAGGACGGCCGCAGCCAGCACAGCAACAAGGCCAAGGCGCTGCAGGTGCTGCAGGCGCGCATCCAGGAAAAGGAGCGCAGCGAGCGCGCCGCCAAGGAGGCCGCGCTGCGCAAGGGCCTGATCGGCAGCGGCGACCGCAGCGACCGCATCCGCACCTACAACTTCCCGCAGGGCCGGCTCACGGACCATCGCATCAACCTCACGCTGTACAAGCTGCTCTTGGTGATGGAAGGCGACCTGGCCGACGTGCTGCAGGCCATGGCGCATGCGCGCGAGGCCGAGCAGCTCGAAGAGCTGGAGATGGGAGCTGCCGCCTGACGGCCGGCACCCGCCCTCGCCGCCATGGATACCACCGCTAATCCACCCGCCACCGTGGTTGACGCCCTGGGCCAGGCCCGCACCCTGGGCTTGGCGCGCATCGACGCACAACTGCTGCTGCTGCACGTGCTGGGCCGCGCCACCACCGACCGCGCCTGGCTGTTGGCGCACGACACCGATGTGCTCGCACCGGATGCCTCGGATCGCTACCAGACCCTGTGCCTGCGCCGCGCGGCGGGCGAGCCGGTGGCCTACCTCACGGGACACAAGGAGTTCTACGGCCTGGCGTTGCAAGTGGACGCCCGCGTGCTGGACCCGCGCCCCGACACCGAAACACTGGTGGACTGGGCCCTGGAGATCATCTCCCCCATGCCCGCCCCCCGCGTGCTGGACCTGGGCACAGGCAGCGGCGCCATCGCCCTGGCACTGCAGCACCAGTGCCCGGCCGCGCGCGTGCTGGCCGTGGACGCCAGCGCCGACGCACTGGCCGTGGCGCAGGCCAATGCGCACCGCCTGGCACTGCCCGTGCAGTTTGCACAGGCCAACTGGCTGCAGGGCGTGGAAGGCCGCTTCGATGCCATCGTCTCCAACCCGCCCTACATTGCTGCCGCCGACCCACACCTGGCCGCCTTGACCCACGAGCCGCTGCAGGCCCTGGCCAGCGGCGTCGATGGGCTGGACGACATACGCACCATTGTGGTGCAATCCCCCAATCACCTTGCACCGGGGGGTTGGCTGCTGCTGGAGCATGGCCACGACCAGGCGCATGCCGTGTGCGAACTGCTGCGCGCCGAGGGGTTCGGCGAGGTGCAAAGCCGCATGGATCTGGCCGGCATAGCACGCTGCTCCGGCGGACAATGGCCGACAGTGAAATAATCTGGTTATTGCGGGTCTCCGAGGCCCGCCAGCCCTTTCAAGGAGTATTCCCATGAGCGACCCCCAGCAACGCATCGACGCCCTCGTGAAATCCAGCGACATCCTGCTGTTCATGAAGGGCAACGCCAGCTTCCCCATGTGCGGTTTTTCGGGCCGCGCGATCCAGATCCTCAAGGCCAGCGGCGTGGACCCCAAGTCCGTGGTCACGGTGAACGTGCTCGAAGACGACGAGATCCGCCAGGGCATCAAGGAATACAGCCAGTGGCCCACCATCCCGCAGCTGTACGTCAAGGGCGAGTTCATCGGCGGCTCGGACATCATGATGGAGATGTACGAGTCGGGCGAGCTCAAGCAGGTGCTGGGCACCGGCGAGTAATTGCGCCCTGTCCCGGCACCTTCGGTGAGGCCGCCTTCGGGCGGCCTTTTGCATGGCGGCAACAAACGAAGGTAACAGCTGCGCAAAACCGGTTGCCAGGGCTTTTCCTGCGCTTGACCGGGCATGTTGTGTGCTTGAATGCTTGTGTGACGTGACGCTTTTGCAACTCACAAGGAGAGCATGCGATGACCAGCCATAGCCTTGTTCCCCAAGCACCCGCCCTGCGCCTGCCGGTGGCCCAGATGCGCAATGTGTTCCACCCCGGAGATGTGGAGCGCAAGCTCTCGCGGCTGCAGGAGTCGGGTAACCAGCGCGAGTACGAAACCCTGCGCACCGTCTACGAACGCATGCTGGAGCGCGGGCCGGAGCGCTTTCAGGTCAAGCCTTCGGGCGTGCCCGACATGGCCAGCCTCTACGATCAATTGCCCAATTTCACGGACGTGCTGGACGACGTGAAGCGCCATGTGGCCCTGGCCCAGGACAGCAGCGACGGCCTGGAGGTCACGCCCATGCTGCTGCTGGGCCCGCCGGGCATCGGCAAGACCCATTTCGCGCGCCATCTGGCCGAGTTGCTGGGCACGGGCATGAACCTCTTGCCCATGAGCTCCATGACCGCAGGCTGGCTGCTGTCGGGCTCGTCGGCCCAATGGAAAGGGGCACGCCCCGGCAAGGTCTTCGAGGCCCTGGTGGAGGGCGAGTACGCGAACCCGGTGATCGTGGTCGACGAGATTGACAAGGCCGCGTCGGACGCGCAGTACGACCCGCTGGGCGCTCTGTACAGCCTGCTCGAGCACGACACGGCGCAGAGCTTCACCGACGAGTTCGCCGAGGTGGCCATCGACGCGAGCCAGGTCATCTGGATCACCACGGCCAACGACACGCGCGGCATTCCCGACCCGATCCTCAACCGCATGAATGTGTTCGAGGTAGAAGCGCCCACGCTGGCGCAGGCGCGCACCATCGCGCGCAACCTCTACCAGGGCATACGCGCCGGGCACGACTGGGGCCGCCTGATCGACCCCGAGCCGCAGGGCGATGTGCTGGACCTGCTGGCCACGATGCCACCGCGCGAGATGCGCCGGGCGCTGATGACCGGTTTCGGCAATGCGCGGCTGGAACGGCGCTCCACGGTGGAGGTGGCCGATCTGCCGCGAGCCGCCGCCGGGCGTGGGCGCATCGGCTTCGTGCAGTAGGCGGGCCAGGCCGCAGTCCCGCAGCGGTAGCGCGCCAAAGGGCGCCGTGGTGCATCGGGCAGGCAGATACACTCTGTAGCCCGGTGTGCCGCAGCGCCACGTTCTGTCGCTCTTCATGTCCCTGACCCAAAGCTTTTTCGTGATCGGGCTGCTGATTGCAGCCAGCGCCTTCTTTTCCATGGCCGAAATTTCGCTCGCGGCCGCGCGCCGCCTGCGCCTGCGCCAGATGGCGGACGAAGGCGACGCGCGCGCCGATCGCGTGCTGCGCATGCAGGAGCAGCCGGGCGACTATTTCACGGTGGTGCAGGTCGGGCAGAACGCAGTGGCCATCCTCGGCGGTATCGTCGGCGAGGGGGCGCTGAGCCCGCATTTCAGCACGCTGTTCGGCTGGTGGCTCAGCGAGGGCAATGCGCAGACGACGGGCTTTCTGGCCTCGTTCCTGGTCATCACCTCGCTGTTCATCCTGTTTGCCGACCTGTTCCCCAAGCGCCTGGGCATGGCCGAGCCCGAGCGGCTGGTGGTGCGCCTGGCCAAGCCCATGGCCTGGTGCATGACGATTTTGCGCCCGGTGGTGTGGTTCTACAGCCGGCTGGCAGATGCGCTGTTCCGCGTGCTGGGGCTGTCTTCGCTGCGCGATGACCGCATCACCTCGGATGACATCCTGGCCATGATGGAAGCCGGCACCCGGGCCGGCGTGCTGGCAGCGCGTGAGCAGCAGGTGATCACCAACGTGTTCGAGCTGGACACACGCATGGTGTCGAGCGCCATGTCGCAGCGCGACCGGGTCTCCTTTTTCCTGCGCGACGAGTCAGACGCGGTGATACGCCTGCGCATCGCGGCAGAGCCGTTCTCGACCTACCCGGTGTGCGAGGGCGACATCGACCATGTGGTGGGCTATGTGGACGCCAAGGACCTGTTCCAGCGCGTGCTCAACAACCAGCCCATCTCGCTGGCCGACGACAGCCTGGTGCGCAAGGTGCTGATCGTGCCGGACCGGCTGACCCTCTCCGAGGTGCTCGAGCAGTTCCGCCAGGTGCACGAGGATTTCGCAGTCATCGTCAACGAGTACAGCCTGGTGGTGGGCGTGGTGACCCTCAACGACGTGATGAGCACGGTGATGGGCGATCTCGTATCCCCACTGGACGAGGAGCAGATCGTGCGGCGCGACGAGAACTCCTGGCTGATCGACGGGGTGACACCCATCGGCGATGTGCTGCGCGCACTGTCGCTCGACGAACTGCCGCATGCCGAGGAGTACGAGACCCTGGCCGGCTTTTTGATGGTGATGCTGCGCCGCGTACCGCGCAGAACGGACAGTGTGAGCTGGGGTGGCTACAAGTTCGAGGTGCTGGACGTGGACAGCTACCGCATCGACCAGGTGATGGTTTCGCGACTGTCGCAGGCGGGCAGCCAGGACAACGCGAACACGCCAGGAACCATCGTCTAGCTCCCGCGAGAGACTCAGCCGGCTGCGGGCCGGTCGACGTACTCCCAGCTGCGCTGGGCACCGAAGACGGCGTTCGGATAAGGCGGGCGCCCCCGGCTGCCGTTGTAGCGCCCCAGCGCCATGAACAGGTCACCGCGCTCGCGGTCGATGTAGTGGCGCAGGATCACGCAGCCAAAGCGCAGGTTGGTCTGCATGTGGAACAGCTTGCCGGCGTCGCCGTCGCCGATCACGCGCGTCCAGAACGGCATGACCTGCATGTAGCCGCGCGCGCCCACGCTGGAGACGGCGAACTTGCGGAACCCGCTTTCTACCTGGATCAGGCCCAGCACCAGGGACACATCGAGCCCTGCGCGCTTGGACTCGTACCAGACGGTCTGCAGAAAGTCACGGCGCACCTCCCACTCGGGCTTGCGCCGGCGCAGGCGGTCGCTCATCGCGGCCAGCCAGCGGGTGTAGTGCAGGCGGGTGTCGGTGGTGAAGAACTCGGGCTCGGGTGGGGCCTGGTTGGCGATGGCCGAGCTCAGCGCGGTGCGCACCGAGTCCATCAACGGCTCTTCGAGCTGGCCCCCAGCTTGCGCCAGCGTGGGCGCAGCCAGCCACGCCGACGGCCCCAGGAGCGACGCGGCAAGGCAGGTGCGACGGGACAGGCCAGGGCCCCCGCCACCGAAGCCGTGCACCCCACTCATACCGCCATGCGGCCCTTCACATGGGCCCAGATGTCGGTGATGGCCACCTTGGTGGCAGCGCTGTCGCGGCGGTGCTGGTACTCGACCTGGCCTTCCTTGAGGCCCCGGTCACCAATCACCACGCGGTGGGGCACGCCGATCAGTTCCCAATCGGCGAACATGGCGCCTGGGCGTTCGCCCCGATCATCCAGCAGCACATCGACGCCGGCCGCGAGGAACTCGGCGTACAGCTTGTCCGCCGCGACCTTGACCTCTTCGCTGCGGTCCATGCCAATGGGGCAGATGACCACGGTGAAGGGGGCGATGGCGTCGGGCCAGATGATGCCGCGCTCGTCGTGGTTCTGCTCGATGGCTGCGGCCGGCAGGCGGGTGATGCCGATGCCGTAGCAACCCATCTCCAGCGGCTGGGGCTTGCCGTTCTCGTCAAGGAAGGTGGCGTTCATGGCGCGGCTGTACTTGGTACCGAGGTAGAACACATGGCCCACTTCGATACCGCGCTCGATCGCCAGTTCCCCCTTGCCGTCGGGCGAGGCATCGCCGGCCACGACGTTGCGCAGGTCGGCCACGGCGTCGGGCTCGGGCAGGTCGCGGCCCCAGTTCACGCCGGTCATGTGGAAATCGGCCTCGTTGGCGCCGCAGATCCAGTCGGCCATGAGGGCCACGTCGCGGTCCACAACGGTCTTCACGGGCTTTTTCAGGCCCAGGGGGCCCAGGTAGCCGGGCTTGCAGCCGAAGTGCTCCTCGATTTCGCCGAGGGTGGCGAAGCGGAAGCCCGCCAGGCCTGGCACCTTGCCGGCCTTGATCTCGTTCATGTCATGGTCGCCGCGCAGCAGCAGCAGCCAGACCTGCGTCTTGACGATTTCGCCCGCATCGTTGGTCTCGTCGGTGGCCAGCACCAGCGACTTGACGGTGGTGTTCAGCGGAACGTTCAGCAGTTGGGCCACGTCGGCGCAGGTGCTTTTGCCGGGCGTAGGGGTCTTGGCGAGGGCCTGGGTGGCGGCGCCGCGTGGGCCCGCGGGCGCCAGGGCCTCGGCCTTTTCCATGTTGGCGGCGTAGTCGCTGCCGGGGCAGTAGACGATGGCGTCTTCGCCGGTGGCGGCGATGACCTGGAACTCCTCGCTCAGGTCGCCGCCGATGGCGCCGCTGTCGGCGGCCACGGCACGGTAGGTCAGGCCGAAGCGGTCGAAGATGCGGCGGTAGGCCTGGGCCATGACCTGGTAGCTCGCCTTGGCAGCAGTCTGGTCGCGGTCGAAGCTGTAGGCGTCCTTCATGGTGAACTCGCGCCCCCGCATCAAGCCGAAGCGGGGACGGCGCTCGTCACGGAACTTCGTCTGGATCTGGTAGAAATTCTTTGGCAACTGTTTGTAGCTGCGCAGCTCCTGGCGAGCGATGTCAGTGATCACTTCTTCGCTGGTAGGCTGGATGACGAAGTCGCGGCCATGGCGGTCCTGGATGCGCAGGAGTTCAGGGCCCATTTTCTCGAAGCGCCCTGTCTCCTGCCAGAGCTCGGCGGGCTGCACCACGGGCATGGCGAGCTCCACGGCGCCGGCACGGTTCATTTCCTCGCGCACGATGGCCTCGACCTTGCGCACCACGCGCAGGCCCATGGGCATGTAGTTGTAGATGCCGGCGCCCAGCTTCTTGATCAGGCCGGCCCGCGTCATGAGTTGGTGGCTGACCACCTCGGCGTCCGCAGGCGCTTCCTTGAGGGTGGAAATAAAGAATTGGGAGGCTTTCATCGGCTTCGGCAGAGGGCGTCTGGGTGCAGCCCACTTGCTGCGCTCAAAGCGCCGTGCATAATGGACACAGTTTAAAAATTTGGGGTTTGATTATGCTTGACCGGGACGGCTTTCGGCCGAACGTCGGCATCATCCTGCTCAACCAGAAGAACCAGGTGTTCTGGGGCAAACGCATCCGCACCCACAGCTGGCAGTTTCCACAGGGTGGCATTGACCGGGGGGAAACCCCGGAACAGGCCATGTTCAGGGAGCTGCACGAAGAAGTGGGCCTGCACCCCAACCACGTGCGCTTGGTGGCCCGTACACGGGACTGGTTGCGCTATGAGGTGCCTGACCGGTACATCCGCCGCGATGCGCGCGGACACTACAAGGGCCAGAAGCAGATATGGTATCTGCTGCAACTGGTCGGACACGACTGGGATCTGAACCTGCGTGCCACCAACCACCCGGAGTTCGACGCCTGGCGTTGGAACGACTACTGGGTGCCGCTGGACGTGGTGGTGGAGTTCAAGCGCGGCGTCTACGAAATGGCGCTGACGGAGCTGGCGCGTTTCCTGCCCCGCAACGAGCAGCGCAACCGCTACCTGCGCAGCGGCATGCGTGCGCGCGATGAACACGCGGGCAGTGCCATGTTCCGCACCGGTTCACTGCTGGTGAACCCGGGCATGGAGCTTCCGCCGGGTGCGAGTTTCGACCCCGATCCACAAAACAGCCGGCCCATGGCGCTGGAAGAGTTGCCTGCCATTTCTTCAGACACGGGGAGCAGCAGCAGCTTCCCTCCCACGCCCAAATAACAAGCACCGATGCGTGTGCAGGCAGGCCTTGGCGGCTTGCCATGCTCCGCGCCCGAGGCAGCCATACCGGGTGTCTGCCCCATGCAGCCGAGCGTACTGGCGGGAGATACGCCCCGACCGGGACATTTTTCTGACCAGAATTGCCCTGGCAGGCTGTGGATCGCCTACTGACCGCCTACTTGATTGTCAGCACCATGTTGTCGCGGTGCACCATCTCGGCCTCGGCCACGTAGCCGAGCAGGCGTTCGAACTCTGAGGAAGACTTGCGGCACAGCAGGCGGGCCTCGGCGCTGGCATAGTTGGCCAGGCCCCGGGCGATCTCCACGCCAGCCAGGTCGCGCACGGCGATCACGTCGCCGCGCGAGAAATCTCCCTCGACGGCCGTCATGCCGATGGGCAGCAGGCTCTTGCCTTCGTCGCGCACCTTGGCAGCGGCGCCGGCATCGACCAGCACGGCACCGCGCAGTTGCAGGTGGTCGGCCATCCACTGCTTGCGGGCCTGCTTTTTCTGCGTCTGCGCCACCAGCAGGGTGCCCAGGGCCTCGCCCTTGACCAGGCGCACGAGCACGTCCTGCTCGCGCCCCCAGGCGATGACGGTGGAGGCGCCCGAGCCGGCCGCGCGCTTGGCCGCCAGGATCTTGGTGATCATGCCGCCCTTGCCGATGCTGGAGCCGGCGCCGCCGGCCATGGCTTCAAGCGCGGGGTCTCCGGCCTTGGCCTCGTGCACGAATTGTGCGGCGGGGTCACGGCGCGGGTCGGCCGTGTACAGGCCCTTCTGGTCGGTGAGGATAACGAGCGCGTCGGCCTCCACCAGGTTGGCCACCAGAGCCCCCAGGGTGTCGTTGTCGCCGAACTTGATTTCGTCGTTGACGACTGTATCGTTCTCGTTGATCACCGGCACCACGCCCAGGCGCAGCAGGGTGAGCAGGGTGGAACGCGCGTTCAGGTAGCGCTCACGGTCGGCCAGGTCGGCATGGGTGAGCAGCACCTGGGCACTGCCCATGCCCTGCTCGCGCAGCTTGGTCTCGTACATCTGGGCCAGGCCCATCTGGCCGACGGCGGCGGCGGCCTGCAACTCGTGCACTTCATGCGGGCGGGTGGTCCAGCCCAGGCGCTTCATGCCCTCGGCAATCGCGCCGCTGGAGACCATGATCACCTCGCGCGGCACCCCACCGCCTTCGCCGCGCACCAGCGCAGCGAGTTGCCGGCTCCACTCGCCGATGGCCGCCTCATCCAGGCCCCGGCCTTCGTTGGTGACCAGGCTGGAGCCTACCTTGACGACGATTCGGCGGGCATCCCGCAGCACACTGGAAACCATTTTTGCTTCTTTTGCCTCTGTCGCTGGGCGGCCAGGATGGCTGCCATCACTGCATTGTTCTGTACAGGCCCATGGTCATGGTCCTGTGCTGCCCGGTTTTTCAGTCGGGCGCATCGCCCGCAAAGCGCGGATCGATTTCCTCGGGCGTGTTCTCCACGCGCTGTTGCGTCTGCACATGCCGGTAGATGGCATGGATCAGCGGCTCGCAGCCTTCGCGGGTGAGCGCGGAGATCTGGAACACCGGGCCCTTCCACTTGAAGCGCTTGACGAAATCCTTTACGCGCTCCTCGCGCTCTTCGGCGGGCACCATGTCCAGCTTGTTGAGCACCAGCCAGCGCGGTTTGTCGTGCAGTTGCTGGTCGTACTTCTTGAGTTCGCCCACGATGGCCTTGGCCTGCGCCACCGGGTCGACCGCGTCGTCGAACGGCGCCAGGTCCACGATGTGCAGCAGCAGGCGGGTGCGCTGCAGGTGGCGCAGGAACTGGTGGCCCAGGCCCGCGCCTTCGGAGGCACCCTCGATCAGGCCAGGGATGTCGGCGATCACGAAGCTCTGCTCGGGAGCCACGCGCACCACGCCCAGGTTGGGGTGCAGGGTGGTGAAGGGGTAGTCCGCGATCTTCGGCCGCGCATTGGACACGGCGGCGATGAAGGTGGACTTGCCGGCATTGGGCATGCCCAGCAGGCCCACATCAGCCAGCACCTTGAGCTCGAGCTTGAGGTTCTTCTTCTCACCGGGCCAGCCCGGCGTCTTCTGGCGCGGCGCACGGTTGATGGCGCTCTTGAAGCGCATGTTGCCGAAGCCGCCGTCGCCGCCCTTGGCAATGGTGACCACCTCGCCCGGATTGAGCAATTCGTACAGCACCTCGCCGGTTTCGGCGTCAGTGAAGATGGTGCCCACAGGCACCTTGAGCGTGATGTCCGAGCCAGCGGCACCGAACATGTCCGAGCCCATGCCATGCTCGCCGCGCTTGGCCTCGTGCCGGCGCGAGTAGCGGAAATCGACCAGGGTGTTCAGGTTCGGGTCGGCGACGGCAAACACATGCCCGCCCCGGCCGCCATCGCCACCATTGGGACCGCCGAACTCCTTGTATTTTTCGTGCCGGAACGACACGCAGCCATTGCCACCATCACCGGCGGCAATGTCAATATAGGCTTCATCGACGAACTTCATGGGTATCCAGTTTACAAAAGAGCGCTGCGCAAGAAAATCACCGGTGAAGGAGCAGCAGGGCTTTGCTCTTTTCGAGGGGCGTGCAAGACGCCGACAGGACGCGCCGGCAGGAAGTACCAGGCTGTCCAAACAACAAAGCCCCGACCAGGCGGGGCTTCGTTTGCTGCCGGGGTGAAAACCCTCAGGCGGCCGTCACATTGACCGTCGACTTGGACAGTGCACCCTTGGTGCCGAACGACACGTGGCCGTCCACCAATGCAAACAGGGTGTGGTCCTTGCCAACGCCCACGTTGGTACCGGGGTGGAAACGGGTACCGCGCTGGCGCACGATGATGGAGCCAGCACTGATCAGTTCACCACCGAACGCCTTGACACCCAGCATCTTTGGCTTGGAGTCACGTCCGTTTCGCGTAGAGCCGCCGCCTTTTTTCTGTGCCATGACATCAGCTCCCTGTTAAGCAGCGATCACGCCGATTTGCAGTTCGGTGAACTGCTGACGGTGACCTTGACGTTTCTGATAGTGCTTGCGACGGCGCATCTTGAAGATGTGCACTTTGTCGTGCTTGCCGTGCGCCACGACAGTGGCTTTGACCGTTGCACCGGACACCAGGGGCGTACCCACCTTCAGTTCAGCGCCGTTGCCGACAGCCAGAACCTGGTCGATCACAATTTCCTGGCCTACGTCCGCAGCAATCTGTTCTACTTTAATTTTTTCGCCGGAAGCAACGCGATACTGCTTGCCGCCGGTTTTTATGACCGCGTACATGTTGACCTCTTGATATGAGTTCCGCAGACGAATTTCTGCAGAGCCGGCTAGTTTAGCATAGCCCATGGATCGTAGCAAGCCAGCGACATCTGCACCGTACGCAGCACATCGCCAGGACGGGAAGGCCATGGCCGTTCCTATAATCCGCTGCACTCTGAGCGCTCCTATCTTGACTGACCACTCCCAAACAGCCGCCACGCCCGCACTCACGCTCATCGCCGCCGACATGCACGAGGTGGACCGGGTGATTGCAGCACGCCTCACTTCCTCCGTCCCCCTGGTCGCGCAGATCTCGCAGTACATCATCGCGGCGGGCGGCAAGCGTCTGCGCCCTGCGCTGCTGCTGCTGGTCTGTGGCGCCCTCGGCTACCGCGGCGCGCATCGCTTTGGCCTGGCCGCGGTGGTGGAACTGATCCACACCGCCACGCTGCTGCATGACGACGTAGTGGACGCATCGACCCTGCGGCGCGGCCGCGCGACGGCCAACGAGGCCTTCGGCAACCCGGCCAGCGTGCTCGTGGGCGACTTCCTGCACACGCGCTCCTTCCAGATGATGGTGGAAACCGGCAGCATGCGTGTCATGGAGATCCTGTCGGAGGCCACCAACGTGATCGCCGAGGGCGAAGTGCAGCAGCTGATGAACATGCACGACGCCTCGCTGGATGAAGAGGGCTACCTGCGCGTGATCCGCTCCAAGACCGCCAAGCTCTTCGAGGCCAGCGCCCGGCTGGGCGCCATCCTGGCGGGCAGCCCACCCGAACTCGAAGAAGCCTGCGCCATGTACGGCCAGGCGCTGGGCACGGCGTTCCAGATCATCGACGACGTGCTCGACTACGATGGCGATGCCAGCGAGATGGGGAAAAACCTCGGTGACGACCTGCGCGAGGGCAAATCCACCCTGCCCCTGATCGCGGCCATGCAGCGCGGCACCAGCGCCCAGGCCACCATCATCCGCGAAGCCATCGAGCAAGGGTCCACCGAGCAGTTGCCAGCCATCGTCGCCATCGTCCGGGAAACCGGCGCACTGGAAATTACCCGTGCCGCAGCGGTCTCGGAAGCCCACCGGGCCATCGCCGCCCTGAAGACCTTGCCCGACAACGGTTTCACCGCCGGCTTGCTACACTTGGCATCGCAATTGCTGGACCGTCGCGCATAGGCCACACCCCCATGCAGCGTGCGGTCCCGGCGCCCCTTGCCGGCGCCACTCGGGGTGTAGCTTAGCCTGGTAGAGCGCTACGTTCGGGACGTAGAGGCCGGAGGTTCGAATCCTCTCACCCCGACCACCTCTTCCCGCCTGCACAAAATCACGCTCAAGGTGTGGTGCCAGCGCCAATATGCAGCGCTGTACAGGTCAATGCCAATAGGCGATGATAGGATGGCTCGTTATCCACCCTTAACACATTACCGGTTACATGGCTGCTGTAGATACTGCTCAGAAAGAAACACCTGCAATAGCCCTTCCGGGCTTGGGGCGGGCGTTGATGTCTGCGGGAAAGCTGACCCAGAAGGCAGCCGAAGATATTTACAAAAAGTCACAAGTTAGCCGCACCAGTTTTATTGCGGAATTGACAGGTTCGGGGGTGGTGTCCGCGACGGACCTGGCCCACACGGTATCGGCCGTATTCGGCGCCCCGCTGCTGGACCTGGAAGCCATCGACCCTCTGCGGCTGCCCAAGGACCTGCTGGACGCCAAAATCTGCCAGTCCTACCGGGTGGTGGTGCTGAGCAAGCGCAACAACCGCCTGATCGTTGCAACGGCCGACCCCACGGACCAGGAAGCCGCCGAGAAAATCAAGTTCACGACCCAGATGGGGGTGGACTGGATTATTGCCGAATATGACAAACTGAATCGACTGGTAGAAAGCAGCACCAAATCGACCAGTGAGTCGATGGAGAGCATGACCAGCGGGGGCGATTTTGAATTCGACGATGTCCCCATCGAAGAAGCGGCAGATCCAGCCGATGCAGGCGCCTCCGATGTCGAGGATGCCCCGGTTGTCAAATTCCTGCACAAGATGTTGCTCGATGCCTTCAATATGCGGGCATCCGATCTGCATTTCGAACCCTATGAGCACCAGTACCGCGTGCGATTTCGCATTGACGGTGAATTGCGCGAAATCACATCGCCTCCCATTGCCATCAAGGACAAGCTGGCCTCGCGCATCAAGGTGATCTCGCGGATGGATATTTCCGAAAAGCGCGTGCCGCAGGACGGAAAGATGAAACTGAAAATCGGCCCCGACCGGGTGATCGATTTTCGGGTGAGTACCCTGCCCACGCTGTTTGGCGAAAAGATCGTGATCCGTATTCTGGATCCTTCCAGTGCCAAGCTGGGCATCGATGCATTGGGCTACGAACCCGAAGAAAAAGCGCGGCTGATGGACGCCATCAGTCGCCCTTACGGCATGATTCTGGTGACTGGCCCTACCGGCTCCGGCAAGACGGTATCACTCTACACCTGCCTGAACCTGCTGAACAAGCCGGGGGTGAACATCGCCACGGCAGAAGACCCCTCGGAAATCAACCTGCCCGGCGTGAACCAGGTCAACGTCAACGACAAGGCCGGCCTGACCTTTGCCGTGGCGCTCAAGTCATTTCTGCGCCAGGACCCCGACATCATCATGGTGGGGGAAATCCGCGATCTGGAAACCGCCGACATATCGATCAAGGCCGCCCAAACGGGCCACTTGGTGCTGTCTACGCTGCACACCAACGATGCCCCCACGACGCTCACGCGCATGCGCAACATGGGCATCGCGCCGTTCAACATCGCGTCCAGCGTGATCCTGATTACTGCGCAGCGACTGGCACGGCGACTGTGCCCCGTGTGCAAGGTGCCTGCAGACATTCCTCATGAGGCGCTTGTGGATGCGGGCTACTCCGAGGAAGAGCTGGATGGATCCTGGGTCCCCTACCGTCCGGTGGGTTGCTCTGCCTGCAACAACGGATACAAAGGCCGCGTCGGGGTCTACCAGGTGATGCCTATCTCCGAGGAAATCCAGCGCATCATTCTGCGCGACGGCAGTGCGCTGGAAATCGCCGAACAGGCCCGGTCGGAGGGGGTGCGATCCCTGCGCGATGCAGCCCTTTACAAGGCCAAGCTGGGGCAAACCTCCCTTGAAGAGGTGTTGGCCGTGACCAACGAATAAACATTACAGAATAGCGACGGGGAATACCATGGCGACAGCAGCAGCAGCGAAGGACATCAAGGATTTCGTCTTCGAATGGGAAGGCAAGGACCGCGCCGGCAAGATCGTGCGCGGCGAAATCCGTGCGGGCGGCGAAAACCAGGTCCAGGCCACGCTGCGCCGCCAGGGCGTGTTCCCAACCAAGATCAAAAAGCGGCGGATGAAATCGGGCAAGAAAATCAAGCCCAAAGACATCGCCCTGTTCACGCGCCAGTTGGCCACCATGATGAAGGCCGGTGTGCCCCTGCTGCAATCGTTCGACATTGTCGGCCGCGGCAATACCAATGCCAGCGTGACCAAGCTGCTCAACGACATCCGCACCGATGTGGAAACAGGCACTTCGCTGAATGGCGCGTTCCGCAAGCATCCCCTGTACTTCGACACCCTCTACTGCAACCTGGTGGAGGCCGGTGAAGCGGCCGGTATTCTGGAAGCCCTGCTGGACCGGTTGGCGACCTACATGGAAAAGACGGAAGCCATCAAGTCCAAGATCAAATCGGCATTGATGTACCCTATTTCTGTGTTGATTGTGGCCTTTGTGGTGGTCACAGTGATCATGATTTTTGTGATTCCGGCCTTCAAGGAGGTATTCTCATCCTTTGGCGCGGATCTGCCCGCGCCCACACTGATCGTTATGGGCATCAGTGATGTTTTCGTCAAATGGTGGTGGCTGATCTTCGGGGTCATTGGCGGCGGGTTTTATTTCTTCATGGAAGCGTGGCGCCGCAACGAGAAGATGCAGCGCTTCATGGACCGCGCCCTCTTGAAGATGCCCATTTTCGGCGCGTTGATCGACAAATCCTGCGTGGCTCGCTGGACCCGAACCTTGGCCACCATGTTCGCCGCCGGCGTTCCGCTGGTGGAAGCCCTCGATTCCGTCGGCGGCGCCTCGGGCAACTCGGTCTACGCTGTAGCCACCGAAAAGATCCAGCAGGAAGTTTCCACCGGCACCAGCCTCACGGCGGCCATGGGCAATGCGAATATCTTCCCATCGATGGTCATCCAGATGTGTGCCATCGGTGAAGAATCGGGCTCTATCGACCACATGCTGGGCAAGGCTGCCGATTTCTACGAAGCCGAGGTGGATGACATGGTCGCAGGCCTTTCCAGCCTGATGGAACCCATCATCATCGTGTTCCTGGGCACGCTGATTGGCGGTATCGTGGTGTCGATGTACCTGCCCATCTTCAAGCTCGGCCAGGTCGTTTAATGCTTCTGGATCCGTGGTGGAGCGCCGCGTTGGTCGGCGTCCTGGGCTTGTTGATCGGCAGTTTCCTGAACGTCGTAATTTACCGGTTGCCCAAGATGATGGAACGGCAGTGGGATGCTGAAGTCACCGCATACGCCGCAGAGCAGACGGCGCGGCAGGCACCTGGCAGCGAGGCGGAAAGAGCCGTCGAAAGACAACAGCCACCCACAGCAGAGCCATTCAATCTTATGGTTCCCCGGTCACGCTGCCAGGCCTGTGGGCACATGGTCCGGTGGTACGAAAACATTCCCGTCCTGAGCTATCTGTTCCTGCGCGGCAAATGCTCTTCCTGCGGGGTTCACATCAGTGTGCGCTACCCGTTGGTGGAACTGGGCACCGCGGCCCTGTTTGCCTTCCTGGGCCACTGGGGAGGGTTGTCGGCTCCGACCCTGGTCTGGTGTGTCTTTGCCGCTGCCATGGTGGCGCTTGCCCTGATCGACTGGGATACGACCCTGTTGCCCGATGACATCACCCTGCCCTTGCTCTGGGCTGGACTGATTGCCTCCACTGTGGGGTGGACAGGCATACCGCCTGCTGCCTCGGTGGCAGGTGCCGCTGCCGGCTATCTGTCCCTGTGGCTCGTGTACTGGGGCTTCAAGCTGGTCACCGGCAAGGAAGGCATGGGCTATGGCGACTTCAAGCTGTTCGCCGCGCTCGGCGCCTGGTTTGGATGGCAGGCCCTGGTTCCCATCATCCTCATGGCCTCGGTGATCGGCGCCATCGTGGGCCTGGTCATGAAATTCAGGAACCGCTTGCGCGAAGGTGGCTACATTCCTTTCGGCCCCTTCCTGGTCGGCGCGGGCCTGGTGTCCATGGTGTTCACACCCGAGGCCATCTTCCAGGCGGTGCTGGGCCTGATGGGCCTGTAACCCATGCGCATCGGCCTGACCGGGGGCATCGGCAGCGGCAAGAGCACCTTTGGCCAGTTGCTGGCCTCTCTGGGCGCCGCACTGATCGATGCCGACCAGATAGCGCGCAGCGTCACAGGTCCCGGCGGTGCGGCCATCGAAGCGATCCGGCAGACGTTTGGCCCCGACTATGTCGATGCGGCCGGAGCGCTCGACAGGGCCCGCATGCGCGCCCTGGCCTTCTCGGATGGCGATGCGCGGTTGCGGCTGGAATCCATCGTGCACCCCCTGGTGACACAGCGCAGCGCTGAAGAAGCCCGGCAGGCCCTGCAGGACGGCAGGCGGCTGATCGTGCACGACATTCCCTTGCTGGTGGAGTCGGGGCGCTGGGCCCGGCAGCTCGACGCCGTGGTCGTGATCGACTGCCCTCCCGAAACCCAGATCGAGCGCGTGGTGCAGCGCAGCGGGCTCACCGGGGAGGCCGTGCAGGCCATCCTTTCTCACCAGGCGAGCCGCCCGGTGCGCCGCGCGGCGGCGGATATCGTGGTGTTCAACGGCCTGCACTGCACATTGACGCAATTGCAGGCCCAGGCAGCGCAGCTGGGGCAGCTGTTCGGGCTATGATGCACGCGCAGCCTGTTGCGCCCTGTTTCTGCAGAGTGCACGCCAACGGTGCCACAGAATACCCCTGAGAGCCCCGGGAACCCGCCAGCGTGATCCTTTACGAATACCCTTTCAACGAGCGCCTCAGAACGTACCTGCGTCTGGAGCAGCTGTTTCGCCGGCTCGGCGAACTGATTCCGCGCTCCCACGCCCTGGACCACCATTTTGCGCTGGTCACGATCTTCGAGATCATGGATGTGGCTGCCCGCGCCGATCTGAAATCGGACGTGCTCAAGGACATCGAAAAGCACAAGCACCAGCTCGACAGCTACCGCGGCAACCCATCCATCTCCGAGGCGGCACTGGATGCGGTCATCGCACAGCTCGATCACTGCTTCACGGCCCTGAACACCCAGAACGGCAAGTCGGGCCATGCCCTCACGGAGAACGACTGGCTGATGAGTATCCGCAGCCGTGTCGGCATTCCGGGCGGAACCTGCGGCTTCGACCTGCCCGCCTACTACGCCTGGCAGCACCGGGACGTGGCCTACCGCCAGAACGCACTGCAGGAATGGGCCTCCACCCTCGCGCCCATGGCCGAGTCCATCTATGTGCTGCTCAAGCTGCTGCGCGACTCGGGAGTGCCGCAGAAGGTGGCCGCCGAGCGCGGCCAGTTCCAGCAGAACCTGCCCCAGGGTCGCACCTTCCAGTTGCTGCGCCTGCGCATGGACCCATCGCTGGGGCTCATCCCCGAAATCAGTGGCAACCGCCTGATCGTGTCGGTGCGGCTCATGCGCCAGGAGGCCGATGGCCGCCTGCATTCCTGCGCGGAGGATGCCGCGTTTGAACTGACCCTGTGCGCGTGAAGGAGACGCCCACCATGGCCCCCAAAACACCCCCTGGCAGCACCGCTGCCCGCATCGTTGTCTGCCCCACCTGCGGGGGCGACAGCATCTACAGCCCCGCCAACGCCTACCGGCCGTTCTGCAGCGAACGCTGCAAGCAGGTGGACCTGGGCGCCTGGGCCAGCGAAGACTTCCGCATGCCCGCCGAAGCGCCGCCAGCAGACGCGCAGTACGGCGACCCCAAGCTACAGCACTGAATACGGATTTGCCTTCAGCCGTCTAACTTCGTTGGTCCGCCTTGCCGTGCTACAGCACTGTCTGCGGCTTCCCGCCTCGTTATACGGCTGAAGGCAAATCCGTATGGGCAGCAGGTAGGGGCCCTCGGCTTCAGGCTTTCGGAAGCTCCGGCGCCGCGAACGCCAGGCCGCGCTCCTCGGACAGCCATTGCAGCACCGGGTAGGCCCCTGGCAACACGGGGCTGACCTCCAGGGGCAACTGCTGCCAGGCCATCTCCTGGCCTTCGCGCATCTCGAATTCCCCGGTCCATGCGTGCACCTTGCACCAGTGCAGCCGCACCAGCGCGTGCGGGTAGTCGTGCTCGGTGACCTTCCAGACCTCAGCGGGCCCGATGCTCACGCCCAGCTCCTCGACCAGCTCGCGCCGCAGTGCCTGCTCCACCGTCTCGCCGGCTTCCAGCTTGCCGCCTGGAAACTCCCAGTAGCCCGCATAGGGCTTGCCTGGTGGGCGGGTGGACAACAGCAGCGCGCCGTCCGGGCGCACCAGGATGCCCACCGCCACCTCGGTGTGCTTGCGCACCGCCGCCTCGCCAACCACGAACTCAGCCACCCTGGCGCCCCGCATAATCGCGTGCGAACTGGTAGGCCACGCGGCCGCTGCGCGAGCCCCGCTCCAGCGCCCACACCAGGGCCTGGGGGCGTGCCGCTGCAATCTCCGGGGCATCCACGCCCAGCGACGAGAGCCACTGTGCCACGATGGCCAGGTACTCGTCCTGGCTGAACGGGTAGAAGCTCACCCACAGGCCAAAGCGTTCCGACAGCGAGATCTTTTCCTCGACCACCTCGCCGGGGTGTACCTCGCCGTCCTCACTGTGCGTATAGGTCAGGTTCTCGGTCATGTACTCAGGCAGCAGGTGGCGGCGGTTGCTGGTGGCATAGATCAGCACGTTCGGCGTGGCTGCGGCCACCGATCCATCGAGGATGGACTTGAGCGCCTTGTAGCCCGGTTCGCCCTCTTCAAAGCTCAGGTCATCGCAGAAGACGATGAACTTCTCCGGCCGTGCCGAGACCACGTCCACGATGTCGGGCAGGTCTGTCAGGTCGGCCTTGTCCACCTCGATCAGGCGCAGGCCCTGCGGCGCGTAGGCATTCAAGCAGGCCTTGATCAGCGAGGACTTGCCCGTGCCACGCGCGCCCGTGAGCAGCACGTTGTTGGCCGGCTTGCCCTGCACGAACTGGCGCGTGTTGCGCTCGATCTTGTCCTTTTGACCATCGATCTCCTTGAGCTCGCTGAGGGCCATGGCCGCCACATGGCGCACGGGCTCCAGCGTGCCATGGCCGCTGCTGCGCTTGCGGTAGCGCCAGGCGATCGAGGCCGTCCAGTCGGGCGCGGACAGCGGCTGCGGCAAGGCCGCCTCGATGCGGGTGATCAGTTGCTCCGCGCGCGCGATCAGGTGTTCCAGTGCTTGGTTCATGTGCCAGAGGCTCGCGTGTTCAGGAGCGGTAATCCGCGTTGATGGTCACGTACTCGTGGCTGAAATCGCAGGTCCACACGGTGTCGGCCGCATCACCCCGGCCCAGCACCACGCGCACGGTGATCTCGCTTTGCTTCATCACGCGCTGGCCATCTTCCTCGCGGTAGGCCGGGTTGCGCCCGCCCTTCACGGCCACGTGCACGTCGTCCAGGTACAAATCGATCCCGGTCTGGTCCAGGTCGTCAATGCCGGCGTAGCCCACGGCCGCCAGGATGCGGCCCAGGTTCGGGTCGCTGGCGAAGAAAGCCGTCTTGACCAGGGGCGAATGGGCGATGGCGTAGGCCACCTTGCGGCACTCGTCGCCGGTCTTGCCGCCTTCGACGCGCACGGTGATGAACTTGGTGGCGCCTTCGCCATCGCGCACGATGGCCTGGGCCAGCTTCTGCGCCACCTGCAGCATGGCTGCCTGCAGGGACTTGCCTTCGGCACTGGCCAGATCGGTGATCGGAGCGTGCGCCGCCTTGTTCGTGGCCACGACCACAAAGGAATCGTTGGTCGAGGTATCGCCGTCGATGGTCACGCGGTTGAACGACCCATCGGCCAGCTCGCGCGCCAGTTGCTGCATCACCGAGGGGTGCACGCAGGCATCCGTGGCCATGAAACCCAGCATGGTCGCCATGTTCGGGCGGATCATGCCGGCGCCCTTGCTGATGCCGGTGATGGACACCGTCGTGCCCGCAATCTGCACCTGGGCCGAAAAAGCCTTGGGCAGCGTGTCGGTGGTCATGATGCCTTCAGCGGCGCGCGCCCAGTGGTCGGGCTGCGCATCGGCAATGGCAGCGGGCAGGCCGGCCTCGATGCGGTCAACGGGCAAGGACTCCATGATCACGCCGGTGGAGAACGGCAGCACCTGTTCGGGCGCCACGTCCAGCTGGCGCGCCATGGCCACGCAGGTGGCACGCGCACGCGCAAGACCGTCGGCACCGGTGCCGGCGTTGGCATTGCCGGTGTTGATCACCATCGCGCGGATGCCCTGCCCGCCGGCCAGGTGCTCGCGCCCGACCTGCACCGGCGCCGCGCAAAAGCGGTTCTGCGTGAACACGCCCGCCACGCTGGCGCCCTCGTCGAGCAGGAACACGGTGAGGTCCTTGCGGTGGGCCTTGCGGACACCGGCTTCGGCGACACCAATGCGGACACCGGCAATCGCATGCAGATCGGCGGCAACGGGGGCAAGAAGATGGACAGGCATGGGGGGAGGCTCTTTCGTGAAAAACTGCGTCCGATTATGCGGAAAACCGTGGCGCGCCAATGAAAACACGGGCCGAAGCCCGTGTTGCAATCGTCAGAAGATCAAGCCAGCTTGCCGTGGCATGCCTTGTATTTTTTGCCGCTGCCGCAAGGGCAGGGGTCGTTGCGCGACACGCGCATGCCTTCGGGCAAAGGCAACTCCTGGGCACCTGCGGCCTGGCGCTGCTCCAACGTGGTTTCCACATCGCCGGTTTCGGTGGGCGCCGTGTAGGTCACGTTGGCAATGCTTTCAGCACGGCTTTCCATGTCCTGGGCGGCCTGGTCCAGCTGGGCTTGCGACTGCACCTGCACGGTCATCAGCACCTTGGTGACTTCGTTCTTGACCTGATCGATCAACTGGCGGAACAGCTCGAAAGCTTCGCGCTTGTATTCCTGCTTGGGCTGCTTTTGCGCGTAGCCGCGCAGGTGGATGCCCTGGCGCAGGTAATCGAGCGAGCTCAGGTGGTCGCGCCAGTTGGAGTCGAAGTTCTGCAGCAGCACCACGCGTTCGAACTGCGTGAAGTTCTCGCGGCCGACCTGCTCCACCTTGGCGTCGAACGCGGCCTGGGCAGCCTGCACGACCTTTTCCAGGATCTCGTCGTCGGTGATCGCGCTCGAGCCTTCCACCAGTGCCTTGAGGTCGATATCGACCTGCCACTCGTCGGCCAGCACCTTCTGCAGCGTGGGGAGGTCCCACTGCTCTTCCACGGATTCGGCCGGCACGTACTGGCGCACCAGGTCGGTCATGCAATCGTCGCGCATGGCGGCAATCACGTCCGACAGCTCCGAAGCATCGAGGATGTCGTTGCGCTGCTGGTAGATCACCTTGCGCTGGTCGTTGGCCACATCGTCGTATTCCAGCAATTGCTTGCGGATGTCGAAGTTGCGGGCCTCCACCTTGCGCTGGGCCGACTCGATGCTGCGGGTCACGATGCCCGCCTCGATGGCCTCGCCATCGGGCATCTTCAGTCGGTCCATGATGGCCTTGACCCGGTCGCCTGCGAAGATGCGCATCAGCGAATCGTCCAGGCTCAGGTAAAAGCGCGAGGAACCTGGGTCGCCCTGGCGGCCCGAACGGCCACGCAGCTGGTTGTCGATGCGGCGAGACTCGTGGCGCTCGGTGGCGATGATGCGCAGGCCGCCCAGGGCCTTGATCTTCTCGTGGTCCGCGGACCAGTCGGCGCGCACCTGGGCGATCCGGGCTTCGCGCCCGGCTGCGTCCAGCGATTCGTCGGCTTCGACCTCGGCGATCAGTTTTTCGATGTTGCCGCCCAGCACGATATCGGTACCGCGCCCTGCCATGTTGGTGGCGATGGTGATCATGCCGGCACGCCCGGCCTGGGCCACGATGTCGGCCTCACGGGCATGTTGCTTGGCATTGAGCACCTGGTGCGGCAGACCTTCCTTGTTGAGCAACTGGTCGATGATTTCGGAGTTCTCGATCGACGTCGTGCCCACCAGCACCGGCTGGCCACGCTCGTGGCATTCGCGGATGTCCTTGATGGCGGCTTCGTACTTTTCGCGCGTGGTCTTGTACACACGGTCGAGCTGATCGTCGCGGCGGCTCGGGCGGTTCGGCGGGATCACCGTGGTCTCCAGGCCGTAGATTTCCTGGAACTCGTAGGCTTCGGTGTCGGCCGTACCGGTCATGCCCGCGAGCTTGTTGTACAGGCGGAAGTAGTTCTGGAAGGTGATCGAGGCCAGCGTCTGGTTCTCGGCCTGGATGTTCACGCCTTCCTTGGCTTCCACGGCCTGGTGCAGGCCTTCGCTCCAGCGGCGGCCCGACATCAGGCGGCCGGTGAACTCGTCCACGATCACGATCTCACCGTTTTGCACCACATAGTGCTGGTCGCGGTGGTACAGGTGGTTGGCACGCAGCGCTGCGTACAGGTGGTGCATCAACGTGATGTTGGCCGGGTCGTAGACCGAGGCGCCTTCGGCAATCAGGCCGTGACTGGCCAGGATGCGCTCGGCGCTCTCGTGGCCCTGCTCGGTCAGGAACACCTGGTGGGTCTTCTCGTCGAGCGTGAAGTCGCCCGGCTTGGTCACGCCCTCGCCGGTGCGGGCATCGGCTTCGCCTTCCTGGCGGATCAACAGCGGCACCACCTTGTTCATGGCGATGTACATGGCCGTGTGGTCCTCGGCCTGGCCGCTGATGATCAGGGGCGTGCGCGCCTCGTCGATCAGGATCGAGTCCACCTCGTCGACGATGGCGAAGTTCAGGCCCTGCTGCACGCGGTCTGCGGCCTCGTAGACCATGTTGTCGCGCAGGTAGTCGAAGCCGTATTCGTTGTTCGTGCCGTAGGTGATGTCCGAGCGGTAGGCGGCCTGCTTTTCCTCACGGGGCATGTTGGGCAGGTTGATACCCACCGACAGGCCCAGGAAGTTGTACAGACGGCCCATCCACTGCGCATCGCGGTTGGCCAGGTAATCGTTCACGGTCACCACGTGCACGCCCTTGTCGGACAGCGCGTTCAGGTACACCGGCAGCGTGGCGGTCAGGGTCTTGCCTTCACCGGTGCGCATTTCGGCGATCTTGCCGAAGTGCAGCGCCATGCCGCCCAGCAACTGCACGTCGAAGTGGCGCATCTTCATGATGCGCTTGGAGCCTTCGCGCACCACCGCAAACGCCTCGGGCAGGATATCGTCCAGCGACTCGCCCTTGGCCACCCGGTCCTTGAACTCCTGCGTCTTGGCGCGGAGCTGCTCGTCCGTCAGCTTCTCGTAGTCGGGCTCCATCGCATTGATGTGAGTCACCGTCTTGCGGTATTGCTTGAGAAGCCGGTCATTGCGGCTGCCGAATATTTTGGTAAGGAAGTTGGTGGCCATGCGAACAGGACCGCCTCACCCGCTGCAATCAGCGCGCAAAGCGACCGAAACCCCTAAGATGAATTGTGATCAGGTGGGTCCGCCGCCGGGTATTGCAAGGACTGCACTACCGTGGGCTGCGAACGCCGGACCCGCGATTTTACCTGCCTGCCGCAGGGCTGCCGGAAGCAGCCACCAGGCCCGGCCTTTGCGCCGTGGCAACCTGGCCTCCCGCGACTGCGCTGCCGGCACTGAGAAACTTCTGCGGGTCCTGGAAAACCCCTTGCACCAGCACTTCAAAGTGCAGGTGCGGGCCCGTGGAACGCCCGGTGGTGCCCACCTCGGCAATCTTCTGGCCACGCCGCACGATGTCCCCTTGTTTCACCAAGGTACGCGAGGCGTGGGCATAGCGCGTCACCAACTGGTTGCCATGGTCCACCTCGATCATGTTGCCGTAGGCCGGATGGTATTCCTGCGTCACGACCACACCCCCGGCAGCGGCCAGGATGGCCGTCCCCGTATCGGCCTGGAAGTCCAGCCCCGTGTGCAGTGCCGACTGCCCGGTAATGGGGTCGATGCGCCAGCCAAAGGACGACCCCGGCGCTTTGCCGGCCACAGGCGCATGCGTGGGAACCATCTTCTTGCGGATGTGCTGGTCGAACAGGCGCGACTCCATCACCGTCATCAGGTCCACGCGCTGGTTGGTCAGGCGCTCTAGGTCATCGAGCGTGGCCTGCAGCTCTTCCATGCTCAGGTTGTGGGCGCTCACCAGCGCACCGCCACGCCCGTCGCTGCGCAACTCGGTGGCCGGCATGCCTGCCAGGCCCAGCACGCGCTCACCCAGGGACTCCAGTTGCACCATGCGCGCCTGCATTTCGCCGACCCGCCGCGCCATGGCATCCAGGTTGGCGCGCATGAAGCGGTCGCGCTCGGCGAATTCATCCTTCACCACCAGGCGCACCAGGGCGCCGAACACCGGCCAGCCCTCGCGCGCGCCCTTGAGGAAGACCCAGTGGTACAGGCTGGCGGCCGTGACCATGAGTCCGAGGGAAAGAACCAGGCCCGCCAGCAGAAGGCGAACCCCGGAAAGGTGAATGGCGCGGCTGCGCGCCAAACGGGCGTCCGTGATAATCAGGTGCACTACGACATCTCCACGCCCACCGGCGCATCCCCATGACCCGCCGCCACCACGCCGTCACCCTGCAGCAAGCCAGCGCGGAATCTCCCACGCTGCACATGCTCACCGCATTGACACGCGACTCCAGCGAACGGCTCAAGGCCATTGAATTGTTGATACCTGCCGGCCTGCGCCAGTCCGTCCAGGCCGGGCCCATCGATGGGTCCACCTGGTGCCTGCTGGTCAAGAGCAATGCCGCCGCGGCCAAGATCCGGCAACTGCTGCCTGCATTGCAGGCGCACTTGCGCAGCCGGGGGTGGGAGGTTAACTCCATTCGGCTGAAAGTTCAAACCTGAAAAACAGGCGATAGGCCTGACAGGTGCAGCGAATGGACGAAAAAAGAGGCGAAAGATGGTGCCGGTTATCGGAATCGAACTGATGACCTACCGCTTACAAGGCGGGTGCTCTACCAACTGAGCTAAACCGGCGAAGGCTGGATTTTATCCTGCAAAAACAACCCGAAAATGAACCGGGAAGGTGTGCGCTGGCTTATTTCACCCGCTTGAGCGCGGGGCGGCCACCGCCAGCGGGCGAAGGACGCGGCGGGTTGCCGTCTCCACCATCGGCGGCTGGGGACTCCCCTGGCACCAGATGCACCACCCGGTCGTCCGCAGGCGACGCCGACGGCACGGCCATCGGCACCTGGGACAACTCGGCGGGAGCCGAGGACGGCAGGATCTGTGGCTGGGCACCGCCCGCCAGGTTGTCCACCGGCGGGGGAAACGCCATGCCCTGCCCGTTCTCGCGAGCGTAGATCGCGATCACCCGACCCACAGGCACCAGGATCTCGCGCGGCTTGCCGCCAAAACGGGCCTTGAACTCGATGAAGTCATTGCCCAGCTGCAGCGAACTGGTGGCGTCGTAACTGATGTTCAGCACGATCTCGCCATCGTTCACATACTCGCGCGGCACCTGCACGGAATCGTCCACGCGCACCGCTACGTAGGGCGTGAGCCCGTTGTCCGTGCACCACTCATAGAGGGCGCGGATCAGGTAGGGGCGTGTGGACGTGGATTCCGTGGCATTCATGGGCAAATGGCGATCAAGGACAGGCTAGGGACGCACGCGCATTACTTGCGCATGACCTTTTCGGAGGGCGTCAGCGCTTCGATGTAGGCGGGGCGCGAGAAGATGCGCTCGGCGTACTTGAGCAGCGGGGCGGCATTCTTGCTCAGGTCGATGCCATAGTAGTCCAGGCGCCACAGCAGCGGGGCAATGGCCACGTCCAGCATGGAGAAGTTGTCGCCCAGCATGTACTTGTTCTTGAGGAACACGGGGGCCAGCTGCGTCAGGCGGTCGCGGATGTGGGCCCGCGCCTTTTCCAGCGCCTTCTCGTTGCCCTTGGTCGCACGCGACTCCAGGATGTTCACGTGCACGAACAGTTCCTTCTCGAAGTTGAGCAGGAACAGGCGCACGCGGGCACGGTCCACCGGGTCGCCGGGCATCAGCTGCGGGTGCGGGAAGCGCTCGTCGATGTACTCGTTGATGATGTTCGACTCGTACAGGATCAGGTCGCGCTCGACCAGGATGGGCACCTGGCCGTAGGGGTTCATCACGCTGATGTCTTCGGGCTTGTTGTACAGGTCCACATCGCGGATTTCGAAGTCCATGCCCTTTTCGAACAGGACAAAGCGGCAGCGGTGGGAGAAGGGACAGGTCGTTCCCGAGTAAAGCACCATCATGGTGGGAGGCTCCTAAAAATCAAAAGAGTGGGGGCTAAAAGCACCCACTCTGTAAAGACCCCGCCCCATCCCGGCAAAGGGGTGGGGCATATGGATCTGGCGTGTTATTTGACGTCTTTCCAGAACGACGCGTTCAGTCTCCAGGCAATGACTGTGAACACACCCAGGAAGAGCAGCACCCAGACACCGACACGGATGCGGGTGTTCTGCGCGGGCTCACCCATCCATTGCAGGTAGTTCACGAGATCGCCGATATTCTGTTCGAACTGCAAAGGCGTCACCGTTCCAGGGGTCACCTGCTGCCAGCCCTTGAAGACCTGGGTCTTGTGGCCATGGCTTTCGTGCTCCTCGAAGACCGGGCGGCGGTCGCCCTGCATTTCCCACAGCACGTGGGGCATGCCGACGCTCGGGAAAGCCAGGTTGTTCCAACCCGTGGCCTTGGTCTCGTCGCGGTAGAAAGTGCGCAGGAAGGTGTACAGGTAATCGGCACCGGTGCCGCCATGGCCGGCACGCGAACGCGCGATCACGGTCAGGTCGGGCGGATTGGCGCCGAACCACTCCTTGGCCTGCTTGGGATCGATGGACGCCTTCATGGTCTCGCCGACCTTGTCGGTCGCGAACAACAGGTTGTCCTTGATCTCCTGCTCGGTCAGGCCGATGTCGCGCAGGCGGTTGTAGCGCATGAACGCCGCCGAATGGCAGCTCAGGCAGTAGTTGACGAAGATCTTGGCACCGTTCTGCAGCGATGCGAGGTCATTGGTCTTGTTGGGCGCCTTGTCCCATGCAATGCCGCCTTCGGCGGCCTGCGCACCCGAAACAATGCCCAGGGCTGCGATCAGCGTGAGGATGAGTTTCTTCATTGTTCTTGTCTCCCGCTCAGTGCGCGGCAAAGGTCACACGGTCAGGCACCGGCTTGGACGTGCCCAGGCGGCTCCACCAGGGCATCAGGATGAAGAAGCCGAAGTAGAACAAGGTACCCACCTGCGACACGCGCTCACCGATGGCCGATGGCGGCTGCACGCCCAGGTAACCCAGGATCAGGAAGTTGATCACGAAGATGCCGTACAGGTACTTGTGCCAGTCGGGACGGTAGCGGATCGACTTGACCGGGCTGTAGTCCAGCCATGGCAGAAAGAACAGGATGATCACGGCACCGCCCATCACCACCACACCCCAGAACTTGGCGTCGATGGCCAGCATCAGCGCGGCGACCACCAGGGAGGCCACCACGGCACCGGCCTTGATGAAGCTTGGCAGCTTGAGCTTGACCGAAGCCAGCACGGCACCGCCCACCACGCACAGGATCAGCGCATACATCATCTCGCTGGTGATGGCACGCAGCATCGAGTAGAACGGCGTGAAGTACCAGACCGGCGCAATATGCGCAGGCGTCTTCAGCGGATCTGCCGGGATGAAGTTGTTGTATTCGAGGAAGTAGCCGCCGAACTCGGGGGCGAAAAAGATCACCGCCGTGAAGGCCATCAGGAACACGCCGACACCGAAGATGTCATGCACCGTGTAGTAAGGGTGGAAGGGCACGCCATCCAGGGGCTTGCCATTGGCATCCTTGGGCGCCTTGGGGCCCTTGATCTCCACGCCGTCGGGGTTGTTCGAGCCCACATCGTGCAGCGCCAGCAAGTGGGCGACCACCAGGCCCAGCAGCACCAGCGGCACCGCGATCACGTGGAAGCTGAAGAAGCGGTTCAGCGTGGCATCGCCCACCACGTAGTCGCCACGGATCAGCAGCGCCAGGTCGGGGCCGACAAAAGGAATCGCGGCGAACAGGTTCACGATCACCTGGGCGCCCCAGTACGACATCTGGCCCCATGGCAGCAGGTATCCCATGAAGGCCTCGGCCATCAGGCACAGGAAGATCGCACAGCCGAACACCCACACCAGCTCACGCGGCTTGCGGTAGCTGCCGTAGATGAGCCCGCGGAACATGTGGAGATAGACCACCACGAAGAAGGCCGAGGCCCCTGTGGAGTGCATGTAGCGGATCAGCCAGCCCCAGGGCACATCGCGCATGATGTACTCGACCGACTCGAAGGCCTTTGCCGCATCGGGCTTGTAATGCATCACCAGGAAGATCCCGGTGACGATCTGGATCACCAGCACCAAGAGCGACAGCGAGCCGAAGATGTACCAGAAGTTGAAGTTCTTCGGAGCGTAGTACTCCGACATGTGCACGCGGTAGGCATCAAACGCGGTCGGAAACCGGTTCTCGAACCAGTTGGTGACCTTCGCGCCTGCCGAGGCGTTGGGGGAGAGTTCCTTGAATTCGTGGGCCATTTTTTATTTCCCTCAAGCCTTGTCTTCACCGATCAGGAGGCGGGTCTCCGACAGGTACATGTGGGGAGGCACTTCCAGGTTATCGGGAGCCGGCTTGTTCTTGAAGACACGGCCCGCCATGTCGAACGTGGAGCCGTGGCAGGGGCACAGGAAACCGCCCTTCCAGTCGTCGGGCAGCGAGGCCTGTGCACCGGTCTGGAACTTGTCCGACGGCGAGCACCCCAGGTGCGAGCAGATGCCCACAGCCACCAGGATTTCGGGCTTGATGGAACGGCCTTCGTTGCGGGCATATTCGGGCGTCAGCTCTGAGGGCTTGCGCTCGGACTTGGGATCCGCCAGTTGACCATCGAGCTTGGGCAGTTCGGCGAGCTGCTCCGGCGTGCGCTTGACGATCCAGACAGGCTTGCCACGCCACTCCACGGTGACTTTTTCTCCGGGCTTGAGCGCGGAGATGTCCACCTCGACGGCCGCACCTGCAGCCTTGGCCCGCTCGGAAGGCTGGAAGGTACTCACGAAAGGAACGGCGGTTGCCACGCCGCCCACCGCACCAGCACAGCCGGACGCAATCAGCCACGTCCGCTTGCTGGAGTCGATTGGGGTGTCACTCATGGGGATCCTCGATGTACATCGCTATTGGGGTCAACCGCGAATTGTAGCGGAGTGAAAAGGGTCATTGCAGGCGGACAGTCCGCCTTGACAGGGCACAGACCTGGGCAATACTCGGCTTCTTGTCTATTATCAAGAGGGGTTATCCATGGGCATTGCACAAGAGTTCCGGGAATTTGCGGTCAAGGGCAACGTGATCGACCTTGCCGTGGGGGTCATCATCGGCGGCGCCTTCGGCAAGATCGTGGATTCAGTCGTGTCCGACCTGATCCTGCCCGTGGTGGGGCTGGTGTTTGGCAAGCTCGATTTCTCCAACCTGTTCATCGTGCTGGGCAACGTGCCAGCCGGCACGGCCATGACGCTCGACGCCCTGAAAAAGGCCGGGGTGCCGGTGTTCGCCTACGGCAACTTCATCACCGTGGCGGTGAACTTCATCATCCTCGCGTTCATCATCTTCATGATGATCAAGCAGATCAACCGCTTGAAGCGCGAAACCCCGGCCGCACCCGCTGCGCCCGCCGCACCGCCCGAAGACATCGCACTGCTGCGCGAAATCCGCGACAGCCTGAAAAACCGGCAGCCCTGACCGGCCCTGGCGCTACCGCGCCAGCTGCCGCGCCATGCGCACGGCCTCCACCAGACTGGAGGCATCCGCGATGCCCTGGCCGGCGATGTCGAAGGCCGTGCCGTGGTCCGGGCTGGTGCGCACCAGCGGCAGGCCCAGGGTCACGTTCACGCCCTTGTCCACGCCCAGGTACTTCACCGGGATCAGGCCCTGGTCGTGGTACATGGCCACCACCACATCGAATTCGCCCGGGTGGCCAGGGGCGTGGCGCGCGCGCATGAACACCGTATCGGGCGCGAAGGGGCCATGCACATCCATGCCCTGCGCCCTGGCTGCGGCAATCGCCGGGGCGATGGTGTCCATCTCCTCGCGGCCGAACAGGCCACCCTCCCCCGCGTGCGGGTTGAGCCCCGCCACGCCGATGCGCGGCGCACGGCCCAGGGTGCGCCGCAGGGCCGCATGGGTGATCTGCAGCGTCTGCGCCACGTTGGCAGGTGTCACGGCCTCGATCGCATCGCGCAGCGAAACGTGGATGCTGACCAGCACCGTACGCAGTTCGTCGCTGGCCAGCATCATGCGCACCGGCATGGCAGCCAAAGGCACGCCCTGGTGCCGGGCGGACTCGGCCTGCAACAGCTCGGTATGGCCGGGGTAGTCCACACCGGCGGCCGACATCGCCTCCTTGTGCAGGGGGGCCGTCACCAGCGCCGCCACTTCGCCGCGCAGCGCAGCACGCGCCGCCCACACCACGCAGTCCGCCGCGGCGCGACCGGCCTCGGCGCCTATCTGCCCCCAGGGCTGCGGCCCCGGCAGGCCTGGCAACGGCAACACCGGCACACAACGCGCCAGCGCCTGCAGGGCCTGCGCCGGTGTATCGATTACCGCCACCGGCAGGGACGGCATGCCAGGGCGCTCGATGCATTGCGCAGCACGGCGCAGCGTGGCCACGTCACCCACTACGAAGCAGCCGCACAGGTCGTGCGGCGCATCGCGAAAAGCCTTGGCAATGATTTCGGGGCCGATTCCGGAGGGATCGCCCTGGGTAATGGCGATGGCGGTGCTCATGCGGGGTTGTCCACCTCGATGAAGACATGCTCCACACCCGCCTGCTGCGCCACATGCGCGGCCACCGCCGGGGCGCCGTAGCGCTCCGTCGCATGGTGCCCCGCCGCAATGAAACAGACACCCGTCTCACGCGCCAGATGGGCCTGGGGTTCGGAGATCTCGCCCGTGATGAAGGCATCGGCCCCGGCGGCAATGGCCGGCTCGAAATAGCCCTGCGCCCCGCCCGTGCACCAGGCCACGCGGCGGATGGGCCGCTGTAGGGTTCCTTCAGGCTGCACCAGGGTCACGGCACGGCCCAGAGCGCTGGCCACATGGTCGGCCAGGGCCTGGCCATCGGCAAACTGCGCGCTGGCCACACAGCCCAGTTCCTGCTCGCCAAAGCGCGCATCGGCCGCCAGGCCCAGCACGCGGCCCAGCTGCGCGTTGTTGCCCAGTTCAGGGTGGGCATCGAGCGGCAGGTGGTAGGCAAAGAGGTTGATATCGTGCGCCAGCAGCAGTTGCAGGCGCTGCTTCATCCAGCCCACCACACGGCCGTCCTGCCCACGCCAGAACAGGCCGTGGTGCACGAAGATCGCGTCCGCACGCGCATCGATGGCGGCTTCGATCAGCGCGCGGCTGGCCGTGACGCCGCTCACGATGCGGGCGATGTCTGCCTTGCCCTCCACCTGCAGGCCATTGGGGCCGTAGTCCTTGAAACGCGCGGGCTGCAGCAGCGCATCGAACGCCTGCAGAAGTTGGGGCCGGGAAATGCTCATGCGCCTATTGTCGCGCGGGTGCGCCGCCCCAGATCGTCACGGACGGCACGCATGGAGGACAATGTCAGCCCGGCACAGGCTGCACGCCCGTACCGCGAACGCCCCCGATCATTTTCCAGGCCCTCCCTCTCCGAACCCCATGAAGCGACTCTGGCTGCTGTTTTCCCAGACCGTGACAGTGCTTGTCGCGGCGTATTTTGTAGTGGCCACCCTGCAGCCCGACTGGCTGCGGCGTGGTACCACCCGATCCGGGGCAGGCATCGCCCTCATCGAAGCACCCGCCAACACCGCCGCCGCCGGCCAGCCAGCCGCCGGCAGCTTCAGTGCTGCGGCGCGCAAGGCGGCGCCAGCCGTGGTGAGCATCAACACCAGCAAGGCCGTGCGCCACCCGCGCAGCAATGACCCCTGGTTCCAGTTCTTCTTTGGCGACCAAGGCAACAACAGCCAGCAGCAGCAGGCCGGCCTGGGCAGCGGGGTAATCATCAGCCCCGATGGCTACATCCTCACCAACAACCATGTGGTGGAAGGCGCCGACGAAATCGAGGTCACCCTCACCGACAGCCGACGCGCCCGCGCACGCGTGATCGGCACCGACCCCGACACCGATCTGGCCATCCTCAGGATCGAGCTCGACAAGCTGCCCGTGATCGTGCTGGGCAACTCGGACGCCCTGGACGTGGGCGACCAGGTGCTGGCCATCGGCAACCCCTTCGGCGTGGGCCAGACGGTGACCAGCGGCATCGTCAGCGCCTTGGGCCGCTCCCAGCTCGGGATCAACACCTTCGAGAACTTCATCCAGACCGACGCGGCCATCAACCCCGGCAACTCCGGTGGGGCCCTGGTGGACGTCAATGGCAACCTCATGGGCATCAACACTGCCATCTACTCCCGCTCGGGCGGCAGCATGGGCATCGGCTTTGCCATCCCGGTCTCCACCGCGCGCCTGGTGCTGGACGGCATCGTCAAGGACGGCCAGGTCACGCGCGGCTGGATCGGCGTGGAGCCCAACGAGCTCTCGCCCGAGCTGGCCGAGACCTTTGGCGTGAAGGCCTCCGAGGGCGTCATCATCACCGGCGTGCTGCAGGACGGCCCCGCCGCCCAGGCCGGCATGCGTCCTGGCGACGTGATCGTGAAGGTGGATGGCAAGAACGTGGGCAATGTCTCCGAACTGCTCACCGCCGTGGCGGCCCTCAAGCCCGGAGTGGCCGCCCCCTTCAACGTGAAGCGCGCCGATGCCCTGGTGGAACTGAACATCACCCCGGGCCTGCGCCCCCGGCCGCAGCGCAACGTGAAGAGATAAGCCCCTGGCCTGGCAAATCCTGAATGCCGTTTCTGGAAGCGCCTTTCGCTGGCAGCCCCATGAAAAAAGCAACAGGCGCTTCGAGCGGCAGTTGCTTTTTTTTGCCCTCAGGGGCTGCAGTTGGGTTTCTGGTCAGGAAGACGACGAGGATGCAGCTTCGTCGGCATCTTCCGGGGCCTTGGTGTGCTTGATGAAGATCTGCGCGGCCCAGATGCCCACCTCGTACAGGATGCACATGGGCACGGCCAGCGCGAGCTGCGAGACCACGTCCGGTGGCGTCACGATGGCCGCCACGACAAAGGCCCCCACTACGAAGTAGCCGCGAAAGCTTTTGAGCTTTTCCACGCTGACGATGTTCATGCGGGCCAGCACCACCACCGCGATAGGCACCTCGAATGCCATGCCGAAGGCCAGGAACATCGAGAGCACGAAGCTCAGGTAGGCCTCGATGTCAGGCGCGGCCGTGATGCTCTTGGGCGCAAAGCTCTGGATGAAGGCAAACACCTGCCCGAACACGAAGTAGTAGCAGAACGCCACGCCGATGAAGAACAGCAGCGTGCTGGACACCACCAGCGGCAGCACCAGCTTCTTCTCGTGCGAGTACAGGCCCGGCGCCACGAAGGCCCAGACCTGCCACAGCACGACGGGCAGCGCCAGCAGGAAGGCCGACATCAACAATATCTTGAGCGGCACCATGAAGGGCGAGATCACCGAGGTGGCGATCAGCGTGGCGCCCTTGGGCAGGTGGGCCACCAGGGGCGCCGCCAGGAAGTCATAGAGCGCGCCAGGGCCGGGAAAGAAGAACAGGATTGCCGCCGCGATAGCGATGGCAATGATGGCCTTGACCAGCCGGTCGCGCAGCTCCATCAGGTGCTGCACAAACGGCTGCTCGGTACCGGCCAGCTCGTCTTCTTTGGGGGGAGTTTCGGACATGTTGGATTTTCAGGGGCGTGGGGGCCGCCCATGCAGCGCGCACCAAAGGCTGCGCGGCATCGTCAATGGAATTTCTGGGGCCGGTACCGGGCGACGCGCGCCGCGCCGGACTGCGCCTTGGTGCGCACCCCGCTGCGCGACTTGTACCACTGGGGCGTGGCGCCACGCTTGAGGCGCCAGTTCTTGCCGGGATTCTTGTAGGCGGGCACCACCACCGAAGTCTCGAAGGGCTCGGGGGTGCTCATGTCCGTCGCTGCAGCCCAGTCCTTTTCGAACTCGCTGGCACCGGTCTGGATGGACTGCTGCACGTCGCGTGCGGCGCCTTCCACCGTGTCCTTCATCTTGCGCAGCTCGTCGAGCTCCATGGACCGGTTGACCTCGGACTTGACGTCGGCCACGTAGCGCTGTGCCTTGCCCAGCAAGGTGCCCACCGTGCGGGCCACGCGCGGCAGCTTTTCGGGGCCGATGACGATCAGCGCCACGGCGCCGATCAGCGCCATCTTGGACAGGCCAATATCAATCATGAAGCAGGTGTCCGCTCAGCGGTCAGCTCTTTTGCTTGGCTTCGACATCGATGGTGGTCTTGTCGGCCGCCTGGCTGCTGGTCACCTGGCCAGCGGGGGGATTGACAGCACCGCTGTCGGCCGTGGAACCGTCCTTCATGCCGTCCTTGAAGCCCTTGACGGCGCCTCCGAGGTCGGAGCCCATGTTCTTGAGCTTCTTGGTGCCGAACACCATGACGACGATCAGCAGCACGATCAGCCAGTGCCAGATGGAAAAAGAGCCCATGGAATATCTCCTAACGAATTGCAATCATTTTAGACCCCGGCCGTGACCGAAGTTCACACCCCCTGTCGCGAACCAGGGGTCTATCGGCCCCGGACGTCAGCCAGGGTCAGCCTTTGAGCCAAGGGCGGGGACCGCCCATCACGTGGATGTGCAGGTGGTGGATTTCCTGGCCGCCTTCAAGCCCCGTGTTTACCACGATGCGAAAGCCGCCTTCCGGGTAGGGGTTGCAGCCCTGCTCCTGGGCCAGCTTCGGCGCCAGCGCCATCATGCGCCCCAGCACCCCGGCATCCGCCTCGGTGACCTGGGCCATGGAAGGGATATGCACCTTGGGCACCATCAGGAAGTGCACTGGGGCCCACGGATGGATGTCATGGAAGACGAACATGTCATCGTCCTCATGGACCTTCTTCGATGGAATCTGGCCCGCGATGATTTTGCAGAAAAGGCAGTTCGGATCGTACATGGTGAGAAAAAAGGCGGTGTTGTCGTTGCCAGGCGGCACATTCACGCATTGTCTGCGATCTTGATGCTCGGGCGCACGCCCACGTCCTTGCGGTGGGCCTTCATCCAGCTTTTACCCGCCTGGCGCCCCAGCTCGAACAGCTGGCGCACGAAGGCGGTGTCGGCACGTGCCTTGCTGTCCGCACCCAAGGGTGCGAGCACCGCGCCCCCGTCGATGCGGTGCATCAGCACGTTCTTGTAGCGGCGCGCGTCGAGCTTGCCCTCGGCCAGCAGCCGGCGCACGAACTCGATGGCGCGCAGCTCGGCCAGCAGGCTGGCGTTGAAGGTGACCTCGTTCATACGCTCCACGATTTCATGCGCGCTGTCGGGTACGGAGAGGTGCTCGATCGGGTTGATCTGCACCAGCAGGATGTCCGAGGTTTGGGTCTGGTAGATCAGCGGGTGCAGCGCCGGGTTGCCCGAATATCCACCGTCCCAGTAGTGCTCGCCATCGATCTCCACCGCCTTGAACACCATGGGCAGGCAGGCCGAGGCCATCACGGCGTCGGCACTCAGCCGCGGGCCCGAGAAGATCTCACCGCGCCCCGTGCGCACGTTGGTCGCGCACACGAACACCTGCGGCACCACGCTCTCGATGCTGGAACGGGCCGAGCACAGCAGGCCAAAATCCACCTCGCGCTCCAGTAATTGGCGCAAGGGATTGAACCCGAGCGGGTTGGTCTGGTAGGGCGATAGCCACTGGGCCATCATGCCCACCAGCGGGTTGGCTGCCGACAGCGGCGTGCCCCAGGTCAGGCTGCCCAGAGACCCCACGCCCTCCCACAGCCGGGTGAGCGACGCGCGTGCCAGGGCGCAGCCGGCCTGGCGCGCCTCTTCGGGGTCCTTGTGGGCCTGCGCCGCCTGGGCAAAGCCATGGGCCAGGGCCACGGCGTTCATCGCGCCGGCGCTGGTGCCGCTGATGCCGTCGATCTGCCAGCGCCCGTCTTCCAGCAAGGCATCGAGCACGCCCCAGGTCAGCGCGCCGTGCGAGCCCCCGCCCTGCAACGCCAGGTTCAGGCGCCGCAGCGCAGGCGGTTCAGCCATCCACCGCCTGGTTCTTGCTCATGGCCAGCATGCCGCGCACGATGCGGTACAGGAACCACAGCGAGATGATGCCCCAGGCGATCCAGCCGGGCAGCAGGAACAGCAGCCACAGCGGCGCAGTCACCGCGTACAGCGCGCCGGCCCAGAGGACGGAGCGGATGCGCCAGGAAAAATGGTTCTCCTGCCAGGTGCCCTGGGCATCGCCGCGCTTGACCAGGTCGAGCACCAGGGCGATCACCAGCAGCAACGCGCTGGCCTGCGTGCCCGGCAACACGGCGCCCAGGGCCACGATCAGGTGCAGCGCATAGCTGATCCAGCCGATGTTCTTGAGGCTTTCGGCCTTCTGGTCATTGGTTCGCACGTCGATGATGTCGCTCATGGGGATCCTTCTTCGTGGGCTGCACGCGCAACGGCCTTGCGCAGGGCTTTCTCCTCGATGCCGCTGGTACCCTCGCGGCGCTCCAGCTCGGCGATCACGTCGGCGGGCGTCAGGCCATAGTGGGCCAGCGCGATCATGGAGTGGAACCACAGGTCGGCCACCTCGTAGACCAGCTTGCTGGCATGGGCCCCATGGTCCACGTCCTTGGCGGCCATGACCACCTCGGTGGCCTCTTCGCCGATCTTCTTGAGAAAGGCATCAGGCCCCTTGTGCAGCAGGCGCGAGACGTAGCTCTTCTCGGGGTCGCCCCCGTTGGCGGGTTTGCGGCTTTCGATGACGGCCGCCAGGCGCGCCAGGGAGTCATTGGAACTCATGGTCTTGTTACTTGTAGATGGATTCGGGGTCTTTCAAGACCGGATCGACGGCTTTCCATGCACCGTCCCTGAGCACGCTGAAGAAACAGCTGTGTCGGCCCGTGTGGCAGGCGATGCCGGGCTCGTGGCCCAACTGGGTCACCTTGAGCAGCACCACGTCGTTGTCGCAGTCCAGGCGGATCTCGTGCACCGTCTGCACGTGGCCCGACTCCTCGCCCTTGAACCACAGCTTGCCGCGCGAGCGGCTGAAATACACGGCGCGGCCGAGTTCTGCGGTCTTTTCCAGCGCCTCGCGGTTCATCCACGCAAACATCAGCACGTCGCCCGTGCCCTGCTCCTGCGCGATCACGGGCACCAGGCCCTGCGCATCCCATTTCACTTCGTTGAGCCAGTTCATGGCCCGGATTGTCGGCGATTTGAATGACCGACCCCAGGCAGGGCATTGCACGGGCCTCCCGACGCAAGCGGTCCACGCCCGCCCGCACGGATGCGGGCGAAGGCGTGGACCGCGTGGAGGCAGGACCGCTCAGCGCAGTGTCAGCACGTTGGAGAAGCGCCCCGCGCGCAGCATCTCGTTCACGGCGGCCTGGGAATTCACCCCGAGGCCATAGCCCAGGAAGATGCTGCTGCCGACCAGCGCACTCAGGTCCATGCCGTTGATGTTGAGGATGGGCGCCGACACCGGCAGCGCCCCCACGTACAGCGCAGCGGTCGCGAAGGGGTTGTAGGGCACGAAGGTCGACTGCGCCCCGTCCAGCATGAGCACGCGGCCATCCGCCAGCGCCAGAACCACGAAGATCGCGCCCGGCTGGCCCGCGTGCGCCGCAGGCAGGGTCACGCCGGCCCGGGCCGTCAGGTTGTTCAGCGGGCCGCTCTGGGCGGTGCTGAAGGCGGGCTCGGTGCCCGGCGCGGGCGTGCCGGTGCCAGGGCCACCGGTTCCCGGAGTCCCTGGATTGCCGGTGTTGCCAGGGTTGCTGCTGTTGTCCACCCCGGCGTTGAGCGCGATGCGCGTGGGCGTGCTCACGACGCCGTTGGAGGTGGTGACCCCGTTGCCCAGCACACCTCCGTCGGTGCGGCCCCAGGTGTAGACCGCGCCATCGGGCATGAGCGCCGCCGCAGCGAAGGCGCCCGTGAAGACGTACGACACCGGGCCGGGCAGGCCCTGCACCCGCACCGGGCCCGCCTTGGCGTTGGCCGGCACCGAATCCCACTTGGTGGAGGCCGTCGTGCCGTCGCCCAGCAGGCCATTGCTGCCCTGGCCGCAGGCAAACACGCTGCCGGCCCCGTCGACGAACAGCGCGGAGCCCCCGCCTGCAGCGATCTGGCGCAGGTTGGCCAGGTTCTTGATGGTGTAGGGCTGGGCCGCCGTCTGCGCGTTCTCCTGGCCGCAGGTCAGCATGCCGCTGTTGGTGTCGCCCCAGGCCAGCGCCTGGCCGTTCTTGATGCCGTAGTACAGACCGGCCGCGTTGCCCGTGGCCGTCGCGTCAATGAAGGCCAGACCCGTGGGCTTGAGCGCCGTCACGCCCAGGGGATCCGTGGCGGCCGCCACCGCCTGGATGGGGTTGTCGCGCACGGCGTTGCTGCCCCAGCCGATCAGGCTGCCGTCCTGGCGGCGGCCGATCATTTGCGTGCCTGTCACCGCCAGCTGCACGATGCCGGTGGCGCCGGCAACGGGCTGCGGCTGGCCCCGCTGCTGCGGCCCACCGGGGCCCAGGCCCAGGTTGCCGTAGCCATTGTCGTAACCCCAGGCCCAGATCTGGCCATTGCTGTCCGTGGCATAGAGCGAATAGCCGTTGGTGGCGGCGAGCACCGAGACGATGCCCGACAGGCCAGGCACCTGGACGGGCTCGTAGCGGAACTGCCCGCCCGAGGTGTTGGAGCCGATCAGCCCGTCGGAGACATTGCCCCAGACCCAGACGCTGCCGTCGCGCTTCACGGCTGCGGACAGTTGTCCCCCGGCGGTCAGGGCCACCACCTCCGTGCCCAGCGATGCGATCTTCGCGGGCGCGGGGTTGTTGCGGTCGGCCTGGCCACGGCCCAATTGCCCCGAGTCCCCGCGCCCCCAGGAGGTGACGCTGCCGTCGGCGTTGAGCAGAAGCATGTGGTAGTCGCCGATGACGACATGCGGAATGGCGGCCAGCGCCGGACAGGCCAGCCCGGCCAGGGAGCCGGCCAGCACGAGGGCCCGGCGCAAGAACCTGTTCAAGGAATCAGACATGGAGCAACTCCTGCGAGCAGTGAAGGTGCATGGATTCTTCCGCCACGCGCCGCGCCCGTCTGTCCCTCGAACACGGGACAAAACGGTTCATATGCAAGCAGCTGTGACAGCAGGCCGCGCGTATCATGAAATCCACCGCCGAGCTTCCAAGGCCCGCCCCCCATGTCCGCTTTGCTCTCCGTGCTCGTGATCGAGGACGACCCCCCGTTCAGGCAGCGCCTGTGCGACAGCATTGCCGCCGCGCCCGACCTGCGCCTGGTGGGTGCCGCCGGTGACGCGGCCTCGGGCCTGGCCCTGCTGGCCCGGCACCAGCCCCAGGTGCTGCTGCTGGACCTGGGCCTGCCCGACCTCAACGGCATCGAGGTGATCGCGCGCAGCGCGGGCATTGCGCCCCATTGCGAGGTGGTGGTGGTCACCGTGTTCGGCGACGAGGCCCATGTCATGCAGGCACTGGCAGCCGGCGCCACGGGCTACGTGCTCAAGGACACACCGGCCCTGGACCTGGCCGAGATGGTGCGCGCCGTGCACGCAGGCGGCAGCCCCATCAGCCCCGTGATCGCCCGGCGCCTGCTGACCCGGCTGGCCCCTGCGGGCAGCTCGCGCCAGCGCCCGCAGGCCAGCCCGCCGGATACCGTCGCCAGCGAGGCCGACGCGGGCCTACTCAGCGACCGCGAATGCGAGATGCTTGGCCTGGCCGCCAAGGGCTACAGCTACCGCGAGATCGCACAGATGATGGGCGTGACCCAGCAGACCGTGCTCACCTACGTCAAGCGCAGCTACCGCAAGCTGCAGGTGCACTCCCGCTCCGAGGCGGTCTACGAAGCCCGCAAGCGCGGGCTGATGGGCGACTGACGGCCCCAGCCCAGCCCAGCACTGCACCGGCATTTCCGTGGCCCGCCCCTCCCGCACCCTGCAGCCCGGCACGCCAGCCCCAGGCCGACAGGGTTGGCGCTGGATGGCATCTGCCTGCCTGGCCCTGGCGCACTTGCTGGATTGGGCCCCATCGCTGGCGCATGCAAGCCTGCTGGAACCGGCCACCGACATCACCAATGCCATGGTTTCGCGCGTGGAGCGCTGGGAGCCCGTGCCGGGGTCCGAGCCCTCCATCGGCCCGCCGGGGGAGGGAGCGCAGGGGCAGTGGCACCCTGTCGAGCTGCCCCAGGCCATACAGCGCAAGGCCACCACACGGGCAGCCGTCAATCTGCCCCTGCCCACGGTCTGGTACCGCACGGCATGCCCTGTGCCGGCAGCCCAGGAGACGCTGGCCCTGTACCTGCCCCGCGTGAACGGCGGCCCCCTGCAGGTATGGCTGCGCAATGCACAGGCCACGCGCCAGTTGCTGGACAACAGCCCGGCCTGGCCCTCGCAGTGGAACCAGCCCATCCTGCTGCGGCTGCCCAGCGCCGCCGCCCAGCCCCACGGCAGTTGCCTGCTGTTCCTCGCGCTGCCACCGCGCGCCGACGGCAGCTATGCACTGAGCCGTCTGTGGCTGGGAGCGGAGACTGAACTGCAGAGCCTGTGGTCGGCACGCCAGCGCTGGGTCGTCACCGTGCCCCTGGCGGCCAGCACCACGCTCGTCATGCTCGGGCTGTTCTCGCTGGCGTTCTGGTGGCGCCGCCGCAAGGACACGGCCTACCTGTACTTCGGCCTGGCATCGCTGGCCTGGTGGCTGCGCAACCTGCACTACGGCATCGAGCTGCCACAGAACCTCGACGCCCTGCGCTGGTTCTGGTGGGCCACCGATGCCTCGATGACCTGGGTCATGCTGCTGGTCTACCTGTTTTCGCTGCGTTTTGCCACGCGTCGCTTTCCGTGGGTAGAGCGCCTGCTGCTGGGCTTTGCGGTCCTGGTATCGGCCATGTCCATGCCGTTCCTGCCCTGGGCTCTGGATACGCCGCTGCTGCTGCATGCCGCCAATACGCTGGTCGCCATGGGCGTGACCCTGCTCATCGCCGGGTCGGCCTGGCGGGGCAGCCGCGAGTTGCGGGTGCTGGCGCTGGCGCTGTGCATCTGCCTGGGCCTGGGCGTGCACGACCTGGCGCTGCTGCAGCTGCGCATATCGCCCGAGAGCCTGTACCTCATGCCTTACGCCATGGTGCTGGTGCTGGGCGCTTTCCTGTACGCCGTGAACCGCCGCTACATCAGCGCGCTGGAGCACGCGGAAGGCGCGGCCCAGGTGCTGCAGGACAAGCTCTCGGAACAGCAGCGCGCGCTGCAGGGCAATTTCGCCCTGCTGGCCGAGGTGGAAAACGAGCGCGTGCGGCTGACGGAGCGCCAGCGGCTCACGCGCGACATGCACGATGGCCTGGGTGCCATGCTGGTGTCGTCGCTGGGACAGATGGAACAAGGACGCCTGTCGCAGGGCGATGTGGCCCAGGTGCTGCGCGACTGCCTGGAAGACTTGCGCCTGACCATCGATTCGATGGAGCCCATCGACCAGGACCTGACCACCCTGCTGGCAACCCTGCGCCAGCGCGTAGGCCACCGGCTGGCACAGGGCGGCATCACCCTGCACTGGCACATGGACGACCTTCCGCCGCTGCCCTGGCTGGATGCGCCTGCGGCGCTGCACGTGCTGCGCATCGTGCAGGAGGCGCTGGCCAACGTGGTCAAGCACTCCGGGGCGGCCAATGTCACGCTATCGGCCACTGTGGACACGGGGCCGGGGGTCTGCGTTCAGATCGAGGACGATGGCCGCGGGCTGCCCTCCCTGGCAGGCAACACCCCGGGGCGGGGGCTGAACCACATTGACGAACGTGCGCGCCAGTTGGGTGGCCATGCGCGGATACTTCCGGGTCACCTGGGCGGCACGGTGGTGCAGCTGTGGCTGCCGCTAGAAGGCCCGCCGCCCCCTGCCACCGATGGATTCAGGCACTCACGCTGGCCTGCACCCTAGCCACTCAGCCCCTCAGGGCTTTGCCACCGTGAGGAAGACCCGCTTGCGGTCCCAGTTCTTGCGGCCCAGGTACTTGATGGCGATCACGTAGCGGCCGGGAGGCAGAAAGTCCTGCGTCAGCGTCTCTTGCTGCGTGACGACCGGCTGGCCGTTCACGCGCACGCTCTGTTGCGCCACCATTTCAGTCTCGCTCTCCAGATCCTGGCCATCGAGCCCGTAGACCGTGACGTCGGGCTCTTCCTTTTCTTCGCCCACATGGGCCAGGCCCATGGCGTTGGGGCGTGTGAGCACGTCGAGCGCCACCTTGCCGTCCACCGGTTCGCGCACGATCCAGTAGACCTCGCGCACGTTGTCGTTGAGCTCGGCCAGGAGGGCCTTGAGCTTTTCGTACTCGGCCTTGTCGGCAATCACCTGCACCGCCTTGCCGCCGATGGTCGCGTCAAAGCAACGACCGATGCGGTCCACGCAGGGAATGCGGTCGAAATAGCCGCGCGCATAGGACGGCGCCGGCACCTGCTGTGCTGCGGCTGGCATGGCGGCAAAACCGGCGCACAGGGCCATGGCAGCGGCCAGGGCCCGCAAGGAGCCCCTCATAACAGCCGCACCGGGATGCCCCGCCCCGCCATGTGCTGCTTGGACTGGCCCACGGTGTACTCACCATAGTGGAAGATGCTGGCGGCCAGCACCGCGTCGGCGCCGCCGATCTGGATGCCGTCGGCCAGGTGGTCGAGGTTGCCCACGCCGCCCGAGGCGATCACGGGCACGCTCACCGCATCACTCACCGCACGCGTCAGCGCCAGGTCGAAGCCGGCCTTGGTGCCGTCGCGGTCCATGCTGGTGAGCAGGATCTCGCCCGCGCCGCGGCGCGCCATCTCGGTGGCCCAGGCCACGGCGTCCAGGCCGGTGTTCTTGCGCCCACCATGGCTGTACACATCCCAACCCGGGCCCACGGCCTTGCCGTCGGCCCCGGTGCGCTGCGCATCCTCTTCAGAGCGGCGCTTGGCATCAATGGCCACCACGATGCACTGCGCACCGTACCTGTCCGATGCCGCATTGATCACGCCGGGGTCGGCAATCGCGGCCGAGTTGAAGCTGGTCTTGTCCGCGCCCGCATTGAGCAGGCGGCGCACATCGGCCACCGTGCGCACGCCTCCGCCGACGGTGAGCGGAATGAACACCTGGCTGGCCACGGCTTCGATGATGGGCAGGATCAGGTCGCGCCCATCGCTGGTGGCGGTGATGTCGAGAAAGGTCAGCTCGTCGGCGCCCTGCGCGTTGTAGCGCGCGGCGATCTCGACGGGGTCGCCCGCATCGCGCAACTCGACGAAGTTGACGCCCTTGACCACGCGGCCTCCGGTCACGTCCAGGCAGGGGATGATGCGTTTGGCAAGCATGTCAGTCAAAGGTAGTCGTTGGGGCGCGCTTTACGCGTCAGCCATTGAGTTCATCGGCACGCGCCTGCGCTGCCGCGAAATCGAGGTCCCCACTGTAGATGGCGCGCCCGCAGATCACGCCTTCGACGCCCTCACCCTCGACCGCACAGAGCTTCTCTATGTCGGCCATGTTCGACAGGCCGCCCGAGGCGATCACGGGGATGCTCAGCGACTGCGCGAGCTTGACGGTGGCTTCGATGTTAATGCCCGAGAGCATGCCGTCACGGCCGATGTCGGTGTAGATGATGGACTCGACGCCCCAGTCCTCGAACTTCTTGGCCAAATCCACGACCTCGTGGCCGGTGAGTTTGCTCCAGCCATCGGTGGCAACCTTGCCGTCCTTGGCATCGAGGCCGACGATGATGTGGCCGCCGAAGGCACTGCAGGCGTCCTTGAGGAAGCCGGGGTTCTTCACCGCCGCCGTGCCGATGATCACGTAGCGCAGGCCGCCATCGATGTATTTTTCGATGGTGTCCAGGTCGCGGATACCGCCACCGAGCTGCACCGGGATGTCCTCGCCCACTTCCTGGAGGATGGACTTGATCGCGGTGAAGTTCTTGGGCACGCCGGCAAAGGCGCCGTTCAGGTCCACCAGGTGCAGGCGGCGTGCGCCGGCCTCCAGCCACTTGCGCGCCATGGCGGCAGGGTCTTCACCGAAGGTGGTGGATTGGTCCATGTCGCCTTGCTTGAGGCGTACGCAGTGGCCGTCCTTGAGGTCGATGGCGGGAATGAGCAGCATGGTGGGTTCGGGTGAAAAAGGGCGAGGCCGGGCTCGGCCCGAACAGGGTTGGAAATGAAAACTCAGGGGTTCCAGTGCAGGAAATTGCGGTACAGCGCCAGGCCGTGCTCCGCACTTTTCTCGGGGTGGAACTGCGTGGCAAAAATATTATCGCGTGCAATTGCTGCGGCGAACACACCGCCGTAGTCGGCCTCGCCCGCGCAGTGCGCTGCATTCTGCGGCCGGGCATAGAAACTGTGCACGAAATAGAAGTAGCTGCCGTCAGGCACGCCGGACCATACCGGATGTACCGCACCGCCGTGCGCCACCTGGCGCACCTGGTTCCAGCCCATCTGCGGCACCTTGAAACGGCTGCCATCGGGCTGGTTGCGGCCGGCGAGGTCGAACTTGCGCACCTCGCCAGGGATCAGCGACAGGCCGGGCGTGTCGCCCTCGGCGCTGTGGTCCAGCAGCATCTGCATGCCCACGCACACTCCGAACATCGGTTTGCTGGCCGCCGCTTCGAGCACGGACTCCGAGAGGCCCGAGTCGCGCAGCTCGCGCATGCAGTCGGGCATGGCGCCCTGCCCCGGCAGCACGATGCGCTGGGCGGCGCGCACGTCTTCGGGGCGCGAGGTGACGACCACGGTCCAGCCCGAGCCTTCGGCCGCAGCCTGCACGGCCTGCGACACCGAGCGCAGGTTGCCCATGCCGTAATCAACCACGGCGACGGTTTTTGCTTCCATATTCATAGCTATCGGCGCTTGGCGAAAAATCGGTAGCGGCCTTTTTTCAGCGTGTGGGAATCAGAGACTGCCCTTGGTGGACGGAATGGTGCCGGCGGCGCGCGGGTCGCGCGTGAGGGCCGAGCGCAGCGCGCGGGCAAAGGCCTTGAACACTGTTTCGCACTGGTGGTGCGCGTTGATGCCCTTGAGGTTGTCGATGTGCAGCGTCACGCCCGCGTGGTTCACGAAGCCCTGGAAGAATTCGTAGGTGAGCTGCGTGTCGAAGCCGCCGATGCTGCCCGCCGTGAACGGGATGTGCAGGTGCAGCCCGGGGCGGCCCGAGAAATCGACCACCACGCGGCTCAGCGCCTCGTCCAGCGGCACATAGGCATGGCCGTAGCGGGTGATGCCCTTCTTGTCGCCCACGGCGCGCGCGAAGGCCTGGCCCAGGGTGATGCCCACGTCTTCCACCGTGTGGTGGCCGTCGATGTGCAGGTCGCCGTCGCAGTCGACCTCCAGGTCGATCAGGCCGTGGCGGGCGATCTGTTCGAGCATGTGGTCGAAAAAGCCGATGCCGGTGTGCAGCTTGGCCTGGCCGGTGCCGTCGAGGTTGATGCGCACGGTGATGTGCGTCTCGGCGGTGTTGCGGCTGACCTCGGCGGTGCGGTCGGCCTGTGGGTCGGTCGAGGCGGAGGGAACGAGTGCAGAAGAAGTCATAGGGAGGCTTGGAGCGCAGCAAGCATCTGCGCGTTGTCGTCGGCGTTGCCCACCGTGAGGCGCAGGCAGTTCACCAGCATGGGGTGCATTGTAGAAACGTTCTTGACGAGGACCTTGCGCTTTTTCATGCCCTCGCAGGTTGTGGCGGAATCGGCCACACGCACCAGCACCATGTTGGCCTCGCTGTCCCAGCACTTTTCGATGCCCGGCAGGGCCCTGAGGGCCTGCACCAGCAGTGTGCGCTGGGCGCGCAGCTCGGCCGCCTGGTCGGCGAATACGTCGGCATGCTCCAGCGCGAACAGCGCTGCCTCGCAGTTGAGCACGCTCACGTTGTAGGGCGGGCGCACCTTGTCGATCTCGGTGGTCACGGCCGCTGGCGCGATGAGGTAGCCCAGGCGCACCCCGGCCAGGCCGAACTTGCTGAGCGTGCGCATGAGCAGCACATGGCCGTTGCGCGCCGGTTCGGCGCGCATGCGGTCGATCCAGGTGCGGCTGGCGAAGGGCTGGTAGGCCTCGTCCATCACCACGAAGCCGCCCTGTGCGCCCACCGCGTCGATGATGCGCTGCACCGCGCCCTCATCCCACAGCGTGGCCGTGGGGTTGTTGGGGTAGGCGATGTAGGTGATGGCCGGGCGGTGCTGGGCGATGGCGGCCAGCATGGCCGGCTCGTCGAGCTCGAAATCGGCAGTGAGCGGCACGCCCACGAAATCCAGGCCCTGCAGTTGCGCGCTCAGCGGGTACATCACGAAGCCGGGCATGGGCGCCAGCATGGTGGCACGCTCGCCGGGCTGGGCGCAGGCCAGGGCCAGCAGGGTGATGAGTTCGTCGGACCCATTGCCCAGCACGATGCCGTGACCCTCGGGCATGCCGGCGTACTTCGCCAACGCGGCCTTCAGGTCGTTCAGGCGCTCGCCCGGGTAGCGGTTGAGCGCCAGCGCGCCCAGGCGCTGGCCCAGCGCGGCCTGCAGGTGGGCGGGCAGGCGAAACGGGTTTTCCATCGCGTCCATCTTGAGCATGCCGGTGGACGGCTGCACGGCATAGGCATGCATGGCGCGCACGTCGGCACGGATGCGGTTCAGGGCGGCCAGAGGCGGGGCAGTGGTGGTCATTCGGCGGTGTCCAGTTCGTTGGGGGCGACAAGAAAGGGGTTGATGCAGCGCACGGCGTCCAGCACCTGATCGTGCGGCAGCGCCTCGGTGAGCAGGTAGCGGCAGCCCTGCTGGTGGGCCGAGGAGACGATGAGCGCGTCCCAGTAGCCCAGACCATAGCGGTCCTGCAGGTCCCAGGCGCCGTCCACGGTGTAGGCGTCGAGGTGCGGCGGCAGCCACACGCGCAGGCGCCGCACCTGGGCGCGCACCAGGGGCACGGTGCGCGGGCCCTCGAAGCGCTGGATGGCCTGGTTGTACAGCTCGTTGAGCACCTGGGAGCTGATGCGCCCGCTGCGCGTCTGCCAGCAAAAGCCCAGCCACTCGCGGGCCCGCGCCTGGCGCACTGGGTCGCGGTCGTCCACGCTGGCCAGCAGCAGCTCGGTGTCGACGAACAAGGGCACGGTGCTGCTCATCGCTGGAACAGGATTTCGCGCGGCACATAGGGGCCGCTGGAAGCGCCCCAGCTCTCGAAGCCCAGCGCCTCGCGCATGGCCTGGGCGTAGGCGTCTTCCTGGCGCATCTTTTCGGCCAGCCACTCGCCCACCAGGCGCGACACGCTGCTGCCGCGCTTGGCGGCTTCGATGCGCACCCATTCGGCGGCGGCGTCGTCCATGGTGATGGTGACGTTTTTCATGGGATCCATATTACACGAAGTTCGTGCTCCACGAAGTTCGTGTAGAAATTCAGGCGACCTTGCGATCGGTGGCCTGGAGCACGCGGCAGGCCATCTCGCCCACGGTGCGCAGGGCCACCAGGTGTTCCGGGGTCCAGTCGCCCCCCACGCCGATGCGCAGGCAGTTGCGAAAGCGCCCGCTGGCGCTGAACACGGTGCCGGGGGCGATCAGGATGTGTTCGGCCAGGCAGGCTTCATGCAGTTGCACCGAGTCGAGCGCGCGCGGCAGCTCCACCCACAGCAGCATGCCGCCGGGCGGGTCGCTGACCCGCGTGCCCGGCGGAAAGTGCGCGCCGATGGTGTGGCGCACCTCGTCGAGCCGGGCCGCAGCCGCCGCGCGCAGCTGGCGCATGGCGGCCGCATGCCCGCTCTGGTTGATGAGGTCGGCCAGCGCCAGCTCCAGCACGGCCGACTGGCCGCCGGCCTGCATGTCCTTGATGCTGCGCAGTTGCTCGGTCCAGCGCCCGGCCTCGACCCAGCCCAGGCGCAGGCCCGGGGCCAGGGTCTTGGAGAACGAGTCGCAGAGCATCACGTGGCCCGTGGTGTCGTAGGACTTGACGGTGCGGCGCATCTCGTCGGACTCGGCCAGGTCGGCGTAGATCGCGTCCTCGATCACCGCCATGCCGTGGCGCGAGGCCATCTGCGCCAGCCGGCGACGCTCGGGCTGGGGCATGCAGCTGCCCAGCGGGTTGCTCAGCGTGGGCACCACCATCAGGGCCTTCACGGGCTGCGTATCGAGCGCAAGCTGCAGCGCATCGAGCGAGATGCCGTGGCGCGGGTGCGTGGGGATCTCCAGCGCCTTGAGGTGCAGGCCTTGCAGCACTTCGAGGAAGGAAAAGTGCGTGGGCGACTCCAGCGCCACCACGTCGCCCGGCTGGGTGACGGCGCGCAGGCACAGGGCGATGCTGTCCATGCAGCCTCCGGTGATCACGATGTTCTCGGGGTCCAGGCTGCAGCCCAGGCCCACGGCATAGCGCGCCAGGGCGCGCCGCGCCTCCTCCTGCCCGGCCGACGAGGGATAGGTGCACAGCAGCTGACGGTTGCGCTGCACGGAGCGCACCACCGCGCGGCGCACGCGGTCGGGGTTGAGCATGTCGGGCCCCGGGGTGCCGCTGCTGAAGGAGAGCATGTCCGCCGGCTGGGCACGGCCCATGATGCGCTGGCCCAGCCAGTCCACCGACACCTCGCGCGGGCGGCGCAGCGGGCGTGGGGTGGTGGGCTCGGGCAGGTTGACAGGGCGCGCCGCCACGAAGAAGCCCGAGCGCGGGCGCGCCGTGATCAGCCGCGCGTCCTCGAGCCAGTGGTAGGCCTGCACCACGGTGCTCTGGGCCACGCCGCGCTGGCGCGCCAGTTCGCGCACCGAAGGCATCTTCTCGCCGCGCGCCAGGGTGCCGTTGCGCACCAGTTCGGCCAGTTGGGCCGCGATCTGCAGGTAGAGGGGGGTGGTTTCCACGGCGTCCATGGCTTCATTCTGTACTGGCAGGGCCAGCGATGGCCAGTACAGATTGACCCCAGTCAATACGACACAGAGCCCCGCAGCGGGGGATCTGTACTGCACCAGCTCGCGCCGTGCTGTGGCTGGTGGCCCAGGGCGCGGGCGCGCACAGTGCAAGGCATGAACTCACTGCACACCCCCTCCCCCGCTTTGACCACTGTCCCACCGCTGCGGCCACAGGCCCTGGCGCTGCAGTGGAACCGCCAACCCTTGCCGCCTCTGCAGGCCGTGCAGGCGCTCGAATTCCGCACGGGCGAAACCGGCCTGCTCGAAGTCGAGCAGGGCCGCGTCTGGGTCACCTGCGATGGCCTGCTCGAAGACTATTTCCTTGATGCAGGCCAGCGCCTGTCGTTCGCCGGGCCGGTGCGGCTGCGCGTGAGCGCCGAGGGCGGCCGGCCGGCGCGCCTGAGCTGGGCGCGGCACCGGAATTCGGATGCATCGGACCGTTCAGCGGCGGCCGATGTGCCCGCGCCGGGCGCGTCCATCCGCCTGCAGGCGGCCTGAAAAAAGGCTATCAGCCCCGGGCTGGCGGCACGGGCTTGAGCCGCAGCTCGGCAGCGCGCGCGTGGGCCTGCAGGCCTTCGCCATAGGCGAGTTCGGCCGCGATGGTGCCCAGGGCCTGGGCACCGGCCTCGCTCACCTCGATGAGGCTGCTGCGCTTCTGGAAGTCGTAGACGCCCAGTGGCGAACTGAAGCGTGCCGTGCCGCTGGTGGGCAGCACATGGTTGGGGCCTGCGCAGTAGTCGCCCAGGCTTTCGCTGGTATAGGCCCCGAGGAAGATGGCGCCCGCGTGGCGCAGCAGGGGCTCCCAGCGGTGCGGTTCGATGCTGCTCACCTCCAGGTGCTCGGGGGCGATGCGGTTGCTGATGGCGCAGGCCTCTTCCATGCTGCGCGTGTGGATCAGGGCGCCCCGGCCGTTCAGGCTCTTGGCGATGATCTCGGCGCGGGGCACGGTGGGCAGCAGGCGGTCGATGGCCTCCTGCACGGCGTCGATGTAGGCCGCGTCGGGGCACAGCAGAATGCTCTGCGCCAGCTCGTCGTGCTCGGCCTGGGAGAACAGATCCATCGCCACCCAGTCGGCCGGGGTGCTGCCGTCGGCCAGCACCAGGATTTCGCTGGGGCCGGCGATCATGTCGATGCCCACGGTACCAAACACGCGCTTCTTGGCGCTGGCCACGTAGGCGTTGCCCGGGCCGGTGATCTTGTCGACCTTGGGCACGGTGTCGGTGCCATAGGCCAGCGCGGCCACGGCCTGCGCCCCGCCGATGGTGAAGGCGCGCGTGACGCCAGCCACGTAGGCCGCCGCCAGCACCAGCTCGTTGCGTTCGCCCTTGGTGGATGCCAGCTGCGCGCCCGAGCCGCCGGTGGCCACGCTGCCGCGAACGGGCGTGGGCACCACCATGATGATCTCCTGCACGCCGGCCACGTGGGCGGGGATGGCGTTCATGAGCAGGCTCGACGGGTAGGCCGCCTTGCCGCCGGGCACGTAGATGCCCACGCGATCGAGCGGGGTGACCTTCTGGCCCAGCAGGGTGCCGTCCTCGTCGCGGTAGCTCCAGCTCTCGCCCGAGGCCTTCTTCTGCGCCTCGTGGTAGCTGCGCACGCGCCGGGCAGCGGCCTGCAAGGCATCGCGCTGGGCCGCGGGAATGGCGTCGAACGCGGCCTTGAAATCGGCCTGCGTGAGTTCAAGCCCGGCCATGGAATCGGCCGCCAGGCCGTCGAAGCGCGCCGTGTAATCGAGCACGGCGGCATCGCCACGCGCCTGCACATCGGCCAGGATGTCGGCCACGCGCTGCTCAATGGCCGCATCCGTGTCGGCGGACCAATGCAGGCGATCGCGGAAGGCGGCTTCGAAATCGGCGCTATCGGTGCTCAGGCGTACGGGCTTGGCTTGCATGGCTTTCGGGTCTCTGTCGCTGTGGGAAATCGGTGATTCGTTCAGGCGCGCGCTGCGGTGGCCGCAGCAAAGGCATCGATGATGCGGCGCAGCGGGGCCTGCTTGAGCTTGAGCGCGGCCTGGTTGACGACCAGGTAGGAGCTGATGTCCATGATGCGCTCGACCTCCACGAGGTGGTTGGCCTTCAGAGTATTGCCCGTGGACACCAGGTCGACGATGGCGTCGGACAGGCCGATCAGCGGCGCCAACTCCATGCTGCCATAGAGTTTGACCATGTCCACGTGCACCCCCTTGGTGGCGAAGAAGTCGCGCGCGATGGAGGTGTACTTGGTGGCCACCTTCAGGCGCGAGCCCTGCTTGACGGCGCGCTCGTAGTCGAAGTCGTTGCGCACGGCGACGCTCACGCGGCATTTGGCGATCTGCAGGTCCAGCGGCTGGTACAGGCCCTGGCCGCCATGCTCGATGAGGGTGTCCTTGCCGGTCACGCCGATGTCGGCGCCGCCGTACTCCACGTAGGTGGGCACGTCGGTGGCGCGCACCAGCACCACGCGCACGTCGGGCTGGTTGGTGGGCAGGATGAGCTTGCGCGATTTTTCGGGGTCTTCGAGCACCTTGATGCCGGCAGCGGCCAGGAGCGGCAGGGTCTCGTCGAAGATGCGGCCCTTGGACAGGGCGAGGGTGATCATGGTCATACGGGTTCTCTGAAAGGGGGCGCGGGCGGTGTGGCGGTCAGGACATCCGCTCGATGTCCGCTCCGATGCCGCGCAGCTTGGCTTCCATGCAATCGTAGCCACGGTCCAGATGGTAGATGCGGTCCACCACGGTCTCGCCGTCGGCCACCAGGCCGGCAATCACCAGGCTGGCCGACGCACGCAGGTCGGTGGCCATCACGGTGGCGCCCGACAGGGGTGGATTCACGGCCTCGGCGTTGCCCAGGCCCTCGATCACGGCCACCTTGCCATCGGTCTGGATGCGGGCACCCAGGCGCACCAGCTCGTCCACATGCATGAAGCGGTTTTCGAAGATGGTCTCCGTCACCGTGGAGGTGCCCTGCGCCACGCAGTTGAGTGCCATGAACTGGGCCTGCATGTCGGTGGGAAAGCCCGGGTATTCGGTGGTGCGGAAACCCTGGGCGCGCAGCTTGCCGGCGCCGGGGCTCTGCACGCGGATGCCGCCATCCACAGCCTGCACCTGCACGCCGGCCTCGCGCAGCTTGTCGATCACGGCATCGAGGTGGTCGGCGCGGCCATGGCGCAGCACCACGTCGCCGCCGGTGGCGGCCACCGCGCACAGGAAGGTGCCGGCCTCGATGCGGTCGGCCACCACACGGTGGGTGCAGCCGTTCAGACGCTCCACGCCCTGGATGCGGATGCGGCTGCTGCCGTGGCCTTCGATCTTCGCGCCCATGGCGATCAGCATCTCGGCCAGGTCGATGATCTCGGGCTCCTGCGCGGCGTTTTCCAGCACCGTCTCACCCTCGGCCAGCGCCGCGGCCATGAGGAAGTTCTCGGTGCCGGTCACCGTGACCATGTCGGTGGTGATGCGCGCGCCCTTCAGGCGCGTGGCGCCGGCGGGCAGCTTGGCGATCATGTAGCCGTGCTCGACCACGATCTCGGCCCCCATGGTGGCCAGGCCCTTGATGTGCTGGTCCACCGGGCGCGAGCCGATGGCGCAGCCGCCGGGCAGCGACACCGTGGCCTCGCCGAAGCGCGCCAGCAGCGGGCCCAGGGCGAGCACCGAGGCGCGCATGGTCTTGACCAGCTCGTACGGGGCCTCGGGCGTGTTCAGGCCACTGGCGTCGATGCGCACGGTGCCGTCGGGTGCACGCTCGGCCGCCACGCCCATGTTGCGGATCAGGGTCAGCATGGTGCTCACGTCCTGCAACTGGGGCACATTGAGCAGGGTGACCGGCTCGGCCGTGAGCAGCGCGGCGCAAAGTTCGGGCAGCGCGGCATTCTTGGCGCCGGAGACCAGCACCTCGCCCTGCAGGGTGCGGCCACCACGGATGAGGAGTTTGTCCATCACGAAACCAGTGAAAAAGTAGTGGGAGGTGCCGGGGTAGCAGCGGCTCAGCGCGGCTGCGCTGCCCATTCGGCGGGCGTGAAGGTCTTCATGGACAGGGCATGCACCTCGTCCGTCTGCATGCGCGTGCCCAGCGTGGCGTACACGCGCTGGTGGCGCTGGATGAGGCGCTTGCCCTCGAACTCGGCCGAGACGATGGTGGCGTACCAGTGGCGGCCATCGCCCTGCAGGTCGATGTGCTCGCAGGCCAGGCCGGCGGCGATGAGGTCTTGGAGTTGGTCGGCGGTCATGGGTGGGGCGTGGTTGTCTGCATCCGGGGCGGGCGGCAAGGGTACCGCGAACCGCTCCCGGGCGGTTCAATATCGGTCAATGGCGGATCTTGTAGCCGGTGCGCAGCAGGTGCACGGCCAGCCAGCTGACCGCGAGCCAGGCCAAACCCACGATACCGAGGCTGAGCCAGGGCGAGGTGTCGCTCTGGCCGAAGAAACCGTAGCGGAAACCGTCGATCATGTAGAAGAACGGGTTCAGGTGGCTCACGATCTGCCAGAACGGCGGCAGGGACTGGATGGAGTAGAACACGCCGGACAGGAAGGTCATCGGCACGATCACGAAGTTCTGGAACGCGGCCATCTGGTCGAATTTGTCGGCCCACAGCCCGGCGATGAGCCCCAGCGTGGCCAGAAGGCCCGCCCCCAGCACGGCAAATGCAATGATCCACAACGGCGCTGCGAACTCCGGTCGCGCGAAGGCGACCGTGACGATGAACACCCCCAGCCCCACGGCCAGCCCGCGCACGATGGAGGAGCCCACATAGGCCACGAACCAGGCCCAGTGCGACAGGGGCGTGAGCAGCACGAACACCAGGCTGCCCATGATCTTGCTCTGGATCAGGCTCGACGAGCTGTTGGCGAAGGCGTTCTGCAGCACGCTCATCATCACCAGGCCGGGCACCAGGAAGGCCGTATAGCTGATGCGGTCATAGACCTTCACATGGTCTTCGAGCACGTGGCCAAAGATCAGCAGGTACAGTACGGCGGTGAGCACCGGCGCGGCCACGGTCTGAAAGCCCACCTTCCAGAAGCGCAGCAGTTCCTTGTAGAACAGGGTTTGCCAGCCGGTCATGCGTGGGCTCCCAGGGCTGCGGGAGCGGCAGAGGCCGCAGGCGGCGGGTGCGACGCCGATGTGCCGGCCATCACCTGCAGGAACACATCCTCCAGGTCGGGGCGGCGGATCTCCATGTCATGCACCTCCACACCCGCCACGCGCAGCGCGGCCAGGTGCTCCTCGATCTCGCGCGCGTCGTGCGCCGGCATCTGTACGATGCGGCCGGTGACGCGCGCCAGGCGCGCCAGTGCGGGCGGCAGCTCCACGTCGGCCTTGAACTGCAGCACATTGCCCGAAGCGGCCTTGAGCAGTTCGCTGGTATCGGCCAGGGCCACCACCTGCCCGGTCTTGAGCATGGCAATGCGGTTGCACAGGGCCTCGGCCTCCTCAAGGTAGTGCGTGGTGAGCAGCACGGTGTGCCCTTCCTTGTTCAGGCGGGCGATGAATTGCCACAGGGTCTGGCGCAGCTCCACGTCGACCCCGGCGGTGGGCTCGTCAAGCACGATGATGGGCGGCTTGTGCACCAGGGCCTGGGCCACGAGCACGCGCCGCTTCATGCCACCCGAAAGCTGGCGCATGTTGGCGTTGGCCTTGTCCGTGAGGCCCAGGTGGTGCAGCAACTCGTCGATCCAGGCGTCGTTGTTCTTCACACCGAAGTAGCCTGACTGGATGCGCAGCGCCTCGCGCACGTTGAAGAAGGGGTCGAACACCAGCTCCTGCGGCACCACGCCGAGCTTGCGCCGGGCCTGGGCGAACTGCGCCTGCACGTCGCTGCCCTGCACCAGCACACGGCCGTTGCTGGGCCGGGCCAGGCCGGCGAGGATGCTGATCAGGGTGGTCTTGCCGGCACCATTGGGGCCGAGGAGTCCGAAGAACTCCCCTTCCTCGATGTCCAGGCTGACCTGGTTGAGTGCCTGGAAAGGGCCTTTGGGCGTATCAAAGGTCTTGGAAACGGCTTGGAATGAGACTGCGGGCATGAGCCGCTGATTTTAAGGCCTGGTGCACAAACCTGCTGCGCCGGCCCCGGTAGCCCCTGCCAGACGGGTCAGGCTGCAGGCAGCAGATCTGCAACGCCGTACAGCCCAGCCATGCTGGTCAGCGCTGCGGGCAGTCCCTGTACGGCAAAGGTCTTGCGGTCCGAGAGCGCCTCGCGCCGGCATTCGAGCAGCACCGCCAGCGCGGAGGTGTCGAACACGGACAGCGCCTGGGCATCCACCACTACGCCCGCCTCCTTGTGCACCTTCAGGCCCTGCAGCAGCATGCGCAGGCACGCCGGTGCCTGGCGGTGCGTCAGTTCCTGCGGAAGGACCAGGACGGGCACGGTGGAAGGCCTTGTGTCAGCCCTTGGTGCCGGCATTGGACTTGTTGCGCGCTTCCAGCGAGGCAATCAGGCCATCCACGCCCTTGGCGTTGATTTCCTGCGCGAACTGGCCTTTGTAGGTTTCCACCAGCCACACGCCGAGCACATTGAGGTTGTAGATCTTCCAGCCGGCGCCATCGCCCGGGGTCTTCTCCAGACGGTAGTCGAGCTGGATCGGGTCGCCGCGGCCCACGATCTCGGTGCGCACCACCACGTCCTTGTCGGCAGGATCGCCGCGCAGGGGCTTGACCTGGATGGTCTGGTCGTTCACCTGGGCCAGCGCACCCGCATAGGTGCGCACCAGCAGGATCTTGAATTCGTCCTGCAAGCGCTTTTGCTGCTCAGGCGTGGCCTGGCGCCAGCCCGGGCCCACGGCGGCGGCGGTCATGCGGCGGAAGTTCACGTTCGGCATGACCGTCTTGTCCACCAGCGCGATCACCTTGGACAGGTCTCCGCCCTGGATGGCCTTGTCCGCCTTGACGGTGTTGAGCACGTCGGTGGACAGGCGCTTGATCAAGGCGTCGGGGGCTTCATCTGCGGCCAGGGCCGACAGGGGCAGTCCCAGCGTTGCGGTGGCCGCCAGGGCCAGGGCGATATGGCCCACGAGTCGTCGATTCATCATCATGTCATCTGCTTTCATTGGGGCGGGCAAGGCACCCTTCATTTCATTGTGGGCCCGAGGGGCCATCCATGTGCTTCTGCCAGGTTGCGGTGTGCAAGCAAGTGCAACACCCAGCCGGCGGGAAAATCAGCGCTTCTTGGCGTCCGCAGGGGGCTCCTCGGGCAGCATGCCGTCCTTGGAGTCCTGGGCGCCATCATCCTTGTCCTTGTCGTACGGCGCCTCGCCGGCCTGGCTGCGCACCTGCAGGAACACGTCGCGCGTGAAGCTGTACTTGTCGAGCGCAGCACTGTCGAGCACGGAACCCGCACGCAGCAGGTTGGCACGCACATCCACCGCGCGCAAGGCATACAGCGAATTGCGGGCCGAGGTCGGGTCCACGTAGCGCACGGGGTTGCCCATCATGTCGACCGGCAGGGCAAAGGTATCGCGCACCGTGGAGGGCCCGAGAATGGGCAGCACCACATAGGGACCTGTGTCCACGCCCCAGCGGCCCAGCGTCAGGCCGAAGTCCTGGCGGTAACGGTCGATGCCCAGCTCGCTGGCGACATCCAGCACGCCGCCCAGGCCGAGAAAGGTGTTCACGTTCACGCGCATGAAACTGGAAGCGGCACCTTCGAGCCGGAATTGCAGCACATTGTTTACGAAGGACCAGACGTCGGTCAGGTTGGCGAAGAAGTTGCTCACCCCGGTGCGCACCGGAGCGGGCGTGACTTCCTTGTAGGCCGTGGCCACGGGCTTGAGCACCAGGGCATCGACCTGTTCGTTGAACTTGGTGACCCCACGGTTATAGGGTTCCAGCGGGTCGCGCGGGTCGTTGCGGGGACCGCTCGCGCAGCCGACCAGCAAGGCGAGCCCCAGCACGGCCACCAGGGCCCGGCCGGCACGACGCAGCGTTGCGGCGCCATTCGCGGGGTGGCTTTCATCGTCGCGGGCCGTGCCCGCTTGCGTCCTGTTCATCATTTTTTGCTACCTGCCCCTGCGGGCTTACTGCCGTCTTCGGCTTTGCTGTAAAGAAATTGTCCAATCAGGTTTTCGAGCACCACGGCGGACTGTGTGGCGGTGATCATGTCGCCCGCCGCGAGGTTCTTCTCGTCGCCGCCAGCCTCGATGCCGATGTACTGCTCGCCCAGCAGGCCGCTGGTGAGGATCTTGAGCGAGCTGTCCTTGGGGAACGCATAGCGGTCCTGCATCGCCAGCGTGACGCGCGCCTGGTAGGTCTTGTCATCGAAGGCGATGGACTCGACCCGGCCCACGACCACGCCGGCGCTGCGCACGGCCGCCTGGGGCTTGAGGCCCCCAATGTTGTCAAAGCGCGCGGTGAGCTGGTAGCCGCGCTGGAAATTGAGGGTCAGCAGGTTGGCCGACTGCAGGGCCAGGAACACCAGCGCCGCGATGCCCAGCATCACGAACAGGCCTACCCAGACATCATTCTTGGAGCGTTGCATCGTTAAGGTCTCTTTTCTTCGTCTGCCGGTGGTTGCCCGGCATCAGATACTGAACATCAGGGCGGTGAGGAGGAAGTCCAACGCCAACACTGCCAGCGATGCCATCACCACCGTGCGTGTGGTCGCGCGCGACACGCCCTCGGGCGTGGGCTTGGCGGCATAGCCCTGCAGCAGCGCCACGAAGGTGACGGTGACACCGAACACCGCGCTCTTGAGAACGCCGTTGCCGACATCCTTCCACACATCCACCCCGCCCTGCATCTGGCTCCAGAAGGCGCCGGGGTCGATGCCGATCAGCACCACGCCGACCACCCAGCCACCGATCACACCGACGGCGCTGAACACGGCGGCCAACAGCGGCATCGTGATGACACCCGCCCAGAAGCGCGGCGCCAGGATGCGCCGCACCGGGTCCACGGCCATCATCTCCATGGCGCTGAGCTGCTCGCCCGCACGCATGAGGCCGATCTCGGCCGTGAGCGAGGTGCCTGCACGTCCTGCAAACAGCAGCGCCGTGACCACGGGCCCGAGCTCGCGCACCAGCGACAGCGCCACGAGCATGCCCAGTGCCTCGGACGAGCCGTAGCGCTGCAGCGTGTAGTAGCCCTGCAGGCCGAGCACAAAGCCCACGAACAGGCCCGAGACGGCGATGATGGCCAGCGAATAGTTGCCCAGGAAGTGCACCTGGTCGCGCACCAACGACGGCCGCAAAAAGGTGGCACCGAACAGTCGCACCAGGCGCACGAACAGGTGCGCCGCAGCGCCGATGTCGGCCAGCTGCTGGCGCACGGCCAGGCCCACATCGGAAGGTTGGTACCAGCTCACAGGCCTATCCCCCCGGCAGGGCCGAAGTCCTGCTCCGCCGTCGGCCCCGGGTAATGGAAGGGCACGGGCCCGGTGGGCAGCGCGTGCACGAACTGGTGCACCAGCGGGTCCTTGCTGGCACGCACCTCGTCGGGCGTGCCCTGCGCGGCGACCACGCCCTCTCCGAGGATGATCACGTGGTCGGCCAGGCGGAAGGTCTCCTCCAGGTCGTGCGAGACCACGATGCTGGTCAGCCCCATGGCATCGTTGAGCTGGCGGATGAGTTGGGCGGCAGTGCCCAGCGAAATGGGATCAAGCCCGGCAAAGGGCTCGTCGTACATGACGAGTTCGGGGTCGAGCGCGATGGCACGGGCCAGCGCCACGCGTCGGGCCATGCCGCCGGATATCTCGCTGGGCATGAGGTCGCGCGCACCGCGCAGGCCCACGGCATTGAGCTTCATGAGCACAACATCGCGCACCAGCGCCTCGGGCAGATCGGTGTGCTCGCGCAGCGGAAAGGCCACGTTCTCGAACACATCGAGGTCGGTGAACAGGGCACCGAACTGGAACAGCATGCCCATGCGCCGCCGCGCTGCATAAAGGCCGGCCGCGTCCATCTTCCCCACATTCTGGCCATCGAACAGCACCTCGCCCTGCTGCGCCTGCTGCTGCCCACCGATGAGGCGCAGCACCGTGGTCTTGCCCCCGCCCGAGGCCCCCATGAGCGCCGTGACCTTGCCGCGCGGCACGGTCAGCGACACGTCGCGCAGGATGGCACGGTCACCGTAGGAGAACGTGACGTTGCGCAATTCGGCAAAGGGCGAGGGCTCAGGCATGCAGAAGAAAAAAGGGGTGGTATGCAGAAACGATGGTCCGCGCGCACGGCAATCCCCGCGCGCAATACAGCAGCGATGGTAGCCGAATCCGCAAACATACATGCATGTATGTTTGCACTTTCCCGATACGGGTTGTGCAGACCTGTCCAGTACACCAGTGTCTGGTATTCCCGGAGAGACATTGCTTCCAATTGTGCCTATATCCAGCGTCGCGCGTGCGCAACGGTCTTTCCTGGATGGGCACCCTGCTGCACGCCATGAAAAACGGCGCCACCGGGGCGCCGCTCTCAGCCGTTGCCTTGCCAGCAATCAGCGCGGCAGATCCGAGTAGCCCATGAGGAACTCATCGACCGAACGCGCGGCCTGGCGGCCTTCGCGGATGGCCCAGACCACCAGGGACTGGCCACGGCGGATGTCGCCTGCGGCAAACACCTTGGGGGCGCTGGTGGCGTAGCCGCCGTCGAACTCGGTGGTGGCGCGGGCGTTGCCACGGGCGTCCTTGTCGACACCGAAAGCTTCGAGCACGGCCGCCACGGGGCTCACGAAGCCCATGGCCAGCAGCACCAGGTCGGCCTTGAGGATCTGCTCGGAGCCGGCGACCTCGACCATCTTGCCGTCCTTCCACTCGACACGCACGGTCTTGAGGCCGGTGACTTTGCCCTTCTCGCCGATGAACTCCTTGGTGGAGATGGCGAACTCGCGCTCGCAGCCCTCTTCATGGCTGGAGCTGGTGCGCAGCTTGATCGGCCAGTAGGGCCAGGTCATGGGGCGGTTCTCGACTTCGGGCGGCTGGGGCATGAGTTCGAACTGCGTGACGCTGACCGCGCCATGGCGGTTGCTGGTGCCCACGCAGTCGCTGCCGGTGTCGCCGCCACCGATCACGATGACGTGCTTGCCATCGGCGCGCAGCTGGTTCTTGAGCTTGTCGCCGGCGTTGACCTTGTTCTGCTGGGGCAGGAACTCCATGGCGAAGTGGATGCCGTCGAGGTCGCGGCCTGGCACGGGCAGGTCGCGGCTCTGCTCGGCGCCGCCGGTCAGCAGCACGGCGTCGAACTCGGCCTGCAGCTGCTCGGGGGTGACGGTTTCCTTGGCCCAGTTGGTGACCTTGGAGCCCTTGCCCAGGCCGTCCTTGGCCGCGCCGACGAAAACGCTGGTGCGGATGGTGACGCCTTCGGCCTTGAGCTGGTCGGCACGGCGGTCGATGTGCGTCTTCTCCATCTTGAAATCGGGGATGCCGTAGCGCAGCAGGCCGCCGATGCGGTCGTTCTTCTCGAACAGGGTCACGTCGTGGCCCACGCGCGCCAGTTGCTGTGCGGCGGCCATGCCGGCCGGGCCGGCACCGATCACGGCAACCTTCTTGCCGGTCTTGTGCTTGGACGGCAGGGGCTTGACCCAGCCTTCTTCCCAGGCGCGGTCGATGATGGCGTGCTCGATGGACTTGATGCCTACGGCGTCGTCGTTCACGTTGAGCACGCAGGCGGCCTCGCAAGGTGCGGGGCAGATGCGGCCGGTGAACTCGGGGAAGTTGTTCGTGCTGTGCAGCACGGCGATGGCGCTCTTCCAGTCGGCCTGGTAGACCAGGTCGTTGAAGTCCGGAATGATGTTGTTCACAGGGCAGCCGCTGTTGCAGAACGGCGTGCCGCAGTCCATGCAGCGCGCGCCCTGCACCTTGGCCTGGGATTCATCCAGGCCGATGACGAATTCCTTGTAATGCTTCAGGCGCTCGCCGACGGGCTTATAGCCCTCATCGATGCGCTCGTACTCCATGAAGCCGGTGGTCTTTCCCATGATTGCGTGTCCTTGTCTATGAATGCTGTGCAGGTGTTCGGTGGGGCAGCGCCTTACTTGGCGGGCACGGCCACGTTCTTGGAGGCCGGGGCCACCGCGGGGGTGGCAGGCTCCTCGAGCACCTTGCGTTCATAAATCTCGGCCAGCGCGCGCTTGTACTCGGTCGGGAAGACCTTGACGAACTTGCTGCGCGATGCCGCCCAGTTGTCGAGCAGTTCGCGCGCGCGCTTGCTGCCCGTCCAGCGGTTGTGGTCTTCCAGCAGCTTCTTGAGCTGGGCTTCGTCGGTCTGGCCGTTGTGCCAGATGGCGCGCGGCACGGTGGATTCCTGCTCGGACGAGGGCAGGATGCGTTCGAGCGTGACCATGGACATGTTGCAGCGCGTGTCAAACTGGCCGTCTTCGTCGTAGACGTAGGCCACGCCGCCGCTCATGCCAGCCGCGAAGTTGCGGCCGGTCTTGCCCAGCACCATCACGGTGCCGCCGGTCATGTATTCGCAGCCATGGTCGCCCGTGCCTTCGACGACCGCCGTGGCACCCGAAAGGCGCACGGCAAAGCGTTCGCCGGCCACGCCGCTGAAGAAGGCTTCACCCGTGGTGGCGCCGTACATCACCGTGTTGCCCACGATGGTGTTGCGCACCGAATCGCCCCGGAAGTCGATGCTGGGGCGCACGACGACGCGGCCGCCCGACAGGCCCTTGCCGGTGTAATCGTTGGCGTCGCCGATCAGGTACAGCGTGATGCCGCGCGTGAGGAAGGCGCCGAAGGACTGGCCGCCCGTACCTTCGAGCTGGATGCGGATGGTGTCGTCTGGCAGGCCTTCGGGGTGGGCACGCGTCACGGCCCCCGAGAGCATGGCGCCCACGGAGCGGTTGACGTTGCGCGCCACCTCGATGAACTGCACGCGCTCACCCTTGTCGATGGCCGGGCGGCTGCGCTCGATGAGCTTGCGGTCGAGCGTGTTCTCGATGTTGTGGTCCTGCACGTCCACGTGGAAACGCGGCACGTCGGCGGGCACGTTGGGCTGGGCGAAGAGGCGGCCGAAGTCGAGGCCGCGGGCCTTCCAGTGGGCGATGCCAGAGCGCGTGTCCAGCAGGTCGGAGCGGCCGATCAGGTCGTCGAACTTGCGGATGCCGAGTTGGGCCATGATCTGGCGCACTTCTTCGGCGATGAAGAAGAAGTAGTTGACCACGTGCTCGGGCTTGCCCGAGAACTTGGCGCGCAGCGCGGGGTCCTGCGTGGCCACGCCCACCGGGCAGGTGTTCAGGTGGCACTTGCGCATCATGATGCAGCCCTCGACAACCAGAGGCGCCGTGGCAAAGCCGAATTCGTCGGCTCCGAGCAGCGCGCCGATGGCGACGTCGCGGCCGGTCTTCATCTGGCCGTCGGCCTGCACGCGCACGCGGCCGCGCAGGCGGTTGAGCACCAGGGTCTGCTGGGTTTCGGCCAGGCCGATTTCCCAGGGGCCGCCTGCGTGCTTGATGGACGACCAGGGCGATGCACCCGTGCCGCCGTCGTGCCCGGCGATCACGATGTGGTCACTCTTGCACTTGGTGACGCCTGCAGCAATCGTGCCCACACCGACTTCGGACACCAGCTTGGTGCTGATGCTGGCGTGCGGTGCCACGTTCTTCAGGTCGTGGATGAGCTGCGCCAGGTCTTCGATGGAGTAGATGTCATGGTGCGGCGGGGGCGAGATCAGGCCCACGCCGGGCACGCTGTGGCGCAGCTTGCCGATGTAGTTGGAGACCTTGCCGCCGGGCAGCTGGCCACCTTCGCCGGGCTTGGCACCCTGGGCCATCTTGATCTGGATCTGGTCGGCCGAGGACAGGTACTCGGCCGTGACGCCGAAGCGGCCCGAGGCCACCTGCTTGATGCGGCTGCGCAGGGAGTCGCCGTCCTGCAGGGGCAGGTCGACTTCGACGTTCTCGGCGCCGATGACGCTCTTCAAGGTGTCGCCGAGCTTGATCGGGATACCCTTGAGTTCGTTGCGGTAGCGCGCGGCGTCCTCGCCGCCTTCGCCGGTGTTGCTCTTGCCGCCGATGCGGTTCATGGCCACGGCCAGGGTGGCATGCGCCTCGGTGGATATGGAGCCCAGCGACATGGCGCCAGTGGCGAAGCGCTTGACGATTTCCTTGGCGGACTCGACCTCGTCCACGGGGATGGCCTTGGCAGGGTCGATCTTGAACTCGAACAGGCCGCGCAGCGTCATGTGGCGCTTGCTCTGGTCGTTGATGATCTGCGCGTATTCCTTGTACGTATTCCAGTTGTTTGCACGCGTGGAGTGCTGCAGCTTGGCAATGGCGTCGGGGCTCCACATGTGCTCTTCGCCACGGGCGCGCCAGGCGTATTCGCCGCCGGCGTCGAGCATGGTTTCGAGCACCGGGTCGTCGCCGAAGGCGGCCTTGTGCATGCGGATGGCTTCCTCGGCGATCTCGAACACGCCGATGCCTTCAACGCGGCTGGCGGTGCCCGTGAAGTACTTGCCCACGGTGTCGGTGTTCAGGCCGATGGCCTCGAACAGCTGAGCGCCGCAGTAGCTCATGTAAGTGCTCACGCCCATCTTGGACATGATCTTGGACAGGCCCTTGCCGATGGCCTTGACATAGTTGTAGATGGCCTTGTCCGGCGACAGGTCGCCGGGCATGTTCTTGTGCATCTCGGCCAGGGTTTCCATCGCGAGGTAGGGGTGCACGGCTTCGGCGCCGTAGCCGCCCAGCACGGCAAAGTGGTGCACTTCGCGCGCAGTACCGGTCTCGACCACCAGGCCGGCCGTGGTGCGCAGGCCAGCGCCCACCAGGTGCTGGTGGATGGCCGACAGGGCAAGCAGTGCGGGGATGGCCACCTGGGTAGCACTCACGGCGCGGTCGCTGACGATCAGGATGTTGGCGCCGCCCTTGATGGCGTCCACGGCCTGCGCGCACAGCGAGGCGAGCTTGGCTTCCACGCCCTCACGGCCCCAGTCCAGCGGGTAGGTGATGTCGATGGTGGCGCTCTTGAACTTGCCCTGCGTGTACTTTTCGATGTCGCGCAGCTTGGCCATGTCGGCGAAGTCGAGCACGGGCTGGCTCACTTCGAGCCGCATGGGCGGGTTGACCTGGTTGATGTCCAGCAGGTTGGGCTTGGGGCCGATGAAGCTGTTGAGCGACATCACGATGGCTTCGCGGATCGGGTCGATCGGCGGGTTGGTCACCTGGGCGAACAGCTGCTTGAAGTAGTTGAACAGCGGCTTGTTCTTGCCCGAGAGCACGGCCAGCGGGCTGTCGTTGCCCATGGAGCCGATGCCCTCCTCGCCATTGCGGGCCATGGGGGCCATCAGGAACTTGATGTCCTCCTGCGTGTAGCCGAAGGCCTGCTGGCGGTCAAGCAGTGGCAGCGTGGAGGCTTCGGGCGCAGGCGCGTCGGCTGCGGCGTCGATGCTGTCGAGCTTGATGCGCAGGTTTTCGATCCACTGCTTGTAGGGCTTGGTGTTGACGACGTTGGCCTTGAGCTCCTCGTCGTCGATCATGCGGCCCTGCTCCAGGTCGATCAGGAACATCTTGCCGGGCTGCAGGCGCCACTTGCGCACGATCTTGTTCTCGGGGATGGGCAGCACGCCCGATTCCGAGGCCATGATGACCAGGTCGTCGTCGGTGATGCAGTAGCGCGAGGGGCGCAGGCCGTTGCGGTCCAGCGTGGCGCCGATCTGGCGGCCATCGGTGAAGACGATGGAGGCCGGGCCATCCCAGGGCTCCATCATCGCGGCATGGTATTCATAGAAGGCGCGGCGGCGCTCGTCCATCGTGGTGTGCTGCTCCCAGGGCTCGGGGATCATCATCATCACGGCCTGGCTGATGGGGTAGCCGGCCATGGTCAGCAACTCGAGGCAGTTGTCGAACGTGGCGGTGTCGGACTGGTCGGCGAAGCTGATGGGGTAGAGCTTGTGCAGGTCGGCCGCGAGCACGGGCGAGGCCATCACGCCTTCGCGCGCCTTCATCCAGTTGTAGTTGCCCTTGACGGTGTTGATTTCACCGTTGTGCGCCACGTAGCGGTACGGGTGGGCCAGCGGCCATTCGGGGAAGGTGTTGGTGGAAAAACGCTGGTGCACCAGACCGATGGCCGAGACGCAGCGCTCGTCCTGCAGGTCCATGTAGTAGGTGCCCACCTGGTCGGCCAGCAACAGGCCCTTGTAGACCACGGTGCGGCTGGACATGCTGGGAACGTAGTATTCCTTGCTGTGCTTGAGCTTGAGGTTCTGGATGGCGGCGCTGGCGGTCTTGCGGATCACGTACAGCTTGCGCTCCAGCGCGTCCTGCACGATCACGTCGTTGCCACGGCCGATGAAGACCTGGCGCAGGATGGGCTCCTTCTTGCGCACGGTGGGCGACATGGGCATGTCGACGTTCACCGGCACATCGCGCCAGCCGAGCAGCACCTGGCCTTCGGCCTTGATGGCGCGTTCCATCTCCTGCTCACAGGCCAGGCGCGAGGCATGCTCCTTGGGCAGGAAGATCATACCCACGCCGTACTCGCCGGCCGCAGGCAGCGTGACGCCCAGCTTGGCCATCTCTTCGCGGTATAGCGCGTCGGGGATCTGGATCAGGATGCCTGCGCCGTCGCCCATGAGCTTGTCGGCACCCACGGCGCCACGGTGGTCGATGTTCTCCAGGATCTTCAAGGCCTGCGTCACGATGTCGTGGCGCTTGACGCCCTTGATATGGGCGACGAAACCGAGGCCGCAGGCGTCGTGTTCGTTGGACGATGAATACAAACCGTTTTGTTGGAGATGCTGGATCTCGGCAGCCGTGGTCATGGCGCACTCCTCATGAATTTTCGCAGGGAGTACAAGATTAGTGCATTGCAACATGCAAGGCAAGCATATTAATTAGGGTCAGATTCTTATTAAATTAACCAACTGAATAAGTCGGATTTAATTGGGGACATATCAAAATACAAGGATGCGAATGGAGGTGAGCGCCTTGGCGGGCAGGCTCAGGCTGCCTCGGAATCTGATGACATCGCGGGTCGACCCGGCTTGGCCTTGGCCACCCTGCGGGGAGTCAGCTTTTGCAGGTCGGCCACGAAGTCGGGCTCGCCCAGGGCCCAGCCGCTCAGCGCGGATTGCGTGATGGACTGGATCTGCTTGTCGCCCAGGCCCGACTGCACCAACGCTGCGTAGGCAGCTTCACGCGCGAAAGGCGTGTTGCCCAGCGCCCAGTACAACGCATGGGTGGTGAGCAGCTTGTCGGTGCGCAGCCCCAGCCAGTGGCCATGGCTGGACCAGGGGTAGTCCGCTGCGCGCGCAGCCATGCCGGCGCGCACGGGGTTGAGGTCGATGTAGACCATGCAGGCCAGCAGGTAGCGCTCCGACTGGATGACGGTGGAGCGGTAGCGCCCCTCCCACAAGGTGCCCGTGCGGCCATGGCGCTGGTTGAAATAGCGCACGTAGCTGCGGCCGATGGACTGCATCATCTGTGGCAGACCGTCGCCAGTGGACGGAGTGGCCAGCAGGTGGAAGTGGTTGTCCATGAGCACATAGGCATGCAGGGCCACCTGGAACTTGCGCGCGTTTTCGTCCAGGAGTACCAGCATGGCCTCGAAGTCGGCCCGGTCCAGGAAGATCGCCTGGCGGTTGTTGCCCCGCTGGATCACATGGTGGGGAAAGCCGGGCAGTGTCAGTCGGGGAAGGCGGGCCATGGAAGGCAGATGGTCGAAAGGATGGTGCGGGATAGGCATGATATACCTGTCCCCATTTCCGTCGCCATGCCGCGAGGGCCGCCAACTGGCCGACGATGCCCGCGCTCCACGGGCATCCGGCGAGGCGCTAAGGCGCAGCAGCTTCGGCGCTATCCACCTGTGCCTCGGCCAGGGGCTGCAGCCCGAACCGCCCGGCCATCGCCTGCTCCAGCCCCATTTCGCGCAGGATGGCGCGCAGCCGCTCGGCCGCGCTGCGCTTCTTCTGGCCGGTGTAGCGCGCGACGATGAGCTCATTCTTCATGCTGTGCTCCCATCCGACGAGCTCGGTCACCGTGACCTGGTAGCCACTGGCCTCCAGGTACAGGCAGCGCAGCACGTTGGTGACCTGGCTGCCCAGCTCGCGCGTGTGCAAGGGGTGGCGCCACAGCTCGGCCAGGGGCGTGCGCGCCAGTTGCAGCGCCTTGCCCTGGCGCAGGCAGGCGGCCATCTCGGCCTGGCAGCAAGGCACCAGCACCATGGCGCGAGCACGCTTTTGCAGGCCGAAGGCGATGGCATCGTCGGTGGCGGTATCGCAGGCGTGCAGGGCGGTGACCACGTCGACCTGGGCGGGCAATTCGGCGGCATCGGCGGATTCGGCGACCGACAGGTTCAGAAAGGACATGCGCCCGAAGCCCAGCCGCTGGGCCAGCACGCGCGACTTGTCCACCAGCTCGCTGCGCGTTTCGATGCCATAGATATGGCCGCGCGAGAGCGCCTTGAAATACAGGTCGTAGAGGATGAAGCCCAGGTAGGACTTGCCCGCGCCATGATCGGCCAGGCTGGGGCTATGCCCTTCGGTCGACAACTCGGTAAGCAGAGGCTCGATGAAGTTGAACAGGTGGTACACCTGCTTGAGCTTGCGCCGCGAATCCTGGTTGAGCCGCCCATCGCGCGTGAGGATGTGTAGCTCCTGCAGCAGCTCGATCGACTGGCCTGGACGCAGTTCGGAAAGCAGATCCGCTTGCGGCGACGCGGCCCCCTTGCCCGCAGGCTTTGCACTTTGCTTGTTGCGGAGCGCGTTCATGCGGCACCTCCCACCGCTGGGGCAGCGGCGCAGCCGGCACCAACCTGCAGAGCCCCCCACCCCGGCATGCCCAGTTTTTCAAGCACTTCGATATTGCGTTCGTAGATGGTCTCGGCCTCGGGAAAGACTTCCACCGCGCGGTCGATGCCTTCTTCGCGCAGCAGATGCAGTGTGGGGTACGGGGAGCGGTTGGTGCAGTTGGTCACGTCATCCACGCTGGTGCCGGCAAACTGGAACTGTGGATGGAAACTGGCGATCTGCAGCGTGCCGTCGAGTTCGAGTTCTTCGAGCAGAACGTCTGCCTCGCCGAGAAAGTCGTTGAAATCCAGGAAATCCGCCAGCAGCGGCGTGGGCACGACCAGCAAGGTCGTGTCCCGGACGGCAGCCTCCATCCTCGCCAAAGCAAGCAGCTCTTCACGCAGATCGGCCAGCAGCTGCTGTGCATCGACGACGGCACTCACCACATAGTGGATCTGCCCTTTGGCGTGCACACCCTTGGCAAAAGGACACAGGTTCAGGCCGATGACGGCGCGTTCCAGCCATTGCACCGTGTCGCGAACGACCGGGTGCGCGGCAAGGGACGAAGGGACCTCGGTCGATGGCGAGGCCGCAGAAGAAAGAGAGTTCATGCAAAGGCGCTGGGCGCGCGCGTGGGGTGGCTGGCAATTTTAACGGGCGAGACCCGGCCGGGTCTTTTGGCGCGCCTTTTGGCCCGATCCAGCGCCCACCCATCAGTCGAGCAGGCGTTGTCCCGTCAGGCGCTCGTGTTCGCGCGCGGCGAAGCGGTCCGTCATGCCCGCGATGAAGTCGGCAATCGCACGCGCCTTGACCGTGCCGTCACTGGTGCTGGCCTGCTGCGCAAAGGCGGGGTTCATCTCCTGTGGCGCCTGCACATAGGTGGCGAAGAGGTCCCGCACGATCTGCTGCGCACGCCCGGTGGTCTCCATCACCTGGGGATGGCGGTACAGGTTCTTGAACAGAAAGCGCTTGAGCACCGTGGACTGCTCACGCATGGCGTCGCTGAACATCACCAGCGGCGCAGACCGCCGCACCGCGTCGGCACTGTCCGGCGCCGCCTGCACCAGCGCCGCAGAGGTGGCGTCTATCACGTCGTACACCTGGGCGCTGAGCATGAGGCGGATGGCCTCAAACAGCAGGCGGCGGTGCATGGCGGCATCATTCAGGTGCGGGTGCGCGGCCTGGGCCGCATGGCGGTACTGGTCGAAGAGCGGCACCTCGCGCAGTTGTTCCAGGGTGATGAGGCCAGAACGCACTCCGTCGTCGATGTCATGGGCGTTGTAGGCGATCTCGTCGGCGAGGTTGCACAGCTGGGCCTCCAGGCTGGGCTGCTCGCGGCGCAGGAAACGCCCACCGACCCCACCGGGTTCCGCGTCTTCGAGCTGCTGTGCGTGTGCACGCGAACAGTGCTTGAGAATGCCCTCGCGTGTCTCGAAGCTGAGGTTCAGGCCGTCGAACTGGGGGTAGCGCTCCTCCAACTTGTCCACGACCCGCAGGCTTTGCAGGTTGTGTTCGAATCCACCGTGGTCGGCCATGCAGCCGTGCAATGCGTCCTGCCCGGCATGGCCAAAGGGCGTGTGGCCCAGGTCGTGGGCCAGCGAGATGGCCTCGACGAGGTCTTCGTCGATGCGCAGCGAGCGCGCAATCGACCGGCCCAGTTGAGCGACTTCCAGCGAATGTGTCAGGCGCGTGCGGAACAGATCGCCTTCGTGGTTGAGGAAGACCTGGGTCTTGTAGACCAGCCGGCGAAACGCCGTGGAATGCACGATGCGGTCGCGGTCGCGCTGGTACTCCGTGCGGGTCGGTGCCGGCGCCTCCGGATACCGCCGCCCCCTGCTCTGCGACGACAGGCTGGCATAGGCGGCAAGGCCGGCTGTACTGGTCAAAGTGCCTGTTGCCACTTGATAGGTAATGGTGCAGCTGCGCGGACAGGACAGAGGCCCGCCACGCCGTTACCGGCAGCACGCATCAATCACCTCCCGGACCAACTTGTCGGGAGCGGGGCGGACAATCGCCTTGCCGGGGCTATCGATGAGCACGAAGCGAATTTCACCCGCCTCGGATTTTTTGTCGATGCGCATGAGCTCCAGGTAACGGCCGGCATTGTCCGCCGCATCGAGCACCGGGCCCCTGGTGGGTAGACCCGCCCGCTCGATCAGTGCGACGAGCCGCTGCACGAATGCATCGTCAACCAGGCCAAGCCGCAGGGAGAGTTCGGCTGCCATCACCATGCCGGCACCCACGCCTTCGCCATGCAGCCACACGCCATAGCCCATGCCCGCCTCGATGGCATGGCCAAAAGTGTGGCCGAAATTCAGGATGGCCCGCAGGCCTCCTTCGCGTTCGTCCTGGCTGACCACCCAGGCCTTGATCTCGCAGCTACGGCGCACAGCATGGGCCAGCGCGACCCGGTCACGGGCGCGCAGCGCATCCACAGAGGATTCCAGCCACTGCATGAACTCCATGTCTGCAATGGGCCCGTACTTGAGCACTTCAGCCAGCCCAGCGCTCATCTCGCGCGCGCTCAGGGTGTCGAGCGTGGCCAGGTCGCACACCACCAGCCGGGGCTGGTAGAACGCACCCACCATGTTCTTGCCCAGCGGGTGGTTGATGGCTGTCTTGCCCCCCACCGAGGAATCCACCTGCGCGAGCAAGGTGGTGGGGATCTGCACGAAGGGAACGCCGCGCATGTAGGTCGCAGCGGCAAAGCCGGTCATGTCGCCGATGACGCCACCACCGAGTGCAAACAGCACCGCCTTGCGGTCGCAGCCATGGGTGAGCAGGGCGTCGAAAATGCGCTGCAGGGTTTCCCATACTTTGAACTCCTCGCCGTCGGGCAGTTGCACCGTGTGCACGACGGGGTAGCGCTTGCGCAATGCCTGCACCACCTGTGCCCCGTACAAAGGACCCACGGTATCGTTGGTGACGACCAGCGCCGAAGTTCCACTGGGGAGCGCCAAGCCTTCTTGGAGGCGGCCGAGAAGACCCGCACCGATTTCGATGCCGTAGCTGCGATCATCCAGATCGATGGAGACTCTGTGCGAGGCGATCTCTGCAGGGGATGCAGACCGCGAAGCTTGGACAAGATCAACTACTGTTTCAGACATAGGGCCCTAGTTTACGCAGAATGGTGCTGGGACCACCAAGGTGACAGCATGCCGAGAAGCGGTCAAAAGGAAAAACCCCTTGGATCCAGGACCCAAGGGGTTTTTTGAATTCAGCAGAGATGGGCTCAACAGGTCTGAGAAACCGACCCTCGCCGAACCCCCTCTTGCAAACTACGAAGCGCAAGCAGCCGTGTTGGCACCGATCTGCACAGACACCTGCTGGGTCACGGTCACCGTACCGCGGGTCGCTGTCACCAGGAACCTGGCATTGCACGAGGCGGTGGGAGTACCGCTGATCACACCGGTGTTACCCGTGCTGCTACCCCTCAAACCTGCAGGCAGGGTGGCGGGAGCGAAGGTCCATACCACTGGGTCTGTCGTATTTCCACCAGTCACCGACAGACTGTACAAGTAGGCTTCGCCGACATTAGCAGCGGGCAGGGAGCACACGGAGGTGCCATTGCTGACACAGCCGTTCACCGTCAGGGGGTTGGGAACTACCGCCCCACCGTTAGACACCGTGAATTTCACATTACCCGATACCTTGGTGCCTTGAGCATCGACCACCGTAATCACTCCGCTATACGCACCGGCAAGTTGGGGCACGCCACTTACGATGCCATCATTGCTGATGGTTAAGCCACCTGGCAGTGCTATAGCAGACCAGGTATAGGGCGCAACACCACCTTGGACCGAGAATACAGAGGCAAATGGGAAACCAACGGTTGCGTCCTGATCAGCCAGAGCAGGCAGAGACAGCGGCGCCGAAGCTACGCTGTTATTAACCGGTACGGCATAGAGAGCCGTCACCGGGTCTTGGATACCATTCGTGACGTCATTGTCAAAACGATCAGTGACATATTCAAGCACGATCGAACCGCTACTGGCACCGCTTGCCAACGAGAACAGACCGACACCGCCAATGGTGCGCACTTGCAACACACTGCCTGACTGATTTCCCTGAAGCAGGCGAGCGCCCACAGCAGCCGGGCCCATCGAACGAATGCTGACCTGCAGATTAGGAGCTGAAGGTGCGGGTATAGGTTGATTGGCGTCATCCATAACGAATGCTTGGATACCGATGGAATTTCGGTATGGCAACCGCGAAGGAACATCCCGCGAGAGCAGAACGCCAGGCGCATCGATAATACCGACCACACTACTCACCTTGCCGGTCGCCGCGCCCACTACGATATCCACACTTGCGCTGTAAACCTTACTATCGCGCGGATCAGTCACAGAGCAAACCACACGGGCTGTGCCAGCTTGGTCAGAAGAGTGAAAATGAAATGAGGCTCCGCCAGAGTTGGCACCAAGAACTATAGAGCGGAACGCCGACGGGTTACCGTTGTCGTCCTGATGCTCTTCATCACCATCAATATAATACAAAGCCCCGGAATCCAGCCCTTGGACAACATTACACCCAAAAATCGCTTCCCCGCCAGGAATAGGATTAGAACCAACGCGTGCATCCACATATAAAGTTGTGGTGTATGGAGCAAAGGCGCCAGTTCCAGCCGGAACGTTAGCGATATTAATGGGCAACTGTGACTTGGCTGTAGTCAAAGTGATGCGGTACTGGAGATTAGATTCCCCTCCACTCCCCCCACCGCCGCCACATGCAGCCAACAGTGCGGCAGACGAGAGGAGAAAGGCTTTCCATAATTTCTTCATTTTCTTTCCCATTTCAAAAAACTTTAACGGAATGCCGAGCGATCAGTAATAACCTTGGGCGTGATGAAAATCAACATTTCCTGCTTGTTAGCCGATTTTGTACGGGTCTTGAACAGGTTCCCAACCCCTGGAATATCACCAAGAATAGGCACCTTAGTTTCATTGTTATCCTCAAAGAGCTCAAAAATACCACCAATCACCACGGTTCCGCCATTCTCCACCAGCACTTGAGTCTTGATATGCTTGGTATTGATAGCTCGAACGTTGTTCAGAACTTCGCCAGGACTATCCTTATTGACATCTAGATCAAGAATGATATTTCCTTCGGGAGTGATCTGAGGCAATACCTCCAGCTTGAGCACTGCCTTCTTGAAAGCGATCACTGTACCGCCGTTTGGAGCTGTCACCGGGTAAGGGAACTCCGTACCCTGCTCAATAGAAGCTTTTGTCTGATCCGCTGTCACGACCCGCGGGCTAGAAACAATCTTCCCTTTCCCATCCGCTTCCAGAGCAGAAATTTCCAAGTTCAAAAATCGGTTCGCGGCCGAGTTGAAAATAGAAATCGCAAAGCTGGACGGATCGTAACCTCCAATCGCTGTTGCTGGAAGATTGACAAAGTTACCGTTTGTATTGATTGCTCCACCAGCGGACGTTGATGCAACCGCGTTGCTGTAGTTTGTTCCGAAGCCAATCCGGTTTCCACTGGTACCCAGAGAGTACCCGCCATCCCCCCCACGCGATGCACGGAGGTCTGTGGCACCCAGCCTTACACCGAGGGAGCGCCCAAACGTATCAGATGCTTCCACGATGCGTGCTTCAATCATCACTTGCCGAACCGCCACGTCCAAAGTGGCCAGGAGCTGGCGCACCTCTTCCAGCTTGTTTGCTGTATCCGTCACAAACAACTGATTGGTACGGGGTTCTGCGATGGCACTACCACGCTCACTCAGAAAGCGATTGGCAGTACCGCCACTGGAAGTAGAGGAAAGTTGCACCACCATATCCGTCGCTTTAGCATAGTTCATTTGAAAAGCCTGGGTTCTCAGAGGTTCCAGCTTCTGAATAGCCAATGCGGCCTCAAAATCCTTCTTGGTCCTATCGTCGATCTCGTCCTTTGGGGCAATCCAAAGTACCGAGCCATTCTTTCGCATGCCCAAGCCTTTGGCATCCATGATGATTTGCAGCGCCTGATCCCATGGCACATCCTTCAATCTCAACGTCAGCGCACCTGTTACCGTGTCTGAAGTCACAATATTGAAATTGGTGAAATCCGCAATTACCTGCAGCAAAGACCGCACTTCGATATTTTGGAAATTGAGCGACAACTTTTCGCCGCTATAGCCTGGCCCCTGCGTCAGTTTGGTCAAATCGACCTTTTTCTGACGCACTTCGATCACGAACTGATTGTCGCTCTGGTATGCACTGTGTTCCCACTCTCCCACAGGTTCGATCACCATGCGGACACGCTCACCCTGCTGGGTGGTCGATATGATCTGTACGGGAGTTCCAAAGTCCGTGACATCCAAGCGCCTGCGCAAGCCTTCGGACAGGGAAGATTTCAGGAAATCAACCGTCAAACCCTTGCCAATGGGCCGCAGATCTACGCCAACCTGATTGCTTGGCAGCGTGACGACCACCCTGCCAGAGCCATCCGCGCCACGGCGAAAATCGACGTCCTTGATGGCCATCACTTCGGCATTTGCGCTTTCTGCAAAACTCACGGGCTGCGCAGTAGTGGCGGCCATGGGAGCAGCGGCGGCATCTAGATAGACCAGAACAGACTTGCCCTGGAGTTCCGTACGGTAAGAGGACGCCTGCTTCAGATTCAATACCACCCTTGACCGTCCGGGAGCCTGGACCAAATTGGCCGAACGGATATTTCCCTGGTTGATCTGGACTGTCGATTTACCCAAGGCACTGGTCGTGTCCGGGAAATCTAAGGCAATGCGAGCAGGCGACTGAATCACGAAGCCGGTGGGCAATGCTGCCACAGGCTCTGAAAAATCAATGCGGACAATCTCGACTCCGCCTTGCATTGCACCCGATATATTTTCAATGGAGCCTTGCGCCCATGCCAGCGAAGATGCTGCAACCGACGCCGCGAAAAGTACGCTTCGATTGAAAAATCGCACCATCCCAAAACTGTTCTGCTTCATTTTTTTACCCCTTCTTGCAACTCAAGCGACGTCGTACGTTCAATCCAGTCCCCAGTCGCATCCTGCACGATCTCACGCAGTTGAATGGCTGTTTCATTGATGGAAGTGATCCGTCCATAACTTTGTCCAAGGTATTGGCCTACAGTGACTTGGTAAAGCAACTTGTCGGCGGTGACCAAGGCGGCGGGTTGACCCTTCTTTTGCAGGCTGCCAACCATCTTGATGGCGTCAAGCGGGTACGCCTCCAGGGGCTCTTTGCGGCGAGCCATTTCCGGTGCAATCAATGCCGCGTTGGAAGCGAGCTGCGCCGAGTCCCTGCGCAAAGCCTGTGTCAGCTTCAGGGGATTGAAAGGCTCCAACTGCGCATCAGCCGTATAGGCCTCAGGCTTGAATTGTTTGGGCTCCGTGATCGGTGTGACGCGGGACTTGGCCTGTGCGCGCTCTTCGCTGATCCACTGCCGCACCTCATCCTCACCCGAAGCCACACAGCCAGTCAGGACCGCAACGCATGCAAACATCAGACCGCTTTTCAGAGCTCTCATTTTGCAGCCCCCTTCGCAGCCGTATTGCGCTGTGCTTGAATTTCCTCGTTGTCGAGATAGCGGAAGGTCCGCGCTGTGGCATCCATCACCAAAACACCATTGGCTATATCCCGCTCCTTGCCTACCCCTTGCGGTGCGGCAATCGCCACGTCGTTCAAAGTGACGATGCGCGACAAATGCGCAATGTCCGAGGCGAATGCCCCCATGTCGTGGTAACGCCCAGTCACCCGAACAGCAATGGGCAACTCTGCATAGTATTCACGCACGACAACCTGCCCTGGGCGGAAGAGTTCAAATTGCAGACTGCGCCCCAAACCAGACTGGTTGATATCGGAGAGAAGCGCCGCCATTTCCGCCTTGCTTGGCAACTGCTTCTCCAGCTGGATAACGTACTGCTGAACCTGCTCGCGCTGCTTCTTTAACGCATCCAGGCTCACTGCTTTTTGGAGCTTCTTTTTGTAATCCTCGCGCAGCGTCAGCTCGGTCGCTTTTTCCGTTTGCAATTCCGTCTCATAGTCCGTCAACTTGATGAACCAAAGCGCGGCAGCAACCGCTACAGCAATGAACAGACAAAGGATAGCCCGCGGAAGCGGCGGCCACAGCGAAGGGTCCTTGGTATCCAGATTGGTGAACTGGCGCTGCAGATTTGCAAACTGCTCAGACACGTCGACTTTTTGAACTTTGTTTTTTGCCATGGGTCAGCCTTTAGCAGAGCTTGCCGCTGTTTCCATCGCCTTGCGGGCTTCGCTGGATTTCACCAATTGGAAGCGAAGGTTGAATGACGCCACCCTGCGCGTATCCCGTGGAGTCAGTGCCACGTTGCTCGCCACGATCTCCACCAACTCAGGCTTGGACAACCAGGGCGTGTTGTTGGAAAGATTGCGCAGCATTTCCGAGATGCGCTCATTGGACTGCGCAACGCCCTTGATTTCGATCGACTGGTTGGTCTGCTTCAAACTTGTCACATACACCCCGTCAGGCAGTTGCTTGACCAGCTCCGTCAACAAGTGAACCGGCAGATTGCGGTCTGCCTGCAGGTCTTCCACAGCCTTCTGGCGGGCGCGCAGCGCAGCGATTTCTTCTTCGATCGTGGCGATTTCCTTGATCTGGCCCTCAAGCACCTGAATTTCAGCCTTGAGAACCCCATTTTTGGCTTGTTGGTCCGCAATCAGTGTTTGCAAAACCCAGTAAATCAGCCCAGCGATCAGCAGGCCAACGATGGCAGAGGCCACCATCGTCGCCTGAAATCCTTCGCGGCGGCGCTTTCTGGCGGCTTCCCGGTGGGGGAGTAAGTTAATCAATATCACTGCAGGAACCTCCGCATGGCAAGGCCGCACGATGTCAGATAGGACGGCGCCTCGCGCACCATTTTCTTGAGCCGTACCGAGCTTCCGATTTCCATGCCATCAAAAGGATTGGCCAGACTGCAGGCGAAGCCTGTTTGCTGGGTGACCGCTTCCGTCAAGCCGGGCAGCGGAGCAGAACCGCCTGCCAACACGATGTGATCGATGCGGTTGTGCGGCGTGCTGGTGAAAAAGAATTGCAATGCCCGGGCGATTTCCTGGGCCATGTTGTCCACAAAGGGGCGCAACACGGCCGCCTGGTAATCCTCGGGCAGATCGCCATTGCGCTTCTTGTTCTCAGCCTCTTCCACTGAAAAACCATACTGCCGGACAATCAGCTGGGTCAGTTGCGCACCGCCGAATGCCTGGTCGCGGTCATACACCACCTCGTCATTGCGAATGACCTGCATGCTGGTGGTCACGGCGCCCACCTCGAACAGTGCCACCAGGGCGTCAGTACCCTTGTTGGGCAAGGCTTCGATCAGGCGGCTGGCCGCCAGGCGGGAGGCATTCGATTCAATGTCCACCACCACCGGCTTGAGTCCGGCGGCTTCTGCCAGCCCCTGCCGGTCCTGCACTTTTTCCTTGCGGGATGCGGCAATGAGCACTTCCACATCACCCGGGGAACTCTTGCTGGGTCCTATGACACAAAAGTCCAGACTCACCTCGTCCAGAGAGAAAGGAATGTACTGATTTGCTTCAGACTCCACCTGTACTTCCAGCTCCTGCTCGGTCATGCCGCCGGGCAGCGTGATCTTTTTGGTGATCACGGCCGAGGGCGGCAAAGCGAGCGCCACATTTTTGGTGCGGGTGCCGCTTTTCTTGACGAGGCGACGCAGGGCTTCCGCCACTTCGTCGAATTTTTCGATATTGCCATCGGTGATCCAGCCGCGTTCCAGCGGCTCGATGGCGCAGCGCTCAAGGACCAGGCCTCCCGCCTTGTCCCGCCCCAACTCGACCAACTTGACGCTGGATGAGCTGATGTCGATACCCAGCAGAGGCGCAGCCTGGCGACTGAACAAAGATCCCGTTGAGATCAAGATGGGTCCCCTGTAACTTGTCTAAATGACGCAACAAAACTTAACACTTCACATGAATGCTATCAGTAAGATAGTTCACCGGCAAAGAATTTTCCCCATCTGATCTGTTCGAAGCGTTGCCAAAACCACACGATCTCCTGAGTGGCTTCTGCGCAATTGCAAGACCGCAAAGCGGCCGCCATGACCGTTGGTCGGGGCCTTTTGGTCGTTTGCACTGAAAGAGGCTCCGACATTTTTATAATGCAGGCTCCACCAATCGGAGCGATATGCCGCCGCCCTCTTCTTCTCAGCAAAAGCCAACCGACCCTTCGACTGCCGCTTCCGCGCCCTCCCGCCCCACCTGGCTTCGCTGGTTGATTCGCTTCGTGCTGTGGACCACGGGTCTCGCCGTCGCGGGCGTGCTCGGGCTGCTGCTGACCATTGCGGTGGCGCTGTCGGTGGCCTACCCCAACCTGCCGGACATCTCCGATCTGGCGGACTATCGCCCCAAACTGCCTCTGCGGGTCTACTCCTCCGAGGGCGCGTTGCTGGGTGAATTCGGCGAAGAGCGACGCAACCTCACGCCCATCCAGGAGATCCCCAAGGTCATGAAGGACGCGGTGCTGGCCATTGAAGATTCGCGCTTCTTCCAGCATGGGGGTGTGGACTACAAGGGTGTGATTCGCGCCGCTCTGGCCAATCTGGGCCGCGTCAAAAGCCAAGGGGCTTCGACTATCACAATGCAGGTGGCGCGCAATGTTTATCTGTCCTCAGAAAAAACATTTACTCGCAAAATTTACGAAATATTACTGACATTCAAGCTGGAGCATATGTTGACCAAGGACCAGATCCTTGAGATTTACATGAACCAGATTTACCTGGGCAACCGCGCCTATGGATTTTCTGCGGCTGCAGAGGCTTACTTCGGCAAACCACTTAAATCCATTTCGATTGCCGAAGCAGCCATGCTAGCCGGCCTGCCCAAGGCGCCTTCAGCCTACAACCCCATCAGCAACCCCAAGCGTGCCCGCTCGCGCCAGCTGTACATCATCGAGCGCATGGAAGAAAACGGCTTCATCACCGCGCAGGAAGCCATCGCCGCCAAGAAGGAAGACCTCAAGATCCGCAGCGGCCCGGATGCCACCCGCATCCATGCCGAGTACGTGGCCGAAATGGCGCGCCAACTCATTTTCACGCAGTATGGCAACGAGGCCTATACCCGGGGCCTGAACGTGTACACCACCCTGAATGCGGGGGAGCAGGAAGCTGCCTACACCGCGCTGCGCCGAGGCATCATGGACTATGAGCGCCGCCAGCAGTACCGCGGCCCCGAAAAGTTCGTGGCACTGCCCACCGCCGCCCAGGAAGTCGAAGATGCCGTGGACGATGCACTGGCCAACCACCCCGACAACGGTGACGTGCTGGCAGCCGTGGTTCTGGAAGCCGGGCCGCGCAAGATCGTTGCCGCCAGAGCCAATGGCGACAATCTGGAGATCACGGGTGACGGCCTGAAGCCAGCCCAGTCTGGCCTCAGCGACAAGGCACCGCCCAATATCAAGATCCGCCGCGGCGCCGTGATCCGCGTGGTCAAGACCCCCAAGGGCGCCTGGGAGATCACCCAGTTGCCCGAGGTCGAGGGTGCGTTCGTCGCCCTCGACCCCCGCAATGGATCCATCCGCGCGCTGGTGGGTGGCTTTGACTTCGACAAGAACAAGTTCAACCATGCGGCCCAGGCCTGGCGCCAGCCCGGCTCCAGCTTCAAGCCGTTCATCTACTCGGCGGCGCTGGAAAAGGGCTTCACCCCTGCCACGGTGATCAACGACGCCCCGCTGTTTTTTGACGCGGGCACCACCGGCGGCCAGCCCTGGGAACCCAAGAACTACGACGGCAAGTACGACGGCCCCATGACCATGCGCACGGGCCTCGCGAAGTCCAAGAACATGATCTCCATCCGCATCCTGCAGGCCGTGGGCCCCAAGACCGCGCAGGAATGGGTGTCGCGCTTTGGCTTCGATGCCGAGAAGCACCCCGCCTACCTGACCATGGCCTTGGGCGCGGGCTCGGTCACACCACTGCAGATGGCCTCGGCCTACTCGGTGTTCGCCAACGGCGGCTACCGCGTGAACCCCTGGCTGATCGCCAAGGTCACGGACCACAAGGGCCGCGTCATCTCTGAAGTCACGCCACCAGCAGTGTCCGAATTGCCGCGCGCCATCGACGCACGCAACGCCTTCGTGATGAACAGCCTGCTGCAGGAGGTCACCCGCTCCGGCACCGCCGCGCGCGCGCAGGGCACGCTGAAGCGCCCGGACATCGGCGGCAAGACGGGCACCACCAACGATTCGGTGGATGCCTGGTTCGCCGGTTACCAGTCGACCATCGCCGCAGTGACCTGGATCGGCTACGACACGCCGCGCAACCTGGGAAGCCGCGAAACCGGCGGCGGCCTGAGCCTTCCGGTGTGGATCAGCTTCATGGAACGCGCGCTCAAGGGCGTTCCAGTGAGCGAACCGGTCGTGCCGCCCGGTGTGGTGAACGTCGGCGGAGAATGGTTCTACGAGGAATATGCGCGCAACGCAGGCATTGCCAGCGTGGGACTGGAAGAGCAGCAGCGCACCAGCGGTGGACCCGATGTGGCGCCGCATGCGCAGCCACCGACGGAAGAGCGCAACCGCATCCTCGACCTGTTTCGCAATTGATAGCCACCGCTTGAGATCAAGGGCCGCCGCGTGCGGCCCTTTCCCATTGCGCGCGGCTGGTTCGCGCGCGTCAGGCGGAAAAGGCCAGCGGCATCCCCGACTGGGTGCGCGCATCCTCGGTCAGCCGCGCAAAGAACTCGCCACCCCCCTTGGTGTCCTGCCATGCCGAGCCATCGAACTTGTAGTGGTAGCCGCCGGACTTCGCGGCCATCCACACCTCGTGCAGCGGTTTTTGCAGGTTGATGACGATCTGGCTGCGGTTCGCGAAGCTCAACGTGATCATGCCGCCCGAGCGCTGGTTGTCGATGTCGGCGTCTGTGGTGTCATTGAGTTCATCGCAACTGCGCTCAACGGCCGCCAGCAGTTTCTCGGCATGGTCCTGAAATTCAAGGTCAGTCATTACAATTCGCGCATGTTGAAAGCATCCCAAATTCTAGTCAGGACGCTTGTCCTTGCTGCCAGTGCGGCGGCCATCGTGGGTTGCGGTCAGCGCGGCCCGCTGTTCCTGCCCTCCGGTCCCGCGGCCGCGCAGCGCGCCACTCTGCCCGAAACCCTCACGCCTGGCGCCAGCCCATCGACCGCCACGTCAGCGCCCCAGGCACCCGCTTCCACGGCACGCTGACCCGGGGCTTCGGGAGCCGGGCGCTCCCGGCCTCTCATTGCCCATGGCTTGATTTCCATCAAGCCGCCTGGCCATGCGCCGTCCTACAGTCGGTTTTTCACTGCACTGCAGCATTGCCATGGCCATCGAACTGTACCGAGACAAGAACCACGCCTGCCTGATGTTCACCGATCTGATCGAGGAGGATGGCCAGGCGGTACAGGCCAACCAGTTCCTGATCGTCGACGACGGCACCGGGGCCATCATCGACCCCGGCGGCAACCTCGCATTCAACGAGCTGTTCATGGGCATGACCCAGCACTTCCCGCCGCACAAGCTGTCCTACCTGATCGCCTCGCACGCCGACCCGGACATCATCGCCTCGCTGGACCGCTGGATGACCAGCACCAAGGCCTCGCTGGTGATCTCGCGCGTCTGGGAGCGCTTCGCGCCCCATTTCACCAAGGTCGGCAAGACCGAGAACCGGGTGATCGGCGTGCCCGACAGCGGCGGCCGGCTGCCGCTGGGCCGCAGCGAGCTGATTCTGCTGCCCGCGCATTTCCTGCACTCCGAAGGCAATTTCCACTTCTACGACCCCATCAGCCGCATCCTGTTCACGGGCGACCTGGCCGTATCGATGACCTCGGGTGCGGAAGCCGGCATTCCCGTCACCGATCTGGCTGCGCACATTCCGCGCATGGAGGGCTTCCACCGCCGCTACATGGTCTCAAACAAGATCCTGCGGCTGTGGGTGCGCATGGCGCGGCAGTTGGACATTGCCATGCTCGTGCCGCAGCATGGCGCCCCCATCCTGGGCAAGAAGGCCATCAACGACTTCTTCGACTGGGTGGAGAACCTGATGTGCGGCATCGACCTCTTCGACGACCGTGCATACCAGATCCCGACGGCCTTCATCGACCCCGTCACCCGGCAGATGCGGCCTGCGCTGCGTGCCGTCGGCTGAGACGCCGCTAGCGCTGCGTAGCGGCACCTTGCCGCGCTGCTGCGATGCCGGCAGCCGCCTTGGCTGCCCGCTTGCGCAAGGCCTGCCACACCCGCCAGCCCAGCAGCACCGCCAGGATGGCCGCGTACACCGCCACCTCGCCGAAGTTGTTCTTGCCAGCGCGCATCCAGAAGAAGTGCAGGATCGCCAGGCCCGCCACGGCATACACCGTGCGGTGCAGCACCTGCCAGCGCTTGGCACCCAGCGCGCGGATGGCGCGGTTGAAGGAGGTGCCCGCCATCAGGGAGAGCAGCACGAACGCCAGGAAACCCACCAGGATGAAAGGCCGCTTGGCAATATCCACGGCAATGTCGTTTACCTCGAAGCCCATGTCGAACCAGCTGTAGCTCAGCAGGTGCAGCAGCGCATAGAAGAACACGAACACCCCCAGCATGCGCCGAAAGCGCGCCAATTGGGGTGTGGACGTCATGACGCGGACAGGCGTCACCGCCAGCACCAGGCACAGCGCACGCAGGGTCCAGTCGCCCGTGGCGCGGATCAGCGCCTCGGCCGGATTCGCACCCAGTTGGTTGGCCACCGTGGCATACACCAGCCACGCCAGCGGCAGCAGGCACAGCACGAACACCACAGGCTTGGCCAAGGGGTGGAGCAGGAACTTTCGCATGGCGGCGAAGGGGTCGGTCACAGGCGGGTTCAGAAAAATTTCTTGAGGTCCATGCCCGCGTACAGCTGGCCGACCTGGGCCTCGTAGCCGTTGAACATCAGCGTCTTGCGCTTCTTGGCGAACAACCCATCCTCGCCAATGCGCCGCTCGGTCGCCTGGCTCCATCGGGGGTGGTCTACCGTGGGGTTCACGTTTGAATAGAAGCCGTACTCCTGCTGCGCCGCCTTGTTCCAGGCCGTACCCGGTTCCTTGTCCGTGAAGCGGATCTTGACAATGCTCTTGGCGCTCTTGAAGCCGTACTTCCATGGCACCACCAGGCGCACCGGCGCGCCGTTCTGGTTGGGCAGCACTTCGCCGTACATGCCGAAGGCCAGCAGGGTCAGCGGGTGCATGGCCTCGTCCATGCGCAAGCCTTCCACATAGGGCCAGTCGAGCACGCGCGAGCCCACAAAAGGCATGGTGGCCTTGTCCGCCAGGGTGACGAACTCCACGTACTTGGCGCTGCCCTGCGGTTCCACGCGCTTGATGAGTTCGGCCAGCGAATAGCCCACCCACGGGATCACCATCGACCAGCCCTCCACGCAACGCAGGCGGTAGATGCGCTCTTCCTGCGCGCTCAGCTTTAGCAGGTCTTCGATGCCGTACTTGCCCGGCTTCTTCACCAGCCCCTCCACTTCCACTGTCCAGGGCGAGGTCTTGAGGGTGTGCGCATTGCGCGCCGGGTCGGCCTTGTCGGTACCGAACTCGTAGAAATTGTTGTAGGTGCTGGCGTCCTTGTAGTCGGTTACCTTCTCCATCGACACCGCGCCCGCCACGGACGATTTGCTGCCCGCCAGCGCTGTCAGCTTGCCGGGCCGGGCGGGGGCCTGCGCCAGGGCTTCGCGGCCGGCCCAGGCGGCCATTGCCGCACCGGCTGCACCACCGGCCATCAGGCGCAGTATGTCGCGGCGCCCTTCGTAGGCTGCGCGCGGCGTGATGTCGGAGGAATGCGGGTGGTTGAAACCCGAGTCGCGGGAGTGAAATGGCATGTGGGGCTCCGGTCAGGCGGTGATGGAATCGTCTACGGGTAGAGCGATACCACCCCTAGTTCGTTCCAAATACGGATCAGGTTACACCGTGGATGCAATCTTTGCAGGACCCGCTCCCCGTATCCTGCGCCTCGCGTGCTCGTCCTACAGCGTACCGTAGCTGTGCAGCCCGCTCAGAAACATGTTGACCCCGAGGAAGGCGAAGGTCGTGACCGCCAGGCCCACCAGAGCCCACCAGGCCGACACCGTGCCACGCAGGCCCTTCATGAGGCGCATGTGCAGCCAGGCGGCGTAGTTGAGCCAGACGATCAGCGCCCAGGTCTCCTTGGGGTCCCAGCTCCAGTAGCCGCCCCAGGCCTCGGCCGCCCACAGCGCGCCCAGCACCGTGGCAATGGTGAAGAACGCAAAGCCCACGGCGATGGCCTTGTACATCACATCGTCCAGGATCTCGAACGAAGGCAGGCGCTCGGCGATGCGCTTGCGCCCCAGCAGGATGCCGGCCACGATCAGCGCCGAGATGCCGAAGTACACCATCCAGTAGCTGCCGCCGTTCTCCGTCGCGCCCTGGCGGAACACGATGGGCTCGAAACACAGCACCACGCCCAGCAGCCACAGCGGCGCCAGCTTGTACCAGCGCGTCTCCTTGGCCTGCTGCTTGATCAGGTAGGCAAACGCCACCATGGCCGACAGCGCGAACGTGCCGTAGCCGATGAAGTTGGCCGGCACGTGCAGCTTCATCCACCAGCTCTTGAGCGCAGGCACCAGCGGCTGGATCTCGTGCGCCTCGCGCACCACCGTGTACCACAGCAGAAAGCCCACGGCCGCACTCACCACCAGCATCACGAAGCCACCCAGGGCGCGTGTCTTGTACTGGGCTTCGTAGTACAGGTAGAAGGCAGCCGTCATCCAGCAGAACAGCACGAACACCTCGTACAGGTTGCTCACCGGGATGTGGCCGATGTCGGGCCCGATCAGGTAGCTCTCGTACCAGCGCACCAGAGTGCCGATCAGTGCCATGCCCACGGCCACCCAGGCCAGGCGCGAGCCGATCAGGTTCATGGTGTGGCCCTCGCCCCGCGCGAACATGCCAATCCAGTAGAACGCCGTGCTCATGAAGAACAGCATGCTCATCCACAGGATGGCCGACTGGCTCGACAGGAAGTACTTGAGCCCGAACACCGTGTCGGCGCGCGCCAGGCTGCCCGCCCCATCGACCTGGTACAGGCCGATGGCCATCAACGCCACCGCGGTCACCACCAGCATCAGCGTGCGCAGCGGGCGCCAAAACCAGCCCAGCCAGATGGTCGAGGGAATGGCCCCGAGCAGGATTCCCTTTTCGTACACATCCATGAAGTTGCCATAGCGCTGCAGCGCATACAGCGCCCCCACAGCGACGATGGCCGCAAAGGCCCAGTCCAGCCAGTTGCGGCGGGAGAAGAACCCTTCGTTCAGGGTGATCGTGGTGTTGCGGGTGGCCGTGTTCATGGGTTGCCTTGCAGGGGCGGTGCCCCGATCAGTTTTTCTGCGAGCTCTACAAACTCCCGGTCGCCGTCCATGGTCTTGCGATTCGTCGAGAGCGCCATCATGGCATGCGCCCTATCACCCTGCGGCGCCACCCAGACCCAGATGCGGCGTTCGCGGATGTAGAGCATGGCAAAAACGCCCAGAATGAGCAAGGCGCAGCCCAGGTAGACGATGTTCCTGCCGGGCGCGCGGGCCACCTGGAACACGCTGGCCTGCACCTGCGTGAAGTCCTTGAGCTCGAAGGCAATGGCCGCCGGGTAGATCTGCGCGTCGCTCAGCGACAGCACGGCCTGGGTCATGAAGCCGCGCGTCTTGTCGTCCGGCGGCAGGGGCTGCAGGCCCGCATTCTTGCGCGACAGTTGCGCCAGCTCGAACAGGGTGCCGTTCAGGATGCGGATCAGCACCTCGCCTGCGCGGCCCCGCTCGGCCTCCGGCACGTTGGATTCCATGAAGTCGGAAATCGCCTGCAACCCGCCCGTGGGCTTGCCGTCCACGATGCCATTGCCGGCAAACAGCGCCAGCGCGCGCAAGGCCGATTGCGCCAATTGCTCGCCCACGTCGGGCCGCGATGGATCGATGGCCTGCGCCACATAGCTGCGCACCGCCTGTTCGCGCGCCGCCGGGTCGGCCAGCGCCACGCGCAGGCGCAGGAATCCGTCCATCCCGCCCTGGTCATCGGCAGGCACCCGCAGGTAGCGAAACGGGTCTGCCGGCATCTCACGCACACCCAGCAGGTACACCGGCACGCCATCGCCTGTGTCCACGGGCAGCATGTAGTTGTGGAACTCGCGCGCCTGGCCTGCCGCATCGCGCAGCTTGTAGCTCACGCTCGGGCCCACGTTGCGCAGTTCCTTCTTGGTCACAGTCTTGTTGGCGGCGCCCAGGCGCGACTCCACGGCCTCGCGCAGGTCGACCTTGCGCACGTCCACACCCGTGGCGCCCGGGCCGGCACCGCCGAAGTTCTCGACGTTGATGGTGCGCAGCGCCGTGAACTCCAGCGTCATGGTGTCGCTGCCCGCCGCGCCGCCCTTGTTGGTCAGTTGGGTCGAATCACCCACCACCCCTTCGACGTCGAAGGCCTTGGCGCCCGGCGCCATGGGCACGGCGCGCAGCTTCAGGTGTGAGCCGCCGTCGTCGAAGCTCGACTGGTAGATCTCCACGCCCTTGTAGCTGGCCGGGTGGTTCACCTCCACGCGCGCCGGCGTCTTCTCGCCCGTGGCCTTGTCGTGGATGACGATCTCGCTGGCAAACAGCTTGGGCATGCCCGTGGAATAGTGCTCGACGATGAATTTCTTGAGCTCGATGGCGAACGGCAGGTCCTGCAGCAACACGCCATCGGACTGGTTCAGGAGGGCCGTGCTCGATTGCGTGCCCTCGGCCACCAGCAGGTTGCCACGAAAGGTCGGGTTGCGCTCGGACAGCCGGTGCTCGGGCTTCACGTCCGCGATCAGTCCGCCACCGGTATAGGGCGTCTTGCCGCCCAGCAGCATCTGCGCACGCACGATCAGGTCCCCATCGAGCAGCCCGCCCACGCACACCAGCACGATGGCGCTGTGCGCAGCGATGTAGCCGATCTTGTTGGCCGCGCCGGCCTTGGCCGCTACCATCCAGCCCGTGCCAGCGCCAGCCGGTGTATCGCGCTGCTGCAGGCGCACCTTCCAACCGCCACCGGCCAGCAGGGCGCCGATGCGCTTGGCCTCGGCCTCGGGGCCTTCGGGCAGATCGGCCTCGGCTTTGTGGTGGAAGGCCTTGAGACTCTGCTCGCGGATGTTTTCCTTGTACACCCGGATGTCCACCAGGATCTTGGGCGTGTTGCGGGCGATGCACAGCGAGGTGCTCAGCACCAGAAACGCCAGGATCAGCAGGAACCACCAGGCGCTGTACACCGCATTGAGTTGGATGGCGCTGAACAGCGCTGCCCAGAAGGGGCCGAACTGGTTCACATAGTTCGCCGCCGGCTCGTGCTGCTTGAGCACGGTGCCGATCACCGAGGCGATGCAGATCACCGTCAGCAGCGAGATCGCGAAGCGCATCGAAGACAGCATCTCGATCACGGCGCGCAAGGCCTTGGAGCCGTACTGGACGCGAACGCCTTGGGTGTTGTCAGACATGGAGGAAAGAGGGGCGATGGGGCAGGCAAAGAAAAAGGACGGGACCATCTGCTCGATGGACCCGCCCTTTTTGGGTTTGTTATTGGCGGTTGGTTCCGGTCGGCCCGCGCTGTGTGGGCCTTGCTTGAGAAAGATCAGTCGTTCAGTCGATTCATCAGCGCAGGCCGGCGATGTAGTCCGCCACAGCCTTGATCTCGCGGTCGTTCAGCTTGGCAGCCACCTGCGTCATCTGCAGGCTGTTGGCGCGCTTGCCATCGCGGAAGGCGACGAGCTGCGTCGCGGTGTAGTCGGCATGCTGGCCGGACAGGCGCGGGTACTGGGCCGGGATGCCGGAGCCATTGGGGCTGTGGCAGCCGGCACAGGCGGCGATCTGGCGGTCGGCAATGCCGCCGCGGTAGATGCGCTCGCCCATGGAGACCAAGGCCTTGTCCTTGGCGAAGCCGGGCTTGGCCGCCTTGGCGGTCACCCAGTACGCAATGTTCTTCATGTCCTCGTCCGACAGGGCCGAAGCAAAGCCCTTCATCACGGGATCGTTGCGTTTGCCGGACTTGAATTCCTGCAGTTGCTTGACCAGGTACTCGGGGTGCTGCTGCGACAGCTTGGGGTTGGCCGCGATCGCCGAGTTGCCGTCCGCGCCGTGGCAGGCAGCGCACACCGCAGTGAAGCTGGCCTCGCCTTTGACAAGGTCGGGCTTGGCAGCCTTGGGTGGCGCAGCGGGAGTCTCGCCCGCAGAAAAAGCCGGGAAAGCGGGCACTGCCAGCACGGCAGCCATCAGCATAGAGGCGAGCAACTTCATATCGAGGGTCTGTGTTTATGTGCGCGAAACCGCACGATTCTACAATGAGGCCCCGCAAGCACCTCAACCCCCCATGACGACCACTCCTTCTGCGCCAGTTGCTGGCTCTCTCCCGCCCGCACCCGACGCCAAAGTCGCCATGGGCTGGATGCACACGGCAAGATTCCTCACCACGGCGGCGCAACTGCACCACCTGCCCCCCATCGTGGTGCCGGAGATTGCCTTCGTGGGCCGTTCCAATGCGGGCAAATCCACCTGCATCAACACGCTGACACAGCAAAAACAGCTCGCATACGCCTCAAAGAAGCCTGGCCGCACCCAGCACATCAACCTGTTTTCCCTGGGAAAACAGGGGGTGATGGACGCCGTGCTGGCCGATTTGCCCGGTTATGGCTATGCCGCCGTCTCGCGCTCGGACAAGGTGCGCTGGCAACAGGTGATGGTCAATTACCTGGTTAGCCGCCCGGGCCTCACGGGCATCGTGCTGCTGTGCGACCCCCGCCTGGGCCTCACGGGGCTCGACGAAGCGCTGCTCGAAGTGGTGCGCCCCCGGGTCGAGGAAGGGCTCAAGTTCCTCATCGTGCTCACCAAGGCCGACAAGCTCACCCGTGCAGAGCAGGCCAAGATACTGTCGATCACGCGACTGCACGCCGGCGGCGGCGACGTCAAGATGTTCTCTGCCCTCAAAAAGCAGGGGGTAGACGAGGTGGCCCAACTGCTGTGGCAGTGGGCACACCCGGTGCCTGGTGCCGAGCTGGCGCAGGGCGACGAACCTGCGCCGGACGCCGACAGCGCCGACGACCAGGAACCCGAGGAAGATTGAACGCCAGTGCTGGACCCATGCGCGCTGGCTGCTACACAAACGATAGCAATAGCGCCATGATCAGCAACCGCACCATTCCCCTGTCCCACGGCACGACCCTGCACTGCCGCGAAAGCGGCGCCGCCGGGCGGCCCGTGCTGCTGTTCCTGCACGGCTTTCCCGAAGGCGCCTTCATCTGGGATGCCATGCTGTCGCACTTCGCGCTGCCCGAAAACGGCGGCTACCACTGCGTGGCCCCGTATCTGCGCGGGTTTGGCGAATCGAGCAGCCCCGCAGCCGTCGATGCCTACCGGGCCAAGCACCTGGTGCAGGATCTTGCGGCACTGATCGAGATCGTGAGCCCCGGCCAGCCGCTCGAATGCCTGGTGGCCCACGACTGGGGCGGGGCAGTAGCCTGGAATCTGGCCAACCAACAGCCGCAGCGCATGAAGCGCTTGGCCATCGTCAACTCACCCCATCCCGGCACCTTCCTGCGCGAACTGCAGCACAACGCCGCGCAACAGGCCAGCAGCCAGTACATGCATTTCCTGTGCCGGCCGGACGCCGAAGCCCTGCTGGCCGAGAATGATTTCGCGCGCCTGTTCGCGTTTTTCGACGATCCCGAAGGCCGGGCGCCGCAGTGGTTGACCGACGGGGTGCGCGCGCAATACCGCACCCTGTGGCAGCAGGGCCTGACCGGCGCCTGCAACTATTACCGCGCCAGCCCCCTGCGACCGCCGCGAGGCGACGACAACACCATCGCCAACATCACCCTGCCCGACAGCATGCTCACCGTGTCGGTGCCCACCCTGGTGGTCTGGGCGATGGACGACCCCGCTTTGCTGCCCGGACTGCTCGATGGCCTGCCGGGCTGGATTCCCCAACTGCAGATCGACAAGATCGAAGGCGCATCGCACTGGGTGGTGCATGAGCAGCCGGATCGGGTAGCGAGCGCGCTCGCGGGCTTTCTGCGCGGAGGCTGAGCCCCCGCTTCGCTTCAATAGATCGAAGGCTCGCCCTCGGGCCGGGTCTTGAAGCGCTTGTGTACCCAGTAGTACTGCCCCGGCGTCACGTCGATGTACGACTGCAGGTACTGGTTCATCAGCGCCGTGTCGGCCTCGGCGTCGTCGGTGGGGTATCCGGGCCAGGCGGGCGACAGCTCGGCCACATAGCCCGCGGGCGTGATGCGCGTGACCATGGAGATCACCTTGGCACGCCCCAGCCGGGCGAAGCGCGACAGCGACGGCACCGTGGCTGCTGTCACGCCGTAAAAGGGCACGAACAGCGAATCGTTGCGTCCGAAATCCATGTCGGGCAACAGGTACAGCAGGCCGCCCTTGCGCAGCCCGCTCAGGATGGGCTTGACGCCATCGCCCCGGTTGAGCATGCGCACATTGCCAAAGCGCTGGCGCCCGTTGCGGATCCAGACATCCACCGCCGGATCGGGCTGGGGCGTGAAGATGGAGGTGAAGGCCCGGTCGGTGTGCAAGGTGAGCGCGGAGCCCCCGGCATCCATGCCGTAGAAATGCGGCGCAAAGATGATGGTCGGCGTGTCCCCCAGCAACTCGTCCAGCGCGCCTTGCAGCTTCACACGGTCCAGCACCACCTCGCGCGGGGCGAACCACAGCCAGCTGCGGTCCAGCCAGGTCTGGCAGAAACCCACAAAGCTTTCGCGCGCCCACTGGCGCCGCTGGGCTTCGGTGGCATCGGGAAAGCACAGCGCCAGATTGCGCAGCGCCACCTTGCGCCGCGGCGCCGCCACCAGGTACAGCGCCTGGCCGATGAACCAGCCCATGCCCCGCAGCACGCGCAGCGGCAGCAAGGCCAGCAGGCGCATGAACAACACCCCCAGGCGCCCGGTCATGCGGCACCTCCGGCAGGCGTTGCAGCAGCGGCAGCGGCTTCCACACGGGGCTGCTTGTAGCGGCCATAGCCCCAGAGGTACAGGCCGGGGGATTGTCGTATCAGATGTTCCATGGCCTTGTTGATCTGCAGCAGTGCTGCGTCGGCGTCCTGCGCCAGCGGTGCGGCGGGCAGGGGTTCGAAATGCACCACGTAGCCACGGCCCCAGGACAGGCGCTCGCAGCGCGCCAGGACGACCACCGCGCCCGTCTGGTGGGCAAGGCGCACGGCCAGCGTCATGGTGTAGGCGTCCTTGCCGAAGAAAGGGCTCCACTGGCCCTGGCCCTGTGGCGGCACTTGGTCAGGCAGCAGGCCCACGGCCTCGCCCCGGCGCAGCGCCTTGATCATCTGGCGCACGCCAGAGAGGTTGGTGGGCACGGCCTGCATTCCCGGCCGGTTGCGGGCAGTCTCCATCACCTTGGCGAGCCAGGGCTGGCGCGCAGGGCGGTAGAGCACGGTGATGGGGCCGTGGTCGGCACTCCAGCGCAGGGCGGCCGCCTGGGCCGAGAACTCGAAGCAGCCCAGGTGGGGCGTGAGGTACAGGATGCCACGGCCCTGGGCATAGGCCGCCTCCACGCAGGCCCCGCCCTCGATGCGAAACGGCAGCGGGGCCCCCAGCCACAGGCGCGGCAACTCGGCCACCATGCGGCCTGCATGGCCCACGGCGGCGCTCACATCACCGAAGCGGTAGCCGGCCTGCGACGCATTGGCCCGAAAGCGCCTGCGGTAGATGGGAGAGGCCAGAAATGCCACCCAGCCCATGGCCGCGCCCAGGCCATGGAGCAGCCACAGTGGCAACACGGAAAAGAGACGGAACAAAGATGGCATTAAAATGACGGGGTCGCTGAGTTAAATGAGCAACTTGCAGGGCGACGTTAAATAAATCTGCTAAAGCGTTCGCCAAAGCTCCTTCGGGGTGAGGGCAACGCCCCAAATGCCGGAACACAGGAGTTTATTCAAATGGCGAACGACTTTCTTTTTACCTCGGAATCCGTCTCCGAAGGCCACCCCGACAAAGTGGCCGACCAGATCTCGGATGCGATCCTCGATGCGATCTTCAAGCAGGACCCCCGCAGCCGCGTCGCCGCCGAAACGCTGACCAACACCGGCCTCGTGGTGCTGGCGGGTGAAATCACCACCAACGCCCACGTGGACTACATCCAGGTAGCGCGCGACACCATCAAGCGCATCGGCTACGACAACACCGACTACGGCATCGACTACAAGGGCTGTGCCGTGCTCGTGGCCTACGACAAGCAATCGAACGACATCGCCCAGGGCGTGGACCAGGCCAGCGACGACCACCTGAACACCGGTGCCGGCGACCAGGGCCTGATGTTCGGCTACGCCTGCGACGAAACGCCCGAGCTGATGCCCGCGCCTATCTACTATGCGCACCGCCTTGTGGAGCGCCAGGCCCAGTTGCGCAAGGACGGGCGCCTGCCCTTCCTGCGCCCCGATGCCAAGAGCCAGGTGACCATGCGCTATGTGGACGGCAAGCCACACAGCATCGACACCGTGGTGCTCTCCACCCAGCACCACCCCGACCAGAGCGAAACCGCCAAGACCATGAAGGCCAGCTTCATCGAGGCCGTGATCGAAGAGATCATCAAGCCCGTGCTGCCCAGCGAGTGGCTCAAGGACACCAAGTACCTGATCAACCCCACCGGCCGCTTCGTCATCGGCGGCCCGCAAGGCGACTGCGGCCTGACCGGCCGCAAGATCATCGTCGACACCTACGGCGGTGCCTGCCCCCACGGCGGCGGCGCCTTCAGCGGCAAGGACCCAACCAAGGTGGACCGCTCGGCCGCCTACGCCGCACGCTACGTGGCCAAGAACATCGTCGCCGCCGGCCTGGCGCGCCAGTGCCAGATCCAGGTGGCCTACGCCATCGGCGTGGCACGCCCCATGAATGTGACCGTCTACACCGAAGGCACGGGCGTGATCCCCGACGACAAGATTGCCGCACTGGTGCAGGAGCATTTCGACCTGCGCCCCAAGGGCATCATCCAGATGCTGGACCTGCTGCGCCCGATCTACGAAAAGACCGCCGCCTACGGCCACTTCGGCCGCGAAGAACCCGAGTTCACCTGGGAACGTACGGACAAGGCTGCTGCACTGCGTGCAGCAGCAGGGCTGTAAGCCCTCCGCGCACCAGCGCGGCTTTCCGCACGTGGGCGAAGCTCATATCGTGCCAGCGATGTGAGCGCAGACCAAAAGACCGACAAAGCTGCTGCGCTTCGCGCAGCAGCCGGGCTGTAAGCCCGCCGCGCAAATAGCGCGGTTTTTCGGTCTTCGGGCGAAGTTCATATCGCGTAAGCGATGTGAACGCAGACCAAAGTACGGACAAGGCTGCTGCACTGCGTGCAGCAGCAGGGCTGTATGCCCGGCGCTCCCCCTCTTCGGGAAACTTCTGTAAAACAAAGCCGCAGCGCTCACCGCGCTGCGGCTTTGTCGTTTCCGGGCCCGAGCTCCATCGGATCGGCGCTCTCCTACACCCACACTCCGCACCTGCCGACGCTCCCAGCACGGCCACTCCGGTATCTTTCAGTCACATCTAATTCGCAGCAGATGCTGCCCCTACTGCAAGGAACCAACATGCTCAAGTACGCCATCATTTTTGCCCTGATCTCGCTGGTTGCCGGTGCACTGGGCTTCACCGGCGTGGCGGCGGGCACGGCAGGCATTGCCAAGATCCTGTTCGTGTTGTTCCTGGGGCTGGCCGTGATTTTCGTGGTCCTGGCGGCCATCGGTGTCGGTGCGGCCCGCAAGGCCCTCAAGTAAGCCGCATTGCCTGCACCCCTCACTGCCAAGGATCCCCATGAGCCAACAGAATATCTTTGAAGCCCTGCGCGAGAGCCACGAGCTGCAGCGCGACCTGTACCGCCGCCTGACAGAAACCAGTGGCGATACGCCCGAACGGCAGGAACTGTTCCTGCAGCTCAAGACCGAACTGGCAGCCCACGAGCTGGCCGAAGACCGGAATTTCTATGCGCCGCTGATGCAGCTCGACGCCGGCATGGACCTGTCGCGCCACGCGATTTCGGAGCACCACCAGATCGATGAACTGGTGGAATCCCTGGAAGAAGCCGACCCCGCCACCCCTGCCTGGCTGCCTCTGGCGAAAAAACTGGCCGAGAAGGTGGAGCACCATCTCAAGGAAGAGGAACACCGCTTCTTCCAGATGGCCGGCAAGCTGCTGACCGAAAAGCAGAAGATCTCGCTCGCTGGCGACTACCTGACCGACTACGACGAGGCCAAGGCAGCCACGGCCTAATCTGGCCGTGGCGCTGCGAGCCCTGGTTTCAGACCGCGTCCTTGGCCTGCACCACGCAGTTGCGGCCGCTGGACTTGGCCACATACAGGGCCGTGTCGGCGCGCTTGATCAGCGCATGCGCATCTTCCACCTGGTTCCAGGCGGCCACACCGAAGCTGGCACTCACATGGCCCACCGCGTCGAAAGGCACGGTGGCGATGCGTGCGCGCACGGCTTCGGCCATGGCCATGGCAGCGTCAACCGGCGTTTCCTTGAGCAGCAAAATGAACTCCTCGCCACCGAAGCGCGCCGCGCAATCGGACGAGCGCAGCAGCTCGCGCACCCGCAAGGCCGTGGCCTTGAGCACCACATCGCCCGAATCGTGGCCGAAGGTGTCGTTGATGCGCTTGAAGAAGTCGATGTCGAACATCACGACCGAGAGGCTGCTCTTCTTGATGCGCGTGTCGGCCATCTCGGCCTCCAGCCGCTCGAAGAATTTGCGGCGGTTCACCAGGTCGGTCAGAAAGTCCTTGGTCGCCAGGTCTTCGAGCTTGCGGTTCAGGCGTGCCATGGGCTCGATCACCAGCGACGACAGCGACAGGTTCAGTATCGCGAACAGCAGCAAAAAGCTGCCCGCCAGCGCCGTCATCACGGTGTTGAAGGTCGTGCGCGCCTTCTCGAGCGGGTAGAACATGGGCACCCGCACCACCTGGATGCCGATGGTTTCATTCATCTGCCAGCCAAAGCCGTTCTTGTCGCCGTAGATCTTGAGCATGGTTGGGGGCGCAGCAGCGGGCGTGCTGTGGCAGGCCAGGCACTGCGCCTGCTTGATCGTGATGGGGCGCGCCACGTACAGCGTGCGGTGCATGCCCTCGCCCACCTCACCGGTCACTTCCTTCTTGAGGTCTGCACGGCCTTCGCGGAAATCCTTGACGATGCGCTCCTCCCACTCGTTGGCACGGTCGCGCACATTGGTGGGGTTGAGCACCGCCTCCTTGTACTCGTAGCCCGGAAAGCGGTTCTGCAGCCGGCGCAGCGTTTCGGTGGCGGCAAAGGCCGGCACCGTCTGCGGCAGGAACTGCTCGGCCAGCGTTACATCGAGGTGCGGCTTGACCAGTTCGGTCGTGTAGTCGCGGATGGCCATGGCAGCGTGCATCATGAGCTGCGAGTTGTGCTGCACCTCCTCGATGGCCGTCTTCTGCAGAAAGCGGTGCACGTACAGGCCCGTGCCTGCCGCCGCCACCAGCAGCACGCAGGCCAGCACCAGATTGAATTTGAGCCGCAATGACATGGATAACCCTCGTAGCCGACTGTAGCCAGCATGTATGACGGATGGCAAGCAAGCCTTGGCAGCCGCGGCGCACCCCATCGTGGTGGTGTCGTGCCCATCCCAGGACCGAAAGGCCCATTGCAACAAGACACAAAGTTTTCGTTTGTGCCAGATTTTGCACGCCCGGTCCAATGAAATTCGCCCAGGGGCGTGCTGGGTGGAACACCCTCTCCACCCTGGGGCGCAATCCGGTCATCTGGCCACGCATCCACCATTGGCTTCCAACAACTTAGTTGCACGGTTGAATTAACTGATTTACACTGGCGCCACCGACAGACAAGGACAAGAACCATGGCACACACCACCCAGCTTCTGGTGATCGACCCGCAAAACGATTTCTGCGACCTGCCCGCTGCCTGGCAACCCGCCCACCCGGTCACCGGCATGCGCAGCGCCCCCTCGCTGCCGGTCGCGGGCGCCCATGCCGACATGCAGCGCACGGCCGCCTTCGTTCGTGCTTGCGGTGCACTGCTTGACGGCATCACCGTCACCCTCGATTCACACCAGCAGTTCGACATCGCCCACCCCGGGTACTGGCAGCAGACGGATGGGCGGGCCGTGGCGGCGTTCACGCCCATCACGGCAGCCCAGGTGCGCGCCGGCGCCTTCGCGCCCCGCAATGGTGCTCTGCTGCCGCGCACCCTGCAGTACCTGGACGCGCTAGAACGGCAAGGCCGCTATACCCACATGGTGTGGCCCGTGCACTGCGAGATCGGCAGTTGGGGCCATGGCATACATGCCGAAGTGCTGGCTGCCTGCGGCGAGTGGCAGCTGCAACGCCAGCGCGCGGTGCGCAACGTGTTCAAGGGCACCAATCCCTTCACCGAGCACTACAGCGCCATCGAAGCCGAGGTGCCCGATGCGAGCGACCCGGACACGGCCCTGAACACCCGCCTGCTTGCAGCGCTGGGCACGGCCGACCGGCTGTTCATTGCCGGCGAGGCCAGCAGCCACTGCGTGCGCGCCACCACCGAACACATCGTGCAGCACCTGCCGCGGCTGCAGCCAGGCTGGGCGCCCGCGCGCATCACCCTGCTGACCGACTGCATGAGCCCCGTGGGCGGCTTCGAGGCGCAGCACACGGCCTTTCTCGATGCCATGCGCGCACAGGGTGTGCGGCTGGCGCAGAGCACCGACGCCCTTTAGACCCCAGCGCCCCCATTCCCGAGGAACCACCATGAGCCACGTCATCCACAGCCTGCTCGATACTGACCTCTACAAGTTCACCATGTGGCAGGCCTTGCTGCACGGCCACCCGCAGACGCAGAGCGAGTACCGCTTCGTCTGCCGCAACCAGAGCGCTTACCCGCTCACCGATCTGCTGGCCGACGTGAACGCCGAACTCGACCACCTGTGCACGCTGCGTTTCGCGCCCGACGAACTGGCCTACGTGGGCGGGCTGCGCTACATCAAGAGCGACTTCATCGATTTTTTGCGCATCTTCCAGTTCCAGCGCAATTTCATCGAGGCGTCTGCCGAGGACGGGCAGTTGCACATCGTGGCACGCGGCCCGCAGGTGCACGTGATGGGCTTCGAGATCTTTGTGCTGGCCATCGTCAACGAGCTGTACTTTCGCCGCTTTGACCCCAACGCGGCCCTCGCCGAAGGCCGCAGCCGCCTGGCCGCCAAGGTGCAGACACTCAAGGACCTGGCACAGCAGGCCACGCGGCAGCACCCGTTCGAGCTGTTCGACTTCGGCCTGCGCCGGCGCTACAGCGGCGCCTGGCAGCGCGAGGTGGTGCAGACCTTCGCCCAGGAAACACCGCAGTGGTTCAAGGGCACATCCAACGTGCTGCTGGCGCGCGACCTGAACCTGGTGCCCATCGGCACCATGGCCCACGAGTACCTGCAGACCTACCAGGCCCTGGGCGTGCGGCTGCGCGACTTCCAGAACACGGCCCTCGAAGAGTGGGTGCAGGAATACCGGGGCGACCTCGGTATCGCGCTGACCGACACCGTGGGCATGGACGCCTTCCTGGCCGACTTCGACCTGTACTTCGCCAAGCTGTTCGATGGCCTGCGCCACGACTCGGGCGACCCGGTGGCCTGGGGCGAGAAGGCCCTGGCCCACTATGCGCGCCTGCGCATCGACGCACACACCAAGCGCCTGGTGTTCTCCGACGGGCTGGACCTGCCGCGCGCCCTGGCGCTGTACCAGCACTTCGGCGACCGCACGCAACTGGGCTTCGGCATCGGCACCAACCTCACCAACGACATGGGGCAGACGCCGCTGAACATCGTGATGAAGCTCACGCGCGCCAACGGCCAGCCCGTGGCCAAGCTGTCGGACACGCCCGGCAAGACGCTGTGCGACGATGAGACCTTCCTTGCCTATCTCCGCCAGGTTTTCAACGTGAAAGCGTAAGCAATCCCGAGGATTTTCCATGCTCCGCATCACCCTTGCCCAACTCAACTTCACCGTCGGCGACATCGAAGGCAATGTCGCGCGCATGGTCGCCGCCGCGCGCCAGGCCGCCAGCGAGCAGGCCGATCTGGTGGTCTTCACCGAGCTCGCGCTGTGCGGCTACTACCCGGGCGACATGCTCGACGAAAGCGCCTTCCAGCAGCGCGTGGCCGCCGGGCTGGCCGCGCTGCAGCAGGCCTCGGCCGAGCTGCCCGGCCTGCACTGGGTGGTGGGCGCGCCCACGCCCGCGCAGGGGCCCGGCAAGCGGCTGCACAACAGCCTGCTGGTGCTGCAAGCCGGCGAGGTGCGCCTGCGCTATGCCAAGCAGCTCCTGCCCACCTACAACATTTTCGACGAGCGCCGCCACTTCGAGCCCGGCCCCGACGTGGCCAAGGTGCTGCGCATCGGCAATGCCCAGGTGGGCCTCTTGATCTGCGAGGACGGCTGGAACGACGGCGGCGCCGACTACGCGACCAACCCCTTCGACCGCATGCGCGACGCTGCCCCCGACCTGGTGGTGAGCATCAATGCCAGCCCCAGCCACATCGCCAAGCGCGAGCAGCGCCACCAGATCTTCGGCGATGCCTCGCGCCGCAACGGCCTGCCCATCCTGTACGTGAACCAGATCGGTGGGCACGACCAGATCGTGTTCGACGGCGCGTCGTTCGCGGTGGAGCCCGAGGCCGGCATCGTCTTCGAAGCCAGCCGCTTTGTGGAGGACGTGCGCACCCTGCAGTTCGACAACGGCCGCTTCCTCACCGCCGAAGGGGAGACGCCCGAGCCCGTGCCCGCGCAGGGCCTGCCCACCATGGAGTTCTACCGCCAGCAGATCGTGCTGGGCCTGTCGGACTATGCGCGGCGCTGCGGCTTCAAGCAGGTGGTGGTGGGCAGTTCGGGCGGCATCGACAGCGCGCTCACGCTGGCGCTCGCCGCCCAGGCGCTGGGGCCCGAGAACGTGGTGGGCATCACCATGCCCTCGCGGTTTTCATCGAGCGGCTCGGTGGACGACTCCGTGGCCCTGTGCGAGAACTTGGGCGTGCAGTTGCTTAACCACCCCATCGCCGACCTGGTGGCCGTCTATGCGCAGCAGTTCGAGGCCAGCTTTGGTCAGGTGCTGCAAGGCCTGCCGCTCGAGAACCTGCAGGCGCGCATCCGCGGCACGGTGCTGATGGAGTATTCCAACGCCTTCGGCCACTTGCTGCTGACCACGGGCAACAAATCAGAGATATCGGTGGGCTACTGCACGCTCTACGGCGACACCAACGGTGGCCTGGGGCTGATCGGCGACCTGTACAAAACCGAGGTCTTCGCCCTCTCGCGCCACATCAACGCGAATGCGGGCCGCGAACTGATACCCGAGGCCATCATCGACAAGGAGCCCTCGGCCGAGCTGGCCCCCAACCAGCGCGACGTGGACAGCCTGCCGCCCTACCCGGTGCTCGACGAGGTCCTCAAGATGCTGATCGAGGGCGACCGCCTGGCACCTGCCGAGTACGATGCCGCCCTGGCCTTCGTACAGCAGCTCGAACAGGGTGACGACGGCCGCACGCTGGTGCAGCGCGTGCGCATGATGGTCGCCCGCAACGAATACAAGCGCCGCCAGGCGCCCCCCATCGTGCGCGTGCGTGCGCGCGCCTTCGGCAGCGGGCGGCAGATGCCGATCGCTGCCCGCTACGTCTGATCCAATACACCCCATGTACGACACCGCCCTCTATATCGGCCGCTTCGAGCCCGTCCACCAGGGCCACATGGCCCTTTTGCAGCGCGCGCTGGACAGCGCGCGCCAGGTCATCGTGGTCATGGGCTCGGCCTGGCAGGCCCGCTCGCCCAAGAACCCCTTCACCGCCGCCGAGCGCGAGCAGATGCTGCGCGAGGCCCTGCCCGAGGCCGACCGTGCCCGTGTGCAGGTGCTGCCGGTGCGCGACTACTACAACGAAGCCGTGTGGGTGCAGGCTGTGCGCGAGGGCGTCGCCCGCATTGCGCCTGCGGCCGGCCGCATCGGCCTGGTGGGCCACTTCAAGGACGCCACCAGCAGCTACCTGGGCGCCTTCCCAGGTTGGGAATTGATCAACATGGAGCGCCAGGGCCGCATCGACGCCACCGCCATCCGCGACGCCTACTTCGGCGCCACGCCGACCACCGTGCGCACAGAGCTCGACGATCTGGCGGGTGAGATGCCTGCAAGCACGCTGGACTTTCTTGAAAGCTTTGCACTGACGCCCCACTTCGAAGCGCTGCAGGAAGAATGGCGCATGCTGCGCCGCTACCGCGAGGCCTGGTCCGCAGCACCCTACCCGCCCGTGTTCGTGACCGTGGACGCCGTGCTGCGCTGCCAGGACCATGTGCTGCTGATCCGCCGCGCCCATGCACCAGGCAAGGGCCAGCTGGCCGTGCCCGGCGGCTTCATCGAGCAGCGCGAGACGGTGTGGCAGTCGTGCCTGCGCGAACTGGTGGAAGAAACCCACTGCCAACTGCCCGAGGCCAGCATGCGCACCGCGCTGCAGGCCGTGGCCGTGTTCGACCACCCCGACCGCAGCCAGCGCGGACGCACCCTGACCCACGCACACTACTTCGACCTGGGCCAGGCCCCGTTCCCCACCGTGCAGGCCGATGACGACGCCCAGCAGGTGCAGTGGACGCCGATTGCCGAACTGGCGGGCATGGAAGAGGAGTTCTTCGAGGACCATTTCCACATGCTGGACCATTTTCTGGGGCTGACCGGCTCCGCCCGGCCCGCATAGCACCTGGAAACGAATAAAGGCAGGGCGAACCCTGCCTTTGTGAGGGCCTGCCCCGGATCAGGCCACGCGGAACTGCCCCACGGTCTGCGCCAGCGCCACGGCCTGCTGGCTCAGCGACTGGGCCGCCGCCAGGGCCTCCTCGACCAGCGCCGCGTTCTGCTGCGTGCCCTGGTCCATCTGCGAAATGGCCTGGTTCACCTGGGCGATACCGGCGCTCTGCTCGGCGCTGGCAGCGCTGATCTCGGCCACCATGGTGGTCACGTTCTTCACACCGTCGACCACCTCGCGCATGGTGGAGCCGGCCTGCTCCACGAGCTGGGTGCCCACACCGACCTTGGCCACGGAGTCGTCGATCAGGCCCTTGATCTCCTTGGCGGCGGCGGCACTGCGTTGCGCCAGGCTGCGCACTTCGCTGGCCACCACGGCAAAGCCCCGGCCCTGCTCACCGGCTCGGGCCGCTTCCACTGCGGCGTTGAGCGCCAGGATGTTGGTCTGGAAGGCGATGCCGTCGATGACGCTGATGATGTCCACGATCTTGCGCGAGGACTGGTCGATGGAGCCCATGGTGCCCACCACCTGCTGCACCACGTCGCCACCACGCACAGCCATGTCGGAGGCGGCGCGTGCCAGCTCATCGGCGCGGCGTGCGTTGGCCGCGTTCTGCTGCACGGTGGAGGTCAGCTGCTCCATCGATGCCGCCGTCTCCTGCAAGGCACTCGCCTGTGATTCGGTGCGGCCCGAGAGGTCGCCGTTGCCGGCAGCGATCTCGGCCGAGGCGGTGTTGATCGAATCGGTGCTGTCGCGCACCTGGCGCACCAAGTGGGCCAGGTTGTCGCGCATGGCGCGGATGGCGTGCAGGATGCTGGTCTGGTCGCCTGGCTGGGTGATGACCTCCACGGCCAGGTTGCCCTCGGCGATCTGCGTGACCACGTCGGCCGCATACTGCGGCTCGCCGCCGAGCTGGTGCACCAGCGTGCGCAGCATCTGCCAGGCCATGAGCGCGACGATGAGCATCAGCACCGCGCCGATGGACAGCAGGATGGCCGTGTTGCGCCAGAAGGCCTGGTCGATGTCGTCGATGTAGTCGCCAAAGCCGATGGTCCAGTCCCAGGGCTCGAACTTGATGATGGCGTAGAGCTTTTCCACCTCGTCCTTGGCACCGGGGCGCGTGCCCTTGGCGATCACCGTACCGATGGTCTTGCCCTGCAACGCGGCGCGGTAGCGCACGCCGGCTTCCTTGCCGCCCTTTTCATCGACGATGCCGATGCGCTTGGGGTTGGGGTGCACGTAATTCACGTCGTCGGTGAAGCCCCGCACGAAGAAGTACTTGTCCTTGTCGACGAAGCTGCCGATGTTGCGCTTGGCTTCCTTCTGCGCGTCCTCCTTGGAAAGGGCCCCGCTCTTTTCCTGGTCATGGGCATTTTGCGCCGCCGCATGGGCCAGCACCACCAGGTTGGACAGCTGCGCCGTGCGCTCCTTCATCATCGACTGGTACAGCGTGGTCAAGGCCACGGCGGAGAGCACGACCAGGCCCAGCAGGGTGGCCGCGCACAGCCATAGGATTCGGGTTCGCAATTTCATGGGCAGGCTTTCTCTCTCAGGATACGGAACAAGACGTAACCAGAAGATACACCCGCGCTGCCCGATTTTTAATCAAAACCTCGATTTGTCACGGTTTTGTCACATTTGCACGGCAGGCGCCTCTGCCTGCGCAAGCCGCTGGCACCGGGGCAGGAGGCCAGGCAGCCTCCCACCGGGGCCCGCTCCAACGACAAATGTAAAACCCGCCCGGCGTGTCGCGCAGCCACAACGCGGGCGAGGGTGGGCATGCTCAGGTGCCTGCGCGCTCCAGCATGGCATGCAGCAGCACGTTGCACCCTGCCGTGATGTGTTCCGGCTTGGCATCCTCGATCTCGTTGTGGCTGATGCCGTCCTTGCACGGAATGAACACCATGCCGGCGGGCGCCAGGCGCGCCATGTAGACGGCGTCGTGCCCCGCGCCCGAAACGGCAGGCATGTTGGAGTAGCCCAGCTTGGCGGCAGCGCGCGCCACGGCGTCCACGCAGTCGGCGTGGAACACCTGCGCCGGGTAGGCCGAGACCTGCTCGATCACGATCGGCAGGCCGGTGTCGGCGCTGAGCCTGGCGGCCACGGCGCGGATGTCCTGGTCCATGCTCTCGCACAGCGCATCGGTGGCGTTGCGCAGGTCGATGCTGAACTTGACCTGGCCCGGGATCACGTTGCGGCTGTTGGGGTGCACGTGCACCATGCCCACGGTGCCGCGCCCGTGCGGCGGGTGGCGGTGGGCGCAGGCCACCACCTCCTGCATCAGGTGCGTGGCGACCTGCAGCGCATCCTTGCGCAGGGCCATGGGCGTGGGGCCGGCATGGGCCTCCATGCCGGTCACGGTGCAGTCGTACCAGCGGATGCCGAGCACGCCGGTGACCACGCCGATGGTCTTGTCGTGGTCCTCCAGCACCGGGCCCTGCTCGATATGGGTCTCGAAGTAGGCGCCGATGGGGTGGTCGCCTGGTACCTGCTCGCCGATGTAGCCGATGCGTTCGAGCTCGCCCTTGACGGTCTTGCCCTCGGTATCGGTGGCGGCGTAGGCATGCTCCAGCGTGAAGGCCTTGGCGAACACGCCCGAGCCCATCATCACCGGCACGAAGCGCGAGCCTTCTTCGTTGGTCCAGAAGGCCACCTCGATCGGCGCCTCGGTCTCGATGCCGTGGTCGTTCAAAGTACGCACCACTTCGATGCCGGCCAGCACGCCGTAGTTGCCATCGAACTTGCCGCCCGTGGGCTGGGTGTCGATGTGGCTGCCGGTCATGATGGGCGGCAGGCTGTTGTTGCGCCCCGGGCGGCGCATGAAGCCGTTGCCGATCTGGTCGATGGTGACCGCCATGCCGGCCTCGCGCGCCCAGCGCGTGACGAGGTCGCGGCCCTGCTTGTCCAAGTCGGTCAGCGTCAGGCGGCACACGCCGCCCTTGGGCGTGGCGCCGATCTGCGCCAGCTCCATGAGCGAGGCCCACAGGCGCTCGCCGTTGATGCGCAGGCTGTCGATGTCAGTCTTGACTTTGGTGTCCATGGTGTTCTCCGGATCGGTTCTGTCAGCGGGCCACCGCAGTGGGTGCCAGGTCCTGGGCGCGCTTTTGCACGGCCTGGAAGTTGGCGCCGAAGGCCGGGCGCTTGAGGTAACGGCCCTGGCCCTGCTCGGCGCGCAGGTCGCCGTTGGCGTACACCACGCGGCCCTGGCTCACGGTGTGGCTCGGAATGCCGCGCACGGTGCGACCCTCGAAGATGTTGAAGTCGCCCTTGCTGTGCTGGGTCTTGGCCGAGAAGGTCTTGGTGCCCTCGGGGTTCCACAGCACCAGGTCGGCGTCGGCGCCCTCGCCGATGAAGCCCTTGCGCGGGTAGATGTTGAACAGCTTGGCCGCGTTGGCCGAGGTGATGGCCACGAACTCGCTGGGCGTCAAGCGCCCGGTGTTGACGCCGCCATCCCAGATGGCGGCCATGCGCTCTTCCACACCGCCCGTGCCGTTGGGGATCTTGGCAAAGCTTTCCTTGCCCATGGCCTTCTGAGCGGCGCAAAAGGTACAGTGGTCCGTCGCCGTGGTGTGCAGTTGGCCCGACTGCAGACCGCGCCAGAGCGCCTCCTGGTGCCCTTTGGGGCGAAACGGCGGGCTCATCACATAGGCGGCGGCCTTGGCAAAGTCGGGGTCGCGGTACACGCTGTCGTCGATCAACAGATGGCCGGCCAGCACTTCGCCATACACCCGCTGGCCGCGCGCGCGGGCACGGGCAATGGCGTCAGCCGATTCCATGCAGCTCACATGCACCACGTAAATGGGCACCCCCAGCACGTCGGCAATCGCAATCGCGCGGTTGGCGGCCTCGGCCTCGACCATGGGTGGGCGCGACAGCGGATGGCCCTCAGGGCCGGTGATGCCCATCTTGGCCACCTCCTGCTGCAGCAGGTACACGAGCTCGCCGTTCTCGGCATGCACCGTGGGCATGGCGCCCAGCTCCAGCGCGCGCTTGAAGCTGTTCACCAGGGTTTCGTCGTCGCACATGATGGCGTTCTTGTAGGCCATGAAGTGCTTGAAGCTGTTCACGCCCTCCTCCTGCACCAGCGTGCCCATGTCGGCGCGCACCTGCTCGCTCCACCAGGTGATGGCGACGTGGAAGCTGTAGTCGGCCGCCGACTTTTCGGCCCAGCCGCGCCACTTGCGGTAGGCGTCCATGATCGACTCCTGCGGGTCGGGGATCACGAAGTCGATGATGCTCGTGGTGCCACCCGCCAGGGCCGCGGCCGTGCCGGTGAAGAAGTCGTCCATGGTGACGGTGCCCATGAACGGCAGCTGCATGTGGGTGTGCGGATCGATGCCGCCGGGCAGCACGTACTGGCCGCTGGCGTCGAGCACCTGCGCGCCCGCAGGCGCCTGCGCGGCCGCCCCCTCCCCGACGGCCACGATGCGGCCATCCACACACAGCACGTCTGCGCGCTGCTCGCGGTCTGCATTGACCACGGTGCCACCGCGGATCACAAGGGCTTGGCTCATGGGGTTCTCCTTCAGGGGTTGCTGGGGTGGCCGAGGCCGCAGGCCCGCAGCAGGCCGGGTGAGGCCGCTGCAGGGCGGGTCGTCATTTCTTCTTCGCGGTCAGGTAGTAATAGGTGCCGGCGACGGCGAGGCTGAAGAACCAGCCAAAGTCGAACAGCGACTGCAGCAGGCCCGGGACGGAGCCCTTGTCAAGCACGCCCGACACCGCCAGGTAACCGGGCAGGCAGGGCAGCACGCCCAGGAAGAAGGCCACCAGGGCGTGGATGTTCCAGCCATTGCTGTACTCGTACTCGCCACCACGGCGGTACAGGTCGTCCACCTTGAGCTCGCCCTTGCGCACCAGGTAGTAGTCCACCAGCAGGATGCCGGCGATGGCGCCCAGCAGCGTGCCGTAGCCGCCCAGCCAGGTGAACAGGTAGCCGCCCGAGGTGGCCAGCAGCTTCCAGGGCATGAACAAGAGGCCTATGAGCGCGGCGATCATGCCGCCCATGCGAAAGCTGATCTTCGATGGCGCGATCTGGCTGAAGTCGTACGAGGGCGAGACCAGGTTGGCCGCCACGTTGGTGGTGAGGTTGGCCAGCAGGATGACCAGCAGGCCGATGCCGGCGGCCACGCTGCCCATCTGCGTGAGCAGGCCGTCAGGGAACAACTGCGCCTTGCCGTAGAGGATGGCCGAGGCCGAGAAGCCGATGACGCCCACCATGGAGAAGAGAGCCATGGGAATGGGCAGGCCGATGGCCTGGCCGATGACCTGGTCCTTCTGCGAACGCGCAAAGCGCGTGAAGTCGGGGATGTTCAGGGCCAGCGTGGCCCAGAAGCCCACCAGCCCGGTCAGCGCCGCCCAGGTCTTGGGCCCGCCCTCCACCACCTTGGCGGGCAGGTTGAACAGTTGACCAGCGGGCACCTTCATCATCAGCACCACGACCAGCAGCAGCGAGGCGCCCACCATCAGCGGCGCGGCGATCACCTCCAGCAGGCGGATGGATTCGGGCCCCTTCCAGATGAACCAGAGGTGCACCGCCCAGAACGCCAGGAAGCACATGAACTGCGAGGTGCTGATGGTCTGCCCCTCGGCCGGCCCCGCGAGCCCCATGCCCAGGATGTTCAGGAAGCCGTGCAGCGCCAGCGCGCCGAAGTAGCAGTTGATCGAGAACCAGCCGCAGGCCACCAGCCCGCGCAGCACGGCCGGCAGGTTGGCGCCCTTGACGCCGAAGGAGGCACGCGCCAGCACCGGAAACGGCACGCCGTAGCGCGGCCCCACGCGGCCGATGAGCACCATGGGAATCAGCACGATGCAATTGGCCAAAAACACCAGCCACACCGCCATCTGCCAGGTGAAGCCCTGGTCCAGCATGGAACTGGCCATGGTGTAGGTGGGCACGCAGACCACCATGCCCACCCACAGGGCGGCATAGTCCTTCCACGCCCAGTGGCGCTGCGCCTGCGTGGTGGGGAGCAGATCTTCGTTGGCCAGCGGATTGGACGCTGCGCCGGGCAGGTGCCCCGCCCCATGGGCGGCGCTGCCGGTACTGTGGTTCATGCCTTTACTCCTCTGTGAAATATTTACTTCTTGGGGTTGCACACAAGCCGCTGCCGGATCCGGCGTTCCGGTGGGAGGCAGATGGCGGGACGGAGCAAGTTCACGCTCCAGGGGAAGCGAGCGATGCTACCGGCGCACAGCGCACTGCGCCAGATGCAGCGCAGCACCGGGGTGCGCTGTCCGCCAGGCACTGCATCACGCAGCAACCCGCTGGGGGTTGTTGGGGTGGGTCGTCCAGTTCGCGTACTCGCCTGTGACCACCTTGCCCGTGCGCGCATCCACCTCGCCGGGCGCGAGGCTGCGCAGCGTGATGCACTCGGGCACGGGGCAGATGGAGACGCACAGATTGCAGCCCACGCACTCGGCATCGTTGACCTCGAACTTGCGCACGCCACCTTCCTTGGTGAAAGTGATGGCCTGGTGCGAGGTGTCCTCGCAGACCACGTGGCAGCGGCCGCACTGGATGCAGGCGTCCTGGTTGATGACGGCCTTGTCGATGTGGTCGAGGTTGAGGTTCTTCCAGTCCTTGACGGTGGGCACGGCCTGGCCCTTAAAGTCTTCAATGGTCTTGTAGCCGCGCTCGTCCATGAAGTTGGACAGCCCGTCGCACATGTCCTGCACGATCTTGAAGCCGTACACCATGGCCGCCGTGCACACCTGCACCGTGCCGCAGCCCAGCGCGATGTACTCGGCCGCGTCGCGCCAGGTGGTGATGCCGCCGATGCCGCTGATGGGCAGGCCTGCGGTCTGCGCGTCACGCGCGATCTCTGCCACCATGTTCAGGGCGATGGGCTTGACTGCCGGGCCGCAGTAGCCGCCGTGCGAGCCCCAGCCGTCGGTGCTGGGACTCATGGTCATGCGGTCCAGGTCCACGCCCATGATGGAGTTGATGGTGTTGATCAGCGACACCGCATCGGCCCCGCCCGCCTTGGCCGCGCGCGCGGGGTGGCGCACGTCGGTGATGTTGGGCGTGAGCTTGACGATCACCGGCAGGCGGCTGTAGTGCTTGCACCAGGCCGTGACCATCTGGATGTACTCGGGCACCTGGCCCACGGCGGCGCCCATGCCGCGCTCGCTCATGCCGTGCGGGCAGCCGAAGTTCAGTTCGATGCCATCGGCCCCGGTGTCCTCGACCAGGGGCAGGATGCTCTTCCAGCTCTGCTCCTCGCAGGGCACCATGAGAGAGACGATCATGGCCCGGTCGGGCCAGTTGCGCTTGACGCGCTTGATCTCTTCGAGGTTGGTGTGCAGCGGCCGGTCGGTGATCAGCTCGATGTTGTTCAGCCCGATCACGTGCCGGTCCTGCGACATCAGCGTGGCGTAGCGCGGGCCGTTGACGTTGACCACCGAGGGGTCCTCGCCCAGGGTCTTCCAGACCACGCCGCCCCAGCCCGCCTCGAAGGCACGGGTGACGTTGACTTCCTTGTCGGTGGGGGGCGCCGAGGCCAGCCAGAAGGGGTTGGGGCTGCTGATGCCCAGAAAATTGCTGCGGATGTCGGCCATGGTGTGGTGCTCCGGTGATGTGCGGTGATGGCGGCTGAACGGCGCTCAGGCGGCCAGTGCGGCGTGGATCGAGATGGCGGCCACCTTGCCGTGCTCCACGGCTTCCACGGTGAGGTCGCGCCCCCCGGCCCGGCAGTCGCCGCCGGCCCACACCCGGGCCAGGCTGGTGCGGCCGTCCGCGTCGGTAGCGATGCGCCCGCCGGTGAGCGCGATGGCCTGGCCCACGGGCTCGGGCACATAGGTCTGGCCAATGGCCTTGAGCACCATGTCGGCCGGGATCACGAAGTTCTCACCGGTTTCAATGAGCCGGCCGCCTTCCAGTGCCGTGGCGGCAAAGCGCACCCCGGTCACAGCGCCATCGGCACTGAGCACCTCCTTGGGCGCAGCGAAGTGGCGGATGGTGACGCCGTTGGTCTGCGCCCATTCCTGCTCGACGTGCGAGGCGGACATGCTCTCGGCCCCGCGGCGGTAGGCAATCGTCACCTCTTCGGCACCGAGCTTGCGCGCCTGCACGGCGGCATCCACCGCCGTCATGCCGCCGCCGATCACGACCACGCTGCGCCCCACGGGCAGGGTTGACAGGTCAGCCGTCTGGCGCAGCTCGGCAATGAAGTCCACGGCATTGCGCACACCGGTGGCCGTGGGCTCGGCGATGCCCAGGGCGTTCACGCCCGACAGGCCCAGGCCGAGGAACACTGCGTCGTGGCTGGCCAGCAGGCTGTCGAGGGTCATGTCGCGGCCCAGCAACTGGTGCGTGCGCACCTCGATGCCGCCAATCGACAGCAGCCACTCGACTTCCTTCTGGGCGAAGTTGCCTGTGGTCTTGTAGCTGGCCAGCCCGTATTCGTTGAGGCCGCCGAGCTTGGGGCGGGCGTCGAACAGCACGACGTCGTGGCCGCGCACCGCCAGGCCGTGGGCGCAGGCCAAGCCTGCGGGGCCGGCCCCGACCACGGCGATGCGCTTGCCGGTGGATGCGGCACGCTGGAACAACGGGGCACCGGGCTTGGCGAAGAAGGCATCGGTGGCGTAGCGCTGCAGCGAGCCGATCTCGACCGGCTTGTCCTCATTGGTGTTGCGCACGCAGGCCTGCTCGCACAGCACCTCGGTGGGGCAGACGCGGGCGCACATGCCACCCAGGGGGTTGGCCTCCAGGATGGCGCGGGCGGCGCCCCGGTTGTTGTCCTGCGCGATGCGGTGGATGAAGGAGGGGATGTCGATGCCCGTGGGGCAGGCCGTGGCGCAAGGCGCATCGTGGCAGTAGTAGCAGCGCTCGGCCTCGATCAGCGCCTGCGGGCGCGTCAGCGGCGGGTGGGCGTCGCCGAAGCGGGTGGCGTAGTCGGCCAGGTTCAGGCGTGCGGCATGAATGCCGCAGGCGTGGCTTGCGGGTGTGTCCATCAGATTTCCTCCGGCAGGGTCAGGGTGGGGGCAGGGGCGCTGCACGCCGGCAACGCAGCGGCGTGGCCCGATCCGCACGGACGGCGGCAGGGGGCTGCGCAAACAGTGCATGCACAAGGGCATGCAGCCGCAAATTCCGGAGGTTTCATCGTGGGCCTCGCTAGGGGTTGCAGGTGCCCGGTGCTTTGGCTGCACCGGTGCCCTGCTGGCTGTTGAATTTACCAACCAGTAAAAATTTACCAATTAGTAAAATCCCTACAGCAAGCCGCATGCCAGGCTTTTGCCAGCCACATTGACACACAATGGTGCAATGACCGACGCCCGACAGCCCCCCTCCGCCTCCGCCCGGCGGCGCCCGGAAGCCCCCAGCCCCCCGGCGACCGCCCCTGCCGCGGATACAGCCGCCAAGGCGCCCACCGCGTCGCGCCTGCTCAAGGAGCAGGGCATCCTGACCGAGGCGGAGAACCATTTCGCGCAGTTCGGCTTCGAGGGTGCCTCCCTGGAGAACATCGCGGCGGCCATCGGCATCAGCCGGCACAACCTGCTGTACTACTTCCCGAACAAGGAAGCGCTGTACCAGCGCGTGCTGGACGACGTGCTGACCCAATGGCTCGCGGGGATGGAAGACCTGTCGCACAGCGACGACCCCCAGCAGGCACTGCGCCGCTACATCCGCGCCAAGCTGCGCTACTCGCGCGAGCGCCCCAATGGTGCAAAGGTATTCACCAAAGAGGTGATTGCCGGTGCACCACGCTATGGCAAGGCCATCGCCGCGCGGGTGGGGCCGCTGCTCAAGGCCGAGGTGCGCACCTTTGAGCGCTGGGCGCGCGAGGGGCGTATCGCACGCGTGAACTTCACCCACCTGATGTTCATCATCTGGTCCGTAACCCAGGCGTATGCCGAGCAGGAAGCACAGTTCGCCCTGCTGCTGGGCAAGCCCGCGCTGACCGAGCGCGACTACGGCAAGGCCGAGGAGCTGATCTGCCGCATGGTGATCAAGGCACTGGAACCTGACGCGGCGCTGGACAACCCGCCCAGGGCGGACTGACGGACGGCATCACGCGGGCTGTGCTGCGTAGCGGGCCAGGCGTTCGCGGTCGAGCAGTTCGACCACGCGGTAGCCCACACGCAGCATCCCCTCTTCTTCCCATTGCTTGAGCTGGCGGTTGATGCTCTGGCGCGACACGCCGAGCATGAAGGCCAGGTCCTCCTGCGACACGGCCAGCACCACCGTGGTGGACTCCGCGCTGGCGGGCCGGCTGTCCAGCGTCACGAGCCGGTGCGCCAGCCGCACGGACAGCGGCTGCAGGATGGCGTCGTCGATCCAGGCCAGGGCCTGGCGCAGCCGCAGGCACACCAGCCGCGTGAAGGCCATGTGCAGCGCCGGCTGCGTGGCGATCAGGTGGTGGAAATCCGCCGCCTGGACCACGGCCACCTCCGACGGCTCCACCGCGCAGGTGTCGTACACCCGCTGCTGACCCACGAACAGCGAGACCTCGCCGAACCAGTGGCCCGGCTCCAGCACGGCGATGACGGCCTCGCGCCCGTCGGGCGCGGCCACGCTCACGCGCAGGGCGCCCTGCACCATGCCGAACAGCGCGTCGGGAGCCGACCCCTTGAGGAACAGCGAATCCCCACGCTGCAGTTGCCGGCGGTGCGCCACCTGCAGCAGGGCGTCCTGCACCTCCTGCGGCAAGCGCAATCGCTCATCGGCACGGTGCCCGAGGTGGGCCGGAAGGTCGGTATCGGGTGCCGGTTCGGGCTGGGAAGGCATGGCGTGCGCTCGGGGCGAGGTGGCTGGCGGCAGCCATTGTGTGGGCAAGGGGGGTCGCCATGGCGACGTCCGGCGGACATCTTCGGGTTTGTACCACCCCCCAATTGCCAACACCGGACAGTCTCGCCAGGGCGGCCTGCGGATAGTGGACCGGTGCGCGGCAGGCCCCTCGGGTCGCCGCACTCCTTGAACCGCCATCGACCTGAAGGACGCCCACATGACCACCCCCACCACCGAACGCAATGCCCGCCGCGAGAAGACCGTGCTCGACCACTTCGCCGACGAAACCCGCCAGGATTTCGATGCCGTGCTCGGCACCTTCCCGCACCCGCACTACGAACTGATCCCCACCGGCGAAGTGCACGACGGCAACGAGGACGTGCGCCGCTACTACACCGCCACGCGCCAGGCCTTCCCGGACCAGCGGCACGAAATCATCGAACTGCGCCATGCCGGCGACTCGGTCATCGTGGAGTTCTGGCTGCTGGGCACGCACAAGGGACCTCTGGGCGCCTTGCCGCCCACAGGCAACACCTTCCGCTGCCGCATGATCGCGCTGTTCATCTTCGACGAGGCCGAGAACCTGGTCTGCGAGCGGGTGTACTTCGACACGCTGACCATGCTGCGCCAGTTGCTGGTGGGCGTGCCACCGGCCGCGCTGCCCGGCATCATCGGCTCGCTGCTCGGCGGCCAGGCAGCCACCTCCGGCAAGACACCGGTACCCGAGCAGGCCACGGCATGATGGGGCGCCTGCAGGGCCACCACGCGGTGGTGACCGGTGGGGCCCAGGGCATCGGCCTGGCGATTGCACGCCGCTTCCTGCACGAGGGCGCCAACGTCTCGCTGTGGGACATCAGCGACCGCCAGTTGCAGGGCGCAGCGCAGGCGCTGGACGCGCCGGGTCGGGTGTTCACCGCAGGCGCCGACGTGCGCGACGAGGCCGCCGTATCCGCAGCCGCCGAGGCCAGCGCCGCGGCACTGGGCCCGGCCACCGTGCTCGTGAACAACGCCGGCGTGCTGGGCCCGCTGGTGCCCACCTGGGAGCACAGCGCGGCCCAGTGGCGTGCGGTGCTGGACATCAACCTCACCGGCGCCTTCCTGTGCTGCCGCGCGCTGGTGCCGCAGATGCTGGCAGATATCGCCGGTCAGCGCGCGCCCGCGGTCGGGCGGCGCGTGGTCAACATCGCCTCGGTCGCGGGCAAGGAAGGCAATGGCCTGAATGCCGCGTATTCGGCCTCCAAGGCCGGGCTGATCGCGCTGACCAAGTCGATGGGCAAGGAACTGGCCAGCGCAGGCGTGCTCGTGAACTGCATCACCCCGTCGGCCGCAGAGACAGCGGTGTTCGACGGCGTTCCCGAAGAACACCGCGCCCAGCTGCACCAGGCCCTGCTGTCGCGCGTGCCCATGGCCCGCTTCGTCGAACCAGCCGAGGTGGCCGCCATGGCGGCCTGGCTGGCGTCTGCCGATTGCTCGTTCAGCACCGGCGCCGTCTTCGACATTTCGGGCGGCCGCTCTTTGTACTGAGGAGACCTTATGAACATGATGACCGAACCCCTCTCGCCGGCCAGCCTGCTGCAGCCAGTGGCCGACTTCGACGGCGCACGCAGCGCCCCCACGCCGCAGGACCGGCTGCGCGCGCTGCGCCGCGCGGGCGAGCAGTTCCGCGAGCGCTTTCTCGGCGAACCTGCCGTGCGCTATGCGCGCAGCTTCGACCTGCTGCGCATCCCCTACCCGGCCTGGTATGCCTTCAACGGCGTGTATTCGCAGCAGTTGCTCAAGCCGCACATGGTGCACCTGCTGGCGCGCACGGTGCTGGTGCAGTTCGAGGATTTCGAGGGGCACCTCAGAAACCTGCTGTTCACCCCCGCCGATTTCGAGACGGGCAGCGAGACGCCCTATTTCAAGCGCCTGAGCGAGCAGACCCCGAAGTTTCTGCACGGCGTGATCGCGCCGGTGTACGGCACGGTGCTGCAGGCCCTGGCCTCGGTGGGCGTGGCGCCCGGGCAGATCGACTTCATCACCTACGACCACCTGCACACGCAGAACCTGCGCCGCTGGCTGGGCACGGGCAGCGAGCGCGGCCTGCTGCCCAACGCCCGCCTGTTGGTGCACCGCCAGGAGCTGGCCAGCGTGGCCGGCCTGCTGCCCACGCAGGCCGACTGGTACTGCCCCGAGGGGTTGCAAGGCGTGGCGCCCGAACGCATCGTGCCCTTCGACGGCAGCGTGCAACTGGGGCGCGGCATCGCGCTGGTGCACACGCCGGGCCATACCGAGGGCAACCACTCGCTGGTGTACCGCACGGGCGACGGCATCCGCGTGAGCAGCGAGAACGGCGTGAGCGCCGACAGCTGGGCGCCCGAGGCCTCGCGCCACAACGGCATACGCCGCTACGCGAAGGCCACCGGCTCCGAGGTGGTCCTGAACGGCAACACCCAGGAGGGCAGCGTCGACCAGTACCTGTCGATGGTGCTGGAGAAGACCATCGCCGGCATGTCGGCCACGCACGGTTTCAGCAACGTGGTGCCGTCCAGCGAATGCTCACCGCACTGGCTGTTTCCGGGGGCGCCGACCAGCCACCTGTGGGGTGCCACCACGTCCGGCGTGCTGCAGCGACCTGGGTGATATCGACGGCGGTTCCCTGCGCGGCTTTCCACACAAACAACACGAGACAAACGCCATGAACTCCCCCACCGCCCTTTTCCCCGCTGCGGCAGGTGCCACCCAGGCACCGTCCACCGCCGACGACGCCACCTACCGCCAGATCGCCTGGCGGTTGATCCCGGTGCTGTTCGCCTGCTATGTGTTCAATTACTTGGACCGCACCAACATCGGCTACGCCCAGTTGCAGATGAAGAGCGACCTGGGCTTCAGCGACGCGGTGTTCGGCCTGGGCGCGGGCATCTTCTTCATCGGCTATGCGCTGTTCGAGATACCGAGCAACATGCTGCTGGCGCGCGTGGGCTTTCGGCTCACGCTGCTGCGCATCATGGGGTTGTGGGGCCTGGCCTCGGCCGCCACGCTGTGGGTGACCACGCCGGCGCAGTTCTACGTGCTGCGCTTCCTGGTGGGGGTATTCGAGGCGGGCTTTGCGCCCGGCGTGCTGTTCTACCTCACGCTGTGGTTTCCCTCGCAGCGGCGGGCCAAGGTCACGGCGTTGTTCTTCATGGCCTACGGCGCGGCGCCCATCGTCGCCGGGCCGCTGGCGGGCGCCAGCATGACCTACCTGGACGGCCTGCTGTCGCTGCGGGGCTGGCAGTGGCTGTTTCTCGTGGAAGGGGTGCCCTGCGTGCTGTTGGCCGTGCTGGCGTACAAGCTGCTCGACGACGGGCCACAGGCCGCCCGCTGGCTCACGCCCGCGCAAAAGCGCCAGGTGCAGGACGATCTGGCACGCGACCAGGCCGCCAGCGGCGCGGATGCGCGCAGCAGCTTTGGCAGCGCATTGCGCAACGGGCAGGTGTGGCTGCTGGGCTTCATCTCCTTCCTGGTGATCCTGGGCATCTACGCCATGTCGTTCTGGCAGCCCACCATGCTGCAGTCCATGGGCCTGTCGGTGATGCAGATCGGCCTGTACTCGGTGGTGCCGGCAGTCACGGGCATCGTGGCCACGCTGCTCATCGCCGGGCATTCCGACCGACGGCAGGAGCGGCGCTGGCATTTCGCGGTGACGGCCTGCATCGGCGCGGCCGGGCTGTCGCTCACCACCCTGTTCATGCAGAGCCCGGTGGCCGCAGTGGCATGCCTGTCGCTGGCCTCGGTCGGCATCTCCAGCGCCTTCGCCATCCTCTGGGCCGTGCCCGGCAGCCTGCTGAGCCGCAACGCTGCGGCGATGGGCATCGCCCTCATCACGACCATTGGCGGCACGGCCGGCGTGGTGGCGCCGGTGATGGTGGGCGCCATCAAGACAGCGACCGGCGGCTTCACGCTCAGCCTGTACCTGCTGAGTGGCGCCCTGGTACTGGCAGCGGTGCTGATGGTGCTGGCCGTGGGGCGCGGCAGGCAGGCAGCGCGCTGAACCCATCTCCCTCGGGGCCTGGGACAAATTGCCCCACCCCACCCGCGCACAGGGGGCCGGGACGATAATGCGGCCATGTACGCGCTGCGCACCTCGTCACTGCTGGCCCGCCTGATCCTGGCGTGGTTCGTGCTGACCGTGGGCGCGGCGATCGCGTCGCCCATCGTCCACCCCCAGGCCCTGCAGATGGTCTGCACCACGGGCAGCACCGTCAAGCTGGTGGCGGTCAGCGAAGATGGCGGTGCCACCGAACTGGGGCAGCACACCCTCGATTGCGCCATGTGCCTGGGCGCCAGCGCACCGCCGCCACCCGTGCAGCAGCATGCACAGCGCCATGAGCCTCTGGCGCACGCGCTCGCGCCCGCTGTGGCTGCCGCCATCGCTGCCATCGTTGGCGCTCCCCTGCCCGCCCGCGGGCCACCGACCTCCCTCGCCTGACACCTGCGCTGCTGCGTGCCCACCCAGGGCATGCGCGCGCTTTGAGCGGTAACCACCGCGCCTTGGCGGCGCCGGTGCGCGCCTCGGCGGTAGCCCGCCGTCCGATCCTCGATACGTACCCCCATGAACACCCCATCGACACCACCACGCCTGGCCGCTGCCGCAGCGCCGGGCCCCTCCCACCACCGCCGCGGCCTGCTGGCCCTGGCGCTCGCGCCCCTGCTGGCGGCATCGCTCGCCGGCTGCAAGAAGGCGCCAGTGGCCTACAAGGGCATGGACATCACCGGCGCCGAGTACGCCCGGGATTTCCAGCTCAAGGATGCCCAGGGCCAGGTGCGCACACTGGCCGACTACCGGGGCAAGGCGGTGATGCTGTTCTTCGGCTTCACGCAGTGCCCCGACGTGTGCCCCACGGCCCTCACCCGTGCGGCAGAGATCCGCCGCCTGCTCGGCGACGACGGCCATCGGCTGCAGGTGGTCTTCATCACCATCGACCCCGAGCGCGACAACCCGACCGTGCTGGGCGCCTACACGCAGGTGTTCGATCCGAGCTTCATCGGCCTGTATGGCGACCTGGAGCAGACGGCCGCGGCAGCCAAGGAGTTCAAGGTCTATTACAAGAAGGTGCCCACGGGCGCGTCCTACACCATGGACCACTCCGCGTTCAGCTATGTCTTCGACCCGCAAGGCAAGCCGCGCCTGGTGCTGCGCCACGAACAAAGCGCCAAGGACTGCGCCGACGACCTGCGCCAGTTGCTGCACTCCGCCTGAACCCCTTCCATCCACAGAGACCATTCCCATGCATTCCATCCAACGATCCATTCTGGCTGCCGCTTGCTTCGCCGCGCTCGCCATCCCGGCCTTCGCCCAGGTCACCGTCAAGGACGCGTGGGTGCGCGCCACCGTGCCCCAGCAGCAGGCCACGGGCGCCTTCATGCAGATCCAGGCCGCCAAGGACAGCAGACTGGTGTCTGCCAGTTCCCCGCTCACGAGCGCCGTCGAGGTCCATGAGATGGCCATGCAGGACAACGTCATGCGCATGCGCCAGGTGCCCGCCGTCGAGCTGCCCGCCGGCAAGGCAGTGAACCTCCAACCCGGCGGTTACCACGTGATGCTGATGAACCTCCAGCAGCAGGTGAAAGAGGGCGACACGGTGCCGATCACCCTGGTCTTCGAGGGCAAGGACGGCAAGCGCGAATCGGTGGAGGTCAAGGCCCCCGTGCGACCGCTCAACGCCGCAGCGCCAGCTGCGGCCCAGGGTGCGCACAAGCACTGAACGCCATGGCAAAGCGGACAGTGGGTCCGCCGCCGCTCTGGTACGGATTTGCATCCAATCGAACAATCCGACGGAAAGCCGCTGACGGCGCTTGCTACAGCGCCGCAGGGCGACCCAACGAGCGACGGTGTGCCGCTCAGTTCAGCGTGTGGACGACCTTGTAGCGGCCGGCACGGACCATCTCCGCTGCGGCCGTGGCATCGTCACCCACACCGTACCCCACCACCAACTGCACACCCTCCAGCCCGCTGAAGTTCAGGCCGGACGCAATGTTCACGGGCACCGTGCGGGGCAGCGGGCCACGTCCGTACGCCGGGAAGACGCCTCCGGTGTAGGGCGCCCATCCGTTCGGGCCCAGGAAGAGGGCCGTCGATCCGGCGAGTGCGGCCACATAGACCCGCCCCGTCTTGCCGCGGTGCAATGGCGATATCAGGGCGCCCACGTCCACCGTGACGTTGCTCAGGGGGCCATCCTGCCCTCCGGCAAAGGTGCCGGGGGCTTCACCCACCCGGCCAGCATCGAATGGTGCCCCATTCGCCAGCGTCACCCGCACGGGAGTCGTGGATTTGTCCGGGGCGCCTGTGGCCAGGTGGGTGGTCTTGCCCCACACCCAGACGCTGCCGTCCGTTCCAATCACGCCAGAGATCGCAGACCCCGCCGCTGCTGCAACCACGGGCGGCAGGCCCGCAATGTGCGCGATCTTGGGTACTTCGGTCGAGGGGTTCACCAGAGTGCCATCGCCAAGCTGGCCGGCGCTGTTGACGCCGCAGGCATGCACGGCGCCATCGGCATCGACGAACAGGGTGTGGCCT
>NZ_LMIJ01000004.1:211965-212175 GCF_001428665.1 Acidovorax sp. Root219
CGCATAGCCTCCATTTTGGATGCCCTTCTGGCCGCAGTAGGGGGCGTTGGTCGAGGCCTGGCCCCAGACGGCGACGGTGCCGTCGCTCTTGAGGGCGTAGTACTGACCGGCGATGTTGATGGAGGTCGAGGCCACGGCCTGCACGGAGCCCAGGGCGTCGATCACGACCGGGGCCGTGGCGGTCCCGGCAACAGGGGCCAGTGCCTTGTT
>NZ_LMIJ01000004.1:212226-212335 GCF_001428665.1 Acidovorax sp. Root219
ACCGCCACTGGTCTGGCCCGTTCCCAGTTGCGCCGTGCTGTTGCTCCCCCACGCAAAGACCTGGCCAGACACGTCGGTTGCAAAGGCCGCCGCCGTGTTGGTCCCGGCA
>NZ_LMIJ01000004.1:212369-223890 GCF_001428665.1 Acidovorax sp. Root219
AGCCACCACCTGGACCACGTTCTGCAGCGAGGGGATCTGCGTGGGCGACGTGCGGGTGCTGGAATTGCCAAGGCCCAGTTGCCCGCCATTGCCGTAACCCCACGACCAGACCGTGCCGTCGGCACGCAACACGAGGGCATGGTCGTAGCCCATGGAGATGGCGGGCTGCACAGCGTGGGCAGAAGTCATCGCAAAAGCACAGCACAGGGCAGCAGCACCCAGGGCAACGGCAGTGCTCAAAGGCTTTTTCGTCATCAGATGTTTCATCGGTTCCCTCAAAAAAGTAAAAAAGAAAGATTGGCTGGACGCTTGGCGCCTGATCGCGTGGGGCGGGAAAAGCCGTACCGCAACCTCCGGGAGCCGGACCGTGGCGGGATGCGCCCCGTGTGCCCCTCAGCCAGCCAGCGGCGCCAGGGGCACGAAGCGGCAAGCCGCAATGCGATGGCGACGAGCGTCAAGACAGCGCAAGGTACCCATGGATGGCTTCCTGCGCCCCACCCCGCAGGGGTGAGGGATTTCCCTGCTCCTGCGCAAAAATGGGGTGGATCGGCCCGACCCCTTGCAAGCCATCGGCACAACTGGAAGCGTGTTTGACACCCTTCCAATCACCCCATGTCTTGAAACGGCAACAAATGCCCGTATCATTAGCACTCACTGCAACGGAGTGCTAACACTCCCTTGTTGGATGGAGTTTGGTAGCGCCTGGCCCTGTTCAGGCGCTTCGTACTGTCGGTAATTTTTTGACCCAGGAGCAATGCAATGAATCTTCGCCCCCTGCACGATCGCGTGATCGTCAAGCGTATCGAAAGCGAAACCACGACCGCCTCCGGCATCGTGATCCCCGACAACGCCGCTGAAAAGCCCGATCAAGGTGAAGTGCTGGCCGTCGGCCCCGGCAAGAAGAACGACAAGGGCGAACTGCTCGCCCTGAACGTGAAGGTCGGCGACCGCGTTCTGTTCGGCAAGTACTCGGGCCAGACCGTCAAGATCAAGGGCGACGAGCTGCTGGTCATGAAGGAAGACGACCTGTTCGCCGTGGTGGAGAAGTAAAGCTGCTGCGCAGGCGCCATGCGTCGTTGCGCGGTGCTCGCAATCCTCATGTACAGGAAGTACGTTCCGGTTGCTGTGCTCCGTGCGCCTAGCCTGGCACCTGCTCGCTACGCTTTCCCCTCTCCCCCAAGCCAGTAATTGATTCAGTTAAATTTCAGGAGCTCCAAATGGCAGCAAAAGACGTAGTTTTCGGCGGCGAAGCCCGCGCACGCATGGTTGAAGGCGTGAACATTCTGGCCAATGCGGTCAAGGTGACCCTGGGCCCCAAGGGCCGCAATGTGGTGCTGGAGCGCTCGTTCGGCGCCCCTACTGTGACCAAGGACGGTGTGTCCGTGGCCAAGGAAATCGAACTCAAGGACAAGCTGCAGAACATGGGCGCCCAGCTCGTGAAGGAAGTGGCCTCCAAGACCAGCGACAACGCTGGTGACGGCACCACCACTGCCACCGTGCTGGCCCAGGCCATCGTGCGCGAAGGCTTCAAGTACGTGGCCGCCGGCATCAACCCGATGGACCTGAAGCGCGGTATCGACAAGGCCGTGACGGCCCTGGTGATCGAGCTGAAGAAGGCTTCCAAGCCCACCACCACCTCCAAGGAAATCGCACAGGTCGGCTCGATCTCGGCCAACTCCGACGAAACCATCGGCAAGCTGATCGCTGACGCCATGGACAAGGTTGGCAAGGAAGGCGTGATCACCGTGGAAGACGGCAAGTCCCTCGACTCCGAACTGGACGTCGTGGAAGGCATGCAGTTCGACCGCGGCTACCTGTCGCCCTACTTCATCAACAACCCAGAAAAGCAATCGGCCATTCTGGACAACCCCTTCGTGCTGCTGTTCGACAAGAAGATCAGCAACATCCGCGACCTGCTGCCTACCCTGGAGCAAGTTGCAAAGGCCGGCCGTCCGCTGCTGATCATTGCCGAAGAAGTCGAAGGCGAAGCCCTGGCCACGCTGGTGGTCAACACCATCCGCGGCATCCTGAAGGTCGTGGCTGTGAAGGCTCCTGGCTTCGGCGACCGCCGCAAGGCCATGCTGGAAGACATCGCCATCCTGACGGGCGGCAAGGTCATCGCTGAAGAAGTGGGCCTGACCCTCGAGAAGGTGACCCTGGCCGACCTGGGCCAGGCCAAGCGCATCGAAGTGGGCAAGGAAAACACCATCATCATCGACGGCGCCGGCGCTGCTGGTGACATCGAAGCCCGCGTCAAGCAAGTGCGCGTGCAGATCGAGGAAGCCACGTCCGACTACGACCGTGAAAAGCTGCAGGAACGCGTGGCCAAGCTGGCCGGCGGTGTGGCCGTGATCAAGGTCGGCGCTGCCACCGAAGTCGAAATGAAGGAAAAGAAGGCCCGCGTGGAAGACGCACTGCACGCTACCCGTGCAGCGGTGGAAGAAGGCGTTGTGGCCGGTGGTGGCGTGGCCCTGCTGCGTGCCAAGCAAGCTGTCGGTGACTCGGTCAAGGGCGACAACGCCGACCAGGAAGCCGGTATCAAGCTGGTCCTGAAGGCCATCGAAGCGCCCCTGCGCGAAATCGTGAACAACGCTGGCGGCGAAGCCTCGGTGGTGGTGAACGCTGTGTTGGCCGGCAAAGGCAACTACGGCTTCAACGCTTCGAATGACACGTACGGCGACATGCTCGAACTGGGCATTCTGGACCCCACGAAGGTCACCCGCACGGCCCTGCAGAACGCTGCCTCCGTGGCTTCCCTGCTGCTGACGACCGAAGCCATGGTTGCAGAAGCACCCAAGGACGAGGCCGGTGCCGGCGGCGGCATGCCCGACATGGGCGGCATGGGTGGCATGGGTGGCATGGGCATGTAATTGCCCGACCCGGCGCGGTGACCCGTTCACTGCGCTGCCAACCAGCAAAAAGCCCGCAGGCCTTACGGTCTGCGGGCTTTTTCTTTGGTGCGCAGCTAACTGCCGCGCAATGGCCGGAAGATTACTCTCCGCTCGGCTGTACCCACCAATAGATCAGCACCAGGACGCCGATGCCTGTGAACGACAACAACTGCCACCATCCCGAGCGGCCAATGTCGTGCAGACGGCGCGCACCCACTGCCAGCGCAGGCAGCAGCAGCGCAAGGGATGCAACGTTGCCGACGAGTTGGTGCACGATGCTGGCGACCACAACCACTATCACCTGGAACAGGGCGAACCACCAGAACTCCGAGCGCGGCGCCCGGCCGGTGAAGCCCGCGTACTGGCTGAAGCACGACTTGATAGCTTGAGCAAAATCCATGGAGAAGCCCTCTCTTGGTGAAATGTTGAGTACTTGCTGTTGCGGAGCGAATGCCCCTCTCCATGATAAGCGGCAAGGATGACCTCCCCAAAGCACGCCGCGGGCAGCGATCGAAACCGGCTTGCTTCAGCTGGCTTGCCGCAGCGCCTGCGTGGCCTGCGCCAGCTGCGTGATGCGCGCCCAGTCGCCCGAGCGCACGGCATCGGCCGGCGTGAGCCACGAGCCGCCCACGCAGCGCACATTGGGCAGCGCCAGGTAATTCGGCGCCGTGGCATTGGTGATGCCACCGGTGGGGCAAAAACTTACCTGGCCGAACGGGCTGGCCCAGGATTTGAGCAGCGGGATGCCGCCCACGGCCTCGGCCGGGAAGAGCTTGAGGAACTGGAAGCCATCGGCCAGCGCCTGCATGATCTCGCTGGAGGTGGCCACGCCCGGCAGCAGGGGCAGGTTCAGCCCCTTGCAGGCCGAGCCGACTGCCGAGGTGTAGCCCGGGCTCACGGCAAAACGGGCACCGGCCTCGCTCGCGCGGCGCGCATCCTCGGCATTGAGCACGGTGCCCACGCCCACCACGGCCTCGGGCAGCTGGCGAGCAATCGCCTCGATGGCGGGCAGGCCTGCGGGCGTGCGCAGCGTGACCTCGAGCACCTTGACGCCACCGGCGAGCAAGGCCTCGGCCAGCGGGATCGCGTCTTCGACACGGTCGATCACGATCACCGGGATCACCGGGCCGTAGCTGGCGATATCGAGGGGGTTCAGGGCGGGGGTTGAGGCATTCACAGCCATGTACAGGCTCCTTGTTCAGCGCCGCCCGCATGGCGGCGAAAGTTGGCAAACAGTTCACGCCCGAAGCCGGTGGCCACGGGCGCCTTGCATTCGTCAGGGGTGCGCGCGGCCCATTCGGCATCGTCCACCAGCACGTCGAGCGTGCCCGCCACGGCGTCCACGCGCAGCAGGTCGCCGTCGCGCACCTTGGCCAGCGGGCCGCCGCCCAGCGCCTCGGGCGTCACGTGGATGGCGGCCGGGACCTTGCCCGAGGCACCGCTCATGCGGCCGTCGGTCACCAGCGCCACCTTGAAGCCCTGGTTCTGCAGCACGGCCAGTGGCGGCGTGAGCTTGTGCAGCTCGGGCATGCCATTGGCGCGCGGGCCCTGGAAACGCACCACGGCCACCATGTCCTGCTGCACTTCGCCCGCAGCGAAGGCCGCGAGCAACTCCTCCTGCGAGTCGAACACGCGCGCAGGCGCCTCGATGATGTGGCGGTCTTCCGGCACGGCCGAAACCTTGATCACGGCACGGCCCAGGCGCCCCTGCAGCAGGCGCAGGCCGCCCGTCGGCGAGAACGGCTCGACCACCGGGCGCAGCACGGCCAGGTCGCCCGAAGTGGCGGGCGCCGGCGCACCACCGGCCGCGATGCCGCCCTCGTTCACGCTCAGCACGTCAGGGTGCATGAGGCCGTTGGCCAGCAGCTCGCGCAGGATCCAGGGCGGGCCGCCCGCGGCCTGGAACTGGTTCACGTCGGCATCGCCGTTGGGGTAGACGCGGGCCAGCAGCGGCACCACGGAAGACAGGTCGTCGAAATCGGTCCAGTCGATCAGGATGCCGGCGCTGCGCGCGATCGCCACCCAGTGGATCAGGTGGTTGGTGGAGCCCCCCGTGGCCAGCAGCGCGGCCATGGCGTTGACGATGCAGCGCTCGTCCACCACATGCGCGATGGGCGTGAAGCGCTTGCCGCGCTTGCCGATGTCGAGCACGGTGCGCATGGCCTGGCGCGTGAATTCCTCGCGCTCACCAGTCCCTGGCGGGGTGAACGCCGCATCGGGCACGTGCAGGCCCATGGCCTCGAGCAGCATCTGGTTGCTGTTGGCCGTGCCGTAGAAGGTGCAGGTGCCGGGGCTGTGGTACGCGGCCGATTCGGCCTTGAGCAGCTCATCCCGGCCGACCAGGCCCTGCGCGTAGAGCTCACGCACCTTGGCCTTGTCCTTGTTGGGCAGGCCCGAACCCATGGGGCCGGCGGGCACGAACACGCAGGGCAGGTGGCCGTAGTGCAGCGCACCGATCAGCAGGCCCGGCACGATCTTGTCGCACACGCCGAGCAGCAGCACGCCATCGAACACGTCGTGGGACAGCGCTACCGCAGTGGCCATGGCAATGGCGTCCCGGGAGAACAGCGACAGCTCCATGCCGGGCGTGCCCTGCGTCACGCCGTCGCACATGGCGGGCACGCCGCCGGCCACCTGGGCCATGGCACCGTGGCGCGCGGCCTCGTCGCGCAACAGCGCCGGGTAGCTCTGGTAGGGCTGGTGGGCCGACAGCATGTCGTTGTAGGCCGTGACGATGCCGATGTTGGGCGCCTTCTCGACCGTGACCTTGAACTTTTCGGAGCCCGGCAGCGCCGCGTAGGCATGGGCCAGGTTGGCGCAGCCCATGCGGTCCTGCGGCGGCTTGCGCTGGACCATGGCGTCGACCGTGGCCAGGTAGGCGGCGCGGGTGTCCTTGCTGCGCTCGATGATGCGGGCCGTCACGCGCGCTACGACTGAATGCATGGGATGCTCCATCGGGGGTGGACTTGGATAGTGGGGAAAAAGAGATTACAGCTCCAACGGGAGCCTCTAGAATGTAACTCGATAACCACCCCGGATCAAGCCAATGTCCCTGCAGACCCTGCTTTTGCCGCCCTCGGAACTGGGCGAATCGCCGTTCTGGCATCCCCATGAAACATCCCTTTACTGGTGCGACATCCAAGGAAAGCGGGTGAACGCCTGGGCGCCGGCCAGCGCGCAACTGCGCACCTGGGACATGCCCTCCGAACCGGGCTGTTGCGCCCCTGTGGCAGGCAAGAAACTAGTAATCGGGTTACGGGATGGTTTCTACCTGCTCGACACCACCAGCGGTGCCCTCACCTGCCTGGCGCTGCTGCCCGGCGATGTGCACGACACCCGCGTGCTGCGCCTGAACGATGGCCGCTGCGATTCGGCGGGCCGGTTCTGGGCTGGGTCGGTGATCAGCCCGCGCACGGCGCCCGACGCGGCACTGTGGCGGCTGGAGGCGGCGCCCGGCGGCTTTCGGGTGCAGAAGATGGCGGGCGAGAACTTCACCGCCAACGGCCTGGCCTTCAGCCCGGACGACCGCTGGCTCTACTGGTCCAACACACCCGAGCACCGCATCGACCGCTTTGCGTTCGATGCCGCCACCGGCAGCATCGAAAGCCGTGCGCCGTGGGCGACCTTCCCGCCCAAAGTGGCGGGCGAGCCCTATGGCGGCCGCCCCGATGGCGCGGCCGTGGACGTGCAGGGCAACTACTGGGTGGCCATGTACGAGGGTGCCTGCGTGCTGCAGCTCTCGCCCGCAGGCCAGGTGCTGCAGCGCATTGCCATGCCCGTGCAATGCCCCACCATGGTCTGCTTTGGCGGCGACGACCTGCGCACGCTGTACATCACCTCGGCGCGCGCCGGCCGGCCGCAAGCGGAACTGGATGCGGCCATCCCTGCCGGCTCGCTGTTCAGCCTGCCCGTGGAGGTGCCGGGCCTGCCCGTGAATTTCTTCCAGGCCAGCGCGGCGATGTGACCAGGAGAAGGGGGCGTCAGGGCGCGCGCTGCGCCCCCAAGGCCAGCAGCACGTCGTAGCAGGCGCCCATGTTGTGGTAATCGACCTTGCCGGCGTTGCTCTTCTCGCGCGTGTGGTTGAGGTTGCGCCCATCGAGGATGCGGAACCAGGCGCCGTGCTCGTGGTCCACGAAGTGCTGCCAGCAGTAGGCCCAGATGCGCTCGTACCAATCCCAGTAGCGCGGCTCGCCGGTGTGCACGGCCAGTACCGCAGCGGCGGCCATGCTCTCGGCCTGCACCCAGTGGTACCTGCCGTCGTCGCAGATGCTGCCGTCGGGCGCCATGCCGTAGACGATGCCGCCATGGGCGGTGTCCCAGCCCTTGTCCATCGCGGCATCGAACAGGAAGCGGGCACACGGCAGGTGCCAGGGCGCGGGCGCCAGCGCATCGAGCTGCAGCAGCAGCTTGGCCCATTCGGTCTGGTGCCCGACCTGGTAGCCCCAGGGGCGGAAGATGTTGCTGCGGTCGTGGCGGTTGTAGTCCCAGTCCACCGACCAGTCGGCGCGAAAATGCTCCCACACCCAGCCGCCAGCCAGCGCTGCCTGGCGCTGGCAGATGTTTTGCGCAAGCAACTCGGCGCGCTCGATGTAGCGCCGCTCGCCCGTGGCGCGAAAGGCCGAGATCATGGCCTCGCAGGCGTGCATGTTGGCGTTTTGCCCGCGGTAGTCCGCCAGGGCCCAGTCGCGCGTGGCCTCGTCGGCATAGAGGCCTTCGGCCGGTTGCCAGAAGTGCTGCTCGGCGGTATCGAAGGCCTCAGCCAGCCACTGCCGCGCCTCGGGCACGCCGGCCTCATGGGCCCGGGCATAGGCCAGCATCACGAAGGCCATGCCATAGCAGTGGCGCGTGGCGTCGAGCAAGGTGGCGTGGCCGCCATGCCAGTCGATCAGCCAGGCGTAGCCGCCGGTGGCCGGGTCGAGGAAGGCGGTGCGCAGAAACTGGAGCGCATGCTCCATGCCGTGGCGGTAGCGCGCCTCGCCGGAGGTCTTGAACAGCATGGCATGCGTGACCACGAAGCGCGTGGCGCTCACCAGGTGGCGCGTGCGCTCGTCGTAGACGGTGCCGTCGTCGAGGAAGAAGTGGTACATGCCGCCCCCCGCATCGGTGGCCACGGGCTCGTAGAACGCCATGGTCTGGCGGATGTGTGCGTGCAGGAATGCGGGCGAGCGGAAATCGGGTGGCTGCGGTGCGGTCATGGGCTTGTCTCCTCGTTGGGCCGCAGGGTACGGCCTGGGCGCCTCGAAGCGCCTCGTTGTGAAATGCAATAACGTGGCGCGGCGGCTCAGCCGCCGCGCAGGCGCGCCAGCAGGCCTGCCGTGGAGCCATCAAGCCCCGTGGCATCGCCCGAGGCCAGGCGCGATTCGAGGTCGCGCGCCAGCACCTTGCCCAGCTCCACACCCCACTGGTCAAAGCTGTTGATGCCCCACAGGCTGCCGCTCACGAAAACGCGGTGCTCCTGCAGCGCGATCAGCGCACCCAGCGAGGCCGGGGTCAGCGATTCGAGCAGCAGGAAGGTGCTGGGCCGGTTGCCCGGGAAGTGGCGGTGCCCGTCCTCGGGGCTGGGCTTGCCCACCATCAGCGCCTGGGCCTGGGCCAGGGCGTTGGCAAGCAGCTTGTTCTGGTGGCCCGGCAGCGGGTGCGCCGCCTGGCGCACGGCCACGATCTCCAGCGGCAGCACGTCGGTGCCCTGGTGCAGCATCTGGAAGAACGCGTGCTGGCCGTTGGTGCCGGGCTCGCCCCAGAGCACGGGCGAGGTGGCGTACGGCAGCTCCTGGCCGTCGGCCCCCACGCGCTTGCCATTGCTCTCCATCTCCAGCTGCTGCAGGTAGGCCGGCAGCCGGCCCAGCGCCGCGTGGTAGGGCGCAATGCAGCGGCTGGTGAAGCCATGGAAGTTGCGGTACCAGAGGTCGAGCAGGCCCAGGCGCACCGGCAGGTTGGCGGCCAGCGGCGCGGTGCGGAAATGCTCGTCCATGGCATGCGCGCCGGCCAGCAGCGCACGGAAGCCGGCAGCGCCGATGGCGATGGCGATGGGCAGGCCGATGGCCGACCACAGCGAGTAGCGCCCGCCCACCCAGTCCCAGAAACCGAAGGTGGTGGTGATGCCCAGGGCACCGGCCGCTTCCACGTTGGTGGTCAGCGCCGCGAAGTGGCGTGCCACGTCGCTGCCGCCCTGTGCGCCGAACCAGGCCAGCGCGGAACGCGCATTGGCCATGGTTTCGGCGGTGGTGAAAGTCTTGGAGGCGATCAAGAACAGCGTGCTCTCGGCCTTCAGGCCCTGGAGCACGCCATGCAGCTCGTGCCCGTCCACATTGGAGACGAAATGCAGGCGCTTGCCCGCAGCGCGAAAGGCATCGAGCGCGAGCACCGCCATGTGCGGCCCCAGGTCCGAGCCGCCGATGCCGATGTTCACCACGTCGGTGATGGCGGCATCGCCGCGCACCTGCTCGGCGTATTGCAGCATTGCGCCCAGCGTGCCATGCACCTCGGCGAGCTTCTGCGCGATATCGGGGCCGTCACCCGGCAGCGCCAGGCCCTCAGGGCGGCGCAGCAGCGTGTGCAGCACGGCCCGGCCTTCGGTGTGGTTGATGGGCTGGCCCGCGAACATGGCGTCGCGCTGCGCAGCAAGGCCACAGGCCTCGACCATGGCCAGCAACAGGGCTTCGGTGGGCCGGTCCCACAGGTTCTTGGAGAGGTCGGCGAACACCTCGGGGGCGGACTGACTGAAGTGCGCAAAGCGCTCTCCATCTTCGGCGAAGGCCTGCCGGAGGTCCAGCGCGCGCCCTTGCGCCTGGAACAAGGCCTGCAGCGCGGGCCACTGGGAAGTCTGGTCACAACGGAGGGGCATGGGAGAGCTACCTGGACAGGAAAATGGAAAACGGCGAGATAGTAACTTGATTACCAAAACAGGCTGGTACTTTTTTGTTGCAGACACAGTTTGGAACGCCAGTTGCTCTGCAGTCCTACACAAATCGATGTAACGTGATTACAATTTCGAGAGAAATGCACGACGACCAATGCACTGAATACGGAGACCCCATGAGTTTTGACCTTGTCCTGTTTGGCGGAACGGGCGACCTGGCATGGCGCAAGCTCATGCCGGCGCTGTTCCAGGCGTTTCGCCACGGAACGCTGCCCGAAGGGGGCCGCATCATCGCGGTCGCCCGTGACGAGCTCAGCCATGAACAATACCGCAGCCTGATCCAGTCGCGCTTCGACGGCGTGGACCTGGCCAAGCGCCCCACGCCCGACGAGTTCGAACGCTTCGGTGCCCTGCTGCACTACCTGCGCATGGACCTGTCGCAAACCCAGGACTATGCCCGCCTGGCCGCCATGCTGCACGAGCGCAACGCCGAGTCGGTGGTGATGTACGTGGCCACGGCGCCGAGCCTGTTCACCAATGTCTGCGAGCAGATCGCCGCCGTGGGCCTGAACGGCCCGACCACACGCGTGGTGCTCGAAAAGCCCCTGGGCCACGACCTGCGCTCCAACCAGGCCATCAACGACACGCTGCGCCGCGTGCTCAAGGAAGAGCAGGTCTTTCGCATCGACCACTACCTGGGCAAGCCCTCGGTACAGAACCTGTTCGCCATGCGCTTTGGCAACGCATTGTTCGAGCCCCTGTGGCGGCGCGAGACCATCGCCAACATCCAGATCACCATTGCCGAGGAACTGGGCGTGGAGACACGCGGCGCCTTCTACGACCAGACCGGTGCCCTGCGTGACATGGTGCAGAACCATGCCCTGCAGCTGCTGTGTGCCATCGGCATGGAGCCGCCCATCAACGCCAGCGCCAACGCCATCCGGGACGAGAAGCTCAAGGTACTGCAGTCGCTCAAGCCCTGGAGCGTGGAGACCATCGGCCAGCACGTGATCCGCGGCCAGTACGTGGCCGGCAAGACGCACGGTGCCAGCGTGCCCGGCTACCTGCAGGAAAAAGGCGTGGCCGCCGGCAGCACCACCGAGACCTTTGTCGCGCTGCGCACCGAGATCTCCAACTGGCGCTGGGCCGGCGTGCCCTTCTACATCCGCACCGGCAAGCGGCTGGCGGGGCGCGACGCGCACATCGTGGTCAACTTCCGCCCCGTGCCGCACCCGATCTTCCGCACCTCGGCCGGCGCGGCCAACCGCCTGGTGATCAACCTGCAGCCCAAGGACGGGCTGGAGCTGCACCTGCTGGCCCAGGGTGCCGCCCAGCACCAGACCGAACCAGCCCTGTCGCAGGTGTACCTGAACCTCGACTTCGACCAGCGCTTCGGCACCGAGCGCGTGGGCGCCTACGAACGCCTTTTGCTCGACGTGATCGCCGGCCGCCTGAACCTCTTCGTGCGCAGCGACGAGCAGGAGGAAGCCTGGCGCTGGGTAGAACCCATCCTGCAGCACTGGCGCAACGATGCACTGGGCCCACGGCCCTACACGGCCGGCAGCTGGGGCCCGAGCGCCGCCAGCGCGATGATCGCGCGCGACGGCTACTGCTGGAGTGAGGAGGTCTGACGCTCTTCGCGCTGCCCCACAACGAAAAAAGGCTCCCGTTGGAGCCTTTTGTCATTCATGCCGGGTTGCGGCATTGGGGGGAAACACTTCCACATGGTGGCGGCACCCACGACCGTGAGATACCACCACCATGGGAAGGC
>NZ_LMIJ01000005.1:0-80993 GCF_001428665.1 Acidovorax sp. Root219
AGCGTCTTGGGCGCATGGCCCACGATGCGCTCGTCCACCAGGTGCAGCTCGGCATTCGTGCCGGGGCGGGCGATGGAGCCGGCGTACCACACGCGGTCGCCGGGCTGGAACAGGGTGACCTCGGGGCCCACGGCCTTCACGATGCCGCTGGCGTCCCAGCCCAGCACCTTGTAGTCCTGCCCTTCGACCGGGGCGCTGCGCGAGCTGCTGCCGCGCACCTTGGTGTCCACGGGATTCACGGAGACGGCCTTGACCTCCACCAACAGGTCGTGGCCGGTGGCCACGGGTTCGGGCAGGGTGATGTCGAGCAGCGCATCGGGGTGGCTGATGGGCTGGGATTGCTGGTAACCAACGGCTTTCATGGGAAGGATCCTTTCAGGAGATAGCGTAAGCAAAAAAGAAGACAGTTGAACGGGTCAGGCGATTTCCAGGTCGGCGGCAGTTGCCTCGTACGCCGCGTAGTCGCTGTAGCCCGATGCATCGCCGCCGAACAGCGCCTTGGCATCGAACGCGGCCAGGGGCAGGCCACCCGCCAAGCGCCGGGGCAGGTCGGGGTTGGCGATGAAGGGTCGGCCAAACGCCACCAGGTCGGCAAAGCCATCGCTCAGCACCTGGCTGGCGCGTGCAGCGTCGTAGCCGCCGGCCACAATCACGCGGCCCTGGTAGGCTTGGCGCAGCACGGTGCGAAAGGCGTCGGGGATCTGCGGCGCATCGGCCCAGTCGGCCTCCACCAGGTGCAGGTAGGCCAGGCCCGTGGCGTCGAGCTGGCGCGCCAGGTGCAGGATGGTGGGGATGATCTCGGGGCAGTCCATGCCGCGCTGGGTGATGAAGGGCGCCAGCCGCATGCCGGTGCGCTCGGCCCCGGCCTCGCTGGCCACGGCGGTGGCGACTTCCAGCGCAAAGCGCGTGCGCCCTTCCAAGGTGGCGCCGGTGTAGGCATCGGTGCGCTGGTTCGAGGTGGTGCGCAGGAACTGGTCGATCAGGTAGCCATTGGCGCCATGGATCTCCACGCCATCGAAGTCGGCGCGCATGGCATTGGCCGCCGCGCGGCGGAAGTCGCCCACCACGGCCTGGATGTCCGCCGTCGTCAGCGCACGCGGCACGGGGCTGTCGACCATGCGACCCACGCCATCATCGCCCGCCACCCACACCTGGGCCTGCGGCGCAATGGCCGAGGGCGCCACGGGCAAGCCGTCGGCATGAAAGCTGGCGTGCGACATGCGCCCCACATGCCACAGCTGCAGCACCATGCGCCCGCCCTCGGCATGCACCGCATCGGTCACGCGGCGCCAACCGTCCACCTGCGCGTCGCTGTAGATGCCGGGCGTGAAGCTGTAGCCCTGGCCCTGGGTCGAGATCTGCGTGGCCTCGCTCACGATCAGGCCGGCGCTGGCGCGCTGGGCGTAGTACTGCGCCATCAGCGCATTGGGCACATCGCCTGGCTGGCTGCTGCGGGCGCGCGTCATGGGCGCCATCACGATGCGGCTGGGCAGCGCCAGCGGGCCCAGTTGCAGGGGGCGGAACAGGGGGGATGCAGTGGCGGTCATGGGCTTGGACTCCGATGGCTGGTGAGGGTGGGACGGCGGCAGTGCCGTTTGCATGCCGCAATGGTCTTCCTTTGCAGCCAATTGAAAAACCACCCACGCATTGAAGCCACCTTCAATAAAATATTGAAAATACAGCCAAGGCCCAAGCAATTACCCTGCCCCACACCATGAAAGCCCTGCAAGACCTCGACATCTTCGTGCGCACCGTGGACAACGGCAGTCTCTCGGCTACCGCCCGCGCGCTCGACCTCACGCCCGCCGCCACCAGCGCAGCCTTGAAGCGCCTGGAGGCTGAGCTGGGCGTGCAGCTCTTCGTGCGCTCCACGCGCAGTCTGCGGCTCACGCAACAGGGCGAATTGTTTCTGGAGCAGTGCCGCCCTGCCCTCGCAGCGCTGCAGCAAGCCGGCCAGCAACTGGCGGCTGGCGAGCAGGCGCTGCGCGGGGTGCTGCAGCTGTCGGCCCCGTCGGACCTGGGGCGCAACGTGCTGCTGCCCTGGCTGCACGAGTTCCAGGAGCAGCACCCGCAGGTAGACATCCGCCTGCAGCTGTCAGACCGCGTGGCCAATGTCTACAGCGACCCGGTGGACGCGGCCTTTCGCTACGGCAAGCCGCCGGACTCGGGCCTGGTCGCCCTGCCCCTGGCACCCGGCGTGCGCCGCGTGCTGTGCGCGTCACCCGCCTACATCGCCCAACACGGCGCACCCGCCACCCCGCACGAACTCACCGGGCACGACTGCCTGTGCTTCATGCTCGGCGACGAGGTGCACGACCGCTGGCGCTTCACCCCCGGTGACGGGGCCCCCGAGGTGACCGTGCGGGTGCGCAGCGTCAACGTGTCGAACGACGGCGACGCCGTGCGCCGCTGGGCCCTGCTGGGCAAGGGCATTGCCTACAAGGCCGGGCTCGATGTGGCGGCGGACCTGGCCGCAGGGCGGCTGCAGGCGCTCTGCCCGGAGTGGGCCACGGAGCCCACGCCGCTGTTCCTGGTGGTGCCCAGCCGCCGGCAGCTGACGCCGCTGGTGCGACTGCTCAGGGACTTCGTGGCGGGCAAGACGGCGGGGTTTGCCGCGCCGCTGCACCAGCAGCAGCCTCAGCGCTGAGGTGCATGGCCAGGCCTTGAATAAAGACCGAGGGCCTGCCCAGGCTTCAGACCTTCAGCGAGCGCTCGATATCGGTCAGCTTGTAGCGTGCCAGTGCCAGGTTTCCCTTGTTGCGGTCCAGCACGAGGTACAAGAACAGGCCCTCGGCGTTTGGGACCAGGCGGATCAGGTGGTACTGGTCGGCCAGCGTGATCAGAATGTCCTCGATGCCACGGCGTATGCCCAGTGTCTCCATGGTCTGGAGTTTGGCCTTGACCACTTGAGTGTTGCCGGCGGCCGCCAAGTCCAGGTTCATGCCACCGCCGGCCTGCGCCAGGCACATGCCGCTGCGGTGGTCCACCAATGCCACTGCCAGCGCGCCGTCGATGGTCATGGCAGCGTCCATGGACGTCTTTAGATTCGAGCTCATGTCTTCTGCACTTCTTTCTTCGTTGAAATAATCACTGACCTTCTGCACCTTGCCGAGCTGCTCCATCAGCACGAACCACAGTGTTTGCGGGTCGCTGTTGGGCAGCTGGTACTTGTGCACGCCGGCACGCTGCTGCGTGCGCAGAAACTTGGCGATCTCCATCTCCTCCATCACCGCATTGGGCAAGAGGAAGAACCACACCGCCGGTGCCGTGCGCACCGTCTCGTGCGCCAGCACGGCGGGCAGCATGGCAAAGATGCCCGGCCCCACCAGGATGGCCACGGCTTCCGGCCGGGGCGGCAGGCTGGCCAGGTCAGCTGCGCCAGCTGGCCGGTACCAGCTGATCAGCGGGGCCCCTGCCATGCCGCCCAGCGGCATCTTTTCCCAGGCGCCGGGGCCCGTGGTGCCTGACACACCCAGTTGGGCCAGAGCATGGCCGCCTATGCGGGAAGTGAGGTCCAGAACAGCGATTTCAGGTGCGTGCATCAACGGTGGTTTCCTGGAGTGGGTTTCGGGGTCTGCCCACGCGCAAAGGCGCAACAGGACACAGCCGTGCCTGCCTGCCTGGCAGGCGAGGTATCGGGGTAAGGTTGGCGGGTTGCCAGGAGTGTTGGCAAAAAGGCGCGGTCAGCCGCTGACGACGCTGCTCTCCAGCCGCGCAATGGCCTGGTGCACACGGCCCAGATTGGCCCGCTGCACGCGGGACGCCTGGGTGATGCCATCCATCGCCCCGCTGGCGGCATGGGCCGCCTGTTTCATCTGCAGCATCATGCGGCCCGACTCCTGCACGCGGTCAGAGCCGCGCTGCACGCTGTCGGACGAAGACCCGATCACGGTCTTGATCTCCTTGGCCGCTTCGGAACTGCGGTGCGCCAGGCTTCGCACCTCATTGGCCACCACGGCAAAGCCACGCCCGTGCTCGCCCGCGCGGGCCGCCTCCACGGCGGCGTTCAGCGCCAGCAGATTGGTCTGGAAGGCGATGCCCTCGATCAGGCCCACCATCTCGCCGATGCGGCCAGAGTTGGCCCGTATGCCCTGCATGGCGTCTATGGCGCCCTGGACCGAATGCTCGCCCTCGCTGGCCATGGCCACCACCACGCCCGACTGCTGCTGGGCCTCGTCAGCACGCGCCGCGCTCTCCTGCACCAGCTGCTGCAACTGCTCGAAAGCGGCCTGCACCAGCCGCGTGGCCTCAAACCGGGCGGTGATATCGGTCGCGTACTTCACCACCTTGAACGGCTGCCCTTTCTGGTCGAACACCGGGTTGTAGTTCGCCTCGATCCAGACATCCTTGCCCGACCTGTCCAGCCGCCGAAACTGGCCACGGTGGTATTGCCCCTGCGCCAGGCTCTTCCAGAACAGTGCGTATTCGGGACTGCGCGCCTCTGCGGGATCAACGAACATGGAATGGTGCTGGCCCGCCAGTTCCTCTTCGCTGGCATAGCCCATGGTGGTCAGGAAATTGTGGTTGGCACGCAGCACCCTGCCATCGAGCGTGAACTCGATCACCGCCTGGGCACGGCTCACGGCCGCCAGCTGGCTTTGGGCCTCGGCCTCGCTGCGCACCTGGTCGGTGATGTCCATGGCGTATTTCACGATCTTGCGCACCCGGCCCCGGTGGTCCAGCACCGGGCTGTAATTGGCCTGCAGCCACACCGCTTCTCCGGTGTGCTTGATACGCTTGCAGCGCCCGACAAAGGCCTTGCCGGCGTTCAAATGCTCCCAGAACGCACGGTACTGGGCTTCATCGTGCTCCTGCATGTCAAGGAACATGCGGTGGTGCATGCCCACCAGTTCATCACGGCGGTACTCCATCAACCGCACGAAATGGGTGTTGGCATAGAGGATCCTGCCTGCAGCATCGAACTCGATCACGGCCTGGTTGCGGTAAAGGGCCTTCAGCTGGCGGCCTACCGTCGCAAGGTACCAACGCTTCAAAACAGACATCATCCCCACCTGCAGCCTTTCAGACATTCCAGCGCAGCGACAGGCTGAGCAAGCCACCATCAAGGGTTTACCCTAGGCGTGGTTTATTGTATGCATACGTATCAAAAGATTACGCACGGTTCAATTTGTTTAACAATCCGTAGGGGAATAGCACCGGTCCAATGCATTGGTCCCAGGCAAGCTGTACATCCACCGCCTCTTGCCAGAAGCACGGGCTCACCAGGGCGTGCCTGCCAGCGCTCCGAAGACGCTGGGCGTGTGCTCGCGGTCGCGCATCCAGCCCGGCACGTCCGCCGCCGGCATGGGTGAGGCTATGTGAAACCCCTGCACCAGGTCGCAGCCCTGCCCGGTCAGCACCTGCAGTTGCTCGGGCGTTTCCACGCCTTCGGCCACCACCTCCATGCCCAGCCCGTGCGCAAGCTGTATCACCGCCTGCACCACATGGCGCGCCTGTTCGCTGCTGGCCAGGTCGGTGACGAAGCTGCGGTCGATCTTGAGCTGCTGTGCGGGAATGTGGCGCAGGTGCGCCAGTGACGAGTAGCCGGTGCCGAAGTCGTCGATGGACAGCCGCACCCCCAGGGCCGCGATGCGTTCGAGCGTGGCGCGCTCCTGCACCGAGTGCTCCATCATGGTCGATTCGGTGATCTCGCACACCAGTTGCGAGGGGCGCAGCCGGTGCGCCCCCAGCGCCTGGCCGATGCGTTCCACCAAATCGGGCTGGCGCAACTGGTGGGGTGACAGGTTGATGGCAATGTGGCACCGCAGCCCCTGCGCCTGCCAATGCGCCAGCTGCGCGCAGGCCGTGTCGATCACCCAGTTGCCAATGGCGCCGATGAGGCCATAGCGCTCGGCCAGCGGGATGAAGATCTCGGGGCTGACCTGCCCGAACTTCTCGTGCTCCCAGCGCAGCAGGGCCTCCAGGCCATGCACCTGGCCCTGGGTGCAGTCCACCTTGGGCTGGTAGTGCAGCGCCAGGTCGCCGCGCTCCAGCGACTCGCGCAGCGCCTGGCGCATCAGCACCTCTTCGGTGCCCTCGTCGGACATGGACTTTTCGTACAGCACGCAACTGCCGCCGCCGGCACGCTTGGCCTCGTACATCGCCGCATCGGCGCAGGCCAGCAAACGGTCGCCCGAGGGCTCCTGACCGGGGTGCAGCACCACGCCGATGGAGCACGACAGCGAGACCCTGTGCCGGCCCACCGGGTACGGGCGCCGCAGCACTTCGATGATGCGGCCGCCCACGCGCATGGCGTCCTCGTCGGCCGTGGGCGATTCGATCAGCGCCACGAACTCGTCCCCACCCAGCCGGGCCAGCAGGTCGGCGCCCCGCACCACGGACTGCAGGCGCCGCGCCACCTCCTTGAGCACCCCATCGCCCGCAGCGTGGCCGAAGGTGTCGTTGATGGGCTTGAAGCCGTCGAGGTCGATGAACATCACGCCCAGCGCGCAGGGCAGCCCTGCGTCCGTGGCCGCGCCCTGCGCGGCAATGCGTTGCACGGCCTGGTCCAGCCGCTCGTGGAACATGGCGCGGTTGGGCAGGCCGGTGAGCGGGTCCTCAAACGCCTGGCGCTGCAGTTGGTCGTTGGCGCACCGCAGGTCGGCATTGGCCTGGCGCAGCGAGTCGGCCAGGTCGGAGATGCGGCGCTCGGCGTGCTTGCGCGCGGTGACGTCGCGCGACAGGGCGATGAAGGTGGGCCCCTCCTGCCCGCCTTGTCCTTCTTGCCCCTCTTGCAGGCCATCGGCCGGCTTGCGCGCCACCGACAGCTCGAACCAGCGCTCTCCGGCGGGCAGGTGCAGGCGGTAGGTGCGCGGGCTGGCATGCCCCAGGGTGTGCGCCTCGGCGGCGGCGGCCATGGCCAGCTCGCGCAGCTTGGGCGAGAGGGCCTCGTTGACCGTGCGGCCCAACAGTGCGCGGTAGTGCGTGGCCAGTTCTTCGTTGGCGGGCACATTGCACTGGATGAAGCGGCCCTGGGCATCGAGCTCGAACAGCAGGTCGGGCAGCGCATCGAGGATGGCCGCGTTGCGCGCCTGCGCAAGCTGCAGGTCGCGCTGGATGCCGAAGTTCTTGAGCAGGTGCCGCAGCCGGTGGCCCAGGATGGACCAGTTCACGGGCTTGGAGATGAAGTCCGTCGCGCCGGCCGCATATGCGTTCTCGACGGACGCCACATCGTCATTGCCCGTGACCAGCACGATGGGCACGAATGGGCCAGCCTCGCCGCGCAATATGCTGCACAGCTCGTAGCCGTTGAGGCCCGGCATCTCCACGTCCAGCAGCACCAGCGAGCAGGCCGATTGGCGGAACGCGATCAGCGCAGAGGCCCCGTCCTCGGCCAGCACGGGCTCGAAGCCGAGCTTGCGCACGGCGGCCCGCAGCATGGCGCGCATGCCGGGGTCGTCGTCGGCGATCAGCACGCGGGTGGCGGCCACCAGCGCCGATTCAGGCGGCTGCCCATCCAGCAAGGCCAGCGCCTCCTTGCTCATGGGTGCGCCTCCAGCACAGCCTGCAGGCCGGCCACAGTGCGGCTGTGGGCAGCGTGCATGCGCGCCAGCCCCTGGCGCACCGCCGGGGCGTCGCCCGCGAGCGCATGGCGCTCCACGCTGCGCAGGCCCTCGGCCAGCTCCAGCGCGCCGGCATGGGCGGCCGAGGACTTGAGGCCGTGGGCGATGCGCGCTGCATCGGCCAGCCGGCCATCGGCCAGCGCCTGCTCCATGCCCGCCAGGCCTTGCGCGGCGGCATCGAGGAAGCCCGTCACCACCTCGCGCAGCAGCCCCGTGCCGCCGTGCTCGTCCAGGTACAGCAGGGTCTCGACCGCGCGCGCGTCGATGGCCGCGTGGTCATCGAACGGCGCCACGGTAGCTTCCGGCATGCCCACAGGCAGGACACTCCGGGCCTGCAGCCAGGGCGCAAGGGCTGCGGCCAGGGTGCCCATGCCGTAGGGCTTGGCGATGAAGCCGTCCATCCCGCTGGCCCGGCACCGGGCCGCGTCGTCGGCACCGGCGTTGGCCGTGAGGGCGATGATGGGCAGGCTGGCCCCGCGTCCATCCGGCAGGCCGCGTATCGCCCGGGTGGCGGCATAGCCATCCACCACGGGCATCTGGCAGTCCATGAGCACGGCGTCGAAATCGTGCTGGCGCACCTGCTCGATGGCCTGCGCGCCGTCGTGCGCCTCGCGCCAGGCCAGGCCCAGCTTGCGCAGCATGCCCGCCGCCACGGCGCGGTTGACCGGGTGGTCCTCCACCAGCAGCACCGTACCTTGCAGCCGGGGAACAGCGTCCACAGCCGCCCCTGCAGCACCTTCCTCGCGGTCGATACGGGCTGGCACCGGGCCGGCCAAGGGCAGCTCCAGTTGCACCGCAAAGCGCGACCCGGCCCCCGGCTGGCTCTGCACCGCAATATCACCCCCCATGGCCCGCGCCAGGTCGCGGCAGATCGCCAGGCCCAGACCTGTGCCGCCGAATCGGCGTGTGGTCGACCCGTCGGCCTGGGCAAAGCGCTCGAAGATGCGTTCCCGCGCCTCGGCCGGTATCCCAATGCCCGAGTCCTGCACCACGATGTCCACCTGGGCGCGCCCGGCCACCTGCGCTGGCGCCACCCACACCTGCACACCCACCCTGCCCTGCTCCGTGAACTTGATCGCGTTGCCGATGAGGTTGGCCACGATCTGCCGCAGGCGCAGCGGGTCGCCCACCAGCTGGCACTCGGGCATCTGCCACTTCACCTGCGCCTGCAGGTCCAGGCCCTTGGCCAGCGCGGGCTGCACGAACATGGCCTGCGCCTCATCGATCTCGCGCCGCAGGTCGAAGTCGACCCGCTCCAGCCGCAGTTGCCCGGCCTCGATCTTGGAGACATCCAGCACGTCGTCGATCAGCGCCAGCAGGTGCCGGCCCGAGGCCTGCACCGCACCGGCCCACCCGCGCTGCTCGCTGCTCAGGCCGCTGCCGAGCAGCAGCTCGTTCATGCCCAGCACGCCATTGAGCGGCGTGCGGATCTCGTGGCTGATGGTGGCCAGAAACTCGCTCTTGACCAGGGCCAGTTGCTCGGCCGCCAGGCGCGCGCGCTCCAGCGCCCACTGGGCCGCATAGTCCTTGCGCACGATGAACTCGCGCCACCAGCCCACCCCCACCGCCAGCAAAAACAGCGTGAGCACGTGGTAGGACCAGTAGGCCGCCTCGGCCGCCGACTGGCCGGGGTGCCACCACAGCGTGGCACAGAAGACCGCGAGGATGGACAGGCCCGCCATCAGCGCCCAGCGGAACTGCAGGCCCAGCACGATGAAGCAGTAGAACTCCAGGAAGGTGAAGTTCAGGATGCCGACCCACGAGGTCAGCCCCTCGCCCCCGGCCGCATCAATGCGCAGCAATATCCAGAACAGGCACAGCGACAGCGCAACGATGAAGCCGGCCAGCACCGGCTGCCAATGCCGGCGCGTCTGCGGCAAAAAGGTGTACGCCAGGCCCAGCAGCAAAATGGGCACGGCCACCTGCAGCCGCAGCGCGTTGCCCGCCACCGTGGGGTAGGCCAGCCAGTCGACCAGGAAGTCGCCCAGCACCAGCAGCACGCCCAACACCAGCGCGCCCTGGGCGTAGCGGTGGTAGAACGACAGGTAGTGCTCGCCAAACGCATGCTCGACCTGCGCCGATTCAAAGCGCAGCAGCACCCTCAGCCGCAGGGTGGGCGCGGCGTCCTCAAAGGTGCGGGGGGGCCCGCTGGCGGTGCCCATGGCGGGAATTGAATCGGTGGAGTCGGGTGGTTTGGGGATATCCTATAACGAATTGTTACTTTCGCGCAGCGGAGATTGGTGATGGCCCCGCAGGTCACTCGACGCCGCACGCTGGCGTGGGGGTAGCTACCACCACATCAGGCCATGGGCTATGCAGGCCCCGCCTGCGGCAAGGTGAAGCTGAGCGCGATCCGCTCCCGCCCCGGAACCACCGTCCTCATCGCACCAGGGATGTCGATGTAAGGGCGGCCCCTCAACAGCCGGTCCGGCTGCATGAAGCCCGCAAACACCTCGATGGTGATGCCCCCGCTGTCTTCCACCGCAACGTCCTGCGGGCGGATGCCATCGAAGTCGGGCCAGGCGTAGCCCAGCAACTGCTCGGTGGCAGCCTTGCGCGCGCCCGCCTTGCCGCGCACCACCAGCCGAGCCAGGTCGAGCGACCCATCCCACTCCAGCCACAGCGCCAATGAGCCGCCGTCGTGCTTCACCGTGGCCAGTTTCACTGCATGGTAAAAACCCTCGGCCGCCAAAGCCTGCAAGGCCGGCAGGTAGGCACTGCGGTCCACGCCGCAGGCATCCAGCACTATCTGCAAGCCAGCCAAAAACGCGGCATGGGCCGCCAGCGCGCGCTCGGGGGCAGGCAACAGGGCAATGGCATTCCAGTCGGCCGCGACCTCCACCTCGGTGCAGCCATCGAACACCTCGCCGGTCCAGGCGGCGGGATGTTCCACCCCGTAGATATTGACCTTGGCGATGTCCCTGCCCGTGCGCAGCCCAAGCTTGCGCAGCGTCTTGTGCAACTGGTACTCGATGGGCCCGAGCAGCCACAGCTCGGGCAAGAACCCGGGCACACCGCTGCTGCGCGAGTGCCGCGCCAGGTCGCGCAGGGCCCGGCCCGGCGTTGCCGGGGGTGTCATGGCATCGCCCTGCCCTTCGCCACCTCGATCAATTGGGCCGCTTCATGATGACCTGGCGCAGCTCTTCGTACTCGCTGCGCGTCACGGCCTGGGCGTCGTAGGCCTTCACCAGGTCATCGAGCTCGCGGCCCTTGGAGAACTTGACTCCCTCCTGCACGGTCACGCGCGAAGTGCTGCTGCTGACGCAGCCGGCCAGCGACGCCAGGCATGCGCAGACGATGGTGATGGTGGCAATCCGATGGTTGTTGTGCTTGTTCATGGCGCTGATCTCACTCACTTCACGCTGTCGATCAGCCGGCGGCGCTGGCTGTCGTACTCACGGCTGCTCAATGCGCCGTTGTTGAAGGCGCTCTTCAGGTCGATCAACTGCTGGCCGATGGTGGCCTCCACCGGCGCGCGCACGACGTCGGTTGAACTGCATGCCGGCAGGGCCAGCACGGCCGCCACTGCCAGGAACGCCATGGTTGGGAATTTCATGCACCCTCCTCCTTTGATTTCAGACGCTGAATCCTAGCCCACTTCCAGGAGGCAGAAGGCATGGAAGTGACTTTGGCGCCCCCTCTCCTTTTCGTCTGCGCCCTTGCTTTCATCTATGCTCACATCGCCATGCACCTCATCACACCAACCCCTCTGCAGGACCTGCTGCTCGACCCCGCGACTCACCCGCGTGGCCAGCCGCACCTGAGCGCCGCCAGCGGCCTGGTGCGGTCCGGTGCATGGCTCTACCTGGTGGCGGACGATGAGCACCACCTGGGCCTGCTGCCTGCCGGCGCAGCCGTGCTGCAGCACTTGCCACAGGCACCGCTGGTGCAGTTGCACCGCATCCTGCCAGGCGACCTGCCAGCCGAGCCGAAGGCTCGCAAAAAGCGCAAGCCCGATCTGGAAGCGCTGGCCCTGCTGCCCGCGTCGCCCGCACACCCGAGCGGGGCGCTGCTGGCCCTCGGGTCCGGGTCCAAGCCCAATCGGCAGCGGGGCGTTGTCATCGCGCTCGATGCCACCGGGCGTCCCGATGGTGCTGCGCAGGTGGTGGACCTGTCTGCGCTCTACGCGCCCCTGCGCTCGGAGTTTGCGGACTTGAATATCGAAGGCGCATTCATCGGAAATGACTGTCTGCACCTGCTACAGCGCGGCAACAAGGGCGATGCGCGCAATGCCTGCATCAGCTACCCACTGGCCCCATTGCTGGCTTGGCTCGCTGGCACGCGCACGGAGCCACCGGCGCCGCTGCGCACCACCCAGTTCGACCTGGGCACGGTGGATGGCGTGCCACTGGGCTTTACCGACGGCGCGGCCCTGCCCAATGGCGAGGGCTGGCTGTTCAGCGCCGTGGCCGAGAACACCGACGACAGCTATGCGGACGGCGAATGCGTGGCATCGGCCATCGGCTGGGTGGGTGCGGATGGGGTGCTGGAACGCATGGCGCCGCTGCAGGGGGCGCCCAAGGTCGAAGGTATTGCGCTGGCGGGTGATCGGCTGCTGATGGTCACGGATGCGGACGATCCGGAGCGTGCGTCGCGGTTGCTGTTGATCGCGCTCGCTTGAACTGGGGCGGCCTCGCTGCCCCAGCCAACAATGCACACCTCAATGCTTGGCTGGTGTCACTCAGCGTCCGACCCGATGGGCGGCGGCACCGCGAGCCACGAATTTTGGTCCAGTGTTCGCCATGCACATCCTCGTTCACAACCGGGGTGATATGGGTTGGGTACAAGGCATCCCGTCCATCCTTGCGCGGGCCGGAGATCGAGTAGCGATCACCTGTTCATGCAGCCCCGGCATCGTACCAATGACGGAATTTCGCAAAAGCGACTACATTATAAAAATCAACGAGCAGCCCAATCATAAAATGACTTTGCAACCGAAATTCGCGACTGATGCTCTCGATAGACTTGCAGAACGTGTTGACTATGAAGAATGGTTTCTTGAGGCGATACATTCTATCGCGGAGCAAGATTTATTTCCATCGTGGCCTGATGCAGTAATTTACCCTATAAACCAACCAAAGCCCATATACTACACCTTTGGTCGCGGCAATGTTATTCTCGGCGACTGGCGACCTGGATTCTTGGCAGCCGGAGCACCTTTAATTTTTATTTGCACATTCAAGATACTGGATATGCTTATAGAATGGATCCTAAATGAGAATGGACTTCCATCATCTTTTCGATTTCAAGAAAAACTGAAAAATCTAAAGAACTCTCCCAAATTCCCGCCAGTTATAGAATGTCGTCCATGGCTGCAAGAAAGACTCATCGGTTTATATGCCGAACTTGAACCACTTCGCGGAACAGTAATTCATGATAAACATTTCACGTCGACAGGCGGTGGAATTGAGGTATCCAGTTCAAAGAAGGGTGCAGTTGGACCACCCCTCAGCGTTTGCGCCGATAGCCTGAGAAAGCTTGGTTTAACAATTGTGAGCATCCTGAAGTATGTCAAAGGCACTTGGCTGATTGACGATTTTCGCTAAAAGTTACTCCGTCACCACCTAGATGAACTCTCCATCATTCACAAGCTTCCTTCACTTGGGCAAAAACATCCTTTTCATACTCAAGTGCGCTTTTACACCCATGAATCAAATTTATCTTCCGTTGATCCGAAGAATATCACGAAAAACCTTTGCGAAAGGTATACAGATCATGATTGCTCATTCGATCTACGCGTACTGGTCGTAGAAAATCACAAAATAATGGACGCTTACTTCTTTCCATGGCAAATTCTCACGAGCCAGAATTCATTTTGGCAACAAGAAATTGACATAAAAAACTTCAAAACAGAAATACCAAATGATATAAAATCAGAGCACTTAGGCTGAAGCGCCATCTAATGAAAAATCGATTAAAACATTAGTTATATAATATTTTTAGAGCATGAATTGCTAAATATTTGACAACTACAGTTCATCGTCCGAGGGGAGAAGTATCAGCGTTTTAGTCATGCAAATGCCCCCTTGAACGCCGCCCCCAACACCCTCACAGCCTTTCTCCCCCGTCCACCCCGCACCCGCGAATGCAACACCACCGGCAGCTGCGGCAACGTCGGCAGCCCAGCCGCGCGCCTACCTGCACCGCCCCCAGCGGCACCATGCGCGGCGCGAGGGCGGCTATGCCCAGCCCCGCAATCACAGCCGCAGACACAGCCGCCACCCCGCCCCCCCCCACAAACGCCTCGCGCCAGGGCACACCAGCCTCGTCGAGCAACTGGCTGGCCATCACCCGCACGCCGCAAGGCTCAGCCAGCGTGACGATGGGCAGTGGCTCGCCCGCGCAATGCTGCCAGGTGGGCGCAGCAAACCAGCCAAAGGGCTCTTCGGCCAGCACCTGCCCATCGCTGCGGTCGGCGTGAAAGCGCACGATGGCCACATCGAGTTCGCGCCGGTCATAGGCCTGCAGCAGGCCGCCAGAGGAGCCGATGCGGATCTCGATCACCAGGCCCGGGTCGTGTGCGTTCATGCGGGCGATGAGGGCGGGCAGGTCGGGCCCGGCCACGTGGTCGCTGATGCCGATGGCAATGCGCTCGCGGTCGCGTTGCTCGGCAAAGGTGGCCAGGGTGCGCTGGTGTACGGCGAGCAGTTCGCGTGCGGGTGCCAGAAAGGCCGCGCCGCGTGCCGACAGCTCCACATGGCGCGGGGTGCGTTCGATAAGGCGGCAGCCGAGGCGGTCTTCCAGGCGCTTGAGTTTCAGGCTCACTGCGGCCTGGGTGGTCTGCATGACCTCGGCCGCGCGGGTAAAATGCCCAGCATCGCCAATTTCAGCAGTCGATCGCCACGATGCACACCTGGCACTATCTGACAGTGCCCACGTCCGCGGCCCCCCGAACGTTGGCCAGCAGTGGGTCAGTAGGTTGCCACCAGCTTGGCCGCCAATGCCTTGGCACCCGCTCGCCAAGAGGCTTCTCTGGCAGCAGCGTTGGTTCTGATCACATCTGCGGCCAATGGCTCCACCGGGCCGCCCAGAACCGACAGATAGTCTCTTGCAGTCCAGAGCACGCGCCCCCCGCTGTCCTTCAGCTCCAAACGCATGCGCAATGTGGGCACCAGGTTGGAGCTGAATCCGTTGGGGATGCTGAAGCCATAACCTTCCACCAATATGTGCAACGTCGCGCTCCCTGCGTCCCGGGTGTCCCTCAGCGGGAACTTGCCCGACTGGCGCAACTGGGCGAGCGTCTCTTCGTAAGCGATCTGATCGATGGTGGCCCCAGAGGAGACCTCTTTCTGGAACGCGTCGCGCGTGGCATCCCTGCTGGACTGCGTTGCCAAGGCGCCCACGACGCCAAACACCATGTGCGTTGCGCCGCCGGGCCCCATGTACGTCATCTTTTCAGGTACCGCCACCTCTCGGCTTACTACCACGGACTTGATGGCCGCCCGGTCGGCGCCTGATATCTGCGCGGTGGTTGCGCACCCAGATAGAAATACCGCCATTGCAGCCATTGCCATAATCCTTGCGAACATCGATCATTCCTTGAAAAGTAAGCCGTTCGAAACCTGCCGAGGCGTGCGAGCATAGCGGTGAAACGTGACTGCAGCGACGCTTCAATGGCATGTGCACCGGCACACCTCACGCAGGCATCTTCCCCGGCACAGGTGTGGGTGGGCGCGGCTACCGCGTTGCGTGGAAAGACTACCCAGCATCCAGCAAGGCTGACACGCACTATCGGCAAGCCCTGACAGGCGCCGACCGCCAGGTTGCTGACACAATGTTGGTATGTATACGCAGCATCTGCCCCACGCCAACCCGGCCTTCCCCATGGGCTTCATGCCCCTGGCGGGCACACGGCAGGATTGCGAAGACTGCGCGCGGGGCGAGCGCCTGGGCTTTCAGTTCGAGTATGCGTACCAGCCCATTGTGGACTTACACACCCGCACGGTGTTTGCGCACGAGGCGCTGGTGCGCGGGCCCGCAGGCGAAGGCGCGTTCAGCGTGCTGTCGCAGGTGACCGAGGCCAACCGCTACCGGTTCGATCAGGCCTGCCGGGTCAAGGCCCTCAAGGGGGCGAGCGAGCTGGGCATGGCGGTGCCGGTGTCCATCAACTTCTTGCCCAACGCCATCTACAAGCCCGAGCTGTGCATACGCACCACCTTGGAGGCGGCTCGGGTGCATGGCTTCCTGGTGGAAAACATCATCTTCGAGGTGACCGAGGGCGAGCGCATCAAGGACGGCCCCTGGTTTGCAGAGATCCTGCGCGAGTACCGGCGCCTGGGGTTCAGGACAGCCATCGACGACTTTGGCGCCGGGTACGCGGGCATGAAGCTGCTGGCGGATTTTCAGCCGGACCTGATCAAGATCGACATGGACATCATCCGCAACGTGGACACCAACCGGGCACGCCAGGTCATCGTGCGCAACCTGGTGCGGCTGTGCGAAGACATGGGTATCGACGTGGTAGCCGAGGGCATCGAAACCCCGGCGGAGCGGGATTTTCTGCACGACACCGGCATACGGTTGATGCAGGGCTACCTGTTTGCGCGGCCAGCGTTCCGGGCGATGGCACAAGTCGATGCGGCGGGGTTCGGCGCCGCGCCGGGCTGACGACGGGCGCCTGCGGCTGGCCGTGTTGACCCCCTGCCCTGCCTGCTGCGGGGTCAGGCGCGCTGGCCGTTCTTGATGCGGTAGCTCGGCTGGTACATCGTCACCAGCTCTTCCGACGCCGTGGGATGCACGGCCATGGTGCGGTCGAAATCGTCCTTGGTGACGCCGGCCTTGAGCGAGATGCCCAAGAGTTGCACCATCTCGCCCGCGTCGTGGCCGAGGATGTGGGCGCCCAGCACCTTGCGGCTGCCGGCATCGACGACGAGCTTCATGATCATCTTTTCGGCACGGCCCGAGAGCGTGGCCTTCATGGGGCGGAACTCGGCGCGGTAGACCTCGACCTCGGCGTAGCGTTGGGCGGCATCCTCTTCCGACAGGCCCACGGTGCCGATCTCGGGCTGCGAGAACACGGCGGTGGCGATCAGGTCGTGGTCCGGTACGGTGGGCTTGCCCCGGTACTCGGTCTCGATGAAGCACATGGCTTCGTGGATCGCCACCGGGGTGAGCTGCACGCGGTTGGTCACGTCGCCCAGCGCCCAGATGCTGGGCACGTTGGTGCGCGAGTACGGGTCGACGATGATGGCGCCGCGCTCGTCCATGGCAACACCGGCCGCCTCCAGCCCCAGGCCCCGGGTGTTGGGGTCGCGGCCCAGCGCCAGCATGACGGTGTCGACGGCGATGGTCTCGCCGTTCTTCGTCGTGGCGATGAGGCCGCCGCCGTCACCCTCCACCTTGGCCACGTTCTCGATCACATCGGTGAGCAGGATGCGGATGCCCTTGTCCACCATGGCCTTGTGCAGGCCCTGGCGCATGTCGTGGTCAAAGCGCGAGAGGATTTCCTTGCCGCGGTAGATCAGCGTCACATCCACGCCCAGGCCGTGGAAGATGTTGGCGAACTCGACCGCAATGTAGCCGCCGCCAGCGATCAGGATGGAGCGCGGCAGCTGCGGCAGGTCGAAGGCCTCGTTGGACGAGATGCACAGCTCATGCCCTGGCAGCGCGGCATGCGGGTTGGGCGCACCGCCCGTGGCGATGACGATGCGTTCGGCGGTGACGGTCTTGCCGCTGGCCACCAGGCGCACGGTGTGGGCGTCGACCAGCTCTGCGCGGCTGTCAATGATCTCGGCGCCGTTGGTGTCCAGGCCACGGCGGTACAGGCCTTCGAGCCGGGCGATCTCCTTGTCCTTGGCGGCGATGAGCGCCTTCCAGTCGAAGGTGGGCGTGGCGACCTGCCAGCCGTAGCCCGCAGCATCCTCGAAGTGTTCGTGGAACTGCGAGGCATAGACGAACAGCTTCTTGGGCACGCAGCCGCGGATGACGCAGGTGCCGCCAAACCGGTACTCCTCGGCCACGGCCACCCGCTTGCCGAGCGAGGCGGCCACACGGCCGGCCCGCACGCCGCCGGAGCCGCCGCCAATCACAAACAGGTCATAGTCATAGCCGCTCATCGCATTGTTTTCCTTGTCATTGTGTCTTGCAGCCCGGTGCGCGCGCATGCATTGCGCTGCAGGCAATCAGCAGGTCGCATGGGATGGTAAGGCAACGCTGAACAAGAGAGCGCTGCAGGGCCAAAATCGGCCGCACGTCGCGTACCGAGATGGCGGCTCAGGCGCCGACCGCACGACCCAGCACCATGCCCCCGACAAAAAGCAGCCAGTCATTGGCGATGTGGGCCATGGCCGACACCGTGAGGTTCTTGGTGCGCAGGTACGCCAGTGACAGCACCAGCCGCGCCGAGCCAATCACCAGCAGGCACTGCGCCACGTTCCAGCCATAGGTGGGCAGGTGCAGGGCGCCGAAGATCAGCGCCGACACCAGCCAGGCCCCCACGATAGCCTGGCCTCGGCCCAGGCCCAGCGGGCCCGACAACCAGGCGAGCACGGCGAGGAAGGGCAGCACGGTGATGATTTCCTCGCCGATGAGCTGGGGTATGGTGCGCGCAAAAAAGGCCATGCGCTCGCCTGTGTCCATGCGCCCGAGCGCACCGAACGCGGGGTTGGAAGCCTCCTCGCCGAACAGACGGTTGACCAGCAGGGCCACCGACAAGGTCACGGCGATATTGAGCAGCGCCACGCCCAGGGCCAGGCCCAGGTCGCGCCAGCCCACGCGCCGGAACAGCACCTGCCAGTGCGGCCCGGCCACGGCCCGCAGCGCCAGCAAGGGCACCAGCGGGAACAGGATGGCCGGCACCACCGCGCCCCAAGCCCCCCAGGCTGCAGGCATGGGCAGGTACAGCGCGGCAAAGCCCAGCGCCGCGCCCAGCAGTAGCACGCACCAGCGGCCCGCACCCAGGGCGAGCGGCCGGCCGTTGTAGAAGGGGAAGTCGGCGCCGCCAGGCGTGGCTGCGGGGGTCTGCGCAAGGGTCATGAGGATATGTGCAGGGGGGCGGTAAAGCACATTAGAAGGCATTTCGGTGGGCTGACACTTCACACTGGCCTCACAGCCGTGGGCAACACTTGGCAGGCACATGCCCGTGCGCCCGTTGTACCCGCCTCCAATGAACTTCGTACCCCACCCGCTGCGCCGGTTAGCCCAACCCTTCGTCTTCGCCGGAGCCATCGGCCTGGGCATCTGGCTGTGGCTGAAGCTCGGCGACTTCTCACTGGCCCGTTGCCCGCCCGACCTGGTCTGGTACGGCGGCGCCAGCGGCGACAAGAAATGCAGTTGGCCCCTGGTGGTCTACCTGGCCAAGGACATCGTTGGCGCGGCCCTCACGGGCGCCCTGCCCGTGCTGCTGTGCGCCGCTGTGGCGCCCGCGAACAAGGCGGCTACCGCACGCATCGCCGCCATCGGTACCAGCGCCCTGGCGGTGCTGTACATGCTGGTCAGCACGCACAGCCTGCGGCCTGCCGGTCTGGTCATCGCCGTGGGCCTGACCAGCGCCGCCTCGCCCTGGCTAGCGGCCTTGCTCGTGGCGCGTGCGGTGCGGCCATCGCGCAGGGCGCGGTGCTGACCCTGCTCAGCCGATCACGGCCCCGAGCAGCACCACAAAGCCCAGCAGCAACCAGTCATTGAGGATGTGCGCCAGGGCAGCGACCGACAGGTTCCTGGTGCGCAGGTACGCGAGCCACAGCACCGCGCGCGAGGTGCTGATGATGATCAGGCTCTGCGCCACGTTCCAGCCGTAAGTGGGCAGGTGCAGGGCACCGAACAGCACCGACGCCAACACCCAAGCGCCTACGATGGCCCGGCGCCGTGGCCAGCCCAGCGGGCCGGCCAGCCAGGTGAGCAGCGCCAGGAACGGCAGCACGGTGAGGATCTCTTCGCCGATGAGGTGCGGCACAGTGCTGGCCATGAAGACCAGCCTTTCTTTAGTGCCCATGCCGGCCAGCGCCTTGATCACGGGATTGGGCACGGCGCCGAAGAAGTGCGCGACGATGAGGGCGACGGCCACCGTCACGCCGATGCTGAGGAACACCAGGCCCACGGCCAGCCCCAGGTCGCGCCAGCCCATGCGCCTGAACAGCACCTGCCACTGCGGCCCCGCCACCGCCCTGAGTGCCAGCAGCGGCAACAGCGGGAACACGAGGGCCGGGACCGCAGCAGCCCACCCGCCGGACACGCGCCACACCACCATGGCGGGGATGTACAGCGCACCATAGGCCGCCGCCAAGGCCAGCAGGATGAAGCACCACTGGCGCGCACCCAGCGCCACGGGCCGGCCGTTGTAGAAGGGGAAGTCGGCGCCGGGGGGCGCAGTGGTGTGGTCAGGTGTCATGCAAGCCAGGTGGGGTGGTCGGCGAGCCAGGGCGGCCTTGCAGTGGCCGCCAGTGGCGTGTGCTTTGGAGAGCATAGCGCGGACCAGCACTTCATACAGGCCTCACAGAACGGGGCAACACTGGCGCACCGTTTGTTCTCTACAAGAAGCTATGCACTACCTGAAAACCGGGCTTCGCTGGTGCGCCCTGCCCTTCGTGTTCGTTGGCGCGATCCTGGTCGGCTGCTGGATGTGGTGGGTCTTCGCGCACACCACCGTGGCGGCTTGCCCGCCGCCGCTGGCAGGCTACGGCAGTGACCCTGTCAGCGTGAAATGCGGCCTGCTGCTGGCCGCACGCCTGGTGCTGGACATTGGCGGGGCATCGATGCCGGGCCTGATGGCGGTGTTTCTCTGCGCGCTGGTAGCCCCCGCACAGAGACCCGCCGCAGCATGCGCGGCGGCCATCGGGGTCTGCGCGCTGGGGCTGCTGTATTTTCTGGGGACGGTCTCCGTGCGCAGCCCGATCAGGCTGTTGGCCCGGGCCGACCTGGTGGCGCTGGCCGCATCGCCCTGGCTGACGGTCTGGCTCGTTGTCCACCTGAGCCGGAAGCCGCAGGGCCCTAATCGGCCGTGGCGTCCAGCCGGTAGCCAAAGCCCCGCACGGTCTTGATCAGGGCCAGCGCGTGGCCCTCGTCGATCTTGCTGCGCAGGCGGCGCACGTACACGTCGACCACGTTGGTCAGGGGGTCCTCGTTGGTGCCCCAGACGTTGGAGAGGATGCGTTCGCGGCTGTACACGCGGCCCGGCGCGCTCATCAGCAGCTCCAGAAAGGCCAGCTCGCGGGCGGTAAGCGCGATGGGCTGGCCGGCGCGGCTGGCCTGCATGCGCTCCAGGTCCAGCACCAGGTCGGCCACCTGCAGGGTGCTGGCGCGCGGGCGCTGCTCGCGGCCCCGGCGCAGCAGGGCCTCGATGCGGGCCAGCAGTTCCTCAAAGGCAAAGGGCTTGGTCAGGTAGTCGTCCGCACCCAGGCGCAGGCCGTTGACCTTGTCTTCGGTGTTGCTCAGCGCGCTGAGCATCAGCATGGGCATGTGGCGGCCTTCGGCGCGCAGGGTCTGGCACAGCTCCAGTCCGCTCAGGCCGGGCAGCATCAGGTCCAGCAGCAACAACACGCCGGGCTCGGCGCCGCGCGCCAGGGTCAGGCCTTCGGGCCCGGTGCGGGCCAGCTCCACGCGGTAGCCCTCGGCCTTGAGGCCGCGCACCAGAAAGTCGGCCACGCGCGCATCGTCTTCCACCACCAGGATCTGGTTGTTCATGCCAACGCCCTCGGCTGCACGCCTGCGGCCTGCGCGGCGCCGGGTGGTGAGGCCGCCACCAGCGGCAGCACGATGCGCACCACCGTGCCCTGCTGCGGCACGCTGGCAATATCGACGCGGCCCTGGTGCGCCTGCACGATGGCCTGGGCGATGGACAGGCCGATGCCCGTGCCGTCGGCACGGTGGGCGCGCGCCCGGCGCCCGCGCACAAAGCGCTCGAACACGCGGGGCAAATCGTCCGCGTCGATGCCGATGCCCTCGTCGCGCACCACTACCGCAACCTCAACCACCCCACTCGTCCCGGCCATGCCCTGCAGGCCGATGCGCACGGTGGTGCCGCGCGCCGAATAGCGCACCGCGTTGTCGAGCACGATCACCAGCGCCTGGCGCAGGCGGTCGGCGTCGGCCAGCACGGTGAGCAGCCCGGCGGGCAGTGCGCCGCTGCCATCGCCCCCCTCTTCGCGGTCGTCCAGCAGTTGCACCTGCACGCCCTGTGCAGCTCCCAGGGCGGCGCCCTGCTCTGCGGCGTCGCCCAGCAGGGCGCGCAGGTCCACCGGTGCCGGGTGCATCATCAGTTGGTCGGCCTCGGCCTTGGCGATGAGCAGCAGGTCGTGGATGACGCGGGTGAGCTGGTCCACCCCGCCCACGATGCGTGCCAGGGTCTGGCGGTATTCGTCGGCCGGCTTGTCGCCGCCGCGCAGCGCGATCTCGGCCTCGCCGCGGATGGAGGTGGCCGGGGTGCGCAGCTCGTGGCCCAGGTCGGCAAACAGCTGGCGGCGGCGCTGGTCCAGGCGCTGCAGGGTGTCGTGCGCGGCGCCTAGCTCCTGGGTGCGGGCCTGCACGGCGTCTTCGAGCCCGCGGCGCGCGGCGTCGGCGCGCGCGCGGTGCTGCTGCAGCTCGGCCGCCATGGCGTTGAAGTGCTGGGCCACGCGGTCGAATTCGTCGTTGGAGCCGGTGGCCACGCGGTGGTCCAGCGCGCCGGCCTGCAGGGCCTGCGTGCCTTCGAGCAGCCGGTCCAGCGGGCGCTGCAGGCGCCCCTTGAGGTGCAGCGCCAGCACCACGGCCACCACCAGCGTGATGAGGGCCATGCCGATGGCCTGCGCACGCAGCACATCAAGCCCGCGCTCGGTGGCCGCGCGCGCCACGGGCACGGCCGCGCGCTGGTGCGCAATGGCGCCGTTGATCAGCTCGCGCAGGTCGCGCCCGCGCGCCATGTCGAACACCTGGGTGAGCTCGCCCCACAGGGCGGGAAAGTCGGCGCCCTGCTCCAGCGGCACCAGCTGCGCCAGCCGTGCCTCCACCGCCTGGATGTTGTCGCGCAACAGCTCGGTCACACCCACGAGCTGGGGCACCTCGGCGGGCATGCTGACGCCCTCGCGGCGCACCAGCTCGGTCCACAGCGCCAGGTCGCGCCGCACCAGGTCGTCGAGGTTGGCGGCGCTGGCAACCATGCTGGCCACCAGGCGCTCGCGCTGCTCGGGCTGGGCATCGGTGTTCATCAGGCGCTGCATGGCCCACACGCGCAGGCGCTGCTTGTTGGCCGACAGGTCCAGCAGCTCGGCCTGGATGTCGCTGGCCAGCCGGCTGTGCTGGGCGTAGTCGTTGACGCGGTTGGCGCCCCAGTACACAAAGGCGGCCTGGATGCAGACCAGGGCCACCAGGGCGGCCAAGGCCAGGGAGAGTCGTGCGCGGTACATGGGGGCGAAAGGCCTGGTCGGGAGGCTCGGATTATGAAGCCTGGCAGGCGCACCGCCGGTGCGCCTGCCAGGCCGGGCGCGGGGCGGGGGTACCCGGCCCCGCCACCCCTCAGTTGCCGGTGAACGGCAGCGACGAGTGGTGCACTACGATGCGCAGCTTTCCCGCATCGTCCTTGACGAAGGCCCAGGTCTTGTCCACCGTGGTCACCTTGCCGGCCTTGTCGGTGAACATCACGTTGCCCATGGTGTTGGCCGAGTCACCGGTGATGAACACGGCGGCATTGGCAATCTCGCATTGGGTCCAGCCCTTGAGGGCGAAACCCGTGTCCTTGGGGTAGGCCGGGTTGCCGCCCACGAAGTAGGCCAGCGCGCCCTCGCGGGTGGTGCGGAAGGTCTGGGGCGTGGTGGTCAGGGTCGGCTTGAACAGCACGGCGCCCATCTGGTAGCCGTAGGCGGCGTCGATCACCTTCTCGGCCAGCGCCTTGGCCGCCACCGGGCCGCTGGCGGTGTTGGTGGTGCTGATGTCGACCAGCGCCTTGCACCAGGCCTGCTGGGCCGCCAGCAACTCGCTTTCGGAGATGGCGTGGTTGACGACCGGGCCTTTGGCGGCGGCAGGGAGGGCGGCAGCGCCCACCAGGAGGCTGGCGACGGCGATGCAGATGGATGTTTTCATGGTTTTCTCTGGTTGAAATGGTTGGTTCCCCCCAGCTGCCGGATGGCTGCCTGGGAGACCTACAGTTCACCAAAGCGGTATGGACGCGGCCTGAATGCCAGATGACAAGGCCGTGAGCAGAAGATGAACGCGGGATGAACGGCGCGGGCTGCATGGGGCCGCCGTCCGCCTCCCCGGTGACGACTGGCCTTACGCCTGCTGCACCCTATTGCGCCCCGCCTGCTTGGCCGCATACAGCGCGGCATCGGCGCGCCCATAGATGCGCTCTGCATCCTCGCCATCCACCAGCGTGGCAACGCCCACGCTGATGGTCACGGGCATCTCGTCCCATGGGCCGTTTTCCACCGCCTGGCGCATGCGCTCGCCGACCTCGTGGGCGCCGGCCTCGCCAGTACTGGGCAGGATGACGGCGAACTCTTCGCCGCCCACGCGGGCCACCACGTCCACCGTGCGGGCGCAGGCCTTCATGTGGCCGGCAATGGCCTGCAGCACGCGGTCGCCGCCGTCGTGGCCCAGGGTGTCGTTGACGCGCTTGAAGTGGTCCACGTCGAGCATGAGCAGGCTCAGCGGCGCGCCGCGGCGCTGCACGATGGCCAGCTCCTGCGCCATGTGGCTGTCGAAGGCGCGGCGGTTGCGCAGGCCGGTCAGGGGGTCGGTGGTGGCCAGCTCTTCGAGCTTCATGTTCAGCTCGTCCACGCGCTGGATCTGCTCCACCAGCTGCTGGTTGACGGCATCGGCGTGCTGCAGGGCCATGCGCAGGCGGATCTCGCGCAGGGCGGAGTGGGCGAACTCGGTGAGCACGTCCAGGTCCTGCTCGGTCCAGTGCCGGGGGGCAAAGTCGATGGCGCAGAAGGTGCCCAGGGTGTCGCCCTCTTCCGTGAGCAGCGGCACGCCGGCATAGGCGCGCACGCCCATGGCCTTGACACTGGGCACGTCGCGGAACACCGGCAGCAGCGTGGCGTCTTCGATCACCAGGGGCACCTTGGTCACGGCCACATAGTGGCAGAAGGTGCGGCCCATGCGCACGCGGCTGCTGCCGGGTGCCTCTGCAACGGGGCTGACCAGGCTCTTGTGGTAATCGCGCCTCTGGTCCAGCAGCGAGACGAAGACCACCGGCGCCCCCGTGAGCCGCGAGGCCAGGCGGGTGAGGCGGTCGAAGTTCTCCTCGGGCGGGCTGTCGAGCAGGCCGGTGCGCCGCACCGCAGCCAGGCGCCGGGGGTCGGCCAGCGCGGTGAGGATGCTGGCGTCGTCCGGCGGAGGGGAAAGCGCAAGGTCCATGGCGTGCTCTACAAATGAGTGAGTGGCTGGCAGTTGACCTGCATTATTGGCCCACGGAGGGCGTGGCCGCAACGGGAAGACCCTCTGCATAGACGGCGGCCGGTATGCCCAGGAAGCTCGGACCACCGAGCGTGGCCCCCTCCAGCGAGCCGCCCTGGTTGAGCGCATCGTTCACCGTGTTGAGCAAGGCGCTGCGGTCGGTGACCGTCTGGAACACAAGGCGCGGCCCGGTGTGGAACATGGCCTGGGCCGCCAGCACAGCGGCGATGAAGACGGGTTCGCGTGCGAAGGGAAGGCTCACCCATTCGCCTGCAGCATCTTGCACTGCGAATTCGGTAGGCAGTTGCATTGTCTCGGCGCTTTTGATGTGAGAGACCAGCACCAGCCCGAACCCTTCGGGCACCACGTCTATCAGCCGGCGCGCAAGCATGGCGTTTTCGCCCGCCAGGGCCAGCACCTGCGCCTCGATCTCGCCCGTGGACAGTTCAGGCTTGCCCAGGATGGCAATGGTCGATTGAACCAGGGCGGTGATGCGGTCGGTCATGGGGACGGGGGAATCGGCGGCTTGGTGGCAAGCAGCACGGATTGGCTGCACGCAAAAGCATACTGCAAGCCTGCAGGGCCGGCGCCCGCGCGTTGGCTCTACGCAGAGCGCGCAGAGGCTGCCTGGTGCAATCCGCCCGAAACCACCGCAATTCCCAGCGCCACCCCCACCAACACCGCCGCAGCCCCGAACGTGGCCTGCATACCCGCCGCCAACGCAGCGGGCTGCGCAGTGGCGATGCCCTGGCTGCCGGTACCCCACGTGAACACCGCACCCATGGCCGATGCACCGGTGACCAGGCCCAGGTTGCGCGACAGGTTGAGCAGGCCCGAAGTGACGCCGCGCTGCTGCGGCTGCAGCGCCGTGGCCGCCATCACCGCCGTGTTGTTGGCGGCCTGGAACAGTGCGTAGCCAGCGGTGATGACGGCCAGCGCTGCCACATAGCCGAGCACGCCCGAAGCCGGCCACACCGCCGGCATCAGCGCCAGCGCAGCCGAGCCCGCCGCCATGGCGATGAGCCCGGCCACGGTGGTGCGCTGGGTGCCCAGGCGGTCCACCATGCGGCCGGCGGGCACGCCGGCCAGGGCCGACACCAGCGGCCCGCACGACATGGCCAGGCCCACCTGCGCCGCACCCAGCCCCAGCGCGCCCGACAGGTAGAACGGGCCCACCACCAGCGTGGCCATGACCACGGTGGTGACCAGCGCGCCCATGGCAAAGCCGGCGCCCAGTGCAGGGCCCTTGAACAGCGCCAGGGGCACCAGCGGCGCGGCGCCACCTGCGCGGCCCGCTGCCCGGTGCTCCACCCCCACGAACAGGGCCAGGCCTGCGCCAGCGCACACCAGCAGCGCTGCATTCAACGTGCCGAAGCTGCCATGCCCCAGCGTCATGGCCAGCGCATAGGCGGCCAGTGTGGCCGCAAGCAGCACCGTGCCGGCGATGTCGAAGCGCGGGCGCTGTGTGGCGGCCCGCTCGCGGTCCGCCGGCAGGTAGCGGCGTGCCAGCCACATCGCGGCCCCGCCCAGCGGCAGGTTGATGAAGAACAGCGCTGGCCAGCCCCAGCCCGCGATCAGCACCCCGCCCAGTGTGGGCCCCAGCGCCGTGCCCACGGCCGACATGGTGCCCAGCAGGCCCATGGCGCTGCCGGTGCGCGCCTTGGGCACCGCGTCGGCCACCAGGGCCATGGCCAGCGCCATCATCACGGCGGCACCCAGGCCCTGCACGGCGCGCGCGGCGATCAGCAGCCAGAGCGACGGCGCCAGGCCGCACAGCAGCGATGCCCCGGTGAACAAGGCAATGCCCGCCAGCAGCAAGCGCCTGCGGCCCAGCAGGTCGCCCAGGCGCCCCACGCTGACCACCACAGTGGTGATGGCCAGCAGGTAGGCCAGCACCACCCACTGCACCTGCTGAAAGCTGGCGCCAAAGGCCTGCGCCAGCGTGGGCAGACCCACGTTGGCGATGCTGGTGCCCAGCGAGGACAGCAGCATGGACAGCGACAAGCTGGCCAGCACACCGCGTTGCGCGGTGGGGGACGGGGTGCTTGGGGGGATGGTTTGGGTCATGGTGCGGCTGCAGAATTCAGAGGGATGCACCGAGCGTAGGCGCCCATCAGAGATAGCGGAAGGCGCAGCATTTGCATTCAATCAGTGCACCAGACGCCATGCCATCTGGTATGTTCGGTGCGTGCCCCGCCCTGACCTGAACCTGCTCGTCACCCTGGATGTGCTGCTGACCGAAGGCAATGTGGCGCGCGCCGCCAGGCGCCTGCACCTGAGCCCCTCGGCCATGAGCCGGGCGCTGGCGCGCCTGCGCGAGACCACGGGCGACCCACTGCTGGTGCGCGCCGGCCGCGGCCTGGTGCCCACGCCCCGGGCGCTGGAGCTGCGCGAGCGCGTGGGCCAGCTGGTGCACGACACCGAGGCCGTGCTGCGCCCTGCCCAGGCGCCCGACCTGGCGCAGCTCACACGCACCTTCACCCTGCGCACCAGCGATGGCTTTGCCGAGACCTTCGGCCCCGCGCTGATCACCCGCGTGGCGGCCGAGGCGCCGGGCGTGCGCCTGCGCTTTGTGCAAAAGCCCGACAAGGACAGCACCCCGCTGCGCGATGGTGAGGTGGACCTGGAGACCGGCGTGCTCGGCCCCGCCATGGGCCCCGAGGTGCGGGTGCAGGCGCTGCTGCGCGACCGCTTCGTGGGCGTGGTGCGCGCGGGGCACCCGCTGAGCAAAGGCAAGGTGACGACGAAGCGCTACGTGGCCGGCCGGCACATCGCCGTGTCACGCCGCGGGCTGGAGCAAGGGCCCATCGAGCAGGTGATGGGCCCGCTGGGCCTGGCACGCGATATCGCCACCATCGTGAGCGGCTTTGCCACCGCGCTGGCGCTGGCCCGCGCCACCGATTTGATCGCTACCGTGCCCGAGCGCCACACCGCAGGCCTGCGCGCAGGCCTGCACAGCTTTGCCCTGCCCGTGCCGGTGCCCGAGATCACCGTGTCACTGCTGTGGCACCCGCGCCTGCATGCCGACCCGGCGCACCGCTGGCTGCGGGGGCTGGTGCTGCAGGTGTGCGCAGCGTAGCAAGCTGGCGCGCTGCGGCTCAGGCACGCCAGGGCGCGACCGCATCCCCGCCCGACACCAGCTGCTGGCGCGCGGCCGGGGTGAACAGGTTGTAGAGCATGCGCGGCGGCGATGCGCTCACCTCGTCGAGCGCCGCGCGGTGCTCTGGGGACAGCACCACATCCAGCGCAGCAATGTTGTCGGCCACCTGCTCCACCCTGCTCACACCCATGAGGGTAGAGGTGATGCCGGGCCGCCCGGTGACCCAGGCCAGAGCCACGCGCGCGGGGGTCTGCCCGGCTTCGGCGGCCACGCGGCGCAGCACATCGACGATGGCCCAATTGCGCTCGGTGAAGAGGGAATCGCCGAACGGGTTGGCGCCGTCCAGCCGCTTGTCGCCGGCCGGGCGCTCTTGGCCGGCTGCGGCCACTTCGCGCGGCAGGCCGCCTGCGCGGGGTGCGCCGGCCTCCACCGTAGACCGGTCGTACTTGCCTGCCAGAAAGCCGAAGGCCAGCGGGCTCCAGGGCACGATGCCCATGCCGAATTCGCCGGCCAGGGGCACATGCTCGTCTTCGATGTCGCGGTTGGCCAGCGAGTAGAAATACTGCAGGCCGATGGGCCGGGGCAGGCCCCGCACGGCGGCCAGCGTGGCCAGTTGAGCGGCGTACCAGGCTGGCGCGTTGGAGACGCCCCAGTAGCGCACCTTGCCGCTGCGCACCAGGGCGGCCATGGTCTCCAGCAGTTCCTCGGCCGGAGTGGCAGAGTCCCACACATGCACCCAGTACAGGTCCACATGGTCGGTCTGCAGGCGGCGCAGCGAGGCGTGCAGTGCGGCATGCACATGCTTGGCGCCGTTGCCCCCGGCATGCGGCCCCTGCCCTGCCGAGAAGCCCGCCTTGGTGGCGATGACGATGCGCTCGCGCAGGCCGCGCTCGGCGATGAAGCCGCCCAGCATCTCCTCGCTGGCGCCGCTGGAGTACACGTCTGCCGTGTCCACGAAGTTGCCGCCGGCCTCCACATAGGCGTTGAACACAGCGCGCGAAGCGTCTTCGCCCGAGCCCCAGCGGGGCGCGCCAAAGGTCATGGTGCCCAGCGCCAGGGGGCTGACGGCCAGGCCCGAGCGGCCCAGCGTGCGGTAGTCGGTGAGAGACATGGATTAATTTCCTAGTGATTGATAGGAAAATATAGCAGCCCTTGCCAAACGGGGCAATCGATTTCATAGTGCACGCTATGAAAACCAAGGAACCCGCTGCCCACCGCCGCAAAGGCCGCCCCCTGTCGTTCGACCGGGACGTGGCGCTGAACCAGGCCATGCTGCTGTTCTGGCAGCACGGCTACGAGGCCACCTCACTCAACGACCTGACCACCGCGCTGGGGGTCACGCCGTCCAGCATCTACACGGTGTTTGGCGACAAGAAGGGGCTGTTTCTGGCGGCCGTGGGGCACTATGTGTCCGGCGGCCCGGTCACCTCGCAGACCATCATCGACGGCGCGGCCTCGGCGCGCGACGCCGCCTGGGGCCTGCTGCAGGCGGCGGCCATCGGCTCCAGCGGGGCGGACACGCCCGCCGGCTGCCTGCTGGCCAGCTCGGCCATCAGTTGCTCGGACGCAGCCAGCGAGGTCAAGGAAACCCTGGCCGGCCTGCGCCGCGGCATCGAGGCCATGCTGGAGCAGCGCATCGCCCAGGCCATCGCCAGCGGCGAGCTGCCGCCCAGCGCCGACGCCGATGCCCTGGCCGGGCATGTGATGGCGGTGATACAGGGCATATCGACCCTGGCACGCGACGGCGCGCCGCGCGAGAAGCTGCTGCGCGTGGCCACCACGGCAATGCAGGCGTGGCCGGCTCGCGCGGGGGCTGAGGCGCGGTAAATTCAGCCCGCTTTGCTCCGGGTGGGTGAGACAAAATGTCCAGCGCTATGTACCTTCAGGCTTGCTACGATCACTGCAATTAGTATCCAGTGATAGCGAGGAAAAGATGGATTGGGTCCCTGTAGTCTTCATTGTGTTCAAGGTTCTCGTGTTCGGCACGGGCATGTTTTTCGCCATCAAATGGCATTACGACCAAGACAAGAAGAAGAAAAACGAAACCGGCGAACAGTGAGCGTCAGGCCCGTGTTCTGTCCCGCCAAGAGATGCCGATCCCATCGATGCAAGGGCCAGGCGCCATGTGATGCGATGCCCTCAGGCCTTGATCACGGTGGCGTCGATCTCAACCAGTTGTCCCACGTACCCTAGTGCGGCAACACCGAGCAGTGTCGCTGGCGGAACCTGGCCACCAAACCAGCCTGCGACCGCTGACCATGCCGCAGAGAGACTTGCTTGGTCTCCGATCACGTACACGACCAATTGTCGAATGTCCTTGGCTTGAAATTCGTGTACTGCGAGGAGCCGCTCCAGGTTGCGCAAGCACTGCAAGGCTTGTGCGCCCGGGTCCTGTGGGCCTACCAAGTGGCCATGGGAATCGAGAGGCACCTGGCCAGCCACAAACAGACGATCGCCGAGGCGATCCGCGTAGCGGTATTGCGGCGTGGCGCAGAGCCCTGCATTGAGTTCGGCTTCATTCATCGGGTTTGGTCAAGTGGCCTGCGGCGAACAAAAATTCTTCTGGCGTTGTTGGTTAGCCGCTCTCAATAGACCCGCAGCACCTCGAACTGCTGTCGGGTTGGAGCCAACTGTATCGACACCTCATCACCCTCGCATTTGCCCAGCATGGCCCTGCCCAAAGGGGCTTCGCTGCTGATGACCTGAACGGGCTGCGCGCCGCTGAGCAGCTTCATGCTGCCCCCATCCGGGCCGAGAAAGAGCTGTTGCTGCCTGTCGTCGGAATCGACCAGGCAGACCATCGCGCCGAGCTGTATGCCTTGGCTGGCGTCGTAGGGGCGCGGGCGCCATTGGCGCCAATTGGCCATCGCCTGGCGGATGGCTTCGGCACGCCGGGCCTGGCCGGTGGCCAGGTAGGCGGCTTCGAGTCCCAGTGTGTCGTATTTGTTTTCGGCGATGTTTTCTTCGTGGGTCGCCGTTTCATGGGCCGCCCGCATTGCCTGTTCGGCTTGCAGCAGGTCTTGGGCGAGCCGTTGCAGCACCTGCTGCTGCAGCAAGAATTTATCCATGGTGAAAAGTAGGCATCTTTAACAAGCGGATGGCAGGTCTTGATTGTGAAGGGCTTCACCCGCGTTCGACGCTTCGCTCTGCATCTGCACGCGCCTGCTGTTACTGGAGCTCAGCTCCTTGGCGGCAGCGGCCGCGCGTTGGGCGGCTTCTACAGCAGTCGTCTTGTGCGACCCATTCTTGTAGATGGCGGCACCCATCGCCAGCACAAGCGCTGCCAGGACAACCACCAGCACGGCGCTCCTGGACGCCAAGCTCCGCTTACGCCCTGGCCTCAACTCCTGGATTCGAGCGAAGAACGCGGCCGTACACCGATGGAGCAAGCCACAAGGATACGGGCCCCAGGACGGCGAGCGATACCGCCACTGCGCCCAGGTACGAGTCTGTGAGGGTGCCTAGCAGCAGCACAATGGCCAATTCAACTGCGATACAGATGCATGCAGTCTGAAGTGCGGCAAGGATTTTCTCTCGTCTGGCAATGGTCGTCATCGTGCGGTCCTCAATGGTCCAGTATTGCAAACTTGCGGGAGGGGCATGGACACTCGACAGCGCCTGGCCACGATATCCCAGCGCCTCAGTCTAGGCCGAGGGCCGGTGCAATTCAAGAGCGCTGTGCATTCCGTCGGTAAGCAGGCCAGCGCCTGACCAAAACACGCATGGCACGCTGTGCTTTACAGCGCGTCCAGGTCCGCGCGCAGATGGCTGGCATGCCCACGCAATGCCTCCAGCTGTGGGCCCTGCATTTTCTGCAGCTGGCGGTACACCATGCCCAGGCGGAAGTTGCTGCCCAGCGTGGCTTCGTTGCGGGCAAAGAAGTCCCAGTACAGGGCGTTGTAGGGGCAGGCGCGCTCGCCCACCTTCAGCTTCTTGTCGTAGTGGCAGCCCTTGCAGTAGTCGCCCATGCGGTCGATGTAGGCGGCACTGCTGACATAGGGTTTGGTGGCCAGCAGGCCGCCGTCAGCGAACTGGCTCATGCCCAGGGTGTTGGGCAGCTCCACCCACTCGAAGGCATCGATGTAGACCCCCAGGTACCAGCGGTGCACGGCGGCAGGGTCCAGCCCGGCCAGCAGGGCAAAGTTGCCGATGACCATGAGCCGCTGGATGTGGTGGGCGTAGGCACCGTCGAGCGATTGCCCCACGGCATGCTGCAGGCAGCGCATGCGGGTATCACCGCTCCAGAACCACTGCGGCAGCGGCGCGGTGTGGCCCAGGGCGTTGCGCTCGTCGTAGCCAGGCATGTGGGCCCAGTAGATGCCGCGCACGTATTCGCGCCAGCCCAGGATCTGGCGGATGAAGCCCTCTACCGCCGCCAGCGGCGCGGTGCCGGCCTGCCATGCGGCCTGGGCGCGCTGCACCACCTCGCGCGGCTGCAGCATCTTGGTGTTGAGGGCAAACGACAGCAGGGAGTGGAACAGGTGCGGGCTGCGCGTGCTCATGGCGTCTTCGTACTCGCCAAAGTGCGGCAGGGTGGTGGCGATGAAGTGGTCGAGCCCGGCCAGGGCCTCGGCCCGGTTCAGCGGCCAGCGCAGCTGCCCGGCCTGCGGGTTGCCAAAGCTCTGCACCCCGGCGGCCACGATGGTGGCCCACAGGGCGCTGTGGTCGTGCACAGGCCGCGCATCGGGCGGGGTGGCCGGGGTGCCGGGCCAAGGCTTGCGGTTGTCGTGGTCGTAGTTCCACTGGCCGCCCTCGGGCTCGCCGGCCTCGTCGATCAGCACGCCGTGCTGGTGGCGCATGCGGCGGTAGAAGTGCTCCATGAGCCACTGCTTGCGGCCTGCAAACACCTCGGCCACCTCGCTGCGGGTGGTGTAGAAATGTTCGCTGCCCACGGCCTGTGTGGCAAAGGGCTGCTCTGCGCACCAGTGTCGCAACTGTTCGTCGAGCCGCCATTCGTCGGGGTGCTGGTACTCAAACCGCTGCGCGCCGTAGTGCGCCATGAGGGCGGCCAGGTTGCCGGGCACGGACTGGCGGTTGCTGGCGTCGTCGATGGCCACGTAGCGCACGCGGTGCCCGGCGCTGCGCAGGTGCCGCGCCAGGTCGCGCATGGCGGCAAAGATGGCCAGGATCTTCTGCGCATGGTGCAGCACGTAGTCGGTCTCTTGCCGCACCTCCATCAGCACATAGACCACGCCGGCATCGGGTGTTGCAAACCAGCTGTGCCCGGGGTTGAGCTGGTCGCCCAGCACCAGACGCAGGGTGTGGGCCGGCGCGGGCTCGCGGCCAGGGCGTGTCATGCCGTGCCCCACAGGCGGCGGTAGCTGCCGTCGGCGTCGTGGTCTTGCGTCTGCTTGGCGGGGTTGAAGCGGCGCCCGCCACGCGGGTCGGTGCCGCGTCCGGCGATGTAGAGCCAGTTGCCCTGGTTGCTGTACGGGTCGTAGTCCACCAGTTGCGATTCGAACCACGCGGCGCCCGCGCGCCAGTCGCCCTGCAGCTCGTGGATGAGGTAGCTGGCGGCCACCTGGCGCAGGCGGTTGCTGAGGTAGCCGGTGGCGGCCAGCTCGCGCAGGGCAGCGTCCACCAGCGGCTGGCCCGTATCGCCAGCGCACCAGCGCGCAAAGCCAGGTGCGTTGTGGGGCGCCAGCGGCTGGGCCGAGAGGCCGCGCGCACGGTACAGGGTGCGCCCGTGCTGCAGGTGCAGCAGCCGAAAATAGTCGCGCCACAGCAGCTCGAACCAGAGCCAATAGGTGCCCTCGTTGGCGCCATGCGTGGACTCGAACCGGCGCAGCGCGGCCATGGCATGCCGGGCCGAGAGCGCGCCCGTGGCCAGCCAGGGCGAGAACTTGCTGGAGTAACCCAACCCCGTGAGCCCGTTGCGGGTGGCCTTGTAGGTGTGGGCTTGCCCACTGGCCAGGTACTGCTGCACATGGGCCAGCGCGGCGGTTTCGCCCCCATCGCAGGCGGGGGTGCCGTAGGGGAAGGAAGAGCGCACGTCACAGCCGGCACCCTCGCCCACCTCGTCACGGTGCCCGCCCTGCCCTTGCGCCGCACCCACGGCGCCGGCCGTGTGCAGCACCTCTTGCCACACCGCATCGGTCAGCGCTGCGGGCGGTGGCAACAAGGCCGCAGGCGCCGGCAGCGGCTGCGGTGGCTGGATGCCGGCCTGCTCCACCGCCTGCCGAAAGGTGGTGAACACGCCAGCCAGGTCGCCCACGGGCCAGGGCAGATCGCATGGCTGCAGCAGGCTGCTGTGCCACACGGTCTGCACCTGCAGGCCGGCTGCACGCAGGGCGGCCACCTCGGCCTGCTCATGGGGGGCTGCAATCTCTTCACACACCACGGTGGTGGCGCCCATGGCGCTGGCCAGCGCGGGCAGCACGGCGGCGGGCAGGCCCTGGCACTGCAGCAAGGGGTTGCCCAGCCGGGCCATGCCGGTCGCCAGGTCGCGCAGTGCGGCGCCCTCGAAGGCACGCCGGTGCAGGCCCCTGCGGGCAAAGCCCCAGGGCGTGGTCTCGCCGGCGGGGGGCTGGCAGTGCACGGGCACCAGGTGGGTGGTGCCGCTGCCCAGGGCAGCGGCCAGCGCGCCCTGGTCGTGCAGGCGCAGGTCGCGGCGAAACCAGAAGAGCACGGTGCGGTGCGCGGTCATGGTGTGCCCCCGGCGCGCACGTGCCCGGTAGCCTTGCGCTCGTTGCGGCACCGGTCAGAGCAGTATTTGACCTCGTCCCACACCTTCTCCCACTTCTTGCGCCAGGTGAAGGGCAGGCCGCAGTGCAGGCAGGTTTTCTGCGGCAGGTCGTGCTTCTTGCGCATGCGCATGGCGGCCTTGATGGAGGGGGTCTATGGTTCAGGCGGGCTGCAGCATCTGGTGCGCCAGCGCGCGGCCGCTGAGCCATGCGCCTTCGACCTTGCCGCCGTGCAGCCAGTCGCCGCAAACACCCAGGCCCAGGGCGCTGCTCCACCAGCAGCCCTGGTGCAGCGCGGGCTCGGTGTCGGCATAGCGCCAGCGGTGGGCCGTGGCGGCCACGGGCGGCAGCCCGCCCAGTGCGGCAAACGCGGCCAGCAGGGCGGCGGTGACCGACTCGGCGCTGTCTTCGATGTGCGCCTCGCTCCACTCGGGGCTGGCGTGCAGCAGCCAGGTCTCAGGCCCGGTGCGGCCGGGCTTGCTGCTGTCGCGGGCCACCCAGCGCAGCGGGCCGGCGTTGATGAAGGCGCCGTCCCAGGGCAAGGCCACGGGTGCGGCGTAGCGCAGCATCACCGCCCAACTGCCGCGCATGCGGGCGCTGGCGGCCAGGGCAGCGCCATCGGGCGCCACCGGTGCGAGCAAGGCCGCAGCTTGCGGCGCCGGCATGGCCAGCACCACGCGGTCGTACCGCGCCGCATGCAGACCCTGCTCTGCCGAGGTGATGGCCCAGCCCTCGCCAGTGTGCTGCAGCCGCTGCACCGTGGTCTGCCACTGCGTGGCCGCGTGATGACCAAGGCCCTGCACCAGCCAGGCGGCCGGCGCGGTCATGCGCGGTGTGCCCACAAAGCGCTCCAGCGGGGTGTGCGGCGTGGTCCAGGCCGTGCCATCAACGCTGGCCAGGCGCGCAGGCCATGGCGCAGCCACGCCGGCTGACTGCCAGCGCGCCACCTCGGCGCGAAAAGCCGGGTCGCGTGCGGTGAAATACTGGGCGCCATGGTCGCACTGCCAGGCACCAGTGCCCTCGTCTTCGGCCCGCCGCGTGGCCATGCGGCCCGAGGGGCCCCGGCTCTTGTCCAGCAGTTGAACGGCATGGCCGGCCTGCAGCAGTGCCTGCGCGCACGACAGGCCGGCCAGGCCGGCGCCGACCACGGCAAACTGCAGGCGGGTGTGTGCGGCTGCGCTCATGGCTGCGGGTCGGTGCGTTGCTGGGTCACCCAGATCAGCGCCTGGGTGTCGATGCCCAGCGCGCTGGCGCGGGCGATGAGCTGCTCGCGCACACCCGGCGCCAGCTGCTTGCTGCGCGACAGGATCCAGCAGTAGCTGCGGTCGGGCCCCACCACCAGGGCCCAGCCGTAGTCGGCGTCGAGCGCGGCGACGTGGTAGCCGCCGTAGAACGGCCCGAAGAACGACACCTTGAGCGAGGCGGTCTGCGCATCGCCCGTGAACAGTGCCTTGCCCACGGCCTGGCGCCATTCGCCGCCCTGGCTGCCCTTGGTGGTGTCAAAGCCCCGGTTGAGCACGCGCACGCTGCCATCCGCCTGGCGCTGGTACGTGGCGCTCACGTCCGTCATGCCGCGCTCGAAGGAATGGTCGAGCCGCGCCACCTCGTACCAGCGGCCCTCGTAGCGCGCCAGGTCGAACGGCGTGACGGGGGTGATGCCGGGCGGCGGGGCGGTGGATGAGCAGGCGGCCAGGGCCAGTGCCATGGAGGCAAGCCAGGCCAGTGCGGCGCGGCGAAGCCAGGGGGATGCGGTGGTGGACATGGGCGATGAACTCAAAAAATCCGTTGCAGCCCCCAGAAGCCCGGCGGCGTGGTTTCTGGGGTACTGCGCAGAGGGTGCGGCCAGCCTACTTGGGCAAAAGCACCCGGTCCACCGTATGCACCACGCCATTGCTGGCAAACACATCGGTGCCGGTGATGCGGCTGGTGCGAAGGCTCTGGTCGGTGATCACGAGGCTGGGGTTGACCGTGAAGCTCTGGCCCTGCACGGTGGCGATGGCGGTGTTGACGGGCACCTCGGCCTTCAGCACCCGCGCCGGCACCACGTGGTAGGTGAGCACGCGGGTCAGCAAGGCGGTGTCGGCCAGCAGCGCCTCCTTGGTCAGGCCCAGCTCGGCCAGCAGCGCCGCAAAGGCGGCATTGGTGGGCGCGAACACGGTGAACGGGCCGGGGCCTTTCAGCGTGGCCACCAGGCCGGCGGCGGCCACGGCCTCGACGAGGATGCTGAAGTCGGGCACCGCCATGGCGGTGGCCACGATGTCCTTGTCTGCCGGCAGCAGCACGCGGTCCACCAGGTGCACCACGCCGTTGCTGGCCTGGATGTCGGTGCTGGTGATGGTGGTGACGCGGTTGCGGCCATCGGTGATCTTGAGGCCGTTGGCAGACTCGATCTTGAAGAAGCCGCCGGAGACCGGGGTGATGGCCTTGCCCAGAGGTACGTCTGCGCGCACCACCCGGCTACCGAGCACGTGGTAGGTGAGCACAGCGGTGAGCAGGGGCTTGTTGGCCAGCAGCGCCTCTTTGGTCAGGCCCAGCTCGGCCAGCAGCGCGGCGAAGGCCGCGTTGGTGGGGGCAAACACGGTGAGGCTGCCCGTGCTCAGCGTGGGCGCCAGCCCGGCGGCCACCACGGCCTCGACAAGGATGCTCAGCTCCGGGGTGTTCTGCGCCAGTTCGACGATGTTGCGCTGGGGTTCGTCGTCGCTGCCCCCACAGGCCTGGAGCACGGTGGTGCTGGCCCCCAGGGCGGCGGCCAGAAGGACGGTGCGGCGGTTGAATGCAGTGTTCATGGGAATCTCTCCTCGCTGTCAGACAGTGGATGAAAAGAGAGGGGGCCTGCCGGACAGGCCCCCTTGAATCTGCGCCACCCGGCAGCTTTGCACGGGCAGGCGCGCAAACCGTGGGCCGCTTACTTGGGCATCAGCACCGTGTCGATGGCATGGATCACGCCGTTGCTGGCGGCGACGTCGGTGGCGATGACCTTGGACTGGTCGACCATCACGCCCATGTTGGTGGACACGGTGATCTCCTGGCCTTGCACGGTCTTGACCTTGCCGGCCTTGACGTCCTTGGCCATGACCTTGCCGGGCACCACGTGGTAGGTGAGCACCTTGGTGAGCGCCGCCTTGTCCTTGAGCAGGCCGTCGAGCGTGGCCTTGGGGATCTTGGCAAACGCTTCATCGGTGGGCGCGAACACGGTGAACGGGCCGGGGCCCTTGAGCGTGTCCACCAGGCCGGCGGCCTGCACGGCTGCCACCAGGGTCTTGAAGTTACCGGCCTTCACGGCGGTGTCAACGATGTCTTGCGCCATTGCGCTAAAGGTGGCGCCTGCGGTAAGGGCCAGGGCAACCAGGGTCTTCTTCATGATTTCATTCCTCAATATGGGGATGCACTCACACGCCAAGATGGGCGCGGGCCGATTGTATGACCGTTTGGTTTTAATTTCTACCAATTAGTTTTATTAAAACCAATTGGTTTCATCCGGTCACATGACGCGCTTTCAATGCGCGCCAAAGATCAGCGATTGGTGCGTGGCCGCGCCCGCCAGCGTGCCGTCGCCCACCACCAGCGGCAGCGAGCCGCCCTGGCGCGCCGCGTCGCCGCAGGCATACACGCCGGGCACGGTGGTGGCCTTCATGGCGTCGGTCTTGATGGTGCGGCCCAGGGGCCCGTCTTCAAACTCGCAGCCCAGGGCCTGGGCAATGGGGCTGGCCACCTCCACGCGGGTCAGGGTGAACAGGCCGTCTTGCGCAATCACGCGGCCGTCACGCATCACGATGTCCATGGCGCCTTCGATGCGGTCGATGAGCCCGCGCTCCAGCACCACGCCGCGTGCCTGCAGCTGCGCCAGCTGGTCCGCATCGGGCTCGAAGGCACCGTTCAGGAAGAAGGTGGCCTGGCCCCAGTCGGGCAGCATCAACGCGACATGCATGGAAAACGGCGACACGCCCAGGGCGCCGATGCGGCCCTGGTTCAGCTCGTAGCCATGGCAGTACGGGCAGTGAAAGACGTGGCGGCCCCAGCGCTCGGCCAGCCCGGGCACCTCGGGCAGGTGGTCGATGACGCCGGTGGCCAGCACCAGGCGGCGGGCATCGATGGCATCAGGCAAGCCATTCACCTCGACGCGAAAGCCCTGCCCTGCCCGCTCGGCAGCCGTGACCTTGCCCTCGCGCCATTCGACCGTCGGGTAGGCCATGAGCTGCGCGCGCCCCTGGGCTGCGATGTCGGCTGCAGGCGTGCCATCTTGCGTGAGAAAGCCGTGCGAGTGCTCGGCAAAGCGGTTGCGGCGCTGGCCGGCGTCCACCACCAACACACGCCGGCGCGCCCGCGCCAGTTGGGTTGCGGCAGCCAGGCCGGCATAGCTGCCGCCGATCACGATGGCGTCGTAGTGCATGTGGGGTTCCTTTTGATTCACGATACTTTTGAAGTTTCATGATAACGCGCCACCCAATTTCATGCAACTTACAATGATTCAAGAATCACACCCCAGCGGCTCACAACACTCAGCGAAGCGGTTCTAGCTAGGCGCTGTGTCGCAGGCAGTACGAGCAGTACGACAAGACGCAGCAACGACGCCAGAAGAGTGTTTTGAGGCGCTCCATCCAAGGACCAAAACCTCATGCGCAGTGATAGCCGCTTGTCCCGAATGCTCCACGTGCTGTTGCACATGGCGCGGCACGATGCGCCCTTCACCTCCGAGCAGATCGCCGCCATGCTGCAGACCAACCCCGTGGTGGTGCGCCGCACGATGGCGGGCCTGCGCGATGCGGGCTATGTGCGGTCAGAAAAGGGCCATGGCGGTGGCTGGACGATTGCCTGCGACCTGGCGAAGGTGACGCTGCTCGACATCCACAACGCCGTGGGCGGGCCGCACCTGTTTGCCATCGGCAACGGCAGCGACAACCCCGAATGCGCGGTGGAGCGCGTGGTCAACGCCGCCCTGGACGACGCCCTGCGCCAGGCCGAGGCGCTGCTGATCGCGCGGCTGGGCTCGATTGCGCTGGCCGACCTGGCAAAACAGTTCGATGCGGAGTGCGTGGCCAAGGGGTGGGCGGTTCATGGGCCCGCAGGGCATTGACCCGCGTCCATTGGAACCGGAGATACGACTCCGCCAGGGCAAGCCCGTACATTTGGAGGTTTGCGTGCAATACGCCAAGCGGCGCTTGAACGGCCGCTCATGGCTGGGGCAGGCTCTCCCCAGCAGCGAGGCAATCCTCAGAAAGAATAGCGCTCTGTCAACCAGCTTTTCTTGCTGTTCTTGTAGGCACTGAAGAGAAACAGCGCTGCAATCACGCCGCCGACCAACAGCGTGCCCTTGGGGCCCAATGTGCTGGCGATGGAGTACAGCAGCTTTTCCTTGCCGGCATGCTTGCCTGAGGCCTCGACCGATGCATTGCCCATCGACGACACGACGAAGTAGAACAACCCGGTGAGCACCAGCGTGGCAATGGCAAGGAAGATGGATTTTCCCGACCGCTGCAAGAGCCCTGGCCGCAGCTGTTCGGCCTTGCCGCTCTGGCCCATCAGCGCCTGAACGCTGGCCACGATGCGCTTTTGGGCGGCCTCCGACAGGGCATGCACGCCGATGTCGTCGCCCAGGCCCTTCGCGGTAATCACCGTGGTGAACCGTGCATCCTTGGCCGCATGCACCGAAGCCACCTTGTCCTTCTCGATCAACCTGCCGTGCTCGCCCAATTGGGCTTTTTCCTTCTTGCCGAGCGTTGCCAGAGCACGTGGCTCAAGATCTTTTTGCGTGCTGAAAACCACCGCGCGATCCGACACACCCACCACCCCACCGTTGACTTCAATCATTTTTTCCTCCCTGTTGATATTGTTGAGGCTTGAACCATTCAGCAAGGGTTCAAACCGGTTGAGCACTGCAACTGCAGGCGAAAGTCTAGCGCCTGCGGACATGCTGGCACTGGACAAAGTGTCCAGTGCCAGGACCTTGCAGGCGCTTAGGATGCGCATGCACTTAAAAAGTCTCTGCAAGGAATTGAGAATGGGTATCGCGTTTCGCCAGACTGACATCAACATCAAGATTGCCAAGAAACATGCGAAGGAGATTTCCAAGCTCCTGCTGGACAAGGGCTGGATTGCTGAGGACATGCCATTCGATGCCGCGCTGGCGGCGATAGGCTGGCAGGGCAAGGGCCAGAGAAACGTGCTGGAAATCGACGAGATCGATGTCGACAAGATCACCGAGCGGGTATCCCAACGCTTGGAGGCGCTGGCGCCCTTTGTGCGCGATGGGAGCTTTGTCCGCTTCGAGTCCGAGGAGAGCAGCAAGGACTACGCGCTCTGTGTTTTCGAAGGGGGCAAGGCCCATGGATACGGGTGGCTGGGCGCGCCAGCAAAATCATCGACCGCCGCCGCCGTCGGAACCGTGCCGAGCGGTGCCTGGAACGAGTACATCCATGACGAATCCCCCTCGCAGGAGAAGCTGACAGACTACCGCTACTGGGCAGTGGCGGCTTGGAACATGGCGCAGAACATCGGGTTCATTGCCCAGAGTTCCAAGCGCTTCGGTGCCAAGGACGCAGACCAGGCCTACTGGATCATGCGGGCGTGCGAAGAGGCGCGAACGGCCCTTCAAGGGGAGCGCTACCTGATCGTCCAGGACATCCAGATGTACGGAAAAGAGGTGGGCAAAATCCCCCAGACCCTTGCGGACCATGCGCAGGAAGTCAAGCTGCGCTGGCTCAAAGGGCCCCGCAAGAAGCTGGCCGAGCTGCCTTTCGCCATCGAGGCGGATGAGCTCACAGCCCTGCTCCCCTACCGCGAGACGTTTGCGCCCGGGCGGGATATTCTGATTGATGGGCAGGAGGGTGCATTCCAGCCCGAAGTGCTGTCCTTCTTCGAGCACCTGCGCAAGGCATCGTGGTACCGGCAGGTCGGCAGCCTGGAAAAGGACGGCAGTGCCTACCGCGAGGTGATCACGGATTTCAAAGGAATGATGTCCGACGTGACGGAATCCGCCGATTTGAAGGAGAGCCTGCTCTTTCTGCACCGGATGACCTCCGTCAAGGATGGGAGCGATGCCATCACCCCTGGTGTGGACAGAGAAGACGTTCCGGACCGCGCCCCGGGGATCCACAAGGCGATGGCAAGAATCAGCCAACTGACCGCAGCGTAGGCCAACCGGCTGTCACCCCCGTGGGGCCGTGCTCTGGGTGGCGATGGGGTTGCTCGCGGGGACATGGGCACCTTGCCGAGAACGCAACGCGGCGGCCGACGCAACAGGCGTCCTGCAGTGGCATCGCTCCAGTCACTGGTAAAAAAACGTGTCTTTCCAGGCGCCCCATGTCGATTGGGCGTACTGTCGTTCGTCGTGTGATGACGGGGTGCCCACGGGCGGGCGCGCCGCATGGTCAACCCAACAGGAGTCAAGACATGTCTTACATCGACGGTTTCGTGATCGCAGTACCCACCGCCAACAAGCAAAAATTCATCGAGCACGCGCGCAAGCTCGACCCGATCTTCATCGAGCTGGGCGCCATCCGGGTGATCGAGGGCTGGGGCGATGACGTCCCCGACGGCAAAGTCACCGATTTCCGCCGCGCGGTCCAGGCCACGGCCGAGGAAACGGTGGCGTTTTCGTGGGTCGAATGGCCGGACAAGGCCACACGCGACGCAGGCATGAAGAAGATGATGGAAGACCCGCGCATGGACCCGTCCGCCCCCGGCAACCCGCCCATGCCCTTCGACGGCAAACGCATGATCTTCGGCGGCTTCGAACAGGTGGTCGAAGTGAAGGCTTGAGCAGTCCCCAACGTCGCGCAGCGCGCACGCTCCCCGGTGCAACTCGCGGGCTGGCAGTGGCAGGGTCCGGTCGCAGCTCGAACACTGCCAGCCTGCCACGCTGCGCATGTGGTCGAGGGCTTCAGGTGTCGCTGATAAAGTTGCAAGTGCGTATTTCGGTCGCTGCTGGACAGTGGGGACGAACTGAGCTGGACAGCTGGAACGGCGGGAGCTGGACACTCAGTTCGGCGCTCGTGGTCATTTCCAAATCGGGGACGTGAGCATCTGTGCAGCTTTGTCCAGTCGCCTTCTTGGGTGATACAGGGCGCTGGAGCCACCAGCTAGACTTCCGCTATCGGCCGAGGCTGTGTGAAAACGTCGATGGCTGACTTTTGCGGGGGTACTTCAACCATTGCTCGCATCGAGATCGAGCGTTGTAGGCCGTTCTGAGCGGTCGATTTCTGAGAAGACCAGCAGCACCAGGGCATATGGCGCGTTTTTACACAGCCTCGGCCAAGAGTGGACGTTGGAGTCCGGCACTTAGACAAAATGCACCCTTCTTCGATGATCAATCAGCTGCTCGAGGCTGTCTGGATATGTCCGCCAAGGAAGACACATCCTGCTTGGGTAGACCAAACAACAGCGGCTATTGCAACTGACCTTGTCAGATTGACTATCGCCGAATCCCCGACGGTCCAAGTTTCACCATGCGAGGTTTCAATACCAGGTGCCTACCCAGCCCTGGGCATCAAACTGCAGGAAGTGTCGAGTTCGACAAGGATGCCAGCGGGCTGGCCGGAAAACTGGAGGGCGTCCGAGCAAATCGACGCGGTTCGGAAGTATTTACCCGCAGTGATTGCAGAAGTTCGCGTTTGGGACGCCTTGGGCGAAGGCCCTGATTCAGCTATCCAACTTGTCTTCGTAACTGGCCTGGCACTCACTGTAAGGCATCAGTATCCCCCGATGACCTTGGGCGTGGACATAAGTCGTCGAGGCCATCTGTAGGATGCTGCTAAGGTTCACACGGGAAAGCTGTGCCGCTGCTGCGGCGGCATACGGCCGAGGCTGTGTGAAAACGTCGATGGCTGACTTTTGCGGGGGTATTTCAACCATTGCTCGCATCGAGATCGTGCCTTGTAGGCCGTTCTGAGCGGTCGATTTCTGAGAAGACCAGCAGCACCAGGGCGTATGGCGCGTTTTTACACAGCCTCTGCCATAAGCGAACATGTAACGACTGCCTCTTTTCACAGGATTTTTAATGAGGTTAGAGCTTGAAGAGCATGGCAGAAAGCTCAGCAATTTCAACGGTTTACAGCCGAAACGCAAGCCGGCGCTGGGCGCAAGCGCGGCGATAGATAGCGGCGTGAGCCCCATAAGAATTTAGCCATGCAAGCGCGCCGCCTTCGTAATCTATCAAGCATTCGCCAAACCGAGTTGCGGAGTCAGTACCCCTGGCTCAAAACAGTAGTCTGGAACGAAGAGAACCGCTTTGGCATCCCGAGAGGGGTGGCGATCACCGTCTTCGATCATTGGCTTACGCGCGACGAAGCCAATAGACTTTTGGAAAATGTCCCACGAGAGGAGCAGCAAATTCGGAACGCATGTCACGCTGCGTTCTGTGCTTTGCTTGTTGCCGAAACACCTGTCCTGTCCTTTACTTTTCGCAGGCGCGCGCATGACCGCACCACATTTCGCGAGTTCATCTCCCCAGAGGCGCTATCAAATTACTGCACGCCGAATGGTGGCCAAACTCTTAGACACCGTCATTTTCAAGTCGTCCTACCCGAGCTGGACTGCGCATTTTTGGAAAGCTGGGATGACACGCATCACTTCTATTTCAACAATCCCGCGTGCATTGAACCCGTTCGTGAATGGGCCGAGAGATGTGGCCTGTATCTACTTGAGCATCGCTAACCAGTCGCTCGAGCCGACTCAGGTCGGCAGGCCGTCGCTCGCGGCTCAGCTTCACCATTGAACGACTGCTTTGCGGAATCTTGAACTTCCGCTGTGGGCCCAAAGCGGACTTTCGACCAGATTCAACCCAATGCAATTGGACATGGTCAAGTCAAACTCATCGTGCGGAGGCGACGGTCCGCTCCATGCTGGCGATCAAGACCGCATCGACCTCGTCCGGATCCTGCGCCTGCCGTTGCCGGAGGCGTTCAAGCACCGTGCCTGTTGCGGCATGGTCTCGCCACGCTTCGATGGTCCAGTCGCCACGCAGATGGACTACCCAGTTTGTCTCGTTCTTCATGGCGTCGAGCAACTCGCCTTCGGTATCCGGGTTGGCTCCGTGGCTCAACAGCAGCTCGACAAGTGGCAGGCAGATCGAACGCATCTCCGTGCCTCGACCGCACAGGAGCAACGCGACGGCACCGAGAAGAGGGCCGCGCCAATGCAGGCTCTTGTAGCTACCCGCCGCGCCTCTGCCTTTGCTCGACAGCTTTTCCACGCACAGGCGCACCGTCATGTTTGCGTCCAGGCCTCGGGCAAGCAGCCCGCCAATGAAGTTGGCGACCAGGTTGGCATCGCGCTGCGGGACAAAACGGCGCTCGTCGCTTAGCGTGGCATCGGTTATCCAGGCCAGATTATCGGTATCGAAAAGGCCCTTTAGCACCTCGTCCTGAAACGCATCTGGCTCCATCCAGAATGCAGCGCTTGCACCGCTTGCGAGAAGTTCGTTGGCCAGGGTCAGCGGTCTGCATCCCATCGTGGGGTGACGAAACAAGTTGCGCAGCAAGGAGATGGGGCGGTGATCCCACAGCGGTGTGTCCAGGTCCACCCCCGCGGCGACCAGCTCGGCAATGGTGTCGGCGTCGCGTTCCTGAAAGTACATTCGCTCGAGGCGGCGTTGATCACTCATGGTCGGCGGCGGTACGGAGCGCGCCCCCAATGCCTCCAACACGGCCAGTACGCCTGGCCGGTTGTCGAATAGAAATCTGCTGTTGAAGAGCAGACTCCCCTCCAGTTGGCCCTTGTGGGCCCAGCGGATCTGCGCGTTGACGTCAACGCCCTCGCGCGACGCCAGCAAGGCCAATAGCTCAGGATACTCGCAGAGCACAAGCAGCACATTTGCGGAACGCCACAGCGCCGAGGGATCGGCCTGCGGCGCCTCGACGAGCGTGCGCAGCAGTGCGGGTGCCGCCTTGCCGCCGTGGCGCTGAATCGCCCCAGCGATCTCGTCGACCCAAGCAAGGCAAGCGATCACGTCAGCTCCGGCGTTCAACAAGGCCGACACCGCCTTGCCAAGGCTGGCCTTGGCCGCATGTACCAGTAGCGGCGCGCCATCGACGAGCGCGTCCTTAGGTGCGCCCCCCTTGATGGCCTTGGCGAAGGCTGCTTCCTTGCCCTCGAGCAGCAACTCCAGCAGCTGCTCATCCTCGGTCAGCGTCGGCGCCGGGAAGGCCTTGGCCGCAACCTTCTTGCCGCCCTGGTAGTGCAGCGTTCGCGTTTCGCCGACCTGCCCGTACCAGATGCGTACCCGGATGTGCGTCGCGCCAGCGTCGTGCAATGCCTGGATGTGCGCTTTCTCCAGTTCGTCGCCGGATGAGCCGTCGACCACGAAGCGCAGTGTCTCGCCGCGCAGCGACGCACTGGTCAAGAAGGGCTTCTCCCAGTCGTAGAAGCAAACCTGCAGTGGCGCGGGCCACTGGTCAGCAAACTTGCCGACGGCGATCTGAAGGTGATCGTGCAGCGTGGAAAGCTTGAGAGCGTCTGCACCTACGCAAGTAAAAGTCAGGATGTTGGAAGACATGAGGGTGGTGTAGAAAAGCGAAAAGGCGTCTGAGGCGCCATTGTGTCCAGGCGCGGTGCCCGCTGGCTTGACAAATTGTCCACAGACCCATATTCGGTCTTTCCGACCTTCAATCGACGCTGCAAATTCGGTTTTTGGCTTGGCTATCGCAAAAACGCAATGGCCGCTCTTGGCCGATGGCAGCCATCGTATCAGCGGCAGTCTCGGGCCCATTGCCGTCCTCGCCCAGCGAGTCTGAACGAAGGCTGTTCACCGGATACGGCCAGTCGCCCCATGTCTGACTACAGCCCGCGTCGGCCATGACCCGACCCACTTCTCTTTTCTTGCCAGAGCGCCGCGTCGCCGCCCGGTGAGCAGCCTGGCGACGGTCAATGCATCGGCTGCCCGAGCCGCTTGCTGGCCCTGGAGATTGCGTAGTTCACCAGGCAGTAGAGCGCCGCGACAACGAGGTACACGGGCACCAGTGAGTTGTAGTTGGCGATGAGCACCTTGGCGTTCTGCATCAGCTCGCCATAGGTGACGACATAGCCGAACGTGGTGTCCTTGACCACGATGACCAGCTGCGCGACCAGCGCCGGCACGATGTAGCGAAGGGCCTGGGGGAAGACGATGTGCAAAAAGACCTGGGCTTCGGTCAGCCCCAGGCTTCGCGCGGCATCGGTCTGGCCGCGGGGAACGGCGAGCACGCCTGCGCGATAGACCTCGGCCACCACCGCGGCGGTGCTCAGGCCGACGGGCAGGGTCAGCATCCAGTAGGTGGAGAGCTTGATGCCCACCGATGGCAGCGCCAAAAAACACACGTAGATGAGCAGCAGCGTGGGCGTGCCGCGTAGGAACTCGATCACCGCGATGCTCGGCCAGCGTACGAGCCGGGGCTTGGCCAGCCGCCCCAGCAGCAGCACCAGCCCCAACGCCAGCGCGATGGCGGCCGCCATCGCCGCCGATGCCAGCGTGCCGAGCAGGCCTTTGCCCAGGAAGGCCCAGGTCGTCGGCCGGGCGAAGAATTCCCACAGGCGCGGCTCGAGCTGCCCTGCCGAGTGGAAGCGGAACACGACGGCTGCAGCCATCAGCACCAGCACGGCGGCTGCGACCACGCTCACCACGCGCGTCAGCTTGCGGGCCTGCGGGCTGGGCGCGGCGAAAAGGATGTCTTCCAGGGCGCGGCTCATCGCAGGATCCGCACTTTCTTTTCCAGCGTGGCACCGGCCCAGGCGATGAGCAAGCCGCTGGCCACGTACATCGCGGCGGCCACCGCGAATGCGGCCATGCCGGCGGCGGAGTCGGTGGCGATCTTGGACACGAGCGCGGTGAGCTCACGGCCCGGCAGCGGCACCTGCGACGCCAGCGAGGTCGACAGCATCAGCGCAATGAGCAGCGAGGTCATGGGCTGCACCACGGCGCGCAGCGCCTGAGGCAAGACCACCGCAGTGATGACGCGCATCGGGCGCATGCCCAGGCTGAGTGCAGCCTCCGCCTGGCCACCGGCGACGGTGTTGATGCCCGTGCGGACGTAGTCCGCCGTGAATGCAGAACAGACCAGGGTCAGGGTGAGGACCACGCTCGCCTCATAGTCGATGAGGACGTTGAGATCGGGCAGTGCGAACACGATGAAGATCAGCAGCGCCACGCTGGGAATGTTGCGAAAGATCTCGACGTAGACCGTCATGGCCAGGCGCAGCGGCCCAACGGGAAGGAGCCGGAGCACCGCCACCACCATGCCCAGCGCGAAGCCGGCCACGAAGGACAGCGCGGTGAGCTTCCACGTGAGCAAAAGGGCCTGCCCGAAAGCAGGCCCGTAGTCAGCCAGGAGCCGAGAAACCCCGTCCATTGTTTACGGGAGGGCGGGCGGCTTGGGCACGTCGGTGCTGCCGGTGCGCTGGCCGATGGACACGGTCCACAGCTTGGCCCAGGTGCCGTCGGCTTCGATCTTCTTCAAGAAGGCATTGATGAAGGCTACGCCATCCGAGCCCTTGGGCAGGCCGATGCCGTAGGGATCTTGCGCACCGAAGGGGGCGCCCGCCAGCTTCGCGTCGCCGGTGCCCAGGCTCAGGGCGTTGAGCAGCAGCGTGTGGTCGGTCACATAGGCATCCACGCGCCCCTGGCGCAGTGCGTCCAGGGCCTCCTGGTGCGTCTGGAACTCTTGCACCGTGGCCTTGGGCGCGACCTGCGCCAGGATGGCAGGCCCGGTGGAGCCGGCCTGCGTGGCGGTCTTCTTGCCGGCCAGGTCGTTGTACGACTGGATCGCCTTGTTGTTCGACTTGACCAGCACCCCGGCCTGCGAGGTGTAGTAGGGCCCTGCGAACGCAATTTTCTCGGCGCGTGCGGGGGTGATGGAATACGTGGCGAACACCATGTCCACCTGGTCGTTGATGAGCACCTGCTCGCGCGTGGACGAGTTCACCTGGGTGAACTGGTACTTGGCCCCATCGCCCAGGATGTAGCGCGTGACGAGCTGGGCCAGGCCCGCGTCGAAACCGCGAATCTTGCCGTCCTTCTCGTTCAGCAGCGAGAAGAGATTGGAGGTCTGGGTACCGCCCAGGCGCAGCGTGCCGGCCTGCTTCACCTTGGTGGCCCAGGTGCTCGATGCGATGGTCGCCGCATCGGCCACGGGGCCCTGCGCTACCAGCGCGTCAAACGCCGCCGCGTTGATGGGTGTGCCCTGTGCAAGAACAGACCCGCCGGTGGCGAGCACCAGTGCGACAACGGAGAACTTCAGAGTGGATGTGATCGACATGCGGCCTTCTTCTTGGAGGTGTGTGACGTTGTGCAATGTATAGCAATTGTGCAATGCGCCGGTTGCCCATCCCGGTGCCTATGGGTCAGTGGCAACTCGCGAACATTTTGGCGTCGAGTCCGGGTGTCTGAGGTCCGTTTGGACCTGTCGTTCACGGCTTGGCTTTAAACGACAGCTTATGGCCGAGGCTGTGTGAAAACGCGCGTCACGCCCCGGACTTGCCGGCCTGCCAAGAAATCGACCGCTCAGATCGGCCTGCAACGCACGATCTCGATGCGAGCAATGGTTGAAGTACCCCTGCAAAAGTCGTCTATCGACGCTTTCACTCAACCTCGGCTGATACCCGCCATCGTAGCAGCGGCTATAGCGCACCCAAAGCAGTTACCTGAGATTCATGGGTCTCAACAGGTAGCAGACGCACCGCTCTCACATGCCCCCTACCCGCCCCGCGGTGCATGCACCGCCATCAGCTCCACAACCCAGTCGATGAACACCCGCAGCTGCTTGCTCACATAGCGGTTGGGCGGGTAGGCCACATACAGGGGCATGGCATCGATGCGCCAGTCCGTGAACAGCGGCACCAGCGCACCGCTGGCCACGTGTTGCCTGGCCATGTAGTGGGGCAGCCACAGCGCGCCCAGGCCGGACAACCCTGCGGTGAGGTAGGTGTTGCCATCGTCGATGGCCAGCACGTAGCGCCCGCCGACCTTGGCCGTTTCGCGGCCCTTGCGCATGGCATAGGGCAGGTCCCCGTCCCACCGGTAGCGCACGATGCGGTGGCGCGGGTCGCGCAGTTCATCGGGGTGCACGGGCGTGCCCGCCTGCGCCAGGTAGGCCGGCGCGGCATACACACCCAGCTGCAGGTCGCCCACGTGGCGCGCGACCAGCCCTTGGTCCTTGATCTCGCCGCCGCGCACGACGCAATCGACGTTGTCGCCGATCAGGTCGACCTTGCGGTCGCTGGCGCCCATGTCGAGCTGGATGTCGGGGAACCGGGCATGGAAGGCGGGCAGCGCCGGCACCAGAAGGATGTTGGCCAGGGGGCTGGGTACGTCCACGCGCAGCAGGCCGCGCGGAGCGGTGGGGGCGCCGGGGAGATTGCCTTCGATGTCATCGAGCTCCGCCAGCAGGCGCACCACCCGCTCGTAGTAGACGGCGCCATCGGTGGTGACGTTGACCCGGCGGGTCGTGCGGTGCAGCAGCTTGAGCTGCAAGCGCGCCTCCAGCTGTTGCACCAGCTGGGTCACCGTGGTGCGGCTCCAGCCCAGGTTGTCGGCGGCCTTGGTGAAGCTGCCCGACTCGACCACCCGCACAAAAGCCCGCATGCCGTCAAACCTGTCCACAGGATTCTCCCAAAGATTATCCTTATTTTACAAACAGTGATGCAGGAGATAGTGGCTTTATCCAAACAATCGCCAGGGCTACAGTGACTGCACCCACCCACCCATGGAGCCCCCAATGAGCCAAAGCAAAGCCATTTTCCCCGCCGGTCGCCAGGATCTGTATGCCAACCACCGGTATTCGGCAGCCATCCAGTCCGGCGATCTGCTGTTCGTCTCTGGCCAGGTCGGCAGCCGCAGCGACGGCTCGCCCGAGCCCGACTTCGAAGCCCAGGTGCGCCTGGCCTTCGCCAACCTGCAGGCGACGCTGAAGGCAGGCGGCTGCAGCCTCGGCGACATCGTGGATGTGACCACCTTCCATACCGATCCGCAGAACCAGTTCGAGACGGTGCTGGCCGTGAAGAACGATGTCTTCCCCAGCGCGCCCTACCCCAACTGGACGGCGCTCGGGGTCACCTGGCTGGCAGGGTTCGACTTTGAGATCAAGGTCATCGCCCGGATCCCCGGCTGACGGGGCTGTGCGGGCTGCGGCTGGCAGAAATCGCCATGCCAAAGCTGCACAGGGCCTTGAGCAAAACCGCAGCCCGGCGTGCGCCGTGACAGCCTAGATCCTCACGAGGTTGTGCATCGACAGTGCGCCAAAAGGCAGCGAGGCGAGCGGCCCACCGACGTCGAGCGCGCCCAGGTCGATCGGGAAGAAGCCGGTGGCTTCGATGATGCCGCGCACCTCGGCCTTTGCTGCGGCATCGTCGCCCGAGTAGAACAACACACGCTTGCCCCCTGCCACCGCAGGCTGCTGCAGCACGTTGACGTCCAGGTGGTTGAACGCCTTGACGACCCGGGCCCCTGCTGCAAACTGCTGGATGATCTGGCTGGAGTGCTTTCCTCCCAGGTCCACGGCCTTGATGCCATAGGCGGCAAGGGGATTGCTTGGGTCTTTGGCGTCCGGCGATGCCGGGTCGATGAATTCCACCGGGTTGGTGCCATCGATCACGATACGGCCGTTCCAGGCCGGCAAGCCGCCCAGCACTTTCTGCGCGTCGGTCCAGCGCACTGCAACCATCACGATGTCTGCGCTTGCAGCCTCTTGCACGGTGCCTGCCTTGATGGAGGGCCCGATCTCTGCGACCAGCGCTGCCAGCGATTCAGGCCCGCGGCTGTTGGCGATGGTGGCCGAGATGCCGTTTTTGGCGAGAGCGCGGGCGAAGTTGGAGCCCAGGGCGCCGGAGCCGATGATGCCGATAGTCATTTGATTTCCTTTGAAGGTATGCAGGGGGATGAAAAACCGGAGCTGCCCGCCCCTCGCAATCTGGGCAACTCCCTTCGTGGAAACCAGGAAATCCTGGTTTTTAATGAATGTGTGTCACCGTCACTATGACATTTTTGAACAAAAAATAGGCCGTCCGAAGTCACCAGACGAGAGGGATGGAGAACTTGCCGAGCCGGGCCACTTCGCCAGCGACATCTGCAACGGTGGTCTTGGCGAGCTCTTGCTCCAGGGCGCCGCGCGCCCGGGCCAGGGTGGGTTGCAGCGCCTGCAGAATATTGCCGCCCACCGCGCAGTTCTCGCACGGCGGCGTGCGATGGAGCGAAAAAAGCTCGGGGTCTTCGACGGCCTCGTACACATCCAGCAGCCGGATGTCTGCAGCAGCCTTGGCCAACATCGCCCCGCCGCCAGCGCCCAGTTGCGAACGGGTGAATCCGGCTTCGCCCAGCCGCGACAGCAGGCCCCGTATCACCACCGCGCTGGTGTTCACCGAGTACGCGAGATCTTCGGATCGCATGGGCGTGCCATCGCTGACGGCCAAGGCGGTCAGGACGTGCACTGCTACGGCGAAGCGGGTACTGGTGGGCATGGAGAAAATTGGATTCGTTTGTGCTTGTGTGTAAATGACTTTATTACACATATTCCTGATTGTCAATGGGCGAAAGGAAACAGCGGCACCGGGTGCGATGGCATTTCGGCAACCGCTGCGCCTGCGGCAGCCGCTTCGTGCGCTGCCGACGTGCAAAGCAGTGCCCGGGTTGGCGTCATTGCGGTGCAGGCCCGCACTCCCGCCCGCGGCCTGGTGCCATGTGCCACATTGCCTGTCACATGACAGTCACTGTGGGCCAGCGGTACTTACCCCTGTGGCGCCCCGTGGCGCAGGCCAATAGCATCCCTCTTCGTTGCAACCTGCAACGATCACAGCGTCCTCGGCATCAAACTTGCTGGTAGCGACGACCAGGAAATGCATACCCGCATTTTCTGGTTTGTGATTATTTGTCATCAAACACAATTTGATTGAGGGAACCTTGCCAATGAAAACGATGAATCGCTGCGCCATTGCAGCGCTGGCCCTGGTGGGCACGTCTGCTGCGTTTGCCCAGAGCAGCGTGACCCTGTACGGCCGGATCAACACCACGTTCGAGCGCCAGAAGGATGGCGACGTGTCCAAGACCGGTCTGTTCAACAACTCCTCCCGCTTCGGCTTCAAGGGGCAGGAAGACCTGGGCGGCGGCTTGAAGGCGGGCTTCCAGCTGGAAAGCGGCTTTGACTCCAGCACCGGTGTCATCGACTCCCGCGGTGTCTTCGCCCGCCAGAGCGAGGTGAACCTCTCCGGCGGCTTCGGCATGCTGCGCATGGGCAACTTCACCTCGGAGTCGTACTACGCCACCGCCGACTACATCAGCAACCACAACCACGACACCGGTTCGTCGGCAGATGCGCTGTATGCCTACCCGGCCCGCGACGTGAACAAGATCGCCTACCGCACCCCGAGCTTTGGTGGCGCCACGTTCGAGGCCGGCTGGGCCATGCACGAGAAGGTGAGCGGCACCGGCGGCAAGAACAGCGTCGACCTGGCCGCCAACTACGCCATCGGCGCACTGGGCCTGGGTGCCGGCTACTCCAAGCTCGATGACCAGAGCCAGTTTGCCGTGCGCGCTTCGTACTCGACCGGCCCGTTCGTGCTGGGCGCCTATGTGCAACGCGACAAGAACGCCTTTATCGCCAACGGCGGCAACCGCACCAACGTGCGCCTGTCGGCCGCCTACATCGTGGACGTGTCCGAGTTCCACCTGAACGTGGGCCGCGCAGGCGACTACTCCCGCGTGGACAACACGGCCGCCACCCAGTACACGCTGGGCTACAACTACCACCTGAGCAAGCGCACCAAGATCTACACCTACTACACCCGCATCAACAACAACCAGGCCGCCAACTACGGCGTGTCGGCCGCCGGCAACGATTTCAGCTCGTTTGCCATGGGGGTGCGCCACAACTTCTGATGGCGTCATGCCCGCTGCTGCCCTGACTGGTGGGAGGGCAGAGACACAGCAACTTGGCCCGCACTTCTTTGGGGAGTGCGGGCTTTTTTACGCCAGGGCGATGGCGATTAGCCTTGCGCTCAGCGGCAGGCAGGGGCATGCTGTGGTGCTACGGCACAACGTCACCCCGAGGAACACGCCATGACCACCCAGACCACACGCACGCTGCTGGCCCTGTCTGCCCTGCTGATCCAGGCGGGCGCCACTGCCTATGCGGCAGACATGCCGCCGACACCGCCGCCGCCGGCACCCACCCGCCCCGCCAGCCAGCCGCCTGCGCATACGCAAGCCCCGGCAGCAGACAAGCTGGCCCAGGCGCGCTACTTCACCCGCTCGCTGCAGTGGTCTGCGGCGTTCGAGGAGCTCAAGCGCATCAACGACACGGGCAGCGCCGACTGGCACAACCTGATGGGCTACACGCTGCGCCACAGCAAGAAGCCCGACCTGGTTGCAGCCGGCAAGCACTACGATGAAGCGCTGCGCATCGACCCGCGCCATCGCAACACGCTCGAATACTCCGGTGAGCTGTACCTGATGAAGGGCCAGCTCGGCAAGGCGCAGGCGCGCCTGGCCACCCTCGGGAGCGAGTGCGGCGCCAGTGGCTGCCAGCAATACGCACTGCTGCAGTCCGCGATCGAGAGCTATAAGGCGGCGGGCAACAAGTACGTGCCGTCGACCTGGTAAGAGCGGCTAACAAAACTCTTCTGGCGTCGTTGCCGCGTCTTGTCGTACTACGCGTACTGCCTGCAAGACATCTGATGTGTAGCGCCTAGCCAGAACCGCTTCGCTGAGTTTTGTTATCCGCTCCAAGTAGCCTGCATCGTCAGCACCGCCCCTCGGGCGTCTTCTCCAGCTCACCGAGCTTGTCCACCACCAGCGCGATGAAGGCCGACACGGCCAGTGGCAGGTGCCTGCGGCTGGGGTACAGCACGGTAAGGCCCTGGCCCTTGCGCTGGTACTGGGGCAGCACGGGCACCAGCAGGCCGGCCTGCAGGTCGAGCCGGGACATGCCGGTGGGCAGCAGCGCAATGCCCAGGCCGGCCACGGCGGCGCGGCGCAGGGCCTGGGCGGTGTTGGCACCAAAGCGGCCGCTGGCCTGTTGCACCTCGTGCACGGCGCCATCGGGCCCCACCAGGCGCCAGGAGCCGCTGCTGCCTGCGTGGCTGGCCATGATGGCGTCGTGCGCGGCCAGGTCGGCCAGCGTGGCGGGCATGCCGCGCGCGGCCAGGTAGACGGGGCTGGCCACCAGGCAGTCGCCCCGGGCCGCAAAGAGCTGGCGGCCCACGTAACCCGAGTCGCCCACCTCGCCCCCGCGAAAGGCCACGTCGATGCGCTCGGCAATCAGGTCCGAGCGCCCATCGCTGAGCACGAAGTCGAGCCGCACGCGCGGGTGCGCGGCCAGGAAGGCGGCGATCCACTCCATGGGAAAGAAGTCGAAGAAATCCGCCGGCACCGCCACGCGCACCGAGCCGGTGGGCTCGTCGCTGCCCAGGCGCAGCTCCTGCCCGGCCTCTTGCAGGCCATCGACGGCTCCCGCGCAGCGCTCATGGAAGGCCTCGCCCGCGCTGGTGAGCGTGAGCTTGCGGGTAGAGCGCTGCAGCAGGCGCGTGCCCAGCTGCGCCTCAAGCTGCTGCACGCGCCGGCTCACGGTGTTGGGCGGCACGCCAAGGCGGCGTGCGGCCTCGGCAAAGCTGCCGCTGCGCACCACCTGCACGAACAGGGCGACGTCATTGAGGTCGAGCGCAGGTGTGGTCACGGATACCTTTCATGGATGGATGAGTGCAATCCCATTGTGCCATCTAGTCAACCAATGGGGTACGCCCTAATCTTCAAGGCATCGGGGTGCACGGCCCCTCCACCACTCCCAGGAAGGACTCCCACCTATGACAATTTCGCAATTGCCCCATATCGGCATCGTGATCGGCTCCACCCGCGAGGGCCGCTTTGCCGACAAGCCGGCGCAGTGGTTCCACGGCATCGCCAGCCAGCGCACCGATGTCTCGGCCGAACTCATCGACCTGCGCGACTACCCCATGCCGTTCTTCGACGAAGCACTGTCGCCTGCCTGGGCGCCGGTGAAGAACGAGGCCGCGCAGCGCTGGGCGCAGAAGCTGGCCACGCTGGACGGGCTGGTGGTGATCACCGCCGAGTACAACCACGGCCCCACGGCCGTGCTCAAGAACGCGTTTGACTACGCGTACAAGGAGTTCGCGCGCAAGCCCATCGGCTTTGTGGGCTATGGCGGCGTGGGTGCGGCGCGTGCCGTGGAGCAGTTGCGCCTGGTGGCTACCGAGCTGCAGATGGCACCCGTGCGCAATGCTGTACACATGGGCATGGTCGAATTCCTCGGGGTCTGGCAGCAGGGCAAACGCTTCGAGGATTACCCGCACCTGGCGCAGTCGGCCAAGGGCCTGCTGGACGACATGGCCTGGTGGGCCAAGGCGCTCAAGACCGCAAGGGAGGCTGTATGAACACCGCATTGGCCGAAGCACCGGTTGCCTCTGTGGCAAGCCGTGCCATCGCCTACCGCACGCGAGGCAGCTCGCACGGGCCCATCACGCGGCTGGTGAGCCCTGGCGACGTGGGGGAGTGGATCAAACCCTTCGTCTTTCTGGACCTGTTCGCATCGGACTCGCCTGCGGCCTTTCGCGGCTTTGGCATGCACCCGCATTCAGGCATTGCCACGCTGACCTATCTGATGGCGGGCGATATGTCCTATGAGGACACTGCCGGCAAGAACGGCACATTGCACGCAGGCAGCGTGGAGTGGATGCGCGCGGGCAACGGCGTGTGGCATACCGGTGCGCCGATAGGCGATGCCCCATCGCTGGGTTTTCAGCTCTGGGTGGCCTTGCCCGCTGCGCTGGAGAACGCGCCCGCGCTGAGCCAGTACCTGGCGGCGAACGAGGTTCCCCAGGCAGGCCCGGCCCGCGTGCTGCTGGGCAGCTACGGTGCGGTACACAGCCCCATCGACGCCCCCTCACCCATGACCTACCTGGCCGTGCAGCTGCGCGACGGCGAGCACTGGCGCTATGTGCCGCCCGCAGGCCACACGGTGGCATGGGTGGCGGTGGCAGCGGGCGCGCTGGATGCGGGCGGCGCCGTAGATAGCGTGGGCGCAGGCGAGCTTGCGGTGTTCGAGGAATCGAACGGCGCCATCGACTTCGTGGCCCGGGGCGACACGCACTTCGTGCTGGGCTCGGCCGCCAAGCACCCGTACGAACTGGTGATGGGCCGCTACTCGGTGCATACCAGCCGCGAGGCGTTGGCGCAGGGCGAGGCGGAGATCCGGCGCATTGGCGCGCAGCTGCGGCAGGAAAAGCGCTTGGGCTAGGCTTGGGCAGGTGTGCGCCGGCGCAGCGCCACCCAGCGGCACACACCCGTGGCCACCAGGCCGGTGACCGCGAGCATGGCCGCCATGTGCACCGCAACCGCCGCCAACGCCCACCACAGTGGACCCGCTGCACCGGCGCCCTGCCCCACCGCACCGCTGCCCAGGCACAGCGGTGCCAGCGCCGGCACCAACATGAGCCCCGCGCCGTGCAGCGTGGATGCCAGAAACGCACCCAGCACCAGCCCCACATGCCCGGCCGATGTGCGGGCTTTGCGCGGTGCACGGCGCCACAGGTACACCGCCACAGCTGCGGCCAGCAGGCAGCCTGCTGCGGCCTGCAGCACGCTGCGCGGCAGCGCCCAGCCCCACACCACCGCAGCCACCACCAGTGCCACCGACGCGGCATGGCCGATGGCAATGGGCAGCAGGGCGCGCAGCGGCTGCGCCTTTACCCGATTGCCGCCAGAGCGCAGGCCCCAGGCGGTTGCGCAGGCCCAGCCGGTGGCGGGGTTGAGCCCGTGCAGGGCGCCCGTGCCGGCCATGGCAAGCCAGGGCCACAGCGTGTCCATCCGTGGGCTCCCGGCCTGCCTCAGGCCTGTGCGTGGCAGCAGCCGCCGGCCGTGGCCACGGCGGTGGTCGCCGTTGCCGCCAGCGGCGATGGCGCGGGCTGGAAGGGCACGGCGCCTTCGTAGCGGTCGTGGTGACGCACCCAGTCCATCGTGTACTCGGGGTTGGGCTCGTTGCGGCCTGTGGGGGTCAGGTCGATCAGGGGGTAGGCGCCCATCATCACCTCGACCCCGCGGCCGTAGGTGGAGTAGGTGTGGAACACGTCCGCACCCTCGCCCGGCTCCTTGTGGAACACGCTGATGCCCGGCGCCTCTTCGGCCGGAAAGCGCTGCACCGTGTAGTTGTAGGGCACCTCGCCACGCGCCACCTGCTCGGTGCTGAAGCTCACGCCATAGTCGTGGTTGAAGTCGCTGCCGTGCGATGACACCCAGTGAAAACGCCAGCCCATGCGCTGGCGAAAACGCTCGATCTGCGGGAGCGGCGCGCGCGAAACCACCACCAGGGTGATGTCACGGTGGGCCAGGTGGATGTTCATGCCGTCGATGTGATCGGCCATGTACGAGCAGCTCGGGCAGCCTTGCTCCCAGCCGGGGCCGAACATGAAGTGCTGCACCAGCAGCTGGCGCCGGCCGTCGAACAGGTCGGCCAGCGTGCGCGGGCCGGTGATGGTGTCGAACAGGTAGGGCTTGTCCACCCGCACCCAGGGCAGCGCGCGGCGCTCAGCGGCGATCTGGTCCTGCTGGCGCGAGAGTTCTTTTTCGCGCAGCAGCAGGGCCTGGCGCGCGGCCAGCCAATCGCTGCGCGGAACGACGGGGTGGTGGAGTGAGGGGTTGTGGATGGCGGTGGTCATGCGGTGCTCCTTTGGGGGTTGTCAAACAGGGCACGCCCATGCGGCGGCTTCAACCGCCGCCTGGGGAAGCGGTTGTTGCACAGGGCGTTGGGTGGGTGGGAGATGGCGGGTGCTGACCACCCGCCGGGCATCAGGCCCGCGCGGTCTTGGGCCGGCGAACCGCGCGAACCTTGCCGCTCTCGCCGCCACCGGCATAGAACAGACCGGCGCCGTCGGATTCGAGCCCGCTCACGCCCATGCCGGCCGGCATTTCCAGGCGCTCGATCACGGCGCCGCTGGCGGGGTCGATGCGGCGGATGTCGCTGGCATCACCCTCCCAGGTGCCGTGCCACAGCTCGCCATCGACCCAGGTCACACCGGTCACGAAGGCGTTGGATTCGATGGTGCGGCGAATCGCCCCCGTGGCGGGGTCGATCTGGTGGATCTTGCGGTCGCGGTACTGGCCCACCCACAGGCTGCCCTCGGCCCAAGTCAGGCCCGAGTCGGCGCCCTTGCCCGGCGCGGGGATGGAGGCAACCACAGCGCCCGTGGCCGGGTCGATCTTGTCGATGCGCGACTCTGCGATCTGGTACAGGTGATTGCCGTCGAACGCGGTGCCCGCATCGCAGGGAACGCCCAGCGTGTGCGTGGTCTCGCCGCTGGCAGGGTCGAAGGCCACCAAGCTGGCGCCTGTGGCGGCCCATACGCGCTGGCCGTCGTGCGTGACGCCGGCCACGGTGCGGGCGCCGGCAAAGGGGCCGTATTCACTAACGATCTCGGCGGGACGGGCGGGGACACCGGTCGGTGCAATGCGGCTGGCGCTGTCGGGGCTGCAGGTGGTGATTGGCATGGAGTGCTCCGTGTTGGTTCGACCCCGGCTCGGGAGGTCGATGGGTGAACTCTATTCAAATGACAGCGCAGCGGGGAGTAACAAGATTGGCGTGAATCCTGCCAGGGGCGGTGCCAGCCAGCGCTGCGCACGCGCCTGGCCGATGGAGCGCACGCGGCCCTGCTCCTGCAGCTCGGCCAGGGCGCGCTGAACGGTGCGCTGGCTGTTGCCCAGCGCCAGCGCCAGGGCCGAGGTGGACCAAGCCGCGCCATCCGCCAGCAGGGCCAGCAGCGAGGCCTGCTCGCCCGCGATGGGCGGCGCCAGCACCACCACCGCGCGCCCGCCATCACGCCCATCCAGGGGCCGCAGCGCAAAGCCGCGCGCCGTGGCCTCGATGCGGGCCCAGGGCTTGACCAGTGCGCGCAGGCGGCCCAGCTCCACGCGCAGCCGGGCGCGGTGGGTGTCGTCGGGGTGCCGGGTGCGAAAGGCGCTGGCGATCAGCGCGTCGCGCTCGGCATCGCCGGGCCAGGCCTGGGCCAGATCGTAGGCGAGAGCGAACAGGATGGGCCGGCGCGCAAGGGACAGCCAGGTGGGGGCGGCACCGCTGCCCTCCTGCGCCCCCACCCATCCCGATCCCAGCCGGTGCCGGCAGGCATCGACCACCAGCACCTCCGAGGCCAGCAGCGCCGCGACGTCGTCCAGGCGCAGCAACTGCTCGCGCGCCACGCCGCCGCCATCGCCCTCGCTTGGCAGCAGGCGCCGCGCGGCGGGGCGCTGCAGCGCGGCCAGGGCCTCGTCGACCTCGGCCAGCAGCGCAGGCACGCGGGCGCGCGCTGCCGCTTCGCGCGCCTGGGCCAGCGCATCGCGCGCCGCGGCCACGCGCAGCGAGCGCAGGGCCAGTTCGGCCAGCGTGAGCCCCGCCACCGCCGCCAGCGCGGGCGGCATGCCTGGCTCCTGCAGGTCGATGGTGGCCAGCAGGGCCGCGGCTTCGCCCAGCCGGCCCATCAGCAGCCATTGGCGCGCAGCGATGAGCCTTGCCTGCAGTGCGTTGGCCCGGTCGCCGCGCACCGCCAGCGCCGCCGCAGCGGCCACCAGGGCATGCGGCGGGCCGTTCAGGTCGCGCTGGGCCAGGGCCACCTCGGCCTCGGCCACCACGCAGCGGGCGCGGGCCAGTTCCTCGTGCGCGCCAAACCCCTTGGCCGCGCGGCGCAGCAGCTCGCGCGCCCGGGGGTGCTCGCCCAGCTGCGCCATGGCAATGCCGCGCAGCGCCAGCGCAGGCGGGTCATCGCGCAGGGCCACCCGCTGCAGGGCGCCCAGCGCATCGCCGGCGGCAAGCGCACGGGCGGCGGCGGTGATGAGCGAATCCATGGGATGGCAGGCTACACGACTGCGGCACTTGCAATTTGTTTCTTGGGAAACTATATTTCAGCCACAGATAGTTTCCGCAGAAACAAAACATGAAGAAAAACCCATCGCCCCACCCCAGCCCGCTCGAAGCCCACCTGGGCTACTGGCTGCGCTTTGTCTCCAACCAGGTGTCGGCCGGGTTCCAGCAGGCGGTGGAGGCATCGGGCGTGTCCGTCACCGACTGGGTGGCGCTGCGCACGCTGTTCGATGCGGACGGTGCCGACAACCCCGCCACGCACGCCACGCTGACCCAGGCCCTGGGCATGACCAAGGGCGCCGCCTCCAAGGTCGTGGCCCGGCTGGAGGACAAGGGCCTGGTGGCGCGCGCGGGCGCGCCAACGGACGCGCGCAGCCACACCCTGTCACTCACGCCCACCGGCCGCGCCCTGGTGCCCGTGCTGGCCGCCAAGGCCGATGCCAACGACGAACAGTTCTTCGGCCACCTGCCCGCAGCCGAGCGCCAGCGGCTGGCGCGCCTGCTGCAGGAGATGGTGCGCCTGCACCAGTGGCAGGAAGTGCCGCGCAGTTGAATCCGAGACCTCATCCCAGAAAGATGCCCATGAACGAAACGACCATCGCCACCATCGAACGCTGCGCCCAATCATCCAAGGACGGCACGGCCCATTTCGGCGCCATCGTGCTGGCCCTGAGCGAGGCCGGCGTGGAGGCGTATTTTGCCGACTACCGCAGCAACGCGACCACCTACTACCTGCCCAGCGGTGAGACACATGCCGTGGCCCTGCCTCCGCCTGCCACGCCCATCGCACAGGGCTTCGACGCGGCAGGCGTGCAGGCCGCCATCCGTGGCGCGCAGCGCGGCGAGGTGATGTACCCCGAGTTCCTTGAGCTCTCCCGCGCAGCGGGTTGTGTGGGCTACATGGTGTGGCTGGCGGGGCGGCATGTGAGCTACTTCGGCCGCAAGGGGGAGGTGCATGTGGAGCGGTTTCCCGACTCCCCCTGAACGCAACCAATACCCTCACGCGGCTGCAATGGCCTCGATCTCCAACAGCCACTCCTCGTCATATATGCCGGCGATGATGACCGTGAGCGCTGGTGCATGGCTCCCCAGCGCGCGCCGCCGCGCCTCGCCATTCTCATCGGCGTATTGGCGTGATGAGAGAAATGTGGTCACCTTGACCAGGTTGGCCACGCCCAGGCCTGCGGCATCGAGCTGGGCCAGGATATTGGCCCACACCAGGTCGGCCTGCTCGGCGAAGGCGGCGGGCACGACACCGGCCCGGTCGACCGGAATCTGGCCGCTGATGTACAGCCAGCGCGTGGCGCCCCGCACGTCCAGGGCCTGGGAGTAGCCACCGGAGGGTCCAGGGGCCAATGAGGAGTTGACGGGGGTGGATTGCATGGGCAGGTCTCCAGAGTGCAGAACAGCTTACGCAGCCTGTGCAGGGGGAGCCATGGGCTGCGAGAAGATATTCACCAAACTTCCATCTGGATCGCGCAGCAAGGCCGAGCGGTTGCCCCAGGGCATCACCGTGGGCGGCATGACGACCTCGGCGCTGGCGTCGCCACGCATGCGTGCCAGTGTGCCATCCACATCGGTCACCTCGAATTCCAGGATGGCCGAGTGGTTCGACGCGGCCGTTGCGGCGCCCTGGTTGAACAGCTGCACTAGGCGCTCCTCGGAGATCGCCAGCGTGGCGCCTTCGAGCCGCACTTCCGCAAAGCCATCGGCCAGGCGGGTGGCAGCGGTGCCCGACAGCAGGGTGTAGAACGCGACGAGCGCTTCGAATTGCGTGGTGACGAGGCGGACGGATGCAAACTTCATGCGAAGCTCCTTGGGTAAGAAAAGAAAGGAGCGAGGTTAGAAGGAGGTGCTGCCAGGTTCTGGCAGCATGCTGTGCCCGTTTGCCCGAGCGTGCTGGCGCAGGCCTTCAGCAGCGCCTGGTGAAGCGCGAGGTCGAGCCCACAGGCTCACCCCTCGGAGCGCAGGTACTTCGCCAGAAACCCCAGCACCTGGCGCTCATATGCCCCAGGGCCGTAGGCATGCAGATCCACATGCCCAGCCCCCTCCACACGCCAGATCTCCTTGGGCCCGGCCGCCGCATTGAAGAGCCGCTCAGTTTCGGCCCAGGTGGTATGCCTGTCCTGGGCGCCAGAGGCAATGAGCGCGGGCGCCCCAAGGCGGGCGATGCGCTCGATGGGCCGCAGGTCATCGGTCGATACCCCGGCGCGCAGCGGCAGCTGCCACAGCAAGGGCCCGGCCAACACCGCGCCCGCAGGGCCCAGCACCGTGGTCAGCCGGTTGGTCACGGCGTCTTCGATGGTGGGGTAAATGGATTCGAGCACCACGGCATCCGGCGCAGGGGACGGCAGGGCCAGCACGGTGGCGGCGGCGCCCAGCGAGACACCGATGACCGCGATGCGCTCGCCCGGACTTTCGCGCCGCAGAAACTCAAGGGCCGCCTTCACCCCTGCCGCCTCGCGCGCGCCAAAGGTGATGCGGTCGCCAGTGCTCTGGCCGTGCGCAGGCAGATCGATCAGCAAGGCGGCGTAGCCTTCCCGGTTCAGGAACCTGGCGCGGCCCAACATCTGAGTGCGGTCGGCGCGCACGCCGTGGAGCAGCAGCACGGCGCCCCGGCCTCGCTGGCCCGGTGCAAACCAGCCAGCCACATGGCCGGCAGGGGCGGTGTCGATGCGGACCTCGCGCGCCGAAAAATCTTTCGGTGGCGGGCCTATGGTGCGGGTGGCAGGATGGCTGAGCCATTCGCCTGCGCACAAGGCTGCACCGACGAAGCCGAGCAACAGCACCAATGCCCACAGGGCAAGTATCCCAACGCGGCGCCCAACCATCACCGGTACGAACAAGTTCTCTGGACGGGCCTCAAGTGATCCCCTCCACCGACACATCCTCGAACCCCGGCTCCTGCGCAATGAGCCCATGGAAAAACACCAGGCACGGATCGTCGCCAGCCATCTTGGCCTTGCCAAGCACGCGCTCCTTGAGCGAGCGGTGCTTGGTCAGCGACAGCACCCATTCGTGCTTGCCGTCTTCGCTCTCATTGGCGGCCGCGCCGACCATGTAGGTGCGGCCCTCCCAGCTCACATGCGCGTACCAGCCCCAGTCTTCGGCGTCCGCGTCGGTCATTTCCAGCTGCGCCGGCACGCGCGTGCGCAGCCATTCGAGCAGCGAATGCCCCCGGATGGGGTTGATGGGGTTGTCAGGCTCCAGCGAGACGTCGAAGAGCCGGGTGTGGAAGTGGATGGCAGGTTCCATGGGTGGACAAATTGGCAGCAGGACGGGCCAGACACTGTCGTGAGCGTATCACCCGCGTGTGACCTCTCCAACCGAATTTTGCCCAGACGCGCAGGCCCAGGGCGGACGAACCTGCGTACCATGCGTCCTGCTGCAGAGCCGATCCGGACGACAACAGCAACAACAACAACAACAACAACACTGCAGGAGACAAGTGCCACCATGCAGGCCCACCCCACCACGAGCCCGCCCCAGCCACTGGCAGCCCCGGCCTTCGCGCCTCTGCGCGCGCTGAGCGCCAGCCTGCTGCAACTGGCCAACGTGGCGCGCACCACGCCACCCCAGGCCATGCTGCAGGAGGCACTCGACATCCTGCGCACCTCCCTGGTCGGGTTCGACACAGCCTGGTGGGGCGAGGTGTCGGCCGGCCATGCCGATGCGCCGCCGCGCAACTGGTTGCATGGCAGCATCGGCCTGTCCAAAAGCTTTGCCACAGAGTGGAATGCGCTGGCCATGGCCGATGCGTTTGCGCAGCAGTCCATGGACCGGCTGGGCGTGGTGATCCGCGAGAGCGCCGACGATATGCCCGATCTGCCTGCTGGCGCGATACCGCCGGACATCGAGGCCTTCTGCCGGCGCCACGGGCTGTACCACTGCATGGCGATCACGGTGGCCATGCCGCGCAGCGGGCTGATGTTCTTCGTGAGCATGTACCGCGGCCCAGGCCAGCCCAACTTCACCGACCAGGAGGCGGCGCTGTTCGGCGAGTTCGTGCCGCACCTGCTGGGCCACTGGCAGCACCGGCTGGAGCAGTTGCAGACGGCGCCCGCAGGCAACGGCCCGTGGGACAGCTATGCGCTGGCCGATGGCGCCGGCCAACTGCTCTTCGTGGGCCTGCGCGTGGGGCTGGCGTTGCAGGCAGCCTACCCGGACTGGTCGGGCACCGCCCTGCCCCCGGCACTGCTGGCGGCACTGCCGGCCACGCTGCCGGGCAGCCTGCTGGTCGGCAAGGCCTGCCGGCTGCGGCTTGAGGCTTGCGGCCCGCTGCTGGCGATCAGCATGCCATCACCGCACGCCAGCAAGCCGCCGCTGGCCCCGCGCGAGCTGAGCGCCGCCACGCTGTACGCGCATGGCCATTCGTACAAGGACATTGCTGCCACCTTGGGCCTGACACCGGCCACGGTGCGCACCTACCTGCGCAGTGCCTATGCGCAGTTGGGGGTGCGCAACAAGGTGGAACTGGTGGCCGCACTCCGGCGGCAATAGGCCGCGCGGCTGGCCGGGTGTTTTCCCTGTCCCTCTGCATTTGCAGAGGCGTCAAAACACCCCCCCGTCCCTATCGTTGCGCCCGGAGCCTCAAGGCTTCGGAAGAACCAAGCAACAACAGGAGACGCATTCCATGCTTTCAACCCCACCGTCCGCAGGCTCGGCCCTGCTCGCGGCCACCATGGGCACCCTGGCCGCACTGGCCCTCACCGCCTGCGGCGGCAGCGACACCAGCGCCCCCGCTGCCAGCCAGCCGCTGGCCCAGGCCTGCCCGACCTACCGCATGGCCACCCTGCCCCATGGCGCGACCATCACCCGCACGGAGCTGCGCGCGGCCGAGGGCCTGCTGCCCGAGGTGTGCATCGTGCGCGGCGAGATCGTCTCGTCGCCCCAGTCCACCATCCACTGGGCGGTGGAGCTGCCTGCGGGCACGGTGTGGAACGGCAAGACGCTGACCGTGGGCGGTGGTGCATTCGATGGCTTCATCCCTACCGACGACCCGTGGTACCAGCACATCATCGGCGCATCGGCCCACACGTATGTGAAGATGAGCTCCGACTCAGGCCACCTGGCGCCCGGCTTTGCCTGGGGCGCGAGCGACGTGGCGCTGCGCAACCATGCCTTCGACGCCAACCACTTCGTGCTGGAGGTGGGCACGGCTATTGCCGCCGACTTCTATGGCAAGCGCCCTGCGCGCCGCTACCACATCGGCCACTCCAACGGCGGGCGCTCGGCCCTCGCCGCCACGCAGAACTACCCCAAGGACTACGACGGCGTGGTGGCCATGGAGCCCGCCATCAGCCAGCAGGCGCACCAGACCAACCTGGGGCCCACGCTGCTGCGCCACGTTTTCTCCAAACCCGAGAATTGGATGAGCCCTGCCAAGATCGCGCTGTACGCCAAGGCCGAGACGCAGGCATGCGACGGGCTCGATGGCCTCAAGGACGGCATCATCGGCAATGTGGCAGCCTGCAACTACGTGCCCACAGACCTGCTGTGCAAGGGCTCCGACAACGACAGCTGCCTGACCGCCGGGCAGATCGAATCGGTGCGCCTGATCTACGCCAACAAGGACGTGCCCGTGACCCTGTCGCAGGGCGCGCGCGGCTACCCCGGCTTTGGCCGCGGCGGCGCGGCCACGTCGGACTGGGAGGCCTATGTCTTCGGCCCCAGTTTCGAGGCGCGCGACTCCTTCAACTACATGGCCGTTTCCGCAGCCGCACGACTGGTCGAGGGCAACCCGGCTGCCGACCTGCTCCAGCACGACCCCACCCGCTACCAGGCGTCGTACCTGCGCCTGGCGAACCTGATCGACGCGACCAACCCCGACCTCTCGGCCTTTGCCGACAACGGCGGCAAGCTGCTGATCTGGTACGGCATGGGCGATGCCTGCGTGTCGGTGTACCGCACGGCCGAGTACCTGGACAGCGTGCGCCAGCGCCTGGGTGCCAGCAAGGTGCAGGGCTTTGCCCGCATGCTGACTTCGCCCTCCAACGGCCACAACCTCGACGGCCCGGGCACCGACCCCGTGAGCATCGACCTGCTGGCCGCCATGGACGCCTGGCTGGAGCGCGGCAGCGCGCCCGACAAACTGGTGGCCACCCGCTACGAACCCGCTGATCCGCGCGCCGGCCAGCAGACCCCGGTGCTGCAGCGCCCGGTGTGCGAGTACCCGAAGTTCCCGCGCTATGACGGCAAGGGCGACCCGGCGAAGGCGGAGAGCTTCAGCTGCGCGGCCGTGTGATACCGGCGGAGGTCAGTAACTCGCCCGCAGCGTCACGCTCGCATTGCGCGGCTCGCCGAAGAAGTTGCTGCGGCCCGTGGTGTACACGCGCTGCCAGTAGACCTTGTCGGTGAGGTTGTTGAGGTTGAGCGCCACAGTCCAGCGCGGATCGATGCGGTAGCTGATGGCGGCGTTCACCACGCCGAAGCCGGGGCGGTGGGTGTTGGTGGTGGCGTTGCCGCCGCTGGCACTGCTGTAGGCGTTGACGCCTGCGCCGACACTCAGGCCGTCGAGCAGGCCGTCGTTGAAGCGGTACTGCGACCACAGCTTGACGCTGTGGTGCGGCGTGAGCGCGTTGAGCGGCAGGCCGCCGCTCGATGTGTCGCGCACGTAGCGGTTCTCGTTGTAGGCGTAGCCGGCGTAGACATTCCACTGCTTGGTGATGCGGCCCGAGGCTTCGAGCTCCACGCCCTTGCTTTCCACCTCGCCCTGGGCGATGGAGAAGCCGGTGTTGACCGGGTCGGCCTGGGCGCGGTTGACCTCGCGGATGCGGTAGACGGCAGCACTGGTGGTGAGGGCACGGTCGAAGAACTCGCCCTTGACGCCCACTTCAAGCTGCTTGCCGACGATGGGGTCGATCACGCCGCCGCCAAAGGCCAGCTGCGTCTGCGGCGTGAAGGCGTCGCTGTAGCTCACATAGCCCGAGACCTGCGGGGTGAACGCATAGGTCAACCCGGCATAGGGGCTGAGCTTGTGGTCCACCTGGCTGGTGGTCCAGGCGCCGGTGGTGGGCAGCAGGTTGCGGCTTTGCGTGTCGTACCAGCTCACGCGGGCGCCGAGCACCACCGTGAGCGGGTCGGCCAGGCGCAGGCGGGTCTGGCCGTACAGGCCGTACTGCGAGGTTTCGGACTGCGCGCGCGCCGTGGCCGGGCGGTCGGGGTACGGCACGGCCGAGTGGTCGGGCGCATACACGTCCTGCACGTAGTAGTTGGCATAGCGGCCCGAGGTGGAGGCATTGGTGTTGCGGCGCCAGTCTGCCCCCACCACCACATCGTGCTTGCGACCCAGGGCGTTGAAGCTGCCGGTGAGGTTGGCGTCCAGCACGTTCTGCTCGATGCGCGTCTGGTTGAACCACAGCATCAGGCTGGTGCGGCCGTTGGTGGGCGTGACCTGGCCGTTGGGCAGGTACAGGTAGTTGGTGGCCTGGTCGTTGCGGTAGCCGCTCCAGTGCAGGCGGGCGCGCCAGTCGTCGTTGAAGCGGTGCGTGAGTTCGGCGTACACGTACTTCTCGTCCTGCTCGGAGCGGTTCCAGTCCGCGCCCAGCCAGGTGGAGCGCGGCACATCGAGCAGCGCGCCGGTGGTGTACGAAGGCAGGCCGCCGGTGAGCCAACCGTCGACTTTCTGCGCGTGCGCGCCGACCAGCAGGCTGGTGGTGGGCGCAAGCTTGAAGTCGAGCGAGCCGGCAATCGCATAGCGGTCGCGCTGGGCGCCGCTCTGGTAGGTGCCGCCCTCCTGCTTGGCGGCCGAAAGGCGGCCCAGGATGGTGCCGGCCTGGTTGAGCGGGCCGGTCACGTCGACCTCGGCACGCTTGGTGGACCATGAGCCGAGCTGCACTGCACCCCGCGCCTGGAAGGTATCTTGCGGGCGCTTGCGCACCAGGTTGACGGCACCGCCGGAGCTGGAGACGCCGCTGAACAGCGCGGAAGGGCCGCGCAGCAGCTCCACCCGGTCGAACAGCACGGAGTCCCACGCGGATGCCGTGCCGGGCGCGGGAACGCCGTCGATCATGTAGTTGTTGATGGCGAAACCGCGCGACGAGTAAGAGGCCGATTCGCTGTCGAAGCGCTCGGACACATAGCCCAGGGTCTGCTCCAGCACTTCTTCCACATTGCGCATGTTCTGGTCTTCCATGCGCTGCTGGGTGACCACGCTGATGGACTGGGGGATCTCCTTGAGTTCGGCCGCCGCCTTGCCCACCGTGGCCTGGGTGCTGTTGTAGCGCTCGGTGCCTTCGGTGCTGGTGCGGTCCTGCTGGGCGCGCACCATGACGGGGGGAAGGTTGGTGCTGCGGGTTCCGCTGGCACTTGCGGCAGGCGCCTTGACGTCCGTGTTTGCGGTGGTGGATTCCACGCTTTGCGCGCGGGCAGCGGTGGCGCTGGCGAGGGCCATGACGGCCAGCGCCACGGGCGCGAAGGACAAGGGGGATCGGGACATCATCGAAGGCCTGTGTACGAAAAAGGTGGAGGAATGCACGCCCCCATCTACACGGCAACACTTCGCGCATGAATGCACGGCAGCGCGCGCATGCAGGCCGCTGCACGCAATGGCAGCAACGCGGGGCGGTCGATGGGGGAGCGGGATTGGCTGGCTGGTGCGCAGGTGGATCGCAGCTGGTGCGAACCACCGGACGACCGCGAAGGGCCACCCGGCACTGGCTGACAACACGAATAAGGCAATAACCGTAACGAGAATCAGTTCTATTTTAGAAGCATTTCAGAGGCATGCCGACAACCTTGGACCACAAACGGGCATTCGCGCAACACCGGCTTTCACCCATGCCGAGGGCGTTGCGACACCACCCACTGATGGGCACGGCATGTGCCGATTCTGTGCATTGCTTCACGACTGGCGGCATGCATACGCCGCGCAAGGCCGGCCTGCCGCCGAACGCCAACACAATCGCACCTGCCAAGCGCTTCACAACAACAACCAGGCCCTTTTCTTGAAAAAATCCCCTGCACTCAAAGCCCTCCTCGTGGTCCTCATCGGCGTTGCGGCCATCACGCTCTTCGTCGGCAAACGCTGGTACGACTATGTCAGCAAGGCCAAGTCGCCCTATGAGGAGATCGGCATCGAACTCAATTCCCGCGCGCCGGGGCCACTGAACCGCTGGGGCTGCGCGCAGCTGCAGGAGCGGTTTGCCAAGTCCGTGCCGCCCTACGGTTGCGCGGCTGGCGACGGCCGGCAGTGGAAGTGATGCCCGCTGCCGCCGAGAACCCCTTGCGCCCCCTCTTCCCTCCCTTGAAACGAGTCACCGTGTTCACCAAAATTCTGGCAGCCTCGGCTGTCCTGGCAGCCATCACCCTGGGTGCCGCAGGCAGCGCCCACGCCCAGAGCTACAAGCTCAACATGCCGCTGCCCGAGGACAGCGACACCGTCCTGCGGGACATCACCGTCACGCCCAAGGGCACCACGGTGACCATCGTGGTGGGAAACACCACCGAAGAAATCGGTGAGGCTTGCATCCACCCCAACCACCGCCCCGAAGCGTTCACGATCAAGGACCTGGACAGCGGACTGGTGCTCAAGCAACTGGGAGTCACGGGGATCCGGTCGTGCGCGCGGGGGATGGACACCATCCGGCCGGGCAAGCGCAAGACCGTGAAGGTGCAGTTCGAGGCCCTGCCGGCCACCGCGCGCCGGCTGCAGGTGGGCGAGAACAACTGCAAGCAGAAGGAAGACGACGACATGCACTACTACTGCTTTGCCGAAGTCGTGCTGAAAAGCCCGAAGTAATTCGCCGTAACCGGCCGCCTGCACACGGGCATCCCGCAAGCCGGCAATGCCGGCCAGGCGCCCGTTATTGGGAGCTGCCGCCCTGGCAGGCCACCCCCTATTTTTTTGTGGCATCCGTGGCAAATGTCACACACCGGTGCCGCCGTTCCAAGTGTTACTTCCTGGCGCGGCCACAGCCCGTGCGCGTCTAGATAATCCCCCGCATGGAGTGAGGAAAAGGGGCGCGCTGCAAGCGTGCCCCTGGGCTCCATGGGTCGGACCGAAAAAGCACACACAACCAATCGCGTACCTCTATGAAAATCTCTTCTGCCCTGCGCCTGGGCCTGGCCAAATACCTGGCCTATTCGCTGCTCGCGCTGCTGTTGATCCCACTGGCCGCCTACCTGTTCACAGGGTATGCCCAGCGCGACGAGGACACCCGGTTCATCGCCCGCATCAGCCAGCGCATCGATGCCGAGAAGGCCATGCCCGCAGCCGAGAAGCAGGTGCAGAAAGACTTCTACCGCGCCAACCCGCCGTCCACCATCTGCACCAACCAGGACCCCGAAGTAGCGGACTACCGCGAGGCCATGTGCGAGACCTATGGCGAGCTGTGGCAGTTCAACCTGGTGCGCAAGCTGTCGCTGTGGAGCATGGTGGCCGGCGTGGTGCTGCTGGTGGCCGTGCTGGCCCTCGGTGCCCTGGCCTTCGTCAACCGCAGGCTGCAGTACACCAGCTTCGTCACCGGCTGGCACCTGACCACCTGGGCCAGCGCCACCTCGCTGGTGGTGCAGGGGGCGCTGGCGGTGTGGCTGTCGTTCTGGGTGACGGCGTTCTTCATGCACAAGTACTGGCCCAAGCTCATCATCCTGGTGGGGATCCTGGTCGCGTGCGGGGTGTTCATGGCGGTGGTAGGCATCTTCAAGCGGGTGCAGCTGAACAACGGCGTGGATGGCGAGTTGCTCACCGAGGCCGATGCCCCCCTGCTGTGGGCACGCATCCGCCACATGGCCGAGCGCTTGAAGACCGAGCCGCCGCGCAACATCGTGGCCGGGATCGACGCCAATTTCTTCGTGACCGAGGCGCCCCTCACCGTGGGCAACCAGCGGCTCACCGGGCGCACGCTGTTCGTCAGCATCCCCCTGCTGCGCCTGCTCGACCAGGCAGAAGCCGATGCCGTGCTGGGCCACGAGCTGGCGCACTTGCGCGGCGGCGATACCCAGAGCAGTGCGCTGCTGGGCCCCAAGGTCAGCCAGTACGACCACTACCGCCACGCCATGCGCGAGGGCGGCCTCACGGCCGTGTTCCTGCCCCTGATCGATCTTTACCGCACCATCTTCGAGGTGGCGCTGGCGCGCGAAAGCCGCGCACGCGAGTTTGAGGCCGACCGCACTGCCGCCCAGCTGGTCTCGCCCGATGCGATTGCGCAATCACTGGTGAAGATCGCCGCCTATGCGCAGTACCGCTCCAAGATCGAGAGCGAGCTCTTCGGCCAGAACCGCAAGCACGACGCCGCCGCGCTGGGCATTGCCAGCTATGTGGCCCAAGGGCTGCCACCCTATGCCGCATCGGCCGATTTCCTCTCGGAGATGAAGACGGCCAACGTACCCCACCCGTTCGACTCGCACCCCGCCATGCCCGAGCGCATGCGCTCCGTGGGCGTGGCGCTGGCCGAGAGCGACTACGGCGCCATCGTCGTGCGCGTGCCCGCCGCCACCTGGGCGCAGCAGATCCTCACGGCCGATGCCATCGAGCAGCGCATGTGGGGCGCGTACGAGCAGGCCTTTGCAGCAGAGCACGAGCGCAGCCTGGCCTACCGCTACGAGCCCGCCAACGACGAAGAGCGTGCGCTGGTGCTGCAGTACTTTCCGCCGGTGCAGTACGCCTTGAAGGGCAACGACACAGTGACCGTGAGCATCGAAGGCATCGCCACCTCGGCCGATGGCGTGACCGTGGCCTGGGACGCCATCAAGGCGCTGGAATTCAAGGAGAGCACCTGGGGCAATGCCCTGATCGTCACCCACCCCGAAAAAGCGGTGATCGGCGCCAAGACCAGCAAGATCAAGCTCGGCGGCCTGAAGAAGGAGAAGGACGCCTTCAACGCCAAGGTTGGCCACTACTGGCAACGCCACCAGATCATGCGGGCGCAGCAGCAGGAAGCCTGAGCCCGGCCCGCCATGCCGGGCGGGTGGCCCTCCTCAATCCGAGACCCGCACGCCCTGCACCTGCGTGCCCAGCTTCAGGTACAGCAGGCCATCCGAACCCATCCACCACGGCCCCGCCTGCGGCGGCACCTGGGCCGCGCTGCCGCTGGGCAGCACCCACTGCGGCACCAGGCGCCATGCCTGGCCTGCCAGAGTCAGGGTGAGCGCGCCCGTGTTGCTGCCCGCCTGCACCGACAGCACCGCACCCGGCAGCGCCGTGGTGAAAATGCTGCTGGCCTGGGTTGCGTTGAGCAGCGCGGGCAGCAGCCACTGCCGTGCGCCCTGCCCTGTCTGCAGGTAGATGCGGCCTTGCTCGTCCACACCGATCTGCGGCGCGCCTGGGGCCGTTCCGCTGCCCGTCCAGTCGGGCCGCAGCACATAGGTCTGCCCGCCGGTGCGCAGCTGCAGCACGCCTTCGGCGCCGAGCTTCAACGTGGCATCGGGCAAGGCTGCTGTCACGGCATGGGCCAGGCCAGCGAGGTCGGCCACGGCGGGGGCGAACTGCACCACCACCCCACCGCGCACCCAGCGCAGCAGGCCCAGCGGGGTGAAGCCCATGCCGTCGGGCAGGCGCGCGTCGATGAGGATGGGCTGGGTGGGCAGCAGCTGGAAGACCTGGCCACCATCACGTACGAGCAACACGCCCGAGGGCGCCACCTCCAGCCCCTGGGCCATGTTGCCGCCCGACAGGCGGGCCAGGGCGCCGTTCAATCGTGCAAAGGCCTTGTTGTCCACCGAGATGGATGCCGGCAGGTTGGCAAACGCCATGGGGTCGCCCGGCTGCTGGGCATCGCCCTTGAGCGAGCCCAGGGTGATCGCGACCACAGCCCCCTGGTCGTTGACCTGCAGGCGCTCGCCAGCCTGCAGGCCCATGCTGCCCACGGCGGGCAAGCTGCCTGCGGGGGCGGTGAGCAAGCCCACCTGCACGGCCACGGCCAGCGGCTGGGCTTCGACGAGGGTGCCTGCGCTGCCCGCGCTCAGCAGCACCGGCCCGGCCAGCACCATGGGCTGGCCCACGGCGCTGGAGGTCATGGAGGCCCAGCCCTCCAGCACCACCAGCACCAGCACGCTTTGCCCATTGACCTCGGCAATGCGCAGCTGCGTGCCCGGCAGCGCCTGAACGGTAAGCGGCTGGCCGTTGACGATGACCTGCAGTGTGGTCGGCGTGGTGCCCGTGCCGGGCAGCACGATGGTGCCGCCGCCCGCGCCCGGGCCCACCACCACGGGCAGGGATGGGTTGGTGATGGTGGTGGTGCTGCCGGGGGTGTTGATGGTCGTCGAGGTCGGTCCGGGGTCTTCGGCGGGCGGGGCGACGACCACCGGTGCGGTGGGCGTGACAGGCGCACTGGCAAGCGATGGCAGGCTGTCGCCCACGGCGTTCGTCGCCCTCACGGTGAAGGTGTAGGGTGTGCCGTTGGTCAGGGTTGTGATGGTGCAAGTGCGGGGCGCGGCTGCGGCCACCGTGCAGGTACCGCCGGGGGTGCCGGTGACGGTGTAGCCAGTGATGGGGCTGCCGCCATTGCTGGCCGGGGCTGTCCACGCCACGGTGGCCTGGGCATTGCCTGCCGTTGCGGCGGTAGCTGTCGGGGCGTCCGGCAGGGTCATGGGGGTACCGCTTGCCGTTGCCGGGCCGCTGGTTCCGGCTTCGTTGCGCGCGACCAGGCTGAAGGTGTAAGCCGTGCCGTTGAGCAGGCCGGGCACGGTGCAGGTGGTTGCGGTGGTGGAACAGACGGCGGTGGACCCACCACCCGTGGTGTCGGTCACCTCGTGGTGGGGCCAGCCGCCCCCACCGGGCGACCAGGAAAGGGCCAGCGCGGAGTTGCCCGCCGCAGCCACGAAGCTGGTGGGCGAAGCCGGTGCAGCAAGTTGCCGCTGCACCGCGCCCACGTCGCAGCTGCCGCTGGTGGGGCGCGGCGCGCCGCGCTGGTCCACGGCCGACGCGCTGCATGAGCCCGCCACGCTCAACGCCGGGCTGCCAAGGCCGGGCATCATCGTCTTGGTGGAGCCTGCGTTCAACGCCAAAAGGCCCAACTGCGGGTCCAGGTTTTGAGCGCCGGTGCAAGTCACGCCGGCCGGGCAGCTTCCCTCCACAATGCTGCCGTCCACCGAGATGCTCCCTCCGTTGACATGGAACTGCGAACCGGTCGCCGCAGTATTGCCCCACACAATGGAAGACTTCACGTCGAAGGTACTGCTGGTGATGTGCACCGCCCCTCCGGAAGTGGCAGAGTTACCCACCAAGGTGGATTGGGTAATAGTGGCGACACTGGTTCCTCCACCGTCCGAAGAGCTTGCGATGGCACCGCCTGCGCCGGACGCAGCCGTCGCTGAGTTTCCATTGAAAGTGGACTGCGAAATCAGCGTTACCACGTGTCCAAGATTGCCATACAGAAGGACGGCGCCACCGACTCCCACCCCAAAATTACCTGGTACGGTATTTCCGTCAAACGAGGACTGCAGAATTTCTGGATTGGCGGTACTTGCCGTCCCAGCATAGACAAACACGGCCCCGCCGCCAGTACTGGCCGTGTTGCCCGTGAATGTGGATTGCCGGATGAGAGGACTGCTCACCCCGCCGGAACCGGCCATGCTCGCCAGCGCGCCGCCCGCCTGAATGGACGAATTGCCGCGAAACAACACATTGGATATGGTCGGGCTGCATACCCTGCCGCTGCCAACAGCACTGCAAAGAAGACCGCCACCTTTGGTCTCGGAATACTGGCCGATTGAGAAAACGTTTCCGTCGACAATGCTCAGCCCGTCTACCACCGTATCGCTTCGTTGATGGACTCCGTTGCCTGCGGCACCGATGACCACGACGTGGCGGCTGTTGTCCGTGTTGTCCCCAGCAACACCAATATCGCCCGACAGCACTGTCAGCCGGTTGTCGCTGCTGCGCTGCGACAGGGAGGTTTCACCCCCCGCAAATCCTCCATAAAGCTTCAGCGGGCGATTGATCGCAAAACTGATGCTGCGATCCACCGTAAGGGTAGGCAGGTAGGTGCCCTGGCTGGCCCAGATCTCGTCGCAGTTGGCATCCGCCAGCGCAGACTGCAACGGCGCAGCCGTCGCCCAGGTGCTGCCATCGCCAGTCCCCGCATTGGTCACCCGGCATACCGCTGCATGGGCAGCGCCAGCCGCAGACACCACCCACGCCAGGATCACCAGGAACGCCAGCGTGCGCACGCTGCTGCGCCTGCGTGCAGATGGGTGCAGGGGACAAGCGCAGGCGATGGATGTAGTCATGGGCAACAGGCGTCTGGTGAAAGCAAAACGGTTGCAAACAGCGCCTGAGCCCAGCGGTACGGATGTAGAAGCCAGCGCGCGCGATGCATTGCAATACAGCGGGCATGCTAGGTCTTTCGATCCGTTTTGTATGTCCTCTAATTAGATGACAAATGCGGCTTTTTCTGAGGGCCCGGGCACCGCAGAGCGCCCGGTTCACGCCTGGCCGAAGGCCTGCTGGTGACACCGTAACCGGGCCCACAGAGACTGGCTTCAAGGCAGCGAAGCCTGCGCGCGCGGCAGCAGAAGCAGGGCCTGGTTGCCGTTGCCACCGCTGTTGCCGTACCCGGCCAGGGTGCTGCCGGGCGTGGGGTCGGCGTTGATCACGCCCACGCAGTCGGGGCCGGCCGCGCAGCCGCCCTGCAGGATGCTGGCCTGCACGCTGGTCTTGCCGCTGTAGGTGGTGTCCAGTTGCACGCCATGCACGGAGGTGTTGCCCCAGATGACCGAGGACACCACCTCGACCTGGCCGCCGCCGCCCGCGAAGTTGAGTGAGGACAGCGCGCCGCCGTAGCCGTCGGACGCATTGCCGATCAGCGTGGACTGGCTGAGCAGGGGGCGGCTCACACCGCTGCTGCCGCTGGACACGCTGGCCAGGGCACCGCCGAAGTCGCCGGCCCAGTTGCTGCTGAAGGTGGACTGCGTGATGCGCGGGCTGCTGGTGCCGGCGTTGCCGTGGCTGGCGATGGCGCCGCCGTAGCGGCCCGACGCGTTGCCGATGAAGGTGGACTGTGCGATGGCGGGGCTGCTGGTGCCGCCCTGGCCCACGCTGGCGATGGCACCGCCGTAGCCGTCCACCGCGTTGCCGATGAAGGTGGACTGCGTGATGCCGGGGCTGCTGGCACCGCCGGCCGCGCCGAGCGAGTAGACAGCGCCGCCGTCGTCGCGCGCCCAGTTGCCGCGGAAGCTGACGTTGGCGATGCTGGGGCTGCATACGCTGCCCTGGCCCGCGCCATTGCAGTACAGGCCGCCGCCGCTGGCGTGGCTGGCGCCGTCGGCCCGGCCGTGCACGATGCTCAGGCCGTCGATCACCGTGTCGGCGGGCTGGTAGATGCCGGCCACCGATGCAGCCCTGGCGCCTGCGCCCAGGCCGCCGATGACCACCACATGGTGGCTGTTGTCGGCGCTGACCACGGGCGTGCCGATGTCGCCCGAAAGCACGGTGAGGCGGCTGTCGGCGCTGCGCTGGGCCAGCGCGGTCTCGGTGCCGGCAAAGCCGCCATAGAGCTTGACGGGGCGGTTGATGGCGAATGCGATGGAGCGGTCTGCGCCCTCGGTGGGCTTGTAGGTGCCCTGCTGGATCCAGATTTCGCTGCACGCGGGCTTGGCCAGGGCCGACTGCAGCAAGGTGGCTGCGGCCCAGGTGCGGCCGTCGCCGGCGTCGGTGCCGGTGCTGCTGACGCGGCACACGGCGGCGTGGGCCGATGCACCGGCGGTGAGCAGCAGCATGCAGCCCATGGCGGCGACGGTGCGGCGGGCGGTGAAGGTGGTGCCGGCGGCGGCGGTGGCGGCAATTGAACGGTGGTGTGTCATGGCGAAAATCCCCAATTGAAATTGAACAGGCAGCGCATCGCCCGCCGCGCCTTGTTACGCAGCTATAGAAATAAGAGCTATTGGGTAATGCAGCGGCGATGCTAGGCCTTTCGCACGCGCTTGTATGTCCCCCAACTAGATGACATTTGCCGATTTTTTTTGGGCCCCGCAGGCACCGCCGCTGCGGTGTGGACCCGCAAGCGGAGTGCGGCTTTGGGCTACGGGACTACGCGGGGCCAGGCACCTGGCGAGAAGGCTGCTGCAGGGGCAGCGACAGGCAAAAGACATTGCCTGCGCCAGCCCCGTCCTGCGCACCGCTGCCGGCAGTCCATGTGCACTGCGCACCGATGGCCTGCACGCGCGAGCGCACGTTGCCCAGCCCTTTGCCCCGGCCCGGTACGGTACTGCCCGGCGGCGGGGTGGCGGACGGTGAGCTGAAGGGCTGGCCATCGTCACGCACCAGCACCTGCACGCCCGTGGCGTCCGACGTGGTGGAGATGCCGATGGACTGCGCACCGCTGTGCTTGATGATGTTGGTCAGCACCTCCTGCAGGATGCGCAGCACGTGCAGGGCGCTCTTGGGATCGAGCCATTCCAGCGCGGGCACATCCTGCACACCCCAGCGCAGCGTGAGGCCTGCGGCCTGCAGGCGCGGCCCCAGCCGAAAGCGCAGCGCGGCCAGCAGGCTGAGCAGGTCGGCGCCGCTGTGGTCCAGCGAATCGATGGAGAGCTTGAGGTCATCGATGCACTCCTTGAGCACGCGCGCCATGTCGCCCTCGTGCAGGCGCCCGCCTTCGGCCATGCGCAGCGCGCTGATCAGCGACGAGCCGATGCCGTCGTGCATGTCCTGCATCATGCGCTGGCGCTCGGCATCCAGTGCGCGCTGGCGCTCCAGCTGGTTCACTTGCGCGTAGGTGGCGGCCAGTTGGGCCTCGCGCTCGGCCAGGCGGCTTTCCAGCCCCGCGTTCAGCGTCTCGACCTCGCGCAGTGCGCCGGTGTAGCGCAGGAACACGATGACCAGGAAGATCGCGAACACGCCGATGGAGGCGTAGGGGCCCAGGTACAGCCCTTCGATGGACACGCGGTAGCTGGCCATCAGCGTGTCGTAGATGGATGCGGGCACCGTGAGCGAGACCCACAGGCTGAGCACCATGGCCCAGGGCGAGCGGTTGACCCACGACGCCCACATGCCCGAAGCCGCCACGATCAGCGTGACGCCGACGATGCACAGGTAGATGGCGGGCAGCACGGTCTCCACCTTGAGCGGCAGCCACGGCAGCGTGACCACCGAAACGGCGGTGACGAGGGCGATGATGGTGCGCTCCACCCGCGGCATGCGCAGCCCATGCACCCGCACGGTGAACAGGAACACGCACACCAGCGACCAGCCCAGGGAATTGGCCGTGAGCCAGCCGAACCAGTCGTCGGAAATCGGCAGCGGCACGTCGCCCATGGTGAACTGCACCATGCGCAGCGCGTTGGCTACCGACGTGGCGAAGAACAGCACGTACATCACCTCGCTGCGGCGCACGCACCACACGGCAAAGGCGAAGATGCCGATGACCACGAAGGCGCCCGCCGCCATGGCGGTGAAGTCGGCCTGCAGCCAGCTGCGCACCTGGTAGCGCCACAGCAGCTCGCCCTCGCCGCCCACCCAGGCGGTGGAAATGGCGCCGCCCACGCCCTGCTGGCTGGCCATGCGCACCAGCACCGTGGCCGGTGCAGGCGCACCCTGCGCGTCGGCCAGCGGCACCCACAGGGGCCGGTTGAAGCTGTTCCACACCCGGCTGCCGCGCGAGCGGTGTACCAGCTGGCCATCGGCATACACGGCAATGCCGCCAATGGTCTGCCAGCGCGGCAGGTACAGGAAAGTGCCGTCGGCCGGCGCAGCGCCGGCAGGCACCTGCAGCCGGTACCACACCACCTGGGGCAGCGCGGTTGCCGTGTCGCTCGATTCGGCCATGCTGCGCGGGCGGCTGTGGGGCAAGGCCACGTCCTCCCAGGGCACGCTGCCGTGGAGCACCTCGGGCGGCGGCGCGGCGGGGGCCTGCCAGCCGGCACCCGCAGGCTCGGGCCAGAAGCCTGCCTGCCTGAGGTGGCTGGCGCCAGCGCCCTCTTCGGTAGCCGGCTGTTGTGCGTGCGCGCCCGCCACCGCCATGGCCACGAGTGCGGCCGAAGCCAGCCACAGCAGCACCAGCCAGCGCAGGGAGGGTGAAGGCGAATGCCGGCGAGAGGACGGCCGGCGCATCCGTGTGTCAGTCGGCCAGAAGGCCATGGCGGCGCGCAACGTCGATGGCGCCGGCCCGCGAGCGGACCTGCAGCTTGGCGTAGATGCGCCGCACGAAGGTACGCACGGTGGAGGTGGAGACACCGAGCGTGGCGGCCGCCTCTTCGGTGTTGAAGCCCTTGCTCACCAGCTGCAGCACGGCGCGCTCGCGCACCGACAAGGCCACTTCGTGGGATGGCAGGCCGGGCTCACCCAGTGCCAGCGCGCCCGCCCTGGCATCGGCCGCCGGGGCCGCCTGCGCCGCCAGCGCGGGCGGCAGCGGCAGCACCATCGCCCGCGCCAGGATCTTGCGCGCCACCATGGGGCTGATGGGGCTGCCCCCGGCATGCACGCTGCGGATCTCGTCGACCAGGCCCGGCGCACTGCTGTCCTTGAGCAGGTAGCCCGTGGCACCCGCCTCGATGGAGGGCAGCACATGCGCCTCGTCGCCGAAGATGGTGCTGACCAGCACGTTGCAGTCTGGCCACCGGGCACGCGCGGCGACGATCACGTCCAGGCCCGAGCCATCGGGCAGGCCCAGGTCCACCAGCAGCACGTCCACCGCGTGCAGTGGCAGCAGCGCCAGCGCTTCGGCCCGGTTGGTGGCCACCAGCACCAGCTCCATGTCGGGCTGGGCTGTGATGTGCTCGGCAAAGGCTTCACGTTCTTCGGGCTCGTCTTCCACCACGCCCACGCGGATGCGGTGGACCACGCCCTGCCAGCCGCGGGCGGCGGCAGGGGGTGCAGGCGCGTCGACGACGCCCATGGAGGAATTGCTGAATGGAGCCACGCGGCGGATTATGACGAGGTGTGGGCCGCTTGTACCTCATTCAATTGCACTAGAAACAACGTTGCAGTGCGGTTGGGCCTCCCTGCCCGCGCCAAGGGTGCAACGCTGCACGCGCTTGCGGCGGTGCGCGCGCCGCCCTTGACTCAGGCCATTGCCATCGCAGGCTGGCGGGCGGGCTGTTGCGGCTGTTGCTGCACCAGTTGCTCATCGACCCAGCAGCCGTATTCGGCCGAGGCCTGCACCGGCTGCACCACCAACTGGGGCAGTGTGTAGGGGTGCTGTTTGCGCAGCAGGGCCATCAGCGCGGGCATGGCGCTCGCGGCAGTCTTGCAGGCCACGCGCAGTTCGCGGCATGCTTCCAGGGCGCCTTCCCAGTGGAAGTAGGCGGTGATGGGTTCCACCTGCACGCAGGCGGCCAGGCGGGCGTGCAGCACCGCGTGGGCGAGGCGTTTGGCTTCGGCTTCGGTGGCGACCGTGGTCGTGACCATGAGGATTTCGCGAAGGGCTGGTGCCGTTGGCGTTGCCGCTGTGCTCGGAGGGGTCATCATCATGCTGGTCTCCCGAAGGGGCTGTGATGGAGCTGGGTCGGGCAGTCTGCCACAGGTGGGGGGTGCAGGTCCAGTGGTCCTGGTACTGGTCCTTGGGCGATGGTTGCTGTGTGCTTTGGGCGAGGGCGGAGGCCGGGGTGTGCGCCCGGCGGCGCACCTACCTTCTTTTGCTTCGTCAAAAGA
>NZ_LMIJ01000005.1:81016-81129 GCF_001428665.1 Acidovorax sp. Root219
ATGGGCGAGGGGGCAGCCTGCGATGCTCGGGCCTGGGGTGACGCCGAAGCACTCCCTGCGCTGCCTCTGCGAGGCAGCTCCGGTCAAACAGCTTCGGCGAGCCAGATGACGAT
>NZ_LMIJ01000005.1:81184-81359 GCF_001428665.1 Acidovorax sp. Root219
CGGTGCGCCGTCGCTGCGCTCGGCCTGGGCAGAGCGATCGCGCCCAACTTGTCGGCAGCGCGCATCGCGCGCGTCCCCGACCCCAGGCGTAGCTGCGAAGCAGCAGCCGTGCGGTACCCGCTCCCCACCCCTGCTGGCTGCGCCGAGAAGCGCAGGGCCTGGGGTGGGTGCGTGT
>NZ_LMIJ01000005.1:81448-85030 GCF_001428665.1 Acidovorax sp. Root219
TCCGCCCTCAACCCAGGCACGCAACCCAAACAGACAACGAGAGACCACGCCAACCATCACCCGAAGCGATGATCCTTCATGAACGCCCGCTCGCCTGCGCCAGGATGAAGTCCTTGACCAACACCATGGAGGCGTCTTCCAGCAACGCGCTGCGGCACCACAGGTAGATGTCGCGCGGGGGCGGCACCACCGCGACCGGCAGGGCCAGTTCGACCAGGCCGTAGAAAGGCGCCAAAAATCCCAGCGGATAGCGCGGCAGCACCGACAGGTGGCGTCCCTTGGAGAGGATCTCCAGCACCATGTGAGCATCGCCCATCACGGTGACCTCGGTATGGCGGGCTTCGACCCCTGCCTGGCGCAGCATGTCGCGCACGGGCGCATCGAACGGGGACGCCGTGCCCATGCCCAGCCAGTCCACATCGCCGCCCGCAGCCAGAACGCCCGTGCGCGCCAGCGGGTGCGCCTGGCCGCAGAAGACGCCCACCGTGTCGTGCACCAGCAAGAAGCGTTCGATGCCTGCGGGCGGCTTGTCCAGCCACGAGGGGGCGATCACCAGCTCGTGCCGGCCGTCCACCAACTGGTCCACCAGCAGGTGCGGGCGGTCGCTCTGCACCGAGAAGGCGCGGCCCGGGGCCACGGCGGCCAGCCCGGCCACCAGGCCTGGCACCAGCGCGGCCCCCACCAGCGGCCCCGTGCCCAGCCGGATGGTGTTGCGAAACCCGCCGCGGTGGCGGGCGCAGGCCTCCTCGGCATCGCGCACGCTGCGCGCGATGGCCCGGCCTTCGCGCGCCAGCACCTCACCCAGCGCGGTGCTGCGCACGCCGAAGCGGCTGCGCTCGAACAGCTGGCCGCCCGCGCGCGACTCCAGAGCCTGCATGTTGTGCGTGAGCGTGGGCTGCGTCAGGTGCAGCACCTGGCTGGCCTTGCTGATGGAGCCGCATTCCAGGATGGCGGACAGTTGCAGCAGATGCCGGGGATCCATAGATTTATTTAAGTTGAAACACCCAAATTTCAATTTTACAAAGAATGGAGCTGCCGCTAACGTCAGGGGCATGCAACCCAACATCATCTACATCGTGGCCGACGACCTGGGCTTTGCCGACCTGGGCTGCTATGGCGGGCGCCAGGCGCAGTTCGGCGCGGTGTCGCCCCACATCGACGCCCTGGCTGCGGGCGGGCTGCGCCTGACGCAGGGCTACGCCAACTCGCCCGTGTGCTCGCCCACGCGCGTGGCCCTGGCCACCATGCGCTACCAGTACCGTGTGCGCGCCGGCATGGAGGAGCCCATCAACAGCCGCAGCAAGGGCAGCACCGTGCTGGGCCTGCCGCCCGAGCTGCCCACCCTGCCCTCGCTGCTGCGCGAGGCGGGCTATGCGACAGCCCTCATCGGCAAATGGCACCTGGGCTACCCGCCGAGCTTTGGCCCGCTGCGCTCGGGCTATGACGAGTTCTATGGCGTGATGGCCGGCGGTGTGGACTATTTCAGCCACTGCGCCGGGCGGGGCGACCATGACATGTACCTGGGCGAGGAGGAGCACCACGAGCCCGGCTACCTCACGGACCTGCTGTCGGACCGGGCCGTTGGCCATGTGGGCCGCATGGCCGAGGGCGCGCGGGCGGGCAAGCCCTTCCTGCTGAGCCTGCACTACACGGCGCCCCACTGGCCCTGGGAGACCCGCGACGACGCGGCCCTGGCGGCGCAGGTGAAGGACAACCTGTTCCACCTGCACGGCGGCAATGTGGAGACCTACCGCCGCATGATCCACCACATGGACGAGGGCATTGGCCGGCTGGTGGCCACGCTGCGCACCGAGGGCCTGTTGGAGAACACGCTCATCGTCTTCACCAGCGACAACGGGGGCGAGCGCTTTTCGGACAACTGGCCGCTGGTGGGCGGCAAGATGGACCTGACCGAGGGCGGCATCCGCGTGCCGTGGATCGCCCACTGGCCGGCCGTGATCGCACCAGGCGGCACCAGCGCGCAGCAGTGCATGGGCATGGACTGGTCTGCCACCCTGCTGGAGCTGGGCGGTGGCGTGCCGCACCCGCAGTACCCGCTGGACGGCGTGTCGCTGGCCCGCATCCTGCGCGACCCGGCGGACACCTTCGAGCGGCCGCTGTACTGGCGCATGAACCACCGCACCCAGCGCGCCCTGCGCCGGGGGCCGTGGAAGTACCTGAAGGTGGACGAACACGAGTACCTGTTCCACCTGGAGAACGATGCGCGCGAGCGCGCCAACCTGGCCCGGCACGAGCCCGCGCGCTTTGCGCAGATGCGCGACGACTGGCTGGCGTGGAATGCATCCATCCCCGAGATACCGGCCGATGCCACCGTAAGCCTGGGCTACTCGGCCAAGGACATGCCACAGCGATAGATGGACCCACCTCATAAAACAATACCCAAGGAGACAAGACCATGACCCCCACCCATCCATGCCTGCAGTCCGGCACCCGGCGTGGCTCACTGCGCCCCGCCACCCTGGCAGCAGTGTCGTCCCTGCTTGCCTTGCAACTGGCTGCACCCGCCCATGCGCAGGACACGGCCAAACCCGCCTGGCCCAGCCGTCCGGTGACCCTGGTCGTGGGCACGCCGCCGGGCGGCGCCATCGACGCCTATGCACGCGCACTGGCCCACGAGCTGGGCAAGGTGACGGGCGGCACCTTCATCGTGGACTACAAGCCCGGCGCCAACGGCAACATCAGTGCCGAGTATGTGCAGAAGGCCGCGCCCGACGGGCACACGCTGTGGATCGGCACGCAGGCCATGGTGACCATCAACCCCAGTGCCTACGCCAGCCTGCGCTGGAAGCCGGCGGACTTTCGCCCCATCGCCAAGGGGGTGGAGGCGCCGCTGGTGCTGGTGGCCCACCCCTCGGTGCCGGCGCGCAGCTTTGCCGACCTGGTGAAGTGGACGGCGGCCAACCCGGGCAAGGTGTCGTACGGCTCGTACAGCCCGGGAACGCCCTCGCACTTTTTGGGCTTTCAGATGAACGAGCGTTTCAAGACCGACATGGCGCACATTCCGTACAAGGGCTCGGCCCCGCAGGTGGTGGACCTGGTGGGCGGCCAGGTGCCGCTGGGCTTTGCGCAGATGCAGACCGCGTTGCCCCAGGTGCAGGCCGGCAAGCTCAACGCGCTGGCCGTGACCAGCCCCGAGCGCTCGCGCCACCTGCACCAGGTGCCCACGCTGGCCGAGCTGGGCTACAAGGACCTGAACACCACCATCTGGTTCGGCCTGCTGGCCGCCAGCGCCGTGCCCAAGCCGGTGCTGGACGCCATCGAGGCCGCGACTGTCAAGGCGCAGTCGGCGCCGGACTACCGCAGCAAACTCGATGCGCAGGGCTTTGATGTGCCCGCCGAGCACGGTGATGCATTCGCCCGCACGATCGCTGCGGAAACGGTGCGGTGGGCGGGGTTGGTGAAGGCTACGGGGTTCAGGGCCAACGATTGATTGGGGTGGGCTTGGTGGATGGTGCCGCAGTCGCTTGTCGTCGATGGTGGCTGTGTGCTTTGGTTGAAGGCGGGGGCCGGGGTGTGCGCCCGGCGGCGCAGTAACTTTCTCTTGCGTCGCCAAGAGAAAGT
>NZ_LMIJ01000005.1:85049-85132 GCF_001428665.1 Acidovorax sp. Root219
ACTCGCCCTTGCGGGCGAGTGGGGCAGCCTGCGATGCTCGGGCCTGGGGTGACGCCGAAGAACTCCCTGCGCTGCCTCTGCGA
>NZ_LMIJ01000005.1:85252-131609 GCF_001428665.1 Acidovorax sp. Root219
TGCCGAGAAGCGCAGGAGCTGGGGTGGGCGTGTGTGCCGAAGGACACACACGCTTCGTGATCTGGCTTGCCGCAGCTGTTTGAGCGGAGTTCGTAGAACGCAGCGAGTTCAGCGACGCCCACCCCAGATCCGAGCATCGCAGGTTGCCCCATCGCCCACCGGGCGATGGGGGGACGCAGACTGGGGGTCATCTTCTCTTTGGTGACTTTCTCAGACTCAAGAGAAAGTTACTGCGCCGCAGGGCGCACACCCCGGCCTCCGCCCTTGAGCACGAGCATGCCGCCAGCAAAGGCAGCAAAAACTCAACGGGCCACTACCAACCGAAGCGACCCTTCATAAACCGCCTGCCTGCGCAAGGCCCCATACCGCGGATCCCAGACACCACTGACCAGATCAGCACGCAACGCCGCCACACTCGCCGCAGCCGACTCGGCCGACACGAAACCCCATGCCGAACAAGCCGTCCGCGCAGCCGGCACCAACAGCATCTCCGGCCGCCCGTAATACGCCTCGTTGAACCCATCCCTGCAATCCCAGGGAATCGGCACCGGCAACACCTCCACCCGCCCACCGAGCGCCGTCGCAATCCGGTCCATGGCTGGATAGCGCCGCGCCTCGGTGGCCAGCACCTCGGGTGCATAGTCGACCAGCCAGAAGTCCTGCACCGCGCCCGGGTCGCAGGTGAGGATCACCACCGGCCCGCGCGTCACCCGCCGCATCTCGCGCAGGCCAGCCTCCACGTCGCTCCACTGGTGGATGGAGAAGGTGGCCATGCTCGCGTCGAATGCGCCATCGGCAAACGGCAGTTGCTCGGCCACACCATCGACGGCGCGCGGCAGGTGCGCTGGCCGCTGGTCGCGCATGGACTGCGAGGGCTCGAGCGCCGTCACCCTGCGACCTGTGGGTTCGTACGATCCGGCACCCGCGCCCACATTGAGCACGGTGGTGGCCGCGTCGCCCAGGGCCTGCTCGATCAACGCTGCAATGCGCGGATCGGGCTGGCGGTACGACGAATAAGTGCTGCCCACGGCGCCGTAGTCGACATCGCCTGCACTGCCGTCAGCGGCCCGGGTGGTGCAGGTTTTAGTGGTGCTGGTCGTTTTCGGCATGGTGCCCTCCCCCTGGTTGGTTAAGGGCCCTATGGTCCCTGCCGACCCCCATGCGGACAAACGAGATTTGCGATGTGCATGCGTGAGAAAAACGCACATGGTCCACTGAAACCGAGAAATCGGCTGTGCGTGAGGGTCTGGCAGGGCCCCAATCCAGGCGGCGGGCGCAGCCGGGTTGCACACCCGGCGAGCACGACAACGACGAGTGCGGCCCTGCCAGACCCTCACCCTGAGGGCCGGGGTGGCAGCGGGCGCACCGCAGTGTTGCAGGCTTTGCCAAGGCGGCAAGCATCTGAGAAGGCCAGTACCGGCATCAGCCTCGGCGGCTGGTCGTTGCCGTGGCCTGGAAAGACGAGCGCATGCACGACGCGAAATGGCCGGCGTGCGTGTCGCGCGCAGCGAGCTGGGGGCGCAGCATGTAGCTGCGAAACGGGATGTCCGGCCGGAAGGCGACCGCCACCACGCCGGGCAGGCGCATGGTGCGCACGACGATGGGGTTGACCAGCCCCACGCCCAGGCCCTCGCTGGCCATGCGGCAGATGGTGGCCGCGTGCGAGGTCTCCAGCACCATGGTGCGGCCGTCGTCCACAAAGGCCGCGTCCACGGCGCGGCGCGAGGCGCTGCCGCTGGGCAGTGAGATGAAGCGCTCTGCGTTCAAATCCTGCGGCTGCACGAAGCGCTTGCGCGCCAGCCGGTGGCCCGAGGGCATGACGCAGACCGCGCTCTCGGTGTGGATGACCGAGGCCTTCACGCCCGGCTTGTCGGGTACGTAGCTGACAAAGCCCACATCGCAGTTCTGCGTGGCGATCCAGTTGGCGATGATCGACGACTCGCTGGTGGCGACGACGATGCGCACGCGCGGGTAGCGCTCGCTGAACAGGCGGATGGCCAGCGGCAGCACGCTCATCGATATCGATGCCGCCGCCGCCACGCGCAAGGTGCCGGCGCCCAGGTCGCGGATCGCCCGCGCGGATTCGGACACGCTGTCGAGGCCGATGAAGGCGCGCTCCACGTCCTTGAACAGCGCCTCCGCCGCCTTGGTCGGGACGACCCGCCCGGGCGTTCTGTCGAACAGCTCGAAGCCTACCTCGGCCTCCAGCTTGCCGACGATGCGGCTGACGTTGGGCTGCGAGGTGTGCAGCTGCTGCGCCGCCACGGTCATGGAGCCCGTGAGCATGACGGCACGGAAGGTTTCGAGCTGCTTGAAGTTCATGGCAATGGTGGAGGTGGGTGCGCCGCGCAGCATACGCTGCGCACGGCGCCCGGGCAATGCGCTCTCGGCGCATTGCGGGGGCATATCAATTCGGTATGCGCAGGGGAAAAACTGTCATTTGCCAGCATCGGCGCGGCTTTTGATACTTCGTCCACCCCAACCAGGACGGATGTATGGAATCAAAAATCAGCCGCCGGCTCAAGGAGCCGCTTGCCCCCGAAATCTGCGAGCACATCTATGGCCCGCGCCTTGCACGCGACTTCGAGCGCGTGTTCCCCAGCCTCGGCGAGGTGAACCAGGCGCATCTGCTGATGCTGCACAAGACCGGCATCATTGCACCCGAAGTGGCCAGTGCGCTGGCCCGGGGGTTGCTGCAGATGGAGGATGAGGGCCCTGCGGCGGTGGAGCTCGACCCCGCCAAGGAAGACCCCTACTTCAACTACGAGGCCCGGCTCATGGAAATCACCGGCCGCGACGTGGGCGGGCGGCTGCACACCGCGCGCAGCCGCAACGACCTGGCGGTGACTATGGACCGCATGCGGGCCCGTGCCGTGGTGCTGGACGTGATCGAGGCGCTGGGCCGCGTGCGCCGCAGCGCGCTGCGCCGGGCCGTTGAATGCGCGGACGCCGTGATGCCTGGCTACACCCACCTGCAGCCGGCGCAGCCCATCACCTTCGGCTTTTACCTCAGCGGCGTGGCGCAGGCGCTGGGGCGCGATATGGAGCGCCTGCAAGGCGCGCTGGAACGCATCGACGCCTCGCCCCTGGGGGCCGGCGCACTGGCGGGCACGCGCTTTCCCATCGACCGCGAGATGACGGCGGCGGCGCTGGGCTTTGGCGCGGTGCTGCCCAACACGCTCGACGCCGTGGCATCGCGGGACTTTGCGTGGGAGGCCATGTCCGCCATGGCCATCGTCGCGCTGACCTGGGGCCGCGTGGCACAGGACCTGCACATCTGGTCCACGCCCGAGTTCGGCCTGGTGGCCTTTCCCGACCGGGTGGCCAGCACGTCGAGCATCATGCCGCAGAAGAAGAACCCGGTGGTGCTGGAGTACCTGCGCGGCAAGAGCAGCCACATCATCGGCCTGCTCACGGCCTCTCTGGTGGCGGTGAAGGGCACGAACTTCAGCCACGCTGGCGACAGCAGCCGCGAGAGCATGCGTAGCTTCTGGGAATGCACCGAGGAGACGCTGCGCTCGCTCGCGCTGTTCGGGCTGGTCATCGACAGCGTGGAGCCGCGCACCCGCACCATGCTCGAACGGGTGCGCTCGGACTTTTCGGTGGCGACCGACCTGGCCGATGGCCTGGTGGCGGAAGGCGGTCTGTCGTTCCGCGACGCCCACCACGTGGTAGGCGGCCTGGTGCGCATCGCACTGGATGCGGGCCAGCGTGCCGACGAACTCACGCCCGCCATGCTGGACCGTGCCGCCGTCGATGTGATCGGGGTTACGCTGGGCTGGAGCGAAGAGAAGCTGCGCAAGTACCTGGACCCCATCGAGAGCGTCCATGCACGGCGCAACGGCGGCCCCGCAGCAGCGGAGGTGGCCCAGGCCACGGCGGCGCAGTCGCGCCACCTCGATGCCATCGTGGCCGAGGCTGGCGCGGTGCGCGAGCGCCTGGCCGCGGTGCGCCGCCGGCTGGCGCATGACGTGGCGGTGCTCGCGGGCGTTTCGGCGCACACTGTTGCCAACCCTCAAGGGGCCACACCATGATGATGAAGAACCTTGCCAAGGCGCTGATCGCCTGCGCCGCACTGGCCGGTGCCTGCCATGCCGGCGGAGCCGCAGCCGCCACCTACCCGGAGCGTCCGGTGCGGCTCGTCGTGCCCTTCGCCTCGGGTGGCACCGTGGACATCGTGGCGCGCATCTTGGCCGAGCGGCTGTCGCGCACGCTGGGCCAGCAGGTCATCGTGGAGAACAAGCCGGGCGCGGGCGGAACCCTGGGCGCGGACTTCGTGGCCAAGGCGCCGCCCGATGGCCACACCCTGCTGCTGGCGGCTTCGTCGCACCAGTCGTTCCACCCCCTGCTCTACAAGCGCCTGCCTTATGACCCCAACAAGGCCTTCACGCAGGTGGCCCTGTTTGCCACGGTGCCCAATGTGCTGGTGGTGTCCAACAAGATGCCGGCGCGCAGCGTCAAGGAACTGATCGCGCAGGCCCAGTCGGGCAAGCGGTTCTTCATGGGCTCGTCGGGCACGGGGGGCGTGAACCACCTGCTCGGCGAGATGTTCGAACTGCGCACCCATGTCGAATTCGAGCACGTGCCCTACAAGGGCGCCGGCCCGGCCAACAACGACCTGCTGGGCGGGCAGATCGACCTGATGTTTGTGAACCTGCCCACGGTGCTGCCACACATCCAGGGCGGCAAGCTCCGGGCGCTGGCCATCGCCGGGGCGGAGCGCTCGCCCTCGCTGCCCGGGGTGCCCACCATGGCCGAAGCGGGCGTGCCCGATTTCGTGGTCGACTCCTGATCGGGGGTGCTGGCACCGGCCGCCACACCGCGGGCCATCGTGGACAAGCTATCGGCCGAGATCAACCGCATCGCCCGGGACAAGGCGACGGCCGACCTACTGGCCGCGCAGGGTGCCGTGCCCCGGCCCGGCACCAGTGACGAATATGCGGCCCTGGTCCGCTTAGAGACGCAGCGCTGGGCCGAGGTGATCCGCAAGGCCAACGTCACCATGGACTGACCCCACGGTCCTCGCCCCCTCCCGTTCCCCACAATCCGCACGGCGCGCAGCGCCACCCACGCCGGGCTTTCGCAAGGAGGGCCGGCGGTCGCAGCCCTGCGGCAGCTCTTTTTGCCACCACCCAGAGACCACCATGAAGAAGAAACACGCACTCACCCCGCTGGCACTGCTGGCCACCTGCAGCCTGGCGGCAGCCCAGTCCTCCGTCACCCTGTTCGGCATTGCCGATGCGGCCCTGCAGTACGGCGCGGGCAGCACCGCCAACCGCACGCAACTGGGCTCGGGCGGCAACTCCTCATCGCGCATCGGCGTGCGCGGCACGGAGGACCTGGGTGGCGGGCTGTCGGCCGGCTTCTGGCTGGAGGCCGGGCTGACGCTGGACAGCGGCACCTTCGGCACCACCAACACCAGCAACCAGGCGGCGGGCACCAGCGGCGGCGCGGGCCTGGTGTTCGGGCGCCGCTCCACCGTAAGCCTGGCGGGCACCTGGGGCGAAGTCCGCCTGGGGCGCGACTATGCCGTGCAGTACTACAACCGTTTCGAATTCGACCCGTTCGGCAACAACGGCGTGGGTTCGTCGCAGACCAATGTGGGCTCGCTGGGCGGGCCGGTGTCCTCACGGGTGTCCAACGCCATCATGTACTTCCTGCCATCGGGCCTGGGCGGCTTTTACGGACAGGCCCAGCACTACCGGGGCGAGAATCCGGGCAATGCCGGCGCCACCGCGGACGATGGCACCGGCAGCGGCGTGCGCCTGGGCTACCGCGCAGGGCCGCTGAACCTGTCGGCCGCACATGCGCGCACCGGATATGCGCGCACCGCGACCACCGGGGACATCACCTCCAGCAACCTGGGCGCACGCTACGACGCCGGCCCCTTCACGGCCATGGGGGGCATCTACCGCGACCGGGTGGAGACGCTGGGTGGGCTGGTGGGCCGCGGCGCGCAGGTGGGCGGCGTGTACCGCGTGGGCACCGGGGAGGTGAAGGCGCAGTGGTCCCAGTACCAGACCACGGCCAGCGGCACGCCGCAGACGAAGAAGCTGTCGGTCGGCTACGTACACAACCTCTCCAAGCGGACGGCGCTGTACGCGACCTATGCCCGTGTGCGCAACAGCGGCGGGGCCACCACCGCGCTCAATAGTGCCACCACGGCGGCCAACCAGGCATCGTCGGGCGTGGACCTGGGGGTGCGGCACACGTTCTGAGTAGTACATCCTGTTCGCCTCGCGCGGACAGCTGCACAATGCGACACCACCGCATTCCGCACCAGACCATGGCACGCTCCACGATTCCACCCAAGGCAAGGCGGCTGCTCGCAATCGCTGCGCTGGCCCTTCCCGCAAGCAGCGCCTTCGCCGCCGATATGCCCGCAGACATCCTGGAGCTGCAAACCCGCTGCGTGGCCGGCACGGCCGGCATCGACCTGGTGTTCGGGCTGCGCAATCGCAGTGAACGCACGGTCTGGGTGTCGGCCGATACGGCGCCGTGGACGCCCTCCTCTCGCAGCCTGCGCATCACGGCGGAACGCCAGGGCGCGAATGCACAGCCGCTGCAAGGGCCAACGGCGGCCGGGCCATCGGCAGCTTCCAGCGCGGTCAGGGTGATGCCCTCCGGCACTGCCGAAGGAGCGATCTCGCTGTCGCGCGCCTTCCCCGAACTGGCGCAGGCGGCACAGCAAGCCCCGGTGCGCATCCGGTGGACATGGCAAGGCTTGATGGGGGAATCGGCAATGGCCGGGGCATGGGGGCCTACCGCCAGGTTCGAGGGGGACGTGACGGTACAGGGAGCAGCCTGCTCTCTAGTGAGTGCTCGGCGGGTTTGACGGGTTGGGCAGTGGCCGACCTTGGCAGGAGGTTGCCTCTGCTTCGGTGGCTCAGGCGGATGGCAAAATCATCTCTCTGGCAATGCCCAACACAAGCCCTTGATTGAGGCGACCCATGCGGTAGGCCTCGATGATTGCCTGCTCGGTCCCCAGAGCGCGCAGCCCTGCGCCGATATCGCCAGCCAGTAGTTCGAGCAGTAGCGGATAAGCCCCAGGCTGCCTCGGGTCTTCGAGCGCACCAGCATCCAGGATGAGCACCTGATGCTCTGGAAACAGCCGTTCCAGCCGGAAGTACATGTGCGCTTTCTCGACGCGATCAGCCGGTTCGGATGCAAGTCGATGCAGGCAAAAGCCTGCATTGATGAACCACTGGTCGCCGAACCCCTTATGCGCATCCACCAGCGTTGTCGCTCCGTCGCCTGGCACCTGGAGCGCATAGCCCTGCTTTGCGAATCCCGCGCGCTCGAAAGCTCTGTAGATCCCGCGTTTGAATTCAGCGCCCGTCATCACACGCCCTTGAAATCAGATCAGAACTGCAGTGCAGGTCATACCTGCTACAGGCTGGCGAACACCTATGGTCAAGTTGATTCATCGTTAATATTGGTGCGCGACCACACTGAGAAAACGTCTGCCCGCTCGGCCTCCCAGCCCGGAGCAAGATCCAACTGATCTACAAGGCCACGATCCCGATTCAGCACGTGTCCCAAGCCCACCACGCGGTAGGAATCAGCACTGTTTTCGTGATCATTGCCCCCACACAGAAAGCACCAATCTCTATCCGGCCTGCTCACCAGCAAAACGGGGCGACTGCCTTCAAAAACGTGGGTACAAACGTAGGACTTTTGGTACGAGGGCGGCATGCTGGCTGAACTCGGCTACAGATCTTCTATTTCGGACAGAACTCTATCCGCCGCATCTATGTACTGGTCGCTGGAAAAGTCAGCGTCTGTCTCGGCGAATGGAGTCTCTTTCGCGATGGAAATTATTTGCTCGCACTTTTCCTTCGCAGCTCCATGCCTTCCCATCTTGGCAAGGAACTTCGCATGGTCCAGCTTTGCCAGCAATGAACCCGTGTCGATGAACTCAGAGAATTCATGCAGCGCAATCGCGGCTGCCTCATCGCCCTGCGCGAAGAGGATTTCTCCCAGCCGCTGGGCGCACCCCGCCAACATGGGCCGTGAGTCCATTTGCCTCGCATGGGACGTCATGGTCAGAAGATGCTTTTTTGCATCCTCATAGCGCTTGTCGCCCATGGACAGAACGTAGTCCAACTCACCCGGGTATCCAGCCATCCTGATCTCTCCAATAGTTCTTCAAACCAACAGATGGCCGTGCTTCCCGCTCCTGGGCCAATTCTTCCGCATTCTGCCCGGACCAGGTGGAAATGGAGCGTCTGGCCCGACAACGCCCGCCCGCACTGATTGGAAGCCATGGCAATTTGAAGATTGCATGGTCAGACATCCGTCCGCATACTGAGCGCCAATCCTGTCGCTCTGCAACCCACGGAGAAACTTCCCATGTCCAACATGTACGCCGGCCTGCGCCGCGATATCGAAGACGAGGACGCGCGCAAACGCTGTGCCGACCGGCTGCTCGCACTGCGGCAGCGGCTGGCGCCCCTCAAGGGGCGCAGGAACGACAGCAACCTGCTGCTGGCGACCTGGAACATCCGGGATTTCGACTCCAACAAATTCGGCTTCGGCCCCAGGCTTGCCGAGACCTTCTACTACCTGGCAGAAGTCATCTCATGCTTTGACCTGGTGGCCCTGCAGGAGGTGAACCGCGACCTGGGCCCGCTGGAGAAGCTGGTTCGCATTCTGGGGCGCGAATGGGATTACATCGTGACCGACACCACCGAGGGCACGGGTGGCAATGGCGAGCGCATGGCGTTTCTCTACAACCGCGAAAAAGTGTGGTTTCGCAAGATCGCCGGAGAAATCGTACTGCCAGACGGGCAGTTGGTCGTGTCCCCCAAGACGGTCAAGGTCGACGGGGAAACCGTCAACACCGAAGCCAAGCAGCAGTTCGCCCGCAGCCCCTTTCTGGTGGCATTTCAGTCCGGCTGGTTCCGTTTCAGCCTGTGCACGGTGCATATCTACTATGGCAAGGAATCGGGCGCGCAGTTGCAGCGGCGCATCGACGAGATCCAGAGCCTGGCAAAGTTCTTTGCACAGCGGCAGGACCAGGCCAGCAAGCAGGAGAAGGACAGTCGGGGCGCCGTGGAAAACTATGTGCTGCTGGGCGACTTCAATGTGGTGAGCCCCGAGCACGAGACCATGGCCGCACTCAAGAGCCACGGGTTTGCAGTACCGGCGGCCATTGATGGCGACAAGGTCCGCAAGAAGGGCATGCATTTCTACGACCAGATTGCGGTGCGGGTCAAGGACGAGCGCTTTCAGGTGCGCAGCGGCGGTATCGTGGACATCTTCGAGGACGTGTTCCGCGATGAGGACCTGCCGGTCTACCAGGCCCACATGCCTGCCAAGGACCCGGAGAAGGGAGCCACCGCCGCCAAGACACCCGAGAAGCTGTACCAGAAATGGCGCACCTGGCAGATGTCGGACCATAGCCCCCTGTGGATCGAGGTGCAGACGGACTTTGCGGACACCTACCTCAAGGCCCTGGCGGACAAGGGCTGAGCCACGCAACGAGGTGATGCGCAGCAATGGCGGGCGGACTCACCCCGGCCCGCGCGCCGCAAGCACCAGCCCGCCCACCAGCAAGAAAACCAGCCACGACAGATGCCTGCCCCGCGTGAAGACCTGCGGGAACACGGCAGACACCAGCGATGCGGTGCCGATGACCAACAGCAGCTCGTTCCGGCCTACAGTGCCATGGCCCAGCGCAAACACCAGGTACGCCAGGGCCCACCAGGCCAACGTGGTCAGGTGCCAGGCAAAGCGCAGCGTGCCGGCCGTGAAGGCCGTGCTGCCCAGCACCTTGGGCAGGCTGTCCTCGCGCCGCAGCAGGCGCACGAGGATGTAGCGCTCGCCCAGGATGGAATGGGCCAGGCCGGTCAGCCAGATCAGGGCGGCAGCGAAAGCAAGCATGGGTGAACGACCTCGGGTGTGCGTTGAACAATGATAGTTACCAAGTGGTGGCCCGGCCTGCGCCGGCGCGACACGGCAAGCATCCATAATGCCGACGAAGAGATGCCGGCCTGCCCAGGGGCGAGCCAGCGCGATTGCAGTAACCCAATGCAACAAGGAGGAAAGAAACCTATGAACACACAACCCGTGATCCGTCTGCGGCACGCCTGGCTGCTTTGCGTGCCGCTGATGCTGGCCACTCAGGCCGCGCAGGCGCAGGAGCAGTTCGTGGACCTGCGCTCCAACGGCGGCTACACCTCGGCACGCCTGGCAGACGATGTGACCCAGGTGGACCTGGCCGAGCAGACCCAGGGCGCCTGTCGCTTCAACCGCACCTGGGGCTACGACCTGACCAACCGCGAGCTGTGGACCAATGGCGGCTGCGGCGGGCGCTTCAAGGTCACGCGCAGCTATGCCCAGGGCAATGGCAACAACAACTCCAACAATGCAGGCGCAGCCGTCGCGGCCGTGGCCGCCATTGCCGGCATTGCGCTGCTGGCCAACCACAACAAGCATGACAACGACCGCCGGCCGGACTACCCCGACTACGGCAACGGTGGCGGCGGCGGCCGGGGCGGCGAGATCCGCGTCAACGGGAACCTGTGCCTGGACGTGAGCAAGGGCAATTTCCGCCCTGGCAACGCGCTGCAGGTGTTTGCCTGCAACGGCACGGATTCGCAGCGCTTTCGCGTAGGCCGTGGTGGCGAGATCCGCGTGCGCGACTTCTGCCTGGACGTGGAGCGCGGCGACCCGCGCGATGGGGCCCGCGTGGTGCTGTGGTCGTGCTCGGGCGCCCCCAGCCAAAGCTGGACGACGCGCGGCGGACAGATCGTGAGCCAGCTGTCCGGCAAGTGCCTGGACGTGGTGGACGGCCAGATTCGCCAGGGGCAGCCGGCCATGGTGTGGCAATGCAATCGCAGCCCCAGCCAACGCTGGTGGTGGTAGGCGCGTCTTAAAAAACTCTTCTGGCGTTGTTGCTGTGTCTTGTCGTACTACTCGTACTGCCTGCGACACAGCGCCTAGCCAGAACCGCTTCGCTGAGTTTTTTCAGCCACTCCAAAACGGCACATTCACGATCCCAGCAGAAACAGCCAAGAGGACTACCTCATGACAATATTGAACCGAGCCATCCCCCTGCTCTGCGCGGTCTCCTGCAGCTTGCTGCTGGCGACGGCAGCCACCGCACAGACCGCTGAGGCACCCGCTGCCGCCAAGCCCGCCACAGCAGCACCCCACGCCCACAAGAAGGGCGCCGGCCGCTCCCCTGGCGAGCGCCTGCAGGCCATCTGCACGGCGGCCGACCTGGACCACGATGGCAACGTGTCGCTCGACGAGTTCCACCAGGACATCGTGCAGAGCTGGCACAGCCTGGGGCCCGATGCCAGCGGCCACGTCGTACTGCTCGAACTGGCCCAGGTGCCGCGCATGGGCAAGGGCCGCATCAAGCGCCTGGCCGCCGCCGACAAGGATGGCGACGGCAAGCTGTCGTTCAAGGAAGTGGTGGAGGCACGCATGGCCTATTTCGAGGCGGCCGATGCGGACAACAACGACCTGCTGTCGGTGCAGGAGTGCGTGGCGTTTGAGAAGAAGCGGCGCGCCAGCAAACCGTAAGCAGCGCACAACCCTTGCGATGACCAACGGGGCCTTATGGCCCCGTTGTCTTGTGGCAAACCCCGCGCTGCCCTGCCGCAAGTGAACGCAACGCGCTTTGCTTCACCCCCGCTCCGTCATCTCCACCAGCACCCGCAGTAGCCCAACCCCGGACAACAATGCGCAGGCCGCAAAGGCCATGTAAGCCCATGGCACAGGGCGCCGCAATCCCCATGCCCAAAGCATCCCGACAGCGAACGATGCCGCAACCAGGACTGCAGCACCCGCCCAGAGCGAGCCCATCCACATGCCGAGCAAGCCGCCCCAGACCATGCCGATCAGGCACAGGCCCAGCGCCGCAACAGGCGTGGAGATGAGCATCCCTTGAGGCTGCGCTTCGCCAATGGCCGCAGAAGCGGCAGGTGCAGCGCCTGCAGAGGCATCGCCCTCCCACAACATGCCGACGCCGCATGCAAAAAGCACCAACCAAAGACCCATCCCCCCAGTGAACCAGGGAAGCAACTGGGCAAGCACCACTGCAGCCAGCAGCCCAGCCGCCAGCGAAACCACCAGACGCCAGTGGCACAGGGCAGCAAAGGCAGCGAAACAATTGACCAGGATGTCCATGGGTCGGTTCTTCCTTCAAGGGGTGAGCGTGGGCTGTACGGCACCCCTTACCAGCGTCACCGCCTCCCCCTGGCTCCGCCAGAACCCCGCATCCCGCACCGGCGCGCCCCAGGCCTCCATGTAGCGCAGCACGCCCTCGCGTTGCAGCCGGTCGCGCACACGGCGGGCGGTGTAGGCATGCACCGACTCGAAGGGCAAGGGGTCGCCGTGCTGATAAAAATCCCAGCGCGGCGAGTCCTTCATCGCGCGCACGGCGCGCTGCATGCGGTTGCCGGTGTAGGTGACAAATTCGTTGATGGGCTCTGCGTCCGACGCAGCGCTGCTGCGCACTGCCGCACCGTCGTGCCCGAATCGCTTGCATGCGTACTCCAACACAAAATAGTCGCCCGAACTGACGTGAGGCATGACTGCCGTGAGCCCCGGGCTGCACGCAGGCGACCACAGCAGCAGCGGCAAGGCGCCAGGGGCTGCGGTGTAAGGCTGGTCTGGAAAAGCCAGCGCCACCCTTTCAGCGCGCGCAGCCACCAGGGGCGGCAGGCTGGCGAACTGGCCGATCAGCGCTTGCAGCGGGGCCCGGACCACGGACAGGTTGAAAAACGGGCGCTCAAGGACGTGGGACATGGGTAGTGCGTGAGTGCGTGCGCGTGCGGCGCGGTCAGCAGGGCCGCGCGCACCATGGCACAGCCACGCCCCTTGCGAGAGGCGTGGCTGGCCTGGCGGGCGGTTCAACGTGCTGCGGTTTGCTTCCACCAATTGGGCATGGCCGCCAGCACTTCGCCGCCCGCCTTGAGGCTGTTGGCCAGCTCCAGCGCAGCGCTGCCGGGGGCCGTGGCGATCAGGTACCAGTTGCTGGTGGTGCCCAGCCGCTGGGTGACCGCCAGGCCCTTGGCCTGGGCCCACGCGCGCACCTGGGCGTCGCTCCAGTCGGTGTTGAACTTGACGACCACGCCGCCGGGCAGTGCCATCAGCCGGCCCGCGGGGGAGTTGCCCTCGCGGTACACGGGTGAGGTGTGCGTGCCGGCGCCCTTGGCCACGCTCTGGTTGGCGGGCTGCAGCTGCACCAGGGGTGCGGGGCTGGCGCCCTCGCCCACGCTGCGCGCCTGGGTATTGCTGCCCGCTTCGGGGATCGGGGTGATGACGGCGACCAGGCTGGTGTCGAGCGTGATGCTGCGCTGGGTGTCGCCGTCAAAGTAATGCGCCGTGGTGGCGGCCAGGGCGCCGCTGGCGATGGCACCGGCAGCGACGGCTACTGCGGCAAGGCGCAGAAGGGAGAGAGTGGGGAGCTTCATGGTGTGAGGCCTCAGCAGGTATTCAGTGAAATGGCGTGGTGTGCGGTGGAGCAGGCGGCGCGGCTACTCAGTAGCCATAGGCCTTGATGCTCCAGGCCGAGACGCTGCCGGTCTCGCCCGTGCGGCCGTCGCGCACGGACAGGGTCCAGTTGCCGTCGGCGGCCTCACCCATCAGGCGCGCGATGCCGAAGGTGAAGCCCCCTTCCAGCGCGGCGCCGCAGGTGACGGCGTTGGCCGCTGTGTCCTTGCACTCGCGCACCACCGATACCGTGCTGCGCGTGCCGGCGGGGCTGGTGAGCGTGATCTCCAGGTCGCCCACGTTGGTGTGGTTGGAGGTGATGGCCAGGTCCACGAATTCGAGCTTGCCGATGCCGCTGCCCTGCAGGGTGAGGCTGCTGGTGGTGGCGGGGCCGTCGTCGGCAATGGCCAGGGGGCTGCCCAGCGTGGCGGCCTGGGTGGCGGTTTTCTGCGCGGGCAGCAGGGCCCAGCCCGGGGCTGCGCGCACGGCGGCCAGCGCGTCGATGGCGCCGTAGCCGTACTCATGGTTCACGTGCAGGCCGCCGCCGTTGGTCACCCAGCCGGCGTTGGCAGGGTCGGTCTTGCGCGCGGTGCGGGCCAGGATGGCGCGCACGTCGCGCCAGCTGAGCGCGGGGTTGGTCTCCAGCAGCAGCGCGGCCACACCGGCCGCCTGCGGCGTGGCGGCCGAGGTGCCGTTCATGCAGCGCGTGTAGTTGGGGCTGCCGGTGATGTCCTGCGGCTTGTTGCCGTCGTTGTAGCCGCCCGCGCCCGATACGTCGGTGGTGGTGGTCGTCTGCGTGGAGCAGAACTCGCCGCCATAGGCCGTGACCAGCAGGTTGGAGCCGGGCTCGGAGTAGGAGGAGCGCTGGCCCTGGTCGTTGAGCGCGCCGATGGCCAGCACGCCCTGGAAGTTGGCCTGGCCGTCGTAGTCCGAGCGGTCCTCGGGCGCACCGTTGCCCGCGGCCCAGGTGTAGACGGCGCCCTTGCCGCCGCGCCCGGTGCTGATGCCGGTGCGGATGGCGTCGCGCCACAGCTCGTCGGCCGGGGCCAGCAGGCCGTTGCTGTCGGCCGCGCCGTAGCTGTTGGTGTAGATGTGGTTGCTGGCCAGGTCCTTGGTCACCGCGTCGGCACCGAAGGCACCGGTGGTGGCCGACAGCAGGTTGTAGCCCACCAGGCGCGCGTTGAAGGCCACGCCCGTCACGCCCAGGTTGTTGTCGCCGATGGCCGCCGCCAGGCCGCCGCAGCTGGTGCCGTGCGAGCTGGTGGACGACGATGGGTCGCCATAGGCATTGGTGCGGTAGTCCCAGCTCTTGCCGGCCACCACGCGCAGGTCTTCGTGAAAGATGTCCAGGCCATCGTCGATCACCGCGATCTGCACACCCGTGCCGGTGGCCAACTGCCAGGCCTTGCCGATGTTGAGGTCTTCGCCCGCCAGGGCGGCCGGGCCGCCCGCGCCGCTCTGGCCCGTGTTCTTGAGGTGCCATTGGCGGCTGAACAGCGGGTCGTTGGGCACCAGGGCCGGCAGCGCGCCGCCCCCGCCCACGCTGACCAGCCCGCCCACCGTCACCACCACATCATAGAAGGACTGGCTGCCCACCGTCAGCGTGGCGATGGTGACCTGCCCGTTGGCCGGGTTGAAGCTGTCGTAGGTGCGGTTGGGCCCCGTGGCGCTGAAGCCCAGCACGTTGCCCACGGTGATGACGACGTTGTCGTACTTGGTGTCCCCCACCACCAGGCTGCCGATGCGCACCTCGGTGGGGCGGTCGGGCGACCAGGTAGTGGCCGCATCGGCCAGCCCGCAGGCGGCCAGCAGGGCGGTGGCGAGCGCCAGGCGCGCAGGCCTGCGGATGGTGGATCGTGGAAGACGCATGGAAGACACCCCTGTTGGTTTTGGATTTGACGGCGACGGCACCCAAGCCTGGCACCGCCACACGATTATCGAAACCGCCCGGGGTTTGCGCCAGCGAAATATGGCGGCGCGGCCTGATACCGCGCGGCAGCACGCCCTTGGCTGCACCGTTCTCTGGCCGCAGTGCACGCAGCAGTCTTCCGGGGCACCTGCTTCGGCTGCGCTTCGGCGGCTCCCGTCAACCATCACCCATCACCCATCAATGACGTTGGCGCTGAGCCCCTGCACCCGCCGCAGGATGAAATAGACCCCGTAGGCCGCCATGCACAGGCAGCACGAGATGATCGCGTGCAGCCAGAACATTGCCTGGAAGCCACCCCATCCCATGAAGTCCCGGGTCAGGCCCATTTCTCCTGCCATCCAATGGACGGAGGCCTGGGCCAGCGGAAACAGCACCAGCCCGCCCCGCATCCACGCCAGCGGGTTCAGCGTGCGAAAGCCAAACCAGATGCACAGGAATGCCATCCACTGCAGCAGCCACCCCATGGTCGCCAGCCCTTCGGGCTTGGGATACGGCGTTGCATACCACTGCACCGAACAGGCCACGCTCGCCGTCGCCAGGGCCGCGAGCAGCAGGCAACGGGCGATCAGGCCCACGATGAATCCCACGGACATGTGCATGCGCATTCTCCCGGTCAAGATGGTGGCGCCCAGCGTAATGGCGGTGGCCTGCACCGTGAGGAAGGCACTGCAGAAGAAGCCTGTACGGCTACTCCACGGAGCACCTGGCGATACCTGCGGCGCTCCCCCCGCAGGCATGCGTCAGCGCAAAAAGGCAAGCCGCTGCCAGGAGGCATTCAGCGAATGCCAGCTGCCAGCCGCCCTCCCAGCCCAACCAGGGCCACACCCGCAATCCGTATGGCCAGGCGCCGGGCGCCGGGAAACGCCTTCAGACGCACCGCCACCAGGTTGCCCACCAGCACCAGGGCGGCCTGGTAGGCGAGGCTCAGCACGGTGACGTGCAGCATCATCAGCGCCAGCGTGGTGCCGGAGGCACCGGGCTTGAGGAACAGCGGAAAGAACGCGACGAAGAACAGGATGACCTTGGGGTTGGTCAGGCTCACCATGAAGGCACGGCGAAAATACACCCCTGCCGTCTGCGCGCGTGCGGGCTCTGCGCCCGCGCCGCCGGGCTGGCTGCGCAGCAGTTGCACGCCCAGCCAGCACAGGTAGGCGGCACCAAACCACTGCAGCCCCTGAAACGCCAGGGGCTGCGCCTGCAGCAGCGCGGCCAGGCCGGCCGCAGCCGCCAGCATGAACAGGCAATCCCCCGCGAGGGTGCCCAACACAGCAGCCATGCCCGCGCTGCGGCCGTCGCGTGCCGTGGCGTCGAGGATGGCGATGGTGCCAGCGCCTGGAACGGCCTGGAACACCAGGATGGCGGCGATGAAGCTGGCGTAATTCTGTATGTCGAACATGGTGCAAATAGGCATGGGTTGGAGATACACGATCATCTGCCGCCAGACCCCCGGTGGTACAGTGGATTGCTACGGCCCATCGGGCCCGGACCCCGCTTTTTTCTGGTGAAACATGGCTGTGACAAGAACCCAGGCACACGAGCTGGATGATGCTGCCTGGCGCCTGCTGGGCGCACTGCAGCGCGACGCGCGGGCACCGCTGAAGGTACTGGCCGAGGCGGCCGGCCTGTCCGTGGCCGCCACGGCGGAGCGGCTCAAGCGGTTGCTGGATGCGGGCATTGCTCAGGGCTTCACGACCCAGTTGGATGCCGCCAAGGCGGGCTACCCGGTGCAGGCCACCATCGGCATCACCGTGGCCCAGCCCGCCAAAAAGCCCCTGCTGGACCGATTGCGCGCGGCCCCCGAGGTGCTGGAGTGCCACCACGTGGCGGGCGCTGATTCGTACGTGATGACCGTGGTGGCCACCAGTCTGGCCGACCTGGAGCGCTTCATCGGCACCATCAACAAGTACGGCGAAACCCGCACCTCCATCGTGTTTTCCACCCCCATCGCGCGGCGCGGCCTGGTGCCGCCGGGCACGGCCAGGCGCGCGCCGTAGAGGCAAGAAAACCGCCCGCTCCCGCGTGGTACCGTGCGCCTTCGATCCACCTTCACCCCCAGGAAGAGACCCGGATGAACCAGCCCGCCCCACATGAACCCCAGGCCCCCGCAGCAGCGCCGCTCGTGCTCTACGGCCACCCCTTCTCGTCGTACACGCAGAAGGTGCTGATCGCGCTGTACGAAAACGCCACGCCTTTCGGGTTTCGCGTGCTGGGGCCCGATGCGCCGGAGCATGCGGCCGCATGGCTGGCGAAGTGGCCGCTGCGCCAGTTTCCGCTGCTGGTGGATGGGGCGCGCGACGTGGTGGAGACCAGCATCATCATCGAGTACCTGCAGATCGCCCACCCCGGCCCGGTGCGCCTGATACCGAGCGACCCGGTGGAGGCGCTGGACGTGCGCTTCATGGACCGGTTTTTCGACCTGCACGTGATGAACGCCATGCAGCTGGCCGTGAACGGCGCGCTCACGGGCGACCCGGTCAAGCGCCAGGACGGCATGGCCCTGGCCGTGGAAAAGCTCGACCGCGCCTACGCCTGGCTCGACACCCGCCTGGCCGGCCGCACCTGGGCCACGGGCGAGCACTTCACGCTGGCCGACTGCGCGGCGGCGCCCTCGCTGTTCTATGCGGACTGGACGCACCCGATTCCCGAGACCTGCCCCGTGCTGCGTGCCTACCGTGCGCGGCTGCTGGCACGGCCCTCGTTCGCACACGCGGTGGACGAGGCGCGGTACTTTCGGCCGTACTTTCCGCTGGGCGCGCCGGACCGGGATTAAGGTTCAGCGACCCCATGCAAGTCATCGACCACGAACCCGCCAGCTGGTTCCTCGTGCAGCATGGGCCCTCGCTGCTGCTCGACGTGAACTGCAGCCACAGCTTTGTGTCGTACAGCTTTCTCCTGCAGCTGAACGAGGCCGAGGCCGCGCTCTACGCCGAGCAGGGCCGGGACTACCTGCACGAACTGGCGCACGCCATCCACCATTCGGCGCCCGGTGTCGCAGCGAGCCGGTCGCCCTACAAGGCACGCAATGTGGACCGGGAGTTCGGCATACAGGTGTTGGCCGCAATCCAGGCGCACCGGGCGGCGCAGGGCGCATGAAGCCAACCCGGACATCACGCATCACAACCCTCATGGGCGCGGGCATGCTGCTGGTGCTTGCCAGCGGCTGCGCCATCCCGCCACCCGCAGTCACTGCAGCACCCGCCTCGCATGCGGCCTCCGTCGCCGCCCCCACCTTTCCCGCCGCCACGTGGCAGGCCTGGCCCGCACCCGGGGTTGGCAGCACCTGCCAGCGCGAGCTGCAGGCCGCGCGCGACTACGTGCACACGCTGGACACCACGGCCCTGATGGCTGTGCGGGATGGCCGCGTGCTGTTCAGCGAAGGCCCGGTGGAGCGGGTCAGCATCGTGTTCTCGGTGCGTAAAAGTATTCTCTCGATGATGTACGGCAAGTACGTGGCCAGCGGCGCCATTGACCTCGACCGCACGCTGGCCGATGTGGGCATGGACGACGCTGTGGGCGGCCTGCTGCCCATCGAACGCCAGGCCCGGCTGCGCGACCTGCTGGCCGCGCGCTCGGGTGTGTACCACGCGGCGGCCAATGGCGGCGACGATGCGGCTGCGGCCCCCGCGCGCGGATCGCAGGCGCCGGGCAGCTACTTTCTGTACAACAACTGGGACTTCAACGCCGCCGGCACCGCCTTCGAGCGCCTGACCGGGCGCAGCATCTACCAGGCCTTCGCCGACGACCTGGCCACGCCCCTGCAGCTTCAAGACTTTGCGCCTGTGCGCCATGCCCGCAGCGGCGATGCCCGCAAATCCGAGCACCTGGCCTACCCCTTCTACCTATCGACGCGGGACATGGCCCGGCTGGGCCTGCTGGCGCTGAACCAGGGCCAATGGCACGGCCAACCGCTGCTGCCGCCCGGCTGGGTGGCGCAGATGACGGCGCAGACCACGCCTGCCGCGCATATGCACCCGGCACGCACCGCCCGGCGCGGGTTTGGGTATGGCACCCTGTGGTGGCTGCTGGAGAAGGAGCCCGCAGGCTCACCGCTGCACGGCGCCTACATGGCCTGGGGCGTGCACGGCCAGTACATCCTGGTGGCGCCTGCACGGTCGATGGTGATCGCGCACAAGCGCGAGGTGCCGGTGGCCGGCAACTGGAATGTCAGCTGGGTGGGGCCCACAGAGTTTTTGCGCGCGGCGCGCATGCTGGTTACTGCGCGGTGTGGTGCCGAAGAAGCGGGCTGAACCAGCCCAGCCAGCCCATCGCCTTCAACGCCCCCGCCCCAGCCACAGCGCCACGGGCAATGCCAGCAACTGGGCCATGAAGCCCACCGGCGCCCAGTAGGTCTGCCAGCCCAGGATACGAATGTCGCGCAGGCCCAGGGACCGGGCCGTCCCCGCTGGGGCATACACCAGGATCAGCGCTGCAAAGGCGATGCCGAACACCACCAGCAGGCTGGCAGCCCGCCAGGGGCGCAGGCCCATGCGCTGGCCAAAGCGCGCATGCACGGCATACAGCACCAGCAGGCCCAGCAACAGCGCAGGCGCCACCAGCCACAGGCCGAGCACCATGAGTTCGGTGGGGTAGATGGTCATTGAACCAAGGATCTCACAAACGCCCCGCCTCGGCCCACAGCCGGTCAGCCCCCACCCGCCCATACCAGGCATCGAATTCGCGCCGGTGGCCCTCCCACGGCTCCGCCAGCGGTGCGCGCGGGTCTTCGCTCAAGGCATAGGCCATGCCTTCCACCCACCACGTGGGCTTGAGCAGGCGAGGCAGCAGGCCCAGGCGCTGGCCCTGCAGGTGGTGGATGAGCTCATGGCGCACATAGTGCGGCGCCCAGGCGCGCGGGCCGATGACGGTGCCCCAGGTGCCTGCCGTAACGGCAGAGCGGACGCCCAGGCCGAAGGTGTCGGCACAGGCCCGCGTGGAGCAGAACACGAAGCGTGGCGAGCCCTCCACCGGCGCGATGTGGCTGGCGACAAAGGCCATGCCTTCAGCCAGCAGTTGGCGGGCTTCTGCTTCGCGCGCCGGGTCTTCCACGCACACCGTGGCGCCCTGTCTGCAGCCGATGCCGGCCAGGCCCGGTGCCAGCACGCGCACGGGTTTCACCAGCGACCAGGCGGCCACGGGCACGACGACCAGCAGCAACAGCGCCAGGCGCGCGGCAGATCGGCGCAGTGCCTTTGTCATGCAAGGTGCGCCCACGGGCGGTGGGCAGCCTGGCGACTAGAACGCATCCTTGTACATGTTGGTGGCCAGCTCCAGCGCCAGCGCTTTGCCGCCCACGGCGCTGAGCACGTTGGCCATGTCCTGCGATGGGTCGGCGTAGAACCAGTCGATGGTAAAGCGCAGGGTGCGGCCCAGTTGCTGGTCGCCCGCCACCATGGGGGGCAGGCCGATGCTGCGGATCTGCATGTTCTCGCCGCCACGCGACTGGTCGCGCACCCACCACGACAGAAACTCCGCAGCGCGCAGCCCGGCCTCGTTGCGCTGGATGCGAAACTCCAGCGACAGCAGCAGCTCGTTCTCCAGCGCGCCATTGGACCGGCGCAGCGCGGCGATGGGCAGGTCGGCATAGGGGCCCGGCAGGGACAGGTCGGACACCGCCACCTCGGGCAGGTAGGTGTTGTCCAGCTGCGCCTGGGTCACGCCGGGTATGGCGGTCAGGGCCGCGATCAGGCGCACCACCTCGGGGGGCGCATCCTGGTCCGGCTCGGCGGGCTCCGCAGAGTCGCCAAGCCCTGCGGGCTGCGTGGTGTCTGCGGATTCGATGAGGTCCGCAGGTTGCGTGATTTCCAGTGGATCGTTGGGGTCGATGGGCTCGGTCATCGCAAAGTCTTCTGGGTGTGAGAAAAGTGCAGGGTGTAGTGATTGTCAGCGCGACGGGCGGCGGCATCAGCCTTCAGTGGCGGCCCACTCCTGCGCCTCGACGCCAAACGCATCGGCCGCAAAGGCCTGGGCCTCGCCGAGCGAGGCGAACCAGTGGTCGGCGGCCCGCCGGCCGTCGAGCGACGTGCACACCAGCAGGCAGCCGCTGCCGCCGTCATCGGTGATCTCCAGGCGAAAATCCACGTCCGCCGAGCCCGGCGTGCCATCGTCCGCCAGGGACCAACTGCCATCGGGGTCGACAGCGATCAGGAGGGTGCGGCTGGGGATCAGGGCGTGGATGGGCATGGGTGAACGAGAGAAAGCGGGTGGTGATTGGGACACAGGGCCAGCCCGCATTGTCTCTTGGCCGGCGGCCAGCAGATACGAAAAAGAGCCTGGCAGCACCCCTCATACGGATTTGCATTCAATCGTATAACTAGGCGGGAAGCCGCAGACAGTGCTGTAGCACGNTCCTTCGGCCTGTGCATCCCTGATGCCCCGCACGATGGCCTCCACATACGGATCGTGCAGCCCGCGCTCGCGCAGCGCCTGGTCCAGCGACAGCACGTAGTCGATATTGGGCCCGAACACACCCTTGGCCACCGCCACCAGGCGGGCCACGGTCTCGGCACAAGCGTCCTGCTCGTGCTGCGGGTGGTCGGGGTTGGCCACAAAGGTGATGGCGGTGACGCTGCGGCCATCCTCCAGCTGCACGGCCTGCCACTGGGGGTGGTAGCCGCCGCCGGTCATCTCGCGCGTCCACAGCATGCGCACCTCGTCGCGCGCATCGGCCTCGGGCAAGCGCAGGGCCACGCCCTGCACGGCACCGCCGGGCATGAGCGAGAGCACACGGCCCGGCCGCTCGGGGCTGCCGCGCCCGGAGATGGAGCGCAGGCAGAAACTGCGGTGCCAGCCCGCTAGCGTGGCCGTGTGCTGCTCTTCGAAGGGCATCAGCGGGTTCCAGATCAGCGAACCGTAACCGAACACCCAGGTGGGCCCTTCGGGCCGGCTGTCCCAGGCGTGGGCAAAGGATTCTTCCACCCGCTCGTCGGACCACCCCGGGTGGGCAACCAGATTCATGCGGCGGCGCAAGCTGCCGTTGCGGAGGTTCTCGCGGGTCAGGATGGTCATCTCTAGTCAACAACGCCAAAGGTGGTGGGTCCAGTTTGCCATGGCGAGCGCAACTGCATGCCAGGCGCCTCTGCCAACCTGTAACCGGCTGCGCCCCCTGGGCCTACATGAACGGCCAGCACGAGGCCAGCGAGGTGCCGCCACAGCACTTGGCGTTGCGCAAGGTGAACAAGGGGCATGGCTCATTGAGTTGCGCACTATCAGGCGCCTTCTGCTCGCTGGCCATCAAGGCCCGGTAGGACCCCGCACAGGCCTGCAGCCGGCGGCGCAACAACCGCAAACCTGCCAGCAGGCCACATCGCTCGATGGCCCGCCGCGCAAACTGCGAGCACGAGGCATGACCGGTGCGCACGCGGTGGGCACAGCAAAAGCCCTTGTGCGGGGAAATATAGCGCTGGTAGGCGCCAATGGCCGCAACGGCTGCGGATGTGGCGGGGGTAGGACGGCTGAACATCAGGCGATTGCGCATGAAGGCATGCGGTGCATGTTACTGCGCGAGCGGTACAAACCAACAGATACCTTTCGCCACCGCCCTGCGCCCCTTGCCAACGGTGCATGCACAGATAATCGAAAGGTTAGCTGCCAGCACGCATGCAAACCGCCCGCGCCCCGGCCAAGGCAGCCGCCTTCCTCTATAAGTACCCCACCAGCCCCCCATGCCCCAGGCCTTCCGCAACACCTTCCTCACCCTGCGCGACCTGATCCTGTCTGCCGGGCCGCTGGCCTTTCTGGCCGTGGGCCTGCTGGTGGCCGCCTACTGGTGGCTGGACCCCAACCCGCCCAAGACGGTGACGCTGGCCACCGGCCCTGCGCAAAGCGCGTACGAAGAGTTCGGCAAGCGCTACCAGAAGGCGCTGGCGGCCGATGGCATCGAGGTGGTGCTCAAGCCCAGCGCGGGCTCGTCGCACAATTTGCAGCTGCTGCGCGATGGCGAGGCCGACCTGGCGTTTGTGCAGGGCGGCACGGCCGAGCTGCTGCCCGATGACCCGGACAACCTGGCATCGCTGGGCAGCCTGTTCGTGGAGCCGATCTGGCTGTTCTACCGCGCCGACTCGGCCCTGCGCGTGACGGCCGCCGGCCGGCTCGATAGCCTGCGCCAGCTGCGCGGCCTGCGCGTGAACGTGGGGTCCGAAGGCAGTGGCGTGCCGCGCCTGATGGAGCAACTGCTGGAGGCCAACCGCGTGGAGCCCAAGCAGGTGCGCCTGTCGCAGCTGGAGCAGACGCCTGCCACCGTGGCCTTTCTGGACGGCAAGCTCGATGCCCTGGTGTTCGCCTCGGCACCCGAATCGCTGATGGTGCAGATGCTGCTGCAGACCCCCGGCGTACACCTGATGGACTTTGCCCAGCACGAGGCGTATGCCCGGCGCTTTCCGTACCTGACCCCCGTGACCCTGCCGCGCGGCGTGGTCGACCTGGCCAGCAACATCCCGCCGCTGGACGCGCGCCTGGTGGCCACCACCACCTCGCTGCTGGCACGCGATGGCACGCACCCTGCCCTGCTCACACTGTTCGCGCAGAACGCGCAAAAGCTGCACAGCGGCGCCAGCTGGTTCAACCGCGCCCGCGAGTTCCCCAGCACCCGGCACAGCGAGCTGCCCATCGCCAAGGAAGGCGAGCGCGCCATCAACGAGCCCGTGCCCATGATGCAGCGCTATTTACCCTTCTGGATCGCCAATGTCATCGACCGCATGTGGCTGGTGATGGGTTTGCTGATCGCCGTGCTGCTGCCCCTGTCGCGCATCGTGCCGCCGCTGTACCAGTTCCGCGTGCGCTCACGCGTGTTCCGCTGGTACGGCCGCCTGCGTGAGATCGAGGACACCCTGGAGACCAACCCCGCCGGTCACCCCGAGATGCTCAAGGCCCTGGACGGGCTGGAGGCGCAGGTGGAGAAGATCAGCGTGCCGCTGTCGTATGCGGACGAGCTGTATGCGCTGCGCAACCATATTCAGATGGTGCGCAGGAAGTTGTTGAGGGTGCAGGCGGGGGGTGGGGTGGAGGAAGTGCCTGCGGCGCAATCTGCGGGAACAAGCAACACCAATGTGCTGGCGACGGAGCCCACGCAGCCCCTCTGAAAAAGATGCCCGCACCGGGCTTTTGCCAAGCAAGTTAATTTAGCGGCCAGAAGGAGGTGAACGCGGCTTTCGGGGCAGCACGACTGACAGAAGGACCAAGCCTGCGCCAACAGCAGCAACGAGGTATTTACCGCCCCATGCCTCGAACTGGCTGATCAGCCAATATGCCATGGATTGCAGTGCTGATTTCGCGCTGCCACCGTGCACGGGAAACCCCTCCGGTACGCCCATGGCCATAGCGATCAACGCTGACCGATAAAGACAAAGAGGCCTCTCATCGTCGAAGCCATCTTGTTCCTTCTCGCCAGTTGTCTCGCAGATCGTTCAAGTTGCTGTAAGGGTCGACATTTGGATCAAACAGAGGCCGGCATGAGGTACCGCGCCCAGCAGTTGCTTCGGCAATGACGCAGTCACTGTCTACCGCAGGCGCAGGAGCATTGTTGATGCCATTGACAACCATTCCGTGCTCTATCGGCCGTGCTTATTAAAGAAATGCATCGCAATCCGGAAGCAAAGGTACCCCATGGATGCCCCAATCGCCAGGCCCAGCTTCAGATCCGAAAGGCCACGATCTGGTTCGGGCATCATCAGAACCATGATGAGTACCCCAGCCATTGCGCCAGCCGCCATGAATAGAGCTGTCGCAATTTTTTCTTGAATGGTATTCATTTTATTATTAATCACCCTGTGAAAATTCACGGTCATGGTGAAACACGGCCTCTTCAAGCGAGTCAAACCATGTGCAACGCACAAGTGGCGATGTCTCAATGAAAAGCTCTGCAAATTGCCTTGCGAACTCATTGCCCGAATTTAAATTCAACGGCAAACGAAAAAAATCCGCGCTCTGGACAGCGAATTTACCAGTTGTCAAATCATTGAGACAAGAATACCGAACAGCTGATGTGCCATCGATAGGCTTCCAAATCATGACCTCTTTGAAAAGTTGAATCATAAATTTTCACCCCCACAACCCTACCTGACCCTAACCTACCTCTTGCTTCAAAGACGCTGCCTCTACAAAAGATCTCTAACCATATCTCGACTCTGAAGGTATTTCAGCACCGGAAAGGCGACCAAGCCAGTCAAAGCAAATGACACACCAGATAGAAGTGGAACGATAAAAGTCATTATTATATCCAGCCAAACATAAGACTCTGAATGATCGAAACCGCCCCAGATGGTTTGTATAGCATATAGTACTGGCATCAGTGCCAGCGTTCCGATGAATCCAATATAGAACTGAAGCTTGAGCAATGAAGAGAGCGATTTCAAGAGACCTCAAAAAATGGAATTTTTCATGTTTTGGGCAGACTCCTCCCGTCTTGCGCAAGTGGATCGGAGGTTGATTGCGCCAGTGTCCTCCAGCAAGGCCGCTGATGCAAGGGATGTATTGAGCTGCACTGCAACCCTATTGGGCAATTGACAGTGACGCCGGCCCAACGGCGCTGCACTCGATCCGTCAGGTTGGGGCGCTCGTCCTCGCGCGTTGGTGATGATGGGCTGGTACGGCCGCCTGCGCGAGATCGAGGACACCCTGGAGAGCAACCCTGCCGGCCACCCCGAGATGCTCAAGGACATGAGTGCGGCAGCTAAACCCACTTTCCTTTCGCCTTCGACAACTTCGGAAAGCCCAACTCTTTGGCTCGTTGAATAGTTGCTTCAATCTCGGCGGGAAGAGCCTGTAGATCAACGATCACTTCGTCTATCTCGCTCGCCTCATGGACACAATACACGCGACCCTCATCATTGTCCGGATTCAGATCTGACGTCCCGTCAGCGGGTTGCATTTCTTGTCCCCACCGGACGCCCAATCCAAACCGCACTACAGAGACCGCGTCCTGGAAGTAATACTTGACCGATTCGTCAGAAGGTGGGTCGGATATGCTCATGCCTGCGTACACCAACGGCTCGATGCCCGGCATCGTTTGAGCCACGTCCGCGTATGTAATTCGATAGTAAGTTGCGCCTATCTCAAGCGATTTGGCATCCATAGTTTCTTCCAATGTCGTCGTGTTAACAGTCTATTGCGCCGCTCCGGCAAGCTAATCACCCTCACGCCTTGCCAGCGCCGCATTTCACTAGCGCGAGCGCATGGCGATAGTTAAATTTATCGACTGTTCAAAAACAGAATTTGCGACGCGGTGTCTCAGGCTTCCCCAGCAGGATCGCTGCGGCCCCTATAGCATATCGCGTGGCAGCTGTACCTTTTCGGCGTCCCTGCAGGACTGAAGCGAATGGTGCGGCTTCCAAGCTTTGTAAGGCTCAAGATCAATTTTCCAGCAAATCCATAGAAACCACCTACTTCAATTAGCGACGATAGCCGGAGGTGTGTAAAAAGGCTGTGAAGCTGTCATCAAAATAGCTGACCTGCTCGCATTCTACGCCTTGCTTTAATTCGTTCTATCAAGCCAGTAAAGACAGCAACCACACCCAGAATTATTAAGTCGAAACGCGCAGCATAAGCAAAATGCAGGTGGTAATCTTCAAAAGCACCAGCAATTGATGCATTGGGAGTGAAAATAGCATAAAATCCCAGAGCAAAAAAAATCAAGCCCGCAATAGAAAAAATGTGAAAATTAATCAGACCAGCACGGAGAATCCAACGATCCCGTCTGAGAATTTCAAAAATTGAAATGAAAATAATAGCCAATGAGAAAATACTCGCCAAGCAGGAAATTATCAAAGCCCCAACCACCGATCCCATCCGAATATAATCATTGAAAAAAAACACAAAAGACAAACCAGCGGCAAAAAAACCAAAATTAATAAATGTTGTGATAGATGCAAAAAAAATCACAATCATCACAACTCGAATCATGGCTTAAACACCGGCAAAGTCGGAGCCTTTGGCCCTGTAGGGCCCTTGTTCACACCAAAAAAACCGTCAAGAAGCGAGTAGCCATCGCATGCAGCCTTGCATCGAGATACATTATCCTGCAACAAAGATGTTCGCTCGGGATCTCCGCAAGCCACTATAGATTCGCATTGCATGAGGCAGGCCTTGACATTTTCATTAAATTTTTTATATTTTTGATAAATACCATACCCACCATAGACAATTCCACCAATAACTATTGCACCACTAAAAGTAATTGCTTCTCCGGTCGGATCAGTGTAAAGCAAAGGATTCCCATCCACATACCCAAACCGATTGAATCCCCCATCCAACCCAATCGGATCCGCCTGCGTATACCGCCCCCGCTCCGCACTGTAGCTGCGGAAGTAGTTGTAGTGCAGGTTGCTCTCTTTGTCGTAGTACTGCCCTGGATAGCGCAGGTTGAACGTCACCTCGGGGATGGTGGTGCTGCCCGTGGTGGGGTTGGTGGTTTCGTTGGTGAAGCGCTTCGATCCCAGGGTGGGCTGTTCGTNCCTGTGTCAACTTGCGCGGGGTGTTCAGGTGGTCGCTGTGTACGGCGTATGCCACGCCGTTGACGATGGCGGCAATGGGCATGGGGCCGTTGGCGGTGGGCAGGTAGATGTACTGGGTGGTGCCGGTGCTGTTGCTGCCGCCCATGCCGTATTCGCCCAGCAGGGTGCCGTCCTGGCCGTAGACATATGCGAAGCCGAGTTTCTGCGCGTCGCTGCTGCCGGGGCTCCACAGGCGGGTGAAGAATTCGTAGGCGGTCTGGATCAGGCCTTTGTCCTGTTCCTTTTCTTTCTCCGCCTCTTCCTGGTCTTCGGGGTCGGCCAGCAGGTTGTTGAGGTTCTTGCCGCTGGTGGTTCCACCTGATCCGCTACCGCTGGCGAACAGCGGTTCGGTCTTGAACACGCGCTGGCCCAGGGCGTTGTGGGCGTACTGGGTGCTGGGGGCGTCCACGCCCGTGCCGGTGGTGACTTTTTCCAGGCGTTCCTGGCTGTCGTATTGGAAGGTGCGCAGGCCATCGGTCAGCAGGTCGCCGGCGGCGTTGTAGCCGTAGGTGACGCTGGTGTTGGCGGTGCTGGCACCCGTTTGCGTTTGGCTAAAGCCGGTCTGGCGGTTGGCGGTGAGGGTGTAGGTGCGGTTAGTGGTGGTGCCTGCGCGCTGTTGGCTGCTGGTGGTGCGGTTGCCGTTGGCGTCGTAGGCGTAGGTGACGGTGTGGGCAGGGGTGCCAGCCGCGACGGTTTTGGTGAAGCCGGTGATGCGGCCTGCGCGGTTGTAGGTCACCGTCCAGGTGGCGGGGGCCTGGGTCACGGTGCTGGCTTGCGCGTCGGTGCTGGCGGGCTGCATCAACAATTGCGTGAGGCTGGTGATGCGGCCTGCGGCGTCGTAGGTGTAGCTGCTGAACTCGGTGGCGGTGAGTTGGCCTGCGGTGTTGTAAGTGCGGGTGGCCGGGATGGCTGCCGATGCGCCGGGCAGGTTCCAGCTCCAGCCGGTGGGCTGGCCCAGGGGGCTCCAGGTGATTCCGCTGACGATGGGCTGGCCGGCCCAGGTCAGGCCAGTGAGTTGGCCGGTGGCGTCGTAAACGTTCTGCAGGGCCTGGCCGCCGGGGTAGGTGGTGCTTGTCAGCAGGCCGGTGGTGGCGCTGTAGCTGTAGGCCAGGGTGCGGGTGTCGTTGTTGATGAGCTTTTGGGTCTGGCTGGTTACACGGCCGTGCAGGTCGCGCTGGTAGGTGGTCAGGCCGCTGGGGTCTTCGATCTCGCTGAGGTAGCCCTTGGCTGTAGGGGTCTGGTCGTAGCGCAGGGTGGTGGTGCCACCGGTGTGCGTGATCGACGTGGGGCGGCCCAGCAGGTCGCGGGTGATGGTGGTGGCCTGGCCCAGAGCGTTGGTCACCGTGCTGGGCAGGCCCAGGGCGTCGTATTGGGCGGTTTCGCTGCCGCTGTCGGGGCTGGCCTCGCTGGTTGCGTTGCCCAGGGCGTCGCGGGTGTAGTTAGTCACGACCTCATTGAAGTCGGAGACCTTGGTGACGGCATCGAGAGCGTCGTAGGTCAGCGAGACGGTATACCGCCAGAATTCAGGACTTTCAATTTGCGCTATCCGGCGCAAGCCATCCCTCGTGTAGCTGGTGCGGTCCCCTAGATCATTGCTAACGGTCGAGACATCTCCGTTGTAGTTGAAGCTGTAACGCGTGGCGGTCTGCGCTCCGGCGACCTCGGCCGTGACACGGTTCATGGAGTTAATGGTCCTGGCCAATTGCCAAGCTAGTTGGCCCTGGCCGTTGCGCACCTGCTCGCTGGTGCGATTGCCCATGTTGTCGAGCACATAGGTGCCCGAGTTGCCCCGGTTGTCGCTCCAGCCGGTCAGGCGCTGGGCTGCGTCGTAGGTGTAGGTAACACTATGGCCCTGGGGCAAAGTTGCTGTCGCCACCTGACCGCCAGGACTGTATGTGAGTGCAGTCAGCAGCCCCCCACTGCTGCTGCTGAGCAAGCGGCCGCGGCTGTCGTAGGTATAAGTGGTCACCAAGCCGTTGGGAGCGGTGTGGCTGAGCACCCTACCACCCAAATCGTGGGTGTAAGCATCTATATGGCCGATGGCATTGGTGCGCTGGGTAAGGTTGCCCAACGTGTCATATGCGTAGCTGGTGATCCCATCATTGGGTGCGGTTTCGGTAGCAACAAGTCCGGCGGCGTTGTAGGTCCACGCCGTGGTACGGGCAGTGCCACCGGCGCCTGACTCAGCAACAGTCTGGGTGAGCCTGTTGCCCAAACTGTCGTAGGTATAACTGGTAGTCCGCGCCGAATTGGATATGGACATAGGCAGAGGCAACTCCGCATGCCAAGTGGTACTGGTGGTACGCGCTTCCGGCCTGCCATAAGCCTCCGTCACACTTAAAGGTAGGCGACGGGCAGTGTCCCATTGATAGGTAGTGTAGATTCCGAGGAAATCGCTTTCCCAGTCGATCAACCCGTTATTATTTTGGCTTCGTGTTTGTGCGTCCAGATGCCCCAGTGCTGAATGCGCGCTCCCGTCGGTAACCGCAAAATAGCCATTTTTGCGGCTGTAACGGTAATTTCTTGATTGCCCCAAAGGATCAACAACGGAAGCCGCTGATCCCAAGGTTGGGTAAGAGACTGTATATTTGTTGACGCCGCCTGCGTACTCGGTGCTTATCGCGAGTCCGGTCTGGTCATATGAGAAAGTGGCGAACCGCTGTCCTTGAACGCTGATGCCGGTAAGAAAGTTCGAATTGAAAGCACTTTCATAGTAATAGCCTCTGCTCTCTCCGCCTGCGTAGCTAACGGTCTGGAGCCTGCCACTTGCGTCATATGCGTAACTGATAGAAGCCCCATCCGAAGGGGAAACACTGATCAGCTTGCCTGTGCCGTCATAGTTGAAGTCCAGGGTCCGGCCAAAGTGGTTGCGAACCTGCGTTAATAGCTTGTTGGTATTGTAGGTGTACTGGGTTTTCCAACCATTCTTCTTTACAACCGAATCCAGCACATCATTCTTAAAAACAAGCACACTGCCATCAGCAGCTCTGCGCAGCTCATAGTCGTCCCCCACCTTGGAGAACGTATCATTACTGCCAAGCACTCGCCAGGGGCTCGGGTTTTCACCGAGGGTATCTCTTACGAGGTTAAAATGCTCACCATCCGGTAAATGCAGTTGAAGCACATTTTCATCAATCTGCTTCAAATAAGAATGATGATTGTGGCGCCATGCACCACCAAGTCCAGAATTTTCATTCTCAGCGCCTTTGACCCAACTGCTCTGGAACAGCCGAATCATCTGAAGGCCATACACTGCTCCGCTGGAGTGGTCTACTTCAACTTGAGCCTTATCGCCTGTTGCTGGGTAAATCGGGTTACCAACGGCACCGCCATCTGCCTTCGACAGATTATTATTGGAAAAATTGTAATTGGGGCCACTTCCGCCCCCACCACCGCTGGCTGGACATGAACCACCACCTGGACTGCCGCCACCAGGATTATCGTTTTTTGGAGGCGGAGAAGGTGGAGGAAGAGGAGGCGATACATCAATATGTCTCTCACATCGCCACTCCATTTTTACCCAATCTTGGACGAATAACCATTCGCGGCCTTCAGGATAAATAACGCCATTTTGATCACAATAGCCATATGCCTGTATGGTCCTGTCCTCACCCACACCGGTCCCTTGCGCGGTGGTGCGCCTTACATCCCATTTATATGTTGTAGGAATTCCACTGAAAACAGGATATTCTGGCTCAAACCTTAGATTGAACCCCTCATACACTACACCATTCACACTCCATGAGGCATATCTAGCCAAAACGTCGGCAAACGCTGACGACAAAGTTTCATGGCGGGAGTAGCCAGGGTTAAGACCAGCAGAAGTAAGGAAGTAAACTTTTGGTTTTTTTGTAATCGTTACATCTTGCGCAAAAGCGGCGCCAGATGCAAAAAGCACAGCAAATGCTGCAGCCCGTGCGGCAATATTAATATTCTTCATCAATCCCTCCCGATACCAGTTTTAAGCTAGATTTTTCTATTGAAAATTCCAAGATCCGCTTTCGCGTAACACTCTATCCAACCCAGGTGAAATATTTTTTAAAACCACCAATTTATTGCAACAAGATGTTCCGATCGCGGAAAACGTAGCCTAAAAACGTCACCCATTTGGGCGGTATAGAAATGATGATTTTTTCATCTCCACATGCACTCGCACTTGAGTCAGCAGCAAGGATCTGGCTACGCATGACCGCGCCACCGTCACCAGCTCGAAATTGGCCGTTATCGAGAGAACTGCTTGCCGTAGCCGGTTAACTTGAATCGAGGAGAACGGGGCGCACAGGCCGCGGTCAATAAACTGGCTCCCGCACCAACACAATATCCACCCGCCGATTGCGCGGCGACTGCGGCTCGGCCTCGACCAGCAGGCTGTTGTTGTCGGAGCCATAACCCACGCTGTCCACCCGCCCATCCTTCTCGGCCCGGGCTGCGGCGGCGCGGGCCACGCGGCTGGCGCGGCGGGCGGACAGGGCCTCGTCGGCGTAGATCGACAGGCAATCGGCGTCCACCGTGGGGGGCGGGCCGCCGGGGGTATACACGTCGCTGTAGCCGATGACCTTGAGCGACAGGCGCTCGTCGGCATTGAGTGCGGACTCCAGTACTGGCGCCACAAGCGTGGCCAACTCCTGCTGCACGGGGGCTGGCAGGCAGTGGCTGTTGCGGGCGAACGAGGCGCCCTGGACGCGCACGATGCCGTGGGCGGGCAGCACCTCCACACTCGGTAAAGCGCCCTGCTTGGCCAGCTGTTGCAGGGCGGCCAGTGCCTTGTGGGCTTCTGGGCCGATTGGCTCCTTGGCCTGTGCGCCCGCCGTTGCCAGTACCAAGACGACAAGCGCTGCGAAGGCGGTGCGAGAAAAGCTGAGAAGGGTCGTCAGAACGGTCATCTGGAAAATCGAAAGAGCAGCGGATTGCAACCGATCCAACATGGCAAGCGGATCGATGCCACAGGGCCGGCCCATCATAGCCATGGCAAGGCGCGGCCAGCCCACCGTGGGTGCGGTCACGCCGGCCTCGGTCGGGCCGGGTGGCACGTTGTTCACGGTGAGGCTCCTGTCACGCCCCGCCTACCTCATGCAGAATGCCACGATCTGCCCTATGGAGAGAGCCGCCATGGAACAAGCCATCGAACTCGCAGGCTTCTTCGCCGCACACGGCATCTGGTGCGTGGCCGAGGGCGAGCCCCTGACCCCCATGCTGGCCCAGGAGTCGGCGGCCTATGGGCGCAACATGCTGCGCTTTGCGGCCGACCAGCTCGAAGAAGGCGTTGCGCAGGCGCGGGAGTACCTGGACCAGAACCCGGGCCAGGCGGAGCGCGCAGCCTTGGTCTATGACGGTTTCATCACCCTGCCCTCAGGCCGCACGGATGCGCTGATCGTGCTGGTGCGCTCGTATGCCAGGCCGCCCACCACCCTCACCATGGCGGTGCCCTACCGCAACGCGCAATCACCCAGTGGCTTTGCCGTGCACCGGCCCAAGTTCATGGGTTGGCAGGGGCCGGGCACTGCGGACTACAAGCTGCTGGGCGATGCCTTCTTTCGCGGGGTCGAATCGCATGAGGCGGCGGCGCCGGTGTGGGCGCAGCACAATGATGATTCGATTTGAGGCGGCATGGTGCCTCGCTTCGAGGCGCTACACCTGGTGGGGCGAGCGCCGCTGGATGATGAACTCCCGCGCCTGCGCAGGCCTGGTGATTTCGGTCCACTGCAGGTGGCCATGCGCCGGGTCTTCGCGCAGCCCCGCAAACTTCACCCGGTTGCGAGCAAAGGTGGAGTACGACCACCACAGCACCGAGTGGCGCGAGAAGAACGCCATGCGCAGCGATTCGGGGTTGCCGTGGGCCAGTTGGGTGCGCAGCAGGCCCCGGCTCACGGTTGCGTGGCGCGCCCCCACAGCACCTCGCGCAAGGCGGTGTAGTTGCCGTCGGCCACCCAGCACTCGCCCTCGGTCGCGCTGCGCACGCGGGCCTCGAATTGTTCGTGGGGCACGGCTGTCCACTCGGGACCCCAGTACAGGGCATCGAGCTCAATGTGCGGGCTGCCTGTAGCGTGCGCCAGTGCGGCGGCAAAGGTGGACTTGCCGGCACCGCTGGTGCCGACGATGACGTAACGCATGCTGTGTGGGTTCGCTGGATTCAATGGCCCGATGGTGACATGGGGGTCAATCGGCAGCGACAGGTACCAGGCGCCCGGCCACCACCTCCTGCACCACTGCCTGCAGGTGCTCCACCGCAGGGTTGTTGGCAACGCCCACGCTGTCGCGGTGCAGTGACACGGCCACGGACGGCAATGCGGGTAGCCCCAGCGCCTTGCCCACGGCGGCCAGGCCGGCAGGAATCTGTGCCGTGGCCCGGGGCGACACCCCCAGGCCAGCCTGCGCGGCGGCCCAGATGGCCGAGACGCTGGCGCTGGTGAGCACCACGTGCCAGGGCCGGCCGGTGCGCTCCAGCGCGGCGATGGCGGCCTGGCGAAAGCTGCAGGGCTGCTCCAGCAGCAGCAGGGGCACGGATTCGCCGGGCTGCAGGGGCAGGCCGGGCTGCGCGATCCACTGGGTGGGCAGGCGCGCAATGGTCTGCCCGCCCGTGTGTCCACCGGCCTGTGCGCCGGAGGCCTCGCCAAACGCCAGCACCAGGTCCACCTCGCCGGCCTGCAGCTGGGCCAGCAGCGCGCTGCTGCGGTCCACGCGGATGTCGATGCGCACTGCGGGGTGGGTGCGCGCAAAGCGGGCCAGCGTGGCGGGCAGCCAGCCGTCGGCAAAGTCCTGCGGCATGCCGAAGCGCACGCTGCCTTGCATGCGCGCGCCCTGCAGCGAGAGCACGGCCTCGTCGTTGAGCGCGATGAGCCGCCGCGCATGGCCCACCAGCAACTCGCCCGCCTCGGTCAGCGCCTGCTGGCGGCCCTGTTTGCGAAACAGGGGCGTGCCCACGCGCTCTTCCAGCGCCTTGATCTGCAGGCTCACGGCGCCGGGCGTGCGGTGCAAGCGCTGGGCAGCCTTGCCAAAGCCGCCCAGCTCGACGGCGGTGACCAGGGTTTGCAGGGAAGGCAGGTCAAGCAGCATAGTTTAGCCATTTTAACTATTTATGCGAAAGCAATTCGATTGTTTAAAGCAATGGCGGTTTCTACAGTGCATGCACCTCAACCCTGCCCCACCCCTGAAGGACACCTGACATGCTTGCGATGCAATATGGATTTGACCTGCCCGATGACTTCGACATGGCCGCCCTGCGCCGCCGCATACCGGAGATCGGCAGCCGCTTCGACGCCCTGCCCGGCCTGCACCTGAAGGCCTTTTTGCTGGCCGACCGCACGGCCACTGCGCCCAACCGCTACACGCCCTTCTACCTGTGGGACGACCCGGCGGGCGCGGCCGGCTTCGTCACCTCGCCCGACTTCGCGGCCGTGCAGGCGAAGTACGGACGCCCGGTGGTGCATGGCTGGACGCCCATCGCCCACCTGCAAGGGCCGGCCGCCGGCCAGGTGCCGGGCTTTGCCTCGCAGAATTTTGCAGACCTGCCGGCCACCACGGACCTGGTGCAGCGCGCGGCTGACGAACGCGCCGCAGCCACGGCGTTGGCAGGTACGCCGGGCGTGCACAGCGTGTTCACGGGGCTCGACGCGCAGGGCTGGCAGATGAACCGCACGGTGCTGTGGCATGGGCAGCCACCGCAAGGCACCGAGGGGCGGGTGTTCGAGCTGCTGTACCTGTCGGCGCCCGCCGGGGTGCGCAGCAGTGGCACCTTGGCAAAGGCTTGATGCAAGGTAACTTCGTCAGGCCTTGCCCAGCCATGCGCGCGCAAAGAAAACGCCTGGGCGTTCAGGAATCAGGCAAGCCGCACTGCCGCTTGGCACTGCGGCAGACTTTTTTGGCCCGGGCGCATGCACCGGCTGCGTGCCTGCTTGCACCAGCAGGCAGCAGCGCCATGCCCGCGCGGCCCCTTGGCGTCTGGCCGTGAGGGCTGCATTGGCCCAGCCCCTGCGGCCAGCACTTCCGGCCCGGGGCGGGGATTTACTGCGCAATCGGGCCTGATCTGGACACGGCCAAGGGGGCAACTTCCAGGTCAACCTGGCGATGCACTGGTGTGGTGCAAGGGCGCATCACGAATTTTTTTCGTGATGTAGGCCGAATTTATATCGTTTGGCCGATGGGTAGGTGCGCGACTTTAATCAAGTTCCGTTCAATTTCCTGTCACAAATTCATGTCTTCCGTCGGTTTTCGTATCAACAAGCGGCCCGCCGCCCGCATCAGCGCCGAGGCGCTTGCGCAGTTCGCCACCGTGGGCTCCGCGCAGATCAGTGACTGCATGGGCCGCCTGTACGGCGTGGTGGGCCTGGCGCCGCGCCATGCCGCCAGCGCCCTGCGCATGGTGGGCCTGGCGGTGACCGTGAAGGCCCGGCCGGGCGACAACCTGATGATCCACAAAGCGATTGCGCTGGCGCAGCCGGGCGACGTGATCGTGGTGGATGGCGCAGGCGAGGCCACCAATGCGCTGGTGGGCGAGCTGATGGCCATGGACGCCGAGGGGCGCGGCGTGGCCGGCTTCGTGATCGACGGCGCGATCCGTGATGCGGATGTGTTCGCTCAGGGTGCGTTCCCTTGCTTTGCACGCTCCGTGTCGCACCGGGGGCCCTACAAGGACGGCCCGGGTGAGATCAATGTGCCCGTGAGCATTGGCGGCCAGGTGGTGTGCGCCGGTGACGTGGTGGTGGGCGATGCCGATGGCGTGATCGCCATCCCGGCGGCCATTGCCGAGGACGTGCTGGCCCTGGCCTTGAAGAAGGAGGCGGACGAGGCCGGCATCAAGGAGCGCATCCGCGCGGGCACCTACACCAAGCCTTGGGTGGACAAGACCATTGCCGACAAAACCGCGGGAGGCGCATGAGCATGACCAACGCCGCCGCCCTTGCCACCAGCCCCAGCATCGTTTCCGAGCGCATCCAGCGCATCAAGCTGTCGCCCAGCGTGGCGGTGCGCACCATCATTGCCCAGCTGCGCGAGCAGGGCCGCCGCATCATCGACCTGACCATTGGCGAGCCTGATTTCTCCACGCCCGAGCACATCTGCGCGGCCGCCACGGCGGCCATGGCGCGGGGCGAGACCAAGTACCCCGCATCGCAGGGCACGCCTGCCCTGCGCAAGGCGGTGGCGGCGCGCATGCAGGCCGACTGGGGGGTGAGCTACCCAGTGGGGCAGATCATCGTGAGCACGGGCGCCAAGCAGGTGATCTACAACGCGCTGGCGGCCACGCTCAACGAGGGCGATGAAGTCATCATCCCCGCGCCTTTCTGGGTGTCGTACCCCGACATGGTGGTGGTCAACGGCGGCACGCCGGTGATTGCCAATGCCACGCCCGAGCAGGGCTACAAGCTCACGCCCGAGGCGCTGGAGCGCGCCATCACGCCGCGCACCAAGTGGCTGATGATGAACTCGCCCAGCAACCCCACGGGCGCGCTGTACACCCGCGAGGACCTGGAAGGCCTGTGCGCCGTGCTGCTGCGCAACCCCCACGTGTGGCTGATGACGGATGATATCTACGCCCGCCTGAACTTCACCGGCAGCCCTACCGTGCACCCCATCCAGGTGGCGCCCGCGCTGGCCGCGCGCACGCTGCTGGTCAACGGTGTCTCCAAGGCCTATGCCATGACGGGCTGGCGCATCGGCTTCGGGGCCGGCCCCGAGCCGCTGATCCAGGCCATGGCGGTGCTGCAGTCGCAAAGCACCTCGGGCGCATCGTCCATCAGCCAGGCTGCGGCGCTGGAGGCACTGACCGGCCCGCAGGACTGTGTGCAGCAGTTTGCCGCCACCTTCCGCGAGCGGCGCGACGTGGCGGTGAGGCTGATGGCGGGCATCGACGGCCTGAAGGTGGTGGTGCCCGAGGGCGCGTTCTACGTATTCCCTGACTGCAATGGCCTGATGGGCAAGACCACGCCCACGGGCGAGGTGCTGCGCACCGATACCGACCTGACCAACTACCTGCTGCGCGAAGCCGGCGTGGCACTCATCGATGGCACGGCGTATGGTGCCCCCGGCACCTTCCGCCTGTCGTTCGCGGCGTCCATGGACGCCATAGCGCAAGGCTGCGAAGGCATCCGTGCCGCCTGCGCAAAACTGATTTAACCCGCCCCGCCCTTTGACAACCTCTAGGATTCAGCCATGAAGCAAATCAAATTCCTGATCGGTGCATGCCTTGCCCTGCCGGCCCTGACCGCCAGCCTCGCCGCCCATGCGGACCAGTTGGCCGACATCAAGCAAAAAGGCGAACTCGTCTGCGGCACGCTGGGCACCTCGCAGCCCTTCAGCTTTCAGGACGGTGCCACGCGCGAGCTGGTGGGCTATGACGTGGACGTGTGCAAGCTGGTCGCGGCCAAGCTGGGCGTGAAGGTGCAGTTCAAGCTGCTGTCGGTGGCGGCGCGCGTGCCCGAGCTGAACGAGTCGCGCGTGGACATTTTGGCCGCCAACCTGGGCTACTCGCCCGAGCGCGCCGAGCAGATCGCCTTCTCGCACGCCTACTTTCAGAGCCCGCAAAAGCTGCTGACGCGCGCCGAGTCCAAGTTCACCAAGATCGAAGACCTGACGGGCAAGCGCATCAGCGCCACCAAGGGTTCGAGCTCGGAGCGCGAGATCAAGGCGCGCCTGCCGGGCTCGCAGGTGCTGGGCTTTGCGGACAGCTCGGCCGCCTACCTGGCGCTGCAGCAAAAGAAGGTGGACGGGCAGTTCGCTTCTGAGCTGGTGCTGGCCCGCCTGGTGCTGCAAAGCCCACCCACCTCGCCCGTGGTGATCATGGACAAGGCTGTGTTCGACGAACCCTGGGGCCTGGGCATGCGCAAGAGCGAGACGGGCTTCATCGCCGCCGTGAACAAGGTGCTGGAAGAGGCCGAGAAGTCCGGTGAAGCGGCTGCCATCTTCGACAAGTGGATGGGCGCCGCCAGCCCCTACAAGCTCAAGCGCAGCTTCACCGTTGCGCCCATTCCGCGTTGATCCGTTCTTGTTGCTGATCGGCAAGCCGCCGCCCGCCGGCGGCTTGCCCGAGAGAAAAATGGCCCCATGAAATTCCTAGACTCCACCCAGCTGCTGCAACTGGCTTCCGGCATGGTCACCACGCTGCAGCTGTTCGCGGTGGCCTGGGTGCTGGCCTTCACCATTGCGCTCACGCTCACGGTGGTGCGCACGGCCAACATCCGGGCCACCACCTTCATCGTGGACGCGTATGTGGAATACCACCGCAACGTGCCCCTGCTGGTGCAGGTGCTGTTCTGGTACTTCGGCATGCCCGAGCTGCTGCCCGACGGGGTGCGCGCCTGGCTCTATCAGCACAACGCGGAAATGTCGCTCGCAGCCATCGCCCTGGGCCTGGGCTCGGCCGCCTACATCGCCGAGGACATCCGCAGCGGGCTGCGTGCCATTCCCGGCACGCAGTTCGAAGCGGCGCGCGCACTGGGCTGCAGCTACCTTCAGTGCATGCGCCTGGTGATCGTGCCGCAGGCGCTGCGCATCGCCATACCGCCGCTGGTGGGCCGCGCCCTCCTGCTCTTCAAGAACACCAGCGTGGCCATGGCCATCGGCGTGGTGGAGCTGACTTATCAGACCCGTGAAATCGAAAACGAAACCTACCGCACCTTCGCCACGTTCGGGGCGGCGACGATCATGTATTTGATCGGCTCCTTCCTGCTGATGTACGTCGGCTCGCGCATCCAGGCGCACTACAGCCTTGCGCGCAAGGAGGGCCGCCGTGCTTGACATCATTCGCGAATACTGGCCCCTGCTGCTGGTAGGCCAGTACCCCCACGGCCCGCTGGGCGGCCTGGCGATGACGCTCATCGTGGCCGGCCTGGGCCTGCTGCTGTCGCTGCCGCTGGCGCTGATGATCGCCATCGCCCGCGTCAGCCCCTACCGCTGGGTGGCGCGCTGCGCCGCCGCGCTGGTGCATGTGGTGCGCGGCATGCCGCTGCTCATGCTGATCTTCTGGGCCTACTTCGTGGTGCCCAAGGTCACGGGCCATGCGGTGAGCGGCTTCACCACGCTGGTGTGCGCCCTGGTGATCTATGAAAGCGCCTACCTTTCGGAGGTGATCCGCTCAGGGATAGAGGCCATCCCCAAGGGGCAGATCGAGGCCTCGCGCTCGCTGGGCGTGGGCTACTGGCGCACCATGTTCAAGGTGGTGCTGCCGCAGGCGCTGTTCAACGTGCTGCCCAGCATGACGAGCCAGTTCGTCTCCACCGTCAAGGAGACCTCGCTGGGCTACGTGATCAGTGTCAACGAGCTGACCTTTGCCGCCAACCAGGTGAACAACCTGGTGCTGACCAAGCCGCTGCAGGTGTTCGGCGTGCTGGCCATCATCTACTTCATCGTCTGCTTCACCCTGAGCCGCGGCGTGAGCCTGCTGGACGCCCGGGTGCGCCGCACCCGCGCCATGCGCTAAACCCCTTTCTGATCGATCGCCATGATCCAACTCGAACAAGTCAACAAGTGGTTCGGTGAGAACCACGTCCTCAAGAACGTGGACCTGCGCATCGCCGCCGGCGAGGTCGTCGTGGTCTGCGGGCCCTCGGGCTCGGGCAAGTCCACGCTGATCCGCACCATCAACCGGCTCGAACCCATCGAGAAAGGCAGCATCACCGTGAACGGCCAGGACGTGTACGCCAAGGGCCTGAACATCAACACGCTGCGCGCGGGCATCGGCTTCGTGTTCCAGAGCTTCAACCTGTTTCCCCACATGAGCGTGCTGGACAACGTGATGTTTGCGCCCCTGAACATTCGAAAGACCCCGCGCGATACGGCCATGGCCGATGCCAAGGTGCTGCTCGAGCGCGTGGGCCTGTCGCACAAGCTCGATGCCTATCCGGGCAACCTCTCGGGCGGGCAGCAGCAGCGGGTGGCCATTGCCCGTGCGCTGGCCCTGAAGCCGCCGGTGATGCTGTTCGACGAGCCCACCAGCGCGCTCGACCCAGAAATGGTGGGCGAGGTGCTGCAGGTGATGAAGTCGCTGGCCCGGGACGGCATGACCATGGTCTGCGTGACGCACGAGATGGGCTTTGCCCGCGAGGTGAGCGACCGCGTGGTGTTCATGGACGCGGGCGAGATACTGGAGAGCGATACGCCGGCCAATTTCTTCAGCGCGCCCAAGCATCCGCGCGCGCAGCGCTTTCTGTCCGACATCCTCCCGAGCCACGGCTGACCAGCCCCTTGGTACTGTCCGGCAGGGGTATGCTTTCCGGGATGTACACCCTCAAGCAGATGGAGGCGTTCTACTGGAGCGCGCAACTCGGTAGCTTCAGCGCTTCGTCCCGCAAGCTGCACACCACGCAGTCGGCCATTGCCAAGCGCGTGGCCGAGCTGGAGGCCTTCAGCGGCATGCCGCTGCTGGACCGCAAGACCAAGCAATTGGTGCTGACGCCACGCGGCCGCCAGATGATGGAGCTGGCGCAGGAGACGCTGGAGCTGAGCAGCCGCGTGGTGCAGCAGCTCGCTTCGGCCCAGAGCTTCGAGGGCGTGGTGCGCCTGGGCGTGACCGAGCTGGTGGGCCTGACCTGGCTGGCGCCGCTGATCGACCAGGTCAGCCGCAGCTACCCGCAACTCACGCTGATGCCCGAGATCGACGGCGGCGTGACGCTGTACCGCAAGCTGGCCGAGGATACGCTGGACATGGCCATCATGCCCGGCCCGTTCTGGAGCTATGAATACGACTGCGTGCCCCTGGGCTCCATCCGCAACGAGTGGATGGCCAGCCCGGCGCTGGGCTTCGACCCCTCGGTGACGCTGGCGCCGCGCGACCTGGTGGCCCACCCGGTGATCACCCAGCCCACCAACTCGGCCCTGTCGCACCTGTACGACGCCTGGTTCACCGAGCAGGGCCTGGCCGTGAACCGCGTGCTCACCTGCAACAACATGGTAGTGGTGGCGCGCCTGACCATGCTGGGCCTGGGCATCAGCTACCTGCCCCCGGCCCTGTTCTCACCCATGGTGGAGCGCGGCGAGCTGGTGCAGCTGCGCGTGAGCCCCGATCTGCCGCGCGTGCACTACTACGCGGTGTTCAGGAAGAACGTGGTGAGCCCCACCGTGGCCAAGGTGATCGAGATCGCCCAGGCGGTGTGCGATTTCGACGCGCAGGAGCAGCAGGGCAGCCAGTGGGTGGCCACCATGCCGTCGGCCACGCCGAAAGCACCTGCGCCTGGCAAGGCCAATGCGGCGCTGGCCCGGGCATTGGCGCGGGCCAAGGTCGGTAGAAAGGACGGGTGATCCCCGTCACGAACGCCTCGCGGCAGCCTACAGGCAAGGCCCGCTGCATGGTGTATCTTCAGCGGTCCGCGCCTTGCGCCTACCGCGACCTGCGGAGGCCTTCCCAGGGCGAGCCAATCTTGAAGCACCATTGATCGACAACGCCCTTTCGCCCTCTCTGCCAGCCAGCCAAATGGACAGCAGCAACGCCAGCGCCCCCGCACTGCTCTCGGTGGTGTGCCCGATGTACAACGAAGAGGCCGCGCTGGACCTGTTTTTTGCGCAGCTGCTGCCGGTGCTGGCGCAGACCGGGCTGGCCTTCGAGATCGTCTGCGTGAACGATGGCAGCCGCGATGGCACGCTGGCGCGGCTGCAGGCGCTGTGCCCCGCGGTGCCGGGCCTCAGGGTGATCGACCTGTCGCGCAACTTCGGCAAGGAGGCGGCGCTGACCTGCGGCATCGACCATGCGCTGGGCGCGGCCGTGGTGCCGATCGATGCGGACCTGCAGGACCCGCCCGAACTCATTCTGGAGATGGTGCGGTTGTGGCAGCAGGGTTTTGACGTGGTGCTTGCCCAGCGCACCGACCGCAGCGCGGACCATTTGCTCAAGCGCAAGACCTCGGAGTGGTTCTACCGGCTGCACAACCGCATTTCCGACTCGCAGATACCGCCGAATGTGGGCGATTTCCGGCTGATGGACCGCCAGGTGGTGGATGCGCTCAAGCGCCTGCCCGAGCGGCGCCGTTTCATGAAGGGGCTGTTTGCCTGGGTGGGTTTTCGCCAGGCGACGATTCCCTACACCCGGCCAGCCCGCGCGGCTGGGGACACCAAATTCTCTGGCTGGGGCCTGTGGAACCTGGCGGTGGAGGGGGTGACCTCGTTCTCGACCGTGCCGCTGCGCATCTGGACCTACCTGGGCCTGGCCGTCGCGCTGCTGGCGTTCGGCTATGGCCTGGTCATCGTGGGCCAGGTGCTGCTGTTCGGGCGCGACGCGCCGGGCTATGCGTCGCTGATCACGGTGGTGCTGTTTCTGGGCGGGCTGCAGCTCATCGGGCTAGGCGTGCTGGGGGAGTACCTGGGCCGGGTGTACATGGAGTCCAAGGGGCGGCCGATCTACCTGGTGCGCGAGCCTGCCGAACCGCCGCAACATACGCCACCCGCGCAACCGGCCGCGCAACACGAACCAACCAATCACCATGCGCCCTGAACTGCTTGCCCAGATGGCCGCAGTGCAGCAGACCCACTGGTGGTTTGCTGCACGGCGCGACATTCTTTCTTCCGTCATCGACGGCCTGGACCTGCCGGGCGCCCAACCCCGCGTGCTGGAGATAGGCTGCGGCCCAGGCGGCAACCTGGCCATGCTGGCGCGACACGGCAGCCTGAGCGCCATGGAATACGCGCCCGAGGCGCGTGCCGCAGCGGCCAGCCTGGGGCTGTGCCCCGTGGAGGCCGGCGGCTTGCCCGAGCCCGTGCCGTTTGCCGATGGCAGCTTCGACCTGGTCTGCCTGCTCGACGTGCTGGAGCATGTGGAGCACGACGACGCCGCGCTGGCGCGCGTAGCGCGGCTGCTCAAGCCTGGGGGGCGGCTGCTGCTCACCGTGCCTGCGTACCAGTGGCTGTGGTCGGACCACGACGTGGACCACCACCACCACCGGCGCTACACCGCCGGTCGGCTGCGCGCCAAGGCCACAGGGGCCGGGCTGGTGGTGCACCGCGCGGGCTACTTCAATACCGTGCTGTTCCCGCTGATCGCGCTGGCCCGCCTGGTGGGCAAGCTGACGGGGCGCACCGGCGGCGATGCCGACACTGCCCTGCCCGCACCCTGGCTCAACGCCACCTTGCGCACCCTGTTCGGGGCTGAGCGCCCGCTGGTGGCGCGCATGGGGTTGCCGTTCGGCACGTCGGTGATCGCGGTAATGGGACGTTCCTCTTGACCAGCATGCGTCGCTCTGCCCTCGGCTTTGCCTTGGTGGGGGTGCTGTCCACGCTCACGCATGTGTGCGTGGCCACCCTGCTGATCGAGTGGCTGGGCGCGCGAGCGCCGCTGGCCAATGGTGTGGCCTTCGTGGTGGCCACGCTGCTGTCCTATGTGGCCAACACCCGCTGGAGCTTTGGCGCGCGCCTGGGCATGGCTACAGCCGGGCGCTTTGCGCTGGTGGCCGGGACGGCAGGCCTGATGAGCATGGGTATTGCCTGGCTGGTGGAGCGCGCTGGCGGGCACTATGCGCTGGGCATTGCGCTGGTGGTGGTTTTCGTGCCCGCTTTCAGCTTCGTCGGCCATCGGAGCTTCACGTACCGATGAGTACCTCGCTGACCCCGCCCCGACCAGCGTGGCGCACGGGCCTCCTTGCCGCGGCCCTGCTCTGCGCGCTGGTGCTGGTGCTGCATGGCAGCGCCCTGCAAGCCGGCTGGCGCTGGGATGATGGCACGCACCTCTTCAATGTGACGCAGTACACCCCCTGGTCGGTGTTCCTGGACCCCGAGGTGACGCGCGCGGTGTCGGGCAACCAACTGGCACCGTGGAACCTGTTCATCTACCAGCTCAACACGTCCCTCTTCGGCCTGCGGCCGCAGCTCTTTTACCTGCATCACCTGCTGTCGCTGGCGGCCGCCGCGCTCGCGCTGTACCTGCTGCTGCGCCAGTGGCTCAGCCCCTGGAGGGCGCTGCTGCCCGCCACCCTGCTGCTCCTGGGTGCCCCGGCCTTCCACATGGCGCAGCAGTTGATGGTGGGGCACTACATCGACGGCCTGACGTTCGCCTGCCTGGCGCTGTGGGCCTACGTCCGCGCGGTACGCCTGGGCCAATGGCGCTGGGCGCTGCTGGCAGCAGTGTTCTACCTGCTGTCCACGCTGTGCAAGGAGGTCTATGTCCCCTGGATCGCGCTGACACTGTTCGTGCCGCTGCCCGCGGGATCGCCCCCCGGATGGCTGGCGCGCTGGCGCTATGCCCTGCCCAGTGTGGCGGTGGCGTTGGGTTATGCGGTGGTGCGCATTCAGGTGTTCGAGGGCGCGGGCGGTTACCACAGCAGTGCGTTGACGGGCTGGCACGACCTGCCCGGTGTGCTCACCACCGTGGCCCGCATGCTCACCGAGGGGCTGCTGGGTGCCGGAGCACCGGGCCTCGTCGCTGCAACCCTGTGCCTGGTCTGCGCGGTGGCCAGCCTGGCGGCACAGCCGGCACAGGCGCGCCTGCGGGCTGCGCTGGGCATGGCAGCGGCGGCCACGGTGGTGGTGTTTCCGCTGCTGTTCGTGGCGCGCCCCGGTTTTGAATGGATGCTGCACGCGCGCATCCTCTGGGTTCCCTGGGTGTCCCTGTGCGTGCTGTGGTGCCTGCCCTGGCCCAGGCACCTGGCACGCTGGCACGTGGCGGCATTGCTTGTATTCAGCGCGGCGGCTGCGCACCAGGCCTGGGTGCAGCGCCAGCATGACCGCCCGATCGAGGCGATGTTCGATGCGCACTACGGCTTCGTCCTTCAGCCTCCGGCAGGCCAGGCGCTGCTGCCCGCCGAGTTCAACTCGCCCGGCTATCTGACTGCAGTGACCATGGGCGCCCATGTGGCGCGCCAGCGGCTCGCGCCCGCCACGGCGCACCCGGCGCCGGCGTTGGTGCGCCAGGAGCCCGCAGACGCTGCCGAGCGGACCCGCATCCTCGTCTGGCAGGAGGGCTGCCGCTGCCTCACGCCCTTGGGCGACCTGCCACCCGCGCAGCAGCAGGCGGCGCTGCAATCGCAGCTGGGCAACCAGGCATTCGCCATTCCGCTGCGACGGCCGCTGCCCTACATCGCCAATGCGCAGGGCGGCGCAATCGACACCATCACCGTGGTCGGCCAGCAGGTGCGCCTGACGGGCTGGACCCCCACCATCGGGCCAGGCCGCAAGCTGTTCATCACCGGCTTCGACGAGGTGCCCCTGGTGGAGATAGCCAGCGTGCAGCGCCCCGACGTGGCCAGCCAAATGCAGCGCCCGGACATGCTGGGGGCAGGCTTCGAGGCCACACTGAGCTTCAGCAGTGCACAGGCGGCGCAAACCGCCAGCACCGAGCTGTGCGCCGTAGCCCCTGGCCATTTGCCTGGGCAGCAGCACCAGTTCCTGCTGCTGCCGATAGCCGGCAGCAAGCAGTGCCAGGGTGTGCTCATGCCGGCGGCAACCCGGCACAGGTGACGGTATGGTGGGTCCGACGAAACCAGCATGGCGGGCAGAACTGGCAGCACTGGGTGTGCTCTGCCTGCTGACCTTCGCGCTGCACGGCAGCGCCCTGCAGGGCTACTGGCGCTGGGACGATGGC
>NZ_LMIJ01000006.1:0-11696 GCF_001428665.1 Acidovorax sp. Root219
GATGGCCGCCGTCAGGGTCGTCTTGCCATGGTCCACGTGGCCGATCGTGCCCACGTTGACGTGAGGCTTCGTGCGCTCGAATTTACCTTTTGCCATTTTTCCGACTCCGAAAAAAATCTACAACTACACAACAAGGTTTCGGCACAACCTGAAGCGGATGCACCAGAATTTTGGTGCCCATGGCGGGAATCGGACCCGCGACCTCTCCCTTACCAAGGGAGTGCTCTACCACTGAGCCACATGGGCAATTGAAACTGCTTTCGCAGCATCAAAAGACTTCTACTTCTCAACCAACCAGCAAACCGAACAATGGAGCGGGAGACGGGAATCGAACCCGCGTCATTAGCTTGGAAGGCTAGGGTTCTACCATTGAACTACTCCCGCACTGCCAACTGGCCCTGCGACCCCAGCCCCGCGAAGGACCTGCCGCAACCTGCTTTCATTTTCTTCTACTGGTGGAGGGGACTGGATTCGAACCAGTGTAGGCGTAAGCCAACAGATTTACAGTCTGCCCCCTTTAGCCACTCGGGCACCCCTCCGGAGAATTTCGAATTATAGCACTGAATTTTTGCACTTCGCAAAAGTGCCAGCCGAAAAATTCCAAACACTACTTTTCATCCCGAACATTCCGCCGCACTTCTTGCGAGAGCACCGGCGTTTTTGTCCGAGACTTCGATTCTATGCCACCCACGGATGCCCTGGCGCCAGCCTGAGGCTTTCTGCACCAAAAAAATACCACCCCTGCGCCGAGGTCCACACGGCCCTCTCGTCTCGCCGCCAGCGCCACAGAGCCGGCCAGCGACCTCGGGTGGCGCTGGCACCCTGGCGCGGCGGGCGATCCTGCAGCACGGCAGCGAAGAGATGATGCGCTGGCAGCGCTACCGCAATCCCTTCTCGGTACTGCTGCCGGACATCGACCACTTCAAGGCCGTCAATGACCAGCATGGGCATCTGGTGGGAGACCGGGTGCTGGCGGAAACCGAGGCTCCCGCCGCCTGATGCACATGCACATGTACATGCACATTCCCATGCCCGGGCAGGCCGGCGAGCGCCGCGCCCTGCCGCCGTGGCATGCCTACCTCATCTGCGGTCATCCACCACATTGAACTCGAAGCGGAACTGCACCGCCACTTTCTCGGGCAGCGTGACCACGACACGCGTCTCCTGCGGATGAAGCACCGTGCTGCCATCGGCCACGACAGCGCCGTGGGCCACGGTCAGCACCTCGTCCTTGCTGGTCGCGGTGCGGCGCGTGGCCTCCCAGCCAAACTGCCCTGGCCGCAGCTTCTGGCGCTGCACCCAGGCCCAGATCTTCACGATCTCGGCATCCACCTCGGCCTGCAGGGCCCGTGGTGTCTGGGCCTGGCCGGAAAACTCGTAACGGTCCTCACGGAGGACCCATTTGAATAGCAGATGCGACATGGGGGGAGAAGATGTTGTTCCAGGGTTGTGCCGCAGCCATCGACATCAGCACTATGGCGCGGCCTTTGCAGGCGGCATCAGGAACGAAGGCAATGGATGGAAAGTGGCGGCACGGCAATGCACCAGGCACCTGGCCCGGCGGCAATCGGCACGAACAGGGGCCGACAAGGCCCGGCACCGAAGACGCGAAGCCACACCAAGGCAAGCATGGGCGCGCTGCGCAGCGCTGCGGTCAGGTGGAGGGAGCACGCTCGCGTGTACATCCAGGTTCATTCCGGAAGATGGTGGTGCGGCTGGCGGGGATCGAACCCACGACCCTTGGCTTCGGAGGCCAATACTCTATCCACTGAGCTACAGCCGCATGCGTGTAGCTTTGGATTATCGCATGCAGCAGGCCCCCTCCAGCACAAGCGGGGCCCACCCAACGTTCACGGCCTGTCCGCAGCTGGCGCCGGAACCCCGAGCCGAAGGCCCAGCCCGGAAATGAAGGCATCGGTACAGACCCGGCCGATGCCGACGAGATCGAACACCCCGTTGGAGAGGATCCAGTTCTGGATCAGGCCATCGAACAGCGCGTGCAGCCCCATGGCCGCGCCCATCGGCGATACCGGCATGGCCGCGTGCTGGGCCTGGGCCGCCAGCTCGAAATCACGGGCCAGTTGGCGGATGAACCCATCACTGGCAGCCAGGTGGCGCTCGCGCACCGCCACCAGCTCGCCCACATATTCCACCTTGTGCATGGCGATCTCGAACACCCGGCGGGTGCGCTCGTCCGAGGCCACGCTCTCCAGCACCAGGGCCATCACGGCACGCAGGCGCTGCAGCGGATCGGGGCAGACGCTGGCCTCGAACTCGCCATAGCCCTGCTCCAGCGGCAGCGTCACCCGGTCCATCATGGCATTGAAGAGGTCGACCTTGTCCTTGAAGTGCCAATAGATGGCGCCCCGGGTCGTGCCGGCGGCCAGGGCAATGTCGCTCAAGGAGGCGCGGGAGACGCCCTTGTCGTAAAACACCTTTTCCGCTGCGTCGATCAGGCCGTTGCGGGTGGCAATCGCGTCCTCTTTGGTTCTGCGCACCATGGGTACAGCCTCTCATTCCGTGCAAATTCGCGGGCGGCCAGGGGTGGACGCCGCCTCTATTATACATCCATGGTTGTATGTATAATTGTCCATCTATTGGTAGAAACTCTTAGTCGCCGACGCAAATTGCTGGTCGGCGGTGCCTGCCGTGACCATACCGTTGATGCCCAACACAAGGACTCCCATGCCTCGCCTGCGTGACCCCTCTCCCCGCATTGCGCGCGTCCCTGCCCTGCAGCGGATGCTGCCAGTGGCCGCCCTGTGCGCCGTTGCCGTCTTTCTCGCCGCGTGCGGCAAGGCCGATGCCCCGGCCGCAGCCGGCGGCGCCCCCAAGATGCCTCCCGTCGAAGTGGGCGTGGTGGTTGCCACCCCAGGCGACGTGGGCCTGATCACCGAGCTGCCCGGCCGGGTGGAAGCGTCGCGCGTTGCCCAGGTGCGCGCACGGGCCGCCGGCATCCTGCTGCAGCGCCAGTTCCGCGAAGGCAGCGACGTGAAGGCGGGCCAGCCCCTGTTCCGCATCGACCCGGCCACCTACGCGGCGGCCGCCGACAGTGCCAAGGCCAGCCTGGCCAAGGCCGAGGCCAATCTGGCGCAGGCCACGGCCACGGTGGAACGCTACCGCCCACTGGTCGCCGCCAACGCCATCAGCAAGCAGGATTTCGTGAACGCCGAGGCCACCCAGAAGCAGGCCCAGGCCGATGTGGAGGCCGGCCGCGCCGCCACACGCACGGCGGGCATCAACCTGGGCTACGCCAGCGTGACGGCGCCCATCTCCGGGCGCATCGGCCGTGCCCTGGTGACCGAAGGCGCGCTGGTGGGCCAGGGTGAAGCCACGCCGCTGGCCATCATCCAGCAGATCGATCCGGTGTACGTGAACTTCACCCAGTCGGCCACCGATGTGTTCCAGCTGCGCCGTGCCATGGAAAACGGCCAGCTCAAGCGCGCGGGCGGCGAAGCGGCCAGCGTGAAGCTGCTGCTCAGCGATGGCTCGGCGTACGCACACCCCGGCAAGCTGCTGTTCTCGGACCTGTCGGTCGATGCCAGCACCGGCCAGGTCACGCTGCGCGCCGAAGTGCCCAACCCCAAGGGCGAGCTGCTGCCTGGCCTGTACCTGCGCGTGCAGATCGAGCAGGCCCAGGCCAGCAATGCCATCACCCTGCCACAGCAGGCCGTGACGCGCACCCAGCAGGGTGACACGGTGAGCGTGGTCGGCGACGACGGCAAGATCAGCCCGCGCAGCGTGAAGATCAGCGCTGCGCAGAACAACCGCTGGGTGGTGCTCGATGGTCTGAAGGCCGGCGAGAAGGTCATGGTCGACGGCTTCCAGAAGCTGCAGATGCTGCCCCCGGGCACGCCCGTGAAACCCGTCCCATGGCAGGCTGCCGGCGCCGCGCCAGCAGCGGCCCCTGCCGCCGCCGCAGCCTCGGACGCGGCACCCGCCGCAGCAGCAGCTGCATCGAAGCCATAAGGGGCATCCATGGCCAAGTTCTTTATCGACCGCCCGATCTTCGCGTGGGTGATCGCGCTGTTCATCATGGTGATGGGCGGCGTGGCGATCACGCAGTTGCCGATCGCGCAGTACCCGCCGGTGGCACCGCCATCGATCGTCATCAACGCCGCCTACCCCGGCGCATCGGCGCAGACGCTGGAGGACAGCGTGCTGTCCGTCATCGAACGCGAGATGAACGGCTCACCCGGCCTGATCTACATGGAGTCCGTGGCCCAGGCCGATGGCTCCGGCAGCATCACGCTGAGTTTCCAGCCCGGCACCAATGCCGAGCTGGCGCAGGTGGACGTGCAGAACCGCCTCTCGCGCGCTTCTCCTCGGCTGCCCTCGGCCGTGACGCAGCAGGGCGTGCGCGTGGACAAGTCGCGCTCCAACTTCCTGTTGTTCACGATGCTCTCGTCGACCAACCCGAAGATGGACACCGTGGCCCTGGGCGACTACGCCTCGCGCAACATCGTGCCCGAGTTGCAGCGCCTGACCGGCATCGGCCAGGCCCAGCTGTTCGGCACCGAACGCTCCATGCGCATCTGGATCGACCCGGCCAAGATGGTCAGCTTCAACCTGTCATCGGCGGAGATCACGGCCGCCATTCGCGCACAGAACGCGCAGGTGGCCAGCGGCACCATCGGTGACCTGCCCAATGTGGCCGGCCAGGGCATCGCCGCCACGGTGGTGGTCAACGGCCAGCTGTCCAGCGTCGAGCAATTCGGCGCCATTGTGCTGCGCGCCAACCCCGACGGCTCCACCGTGCGCCTGAAGGACGTGGCGCGTGTGGAACTCGGTGGCCAGGCCTACTCCACCTCGGCACGCCTGAACGGCAAGCCCGCCGTCGGTATCGGTGTGCAGTTGACCCCGAGCGGCAATGCGCTGGAGGCCGCCAAGGCCGTGCGTGTGAAGATGGACGAACTGGCACGCTTCTTCCCCGAAGGCACGGAATGGAGCATTCCCTACGACAGCTCGCGCTTCGTGGACATCTCCATCACCCAGGTGGCCATCACGCTGCTGGAAGCCGTGGCCCTGGTGTTCCTGGTGATGTTCCTGTTCCTGCAGAACTGGCGCTACACCATCATCCCGACCATCGTGGTGCCCATCGCCCTGCTGGGCACGTTCGCCACGCTGCTGGCCCTGGGCTTCTCGATCAACGTGCTGACCATGTTCGGCATGGTGCTGGTGATCGGTATCGTGGTGGACGATGCCATCGTGGTGGTGGAAAACGTCGAACGCATCATGAGCGAGGAAGGCCTGCCGCCGCTGGAAGCCACCCGCAAGGCCATGCGCCAGATCTCGGGCGCCATCATCGGCGTGACCGTAGTGCTGATCTCGGTGTTCGTGCCGCTGGCCTTCTTTGCAGGCTCCACCGGCAACATTTACCGACAGTTTTCGGCGGTGATGGTGACCTCCATCGCATTCTCGGCTTTCATGGCGCTGTCGCTCACGCCAGCCCTGTGCGCCACACTGCTCAAGCCGGTGGAAGCCGGCCACCACCATGAAAAGAGCGGCTTCTTCGGCTGGTTCAACCGCGGTTTCTCACGCACCGCCAAGGGCTATGAAGGCGTGGTATCACGCATCCTGAAAAAGGCCGCGCGCTACCTGATCATCTACGCCGCCATCGTCGGGGCCGTGGCGGTCGTTTACATGCGCCTGCCCACTTCGTTCCTGCCAGGTGAAGACCAGGGCAACATCATCGTCAACGTGCAGCTGCCGCCAGGCGCCACGCAGGAGCGCACGCTGGCCGTGATGCAGCAGGTCGAGGAATTCATCCTCAAGCAGCCCGAGGTGCAGAGCATGGTCGGCGTGCTGGGCTTCAGCTTCTCCGGCCAGGGCCAGAACGCGGCGCTCGCCTTCGTGACCTTGAAGGACTGGAAGGAACGCCACGCCCCCGGCCAGTCGGCCCAGGACCTGGCCGGCCGCGCCTTCGGCGGGCTGATGGGCATCCGCGATGCCTTCATCTACCCGCTGAGCCCGCCCCCCATTCCCGAGCTGGGCAATGCCAGCGGCTTCTCGTTCCGCCTGCAGGACCGCAGCGGCGCCGGGCACGAAGCGCTGATCAACGCCCGCAACCAGTTGCTGGGCATGGCATCGCAGAGCAAGGTGATCACCCAGGTGCGCCCCGACGGCCTCGAAGACGCGCCGCAGCTGCAGATCGATATCGACCGCGACAAGGCCAACGCACTGGGCGTGCCGTTCGACGCGATCAACTCGGCCCTGTCCACGGCCCTGGGCTCCACCTACGTGAACGACTTCCCGAACCAGGGCCGTCTGCAGCGCGTGGTGGTGCAGGCCGATGCACCGGCACGCATGCAACCCGACGATCTGCTCAAGATCAACGCCACCAACAGCCAGGGCAAGCCCGTACCGCTGTCGGCCTTTGCCAGCACCCGCTGGATCAAGGGCGCGCAGCAGACGGTGCGCTACAACGGCTACCCTGCTGCGCGCATCTCGGGTTCGCCCGCGCCCGGCATGAGCACCGGCGCAGCCATGGCCGAGATGGAAAAGCTCGCGGCCCAGTTGCCCGCAGGCTTTGGCTACGAGTGGACGGGCCAGTCCCGCGAAGAAAAGCTCGCCGGCTCGCAGTCGCTGATCCTGTACAGCTTCGCCATCCTGGCGGTGTTCCTGTGCCTGGCCGCACTGTACGAGAGCTGGTCGATCCCGCTGGCCGTGATCCTGGTCGTGCCGCTCGGCGTGCTGGGCGTGCTGCTGGCCACCCTGCTGCGCGGCTACGCGAACGACGTGTACTTCCAGGTGGGGCTGATCACCATCATCGGCCTGTCCGCCAAGAACGCCATCCTGATCATCGAGTTCGCCAAGGACCTGCAGGCCCAGGGCAAGGGCGTGATCGAGTCGGCACTGGCCGCAGCCCACTTGCGCTTTCGGCCCATCGTGATGACCTCCCTCGCCTTCGGCTTGGGCGTGGTGCCACTGGTCATCGCCTCGGGCGCGGGCTCGGCGAGCCAGCGTGCCATCGGTACCGGCGTGCTCGGCGGCATGATCACCGGCACGGCGCTGGCCGTGTTCTTCGTGCCCGTGTTCTTCGTGGTGGTGCGCAGCCTGTTCAAGGGCAGCGCGCGCCAGCAGGAGATGAACCGCCGCCATGCAGAAGAAGCAGGAGTTGGAACCCATGACTGATCGACGTACCCCCCTGCCCCTGGCTGTGGCCGCCGCTGTGGCGCTGCTGCTCTCCGGCTGCTCTTTGATTCCCACGTACGAGCGCCCCGCAGCGCCCGTGCCCGGCACCTACCAGGCGGGCACGGCCACGCCTGCCGGTGCTGCCACCGCAGCCGCCGTGCCGTGGAAGGACTACTTCGCCGACCCGCGCCTGCAGACCCTGATCGGCGCAGCGCTGGCCAACAACCGCGACCTGCGCGTGGCCGCGCTCAACATCGAGCAGGCGCGTGCACAGTTCCAGATCCGCCGGGCCGACCAGTTCCCCAGCGTGGGCCTGGGTGTCAACGCCAGCCGGGGGCCCTCGGCCTCCAATGGCGACCTGACCAACTCGTTCAGCGTGGGACTGGCCCTCTCGGCCTGGGAGATCGACTTCTTCGGGCGCATCGCCAGCCTTAAGGAGCAGGCGCTGGCGCAGTACCTGGCCAGCGAGGAAGGCCGCAACGCCGCCCAGGTCAGCCTGGTGGCTGCCGTGGCCAATGGCTGGCTCACACTGCTGGCCGACGAAGAGCTGCTCAAGCTCTCACGCCGCACCCTGACCTCGCGCGAGGAATCGGTGCGCCTTACGCGCCTGCGCCTGGATGCCGGCGTGGCCTCGGAACTCGATTTCCGCCAGGCGGAATCGCTGACGCAGGCCGCGCGCGCCACCCTGGCACAACAGCAGCGCCAGCGTGCGCTGGACGAAAACGCGCTGGCCCTGCTGCTGGGCCAGCCGGTGCCGGCCGACGTGCTGGCCAGCCTGGCGGGCAGCACGCTGGCCAATGCGCCGGCCATGGCCGCCCTGCCTGCCGGCCTGCCGTCGGAGCTGCTCACGCAGCGCCCCGACATCCGCCAGGCCGAACAGCAACTGATCGCGGCCAACGCCAACATCGGCGCTGCGCGCGCTGCGTTCTTCCCCCGCATCTCGCTGACGGCGCAGGCCGGCACGGCCAGCGGCGAGCTCTCGGGCCTGTTCAAGAGCGGCTCCTGGGGTTTCACCCTCGCGCCGTCGCTGCTGCTGCCGATCTTCGACGCGGGCCGCAACCAGGCCAACCTGCAGAGTTCGCAGGCCTCGCGCAGCATTGCCATGGCGCAGTACGAGAAGGCCATCCAGACGGCGTTCCGCGAAGTGTCCGACGCGCTGGCCGGCCAGTCCACCCTGGCCGAGCAGTCCGACGCCCAGCAGCGCCAGGCCGAGGCCGAGGAAGCGCGCCTGCGCCTGGCCGACCTGCGCTACCGCAACGGCGTCTCCAGCTACCTGGACCTGCTCGATGCCGAGCGCTCCCTGTTCGCCACCCAGCAGGGTGTGGTGCAGGTGCGACTGGCCCAGCTGCAGAACCAGGTGCTGCTGTACAAGGCCCTGGGCGGCGGCGGTACGGCCGCCCCGGTGGCGGCGGGCTCCTGAGCCCCGTCGGGCGGCTACTGCCTGTGGCAGTGGGCCGCCCGGAAATGTTTTCTGTGCCTTTCAACGCGCAGGTCGCGCGCGCTTCAGGGCCCGGGGGCCCCGGCAGATATAATTGAAGGTTGATTGCATCAAAGCCCCACGATAAACCCGAGGAAGTCATGAGCGACACCCACCACGAAGAAGCCCATACCGGCCCGATCAAGAACCCCAAGCAGTTGCTGATCGCGGTACTTGCCTCGTTTGTGATTCCGATTTTTGCCATCATCGGCCTCGTCCTGTACGTCACCTCGGAGAACAAGCCGGCGGCCGGCGCGGTGGACACCCAGAAAGCGACCGCCGCGCGCATCCAGAAGGTAGGCATGGTCGAAGTGCGCGACGCCAACCGGCCGCTGGCCAATGGCGAAGCGGTCTACAAGGCCCAATGCGCCGCCTGCCACGCCACGGGTGCAGCAGGGGCACCGAAGTTTGGCGATGCCGCCGCCTGGGGCCCTCGCATCGTTGCCGGCCTGGACGCGCTGGTGAATTCGGCGCTCAAAGGCAAGGGTGCCATGGCGCCGCAAGGCGGTGGCGATTTCAGCGACACCGAGATTGCGCGCGCCGCGGCCTTCATGGCCAATGCCGGTGGTGCCAAGTTCCAAGAACCTGCAGCCCCCGCGGCGGCGGCTTCCGCTGCAGGTGACGGAGCATCGGCTGCAATGGCGCCAGCGTCTGGCGCATCGCAATAAGCGAACTGCGCGCGCCAAGCAAAAGCCGACCCTGCGAGGTCGGCTTTTTTGTGGGAAATCAGGCAGCGGTGGCGTGCCGCGCTGCCGGGCTGGGCACGAAGCCATAGCGGGCCGGCAGTTCCTCGGCCTGCACCTCCACCGGCGTCCAGCGCCCCTGCTCCACCGCGTCGGCGGCCAGGCCCACATCCAGGGTGTGCACGAGGCCCAGGCCCAGGGGCGTGGCCAGGTAGACACGGCCTTGCGCATCGAGCAGGCATTGCTCCACGGTCGTGGGCTTGCCGGTGTGGGAGGTCACCGATCCATCGGCCGCCAGGCGCCAGACCAGCGGTGTGGCTTCGAGCTCCACATACACGCGCTGCGGCCCGTTCTGGAAGAACCACTGCCCGGCTTCGTCGGCTTCGTAGTTGCGGTGGATGAAGTCGATCAGCTTTTCGTGCTGCAGCAGCGAGCCCTTGGCCTGTGGAAACGGGCCGACGGCCTGCGTCCTGTCGTCGCGCATGTACCAGCGCCCGCGCGCATCCAGCCCCAGCCAGCCGTAGCAGTCGGGCACGTTGGGCCATTTGGCCAAGGCCTGTTTGACGATGTCATCCATGCCGCGATTGTGCCCCCGCGCCAAGATCTTCCGTGTCAGCCTGCGCCGCGAGCCAAGCGCCCACGGTGTCCGGCATGGCGCGCACATGACCGGGCAGGCGCCCCTTGGCAAAGCCCACGTGGCCGCCATGCGCGGGCTGCCAGAGGGTGACGCACGGGCCCACCTCGCTCACACTGGGCAGGCTGCTGGCCGGAACGAAGGGGTCGTTGCGCGCATTCACCACCAGGGCCGGGATGCGGATGCGGTGCAGCAGCGGCTTGGCCGAAGCCCGCAGCCAGTAGTCCTCGGTGTTGCGAAAGCCATGCACCGGCGCGGTGAAGACGTTGTCGAATTCATACAGGTCGCGCGCCGCCAGCAGGGCCTGGCGGTCGAACAGGCCCGGGTGCTGGGCCAGCTTCTGCAAGGCCTTGGGGACCAGACTGCGCATGAACATGCGGGTGTAGACCTGCCGATTGAAGCCACGCCCGATGGCATGCCCACCGGCGGCCAGGTCGATGGGCGAGCACACCGCCGCCACGGCATCGGCACTGCGGCCGGCCTCCTCGCCCACCTCGGCGGCCCAGCGCAGGAGCGCATTGCCCCCGAGCGACACGCCTGCCGCCATCAGCGGGCCTTTGTGGCCAGCACGCAGGCGCTGCAGCATCCAGCCGATCTCGGCATGGTCACCCGAGTGGTAGGCGCGCGGGGCCCGGTTGATCTCGCCGCTGCAGCCACGGAAATGCGGCAACGCGCAGGCCCAGCCGCGCTCGCGCGCAAGGTCGGCAAAGGCCTCGCTGTAGTGGCTGCGCGAGGAGCCTTCCAGGCCGTGGAACACCACCAGCAGCGGGCGCTTCGTGCCCGGTGCCACCCCATCGTCCAGGAAGTCCACATCCACGAAATCGCCATCGGGCGTGGCCCAGCGCTCGCGCCGGTACCGCGGTGATGCGCCGAAGGCACGGCGCGAGTACAGCGCGGGCCAGATGGTCTGCAGTTGCCCGCCGGGCAGCCACCGTGGCGCCGTGTATTGCAGGGAGTGCAGGGAGTGCAGGGAGTGCAGGGAGTGCAGGGAGTGCAGGGAGTGCAGGGAGTGCATAGAGTGCAGCGTCAATGCAGCACCGGCTGCTGCACCTGCATGGCCTGTACGTCCTCCACCACGCCCGCGCTGGCGTGGTGCACCACCAGGCGCCAGCCCTGCGGGGTCTTGTGGTACACGTTGGTGGCAATCACGATGGCGCGGTGCATGCCGTCGGGCAACATCACCTCCACATGCTCGGCCACGCTGTGCACGGCGCTGGACAGCGCCTGCACGCGGCGCACCTGCGTCGGCCGGGCACGCACCGTGCCGTTGGCAAACATGGCCTCGAACGCCGTGCGGATGGCGCCCGCCCCTACGAGCCGGGGGCCACCCGGGTGCACGCAGACGATGTCCTCTTCATCCGCCCAGCACGACATCAGCAGTTCGATGTCGCCCCGCTGGAGTGCGTCGTAAAAAGCGGCTTCGGTCTCGTCCGAAGAACCGCCCTGGGTGGCTGCGGTGGGTCGTGCACGTGGCATGGGCAAAAAAGGGGATTGTGGGCGTGCGCCTATTGTGCGCGGTCCGCTGCCGCAGCGGATGGACCGGCATGGAACCGCCGTGGACAGCCTCTGCTCGACCCCCACCATCGTCCCGATTTTCGCTACGGGTTTTCATGTACCCAGACCCGGGAAGCGCCCGCTCGTTCCACTGAGGCTCGGGTAAACCCTTCAAAGTTCCTTCGGCATTGTTTCCAATACTGGAACAGTTAGTTCGCGACTGGGTGGTTTTTCTTTGATCACCTGCGGCGTACAGTTCAACCCATCGATGAGC
>NZ_LMIJ01000006.1:11824-11909 GCF_001428665.1 Acidovorax sp. Root219
TGCTGGTTCGCGTGTGGTGACGTACAAGTCCACCGCCGACCGTGCTGCCGTGCGTGCCCAGGCTGCCGATGCCGTGCGCACCGGC
>NZ_LMIJ01000006.1:11991-12105 GCF_001428665.1 Acidovorax sp. Root219
GCTGTAAGCCGCCCCGGATTGAACTGACCTGACACCCTATCCAACCCAACAAAGAATCGAGATCACCATGAACAAGACCGCACGTTTCCTCTCCCTGGCCGCTGTTGCCGCTTT
>NZ_LMIJ01000006.1:12159-38756 GCF_001428665.1 Acidovorax sp. Root219
GGTGCGTGCCGCTGCTGCCGAAGCTGTTCGCACCGGCCAGATCCCCTCGGGCGAAATCAGCGCCCTGTAATTTGCAAGGCAACGGGCTGCAGACCGCACTGCAGCCACCCTGCACAAGCCGAGACCTCGCAAGAGGCCTCGGCTTTTTTCATGGGCAATCGCACAGGCAGCCGTAGGTGAAGGCTCACCCTGTGCCAGGCACCCCCTCAGCGGCGGCCCGGTCACAATGCACAGGCCAGCCGCAACTGCACCCATGCCCTTGACGCCAGCCTACCGATCCATCGACCACATCATGCTGCGCCTGACCAACGCAGAGCCATTGTTCGACCTGTTCAGCCGCGTGTTCGGTTTGCCCGTGGCTTGGCCCCTGCAGCACGCCGCTTTCGCGACCTACGGCTGGGTGCATGCGGGCAACACGGACCTCGAATTCTGGGCCGCAGCTTCCAATGCCGATCTTCCCGGGCATGCACGGCCACCGCTCATCCACGGCTTCGCGCTGGAGCCCGCCCTGCCCTTGCCACAAGCGCTGGAGCACACAGCGGCTGCAGGCATCGCCAGCAAGCCCGCCCGTACCTTCCAGTCTCCCAACACACAAGGCGAAGTGGTCACAAACTTCACCAATGCCGTCGTGCTCGATGTATCCGAGCCGAGCTGCTGCATTTTCTTCTGTGAGTGGAATCCTCGCGCGGCCATCTATCCCTGGGACGAAGCAGCCACACCGGTACAACGCCGCGGACGGCACCGGCAGGCGCTGCAGGAAGCTCATGGGGGCCCTCTCGGACTCATCGGGCTACAGTCGATACGCATGGGCACGCCCGATCTGGGCATGCATCGAAAGCACTGGCAGCGTCTCAGTGGCTCGCCCTCTGGGCAACCGATCATGCTTGCGCCGGGGATCTCGCTGGAACTGGTTCCCGCCGGACAGTTGCGGATCGAGTCACTCACGTTCAGCGTGCACTCACTGGCCACGGCACGCATGTTCCTGGCAAGCCGCCAACTGCTGCAGGATGACACTTGGGACACACTGTGGATAGCATGCGAGGGCCTGCGCATCGGCCTCGTTGAAAGCACGGGCGCGCAGGCATAAAAAAACCCGGCGGGGCCGGGTTTTTTGAACAGATCCGCAAGGATCTGGGGGCTTGCTTGTCTTATTTACTTCTTCTGGCGAAACTTGCGCAGCGCGGCGATCTGGGCGGCCATGACGGCCAGCTCGGACTGTGCCCGGGCCAGGTCGATCTCGCTCTTGGCATTCTTGAGCGCTTCTTCGGCCGATGCCTTGGCAGCATTGGCTTTCTCGTCGTCCAGGTCCTTGCCGCGGATGGCGGTGTCGGACAGCACGGTCACGCGGTTGGGCTGCACTTCCAGAATGCCACCGGCCACGAACACGAATTCTTCGCGGCCGTCGGCCATTTCGATGCGCACCGAGCCCGGCTTGATGCGCGTGATCAGCGGGGTGTGGCGGGGAAAGATGCCCAGTTCGCCAGACTCGCCCGGCAGCGCGACAAAGCGTGCTTCACCGGAGAAGATCGACTCTTCGGCACTGACCACATCAACATGGATGGTGTTCATCATTGCTCCTAGGAAAAGAGGGGTTGCTTGATTGCTCGTGAAGGCCGGGCAGCGCGGAGCTGCTCAGCCGCCAGGCAATCAGGCCACCTTCTTGGCCTTTTCGAAGGCTTCGTCGATGGTACCAACCATGTAGAACGCCTGTTCCGGCAGGTGGTCGCACTCGCCGCTGACGATCATCTTGAAACCACGGATGGTTTCCGACAGGGGAACGTACTTGCCTGGCGAGCCCGTGAACACTTCGGCCACGTGGAAAGGCTGCGACAGGAAACGCTGGATCTTGCGCGCGCGGGCCACGGCCAGCTTGTCGTCAGGAGCCAGTTCGTCCATGCCCAGAATGGCGATGATGTCGCGCAGTTCCTTGTAGCGCTGCAGCGTGCCTTGCACCGCGCGGGCCGTGGCGTAGTGGTCTTCGCCCACGACGTTCGGGTCCAGCTGGCGGCTGGTCGAATCCAGCGGGTCCACGGCAGGGTAGATACCCAGCGAGGCGATGTCACGCGACAGCACCACGGTGGAGTCCAAGTGGGCAAAGGTCGTGGCAGGCGAAGGATCGGTCAAGTCATCGGCTGGCACGTAAACGGCCTGGATGGAGGTGATCGAACCGACCTTGGTCGAGGTGATGCGCTCTTGCAGGCGGCCCATTTCTTCGGCCAGCGTAGGCTGGTAGCCCACGGCGGAAGGCATGCGGCCCAGCAGAGCGGACACTTCGGTACCGGCCAGCGTGTAGCGGTAGATGTTGTCCACGAAGAACAGCACGTCACGGCCTTCGTCACGGAAGGACTCGGCGATGGTCAGGCCGGTCAGCGCCACGCGCAGACGGTTGCCTGGGGGCTCGTTCATCTGACCGTACACCATGGCAACCTTGGACTCTTCGAGCTTCTCCAGGTTCACCACGCCGGAATCGGCCATTTCATGGTAGAAGTCGTTCCCTTCGCGGGTACGCTCGCCCACACCAGCGAACACCGACAGACCCGAGTGGGCCTTGGCGATGTTGTTGATGAGTTCCATCATGTTCACGGTCTTGCCCACGCCGGCGCCACCGAACAGACCCACCTTGCCGCCCTTGGCGAACGGGCACACCAGGTCGATCACCTTGATGCCGGTTTCCAGCAGCTCTTGCGATGGCGACAGTTCGTCGTACGCAGGGGCCTTGCGGTGGATGGATGCCGTCAGTTCCTGGCTCACGGGACCACGTTCGTCGATGGGCGCACCCAGCACGTCCATGATGCGGCCCAGCGTCGCCTTGCCCACGGGCACGGTGATGGCGTTGCCGGTGTTGGTCACCATGATGCCGCGGCGCAGGCCGTCGGACGAACCCAGCGCAATGGTACGCACCACGCCGTCGCCCAGCTGCTGCTGCACTTCCAGCGTCAGGGTGGAACCTTCGAGCTTCAGAGCGTCGTAAATCTTGGGCATCTGGTCGCGTGGGAACTCAACGTCCACCACCGCGCCGATACATTGAACAATCTTGCCTTGCACTTGAGCCATTTTTCGCTCCAATTTAGATGTTGGTTGAGCTGCTTACACAGCAGCGGCGCCAGCCACGATTTCCGAAAGTTCTTTCGTGATCGCTGCCTGGCGCGTCTTGTTGTAGACCAGCTTCAACTCGCCAATGACGCTGCCGGCGTTGTCGGTGGCGGCCTTCATGGCCACCATGCGTGCCGACTGCTCGGACGCCATGTTTTCCGCAACCGCCTGGTAGATCAGGGACTCGACATAGCGGACCAGCAGATCGTCGATCACGGTCTGTGCATCGGGCTCGTAGATGTAGTCCCAGCCATGTTCGGTCTTCTCGGCCTGCATCTGCTCGGACGACAGGGGGAGCAGCTGCTCCACCACCGATTCCTGCTTCATGGTGTTGATGAACTTGGTGTAGCTCAGGTACACCGCGTTGATCTTGCCTTCTGCATAGGCGTCGAGCAGCACCTTCACGGGGCCGATCAGCTTGTCCAGGTGGGGCTTGTCGCCCAGGCCCGTCACGTGCGAAACCACCTTGGCACCGACACGGTTCAGGAAACCCAGGCCCTTGTTGCCGATGGCAACCGCCTCGGTGGACACGCCAGCGCCCTGCAGCTCACGCAGCTTGGCCGTCACGATGCGCAGCACGTTGGTGTTCATGCCACCGCACAGGCCCTTGTCGGTCGTCACCACGATCACGCCGGCGACCTTGGCATCGTTCACTTTCATGAACGGGTGCACGTACTCTGGATTGGCGTGGCCGAGATTGGCTGCAATGTTGCGGATCTTCTCGCTGTAAGGGCGGGCAGCCCGCATCCGTTCCTGCGCCTTGCGCATTTTGGATGCAGCCACCATCTCCATGGCTTTGGTGATCTTCTTGGTGTTTTCCACCGATTTGATCTTGCCGCGTATTTCCTTGCCTGCTGCCATGATGGCTCCTCGTCCGGTTTAAGCGAACGACTTCTTGAACGCGGCGACGGCAGCGGTCAATTCGGCTTCAGCGTCCTTGTCCATGGCCTTGGCCTGTTCCAGCTTGGCCAGCAGTGCGGCGTGGCTGGTCTTCAGGAACTGGTGCAGGCCGTGTTCGAAGTCGAGAACCTTCTTGACGTCGATGTCGTCCATGAAGCCCTTGTTCACAGCGAACAGCGTGGCACCCATCAGCGAGATGGGCAGGGGGCTGTACTGTGCCTGCTTGAGCAGTTCGGTCACGCGGGCACCGCGGTCCAGCTGCTTGCGGGTGGCTTCGTCCAGGTCGGAAGCGAACTGCGCGAACGCAGCCAGCTCACGGTACTGGGCCAGGTCGGTACGGATACCGCCGGACAGGTTCTTCACCAGCTTGGTCTGGGCAGCACCACCGACGCGCGACACCGAGATACCGGCGTTGATGGCGGGGCGGATACCGGCGTTGAACAGGCTGGTTTCCAGGAAGATCTGGCCGTCCGTGATCGAGATCACGTTGGTAGGAACGAAGGCGGACACGTCGCCGGCTTGCGTTTCGATGATGGGCAGTGCCGTCAGCGAACCGGTCTTGCCCTTGACTTCACCCTTGGTGAAGGCTTCGACGTAGTCGGCATTCACGCGGGCTGCGCGCTCGAGCAGGCGGCTGTGGAGATAGAACACGTCGCCGGGGTAGGCTTCGCGGCCTGGTGGGCGGCGCAGCAGCAGCGAAACCTGGCGGTAGGCCACGGCCTGCTTGGACAGGTCGTCATAAACGATCAGGGCGTCCTGGCCGCGGTCGCGGAAGTACTCGCCCATCGTGCAGCCCGAGTAGGCCGACACGTACTGCATGGCTGCCGACTCGGAGGCCGATGCGGCCACCACGATCGTGTAGTCCATGGCACCGGCTTGTTCCAGCGCGCGCACCACGTTCTTGATCGACGAAGCCTTCTGGCCGATGGCGACGTAGATGCAGCTGACGCCCTGGCCCTTCTGGGCGATGATGGCGTCGATGGCGACAGCGGTCTTGCCGGTCTGGCGGTCACCGATGATCAGCTCGCGCTGGCCACGGCCCACAGGCACCATGGAGTCGATGGACTTCAGGCCGGTCTGCAGGGGCTGGTCCACCGATTTACGGGCGATAACGCCCGGAGCGACCTTTTCGATCACGTCGGTGAGCTTGGCGTTGATGGGGCCCTTGCCGTCGATGGGCTGGCCCAGGGCGTTCACCACGCGGCCGATCAGCTCGGGGCCGACCGGCACTTCCAGAATGCGGCCCGTGCACTTGACGGTGTCGCCTTCGGAGATATGTTCGTACTCACCCAGAATCACGGCGCCGACGGAGTCGCGCTCGAGGTTCAGGGCCAGGCCGTAGGAGGGCTGGCCGTCCTTGGTGGCAGGGAACTCGAGCATTTCACCGGCCATCACGTCCGACAGGCCGTGCACGCGTACGATACCGTCAGACACGGACACCACGGTACCCTGGTTGCGGATATCGCTGCTGGCGGCCAGACCTTCGATGCGGCTCTTGATGAGTTCAGAAATTTCTGCGGGATTGAGTTGCATGACTCTTTCCTTCTTTCTTTGGTTCGCTGTCCTCGCCGCGCGTTACGCGGTGAGGACCGCTTTCATTTGTTCAAGACGGGCCTTGACCGAAGTGTCCAGCACCTCGTCACCCACCACTACGCGAATGCCACCGATCAGGGACGCATCCAGCTGAACGGTGAGGTTGAGCTTGCGGCCAAAGCGCTTTTCCAGCGCCGAGCCGACCTCAGCCAGTGCTGCGGCATCCATCGGAAAGGCGCTGTGCACCACGGCGTCCGAAGAGCCGCTGCGGCGATTCACGAGGGCACGAAACTGCGCAGCGACTTCCGGCAGCGCCTGCAGGCGCCCGTTGTCGATGACCGTGCGCAGGAAGTTCTTGGCCGTATCGGACAGCGCCGAACGCGCGACACCCGTGACGACGGCAAACACCTGGTCTGCCGTCACCTTGGGGCTGTCTGCCAGCTGGCGCAACTGGGGGTTGGCGGCAATGGCCGCCAGTTCATCGACCCAGTCAGCGGTGCTGGCCAGGTCCATGCCCGCACCCGCAGTAGCGGCCTTGAACAGGGCTTCGGCGTAAGGGCGGGCAATGGTGGCGAGTTCAGCCATGTGTGTCCCCTTACAGCTCGGTCTTCAGGCGGTTGAGCAGGTCGGCGTGAACGCCGGCATTGACTTCCTTGCGGAGAATCTGCTCAGCACCCTTAACGGCCAGCGCAGCGACCTGCTCACGCAGGGCTTCGCGGGCTTGCACCGTTTGCTGCTCGGCTTCGGCACGGGCGGAAGCAACGATCTTGTTGCCCTCTTCCGTGGCGCGTGCCTTGGCTTCTTCGATGATGGCCTGGGCACGTCGGTCGGCGTCCGCAAGACGCGAGGCCGTTTCGTTGCGTGCCTGTGACAGTTCCTTCTCGACGCGCTGGTTGGCAGCGGTCAGTTCGGACTTGGCACGGTCGGCAGCAGCGAGGCCTTCGGCGATTTTCTGGGCTCGTTCATCCAACGCCTTCGCGATCGGGGGCCACACGAATTTCATCGTGAACCACACCAGGATCAGGAAGACGATGGCCTGAATGAACAGGGTCGCGTTGATACTCACGGCAACACCTTTCTAGAGTGGCGTTGAGTGGGAATTACTTGGGCAGGTTGGCCAAGAACGTGGAAGCGAAGGGGTTGGCGAAAGCGAACAGCAGGGCGATGGCCACGCCGATCAGGAAAGCCGCATCGATCAGACCGGCCAAGATGAACATCTTGGTTTGCAGTTCGTTGATCAGCTCAGGCTGACGGGCCGAAGATTCGAGGAACTTGCCACCCATCAGTGCGATACCGATGGAAGCGCCGATAGCGCCGAGGCCAACGATCAGACCACAAGCCAGAGCGACGAGACCGAGAATGTTTTCCATGATGACTCCTGAGTTAAAAAAAGAAAGGTTGAAAAGGAAAGAGAAACGAAAGGGAACCGTTAGTGCGCGTTGTGCGCCTGACCGAGGTAGATCAGCGCAAGCATCATGAAGATGAAGGCTTGCAGCGAGATCACCAGAATGTGGAACAGCGTCCAGATGGTGCCAGCAATGATGTGGCCCACAGGCAGCAGCACACCCGACAGCGACAGTGCAGCCGCACCACCCATCAGGGCGATGAGCATGAACACCAGTTCGCCGGCGTACATGTTGCCGAACAACCGCATGCCATGCGAGACGGTGTTGGCGACATATTCAATGACCTGCATCAGCAGGTTGATCACGCCCAGGATCAGGGCGAAGATGGGATTCTTGCTGGTGCCGAACGGGGCCGACACGAGTTCGTGCGCCCAGCCGCCAGCGCCCTTGATCTTCACGCTGTACCAGAAGCGCAGGATCAGGATGGCGAATGCCAGGCCCAGGGTGGTGGACAGGTCGGCCGTGGGCACGACGCGCAGGTAGGCATGGTGCGGATCGTGGCCGGCAGCACCGTAGATCTGGGCCCAGATGGCGGGCAGCAGGTCCACCGGCAGCATGTCCATGAAGTTCATCATGAAGATCCAGACGAACACCGTCAGACCCAGGGGAGCGATGAACTTGCGGCTCTCGGCGTTGTGGATGTTGGCCTTGGCCTGGTTGTCCACCATCTCGACCAGCATTTCCACCGCCGCCTGGAAGCGGCCGGGCACGCCGGAGGTTGCCTTACGGGCAGCTGACCACAGGATCAAAAGCGTGAGGGCACCCAGAACCAAACCCACGATGATCGAGTCATAGTTGATGACCGTGAAGTCAACAATCTTGGTCTGGTTGACGTTTTGAAGATGCTGCAGGTGGTGAACGATGTATTCACTTGCAGTCGGAGCGTGCGCTTCTGCGGCCATCGGACAACTCTTCTCTATATCAATCGGTTTTTCGGACACCAGGCCGCACCAGAAGCGCGACCCAATACGTTTTCATCGTGACCACCATGCCCGCCAGCAAGGCAAGCCAGACCAACCCCGGCACAGCCCAGGGGGCCACAGCCAGCAGCGCGACGGTGAACACGATCTTGGCTATCTCCCAGCCAAAGAACCCCGCCATGGAGGCGCCTGCATTTCCAGACGCCATCTGGCGCGACATACCGCGGGCGAACAATGCGGCCGGAGCCACCACTGCAAGCGCGCCGTAGGCGGCAGACCAGCCCACTTCGGCCCTGCCCGTCAGCCCCCAGGCCACCAGGGCCACGAGCACGCCGACTAGCGCCTGACCCGCCACCACCTTCCACATCGAGACGGGAGGGTTGCGGCTGCGCCACTGGTCCGCTTCCTGCGCGGACAAGGGCTTGAAGTCAGAATCTTCAGCCTCAGTTTCTGTCTCAGGGGCGATTGTTTTCATTGTTGGTAACGCCCATGTTACAGACTGCAAATTTCACAAAGCCTCTAATTATAAGTAAAAACCCGTGGCGAACGACAAAGACCTGCAATCAGGGTCTGAAAGGGGGGTGCGCGCCAGCACCTCTGTGGTGACCCACCAACGCCCGCCATGGTGCGGCAGCCCCCGTTATGCACCAAAAGGGCGCGCAGCTGTATGACACATCCACGCCGACCCGAAGGGCTTGCCGCACAATGGCCCCGCCTGCATCGCCACCGAAAAATCGAAGCTCCTGCATATGACGTCCTCTCCTTTGCCACCGAACCTCACCATCCTCGACTCGGCCGCTGCGGATGCCCGCAAGGACTCGCTGATCGAGTACCCCTCGCAGTTTCCGATCAAGGTCATGGGGGCCAAGGTGGACGGCTTCGTGCACGCGGTCACCGAACTGGCCCGCCAGTACGATCCGACTTTCGACCCCGCCACCATTGAACTGCGCGACAGCAGCAAGGGCAATTACCTCGGGGTTACTGTCACCATCACGGCCACCAGCCGCGAGCAGCTCGACGACCTGTACCGCGCGCTGTCATCGCACGCCCTGGTCAAGGTCGTGCTGTAAGGCCGTGACCATCGATCTGCGCACGCTCGGGCGGGTGGACTATGCCGCCACGGTGCAGGCCATGCAGGCCTACACGGCCACACGCACGGCCGACACGCCCGATGCCCTGTGGCTGTGCGAACACGACGCGCTCTACACGCAAGGCCTGGCGGGCAAGAGCGACCACCTGCTCAACCCCGGGGCGATTCCGGTGGTGCCCACCAACCGGGGTGGCCAGGTCACCTTCCACGGGCCGGGCCAGGTGGTGGCCTACCCGCTCATCGACCTGCAGCGCGCGGGCTACTACGTCAAGGAATATGTTTACCGGCTGGAAGAAGCGCTGATCCGCACGCTGGCGCACTTCGGCGTCACGGGCCACCGCGTGGCCGGCGCGCCCGGCATCTACGTGCGCCTGGATGACCCGCACAGCCACGCCCTGCTGCCCCAGCGCCCGCAAAAACGCGAAGGCCAGACGGCACCCGAACCCGACTTCGAGGGCCTCGGGAAGATCGCCGCTTTAGGCATCAAGGTCAGCCGCCACAGCACCTACCACGGCGCCGCGCTGAACGTGGAGATGGACCTGGAACCCTTCGGGCGTATCAACCCTTGCGGCTACGCGGGACTGCGAACCGTGGACCTTTCTACAATCGGGGTCCAAACCACCTGGGAAGAAGCCGCGCAGGTGCTGGGCCAGCAGCTCGGCATCCGCCTGTCTCCCTGAACCGCCTACAAGCCATGAGCACCACCGACGTCGTCCGCGAAGCGCAGTCCACCGAAGCCTACAACCCGCTGGCCAAGCAGAAGGCTGCGGCCAAGCTGTCGCGCATTCCGATCAAGGTGGAACAGGGCGAAGTGCTCAAGAAGCCAGACTGGATCCGCGTGAAGGCCGGCTCGCCCACCACGCGCTTCTACGAGATCAAGGACATCCTGCGCCAGAACAATCTGCACACGGTGTGCGAAGAGGCCTCCTGCCCGAACATCGGCGAGTGCTTCGGCAAGGGCACAGCCACGTTCATGATCATGGGCGACAAGTGCACCCGCCGCTGCCCCTTCTGCGACGTGGGCCACGGCCGACCCGACCCGCTGGACAAGGACGAGCCGCTGAACCTGGCCAAGACCATCGCGCAGCTGCGCCTGAAGTACGTGGTGATCACCAGCGTCGACCGAGACGATCTGCGCGACGGCGGCAGCGGCCACTTCGTGGAATGCATCCAGAACATCCGCGAGCTGTCGCCGCTTACGCAGATCGAGATCCTGGTGCCCGATTTCCGCGGCCGCGATGACCGTGCGCTTGAGATCCTGAAGGCCGCGCCGCCCGACGTGATGAACCACAACCTGGAAACCGCGCCGCGCCTGTACAAGGAAGCGCGCCCGGGCTCCGACTACCAGTTCAGCCTGAACCTGCTCAAGAAGTTCAAGGCCCTGCACCCCAAGGTGCCGACCAAGAGCGGCATCATGGTGGGCCTGGGCGAGACGGACGAAGAGATCCTGCAGGTGATGCGCGACATGCGCGCGCACGACATCGACATGCTGACCATCGGCCAGTACCTGTCGCCCAGCAGCAGCCACCTGCCCGTGCGCCGCTATGTGCACCCCGACACCTTCAAGATGTTCGAGCAAGAGGCCTACAAGATGGGCTTCAGCCACGCCGCCGTGGGCGCCATGGTGCGCAGCAGCTACCACGCCGACCAGCAGGCGCACGCCGCCGGCGTGTAAGCACTGCCGCAGCGCCAACGCGCACACGCCATGGACACCACCGGCTCGCTCTCGCTGCGCCGGTACGGCGCCTCCCTCGGCAGCCACAGCCATGGACACTTCCAGGTGCTGCTGGGCCTGGCCGGCGCGCTCGACCTGGAGGTCGACGGACGCGGCATGCGCGTGGCCATCGGCGGCGGCTGCGTCATCGCGCCAGGTGCACACCACGATTTCGAGGCCAGCGGCGGCAGCCTGTGCCTGGTGCTGGACAGCAGCGACATGGGCTGGGCCCACTGCGCCGCCCCTGCGCTGCAGACAGCGCTACCACCCCCGACGCTGACCCTGGCCCGCTACCTCGCCAGCGCCCTGCAGCAAGGCCGCCCCCTGGCCCAGGCCCACGGCCCCGCCCTGCTGCTGGAGGCCTGGCTACCCTCCTCCCGGATACCGGCCCCAGCGGAAGATGCCAGTGCACGCCGCCGTGCCATCGACTGGCCGGCGTTGCGCCAATGGGCCGCCCGGCATTGGCACCAGCCGCTGTCGGTGGCGGACATGGCGCAGCAGGTGCACCTGAGCCCCAGCCAGTTCGCGGCGCGCTGCCGCGCGGAGCAAGGCCAGGGCGCCATGGCCTGGCTGCGCAGCCAGCGGCTCGGGCATGCCCAGTTGCTGCGCGCGGGCGGCATGGCCGTGGCCGAGGTGGCGCGCCGCACGGGCTACCGCTCGCCATCGGCCCTGACGGCGGCGCTGCGCCGGGGCTGATGCCGGACCGCAGGGCGGCGACGATGCTCCGTCGTTGCGCGATGCCCAGCGCGCTTACAGTGCCCGCATGCAAGCCAACTTCTATGCCCTGGGCGCCATCGCGCTGTGGGCCTCCCTCGCCTCGCTGGGCGTTTCGCTCGCCCATGTGCCGCCGTTCCTGCTGACGGGCATTGCCCTCATCATCGGCAGCATTCCTGCCTGGCCCTTCGTGCTGCGCGACCCGTCGCAGTGGCGCATTCCGCTGCGCACGCTGGCACTGGGGGTGTATGGCCTCTTCGCCTACCACTTCCTGCTGTTCATCGCGCTGCGCAACGCACCGCCGGTGGAGGCCAACCTGGTCAACTACCTGTGGCCGCTGTTCATCGTGGTGCTGTCGCCCGTGGTGCTGCCGGGCATCCGGCTGCGCTGGCCGCATGTGCTGGCGGCACTGCTGGGCTTTGGCGGCGCGGCCATCGCCATCGTGGGCGGGCGCGAATTGAGCGGCACCCTGGCCTGGGGCTATGTACCAGCCTTCGCGGCGGCGCTGATCTGGGCCACCTATTCGCTGATGACCAAGCGCGTGGCGGCCTTTCCGACCACGGCCATCGGCCTGTTCGGCCTGGTCTCGGGCGTGCTCTCGCTGCTGTGCCACGTGGCGCTGGAGCCTGCGGCCACCCTCGCACCGCGCGACTGGCTGCTGCTGGCCGTGATGGGCCTGGGGCCGCTCGGTGCCTCGTTCTTCCTCTGGGATAAGGCGCTCAAGCTCGGCGATGCGCGGCACATCGGCATCCTGAGCTACATCACGCCGCTGGCCTCGACCGCCTTGCTGATCGTGGTGAGCGGTCGTGCGTTCAGCAGGAGCATCGCGCTGGCCACGGCCTTGATCATCAGTGCGGCCATCCTCGGCGTACGGGCGAAGTAGAGGCCTCCCCGCGCACCCTGCGCAATCGCAGGAAGAGCCAGGCGGTGACGCAGAGGTTCAGCAGGTTCCAGCCGATGCCGTTGAGGAAGGCGGCGTGGTAGCTGCCGGTGACGTCGAAGATAAAGCCCGACAGCCAGCCGCCCAGGGCCATGCCCACGAGCGTGGCCATGATGACGGCGCCGACCCGCACGCTCGCCTGTGCGGGCGCGAAGTGCTCGCGCACGATGATGGCGTAGGTCGGCACGATGCCGCCCTGGAACAGGCCGAACAGCGCGGAGATCACGTACAGCGGCACCAGGCCGTCATAGGGCAAAAATAGCAGCAGGGCGATGCCCTGCAGCGCAGACCCCAGCAGCAAGGTGCAGATGCCACCGATGCGGTCGCAGATCAGCCCGAAGACCAGCCGGCTCGCGATGCCGCAGGCCAGCATGAGCGACAGCATCTGCGCACCCTGGGCGGCGCCGAAGCCCAGATCGGTGCAATAGGCCACGATGTGGACCTGTGGCATGGCCATGGCGACGCAGCACGCCACCCCTGCCACGCACAGCAGCGCCATCGCGGCGCCAGGCGGCAGGCCGAAGGGACGCGTGTGGTCCACAGCGGCAGCCTGGGCACCATCCGCCACGGCCTGGATGGCCGGCGGGCGCTGGCGCATGCGCAGCGACAGCGCGAGCATGCCCAGGCCGCAGACGACCCCCAGTGCCATGTAGGTCGGCCTCCAGCCGACGGTGTCGACACCGTACTGCACGATGGGCGGCCAGACCGCGCCCGCCACATAGTTGCCGCTGGCGCACACCGCCACCGCAATGCCGCGCCGCCGGTTCCACCACAGCGCCGTGTCGGCCAGCAGGGGGGCGAAGGTGGCCGAGCTGCCGATGAAGCCCATCACCGCGTGCGCCAGGCCGAAGGCCCATATGCTGCCGGAAAAGGCCGCGCCGACAAAGCCGCCGAGCACGGCCAGCGCGCCCAGCCAAAGCACGGGCGTGAGGCCATGGCGGTCCGCCAGCCTGCCCGTGAGCAGCCCGCCCAGGCCCAGGCAGACCATCATCAAGGTGTAGGGCAGCGACGCGCTGGCACGGCCGACGCCGAACTCGCTCTGCACGGCCGGGAGCACGACCGACACGACATACATGCTGCTGTTGCCCAGCACCACCAGGCCCAGGGTGACCAGCAGGCGCTGCAAGGCCTGGCGCGAGTCGATGAGGGACGCGTCTGCGGGGGCTGCTACCGGGGTATGGGCCAAATCGACCTCCAGCGCTTTTCCAGCGAGCGCTGGTAGCTATTGATTCAAGAGTTCTAGGATGCCAGCAAGGCCGCAGGCTCTTCGCCGTCTAGCACCTGCAGCGCCCAGGGCACGAGCTTGCGCGTGTCGGCGCGCAGGATTTCCTGCTTGACGGCCAGGATCTGCGCGGGGTGCATGGAGAAGCTGCGCAGGCCCAGGCCCAGCAGCAGGCGTGTCATGGTCACGTCGCCGGCAGTCTCGCCGCAGACGCAGACGCTCTTGCCCTGGCGCTCGCCTTCGGCGATCACGTCGGCCACCAGGCGCAGCACGGCCGGATGCACCGGGTCGTACAGGTGGGCCACCGCCTCGTCGGCACGGTCGATGGCCAGGGTGTACTGGATCAGGTCGTTGGTGCCGATGGACAGAAAATCGAAGTAGCGCAGGAAGGTGCGCACCATCAGCGCCGCCGCCGGCACCTCTATCATGGCGCCCAGCTGGATCGGGCCATAGGGCTCGCCCCGGGCGTCGAGCTCGGCGCGCGCCAGCTCCACCTGGGCCAGGGTCTGGTGGATTTCGTTGGTGTGCGCCAGCATGGGGAACAGCAGGTTCACCTTGCCATGCGCCGCCGCACGCAGCACGGCGCGCAGCTGGGTGCGGAACATGGCCGGGTCGGCCAGGCTCCAGCGGATGGCGCGCAAGCCCAGTGCGGGGTTCAGGTGCGTGTCCTTGTGGACCTTGTTGTCCAGTGGCTTGTCGGCCCCCACGTCGATGGTGCGGATGGTGACCGGCAGGCCCTGCATGCCGTCCAGGGCCTCGCGGTAGGCGCGGTACTGCTCGTCCTCGCCCGGCAGGTTGCCGGTGCGCCCCATGAACAGGAATTCACTGCGGAACAGGCCCACACCCACGGCGCCGGCGCGCACCGCACCCACGGCATCGCCGGGCTGCTCGATGTTGGCCAGCAGTTCGATGCGGTGGCCGTCGATGGTGACGGCCGGCGTGTGCCGCAGGCGCGACAGGCGCTCGCGTTCGAGCTCGGTCTGGCGCTGGCGAAAGCCGTATTCGGCCAGGATGATGGGCGAGGGGTCGACGATGATCACGCCGGCATCGCCGTCGATGATGACCCAGTCGTCCTGGCGCACCAGTTGGCTGGCCGCGCGCGCGCCGACCACGGCGGGAATGTCCATGCTGCGCGCGACGATGGCGGTGTGCGAGGTCTTGCCGCCCACGTCGGTCACGAAGCCGGCGAACACGCTCTGCTTGAACTGCAGCATGTCGGCTGGCGACAGGTCGTGCGCCACCAGCACCAGGGGTACGTCCACCGTGTCGTCGAGCAGCAGGTCCTGCTGGGTCTTGCGCCGCGGACTACTGGCGGGTGGCGCCACGGGGCTGGCCACGCCCTTCATGTAGCGCAGGATGCGCTCGACCACCTGCTCCAGGTCGGCCTTGCGCTCGCGCAGGTACTCGTCCTCCATCTCGTCAAACTGGCGCGCAATCACTTCGAGCTGGGTGGTGAGCGCCCACTCTGCGTTGTACAGGCGCTCGGTGATCCAGTGCTTGACGCCGCCGGTGAGGGCCTCGTCCTGCAGCAGCATCAGGTGCACGTCGAGCAGCGCGGTGAGCTCGTGCGGTGCATCGGCGGGCATGTCGGTCTGCAGGCGCTGCAGCTCCTCGACCACCGCATTGCGGCCCTGGCGCACGCGCTCGATCTCGGCCGGTATCTGCTCGGGCTGGATGAAGTAGTGGGCCACGTCCACGCGGCTCGAAGCCACGAGCACGGCACGGCCGATGGCAATGCCGCGTGCCACCGCCAGACCGTGGACGGCAAAGGTCATCGGGAATCCCTTTCTAGATCCGGCGTTGCTGTTGCGGCCATGGCGCGCTTACTCGCCTTCGCCGAACTTGTCGGCGATCAGCGCCAGCAGGGCGTCCATGGCCTCCTGCTCGCGCTCGCCATTGGTCTCCACCTCGACCTCGCTGCCCAGGCCGGCGGCCAGCATCATGACCCCCATGATGCTCTTGGCATTGATGCGGCGGTCGCCACGGCTCATGAAGACGTCGCAGGGGAAGCTGCCGGCCAGCTTGGTGAGCTTGGCCGAGGCGCGGGCGTGCAGGCCCAGTTTATTGCTGATGGTCGTACGAGTCTTGATCATGTCGGTTGCGTCGGGACTGGTTCTGCGGCGCGGCGATGGCCACCTGCATCACCCCTTGCGTGCCGCCCACCACCGCGCGGGTGACGACCGAATCAAGGGGCTCTGCACGGTAGCTCACGGCACGCAGCAGCATCGGAAGATTGACCCCTGTGACCAGGCGCGAGCGGACACCGTCCACCAGGCGCTGCGCCACGTTGCAGGGGGTGGCGCCGAACACGTCGGTCAGCACCAGGGTGGAGTCGGGCCCCAATTGCTCCAGCAGGATACGCGCCTGGGCCAGGGACTCCTCGGGCCGCTCATTGGGCTGCACATCGAGTGCGGCCACGCTGTCGCCACAGTCGGCAAACACGTGCAGCACGCATTCGCGCAGGGCATGGGCCAAAGGGGCGTGGGCGATGATCAGGATGCTGGTGCTCATGGGACAGAGGTTTGAAGCGCATTATGGCGCTGCCCCCGCAGGGCGAACCAGAGGTAGGACCCCGTGTTGCACACCAGGAACACCCCCATGGCCGCCTGGAACGAGGCCGTCGTGGACAGGCCGGCGGCGGCAAATGCATCCACCGCCAGGCCAATGCCCCACTGCACCACGAACACGCCGGCAAAGATCACCAGGTTGAAGGCCGACAGCGCACGCCCCGCCAGGGCCTGCGGGAAGGCCATGCCCACTGCCGGTTGCGAGAGCGAGACGAAGGTGCACGACACGCAGAACAGTGCCCAGGCCGCCCCCCCGGCCGCAGGCCCGGCGACGATGATGGCCAGCAGGATGAGAAGCGACAACGGCAGGCCCGCGAAGATGAGCCGGTCGGCCCCGAGGCCGTGGCGCAGCAGCCAGGGATTGACCATGCCCCAGGCCCAGAAGGTGAACAGCATGCAAAGGTTGATCCAGAAGAGGCCGGTGGCCGACTCGAGCGCGCTGTAGCCGGCCACCTGCTGCATCCAGGGGCCCGCCCACAGGGTTTGCATGGCCACCATGCCGCCGTAGACGAAGAAGCCCAGCGGGGCCATGCGCTGAAAGTACGGATGGCGCCAGACGATGGCGTAGCCCCCCGGCGCGGGTGAGGCACCGGCACCTGCAACCGGGGTGGCCGCATGCCAGCGCGGCACCCACAGCGCAATGCCCACCATGGCCACGCCGATCAGCACGGCCAACCCCCAGAACAGCGGGCGCCAGCCCACCAGCGGCACGGCCCACTGCACCGGCAAGGTGGAGGCCACCATGCCCAGCGAGCCCGTCATCAGCATCCAGGAGTTGGCGCGCATCTGCGCCGTGGCATCGAACCAGCGGCGGTAGCCGGTAAGCGGCGCCATCAGGCAGGCGCTCACGCCCGCGCCGCACAGCACGCGCCCCGCCAGCAGGCCCGAGAACCCCGTGGCCATCGAGAACACCAGGCAGCCGGCGACGGCCACGCCCAAAAAGCCGAGCAGCACCTTTTGCGGGCCATGCCGGTCCAGCCAGGTACCGAGCGGCAACTGCGTGGCAGAAAATCCCAGGAAGTAGCCGCCCGCCAGCAGACCCAGGTCGCTGGCGTGCAGCGTGAACTCCTGCGACAGCGTGGGCGCCAGCGTGGCCGTGACGGCGCGCAGCAGGGCCGAGAGGAAGTAGGCGAACGCGAAGGCCAGGAAGACGATGACGGCCGCGCGCCGTGGCAGCACACCGGCGCTCATGGCAACACCAGCCCGCTAAAGAAGGTATCGGCCACCTCGGGGCGGGGCTTGGGTGTGTAGACCACGGCGTGGTACAGCTGCATCTGCGGCCCCACGGTGCGGGCAAACCAGACCGCCTGCGCGGTGACGGCCTGCCCATCGGGCCCCTTCCCCTGGGCCACGGTGCGCACCGATTGGGGCAGCGGCAGGGCATTGCGGGGCACAAACGGCACCTCGTGGGCCTGGGCCTGCGCGCCACCCAGGCGCGCCAGCACGGCCGCGCGCCAGTGGGCCAGCGCCACGCCGGTCTGCGCCGGGTCGGCCAGCGTGGCGTGGGACACGGCAAAGGTCGCCCCGTCGGCCTCGCAGCCGACCATGGACAGGTCGACCGGCGTGCCCGCCAGCTCCACCTTGCGCGTGGCATGGTCGGGCTTGCAGGGCAGCGTGATGGTGAGGGCGGCTTCGGGCAGGGCCACGCTGCGCCAGTTGAGTGCCGGGCTGCATGCGACCAGTCCCAGGAGGGCGCTGGCGGCGCCGGTCAATGTCCAGTTCATGGGCCCATTATCGGCAGTGGCCGGATATTTCGTGCGCGGAGCCCGGGAAGGGAGAACTTTTGCACCGCCCCACACTCCATCACCGCAGTGGACAGGCCAGCCGGCAGGCGGGAGCCTTGTCCGGCACAATACCGTGCGGGTTGGAGCCCGCACTTCCGGGATGGGATGACGCCATGGGTATCAAGCAGTGGGCAGCAGGTGCAGCGGTGGTGGCTTTTGCCGCCGTGGGCGCCTACGTGTACCTGGACACGGGCCGCTCTGCGGCGCCCGAGTCCACTTTCGTGCTGCTCGACGGCTCGCGCCAGTCCACCGCCGACCTGCACGGCAAGGTGACGCTGGTGAATTTCTGGGCCACGAGCTGCACCACCTGCGTGGCCGAGATGCCCGAGATCATTGCCACCTACAAGAAATACCAGCCCAAGGGCTTCGAAACACTGGCCGTGGCCATGAGCTACGACCCGCCGAGCTACGTGGTGAACTTTGCAGAAACGCGCAAGCTGCCCTTCAAGGTGGCCATCGACAACACCGGCGCCGTGGCCCAGGCCTGGGGCGACGTGCGGCTCACGCCCTCGACCTTCATCGTCAACAAGCGCGGCGAGATCGTGAAGACCTATGTGGGCGCCCCCAACTTCCCGGAACTGCACCAGCTGATCGAGAAGCTGCTCGCCGAGACCTGAACGGGTCTCTCGCAAAGCAAAAAAGCCTCTTCATCTGGAAGAGGCTTTTTGCTTTGGGCCCGCCGCAGCGGCCGGCTTCACTTGGCGCGGTAGTTGTCGTGGCAGGCCTTGCAGGAATTGGCGGCCGAGCCGAAGGCAGTCTTCAGGTTGTCCAGGTTGCCGGTCTTGGCGGCTGCGGCGAGCTTGACGGTCTCGGCTTCGAGCTTGTCGGAATGCTCCTTGAACTTGGCCTGCTGGGTCCAGATCTCGGGCAGCGCCTTGGTCGGTGCACCCTTGTCGGTGCCGGCACCGAAAGCGGCCCAGGGCAGCTTGGCCATCTCGGCGACAACATCCGCATTTTCCTGCGCCGCCTTGGCGTCGAAGGGGATGCGGCCATTGGCCATGGCACCCAGGCGCCCGAAATGCTGGCCCATCACGAACAACGCGCTCTGGCGGTATTTGATGGCGTCTTCGGGTTTGGCAAACTGGGCAGATGCAGGAGCAGACAGGGTGACGACGGCCGCAGCAAAGGCGACTACAGCGAGGGTTTTCATCGGATGTTTCCTTTTATCGTGGGGAGCAAAAACCAACCAGCCGCCGCCAGTATGCCGCGTTGCGGCGGTTTTGGCATGCCCGATGGTGCGCGTTGGCGGCGCCGGCCATCTCGCGCACAATGCGGCCAACGACACCCCCACGACACGGCAAGCGCCGGACCACGACCATGACACACACCGTCCGCATCTGGGATCTGCCCACCCGCCTCTTCCACTGGGCCCTGGCCGCCAGCGTGATCGCCCTGGTGGTCACCGCCAAGGTGGGGGGCAACGCCATGGTCTGGCACCTGCGCCTGGGCTATGTGGTGCTGGCGCTGCTGGTCTTTCGCCTGGTGTGGGGCCTGGTGGGCGGGCGCTGGTCGCGCTTTGGCGCCTTCCTGTACTCGCCGGTGCGTCTGGTGCGCTACCTGCGCGGCGCGGGCCACCCCGAGGACGGTGTGGGCCACAGCCCACTGGGCGCGCTCTCGGTCTTCGCCCTGCTTGCGGTGCTGGTGGCACAGGTGGGCACCGGCCTGCTCAGCGACGATGAGATCGCCTTTTCAGGGCCGCTGACCCGCTTTGTCTCCAATGCGGTCGTGGGCCAGGCCACGGGTTACCACAAGGAGATCGGCCAGTACCTGGTGCTGGGCCTGGTGGCGTTGCACGTCCTGGCCATCGGCTTTTATGTGCTGGTGCGCAAGCACCGGCTGGTGGCGCCCATGCTGCATGGTGACAAGGAATTGCCCCAGCCCGTGGCGCCATCTCGCGACGACCTCGCCACCCGCGCCCTGGCCCTGGTCGCACTGGGTGTGGGCGCTGGAGTGGCGTGGTGGGTGTCCACCCTGAGCGCGTTCTGAGTGCGAGCCGCTACACTGCGGATTCCTGCATTTCCTGAATTCGCGCCTTGGACAAGCCTGCCGTCACCTTGCTGAACCCGTCGTCTGCCGCCGAGATGGAGACGGTCCGCGAGATTTTCCGGGAGTACGCCGCGACCCTGGGGGTGGACCTTGCGTTCCAGGATTTCGAGGCCGAGCTGGCCAGCCTGCCGGGCGACTACGCTGCCCCACGCGGGCACCTGCTGCTGGCCCAGGTGGATGGCGCCATCGCCGGTTGCTGCGCCCTGCGGCCGCTGGATGCTGCCGACTACCCCAATGCCAGCGAGATGAAGCGCCTGTACGTGCGCAAGGCCTTCCGCGGTTTCGGCCTGGGCCGCGAGCTGGCCGAAGCCATGCTCGACCAGGCGCGCCGCGCGGGCTACGCCTGCGTGCTGCTCGATACGCTCGATGGCATGGAATCTGCCCGCGCGCTCTACACGGACCTGGGGTTCGAGGAGATCCCGCCTTACTACCACAACCCCATTGCAGGGTCGCATTACCTCAAGGCGGATATCTCCTGAACGCCGCCGGCCCCTTCGCAGCAGGTGCTGCCCAGGGCCGGGAGTCGATTACGCCTTGGCCTGGGCCAGGAGGGTGGCGGCGTCGCTGACTTCGAACTTGCCCGGGGCTTCGATGTTGAGCGTGACGACCTTGCCGTCGCGCACCAGCATCGAGTAGCGGTTGCTGCGCAGGCCCAGGCCCTTGCCATTGAGGTCCAGCGTCAGGCCGGTGGCTTTGGCGAAGGTGGCGTCGCCGTCACCGAGCATGCGCACCTTGCCGTCCGTCTTCTGGTCGCGCGCCCAGGCGCCCATCACGAAGGCGTCGTTCACGCTCACGCACCAGATCTCGTCCACGCCGGCGGCCTTGAACTCGTCCACCTTTTCCACATAGCCGGGCACGTGCTTGGCCGAGCAGGTGGGCGTGAAGGCGCCGGGCAGCGCGAACAGGGCAATGGTCTTGCCCGCCGTGGCCTTGTCCACCGGCACAGGGTTCGGGCCAATGGAGCAGCCTTCGCCCTCGACTTCCGAGTATTCCATCAGGGTGCTGGCTGGCAGGGTGTCACCGACTTTGATCATTGATCTCTCCTAGGGTTGTTGGGGTGGTATCCGCATGCCCCGGGGCAGAGCGCACAAAACGCAGGCCCCAAAAGCAAAACGACCCACATTGTGGGTCGTTTTGGAGGGCAGTGCTGCCAACAAGCCGGGAGGGCTTAGAGCAGGCCGGCCTTTTGCACCAAGCGGGTGGCAACCCAGTTCTTGGTCTTGGAGAGCGGACGGCTCTCGGTGATTTCGATCACGTCGCCCAGCTTGTACTCGCCATTTTCATCATGGGCGTGGTACTTGCTCGACTTGCCCACGATCTTGCCGTAGAGCTCGTGCTTCACACGGCGCTCGATCAGCACGGTCACGGTCTTCTGGCGCTTGTCGCTGACCACCTTGCCAATCAAGGTGCGCTTGAGGGATTTTTTAGCTTCCGTCATGTCGGCTCCTTACTTGGCGGCTTGCTTTTCAGCAAGGATGGTTTTTGCACGGGCGATATCGCGGCGGGTGGTACGCAGCGTGTTGGTGTTGGCCAACTGCTGGGTAGCCTTCTGCATGCGCAGGCCGAAGTGGGCCTTCTGCAGAGCCTTGATTTCGCCTTCGATGCCGGCAACGTCTTTTTGGCGCAGTTCAGTAGTCTTCATTGCTTGTTCTCCTGAATTACGAGCCAATGTGGCGGCTGACGAACGTGGTGCGCAGCGGCAGCTTGGCAGCAGCCAGGCGGAACGCTTCACGGGCCAGTTCTTCGGGCACGCCGACGATCTCGAACACGATCTTGCCGGGCTGGATTTCGGCCACGTAGTACTCGGGGTTGCCCTTACCGTTACCCATACGCACTTCTGCGGGCTTGGTAGAGATTGGCTTGTCCGGGAACACGCGGATCCAGATGCGGCCACCACGCTTCACGTGGCGGGAGATTGCACGGCGTGCAGCCTCGATCTGGCGGGCCGTCAGGCGGCCACGGTCGGTGCACTTCAGACCGAAATCACCGAAAGCAACGGAAGCACCCCGCGTTGCGACACCGGTGTTACGGCCCTTTTGCTCCTTGCGGTATTTGCGGCGAGCAGGTTGCAGCATACTTATTCTCCTTTTCCGTCCGCTGCTGTAGCGGGCGCGGCGACTTTGCGTACGCGCTTAACGGCGGTGTTATCAGCGCCACCAGCTTCCACTGGCTTGTCGCTGCCGTCGGCCGGACCGGTGTTCACACCGGCTGGACGACGTGGGCCTCCACGGCCAGCACCTGGACGGTCGCCACCTGGGCGGCCATCACGGCGTGGACCGCGTGGGCGGCGTTCTTCGTCTGGGCGTGGGGTTTCCACGGCAGGCAGGTCGTTGCGACCCAGCGTATCGCCCTTGTAGACCCAGACCTTGACGCCGATCACACCGTAGGTGGTCTTGGCTTCGGAGGTGCCGTAGTCGATGTCGGCGCGCAGCGTGTGAAGTGGCACGCGGCCTTCACGGTACCACTCGCAGCGGGCGATTTCGATACCGTTCAGACGGCCGGACGACATGATCTTGATGCCCTGGGCACCCAGACGCATGGCGTTCTGCATGGCGCGCTTCATGGCACGGCGGAACATGATCCGCTTTTCGAGCTGCTGCGTGATGCTGTCGGCGATCAGCTTGGCATCGATTTCGGGCTTGCGCACTTCTTCGATGTTCACTGCGACAGGCACGCCCAGGCGAAGAGCGAGTTCCTTCTTGAGGTTCTCAATGTCTTCACCCTTCTTGCCGATCACCACACCAGGACGAGCCGAGTAGATGGTGATGCGGGCGTTCTTGGCGGGGCGCTCGATCAGGATGCGCGACACGGCGGCGTTCTTGAGCTTGGCCTTCAGGTACTCGCGCACCTTGATGTCTTCGGCCAGCATGCCCGCGAAGTCGCGGTTGCTGGCGTACCAACGGCTGGACCAGTTGCGGCTGACCGCAAGGCGGAAGCCGGTAGGATGGATTTTTTGTCCCATAGTCTTCCGAGCCTTTAGTTGCCAACCGTCACGTACACATGGCACGTGGGCTTGCTGATGCGATTGCCGCGGCCTTTGGCGCGCGCGGTGAAGCGCTTGAGCGTGGTGCCTTGCTCGACGTAGATGGTCTTGACCTTCAGTTCGTCGATGTCAGCGCCGTCGTTGTGCTCAGCGTTGGCGATGGCGGACTCCAGAACCTTCTTGACGATTCCCGCAGCTTTTTTCTGCGTGAAGTTCAGGATGTTCAGAGCCTGGTCCACCTTCTTGCCGCGGATCAAGTCAGCGACCAGACGGCCCTTGTCGACCGACAGACGGACGCCCCGGAGGACTGCACGTGTTTCAGACATGGTCGTTCCTTATTTCTTGACTTTTTTGTCAGCGGGGTGACCCTTGAAGGTGCGCGTCAAGGCGAATTCGCCGAGCTTGTGGCCCACCATCTGGTCGGTAACGTAGACAGGTACGTGCTGCTTGCCGTTGTGCACGGCAATGGTCAGACCGATGAAATCGGGCAGAACCATGGAGCGACGCGACCAGGTCTTCACTGGCTTCTTATCCTTGGTGGCAACGGCCTTTTCGACCTTGGCCAGCAAGTGATGGTCAACAAATGGACCCTTTTTGAGAGAGCGAGTCATCTGTTACCCCTTACTTCTTGCGACGCGACACGATCATGATCTGTGTGCGCTTGTTGTTACGGGTGCGATAACCCTTGGTCAGATTGCCCCAAGGATCGACTGCATGGCGGCCTTCGCCGGTGCGGCCTTCGCCACCACCGTGAGGGTGATCCACTGGGTTCATGGCAACGCCGCGAACCGTAGGACGAATACCCATCCAGCGCTTCACACCGGCCTTGCCGAGTTGGCGCAGGCTGTGTTCTTCGTTGGCCACTTCGCCAATGGTGGCGCGGCATTCGATGTGGATCTTGCGCACTTCACCCGAGCGCATGCGCACTTGAGCGTAGGTACCTTCGCGGGCCAGCAGGGTTGCCGAAGCACCAGCCGAGCGGGCGATCTGAGCACCGGCACCGGGCTTGAGCTCGATGCAGTGGATGGTCGAACCCACGGGGATGTTGCGGATAGGCAGCGTGTTGCCAGCGCGGATCGGGGCTTCCGAACCGGACAGCAGGGTTGCGCCCACTTCCAGGTTGCGGGGAGCGATGATGTAGCGACGCTCGCCGTCGGCATAGCACACCAGAGCGATGTGGGCCGTACGGTTTGGATCGTACTCAATGCGCTCGACCTTGGCCGGAATGCCGTCCTTGTTGCGCTTGAAGTCCACCACACGGTAGTGGTGCTTGTGGCCACCGCCCTTGTGGCGGGTGGTGATGTGACCGTTGTTGTTACGGCCGGCCTTCTGGAACTGGGGTTCCAGCAGGGGGGCGTACGCTTCACCCTTGTACAGGTGGTCACGCGTGACCTTCACCACGGCACGTTGGCCGGGCGAAGTGGGTTTCATCTTGATGACAGCCATGATTACGCGGCCTCCCCGGAGAGGTTCAGCTCTTGACCTGGTTGCAGCGTGACATAAGCCTTGCGAACGTTGTCGCGGCGGCCGATGGTCTTGCCAAAACGCTTGGTCTTGCCTTTGGTGTTCACCACAGAAACGCCCTTGACCTCGACCTTGAACATCAATTCCACAGCGGCCTTGATTTCTGGCTTGGTTGCGTTCTGCAGCACCTTGAACGTCACAGCATTGGACTTCTCGGCAACCATGGTGGCCTTTTCGGACACGATGGGAGCGACCAGCACTTGCATCAGACGACCTTCGTCAAACTTGAGTGTGCTCATGCGAACATCTCCTTGAGTTTGTCGATTGCACCCTTGGTGACGAGCACTTTCTTGAAACGGACCAGCGACACGGGGTCGGCGTAACGGGGCTCGACGACGAGCACGTTCACCAGATTGCGCGAGGCCAGGTACAGGTTTTCGTCCACTTCCTCGGAGATCACCATCACCGATTGCAGGTTCATCGCCTTGAACTTGTCGGCCAGGACCTTGGTCTTGGGCGAATCAAGCTTCAGCGAGTCGACCACCGCCAGACGGCCTTCGCGGGCCAGCTGCGAGAAAATCGCAGACATGCCGGCGCGGTACATCTTCTTGTTGATCTTTTGCGTGAAGTTTTCGTCAGGCATGTTCGGGAAAATCCGACCGCCCCCGCGCCACAGTGGCGACGAGGTCATACCTGCACGTGCGTTACCCGTACCCTTTTGCTTGAAAGGCTTCTTGGTCGAGTGGCGGACTTGTTCACGGTCCTTCTGCGCACGGGTGCCCTGGCGGGCGTTGGCTTGGTAAGCCACGACGATCTGGTGCACCAGATCTTCGTTGTATTCACGACCGAACACGGTCTCAGGAACGTCCAGCTTGGACGCGCCCTGGCCTTGGTCATTCAGGAGTTCGAGCTGCATTAGTTCGCTCCTTTGGAGGCTTTGGCCTTGACCGCTGGACGCACCGTCACGAACCCACCCTTGGAGCCCGGAATAGCGCCCTTGATCAAGAGCAGTTGACGCGCTTCGTCGATGCGGATCACATCGAGGTTTTGCGTGGTCTTGGTGACATCGCCGAGGTGGCCCGTCATCCGCTTGCCAGGGAACACGCGGCCTGGATCCTGCGCCATACCAATGGAGCCGGGAACGTTGTGCGAACGGCTGTTACCGTGCGACGCGCGTTGCGACTTCATGTTGTGGCGCTTGATGGTGCCGGCGTAGCCTTTACCGATCGAGGTGCCTTGCACGTCGACCTTCTGGCCCACGGAAAACACGGACGTCACAACGACCGATGCGCCAGCTTGGTACTGGGCAGCGGTGTCGGCGGTCACGCGGAATTCCTGGATGATTTCACCGGCTTCCACACCTGCCTTGGCAAGGTGACCGGCTTCTGGCTTGGTCACGCGCGATGCTTTGCGCGAACCGAACGTGACCTGCAGGGCCACGTAGCCATCGTTCTCTTGGGTTTTGATCTGGGTTACGCGGTTGTTGGACACATCCACCACCGTGACAGGCACTGCGTCCCCGTCATCGGTGAACAGACGCATCATGCCCACCTTGCGACCCAGCAACCCGAGGGAGTTGCTCAGACTCATTTGTTTCTCCAAAACTTCCACCGCCGCAACTTCAATTGGCTGCGGCGTTGCACTCGCGTGCATGAAAGAGGGTTATTAAAACTTCGCCCCGCGTGCACCCAAGAGTGCACGCAAATAAAGCGAAGCCTTAAAGTATAACGCGAACTGCTTTTTCAAGCAAGTTCGCGTTGTTCGAGGCAATTCGAGGTGGCAAGCCACCTCGAAACAACCATTACTGCAGCTTGATTTCGACGTCCACGCCGGCAGGCAGGTCGAGCTTCATCAGGGCGTCAACCGTCTTGTCGGTAGGATCCACGATGTCCATCAGGCGCTGGTGCGTGCGGATTTCGAGCTGGTCGCGGCTGGTCTTGTTGACGTGCGGCGAGCGCAGGATGTCGAAACGCTTCATGCGCGTCGGCAGGGGCACGGGGCCCTTGACGATGGCGCCGGTGCGCTTGGCGGTGTCAACGATCTCGGCAGCGGACTGGTCGATCAGCTTGTAGTCAAACGCCTTCAGGCGGATGCGGATTTTTTGCTTGGACATGTCAAGTTCCTTGTTGTTCTACTGAGCGATTAGGCGATGATCTTGGCCACGACGCCGGCGCCGACGGTACGACCGCCTTCACGGATGGCGAAGCGCAGGCCTTCTTCC
>NZ_LMIJ01000006.1:38832-38977 GCF_001428665.1 Acidovorax sp. Root219
AGAGCCGGGCTTGCACAGCACTTGGCCGCGTTCCACGTCTTCACGCTTGGTGCCGCGCAGCAGCAGGCCAACGTTGTCGCCTGCCTGGCCTTGGTCCAGCAGCTTGCGGAACATTTCCACGCCGGTGCAGGTGGTCTTGACGGTG
>NZ_LMIJ01000007.1:0-278 GCF_001428665.1 Acidovorax sp. Root219
CGGGCTCCACTCGGGCCATTGCTTCGCTCGGCCTGTGGTCCTTCGCTGCGCTCGGCTCGCCAGGGTGACCGTGCCCCAACCGTCGGCAGCGCGCAGCGCGTAACCGACCCCAGGCGCAGCTGCGAAGCAGCAGCCGTCCGTGACCCCGCCCCCACCCCTGCTGCTGCGCCGAGAAGCGCAGGAGCTGGGGTGGGTGCATGTGCCGCAGGACACATGCACTTCGTCATCTAGCTCGTCGCTGCTGTCTGAGCGGAGTTCGAAGAACGCAGCGAGTTCAG
>NZ_LMIJ01000007.1:326-68743 GCF_001428665.1 Acidovorax sp. Root219
CAATCAAGGCAAAGAGCAACCACAGCCGACAAATCAACGATGGCTCAGCCGACGCACAGCCCAATCCCCGAGACTCTGCACCGCCTGCACAAAGAAAATCAACACCAGCACCACCGCCAACATGATCTCCGGCAGAAACCGCTGGTACCCATACCGGATCCCCAAATCCCCCAGCCCACCACCACCAATGGCCCCAGCCATGGCCGAGTACCCGGTAAGGCTCACGAAGGTAATGGTCAGCCCAGCAACGATGCCAGGCAAAGCCTCCGGCAGCAGCACCTTCCAGACGATCTGGCTGGTGGTAGCCCCCATGGCCTGAGCGGCTTCGACGAGGCCGTGGTCGACCTCGCGCAGGGCCGCCTCCACCAGGCGCGCCACGAAGGGAGCCGCTGCGATGGTCAACGGCACCACGGCCGCCGCCGTGCCGATGGACGAGCCCGTGATGAAGCGCGTGAACGGGATGATGGCCACCAGCAGGATGATGAAGGGCGTGGAACGCACGGCATTCACCAGCCAGCCCACGAGCTTGTTCACGGGGCTGTTTTCCAGCACGCCGCCTTGGTCCGTGAGGCGCAGGAACACGCCCAGCGGCACACCCAGCAGGCCGCCGACGAGGCCGGAAATGCCCACCATGATGAGCGTTTCCCACAGAGATGAGGCGAAGAGTTCCAGCATGGCCGGAGTGAAATGGTCGAACATTGCTTGTTGCCCCCTCAGGTTTCAATCGTGACTTCTTCGACGGCCACGCCGCCGGCGCGCAGGTGCTCCACCGCGCCGCGCAGGCGTTCAGGCTCACCACTCGCATAGACGGCCAGCGAGCCGAAGGTCTCGTCCTGGATCTCGTCGACCTGGCCGTGCAGGATGCTCATGTCCACGCCAAACTCGCGGATCAGCTGCGACAGGATGGGCTGGTAGGCGCTGTCACCCGAGTACGACAGGCGCAGCAGCCTGCCCGCGTTGCCGGGTGCCGTGGCAGCCAGCTGGCCGGTGAGCTTGCGCACGTGGTCGAGCACGCTGGCGGGCAGCTCCTGCGGCAATATTTCGTCGATCAGGCTCTTGGTGATGGCCTGCTGGGGGCGCGTGAACACCTCCAGCACGCGGCCCTGCTCCACGATGCGGCCGGCCTCGATCACGGCCACGCGGTCGGCCACCTGCTTGATGACCTGCATCTGGTGGGTGATGAGCACCACCGTGAGGCCCAGCTCGCGGTTCACCTGGCGCAGCAGGTCGAGGATGGAGCGCGTGGTCTCGGGGTCCAGCGCCGAGGTGGCCTCATCCGAGAGCAGCACCTTGGGCCGGCTGGCCAGGGCGCGCGCAATGCCCACGCGCTGCTTTTGACCGCCACTGATCTGCGCCGGGTAGCGGTTGGCCAGGGCCGACAGGCCCACCAGCTCCAGCAGCGGGTTCACCCGCTCGCGGATGGCAGCCTTGTCCATGCCCGCCAGCTCCAGTGGAAGCGCAGCGTTGTCGAACACCGTGCGCGAGGACAGCAGGTTGAAATGCTGGAACACCATGCCGATGTCGCGCCGCGCCGCGCGCAGTTGCGCGTCATTGAGCTTGGTGAGGTCGCGGCCATTGACGATGACCTCGCCCTCTGTGGGGCGGTTGAGCAGGTTGATCACGCGCACCAGCGAGCTCTTGCCGGCACCGCTCTTGCCGATGATGCCGAAGACCTCGCCCGAATGGATATGCAGGTCGATACCCCGAAGGGCTTCCACCGGGCCTTGTGGGCCCGGGTAAATCTGGGTGATACCCCGTAAGTCGATCATGAAAAGTACAAAAGGCCGCCCCGCGCCTGTGGCGCCGGTCCGGCCCTGGTTGGAAAGGATAAGGGAATGTACTATTGCAACATAAAGAAACCAACGATCAATAAATCAAGTAATAAGACATCAAAGTTATTTGGAAGCATCGACCGCCGCGCGCGCACTACGGCACGGCGGTCGCAGCGGGCAGGGATTCGTCGCCGCTGATCACCACCCGATTGCGTCCCGATTGCTTGGCAAGGTACAGCGCCGCATCCGCGGCTGAAAGAAAAGCATCCAGCGTCACCGGCACATCCGGCACATGCGCCACCCCGATGCTGACCGTGGAGATCAATGGCGTTCCGTCCTCCAGCAGGGTGGAGTGCGCGGCACAGGCGACACAGATGCGCTGGGCAATCGCCTGGGCCACTGCAGCAGAGACGTCGGGCAACAGCACCGCAAATTCCTCGCCTCCCAGGCGGCCCAGCACGTCGGTGTCACGCAGGCAGCTGTTGACCAGTTGTGCAAAATCCGCCAGCACCAGATCACCAGCCGCATGCCCGTACACGTCGTTGACCCTCTTGAAGTGGTCGATATCGAGCATCAGCGCTGAAAACTCCCGCTGGCGGCCTGCCGTGGCGCGGAACAGCGCCTCGGCCTGGTCGATGAAACCCGCCCGGTTGAGCACCCCGGTCAGGCGGTCGTGCGTGGCAGCGTGCTGCAATTGCCGCAGCAGTTCGTTGCGCGCCGCCATGACGCTGGCCACCGCCAGTGGGGCCAGCACCATCAACGCCACGCCGATGCGAAACGACTGCAGTTCGTATTGCCCGCCGAAGTCCGACCCCAGGTGCAGGTAGCCGACCGATACCGCCATCAGCGTCCACACGCTGCACAGCAGTGTGAGCACCGCCGTCACGAACAGGCTGTAGCTCAGGGCACACCACAGCAGGCCAGGCACTAGGTATGAGACGGCACCCGGCCCGCTGATGACCATGCCCAGCGCCCCGCCCAGAAACAGGCTCAAGGCCGGCGCCAGTTTCAGCGGATCCAGGCGCAGCACGAACTCGCGGTGCCGTTGGTCGCGCTGAGGGCGGCGCCACGCCGGCATGGTCAGTATCACGGGCAGGATCACCAGGTAATCGACCAGTTCCGCCGTGAACCAGATCAGCAAACCGTCGGCGCGCGATCCATGGAAGAGCAGCGGGTTGATCACCATGCCCACCAGGCCCGCAGTCAGCGAGGCCATGGCCACGATCACGATGAGGTAGACCACCGACAGGGGCTGCAGCAGGCGCCGGTGGCCAAGGGGTATGCGTGAGAAAAGCAGGTAACCCACGATGACGCCGGCCATGTTGGCCAGTGTCAGCCAGGCCACCTTGGGCCAGGTGCCGCCCATGACCACGTCGGCGAGTATGAAACCGGCGGCCGCGCCGCACCAGGCCAGCACGGAGGTCGGCCGCAGCCGGCGCACCAGCACACCGAGCAACACCGCATTCGCGGGCCAGAACGCCGCCAGCGCCCCGGTGGGACGGGTCAGGATGCCCAGCAGGGCAAACCCGAAAACCAGGCTACCGAGCAACAGCGCATCCATCGCAGACTCTTTGGCGAGCGCAGGCCACGCCGGGACTGCGCCGGGGGGAGGTACAGGTTCCTCTGTCATGGGCACCTCACGGCCACAAGGTCCCGCACCATGCGGGACCCCGCCTGACCGTTTTCTTTATATCGGTGAACCGGCAGGCTGCGGGCCCGCGCATACCCTCTTGCTTCCAAGCCGGGGGCCGGGCATGCACCCCCGGATCAAGGGCCCCTACGCAGCGACCGCCACCACCCGCCCCTGGACCCTGCGCGAGACCAGCACGCCCAGCACCACCACGCCCGCTGCGGCCATCGAGAACACCTGCGCGATCCAGCCCCGGTCCACACTGGCCGCCACTGCCAGCACACCGAGCGACTGGCCCAGGAACAGCAGGCAGGCGAACAGCGTTACGGCCGTGCCCCGCGCCTCCGGCGCCATCTGCGTGGCCTGCACCTGCAAGGTGTTGTGCAGCATGTAGAAGCCCAGGCCTGCACAGAAGCAGCCCACCACCGCCAGGTGCACCAGGGGCGCCCAGGCCAGCAGCAGCAGGCCCACCGCGATCATCATGGCCCCCAGCAGGGCCAGGCCTTTTTCGCCCAGCAGGGCCAGCCAGCGGCGCGCCATCAGGCTGTAGACCAGGCCGCCCACCCCATAGAGCACCATCACCCCGCCGGCTGCCGAAGCCGACAGGCCAAAGCCGTCGACCATGCGCGCGGGCACAAAGGCCATGGTGCCAAACCCCAGGGCCCCCTCCACCGCCACGATGGCCAGCACCCAGCGCACCCGGGGCATGCGCAGAAGGCGCCCCGTGGTGGCCAGGTAGGCTGGCAGCGAGAAGGCAGCCGGTTCGGCCGGATGGTCACCCGCCGCTGCAGCACCCGCCACCGTGGCACGCATCTGGCGCAGCAGCAGGGTGGCAGCCGTGAGGAACAGCACAGACAACACGGCAAACGCCCAGCGCCAGCCCAGGGCCTCCACCGCGAAGCCGCCGAACCACTGGCCGGCCATCATCCCCGATACCGTGGCCACCATGAGCCGGGCCAGCGTCTCCTGGCGCTGCTCGTAGGCCACGCTGTCCCCGATCCAGGCCATGGACAGCGGGATGATGCCAGCCGCCGCCGCGCCCATGAACGCGCGCGACACCACCAGCACCGGCAGGGTCGGCGCCAGGGCCGTGACGGCACTGAAGACCGCGCAGGCGAAGGTGGCGCCGATGATCACGCGCACCTTGCCAAAGCGGTCACCGAGCGGGCCGTAGAAGAGCTGGAGCACGCCGTAGGCGACCGCGAACGCGGCGATCACCGCCGACGCATCACCGGTGGTGACATGGAACTCCTGGGACAGGGTGACCAGCATCGGATCGCACACGCGCATGGATGCCATGCTGGAGAAGGCCGCCACGCTGATCAGGCGCAGCATCGTCGAGGAAGAATGCATAGGCGCCGATTGTGCGGCGCAGCGCGCCAGGCTGCTGGCGGCGGGTCAAATGCCCTGGGGCGCGGGGCCCCTGCCGTCAGGCCTTGGCATTGAACCGCGTATCGAAGGTGCCCCGCACGTCCAGCCGCTGCTTGAGGAGCCCTGCCGCCAGGTAGAAATCCGCCGTGCGCTGCTGGTCGGCCAGCACCTGGGCGTCGATGTCCTGCCAGCGCGTGGCGCGGCGCTCGAACTGCAGCTGCGCAGCGTCGGCCGAAATGCCGATGATGCGCGCGAGCGACTGGCCAAAGGGCTTGGCGTTCTGGTACGACCAGACCTGGGCGCGCACCACACGCTCCTTGAAGTCCTGCAGCACTGCGGTCTTTTCGGCCAGGGCCACCTCCGTTGCGGCCAGGTAGCTGAGCCCGCTCCACAGCCCGCGCCCGTTGACCAGCACGCGCGCGTGGCCGCTGGTCTCGGCCAGCGCGGTGTAGGGCTCCCAGGTGGCCCAGGCATCGACGGAACCCTGCGTCAGCGCGAGCTTGGCGTCCGGCGGGGGAATGAAGCGCAGCTGCACATCGTCGGCCTTGAGGCCCGCCGACTCCAGCACCTTGAGCGTGACGAAGTGGCCGATGGAGCCGCGGTTGGTCGCAATGCTCTTGCCCTTGAGGTCGGCCGCAGTCTTGAGCGGCGAATTCGGGGCCACCAGCACCGCCGTGCCATAGGCATCGGAGCGGCTCGCGGCAAAGGCCTTCACGCGGCTGCCAGCGGCCAGGGTGAACAGCAGTGGCGCATCGCCGATGGGCCCGAAATCCACGGCATTGGCGTTGAGCGCCTCGGCCAGCGGCGCGGCGGCCGGGAACTCGCTCCACTTGATGTCGTAGGGCAGGTTCTTGAGCTCGCCTGCAGCGTCGAGCAGGGCCTGCAGCCCGCCTTTCTGGTCGCCCGCGCGCAACAGCACGCGGGACTGTGCGTGGGTGAGCAACGGCGACAGAAAGGAACTGGCGGCGACGGAGGCGGTGAGCAGGTGGTTGAATTGGCGGCGCAGCATGGTGGCGTTGGACAAGAAGTGATCGGATTGGACAGGCTGCATTGCAGCACCCGCCGCGCGCCAGGCCAACGAAGCCTTGCGTCCATGGATATGCGGTTTTCGTATGCAGCGGGCATCCGTCCGGGGTCGGCACCCCGGGAACGCATTGCCCCGTCAGCCCAGGGCCGCCCTACCCGCCGCCACGTGCACGCTGTCATCTTGCGGTGTGTGGATGCGCCCGCACAGCACGTCGCGCAGGTGGCGCTCCAGTGGGTTCCTGCGCGCCAGGCCGTGGTTGCTGGTGAGCGACAGGGCCACCTCCACCGCGTGCACGGCGTTGTGGGTCACGGTGGACTTGATCAGGCCGCTGTCCACCGACGAGACCGGCACACCGGCATCCACGTCGGCCGCCAGGCCGCGCAGCAAGCGGTCATTGGTGAGCAGCAGCCCTTCCAGCGTGCCCACGGCCTCCTGCACGCGCGGCAGGCTGGCCAGCGGCGCGCCCAGGCTGGCGGGGCTGCGCGTGCGCAGGAAGTCGAGCAGCCATGCGCGCGCAGCCCGTGCCACACCGGTGTAGAGCCCGCCCAGCAGGACCACCATCTCGGCCTGCACGGCGGAGTCACCCCGCGCCCAGTCCTGCGGCAGGCGCAGTTCCAGCGCATGGCTGGCGGGCACCGGCACGCTGTCGAAATGCACATCGTGGCTGCCGCTGGCACGCAGGCCCAGGTGGTCCCAGGTGGGGTCGATACGGATGCCGGGCGCCCCTGCCCGCACCAGGAAGGCGCCGGTGCGCGGCGCCTCCTCGTCGGTGCGGGCCCACACCAGGTACCAGCGCAGGATGGGTGCGCCGGTCGAATAGATCTTGTGGCCGGTGATGCGCCAGCCTGCGCCCGCACCCTCACCCGCGCGGCGTGCCACCGTGGCCGGCAGGCCGCCGCGCGCGGGCGAGCCCAGCTCGGGCTCCACACGCAGGGCATTGATCAGCGACACCTCGCGCACCGACTCCTGCACCAGCTGGCGCGCCAACACCTCAGGCCAGGGCGATCCGGCCCGGCCCATGGCGCGCTGCTGCATGTACTGCATGGTCAGCACCAGCGCGGTGGCCGGGCAGCCCTGTGCGACGGCGCCGATCACCTCGCCCAACTGGGCCAGCGAGGCGCCCTGCCCGCCCAGGTGGCGCGCCCCGGCCAGCGACAGCAGACCGGCCTGCTGCAGCTCGGTGAAATTGCGGTGCGGAAAGCTGCCTTCGCGGTCATGCACGGCAGCGCGCGCGCCGAACTCAACGGCCAGCGTGCGGGCCAGTTGGCCTGCCGTGAGGGGCGCGTTCACTGAAGCACCTCGGGGTGCTCGCGCACCACGATGTCGAACAGGCTCTTGAAGGTGAAGTGCGCCCCGCCCGGCCCGCCGATCTGCGCATGCGTGTGGCGCGCCACTTCGGGCCGGATGGGCCGGGGCACGCCCGCGGCCTCGGCCAGCAGTTGGGTGTGGCAGGCGTTCTCGAGCGCGATGTACCACCAGGCAGCCGCTTCCACCGAAGGGCCGGCCGTCAGAATACCGTGGTTCTGCAGGATCACGGCTTTCTGGTTGCCCAGGGCCTGGCCGATGCGAAAGCCCTCGTCCGTCTCAAGCACCACGCCCGTGAAGTCATCGAACAGCGCATGGTCCTCGTAGAAGATGCACGAGTCCTGCGTCAGCGGGTCGAGCCGGCGGCCCAGCGCTGACCAGGCCTTGCCGTAGGTCGAATGCGTGTGCGCAGCGGCCACGATGTCGGGCCGCGTCTCGTGCAGCGCCGCGTGGATGGCGAACGCCGCCCGGTTCAGCGGACCGTTGCCGACCACAATCTCGCCCTGAGAGTTCACGAGCAACAGGTCCGACACCTTGATCTGCGAGAAATGCAGGCCCAGCGGGTTGACCCAGAAATGGTCCGCCCACTCCGGGTCGCGCGCCGTGATGTGGCCCGCTAGACCATGGTCGAAGCCATGCTGGGCGAACAGGCGAAAGGCCACGGCCAGGTTCTCCTGCCGGTGGCGGCGCTCGGCCTCCAGCGTGGGGCGCGCTGGCGGTGGATCGAACCAGTCCTTGCGCTGGGGGGCGAGGTTCCGGGCGTGGAGGTTCAGCGGAGGCAGCAGCGTGGCTGAGGAGGACATCGGGAGGCCTTGTGTCTGGGGAATGTGCTGCCCACCATAAAGGCCGCCCCCGGCACCGCCAACGAAGAAAAGCGCGTGTGCACATTCGGTTTTGGCATGAGGCGGGGCGCATGCTGCGGACCGCTGATTTGCGCATATCGATGCTACGCAATGGTCGTTGGAGCGGGAAAGCGGTTGCTGGAACCTTGGCATTCCCGCAGAACGACGAAAGGACTTTCTCCATGCCATTGCCAACCACCTCCGGCACCCACCGCCGCACCCTGCTGCGCGCCGGCCTGGGTGCGGCCACGCTGGCCACTCTAGGCGCACCCGCCGTGGCGGCAGGTGCCACCGACCTCTCCAAGGTCACCCTGCGCATCGGCACCTACAAGGGCCTGTGGCGCCCCCTCATCGCGGCCAGCGGCCAGGGCCAGACGCCCTACCGCATCGAGTGGCGCGAGCTCAACAACGGCGTGCAGCACATCGAGGCCATCAACGGCGACGCGCTGGACCTGGGCTCGGGCAGCGAGATACCGGCCCTGTTCGCGGCGCGGCAGAAGGCGCAGGTGCGCTTCATCGCCGTCACGCGCGAGGATCTGAACAACCAGGTCACCCTGGCGCGCAAGGACGCGCCCATAACGCGCATCGCCGACCTCAGGGGCAGGCGCGTGGGCTATGTGCGCGCGACCACCTCGCACTATTTTCTGAGCCGGCAGCTGGCCGAAGCGGGCCTGTCGTTTGCCGACATCACGCCTGTGAGCCTCACACCGGCCGACGGCCTGTCGGCCTTTGACCGGGGCGACCTCGATGCCTGGGCCATCTATGGCTACAACGGCCAGCTGGCGCGCCTGCGCTACGGCGCGCGCGTGCTCAAGACCGGGGATGGCTACCTCTCGGGCAATTTCCCGATCTATGCCAACCCCAGGTCTGTGCAGGACCGGCTCAAACACGCCGCCATCAGCGACTACCTGCAGCGCCTGCGCCGCGCCTACCTCTGGGCCAATGGCAACTACCTGGCCTATGCCCGCGCGCAGTCGGAAGAAACCCGCGTGCCGGTGGGCGACCTGATCGAGCTGTGGAACAACCGCAGCACCGACTACGACCTGCGCGCCGTGGACGATGGCGTGGTCAAGGGCCACCAGGCCGTGGCCGATACCTTTCTGAAGCTGGGCGTGCTCGATGGCCCGGCCCAGGTGGCCCCGCTGTGGGACCGCAGCTTCAGCGGGGCATTTGGGGCAAGAGGCGCTGTGCAGCCACCCGCCTGAGCCCAAAAGCACTGCGGCGCGCACTCGCAAGAAGTGCGCGCCGCATCTGCCCGCAAGGCGCGGTGCTCAGGCCACCTTCAGCGCCACATGTGCTGCGGTCTGCCGGTCCCGCTCGGCCACCTTGGCGCGCACCAGGGGCAGCAGTTCACGGCCATAGTCGATGGCATCCACCAGCGGATCGAAGCCGCGGATTAGGAAGGTGGTGATACCCAGGTCGTAGTATTTCAGCAAGGCGTCGGCCACCTGCTCGGGCGTGCCCACAAGCGAAGTGGAATTGGAGCGCCCGCCGATCTCGCGCGCGATGGCCGTCCACAGGCGCTCGTCCACCCGGTCGCCCTTGGCGGCGTCGGCCAGCAGGCGCTGGGCCCCTTCGCTCTGCTGGGGACCGACGCCGCGCGAGTAGCCCTGCTGCACGCGCAGGCGGCGCGTGTCTTCGAGGATCTGCTCGGCGCGCGCCCAGGCTTCGTCCTCGGTCTTGCCCAGGATGGGGCGAAAGGAGATGCTGAACTCCACCTCGCGGCCATGCAGCGTGGCCTCGGCGCGCACGCGGCGCACCAGGTCGCCGGCCTGGGCCAGCGACTCGCCCCACAGGGCATACACGTCGGCATGCTTGCCGGCCACCTGCAACGCGGGCGCCGAGGCGCCGCCGAAATAGATCGGCACATAGGGCTGCTGCAACGGCTTGACCTCGGACCAGACACCCCTGGCGCGGTAGTGCGCGCCCTCGTGGTCGAAGGGCTTGTCGGCCGTCCACACGCGGCGCAGCAACTGCAGGTACTCATCGGTGCGGGCATAGCGCTCGTCATGACCCAGGAAGTCGCCGTCGCGCTGCTGGTCCTCGTCGGAGCCGCCGCTGATGTAGTGCACCGCCAGGCGCCCGCCGGTGTAGTGGTCCAGCGTGGCCAGCTGGCGCGCCGCCAGCGTGGGCGCGACGAAGCCCGGGCGGTGGGCCAGCAGAAAGCCGATCTTCTCGGTGACCGACGCGGCATAGGCCACGGTGAGCAGGGTGTCTGGGCTGGACGAGCTGGCGGGCACCAGGATGCGGTCGAAACCTGCGTGTTCGTGCGCCTGGGCGAACACGCGCACATAAGCAGCATCCACGGCCGGGCCCTTGCGGGCGATGGTTTCAGAGACTTCGTGCGGCTGGATCATGCCGATGAACTGGACGGGCATAGCGGGCTCCTGGTGAGGCAAGTAAATGAACCGGTCCATGATGGAACGCCCACCGCTGTCAGCCAACGAAGAAAACCGCGTTTGCAAATTCACTGCGCACATACCGCCTGCGGCCACTGCTGCGGTGTGCGGTCACTACTGCCCCCCCCCGGCCCCACCCCATGCGCAGGACTTGCGCATGTTGACGGCGGCGCCGTTCGCCATGAACGCGCTGGAGGGTTGAGCGCAGCCCTGGCAAAATGCCGGAAATAACACGACGAGAGAGGGATTTTCATGCATTGCAACCAAGGGATGGCCGTGCCTGCCGTACCCGCCCCGGAGGGTTTCAGATGAACCGCAAGACCCAGGCCGGAATCGCCGGCATGGCCGTCGGCGGGCTCTGGCTGCTGGCCAACCTGCGGCACGTCCAGGCACAGGGCTTCGTGGCCATCGGCATGCCGCTCGTCATCCTGGTGCTGGGCGGCATCTACTTCGCGTGGGGACGCAAGGAGTAAGCGGTCATGGATATTCGACACACCTTGGCCGGCATCGCACTGCTGGCACTCTCCGGCAGCGCCCTGGCGCAGGAGGGTACCGGCTGGCTGGCCGGCACCTGGCAACTGGCCGAAGATCGCAAGAAGCCCGGCTTCACCGACGACTTCATGGACTTCGACGCCCAGGGCACGGTGTTGCTGCGCGACAGCCAGAAGGCCTATGCCCACTGCCGCTACCAACCGGGTGCCGGCGTGCTTCTGCTCACCTGCATCGCGGGCGGCAAGGAACGGCCGATGACCATGCGCGTGGCACCGGACAAGGCGTCGCTGACCAACTCGGTGGGCGACGTGTACCGCAAGAACCGCAAGTAGGGGCGCGCCAGTCCGCCCCCATCCGATTCAGTGCGGAAAGCCACCGCGCGTGAGCCGCACCGGTTCTGCGTCTATGCGGCGGATCAGCGCCTCCAGCCCGTCGTCCGGTGCGACGGCGGCGACCGCCACCGGTACATCGGGGGGCGCCCCGGGCACGGTGGTCGAGCGGCAGACCAGGTCGTCCTCGGACCAGGCCGCCTTGCCTGGCTGGCCGCGGGCGCGCAGCCAGCCGGCGCGGTCCACGATCAACTGGTAGCCCGGCAGTTCGGCGGCCGGGATGCCCAGGACCAGCGCCAGAGCCTGGTCTAGAGCATGCAGGTCTGCCTGCGGCCGGCATTCGGAATCGCCCCCTGCAGGCAGAACGCCGGCGACCAGGGTGACCAGGCGCGGGTCGTCGGCCACGGGCTGCACGCCGGGCCCCGCCACGGCCACGCGCACGCGCTGCCCCACCAGCTCGCGGCTGTGTCGCGCGTCACCCTGGCGGCATTGCACGGCCATGGCCGGCAGGCGCACCGGGCGGTCCCAGGTGCCCGATTCGCGCAGCATCTGCCCGGCGGCATGGGCCTGCAGGTAGTCGAGCACCTCCCAGATCTGCCCATCGCTCAATGCGCTGCCCACGCCGGGCATGGTGGGCACGCCCGCGCGGTTGTGCATGCCCTCGCGCACGCGCCAGAACAGCTCGCCGTCGAGCCGCTTCCACAGCAAGGCCCCGTTCAGGTTGGGTGGCCACTGCACCAGCTGCGGCGCGTCTGGCCCCTCTCCGCGGCCGTCGGTGCCATGGCAGCGCACGCAGTGCTGCTGGTAGGTGGCCTGGCCGCGCACGATGCCTGCCGCAGCAAAGCCGGTGGGCGATTGGTGCAGGCTGGTCGCCACGGCCGGCGCCAGCAGCAGATGGGCCTGGGGCCAGGGCGCCAGCACCAGCACGGTGATGGCCAGGGCCACCAGCGGCCACCGGGCACGGCGCCAGGCCAGCGCCACGGCCAGCAGCACCAGCGCCCCGCCTGCGCAGGCCAGCGACCAGAGAACGCGCCGTGCGTGGCCAGCATCCACCACCAGCATCTCGGCCGCAATGCGATGCGCCAGCGGCCAGCCGGGCTGGCCATGGACCTCGGGCGCCAGGCCCAGGGCATGCAGAAGCGCGCGCAGGCCCTGCTGTGCGGCATGCAGGCCTTCGAGCAGGCCGTTCAACAGTTCAGGCGACAAGAGCCTGGCCTACCAACTCGCATCCAGCCCCAGCAGGGCCAGAGCCTCATGGCGCAGCGCGGCCAGGCGCGGGTCGCCGCGGTGGCGTGGGTAAGGCAAATCGTTCACCAGCACCTGCTGGATACGCGCCGGCCGGTCGGAGAACACCACCACGCGCTGCGCCATGAAGAGCGCCTCTTCCACGTCGTGCGTGACCAGCAGGGCCGAGAAGCCGGTGCGCTGCCACAGGTCCACCAGCTCGGTCTGCATGGAAAGGCGCGTGAGCGAGTCGAGCTTGCCCAGGGGTTCGTCGAGCACCAGCAGGCTCGGGTCGTTGACCAGGGCCCGCGCCAGCGCCACGCGCTGCGCCATGCCGCCCGACAGCTGGTGCGGGAACACCTTGGCAAAGTCCTGCAGGCCGACCAGGCTGAGGGCCTGGTCCACCCGGTGGCGCTGCTGGCGCAGGATGCCGCGCGCCTGCAGGCCCAGGGCCACGTTGTCCCAGACGGTGCGCCAGGGGAACAGCGTCGGGTCCTGGAAGACCACGATGCGCGAGGGATCGGGCTCGGTGATGGGGGTGCCGTCCTGTAGCAACTCCCCCGTGGTCGCGGGCTCGAGCCCCGCCACCAGGCGGAGCAAGGTGCTCTTGCCACAACCGCTGGGCCCGAGCAGCGCCACGAACTCGCCGGGGGCAATGGAAAGGTCGAGCTCGTCGATGACGTGCAGCGGGCCTGCGGGCAGGTCGAACCAGTGGCTCACATTGCGCACGTCGATGCGCGCACCAGTGACCCGGGCTGCGGCGCCCGCCTCGGCGGCAATCGCTGTACTCACCATTTCACCACCCCCTTCTGCCACGACAGCACCCGGTCACGCAGCACGAACAGCAAGGTGATCACGCCCGAGAACAGCAGCGCCATCACGATCAGCGCGGCATACATGTTGGGGTACGCCGCCCAGCCCTGGGCCCAGGTCAGATACCAGCCCAGGCCGGCCTTCACGCCCAGCATCTCGGCCACCACCAGGGTGGAGAACGCCGCGCCCAGGCCCATGAACAGGCCCACGAAGACCTGCGGCAGCGCGGCCGGTATGGCCACGCGCAGCACCAGGAACCAGGGCGACGCGCCCATGGTGCGCGCCACGTCGTAATAATTCTTGTGCACGCCGGCCACGCCCGACCAGGTGAGGATGGCCACCGGGAAGGCCGTGCCCAGCGCGATCAGGAAGATCGCCGTAGACCAGCTCGACGGGAAGAAATAGAAGCTCACCGGCAGCAGCGCCGTGGTGGGCACCGGCCCCAGGATGCGCAGCACCGGGTGGATCCAGTAGCTGGCCTGGCGCGACCAGCCGATCAGAACGCCGGTGACGAAACCTGCTGCCGCGCCGATGGCAATGCCCAGCGCCAGCAGGCGGATCGATGCGCCAGCGCTCTCCAGCAGGCGCCCCCAGTCGGTCACATACACCTCCACCAAGCTCTGCGGCGGGGCAAAGAACGGCGGCGGCAAGGTACCCAGCTTGGCGGTGAACACCTCCCAGACCGCGAGACCGACGGCAATGGCCACCAGCCAGGGGCCCGCGCGGCGCGCGCGCCCACCCACAACGCCGAAAGCCGCCGGGGCCAGGGCCAGCGCCACCAGTGCCACGGCCACTACGCCGGCTCCCAGGGCGAATTCCTGGGTGAACTCCCATTCGCTGAAACCCGCGGGCTTGTTGGGCCACAGGTAGGTAAGCAGGCCCAGGGCCGCCCAGGCAACGGCAGCCACCAGGCCCGTCCACCAGATGGCGGGAATGGGCAGGGCCGCGCCGAAGGTAGCGGGCGCAGCCGCTCTGGTGGCGGGCGCGGCTGCACGGGGCGCCCGGGGCGCATCGGCCACGGATGCGGGCGCAGGCAGGATATGGTCGGCAACGGTGCTCATGGCGGGATCAGGCCAGAACGTCGGCGTGCACATGCGCGGCAAAGCGCGCGGGGTCGGTAGAGGGCTTGAGCACCCCCACCAGCTTGAAGTCACGCGCGTAGAACTCGATCTCCTGGCGCAGGGAGGTGCCCACCGGGTGGCTGCGGTGCGTGAGCGTGCCCAGCACGGCGCGCAGGTCTTCCTGCGGCACCTTGGAGTAGGGGCTGAAGATGCGTGCCGTCTCGTTGGGGTTGTCGGCCACGAAGTCCGAGGCCTCGATGATGGCGCGGGTGAGGGCCGCCGCCGTGCCCTTGTCGCTGCGCACCATGGCGCCGCTCACGCCCAGCACGCAGCAGGTCTTGGCCGCGTACTCGCCCGAGAGGTTGGAGGCCAGATCCACCAGGCCCTTGGTGCGCCGCTGGATCAACAGCAGGTTGGGGTCGCCGTCGGCAATGGCCTGGGCCTCGCCCTTTTCCACGGCCAGGCCCAGCATGTCGCCGGGGAACTGGCGCCAGGTGACGTCCTTCTCGGGGTTCAGACCCGCCTTGGCCAGCAGCACCGAGAAAAAATTCTTGCCCGGGCTGTTGAGGTCCGACACCGCGATGGTCTTGCCCTTGAGCTTTTGCAGGCTGGTCACGCCCGCCGCCTCGTAGCCCACCAGGCGCGAGCAGCCGCCATGCGAGCTGCCCACCAGCTTCACGTCGAAGCCCGACTCCAGCGGCTTGATCCAGCGGTGCACCATGCCCAGGCCAGCATCGGCCTTGGAGGTGGCGATGGTCTCCAGCAGCTGGTCGGTGGAGCCCGCGAAATTGACCAGCTCGACCTTGAGGCCGTGTTTTTCAAAAATGCCACGCTCGATCGCCACCGGGGCGGCCGACAGGCAGATGGCGTTGGCGTTCCAGGCCAGCTTCACCTCGCGCAGCTTGCCGGCGGCCAGCACCTGGCTGCCGACCACGCCCGAGGCGCCCACCACCGTGGCCGCACCCGTTGCACGCAGCAACTGCCGACGCGACCAATGCGCTTCTCCCCCACCCAGAATCTGGCCCTTGTTGTTCATGCCCTGCACCCCATGTGTAATGAAGACAACGGTGGCAAGCACCGCACCAGCCGCATTGCAACTGCTGGGCACCGAAAAGAGAACGAAGAAAAACGGAGATGGATATGCAAAAGATTCCGCACACCCCCACGCCCAACGCTGGTGCAATGCGGGGAATGAATGCCCTCGCCTCCACAGCCAGAGAACCCACCGCCCCTACCGCTGCCCCGGTTTCCCCCGACACCGCCCGCCTGCGCCACTTCGTGCAGCAACTGGCGGCCCTGGTGGAAAGCGCCCCGCCCGAGCCCGAACTGCTCGAACGCGGCGGCGCCCTGCTGGGTGCGCTCGTGGCCCATGACGACTGGCTGCCCGCCGCCTATGCGCAGCCCAGCCCCGAGCGCTACCAGCAGTTCCTGCTGCATGCCGACGCCCTGGGCCGCTTCTCGGTGGTGAGCTTTGTCTGGGGCCCGGGCCAGGCCACGCCCATCCACGACCACACGGTGTGGGGCCTGATCGGCATGCTGCGCGGGGCCGAGGATTCGCAGGCCTATGCCCGCACGGCGGACGGCCGCTGGGCGCCCGCCGGTGCACCGCACCGCCTGCAGCCAGGCCAGGTGGAGGCCGTGTCCCCTACCATCGGCGACGTGCACCGCGTGAGCAACGCGGTGGATGGCCAGACCTCCATCAGCATCCATGTCTACGGCGCCAACATCGGTGCCGTGCAGCGCAGCGTGTACCTCGAAGACGGCACGCGCAAACCCTTCATCTCGGGCTACAGCAACAGCACCCTGCCCAACATCTGGGACCTGTCCCGCAACCCGGCCCCCTCGGCCTGACCCGATTTTCAAAGACCCGTACGATCCCGCAATGACCGCACCCGCCATTCCCCAGACTTCCGTTCTCCAGGTCCGCCAGGCCCTGCTCGCCCGCGAGGAAATCGCCTTGCTCGACGTGCGCGAGGAAGACCCCTATGCCCAGGGCCACCCGCTGTTCGCCGCCAACCTGCCGGCCGGCAAGATCGAGCTCGATGCCTGGGCACGCATCCCCCGCCGCGACACCTTCATCGTGGTCTACGACGATGGCGAGGGCCTGGCCGAGCCGGCGGCGCGCACGCTGCAGCAGTTGGGCTACACCCAGGTGACCTTGCTCGCACGCGGCCTGCAGGGCTGGCGCGATGCCGAGGGCGAGCTGTTCATCGACGTGAACGTGCCCAGCAAGTCCTTTGGCGAGCTGGTAGAGGCCGAGCGCCACACGCCCTCGCTGGCCGCCGAAGAGGTGCAGGCCCTGATCGACGCCAAGGCCGACGTGGTGGTGCTGGACGCACGCCGCTACGACGAATACCACACCATGAACATCCCCACCGGCGTGAGCGTGCCCGGCGCCGAGCTGGTGCTGCGCGCCCAGGCGCTGGCGCCCAACCCGGCTACGCAGATCATCGTGAACTGCGCCGGGCGCACGCGCAGCATCATCGGCACGCAGTCGCTGGTCAACGCAGGCATACCCAACCCCGTGGCCGCGCTGCGCAACGGCACCATCGGCTGGCTGCTGGCCGGACAGACGCTGGAGCGCGGCGCCAGCCGCCGCTTCGATCCTGCCGTGCACATCGACCGCGCCCAGGCGCCGCAGCGGGCGCGCAGCGTGGCCGACCGCGCCCGCGTGCAGCGCGCCCAGGCCGACGACCTGGCCCGCTTTGTGGCCGATGCCGGCCGCACCACCTACCTGCTGGACGTGCGCACGCCCGAGGAGTTTGCGGCCGGCCACCTGCCGGGCTTTCGCAGCGCGCCGGGTGGGCAACTGGTGCAGGAGACCGACCACACGGCCGCAGTGCGCGGCGCGCGCCTGGTGCTGGTGGACGACGATGGCGTGCGCGCCAACATGAGCGCATCGTGGCTGGCCCAGATGGGCTGGGAGGTGTGGGTGCTCGACAGCGCACACCCCGCAGACTTCAGCGAAACCGGCGCCGTGGTCAACCAGGTGCCCGAGCCCGCCGGCCCCATCGCCTGGACCACGCCGGAGCAACTGGCCGCATGGCTGCAGCAGGAGCCGGCCGGGCACACCGCCGTGCTCGACCTCACCAGCAGCGCCAACTACACCCAGCGCCACATCCCGGGTGCCTGGTTTGCCCTGCGCTCGCAGCTGGCGCACGCCGTGGCCTCCATCCCGCAGGCGCGCCGCTACGTGCTCACCTGCGGCAGCAGCCTGCTGGCCCGCTATTCGGCGCAGGACCTGGCGCGCCTGACCGGGGCCGAGGTGCAGGTGCTGGCCGGCGGCACCCAGGCCTGGATCGCCCAGGGCCTGCCGCTGGAGCATGGCGAAACGCGCCTGGCCTCGCCACGCACCGACCGCTACCGCCGCCCCTACGAAGGCACGGAAAGCCCGCGCGCGGCCATGCAGGCCTACCTGGACTGGGAGTTCGGGCTGGTCGAGCAGTTGGGCCGCGACGGGACACACGGCTTTCGGGTCATTTGAAGCGGTACCGCATGGGCGGCCGGCAAGACCGGCCCGCACACGCGTGGAACCCCGGGTGCCATGGGCGATTCTTGCGCACCATGGGCGCCCGGAATGTGCCGCGCTTCAACCCATACGCGGCGCCGGGCTGCATGGCCAAGCTGTCAACAATTGTCAAAGCGGGCCTATTGCCCCCACAACAGCGTGCAAACAAGCCCACTTTGCAGGGCATCCCGGCATAGTCGCTGCGTCTGCTCCTGACACTGCATCCGAGGAGCGAGCCAGCGAGACCCCTTCATGACGCCCTGTTTCCGCGCGGGGCTGCCCTGCGCAGCGTTCGCCCTGTTTGTTGTCCTGTCCAGCCTGTGGCTGCCATTGCCCTCCCATGCCAGCCTGGTGTGCCAGCCATCAGGGGCGCGGCCGGTGCTGAAACTGCAACGCCCAACCCAGCCAGCCCTGGCCTGCGACCTCCAGGCGCTGGAGAGCCTGCCGGCCCGTGACATCGTCACCACCTTGCCGCAGGCCCTGGGGATTGCCGGCAAGTCCCAGTGGCGCGGCGTGTCCTTGCGCCAGTTGGTGGAACGGATGGGCGGCAACGAGCGCCACCAGATCGAGCTGACCGCTCTGAACGACTACGCCGTGCGCATCCCATGGAGCGACCTGTTGCAGTACGACCCGGTACTGGCCTACCGCCGCAATCACCAGCCAATCAGCATCCGCGACAAGGGCCCCCTGATCCTGATCTATCCCTTTGACGCACACCCCCAGTTGCAAAAGCAGGACTACGTCAACCGCACCATCTGGCAGGTCAATGTCCTCTCCGTCCGATAAGCCCCTGTCGCCTGCGGCGCAAGCCGCCCGCCTGCCACGCCACGAGCGTGGAACCTATTGGCTGCTGGCCCTGGTGGTGGCCATGGTGGTGGCCACATCCGTCGCCTTGTGGTGGACGCTGCGGCAGGCGCAATCGCTGGCGCAGCCGTTTCAGAAAAGCGATCTGTGGTACGTGTCGAGCGTGCACAGCGAACTGGGGCGGGTCGCCTTGCTGGCGCGCAAGGTGAAAGCGCTGGAGGCGCCCGAGGAGGAGCTGCGCGAGCGCCTGGAGGTTCTCTACAGCACCCTGGACATGGCCGGCGCAAGCCAGCGCATCGGCGCGCGGTTGCGGCAGGATCTGGCGCAGCCAGCACTCGATCTGGAGGAACTGGGCCGGCATGTAAAGCGCTGGTCCAGCCGCATGGCCTCGGCACCGCCCGAGCGTGCCGGCCTGAGCGACGACATCATCGCGCACACCGATGCCCTGCTGCAGAGCACCCGCAAGGCCGTGGTGGCGGTACACCTGTTTTCCTCACAGGACACGGACCGGATTCGCCAGGAACTGCAAGACCATTTCATGCTGCTCAGCGCCGTGCTGGGGGGCCTGCTGGTAGGCACGGCCCTCTTGATCCGCAAGCTGCTGCAAGAAGCCCGGGCGGCACAGGCCCTGTCCCAGCAGCTGGCGCAGGCCAACCGCCAGCTGGAGATGCGCGTGGCCAGCCGCACGCGCGAGATCGATGAGCACCGCGCGTTGCTGGGATTCATACTCGACTCCAGCCCCAGCGATGTCGTTCTCGCGGACGTCGAAAGCGGCTTCGTGCACTTCATCAACAACCAGATGGTGGAACGCCTGGGGCTGCAGTGGCCACCCATGAAGCTGTTCCTGCCCGAGTTGCTGCACGACCCTGCCACCAGCCGGCAATTGATGGATGCGCTGGAGAAGTATGGCCAGGTGGATGGAATGGAAGCGCTCATCGGCACCAGAAATCCACGCTGGAGCTCCCTGTCGGCGCGCCTCATCGAGGTTGATGGCAAGCTGGCCCATCTGCTGTGGGGCTTCGACATCAGCACGCACAAGCAACTGGAGTCGCAGCTGCGTGAACTGGCCACACGCGATTCACTGACCGGCCTGCTCAACCGGCGGGCCTTTCTGGAGCGCGGCACCGCACTGCTCGACCACTGCCGCCGCCATGCCAAGCCGTGCACGGTGCTGATGATTGACATCGACCACTTCAAACGCATCAACGACCGGTATGGGCACCAGACCGGCGACGACTCGCTGCGTGCATGCGCCACCTCGATTGCGGGCGCGCTGCGCGAGGCCGATATCCTGGGGCGACTGGGGGGCGAGGAATTTGCGGCCCTGCTGCCCCACTCGTCCACCGAAAGTGCCCAGCTGGTGGCCGAGCGCATCCGCGACGCCATCTCGCAACTGCAGATCCTCTCCACCGCCAGCGAGCCGTTGAGGATCACCGTGTCCATCGGCATGGCCGAGATGGCGCACCGGGATGCCGGGATCGAGACCATCCTGGCATGGGCCGACCAGGCGCTGTACCGTGCCAAGGCCACGGGCCGCAACAAGGTGCTGGCCTACGAACGATCCACTCCATCTCCCGATACAACCGAGACCCTGCCATGAGCCTGCGACTTTTGATTGTTGACGACAGCCGCATGTCCCGGCTCATCCTGCAAGGATTCATTTTGCAGGCCCACCCCCAATGGACCATCCTGCACGCCAGCAGCGGCGAGGAAGCCCTGAAAATGTGTGAAGAACACCCGGTGGACCTGGTGTCCATGGACTTCAACATGCACGGGATGACCGGCCTGGAGGCGGCCCTGGCGTTGCGCAAGACCCGGCCCCAGTTGCCCATTGCCATCCTCACCGCCAACGTCCAGTCTGCGATGCAGGAACGCATCGACGAGGCCGGCCTGGTATTCATTGCAAAACCCATCACAGCCGATGCAGCGAGGAAGCTCGCAGCACTGGCAGGAGCATGACATGACTGCCAAGCTTGATGCGGAACAAATAGACGCGCTCAGCGAGATCTTCAACATCGGTGTCGGCAAGGCGGCCGCTGCCATGGGCGATCTCATGCACGACGAGGTGCTGCTTTCAGTGCCGCACGTGAGCATTTTCACGGTGAGCGAGGCGGCCCAGCAACTGGGCACCGCCGGCAGCACCATGTATGGGGTGCGCCAGCCCTTCCGGGGCGTGTTCAACGGCGACGCGCTGCTGATCTTTCCGGGCGACAAGAGCCTGGAGATCGTCCGCATCGTCGCGGGCCAGAGCCTGCCGGGCGAGGACCTGAGCGCCATCGAGCAGGATGCCATGACGGAGCTGGGCAACGTGATGCTCAGCGCCTGCCTGGCCACCCTGGCCGACCTGCTGGGCAACGAGTTCGAGCTGAGCCCGCCCCGTGTCGACGTGGGCGACAGCCGCACCATTCTGGGCACGCGCATCCAGAACCACCTGGTGGTGTTCCTGCACATCCGCTTCGAGCTGCTTAGCAGCCAGATCGAAGGCTTCGTGGTGTTCGTGCTCAACACCACGTCCTTGCTGGCGCTGCGCGCAGCAGTGAACAGGCTTCTGGGTCGCCAGGCAGAGGTGGACTGATCCGACGGAAATCGCCTGTTGCTAGCCAACGGCCAGCCGGCCGTAGCGCCACTGCACGTTCAGCGCAAACGACTCCCCCTGCGCCAGCACGCGCAGCCCTGGCTGCCCCGCCAGGTGAAAGGCATCGATGGGCTGGGTGATGGGCTCGAAGCAGAAGGCCGGGCCCTGCGGTGGGCGGTAGATGAGGCAAAAGTGCTGCCCGGCGCCGCCATCGGCACCGAAGTCGGGCATGCGGGCGGTCAACCGCAGGCCGTGCTCGGGCCAGTCGATCTGCGCCGTGCCACCCCAACCGGTGTAGCCGTTGTCGATCAGGGTGCCATGGGCCGAGACGCCGGCATTCAGGTCCCAGCCTTCAGGGAACTGCCGGGTGTGTTCGGTCGGCAACGGGTCGTTGCCGCACAGCCAGACGGCCTGCACCGGTGCGCTGATGCGCGTGCCCGGCGTGCGCGGAAACCAGGGGTGCACGCCAATGCCGTAGGGCAGCGGCTCGGCGCCGAGGTGGCGCACCAGCACATGCTGGTCCAGCCCGCCCTCCACCAGGCAAAAGGTCTGCACCGATTCGTAGTCGTAGGGGTTGCCCCCGAAGCGCTCCGAGCGCAGCTGCATCTGCAGCGTGTCCGGGGCGGGCTGCGACAGCACCCACGGCTGCAGCCAGCCATCGCCGTGGATGGGATAAGGCTCGCCTACCCGGTTGGGCTGCATGGGATGGAACTGCCCGGCGTGCGTGAAGCCGCCGCCGCTGATGCGGTTGGACCAGGGCACCATGGCAAACGAGGCCAGCTGGTACAGGTCGGGGGTGGCACCATCCCAGGGGCGCCAGAGGTCGAGTCGACCGCCAGGCTGCTCCGGGGCGTCGATCTGCCAGGCGGCCACGCTGCCGCCCAGGGAGGGGACCAGCCCCAGGTGCTGGCCCGCATGGCTCAGCCAGGTGATGGGATGGGTGGTTTCGCTCATGTGCAAGCTCTCGTGAAAAGGGTCAACCGCCGAACAGATGGGCGGGCACGCCGGGGCTGTCGATCTCGATGGCAAACACGCTGCCGGCCAGCGGCTCGGTAGCAAGTTGCGCCGGCGTGAGACCCACCCGCGCGGTGGTGATGAACAGCGTGCGAAGGTCCGCCCCGCCAAAGGCGCAGGTGGTGACCTGGCTGGCGGGCAGCACCACGCGGCCCAGTTCCTCGGCCGTTTCGGGGTCGTGGCAGCTCACGCAGTGGCCGCCCCAGTGGGCGATCCAGATCCGGCCCAGGGCGTCGGTGGTCATGCCGTCGGGCAGGCCGTCCTCGGCACTGAAGCGTTTCCACATCTGCTTGTTGGACACGGTGCCTGCCACCGCATCGAAGTCGTAGCGCCAGGTGATGGAACTCAGCGTGTCGTTGAAGTACAGGCGCTGTCGGCCCTCCGCCATGGCCCAGGTGGGCCCGTTGGTCACCACGAAGCCCTCGTCGTGGCGCGTGCAGCGGCCGTCGGGGTCGTAGCGGTAGAGCGCACCGGTGGGCAGCTTGCAGTCAAAGTCCATGCTGCCGCCCCAGAAGCGGCCCTCGGCATCGCACTTGCCGTCGTTGAAGCGGTTGCCCGGCAGCTCGGCTGCGGGCTGGTGCAGGCAATGCGGGGCGCTGTCGGTGGCGGGGTCGAACAGCGCGAAGCCGCGCCGCAGGGTGATGATCAGACCGGGCGCGTCCCGGCGCTCGGCCAGGGCCGATATCTCTTCGTCGAAGCTCCACTGCGTCTGCAGGCCCGTGGCCGGGTCCAGCCGGTACAGGCGGCAGCCCAGGATGTCGAGCCAATACACCACCTGCTCCCGCACGGACCATACAAGCCCCTCCCCCAGCTGCGCATCGGATTCGACCACGCAGCGCAGGGGCAACGTGACGGTGGGGACGGGAAATCGCGACGCAGCGGACGCTGCCATGGGACTCTGGTTGCTCAAAGCTTGTCTCCTGTTTGTTGTTTACCTGCCTGCCTCTTGACGCCGGGCATCTTATCAACGTCAATTGATGCATGGAATGATTATTTTTGGAATTTTTTGATATACAAATTGCAATGACAACTGGTATCCATATCCCCTCCCAGCCCGCTGCGCTCGCCCACTTTCCGAGCTTGCAAGGCCGCTCGGTCTTCATCACCGGCGGCGGCAGTGGTATCGGCGCTGCCATCGTCGCAGCATTCGCCGAACAGGGTGCGCGCGTGGCCTTCGTGGACGTGGCGCGCGAAGCCAGCGAAGCGCTGGCCCAACAACTCGTGGACGCAGGCCACGAGCGCCCGTGGTGGCAGGTGTGCGACGTGCGCGACATCGCCGCGCTGCAGGCGGCCGTGGCCGAGGCAGCAGGCGCGTTGGGTGATTTCTCGGTGCTGGTCAACAACGTGGCCAGCGATGACCGCCACACGCTGGAGTCCGTCACCCCCGACTACTACGACGAGCGCATGGCCATCAACGAGCGCCCGGCCTTCTTCGCCATCCAGGCCGTGGTGCCCGGCATGCGCCGCCTGGGCGCGGGCTCGGTGGTCAACCTGGGCTCCACGGGCTGGCAGGGCAAGGGCGCGGGCTACCCCTGCTATGCCATTGCCAAGTCGTCGGTGAACGGGCTCACGCGCGGCCTGGCGCGCACCCTGGGGCAGGACCGTATCCGCATCAACACCGTATCGCCCGGCTGGGTGATGACCGAGCGCCAGATCAAGCTCTGGCTCGACGCCGAAGGCGAGCAGGAGATCGCGCGCAACCAGTGCCTGCCCGACAAGCTGCGCCCGCACGACATCGCACGCATGGTGCTGTTCCTGGCGTCCGATGACGGTGCGATGTGCACGGCGCAAGAGTTCAAGGTGGACGCCGGCTGGGTGTAACCTTTCCCCTGTTTCAATCCCCGGCTTCGAGCCGGCGTCCGTACTGCACCAGGCTGGTCTGCTTGAGCGCCTTCATCATCACCTTGGCGGCCGGCGACAGCAGCCGGTCGGTGCGGGTGATGATGCCGAAGGCATCCATGTGGCAGGGCATGGCCAGCGGCAGCACCGCCACCATGCCGTGCGAGGCGTAGTAGTGCGCCACGTCGGCGCCGACCACAGCGATCATGTCGCTCTGCTGCAGCATGCGCGTCATGAACAGCAGGGCCGCCGTCTCCACCACGTTGACCGGCGGGGCCAGCCCGTCCTGCTGGAACATCAGGTCGAAGCGGTGGCGCAGCACGCTGCCTGCGGGCGGCACGATCCAGCCCGCGGCCAGCACGTCCCGCAGGGTCAGCCCGGCCATGCCCGACAGCGGATGGCCCGGCCGGGTCACGGCGCAGACCAATTCCTCGCTCAGCGGTTCGTAGCGCAAGTTGGCCTTGTCATGCTCTTCGAACAAGCGGCCCACCAGGATGTCGAGCTTGCCCTGCTCCAGCCGGTCCATCAGCACCGGGCTGGTCTCGATGTCGAGCGAGATGCGCAGGCTGGGGTGCTCCTGCTTGACCAGGGCCACGGCGGCGGGCAGCAGGCTCAGGCCCGGCGAAGTGATGGCCCCGATGCCCACTTGGCCGAAGTGCCCGGTCTTGAGGGCCGCCAGCTCCACATGCGCCTGGTTCAGGCTGGCCAGCGCCATGCGCGCGTGGCGGATCATGGTCTCGCCATACCAGGTGGGGCGCATGCCACGCGGCAGGCGTTCGAACAGCGATACCTCCAGCACGTCCTCCAGGTCCTTGAGCAGCTTGGACGCGGCCGGCTGCGTCATGCTGAGCACTTGGGCCGCGCGGTGGATGTTGCCCTCCTCGGCCAGGGCCACCAGCAAGAGCAGCTGGCGCGTCTTCAGGCGTGCGCGAATGAACCAGTGGTTGTAGGTGCTCATGGGGTTTTCCAGAATGCGTAGACGTATATCTATTTTGTCAAAAAAACTATTAGATTGATATCTAAATCGATCTTAGACTTTGCCGCACACCAGCACCAAGGTTCTTTCCAAGGTCTTCATGAAACTCGGCGATACGCAGCAAAACCCCCGGCACCTGATCAATGGGCGCTGGGAGATCGGCACCACCACCGGGGTGAGCACCAACCCGTCGGACACCCGTGAGGTGGTGGCCGAGTACGCCCGGGCCGACCGCAACCAGACCGAGCGCGCCATCCGCGCCGCCGCCGACGCCCTGCCCCACTGGAGCCAGAGCAGCCCCCAGCGGCGCGCCGACGTGCTCGACCACATTGGCAGCGAGCTGTTGGCGCGCAAGGACCAGCTCGGCACCCTGCTGGCCCGCGAGGAGGGCAAGACCCTGCCCGAGGCCGTGGCCGAGGTGGCCCGCGCCGGCCAGATCTTCAAGTTCTTTGCCGGCGAGGCGCTGCGCATTCCGGGTGAGCTCATGGCCTCGGTGCGCCAGGGCGTGCAGGTGGACGTGACCCGCGAACCCGTGGGCGTGGTCGGCATCATTGCGCCCTGGAACTTCCCGTTTGCGATTCCGGCCTGGAAGATCGCCCCCGCCCTGGCCTATGGCAACACGGTGGTGTTCAAGCCGGCCGAGCTGGTGGCCACCTGCGGCTGGGCCTTGGCCGAGATCATCAGCCGCTGCGGCCTGCCGGCCGGCGTGTTCAACCTGCTGATGGGCAGTGGCCGCGAGGTGGGCCAGACCTTGGTGGACCACCCGTTGGTGAATGCGATCAGCTTTACGGGATCGGTCGATACCGGAGAGCGCATCCTCAAGTCCGCCACGGCGCGCCGTGCCAAGGTGCAGCTGGAGATGGGCGGCAAGAACCCCCTGGTGGTGCTGGCCGACGCCGACATGGAACAGGCCATCGACTGCGCGCTGCAGGGCTCGTACTTCTCCACCGGCCAGCGCTGCACGGCATCGAGCCGGCTGATCGTCGAAGCCAGCGTGCACGATGCCTTCGTGGACCGGCTGCGCCAGCGGCTCGTGGCCCTCAAGGTGGGCCATGCGCTGGAGCGCGGCACCGAGATGGGCCCGGTCGCCGATGCCAGCCAATTGGAGCAGAACCTCTCTTATGTGGAGATCGCCCGGAGCGAGGGCGCCCAGCATGTCTGGGGCGGCGAGCGGCTCGAGCGCGCCACGCCCGGGCACTACATGGCCCCGGCGCTGTTCCTGGCCAAGCCCGAGCACCGCATTGCGCGTGAGGAGATCTTCGGCCCGGTAGCCTGCGTGCTGCGCGCCGATGACTACGAGCATGCGCTGGCACTGGCCAATGACACGCCCTACGGCCTGTGCGCGGGCATCTGCACCACCTCGCTCAAGCACGCCATGCATTTCAAGCGCAACGCCGTGGTCGGCATGACCATGGTCAACCTGCCCACGGCGGGGGTGGACTTCCACGTGCCCTTCGGCGGGCGCAAGGATTCGAGCCACGGCCCGCGCGAGCAGGGCCGCTACGCCGCAGAGTTCTACACCACCGTCAAGACGGGCTACATGCTCGCCTGAATCGCCAGGTTTCCTTTCCCGCAGTGCATTTCTTTCTTCCACAACAGCGTCAACAACAGACAGACAGGAGACAAATGATGAAACTGAACCGCCGGACCCTCGTATCCGCCCTTGCCTGCGCCCCCGTGGCCGGGCTGCTCCCGGGCGCCGCCTGGGCCCAGAAACCCATCGTACTGGGCTTCAGCCAGGTGGGTGCCGAGAGCGAGTGGCGCACCGCCAACACCGAATCGATCAAGTCCGCCGCCAAGGAGGCCGGCATCGAGCTCAAGTTCTCCGACGCCCAGCAAAAGCAGGAGAACCAGATCAAGGCCATCCGCTCCTTCATCGCCCAGAAGGTGGACGTGATCGCCTTCTCGCCGGTGGTCGAGTCGGGATGGGAGAACGTACTGCGCGAGGCCAAGGCCGCCAAGATCCCCGTGGTGCTGACCGACCGCTCGGTCAACGTCAAGGACCAGTCGCTGTACGTGACCTTCATGGGCTCGGACTTCGTGGAAGAAGGCCGCAAGGCCGGCCGCTGGCTGGTGGACAAGATGAAGGACCAGAAGGGCGACGTCAACATCGTCGAACTGCAGGGCACCGTGGGCTCGGCCCCGGCCATCGACCGCAAGAAGGGCTTCGAGGAAATCGTCAAGGCCGACCCCAAGTTCAAGATCCTGCGCTCGCAGACCGGCGACTTCACGCGCGCCAAGGGCAAGGAGGTGATGGAAGCCTTCCTCAAGGCCGAGGGCAAGAAGATCAACGTGCTCTACGCGCACAACGACGACATGGCCATCGGCGCCATCCAGGCCATCGAAGAGGCCGGCATGAAGCCCGCCAAGGACATCACCATCATCTCCATCGATGCGGTCAAGGGCGCCTTCGAGGCCATGATCGCCGGCAAGCTCAATGTGAGTGTGGAGTGCAGCCCCCTGCTGGGCCCGCAGCTGATGACCGCCGTCAAGGACATCAAGGCCGGCAAGGCGGTGCAAAAGCGCATCGTGACCGAGGAAGGCATCTTCCCGATGGAAGTGGCCGCCGCCGAGTTCCCGAAACGCAAGTATTGATGCCGCTGCTGCCGGTGTAGAGCCGGCAGCACGGCAGGAGGCCGGCCCCGCGCGCCACAGGAGGTGTACGAGGGCCGGGCAGAAAACCAGAAAAACAGGAGACAAATTGATGAAACGCACCATTTTCAAGACCGTACTGGCCACCGTGGCCCTGGCTGCCATGGGGGCCGCACCGCTGGCACTGGCCCAGGACAAGGGCAGCATCGGCATCTCCATGCCCACCAAGTCCTCGTCGCGCTGGATCGCCGACGGTGACAACATGGTCAAGGTGCTCAAGGAGCGCGGCTACAAGACCGACCTGCAGTACGCGGACGACGACATCCCGAACCAACTCGCACAGATCGAGAACATGATCACCAAGGGCGCCAAGGTGCTGGTGATCGCCTCCATCGACGGCACCACCCTCTCGCGCGTGCTGCAGAGCGCGGCCGACAAGGGCGTGAAGGTCATCGCCTATGACCGACTCATCAAGGGCTCGAAGAACGTGGACTACTACGCCACCTTCGACAACTTCCAGGTCGGCGTTCTGCAGGCCAGCTCCATCGTCGACAAGCTGGGCTTGAAGCAGGGCAAGGGCCCGTTCAACATCGAACTCTTCGGTGGCTCGCCCGACGACAACAACGCCTTCTTCTTCTACGACGGCGCCATGAGCGTGCTCAAGCCCTACATCGACAGCGGCAAGCTGGTGGTGCGCAGCAAGCAGCTGGGCATGAACAAGGTGGGCACGCTGCGCTGGGACGGCTCGGTGGCCCAGGCCCGCATGGACAACCTGCTCTCGGCCTACTACGGCAAGGACAAGGTGCACGCCGTGCTCTCGCCCTACGACGGCCTGTCCATCGGCATCCTGTCGTCCCTGAAGGGCGTGGGCTACTGCACGGCGCAGCAGCCCTGCCCGGTGGTGAGCGGCCAGGACGCGGAGATCCCCTCGGTCAAGTCCATCCTCAAGGGCGAGCAGTTCTCCACCGTGTTCAAGGACACGCGCGAACTGGCCAAGGTCGCCGCCAACATGGTGGACGCCACGCTCTCGGGCAAGCAGCCCGAGATCAACGACACCAAGACCTACAACAACGGCGAGAAGGTGGTTCCGTCGTACCTGCTCAAGCCGGTGTCGGTCGATGCGTCCAACTGGAACGCGGTACTGGTGGGCAGCGGCTACTACAAGGAATCGCAAGTCAAGTAACCCAGGCCTGGGCCAGGGGAGGCAGCGCATCTCCCCTGGTACCAGGGCCACGTGAGACAACAGAGGAAGCCCGCAGCGCTTCCTGCACGAGCCCAGTCCATGATTCTTGAAATGCGGAACATCCGCAAAACCTTCCCCGGCGTGGTCGCACTCAACCAGGTGAACCTGAACGTGCGCGCCGGCGAGATCCACGCCATCGTCGGCGAGAACGGCGCGGGCAAGTCCACGCTGATGAAAGTGCTCTCGGGCGTCTACCCGCACGGCAGCTACAGCGGCGAGATCGTCTTCGAAGGCCAGGAGCGCCAGTTCGGCGGCATCCGCGACAGCGAGCACCTGGGTGTGATCATCATCCACCAGGAACTGGCGCTGGTGCCGCTGCTGTCCATTGCCGAAAACATCTTCCTGGGCAACGAGACGGCGCGCCATGGCGTGATCGACTGGATGGCGGCGCACAGCAAGGCCCAGGCCCTTTTGAGAAAGGTCGGCCTCAAGGAGTCGCCCGAGACCCTGGTCACCCACCTGGGCGTGGGCAAGCAGCAGTTGGTGGAGATCGCCAAGGCGCTGTCGCGCCAGGTGCGCCTGTTGATCCTGGACGAACCCACGGCCAGCCTCAACGAGAACGACAGCCAGGCGCTGCTGGACCTGCTGCTGGAGCTCAAGAAGCAGGGCATCACCTGCATTTTGATCTCGCACAAGCTCAACGAAATATCGCGCGTGGCCGATGCCATCACCGTGCTGCGCGACGGCAGCACAGTCGAGTCGCTCGACTGCCGCACCGGCCTGGTCAGCGAGGACCGCGTGATCAAGGCCATGGTCGGCCGCGAGATGGCCGACCGCTACCCGCCGCGCCAGCCCGACATCGGCCCCACCGTGTTCGAAGTGCGCAACTGGCGCGCCCACCACCCGCAGCATGCCGATCGCGAGGTCATCAAGGGCGTCGACCTGCATGTTCGGCGCGGCGAGATCGTGGGCATCGCCGGCCTCATGGGCGCGGGCCGCACCGAACTGGCGATGAGCATCTTCGGCAAATCCTGGGGCCAGCGCATCAGCGGCCAGGTGCTGCTGAACGGCCAGGAGATCGACGTCGGCACGGTGGAGAAAGCCGTGCGCCATGGCCTGGCCTACGTCACCGAGGACCGCAAGGGCAACGGCCTGGTGCTCAACGAGGACATCCAGTTCAACGTCTCGCTGGCCAACCTGGGCGGCATCTCCACCGCCACGGTGATGGACCATGGGCGCGAGCACCAGATCGCGCAGGACTACCGGCGCAAGTTGCGCATCCGCTGCTCGGGCGTGGACCAGAAGACCGTGAACCTCTCGGGCGGCAACCAGCAGAAGGTGGTGCTGGGCAAGTGGCTCTTCACCAACCCCGAGGTGCTGATCCTCGACGAGCCCACGCGCGGCATCGACGTGGGTGCCAAGTACGAAATCTACACCCTGATCGCCCAGATGGCGGCCGAAGGCAAGTGCGTGATCGTGATCTCGTCGGAAATGCCCGAGCTGCTGGGCATCACGGACCGCATCTACGTGATGAACGAGGGCCGCTTCGTGGCCGAAATGCCCACCGCAGAAGCCTCGCAAGAAAAAATCATGCGCGCGATCGTGAAAGCCAGTTGAGATGACCCCAATGACCCCCTCCCCTACCGCCACGCTTGCCAGCGCCCCTGCCGAGGCACCGGCCCACCACGACAAGCCGCTGCTCGAACACCTCAAGCACAACTTCCGCGAATACGGCATGCTGATCACGCTGGTGGCCATCATGGGCTTCTTCCAGTACATGACCGACGGCACGCTGATGCAGCCGCTCAACCTCACCAACCTGCTGCTGCAAAACAGCTACATCGTCATCATGGCGCTGGGCATGCTGCTGGTGATCGTGGCCGGGCACATCGACCTGTCGGTGGGCTCGGTCTGCGGCTTCATCGGCGCGCTGGCCGCCGTGCTGATGGTGGAGTACCACTGGCACTTCCTGCCCGCATCGCTGGTGTGCCTGCTGTGCGGCGGCATCATCGGTGGGCTGCAGGGCTGGTTCGTGGCCTTCTCGCGCATTCCGTCCTTCATCGTCACGCTGGCCGGCATGCTGGTGTTCAAGGGCCTGGCGCTGGCGCTGCTGGCCGGGCAGTCGGTGGGGCCGTTCCCTGCCGAGTTCCAGATGCTCAGCTCGGGCTTCATCCCCGACCTGTTCAGCGTGGAGGGCCTCAAGCTCACTTCGCTGCTGCTGGGCGTGGCCGTGGCTGTAGCGCTGGCAGTGGCCGGGGTGCGGGCGCGGGCCAACCGCCTCAGGCACGGCGTGCAGGCCGAGCCGCTGGCCCTCTTCGTGGCGCGCACCGCCGTTTTTGCGGCACTCCTGGTCTATTTCTCGTACCTGCTCGCCTCGTACAAGGGCCTGCCCAACGTGCTGGTGGTCATGGCGCTGCTGATAGTGCTGTTCGAATTCGTCACCAGCCGCACCACCATCGGCCGGCGCATCTATGCCATGGGCGGCAACGAGAAGGCGGCCAAGCTCTCGGGCATCAAGACCGAGCGGCTGTCGTTCTATGCCTTCATCAACATGGGCGTGCTGGCCGCACTGGCCGGCCTGGTGTTTGCCGCGCGGCTCAACACGGCCACACCCAAGGCGGGCCTTGGCTTCGAGCTCGACGTGATCGCCGCCTGCTTCATCGGCGGGGCCTCGGCCTCGGGCGGCGTGGGCAAGGTCATGGGCGCGGTGATCGGCGCCTTCGTGATGGGGGTGATGAACAACGGCATGTCCATCCTCGGCATCGGCATCGACTACCAGCAGGTCATCAAGGGCGTGGTGCTGCTGGCCGCGGTCTTGGTCGACGTCTACAACAAGAACAAGGCCTGAAAGCCATGGACGCGGCCGCCGTTCACGCCCTTGCTCCCGTGCTGGAACTCACGGGCATCCACAAGCATTTCTCGGGCATCCCCGTGCTGCGCGACGTGCAGCTCAACCTGTACCCGGGCGAAATCCACGCCCTCATGGGCCAGAACGGCGCGGGCAAGTCCACGCTGATCAAGGTGCTCACCGGCGTGCTCGAAGCCAGCGGCGGGCAGATGCGCCTGGCCGGCCAGGCCGTGTGGCCCGATTCGCCGCTGGCCGCGCAGCGCCTGGGCATCAGCACCGTGTACCAGGAGGTCAACCTCTGCCCCAACCTGTCGGTGGCCGAGAACATCTTTGCCGGCCGCTACCCGCGTTGCGGCATCGCCCAGGGCTTTCGCATCGACTGGGCCACGCTGCACCAGCGTGCCCGGGATCTGGTGGCGCGCATCGGCCTGTCCATCGATGTCACGCGACTGCTCTCGGACTACCCGGTGGCCGTGCAGCAACTGGTGGCCATCGCCCGGGCGCTGAGCATCGAGGCCAAGGTGCTGATCCTGGACGAACCCACCTCCAGCCTGGACGACGACGAGGTTCAAAAGCTCTTCGAGGTGCTGCGCCGCCTGCGCGGCGAGGGCCTGGCCATCGTCTTCGTGACCCACTTTTTGAACCAGGTGTATGCTGTTTCGGACCGCATCACGGTGCTGCGCAACGGTGCCTGGGTGGGTGAATGGGCCGTGGGTGACCTGGGCCCGCAGGCCCTGATTGCCGCCATGCTGGGGCGCGAGCTGGCAGCGCAGTGCACCGAGCCACCGGTGATCCCCGTGTTCGACGACGCGGCGCAGGCCCTGCTGGAGGCGCAAGGCCTGGGCCAGAGCGGGCAGTTGCAGCCCATCGACCTCAAGGTGCGAGCCGGCGAGGTGGTGGGCCTGGCGGGCCTGCTGGGATCGGGCCGCACGGAGCTGGCACGGCTGCTGTTCGGTCTGCAGGCGCCCGACAAGGGCGTGCTGCGCATTGATGGCCGTGCCGTCACCTTCTCCAATCCCATGGATGCGATCCGCGCGGGCCTGGCCCTGTGCCCCGAGGAGCGCAAGACCGATGGCATCGTGGCCGAACTCTCGGTGCGCGAGAACATCGCCCTGGCGCTGCAGGCGCGCATGGGCATGGGCCGTTTTCTGTCGCGTGCCGAGCAGACCGCGATTGCCGAGCGCTATGTGCAGCTGCTGGGCATCAAGACCACCAGCGTGGACACGCCCATCGCCCTGCTCTCGGGCGGCAACCAGCAAAAGGCGATCCTCGCGCGCTGGATGGCCATCGAGCCGCGCCTGTTGATCCTGGACGAGCCCACGCGCGGTATCGACGTGGCGGCCAAGCAGGAAATCATGGAGCAGATCCTGTGCCTGGCCGATGCCGGCATGGCGGTGGTTTTCATCTCCTCCGAAATGAGCGAAGTGGTGCGCGTGGCGCACCGCATCGTGGTGCTGCGCGACCGCCGCAAGGTCGGCGAGCTGCCTGCAGGCAGCAGCGAAGAAGCCGTGTACGAACTGATTGCCGCCGAAAATGCCTGACGCACCCTCCCCCTCCTCTTCTCTGCTGGCCGCTGCGCTGCGCCACCGGCTCACCTGGCCGCTGGTCACGCTGGCCCTGCTGCTGGCCGTGAACACGGCCTTCAACGCGAGCTTTCTGCACATCGAGTGGCGCGATGGCCACTTCTACGGCAGCCTGGTCGACATCCTCAACCGTGCGGCACCCCTGGCGCTGGTGTCGCTGGGCATGACCATGGTGATCGCCACGCGCGGCATCGACATTTCGGTGGGCGCGGTGGTGGCCATCGCCGCCGCCGTGGGCGCCTGGATGATCGGCGGCTCGGTCTCGGGCGGCGAGAGCCGCTTTCCCCTGCCGCTGGCCATCCTGGGCGCCATCGGCGTGGCGGCACTGTGCGGGCTGTGGAACGGCCTCCTGGTCGCCAAGGTGGGCATGCAGCCCATCATCGCCACGCTGATCCTGATGGTGGCCGGCCGGGGCATTGCCCAGTTGATCACCGACGGGCAGATCATCACCATCTACTACGCGCCCTTCTTCTTCCTGGGCGGGGGCTACCTGCTGGGCCTGCCGTTTTCGCTGTTCGTGCTGGCCGCCGTGTTTGCCGGGCTGTACCTGGCGGTCACGCGCACGGCGCTGGGCCTGTTCGTCCAGGCCGTGGGCATCAACCCCACGGCGGCGCGCGTGGCCGGCGTGCAGTCGCGCCGCCTGGTCGTGGCGGCCTACACCTTCTGCGGCGTGTGTGCGGGCATCGCAGGCCTGCTCATCAGCTCTAACGTGAAGAGTGCCGATGCCAACAATGCCGGCCAGATGCTGGAGCTCGATGCCATCCTGGCCGTGACGCTGGGCGGCACGGCACTGACCGGCGGGCGCTTCAGCCTGGTGGGCAGCGTGATCGGCGCGCTCATCATCCAGACGCTGACCTACGCCATCTACTCGCTGGGCGTGCCGCCCGAGATCAACCTGGTGGTCAAGGCCGTGGTGGTGTTCATCGTGATGCTGCTGCAGTCGCCCGACTTCCGCGCGCAGATCGGCGCCCTGGTGCGCCGGCCTGCGGCCGGGGGAGCCCTGTCATGAGCGGCGGACACAGCCCCACCCTGGATGTGGCACCTGCCGCCGCCGCGCCAACACAACGCCCTGTTTCTCCCAGCATGCGCCTGAACCCCAAGTACCTGCCGCTGGCGGCCACCATCGCGCTGTTCCTGGCCATGGCCACGGCGGGCTCGGTGCTCTACACCGGTTTCTTCTCGGCCCAGGTGTTCCTCAACCTGCTGATCGACAACGCCTTTCTGATCATCGTCGCGGTGGGCATGACCTTCGTGATCCTCTCGGGCGGCATCGACCTGTCGGTGGGCTCGGTGGTGGCGCTGACCACCATGGTGCTGGCCAGCCTGGTGGAGCACCACCACTGGAGCCCATTCGCAGCCATCCCGCTGGTGCTGCTCATGGGCACGGTGTTCGGGGCCTTCATGGGCTTTCTGATCGAGCGCTTTCGGCTGCAGCCCTTCATCGTGACGCTGGCGGGCATGTTCCTGGCGCGTGGCCTGTGCTACCTGATCAGCATCGACTCGATCAGCATGGCCGACGAGGCCTATTCCGCGATGGCGCAGTGGCGCCTCGAACTGTGGGAGGGTGCCTCGCTCTCGCTGGGCGCGCTGATCGCCATGGCCGTGCTGCTGGCCGCCATCTTCGTCGCGCACTGCACGCCGTTTGGCCGCAACGTGTATGCCGTGGGCGGCAACGAGCATTCGGCCGTGCTCATGGGCCTGCCGGTGCGCGCCACGGTGATAGGCGTGTACACGCTCTCGGGCCTGTGCTCGGCGCTGGCCGGCGTGGTGTTCACCTTCTACATGCTGTCGGGCTACGGCCTGCACGCCACGAGCATGGAGCTCGATGCCATCGCCGCCGTGGTGATCGGCGGCACCCTGCTCACAGGCGGCGTGGGCTACGTGGCCGGCACCCTGTTCGGCGTGCTGATGCTCGGAATCATCCAGACCCTGATTTCCTTCGACGGCACGCTCAGCTCGTGGTGGACACGCATCGTCGTCGGCGTGCTGCTCTTCGTCTTCTGCCTGCTGCAGCGCCTGCTGACGCACCGCACTTCCAAGTGACCCCGCATCTCCCTCTCCCCCAAAAACAACCATGACCACCTCCCCGCGCAAGCTCCGCTCCGCCGAATGGTTCGGCACCGCCGACAAGAACGGCTTCATGTACCGCAGTTGGATGAAGAACCAGGGCATCCCGGACCATGAATTCGACGGCCGCCCCATCATCGGCATCTGCAACACCTGGTCCGAACTCACACCCTGCAACGCCCACTTTCGCAAGATCGCTGAGCATGTCAAGCGCGGCATCTACGAGGCGGGAGGCTTTCCGGTCGAGTTCCCGGTGTTCTCCAACGGCGAGTCCAACCTGCGCCCCACGGCCATGCTCACGCGCAATCTGGCCAGCATGGACGTGGAGGAAGCCATCCGCGGCAACCCCATCGACGCGGTGGTGCTGCTGGTCGGCTGCGACAAGACCACCCCTGCCCTGCTGATGGGCGCGGCCAGCTGCGACGTGCCAGCCATCGTGGTCACGGGCGGGCCCATGCTCAACGGCAAGCTCGACGGCAAGGACATCGGCTCGGGCACGGCCGTGTGGCGGCTGCACGAATCGCTGAAGGCCGGCGAGATCAACGAGCACCAGTTCTTCGCGGCGGAAGCCGGCATGTCGCGCTCGGCCGGTACCTGCAACACCATGGGCACGGCCAGCACCATGGCCTGCATGGCCGAGTCGCTGGGCACCTCGCTGCCGCACAACGCGGCCATCCCGGCCGTGGACTCGCGCCGCTATGTGCTGGCGCACATGTCGGGCCGGCGCATCGTGGAAATGGCGCACGAAGGGCTCACGCTCTCGAAGATCCTCACGCGCGAGGCGTTTGAAAATGCCATCCGCACCAATGCGGCCATCGGCGGCTCGACCAACGCCGTGATCCACTTGAAAGCCATCGCCGGCCGCATCGGCGTGCAGCTGGACCTGGAGGACTGGACGCGCATCGGCCGCGGCACGCCCACGCTGGTGGACCTGCAGCCTTCGGGCCGCTTCCTGATGGAGGAGTTCTACTACGCGGGCGGCCTGCCTGCCGTGCTGCGCCGCCTGGGCGAGAACGGCCTGCTGCCCCACCCGGACGCGCTCACCGTCAACGGCAAGAGCCTGTGGGACAACGTGCGCGAAGCGCCGCAGTACAACGACGAGGTGATCCGCCCGATAGACAACCCCTTGATCGCCGATGGCGGCATCTGCATCCTGCGCGGCAACCTGTCGCCGCGCGGCGCGGTGCTCAAGCCCTCGGCGGCATCGCCCGAACTGCTCAAGCACCGGGGGCGCGCCGTGGTGTTCGAGAACCTGGAGCACTACAAGGAGCGCATCGTCGATGAAGACCTGGACATCGACGCCAGCTGCGTGATGGTGATGAAGAACTGCGGCCCCAAGGGCTACCCCGGCATGGCCGAGGTGGGCAACATGGGCCTGCCGCCCAAGCTGCTGCGCCAGGGCGTGAAGGACATGGTGCGCATCTCCGACGCGCGCATGAGCGGCACCGCCTACGGCACGGTCGTACTGCATGTGGCGCCCGAGGCGGCTGCGGGAGGGCCGCTGGCCGCCGTGCGCGACGGTGATTTCATCGAACTCGACTGCGAGCAGGGCCGCCTGCACCTTGACATCAGCGACGAGGAACTGGCCGCACGCCTGGCCGCGCTGGCCAGTACCGACATGGGCGGGCGCGGCGGCTACCAGCGCCTGTACGTGGACCATGTGCTGCAGGCCGATGAGGGCTGCGACTTCGACTTCCTGGTCGGCTGCCGGGGCGCTGCCGTACCGCGCCATTCGCACTGATGACCACTTCTCTCCACAACGACATGCCAACGACCATCTCTGCCAAGCCCCCCCGCTACCGCGGCATCTTCCCCGTGGTGCCCACCACCTTCCACGAAGATGGCACCCTGGACCTCGACAGCCAGAAGCGCTGCCTCGACTTCATGATCGATGCCGGCGTGGACGGCCTGTGCATCCTGGCCAACTTCTCCGAGCAATTTTCCCTTTCGGACGCAGAGCGCGAGACCCTCACCCGCCTGTCGCTCGAACATGTGGCCGGCCGCGTGCCGGTGATCGTCACCACCACGCACTACGGCACCCGCGTATGCGCCGAGCGCAGCCGCACCGCGCAGGACATGGGCGCCGCCATGGTGATGGTGATGCCGCCCTACCACGGCGCCACCTTCCGCGTGCCCGAGGCGCAGATCTACGAGTTCTATGCCCGGGTGTCGGATGCGATCGGCATTCCCATCATGGTGCAGGATGCGCCGGCCAGCGGCACCGTGCTATCGGCCCCGTTCCTTGCGCGCATGGCGCAGGAGATCGAACACCTGGCCTACTTCAAGATCGAAGTGCCGGGCGCTGCCAGCAAGCTGCGCGAGCTGATCCGCCTGGGCGGCGCCGCCATCGAAGGCCCCTGGGATGGCGAGGAAGCCATCACCCTGCTGGCCGACCTCGACGCTGGCGCCACCGGTGCCATGACCGGCGGCGGCTTTCCCGATGGCATACGCCCCATCCTCGAGGCGCACCGCCAGGGCGATGCCGACCAGGCCTTCGCGCTCTACCAGCGCTGGCTGCCGCTCATCAACCACGAGAACCGCCAGGGCGGCATCCTTACCGCCAAGGCGCTGATGAAGGAAGGCGGCGTGATCGCCAGCGAGGCCGGGCGCCACCCCTTCCCCGCCATGCACCCCGAGGTGCGCCGGGGGCTGATCGACATCGCGCGCCGGCTCGACCTGCTGGTGCTGCGCTGGGCGCGGTAATGACGAGCAACACCGCCCTTTCCAACGGCGCGGCCGCCCTGATCGGGCTGGACTGGGGCACCAGTTCGCTGCGCGCCTTCCGCTTCGACGACACAGGCCAGGTGCAGCAGATGCGCCAGCGCCCCTGGGGCATCATGAACCTGCCCGTCGCAGCCAATGGCCAGGCCCACGCGACCCAAGGCGCTGCTTTCGAGCATGCCTTCGACGATGTCTGTGGCGATTGGGTGCAGGCCCGGCCCGGCATCCCCGTGCTGGCCTGCGGCATGGTGGGCAGCGCCCAGGGCTGGCGCGAAGCGCGCTACCTCGAATCGCCCGCCTCGCTGGACCACCTGGCGCGCGGACTCACGCTGGTGGAGCACAGCACAGGCCCCCGCGTGCATATTGTCCCCGGCCTGCTCCAGCGCGGCGACCTGCCCAATGTGATGCGCGGCGAGGAGACGCAGGTGCTGGGCGTGATGGCGGCCTCGGCCCTGCCGGGCGATGCCCCGGTGCTGATCGGCCTGCCCGGCACGCACAGCAAGTGGGTACTGGCGCGCCGCCGCTCCATCGAACAGTTCCACACCTTCATGACCGGTGAGGTGTTTGCGGCGCTGCGCGGACACACCATCCTCGGGCGCACCATGCAGCCTGCCGAGGCGCCCGACGACGCAGCGTTTGCGCGCGGCCTGCAAGTGGCGCGCTCGGCAGAGGCCTCGCTGGGCCTGCTCTCGCACATCTTCAGCACGCGCACGCTCGGGCTCACGGGCGCGCTGTCCGGCACGGCCCAGGCGGACTACCTCTCGGGCCTGCTGATCGGCCACGAAGTGGTCGCACTGGCGGCACAACAGGCGCCAGGCGCCGCGCACGCACACGTGGTGCTCTGCGGCGAGCCCGACCTGTGCCGGCGCTACGCCCTGGCCCTGGCCGCCTACGGCTTGCCGGCGCCCGAAATGGCCGACAACGCCACCGCGCGGGGGCTGTGGCAGATCGCCACCGCCGCCGCGCTGGTGACCCCTACCGACACACAAGCTGCACGATGCGCATGACTCCTTCCGACCTTCTTTCCGCCTCCATGCAAAGCTGCGGCCTGGTCGCCATCCTGCGCGGCGTATCGCCCGCCGAAGTGGTACCCATCGGCCAGGCGCTCTGCGAGGCCGGCTTTCGCATCATCGAGGTGCCGCTCAACTCGCCCGAGCCGCTGGCCAGCATCCGCGCGCTGCGCGACGCGCTACCGGCCGAGGTGCTGATCGGCGCCGGCACCGTCATCCGCCCCGAGGACTGCGCCGCCGTGGCCGCTGCCGGTGGGCAGATCGTGGTCATGCCGCACAGCGATGCGGCGGTGATCCGCGCCGCCAAGGCGGCCGGCATGGCCTGCGCCCCGGGCGTGGCCACGCTGACCGAGGCCTATGCCGCGCTGGCGGCGGGGGCCGATGCGCTCAAGCTCTTTCCGGCCGAGGCGCTGGCGCCCGCCGTGCTCAAGGCCTGGCGTGCCGTGCTGCGCCCGCCGGTGGCGCTGCTGCCCGTGGGCGGCATCACGCCCGAGGGCATTGCGGCCTATGCCGCAGCCGGTGCCAGCGGCTTCGGCCTGGGCTCGGCCCTTTACAAGCCCGGCGACAGCACCGCCAGCGTGGCGCGCCAGGCGGCCGCCTTCATGCAGGCCTGGCGCCAGTCCTATCCCGCCCCCTGACGGATCCCCTCCCCACTATTCGACGAACTCCCCGCCATGAAGATCACCCGACTGACCACGTTCCTGGTGCCACCGCGCTGGTGCTTTCTGAAAATCGAGACCGACGAGGGCATCGTCGGCTGGGGCGAGCCCGTGCTCGAAGGCCGGGCCCACACCGTGGCGGCCGCCATCGAGGAACTGGGCGACTACCTCATCGGTAAAGACCCGCGCCACATCGAGGACCACTGGACGGTGCTCTACCGTGGCGGCTTCTACCGGGGCGGCGGCATCCACATGAGCGCACTGGCCGGCATCGACCAGGCGCTGTGGGACATCAAGGGCAAGGCCCTGGGCGTGCCCGTGTCCGAGCTGCTCGGCGGCTGCGTGCGCGACCGCATCAAGGTCTACAGCTGGATCGGCGGCGACCGTCCCGGCGAGACCGCGGCAGCGGCCAAGGCCGCGGTGGACCGGGGCTTCACAGCGGTGAAGATGAACGGCACCGAGGAGCTGCAGTATGTGGACAGCTTCGACAAGGTGGAAAAGTGCCTGCAGAACGTGGCGGCCGTGCGCGAGGCCGTGGGCCCCAACGTGGGCATTGCCGTGGACTTCCACGGCCGCGTGCACAAGCCCATGGCCAAGGTGCTGTTCAAGGAGCTTGACCCGTACCGGCTGATGTTCATCGAGGAACCCGTGCTCAGCGAGCACTACGAGGCACTGAAGGAACTGGCGCACCTCTCGTCCACCCCCATCGCGCTGGGCGAACGGCTGTACTCGCGCTGGGATTTCAAGCGCGTGCTGTCCGAGGGCTATGTGGACATCATCCAGCCCGACCCCTCGCACTCGGGCGGCATCACCGAGACGCGCAAGATCGCCACCATGGCCGAGGCCTACGACGTGGCCCTGGCCCTGCACTGCCCGCTGGGGCCGATTGCGCTGGCGGCCAACCTGCAGCTCGACGGCGTCTGCTACAACGCCTTCATCCAGGAGCAGAGCCTGGGCATCCACTACAACGCCAGCAACGACCTGCTCGACTATGTGTCCAACGGCGAGGTGTTTGCATACGAGGACGGCATGGTCGCCATCCCCCAGGGCCCGGGCCTGGGCATCGAGGTCAATGAAGCCTATGTACGCGAACGCGCCGCCGAAGGCCACCGCTGGCGCAACCCGGTCTGGCGCCACAAGGATGGCAGTTTCGCGGAGTGGTGAGGTTCCCGGCGGTGTAACAACACGGTGAAGGGGTGACGGCAAGGGCGAAAGGGGGGAAATACTGTAATTACAATCAGTGTTTTGAAGAATCCCCGAGCCCATATGACGGCGCCGACCATCAACCGCTTCCACCGCACCCGCCTGATGCAGATCTGGCGTTCGGCCGGCTGGCCCTGCAAGGACGCGCTGGAGATCGACCTGCTGGCTGCGCAGCTGGTCGCCCTGCACACCTCGCCCGAGGGCTTCGAGACCCTGAAGCTCACGGAGGACGGCCTGCGCACCCTGGCAGAGGCGCGCCAGCGCGGAGTGCGGGCCCTGAGCGCGCACGACCGGCTGGGCCAGAAGTTTGCCGCGCACCTGCTGGCCTCGGGCCGCATCGTCTGGCGCGAGCTGTCGCTGCGCGCCGTGATCGAGGGTGCGGCCCCGGAAACTGCGCCGCTGACTCCGGCAACCAGCAACCCGCTGTGGAGCGAGGACACGCCCACAAGCCGCAAGGCCGCCAATGTCTGGCGCATGGCACGGCCGGACCTGTTCTCAGTGCGCAACACCACGGTGCCGGCCTACCTGCAGCCCATGGTGCACGAGATCAAGTACAGCCGCGCCGATCTGCTCTCGGACCTGCGCCACGACGCCAAGCGCCAGGCCTACCAGTGGCTGTGCGAGGAGTGCTACTACGTGTTTCCGGCCGGTGTGGCCGAGCCCGGCGAGATCCCTGAGCACTTCGGCATCTGGGTGCTGCACGGCGGGCTCGACGATGGCCGCTTCGAGCTACTGCGCCCCGCCCGCCATGCCAGTTGCGCCCTGCCTTTCGCGGTGTGGATGGCCCTGTGCAAGGCCACGCCGCTGCGCAGCGAAGACGAACTGGCGCAGGCCCACCTGGGTGAGCCGGCTGCAGACGACCTGCCTCCCTGTACCGAGGCCCCATGACCTATACCGTGGCGGTGCGCGAGCTGTGCGAGTTCACCGCCAAGCAGGGTGACCTGGACCTGCGCTTCACGCCCGCCCCCACGGCCCTGGAGGGCATGGCCGGCCATGCCGTGGCTGCCGCCCGCCGGGGCGACGGCTACCGTGCCGAGGTGGCGCTGGCCGGCAGCTACAAGAGCCTGCGCGTGCGCGGCCGCGCCGATGGCTTCGACCCCGAGCATGCCCGGCTCGACGAGGTCAAGACCTTCAAGGGCCGGCTCGACCGCCAGCCCGCCTCGCACCGCGCGCTGCACTGGGCGCAGGCGCGCATCTACGGCTGGCTGTTGTGCGCGCAGGAGGGGCTTGAACACATCGACCTGGCGCTCGTGTACTTCGACATCGGCAGCCAGAAAGAGACGGTCTTCACCGAGCGCCGCAGTGCGACCGAGCTGCAGCGGCATTTCGAGGAACAGTGCGAGCGCTTTCTGGCCTGGGCCGAGGCGCAGGTGGCACACCGCGCTGCGCGCGATGCAGCGCTCACCGCCCTGGCCTTCCCGTTCGGCGGCTTTCGCACCGGGCAGCGCCCGCTGGCCGAGGCGGTGTACAAGGCCGCAGGCGCCGGGCGCTGCCTCATGGCCCAGGCGCCCACCGGCATCGGCAAGACCATGGGCACGCTGTTCCCGCTGCTCAAGGCGGCGCCCACGCAGCGCTTGGACAAGGTGTTCTTCCTTGCCGCCAAGACCTCAGGCCGGCAGACGGCCCTCGATACCCTCGCTCGCCTGGCCGACAGCGCACCTGACCTGCCGCTGCGCGTGCTGGAGCTGGTGGCACGCGACAAGGCCTGCGAGCACCCCGACAAGGCCTGCCACGGCGAGTCCTGCCCGCTGGCCCAGGGCTTCTACGACCGTCTGCCCGCCGCACGTGCCGCCGCATTGCGGCCTGGCGCCGCGGGTGAACGCATCACCCTGCACCAGAGCGAGGTCCGCAGCGCCGCGCTGGCGCACCAGGTCTGCCCCTACTACCTGAGCCAGGAACTGGCGCGCTGGGCCGACGTGGTCGTGGGCGACTACAACTACTACTTCGACATGGGCGGCCTGCTGCACGGCCTGGCCCAGGCGAATGGCTGGCGCACGGCGCTGCTGGTGGACGAGGCCCACAACCTCGTGGACCGGGGCCGCAAGATGTACACCGCCGAGCTGCGCCCCGACGGCTTGGCCCAAGCGCGCAAGTCGACCAGCGCCAGCCGCTACCCTGCGGTCAAGAAGGCGCTGGACAAGGTGCGCCGCGCCTGGGTGGCGCTGGACAAGCGGCAGGCTACCGCCTATGCGGTGCACGAGGCCTTTCCCGAAGACCTGCTCACCGCGCTGCAGCAGTGCGGTAACACCCTCACCGACCACCTGGCCGAGCACCCGGCAGAGCCCGATGCCGCCCTGCAGGCCTTCTACTTCGATGCCCTGCACCTGGTGCGCATGGCCGGGCTGCTCGACGCGCACTCGCTGGTGGACGCCACCCGGCCCACGGCCCCGGGCCTGCCCCAGGCCGCCCGGGCGCCCGGCAGCTCCACCCTGTGCATCCGCAACCTGGTGCCCGCGCCCTTCCTCGGCCCGCGCTGGGAGGCCGCGCACACCAGCACGCTGTTCTCGGCCACGCTGCGGCCCGAGCGCTACTACACCGACCTGCTGGGCCTGCCCACGGACCACCTGGCCATCGATGTGGAATCGCCGTTCCAGGCCGCGCAGCTGACGGTGCAGGTGGCGCGCCACATCTCCACCCGCTACCCCGACCGCAAGGCCTCGCTCGCGCCCATCGTGGCGCTGATGGCGCAGCAGTTCGCAGAGCGCCCCGGCAACTACCTGGCCTTCTTCAGCAGCTACGAATACCTGCAGCAGGCGGCCACGATGCTGGCCGAGCGCCATCCGCACCTGCCGCACTGGAGCCAGTCGCGGCGCATGCTCGAATCGGAGCAAAAGCAGTTCCTTGCGCGCTTCACCGAGAGCAGCGAGGGCATCGGCTTCGCGGTGCTGGGCGGGGCTTTCGCCGAGGGCATCGACCTGCCGGGCCGGCGCCTGATCGGCGCTTTTCTGGCCACGCTGGGCCTGCCGCAGGTCAACCCCGTGAACGAGCAGGTCAAGGAGCGCATGCAGGCGCTGTTCGGCGAGGGGTACGACTACACCTACCTCTACCCTGGCCTGCAGAAGGTGGTGCAGGCTGCGGGCCGCGTGATCCGCACGCCCAGCGACGAAGGCGTGGTGCACCTCATGGACGACCGCTTCGGCCGCCCCGAAGTGCGTGCGCTGCTGCCCACCTGGTGGGCGCAGTCAGGCCGCTGACCGGCGGGCCGCCGCCCAATCGGCCACCTGCCCGGCCACCCAGGCCGGATCGTCCAGCGGCAGGTCGTGCCCCGCCCAGGGGTGCAGCACTAGCGGGCAAGCCCAGGCACTGGCGATGGCCTGCGAGCACTGGCTGCTCACCAAGCCATCTTGGGTGCTGGCCAGCAGCAGCATGCGGTCCACAGGGCACGTGCGCGGCGCCCGGTAGCGTGCAGCGGCCACCAGTTGGCGCAGGGCATTCGATGAAGACACGGGCCTTTGCGCGCGCGCGGCCACCCAGTCGGCCACCACGGCCGCACGCTGCGGCGCACGGTTGCTGGTGAGCCGCAGCACGGCGGACTCCGCTGCGAGCGGGGTGGGCGCCATCAACACCTCGCGCAGCAGCGCCACATAGTTGCGCGGCCGCAGGCGCCGGTAGAAGGGGCTGAAGGTGCCGAAGCTGGTGTTGATGAGCACGCAGCCCTGTACCTCGTCCGGGGCCGTGCGCGCCCATTCGGTGGCCACCATGGCCCCGAGCGACATGGCCAGCAGGTGGTGCGGCCCGGTGCTGCCGCGCCGTTCCAGCTCCGCCTGGCATTGGGCCACCATGGCCGCCACCGACGATGGGCTTGGGCGCGCATGCCAGCGACCGTTGCCCGGCAAGTCCAGCATCAGCACCTCAGCACCCGGCATGGCGGCCAGAAAGGCCGGCACGAAGCTGCCCCAGTGCACGGCCTCGCGCGTAAGGCCACGCAGAAAGATCCAGCGGTTTGGCTGCGGCATCGCCATGCCATCAATACCAGAAGCTGAGCGCATCGGCACGCCGCTGCACCCGCGCTTCAGGCGCAGGCACCCAGCGCTCGTGGCTGCCCGCCGCGCGCGAGAGAAAGTCGAGCAGCGGCATGTGCCGGCGCAGCACGCGCTGCAAGCGGTGGTTGATCAGCGGGTTGAAGATGCCCTTGCGCGAGAACAGCTGGCGCGGGTTCTTCTTGATCCAGCGCCACGAGCCCATCTCCAGCGTCAGCGGCAAGAAGGTGCGCGTGGGGTCGTTGCAGGCCTGCATGTACAGGTGGTCCCACAGGTCGCCGTGCGTGAGGTACTGCGCGCTCTGCGGCTCGATGATGTAGGGGTGGTAGGCATGCGCCTGCAGAAAGATCTCGTGCAGCGCATGCAGCTCCGGCAGGTGGGCAATGGGCTTCTTCGTGTGCGCGAACGGAAACCACAGCCGGTCGCTGATGCCAAAGCCCGAGTGGCAGTCCAGCGCGATGCTGAACGGGCGGGACAGCAGTTCATCGTGCACCACCTCGCACAGGGCCCGGCTCTCGGCCTCCATGGGCGCACCCGGTTTGCCGCGGTACCAAGGCAGGCCCGCACTCAGGCGCTGGCCGCCGATGAGGAAGGGCACCCGGTCCAGTGCGTCCACCGGGGCATTGCGCATCAGGTCCACCCCATTGGGGTTGGCCCGGGTGGCAGCCCACATGCCGCCCGGGTTCACGATGGGCATGAACACCAGGCGCACCTGCTCGAGCTGCTGGTTCAGGGCCAGGTCCCAGGGCAGGCGCGTCACCACGTTCTGCAGGTAGGCAATCACCACCTCGGCGCCGATGCCTTCGAGCCCGTGGATGCCGCCGAAGAAGCCCATGGCCGGCACGCTGCGGTCCGGGTTGCCCAGGCTGATGGCGTGGATGGGAAAGCGCTCGCCCGAAGGCATCTCCACGGTATGCACAACCCGGGCGTCCAGGCGGTCGCCGCCCTGGTCGATGATCTTTTGCAGCGCCGCAAGTTCGGGCAGAACGGTGTCGGGCACGGTGGTGGTTGTCTCTGGCAGCGAAAAACAGCCAGCATAGCGCCCGCAGCCCCCTGCGCCAGGGTCTTTGCGCAGGCCTGTTGCGATTGCCACACTGACGCAAAACCGTCACACGGCAAGGCTATCTTGGGGGAGCTTCACACCACCCAGGAGGTCACCATGCTCTGGAAATTTCTCGGATTGCAGCGGTTGTTCGACGAGCTCTTGGACGAGAGCTGGTTCTCCTTCGACCTTCCTGACAACGACTGCTTCTTCCATGACGAACCGCTCCCGCTCTCCGCGCAGGATTGAACCGCTGCGCACCGTGGCGCTGTTCGGGATCATGGGCTGCGCGATGGCCTGGGGCCTGGTGGAGCTGTTCGCGCTGCAGCGCTCGCGCTACCACGCCTGGCGCGAACGGCAGCACACGGCCCTGCACCGCTGATCCCGGGCCGAGACGGTCCTTGCCATGCAGTGCCGCGACCAGACCCCTGGCGAAGAACTGGCCAACAGTGCCAGCCACGGCCTGGCACTGCTGGCCGCCGTCATCGCGGCCCCTTTCCTCATCGCCTCCGCACGCCCGCAGGGCGCTGCCAGCGTGGCCGGCGCCATCGTCTTCGCCGCCACCATGGTGCTGCTGTACCTGGCCTCCACCGTCTACCACGCCCTGCCCGAAGGGCGCTTCAAGCAGGCGGCGCTGAAGCTCGACCACGGTGCCATCTACCTGTTCATCGCGGGCAGCTACACACCCTTCGCCCTGCACCGTCCCGATGGCGACTGGAACTTCGCCCTGCTGGCGCTGGTCTGGGCCGTGGCCGCGCTGGGCCTGGTGCTCAAGGCCTTCAACCGGCTGCGCACGGCGTGGCTGTCCACCGGCATGTACGTGCTCATGGGCTGGCTGGCCCTGGTGGCCGCCCTGCCCCTCATCGGCCACCTCACGCAGTGGAGCGCGCACTGGCTCATCGCCGGCGGCGTGGCCTATACCGTGGGGGTGGCATTCTTCGTGCTCGATTCACGGCTGCGCTACGCCCACGCCGTATGGCACGGCTTCGTGGCCGCAGGCACGGGCTGCCATGCCGTGGCGATCATGGGCTACGGCGGCTGAGCCGGCCAGGGCTCAGGCTGCTACCGCTTCTTCGCGCACAAAGGCCGAACCTGCGGCCGCTACCGTATGCCGATTGGCGGGCACCGGCAGCTGGAAATGGCTGCGCAGCGTTTCGCCCTCGTATTCCGTGCGCAGCAACCCGCGCGCCTGCAGCACCGGCACGGCCAGTTCCACGAAGGCCTTGAGCGAGGTATTGGGCAGTGCCTCGAAGAAATTGAAGCCATCGGCCGCGCCGCCCTCGAACCAGCGCTGGATTTCATCGGCCACCTGCTCGGCCGTGCCCACGAAGGTGCGGCGCGGTCGGGCGTGCCACAGGGCCACCTCGCGCAGGGTCAGGCCGTGCTCGCGCGCATGCTGCTTGATGCGGTCGCTGGTGCTCTGCTGGCTGTTGCGGCCCAGTTCACCGAGGTCCGGGAAGGGCTCGTCCAGCGGGTACTGCGAGAAGTCATGGTCGTTGAACGGCCGGGCCAGCGCGGCGATGGCGTTCTCGATGGGTACCAGCGCGGCCAACTCTTCGTAGCGGCGCTCGGCCTCCTCCTCGGTGCTGCCCACGATGGGGCGAAACCCCGGCAGCAGGAACACCTCGTCAGGGTTGCGCCCCTCGGCCCGCACACGGGCCTTCACGTCGCGGTAGTAGGCCTGCGCCTCCTCGAAGCTGTCGGCATGGAAGAAGATCGCATCGGCCCGCTGCGCCGCAAAGGCCTTGCCATCGGGCGAGGCACCGGCCTGGAAGATCACGGGTTGGCCCTGGCGCGAGCGCGCGATGTTCAGGGGCCCCTCCACGGCGAAGAACTCGCCCTGGTGGTCCAGGCGGTGCAGCTTGGCCGGGTCGAAGAACCGGCCGGTGGCCTTGTCGCGCACCATTGCGTCGTCCTCCCACGAGTCCCACAGGCCCTGCACCACGTCCAGGTGCTCACCGGCCAGGCGGTAGCGCACGTCGTGCGCATAGTGCTCCTCGCGCCCGTAGTTGCGCGCGCTGCCGTCGAGCCATGAAGTGACCACATTCCAGCCCGCACGGCCGCCGCTGATGTGGTCGAGCGAGGCGAACTGCCGGGCCACGGTGAAGGGCTCGCTGTAACTGGCCGTCACGGTGGCCACCAAACCGATGTGCGAGGTGGCGCCGGCCAGCGCAGAGAGAATGGTCAGCGGCTCGAAGCGGTTGAGGTAGTGGGGACTGGACCGCGGCGTGATATGCACGCTGTCGGCCACGAACAGGAAGGTGAAGCGTGCCTGCTCGGCCAGCTGCGCCTGCGCCTTGTAGAAGCCGAAGTTCACGCTGGCATCGGTGACCGCATTTTCATGCCGCCAATCACCCCAGCCAGCGCCTACGCCATGCAGCACCAGGCCGAGTTGAAGGGTACGGGGCTTTGCGGTGCTGCTGGCGGTCATGCGGGAATCCTGTGGAGGCGAATCGAAGCCCGCAGCTTAGGTCTGGACGCTCCGGGAGCCAACGAAGAAAAACGGATATGGCTATGCCCGCCCCGCAAATGTGAAGGCCCCGCGTCGCGGGGCCTTCAAGGGGGCTGAAGGCGCCCCCAGGCAGGCATCACAGCTTGGCGATGGACACCTCGGTCGATTTCACCAGCGCGACCACGTCGGAGCCCACGACCAGCGCCAGATCGTCCACCGAGCGCGTGGTGATGACGGAGGTGACGATGCCCCAGGGGGTTTCGACATCGACCTCGGAGACGACGTCGCCGCGGATGATCTCGCGCACTTTGCCCTTGAACTGGTTGCGCACGTTGATGGCTTGAATGGACATGGTGTTTCTCCTTGAAAGTCCGGGAACGGATGGATGGGTCAAAAAATCAGAGGGGGCGAAGGCGCTCACACCGCCCAGCGCAGGCCATGCGCGGGCACGCCGGGCCAGCGCGCGTCGGCGGCGCTGGGCCCGGCATCGGGCTTTTGCAGCACGCGGTCGAGGATGCGTTTTTCGATGGCGGCAAACGCGGCATCGCCATGCGAGCGCGGGCGCGGCAGGTCGATCAGCTGGTCCAGCGCAATCTGCCCGTCTTCGATCAGGATCACGCGGTCGGCCAGGGCCACCGCCTCCTGCACGTCGTGCGTGACCAGCAGCGCGGTGAAGCCGCTGGCCTGCCACAGGCCTTCGATCAGGCGGTGCATCTCGATGCGGGTCAGCGCATCGAGCGCGCCCAGGGGTTCGTCGAGCAGCAAGAGGCGCGGGTTGTGCACCAGCGCACGCGCCAGGGCCACGCGCTGGCGCTGGCCGCCCGACAGGCGTGCCGGCCACTCGCCCAGCCGGTCGCCCAGGCCCACGCGGGCCAGCACGTCGGCGGCGGCGCCACGGCGCTCGGTGGGCAGGCCCAGGGCCACGTTGTCGGCCACACGCTTCCAAGGCAAGAGGCGCGAGTCCTGGAACATGATGCGCGTGTCCTGGCTCAGGCCGTCCACGGCCTGGCCGTCGAGGCGGATGGTGCCACCCGAGACAGATTCGAGGCCCGCCACCAGGCGCAGCAGCGTGCTCTTGCCGCAGCCGCTGCGGCCCACGATGGCCACGAACTGACCGGGCTCGATCACCAGCTCGGTCTTCTTGAGCACCTCGCGGGCGCCGTAGCGCTTGTCCACGCCGCGCACTTCCAGGCGCACGCCGTTGTTGCCGCCTGCGGGCGATGAAACGTTGGTTTGTGCCATGGTGTCAGGCTCCCGGCTTGAAGAGCGCCACGTCCAGCGTGTTCACACGCCGGGGCAGCAGTTTCTCGGACAGAAAGGCATCGGCAATGCGTTGCTGCTCGGAGAGGCCGCCCGGCAACACGGCACGCACCTCGTAGCTGCGGCGGCTGTTGGCCTGCTCCACCGTGGCGGCATCCAGCCCCCACACGGGTGCCAGCAACGCGGCGGCGTCCTTGGGGTTGCCCTTGACCCAGGTGCCGGCCTTCTGCAGCTCGGCGAACAGCACGCGCAGCACGTCGGCGCGCGCCTGGGCATATGGCGTGGCGGCCAGGTAGTAGCGCTGGTAGGAGGCCACATCGCGCCCGTCGGCCAGGATGCGCACATTCGACTGGCGCTGCACGGCGGCAAGGAACGGGTCCCACACCACCCAGGCGTCGATGGCACCGCGCTCGAAGGCGGCGCGGCCGTCGGCCGGCGTGAGGTAGGCGGGGTCGATGTCCTTGAACGACAGGCCGGCCTTCTCCAGCGCGGCGATCAGTAGGTAGTGGGCACCGGCGGCCTTGGCAAAGCCGATCTTCTTGCCCTTGAGGTCGGCCACGGTCTTGAGCGGCGAATCGGCGCGCACCACGATGGCCTGGGCCGAGGGGGACGGCGCCTCCTGCGCCACGAAGGTCAGTGCGGCGCCAGCCGCCTGGGCGAACACCGGCACGGTGTCGGCCACGTCGGCGCTCACGTCGATGTTGCCCAGGTTCAGGGCTTCGAGCAGCGGCAGCCCGCTGGTGAACTCATGCCAGGTGACCTTGGTGCCCAGGGGCGCCAGCAGCTTTTCGAGCGTGCCCTGGGTCTTGAGCACCACGATCAGGGTGGACGACTTCTGGTAACCAATGCGCACGGTATCGGGCTTGGCGCCGCTTTGTGCGGACGCCAGGCCGCTGGCCGTGGCAGCCAGCAGCGCCAGCGCCGTGCGCCGGGAGAGGATGGAAGAATAGGCAAACATGCGGGTCCTTGGAATCTTGGAATGCGGTGGTAGGGGTCCTACGGATTCGCGTTCGACCGTATGACTAGGCGGGAAGCCGCAGACAGTGCTGTAGCACGGCAAGGCGAACCAACGACGTCAGACGGTTGAAGGCGAATCCGTATCAGGCGCTCTGGTAGCCGGGGTGCCAGCGCAGCCAGTAGCCTTCCAGGCCCTTGGCGAACAGGTCGGCCAGCTTGCCCAGCAGCGCGTACAGCAGGATGCCCACGAGCACGATGTCGGTCTGCAGGAACTCGCGTGCGTTCATGGTCAGGTAGCCGATGCCCGACTGCGCCGAGATGGTCTCGGCCACGATCAGGATCACCCACATCAGGCCCAGCGAGAAGCGCAGGCCCACCAGGATGCTGGACAGCGCGCCGGGCAGGATGATCTGGCGGTACAGCTGCCAGCGCGACAGGCCATAGGTGCGCCCCATCTCGATCAGGCCCGGGTCCACGTTGCGGATGCCGTGGAAGGTGTTCAGGTAGATCGGGAAGAACACCGACACGCTGATCAGGAACAGCTTGGCCGACTCGTCGATGCCGAACCACAGGATCACCAGCGGGATCAGCGCCAGCGCCGGGATGTTGCGCACCATCTGGATGGTGGAATCGAGCAAGGTTTCGAACAGGCGCACCGATCCCGTAAGCAGCCCCAGCGCCAGCCCCAGGCCGCCGCCGATGGCCAGGCCCGCGAGCGCCCGGCCGGCGCTGACCTTGACGTGCGTCCACAGCTCGCCCGAGGCGGTCAACGTCCAAGCGGCCTTGATCACCTCCAGCGGCGCGGGCAGCACCCGGGTGGAGAGCCAGCCCAGCGACGAGGCCACCTGCCACACCACGATCAGGGTGACCGGCACGGCCCAGGGCAAGAGGCGCTGCAGCACGCCCTTGGCAAAGCGCAGCCATTGCGAGGGCACCAGCGGCGCCAGGCTGGGCGCGTCGATGGAGTCGGCCACAGGCGAGACCTGCAGCTCACGGAGGGATGATGAAGTCATGCGAACTCCTGTCGTTCGGTGTCGGGTTCCAGAAATTCCAGCTGGTTGCCCGCCGGATCTTTCACGTAAAAACGCAGGTAGCCGGGCAGCGCCCGGTTCTCCACCAGCGGCAGTTGGGCCTGCAGCAGGCGCCCGCGCAGCGCGGGCAGATCCTGCACCTCCAGCGCCAGGTGCGACACCGAGGGCGCGCCCTGCCAGTGGTCGGTGGGCACCAGGTCGATGCGCTGGGTACCGGCGGCAAAATGCAGCGCGTTGCCTGCGGCCAGCCGCACCTCGGGCAGGCCGAGCAGGCTGCTGTAGAAGTTGCGGATGGGTTCTTCCGAACCGGCCGGAAAGGCCAGTTGCACGTGGTTGATGGAATGGATGGCCATGGGCGGATCTCCTTGGGTGCCGTGCGCTCAGCTTTGCGAGGCGCGCGGTGGCAGCTCGTTGGCCACCGATTCGCCGAACGGGCCCAGCGGGTTGCCGCCGCTGAGCTTCTCGCGCACGGACAGGGGCAGCAGCGGGAACACCAGCTCGGCAAAGCGGTAGGCCTCTTCCAGGTGCGGGTAGCCCGAGAGCACGAAGGTGTCCAGGCCCAGGGCCGCGTATTCCGTGATGCGTGCAGCCACCGTCTTTGGGTCGCCCACCAGGGCCGTGCCAGCACCGCCGCCCACCAGGCCCACGCCGGCCCACAGGTTGGGGCTGATCTCCAGGTCCGCCCGCGCACGCTTGGCGCCACCGGCATGCAGACGCGCCATGCGCCGCTGGCCTTCCGAGTCCATGCGTGCGAACACCGCCTGGGCGCGCACCACGGTCGCATCGTCGACGTGGCTGATGAGTTCCTCGGCCGCGGCCCAGGCCTGCTCGTCGGTCTCGCGCACGATGACGTGCAGGCGGATGCCGAACTTCACCGTGCGGCCCTTTTTGGCCGCACGTGCGCGCACGTCGGCCACCTTCTTGGCCACATCGGCCGGGGGTTCGCCCCAGGTGAGGTAGGTCTCGACCTGCTCGGCCGCCAGGTCGTGGGCCGCGTCGGACGAACCGCCGAAGTACACCGGTGGATGCGGGTTCTGCAGCGGCGGGAACAAGAGCTTGGCGCCCTTCACCGTAAGGTGCTGGCCCTCGAAGTCATAGGTTTCGCCGGTGTGGCTGCGGGCCATGATCTCGCGCCAGATGCGGATGAACTCGGCCGACTGCTCGTAGCGCGTGGCATGGTCGAGGAACACGCCATCGCCCTCCAGCTCGGTCTGATCGCCACCGGTCACCAGGTTGATCAGCAGGCGCCCGCCCGACAGGCGGTCGAAGGTGGCGGCCATGCGCGCGGCCAGCGCGGGCTGGTGCAGGCCCGGGCGCACAGCGACCAGGAACTTGAGCTTCTTGGTGACCGCGATCAGGCTCGAAGCGATCACCCAGGGGTCTTCGCACGAGCGGCCGGTGGGAATGAGCACGCCTTCGTAGCCTAGGCTGTCGGCCGCCACTGCCACCTGCTGCAGGTAGTCGTGGCTGAGCTGGCGCGCGCCCTTGGAAGTGCCCAGGTAGCGGCTGTCGCCATGGGTGGGAATGAACCAGAAGATCTGCATAGGAAACCTCTTTTGTTATGGCGTCAGTAGGAGATGGCAAAGCCGAACCGGGGCGCACGCACACCCGCGCAGCGCGGCCGGGTGGGCAGGCCCCAGGAACTCGCGGTCACGCACAGCACGCGGCGCAATTGCTCGTGCAGGGGAAAGGGCATGGGGGTGTGCATGGAAGGCTCCCGGGAAGAGGGTCAGGCGCCCAGGTCCACCGGCGCGGCGTGCAGCAGGTTGAGCTTCTTGGGGATGAGCTTGAGTTCGAAGAAGGTGTCGGCGATCGACTGCTGCTCGGCGATGATTTCGCGCGTCACGGGGGCGGTGCCGAACTTCGCGCGGCTCAGGTACAAGTCGGTGATGCTGCGGTCCAGGCCCAGCACCGTGGTCAGCTCCGCAGCGGCCGCGCCCTGGTTCTTCGAGGCCCAGGTGTCGATGGCGTTGACCTCTTCGATGGCGATGCGCAGCACGTCGGCGTTGCGCGTGGCGTAGTCGCGCGAGGTGAAGTAGTAGGCGCGGTTGTTGACTACGCCGGTGGCGTCCACCAGCAGGCGGGCGTCCAGCGTCTTCTGCGCTGCGGCCAGGAAGGGGTCCCAGATGATCCAGGCGTCCACGGCGCCCTTCTCAAAGGCGGCGCGCGCGTCTGCCGGCGCCAGGAAGATCGACTGCACGTCACCGTACTTCAGACCGTTCTTCTCCAGCAGCTTGACCAGGAAGTACTGCACGTTGGAGCCCTTGTTGTAGGCCACGCGCTTGCCCTTGAGGTCGGCCACGCTGCGGATCGGCGAGTCCTTGGGCACGATCACGGCCTCCAGTGCCGGGCGTGGCACGGTGGCGCCGGCATACACCAGCGGCGCACCGGCGGCCTGGGCAAAGATCGGGGGCGCTTCGCCCACGTCGCCGAAGTCGATGGCGCCCACGTTGAGTGCCTCGAGCTGCACCGGGCCGGCGTTGAATTCGGTCCAGGTGACCTTCACGCCCAGCGGGGCCAGGCGCTTTTCGAGCGTGCCGCGGCCCTTGAGGATGGACAGCCAGCCCTTCTGGTGGCCTACGCGCAGCACGCGTGCCGGCGTCTGGCCGAACGCCGTTCCACCGGTGGCGCCCAGGGCGGCAGCGGCCAGGCTGGAAAGGACCACCTGGCGGCGGCGCGAAGAGAGGAAGGTTTGTGTCATGGCAAGGTGTCTTTCAGCAATATCTGGTGGTGCGGTGGTTCGACCGGTGGCGGCGGGCATGCGGCGGCCTGGCCTGCCCGCATCGGCGGGTGCCGGCTCGACAACAAAATGGGGAGAAAAGAGGGGGATGTGGATGCCGCCGGAGCGTTGAAAAGCTCGGGCGACACCCACTGCGTCAGACGCTACATCGCACCTGCGAGAAGTGCACCGGCGCAAAGCGCCCGGCCTGCGCAGCCGGGGGGCGCAGGGTTTCGGTGATCAGCACGTTCACCGCTTCGTCCAGGCGGGCGGCAATATCTGCATGCAGGTCGTAGGCGCCCTCGGGCGTCAGGGCGACCTGTGAGTCGGTGGCGTAGATGCCGGGCAGGATGTGCTTGGCGCCCAGCGACTGCAGCACGGGCCTGAGCGCATAGTCCAGCGCCAGCATGTGGTGCGGGCTGCCGCCCGTGGCCAGGGGCAGCACGATCTTGCCCTTGAGCGCGGTCTGCGGCAGCAGGTCCAGGAAGACCTTGAGCACGCCGCTATAGGCCGCCTTGTAGACCGGCGTAGCCACCACCAGCACCCGCGCCTGGGCCACCTGGTCGACGGCGCCGACCACCGTGGGGTGGGCGAAATCGGCCAGCAGCAGTGCCTGGGGCGACAGGTCGCGGATGTGGATGCGGTCCACCAGCGCGCCGCGCACCGACAGGCGTTGGGCCACGGCGTCCAGCAGGGCGGCTGAGCGCGAGCGTTCCGACGGGCTGCCGGCAATCAAGAGGGCTGACATGGAGAACTGTCCTTTGCGCGATGGGCGGGGTTCACTTGCGTGTATAGATCTGGTCGAAGCTTGCGTTGTCGGCGAAGTGGTCCTTGGCCGCCTTGTCCCAGCCACCGAAGGCGCCGTCGATGGTCACCAGGTTGAGCTTGGGGAACTGCTTGGCGTACTTGGCCTTGGCCTTGTCGGAAATGGCCGGGCGGTAGAAGTTCTTGCCGGCAATGTCCTGGCCTTCCTCGCTGTACAGGAACTTGAGGTATTCCTCGGCCACCACACGGGTGCCCTTCTTGTCCACGTTCTTGTCGACCACGGACACGGCGGGCTCGGCCAGGATGGACAGCGACGGCGCGATTACGTCGAACTTGGTGCCGAATTCCTTTTCGAGCAGGTAGGCCTCGTTCTCCCAGGCGATGAGCACGTCACCCTGGTTGCGCTGGGCGAAGGTGATGGTGGAGCCGCGGGCGCCGGTGTCCAGCACGGGCACGTTGCCGTAGAGCTTGGCTACGAAATCCTTGGCCTGGGCGTCGCTGCCCAGCTTGCGCTTGGCGAACTCCCAGGCGGCCAGGTAGTTCCAGCGGGCGCCGCCCGAGGTCTTGGGGTTGGGCGTGATCACGCTGATGCCGGGCTTGATGAGGTCGTCCCAGTCCTTGATTCCCTTGGGATTGCCCTGGCGCACCACGAGCACGATGGTCGAGGTGTAGGGCGAGCTGTTGTGCGGCAGGCGCTTTTGCCAGTCCTTGGGGATCCAGCCGCCGTTGGTGTGCAGGGCGTCGGTGTCGCCAGCCAGGGCCAGGGTGGCCACGTCGGCGTCCAGGCCGTCGATGATGGAGCGCGCTTGCTTGCCCGAGCCGCCGTGCGATTGCTTGATCGTCACGTCCTGCCCGGTCTTGCCCTTCCAGTACTTGGCGAAGGCCTGGTTGAACTCCACGTACAGCTCGCGAGTGGGGTCGTAGGAGACGTTCAGCAGCGTCACCGATTGGGCAAACGACGGCAATGCCGTCAGGGCCAAGCTGCCCACCAGGGCAGCGGCAAAGGGAAACTTGATAAAGTCGCGGCGAAAGTTCATGGAGGAGCCTCTTTGGATAGGAATGCGGAAAGGTGCTGGACACCGATGGACCGCATTCTGGGAGGCCGCCATCAAAACTTAAACAACTAAGATTTCAGTTCTTTATACCGAAACTATCTGAGCACTTCGCTCACACCACGATTTACAAGGAAAATCCCCATGGCACGCACCGTTCAATGTATCAAGCTCGGCAAGGAAGCCGAAGGCCTGGATTTCCCTCCCTACCCGGGCGAGCTGGGCAAGCGCATCTGGGAAGGCGTGAGCAAGGAGGCCTGGGCCGGCTGGCTCAAGCACCAGACCATGCTGGTCAATGAAAACCGCCTGAACCTGGCCGATGCGCGCGCGCGCCAGTACCTGGCACGCCAGATGGAGAACCATTTCTTCGGCGGCGGTGCCGACGCAGCAGCGGGCTACGTGCCCCCAACGCCTGAATAAGCGCTCAGCGCACACCCTGCCCATGTCCGAGCCTGTCGACTGGCTGCCGGACGGCACCCCCTACAGCCCCCGCTTCGGCGACCGCTACCACAGTGAAAACGGCGGCCTCACGCAGGCCCGCCAGGTGTTTTTGCACGGCTGCGGCCTGCCGCAGGCGTGGGCTGGGCAAGCGCAATGGCGCATCCTGGAAACCGGGTTCGGCTTCGGCCTGAACTTCCTGGTGACCTGGGCTGCCTGGAGGGCCGACCCCGAGCGCTGCAGCCTGCTGCACTTCGTCTCCACCGAAGCCTGGCCCGTGGGGGCCGATGACCTGCTGCGCGCCACCACGGCCCATCCCGAGCTGGCACCGCTGGCGCAGCAGTTGCACGCCCAGTGGTGGGGCCTGCTGCCGGGCGTGCACCGGCTGAGCTTCGACGCAGGGCGGGTGCTGCTCACGCTCTACGTGGGCGACACCCAGGCCATGCTGCGCCAGCAGGCGCTCACCGTGGATGCCGTCTACCTCGATGGCTTCAGCCCCCAGCGCAACCCGGAGATCTGGGATGCCCACACCCTCAAGGCCGTGGCACGCTGCTGCCGGCGCGGCACGCGCCTGGCCACCTGGACCATTGCGCGCGCCGTGCGCGATGCCCTGGCCCAGTGCGGCTTCGAGGTCACGCGCATGCCCGGCGTGCCCCCCAAGCGCGACAACCTGCACGCCACCTACAACCCACACTGGGAACCGCGCACCGCGCCGCAGACCCAGGCGGAGCCAGAATCCCGGCCACCGGGCGACTGCATCGTGATCGGCGGCGGCGTGGCCGGCGCGGCCTGCGCAGCCAGCCTGGCGCGGCGCGGCTGGCGCGTGCGGGTGCTGGACCAGGCGGCGGCACCAGCGGCCGGCGCCTCGGGCCTGCCCGCCGGCGTGTTCGCACCCCATGTCTCGCCCGACGACAGCCTGCTGTCGCGCCTGTCGCGCAGCGGGGTGCGCGCCACCCTGACCCAGGCCTGCGCGCTACTGCACGAGGGGCAGGACTTTGGCCAGAGTGGCGTGCTGGAGCGCCATGCCGCCGACAAGGCCCGCAACAAGGCCCTGCCCGCCACCTGGGCCCAGGGCCCCGGCACCGACTGGAGCCAGCCGGCCAGCGAAGACACGCTGCGACAGGCCCAGCTACCGGCCGGCACCCCCGCCAACTGGCACCCCCATGCGGGCTGGCTGCGCCCTGCGCGCCTGGTGGCCGCGCTGCTCGCCCAGCCGGGCATCAGCTGGCAGGGCGACTGCTGCGTGGCCCGGCTGCAGCGCGTGGACGATTCACCCGACGCCGCATGGCAGGCGCTGGACGCTGAAGCCCATGTGCTCGCCCAGGCCCCGGTGGTAGTGATTGCCGCAGGCGCCGACAGCCGCCCTCTGCTGGCCAGCCACTGGCCCCTGCAGGCCTTGCGCGGCCAGGTGTCCATCGGCACCTATGGGCCCGGCGCTGCGCCGCTGGCGCCCTTCCCGCTCAACGGCAATGGCAACCTGGTGCCGGATTTCCCGCTGTCCGATGCACCGGGTGCACCACGCGCATGGATCATGGGATCGACCTTCGAGCGCGGCCTCACTGCGCTGCCGCCCACGCCCGCCGAGCAACGGGAGGCCCATGCCGCCAACCAGGCCAAGATGCAGGGGCTGTTGCCACCCGCAGCCGAGCGCCTGCAGGCCGACTTTGCCGCCATGGCGGGCCCGGATGCACCGGCCGATGGCCTGCGCACCTGGGCCGCCGTGCGCTGCACCCTGCACGACCGGCTGCCCGTGGTGGGCCCGGTCGATGGCGTGGCCCTGCCGGGCCTGTGGGCCTGCACGGCCATGGGCGCGCGCGGGCTGACCCTGTCGGTGCTGTGCGGCGAACTGCTCGCGGCCCGGCTGCAGGGCGAACCGCTGCCGCTGGATGCAAAGCTGGCCAGGGCGCTGGGCGCCGAGCGGCTGGCCGGCGTGTAACCCACAGGCAACAAGGGCGAGGCCCCTCTCCACGCTGCGCAAACCCGCACCAGCATTGGCGCATAAGCTTATCCGCATAAGGGCAGGACAAAACAATAGTTTGTTTCCATAAGCCGCCCCCCTACATTCGCTGGCATGCACGATCTGGCGTTTGTCTTTGCGGGGTTTGCGGTAGGCCTCATCGTTGGCCTGACCGGTGTGGGCGGTGGCTCGCTGATGACGCCTGTGCTGATCTTTTTCTTCGGCATCAAGCCCCACCTGGCCATCGGCACCGACCTGCTGTTCGCCGCCTTCACCAAGATGGGCGGCACGGTGAGCATGGCGCGCCAGCGCCTGGTGCCTTGGCGCGTGGTGGGCCAGCTGTGTGCGGGCAGCATCCCTGCCGCCATCCTGGCGCTGTGGGCGCTCAAGGAACTGGGCCCGGCCAGCGCCCAGGCCCAGCGCATCATGACCACCACGCTGGGCTTTGCCCTGCTGCTCACGGCAGCGGCCACGCTGTACAAGGTGGTGGCCTTTTCGCGCCAGCGCCAGGCGGCTGACCAGGCCCTGCGCCTGGCCAACGCCGATCAGGCCACCCGCCCGCGCCACTGGAGCCTGCCGGTGCTGCTGGGCGCAGTGATCGGCACGCTGGTCACCTTCACCTCGGTGGGTGCGGGCGCCATCGGCGTTACCGTGCTGCTGCTGGTGTACCCACTGCTGCCGCTGCCACGCATCATCGGCGCCGACATTGCCTACGCCGTGCCATTGACCCTGGTGGCAGGATTGGGCCATGCCTCACTGGGCTCCGTGGACTGGAGTTTGCTTGCACAATTGCTGGCTGGCTCGCTGCCGGGCATCTGGCTGGGCTCACGCTTGGTCACCCGCACGCCCGAGCGCCTGATCCGCTCCGCCCTGTCCGTCCTGCTGGCCTGGGCAGGCGCCAAATTGATAATGATCTGAGTACCCCACGATGTACCAATACACAGAATTCGACAAAACGTTCGTCCACCAGCGTTCGCGCCAGTTCCGCGACCAGCTCGAGCGCTGGCAGGCCGGCAAGCTGCCGGAAGACGACTTCCGCCCCCTGCGCCTGCAGAACGGCTGGTACGTGCAGCGCTACGCGCCCATGCTGCGCGTGGCCGTACCCTACGGCGAGATCGCCAGCCGCCAGCTGCGCGTGCTGGCCACCATCGCGCGGGACTACGACGAACCCGAAGCCGCTGTCTTCAAGGCCGCCATGGAAGGCCAGGGCTTGCTGGGCACGACCTTTTTGCCCAAGAACTGCGCCCACTTCACCACGCGCACCAACGTGCAGTTCAACTGGATCCCGCTGTCCAAGGCGGCCGACGTGATGGACCTGCTGGCCAGCGTGGACATGCATGGCATCCAGACCAGCGGCAACTGCATCCGCAACACCACCACCGATGCACTGGCCGGCGTGGCCGTGGACGAGCTGATCGACCCCCGCCCCTACGCCGAGATCCTGCGCCAGTGGACCACGCTGCACCCCGAGTTCGCCTTTTTGCCGCGCAAGTTCAAGATCGCCATCAGCGGCGCGGCGGACGACCGCGCGGCCACCGGCTGGCACGACGTGGGCCTGCACATGGCCCGCAATGAGGCCGGCGAGATCGGCTTCAAGGTCTTCGTGGGTGGCGGCATGGGCCGCACCCCGGTGATCGGCACCGTGATTCGCGAGTTCCTGCCGTGGAACCAGATCATGAACTACATCGAGGCCATCGTGCGCGTGTACAACGAGCACGGCCGGCGCGACAACAAGTACAAGGCGCGCATCAAGATTCTGGTCAAGTCCGAAGGCCAGAAGTACATCGACGATGTGGAAGAAGAGTACCGCCAGATCATGGAGATCGACGGTGGCCCGCACACCGTGCCCCAGGCCGAGTTCGACCGCGTGGCCGCCTGCTTCGTGCCGCCCGTGCTGGCCGACATCCCCGATGCCGACCCCGCCGCCCTGGCTGCATCGCTGCAAGCGCAGGCCGCCGAGCACGTGGCCTTTGGCCGCTGGCTGCAGCGCAACGTACACGCACACAAGAATGCACAGCTGCGCGCCGTCACGCTGTCGTTCAAGCGCGCAGGCCAGTCGCCCGGCGATGCCACCAGCGAACAGCTCACGGCCCTGGCCGACCTGGTGGACCAATACTCCGCCGGCGAAGCCCGCGTCACGCACGACCAGAACGTGCTTCTGCCCTGGGTACACGCCAGCCGCCTGTTCGACCTGTGGCAGGAAGCCAAGGCCCTGGGCCTGGCCAGCGCCAACGTGCAACTGCTCACCGACATGATCGCCTGCCCCGGCGGCGACTTCTGCTCGCTGGCCAATGCGCGCTCGCTGCCCATTGCCGAAGCCATCACGCAGCGCTACCAGGACCTCGACGAGCTCGACGACATCGGCGAGATCGACCTGCACATCAGCGGCTGCATCAACAGCTGCGGCCACCACCACAGCGGCCATATCGGCATCCTGGGCGTCGACAAGGACGGCAAGGAGTGGTACCAGGTCACGCTGGGCGGCTCGGACGGCTCCGACCTGTCGGGCGCGGCCGTGGCCGGCAAGGTGATCGGCCCCTCGTTCTCGGCGGCCGAAGTGCCTGACGTGATCGAAGCCGTGCTCGGCACCTACCGCGACCTGCGCGAAAGCGGCGAGACCTTCCAGAGCACCGTGCGCCGCGCCGGCCTGGACCCGTTCAAGGAAGCCGCCAAGACGGCCCGCCACAAGGAAGAGGCCGTGGCTGCCGCCTGAGCCCCGCCCCAGAACAGAGATAGACACCCCATGAAGATACTTGCATCCCAAGACCACCAGGCCCCTGCCGAAGGCGACACGCGCAGCGTGGCGCTGGCCAACGATGCCGATGCCCTGGCGCTGGCGCTGGACGGCGTGGAGCGCGTGGACCTGCACTTCCCCAGCTTCACCGACGGCCGGGCTTTCAGCCAGGCCTTTCTGCTGCGCCGCCGCCGCGGTTTCAAGGGCGACATCCGCGCCACGGGCGACGTGCTGATCGACCAGCTGGTGCAGATGCAGCGCACGGGCTTTTCGTCGGCCGTGCTGCGCGAGGGCGTGGACGCAGCGGACGCGCAGCGCCAGTTCGAGATGTTCCCTGGCTTCTACCAGGGCGACGCGGTCAACCACCAGCCGATCTTTGCCGACAAGGCCGTCACCGCATAACACCATGAGCCAATTCGATCTCGCATCCGTAAACGCCGAACTCGGCCGCAACGCCGAGGGTCTCGTCGCCTGGGCCCTGGGCCTGGGCCAGCGCCCCATCGTCACCACCAACTTCCGCCCCTTCGAGGCCGTGATCCTGCACATGGTCAGCCGCGTGCAGCCCGATGTTCCGGTGGTCTGGATGGACAACGGCTACAACACCGAAGCCACCTACCGCTTTGCCGATGAAGTGACGAAACAGCTCGGCCTGAAGCTGCAGATCTACCTGCCGCGCCGCTCGCGTGCGCACCGCGAGGCCGTGGAGGGCGCAACGCCCGGGCTGGACGACCCGCGCCATGCCGCCTTCACCGAAGAAGTGAAGCTGGAGCCCTTTACCCGCGCCCTGCGCGAGACGGCCCCCAAGGTCTGGTTCACCGCGCTGCGCGCCACCGACACCGCCGTGCGTGCGCAGATGGACCCGGTGAGCATCAACCCCGACGGGCTGATCAAGGTCGCGCCGCTGCTGCACTGGTCGTCCAAGGAGCTGTACGAGTACTGCCAGCAGCACGGCCTGCCGAACAACTTCGACTACGTGGACCCCACCAAGGGCGAAGAGAACCGCGAGTGCGGCCTACACATCGCGCATTGACCCCCCACCGCTGACCCGACCATGAACGCCCGCACCGATGCCGCGCTGCTGCAGAACAAGAACATGAGCCACCACCTGAACAATTCGCACCTCGACGCCCTGGAAGAGGAAACCATCTTCATCCTGCGCGAGGTGGCTGCCGCCTTCGAGCGCCCCACCCTGCTGTTCTCGGGCGGCAAGGATTCGCTGGTGATGCTCAAGTGCGCAGAGAAGGCCTTCGGCGCGGGCCGCATCCCCTACCCGCTGCTCATGATCGACACGGGCCACAACTTCAAAGAGGTCACGGACTTCCGTGATTCGCGCGCCAAGGAACTGGGTGCCGAACTCATCGTGCGCAGCGTCGAGGACTCCATGGCCCGCGGCACCGTGCGCCTGGCCCACCCCGGCGAGAGCCGCAACGTGCACCAATCGGTCACGCTGCTCGAAGCCATCGAGGAGTTCCGCTTCGACGCACTGATCGGCGGCGCCCGCCGCGATGAAGAGAAGGCCCGCGCCAAGGAGCGCATCTTCTCGCACCGCGACAGCTTCGGCCAGTGGCAGCCCAAGGCCCAGCGCCCCGAGCTGTGGACCCTGTTCAACACCCGGCTGCAGCCCGGTGAGCACTTTCGCGTGTTCCCCATCAGCAACTGGACCGAACTCGACGTGTGGCAGTACATCGACCGCGAGCAGATCGGCCTGCCCAGCATCTACTACACGCACAAGCGCGAGGTGGTGGACCGCCGGGGCCTGTTGATGCCCGTGACCGAGCTGACGCCACCGCGCGAAGGCGAGACGGTGCAGACGCGCGACGTGCGCTTTCGCACCGTGGGCGACATCACCTGCACCGCACCGGTGGAGAGCACGGCCGCCACCCCGGCAGAGATCGTGATCGAGACCCTGGCCGCCGACGTGAGTGAGCGCGGCGCGACCCGCATGGACGACAAGACGAGCGACGCCTCGATGGAAAAGCGCAAGAAGGACGGGTATTTCTGATGACCACCGCATACCAAGCCACCGCCCCTGCCGCAGCCAACGCTGGCAGCAACCATGCCTCGGCCCTCAAGTTCATCACCTGCGGCAGCGTCGACGACGGCAAGAGCACGCTGATCGGCCGCCTGCTGGTGGACAGCCGCGCCGTGCTGCAAGACCATCTGGCCGGCGTGCAGCGCGGCGGCGAGACGGACCTGGCCCTGCTGACCGACGGCCTCTCGGCCGAGCGCGAGCAAGGCATCACCATCGACGTGGCCTACCGCTACTTTGCCACCGAGTCGCGCAAGTTCATCATCGGCGATGCGCCCGGCCATGAGCAGTACACGCGCAACATGGTCACCGCCGCCAGCAGCGCCGACGCCGCCGTGGTGCTGGTCGATGCCACCAAGCTCGACTGGCAGAACCCGGCCCTGGCGCTGCTGCCGCAGACGCGCCGCCACTCGCTGCTGGCCCATCTGCTGCGCGTGCACTCGCTGGTGTTCGCCGTGAACAAGCTCGATGCCGTGGCCGAACCCGAACTGGCCTTCGCCCACATCAGCGCCGCCCTTGCGAAGTTCGCCGCAGATGCCGGCATTGCCGTGCGCGCCACGGTGCCGGTCTCGGCCCTGAAGGGCTGGAACGTGGTGGACGCCCACGCCAGATGGTGCGGCTACAACGGCCCCACGCTGCTCGAAGTGCTCGAACAATTGCCCAACACCCCGGCCGACACGGGCCTGCCGCTGGCCTTCCCGGTGCAGTGGGTAGAGAAGTTCTCGTCCTCCGCCGACACGTCGCAAGGCCGCCGCGTGTTCTGGGGCCGGGTGGCCGCAGGCGCCGTGGCGCCCGGCACGGCCGTGCAGATCTTCCCGAGCGGTCAGAGCGCCACCGTGGCCCAGGTGCTCGACCATGCGCGCCGCCCCGTGGGTGTGGATGCGGGCCAGAGCGCCGGCATCATCCTCGACCGCGAGGTGGACGTGTCGCGCGGCGACTGGATCCTGGCCGCGCCCACGCCCGCTGCGGCGGCTGCCGAGGACGATTTCGACACGCCCGCTGCCGTTCCGGCCTGGCCCGCCAGCCGCGAGCTGCGGACCACCGTGGCCTGGATGGACGACGAGCCGTTGGTGGCCGGCCGCGTTTACTGGGCGCTGCACGGGCACCGCTGGGTCAAGGCCAAGGTCAAGCGCGTGGTGCACCGCCTGGACATCAACACCCTGGCAGAGGACGACGCCACGCAGCTTGACCCCAACGCCATCGGCCACGTTGAACTGCTGCTGCAGGAGCCCCTGCCCGCCGCCCCGTTCGGCCAGGCGCGCGTGCTCGGCTCGCTGATCCTGGTGGACACGGCAAGCCACAAGACCGCCGGCGCTGTGCTGGTCAACTGATCCTCATTCGCAATGAGTGCACATTTGTGCGCCCAAAACCCCTGCGTCACCCTCTCGGACCCAGGGGCCCAGCAACCCAAGGCCGGTGAAAGCTTCTAAAATAGAGGGTTTTCACCGACCCACACAACTCTCGTCATGACCCACGTCGTCTCCGAAAACTGCATCAAGTGCAAGTTCACCGATTGTGTGGACGTCTGCCCCGTGGACTGCTTCCGCGAAGGCCCGAACATGCTCGTCATCGATCCCGATGAGTGCATCGACTGCGCCGTCTGCATCCCCGAGTGCCCGGCCAATGCCATCTTTGCCGAAGAAGACCTGCCGGCCGACCAGATCGCTTTCATCAAGCTGAACGCCGACCTGGCCTTTGCCGATGGCTGGAAGAGCATCACCAAGCGCAAGCCCGCCCTGCCCGACGCCGACGAGTGGAACGGCAAGCCCGGCAAGGTCAACGAGCTGGTCCGCTGAGCGGCATCGCTGCATTCGCCGGTGTCCACGCTCGCGCAATCGTCCCCTCCCATCGCCACGGATGCCGTGGTCATCGGTGCAGGCCCGGTGGGCCTGTTCCAGGTATTCCAGCTCGGCCTGCAGGGCATCACCACCCATGTGATCGACGCGCTGCCCCATGCCGGCGGCCAGTGCGTGGAGCTGTATGGCGACAAGCCCATCTACGACATACCGGGCGTGCCCGTGTGCAGCGGGCGCGAGCTGGCGGCCTTGCTGCTGCAGCAGATCGCGCCCTTCCAGCCGCACTGGCATCTGGCCAGCCTGGTCGCGTCCGTGGCACTGCAGGACGATGGCCGCATCCTCGTTGAAACCAGCCAGGGCCAGGCCCTGTTGGCGCGCAGCGTGTTCATCGCTGCCGGCGTGGGCGCCTTCGTGCCGCGCACGCTCAAGGTCGAGGGCATCGAGCCTTTTGTCGGCACGCAGGTGCACTACCAGCACCTGCCCGCAGGCACCGTGGTGACCGGCCAGCGCGTGGTGGTACATGGCGGCGATGACGCCGCCGTGGCCCATGCCATCACCCTTGCAACCCTGCCCCAAGCCGAAGCCCCTGCCATCGTCCGCCTGCTGTACCGGCGCGATGCCTTCCAGGCGCCACCCGAGCAGTTGCAGCAATTGCAGGCCCTGCGCGATGCGGGGCGTATCGAGGTCATCGTCGGCCAGATCACCGGCGTGGTGGCCGAGGGCGGGCGCCTGACCGCGCTGCAGGTGGTGGACACCGAGGGCCTCACCGCCAACGAACCGCTCGACTGCCTGATCGCCGCCCTGGGCATCTCCCCGCGACTGGGGCCGATTGCCGACTGGGGCATCGCCATCGAACGCAAGCAGCTGGTGGTGGACACCGCCAGCTTTCGCACCAGCGTGCCCGGCATCTACGCCGTGGGCGACATCAATACCTACCCGGGCAAGCGCAAGCTCATCCTGTGTGGTTTTCACGAGGCCACGCTGGCCGCCTTTGCCGCGGCCGAAGCCCTGAGCGGCGACAAGGTGGCCTTGCAGTACACGACCACCAGCCCGAGGCTCCACGCGCTGCTGGGCGTTGCCGCACCGCAAGCGGCCTCCTGAATCCGCCAGGGCTGTGCTACCTTCGGCCCTTCACCACTGCCACAAGATTTCCGCATGATCCGATGCCTGCTGGTGGACGACGATCCCGCCATCCGCACCCTGCTGCTCGACTACCTGGGAACCTTCGGCTTCATCACCGAGGCCGTGGGCGACGGCCGGGGTATGCGTGCCGCGCTGGCGCGCCAGGGTTTTGACGTGGTGCTGCTCGACCTGATGCTGCCCGACGAGGACGGCCTGACCCTGTGCCAGTGGGTGCGCCGCGACCATGGCCAGTTGCCCGTGATCGTGCTCACCGCTCAGGGCGACCCGATGTCGCGCGTGCTGGGACTCGAACTCGGGGCCGATGACTACCTGTCCAAGCCCTTCGAGCCGCGCGAGCTGGTGGCACGCATTAAGGCCGTGCTGCGCCGCGGCACCGCCGCCCCGCCACAGGCCGATGCACCCCAGGTGCGCTTCGAGGGCTGGACCTTCGACCGCCTGCGGCGCGAACTGGTCTCGCCCGACGGCACCATGGTGGCGCTGTCGAGCGCCGAGTTCCGCCTGCTGGAGGCCTTTACCGCCCATGCCGGCAAGGTGCTCAGCCGCGACCGGCTGCTCGACCTCTCGCGCGCCCCCGGCGTGGTGGTGAGCGACCGCAGCATCGATCTGGCCGTTTCGCGGCTGCGCGGCAAGCTCGGTGAAGGCCAGCGCGATCGCCCCCTGATACGCACCCTGCGCGGCGAGGGCTACCTGTTCGACGTGGAGGTGCAGCGGTGAAACCCGCGACACCGGGCAAGCGCTGGAACTGGCGCCGCCTGGACACCCTGTTCCTGCGCCTGTTCATCCTCATGTGGGTAGCATTGGCCGGCAGCCACCTGGTGGCCTACCTGGTGGTCACCAACCTGCGCCACCAGCAGGACCTGGGCACTGCGCTCTCGCGCCTGCCGCCGCTGGCCTCGCTACCGCCTGGCAACCCCCTCACCGGCTCCGGCATGCCCGGTGGCCCGCCGCCGCCCCGGTCAGGACCGAATGCAGGCCCCGGCGGCAGCCCCTGGCCCGGCCCGCCGCCCACGGGTGGGGGCGAGCGCATGGCTGCGCCGCCGTCCTTCCAGCCCCCCGGGGGCAGCGCGGGCAGCGGCGATGGCCGCCCGCCCAACCCGTTCACAGCCCCGGGTCCGCAGCGCAAGGGCGGCCCCATGCCCCTCAATTCCCAGTGGATGGACTACGGCATCCGCTTCGTGCTGATCGGCCTGGCCGCCTTCCTGGGCGCGCGCTGGCTGTCTCGGCCCATGCTGCGCCTGTCGCATGCGGCCAGCGCCCTGTCGCAGGACATCGACAAGGGCGGCAAGCCGCCCGTGCTCGACGAGCAGCTCGGCACGGTGGAGGTGCGCAACGCCGCGCAGGTGTTCAACCAGATGTCGCAGCGGCTCAAGGAGCAGTTCGACGCGCGCGGCCTGCACATGGCCGCCGTGTCGCACGACCTGCGCACGCCCTTGACCCGGCTGCGCATGCGCGTGGCACAGTGGCCCGAAGGCCCGGCGCAGCAGGCCGCCATCAGCGACATCCGCGAGATGGACGAAATGATCGGCGACACCCTGGCCGTGCTGCGCGAGCAGCACGAGGGCAGCCAGGCCCGCTCCATTGACCTGGTGGCCCTGCTGCAGGCGCTGGTGGACGACCTGGCCGACCAGGGCCAGCCCGTGCAACTGCAGGCCCCGGTCGGCAGCGCACCCGTGCGCGTGCGCGCACGCACCGCTGCACTGCGCCGCGTGATCGGAAACCTGGTGGGCAATGCCGTGCGCCATGGTGGCGGCGCCACGCTCAGCGTGCACGCCCTGCCCGAAGGCGCGGTGCTGCACATCGACGACTCGGGCCCGGGCATTCCCGAAGCGCAGTTGGGGCAGGCGTTGGAGCCCTGGGTGCGGCTGTCGCAGGACCCGCTGCCGGCGCACGCGATGGCCGGCGACCTCCCGGGGAACACGGCGGGCTATGGCCTGGGCCTGGCCATCGCGCGCGACCTGGCGGAGCGCGATGGCTGCCGGCTGAGTCTGCACAACCGGCCCGAGGGCGGGCTGCGCGCGCAATTGGTGATACCGCTGGCAGGCTGACTGCTTGCTGCGAGAGGCCCGCAGCGCGTCCTCTTGTGCCGAAGCCAAAGTCCGGGATGTGAGCCCCGTGCTGCCACTGTTTTTGGCGGTGTGCCTTGGTTGAGGGAGGAGGCCGGGATGTGCGCCCGGCGGCGCACCTACTTTCTTTTTGCGCAAAAAGAAAGTAGGCA
>NZ_LMIJ01000007.1:68752-68920 GCF_001428665.1 Acidovorax sp. Root219
TAGCGCCCCGCTGTCTGCGTCCCTCCGCTTCGCTGCGGGCAACCTGCGATGCTCGGTCCTGGGGTGGCGTCGCGGAACTCGCTGCGTTCTTCGAACTCCGCTCAAACATCCGCGACGAGCCAGATCACGAAGTGCGTGTGTCCTGCGGCACACGCACCCACCCCAGGC
>NZ_LMIJ01000007.1:68942-69080 GCF_001428665.1 Acidovorax sp. Root219
AACACGGCTGCTGCTGCGCAGCTACGCCGGATGTCGGTTCGCGCTGCGCGCTGCCGACGGGCGCCGCAGCCGCCTTGGCGAGCCGAGCGCAGCGAAGGACCACAGGCCGAGCGAAGCAATGGCCCGTATGGAGCCCGC
>NZ_LMIJ01000007.1:69194-134339 GCF_001428665.1 Acidovorax sp. Root219
CCCAAGTCATTCCAACAGCGATCCAATAGCCCTTCATTTCAACCACGACACAAACTGCATAAACAGGGGATACAGGCTGGCGAGACACTGTGCACACGGTCACCCAGACAGCCAAAGGCAGCGCAGTCCGGGTGGATGGTTTCCTTCTTCAACAGAACCTGCAAGCCCATGAACACCAACGCCCTGCACCACGACGACGACACCGCCCACCACCACGGGCTCCAGCACGACCTCAAGACCCTGACCCGCCAGGCCGCCACGCGCCGCAATGCCTTGCGCTGGCTGGCCGTGGGCAGCATGGCGCCCATGTCCCTGCTCTCGGGCAACAGCATGGCCGACACGGCCAGCGACGCATCCACGGTGCTCAACTGGGCCCAGGCCAGCTACCCGCAGTGGTTCCCGGCCAGCTCGGCCGTGGCGCAGAGCAACGCCAATTTCATCTTCCGCTTCTATCCCACCACCGACAACTACCTGGGCGTGAGCCTGCAGGATTCGAACCTGTACGCCTATGGCCGCGAGACCGGCTATGCCTTCCTGAACCTGGGGCCCCTGTCGCATTGGGTGAGCATGGCCGCCGGCGGTGCCACCAGCCAGACCTGCAGCATCATTCCGCAGGAAACCGCCGGCCCCTACCCTGGCGACGGCACCAACAGCAACCAGTCGGGCGTGGCCAATGCGCTCACGCTCTCGGGCATCGTGCGCAGCGACATCCGCCCCAGCATCGGCGGCGCCACCGGCATCGCGGCCGGCATCCCCCTGCGCATCGAGCTGGAGCTGGTCAACGCCGCATCGAGCTGCGCCAGCCTGTCGGGCTACGCCATCTACCTGTGGCACTGCACGCGCGACGGCCTGTACTCGATGTACTCCAACGGCGTCACCAGCGAGAACTACCTGCGCGGCGTGCAGGAGACCAGCGCCTCGGGCGTGGCCACCTTCCAGTCCATCTTTCCGGGCTGCTATTCGGGCCGCATGCCGCACATCCACTTCGAGGTGTACCGCAACCTCGCCAGCGCCACGCGCGGCTCCAATTCCATCCGCACCTCGCAGCTGGCCTTCCCCACCGCCGTGTGCCAGCAGGTCTACACCGCCGATGGCTACAACGCCAGCGTGCGCAACCTCTCGCAGATCACGTTTGCCACCGACAACGTGTTCAGCGACGGCGTCTCGCTGCAGACCGCCACCGTGACGGGTGACAACGCCAGCGGCTACGTGGCCAAACTGCGCGTCGGCGTGAGCGGCTGAGACTGCGCAGCCGCCATTTCTTTCTCTCTTCCCTCCCTTGGGTGCTGCCGGCCTGCCGGCGCACCTTTTTTTCATGCCCGGCGGGAACGCCCCACAACCGACTGCGCACTACAGCCAGGCCACCCATCGGCCTACAGCCGCCCCGCCCATGTGCGCCCAGACTGTGCGCACGACACCGGGAGACTTCCATGAGCGCGATTCCACCAAAGGACACCTACCAACTGGTCTTCGACTGCCTCACCGAGCAGGACTCGACGACGGCAGAGCGCACGGCGCGCCTGCTCGCCCAGGTCATCGACCACCTGGAGCAGCGCCGGGAGCTGGACCGCCAGGAAATCGAGGACATGGTCCGCAAGCTCGGCTGACCTGCCACGCTTCGTGCGGGCGGGTATCCATGCGCAGCCAATGCCTTTGGCGCAGCAGGGCCAAAGACCGGTTCAGTAGCATGTCCGCTCACCTGTACAAGGACCTGGATCTACCCATGAATGCTTCGCTTCGCACCACCTCGGCCGTCATCGCCCTGGCCATCGCCGCTCTGACCGTTCCCACGCTCGCGCAGGCCAAGCGCATGGGTGGCGGCAGCAAGCCCGCTGCGGCCCGTCCAGCACCTGCCACGGCGGCCCCGGCCGCCACCGCCGCGCCCAAGGCGCCGGCGACTCCCGCCACTCCAGCAGCTGCGGCACCGGCTGCAGCAGCTCCGGCGGCTGCAGCCCCTGCTGCGGCAGCGGCACCCGCAGCGCGCCCCGGCATCGGATCCACCCTGGGCGCTGCCGCCGTAGGCGGCGTGGCCGGCGCCATGATCGGCAATGCCATGGCCAGCCCCAGCGCAGACAAGGATGCCAAGGCCAAGGAAGCCAAGGTGAAAGAAGCCGAAGCCGCCGAAAAGGAAGCCAAGGAACTGCAGCGCAAGGCCGATGAAGCCAAGGCCAAGGCCGAGGCGGCTCGCACGGCCGCCAAGTAACAGCAAGCAGCGCTACTCCAACGCCCTCAGGGCGCCCAGCGCAAAGACGGAATTGGGAACCCCTTCCCGGGGCAGCTGTGGCCGGGGCTTCATGCGCCTGGCAGGGCTGCTCTTTTCTGCGGCCACCGGCATGCGCTCGATGGGTGCCTGCTGGCTCACCAGTTCGGCCACGGACACCGATGCGAGGTACTCCATCACCGAATGGTTGAAAGCCGCCCAGAGCTCCGCCGTCATGGCGCCTTGCGAAGAACTCATCGCATCGACCGGTCGGTTGGAACCACCCGGTTTGCCGACCTCTGAAGCCAGCACGATGTCGGCCACCGAAATGTCGCGCGCCCCGCGGGCGAGCGTGTAGCCGCCGCCCGGGCCCCGGGTGCTGATCACCAGCCCCGCCTGGCGCAGGCCGCTGAACAGGACCTCCAGGTAGGACACGGAAATCTCGTACCGCTCGCTCAGGGCAGACAGTGCCACCGGGCTGCCCACGGAGCGGGACGCCAGGTCCACGATGGCGACAACGGCAAACTTGCTACGGGTGGTCAGGCGCATGGCTTGCTCCGGAAATGGGGGGCGCTGTGGTGGGCATGCACCCCGGTGTTCTTGTTCATGGGGGTCAGGTGGGCAATGGCACCAGGGCCCGCAAACCCGCAAGGGTCGGACAGCCGCTTGGGCAGAAGAAAAGCAGGCACGGTGGCGATTTCCATGGTGAATGTCGGGGGCCGGTCGCTGGCGCCACGGGGCGGCGGCGCAGGGAATACCGGTGGGCGCTTCGGTGCAGAGGGGGATGCGGCAACAGCCAGGTGCGCGTGGCGCAAGGCTGCCGGGAGGCAGCCTCCCAGGAGAAACACCGCTTCAGCAGCGAAGGGGGAGCCGGCCGTGGGCCGGACGCTCAGGCGAGGATGCCCAGAGCTTTTGGCGGTTTGTGCGGTGGCGCAATGGCCGCAGAAGGCGTTCGCACCGGGGTCAGCGCAATCAGGCCCCTGTCAGCAACCGTGCCGGTATCGGGCAGGGGCTGGGGCTGCAGCAGATCAGGAAAGTCCTGCCGGTCATCGAGCAGGGCATGGTCGTCCGCATCGGAATTGGCACCGGGCGCCTCCTGCCCTGGTGCAGACTGGCTCAGCGCCGCCACGTCCTGCGGATCGAACGACGTATAGGGCTTGCAGGAACCGACGACGGAAATCCCCACGCACAGCAAAAAGTGCAGGAGAAAGACGGCGACAAGGCTCCGGAACATGGTGGCCAATTATAGGCAGCATGGCGGGCCTCCCGGGCCCGCCACTGACCTAGGGAATGACCTCGATCAAGGAAGGACTTCAAACACCAGGTATTGGTTGCGGTCGGTCTGTGAGTCTGCCGTGGGAAAGTTGTCGTCCGCCACCACCACCAGCGAATCGCGCCCGTTGGCCAGCTTGGGGCCGAAGGTGATGCCTTCCAGATTGGCGATGCCGCCCAGCGGGCCCTTGAGCGTTTCGAAGTCGAGCACCAGGCGCTTGGTAACGGGAGTGTAGGCGGCACCGGCCAGTGCGGGCGTGGTCAGCACGTTCGAGGCGTTGGCGGTGTTGATTTCATACAGGCGGATCTGGTTGCCCACCACGCCCACGGAGAAGCTGCGCTCCAGCACCAGGAAGCGCGTGCCGCTCAGAGCCAGGATTTCCGTGGCACCGCTGACCGTGAACTGGTCCGCCGGCACCGGCACGGCCTGCACCTTGTCGACGGGATAGGCGTACTGCGCCACGGCCGCACCGGTGGCACGGTTGAACATCGTGATGCGCGACACGCTGCCGGCCGTGGTGGTCGATGCCGGGCCATCCTGCAGCAGCGCACCTTCCATCAGCACGGCAGCCCGGCTGTTGTCGGGCGTGAAGGCAATGCCTTCGAAGGCGAGGTTTCCGCGCGGACCGGTGTTGTCGGCCGACATGCGGAACATCGCAGGGATCTGGTACTCGCGCACATGGGTGCCGTCGGGCCGGATTTCGCGGATGAACGGGTCGATGATGCGCGCGGCGATCGTGCCCGAGGCCAGCGTGCGGTCGCCCTCGCTGACCCAGACATAGTTGCCCGTGGCGCGATCGACGCGCACCGATTCAGGGTCGGCCACGAGCGGATCGGGCACCTTGGGGTACACCGCGCCATTGGGCTGCTTCATGCTGAAGGTCGAGAGGAACTGCACGCCGCTGAAGCTGCTGGCGTCGTAGTTCAGGCGCACGGTGTACATGCGCGGCGCATTCGCCGAATCGGTCGTCGTGCGGTCGTCCGACAGCAGGATGAACTGGTTGCTCTTGTCGTCATAGTCGATGCCGGAGATACCGCCGACGACGGTGCCCTGGTACTCCATGCGACGCGGCAGGATCTGCTGGCCGATGAGGCGCAGGGAGCCGACGCTGCGCTCGCCGTTGCTGCTGTCATCGCTGCCGCCACAGGCGGCGAGCAGTGCGGTGGCGGCGCATACCGCGCCCAGCGTCCAGATGCTGCGAAGAACTGTCATTGTGGTTTTCTCCCCGTGAGTAAAGCCGGGGAGTCTAGGGAGGGGATGTGACAGAACGGCGACCTTCCAATGGCATGCAACTGGCCCACCCTCGCCGTTTGCCAGGGGTCACCAATGGTAAATTTGCTTCATCAACCCGAGGACCCCAGTGCCGATACTGAAACTTTCTTGCGCCAATTGCTCGGCACCACTTGAGATTGGAGAGAATCTGAAGCGCTTTGCATGCAGCTACTGCGGTACCGAGCAGATCGTGGAGCGTTCTGGCGGCATCGTCTGGCTGAGGAAGGTGGAGACAGCCATCCGGGCTGTGCAGAAGGGCACGGACCGCACAGCGGCGGAACTGGCACTGGTGCGCCTGGACCGGGAACTTGCCGATGCTCAAGAGAGCAAGGCAGCGTTGATCCATTCAGCGGACAAGAAGCCGGGCAAAGCCCGCGCCTATCGCAGCGTAGTTTTTTTGCTCTCCCTTGTGGCTGGCATCTTCCTGTTTCCCATCTTCCTTGTCCTCGCGTTCGGCGAAAAGCTCCATGGTGGCCATTTTTTCTTCTGGGCGCTTGCAGTCATAGCCGGTCCTATAGCGGCCTATCAGTCGATCAAGATCCCTCCACCAGACGATATCGAACGGGATTTGTTAGACATCAATGCCCGCATCAATCAGATTGAAAAAGACATCGCCCAGAATCGCATCATTCTGAATGCCCCACCTACATAACCGCGTCCCGGATGCATTCCGCCGTCCTTGTTGGACTGCTTACGCCTCGCGGCCCGCATCGTGCGGGCCGTTTTACTTCCGGGTGGAGTCCGGCGATAGAATCGATATTCGCTAGGGGTGTCGGCCTGCGCAAGCAGGGCCGACTGAGAGAGTCCCTTTGAACCTGATTGAGATCATCCTCGCGCAGGGAAGCAGTTTGCATACGCCACGCCTGGCTCCCTGCCCCATTCAATTCGGAGGCCGGTGTGTTGGGGCCAGCCGATACGCTGCTGTCCCTGCTCTGTCGTTTCTGAACGGAGAGCCCAACCGCCATGCTTGCCCACGTTTCCACCACCGCCCCCGCCAATGAGGCGCTGGCCCCGGTCGGCCCGGACCGCCGCGTCTTCCAGTGGCATGACCATGCCTCGCTCTGGTTCAGCCTGGGCGTGGGCCTGCTGGTCATGCAGGTAGGCAGCTACCTCATGCCCGCGCTGGGCACCAAGGAGGCGCTGATCGCCATCGTCGCCGGCTCCATCGTGGGCGCGGGCCTGCTGGGCTGGGTGGCCAAGCTGGGCTGCGACAGCGGGCTGGCGAGCGCCGGGTTGATGCATGCGGTCTACGGCCGCACCTTTGCCAGCCTGCCCATCATTCTCAACATCGTGCAACTGGTGGGCTGGGGCACCTTCGAACTGGTGGTGATGGGCGAGGCGACGGTGGCCATCGGCCGCCAGTCGGGCAGCATGGCGGGCACGCAGTGGCCGGTGCTGGCCACGCTGCTGTGGGGTGGCGTGGTGATGCTGCTGATCAGCGCCTCGATGGTGCAGCTGGTGCGCAAGGTGATTGCGCGCGTGGCGCTGCCGCTGGTGGTGCTGTCGCTGCTGTGGCTGAGCTGGCAGTTTCTGTCCCTGGCCAACGCCCAGGGCTTTGCGCAGCTGTGGAACCGGCCTGGCGCCGGTGGCATGGGCGTGCTGCCCGCGCTGGACTTGGTGATCGCCATGCCGATCTCGTGGCTGCCGCTGGTGGCCGACTATGCGCGCCACGGCAAGAACGGGGGATCGGCGCTGCGCGGCACCTGGCTGGGTTACGCGCTGGCCAATATGTGGTGCTACACGCTGGGTGTGCTGGTGGCGCTGACCCTGCCGAGCAAGGATCTGGTGCAGGCCCTGCTGCTGGCCCAGGGCGGGCTGATCGCGCTGTCGCTGATCCTGATCGACGAGGTGGACAATGCCTATGGCGACGCTTACTCGGGCGCGGTGTCGGCCCACAGCCTGATGCCGCGCTGGGGTGTGCGCCGCTGGGGCATCGCCGTGGCTGCGGTCTGCACGGCCTTGGCGCTGGTGCTGCCCATGCACAGCCTGGAGCCCTTCCTGCTGCTGCTCAGCTCGGTGTTCGTGCCCTTGTTCGGCGTGATCCTCGGCCGCCTGGCCTTTGGCACCAACGCCCCGGCACTGCTGCAGCATGCCCCACAGGTCAACTGGCTGCCCGTGGCCATCTGGCTCGTGGGCATTGCGGTGTACCACGTGGCGCCGCTGGTGCTGCCGGGCGCGGGCTCTGCCCTGCCCGCGCTGGTGTTCAGCTTCAGCCTGGCCTGGGCAACACGACCCAAAGCCTGATCAGAACACCCGCTGCGCCACCGGCGCATAGCCATGGTTCAGCGGACCATGGCCGCCACCGGTGACCACATTGGCACCGGCGGCAATCGCCCCCAGGATGTAGGCGCGGGCGCTTTCCACCGCCTGCTGCAGCGGCAGGCCCAGGGCCAGGTGCGCGGCGATGGCGGACGACAGCGTGCAGCCCGTGCCATGGCCGTTGTGCGTGGCGATGCGCGCCGACTGCAGGCGGTGGCCGGGCTGGCCCGGGGCGGTGGCCAGCATGTCCACCACCCAGTCGCCGGGCAGGTGGCCTCCCTTGAGCAGCGCGGCGCGCGCGCCCAGGCCCAGCAGATCCTGCGCAGCCTGCTCCAGGTCATCCAGGCCCGCCAAGGTGCGGCCCAGCAGCCAACCGGCCTCGTCGAGGTTGGGGGTGATCACCTCGGCCAGGGGGAACAGCTCGCGTACCAGAACGCCCACGGTCTCCTGTGCGATCAGGCGGTCGCCGCTGGTGGCGACCATCACCGGGTCCAGCACCACGTGGGGCAAGCGGTATTCACGGATGGCATCGGCCACCACACGCACCACCTCGGGCGAGTGCAGCATGCCGATCTTCACGGCGTCCACGCCAATGTCCTGCACCACCGCGTCGATCTGGGCCTTGAGCATCTCGGGCGGAATGCCATGGATGCCCGTCACGCCCCGCGTGTTCTGCGCGGTGATGGCGGTGATGGCGGTCATGCCGTAGCAGCCCAGCGCGGCAAAGGTCTTGAGGTCGGCCTGGATGCCTGCGCCGCCCCCGCTGTCGGAGCCGGCAATCGAGAGCACGCGTGCATAGCGCGGGGCCGTGGAGGGCCCAGCGGGCGCGTTGAGGGGGGCAGAAGTCATAGGGGGAAAATTATCGCGCATGACCTGGGTCAGCACCGGCCCGGAGGGTTGTGCTGTAATTGCGGCTTACGGACGAAACAGGGGTGTCCCGCCCATGCGGCGCGCGACTGAGAAATACCCTGGGGCCCGCGTACACGCGGCCCCGCTACCCGATCCAGGTCATGCTGGCGTGGGGAGTTTCCACAGTGACGGAAAGCCATCCCGTTTTGTCCACCTGTTGCACAGCTGGACGCATGAACCTCCCTTCCTCCTCGTCGTTTGCCATTCTGGGCGCAGGCCTCATGGGCCGGCTGCTGGCCGTCGAACTGGCCCGCCAGGGCCACGCCGTGGACATCTACGACGCCGCAGGCCCGGCAGCCGAGCAGTCGGCCGCCACGGTGGCCGCAGCCATGCTGGCGCCGCTGGCCGAGTCGGCGGTGACCGAGCCCGGCGTGGTGCGCATGGGCCAGCACGGGCTGGTGCGCTGGCCGCAGTTGCTGGCAGGGCTGGAGAAACCCGTCTTCTTTCAGCAGCAGGGCACGCTGATCGTCTGGCACCGCCAGGACGCGGGCGAGGCCCAGCGGCTTACGCTTCAGTTGCAGGCCAACCACCGGGCCGTTCCCGAACTCCCCGCACTGCAGGTGCTTGATGGCACGGGCCTGGCCACCGTGGAGCCGGCCCTGGCTCACCGCTTCACCAAAGGCCTGTACCTGCCCGGCGAAGGCCAGCTCGACAACCGCCAGTTGCTGGCCGCCCTGTTGCACGAGATGCAGCGCCTGGGCGTGGACACGCACTGGCATGCGCCGCGCCACCCCGATGCCTTCGCCCCCGGCGAGCCGGGCCAGCCCGACTGGGTGCTGGACTGCCGCGGCCTGGGTGCACGCGACCCGTGGCGCGCCCTGCGCGGCGTGCGCGGCGAGGTGGTGCGCGTGCACGCGCCCGAGGTCACGCTGCAGCGCCCCACGCGCCTGGTGCACCCGCGCTACCCGATCTACATCGCCCCCAAAGAGGACCACCTGTTCGTGATCGGCGCGACCGAGATCGAGTCCGACGACCTCTCGCCCGCCAGCGTGCGCTCCACGCTGGAGCTGCTGAGCGCCGCCTACGCCGTGCACAGCGGCTTTGCCGAGGCGCGCATCGTCGAGGTGGCCACCCAGTGCCGCCCCACGCTGCCCGACAACCTGCCCGCCATCCGCCAGCAGCGCCCGGGCGTGCTGGAGGTCAACGGCCTGTACCGACACGGCTTCATGATCGCACCGGCCATGCTCGACGTGGTGATGGAGTTGCTCGCTGCGGGCCAGTCCCGGCTCGCCCCCCGATTCGATCTGAACCTGCAATTGCTGCAGCAGCCCCAGGAGGCTGCTGTCGCTGCCCTTTTGCCATGAACGTTTCCATCAACCAGACCCCGCACGAGCTGCCCGAGGACGCTACTGTCGCCTCTGCCGTGGCCGCCATCGCTGCCCGCCCCCCCTTTGCCGTGGCCGTGAACACGGTCTTCGTGCCCAACAGCCGCTATGCGGCGCACACGCTGAACCCAGGAGACAAGGTCGAGGTCATTTCCCCTGTAACAGGCGGCTGAGCACACCCCCACCACCATGACAACACCCGCAATCAACGACCCCCTGGTCCTGTACGGCCAGACCTTCGCCAGCCGCCTGCTGCTGGGCACCTCGCGCTACCCCTCGCCCGCCGTGCTGGAAGCGGCGGTGCAGACCGCCCGCCCCGCCATGGTCACGGCCTCGCTGCGCCGCCAGGGCAGCAACCCGGCCGAGTCGGGCAGCAGCTTCTGGGAGCTGCTGCGCCGCCTGAACGTGCCGGTGCTGCCCAACACCGCTGGCTGCCACAGCGTGCAGGAGGCCATCACCACCGCGCAGATGGCGCGCGAGGTGTTCAACACGCCGTGGATCAAGCTCGAGCTGATCGGCGACGACTACACCCTGCAGCCCGACACGCTGAACCTGGTGGGTGCTGCCGAGCACCTGATCAAGGAAGGCTTTCAGGTGCTGCCCTACTGCACCGAAGACTTCGTGCTGTGCCAGCGCCTGGTGGACGTGGGTTGCCAGGCCGTGATGCCCTGGGCCGCGCCCATCGGCACCGGCCGCGGCCCGGTGAACCCCTATGCGCTGCAGATGCTGCGCGAGCGGCTCAAGGTGCCCATGCTGGTGGACGCCGGCCTGGGCCTGCCCTCGCATGCCTGCCAGGTGATGGAATGGGGCTACGACGGCGTGCTGCTCAACACCGCCGTGGCCCTGGCGCAAGACCCCGTGGCCATGGCCGGCGCGTTCGCCAACGCCGTGCAGGCTGGCCGCACCGCGCGCCTGGCCGGTGCCATGACCGCGCAGGATGCCGCCCAGCCCAGCACGCCCGTGCTCGGCACCCCCTTCTGGCACCACGACGACCATGCCTGACACCGCACCCACCGAACTGGCCAAGGCCATCCTCGCGCACCACGCTGCCACGTTTGCAGGCTTAAACGCCGAGCCGGTGCCGGCACCCACGTCCAGCGAACCAGCCTACCTGGCGGCCCTGCAGGCCGCCAGCGCCCTGGGCTTCATCGCCCACGATGCCGAATGCATCGCCCGCGCCTGGCAGGCACGCACTGTCCGCACGGGCGCCGTGAGCCCCGAAACCTGGCCCGACGCACCTGAAGACTTCGGCCTGCAGGCCCTGCCCCGCGCCCACGCATTCACGGCCTGCCCCAAGGACCTGGGCCTCTACGCCGTGCTGCCCGATGCCGCCTGGGTGGGCCGCATGGCGCGCGCGGGCGTGCCCACGGTGCAATTGCGCTTCAAATCGGACGACCCGGCCGCCATCGACCGGGAAGTGAACGCTGCCGTGCAGGCGGTGCAGGACACCGGTGCGCTGCTGTTCATCAACGACCACTGGCGCGCGGCGATCAATGCCGGCGCCTACGGCATCCACCTCGGGCAGGAAGACCTCGATGCCCTGAGCGCGGGCGACCTGCAGACCCTGCGCAACTCGGGCCTGCGCCTGGGCGTGAGCACCCATGGCTATGCCGAGATGGTGCGCGCCGATGCCGTGGGGCCGAGCTACATCGCCATGGGCGCCGTGTTCCCCACCACGCTCAAGAAGATGGCCACCGCGCCGCAGGGCGTGGGCCGGCTGCAGGGCTACGCGCGGCTGCTGCGCAGCTACCCGCAGGTGGGGATCGGGGGCATCGGTGCAGAGCAGTTTCCCGAGGTGCTGGCCACGGGCGTGGGCTCGATTGCCGTGGTGCGTGCGCTGGTCAACGCGCCCGACCCTGAGGCCGCCGCCGCAGCGCTGATGCAGGCGATGCAAGGCTCTTAGCAACACCCCAGGCCCACAGGCGGCCCTGTAAAAACAGGCCCTGAAGGCCTGTTTCTTTTTCTACTTCTTGCGTTCGTCGTCGTCCTTGCGCTGCTCCAGCTCCAGGCGCAGCTCCATGAGGTCGTTCTCCGCCCCGAAACCTACGGCCTGGCCGGCCGGCGGAGGGGGCGTGACCGGCACGGGCGGCAGGTCGCTCAGCGTGAGGTGCAGGGGCTCCGACAGGTCCACGTCCAGGTTGATGGACGACCTGGTGTAGGTTGCCGGCGGATGGCGCGGCTGCGCGGAAGTCAGCGGTGCGGGGGAGGAAGAAACCCCCATGATGGGCGACAGGCCCGATGCAGGCTCCAGCCTCAGCTCGGCAGGCCCGGAATGCCGTACCACCGGCGCCGGAGCGGGCGAGGGAACCTCACCGAAATCGAACTCCAGGCTGGCGGCCAGCGAATCGAGCGGAAAGTCGGGTTGCGTGTTGTCCAGCGGCGACAGATGGCTCAACCCCTTCTCGGCAGCGGCCTCGAACGAGTCTTCCACCGGCGTGGTGCGCTTGCGTGGCGGCGGTGCGCCCCGCGCGCTCGACGGCGTGGTCTGCGCAATGCCCAGCAGCAGCAGCAGGTCGTCGTAGGCGGCCAGGTCGAAGGGCTCGGCCGCCTGGTTGCCCGGGCGGTGGAACAGGAACTTGTCCAGCGTGTGCAGCACGGCCGGTGAGCTCCACTCGGCCTCGACCTCGGCCAGCGCATCGGGGTAGCGGTCCAGCGGACGGCCCTGGCGGTTGAAGGCCGAAAACTCGGGCACCTTGGCGTTGAAATAGCGCATGAACTGCGCACGCAACTGCATGAAGTCCTCGGCCCGGCTCAGGGTGTGGAACAGGCGCAGCAGCTCCAGGTAGGCCACAGGCGTGGTTTCCTTGTGGTCAAAGATGTGCTTGCGCAGCACCTCCACCGCCTGGTTGTGCTCGCCCACCGAGACAAAGAACTCGGCCTGCTGCTGGATGTCGAACAGGTCGTCGGGGTTGACGATCTGCAAGGCCCTTGCCGGCTCGACCGCAGGGGCTGGCGCCTTGGCCTGAACTGGCACCCGGGCGGCCGCAGCCGCCACCGCCGTCGTGGCGGCATACAGGGGCGCTGGTGCGGAGACCGTCTTGGCGTCCTTGAACAATGCGGCGCTGCCGGATGGTGCCAGCAGATCGCCCTTCATCGAAGGGACGGGCAAGGTTTCGAGCGGCTCCCATCCAGGATCGACCTGCCCTGCCGTGGGTGCGCTGGAGTCCACGGCGCTGACCTTGACCGACTCGCGCCACGATTTTTGGGACAGCGTGGCCTGGCGGCTGGCGCGCTGCCAGACCCAGGCCAGCAGGCCCAGCGCCAGCGCCAGCAAGGCGCCCAGCACGTAGACCACCGTGGCGGGGAAGCGCTCCTGGGCCTCGTCGAGCTGCTGCTGCAATTGCTGCGTGGTGGCCAGTTGCTGGGCCGAGCCCGCTTTCACGGCCTTGGCCTCGGCCTCCAGCACGCGCAGGCGCTCGGCGTCCTGCGCCAGGGTTTCCGGCGTGGCGTTCAGGGCCTTCCAGGCGGCAGCCGCTTCGGCACGCTGAGGCGACGATTCTTCTGCCGGGGTGGACAGCAGCTGCGCCGTGGCGCGCAGGGCCACCGGGCTTTCGAGCCACAGATCAAGGGGTTCCAGCACCAGGCGCGGGCCGGCGGCTGCGGGGGCGGATGCCTGTGCACCGGCCAGCACGCGCGCATTGGTGCGGGCGGGTGCGGCGGCGGGAGCACGCGGGGCACGCGCCGCAGCGGCGCTGGCCGGCGCCGCCCGGGTGGGCGCTGCGGCAGCGCCACGGGCTGCTGCACCGGCAGCATTGCGATCGAGTGGGGAAGAAGCACCGGCCAGGCCCGATGCGCCCGCAGCGAGGGTGCCCGGCAGTGCTGCCGGCACCGCCGGCAGTTGCGCAGGGGCAACAGGGGGGAGGCGCGCAGGGGGGTCTGCCAAAAAGGTGTAGCTGCGCGTGACCTTGCCTGCACAGCCTGCGGTGAGCGTGACGGTCAACACGGGCTCGTCAACCACCGAGGTGGTCTGTACGCGGACGGAGGCCGCGCGCCCGGCCGATTCGGCCTGGGGCGTCACGCGCACCCGGGAGGCGCTGATGGGGGTGTCGCCCGCGACCAGGGTGGCACCGATACATGACGATGCGACGTCAGAGCCCTGGTCTGGCTGGATGTCGAAGACCAGATCGACGGGCGAGCCGATCACCACGGCGCCCCGCCCGTTGCCCATTGAAAGCGCCGAGGCGCCCATGGCAACCACCCACAAACCGGCTCCCAGAATGGTGTTACGGATATTCACAATAATTTCTGTTTTGAGCGCAGCCCATTCTTGCACATAAGTGCGCAGGCATGTCCACAGCCATAATGGCGCTATGAAAATTCAGTTTCTCAATGTCGGCATCGTGGGTTCGGGCGCCATGGGTCGCGGTATTGCACAGATCGCTGCCCAGGCCGGCAGCCAGGTTTTTTTGCTGGATGCCCAAGCGGGTGCAGCACTTGCCGCCAAAGACAGTATCCACGACCAGTGGCAAAAACTCGTAGGGAAAAATCGCATTTCTGCAGAGCAGGCCACGGCCTGGTCTGCGCAATTGCACATTGTTGACAATGCGGCCGGCCTGGCGCAGTGCGACCTGGTGATCGAGGCCATCGTCGAGCGGCTGGATGTGAAGCGCGGCCTGTTTGCCGACCTGGAGAAGGTCGTCGGCGCTGACACCGTGCTGGCAACCAACACATCCTCCCTGTCGGTCACCTCGATTGGCGCAGGCATGCAGCGGCCCGGGCGCCTGGCGGGCTTTCACTTCTTCAACCCCGTGCCGCTGATGAAGGTGGTGGAGGTGATTGCCGGGCTCAAGACCGAGCCGGCTGTCTGCACCGCCCTGTCGGCCTACGCCAAGCAGATGGGCCACACGCCCGTGCAGGCGCAGGACACGCCGGGCTTCATCGTCAACCACGCCGGGCGCGGCTACGGCACCGAAGCCCTGCGCATCGTGGGCGAAGGCGTGGCCGATTTCGCCACCATCGACCGCATCCTGCGCGACCAGGTGGGCTTCAAGCTCGGGCCGTTCGAGCTCATGGATCTGACGGCACTGGACGTTTCACACCCGGTGATGGAATCCATCTACCAACAGTACTACGACGAGCCGCGCTACCGCCCCAGCGTGATCACCGCGCAGCGCCTGGCCGGCGGCGTGGTGGGCAAGAAGGTCGGCGAAGGCTTCTACCGCTACGACAAGGGCGTGGCCCAGGTGCCCGCCGAGCCCCCGGTGCCCGTGGTGGCCGAGATCCCTCCGGTGTGGGTGTCGCCCCGCGCCGCGCGCCGGGCCGAGCTGTACCAGTTGCTCAAGGACCTGGGCGCCACCATCGAAACCGGCACCTCGCCGTCGCCCACGGCCCTCACCCTCGTGGCCCCCCTGGGCTTTGACGTGACCACCGTGGCCGTGGTGGAGCGCCTAGACCCGGCGCGCACCATCGGCATCGACATGCTGGTGGAAGAAGCCGCCACCAAGCGCCGAGTGCTGGCCACCAACCCCGCCACGCGCGTGGACATCCGCAACGCCGCCCACGCCCTGTTCGCCCGTGACGGCAAGCCGGTCAGCGTGATCCGCGACAGCGGCGGCTTCGTCACCCAGCGCGTGGTGGCCACCATCGTCAACATCGCCAGCGACATCTGCCAGCAGGGCATCTGCAGCCCGCGCGACCTGGAGACCGCAGTCACCCTGGGCCTGGGCTACCCCCTGGGCCCACTGGCCATGGGCGACCGCTGGGGCCCGACCAATATCCTGGAAGTGCTGTTCAACATGCAGACCGTGTACGGCGACACCCGCTACCGCCCCAGCCCCTGGCTGCGCCGGCGCGGCGCCATCGGCCTGAGCCTGACGCACGTCGAAGAAGCTTGATTCGGTACATCCCCCTGAGTCGCTGTCGCGCCTTCCCCCTTCTCTCGAATGGCTGTGCAATTCGGGAAGGGGGACGCAGCCGGTGCGGCGGGGCGGCCCTTGCACGGCTGCCCTGGCTTGGGCCGCGCCCTGTTCGATAAGCTGCAGACGATGCGTAGCCCCGTGAAAACCTGACAACAGCCGTCCAAAGCCTTTACCCGGAGACAAGATGCCTGCAGAACTCAAAAGCACCAGCCAGGGCAAGACCCTGGTCCTGACCATCCACAACCCCGAGCGGCGCAACGCCATCGAGCCGGCCATCTATGCCGCAGGCGTGGAGGCGCTGAGCGTGGCCGAGAACAGTGACGACATCCGCAGTGTGGTCATCACGGGCTCGGACAACATGTTCTGCGCGGGCGGCAACCTGCATCGCCTGCTGGCCAACCGCCAGGAGCTGCCCGAGGTGCAGGCGCAGAGCATCGAAGGCCTGCACAACTGGATCGAGATGGTGCGCACCTACCCCAAGCCCATCATCGCGGCAGTGGAAGGCGCGGCAGCGGGCGCGGGCTTTTCGCTGGCGCTGGCCTGCGACATGGTGGTGGCCGCGCGCAACGCCGTGTTCGTGATGGCCTACAGCAACGTGGCCCTGTCGCCCGATGGCGGCGCCAGCTGGAGCCTGGCGCAGGCCCTGCCGCGCCAGATCGCCACCGAGATCCTGATGTGCGGCGACCGCGTCCCCGCCGAGCGCCTGCACGCGCTGGGCGTGGTCAACCAGCTGGCCGATCCGGGCAGCGCGCTCGAAGTCGCCATGGCCCTGGCCGAGCGCCTGAACGCGCGCGCACCGAACGCACTGGCCAGCATCAAGGAACTGCTGGGCGATGCGCCCGGCAACCACCTCACGAAACACCTCGCGAGCGAGCGCGACCACTTCGTGAAGAACCTGCACCACGCCAACGGCGGCGTGGGCATATCGGCCTTTCTCGACAAGCGCACGCCGACCTACGAGTAGGCTCAATCGCCCTGCCCTGGGCGCAAACCTTGTCTTCACCGCACACACACGGCCCTTGCACAGGGCCGTGTGTGTTTGCGCTCGCGTTCGCACCAACAGATATCCAAGACGCTCAGGTGACAACCCTGACGCGGCGCGCCGGTCCCTCACGCGACAATGGGGCTGTTTCTAGTCACGCAAAAGACAGGCCATGGACGACCCGATTCTTACCATCGAAGAACGTGAAGCGATCAACTCAGGTCGCTGGTTTTCATCCCTATCACCTTCTCTACGCCACGACATCCTCCGATGTGCCTACGTCAAACGCTTCAAGGATGGCGGCCTCATAGCCGCCCGCGGGGACCCGCCCGAGGAGTGGATTGCGTGCGCGCGCGGTGCGGTGCGGGTGAGCTCCACCTCCATCTCGGGCAAGCAGATCACGCTGACCTACGTGGAGCCGGGCATCTGGTTCGGCGACGTGGCGATCTTCGACGGGGACCGGCGCACGCACGATGCCTATGCCCATGGGGACACCACCATCCTGTGCGTGGCCAAGGCCGACTTTCGCAAGATCCTGGCGGCGCACACCGAGCTCTACGAAGCCATGCTGCGCCTGCACGCACGGCGCATACGCCAGCTCTTCGGGCTGGTGGAAGACCTCAACACCCTGCCCCTGCGCTCGCGCCTGGCCAAGCAGCTGGTGCACCTGGTGCGCAGCTATGGGGTGCCCAGCCTGTCGGACGGCAGCGAGATGCGCATCGGCCTGCAACTGGCGCAGGAAGAACTGGCGCAGTTGCTGGGCGCATCGCGCCAGCGTGTGAATCAGGAACTCAAGTCGATGGAGCGCGAGGACGCCATCCGCATCGAGCCGGGCGGCCTCGTGATTCGCGACCGAGAAGCGCTGATGCGCATAGCCGACGCGGACACCTGAATTTTCAAAGCCTGGGACCCTGCTGCGCAGCCCCTCTTCACAACACCTGTCGACCACGGCAGGCCGGGACAAGCACGCCGACGCAATCGGCGTGAGGACAGAACACCCATGAGCAATTTTGACCACTTCGTCGGCACCCGCGCGGTGTCGGAGCAGCACGCATTCGACGTCGAGGCCCTTACCGCCTGGCTCACCGCCCACATGCAGGGCTTCGAAGGCCCGATGACGGTGGAGATGTTCAAGGGCGGGCAATCCAACCCCACCTACAAGCTGGTGACCCCAAAGGCGAGCTACGTGATGCGCGCCAAGCCCGGCCCGGTGGCCAAGCTGCTGCCCTCGGCCCACGCGGTGGAGCGCGAGTTCGCGGTGATGAGCGGCCTGGCGGGTACCGACGTGCCCGTGCCGCGCATGCACGTGCTGTGCGAGGACGAGTCGGTGATCGGCCGCGCCTTCTACATCATGGAATGCATGCAGGGCCGCGTGCTCTGGGACCAATCGCTGCCCGGCATGACGCCCGCTGAGCGCGGCGACATCTACAACGAGATGAACCGCGTGATCGCCGCGCTGCACAGCGTGAAGTTCGCCGAGCGGGGCCTGGCCAGCTATGGCAAGCCGGGCAACTACTTCGACCGCCAGATCGGCCGCTGGAGCAAGCAGTACGTGGCCTCCATCACCCAGCCCATCCCCGAGATGGACAAGCTCATGGAATGGCTGCCCGCGCACATGCCGGCCAGCGCGCGCGACGAGGGCCATGTCTCCATCGTGCATGGCGACTACCGTCTGGACAACCTGATGTTCCACCCCACCGAGCCGCGCGTGATCGCCGTGCTCGACTGGGAGCTGTCCACCCTGGGCCACCCGCTGGCCGATTTCAGCTACCACTGCATGAGCTGGCACATCCCCGCCGGAATGGGCCGCGGCATTGCGGGCATGGACATCGCGGCGCTGGGCATCCCCGACGAGGACAGCTACATCCGCCTGTACTGCGAACGCACCGGCATCACCACGCCCGAAGCACTGCGTGCCGACTGGAACTTCTACATGGCCTACAACATGTTCCGCATCGCCGCCATCCTGCAGGGCATTGCCAAGCGGGTGGAGGCCGGCACCGCCTCCAGCGCCCAGGCCAAGGCCTCGGGCGACACCGCGCGGCCCATGGCCCAGCTGGCCTGGTCGTTCGCCCAGCGCAGTTGAGAACACACCCCACCGATTACCAACGGAGACCCCCATGGACTTTGACTATTCCCCCAAGACCAAGGACCTGCAGGCCCGACTGCTCCAGTTCATGGACGAGCATGTCTACCCCAACGAGGCGGCGTACAAGAACGAGCTGGCGGCCAACACGGCCGCAGGCAAGCGCTGGACGGCCCTGTCCACCATCGAGAACCTCAAGCCCAAGGCCCAGGCCGCCGGCCTGTGGAACCTGTTCCTGCCGGTGGACAGCGCCGCCGCGTCGGGCTACGCCGGCGCCGGTCTGACCAACCAGGAATACGCCCCCCTGGCCGAAATCATGGGCCGCGTGCCATGGGCCAGCGAAGTGTTCAACTGCTCGGCGCCCGACACTGGCAACATGGAAACCATTGCCCGCTACGGTGACGATGCCAACAAGGCGCGCTGGCTCAAGCCGCTGCTGGAGGGCAAGATCCGCTCGGCCTTCGCGATGACCGAACCCGACGTCGCATCGAGCGATGCCACCAACATCGAGACGCGCATCGAGCGCGATGGCGACGAGTACGTGATCAACGGCCGCAAGTGGTGGATCTCGGGCGCGGCCGACCCGCGCTGCGCCGTATTCATCACCATGGGCAAGAGCGACCCCGACGCCCCCCGCCATTCGCAGCAGAGCATGGTGCTGGTGCCCGCCGATGCCAAGGGCATCACCATCATCCGTCCGCTCAATGTGTTCGGCTACGACGACGCCCCCCACGGCCATGTGGAGATGACCTTCGAGAACGTGCGCGTGCCGGTCTCCAACATCCTCTTGGGCGAGGGCCGCGGCTTCGAGATCGCCCAGGGGCGCCTTGGCCCTGGACGCATCCACCACTGCATGCGCCTGATCGGCCTGGCCGAGCGCGCGCTGGAACTGATGTGCAAGCGCGCCAGCTCGCGCATCGCCTTCGGCAAGAGCGTGGCCCAGCAGACCGTGACGCAGGAACGCATTGCCGAGGCCCGCTGCAAGATCGACATGGCGCGCCTCTTGACCCTGAAGGCCGCATGGCTGATGGACGTGGCCGGCAACAAGGTCGCCAAGACCGAGATCGCCATGATCAAGGTGGTGGCCCCGAGCATGGCCTGCCAGGTCATCGACTGGGCCATGCAGGTGCATGGCGGCGGCGGCATGTGCGACGACTTCCCGCTGGCCTACGCCTACGCCGGTGCGCGCACCCTGCGCTTTGCCGACGGCCCGGACGAAGTGCACCGCAACGCCATCGCCAAGTGGGAGCTGGGCAAGTACGGCGCCTACGGCCGCGATGCCGGCGTGCCCATCACGCGCGGCAGCTGAGCAAGCCCTGCCCCTGCGCGCAGCGCGGGGGGTCTGCGCTGGCGCACGGCGTCAGCTTGGTTCAGCGAGTGCAGAAGCGATGCGCACCTCACCGGTCAGCAGCTTGTGCACCGGGCAGGCATTGGCCACCTGCAACAGGCGCTCGCGCTGCTCCTCGCTCAGCGCGCCCGACAAAGTGATCGTGCGCGTGATGTCGCTGCCGCTGGCGGGCGTGCCGGCGGGGTTGAGCTGCAGGGCCACCTCCACACCGGCCAAAGGCCATTGCTTGCGCGCAGCGAACATCTGCAGGGTGATGACGGTGCACGCCCCCAGGCTCGACAGCAGCAGGTGGAAGGGGGAAGGCCCGGCATCGGCCCCGCCCATCTCCGCAGGCTCGTCGCCCAGCCAGGTATGCCCGGCCTCATCGACCAGAGTTACGGTGTAAGGGGTGGTCCCGCCAATGGCGCGGACAGAGGGTGTGGTCATTCGAAATCTCTATGGAACGCAGGCCCTGATGATAGGAGCACTGCGAGCCCCGGCGCCGCAGGCGGGAGATTCGCAGAAGCCTGCCCCTGAAGGAGGGACCGCAGGTCAGGAATCCAGGTCCACCGGCGGTGCCGGCAGGTGCTGCGCGGCGGCCTGGGCTGCCGTCAGCAGCACCGAACGGGCATGGACGATTTCGGACAGGGAGCGGCGCGTGTGCTCGGTGCGCAGGTAGACCCGGCCGCGCGCAAGCATCAGCACCATGGGGGTTTCCGAGCGCAGCGCGCCCTGCTCGCCCTCTAGCGCGTTGAGCAGCTCGGACACCAGGTGCGCGTGGATCCAGCGCTCGGCATGCTCGATGCGCTCGGCCACCACGGCGAAATGGCGCCGGAACGAGCCAGGCAACTCGGGCCAGGACACCTCGTCGAACATGGACAGCCAGCGCATCTCCTCCGGCAGGCGCGCGTCCACGCTGGTCTGCAGGCTGTCGGTGATGGCGTTGTAGGCATGGCGCTCGAGCGCGTCGCGCAGCGGGCGGTTGAGCACCAGCACGGCGGCGTCGGGGTCGGCATCCACGTCGGCGCGCCCGCGCAGTTCCAGCCCCAGGATGTAGTCGCGCGTGGAGGTGCTGCCCTCCAGCCGCCAGGGGCGGCCCAGTATGTCGCCCCCCACGTCGAAATGGCCTTCGACCGGCTGCGGCACGCTGTGCAAGCCCTGCTCTGCGATCCAGCGGGCCAGTTGCGCGCCGGTGACCGGCCCCGCATGGCCCAGAGTGGAATCAGCGTCGGCGGCGGTGCCGGCAAAAGCCTGGCGAATGCGATCGAACATGGTGGTCACAGGCCCGGGGGCCTTGCGGAAGTCGCGGGTGGCGCCATTATTGGCACAAACCGCTACGATTGGGGGGCACCATGACCTTGTCCACCGCTACCAACCCCGCTCTCCGTGAAATTTTGACGCTTTCAAGCGCGCAGCGGCCCTGCGCCGTGCCGCGCCGCGCCCTGCTGGCCAGCGCCGGGGCCTGGCTGGCAGCGGCCGCCTGGTCACCCGCTGCCCTGGCGGCGGCTGACCCCTGGAGCCGCTCGGGCGCCTCGGTGGATGCGCAGCGGCTGGTGCGCTGGGCCAGTGCCAGCGCCAACCACCAGGGCATGGCCTTTGCCGTGATCGACAAGCCTGCCGCCACCATCCACGTGTTCGGCCCCGGCGGCGGCTATGCCGGCAGCGCGCCGGTGTTGCTGGGCTCGGCCCTGGGCGACCGCTCAGCACCCGGCATCGGCCAGAAGCCGCTGTCACAGATCCGGCCGCACGAGCGCACCACGCCAGCCGGCCGCTTCGTGAGCGAGCCCGGCAGCAACCTGCAGGGCCACGACATCGTGTGGATCGACTACGATGCCGCCGTCTCGCTGCACCGTGTGCGCGGCGCCCCGGCCGAGCGCCGCGTGCAGCGCCTGGCCAGCCCCGTGCTGGCAGAGCGACGCATCAGCAATGGCTGCGTGAATTCGCCCGCCGAGTTCTACAACCGCTGCGTTGCGCCCTGGTTCGGGCGCGAGGCGGGGGTGGTGTACGTGTTGCCGGACTCGGAGCCGTTCGCCACCTTTTTCCCGGCAGCGGATGCGGCCTACCCTCTCGCCAACCTGCCCTCCTGAGCCTCGCGTCAGGCTGCAGCGGTACCGAGCCTGAACACCGGCCGGCGGGTACCCACCTCGATCCCCTTCGGATTGACCAGGTGCGCCGAGCGGCGAGGGGCCAGCGCAGAGCGCTGCGCATCGCTGAGCCAGCCGAGCTGGTCCATCACTTCAACAGCGGCCGCCACCTGGGCCGGCATGTTGCCGTCCATGATCTTGAGCGCGAAGGCCTCGCCCCGGCTGCGGCTGCCCACCACCTGCACGCCATCGGCCCCGGTCTTGGAGACCCAGTCGCCCGCGCCCACGCGCATGAAGTCGAGGTCGTGCCGCCCCGTGCCCGAGCCCAGCTCGGGCCGCGCCACCATGGCATCGGCCAGCGCCGTGAGGCTCTCGTCGAGATCGGTGTCCGGCGCACCGCCGGCCAGGCGTGCATAGCCGCGCGCCAGGTTGGCCAGCGGCATGGCGTAGTTCGGGGCCGAGCAGCCGTCGGTGCCGGCGGCCAGGTCATTCACTTCCAACCCCACGGCCTGGGCCACATAGCCACGGATCGCTGCCTGCAGCGGGTGCCCGGGGTCCAGGTGGTCGTCCAGCGGCAGGCCCTGCTGCACACAGTAAGCGACGAAGCCGGCGTGCTTGCCGCTGCAGTTGTTGTGGCGTTCGTCGGGCACGAAGTCCGCCGGCAGGGAGCCGAGCCCCAGCTCGGCAAACAGCGGCCGGTGGCAGCCGCAGCGCAGCGCGTGGTGGGTTTGCCCCACGCTGGCCAGCATGTGCTCCACCTGCGCCACATGCATGGGCTCGCCGTTGTGGCTGGCGCACAGCAGCGCCAAGTCGGCAGGGCCCCAGCCCAGCGCACGGGCACCGCCCGACTGCATGAAGGGCAGCGCCTGGAAGGCCTTGATGGTGGAGCGCGTGAACACCACCGACTGCGGGTCGCCCACCTGGGTGAGCAGCCTGCCCTCGCGGTTGGCCACGGCCACGGCACCCCAGTGCTGGCATTCGACCAGGGCGCCCCGGGTCACGTCGATCAACGGTACGAAACCCATGGAAATCCTTGGAAACTGTTCTTGGCTCAAGGCGCCGGCGCGAGCGTCAGGGAGTGGCTGAAGCGCGCTGGCTGGCGCTGCAGCAGCCGGGTGCCAGCCCCCGCCCAGGCGGTCGCCATGTCGCGGTAGCGCGGCGAGAAGACCAGGCCGCTTTGCCCCGTCTGGTAGATGAAGGTCGATTTTTCCAGGTCCGCCAGGTCGTAGATGGCGCGCAGCGACGCGGCATGGCGGTTGGCGAACGGGCCCTTAGCCTCGCCCGCGTTGTACTGACCCACGTTCACGGTGTAGCCGTCGCCGTTCGACGGCACGCTCACGTCGAAGAAGCGCGCCAATGCCGCCACACTGCCAAAAGGCCGGTGGGCACTGAGCGCGGGGTGGGCATCGCCCCAGCGCCACGCGGCCGGGTCGGCGCCATAGGCGGCCTGCAGGCGATCGAGCGCACGGCCCAGGGCGGCGCCGGCCTGCTCCGCGCAGGTGGAGGGCTGGCACCACCAGGTGTCGTTGCGCTGCAGGATGCCTTCGATGCCGGCGCGGTAGTCGCGCTTGCCATAGGTGGCGGCAAAGCGTGCCTCGCCAATGCGCGGAATGATCACACCACGCGCCAGCTCGTCGGCCCAGGCGGCAAACACCAGTGGCGCTGCACGCCCGGCGTCCATCACGCCGTCAAAGTCCTTGAGCAGGGCCTGCGCCCTGCCGGCCAGCGGGTGGCTGGATTGGGCCTGCTGCAGGTACGGCAGCAGGCGCCGGGTGGCCAGCGAGGTGATGTCGAGCTGGATGGCCTGCAGGCTGGCAGCCGTGTGCCGAGGGCGCGCCTCGATCAGCTCGGCGATGCGCTCGTAGCGGTAGGGCAGCACCCAGTCCTGCGCCAGGTAGTGGGGGTAGCCGGGCGGCGTGACGCGCTGGTTGGCCGTGGCGATCCAGCCCTTGGCGCCCTCGTCCTGCGGGGTCTGGTCCAGCGGCAGCCAGCCCTTCCAGTCGTAGCGCGCGTCCCAACCGGGCGATGGGGCCACGCCGCGGATGTCATTGTCCGGCGCACGCACGGGCACGCGGCCCATGGCCTGGAAGCGGATGCGCCCACTCACGTCGGCCGCCAGCACGCTCTGCATGGGCGCCTGGTGGTACTCAAAGGCGGCGAACAGGTCCTCCACCGTGGTGGCCTGGTTGACCATCAGTCCCGCCAGCACGGTCTGGTTGTCCGCCTCCAGCGCCGTCCAGCGCAGGGCCAGCACGTACTTCTTGAGGTCGAGCACGTCGGCGTGCGACCTCTGTGCATCGCTGAGCACCGGGCCGTGGCGCGTGCTGCGCATGGCGATCTCCACGTCGGGCTTGCCCTTGACGCGGATGGTCTCCTTGCGCACGGCGAACGGCGCCCAGCCTTCGGGCGTGCGGTACTGCGTGGCGTCCGCCGGGTTGATCTGCTCCAGGTACAGGTCCTGCACGTCGGGGCTGGTGTTGGTGAAGGCCCAGGCCACGCTGGCGGTGCGGCCCAGCACCACGAAGGGCAGGCCCGGCAGGGTGGCACCCATGGCATCGATGGCGGCGATCGGCGAACCGTCCGACGCCTTGCCGGCCGGTGCCTGCAGGCGCGCGAAGTACCAGATGGCAGGCGCGCTCAGGGAGAGGTGGGGATCGTTGGCCAGCAGGGGCTTGCCGCTTTCGGTGCGTGAACCTGCCACCACCCAGTTGTTGCTGCCCTTGCCATCGCTGGTGCCAGCGTTGTGCGTCAGCTCATCGGCCCAGGCCAGCATGCCGGCGCTGATCTGGCGCGAGAGCGGGTTGCCGCCCTGCTCTGCCGCAGGCGCAGCGTCGGGCTTTCGGGCCTGCAGCGCGGCGCCACGGGCCAGACCGGCGCTGGGCGCGGCGGCAGCGGCATCGCTGCGGTAAACGCCCAGTTGCCGGTACAGCGCCGCCAGGTCGGCCGATGCGGCGGGTGGCTCGCCCGGGTATGGCGGCATCAGCTGCCACAGCCGGTCGGTATCGAGCGTGCGGGCCACGGAAAGGCGCGCGAATTCATTGCCCCAGTTGCCGCCCAGGTCCAGCGCCATCATCAGCGCCCAGCCCACGCTGTCCTCGGGCTCCCACACCGCGCCGGCCTCGCCGCCGGGCTTCACACCCAGCACCAGGAACTCGGGCGGCAGGGCCTGCGGTCGGTCCTTGTGGAAGGCATGGATGCCCTTGCTGTAGGCCTGCAGCGCCTCGCGGGCGTACAGGGGCAAACCGGCGTACTGCTTGCGCGCCGTGCCCAAGATGTCCAGCGAGCGCATGAGCTTGTCGGTCTCCAGCGTGGCTTCGCCAAACACTTCGGAGAGCTGGCCATGCATCACACGGCGGTTGAACTCCAGCTGCCAGGTGCGCTCCTGCGCATGCACATAGCCCATGGCGAACCAGGCATCCTGCGGGCTTTGCGCGCCGATGTGCGTCACGTCCGCGCCGTCGCGCCGCACGCTCACGGGCTGGGCCAGGCCGGCGACGGTGATCTTGCCGTCCACCACCGCAAACGTGCGCTGCACGTAGATGGCAGCGCCCGCACCCGCCAGCAAGGCCGCAGCCACCAGGCCCACGGCCGTTTTCTTGATCCACGCCATTGTTGCGTCCTGTCTTGTCTCGGGTTTTCTTGTGCCGGCGATTGTGTCAGAACGTACGCAGGCGCTGAAAGCGCACCGATCCTCGCCAGCCCGCAGACGGCATTCCAGCCCTCAGCCGAGATGCACGTTGCCGCCCACCACCTGGAAGCGCATCTTGGGCGCAGTGGACTCGCTGAAAGAGACGCCCAGCGCAATCTCCCCCGTGCCGTGCAGGATGCAGGCATCGCGGCGCAGGCGCACGGGCGAGTCGCTGCCCTCGAAGCGCACCCAGGTGCCGAAGCTGCTCATGTCGGTCAGCACGAAACCGCTGTTGCGCCAGTCGATGCGGGCGTGCAGGCGCGACACGCGGGGGTCATTGATGCGCAGCTGCATCTCGGTGGCTCGGCCCACATGCACGGGGGCATCGGCCGAGCTGAACGACAGGTCCACCCCATGCCAGGAGAACTGGATCTGCCCCAGGATGGAATCGACGGGCGAGAAACTGCTGATCAGCGCCGACTGCATGGTGAGCGAGTCGGGCTCCTCGTCCTGGCGCCACTCCACCTGGTAGAGCATCAGGGTTTCGGCCTTGCCACGGATTTCCATCATCCCCAGCTTGCGGTACCAGACCGAGGCCGCAGCGCCTGCCAGCAGTACCGCCGTTTCGGTGGCCCAGATCTCGGACGGGCCGGCCCGCTCGCACAGGCGAGAGGCCACGTTCACGGCGTCACCATAGCAATCGCCATCGACATCCACCACCTCGCCACTGGCCACGCCCACGCGGATGTCCATGCGCAGGGGGTGGGGCCAGCGGTCCAGCCGCACCAGGTGCATGCGCTGCATCTCGGCCATGGCCGAAACGGCACCGGCGGCATCGCCAAAGATGCCCAGCACCCCATCGCCCAGTTTCTTGACGACGCGGCCGGCATTGGCTTCGATGGTGTCGGCGATCCACTGGGTCAGCTGCGTCACCGCTTCGGTGGCGCGCTCGTTCCCCAGCGTCTCGTACAACGACGTACTGCCGGAAATGTCGGCAAAGACCACCGTCGATAAAACCGTCATGGGTACGCAAGCGCAGGTAACTTCATGTGAATCAGTTTAGTTCAAGCGCCCACAGAGCGCATGGCGCCACTGCGGCTGCACACGCCTGGCAACGGCCCTGCGCAGAGGCCACGGCGGCCCGGCCGGGCGGTCTTTGCTGGCGCAGCCACACGGCAGGCTTTTAGCCCGCATTCACAGGCCAGCAGCGCTTTGCAAGCAGCTGCCGGTGGATGGTTCGAAGCGTTCAGAGCACCGGGCATGACTTCTGCTTAATCCATTCGTACTACATTCAAAAACAAATCGAAAGTTTGCAATTGTTTGCAAAAAGCTATCGAGGCTTGTTGGCTTTATGCGAAAAGCGGGAGCGGCCCCCTTGCATTTGCGCAGTCGGCCACGTACCTTGAGTCCCTTGTTACTTATTTATGGTGAAGAACCATTCCATGCGCTGGAACAAACCCTACGTACGCGGCAGCAGTCTGCACGGCCTGATCGGCCGTGACGCACCCGCGTCGACCGCCTGGGTGCGTGACCAGCAACTGGAGGAAGTGCGCCGCGCCATGATCGGCAGCCTGTCGGGCTTTTCCGGCTGCGAAGTGGCGCGCATGAACATCCGCCTGCGCTATGCAGGCGACATCGAGGCGCTGTGGTACCTGCGCACCGACCTGCAGAGCACCCTGGTCCCCTTGCAGGGCGAGCCTTCTGCCAAAAACGTCATCGCGCAGGTGACACTCCTGTTCCAGGGTCTGTTGCCGCGCGCCTTGGGTACGCCGGTGGCACGCGCGTCGTCGGCATCCTGAGCGGCAAGCCCCTGCGTCGCGCGGCGCCTTTGTGCAGGGCCTACAGATGCCCCCAATAAATCAGCGCGTCGCGCTCTTCCACCGACAGTGACACCGTAGCCCCCACGGGCAGCAGCACCTTGGTCTCCACATGCCCGAACGGCAGGTTGGTGAGCACCGGCGCCTTGATCTGGCTGCGCAGCCAGTCCACCACCGATTGCAGTTTGTAGCCCTTGTCGTGCGGCACCAGCTTGAACTGGGTGAACTGGCCCAGCACCACGGCCTTTTGCTGCGCCAGCACGCCCGCGTGCAGCAACTGCGTCAGCAGCCGCTCGATGCGGTAGGGGTGCTCGTTCACGTCTTCCAGGAACAAGATGCCGCCCTTCACGCTGGGCAGGTAGGGTGTGCCCACCAGCGATGCCAGCACCGCCAGGTTGCCGCCCCACAGCTGGGCACTCTTCACGTAGATGTCGGGCACGGCCGGCTTGCCGGTGGTGGCATGGGGCTTTTCGCGGTGCATGCGCCAGCCCGCGCCTTCGCCGTGGCCGGTAAGCAGGTCGTCGAAGCAGGCCTCCATGATGTCGTCGGGCTCGCCCGCGACGCCGAAGTCGGCGCCCAGGGCGGGGCCGGCCCAGCTCACGGCGCCGGTCTGCGCCAGCAGCGCATTCTGGAAGGCCGTGAAATCGCTCAGACCGACGAACTTCATGCCCTTGCCGATGGCCTTGGCCACCGCCTTGTAGCGGATGCCCGGCAGAATGCGCGAGAGCCCATAGCCCCCACGCGAGATCAGCGCCACCTGCGCGCCGCTGGCGGCCGCGCGGTGGATGGCGGCCAGGCGGGTGTCGTCGTCGCCGGCAAAACGGGTGTGGCTGGCCAGCGCGTCCACATCCACCTCCACCTCATGGCCCAGGGCCTTGAGGCGGGCAATGCCGCGCTTGAAGGCCGCCTTGTCGCGCACGGCGCTGGACGGCGAGTAGATATAGATGTGCTTGGGACCATGGTCGTGGTTGCAATCGGCGTGGTCGTGATGGTGGTGGTCGTGATCGTTGTGCAAAGCGTTCAGGCGCCGGTGTCGGGCCTGCTCCGTGGAATGGTATGCCGCTGGCGGGCCGCAAAGAGCGGCGCTGGCGTGCGGTCAGGGTGCGAAGTATTCCACAGCCCGTTCGGCAATGCCCCGGCCATGCTCCTGCACGAAGTGCCCGGCCTGCGGCAGAACCACCGGTTCGGGGCAGCCGCGGATGTTGGGTTGCAGCGCCTGCATGGTCGCCAGGCCCAGCACCGGGTCCTGCGCGCCCACCACCATCAGGCTCTGGCCCTGCCACCGTTGCTGCCAGAAATCGCGCGCCTGGCGCGAGACTGCGGCGCCCTCGTCCCCCGGACCGGCAGGCACCCGCTCGGGGAAGGCACGCAGCGCGGCACGGTAACCCTTGTCCGGGAAAGGCGCGTCGTACGCTGCGCACTCGGCCGGCGAGAGCTGAAGATTGCCGCGCCCCAGCAATCGGCCCACGCCATACAGCGGCTTGTCGCGGCACATGGCACGCCAGTCCACAAAGCCCTGCGGCAGCGGCACGTCGCCGGTGGCGAGCAGCGTGTTCATCACCAGCAGGCCCTTGAAACGCTCAGGGCAGTCCATGGGCAGCGTAAGCCCCAGAATGCCGCCCCAGTCCTGCACCACCAGCACGGTGCGCTGCAGGTTGAGGCGCTCCACCAGCTCCAGCAGCACCTGGCGGTGCCACTCGAAGCGGTGCGCGGCCTCCTTCTTGGGCTTGTCGCTCTTGCCAAAGCCGATCAGGTCGGGCGCCACCACCCGGTCGCCCGCCGCCAGCCACACGGGCAGCATGTGGCGGTACAGGTAGCTCCAGGCCGGGTTGCCATGCAGGCACAGCCAGGTGCGCGGTGCATCCTGCGGGCCTTCATCCAGGTAGTGCAGGCGCAGGCCGGCCAGGCTGGGCAGGTCGCTCACGTAGTTGGGGGCCCAGGGGTAGCCGGGCAGGTCGGCAAAGGCCGCCTCGGGCGTGCGCAGTGCGTCGTCGCGCAGCGGGTGGCGTGCCAGCGCGTCGGCACGCTGCTGGCTGCGCCGTGCGCCAAAAAAACCGGTGAGCAGCGCGCTGCATTCGGCCGCCAGCACCCCGCCCTGCACACCCGTCTGGTGGTTGATGGCGGTGTGGGCAAACAGGTCCAGCACCGAGCCCGCAGCGCCGGTCCGGGGCTCGGTGGCGCCGAACACCACGCGCGCCAGCCGCGCATGCAGCATGGCGCCGCTGCACATGGCGCAGGGCTCCAGCGTGACATAGAGCGTGCAGCCGTCGAGCCGGTAGTTGCCCAAGTGCTGCGCGGCCGCGCGCAGGGCCACGATCTCGGCATGCGCCGTGGGGTCGTTGGCCTGCACGGGGGCATTGCGGCCGGTGGCGATCACCTGGCCGTCCTTGACGACCACGGCGCCCACAGGCACCTCGCCAGCCTCTGCGGCGGCACGCGCTTCGGCCAGCGCCAGGCGTATGCCGTCCTCGTCGGTGAGCACCACGGCCACGCCCGTCACTTGTCGGCGTCCGGCAGGGCCTGCGCGCGCTGCTTCATGATGTCATCGAGCTGCTGCTGGACCTGTTGCTGCACCTGCTGGCTCTGCTCGCGCACATTGCCCGTGGGGTTGATCACCGGGGCCGATGCACCGGTGCCCGCGATGGGCGCCTGTTGCAGCGCCGCCGCAGGCGCGCGCGTGGCCGACAACTGCTTCTTGGCGACGAAGCCCACGATGGCCAGCACCACGACCAGCCCCACCAAACCAAACAATCCACGCATTCCCTGCTCCCGGTACGCGACTGACAAAACTCTTCTGGCGTCGTTGCTGCGTCTTGTCGTACTACCGTACTGCCTGCGACGCAGCGNAAACCGCTTCGCTGAGTTTTGTCAGCCGCTTGTTTTACTGTGCAGCCCGCACTGTAAACCGGGACGGCGGTGGAGGAGGTCAATGCGTCATCGGCAACGCAGCTCCCATCAGCCCGAACAAGGCCCCACAGGCGCGGTTGAACTTGCGCCCCGTGCGCTGCAGCCAGGGGCGAATGCGGTGCGCCAAGCTGGCCAGGCCAAACTCCACCAGGCACTCCACCACAGCGAAGGTGCCCGCCATGACCACGAACTGCAGCCACAGATCACGCCCCGGCACGATGAACTGCGGCAGGAACGCACCGTAGAACAGCAGCACCTTGGGGTTGGAGATGGCGGCCAGCAGTCCTTGCCGAAACAGCCTGCCGCCCGTGACCACCCGCTCGCCCCGGGCACTCGGCAAGGCCTCCAGCTGCATGGCCGGCGCCCGCCACAGCTGGATGCCCAGCCATACCAAATAGGCGCCGCCCACCCATTTCATCACCGTGAGCGCATGGGCCGACGATTGCAGCAGCGCGCCGATGCCCAACATGGACAGCCCGATCAGCGCCACGAAACCCACCGCCCCGCCGCCAATGGTCCACAGCGTGCGCGCCCGCCCGTGCAGGGCGCCATGGGCCAGCACCAGCAGGCTGTTGGGGCCGGGGGTCAGCGACAGGCCGATGACCGCGAGCAGGTAGACCAGCCAGATTTTCAGTTCCATTGCGTCACCATCTTCTTGAATATGGTCTGCAGTCTAGGTGGGTGGGGTCGTCCATATGGCATCGAATTTGGCTATTATCAATACCAAACTGGACTCCCCCATGAGCGCCCCCAGCCCCCTGCCCCGCCCCGACGTGCGCCTGCTGCTCCTGCCGCTGCCCGACTTCGCGCTGCTGCCCTTTGGCGGCTTTCTGGACAAGCTGCGCTTTTCGGCCGACGACGAGGACCACAGCCGCCAGCGCTACTGCGCCTGGTCGCTGCTGGGCATCGATGATGCGCCCGTGCTCTCCAGCAGCGGCGTGCAGGTGAACATGGACACCACGGCCGATGCCGTGGACCTGGCGGCATTCGACTACCTGGTGGTCTTTGGCAGCCGCACGGTGCAGGCCTCGCGCGGGTACGTGCAGGCCTACGGCCCGCTGCTGCGCAAGGCGGCATCGTGGGGCCTGCCTCTCGTGGCCATCGACAACGCCAGCTTTCTGCTGGCTGAGGCGGGGCTGCTCAAGGGCCACCGCGTGGCCCTGCACTGGCGCCATGTGGCCGAGTTCCGCGAGGCCTTTCCGCGCATCGCAGTGGCCAGCGAGGAGATCTATTGTTTTGACCGCGACCGCATCACCTGCGCGGGCGGCACGGCTGCCATCGACATGGCGGTGGAACTGCTCTCACGCCACTGCGGCCGGGTGCGCGCGTTCAAGGGCCTGGCCGATATGCTGGTGGACGCGCCCCGGCACCAGGCGCACCACCTGCAGTCGATGGAAGGCGGTGGACCCGACCTCACCCGCCACCTGTCGCGCGCCGTGGCGCTGATGCGCAGCGCCCTGGCCGATGGCCTTACAGTGGCGGACCTGGCCGAGCGCATCGGCATCGGCCGCCGGCAGCTGGACCGGCTGTTTGCCGAGCAGATGGGCATGAGCGCCCATGACCACTGGACGAAGATGCGCATGGAGCACGCCCACTGGCGCGTGACCAATTCGCACCACAGCCTGGCCGCCATTGCCGACGAGGTGGGCCTTGGCAATGCCAGCAGCCTGGCACGATTGTTCCGCAGGCACTACGGCACCAGCCCTGGAGCCTTGCGCGCAGGGCGGTCCAGAACCGCGCCCTGAAAGATCAGTTCAGTGCTACGCGGCTACCGTCCTTGTACGTGTACAGCGTCACGGCCGGGGTCGTCAGCTCGCCCTTGTTTGTGAAGGCGATGTTCGCCGTCACGCCCTTGTACTCGGTCTTGCCGATGAAGGGGATGAACACCTTGGGGTCCACCGAGTTGGCGCGCTTCATCGAATCGACCAGCACCATGGCCGCGTCGTAGGCGTAGGGGCTGTAGATCTGGAACTGGCCGGGGAACTTGGCGTCGTAGCGCTTCTTCCAGTCGGCGCCGCCCTGCATCTTGGCCACCGATGCGCCGCCCGTGGCGCAGGTCACGTTCTTGAGGGCCGGCGTCTTGCCCGACAGCTCGGGCAGCTTCTCGGTGCACAGCGCATCGCCGCCAAAGAACTTCACGCCGCCCAGGCCCAGCTGTTCCATCTGGCGCAGCATGGGGCCGGCCTGCGCGTCGAGGCCGCCGTAGAAGATGGCATCGGGCTTCTTGTTCTTGATGGCGGTGAGGATGGCCATGAAGTCCGTGGCCTTGTCGGTGGTGAACTCCTCGCCCACCACCGTGAGGCCCTTTTGCTGCGCCGTGGCCTTGAAGACCGAAGCCACGCCCTGGCCATAGGCCGTGCGGTCGTCGATGATGGCCACGGACTTGAGCTTCAGGTGGTCGGCCGCGAAGATGGCCAGTGCCGCACCCAGCGCGCTGTCGTTGGCGATCAGGCGGTAGGTGGTCTTGTAGCCGGGCTTGGTCAGGTCGGGGTTGGTGGCCGCAGCCGTGATGTGCGGCACGCCGCACTTGTCGTACACCGATGCGGCGGGGATGGAGGTGCCCGACTGCAGGTGGCCCACCACGCCGGCCACCTTCATGTCGCACAGTTTCTGCGCCACGGCCGTGGCCTGGCGCGGGTCGCCCGCATCGTCTTCGGCAGCGATCTCGAACTTGATCATCTTGCCGCCAATCACCAGGTTCTGCGCGTTCAGGTCATCCAGCGCCAGGCGCACGCCGTTTTCCGTGTCCTTGCCGATGTGGGCAATGCCGCCCGACAGCGGGCCCGCATGGGCAATCTTGACGACCTGCACGTCCTGCGCCAGGGCGGCGGTGCAGGCAACGGTGGCGGCTGCAGCAGCAACCAGAGAAAGGTGAAAGCGCGAACGGGAAGCAAAGGACACAGGCAAAACTCCGGATGAGCAAGGACAAGGGAGAGCGCGCTGACCAGAGGGACAGGCCAGGCGCCGCCATCCTATCCCGACTTCGGCACATCAGACTTGCACAACAGAATTGCATACAGCATTAGTCGAGCTAATTGGAATCCCATTGGACCGGGAGTAGCGGGCGCTGGGATAATCACGCCCCATGTCGCTCCTGCCCCACCAGCTCGAACTGCTCGCGCCTGCGCGCGACGCGGACATTGGCATCGAAGCCATCAACCACGGTGCCGACGCCGTCTACATCGGCGGCCCGGCCTTCGGGGCGCGCGCCGGGGCGGGCAACGACATTCGTGACATTGCGCGCCTGGTGCGCCACGCACACCGCTTCAACAGCCGCATCTTCATCACGCTCAACACCATCCTGCGCGACGATGAGCTGGAAGACGCGCGCCAGATGGCCTGGCAGGTGTACGAGGCCGGTGCCGATGCGCTGATCATCCAGGACATGGGCCTGCTCGAAATCGACATGCCGCCCATCCAGCTGCATGCCAGCACGCAGACCGACATCCGCACGCCCGAGAAGGCGCGCTTTCTGCAGGACGCGGGGCTGTCGCAGATCGTGCTGGCGCGCGAGCTCACGGTGCAGCAGATCGCAGCCGTCCACAAGGCCCTGGGCCCGGTGGACGCGCCGGGGCGCGCCAACATCGAGTTCTTCATCCACGGTGCGCTGTGCGTGGCCTACAGCGGCCAGTGCAACATCAGCCATGCGCAGACCGGCCGCAGCGCCAACCGCGGCGACTGCAGCCAGGCCTGCCGCCTGCCCTACCAGGTGACCGATGCGCAGGGCCGCTTCATCGCGCACGACAAGCACGTGCTCAGCATGAAGGACAACAACCAGAGCGACAACCTGCGCGCGCTGATCGATGCCGGCGTGCGCAGCTTCAAGATCGAAGGCCGCTACAAGGACATGGGCTACGTGAAGAACATCACCGCCCACTACCGCACCCTCATCGACGGCATCATGCAAGAGCGCGAGTCCTCGGGCCACCCGCTGTCGCGCTCGTCGAGCGGGCGCACCACGTTTACCTTCACACCCGACCCGCTGCAAAACTTCAACCGCGAGTTCACCGACTACTTCGTCACCGGCCGCAAGCAGGACATCGGCGCCTTCGACACCCCCAAGAACCCCGGCCAGGCCATCGGCTGGGTGACCAAGGTGGGCGCCGATTTCGTGGAGCTCGAAGTGAGCAGCCCCGCCACCGTGCTGCACAACGGCGACGGCCTGTGCTACTACGACCTGCACAAGGACCTGGTGGGCATGGCCATCAACCGGGCCGAGCCCGTGTCGCCGCGCAGCACCACGCAGTGGCGCGTGTTCCCCAAGGATCCGATGGAGGGCTTCAAGGATCTGCGCAAGGGCACCGAGATCAACCGCAACCGCGACATGGACTGGGTGCGCACGCTCGACAAGAAGTCAAGCGACCGCCGCATCGGCCTATGGGTCTACCTGTCCGAAACGCCGACCGGCTTTGCCCTCACGCTGACCGACGAAGACGGCTATGCCGGCGGCGCGCAACTCGACCACGCGCACCAGCCGGCCACCGATGCCGCCAAAGCCGAGGCCAGCCTGCGCGAGCACCTGGCCCGCTTTGGCGCCACCATCTTCGCGGTGAACGACGTGGGCCTGCAGCTCTCGCAGCCCTGGTTCATCCCCGCATCGGCCGTCAACGCCCTGCGCCGCGACGCACTGGCCGACCTGGAGGCCAATCGCGCCAAGGGTTTTACGCGCCTGCAGCGCGCCACCCCGGTGGAGCCCCCGGCCCCGTACCCTGAGGACACGCTGAGCTTTCTGGGCAACGTGTTCAACCACAAGGCGCACGACTTCTACGTGCGCCACGGCGTGAAGGTGATAGACGCCACGTATGAGGCGCACGAGGAAGAAGGCGAAGTCAGCCTCATGATCACCAAGCACTGCGTGCGCTTCTCGATGAGCCTGTGCCCCAAGCAGGCCAAGGGCGTCACCGGCGTGCAGGGCACCATCAAGGCCGAGCCCTTGATGCTCATCAACGGCAAGGAAAAGCTGACCCTGCGCTTTGACTGCAAGCCCTGCGAGATGCACGTGGTGGGCAAGATCAAGCGCCAGGTGCTCAACAGCCAGGCGCGTGAGACGCCGCTGAACTTCTACCGCACGCGACCGCAGCAGGGCAGCTGAGCGGGGCGCCAGCCTGGCAGGTCCACCCCTGCCGTCACTGGCCGCATAAGCACATACGAAACGATTCGATCTGCCTCGGGAGGGGCGGTGGAAGAATGGTTCAGGCACTCCATTGGGGTGCTTGGCCCCTTCGTACCAAACCCTTCCAAGAGACAAACCCTCATGCAGATCGAAACGCTCGTAGTCCACGCCGGCTACAGCCCCGACCCCACCACCAAGGCCGTCGCCGTACCCATCTACCAGACGGTGGCCTATGCCTTCGACAGCGCGCAGCACGGCGCCGACCTGTTCGACCTCAAGGTGCCGGGCAATATCTACAGCCGCATCATGAATCCGACCAACGACGTGCTTGAAAAGCGCGTCGCGGCGCTGGAGGGCGGCATTGCCGCGCTGGCCGTGGCATCGGGCATGGCGGCCATCACCTACGCCATCCAGACCATCGCCGAGGCGGGCGACAACATCGTGTCGGCTAGCACGCTCTACGGGGGCACGTACAACCTGTTCGCCCACACCCTGCCCCAGCAAGGCATCACCACCCGCTTTGCCGACCCGCGCGACCCGGCCAGCTTTGCGCAGCACATCGACGCGCGCACCAAGGCCATCTTCATCGAAAGCATCGGCAACCCCCTGGGCAACGTCACCGACATCGCCGCCCTGGCCAAGGTAGCCCACGACCATGGCGTGCCGCTGATCGTGGACAACACCGTGCCCAGCCCCTACCTGCTGCGCCCCATCGAGCACGGGGCCGACATCGTGGTGCACTCGCTCACCAAGTACCTGGGCGGCCACGGCAACAGCGTGGGCGGCGCGATTGTGGACAGCGGCAAGTTCCCTTGGGGCCAGCACAATGCCCGCTTCCCGCGCCTGAACGAGCCCGACGTGAGCTACCACGGAGTGGTCTACACCGAAGCCCTGGGCCCCGCCGCCTTCATCGGCCGCGCCCGCGTCGTGCCCCTGCGCAACACGGGTGCCGCGCTGGCACCGCAGAACGCCTTTTTGATCCTGCAAGGCATCGAAACCCTGGCCCTGCGCATGGACCGCATCTGCGACAACACCCTGGCCATCGCCCAGTACCTGCAGGCCCACCCCAAGGTCGAATGGGTGCGCTACGCCGGCCTGCCCGACCACCCGGACCATGCGCTGGTCCAGCGCCAACTGGGCGGGCGCGCATCGGGCATCCTGAGCTTTGGAGTGAAGAACAGCGATGCCGATCCGCGGGCTGCGGGGGCGCGTTTTCTCGATGCATTGCAGCTGTTCACCCGCCTGGTGAATATTGGCGATGCGAAGTCACTGGCCACGCACCCGGCATCGACCACGCACCGCCAGCTCAATCCCGAGGAACTGGCCAAGGCCGGGGTGAGTGAGGGGATGGTGCGGTTGTCGGTGGGGATTGAGCACATCAGTGATCTGAAGGCGGATTTGGAGCAGGCGCTGGCGAAGGTTTGATGTCGACCTGCCGACGACGACCTCTGCAATTAAGTATTGTCTCGTCACAAATCGGATTTAAGGGGCTACGCGAATGGCCCTTTTTTTATATCTGCCGCTAACCTACAGCTTTAGTTTCTTGCGCTCAAATTCTCCGCAGAAGACGAGCTGCAGTTAACCCCCTCAACAGTCTACCCCTTTGGGAAGGTCTGCATAAATCGATTATTCGCTCATTCGCCGCTATAACTCGTTGATTTAATTGATGCACACCATACTGAAGTTGATTTATGCAGAGGATCCTTTGATGCATGCATGATGCATTAATAATACACAGAAAATCCTCCCATCGAAATTCGTATTTTTAGGCCTCGGAATTGAATGGATTTTTTATAGGTTGCCGCCTACCCGCACCCGCCTTAAGCCCTTCCATCAAAAAACTCATCCCCCTATTCCTTTCAGCACCTTCTCAACAGAAGGTTTCCAAATTCCCTTCATTGCACCAACCCGCTCACGCGCGAGACTCATTAAAGCGGGGTGAGATGAGGCAATATAAACCCTTGAATTATTCATTTCATCCAAAACAGCAATAATATCACGCACCTCCAAATCTTCGTCAGAAATCTTCAGCCGCGCTACTAAAAGAGCCACGGCAGGCTCTCCATTTTTGGCAAACTCATTTATCAAATGAATTTGCGGCGGATGGACATTTTCATTCCCAACCCTCATCAGCCTATACTGCTCATCAATCGAATAAGAACGAAATTGCAATATTTGCTCATTTGTTTTTATGCGAAAAAATCGCAAATCCGCTTCACGCTCCACCTTGAAATTGCACCCTACCAATACGAGCATCAAAAATAAAACCGCGAATACTCTTGACATACTCACTCCTTCCACGAGGCCTTAAGCTCTCTGTAAATTTTGCGATGCAAATCATGCGCCGGTATTTCATAGGCATTTTTCTCATATCCGTTTTTACTGGCTAACAGGTAGCTCAGCCAAGTCATTCCCTCACGATACTGCCCCACGTGAAATAATTCATGACCCAATAAAGCCAAATCCTTTGGCGTGCAAAATGTTTGCCCTGGATCTGTAAAATAAATTACATTCCCACGAGTTATCGCATCCACTCCGTTTTGCGTGTAAAACGGCTTTTCACCAACTCGTATGTCAGCACTATCCAAGTCGATTTTTGGAATATACGGCTCCAAGAAATCCTTCTCACGCTGAGTTAGTGGCCGAAGCCCCCAATAGTCAAAATTATTTAGAGAATTCCCCTCCACATATCCAAACCGATTGAACCCACCCTCCAACCCAATCGGATCCGCCTGCGTATACCGCCCCCGCTCCGCGCTGTAGCTGCGGAAGTAGTTGTAGTGCAGGTTGCTTTCCTTATCGTAATACTGCCCCGGGTAGCGCAGGTTGAAGGTCACCTCGGGGATGGTGGTGGTGCCCGTGGTGGGGTTGGTGGTTTCGTTGGTGAAGCGCTTCGATCCCAGGGTGGGCTGTTCGTNGCTGGGTGAGCTTGCGCGGGGTGTTCAGGTGGTCGCTGTGTACGGCATAGGCGACTCCATTGACGATGGCGGCAATGGGCATGGGGCCGTTGGCCGTGGGCAGGTAGATGTACTGGGTGGTGCCGGTGCTGTTGCTGCCGCCCATGCCGTATTCGCCCAGCAGGGCGCCGTCCTGGCCGTAGACATAAGCGAAGCCGAGCTTTTGCGCGTCGCTGCTGCCGGGGCTCCACAGGCGGGTGAAGAATTCGTAGGCGGTCTGGATCAGGCCTTTGTCTTGTTCCCTCTCCGCTTGCTCTTCCTGGTCTTCGGGGTCGGCCAGGAGGTTGTTGAGGTTCTTGCCGCTGGTGGTTCCACCTGATCCTGATCCGCTGGCGAACAGCGGCTCGGTCTTGAACACGCGCTGGCCCAGGGCGTTGTGGGCGTACTGGGTGCTGGGGGCGTCTGCTCCCGTGCCGGTGGTGACTTTTTCCAGGCGTTCCTGGCTGTCGTACTGGAAGGTGCGCAGGCTGTTTGGTCTTGGGGTGATGCATCGAGCCTTTGAGCAGGCGCCAGTACACCTGGATCGGAACAGGAAAGAGCAGGGAGAAGGACTTGGGTCAACACTCACGGCTGCAGTATCGCCCAGCGTGGATGCACCTATCAAACACAGTTCGCGCAAGCGACCATATCTGCGGCATCGCCCTTGAGCATCGCCGAGTACCTGCAGGCGTACCCCAAGGTCGAATGGGTGCGCTACGCCGGCCTGCCCGACCACCCGGACCATGCGCTGGTCCAGCGCCAGCTGGGCGGGCGCGCGTCGGGCATTCTGAGCTTTGGGGTGAAGAACAGCGATGCCGATCCGCGTGCTGCGGGGGCGCGTTTTCTTGACGCATTGCAGCTGTTCACCCGGCTGGTGAATATCGGCGATGCGAAGTCATTGGCTACGCACCCGGCATCGACCACGCACCGCCAGCTCAATCCCGAGGAACTGGCCAAGGCCGCGGTGAGCGAGGGGATGGTGCGTTTGTCGGTGGGGATTGAGCACATCAATGATCTGAAGGCGGATTTGGAGCAGGCGTTGGCGAAGGTGTGATTGGTTGGGTCTACGGCACGCATCAGCGCGGAACAGCAGAACACTAGGTTATCTACCGCGCAGGTAGAGTCAAATCGTCGCCGTCCCCACCGTCATCCAGGCCATTGGGACCCGCTGACCGCAATTGGAACTTGCGGCCACCATGATGGCCGGGTACTGCCTTGTAGATCAGAGGGTGCCCCCATCCGTCCAAGACTGGGGATTTACGCAGTTCCAGCACACCCAGCGCCTCGTCATTGCCAGGCACTCGCCCCTGGCGAGTCACCCACTCATCCAGGGACTGACCCACCAGTTCCAGCTTGGCGATTGTCTGCATTTTCCTGTGCTCGTCGACGTTGCGGTCCGAGGACAGCGGCATCAGGGTGTAGAACAGGCCGGCTGCAAGCAAGATGCCCAGTCCGAGACCCGCGCGAGATAACCAGGCTGCTTTAACTTTTGATACATGGAGTCCGAAGCGTTCTACGGGTAGTCTATCAATCACCGCTCGTGCCGTTTCGACCAAGAATCAATCAGGTCCGCTGTACTATCCTCGTCCTTTTCTCGTGCAATATCCGAAGCCGTTGCTCCCTTACTTTCTTTTTTTCTCCAGTCTGCGCCACTTCTCAACAATAGCTCTACTGCTCCAGTGTTGCCCGCAGCAGCTGCGCACATTAGCGGGGTTACGCCATCATCACTTACCGCGTCAATCACAGCTCCGAGTGAGATCAAATACTTAGCAATCTCTACCTCCCCATGCGCAGATGCCTCATGCAAGGCCGTCAATTGCTTAAAACCACTCGCTTGCAACAGTGCGCCATTTCTCACTAACGACTCGACTATCTGAATGGAACCTTTTACCACCGCCGACATCAGCGGCGTACGCCCGTGCCTTCCAGTCAAATTAACATCAACTGTTTGAAATTGCATTTCAATTTTCATTAATGACAACCCAGCATTGATGCCGTCAATAATTTCATCAATACACTGCTGATCACTCATGGAGTTCCATCCGGGTTGCGAACACCTACCGGCCCTCTGGACCCGGAGCAGGTTCGTTTTTAAATCCTTCCGGATATATTTCAGATAGCCTCTTTAAAATAACGTTTTTCAACTCAACTGAAGCAGCGCTCGTTCTAATGTTTTGTATTTCCGCCCTTTTGTGCTCGTCAGACAGGGCACGGAACTGCGCCTCAAACTCAGCAACCAACGTCGCATCACCGGCAAGCGCTCCCTTATAGAGCCAATAGTTAGGTAGATGGCTCTGAGAATTTTTTTCGGTCCTTAATATCATAGCTTTGATCGCTTCGATATCGCCACCACTAGCCCTCTCCATCAATGGGTCGGGTGGCGTCAGCTCACTTGCCGTTCTTGGCTGCAAGAACAGAAAAATAAGACACGCGCCCGATATACCCACAGAAAATAAAACGAAATAGAATTTCACTTGCCACTCTTTACGCATTCCCAAAGCAAATCCATTTTCCAAGGTTTGAGTAGTCTGCTCTATTGGGGTTCGAAGTTTGCGCTGCAAAGGGGCCCACATCCCACAACCCAACATTTCAAGTAAATTGGTCAGGAGCAATGACAGTGTTGCCTTCCAGAACCCGCGACAACTGCTCTGCTATGGAATTCTCCCCCTTCCCTGTGTTGCAAGCATTCAAAATTGTAGGCTGGCCCGGCTTCCATTTTGTGTGCTTCTTTATATATGCAGCAATGCTGCGGCGCAACTCCGGCCCTGCCCCACCGTGCGATGAGCAGACCTACACATCCCTTGCCAACCGCACCCCCGAAAACTGCCACCGCGCAGTCGCCGGAAAGAAGTTGCGGTACGTGGCCCGCACATGCCCCGCAGGCGTGGCGCACGAGCCCCCGCGCAGTACATACTGGTTGACCATGAACTTGCCGTTGTACTCACCCACGGCGCCCTCGGCCGTGCGAAAGCCGGGGTACGGGGCGTAGCTCGACTGGGTCCACTGCCAGGCATCGCCGAACATCTGGGCCATGCCCCCACCCTCGGCAACGCCGGGGTGCAGCAGTGCATCGGGGCCGTCGACAAAGTGGCCTTGCAGGGGCTGGCGCGCGGCGGCGCATTCCCATTCGGCCTCGGTGGGCAGGCGGGCGCCGGCCCAGCGGGCGTAGGCGTCGGCTTCGTAGTACGACAGGTGCACGGCGGGCAATGCGCTGGCCAGGGGTACGAGGCCGGCCAGGGTGAATTCGTGCCACGCATCATCGCCACCGCCCTGCCCTGCGCGGTGCCAGTAAATCGGTTGTTCAAGGCCTTGCGCGGTGCGCCAGTCCCAGCCTTCGGCCAGCCAGTGGGCGGGGTTGCGGTAGCCGCCGTCTTCGATGAAGGCGGCATACTCGCCATTGCTCACCAGGCGCGATGCCAGGGCGTGGGGCTGCAGGTAGACGCGGTGGCGCGGCAGTTCGTTGTCGAAAGCAAAAACGCCAGAGTTGCCGGCATGGCCGATTTCGACCACGCCGCCGTCGCTGCGGTGCCAGGTGAGGGGCTGGGCGGGGCCGCTGCCTGCAGTAGTATCAGCGGGCTGGCGGGTGTGGTACGCCGGGAACAGCGGGTTGCACGAGAGCAGGTGCTTGATGTCGGTGACCAGCAGCTCCTGGTGCTGCTGCTCGTGGTGCAGGCCCAGCTCCACCAGGGCCAGCAGCTTGGCGTTGCCTGCGTGGCGGGCCAGCAGGCGCTGCATGCGTTCGTCCACATTGGCGCGGTAGGCCAGCACCTCGGCGAGTGAGGGGCGCGTGAGCAGGCCGCGCTGCGCGCGCGGGTGCTTGGCGCCCACGCCGTTGTAGTACGAGTTGAACAGCACGCGAAACTCGGCGTGGAAGGGCGCAAACGCCAGTTCATGCGGCTCCAGCACAAAGGTCTCGAAGAACCAGGTGGTGTGCGCCAGGTGCCATTTGGCGGGACTGGCGTCGGGCATGGACTGGGCACAGGCGTCTTCCGCCGACAGGGGCGCCGCCAGCTCCACCGAGCGCTGGCGCACGGCGGCGTAGTCGGCGGGCTGAGGGGGCGGGTTCGTCGTCGTCGCCAGGGTGTTCATCATCCTGCCAGTGTGCCCCAGCGTGGCGGCATTCGGCTGGGAAAATCGCTCGGGCAACCCCGCGTTGCCGTGCAATGGTGGCGGCGCAAGCCGCGTGTCAAGGCTGCGCATGCACCACCGCAAACCAGCCACGCGGATCGGTCCAGGCCTGGGCACGCGAGAAGCCGGCGCGCGCCAGCAGGTCGGTGAATGCGGGCAGCGTGTACTTGTAGCTGTTCTCGGTGTGGATGCACTCGCCCGCCGCAAAGTCGCGTACACCGCCGCCCTGCCAGCGCACCTGCAGGGGCGACATGGCCTGCAGGTGCATTTCAATGCGCGACTGCAGGGTGTTGAAGAAGGCCAGGTGGCGCCACTGCGCGGGGTCGAAATTGCTGCCGATAAGGCGGTTCACGTGCGTGAGCACATTGAGGTTGAAGGCAGCGGTGACACCGGCGGCATCGTCGTACGCGGCCTCCAGTACGTCCACATCCTTGGGCAGGTCGATGCCGATGAGCAGGCCACCGTTGGCATCCAGTTCACCCTCGCCGTCCACCAGGTCGCGCATCTGCTTCAGCAGCATCAGCGCATGCGGTGGGTCGAAGTTGCCGATGGACGAACCGGGGTAGAACACCAGGCGCCCGGTGCGCGGGATGTCGGCCGGCAGGGTGACGCCGCGCGTCATGTCAGCGCCCACGGCGCGGGCGTCCATGCCGGGGAATTCTTCGCGCATGCGGGCCACTGCGTCCTGCAGAAAGTCGGCCGAGATGTCCACGCCCACAAAGCAGGCCGGCGCCAGCGTGCGGCACAGGGTGCGCGCCTTTTCGCAGTTGCCAGCGCCCAGTTCAATCAGCGTACGGCCGTGGCCCACGGCGTCTGCAATGGCGGCGGCGTGCTGCTGCATCACCGCATGCTCGGTGCGGGTGGGGTAGTACTCGGGCAGTCGGGTGATGGACTCGAAGAGCTCCGAGCCGAGCTGGTCGTAAAAATACTTGGGCGAGATGGTGGCGGGCTGCTGCAGCAGGCCCTCGGTGATCTCGTCGAAGACCGATTGCTCCGCCAGCGCCTGGGCGGGCACAGGGGCTTGCGCGCTGTCTGGCTCGGGGGCCAGCCCCTCGAAGGCTTCGAAGGCCAGGTGGGGTGGCTTGGCATTCCAGCCCGTTTGGCGCGGCGCGCCCTGGGTTGGAAGCAAGGGCGACGGGTTCTGGAGGAGTGCGTGGGCCATGGTTCGGAAGGTTAGCGGCGGGGCCGGGGCCCCCAAGTAGGACGATTGCGCATGTGCTCAGGTCGTGGCCGCGCCGGGGGTGCCGCTGCGCGGGCGGCATGGCGGGTATGGCATGTCATCGGGCCACGCCACAATCATGGGCCCCTGGCGCGGGCACGGCAAGCCCTGTTGTGGCTGGCCCGCATTTCGCTTGCAGACACATCTTTGCCACAAATACACCAGACAAGGACACACCGCCCCATGGATTCACTGACCCAGATCGCCCTGGGCGCTGCCGTCACCCTCGCCACCATGGGCCGCCGCACCGCCGCGTGGAAAGCCGTCTTCTGGGGCGCCGTGGCCGGCACGCTGCCCGACCTGGATGCCTTCATCGACCATGGCGATGCCATGCTCAACATGGTGTTGCACCGCAGCAGCAGCCATGCCTTGCTCAACCTCACACTTTTGTCAGGCCCGCTGGCCTGGCTGGTGGCGCGCTTGCATGGCGAAATGCCACACCTGCTGCGCTGGTGGCTGGCCTTGTGGCTGGCGCTGGTCACGCACCCGCTGCTCGACGCGATGACCGTCTATGGCACGCAGCTGCTGTACCCGTTCACCAACCACCCCTACGGCGTGGGCAGCGTGTTCATCATCGACCCGCTGTACACCGTGCCGCTGATCATCGGGGTGGTGGCCGCACTGGTGGCACGCGGCAGGGACGGCAGGCGCGGCCTGCGCTGGAATGCCTGGGCGCTGGTGTTCAGCACCGCCTACCTGGGCTGTGGCGTGCTGGCGCAGCAGCATGTGGAGGGCATTGCGCGAGCCTCGCTGCAGTCAGAGGGCATCACCGCCGAGCGCGTGCTGGTGACGCCGGCACCCTTCTCTGCCGTGCTGTGGCGCGTGGTGGCGATGACGCCCACGCACTACCTGGAGGGCTTTCGGTCGCTGGCCGATGGAAAGGACCAGTCCATGCGCTGGACACGCCATGAACGCGGCGCCGGGTTGTATGCAACCTACCTGCGCAATGCGCATGTGCAGATCCTGTCGCGTTTCACACACGGCTTCTATCGCATGAACGAGGCGGGCGGGCACATCTACATCACCGACCTGCGCATGGGCATGGAGCCGGCGTACTCGTTCCACTTCGACATTGGCACGCCGAAGCAGGTGCAGGCCGACACGGCCAAGGCCCGCCAGGAATGGCAGCGCCCCGACCTTGAAACCGCCCTTCCCTGGCTGTGGCGGCGCATGTGGGCGCTCGACGATGGCCCCCTGCGCCCACCGCCAGGCACCGGGCCGACAACACCCGCGCCGACGGCGACCCCGGCGGGCTGAGCACGCAGGCAGCAGTACAGACGGCGCTGCTGGCAGCAGCTGTCTGTATCTTGCCGGGCACGGCCGCTGCGCATAGAGTGAGCGGTCTACCGACCACCCCAAGGCCCCGCCATGCTCCAGATGCGCCCCAGCTGCGAATGCTGCGATACCGACCTGCCACCCGACTCCACCGCCGCGCGCATCTGCACCTTCGAGTGCACCTTCTGCAGCACCTGTGCGGGCGGCCAACTGGGCGGCATCTGCCCCAATTGCGGGGGTGAGCTGCTGCAGCGCCCGCGCAGGCCCGCATCCAAGCTCGCGAAGTTTCCCGCGTCGACCGAACGCGTGCACAAACCGCAAGGCTGCGGCCCGGTGCTGGCATGAGCACCACCACCCTGCTGCTCTTTGCGCTGGTGGCCCTGGTGGCCATTGCCACGCCCGGGCCCACGGTGCTGCTGGCGCTGGCCAATGGCTCGCGCTATGGCGTGCGCCGTTCGGTGCCGGGCATGCTGGGAGCGGTGGCGTCCGACTTTGTGCTGGTAGGCGCCGTGGCGCTGGGCCTGGGTGCGCTGCTGGCGGCCTCGGAGTTCTCGTTCTCGGTCGTCAAGTGGGTGGGCGCCGCCTATCTGGCCTGGCTGGGGCTGCGCCTGCTGCGCTCGCAGGGCGGGCTGGAGCTGTCGCAGCCCGGCGGTACCCAGGGTGTGACGGCCCGCAGCGTCTTTGCCAAGTCGTTCCTGGTGGCGGTCACCAACCCAAAGGGCTATCTGTTCTGCTCGGCCCTGTTGCCGCAATTCATCGACGCGAATGCGCCTCAATGGCCGCAGTACGCTGCTATTGCGGTGGTGTTCGCAGGCCTGGATTTCGCGGTGATGCTGGCCTATGCCATTGTGGGCGCCAAGGCAGTACAGCTGCTGCGCCGCCGCGCCGTGCTCTGGCTCGACCGCTGCTGCGGCGGGGCGCTGTTGGCGCTGGCCGGGTCTTTGGCGTTCTACCGCCGTAGCGCCTAGAACCGGTAGCCGAGGCCGATGCCGACCAGCACTGGATCCACCTTGAAAGTCCCCGCCTTGGCGCCGCCAGCGAACACGTCGGCCTGGATGTAGACCTTCTTCACGTCCAGGTTCAGGACCAGGTTCTTGGACAGCGGAATGTCCACCCCCACCTGCAGCGCGCCGCCCCAGCTGCTCTTGTCGATGCCCACGCCGGCAGGCAGGTGCACGCTGGAAAAGCGCGTGTAGTTCAGGCCCGCGCCCACATAGGGCTTGAAGCCGGGCGCGTCGAAGTGGTACTGCAGCAGCAGCGAGGGCGGCAGGTGCTTGAGCGTGCCGATCTTGCCGTTCAGCGCAGTGGCGTTGACATCGTGCTTTTGCGGCACGGTCAGGACCAGCTCGGCGGCGATGTTCCTGGTGAAGAAGTAGGAGACGTCGACCTCGGGGATCACCTTGTCGTTGATCGACAGGCCCAGGCCGGTGAAGTCCTTGTTGGCACTGGCCAGGTTCACGGCGCGGGCGCGCACCAGCCAGGGGCCTTCGGATTCTTGTGCCATGGTGGCGCCGGATGCCAGCGCGCAGGCGGCCACCAGGGCCAGGTTCAGCAGCTTGTTGTTCTTCATGGGAGCGATCGATTCGATGCGGTTGCACGGGGACGACCCCCGTGCATGCATTGGGCCCCCACGCGCACCGATGCGCCTTGCCACAGATCAACCATCGGCACCGCTGGCGCGGCGCGCCACCGACCCAGCGCCCAGGCTTCGATCTGGATCAACAATCTGTGCGCCACCCGCGTCGCATGAAACTGGCGCGGCCTAAGCCAGCGCCCCCGCGCAAGGGCCGCCCCGCCGCGCTGGGGGCGTCCCCCTCCCGAATCGCGTAGCGAGTCGAGAGAGGGGTGAAGGCGCGCAGCGCCTCAGGGGGTGCTTCACTTCAGTGCGAGGCCGCGCCCTTGCCGCGCATTTTTTGCACGGCAGTCACCACAGCCACCACCAGGCCACCCGCGACGATGCCCACCACCGCATTCAGCAGATTGGAGATCAGCCCGCCCCAAAGAGCGCCCGCAGGCCAGGTGCCGGCTGCAGCGCCAGCCCCCTCCACGGCATGGTGCAGGGCCGGAATGCCGTGCACCAGAATGCCACCGCCCACCAGGAACATGGCGGCCGTGCCGGCAATAGACAAAAATTTCATGAGCCAGGGGGCCGCATTGACGATGCCCGTGCCCAGCGCCTTGGCCACGGCGCTGCGCTTGTTGTTGAGCCACAGGCCCAGGTCGTCGAGCTTGACGATGCCGGCCACCAGTCCATAGACGCCTATGGTCATGATGACCGCGATGCCCACCAGCACTGCCACCTGCTGCGCAAACGAGGCCGTAGCCACCGTGCCCAGCGTGATGGCGATGATTTCTGCCGAGAGGATGAAGTCGGTGCGCACGGCGCCCTTGATCTTGTCCTTTTCCATGGCCACGAGGTCCACGGCGGGGTTGGCATTGGCCTGGGCACGGCTTTCGTGCTCGGCCTCGTCCTTGCTCTCGCTGTGCAGGAACTTGTGGGCGATCTTCTCGAAGCCCTCGAAGCACAGGAAGGCGCCGCCGATCATCAACAGCGGAGTGACGGCCCAGGGCGCGAAGGCGCTGATCAACAGCGCTGCCGGCACCAGGATGGCCTTGTTGATCAGGGAGCCCTTGGCGACGGCCCAGACCACCGGGATCTCGCGCTCGGCGCGCACGCCGGTGACCTGCTGGGCGTTGAGCGCCAGGTCATCGCCCAGCACGCCGGCCGTCTTCTGTGCGGCCACCTTGGTCATGACCGATACGTCGTCGGCCATGGCGGCGCTCTTCTTGGCCGCCACCTTGGTCATGAGGGCGACGTCGTCGAGGATGGTGGCGATATCGTCCAACAGGGCTAGAAGGCTGCCAGCGGCCATGGAATGTCCTTGCGATTGCGGTGAATGCGCCGACTATAGCAACGCGCAGGGCCCGTCCCCACGCGTCCAACGGCTACATGCCAAGTAGGCCAGGAGCCCATTGCGGGCCACGCAAGGAAGCCCCTACAGGCCAAAAGGCGCATACTTGGCGCTGCACCACCAACCTTTGGGGTCCCTTGATACCGGGCTTCTCGCCCGGGCCATGCCAGGCTACCTCACCAAGCAAGACAGCGTCCCGATCGCGGGCGCTGCGAATCTCATCATCCGTTCGCTGCTGGACAGGCAGCAGTTCTCTGACCCGCTGGGCGAAGCCGAGCGGCTGGGCATCTCATCGGCCCTGTGGCCGCTGTTCGGCCTGCTGTGGCCCTCGGGCACGCAACTGGCCGAGCGCATGGCCACCCGGCCGCTGCAGGAGGGCGAGCGCGTGCTGGAGATCGGCTGCGGCCTGGGCCTGGCCAGCCTGGTGTGCCACCGGCGCGGCATGGACATCACTGCCAGCGACGGACACCCGCTGGCCGACCGCTTTTTGCTGGAGAACCTGCGGCTGAACGCCCTGCCGCCCATGAAATACTGCGCCGGCCACTGGAACCCACCCGAAGGCACCGAGGGCGACGGCACCGCCGCCAGCACCGTGAGCGGCCAGTTCGACCTGATCATGGGCAGCGATGTGCTCTACGAGCGCGACGCACGCGCCACCCTGGCCGGTTTCATCGACCGCCACGCCGGCGTGGGCGCCCAGATCTGGATCGTGGACCCGGATCGCGGCAACCGCAGCGCCTTCCACAAGCAGATGGCTGTGCACCGATTCGCCGTGGTGGAAGAGCGCCTGGACCACCCGGCCCTGGACGACCGGCCCGCCTACAAGGGCCGGCTGCTGGTGTACCAGCGGCCCGCGCTAGTGATCTGAGGCAACAAGCGCCTCGCGCATGAAAAACGGGGCCGAAGCCCCGTTTGGAGGTCATTGCCGCTGCAGCGGCAACTCCAGCCCCATCAGCCTACCCACTTGCGGGCATTTTGCCAAAGGCGCATCCACGGGCTCAGCTGGCTGCGGTCTTCGCTGGTCCAGCTCATCTGCACGTTACGGAACACGCGCTCGGCGTGCGGCATCATGGCCGTGAAGCGGCCGTCGGCAGTGGTCACGGCGGTGAGGCCGCCCGCGCTGCCGTTGGGGTTGAAGGGGTACTGCTCGGTGGCCGCGCCGTGGTTGTCCACGTAGCGCATGGCGGCAATCGCTTTGTCAGCATTGCCGCGGTAGCGGAAATTGGCATAGCCCTCGCCGTGTGCCACGGCGATCGGCAGGCGGCTGCCGGTCATGCCCTGGAAGAACAGGCTGGGGGACTTGAGCACCTCCACCATCGACAGGCGGGCCTCGAAGCGCTCGCTCTGGTTGGTGGTGAAGCGTGGCCAGTCCTGCGCGCCGGGGATGATGTCGGCCAGCTCGGCAAACATTTGGCAGCCGTTGCACACGCCCAGGCCAAAGGTGTCCGTGCGGCCGAAGAAGCCCTGGAACTGCTCGGCCAACACCGGGTTGAAGGTGATGCTGCGCGCCCAGCCGATGCCGGCACCCAGGGTGTCGCCATAGCTGAAGCCGCCACAGGCGACCACGCCCTTGAAGTCCGCCAGTTGGGCACGGCCGGTCTGCAAGTCGGTCATGTGCACGTCATAGGCCTCGAAGCCCGCTTCGGTGAAGGCATAGGCCATCTCGATGTGCGAGTTCACACCCTGCTCGCGCAGGATGGCGACCCTGGGGCGCGCCAGGTTGAGGTACGGCGCGGCCACGTTCTCGGCCGTGTCGAACGTGAGGTGCACGTGCATGCCGGGATCGGCCGGGGCGCCGGCAGCGGCGTGCTCGGCATCGGCATTGGCGGGGTTGTCGCGCTGCTGGCAGATCTTCCAGCTCACCGCGTCCCACACCTGGTGCAGGTCGACCAGCGGCGCGCTGAACACGGCCTTGGCATCGCGCCAGACCTGCAGCTCGCCCTTGCCGGCGTCGATGGGCGAGGACACGGGGCGCGTCTTGCCCACGAAATGGCTGAAGCGCGACAGATTGTGCTCGCGCAGCAGCTGCATCACGTCGTTGCGCTCGGCGGTGCGCACCTGCAGCAGCACGCCCAGCTCTTCGTTGAACAGGGCCTTGAGCGTGAGTTCTTCGCGGCGCGCGCTGACCTGGGTGGCCCAGTTCTTGGCGTCGCCGGTTTCCATGCGGCTGTCGCTGATGCCGTCGCCTTCGGTGACCAGCAGGTCCACGTTGAGCGACACGCCCACGTGGCCGGCAAAGGCCATTTCGGCGGCAGCGGCCAGCAGGCCGCCATCGCTGCGGTCATGGTAGGCCAGGATCTGGCCCTTGGCGCGCAGCGCGTTCACGGCGTTGACCAGGTTCACCAGGTCCTGCGGGTCGTCGAGGTCGGGTACCACATCGCCGCTCTGGTCCAGCGTCTGGCCCAGGATGCTGCCGCCCATGCGGCTCTGGCCCTTGCCCAGGTCGATCAGCACCAGGGTGGTGTCGGCTTCGGTCGCATCGAGCTGCGGCGTGAGCGTGCCGCGCACGTCGGCCAGCGAGGCGAAGGCGCTCACGATCAGGCTCACGGGCGAGGTGACCTTCTTCTTGTCGCCACCCTCTTGCCACTGCGTGCGCATGGACAGCGAATCCTTGCCCACAGGGATGGAGATACCCAGGGCCGGGCACAGCTCCATGCCCACGGCCTTCACCGTGGCGTACAGCGCCGCGTCTTCACCGGGCTCGCCACAGGCGGCCATCCAGTTGGCGCTGAGCTTGACGCGCGGCAGCTCGATGGGCGCGGCCAGCAGGTTGGTGATGGCCTCGGCCACGGCCATGCGGCCCGATGCGGGGGCGTTGATGGCGGCCAGCGGCGTGCGCTCGCCCATGCTCATGGCCTCGCCGGCAAAGCCCTTGTAGTCGGCCAGGGTCACGGCGCAGTCGGCCACGGGCACCTGCCAGGGGCCCACCATCTGGTCGCGGTGCGACAGGCCACCCACCGTGCGGTCGCCAATGGTGATGAGAAAACGCTTGGACGCCACCGTGGGGTGGGCCAGCACGTCGATCACGGCCTTCTGCAGCGGCACGCCGGTGAGGTCCATGGGGGCGAACTGGCGCTCCACCGTGGCCACGTCGCGGTGCATCTTGGGCGGTTTGCCCAGCAGCACGTTCATGGGCATATCGACGGGGCTCTTCTGGTCGCCACCGGCCACGGCCGTGTCGTCCAGCACCAGTTGGCGCTCTTCGGTGGCGGTGCCGATCACGGCGAAGGGGCAGCGCTCGCGCTCGCAGAAGGCCTGGAACTGGGCCAGCGAACCGGGGGCGATGGCCAGCACGTAGCGCTCCTGGCTCTCGTTGCTCCAGATTTCCTTGGGCGCCATGCCCGACTCTTCGAGCGGCACGGCGCGCAGGTCAAAGCGTGCACCGCGGCCGGCGTCGTTGGTCAGCTCGGGGAAGGCATTGGACAGGCCGCCCGCACCCACATCGTGAATGGCCAGGATGGGGTTGGCATCGCCCTGCGCCCAGCAGTGGTTGATGACCTCCTGCGCGCGGCGCTCGATCTCGGGGTTGCCGCGCTGCACGGAGTCGAAGTCCAGTTCGGCCGCATTCGTGCCGGTGGCCATGGAGCTGGCGGCACTGCCGCCCATGCCGATGCGCATGCCCGGGCCGCCCAGTTGGATCAGCAGCGAGCCAGCGGGGAATTCGATCTTCTTGGTGAGGCCGGCGTCGATCACGCCCACACCGCCCGCGATCATGATGGGCTTGTGGTAGCCGCGTTGCACGCCGCCCACGTTCTGCTCGTACTCGCGGAAGTAACCCGCCAGGTTGGGCCGGCCGAATTCGTTGTTGAACGCGGCGCCGCCCAGGGGGCCTTCGACCATGATCTGCAGCGGGCTGGCGATGTGCTCGGGCTTGCCGACCTCGCTGCCCCAGAGCTTGGAGACCGTGAAGCCGGTGAGGCCCGCCTTGGGCTTGGAGCCCCGGCCGGTGGCGCCTTCGTCGCGGATTTCACCGCCGGCGCCGGTGGAGGCGCCAGGGAAGGGCGAGATGGCCGTAGGGTGGTTGTGCGTTTCCACCTTCATCAGCACGTGCTGGGTGGCTTCGCTCTTGGCGTAGCCCACCGTGCCCGCATCGCCCATGCGCGCCAGGAAACGCTCGACCTGATGGCCTTCCATGACGGAGGCATTGTCCGAATAGGCGATCACCGTGTGCTGGGGCGCCAGTTGGTGGGTGTTGCGGATCATGCCGAACAGGCTCTTGTCCTGCGCCACGCCGTCGACGGTGAATTCGGCGTTGAAGATCTTGTGGCGGCAGTGTTCGCTGTTGGCCTGGGCGAACATCATCAGCTCGACATCACTGGGGTTGCGCGCCAGGCCGTTGAAGGCGTTGACCAGGTATTCGATCTCGTCCTCGGCCAGGGCCAGGCCGAAGCGGGTGTTGGCAGCCTCCAGCGCGGCGCGGCCTCCGCCCAGCACATCCACATGCTCCATGGGCGCGGGCTGCAGCTCGGTGAACAGCGCTGCGGCGCCGCTGCGGTCGGCCACCACCGATTCGGTCATGCGGTCGTGCAGCAGGGCCGCGACCTGGGCCAACTGGACGGCGCTCAGCTCGGGCGTGCCGCCCAGCAGGCCGGGCTTGAGGGCTACGCGGTACTCTGTGATGCGCTCCACGCGGCGGATCGCGATGCCGCAGTTGCGCGCGATGTCGGTGGCCTTGGAAGCCCAGGGCGAGAGCGTGCCCAGGCGCGGGGTGACGACGATGACCGCGCCATTGTCTGGGCCGGCGTAGGGATCCCCGTAGGTCAACAGGGCCGCCAGGCGCTCCTGATCGGCTGGCGAGGGCGCCGCATCGGTGGCCACCAGGTGCACGAAGCGCGCAGCGATGCCAGTGATCTTGGGGTGGATGGCCTCGAGGGCAGGCTGGAGTTGCTGGGCGCGAAAGGTGCTGAGGGCGTTGCCGCCCGCCAGCGTGGTCATGTGCAAGGTCACGGTAGCGGCCTGTTGGGGTGTGAGGGGTACGGTGGGCGCCGCCGCCATCCGAAAAACGCAGGCTTGGTGGCGGTTGGCCTCCCATTTTAACCGGCGTCTTCCCACCGCATGCGCCGTCCGGCCCGCAATGGGATAATCCCCCCATGAGCATCACCATCAAAACTGCACAGGACATCGAGGGCATGCGCGTCGCCTGCCGCCTGGCGTCTGAAGTGCTGGACTACATCGCCCCCCACATCAAGCCCGGAATCACCACCAACGAAATCGACCGGCTGGCCGCCGAATGCATGGTCCAGCAGGGCACGATTTCGGCCACGGTGGGCTACCAGCCGCCGGGCTACCCGCCCTACCCCAAGTCGCTGTGCACCTCGGTCAACAACGTGGTGTGCCATGGCATCCCGAACGACAAGCCCCTGAAAAAGGGCGACATCGTGAACGTGGACGTCACCGTGATCACCAAGGAGGGCTGGTACGGCGACAACAGCCGCATGTACCTGATCGGCGAAACCTCCATCGCCGCCAAGCGCCTGTGCGCGGTGACCTTCGATGCCATGTGGCATGGCATCGTGCAGGTCAAACCGGGCGCCCACCTGGGCGACATCGGCCACGCCATCCAGAAGTTTGCCGAAGGCCTGGGTTTTTCCATCGTGCGCGAGTTCTGCGGCCACGGCATCGGCCAGCGCTTCCATGAAGAGCCCCAGGTGCTGCACTACGGCAAGCCCGGCACGCTCGACGAACTCAAGCCCGGCATGGTGTTCACCATCGAGCCCATGATCAACGCCGGCCGCCGCGAGGTGAAGGACCATGGCAACGACGGCTGGACCATCGTCACCAAGGACCATAGCCTGTCTGCCCAGTGGGAGCACACGGTGCTGGTCACCGAGACGGGCTACGAGGTGATGACGCTGTCGGCCGGCTCGCCGCCGCTGCCGTCCTTTGTGACCGCCACAAAGACATAAAAAGTCAGCGGGAACCCCGCTGCGCACGACTCTTGCGTGGAACACTGCATGGCCATATCGACTGCAACGCCCCTATCGTCCATGACCGAAATCCACGCCCTTCGGGACGCCTACCGCCGCGACAAGGCGGCGCTGATGGCCTCCATCCAGGCCACAGGCGCGTCCACGCGCGGCATCCGCGTGCTGCTGCGCAAGCTTTCCACCCTGGCGGGTAGCCTGCTGCAGGAGCTGTGGCGCCGGGCCGAGCTGCCCCCCGACCTGGCCCTGGTGGCGGTGGGCGGGTTCGGGCGCGACCAGCTGTTCCCGTATTCCGACGTGGATGTGCTGCTGCTGCTGCCCGATGACCGGGCCGCCGATGGCTGCAGCGTGCTGCGGGCGCAGCTCGAAGCCTTCATCGGCAGTTGCTGGGATGCGGGGCTGGAAATCGGCTCCAGCGTGCGCACCATTGCCGAGTGCCTGGCCGAGTCGGCGGCCGACGTGACGGTGCAGACCTCGCTGCTCGAAGCGCGGCAGATCTGCGGCAGCACCGGGCTGTTCGCGCAGTTCCAGGTGCAATACCGCGCGCAGATGGACCCGCAGGCCTTTCTGGTGGCCAAGACGCTGGAGATGCGCCAGCGCCACAACAAGTACGAGAACACCCCCTACGCGCTGGAGCCCAACTGCAAGGAGTCGCCCGGCGGCCTGCGCGACCTGCAGATGATCCTGTGGGTGGCCCGCGCGGCCGGCCTGGGCAGCACCTGGAAGGAGCTGGCCACCAGCGGCATGGCCACGGCCTTCGAGGTGCGCCAGATCGAGCGCAACGAGGCCGTGCTGTGCCTGATCCGCGCGCGCCTGCATGCCGCAGCAGGCCGGCACGAGGACCGCCTGGTGTTCGACCTGCAGACCACGGTGGCAGAGTCCTTCGGCTACCGCTCGCAGGCGCCCGACGGCTCACGCCTGCCGATGCGCGCCAGCGAGGCCATGATGCGCCGCTACTACTGGGCGGCCAAGGCGGTCTCGCAGCTCAGCCAGATCCTGTTGCTCAACATCGAGGAATCGCTCAACCCCTCGGCGCACGAACCGCGCCCCATCAACGAGCGCTTCTTCGAGAAGTCGGGCCTGATCGAGGTGGCCAGCGACGACCTGTACCTGAAGGACCCGCACGCCATCCTGGAGACCTTTCTGCTCTACCAGACCACGGTGGGGCTCAAGGACCTGTCGGCCCGCACCCTGCGGGCCCTGTACAACGCCCGCAGCGTGATGGACGGGGCCTTTCGCAGCGACCCGGTGAACCGCGCCGCCTTCATGCGCATCCTGCAGCAGCCCGCCGGCATCACGCATGCCATGCGGCTCATGAACCAGACTTCGGTGCTGGGGCGCTACCTGTGGGCGTTTCGCGGCATCGTGGGGCAGATGCAGCACGACCTGTTCCACGTCTACACGGTGGACCAGCACATCCTGATGGTGCTGCGCAATGTGCGCCGCTTCTTCATGGCCGAGCACGCGCACGAATACCCGTTCTGCTCGCAACTGGCCGGCGGCTGGGACAAGCCCTGGATCCTGTACCTGGCCGCGTTGTTCCACGACATCGGCAAGGGTCGCGGTGGCGACCATTCGCAGATCGGCGCCATGGAGGTGCGGCGGTTCGCCCGCCAGCACGGCGTGGACCGCGAGGATGCGCAGCTCGTCGAATTCCTGGTCAGCGAGCACCTGGCCATGAGCCGCATCGCGCAAAAGGAAGACCTGAGCGACCCCGACGTGATCGCCGCCTTTGCCAAGCGCGTGGGCAATGAGCGCTACCTCACGGCGCTGTACCTGCTGACAGTGGCCGACATCCGCGGCACCAGCCCCAAGGTGTGGAACGCCTGGAAGGGCAAGCTGCTGGAAGACCTGTACCGCGCAACCTTGCGCGCCCTGGGCGGGCGGGCGCCCGATGCCGCCGCCGAGGTCGAGGCGCGCAAGCGCGAGGCCCTGGTGCTGCTGGCCCTGAGCGCCCTGCCCTTCGAGGCGCACAAGGCCCTGTGGGCCACGCTGGACGTGAGCTACTTCATGCGCCACGAGGCCGCCGACATCGCCTGGCACACGCGCCACCTGTCGCGCCACGTGGGCGCGCCGCGCGCCGTGGTGCGTGCCCGCCAGTCGCTGGCCGGCGACGGCCTGCAGGTGATGGTCTACGCGCCCGACCAGGAAGACCTGTTCGCCCGCATCTGCGGCTACTTCGACCGCGCGGGCTTCAGCATCCTGGATGCGCGCGTGCACACGGCCAACAACCAGCATGCGCTCGATACCTTCCAGATCGTGGCCGACGACCAGGCCGGCCACTACCGCGAGCTGACCCACATGGTGGAGAGCGACCTGGTGCATGTGATCGAGGAAGGCGGCCCGCTGCCCGAGCCCACGCGCAAGCGCGTGTCGCGCCGGGTCAAGAGCTTCCCCATCGCCCCGCGCGTCACCCTGCGCCCGGACGAGAAGGCCCAGCGCTGGCTGCTGGCCATCTCGGCCAGCGACCGCGCGGGCCTGCTCTACCTGGTGGCCCGGGTACTCGCCAACCACCACCTGAGCGTGCAACTGGCCAAGGTCAGCACCTTGGGCGAGCGGGTGGAAGACACCTTTTTGGTGCAGGGGCCCGAGCTGCAGAACAACGCGCGGCAGATCCAGATCGAGACGGAGCTACTGCGCGAGCTGTCGAACTGACTTTCAGGTCACTTCAGGCAGCTTGTCCAGCAGCTTGTCGAGCGTGACGGGATAGTCGCGCACCCGCACGCCCGTGGCGTTGAAGACCGCGTTGGCCACAGCCGCCGCCACGCCGCACAGGCCCAACTCGCCCACGCCCTTGGCCTTCATGGGCGAGGAGACCGGGTCCGTTTCGTCCAGGAAGATCACCTCCTGGTGCGGGATGTCGGAATGCACCGGCACCTCGTAGCCTGCCAGGTCGTGGTTGACGAAGAAGCCCTGGCGCTTGTCCACGGCCAGCTCTTCCATCAGCGCGGCGCCCACGCCCATGGTCATGGCGCCGATCACCTGGCTGCGCGCGGACTTGGGATTCAGGATGCGGCCGGCGGCGCACACCGCCAGCATGCGGCGCACGCGGATCTCGCCGGTGGCCACGTCCACCCCCACCTCCACGAAATGCGCGCCGAAGGTCGATTGCTGGTACTTCTTGTCCAGGTCGCCGTACTCGATGGTGTCCTCCACCACCAATTCACCGCCAGCCGCAGCCTCGGCCAGCGGCACGGAGCGCTCGCCCGAGCGCACCGTGCCGTCGGCAAACACGGCGCCATCGACCGGCACGCCGAGCTTCTGCGCCACGGTCTCGCGCAGCTTCACGCAGGCGGCGTACACGCCGGCAGTGGACGAGTTGCCACCCCACTGCCCGCCCGAGCCGGCCGACACGGGGAAGGCCGAGTCGCCCAGGCGCACCATGACCTTGTGGATGGGCACGCCCATCATCTCTGCAGCGGTCTGCGCGATGATGGTGTACGAGCCGGTGCCGATGTCGGTCATGTCGGTCTCCACCGTCACCACGCCTCGGCTGTTGAGGCGCACCCGCGCGCCCGACTTCATCACCATGTTGTTGCGGAATGCCGCAGCCACGCCCATGCCGACGAGCCAGCGGCCGTCGCGCACCTGGGCAGGCTCGGCGCGGCGCTGACTCCAGCCGAAGCGCTGGGCACCGGTGCGCAGGCATTCGACAAGTTGGCGCTGCGAGAAAGGCCGCTCGGGCTTTTCGGGGTCGACCTGGGTATCGTTGATGGCGCGGAACTCCACCGGGTCGATGCCCAGCTTGGTCGCCATCTCGTCCATCGCGATCTCCAGCGCCATCATGCCCGGCGCCTCGCCGGGCGCGCGCATGGCGTTGCCCTCGGGCAGGTCGAGCACGGCCAGGCGCGTGGCGGTGAGCCGGTGGGCGCCGGCGTAGAGCAGCCGTGTCTGGTTCACCGCCGTCTCGGGCTTGCCGTCCGGCAGATCGCCCGACCAGCTCTCGTGCGCGATGGCGCTGATCTTGCCGTTTTTGGCGGCGCCAATGCGGATGCGCTGGATGGTGGCGGGGCGGTGCGTGGTGTTGTTGGCGATCAGCGGCCGCTGCAGCGCCACCTTCACGGGTTGGCGCGCCGCCTTGGCGCCGAGGGCGGCCAGTAACACGTCGGCACGGATGAAGAGCTTGCCGCCAAAGCCGCCGCCGACGAAGGGCGAGACCAGGCGCACATTGTCCTTGGGGATGCCCAGGGTCTTGGCCAGGTCGCCCACGCTCCAGTCGATCATCTGGTTGGAGGTCCACACCGTGAGCTTTTCGCCCTTCCATGCTGCCGTGGAGGCATGCGGCTCCATCATGGCGTGCGAGTGGTCGGGTGTGGTGTAGGTCGCATCGTGCTGCACCGGTGCGGTATCGAAGGCTTTCTCGAAATTGCCCTTGCGCGTGTCGGCGGGCGACCCATCCTGTTCGGGCGGCTTGTGCGCCGAGGGGCGGGCCGCAGCCAGATCGAAACGGCCGTTGGCGCGGCTGTACTGCACCTTCACCAGTTGCGCAGCCGCCCGCGCCTGCTCGAAGGTCTGGGCCACCACCAGCGCGATGGCCTGGTGGTAGTGCGCGATCTCGGGGCCGCCGAGCAAGGCGGCAGTGTTGAACTGGCCCTTGCCGAGCTTGCCCGCTGTCTGCGCCGTGACGATGGTGATCACGCCCGGCGAGGCCTGTGCGGCGCGCAGGTCCATGGACTCGATGCGCCCCTTGGCAATGGCCGCGCCCACCACCACGCCGTAGGCGGGGTTCTGCACCGCGTCGTGGCGCTCATAGGCATAAGGGGCGGTGCCGCTGGTCTTCATGGGCCCGTCGATGCGGTCCATGGGCTGGCCAATGAACTTGAGCTGATCAATGGGGTTGGTGGTGGCGGGGGTATCGAACTTCATGGCTCAGCTCCTTGCCTGCAACAGTACGGCGGCGATGGTGCGCTCGGCCAGCGTCAGCTTGAAGGAGTTGTCGTGCGCCGGCTGCGCGCCAGCGAATAGCCTGGCTGCCACGGCCTTGGCGCCCTGGGGCATCTCGGCCTCAGCGGCCGCCACGCGCCAGGGCTTGTGGGCCACACCGCCCAGGGCGATGCGGCCGGTGCCATTGCGGTTCACGATGGCGGCCACCGATACGAGCGCAAAGGCGTAGGACGCGCGATCGCGCACCTTGCGGTAGATATGCGTGCCGCCCAAGGGCTTGGGCAGCGTGACGGAAGTGATGAGCTCACCCGGGGCCAGCACCGTCTCCACATGCGGGGTGGTGCCGGGCAGGCGGTGGAAGTCGGCGATGGGAATCACCCGCGTGCGGCCATCGCCGCGCACGGTTTCCACCGTGGCATCGAGCACGCGCAGGGCCACGGCCATGTCGCTCGGGTGCGTGGCGATGCAGGCCGCGCTGGTGCCAACCACCGCATGCTGGCGTGTGACCCCGCCGATGGCGCTGCAGCCGCTGCCCGGCTGGCGCTTGTTGCAGGGCATGTGGGTGTCGTAGAAATACGGGCAGCGCGTGCGCTGCAGCAGGTTGCCGGCCGTGGTGGCCTTGTTGCGCAACTGGCCCGAGGCACCGGCCAGCAGTGCGCGCGAGAGCACCGCGTAGTCGCGTCGCACGCGCTCGTGCGCGGCCAGGTCGGTGTTGCGCGCCAGCGCGCCGATGCGCAGGCCGCCGTCGAGCGTGGGCTCTATCCTGTCGAGCTGCAAGGCGTTCACGTCCACCAGGTGCACGGGGTTTTCGATCTGCAGCTTCATCAGGTCCAGCAGGTTGGTGCCGCCGGCGATGAACCTGGCGCCGGGGACGCGTTCGACGGCGGCGGCCGCCTCTGCGGGGGACTGGGCGCGTTCGTAGGTGAAGGGCTTCATGCTTTTGCTCCCGCCGCCACTTCGGTGATGGCATCCACGATGTTCGAATAGGCGCCGCAGCGGCAGATGTTGCCGCTCATGCGCTCGCGCAGTTCATCGGCCGACAGCAGGGGCCGCGCCGTGAGGTCGGCGCTCACATGGCTCGGGATGCCCCGGCGGATCTCGTCGAGCACGCCCACCGCCGAGCAGATCTGCCCCGGCGTGCAATAACCGCACTGGTAGCCGTCGTGCTTGACGAAAGCCGCCTGCATGGGGTGCAGGTTGCGCGGCGTGCCCAGGCCTTCCACGGTGGTGACCTGCGCTCCCTCGTGCATGACAGCCAGGGTCAGGCACGAATTGATGCGCCGGCCATCCACGATCACCGTGCAGGCACCGCACTGGCCATGGTCGCAGCCCTTCTTGGTACCGGTAAGGTGCAGGTGCTCGCGCAGCGCGTCGAGCAGCGTGGTGCGGGTGTCCACCTCCAGCTCGCGCGGCTGGCTGTTCACGATGAACGTGACCTTGGCCATGGGGGTGGGAACCGTGACGCCGGGCGGCTGGGGCGCCACGGGTGTCTGGGCGTCGGCGGGCATGGCGGCTGTCGCCGCGCCGGAAGCGGCGCCGACGATCAGCAAATCGCGCCGGGAAATCGGCAGCGCAGTCGCTTGTTGCATGTTTTTGTCCTGTGGGGGCGGATCAATGCATGCTGGGCGCTGCAGACTGCCACGCCATGGCGGCCGTGTCCTGATTTTCTGTAGGACCAGGCCCCGCCCTCTCCAAGAGACCTTGCGGGTCAGGCCCTGCAGGCCTGGATGAAGCTGTGCAGCTCGGCATCCCGGTCGTGCTCGTGTGGGCTCACGTAGCGCGGCTCGGGGTAGACCGCGAGGTTCACCACCACCAGCTTTTCGGCGCGATGGGTGTAGATGCGCTGGCCCGAATGGCCCATGGCCAGCATGGCGCCGTCATCGGTCAGCCACCAGCCGAAGCCGTAGCCCGTGAGCCCCAGCGAGCGCCGGGCGGGATGGAAATCCTCGGGGATGTCGAAGGCGCGGGTGGCCATGGTGTCCACCCAACCCGGGGGCAGGATGGCCGCGCCATCCAGCATGCCGTCCGCCACGACCAGCGAAGCCAGCCGCCCCATGTCGCGCAGCGACATGCCAGCGCGGCTGCCCGCGATCTCCTGGCCACCCTCCGATTCGAGCGTGTAGTAGGCATCGTCCTCCATGCCGCAGGGCTGCCATAGGCAAGCGCTCATGTAGTCGGCCAGGGTCTGCCCGGTTGCCGCACACAGCACGCACCCGAGCAGGTAGGTATCGCCCGTGTTGTAGTGCCAGTGGCTGCCGGGCGCGTGCTGCGGGGACACGGCCTGCAGCATGCGCAGCACGCCGCCCGGCACCTTGTCCGCCAGCGACTTGCTGTAGCGGTTCACGTCGGATTGCTTGTCGGTGTAGACCTCGGACCAGGCCACACCCGAGGACATGGTCATCAACTGCCGCACGGTGACCTCGGCGTAGCCGGATGACTGCAGCTGCGGCAGGTAGCGCACCACCGGGTCGTCCACGCTGCCGATGGCGCCATCGCGCACGGCGGCACCCACCAACAGCGCCGTCATCGACTTCACGGTGGACATGGTGCTCCAGCGCTCACCCGGCTGCAGCCCCAGGCCATAGTGCTCGAGCACCACCTGGCCATCGCGGATCACGAGCAGGCCGGCCACGCAGTTGCGGTCCATGAAGTCCGCGACCGTGCGCGGCTCGCCCGCGTGGGCATAGTGCAGCTGCAGTTCACGGCCACGCACAACAGGCCTGGCGACTGGGCCGCGCCGGATGGTGCGCGTGGCAAAGAGCTGGTCCACGATGCGGTAGCCATGGGCCTGCAAGGGGGGCGACCAGAGCAGGAAGTCCTCGCTGCGCGGCAGGTGCACCCTGGGTTGTGCGGTGGGGGCCGTGTCGATGGAAGGAGAGAAAGGCATGTCGGACACCGTGTTGCGCTGCATGGGTGGTGCTCACTCGTTCTGGATGCCCAGGCGCTTGATGATCGGGCCCCATACCAGGGCCTCGTCCTGCATGGTCCTGGCGACCGCTTCGGGGCCCAGGGCCGTGGGCGGGTCCATGAACAGCGCGTCCATGCGGGCCTTGACGGTCGGGTCGGCCCAGAATTTCTTCGTCTCGGCATTCAGCAGCGCCACCACCTCCCTGGGCGTGCCCTTGGGCACCATCAGCCCATACCAGCCGCCGGCAGGGAAGTCCTTGAGCCCGGCTTCGTAGACCGTGGGCACATTCGGCAAGGCCGGTGAGCGCTGGCTGCCGAACACCAGCAGCGGCACCACCTTGCCGCCCTTGGCCTGGGGCACCACGCTGGTGATGGCATCGGCCGTGACCTGGGTCTCGCCGCCCATGAGCCCGACCATGGCCGGGGCCGCGCCCTTGTATGGCACGTGGGTCATCTGCAGGCCATAGTGCTGCGCCAGGAACTCGACGTTGAGGTGCGTCGAATTGCCCTTGCCGGCAGACCCGTAGTTGAGCGAGTCGGGCTTGGCGCGGGCCAGCTTGACAAGGTCGTCCAGCGACTTGATGCCCGACGCCGGGTTGGCCACCAGCACCTGCGAGGTGCCCGCCAGCATCAGCACCGGATCGAAATCCTTCACCGGGTCGTAGGCGAGCGTCTTGTACGAGAAGCGGTTGAGCGACATGTTCGACGTGCTGCCGAACAGGAGGGTGTAGCCGTTGGCGGGTTGCTTGGCGACGTAGCTGGCCGCGATGCCGCCATTGGCACCGGGCTTGTTGTCGACCACCACGGGTTGCCCGAGCGATTTGCCCACATGGTCGGCCCAGGCCCGCGCCAGGCCATCTGCGGCACCGCCCGCGGCCACCGGCACGACCACGGTGATGGCCCTCGACGGACAGGCCTGCTGGGCCTGCAGCGGCATGGAGGCCAGAGCGCAAAGGCCCATCGCCAGGCTTGCGAGAAGAGGATGTGAAACCATGGATCGCCTTCGCATTGAGTTGATTGCAGGGCAATGCTAAGCAGCGCAAACCATGCCGTCCAATGCATAATTATTTGAAATTGCATTACCATTTCTCATATAAACCACAGCCGTCGCCATGAATCTCCAGCAGTTCGAGCACTTGCTCGCCGTCGCAGAAACCGGCTCGTTCAGCCGGGCGGCCGAGCAGCTGCACCTCACACAGCCCGCGCTCAGCCGCAGCATCCTGGCCCTGGAAGACGAGCTGGGTGCCCCGCTCATCGAGCGCGCCGGCAAGCGCAAGGAGCTCACGCCGCTCGGTGTTCTGGTCGCTGCGCGGGCGCGGCGCATCGGGCTGGAGCTGTCCGAGCTCAAGCGCAGTGCCAGCCTGCTAGCCGGTCTGGAAGTCGGCACCGTGAAGCTGGGCCTTGGCCCTGCGCCCACGGCGATGCTGGCCGTGCCGCTGTTGCAGCACATGCTTGCGCACCATCCGCGCATCAAGGTGCAGCTCTCCAGCGGCCCGGCGGAGTTGCAGTTGCAGAGCCTGCGCGCCAGGGACCTGGATGCGCTGGTGATCCACCGGCGCTCCCTGTCCCCGTACGACGACCTCAACGTGGACCTGTTTCCGGAAATGCGCCTGGGCTTCGTCTGCCGCAGCGGCCATCCGCTGCAGGGGGCCGCGCAGGTGTCGTTCGCACAGTTGCGCCAGTACCCGCTGGCCGCCAGTGGCACAGGCCTGAGCGACGAGGCGGTGCAAAGCCTCAATGCCCACTTCGGCCAGTCCGTGCACTTCAACGAAGCGATCCTGTTCCAGTCAGATGAGGCGGCCTGCCTGCTCGAAGTGGTGCGCACCACCGACGCCGTGTTCCTGGGCGCCATCGAAGTGGCACGCGCGCCCATCGACCGGGGCGAACTGGCGGAACTGCGGCTAAGCCGCCCGCTGCGGCTGACTTCGCAGTTTGCCTTCGTCACGCTGGAAGGCGTCACCGAGCCCCCTGCCTTGAAGGTGGTGCGGGAGTTCTGCGCAGAGCGGATGCACGACCGCTGACGGCACGGCCACCACGCAAAGGCTCAAATGCCGTCACATTGAGCGGATCGGGAGTCCATTTGATTGGCTCTGGAACGTCATCGGCGCGGCATGTCCCTAGAATTCGCCAACACCCATCCTTCACCCCCAACACAGGACACAAGCCATGCAACTCACCAGCCAAAGTTTTCAGGACGGCCAGGCGATCCCAGGCGAATTCGCGTTCGCGGTGCCCGACGCCGCCACGCATGTCGCGCTGTCGTCGAACCGCAATCCACACCTCGCCTGGAGCGAAGCACCGGAGGGCTCCCAGTCGTTTGTGGTGGTCTGCCACGACCCGGATGTGCCCAGCCGCGGCGACGACGTGAACCAGGAGGGCCGCGAAGTGCCCGCAGCGCTGCCGCGCGTGGACTTCTTCCACTGGCTGCTGCTCGACCTGCCGGCCGATACCCGGCAGATCGCGGCGGGCAGCCATTCAGACGGGGTGACGCCGCGCGGCAAACCCGGTCCTGCCGCACCTGGCGGCGCCCGCCACGGCATCAACGACTACACCGGCTGGTTCGCGGGCGACGAACAGATGAAGGGGGACTACCACGGCTACGACGGCCCCTGCCCACCATGGAACGACACGCTGGTGCACCACTACGTCTTCACCGTCTATGCACTGGCCACACCGACCCTCGCCGTCGCAGGCCCGTTGACGGGCGCCAGCGTGCGCGCGGCGCTGGCCGCGGCCCCGGTGCTGGGCCAGGCCAGCATCACGGGGCTGTACAGCCTCAATCCTGCGGTGTCGGTGGGCTGAGCGATTGGCCCGATGGCGCCCACGCAGGTCTTTGCTACCGGCACACGCTCGCTGCAAGAAGCCAGCGGCACGCCCGTGCCCTGGCAACTCCCATCGGGTGCGCCCGTGCTGCGGCGCAGCCTGTGCACGCTGGCACAGCCCTGTTTGAAGCAGCCGCAGCACACGCCCCGCTTTGTGTTCCACGAGGCCACCGTCGTGCTGGTTGCGGCAGGCCGGCTCGATCTCGACGACGGCGCTGCACAGATGGCGGTGGACTCGCCCGCATCGCTGCTGCTCGTTGCGCCGAACACCTGCGCAGACCTCGTGAAAACACCGGGTGGCAGCGAACAGCGCTTTCGCTCGATCCTTTTGACGCTGCCAAGCATGCTGCTGGAGGCATTCCATCGCGCCCGTCCACCCGCTGCAGCGGACAGGGAGCAGCGCACAGCGCCGTTCCGGCAGATGCCGCTGGACGATGACCTCGCATCCACCTTGCGCCAGGTGCATGACAGCATCGACGTGCGGCGCGTGGGCGATGAGCGGCTGCAATACCGGCTGATGGACCTGCTCGCGGCCTTGGCGGAACGCGGCCATGTTTTTTGGCCGAGCGCGCAGAACAGCACTGCGGCCCGCCTGCGCACCCTCATCGGCGAGGCCCCCGAGAGGCGCTGGACGGCCCATGAGGCCGGGCGTGCGCTCGCCATGAGCGAAGCCACGCTGCGCAGGCGCCTTGCGAACGAGCGCGAGCGCTTTGACAATCTGCTGGTCGATGTGCGCATGCACCACGCGATGATGCTGGTGCAGACCACGTCGTGGAGCATCCCGCTCATCGCGCAGGCCTCGGGCTACCAGTCGCGTGCGCGCTTTGCCGAGCGCTTTCGCGCGCGCTTCGGCTACCTGCCCTCGGCCGTTCGCTGACCCCAGGCCGCCCGGTCCAAAAACACCCTGTCGGTAAATAGGCGAGAGCGTCCCGTAAATACCGCCAGCGCAGCCCCATGATTCTGGCCGGACTAATGCCCAGAACCGTGCGAGCAAGAAAAAAGGGTTACGCCATTACTGACGTAACCCTTTAATGGTGGCGGAGTGGACGGGACTCGAACCCGCGACCCCCGGCGTGACAGGCCGGTATTCTAACCAAC
>NZ_LMIJ01000007.1:134350-134446 GCF_001428665.1 Acidovorax sp. Root219
TAGATAGCTTTCGCCTGCATCTTTGTGACACAGGCCAAGCGCTACAACTTGGCGACCCTACGGGGATTCGAACCCCGGTACTCACCGTGAAAGGGT
>NZ_LMIJ01000007.1:134555-134755 GCF_001428665.1 Acidovorax sp. Root219
CAACTGACTGATCAAACTCACTCAGAAACCGTGGTGGAGGTAAACGGGATCGAACCGATGACCTCTTGCATGCCATGCAAGCGCTCTCCCAGCNGGGCTGTTGCACATCACCAACGCGACATGCAACGGCAATAAACTGGCGGAGTGGACGGGACTCGAACCCGCGACCCCCGGCGTGACAGGCCGGTATTCTAACCAAC
>NZ_LMIJ01000007.1:134839-134943 GCF_001428665.1 Acidovorax sp. Root219
CAGGCAGCTTTCGCTTGCAGCGATGTCTTCACATCACACAAGCCAAGCGCTACAACTTGGCGACCCTACGGGGATTCGAACCCCGGTACTCACCGTGAAAGGGT
>NZ_LMIJ01000007.1:135068-135153 GCF_001428665.1 Acidovorax sp. Root219
TTGCGAACCGTTTCCGATGTAAGTGGTGGAGGTAAACGGGATCGAACCGATGACCTCTTGCATGCCATGCAAGCGCTCTCCCAGC
>NZ_LMIJ01000007.1:135158-208088 GCF_001428665.1 Acidovorax sp. Root219
TTGAAGTGGCCGAAAATCTCTTTTCAACCACCCTTTTCAGACTTCATTCACACTGTGTATGTCGTCATCATCAGAGCCTTGAATTATAGACAGGTTTTTAGCGGTTTTGCAAACGAACGCCAACTTTTTCGCGTCCAACCAATTCCAGCACCGCATCGACCGACGGAGTATGCGCCGTTCCGACCGTCAGCACACGCACGGGCATGGCCAGTTGGGGCATCTTCAGGCCCTGTGCAGCCAGCACCTGCTTGAAGGCGGCGCTGATCGCGGCCTTGTTCCACTCGCAAGTGGCCAGTGCTGCAGCCAACGCATCGATGGCGGGGGCGATGGCCTCGGTCACATGCTGGGTGCGCTCGGCTTCGTTGGGGGTCACGTCGCCATAGAACACCTGGGCCCAGTCGGCCAGGGCCACCGTGGTGTCGCAGCGGTCCTTGAACAGTGCGCAGATGCGGGGCAGGCGGCCATCGGCCAGCTCGGCCGCGGCCACACCGCGCTTTTGCAGCAGGGCCGACACCAGGGCGGCCAGGGCCTCGTCGTCCATGGCCTTGAGGTGCTGGGCGTTCACCCAGCGCAGCTTGGCCTCGTCGAACTGGGCGGCGCTGCGGCCCAGGTGGTCGAGGTTGAACCATTCCAGAAACTGCTGGCGGCTGAAGATCTCGTCGTCGCCGTGGCTCCAGCCCAGGCGGGCCAGGTAGTTGACCATGGCGTCGGGCAGGTAGCCTTCGTCGCGGTACTGGGTGACGGGCTTGGCGCCGTTGCGCTTGCTCATCTTCTCGCCCTGCTCGTTCAGGACGGTGGGCAGGTGGGCATAGACCGGCGGCTCCTTGCCCAGCGCGCGGAAGATGTTGATCTGGCGCGGTGTGTTGTTCACATGGTCGTCGCCACGGATCACATGGGTGATGGCCATGTCGATATCGTCCACCACCACGCAGAAGTTGTAGGTGGGCGTACCGTCGGGGCGCGCGATCACCAGGTCGTCGAGCTCATCGTTGCTGATCTCGATGCGGCCCTTGACCTTGTCGTCCCAGGCGACCACGCCGCCCTGCGGGTTCTTGAAGCGCAGCACGGGCTGCACGCCTTCGGGGATGGCCGGCAAGGTCTTGCCGGGCTCGGGGCGCCAGGTGCCGTCGTAGCGCGGCTTTTCCTTGGCGGCCATCTGCGCCTCGCGCAGGGCGTCGAGCTCGGCGATGCCCATGTAGCAGGGGTACACGAGGCCGGTGGCCTTGAGGTCTTCGAGCACCGCGCGGTAGCGGTCCATGCGCTGCATCTGGTAGAACGGCCCCTCATCGGGCTGCATGCTCAGCCATTCCATGCTTTCCAGGATCACGTCCACCGCAATCTGGCTGGAGCGCTCCACGTCCGTGTCTTCGATGCGCAGGATGAAGTCGCCGCCCATGGCGCGCGCGAAGGCCCAGGGGTACAGGGCCGAACGGATGTTGCCCAGGTGGATGAAGCCCGTGGGCGATGGCGCAAAGCGCGTGCGCACGCGGCCGGTGGCGAGGGTGTTGTTCTGGTCGGTCATAGGTCTTGCTGTGTGGACCGCCCTGCCCTGCCGCGGTAAAGGCAGGCACGAGGGCGGCGGTCAATGCCGGTAATGATAAGTGCCGCGCCACAGGCTCCGGGGTTGCGCCCCGGTTCCGCGCTCCTCAAACGGCATGGGCGCCCCGTTTGATCGGTGCGCCCACGAATGGCTGCCAAGCAGGGATGCAGCCTCGCCCGAGGCTGCATTCAGCGCGCTCAGGCGTCTTGAGCGTTGGGGAGCGCCAGGCGCGAAGTGTCTTCCTCGTTCTCTTCCACACCCACGCGGCCTTCGTTCAGGCGCGCGATGTCTTCGGCGGTGATGTCGCCCGTCACATAGGTGCCGTCGAAGCACGATGCGTCGAAACCGACGATGGCCTTGTTGAGCGAGCCGATGGCGCGCTTCATGCCGTCCACGTCCTGGTAGATCAGGGCGTCGCAGCCGATGACCTGGCGGATCTCTTCCACCGTGCGGCCATGGGCCACCAGCTCGCTGCTGGTGGGCATGTCGATGCCGTACACGTTGGGGTAGCGCACTGGCGGCGCGGCGCTGGCCAGGTAGACGTTGCGGGCACCGGCGTCGCGCGCCATCTGCACGATCTCGCGAGAGGTGGTGCCGCGCACGATGGAATCGTCCACCAGCAGCACGTTGCGGCCCTTGAACTCGCTGGCGATCACGTTGAGCTTCTGGCGCACGGACTTCTTGCGCACGCCCTGTCCCGGCATTATGAAGGTGCGGCCCACGTAGCGGTTCTTCACGAAACCCTCGCGGTACGGCACGCCCAGCAGGTGCGCCAGTTGCGTGGCGCTGGGGCGACTCGATTCGGGGATCGGGATGATCACATCGATCTCGTTGGGTGGCACGGTGGAGACCACGCGCTTGGCCAGGGCCTCGCCCAGGTTCAGGCGGGCCTGGTAGACCGAGATGCCGTCGAGCACCGAATCGGGGCGTGCCAGGTACACGAACTCGAAGATGCAGGGGTTGAGCTGCGGGTTCTCGGCGCACTGGGCCGAATGCACGGTGCCGTCGAGCGTGATGAACACGGCCTCGCCGGGTTCGACATTGCGCTCGAACACGTGCGATGTGCCTTCCAGCGCCACCGATTCGCTGCCCACCATGACGTTGCCGTCCGCACTGCGGCCGATGGCCAGCGGGCGGATGCCATGCGGGTCGCGGAAGGCCAGCAGGCCGTGGCCGGCGATCATGGCGATCACGGCATACGAGCCCTTGATGCGCTTGTGCACGGCACGCACGGCGTCGAACACATTTTCGGGCCGCAGCGGTACGCCTGCGGTGGCGCGCTCGAGTTCGTGCGCGAACACGTTGAGCAGCACTTCCGAGTCGCTGTCGGTGTTGGTGTGGCGGTGGTCGGTCTGGAACAGCTCCGTGCGCAGCGTTTGGGCATTGGTCAGGTTGCCGTTGTGCACCAGCACCAGGCCGAAAGGCGCGTTCACGTAGAAGGGCTGTGCCTCTTCTTCGCTGTACGCGTTGCCGGCGGTAGGGTAGCGCACCTGGCCCAGGCCCACACTGCCGGGCAAGGCCCGCATGTTGCGCGTGCGGAACACGTCGCGCACCATGCCCTTGGCCTTGTGCATGAAGAACTTGCGGCCCTGCTGGGTCACGATGCCGGCGGCATCCTGGCCCCGGTGCTGCAGCAGCAGCAACGCGTCATAGATCAACTGATTGACGGGCGCGGTACTGACGACGCCGACGATTCCACACATAGTTCGTTTCCATCCGTTTGCGGGAACATCCCCGCTGCAAACCCACGACAACCGCTTCTGGCCGTTGCCGCCTCACGAAGGCAAGTGCCTTGTAAATTCTTCCGGAAGCGCCGGTTTCAACCCTTCGAGCACCTGGGTCAATACCGGTGCACCCCGCGATTCCTGCCACCACGCAGCCTCGTGCAGGGGCGTGAGCCCCGCCACCACGGCCACGGCCAGCAGCAGCACCATGCCCCGCAGCACCCCGAAGGCCGCACCCAGCGTGCGGTCCACCGGGCGCAGGCCGATGGACTCCACCAGCTTCTTGACCAGCCACGCCACGAATCCGCACGCAAACACCGCACCGATGAACACCAGGGCAAAGCCCGCCGCATAGCGCAGGCCCGCAGCCGATTCGCCCATGGGCAGCAAGGCCGCCATATCGTCGGCCAGCCACTGCGCCACAAAAAACGCCACCACCCATCCCACCAGGGACAGCACTTCATACACCAGGCCACGCCAGGCCCCCATCAGCATGGAGGCCAGGAGCACGGCCACGAAAACCCAGTCCAGCGCGGCCATCACCGGCGCAGCCTGCTCCGGCATCAGAGCGTCAGCACCGACGCCGACAGTTCCAGCGCGCGGATCTTGCCTGCCGCCTTGTCCGCATCGGCGCGGTTGTTGAAGGGGCCCACGCGCACCCGGGTGCGCTTGCCGTCCTTGGTATCCACCACCTGCACAAAGGTCTTGAGGCCGGAGCGCTCCACCTTGGTGCGCGCCTCGCGGGCCTTGTCCGCGTCGGCGAACGCGCCCACCTGCACGATGAAACGGGCATCCTCGGAGCTGGCCGAAGCCACGGCGGCAGCGGCCGGTGCAGCGGTGCGGCCCTCCAGCAGGGCACGGGCGCGGGCGGCTTCGTCGTTGGCGCGGGCAGGTGGCGCCGCAGGCGTGGGGGCCGGGGCGGGCGCTGCAGCCACAGGCCTGGGCTCCGGCTTCGGCTCGGGCTTGTGCTCGGGTTTGGGGGCCGGCTCGGGCTTGGGCGCGGCGGCCACCACCGGCGGCTTGGGCACCATCGCGGGCTTGGGGCTGGCGATGATCTCCTCGCCCTCGCTCAGGCCATTGCCTGCGCTGGCCTGGCCCACCGCAGCGCGGTTGCCGGAGGGCGTGGCCGGCGCCGCTTGGCGTGCCACGGCCGCAGAGGCTGGCGCAGGCGATGGGGCCTGCGCGGCAGCGGGTGCGGGCACCACCACGGGCGCGGTCTTGTTGCGGTCGGGGATCTCGATGGGAATGTCCACCGCAATGGGGCGCGGCTGGGTGTCGAACAGCAGCGGAAACCCCACCACCCCCAGGGCCACCAGCACCGCCGCACCAATGAGGCGGTGGCGCGCACGCCGGCGCATCGCTTCGATGCTTTCGGCGGGGGGCGCTGCGCGCGAGCGCTTGGCCGGCTTGTCGGCCGGTGCGGGTTCACTCTGACCGGGCCACCGAAACTTGAAAAATGCCATGGAGTTGAGACTCGTGCGGGGTGCTTACGCGCCCAGATGTTTGGCGTGCAGGCGGGGGGTGCCGTTGATCAATACCCCGCCCACCGTGTAGAACGAGCCAAAGACCACGATTCTATCAGCGGGCCCTGCCGCCGCCACGGCGGCCTGCAGTGCCTGCATGGGGTCTTGGTGCACGCTGGTGGCCACCTCGCGGCGCCCGCCGGCCACCATCTGCAGGGCGTTCCACTTCTGCTGCACCGCCGCCCCCGTCTCGGCCCGCGCCGTGGGCAGGCTGGTGAAGTACCAGCGGTCCACCAGCGGGCCCACCTTGGCCAGCATGGTGGCCAGGTCTTTGTCCGCCATGGCGCCGAACACGGCGTGCGTGGTGGGGAAGAAGCCCATCGCATCCAGGTTGGCCGTGAGGGCCGCCACCGAATGCGGGTTGTGCGCCACGTCCAGCACCAGCGTGGGCTCGCCCGGCACGATCTGGAAGCGCCCGGGCAGCTCCACCATGGCCATGCCGGTGCGCACGGCCTGGGCCGTGACGGGAATGCGGTCGCGCAGCGCCTCGAAGGCGGCCAGCACGCCGGCGGCATTCACCAGTTGGTTGGCGCCGCGCAACGAGGGGTAGGCCAGGCCTGCGTAGCGGCGCCCGCGCCCGGCCCAACTCCACTGCTGCTTGTCGCCCGAGACATTGAAGTCGCGGCCCGAGCGCCACAGGTCGGCGCCGATCTCGGTGGCATGGTCCACCACGCTCTGCGGGGCCATGGGGTCGCTCACGATCACCGGGCGGCCGGTGCGCATGATGCCGGCCTTCTCGCGACCGATGCTTTCGCGGTCCTTGCCCAGAAATTCGGTATGGTCGATGTCGATGCTGGTGATGATGGCGCAGTCGGCGTCGATGATGTTGGTGGCGTCGAGCCGCCCGCCCAGGCCCACCTCCAGGATCGCCAGGTCCAGGCGCGCCTGGCTCATGAGCCGCAGGATGGCCAGCGTGCTGAACTCGAAGTAGGTCAGCGAGATGGCCTCGCCGCCCTGCACCCGGGCGGCCTCCACCGCCGCGAAGTGCGGCACCAGGTCGGCGGCGGCCACGATCTCGCCATGCACGCGGCAGCGCTCTTCGAAATGCACCAGGTGCGGCGAGGTGTAGACCCCCGTGCGGTAGCCCGATTGCAGGCCCACGGCCTCCAGCATGGCGCAGGTGGATCCCTTGCCATTGGTGCCCGCCACGGTGATCACCGGGCAGTCGAAGCGCAGCGCCATGCGGCGGGCCACTTCGCTGACCCGGTCCAGGCCCATGTCGATGTTGTGGGGGTGCAGCTGCTCGCAGTGCTGCAGCCAGCCTTCCAGGGTGTCGATATTATTGGTGTGCATACAGCCCGCGATTGTCGCCGAGCCCACGGTCACACACATCCTCAAGCCCTATTTCCCATGACAACTGCACCCACTATCACCGTCTACGGCATTCCCAACTGCGATACCGTCAAGAAGTCGCGCACCTGGTTCACCGACCAGGGCCTGGCCCACGTGTTCCACGATTTCAAGAAGCAAGGCGTGCCGGCCGACCGCCTGCCCGGCTGGCTGGCAGCTGCGGGGCGTGACAAGCTCGTCAACCGCCAAGGCACCACCTGGCGCAAGCTCGACGCAGACACCCAGGCCGCCGTGACCGACGACGCCAGCGCCAGCGCCCTGCTGCAGGCCCAGCCCAGCGTGGTCAAACGCCCTGTGGTGGAGTGGGTGCAGGGCGGCACCACCCGTATTTCGGTCGGCTTTGTGCCCGAAACCTGGAACGAATGGGATTCAGCGGGCTCCAACAGCTGACATCGCAGAGATTGCGTGCACTGAAACCGGAGATATTGCACAAATCTTTACGCAGTTTTACGGCCTGCCCACCCGGTATTGACGGGTTGCGCCTAAACTTTTCAACAGTCTGGTGCGTTATGTACCGACCTGAAAGGAGTTTCTCCATGAAAAAGATCGTCATTTTTTCCGCCATGGCAGCCATTGCCTCCCTGGCCGCGGCCCAGGAACAGGGCCGCGTGCTCTCAACCACCCCCATCGTCCAGCAGGTGGCCGTGCCCCAGCAGGTATGCAACAACGAAACCGTGTACAGCGGCAACCGCACCACGGGTGGCGGCGCAGTGATTGGCGCCATTGCCGGCGGTGCCGTCGGCAACCAGATCGGCAAGGGCAGTGGCCGCGCGGCGGCTACGGCACTGGGCCTGATCGGTGGTGCCGTGCTGGGCAACAACATCGAGGGCGGCCAGCCGCAGTACGAGAACGTGCAGCGCTGCCAGAACCAGACCTACTACGAGAACCGCACCGTGGGCTACAACGTGACCTACGAATACGCAGGCCGCCAGTACACCACCCGCACCCAGTACGACCCGGGCCGCTGGATCCCCGTGAGCGTGCAGCCGGGCCAGACCTACTCCACGGAGCCCTCGTACCAGCAGGGCTACGCCCAGCCCGGCGTGGTCACCTCAACCTACCCGGCACCGCCCCCCACCTATGTGACGCCCCCGGTCACGGTGATCGAGTACGGCTACGACCGCTCGTACCACCACCCGCGCAATCCCTACTGGCGCTAAAAACCGCTGAGTTCGGGCGGGCAGCCCAGGCAGCCGGCGGTATGAACACGCTGCCGGCCCAGTGACCATTGCCGTTGACGGCTGCCCTCCCCTGGCGTCCAGTCCTCCAAAGAGCCCTTCGGGGCTCTTTTTTTTGCCCTGCGCCGTATCGAAAGCTTCCATGCGGCATGGTGGCCTAAAATCAGGGGTTTCCCTCTAACCAACGCGCATCCATGACCACCGAAAAAATCGACGGCGTGTCCGTCACCACCCAGGCCAATGTGTACTTCGACGGCAAGTGCGTGAGCCACAACATCACCTTCCCCGATGGCACGAAGAAGTCGGTGGGCGTGGTGCTGCCCGCCTCGCTGACCTTCAACACCGGCGCGCCCGAGATCATGGAATGCGTGGGCGGCGAGTGCGAATACAAGCTCGACGGCACTGACGCCTGGGTCAAGTCCGCCGCAGGCGAGAAGTTCAGCGTGCCCGGCAACTCCAAGTTCGAGATCCGCGTCGCCAGCGCCTACCACTACATCTGCCACTTCGGCTGAGCCGCCAGAAAGCACTGAACGACATGGCCACCATCCTCCAGAACCTGCCCCTCAACGAGAAGGTCGGCATCGCCTTCTCCGGCGGCCTCGACACCAGCGCCGCGCTGCGCTGGATGAAGAACAAGGGCGCCGTGCCCTACGCCTACACAGCCAACCTGGGCCAGCCCGACGAGCCCGACTACGACGCCATCCCCGCCAAGGCCATGGAATACGGCGCCGAAAAGGCCCGCCTGGTGGACTGCCGCACGCAGCTGGCGCACGAGGGCATTGCCGCCCTTCAGGCCGGCGCCTTCCACATCAGCACCGCCGGTGTCACCTACTTCAACACCACGCCGCTGGGCCGTGCCGTCACCGGCACCATGCTGGTGGCCGCCATGAAGGAAGACGACGTCCACATCTGGGGCGATGGCTCGACCTTCAAGGGCAATGACATCGAGCGCTTTTACCGCTACGGCCTGCTGACCAACCCCTCGCTCAAGATCTACAAGCCCTGGCTGGACCAGCTGTTCATCGACGAGCTCGGTGGCCGTGCCGAGATGTCGGCCTTCATGACCAAGGAAGGTTTCGGCTACAAGATGAGCGCCGAGAAGGCCTACAGCACCGATAGCAACATGCTGGGTGCCACGCACGAAGCCAAGGACCTGGAGTTCCTGAACAGCGGCATCCGCATCGTGAACCCCATCATGGGCGTCGCGTTCTGGAAGGACGACGTGCAGGTCCAATCCGAGGAAGTCTCGGTGCGCTTCGAGGAAGGCCAGCCCGTGGCCCTGAACGGCGTGGAGTTCAGCGACCCCGTGGCCCTGATCCTGGAAGCCAACCGCATCGGCGGCCGCCATGGCCTGGGCATGAGCGACCAGATCGAGAACCGCATCATCGAGGCCAAGAGCCGCGGCATCTACGAGGCCCCGGGCCTGGCGCTGCTGCACATCGCCTACGAGCGCCTGGTGACGGGCATCCACAACGAGGACACGATCGAGCAGTACCGCCTGAACGGCCTCAAGCTCGGCCGTCTGCTCTACCAGGGCCGCTGGTTCGACCCCCAGGCCATCATGCTGCGCGACACGGCCCAGCGCTGGGTGGCCCGCGCCATCACCGGCACCGTGACGCTGGAACTGCGCCGCGGCAACGACTACTCGCTGCTGAACACCGAGTCGCCCAACCTGACCTACGCGCCCGAGCGCCTGAGCATGGAAAAGGTCGAAGACGCGCCGTTCTCGCCCGCCGACCGCATCGGCCAATTGACCATGCGCAACCTGGACATCATCGACACGCGTGCCAAGCTGGGCGTGTACGCGCGCAGCGGCCTGCTGTCGCTGGACGGCAATGCCGCATTGGCGCAGCTGAACAACGAGCGCGGCGAGTAACACCGCTCCCGCACCATTAAGAAAGCCACCCTCGGGTGGCTTTCTTGCATTGGGGGGCGAACAGAAGCGGCCTATACAACCACCGGCTCAGGCTCCAGCCGGATGCCAAAGCGCTCGTACACGCTGGTTTGGATGGCCTTGGCCAGGGTCATCACCTCGCCGCCGGTCACGCTGTGGGCACCGCGCCCGCGGTTGACCAGCACCAGGGCCTGCTTTTCGTACACGCCGGCCTTGCCGATGGACTTACCCTTCCAGCCGCAGGCATCGATGAGCCAGCCGGCGGCCAGCTTGATGCTGCCATCGGGCATGGGGTAGTGCACGATCTTGGGCTCGCGCGCGATGATGTCGGCGCACTGCTCGGGCGATACCGTGGGGTTCTTGAAGAAACTGCCGGCATTGCCCACCACGGCGGGGTCGGGCAGCTTGGCGCGGCGGATATCGCACACCCAGTCGAACATCTGCTGCGCCGTGGGATGGTCGATGCCAGCCTCGGCCCTGCGGCGCTCCAGCTCCACGTAGCCCAGCACCGGCTTCCAGGGGCGCGGCAGTCGGAACCGCACATGCGTGATCACCGCGCGCCCGGCCAGGCCCATGCCGCGCGGCAGGCCACCGGCCACCTCGGGTTGCGAAGGGGCGTGCTTGAACACCGAGTCGCGGTAGCCGAAGGCGCACTGTGCGGCGTTGAGCGTAAAGCGCTCGCCAGTGGCCAGGTCCATCGCGTCCAGCGACTCGAAGCGGTCCTGCAGTTCCACGCCATAGGCGCCGATGTTCTGCACTGGCGATGCCCCCACGGTGCCGGGGATCAGCGCCAGGTTTTCCAGGCCCGGATAGCCCTGCGCGAGGGTCCAGGCCACGCAGTCGTGCCAGACCTCGCCGGCACCGGCCTCGACGATGAAGGCCTTGGGGGTTTCCTCGACCAGGCGCAGGCCCTTGATCTCCATCTTGAGCACCACGGGGCGCACGTCACCGGTCAGAATGATGTTGCTGCCGCCGCCCAGCACAAAGACCGGGCTGCCAGACAGTTCTCTATCGGCCAGGAAGGCCGAAATATCATCGGCCGAGCGCACGCGCACCAGGGTTTGGGCGCGTGCCGCAATGCCGAAGGTGTTGAAGGGCTGCAAAGGGGCGTTTTTCTCGACTACCATTGACCCGATTGTCGCACCCGCGCATCCTGGCGCTGCGGCGAAAACCGTATTCCCGAGAGAGAGAACCACCACCATGCCATCTTTTGACACCGTCTGCGAAGCCAACCTGGTCGAAGTGAAGAACGCGGTCGAGAACACCGCCAAGGAAATCGGCACCCGTTTCGACTTCAAAGGCACGTCGGCCAGCATCGAGATCAAGGACAAGGACATCACGCTGATCGGCGATGCGGACTTCCAGCTCACCCAGATCGAAGACGTGCTGCGCAACAAGCTCACCAAGCGCAATGTGGACGTGCGCTTTCTGGACATGGGCGACGTGCAGAAAATGGGCGGCGACAAGGTCAAGCAGGTCATCAAAGTGCGCAACGGCATCGAAAGCGAGCTGGCCAAGAAGATCCAGAAGCTCATGAAGGAAAGCAAGCTCAAGGTGCAGGCCGCCATCCAGGAGGACAAGGTGCGCATCACCGGCGCCAAGCGCGACGACCTGCAGGCCGCCATGGCACTGATCCGCAAGGACGTGACCGACGTGCCCCTGTCGTTCGACAATTTCCGCGACTGAACGGACCTGAGCGGCCTCGACCTCCATGCAAGCCCTTCGCACTGCGATCTCCCTGGCCCTGGCGGCCGGCCTGGCCATTGCGCTGCCTGCGGTGGCCGCCGACCAGTCCATCGCCCTGGCCGGCGTGCTCGGCAGCAAGGCGCTGCTGGTGGTCGATGGCAGCGCACCGCGCGCCGTCGGACCGGGCGAGACGCACCAGGGCGTGAAGGTGCTGTCCGTGACGCGCGATGAGGCCACGGTGGAAGTCCAGGGCGCCCGCCGGATGCTGAGGCTGGGTGAGTCCCCCGTGGCGCTGGGTTCCAGCGGCAGCGGCAAGCGCATCGTGCTGATGGCCGACAGCCAGGGCCACTTCGTCAACACCGGCACCATCAACGGCAAGCAGATGAAGTACATGGTGGACACCGGCGCGTCCGTGGTGGCCATCGGCAGGCCCGACGCGGAGCGCATGGGCATCCCGTTCCAGCAAGGCCAGGCTGTATTCATGAGCACTGCCAATGGCATGGCCCAGGGCTGGCGTGTGCGACTCGACTCCATGCGTCTGGGCGACGTGGAAGTGCTGGGCGTGGACGCAGTCATCATGCCCGAGGGCATGCCCTTCGTGCTGCTGGGCAACAGCTTTCTGACGCAGTTCCAGATGACCCGCACCAACGACCAGATGGTGCTGGAAAAGCGCCACTGAGCAGGCGCGGCCCCACCAACCCCGCCATGAACGCCACCCCCCACCTGCCCAGCAACAGCAGCCCCCATGAGGGCGAGTACGAGGACTTGCTCGGCCTGTGGTCGGACCTGGAGTCGGCCCTGTCAGTGCTGCTGTCCAAGCCGCTGCAGGTGCAGGATTTTCCGGGCAAGGTGCGCAGTTTCGACCTGTGGCTGCAGGACCTGGTGGCGCACGACATCGATGCGGCGCTGTACCTGATGTTTCAGTTGGCGTCCACCTCGTCGGTGGGCTACAGCGCAGCGCACGCGCTGGTCTGCGGCACCTTGTGCCACATCATGGCGCAGGACCTGCGCCTGGTGCAGAGCGAACGCGACAGCCTGGTGCGCGCCGCGCTCACCATGAACATCGGCATGACCGCGCTGCAGGACGAACTGGCCGAACAGCGCGAGCGCCCCAGCAACGTGCAGCAGGAAGCCATCCGCAGCCACCCTGAGGAGAGCCAGGCCCTGCTGGAGCGTTTGTTCGTGAACGACCCGCTGTGGCTCGAGGTCGTGGGCCAGCACCACACCAACATGGCCGACCAGGTTCCCCTGGCCCAGCAGAACCCCGAGGACCGCCTCACGCGCATCCTGGGCACCATCGACCGCTACGCGGCCATGATCAGCCCGCGCAAATCGCGCGCCGGGCGTAGCGCCACCGATTCGGTGCGCGCCATCGTGGGCCAGGAGGTGGACCAGCGCGACGAGGTCAGCTATACGCTGGTGCGCTCCATCGGCCTGTGCCCGCCCGGCACCTTTGTGCGGCTGGACAACGGCGAGGTGGCCATCGTGCTGCGCCGCAGCGAAAAGGCCAACTACCCGCTGGTGGCCAGCCTGCTCGACCCTGTGGGCCAGCAGCAGAACCTGCCCAACCTGTACCAGACGGCCAGCGGCAAGCCGCGCATCCAGTCGGCCGTGGCCCGCTCCGCGGTGAAGGTGGAGCTCAACCACCGCACCATGGTGCGCCTGGGCCTGTATGCGGCACAGCGCATCTCGAGCATGCGCTCGCTCATCACGGCACCCGCATCCCTCGGAACGCGCTGATTCATTGCAAGGCAGCCCACCGGGCTGCAGCCTTCGCGGTAGTGAAGGACTCAGCCCTTGGCGCCCTTGGCCTTGACCACCTTGCTGCTGCCCAGGCGCGATTCCTTGCCCTCCAGCAGGCGCTTGATGTTCTCCTTGTGGCGCCAGGCCAGCAGCAGGGCCATCACGGCCATGGCGGCCGCAATGCGCCCATCGGCATTCCAGACCACGCCATCGGCCAGCAGGTAGTACACCGGCGCGAACACCGCCGCCACCAGCGAAGCCAACGACGAATAGCGAAAGAAGAAGGCGATGATCACCCAGGTGACCGCCGTGGCCAGGCCCAGCCAGCCGCTCACGCCCAGCAGCACGCCCAGCGCCGTGGCCACGCCCTTGCCCCCTTCGAAACGGAAGAACACCGGCCACAGGTGGCCGAGGAAGGCCGCCAGCCCGACCAGCGCCATGGTGCCCTCTTCCATCCCGTAGGGCTTGCCGAACCAGACCACCAGGGCCACGGGCAGCCAGCCCTTCACGGCATCGAGCACCAGGGTGACGACGGCCGCCACCTTGCTGCCCGAGCGCAGCACGTTGGTGGCGCCGGGGTTCTTGCTGCCATAGGTGCGCGGGTCGCGCATGCCCATGGCGCGCGTCACGATCACGGCAAACGACAGCGAGCCGAGCAGGTAGGCGGCTATGGTGGCCAGAAGGGGGTACACGGCGGTCAAATCAGCTCCTTGGAATGGGGGTGCGCACGGCGGGCGTGCGCAGGCCCGCTATTCTGCCAGCGCGCAGTGCACGGTCTGCGCACCGAGCAGTTGCACGCAGACCTGCGGGTCGATCTGCACCAGGAAACCGCGCCGCCCGCCATTGATGGCGATGCGCGGCAGGTCAAGGATGCTGCCTTCGATGTACACCGGCATCTCGCGCCGCGTGCCAAAGGGCGAGGTGCCGCCCACCAGGTAGCCGCTGTGGCGGTTGGCGACCTCGGGGGCGCAGGGCTCGACCGACTTGGCGCCGATCTGGCGCGCCAGGTTCTTGGTGGAGACCTTGCGGTTGCCGTGCATCAGCACGATCAGGGGCTTGGCGCTCTGGTCCTGCATCACCAGGGTCTTGACCACGGTAAAGGGGTCGAGCCCCAGCACCTCGGCGCTGTGCAAGGCACCGCCGTGTTCCAGGTACTCGTAGGGGTGCTCGGTGAAGGCCACCTGGCGCGCCTTGAGCAACTGGGTGGCGGGGGTTTCGGAGACATGTTCTTTCTTGGCCATGGTGCACCGATGGTACCCGCCCGAATCAGGCAGAACGCCTGCGCCGCCCCACCTTGCGCTTGCCGTACTGTTCGATGGCGGCCACCAGCACCCCGGTGAATTCCTGCACCAGCGGCGGTTGCACGCGCCCATCGAGCGCCAGCACCTGCAGGCGGCGCTGCTGCAGCTGCACGTCCTCGAACGGGCGGGCTGCAAGCACACCCTCTTCGACCCAGCGCGCGGCCGTGAGGTAGCTGGCCAGCGCCACGTCACGCGGCCCCAGCAGCGGCAGCAGCGCCGACGAGAAGTTGCTCACCACGGCCGGCGTGTAGCGCAGGCCCTGCAGCGTGCACGAGAGGTCGAACAGCTGGCGCCCGGTGATGCCGGCCGTGCCCAGCAGCAGCGGGTAACGCACCACGTCGGCCACGCTCACCATGCGCTGCTGCGCCAGCGGATGGGCGACCACCGTGATGGCGAACACCGGGGCAATGGCCGAGTGCAGCACCGCAAGGCCCTTCTCGGGCGCCACGCTGTACTTGAGGGCCAGGTCCGCGTCGCCACGCGCCACCTGCGCCGAGACCTCCTCGGGCACGCCCACATGCAACTGCAGTTCGACCTCGGGGTGAGCACCGCGGAACGCCGCCATCACCAGTGGCATGAAGCCCGCCGCAAAGCCCTCCGTGCAGGCCAGCCGCACGCGCCGCGCCTCCTGCGCGGCCAGGCCCTGCAGCTGCTCCACCAACTGGGCCGACTCCTGCGCATGCGCGCCCGCATGCGCCAGCAGGCGCTCGCCCGCCGCCGTCAGGCGCATGCCGCGCGGCTGCCGCTCGAACAGCGACACACCCAGCGAATCCTCCAGCTTGCCCAGTTGGCGGCTCACGGCTGAAGCGGCCACATGCAGGCGCTGCGCGGCCTGGTTGACCGAGCCGGTGCGGGCCACTTCGAGGAAGTAGCGCAGGGGCAGGCTCAGCAGGGACAGGGACATGAGGCGCTCTTGTATTGCCTTCAAGGCAATGGTTAGTTGCTTATTCTCTATGAATAGCAATGGTAAACCAGCATCGATCTTGCGTGCATCGAGGCTCCAATCAACCGATAGCCACGCGGGTGCTGCGCCTTGCGCTGCAAAGCCCGGCGCCCTACTCTGGAGCTTCCATGAACCACCGCCTTCGAATCCCCCTGCTTCTTGCCGTGCTTGCCACCACGTTGACAGCGGCACATGCCCAAACCACCACTGCCGCCAAAGACCCTTGGCCCGAGCAGAGCGTGCGCCTGATCGTGCCCTTTCCGCCTGGCGGCGGCACCGATGCGGTGGCCCGCGCCCTGGGGCAGAAACTCGGCATCCGGTTGGGCACGCCCGTGGTGGTGGACAACAAGCCCGGTGCCTCGACCATCATCGGCACCGAGGCCGTTGTGCGTGCCAAGCCCGACGGCTACACCCTGCTGGTCTCGGGCTCCACCAGCTACTCGGTGAACCCCGCGCTGCGCAGCAAGCTGCCCTATGACCCTGCGACGGACCTGATCCCCGTGGCCACCGTGGCCCGCGCGCCGCTGGTGATGGTGGTCAGCGCCAGTGCGCCCTACAAGGACCTCAACGCCCTGATCGCAGCCGCCAAGGCCGCACCCAAGACCATCCACTACGCCACCTTCGGCTCCGGCTCAGGCCCGCACCTGGCGGGCGCGCTGCTGGAGCAGGCCGCTGGCATCCAGTTGCAGGACGTGCCCTATCGCGGCAGCAGCCAGTCGCTGATGGCGCTGATCGGCGGTGAAATCCAACTCGGCATCGACACCGTGGCCGCCGCTGCCCCGCAGATCCGCGCGGGCAAGCTGCGTGCCCTGGCGATTGCGGGCAAGAGCCGCTCCAGCATGCTGCCCGGCGTGCCCACGGTGGCCGAACTCCAGCTGCCCGACGCGGCGTTCGACGCCTGGTACGCCATCGCCGCGCCGGCACGCACGCCGCTGCCCATCATCCGCCGGCTGGTGACCGAGGTCGAGGCCGTCACGCGCGACCCCGCCATTCAGGAACAGATGCGAGCCCAGGGCATGGAGCCCGTGCACCTGGGGCCCGTGGCCACGCGTGCCGTGATCGACGACGAGATCGGGCGCTACCGCGCCCTGGCACACCGCGCCAAAATCATTGTGGAGTGATGACAGCATGACGACAACGACGATGAACCCATCCCGCGAACAACTGCTGGCCAGCGTCCAGCACCACTTCGACGGCGGCAGCTTCGAGGCCGACCTGCGCCGCCGCGTGGGCTGGCGCACCGAGAGCGACACCGGCCAGCCTGGCGCCCCCGCCCTGCGCCAGTACCTGACCGACGAGATCGTGCCCGGCCTCGAACCGCTGGGCTTTGCCTGCGAGGTGCTGGACAACCCCGACGCACGCGGTGGCCCGGTGCTGCTGGCGCGCCGCGTGGAGTCGCCCGATCTGCCCACGCTGCTCACCTACGGCCATGGCGACGTGGTCAACGGGCAGGACGCCAACTGGCGCGAAGGCCTGTCGCCCTGGGAACTGAAGATCGAAGGGGACCGCTGGTACGGCCGCGGCACGGCCGACAACAAGGGCCAGCACACGGTGGTGCTCGCGGCCCTGGCACAGACCATCGCCGCCCGCCAGGGGCGCCTGGGCTACAACGTGACCCTGCTCATGGAGATGGGCGAGGAGGCCGGCTCACCGGGCCTGGCGGCCTTCTGCCAGCAGCAGCGCGAGGCCCTCAGGGCCGATCTCTTCATCGCCAGCGACGGCCCGCGCGTGAACGCGGCCCGGCCCACGCTGTTTCTGGGCTCGCGAGGCGCCATCAATTTCTCGCTCAAGATGAGCAGCCGGCCCAAGGCCTACCATTCGGGCAACTGGGGCGGCGTGCTCTCCAACCCCGCCACGGTACTGGCCCATGCAGTGGCCAGCATGGTGGACGCCCGTGGCCGCATGCTCGTGCCCGGCCTGCTGCCCCCACCGCTGCCCGAGAAGCTGCGCACCGCCCTGAAAGACGTGGTGATCGGCGGCGGCGCCGACGACCCAGCCCTGACGCCGGGCTGGGGCGAACCGGGCCTGACCTCGGCCGAGCAGCTCGTGGGCTGGAACACGCTGGAGGTGCTGGCCCTGGGCGCAGGCTTGCCCGCGCGCCCCGTCAATGCGATTCCCTCCAGCGCCGTGGCGCACTGCCAGTTGCGCTTCGTGGTCGGCACGAACTGGAGAAACCTCAAGGACATCGTGCGCGCCCACCTGGACGCACACGGCTTTGCCGACGTGGAGATCGAACTCGGGATGCAGTGCGGCGCCACGCGCCTGGACCTGCACAACCCCTGGGTGGACTGGGCGTTGGCGTCCATGCAGACCAGCGCAGGCAGCCCGGCCACGCTGTTGCCCAACCTGGCGGGCTCTTTGCCCAACGACATCTTCGCGGACGACCTGGGATTGCCCACGCTGTGGGTGCCCCACTCGTACCCGGCCTGTGCCCAGCATGCGCCCAACGAGCACCTGCTGGCCAGCGTGGCCCGCGAAGGCCTGGCCGTGATGGCGGGCCTGTTCTGGGACCTGGGCGAGCCCGGTGGCGTGCCCTGGAAGGAAGGCGCGCTGACCGCCGAAACCACCGCACCTTGAAGGCATGGTGACGGCCGGACCGTCACCATGCCATCACAATGCCGGGTCGCGCAGCTCCAGGCGAATGGCGTCGATGGCCTTGAGCAGCTCGGGGGAGAGTTCCGTGCCCCAGGCGTTCAGGTCTTCCTCCAGCTGCGCCACCGAGGTCACGCCGATGATGGTGCTGGCCACCTGCCACTTGGTGTAGCAGAACGCCAGCGCCAGTTGCGTGGGAGTGAGGCCGTTGTCGCGCGCAAGCGCGTTGTAGCGGCGCGCGGCCACCAGCGACTCGGGTCGGCCCCAGCGCTGCTTGCGCACCGATTCGTAGGACGAGATGCGCGCGCCCTTGGGAGCGTCGGGGCCGGTGGTGCCGCTGTCGTCGTACTTGCCTGTGAGCAGGCCGAAGGCCAGAGGCGAGTACGCCAGCAGCGACACATTCAGGCGGTGGCAGGTCTCGTCCAGCGCGTTTTCCCAGGTGCGGTTGACCAGGCAGTAGGGGTTCTGCACGGTGGCCACGCGCGGCAGGCCATGCTGCTCGGCCAGGCGCACGAATTCGTGCACGCCATAGGCGGTCTCGTTGGAGAGGCCGACATAGCGCACCTTGCCCGCCTTGACCAGGCCCGCCAGGGCTTCCAGCTGGGCGTGAATCGGCGTCTCCGAGGTTTCCTTGGCCGGGTCGTAGTACATGGTGCCGAAAGCCGGCACATGGCGCTCGGGCCAGTGGATCTGGTAGAGGTCGATCACGTCGGTCTGCAGGCGGCGCAGGCTGCCTTCGCAAGATGCAACGATGTCTTGAGGCGTCAGGCCCTTGCCTTCACGCACCCAGGGCATGCCGCGCGAGGGGCCGGCCACCTTGGTGGCGACCACCAGCTTCTCACGCGCGCCCGGGTTCTTCGCGAACCAGTTGCCGATGATGGTCTCGGTGGCACCAAAGGTCTCGGCCTTGGCGGGCACCGCGTACATCTCGGCGGTGTCGATGAAGTTCACGCCCCGGGCCAGCGAACGGGCGAGGATGTCGTGGGAATCGGATTCGTTGACCTGTTCACCAAAGGTCATGGTGCCCAGGCAAATGGGGGTGACGTGCAGATCGCTCTGACCGAGCTGGATGGTTTTCATGCGGACTCCGTTGGCAAGCTGCGCAGTTTACGGGTTGCCGGCAAAGTCTGCAGGCCAGGGCCTGACCACCCACAGCCCTTACCCCGACAGACCCCAGACGCTGCGCAGCAACTGCAGCGTGGCCACGATGGCCGGGTCGTGCTCGGCCGCGCGCGGATAGATGAAGCTCAGAAGCGCCCCCACCCGGGCATGCGGCCAGATCACCACCTCGCCGCGCTCGCTGGCGGGCAGCGCCACGTCCTCGCGCAGCAGCGACAGGCCCACGCCGGCGCGCACCAGGCTTTGCGGCAAAGAGACCTCGTCGGACTCGATCACCTGGTGCGGCGTGAGCCCCTGGCGCGCGAACATGTCGCGCATCAGCGTCTGCACATGGTGCAGCGGCGGCGCACCGATCCAGGGCATGTCAGCGATGTCGCGCCAGCCCGCATGCAGCACCTGCGGCGCCTGGCTGGCCGGTCCGGCAATGCGGTAGTGGATGGTCTGTAGCGCCAGCCCCATCACCTCGCGCGGGATGTTGGGGCCGATGTAGAAGGCACCCTGCAGCAGCCCCGCCGCGACCTGCTCGCGCAGTTCTTCGGCCGGGCCATTGCGCGTGCGTATTTCCAGCAACGGCAAGGTGCGCACCAGCGCGCCGAGCAGCGAGCCCAGGCGCAGGGTGTCGGGGTCGGCCACCGTGCCCAGGGTCAGCGAGCCGGTGACCTCGCCCTGCAGGTCGCGCGCCTTGCCCAGCAGGTGCCCGGCGGCCGTGAGCACGTTCTCGGCATCGGACAGCAAGGCCTCGCCGGCCCGCGTGAGGCTGATACGGCCCGGCCGCCGGTCGAACAGGGCCACGCCCAGTTCCTCTTCCAGAGCCTTGATCTGGGCGGTGATGGCCGGCTGGGTCAGGTGCAGCGCTTCGGCGGTGCGCGTCACATGGCCGAGCTTGGCCGCCGTGACGAAGGCACGCAGTTGGTAGATCTCCATGCCTGTCAGGCCACGGAGAAGCAGAAGAAGAAGAAAGGTTCAGGCATCGGGCTGCATTGTGGCGTGGTCACACCTTCTTACTGGTCCAGAAAGCGCACCTGCGTGGGCTCGATGCCCAGGCGTACCTCCGAGCCGGGCGCGAACATGGCCAGCCCGGCATAGTGCGGCTGGTCGGTGACCATGGCCACCTCCCCCACGCGCACCCGGTAGCGCGAGAACTCGCCCAGGAACTCGGCGCTCTCCACCAGACCGTTGAGCCACAGGCGCGAGGCATCGACCTGCTCGTCGCGCACGCGGATGCTCACCTGGTGCGGGCGGAAGGCCATGGCCGCAGCGCCCACGGCCGGCGGGTCGGCCGGCCGGGGCAGCGTGAGGTTTCCGAGGCCATCGACGCGGAACACCAGCGTCTCGCCGCCCACGGAAACCACCTGCCCCTCGAGCAGGTTGGCCGTGCCCACGAAGCCCGCCACGAAGCGGTTGATGGGAAAGTCGTACAGCCCCGTGGCGGCCCCCACCTGCTGCAGGATGCCCTTGTCCAGCACGGCCATGCGGTCGGCCGTGGTCATGGCCTCCTCCTGGTCGTGGGTGACGAAGATCGTGGTCAGCCCGAGCTTGCGCTGCAGGTTCTTGAGCTCCTCGCGCATCTGCACACGCAACTGCTTGTCCAGGTTGGACAGGGGTTCGTCGAGCAGCAGCAGCTTGGGCTCGATCACCACGGTGCGCGCCAGCGCCACGCGCTGCTGCTGCCCACCCGAGAGCTGCCCGGGCCGGCGCTGCGCGTAGTCACCCAGGCCCACCAGCTCCAGCACCGCGCCCACCTTGCGGCGGATGGCATCCTTGGTCTCGCGCCGCTCCACCAGGCCGAAGGCCACGTTGTCCCACACCGTCATGTGGGGCCACAGCGCGTAGTTCTGGAACACCATGCCCACGTTGCGCGCGTGTGGCGGCGTGCCGGTGATGTCCTGCCCGTCCACCAGCAGCTCGCCGCGCTGGTGCTGGTTGAAGCCTGCGATCAGGCGCAGCAGGGTCGACTTGCCCGAGCCCGAAGGGCCCAGCAGGGCGAAGAACTCGCCGGGTTCGATGCGCAGGTTGACGTCGCGCAGAACCTCGGTGCTGCCATAGCTCAGGCTGATGTGCCGGGCGTCGAGAGAGACTTTGTTCAGATGCATGGAATGTTCACCCCTGTTTGGCCTGCACCGTGGTGCGCGAGCGCTCCACGAAGCGGTGCGAGAAATAGGTACCCAGCCCCACCACCACGACGGCCAGCACACCCAGCGCCGCGCCCGGGCCGCGGCCCGAGATGCTCTGCATGTACAGGTAGATGCCGTAGCTCATGGGCGCCTGGCTTTGTGCCGACGAGAGAAGGATGGTGGCCGAAAGCTCCACCGCCGCCGTGATGAAGCTGGTGACGAAGCCCGCGAGAATGCCGCCCATCATCAACGGCACCATGACGCGGCGGATGGTGGACAGGCGCGACGCCCCCAGGCTCTGCGCCGCCTCTTCCAGCGACACATGCACCTGCTGCAGCGCCGCCATGCACGAGCGCAGCGCATACGGCAGGCGCCGCACGGCATAGGCCAGCATGATCAGCACCCAGGTGGTGACCATCGGCGTGTCGGTGAAGGGCAGGTTCACACCCTTGAACATGCGCAGGTAGCCAATGGCCAGCACCAGCCCCGGGATGGCCAGCGCAGCCGACGCCAGGTAGTCGAGCCAGCGGCGGGCCGGAAGCTGCGTGCGCAGGATCAGGTAGGCGATCGAGGTGCCGATCACCACGTCCAGCCCCGCCGCGATGAAGCAGTACAGCAGCGTGTTGCCTATCATCTGCTTGGAGTCGGTGAACACCGTGGCGTAGTGCTCCAGCGTGTAGGAATCGGGCAGCACCGAGAAGCTCCACACCTTGGAGAACGACATCAGCAAAATGCCGATGTGCGGCGCCAGCGTGACCAGCAGGATGAGCCCTATCCAGCCATAGGCCAGCACCGACTCCCAGGCCGACAGCCGCCTGCGCTGCAGCGAGCTGCCGCCCTTTTGCAGGGTGGCGTAATCCTTGCCCTTCATCACGCGCGCCGCCATCCACAACGCGAGGATGGAGAACGCGATCATGATCACGCTGATCACATAGCCCAGCGGGTCGTCGATGCCCACCGAGGTGATGCGCAGGTAGGCCTGGGGCGCGAGCATGTTGGTCACGCCCATCACCAGCGGCGTGCCCAGGTCGTCGAACACCTTCACGAAGACCAGGGCCGCACCGGCCAGGTAGCCGGGCATGGCCAGCGGAAAGATCACCCGGCGGAACAGCCGCCAGCCGCGCGCGCCCAGGTTCAGGGCCGACTCTTCCATGGCCCCGTCGATGTTGCGCATGGACGCCACCAGGTTCAGCAGAATGAACGGAAAGTAGTGGATGCTCTCGACGAAGGTCACGCCCACCAGGCCATCCATGATGGGAATGGTGAAGCCCAAATACTCATTGAGCAGCAGGTTGAGGGACCCATTGCGCCCGAAGATCAGCTGCAGCGCCACCGCCCCGACGAAGGGCGGCATGATCAGCGGCAGCACGCCCAGCGTCTGGATCAAGAGTGCCCCGCGGAACTCGAAGCGCACCGTGAGGTAGGCCAGTGGTACGGCGATCAGGCTGGCAAAGAACACGCTGGCCAGCGAGACCACGAGGCTGTTGAAGAACGACTCGCGGAACACCGACTGCTCGAAGAAGTTGGCGAAGTGCCCCAGCGTGAGCGCGCCCGTCTCGTTGATGAAGGCGGTATAGACCACCAGCCCCACGGGGATCAGCAAGAACAGCAAGAGGAAGGCCAGGATCAGCCCGAAGGCGATCCAGGGGCCCACGCCCGTGAGGGCATGCAACAGGCGCGGGCGGGCCGCACCGGGCCCGGCGGCGCCGGGTTCGGAGTAGACAGCAGACATGGTGGTGGCTTCCCGGCGCCCCTGCAGGGCGCCTTGGGCGCGATTGCGCCGGGTTGTGGTGTGGAGTGCGTGCCGTCTTCTTACTTGGCCATGCCCTGTGCTTGCTGGGCCAGCGTGCGCGCGCGGTCATAGTTCTCGCGCGCCTTGGTGGCCCACAGCTGCTCCAGCCCCGTGAGCTGCTTGGACACCGCCACATCGCGCCGGTTCTTGCGGAACAGTTCGAGGAACTCTTCGTTCTTCACATTGGCCTCGCCCACCAGCGAGGTGAAGGCCAGGCTGCGCGCCTGCTGCAGCAATTCGGCGCCCTTGGCGTTGGGCTTGGCCTTCAAGGCCTTGTCCGCATCATGGATGGCGCGGGTGGCGGCCTGCAGCTCCTTCAGGCGAAAGGTCACCATCTGGTCGAACAGGCTGGTCACCACCTGGTAGCGGTTCTCGGACAGCACGGCATCGAACTGCACCTTGGCGCGCTGCGCCACCTCCTGCGGCACGGGGTAGCCTGCGGGTGCCTTGAGGCTGCTGTAGGGCAGGATGGGCAGGCGGCTGATCTTGGGATCGAACAGCAGTTGCTGCCCTTCGGTGGACATGCTGAAGGCCATGAACTTCTTGGCCTCGTCCGTGTTCTTGCCGCCCGCGATCAACGCGATGTTGGCTGGCACCACGGCCGTCATGGCCGGGTAGACGAAATCCACCGGAAAGCCCGAGTACTTGCCCGCCAGGCCAAAGAAGTCGATCACGATGCCGATGCCGTACTGGCCGTTGTTCACGCCATCGGGCACGGCAAAGCTGCGGTCGGTCACGGCGGCGGCATTGCCCATCATGGCCAGCAACTGGGCCCAGCCCTTGTCCCAGCCCTCGCCCTGCAAAATCGTCTCCACCGTGAGCTGCGTGGTGCCCGAGCGCGATGGCGAGGAGATGGCCACGTGGCCGAAGTATTCAGGGCGCGTGAGGTCGGCCCACGCCTTGGGCGCAGGCAGCTTGTTGGCCTGCAGGTAGCGGGTGTTCCACATGATGCCGTAGCCCGCCAGCGCCTGGCCGTAGTACAGGCCCTGCGGGTCGTTGAGCGGGTAGTTGCCGATCTTGGCCGGCGCGGCGGGGTTCTTGGTGTCCGGTGCAGCCTGCAGCAGCTTGTTGCGGGCCAGCACCTCGAACGCATCGGGGGCCGAGGCCCACATGATGTCGGGCCGCTGGCCCTCGGGCAGCTCACGCACATAGGCAATCGCCGCCGTGGTGTTCTTGTTCAGGATCTCGATCTTGATGCCCGGGTTCTTGGCCTCGAAGGCTTTCTGGTACGCGGTGGTGAGTTCCTTGGGAAAGGACGTGAGCACCGTCACGGTGCCCGCCTGGGCGCCCTGCACGGCACACAACAAACCGGCGGCCAGGGCCCCCGCACAAAGAATGCGCTGCATGGATGTCTCCTCTATGTTCTAGTGGCCCCAATGTAGGCGGCCCGGTCACCGGCCGCCAATCATTGTTTCTGATGCGGTACATCAGTCGCACGGCCTGTCGGGTTATCACCTAGAACGAGAAGACCCCCTGCATTCAACGCTCCATCAGCCCATTCGACGGCAGCGTTTCATCGAGCAGCTTGCGCCCCGCCTCCACCCCCGCCACGGGCAGACCCTTGGGGTCCAGCAGCCCCACCTGCACCAGCACGCTGGCCTGGTCCCAGTAGATGTGCTCGTGGTAGAGCTTGTCGCCGCGAAACTTCACCACCGCCAGCAGCGGTATCTCCACACGCCGGCCCGTGGGCGCCACGCCGGGCAGCATCCACGGGATCTCGGTGGTGTGGGTGAAGCAAAACAGCATCTCATCGACCACCTGCGTGGCGCCCACCGTGCGCGAGATGGGGGTCAGGCTGGTGTCGGGCGGGTTGCTGTTGACGAAGTGGCGCGTGTAGAAGTCGTGCAGGTGGCGGTAGCCCACGCCGCCCGTCATGGTGGGGATGTGGTTCACATAGGGCTCGGCCACCATGGTGGACATGGTGGCGTCCACGTCGCGCGTGGCGAACTCGTATTCGCAGTGCTTGTCCCACAGGGCTGACAGATCGTAGTGCGGGCCCATTGCGCGCCGCAACGCGGCCACGCTGCGCTGGTGCGCCATGAGGGCCGATGGCTTGTGGAAATGGTCGCCGCCCACCCGCGCAAATGCGTGGTCGGTGCCGGGGTAGACGTACAGCTCCACGTTCTCGCGGCCCGACAGGGCCTGCACGATGGCTTCGCGCGCGGGCGGCGGGCAAAAGCCGTCGAGCTCGGCGATGTGCAGCACCAGGCGGCACTGGATGTCCGTGGCCTCGGCCAGCGCGGCCTCGATGCCCACGCCGTAGTAGCCCACGGCCACGTCGGCATCGGTGCGGCACGCCGCGAGGTAGGCCAGCTTGCCGCCCAGGCAGAAGCCCAGCACACCCACCTTGCCGCCCTGCGCGCGGACCTCGGGGCGGGCACGCAGCACCGTGATGGCCGTCTGCAGGTCCTGCACGCCCTTGGCCTCATCAAAGCCCTGGTAGAGACCAAAGGCGCGCGGCATGTCGCTGGCAGCATCGAGCTCCACGGCCGGCTCCTGGCGCCAGAACAGGTCGGGCACCAGCACCACGTAGCCTTCCTCGGCGTAGTAGTCGGCCACATCGCGCATGGTGGCGTTCACGCCGAAGATCTCCTGCGCGAGCACCAGCCCCGGGCCGCTGCCGCTGGCGGGGGTGGCAAGGTAGGCGCGAAAGCTGCCGCTGCCGTCTGCGGCGTCGAGCGTGGTCCATTGTCCTGGCATGGTAGGGTTCCTTGTGGTCTTGGGTTCGAGGGAGTTTCAGGAAGCGGTAGCACCGGGCACGGCCTGCGACGCACCAGCCGCAGGGGATGCGCCGGCATGCCGCGCCAGCAGTTGCCGCGTGACCACAGCATAGTCCGCCGGGTCCACCGGCCCCAGCCACTGCTTGAAGCGGGTGAGCACGCGCAGGGGCAAACCCATGTCCTGCAGCAACTCGTCGATGTTGTGCACCGAGAACGGGATGATGTTGGTGCCCTTGGAATGCTTGCCGTCGGTGCGCTCCTCCATCCAGGCCAGGCGCCGGTCGATCTGCGCGTTCATCTGGTCTGGGGGTGGCAGCTGCAGCCCGCCGCGCAGGTGGTTGGCCAGCCATAGCGCACCGATCTCGCAGTTGAGCTGGCTGAAGAACGAGGAGTTGTAGCCGTTGAACGCCAGGCGCGGCATGCCCACGGGCAAAATGGAGCGGTACAGCCGGAAGTTGCCGCGCGCATCGGTCACGCGCTGCAGCACGCTGCTGTCCAGAAACGGCACCTGCTGGTGCCAGCCCGTGCCGCAGACCACGAGGTCGGCGGGCACCGTCTCGCCCGTGCTCAGCACGGCCTGGCGGGGCTGCAGCGTACGGATGCTCACGCCCTTGCGCACACCCAATTCGCCGGCAGCCACCTTCTCGTAGAAGCCGTCGGTCACCAGGCTCACGGTGCTGCGGGCGATGGTTTCGAGCGGCGTTCCCGGGTGCAGGCCGATCTCGCGCAATTTGAGCTGGCGCGTGACCACCGACTCCACGCTGCCCAGCATGGAGTTGCGCACCGGCAAGCCCGGGCCGTGCAGGAATTTCTCGAACCCCTTGGGCTCGATGTACTTGAACAGCGCCTCGCCCATGCGCGTGAGCAGCAGGAACTTGAAGTTCAGCACGTTCATGAACTTCTTCGGGATCTTCCAGATCAGTTGGCGCGCGAGCACCGTGGTGCTGGCGCTGTCGGCCGCGATGGCATTGGCCACGTCGCACGACGATTTGCCGTAGCCCACCACCAGCACATGCTTGCCGCGCGCCTCGTTCGCGTCGTTGAACTGGCTGGTATGGCACACGCGCCCGCCAGCAGCCACGAATGCATCCGCGCCCGGGTACTGCGGCACGGCCGGCTCGCTGAAGATGCCGTTGCACACCACCAGGTAGTCGAAGCGGTGCACCTCGGCCGGCAAGGCGCCGCCCTGGCCGGTTGCTGCTCGGCGCGCCTTCAGGGTCCACACGCCGGCCTCTTCGTCCAGCACGGCGCTCTCCACCGTGGTGGACATGCGCAGGTGCGGCACCAGTCCGAAGTGCTCGGCATACGACTGCAGGTAGGCCTGCACCTGCTGGCCCGAAGGCCACTCGGGGTAGCTGGCCGGCATCGGAAAATCCGACAGCGCATAGGTAGTGCGCGGGTTCTGCGTGGTCAGGCCCGGGTAGCGGCGCGAAGCAGCCCAGACGCCGCCCACGTCGGGCTCCTTCTCGAACACCGTCACCTCGAAGCTGAAGGCGCGCAGCACCTTGGCGGTGGAAAGGCCGGCAAAGCCGGCACCGATGATGCCTACGGTTCTGGTCATGGTGGCGCTCCTTCAGGACATGAGTTTGGGAATGGCGGGCTCGTGCGACTCGGGCCCCATGGCGGAGTAGCCGCCGTCGCATGCATAGTCGGCACCGGTCACGAAGCTGGCCAGGTCCGAGCACAGGAAGAGCACCACATTGGCCACCTCGGCCGGGTCGCCGACTCGGCGCAGCAGGTGGAAGGGCGCGGCCACGCGGTCGGTCTTGGCGCGGTCGCCGCCGGTGAGCTGGTCCATGATGGCCGACCAGGTCCAGCCGGGCGAGACGCTGTTCACGCGCACGCCCTCGGCCGCCAGGTCCATGGCCATGCTGCGCGTGAGCTGCACCATAGCCGCCTTGCCCACCGGGTACAGCCAGCGCCCGGTCTGCGCCACGCCCGAGGAGATGCTGGTGAAGTTGACCACCGCCCCGCCCCCGGCCTGTTGGAAATGCGGGCGCACGGCCTTGAGCACCATCACCGCACTGACCAGGTTGACGTTGAGCGAGGCCAGCCAGTCCTCGCGCGGCGAGGCGATGCCATCGTCCAGGTACGAGCAGGCCAGGTTCACCAGGTAGTTCACCCCGCCGTGGCGCTCGGCGGCCAGGGCCACGCAGGCGGCCACCTGGGCGTCATCGGTGATGTCGGTACGGCTGAACAGCACCCCGACCCCCAGCTCGTCCGCCAGCGCCTGCCCGGCCTCGGCGTTGATGTCGGCCACCACCACCCGCACCCCAGCCTGGTGCAGGGCACGCACCACCCCGGCGCCGATGAGGGTGGCGCCCCCGGTCACGATCGCGCTCTTGCCGCGCATGCTGTCGAATCCCTGGACCATGCTGACTCCTGTGTTGTCCGAAACATGTTGCAGTGCATCAGCGGTAACACGCCGTCACATCCGCCCTGTGCACCCGGGTGCTAACGCTCTTGCGCAGCACCCGGGGCCTGCACAAGAATAGAAAGGCAGCCCGCGCATCCGCATCCCGAAAGCGCAGGGCGTATCCCGCAAACGCATGTTTTCGCGCCCCCTGCCGTGGCGTGTTTCGTGCTTGCCCAAGAACCAACACCCCACCGGCCGAACCGCATGCACACCGCCCAGCAGAGCAGCACCGCGCACCCGCTACCGCTGGAGCGCTTTCGCCTGTTCGACAGCCACGACCTGGACGAGGCGCGCGAGTTCGTTGGCCGCGTGTTCTGCCCGCACGAGCTGGCGACCCTGCACCGGGGCGCGCAGCTCGATGCCTGCCACCACAGCGTGCCCCTGCACCGCGATGCCAGCCTGAACTACGTGCAGTACGGCCCGGCCGTGCGCATCGAGCCGGGCCACCTGGGCGGCTTCTACCTGCTGCAGATACCGCTGCGCGGTGGCGCCACGGTGCGTTGCGGCGGCCAGGCGGTGGAATCGCATGCGCTCATGGCCTCGCTGCCCTCGCCCACCGAGCCGCTGTCCATGCGTTGGCACGAGGACAGCCCGCAGTTCATCGTCAAGATCGACCGCGAGGCCTTGCATACCCGCCTGTCGGCCCTGCTGCAGGCACCGGTGCAGCAGCCTCTGGTGTTCGAGCTCGGGGTGGACCTGGCCCAGCCCGCGCTCATGGGCATGGCCAGCTTCATCGCCTACCTGCGATCGGCGGTGGAGACCAATGCCTTCCTGCTGGGCCACCCGGTGCTGGCCGAACAGGCCGAAAACCATCTGCTCACCAGCCTGCTGCTGTCCACGCAGCACAACTATTCACAGGCCCTGGCGGCCGGCACGGCCATGCCGGGCAGCGCACCCGTGGTGCTGCCGCGCGTGGTCAAGCGCGCGCAGGAGTTCATGCACAGCCGGCTGGAGCTGCCCATCACCCTGGCCGAGGTGTGCGCGCATGTAGGCGTCAGCGCCCGGTCGCTGCAGCAGACGTTTGCCCAGTGCACAGGCAAGAGCCCCATGGCCTTCCTGCGCGAGTTGCGGCTCGATGCGGCGCGCGCGGCACTGCAACAGCCCTCTCTGGCAGAGCGTGCGCCGCAGGTCTCGGACATCGCGGCGCGCTACGGCTTCTTTCACCTGGGCCACTTTGCCGAGGGCTACCGCAGGCGCTTTGGCGAGACCCCGTCGGACACCCGCCAGCGCAACGGCCAGCCCCACTGAATCCGGCTCACCCCGGCTGCGCCACGAAGGCATCGGCAAAGAACGCCATGGGCCGCATGCCCGCCAGCGCGGCGAAGTCGTGCCGGGCAGCATCCACCATGGCCGGGGCACCACAGGCATACACCTCGTGCTGCGACAGGTCCGCATGGTCCTGCAGCACGGCCTGGTGCACCCAGCCGGTGCGGCCGGCCCAGGCATCGGCCTCGGGCGCATCCGACAGCACGGGCACATAGCTCAGGCGGCCCTGCAGGGCCTGCTCCCACTCCAGGCACAGGCCGTGCAGGTACAGATCGGCCCGCGCACGGCCGCCCCAGTAGAGGTGCACGCGGCGTTCGCTGCCGGCTGCAAGCAATTGCTCCACCAGCGCTTTCACGGGCGCGAAGCCGGTCCCGCTGGCCAGCAGGATGGCCGGCGCCTGCGATGCGCCATCGTGCATGCCGAAGGTTCCGAACGGTCCCTCGATGCGCAGCACGTCACGCACCTTGAGCTTGCCGAACACCTGGTCGGTGAACAGGCCGCCCGGCAGGTGGCGGATATGCAGTTCCAGCAGCTCCTGCCCGTCACGGGCCGGCGTGGCCAGCGAGTAGCTGCGCCGGCGGTTGCCAGGCAGCAGCACGTCCACATACTGCCCGGCGGCATAGTGCAGGCGCTGGCCTGCCGGGGGCTGCAGCTGCACGCGCATGACATCGGGCGCCAGGCGCTCCATGGCCACCACGCGCACCGGCAGCTTGCGCACGGCGATGCCGGGGATGTGGGGAATCTCGGCGCATTCGATGCGCAGGTCGCTTTTCGCCTGCGTGCAGCACAGCAGGTATACGCCCTGCCCGGCTTCGTCCGGCGCCAGGGCAGCAGGCTGCGCGCCGGGCAGGCACGCCGCCTTGCCACCGACCACCCGGGCACGGCAGGCGCCGCAGGTGCCGGTCTTGCACTGGTGGGGCAGCAAGATGCCCTGGCGCAGGGCGGCATCGAGCACGCTTTCGCCCGCCTGGCTGGTGAAGGCCTTGCCCGAAGGTAACAGGGTGATGGCATGCACAGGCACTTCGGCCACGGCTGCGCCGACCTCTTCGATCATCTGCATGGGAAACCCTTGGTGGCTTAGACGGTGAGGTAGCGCGACCACAGGCTGCGGTCGGCATTGAGCGCGGCGGAATCGCCCTGCCAGACCACGCGCCCGCGTTCCAGGATCACATGGCGGTCGGCCAGTCCCACCAGGCGGTGCACGTACTTGTCGACCACCAGAATGGTCTGCCCGGCGGCCTTGAGCGTGGCCAGGCAGCGCCAGATCTCCTCGCGGATGACCGGGGCCAGGCCCTCGGTGGCCTCGTCCAGGATGAGCAGGCGCGGGTTGGTCGACAGCGCCCGGCCGATGGCCAGCATCTGCTGCTCGCCACCCGAGAGCTGGTTGCCCAGGTGGTTCTGGCGCTCCTTGAGGCGCGGGAACACCCCATAGATGCGCTCCATATCCCAGGCATCGCGCAGGCCGTTGCGGTGGTCGGCAAAGGCCAGCAGATGCTCGCGCACCGTGAGGTTGGGGAACACGTGGCGCCCCTCGGGCACGATGGCCAGGCCCAGGCGGGCGATGGCGTCGCTTTTCATCGCCCCGGTAGCCTGCCCCGCGAAGCGGATGCCGCCGGCCGTGGGGCGCAAGGCCCCTACCAGGGTCTTGATGGTGGTGCTCTTGCCCATGCCGTTGCGACCGAGCAGGGACACCACCTCGCCTGCGGCGATATCGAGGTCAATGCCGAAGAGCACCTGGCTCACGCCGTAGCCGGCCTCCAGGCCCTGGCAGCTCAGCAGTGGCTCGGGGGCGCTCATGGGGTCGTCTCCAGGGTTTCGGTGCCCAGATACACGGCCTGCACCTCGGCGTTGTTGCGGATCTCGTCGGGCGTTCCGGCGGTGAGCACCCGGCCATAGACCAGCACCGAGATACGGTCGGCCAGGCGGAACACGGCCTCCATGTCGTGCTCGATCAGCAGCACCGCCATGTCCTTGCGCAGGGTTTCGATGAGCTGCACCATCTGCAGCGATTCGTCAGGCCCCATGCCGGCCATGGGCTCGTCCAGCAGCAGCAGCTTGGGGGCCGAGGCCAGCGCCAGCGCCACATCCAGCGTGCGCTGCGCGCCGTGCGGCAGGGCACCCGCCACCTCGCCCATGCTGGACTGCAGCCCCACGCGCTCGGCCAGGCGGTCGGCGGCCTCGTACAGGTCGCGCGCCTGCGAGCGCGGCTGCACAAAGCGAAAGCTCGACCCGCTGTGCGCCTGCACGGCCAGCAGCAGGTTGTCGCGCACGGTCTGCTGCGGAAAGATGCGCGTCACCTGGAAGCAGCGCGACAGCCCCTTGGCCACGCGGCGGTGCATGGGCAGCGCGGTGATGTCGGCGCCATCGAGCAGCACCCGGCCCTCGTCCGGCGCCAGCAGGCCCGAGATCTGGTTGACCAGCGTGGTCTTGCCGGCGCCGTTGGGGCCGATGAGGGCATGCACCTCGCCGTGCGCCACCGAGAGGTCCACATGGTCGGTGGCCAGCAGGCCGCCAAAGCGCTTGACCAGGCCCTGCACTTGAAAGAGGCTCATCGCGGGCTCCTTGTGCGCAGGTCTGCCAGCGCGGCCAGGCCCTTGGGCGCATACAGCGCGGTGGCGATCAACAACACGCCCAGCGGCATGTGCCAGTAGTCGGTGTTGAGCTTGAGCACCTCTTCGAGCGTGAGCCACACGGCGGCCCCCACCGGGCCGCCCCAGCGCCGGCCCAGGCCGCCGATGACGACCATCACGATCAGCGTGGCCGATTGCGTCCAGTGCATCATCGACGGGCTCACGAAGCTGTTGCCCGTGGCCAGCAGCGCGCCCGCCAGGCCGGCAATGGCACCGGCCAGCGTGAAGGCCGCCAGCTGCAGCAGGTACACCGGGTAGCCCAGGGCGCGCATGCGGGTTTCGTTGTCGCGGATGCCCGCGAGCGCCGCGCCGAAGCGCGAGGCCGTGGCCCGGTCCAGCCACCACAGCACCAGCGCCACCAGGGCCAGCACCACCCAGTACAGCGTGGGCTCGTGCATCACATCGAGGCCCAGGCCCAGCGTGGGCCGCATGGGCAGGCTGTAGCCGTCGTCGCCGCCATAGCTGCGCAGCGAGACGAACACGAAGTACAGCATCTGCGCAAAGGCCAGCGTGATCATGATGAAGTACACGCCCTTGGTGCGCAGCGAGATGGCGCCCACCAGCGCCGCCACCAGCGCGGCAGCAGCCATGGCAGCGCCCCAGACGACCCAGGCCGAGGTGGCGCCCGCATCGCTGAGCACCACCACCGCATAGGCGCCCACGCCCACGAAGCCCGCATGCCCCAGCGCCACCATGCCGCCAAAGCCCATGATGAAGTTCAGGCTGGCGGCGGCCAGCGCCACCACCAGCACCCGGCGCACGAAGCCGATATAGAAATCCAGGCCCAGGGCCGAAGCCACCAGCGGGAACAGCGCCAGCGCCACCAGCAAGGCCAGCGGCAGCACTGCGCCGCGCCAGCGCGACACGGCGGAGTCCGCAGGCAGGTAAGAAGTCAGGGAAGCGGACATGGTGGCTCAGGCCTTGGCAGAAAACAGCCCCGCAGGGCGAAAGCTCAGCACCGCCGCCATCAGGGCGTACATGGCCACCTCGGCGCACAGCGGGCCCAGGTCGGCGGCCACGGCGGGTGGCAGGGTGGCGCGCAGCAGCAGCGGCAAGAAGGCGCGGCCGATGGTGTCCACCAGCCCCACCAGCAGCGCAGCCACGAAGGCCCCGCGCACCGAGCCGATGCCCCCGATGACGATGACCACCAGCGCCGGGATCAGAATGGCCTCGCCCATGCCCACCTGCACCGCCATCAGCGGGCCCATGAGAGCCCCCGCCAGGGCGGCCAGCGCCGCCCCGAGCACGAAGATGCCGCTGAACACGCGCTTGACGCGCACGCCCATCAGCTCGGCCATCCAGCGGTCCGATGCCCCCGCACGCACCAGCATGCCCACGCGGCTGTGGTTGACCAGCAAGTACAACAGGCCCGCCACCAGCACCCCGGCCGCCAGCACCACCAGCCGGTACGAGGGGTAAGGCAGCCCGGCGAACAGCTCCACCGGCCCCGACAGCAGGGCGGGCGTGGGCGCCATTACCGGCGATGGGCCCCATATCATCTTCACCGCATCGTCGGCCACGAGGATCACGCCGAAGGTGGCCAGCACCTGGGCCAGGTGATCGCGCCCGTAGAGGCGGCGCATCAGCGTCACCTCCAACAGCACGGCCACCAGCACCGTGGCGGCCATCGCCACCAGCACCGCCCCCGCGAACGAACCGCTGTGCACATGCACGGTGGCCGCCACGTAGGCGCCCACCATGAACAGCGAGCCGTGCGAGAGGTTCATCACGTCCATGATCCCGAAGACCAGGGTCAGGCCCGCTGCGATCAGGAAGAGCATGAGCCCATAGCCGGCTCCGTTGAGCAACTGCTCGATGACGAGGATCGGATTCATGGCGTGAAGGGGCTGCGCAGGGGCAATCGTGGCAAGGTCACTTCAGCGGGCACTGGGCGGAGAAAGCGTCGCCGTAGTTCTCCAGCACCGTCTTGATGGTCTTGTTGGTCACGCGGCCTTCGGCGTTCTTGCCGATGGTGCGCAGGTAGAAGTTCTGCACCGGGTAGTGGTTGTTGGCATAGCGGAAGCTGCCGCGCACCGAGGGGAACTGCGCCTTGGCCAGGGCCTTGACCAGGGCCTCGCGGTCGGCCACCTTGCCGCCCACGGCCTTGACGGCCGAGTCCATGGCGCTGATCACGTCGAAGGCCTGCGCAGCGTAGATCGACGGGTAGCGCCCGCCGTATTCCTTGCGGAAGGCGGCCACGAAGGCCTTGTTGGCCGCGTTGTCCAGGTCATGCGCCCAGTGCGAGGTGTTGAACAGGCCCAGCATGGGCTCGCCCACCGCGCCGATGATGTCCTCGTCGGCTGAGAAGCCGCTGGTCACCAGCATGATGTCCTTGGACAGCCCCGCACCCACGAACTGCTTGATGAAGTTGATGCCCATGGCACCGGGCAAAAAGAAGTACACCGCCTCGGGCTTGGCGGCGCGCAGTTGCGCCAGCTCCGTTGCATAGTCGATCTGGCCGACCTTGGTGTACATCTCGTCGGCCACCGTGCCCTTGAACTTGCGCTTGAAGCCCGTGAGCCCGTCCTTGCCGGCAGGGTAGTTGGGAGCGATCAGCACCATGCGGCCAAAGCCGCGGTCGGCCGCGAACTGGCCCGCGGCCTCGTGGTACTGGTCGTTCTGGTAGGCGGTGCCGAAGAAGTAGGCATTGCACTGCGCACCGGCCAACTGGCTCGGGCCGGCGTTGTTCGACAGGTAGGGCACCTTGGCCGCGAACAGCGTGGGTGCCACGGCCAGCGCGACATTGGAGGCGATGGGGCCGGTGAACAGGTCGATCTTCTCGCGCTGCACGAAGCGGTCCACCAGCTGCTTGGCCTGGTCGGGGCTGCCGGCCATGTCGGTCTGCACGAACTCCACCGGCTGGCCACCGAGCTTGCCGCCCAGTTTCTTGATGGCCAGGTTGAAGCCGTCGCGCGCATCGGCGCCGGGGCCGGCGAACGGGCCCGAGATGTCGAGCGCCATGCCGACCTTGATGGGGCCCTGCTGCGCCGTTGCTGTGAAGCTTGCGCAGGCCGCCAAAGTGGCCAGTGCGGCCAGAGCGACTACTTCGAGCCGGTTGCGAAGCGAGGTGCGGGAGAGTTGTGCCATCTTCAATCCTTATCCATCAACAAAAGGAAAACCAAAAAACCGGGAGCGCTGCGGATGCGGGTGTCAAAGCCCCACTTCGACACGCCCTGCCACCACGCGCACCGGGAATGTGCGCACCGCTTCGGTGACCGGTGCCCTGCAAGGCGCCCCCGTGCGGATGTCGAAGGTGCCCTGATGCAAGGGGCATTCCACACAGCCGTCTTCCACCCAGCCATCCGACAATTTGGCGGCGCCATGGGTGCACAGGTCGTACAGGGCAAAGAGCCCTTCCCCGTCGCGGAACACCGCCACGGGCAGGCCATCCACCACCACGGGCCATACGGCACCGTCGGGAAAATCCTCGGGTTCGCCCACGTCGTGCCACGCGGCTATGCCATCGGCGAGCGCTGCGCTCCGATCAGGTGCGTTTTCGGTGCTTGTTTGCATGGCAGGGCCTCAGATGGGGGTGGCGAGCAAGGTGGCCACGCGCGAGGTGTCGTAGACCACGCGCTTGCTGCGGTAGCGCCACTCGCCCTGGTGCTGCACCACCTCGTCAAGGTAGGTGCCGGCCTGGTAGACGCTGGACTCGCCGGCCGTGCCGGTGATCACCACCACGTAGCTCGACTGGGTGTGCACCACGCCGTCCTTCACCGCCGTGATCACCAGCCCCGAGGTGCCGTGGCGGTAGACGTGGTCCTCGAAGATGTTGGCATTGCGCAGCGAAAGCACGCGGTCGCGCAGCATGCCGGCGTTGCGGCAGTACATGATGGGCGCGGGAAAGCCTGCGTCGAAGTTCTCCTTGGGAATGATCTCGTAGCGGCCCTCTTCGACGAAAAATCCCGGCCACTCTTCAAGGCGGTTGTTGTCCAGCGCGCTCACGTAGCGGTGCTGCAGCTCCAAGAGCTCGGTCCACAGCTGCAGGCGCTCCTGGCGGCTGATCTCGATGGGGGCGGTAGGGGTGGTCATCGTGGTCATGGCGTGCGGTCCTTCAGTAACCCATCAGTCCCTGGTAGCCCACCCAGAAGCGGCGGATCAGGTTCTCGGTGATCACGGTGTCCATCTGCTCGGGCGCCTCGCGCGCCATGGCGATGTAGGAGTGCTTGTCGCCGTCGCGCACCGTGCCGCGCTGCACCAGCTCGGTGGCCTCGGTGTCTTCCATCGAGATGTAGCCCGCGGGCCCCACCAGGTTGGCCTGCAGCATGCGCAGTTCGCGCAGCTCGGGCGTGTCGTCGGCGTAGCCGAAGAAATGGAACACCAGCTCGAAGTTGCCCGGCCCCTTGGGCAGCAGCTGGCGCGCCACCAGCGTGTTGTGGATCTGCTGCACCACCAGTTGCGGAAAGATGGGCTGGATGTGGTTGGTGGTCATCTCGTCGAACTCCTGGATCTGGCCGAGCAGTGCAGGCTCTTCAAGTTCGAAGCCTTCGTCCATGGAGCGGATGTTCTGCGCGCTGTAGGCGGCGGCGGTGTCCGTCTCCACCTCAGGCTTGGTCACGGTAATGATGCTGTGCAGGCCATGGTTCGCATCGGGGATGGAGCGCGCCTTCATCCCCACGCGGAAGATGTTGAAGGTGGTGTGGAACAGGTGCAGCAGGCTGGCGTGGTAGGGGTCCTTGACGTTCTCGAAGTACAGCTTCCAGTTCGACTTGGAATACTGGCGCGTGCAGCCCAAGTACTCGATGGGCTTGTGGAAGATGCGGTCGATCCACGGGCGCATCTGCTCGCCCAGGTATTCAGGCAGCGGCGGCGTGTCCTCGCTGAAGGTGGCGAACAGCAGGCCCTTGTAGCTGTCCACGCGCAGCTTCTGCAGGCCGTGCTCTTCGGTCTTGAAATCCTTGGGCATGCCGACCATGCCCTTCTGGCCGCGGCGAAACGGCACACCCTGCAGGTCGCCGTTGGCCGCAAAGCTCCACTGGTGGTACACGCAGGTGTGGCTGGCGGCGTTGCCGCGCTTTTCACGGCACACCATGGCGCCCCTGTGGGCGCAGCGGTTGACCCAGCAGGCCAGCCCCTCGGCCGTGCGCGTGACCACCACGGGGGTATCACCGACGAAGGTGGACTTGAAATCGCCCACGTTCGGAATCTCGGCCTCCAGCCCCAGAAAGCTCCACACCGGGCCGCGGAAGATGCGCTCCTGCTCGCGGTCGTACACCTCCTGCGAGCTGAACACCCGGTAGGGCACGCTGGAGCCATCGGGCTGCGGAAAATGCACCTGCCGCTGCGCCTTGAGCGAGATGGGCGGCGCAACAGCGACAACGGTGGTTTCGGACATGGGCAAGACCTCTTCGATTGGTATGCCTCCATGCTAGAAACGACCGCCCTGAGCCGCTATCCAGTATCGGCACGCAAGGCGCCAACGCTGTCCGGTTCTTGCAAATGTGGAGGATACGGAACGGATCGGAGGCAGATGGCGCACGCATCTGCGCACACAGGGGCTGCGCAGATCGCAGTCCACGCGGGCCGTGGCAGGCGGAAGGCGTCAGCTACCGGCCGTCTGGCTCGGCAGCTCGCCAAAGCGCTCGCGGTAGTAGCTCGAAAAACGGCCCAGGTGGCCGAAGCCGAACTCCAGCGCCGCATCGGTCACGCAGTGCCCGGGGCGCTCCTGCAACCGTGCACGCACGGCATCAAGCCGCATGTTGCGCAGCAGCGCCATGGGTGATTCGCCATGGTGGCGCTGGCACAGCATGTTCAGGCCGCGCACGCTGACACCGGCGGCACGCGCCAGGTCTTCCAGCGCCACGGGCGCGCACAGGCGGCTGCGCATGTAAGCGTCGAGCCGGTCGAGCCGGCGCACATCGCCATGCGCGCCTGGCAAGGGGTTGCCGGCACCCGCGTCCAGCAAGGGCACCATGGGCGCCGCAGGCACCGGCACGCTCTGCGCGCAGGAGGCCAGGAACAGCGCCACGTTGCTTTCCATGTGGTCCACCCAGCGCGCATGCGCGGTGCTCTCCACCGCCTGCTGGCTCACGTGCAGCAGCGATTGCATGAGAAAGTGCCACTGCTGGCCCTGCCCCGCACTCAGCGGCAGCAGCGGGTGCACGAAGGTCGAATCACCCACCAGCGACTCGGGCGCCCAGGCGCGCAGCAACTGGCACGGCACCTTGAGGATGAGCTGGCGCGCACCCTGCTGCCAGCGCATGTGCAGGTTGTGGCGCGGCGCGATGAGCGCGGCGGCGCCTGCGGGCAGGCGGATGGGAACGCCATCGGACACCATCTCGGCCGTGCCCGAGAGCGACAGATGCACCAGCACGAAGTCGTCGAAGGGGCGTGGGCGGATTTCCACCTCCGCACCGTATTGCAGCATGAACAGCTGCAGCTGGCGCACCCGCACCTTGGACAGCGAGGTGGCCACCGGCCCGCCGCACCATTTCAGCCCATGGTCCGAGAACTCGCGCGCCACCAGGTCATGGGAGTCCACCCGCAGGTCCGACGTGAACAGCGGGCGCTGCTGCAGCGCCGACAGATCCAGGGACAGGGCAGACATGGGAACCATCAGGCAGGACCTCGGCGTGGGTGGGGGCGCAGCACGCATCGGAGCGCACCGCTTTGATTTGCGTCAACCTCAGCAATTTCCATACCCATGGCTCGGCAGGCGCCAATGCGACAACCCCGCAGCCACCACCGCCAGGCTGCCGACGTACCATAGCCGCAACGCCTGTTCACCCTTTCACATCGCTCGTCCATGTATTCCACCGTCCGCACCTCGCGCAGCGAGTTCGTCCCCATCCGCACCCTGAACTACCACGTCCGCCACTGGGGCGAGGCATCGAGCGACAAGGTCAGGCCCCCGCTGGTTCTGGTGCACGGCTGGATGGACGTGGGCGCCTCCTACCAGTTCGTTGTGGATGCGTTCTCGGCCGCGTTCGCCGATGGCCGGCACATCATCGCCCCCGACTGGCGCGGCTTCGGCCTGAGCAAAGTGCCCACGCCCTGCGACCACTACACCTTTCCCGACTACCTGGCCGACCTGGACCTGCTGCTCGACCACTACGTGGGCGACCAGCCGGTGGACCTGGTGGGCCACAGCATGGGCGGCAACATCGCCATGATGTATGCGGGCGTGCGGCCCGAGCGCATCCGCCGCCTGGTCAACCTGGAGGGCTTCGGCATGCCCGCCACCAAGCCCGAGCAGGCGCCCAAGCGCTATGCCCAGTGGATCGACGAGATCAAGAAGCTGCAGACGGGCGACATGGCCCTCAAGGCCTACGGGGGCGTGGACGGCGTGGCCCAGCGCCTGATGAAGACCAACCCGCGCCTGTCACAGGACAAGGCCGACTGGCTGGCCCAGCACTGGGCAGAGCCCAATGCACAAGGCCGGTGGGAGATACTGGGCGACCCGGCGCACAAGATCACAAGCTCGCAGCTGTACCGGCTCGACGAAGCCCTGGCCCTGTACGAGCGCATCTCCGCGCCGGTGCTGGCTGTGGAGGCCAGCGACGACAGCCTGGGCCAGTGGTGGAAGGGCCGCTACGACTTGGGCGAATACCACCAGCGCCTGACCCACGTGCGCAATTGCCGCACGGCCGTGGTGCAGGACGCCGCCCACATGCTGCACCATGACCAGCCCGAAGCGGTGGCGCGGCTGATCGAAGGGCACCTGTCTTGCTGAGAGGCTGAGCCATCCTGCGGCCCTGTTCTGCGGCCGTTTTCACAAGGGCAAGGGGCATTGCAGGCCTCCCTGCCCATCCATGAGAAAATGGCCGATTCGGGCGATGCTGAACCACCCCGCCCCAGTGCGGGTCATCCCCTTGCGTGCGCCCACAGCGCAGTGCACCAGGGGCCTGTTCAGCCTTGTCACTCTCTACAGAACACACCTACCAGGACACCACCATGGACGCAGAACGCATCAACCTCATCGGCAACACCTTGAGCGACCTGACCGTGCGCACGCAAGAGTTACGGAGGTATCTTTGACTTCGATGCCAAATTCGAACGCCTGAGAACCGTCAACGCATCGCTCGAAGACCCCTCGGTCTGGAACGATCCGAAGAAGGCCCAGGAGCTGGGCAAGGAAAAGAAGTCGCTGGATGGCGTGGTGCTCACGCTGGAACGACTCACGCGCGAGCTGGCCGACAACACCGAGCTCTATGACATGAGCAAGGAAGACGGCGACGAAGACGGCCTGATGACCATCGAGGCCGAAACCGCCAAGCTGCAGCCCGAGATCGAGCAGCTCGAGTTCCGCCGCATGTTCCGCCACGAGGCCGACCCGCTCAACTGCTTCGTCGACATCCAGGCCGGCGCCGGCGGCACCGAGGCCTGCGACTGGGCCGGCATGCTGCTGCGCCAGTACCTCAAGTACGCCGAACGCAAGGGCTTCAAGACCACGGTCGAGGAAGAAACCCCGGGCGACATCGCCGGCCTCAAAAGCGCCACGATCAAGGTCGAGGGCGAGTACGCCTACGGCCTGCTGCGCACCGAGACCGGTGTGCACCGCCTGGTGCGCAAGTCGCCGTTCGACTCCTCGGGCGGGCGCCACACCAGCTTTGCCAGCCTGTTCGTCTACCCTGAGATCGATGACTCGATCCAGATCGACATCAACCCGGCCGACGTGCGCACCGACACTTACCGCGCATCGGGCGCGGGCGGCCAGCACATCAACAAGACCGACTCGGCCGTGCGCCTGACCCACATGCCCACCGGCATCGTGGTGCAGTGCCAGGACGGCCGCAGCCAGCACGGCAACCGCGACATCGCCTGGCAGCGCCTGCGCTCGCGCCTGTACGACCACGAGATGCGCAAGCGCCAGGAAGAGCAGCAAAAGCTCGAGGACACCAAGACCGACGTGGGCTGGGGCCACCAGATCCGCAGCTACGTGCTGGACAACAGCCGCATCAAGGACCTGCGCACCGGGGTGGAAATCTCGGCCACGCAGAAGGTGCTGGACGGCGACCTGGACGCCTTCATCGAAGCCTCGCTCAAGCAGGGCGTGTGATGCAGCGCGACGCAGCAGCCGCCACCACCGTCGAAGCCACGGCCCCGCGCGGCAGCCCGATTGCCGTAGAGGCTTTCATCTTCGACATGGACGGCACCATGATCGACTCCATGCCCTGGCACGCCAAGGCATGGGTGGAGTTCACGCGGCGCCGCGGCATGGCCATCGACGTGCCCGACCTGATGGCCCGCACCACGGGCCGCAATGGCACCGAGTGCATCCGCGAGCTGCTGCAGCGCGAGGTCGAGCAGGCCGAGGCCGACGCCCTCACACGCGAGAAGGAAGACATCTACCGCGAGCTGTTCGGCCCCGCGTTCACCGAGGTGGCGGGTTTTCGCGCTTTCGCGGCGCAGGCTTCCACCCGCGGCTACAAGCTGGCCGTGGGCACGGCAGGCGACATCCACAACGTGGCCTTCGCGATGTCGCGCCTGGGCATGGAGCCCGAGCCGCTGACCATCGTGCGCGGCGACGAGGGCCTGCCCGGCAAGCCACAGCCTGCGATTTTTCTCGAAGCGGCACGCCGCATCGGCGCTGCGCCCGAGCGCTGCATCGTGTTTGAAGACGCCCCCTTCGGCATCGAAGCCGCACGCCGCGCGGGCATGCATGCCGTGGCCGTGTGCAGCACCCACAGCGCGCAGGAACTGGCGGGCCCGCATGTGCTGGCCGCCGTGCGTGACTACCACGAACTCATGAACACCGACTTTCTGGAGCGCATCCATGTTGCCATCGCCTAACGCAGACGCAAGCGGCGCGGGACCGGCCATTGCCATCCGCCGCGAGGATTACACCGCCCCCGCCTACTGGATCGACAGCGTCGAGCTGACCTTCGACCTGGACCCGGCCAAGACGCGCGTGCTCAACCGCATGACGCTGCGCCGCAACCCCGACGTGGCCGAACAGCCACTGAAGCTCGATGGCGAGGACCTGAACCTGGCGCGCGTGCTGGTCAACGGCCAGGGCACCTCGTTCAAGATGGAGGGCTCGCGCCTGGTGCTGGAGAACCTGCCCACCGGCACCGATGCCTTCGCGCTCGAGATCTTCACCACCTGCTGCCCGGCCAAGAACACGCACCTGATGGGCCTGTACGTGAGCCAGGGCACCTTCTTCACGCAGTGCGAGGCCGAGGGTTTCCGCCGCATCACCTACTTCCTGGACCGCCCGGACGTGATGGCCAGCTACACCGTCACGCTGCGCGCCAACAAGGCCCAGTACCCGGTGCTGCTGTCCAACGGCAACCTCGTGGACAGCGGCGACCTGGAAGACGGCCGCCACTTCGCCCAATGGGTGGACCCGCACAAGAAGCCCTGCTACCTGTTCGCCCTGGTGGCGGGCAAGCTGGTGGCGCGCGAGCAGAAGATCCGCGCCCGCTCGGGCACCGACCACCTGCTGCAGGTGTACGTGCGCCCTGGCGACCTGGGCAAGACCGAGCACGCCATGAACTCGCTGATGGCCAGCGTGGCCTGGGACGAGGCGCGCTTCGGCCTGCCGCTGGACCTGGAACGCTTCATGATCGTCGCCACCAGCGACTTCAACATGGGCGCCATGGAGAACAAGGGCCTGAACATCTTCAACACCAAGTATGTTCTGGCCAGCGAATCGACCGCCACCGACGTGGACTTCGCCAACATCGAGAGCGTGGTCGGCCACGAGTACTTCCACAACTGGACGGGCAACCGCGTCACCTGCCGCGACTGGTTCCAGCTGAGCCTGAAGGAAGGCCTCACCGTGTTCCGCGACCAGGAGTTCAGCCAGGACCTGGCCGGCAGCCCCTCGGCCCGCGCCGTCAAGCGCATCGAGGACGTGCGCGTGCTGCGCACGGCGCAGTTCCCCGAGGATGCAGGCCCCATGGCCCACCCGGTGCGGCCCGACAGCTACATCGAGATCAACAACTTCTACACCGTCACCATCTACGAAAAGGGTGCCGAGGTGGTGCGCATGATGCACACCCTGGTGGGCCGCGAAGGCTTTGCCAAGGGCATGAAGCTGTATTTCGAGCGCTTTGACGGCCAGGCCGTGACCTGCGATGACTTCGCCCAGGCCATTGCCGACGCCAACCCCGCCAGCGACCTGGCGCGCCTGCTGCCCCAGTTCAAGCGCTGGTACAGCCAGGCCGGCACGCCGCGCGTGAAGGCCACGGGGATCTACGATGCCACCGCGCGCACCTACACGTTGACGCTGGCGCAAAGCTGCGCGCCCACGCCCGGCCAGGCCGAGAAGCTGCCCTTCGTGATCCCTGTCGGCCTGGGCCTGCTCACGCACGAAGGCACCGCCCTGCCCCTGCAACTGCAGGGCGAGGACACGGCCGGCGCACCATCGCGCACCGTGGTGCTGACCGAAGCCAGCCAGACGCTGGTGTTCACCGGCCTCGACGCCGAGCCCGTGCCCTCGCTGCTGCGCGACTTCACCGCCCCCGTGGTGCTGGACATCGAGTACACCGACGAACAGTTGCTCACCCTGCTGGCCAACGACACCGACGCCTTCAACCGCTGGGAAGCCGGGCAGCGCCTGGCGCTGCGCACCGCCATCCATGCCATCACCGGCAGCGGCCCCACCAGCGGCGACATCCTGCCCACCGCCGTGGTCGACGCGCTGCGCAGCGTGCTGCGCAACCCGGCGCTGGACGCGGCCTTCAAGGAACTGGTCCTGACCCTGCCGTCCGAGACCTACATCGCCGAACAGCTCGACGTGGTGGACCCGCAGCGCATCCACGCCGTGCGCGAAGGTATGCGCGAGCAGCTCGCCCTGGCCCTCAAGGCCGACTGGGAATGGGCCTGGGAGCAGAACCAGGACACCGGTGGCTACAGCCCCGACCCGCTATCGTCCGGCCGCCGTTCGCTCAGCGGCATGGCGCTGCACATGCTGTGCATCGCCGCCCAGCGTACCGGCGACGAAGTGTGGCCCGGCAAGGCCTACCAGCGCTTCAAGGTGGCCAGCAACATGACCGACCGCTTCAACGCGCTCACGGCCCTGGTGGCCAGCGGCAGCGCGCATGCGGCAGCCGCACTGGCGCGCTTTCACGCGCTGTTCAAGGACGAGCCCCTGGTCATCGACAAGTGGTTTGCGCTGCAGGCCGGCGCGCCGGACAAGGGCGGCAACGTGCTGCCGGCCGTGCGCCAGCTCATGCAGCACCCTGACTTCAGCCTGAAGAACCCGAACCGCGCTCGCAGCGTGATCTTCAGCTATTGCAGCGCCAACCCCGGCGCCTTCCACCGCAGCGATGCAGCAGGCTACGTGTTCTGGAGCGACCGCGTGATCGAGCTCGACGCCATCAACCCGCAGGTCGCCGCCCGGCTGGCGCGTGCGCTCGACCGCTGGAAGAAGCTGGCCGAACCCTGGCGCACCGCAGCCCGCGAGGCCATCGCCCGCGTGGCCACGCGCCCCGACCTGAGCAACGACGTGCGCGAGGTGGTCACCCGCGCACTGGCGGACTGACAGGCAGCGGCACCCATGGCATCCACCACCCCTGCCGAGCAGTTCGCGCAGCGCTTCAACCCGCTGCGCGACACCGTGTACGACGCCAGCGCCATGTTCAGCGGCTCGGCCATGTCGGCCGACCTGGCCGCCCTGCGCCCACTGGCGGAAGGCCTGGGCGCAGAGTCCTCCGAGCTGGCCCAGCTGCTCTGGCTGCAGTTCGTCGTCTATTCCAAGCGCCAGATGGACGACGAGGGACTGCCCCTGGGGCTGCGCGCCCTGGCCATCCGCAGCGCCCTGTCGGACCTCACGCCCACCGAGCGCTACGAGCAGCACTACGCCATCGGCGAGTCGGCCCTGCAGTCCGAAGAGTACGACACTGCCATCGAGCACCTGCGCCAGTCGGCCCACTGGGCCGACCATGCCGGCGCCACGCTGGGTGCCGAGCAGAAGCTGGGCATTCGCGAAGAGATCGGCTATGCCCTGCACGAGGCCGGGCGCTTTGACGAGGCGCTGGCGCACAACCAGCAGTTGCTGACCGATGCGCAGAGCGCCTTCGGCTCCGACACGGACGTGCGCTTGTCGGGCCTGATCAACAACCTGGCGCAAAACGCCTACGAAATGGGCGACGCGGCCCAGGCGCGGCGCTACCTGCAACAGCGCCTGGCGCTGGGCCAGGCCCTCAACGACGACGGCATCGTGCTGGACACGCTTTTTCAGCAGGGTGTGCTGGCGCACGAATCCGGCGACAGCGCACTGGCGCACAGCCTGCTTGAGCAGCGCGTGGCCATTGCCCACGCCAGCGGCGATGAAGACCTGCTCGAAGAAGCACAAGCCACGCTGGCAGAGCTGGCCGAGCGCGAGCAGCCGCAACCCTGATTTCACAAAAACCCAAAGCCCAAGGACACACCACCGATGAGCTCCCGCATCTCCCTCACCCGCTACCTGGTCGAGCAGCAACGCATCGACGGGCTCATCCCCTCGCAGCTGCGCCTGCTGCTCGAAGTGGTGGCCCGCTCGTGCAAGAGCATCAGCCAGGCCGTCAACAAGGGCGCGCTCGGCGGCGTGCTGGGCACGGCGTCCAGCGAGAACGTGCAGGGCGAAATCCAGAAGAAGCTGGACATCATCGCCAACGAGGTGCTGATCGAAGCCAACGAATGGGGCGGCCACCTGGCGGCCATGGCCTCGGAAGAAATGGACGGCATCTACCTGGTGCCCAACCGCTACCCGCAGGGCGAATACCTGCTGCTGTTCGACCCCCTCGACGGCTCGAGCAACATCGACGTGAACGTCAGCATCGGCACCATCTTCAGCGTGCTCAAGAAGCCCGATGACGACCGCGGCGTGGAGGCCGGCGACTTCCTGCAGCCCGGCACGGCGCAAGTGGCGGCCGGCTACTGCATCTACGGCCCGCAGACCACCCTGGTGCTGACCGTGGGCGACGGCGTGGCCATGTTCACGCTGGACCGCGAGCAGGGCTCGTTCATCCTCACCGAAGAGAATGTGCGCATTCCCGACGACACCAAGGAATTCGCCATCAACATGAGCAACATGCGCCACTGGGACGCCCCCGTGAAGCGCTACATCGACGAGTGCCTGCAGGGCAAGGACGGCCCGCGCGGCAAGGACTTCAACATGCGCTGGATCGCCAGCATGGTGGCCGACGTGCACCGCATCCTCACCCGCGGCGGCATCTTCCTGTACCCCTGGGACAAGCGCGAACCGAACAAGCCCGGCAAGCTGCGCCTGATGTACGAGGCCAATCCCATGTCCTGGCTCATCGAGCAGGCCGGCGGCGCCGCCACCAACGGCAAGCAGCGCATCATGGACATCGAGCCCACACAGTTGCATGAACGCGTCAGCGTGATCCTCGGATCAAAAAATGAGGTCGAACGCGTCACAAGCTACCATTCCACGCTATAATTTGAGGCTTACGCCGGTGTAGCTCAGTCGGTAGAGCAGCTCATTCGTAATGAGAAGGTCGGGTGTTCGATTCATCTCTCCGGCACCAAATGAAAAGCCCCTGATTCGCAAGAGTCAGGGGCTTTTTGCATGGGGACTGATGCGCAGATTTTGATGGCGCGCCCGGAACGACCCGGCCACCGCCACGCCTGCAGAGGCCTGAAGGCGCGGCAATTTCCCGGCTCCCACGCAGGATCTGCGCACGAAGGCTACACTGCGCCACAGCAGTAGCATTCCACCCTGCCGATCGACAACCGCAACCCCATGCACGCAGCCGCCTGGCCTCCCCTGACAAAGACACGCTGAACGCGCTCGCATGTCGCGCACGCCGCCACTGGCGCGCCTGACTGCTGCAGCTGCGTCTGAGGCACCTGCCGGATCCAGCCATCCGGCAGGCCGCTTCGCATCGCCCCACTCCCTGACACCGCACCGCGCCATGCCCTGGCGCGCTGGTGCGTGCCCGTGTGCGGGCGGCATCTTGTTCCGTTGTCATCGCCACCTGGATAGCCCATGCTTGCCTCTTTTTTCAACACCGCAGTGGCCCGAGCCATTGCCCATGTGCCCCGTCCTCTCGTGCAGAAAATCTCGCGCCGCTACATTGCCGGCGCATCCATCGCCGAGGCCGTCGTGCGCGTGCAGGCACTCAATGCACAAGGCTTCACAGCCACCATCGACGTGCTCGGCGAGGTCACCCGCGACCTTGCACAGGCACAGCAGACGGCCGATGAATACCAGGGCGTGCTGGACGCCATCCACCACCACGGCTTGCGCGCGAACATCTCCGTCAAGCCATCGGCGCTGGGCCTTCTGCTGAATGCGCAGCAGTGCGAGACCCACATCGCGGCGCTGGCCACGGCAGCCCGGCGGCACGGCAATTTCGTGCGCATGGACATGGAAGACCTGCAGTGCACCCAAGCGGAAATCGACCTGCTCCAGAGGCTCAGGGCCAATGGCCATGGGAATACCGGATTGGCCCTGCAGGCCTACCTCAAGCGCACCTACCGGGACATCGAGCCACTGCTGGGCCGCCACAACAACCTGCGCCTGTGCAAAGGCATCTATGTCGAGGACAAGGCCCACCTGGTAGAGGGCGCCCGCCACGACCGGCAAGCCATCAACAGCCACTTTCTGCACCACGTCGAGCGCTGCCTGGACACCGGCACCTTCGTCGCAGTGGCCACCCACGACGAGGCGCTGATCGAGCAGGTCATTGCGGCAGCAAGGCGCCGTGGCAATGGCGCCCCTTCTTCAGGGCTGGAATTCCAGATGCTGCTGGGCGTGTGCGAGCCCCTACGCGACCGCCTGCGCGACAGGGGCTACCCGGTGCGGATCTACGTGCCCTATGGACAGGACTGGCATGGCTACAGCATTCGTCGGCTCAAGGAAAATCCGCAATTGGCGGGGTACTTGCTCAAGGCCGCGCTGATGGGCTGATACATCCAGCCCAGAGGGTGGCAGCACCCCATCTCCAGGCATGCCCGCCGCAATCGTGAACAAGCGTTGCGGGGCGGCTTAGGCGCCCATTTCACGCCAGCAAACGGTGGCCGGTCGGGCATACTCAAATCACCCTGAGGGCAGGCACAAGCGCAGTGCCTGGCGCGCAGCGAATGCACACCAACCACTACCGACCCCACCATGGACAAGCAAATCCCCTGCGACCGCCGCAGCGGCAAGGACCGCCGCCAGACTGAAGCCGGCCCACCGGATAAGCACGAGCGGCGCCGCTCCATCGAGCCGCGCCAGCCGGAAGTGCGTGAACTGCATCTTTCGCCCGAGGAATTGGTGGCCATGGGCTTTGGCGATGCGCAGGCAGGTACCACCGCGCCGAACAAGGCATCCTGAGCGCAGCACAGGCAGCAGGGGTCGCCGCGCACAGCGAACGGCAGGGCCAAGGCGGCAACGCCCACCCCACCAGCCAGTTGCAGGTCAGTTCGTTTGCGTCTGGCAAGCGTCGCGCGCGCTCATCACGCGGTGGGCGACCATGTCGAGCGCCGGGCGCACATTGCCCTGCTTGTCGGTCCACACCTTGGGGGTGACCGAGCCGGCCACAGAGATGGACTCGCCATCGTGCAATTGCTCCATGGCCATGCACACGTCGTCATCGAACGCAATGACGTTGACGAACAGCATCTCGCCCTCCGCACTCGGCGCCCGCACCTTGGCCACCATGTAGGGCTTTCCTACCTTGTCCAGACGCCGCTCTGGGCCCCCGTAGAGACGGCCCGAAATCAGTCCATCGATCATGCAATCCCCATCCAGCACTTGTTGTCGGTTTGTTCTCGCCGGGGCCATCGCCCCACCCACCCAGCCGGAACACAGCAGTCTCGAAAAACCCGCCACCCCTGCCCACAAAAAAAGCCCAGGACCAACGGCTCTGGGCTTTCGCTGTGAATGATGGGGTCGCCGCCAGCACGGGCTGCTTCAAGGAGTGCCAGGCCGCAGCAGCATCGCCAGACCGTGGCGATCACCCCACCCCGCTCCCCTGAAACCATGGCCCGCCCCGGAGCCGAACTGCCCCGTCGCATCGGACCAACCCGCATGGCGCCTTGTCTTGACCTGCACAGCAACCACCACGGGCGCCGCGCACATCCATCCAAAAGCCAGTACGTATTGTAACCACCGGCCCTTCAAACAGGGCGCATTGACCACACGGTGCGGCATGCACGCGACACTGCCGGCGGACTGGGGCGGCGCTCCATCGAGGCCCCTCGCTCCGGCGGACAAACCACCATTGGCGCACACCGGCAAACCGGTCACAATGGTCCGGCAAGCTCCACCAGTTCGCACCCACCATCTTTCGAGAGGGGCCACCATGACTGTTCTGGACGACGCCAGCATCGAACTGCCCTGCCCGCACTGCCAGCAGGCCGTCAAGGAGCGGCTGGGCAAGCTCAAGCTCAGCCCGCGCATCACCTGCCCCCGGTGCCGCCGCACCAGCGAGGTCACGCCCGAGGCGTTGCAGCGCGCCACCCACAAGCTCACCCAGGCCTTTGCCAACATCCAGCAATCGCTGGCCAGGCTGGGGCGCTGACGCACCGCGCCGTCGGGGCGCCTGGATGGCAGCCGCTCAAAGCACGGGCTTGGCAGGAGGTGAATTCACAGGCCCAGGCGCCGCATTGGCAGGGGCCAGGGGCACGGCATCTGCCGCCGAGGTGGCGGCCCCATCCACGGCGGGGGCTGCAGCAGCGGGCGGGGTCCATTCCACCGCGAGATAACGCTGGCGCACCGACTCCGGCGTCTGGCTGCACACATGCTGCCCCACCTGCGTGAGCTCGGGCACCCGCACGCACAGGCCCGGCGAATGCCGGAACGGGGTGGCCGTGTACTCGTCCACATAGCGCATCTCGCCATCACCCTGGCGCACGGTGTAGCGGAACTGGAAGCGCGATTGCGGCCTGCGGTCTGCGGCCGAACCAATGGCCGCGCCCAGCAAGGTGGCAGCCAGCGCGCCACCGACAGAGTAGTTACCCCCGCGCAGGCCACGGTCCAGGTAAGCCGCGCCCGCGATGGCACCGCCAAGGTGCGCGCCTGCCGTGGTGCCGGGGGTGGATCGATCGACGCCCTGCACATCCACGATGGCACCGTAGGCATCGGCGCGCAGCACCTGGGCTTCATACTGCAGCCGGAGCCGGTCGCGCTCGGCCTGCGCCAGCCCATCCCATACGCTGGAAATGATCACCGCATCGGGCCGGCGCTCCACCGGAGCCACCGCAGGAGGGAACGCAGCGCGCAAGGGCTCTGGAATGGCCCGGTTCTGCGCAGCGCGGTTGGCACAGCCCACCAAAAGAATGGCCACCCCCAGCGCGGCAGCCAACGAAGCCCTTGAACTCGCCATCGAATCCCTCCCGGAAAATGGTCGACTCTACCTGCAATCTTGTTTCAAAACATTACCAGATATGCAAAAAGAGACAAGCAAAGAATGGCGTGGACCCAAGCGACCAAGGGGCGCCACTGATGGGCGAAGAATCCCAGGCAGCACCTGCAAGGCATGCCGGCAGACGGATGCAAGAACCCGCCATTGATACGGATTTGCCTTCAACCGTCTAACTTCGTTGGTCCGCCTTGCCGTGCTACAGCACTGTNGGGCGCTGAGCCCGCCCTGCAAACATCGACCCGCCTGCCGGCCAGGCCCAAGGCAGCCGACGCATCGAGACAAGGAACAGGCGGCTTTGGCGTGCGAACGCACAAAGAAAAACGGGCTACCGCTTGTGGCGATAGCCCGTTGTTCATCGAAGAAAATGGTCGGCGTGGCGGGATTCGAACTCGCGACCCCTTGCACCCCATGCAAGTGCGCTACCAGGCTGCGCTACACGCCGACAAGACTTAGATTATATGCACAAATTCGGGTCAGTTTGGAGAAAGCAGTGCTCTGATCTCAAATAATTCCTGGCGCACCGCATTCGAGTCGAAAGCAAAGGCCGACGAGCCGATGGAAAGGTCGCCCGCATCGTCCACCAGCATGCTGGGCAGCTCGCTGTCGGCACTGTCCGCCGCATCGCTGCGCGCGGGCAGCGCCAGCTCCTGCAGGCGGTTGCGGGCACCGCTGATGGTGAAGCCCTGGTCGTACAGCAGGTCGCGGATGCGGCGGATCATGAGCACCTCGTGGTGCTGGTAGTAGCGGCGGTTGCCGCGCCGCTTCATGGGGCGCAGCTGCGTGAATTCCTGTTCCCAGTAGCGCAGCACATGCGGCTTCACACCGCACAGCTCCGCCACCTCACCGATGGTGAAGTAGCGCTTGGCAGGAATGGCTGGAAGCACAGTGCCCATGGGGTTCCGGATTCAAACAGGAAAGCCTGCAAGGGTACTGCAGGCCGGCGGGAACTGCCAGCCCACCCCTGAAATTCAGCGCGCAAACTGGCAAAAATTCACAATCCGGCAGCCGTCTGGATCTGCTCCTTGAGCTTGCTGCTGGCGTGGAAGGTCACCACACGGCGCGCCTGGATCGGAATCGCCTCGCCGGTGCGCGGATTGCGCCCCGGGCGTGGCGCCTTGGTGCGGATCTGGAAGTTGCCAAAGCCCGAGAGCTTCACGTCCTTGCCCTCCACCAGGCTCTGCGAGACGAGGTCGAAGAACGCGTCGATCATGTCCTTGGACTCGCGCTTGTTCAACCCGATCTGGTCGAACAACAGATCGGCCAGCTGCGCCTTGGTGAGCGCAGGGGTTTCCAGGCTTTCGACTGCAAATTCGATCACGGCATCTCTCCCCGTCAGCATCGTCATGTTGTTGTGTTCGTCGCTTGGGCTATTGTCGCCGCGATGGTCAGCCGCGCAGCCGCGCGCCCACGCGCTGTGTGAGCTGCGTCACAGCCGCCTGCACGGCGGCCTCGATCTCGGCTTCGGTCAGGGTGGCTTCGTCGCTGCCCAGGGTTAGGCGCACGGCCAGGCTCTTCTCGCCCGGGGCCAGGCCGCCGGCCGGCGTCTCTTCGCCGGCCTTGAGCGGCTTGGGACGATAGACGTCGAACAGCACGGTCGAACGCAGCATGCCGCCGGGCACGGCAGCCTGCACGGCGGCCACGACATCGGTATGTGTCACGCGCTCGGCCACGACCACCGCCAGATCGCGTTCCACGGCCTGGTGCTTGGCGACCGACTTGAACTGCGGCACCACGCGCTGCAGCACAGCATCGAGCTCCAGCTCGAACATCACCGGCGCCAGCGGCAGCTCCCATGACTGGCGCCACTGGGGATGCAGTTCGCCCACGAAGCCGATGGGCTTGCCTTGCACCAGCACGCGGGCACAGCGGCCGGGGTGCATGGCCGGGTGCTCGCCCGGCTCGAACGTGGCCTGCAGCGGTGCCAGCAGGGCCTCTACATCGCCCTTCACGTCGAAGAAGTCGATGCCCTGCTCCTTGCGGCCCCATTGCAGCATGTCGTTGGCGCCATAGGCCACACCGGCCACGCGCATGGGCTGGTGAAAGCCTTCCACCGTGGTGTCGGTGTTGCGCACGCTGGCATCGCGCAGGAACACGCGGCCCAGCTCGAACACGCGCACGCGCTCGGCGCGGCGGTCCAGGTTGAACTTGAGCACCTGCAGCAGCGAACCCAGCAAGGTCGAGCGCATCACGCTCATCTGGCTGGCAATCGGGTTGAGCAGCTTGATGGGCTGCGCATTGCCCGCCAGCTCTTGCTCCCAGCGCTCTTCCACGAAGCTGAAGTTGATGGTCTCCTGGTAGCCCAGGCCGGCCAGCGTGCGGCGCACGGCGAACGGGCTGCGCGTGGCCTCGGCCGGCAGCTTGGGGGTGATGGGGGCCAGCGGCGGCGTGGTGGGCAGGTTGTTGTAGCCCACCATGCGCGCGACCTCTTCGATCAGGTCTTCCTCGATGGTGATGTCGAAGCGGTAGGCTGGCGGCGCCACGGTGAGGGTGCCCTCACCTTCCGTGAACGGTAGGCCCAGGCGCTTGAACACGTCGGCGCACTGCGCCTGCGTGATCGGCATGCCGATGACCTTGGCCGCGCGTGCCACGCGCAGCGTGACGGGTGCTGGCACGGGCAGGTTCACGCGCTGGTCGTCCATCGGGCCGCAGGCCGTCTCGGGCGTGCCGCAGATGTCGATCACCAGTTGCGTGATGCGCTCGATGTGCTCCACCGTCAGCTCCGGATCCACACCGCGCTCGAAGCGGTGGCCCGCATCGGTCGAGAAGTTGTAGCGGCGCGAGCGCCCGGCCACGGCCTTGGGCCACCAGAAGGCGGCCTCGATGTAGATGTGCTTGGTGTCGTCCGACACGGCGGTGGCATCGCCACCCATGATGCCGGCCAGCGATTCAACCTGCTGGCCGTCGGCGATCACGCCGACCTTTTCGTCCACGGTGATGGTATTGCCGTTGAGCAGCTTGAGCTGCTCGCCGGCCTTGCCCCAGCGCACGTCCAGCCCGCCGTGGATCTTGTCCAGGTCGAAGATGTGCGAGGGGCGGCCCAGCTCGAACATCACGTAGTTAGAGATGTCCACCAGCGGCGACACGCCGCGCTGGCCGCAGCGGGCCAGGCGGTCGAGCATCCACTGCGGCGTGGTGGCGCGCGTGTTGACGTTGCGGACCACGCGGCCGCTGAAACGGCCACACAGGTCGGGGGCGCTGATCTTCACGGCCAGCATGTCAGCCACCTTGGTCGACACGGCCGGGAAGGCCGGCTGCGAGAGCGGCACGCCGGTCAGCGCCGAGACTTCGCGCGCAATGCCGTACACGCTCAGGCAGTGCGCCAGGTTGGGGGTGAGCTTGAGCGTGAACAGCGTATCGTCCAGGTTCAGGTACACGCGGATGTCCTGGCCCACGGGCGCGGAGGCATCGAGCTCGAGCAGGCCGCCATGGTCTTCCGAGAGCTTGAGTTCGCGCGCCGAGCACAGCATGCCCTGGCTTTCCACGCCGCGCAGCTTGCCGACCTTGATCAGGAAGGGCTTGCCGTCGTCACCGGGCGGCAGCTCGGCACCCACCAGGGCGCAAGGCACCTTGATGCCCACGCGCGCATTGGGCGCACCGCAGACGATGTTGAGCAGCGCGCCCTGCCCCACGTCCACCTGGCACACGCGCAGGCGGTCGGCGTCGGGGTGCTGCACGGCCTCCTTGATCTCGCCCACGACGATCTTGGCAAACGGTGGCGCCACGGGGCGCAGCTCCTCCACCTCCAGGCCAGCCATGGTCAGCGTCTCGGCCAGCTCGGCAGTCGAAAGGGGTGGGTTGCAGAACTCACGCAACCAGGATTCAGGGAATTGCATAGTCGAACTCTTGTACGGAAAGTGCCTTGCGCGGCCAGGATCTCGAAGCGCGCGCCAGGGCGAAAACGGCTGGGTGGCCCGGCCTTGCAGGCAGGGCCGGCCTTTGCTTACTGGAACTGCGACAAGAAGCGGATGTCGCCGTCGAAGAACAGGCGCAGGTCGTTCACGCCATAGCGCAGCATGGTCATGCGGTCGAGGCCCATGCCGAAGGCAAAGCCGATGTACTTTTCAGGGTCCAGGCCCATGTTGCGCACCACATCGGGGTGCACCTGGCCGGAGCCTGACACCTCCAGCCAGCGGCCGGCCAGCGGGCCGGTCTGGAACTGGATGTCGATCTCGGCGCTGGGCTCCGTGAAGGGGAAGAAGCTCGGACGGAAGCGCAGCACCAGGTCGTCGCTTTCGAAGAAGGTGCGGCAAAAGGCGGTGAAGATCACCTTCAGGTCCTTGAAGCTCACGTTCTCGCCGACCCACAGGCCTTCGCACTGGTGGAACATGGGCGAGTGCGTGGCATCGCTGTCCACGCGGTAGGTGCGGCCCGGCGCGATGACGCGGATCTCGGGCATGGGCTGGCCGGCATCCAGCGCGGCGCGGTGCTTCTTGACGTGCTGCACCGCGTGGCGGATCTGCATGGGGCTGGTGTGCGTGCGCAGCAGGTTGGGCGCCTCGGGGGTGCCGCCTTCCACATAGAAGGTGTCGTGCATGGAACGCGCGGGGTGGTCTTCCGGCGTGTTCAGTGCGGTGAAGTTGAACCAGTCGGTCTCGATCTCGGGGCCCTGGGCCACGTCGAAGCCCATGGAGCCGAAGATGCCCTCGATGCGCTCGAGCGTGAGCGACACCGGGTGCAGGCCGCCCTGGCCGCGCTGGCGCCCTGGCAGGCTCACATCCAGGGCCTCGGCCTTGAGCTGGACCCGCAGCTCCGCATCGGCCAGTGCCTGGCGGCGGGCAGTGAGTGCGGCCTCGATGGCCTGCTTGGCGACGTTGATGGCCGCGCCGCGGGACTTCTTCTCGTCCACCGACAGCTGCGCCATGCCCTTCATGAGCTCGGTCACGCGACCGGCCTTGCCCAGAAACTGCGCCTTGGCGTTTTCCAGATCAGCAGGGGTGGCGCTTTGGGCAAACAGTTGCGTCGCGCTCTCGACCAGGGAATCCAACTCGTTCATATCGACTCTTGAAAATGAACAAGGGCTAGTGCCTTCACAAGCCCTAGCCCTTGCTGTTATTGCGCAAACAGCCGTCCGGTGAGAGACGGCCGCCTGTCGTGAACTCAAGCAGCCAGCTTGGCCTTGACTTGCTCCACGATGCTGCCAAAGGCAGCCTTGTCGTGCACTGCGAGGTCGGCCAGCATCTTGCGGTCGATCTCGATGGATGCCTTCTTCAGGCCGTTGGCGAACTGGCTGTAGGTCAGGCCCAGTTCGCGCGAAGCGGCGTTGATACGGGCGATCCACAACTGGCGGAACACGCGCTTCTTGGTGCGGCGGTCACGGTAGGCATATTGCCCAGCCTTCATTACCGCCTGTTTGGCGATACGGTAGACGTTACCGCGGCGACCACGGAAGCCCTTTGCAAGGGCGAGAACTTTCTTGTGACGGGCACGGGCCGTTACACCACGTTTGACGCGAGGCATGTGAGTACTCCTTGTTCGTCGTTATTAAAGGCCAGCACCGGGCAGCATTTGTGCAATAGAGCCCATATTGGTCTCATGCACAGCAACCGAACCGCGCAGTTGGCGCTTGTTCTTGGTGGTCTTCTTCGTCAAGATGTGACGCTTGAAGGCTTGACCGCGCTTGACGGTGCCACCGGGACGAACGCGGAAACGTTTTTTCGCGCTGCTCTTGGTCTTCATTTTGGGCATGTGAATGCTCCTTTTCGTTGTGCTCGTGAGGCGTTTGCAAAGGGATCTGCAAACTTGTTGGCCCCGAGCCACTTTTTCAGCCGGTTTGCACCGGCTGTGCAGCAGCGTATGACCGCTGCCTATCACCCGGCAAGCCCCTTGCGGGGCGAGCCTGGCAAATTCTGTCTCTTCCTTGAGGACTGCCAGCCGTCAGGCTGCGCTGCCGGAAGGCGTGCTCTCGGCACTGGCCTGCTTGGCAGCGGCGGGCTTTTTCTTGCCCGGCGCAATCATCATGATCATCTGGCGGCCTTCCAGCTTGGGAAACTGCTCGATCAGGATGGTGTCGGCCAGCTCGTCGCGGATGCGGTTGAGCAGCGCCAAGCCCAGTTCCTGGTGGGTGATTTCACGACCGCGAAAACGCAGCGTGATCTTGCACTTGTCACCCTCGGCCAGGAAGCGGCGGATGTTGCGCATCTTGATGTTGTAGTCGCCATCGTCCGTGCCCGGACGGAATTTGACTTCCTTGATCTCGATCACCGTCTGCTTGGCCTTCGCCTCGGCAGCGCGCTTTTGCTCCTGGTACTTGAACTTGCCGTAGTCCATCAGGCGGCACACCGGCGGGTTCGCTGTGGCAGCGATTTCCACCAGATCCACATCCAGCTCACCTGCCATGCGCAGGGCTTCCATGAGGCTGACCACGCCCAAAGGCTCATTCTCTGGCCCGGAGAGACGGACTTCCGGGGCCATGATTTCACGGTTCAGGCGGTGCTTGCGCTCTTCACGGTGGCGACGATCACGAAATTCAGTAGCGATGGCTATCTTCCTTCAATCAAAATACTACAAAAATTGTAGCTACAACCGTACAGCTGGCAAGCGACAAAGCTGGTTTTGAATCAAACTCAGGCTTTGGTGGCAATGTCATTGGCGATCAACTCAGCGAACGCTTCGATGGACATCACTCCGAGGTCACGATTGCCCCGGCCGCGTACTGCAACGGCGCCTGCGGCCTTCTCCTTGTCGCCCGCGACGAGGATATACGGCAGCTTTTGCAACGAATGCTCGCGTATTTTATACGTAATCTTCTCGTTGCGCAGATCCACCGCCAACCTAAGGTCTTGATTCGGCAGTGCTTTTTGCAGCCGTTCAACAATTTCGCGACAGTAATCGGCCTGCGCGTCGGTGATATTGAGCACCGCAACCTGCACTGGGGCCAGCCACAGGGGGAAGGCGCCGGCATAGTGCTCGATCAGCATGCCGATGAAACGCTCCATGCTGCCCACGGTGGCGCGGTGCAGCATCAGGGGGCGCTTGCGGCTGCCGTCCTCGGCCACATACTCGGCGTCCAGGCGCTCGGGCAGGTTCGGGTCGATCTGCATCGTGCCGCATTGCCACTGGCGGCCCAGCGCGTCCTTGAGCGTGTACTCGATCTTGGGGCCATAGAAGGCGCCCTCGCCTTCGGCGATCTCGAACTCGCAGCCCGAATGGCGCAGGCCATCCATCAGCGCCTTTTCGGCGCGGTCCCACGATTCATCGGTGCCGATGCGCGCCTCGGGGCGCGTAGCCACCTTGTAGATGATGTTGGTGAAGCCGAAGTCCTTGTAGACCTTCTGCACCAGCGCCGTGTAGTTGGCGCACTCCTCCAGCACCTGCTCTTCGGTGCAGAAGATATGTCCATCGTCCTGCGTGAAGCCGCGCACGCGCATGATGCCGTGCAGGCCGCCGGTGGGTTCGTTGCGGTGGCATGCACCGAATTCGCCGTAGCGCAGCGGCAGGTCGCGGTAGCTCTTGATGCCCTGCTTGTAGATCAGGATGTGGCCGGGGCAGTTCATCGGCTTGAGCGCGTACTCGCGCTTTTCCGACTCGGTGGTGAACATGTTCTCGTGGTACTTGTCCCAGTGGCCGGTCTTCTCCCACAGCTGCTTGTCCAGGATCTGCGGACCCTTGACCTCCTGGTAGCCGTTGTTGCGGTAGACGCGGCGCATGTACTGCTCCACCTCCTGCCATAGGGCCCAGCCCTTGGGGTGCCAGAACACGGTGCCGGGCGAGTGCTCGTCCATGTGGAACAGGTCGAGCTCGCGGCCGAGCTTGCGGTGGTCGCGCTTTTCGGCCTCTTCCAACATGGTGAGGTACTGCTGCAGCTCGTCCTTGGTGGACCAGGCCGTGCCGTAGATGCGCTGCAGCATCTCATTGCGGTGGTCGCCGCGCCAGTAGGCACCAGCCACCTTCATGAGCTTGAAGAACTTGAGCTTGCCGGTGCTGGGCACGTGGGGGCCGCGGCACAGGTCCTCGAAATTGCCTTCCCGGTACAGGCTCACATCCTCGTTGCTCGGGATGCTGGCGATGATCTCGGCCTTGTAGTTCTCGCCCAGGCCCTTGAAGTAGGCCACGGCCTCGTCGCGCGGCAGCACGCGGCGCACCACGGGCTCGTCCTTGGCAGCCAGGTCGGCCATGCGCTTTTCGATGGCCACCAGGTCTTCGGGCGTGAACGGGCGCTTGTACGCGAAGTCGTAGAAGAAGCCATTCTCGATCACCGGGCCGATGGTCACCTGCGCCTCGGGGAACAGGTCCTTGACGGCATAGGCCAGCAAGTGGGCCGTGGAGTGGCGGATGACCTCCAGGCCATCGGCGTCCTTGGCCGTCACGATGGCCAGCGGGCTGTCGGCCGTGATCTGGTAGCTGGTGTCCACCACCTTGTCGCCGATCTTGCCGGCCAGGGCCGCCTTGGCCAGGCCAGCGCCGATCGATGCCGCTACTTCGGCGACCGTGACCGGGCCGGGAAACTCTCGCTGCGAACCGTCGGGGAGCGTGATGTGAATCATGAGGGGTCTCTTGTCCGTGGATGTGGGTATGGGGGGGGCGATCACGGGGCAGGTGCTGCGGCGCACGCCAGCCGGAATCGAAAAACAAAAAAGCGCGGAACCGGCCGCGCTTTTGATTGGGGAGAGGTGAATCTCGTGCAGGCGCGAACGGCCAGCCACTAGTGGCCGGTGGAGAACTCCGTTGTAGTTCGCGGTGTCATAACCAGATTGCCTTTCTCGCCCTTGTGGGAAATCACACAGTTGATGCCGCCATTTTAACCATGTTCATGAAAGGGCGCACGGCCCGGGCCACCCGACGGCCCCGCCAGTCGCGCCCCGACAACATGCGCAGCGCGGAAAAACCGGCAGCCCAACGCAAGAAGCCACCCCGCGGGGTGGCTTCTTGCAGTCTACTCACCCCTCTTGCCGAGGGATTTCAGATCAGTGGAACTGCTCTTCCTCGGTCGAGCCGGTCAGCGCGGTCACGCTGGACTTGCCGCCCTGGATCACGGTAGTCACTTCGTCGAAGTAACCCGTGCCCACTTCCTGCTGATGCGACACGAAGCTGTAGCCACGGTCGCGGGCTGCGAACTCGGGCTCCTGCACCTTCTCGACGTATGCCGACATGCCGCGGGCCACGTAGTCCTGGGCCAGATCGAACATGTTGTACCACATGGAGTGGATGCCAGCCAGCGTGATGAACTGGTACTTGTAGCCCATGGCGCCCAGCTCGCGCTGGAACTTGGCGATGGTGGCATCGTCCAGGTTCTTCTTCCAGTTGAACGAAGGCGAGCAGTTGTAGGCCAGCATCTTGCCGGGGTGCTTGGCGTGCACGGCGTCGGCGAACTTCTTGGCGAACTCCAGGTCAGGCGTGCCGGTTTCGCACCAGACCAGGTCGGCGTACTCGGCATAGGCCACAGCGCGCGAGATGGCCTGGTCCATGCCCTTCTTGGTCTTGTAGAAGCCTTCGGCGGTGCGCTCACCGGTCAGGAAGGGCTTGTCGTTCTCGTCGTAGTCGCTGGTCAAGAGGTCAGCGGCTTCGGCATCGGTACGGGCGATCACCAGGGTGGGCACGCCGTACACGTCGGCAGCCATGCGGGCAGCGATCAGCTTCTGGCAGGCTTCCACAGTGGGCACCAGCACCTTGCCGCCCATGTGGCCGCACTTCTTCACGGAAGCCAGCTGGTCTTCGAAGTGCACGCCACCGGCGCCGGCACGGATCATGGCCTTCATCAGTTCGTAGGCGTTGAGCACACCGCCGAAACCGGCTTCGGCATCGGCCACGATGGGTGCGTGGTAGTCGATATAGGCCTTGTCACCGGGGTTGATGCCCTTGGACCACTGGATCTCGTCCGCACGGGTGAAAGAGTTGTTGATGCGCTCCACGACCTTTGGCACCGAGTCGACGGGGTACAGCGACTGGTCGGGGTACATGGCCGAGTATTCGTTGTTGTCGGCAGCGACTTGCCAGCCCGACAGGTAGATGGCCTTGATGCCGGCCTTCACCTGCTGCATGGCCTGGCCACCGGTCAGCGCGCCCAGGCAGTTCACGTAGGGTTCGTTGTTCACCAGGTCCCACAGCTTCTCGGCACCACGGCGGGCCAGCGTGTATTCGACCTGGAACGAGCCGCGCAGGCGCACCACGTCGGCAGCGGAGTAGCCGCGCTTGATGCCCTTCCAGCGGGGGTTGGTGGCCCAGTCTTTTTCCAGGGCGGCAATCTGCTGTTCGCGGCTCAGTTGTTCGTTGAAGGATTGGGGCATGGGGTCTACTCCTGAGGTTGGTTGAAAACACCGGGCTGCGTCTGCGGCCCATGGAGAGAACTTTAAGTCTTCTATAAGAGTTGCACAAGCTCTTATGTCTTATATAAGAGATAAATTTTTCTCTTTTAAAACAACACCTTATGCTTCAAATTCCTCAATGTGGAAACCGTTTTCTCGTATTGAGAGAAATTGCCGCACCGCAACATTCTTGCATTCCATATCGCCAAAAGCAATTTTTGCAATGTGAAAATGCATGGATTCCGCCACGCAAGAAGTCCACGCCCTCAGGCGCAGGAGGCAGCTCTCCCAGCCACCGCCTTGCCCGCAGCCTCATTTCCTTACAGAGCGTGACAATTCGAGCATCCAGTCGCCGCCCTCGATGCGCGCGGCAGAGGCCACCCGGTCGGGATTGATCTCGTACACCAAGCAGTCGACCAACCGGCCGGCCACCTGCAGCGTGCGCTCGCGTTTGAAGTATTCGTCGTCAGGTCTTCCGTGGATTTCCTCGATCCCATCGAGACGCTGCTCCAGCGCCGGCTCGATGGCGTAGACCTCCCCCGCGACATCCACGGCACCGCCCAGCAGCAGCCCGGGATAGGCGCCCAGGTGGTACAGCGTGCCCGCAAGGCGCGCCATGCCGACGAAGCGCGGCGCCGGCCGCAGCCGCGTGATGTCGTTGGAGCCGCCCTTGCGCAGGGTGCCGTACACGAACACGCAGCGCACCGCGCCAGGGAGATGGGATGCGTCGGGCATCGTGCAGGTCCTTTCTGAGGTGGAGGGATGGCTGTCAGGCGGTGAGCGTGATCTTTCCGGCGCGGCCCGGCACGTCGCTGGCGGCCGCCGCCTTGGCCGCATCCGCAATGTCGAAGGCGGCCTCCACCGGCAGGCGCAGTTCGCCGCTGGCGGCCAGGCGGATCAGGTCGCCGATCAGGCGCGCCATTTCGGCCGGTGGCGTGGCCTCGGAGCGCTTGGCACCCCAGAAGCCCTTGACCGTGGCCTGCTTGAAGATCAGGTTGTTGGCGCTCAGCACCAGCGGCTGGCCCGACATGGCGCCAAACGACACCAGCGTGGCGCCCGCCGCCACCACGTTCATGATCTGGTTGGCGGCGTCGCCGCCGATGGAGTCCACCGCACGCACGATGGGCTCACCGCCGGTAATGGCCTGCACGCGCTCCTCCCAGCCTGCCTGCTCGGTCGAGACGCCGTTGGCAATGCCCAGGGCATCGAGTTCGGCCACGCCCGCGTCGCGGCGCACCAGGTTCACCACCTTCACGCCGCGCGCCTGGGCCAGCATGGCCACGGTCTTGCCCACGGCGCCGTTGGCGGTGTTCTGCACCATCCACTGGCCCGGCTGCAGTTGCAGATCTTCCAGCAGCATGGCGGCCGACAGGGGCATGGCGATCAGTTGGCAGGCCAGGCCGTCGGACACCGCATCGGGCACGGGGATCAGCTTGGCGCCCTGGGCCAGGAAAAACTCGGCCCAGGTGGCGCTGGCGCCGGCCAGCATCACCCGCTGGCCCACCTTCAGGTGCGTGACGCCGTCGCCCAATGCGTCGACCACGCCCACCGCCTCCGTGCCCGGCACCGCCGGCAGCGGCGGCTTGTAGCCATATTTGCCGCGGATGATGGCCAGGTCATGGTTGTGGATCGGCGACATCGCCATGCGCACACGCACCTGGCCGGCTGCGGGCTCGGGCTCTGGGCGGTCGGCCAGAACCAGCACTTCGGAAGGCTCGCCAAAGGATTCGAAAACGACACTGCGCATGGGGTATTCCTCGGAACAAGGGTTTGAAAAAAGAGCGGCGCCAGATCTGCGCCATGAACCCAAGGGAGCTTAGCGCCTGTGCAATCATCGCGGGGTCGCTCTGCCGACACCTCCATCCCGCTCGCGACCCCGGCGCTCCGTATCGGAACGCGGGTGCGCAAGCCTCCCTCTGCCCCATGACCGCCCCCAGCCGCACCGTTGCCTACCTTTGCCTGGCCCTCAGCATGTCGCTGGTGGGCAGCTATGTCGCCCTGTCCAAGCCGCTGGCGGCCGTTCTGCCGGTGTTCCTGCTCGCGTGGATGCGCTTTGGCATCGGCGGCCTGGCCATGCTGCACTGGCTCAAGAAGCCGGCCGACGAGCCACCGATGACGGCGCAGACCAGGCGCCTGCTGTTCCTCGAATCCTTCCTGGGCAACTTCCTCTTCACCGCCTGCATGATCTACGGCGTGAGCCTGACGAATGCGGTATCGGCCGGCGTCACCATGGCCAGCATGCCGGCGGCGGTGGCGGTGATGAGCTGGGCCTTTTTGCGCGAGAAGGTGGCGCCGAGAACCTGGGTGGCCGTGGGTTGCGCCGTGGTGGGCATTGCCCTGTTTGCCCTGGCAAGCCCCAGCGCCGGCCATGCAAGCCCGGCAGGTGCCGATGCGACTGCAGGCAAGGCCGACCTGGCCTGGCTGGGCCAGCTGCTGCTGCTGGGCGCCGTGGTGTGCGAGGCGGCGTACTCCGTGATCGGCAAGAAGCTCACGGGCGCGCTGGGCCCCAAGCGCATCACCTCCATCATCAACCTGTGGGGCTTCACGCTGTCCATGCCCCTGGGCCTGTACGCCGCCTGGCACTTCGACTTCGCGGCGGTGGGCTGGGGCACCTGGCTGCTGCTGGTGTTCTACGCCCTGGCCGCCAGCATCTGGACGGTGTGGCTGTGGATGACGGGCCTGCGCGCGGTGCCCGCCGCACAGGGCGGCGTGTTCACCGTGCTGCTGCCGGTGAGCGCGGCCCTGGTGGGCGTGCTGGTGCTCGGCGAATCGCTCAGCGGCCTGCAGCTGCTGGCCTTTGGCATTGCGCTGGCCAGCGTGCTGCTGGCTACCCTGCCCTCAAGCCTGGCCTGGCGCGTGGGCAGGAAATCAGGCTGAAAGCGATCCTGCGCTGACCACAATGCCATCGGCATCGGCGTAGAGCCAGTCCCCCGGGCGCACCCAGACGCCCTGGATCTGCACGGCCACGTCGCGCTGGCCCTCGTTGCGCTTCTCGGTGGGCAAAGGCATCAGGGCCAGGGCACGGATGCCGACGGCCGCCGCACGCAGCTCGGCGATGTCGCGCACGCAGCCGTCCACCACCACGCCGGCCCAGCCATTGCGCGCGGCCGCAGCGGCCAGGTTGCCGCCGACCAGCGCCCGGCGCAGCGAGCCGCCGCCATCCACCACCAGCACGCGGCCGTTGCCGGGGGAATCGACGGCGGCCTTGACCAGGGTATTGTCTTCGAAGCATTTGACGGTGCTCACCGGCCCGCTGAAGGCGGCCACACCGCCCAGGTCCTGGAACACCGGGGGCAGCACGCGAAAGGCACCGCTGTCGTCGCCCTTGTGCGCGTCGCAGAAATCACAGGTGCTGAAGGCTGCAGAGGAGGGGGCTGTCATGTTGCAAAGACCTTTCGTGCAAAAAAGACCAGAAGAAAAGAGGGTGCTGCGCGGACACTCAGCGCCTTTCATTGTCATGCACGGTGGTCGGGTGGCGCCCGCACCCGCATAAATCGCCAGGACCCACTTTCCCCCTAGGGAAAGCACCAAAACGGTGAGCTTTACCTTCCCTGGGGCACCCAAGCAACAAATCGAGGCAAAAAAAGCGTTTTCTCCCTTGGAAACGCGTTTTTTTCCCAGTAGCATCGGCCTGCCAGCAGAGAGGCTAGGCTTTCACTGGTCAGACAATCTACTTCCAACAAGGAAAATCCAACATGGCAACTGCAAAAAAGGCTCCGGCAAAAACAGCACCCGCAGCCAAGACGCCCGCCACCAAGGCGGCGGCTCCTGCCAAGAAGCGCACGCCCAACGCTGCGTTCATGAAGGCCCTCACCCCCAGCCCCGCTCTCGCGGCTGTGGTCGGCTCGGCACCGCTGCCACGCACGGAGATCATCAGCAAGCTGTGGGTCTACATCAAGGCCAACAACCTGCAAGATGCTGCGAACAAGCGCAACATCAATGCAGACGCCAAGCTCAAGGAGCTCTTCGGCAAGCCCCAGGTGTCGATGTTTGAACTGGCTGGCCTGATCGGCAAGCACGTCAAGTAAGCACGCAAGCGCACAGAGCGCACCCCGCACTCTCTGAAAAGCCGGCCTCGCGCCGGCTTTTTTGCGTCATTTTCGCGAAAGTCATTCAGGATCGTTGCAAAAAAGCAACACTGTGAATATGAATAATACGCAATAAGATTAATATTCCGACGCCATGAAGCACAGCCACGCACGCGATCTGCCGTTGCCAGCCACTGCACCCTTTGCAGAACTCCTGCCCTGCACGCCGCCTGCCAGCCACTGCTTCTGAACACCCCCGCCGCGGGCCCCGCAGCGACCCTTTTGTTCCGTTGGAGAAGCCACCTTGGCCAAGAAAAACATCCGCCGTGCAGCGCAGCCTGCTGCGCGCGCCGCCGCCGCTGCACACACCGCTGCAGCCACCACCTCCTTCACGTCCGACAAGGGCCTTCTGCCCCTGGGCGCCCTCATGCTGGCCGCATCGGTGAGCAGCTGGGCGCAGACCGCCGCGCCCACCCTGGGCACGGTGACGGTCAAGGAAGCTGCCGAAGTGCAAGGCAAGGACACCCTGCTGCTCAAGAAGACCACGGTCGGCAAGGGCAACCAGGACATCAAGGACATTCCCCAGTCCGTGACGGTGTTCACCGAAAAGCTCATGAACGACCGCAACCAGGACGACTTCCGCGAGGTGCTGCGCACCACCGCAGGCGTGACCTTCCTGTCCGGCGAAACAGGCGAGGAAGACGTGCGCCTGCGCGGCTTCTCCCTGGGTCAGGCCGGCGACATTTATGTGGACGGCATGAAGGACGCACCGCTGATCGAGCGCGACACGTTCAACAACGATCGCATCGAAGTGCTCAAGGGCTCTGCCTCGATGCTGTTCGGCAAGGGATCGACCGGCGGCGTGGTCAACCAGGTGAACAAGTACCCGCTGCTGATCGACCAGCACGAGGCTGCCTACACCTTCGGCACCGGCCAATACCACCGCGCCACGGGCGACTTCAACTTCAAGACCGGCGAGAACGCGGCCTTCCGCCTGAACGCCATGGTGCAGGAGTACGACAACTACGGCGCCAAGCAGGACAAACGTGGCATTGCGCCCACTTTCGCCTGGGGTATCGGTACACGCGACGAGTTCTCGATCGGGCTGTACTATTTCGAATCCAAAGGCCGCCCGCTGTACAACCACCCCTGGCGCCTGGTCGACGGCAAGATCAACACGCCCCTGGAGGCGCGCAACTACTACGGCCTGGCCAGCGACCACAACAACACTTCTTCGCAGTACGTCACGCTGGGACACATCCACCGTTTTGACGACAACGGCGAGCTGACCACGCGCCTGCGCTACGGCAAGTACGAGCGCGACCTGCTGGCCAGCACCATCGGTTTCCAGAACGGCGCCCTCACGCTGGACCAGATCAACGGCGACACCGTGCTGACCCGTGGCTCCAAGGGCCGCCTGGGCGAAAGCGAAGTGCTGCAGGTGCAAAGCGACTACAACAACACCTTCAACTGGGGTGGCCGCAAGCACGCGGTACTGGCCGGCGTGGACTACTACGACGACGATGCCAAGCGCAATCAGAACTACGCCAACACCACGCCACGTCCGAACACCACCGTGGGTTCACCCAACGATGGCGCCTGGGTGGCCGATGGCCGCGCACCGCTGCAGTGGAACACCTTCGCCTCGCGCAACCTGGGCCTGTACTTCCAGGACACGGTTTCGCTCAACGACACGCTGAAGCTGGTGGCCGGCCTGCGCTATGACGACTTCAAGGCGTCTTACAACAACGCGACCGGGGCCCTGAGCAACTCCCGCTCCGACAGCCTGTTCAGCCCCCGCTTAGGCCTGGTGTTCCAGCCCAACGAGCTGGCTTCGTACTACGCATCGTTCGGCACGTCGTACAACACCTCGGGCGACACCTACCAGTTCGGCAACCCCGGCAACGGCACCGCCCGCACGGCCAACACCCCGCCTGAGAAGAGCCGCAACTTCGAGATCGGCAGCAAGTTCGAACTGTTCGAGCGCCGCGCGCTGCTGGGTGTCGCCGCCTTCTATAGCCAGAAGTACAACGAGCGCAACACCGACCCCGATACCGCAGCCCAGCAGGAGCTGCTTTCCGGCAAGCGCCACGCCACCGGCATGGAGTTCAATCTGGCGGGCCGCCTGACACCCCAGTGGGAGCTGTTCGCCAACCACACCTGGATTCCTTCGGCCAAGATCGACCAAAGCAACGTGGCGCTGGCAGCCAATGGTGGCGGCGCGCAGGTACAGGGCGACCGCCCCGGCCTCACGCCCAAGCACAGCGGCAGCGTGTGGACGACCTATGCCCTCACCGCCAAGCTGCGCCTGGGTGCAGGCCTGACCTACCGCGGCAAGCAGAACCCCGAAGGCTCGCGCGCGGTGTACGCCAGCGGCTTTGCGGTAATGGATGCCATGGTCGAATACGCCTTCGACGACAAGACCTCGCTGAAGCTGAACGTGAACAACGTGTTTGACCGCACCTATGCAGACGGCCTGTACCGCGGCTTCTACACGCCGGGCGTGCCACGCTCCGTGCAGATGACGCTGAAGACGCGCTTCTAATGATGTGACGAGATGGCTCCGCCCCCTTCACCGGGGGCGGAGTCACAATCAGGCCCCATGTTCCTGCACATCAAGAATGTACTGACGGCCGAAGAGATCGCGCACTTTCGGCAAAAGCTCTGGGCACCCGACACCCCGTGGGTGGATGGAGCCCGCAGCGCGGGAAGCCAGGCGGTGCACCAGAAGAACAATCTGCAGCTTTCGCAGGGCAGCGAGCTCTCGGGCCAGCTGCAGGGCCTGGTCAAGGCGGCGCTCGCCCGCAACGCATTGTTTTTTTCAGCCGCCCTGCCTCGGCGCATTTACAACCCGCTTTTCAACCACTACGCAGACAGCGCCAACTTCTATGGCGACCATGTGGACAGCGCCGTCATGCACTCCAGGGCCGACAACGCGTGGGTGCGCAGCGACCTGTCGTGCACGCTGTTCCTGACCCCGCCGGACGAGTACGAAGGCGGCGAACTCGTGGCCACCGAGGCCTGGGGTGAAAAACGCATCAAGCTGCCAGCTGGCGACATGGTCATGTACCCCGGCAGCACCGTGCACCAGGTGTTGCCCGTCACCCGCGGCCATCGCATCAGCAGTTTCTTCTGGGTGGAAAGCATGGTGCGCGGCCTGGAGCAGCGGCAATTGCTGTTCGACATGGACATGGCGCTGCTGCGGCTCAGACAGAGCGTGGGCGAAACACACCCTTCGGTGATCACGCTGTCGGGCACGTACCACAATCTGCTGCGCATGTGGTCCGATGTGTGACCTGACGCCAGGTTCTTCTGTCACTTCATGACCTACGTTCCATCACGCCAACAGCTTCCCCCTGGCATCGCCAGCTTGGCGGATCACGAACAGCACGCCAGGCAGCACCTGGACGACAACGCCTGGGCCTACTTTGCCGGCGGTGCGGCCGACGAAATCAGCCTGCGCGCCAACCGCAGCGCCTGGGACGCACTGACCCTGTGGCCGCGCATGCTGCGCCCCCTGGCTGGCGGCCACACGCGCATTGAGCTGCTCGGCCGCACGCTGGCCCACCCGGTGCTGCTGGCGCCTGTGGCCTTTCAGCGCATGGCCCATGGCGATGGCGAGCTGGCCACCGCCTACGCGGCTGCGGCGATGGGCGCCGGGGTGGTGCTGAGCACCCAGGCCACGCTGCCGCTGGAAACCATTGCCCAGGCCGTGCTGAACGATGCCGGGCGCGGGCCCCTGTGGTTCCAGCTGTACCTGCAGCACGACCGGGGATTCACCCGCGCCCTGGTGGAGCGCGCCGAAGCCGCCGGCTACGAGGCCCTGGTGCTGACCGTGGATGCGCCTTCCAGCGGCGCGCGCGACCGCGAGCGCCGGGCGGGCTTTCGCCTGCCGCCCGGCATCGACGCCGTGAACCTGGCCCAGATGCCGCCAGCGCCGCCCGTGGCGCTGCAGCCCGGCCAGAGCGCCCTGTTCGATGCCCTGCTGCACCAGGCACCCACCTGGGACGACGTGGCCTGGCTGCAGTCCATCACCCGCCTGCCGGTGCTGCTCAAGGGCGTGCTGCACCCGGCAGACGCCCACCAGGCCGCCAGCCTCCAGGTGGCGGGCCTGGTGGTGTCCAACCATGGCGGGCGCACGCTCGACACCGCCCCCGCCACGGCCACCGCGCTGCCGCGCATCGTGCAGGCGGTGCATGGGGCTCTGCCGGTGCTGGTGGACGGCGGCATCCGCCGGGGAACCGATGTGCTCAAGGCCATGGCACTGGGCGCATCTGCGGTGCTGGTGGGCCGCCCCGTGGTGTGGGGCCTGTCCAACGCGGGCGCTGCCGGGGTGGCGCATGTGCTGCGCCTGCTGCGCGATGAGCTGGAAATCGCCATGGCGCTCACCGGCTGCGCCACGCTGGCCGATGCCTCGCCGGCCTTGCTGGGAGCCGATCTCGACGCGGACTATCGGGTTTTCCCCTCCTGACAGAATTGATTTATTGCAAATGCGAAAAATTCGCATTTATAATCGCTCATCTTCTACCAGCCAGCCACCACTGCCTGCCGCCATGATCGTCTGTGTTTGCCGCCGGATTTCTGACCGCGAGATCGCCCGCCACGCCCGTGCAGGCATGAGCTTTGATGAAATCCAGTTCGAACTGGGCGTCGCCACCCAATGCGGATGCTGCGAAAGCTGCGCCCGCGACGTGGTGGCCCAGTGCAGTGCATCGAGTCCGGTCGCCGCCCTGCACAACGAGGCAGCGCCCCAGACGATCCAGCTTGCCAGCTCCATCATGGAAAGCAGGGCATGGAACTCCTCTCGACACTCGCCGGCAGCCTGATCCTCGTCGCAGGCTCGGCCTGGTGGATCTTCCGTAAATAATCAAGGTCTCACAGGCCTGTGCCGTTTGCCGTGCAAGCGGCGGCAGCTGCAATCACACTTATGTCTCACCCTGATCGTTTTGCCCCTCCCGGGGGCGTCAGCCGCAATACCGTGATCGTAGGTTCCGTCGTGCTGCTGCACGTGGCCGGGATCTGGGCACTGCAGTCGGGCCTGCTGCGCCGCGCGGCAGAAGTCATCGTGCCGGCAGAGCTGCTCAGCGAATTCATCGCACCGCCGGCCCCCAAGATAGAGCCGCCGACGCCCAAGCCACCGGTGCCGCCGCCACCCAGGCCCGCCCCGCAGGTGAAGGCCCCGCGCCCGGCCCCCATGCCCGTGGCCATTGCCGACCCGACGCCCGCGCCCAATGCCCCCACGGGCGTGACCACGCCGCAGCCTCCTGCCCCGCCCATCGAGGCGCCCGTGGCCGTGCAGGCGCCGCCACCGGCACCGCCCGCCCCTCCCGCCCCACCCAAGATCGAGCTGCCGTCGAGCGACGCGGCCCACCTGAACAACCCCTCCCCCAGCTACCCGGCCATCAGCAAGCGCATGGGCGAGCAGGGCAAGGTCATCCTGCGCGTGCTCATCGGCACCGACGGCGTGCCGCAGAAGGTCGAGATCAACAAGTCCAGCGGCTATGACCGGCTGGACCGCCAGGCCCAGGAAGCGGTTACGCGCTGGCGCTTTGTGCCAGGCAAACGCAATGGAGTGCCCGAAGCCATGTGGTACATGCAGCCCGTCAATTTTGTTCTCGAATAATCATCAGGAGTTCTCATGGAATCACAATTCGGCATCGCCAACGTCTGGATCCAGGGTGACTTTGTCACCCGCGCAGTGGCCGTGCTGCTGCTGGGCATGTCCCTCGCCTCGTGGATCGTCATCATCATCAAGGCCCTGGACATCATCAAGTTCAAGAAGCACACGCGCTCTGCCCAGGACTTCTGGCACAGCGAAGACTTTGCCGCCGGCCTGACCAAGCTGGGCCAGGACAACACCAACCCGTTTCGCCACCTGGCGCTGGAAGGCCGCGAAGCCACGGCCCACCACCGCAACACCAAGGCGCACCTGCACGACAGCCTGGACGTGAGCGACTGGGTCACGCGCTGCCTGCGCAACTGCATCGACGAGTTCACCGCACGCCTGCAATCGGGCCTGGCCATCCTGGCCTCGGTCGGCTCCACCGCCCCCTTCATCGGCCTGTTCGGCACCGTCTGGGGCATATACCACGCCTTGCTGGCCATCGGCACCTCGGGCCAGTCCACCATCGACAAGGTGGCCGGCCCCATCGGTGAAGCGCTGATCATGACCGCCCTGGGTCTGGCCGTGGCCATCCCCGCCGTGCTGGGCTACAACGCCCTGGTGCGCGGCAACAAGTCCATCCTGGGCGGCCTCAACAGCTTTGCGCACGATCTGCATGCCTACTTCGTCACCGGCGCCCGCGTGTCCGCTGGCGGCGGCGAGCAGGGCAAGGTGCTGCCCATGAAGAAGGGCGGCTAAGCCATGGCCTTCGGAACGCAAGACGACGCCGATGACGTGATGAACGAGATCAACATGACGCCGCTGGTGGACGTCATGCTGGTGCTGCTCATCATCTTCATCATCACCGTGCCCGTCATGAAGCACTCGGTGAACGTGGACCTGCCGCGCGCCACCAACCAGCCCGAGAACATCAAGCCCGAAACCGTGCGCCTGTCCGTGGCGGCCGACGGGAAGTACTACTGGAACGGCTCGCAGGTGAGCGACGAGGAATTGCAGTCCCGTCTGCAGGCCGAAGGGGCCAAGCAGCCCCAGCCGGATCTGCACATCCAGGGCGACAAGGAAGTGCGCTACGAACGCGTGGCCCAGGCCATGGCCAGCGCCCAGCGCGCCGGCGTGCGCAAGATCGGCTTCGTGACCGATCCGCAGTGATGCCCTGCACCCGCAAGGCGCAGTCCTCTGCCACGCAACAACAGGCCTTCGGGCCTGTTTTGCTTGGTGCCTGTGGCGCACAAGCCGCAGTGGTTCACCCCGATCAGGGCACCAACCAGGATTCATACCGTTCAATGTGCGAAATCACTTGACCAGTAATTGCGAATCACTATCATTAGCAGGCCGTACACCATTCAACGTACCAGGAACCCTTCCATGCAAGCCACCCTCACTGCCGCCACGCTCATGCGCCCCGCCTCTGCAGACTCCCTGCAGCCGCAGCAGGCCGCCGCATTGCGCAGCGCTGCCGCAGTGGATGGAGCGGCCGCCGTGGACAGCAACGATCTGCTGCAGGGCCAGAAGGCCGTGGCCATCAGCCACAACGGCTCGGTATACCGGCTGCAGGCCACCAAGCTTGGAAAGCTGATCCTCACCAAATAACAGGTTTCATCGTGGGGCGACTCCCGGGCTTCCAGTCCGCAAGGGTCGTTTTTGCCAGCCAACGGGCCAGATTGTCCCGCGTAGCCAGGCCTTTTTTTCCACCGAAGCCTTCTTCAGCAGAGCCAGCCGTCACTACGGCCCTCGCCCATCCAACGGCCCTTCGGGGCCGTTTTCTTTTGGGACACCGCGCATCCTTGCCGGCAAATGCCCGAAATGGGCGGATTTCACCCTGCTGTTCCGGCGCGGGATCCGGGGTCCTGTGTGAAACACTTCTTGACGTTTCTCCCCTTTTGCGGGCATTGCCACAGAGATCCCATCTGGCGGCCACCCACACGCCACCGGCGTGACGCACAAGGGGCCATCCGCCCACCCAGTGCACCGCCCATGACCCAGCCCACCGCCGCCCGGCCCGAGATTTCCAAAGCCCAGTTGCTCCAGGAGCTCTCGGCCTTCGCCAATCCCAGCGACCGCAAGGGCGTGACCCTGGTACTGCGCGACCATGTGCTGTACTGGGCCTTCATCGCCACCGTGCTGCTGGCCGAGCCGATGTGGCTCAAGGTGGTGGCCGCGCTGATGGCGGGCGTGCGCCTGTCCTCGTTCTACACCCTGGCGCACGATGCAGCGCACGGCACGCTGGCGCGCTCCAAACGGCTGAACTGGGTGCTGGCGCTCGTGGCCGGCGTGCCCGCCACGCACAACTACCGCATGTGGTCGCACGACCACAACAAGGTGCACCACCCCTACACCAACGGCGACCACTTCGACTACTACACGCCCTACTCCAAGGCTGGCTACGACGCGCTGCCCTGGCACAGGAAGGTGCTGGAGCACATCTACCGCGCGCCACTCGGTATCGGCCTGTGGCTGTACTTCGCGATCCACTGGTTTCCGACCCGCGTGTACCCCAACGTGCGCACGCCCAAGGACCAGGTAGCCGAGTCGCGCAGGTACTCTGCCCTGCTGCTGGCCTACCACGGCAGCTACGTGGCCTTGCTGCTGTGCTCGCCCGCCTTCGCCCCCGTCACGGCCCTGCAGGCCGTGCTGCTGGGCTGGGTGCTGCCGCTGTTCACGCTGATGTTCCTGAGCAGCACCTCGCTGTACATCATGCACACCCACCCCAACATCCCCTGGTTCAAGAGCGACGACCTGCGCCACAACCGCCACAGCCCCGAAGTGTGCTCGGTGGTCTGGGTGCTGCCCGACTGGATCTCCAAGGTGGTCAACAACGTCTACAACCACGCCGCGCACCACGCGCACGCCGGCATCCCCTCGTACCACCTGCTGGCCGCGCAAAAGCGCATGAACGAGCTGGTGGGCCACAAGCTGGTGATCGAGCAAGCCTCGGTACGCACCCTGCTGCGCACCATGCGCACCTGCAAGCTCTACGACTACGAGAACCACCAGTGGCTCGATTTCAAGGGCCAGCCCAGCGCCCCGCGCATCGACCTGGAGCAAAAGGGCCTGGTCGCACTGCGCCACCCCGTGCGCCGGCCCACCGTGGCCAGCCCGTTGCCCGCGCCGGCAGCGCCCATCGACAACGGCCATGCCATGCCCCGCCCAATGGCGGACGCAACTGCCTGAGCCAGCTCGCAGCTCCAACGAAAAAAACCGGCCTCGGCCGTAATGCCGTTCACTTAAAGCGAACTTGCCTGATTGGATAGCGCGCAGGCGG
>NZ_LMIJ01000008.1:0-21502 GCF_001428665.1 Acidovorax sp. Root219
GCCTTCCCATGGTGGTGGTATCTCACGGTCGTGGGTGCCGCCACCATGTGGAAGTGTTTCCCCACTCCCCAAGCAAAACGGGCTCCCATCTGGGAGCCCGTTTTTCTTTGGGGACCATGCCCAGCCCCGCAAGGGGCTGGGCGATCCGCTGACCTATCAGGCGGCCACGCCGTCTGCCACGTCCTTGAACTCGGCGATCTGGTCGAAGTTCAGGTACTTGTAGATCTTGTCGCCGTTCTGGTTGAGCACACCCATGTCGGCCAGGTACTCTTCCTTGGAAGGAATGCGGCCCAGCTTGGAGCAGATGGCCGAGAGTTCGGCCGAGCCCAGGTAGACGTTGGTGTTCTTGCCCAGGCGGTTGGGGAAGTTGCGGGTGCTGGTGGACATCACGGTGGCGCCCTCCTTCACCTGGGCCTGGTTGCCCATGCACAGCGAGCAGCCGGGCATTTCCATGCGGGCGCCGGCCGCGCCGAACACGCCATAGTGGCCTTCTTCGGTGAGCTGGTGCGCGTCCATCTTCGTGGGCGGTGCCATCCACAGCTTGACGGGGATGTCGCGCTTGCCTTCGAGCAGCTTGGAGGCTGCGCGGAAGTGGCCGATGTTGGTCATGCAAGAGCCGATGAACACTTCGTCGATGGCGGCGCCGGCCACGTCCGACAGCGTCTTGGCGTCATCGGGGTCGTTGGGGCAGCAGACGATGGGTTCGGTGATCTCGGCCAGGTCGATCTCGATGATGGCGGCGTAGTCGGCGTTCTCATCGGGGGCCAGCAGCTGGGGGTTGGCCAGCCAGGCTTCCATGGCCTTGATGCGGCGGCCGATGGTGCGTGCGTCGGCGTAGCCCTGGGCGATCATGTTCTTGAGCAGCACGATGTTCGAGTTGATGTACTCGATCACGGGCTCCTTGTTCAGGCGCACGGTGCAGCCGGCGGCAGAGCGCTCGGCCGATGCGTCGGACAGCTCGAACGCCTGCTCGACCTTCATGTCCGGCAGGCCTTCGATTTCCAGGATGCGGCCCGAGAAGATGTTCTTCTTGCCCTGCTTGGCCACGGTGAGGTGGCCTTCCTTGATGGCGTACAGCGGAATCGCGTGCACCAGGTCGCGCAGCGTGACGCCGGGCTGCATCTTGCCCTTGAAGCGCACCAGCACCGATTCAGGCATATCGAGGGGCATCACGCCCGTGGCGGCAGCGAACGCCACCAGGCCGGAGCCGGCGGGGAAGCTGATGCCGATGGGGAAGCGCGTGTGCGAGTCGCCGCCGGTGCCCACGGTGTCAGGCAGCAGCATGCGGTTGAGCCAGCTGTGGATGATGCCGTCGCCGGGCTTGAGCGAGATGCCGCCGCGCGTGCTGATGAAGTCGGGCAGCTCGTGGTGCATCTTCACGTCCACGGGCTTGGGGTAGGCGGCCGTGTGGCAGAAGGACTGCATCACCAGGTCGGAGCTGAAGCCCAGGCAGGCCAGGTCCTTGAGTTCGTCGCGGGTCATGGGGCCGGTGGTGTCTTGCGAGCCGACCGAGGTCATGCGCGGTTCGCAGTACGTGCCGGGCACCACGCCCAGGCCTTCGGGCAGGCCGCAGGCGCGGCCGACCATCTTTTGCGCCAGGGTAAAGCCCTTGCCGGTGGCGGCAGGCACTTGCGGCAGGCGGAACAGCGTGGAAGGCGCCAGGCCCAGGGCCTCGCGGGCCTTGGCGGTGAGGCCACGGCCGATGATCAGCGGAATGCGGCCACCGGCGCGCACTTCGTCGAACAGCACGTCGCTCTTGACGGTGAACTCGGCGACGACCTGGCCGTCCTTCAATGCCTTGCCGGCGTAGGGCAGCAGCTCGATCTCGTCGCCCATGTTCATCTGGCTCACATCGAGCTCGATGGGCAGTGCGCCCGCGTCTTCCATGGTGTTGTAGAAGATGGGAGCGATCTTGCTGCCCAGGCACACGCCGCCGAAGCGCTTGTTGGGCACGAACGGAATGTCTTCACCCGTGAACCACAGCACGCTGTTGGTGGCCGACTTGCGGCTCGAACCCGTGCCGACCACGTCGCCGACGTAGGCGACCAGGTTGCCCTTGGCGCGCAGGTCTTCCAGGAACTTGATGGGGCCGCGCTTGCCGTCTTCTTCGGGCGTGATGCCGTCGCGCTTGTTCTTGAGCATGGCCAGGGCATGCAGCGGGATGTCGGGGCGGCTCCAGGCGTCGGGCGCGGGCGACAGGTCGTCGGTGTTGGTTTCGCCGGTGACCTTGAGCACGGTGAGCTTGATGCTCTGGGGCACTTCGGGGCGGCTGGTGAACCACTCGGCGTCGGCCCAGCTTTGCAGCACGGACTTGGCGAAGGTGTTGCCCTTGTCGGCCTTTTCCTTGACGTCATGGAACTGGTCGAACATCAGCAGCGTCTTCTTGAGCGCTTCGGCGGCGACGGAGGCCACGGCCGCGTCGTCCAGCAGGTCGATCAGGGGAGTGAGGTTGTAGCCGCCCAGCATGGTGCCCAAGAGCTGCGTGGCCTTTTCACGGCCGATCAGCGTGCACACCTCGGTACCGTGCGCCACGGCAGCCAGGTAGCTGGCCTTGACCTTGGCAGCATCGTCCACACCGGCAGGCACGCGGTGCGTGATCAGGTCCACCAGCGTGGCTTCTTCGCCTTGGGGTGGGTTCTTGAGCAGCTCGACCAGCTCGCCGGTCTGCTTGGCCGTCAGGGGCAGCGGTGGGATGCCCAGCGCGGCGCGCTCGGCCACATGGTCACGGTAGGCTTTCAACATCATTTTTCTCCGGTTGCGTTCTAAAGTGGGGTGGTGGCGCCGGGGCTGCAAGGGCCATGCGGCGCGGGGGTGCCGTGTCTCGTCGGATTCTGGTTATTTGGTGGTGGCGGTGGCCGTGGCAGCAGGCGCGGGGTCGAACACGCTCTGGGGCGGTGCCTTCTTGGCGGCCTCGGCCACCAGGGTCTGTTCGGCGCTCATGCACTCGTCGGCCAGGCGCTGGCCCAGCTTCTGGTTCATCAGCATGGACTTGTTGGCGATCTGCAGCCACACGGCGCCACCCTTGGCGTCTTCCAGGCGCACGGCGCCAGTGCTGGTGACCACGGGGGTCATGTGGTACTTGAAGCCCTTGCCCTCGATGGTGAAGCGGCCGGGCGTGGCGGCGTCGGCCGTCACGTTGACGAACGCGCCCAGCTCGCAGGCGATGCGGCCGGTGTGCACGCGCATGGCGATGGCCTGTTCTTCAGGGCTCAGCGCGGCATCGGCGGCGATGAGGCCGGTGGCGACCTGGTTGGCCGCCGTGTTGAGCTGCTGGCGGCTGCTGGTGGGCTCGGCCTTGGCGGTCTTCTTGGCCGGGGCCTTGTCCTTGGCTTCAGCCGACTTGGCTGCGGGCTTTGCGGCTGGCTTCGCAGCAGCCTCCTTCTTCGGTGCGGCTTCCTTCTTGGCGGCGGGCGCGCTCTTCTTGGCGGGCTCGGCTGCGGCCTGCGCCAGGGCAAGGCCAGGGGCCACCAGCATCAGGGCGGAGGTGAGGATCAGTGATTTCATGGGGGAAGTCCTGGAAAAAAGGTTCAGGCGTCGTGGTGGGGAGCGGGGGAAGCAAACCAATGGGCCACTTCGGGCGGCAATGCGCGCCCGGTCTGGTGGGCGCGGTCAAGCACCTGCCAGTAGTAGCGGTAGCTGGCGCGGTCGTGCAGGGTGCCATCGTGGCTGATGGGCGCCCAGTCGGCCTGCGCGGCAGCGGCAATGATGCGGGCGGACAGGTCGATCTCGTCCTGCCGGGGCGCAAAGGCCTGCAGGATGGGGCGGATCTGGCCGGGGTGGATGCTCCACATGCGGGTGTAGCCCAGCTCCGCGCTGGCGCGGGTGGCGGCGGCCTGCATGGCAGCGGTGTCGTTGAATTCGGTGACCACGCAGTGCGATGGCACCTTGCCGTGGGCATGGCAGGCAGCGGCGATCTCGAGCTTGGCGCGCACCACCAGCGGGTGCTCGAACTGGCCACGCGAACCCATGGCCGACGAAGGGATGGCCCCGCCGTGCGCAGAGACAAAATCCATAAGCCCGAAGCTGATGCTCTGCACGCGCGGGTGCGCGGCGATCTCGAACGCGCGGTGCACGGCGGCGGGCGATTCGATCAGCACGTGCAGCGGCAGGTGGCCGGCCGATGCGGCGAGCAGCGCCTTTTCCGCGTGCAGCACGTCGTCGACCGACTCGACCTTGGGCACCATGATGTGCGACAGGCGGTGGCCTGCCTCGCCGGCAATGGTGGCCACGTCGTTGGCAAAGGCGGCGTGGTCCACGGTGTGCACGCGGGCCGCCACGCGCGCGCCATCGGCGGCGCCAAGCGCCAGCGATGCGACCAGGGCGGCGTGCTCGCGCTCCTGGCCCACGGGGGCACCGTCTTCACAGTCGAGCGTGACGTCGAACACGCAGTGGCCGAACTCGGCGGTCATCTCGGCCTGCAGCTGCAGGCTTTTGCGCATGCGCGCTTCCACACCGCTGTAGTGGTCGCACACCGGAAGGCGGCTGGCACCGGCCTGGGCGCCCAGCAGCACGCTGGCGGGGTGGGCGGGAGAGGCAACAGTGCTCATGGTGCGGGGCGCTGCGCAACGATGAACATGCGCGGAAAGGCCAGCAGGCGGTTGCCATCGCTGCGCAGGGGGTAGGCTTCGCTGATGCGGCGCTCGTACTCGGCGAGGAAGCTGGCGCGCAGTTCGTCGCTCAGCGGATCGAGGAAGGGGCGCAGCCCCGTGCTGCGCAGCCAGTCGACGATGGCGCCGGCCGTGGGCATGACGTGCTGGTAGACGGTGTGCCACACGTCCACCAGGGCAGCCTCCTTGGCCAGCATGTCGTAGTAGCCGGCAATGGTGGCCAGCTCGGTGCGCACGGCATCGGCGTCGCCGATGGGCTCGCGCCAGGGCGATTGCCCGGCGATGTCACGCATCAGGCGGTGCGAGGGTTCCTGCCGGTTGTCGGGCATCTGGATGGCCAGCACGCCGCCGGGGGCGAGCAGGCTGAACAACCGGGGAACCAGGGTTTCGTGCCCCGCCACCCATTGCAGGGCGGCGTTGGCGTAAATCAGGTCGGGTGCCACGGCGGGCACCCAGGTGGCGATGTCGCCTTGTTCAAAGGCCGTGCCGGGCAGGCGCTCGCGCGCGCTGGCCAGCATGGCTTTGGAGGTGTCGATGCCGGTGACCTGCGCCTTTGGAAAGCGCTGCACCAGCAGCTCGGTGGAGTTGCCTGGCCCACAGCCCAGGTCCACCACATGGGCGGCACTGGAGAGGTCGGCCAGGGGCACCCGCGCCAGCAGCTCCTGGGCCGGGCGCGTGCGCTCGTCCTCGAAGCGGCGGTAGAGCGCGGGGTTCCAGTCGAGCATGTACGACAGCCTGCCTATGGATGATTACAGCAGGTGCTTGACGCCGTCTTGCTCGCCTTGCAGCTCGGCCAGGGTCTTGTCGATGCGCTCTTGCGAGAAGGCGTCGATCTCCAGGCCTTCAACCAGCTTGTACTCGCCGTTTTCGCAGGTGACGGGGAAGCCGAACATGGTGTCCTTGGGGATGCCGTACTGGCCGTCCGACGGGATGCCCATGGTGACCCACTTGCCGTTGGTGCCCAGGGCCCAGTCGCGCATGTGGTCGATGGCGGCGTTGGCAGCCGAGGCAGCCGACGACAGGCCGCGTGCTTCGATGATGGCCGCGCCGCGCTTGCCCACGGTGGGCAGGAAGGTGTTGGCGTTCCATTCCTGGTCGTTGATCATCTTGGCGACGCTTTCGCCGTTGATGGTGGCAAAACGGTAGTCGGCGTACATCGTGGGCGAGTGGTTGCCCCAGACGGTCAGCTTCTCGATGTCGGCCACGGCCTTGCCGGTCTTGGCAGCGATCTGGCTGGCAGCGCGGTTGTGGTCCAGGCGCAGCATGGCGGTGAAGTTCTTGCGTGGCAGGTCAGGTGCCGACTTCATGGCGATGTAGGCGTTGGTGTTGGCAGGGTTGCCCACGACCAGCACCTTCACGTTGCGCGAGGCCACGGCGTTCAGGGCCTTGCCCTGTGCCGTGAAGATGGCGCCGTTGACGGCCAGCAGCTCGGCGCGTTCCATGCCCGGGCCACGTGGGCGCGAACCGACCAGCAGGGCGTAGTCGGCGTCCTTGAAGGCGGTCATCGGGTCGCTGTGGGCTTCCATGCCGACCAGCAGGGGGAACGCGCAATCGTCCAACTCCATCATCACGCCCTTGAGCGCCTTTTGGGGGCCTTCGACAGGCACTTCGAGCAGTTGCAGAATGACCGGCTGGTCCTTGCCCAGCATTTCGCCGGAGGCGATACGGAACAGCAGTGCGTAACCGATTTGACCAGCGGCGCCGGTGACGGCTACGCGAACGGGCTTCTTGCTCATGGTGAGAACTCCAGGGAAGTGAGGAAATCAGGGGGTGTGTGCAACGCAAGCACCAGCGCCTGTTACCAGCAGCCCGTGCCCCGCAAAACAGCCTTGGAGTGTACTGCCGATTCAATACCCCGGTCAATTTGTCTTATGTCTTATATAAGATATGATCAGGACCCTGAAAAAGCAACCTGGGGAAGGCATGCGCCTGCCCGTTCGCAGCGCACCACACGCCCCCATACACAGCCCCATTCTTCGACTGCCATGTCCTCGCTACCGCTCAACGCCGACACCCCTGCACAGCCCGCTGCCAGCGCGGGCTCTGCCACGCCGGCGTTCAGCCCGCTGTACCAGCAGATCAAGGGGCTTATCCTGCAAAGCCTGCAGCAGGGCGAGTGGAAGCCCGGCGAGGCCATCCCCAGCGAAATGGACCTGGCCGCGCGCTTTCGCGTGAGCCAGGGCACGGTGCGCAAGGCCATCGACGAGCTGGCCGCCGAAAACCTGGTGATGCGCCGCCAGGGCAAGGGCACCTTCGTGGCCACGCATGCCGAGCAGCATGTGCAGTACCGCTTTTTGAAGCTCATGCCCGACACCGGCGACGCCCGGGTGGAGGGCCGCGCCCAGCGCCAGGTGATCGACTGCAAGCGCGTGCGCGCCAGTGCCGACGTGGCACGCGCCCTGGCCCTGCGCAGCGCCGACCCGGTGATGCAGGCGCGGCGCGTGCTGTCGTTTGCGGGGGTGCCCACCATTCTCGAAGACATCTGGCTGCCGGGCCAGGCTTTCAAAGGGCTGACGGCCGACCAACTGGCCAGCTACGAAGGCCCTACTTACGCCATGTTCGAAATCGACTTCGGCGTGCGCATGGTGCGCGCCGAGGAGAAAATACGCGCCGTGCTGCCTGATGCCGAACAGGCTGCGGTGCTGATGGTGGCACCGGGCACGCCGTTGCTCAGCGTGGAGCGCATTGCGTACACCTACAACGACGTTCCCATGGAGTTACGGCGCGGGCTGTACCTCACGGACACCCACCACTACCGTAATGAACTGAGCTGACACTACCCTGGCAACCGAGCGGAAATGTCGGCATTAGGGGCGACTTGAAACCGTGTGTGTTGCGTTGCAATAGAATTTTGCGTTCTTTGCATGTCCAAATTACAAAGCAGTTACATCCACGAAAGCACAAAACATGACCGAACTCGCCAAAAAACGGCCTGAATTCCGCAACATCAATGCCTTCAAGGACCTCACCACCTACCGCATGACCCCTGCAGCGTGGGTGTCGATCCTGCACCGCGGCAGCGGGCTGATCATGTTCCTGTTGCTGCCTTTCATCATCTGGATGTTCGACACCTCGGTGTCGTCCGAAATCTCGTTCGCCAAGTTCACGGCGGCCTTCAGCATCGGCATCGGCTTCGTGCCCGGCTGGTTCATCAAGCTGGTGGCCCTGGCGCTGATCTGGTCGTACCTGCACCACTTCACCGCCGGCCTGCGCCACCTGTGGATGGACGTGAGCCACAGCGCCGTGAACAAGCAGTTCGGCAAGACCTCGTCCATCGTGGTCTTCGTGGTCAGCATCACGCTGGCCGTGGTGCTGGGCGCCAAGCTGTTCGGCCTGTACTGATCGATCGATAACCACCCCATAAAAAAAGCGGTGACCGCTGCCATTCCGCAGCAAACACCGCCGCACAAGAGGAAAGTACCCATGTCCGTCAATTACGGTTCCAAGCGCATCGTCGTCGGTGCCCACTACGGCCTGCGCGACTGGCTGAGCCAGCGCGTCACCGCCATCCTGATGGCGCTGTTCACCGTGGCCCTGCTGGCCCAGGTGATCTTCAACAAGGGCCCCATGGGCTACGACAAGTGGGCCGGCATCTTCTCGGCCCAGTGGATGAAGGTGCTGACCTTCACCGTGATCATTGCGTTGGCCTGGCACGTCTGGGTCGGGGTGCGCGAAGTCCTGATGGACTACGTCAAGCCCGTGGTTCTGCGCCTGGCACTGCAGGTTTTCACCATCGTCTGGCTCGTCGGCTGCGCCGGCTGGGGCATCCAGGTTCTGTGGCGTCTCTGATACCGATCCCCCGCGACTGAAGGCAAACAACAAATGAGCTACTCCAAAGCTAACATCACCAAGCGCAAGTTCGACGTCGTCATTGTCGGTGCCGGCGGCTCCGGCATGCGCGCCTCGCTGGAACTGTCCCGCGCCGGCCTGAACGTGGCCTGCCTGTCCAAGGTGTTCCCCACCCGCTCGCACACGGTTGCAGCGCAGGGCGGCGTGTCCGCATCGCTGGGCAACATGAGCGAAGACAACTGGCACTACCACTTCTACGACACCATCAAGGGCTCTGACTGGCTGGGCGACCAGGACGCCATCGAGTTCATGTGCCGCGAAGCACCCAACGTGGTGATCGAGCTCGAACACTTCGGCATGCCGTTCGACCGCAACCCCGATGGCACCATCTACCAGCGTCCCTTCGGCGGCCACACCGCCAACTACGGTGAAAAGCCCGTGCAGCGCGCCTGCGCCGCGGCCGACCGCACTGGCCACGCCATGCTGCACACGCTGTACCAGCAGAACGTGAAGTCCAAGACCAACTTCTTCGTGGAGTGGATGGCGCTGGACCTGATCCGCAACACCCAGGGCGACGTGGTCGGCGTGACCGCGCTGGAGCTGGAAACCGGCGACCTGTACGAGCTGCACGCCAAGGCCGTGCTGCTGGCCACCGGTGGCGCGGGCCGCATCTTCGCGGCATCGACCAACGCCTTCATCAACACCGGCGACGGCCTGGGCATGGCGGCGCGTGCCGGCATCCCGCTGCAGGACATGGAGTTCTGGCAGTTCCACCCCACCGGCGTGGCCGGCGCGGGCGTTCTGCTGACCGAAGGCTGCCGCGGCGAAGGCGCCATTCTGCTCAACAGCAATGGCGAACGCTTCATGGAGCGCTATGCGCCCACCCTGAAGGACCTGGCACCGCGTGACTTCGTGTCGCGCTCGATGGACCAGGAAATCAAGGAAGGCCGTGGCTGTGGTCCGAACAAGGACTACATCCTGATGAAGCTGGACCACCTGGGCGCGGACACCATCCGCAAGCGCCTGCCATCGGTGGAAGAAATCGGCCACAACTTCGCCAACGTGGACATCACCAAGGAACCGATCCCTGTGGTGCCCACCATCCACTACCAGATGGGTGGCATCCCCACCAACATCAATGGCCAGGTCGTGGTGCACGATGGCCAGCAGAACAATGTGGTCAACGGCCTCTACGCCGTGGGCGAATGCTCGTGCGTGTCGGTGCACGGCGCCAACCGCCTGGGCACCAACTCGCTGCTCGACCTCCTGGTCTTCGGCAAGTCGGCCGGCAAGCACATCGTCAGCTACGTGAAGGGCTTTGGCGACAACCTGGCCGTGCCCGCTGACGGTGCAGAACGCACCCTGGCGCGCCTGAACCAGCTGCAGGAGTCCAACGAAGGCACCTACGCGCAAGATGTGGCCAACGACATCCGCTCGTCCATGCAACTGCATGCCGGCGTGTTCCGCACGCAGGTGAGCATGGATGAAGGCGTGGAGAAGATCAACGCCATCCGCGAACGCGTGGGCCAGGTGACGCTCAAGGACAAGTCCAAGGTCTGGAACACGGCCCGCATGGAAGCGCTGGAAGTCGACAACCTGATCGAAGTGGCCCAGGCCACCATGACCTCGGCCGCAGCCCGCCGCGAATGCCGTGGCGCGCACACGGTGTACGACTACGAGCACCCTGCCGACCACGCCGAGTTCCCGCTGGGCCGCAACGACAAGGAGTGGATGAAGCACACCCTGTGGCACAGCGCGAACAACAGCCTGACCTACAAGCCTGTGAACCTCAAGCCCCTGACGGTGGACAGCGTGCCTCCCAAGGTCCGTACGTTCTGAAGATCCAGCAGCCTCACGAAAGAACAACATGAAGCGCACCTTTCAAATCTACCGCTACGACCCGGACAAAGACGCCAAGCCCTACATGCAGACCATCGAGATCGAACTCGACGGCCATGAGCGCATGCTGCTGGATGCCCTGGTCAAGCTCAAGGAGCAGGACCCGAGCCTGTCGTTCCGCCGTTCGTGCCGCGAAGGCGTGTGCGGCTCGGACGCGATGAACATCAACGGCAAGAACGGCCTGGCGTGCCTGACGAACATGAACACCCTCAAGGGCACCATTGTTCTGAAGCCCCTGCCCGGCCTGCCAGTGATCCGCGACCTGATCGTGGACATGACGCAGTTCTTCAAGCAGTACAACTCGATCAAGCCGTACCTCATCACCGAGGACCTGGCCCCCGAGAAGGAACGCCTGCAGAGCCCCGAAGAGCGCGAAGAACTCAACGGCCTGTACGAGTGCATTCTGTGCGCCAGCTGCTCCACGAGCTGCCCCAGCTTCTGGTGGAACCCCGACAAGTTCGTGGGCCCCGCCGGCCTGCTGCAGGCCTACCGCTTCATCGCCGACAGCCGCGACGAAGCCACGGCGGAGCGCCTGGACAACCTGGAAGACCCGTACCGCCTGTTCCGCTGCCACACCATCATGAACTGCGTGGACGTGTGCCCCAAGGGCCTGAACCCCACGATGGCCATCGGCAAGATCAAGGAACTGATGGTGCGCCGCACTGTCTGACCCTGTACAGAGCACCCTCGACACCATGTCCGAAGACACCTCGACCCCCGTCCTGCCGGAGCCCACTGACCTGCTGGACGACCGCGAGCGCGCCAAGCTGCACTGGCGCTCGCGCCGCGGCCTGCTGGAGAACGATCTCTACATCGAGAACTTCTTCGCGCTGCACGGGGCGAGCATCAACTGGCGCCAGGCCCAGGGCATGACCACCCTGATGGACCTGGCGGACAACGACCTTTTGGACCTGGTGCTCGCCCGCCGCGAGCCCGAAGGTCCCCTCGATACAGAAGAAGTGCGTGAAGTACTCGGCATGCTGCGGCTCAGTGGTGGCGCAGCGCGGCCCCGGGCCTGACCTGGAGACAGGGCCCCTTACCACCGGAATTCCGGCAAACCACCTACCCAAGGAAAGTAACAATGAAGCTAGCTGACAACAAAGCCACCCTGTCGTTCAGTAACGGCAGCCCCAGCGTGGACCTGCCGGTCTACCAGGGCAGCATTGGCCCGGATGTCATCGACATCCGCAAGCTGTACGCGCAAACGGGCATGTTCACCTATGACCCGGGCTTCCTGTCGACGGCAGCAACCCAGTCGGCCATCACCTACATCGATGGCGACAAGGGCGAACTGCTGTACCGCGGCTACCCCATTGAGCAGTTGGCCCAGAACTGCGACTTCCTGGAAACCTGCCACCTGCTGCTGTACGGTGACCTGCCCAACGAAGCGCAGAAGACCGACTTCACCAGCCGCGTGACCAACCACACCATGGTCAACGAGCAGATGCAGTTCTTCCTGCGTGGCTTTCGCCGTGACGCGCACCCCATGGCGGTGCTGACCGGCCTGGTGGGCGCCCTGTCGGCCTTCTACCATGACAGCACGGACATCAACAACCCGCAGCACCGCGAGATCGCTGCCATCCGCCTGATCGCCAAGATGCCCACCCTGGTGGCCATGGCGTACAAGTACGGTGTGGGCCAGCCCTACATGTACCCGCAGAACAACCTGAGCTACGCAGGCAACTTCCTGCGCATGATGTTCGGCACGCCCTGCGAAGAGTACAAGGTCAACCCCGTGCTGGAACGCGCGCTGGACCGCATCTTCATCCTGCACGCAGACCACGAGCAGAACGCATCGACCTCCACCGTGCGCCTGTGCGGCTCGTCGGGCACCAACCCGTTTGCAGCCATCGCCGCCGGCGTGGCCTGCCTGTGGGGCCCTGCCCACGGCGGTGCCAACGAAGCTGCGCTGAACATGCTGTACGACATCCAGGCCCAAGGCGGCGTGGAAAAGATCGGCGAGTTCATCAAGCAGGTCAAGGACAAGAACTCCGGCGTCAAGCTCATGGGCTTTGGCCACCGCGTGTACAAGAACTACGACCCCCGCGCCAAGCTCATGCAGGAAACCTGCAACGAAGTGCTGGCCGAACTGGGCCTGGAAAACGACCCCCTGTTCAAGCTGGCCAAGGAACTGGAAAAGATCGCCCTGGAAGACGACTACTTCGTGCAGCGCAAGCTCTACCCGAACGTGGACTTCTACTCCGGCATCGTGCAGCGCGCCATCGGCATCCCGGTGAACCTGTTCACCGGCATCTTCAGCCTGGCCCGCACCGTCGGCTGGATCGCCCAGCTGAACGAAATGATCGGCGACCCCGAGTACAAGATCGGCCGCCCACGCCAGCTGTTCACGGGTTCTGTGCGCCGTGATGTGCCTGCGCTGGATAAGCGCTGAGCGCTTGGTTAGCGCTTGCGCTGGGAAGGCTTCGGTCTTCTTGGCACAGACAGGAAAGCCCGCTTCGGCGGGCTTTTTTCATGGGAAAGCGCTTTGACCTACGCAGGCTTGCCAACAACATCGGTGCACAGACCGCTGCTGACCCTGGGCTTCCCCCGAACGCCGTGATGTCGCGAATGATGGACTCAATGGCGTGGCAGACTATGTGCGCCACAAGCTCGGCTGCAAACCCGCACCGCTGCTGCTGGGGTTGACCCTAGGGCCCATGATGGAAGAGAACCTGCCCCGCGCATTGCTGCTGTCGCGCGGGGACTGGAATGTGCTGGTCATCCGGACGCTGTCGGCATCGCTGCTGGCGGTGGCGGCGGTTCTGCCGGTGATTGTGTGTTGCTGCCTTCGGTGAGCAGGAAACGCGCGGAGGCGTTTGTGGAAGATTGAGGCTTAGGACTTTAGGGCGCTCCGATGGTGAGTGCCCCAGTTTCCAGTATCGATTCGTCCGGTCGGAACCCAGCAGGGTGACAGCCGGGCGCTTGTTGCTTAGTGCCTTTGGCTCGTGTTGACTAAATGACTTGCCCCAATCTCTCAAAATCGTTGCTCAATCGAGAATAGCCAGGCCTTTGCGCTCGACAACAAAGATGTGTTCATATCGTCCTTGCACCAGAGCATAGTTGACGGCGGCAGGACGACGCTTACTGTGATAGCAGATTCCTGCTATATTTTCTCCCAAAGCTTTTTGACGTATTATTTCTACCGCTCGAGCAGATGCATTTCGCCATACAGGTATGTTGTCCAGAATGCTATTGAGGCTCAGTCCTAGCGCTTGCGTCGTTGCCCCATCAGTAAAGTCCAGAAACTTAACCGGGTGCAGCACTCGAAGAACCGCATGCTGTGTCGGCGGAAGCTCTTCGCCTGCATAAAACGACCGCTCATATGTTGGCGGATCGGTAGGCATAATTAATAACTCACCGCATTCAAGGGCTGCCGTTATGAGGGTATCGGCCGCGTAAAGCACTCCATACTCGCTGCTGCGACCAGCCGGCGGGTCCAGGCGCCCAGTACGATACTGCGGCGGCGCGGGTTGAAAGTCCCCCCCAGGAAAGCGATAGAGCCGATGAATCTCGGCACCTGGGCTGACACAGCGCAGCTGGAGATCAGCACTGTTGAAATTAAACGACTCTATGCTAGAAGATTTCAGATAGATCATGAGAGGGCATAACTGAGACCCTCCAAAGCGTGATCAATTACATACTCCCGCCGCACGGCGGCATCGAGCAGATTCAGTTCATTTAGCACTACGTGATCTACACCACGCCGCTGAGGCACTTGCCACAGCAGCAGTTCCACACCCGTGAGACCGCCAAGGGAAGGCTGAACCGACCTCAAAAAATCCCACAGAAGGTTCATGGAGGCTTGGCGTTCGCGAAAGCGCATGATAAGTGCAGTCAACAACGCTGCGTCGAGGCGCGCCTGAAGCTGAAAAGCTGGGTAGCGACGCCCGTTCTCGCGGCCAGGAGGCAGCACTGAGAAGAGCGAGCCCTTCTTTTCGCGTTCGTACACATTTGCTCTGCTGCACTGCATCTTCTGCGCCATAGCTTCAGCGGAAAGCAGGTCGCCGTTTGAGTCACCTATGGTTGTAGAAGTCGGTGACAGCGAAACAACTTTCACAGTGTCAGACAGGAAGCCAAGCTCACTCGAACTGAGTTTGGCAGTGCCAAGCTCATTCAGATCGGCTGTGCGGATACCCAGCCGATCAAGAATGGAAGGAGTGACTGCCAACAGCATGGTGGGCTCTTGAACTGAAATTGAATTTGCTTTGGACGATTGTTGAGACATAGCTTTTTTCGCCACTTAGTGGGGCGCCCTCAATCAATTCAACGCAATGGTGGCTACGCAAGCAGGAAGAAATCGCTTGCTTCGTTTCAGTCGCCACGCGACTGAAGCAGCAGCAAAATTTCCAACACGAATGCGTCCGACCTTGAGCTTTTTTGGCGCTCGCTTTGCGTCTCGGCACTCCCACGCAATCAAGACTCGAACAGCAGAAATGCTTCCAAAACTACAGGAAGCGAGCCCAAGCGCAACCGACTCAAGGACTGAAAACAGTTCAGGCTTCACGCCTTCAAAGCATTGGCGAAGGGCCACCAAAACTGAGTCAACATCGCCTGTCTCTACAGCCTTCCAAATAGCCTCCAGACGAGGGGCATATGCTTTCAGTGCTTCGGCTTCATGCCACTGGGGAAAGCGCCTAAAGACGACCCGAAATGCGTGAATTAGAGACTCTGAAAAGTCATCGTCAATCTGCGACCTACCCATGCTGCCAACAATGATGACTTTGCTGACACGGTCAGTTTTGTTTGTTCCGACCTTGTCACAACCGCCTTCATCTCGCTGAAGAACACGACAAGCGTCCATCCCGGCAGCTACTTTTTTCGTCAAGGTGATTTTTTTTCGATCACCTGGCGCTGTCCCATGCGAACGTTGCAGATGCTCAAGCAGTTGCTGCTTGTCGCCTTCACTCAGAGCGCTATCGATACTTTCTTTAGGTACCCCGGCAGCACGTAGCTGCTCAAGGAGTACATCGGCCGATTTGCGGAGTTGTTCTGCGAAGCTTCTGACAGTTTCACGATCGAACTCGTCACTAACAAACGGATTTCGAGCACCCAAAATCACCACTGAGTGACGACCCCTCACCCACATGTTCACCAAGCGGGGAACATACACGTGCGAGTCTGTGTTTGGGTAAGAAGACAACATGTCGCCAATTTATTCAAGTTCGGCAACTTTGTCAACTTTGTCAATAACAACCCGCTGCACTTCGAGCCTGTAGACGCGCGAGGACGGTAGTGCGGGACGACTCGACGGTGGTAGTTCTGTGGTTCTTGTCACCGCTTCCCCCGGCCCCCCAAACCGCTCCCGATAAGCCTGCGGCGTGATCCCCAGATGCCGCACAAACAACTGCCGCAACGCCTGCTCCGACCCCATGCCCACGCGCGCGGCCACCGTCTTCAGCGGCAGCGCGGCCTGCGGCTGGGAAGTTGATTCGAGCAACCGCCGCGCCCCTTCCAGCCGCGCGGCATCCACAAACGCCGAGGGCGTCTGCCCCGTCTCCTGCACAAACACCCGGCGAAAGTGCCGCTCACTCATGGCCGCACGCGCGGCCAGTGCGGCCAGGGGCATGGGCTCCTGCAGATTCTCCAGCACCCAGGTCTGCACAGCCTGGATGTCGCGGTGGGCGGTGCCCTGGCTGGCCAGTTGCACGCTGAACTGGGATTGGCCGCCGGGGCGCTTGAGGTACATGACCAGATCGCGCGCCACCTCCAGTGCGAGGGCGTGGCCAAAATCTTCTTCCACCAGGGCCAGCGCCAGGTCGATGCCGGCGGTGACGCCGGCCGACGTCCACAGCGGGCCGTCGCGCACGTAGATGGCGTCGGGGTCCACGTCGATGGCGGGGTAGCGCTGGCGCAGCAGGGCGGCCACGCTCCAGTGGGTGGCGGCGCGCCGGCCGTCGAGCAGGCCGGCGGCGGCCAGGAAGAAGCTGCCGGAGCACAGGGCGATCATGCGGTCCACGCGCGGGGCCACGCGGGCGGCCCAGGCGACCAGGTCGGGCGAAGCAGCCAGCACCTGCTCGATGTTGCGCGAGCCCACCAGCACCACGGTGCAGCCTGTGCCGCCCTCTGTTCCTTGGGGCTGCTCCAGCTCGGCCAGGGTGTGGGTGGCGTTCAGGGCCATCAGGGTGTCGGACTGCACGGCCCCGGCCTGGGCTGCCACCACGCGCACGGCGTAGCCGTCGGGCCGGCCGTGCTGGCGCAGGTGGACGTTGGCGTAGTCGAACACGGACATGGGGCCCACGGCCTCCAGCGCCTTGAAGCCGGGGTAGACGACGAGGTCGATGCGGTGGGGCTGGCCGGCGGGGTGGTGGTGTTGTGGGTGGTCCATGGGCGCGCAAATGCAGGGAACGAGCGATGGACTATACGGGGGCCGATGTCCGCCAAGGCTGTGTACCGTTGAATTCGGCCATACCCCCAAGGTCTGCGGCCATGGGTTTGGGGAAGCCCTGCACATGGCCTACAGTCACGAAGTCAACACGCGCGATGCGGGCCGCAGAGCCCCGCTCGCGCTCCCCCTTTGCCAACCCATCACCCCAACACCATGACCATCAAATCCAAAGCCGCCGTGGCCTTCAAGGCCGGAGAACCCCTGCAGATCGTCGAGATCGACGTGGCGCCCCCCAAGAAGGGCGAGGTGCTGATCCGCATCACCGACACGGGCGTGTGCCACACGGATGCCTTCACCCTGAGCGGTGACGACCCCGAGGGCCTGTTCCCCGTGGTGCTGGGCCATGAGGGCGCGGGCATTGTGGTGGAGGTGGGCGAAGGCGTGACCAGCGTGAAGCCGGGCGACCATGTGATTCCGCTGTACACCGCAGAGTGCGGCGAGTGCCTGTTCTGCAAGAGCGGCAAAACCAACCTGTGCGTGGCCGTGCGCGCCACGCAGGGCAAGGGCGTGATGCCCGATGGCACGACGCGTTTCAGCTACAACGGCCAGCCGATCTACCACTACATGGGCTGCTCGACCTTCAGCGAGTACACGGTGGTGGCCGAGGTGTCGCTTGCCAAGATCCACCCCAAGGCCAACCCCGAGCAGGTGTGCCTGCTGGGCTGCGGCGTGACCACGGGCCTGGGCGCGGTGAAGAACACGGCCAAGGTGCAGGAGGGCGACACGGTGGCAGTGTTTGGCCTGGGCGGCATCGGCCTGGCGGTGATCCAGGGCGCCAAGCTGGCCAAGGCCGGGCGCATCATCGCCGTGGACACCAACCCCAGCAAGTTCGATCTGGCCCGCACCTTTGGCGCCACCGACTGCGTGAACCCCAAGGACCATGACAAGCCGATCCAGCAAGTGATCGTGGAGATGACGACGTGGGGCGTGGACCACAGCTTCGAGTGCATCGGCAATGTGAACGTGATGCGTGCCGCGCTGGAATGCGCGCACCGCGGCTGGGGCCAGTCGGTGATCATCGGGGTGGCGGGCGCGGGGCAGGAGATCTCCACCCGCCCCTTCCAACTGGTGACGGGCCGCAAGTGGATGGGTACGGCCTTTGGCGGCGTGAAGGGCCGCAGCGAGCTGCCCGGCATGGTGGAAGACGCGATGGCCGGCAAGATTCAGCTGGAGCCGTTTGTGACGCACACGATGGGGCTGAAGGACATCAACGAAGCGTTTGACCTGATGCACGAAGGCAAGTCCATCCGCTCGGTCGTCAAATACGCCGCCTGAACGAATTTGCCTTCAACCGGCTAACGTCGTTGGGGAGCCTTGCCGTGCAAACGCACTGTCTGCGGCTCCCCGCCTAGTTATCCGGCTGAATCCAAATCCGTCGGACACGGCATAAGCTTCGATCACGAAAGCCTTGGGAACCGAAACATGTCGAACACATCTACACCTTTCGAACTGCTCAGCGAGCACGCCTGCTTTGGCGGCTTGCAGCGCTTCTACCAGCACGCCTCCACCGAGATCGGTTTGCCGATGAAGTTTTCGGTGTTTCTGCCGCCGCAGGCGCAGCAGGGGCCCGTGCCGGCCCTGCTGTACCTGGCGGGGCTGACCTGCATGGAAGAGACCTTCATGGTCAAGGCCGGGGCCCAGCGGCTGGCGGCGGAGCTGGGGCTGGCGCTGATTGCGCCCGACACCAGCCCGCGCGGCGCCAATGTGCCTGGCGAGGCCGAGAGTTGGGACTTTGGCGTGGGTGCGGGCTTTTACCTCGACGCCACGGCCGAGCCCTGGGCGCGCCACTGGCGCATGGAAAGCTACCTGGTGAAGGAGCTGCTGCCGCAGGTGCTGGCGCAGTTGCCCGTGGATGGTGAGCGGCTGGGCATCTTCGGCCACTCGATGGGCGGGCATGGTGCGCTGACGCTGGCGCTGCGCCACCCGGGGCGGTTCAAGAGCCTGTCGGCGTTTGCGCCGATCTGCGCGCCCACGCAGTGCCCCTGGGGCGAGAAGGCCTTCACCGGCTACCTGGGTGCGGACCGCACGGCCTGGGGCGAGCACGATGCCACGGTGCTGATGCAGAACCACCCTATTGCGCCCTACCCGGCGGGCATCCTGATCGACCAGGGGCTGGCCGACAAATTCTTGCCCACGCAGTTGCACCCGGAGCTGTTTGAGGCGGCGTGCAAAGCCATTGGCCAGCCGCTCACGCTGCGCCGGCACGAGGGGTATGACCATGGGTACTACTTCATCCAGAGCTTCATGGCGGACCACCTAGCGCACCATGCGGGGCAGCTGGCTGCCCGGTGAACTGGTAATTTAGTGCTTGCAATGCTGAAGGCGAGGCATAGGATGGTTTGCACCAACATGGTGAGGAATTGTCCCGCGCCACGTTAATGCGCCCTTAAGTCTGGGGCGGGAGACTTCAGCCATGGCCCTGACACTCCCGCACCCGCGGCCCCTCCCCCCTTCCCGTCCGGGCGCCACCAGCCCCTACTCTCCCGAAACGTTGAAAGCCATGCACCCCGCCTGGGTGGTGGTGCTGGTCAGCCTGTGGCTGGCCACGGTGTGCAACGTGCCGCTGTGGCGCGAGGTGGCCACGCTGCCGGGCCAGGGCAGCCTGCGCGGCTGGGGCTTTGCGCTGGCCTTTGGCGCCATCGTCATGGCGGGCAACGCCGGGCTGCTGGCCCTGCTGGCCTGGCGCTGGACGCTCAAGCCCGCTGCCGCCCTGCTGCTGGTGATGGCGGCCTTTGGTGCCTATTTCATGCTGGCCTTTGGCATCGCCATCGATGCGAGCATGCTCACCAACGTGCTGCAGACCGACGTGCACGAGGCGGGCGACCTGCTGAGCCTGCGCATGCTGGTTACCGTGGCTGCGCTGGCTGCACCGCCGCTGCTGTGGTTGGTGCGCACGCCGGTGCGGCGCCTGTCGCCGATCAAGCAGGTGGCGCACAACGGCTTGCTGCTGGCGGGCTCCATCGTGGTCATCGTGGCCAGCCTGCTGATGGTGTTTCAGGATTTTTCGTCCACCATGCGCAACCACACCAAGCTGCGCTATTTGATCAACCCCCTCAACAGCGTGTACGCGCTGGGCAACGTGGCGGCCAAGCCGTTTCGCATCGACAACCGCACGCTGGTGCCTGTGGGCCGCGACGCCCACCTGGGCGCCAGCTACGCCGGTCAGGCCAAGCCGCCGCTGCTGGTGCTGGTGCTGGGCGAGACCGGGCGCAGCGGCAATTTCGGTATCAACGGCTATGCGCGTGACACCACGCCCCTGCTGTCGGCGCGCAGCAAGGAGCTGGTGAGTGCGGGCAATGCCTGGTCGTGCGGCACCAGCACGGCGGCATCGGTGCCGTGCATGTTCTCGCACCTGGGCAAGAGCGGGTACGAGGGGCGATCCGCCAACTTCGAGAGCCTGATCGACGTGCTGCACCATGCCGGCCTGGCCGTGCTGTGGCTGGACAACCAGTCGGGCTGCAAGGGCGTGTGCGACCGCCTGGGCGACACCAACACCGCCAACCTGAAAGACCCCGAGCTGTGCGCCCACAAGGGCGAGTGCCTGGACCGCATCATGCTGAAAGACCTGGACGCACGCATCGCCGCCCTGCCGGCCGAGCAGCGCCAGCGCGGCACGGTGGTGGTGATGCACCAGCTGGGCAGCCATGGGCCGGCGTACTACAAGCGCTCAGCGCCCGATGCCAAGAAGTTCTTACCCGAATGCGCCTCGACCTCGCTGCAAGAGTGTGACCGCCAGCAGGTGGTGAATGCTTATGACAACAGCGTGGTGGAGACGGACCGGTTTCTCGATGGCGTGTTGCAATGGCTGTCCACCCAGAACAGCTCCGCGCAGACGGCGATGGTGTATGTGGCCGACCATGGCGAATCGCTGGGCGAGAACAACATCTACCTGCATGGCCTGCCCTATTCGATTGCGCCCGATGTGCAAAAGCACGTGCCGTGGGTTACCTGGCTGTCGCCCGCCATGCAGTCGCGCATCGGTGCCAGCACGGGTTGCCTGCAGAAGGACCTGCGCGAGCGGCGCATCACGCACGACCACTACTTCCACTCGGTGCTGGGGCTGATGGATGTGCAGACGGGGGCCTACCAGCCGGAGCAGGACATGTTCATACCCTGCCGGGATGCGGGGGCTGCGCAGGCAAAGGCCGATGGGCCTGGTGGCGCCACACCGCCCCTGGCGGTGGTGGCACCCACACGCAAATCCTGACGGCCCTCACCCCGGGACAACACGCTGGCGCACCCGTTTGCAGGTGCCTCGTCAGGCGGCAACCGCTGGCACCGCCATCAATACATAGACCTTGCGCAGCGTTTCGTGCACATGCCACTCGCCTGTGGTGTGGGCGGGGAAGAACACGGTGTCGCCCGCGCGGAAATCCTGCGGCGAGCCATCGGTGGGGGTGAAGGTGCAGGAGCCGGCCAGGATGTGCATGACTTCGGCATTGGGCAGGTGGCGCGCGAAGCGGCCGGGGGTGGATTCCCAGATGCCGGTGGCATTGCCGCCGGCGCCCACGAGGTCGATGTCTATGCCGCTGAACTGGGCGGGGGGTTGGGTCAGGGGGCGGGCGGCGGGGCCCTGGCTCTCCAGACCTTGGAGGGTGGCGGTCTGGGGGAGGATGGTGATGTTCATGGAGGGTGCAGGGTTCTGAAAAGGGAAGCTGCAAGCAAGAGCTGGACCGGAGTTGCTGTGGTTCACGATGTGGATGTATGTGCCAATCGATTCAATGGCTTTGGTGTGGTGGTTGCTGCATGCCTTTGCTGTAGGCGGAGGCCGGGGTGTGCGCCCGGCGGCGCACCTACCTTCTTTTGCTTCGTCAAAAGAAGG
>NZ_LMIJ01000008.1:21599-21740 GCF_001428665.1 Acidovorax sp. Root219
TGGCGGCTGCGCCGCCCGTCGGCAGCGCGCAGCGCGATCCGACACCCGGCGCAGCTGCGAAGCAGCAGCCGTCCGTGACCCCGCTCCCCACCCCTGCTGGCTGCGCCGAGAAGCGCAGGAGCTGGGGTGGGCGTGTGTGCC
>NZ_LMIJ01000008.1:21854-21943 GCF_001428665.1 Acidovorax sp. Root219
GGATTCGAGCATCGCAGGTTGCCCCTGTTCGCCCGACAGGGCGAACGGGGGACGCAGACTGGGGGTCGCCTTCTCTTTGGTGACTTTCT
>NZ_LMIJ01000008.1:21979-39202 GCF_001428665.1 Acidovorax sp. Root219
TCATCAAGGCATGCAGCAACCACCAACAAAAACCCTTCACCAACAAAACAAAATGCTCAAAACAGACACCCCTGATTCTTCGCAAACCCGGCCCGGTACTGCGTCAAATCCAACTCCGTCCGCGCCCGGTTAAGCCCCAACTTGCGGCAAGTGGCCGCAAAACGCTGTCGCAACATATCGGCCCACAAGCCCGTGCCCTTCATCCGCGTAGCAAAGTCACTGGCGTAGACCTTGCCCGCAGCGCGCTGGGCCGGGTCCAGCGCATGCAGGTCCTGCACCCGGGCCATCACCCGCGCCGCGCGCTGCGGGTAGTGCAGCTCCAGCCACTCTCGGAACAGGGGGTCCAGCTCCCACGGCAGGCGCAGCACGGTGTAGAAGGCGCTGGTGGCCCCGGCCTCGTGCGCGGCCTGCAGCACCTGCTCCATGTCTTCGGTGATGAAGGGGATCTGCGGCGCCACGCTCACCCCCACGGGGATGCCCGCCTCGGCCAGCGTGCGGATGGTGCGCAGGCGCCGGTGGGGTGCTGCGGCGCGCGGCTCCATGCGGCGCGCCAGGGCGGCGTCGAGCGTGGTGATGGTGACGTACACGGCCGTCAGGCGCTGCGCGGCCAGCGGGGCGAGCAGGTCGAGGTCGCGCTCCACCCCGGCGGACTTGGTGATCAGCGAGAACGGGTGGCGCATGTCGCGCATCACCTCGATCAGGCTGCGCGTGAGTTTCAGCTCGCGCTCCACGGGCTGGTAGCAGTCGGTGGCCGAGCCGATGTTGATGAGGCGCGGCACATGGCTGGCCCGGCCCAGCTCATCGCGCAGCAGTGCGGCAATGTTGTGCTTGGCGATGATCTGCGTTTCGAAATCAAGCCCCGGCGACATATTGAGGTAGCTGTGCGTGGGCCGCGCGTAGCAGTAGACGCAGCCATGCTCACAGCCCCGGTAGGGGTTGACCGAGAGCTCGAAGAAAATGTCCGGCGAGTCGTTGGCGCAGATGGCGCTCTTGGCTGTCTCCAGATGCACCTGGGTGGTGAGTGGCGCGGGTTGTTCGTCGCCCTCTTCCACATACACCTCCCAGCCATCGTCCACCACCTCGCGCGTGTCGCGCACGAAGCGGTGCGCCAGGGCCGTGGCCGCGCCCCGGCCGCGCACCGCCTGCAGGGGGATGCGCACCTCCTGCATCACCTGGGGGGCGTTGTCGTCGGGTGGTCGGGGCGGGGCGGGCATGGAGGGGGAACCGGGTCGGCTTCAAGGAAGCGCTGCCGAATACTGTGTTTTTACACAGTTATCCTACCCGATTGCCGCTGGCGTGTCTTGCCGCTTACAAACCCCGCGCCGCAGGCACCGAACCCCTTCCCTTTCTTTTCTACGCCCAGGCCGTTGCCCATGCATCGGCCATGGCGGGCGTGTGGTAGCAGGCGGCCTCAAAGCTCTTGGTACAGACGGCGCGCTCGAGCAGCTGGATGTCCGCCTCATGCTGGCGCGCTACATGCACGTCCTCGAAGAAGAGCACCTTGTCGCAGCGCTGGTCCAGCACCAGCTCGGCGATCTGCGCGTCACCCCCCAGCGGGCCGCTGCGCAGGGGCTGCACCCACGGCAGGTCGCGCGGCCAGCCGCGCGACCAGGCCATCTCGTTGAGCCTGCCGCCCGTGGTGCCGGTGGCAAAGCGCTCCTGCGTCTGCGAGAGCAGGTCGAAATGGCGAAAGGCGAAGTCCACCATGGCGGACTTCAAGGCGTCGTGGGCGATCAGCGCGACGGATTGCTTGTCGATGGAGGACACCATCGCCGGCGGGCGCTCGCGCAGCGAGACCCCGGCCTGCAGCGCCGCCTCCACGGCCACCCATTCGATGGCAGCGGCCACCGTGAGCAGCAGCGGCTTGCCGTGCGAGATGCACTGGCGCTTGAGGGCCTGCGCCTCGGGGTACAGGGACGAAGGGTCGAGCGGGTCCAGCAGGTAGATGGCACCGGCCAGTTCCTGTTCGGGGTGCACGCCCCCGGCAATGCGCGATACCACGCGCATCACCCCGCCCTCGCGCCCGTAGGGCAGGCGCACGAGGTGCGGAAAGTGGTTGGCCAGGGCATGTTGCTCGATGGCGTCGGCGCAGCCGCCGACGGCGGCGATGCCGAGCTGGAGTTCGGCCAGGGCCGGCCGCGACGCGGCGGCCCATTGGGCCAGGCCGCCGTCGGCGGTCGAGCGGTGCAGGCGGTGTGCGGCCAGGCCGAAGGTTCGTGGGGGAAGTGTTGTCGTCACCATGTACTCCGAATTCGCATGCCAGTCTAACGCCCGCCTTGGCGGCACTACTCCTTGAACAGCCCCTCGATCACCCCGCGCAGCCACTGGTTGCCCGGGTCGGCCTCGAAGCGTTTGCTCCAGTGCAGCGACACGGTGAAGTCGCGCAGCGGCAGCGCGGGCTCGATGACGGTGTAGCCGCCCGCTGCCGCAAAGCCGCGCGCGATGTTGCGCGGCATGACCACGGCGAGATCCGTGCCGCGCACGATGGAGGGCAGCACCATGAAGTGCTCGGTGGTCAGGCGCAGCCGGTCTTCGAGCTGCAGCAGGGCCAGGATGCGCAGCGTGTCTGAGTGCGAGCGCACGGCCACGAATTCGAGCTGGCGCAGGTCGTCGAGCAGGGCCGCGCCGCTGCGCCGGCGCCGTGCAAAGGGGTGGCCTTCGCGCAGCAGCACGATGTAGCGGTCACCCAGCAACTGCACGCGCTGCGTGTCCTTCACGGCGGGCAAAAAGCCGAAGGCGAAGTCGATGCGACCGCTGTCGAGCAGGGGCGCGATCTGCTCGCGCGGCACGGGCAGGGTTTCGAGCCGCACGCCGGGCGCCTGCTGGCGCAGTGCGAGCATGAGGTCTGGCAAAAAGCGGCCCTCGCCGATGTCGCTCATGTGGATGCGGAACACCTTGCGCGACTGCAGGGGGTCGAACAGCGCGGATTCGTTGAGCGCCTGCTCCAGCGTGCCCAGGGCGCTGCGCACGGCGTCGGCCAGGCGGTCGGCCTTGGGGGTGGGCTGCACGCCACCGCCGGCGCGCACGAAGAGCGGGTCTTTGATCAGCAGGCGCAGCCGGGTGAGCGCCTGGCTGGCTGCGGGCTGCGTCAGGTCCATGAGCTCGGCCGCGCGGCTCACGCTGCGCGTGCGGTAGACCGCATCGAACAGGCGCAGCAGGTTGAGGTCGATGTCCTTGATATGCATTGGGCGAATACTGCTTAGTCACTTCATTGTATTGATGGATGTGCGGCGGGGGCCGAAGATCAGACCTTTCCACCTGCATTCCCACGCCCATGCTCCAGGCCCTTGACTCCCGCCCTGTCGGCACCGCCGCCACCGACCTGCGCCCTACCGTGCGCGAGGTGGTGCTCGACCTGCTGCGCGGCTTTCAGATCAACACCATCTTCGGCAACCCGGGTTCGACCGAGCTGCCGCTGTTCCTCGACTTCCCAAAGGACTTTCGCTACATCCTGGGCCTGCAGGAGGCGGTGGTGGTGGGCATGGCCGACGGCTATGCCCAGGCCACGCACAACGCGGCCTTCGTGAACCTGCACTCGGCGGCGGGCGTGGGCCATGCCATGGGCAATATCTTCACGGCGCACAAGAACCGCACGCCGATGGTGATCACGGCCGGGCAGCAGGCGCGCTCCATACTGCCGTTCGACCCCTTTCTGTTCTCGGGCCAGGCCACGGAGCTGCCCAAGCCCTACGTGAAGTGGAGCATCGAGCCCGCGCGCGCCGAGGACGTGCCGCTGGCCATTGCCCGCGCCTACTACATCGCCATGCAGCAGCCGCGCGGGCCGGTGCTGGTGTCCATCCCCGCGGACGACTGGGACAAGCCCTGCGAGCCGCTGGCGGCACGCACCGTGAGCACCGAGACCCGGCCCGAGCCGCGCGTGCTGGGCGCCATTGGCGACGCGCTCGACGCAGCAGAGCGCCCGGTGTTCGTCGTCGGCGCGGCGGTGGACCGCGATGGCGCCTGGGACGATGTGCTGGCGCTGGCCGAGCGGCACAACGCGGCCGTGTGGATCGCCCCCATGTCGGGGCGCTGCGGCTTTCCGCAGGACCACCGGCTGTTTGCCGGCGTGCTGCCGGCCATGCGCGAGAAGATCGTGGCGCTGCTGGGTGGGCACGACCTGGTGTTCGCACTCGGTGCCGCCGCCTTCACCTACCACGTGGAGGGCCACGGCCCGCACGTGCCGCCTGGTGCGCAGTTGGTGCAGCTGATCGAAGACCCCGGCACGGCGGCCTGGACGCCCGAGGGCACCTCGGCCGTGGGCGGCGTGCGCCTGGGCGTGCAGGACCTGCTGGCACGCCCTGCTCCACCCACACTGTCCTCGCGCACCGCGCCACCGCTGCGGGCAGCGCGCCCGCGCGCCGAGCCCTCGGCGCTGATGAGCGTTCCCTACGTGATGCAGACCCTGGCGGAGGTGCGCGACGCACTGTCCATCGTGGTGGAAGAGGCGCCCAGCTCGCGTGCCGCCATGCATGCCTACCTGCCCATACTGCACAGCGAAACCTTCTACACCATGTGCAGCGGCGGCCTGGGCTATGCCATGCCAGCCGCCGTGGGCGTGGCGCTGGCCAAGCCGGGCAGCAAGGTCATCGGCCTGCTGGGTGATGGCTCGGCGATGTACTCCATCCAGGCGCTGTGGAGCGCCGCGCAGCTGCGCCTGCCCATCACCTTCATCATCCTGAAGAACCGGCGCTATGCGGCGCTGCAGGAGTTTGCGCCGACCTTCGGCTTCGGGCCGGACGACAAGCTCGAAGGCACGGAGCTGCCGGACCTCGACTTTCTGGCGCTGGCGCGCGGCCAGGGCTGCGATGCCGTGCAGGTGAGCGACGCAGCGCAGCTGCACCAGGTGCTGCGCGATGCGCTGGCGCACCCCCGGGCCATGCTGGTGGAGGTGGATGTGGCCTGAACAAGCCCCCTCTCATCGCAGCAAGCCAACCCAACAGACCCGGATGACCGGGCACCCCCGTTTTCGGAGACATGACCATGACGCACAAGAACGCATCCCAGCATCCCATTCTTCTTCGCCGCCGCCTGGCTGGCGCCCTCGCCCTGGCGGCGCTTGCAGGCGCCGCCCTGCTGCCCGCGGGCGCACGGGCCCAGGCCTATCCCGCCAAGCCCATCAAGGTGGTGGTGAACTTCCCGGCGGGCGGGGCGGCCGACCAGATCGCGCGCGCCGTGACGGTGCCGCTGCAGGCGGCACTGGGCCAGCCCGTGGTGGTGGAAAACCGGGGCGGCGCGGGCGGCAACATCGGCGGCGAGGCGGTGGCCAAGTCGCAGGCCGACGGCTATACGCTGCTCATGAGCTCGGGCGGCATGGTCTCGGTGAACCCGCACATCTACCCCAAGATGCCGTTCGACCCGGTGAAGGACCTGGTGCCCGTGGCCGCCGCGGCGCGCGTGCTGGTGTTCCTGGAGGTGCGGCCCACGCTGCCGGTGAACACCATCCAGGAGTTCCTGGCCTACCTCAAGGCCAACCCGGGCAAGGTGAGCTTCGGCACGCCGGGCAACGGCAGTTCGCCCCATCTGGCGGCCGAAATGCTCAAGAGCCAGGCCAACGTGTTCGCCGTGCATGTGCCGTACCGGGGCGCGGCGCCTGCCATGCAGGACCTGCTGGGCGGGCAGGTGGATTTCATGTTCGACCCGGGCATCGGCCTGCAGCACGTGAAGGCCAACAAGCTGCGCCTGCTGGCCGTGGGCAGCGCCAAGCGCTCGCCCCTGTTCCCCGATGTGCCCACGCTGGACGAGGTGGGGTTGAAGGGCTTTGACGCCGACACCCTGTTCGGCTTCTATGCGCCTGCGGGCACGCCCGCCGAGGTGGTGACGAAACTCAACCGCGAGATCAACAAGATCCTGGCCACGGCCCCCGTGCAGGAGCGCATTGCCGCGCTGGGCGGCGAGCCCGCGCCCATGGCGCCCAAGGAGTTCCACGACCGAGCCATGAGCGACAGCAAGCGCTTTGGTGCCCTGATCAAGGCGCGCAACATCACCGGAGACTGATCTTGCGCGGTGGTGGTGCGGTGGTGGCGCGGCCACGCACCGACCCTGCCAATGCCCGCACGGTGCAGTGCGAGATTGCAGGCAAACCGGGCCTGCCGGCCTATAGTCCCGCCCTTTGCAACCACACCCTGCGAGGTACCCCATGGCGCGCAAGCCCCAGATCATCCTGTCGTCCCTGGACGTCGACCGCATCGAAGCCCTGCTGGCCGCCATTCCGGCCAGCGTCTTCCCCGGCAAGGCCGATCTGCAGGCCGAGATCGACCGCGCCGACGTGGTGGCGCCCGAGGACATCCCGCCGCATGTGGTGACGATGAACTCCACGGTGCAGTTCGCCATCGAGGAGACGGGCAAGGAGTTCTGCCTGACGCTGGTCTACCCGCGCGACATGGACGGCAGCGCGGACCGCCTGTCGATCTTCGCGCCCGTGGGCAGCGCCCTGCTGGGCCTGGCGGTGGGCGATGCACTGGTGTGGCCGGGCCCCGGCGGCAAGCCGATGACGGTGCGGGTGAAGGCGATCCTGTACCAACCCGAGGCTGCGGGCGAGCTGCACCGCTGATGCCTCTGCCAGGCACAGTTGCACATCCGCTGCAAATTGCAACAGGTGTTGCGTTGTCATGCCCTGCTGCGACAATCGGGGCCCATGACAGCGCCCCCGCACCTGCCCGACGAGCCCAACGCCCCGGCAACGGCGCTGGCGGCCGCGCCCCCTGAGTTCGACCCAGACTCCACCACCGCCTTCCAGCAGCGCATGGAGCGGGCCCCCGAATGGTTCTGCTCCTTCCTGGCGGGCAACATCCGCGAGAAGAGCCGCTTGAAGCGCGAGATGGCCACCATGAAGGGATCGGTGGCCTGGCTGATGAAGCAGCGTCGCCAGGGCAACTGGACCGCCGAGGAGCGCGACCAGTTGCGCGATGTGATGCGCTCGGCCTCGTCGGTCAGCCCCTACCTGTTCATCTGGGTGATTCCCGGCTCGATGCTGCTGCTGCCCTTTATGGCCTGGTTCCTGGACAAGCAGCGCAAGCGGCGTGAGGGACTGCCACCTGTCTGACGGCCCCACCGTGCAGCCACCGCACGGCGTGCTGCGCCTGTTCCACTTCAGCGAAAACCCCGGCATCAGGCTTTTCGAGCCGCGCCCGGTTCGCACGCCATCGGCACGCCGCCCTGGCCAGGAATGGCTCAACGGGCCGCTGGTCTGGGCCATTGCGCAGGACCACCAGCGGCTGTACCTCTTCCCGCGCGAGTGCCCGCGCATCGTGGTCTGGCCGTGCCAGGCATCCAGCCCGGCCGATCGGGATCAATGGCTGGGCAGCATGCAGCCCGGCACCCGGGCTGTCGCATTCATCGAGACGGCCTGGGCAGAACGCGTGGGCACAGGGCACACCTACCGCTATGAGTTGCCGGCCTGCTCGTTCGAAAGCCTGGAGGACGTCGGCATGTTCGTGAGCCGCCAGGCGGTGCACCCGGTGGCACGGGAAATGGTGGTGGATCTGCCGGGCGCGTTGTGCGATAGCCAGACCGAGTTGCGTGTCGTGGATTCACTGGCGCCCCTGAAAACTGTGTGGCAGAGCACGCTGCATGCCAGCGGGATCCGGTTGCGCAACGCCGCAGGCTGGGCCTGACGAGCCGGCGGCCCATGTGCAGCGCCGCTGGCTATGCCCAGTGGCTGCTGACAGCGACCAGCATGCCCGCCCCGACCAGCCCGGCCTGCCAGCGCAATGCCATCGACCAGGTGGGCACATGGCGCTCCACCCGCTGGTAGAGTTCGCGCCCGGCCATCAGCGACAGGGTGAAGGCCAGCGCCATGCCCAGTGCGTTGACCACGGGAGACTCGGGGAACAGGTGGCCCACGACCGCGTTGACCAGCAAGCACACGGCGAAGTGCACGAGGAAGACCGAGTACGACATCTGGCCCAGCCGGACCAGCGGCGCCACGCCCTGCCACTGGCGCAGCCGCGCCGAGCGCAAGGCCGCCACCAGCAGCACGGAAGCCACCAGCGCCAGGGCGATGCGGCCGCGGTGTTCCATGGCCAGGGCGGTGCCGCCCAGCAGCACCATGAGCGCCAGCCAGCCCGTGGCGCGCGGGGACTTCACGGCCCAGTAGGCCATCATGCCCAGCCCGTACGAGCCGAAGAAGTACCAGCCCCACATGTCGAGCGAACTGTCAAGATTGAACACCCACAGCGAGGTGGCCGTGAGCGCCACCAGCAGGCTTTTGCCGATCACGGGTCCGTTGCGGCGCGCCCAGCCACCAGGCAACGCCCGAACGGCGGCCCAGACGAGCACGCTGAGCACGAACAGCTGGAAGTCGATGGCCACGTACCAGACGCCGGCCGAGAGGGCATCCTCGCCCACGATGTCCTGCAGCAGGAGCGCATTGGCCAGCAATTGCGCGAGCGTGGGCTCGTCGGGCACGGAGTGGTGGTCCATCCACGACCGCACCAGCGCCGACACCAGCACCGCCAGCAGCAGTGCCACCGCATAAGGCACCACGAGCCGCACGAAGCGCTTGGTGATCACCGCCCCGGCGCTGTCGAAGCGGGCCACGCCCTGCGGGGCCAGGCTGGCGGCCGCCAGGTAGCCCCCCAGCACCAGGAACACCTGCACCGCCATGCGCCCATAGTCGTACAGCCAGGCCATCAGCCACGGCGCCAGCGGCGCGGCGATGTCGGACATCGGGCCGTAGAAGGCCAGGTGGTGGCAGACGATGGCGGCGCACGCCAACCCCTTGACCATGTCGATCAGGGGGGTGCGGGAGGTGGCGGAAGGCATGGGTAAACGAATAAGGCGGCGGCGGTTGACACTCCCGCCAATGCGGGTAAACCCCCTATTGTCGCTTGTTACAGAAACTGGTGCTGTCGCGTCTGCATTCTTCAGGCGATTGCCCGGCACAAGCGTTTCCCGAATTTTCAGTAATTACTGAAAATTCAATAAATAAGGAGCACAATGTGGCCCATGACCTATGTCAAACACCTCCCTCCTCTGAACCGCCAGTTCGTGGCCCACTTCGGTGAAATGGGCAGCCGCTGGGGCATCAACCGCACCGTGGGGCAGATGTATGCCCTGATCTTCCTGTCGCCGCGCCCGCTCAATGCGGACGAGATCGCCGAAACGCTGGAGTTCTCGCGCTCCAACGTCAGCATGGGGCTCAAGGAGCTGCAGGCCTGGCGCCTGGTGAAGCTGAGCCACCAGCCGGGCGACCGGCGTGAATACTTCGAGGCACCCAAGGATGTGTGGGAGATCTTCCGTGTGCTGGCCGAGGAACGCCGCCGCCGCGAGATCGAACCCACGCTGTCCATGCTGCGCATGGCGCTGCTCGAAGAACCCGGCTCCGAGGAGGAGCGCCATGCCCAGCAGCGCATGCGCGAGATGCACGAGCTGATTGACAGGCTGATGACCTGGTTCGACGATGTGCAGCGGCTGGCGCCCGAGACGGCGATGCAGTTGATGGGCATGGGCACGGCCGTCACCCGGGTGCTCGAATTCAAGGACCGCCTGACCGGCAAGGGCGGCAGCACGGGCAAGGACAAGGGGGTTTGACCATGGACGCTTTCACCCTGTCGCGCATCCAGTTCGCGGCGAACATCAGCTTTCACATCCTGTTTCCCACCATCACCATCGCGCTGTGCTGGTTCCTGGTGTTCTTTCGGCTACGCCACGGGGCCACGCGCGGCACGCCCGCCGCGCTGGGCTGGGAGCAGGCCTACTACTTCTGGACCAAGGTGTTCGCGCTGAGCTTTGCGCTGGGCGTGGTCTCGGGCATCACCATGAGTTTTCAGTTCGGCACCAACTGGCCGGGCTTCATGGAGCAGGTGGGCAATATCGCCGGGCCGCTGCTGGGTTATGAGGTGCTCACGGCCTTCTTTCTGGAGGCGTCGTTCCTGGGCATCATGCTGTTCGGCCGGGGCCGCGTGTCCGACCGAGTGCACCTGGCGGCCACGCTGATGGTGGCCTTTGGCACCACGCTCTCGGCCTTCTGGATCCTGAGCCTGAACTCATGGATGCAGACACCTGCGGGCTACGAGACCATCGATGGCAAGTTCCATGCGGTGGACTGGCTGGCCATCGTGTTCAACCCCTCCTTCCCCTACCGGCTGGGCCACAAGCTGCTGGCGTCGGCCCTCACGGCGGGCTTCCTGATCGCGGGGGTGAGTGCCTGGCAACTGCTCAAGGGCACGGCCACCGATGGCACACGCAAGGCACTGCGCACGGCCATCACGGCGGTGGCCATCGTGATCCCGCTGCAAATCTTCATGGGCGACCTGCATGGTCTGAACACGCTGGAACACCAGCCCGCCAAGATCGCCGCCATCGAAGGCATCTGGCACACCGAGAAGGGCGCTGCGCTCACGCTGTTCGGCCTGCCCAACGAGAAGGAAGGCCGCACGGACTACGCCATCCAGATCCCCAAGGCCGCCAGCCTGATCCTGGCGCACGACATCGATGCCGAGCTCAAGGGGCTCAACGATTTTCCAGGTGCGCACCCGCCCGTGGCGCCGGTGTTCTGGGGCTTTCGCGTGATGGTGGGCATGGGCATGCTGATGCTGGCCGTGGCCTGGTGGGGCGCGTTCATGCTGTGGCGCCGCCGCGGGCAGGACCTGAGCACCCTGCCCCGCCTGCTGCTGGGTACCCTGGTGGGCATGACGTTCTCGGGCTGGGTGGCCACGCTGGCCGGCTGGTACGTGACGGAGATCGGCCGCCAGCCCTTTCTGGTCTATGGCCTGTTCCGCACGGCGGACGCCGTGGCCCAGCACCCGCCCGGGATGGTGGCCGGCACGCTGGTGGCCTACCTCACTGTGTATGTGCTGCTGCTGGTGGCCTACATCGGCGTGATCAAGTACATGGCCGAGCACTCGACCATGCCCACCGCGGCCGTGGCGCCCCCAGCACCGCAAGCCATCTGAGGAGCAACACCATGGACATGACCTGGGCCACGGCCCTTCCGCTGATCTTCATGGCCGTCATGGGGCTGGCACTGCTGGCCTACGTGGTGCTGGACGGCTACGACCTGGGCGTGGGCATTCTGCTGCCCTTTGCCTCCGATGCCGAAAAGGACGTGATGGTCGCCAGCATCGGCCCCTTCTGGGACGCCAACGAGACCTGGCTGGTGCTGGGCGTGGGCGTGCTGCTGATCTGCTTTCCCAAGGCCCACGGCATGGTGCTGTCGGCCCTGTACCTGCCGGTGGCGGTGATGCTGGTGGGGCTGATCCTGCGCGGCGTGGCCTTCGACTTCCGCGTGAAGGCGCGCGACTCGCACAAGGCCACCTGGAACCGCCTGTTCGCAGCCGGCTCGCTGGTCACCACGCTGGCCCAGGGCTGGATGCTGGGCGCCTACATCACCGGCTTGCAGAACGACACCTGGGGCCTGCTGTTCTCGGCGGGCATCGCGCTCACGCTGCCGGCGGCCTACGCCATGCTGGGCGTGGGCTGGCTCATCATGAAGACCGAGGGTGACCTGCAGCACAAGGCCCTGGCCTGGGGCCGCAAGGTGCTGTGGCCCATGGGCGCGGCGCTGGCCGGCATCTCGCTGGCCACGCCGCTGGTGAGCCACACGGTGTTTGCCAAATGGTTCGTGCTGCCCGAGCTGTTTGCGCTGCTGCCCATACCGCTGGCCTGCGTGGGCGCGTTCTTCGCCATCCGCCATGTGCTGCACACGCCGCGCGTGGTGCAGGCCGGCTACGGCTGGATCGTGTTCGTGGCCACGGTGGTGGTGTTCGTGCTGGCCTTCTTTGGGCTGGCCTACAGCATCTACCCGTTCATCGTGATCGACCGCCTCACGGTGTGGGAGGCGGCCAGCGCCACTGAGTCGCTGGTGGTGATCGGGATCGGTGTGGCGATCACGCTGCCGGTGATCATCGTCTACACGGTCTTCATGTACCGGGTGTTCTGGGGCAAGGCGCGGGAGCTGACGTACGGGCTGTGAGCGCCGGTTCACGCCTCAATACCTGAGGCTGCCCTCGGCATCCACGATAGCCAGCTCCACATAGGTCGAGCCGTTGTGGTTCTTGGGCGAATATTTCACGTTGAAGCGCCCGAACGAGATTTCGCCGGCCTCTTCCATGGCGCGGGTGAAGGATTCGGTGCTCAGGTTGCGCCCGGCGCGGCGCAAGCCCTCGACCAGCAGGCGCGCATGCACGAAGCCCTCAAATTGCGAGGCCGAGGGTTGCGCGCCCGGCGACTTGGCGCGCAGCAGCGCCAGGTACTCGGCGACCACCGGCACGGTGGTGCTGCGCAGCGAGGGCATGATCTGCGCGAGGATGATGCCGCGCGCCTTCTCCTTGAGCTCGCGCTGGATCACGTCCATGCTGGCAACCGAAAAGCCGTAGTACGTGGGCCGCGCCGAGGTGGCTTGCACGCCCTTGATGTAGTGGGTGAAGGTGGTGCCCGCCGTGGCCACGATCACGGCCTGCGGCTGGGCCTTTTCAGTGGCCTGGCCGGCGGCGGCAAAATCGGGCTGCTTGGGATCGACCTTGATCTCGGCCACGAAGGGGAGCTTTTCCTGCGCGGAGGCCTTCTTGAGTTCGGCCAGCAAGGTCTTGCCCAGTCCGTCGTCCTGGTAGAACACGGCCACCCGGTCCATGCCCTGCTGGCGCAGTTGCGAGACGATCTTCTGCGCCTCGCTGGCATAGCCTGCACGCACATGGAACACATGGGGGTTGAAGCTCTCGCGGAACACCGAGGCGCCGGTGACGGGGCCGAACAGCAGGGTGCGGTGCTCCTGGATCAGCGGCAGGATGGCGGCCGTCTGCGCGGTGCCGGTGCTGTTGTAGACCATGAAGACCTTGTCGGTCTCGAGCAGCTTGCGCGTGTTCTCCACCGCCTTTTGCGCGTCGAAGGCATCGTCGAGCGTGGTGTAGCGGATCATGCGGCCGTGCACGCCGCCCTGGGCATTGACGGCGTCGAACAGCAGCCGCGAACCCTCGCCATACTGCGCGGTCTGGGGGCCGAGCGGGCCCGAGAGCACGGCCGAGGCACCGAGCCGTATCTCGTCCGGCGTCACGCCCTCATTGCGGGCATGGCACAGCCCGGCCGCGCCCAGCGCGGCCAGCAACACAAGTATCCGAAGCATGTCGTCCCCCAGCTTGCCAATGATGATCGACCAGGCCCACTGCCCTGCGGTCCATTTGGTTATTGATCATCATTATCTGCAGGCCCGCGACCCATGCCCTAGGGGTTAGCCCTTCCACCGCAGCCCGCGGGGAAGCCAGCCACGGTTCAGAGTGCAAGGCGAGCGCGGGCGGCCTGGTATTCGCTGCGCAGGCGAGCCACGAGCTCGGCGGTGCTGGTCACGGCGTCGATGGCGCCGATGCCCTGGCCGCAGCCCCAGATGTCCTTCCAGGCCTTCTTGGCGTCGCCGCCGAAGTTCATCTTGCTCGGGTCGGATTCGGGCAGGTTGTCCGGGTCCATGCCGGCGGCGCGGATCGAGGGCGCCAGGTAGTTGCCGTGCACGCCGGTGAAGAGGTTGCTGTAGACGATGTCGTCGGACGTGCCGGCCACGATGGCCTGCTTGTATTCGTCGCTGGCGCGCGCTTCGTGCGTGGCGATGAAGGCCGAGCCGATGTAGCCGAAGTCGGCGCCCATGGCCTGTGCGGCCAGCACCGCATCGCCGCTGGCGATGGCGCCGCTGAGCGCGATGGGGCCGTCGAACCACTGGCGGATTTCCTGAATCAGGGCGAACGGGCTCTTCACGCCCGCATGGCCGCCGGCACCGGCGGCCACGGCGATCAGGCCGTCGGCGCCCTTCTCGATGGCCTTGTGCGCGAACTTGTTGTTGATGATGTCGTGCAGCACGATGCCGCCCCAGGCATGCACCGCCTGGTTCACGTCCTCGCGCGCGCCCAGGCTGGTGATGATGATCGGCACCTTGTACTTGGCGCAGACCTGCATGTCGTGCTCCAGCCGGTCATTGCTCTTGTGCACGATCTGGTTGATGGCGAAGGGCGCGGCCGGCCTGTCGGGGTTGGCCTTGTTGTAGGCCGCCAGCGTCTCGGTGATCTCGGCCAGCCATTCGTCGAGCAGCTCGGCGGGGCGCGCGTTGAGCGACGGCATGGAACCCACCACGCCGGCCTTGCACTGCTCGATCACGAGCTTGGGGTTGCTGATGATGAACAGCGGCGAGCCGATGACGGGCAGCGAGAGGTTCTGCAATGCGGGGGGCAGCTTGGACATGGCGGGTTCGTTCCAGGTTGAAGGATGGATGAATGGATCAGATTCTTGAGGGGCGCAGGACCCACGCGCACAGCGCGCCGGCCCTGCTTGTCTCCCCCGTGCGCTCAGAAGGAATCGAGCGCCAGCTCCGTCACGCTGTCGGCGCCTTCGACGATGCTGTCGCGCAGGCCCGGCGCCTTGACCAGGATGTGCTCGGCGTAGAACTGCGCCGTGGTGATTTTTGCCTGCATGAAGGCGCTGTCCTGTCCCTTGTGCAACAGCGCCTGCGCCACCAGCAGGCTGCGCGCCAGTTGCCAGCCGGCCACCAGGTTGCCCGCCAGCATGAGGTAGGGCACGCTGCCGGCGAACACGGCGTTGGGCGAGGTCTTGGTGCCGCCGGCAACGAAGTCCACCACGTCAAGGAAGGCCTGGCGTGCGGCCGTGAGGCGGCGCGCCACGGCCTTGGCGGCAGGGGTGCCGTTGGCCAGCAGTTCGGCTTCGGTCTTCTCGATCTGTGCGGCAATGCCCTTGGCGGTCTGGCCGCCGTCGCGCGCGGTCTTGCGGCCCACGAGGTCATTGGCCTGGATGGCGGTGGTGCCTTCGTAGATGGTGAGGATCTTGGCGTCGCGGTAGTACTGGGCGGCGCCCGTTTCCTCGATGAAGCCCATGCCGCCATGCACCTGCACCCCGAGGCTGGTGACTTCCAGGCTCATCTCGGTGCTGTAACCCTTGACCAGCGGCACCATGAATTCGTAGAACGCGGCATTCTGCTTGCGCGCATCGGCATCGGGGTGGTGGTGCGCGGCGTCGTAGGCAGCGGCAGCCACGGTGGCCATGGCGCGGCAGCCCTCGGTGTAGGCGCGCATGGTCATGAGCATGCGGCGCACATCGGGGTGGTGGATGATGGGCGCGCTGGCGGCAATGGAGCCGTCCACGGGGCGGCTTTGCACACGGTCTTTCGCATAGCCCACGGCCTTCTGGTAGGCACGCTCGGCAATCGCGATGCCCTGCACGCCCACGGCGTAGCGTGCGGCGTTCATCATGATGAACATGTATTCGAGGCCGCGGTTCTCCTGGCCCACGAGGTAGCCTACGGCACCGCCATGGTCGCCGAACTGCAGCACGGCCGTGGGGCTGGCCTTGATGCCGAGCTTGTGCTCGATGCTCACGCAGTGCGCGTCGTTGCGCGCGCCCAGGCTGCCGTCGGCGTTGACCAGGAACTTGGGGCAAACGAACAGGCTGATGCCCTTGACGCCCTCGGGCGCGCCCTGCACACGGGCCAGCACCAAGTGCACGATGTTGGCGGCCATGTCGTGCTCGCCATAGGTGATGAAGATCTTGGTGCCGAAGACCTTGTAGCCGCCGTCCGGCTGGGGTTCGGCACGCGTGCGCACCAGGGCCAGGTCGGAGCCGGCCTGGGGCTCGGTGAGGTTCATGGTGCCGGTCCACTCGCCGGTCACCAGCTTTTCAAGGTAGGTGGCCTTGAGCTCATCGCTGCCGGCCGTGAGCAGCGCCTCGATGGCGCCGTCGGTCAGCAGCGGGCACAGCGCGAAGCTCATGTTGGCGCTGTTGCACATCTCGATGCAGGCGGCGCCGATGGTCTTGGGCAGGCCCTGGCCACCAAAGTCGGCCGGGTGCTGCAGGCCCTGCCAGCCGCCCTCGCCATACTGGCGAAAGGCGTCCTTGAAGCCGGGGGTGGTGGTGACCACGCCGTCCTTCCAGCTCGACGGGTTCTTGTCACCCTCGAAGTTCAGCGGAGCCAGCACGCCCTCGTTGAACTTGGCGCACTCTTCGAGCACGGCCTGGGCGGTGTCGAGGCCCGCGTCTTCGAAGCCGGGAATCTGTGCGATCTGTTCAATGTTGGCCAGGTGCTCGATATCGAACAGCATGTCCTTGACGGGGGCGGTGTAGCTCATGGATGTCTCCGGGAAAAATTCTCAAAAAAAAGGCACCGCGAACGATGCCTTTCAGTGCCTGGGCCACAGGGAACGCAGCCTCAGAACACGTGTTTACAAGGCCTTGACCAGCTCCGGCACAGCGGTAAACAAGTCCGCCTCCAGCCCATAGTCCGCCACACTGAAGATCGGCGCCTCCGCATCCTTGTTGATCGCCNACCCGCAGCGATGTACAGCTGCGGCGCCACGATCTTGCCCGTCTGGCCCACTTGCCAGTCGTTCGGTGCATAGCCCGCATCCACCGCAGCGCGGCTGGCTCCGAGGGCGGCACCCAGCTTGTCGGCCAGCGGGGTCATCACTTCGTCGAACTTTTCCTTGCTGCCCAAAGCCCGGCCACCGGAGACGATGATCTTGGCGGCGGTCAGCTCGGGGCGGTCGCTCTTGGCGATCTCGCTGCCCACGAAGGTGCTCTTGCCCGTATCCGCCGTGGCGGCGGAGGTTTCGGTGGCGGCACTGCCACCGGATGCTGCTGCCGGGTCAAAGCCCGTGGTGCGCACGGTGATGACCTTGGTGGCGTCGCTGCTCTGCACGNGGGGGAGATGACCTTGGTGATGTCGCTGATCTGCGCGACATCGAGCTTGGCGGCCACGCGGGGGGCCACGTTCTTGCCGCTGGCGGTGGCGGGGAACAGGATGTGGCTGTAGTTGGCAGCAATGGCCAGCACCTGGGCAGCCACGTTCTCGGCCAGGCCGTGTTCCAGGCCGGGGGCATCGGCATGGATGACCTTGGCCACACCCGCGATTTGTGCGGCGGATTGGGCTGCAGATCCGGCATTGTGGCCGGCGATCAGCACATGGACGTCACCGCCGCAGGCAATGGCGGCGGTCACGGTGTTCAGGGTGGCGCCCTTGATGGCGGCGTTGTCGTGTTCGGCAATAACGAGTACGGTCATTTGCTTGTTCTCCTTATTGTTCAGATGACTTTGGCTTCGTTCTTGAGCTTGTCGACAAGGGCGGCCACGTCGGCCACCTTGACGCCGGCACCGCGCTTGGCAGGTTCCGTGACCTTCAGGGTCTTGAGGCGGGGAGTCACATCCACACCGAGGTCTTCGGGCTTGACAATATCCAGCTGCTTCTTCTTGGCCTTCATGATGTTGGGCAAGGTGACGTAGCGGGGCTCGTTCAGGCGC
>NZ_LMIJ01000008.1:39322-40947 GCF_001428665.1 Acidovorax sp. Root219
GACCACGCGTTTGACAGGGACCAAGACCTTCATTGCTGCGGCTCCTAGAGTTGGTTGAATTGACGTTTACGTAAACTGGAACATTCTATGCCGCAGTGCACCCAAAAGGGTGCAGGCCGGCGCCCCATCGGCTGCAGGGGCATAAAAAAGAACGATCGTGCTTTTTAGTGATTATAGGGCACTCGGCGAGCCGCCCGATGTCTCGCCGGAGGCACCGGTCACGGCAGCACCCGGAGACAGGCCGGCAGGGACGGCACCGTCCTTGAACTGCACCACGCGCTGCGGGTAAGGGATGTCGATGTTCGCGGCCCGCAGACCATCGAGGATGGCGATGTTGATGGCCGAGCGCAAGTTGAGCGAGCCGGCCGAGGGGTCGCTGATCCAGAAGTTGAGGCTGAATTCGAGCCCGTCGGGCGCGAAGTTGATGAGAAAGGCCACGGGTACGGGCTCCTTGAGCACCCGCGGCTGCGCTGCGGCGGCAGCGCACAGGATGGCCTGCACCTGGCCCACGTCGCTGTCGTAGCCGACGATGATGTTGGTGGTGACGTTGAACTTGCGGTCGGCGTCGGACAGGTTCTCCACGCGCTGGGTGATCAGGGTCTCATTGGGCACGATGGATTCGCGCCCGTTGCCCGCACGGATCAACGTGTAGCGGGTCTTGATGTCGGTGATACGGCCCTCGAAGCCATCGACGCGCACGTTGTCGCCGATACGCAGAGAGCGCTCCAGCAGGATCACGAAGCCGCTCACGTAGTTGGAAGCGAGTTTTTGCAGGCCAAAGCCCAGGCCCACGCCCACTGCCCCGCCCAGCACCGACAGCGCCGTGAGGTCCACCCCCACGGCCGACAGCGCGAACAGCATGCCCACCAGCAGCAGCACGGCGCGCACGGCGTTGCCGGCGACCTTGCGCATGGACAGATCGGTCACGGCGGTTGCGAGCACGCGCCGCTCGAAGGTGGCCGAGATCCACAGCGCCACCACCAGCACCAGGCTGGCCGACAGCGCGCCCTCGATCAGCGTGGCGACGCTGACGGTGGACTTGCCGAAGTTGAGCGTGATGGCATCGAGCTCGCTGCGCACGGCGGGCAGCAGGCCCACGATCCACAGCACGGCCGCGCCCCAGATGACCCAGGAGAACAGCCCTTCGAGCAGGCGCACGAGGCCGGAAGCTGGGAACGCCACGCGCATCACGCGGGCGATGAACCGGATCAGCGCGAGCGAGACCAGCATGGGGACTGCGATGCGCAGCACGAAGACCGGGTGGTAGTGCTCTACGGCAAGTCTGCCCGCGAAGGTGAGGACCAAGGCGATCAGGGGGAAGAGCAGGCCGTCGATGGTGTTGCGGCCGATCCAGACCGAATCGGGGGGTTGGTTGCGGCCTATCAGTCTGGCGGCGAAGAGGGCGATGGCGATGGCGGCGGCCAGGACGCCGAGTTCCAGCCAGACGCTGGAGTGGTTGAAGTCTGTCAGTAGTTTGTCGAGGATTTCCATGTGGTGGCGGCCTATGTCACACGGGGCTATTTTTTGCCGATGGTGACTGTTTGCTTGGGTGAAAGGCGGAGGCCGGGATGTGCGCCCGGCGGCGCAGTAACTTTCTCTTGAGTCGCCAAGAGAAAGTCACCAAA
>NZ_LMIJ01000008.1:40970-41418 GCF_001428665.1 Acidovorax sp. Root219
ACCCCCGTTCGCCCTGTCGGGCGAACGGGGGCAACCTGCGATGCTCGGATCTGAGGTGGGCGTCGATGAACTCGCTGCGTTCTTCGAACTCCGCTCAGACAGCATCGACGAGCTAGACCACGAAGTGCATGTGTCCTTCGGCACATGCACCCACCCCAGCTCCTGCGCNNAGGAAGCGGGTACCACACGGCTGCTGCCTTGGCAGCCGCGCCGGGTGTCGGTTACGCGCTGCGCGCTGCCGACGCAACTGACGCGATCGCTTTGACGAGCCGAGCGCAGCGAAGGACCACCAGGCCGAGCGAAGCAATGGCCCGTATGGGGCCCCCAGTCCCTTCTGAACGTGCCGAGAAGCGCAGAAGCTGGGGTGGCGCGTGTGCCGCAGGACACACGCGCATCGTCATCTGGCTCGCCGAAGCTGTTTGACCGGAGCTGCCTCGCAGAGGCAGCG
>NZ_LMIJ01000008.1:41439-41546 GCF_001428665.1 Acidovorax sp. Root219
CACCCCAGCTTCGAGCATCGCAGGTTGCCCGTAGCGAAGCGAAGGGACACGGACAGCAGGGTCGCCTTTCTTTTGGGTACTTTTCTTTGGCGAAGCAAAGAACAAGT
>NZ_LMIJ01000008.1:41566-87182 GCF_001428665.1 Acidovorax sp. Root219
CATATCACTCAAAAATCATTTCCACGCAGGCGCTCGCTTCTCAACAAAAGCCCGAGCCCCTTCCTGTGCAGCCCCATCCATCATGTTCACCGCCATGGCCTGCCCAGCCAACTGGTATGCCGCCTCCACCCCCAACTCCCGCTGCTGGTAAACCAGGGCCTTGCCTATGGCCACAGCAACCCGAGGCTTCTGCAAAATCGACTGCACGAGCTTCTCCACCTCCGCATCGAGTTCGCCCACAGGCACTACACGATTCACGAGCCCCTGCTCCAGAGCCGTAGAAGCATCGATGAAATCCCCAGTCAGCAGCATCTCCATCGCACGCTTGGAAGAAACATTGCGCACCAGCGGCACACTTGGCGTGGCGCAGAACAGACCGTAGTTGATCCCACTGGTCGCAAACGTCGCGCTGTCAGCCGCCACCGCCAAATCGCACTGCGCGACCAGTTGGCACCCCGCCGCAGTGGCCATGCCCTGCACCCGCGCGATCACCGGCACAGGCAGCTTGTGGATGGCCAGCATCATGCGGCTGCACTGCGCAAACAGCTGCTGGTACCAGGCCAGGTCCGGGTGGGCCGCCATGTCCTTGAGGTTGTGGCCGGCGCAGAAGGCCTTGCCCTCGGCCGCCAGCACCACGACGCGCGCAGTGTCGTCGCGCGCCACGGCATCGAGCGCCTGCTGCAGGTCAGTCAGCATTTCCGAGCCCAGGGCATTGAAGCGCGCAGGGTCGTTCAGGGTCAGGGTCACCACGCCGCGAGCGTCCCGTTCCACGCGCAGAGGCTGTTGAGGTTCCGTCATGGTTGTTCATTTCAGTCCAAAAATCACAGGTCCGCCAGCACGCGCAGATGGGCTTCCACACTGCGTGCCAGGGGCCCCATCACATACCCACCCTCCAGGCAGGACACGATGCGCCCCTTGGAATAGCGCTGCGCGATGTCCTTCACCCGCTGGGTGATCCAGGCGTAATCCGATTCGGTCAGGCCCAGTTGCCCCATGTCGTCCTCGCGGTGGCCGTCGAAGCCCGCGCTCACGAAGATCATCTCGGGCTTGAAGGCCTCCAGCCGGGGGATCCACATCATCTCGATGATCTCGCGGATGTCCATGCCGCGCGTGTAGGCTGGCACCGGCACGTTGACCATGTTGGGCGCGGGATCGTGGTCGCCGCTATAGGGGTAGAAGGGGTGTTGAAAAATGCTGACCATCAGCGCGCGCGAGTCATTGGCCAGGATGTCCTCGGTGCCGTTGCCGTGGTGCACGTCGAAATCGACCACCGCCACGCGCTGCAGATTGTGGCGCTGCAGTGCGTACTTGGCGGCCACCGCCACGTTGTTGAAGAAGCAGAAGCCCATGGCCTTGCTGCGCGTGGCATGGTGGCCTGGCGGGCGCACGGCGCAGAAGGCGTTCTCCATCTCGCCGGCCATCACCGCATCGGTGGCGGCCAGGGCCGCCCCGGCGGCGCGCAGCGAGGCCTTCCAGGTGTGGGCGTTGATGGAGGTGTCGGGGTCGAGCTGCGAGTAGCTCGGGCCACCGGCCAGGATCTCCTCGTTGAGCCGGTCGGACAGGCCGCGCATGGCGGCCACGTGCAGGCGGTCGTGGGCCAGCTCGATGTCGGCCAGGGACGCCTCGGGCGCCTCGCGCCGGTCCAGCGCATCGCCCACGCCGGTGATCAGCAGCCGGTCTTCGATGGCATCGAGCCGCTCGGGGCATTCGGGGTGCCCGGGGCCCATTTCGTGCTTCCAGCAGTCGCGGTGGGTGAAATAGCCCGTCTTGCTCACAGTCAATCCCCGTGTCTCGTACTTTTAGGATAACGTCGCGCTATGACTATGAATGCCCAGCACAAAATCAAATCGGTTCTGGACCAGCTTAACACGGTGATCGTGGGCAAACAGGCCCAGGTACAGGACTGCGTGGCCTGCCTGCTGGCCGGCGGCCACCTGCTGATCGAGGATGTTCCGGGGGTGGGCAAGACCACCCTGGCCCATGCCCTGTCGCGCACCTTCGGGCTGCAGTTCTCGCGCGTGCAGTTCACAGCCGACCTGATGCCCAGCGACCTCACCGGCGTCTCGGTGTACGAGCGCGGCAAGGAAGCCTTCGTGTTCCACCCCGGCCCGGTGTTCGCCCAGGTGCTGCTGGCCGATGAAATCAACCGCGCCAGCCCCAAGACGCAGAGCGCCCTGCTTGAAGCCATGGAAGAAAAGCAGGTGTCGGTGGAAGGCGAGACGCGTGCCCTGCCCCACCCCTTCTTCGTGATCGCCACGCAGAACCCGCACGACCAGCTCGGCACCTTTGCGCTGCCCGAGTCGCAGCTGGACCGGTTCTTGATGCGCATCTCCATCGGCTACCCCGACCGGGCGGCCGAGCGCGTGCTGCTGGCCGGTGCAGACCGGCGCGACATGGTGGACTCCATGCTGCCCCAGCTGTCAGATGAAGAACTGGCCGAGCTGCAGCGCCAGGTGTTGGCGGTGCACACCGCCGATCCGCTGCTCAACTACGTGCAGGACCTGATCGCGGCCACGCGCTCGGGCCGCTGGTTCTTGCAGGGGCTATCGCCGCGCGCCGGCATTGCCCTGGTGCGCGCGGCCAAGGCGCAGGCGCTGATCAGCGGGCGCGACTATGTGGCGCCCGACGACGTGCAGGCCGTGCTGCCCCAGACCATTGCCCACCGCCTGGTGCCCGTGGGCGATGCGGGCCGGGGTGCGGTGGAGCAGGTGCGCGCCATGGCCGAGTCCGTGCCCTTGCCTTGAGCGCCCGGGATATGGCCACGGCCCCATCGCCCACGGTACCGGCCACGCCGCCGGGGCGGCTGCGCGCCGCCCTGGCAGCGCTCAACCCGCTCGCACCGGTGCGCAAGCGCTTCGAAAACTGGTGGATGGTGCGACGGCCGCTGAGCGACACGCTCATGCTGACCCAGCGCAATGTCTACATCCTGCCCACGGGCGCGGGCTGGATGCTGGCGTTGACGCTGCTGATCCTGCTGGTGGCCTCCATCAACTACCAGCTCAACCTGGGCTATCTGCTGACCTTTCTGCTGGCAGGCAGTGCGGTGGTCGGCATGCACATCTGCCACGCCACGCTGCGCGGCATTACGCTGCACCTCAAGGCGCCCGAGCCGCACTTCATGGGGACCAGCGCCACTATCGAGGTCCAGGTGTCCAGCGAACGCAAGACGACGCGCTACGGCATCGGCCTGGCCGTACATGGCGGCAGCGGCGAAGCGCACCACTGGGCCTGGACCGATGTGCCCGCACAGGGAAGCTCCACCGTGCATGTGGCCTTTGCACCCCCGCGCCGGGGCCTGCACCGCGTGCCCACGCTCACGGCGGAAACGCGGTTTCCGCTGGGCACCTTCCGCGTATGGACCTACTGGCGCCCGGCCGCCCAGGTGCTGGTGTACCCGGCGCCCGAGCTGCCCCCCCCGCCGCTGCCACCCGGCGAGCCGCGGGGCGCAGGAACGGGCAGCGCGCCCTCGCAGGGCATCGGCGAGTTCGATGGCGTGCGCGCCTACCGGCGTGGCGACCCGCTCAAGCTGGTGGTCTGGAAGAAGGCGGCCAAGACGCTGGGCACCGGCACCGACGACCTGGTGAGCCGCGATTCGCAGCAGGCCCAGCGCCACGAGCTGTGGCTGGACCCGGCCCTGGCCGCCCTGCCCGACCCGGAAGCCCGCATCTCGCGCCTGGCGGCCTGGGTGCTGCAGGCTGACCGCCTGGGCCTGGACTATGGCCTGCGCCTGCCCGGTGTGGAGATCGCGCCCGACACGGGCACCGCCCACCGCCGCCGCTGCCTGGAAGCGCTGGCGCTGTGCTGAACTTCTGCCGGCAACAAGCCATCCAAACGCATTGCCCCTTGCTTCCTTTTTTGCGGAAAACCGACGCTCCATGAGCCTGCGCCAGACCCTCGCCACCCTGCCACGCGACGCGCGGGACACGCTGTTCCTGCTGTTCGCCACGGCCTGGGTGATCGCGCCCCAGGTGGCCAACCTGCCCGCCTGGGCCAGTGCCATGGCCTTCGGCATGCTGCTGTGGCGCGGCTGGATGGCGTGGAAGGGCCGGCCGCTGCCCGGGCGCTGGCTGCTCACGGTGCTGGTCGTGGTGGCCGTGGCGGGCACCCTGTTCACGCACCGCACCATCCTCGGGCGCGACGCGGGTGTCACGCTCATGGTGATGATGCTGGCCTTCAAGACCCTGGAGCTGCGCGCACGGCGCGACGCCATGGTGATCTTTTTCCTGGGCTTCTTCACGATGCTCAGCAATTTTTTCTTCTCGCAATCGCTGCTCACCGCAGCGGCCATGTTGATCGCCCTGCTGGGCCTGCTCACGGCGCTGGTCAACGCCCACATGCCGGTGGGGCGTCCGCCCCTGCTGCAGACCTTCCGCACGGCCGGCACCATGGCCCTGCTGGGCGCGCCCATCATGGTGGCGCTGTTCATGCTGTTTCCGCGCATGTCGCCGCTGTGGGGCATGCCCAGCGACAACCTCACCGGGCGCAGCGGCCTGTCAGGCACCATGAAAATCGGCGACATGGCCGAGATTGCGCTGGACGATCGCATCGCCATCCGACTGCGTTTCGAAGGTGCTCCCACCGACATCCCCCAGCAGTCCACACTGTATTTCCGCGGGCCGGTCATGGCCGCCTTTGATGGCCGGCAGTGGCAGGCTGAGCCGTTCCGCGAAGACAGCGCCTGGGCGGCGCGGGTGGCGGTGCCCGCCAACCTGCGGACCAGCGGGCCGGCGGTGCGCTACGAGGTGACACTGGAACCCCAGCGCCAGCCCTGGCTGATGGTGCTGGAAGCCACACCCGAGGCACCCCAGGTGCCCGGTATGCAGGCCTACATGACGCAGGACCTGCAGTGGATGACCACGCGCCCCATCACCGATGTACTGCGCTACCAGGCGGTAAGCTACCCGCAATTCCGCCACGGGCCAGACCAGTCCGTACGCCAGTTGCGCGTGTACACCGAACTCCCGCCCGGCTTCAACCCGCGCACCCTGGCCCTGGCGGCTGAGATGCGCGCCGACCCCGCACTGGCCGGGGCCAGCACCCAGGTGCTGGTCAATGCCGTGCTGCAGCGCCTGCGCACGGGCGGCTATAGCTATTCACTGGACCCTGGCGTCTTCGGCGAGCACACGGCCGACGAGTTCTGGTTCGACCGCAAGGAAGGCTTTTGCGAGCACATTTCCTCGGCCTTCGTGATCCTGATGCGCGCGATGGACATACCCGCGCGCATCGTCACCGGCTACCAGGGGGGCGAACGCAACCCGGTGGATGGCTACTGGACGGTGCGCAATGCCGACGCCCACGCCTGGGCCGAGGTGTGGATGGAAAGCCGTGGCTGGGTGCGCGTGGACCCCACGGGCGCAGTGGCACCAGGCCGGGTGGGGCAGTTCCAGCGCCTCAGGGCGCCCGAGGGCGCATTTGCCAGCGCCATGGGAACCATCAGCCCCGGAATGGTGCAATCCTTGCGCGCCGTGTGGGAGGCCGTGAACAACAGCTGGAGCCAGTGGGTGCTCAACTACAGCCAGAGCAGCCAGTTCGACCTGCTCAAGGCCCTGGGCTTCGAATCCCCGAGCTGGCAGGACCTGACCACCGTGCTCGGCGCCCTCATCGTGATCGCCGCCAGCGGCGGCGGGCTGTGGACCCTGTGGGAACGCAGCCAGCACGACCCCTGGCTGCGCCTGCTGGCCCGCGTACGCCAGCGCCTGGCCAAGGCGGGCCTGGTGCTGCCCGACACCTTGCCGCCCCGCTCCATGGCCCAGCAGGTGACTGCCCACTTCGGTGACAGCGCCAGCGGTCTGGCCGCCTGGCTGCTGCGGCTGGAGCAGGTACGCTATGCCCCCGAGCCTGCCCAGCAGTTTGGCGCCCTGCGCCGCGAATACAACACCCTGCCCTGGCCCCCCTCCGCACGGGGCCGATGACCCGAACGACATGCGCCTCCTGAAATCCGTTGCCATCGCCTGTGTGGCGGTGGCCTGTGCCCTGCCCGCCCTCGCCAGCCCCTCCAAGCCCACCAAGCAGGCTGCCGCCAAAAAAACCGCGGCGAATTCCACCGTGCAGGGCGGCGTGCCCTACGCCAACCGGCCCGATGCCATGGCCTTTGCCGACGACCTGGCCACCCGGCGTGGGCTGGACCGCGAATGGGTACGCCAGGCCATCGGCCAGGCACGCCTGCTGTCCCAGGTGCCGCGCCTCATGCTGCCCCCGCCCGTGGGCACGCCCAAGAACTGGCGCGTGTACCGCAGCCGCTTCATCGACCCGGTGCGCATCCGCGCGGGCGTGCGTTTCTGGCAGGAGCACCGCGAAGCACTGGAACGCGCCGAGGCCGAATACGGCGTGCCGGTGGAGATCATCGTCGGCATCATCGGCGTGGAGACCATCTACGGCCAGCAGATGGGCAACTTCCGCGTGATGGACGCGCTGGCCACGCTGGCCTTCGACTTTCCCAACGCCCACCCGCGCGCCAAGGAGCGCCGCGAGTTCTTCCAGCGCGAGCTGGAGCAGTTTCTGAGCCTCACCAACCGCAGCAACATCGACCCCTTCGAGCCGCGCGGCAGCTACGCGGGCGCCATGGGACTGGGGCAGTTCATGCCGTCGAGCTGGGTGCGCTACGCCGTCGATTTCGACGGCGACGGCCGGATCGACCTGTTCAGGAGCCCTGTCGACGCCATAGGCTCGGTGGCCAACTACTTCAAGGGCCACAACTGGACCACGGGCATGCCCACGCACTATGGCGTGCAGTTCGACACGGCGCGGCTGCAGCTCGACACCCTGCTGGCCCCCGACATCCTGCCCACCTTCAGCGCCGCCAGCATGCAGGCCAAGGGCGTGGTGCTCGATGCCGCAGGGGCCCAGCACACGGGTCCCCTGGCGCTGGTGGAACTGCAGAACGGCGGCGATGTCCCTACCTATGTGGCGGGCACGGAGAACTTCTACGCCATCACGCGCTACAACTGGTCGAGCTACTACGCCATGGCCGTGATCGAGCTGGGGCGAGAGGTGGCGGCGGCGCGATAGCCCGACTGCCCGTCAGGCCGTGGCGTACGCTGGCGCTCGTTCAACGCCCCATGCGTGGAGACCCGGCCGCCACCCCAGCTCTGGCGCGATCAGCCGCGCCGTGTCCTCCAGGATCTGGCGGTATTCCTCGGGCGCGAAGTCGTAGGGCAGCTCCAGCCGCAGCTCCTGCACCAGGGGCAGGATCGGGTCGTCGCGCAGCCACTGCAGGATCTGGTCGCTGCTGCCCACCAGGTCGCGCGCGAAGAGCGTGCGTCGCTCGCCCTGGGGGGCCAGGGTGCGCGCCTGCCGCGTGGCGGCCCAGGCCAGGTAGCGCGCGCGGGTGGAGGCATCGGCCCCGTCGAGCGGAACGATCACCCGCCCCAAGGCCACGCGCGGCACACGGGCCTGCGCCTGCTGCGCACGCCAGCGGACATGGAACAGGTCGAGTTGCGCACGCTGCGCCTCGAAGAACTGGTCCGTCTGCTCAGCCCGGTTGATGTTGCCGATGAGCAGGTGGTAGCCCTGCTCGCCCGCCCACTGGGCCGAGCGCAGAGAGCCCCCGCCGTACCACAGGCGCTGCGCCAGACCCGGCGCGTACGGCTGCAGGCGTGGCCGCTGGCGGCCTGCAGGGGATTCTACAAAGGTCTCCTCGTCCCCTATCAACTCGCCCTGCAGGTTGCGGCGCAGGCGCTCTACCCGCGCGTGCGAAAAATCGATGCCGCCCGCATCGCCGTCGAACAGCCGCTCGCCCAGCAGCGCGCCATAGGGCGGCGCCCCGGCGCTCAGGCCCACGTGCAGGCGCCCGCGCGAAAGCACGTCCACTGTCGCCAGGTCCTCGGCCAGGCGAAACGGGTTTTCGTAGCCCATCTGCACCACGGCCGTACCCAGGGCTATGCGCAGCGTGCGCTGGCTCGCGGCGGCCAGGAAGGTCGCGGCCGAGGACACCCCGCGCTCCAGATGCCGCTGGCGCACCCAGGCGCTGTCGAAACCCAAAGCCTCGCCGTAGGCGAACAGCTGCAGCGTGTGCTCCAGCCCGTCGAAGGGGTCGGTGTCGGGGAAATTGCCCGGCGACAGAAAGGCAAGGTGGCGGATGGCCATGGTCAGAACTTCGGCAGGCCAGGCGGGTTGGTTTCCGAGCGCGGCAGCGCTTCTTCTGCCAGGCTCCAGCGCGCCAGCGTCTGCGTGTACTTGCCGCTCTGGATGATGGCGTTGCCTGCCAGCGTCAGCGCATCGGCCAGGCCGCTGCCCTTGCGCGTGGTGATGGCCACGTCGGACTTGAGCGGCCAGCCCGCGTTCACCGTGCCGACGAGCTTGATCTTGCCGTCCTTGGCCGCATGGTAGGCCTGGGGGGCGTTGGGATTGAAGTTGGCATCGGCGCGGCCCGAGACCACGCCCAGCAGGCGCGCGGCGTCGTCGTCGAAGTAGACCAGCTCCACGGGCTTGAGGCCCGCTGCGATGTTCTTCCTGTTCCATTCGAGCAGGATGCGCTCCTGGTTGGTGCCCGAGCCGGTGATGACCTTGAGGCCGGCCACGTCCTTGGGCTCCTTGATCGACGCGATCTTGCTGTCGGCACGCACATAGAAGCCGTGCAGGCCCAGGCGGTAGGTGGAAAAATCGAACTTCTCCTTGCGCTGCTCGGTCACGCCCACGTTGGAAATTACCGCGTCGTACTTGCCCGAGGACAGGCCCAGCGGCCAGTCGGCCCAGGCGATGGGCACCAGCGCCAGCTTCAGGCCCAGGGCATCGGCGATGAGCTGCGCGTAGTCGGGATCGAAACCCACCACAGTCTTCGCATCGGTGGCGTAGGTGGAGATGGGCGGCGCGAACGGTGCGATCGCGACGGTGAGCACGCCTTCTTTCACGAACTTGTAGTCCGTGGGGATGGCGGCGATGGCCGCGGCGTTGCGCTCGGTGCGCGGCCGCGCCTTCTGCTCGGGGCTGAAATCGAAGGTCTGCGCCAAGGCGCCACCGCCGAATGCAGCCAATGCCAGAGCGGCCAGCCAGCGCCGAAGGGATGGGATGGGGATGGTCATGGCGCGCCTCACTTCTTGGGCAGGCCGGGCGGGTTGGTGCGCGCAACCTGGATGGCCTCGGACTGCAGGTTCCAACGCTCCAGTGACTTGGAGTAGTTGCCGTTCTGGATCTGCGCGTTGAGTGCGGCAGTCACCGCCTCGGCAATGCCCGATCCCTTGCGCGAGGTCACGGCGATCTCGGCGTTCTGTGGCCAGCCGCCCGAGAAGGCGCCCACCAGCTTGGTCCGGCCGTCGCGCGCGTTGTGCGCGGCGATGCCGTTGGGCGCGAGGTAGGCGTCCGCCCGGCCCGAGAGGATGGCCAGGTACAGCACCACATCGTCGTCGTAGTACTGGATCTCCACGGGTTTCAGGCCCGCGGCCACGTTCTGCTGGTTCCAGCGCAGCAGGATCTGCTCCTGGTTGGTGCTGGCGCCGACGATGATCTTCAGGCCCGCCACGTCCTTGGGCTCCTTGATCGCGGTGATCTTGCTGTCGGCCTTGACGTAGATACCGAGCTGGTCGTTGCGGTAGGTGGAGAAGTCGAATTTCTCCTTGCGCTCCTCGGTCACCGTGACGTTGGAGATCACCACGTCGAACTTGCCCGACTGCAGGCCCAGCGGCCAGTCGGCCCAGGCCACGGACACCAGTTCGAGCTTGCGCCCCAGGCTGTCGGCGACCAGTTGCGCCACGTCGGGCGCATTGCCCACGGGGGTCTTGTTGTCGGTGGCATAGGCGCCGAACGGCAGGCGTCCGGTGGTGGTGCCCACGGTGAGCACGCCCTCCTTGGCGAACTTGAAGTCCTTGGCCACGAGCTTGAGCGCCTCGTCGACCTTGGCCGAGCGCGGGCGCCCCGGCTGTTCGGGGCTCAGGTCCACGGCCTGGGCCGTGGCCTGCAGCGGGGCCATGGTCGCGGCGGCCAGCGCCAGGGCAAGAAAGGTGGAGCGGCGGGTGAAGTTCATCGGATGGTTCCTGAAAAAAGCCATGAAGAAAAGACAATGCGGGCACGCTGGCGCCCAGCCGGGCGCTGCGCGTGCGAGGGAGCGAAAGAACTGCGGCGGGCTGCTAGAGCACCTTGGCCAGGAACTCTGCGGTGCGTGGGTGCGCAGGGCGGTTGAACACCTGGTCCGGCGTGCCGGTCTCCAGGATCTGCCCCTGCTCCATGAAGACCACGGTGTCGGCCACCTCGCGGGCGAAACCGATCTCGTGCGTGACAATGACCAGCGTGGTGCCCGAACGCGCCAGTTCCTTGATCACGTCGAGCACCTCGCCCACCAGCTCCGGGTCGAGCGCCGAAGTGGGCTCGTCGAACAGCAGCACCTTGGGGCGCAAGGCCAGCGCCCGCGCGATCGCCACGCGCTGCTGCTGGCCGCCCGAGAGCTGGCGCGGGTAGCTGTGCGCCTTGTCGCTCAGGCCCACCCGGGCCAGCAGCTCCTGCGCCAGGGCCTCGGCCTCGGGGCGCAGCACGCCGCGCACGCTGATGGGGGCCTCGATGATGTTTTCCAGCACCGTGAGGTGGGGGAACAGGTTGAAGTTCTGGAACACCATGCCCACGTCCACGCGGCGCGTGAGGATGTCCTTCTCGCCCAGTTCGTACAGGGTGTCAGCATCCTGGCGGTAGCCGATCAGCTCGCCATCGATGGCGATGAAGCCGCCGTCCACCCGCTCCAGGTGGTTGATGGTGCGCAGCAGCGTGGACTTGCCCGAGCCCGACTGGCCCAGCACCACCGTCACGCTGCCGGGTGGCACGGTGAGCGTCACGTCCTTGAGCACCTGCAGCGCGCCATAGTGCTTGGAGACGCCGTGGATGGTGACCTCGCCGCCGCGCGTGAGGCCGCCACTCCAGCGCGGCACGGTGCCGGCGGGCGCGGCCTGCGGTGCGGCAGCGGGCTCGGCAGACTGCGGCAAGGCCTTGGGAGCGAACCCCAGGCGCCGTACGATGGCCGTGAACAGCGAGGGCGGCGGGTTGCGCAGGGCGCCCTTGGCAAAATGCCGCTCGATGTAGTGCTGCACGATGGACAGCACGGTGAGGATCACCAGGTACCAGACGGTAGCGACCATCAGCAGCGGGATCACCTCCAGGTTGCGCCGGTAGATGATCTGGATGGTGTAGAACAGCTCGGGCAGCGCCAGGATGTAGACGTTGGACGTGCCCTTGGCCAGCCCGATGATGTCGTTGAAGCCGCTGGGCAAAATGGAGCGCATGGCCTGCGGCAGCACGATGCGAAAGGCCTGGCGCCGGCGCGGCAGGCCGAGCGCAGCGGCCGCCTCCAACTGCCCCTGGTCCACCGACAGGATGCCCCCGCGCACGATTTCCGAGGCAAAGGCCGCTTGGTTGAGCGTGAGCCCGATCAGCGCCGCCACGAAGGGGCTGATGAGCTGCGTGGTGGGGTAGGAGAAGAAGGTCCAACCCGTGAACGGCACGCCCAGGCTCACCGTCTCGTAGAGGTACCCGAGGTTGTTGATGATGAGCAGCAGCACGATCACCGGGATGGAGCGGAAGATCCAGACGAAGGTCCACGACAGCCCCGCCAGCAGCGGCGAGCGCGACACCCGGGCCAGCGCCAGCGCCGTGCCCAGTGTGAAGCCGAACAGCGCGCCCAGCGCCGTGAGCAGCAAGGTGCGGCCCAGGCCCACGAGCACCGGCTCGGCAAAGAACCATTCGGCGAATATCGCCCAGCCCCAGCGCGGGTTGGTGAGCACCGAGTACAGCACCAGCGCGATGACCACGGCGGCAAACGCCGTGCCCACGGCCCGTGCGCGGTAGCGCGCAGGCACCACTTTGTAGTGCGAGTAATCGCCCTTCACGGGGGGCACGGCAGTTGGCGCCGCTGCCGGGGGCGCGGGGTGGTGCTGCACGGCAGGCGCCGGGCCCGAAGGCAGCGCGTGCGACGCATCAAGCGTGGTGGTGGTGGACATGTGGTTCTTGTGGGGTGAAGCGAGGAAGGACGGCTCAGGCCGCTCGGGCCAGAGGTTCGATAAAAGCCGAGGCAAAGGCGGACGAGGCGGGCACAAGGGTTTTCTCGAACGGCAGCGAGCGGTAAGTGCCCTCGGGCGCCGACGGGTCGAACAAGGCCGCATAGCCCTGGCCCAGGTACAGCGCCACGGCCTCGGGCTGGCGAAAGCCCGTGGTCAGGTAGATGCGCGTGTAGCCCTGGCGCAGCGCCTGGGCCTCGAGCTCCTGCACCACCCGGCGTGCCAGGCCCTGGCGGCGCTGGGCCGAGTGCGTCCACACGCGCTTGACCTCGGCCGTGCCGGGGTCCGGGTGGCGCTTGAAGGCGCCACCGCCGATGGCCACTCCATCGCGCAGCAGCAGCACGAAGTTGCCCCCCTCGGGCGGCGAGAACAGCTCGGCCGGGTACTTCTCCATCTCGCGCGGGCCGCCCTCGCGCTCGTAGAAGTCGCCATAGCGGCTCTGGTACTCGTGGCTGAGTTCCTCCACCAGCGGGCGTGCCAGAGGGTCCAGGGGGGTGGTGTAGACGAATCGTTCGCTCATGGTGTCGCGTCCATCAAGGCAACAGAAAAGGGGTCATGCGGGCGCCAGGAAGCGCTCGGCCAGGCGCACCCAGTAAGTGGCCGAGGGCGCGAGGATGGCGTCGTTGAAGTCGTAGTACGGGCTGTGCAGCGAGGCGCCGTCGCCATTGCCCACGAAGACATAGCTGCCGGGCCGCTGGAGCAGCATGAAGGCGAAGTCCTCGCTGGCCGTGCGCGGGCGAAAGCCGGCGTCCACGCGCGCAGCGCCGAAGGTGTCCACGGCCACACTGCGCGCCAGCGCCGTCTCGGCATCGTGGTTCAGCACCGCGGGGTAGCCCGGGCGGTACTGCACCTCAGCCGTGGCGCCAAAGCTCTCGGCCTGGGCCCGCGCGATGGCCGGAATGCGCTCTTGCAGAACGGCGCGCACCTCGGGCTTGAAGGCACGGGCGGTGAGCTTGAGCTCCACGCTTTCGGGAATCACATTCGGGGCGGCACCGCCGTGGATCGAGCCCACGGTGACCACGCCCATGTCCAGCGGGTCGACGTTGCGCGAGACCACCGTCTGCAGTGCCGTGATGATGTGCGCTGCGGCCACCACCGGGTCCACCGTCTCGTGCGGCGCAGCGCCATGGCCGCCCTTGCCGCGCACGGTGATGGTGATCTGGTCCACCGAGGCCATGGCCGGCCCGGTGACGCAGCCGAAGTGCCCCGCGCCCACGCAGGGCCAGTTGTGCAGGCCGAACACCGCATCGCAGGGAAAGCGCTCGAACAGACCCTCGGCGATCATGCGGTTGGCGCCGCCGCCGTTCTCCTCGGCGGGCTGGAAGATCAGGTTCAGCGTGCCGTCGAAGCGGCCCGACTCGGCCAGGAAGCGCGCCGCAGCCAGCAGCACGGTGGTGTGCCCGTCGTGCCCGCACGCATGCATCACGCCGGCGTTTTCGCTGGCATAGGGCAGGCCCGTGGCCTCGGTGATGGGCAATGCGTCCATGTCGGCGCGGATGCCCAGGGACTTGCCGCCATTGCCACGCACCAGCCGCCCCACCACGCCCGTGCCGGCAATGCCGGGGGTCACCTCGTAGCCCCAGGCCGCCAGGCGCTCGGCCACGATGGCGGCGGTGCGGTGCTCCTGGAAGGACAGCTCGGGGTGGCGGTGCAGGTCCTGGCGCAGGGCCTTGAACTCTCCGATGAAGGCAGCGATGCCCTCCTCCACGCGCGCCACATCTTCAGCGCCGACCGCAGGCAGTGCGGCGCCCATCAGGCGACCTTCCTGTCGGTGGCGCCCAGCCCATCCACAGCCGCATACCGGCTGGCCTTGCGCGGCAGGCCCAGGTGGTCGCGCAGCGTGGCGCCGGGCAAGGTGCGCTCGTAGCGGCCACGCGCCTCCAGCACGGGGATGACATGGGTCACGAAGTCGTCGAGCCCCTGGGCCAGCACCGGGAAGCCGAGGATGAAGCCATCGGCCGCACCCTCGTCCACCCAGCGGATGATCTCGTCGGCCACCCGCTCGCCTGTGCCCACGAACTGCGAGCGCGGCGTGGCCGCCTCCAGTGCCACCTGGCGCAGCGTAAGGCCACGCTCCTTGGCGTCGGCCTTGATGCGGTCAGTGGTGGAGCGAAAGCTGTTGCGCCCGATCTCGCCCAGTTCCGGGAAGGGCTCGTCCAGCGGGTACTGGCTGAAATCGTGGTGGTCGAAATAGCGGCCCAGGTAGGCCAGCGCTTCCTGCACCGTGAGCAGTTCGCGGATGGCCTGGTACTTGGCCTCGGCCTCCTCCTGCGTGGCACCCACCACCGGGCCGATGCCCGGGAAGATCTTCACGTCGCTGCCCTGGCGGCCCTGCGCCACCGCGCTGGCCTTGACCTGGCGCAGGAAGGCGCGCGTGGCCTCGAGGTTGGGCGAATGCGTGAACACCGCGTCGGCGTACTTGCCCGCCAGCCCTACGCCCGCATCGGACGAACCGGCCTGAAAGATCACCGGCTGGCCCTGGGCCGAGCGGCCGATGTTCAGCGGCCCGGCCACCTGGAAGAAGCGGCCCTTGTGGTTGAGCGTGTGCAGCTTGGCGGGGTCGAAGAACTGGCCGGTGGCGCGGTTGCGCACCACGGCGTCCTCGTCCCAGCTGTCCCACAGGCCCTGGGTCACCTCCAGGTACTCGTCGGCGATCTCGTAGCGCAGCGCGTGGTCGGGGTGTTGGCGGCTGTAGTTGCTGGCCGTGCCTTCGAGCGGCGTGGTCACCACGTTCCAGCCCGCGCGGCCCTGGCTGATGAGGTCCAGCGAGGCGAACTGGCGCGCCACCGTGAACGGGTCGCTGTACGAGGTGGAGATGGTGCCCGCCAAGCCGATCTTCGACGTGGCCACGGCCAGTGCCGAGAGGATGGAGATGGGCTCGAAGCGGTTCAGGAAGTGCGGGATCGACTTCTCGTTGATGAACAGGCCATCGGCCACGAAGGCAAAGGCGATGCCATTGGCCTCGGCCTTGCGCGCGGTGTCGATGTAGAACTGCAGGTTCACGCTCGCGTCGGCCGGGCCGGCGGGGTGCTTCCATGAATTCATGTGGCCGCCTGCGCCGTGCAGCATCAGGCCGAAGCGGATGGGTGTCTTGTTGCTCATGGTTTTTTCCTTCTTGGGGGATCAGGCTTCGGCGGTCTGCAGGGCCCCGGCGAGCAACTCGACCGAGGCGAGGCGCTCGGCAAAGCCGGTGACGGGCGTGTCGACCACGAACTCCTCGATGCCGTAGCGCTCTGCCAATGCATCGAGCGCATGGCGCACGAAGGCCTGCGAGCCCGCGATCACGTGCGGGCGGGTTTCTTCGAGGCGGTAGTCGGTCACGCCGGCCTGGCGCGCGAACTCGGCGGCGGCCTTTTCATTGGGCAGGTTCACGCTCTGGCCGGTGGACAGGTGCAGCTTGAACACGCGCAGCGCGCCCACCAAGCGCTCGGCCTCCTCCTGCGTGTCTGCGACCAGGGCATACAGCGCGAGCAGCGGCGCACGGCCTGCGGCCTCGCGGTAGACCTGCACCGAGCGCTCGATGTTCACGGGGTCGCCATTGAAATGCCCGGCGTAGACGAACTGCCAGCCGTGGCGTGCGGCCAGCGCGGCGCTGTCGGGGCTGCCGCCGAGCAGAAAGCGCTCGGGCAGGCTCGGTGGCTCGGGCAGGGCCACGGCGCCGGCCAGGGGGTGGTCGGCCGCGAGGGTGTTGGAAACAAAGGCGTCGAGCTCGGCCAGTTGCGCTGCGAAGTCGGCCTTGCGTGCGGGGTCGCGTGCCGCCTGCAGCGCGCGGGTGGACAGCGGCAGGCCGCCCGGCGCCTTCCCCACGCCCAGGTCCACGCGGCCCGGTGCCAGCGCGGCCAAGAGCTTGAAGGCCTCGGCCACCTTGAAGGGACTGTAGTGCTGCAGCATGACGCCGCCCGAGCCCACGCGGATGCGCGCGGTGCGCGCCAGCAGGTGCGCCACCAGCACCTCGGGCGCCGAGCCCGCCAGGCCCGGGTTGCCATGGTGCTCGGCCACCCAGAAGCGGCGGTAGCCCAGTTGCTCGGCGCGCTGCGCCAGCGCCACGGTGCGCTGCAGCGCCTGGGCCGCAGTGGCGCCTTCAGGAACAGGGCTCTTGTCGAGCAGGGACAGGGCATAGGACACGGTGGGGGCGATTCGCGCATGGATGAACAATGCTGCAAATTCTGTGGCCCCGGGCCGGCGCGCGTTGCGCTAACTTGTCATATCGATATGCGGACAAAAGGCGCCCCGGCCCTTCGCCCGCCTGACGTGCGGGGCCGGCTGCGGGCCCGCGCACGCTGCCGTATCAAGGCCTCTGCATGGTGCAGCTGTGGGGCTGCTGGGCCTTGGCAGGCGTGATCTGGCGCACCACGCGAAAGCCGTAGCCCGAGCCTTCGACGTCGAACTTGACGCCCGGTGCGCCCTTCTTGTCCATCACGCCCACCACCAGCGCCTGCTGGAACTGGTGGTCCGCCGCGCGCATGCTGCCGCCCTGGCCCGAGAGCTGCACGCTGGCCTTTTCCATCTGGCGCGCCACGGCCACCGGGTCGGTGCTGCCCGCACGCTCGATGGACTGGGCGAGTGCCTCCACCATGAGCTGCATGCGCATGTGCACGTAGTCGTCCTGGGGCTTGGGAAAGCGCTCGCGAAAGGACTGGTAGAAGGCCTCACTGGGCGCGCCCGGCACGTTGGGCAGCCAGTCGGCCACGGCCACTACCTTGCCGATGCCGGCGTCGCCGATGGCGGCCGGCGCGCCCAGGGCATTGCCGTAGAAGGTGTAGAAGCTGCCCTCGTAGCCCACCTCGCGCGCGGCCTTCACCAGCAGCGTGAGGTCGTTGCCCCAGTTGCCGGTGACCACGGCCTGCGCGCCGCTGGTCTTGATCTTCACGGCGTAGGGTGCGAAGTCCTTCACGCGGCCTACGGCGTGCAGCTCTTCGCCCACCACGGCCACATCGGGCCGCTGGGCTGCGAGCTGCTTTTTCGCCTCGCGCAGCACGGCCTGGCCGAAGCTGTAGTCCTGGCCGATCAGGTAGACGCTTTTGAGGGCCTTGTCGTCGCGCATGACGTCCATCAGAGCCGCCATGCGCATGTCGGCATGCGCGTCGAAGCGGAAGTGCCAGAAGCTGCACTTCTCGTTGGTCAGAATCGGGTCCACCGCCGAGTAGTTGAGGAAGATCACGCGCTTGTTCGGCTCGCGCTCGTTGTGTTTGTTGATGGCCTCGATCAGCACTGCGGCCGTGGCCGAGGAGTTGCCCTGCAGGATGACCTGCGCGCCGTCATCGATGGCCGCGCGCAGGGCCGACAGGGCTTCCTCGTTCTGGCCCTTGCTGTCATAGCGCTCCAGCGCCAGCAGGCGCGGGCCGCCGGCACTGGCCGGCAGTGCCACGCCGCCGCGCGCGTTGACGCGCTCCATGGCCCAGTAGATGTTGCGGTAGACGGCTTCGCCGGTGTTGGCAAAGGAGCCCGAGAGGCTTTCGATCAGCGCCATCTTCACGGGCTTGGCGAGTGCCGTTGCAGCAGCGGGTGCTGTGCCCTGCGCCCAGCTGCTGAAGGCGGGTGCCAGCGTGCAGGCCAGCGTGGCCGCAACGGCCAAAACGGAATGACGTAATGCCGCAGCGCATGATTTCAAGCCCGCGAACCGCAATTTATTCATGCTCTTTTTCCCCTTGAAAACCCGCGCGGCCGTACACAAGTTCTGTCCATGCGGCGACCACGTCGAGAGCCGCGCAGTGTATAGGAGTCCTTTTCATGATCTTCGCCCCCGTCGCCCGCCGTTCCGCCTTCAACAACGCCCCCCGTTCCGCCGACCTCGCGCTGCAGCGCTTCTTGCTCGGCAGCTTTGCCAATGCAGCCCCTGCCCGCTCTGCCGGCGTGACCGTCACGCAGGACGACAAGGCCACCACCTTGCAGCTGGATGTGCCCGGCGTGACCCGTGAGCAACTGCAGATCGCCATCGAAGGCAATGTGGTGCGCCTTTCCAGCGTGGAAGGTGCCCCCCGCCAGGTGCAGCGCGCCTGGGAACTGGCCACCGACATCGATGCCGCGGCCAGCAGCGCCAAGCTCGAAAACGGCGTGCTCACACTCACCCTGGTGCGTGTGGAACCCGTCAGCAAGGCCACCACGCTGAGCATCCAGTAAGTACACGGCGCAGTGGAGCGCGGCCTGAATGCCGCGCTCTGCCTGCCCGTGCCGGTTGTCCCCACGCGGCAAAGGCCTTCACGGCCACAGGGCTGCATCGCTCCTCTTCTTTCTCGCGCGCCGAACCGCAAGGGTTCATTCAGTTTCCGCAAGCGCGCATTCCCAACAGCAGCAGCACCGCCAGCCCCAAAAGGCACGACACCGCCTGCCAGAACAGCACCGGATTGCGCTCCACCAGGGGTGGCGCGCGCAGGCGCTGGAACTGCGCGCCGGGCGATTGCAGGTCGTACAGGAACTCGGACACCGCCTCCTGGCGTTTGGATGCCTCGGGTTGCAGGGCTTTTTGCAGCACGCCATCGAGCCAGGCCGGCAGCCCGGGCCGCAGATGGCGCACGGGCACATAGCGCAATTGCCTGAGCTCTGCCGGTGAGCGCAGGCGCACCACCTGCAGGCCATAGGGCAACTGGCCGGTGAGCATCTGGTAAGTCAGCACCGCCAGCGAGAACAGGTCCGAGCGGGCATCGCCCTCGCCGCCCACGAAGTACTCGGGCGCGGTGTACTGCAGCGTGCCGGCAATGGCATCCGCGCGTGCAGCGCGCGTCCCCTCGGCAAGGCCCGCCACATGCACCGACCCGAAATCGATAAGCTTCACCGTGCCGCTGCGGTCGATCAGCAGGTTCTCGGGCCGGAGGTCCTGGTGCAGCATTTCGCGCGCATGGAAGGCCTGCAGGCCCTTGCCGATCTGGGCGACGAGGCTGCGCACGGCATCCAGGTCCGGCAAGGGGTGGTCGGTCATCCACTGGGCAAGGGTCTGCCCGTCCACGAACTCCATGGCCACATGGACATGCTGGCGTGGTCTCTCGCTGCCGGCCACCCGCAGCACGTGCGGGCTGTGGATGCGCCGCGCCACCCACTCCTCCAGCAGAAAGCGGTCCAGGTAGTCCTTCTCCGCAGCCAGGTCCACGGAAGGGGTCTTGATCACCACCTGCTCGCCCGTGGCGTCGTCCACGGCCAGGTGCACGTGGCTGCGCGAGCTCGCATGCAGTTCGCGCACGATGGTGTAGCCCTCGAAGCCCATGCGCGGCGAGAGCGGCGGCGGCAGGGACAGCCCCTCGCGCTGCGGCGGCAGGTGTGCCAATGCCCGGTCCTCGGGCAGCGCGTCGATGCGCAGCAACTGCACCGTCAGGTCGTCGGTGGCCCCGCGCGCCTGGGCAGCGGCGACCAGCACCCGCGCCGCCGCATCGAAGTCATCCGCGCACTGCGCAATGGCCGCGTGCACAGCGGTCGCATCCAGATGCATGTACGCCCCATCGGTCGCCAGCAGGTAGACATCACCCACCTCGGCCGGCAGGCTGCGGTAGTCGATCTCCACGTTGGGCCCCATGCCCAGCGCCCGGCCCAGGAAGGATTCGACCGAGGACAGGTGCACGCGGTGGTCCTCGGTCAACTGCTCCAGGGCCGTGGCGTGCACGCGGTAGATGCGCGCATCGCCGACGTGCAGCAAATGCACCTCGCGGCCCTTGAGGATGAGGGCGCTGAAGGTGGTGACATAGCCCCGGTCCTTGTCGAAGCGCGCATGGCTGCGCAGGGTCTGCGCATGCAGCCAGGCATTGGTGGCGCCCAGCACGCGCTGGGCCGAGCGGCGCACCGACCAGGCCTCGGACGTGGCGTAGTAGTCGTCGAGAAAGCCGCGCACCGCCGCCGCGCTGGCCTCCTGGCTCACGGCGCTGGAGCCTATGCCATCGGCCAGCGCGAGCGCGATGCCCTTGGTGCCGCGCTGCGGTCCCACGGGCAGCACGGCACCGTGGAAGTCCTGGTTGACTCCCTTGTGCCCGGCCTCGGAATGCTGGCCGAGCGTGACGCGCAAGGCGTGCATGGGCAACGCTCAGGCAATCTTGCGCTTGGGCGCGGTCTTGTAGTGCGTGGAGTACAGCATGGCGCCCACAAAGGTCAGGCCGCCCACCAGGTTGCCGATCACGGTGGGGATTTCGTTCCAGACCAGGTAGTCCATGACCGTGAAGTTGCCACCCAGCAGCAGACCCGAGGGGAACAGGAACATGTTGACGATGCTGTGCTCGAAACCCATGTAGAAGAACAGGGCGATGGGGATCCACATGCCGATGGCCTTGCCCGACACCGAGGTAGACATCATGGCCGCCACCACGCCGGTGGACACCATCCAGTTGCACATCACGCCACGGATGAACAGGGTCAGCATGCCGGCGGCGCCGTGCGCGGAGTAACCCACCGTGCGGCCCTCGCCAATGTGGCCGATTTTTATGCCGACTGCGTTGGGCGCCTCGCTGAATCCGAAGGTGAAGATGATGGCCATGAACACCGCCACCATGAAGGCCCCTGCGAAGTTGCCGCAGAACACCAGCGTCCAGTTGCGAAAGACGCCACGCCAGGTGGCGCCAGGACGCTTGTCGAGCACGGCCAGCGGGGCCAGCGTGAACACACCGGTCAGCAGGTCATAGCCCAGCAGGTACAGCAGGATGAAGCAACCCGGAAAGAGCATTGCCCCCAGCAGCGGGTTGCCGGTGTTCACCGTGACGGTGACCGCGAAGGCGGCGCCCAGTGCCAGCATGGCACCGGCCATGAAGGAGCGGATCAGCGTGTCGCGGGTGGACATCAGGAGCTTGGATTCACCGGAATCGACCATCTTGGTCACGAACTCGGCGGGGGCGAGGTAGGCCATTGCACTTCCTTTGGGACGGGGAGACTGGCATGCTTCCCCAAGGGGTCCACCCGGGGAAGCGCGCAAGAAGAAGAGGATGAGGGGAAAAAAGAAAACGGCGTCCGCTGCGCCCCCATGCAGATGGGGAACGCAATGGACGCCGTTATCCTCGGATGCGCGATTCCTGGACCTGCGGGCAACCGCAGGCGGTGGATGGCAGGCCGCCGTTAGCCCGCCATCCAGGCTATTCCATGCAAGTTCCGTACCCTCGTTGGGGCAGCCGACGGTCCTTTGTGTCCCGCATTCCGTGCATACGGCAAGCGTTCGGTGCAGGAATGGCTTCAAGGCGGTGCACGCAAGGCACCACCATGGATCAGAGGGGCTTTTCGCCCTTGCGGTCGGGGTGGGCGAACGCCAGGTCCGGCAGGGACAGCGTGGCCTCGGCCACGTCGAGCAGGCGGCGGTTCTGGTCCATCGAGGTCTTTTGCAGCACGCGGAAGGCGACTTCCTCGTTCATGCCCAGGCGGGCCATCAGCACGCCCTTGGCGCGCTCGATCACCTTGCGCTCGTTGAGCGTGCGGCGCGCCGCTTCAAGCTCGGCCTCCATGCTGGCCATGCGCGCCGACTGGGCCTGCAGCAGCTCCAGCAGCGATGCCGATTCACCGGCATGCGCGCTGGCGGCCTGCTCGGGCACGGCCTCGGGTGCGATGGCAATGTCGAAGAAGCGGTCCACCGCGTGCGTGCGCTGCGGCGGGTTGTCGCGCAGGCCGCGCAGCAGGCCCCTGGAATCCTGCAGGTCCTGCTGGGCTTCGAGGATGCGGGCCGCGCAGTCTTCGCGCAGGCGCTGCACCAGCTCGACCTGCAGTTGCCACAGCGCGTTGATGCGCTCGGTGGACACGTCGAACCAGGCGTCGCTCAGGTTGCTGTCCAGCGCCGCACCGGGGCGGGCCACGCACAGCGTGCGCCGCAGGCGCTCCAGCTGGGCCATGCCTGGGGCCAGTTGCTGTTGCTCCCAGCTCGTGCGCAAGGCCGGGTCGGCAAACTCGGAAAACACGCGCAGGCTGCGCTCCTGCGCATCGATCAGGTGCAGCACGCGCTGCTGGTGCGCATCGCTGCCCTGGCCGGACGCGAAGAGCAGCGCGCCCATGGCCCGCTCCTGGCCTGCTTCTTCCTGCGCCTGCACCAGGTGCAGCAGGGCCACGAGCTGGCGCGAGACACTGGGCAAAGCGGCCGCATCGGCCACGTGGAAGACCAGTTCGATCAGCCCGGCGATCAGGTGGCTGAACGCGGCAATCGAGTCGTGCGCCGCCATCGCCTGCTTGTCGATCTGGCTGCGCAGCGCGGGCAGCGAATCGAGCCCCAGCAGCGCCCACGCCATCAGCGACAAGGCCTTGGCCGTGGCGCCCTGGGCGGGCTCGACATGCTGGGCAAACTCCGCGCGCAGCTTGGCTTCGAGCAACACCACCTCCTGCACGATGCGGCCACGCAGGTCGGCAAAGCGCTGTGCCTTGGAGGCCAGGTACACGCCCGATGCACCGCGCTCGCGCTGCAGGCCCTCGATCAGCTGGCCGACCACGTCCACCAGCGCGGCCCGGCTGGCCAGGTGGTGCACCGCATCGATCTCGAGCTGGCGCGAGCGCAGCACGAGGCTGGAAACGGACAGGGGCGCTGCGGCCAGGTCGGGCATGCGGTATCTCCAGGGTTCAGGATACGCAGATGCTAACCCCGCCAGCATGCCCGCGCGGCCAATCCTCAGGCCACTGCGACGCTGATGCGGCCGCCTTCGCTGCGCACGCCATGCGCCTGCACCGAATGCTCGGGCGCCTCCAGGCATTCGCCGGTGCGCAGGTCGAAATGGTTCTTGTACAGCGGCGAGGCGACCACGACGCGCTCGCCCAGGTTGCCGATGAGCCCGCGCGAGAGCACGCTGGCACCCGACTTGGGGTCCACGTTGTCGATGGCGAAGAACTGGTCGCTGCCGGTGCGGAACACGGCCACATGGCGGTCGGCCACCAGGGCGCAGACGCCGGTGCTGGGCAGGATGTCGTCGACCGCGCAGATGTCGGTCCAGGCAAGGGAGTCGGTGCGGCTGTTCATGGGAAGTGCGCTCATGGTGTTCTCGTCCTTCTTCTTCAAGCGGCCTGGCGGATGGGGATGATCTTGGCGGGGCTGCGTTCGTCGGCGCGCGCCGGGCGGATCTGGCCGCGTTCCTCGACGAAGAGCACGTTCTCGTCGGCCTTGTCGCTGTTCACGAACGAGCGAAAGCGCTTGCGCGTCTCGGGGTCGGTCACGGCCGTCTTCCACTCGCACTGGTAGGTGTCCGCCACGTGCTGCATCTGGGCTTCGAGCTCAGCGCACAGGCCCAGGCTGTCCTTGATCAGCACGTCCGTGAGGTAGGCCAGGCCGCCTTCGAGGTTCTCGCGCCAGGTGCTGGTGCGCTGCAGCCGGTCGGCCGTGCGCACGTAGAACATCAGCACCCGGTCGATCATGCGCACCAGGTCTTCCTTGGACAGGTCGGACGCGAACAGCTCGGCGTGGCGCGGCTTCATGCCGCCGTTGCCGCAGATGTAGAGGTTCCAGCCCTTTTCGGTGGCGATGATGCCGATGTCCTTGCCCTGCGCCTCGGCGCATTCGCGCGTGCAGCCCGACACGCCGAACTTGATCTTGTGCGGCGAGCGCAGGCCCTTGTAGCGGTGCTCCAGCTCCACGGCCAGGCCCACGCTGTCGCCCACGCCGTAGCGGCACCAGGTCGAACCCACGCAGCTCTTGACCGTGCGCAGTGATTTGCCGTATGCATGGCCCGACTCGAAGCCGGCGGCGATCAGCTCCTCCCAGATGGTGGGCAGTTGCTCCACGCGCGCACCGAACAGGTCCACGCGCTGGCCGCCCGTGACCTTGGTGTACAGGCCGTACTTCTTGGCCACCTGGCCCACGGCGATCAGGCCGTCGGGCGTGACCTCGCCGCCGGGCATGCGCGGCACCACCGAGTAGGTGCCGTCTTTCTGGATGTTGCCCAGGTAGTAGTCGTTGCTGTCCTGCAGGCCGGCCAACTCCTTCTTGAGCACGAACTCGTTCCAGCACGAGGCGAACACGCTGGCCGCCACGGGCTTGCAGATATCGCAGCCCATGCCCTTGCCGTGCTTTGCCATCAGGTCCTCAAAGCTCTTGATGTTGCCCACGCGCACCAAGTGGTATATCTCCTGGCGCGAGTACGCGAAGTGCTCGCAGATGTGGTTGTTCACGGCCATACCGCGGCGCGCCATCTCGGCCTTCATGACCTGGGTGACCAGGGGCACGCAGCCGCCGCAGGTTGCGCCGGCCTTGGTGCAGGCCTTCATCTCGGCGATGGTGCAGGCGCCATTGCCCACGGCTTCGCAGATGCCGCCCTTGGTAACGTTGTTGCACGAGCAGATCTGCGCCGTGTCGGGCAGCGCGTCCACGCCCAGGCCGGGCTTGGCCTTGCCGTCGCTGGACGGGAAGATCAGGAACTCGGGGTCCTCGGGCAGCGCGATGCCGTTGAGCGCCATCTGCAGCAGCGTGCCGTATTCGGTAGCGTCGCCGATGAGCACGGCGCCCAGCAGCTGCTTGCCGTCTTCGCTGATGACGATCTTCTTGTAGATCTGGCGGCGCTCGTCCACGTACTGGCAGGTGCGGCTGTGCGGCGTTTTCGCATGCGCGTCGCCGATGCTGGCCACGTCCACGCCCATGAGCTTGAGCTTGGTGCTCATGTCCGCGCCGACGAAGGCGGCGTCGGCATCGCCGGCGATGTGGCGGGCGGCCACACGGGCCATGTCGTAGCCGGGCGCCACCAGGCCGAAGGTCTGCTCGTTCCAAGACGCGCATTCGCCGATGGCGTAGACGTCGTGGTCGCTGGTACGGCAGGCGCTGTCGATGGCCACGCCGCCGCGCGGGCCGACGGCCAGCAGGGACTGGCGCGCCAGGTCATCACGCGGGCGGATGCCGGCGGAGAAGACGATCATGTCGGTCTCCAGCCAGGTGCCGTCGGCAAACACCATGCGGTGGCGCGCACGGGCGCCATCGGTGATCTCCTGGGTGTTGCGGCCGGTGTGCACCTGCACGCCCAGTTCCTCGATCTTGGCGCGCAGCACACGGCCACCGCCTTCGTCCACCTGCACGGCCATGAGCCGCGGGGCGAACTCGACCACGTGGGTTTCAAGACCCATGTCGCTCAAGGCCTTGGCGCATTCCAGGCCCAGCAGGCCGCCGCCCACGACCACGCCGGTCTTCGACTTGGCGCCCGAGGCCTGCATGGCCTCCAGGTCTTCGATGGTGCGGTAGACGAAGCAGTGCTCGCGGTCGCGCCCCAGCACCTGGGGCACGAAGGGGTTGGAGCCGGTGGCCAGCACCAGCTTGTCGTAGGGCAGCACCTCGCCATCGGCCGTGGTCACGGTGCGGGTGCGGCGATCCACCGCTGCGGCGCGCGCGGCCAGGCGCAGCGTGAAACCGGTGCGCTCGAAAAAGCCGGGCTCGACCAGGGAGAGTTCATCGGCCGAGGTGCCGCTGAAGAAGGCCGACAGATGCACGCGGTCGTAGGCGGGGCGCGGCTCCTCGCACAGCACGGTGACTTCGGCACCGGTGATGCCGGTTTCGGCCAGGCTTTCGAGGAACTTGTGGCCGACCATGCCGTGGCCAATGAGTACGATTTTCATGCTTGCTCATCCTGCAAGGACCCGGGGAACCAGTTCGAGGGGTGCAGGATGTGCCATGCCTTGCGGCACAACGCACCCTCCGCGGAACCACGGGCGTGGGTTGGAACTACCAAGCAGCCGGCTACGAAAGCCGCAGCTCGCTCGGGTGTTCCGCCATCATTAGCGGAGGGGTTGTTATCAGTGCGCGGGCAGCTTTACCGGCGGACAGCTCAGTTCAGCAATAAGCGTGCCGACTCTTTTTGCGGGTGCAACCCTGCGGCAGCGCTGGCGCGGCGCCGCCGGGTGCCTCGCTGCGGTGCAGCATGTCACCAACTTGGGGCGCAAATGGAGCGACTACCCGCCCTGCCCCGGTGCCACGGCACCGGGGAGGCACATCACTCGTGGCGCAGGGCGTCTATGGGGTCCATGCGCGCAGCACGTCGTGCGGGGAAGTAGCCAAACACCACGCCGATGCCGGCCGAGAACACGAAGGACAGCAGGTTTACGCCCGGGTTGAACAGGTAGGGCACGCCCATCAGCACCGACAACCCCAGCGAGGCCGCCGTGGCCAGCACGATGCCGATGAGCCCGCCCAGCGCCGCCAGCACCACGGCCTCGATCAGAAACTGCAGCAGCACCTCGCGCTCGAGCGCGCCGATGGCCAAGCGCAGCCCGATCTCGCGGGTGCGCTCGGTCACGCTGACCAGCATGATGTTCATGATGCCGATGCCGCCCACCAGCAGGCTCACGGCCGCCACCGCGCCGAGCAGCGTGGTCATGACCTTGGTGGTGCCCGAGAGTGCCTCGCCGAGCTGCTTGGTATCGAGCACGTTGAAGTTGTCCTCGTCGGTGTCGGAGAGCTTGCGCAGCTCGCGCAGCAGCTGGGTCAGGCTGGCCTTCACGCGCTCGGGTTCGCTGCCGTCCTTCATCGACACCAAGAGGGTGTTCACGCGGGTGTTGCCCGTCACACGGCGCTGCAGGGTGCGCAGTGGCACCAGCACGGTGTCGTCCTGGTCGTTGCCGAAGGCGCCCTGCCCCTTGGAGGCCAGCACGCCCACCACCTCGCACGAGAAGGCCTTCACGCGCAGCTGCTCGCCCACGGCGTCGCGCGTGCCGTAGAGCTCGCGTCGCACGGTCTCGCCGATCACGCAGACCGCAGCCCCGGCGCGCAGCTCATCGTCGGTGAATTCGCGGCCGATGCGCAGCGTCCAGTTGCCCGTCTGCAGCCAGGCATTGGTGCTGCCGATGATGCTGGTGGACCAGTTGCGCCCGCCCGCCACCACGGTGGCGGACGCACGCGACTCGGGCGCCACGGCCAGGATGCCGCCGATCTGCTGCGCAATGGCATCGGCATCGGTGTCCTTGAAAGCCGCCCCGCCCACGCCGCCGCCCGGCCCCATGCGCTGGCCGGGGCGCACCTGCAGCAGGTTGGTGCCCAGGCCCGAAATCTGGTTCTGGATGGACACCGTGGCGCCGTTGCCCAGCGTGACCATGGTGATCACCGCGCTCACGCCGATCACGATGCCCAGAATGGTCAGGAACGAGCGCATGAGGTTGCGCCGGATGGAGCGCAGCGCCATCAGGATGGAACTGAGGAACATCAGTGCACCTCCGCCGGCAATGCCGCAGCAGGAGCGGACAGGCCGCGCGGGTGCGGGTTCGGCTCGTCGCTGCCCACCACGCCATCGACGAAGCGCACGATGCGCCGCGCGTACTTGGCCATGTCGCCCTCGTGCGTGACCATCAGTACGGTGATGCCCAGGTCCACGTTCAGGCGCCACAGCAGCTCCATGATCTCGTGGCTGCGCTGCGTATCGAGGTTGCCGGTGGGCTCGTCGGCCAGCAGCACGGCCGGCTCGGTGACGATGGCGCGGGCGATCGCCACGCGCTGCTGCTGCCCGCCCGACAACTCGGCCGGCGTGTGGTGCTCCCAGCCCTTGAGGCCCACGGCCGCCAGCGCCTTGGCCGCCGCCACATGGCGCGCCGCCGCAGGCTCGCCGCGGTACAGCAGGGGCAGCTCCACGTTCTCCTGCGCCGAGGTGCGCGCCAGCAGGTTGAAGCCCTGGAAGACGAAGCCGAAGAAGCGCCGGCGCAGGCGCGCGCGCTCGTCGCGCTGCAGCGCCTCCACATGCACGCCCTTGAACAGGTAGTCGCCCGTGGTGGGCCGGTCCAGGCACCCGAGGGTGTTCATGGCCGTGGATTTGCCCGAACCGCTCGGCCCCATGATGGCCACGAAGTCGCCCTGGGCGATGTCCAGGTCCACGCCCTTGAGCGCCTGGAAGGCGAGCGCGCCTTCGCCGTACACCTTGGTCACCGAGCGCAGTCGGATCAGCGGCACGCCGCTGTCCTGCAGCGCGCCCGTCATCGCGCTGCCCCGTTGCTGCGCTGGTCGGTGATCACGGCCATGCCGGGCGCGATGCCCTCGCCCGTCACTTCGGTCATGCGGCCGTCGCTGATGCCCACGCGCACCTTCAAGGCCTGCGGCGTGCCGTCCTTCAGCACCCAGACCTGCTTCGTCTTCGACGCAGCGTCCTCACCCGGCGCACCACCGGCGCCAAGGCGGCGCCCGCCCTGGCCACCCGGGCGCGGCATGCGCGGCATGAGCTGTCCCATGATGCCCCCACCTTGCTGCGCCGCCGGGGGTTTGCCACCGGCAGCGCCCGACGCACCGGCCGCGCCCGCAGCCTGCGCTGGCGTGAAGCGCAGCGCCGTGTTGGGCACCAGCAGCACGTCCTTGCGCTCGGTGGATGTGATGGTGGACGCCGCCGTCATGCCGGGGCGCAGGCTCATGTCGCTGTTGTCCACCTCCAGCCAGGTGACGTAGGTGACGACGTTGTCGGTCTTGGTGGAACCGAAGGAGACGCGCGTGACTGCGGCCGGATAGCGCCGCGAGGGGAAGGCGCTGACCGTGAAGCTGGCCTTCTGCCCGACCTGCAGCGAGCCTACGTCGGCCTCGTCCACGCTCACGTCCAGGCGCAGCCGCGTGAGGTCCTCGGCCACGGTGAACAGGGTCACGGCCTGCAGCGATGCGGCCACGGCGTTGCCCGGCTCCACCGTGCGGGTGAGCACCACGCCGTCGATGGGCGAACGGATGGAGGCCTTGGACAGGCTGGTCTCGTCGGTGGACAGGGCCGCACGCGCGTCGTCCACCGTGGCGCGGGCGCTGGCCTCGTCGGCGCGCGCACGGTCCAGCGTGGCGCGGCCGGTGTCGAGTTCAGCGGCCGAGGGCACCTTGCCGCCGGACAGGCGTGCCACCTCTTCGAGGCGGCCCAGCCCTGCCAGGGCCTCCTTGGTGGTGGCCGCAGCCTGTGCCTGCCGCGCCTGCGCGGAGGCCAGCGAGGCGCGTGAGCGCAGCACCTGCGCGTCGAGCTTGGCGGTGTCGAGCTCCACCAGCACCTGGCCCTTCTTGACCTTCTCGTTCACGTCCACCATCACCTGGCGCACCGTGCCCGACAGCTCGCTGCCAATGGTCACCAGCCGCGTGGGCTGCAGCGTTCCGTTGGCCGACACGGAGAGCGTGAGGTCACCTGTCTTCACCTCTTCGGTCACGTAGACCGGCGCGGCACTGGCCTGCTTTTGCAGCTGCCAGGCGTAGATGCCGCCGCCGGCCAACGCCAGGGCGGCCACGCCCAGCCACAGCGAGGTGCGCCGGTACCAGCGGCGCGGCGGCTCGCCGCCCAGCAGGGCCTGCAGGTCGGCCGGGGCGCTGGCCCCGGGGGCGGCAGCACTGGGCTGCGATGGCTTGGTGTTGTCGGTCATGGCGATGGACTCGGAGAAAAGACAGAAAAAGGAGGGGCTGCACCGCCCGCGCGCGGGATATACGCAGGGTCGTTGGCCGTTGGCTGCCAGGTGTCCGTGCGCCGCGTGCGCCGCAACATCCAGGTGGCTGTGAAAAGGGAAGCCGCGTGCAGCCGGGCTGCACGCCAGGTCAGGTCAGTCAGGGCTCCCAGCCGCCGCCCAGCGCCTTGTACAGGCGCACATGGTCGGCGGACAGACTGGCCACCGTGGTGGCCACGCCCTCCTGCGTGGACAGCAGCGTGCGCTGGGTCTCCAGCACCGACTGGAAGTCGATCAGCCCGCTGCTGTAGCGCTGGCGCGCCAGCAACTCGGCATTGCCGGCGGCATCGGCGGCAGAGCGCAGGCGCACCAGGCGCTCGCGGTTGCCGCGCAGGGACACCAGCGCATCTTCCACGTCCTTGAGCGCGGTGAGCACGGCCGCCTGGTAGGCGATGCGCGCCTGCTCCAGGCTGGCCTCCTGCGCCCGCACCTGGGCGCGCGCGGCACCGCCGTCGAGCAGCGGCACCGAAATGCTGCCCAGCAGCGACGCGGCCACGGCGCTGCCGCCGCTCAGGGCGCCGAGGGTCAGCGCACGCAAGCCCAGCGATCCGCTGATGCCGAAGTCCGGATAGCGTGCCGCATCGGCCTGCGAGACACGGGCCAGCGCGGCGGTGATGCGCTGCTCGGCCGCGCGCACGTCGGGCCTCTGGCGCAGGGTTTCGGCGGGGATGGCCATGGCCAGTTCATCGCCGGGCTGGGGCACGGCCACGCTGGCAGCCAGTTGCGCATCGAGCGCGGCCGGCGCCTGGCCCGTCAGCACGGCCAGGCTGTGGCGCGACTGGGCCAGGCTGGCTTCGAGCGCGGGAATCTGGGCGGCGGTCTGCTCCGACGCCGCACGCGCCTGCTCGGCCACGAGCGAGGTGGTCAGTCCCGCCTGCAGGCGCCACTGCGTGATCTGCAAGGTCTCGCTTTGGCTGGCCAGGTTGCTGCGCGCGATCACCAGGCGCTGCTGCAGGCCGCGCAGCTCGATGTAGTTCACGGCCACCTCGGCCGCCAGCGACACCTGCACGTCGGCCAGGCTGGCCTCGGCAGCGCGGGCATCGGCCTCGCTGGCGTTGACCCCGGCGCGCACGCGGCCGAAGACGTCGGGCTCCCAGCTCGCATCGAAGCCCAGCTGGAAGTTGTTGCCCGTGCCGCTGTTGCCCGAGCGACTGCGCTGTGCCGAGGCCGAAGCGTCCACCTGGGGCGCCAGCCCGGCGGCCTGCACATCCACCTGGGCGCGCGCCTGCCGCAGCGCGGCCTGGGCCGTGCGCACGCTGGTGTTGGCCGTGAGGGACTGCTCGACCAGCGCGGTCAGTTGCGGGTCACCCAGGCGCTGCCACCACTGGGCCAGCGAGGTGGCGGCGCTGCCGGGCGCAGCGGTGGTGCCTGCGGCCCATGCCGTGGGCACGGGGGTGTCTGGCAGAGCGGCGTCCCGCGGGGCCATGCCGGCGCAGCCGGACAGGGCTGCAGCCAGCGCCAGCAGGGCAAGCGGAATGCCCCGGGCCAGAAGCCGCGACGGGGCCCGGCCGGCGGTTGCAGGGGAGAGGGAGGACAGAAGGTTCATGGATGCTCAGGGTGCGCTCTCGCTGTTGAAGCCATTGTGCAAAACCGATCCGTCGCAATGACTGCCAACGTGTGAATCCCAGGTAAAGAATCGACACAAACCGGCCGCGCATGCCTGCGCGCCCTGACCTTCCACCCCCTGTCAACCATCCCGTAGAAGCGTGCTTTTTGCACACAGCGGCGCACCCACAGTTTTTTGTACATAGACAATCAATGCACTCATTTGACAAAAACCGGTGAAATCAAGAAACTGAATCACCTCAATGAACGACCTCTGAAGCCCATGCAGCGACTCACCGACTACACGCTTTACGCGGATGCCCAGGCCCACTTCTCGCCGGACCGGCTGTGGGAGCTTTTCGATGGCAATCGCGAGCGCTTCAACATCGCCCACGAGTGCGTGGACCGGCATGCGGCCACCGGCCGCGATGCCCTAGTGGTGGTGCATGCGGGCGGGGAGGACGAGGTCATCACGTACGCGGAGCTCGCGGCGGACTCCTCGGCGTTCGCCCATTACCTGGAGTCGAGGGGCATACAGGCCGGGGACCGCGTGGCCATCATGCTGGAGCCCTCGCGCGCCTTCTACACGGCCATGTTCGGGGTGATCAAGCGCGGCGCCATCGCCGTGCCGCTGTTCACGCTGTTCGGCCCCGACGGTGTGCGCCTGCGCGTCAACGACTGCAAGCCGGCCCTGCTCGTCACCAACGCACTCAAGGAAGAGGTCGCCCGCTCCATCGACGGCCTGCAGGTGCTGGTCTTCGATGCCGGCTTCGTCGAACGCCTGGCCGAATTCCCCACGGCGTACCAGGCCACCTCCCGGGCGGACGATCTGGCCGTGTTCCAGTACACCTCGGGCACGACACGGGAGCTGCCCGAGGCCGTCAGGCACACGCACAAGGCGCTGGTTACGCTGATGGTCGCGGCCCTCTATGGCACCGGCCTTCGGCCCGGGGACCGCTTCTTCTGCCCCTCGTCACCGGCCTGGGGCCACGGTCTGTGGCATGGCACGCTCGCGCCGCTGGCGCTGGGCCTCACGGTGGGGGCCTACAGCGGACGCTTTCACCCCGAGCGGCTGCTGCAGGCCCTGTCGCGGCACCGCTTCACCAACATGTCGGCCGCCGCCACGCACTACCGCATGCTCAAGAACTGCGGCAAGGCCGACGAGTACGCCTTCCATTTCGAGAAGCTGTCCTTCACGGGCGAACCCATCGACGACGACACGGCCGACTACGTACACCAGAAGTTCGGCCTGCCGGTGTGCAGCATGTACGGCACCACCGAGATCGGGGTCGTGCTGGCGAGCTACCCCGGCGCTGCGGACTTCCCGGTCAAGCGTGGCGCGCTGGGCAAGGCCGTTCCCGGTACCCGGGTCGAGGTGCATGACGCAGAGGGCCAGGTCTGCCCGGTCAATGTGACCGGCCAGCTGATGGTGCTGCGCCGGGGCGAATGGGTGCCCACCAAGGACCTGGGCCGCATCGACAGCGACGGCTACTTCCACCACGGCGGGCGTGCGGACGACGTGATCATCTCGGCCGGCTGGACCATGAGCGCGGTGGAGATCGAGAACGTGATCCTCATGCACCACGACGTGCTGGAGGCCGCCGCCATCGGTGTGCCCGACGCCGTGCGCGGCCAAGTGGTCAAGGCCTTCGTGGTCAGCGCGCGGCCCGCCAGCGAGGCCTTTGCCCAGGAAATCCAGGAGCTCGTGAAGACCAAGCTGAGCCAGCACGAGTACCCGCGCCACATCGAGTTTTCGCCCGAGCTCCCCAAGACCCCCGCCGGCAAGGTGCACCGCAAGGTGCTGCGCGAGCGCGAGGCGGTAGCCGCGGCCACTGCCCTTGCCTCTGCGGCATCCCTTTCCACAGCCCATTGATTTTTTACCACCCCAAGGAGACAACCCATGAGCAGTTCCACCCCCCGCAGCTTTCCCAAGATCACGGAAAGCGGCCTTGACGACCTGCGCCAGCGCATCGGCGTGAAGATCGGCCAGATGGCCGAGCCCTGGTGCTTCGAGGCCACGCGCGACAACATCCGCCACTACGCCCACGGCATTGGCGACGACAACCCGCTGTGGTGCGACCCCGAGTACGCGGCAAAGTCCCACTACGGCGGCATCGTCGCACTGCCCAGCTTCCTGTTCTCCACCAGCCGCATCGTCTCGGGCTATGTCGGCGGGCTGCCTGGCGTGCATGCCATGTGGTCGGGCTCGGACTGGACCTGGCACAAGCCCCTGCACCGCAACGACGAGATCCGCACCGAGGCCTACCTCAAGGACCTGGTGGAGCACCAGACGCGCTTTGCCGGCCGAGCCGTGCAGCAGATCTACCACGTCGACTTCTTCAACCAGCAGGGCGACAAGGTGGCCGAGGCGGACAGCTGGTGCTTTCGCACCGAGCGTGACCATGCGCGCGAGCAGGGCACCAAGTACAAGGAGGTGCGCGCCCGCGAGCCGCGCCGCTACACCGACGAGGAGCTGGCCGAGGCCTTCAAGCTCTACCGCAACGAAGAGATCCGCGGTGCCACGCCCCGCTACTGGGAGGACGTGAAGGAAGGCGAAGACCTGCCGGTGCTCTTCAAGGGCCCGATGACCGTGACGGGCTTCATCGCCTATGCCCAGGGCTGGGGCGGCCTGTACATCCGCGCCAACAAGCTCGCCTGGAAGCTCATCGACTCGCACCCCGGCGTGGGCATCAAGAACCGCTTCGGCATCCCTGACGTGCCAGAGCGCGTGCACTGGGAAGAGGACTTCGCCCTGGAAGTGGGCGCACCGGGCGCCTACGACTACGGCCCGGAGCGCACCTCCTGGCTCACCCACCAGCTGACCAACTGGATGGGCGATACCGGCTTTCTGCAAAAGGCGAGCTGCAAGATCCGCCGCCACAACCCCGAAGGCGACCTGCTGTTCATCAAGGGCAAGGTCAAGCGCAAGTACATCGAGAATGGCCAGCACCTGGTCGAGATCGAGCAGGAAGCGCACAACCAGGACGGCGAGCTCTCGGTGGTCGGAAGCGGCGTGGTGGCGCTGCCATCGCGGGGATGACACCCGATGCGCACGACCAGTAGCGGCGCACTGCGGGGGCTGAAGGTCATCGACCTGACGCGTGTGCTCGCCGGGCCGCTGTGCACCCAGGTCCTCGCGGACCAGGGGGCGGACGTGGTGAAGATCGAGCCGCCCGCGGGCGATGAGACACGCAGGCTCGGGCCACCCTTCGACAGCGCGGGCAGTGCGGCCTACTTTTCCGCACTCAACCGGGGCAAGCGGGCCATGAGCCTGGACCTGTCGATGCCGCAGGCGCAGGACGTGCTGCACCGGCTGCTCGGCGACGCCGACGTGCTGGTGGAGAACTTCCTGCCGGGCACCATGGAGCGCTGGGGCCTGGGCTACGAACAGGCCCTGGCCGACAGGTACCCGCGCCTGGTCTACTGCAACATCACGGGCTTCGGGGCGGACGGCCCGCTCGGCGGGCTGCCCGGGTACGACGCGGTGCTGCAGGCCCTGTGCGGGCTGATGAGCGTCAACGGCGACGAATCCTGCGGGGCCACGCGCATCGGGATTCCCGTGGTCGACCACCTGACCGGCTACGTGGCGCTCTCGGGCATCCTGATGGCGCTGCATGCACGGGGTGCGGATGGGCGCGGCCAGCGCGTGGAGGCGGCGCTGTACGACACAGCGCTGAGCCTGCTGCTGCCGCACGCCTCGAACTGGCTGGCGTCGCAAAAAGACCCCGAGCTGCTGGGCAGCGCGCACCCCAACATCGCGCCCTACGACAAGTTCAGGGCCAGCGACGGGGAGCTGTTCATAGGGATCATGACCGACGTCCAGTTCCAGCGGTTCTGCAGCCATGTTGGCCTGCAGGCGCTGATCGCGGACGAGCGTTTCACCTCCAACGCCCAGCGGCTGGTGCACCGGGACGCGCTCAAGCAAGCCATCGAGACGGCCATTGCGTCCATGGCCTGCGAGCCGCTGTGCGAGTCGCTGATGCGCGCTGGCGTGCCGGCCGGTGCGGTGAACTCGATCCCGCGGGCCTTGGCCCATGCGCACTGCGAGCACCGGCAGATGCTGGTGCAGCGGGACGGCTACACCGGCGTGCGCTCTCCCATGCGGCTGATGGGCACGCCGGGCGTGGCCGGGGCGAGCCCACCCCAATTTGCGCAGGACGCGGCGCAGATATTGGAAAGCCTGGGTTTCAGCCCAGAGGAGCGAGACCAACTGCAGGGCAGCGGCGCAGCCCCCGCAACACGGCGATAGCGTTTCGATCAAGAATACACAAGGAGACAACAATGCGACTGATTGCTGCAGTGATGGCGGCCGCCTGTGCCATGGCGAGCCCGGGCCCGGCGGGCGCACAGACCTACCCCGCCAAGCCGATCAAGATCATCGTGGCCTACCCCGCCGGGCAGGGCACGGACATCGCCACCAGGTACCTGGCCGAGCAGATGTCCAGGGACCTGGGGCAGGCCATCGTGATCGACAACCGGCCCGGCGCCGGGGGCAACCTGGGCACGGAGATCGCGGCCCAGGCCGCGCCCGACGGCTACACCCTGACCATGGGGACGAATGCAACCCATGCGCTCAACCAGTACCTGTATGCGCGGGTGCCGTTTGATGCGGAGCGGGACTTCGAGCCCATCGTCCTGGTGGGCACCTTTCCCATGGTCGTGGCCGTCAACAGCCAGTCGCCCTTCCACACCCCCAAGGAACTGGTGGACACCGCCGCCCGCAGCACGCGGTCTGCCGACATCGCCATGCCCAGCACCAGTGCCCGCCTGGTGGTGGAGCTGCTCAAGCAGCGCTCGGGGGCACCGGTGTTTGGCGTGCCCTACAAGGGCTCGGGCAATGCCATGACCGACGTGCTGGGCGGGCAGTTGCCGGTGATCGTGGACACCCCCACCAGCCTCAGGCCCCACCTGGCCTCGGGAAAGATCCGCGCCATTGCCGTCACGTCGAGCAAGCCCAGCAGCCTGGTGCCGGGCGTCAAGACCATGGACGAGCAGGGCTACGCCGGCTTCGAGGTGATCGCCTGGAACGCCTTGTACGCGCCCAGGAACACCCCTGCAACCGTGATCGCCACGCTCAACGCCGCCATGAACAAGGTGCTGCAGCGCCCCGAGGCACGGCACAAGCTGCTGGAGCTGGGCTTCGAGCCGGCGGGCGGCACCGCCGTCCAGCTCCGAGAGTTCGCCCTGTCCGAGCGCAAGAAGTGGCAGCCGGTTATCCAAGCGGCCGACATGAAGGTCGATTGAGCCCGACAGCCCGGCGCAGGCTCTCGTGCCAGGCGCCTGCAAAAGCTAGTCGGGCATGCTGCCCTCGGCGGGCAGCGGCACATACACCAGGCAGGTGCGCAGGACCTGCTCCTGCTCCGGGCCTTGAGCGCCGCGCGAGGTTCTCAGGGCCTGCACCTCCACCCTCGCGCGCTCGGCACCTGCGTCCAGCAGGCGGGCGCGAAAGGTGACGAAATCCCCCAGCATGGGCATCGCTTCGACCTCGATGGCATCGAGCTGCACCAGCGCCACGTTGCGCCTGAAATGGCCGCCCGGCAGCACCGCGCCCGCCTGGTCGAGTTGCCCCAGCACCCAGCCGATGGGGATCTGCCCACCGATCCCCAGGTCTGCAGGCATGGGAATGGTGCGAAGAACCGTCTGGAGACCTTCGCCGGGAATGGGGGAGCTATCGAACGCCATGCGCTAGCTCCGCGCCACCAGCAGGTTGCCGATGGCCTGGGCTTCGCGCAGCATCATCGCGGCCAGTTCGGTGGTTTCGGTGACATTGAGCTGGCTGGACATACCGGCCGCCACCAGGGTGTGCGTGAGGCTTCCGCCGGGCGAGCAGATGGGCACGGCGACCACGGTGAGGCCACTCATGAAATTGTCGCGGTCCAGGCTCCAGCCCTGCGCGCGGGCCAGCTCCACCTCGCGCTTCCAGGTGTCGAAGGCGGGCTTCTTGTCCCATTGCGTGGAATTGAACTTCTGGCGCAGCTGGGTCCAGTTCTCTCCGCTGTAGGCGGCGATCAGCCGGCCGGTGGCACTGGCCAGGTGGGAGAACTGGCTGCCCACGTCGGTGTGCAGACGAAACGGCTGGTTCGAGCGCGACAGGGCCAGTACCACGACGGATTGCTTGGGTGTGATCTCCACGCCCATGGCCGTGACCCCGCGGGTGGACGCCAGCCGGTCGAGCGCGGGCTGCACGAGCTGCGCGAAGCCGCTGCTCTCCAGCACGCTGCGGGCCAGGCTGATCATGCCGCTGCCCAGCAAGTAGCGCTTGGTGGTTGGGTCCACGCTGACCAGTTCCTCGCTGACCAGCACGCGCAGGATGTGCAGGCAGGTACTGGGCACCAGGCCCAGCTCATCGGCGATGGCCTTGACACCCAGGCCCTGCTTGGCGTTTCCGAGGAAGCGAAGGATGGCAATGGACCGGCTGACGGCTGGCACGGGCCGCACGCGCACGGCAGGCTTCTGGGGGGTCGGCGGCGCCGGCTCGGGCGACGGTGTGCGCTTTGGGGGCATGACAAGGGACGAGGGCCAAATTTGCATGATAGTGCAGGGCTGCTGGGGCAAGCCCCTGGAACCCCGCGCCGGCCCCGGTGCCGGGAGGCCGGCCCTCATGCGAGGCGCTCCGCAGGCAGCATTTTCATGATCGCCTGCGCCCGCAGGACCATCTGGCCATCGACCGCCACACTGCCCTGCATGAAGAGCATCTGGTGGGTGCGGTGCGTGATCTGCGCCCTCGCCTGTGCAAACTGCCCCTGCCGCACGGCGGTCAGGAACTGCGAGTCCAGCTGCAGCGTCACGCACGGCACCCGGCCGCTGGCCTCCCACGCCACGATGCTGATCGCATGGTCCACCAGGGTGAGCAGCGCACCGCCATGCACCACCCCGGCAGGATTGAGGTGCGCCGGTGCCATCTGGAAGCCATAGGCCCATCCGTCCCCTTCTCGCCGGGTCCACAGCGGCCCGGCCGTACCGGCGAAACCCTCCAGGGATCGCACCTTCCAGCCACCCTCCTCCGGGGACAAGGGCGCTGCGCCCGGTACTGCCTGCGCATCTGTCATGGCGGTCACTCCATCGTTTGTACAAAACACCGTGCAATTGTCTCAATACAATTCTATTGCAAATGGACAAAACACAAAATACCCGGCGCGCGCCGGCGGATTGCGACATGCGAGAAGAGATGCGGGAGGAAGACGAGGCAGAAGAACCTGCGGCGGTGCGTGCAGCTGCCCATGCCGGGCATGCATGCAGCACAGAACGAGAAAGGTGCAGACACCCGCAGCTGGATCACCGGTCGGGTCCGGCGGTGTCGGACGCCCAGCAGAGCACCGCCGTGCTCCGCGCGCCTCATACGGATTTGCCTTCAACCGTAAACGATAGTTGGTTCGCCTTGCCGTGCTACAGCACTGTCTGCGGCTCCCGCCTAGCTATACGATCGAATGCAAATCCGTATCAGAAGCGGTTCACGATCTCAGTGCGTGTGCTGTGCCGGCGCCGGCAGCGATGCCCGCCCTCGGTACTCGCTCGGGCTATAGCCCGTGTGGGCCTTGAACACGCGGCTGAAGTGGCCGCTGTTGCGAAAGCCCCAGGAGATGGCGATGTCCGTCACCGAGCGGTGGGCGTGCGCCGGGTGGCGCAGCTCGCGCAGGCAGGCTTCGAGGCGGCGCTGCTGGATGGTGGCGGCCAGCGTGTCGCCATCGTCGGCCATGGCGTTGTACAGGTGGCGGCGGCTGCAGTTGAGGGCTTGGGCGATGCGGTCGATGGTGAGCTCGGGGTCGGCCAGGTGGCGGTCGATGTACTGGCCGATGCGGTCGCGCAGGGCCTCGCGCTGCGACACGGCGCTGTGCTGACCGTTGCGTTCGAGCAGCGACAGCTGCACCAGGTGCGTGATCACATCGGCCACGCCGTCGGCGGCCGCATCGGACATGCGGGGCAGCTCGGTGAAGGCGGCGCGCATGGTGTCCCAGGCCAGGCGCGAAACACCACTGGTGCCCGAAAAGCGCTGCACCATGAGGTCGTCGAGCTTGAGCTTGCGCTCGGGCATCTGCTCCTTGGGGATCATCAGCACCATCTGGCGCACGGCCTCGGGGTTGCTTACGGCGTAGGCGCGCGTGGTGTCGTACACGCTCCACTCGCCGGGCGACAGCCACACCTGGCGGCCGTTCTGCTCGAAGCAGGCGCGCCCTTCGAGCTGCGCCACCACCTTGATGTAGGCCCGGTCGCTGCCGCGGATGAGGCTCGGGGTGCGCACCACGCGGTGGCGGCTCACGTCGAGCTGGCACAGGTTGACGTAGCCGGCCTGGCCCGAGGTGATGTGGCCGGCGAAGGCCTCGTCGCCGAAGGCATCCGACTCCAGCCCGCCAATGAGCCGCCACACCGCGTCGCCCCACAGGTGCAGGCGGTCGCGCGGTGCCACGGTATCGGTGGATACCTCGGTCAGGGGGTGGGCCATGGTGTCTCCAGTGCAGCGGCTGGCGCCGCCGGTATGCCCGGATTATCCGGCGCAGGCCTATTCCCCGGCGCAGCACGGAAATCCGGGTAAACCCGCTGCGCCGTGCACGCTGGGACCAGCGTTTTGTGCACGCTCAGCGCAGCGCCCCAAAGCCCTCCTGCCTACGATCGGTCAACGGCCCGCACCACGCGCGCCGCCCATTCCAGGAGACACGAAAATGGTTCAACAATCCAAACGCCAATGGATCAAGGGCGTGGCCGCCACCGTGGGTGCCATGTCGGTCGCCCCGCACCTGCTGGCCCAGTCCGGCCCCGTGCGCGTGGGCTATGCCATCGCCCGCACGGGCCCCTGGGCGGCCGGGGCCCAGGTCAGCCAGGAGCCCAACTACCTGCTGTGGGCAGAGCAGGTCAATGCCGCCGGCGGCCTGGCCATCAAGGGCGCGAAGCGCCCCATCGAGCTCATCGGCTACGACGACCGCAGCGAGACCGAGACCTGCGTACGCACCTTCGAAAAGCTCATGGGCAGCGACAAGGTGGACCTGATCCTGCCGCCCTGGGGCTCGGGCGCCAACTTCGCCATCGCGCCGCTGGCCAACCGCTTCGGCTACCCGCTGCTGGCGCCCACGGCGCTGTCGCGCAAGCTGATCGACATGAATCTGCCCTACTTCTTCTCGCTGCTGCAGCAGCCCGACAAGATGATGGGCGCGCTGGTGGACATGCTGGTGGCCAACGGCGTGAAATCGATCGCCATCGTCTACATGGACGACCTGTTCGGCCTGGAAAACTTCGCGGCGCTGAACAGCGCGCTCAAGAAGACCAGCATCCAGGTGGTGGAGCGCAAGAGCTACCCCTTGGGCGTGAAGGACCTGGCACCCGTGCTGCGCGGCATCAAGGACCTGAACCCCGACGCCTTCATCGGCATCACCTACCCGCCCGACACCATCCTGGCCAGCCGCCAGGCGCGCGAGGTGGGGCTGAACCCCAAGTTCTTCTACGCCTCGGTGGGAACGGCCTTCCAGCTGTACAAGAACGTGATGCAGGCCAACACCGAGGGCGTGATCGGCATGGGCTCGTGGAGCGTGAAGACCAGCCCCGAGGCCAAGGCCTATTTCGACGCGCATGTGAAGAAGTTCAACAAGGAGCCCGACCGCTGGGCCAGTGGCCATGCCTGGGCGGGCCTGCAGATCCTGCGGCAGGCCGTGGAGAAGGTGGGCCTGGACCGCAAGGCGCTGCGCGAACACATCGCCAAGAACGAGTTCAAGACCATCCTGGGCGGCATCCGCTTTGCGGGCAGCGAGAACGCGTCCATCCCCGGCACCGTGAGCCAGTGGCAGGGCAGCGACTTCGAGGTGGTGTGGCCCAAGGACCGCGCCACGGCGCAGCTCAACACGGCTAAACCCGTTTGGAAATAACAAAGTGTCTTTGACTTCCTGGGCCGAACTGGTCGCCAGTGGCCTGATTACCGGCGGCATCTATGCGCTGGTGGCCATGGGCCTGAACCTGCAATACGGGCTGATGCGCATCATGAACATCTCGCATGGCGAGTTCCTGATGCTCGGCGCCTTTCTGACCTGGTGGGCGCACACCGCCTGGGGCTGGTCGCCGCTGGCGCTGATGCCGCTGGCCTTCATCGCGCTGTTCGTGCTGGGTGTGGCGGTGCATGCACTGTGCTTCAAGCGCCTGGCGGCGCGCGCGCCGAACGTGGACGTGTTCGAGGCGCGCAGCCTGATGGTGGGCTTCGGCCTGATGTTCCTGGTGCAGAACACGGCCCTCTTGATCTGGGGCGGCGACCTGCGCGGCTACGAGTACCTGGCCGACCCGGTGCAGATCGCGGGCATGCGCTTCACCGAGAACAAGCTGGTGCTGTTCGGCGTGGCGCTGGCGCTGTCGGCCGCGCTGATCGCGTTGCTCAAGCTCACCTTGCTGGGCAAGGCCGTGCGGGCGCTGATGCAGTCGCCCACCGGGGCACAGCTGGTGGGCATCAACACCCGGCGTCTGCACCCGATGATGTTCGGCATCGGCCTGGGCCTGTCGGGCGTGGCAGGGGCCCTGCTGTCGATGACCTACGAGATCTCCCCGTCGATGGGTGAGCCCTACACCGTGACGGCGCTGATCGTGATCACGCTGGGCGGCTTCGGCAGCCTGGCGGGCAGCCTGGCTGGCGGCCTGCTGCTCGGTGTGGTCGAAGCCCTGGGCATGCATTTCAGCAGCCCGTCTCTCAAGATGCTGCTGAGCTATGCGGCGTTCATTGGTGTCCTCATCTGGCGGCCCAACGGCCTCTTCTCCAAAAAATGAAGTTCCATTCCAACAAGCCCTGGCTCGCGCTCGCAGCGGGCACGGCCGTGGTCGGCACACTGCCCTGGCTGGTGTCCGAGTTCATGGCCTCGGTGTTGCTCAGCTGCCTGATGTACATCGCGCTGGCCACCAGCTGGTCGCTGTTCTGCGGCGCCACACGCTACCTGTCGCTGGCGACGTCGGCCTTCTTCGGCATCGGGGCCTATGCCAGCGCCACGCTGCTGAATGTGCTGCCCTGGCCGCTGGTGATACTGGCCGGTACGCTCATCGCAGCGGTGGTGGCCATCGTGATGGGGGCGGCCGTGCTGCACCTGCGCGGCACCTATTTCGCGGTGCTCACCTTCGGCATGACGGAGCTGATCCGCCACGCCGTGACCTTTGTCGAAAAGCAGGTCTCGGGCACGGTGGGCCGCGTGCTCACGGTGGTGCCCAGCAACGAGACGGTGTACCTCACGGTGCTGCTGATCGCGGCGGCGGCCATCGCCACGTCGATTGCGGTAAAGCGCAGCCGCTTTGGCCTGGCGCTCTCGGGCATCGGCGCGGACGAGCAGCGCGCACAGACGCTGGGGGTGGATACGCGCCTGGCCAAGATCGCGGGCTTCGGCATCACAGCGGCCTTTGCGGGCGCCGTGGGTGCGGCCATGGCCGTGCGCTGGACCTACATCGAGCCGGCGGCGGTGTTCAGCCCCTTCATCGGCTTCCAGACGGTGCTGATCGCACTGATCGGCGGCGCGGCCAGCATCGGCGGCCCGGTGCTGGCGGCCATCGTCTTCAGCCTGCTGGCCGAGACGCTGCGCCTGCAGCTGCCCTATGGCTACATGATGGTGCTGGGCCTGCTGCTCATCCTGTGCGTGATGTACCTGCCCAACGGACTGGCCACGCTGTGGCAGCGCAAGCGGGCGGCCACGCCTGCAGCGGAGGCCGGCCATGTCTGAGGCACTGTTGACCATCGACAGCGTGACCGTGCGCTTTGGCGGCCTGACCGCCGTGGACGGCGTGAGCGCCACGCTGCATGCGGGCGAGCTCATCGGCATCATCGGGCCCAACGGTGCGGGCAAGACCACCTTCTTCAACGCCATCTCGGGCGTGCAGCCCCCCACTTCGGGCACGCTGCACTGCGGGGGCGACGACCTGACCGGCAAGGGGCCGCACCACTATGCGGCGCACGGCATTGCGCGCACCTTTCAGACGCCGCGCGTGTTCCCGGACATGACGGTGCGCGACAACGTGCGCTTCGGCATGCAGTTCGCGGGGCGCCACCGCCAGGGCCCCGTGGGCCTGCGCAATGAGGACGAGATCCTGGCCATGCTGGGCCTGTCGGCCCTGGCCGAGCGCCCTGCCGCCGACGTGACGCCCTCGCAGCAGCGCCTGCTGGAGATCGGCATGGCCCTGGGCACGCGCCCGCGCCTCTTGCTGCTCGACGAAGTGGCCGCCGGCCTGACCGAGGCCGAGGTGGACGCCATGGCCCAGCGCATCCGCCGCCTGCGCGACGACTGGGGCCTGACGGTGGTGTGGATCGAGCACGCGGTGACCACCCTGCTCAAGTACGTGGAGCGTGTGCTGGTGCTGCACCAGGGCCGCAAGATCGCCGACGGCACACCGGCCGAGGTGGTACGCGACCCACAGGTGATCGAAGCCTATCTGGGAGATGAAATGGCCACACCGGCAACGCCCGAAGGAGCCACGGCATGAGCGGCGCACAGCTTTCAGTCCAGAGGCTGACCACAGGCTACGCAGGCTTTCAGGTGCTGCAGGATCTGTCGCTCCAGGCCCAGCCCGGCATCACGGTGATCGTCGGCCCCAACGGTGCGGGCAAGACCACGCTGCTCAAGGCGCTGGCCGGCCTGCTGCCACGCCAGGGCACGGTGCAGCTCGATGGTCAGCCGGTGCCCGCGATGAATGCCACGGCCTGCGTGCAGCGCGGCCTGGCCCTGGTGGCCGAGGGCCGCCAGCTGTTCCCGCAGATGACGGTGACCGAGAACCTGGAACTCGGCGGCTGGCTGGTGCCTTCGCGCATGCGCGCCGTGCGCCTGGCCCAGGCCTTCGAGGACTTTCCACGCCTCAAGGAGCGCGCGCAGCAACTGGCCGGCACCATGAGCGGCGGCGAACAGCAGATGGTGGCCGTGGCCCGCGCCATGATGAGCGGCCCGCGCCTCTTGATGCTGGACGAGCCCTCGCTAGGCCTGGCACCGCGCATGGTCGACGAACTGCTGGCCATCGTGCAGCGCATCGCGGCGCAGGGCGTCACGGTGCTCATGGTCGAGCAGAACGTGCGCAAGGCGCTGCAGGTGGCGCAGCGCGGCTATGTGCTGGAGCGCGGGCGCATCGTGGCATCCGGCGAGGCATCCACCTTGTTGCAATCGGACGCGGTGCGCCAAGCCTATCTCGGCGTGGCCTGAATCTTTTTCACTCTTTCTTATCCGACTTTCTTTTCTTGTCGTTCAGGAGATATCCATGACTGCCATTTCCATGCTGATCAACGGCGAGCGCGTGCAGGCCGCCAGCGGCGCCACCTTCGAGCGCCGCAACCCTCTCGACGGGTCCGTGGCCACCACCGCGCCCGCCGCCACCGTGGCCGATGCCAAGGCCGCCGCCGACGCCGCCGCCAAGGCCTTCCCCGCCTGGTCGGCCCTGGGCCCCAATGCGCGCCGTGCGCTGCTGCTCAAGGCCGCGCATGCGCTCGAAGCCAAGGGCGAGGCATTCGCCGCCGCCATGGCCGCCGAAACCGGCGCCTCGGGCCTGTGGGCCGGCTTCAACGTGCACCTGGCCGCGGGCCTGCTGCAGGAGGCCGCGGCCCTGACCACGCAGATCGCGGGCGAGGTGATCCCGTCGGACGTGCCCGGCAGCCTGGCCATGGGCGTGCGCCAGGCCGCAGGCGTGGTGCTGGGCATCGCGCCGTGGAATGCGCCCATCATCCTCGGCGTGCGCGCCATTGCCACACCGCTGGCCTGCGGCAACACCGTGATCTTGAAGGGCTCGGAGCTAAGCCCCGCCACGCACGGCCTGATCATCGAAGCGCTGCAGGAAGCCGGCCTGCCCCCGGGCGTGGTGAACTTCGTGACCAATGCGCCGGCCGACGCCGGTGCGGTCGTCGAGGCCATCGTGGCCCACCCGGCCGTGCGCCGCGTGAACTTCACGGGCTCGACCAAGGTCGGGCGCATCGTGGCGCAGACCTGCGCCAAGTACCTCAAGCCCACGGTGCTGGAGCTCGGCGGCAAGGCCCCGCTGGTGGTGCTGGACGATGCGGACGTGGACGCGGCGGTGGACGCCGCTGTGTTCGGCTCGTTCGCCAACTCCGGCCAGATCTGCATGTCCACCGAACGCATCGTGGTCGACGCCTCCATCGCCAACGACTTCGTGGCCCGCTTCGCGGCGCGCGCCCAGGCCCTGCCGCTGGGCGACCCGCGCAAGGGCCCGGTGGTGCTGGGCTCGGTGGTGGACATGGCCACCGTGCAGCGCTGCAATGCCCTGATCGACGACGCCCTGGCCAAGGGCGCCAAGCTGGTGTGCGGCGGCAAGAGCGAGAACACGCTGATGGCGGCCACCATCATTGACCACGTGACGCCCGAGATGGACATCTACCGCGAGGAATCCTTCGGCCCGCTCAAGCCCATCGTGCGCGTGAACGGCGTGGAAGAAGCCATTGCCTGCGCCAACGACAACGAGTTCGGCCTCTCGGCCGCCGTCTTCGGCCGCGACATCGCACGCGCCTGGAACGTGGCTGCGCGCATCGAATCGGGGATCTGCCATGTCAATGGGCCTACCGTGCACGACGAAGGGCAGATGCCGTTTGGCGGGGTGAAGAATTCTGGGTGGGGGCGGTTTGGGGGGATGGCGGGGGTGCGGGAGTTCACGGAGCTGCGCTGGATTACGGTGCAGACTACTGCGCGGCATTATCCGTTCTGAGCCCTCTTTGCATGGTTGCTGCGGTGACTGTGTGGAGGGCGGAGGCGGGGTCTTGGCCCGTCCCGTGCTGGGGCTCGTTGCCTGTGGTTGTGGTTGCTGCGTGCCTGCGTGAAAGGCGGAGGCCGGGGTGTGCGCCCGGCGGCGCACCTACCTTCTTTTGCTTCGTCAAAAGAAGG
>NZ_LMIJ01000008.1:87271-87443 GCF_001428665.1 Acidovorax sp. Root219
CGTGGTCCTTCGCTGCGCTCGGCTCGCCAGGGCGATCGCCCAACATGTCGGCAGCGCGCAGCGAGAACCGACCCCAGGCGCAGCTGCGCAGCAGCAGCCGTTTGGACCTCGCTCCCCACCCCTGCTGGCTGCGCCGAGAAGCGCAGGGCCTGGGGTGGGTGCGTGTGCCGAA
>NZ_LMIJ01000008.1:87469-87600 GCF_001428665.1 Acidovorax sp. Root219
TGAGTTCTGCGGCACCACCCCAGGACCGAGCATCGCAGGTTGCCCCAGTTCGCCCGACAGGGCGAACTGGGGACGCAGACTGGGGGTCGTCTTCTCTTTGGTGACTTTCTCTTGACGACGCAAGAGAAAGT
>NZ_LMIJ01000008.1:87614-107421 GCF_001428665.1 Acidovorax sp. Root219
GCAAAGCACACAGCAACCACACACACCGACCCCGTGCAAAGACGCAGCGCCCGCAGCTCCGCACTGAGGCCGTTCACATGCGGTTCCATCAAACCACCGTCCACGACGCATCCACCAGCGCAGAAACCCCACTGAGCTTGACCAGGCTGTCATTCGCACCCAGCGTAGCCGCAGCGTCATTGACCAGGATGTAAGTGTCAAGACCATAGCGGAAGGCAATGGCTTTGTTGGCCCCCGCCGTGCTGGCGGCCAACGCCACGGCGTCCAGCAGCGAGGACGCCGCCGCAATGCTGGCCAATTGCGCGGAGGCAGGGGCTGCCTTGGCCGTCGAGTCAGAACCGAACAGACGGATCACATCGACCCCGCTTTCGAAATCCGTCACGCGAATGAACGACCGGCCCAGCGCAGCGTCCGAACTGGTGTCCAGATCGCGGGCGGTGGCGCCCGCCAAACCCACGATCGTCAACGTGTCGCTTCCACGGCCCAGGGTGACCTCGTGGGCATTGGCGGCTCCGACGATGACGGTATCGTCACCAGCACCCGCGTCAATGGCCACTCTGCCACCGGAAGCCTCGTTGACGTTGATCCGGTCGCCCGCCGTGCCACCGATGATGCCCACCGGCGTGCTTCCCGTGGTGGTGAACGCCAGGTCCAGGGCCCCTGTCAGCCCGGTTGCATTGATGACCTCCACATGGGAGCCGGTCACGGTGGTGGTCAGCGCCTGGTCACCCCAGATCCGTATTTCCTCGGCAGCATCGGCCGTGATCCTGGCGGTGTTGTTGGTGGTGGTTGCCACATTGCCGGCAGAGCTGTAGACCGACAGTAGCTCGATGCCCGGCGCGATCACCTCGTCGAGTCCCGTCGCATCGGCCAGGACGATGTTGGCTGAGTCCAGAAGGCCGGAGGCGCCCGCGAACTTCACGGTCAGCGGTCCGCCGGACAGGGAGTTCTGCACGCCCACGGTGGTCTTCAGGCTGACGTCTGCAAACGTGGCCGGGCGCGTGGCCCCATCCCCCCACAACATCTTGATGTCGGTTGCATTGGCAGAACTGAAATGGGCGGATTCGCCTGCGGTGATGATGACCGTTTCAATGCCATAGAGCTTGGGCGCCACGGCTTCACCCCCGCCCAGCGTGGCCATGAGCATGTCCCCGCGTCCGCCATCCCCCCCACCGTTGAGAATGTCCGGAGAGCCCAGCAGCCCAGGTGCAGGAGCCAGAAAAACGTCGTCATACAAGGTGCCGCTCAGGACATCCACGCCGTTGGTCACTGTCAGCGTGGTCCCTGTACCCACATTGAAGTAGGGATTTCCTATAGGTCCCATTCCGTTTGCGGGGTTGCTGGAATAGGCATGCGAAGCAGCCAGTTCGCTGTTCCATCGCGCCGCTGCGGCCGCATAGATGGCTTGGTCGCCTGTGGCGCCTTCCAGCCCCGAAAGGATGCTCCCCAACTGCACGGCGACAATGCCCACGTTGGTCTTGCCCACCACGACCAGGTAGTCCCTCAACGCGGACTGCAGGCCAGCATTTGGCAGCAGTCCAAGATTGGTCAGCAACACGGTGGACATCAGATCTTCCGACCGACCGCTGTACCCGCTGCCCCACTGCAATGCAAATCCATCTAGCCCATTCTCTTGCGCAGCAGCAAGCATGTTGTTGTAGGCGTCGTAGTTTGGCGACCAGTCGCTGAGCCCACGGTTCAGCGCCAGGACACCCGCCTGGTTGTTGGAAAGTTGCAAGGCCATCTCAAGCTCCAGCCCCCTTGAGGGGCAATAAAATCACGAGGTCTACCGCAGGCGCGCTCAGAGGAAAGGTCCGCTACGCCGACGCCAACGCAGCAGCAATGGTTGATGGGTTGGTCAGGCGACACCCCAGGAAGAATCCGCCAATGTGCTCAACCCGCTGAGCTTGATGAGGCTGTCATTGGCATTCAGTGCAGCCACGCCGTCGTTGACCAGGATGTAGGTGTCCGTACCGTAGCGAAAGGCAATGGCCTTGTTGGTGCCCGCCGTGGTGGCGGCCAGGGCCGTTGCGTCCAGCAGCGAGGCCGATGCTGCGATGCTGGCGAGGTCCGTGGCGCCGAGTACCGCCTTCGCCGTTACCTTGGCAGCATCCAGCTGGATCGAGTCGATGCCGCTGGCAAAGCCGGCTACTTCGATGGCCGAAGCAGCCAGCGTGGTCGATGTGCCGAGGTTGATGTCCTTGGCCGCATCGCCTGCCAGGCCCGTGATTTTCAGTGTGTCAGCGCCGTCACCCAAGGTGATCTTGTGGGCGGCCTGCGCATTGACCGCCACGGCAACGCCGCTGGTGCCAGCGAGCGTCAGGCCCAGGGCCTTTGTCAGCGCCGTGGCATCGACCACGCCCACCCGAGCGCCAGCCACCGTGGTGGTCAGGGCCTGGTCGCCCCAGATGACAATTTTTTCAGCCTGGGCGGCGGTGATTCGGGCGCTGTTGACCGTGGTGCCCGCAATCGTACCGGCTGTGCTTCTCACGCTCAGGGTTTCGATGTTCGCCATGATGACTTCGTCCTTGCCCGTGGCATCGGCCAGCGCGAAGGTGGCCGCATCCACCGGGCCGTTGGCGTTCGCGAAGTTCACGGTCAAGGCGCCGCCCGCGACGGAGTTCTGGATCCCGACCGTGGTCCCAAGGGTCACGCCAGAGAACGTGGCAGAGGCACTTGCGCCATTGGTCCACAGCTCAGTCAAGCCCGTGGTGCCAGCCGCGCTGAATTCAGCGCCCGCCCCTGCGGTGATGTAGACCTTCTCGATGTTGCTCAGCGTGGGGGCCACCGTGCTGCCCGCCGCCAGGGTGGCCCGCAGGGTGTCGGTACCGGCTGCGCCATCGACGGAATCGGCCGTCGAGAGAAAGCCTGCAGTGCTTGCGAGCAGGGTGTCGTTGTTGGACGTTGTCTTGAATTTGGCCTCGGTAGCCGCAGGCGATATCGAATCGTCACCGGAGGTCAAGGAAAGGGTGACGCTCAACGTGGCGGGGTCCGGCTCACCCGTCCCCACAGCGGGACCGGTATTGGCAGGGTTGCTGGAGACTTTGTAGGAATCCACCAGTTCCTTGTTCCATGCCATTGCAGCGGCATTGAATGCTGCCTGATCACCCGTGGCGCGCTCCAGCCCCGACAGGATCTGCCCGAGCTGCATGGCGACGATGCCCACGCTGGCCTTGCCCACGGACACCAGGTAGTCCCGCAAAGCAGTCTGCAGGCCGGCATTCGGCAACAAGCCCAGGTTGCCAAGCAGCTTGGTAGACAACTGGTCCTCGGTCAGGCTGGTAAAGCTGGCGCCAAAAGAGAGGGCAAAAGTGTTGATGCCCACCGACGTGGCCCTTGCCACCTGGTTGTTGTATACCGCGTGGGCAGGCGATTGGTCGTTGAAGACCCGGTTCAAGATCGTCGTGACGACATAGGGTTCATCGAGAAAGGTCTGTGCCATCAAGAGCTTCCAAAAAAATCAAACAGGTGAGCAGTACGGGGTGAAGCCCTGCGGTTCAGAATTCAGGCCAGCGCATGGCGGCACCTCGCCGCCAAGGTGCTTTGGGCGCGCCTTCACGCCGAGGTCCAGGAGGCATCGGCCATCGCCGCAACGCCGGTCAACTTGATGAGGCTGTCATTGGCGCCCAATGCGGCCACACTGTCGTTGACCAGGATGTAGGTGTCGGCGCCAAAGCGGAAGGCGATTGCCTTGTTGGCACCCGCAGTGGTAGCGGCCAGGGCTGTTGCGTCCAGCAGCGAAGCCGCTGAAGCAATGCTGGCTAGCTCCTTTGCGCCGGGTGCCGCCTTGGACGTCGCCACGTAGCTGCTCAGCCGGACCACGTCGGTGCCGCTCACGAATTCGGACACTTCGATGGTCGACGCGGCCAGTGCGGCGGAGGTGCCGAGATCGATGTCCTTGGCCGCAGGGCTCGCCAAGCCGGTGATGGCCAGCGTGTCGCCCCCTGCGCCCAAAGTGATCTTGCGGGCTGCAAGGGTGTTGATGGCGACGGCGACACCACTGGTTGTCGAGAGCTTCAGGTCGAGCCCCTGGATGAGGGCCGATGCGTCGATCACGGACACATGGGAACCCGTCACGGTCGCGGTCAGGGCGCCGTCGCCGCCGATGATGATCTTCTGCGCATCAGGGGCAGTGATCCTGGCATGGTTGGGCTGAAAAGAATTGCCGCCCGTGCTCGTCACTCTCAAGGTTTCAATGGCGGCAACGACGATTTCACTTTGGCCCCTGGAATTGGCAATGGCGATGTTGCCCGTGTCCGATGGTCCAGATGCGCCAGCAAATTTCACCGTCAGAGTGCTGCCGGTGGAGCTGTTTTGAACACCCACGGTTGTGGCCAGATCCACCTCGAAGAAAGTGGCGTCGCCGGAAGACGGTCCGAGCCAAACTTGCTGCAGCGAGGGGATTCCAGCAACGCCAAACTCTGCTCCCGCTCCCGCCGCAATGACAACCTTCTCGATATTGCGCAGCAAGGGCGCCAGGCTGGTGCCTGCGCCCAGAGTTGCCGTCAGGGTATCCATGCCCGCACCACCATCGATCGCATCGGACACCGAGAGCCAACCTGCGGTCGTCGCCAGGATGGTGTCGTTGAGATCCGTGGTCTTGAATTTGGCCTCGGGTGCCGTGGGCGATAGCAAATCGTCTCCGGATGTCAAAAACAAGGTGACACCAGTGCGCTCGTTGCCGGTGTCGGGGGCTGACATTCCCCAGTTTGGATCGAGAGAATAGGCGTATGAAGCCACCAGTTCCTTGTTCCACGCCACCGCAGCTGCATTGAACACGGCCAGGTCGCCGGTCGCATGTTCCAGCCCCGAGAGGATCTGCCCCAATTGAAGGGCTACCATGCCCACGTTGGCCTTGCCTACTGACACCAGGTACTCCCCCAAGGAGGCCTGCAGGCCCGGGTTGGGCAACAGCCCCAGGTTGCCCAGCAACAGGGTGGACAACTGGTCGTCCGTCGCGCCTGCATAGAGGGCGCCAAACTCCAGGGCAGTTGTGTTCACCCCCTTCTCAGCGGCAAGCGCCACTTGGTGGTTGAACGACCCATAGTTAGGCGATTTGTCAGTGAGCGCCCGGTTCAGGATCGTCATGACGACGTAGGGCTCATCGAAAAAATTCTGTGCCATCAAAAACTCCGACAGAGACCAATCAGGCCGAGGTCCAGGAGGCATTTGCCAGTGCCATCACACCGGTCAGCTTGACTAGGCTGTCGTTGGCGCCCAGCGCCGCCGTGGCGTCATTGACGAGGATGTAGGTGTCTGCACCAAAGCGAAAGGCGATGGCCTTGTTGGCACCTGCCGTGGTAGCGGCCAGGGCTGTTGCGTCCAGCAGTGACGCCGATGCAGCGATGCTGGCGAGGTCCGTTGTGCCGGGTACCGCCTTCGCCGTTCCCTTGGCAGCATCCAGCTGGATCGAGTCGATGCCGCTGGCAAAGCCGGCCACTTCGATGGCCGAAGCCGCCAGTGTGGCCGATGTGCTGAGATTGATGTCCTTGGCCTCGGCGCCCGCCAGGCCCATGATTTTCACGGTGTCGGCACCGGCACCCAGGTTAATCTTGTGCGCGGCCTGGGCGTTGAGCGACACGACAACGCCATTCGTGCCGGCGAGCGTCAGCCCCAGGGCCTTGGTCAGTGCGGTTGCATCGACCCCGGCCACCTGGGTGCCGGTCACCGTGGTGGTCAAGGCCTGGTCGCCGAGGATGACGATGCCTTGCGCCTGGGCCGCACTGATCTTGGCCTGGTTGGCCGTGGTTGCGGCCACCGTGCCGGCAGTGCTTCTCACAGTCAGGAACTCGATATTCGCCACGATGATCTCGTCATGGCCCGTGGCATCGGCCAGCACGATATGGGCGGAATCCGCCGGACCTGAAGCGCCGGTGAAGTTCACTGTCAAGGCACCGCCGGCCAGGGAGTTCTGGATGCCTACGACGGCGTCCAGTTGGACACCCGAGAACGTGGCCGGGCCCTCGGCAGCATCGATCCGGAGTTCCTGCAGGCCGGAGGCACTGCGGGCATCAAATGCGGCCCCCGATCCTGCGGTGATGAATATTTTCTCGATGTTGCGCAGCTGTGGAGCCACCGTGCTGCCAGCGGCCAGGGTCGCGATCATCGTGTCGACGCCCGCAGCGCCATCGATCACATCGGCGGTTGAAAGGAGCCCTGCGGTGCGCGCAAGGAAGGTGTCGTTGTTGGCAGTGCTCTTGAATTTGGCCTCAGCCGCTGCCGGCGATACCGCATCGTCGCCGGACGTCAGCACAATGGTGACGCCCGTGACAGGCATCTCAGGCTCCCCCCCGGTATAGCCGGTGTTGGCAGGATTGCTGGAGTAATGGTAGGAGTCCACCAGTTCCTTGTTCCAAGCTACCGCTGCCGCATTGAACACGGCCTGGTCGCCCGTGGCATGTTCCAGCCCAGAGAGGATCTTGCCCAATTGCAGGGCGACGATGCCGACATTGGCCTTGCCCACCACTTCGAGGTAGTCCCGCAAGGCAGTCTGCAGGCCTGCATTGGGCAGCACGCCCAGGTTGCCCAGAAGCTTGGTGGACAGGGCATCTTCTGTCATACCGGCAAGGGCCGCTCCGAACGACAACGCGAAAGCCTGAACACCGTTCGCAGCAACCCAGGCCAACTGGTTGTTGTACACCGTGTAGGAAGGCGATTGGTCATTGAACACCCGGTTCAGGATCGTCGTGACGACGTAGGGCTCATCGAGAAAATTCTGTGCCATCAAAAACTCCGTAAAAGACGATCAGGCCGAGGTCCACGAGGCATCGGCCAAGGCAGTCAAGCCAGTCAGCTTGACCAGGCTGTCGTTCTCACCCAGCGCGGCGGCGCCATCGTTCACGAGGATGTAGGTATCTGCTCCATACCGGAAGGCAATGGCCTTGTTGGCGCCCGCCGTGGTGGCGGCCAGGGTTGCAGCGGTCAGCAGCGAGGACGATGCAGTGATGCTGGCCAGCTGTGCGGCGCTGGGGGCGGCCTTGCCCGTGGGCGTTGCGCTGGTCAGCTGGATCATGTCGGTACCGCTCAGGAAGTCGGTCACCTCGATGGCAGAGCGGCCCAGCGCGGCGGCCGTGCCGACCTCCAGGTCACGGGCGGCAACGCCTGCCAGGCCCGCGATGTTCAGCACATCCGCCCCAGCGCCCAGCGCAATCCGGTGGGCATTGCCGGCACCGATGGTGACGGTATCTGCGCCATCGCCCGCCTCGATGACCACCCGGGCCCCCGATGCGTCGTTGATGATGAAAGTGTCTGCCCCCCTGCCTGCGGCGATGCCCACCGAGGTCAGGCCCGTGGTGGCGAAGGTCAGGCCCAGGGCCCCGGTCATGTAGGTGGCGTCGATCACCGCCACATGGGCGCCGTCCACGGCGATGTTCAGGGCCTGGCCGCCGGTCACCACGATCTGCTCGGCCGATGGGGCGGTCAGCCTGGCGCTGTTGGCCGCAGCGCCAGCCACGCTGCCCGCTGAACTGTTGACCTTGATGTTCTCCACACCGCCGGTGATGATGACCTCGTCGGCACCGGAGGCTCCGGCGAAGTCGATGCTGGCGGTGTCCGACGGACCGGAGGCATCCGCATAGCTGACCGTCAACGGCCCCCCGGCCTGGGAGTTCTGGACACCCACCGTGGTGCGCAGGTCCAGGCCGGACAAGCTGGCCGCCCCGGCAGCGGAATCCACCCACACCTCCTGCAAGCCCGTGGACCGGCTGGCGTCGAACTGGGCCGCAGCGCCCGCGGTGATCATCACTTTTTCGATGTACTGCAACGCAGGCGTCACCCGCTCCCCCGCCGCCAGTGCGGCTTTCAGCACGTCCTTGTCGATGCGAGCGCCGTCCTTGATCGAGTCTGCGCTGCCCAGTTGGCCGGGCACCAGGGCCAGGATGGTGTCGTGGTTGCCCGTGGTCTGGAACTGGCGTTGCGTGGCCTCCGGGGACAGGACATCGTTCCCCTCGGTCAGCGACAGGGTGACCCCGGTGCCGGGCATGTACGTCAGATCGGCCCCCCGGTTGGTCGCGGGGTTGCTGGAGTAGAGGTGGGAAGCCGCCAGTTCATTGTTCCAGCGCAACGCGGCAGGTGCGTAGACGGCCAGGTCGCCGGTGGCGTTTTCAAGGCCCGACAGAATCTGGCCGAGTTGCAAGGCCACAATGCCCACGTTGGCCTTGCCGACGGTGGCCAGGTAGTTCGTCAGTTCGGCCTGCAACGGGGCGTTGGGCAGCAGGCCCATGCGGGCCAGCAGCATGGTGGACAACTGGCCCTCGGTCAGGTCCTGGAACTGGGCGTGCGACGCGAATGCGCGGGCCACCGGGTTGGCGCCGGTTGCGTTGATCGTCTGGGCGAAATACTCGTACGTGCTTTGGCTGGGCGACGCGTCGTAGAAAACCCGGAACAACGCCGAAGCCTCTGCATACGATCCAGAAATTTGTGCCGGCATCGGACCCTCCCGCGCGGTGGTGATTGATGCGGCAAGCGTAAGCCGCAGCCGTTCACCAGGGTGTGCCCGCCGTCACAATGAAACTTTTCGACACCAAAGGCCGGGCCCGCTGCTGGGGCAGCACAGACCACGCGGAACGCACGAACAGAGCGCCGCCCACGGGGGCACGCCGGGGCCAGCGGTCAGGCCGCAGCCGTGATCAAATCCAGCGGCCAGCGCGGCTTCACATCGAAGGCGTACTCGGTGCTGGCCTGCTGCTGCCCCGACTCCAGCCGCATGGCAGCCGCCATGGCGATCATGGCGCCGTTGTCGGTGCACAGGTGCAGCTCGGGGTAGTGCACGCGCACCTTGTTTTTGGCACAGGCTTCGTTGAGCTGGTTGCGCAGGTGGCGGTTGGCACCCACGCCGCCGGCCACGACCACGCGCTTCATGCCCGTCTGCTTCAAGGCAGCGAGGGTCTTCTTCACCAGCACCTCGACGATGGCTGCCTCGGTGCTCGCGGCCAGGTCAGCCTTGCGCGGTTCGAGCTCGTCGCCGAGCTTTTTCGCCTGCGTGAGCACGGCGGTCTTGAGGCCGGCGAACGAAAAGTCCAGGTTGCCACTGTGCAGCAACGGCCGTGGCAGCTTGAAAGCCGTGGCATCGCCCTGCTCGGCCAATTTGGAGAGCGCGGGGCCGCCCGGATAGCCCAGGCCCATGAGCTTGGCCGACTTGTCGAAGGCCTCGCCGGCCGCGTCGTCGATGGTTTCGCCCAGGATCTCGTAGCGGCCCACGCCGTCCACGCGCATGAGCTGGGTGTGCCCGCCGGACACCAGCAGCGCGACGAAGGGGAACTCGGGTGGGTCGGCGCTCAAAAAGGGCGAGAGCAGGTGCCCCTCCAGGTGGTGCACGCCCAGCACGGGCTTGCCCAAAGCGGCGCCCAGGGCACATGCCACACCGGCACCCACCAGCAGCGCACCGGCCAGGCCCGGGCCACGGGTGTAGGCCACCACGTCCACGTCGGCCAGGCTCTTGCCGGACTCGGCCAGCACCTGGCTGGCCAGCGGCAGCACGCGGCGGATGTGGTCGCGGCTGGCCAGCTCGGGCACCACGCCGCCATAGGCCTGGTGCATTTCGATCTGGCTGTGCAGCGCGTGGGAAAGCAGTGCGGGCACCTGGCCCTCCACGCGCGTTTCCACCAGGGCCACGCCGGTTTCATCGCAGGAAGACTCAATGCCCAATATCAACAACGTCATGGCCCCGAGTGTAGAGCGCCGGCCATGGTGGCAAGGCGCCACAATCGGACAACCCCACGCATTGCAAGCCTCACCCCCATGGCCGACGTCCTCCACTTCCATTCCCCCCAGGCAGCGCAGATGCTGCTCCTGGCCCAGCAGGTGCGGGCCTGGGAGCGAGTGGCACCTGCGGAGTACCAGGCCCTGCAGCAGCGCCAGCTGCACACGCTGATGCGCCATGCCCACCAGCACTCCCCCTTCTGGCGCGAGCGCCTGGAGGCGGCCGGGTGGCCCGCTGAGGCCTCACCCGGCGCAGTGCTGGCACGCCTGCCGCTGCTCACCCGCGCCGATCTGCAGACGCACTTTGCCCAGGCACGCGCGCGCTGGCCCGGCCTGGAGGAGGCGGGCATCGCCACATCGACCACCTCGGGCTCCACCGGCGAGCCCGTGCGTGTGGAAAAGGCCAGCGCCATGTACTCGCCCCTGTATGCCGCCATCTCCTGGATGGAGGCCCAATGGCACCAGCGCGATGCAGCGCGCAAGATTGCCGTGCTGGGCACCGGCCTCACCGACGGCACGCGCGACAGCTGGGGCGACATGTACGCCGCATTGGGCATGCGCGGCCCCTGCGTGGTGCGCAACATCACCCAGCATGGCATGGAGTCGCACCTGGACTGGCTGCTCGCGCACCGGCCCGACTACCTCAAGTGCAGCCCGATGGCTGCGGCAGAGCTGGCGCGGCTGGCGCTGGCGAGGGGCGTGCACTTGCCCATCCGGCAGGTGATCTCGCAATCCGAACGGGTCACGCCCGGCCAGCGGGCGCTGTGCCTGCAGGCTTTTGGCGCGAGGATCATCGACCGCTATTCGTGCGAGGAGACCGGCTGGATCGCGCTGCAGTGCCCGGTGCACGACCACCTGCACCTGCTGGGCGCAACGACCCTCATGGAGATCGTGGATGGAGAGGGCAAGCCCTGCCCCGTGGGCGTACCAGGCCGCGTACTCGTGACCAGCCTGCACAGCTTTGCCATGCCCATCCTGCGCTACGAGCTGGGCGACATCGCCGAGTGGGGTGCGCCGTGCAGCTGCGGCATGGTGCTGCCCGTGATCGCGCGCTTGGGGGGTCGCACCCGGCACCAGGTACAGACCGACAAGGGCTTGATGCCCATGCCCTTTCTGGGCGACGAGCTGGGCCACATCGAGCCCATACGCGCCTTCCGCATGCGCCAGTACGCGGACGGCACGCTGCAGCTGCAGATCGAGGCGCCCCGTGCGCTCACGGCAGACGAGCAGGCCGCCGTGCGTGCGGTGTTCGCCGCCAATGGACTGGCCGACCTGCCCTTGCACGTGGAGCACCTGGCCCGCATCGACTGGCCGCCGGGGCGCAAGCGCGAGGAGTTCGAGCGCGTGGACCGCGCCTTCGAACCACCCCCCTCAACCCGTTGAAAGGCTTATTGCGGCCAGATCTTGCCCTTGCTCACGAACGCGCCCGTGCTGGTCTTGTAGCCGAAATGGACCTCGGCATTGACCGCGCGCATTTCCGCCTCCGTGAAGTCCAGCGAGGGCGTGAACCGGAGCGTGGCGGTGTTCGCCACCTGGCTTGCGAAGGCAACGGCCTCCGCATCGGCCGGCACCTGGCTGGCCCAGGTGCCGTCGCCCTTGCGGAAGAACCACAGGTCGGACAGGAAGCTTTGGCCATTGGCGGGGATGCGTGCCGCCACCCAGGCGCTGATCTTGGGGTTGGCCGCCACATCCGCCGCCGTTTGCGCCAGGGTGATACCCAGTTGCAGGGGCTGGCCGGCAGTGGACAGCACCGCAGTTGCAAGCGTTGCGACAGAGGCCGACGCAGTGGTCGTGGTTGCCGCAGTTGTCTGCTGGTCGGTGGTGCTGACGGTGCCCGTGGCGGGGCTGGGCGCATCGACCGGGTCGGGGTAGGTCGAGGTGGTCCAGACAATCGCCGCGTAACCAGCCGCGTACTTTGCCAAGTCCACGTCGATCGCGCCCTGGATGTCGTACAGCGGGGTGCCGCTCAGCTGGCGCACATACAGCCAGTTGCCCTGGCTGGTGCTGCCCTTGCTGGCATCGAGCTGCCCGCCCACGAAGCGCACCGTGCCACCGCCATCGTGCACCACCAGGTGGTCGGCGGCAGGCTCGTTGACCAGCCGCGAGAACGTGGTGTCGATCTGTTCGGTGCTCTTGACGGCCTGGTACTCCGCTGTGCCCAGGGCCGCTTCACGGACCGGCGCCGAGCCGTAACGCAGGGCGAAGGCGGACTCGGTGGCCTGCGGCGCATAACCCGAGAACATGAACGAGCGGCTGCCCGCAGGGATGTAGATCTTGAATTCCTTGTACTGCAGCTGGTAGCCGGTGAACTCGGGCAACGCCAGCGATCCGCCGCCCGGGAAGGCACAGCCCCCGGTGGAGTACCCGATGGCGCAGCCGGTGACGCCTTCAGGCGCGTACTGCTGCTTGAAGCCGATCTTGGTATTGAAGGTGTAGTCGTAGCTGCCGGTGGCAGGGGGCAGCGCGATGCGCAGCGGCGACTGGTGAAGCGAAACGAAATTGGCAGCGTGGGCCAGAGACACCACCGCAGAAAGACACAAGACAACCAGAAACCGCATCGACACCACTCCAGGCAAAACCAGACAGCCAGCAAAAAGCGCCCAGCGGGCGCCCACCCATTCAGTTATAAACAATAACCTTCAACCACTACGCCCTGTAGGACATGCCGCACACCAAGACGCGGCCCTGTCCCGCCATACGGGCGTGGCGAGGCTCAGAGGGGCAATCGGCAGGGAAGTTCCTGTAAAGATTCGTGCAACACCTGCCGACCGCCTGGGCTGGGATACGCGGCCTGGGTCAGGCTCGCGCAGTGCGCGCCGCCAGCAATTGCTGCACCATAGCGGCCACCGCCGTGGTCTGGGTGTCGTATTGCGACTCGGGGGCGAGCGGCGCCTCATAGGCACCATCCAGGCCGGTCAGGCCGGTGATCAGCCCCGCCCTGGCGCGCGCATACAGGCCCTTGGGATCGCGCCGGGCGCACTCATCCACCGAAGTGCTCAGGTGAATTTCATGGAACTCACCGGGAGCAAACAGGGCGCGCACCCGCTGGCGGTCGGTCTCGAAGGGGGAAACAAAGGCGCACACCACGGTCATGCCGTTGTGGGCCATCAGCCGCGCCACCTCGCCTGCGCGCCGGATGTTCTCGGCCCGGTCGGCGGCAGACAGCCCCAGGTCGGAGCACAGGCCCTTGCGCAGCTCGTCGCCATCGAGCACGCAGGCCCGGCCGCCGGCCTGGTTGATGGCCTGGGCCAGCGCGGTGGCCAGGGTGGTCTTGCCTGCGGCGGGCAGGCCGGTGATCCAGTAGACGAGGGGGTTCAAACAGGGCTCCGGGCTGGGTAGGTCGGGAAATGATCCACCTCCTACTATGCCAGCCACGGCTCCGTCCAGCACCCAAAAAAGAGCAGGCGTCTCCCTGGCCTTCGTTCTTACCAGCGGTCCGAGCGCATGCGCAGTTCCCACCCGCCGCCGCGCAGCTCGTACACGCCCACGGCGCCGTAGCGCTGCTCGCCCTTGTCGTCCCAGGTCATGGTGCCGATCACCGGTGCGTAGCCGTTGATGCTGTGCATGGCCTTGGTGATGTCCTTGGGGGCGGCGGACTTGGCCTTCTGGATCGCGGCAGACAGCACGTAGGTGCTGTCGTAGCTGTAGTGGCCGCCATAGGCCGGGGCCTTCTTGAACTCGGCCACGTACTTTTCGAGGAAGGGCTTGCCGGTGGTGAACTCCTTGGCCTCCAGCACGGGCGAGGTGGCGTAGATGCCTTCCACGATGCCGGCGCCCTTGGCCATGTCGGTGGTCTTGATGGTGTCGCCGCCCAGGAGGCGCACCTTGGTGTGGTCGACCTTCTTGAGAGCCTCCAGCAGGGCAATGGCCTGGAAGTCATTCAGGGTGGAGACGATCACCTCGACTTTGGCCGCCTTGAGTTCGCCGGCCAGGGCGTCGAAGGCCGTGGTCTTGTCGTCGAAGGACTTGCGCACCACGACTTCCTTCTTCTCGGCCTTGAGCTGCTCGGCAGCGCCGTCGGCCAGGCCCTTGCCGTAGGGGGTGCCGTCGTCCAGCGCTGCATAGCGGCTGGCGCCCAGCTGCGTGGCGGCGAACGAGCCGATGGCGCGCGCCTGCAGGGTGTCGTTGGCCACCATGCGGAAGGTGGTGGGAAAGCCCAGCTGCGTGAACTTGGGGTTGGTGGAGATGGCGATCTGCGGGATGTCCTTGGCCGCGTAGATGGGCGCGGTCTCGATGCTCACGCCCGAATTCAGGTGGCCGATGACTGCCACCACACCGGCATCCACCAGTTGCTGGGCCACGGTCTTGCCGGTGGCGGCGTCGGCCTTGTCGTCCACGGACACCACCTCCAGCGTCACGCGCTTGCCGTCCACGGTGTAGCCGCCCTTGTTGAGCTCGGCAACGGCCAGGTTCACCCCGTTGAGCAAGTCCTGCCCCAGGGCGGCCAGGGGCCCGCTCAGGGGCTGGGCGACCCCGATCTTGATGGTGTCGGGCACTTTGCCGCAGCCCGCCAACAAGGCGGTGGTGGCCACGGCGGTGAGGGCCAGGCTGGCCGAAAATCGGCGCCGGTCGATGGGCTGGTTCATGCAGGAAACTCCATATCTGTATGTCAATGTGACCGGATGTATATGCGACGCCGCCAAGAGGCGCTATCGGGTATGCCCTCCCAATACACACTCTATTAGCAAGTTTCAGGCCCTGAAAGGGGCACAGCCGCGCAAGCAAGGGTAGACACCCTCCGCGCACCAGCCCGGCGCACCAATTTGTGGCGTAAATCTTGCTATGCTGAAGGCATGAATGAGGCCTTGCGCATAGTGGTGGTTGCCCCCGATCTGGCGGTCGCCGACCCCGACGACGAGCATGCCCTGCTGCAGGCAGAGCGCTCGCGGGCGCTGCGCATCGGCCTGTTGGAAAACAACTTCAACTTGGTGGCCACGCTGCCGGCCGACGTGTTTTTGAGCGAACGCCTGGCGCAATTGCAGCCGGACCTCATCATCGTGGACGCCGAGAGCGAGGCGCGCGATGCGCTGGAGCATGTGGTGATGGCCACGCGCGACGAGCGCCGCCCCATCGTCATGTTCACCAATGACGAGGACACCTCGCACGTGAAGGCGGCCGTGGCCGCCGGCGTCTCGGCCTACATCGTGGCGGGCCTGGCGCCCCAGCGCATCCGCCCCATCCTGGATGTGGCAATGGCACGCTTTCAGCACGAGCAGGCATTGCGCGCCGAACTGGCCGACGCCAAGACCGAGCTCAAGGACCGCAAGACCATCGACCGCGCCAAGGGCCTGCTGATGGAGCGCCAGGGCCTGAGCGAGCAGGCCGCCTATGAAAAGCTGCGCAAGACGGCCATGGACAAGGGCCTCAAGCTGGCCGACGTGGCCCAGCGCATGCTCGACGTAGCCGATCTGCTGGGCTGATCGCCTGCGGCGCATCCTGCGCCGACGCCCCGCCGCGCAGCACGCCACCTATTTTCGGAGCCGGAATGGTGCACCGCACAAGATGCGTGCAGCCTGCACCACTGCCACCGGCCTGCCATCTTGTGGTGCAAGCTTGCAAAGCCCCTCTACCGCATTCACCAGAATGCTATTGAATGAATAGCAGGTTGGTGCACAGGAAAGCTGGCACAGGGCTTGCATGAACTGATCAAGACCAACGACGGTCTTCGATGAGAGGCTCCTACCCAATGGCGGGCAGGTACCTCTCGCCACCGGACACAGGCGTCCCACCCGCGCTCGGCGCTGCGTGACTTTCTTTGTGAAGTTGCAGCAGCCCGAGCGCCGGGGGGACGCCTTTTTTGTTTTTCACGCCACCAGGGGAGCCCCATGACCGATCTGCTCAAAACCAGTCTCAACCGCCGCACCGTGCTGCAGGCAGCCACCGTGGGCGCCGTGGGCGTGAGCCCAGCGCTGCGCGCTCTTGTTCACGCACAGGGCTCCGATGCGCCCGAGAAGAAAGAAGTGAAGATCGGCTTCATCCCGCTGACCGACTGCGCCAGCGTGGTGATGGCCTCGGTGCTGGGCTTCGACAAGAAGTACGGCGTGACCATCATCCCCACCAAGGAAGCCAGCTGGGCCGGCGTGCGCGACAAGCTGGTCAACGGTGAACTCGACTTCGCTCACGTGCTGTATGGCCTGGTCTACGGCGTGCACCTGGGCACGGCCGGCCCCAAGAAGGACATGGCCGTGCTGATGAGCCTGAACAACAACGGGCAGGCCATCTCGCTGTCCAAGGCGATTGCGGACAAGGGCGCCGTGGACGGCCCCTCCCTGGCCAAGCTCATGGAAAAGGAAAAGCGCGAGTACACCTTTGCCGGCACCTTCCCCACCGGCACGCACGCGATGTGGATGCACTATTGGCTGGCCGCCGCAGGCATCAACCCGCTGTCGGGCGCCAAGCTGATCACCGTGCCGCCACCGCAGATGGTGGCCAACATGCGCGTGGGCAACATGGACGGCTTCTGCGTGGGCGAACCCTGGAACCACCGGGCCATCATGGATGGCATCGGCATCACGGCGAACACCACACAGGACATCTGGAAGGACCACCCCGAGAAGGTGCTCGGTACCACCGCCGAGTTCGTGAAGAAGAACCCCAACACGACGCGCGCCGTGATGATGGCGATTCTGGAAGCCAGCCAGTGGATCGACGCCAGCCTGTCCAACAAGATGAAGATGGCCGAGACCGTGGCCCAGAAGGCCTACATCAACACCAGCGTGGACGCGATCAACCAGCGCATCCTGGGCCGCTACCAGAACGGCATGGGCAAGACCTGGGACGATCCCAACCACATGAAGTTCTTCAACGATGGTGCGGTGAACTTCCCCTACCTGTCCGACGGCATGTGGTTCCTCACCCAGCACAAGCGCTGGGGCCTGCTCAAGAGCCACCCGGACTACCTGGCCGTGGCCAAACAGATCAACCAGGTGGATCTGTACAAATCGGTGGCCAGCGCCATGAAGATCAATGTGCCCAAGGACGCCATGCGGACCAGCAAGCTCATGGACGGTGTCGTCTGGGACGGCAAGGACCCCGCCAAGTACGCCGACGGCTTCAAGATCAAGGCCTGAGGCCGCAGAGCCACCCAAACCGCCCCCCCCATTGCCACCTGCACAGGAGATCCACCATGGTCAGTGCCGTCTTCCACTCCCCTCCCGCCGCTTTGCCGGCCGATACCCCCGCTGCGGCCCCTGCGCGCATTGCGGCCAGCCACAACGAGGCCCGCAAGGAAGCGGATGCCAGGCCCCTTCCTGCCCAGCGCGCGCCCCGCGACTGGGCGGCACTTTCACGCGCCTTCTGGATGGCCGTGCTGCCACCGCTGTGCGGCCTGGGCCTGCTGATCGGCGTGTGGGCCGTGGTATCCACCACCACCGGCAAGAGCATCCCCGGCCCGCTGGAAACCTGGGCGCAGGCCCTGGAGATCTTCAGCAACCCCTTCTACCGCAATGGCCCCAATGACCAGGGCGTGGGCTGGAACGTGCTGATGTCGCTGGAGCGCGTGGCCGTGGGCTTCGGCCTGGCGGCAATTGTCGGCATCCCCGCGGGCTTCGTGATCGGGCGCTTCAACTTCCTGTCGCGCATGTTCAACCCGCTGATCAGCCTGCTGCGCCCGGTGTCGCCGCTGGCCTGGCTGCCCATCGGCCTGCTGGTGTTCAAGGGCGCCAACCCCGCCGCCATCTGGACCATCTTCATCTGCTCCATCTGGCCCATGATCATCAACACCGCCGTGGGCGTGCAGCGCGTACCGCAGGACTACATGAACGTAGCCCGCGTGCTCAACCTCTCGGAGTGGAAGATCGCCACCAAGATCCTGTTCCCCGCCGTGCTGCCCTACATGCTGACTGGCGTGCGCCTGGCCGTGGGTACGGCCTGGCTGGTGATCGTGGCCGCCGAGATGCTGACCGGCGGCGTAGGCATCGGCTTCTGGGTCTGGGACGAGTGGAACAACCTGAACGTCAAGAACATCATCATCGCGATCTTCGTGATCGGCATCGTGGGGCTGGCGCTGGAGTTCGCGCTCATCAAGCTGGCCACCGCATTCACATTCGAAGAGGTGAAGGCATGACTACCGCTACCGCATCGCAATCGGCCAAGTTCATCCAGGTGCAAGGGGTCGAGCAGACCTTCAAGACCGCCAAGGGCCTGTTCCCCGCGCTCAAGGGGATCGACCTGACCATCGCCAAGGGCGAGTTCGTGGCGCTGATCGGCCACTCGGGCTGCGGCAAGTCCACGCTCCTGAACCTGATCGCCGGCCTGACCACGCCCACGGCCGGCGTCCTGCTGTGCGCCAACAAGGAGATCAAGGGCCCGGGCCCCGAGCGCGCCGTGGTGTTCCAGAACCATTCGCTGCTGCCCTGGCTGACCTGCTTCGACAACGTCTACCTGGCGGTGGAGCGCGTATTCAGCGGCCGCGAAAGCAAGGCCGAACTCAAGGCGCGCACCGATGCGGCGCTGGCCCTGGTGGGCCTCACGCACGCCGGCCAGAAGCGCCCCGGCGAGATCTCCGGCGGCATGAAGCAGCGCGTGGGCATCGCCCGCGCCTTGTCGATGGAACCCCAGGTGCTGCTGATGGACGAGCCCTTCGGCGCCCTGGATGCCCTGACCCGCGCCAAACTGCAGGACGAACTGCTGGAGATCGTGGCGCGCACGCAAAGCACCGTGGTGATGGTCACGCACGACGTGGACGAAGCCGTGCTGCTGTCCGACAAGATCGTGATGATGACCAACGGCCCGGCCGCCACCATCGGCGAGGTGCTGCAGGTCGACCTGGCCCGCCCGCGCAAGCGCGTGGAACTGGCCGAAGACCCGCAGTACGTGCACTACCGCAAGGCGGTGATCGATTTCCTCTACACGCGCCAGGGGCACGTCGAGAAAGCGGCTTGAAGACCTTGCACCGGCTCGCCGGTGCGGCACCTGCGCAAAGGCGTTGGACCTGTGTGGCCAACGCCTTTTTTCATGCTCAGTGCGCGCCGGAGATGTACTGCTCCAACTGCTCGATGATGAATTTCTGCTCCGAGATGATGTCCTTGACCAGGTCACCGATGGAGATCATGCCCACGAGCTTGCCGCCGTCCACCACGGGCAGGTGGCGCAGGCGTCCGGTGCTCATGATCTGCATGCACTGCTCGCTGGTCTGGTCGGGCCGCACGAAGCGCACGGCGCTGGTCATCACGTCGCGCGCCAGCGTGGCGGCAGAGGTGCGGCCCAGGAGGGCGATCTTTCGCGCATAGTCGCGCTCGGTGAAGATGCCCACGATGGCGTCCCCTTCGGTGACCACCAGGGCGCCGATGCCCTTGTCGGCCATGAGCTGCAGGGCAGAGAGCACGGAATCGGTGGGCCGGATGGTGTGCACGGTGGAGTCAGGCTTGGACTGGAGAATCTTGGCTACGACGGTCATGGAAACCTCCCTCTGAAAGACGTGGAACGGGGCACAGGCTCATTTCAGCCCATCTGCTCCACGAGCGCAAGCCGAAGCACTCCACGCCGATGTTTCTGCGCTGTTGCACTGCGCTGCGGTCGAAACAAACCGAAAAGAAACGAAACCGTTGCGAGACCCTGCACCAGGGTTAACCCGGCACGATACACCCATGTTCAACGCGCTGACTCCCCCGGGAACCGGCCTGCTGAGCACCGCAGGAACTCTGTGGATTGTTTCTGATACCGGAACAGTTAGTTTGCGACTCAGTGGTTTTTCTCTGAACACCGCAGACGTACAGTTCAACCCATCGATGAGCCGAACCCGCAAGGCGACTCACCGAACCCGGTTCAGCAGCTTCATTTGTTTCGCAGCCGTTCCGGTTTTTTTGAGACGCTTTTACCTTCAAGGACTTTCATCATGAACACGACCGCACGCTTCCTCTCCATCGCCGCTGTTGCCGCTTTCGCATCGTTCGGTGCCCAGGCCGACGAAGCCGATGCTTCGCAATTCGCCACCAAGTTCGACACCAGCCGCACCCGCGCCGAAGTGGTGGCAGAAGCGTCCGCAGTCGCCAAGACCCGCAGCCTGGAACCCGCTGGTTCGCGTGTGGTGACCTACAAGTCCACGGCCGACCGCGCTGCCGTGCGTGCCCAGGCTGCCGATGCCGTGCGCACCGGCCAGATCTCTTCC
>NZ_LMIJ01000008.1:107455-120513 GCF_001428665.1 Acidovorax sp. Root219
TTTCGGTGCCCAGGCTGACGAAGCCGACGCTTCGCAGTTCGCCACGAAGTTCGAGACCAGCCGCACCCGTGTCGAAGTGATGGCCGACGCCGCCACTGTGGCCAAGACCCGCAGCACCGAACCCGCTGGCTCGCGCGTGGTGTCTTACCAATCGACCGCCGACCGCGCTGCCGTGCAGGCCCAGGCTGCCGACGCCGTGCGCATGGGCAAGATCTCTTCGGGCGAACTCGGCTCGATGTAATCTGCCAGGCAGCGGGTCTGCCGACCGCACGGCAGCCTCCTGCAAAAAAGGCCGGGGCCCCGCAAGGGGCTCCGGCCTTTTGCCATCTGGGCGAATACGGCTTATTTGCGCGCTGCAGCCACCGCGCCCTGCACTTCCTTCCACAGGTCTTCACCCACGTTGGCCGCAATGCTGGCGTTCACGGCGCCGAGCTTTTCGCGCATGCGGCTGGCTTCGGCAGACGACAGTTCGTTGACCTGCATGCCCTTGCCCTTCAAGTCGGCCAGCGCCTTGTTGGCCTCGTCGCGGGTGTCCTGGCGCTCGAACTCGCGGCTCTTCTTGGCAGCATCGAGCAGCACCTTCTGCTCGGCCTTCGAGAGACCATCCCAGTATTTCTTGCTGACCAGCACGATCCAGGGGCTGTAGACGTGGTTGGTGACCGTGAGGTACTTCTGCACCTCGTAGAACTTGCTCGACAGGATGGTGTTGTAGGGGTTCTCCTGGCCGTCCACGGTGTTGGTCTCCAGGGCCGTGAACAGCTCCGAGAACGGCAGCGGCACGGCATTGGCGCCCAGGGTCTTGAAGCTGTCGAGGAACACGTTGTTCTGCATCACGCGCAGCTTGATGCCGTTCATGTCCTCGAGCTTGGTCACGGGGCGCTTGCTGTTGGTCAGGTTGCGAAAGCCGTTCTCCCAGTACACCAGGCCCACCAGGCCTTTTTCCTGCAGCTTGTCCATGACCTTCTGGCCCACGGGGCCGTCGAGCACAACGTCGGCCTCCTTGGCGTTGTTGAACAGGAAGGGCGTGTCCCAGATCGCCATTTCCTTGGTGATGCCCACCAGCGTGGCGGTGGAGCCAACCATCATCTCCTGAGCGCCGCCGACCAGCGCCTGCTGCATCTGCACGTCCGAGCCCAGGGCGGCGGCGCCGATGGCGCGCACCTTCATCTTGCCGCCCGAGGCTTTTTCGACCTCTTGCGCGAACAGCTTGGTGGCGCGGCCCTGGTTGGACACTTCGTTCAGGCCGTAGCCGAAACGGATGATGCGCGGCTTGAAATCCTGTGCAGCTACCTGGAACGAGGCGGCGACAGCGGCGACCGACAGGGCGGCCAGCAGGGTACGGCGGAAAGTCTTCATGGTTGTCTCCATTGGCAAGGGAAAGAAAGGCAGGGAAAAAGAGGGGCGCGGCGCCATCAGCGCATCCAGTGCACGGGGGCCGTCACCAGTTGAGGGAACACCACCAGCAGCGACAGGATCAGCACGTAGGTGAGCAGGAAGGGGTTGACGCCCTTGATGACGCTGTGCATCGAGATGCGGCCCACGCCGGCCACCACGTTGAGCACCGTGCCCACGGGCGGGGTGATCAGGCCGATGGCGCCGTTGAGCACGAACATCAGGCCGAAGTACACCGGGTCGATCCCCGCCTTGACGGCGATGGGAAGCATCACCGGAGCAAAGATCAGGATGGTGGGCGTGAGGTCCAGCGCCGTGCCGATGAGCACCAGCACGATCATCATCACGGCCATCAAGAGGCGCGGATTCTCCACCAGCGGGCCGAGCCAGCCGGTCAGCACCGTGGGCAGGTCGGCCAGGGTGATCATGTAGCTGGCCACCTGGGCGCCGGCGCACAGGAACATCACGATGGCCGTGGTCTTGGCGGCGCGCACCAGCACGCCGTAGATCTCGGGCACGCGCATCTCGCGGTGCACGAACAGGGCCACGGCCAGGGCATAGAAGGCAGCGACCACGGCAGCTTCGGTGGGCGTGAACACCCCCGACTTCATGCCACCGATGATGATCAGCGGCATGAGCATGGCCCAGAACGCCTTGACCGTGGCGCGCAGGCGCTCGCGCAGGGGCAGCGGCGCGCGGCTTGGCGGCAGGTCGATGCCGCGCAGCACCCAGCGCCAAGCGAAGATCAGGCCCGCCCCCATCATCAACCCCGGAACGATGCCCGAGACGAACAGTGCCGAGATCGAGGTGTTGGTCGTCACGCCGTAGATCACGAAGGGCATGGAGGGCGGAATGATGGGCGCGATGATGCCGCCCGAGGCGATCAGCCCGGCCGAGGTGTTCATCGGGTAGCCCTGCTGGCGCATCATGGGCAGCAAGATGGTGGCCAGCGCCGCCGTGTCGGCCAGGGCCGAGCCGCTCATGCTGGCCATGAGCACGGCCGCGCCGATGGCCACGTAGCCCAGGCCACCGCGGATATGGCCGACCCAGGCCTGCGCCATGTCGATGATGCGCCGGCTGATGCCGCCGGAGTTCATGAGCTCGCCGGCCAGGATGAAGAAGGGCACGGCCAGCAGCGGAAAGCTGTCCACCCCGGCCACCAGGTTCTGGGCCAGCAACTGCGTGTCGAAGAAATCGAGCACCCAGGCCATGCCGGCACCGGTGAGCACCAGGGCCAGGCCCATGTTCATGCCCGTGCCCATGAACACCAGCATGCCCAGCGAAAAAACAATGAATGCCTGTGCTTCGGGACCCATGGCCGTCACTCCACTTCCGCGCCGTGACCGAGGTCCAGTGGCACGCGTTGAATCAATTCGATGAATGCCATCACCGCGATGGCCGCCGAGCACAAAAGGGCGGGCAGCGGCAGCAGCGCCGCCGAATAGCCCAGCACCACCGAATGGCTGCCCAGGCCCACCACCACCTGCTGCCAGGCACCCCAGGCCAGCATCACGCAGGCGGCGATCACCAGCAGGCGGATGAGCGCGGTGAGCAGGCCGAAGGCCAGCGGCCGCCGCGCCAGCAGCCCGGCCAGGCTGGTGAAGGCCATGTGCTCACCCGCGGGATAGGCCGCAGCGGCGCCGATGAACACCATCCAGACAAACAGCAGGCGCGACAGCTCCTCGCTGGCGGCGATGCCGCTGCCAAAGCCATAGCGCAGCACCACGTTGACGAAGACGGCCACGGCCATCACGCCCAGGCAGCTGGCCATCAGCACCTGGGCCACTTTTTCAAAGCGGCTGGGGACCCTGTGGCCTGGCTCAGGAGGGTTGAGGGAGGTGTCGGCACTCATGGGGTGGCTTCCTGGTGGGCAAGCCAGGCGGACACCTGGGCTTGCAATGCGGAGATGGGCAGGAGCGCATCCAGGCGCAGCACGCCGGGCTCGCCCACGGGCGATTCGAGCGTGGCGAACTGGCTGTCCACCAGCGTGGTGGAAAAGAAGTGGGTGTTCACCCGGGCCGCCACGCGCTCGCCGGCAGGAACCCGGTCGATCTCGAGGAAGGCGAAGCGCACGCCGGGGCAGGCGGCGCGCAGGCGGTCGCGGTAGGCCTTCTTGAGGGCCGAGCAGGTGAGCACGGCGCCCTGCGGGTGATCCTGGAGCAACTGGCCCAGCGCGGCCAGCCAGCCCTCGCGGTCGGCGTCGGTCAGGGCGATGCCCTGGCGCATCTTCTCGCGGCTGGCGGCACTGTGGTGGTCATCCCCTTCGATCAGGGGCAGGCCCTGCTCCGTGGCAACAGCGGCGCCCAGGCTGGACTTGCCGCAACCGGCCACGCCCATGACCACCAGAAAGACCGGTGATGACACCGATGACGGCAAAGAACTCATATTGGTAGCGCTATCCAACAAACTTCAAAAAAACATCCCGGCGGGATGAGGTGAAAATCAGGTGCCACAGGGGAAAATGCCACACTACTGCGCATGCTGGCCTTGCTCTTGCCCTTGGACAGCGCTATCCTAAATCCATCAGGCCGCAATCACCCGAGGGAAAACCCTTGTCCAGACCCGAACCCAGGCGCCGCTCCAGTGGCCGCGTCACGCTCAGCCATGTGGCAGAGACCGCCGGCGTGAGCCCCATCACCGCCTCGCGCGCGCTGCGCGGCGAGCGCGGGGTGGCCGACGAACTGGTGCAGCGCGTGAAGGCCGCCGTGGAGCAGTTGGGCTATGTGCCCGACCCGGCTGCGCGCGCACTGGCCTCGCAGCGCAGCGTGCAGGTGCCGGTGCTGGTGCCGCTGCTGTCCAACGCGCTGTTCGTGGACGTGCTCGACGCCGTGCACCGCACCCTGTTTCCGCACGGCTACCAGGCCCTGATCGGCGTGACGCACTACGACCCCGATGAAGAAGAGCAGTTGCTGCGCACCTACCTCGCGCACCGCCCGGCGGGCCTGCTGGTCACAGGCTTTGATCGCACCGAGTCTGCACGGCAGATGATTGCCGCCAGCGGCGTGCCCTGCGTGCACCTGATGGAGATGACCTCGGCGCCCGGCGTGTACTGCGTGGGCTTTTCGCAGCAGGACGCGGGCCACCGCATCACGGCCCACCTGCTTGAGCGTGGCCGCCGCCGCGTGGCCTTCGTGGCGGCGCAACTGGACCCACGCACCATGCAGCGCGCCGAAGGCTACCGCCGCTGCCTGAAAGAAGCCGGCCTGCACGACCCGCGCCTGGAACTGCTCAGCGCCCAGCCCTCGTCCATCCGCCTGGGGGCCGAGCTGTTCGAGCAGGCGCTGCGCACCCGGCCCGATGTCGACGCCATCTTCTTTTGCAACGACGACTTGGCCCAAGGTGGCCTGCTGGCCGCGCAGCGCCTGGGCATTGCCGTGCCGGGCCAGGTGGCGGTGGCGGGGTTCAACGACCTGGCGGGCAGCGACCAGATGCTGCCCACGCTGACCACGGTGCGCACGCCGCGCTCATCGATCGGCGAGGCCAGCGCGCACATGCTGCTGGCACTGATGCGCGGCGAGGCGCCCGAGCACAACTCGGTGAACCTGGGGTTCGAATTGACGGTGCGCGAAAGCACGTAGAGAAACACCCCCTGAGGCGCTGCGCGCCTTCACCCCTCTCTCGAACCGCTGCGCGGTTCGGGAGGGGGACGCCCCCAGCGCGGCGGGGCGGCCCTTGCGCGGGGGCACTGGCTTTTGGCCGTGCCAGTTTTGGAGGCGGGGACGAAACTGGCTGACTACGCGGAGATCAGTGCGCGCTGTGACGACGACTTCATGGCCTTGCGCAAGGCCACCGCGTCGTGGGCCTGTGCGGGCGCCAACGCATCAAGGCGGAACACCGCCACCGTCTCGGTCACGGATTGGGCCTGGCCCTGCAGCTCCATGGCCGAGGCGGCGTTCTCCTCCACCAGCGCGGCGTTCTGCTGCGTGATGGTGTCGAGTTGGGCCACGGCCGCGTTGACCTGGGAGATGCCGGTGAGCTGCTCGTTCGAGGCATTGTGGATCTCGCCGATCAGCGTGTTCACGCGGCGCACCAGCTCCAGCGATTCGCCCATGGTCTTTTGCGCGGTGTCGGTCTTGTGGTGGCCCTCTTGCACCTTGGTGGCCGAGTCGTCGATGAGCTGGCGGATCTCCTTGGCGGCCGACAGCGTGCGGTGCGAGAGGCTGCGCACCTCGGACGCCACGACCGCGAAGCCCCGCCCCTGGTCGCCCGCACGCGCGGCCTCCACGGCGGCATTGAGCGCCAGGATGTTGGTCTGGAAGGCGATGCTGTCGATGAGCTGGGTGATCTCGCCGATGCGGCCCGAGGCGGTCTGGATCTGCTTCATGGTCTCTGCCACGCCATCGACCGCTTCGTTGCTGCGCTCGGCTACCGAGGTCGCCTGCGTGGCCAGCACCGTGGCCTGGCGCGCCGATTCGGCCGTGTGCTTGACGGTACCGGTGATCTCCTCCATCGACGCCGCCGTCTGTTGCAGGTTGCTGGCCTGCGTCTCGGTGCGGGACGACAGGTCCTGGTTGCCCTGCGCGATCTCGCGCGTGGAGACCTGCATGCGCTCGCTCTCCTGGCGAGCGTCGCGCACGATGGACAACAGGTTCACGTTGAGCTGCGACAGCGCCTTCTGCAGGCTGCCCACGGTGTCGTCGCGCGTGACCTCGATCTTCTGCGTGAGGTCACCCGCTGCCATGCGGTTGGCCCAGCCCAGCATCTGCGAAAGCGGCGCCACCGTGGCCTGGTGCAGGTACCAGGCCATGGCGAGCGCCAGCGCCAACACGCCCACCCACGCCAGGCCCGAACCGAACGAGAAACTGTGCCCGCCTACCTCGGCAGCCCCCCAGGCCGCCAGCACCAGGACGAACAGGCACAGGCACATCTTGCCCATGGGGCCGAACTGAAGCCGTGCCGCCAGGGTGCCCCAGGCGGTGTTTTTGACCAGGCGCCCGTTGCGCAGCACATGCACCAGGCTGCCGCGCTCCTTCTCGGCACGCATGGTGGCGTAGAGCCGGTCGGCGGCCTGGATCTGATCGCGCGTGGCCTCGGTACGCACCGACATGTAGCCGGTAGGGTGCTCGCCCTGCATCAGCGGCGTGACGTTGGCCATAACCCAGTAGAAGCTACCGTCCTTGCGCCGGTTCTTCACCGCTGCCGACCACGGCTGGCCGTTGCCGATGGTCTCCCACATGTCGCGGAAGGCCTCCTCGGGCATCTCCGGGTGGCGGATCATGTTGTGGGGCTGGCCCAGGAGTTCTTCCTTCTCATAACCGCTGACCTCGATGAACATCGGATTGCAGTAGAGGATGCGGCCCTTGAGATCGGTCGTGGAGACCAGGGTTTCGCCTTTGGGAAAAACGTACTCTTGGGTACTGACCGGCAGATTCACGCGCATTGGATTCCCTCCACGGATGCCATCTCGTCCCCGCTGTCTGTGGCCATCCGACCCTGCAGCGGTAAAAACATCCTAGAAGCAATGCCCCCATCGCGCAAACAACATTTGCGCAAGGCAGGCATCCCCAGCCTGGTGCGGGGCATGGTGCACGCCGACACGCACCGCCTCCACTGCGCACCACGCCGGGTCACTGGTGCCAGGCAAACAATCAAAATCAATAGCAGTCGACTGACTGAGCACGGCACTTTGCCGGCAGTTTCGGCCCGTACCACCGAGCGCACCAACATTGGCACACGCCTTGCTTGGAATGCAGCACGGCCAAAGTTGGCCGTTTGTGTTGCCCGGTGCAAAGGCGCATCCGGCAGGCACAGGACGCAGGCGTCCCCATGGAGAGTCGTTGGCCACTGGCCAGCGTGCTCCGTGCGGACGCCTTTTTGTTTTTCTGTTTTCCTTTCCGTTGCAAGCCACGGCACAGAGCAGCGCTGCAGGCAGGTCCTACCGCCATGCAGGCAGACGCCCTTTCCACGCGAGACATCCATGCTTCAATTTCGGGACTTCTTCAAATCCGGCCACTCCCCCACGCTGTGGTCTGCGTTTCTCTACTTCGCCTTTTCGTGCGCGGTGTGGGTCATCAACGGTGCGATGGCACCCTTCATCACCGAGAGCCTGAAACTCACCCCCACGCAGATGGGGATCATGCTGTCCATCCCGATCTTCGCCGGCGCGCTGATGCGCTTTCCGCTGGGCATCCTGGCGCAGTACATCGGGCGCAAGAACGCCACGCTGGTGGAGATGGCCGGCATCTTCATCGCCATGGGCTACGGCTACCTGTTCGTCAACGACTACAACGACCTGCTGGCCATGGGCGTGCTGCTGGGCGTGGCGGGGGCGAGCTTCGGCGTGGCGCTGTCGCTGGGTTCGGGCTCGTTCCCGCCCCGCTACAAGGGCCTGGCCATGGGCATCGTGGGCGCGGGCAACGTGGGCACGGCCGTGTCCGCACTGCTGGCCCCCGTGCTGGCGCAGAAGTTCGGCTGGCAGTCGGTCTACGGCTTTGCCGCCGTGGGCGTGGCCATCCCCGCCCTCGTGATGGCCGTCTACGCCAAGGAGCCACCGGACCGGGCGCCCCACGCCTCGTTCCGCGAACACATCGCCTGCCTGTTCGAGAAGGACGGCTGGGCCTTCAGCCTGATCTACGCCGTGACGTTCGGTGGCTTCATCGGCCTCATCGCCTTCATGCCCACCTACTTCTACGACCAGTTCGGCGTGAGCAAGGTGCAGGCCGGCCAGTTGACCATGATGGCCGCCTTTCTGGGTGCGGCGCTGCGCGTGCTGGGCGGCTGGCTGTCGGACCTGTGGGGCGGGGTGAACACCCTCACGGGCGTGCTCGCCATCACCACGGTGAGCCTGGTGCTGTGCGGGCTGGCCGAGAACTCGCTGCCGGTCACGATGCTGCTGTTCCTGGTGTGCTTTGCTGCACTGGGCGCGGGCAACGGCGCACTGTTCCAGTTGGTGCCGCTGCGCTGGCCCCTGTCCACGGCCGTGGCCGGCTCCATGATCGGCGAGATCGGCGCCCTGGGTGGCGGCCTGATCCCCAACGCCATGGGCCTGTCGCGCCAGTACAGCGGCACCTACCTGTGGGGCTTCGTCTCCATCGCCGTGTGCGCCGCCGCCATGCTGGTGCTGCTGCGCGTGATGCAGATCCGCTGGACCCGGACATGGGCGGAGAAGGGAGGACGTGCGCGCAGCGCATGACCGGCGCAAGCCGGTGAGCGCATAGCGCGCTCCTCACTTTCAGCGAAAGAGAGGGTGGCGCGCAGCGCCTGAGCTGGCGCAAGCCAGCCAACGCGCAGCGTTGCCCTCGCTGCAGCTAAAAGGGTGGATGGGCGCGCACCGCCCAAAGTGCACCGCCGGCCTTCTCTACCTCGGCAAAAACAACACCCAGTACACCAGCAGCAGGTTTACCAGCACACTCACCACCAGCGCGATCTTCCAGATCGCCGTGGCGTCGCGCTGCATCAGCGGCGCCAGCGGTGCATGCGCATGCGGGGGCCGCGAGGCACCGCGCTCCAGCGCCAGCAGCAGCTCCTCGGCCGTCTCGAAGCGCTGTGCGCGGTTGCGCGCCACGGCCTTGAGGGCAATCTGGTCCAGCCAGATAGGCACTTCGGGGTTGTGGCGGCTCGGGGCCACGGGGTCGCGGTGGTAGCGCCCGATCTGGTAGGGCACCACGTCGCCATAGGGCAGGCGCCCGTGGCTGAGCAGCTGGTACAGGGTCACGCCCAGCGCGAACAGGTCGCTGCCGGCGTCGGGCATCTGCCCCGTCTCGGCATCGGCACTGCGGTCATAGCCCGGCCACTGCTCGGGGTTCATGTAGCTCGGGGTACCCGCATGCAGCAGGCGCGTGGCCTCGGGCTCGCGGCCACTCAGCGCCACCCCCAGGTCGAGCACGCGCAGCACGCCGTCATCCCCCAGGTGCAGGTTGTCGGGCTTGATGTCCCGGTGCACCACGCCCTGGCGGTGCAACAGGCCCAGCACGCGCACGGCCTGGGTGAGCACGCCCACGGTGCGCGCCACGCCAAAGGGCTGGCGCCGGCGCAGTTGCTGCCCCAGGGTCTCGCCCCGGTGCCAGTCGTACAACAGGTAAAAGAAGCTGCTGCTGGCGCCTGATGCGGCGGCAGGCCAGTCGTTCAGACAGGCCAGGTGGGGCGCAGCGCTGCCCGACTGCATGCGCCGCGCCACCCAGGCCTCGTGCGCCAGCGTGGCGCGCTCCTCGCCATCGTGCGCACGCTGGGGGTTCAGGGTCTTGAGCGCATACAGGCGCTGGGTGGCGGGATCGCGCACCTGGTAGATGCGGTGGATGCCGCTGTCGGCCACCAGCGCGGTGACCACCAGGCCATCGACCGCGTCGCCCACCTTGAGCAGGGGCAGCACCGGCAGCTCCTGCGCGCGCCGCGATTCGTCCTGCAAGGTGGCCTCGAGCACGCCGCGCACCTGCACGGCCATGGCGGTCACGTTGTCGCTGCTGCCCCGGCGCAGGGCCGTGCGCACCAGTTCCTCGCACAGCGCCTGCGGCGCCAGGCCCTGGCGCATCAGGCCGCGCAGCTCGCGCTCGGGCAGGCTACCGTGCACACCGTCGGACACCAGCAGGAACAGGTCGCCGGTCTGCAGTTCGCTCTGGCTGTAGTCCACCACCACATGGTCGTCGAGCCCCATGGCGCGCGTGAGCTGGTGGGCCAGGTCGCGCTGCGCGATCACATGGTCGTCCGTGAGCTGCTGCAGACGCCCGTCGCGCAGCAGGTAGGCGCGCGTATCGCCCACGTGCGCCACGGTGAATGACTGCCCGCGCAGCACGAGGGCCGTGAGCGTGGTCAGCCCCACGGCGGGCTGGCGCCGCCGGTTCATGGCGGCCAGCCAGCCGTTGTGGGCGCTGAGGATGCGGTCCAGGGCCACCGTGGTGTCCCAGGTCTCGGGGGTGGCGAAGTAGTCGGACAGCAGCGTGCGCACCGTGGTCTGGGCCGCCTCGCGCCCATTGCCACCCGCACTCACGCCATCGGCCAGGGCGGCAATGGCGCCACGGGGCAGGTCGCGCCCGCGGCCCTCGACCAGGGCCGCAAAGTCCTCGTTGCCGTCCTTGCGCCCGGCCTGCGAGACACAGCCGAAATCCAGTTCAAAACTCATGCACCACAGGCAAGCATCTTTCATGCCCAAGCTGGTGCAAAGTGCGCCCGCCAACGCACCCCAGCAAGGCCATGCGCGATTTTCATCCCCATCATGGTGCAATGCAACATGGTGCGCGTGGCGCCACCCTGGGGTTGCGCTCACGGACCACCAGAAAAGACGGGGTGCCCCGGATCGGGGCGGCAGGTTGGCACACGCATTGCTTGTTCGAAGGCACGGCCCGCAAGGGCCACGCGGGTCCACGGTGCAATGGCGCACCCGGGCTGGCAAGGACGAAGGCGTCCCCACATGCGGTTTCGAGACATCGAAGCAGCATCGTGTGGGCGCCTTTTTTGTTTTGTGTTTCCGATGGGCGTGGGGGCTGCGATGAAAAAATCCAGGCTGGTGATGGTGGGCAATGGCATGGCCGGTGTGCGCACCCTGGAAGAGCTGCTCAAGATCGCCCCGGACCTCTACGACATCACGGTGTTCGGCGCCGAGCCGCACCCCAACTACAACCGCATCCTGCTGTCGCCCGTGCTCGCGGGCGAGCAGACGATCGACGAAATCATCCTCAACGACTGGTCCTGGTACGAAGAGAACCAGATCACGCTGCACACCGGCTTCACCGTGACCGAGGTGGACCGCGTGCGCCGCGTGGTGCACGCCACCAATGCGGCGGGCGAGGCCATCAGCGCCGATTACGACCGCCTGATCCTGGCCACCGGTTCCAACCCCTTCATCCTGCCCATCCCGGGCAACGACCTCCCCGGCGTGCTCGCCTACCGCGACATCGCCGACACCGAGGCCATGATCGCTGCCGCCGCCGCCTACCGGCATGCCGTGGTCATCGGCGGCGGCCTGCTGGGGCTGGAGGTGGCCAACGGCCTCGTCAAGCGCGGCATGCAGGTGAGCGTTGTGCATGTGGGCAACACGCTCATGGAGCGCCAGCTCGACGGCGTGGCGGGCCGCATGCTGCAGCAATCGCTGCAGGAGCGCGGCATGCAGTTTTTGCTCAACGCCCAGACCGCGGAACTGGTGGGCGGCCCCGAGGGCCGCGTGACCGCCGTGAAGTTCAAGGACGGCAGCCAGGTACCCGCCGACCTGGTGGTGATGGCCGTGGGCATACGCCCCAACACGGCGCTGGCCGAGAAGATGCGCCTGCATGTGAACCGGGGCATCGTGGTCAGCGACACGCTGCAGACCATCACCGACGCACGCATCTACGCCGTGGGCGAGTGCGCCGCCCACCGGGGCATCGCCTACGGCCTGGTGGCGCCGCTGTTCGAGCAGGGCAAGGTGCTGGCCAACCACCTGGCGGAGCTGGGCATCGACCGCTACCAGGGCTCGCTCACCTCCACCAAGCTCAAGGTGACCGGCATCGACCTGTTCAGCGCCGGGGATTTCCAGGGCGGCGAAGGCACCGAGGAGATCGTCATGAGCGACCCCGTGACCGGCTCGTACAAGAAGCTGGTGATCAAGGACGACAAGCTCGTGGGCGCCTGCCTGTATGGCGACACGGTGGACGGCAGCTGGTACTTCGACCTGCTGCGCGAAGGCCGCACGGTGGACGAGATCCGCGACCAGTTGATGTTCGGACCAGCGGGCACGGACTGAGCATCTCCCCTTCACAACGAACAGGCCAACGAAGGTGATTGAACCCATGACCCACTCCACAACCACTATCACAGCACAGCATGCCCTGCAGCGCAGGGCACTCTTGAAGGCAGGAGCTGCCGCAGGCGCCGCCACCATGGCCGGTGCCCTGGGTCTGGGCCTGGCACTCGCCTCTCGGCCTGCGCATGCCCAGGTCGCCAACCTCAACGACGCCATCAACAAGGCCGGTCGCCAGCGCATGCTCAGTCAGCGCATGGGCAAGGCCTGGCTGGCCCTGGCCCACAAGGTGCAGGAGCCTGCGGCGCGCCAGGTGCTGGAGCAGTCCGTTGCACTGTTCGAGCGCCAGCTCGCCGAGCTCAAGTCCTACGCCCCCAACCCCACCATCCGCAACACCTACGGCCAGCTCGATGCGGCCTGGGTTTCTCACAAGGCCACGCTGCTGACCGGCACGCCCGCACTGGCCGGCGCCACCGCGATGCTGCAGGCCGATGCCAGGGTGCTGGCCCTGGCGCACCAGGGCACGGTGCAGTACGAGTCGGCCTCGGGCAAGCCGGTGGGCCACCTGGTCAACGTGGCCGGCCGCCAGCGCATGCTGAGCCAGCGCATGGCCAAGTTCTACCTGGCTGCGCAGTTGCCGGTGGATGCGGCTGTGGCTGCGGCAGAGATTGCCAAGGCGCGCACGGAGTTCATCGCGGCGACCGAGGTGCTGCGCAAGGCGCCTGAGGCCAGTGACCGGATTCGGCAGGAGCTGCTGCTGGCGGATGGGCAGTGGGTGTTCTTCGATGCAGCCTTGCAGCGGATGCAGGCGGGCGGGGTGGCGGGGAGTACGGCGCGGCAGGTGTCGGAGGTGTTTGTGGCGAGTGAGAATTTGTTGTCGAGCATGGATCGGGTGACTGGTCTTTATGCTGCTTTGGCTGGGTGAGTTCGTGGCTTCTGGTTGCTTCTGTTTTTGTGCTGAGGGCGGAGGCCGGGTCTCGGCCCGGCGGCCGAGGCACTTGTTCTTTGCTTCGCCAAA
>NZ_LMIJ01000008.1:120550-120656 GCF_001428665.1 Acidovorax sp. Root219
GTCCTGGGGTGCACCGCGGAACTCGCTGCGTTCCCCCTGCGGGTGAACTCCGCTCAAACAACCGCGGTGAGTCAGTTCACGATGCGCGTGTCCTTCGGCACGCGCT
>NZ_LMIJ01000008.1:120768-135931 GCF_001428665.1 Acidovorax sp. Root219
TGTGGTCCTTCGCTGCGCTCGGCTCGCCAGGGCGATAGTCAGGCGCGTCGACAGCGCGCAGCGCGTAACCGACACCCGGCGTAGCTGCCAGAGCAGCAGCCGGGTGGTACCCGCTCCCCACCCCTGCTGGCTGCGCCGAGAAGCGCAGGGCCTGGGGTGGGTGCGTNNTGTCTAGCTCGTCGCAGCTATTTGAGCGGAGTTCGAAGAACGTAGCGAGTTCTGCGACGCCACCCCAGGAACGAGCATCGCAGGTTGCCCGTAGCGAAGCGGAGGGACGCAGACTGGGGGTCGCCTTTTCTTTGCCTACTTTCTTTTGGCGACGCAAAAGAAAGTAGGTGCGCCGCCGGGCGCACATCCCGGCCTCCGCCCTCAGCAAAGCACCGAAGCAACCACGGACAAAGAACAAAGACCACGCCCATGAAAGAAACCAAATCCACCTGCCCCTACTGCGGCGTAGGCTGCGGCGTGATCATCGAATCCGAAGGCCCGCAGATCACCGGCGTGCGCGGCGACCCCACCCACCCCGCCAACTTCGGCCGCCTGTGCACCAAGGGCTCGACCCTGCACCTCACCGCAGCCAGCCCCGTCACCCTGCAAACCCGCCTGCTGCACCCCCTGCACCGCACCCAGCGCGGCCAACAAGCACTGCCCATCACCTGGGATGCCGCGCTGGACATGGCGAGCCAGAAATTCGCCGACACCATCGAGCAGCACGGCCCCGACGCCGTCGGCTTCTATGTCAGCGGCCAGTTGCTCACCGAGGACTACTACGTCTTCAACAAGCTCGCCAAAGGCCTCATCGGCACCAACAACATCGACACCAACTCGCGCCTGTGCATGAGCAGCGCCGTGGCCGGCTACAAGGCCACGCTGGGGGCCGATGCGCCGCCGGCCTGCTACGACGACGTGAAGCACGCGCAATGCCTGTTCTTCGTGGGTAGCAACGCGGCCTGGGCGCACCCCATCCTGTTTCGCCGCATCGAGGACGCGCGCGCGGCCAACCCGGGCATGAAGGTCATCGTCGCCGACCCGCGCCGCACCGACACTGCGGGCATGGCCGACCTGTTCCTGCCGATCCAGCCGGGCAGCGACGTGATGCTGTTCAACGGCATGCTGCACCTCATGCTGCGCGAAGGCTGGGTGGATGCTGCCTACATCGGCGCGCACACCACCGGCTTCGAGGCGCTCCAGGCGCTGGTGGCCGATTGCACGCCCGAGCGCGTGAGCGCGGTGTGCGGCATCCCCGAGGCCGACCTGGCCATGGCCGCGCAGTGGTTCGCCAGCTCCAAGGCCACGCTCAGCCTGTACTGCCAGGGCCTGAACCAGAGCAGCAGCGGCACGGCCAAGAATGCCGCACTCATCAACCTGCACCTGGCCACGGCGCAGATCGGCAAGCCGGGCGCGGGCCCGTTCTCGCTGACCGGGCAGCCCAATGCGATGGGCGGGCGCGAGGTGGGCGGCCTGGCCAACCTGCTGAGCGCGCACCGCGACCTGGCCAACCCCGCGCACCGCGCAGAGGTGGCCGCGCTGTGGGGCGTGGCCGACGTGCCTTCGCGCCCCGGCAAGACGGCCGTGGAGATGTTCCAGGCCGCTGCCGACGGCGAGATCCGCGCGCTGTGGATCGCCTGCACCAACCCCGCCCAGAGCATGCCCGACCAGGCCACCGTGCGCCGCGCGCTGGAGCGCGCCGAGTTCGTCGTGGTGCAGGAGGCCTTTGCCACCACCGCCACCGCGCAGTACGCCGACCTGCTGCTGCCCGCCACCACCTGGGGCGAGAAGACCGGCACCGTGACCAACAGCGAACGCCGCATCTCCCGCGTGCGCACTGCGGTGCCGGCACCCGGTCAGACGCGCCACGACTGGGCCATTGCGGTGCAGTTTGCGCACCAACTGGAAGCGCGGCTGCGCCCCGGCGCACCCAGCCTGTTCCCCTACACCACCAGCGACGCCGATGCCGGTGCCGAGGCGGTGTGGAACGAGCACCGCGAAACCACGCGCGGCCGCGACCTGGACATCACCGGCCTCTCCTGGCCCCTGCTCGAAGCGCAGGGCCCGCAGCAGTGGCCACTGCCCGAGGGTGCTGCCCACGGCAAGGTGCGCCTGTACGAAGACGGCATCTACCCCACGCCCGATGGCCGTGCGCGCTTTGCCGCCCATGCCTGGCAACCCGTGGCCGAGCCGCGCGAATCGCGCTACCCCTTCGGCCTGACCACCGGCCGCCTGCGCGACCAGTGGCACGGCATGAGCCGCACCGGCACGCTGGGCCGGCTGTTCGGCCATGTGGCCGAGCCCTCGGTGCAGATGCACCCGGACGACATGGCGCAGCGCAAGCTGCACAGCGGCGACCTGGTGCACGTCACCAGCAAGCGCGGCACCATCGTCGTACCGGTGATGGCCGACGCCAGCATGGGCCTGTCGCAGGCCTTCATGGCCATGCACTGGGGCAGTGAGTACCTCAGCGGCCAGTCATCCTCCGGCGAGCGGTTGTCGGGCGTGAACGCGCTGACCACCTCGGCCTACTGCCCCACCTCCAAGCAGCCCGAGCTCAAGCACGCGGCCGTGAAGATCCTCAAGGCCGAGATGCCGTGGACGCTGCTGGCCATGGCCTGGCTGCCAGGCGACAAGGCCCTGGCCGCACGCGAATCGCTGTCGGCCTTGATGGATGCCTTCCCGTTTGCCAGCTGCGTGCCCTTCAGCAACAACACCCCGCTGTCGGAGCCAGGCCGCGAGCGCACCGGCGTGCTGCTGCGCGCCGCAGGCCACGAGGCGCCACCCGACGCCCTGATCGAGCGCATCGAAGCCCTGCTGGGCCTGGCCACCGCAGACACCCTGCGCTATGCCGACAGGAAACGCGGCCAGCGCCGCGCCGCGCGCCTGGCCCGGCGGGACGACGGCAGCAGCACGCTCGAAGCCATCGTGCTGGCCGGCGACACCAGCGCCCAGGGCTGGATCAAGACCCTGCTGCAGGAAGAGCTTCCCGCGCAGAGCTATGGCCGCCTGCTGCTCGTGCCCAGTGCCAAGGCCCCGGTGGCAGTGCAGTCGCGCGGCAAGACGGTGTGCACCTGCTTCAACGTGACCGACGTGGCCATCACCGGCCAACTGGCGCACTGCCACGGCACCGACGACGAGCGCCTGGCCCAGCTGCAGGGCCAGTTGCGCTGCGGCACCAACTGCGGCTCCTGCCTGCCCGAGCTCAAGCGCATGGTGCGCGCCACCGGACCGCTCGCCAAAACAGCCATCGCAATCGCCGCCATATAACCAAAAGTTCGCTGGGTTGCGAGAAAATACCCAGCCCCACTTCAAAGAGCCATTCACCCACCATGGGCATCAGCCAGTACATCAAGGAAATCGGCCGCGGCCCGCGCGGGGCCAAGCCGCTCACGCGCGAGCAGGCCACGGACCTGTTCGGCCAGGTGCTGGACGGCACGGTGACCGACCTGGAGATCGGCGCCTTCTGCCTGGCCATGCGCATCAAGGGCGAGACGGCCGAGGAGATGTGCGGATTTCTGGACGCCACGCATGCCCGCATGGCCCTGCTGCCCGCCAGCGACCGCCCGCTGGTGGTGCTGCCCAGCTACAACGGTGCACGCAAGCTGCCCGTGCTCACCCCGCTGCTGGCCCTGCTGCTGGCGCGCGAGGGCCTGCCCGTGCTGCTGCACGGCATGCGCACCGAGGCGCGGCGCATCCTTGCCTCCGACGTGCTCGAAGCACTCCACGTGCCGACACTCACCGCACCGCGCAAGGTGGCCGATGGCGCGGTGGCCCACATCGCCACCGGCCTGCTGCACCCGGGGCTGGCCCGCCTGCTGGCCGTGCGCCAGACCGTGGGCCTGCGCAATGCGGGGCACAGCGCCGTCAAGCTCATGAACCCCTGCGCCGGTGCGGCCGTGGTGGTCACGAGCTACACGCACCCCGAATACTTCGAGATGCTGCAAAACACCTTCAGCGCCATGGGCATGAACGCTTTGCTCTCGCGCGGGCTCGAGGGCGAAGTGGCGGCCGACCCGCGCCGCACACCCCGTTACGACGCCTTCGTGGCCGGGGTGCACCATGTGCTGCAGGAGCAGGAGCCCGGCACCGCGAGCGAGGTGCCCGGCCTGCCCACCGAGATCGACGTGGCCACCACGGCCGACTACACGCGCCGCGTGCTCGCGGGCGAATTGCCGACACCACCTGCCCTGACGCGGCAGGTGGAACATATCTTGCACATCACCGGTCAAACAGCCACGCCCAGAATGCCGGAGACACAGCCATGAACCGCCCCACGAATCCATCCGCACCCCCGCCCCAGCACGACCGCCCGCACCTGGGCACCGGCGGCTCCTGCACCCTGGTGGGCGCCGGCCCCGGTGATCCGGAGTTGCTCACGATCAAGGCGCTCAAGGCCATCCAGGCGGCCACCGTACTGCTGGTGGACGACCTGGTCAGCGATGCCATCGTGGCCTACGCCTCGCCCACGGCGCGCATCGTGCATGTGGGCAAGCGCGGCGGCTGCAAGAGCACGCCGCAGGCCTTCATCGAAAAGCTGATGCTCATGGCCGTGAACGAAGGCGAGAACGTGGTGCGCCTGAAAGGTGGCGACCCGTTCATCTTCGGCCGCGGCGGCGAGGAGGTGGAACACCTGCGTGCCGCAGGCGTGCCGGTCACGGTGGTCAACGGCATCACCGCCGGCCTGGCGGGGCTGACCTCGCTGGGCGCGCCCCTCACGCACCGGGAGCACGCGCACGGCGTGGTCTTCGTCACGGGCCATGCCAAACCCGGCGACGCCGGCACCGACTGGCGCCAACTGGCCGCCACCGCACGCGACGCCAAGCTGACGCTGGTGATCTACATGGGCGTGAGCGGTGCCGCCACCATCGAGCAGGAGCTGCTCACCGGCCTGCCCGCCGCCACGCCCGTGGCCATCATCCAGCATGCCAGCCTGCCGCAGCAACGCCATGCCGTGACCACACTGGGCGAGCTGCACGCCACCATTGCCCGCGAGGGGCTGGCCAGCCCCTCGGTGATCGTGGTCGGCGACGTGGTGCAGGGCATTGCCGCAGCGGCCGTGCCGCAGCCGGCGAACAAGCTGCGCTTCGCCTGATCGCGCCGCACCTTTTCGCCCGCCCTTTCGCCCGCTCAGCAGGCCCTGCGATCCCATCGCCGGGCCTGTTTTTTGCCTGCGCGCAGCCCGTGGTGTGCACGCTCCAGGGGCGGGCCAACAGGCATGCATTGGCCCGGGTATTGCTAGTTGTGTAGCGACAACCCGATGGCACACCACACAGGATCACACCATGGCAGCCTACCCCCTCTCCGCCCGCAGCAGCCACGGCAATCTGCCCGCCCCCACCACCCCAGCGCCGCGCGATGGCGAGATGTCGCTGGTCAACCTCGCCGCCCGCCAGCGCATGCTGTCGCAGCGCATGGTGCTGCAGACCGTGCTGGCCACGCGCGGCAGTGATCTGCACCTGAAGGCGGCCCGCAGCTCGCTGGCGCTGTTCAGTGAAAGCCATGCCAGGCTGGTGGACACGCCGCGCCACCTCGATGTGGCCATGGGTGAGCGCATCCGCACGACCTACCAGGGCTCTGCCGGCGTGGGCCCCACCATCGACGCCTTCATGCAGCAGGTGGAGCGCACGCTGGAGCTGGCCGAGCGGCAAAGCCCGCGCGTGGAAGAAGCCCTGGCGCGCCTGGTGGAGATCACCGACGGCGCGCTGGATGCGCTGAACACGGCCACCACGGCCTTTGACCAGTTGGGCAAGGCCAAGTCCGAGACGCTGATGAAGGAACTGGCGGGCATCGTCGCCTCAATCCAGACCGTGGCGCGCGAGGCCAAGGTGGTGAGCTTCAACGCCCAGGTGATGGCCGCGCGCGCGGGCCAGCATGGCCGCGAGTTCGCGGTGGTGGCCAACGTGCTCTCGGGCATCACCAACGAGATCGACGGGCTCTCGCTGCAGGCCGTGTCGCTGGCGGGGCGCAACCGCTGAATGCGGCGCCCCAGCCCTGCCGGTCCGCAGTCAGGCGGCCAGCGGTGCAGGCACGGGTGCCGAGCGGGCCTGCTCGAAGCGTGCGGCCAGTTCCTTGCGCAAGGTCTTGCGCATCACCGCGGCATCCCAGCGGCGGCGCTCCTCGGCGGTGGAAGGCGACAGCGGGGGCACCGGCACGGGCTTGCGCGCCTCGTCCACCGCCACCATGGTGAAAAAGCAGCTGTTCACATGCCGCACCACCTGCGAGCGGATGTCCTCGGCCACCACCTTGATGCCGATCTCCATCGACGAGGAGCCGGTGTAGTTGACGCTGGCCAGAAAGGTCACGAGCTCGCCCACATGGATGGGCTGCAGGAACATCACCTGGTCCACGCTGAGCGTGACCACGTAGCAGGCCGAGTAGCGGCTGGCGCAGGAGTAGGCCACCTGGTCGAGCAGCTTGAGGACAGCGCCGCCATGGACGTTGCCGGAAAAGTTGGCCATGTCCGGGGACATGAGCACGGTCATGCTCAACTGGTGCGAGGGGATGTTCATGGACTCTGATTTTACGTGCGATGACGGTTACAACACCGTCTTCGGGCGCCCGCTACACTCGCGACACACAGCCACGGGCAACCATCCACGACCTGGGCGCAGAGGGGTAAAACATGCTCGAAATCGACAAACTCAATGAATTCACCGAAAGCCATGGCGCGCTGCGCACCGGGCGCGGGCTCGTGTCAGGGGTCATCGCCCTCACACTGGCGATCCTTTGCTTCCTGGGGGTGCTGGCCTTCCACTTCCCCGAGTACCTGACCACGCCGCAGTTGCGCAAGAGCTACGACGTGAATGTGATCCGTTACATCATGCTGGCGGCCATGGCCGTAGCGGGCGGCATCTCGCTGGTCAACATCCTGTTCAACCGCTCGCGCTGGCTGGCCACGTTCGCCTTCACCACCGTGGCGCTGGCGGCCTTCCTGGGTGGCCACAAGGTGGAGGTGAACCCGAACTTCCCCGACAACACGCCCTACATCGGCCTGGACTGGTTCATCCTCGATCTGCTGGGCAGCTCGCTGATCTTCATCTTCATCGAAAAGCTGTTCGCGCTGCGCAAGGACCAGCCCATCTTCCGCGCCGAGTGGCAGACCGACTTCCACCACTTCATCGTGAACCACATGGTGGTGGGCTTCGTGCTGCTGGCCACCAACCTGGTCGTGCACAAGTTCTTCGGCTGGGCCGCCAGCGACGGCATCCGCGGCTGGGTGCAGGGCCTGAACTTCTGGGTGGCGCTGTTCCTCATCGTGCTGGTGGCCGACCTGGTGCAGTACTGGACCCACCGCGCCTACCATGAGGTGCCCGTGCTGTGGCGCCTGCACGCCGTGCACCACAGCGTCAAAAGCATGGACTGGATGGCCGGCTCGCGCCAGCACATCCTTGAGCTGTTGATCACACGCACGCTGGTGCTGGCCCCGATCTACGTGTTCGGTTTTTCCAAGGAAGTGATCGACGCCTACATCGTCGTGGTTGGCTTCCAGGCCGTGTTCAACCACGCCAACGTGAGCGTGCGCCTGGGGCCGCTGCGCTACGTGCTGGTCACGCCCAACTTCCACCACTGGCACCACAGCCAGGACCAGGAGGCCCTGGACAAGAACTATGCGGCCCACTTCGCCTTCCTCGACCACCTGTTCGGCACCGCCGTGAAGAGCACCAAGCTGTGGCCCGAGCACTACGGCGTGCTGGGCGACTATGTGCCCAACGGCTTCGTGAAGCAGTTCAAGTTTCCATTCACCTGGAAAGGCTGAGCGAGCCGCGCAAACGCCCTCTGGCGTTACAAATGAGGCGCAAACGCAACGCGCTTGCCCTGGAAACCCCGGTTTTCAGCCGCCACAATCAAGAATGATTGTCATTTAAAAGTTACAATTGGAGCCATAAACCAGCCACGCCGTGCGCCCTTTTGTTGTTGCAGCGCTGCCAGCCAGTTGCCTGCTTTCAAACTCGAGGAGTGCTCCATGTCCGTTTTCCACAGGCAGCCTGTCTGCCGCCTGCATCCGTTGGCGCTGGCCACCATCGCCACGGTCCTGGCCGCTGCCGCCCATGCGCAGGACGCCGCCCCTGCGGCCTCCCCCGACCAGGTCACGGCCCCGAAAGCGATGAACAGCGTCACCGTGTCAGGCTCGCGCGAAAGCGCCTCCACCCGCCTGCAGCTGACCGCGCGTGAAACGCCCCAATCGACCACCACGGTGACCCGCGAGCAGATCGAGCGCCAGTCGCTGACCAGCATCGATTCGGTGCTGCGCAACGTGAACGGTATCGCCGTGAGCTTCTACGACACGCAGCGCCCGCTGTACTACGCGCGCGGTTTCCAGGTTACCGACTTCCAGATCGACGGCCTGCCCTCGTACAGCAGCAGCACCAACCAGGAGTTCGACACCGCGCTGTACAAGCGCATCGAGGTCGTGCGCGGCGCCAACGGAATCCTGACCGGCGTGGGCGTGCCCTCGGCCACGATCAACATGATCCGCAAGCGCCCGCAGCGCGAGTTCGCAGCCTCGGTCGCGCTCACCGCGGGCTCGTGGAACCTTTACCGTGGCGAGCTCGACATCAACGCCCCGCTGAACAGCGACGGCAGCGTGCGCGGCCGCCTGGTGGTCGCCCCGCAGAAGAAGGACAGCTTCCGCGACCGCTACTCCGAGGACAAGACTGCCCTGCTCGCCGCCATTGAGGCCGACCTGGGCCGCTCCACCGTGGTGGCCCTGGGCTACCAGCGGCAGTCCAACGACCCCAAGGCGCCGATCTGGGGCACCATTCCGCGCTTTGCCATCGATGGCTCGCCCATCGACCTGCCCACGTCCGTGAGCTTCTCGCCGCCCTGGACGCGCTGGGAGCGCACCTCGGGCACGTTGTACGCGACGCTGGAGCACCAGATCAACGATGACTGGAACCTCAAAGCGGCGCTGAACCACACCGAGGGCGATACCTTCAGCCTGCGCACCTACGGCTATGGCAGGACCACCTCGCTGGCGCCCTTCATCAACCCCGCAACGGGCGCCGGCACCACGCTGTACGCCGCCGTGGGCGGCGGCAGCGAAAAGCAGGAGACGGTGGATGCCTACCTGTCGGGCAAGTTCGAGCTCGGCGGCCGCAAGCACGACATGATGGTGGGCATGAGCTCCACGCGCATCGCCACGCGCACCGATGGCTACAGCTCGGTGGCCAACTGGAGCTATGTGGTCCCCAACATCTACACCTGGGACGGCAGTGCGCCGGCGCCAGCGTATTCCAAGACCGGCGCCTGGCGCACGCAGATCACGCAGCAAACGGGGCTGTTCGCCTCGGCGCGCTGGCGCCTGGCCGACCCGCTGTCGCTGCTCACCGGCGTGCGCCTGACTGACTGGCATCGCCACAGCGACAGCTACGGCACCACCGGCACCTATGCCGGCAAGAGCGCCATCCAGGACGAGAACCGCAAGGTCACACCCTACATCGGCGCGGTGTACGACATCACGCCCACGCTGTCGGCCTACGCCAGCTACACGCGCATCTTCAACCCGCAGAACTACAAGGACCGCAACAACAACCCGCTCTCGCCCGTGATCGGCAGCAATGCCGAGGCTGGCCTCAAGGCCGAGTTGCTGGATCGCCGCATCCAGGCGCACTTCGCGGTGTTCCAGACCAAGCAGGACAACTACGGCGTGCGCGATGGCGCCATCACCACGCCGCTGCCTGATGGCACGCTGCCCTATGTGGCGGTCAACGGCACCAAGTCGACCGGCTTCGAGCTGGAGTTCGCGGGCATGGCCACCAGGCAATGGCGCGTGAGCGCAGGCCTGACGCGCGCCAGGGTCACGCGCGCCCCCACGGACCTGATCTACGCCAACCTGCCCGACTACCTGCTGCAGCTGGGCACGGACTACCAGCTGTCGGGTGCGCTCGCACCCCTGTCGGTGGGCGGCAACCTGGTGTGGCAAAGCTCGGTTGAAGGCTTCAACATCCCGCACCCCACCGGTACGGTGACGGTCAAGCAGTCGCCCACGGCAGTCCTGGGCCTGCGCGCCTCGTGGCAGTTCAACCCCAAGCTCAGCGCCACCCTGGCCGTCAACAACGTGACGAACAAGAAGTACTGGGCCAACCTGGACTATGGCAACTACAGCGACCCGCGCAACGTCAGCCTGACGATGCGCGCGGCATTTTGATTCGGTACATCCCCCTGAGGCGCTGCGCGCCTTCACCCCTTCTCTCGAATGGCTGCGCCACTCGGGAAGGGGGACACCGCCAGCGCGGCGGGGCGGCCCTTGCGCGGCGGTCCTGGCTTTTAGGCAGCGCGCTCTCAACGGGCCGCGGGAAACTGAGCCATACCGCCGCAAGATGCGGCAGTCCAGACCGACTGCGGCATCCCGTTGCTTGATGGCTGCACTGCGATGAACCCACCTTCCGCCCACCCCGCCGGCCGCTGGTATGCCAGCCACCATGCGTGGCTGGTGGTCTGGCTGCAGCGCAAGATGGGGTGCCCGCACGGTGCCGCCGATCTGGCGCAGGACACCTTCGTGCGCGTGCTCGCCGCGCGGGAGATCGAGCAGGTGGTCGAGCCCCGCGCCTTTCTGACCACGCTGGCCAAGCGGGTGCTGTTCAGCCACTGGCGCCGGCGCGAGCTGGAGCAGGCCTACCTGCAAGCGCTGGCCGAGTCGCCGCAGGCCACGGCACCGTCGCCGGAAGATCTGGCCGTGCTGCACGAGGCGCTGCAGGCCATCGACCAGCGCCTGAACGGCCTGCCTGCCAAGGTCAAACAGGCCTTTTTGCTGCACCGGCTCGATGGGCTGACGCATGTGCAGATCGCCTGCGAGATGGGGATCTCGGTGGCCAGTGTGGAGCGCTACATGAAGCAGGCCTACCTGCACTGCTGCAGGCAGGATACCGGCGTGGGCCAGCCATGAGCAGCGGCCCTTGCGGGTTGGCGCAAGATGCACTGGCCACCGCCGTGGACTGGCAGGTTCGGCTGACCTCCGGCAGCGCCAGCGCAGGCGAGCACGCAGATTTTGCGCGCTGGCTGTCGGCCGATGCGCGCCACCAGGCCGCATGGCAGCGTGTGCAGGGCGTGCTCGCAGAGCCCGTGGGGCAGATCCACCACATCGACCAGCGCCACCCAGGCCAGTTGCCGGCCGTGCGCCGCAGCCTGACCGCAGCGGCAGCGCCGGTCTCGCGCCAGCGCAGGGGCATTGTGGGCGGATCGGCCCTGATGCTGCTCGCCAGCGTGGGCGCCGGGACCCTCGCCCACCGCAGCCAGCCGCTGGGCGGGCTGCTGGCCGACCTGCACACCGGTACCGGCGAGACACGCCACACCCTGCTGCCCGATGGCAGCGGGCTGGACCTGAACGCCCGCAGCGCAGCCGATGTGCACTTTGACCACGGGCGCCGTCTGGTACGGCTACGCGCAGGCGAGTTGCTGGTGCAGGTGGCCCGCGATGCCCTGGCCGATCGGTCATCGGGCCTGCCTGCGCGCCCCTTCGTCGTTCAGACCCGGCATGGCACCGCCCAGGCCATGGGCACCCGCTACCTCGTGCGCCAGGAAGCGGATCGCAGCCTGGTGGTGGTGCTGGAGCACAGCGTGGCCCTGCAGACCGGCGATGGCGCACAGCGCATCCTGCGCGAAGGCCAGGCTGCCTGGATGGATGGCCAGCGCATCGAGATGGCGGAGCAGCCCATGGCACACCAGGCCAGCTGGACCGAAGGCGTGCTGGATGTGCGCGACGAACCGCTGGGCGATGTGGTCGCCGCACTGGGCGCCTGGCGCAAGGGGTTGGTACGCATCAGCCCGGCGGCCGCCCAGCTCAGGGTCTTCGGCGTTTTCCGCCTGAACGACACCGGGCAGGCGCTGCAGGCCCTGGTGGACACCCAGCCGATCACCGTCACCCGCTACGGCCCGCTGCTGAGCCTGATTGACCTGGCTGCCACCTGAAAAAGCGGCTCACCGACTTTTTTTGTTGTTGCGTGAGGGGTTTGGCGCGGCTCGCTGGACAAGGAGGGAAGCACCCTCTTTCCACCTTCAGCACAGGAACCGATTTCATGCCCAGCCCCTCCTTTAGCCCCCGCCTGCTCGTGGCGGCCTTGACCGCCGCCTTCTGCGGCGCCAGCTTTGCGCAAACCCTTCACGCCCCCGGCGACACGCTGGTGGCCCAGGCCGGTACCGTACAGAACTGGGACCTGCCCGCCGGCCCCCTGGACGACACCCTGGCCCGCATGGCCCGCCAGGGCGGCAAGATCCTCACCGCAGACCCGGCACTGCTGCGCGGCAAGACCGCCCCTGCCGTGCGCGGCAGCTTTGCGGTGGAAGAAGCGGTGCAGCGTGCGCTCGCAGGCTCGGGCCTGGCGCTGGTGCGCCTGGGCAACGACACGCTGACCGTGCGCCCTGCGGCCCCCACGCCCACTGCAGCCCCCGCTGCAGCACCAGTCGCCGCCTCTGGCACGGCGGAGCGCAGCCTGGCGGCCGTGACGGTCGAAGGCTCGCGCGACCCGAACCAGCTGTACCAGCCCTTCGCGGGCGGCCAGGTCGCCAAGGGCGCACGCCTGGGGGCCCTGGGCAACACCGCCCTGCTCGATGCGCCCTTCGCCATCAGCGGCTACACCGAGCAGGCCGCGCGCGACGCGCAGGCCCGGCGGCTGATCGACGTGCTGGCCGCGGACCCGGCCGTGCGCACCACCAACTCCGAGAGCAATGCCGTGGACGTTTTCTTCCTGCGCGGCCTGCCCATGCTGAGCCAGGACATCTCGTTCAACGAGACCTTTGCGGTGGTGGACACGCGGCGCATCGCGGTGGAGCAGTTCGAGCGCATCGAAGTGCTCAAGGGCCCGAGCGCGCTGCTCAACGGCATCGGCCCGAACAGCACCACCACGGGCGGCACCATCAACCTCGTGCCCAAGCGCGGCACCGATGTGCCGCTGACCCGGCTGACCCTGTCCGCCTCATCCCACGGCCAGGCCGGCGCGCACCTGGACGCGGGGCGCCGCTTCGGCGCTGACAACCAGTGGGGCGTGCGCGTCAACGCCGCCACGCGCGGCGGCGGCTCCACCGGCGTGCCGAATGAAAAGGTGGGCATCGACCACCTGTCGGCCGCGCTCGATTTCGCAGGCGAGAAGCTGCGCGCCAGCCTGGACGTGGCACAGAACCAGCGCCAGTTCGACGGGTTTGCCCAGTTCCACCGCTTCAACGAAGGCTTTGCCCTGCCCGCGCCGCCCTCGACGGCGCAGGCCATCAGCCAGCCCTGGGACCGCAGCGACACCAAGAGCTCTTCGGTGGTCTCGCGGGTGGAGTACGACATCACGCCCGACTCCACCGTGTTCGGCGTGCTTGGAGGCGTGGACTACGAGGAGTCGAACGTCAACGCCGGCAGCACCCGCATCACCACGGCCAGCGGCAACTTCACCGCCCAGCCCAGCATCTTCCAGACCAACTCGGCCCTGCGTTCGGGCGAACTGGGCTGGCGCATGCGCTTTGCCACCGGCCCGGTCAAGCACCGGGTGGTGGTCGGCTATTCGCGCTTCACGGGGGACGGCTCCAGCCTGAGCCAGACCATGGGCAGTGCATTCACCAGCAACCTGTACAACCCGGTCTTCATCGCCCAGCCCGCGTTGCCCACCGGCGGCCGCCTGGCGCGCTTTCAGGACACCGCCTCCGACAGCCTGGCCGTGGTGGACTCCATGCACTTGCTGGACGACCGCCTGCACCTGATCGCCGGCGTGCGCTACCAGAAGCTGGACATCGGCGAATTCGCGGGCGGCGTGGAGCAGCGCCGCTACGAGCAGACGGCCACCGCCCCGTCGCTGGCCGCCAGCTACAAGCTGGCGCCGACCTTCTCGGTGTATGCCAACTATGCCGAAGGCCTGTCGCAAGGGCCCGTGGCGGGCGGCAGCACCGCCAATGCGGGCAAGGTGTTCCCCCCGTTCAAAGGCAAGCAGATCGAGGCCGGCGTTAAGTACGACGGCGGCTCCTTCGGTGCCAGCGCGGCGCTGTTCCAGATCCGGCAGCCGGTGTCCTTCGTCAACGGGGCGAACTTCCTCGTGGTCGACGGCGAGCAGCGCAACCGCGGCCTGGAGCTGTCGCTCTACGGCGAGGTGGCCAAGAACCTGCGCCTGAACGCCGGCCTGGCCCTGTCCGACGCCGTGCAGTCGAAAACCCTGAATGGCGCCAACGACGGCAAGAAGGCCATCGGCATCCCCGACCACACGCTGGTGGTGCAGGGCGAGTGGGATATCGCCGCCCTGCCGGGCCTCACCGCGACCGGCCGCCTCACCAAGGTGTCGAGCCAGGTCGCCAGCGCCAACAACGCGCAGAGCATCCCGGGCTTTGACAGCTACGACCTGGGCCTGCGCTACAGCACCCGCCTTGCCGGGAGTCCCACGGTGTTTGGCCTGACCGTGGAAAACGTGGCGGACTCCTCCCATTGGCTCGCAGTGCGTACCGGCTTCCTGACGCGCAGCACGCCCAGAACTGCGCTGTTCTCGGTCAGCACGGAGTTCTGAAGCACCTGCGCGCCCTGGCGTCTTTTTGCACGGCCACGCTTGCAAGCCCGCTTGCGACAGGGGTCCGGACAGGTGCTCCAGGAGCACGCCACGGGCGCCCAGGCGCGGGACTACGGGGCGCCAAGCTCTTCTTCCAGCGTTTTCAGTTGCTTGCGCAGCTCCTCGCTGCGGGCCTCGCACGCGGCTTTGCCCTGGCCGGCTGCTGCCGCCCGCTCCTGCGCGAACTGGGTGCCCGATGCCAGGGTGCTGCGCAGCGGACCCGCGCTGGCCGCGGCCTCCAGGGGTTGCGCTGCACATTCCTTCTGGTTGCGCTCCAGGGCCATGCGTGCCTGGGGAACGCCCTGGTTCTGCAGGTGGTTCTTGCGCTGCCATGTGGGGCCGAACGCCCCCTCCCTGGAGGTGGAGGGCGGGGACGGGATCGGCGTGGCACCCTCCAGGGCGGGGCGCACCTCGATCTTCTCGCCCTGGCCCGGGCAGGATGCGTCCTGGAAGGACACCTTGCCATCGGCATCCGTGCACTTGTTGATGGCCCAGGCCGGGGCCAGAAAGCCCAGCGCCAGGGTGCAGGCGGCGTAGCGGATCATGGTCATGGGGGCAGTCCTTGCGGGATGGATGGCACATGTTAGTCCACTGAAACCGGGAAATCGGCTGTGCGTGAGGGTCTGGCAGGGCCGCAATCTAGGCGCCGGGCGCAGCCGGGTTGC
>NZ_LMIJ01000008.1:135968-142761 GCF_001428665.1 Acidovorax sp. Root219
TCAGACCCTCACCCTTCGGGCCGGGGTGGCAGCGGGCGCATCGCGGCGTTGCGGGATTTGCCAAGGCGGCCAGCCTTGGCCGCAGCCCGCGCCTTGCGCTGCACCCGCTGCCACCCCGGCGCACAGCCGATTTCCCGGTTTCAGTGGACTCGCCCCCCTACAATCCGCGGCATCCATGACCATCCCTTTCTTTGACGCCATCATCATCGGCGCCGGCGCAGCCGGCCTGTTCTGCGCGGGCCAGGCGGGCCAACGAGGCCTGAAGGTCCTGCTCATCGACCACGCCGAGAAGGTGGCCGAGAAGATCCGCATCTCGGGCGGGGGGCGCTGCAACTTCACCAACCGCGACCTCGATCCAGCTGCGCCGCACAAGCACTTCGTGGGGCAGAACCCGCAGTTCTGCCGCTCGGCGCTGTCGCGCTACACGCCGCAGGATTTCATCACGCTGGTGCAAAAGCACGGCATCCCCCACCACGAAAAGCACAAGGGCCAGTTGTTTGCCGACCGCTCGGCCGAGGACATCATCGCCATGCTGCTGGCCGAATGCGCCGCAGGCGGCGTGACGCACTGGCAGCCCTGCGGTGTGAAGAAGATCGATTTCCAGACCGGCACCGACGGCCAGGGCGGCAGCTACCTGGTGGACACCGACCGGGGCCCGGTGCAGGCGCGCAGCCTGGTGGTGGCCACGGGCGGGCTGTCCATCCCCAAGATCGGCGCCACCGATTTCGGCTACCGGCTGGCGCGGCAGTTCAACGTTCCGCTCATCGAACAACGCCCAGGCCTGGTGCCCATGACCTTCGACGGGGACGCCTGGGCGCCCTATGCGCAGCTCTCGGGCCTGGCGCTGCCGGTGCAGATCAGCACCGGCGCCAAGAAGGCGCGCATGGTGTTCGACGAGGACCTGCTGTTCACGCACCGGGGCCTGTCGGGCCCGGCGGTGCTGCAGATATCGAGCTACTGGCAGGAAGGCACGCCCCTGGCCATCAACCTCGCGCCCACGGTGGACCTGCCGGCCGCGCTGGCGCAGGCCAAGCTGCGCTCGCGCAAGCTCATCGCCAATGAGCTGGCCACCCTGGTGCCGAGCCGCCTGGCCGATGCCTGGGCCCAGCGCGAGGCGGACTGGCAGCGCCCCGTCGCCGAAGCCTCGGACAAGGCACTGGCGCGCCTGGCAGAACAACTGGCGCGCTGGGAACTCACCCCCACCGGCACCGAGGGCTACAAGAAGGCCGAAGTGACGCTGGGCGGCGTGGACACACGCGTGCTCTCGCAGCAGACCATGGAATGCAAGACCCAGCCCGGCCTGTACTTCATCGGCGAGGTGGTGGACGTGACCGGCTGGCTGGGTGGCTACAACTTCCAGTGGGCCTGGGCCAGCGCCCATGCCTGTGCCGGGGCGCTCCCCGCCAGCACAGCTCAGTGATCGACCATCGCATTCCACCGCGCATGGCCTAGCCAGTTGCGCAGTGCGATGGCACCGCCAGGCGTGATCTCCAGCGCCCGGCTGTCGGCACGGCGCAGCAGCCAGCCCTGGCCCAGGCAATGGCTGCAGATCACGGCGCCCAGGCGGCCGGCCACATGCATGCGCCGCTCGCTCCAGTCCAGGCAGGGGCGGCAGTGCGGGCGCTTGCCGCTGCCCGCCGCGCCCTGGCTGGCCTCTCCATCCAGGCCCAGGCGCTGCAACACCGGTGCGGCCTGCGCCGTGACATGGCCGCCCGCATCGCCGTCGAAGGCCATGGCCCCCTCGTCCAGCAGGTGCTCGGTGATGGCCACGCCCAGGCGGCCGGCAATGTGGTCGTAGCAGGTGCGCGCGGTGCGCAGGGCCGCATCGCGCGGGCCGACCACCACCGGCCGGGGGGCGGCGGGTGCGGGTTGCTGCACGGCCAGCTGCATCAGGCCTTCGAGCACGCGCGCCACGTCGGCCGAGGCAAGGCGGTGGTAGCGGTGGCGACCCTGGCGCTCCAGGCGCAGCAGCCCGGCCTCGACAAGCAAGGCAAGGTGGCGGCTCGCCGTCTGGGCGGTGATGTGGCCGGCATCGGCCAGCTCGCGCGCCGTGAGCGCGCGCCCATCCATCAGCGCCACCAGCATGGCCGTGCGCGCGGGCTCGCCGACGAGCGCGGCGATGTGGGCGATCTGGTTGGTGTTCATGCCAACAGTGTGCACCGCGCGAGGGCTGGAACACTTCGCACGCCGACGAAGTGAGCCTGCCCCCGTGAATGGCTCAGGGAATGCTGACCAGTTCGCCAAAGCGCGAATCACCCAGCGCGGGGCGGCTGGCGTGCTGCAGCACCCACTCCTGCAATTGCGCCACGGGCAGCGGCCGGGTGAAGTGAAAGCCCTGCAGCTCCTCGCAGTCGAGCGCATCCAGCACCTGGGCGGTGGCCAGGTCCTCCACCCCTTCGGCGACGATCTTCAGGCCCAGCGTGTGCCCCAGCGCGATGATGGCGCGGGTGATGGCCATGTCGGCCGGGTTGGTGAGCATGTCGTGGATGAAGGACTTGTCCACCTTGAGCCGGTCGATGTCGAAGCGCTTGAGGTAGGCCAGGCTCGAATAGCCGGTGCCGAAGTCGTCGATGGACAGCTGCACGCCCAGCGCCTTGAGCGCTGCCAGTTGCCGCTCGGCCGAGTTGGCATGGTCCATGAGCTGCGACTCGGTGATCTCCAGCTCCAGCCGGTGGGCCGGCATGCCGCTCTTGGCCAGCAGCGCCTCGATGTCGGGCACGAGCTGCGGATCGGCCAGCTGTGCCGCCGACAGGTTGACCGAGACCGATACCTGGGACAGCGGATGCGGCGCCCGGCCCAGCGGGCCCTCGTACTCCAGCGACTGCCAGGCCAGCCACTGCGCGCTGGCCTGCTGCAGCACCCAGGCGCCGATGGGGCGGATCATGCCGGTCTCTTCTGCGATGGGGATGAACTCGCTGGGCGGCACCATGCCCAGCACCGGGTTGTTCCAGCGCAGCAGCGCCTCCACACCCTGCAGGCGCCCTCCCCGGGCGCTCAGCCGCGGCTGGTAGTGCAGGCTGAACTCGCCGCGCCCCAGGGCCCGGCGCAGGTGCTGCTCCATGGACTGGCGGGCCAGCGCGCGCTGGTCGGTCTCGGCCGAGTAGAACAGGGCCATGTCGCGGCCGGTGGTCTTGGCCTCGTACATGGCGGCATCGGCCCGGCGCATCAGCTCGTCGATGTCGCCGCCGTCCTCGGGGTAGACGGCGATGCCCACGCTGCAGCTCACATTGAGCTCATGACCCTCCACGGGGTGCGGCTGGCGGATCAGCGGGATCAGCCGGTTCTCGACCAGTTGCTGCACGTCCTCGGGCCCTGCCACGTCGCGCATGATGACCACAAACTCGTCACCACCCAGCCGGCTCACGGTGTCGCGGCTGCGCACGGCCTGCGTGAGGCGCTGCGCCACCGAGCGCAGCAGGCCATCGCCGATGTGGTGGCCCAGCGTGTCGTTGATGGCCTTGAAGCGGTCCAGGTCGATGAACAGCACGGCCACGCGCTCGTTGCAGGCCTGGGCGTGCGCCAGCGCCAGCTGCAGGCGCTGCACGCACAGCGAGCGGTTGGGCAGCTCGGTAAGCACGTCGTGGTGGGCCAGGAACTGGATGCGCTCCTCGTTGAGCTTGCGGTCGGTGATGTCGATGGCGATGCCGATGTGGTTGACCACCGCGCCCGCCTTGCCCTCGCGCACGGCCGAGACCATGAGCCAGGCCGGGTAGGTCTCGCCCGAGCGGCGGCGAAAGCGCACCTCGCCCTGCCAGGACTCCTTGTCCTGCATGGCGCGCGCGATCTGGGCCGACAGCGGCTCCTGCCCTGCGGTGTCCTCCTGCAGGAACCCCAGGCCCTCGCCGATGACCTCGTAGAAGTCGTAGTGCGTGCTGCGGCAGAAGGCCTTGTTCACGCTGATGATCTGCTGGTCAGCGTTCATGATGATGATGCCCTCGGACGAGGCCTCGAACACCTTGGCCCACAGCTCCAGGCGCTGCTCCATGACCTTGAGCACATTGATCGGCGTGAAGGCCGTGAGCACCGCGTCGCGCCCCTGGAACACCAGGCGCCGCGCCGACAGCACGGCCCACGACGGTTCGGGCCCGCCCTTCCAGCGCACCTCGAACTCGTCCACCGAGCCCTGGTCTGCCAGGCGCTGGAAGAAGCGCGCGCGCACGCCCGGCTCCAGCCCCGCCACCCAGGGGTCCACGGTGCGGCCATTGAGCCACTGCCCGGCCGGCGCGTTGGAGTGCAGCACCTCGTGCTCGGGGATGGAGGTCACCATCAGCGGGATGGGGAAGGCCTCCACCAGCTCGCGCTGGGCCTCGGCCGCACGGGCGCTGGCGGCCAGCTCCTGCTGCAGCAGGCGCTCGCGGTCGAGCTGGGCCAGCATGCCGTTGAAGGCGGTGACCAGGCGGCCGATCTCGTCGCTGCTGCTCCAGTGGGCGCGCAGCGTGTGGTCGCCGCTCTTTCTCACCTCGTCGGCCACGCGGGCCAGTTGCTGCAGTGGCTTGGCGATCTGGCGCGCCACCAGCGTCACCAAAGACAGGATGCAGCCCAGCAGCACCAGTGCTGTGCCCAGGTGCAGCCACATGCGCGAGTACAGGCTGTCCACGCGCTGGTGCAGCAGGCGATCGAGGTCGTTGATGCCCGAACCCCAGGCGGCCTGCAAGGCGCCCAGCACCTTGGCCTCCTGCTCGGTCAGCTGCGCCATGGTCAGGCGCGATTCGCCGCTGGCGATGGCCTGCAGGTGCGACTGGAATTCGAGCAGCGTGGCGTTGAGCGCCTCGCGGTCGTGCACCAGCGCGGTTCTCAGTTCAGGCGTGCCGGCGATGAAGGCCTGGTTGTAGTCCGACTCGATGCCCAGGGTGACGGCCTCCAGCCGGCCCACCAGTGTGAGCAGCTCGGACGACCATTGCGGCCCGCGCGCGGTGCGCGGGGAGTTCAAAAAGCTCACCGTGTCGTGCACCGCCTGCAGCAGCTCGGGAAAGCGCAACACCGACAGCGACATCTCGTAGTAGCTGTCCAGGTCCGGGTCCAGGATCAGGTTGGACTGGTTGCCCACGGTGGTGAGCAGCTCGCGCCCATCGCGCAGCAACTGGCTGCGCAACCGGGTGAGGGCCTGCGGATCGGCCTGTGCGGCGGCATCGGTGCCCAGGCGTTCCAGCGCGTCCTTGAAGCGCTGGCCGGCCTCCTGGGTGTGCAGGGCCTCGTCGTGCTCGGCGCGCACCGTGTCCAGGCGCGCCAGCGTGTCGGCCACCGACAGGGCTGGCTGGCCGGGCTGCAGGAAGCGGCCGAGCAGGCCATCGCGCACCACGGTGGCGTAGCTGGTGCCCACGATCTCCTTGCGCGTGAAATCGATGGCCTGGTTCTTCTCGTGGATCAGGATGCTGGAGACATAGATCACCGCTGTGAGGTCCAGCAGATAGATGAGCATGAGCTTGCGGCCCACACTGAGCCGGCCTAGCCAACCTGATACGCGGTGCATGATTGCCATGGGTGCCCAGTTTCCCGTTCCTGCAAGATGCGCCCGGCGGTTCGGTGCCGGACGATGAGATCGTGCTCCAGTGCGCCCAAGCCAGGCGCAATGGAAACACTCTGTAAGTACACATGCAATTTCCGCGCCACACGCACCACCTTGGGGCGCACGGAACGCACTTGCACATTTCCCGCATCCGACTGCTATAATGCTCGGCTTCGCTGGCATGCCCCGTCGGCCAAATACTAGTTACAGACGGGGGCAACCGCCACGCATGGTCTTGAGGCCCGATCTCCCCAAGACCCTCTGCGCGGCAAAAAAATTTGGAACACATTAGCTAATGACTACGATCCGCGTAAAAGAAAACGAACCCTTTGACGTTGCACTGCGCCGCTTCAAGCGCACCATTGAAAAGCTCGGCCTGCTGACCGACCTGCGCGCCCGCGAGTTCTACGAAAAGCCAACGGCCGAGCGCAAGCGCAAGAAGGCTGCCGCCGTGAAGCGCCACTACAAGCGCGTGCGCAGCATGCAGCTGCCCAAGAAGCTGTACTGATCGCTGGCCCTCACAGGCCGCATCAACCCGCGCTCGGGACGCCAGGCGCGGGTTTTTTGCTTTTTGCGCTCCCTTTTTTTGCAGATTCAACGACAAGACCACAGGAGAAATGCCATGTCCCTCAAGGACCAGATCACCGAAGACATGAAGACCGCCATGCGCGCCAAGGACAGCGAACGCCTGGGCACCATCCGCCTGCTGCTGGCGGCCCTCAAGCAAAAGGAAGTCGATGAGCGCATTGAACTCGACGATGTGGCCGTCATCGCCATCGTGGACAAGCTGATCAAGCAGCGCAAGGACTCCATCGCCGCCTTCGAGCAGGCCGCGCGCCAGGACCTGGCCGACAAGGAAAAGTCCGAGCTGGTGGTACTGCAGGCCTACCTGCCCGAGCGCATGTCGGCAGAGGAGACCCTGGCCGCCGTCAAGGCCATCGTGGCCGAACTGGGCGCCTCGGGCCCTGGTGACATGGGCAAGGTGATGGGCGCGGTCAAGACGCGCTTGGCCGGCAAGGCCGACATGGGCCAGGTGTCGGCAGCGGTGAAGACCGCGCTGGCCGGCGGCTGATCGCCTCTAGTCCACTGAAACCGAGAAATCGGCTGTGCGTGAGGGTCTGGCAGGGCCGCAATCTAGGCGACGGGCGCAGCCGGGTTGCACACCCGGCGAGCACGGCAACGACGAGTGCGGCTCTGCCAGACCCTCACCCTTCGGGCCGGGGTGGCAGCGGGCGCATCGCGGCGTTGCGGGCTTTGCCAAGGCGGCCAGCCTTGGCCGCAGCCCGC
>NZ_LMIJ01000008.1:142774-157039 GCF_001428665.1 Acidovorax sp. Root219
TGCCACCCCGGCGCACAGCCGATTTCTCGGTTTCAGTGGACTAGCCGATCCCGGACCACTCCTTTTTGAAGTGGTCCTGCAGAAACTCCACGCACACGCGCACCTTGGCCGACAGGTGCAGCCGCGTGGGGTAGACGGCCCAGACGTTGGCGTCCTGGCGCCATTCGGGCAGCACCTGCACCAGGTGCCCGGCCTTCAGGTGGGGCTGCACGTCCCACAGCGAGCGCAGCGCAATGCCGCGCCCGTCCACGGCCCACTGCACCACCATCTCGCCGTTGTTGGCCGACAGCGGGCCACGCACCTTGACCATGTCCTCCACAGCGCCGCTGCGCAGGCGCCACACGCCAAAGGGATGGTCGCGCTCCTTGATCACCAGGCAGTCGTGGCTGGACAGCTCCGAGAGCGTGCGCGGGGTGCCGTGGCGTGCCAGGTAGGCCGGGGCAGCGCACAGCACGCGGTGGTTGTCGGCCAGGCGCCGCGCGATCAGGTGCGGGGCGATCTCGTCGCCCACGCGCACATCGAGATCGAACCCCTCGCCTGCCACGTCCACCAGCCGGTCGAACACCTCCAGCCGCACCTGCAGGCCCGGGTGCCGTTCCACCAGGCGCGATAGCGCGGGCGCCACGATGCGCCGGCCAAAGCCGAAGCTGCTGCTCACGCGCAGCAGGCCGCGTGGCTCGCGGCGCGTGACCGCCACCTCCTGCAGCAACTGGTCCACGTCGTCCAGGATGCGCTGCGCCCAGTGGAACACGCGCTCGCCCTCCTCCGTGACGGCCACGCGCCGCGTGGTGCGGTGCAGCAGTTTCACGGCCAGGTCTTCTTCCAGCAGGCGGATGCGCTTGCTCACGTAGGCGGGCGAGGCACCCAGCTCGGTGGCGGCGTCGGCAAAACTCGATTTGCGCACGACCACGGTGAAGACGCGCAGGTCCTCGGTCGACGGGCTTTTATGCACGATGTGTGAAGAATGGATGCACAGGCGGTCGATTGTATTTTGGACCGTGCTGTCCAACAATGCAGACCACGCACCCTCCATCCTCCAAGGAAGACATCTGATGAGCAGCAACAGCACCCAGTACACGATCGCCGTGATCCCCGGCGACGGCATCGGCAAGGAAGTCATGCCCGAAGGCCTGCGCGCCGTGAAGGCGGCGGCCGAGCGCTTCGGCATCGCCCTCACCTGCCGCACCATCGACTGGGCCAGCTGCGACTACTACGCCGAGCACGGGAAGATGATGCCCGACGACTGGAAGGACCAGCTCAAGGACATGGACGCGATCTTCTTCGGCGCCGTAGGCTGGCCCGCCACCGTGCCAGACCATGTCTCGCTGTGGGGTTCGCTGCTCAAGTTCCGCCGCGAGTTCGACCAGTACATCAACCTGCGCCCCGTGCGCCTGTTCGAGGGCGTGCCCTGCCCACTGGCCGGCCGCAAGCCCGGCGACATCGACTACTTCGTGGTGCGCGAGAACACCGAGGGCGAGTACACCTCGCTCGGCGGCATCATGTACGAGGGCACGGACCGCGAGATCGTGATCCAGGAGTCGGTCTACTCGCGCAAGGGCACCGATCGCCTGCTGCGCTTCGCCTTCGACTTGGCGCAGAGCCGCCCACGCAAGCACGTGACCCTGGCCACCAAAAGCAACGGCATCGCCATCAGCATGCCGTGGTGGGACCAACGCGCCGACGAGGTGGCCAAGGACTACCCCGAGATCACGCTGGACAAGCAGCACATCGACATCCTGACCGCGCGCTTCGTGCTGCAGCCCGGCCGCTTTGACGTAGTGGCCGCCACCAACCTGTTCGGCGACATCCTCTCGGACCTGGGCCCCGCCACCACCGGCACCATCGGCCTGGCCCCTTCGGCCAACCTGAACCCCGAGCGCACGTTCCCCTCGCTGTTCGAGCCCGTGCATGGTTCGGCGCCCGACATCTACGGCAAGAACATCGCCAACCCCATCGCCATGATCTGGTCGGGCGCGCTGATGCTGGACTTTCTGACCAACGGCCAGGGCGCCGGCCGTGCCGCGCACGACGCCATCGTGGCGGCCATCGAGGCGGCCTTGAAGGAAGGCCCGCTCACCCCCGACCTGGGCGGCCAGGCCAGCACCACGGAGCTGGGCCAGGCCATCGCGGCACGCATCGCCAAGGCATGAGGCAGTGCGGGGCTTTCAGCCCCGCTTCCACCACAGATGGCCGAACTGGTTGACGAGCATGCCCAACAGCACTGCCGCAGTACCCGCCCACTGTGCGGCGGTCGGTTGCTCGCCCAGCACCAGCATGGCGGCCAGCAGGCCCACCACCGGGATCAGCAGCGAGAACGGCGCCACCCGCCCCGCCGGGTGGCGCTGCAGCAGCCGCGTCCAGAGGCTGTAAGCCAGCAAGGTGGCCAGCAGCGCCAGGTAGAGCACGGCGAACAGCGCGCGGCCGTTCAGGCCCGCGAGCTGCGCGGCCACCGAGGCCGGGCCGTCGAGCCACAGCGCCAGGCCCAGAAACGGCACGACGGGCACGGTGCTGCTCCAGACGATGAAGGGAAACGGCGCGTAGTCGCCACCCGCGCGCGCCGCAAAGCGCACCACCAGGTTCGAGGTGGCCCACATGAAGGCCGCGCCCAGCGTGAGCACGAAGCCCGCCAGGCTCATCTGCAGCGCGCCCTCGCCATGGGCGCTGGCGATCACCAGTAGCCCCGCGAACGCCACCGCCAGGCCCAGCCACTGCGCGGGCCGCGCGCGCTCGTGCAGCAGCGTGACCGCGAGGATCAGCGTGAAGAAAGCCTGGGTCTGCATGACCACCGAGGCCATGCCCGCCGTCATGCCCAGGCGCAGGCCCAGGAACAGCAGGCCGAACTGCCCCAGGCCCTGCGCCAGGCCATAGGCCACGACGAAGCGCCAGGGCAGCGCCGGCCGGCGCACGAAGAGCAAAAAGGGCAGCGAGGCCGCGATGAAGCGCAGCGTGCCCAGCAGCATGGGGCTGAGCGTCTGCAGGCCCATTTTCATGACCACGAAGTTCGAGCCCCAGATGACGATGACGACCAGTGCGCAGGCCAGGTCACCCTGCGACAGCGCGCGGGCCGGTACTGCCCCCAATGCTGCGGTGTTCATGCGCGGCTGCCTGCCAGCGCACCGGCCACGGCCACGGGCCGCCCCTGCTGCTGGCGCGCCGCCACGAAGGCATCGAAGGCCTGTGCACTGGTCTTGCGCGGCACGTAGCCCAGTTGCTCCTTGAGCGCGGTGTTGAGCAGCACCGGCCGATAGCGCAGAAAGTCGAGCTGCTCGGGGCCATAGCGGCTCACGCCCAGGCGCGAACCCACGAACAGCGCCGACTGCAGCAGCCAGGCCGGCAGGTCGAGCGTGCGCTTGCCCAGGCGCGCCGCGATCTGGTGGATGGTCAGCGCCCCGTCGCCCGCCAGGTTGTAGCAGCCCGGGGGCGCACCATCGAGCGCATGCAGCAGCGCGCTGGTCACGTCCTCGTCCCAGATGAAGACGAAAGGGCTATCGCTGCCGCGGATGGCCAACAGGCGCGGCTTTTCGAACAGCGCGGTGATCTGGTTGTCCACGCGCTCACCCAGGATGGTGCCGATGCGCAGCACCGTCTGCGCCAGCCCTGGATGGCTCTGGCGCCACGCGGCCAGCATCTCTTCGACCAGGCGCTTGTGGTGCGCATAGGCAAAGCTTTCGTTGCCGCGCAGCGGGTGCGACTCGGTGAGCCAGGGCGCGTTATCGGCGTGGTAGCCATAGGCCGCGCCGCTGGAGGACACGAGCACATGCCGCACGCCCTGGGCCGCGCAGGCTTCGAGCACGTTGCGTGTGCCGTTCACGTCCACGTCGTACTCGAAGGCTCGGTTCGAGTCGCGGCCCGGCGTGACGATGGAGGCCAGGTGCACCACGGTGTCGATGGCATGGCGCTGCAGCGTGGCGGTCAGGGCCGGGTCGCGCACGTCCTGGGCCTGGTAGGTGACGCCCGGCTGGCGGCGCTCGGGCGGCACCTCGCGCACGTCGAGGGCCACCACGCTGCCGGTGTCCGGCCGCCGGGCCAGCGCCGCCACCACGCCCCGGCCCAGGAAGCCATCAGCCCCGGTGACGAGGACATTGCGGGCGCGCGGGGCCGGCGCGTTCATGCGCCCTCCCCTTGCAAGGCCACAGGCGCGCCCACGGGGTCCTTGCGGCCCCACCAGCTGGCCAGCGCCAGGCCAGCGATGATGTCCCAGAAGCCCCAGACACCCGCCACCACGGCCATGCCGCCCAGGCCACCGAAGAAGCTGAAGATCACCACCAGGCCCAGGCCCGCATTGCGGATGCCGACCTCGATGGCGACGGCGCGCCGGTCATAGTCCTGCAGGCCGGTGAAGCGCGCGCACAGGTAGCCGGTGCCGAAGGCCAGCGCATCGTGCAGGGCCACGGCCAGCAGCACCATGCCCACATAGTCGAGGAAGAAGCGCCAGTTGCCGGCGATGGCGCCCAGAATGAAGCCGATGAGCGCCAGGAAGCTGATGATGCGCACGGGCTTCTTCACGCGCAGCGTGAGGCGCGGCAGTTGGTGCGCGCACAAGAGGCCGAGCACGAAGGGCACGCCGATGATGGCGACGATGTGGCCCACCATCTCCAGCGGGTCGAGCGCGATCGTTTTCAGCAGCGGCGCGGCCGTGGGGTGCATGCCGCCCCAGAACGCGAAGTTCAGTGGCATGACCACGATGGCGATGGCGTTGGAAATCGCCGTCATGGACACCGACAGCGCGACGTTGCCGCGTGCGCGGTGCGTAAGGATATTGGACACGTTGCCCGGCGGGCAGCAGGCCACGAGGATCATGCCCAGCGCGATGCTCGGCCCCACGCCGAGCAGCAGCGTGAGCACATAGGTCACGGCCGGCAGCACGATGAACTGAGCGGCAATGCCCACGGCCATGGCCCAGGGCATCTTGGCCACACGGCGGAAGTCGTCCGCCCGCGTGTCGAGCGCGATGCCGAACATCAGAAAGGCCAGAACGCCGTTGAGCAGCATCAGCGATGCGGGGTTGAAGTTCAGGCGGATCTCGTCGACGGGCAGCATGGTATTTGTCTCCTCTGTGGGCTCGGCGGCCCTTTTCTTGTGGTGCGGTCAGCCCAGAGCGGCAGCGGCGTTGCGCACGGCGGCGCGGTAGGTATCCTTGTGCACGTAGTACGCCATGCGTTCGAGCTGCAGGTACTTGAAGCCGCCCGACAGGTCTGGCGGCGGGCCCTGCACGGCGGCCTCGAAGTCGCGGGCGGCGGGCGTGTCGGCATCGAGCGCCTTGAAGTAGCGCGCCACCAGCTCGGCCTGCTCGTAGCGGCCCTGCCAGCCGATGCCGCTGGCCTCGATCATGCCCAGCACGGCCAGGCGGCGCCGGCCGGGAGCGAAGATGTTCAGGTGCAGGCGCGGTGCCATGCCCTGCCAGTTGAGCAGCTCGCGCGCGATGAAGGGGTAGTGCAGCGTATAGCCCGTGGCCGCCAGCACCATGTCGTAGTCCTGCTGGGTGCCGTCCTTGAAGTGCACCGTGGCGCCATCAAAGCGCGCGATGTCAGCCTTGACGTGGATGTCGCCATGGCCCAGGTGGTGCAGGATCAGCGAGTTCACGATGGGGTGCGACTCGTACATCTTGTACGTGGGTTTCGGAAAGCCGAAGCGCGTGGGATCGCCCGTGAACCATTTGAGCACCGTGCTGTCCACCTTCTGCTTGAGCCACGGTGGCAGCGGCCGCTTGCCGCCCAGTGTGTCGGCGGGCTTGCCGAACACGTACTTGGGCACGAAGTAGTAGCCGCGCCGCACAGAGATGTCGACGCTCTCGGCGTAGTGCACGGCATCGACCGCGATGTCGCAGCCCGAGTTGCCCGCGCCCACGATGAGCACGCGCTTGCCCTTGAACTGCTCGGCATGCTTGTAGGCCGAGGTGTGCAGCAGCTCGCCGCTGAAATGGCCTTCGAAGCGCGGCATGCTCGGCTCGGCCAGCGTGCCGTTGGCGATCACCACGCCCTTGTACTCCGCCGCTTCGGTGCCCCCGTCCGCCGTGGCGATGGTCACGCGCCACAGCGTGTCCTCCCTGTCGCTGACCGGCTCCACCTTGAGCACGCGCACGCCGAAACGAAAGTGCCGGCGCAGGTCGAAATGCTCGGCAAAGTCGCTGAAGTAGCGGCACAGCTCGCGGTGGCTGGGGTAGTCGGCCACGCTGTCGGCCATGGGGAATTCGCTGAACTCGGTGGTGCGCTTGCTCGAGATCAGGTGCGCCGAGGCATACACCGTGGAGCGCGGGTTGGCGATGTTCCACAGCCCGCCCACGTCGGTGTACGCCTCGAAGCCCTGGAACGGGATGCCGAGCTTTTGCAGATTGCGCGCACCGGCCAGGCCTGAAGGGCCGGCACCGATGAGTGCAATCGAGCCGCGCGTGGCAGGGGTGGTGGTGTCTACGCAGGCCTGCAGGTCGGCAGATGCGTTGCGAAGGTCGTCTTGCATGAGGGGCTTGGCTCGCAGGTGAAATTCAGCGGGGTTCGGCAGGCGCGCCATCGCTGGCGCCGGGCAGCCCGGGGATGGCGGTGGCCCCCGCCTCGCCCACGCGCGGCTTGCGCGGCTGGCCGCGCAGCAGGCGGTCGTAGGTGGCGGCGGGCAGGCAGGCCAGCAGGCGCGAGAGCCAGCCGATGTGCCGTGGCAGCACGATGTGCTCGCGCCCGCGCGCCACGCCGGCCAGCAGTGCGCGCGCGGCGGCATCGGGCTCCATCAGGCCGGGCATGGCAAAGCGGTTGCCGGCGGTGAGTGCCGTGCGCAGGTAGCCCGGGCTCACCGTGTGCACGGACAGCCGCGTGCCCCGGCACTCGGCGCGCAGGCTTTCGAGGTAACGGATCAGCCCGCCCTTGCTCGCGCAGTAGGCGCCATTGCCGGGCATGCCGCGCCAGCCGGCGATGCTGGCCACGCCGACCAGGGCGCAGCGCGGCCCCTGTACGGCATGCGCGCGCAGTGCCTGCACAAAGGGCTGGAAGGTGGTGGCAGGGCCGAGCAGGTTAATCTCCAGCATGCGGCGCATCACGGCCAGGTCACCGGTCTCCGCGGTGTCGAAGCCGCCCGCCACACCCGCGTTGGCGATCACCAGGTCGGGCAGGCCGGCGCGCGCCATCCAGTCGGCAGCGACCTGCGCCATGGCGGCCGCATCGGCCACGTCGGGCGTGTACACCGCACAGCGCTCGGGCGCGGTGGCGGCCAGCGTTTCGAGCACCGGGCGCTGCAGGCCCACCAGCGCCACCTGTGTGCCCTGGGCGAGGAGTTCGCGCACCACGGCCTGACCAAGGCCGCCACAGGCTCCGGTCACGACGGCATTGCGAAATGGTGCAGGGGATGGAGCCATGGGCGAGAAGGGTTTCAGGAAAAAGGTTGCACCCACTGTAGGGCAGGCCTTATAAATCCCGGAATATTTTCCTATTTCGTCTCGGAATCAGAGATTCATGACAGAAAACACTGCTGCATCGCCCGGTCTGCGCCTGTTCGACCTGCTCGAGTTACTGGTGCGCGAGGCCCGCCCGCTCACACTGGCCGAGGCCGTTGCTGCCAGCGGCTGGCCCAAGCCCAGCGTGCACCGGCTGCTGGTGCAGCTGGAGGCCGGCGGCCTGCTGGCGCGCGAACCCGATGGCCGGCGCTACGCCCCCGCGCCGCGCCTGCTGCGCCTGGCCGAGGCCACGCTGGCTGGCAGCACGCAGCAGGGCGTGCGCCACGCCGTGCTGCGCCAGCTGGTGGCCGAGGTGGGCGAGAGCTGCAACTTCACCGCCCTGTCGGGTGCCGAGGTGGTGTACCTGGACCGCATCGAGTCGGCCTTTCCGCTGCAGATGAACCTGCGGCCCGGCACGCGCGTGCCGGTGCATTGCTCGGCCAGCGGCAAGCTGTTGCTGGCGCACATGGCCGCGGGCCAGCGCAACCAACTGCTGGAGGGCCTCACGCTCACGCGCCACACTGCGACCACGCTGACCACACGCGCCGCGCTCGATGCCGAGTTCAAGCGCATCCGCAAGGAGGACTACGCGGTGGATGCCGAGGAGTTCGTCGAAGGCCTGGTCTGCGTGGCCGTGCCGGTGCGCGGAGCCGATGGCAAGAGCATCCGCTGCGCCGTGGCGCTGCAGGCCCCGGTGGCGCGCATGTCGCTGGCGCAGGCGCTGGAGAAGTTGCCAAGGCTGCAGACTGCTGCTGCGGTGCTCGCGCGCACCTGGAGCTGAGGGGTCAGGGCCTGGCGCGCGGCTTCTTGCGGCTGCCGGCCACCTGGCGGATACAGTCGATCAATTGCTCCGTCACGGGCGTGGGCTTCTGGCCGCGCAGGGTGATCAGGCCCACGGGCGGCAGGTCGATGGGCACGGCCAGCGGCAGCACCGCCAGCATGCCCTGCGCCGCAAAATGCTGCGCCACCGAGCGCGCCATGAAGGCCACCGCGCCGCGCTGGTGGACGAAGCTCAGCTGCGTGAGGAACGAGGCCGACTCCACGATGTCGGCCGGCGGGTGCAGGTCATGCGCAAAGAACATCTGGTCGAGCTTGACGCGCAGCGAGGCCCAGGGCGGCGGCATCACGCAGGGCAGCGCGGCCAGGTCGGCCCACTGTGGTTTGCGCTTTCGCACCAGCACATGGCCGGGCTGCACGACCACGGCCATGGGCTCGGCATACAGCGCCTCGGTCTCCAGGTCGGGCGAGGCGTAGCCGGGTTCGAGCCGGCCCACGAACAGGTCAAGCTCACCCAGGCGCAGCTTGGGCAACAGCCGCGTGAGGTCGCCCTCCTCGATCAGCACGCTGGTGTGGATGGAGCGCGCCTTGAGCCGCTCCACAGCCTGGGCCAGCAGCACCGGCGTGGCCACCACCATCGCGCCCACGCTGGTGCGGCCACTCGCGCCGCTGGCCTCGGCCGCGATCTCGGCGCGCGTGCGGTCATAGCCCGCCAGAACCGAGCGCGCAAAACGCACCACACTCAGGCCTGCGGCCGTGGGCTCGGTCCCGCGCGTGGATCGGTCGAACAGCGGCAGGCCGAACATGCGTTCGATCTCGGCCAGGGTCTTGGAGACGGCGGGCTGGGTGACCGAGAGGAACTCGGCCGCCCGCCCCAGGTGGCGGAACTGGTCCAGCGCCACCAGCATCTGCAGGTGGCGCAGCTTGAGGTTGGAGCGCAGGACGCGGTCGATGCGGGCCATGGGGATTCTCCTTATTCATGTCTTCAAAGCTATGAAGAGAGTCCATATTTTCATTGGATTGTTATGCAGGTGTTCTGAACAATCGTGGCTCCCAAAGCAAAAAAATGGAGACAAGCAGCATGCACAACACCCCACGCAGCGGCCGGCGGCAGTTCGTCCTGGGCGCCTTGAGCGCCAGCGCGCTCAGCGCTACATCCAGCCGCCTGTTCGCCCAGGCCTACCCCGAGCGCCCCATCACCTTCATCTGCCCCTGGCCCGCAGGCGGCACGGCCGACCAGTCGATGCGCACCCTGTGCACCGTCGCCGGCCGCATCCTGGGCCAGGCCATCGCAGTGGAGAACCGCGCCGGCGCCTCGGGCATGATCGGCTCCAAGGCCCTGGCCGCGGCCAAGGCCGACGGCTACACCATCGGCCAGATCCCCATCTCGGTCACGCGCTTTGCTCAGTTGGGCACCTTGCAGGCCGACCCGCGCAAGGATTTCACCTACCTGGCACGCACCTCAGGCCAGACCTTCGGCATCGCCGTGCCGGCGGACTCGCGCTTCAAGACCCTGAAGGACTTCGTCGACCATGCCAAGGCCAACCCCGGCAAGGTGACGTACGCCCACGCCGGCGTGGGCGGCGCCACGCACGTGGGCATGGAGGAGTTCGCGGCAGTGGCCGGCATTCAGCTCAACCACGTGCCCTACAAGGGTGGCGCCGAGGCCCTGCAGGGCGTGTTGGGCGGCCATGTGGATGCACTGGCCGACTCGAGCTCCTGGGCGCCGCATGTGGAGGCCGGCAAGCTGCGCCTTTTGGCCACCTGGGGCGAACAGCGCACCGCGCGCTTCAAGGACACACCCACCCTGCGCGAGCTCGGGTACGACGTGGTGGTGGATGCCCCCAACGGTATCGGCGCGCCCAAGGGCCTGGACCCGGCCGTGGCCGCCAAGCTGCGCGACGCCTTCCGCCAGGCCGTAGCCCGCCCCGAGTTCAAGGCGGTGGCCGACAAGCTCGATGCGCCGCTGTTGTACCTGGACGGCCCCGACTACGAAAAGTACGTGAACGCGGTCTACCTGAAGGAGACCGTGCTCATCGACAGGCTCAAGCTGCGCGAGCTGATGCGCAGCTGAGTCCCTGCATCCCCAGAAGCAAAAGGTCCCGATGACTACCCCTGCGGCCCCCACCGCCCTGTCCAGCCCCCTGCTGCACCTGCATCCCAACGACAACGTGCTGGTGGCCAAGACGGCCCTGGCCCTGGGCCAGGCCATCCCCGAACTCGGTGTGCGCACGCGCGCCCAGGTGCCCGCCGGCCACAAGATCGCAGCACGCCGCATTGCCGAGGGCGAGCAGGTGCGCAAGTACGACACCGTGATCGGCGTGGCCACGCGGGACCTGGAGCCCGGCGACTACGTGCACAGCCACAACCTGCAGATCGTGGACTACTACCGCGACCCGGCCTTCGGCGCCGACGTGCGGCCCGTGGACTATGTGCCCGAGGCCGGGCGCGCCACCTTCCAGGGCTTCGTGCGGGCCGACGGCAGCGTGGGCACGCGCAACTTCATCGGCATCCTGTCGTCGGTGAACTGCTCGGCCACGGTCATCAAGCGCATTGCGGCGCACTTCACGCCCGAGCGGCTGGCGGCCTTCCCCCACGTCGACGGCGTGGCGGCCTTTGCGCAGACCAGCGGCTGCGGCATGTCCTCGCCCAGCGAGCATTTCGACGTGCTGCGCCGCACCCTGGCCGGCTATGCGCGCCACCCCAACCTGGCGGGCGTGCTGATCGTGGGCTTGGGCTGCGAGCGCAACCAGGTCGATGCGCTGGTGGACTCGCAGGGCCTGAAGGCCGGCCGCCTCATGCGCACGCTGGTGATGCAGGAGGTGGGCGGCACGCGTGCCACCATCGAGGCCGGCATCGCCGCCGTCGAGGCCATGCTGCCCGAGGCGAACGCCGCAAGGCGCCAGACGGTGAGCGCTAGCCACCTCAAGATCGGGCTGGAGTGCGGGGGCTCGGACGGCTTCTCGGGCATTACCGCCAACCCGGCACTGGGTGCGGCCATGGACATCCTGGTGCGCCACGGCGGCACGGCCATCCTGTCGGAAACACCCGAGATCCATGGCGTGGAATTCATGCTCACGCGCCGCGCCGTGAGCGCCGAGGTTGGCCAGAAGCTGCTGGACCGCCTGGCCTGGTGGGAGCGCTATGCAGCAGGCCAGAACGCCCAGTTCAACGGTGTGGTGGGCCACGGCAACCAGGCCGGTGGGCTGGCCAACATCTTCGAAAAATCCCTGGGGTCGGCCATGAAGGGAGGCACCACGCCGCTGAAGGCGGTGTACGAGTACGCCGAACGCATCACCGAGCACGGCTTCGTGTTCATGGATTCGCCCGGCTACGACCCCGTGGCCTGCACCGGCCAGATCGCCAGCGGCGCACAGCTGATCTGCTTTACCACCGGGCGCGGCTCCATGTTCGGCAGCAAGCCCGCGCCCACCATCAAGCTGGCGAGCAACACACCCATGTTCACGCGGCTCGAAGAGGACATGGACATCAACTGCGGCGTGGTCATCGACGAGGGCGTCTCCGTGCCCGAGATGGGACAGCGCATCTTCGAGCAGATCCTGCGCCACGCCAGCGGCGAGGCCACCAAGAGCGAGGCGCTCGGCCTGGGTGACCATGAATTCGTGCCCTGGCAACTGGGCATCACCAGCTGAGCCCGCACCGACCACCCAACGACAGCCCCCCATGCCCTTGACCCTGACCCGCCCCGACCTGCTGCGCAACGCCAACTTCATTGACGGCCAATGGACGCCCGGCCCCGGCGCCCTGCTCACCGTGACCGACCCCGCCACCGGCGCCACCATTACCCAGGTGCCCGACAGCGGTGCCGCCGAAGCGCGCGCCGCACTCGATGCCGCGCACGCCGCTTTCCCCACCTGGAAGAAGGTACCCGCCAAGCAGCGCGCCCACATCATCAAACGCTGGAACGACCTGGTGCTGGCCCACCAGGACGACCTGGGCAAGCTCATCTCGCGCGAGCAGGGCAAGCCCCTGGCCGAAGGCAAGGGCGAGGTGGCCTATGCCGCCAGCTACATCGAATGGTTCGGCGAAGAGGCCACGCGCATGAACGGCGAGCTGATCCCCGCCCCCGTGCCGGGCCGGCGCATGTTCGCCCTGAAGGAACCCGTGGGCGTGGTGGCCGCCATCACGCCCTGGAACTTTCCGGCGGCGATGATCGCGCGCAAGATCGCCCCGGCCCTGGCCGCCGGCTGCACGGTGGTCTGCAAGCCTGCGGAAGACACACCGCTGACCTCGCTGGCCCTGGTGCTGCTGGCGCACGAGGCAGGTGTGCCCGCTGGCGTGCTCAACATCGTGACCGCCTCGCGCGAGAAGACGCCCGAGGTGGTGGAGGTGTGGCTCGACGACGCCCGCGTGCGCAAGATCACCTTCACCGGATCCACGCCCGTGGGCAAGCACCTGGCGCGGCGCAGCGCCGACACGCTCAAGAAGCTGTCGCTGGAGCTGGGCGGCAACGCCCCCTTCATCGTGTTCGAAGATGCCGACGTGGATGCCGCCGTGGATGGATTCATGGCCGCCAAGTTCCGAAACGGCGGCCAGACCTGTGTCTGCCCGAACCGGGTGTTCGTGCACGACCGCGTCCACGACGAATTCGCCAGCAAGCTCAGCGCCCGCGTGGCCGCGCTCAAGGTGGGTCCTGCCAGCGACCTGGCCTCGCAGATCGGCCCCATGATCAATGACCGGGCCGTGGAAAAGATAGCGCGCCACGTGCAGGACGCAGTGGCGCGGGGGGCGAAAGTGCTGACCGGTGGCCAGCGCCTGCCCGGGCTGGGCCCCACCTACTACGCGCCCACGGTGCTGGTGGGCGCCGACGCCTCCATGGCCTGCTCCTGCGAGGAAACCTTCGGCCCCGTGGCACCGCTCACGCGCTTCGCCACCGAGGCCGAGGTGATCGCCGCAGCCAACGACACACCCTTTGGCCTGGCGGCGTATTTCTACAGCAACGACGTGCGGCGCATCTGGCGCGTGGCGGACGCGCTAGAGACCGGCATCGTGGGCATCAACGAAGGCGTGATCGCGGCCGAGGCGGCTCCGTTTGGTGGTGTCAAGGAGTCGGGTTACGGGCGCGAGGGATCGACCCACGGCCTGGACGACTACCTGCACACCAAGTACCTCTGCCAGGGACAACTCGACTGAAAGACCCCACCCATGCCCGCCCACAACCCCTTCAAGACCGCCCTTGCCGAGCGCCGCCCCCAGGTCGGCCTGTGGCTCTCCATGGCCGACCCCTACCTCGCCGAAGCGGCCGCCACCTGTGGCTACGACTGGCTGCTGGTCGACGGCGAGCACGCCCCCAACGACGTGCGCAGCACCCTGGCGGCGCTGCAGTCGGTGGCGCCCCACAGCGCCCAGCCCGTGGTGCGCGTGGTCGAGGGCAGCACGGCCCTCATCAAGCAGATGCTGGACATCGGTGCCCGCACCCTGCTCGTGCCCATGGTGGATACGGCCGAGCAGGCGCGCGCCATCGTCTCGGCCACGCGCTACCCGCCCCTGGGAATCCGCGGCGTGGGCAGCGCCGTAGGGCGTGCCTCCGAGTGGAGTTCGCGCAGCGACTACCTGAGCGTCGCCGATGACGAGGTCTGCCTGCTGGTGCAGGCCGAGACGGTGGCGGCCCTGAACAACCTCGTGGCCATCTGCGCGGTGGACGGCGTGCATGGCGTGTTCATCGGCCCAGCCGACCTAGCGGCATCCATGGGCCACCGCGGCAACCCTGGCCACCCGGAGGTGCAGGCGGCCATCGAGGGGGCGATGAGGACCATCATCGCCAGTGGCAAGGCGGCGGGGACGCTCACTTCGGACCCGGTGTTGGCCCAGCGCTATCTGGATCTGGGATGCACCTTTGTCGCCGTGGGCGTGGATGTGCTGATGTTTGTGAATGCGGCGCGCAAGTTGCGGGGGCAGTTTGGGGGGCGGGGCGCGGTTGCCGATGTGCCTGACAAGGCGAGCGCGGCCTATTGACCTCATGGGACGATGGCGGCTTCCTGCCCGTGTTGAGGGCGGAGGCCGGGTCTCGGCCCGGCGGCCGAGGTACTTGTTCTTTGCTTCGCCAAAGA
>NZ_LMIJ01000008.1:157114-171194 GCF_001428665.1 Acidovorax sp. Root219
TGTGGTCCTTCGCTGCGCTCGGCTAGCCAGAGCGAGCGCGCCCAACCTGTCGGCAGCGCGCATCGCGCACGTCACCGACCCAAGGCGCAGCTGCGAAGCAGCAGCCGTCTTTGTCCCCGCTCCCCACCCCTGCTGGCTGCGCCGAGAAGCACAGGGCCTGGGGTGGGTGCGTGTGCCGAAGGACACACGCACTTCGTGCTCTAGCTTGCCGATGCTGTTTGAGCGGAGTTCGAAGAACGCAGCGAGTTCATCGGCACCACCCCAGGCCCGAGCATCGCAGGTTGCCCCCGTTCGCCCGACAGGGCGAACGGGGGACGCAGACTGGGGGTCNNAGCCTTTAAAACAGGCATGCAGCAACCACAGCACACGATCCGTGAAATCCGTCGCAGCGCACGCCATGTCTCGACAACACACGCCAGCAACCGCTGCCACAAAGGCACCCCAAGCCGTGAACAATTTCACCACCCCGCCCCCCCAGTGCAGCGCAGGGCCCTGGCTTCAATCGGACTGCGTGGAATGATCGCGCCCAGGTTCCAGAAACCACCGCCACCAACCCACCACGCTAATCCCCATGAAGCGCCGCCTCATCCTCGGAGCCACCGGCTCCCGTGGCCGCCACGTGCTCGAACAGGCGATCACCGCCGGCCACCAAGTCTGCGTGCTCGTACGCAACCCGGCCAAGCTACCCACCGAGACACGTGCACTGGTCACCTTGCACCAGGCCGACCTCGGCCAGATCGCCACGGAGGACCTGGCGGCAATCGTCCGGGGACACGATGCACTCATCAACTGCGCCAGCATGGTCACCGAGGGTCAGGCCTTCGTGGACCTGGTGGCGCGCATCGTCGAAGCGTCGAATCGCTGCCCGCCTCCGAGCGGCCTATCTGCTGGTTTTTTGGGGGCGCTGCGGCGCTGGACATCGGCCAGACGGGCCGCAAGGGTGCCACCCTGCCCAAGGTGCGCGACACCTACTGGCCGCACCTGAAAAACTACGAACGCATCTGCGCGTCGCCCCTGGACTGGCGCATGCTGTGCCCCGGCCCCATGGTGGAGAAGGCCGCGCTCGGCATGGCCCGGATGCGGGTGGCCACGGAGCAGTTGCCGGTGCGCATTGCGGGCTTCGCCAACGCGCTGCCTGCCCCACTGCTCCTGCTGCTGTTCGCCTCCAAGGTGCCCGAGATAATCATCACATATGCCGACGCCGTAGCCCTGATGCTGGCCCACCTGGAGCCTGCCGGCACCCTGTCGCGCAACCGCGTGGGGATGGCGCTGCCAGTGGGCATGAGGGGCAGGAAGGACACCTGGGCGGCGCAGTCCCGCGCCACGGCCTGATGGCTCAGCTGCCCGCCACCTTCATCTTGTTCACGAGAATCGAGCCCACGGTCTTGGCACCGTAGTTGTAGGTGTCGGCACCCACGGCCTCGATGCCCTGCAGCATGTCCTTCAAGTTGCCGGCGATGGTGATCTCATGCACCGGGTAGGCGATGCGGCCATTCTCGACCCAGAAGCCGCTGGCGCCGCGCGAATAATCGCCGGTCACGTAGTTCACGCCCTGGCCCATGAGCTCGATCACGAACAGGCCCGTGCCCAGCTTTTGCAGCATGGCGTCGAGGTCGTCGCCGGGCTGGGTCAGGCGTGAAGTCATGGTCAGGTTGTGCGAGCCGCCGGCGTTGCCGGTGGTCTTCATGCCCAGCTTGCGTGCCGAGTAAGTGGACAGGAAATAGCCCTCCAGGCGCCCGCCCTTGACGACCTGGCGCGGAGCCACGCGCACGCCTTCATCGTCGAACGGCGAACTGCCCTTGCCGCGCAGCTCGAAGGGGTCTTCGCGCACGTCGATGTGCTTGGGCAGCACGCGCTTGCCCAGCGAGTCGAGCAAAAAGCTGCTCTTGCGGTACAGCGCGCCACCGCTCACGGCCTGCACCAGGCCGCCCAGCAGGCCGGCGGCCAGGGTGGACTCGAACAGCACGGGGCACTGCGTGGTGGGAATCTTGCGGCTGCCCAGGCGCGACAGCGCGCGCTCGGCGGCATAGCGGCCCACGGCCTGCGGCGAGGCCAGCTCGGCCGCATCGCGCATGGAGCTGTACCAGGCGTCGCGCTGCATCTCGGCATTGCGGCCGGGCAGCGAGGCAATCGGCGCCACCGAGAAGCTGTGGCGCGACGACGCATAGCCACCGCGGAAGCCGCGCGTGTGGGCGCTGAAGAAGTGGCTCTGCTGGGCCGACACGCCTGCGCCTTCGCTGTTGGTGATGCGACGGCTGGCCTTCAGGGCGGCGGCCTCGCATTCCATGGCCATCTTCGCGGCCTGCTCGCTGTCGATGGACCAGGGGTGGAACAGGTCCAGGTCGCGGTGCGTGTCGATGGGCGCGATGTCGTCGGCATCGGGCAGGCCGGCCATGGGGTCTTCGGCCGTGAAGCGGGCGATGTCGTAGGCGGCCTGCGCCGTCTGCTCGATGGCCTTGCTGGAAAAATCGGAGGTGCTGGCATTGCCCCGGCGGTTGCCGATGTAGACGGTGATGCCCAGCGACTTGTCGCGGTTGCGCTCCACCGTTTCGAGCTCGCCCTTGCGCACGCTGACCGACAGGCCGCAGCCCTCGGAGGCCTCGGCGCCGGCGTCGGTGGCGCCGAGCTTTTTGGCATGCGCGAGGGCGCGGTCCACCAGTTCTTCGAAGAACGGACGGCTGTAGCTGAAGCCGTTGTCGGGGGTGCCGGATGCGGTGGCGACCGGGGCGCTGGAGGCGCGCGGCGTGCGGATGGAGGGTTTATTCATAGCGGCAGCTATGATACTTGCCGCTGTGGCGCGCGCTGCGCCACCTCCCCATTTGCCCCCACCCATGTCACGCAAACCCAAAAAAGGCTACTTTGTGAAGGGCCAGTTCGTTGCCGAAGGCAGCGAAATGGACATTCAGCTCAAAGCCGAACTCAAAGGCACGCCCGATGCCAGCCGAACCGATCTCAAGCGCGAAAGCGATGCCCTGCAGGACCTGGGCAAGGAGCTTCTGACCCTGCGCGCCGACCTGTTCGAGAAGGTGGGCCTGCCCGAGAAGCTGGTGGATGCGCTGGCCGAGGCCAAGCGCATCACCAATTTCGAAGGCAAGCGCCGCCAGATGCAGTACGTGGGCAAGATCATGCGCAAGCTCGACCCCGAGCTGGTACAGGCTGCGCGCCAGGCGCTCGAAGAGCAGCACAAGGGCTCGGCCGACGTGAAACTCACGCTGCACCTGGCCGAGCAGTGGCGCGACCGCCTCATCGCCGACGACGAGGCCCTGGCCCCGTGGATGGCCGAGCACCCCGACACCGACACGCAGCAATTGCGCGCCCTGATCCGCCAGGCGCGCAAGGATGCGCCGCCCGCCGACAAGGCCGCAGTGTCGCAGGGCCTGGCGCCGCGCAAGGGCCGCGCTTACCGCGACCTGTTCCGGCTGGTGCGCGAGCACATGGGCGACGTGCCTGAGAACGACGAAGACGGCGACGAGGACGGGGACCATGCCTGAAGCTGCGCACGGCGCCGTCCACGACCCTGTCCGGGTAGGCATTGTCTCCATCAGCGACCGCGCCAGCAGCGGCGTCTATGAAGACAAGGGCCTGCCGGCGCTGCAGGACTGGCTCACCCGCGCGCTGCACAACCCCATCACCTTCGACGCGCGCCTGATCCCCGACGAGCAGGCGGGCATCAGCGCCGCGCTGATTGCTTTGGTGGACGCGGGCTGCAGCCTGGTGCTGACCACCGGCGGCACGGGCCCCGCGCTGCGCGACGTGACGCCCGAGGCCACGCTGGCCGTGGCGCACAAGGAAATGCCGGGCTTTGGCGAGCAGATGCGCCAGATCAGCCTGAAGTTCGTGCCCACGGCCATCCTCTCGCGCCAGGTGGCGGTGGTGCGCGGGCAGAGCCTGATCATCAACCTGCCCGGCCAGCCCAAGGCGATTGCCGAGACGCTGGAAGGCCTGCGCGCGGCCGATGGCAGCCAGATCGTGCCCGGCATCTTCGCAGCAGTGCCCTATTGCATCGACCTGATCGGCGGGCCCTACCTCGAAACCCGCGACGAGGTCTGCAAGGCCTTTCGGCCCAAGAGCGCGGTGCGCAGCCGCTGAATGCAGGCCTGGCGAGGTGCGCCGGGCTTGCATTTTGTAACCAGTGATGCGGCTCGTGACCCACATGGGTGCGCCGGGTCACACGAAAGTGCGTTGTGCAGCCCCTAGACTGGTCGCTACATTCACTTTCACCGACACATGATGAAGAAAAGACTTCTTCTGCAGCTCACCCTGGTTGGCCTGCTCGCTGCCTGCGGCGGTGGCGGCGGCAGCAGCGATGGGCCCACGCCAACGCCCCAGCGCCTGGTGGGCGAGATCTTCGGCACGCCCGAACAGGTGGCCACCTCGGACCTGGTGACCAATGCCGGCTACGGCGGCTATGGCGGCGCACTGGAGACCTCACGTGCGATACAGAAGGCCGGCAAGACCAACATGCTGGACTTTCTGTTCCTGTTCAACATCTCCGACAAAGGCGCCGCCCGCCTGGTGAGCGACGCCCCCGCCGTGCTGGAGGCCTACATCGCGAAGAACGCCGACCTGCTGCAGCCCGGCGTCTACGTGTACCTGCTGGATGAGATGTACCTCAAGGCGTCGCTGGTGGAGGACGACCCGGCGGAATACCAGGCGCAGCTCGACGACCTCAAGCGTGCCGCCGCGCTGGTGCGCCAGCGCCTGCCGCAGGTGAAGCTGGGGCTGTCGTTCAGCCCGCACGCCACCTTTGGCCACCCCAAGGTGATGCCTTTCATAGCGCCGGCCATCGCGCAGGTGGACTGGGTGGGCACGACCACCTACTGGCTGGGCGACAAGACCACCACCAGCGCGCTGCACGACTGGTCGCGCGCCCTGCCGGGCCTCGCAAGGGCCGCCCAGCCCAAGGTGGAGACCTGGTACATCGCCCAGGCCTTCCGCGAGCCCGCGTGGGACAAGCAGGTTTTCCGCGAGTTCATGCAGACCGAGCTGCAGATCTCGGACAGCTATGACGCGATCATCTTCTTTGGCTGGCAGGAGACCTCGGAACTGTCCAGGCAGACTGCCGGGCGCTACTTCGAGGCCGAGACACGGGCTGTCTACAGCCGATTCCTCAAGAAATGACCTGCCGGGTGGGAGAGAACCCTGGAAAGGGTTCTACTTGCCCACCAGTTCGTTGAGCTTGCCCGCCTCGAACTGCTCGGTAGTGGCCGCATCGCAGGGCACACAGTCCCGGGTGGCGGGGGCCGCCGTCGAGAGTTTCTCGATGGCCTGCCACAGCAGCATGATCTGGTGCTCCTGCGAGGAGGCGTTGTCGATCAGGCCGCGCATGGCCTGCGACAGCGGGTCGTCCTCCTGCGTGATGCCGTAGGCCGTGAACTTGCGCGGCTGTGGCTCGGTCACGTCGGCGCTCTGGCCGGCCTTGGAGGGGATGATGCGCGCCGGGATGCCCACGGCCGTGGCCCCTGCGGGCACGGGCTTGATGACGACGGCGTTGCTGCCGATCTTGGCGCCATCGCCGACCTCGAAGCCACCGAGCACCTTGGCACCCGCACTCACCACCACATCCTTGCCCAGTGTGGGGTGGCGCTTGGCGCCCTTGTAGAGCGAGGTACCGCCCAAGGTCACGCCCTGGTAGATGGTGCAGCCGTCGCCGATCTCGGCCGTCTCGCCCACCACCACGCCCATGGCGTGGTCGAAGAAGACACGTTCGCCGATCTTGGCGCCCGGATGGATCTCGATGCCCGTGAGCCAGCGCGCAATGTGCGAAATGAAGCGCCCCAGCCACTTGAAGCCATGGCCCCAGCACCAGTGCGCGGGCCGGTGCAGCCAGATGGCGTGCAGACCGGGGTAGCAGGTGATCACCTCCCAGGTGCTGCGCGCAGCGGGGTCGCGGTCGAGGATGCACTGGATGTCGGAACGCAGGCGTGCAAACATGGCTATGGTTGTTTTTGGAATATGGAAATGCAGTCTAGCGCTTTGCCTGCGCCGTCTCGATCATGGCTTTTGCAACACCACGCAGGATGTGGATTTCCTCGGACCCCAGTTGCGCGCGGTTGAAAAGCTGGTTCAGGCGCGGCATGAGCTTCTTGGGCGCATCGGGGTCCAGGAAGCCGATGTCCACCAGGGCGCGCTCCCAGTGCGCGAGCATGCCGGCCACCTGGGCCGCATCGGCCAGCTCACGTGCCGGGACGGCATCGGCCAGCTCACGCTCCTGCGCGGCATCGGCCACCTCGCGGTCCGGCGCGGGCGCAACAGCAGCCGGCGCGCCAAAGCCACCCAGGGCCATGCGCCATTCGTAGGCGATCACCTGGACGGCCGCGCCCAGGTTGAGCGAGCCGAAGCCGGGATTGGTGGGAATCGACAGCGCCACATGGCAGCGGTACACGTCCTCGTTGGCCATGCCGAAGCGCTCGGAGCCGAACAGGAAGGCCACACCCGACTCCACAGCGGCGTCTGCCGCCCTAGGGGCGACCAACTGCGCAAAATGCTCGCGCGGCGAGCGGGTCGGCGGCCCGAAGTCCCTGGGCGTCATGGCCGTGGCGCACAGGTGGCTCATGCCGTCGAGCGCCTCGTCCAGCGTGGCGACGATGCGCGCGTTCTGCAGCACGTCGAGGGCGCCGCTGGCGCGCTGGATGGTCTCTTCACGCCGCAGCACGTTGGCCCAGCGTGGCTCGACCAGCACGAGGTCGTCGAACCCCATCGTCTTCAGGGCCCGCGCGGCGGCACCGACGTTGCCGGCATGGCTGGTGTTGATCAGGACGAAACGGGTTTTCATGGGGTCGAAAGGGCTCTGTGCGGACCTGGATAGGCCCTTGCATTGGGACGGAAACGGCAAAACAGGTAAAATCCAGCCCCTATTGTCGCCGCCCGCATCGCCTGGCTGCGTTCCACGCTCCTCTTTCGCAAGGCGCGCCCCCTGCCGGCGCCCTGCCAGAAACCACAATTTATGTCGTCCAACCTGCACCCCATGCTCAACGTGGCCATCAAGGCCGCACGCGCCGCCGGCGCCATCATCAACCGCGCGGCCCTTGACGTGGAGGCCGTGCGCATTTCGCAAAAGCAGGTGAACGACTTTGTGACCGAGGTGGACCACGCGGCCGAGAAGATCATCATCGAAACCCTGCTGACGGCCTACCCCGGCCACGGCATCCTGGCCGAAGAGTCGGGTTCGGAATACGGCGCCAAGGATTCGGAATTCGTCTGGATCATCGACCCGCTGGACGGCACCACCAACTTCATCCACGGCTTTCCCGTGTACTGCGTGAGCATCGCCTTGTCCGTCAAGGGCAAGATCGAGCAGGCCGTCATCTACGACCCCTCGCGCAACGACCTGTTCACCGCAACCAAGGGCCGTGGCGCGTACATGAACGACCGCCGCATCCGCGTGAGCAAGCGCACCCAGCTCAAGGACTGCCTGATCTCCACGGGCTTCCCCTTCCGCCCGGGCGACAACTTCAAGAGCTACATGAACATGATGGCCGACGTGATGCAGCGCACGGCCGGCCTGCGCCGCCCCGGCTCCGCAGCACTCGACCTGGCGTACGTGGCCGCCGGCTTCACCGATGGCTTCTTCGAAACCGGCCTGTCCATCTGGGACATCGCCGCCGGCTCGCTGCTGGTGACCGAGGCCGGCGGCCTGGTGGGCAACTTCACGGGCGAGGCCGAGTTCCTGGAGCAGCGCGAATGCCTGGCCGGCACCCCCCGCATCTACGGCCAGCTGGTGCCCATCCTGGGCAAGTACAGCAAGTTCGCCAGTGCCGGCGACAAGGCTGCCGTGCGCCAGGCGGCCGATGCCGGTGAGCCGGATGCGGCCCCAGCGGCGGACGCCGCTCCCGACGCACAGGACGGCGCAGCCAAGGACGAGAGCGCCCCGCTCTGATAGTCTGCAGGGTGGTCCATCGCCACCCTCCCCCAGCCCATCAACCCGGGTCGGGGTACTTCTGCGCGATGACGCGAAAATCCTCGGCGATGTCCACGAAGGCATCCACCATGTCGGGGTCGAAATGCGTGCCCCGGCCACGCACGATGGTGCTGCAGGCCTGGTCGTGCGAGAACGCAGGCTTGTAGACGCGCTTGCTGATCAGCGCGTCGTACACGTCGGCCACCGCCATGAGCCGGGCCGACACGGGGATGGCGTCGCCCGCCAACCCCTCGGGGTAGCCCGAGCCGTCCCACTTTTCCTGGTGGCTGTAGGCGATTTCCTTGGACACGCTGAGGAACGCCACGCGCATGCCCAGGCGCTTCTCGGCGTCCTCGATGGCGGCACGGCCCAGCGTGGTGTGGGTCTTCATGACTTCGAACTCTTCCACCGTGAGCTTGCCGGGCTTGAGCAGGATGCTGTCCGGGATACCGATCTTGCCGATGTCGTGCAGCGGCGCCGACTTGTACAACAGGTCGATCATGCGGTCATTGAGCGCGTGCTCGAAACGCGGGTGGTGGCGCAGCCGTTCGGCCAGCGCCTTCACGTACAGCTGGGTACGGCGGATGTGGTTGCCGGTCTCGTTGTCGCGAGTCTCGGCCAGCGAGGTCATGGCCATGATGGTCACGTCCTGGATGGCCTGTACCTCCAGCGTGCGCAGGGCCACCTCGCGCTCCAGGTAGGAGCTCTTGTCACGCAGGAAGTCGGCCGTGGCCTTGAGCGCCAGGTGCGTGTTCACGCGCGCCAGCAAAATGGGCGGGCTGATGGGCTTGGTGATGTAGTCCACCGCGCCCAGGGCCAGGCCCATGCGCTCGTCATCCGGGTCGGAGCGGGCGGTAAGGAAGATCACCGGGATGTCGCGCGTAGCGGGCGAGGCCTTCAAGCGCCGGCAGACCTCGTAGCCGTCCACCTCGGGCATCATGATGTCCAGCAGGATGAGGTCGGGCCTGGTGTCCGACTGGGCGATCTTGAGTGCCTTTTCCCCATGGTTGGCCACCTTCACCAGGTAGTGCTCGCGCAGCAGGCTGCCCATCAGCGTGAGATTGTCGGGCGTATCGTCCACCACCAGTACTGTGGCGATCGGCTTGTCCACAAGGGTCGGCTGGTGCGAAGCGAAGGGCGCGTTGTCCATGGGCTTTCCTGCGAATTGGGACCGTTCAGGGGGCTATGGCGGAATCAGGGGGTGGCGGCTCGGGCACCACAGAGGCGATGGTATCCAGCGCCTGTTCGAAATCAAAGTTCCGAATGTGCACATCCACCGCCTTAAACACCGGGTCCAGGAATCCCTCCAACACCATTGCATTGTGTTGCAAAAACTCGGCGGCTGCCGGGTCGTCCTGTAACAGCAGCGTGCGCAGCTGGTGCAGCAGTTCGGCCGGGGGCCTGGTCGGCACCAGGCCGGCTGCATCGGCCAGTGCCGGCGCGCCTGCGGCCCACCGCTTGAGCGCATCGATCAGGGGCAGGAGCACCCCACCCAGCGCCGCGAGCAGGGGTGCGGTGGCCTCTGGTGGCGGCGGGCCCTTGCGCAGCAGGTCTTCGAGCTGGTAGGCGCGGTCTGCCACGGGCTGCGCACCTATGTTGGCGGCCACCGAGCGCAGCGTGTGCGCCAGGCGCTCGGCAAGACCCAGGTCCCCGTTGGCGAGCGCAACCTCCATCTCCGGCACGGCGCCAGCCTGCCCCTCGACAAACCGGCGCAGCATGTCGCCATAAAGGGCGGGTTTGCCCAGGGCGCGCTGCAGCCCCAGCGCCGTATCCAGCCCGGCCACCAGGGGCCATTCCACAGGATGCGGGGGCCTGGGTGGCATGGCGCCAGCGTGGTGCGGCTGCGGGGGCAGGCCCTGGGGCACGCCCAGCCCGGGGCGCGGCTGTATCCAGCGCGCCAGGGCCTTCCAAAGGGCCGCAGGGTCGATGGGCTTGGCCACGTGGTCGTTCATGCCGGCATCAAAGCAGCGCTGGCGGTCGGCGTCCATGGCATTGGCTGTCATGGCCACGATGGGCAGGCGCGCAAAGCGCGGGTCCGCGCGCAGGTGGCGCGTGGCGGTCTCCCCATCCATCACCGGCATCTGCATGTCCATCAGCACCAGGTCGTAGCTGTCCTCGTGCAGCCGGTGGATGGCCACTTGCCCGTTGCCCGCCACGTCCACGTCGAAACCCGCGTCGCGCAGCAGTTCCACGGCCACCATCTGGTTGAGTTCGTTGTCCTCCACCAGCAGCACCCGCGCGCCCCGGATGGCCAGGGGCAGCTCCTCGGACACGGGCGGCGGCACATACTGGCGCTGCAGCGCCGGCAGGGCATGCTCCAGAGGCTGCATCAGCGTCTCCAGCAGCAGGGAGGCATTCACGGGCTTGATCAGCACCGTCTCGATGCCCTGCGCGCGCGCAGCGCGCATCACGTCCTCGCGCCCGTAGGCCGTGACCATCAGCATCTGCGGCACCTGGGGCATGCCCAGACTGCGGATGTGGCCCGCCAGCTCGACACCGTCCATGCCCGGCATGTGCCAGTCGAGCAGCAGCAGGCCGAAGAAGCGGTTCTTCGCCATGGACTCGCGCAGGATATCGAGCGCCTGCAAGCCGGAGTAGGCCTGCTCCACCTCGAAGCCCATGGCCTGCAGCATGTCCGACAGCACGGTGGCCGCCGTGTGGTTGTCGTCCACCACCAGCACCCGGCGGCCCACCAGGTCCGGCGGCGGCAACAGCACCCGGGCCGGGGCACCACGCTCCAGCGGCAGGCTGACCCAGAAGGTCGAGCCCTGGCCGAACTCGCTGATCACCCCGACTTCGCCGCCCATCAGCTCGGCCAGGCTCTTGCAGATGGCCAGGCCCAGGCCGGTGCCGCCATAGCGGCGCGTGGTCGAGGTATCGGCCTGCTGGAAACTGGCGAACAGCCGCCCCATCTGCTCGGGCGTGAGGCCGATGCCCGTGTCGCGCACCTCGAAGCGCAGGCTCACCCGCGTTTCGCTCTCTTCGAGCAGCCGCACGGCAATGCTGATCTCACCCTGGTCGGTGAACTTGATGGCGTTGTTGGCAAAGTTGATGAGGATCTGTCCCAGGCGCAGCGAATCGCCCAGCAGGTTGGGCGGCACGTTGGCGGCGACATCGCAGACCAGCTCCAGCCCCTTGGCGCCGGCCTTGTAGCCCACCACGTCGGTCACGCTCTCAAGCATGCGGTCCAGCACGAAGGGCTGCTTTTCGACCGTGAGCTTGCCCGCCTCGATCTTGGAGAAATCCAGGATGTCGTTGATCACGCCCAAAAGGTGCTGCCCGGCCTGCTGGATCTTGCTCACGTAGTCGTGCTGGCGCGCGTTCAGCCCCGACTTGAGCGCCAGGTGCGACATGCCGATGATGGCGTTCATCGGCGTGCGGATCTCGTGGCTCATGTTGGCCAGGAAATTGGACTTGAGCGCGGTGGACTCCTCGGCCAGCTCCTTGGCGCGGCGCAGGTCCTCTTCGGCGCGCTGGCGGTCGGTGATGTCCACGAAAGTGCCGATGGCGCCGCCGGGCGAGCCGTCGGCCCGTGCGAAGGCGTGCAGCCAGAACAGGGTGTGGTGCACCTGCCCGTCGGCGTACGACAGGTCCACCTCCTTGTGCACCGAATGCAGGCCATTCATCGCCTGCAGGTTGTCGCCCTGGAAGCGCATGCGCTGCTCGGGCGGCAGGAAATCGAGGTCGAGCACGGTCTTGCCCACCAACTGGTCTCGGCGCACGCCGAAGGCCTGCTCGTAGGCGCGGTTGAAGCCGATGTAGCGCCCGTCGGCCCCCTTGTAGAACAGGGGCACCGGAATCGCGTCGATCAGCGCCTGCTGGAAGCCCAGTTGCTCCTCCACCTGCTCCTCCAGCTGCTTCTGGTCGTGGATGTCCACGCTCACGCCCACCACGCGCACCGCACGGCCCGCGCCGTCGCGCAGGATGCGCGCAGCCATCAGGAACCAGCGCACCTCGCCGTCCGGGCGCACGATGCGCCAGGAATTGCGCAGGTCGGTATCGACCCCATCCAGGCTGGCTCTGAAATTCGCACTCGCTTCCTCGCGGTCATCCGGGTGCAGGCGGTCAAGCCAGTAGCCAAGGCCCGCAGGCTGCGTGCCCGCAGGCAGGCCCAGCATGGACACGAGCTTGTCGGACCAGACCACCGTATCGGCCACCAGGTCGATGTCGAACACGCCCACCTTGCCGGCTTCCTGGGCGATCTCCAGCCGCTCATTGGCCTGCTGGATGGCGATCTCGCCCTTGCGGGCCTCGGTCACGTCCTCGATGACCCAGATGGAGGCAGAGCGGTAGCCCTCCATATTGATGCTGCGCCCGGCCAGTCGGGCCTCGAAGCTGCTGCCATCCAGCCGGCGCAGCGTGGCACGCTCGCGCAAGGCCTGGCCCGAGGCGAGCCGTTGCGCGATGAGGGCCGCAAAGCTGTCCGATTGCACCTTGTCGCCGAACAGCGCCGTCACCTCGCCGCCCAGCAACTGCGAGGCCGTGCCCCGCATGAGCTCCACGAAGGCCGGGTTGAACTGGCGGAACTGCCCTTCGCAGACCAGCAGGATGGGTGGCGCATTGTCGAAGATGGCGGTCTGCTGCTCCAGCAGCTCGTTGAGCAGGCGCTCGCGCCGCTCCAGCTCGGACTGCGCGCGCATGCGCTCCGAGACATCCTCGTGCAGCCCGACGATGGCAATGCGCTTGCCGCGCCCGTCGAACACGGGCGACAGCGTGGCCTCGTCGTGGTAGATGCTGGCGTCGCGGCGCCGGTTCACAAAGGTGCCGCGCCAGGACCGCCCCGACAGCAGGGTGGCCCACATGTCCTTGTAGGTCTGCGGCGGCGTCTGGTCGGTGGAAACGATGGACGGCTTCTTGCCGCGCACCTCGTCCAGGGCATAGCCGGTGTTGCGCTCGTACTGGGGGTTCACCCAGTCGATGCGGCCCTCGCCATCGGTGATGACCACGGCCACGGGGCTGCTCTCCAGCGCCGCGCCGAGCACCCGGAAACGCTCCAGCGCGGCCGCCATGCGTGCGCGGCTGCGCAGCAGGTCCAGCAGCAGCAGCCCCAGCAAGGCCAGCAGCACAAAGGCCGCAGCGCCCACCTGCCAGCGCAGCAGGGCGGGGACCAGGGCGCTCACATCGTCGAGCACCACCAGTTGCCACTGGCCTCCAGGGTCGTTCCATTCGATGCCCCGGCTCGCCACCGCATAGGTCACGCCATTGAGCAGCACCTCGCCGGCATCGGGCGCAAACGGCAGCGCGGAGGCCACGCCGTTCTCGAAGTGGCGCCCGAACTGGCGCGACGCACGGATCGCATCGATGCGGGCCTGCGTGAGCGGCGGCGCCACGGCAAACTGCCATTCGGGCCGGGTGGACGAGAACGCCACGCCCTGCGGGGACATGAGCAGCGCGGGGATGCCGGTGCTTGCCACCAGCGCATCGACCACCTCGAAGCCCACCTTGAACATCACCACGCCGATGATGGAGCTGGAGGGAGAGTCCGTCTCGTACAGGGGCGCCGCGTAGTACAGGCCGCGCTCCTGGCTGTTCACGCCAATGGCTGCATAGACGCTGATGGCCCCCTTCATGGCCTGCCGAAAATAGGGGCGAAACGCCAGGTTGGAGCCGGTCGCCTTCTCGCCTGCCGTCTCGTGCGCAACCACGGTGCCATCGGCCGACATCACATACACACCGCTGATCAGAAAGCGCCCGCGCGCCACCGCCAGCCGCGCCAGCGATCCCGGGTCATCCGGCGGTGTGTAGCCGCGCGCCATGTCCTTGAGCTGGGGCTCGCTCAGGCCCATGAGCGAGACGGCGCCGATCAGGCCGCCCCCGGTGGTCTGCGTGATCAGCGCATCGGCCGCCTGCTGCACGATGCGCGTGCGCTCCACCGCCCGCTCCTGGCCGCGCCAGTACACCACTGCCTGCACTACCAGCCAGGCCCCCAGCAGCGACAGCACCACCACCAGCGCCATGCCCCGCGTCCAGGCGGGATCGCGTTCGAGCACGCGATCCAGAAATCTGCCCTCTTTGTCGTTCCTCTTCACCTGTGCCATGCACAGCCCCCGGTGGGCGCAAGGCCCGTCCACGGATCACCTGCGTCAGCGCGTCGGGTCCAGCATTGCATCGATTTCCTCCACCGGCACAGGCCTGCCAAACAGATAGCCCTGGAACCCCTCGCAGCCATGCAGCCTGAGG
>NZ_LMIJ01000008.1:171404-171615 GCF_001428665.1 Acidovorax sp. Root219
CTCTGCCAGGGGGATGAAGTCGCCGGGGCTGATCATGCCGCGCTGGGGGTGGCGCCAGCGCACCAGGGCTTCGGCTCCGACCAGGCGGGCCTGGTGGTCGACGACGGGCTGGTAGTGCACGAGCAGTTCGTTGCGGGCCAGGCCCTGGCGCAGGTCGGCTTCCAGGTTGGAGCGGGCGTTGACGGCGGCCTGCATGTCGGGGTCGAAGAAG
>NZ_LMIJ01000008.1:171716-230850 GCF_001428665.1 Acidovorax sp. Root219
CGTGAGGGCGTCGTAGAACGCCAGGCGCTCGATCTCCTGCTCTGCGCGCTTGCGGTCGGTGATGTCCATGGTGAAGCCATGGGAGATCACCGAGCCATCGGCCTCGCGGTGCGGGATGGCGTTCGTCATGTGCCAGCGGATGCTGCCGTCGGGCATGCGGACCCGGTACTCGCACTGCCAGGGCACGAGCTTGCGCACCGACTGCAGGGCCGAGCGCTGCAGGGCCTGCAGGTCCTCGGCCAGCACCCAGTTGGAGAGCACGCCATGGTCGGCTGTCACCTCGTGTGGCTCCACCCCCATGAAGTCGCGCACCGCATCGCTGATGTACTGCACGCTGGTGACGCCATCCAGGTGCAGGCGGTACTGGTAGATGAAGCCCGGGATGCGGCTGGCAATGCGCTGGATGAACAGCAGTTGCTCGCGCAGTTGCTCGGCGGCACGGCGCTCGTCGGTCACGTCCTGCACCACGCCCATGTCCACCCGCATGCCGTCCTTGGCAATGAGCCGGCGCACGCGCGAGCGCATCCAGCGGACCTCGCCATCGGGGCGCTTCCAGCGGTACTCGACATCGGCACCGGTGCCGCGCTCGCGCGCGGTCTCGAACACATGGCGGTCTTCGGCCAGGATGCCGCTGACGGCACGCTCGGGGCTCACCCATTCCTGCCGCTCCACGCCCGCAATGTCGCACAGGCCGGGGGACCACAGCAGCACCGTCTCGCCCGGGTCTTCGATGCGCCGCCAGTGCCCGGTCTGGGCCAGGCTTTCCATGGTGTTGAAGACGTCGGTCTGCTCGCGCAGCTCACGCCGCACATCCTGCAGCGCGTGCTCGGACGCGGCCAACGCAGCGCGCAGGCTCTCGGCCTCGCTCGCATCGCGCACCGTGACGACGATGGAGCCGTTGTCGAGCCGGCGCGCCGACACGTCCCAGGCCACCAGCAGCCGCCCCGGCTCGCGCGCCACCTGGCGGCATTCCAGCAGCATGCCGGTGCGCGCCACGGTCTGCAGTTGGTCCACCAGGTTGGTGCTGGCCAGCAGGTCGAAGACATCGACCGCATCGGCGCCGCTGGCGCGCACGCCCCCCATGCCCGGCATGCGCCGTGCGGCGGCATTGGCCGCGCGCAGCAGCAGCCTTCCATCCTGCGGACGGAATTCCATCAGCGCCACGGGCACGGCATCGAGCAGGGCTTGCAGGCGCGCCTGCGCCGAAGACTCCACGAAGTCTTCACTGGCACCCGCAAACAGATCGGTCAGGAGTTCGGCAGAAATCACAGTCGCTCTGAAACCTCTCACAAACGGTGGGCCGCACATGGTCATGGCGGCGGCAGCCACCAATGTACACCGCAAAGTATGTCAAAACGTAACAACCACAGGTCGCATATTTTGCCAGGGTAATACCCGGTGGCGCCCGGACACATGTTCCCACGTTCTGTCGCCGGGGCACGCTTATTTCTGTGCAGGTCGCGCGCGCAATCACCGGCACCGGGCAGCGGCGGCACCGCCACCGGCGCTCTGCCACCCCCTTTCGCGCCGTGCCTGCGCCACTTCGTCGCACGCCAGTGGCAGTAGGGCTAGGCCATTCCTACAGTGCGGGCAGTGGAGGCACGGTGTCTCCATCCACCCTGGAGAACTGCACATGACGATGGCTTCACCCCCTTTGACCGCCCTCAACCTTCTACCCGCTGCGCGCGCCCTGGCACTGGCCGGCGCATGCCTGGCGCTGGGCAACGCATACGCGCTGGACCTGACCGTGGAGGTGAACAACACCAAGGCGGACAAGGGGCCGGTGCTGGCTGCGGTCTACGGCTCCGCCGACGGCTGGCTGAAGTTCAGCAAGGCGGTGCAGAGCGGCATGGCCCCGGCGTCGGGCGCCAAGACCGTGCTGGTGCTGCGCGACCTGCCCGCCGGCAGCTATGCGCTGTCGCTGTACCAGGACGAGAACGGCAACGGCAAGCTCGATACCAACCTGGTCGGCATGCCCGAGGAGCGCACCGGCTTCAGCCGAGACGCCCAGGGCAACATGGGCCCGCCTCGCTTCCAGGACGCAGCCATCGAGCTGCAGCAGGACACCACCATCACCATCCAGCTGCGGTGAACGGCACACCAGGAGCACGCACCATGGACCGACGCCTCTTTTGCCAGTCACTGGCCCTGGGAACCGCTGGCAGCGCGCTGGGCGCCCTGCCCTTTTCTGCCGCACACGCTGCTGGCGGGCCCGAGTCCGGCGCCACGCTGAGCGCCTTCAACGAGCGGCGCAGCGGCGCGCCCTGGACCCTGGGCTTCGAGGGCCTGCAGGCCGACCTCGCGCCCCAGCCCATGCAGCTGCGCGGCAAGCTGCCCAAGGACCTGCGCGGCACCCTGCTGCGCAACGGCCCTGCGCAACACAGCCTGGGCGATGTGCGCTACCAGCACTGGTTCGACGGCGACGGGATGATCCAGCAATACCGCTTCAGCGACCAGGGCGTGCGGCACCAGGCGCGCTTTTTGCGCACGCAGAAGTTTCTGGCGGAGAATGCGGCCGGCCGGCGCCTGTACCACAGCTTCGGCACCCAGGTGGCCGGGGGCAGCCCCATGGTGTCGGCCGATGCGGGCAACGTGGCCAACACCAGCGTGGTGCACCACGCGGGCGAAACCCTCGCCCTGTGGGAGGGCGGCTCGGCCACGCGGTTCGATGCCGACACCCTGGAAACCGGGGCCCTCAAGACCTGGACGCCGGAACACGCGGGCATGCCCTTCTCGGCGCACCCCAAGATCGGTTCCGACGGCACGCTGTGGAATTTTGGCGTGAGCAGTGCCCATGGCCTGCTCTCGATCTACCAGGTATCGGCCCAGGGGCAGGTGCGCACCGCCACGCTCCAGGTGCCGGACATGGCCATGGTGCACGACTTCGCGGTGACCGAGCAGCACCTGGTGTTCCTGCTGCCCCCGCTCGTCTTCGACCTGGACAGGGCCCACGCCGGCAGCACCTTCCTGGACAGCCATGTCTGGAAGCCACAGCTGGGCATGCGGGCGCTGGTGCTGCACAAGGACCGGCTCGACCAGCCGCAATGGATGGAGTTGCCCACCGGCTTCCTGTTCCACACCGGCAACGCCTGGGAGGACGGCAAGGGAGTCATCCACCTGGACTACATCCGTTCGGACGACGACTCGGCCATCAACCGGGGGTTTCGTGGGCTGATGCGCGGCGACTTCCAGGGCGAACCATCGCTTGCCGTGGCCCTGGTCGAACTCGACACGCGCACCGACCGCGCGCGCCAGACGCTGCAGGCGCACCACGCCGAATTCCCGCGCATCGACCCGCGCTTCGTCGGCCGCCGGCACAGAGAGCTTTTCATGGCCGAGCGGGTCGCCGTGTCGAATCGCCCAGGCTTCGACTGCGTCGCGCGGCTGAATGTAGACACCGGCAAGGTGGACCGCTACCGCTACGGCACCGACGTGATGGTCGAGGAGCATGTGTTCATCCCCGCGAGCACGGCCGGCGCCAGGGAGGGCGATGGCTGGCTGGTGGGCACGGCGCTGGACCTGCTCCGCCGTCGCACGCTGCTATCGGTGTTCGACGCCCGCCGGCTGGCGCAGGGCCCGCTGGCCCAGGGCAGCATGGACCGGGCGGTGCCCCTGGGGTTTCACGGCACCTTCATCCCGGCCTGATGGAGGGCCTGCCCGGCACCGCCATCTTGGCGGGCCGGTCTGCGCGATAGACTCGGAGCCCCCCGGAGAACCCGGGGCGCACCCCGTCTTGGATTCAGATGACAAACACCGATCTCTCCGCGCACACCCCGATGATGCAGCAGTACTTCTCGTTGAAGGCTGCGCACCCGGACACGCTCGTCTTCTACCGCATGGGCGACTTCTACGAGCTGTTCTATGCCGACGCGGAAAAGGCCGCCCGCCTGCTGGACATCACGCTGACCCAGCGCGGCCAGTCCGGGGGCCAGCCCGTCATCATGGCCGGCGTGCCCTTCCATGCGCTGGAGAACTACCTGGGCCGGCTGATCAAGATGGGCGAGTCGGTCGCTATCTGCGAGCAGGTGGGCGACGTGGCCACGTCCAAGGGACCGGTGGAGCGCAAGGTGGTGCGCGTGGTCACCCCCGGCACGCTGACCGATACCGAGCTGCTCTCGGACAAGGCCGAGTCCATGCTGCTGGCACTGCACCAGGGCCCGCGCGGGCGCGCCGGCCTGGCCTGGCTGAGCGTGACCCAGGGCCGGGTGTACCTGGCCGAATGCGCGCAGGACGAGGTGGGCGCCTGGCTGGCGCGCGTGGCGCCCAGCGAGGTGATCTACAGCGCCGGCGTGACCGAGCGCTTCGAGCAGCAGCTGCAGGTGCTGCGCCAGGGCGGCGCCTTCACCTGCCCCATGGGCCCCCGGCCCGACTGGCAGTTCGACGCCACACTGGGCGAGCGCAAGCTGCTCGAGCACCTGGGCGCGGCTAGCCTGCAGGCCTGGGGCGCGCAGGAACTGACCCAGGCACATGCGGCCGCCGCCGGCCTGCTGGCCTATGCCGAGCACACCCAGGGCCGCACCCTGACCCACGTGCACAGCGTGCAGGTGCAGCGCGGCGACGACCTGATCGACCTGCCGGCCAGCACGCGGCGCAACCTGGAGATCACGCGCACGCTGCGCGGTGAGGATGCGCCCACCCTGTTCTCTCTGCTCGACACCTGCATGACCGGCATGGGCAGCCGCCTGCTCAAGACCTGGCTGCTGGAGCCGCCACGCGACCGCACGGCCGCGCGCCAGCGCCTGGCCGCCACCACCGCGCTTCGTGGCGCGGGTGGGGCCGGTGGCGGCGCCGGCCCCTGGGCCACGCTGCGCGGCGAACTCAAGGGCGTGAGCGACGTGGAGCGCATCACCGCGCGCATCGCCCTGCGCCAGGTGCGCCCGCGCGAGCTGGTGGGGCTGTGCAAGACCCTGCACAAGGCGGCCCTGCTGGCGCGTGCCGGCCAGGCGGCCGAGCCCTACCTGGCGGAGATCTTCGAGCAGTTGCACCCGCCGCTGGACTGCCCCGAGCTGCTGCAGCGCGCCATCACCGAAGAGCCCGCAGCCCTGGTGCGCGACGGCGGCGTGATGGCCACGGGCTTCGACAGCGAGCTCGACGAGCTGCGCGCCATCCAGACCAACTGCGACGACTTTTTGCTCGACCTGGAGACGCGCGAGAAGGCCCGCACCGGCATCGCCAACCTGCGCGTGCAGTTCAACAAGGTGCACGGCTTCTACATCGAGGTGACCAGCAGCAACCTGGACAAGGTGCCCGATGACTACCGCCGCCGCCAGACGCTGAAGAACGCCGAGCGCTTCATCACGCCCGAGCTCAAGACCTTCGAGGACAAGGCACTGTCGGCCAACGAGCGTGCGCTGGCGCGCGAGAAATGGCTCTACGAGCAGGTGCTGGACCAGCTGCAGCCCCACGTGCCCGCCCTCACCCGCCTGGCCCAGGCGCTGGCCGCGCTCGACGTGCTGTGCGCGCTGGCCGAGCGCTCGCTCACCTTGAACTGGTGCGCCCCGCAGTTTGTGGCCGAGCCCTGCATCGAGATCGAGGACGGCCGCCACCCGGTGGTGGAGGCGCGGCTGGCCGAGGTCTCGGCCGGCAGCTTCATCGCCAACCACACGCGGCTGAACGCCAACACGCGCATGCAGGTCATCACCGGCCCCAACATGGGCGGCAAGTCGACCTACATGCGCCAGGTGGCGCTCATCGTGCTGCTGGCCAGCATGGGCAGCCATGTGCCGGCCAGCGCCTGCCGCCTGGGGCCCATCGACGCCATCCACACGCGCATCGGCGCGGCGGACGACCTGGCCAACGCGCAGTCGACCTTCATGCTGGAGATGACCGAGGCCGCGCAGATCCTGCATGCCGCCACGCCGCACAGCCTGGTGCTGATGGACGAGATCGGCCGCGGCACCAGCACCTTCGACGGCCTGGCCCTGGCCAGCGGCATCGCCACACACCTGCATGACAAGACGCGCGCCTTCACGCTGTTCGCCACGCACTATTTCGAGCTGACCGAGCTGCCCGCCAAGGCGCGGCATGCGGTGAACATGCACGTGAGCGCGGCAGAGGCGGGGGCTGACATCGTCTTTTTGCACGAGATCCAGCCCGGCCCGGCGAGCCGCAGCTACGGCATCCAGGTGGCCAAGCTCGCGGGCGTGCCCGGTGCGGTGCTGAACCACGCGCGCCATGCGCTGGCCGCACTGGAAGAACGCGCGGGCGAGGATGAACTGCAGGTGGACCTGTTCGCCGTGCCGGCCATGCCCGAGAGCGCGGGCGCGAGCCCCGTGGAGGCGCTGCTGGCCAGCATCCACCCCGACGCGCTGAGCCCGCGCGAGGCGCTCGACGCACTCTACCAGCTCAAGAAGCTGGTGGGATAGCCGACATGATTCCCACAAGAGGACCGGGCTTTCAGAGCGCTTGACGCCGCCGACCGCTCAACAAACTGGCGCTGCGGTGGCCAGGGCCGCCGCGCAAGGGCCGCCCCGCCGCGCTGGGGGCGTCCCCCTGTAGGGGAAGACGCGAAGCGGCTCAGGGGGTCATTCCAGTTTCAGGCCGATGTCCTTGATCAGTTGGCCCCAGCGCGCACGCTCCACCTTGGCGTAGGCGTTCATCTGCTCGGGGGTGCCGGGCACGGCCTCCACGCCCAGGGTCTGGAAGCGGGCCTTCACCGGGGTGGAGTTCAGGGCCTGCTGCAGGGCGGCGTTCAGGCGCTGCACCTCGGCTGCGGGCATGGAGGCGTTGACCGACAGGCCCTGCCAGGCAAACGCCTCGAAGTCCTGGAGGCCCTGCTCCATCAGCGTGGGCACCTCCGGCAGGGTGGCCATGCGTTTGGCGCTGGCCACCGCGATGGCGCGCAGGTTGCCGCCCGTGATGTTGGGCATGCCGCCCGCAGACTCAACGAACATGCAGGGCACCTGGCCGCCCATGATGTCCTGGATGGCGGGCGTGACGCCCCGGTAGGGCACATGCGTCATCTTGAGGTCCGTACGCTGGCGCAGCAGCTCCATGGCCAGGTGGTGCGGCGTGCCGGCGCCCGGCGATGCGAAGTTGACGCCTTCGGGCTGCGCCTTGGCCCAGGCGACGAACTCCTGGAAGTTGCGCACCGGCAGCTTGGGCGAGACCACCAGGATCAGCGGAAAACGCACCAGCATGCCCACCGAGGCCAGGTCCTTGTCCACGTTGTACGAGAGCTTGCTGTACAGCCAGGGGTTGGTGGCCAGTACCGCGTAATCGCCCGTGAGCAACAGGTTGCCGGGGGTGGACGAGCGCGCCACGTAGTCTGCCGCGATGTTGTGCGCGGCGCCGGGCTTGTTGACCACCACGATGGTCTGGCCGAGCGTCTTGCCCATCTGGTCGGCCACGGTGCGGGCGACGATATCGGTGCCGCCCCCGGGGGACATGCCCACCACCCATTCGAGAGGGCGGCGCTCCTGGGCGCCGGCGCCCGGGGACATGCTGGACATGGCCAGGGCGGCAGCGGTGCACAGTGCGGTGCGACGGGTCGGGTGGGTGCTTGGCATGGATTGTCTCCTCACAAGGTGATGGTTTGAAAAAGCGCAGGGACCGTGAAATTCATTTTTTAATTAACTAGCTAAATCACTAACTGAAGACCGCAGCACGGGCGCAAGGCGTGCCGCGCTCAGTACGGGCTGGCCGCGGCCGGCTGTGCCTGCGGCACCAGGCGGTTGCCGAAATGGCCGGCCAGCTCGGTGGCGGCGCGCACCAGCAGCGTGGCGTCCACCCCCACGGCGACAAACAGCGCCCCGGCATCGAGGTAGGTCTGCGCCAGCGCCCGGTCCGCCATGAGGATGCCTGCGGCCTTGCCAGCGCGGCGCACGGTGGCGATGCCGTCCAGGATGGCGCGATGCACCGCGGGGTGACCGGGTTGGCCCCGGTAGCCCATGGATGCGGACAGGTCGGCCGGTCCGAAGAACACGCCGTCCACCCCATCGGTTGCGGCGATGGCCTGCAGGTTCTGCAAGGCCAGCGGTGTCTCGGCCTGCACCAGCAGACACATCTGGTCGTTGGCGCGGTTCAGGTAGTCCTCCACCTGGTTCCAGCGCGAGGCGCGGGCCAGGGCCGCGCCCATGCCGCGGATGCCCTCGGGCGCATAGCGCATGGCGCGCACCATCAGCGCGGCCTGCTCGGGCGTATCGACCATGGGGATGAGCAGGGTCTGCGCGCCCACGTCCAGGTACTGCTTGACCAGGGCCACCTCGCCCTGCACCGGGCGCACCACGGGCTGCACGGGGTACGGGGCCACGGCGCGCAGTTGGTCGAGCACGCTGCGCACGTCGTTGGGTGCGTGCTCGCCGTCAAGCAGCAGCCAGTCGAAGCCGCAGCCGGCCAGGGCCTCGGCGGCATTGGCGTCGGCCAGGCCGACCCACAGGCCGATCTGCGGCCGGCCCGCGCGCAGTGCGTTGCGGAAATGGTTCTCGGGGATCTGCTGCATGGCGGCCTACGCGAAGCGGAAGGACACCGAGCCCAGCGGCCCGTAGTCCACGTGAAAGTTGTCGCCCTGCACCACGGCCACGGGCCGCGTGAAGGAGCCGGCCAGCACCACGTCGCCCGCGTTGAGCTGCTCGCCATGGGGCGCGATCTTGTTGGCCAGCCAGGCCACGCCGGTGGCCGGGTGGTTGAGCACGGCGGCTGCCAGGCCCGTCTCTTCGATCACACCGTTCTTGTGCAGCAGGGCGCCGACCCAGCGCAGGTCCACGTCCAGGGGTTTCACGGGCCGGCCGCCGAGCACGATGCCGGCGTTGGCCGCAAAGTCGGAGATGGTGTCAAACACCTTGCGCATGGCCCGGGTGTCGCGGTCGAACTGCTCGATGCGCGCGTCGATGATCTCGATGGCCGGCACCACGTAGTCGGTGGCCGAGAGCACGTCGAACAGCGTGACGCCCGGCCCCTTCAGGGGCCTGCCCAGGATGAAGGCCAGCTCCACCTCCACGCGCGGGGCGATGAAACGCTCGAACGGGATGTCGCCGCCCGCGTCGAAGAACATGTCGTCCATCAGCGGCGCGTAGTCGGGCTCGGTGATCTGGCTGGCCTGCTGCATGGCGCGCGAGGTCAGGCCGATCTTGCGGCCCTTGATGGTGCGACCGTCGGCCTGCTCCAGCTTCACCCACTCGCGCTGAATGGCATAGCCGTCCTCGACGGTCATGCCGGGATGCTGGGTGGAAAAGTGGCGCAGCTGCGTGCGCTGCTTGCGCGCCTGGTAGAGCTGCTGCGCCAGGGAGGTGATGATGTCGTTGGAGAGCATGGAGGGTCAGCCCTGTGCAGGCTTGTTGAACAGGGGATGCAGGGAGCTGTGCTTGGCGTCGAAGACTTCGGGGCCCTCGTCGATTTGCAGGGTGACACCGATGGGGCGCAAGGGCAGCAGCGGCGCGAAGTGCGCCTGGGCCACGGCCGACAGGGCCTGGCCCACGGCCTGGTGCGCGGCCGCGCTGCGGCCCCGGCCCATGCGCAGGTTGAGGTAGGCGAAGCCGTAGTCCGGTGCCACGCCGCCCGCGGGCTGCGCCTCGCCGTCATCGGCCACGGCATGGTGCGCGGCCGGGTAGGCCAGCACGCGGATGCCGCCCGTGGGGAATACCGGCCTGCCCACTTCGTCCACCTGCTGGCGCATGGCGCTTGCCAGGGCGCGGCACAGCGCGGTCATGTCGCTGCCGCCCTGTGACACGGGCCGGTCCAGGTCCGGGGTGTAGAGAATCACCAGGTGGGGCATGGCGCGCTCCTCACAGCCGGCTGGCCGATGGCTGCTGGCCCGATGCCTGGGGCCCTGGCACCGCCGCACCCGTCTGCGGCGTGACCGGGAGCACGGCATTGATCTGCCCCGTGCCCGAAGCGCCGAAGTACGGCGTGAGCACCTCGGCGCGGCCCGCGTAGTCCGACCAGCCGAGGGCACCGATCAGCATGGCCGTGTCGTGCATGAAGCCCTCGCCATGGCCCTTGGCCGCGTATTCGGGCAGCATGGCGCAGAAGGTGACCCAGTCGCCCGCCTCCCACATCTGGACCACGCGGTGGTCCAGCGTCTCCAGAAACGGGCTCCAGATCTTCGTGGCGAACTCGGGCGCCGTGCCGTTCTGCGCGAAGCGGTGGCTCAGGCTGCCGCTGGCCAGGATGGCCACGGTGCCCTCGTACTGCTCCTCGATGGCCTGGCGCATGGCCCAGCCCAGGCGCGCGCTGTCGTTGAGGTAATGCACCTGGCACAGGGCCGAGACCGAGACCACCTTGAAGTGCTGGTCCGCATTCATGTAGCGCATGGGCACCAGGGTGCCGTACTCGGGCGCCAGCGTGGTCGCGGGGTGGGCCAGCGTCTCCACGCCCTGCGCGCAGCAGGCCTGGGCCAGCAGGTGGCCCAGCTCGGGGTTGCCCGGGAAGGCGTACGGGAGGTTGCTGATGAAGTGCGGCAGCTCGTTGCTGGTGTACACGCCCTCGAAGCGCGGTGCGCAGTTGATGTGGTAATTGGCGTTCACCAGCCAGTGCGTGTCGAACACGACGATGGTGTCCACTCCCAGCTCGCGGCAGCGCCGGCCGATCTCCACATGGCCGTCGATGGCCGCTTGGCGAAAACCCTTGCGCGGGCCATCGAGCTCGCTCAGGTACATGGACGGCACGTGTGTGATCTTGGCCGCCAGTGCGAGTTTGCCCATGCTCAGACTCCCCAGTGTGGAATGTGGTGGTTGCCCAGCGAGACAGCGACGTTCTTGGGCTCCAGGAACACCTCGTAGCTCCAGGTGCCGCCCTCGCGCCCCGTGCCGCTGCCCTTGGTGCCACCAAAGGGCTGGCGCAGGTCACGCACGTTCTGGCTGTTGACGAAGCACATGCCGGCCTCGATGCCTGCGGCCACGCGGTGGGCGCGGCCGATGTTCTCGGTCCACACGTAGCTCGACAGGCCGTATTCTGTGTCGTTGGCCAGGCGGATGGCCTCGGCCTCGTCCGCAAACGGGATCAGGCAGGCCACGGGGCCGAAGATCTCCTCCTGCGCGATCTTCATGCGGTTGTCCACGTCGGCGAACACGGTGGGCTGCACGAAGTTGCCCTTCTTCAAATGGGCCGGCAGGTCCGGCGCCTCCAGCCCGCCGCACAGCAGGGTGGCGCCTTCCTTGGGGCCCAGCTCGATGTAGCTGCGCACCTTGGCCAGGTGGGCCGGGCTGATCATGGGGCCGATGGTGGTCTTCTCGTCGAGCGGATCGCCCACCACGATGCGGCGGGCACGCGCCGCGAACTTCTCGGCGAAGTCGGCGTAGATCGACTTCTGCACCAGGATGCGCGAGCCCGCGGTGCAGCGCTCGCCGTTGTTGGAGAAGATCATGAAGATTGCGGCATCGAGCGCGCGGTCCAGGTCCGCATCATCGAAGATGACGAAGGGGCTCTTGCCACCCAGCTCCATGCTGAACTTCTTGAGGCCGGCCGCCTGCACGATGCGGTTGCCCGTGGCGGTGGAGCCGGTGAACGAGATGGCGCGCACGTCGGGGTGGGCGCACAGCGGCTCGCCGGCCTCCTTGCCAAAGCCATGCACCACGTTGAGCACGCCGGCCGGGATGCCGGCTTCGAGCGCCAGTTGGCCCAGGCGCGCAGCGGTGAGCGGCGACAGCTCGCTCATCTTGAGCACCGCCGTGTTGCCGAAGGCCAGCGCTGGCGCCACCTTCCAGGTCGAGGTCATGAAGGGCACGTTCCACGGCGAGATCAGCGCGCACACGCCCACGGGGTGGAACAGCGTGTAGTTCAGGTGTGTGGGCGTGGGGTAGGTGTGGCCGTCCACGCGGGTGCACATCTCGGCGAAGTAGTAGAAGTTGTCGGCGGCGCGCGGGATCAGCGCCTTGCCGGTTTGGGCGATGACCTGGCCGGTGTCGCGGGTCTCGGTGTTCGCGATCTGCGGTACCTCGGCAGCGATCAGGTCGCCGAGCTTGCGGACCAGCTTGGCGCGCTCGGGCGCGGGCAGGCCGGCCCAGGCGGGGAAGGCGTCTTTGGCGGCGGCCACGGCGGCGTTCACCTCGGCCGCGCCGCCGCTGGCCACCTCCGCCAGCACCTCCTGGGTGGCGGGGTTCACGGTCTCGAAGTAATCGCGTCCCGGCACGGCCTTGCCGGCGATCAGGTGTTCTATGCGCATGGGATCAGTCTCCAGAATGTCAGTTGCAGGGCTCAGAGCCCGAAAGCCTCATCGCCCACGATGGTGTTCACCAAACGACCGATGCCGTCGATCTCGGTCACCACCTCGTCGCCCACGTTGACGTTGACCACGCCCTCGGGCGTGCCGGTGAGGATCACGTCGCCCGCGCGCAGGGTCATGAAGCTGCTGAGGTAAGCGATCAGTTCGGGGATGTCGTTGACCATATTGCCGGTGTGCCCCTGCTGGGTCACTTTGCCGTTGACCAGGGTGCGCAGAGTCAGGGCATGCGGATCGGGCACGTCCGCCGCGTCCACGAACCAGGGGCCGAGCACCGTGCAGGTGTCGCGGTTCTTCACGCGCAGGTTGGGGCGGTACCAGTTCTCCAGGTAGTCGCGGATGGCGTAGTCGTTGCACACGGTGTAGCCGGCCACGTGCTGCAGGGCATCGGCCTTGCTCACGTTGCGCGCGGTCTTGCCGATCACCACGGCCAGCTCGCACTCGTAGTGCATGAAGGCCACGCCTGCCGGGCGGCGCGTCTGGCCGCGGTGGCCGATCAGCGTGCCCGCGCTCTTGAGGAAGACCAGGGGCTCGTCCTTGGCGGTGACGGTCAGCTCGCCCGACAGCTCCTTGAGGTGGTCGGCATAGTTCAGGCCCAGCGCGATGATGGTGCCCACCTCGAAGGGTGGCAGCCAGACCACGGCGTCTTCTGCCACCACCCGGCCATCGGCCAGGCGGATCTTTTCTCCGTGGGGCATGGCCTCATGGATGGCGCCTGCGTAGGCAACCCTGGCCTCCTTCATGGAAGAGCTCCTTCGGCAACGAAATGGTTGTCGAGCTGGCCCAGGCCGTCGATCTGGATACGGGTTCGCTGCCCGGCACGCACACGCGGCGCCCCGGCCGAGGCGCCCAGCAGCAGCACGTCGCCGGGCGAGAGGGTCATGAAGGCGCTGACCTCGGCCAGCAGCCGCGCCACAGGGCGAATGCGCTCGCCCGTGGTGGCCTGGTGCACCAGTGCACCGTCGACGTGGACCCGCACCGCGAGCGCATCGGGATCGTCGATCTCGCTGCGCGGCACCACGCGGGGGCCGATGGGGCAAAAGCCGTCACGCGCCTTGAAGCGGACCGAGGGGCGGTAGAACGAATCGTGCGGCACACTGATGTCGCCCACGATGGTGTAGCCAGCCACATGCTGCATCGCCTGCCCCTCGGGCACGCCGCAGGCGGTGCGGCCGATCACGATGCCCAGGCAGGCACCGACCTCCAGCTCCGGCGCATCCGCCGGGACCTCGATGGCATTGCCATGCCCGGCCAGCGTGTTGCGCGGCTTGATGTACAGGACCGGTGCGAGCGGTGCTGCGTTGTAGGGCGGCTTGCTGGCGGCTGCCTCCATTGCAGCCAGGGCGGGTGCGTGGTTGAGCAGCACGCCATAGACCGCGCCGGACAGGCGAAAGGGCGCGACGTCGAACTCCATCCGGCACGGAGCGGCGTAAGGGGTCTGGTACATTGCTAACATGTGAGTAGTTTATTTACTAACATGCTAGTAAGTCAATCGCCCACCTGTTCCTTTTTCTCCGGGTTTGTACTGAGGGTTGCTGCAACTGCGGTGGCCCGCCCCACCGCTTTCAAGGATGATTCCGCCCAATGTCCATGGATTCCCCATCTGCGCAACTGGTCCATCGCAACCTGCCGCTCTTGTTCCTGCAGGCGCGCGAGAGCGTCTTTGCGCGCTTTCGGCCCATTCTTCACACGGTCGGACTGACCGAGCAGCAGTGGCGCGTGGTGCGCGCCCTGCTCGACCACGGGCCGCTGGAGCCGCGCCAGATCGGCGACATCTGCCGCCTGTCCAGCCCGAGCCTGGCCGGCATCCTGGCACGCATGGCGGACCTGGGCCTGGTGCTGCGCGAGCGGCTGGAGCATGACCAGCGCCGGGTGATGGTGTCGGTCACCCCGCAGGGCAAGGCATTGGCGGCGCAGCTCGCGCCCACCATCGAGGCGACCTACCGCGCGCTGGAGGAAGAGATGGGCGTGGAATTCATCGCGCAGCTGTACGCCACGCTCGATGCGGTGATCGCGCGGCTCGGCGAAGCGCCTGCGGGCGACGAGGGCTGAAGACCGCGCGCGACTGCATGCAGTACGGATGCCGCCCCGCCCCGAGGCGGCATCCGTGGGGGGATCAAAGATCCTGTGCCAGAGGCGCCAGCTGGCCCAGCATGAAGTTGATGAACGGCGGCACGCAGCCGATGTGGCTGGAGGGCACGGCGGTGCAGTCAGTCAGGGTCACGAGATCGCCGGCGCCCTGGGCGCGCATGGCCTGCAGCGTGGTGACCGAGCTGCCATAGGGCACAGTGATGTCGTCCCGGCCGTGGTACAGGCGCACGGGCACCTGCGGCTTCCAGTCGTGCACGCTGCTCACGCGCGCCACGGCCTGCACGTCGTCGGCCAGGAAGTTGTCGATGAACTGGTTGTCGAAGGTCACGTCGGCCTCATCGGGCAGCAGGGCTTTCAGCAGGGCGCGGCGCACCTCGCGCTGCACGCTGCCGCCCAGGTAGCGCAGGAAGCCGGGGTTGATCAGCGCGCCGAGCACAGGCTCGCGATCGCGCACCACGTTCACCAAGCCATCGAGCGTGGCCTGCACGTTGTAGGGCCCAGCCCCCACCACCACCATGCGCAGGGCCTGGCGCTCGGGCGCCGTGCCGGCCTGCAAGGTGCGGTGGGCCGCCATGGTGGCGTAGCCGCCTTCGGAGTAGCCGGTGAGGAAGAGCTGGCCGTTGTCGGCCGCATTGCCCTGGCTGCGCCAGGTGCGCGCTGCCGTCAGCATGTCCAGCGTGGCCGCCGCCGTGGGGCCCGAGAGCAGGTAAGGATGCGCCACGCCCTTGGAAACGCCGTAGCCCACATAGTCCGGCGCCACGACGATGTAGCCCAGGGAAGCCATCACCACCGCGACCTCGGAACCCACCGCGTTGTTGCTGGGGGCTTCGGCGCTCGTGAAGATGGTGCCGTGCTGGTAGCCCAGCACCGGGCTTTTGGCGCCCAGCGCCTTGACGGGCACACTGACCAGGCCCGATGCGCGCACCTCCCGCCCCTGGGCGTCGGAGGTCAGGTACTCCAGCCGGTAGGAGGTGACGGAGTAGCGCGGCACGATGCCCTGCACCTTGGAGGCGTCCTTGGCGAGCGCCTCGGTGATCTGGGCCGGGGTGATGGTGTTCAGCAGCGCAGCCGATTTGAGGTCGCCTGCCGCAGCGATCGGCGGCGGCACCGTGGCGTCACCATCGCTTTTGTTGTCACCGCCACCGCAGGCGGTCAGCGCAATGGCCGCAGCCACCAGAATGCTGCGCGGCACGAGCGCAGGCCTTGCAAGGGTAGGAAATTGGAACAAGGTACCGCCTTCAGGTATGAGTTGTGAACGATGGTAAGCATGGCGGCGCGAATTCACGTCAGCCAACACGCCGTGGGGATGTCAGATTTTGTGTCCTGTGGGCAATGGCGTCGCCTGGGGAAAGTGCTTCGCGGCGGATTGGCCATAAAATCGGGGGTTGCCACTGCGCCGCCTGGCACTTTAGCTATTGTTTTTGAAACGCCCCGGCAGCGCCGATGCCCAGGCTGGTGCACACTGCAGGGCCTAAGAGCCTAGCCAAGCCCCTCGCTCCGTCGATTGGCGCCCCACAATGCCTTCCTTTTTGCCGACCTAAGCCTCCATGACGTATTGCGTCGCCATCAAACTCAATGCCGGGCTGGTTTTCCTGTCCGATTCCCGCACCAATGCGGGCCTGGACCAGATCAGCTCGTTTCGCAAGATGATGCTGTACGAGAAGGCGGGCGACCGCTTCATGGTGCTGCTGTCCGCGGGCAACCTGTCCATCTCGCAATCGGTGCGTGAAATCCTGCAGACCGAGCAGATCATCGACCGCGACGAGGAAGAGCCCATCACCATCTGGAATGCCAAGAGCATGTTCGACGCCGCGCGCGTGCTGGGTGCCGCCGTGCGCCATGTGCACGAGCGCGATGGCGCAGCGCTCAAGCGCTCGGGTGTGGACTTCAACGTGTCCATGGTCTTCGGCGGCCAGATCAAGGGCGAGGGCATGCGCCTGTTCCAGGTGTATTCGGCCGGCAACTTCATCGAGGCCACGTCCGAGACGCCCTACTTCCAGGTCGGCGAGTCCAAATACGGCAAGCCCGTGCTGGACCGCGTGCTCACACCCGAAACCCCGCTGGACGAGGCCGCCAAATGCGCCCTGGTGTCCATGGACAGCACGCTCAAGTCCAACCTCTCGGTGGGCCTGCCGCTCGATCTGGTGGTGTACGAGGTGGACCGCTTCGCCACCGACAAGATCATCTGCATCGACGAGCACAACCCCTATTTCCGCATGCTGCACGACAACTGGGGGCAGAAGCTGCGTGAGGTGTTCGACAGCATCGAGGACCCGGCCTGGGGCGGTGGCGACACGACCGTGCCCATCATGGTGAACCCGTCGCGCAGCAAGGCGCTCAAGAAGATCACCAACCACTTGGACAAGCTCATCTGAGAAGGTGAGAACGAATCCGCCATACCCGCTCATGCTGCGAAAACACGCCCGCTCGTCGTTGCAAATGCGCGCCATAGCCCGAGCTATGGCTGTGCTTTGCGCCTAGATCGAACGCGTTTTCGCAACCTGCTCGGGCACGTCGGATCCATTCCCACCTTCTGCGTGCCGGGCGCGCCTGCCGCCGTGCCCCCCCTCCCGTTTCCCCCTCTATGCTCCCTATCGTCTTCTCGCACGCCAACAGCTTTCCTGCCGGCACGTACCGGCTTCTTTTCAAGCTCCTGCGCCAGCGCGGCTTCGACATCAGCGCGGTGGAGCGGTACGGACATGAGCCCGAGTACCCGGTCTCCAACAACTGGCCGCACCTGGTGCAGCACCTGGCGGATTTTGCGGGCCAGCAGGTGGAGCGCCTGGGGGAGCCGGTCTTTTTGGTGGGGCATTCGCTGGGCGGATTCCTGAGCGTGATGGCGGCGGCGCGCCACCCGCACCTGGTGCGCGGCGTGCTGCTGATCGACTCGCCGCTGATCGGCGGCTGGCGCGCCAATGCGCTGGACGTGGCCAAGCGCACCCAGGTGGTGGGCTCCATCTCGCCCGGCAAGGTCAGCCGCCAGCGGCGCTTTTCCTGGGCCAGCAGCGACGAAGCGCTGGAGCACTTTCGCCGCAAGAAGGCCTTTGCGCGCTGGCACCCCGAGGTGCTGCAGGACTACATCACCCACGGCCTGGCCGACCAGGACGGCAAGCGCGTGCTGGGTTTCGACCGCGCGGTGGAGACCGCCATCTACAACACCCTGCCCCACAACCTGGGCCGCTTGCTCAGCAGGCACCCTCTGCAGTGCCCCGCCGCCTTCATCGGCGGGCGCGATTCCGAAGAAATGAAGCAGGTGGGCATGGCCATGACGCTGCGCGTGACCGAAGGCCGCACCATGATGCTCGACGGCAGCCACCTCTTTCCCATGGAACAACCCCTGGCCACAGCCGCCGCCATCGAGGCCTCGCTGCTGAATCTGGCCGCCGTGGTCGCACACGGCTAAGCCGCTGTACCGGCCTCCTGCACAGCCGGGAGCCGGGACCTTTTTGCACATGGAGCGTCCCCTGAATGGGGTGCGTTCCTAATCCTTCCTGTCTATTCACGGGTGCGCGCAATTGACGCCACAATGGTGAACCGAAAAATAGAGGGGGAAAAGCGCGCTGTTGGCGGATTCTCAGGACAAAAAAGCGGGGGATCTGTCGCAACAATCCCCTACACTGGGGTTTTGTAACAGCGTGTACACGTTTCATGCCTGCTTCCAATTCACTGACCGTCCGTTTGCCGGTGCTGATCTTCGCGCTGGTATCCGCCTACCTGATCTACACCTCGATAGGGCCCGGTAAAGGCGTCACCCTGGCCATCGCCATCGCCTCGGTGCTGATGTTCGCCGCCACCTGGGCCAGTGCCGCCCGTTTGTTGGGCGCTGCGGCTGCGCTGCACTTTCTGGTGATTTCCGTCTCCCTGGGCTGGTTTGCCGAGCAGATGGGCAGCACCCATGGCTGGTTCTTCGGCAGCTACACCTATACCGACGTGCTGGGCCTGCGCTTCGTAGGCGTGCCTGTGGTCATCCCGATGATGTGGTTCGCGCTGACCTATGCGGGCTATGTGATCAGCAACCTCATCGTCTGGCAGGCACCGGTGGACGGCGCGCCCGGGGTGGGCAATGCGGTGTTCCTGTCATTCCTGGCGGCCATGATCGTCACGGCCTTCGATCTGGGTGCCGACCCCTACCTGGTGTACGTGCTCAAGGCCTGGATCATGACCAAGACCGACGGCGCCTGGTTCGGCGAGACCGTGCAGGGCTTCTTCGGCTGGGTCTTCGTGAGCTTCTGCATTCTGTGCGCCTTCCGCTTTTCCACGCGCAAGATGCCGCTCAAGGCGGGCTCGGTCAACTTCCTGCCGCGCCACGCCACCGTGCCGCTGGGCATCTACAGCGCCGGCATCGTGTTCCAGGTCTTCCTGGGCCACCCGGTAGAGATCAAATCCATCGCTCCGTTTGCCATGGGCATACCGCTGCTGTGCGCCCTGGGTGGCCTGCAGCGCTGGCGCAACCAGTTGAAAGCCGCACGATGAACGACCACAGCACGCCCGCCATCTCGGATGCGGCCCTGGCCTCCATGCAGCGGCATGCGGACCCGCTGGCCGATGGCACCATCGACGACATCCTGGGCCCCTGGCCACCGGGCATCCCCGACAAAAATGCAACCCAGTGGATACGTATCAGCGCCGTCAACGAATTGTTTGTCACCTGGACCACCAACGCCAGCATTGACGACTGGCAGGCCCCCGCAGGGACGAACGAGGCGATAGCCGCCGCCCTGCAGGGTTACCTCGCCGCCGGCCAGGCGCTGCCCGACTGGGCGGACAAGGAGAAGATCAAGCGCGCAGAGAAGCTGTTCTTCGACCACGGCGCGCTGTCGTGCATCCTGCTGTTCTGCGCCAGCTTGCCCGAGTGCTATGTGATTCCCGATCTCTCCAGCGTGCTGCACACCGCCGGCCAGCTGGAGCAGCACACCGAGTACCGCATCCGCTCCACCGCTGCCATGATCTTCCCGGTGATGATGCATGGCGGCCTGACCAGCGACGACGGCGCAGGCGTGGCGCAGATCCTCAAGGTGCGGCTGATCCACGCCACCATCCGCAACCTGATCATGCGCGGCGCACCACAGACGGCCGTGAAGGACCTGCTGGCGCAGGTGAACATCGTCGGCGCAGGCACGCTCGGCCAACTGCCGGGCCTGCCGGCCAAGCCCACGATGTACCAGGCGCTGTTCGCGCGCGGCTGGGACCTGGCCCACGACGGCCTGCCCTGCAACCAGGAAGAGCTGGCCTACACGCTGCTCACCTTCGGCTATGTGTTCCTGCGCAGCATGCGCCGACTGGGCATCGGCCTGCCGCCCCGCGACGAGGAGGCTTACCTGCACGCCTGGAACGTGGTCGGCCACATCCTGGGCATCGAGCGCGAGTTGATGGTCGAGACCATGGACCAGGGCAAGGAGCTGATGGCCCGCATGCAGGCCCGCGGCCGCGCCGAGCCGGTGACGCCCGACCCGCGCCCGGGCCTGGGCCAGGCGCTCATGGCCACAATGGCCAACTCCATCCCCTGGGACATCGCCAAGCCCTTTCCGCAGCTGATGACCCGCTTTCTGTGCGGGCGCGCCACGGCGGGCGACCTGGGGCTCACGCAGAGCGTTCCCTGGTCGTCGGCATTGCTGTTCTGGGGCGTGCTGCTGGTGGCCCGGGTCATCGACTGGGTGCTGCGCCTGGTGTTGCCGCGCTTTTCCATCGTGCGCACGCTCACGCGCATCCTGGGCTACCACTTCATGAGCCGCGTGCTGATGAGCCAGACCCGGCCGTTGCAATTGCCCAGCGAGCTGCTCAACCAGGTGGACGGTGTGGTGCACAACTGGAGCGACGACCCCAATGCGCCCAAGTGGATCAACCGCATCGAGGACCGTTTCACCAAGCGCGGCAGCTGGAGCGTGAACCTCTCCAACACCGCCGAGGACGCGGCATAGTGAACCGCTGCGGCCCCACCATGCCCGCCCCCCGGCAACCGCGTCCACACGGGTGGCGGGCCGCTGGCGCGCGGTGGTGCCGCCTGGTGCTGGCATGGCTGGCCTTGCTGCTGCTGGCCCCGCTTGCGTTGAGCGCCCAGGCTGCGGCCCCTGCACTGGTGTTGCAGGAGGGCATCCCCAGCAGCGACCTGTGGCCGCACATGGCCCTGCTCTCAGACCCCACCCGGCAGCTCACGGCGCAGGAGGTGCTGGCGCGCCTGCCGGAGTTCGAAGCGCCCCGGGGGGCCGCCGGCACGCTGGGCGTGCGCCAGGATGCGGTGTGGCTGCATGTTCCCCTGGCGGTGGCGCAGGCACCGGGCCACCCCTGGATCGTGAACATCGACTACCCCGTGCTGAACGAGGTGGACTTCTACCTGACGCAGGGCGGTGCCGTGGTGCAGAAGGCCTTGCTGGGCAACCTGCGCCCCTTCTCCGAACGGCCGCTGCGCGGGCGCACGCACTCGATGATGCTGGACCTGCAGCCGGGCCAGCCGTATGGGCTGCTGGTGCGGGTGCGCACCGGTGGCGCCATGATCCTGCCCATGTCCATCAGCAAGGCGCCGGTGCTGCTGCCGCTGGCCCTGCGCGAGCAGATGTTGCAGGGCCTGCTGGCCGGCCTGGCCCTGTGCCTGATGGTCTACAGCCTGACCCAGTGGGCCAGCCAGCGCGAGAAGCTGTTCCTTTTCTACGCCCTGCTGGTCATCGGCAGCGCAGGCTTTTCGCTCCAGTTCTTCGGCATCGGCAGCCAGTTCCTGTGGAGCGACAACCAATGGATGGAGGTCCACGCCGCCAGCGCTGCGGGGCTTTTAGCCCTGGGGGCCTCTTTCCTGTTCATGGGCTACGCCCTGGCGGGGGACAATCCGCAAAGCCGTTTCCTGCGGATCATGCAGGGGGGCGGCGCACTGTGCGGCCTGGTGGGCATCGCTTTCCTCGCCGACCTGATCGACACCCGGCAGGCCACGGCCTTCCTGAGCATCTTCGGCCCGCTACCCTCGCTCATCAGCCTGCCGCTGGCCCTGAAGAGGGTGCGCCAGGGAGACACCGTGAGCGCCACGCTGCTGGCCGCCTGGATCGCCTACTTCGTTGCGGCGGCTGTGATGGTGGGCCTAGTTCAAGGCTGGGCCCGACTGTCGTTCTGGACCCTGCACTCCTTCCAGATCGGCGCCACAGTGGACATGCTGCTCTTTCTGCGTGTGCTGGCACTGCGCTCGGAGGCCCTGCGCCAAGCCACCGACGATGCGTTGCGCGAGCGCGATGCCATGCGCGCCCTGGCTTACACCGACGCGCTCACCGGCCTGCCCAATCGGCGCGGCCTGCAACTGGCCTTGAACTCGGCCATCTCCCTGTGCGCCCCCAACCGGCTGGTGGCGGTGTATCTGCTGGACCTCGATGGCTTCAAGCCCATCAACGACATGCACGGCCATGATGTCGGCGACGATCTGCTGGTGGCCGTGGGCCACCGGCTGCAGGACCATGTGCGGCGCAAGACGGACGTTGTCGCGCGCCTGGGCGGCGACGAATTCATCATCATGGCGGCTGACTTGGTCCGCCCCGAGCAGGCCGAGGACCTGGGCAACGCACTGCTGCACTCCTTCCGGGAACCTTTCGTGATGAGCCACCTGCAGATGCACGTGGGCCTGACCATCGGCTATGCCCTGGCCCCCATCGACGCCGCCGAGCCCCGGGAGCTGATCCGCCTGGCCGACGCCGCCATGTACAAGGGCAAGCAAAGCGGCAAGCACTGCCTCGTCCGCAACGAAGCCAGCGTAGCGCTGCCGGCCTGACCCCATGCGCCAGCCAAGCCCCGCCCCCCTGCTCGGCACGCGTTGTGCACGCATCCCGCCTTCCGAAGGCATACTGGGCAACCACCGCCTACCAAACGGCCCTACAGGCCTGCCGCCACCGAGCTTGCGCCCTGCCCCCTGACCACCATGTCCAGCGCCTCGTCCCTTTGCATTGCCGATGCCTGGCACCGGCTGCCAGCGCCACCCCAATGGTGGAAGGCAGACCCTGGGCATCTGACCACCACTGCGAACCATCAATGAGTGTGCTGCACTGGTTCATGCGTTCGATGGCCCGCCGCGCTGCGATGGCCTGCGTGGCCGCGCTGTGTCTGCTCATGCTCCCGACACTGCCCGTGCACGCGGCCACCCCGCTCGTACTCGGCCCCGACACCCAGAGCCTGGACGCCTGGAAGGTGATCACAGTGCAAGCCGATGCCTCGCGTGAGCTCACGGTCCACGACATGCTGGGGAGGATCGACCGGTTCGATGAGCCGGCCCGCCGCGGCGGCGCGCTGGGCCTGCGACAGGAGGCCATGTGGCTGCATTTCCCCCTGGTCACGCCCGCCACCTTCTCTAACCAGTGGATCGTCAACATCGATTACAGCTCCCTGCTGGAGGTGGACTTTTACCTGGCCCGGGACGGCGAAGTGCTACAGCACTCCTTGCAGGGCTACCAACGCGCGCCTGGCAAGGAAGCCGGCGCCAGCCGGACTCCGGCCATGGCACTCGACTTGCAGCCGGGGCAGCGCTACGACGTCCTGATCCGCGTGCGCACCCTGGGGCCCATGACTCTTCCCATCACGGTCAGCGAAATGCCCCACCGGCTGAAATTGGCGCTGCGCGAGCAGATGCTGCAAGGCCTGCTCAACGGACTCGCCTTCTGGCTGCTGCTGTACAGCCTGCTGCAGTGGGTAGGGCAGCGTGACCGCCTGTTCGCCTACTACGCGCTGGTGGTTTTCGGCAGCGCGACGTTCTCCCTGCAGTTCTTCGGCATCGGCGTGCAGTTCCTGTGGCCTGGCAATGCCTGGATGGAGGGGCACTCGGCCATCATCGCGGGGTTGCTGGCGCTGGCGGGCTCTTTCCTCTTCCTGGGCCATGCGCTGGCGAGCGACGCACCGCAAGGCCGGTATGCGCGCACCATGCAGGGCTGCGCCGTGATCACAACCCTTGTGTGCCTGGCCTTCCTCCTCGACCTGCTGAGTGTGCGGGCGGCGAACGTCTATATGACCCTGTTCGGCCTGCTGCCCACGGTGCTGAGCATTCCTGCTGCACTGCGCCAGACGCGCCGCGGCGACCCTGTGGGCGGTACGCTGCTAGTGGCCTGGACCGTGTATGCCGTCGGTGCCGGCACTATCGGTGCGCTGAGCCAAGGCCTGGTGCCCGCAAACTTCTGGACCCTGCATGCCTTCCAGTTCGGTGCCACGGTGGACATGCTGCTCTTCCTGCGCGTGCTGGGGCTGCGCTCGGAGGCATTGCGCAAGGCCACGCTCGAGGCGCTGCGCGAGCGCGATGCCATGCGCTCGCTGGCCCACACCGATCCGCTCACGGGCCTGCCCAACCGCCGTGGCATGCAGATCGCGCTGAAATCGGCGCTGGAGCAGTGCACACCCCAGCGCATGGTGGCGGTGTTCCTGCTGGACCTGGACGGCTTCAAGCCCGTCAACGACACGCATGGCCATGATGTGGGCGACGACCTGCTGGTGGCGGTAGGCCAGCGGCTGCAGAACAACATGCGGCGCCAGACTGACATGGTGGCGCGCCCCGGTGGCGATGAATTCATCATCCTGGCCACCGAGCTCACCCGGCCCGAGCAGGCGCGGGAGATCGGCGAGGGCCTGCTGCAGGCCTTCAGGGAGCCGTTCACGCTGCGCAACCTGCGCGTGGGCGTGGGCCTGACCATCGGCTACGTGCTGGCCCCCTTCGACGGCAAGGACGTGCGCGAGCTCATCAACAAGGCCGACGCCGCCATGTACAAGGGCAAGCAGACCGGCAAACACTGCCTGCTGCGCGGTGACGGGCCCATGGCACTCGCATCCTGACCATGCAAGCCGTCTTACGCCACCGCACCACCCACCCGCTGCCTGCATTGCGCAGGTTCTGGCTGGTCGCGGCATGCTTGCTGCTGGGCCTGCTGGCGGGCGCCGGCAAGGCCCATTCGGCAGAGCCCCTGGTGCTGCACGACAGCAAGGCATCCGTGGAACTGTGGTCCGCAGTCACCATGCTCTCCGACCCCACGCTCAGGCTGGGACTCGAAGAAGTGCTGGCGCGTGCGGGTGATTTCGTGGTGCCCCCATCCAAGGGCGCCACGCTGGGCGTGCGCTCGGACGCCATCTGGCTGCGCGCCCCGCTGCTGGTGCACCTCACTTCCGACGGGCGCTGGACACTGGACGTCAACCACCCGGACCTCAACCGCATCGACGTCTACGTGCTCAGTGCCGGCCATGTGACCAAGCATGTCGTTCTGGGCAGCCTGCAGCCGTATTCGGAGCGCCCCCTGCAAAGCCGCTCGCATGCGGTGGCGCTCGAATTTCTGCCCGGCCAGCAGTACGAACTGCTGATGCGCGTGGAAACACGGGCGGCCATGATCCTGCCGATCACGCTCAACAAATCGTCGGCCATGCTCGCCACGGCGGTGGACGAGCAGATGCTGCAGGGCGTGCTCACGGGCCTGGCGCTGTGCCTGCTGATCTACAGCCTGGCCCAATGGACCAGCCTGCGCGAGCCGCTGTTCATCTTCTACGCGCTGCTGATCACCGGCAGCCTGATGTTCTCGCTGCACCTGTTCGGCATCGGCCGGCAGTACCTGTGGAGCAACAGCCTGTGGTTTACCGAGCATGCGGCGGGGCTGTCGGCCCTGCTGGCGACCTGTGGCTCCTTCCTGTTCATCAGCCAGGCACTGGCCGGGGACCGGCCCAATAGCCGCTTCCTGCGCGCCATGCGCTGCGGCGCCGCGCTGTGCGTGCTGCTGGGCCTGGCCTACAGCCTGGACGTGCTGAGCACGCGCGCCATCGCAGCCATCGTGAGCATCCTGGGCCTGGTGCCCGCGCTCATGGGCATCCCGGGCGCGGTGCGCAAGGCCATCGCAGGCGACGGGGTGGGCACCAGCCTGCTGGCGGCCTGGCTGATCTATTTCGTGACCACGGCCGTCATGATCGGCGTCATCAACGGCTGGGTACCGGTCAATTTCTGGACACTGCACTCCTTCCAGTTCGGCGCCACCATCGACATGCTGCTGTTCATGCGCGTGTTGGGCCTGCGCACGCACGCCCTGCAGTTGGAGGCCCTGCACGCCAACCGCGAGCGCGATGCCATGCACTCGCTGGCCCACACCGACCCGCTCACCGGCCTGCCCAACCGCCGGGGGCTGAACATGGCCCTGGCCGCCGCCCTCCCCCGCTGCAGCAAGAGCGACTTGCTGGCCGTCTACATGATGGACCTCGATGGCTTCAAGCCCGTGAACGACCAGCATGGCCACGATATCGGCGACGAACTGCTGGTGGCCGTCACCCGCCGACTGCAGGGCCATGTGCGGCAAAGCGACGTGGTGGCGCGCCTGGGCGGCGACGAATTCGTGGTGATGGCCGGCCACATGTCCAGCACCCAGCAGGCACACGAACTGGGGCTCAAGCTGCTCGACGCCTTTCGCCTGCCCTTCTCGCTCGGGAGCATCCAGGTCCACGTGGGCCTGACCGTCGGCTATGCCATCGCCCCCGACGACAGCAGCGACGCCGCAGGCCTGCTCAAGCTCGCGGACGCGGCCATGTACAGCGGCAAGCAGAGCGGCAAGTTCTGCCTGCGGCGCAACACCGGCGACCTGGCCCTTTCATCCGCATAGGCGGCCGCACGGGGACAGGTGCTACCTGGGGAATCCATTGCTGGTCAAACGGTGTGGGTTCCGTTACACAGGAGTCCTCGCAACTTCCCAACGGATCCTGTGCCATGGCCCATCGCAAAAGTCCCGCCCGCATTGCCAAAGCTGCGCGTGTAGCGCAATTCCATGCCCTTGCCGCCTCGGCAGCCGATGCGGCGGGGGTCACCGGCGAGACCTCCGAAACCGCGATCGCACTGGAATCGCTGGCCCATCTGGAGCACATGCTCGTGGGCCGGGTGGTGCTGCCATCGAGCCCTAGCTACGACAAGGACCGCCAGGAGTCCAACCCCGCCTTCCAGTCGTTTCCCCAGATCATCGTCTACTGCGCGGTCGAGAACGACGTGCTCGAATGCCTGGCCGTGGCGCGCAGGTACAAGGTGCCGGTGGCCGTGCGCTGCGGCGGGCACAGCACGGCCGGTTACTCGGTCAACAATGGCATGGTGATCGACCTGAGCGATATCCAGGGCGTGGTGCTGGACCCGCCGAACCAGCGCGTGTACGTGCGGCCAGGCACCGACTTCGACCACTTCAACGGGGCCATGAACCACACCGGCTGGCACGTGCCCACCGGCGCCTGCGGCAGCGTCTGCGTGGGCGGCTTCGTGCAGGGTGGGGGCTACGGCTACACCTCGCGGCGCTACGGCATCCAGAGCGACCTGGTGGAGTCGCTGCGCGTGGCGCTGGCCGACGGCAGCATCGTGACGGCCAGCGAAAGTGAAAACCCGCTGCTGTACTGGTCCATGCGCGGAGGCACGGGCGGCAACTTCGGCGTGCTGCTGCAGGTCACCTACAGCATGGTTCCGCTGGACACGGTGTGGGCCTGGTCCATCGGCTGGGACATGTCCCAGGCCGCCAGCGTGCTGACCATGATGCAGCAGCGCTACATGCAAAGCGGCGCACCCGATGCGCTCGGCTACATGATGAACCTGGGCTACTACGGCGGCAAACCGGTGGCCATGGTGCAGGGCATGTTCTGCGGCACGCGCGAGGCCGGTCTGCAGGCGATTGCCCCGCTCATGGCCATCCCCAGCGCGCAGCTGCTGGTGGACAAGACCGGCACCTACCCGGACATGAACGTCTGGCTCGAAGACCACCCCTATTCGCTGCCCGATAACCTGCCCGATGGCATTGCCGAAAGCAAGGCTTCGGGCTACATCAGCCGCCCGCTCACGCCGGCGGACTGGCAGTCCATCATCGACTACTTCCTGACCTCGCCCAACCAGTGGTCGCTGGCCTACCTGGAGCCCTATGGCGGCGCCATCAACCGCTATCCCATCGAGGCCAGCGCCTTCATCCACCGCCGCGTGGATGCTGACCTGGTGGTGGACGTGTTCTGGCGCAACCCAACTGAGCGTGCGCAGACGGAGGCCTGGCTGGCCGGCTTCATGAAGCTGGTGCAGCCCTTCCTGAACGGGCACGTGTACCAGAACTACCCCGATGCCAGCCTGCAGGATTTCGAAGACGCCTATTTCGGCCCGGCCTACCCCACCTTGCAGCAGGCCAAGAAGCAGTACGACCCGACCAACTTCTTCAAATACCAGCAGAGCATTCGCCTGCCCGCTGAATAACGCCCGGGATGCCCTTACAGCGGGCATCTGCCCCCTGCAAGGGCGGGCTCATCACGTTTGCTGCAATGCGCGCTCAGCGTAGTGCAGCCGCCCCTTGCCGGCGCGCTTGGCCGCATACATGGCCTGGTCGGCGCGGTTCATGAGGGCATCGGTCTCCCCTTCGAGCGGGGGATGCATCGCTACGCCGATGCTGGCGCCGACGTACAGCGCGCGCTCCTCTACCCACATGGGTTCATGCAGCGCGTGGATGATGCGCTGGCCGATGGCGTCGGTCACGTCGCGCGTGACCTCGCGGTCCAGCATGACCAGGAACTCGTCGCCCCCCAGGCGGGCGATGGTGTCGCCCGCCCGCACCGTGGAGGAAAGCCGCTGGGCGACGGTGCGCAACACCTCGTCCCCTGCATGGTGGCCTTCCGTGTCGTTGACGCGCTTGAAACCATCGAGATCGATGAACAGCAGTGCCACCGAACCCGCGTTCTGGCGCACCTGGGCCAGCGACTGTTCGAGACGGCTGTGGAACGCTGCGCGGTTGTACAACCCGGTCAGTGAATCGTGGTTGGCCTGGTAGTGCTGCTGGCGTGCAATCTGGATCTTGGCCGAGACATCCTGTACCAGGGCCATGATGGAGGTCACGCGGCCTTCGGCATCGGTCAGCGCGGAGTTGAACCACTCACAGTGCACTTCGGAACCATCGTGGCGGACGAAGGAGGTTTCGGCGCGGTTCTGTGCCTCCTGGCCCTGTTGCAGCCGCTGCAGGGCCAGGTGCAGGCCTTCGTCGGACGTGTGGCCCAGCAGTTGCGTGAGCGACTGCCCCTCCAGGTGCGCGACCGGCAGCCAGCCCATCAGCTGCACCGCCCGCTGCGAGCAGTGCAGCAGGCGCAGGTCCTGGTCCATCTCCAGCACCGCCAGGGGGCTGTTCTCCATGTGCGACGACAGCCGCTGGTTGGCCGCACGCAGGGCATTCATGGTGACCTGCAGTTCATGCACGTCGAGCGCCGTGGTGATGAAGCCATCGATGACGCCGTTGCGGGCTGGCCAGGGCGTCAGGCAGATGGTGCGCCATTCGTCGAACCCGTAGGGGGTGCGCAGCAGGCGCTGGTACTGCACGCGTTCGCCGCCGAGCACGCGCTCTACAAAGGGCATGAAGCGGGCGCAGTCATGTTCGCCATACAGGTCGACCAGGGTCTTGCCCACGAGGCGCTCGGGCGTGCTGCCGAACCAGCGCGCATATTCCTCGTTCACATAGATCATCTGCAGGCTGCGGTCCACGGCGGCGAGGGTGGCGCCCGCGCTGCGCGTGATCAGATCGAGCAACTCCTCCTGGGACCAGTCCGTATGCCTGGTGAGTGGGGGCAGAATCTCTGGCTCGTCTGGCGTCATGTGGAGGAAGTCCCGGGGGCAAGGATCGTCTACTGGCAGGCCGAAAACAAGGGTCGCGCTGGCAGGTAGCGCAACCATAAGTTACAGCTTATCACTTTCGCAGCCCGCCCATGGCTGCGACATACCCTCAAGTCCGCTACTCGGCCCAGCGCACCCACCCCCCCCAGGCCGTGATCAACACCACCATGCCGAAGACAATGCGGTAGTAGGCAAACGGCACGAAGCTGTGGCTACTGATGTAGCGCAGCAGCCAGCGCACGCACAGCCAGGCACTGAAGAACGAGAACACCAACCCGACGGCGAACATCGGGATGTCGGCCACCGATAACAGCGCACGCTCCTTGTACAGGCTGTACACACCGGCGCCGATCAGCGTGGGCATGGCCAGGAAGAACGAGAAATCGGTGGCCGCCTTGCGCGACAGCCCGAGCAGCATGCCGCCGATGATGGTGGCGCCGCTGCGGCTGGTGCCCGGCACCATGGCCAGGCACTGCACCAGGCCCACCTTGAGGGCATCGAGCGGGCCCATGTCGTCCACCTCGTGGATGCGGGTGGCCCCCGGCGGGCGCTTTTCGGCCCAGAGAATGACGAAGCCCCCCAGGATGAAGGTGCTGGCCACCACCACCGGGATGAACAGGTGCGCCTTGATGGCCTTGCCCAGCAGCAGGCCCAGCACCACCGCCGGTAAAAAGCCGATGAGCACGTTGAGCACCAGGCGCTGCGCGCTGCGCTCGCGCGGCAGCGCCACCAGGGTGGAACGGATCTTCTGCCAGTAGACCAGGATGACCGCGAAGATGGCGCCGGTCTGGATGGCGATGTCGAAGACCTTGGCCTTGGCATCGTCGAAGCCAAGCAGGGAGCCTGCCAGGATCAGGTGGCCGGTGGAGGAGATGGGGAGAAATTCGGTCAGGCCTTCGACCACGCCCATCAGGGCGGCCTTGGCCAGCAAAACGAGGTCCACGCGTGCGTCCTTTTGGCCCACAGGGCCGGCAAAGCTACCGATTATCCCTGCCGACCGTCCCCGGCCGGCGCCAAAACACCTGCACTTTGCTCCGGTCCGCGGCATTTCGCTCCCTCACCCGTGCATTTCATCGCAGGCCGGTGGTCGCCGCGCAAGGGGATCGGCACAGTACGCCCATCGCTCAAACCTGACCCCAGGAGCCCACCATGCAGATCACCCCCGTCATCGCCATCCACATGGCCGCCGCGCTGGCCGCCCTGGCCATCGGGCCCCTGGCCGTGTGGGCCCGTCGCACCCGTACCCAGCGCCCGCGCCTGCACCGCGCAGCCGGCTATGCCTGGGTAACGCTGATGGTGGCGGTCGCCCTGTCGGCCGTGTTCATCAGCGGCGACAAGGGCCCGCGCCTGGGCGGCTTCGGCCTGATCCACCTGCTGATCCCCATCACCCTGGGCCTGATTGCCCTGTCGTTCCACTTCCTGGTGCGCGGCAACGTGGCGGCGCACCGCCGGATCATGCAGGGTACCTACATCGGCTCGGGCCTCGTGGCCGGTGCCTTCACCTTGCTGCCCAACCGCCTGCTCGGCCAGTGGCTGTGGAGCCAGATCGGCCTCGCCTGAACGCCCCTCCCTCCCATCGACACGAAATTTTTACCCATCACAGGAGCATCTCACCATGATCATCGACCTTCTCATCCACCATCCCGAAGCGCTTGGCACCGTGCTGCAGAAGACCCCCACCTGGGTCTGGGGCCTGCTCGCCGGGCTCCTCGCCCTGGGCGGCAGCCAGCTCGTGGCCCGCACCGCCAGCCTGACCCGCGTGGCCGTGATGCCCGTGGCCATGACCCTGTTCTCGGTCTACGGACTGGTGTCGGCCTTCGGCAGCTCCGGCCAGGTGCTGGGCGCCCTGGCCGCCTGGATGGCTGCTGCCGCCGTCGTGGCCACCCTCACCCTGGCGCTGTGGCCCACCCCTCCGACCGGCACCCGCTACCTGGCCGCCTCGCGCAGCTTTCACATCCCCGGCAGCCCGCTGCCCCTGCTGCTGATCCTGGGCATCTTTTTGACCAAGTACCTGGTCGGCATCGAAATGGCCATGCAGCCCGCTCTGGCGCACGACGCCACCTTCGACCTGGAGATCGCCGCACTCTACGGCGTGTTCAACGGCCTGTTCATCGCCCGTTCGGCCCGCCTGTGGTGCTTGGCCAGGGCGCCCCGGGCGGTGACCACCGCATCCGACCACGCTGCTGCCTGATTCTCACCTCAGCCCCCTTCCAAGGAGATCCCCCATGTCCCGTCGCTACCCCTTGTCCAACGACCCCATCGAAAACCTGGCCCGCAGACGCGCCGGCGCCAAGTTCGGCTGGTTCATCCATGCCACCGTGTATGTGCTGGTCAACCTGCTGCTGGTATCGCTGTCGCTGTCCAGCGGACGGCACTGGGCGGTGTTCCCCCTCGCCGGCTGGGGCATCGGCCTGCTGGTGCACGGCATGGCTGTGTTCTTCCTGGCCGGTGGTTCGAACTGGCACGAACGCATGGTGCAATCCGAGCGTGATCGCATCGTCCAGAACAACAACCGTCCCTGAAAATCGGGCCCAGGAGACACACCATGCACCAATACACCCGCCTGGCATGGGCAGGCCTGCTCACCCTGACCGCCAGCCTGGCCCAGGCAGGGGTCGGCCTCAAGGAGATCACCGGACTGCAGGGCGATGGCCCGGTCACCGTGTACTACCCCAGCAGTGCCGCCGACCAGCCCCTGCAGCGCGGCCCGTTCCACCTGCAGCTCGCCTGGCAGGGCGCGCCAGTCGCAGGCAATGGCCGGCTGGTCGTGGTCTCGCACGGCTCGGGGGGCAACCCCTGGGTCTATTCAGACCTCGCGCGCTCGCTGGTGGCCGCAGGCTTTGTGGTGGCCATGCCCGAACATGCGGGTGACAACGCCAAGGACCCGTCCAAGCCCGGGCCCGACAGCTGGAAGAAGCGCCCTGCCGAGGTTTCGCGCGCCATCGACGCCATCGCGAAGGATGCCGCACTGGCGCCTCTGCTCTCGCTCGACCGGGTCGGCATGTACGGCATGTCCGCAGGCGGCCATACGGCGCTGAGCCTGGCGGGCGGGCGCTGGTCCCCGGCACTGTTCAAGCAGCACTGCGAGACGAACATCGCCGACGACTTTGCCACCTGCGTGGGCCTGTTCACCGAGCTCAAGGGCAATTTCCTCGACGGGGTGAAGAAGACCGTGGCACTGGGCGTGATCCGCCAGCGCTATGACGACACCACCTGGTACACGCACGACGAGCCCCGCATCGCTGCCGTCGTTTCGGGCGTACCGGCCGCAGCGGACTTCGACATGGCATCGCTGGCCAGGCCCCGGGTGCCGCTGGCGCTGATCACTGCGGGCAAGGACCTGTGGCTGGTGCCGCGCTTTCACAGCGACCGGGTGACCGAGGCCTGCGCCGGGCACTGCACCGTGCTGGCCGCCCTGCCCGACGCCGGCCACGGCGCCCTGCTCTCGCCCCAGCCTGCGCTTGCCCAAATGTCCGACCTCGCCGTGCGCCTGCTGGGCGACCCGCCCGGCTTCGACCGTGGCCAGATGCACACGGTGGACACGAAGATCGTGCGCTACTTCGAGCAGCACCTGCAGGTGCCGGCGCCCCTGCAAGCCAAGGCCCCGTAGCGTGCCACGCTGCAGCCTAGAATCACCCCATCCATGACTGAACCCCTGACCCCCGAAGCCATCGAGAAACTCGCCCGCAAACGCGCGGGCGCCAAGCTCGGCTGGTACATGCATGCCGTCCTGTACGTGGTGGTCAACCTGATCGTGTTCTCCATGTCGCGCTACGGCTTCGGCAACCGCCCCTGGTCGGTGTACCCGCTGCTGGGCTGGGGGCTGGGCCTGGCGCTGCACGGTGTCTCGGTGTTCATTCTGGGCACCGGCAGCGGCCTGCGCGAGCGCATGGTGCAGAAAGAGCGCGAGCGCCTGCTGCGCCAGCGCGACGGCCGCTGAGATGGCGTGAACGATTCCGCCATGAAGATCGACTGGCTCGACAAGCTGCAGCGCCTGCTGCAGACCCTGGCCTTCTGCCTGGCGGTCTCCGGTATCCAGTACGCCTTCCGGCCCGACAAGCCCTACTACATACCGGCCACCTACTCGCTGGCCATCGGTACGCTGACCTGGGCGCTGGTCGACTTCGGCCGCCACCTGTTCGCCTCCAGCGAGGAGTACGGCTGGCCCAAGGGCATTGCTGGTTTTGCACTGCCCCTGGTGGGCATCGTGCTTGGCTACCTGGGCGGCACCCTGCTGGCGGACTGGTGGTGCGGCACCTCGTCGTGGGACAGTGCGGGGCGCGCGCAGTTGCGCATCTCCATCGGCATCACCGTGGTGGCGGGGACCGTCATCTGCTACTACTTCTACGTGAACGGCAAGAGCGCCTGGATGCAGGCGCGCATGACCGAGGTGCACAGCCAGGCCACCGAGGCCCAGCTCAAGCTGCTGGAGACACAGCTCGAACCCCACATGCTGTTCAACACCCTGGCCAACCTGCGCATGCTGATCGGCACCGACCCGGTGCGCGCACAGGACATGCTGGACCGCATGATTGCCTACCTGCGCGCCACGCTGAGCGCATCGCGCAGCACCCAGCACCCGCTGGCCGACGAGTTCCAGCGCCTGGCCGACTACCTGGAGCTCATGGCCGTGCGCATGGGCCCGCGCCTGGCCTACACGCTGGACCTGCCCGAGGCCCTGCGCGAGGTGCCCGTCCCCCCGCTGCTGCTGCAGCCGCTGGTGGAAAACGCCATCCGCCACGGGCTGGAGCCCCAGGTGGAAGGCGGCCATATCACCGTGCAGGCGCGCACACAAGCCGGCCCCAAGGGCAGGATGCTGCTGGTGCTGCAGGTGAGCGATACCGGTGCCGGGCTGAACTCTGCGCCCCCCATCGCGCCTACGGCACCAGGCACCAGTTTCGGACTGACCCAGGTGCGCGAGCGCCTGGCCACGCTGCATGGCGAGGCCGGGAAGTTCGAGCTGGCCGCCCATGCGCCCCGGGGTACCAGCGCCACCATCACCTTTCCCTTGACTACGAGCCCGGCATGAACACCCCCCCCGTGCGCGCCCTGATCGCCGAAGACGAACCCCTGCTGGCCATGGCCCTGCAGCAGGAGCTGGCCCGCGCCTGGCCCGCGCTGCAGATCGCCGCCACCGTGGGCGATGGCCTCTCGGCCGTGCGCCAGGCGCTGGTGCTGCAGCCCGAGGTGCTGTTCTTCGACATCCGCATGCCGGGCCAGAGCGGGCTGGACGCGGCCGTGGAGCTGGCCGATGCCTGGCCGGCGGACATGCCCTTTCCGGCCCTGGTGTTCGTCACGGCCTACGACCAGTACGCCGTGCAGGCCTTCGAGGCCCAGGCGGTGGACTACCTGCTCAAGCCCGTGCAGGCGGCGCGCCTGCAAAAGACGGTGCAGAAGCTGCAGCAGGCCCTCGCCGCCAAGGCGCCCGCCGCCACCGCGCTCGAAGCAACCATGGCCCAATTGCGCCACCTGCTGGCCGCGCCCGGGATAGCCTCCGCCGCACCTGCCCCTGCGGCAGGCAGCCCCGCAACACCCCTCACGCTGATCCAGGCCAGCAGCGGCAGCCAGATCCACATGGTGCCGGTGGCCGACGTGCTGTACTTCGAGGCCGCCGACAAGTACGTGCGCGTGCTCACGGCCGAGCGCGAGTTCCTGATCCGCACGCCGCTCAAGGAGCTCACGGAGCAACTGGACACCAGCGTTTTCTGGCAGATCCACCGCAGCACCCTGGTGCGCGCCAGCGCCATCACCACGGTGACGCGCGACGAGGCCGGCAAGCTGCACCTGGCCCTCTCGGACCGGCCCGAGAGGCTGGCCGTGAGCCGGCTGTACGCGCATCTGTTCAAGGCCATGTAAAGTCCGCACCAGGCAGCGCTCATGCGAGGTCTGGTAAAATCAGGACCGGGTGTACACGCCACAAGGGCGTGACAGGTTCATGCGTCGGTCGGGCCGCCACGCGGCTTCACTGCGACTGGAAACCCATGCAACCCCACGCCATCCACTGGATTGCGGCGGCCCTCTTCGGCATTGCCCTGATCCACACCTTTGCCGCGCGCCTGTTCGAGCGGCTGTCCCACCGCTACCCCCGCCATGCCGGCCTGCTCCACCTGCTGGGCGAGGTGGAGGTGGTCTTCGGCTTCTGGGCCATTGTGCTCGTGGTCGCCATGGCCCTGATCTCGGGCGGTACCGAAGCACTCGCCTATGCCGAGTCGCGCAACTACACCGAGCCCCTGTTCGTCTTCGTGGTGATGGTGATCGCGGCTTCGAGCCCCGTGCTGCGCACCGTGATCGCAGCGATCGACGCCATGGCACGGCGCATGCCCCTGCCCACGCCGCTGGCCACCGCCTGGCTGGGGCTGGCGGCCGTGCCGCTGCTGGGTTCGCTGATCACCGAGCCGGCGGCCATGACCATTGCCGCGCTGATGCTGGCGCCGCAGATCTTTCGCCCGGCGGTGCCCGAGCGCGTGAAGTACTTCGCGCTGGGCGTGCTCTTCGTCAACGTGTCCATCGGCGGCACGCTCACGTCGTACGCCGCACCACCGGTGCTGATGGTGGCCACCACCTGGGAATGGGACAGCGCCTTCATGCTGGCCACCTTCGGCTGGAAGGCCGCCATCGCCGTGCTGGTCAACGCCACTGTCTGCGCCGCCGTGCTGCGCCGGCACCTGCTGCCGGCCCCGGACGCCACCACGAGCCGCGTGCCATCGGTCCCCATGGCCGTAGTGGCCGTGCACCTGGCCCTGCTGGCCGGCGTGGTGCTGTTCGCCCACCACCCCGTCGTGTTCCTGGCGCTGTTCCTGATGTTCCTGGGCTACACCCAGGCCTACGACAAGCACCAGAGCCCGCTCATCATCAAGGAAGCATTGCTCGTGGGCTTCTTTCTCGCCGGGCTGGTGGTGCTGGGCGGCATGCAGCAGTGGTGGCTACAGCCCATCGTCTCGGGCCTGCAGCCCCTGGCCCTGTTTGCAGGCGCACTGGGGCTCACGGCCATCACCGACAACGCGGCACTGACCTACCTGGGTTCGCTGATCGAAGGCATGTCCGACCCGGCCAAGTACATGCTGGTGGCGGGCGCCGTGGCAGGCGGTGGCCTCACCGTGATTGCCAATGCCCCCAACCCGGCCGGCGTGGCCCTGCTCAAGGGCGGGTTCGAGGACGGCAGCATCGGCGCGGGCGGGCTGCTGGTGGGGGCGCTGCTGCCAACCGCCGTTGCGGCGGCAGCCTTCCTGCTTCTTTAGGGCAGTTGATCAATCGGCCTTGAGCTGCATGGAGGGGCGCGCCTGCACGCGTTCCAGCCAGGCCTGCACATGCGGGTGCGATGCCACCGGCGCACCGACGTAGACGCTGTAGCCGAGGACGGAGCCCACGATCAGGTCCACCAGCGAATAGTCGGCGCCCAGCATCCAGGCCTGTGCGGCCAGGCGGGCATCGAGCAGGGCGAGCAACTGGTCCAGACCGCTGCGCGCTGCAGCCGCATGCACCTCGCTGCGCAATGCCTCATCGCCCTGCGTGGCCACATGCAGGCGCACCAGCAGGGTGCCGTAGGTCACATAGGCCCAGGTCGCCCAGGACAGGGCCTGCATGCGCTCGGGTGTGCCCTCCTTCGGCCACAGGCCGCGCTCCACACCATACTGCCCGGCCAGCCAGAAATGGATGGCCAGGGTCTCGAACATGGGATCGCCGTCCACCACCATGGTGGGCACCTTGCCATTGGGGTTGAGGGCCAGGAACTCGGGGCGGCGCTGGTCGCCGGCCTTCAGGTCCAGCGTGACGCGCTCGTGGGGAATGCCCAGTTCGACCAGTGCGCTGGCGATGGGGGTGGCGCTGGACATGGGGTGCCAGTAGAGGACGATGGACATGGGAGACTCCTTGGTTGGTTGACGGGTTCAATCCGTTTCGGCACTGCGCCGGGAACGTGGATGCAATGTAGGATCCATTGAGGACAGATTCCGCCCTCGATTCGACGTACATTCATTTCCATGCTGTCCTCGTCTTCCCGCCTGCTGCGCGTGCTCTCTCTGCTGCAGACCCGCAGCCACTGGGCCGGTGCCGAACTGGCCGAGCGCCTGGAGATCCACCCGCGCACCGTGCGCCGCGACATCGACCGGCTGCGCGAGCTGGGCTACCCCATCCACGCCAGCAGCGGCGTGGCCGGCGGCTATGCCTTTCGCGCCGGCCAGGCATTGCCGCCGCTGCTGCTCGACGACGAGGAGGCCCTGGCCGTGGCGATTGCCCTGCGCCTGGCCACGGCCGGCACCGTGGGCGGGGTGGAGGAAAGCTCGCTGCGCGCCATGGTCAAGCTCGAACAGGTCATGCCCGCGCGCCTGCGCAAGCGCATCGATGCGCTGCGCTCGGCCATCCTGCCCACCGAGCATGTGGGCCCCACGGTGCACGCCGCTGCGCTCTCGGTGCTGGCCACGGCCTGCCGCGACCAGCTGCGCGTGGACTTCGCCTACCTGGACGCCAAGGGCCAGGCCAGCCAGCGCAGCGTGGAGCCGCAGGGCCTGGTGCACAGCGGCCAGCGCTGGTACCTGGTGGCCTGGGACCCGGCGCGCAGCGACTGGCGCACCTTCCGCATCGACCGCATGGCCGGCGATGCGGTGGCGGGGGCCCACTTCTCCCCCCGCGCCGGCCCGGACGGGGGCGACCTGCGCGCCTATGTGTCGCGCTCGGTGGCGCTGACGCAGTACCCGCAGCAGGCGCGCATCATCCTGCACCAGCCGCACGCCGCCATGGCGCGGCGCATACCACCATCGGCCGGCGTGCTCGAAGTGCTGGACGCCGAGCGCTGCGTGCTGGCCTGCGGCGCCCACCAGCAAAGCACGCTGGTGCACTGGCTGCTGGCGCTGGACGTGGAGTTCGAGGTGCTGGAGCCGGAGAGCCTGCGCGACCTGCTGCAGGCCGCCACCGAGCGCGTGGCGCGCGGCCTGGCGCGCGGGCGCACCTGAGCAGGAGCCCGTTTTTTCTGGGCATTTTTCACGCCCACGCCGCCCTTTTGCAGATGACCGGTCAGGGTTTGCAGTCCGCGCCCTGTGCGTCTGGCACCATGGTCTTTCCATTCACCGAACTGCCAACGAACCCATGGATTTCGATTCTGTCCTGCCCCTGCTCCAGCGTATCTATGCCTCGGCCAACATGGGCATCGACGACAACGGCCAGACGTTCCACCGCATTCCCGACACCGTGACGGCCCAAGAGCGCCAGCAGCTGGCCGATGCTGGCTGGGAGCCCAACGACCAAGTGCAGCTGCCGCACGACGCGGCCACGCAGCGCTTGCGCAGCCTGGCCGCGCAGGTGGACCTGCGGCGCGCGGCCGACGCCTTCGTGTCCTCTCTGGGATCAGGCGGGCTGCACTGGCAGGCCGTGCTGCCATCGGTGGCCCTGGGCCTGGCGATGCCGGAGCATGCGATGCAGCCCATGGGCCAGCAAGGAGATCGCTGCGCCACCTGCTTTCACACCACATCGGCCAAGGACCGCACCCTGCTGGCCTACTTCCGCAGCATCGAAGGCTCGGGCTGGAGCGACGAGGACGGCCCGCTGGGTGCCGTGCTGGCCCTTGAAGACGCAGTGAAGCTACCGCAGGAGCTTTGGCCCCGCCCCACGCCGCGCGACGTCTGGCTGCTGCACCACCTGCTGGACCTGCTGCGCGCCCTGCCCCCAGCCACCCGCTACAGCCAGGCACGCAAAAGCCTCCAGGAGACGAAACTGCTGCGGCCGCACAAGCCCCAGCGCTACGCATCACTGCTCGAAGCGCTGGCTTTCATGGGGGTGCTGGAGACGCCCGAACGCCCCGGCCTGTTCACCCGCTTCACCACAGCGCGCGAACGCGACCAGCGACCCAGCGTGCGCGTGGAAGTGCCCGCGCCGCTGGCCTGGTGGTCGGCGGGCGATGGCACCAACGGCGCCCTGCTGCAGCGCCTGTTCGGCCACCTGGAACGCCCTGAAGGGGAACCCGCTGCCCCACCCCCACCACCCCGTGCCAGGCCTGCGGCGCAACCCCCCGGTGTGGCCAGGGCGCCCCGCGCCCTGCCGGGCCCGCTGGCCGCAGGGGACGTGTATGCCGTGCGCTTTCGCGAAGACCTCTGGGGCGCCGCCTACTGCCACGAGGTGACGCCCGATGCGCGCGGCATCCTGCGCGGCCGCATGGAGTACCTGGACATCCTCTCGCCCATACCGCCCACCGCCGACGCCGTGGCCGGCCGGGGCTTTCGTGACCGCACGCACGACGGCAGCCGCTGGCAGACCTGGTGCGCCGGGCTGGACAAGACCACCGGCGTGAAACGCATCGCCGCGCAGGTGCCCGCGCCGCCCCATGCGCAGCCGACGCCCGACCGATTGCCCGTGGGCTCCGCCAAGGACCTCAGGCACCTGGCGGCGTGGAACTTTCCACAGCTGTGAACGTACGATACGCACCATGACCACCCTGCCCTACCCGGAACTCTTCGCCATGCTCGGGCGCCGCCTGGCCGCGCAGGACGCCGTGCCGCCGCAGGCCATCGACAAGGCCGAGGCCGGCCTGCAGGTCACCGTGCCGGACGCACTGCGCGATTTCTACCTGCAGGCCGGCAATGCGCGCGACTTCACCGCCGTGTACGACCAGTTCCTGGCACCGTCGGAATGGGCTGTGCAGGACGGCAGGCTGATCTTCGTGGAAGAAAACCAGGACGTGGTGCGATACGGCGTGGACTGCAGCGCCGATGCCCCGGCCGACCCGCCCGTATGGATAGCGACCACCGGCGCCACGCTGGAGTGGCATGCGGCCAGCGACACCTGCTCTGGCTTCATCGCCGCCATGCTGGCGTGGCAGGCCGCCTTTGGCGAAGCCCTGCCCTTCACGGGCTCGGGCCTGGCAACGCCCGACGCAGCGGCGGCGCTCGCAGGCGGCGACTGGCACCACCTGGGCACGGTCAACGGGATGAGCGCCTACCTGCGGCCGGGCCAGGCCGTGTGCCAGGTGGAGTGGGACGACGGTGTGCGCCTTTTCGTGGGCACGCTGACGGATGAATCCTTCTGGGCGCTGGAGGACCTGCTCGGTGTGGAGCTGGAGGCCCACGACTGAAGCGCGCGCGCCCGCTTCAAGCAAGCAGGCAGGCCAGCACCCTGGCCAGCATGTCGTTCACGTCGCTGACCAGCACCGCACCGGGCAACTCCACGCCACCGTACAGCACGAAAACCGGCTTACCCCACTTGAGGCCCATGGCCATCTCGGACAGGGTGCCCATGTTGCTGCCGATGGCCACCAGGCAGACTCCGGCGCGCGCGATGATGGCATTGCGCATCTCCCCCATGCCGGTGGGCACCGCCACGCTCAGCCACTCGTTGGCCTGGGAGTCATCGTCTTCGGGCAGGATGCCCACGGCAATTCCCCCGGCCTCGGTCGCCCCGCGCGATGCGGCGGCCATGACACCACCGCGCCCGCCGCAGATCACTGCCATGCCCGCGCCTGCCAGCGCATGCGCCACGGCGTAGGCGGCTGCGCACTCGGCCTCGTCGGCATCGCCGGGCCCGATCACGGCCACCGGCTGGCGGTGGCGCCCCGGCCCCTTCTGCTTCAGGGCCAGGTGCTGCAGCGCCTGCACCACCGGCGCCGGCCAGGTTTCAATGGCCTGCATTGCGTTCGCGCCTTCGCGTAAAGACATCACCCACTCCCATCACCACCACACACACGACCATCAGCACCAGCGACAAGGCCGCCGCCACCGCGAAATCCGACCCGCCATCGCTGACCTGTGCCAGCAGCATCAGCGGCAGAATGTTGAGCTGCGTGCCCACCAGCGCCAGCGCCGTGCCATAGGTGCCCATGGCGATTGCGGCCACCATGCAGGCGTTGGACAGCACCGAGGGCAGCACCTCGGGCACCACCGTGTCCCAGAAGGCCCGTGCGCGCGATGCACCCAGCGTGCGCGCGGCCTGCGCCGGGCGCAGGTCGAGGTTGGCGAACACCGGGTACAGCGACAGCGCCACGCGCGGGATCAGGTAGTAGGCATAGGCCACGCCCAGGCCCGAGACGCTGTAGATCCAGCTGCCGATGACGGCCGGATCGCCGCCCAGCCCCGCCAGCAACTGTGTGACGAAGCCCGCGCGCCCGAAGGCCAGGATGAAGCCGTAGGCGATCACCAGCCCCGAGAAGGCCAGCGGCAGGCCCAGCAAGGTCATCATCCACTGGCGCCGCGATGGGCTCTGGCGTGCCAGCTCGATGGCGATGCAGGCGCCCACCAGCGCCGACACCGCGCCCGCCGCCAGCCCCAGCGCCAGCGTGCTGCGCAGCGCACCGGGGAACAGCGGGTTGCCGAACAGGCGCGCAAAGGCGCTGCCGCCATCGCCAAACGCCTCGGGCAGCAGGGCCGCCAGCGGCACCGCGAAAAAGAGCGCCATGAAGGCCCATGCGGGCCAGGCACCGAAACGTCGCATGCTGGCAAGCCTACTTGTTGCCCAGGGCCGCCTGGGCCCACAGGCGGTCGACCTCGGCCTTGCGCTCGGAGGCCTTGACCACGTCGAGCGGGCGGATCTGCGGCGCGGCCGGCATCTTCGCGGCCACGTCGGCAGACAGCGGCGTGCCGGGCACAGCAGGGCGCACGAAGCCCTGCGCGAACAGCGTCTGCCCGGCCTCGCTCATGATGAAGTTGAGCCAGAGCTTGCCGGCATTGGGGTTGGGGCCGTTCTTCACCAGGCTGATGGCATAGGGCGCGGCCACGCTGGCCTCCTTGGGGATCACCACCTCGACCGCATCGCCCATGCCGTCCACATGCTTGGCCTTGAGGCCGTCGTTCTCGTAGCTGATCCAGATGGGGATTTCGCCCTTCAGGAACTTGGCATAGGGCGTGGTGCCCTCCACGCGCAGCACGTTGCCGGCGGCATGCAGCTTGCCCAGGTAGTCGGTGCCGGGCTGCACGTTGTCCACGCTGCCGCCGTTGGCGTAGGCCGCGGCAAAGGTCAGCACCTGGCCGATGCCGGTGGAGCGCGGGTCCAGGTAGACCACGGTGTTCTTGAACTCGGGCTTGAGCAGGTCGGCCCAGCCGGTGGGCACGTTCTTCACCAGCTTCTTGTTCACCAGGAAGGCGATGTTGAGCGTGTGGATGGTGAACCAGCGGCCCTCGGCCTCGCGGAACACGGGGGGCAGCTTGTCGAAGTTGACGGGCTTGAAGGGGGCGACCACGTCCTTCTTCGCCGCGTCCACGGCCGACGCTGCGAAGTAGTAGGCGGTGTCGGCCTGCGGGCGGCGGCGGGTCTTTTCCAGCGCCACCACGGTGGCGGCGGAACCGATGTCGTTGTAGGTCAGCTCGATCTCGGGGTAGCGCTTCTTGAAGTCGCGGAACAGCGACTTCCAGTTGGCCCACTCGGGGCCCGTGTCGAACGAGACGCACAGCCCTTCCTTCTGCGCCTCGGCGTACAGGGCCTTCTCGCCCGCATAGAGCTCGGGGCCGTCGAAGGCGAAGGCGGTGCGGGCGGCAAGCGTTGCGAATGACAGTACTGGCAATGCGCCGGCGGCCTGGATCAGTTGTCTGCGTTGCATGGTGGCTCCTCGGTGGGATGGGTTGGGTGAGGGAAGAAACTCAGTCGTCAAGAAGGCGGATGTGCTCGGGCGCGATGGCGATGGCTTGAACCGCAGGCACGGGGGACTCGGCCAGGAAAGGCTTGGCCGCACCGGGCACCTCGAAGTCGTAGCGCGTGAGCGCGCCCAGGTAGCGCTGTGCACCAGTGCGCCCGGCCAGGCGGTTCACGCTACCCGGCGGCGGGTCGGGCTCGATATGCTCGGGCCGCACCAGCACATGCACCTCGGCGCCCGCAGCGCGGGTGCCCGTGTCGGCCGCCAGTTCGGCAAACCCCAGATCGAGCCGCCCGGGCGATGCCACTTTGGCAGGCAGGATGGTGGATAGGCCAACGAACTCGGCCACCGCGCGGCTGGCGGGCTGCTCGTAGATCTGGCGCGGGGTGGCGATCTGCAGCAGCCGGCCGTCCTTGAGCATGGCCACGCGGTCGGCCATGACCAGCGCCTCTTCCTGGTCGTGCGTGACCAGCAGCGTGGTGGCGCCAAAGCGCTGCTGGATGGCGCGGATCTCGTCGCGCAGGTGGCCACGCACACTGGCGTCGAGCGCCGACAGCGGCTCGTCCAGCAGCAGGGCCAGCGGGTCGATGGCCAGCGCCCGCGCCAATGCCACCCGCTGCTGCTGCCCGCCCGAGAGCTGGGCAACGCTGCGCTGCGCGTAGCTGCCCAGGCCCACGATGTCGAGCAGTTCCTGCGCGCGCCGGTGGCGCTCGGCCACGCCCACCTTGCGCAGCTTGAGGCCGTAGGCCACGTTGTCGAGCACCGACAGGTGCGGGAACAGGGCATAGCTCTGGAACACCATGCCCATGCGGCGCTCGTGCACCGGTGTGCGCGACATGTCCTTGCCATCGAAGGTGATGTGGCCCGTGTGGCCGGTGGTGAGCCCCGACACCAGCTGGAGCAGCGTGGATTTGCCCGAGCCGCTGGGCCCGATCACCGCCACCAGTTCGCCGGTGCGCACATCCAGGGAGACCTCGTGCAGGCCGTGCGTGCTGCCGGGATAGTGGTAGCTGACGTTGTCGAGGACGAGGCTCATGGGCGGGCTTTGACGAGGGTTGAGGACAGCAGGGCCGATGCACCCGCCAGACCCAGCAGGATCACCGTGGCGGCACAGGCAAAGCCCGTGGCGCCATAGAACGCCTGCAGCAGCACGACGGGGTAGGTGCGGTTCTGAAAGCTGGTGAGCAGGTTGGACACGCCGAACTCGCCGACCGAGATGGCGGCCACCATCACCAGGCCGCTGAGCAGGCTCTGGCGCAGGCTGGGCAGCACGATGCCGGTGAACTGCTGCCAGCCCGAGGCGCCCAGCGTGGCTGCGGCCTGTTCGAGCCGGCCAAGGTCCAGGTGGCGCAGATCGGTCAGCAGCGTGTTGGTGAGGTAGGGCAGCGTGAGAATGGCGTGCGCCGCGATGAGCAGCGGCATGGAGCCTAGCCAGGGCGCAAGATCGGTGTTGAACACCACCATGTAGCCAAAAGCCAGGGTGATGGCCGGCACGGCCACCGGCATGGCGCTCACGATGCGCGCCGCCATGCCGCCGCTGCGGCGCGCGCCGTGGTACAGGGCATAGGCCAGGGGCAGCGCCAGCACGGTGTTGATGGCGCAGGCCGCCATGGCCACCACCAGGCTGCTCACGAAGGCCTTGCGGAACGAGGTGTCCTGCCAGAGGTCGAGGTACCACTGGCCCGTGGTGCCCGTGGGCAGCAGCGTGTTGGTCCAGTTGCCGCCCACGCTGCCGAGCATGAGCAGCGCGATGGGCAGCAGCAGGTACAGGCCGTAGATGAGGGAAATGCCGCGGACCACGTTGTTGTCTCCAATGTCAGAATCACCGGCATACTTTCCGGATGCGCTACTGTCCGCCACAAGGCATGCCGCAGCACTGGCCAAATTCTAGGGAGAGACCACCCCATGATGGGTGAAACCTGGATGAGGACAGCTGAGCAATTGGAAAACGTTTTTCACACAGCTTTCACCAAACCCGGATATGAAACGCGACTGCCCGACCATCCAGGAACTGCTGGCCTTCGACGCCGTGGCCCGGCACCAGAGCATCACCCTGGCCTCGGGCGCACTGTGCATCACGGCCAGCGCCGTGAGCAAGCAGGTGGCAGGGCTGGAAGCCTTTCTGGGCCGCCAACTGCTGCAGAAGAACGGCCGCGGGGTGGAGCTCACACCGCAAGGGCGGGTGTACTGGCAGAAGATCTCGGGCGGCCTGCGCGCCATCGAGGCCGCCACCTTCGAGGCCCGCTCGGGCGATGCAGGTGCAGGCCTGCTCACGCTGGCCAGCGTACCCACCTTCCTCACCAAGTGGCTGATCCCGCGCCTGCCGGACTTCAGCCAGAAAAGCCGCCACGTGATGCTCAGCTTCAGCCGCCACCTGGAGCCCAGCGACGGCATACCGGCCGGTGTGGACGCCGCCATCCGCTACGGCCCCGACGGCTGGCCGGGCGTGGTGTCCGAATACATCGCAGGGCGCGAGTTCGTGCTCATCGTGGCGCGCAGCCTGGTCGCGGGGCGCCACCGCATCGCCCAGCCTGCGGACATCCTGGGCCACACCCTGCTGCACCACGAGGGCGCGCCCACGGCCTGGCGACAATGGGCCGCGCAGCATGGCGTGCCCGAGGTGCAGACCCTCGCGGGCCCGCGCTTCGCCCAGTATTCGGCGCTGATCCAGGCCGCGCTCAACGGCCTGGGCATCGGGCTGGTGCCGGCCCTGCTGGTGCAAAAGGAGTTTGCCGAGGGCTCGCTGCTCGCCCCCTGCGGCAGCGCCATTCGCGTGGACCAGGGCCACTACCTGTGCTACCGGCCCGACCGGCTGGACCTGCCGGCGTTTGCGGCGTTCCGCGAATGGCTGCTGGCCGAAGGCGCGCAGTCGCGTGGCGGGGCTGCAGAATGAGCCCGGCCCACCCGTCCGGCCCGTTTGCCGCCGGACACCCATCGCACAACAGGAAGACGTCGCATGCCCGCCACCACTGACCTGCATCACCAGATCCGGCAATTCTTCGATGACTTCGTTGTGGCCTTCGCCACGTTCGACGGTTTCCTCGTGGCCCAGCGCTATGCCGAGCCCTGCATCTCACTGGATGCCCAGGGGGCGCTGCGGTCCTTCCACAGCGGGCAGGAGATTGCCGGCTACTTCCAGTCCGTACTCACCACGTACCATGGAGAAGGCTGCCGGTCGTGCCGGTACCGCGATCTGGAGGTGGTGTCCATGGGTGCACTCAGCGTGCTGGCGACCGTCTCCTGGGAGATCTTGCGCTCCGATGGCAGCGTGGTCAGTGGCTGGCGCGAGTCCTACAACCTGCTGCACAGCGACCAGGGCTGGAGGGTGTTCGCGTCCACGGACCATGCGGGTTGACCTGACCGCAGGCGGCCCCCTCAACGCGCCAGCGGCTCCCAGTTGCCCGCCACGTTCTTGAGCAGCATGTTCACAGCTGCCAGGCGGCGGTTCTTCACGTCGATCAGGCTGCGCTGCGACGAGAGCACCGAGGCCTGGGCCGTGATCACGTTGAGGAAGCCCACGGTGCCCGCGCGGTACTGGTTGTTCACCACATCGAGGGCGCGCTGGGCGGCGGCCAGGGCCTCGGTCTGCAGCTGCTGCTCCTGCGCCAGGGCGGTGGCAGCCGTGAGGTTGTCCTCCACCTCCTGCAGCGCCGTCAGCACCGTCTGGCGGTAACTCGCAGCGGCCTGGTCGTTGCTGGCGCGGGCCGATTCCACGGCGGCAGTGCGCGCACCGCCATCGAACAGCGAGACGGCCAGCGCCGGGCCCAGCGACCAGAACAGGTTGGGCGCACTCAGCAGGTTGGACAGCTCCAAACCCCGGTACCCGGCCGAGCCCGAGAGCGTGAGCGCCGGGAAGAAGGCCGCGCGCGCCACGCCGATCTGGGCATTGGCAGCAGCCACGCGGCGCTCGGCGGCGGCGATGTCGGGGCGGCGCTCCAGCAGTTGCGAGGGCAGTTGCGCGGGCACGGGCGGCGGGGCTGGCAGCTCGGCCGTGGCCGGCAGGCTGAAGGCGGCGGGCGCCTGGCCCACCAGGGCGGCGAGCGCATGCTCGAGCTGGGTGCGGTTGGTCTCGGATTCGAGCAGCTGCACCTGGGTGTTCTTGTACTGCGCCTCGGCCTGGGCCACGTCGGCCAGCGATGCCACGCCGGCCGCCTGGCGGTTGCGCGTGAGCTCCCAGCTGCGGTCATAGGCATCGAGCGTTTCGCGCAGCAGCCGGGCCTGGGCCTCGGCGGCGCGCAGCGAAAAATAGGTCTGCGCCACCGTGGCCTGCACCGACAGGCGCATGGCGGCCAGGTCGTCGGCGCTGGCCTGGGCGCTGGCGCGGGCGGCATCCACCGTGCCCGAGATGCGGCCCCAGAGGTCGAGTTCCCAGCTCGCATTCAGGCCCAGCGAATGGCTGGTGCTGATGCGCGCATTGCTGCTGCCGTCGGCCTGCAGCGTGCTGCCGCTGCGCGAGCGCGAACTGCTGGCGCTGGCGCCCAGGCTGGGCAGCAGGCTGGCGCTGCTGCTGGCCACCGCCGCCTGGGCGCCACGCAGGCGCGCCACGCTCAGCGCGATGTTCTGGTTGCCAGCGGCGGCCTGCTGCTGCAGCACATCCAGCGTGGCATCGCCATACAGCGACCACCATGCGGGGGGCAAGGTCTGGTCACCACCGGGCTGGGCGGGCTGCCACAGGCCCTGGGCGGCAGCGCTGCTTTCCTTGTAGGCCGGCGGGATGTCCATGGCCGGGCGCTCGTAGGCCTGCTGGCTGGCGCAGGCACCCAGCAGGGCCAGCACGGCCAGCGACAGCGCCAGGCGTGCGGGGAACGGGGAAGAAGGGGTCGAAAGCATCAATCGTTTCCTTGAAGCGCCACGGCGGGGCCCGGCGCTGGGCGCTGTCTGCGCCAGCGGCGCGCCGTGCGCAGCACGCGTGCGCGCAGGCGGTCCAGAGCCACGTAGACCACGGGCGTGGTGTAGAGCGTGAGCACCTGGCTGAACAGCAGCCCGCCTACGATGGCGATGCCCAGGGGCTGGCGCAGCTCGGCGCCATCGGCCCGGCCCAGGGCCAGGGGTAGCGCGCCAAAAATGGCTGCCATGGTGGTCATGAGGATGGGGCGCAGGCGCAGGTTGCAGGCGCGGTAGATGGCCTGGGCGGCGCTCACGTGGCCGCCGCGCTGGCGCACCAGCGCGAAGTCGATCATCATGATCGCGTTCTTCTTGACGATGCCGATGAGCAGGATCACCCCGATCAGCGCGATCAGCGAGAACTCGGTCTTGAACAGCATCAGCGCCAGCAGCGCACCCACGCCGGCCGATGGCAGGGTGGAGAGGATGGTGAGCGGGTGCACCAGGTTCTCGTAGAGGATGCCCAGTACCAGGTAGATGGTGATGATGGCCGCCAGGATCAGCAGCGGCTGCCCGGCCAGCGCATCCTGGAAGGCCCCGGCCGTGCCGCCGAAGATGCCGCGTATGCCCACGGGCACGCCCAGCTCGGACACCGCGTTGTGCACCGCGTCGGTGGCCTGCGACAGCGAAATGCCCGGCGCCAGGCTGAAGCTCACCGTGCTGGCCGGCGTGCCCCGGTCGTGGCTGACCGACAGCGGCGTATTGGTCTGCGTGATGCGCGCAAAGGCCGTGAGCGGTATCTGCTGGCCCAGGTTGTTCACGAAGAAGAAGCTGCGCAGCGTCTCGGGGTCCTGCAGGTACTGGGGCGCGGCCTCCATCACCACGCGGTACTGGTTGAGCGGGTTGTAGATCACGCCCACCTGGCGCTGGCCGAAGGCGTCGTTGAGCGTGGCGTCGATGGTGGCCACCGACAGGCCCGTGCGCGTGGCGGCGTCGCGGTCGATCACCAGCGTGGTCTGCAGGCCGTAGTCCTGCACGTCGCTGTTCACGTCCTCCAGCTCGGGCAGCTGCGACAGGGCCTGGCGGATGCGCGGCTCCCAGGTGCGCAGCTCGGCGATGTCGTCGGCCTGCAGCGTGTAGTCGAACGAGGCGCTGCTCTGCCGCCCGCCGATGCGGATGTCGCGCTGGGGGGTCATGAACAGGCGCGCGCCGGGCTCGTTCTTGAGCTGCTCGCGCAGCCGCGCGATCACTGCGTCCGAGCTCTCCTGCCCCGGCCCGCGCTTGAGCGACATGAACATCTGCGCCGCATTGCGCTGCCAGCCGCCCGTGAAGCCGGTGACATGCTCCACCGCCGGGTCGGCCTGCACGATGGCCAGAAAGCGCTGCAGCCGCTGCTCCATGGCCTGGAACGAGGTGGACTGGTCGGCCCGGATGAAGCCCGAGATGCGGCCCGTGTCCTGCTCGGGCATGAAGCCCTTGTCGATGGCGGTGTACAGGTAGACGTTGCTGGCCACCACGCCCAGCAGCACCAGCAGCACCACGGGCTGGTGGCGCAGGCACCAGGCCAGGCTGCGGCGATAGGCGCGCAGGCCGCGCTCCTGCAGCCGGTCGACCCAGCGCGAAAAGCGCGCCCAGCGGGACTGGCTGGGCGCCCTGGGCGCGCGGTGCTGCTTGAGCAGCACCGCGCACATCATGGGCGTGGTGGTCAGCGAGACCACCAGCGACACCAGGATGGCCGCCGACATGACGATGGCGAACTCGCGAAAGAACCGGCCCACGATGCCGCCCATGAACAAAATGGGCACGAACACCGCGATCAGCGAGATGCTCATGGACACCACGGTGAAGCCGATTTCGCGCGCGCCGTCGAGCGAGGCCTGCAGCGCCGTCTTGCCGCGCTCCATGTGGCGCATGATGTTCTCGAGCACCACGATGGCGTCGTCCACCACGAAGCCGGTGGCCACGGTGAGCGCCATCAGCGACAGGTTGTCGAGCGTGTAGCCCGCCAGGTACATGATGCCGAAGGTGCCCGCCAGCGACACCGGCACCGCCACGCTGGGGATGAGCGTGGCGCGCGCATTGCGCAGGAACAGAAACACCACCATGATCACCAGCGCCACGGCGATCAGCAGGGCACGCTCCACCTCCTTGACCGAGGCGCGCAGCGTGGGCGTGCGGTCGGAGACGATCTCGATGTCGATGGCCGCCGGGATGGACGCCTTGAGCGCCGGCAGCAGCGCACGCACGCGCTCCACCGCTTCGAGGATGTTGGCGCCGGGCTGCTTGTACACCTGCAGCAGGATGGCCGGCTTGCCATTGGCAACGCCGAAGTTGCGCACGTCCTGCACCGAGTCGGTGACCTGGGCCACGTCGGCCAGGCGGATGGCGTTGCCGTCCTTCCAGCGCAGCACCAGGGGGGCGTAGTCGGCTGCCACGCGGGCCTGGTCGTTGGCCGTGACCTGCCAGTAATGGTCCTCGCGCTCGACCGAGCCGAGCGGGCGATTGGCATTGGTGCTGGTAATGGCCGCACGCACCTGCTCCAGCGAGACGCCGTTGGCCGCCAGGCGCAGCGGGTCGAGCTGCACGCGCACGGCGGGCAATGCGCCGCCGCTGATGGAGGCCTGGCCCACGCCCTCGACCTGCGAGAGCTTTTGCGCCATGACGGTGGAGGCCGCGTCGTACATCTGCCCGCGCGTGAGCGAGCTGGACGTGAGCGCGAGGATCATGATGGGCGAATCGGCCGGGTTCACCTTGCGGTAGGTGGGGTTGCTGGGCATGCCCGTGGGCAGCAGCGTGCGCGATGCATTGATGGCCGCCTGCACGTCGCGCGCGGCGCTGTCCACCGTGCGGCTCAGGTCGAACTGCAGCGTGATGGAGGTGCTGCCCAGCGTGGAGCGCGAGGTGATTTCATTGACGCCCGCGATGGCCCCCAGGGCCCGCTCCAGCGGCGTGGCCACCGTGGCGGCAATGGTGTCGGGGCTGGCCCCGGGCAGGCTGGCCGAGACCGAGATGGTGGGGTAATCGACCTGCGGCAGCGGTGCCACGGGCAGCAGGAAGTACGACACCGCCCCCGCCAGCGCCAGGCCGATGGTGAGCAGCATGGTGGCGATGGGGCGGTGGATGAAAGGGGTGGACAGGCTCACGGCATGCCCCCACCCACCGCAGCAGTTTCAGCCCTGCGCATGGCTCTCCCCCTGCGCCGCGGCCGCCTTGGCCGCGCGCCGTGCGCGCCAGCGCTCGGCCGCGTTCTCGAAGGTCAGGTAGATCACCGGCGTGGTGAACAGCGTGAGCAGCTGGCTCACGATGAGGCCGCCCACCATGGTCACGCCCAGCGGATGCCGCAGCTCGCTGCCCACACCCGTGCCCAGCATCAGCGGCAGGGCACCCAGCAGGGCCGCCAGCGTGGTCATCAGGATCGGGCGAAAGCGCAGCAGGCAGGCCTGGTAGATGGCCTCGCGCGCGCCCATGCCCTGCTCGCGCTGGGCCTCCAGCGCGAAGTCGATCATCATGATCGCGTTCTTCTTGACGATGCCGATCAACAGCACAATGCCGATGATGGCGATGATGTCCACGTCGAGCCCCGTCACCAGCAGCGCCAGCAGCGCGCCCACGCCGGCCGACGGCAGGGTGGAGAGGATGGTGATCGGGTGGATGGTGCTTTCGTAAAGCACGCCGAGCACGATGTACATGGTGACCACCGCCGCCAGGATGAGCAACAGCGTGTTCGACAGCGAAGCCTGAAAGGCCAGCGCAGCGCCCTGGAAGCTGGTCTCCACCGAAAGCGGCAGCAGCCCCGCTTCCTTGGCGGCGGCCTGCTCGGCCTGGATGGCCTTGACCGCATCGCCCAGCGCCACGCCGGGCGCGGTGTTGAACGAAATGGTGGCCGCGGGCAGCTGGCCCACGTGGTTCACGCCCAGGGCCATGGGCCGCTCCTCGATGCGCGCCACGGTGGACAGCGCCACCGGCTTGCCGGCCGTGGAGGTGACGTAGATGTTGGCCAGCGCCTCGGGGCCCACCTTGAACTGCGGCGCCACCTCCAGCACCACGCGGTACTGGTTGGACTGGGTGAAGATGGTGGAGATGAGGCGCTGGCCGAAGGCGTTGTACAGCGCCGTGTCGATGCCCGACACCGTGACCCCCAGGCGGCTGGCCTGGGCCCGGTCGATCTGCACATAAGCCTGCAGGCCCTGGCTCTGCAGGTCGCTGGCCACGTCGGCCAGCTGCGGCAGGCCGCGCATGCGGCGCACCAGGTCGGCGGTGCTGGCCTGCAACTGCGTGGAATCGGGCGAGGAGACCAGGAGTTGGTACTGCGTGCGCGCCACGCGGTCCTCGATGGTCAGGTCCTGCACCGGCTGGGCATACAGGCGGATGCCGGGCAGGTCGGCCGTGTCGTCGGCCAGGCGGCGCACCACGGTGGACGCCTTGTCGCGCTCGCCATGGGGCTTCAGGTCGATCAGCAGGCGGCCGGTGTTGAGCGTGGTGTTGGCGCCGTCCACGCCGATGAAGGACGAGACGCTCTTGACGGCCGGGTCGCGCAGGATGCGCTCGGCCAGCTGCTGCTGGCGCTCGGCCATGGCGGCGAACGAGATGGATTGGTCGGCCTCGGTCGTGGCCTGCAGCGTGCCCGTGTCCTGCACCGGGAAGAAGCCCTTGGGCACCACCATGTACAGCAGCACCGTGAGCGCCAGCGTGGCGATGAACACGATCCAGGTGAGCCCCTGGTGGCCCAGCACCCAGTTCAGCGCGCGGCCATAGTGCGCGATGGTGCGGTCGAAGAAGCGGCCCGTGGCCTGGTACAGGCGGCCATGGCTTTCCTCGGGCGTGTGGCGCAACAGGCGCGCGCACAGCATGGGCGTGAGCGTGAGCGAGACCACGGCCGAGATCAAAATGGCCACGGCCATGGTGATGGCGAACTCGTGGAACAGCCGGCCCACCACGTCGCCCATGAAGAGCAGCGGGATCAGCACCGCAATCAGCGAGATGGTCAGCGAGATGATGGTGAAGCCGATCTGCTTGGCGCCCTTGAGCGCGGCCTGCAGCGGGGGCTCGCCCTCCTCCACGTAGCGCGCGATGTTCTCGATCATCACGATGGCGTCGTCCACCACGAAGCCGGTGGAGATGGTCAGCGCCATCAGCGTGAGGTTGTTGATCGAGAACCCCGCCATGTACATGACGCCGAAGGTGCCCACCAGCGACAGCGGCACCGCCACGCTGGGGATGAGCGTGGCCGAGGCGCTGCGCAAAAACACGAAGATCACCGCCACCACCAGGCCGATGGCCAGGGCCAGCTCGACCTGCATGTCCTTGACCGAGGAGCGGATGGTGACCGTGCGGTCGGTGAGGATCTGCACGTCCAGCGAGGCCGGCAGTGTGCTCTGCAGCTGCGGCAGCAGGGCCTTGATGCGGTCCACCGTCTCGATCACATTGGCGCCGGGCTGGCGCCGGATGTTGAGGATCACGCCTGCGCGCGCGCCCGTGTCGGGCGTGCCGGCCCAGGCGGCCAGGCGGGTGTTCTCGGCGTCGTCCACCGTGGCGGCCACGTCGCTCAGGCGCACGGGCACGCCATTGCGCAAGGCGATCACCAGGTTCTGGTACTCCTGGGCGGACTGCAACTGGTCATTGGCGTCGATGGTCGAAGCGCGTGCCGGGCCGTCGAAGCCGCCCTTGGCCTGCTTGACGTTGGACGAGGCGATCATGCTGCGCACGTCTTCGAGCGTCATGCCCACCGCCGCCAGCGCCACCGGATTGACCTGGATGCGCACGGCCGGGCGGCGCCCGCCCGCGATGGCCACCAGGCCCACGCCCTTGACCTGCGAGAGCTTGGGCGCCAGGCGGTTCTCCACCAGGTCGTTGACGCGGATCACGGGCAGCGAGGGCGAGGTGATGGCCAGCGTGAGGATGGGGGCGTCCGCCGGGTTCACCTTGCTGTAGATGGGCGGCATGGGCAGGTCGTTCGGCAGCAGGTTGCTGCCGGCGTTGATGGCCGCCTGCACCTGCTGCTCGGCCACGTCCATGGCCATATCCAGCGCAAAGCGCAGGTTGATGACCGAGGCCCCGCCCGAGCTGGTGGAGGACATCTGCGCGAGGCCCGGCATCTGGCCGAACTGGCGCTCCAGCGGCGCGGTGACGTTGGAGGTCATCACGTCGGGGCTCGCACCCGGGTACAGCGTGGTGACCTGGATGGTGGGGTAGTCCACCTCGGGCAGGGCCGAGATGGGCAGCAGCCGGTAGGCCAGCAGGCCTGCGATCAGCAGCGCCACCATCAGCAGCGAGGTGGCGATGGGGCGCAGGATGAAGATGCGCGAAAGGTTCATGGGGACGGTGCCCGCTTCAGGGTGATCGGGGCCGCGTCAGCGCGACGCCGCTGCGCCAGGGGCCGCAATGCCGGCCGCCTGCATCTTGCTGCGGATGAAGGCACGCCGCTCGTCGGGCGCCATGGCCTGCAGCTTCTGGCGCTCCTCGGGGCTCATCTTTTCAAGCAGAGCCCGCACCTCGGGCGACATGCCAGGGCGGCGCTCTCCGTCGGTGGCACCGCCCTCCGCACGCGGACCGCCTTCGGCGCCGGCGCCAGTGCCGACCCGGGGCATTTCGCGTGGTGCACCCTCGGTGGCCCCGCGCGAACCCTCGGCGCCGCGGCCACCAGCAGGGCGCGATGCCGCAGGCGAAGGCCCGGCAGCAGCAGATGCACCGGCAGCTGGCGCTGCGGCCTCGCTACCCACCGTGCCGCTGGCCGCGCCTGCAGGCCCGGCGGCACCGGGCTGGTTGCGCTTGCTGCGCAAGAAGGCGCGGCGCTCCTCCTGCGTCATCTTGGCGAGCTTGTCGCGCTCTTCCTGGGTCAGGTTGCGCATCATGGCCGCGCGGCGGGCGCCGCCATCCTGTGCGGCCTCGTCGGCGCGGGCGGCGGCGCCCGAATCGATCACGGCCACCTTGGCGCCTTCGCGCAGGCGGTCAATGCCGTCGACCACCACCTGGTCGCCGTCCTTGAGCTCACCTTCGACCGCCACCCGGTCGCCGTCGGCCACGCCCACGCGGATGCGCCGCTGCGTCACCGTGCCGTCGGGCTGCACCAGGTAGACGTAGTTGTTCTGGATGGCCGTGCCGGGCACGGTCAGCGCGTTTTCCAGCAGGTTGACCTGCAGGCGCACGTTCACGAACTGGTTGGGGAACAGCGTGCCGTCGTCGTTGGCAAAGCTGGCCTTGACCTTGATGGTGCCGGTGGTGGCGTCGATGGCGTTGTCCAGGGCGCCCAGGCGGCCACGCGCCAGGCGGCGCTTTTGCTCGCGGTCCCACAGCTCCACGGGCAGCTCGGCGCCTTGGGACAGGCGCTGGTTGATCTGCGCCAGGTGCGCCTCGGGCACGGAGAACACCGCGTCGATGGGGCGCACCAGGTTGATGGTGACGATGCCGTTGGCGTCCGAGGGGCCGACCACGTTGCCCCGGTCGGCCTGGCGCAAGCCCAGGCGCCCGGCGATGGGCGCGGTGATGCGGGTGTAGCTCAGCTGCAGCTTGGCGGCATCCACCTGGGCCTGGTCAGCCGCCACGGTGCCTTCGAGCTGTCGCACCTGCGCAGCCTGGGTGTCCACCTGCTGGCTGGCGATGGAGTCCTTGGCCAGCAGGTCCTGGTAACGCTTGAGGTCCAGCTGCGCGTTCTTGAGCAGGGCCTGGTCGCGTGCGAGATTGCCCTGCACCTGGCCCAGCGAGGCCTGGTAACTGCGGGGGTCGATCTCGGCGAGCAACTGGCCGGCCTTGACCTCTTCGCCCTCCTTGAAGCGCAGGCTGGTCAGCTCGCCGCTGACCTTGGCCCGCACCACCGCCGTGGCGCGTGCGCTCATGGTGCCGATGGCGTTGACCTGCACGCGCACGTCCTGGCGCCGCACCACGCCGACCGACACCGGTTGCGTCTGGCCGCCCACGCTGAAACGGGCCGGCCCCCGGCCACCGGGGCCGCCCGGGCCGCCCCGCCCCGCAGGCGCGTCGGCCTGGGCAGGGGCTGCCTGGCGCTGCTTCCACCACAGACCCCCACCCACAGCGGCCGCAATCAGCACCAGCAACAACACCCACCACAGGGCACGCCCCTGCTGGCGCAAGAGGGACCGCGAAGGCACAGACGGGAAACGGAGGGAGGGCATGGTGGGCGTAACAAATGGATTCGTGGCTATGGTAGCCACCCGCCGCGACACTCCAGAGCCCCTGGGCCGGGATTTACCCTGCCTTTACCCTCGCTTTACGGCGTTTTCAAAGCAGAAACCCAGGTGCGGTGCGGGTCAGCGGTTGGTGGCCAGCAGCAGGCCGCCCGCGCCCATGAAGAAGCCACCCGTGGCCTTGTTCAAGCGCACTACGCCGCGCGAAGTGCGGATGAAGCGGCGGATCTGCCGGCCACCTGCGGCGTAGACCGCCGTGGCGACGAACTCGGCCGCCAGGTACACGCTGCCCAATATGAGGAACTGGCGCGCCGCCGGCTGCGCCGGGTCGATGAACTGCGGAAAGATGGCCGCGAACAGGATGATGGCCTTGGGGTTGGTGATGCCCAGCAGGAACTCTTGCGTGATCAGCGACCACAGGCGCACCGGCGCCGCGCTCGCAGCCACCTCGGCCCCGTCCACGACCTCCAGGCCATTGAACTCGCGGCTGCGCCAGGCGCGCCAGCCCAGCCAGAACAGGTAGCAGGCGCCCACCCACTTCACGGCAGTGAAGGCGGCTTCGGACGCCAGCAGCATGGCCCCCAGGCCCACGGCCGATACGGTGAGAAAAATCGCAAACGCCGCCGCCCGCCCGAGGGTGCCCACCAGGGCTGCGCCCACACCGGCACGAATGCCGTTGTTGAGGCCGCAGAAATTGTTGGGGCCGGGCGTCAGGGCGATGGCCACGGCGACGGGGGCGAAAAGAAGGGCGTCCATGGGAATTTCCGGTGAAAACGGCCGCAATGGCGGCACAGACCCCAGTTTAGGGCCTGGGAAACGATCCTGTTCGGCCAGGGTTACCGGTCAGGCAGCGCGATGGTGGCCTGCCAAGGCACACCCACCAGGGCATCGTAGTGGGCCACCACCACGGCACGGTCCGCCTGGGTCGCCATGGCGGCCAGCGCCTGCTGCAGGTACTGCACCGAGGGCTTGTCGAGCCCCGCCACGGGCTCGTCGATCAGCGTCAGCGCCGCGCCCGAGGCCAGGGCCCCGGCCGTCCACACCTTGCGCCGCGTGCCGGTGGACAGCATCAGGAAGCGCTTGTGCAGATGCTCCTGGAGTTCGAAGCCTTCGATGTGTCGGACCAGCGCCGCCGCATCGAACTGCGGGTAGCGGGCGGGCAGCGCCGCCAGCCAGTCCTGCGCCACCTGTTCGCTCAGCGCGTCCGAGCGTGGGTCGCCCTGGAACACCTGGGCGCGGTAGGCGGCAGGTGAGGCATGCAAAGGCACACCCTTGAGCACCAGTTGGCCGGCGCCAGCGACAAGCTCGCCCGCCAACAGGCGCAGAAGGCTGGTCTTTCCACTGCTGTCGGCGCCGAGCACGAGCGTGGTGCCGGCCGGCAATCGGGCGTCCAGGCCCTGGAACAACGGGCATTCGGGGTAGGCAAAGCACAGGCCGTTGATGTGCAGGATGGCATCGGTGCTGGCAGCAGGCATGGAACGCAAGACCTTGGAGAAGCGAAGCCCGCCATTCTAGGAAATGCAGCCCCCTGCTGCGCGACAATGCACGGCCCACCCTGCCCCCACCTCACGCCATGCCCCTGCGCTACCTGGATTTTGACTACAGCGAAGACTTCGAGGGCACCGGCACGTTCGATGCGATGGCTGCAGTATCCCCGGCGCAGGTGGCGGCCCTGCATGCCGAAGTGGCACAGGTGCTGGCCTGGGCACATGCGCAGTTCCCTGGCGGCTGCGGTCCGGCCGACGAGGGCGGCGAATGGGATTACGACCTGGCTTGCGTGCAGGAGGTGGCCACGCCCCTGGATCTGGCATTCGATGACGCCAGCGGCACCATTGCGGTGCAGGCGGGCACGCCCGGCCCGGCGCGCACCACCCTCACCCTGTCGATCAGCGGCAGCAGCATGTTCTGCAGCGCGCTGCGCGAGGCCTTCGGGCTCGACTGAGAGGCTGAGAATCTTTCGTCCATGCCCGCTGTGCACGCCAAAACACCCCGGCTCGTCGTTGCAAATGCTCGCCATAGCCCGAGCTATGACTGTGCTTTGCGCCTAGATCCGGGGCGTCTTGGCGCGCCCCTCGGACACGGTCAAAAAATTCCCAGCCTCTGAGCCAGCGCGGTCTCCGGGGCTCACTGTGTAAAGACGCAGCTGTCAGCGCCGTTGACAACGGCAACAGGCTGTCTGCCTACATACAGCACCCGGGTAAACGCCTATCCTGCAATGGCAGCGGTGTGCAGGGGTTGCCTTGCACTGGCCACGCAAAGCCCAAGGCCAGGCGCACAGCGCCTGACAGAGCTGCACCCACCAGAGAGGCTCACTTCATGCTCGCGCAATCGTCTTCTTCCATGGCCCCGCCCTTCAACCCGATGACGGCGCCCCTGCCCCTTGCTGCGGCCAACGAGTCGCCTGCCAGCGCTGCACCTGCCTCCAGCCAGTTGCTGCAGTCGCAGGGCATGCAGAGCACGCCCATGCAGGCCACGGCTGCGCCGTTCATGGCCAACACCCGGGTGCGCATGGAGCTGGAGATCGAACTCCACTACGAGATCGACCAGTACGGTGCCGACTTCGTGTTCAACATCCACGCCGCGCACACGCCCAGCCAGGCCGTCAGCAACGAGCGCCTGGTCATCAACCAGAACATCCCGCAGCAGATCCACACCGACCCGGCCACCGGCAACCGCTATCTGCGCCTGCATGGCGAGCCCGGGCCGCTGAGCGTTGCGTACTCGGCCACGGTGGACATCACCCACCACCGCACGGACCCCATGCAACTGGCTGAAGTGCCCGTGCGGCGGCTGCCGCAGGAGGTGATGGGCTATATCTACCCCAGCCGCTACTGCCAGTCCGACCGGCTGCTGCGCCTGGCGCTCAATGAGTTCGGCGCCCTGTGGCAGGGCCACAGCCGGGTGCAGGCGATCCGCGACTGGGTGCAAAAGCATGTGGCGTTCACGTCCAACACCTCCAATTCCAACACCTCGGCCGTGGACACCCTGGTCGAGCAGGTGGGGGTTTGCCGCGACTTTGCCCACCTGATGATTTCGCTGTGCCGCGCGATCAATATCCCCGCACGCTTCACCACTGGCACCGACTACGGCGCCGACCCGAACCTGGGCCCGCCTGACTTCCATGCCTACGTGGAGGCCTACCTGGGCGACCGCTGGTACCTGTTCGACCCCTCGGGCACAGCCATCCCCATGGGGCTGATCCGCTTTGGCACCGGGCGCGATGCGGCCGACGTGGCGTTTGCCACCATCTTCGGCGGTGTGCGCGCACAACCGCCTGTGATACGCACCAAGGCCGTGGAGGATGCAGGCCGCGGTTTCGTGCTGCCGCACCACTGCCGCGAGGCGCTCTCCACCGACCACGGGGCGGCATTCGCGACCCGGTTCACCGGCAATTGAGGCATCCAACACCAATCTGTCACCGGTGCTGAAAAGGCTTCATTTTCTGCATCCAGCCCGACCTATGGCCTAATACACGTTTTTCCACCATCTTTTCCAGAGAATTCCCATGGGCAACAAGATCGTCACCGAAGCAGACCGCAAGCGCACCCCCCGCCCTACGCCAGTGCCCGGCTACAACCTGGCCACCCCAGGTCGCGGCCAGCGCGTGAGCCTGGAGCGCGGCGTCGCCACGCGCAGCAAGAAGAACCCTGGCAAGCGCTCCAAGAAGGGCGGCTGATCGCCAGATCGCCACGGGCAGGCTGCGGCCGGCCCCTGCAAAAAAGCCCTCGCGAGAGGTAATGCCGTTCACTTAAAGCGAACTTGCCTGATTGGATAGCGCGCAGGCGGCTTTTTCACCA
>NZ_LMIJ01000009.1:0-994 GCF_001428665.1 Acidovorax sp. Root219
GACGCAATCTACGATGTCGGAGACCGGCCGCCTATCCAGGGCGCGGCGACCATGATGTCTAGGCGTGGGAACGGCGCCCCACGCGCTCCCCTAGGGTCGGTTCATCGATCAGTCAGTCAGCGATGCGCACGCCCTGCACCTGGTTGCCCAGTTTGAAGTACAGCACGCCATCGGCGCCCAGCGTCCAGGGCGCCGTCTGCCTCGCGGCACCGCCTTCGGGCAGCACCCACTGCGGCACCAGGCGCCATTGGGTTCCCGCAAGCGTCAGCGTCATCGATCCATCGCTGGCCGATGGCTGCACCGCCAGGGTGGCGCCGGGCAGCGCCGTGGTCAGGATGGTGCTGGCCTGCACAGGGCTCAGCAGCGCGGGCAGCAGCCACTGCCGCGCGCCCTGCCCTGTCTGCAGGTAGATGCGGCCTTGTTCATCCACGCCGATCTGCGGGGTGCCGGTGGCGGGGGCGCCGCCGCCGGTCCAGTCGGGCCGCAGCACATAGGTCTGCCCACCGGTGCGCAGCTGCAGCACGCCTTCGGCGCCGAGCCTGGTCTTCGCATCGGGCAGCAATGCCGTGATGGCTTGGGCCAGGCCCGCCAGGTCGGCCACGGCGGGCGCAAACTGCACCACCACCCCGCCGCGCACCCAGCGCAGCAGGCCCAGCGGGGTGAAGGTGATGCCATCGGGTAGGCGCGCATCGATGGTGATGGGCTGCACGGGCAGCAGTTGCAACACCTGCCCGCCATCGCGCACCAGCACCACGCCCGAGGGGGTGGTCTCCAGACCCACGGCAAGGTTCGCGCCCGAGAGGCGGGTGACCGGGCCAGCCAGGCGCGCATAGGCCGCGCCGTCCACGGTGATGCTGGCCGGCAGGTTGGCAAACGCCATGGCATCGCCCACCTGCTGTGCATCGCCCCTGAGCGAACCGAGCGCAATGGACACCAGCTTGCCCTGTGCGTCCACCTGCAGGCGCTCGCCCGCCAGCAGGCCCTGGCTGCCCAC
>NZ_LMIJ01000009.1:1007-22942 GCF_001428665.1 Acidovorax sp. Root219
TGAACTGAGCAGCACCTCGCCCGCCAGCGCAATGGGCTGGCCTGACGAGCTGGAGGTCATGCCCGCCCAGCCCTGCAGCACCACCAGCACCAGCACGCTCTGGCCGTTGACCTGGGCCACCTGCAACTGGGTGCCGGGCAGGGCCTGCACCGTGAGCGGCTGGCCGTTGACCGTGACCTGCAGCGTGACCGGCGTGGTGCCCGTGCCGGGCAGAACGATGGTGCCACCCACCGCCCCTGGGCCCACGACGATCGGCAGGCTGGGGTCGGTGATGGTGGTGACGCCCGTGCTGTTGACGCTGACCGTGGTGGGTGCGCCACCGCCGGCGGGCGCAGCTGGTATGACTGCCACGCTGGCGGCCGATGCCACGCTATCGCCCACCGCATTGGTCGCCTTGACGGTGAAGGTGTAGGCGGTGCCGTTGACCAGACCCGGCACCGTGCAGGTGGTGTGCAGCGGGCTGCCGGTGTTGACCGTGCAGGTCTTGGTCGGGTTGGCCACTGCGGTCACCGTGTAGGCGGTGATGGCGCTGCCGTTATCGCTGGCGGGTGCCGTCCAGGCCACGCGCGCCTGGGCGTCGGTGGCAGTGGCGGTCACGGCGGCGGGGGCGTCGGGGACACCAGGCTGCACCAGCATCAGACGAGAGCGCGTCGGCGCCGCCGCGAAGTAGGCGGCATCGGCGCCCGCACCGCCTGCCTGGCTTGCCAGCACTCCGCACATGTAGCCAGCTTTGCCGGCCAGCACCGTCAGCGTGGTGCCGCTCACGGTGCAGACATCGGGCGTGAAGGTGTCGAACACCACGGCCAAGCCGCTGCTGACGGTGGCCGCCAGGGTGGTCGGGGCGCCCGAGGTAGGCGAGCCAGCCGCTACTGGATAGTCGATGGCCTGCGCTGTAGCGATGCGCGTTGGCAGGTTGCGGTCGGCCGTGCCCCCGTTGCCCAGTTGGCCCTCGGAGTTTCGGCCCCAGCACTGCACCGCCCCTGGGGTGGTCAGCGCGCAGGTGTGGTAACCCCCTGCCGCAATGGCCGCCACCCCGCTGGCCAGGCCTGTGACGGGCTGGGGCGTGCTCTTGTCGGTGGTGCTGCCATCGCCCAGTTGACCTTGATTGTTGCGGCCCCAGCACTGCAGGGCCCCGGCGGTGGTCAGCGCGCAGGTGTGGTAACCCCCTGCCGCAATGGCCGCCACCCCGCTGGCCAGGCCCGTGACGGGCTGGGGTGTGCTTTTGTCCGTGGTGCTGCCATCGCCCAGTTGGCCGTATGCGTTGCGGCCCCAGCACTGCACGGCCCCGGCCGTGGTCAGCGCGCAGGTGTGGTTGCCCTCTGCCGCAATGGCCGCCACCCCGCCGGCCAAGCCCGTGACGGTCTGGGGCGTGGTTTTGTCGGTGGTGCTGCCATCGCCCAGTTGGCCAAAGCTGTTGTCGCCCCAGCACTGCACAGCCCCGGCCGTGGTCAGCGCGCAGCTGTGGTTCTCCCCTGCCGCAATGGCCGCCACCCCGCTGGCCAGGCCTGTGACGGGCTGGGGCGTCCTCTTGTCGGTGGTGCTGCCATCGCCCAGTTGGCCTTCATTGTTGCGGCCCCAGCACTGCACGGCCCCGGCGTTGGTCAGCGCGCAGTTGTGGTAAGTCCCTGCCGCAATGGCCGCCACCCCGCTGGTCAGGCCTGTGACGGGCTGGGGCGTGCTTTTGTTGGTGCTGCTGCCATCGCCAAGTTGGCCAAAGCCGTTGTTCCCCCAGCACCGCACAGCCCCGGCCGTGGTCAGCGTGCAGGTGTGGTAAACCCCTGCAGCAATAGACGCCACCCCGCTGGCCAGACCCGTGACGGGCTGGGGAGTGGCTTTGTCGGTGGTGCTGCCATCGCCCAGTTGGCGGAAAACGTTCCAGCCCCAGCACTGTACGGCCCCGGCCGTGGTCAGCGCGCAGGTGTGGTTAGTCCCTGCCGCCATGGCCGTCACCCCGCTGGCCAGGATCGTGACGGACTGGGGCGTATTTTTGTTCGTGGTGCGGCCATCACCCAGTTGGCCAGAGCTATTCCAGCCCCAGCACTGAACAGCCCCGGCCGTGGTCAGAACGCAGGTGTGGCCCACCCCTGCCGCAATGGCTGCCACCCCGCTGGCCAGGCCTGTGACGGGCTGGGGCGTGCTCCTGTTGGTGGTGCTGCCATCGCCCAACTGGCCGAAGGTGTTAAAGCCCCAGCACTGCACGGCCCCGGCCGTGGTCAGCGCGCAGGGGTGGTTGGCTCCTGCCGCAATGGCCGCCACCCCGCTGGCCAGGCCCGTGACGGGCTGGGGCGTGCTCTTGTTGGTGGTGCTGCCGTCNCGCCTTCAGCGTTGTAGCCCCAGCAGTGCATGGCCCCTGCCGTGGTCAGCGCGCAGGCGAAGGAGTTCCCCGAAGCAATGGCCGCCACTCCGCTGGCCAGGCCCGTGACGGGCTGTGGCGTGCTCTTGTTGGTGGTGCTGCCATCGCCCAGTTGGCCGGAGCTGTTCGAGCCCCAGCACTGCACGGCCCCGGCCAGGGTCAGCGCGCAGGTGTGGGCAACCCCTGCCGCAATAGACGCCACCCCGCTGGCCAGGCCTGTGACGGGCTGTGGCGTGCTCTGGTTGGTGGTGCTGCCATCGCCCAGTTGGCCGGAGTTGTTCGCGCCCCAGCACTGCACCGCCCCGGCCGTGGTCAGCGCGCAGGTGTGGAACTGCCCTGCCGCAATGGCCGCCACCCCGCTGGAAAGGCCCGTGACGGGCTGGGGCGTGGTTTGGTTGGTGGTGCTGCCATTGCCCACCTGGCCGTAGCCGTTGTTGCCCCAGCACTGCACGGCCCCGGCCGTGGTCAACGCGCAGGCGTGGTTGGCCCCCGACGAAATGGACGCCACCCCGCTGGCCAGGCCCGTGACGGGCTGGGGCGTGCTCTTGTTGGTGGTGCTGCCGTCNGGCCGGAGGCATTCCAGCCCCAGCACTGCACCGCCCCGGCAGCTGTCAGCGCGCAGGTGTGCTCCAGGCCCGCAGCCAACTGCTGCACAGGCTGGCCCAGCACCGATGCCGGTACGGCGCTTTGCGCCCGCGCGGGCGTGGGGCCGGACAGCAGCAGCCAGGCCATCACCAGCCACAGCAGCATGGCCCACGGGGTGGCGGCGCGGCGCCAGGCCAGGGGCCCACCCGTTGCAGGGGTGCTTGAGAAGGGTGTCGGACGGGTTGGCATGGGGGCAGCTTTCATGATGGAAACGCCGGCGCAGTCTGCGCACAGGCGATGACGCCGGAATCTATCGGCTTGCGGCCGCCTTGTATGTCCCTAGAACTAGTGACAAGGCCCCTGAAAAGGGGCCTTGCAAAGGTCCATGACCAGCCGGGTTGGCCGGCCTCGATCTGCCTTGATCAATCCACTATGCGCACGCCCTGCACCTGCGTGCCCAGCTTCAGGTACAGCACCCCGTCGCTGCCCATGCGCCAGGGCGCGGTCTGCGCTGCATCGTTGCCGGGCAGCACCCACTGGGGCAACAGGCGCCACTGCGTGTTGCCCAGCGTCAGGGTGAGCGCGCCTTCGCTGCTGCCTGGTTGCACCGCCAGCACCGAGCCGGGGATGGCGGTGGTGAAGATGCCGCTAGCCTGCGCGGCGTTGAGCACTGCGGGCAGCAGCAGTTGCGCAGGCCGGTTGCCGATCTGGAACACGATGCGGCCCTGCCCGTCCACGCCGATTTGCGGGGTGCCGGTGGCGGTGCCTGCGCCGGTCCAGTCGGGCTTGAGCACATAGGTGGCGCCGCCGGTGGTCAGCTGCAGCACGCCCTCGGCGCCGAGCTTGATCCTGGCATCGGGCAGCAATGCCGTGATGGCTTGGGCCAGGCCCGCCAGGTCGGCCACGGCGGGCGCAAACTGCACCACCACCCCGCCACGCACCCAGCGCAGCAGGCCCAGCGGGGTGAAGGCGACGCCATCGGGCAGGCGGGCATCGATGGTGATGGGCTGCACGGGCAGCAGCTGGATGGTCTGTGTGCCGTCGCGCACCAGCACCACGCCCGAGGGGGTGGTCTCCAGGCCCACGGCAAGGTTCGCGCCCGAGAGGCGGGTGACTGCACCACTGAGGCGCGCATACGCCGCGCCGTCCACGGTGATGCTGGCGGGCAGGTTGGCAAACGCCATGGCATCGCCCACCTGCTGTGCATCGCCCCTGAGTGAGCCCAGGCTGATGCTCACCAGCTTGCCCTGTGCGTCCACCTGCAGGCGCTCGCCCGCCAGCAGGCCCTGGCTGCCCACNCTGCGGTAGGCTGCCTTGCGGCGGTACGAGCGAGCCGACCACCACCGCAACCACCAGCGGCTGCGCCTCGATGCGCGTGCCTGCAGCCCCNCGAACTGAGCAGCACCTCACCCGCCAGCGCCATGGGCTGGCCTGCCGAGCTGGAGGTCATGGACGCCCAGCCCTGCAGCACCACCAGCACCAGCACGCTCTGGCCGTTGACCTGGGCCACCTGCAGTTGGGTGCCGGGCAGCGCCTGCACCGTGAGCGGCTGGCCGTTGACCGTGACCTGCAGCGTGACCGGCGTGGTGCCCGTGCCGGGCAGAACGATGGTGCCGCCCACCGCCCCTGGGCCCACGATGATCGGCAGGCTGGGGTCGGTGATGGTGGTGACGCCCGTGCTGTTGACGCTGACCATGGTGGGTGCGCCACCGCCGGCGGGCGAGGCCGTCGTGACCGGGGCGCTGGCGGCCGATGCCACGCTGTCGCCCGCGCCATTGGTCGCCTTGACCGTGAAGGTGTAGGCCGTGCCACTGGCAAGCCCCGTCACTGTGCAGGTGGTGGGCAGCGGGCTGCCGGTGGTGACCGTGCAGGTCTTTGCCGGGTTGGCCACTGCGGTCACCGTGTAGGCGGTGATGGCGCTGCCACCATTGCTGGCGGGGGCCGTCCACGCCACGGTTGCCTGGGCAGTGCCGGCCGTGGCGGTCACTGCGGTGGGGGCGTCGGGGACGTCAACCACCAGCATGAGGCGCGAGCGGGTGGGTGCCGCCGCGAAGTAGGCGGCATCGGCGCCCGCACCGCCGGCTTGGAGGGCCAGCACGCCGCACAGGTACCCGGTCTTGCCGGGCAGCACGGTCAGCGTGGTGCCGGCAACGGTGCAGACATCGGGCGTGAAGGTGTCGAATGCCACGGCCAGGCCGCTGCTGGCAGTGGCCGACAGGGTGGCCGAGGTGCCCGAGGCAGGCGAGCCTGCTGCCAAAGGATAGTCGATGGCCTGCGCTGCGGCGATGCGCGTTGGCAGGTTGCGGTTGGCCGTGCCCCCGTTGCCCAGTTGGCCAAGAAAGTTGCCCCCCCAGCACTGCACGGCCCCGGAGGTGGTCAGCGCGCAGGTGTGCTCGCTCCCTACCGCAATAGACGCCACCCCGCTGGCCAGGCCCGTGACGGGTTGGGGCGTGGTTTTGTTGGTGGTGCTGCCATCGCCGTTGTTCCCCCAGCACTGCACGGCCCCGGCCGTGGTCAGCGCGCAGGTGTGCGCGCTCCCTGCCGCAATGGCCGCCATCCCGCTGGTCAAGCCCGTGACGGGGTGGGGTGTAGTTTTGCCGGTGAAGCTGCCATCGCCCAGTTGGCCAACGGCGTTGCTCCCCCAGCACTGCACGGCCCCGGCCGTGGTCAGCGCGCAGGTGTGGGAGCCCGCTGCCGCAATGGCCGCCACTCCGCTGGCCAGGCCCGTGACGGGCTGGGGCGCGCTCTGGTTGGTGGTGCTGCCATCGCCCAGTTGGCGACTACTGTTCCAGCCCCAGCACTGCACGGCCCCGGCAGTGGTCAGCGCGCAGGTGTGGTAATCCCCTGCCGCAATAGACGCCACCCCGCTGGCCAGGCCCGAGACGGGCTGGGGCGTGGTTTTGCTGGTGGTGCTGCCATCGCCCAGTTGGCCGAAAACGTTATGGCCCCAGCACTGCACGGCCCCGGCCGTGGTCAGCGCGCAGGTGTGAAACTGCCCTGCTGCAATGGTAGCCACCCCGCTGGCCAGGCCTGTAACCGGCTGGGGCGTGCTCCTGTTGGTGGCGCTGCCATCGCCCAACTGGCCGAGGTTGTTTTGGCCCCAGCAGTGCACAGCCCCGGCCGTGGTCACGGCGCAGGTGTGGGCAACTCCTGCCGCAATGGCCGCCACTCCGCTGGCCAGGCCCGTGACGGGCTGGGGCGTGCTCTTGTTGGTGGTGCTGCCATCTCCCAGTTGGCCCTCGCTGTTGCTCCCCCAGCACTGCACGGCCCCGGCCGTGGTCAGCGCGCAGGTGTAGAACTGCCCTGCCGCAATGGCCGCCACCCCGCTGGCCAGGATCGTGACGGGTTGGGGCGTATTCTTGTCGGTGGTGCCGCCATTGCCCAGCTCACCGTCACCGTTGTAGCCCCAGCACTGCAGGGCCCCGGCCGTGGTCAGCGCGCAGTTGTGGTAGCCCCCTGCCGCAATGGCCGCCACGCCGCTGGCCAGGCCCGAGACGGGCTGGGGCGTGCGCTTGTTGGTATTGCTGCCATCGCCCAGTTGGCTATCGACGTTGCTGCCCCAGCACTGCACGGCGCCGGCCGTGGTCAGCGCGCAGGTGTGGTCATCCCCGGGCGCGATGGCCGCCACTCCGCTGGCCAGGCCCGTGACGGGCTGGGGCGTGTTTTGGTTGGTGGTGCCGCCATCGCCCAGCTGGCCGAAAGCGTTCTTGCCCCAGCACTGCATGGCGCCGGCCGTGGTCAGCGCGCAGGTGTGGCTGTACCCCGCCGCAATGGCTGCCACCCCGCTGGCCAGGCCCGTGATGGGCTGGGGCGTGCTCTTGTTGGTGGTGCTGCCGTCGCCCAGTTGGCCTTCAGCGTTGTAGCCCCAGCACTGCACGGCCCCGGCCGCGGTCAGCGCGCAGGTGTGTTTGGCACCCGCCGAAATGGCCACCACCCCGCTGGCCAGGCCGGTGACGGGCTGGGGCGTGGTTCTGTCGGTGGTGCCGCCATCGCCCACTTGGCCGTTGAGGTTCAAGCCCCAGCACCGCACGGCCCCGGCCGTGGTCAGCGCGCAGGTGTGGTTGGCTCCCACCGCAATGGCCGCCACCCCGCTGGTCAGGCCGATGACGGGCTGGGGCGTGGTCTTGGCGCTGCCGATGCTGCCATCGCCCAGTTGGCCATATGAGTTGATACCCCAGCACTGCACGCCCCCGGCCGTGGACAGCGCGCAGGTGTGCTCGCCTCCCGCCGCAACGGCCGCCACCCCGCTGGCCAGGCCGGTAACGGGCTGGGGCGTGATCTTGTTGTTGCCTAAGCTGCCATCGCCCAGTTGGCCTACATTGTTGTAGCCCCAGCACTGCACGGCCCCGGCCGTGGTCAGCGCGCACGTGTGAAGATACCCCCCCGTCATTTGCTGCACAGGCTGGCCCAGCAACGATGCCGGCACGGGGCTTTGGGCCCGCGCGGGCGTGGCGCCGGACAGCAGCAGCCAGGCCATCACCAGCCACAGCAGCAGGGCCCACGGGGTGGCGGCGCGCCGCCAGGCCAGGGCTCCCCCCGTGTCAGGGGTGCTTGAGAAGGGGGTCGGGCGGGTTGGCATGGGGGCAGCTTTCGTGGTGAAAACGCCGGTGCAGGCAGCGCACAGGCGATGACGCCGGAATCTATCGGTTTGCGGCCGGCCTGTATGTCCCTAGAACTAGCTACAAGCGAAGCGGCGCAGCCCCTTGCGCAGGCGCCTGCACCCGAGTACACCGGGCCAGGCAGCGCAGAAAGGGAGTGCCGCCTGGGGCAGCAGGGGCCGCAGGGCCGGCTACGGCGCAGGCGGTTGGCCGGGCGCCTGCAGCGGCAGCCACAGCACGCAGCGCGTGCCGGCCGCCGTGCTGGCCCAGGACACGCTGGCGCCGATGGCGTCGGCCCGGCGCAGCTGGTTCTTCAGGCCGCGCCCGCGCGCCTGCAATGCGGCGTCGACATCGAAGCCGTGGCCGTCGTCCAGCACGCGCACCTCGATGCCGCCGGCGCATGCCTCGCACTCGACGCGGATGCAGGAGGCCTGCGCGTGTTTGACCACATTGGCAAAGCATTCCTGCAGAATGCGCAGCAGGTTCAGCGCGCTGCCGGCATCAAGCCACGCCAGGGGCGGCACGTCCTGCACCTCCCAGCGCAGCTCCATGCCCATGCCCTCCAGGCGCGGCGCAAGCCGAAAGCGCAGGGTGGCCAGCAGCAGCAGCAAGTCCGCGTCCACGGGCTCCATGGAGTCGATGGCCAGCTTGAGGTCGTCCATGCACTCGGCCAGCACCTGGGCCAGCTCTTCGCTGCCGGCCTTGCCGTGGCGCACCAGGTGCAGTGCGCTGGTGAGGGAGGAGCCCAGGCCGTCGTGCATGTCCTGCATCAGGCGCTGGCGCTCTTGCGCCAGGGTGGCCCGGTGCTCGGTCTCGCGCAGGCGCTCGTAGCTCAGGGCCAGCTCGCCTTCGCGCTCGCGCAGGCGGTGCTCCAGATTGGCGTTCACGCGCTCCATGCCGTCCAGCGCCGCCAGGTAGCGGCGCAGCATGATGTACGAGAAAATGAAGAACACGCCGATGTTGCTGTAGGGCCCCAGGTAGATGCCTTCCACGCTGACCAGCAGGTTGCTCTGCAGCAGCCAGTCGTAGCCGCCGGACATCAGGCTGATGAGCCCCCAGCCGCCGAGCAGGCCGGCCTCTTTGGAGCCGACGCGCCAGGCATCGCGGCAGGCCACGCCCAGCAGCGTGGTGCCCAGCACCAGCAGCAGCGCGTACAGCAGCGGCGAAATGATCGCCGCATTGGGCGGCGCCGGTAGCAGTGGCAGCGTCAGCATGCTCACCAGCGCCGTGACCACGCAGGCCGTGATGGTGAGCCGGCGGTGGTGCACCCCATGCAGGTAGCTCAAAAACAGGTACGAGATCAGCACCTGCCAGAACAGCGCGCTCACGGTGAGCCCGCTGAACCATGCGTCGCTGATCGGCAGCCGCTGGCGGCTCACGAAGTAGTGCAGTGTCCTCACAAATGCCACCACGGACGTGGCGAAGAACAGCAGGTACAGCGGCTCGTGCCGCCGCAGCAGCCACACGCCCAGCGCGAAGATGCCCGCCGCCACGAAGGCGGCGCTGCTCATGGCCGGAAAGTCGGACTGCAGCCAGTGGCGCGCCTGGTAGCGCCAGCCGATGGCCGCACTGGGCCCAACCCAGGCGCTGGAGATGGCAGCACCGGTGTGCCGCAGGCGCTGGCCGCGGATCTGCACCTCGCGCACGGCGGGCGCGCCGGCCGTGCCCTGCAGGGGAATCCACAAGGGCAGGTTCACCGCGTTCCACAAAAATTTTGCGTCCGTCTGGTAGAGCAGCCGTCCGTCGGCGTACACGGCGATCTGGCCGTCCGACTTCCAGCGCGGCAGGTACAGGTACAGGGGGCCGGCCTCAGGCGCGAGCGCGGGCACCGCCAGGCGGTACCAGACCTCGGTGGTCAACGGCTGGCCCTGCTGCTGCTGCTGAGGCACCTTGACCTGCGGCGACTGGGCAAACGGCAGCGCCACTGCCTCCCACCCGCCGCGCGGCATGTCGTCCCCCTGCAGCACGTACGGCGGGGGTGTAAAGCCCACGCTGGGGCGCTCCAGCCGCTGCGCCTGCACGATGTGCGCCGCACCCTGATCTGCTGGCGATGGCCCGGGGTCAGCCGCCTGCAGCGCGCCACTGCACAGCAGGCACCATGCCAGCACGAAGGCGCGCGCCAGAGCGGTCTTCAGATCAGACCCCGCGCACGTGCCTCGTAGATCGCCTCGGCCTTGGAGCGCACCTTGAGCTTGGCGTAGGTGCGCCGCACGAAGGTGAGCACGGTGTGGTGCGATACATCCAGCGCCCGCGCAATCTCTTCTGCCGTGAAACCCTTGGTGATGTACTGCAGCACCTCGCGCTCGCGGGCGGACAGCATGGCGTGGGCATCGGCCTGCGCGGCCGCCTCTGGCGCCGGCACACCGGCCTGCTTGAAGCGCATCAGCACCTGCCTGGCGATCAACGGGCTGATCGGGCTGCCGCCCGCGTGCAGGCTGCGGATCTCGCCCACGATGCGCTCGGGCATGCTGTCCTTGAGCAGGTAGCCGCTGGCTCCCGCCTCGATGGACTGCAGCACATGCGCCTCGTCGCCAAAGGCCGTGCTCACCATCACCGCGCAGCCGGGCCACCGCCGCGCAGCCGTCGCGATGGCTTCGATACCCGAGCCATCGGGCAGGCCCAAGTCCACCAACAGCACATCGGCAGCAGGGCCGCCACCGTTCAGTGCGCGCAGCGCCTGCGCCAGCGTGTCGGCCACCCACAGCAGTTGCATGTCATCCGTCTGGCGGATCGCCGAGGCCACGGCCGCCTGGAAACGCGGGTCGTCCTCCACGAGAGCGATCTGGATGCTTGCGGGCTTGTCGATGGCAATGGCTTCTGGCATGGAAAGGGGGCTGGACCTGTCGGTATGTCTGTTTGCCTGTCTGTCGGGGCGTGAAGGCCCGTGGAGTGTCCCACAGCACCGGCTTGCGCGCTGTCCCCAGTTCTAGTGACAAGCAGTGCTGGCCAGGCGTGCTGCCCCAGCCCACCCGCCCACGCAAGCGCACGCCTCGCGCTGGACAAGTTGTCCAGTACAGCGGGCCAGGCTTGCCTATGATCCGGGGCAATCCCGCCGCACCACGCCCCCACACCACACGCATGGCAACCCGTCAATCCAAGTGGACCGACCAGATCCATTCCCCCATCAGCGTACTGAACCATGCCCAGGGCCTGCACCTGGAGCGCTTTACCAGCGAAGACCTCGATGAGATCGCAGGCTGCGACGATGTGGTGGAGCTGTCTCTGCGCAGCAGCAAGATGGCCGAGCCGGTAGACCTGGCCCGGCTGGCCCACATCACCAGCCTGCGCAAGCTGAGCCTGGACAGGCTGAAGTTCATCAACCTCGCGGCACTGCGGGTGTTGCCCCATCTGCAGCCCGGTCCACTGAAACCGAGAAATCGGCTGTGCGCCGGGGTGGCCGCGGGATGCAGCGCAAGGCGCGGGCTGCGGCCAAGGCTGGCCGCCTTGGCAAAGCCCGCAACGNACCTGCTGCCACCCCGGCCCGCAGGGTGAGGGTCTGGCAGGGCCGCACTCTTCGTTGCCGTGCTCGCCGGGTGTGCAACCCGGCTGCGCCCGGCGCCTAGATTGCGGCCCTGCCNTTCGGTTTCAGTGGACCAGTCATCGAGAACTGCATGTTCTCGGACTTCGATGCGCTCAACGGCTTCAAGGCGCTCAAATACCCGTTTCTGTGGCACAACAAGCTGGAGGCGTTTCCGGCGGGGCTCTACCTGCCGCAGCTCGCCAGCCTGTACCTGTCGGACAACCGCATCACGGACCTGGGCTTTGCGCGCAGCTACCCTACCCTTGCCAACCTGCATGCCGACAACAACCAGATCACCGACCTGTCGCCGCTGGCCACATGCCCCGGCCTGACCGAGCTGCACGTGAACGACAACCCGGTGGCCAGCCTGGCGCCGCTGGCGGGCATGCGGTTCTCACGGTTCTACGCCGATGCGCGGCACAACGAGGAAAAGGGGGCCCTGCAACTGCTGCTGCCCGAGCTGCCGCACGTGCAAGACGCCGAGCAGGTCGAGAGATGGCGCGTGGCCGACCTGATGCGCGCGCACGACTGGGCCCAGCTCTACGCCATCACCGATCTGGCGCTGCTGGGCGAGGCGTTCGCGAGCCTGGTGCACGGGCACTACGACGAAGACACGCTGCGCGGCGTGCTGGCCCACCCGGCGCCAGGCGCCTTCGACGCCATGGTTGCCCAGGGGCTCAGCCCGCACTACGCCACCGAGGCCGAGCTGATGGTGAACGTGCTGAGCGGCTTTGGCGAGCGGCTGATTCCCGTGCTGACCCAATGCTTTCACACGGCGCTGGCGCGGCCCTGGTACCGGGGCAACGACTTCAGCGCCGGCAAGATGAAGCTGGAGCACGCGATGGTCATGCGCATTCTGGTCAAGGCCGCAAGCCCCGCCCATACCAACCTGTTCCTCGCCTACTTCAACGAGCGCGAGAGATTCTCCGAGATGCATTTGTACTACTACAAAAAGCTGCTCGACGTGGTGGGAAAGACCCAGGCGCCGCAGCTGGTGGAGCCGCTCATCGACCTGCTGCGCCTGGACAAGCACATCATCGGCGGCGATGCCGCCTTCATGAAGAAGATCTTCAAGGCCATAGCCCAGCTGGGCAGCAAGGCCGATGCGGCTGTGCTGGCCAGCCGGTTCAACGCCGCAGCCGAAGCCCGACCGGATGTGCAGCAGGCTTACGAAGCTACGCTGGCGCGCTTGGAGAAGAAGAAAGCCTGAGGCGTTCGGCTCGGCAATTGCCGAGCGCGTTGGTAAACGCACGAACGCTCCTCTGAGCAACCAGCCCTGTTGAAACTATGCCGCCGCCCATCAACGAACCCCGCTGATGGACCTGCCCACCCTTCCACCCACCCGCCTACTTACCGCACATGAATGAAGACTTGAGCCAGGCGCTTGCCGAACAACTGCGGGCTGCCACGAACGATGTAGATGTATTCCTGGCGCTGGAGGCACTTTCCTGCACGGCCCCCGCAGTGGCCTGCGAGGCCATCGCGGCGTTCATCAGGTCGGCGCCGGCACGCCACTTGCCCCTGGCCCACAAAGCGCTGCTGGTACTGGCCGACCGCGCACCCGCCATGCTTGTAGAGGCCACACTGGACGAGCATGCAGCCGTGGCCGATGCGGCCAGGCAGGCACTGCTGAGCCGGCCGTCCAATGGTGCCCTGCCCCTGTACCTGCGCATGGCCAAATCCAAGAGCGTTGACGAGGCCGGCGCAGGGCTGATGTTCCTGGGGCGAATTTCTTCGCCAGAGGTGCGCGCGCCCTTGTTCAAGGCACTGGGCCACCGCAGCGCCAGTGTGCGTGCGTATGCAGCGGACTCCATCCGCCGCCACGCTGACGACCGCTGGATCGCAGAGCTGCTCGAAGCCATCGGCAAGATGCGCCGTGAAGAGACCGACAAGAAGAAGGACTTTGGCGATGTCATCGTCACGCTGTGCAGCACGGTGGTCGATAAATCCACCAAGGCCAACCTTGACCTGCTGATCCAGGGGCTGGGCGACGCCGACGCCCGGGTGCGCAAGACCTGCATCAGCGCCCTGGGGCGCCTGGGCGACCAAGCCGCCGTGGTGCCGCTGATCGACACGTTTGAACACCCGCGCCGCGGCATGCCGCTGGAGCTGCGGATGGAACTGGTCAAGGTGCTGGGCCAGTTGGGCGACGCCCGTGCCATTGCGCCGCTGCTGCGGGCCGGGGTGGCCCTTGCCGCACCGGCACTGGGCCCGCTGAACGCGCAGGAGGCCGTGCCCGAGCTGATGGCCGCGCTGGAGCAGGCCAGGACACCGCGCGATGCCGGCGAACTGGCCGAGGTGCTGGCCCAGTTGGACGGGCCCGGCGAGCAGCAGTGGCCGCGCGCAGGGTTGCATTCGGCTTCGCTGCAGGTTCGCCGCGCTGCCGCGTTGCAACTAGTGCACACGGCTCCCGAAGAAGCAGCGCAGCACCTGCGCGGAATGCTGGCCCAACTGCCCAGCGGCGATGCCGTCAGCGTGGCGAAGGCGCTGGCCGCGCTGGGCCATGTGGAGGGTTTTGAGGGCTTTGCGCAGGCACTGGCGGACGACCCTCTCCACTGGAACGCCAGCGCCGTTGCCTGCGCCTGCGAAGGCCTGCGTGGGCCTCAGGTGCAGGCCTTGCTGCTGGGCTTGCTGCCCGGCATCCGCAACGAATACGTCCACACTGTCTGCAAGGCGCTGATCGCACAGGGCGCCCAGGCGCTGCCCGCGCTGATCAGCGAGGCGCAGGCGGCCAGCAACGACGTGCAGCACCGCTACGTGCTGGCGCTTTCCGAGTTCCGCGACCCCCAGGGAGCCAGGTTGCTGGCACCCTTACTGGTGCGCAGCAACCCACTGCGCGACGGCGCCATGCTGTCCCTGGCTACCACGCCCAGCCCTGAGGCCAGCGCCGCACTGTCCGCAGCACTGCAGCAGGCCGAAACGCCTGCCGATGCGCAGCTGATCCTGGAGACCCTGGCCAGCGCAGCCACGCGCGAGGCCATACCCGATCTGCTGCGAGGACTGCAGGCCAATGCCGCCACCGACGAGATACTCGATGCCCTGGGCCGCCTGGCCGATCCAGCCGCAGTGCCTGCGCTGGTGGAGCAACTGGCCAGCCCCGACGCACGCCGCCGCCACGGCGCCGCCACCGCGCTGGCGCAGATCGCAGACCCTGCGGCAGGCCAGCCACTGTACGAGCTGCTGCTGCAGGAAACCCACCTGGAGGTGGCCCAGGCCGCCCTGACCGCCTGGCTGGCCCTGGGCACGACGGGCGACGATGATGGCGGCAGTGCGCACAACGGTCTGGGTGTACCGGGCACGCGGGCGTTCCTGCTGGCCAGTGTGGCGCGGCTGGGCGAGAAAAAACTCTGACGCACGCAGCTCCCAACAACCCATCAACCACGAAAAATGCTGTTCAATTTTTGGGGCATCGCTGCAGTGGACACCACGCCGGCGGGCCTGGAGTTCGTGAGCGAAGAATCACGCGTCATGCTGACCGAAGGGAACAGCACCCCCTTGCTCAAACCGCCGGTCGACGAGTACCTGAAGTTCAGCATCGGCGGCAACCGGGTCGTGGGCAGCTTCCGCAAGGAAGGGGACCACAACCGCATCACCCACGCCCAGGGTGAATGGGTGTCCATGCACAGCTTCCTGGGCGGCCAGCTCTCGTATGCATTCTTCAACGAGGAGCAGGACGACGGGCAAGACCTGTATGTGGCGCGCCGCTGGGATGGCGAGCTGATCTCTCAGATGCCGTATTACTACGCTGAGCGCTACCTCGCCCCGACCGCCATCGCCCTGGGCACCCAACAGCAATGGGCCGTGTACGACCTGGCGGGAACGAAATTGGAGGAGATCACCGGCGTCGACCGCTCCGAGCGGCGGTGGCGGCCCCGCTTCACCGACGGGCTGTTCTTCTTTCGCACCACCGAGGAGCCGATCTACCAGGTTTACGACGTGGCGCAGCGCGCATTCGCAGGCTCCATCAGCGTGGTGGATGGGCTGGTAGGGGTGCTCGCGCTGCCGAGCGGTGGCACGCTGCTGGTGGACGCCGAAGGGGTGAAGCTGCTGGGCGCAAGTGCAGGCAGTGCATTGCGGACGGTGCACCGCTTCGATCAGCCGCTGGACGCCGATGGCAACGACTTTCTCGGCTGGCATGATGGCACGCGCGCCTGCATGGCTTTCACCGGGTGGCTGCAGCCGCAGGTGCTGCTGGCCATCCCGCTGAGCGGCGTGGGGCACGCAGGGCCAGTGCCGGTGCAGGCCGAGGAGCTGCGCTGGGACACCCCATGGGAGATCACCAACCAATGCGGCCTGGTGGATGGCCTCAATTACCTCGCACTGCGACGCAAGGACCTGCTCGCCGAAAGCGCCCTGCTGATGTGGCGCCCCGACGAGCCGCTGACCCACGCGCTGCTGGAGCCCCACCTGAGCCCCGTGGTGCGCGTGACCCAGCCCCCTTCGCCCAAGAAGGGCAAGCACGGCTACCGCATAGAGATCGAAGACGCCTCTTCGACCAACCGCGCAGTGCGCTCGGCCGCATTCGAGCTGGGCCGCTTGCTGAGCGAATCGTGCAGCGGTCCCTACAACAACGCACAGGTGATACCGGACCGCCAATTCGACGGGCAGTTTTACATCGACATCACCTGCGCCGCTGAACCCGATGCACTGGAGCGGGGGTACCTGGCAGACTACATCCAATACTTCAGGCACTGGGGCGGCCTGTCGCCTGTGGGCAGCAGGGCCGCTCTTAAGGACCCGGTCATCACCTGGAACACCGTCGTGCCGTGAGCATTTGCTTTGAGGCAGGTATTACGGCCACGAGCCATCAGCCCGGCAGCCCCTTGTGCGGAGCGTTAAAGTCAGACGCTTATGCCCTTGCCCGATTCGACAACCGCTTTGCGCACCTTCACGAGTGCCCAGGCCCAAACCGCTGATCCCAACCCCAATGCCGCGCAGCCCGAAGGGGTGAAGCCAGACGGCGATCACAGCCACAGGCTGCTGCTGGGACTGAGCCTGATCCTCATTGCCTGCAACCTGCGGCCGGTGTTTGGCAGCCTCTCCGTGGTCTTGCCCGAGGTGATGCGCGACACCGGCCTGTCGGCCGTCGGTGCCAGCATGCTGACCACCTTGCCCATCGTGTGCCTGGGGCTGTTTTCTGCGCCCACGCCCGCCCTCGCCCGCCGGTTCGGCCCGGAACGGGTGCTGCTGCTGGCACTGCTGCTCATCACCGTGGGCACCGTGCTGCGTGCCGCGGGCACGCTGGCGCCGCTGTTTGCGTCGTCGGTGCTGGCAGGGGCCGGCATTGCCATGGGCAATGTGCTGCTGCCGGGCCTGGTCAAGCGCAGCTTTGCCAGCCACACCGCGCTGATGACCGGCCTGTACACGCTGGCGATCTGCGCAGGCGCCGCATCGGCAACGGCCTTGACCGTGCCACTGATGGTGGGTGCATTCGATGGGCACTGGGCCTGGGCCCTGGCGTTCTGGGCGCTGCCCGCCGTGCTGGTGCTGCTGCTCTGGGCGCCGCAGGCGTGGCACACCCGTGCCCAGCCCCTCGACGGGGCGGCTGGTGGAGGCGCACTCTGGCGCGATCGCCTGGCCTGGCAAGTGACTGCCTTCATGGGGCTGCAATCGGCCCTGGCCTTCATCGTGATGGGCTGGCTGTCGCCGCTGTTGCGAGAGCGCGGCATCGGCAGTGCGGACGCAGGCTACATCGTGGCGGTGTCGATACTGACCCAACTGGTCACCTGCCTGCTGGTGCCCTCGTTCGCCGCACGCTGCCGCGACCAGCGCGCGCTGGCCGTGGGCATGAGTGCGTTGATCCTGGTCGCTTTTATGGGCCTGATGGTCGGCCCGCTGGGGGGCCGCTGGCTCTGGGCCGTGCTGCTCGGGTGCGGCCAGGGCGGTGCCTTTGCGCTGGCCCTGAGCCTGATCGTGATGCGCAGCGGCAATGCCCAGGTCACGGCCCAGCTGTCGGCCATGGCACAAGGCTGGGGCTACCTGCTGGCAGCCGGCGGCCCCCTGCTGGTGGGTGTGCTGCGCGAATGGACCGGCGGCTATGCGGCCAATACCTGGCTGGTGGGGGCGCTTGCAGTGGCGATGGCATGGAGCGGTTGGGGGGCCGGGAGGCGCATGGTGGTTCAGGCGAAAAAGTGACGGCCACCAGATACTCTCGGCGCTCCACCGGGCAGCGCAAGCGGTTTGCGTTCGGCGGTGGGTGGCGTCAGCCCCTGGCTCCTTGCGCCATGGCGATGGCAGGCTGGCGGGCCAGTTCGATGAAGGCGCGCACGTAGTCGATGGCGGTGTCTGCCTCGCGTGCCCCCAGAAAAATTTGCTTGGCGATGCCGCGCACGCCCAGCCGCACCGGCACCACGTCCATCCGGGCCGCGTACTCCTCGACCAGCCAACGCGGCAGGGCCGCCACGCCACGGCCGCTGGCCACCATCTGCAGCATGATGTCGGTGGTTTCGATGGCCTTGTGGCGCTTGGGCGTGACACCGGCCGGCAACAGGAACTGGTTGAAGATGTCCAGGCGCTCCACGTCCACGGGGTAGCTGATCAGCACCTCCTGGGTCAGCTGCTGGGGCTTTACATAGGCCGCCGAAGCCAGCGCGTGGCCTTTGGCCACGACCAGCACCTGCTCGTAGTCGAACACGGGCTCGAACTTCAGCCCGGGCTTGAACAGCGGGTCGGGCGTGACCAGCAGGTCGATCTCGTAGCCGAAGAGCGCGCCGATGCCGCCGAACTGGAATTTCTGCTTGACGTCCACATCCACGTCTGGCCACGCCGCCAGATAGGGTGAAACCACCTTGAGCAGCCACTGGTAGCACGGGTGGCATTCCATGCCGATGCGCAGCGCACCGCGCTCGCCCTGCGCGAACTGGCCCAGGCGCTCTTCGGCAAGGTCCAGTTGCGGGAGCACACGGTTGGCCACGGCCAGCAGGTACTGGCCAGCCTGCGTCAGGCGCAGGCTTCGGCCTTCGCGCAGCCAGATGTCGGTGCCCAGCTGCTGCTCCAGCTTCTTCATGCTGTGGCTCAGGGCCGATTGGGTCAGGTTCAGCACGCCCGCAGCGGCTGTGAGCGACCCTTGTCTTTCGACCTGCTGAACGATGCTGAGGTGGATGCGCTCAAGCATTTACATGAATCTCGCTCATGGATTGTTGAAATAAAACCATTTTACTTCATTGGTGCGCGCCAATATCATCCGCCCACATCGTTCGTTTGCCTGCTCGGCGGCAACGCGCAGAACCATCCTGATGAAAGCACAAATGACACGTCCCCTGCGTCTCGTCGCAGTCTCCGGCGGGCTGCAACGCCCCTCCAGGTCGGCAGCCCTGGCAGAGCACCTGCTGGAACTGATTGCCGACGAACTGCCGTGCGAGCAACACCTGGTCGAACTGGGCCAGCTCGCACCGCGGCTTGCCGGAGCGGTCTGGCGTGCGAACCTGCCCGACACGGTGGAGCGGGAGCTTGCAGCGGTCGAGCAAGCCGACGTGCTGGTGGTGGCAACACCGGTCTTTCGCGGCGCGTACACGGGGCTGTTCAAGCACTTCTTCGACTTCATTGATCAGGACGCCTTGACCGACAAGCCCGTGTTGCTGGCGGCCACCGGTGGCAGCGAGCGCCATGCCCTGGTGATCGACCACCAGTTGCGGCCGCTGTTCAGCTTCTTTCAGGCGCGCACCTTGCCGCTGGGTGTCTACGCGACCGACGCGGATTTCGCCGACTACCGCCTGCAGAACAAGGCCGTCATCGAGCGGGCCAGGCTGGCCGTGCAACGGGCACTGCCGCTGGTCGAACTGGCGCGCCACGCCAAGCCCGCTGTGGCCGAGGAAGTGCTTGCGGCCTGACACAGGAATCGTCTTTTCTCTCAAAAAAACAGATCATCGCCATGAACACAGAACCCAGCTTTCACCTCAAGAGCATCTTCTTCGATGAGAACTACCACCCATCGGAGAGCACGCGCATCACCACCAACTTCGCCAACCTGGCCCGTGGAATGAGCCGGCGGCAGAACCTGCGCAACACGCTGAGGATGATCGACAACCGCTTCAACGACCTGGCGCACTGGGACAATCCGGCGGGAGACCGCTACGGTGTCGAACTCGAGATCATCTCCGTCGAGATGGACATGGGCGCCCAGGGCAGCACGGGTGCATTTCCGTTGATCGAGATACTCAAGACCTGCATCCTCGACAACAAGACGAACAGGCGCATCGATGGCATCGTGGGGAACAATTTCTCATCCTACGTGCGCGACTACGACTTCAGCGTCGTGCTGCCGGGGTACAACGCCGATCGGGCAGAGTTCAGCACGCCCGACGACTTTGGCGACCTGCATGGAAAGCTGTTCAAGCAATTCGTCAGCTCAAGCACCTACCAAGAGCGCTTCAACAAGCCGCCTGTGATCTGCATCAGCGCCTCGACCAGCAAGACCTATGAGCGGACCGGAAACCAGCACCCTGTGCTGGGTGTGGAGTACCAACAGAGTGAACCGTCCTCGACCGACCGGTACTTCGCAAAAATGGGGTTGCAGGTTCGCTTTTTCATGCCCGCGAATGGCGTTGCGCCATTGGCCTTCTACTTCTACGGCGACCTGCTGGGCGACTACACCAACCTTGAGCTGATCGGCACCATCAGCACCATGGAGACCTTTCAGAAGATCTATCGCCCCGAAATCTACAACGCCAATTGCGCCGCTGGAAGACTTTATCAACCGAGCCTGAAGAACCAGGACTACTCGTTGACGCAGATTGTCTATGACCGGGAAGAGCGCAGCCAGCTGGCGGTGCAGCAGGGGCAGTTTGCGCAGGAGCACTTCATCAAGCCGTACAAGAACGTCCTTGAACAATGGGTGGCCGATGTCGCGCTCTGACCCGCCCGACAAGCGCTCTTGCGGCGGCATCTCGCCTGCCGCCATGCCCCTACAACACACCATCCGTGGCTGTGCGCGTAAAACGACACCGAAGTGATTAAGAGCGGCTAACAAAACTCTTCTGGCGTCGTTGCCGCGTCTTGTCGTACTACTCGTACTGCCTACGACGCAGCGCCTAGCCAGAACCGCTTTGCTGAGTTTTGTTATCCGCTCTAAGCTTGCCACCCCATCTTTGCTTTAAAGGAATCCTCAGATGTTTGAAACCTCCATCGCCGGCAGCCTGCCCAAGCCCGCCTGGCTGGCTGAAACCAACAAGCTCTGGCCTCAGTGGATGGCCGAAGGCGATGCGCTTCGCCAGGCCAAGGCCGATGCGACCTTGCTGTGGATCAAGGCCCAGGAAGACGCCGGCCTGGACATCGTGGGCGACGGTGAGCAATCACGACAGCACTTCGTGCACGGCTTTCTCGAGCAGGTCGAGGGCATCGACTTCGAGCACAAGGTGAAAATGGGCATCCGCGACAACCGCTATGACGCGATGGTGCCGCAGGTGGTTTCGGCCCTGCGCCTGAAGGGCCGCGTGCATGCGTTCGAGGCACAACTGGCGCGCGCGCACACCAAGAAGAAGCTGAAGTTCACCCTGCCCGGCCCGATGACCATCGTCGACACGGTGGCGGACCGCTTCTACGGCGACAAGGTCAAGATGGCCTTTGCCTTCGCCGAGCTGCTCAACCAGGAGGCCCTGGCGCTGCAGGCCGACGGCGTGGACATCATCCAGTTCGACGAGCCCGCCTTCAATGTCTACATGAAGGACGCCGCCGACTGGGGCGTGCAGGCGCTCGAGCGCGCGGCGCAGGGCCTGACCTGTACCACGGCGGTGCACATCTGCTACGGCTACGGCATCAAGGCCAATACGGACTGGAAGAGCACTCTGGGCGATGAATGGCGCCAGTACGAGACGGTGTTCCCCGCGCTGGCCAGGAGCAGCATCGACCAGGTGAGCCTGGAATGCATCCACTCGCATGTGCCGCCCGACCTGATGAAGCTGCTGGCCGGCAAGGACGTGATGGTCGGCGTGATCGATGTGGCCAGCGACGTGATCGAGACACCCGAGGAAGTGGCCGACACCATAGGCCGGGCGCTGGAGTTCGTGCCCAAGGAGCGGCTGTTCCCGTGCACCAATTGCGGCCTGGCGCCGATGGCCCGGGACGTGGCCTGGCGCAAGCTGCAAGCGCTGGCCGAAGGCACCAGGCTGGCAAGGGAACGCTTCGCCACGGCGTGATTGACGCCTCCGCACGGCCGTGCGTTGCGCCCCGCGTTTAGGCGACCGCCCTGCGGCATGGCAAGCGGCGCAAGCCGCCGTGCGCCGCCAGGGGCCGGCGCCGGTGTGGGACATCTGCGTGCGCGGCGAACCACGCCCAGGCCAGCCCATGCCAGGGCGGGGCCTGATCGGTTGCGTTCGGCTGTGCTGCTGCGGTGGCGCTCTTGGTACCGCCTGCTTGGGCGGTGCGTTCATGGATTCGATGTGATGAACACTTGCTTCGATGGGAACTGGAGCGCGTGCCATCCGGGCATCTTGGGCGCCCTTGGTTGACATCATCCCGGCCAGCGTGGCCAGTTGGGGTTGCGCGCAGGCCACTGTTGCGATGACAGGGACCGGCCGAGGCTGTGTGAAAACGCGCGTTGCGCCCTCGGTTTGACGATCCGCTCAGAAATCGACCGCTCAGATCGCCCTACGACGCACGATATCGATACGAGCAAGGGGTGAAGTACCCCTGCAAAAGTCGTCTAACGACGTTTCCCACAGCCACGGGCCGAGGCCCTTCAGCGCACAGCCAACCTCCGTTAAAAGCAGCTCCAGCACCCGGCTCGCGGACCTTCCACTGCTGCATCGGTGCAAGCCAATACCAGGCTGAAGTTCCTTACGCGCGTCGGCTGGCGAACAGGTCGGCTGGCGTTCTACCGGCCACGTTGGTGGCGCTGTCGTCGGCGCCGTGCTGGCGCAGCAACTCGATCACCTTGGGGTTC
>NZ_LMIJ01000010.1:0-33811 GCF_001428665.1 Acidovorax sp. Root219
AACTGTACGCCGCAGGTGATCAAAGAAAAACCACCCAGTCGCGAACTGACTGTTCCAGTTTTGAAAACAATGCAGCGGCGGCTATGCCTGCACCGCCATGAAAAATGCCGCCCAGGTTTCCCTGCGCGGCACGGCTCTTTCCAAAAAACGGACTATGCCGGCCGCGGGCCTACCAGTTCGATGGGCAGGCCATCGGGGTCGGCAATGAAGGTGAAGGGACAACCCGTGAACGGGTCCATGCGCACGGGCTCGGCCGCGACATCATGGGCGGCCAGTGCCTGCAGGCTGGCGTCGAGGTCGCCCACCCGCAGCGCGAGGTGCCTCAGCCCGCATGCCTCGGGGTAGGAGGGGCGCGGCGGCGCCTCGGGAAACGAGAACAGCTCGATCTGTGTGCCATCGGGCAGCGCGAGGTCGAGCTTGTACGACTGGCGCTCGGCGCGGTACGTCTCGTTCACCACGGCCAGGCCCAGCACCTCGGTATAGAAGCGCCTGGAGCGTGCGTAGTCCGAGCCGATGAGGGCCACATGGTGCACGCCCGCAAGCGCCAGCGGTGGCGGTGGCAGGCTCGCCACGGCTCAGACACCCGCGATGTCGAGCGCGCGCGAGGCCCCGTAGAGCGCCGGGGTGGCGCTCGGGTCGATGATCCAGCACGGAATCGACGCCAGGTACGGCGCAAAGCGGCCCTTGGCCTCGAAGCGCTGGCGAAAGGAAGACTGGTCGAACCAGTCGCCCAGGCGCGGCACCATGCCGCCGCCGATGTACACCCCGCCACGCGCACCCAGCGTGAGCGCCAGGTTGCCGGCCACACTGCCCAGAAAGCCGCAGAACAGGTCCAGCGCCTGCAGTGCCAGCGGGTCCTTGGCCTGCAGGGCCATCTCGGTCACCTGCGCGGCCGAGCTGACCTCGGTGCCACCGGCATGCGCCACGGTGCGCACCGCGTGGTACAGGTCCACCAGGCCCGCGCCTGAGACGGCGCGCTCGGCCGACACATGGCCATAGCGCTCGTGCAGCACGCGCAGCACGTCGAACTCGTGCTGCGTGTCGGCCGCCAGCGTGACGTGCCCGCCCTCGCCCGACAGCGGCACGCCAGCCGGCGAGTGGGGCGGGAAGACCAGACCCGAGACACCGAGGCCGGTGCCTGCCCCCACGAGGCCGATGGCCTCGCCCGGCACGGCATGGCCGCCGCCCACCTGGCGCAGCAGGTCGGGCGTGAGCAGGGGCAGCGCCAGGGCCAGCGCAGTGAAGTCGTTGATGACCACCAGCCGCGCAAAACCAAAGGCCTCGCGCACCGCCTTCTGCGAAAAGCTCCAGCTGTGGTTGGTCATGCGGATGGCGTCGCCCGTGACCGGGTTGGCAATGCCGAAGGCCGCCTCCTGCGGCGCGGCAATGCCCACCTCGGCCAGGTAGGTGCGGAGGGCAGCGTCCACCGTGGAGTACTGGGCGCACTGCAGCACGCGCGTGTCGTGCAAGGTGTCGTCGCCCGGTGCCTGCCAGGCCAGGCGGATGTTGGTGCCGCCGATGTCGGCGAGAAGGCGTGTTGCGGGCATGGTGGATGGGGCAGCGTCCACCACAAGGCAGCGGACCGCTCACCCGGAATTGGATGGCTGAAAACGGCAGAGCCGACGCAAACAGGTTTTTAACCCAGAACGCCCACAGCAGCCGGGTCAAAGCCCCCATACAGCGAGGCCGAAGGCCGGCGGGGGTTGCCGCCTTGCGGGATCAGGCGATGCGCTGCTCGGTACCGGTGTCGAACCAGTGCGCGTGCGCCGGTGCCACGGCCAGGCCCACGCGGTCGCCGGGCTTCACGCGCGTCTGCGCGTCGGTGCGCAGCGTCATGCTGCCGGCGGCGGTGTCCACCATCACGTAGGTGTCGGGGCCGGTGGGCTCAACCACACTGACCTCGCCACGCCAGGGCGAGCTGTCCTGCATCACCAGGTGCTCGGGGCGCACGCCCAGCAGCACCTCGGGGGCGGCCAGAGGGGCCGCCAGGTCCAGCGACACGCCCTGGATGGCGAAGTGACCGGCCGCCTGCGTACCGCGCAGCAGGTTCATGGTGGGCGAACCGATGAAGGTCGCCACATAGGTGTTGGCCGGGTGGTTGTAGATCTCGTCGGGCGTGCCCAGTTGCTGCACCACCCCGCCCTTCATCACGGCAATGCGCGAGCCCAGCGTCATGGCCTCGACCTGGTCGTGCGTCACGTAGACGCTGGTGATGCCGCTGGCCTGGTGCAGGCGCTTGATCTCGGCACGCATCTCCACGCGCAGCTTGGCGTCAAGGTTGGACAGCGGCTCGTCAAACAAAAACAGCTGCGGCTGGCGCGCCAGGGCCCGGCCCATGGCCACGCGCTGGCGCTGCCCGCCTGACAGCTGGCTGGGCCGGCGGTCCAGCAGATGGGTGATCTGCAGCATGGCGGCTACCTCGTCGATGCGCTTCTTGCGCTCGGGCTTGGGCATCTTGCGCATCTCCAGCGCAAAGCCGATGTTGTCCGCCACGCTCAGCGTGGGGTACAGCGCATAGCTCTGGAACACCATGGCGATGTCACGGTCGCGCGGGGGCATGCCCACCACGTTCTTGTCGGCGATGCGGATCTCGCCCTCGGTCGGCTCATCGAGCCCCGCGATGATGTTCAGCAGGGTCGATTTGCCGCAGCCCGAGGGCCCCACCAGGATCAGGAACTCGCCCGGTGCCACGTGAATGTCGATCTTGCGCAGCACCTCCACGCTCTTGTCACCCTTGCCGAAGCGCTTGTTGATGCCCACTATGTCCAATGAAGACGCCATGATTTCTTACCTCTAACCTTTGACCGCGCCAGCCGTCAGGCCGCGCACAAAAAACTTGCCTGCGAGAACGTAGATCACCATGGTCGGCAGGCCCGCGATGATGGCGGCCGCCATGTCCACGTTGTAGGCCTTCACGCTGGAGCTGGTGTTGGCCAGGTTGTTCAGGCCCACCGTCACGGGCTTGGAGTCGGTGCCCGAGAAGACCACACCGAACAGGAAGTCGTTCCAGATGTTGGTGAACTGCCAGATCAGCGTGACCATGATGATGGGCGTGGACAGCGGCAGCACGATGCGCCAGAAGATCTGGAAGAAGCTCGCGCCATCCATGCGCGCCGCGTTCACCAGCTCCTTCGGTATCGCCGCGTAGTAGTTGCGAAAGAACAGCGTGGTGCCGGCCAGACCCGCCAGGCAGTGCACCATCACCAGGCCCGTGATGGAGCTGGACAACCCGAGCCAGCCCAACACCTGACTCATGGGCAGCAGCACCACCTGGAAGGGCATGAACACGCCGAACAACAGCATGCCGAACAGCGCATCGCTGCCGCGGAACTTCCACAGGCTGAGCACATAGCCATTGAGCGCACCCCAGACGGTGGAGACCATCACGGCCGGCACAGCCATGGCCACCGAGTTCCAGAAGAAGGGGCGCAGGCCGTTGCAATCGACCCCCGTGCAGGCGCTGGACCACGCCGTGCTCCAGGAAGACAGGTTGAGCGCAGCGGGCAGCGCCAGCAGCGAGCTGCTGCGGATCTCCTCGGCATCCTTGAACGAGGTGACCAGCATCGCGTACAGCGGCAGCAGAAAGAAGGCGGTGGCCAGGGCCAGCACCGCATAGACCAGCAGGCGGCCCATGGAGGGAAAAAAGGAGGGCTTAGCGGTCATGGGGTTTGCTGCGCAATTCGCTGTACAGGTAGGGGATGACCAGGGCAGCCACGGTGGCCAGCATCATGGTGGCGCTGGCTGCGCCCAGGCCGATCTGGCCGCGCGAGAACGACATGGTGTACATGAAGGTGGCGGGCACGTCGGTGGCATAGCCGGGCCCGCCGGCCGTGAGCGCCATCACCAGATCGAAGCTCTTGATCGCCAGGTGCGACAGCACCATCAGCGTGGAGAAGAACACCGGCCGCAGCGCCGGCAGCACGATGCGCCAGTAGATGCGCGGCAGCGAGGCGCCATCGACCTGGGCGGCCTTGATGATGCTGTCGTCGATGCCGCGCAGGCCGGCCAGGAACAGCGCCATCGCAAAGCCTGCGCTCTGCCAGATGCCGGCGATCACCACGCAGTAGATGGCCATCTCGGTGTCCACCAGCCAGCCGAATTCAAAATTGGGAAAACCCCAGTCGCGCACCATTTTTTCGATGCCCAGGCCCGGGTTGAGCAGCCACTTCCAGGCCGTGCCGGTGACCACGAACGACAGTGCCATGGGGTACAGGTAGATGGTGCGCAGCGCGCCTTCGGCGCGTATCTTCTGGTCCAGCAGCACGGCCAGCAATACGCCGATGGCAAGGGAGCCGCCCACGTAGCCGACGCCGAAGATGCCCAGGTTCTTGAGGGCGACCCACCAGCGGTCCATCTCCCAGAGCTTTTCATACTGCGCCAGCCCCGCCCATTCGTAGTTGGGCAGCATGCGCGATGCGGAGAGGCTCAGCACCCCGTTCCACACCATCAGGCCGTAGATGAAGGCAAAACCCAGCACGAAGGCCGGTGCCACGACCAGCTTGGGCAGCCAGGATTCAAAGGAGTTCTTGGTCGTCATTGCAAAAGAGGAATCGGGTGCATACGCTGGCTGGGACATGGGCGACGGCCACGCCGACCATCAACACGTCAACAGGAAAAACAACAAGGAAAAAAGGGGGGCACACAGGGAGTGCCCCCCAAGAACAAAGTCACCTCTGACTTAACTCGCTTTCACACTCACTCCCTTCAGAACCTGCTCATGGCCTTTTCCGGGGTGCGTTGCACCCTCCTGACGGCTCAGGCTAGGCGCCCACCGCAAGATGGACTGGTGTCCATCGAGGATGGGCAACGCAGCATGCGCCGCCAGGAGGGCGCAACCCGGAGGGCATGCGGCCCACACCCCGCCCCTCGGCGTTGCCCACTTTGCCCATGCCAACGGCATGGGCTGCAGTGCGCGCCTTGAGGGACGGAGCGTGGGTCGCATGCGCATCCCCGGAAAAGGCCTTGAACAGGTTCTCACCACCAGATCTCATACTGCACACCCACCAGAGTGCGCGAGGTCTTGCCATTGGCGCCGAAGGTCGCGGCGTTCGCCACGGCGGCGGCCTGGTTCCAGTTGGCCTTGGTCACGTACAGACGCAGCTCGGGGCGCGACCAGAAGTCCTCGTTCATGGCCAGAGCGCCAGCCAGCGTCACCTTGCTCAGGCGCTGGTCGGGACCGGTCCCCTTGCGCGTGGTGGTCGACACTTCGGCCAGGGCCTTGAAGTTCTGCGTGATGGCGTACGAGCCGCGTCCGCCCAGCGAGAAGTCCTTGGTCTCCACATTCGTCAGGTCGGTCTTGTTGGTCTGGTAGCCAATCAGCGCCTGGCCACCGAAGGGGCCGCTTTGCCAGTTGATGGAGTCGGCGATGCGCGTGGAGCGCCGGCCGGCACGGGTGCCGTCGATGGCCTCGAACTCGCCATCGATGCGGGCATGGCCCCGCGAACCCTGCAGGTACAACGTGTTGCTGATACTGGGCAGCAGGAATTCCTTTTGCGTGTGCATGAAGGAGATGCCCGAGCCCGAACCGCCGTTGACCTGGTTCTTGCCGCCCACCGCCGTCAGCAGCACGCGCAGCTTGCCGTTCGGGTTGGTGTTGATCTCGGACAAGTCGACATTCAGGCGCTGGGCCTTGACGTCGTTGGGCAGGTTGCCATCGAATTTGTCGCCACTGAACAGGCCCACGCCGAGCTTCATGCCGCCAATCGGCATGTCGGTCATGCCGGCACCGACGTTGTCGCCGTAGTTCAGCAGGAAGTAGTCGACGATGTGCACGTCCTGGATACGCAGACGGCGCTGGCCGACCCAGAACTTGGCTTCGGGAGAGAACGAGAAGCCGCTCATTTCCACGTAGGCCTGCTCGGTGCTGATGTCGCCACTGCCCCACTTGGCGGGCATGTAGTTCAGCTTCCACTTGATGCCGCCAGCCTCGAAGCTGCGGGCGAAGTTGACTTCGATGCCGTTGTCGCCTTCGTTGCCCAGGCGGTACTTCTGCAGCTCGCCGCCCAGGGCCAGGTTGCCCTTGACGCCGTCGGAGTGGTTGAACACCGGGCCACCCCGGGAGTAACCGTTGAACTCGAAGCCGGCAACATCCATTGCCATGGCACTACTCATCGCGCATGCGGCGGCCAAAGCCACCGCCGTGAGGCGGTTTCTTTTCATCATGATGGGATCCCTCAGTGTTGGTTTACTTGGTTTTCGCGGCGGTCGCGATCTTCTTCATGGCGTCGGCGACGCTCACCTTGTCGTCATTCCAGAACTGGCTGACGGCGTCCTTGATGGCGCCTTCCGTGGCGGGCGCAATCGCCATGCCGTGGGCCACGCTGGGCAGCAGGCTGCCGCTCTTGGCGGTGTCGGCGAAGTCCTTGGCGGAGGCCTTGGCGCAGTCGTCGAATTTGTCCATCTTCTGGCCGGCGCGCACCGGGATGGAGCCCTTGTTGAGGTTGAACACCTCCTGGAACTCGGGGCTCATGATGGAGCTGGCCAGGTCGCTTTGCGCCTTCTGGGCGGAAGCATCCTTGAGCTTGAACAGGATGAACGAGTCCACGTTGAAGGTGTACGACGTGGTCGTGCCCGGTGCTGCGGCGCACATGAAGTCCTTGCCCGGCACCTTGTTGGCCGCCAGGAACTCGCCCTTGGCCCAGTCGCCCATCAGTTGGAAGCCCGCCTTGCCCTGGATCAGCATGGCCGTGGCCAGGTTCCAGTCGCGGCCGGGAGCGCCCGGGTCGGTGTACGACTTGATGCGGCGGAAGGTCTCGAGCGACTTCTTCATGGTGTCGCTGTTGAGGGCCTTGTCATCGAGCTTGACCAGCGCGTCCTGGTAGAACTTGGGACCGCCGACGCCGAGCACCACGGATTCGAAGGTGGTGAAGTCCTGCCAGTTCTGGCCACCGTGGGCCACGGGCACCAGGCCTGCGGCCTTGAGCTTGTCGGCTGCGGCAAAGAACTCGTCCCAGGTCTTGGGCATGGCGGCAACGCCGGCCTTCTTCAGGGCCTCGGAGCTGCCCCACATCCAGTTGACGCGGTGCACGTTGACCGGGGCGGCCACATAGGCGCCCTTGTACTTCATGATGTCGGCGACCACCTTGGGCAGCAGGTCGTCCCACTTCTCGGCCTTGGCCAGTGCGTCCATGTTGGCCAGCACGCCTTCGGACGCCCATTCCTGGATCGCCGGGCCCTTGGTCTGGGCTGCGGACGGCGGGTTGCCCGAGATCACGCGGCTCTTGAGCACGGTCATGGCGCTGTCGCCACCGCCGCCGGCCACGGCGAAGTCACGCCAGGTGTGGCCCTTGCCCTGCATGATCTTCTTGAGTTCGGCCACCGACTTGGCTTCTCCGCCCGAAGTCCAGTAGTGCAGGACCTCCACTTCCCCTGCACCGGCGGACGCCGATGCCGCCAGAACCGCCGCGACGGCGGCGACTTGTGTCAACTTCCACATACCCTTGTCTCCTCGTTTGTGTGAATCCGTTTTGTGCGCCGGCTTACCGGTGGCGTTCAGCGCAGTCGGTACTTTAATTACAATAATTAATGAACATATCAGGGCTTTCCCGAGTGTGTGGGTTACGTGCCAATGGAATTTGGCTGTTATCGAATTACCACCCTGTTTTCCTGCGTCTCGGTGCTTTCCCTGCTGTGCGCTCCTGCGACAGGCTCGCCGCAATGCCCTTTGTTATCCTCTATCCATGCCCACCATCCTGATAGTCGAAGACGATGCACTGCTGCTGGACGCACTGACGGGCCAGCTCCAGCAACTGGAGTTCAGCGTGTACACCGCCTCCAGTGTGGCCGAGGCCACCACCTTGCTGCAGGGCCAGGCGGTGGACGGCATCATCCTCGACCTGGGTCTGCCGGGCGGTGCGGACGGCATGGAGCTGCTGACCTGGGCGCGCACCCACATTGCCGGCCTGCCGGTGCTGATTCTGACCGCACGCGACGGCATCGACGACCGCATCCACGGCCTGAACGCCGGGGCCGACGACTACATCACCAAGCCCTTCAACATGCAGGAGCTGCAGGCCCGCCTGCAGGCCATGCTGCGCCGCGCGCGGCAGCCCGCATTCACACAGGCCAGCAGCGCCTCCGGGGGCCCCAGCACGGCCATCGGCAGCCTGCAGATCGACCATGGCAACCGCAGCGCGGTGCTCGGCGGCGAGCCGCTGGAGCTCACGCAGCGCGAATGGGAGCTTTTGGAGCTGCTGGTGAACCGCTGCGGCGAAGTGGTCACGCGCGACGATGTGCTCGCCGCCTGGCGCGCGGGCCCGCCCGAGCCCGGGCAGGCCGCAGCAGCCCCGCTCAACTCGAATGCGCTGGAGGTGTATGTGCACCGACTGCGCAGAAAACTCGATGCATCGAACCTGGTGATCCGCAACATCCGCGGGCTGGGCTACATGCTGGCCAAGCCTGCGGAATGAACGCGACCGCCGCGCTCGTGCCCACCCCCGGATGACCATGATGCGCCCGATTCCCGGCGTCTCCCTGCAACGCAAGCTGCTGCTGTGGCTGCTGCTGCCGCAGCTCGTGCTGTGGCTCTCGGGCGGTTTTCTGGCCTGGCGCATCGCGCTGCAGAACGGCGAGAAAGGGATCGACCAGACGTTGACCCAGTCGGTGCGCGCACTGGCGCGGCAGATCAAGCCCATCGGCGACGGCCTGCTGGTCGATTTCCCGAAGGCTGCGCAGGACATCCTGGAGCAGGACCCGGCCGACCGCCTCACCTACATGGTGTCTTCGCCGCCCGGTCGCTTCCTGCTGGGCAATGCCCAGTTGCCCCCGCCCCCGCCGGTGAGCGTGGACGTGGGCGAGCCCTTTCTGTACCAGGCGCATGTAGATGACCGCCCGGTGCGCGTGGCGCTGCTCGACGTGGACTACGGCACGCCACAGACGCGCCAGCGCCTGCGCGTGCAGGTGGCGCAAAGCCTCACGGTGCGCGAGCGCATCGCACAGGAACTGCTCGCGCAGATGCTGCTGCCCATGGGCCTGATGGGCCTGGCGCTCAGTGCCGTGGTGTATGCCGGTGTGCTGCGCGGCCTGCAGCCCCTGAAGCGCCTGGAAGCGCAGATCGAGAAGGCCGGCGCACGCAAGCACAACACGGCCGACCCGCTGCCGCCCATCGAGCTCACCTCGGCCCCGCAGGAAGTGCATTCGCTGGCCAGCACCATCAACGGCCTGCTGGAGACCGTGGCGCGCGGCCAGCAAAAGGAAAAGCGTTTTCTCAACGATGCGGCCCACCAGTTGCGCACGCCCCTGGCCGGCCTGATCGGCCAGACCGAGCTGGCGCTGCACGAGAGCCGCGAGCCGGCCGTGCAGGAGCGGCTGCACAAGGTGCTGTCGGCCGCCAGGCGCAGTGCCCACCTGGTGCACCAGCTGCTGCAGCTGGCGCGCTCGGAAAGCAGTGTGGCCATGCAGACGCTGGACCTGCCAGCCCTGGCACGCGAGGTGGCCCGCGACTGGGCCGCACGCGCCGTGGCCAGCGGCGTGGACCTGGGCTACGAGGGCGAGGAACAACTGGCCGTGCAAGGCCACCCGCTGCTGCTGCGCGAGGCCCTGAACAACCTGATCGACAACGCCCTGCACTACGCAGGCCATGGCGCCACCGTGACGGTGCGGGTGGACATTGCGGGTGCGGGCATGGCCACCCTGGCGGTGGAAGACGACGGCCCCGGCATGGAGCCTGCCCACCTGCGCGACATGTTCGCGCGCTTCTGGCGCGGGTCGGACAAGCCCGGCGGCTGCGGCCTGGGCCTGTCCATCGTGGAGGAGATCGCTCTGCAGCACGCCGGCCAGACCTTCGTCGACCCGGTGCTGCCGCACGGCCTGCGCGTGGGCCTGAAGGTGCCGCTCAGCGCGGCGGCGCCTCGAACCTGAATAGTGACTCCGGGTTTTCGCGGACTGCGCAGTCTGCCCGCACGACGCAACTGGCGCGGCCCAGGCCAGAACCACTGCGCAAGGGCCGCCCCGCCGCGCTAGTGGTGTCCCCCTTCCCGAATCGCACAGCGATTCGAGAGAAGGGGTGAAGGCGCGTCAGCGCCTCAGGGGGATGTACCTGCTTATGCCGACAGGATCAGCTTCTCGAGCTTGATCGCATCCACGGCAAACCCGCGAATGCCTTCTGCCAGCTTCTCGGTGGCCATGGCGTCTTCGTTGAGCGCGTAGCGGAAACCCGCCTCGTCGTAGTTCACCGCCGGCAGGTCCATCGCCTTGGCGGCTGCGGCATCGAGTGCGGGCGCCAGCGGCGCATCGCTGGCCGCCAGCTGGGCCAGCAGGTCGGGGGCGATGGTGAGCAGGTCGCAGCCGGCCAGCGCGGTGATCTGGCCGGTGTTGCGAAAGCTCGCGCCCATGACCTCCGTGGCGATGCCGAAGTGCTTGTAGTGGTGGTAGATCTGCGCGACGGACTGCACGCCGGGGTCGTTGGCGCCCGAGCGCGCGGCCTCGTCCCACTGGGCGCCAGCCTGCTTCTTGTACCAGTCGTAGATGCGGCCCACGAAGGGCGAGATCAGCTGCACCTTGGCTTGGCCGCAGGCTACGGCCTGGCAGAACGAGAACAGCAGGGTCAGGTTGGTGTGGATGCCGCGCTGCTCGAGCTTCTCAGCGGCCTGGATGCCTTCCCAGGTGGCGGCGACCTTGATCAGCACGCGGTCGATATGGATGCCCTCGGCCTGGTACAGCTCGATGATGCGCTCGCCGCGGGTGATGGTGGCCTGCGTGTCGAAGCTCAGGCGTGCATCCACTTCGGTGGAGACGCGGCCGGGGATGGTGGCCAGGATCTCGCGGCCAAAGCGCACGATCAGGCGGTCGATGATCTCGTCCATCGGGCGGCCACGGAACTGGTTCACCGTGTCGGTGAGCAGTGGCGCGTACTCGGGCTTTTGCACGGCCTTGAGGATCAGCGACGGGTTGGTCGTCGCATCCTGCGGCTGGAACTGGGCCAGTTGCTTGAAGTCGCCGGTGTCGGCAACCACGGTGGTGAACTGTTTGAGGGCGTCGAGTTGGTTCATGCCCCCATTATTCCGCATCGCAGTGTCAGGCACCTGTACTTTCAACCACCGATACGCCATGCACGCCCAGGCCCAGTTGCACCTGGTCGCCCACGGCCAGCACGTCGTCGAGGTCTGCCGAGGCGACGAAGATGCTGCCGAGCGCGGTGTCGAAGGTGTACTCGTGCACCGCCCCCAGGTAGGCGCGCTTGCGCAGCGTGGCCGGCAGCAGGCCCATCCCCTGGCGCTGGATGCTCCAGGCCTCGGGCCGCACCGCCACCTTCACCGGGCCCGGCGCGGCCGCGGTGCGCGGGCGAAGCGCCAGCGGGCCAAGCTGTACCGTGCCATCGGCCAGGGCGATTCCCGGGAACAGCATGGCCTCGCCCATGAAGCCCGCGACGAACTCGGTGCGTGGGGTCTCGTACAGTGCCTGGGGCGTGCCTGCCTGCGCGATCAGGCCCTGGTCCATGACGATGATCTGGTCGCTCACGGCCATGGCCTCGGCCTGGTCGTGCGTGACATAGGCCACCGTGAGCGACAGGCGCTGCTGCAGCGCACGGATCTCCTCGCGCATCTCGCGGCGCAGCCGGGCATCGAGGTTGGACAGCGGCTCGTCGAACAGCAGCACCTCGGGCTCCAGCACCAGGGCGCGCGCCAGGGCGACGCGCTGCTGCTGGCCGCCCGAGAGTTCGCTGGGCAGGCGGTCGTCAAAACCCACGAGTCCCACGCCGCGCAGCGCATCCACGGCCTTGGTGCGGGCCACGTCTTTCGGCAGGCCAGACATGCGCAGGCCATAGGAGACGTTCTCCACCACGTTCATGTGCGGGAACAGCGCGTAGCTCTGGAACATCATGCTCACGTTGCGCTGGGCGGGCCCAAGCGTGGTGACGTCCTTGCCGCCGATGAGGATCTCGCCCGAGGTCGGCGACTCCAGCCCCGCGATCATGCGCAGGGTGGTGGTCTTGCCGCAGCCCGAGGGCCCCAGGATGGTGGTGAGCGTGCCGCGCGGCACCTCGAAGCTGATGCCCTTGACCGCCAGGGGCGCAGATGCGTCGGCCCCGTAGCGCTTGGTGATGTGGCGAAACACGATGCCCGCGCCGCTGTTGTTCATGGTGTCGTTTCTCTCCGCATTCAGCATGGGTTCAGTGGGGGGCGGGCATGGCGGCCGCGCCGGAGCGCCGGCCCAACTTGCGCTCGCCCACCAGCCACTGGATGAGGGCAATGGCCAGCGACATCAGCACGATGAGCACCGTGCAATAGGCCAGGGCCACGCCATAGTCGCCGTTGCCCACGCGGCCGATGATGTATGTGGTGGCCAGCTCGTTCTCGGCCGTGACCAGGAAGATCACCGCGCTCACAGTGGTGATGGCGCGCACGAAGCTGTAGACCAGCGCGGCCACCAGGGCCGGCTTGAGCAGCGGCAGCACCACATGGCGCAGCGTCTGCACGCTGCCGGCGCGCAGCATCAGCGAGGCTTCGTCGAGCGAGCGGTCGAGCTGCTTGAATGCCGCCGTGCCGGCGCGCACCCCCACCGGCAGGTTGCGGAACATGAAGCACAGCACGATGATCAGCGCCGTGCCCGTGAGCTCGAATGGCGGCACGTTGAAGGCCAGGATGTAGCTCACGCCCAACACGGTGCCGGGGATGGCAAAGGCCAGCAGCGCCGAGAACTCGAACAGCCCCTGCCCCCGGAACTCCGTGCGCGCCAGCAGCCAGGCGATGCCGATACCCAGCGTGGCAGTGAGCGGCGCCGACAGCGCGGCCAGCTTGATGGTGGTGAAGAACGAGTTCCAGGCCGTGCCGGCCCAGACCACGCCGAACTCGCCCCACTCCACGTTGAACGCAGTGCGGAAGTGGTTCAGCGTGACGGTGTAGTCGCGGCCCCAGGTCTGCACGAAGCCGCCCGCTAGCGCGAACAGGTAGACGACGAGGGTGAAGGCCATCCACGGCAGCGCCACCGAATGCACCACGCGGCGCACGCCGGTGGGCAGCGGCATGGCAATGCCTGCATCGCCCTTGCCCGAGACGGTGGTGAAGTTTTGCCGTCCGAGCAGCGCGCGCTGGATGGCGAACACCGCCAGCGCGAACAGCGTGAGGATCCACGCCAGCGAGGCCGCACGCCCCTGGTCGTACTGCGCCCCGACGATGGCGAAGAAGATCTCGGTGGACAGCACCGAGAACTGCCCGCCCACGACGATGGGGTTGCCGAAATCGGCCATGCTCTCGATGAAGCCCACCAGGAAGGCGTTGGCCAGCCCGGGCTTGAGCAGCGGCAAGGTCACCGTCATGAAGGTCTGGTGCGGGCTGGCGCGCAGGGTCTGGGCCGCCTCTTCGAGGCTGGGCGCCACGCCCTGCACCACGCCGCGCATGATCATGAAGGCGATGGGGGTGAAGGCGAAGGTCTGCGCCACCCACACGCCGAGCCAGCCATAGAACCAGCGCGAAGGCGTGATGCCGAAGGCGTATTCGAGGAACTGGTTGAACACGCCCGCGCGGCCGAACAGCAGGATCAGCCCCAGGCCCACGACGAAGGGCGGCGTGATGATGGGCAGCAGCGCCACGATGTTCAGTGGCCGTGCATAGCGGCGCGAGGCGCGCTCGGCCATCAGCGCCATGAAGGTACCGAGCAGCGTGGTGCTGGCCGCCGTCATGAGGCCCAGGAACAGCGTGTTCCAGGCCACGCCGCAGCGCTGCCCGCCGGCCAGGCACGCGAGGCCAAAGTTGCGCTCGTGCGCCACGCGCTCCCACAGCACGGCCAGCGAGAACGGGCCGTCTTCGAGGAAGAAGGCGCCACTGAGCGCCTTGAGCACCGGAAACACGATGAACAGCGCCAGCAGGCTGCCCATGCCGAGCACAGCCGCAGCCACAAACAGGTCGCCCTTGAAGTAGCCGCGCCGCGCCACGCCGAACGATGCCAGCACCAGCAGGGCCGTGAGGACCACAAAGCCGCCCCAGCCCACGCCGGGCTGGCGCATGGTGAGTTCGCCAAAGCTGGCATGGAGCCCATCGAAAGCCCAGCCGCGTGCGCCGATGGCAAAGCCGCTGACCAGCAGGGACACGAGGCCCAGGCCGCCACCCAGCACCAGGAAACCGCCCTGGCTGCGCCCGGCGGGCAGCAATGCGCCGAAGCCGGCGATCACCAACCCCAGCAGCGCCAGCCAGAGCCAGGGCCGCCCGAAGGCAGCGGCCTGCATGAGGCCGCTGCCCGTCTGCGCCTGACTGAAGACCTGGCCCAGCACGGTGAGGCCATTGGCGTCCTGCTGGGCATACCAGGGCAGCGCCACATAGCCCGCGAGGCCCAGGGCCAGCCACACCCACAAAGGCTGGTTGACTGCGGGCCTGCCGGCCGGCGGTGCCTGCAAAGCGTGCGCCGACATCAGCGCCCGGCGTTCTGGACGTCTTTTTCCCAGCGCGCAATCAGGCGGCGGCGCTCGGCGCTCGCGCCGTACTTGGCGTAGTCGTAGTTGATGAGCTTCATCTTGGCCGGATCGGTCATGCGCGGGTCCTTGGGCACCTGCATGTTGCTGGGCAGCTGGAACTGCTTGGCAGCCAGGCCGAACTGTTGGCCCCCGGGCGTGAGTGCCCATTCGTAGAACTTCTTGGCCGCCTCGGTATTGGGGCCGTTCTTGACGATGCTCATGGAACCCACCTCGGCGCCCGTGCCTTCGGAGGGCGTGACCGAGCCCACGGGGAAGCCGTTCACGGCCTCGGTGGTCACATCGTGCACGAAGCTGACGGACACCGTGGTTTCACCGCGCGCCGCCGCCTTGACCGGCGCCGTACCCGAGCGGGTGTAGGCACTGATGTTGGGGTGCAGGGCCTTGAGGTAGTCGAACGCCTTCTCCTCGCCCATGATCTGCACCAGCGTGGCAATCATGGTGTAGGCCGTGCCACTGGAGGCGGGGTTGGCCATCTGCACCTCGCCCTTGAACTCGGGCTTGAGCAGGTCGGCCCAGGACTGGGGTGGGTTGAGCTTGCGCTTGGCCAGCAACTCCTTGTTGTAGCCAAAACCCAGCGGGCCCAGGTACACGCCGACGGTGCGGTACTTGGAATCTGCCGCCTGCTTTTGCGCCCAGGGGTAGAGCTGCGCCAGCTGCTGGGACTTGTACTCGAGCGTCAGGCCCTGCTCGGCAGCCTGCAGGTGCGGGTCGCCCGTGCCGCCGAACCAGATGTCGGTCTTGGGGTTGGCCTTCTCGGCATTAAGCTGGGCCAGGGCCTCGCCCGAGCCCTTGGCGGTCATGTTGACCTTGGTGCCCGTGGTCTTGGCGTACACGGTGGACATCAGGTTGCACCACTCGGCCTGCACGGAGCAGATGATGTTGACTTGGCTCTGGGCCATGGCGCCGGAGGCGGCCAGGGCAAGGGCGGTACCCACGAGGAATTTCTGCATGGAGTTGTCTCTCTGGAGTCGTTTGATTTGTGACAGTTTAATGACAAACATCGTAGTGAACTCCATTGCCAAGGGCCAGCGGGATAACGAGACCTGTGATTCACGCCCGAGCGTGAACCGCAGTTACCAAAATTGATGGAACCCAGTTACCATCAATTCCTGTCATACAGGCCTCCATGAACACACACGCATCAACTCCCGCACCTGTGCGCCCTGCCGGACCTTGCGGCACCGGGCGCCGTTCGGCCTGTGGCCGCGGGGGCTGCTGACATGCTGGACCGCATCACCGCCTCCCTGACCTCCCTGGCCCCGGCCGAGCAGCGCGTGGGCAAGCTCGTGCTGGCCGACCCGCGCAGCTTTGCGCGCCTGCCCGTGCGCGAGCTGGCAGAGCGCGCCCATGTGAGCAAGCCCACCGTGGTGCGGTTTTGCCGCAGCATGGGTTACGACGGCCTGGCCGACTTCAAGCTCAAGCTGGCGGGCAGCGTGAGCGAGGGCGTGCCCTTCATCCACCGCAGCGTGGATGCCGACGACAAGACCGGCGACGTGCTGGTGAAGGTGGTGGACAACGCCGTGGCCGCCTTTTTGCAGTACCGCAATGCCGCCAGCACCGTGGCGCTGGAGCGTGCGGCCGAAGCCATCGCCGCCACCTGGAAGACGGGGCGGCGCATCGAGTTCTATGGCGTGGGCAATTCGGGCATCGTGGCCCAGGATGCGCAGCACAAGTTCTTTCGGCTGGGCGTGACGTCCATCGCCACCAGCGACGGCCACATGCAGGTGATGAGCGCCACCCTGCTCGGCCCGGGTGACTGCCTGGTGATCATCTCCAACTCGGGTCGCACGCGCGACCTGATGGATTCGGCCGACATCGCGCGCAAGAACGGCGCCACCACCATCGCCATCACGGCCAGCGGCTCGCCACTGGCCAGCACCTGCCAGATCCACCTGGCCGCCGACCACCCCGAGGGCTACGACCGCTACAGCCCCATGGTGTCGCGGCTCATGCACCTGCTGATCATCGACGTGCTGGCCACCTGCGTGGCCCTGCGCATCGGCGCGCCGCTGCAACCCATCCTGCAGCAGATGAAAGAGAACCTGCGCGCCAAGCGCTACGCGTAGGCAGCCCCTTGCCTTTTACGCAGCGGCCGGTGCCCAGCGCTTGAGCACCAGGGTCGCGTTCACCCCGCCGAAGCCAAAACCATTGAGCATGGCATGCTCCAGCGCCATGGGGCGGCTCTTGAGCGCCACCATGTCCAGCCCCTGGGCCAGCTCATCGGGCTGCTCCAGGTTCAGCGTACCGGGGACGATCTGGTCGCGCAGGGCCAGCGTGGTGAAGATGGCCGCCACCGCACCGGCCGCGCCGAGCAGGTGGCCCGTGGCCGCCTTGGTAGAGGCGATGGCTACCGATTTGCCGGTGCCGAACACGCGCCGGATGGCGGCCAACTCGCCCCGATCACCCACATAGGTGGAGGTGGCATGGGCGTTGAGGTGCTGCACCTCGCTGGCCGCCAGGCCCGCCTGGGCCAGCGCGATCTCCATGGCACGGCGCGCGCCATCGCCGTCCTCCGGGCCGGAGGTGATGTGGTGGGCGTCGGCCGAGGTGCCATAGCCCACGACCTCGGCCAGCGGGGTGGCGCCGCGCGCCAGCGCATGCTCCAGCGATTCGATCACCAGCATGCCCGCGCCCTCGCCCATCACGAAGCCGTCGCGGCCCGCATCGAAGGGGCGCGAGGCCTGCTCAGGGTGCTCCGCGAAGCCGGTGGACAACGCCTTGGCCGCCGCGAAGCCGCCCAGGCTCACGCGGTCGATGGTGGCCTCGGTGCCACCGCAGACGGCAATGTCGGCCTCGCCGCAGCGGATCATGCGTGCGGCGTCGCCAATGGCCTGCACGCTGGCCGCGCAGGCCGTCACAGGGGCACCGATGGGCCCTTTGAGCCCATGGCGTATGGAGACCTGGCCGGCCGCCAGGTTGACCAGGAAGGAAGGTATGGTGAACGGCGACAGGCGCTGCGGACCGCGCGTGTCGGTGGTGCGCACGGCCTCGGCAATGGCACCGAAGCCCCCTATGCCCGAGGCGATCACGGTGGCCGTGCGCTGCTGCTCGCTCTCTCCTGTCGGCGCCCAGCCGGCCTGCGCCAGAGCCTGCTGTGCGGCGCCCAGGGCGAAGGGGATGAAGCGGTCCATCTTGCGCTGGTCCTTGGAGCTAGCGACGGTATCGGGGTCCCAGCCGCCTTCGGGGTCCTGCTCCTTCGTGGGCACCGCGCCACCGACCTTGGCCGCCAGCCCCTCCACCACCGCATCGGGCAGGCGGCGCAGGCCCGAGGCCCCTGCCAGCAGGCGGCGCCAGGCCAGTTCCACCCCTACTCCGAGGGGCGAGACCAGGCCCATACCCGTGATCACCACACGCGGCAGGCGCATGCCCTGGCCCGGTTCCTGGGTTCCCTTGAGTTCATTCACCATCGCTTACCCTTTCAGTGCGCGGCGCAGGCCACGCATTTATGATTGCGGGCGTCATCATAAGTGTGTTGGCGCATTTTGCGTACGACCATCATCAAAAAGAGGTTTCCACCATGAAAGTCTCGAAGGCGCGGGCCGCAGAAAACCGCCAGGGCATCCTGGATGCAGCGGCGCGCCTGTACCGCGAGCATGGCCTGTCGGGCGTGGGAGTGGCCGACATCACGCGCGATGCGGGCCTGACCCACGGCGGCCTGTACCGGCACTTTGAAAACAAGGAGGCGCTGGTGCGCGAGGCCTGCGCACGCGCTTTCGACTGGTCGATTGCGCCGCTTGACGGCATGGGCGCAGTCATGGGCACCGGTCCCCAGGGCCTGGCGGCGCGGGTTACAAGCTATCTCTCCCCCCAACACCGCGACCACCCGGGCGAGGGCTGCCCGGCAGCCGCGCTGGCAGTGGACGCAGCCAGGGCAGGCAGCGACCTGTCCGAAGTGTTTGCCCAGGGCATAGAACGCAACATCGAGCGCTTTGCGCGCGTGATCGAGGGCCTGGAGGCTGAAGACGCAAGCAAGCCAAGTGCTGAGGGCTGCGAACGCGCCACGCAGATGCTGGCCACCATGGTGGGCGGCCTGGTGCTGGCCCGCGCCACCGCCGCAGGGCGGCCGGCGCTGTCCGACGAGATCCTGGCCACGCTGCGCAAGCACCTGATTGCCGAGCACATGCGCCCCTGAAAGACCAGTACCGCCAGGAGCCCCCATTGGAAAGGGCTCCCGCAGGAGCCCGATCATGCACCGGCACGGCGTGCCAGGACTTACTGGATGCGACCCTCCTCCACCGCATGGCAGGCAATGCGGATGCCGCCGATGTTCAGCAATTGGGGGCGCTCGGTGCGGCAGCGGTCGTTCACATGCGGGCAGCGCGGGTTGAAGGCACAGCCGGGTGGCGGATTGAGCGGGTTGGGCACCTCGCCCTGCACGGGGGTGCGCGCCTTGCCGGTGTCGTGCATCTTGGGGATGGCGTCGAGCAGCATGCGCGTATACGGGTGGCGCGGGTTGTCGAACAAGGTGTGCTTGTCGGCCAGCTCCACCAGGCGGCCCAGGTACATCACGCCGACCTGGTCGCTCACGTGGCGCACCACGGCCAGGTTGTGCGAGATGAACAGGTAGGTCAGGTGGCGCTCGCGCTGCAGGTCCTTCATGATGTTGAGCACCTGTGCCTGCACCGACACGTCGAGCGCCGAAGTGGGCTCGTCGCACACCAGGAACTCGGGCTCGGTGGCCAGGGCGCGCGCAATCGAGATGCGCTGGCGCTGCCCGCCCGAGAACTGGTGCGGGTACTTGACCATGTCCAGCGGCGACAGGCCTACCGACTTCAGCAGCTCGCCCACGCGCTGCTTGAGCTCGGCCTTGTCGGTGATCAGGCCGTGCTCGCGCAGCGGCTCGCCAATGATGTCCTCGACCAGCCAGCGCGGGTTCAGGCTGGCGTAGGGGTCCTGGAAGATCATCTGTATGCGCCGGCGCATGGCGCGCGCATCGTTGCCCTTGAACGCGGCGTGGGCGTCCTGGTTGTCGAAGGTGAGGCCACCGCGCGTGGGCTCGTACAGGCCCACCAGCAGGCGGGCCACGGTGCTCTTGCCGCAGCCCGACTCGCCCACCAGGGCCAGGGTCTTGCCCTTTTCGATCTCGAAGCTCACGCCGTCCACCGCATGCAGCAGGGTGCGCGGCTTGCGCTCGATCATGCGGTTGAGCCAGGGGGCGGAGACGTCGAAGGTCTTGGCCAGGTCGTGCGCCTGCACGAGCGGCTTGCCGGGGCTTGCGGTGGTGGAAGGCACGGCGCTCATGCGGACACCTCCGCCGTGGCAGGGGCGTGCAGCCAGCAGGCCGCACGGGTGGAACCGGCAGGCATCAGGTCGGGGCGGTCGACCATGCAGCGGTCGAAGGTCTTGGGGCAGCGCGGGTTGTAGGCGCAGCCCTTGGGGATGGCGTTGAGGCGGGGCATGGCTCCGTCGATCTGGTTCAGGCGTTCACGGTCCACCGCCATGTCGGGGATGGAGGCCATCAGGCCGCTGGTATAGGGGTGGGAGGGCTTGTTGATGACATCGTGCACGGGGCCGATCTCGGCCACGCGGCCGGCGTACAGCACGGCCACGCGGTCGCAGGTCTCGGCGATCACGCCCATGTCATGCGTGATCAGCATTACGGCGGCACCGCGCGATTTGCAGACGTTCTTGAGCAGCGTGATGATCTGCGCCTGGATGGAAACGTCCAGGGCCGTGGTCGGCTCGTCGGCGACGATGAGCTTGGGCTCGGCCGCCAGGGCCAGGGCGATCACCACGCGCTGGCGCATGCCGCCCGAGAACTGGTGCGGGTAGTGGTCAATGCGCTCGGCCGCAGCCGGGATGCCGGTGTCCTGCAGCAGCGCGATGGCGCGCTGGCGCGCCTCGGCGGCATTCACGGGCAGGTGGGCGAGGATGGTCTCGGTGAGCTGGCGGCCCACGGTGTACAGCGGGTTCAGCGAGGTCAGCGGGTCCTGGAAGATGGCGCCGATGCGCCGCCCCCGGATGTGCCGCATCTGGTCGTTGCTGAGGTTGTCGATGCGCTGGCCCTCCAGCAGGATCTGGCCCGAGGCCACGCGGCCCGGCGGTTCGAGCAGGCCGATGATGGCCGCGCCGGTGAGCGACTTGCCCGCGCCGGACTCTCCCACCACGCCCAGGATCTCGCCGGGCGCAATGGAAAAGGAGATGTCGTCCAGGGCGCGCAGGGTACCGCGGCGGCTCGGGAATTCGACAACGAGGTTTTTGACTTCTAGAAGACTCATGGGAATATCGCTTTTCTTTTTTCTGGCTCAGCGCAAGCGGGGGTTGAGTGCGTCACGCAACCAGTCGCCGAGCAGGTTCACGGACAAAGCGATCAGCACCAGCATGGCGCCGGGGAACACCGTGATCCACCACTCACCGGAAAACAGGTAATCGTTGCCGATGCGAATCAGCGTACCCAGCGATGGCGAGGTGGGCGGGGCGCCCACGCCCAGAAAGGACAGCGTGGCCTCGGTGATGATGGCGGTGGCCACCTGGATGGTGGCGAGCACCATCACCGGCCCCATGACGTTGGGCAGCACATGCTTGCGCATGATGCGCAGCGACGAAACGCCCGTGACGCGGGCAGCCTGCACGTATTCCTTGTTGCGCTCGACCAGGGTGGAGCCGCGCACGGTGCGCGCGTACTGCACCCAGCCGGTCAGCGAGATCGAGATGATGAGCACCCCGAAGGCCAGCGACTCGTGCGCGTTGGGGAACAGCGCCCGGCCGACGCCTGCGATCAAGAGCGCCACCAGGATGGCGGGGAAGGACAGCATCACGTCGCACAGGCGCATGAGCACCGCGTCGATCCAGCCACCGCGAAAGCCGGCCAGCAGGCCGAAGGCCACGCCGACGACCACCGACAGCAGCACCGAGGCGAAGCCCACCACCAGGGAGATGCGGGCGCCGTAGATCAGCGCCGAGAGGATGTCGCGCCCCTGGTCGTCGGTGCCCAGGGGGTATTTCATGGAGCCCTCCGCGATCCAGGCGGGGGGCAACCGGGCGTCGCCGAGTTCCAGCGTCGCCAGGTCAAAGGGGTTGTGGGGGGCGACCCATCCTGCAAACAGGGAGCAGAACAGGCATATCAGGGCGATCACTGCCGCAACGATGGCCATTGGCGATGTGCGAAAGCTGTAGCCAACGTCGCTGTCAAACCAGCGGGCAAGGGTTGTTTTCATTGTGGGAAACCAGTGGGCAGACAGCACGCACGGCGCGGGTAGCGGTCGTGGTGGCTGTCTGCTGAAATGTCCGTCTGTAACTAACTCACTAACTCGGTCAACTGCAGCGGGCTTACTTGATGCTCATCCACTTGAAGGGCATGAAGTTGTCGGCCAGCTGGACCAGCGTGACCTTCTTGCTCACGCCCCAGGCCAGCGCCTGCTGGTGCAGGGGCAGCGTGCCCACGTCGGCGGCATGGATGTCGAAGGCTTCCTTGATCATGGCGTTGCGCTTGGTCTTGTCGGTCTCAGACTGGATCTTCTTGGTCAGCTCGTCCACCTTGGGGTTGCAGTACGAGCCCAGGTTGAACTGGCCCGTGCCCTTGTCGTCCACGCAGGCCACCAGCGCATTGAGGGCGTTGTGCGAGTCGTAGGTGGCAGGCGTCCAGCCCAGCATGTAAAAGCTGGTGTCGCGGCGCAGGATCTTGGGGAAGTAGGTGCCCTTGGTCTCGGCCTGCAGGTTGATCTTGACGTTGATGCGCGAGAGGTTGGCAGCCACGGTCTGGCAGATGCGGCCGTCGTTCACGTAGCGGTCGTTGGGGCAGTTCATCGACACTTCGAAGCCGTTGGGATAGCCGGCTTCGGCCATGAGCTTCTTGGCGGCTTCCACGTCGTAGGGCAGGCGCTTGGCATCGGGCTGGAAGCCGTTGATGCCGGGGCCCACCAGCAATGCGGACGGGTTGGACGCACCACGCATCACGGTCTTCTTGATGCCTTCGATGTCAATGGCCTGGTAGAAGGCCTGGCGCACGCGCTTGTCCTTGAAGGGGTTCTTGCCCTTGACGTTGGAATACAGCAGCTCGTCGCGCTTCTGGTCCATGCCCAGGAAGATGGTGCGCAGCTCGGGGCCGGTGATGGCGCGGGTGTTGGCGCTGGTGTTGACGCGGTCGATGTCCTGCACGGGCACCGGCTCCATCACGTCCACTTCGCCCGACAGCAAGGCCGCCACGCGGGTGGCATCGTTGCCGATGGGGGTGAACACCACTTCGGTGGCGTTGCCTTCGATCTTGCCCCAGTAACTGCCGTTGCGCGTGAACACCGAACGCACGTTGGGCTGGCGCTCGCGCAGGCGGAAGGGACCCGTGCCGTTGGCCTTGAACGATGCGGCGTTCTCGACACCCTTGCGGCGGTCCACGGGGACGGTGGCCTGGTTGGTCTCGCACCACTTCTTGCTCATCATGTACACCAGCGAGACAACGTCGGGCAGGATGGGGAAGGGGCTTTTGGTTTCGATCTCGACGGTGTGGTCGTCGATCTTGCGCACTTCCTTGAAGTCGTTGGTGTAGCTCTTCATGTCCGAGCCTTCGACCTGGGTGCGGGCGAAGCTGAACAGCACGTCGTCGGCCGTGAAGGGGGTGCCGTCATGGAATTGCACGCCCTTGCGCAGCTCGAAGCGCCACACGGTGGGGGAGGTCTGCTTCCAGCTGGTGGCCAGGGCCGGGGCCAGGCTCAGGTCCTTGTTGCGGCCGACCAGCGGCTCATACACATTGCCGGTGACGCTCAGCTGCAGCGATTCGTTGAGCGAATGCGGGTCCATGGACAGCGAGTCGCCCTGGTTGGCCACGCGGATGGTCTGCGCATGGGACACCACGCTGGATGCAGCCAGCGCGGCAAACAAGGCCGTCATGGCGATTTTTTTCTGGAATGTCATGCAATGCTCCTGGTGGGTGAAAGGGGGGTGGCGGTACAAGGGGAAAAAGGCGCCGGCACCTGCTGCTACGTCAGAGCGTGGGCAGGGGCATGGCCTGCTCGATCAGGCTGGCATGCAGTGCCGAGCCCAGCGGCAGGATGTCGTCGTTGAAGTCGTAGCGGCTGTTGTGCAGCGCGCTGCCGCTGGCGCCCGTGCCCTGCCCTATGCGCAGGTAGGCCCCGGGTTTGTCCTGCAGCATGAAGGAGAAGTCCTCGGCGCCCATGCTGGGCTCCAGGTCGCGCACCACGTGGTCCGCGCCCAGCAGCGATTCGGCAACGTTGCCGGCGAAGAGCGCCTCGTCCTCGGAATTGATGGTGGCCGGGTAGATGCGCTCGTAATGCACGGTGGCCGTGGCGCCGAAGCCCAGCGCAATCGCGCTGCACAGCTCCTTGAGGCGCTTTTCAACCATCTCCTGCACCAGCGGATTGAAGGTGCGCACGGTGCCCACCAGCGTGGCCGAGCCCGGCAGCACGCTGAAGGCCCCGAGGTCACCGGCCTGCATGGCGCACAGGCTGACCACCGCGCCATCGAGCGGGCGCACGTTGCGCGAGACGATGGTCTGCGCGGCGGTGATGATGTGCGCGGCCACCAGCATCACGTCCACCGTCTGGTAGGCGTGCGCGCCATGGCCGCCGCGGCCGGTGATCTCGATGGTGATGCGGTCGGCCGCCGCCATCATGGCGCCGGAGTTCAGGCCCACCGTGCCGGGCGCCATGGCCGGCCAGTTGTGCATGGCGAAGATTGACTGCACGGGAAAGCGCTCGAACAGGCCGTCTTCCATCATCACGCGGGCGCCGGCAAAGCCTTCCTCGCCGGGCTGGAACACCAGCACGGCCTTGCCGTCGAAATTGCGGGTTTCGGCCAGGTAGCGGGCGGCGCCCACCAGCATGGCTGTGTGGCCGTCGTGGCCGCAGCCGTGCATCAGGCCCTGCTTGCAGGACTTCCAGGAAAAGTCGTTGTGCTCGGTGAGCGGCAGCGCGTCCATGTCGGCACGCAGGCCCACCATGGAGCCGCTGGCCGTGCTGCGCCCGCGGATCACCGCCACCAGCCCGGTGCGGCCGATGCCGTCGTGGATCTCGTCCACGCCGCAGACCTTGAGCGCCTCCTTGACCCGGGCACCGGTGTAGACCTCTTCGAAGCCCAGTTCGGGATGCGCGTGCAGGTCGCGGCGCAGGGCCGTCAGCTCCGGATGGAACTGGGCGATGTGCGCAAAGGCCCGGCCGCCCGCCTTGAGTCGAGGCACCTGCATTTCAATGGCCTCCCGCCTTGCCCACGCGCAGACGCGGGTCGACCGCGAAGTACAGCAGATCGACCACCAGGTTGATAACCACGAAGATCAGGGCAATCAGGCACAGGTAGGCGGCCATCACGGGGATGTCGGCAAAGGTCACGGCCTGGATGAACAAGAGGCCCATGCCAGGCCACTGGAACACGGTTTCGGTGATGATGGCAAAGGCGATCAGGCCACCCAGTTGCAGGCCGGTGATGGTCATCACGGGCACCAGCGTGTTCTTGAGCGCATGGCCGAAGTGGATGGCCCGGTTGGACAGGCCCCGGGCGCGCGCGAACTTGATGTAGTCGGTGCGCAGCACCTCCAGCATCTCGGCGCGCACGAGGCGCATGATGAGCGTGAGCTGGAAGATCGCCAGCGTCACCGCCGGCAGGACGATGTGGTGCCAGCCCTTGGCCTTGAGCAGGCCGGTGCTCCACCAGCCCATCTGCACCACCTCGCCACGACCGAAGCTCGGGAACCAGCCCAGGTGCACGGCAAACACCAGGATCAGCAGAATGCCGATCAGGAAGGTGGGCAGCGAGACGCCCAGCAGCGACAGCGTCATGAACAGCTGGCTGGTGAAGGTGCCGCGCTTCAAGGCCGCGTACACGCCCATGGGCACGCCGATCGCCAGGGCCATCACGGCCGCTACCAGCGACAGCTCCAGCGTCGCGGGAAAGCGCTCGGCGATCAGGCGCGAGACCTTGGCGCCCTGGCGCAGGCTCAGGCCGAATTCACCCTGGGCCGCATTCACGAGGAAATGGCCGAACTGCACGAAGAAAGGTTTGTCCAGGCCCAGCGCCACGCGCAATTCGCGGATCTGGTCGGGGGTTGCGTCCTGGCCCAGCAAGAACACCACGGGGTCTCCGACGTACTGGAACAGCATGAAGGAGATGAAGGCCACGGCGACCATGACGATCACGGCCTGGATCAGGCGGCGCAAAATAAAGGCAAGCATCAGAGAGTCGAGTGTGTATTCGATGGGACGCCTTGGCCACTTTTGGTGGCGGGGCGCTCGTGGGGATCGTGTCGAAAAAACCAGGGAGAGCAAAGGCCCCTGAGGCCCTTGCCCTCCCTCTGCAAGGATAGATCAGTTCACCTTGACCGTACGCATGTCCACGCGGTTATCGGCGCGGTGGACGACCTCGATGTTCTTCTTCATGGCCCATGGGATCACCTGGTCATACAGGGGAATGTGCGAGACGGTGTCGTTGGACAGTTGCAGCGCCTCGGTCAGCATGCGGGTGCGCACGGGGGCATCGGTCTCGGCCTTGATGCGGTCCACCAGGTAGTCCATGCGCTGGTTGCTGTAGCGGCCCACGTTGTAGTTGCCGTCACCGCCCTGGCCCACGGTGCGCACCAGCGATTGCAGGCTGTACAGCGCGTCGAAGGTCGGCACGCCCCAGCCGAGCATGTAGATGCTGGCTTCGTAGCGCTGGATCATGGGGAAATAGGTCACCAGCGGCAGCGTGCGCAGCTTGGCCTTCACGCCGATGCGCGACCACATGGCGGTCACGGCCTGGCAGATGGCTTCGTCGTTGATGTAGCGGTTGTTGGGGCAGGCAAAGTCCACCTCGAAGCCATCGGGGTAGCCGGCTTCTGCCAGCAGCTTCTTGGAGGCATCGACGCTGTAGGGGAAGCGCTTGCCCACGGCTTCGGTGTAGCCGGCCACCTGCGGTGCCACGAGCGTGCCGGTGGGCTTGCCCAGGCCGCGCAGGGTGACGCGCTCCAGCGCGGCCGTGTCGATGGCCTGGTACAGCGCCTTGCGCACCTTGACATCCTTGAGCGGGTTCTTGCCCTTGATGTTGGAGCCCGGCAGCTCTTCGCGGAACTGGTCCATGCCCAGGAAGATGGTGCGGTTTTCGAGGCCGTCGATCACCTTCAGGTTGGTGTCCTGGCGCAGGCGGCCCAGGTCCTGGGGTGCGGGGTCGAGCACCATGTCCACCTCACCCGAGAGCAGCGCGGCGATGCGGGTCGCAGCCGACTTGATGGGGGTGTAGACGATCTCCGTCACGTTGCCGTCCATCTTGCCCCACCAGTTGGGGTTGCGCTTGAACACCATCTTCACGTCGGGCTGCCAGGAGTCGAGCGTGTAGGGGCCCGTGCCCATGGCGTTTCGGTGGGCAAAATTCTCGTCCGTGCCCTTGATGTCCTTGGGTTCCACGGACTTGTTCTTTTCGGCCCAGGCCTTGCTCATCATGCGCAACTCGGTCATCTGGCGCAGCAGCACGGGGTTGGGAGCCGACAAGATGATGTCAACGGTTTGCGCATCGACCTTGTTGACCTTGCTGATGCCCTGCACGTAGGGTGTGAAGTTGGAGGTCTTGGCCATAGCCCGCTGCAGCGAGTACACGGCATCGTCGGCAGTGAACGCCGAGCCATCATGGAACTTGACGCCCTGGCGCAGCGTGAAACGCACCTGCGTGGGGGTCACTTCCTTCCACGCGGTGGCCAGGACGGGCTCCACCTCGAAAGTCTTGCTGTTGTAGTACACCAGGCTTTCATACACATTGGCATGGATGCCGTTTTGCAATGCATTGTTTTGGGAATGAATATCCCACGTGGCGATTTCGCCCTGGCTCGCCCATTTGAATGGTTTGGCATGCGCTCCCGTGGCCATCAGCATGGCGGCAGCTGCGGCAATCGACAGCAGGCTGAGATTGAGTTTCATGAAACCTCTTCAACAATGTAAAAGTTTTACTATGCAGTAAATAGCGGCCATCGGCCAACGGGAAATCCCTGAATCCCGCCCCCCCGCGAGGGACTATTTGTGCCCCGGTGAAGCACATTGGCATGCAAGTAAGGTGCCAGCCCCATGCCGCCCTTCACGACCACTGGGCGATCAGTCGGCAGGCCTTGCAGGGCCTGGATCCGGGCATTTGCACCACGGCAGCCCACGGCTTGGGGGTTTCCGCCCTGCCGGGCCGAGGCAAGGCCGCCACCGCCCCCTGCAGCGAGCCACCCTCCACCCGCGCAACCACCCTTGCGCCGCGTGCCAGGGGAGATACTTGTCGGCCCATTCAAAATGCCCAACCAGTGCAACCCATTTGCCAATCGATGGCAGCGCGCAATAAAACCAATCAGCGTCGGAAATAAAAAAAGCCGCCCGAAGGCGGCTTTTTTGTATTCATCCATTGATGGCTGGCATATAGCCAACCGTCAATATCAGAAGCTGTGGCGAATACCGAAGTCGTAACCGCTGGAGTTGCGGCCAGCTGCAGTCACGGAACCGTTCAGAGCTTGAGCGGCGCCGTTCTTGTTCTTCACAGCAGCTGCGGTAGCGTACACAGCGGTGCGCTTCGACAGGTTGTGCACGTAGCCCAGAGCAAACTTGTTGCTACGTGGGTCAGGACCAGCGACGTCCACTTCGTACGTGGAGTAAGCCAGACGGATTTCGCCAGCGCCCACGGGGATCAGACCACCGATGAGCCAGCCTCGGCCTTCGGCGCCGTTCTTGATGTCGTCGCTGTTGTAGTGAGCCATGACCTTGGCCATGCCGAAGTCATACTGACCACCCAGGTTCCAAGCCTTGATGTCGGCGTTCAGGAACTTGGTTTGCGAAACGGCCAGAGCCACATTGATAGGGCCGTTGGCCCAACCAGCGCGCAGTGCCAGGCCGTTGCCGTCCTTCTTGTTGGCAACGTTGCTCAGGTTTTCACCCATGTAGTACTGTGCCTGGCCGTAGAAACCGCCCAGGTTGCCTGGCAGGAAGTAGCCAATGGCGTTCGAAGCGCGGATGGTGGTTGGGCCACCCAGGCTGGAGTTCAGCGTTTGGGTCGTGCCAACACCGTTCGTGCCGAACGGATCGAACACGGTCAGGTTCCAGAATTGTGGGGTGTAGTCACGGCCCAGACGCACTTCACCGAAGCCGCCGTTCAGGCTAACCGTCGAACGACGGTTGAACACCAGGCCGCCGGAACCGTTAGCACCGGTGGTTTGGTTGTTGGTGTTGGTCGAACCGCCACGGCCGTCGTCGTTGGTCAGGCCGGCTTCCAGCCAGAACGAAGCAGACAGGCCACCGCCCAGATCTTCAACGCCGCGGAAACCCAGACGGCTGCTGTTGTAGCCGGAGTTCGTCAGTTGCGAACGGTTGGCAACGCTGCCGTTGCCGTAGGCGTAGGTTGCGTCAACCACGCCGAACAGCGTCACGGACGATTGAGCCATTGCAGCGCCGGAAGCAGCCAGCACAGCCAGGGCAATCAGGGATTTTTTCATTGCGAGTTACTCCAAGGTTAAACATAGGGCGCCGGTACGGGGGGTCTAGGAGTGCCTTGCACCTGCTCAGTCCCGCCGGTTCCCCGGGCCAACCTCCTGGTGGGGAAGTTGTTCTTATTGCACCAGAGCCCGACCCGTTTCGCAAAGGAATTCACCCACAATTGGCCCGAAAGGGAGATTTCGTTGCAGTGTTGCAACATTTCAGTGCACCCCGGCAAAATCCCCCACCTGTGCACCAGCAAAGTGCCTTCCGGCCGTTTTTTGGCATGGCGGCATTTGTGTCCATGTGCAACACCTGTTTCCACATCCATCCTCCCCTCACACCCGCCATGGACGCCTTCCTGACCGCCGCCGACAACGCATTGCGCACCCTTTTTGCAACACCCCGCGCATCGCAGGCCTCCCCCGCTGCCGCCCATGCCGAGGCCGCACTGACCCCGGCACAGCGGAAGCTGACGGGGTCGCTGATGCGCGTCAACCACGTGGGCGAAGTCTGTGCGCAGGCGCTCTACACCGCCCAGGCCGCCGTCACCCGCGATGAACCGCTGCGCCAGCACCTGCTCGCGGCGGCACGGGAAGAAACCGACCACCTAGCCTGGACCCAGGAGCGGCTGGACGCCCTGGGCGCCCGGCCGAGTGTGCTCAACCCCCTGTGGTTCGCGGGGGCATTCGCCCTGGGCCTCGTGGCGGCCAAGGTCAGCGACCAGGTCAGCCTGGGCTTTGTGGCAGAAACCGAGAATCAGGTGGCCGCCCACCTACAGGGGCACCTGGCACGCCTGCCTGCTGAGGACCTGGCCTCGCGCGCCGTGGTGGCGCGCATGAAGGACGACGAGGAGCGCCATGCCGCGCAGGCGCTGGCCGAAGGCGCCACCGTGCTGCCGGCACCGGCCCGCGCCCTGATGCGGGCCGCCGCCAAGGTCATGACGACCACGGCACACCACATCTGACGCTGGCGTCTGGGCGGGTGCCCAGGAAAAGAGGCTTCAGCCCTCCAAGACCTCGAAGCCGGTGGTGATCTCGGCCGTCTTGCCCAGCATGATGCTGGCCGAGCAGTATTTTTCGTGGCTCATGGCGATCGCGCGCTCCACGGCGGCGGGGGGAATGCCCTTGCCGGTCACGGTGAATTGCATGTGGATCTTCGTGAACACCTTGGGATCGACCGGCGCGCGCTCCGTGGTCAGCTTGACGCTGCAGCCGCGCACGTCGTGGCGCCCGCGCTTCAAGATCAGCACCACGTCATAGGCGGTGCAGCCGCCCGTGCCGGCCAGCACGGTCTCCATGGGGCGCGGTGCCAGGTTCTGCCCGCCATTGGCCGGGTTGGCCGCATCGGGCGCGCCATCCATGGTCAGGACGTGGCCGCTGCCGGTTTCCGCCACAAACCCCATTCCCGAGCGGGTACCGGCGCCGCCGGTCCAGCTGACTGTGCATTCCATGTGTGTTTCTCCTCAGTAGTTCATCAAAAAACGTGGCTTTTTTCACGAAATGGACGGGCCACTCCAAAAAATGCGTTGGATTTTGCTGCATCGCAGCATCCTCTGCGCTAATATTGCGTCATGCGTTGCCCTTTTATCGAAAAGGGACAGGTTCTGGAGAGATATCTCCGCCACCTCCAACGCGCCGATTGTCTCCTCCATCTCCTCAAAGGATGGATTCAGCCCCGGGCTTTGCGGCCTGGGGCTTTTTTTTGCCCGGACGGGACCATCGGCACCGCCTGCATCCCGGGCGGCAAGGACCAAGAACCTGAACAGGTTCTAACACCTATGATGTGTGCCCCGCCCGCATGGGCGGCGCGCGCCACAGCCTGCCCCTCGCCATGACCCACGACCTGACCCCCGCCGACTACCTCAAGAAAATCCTCACCGCCCGTGTGTACGACGTGGCGATCGAGTCGGACCTGGAGCCGGCCCGCGACCTGAGCCGCCGCCTGAAGAACCGCGTGCTGCTCAAGCGCGAGGACCAGCAGGCGGTGTTCAGCTTCAAGCTGCGCGGCGCCTACAACAAGATGGCGCACCTCACCCCCGGCCAGCTGCAGCGTGGCGTGATCTGCGCCTCGGCCGGCAACCATGCCCAGGGCGTGGCCATGAGCGCCAGTAAGCTCGGCGCCCGCGCCGTGATCGTGATGCCCACCACCACGCCCCAGGTCAAGGTGGATGCCGTGCGCACGCTGGGTGGTGAGGTGGTGCTGCATGGCGAGAGCTATTCCGACGCCTACCAGCACGCTGCCGAGTTGCAGGCCAAGGAAGGCCTGACCTTCGTGCACCCGTTCGACGACCCGGACGTGATCGCTGGCCAGGGCACCATCGCCATGGAGATCCTGCGCCAGCTGCAGCGCCTGGGCAGCAATCGCCTGGACGCGGTGTTCGTGGCCATCGGCGGCGGCGGCCTGGTGAGCGGCGTGGCCAACTACATCAAGGCCGTGCGCCCGGAGATCAAGGTCATCGGCGTGCAGATGAACGACTCGGACGCCATGATCCAGTCCGTGCGGGCGCATGAACGCGTCACGCTGGCCGACGTGGGCCTGTTCTCCGACGGCACGGCCGTCAAGCTGGTGGGCGAGGAAACCTTCCGCATCGCCAGCGGCCTGGTGGACGAGTTCATCACGGTGGATACCGATGCCGTCTGCGCGGCCATCAAGGACGTGTTCGTGGACACGCGCAGCATCGTCGAGCCCTCGGGCGCGCTGGCCGTGGCGGCCATCAAGCAGTACGTGGAAACGCACCAGACCGAGGGCGAGACCTACGCCGCCATCCTGTGCGGCGCCAACATGAACTTCGACCGCCTGCGCTTCGTCGCCGAGCGCGCCGAGGTGGGCGAGGAGCGCGAAGCCCTGCTGGCCGTGACCATCCCCGAAGAGCGCGGCAGCTTCCGGCGCTTTTGCGAGGTGGTGGGCGCCCTGCCCGGCGGCCCGCGCAACGTGACCGAGTTCAACTACCGCATCAGCGACTCGGCCGAGGCCCATGTGTTCGTGGGCCTCACGGCCCAGGGCAAGGGCGAATCGAAAAAACTCGCGCAGATCTTCACGGAGCACGGCTTCGGTGCGCTGGACCTCACGCACGACGAACTGGCCAAGGAGCACCTGCGCCACCTGGTGGGCGGACACTCTTCGCTGGCCCAGGACGAGCGCCTGCTGCGCTTCGTGTTCCCCGAGCGGCCCGGCGCGCTGCTCAAGTTCCTGAGCCTGATGCAGCCGACCTGGAACATCAGCCTGTTCCACTACCGCAACCAGGGCGCGGACTACGGCCGCATCCTCGTGGGCATGCAGGTACCGCCCGAAGATTCGGCCACCTTCGACGCCTTCCTCGCCACCCTGGGCTACCCCTATGTGGAAGAAACGCTGAACCCGGCCTACCGCCTGTTCCTGCGCGCCAAATAGGCGCAGAGGGCAAGCACCGCGCCACCCCATGCAAGCCCTGCGCCACTACCTGCTGGCCGTGCAGTTCTTCACCCGCATCCCAATCACCGGGCGGCTGGCCGGCTGGGTGGGCTTCAGCCCCGCCATGCTGCGTGCCAGCGCCGCGCACCTGCCCGGCGTGGGCTGGCTCGCTGCGGCTGTGGCGGCGGGGGTGTACGCGGCGCTGGCAATGGCCCTGGCGCCCAACCCGCTGGCCCCGGCCGTGGCGGCAGTGTTCTGTACCGTGGCCACGGTGCTGCTCACCGGGGGCTTCCATGAGGATGGCCTGGCCGACGTGGCCGATGGCCTGGGCGGCAGCTACGACCGCGAACGGGCGCTGGACATCATGAAGGATTCGCGCGTCGGCGCCTTCGGCGCCATGGCGCTGGTGCTGGCCCTGCTGGCCAAGGTGAGCTTGCTGGCGCTGCTCGGCGTGCACAGTCTGGCCACGGCGCTGGCGGCCCTGGTGGGCGGGCATGTGCTGTCGCGCCTGTGGCCGCTGTTCATCGTGCGCCGCCTGCCGCATGTGGGCGACACCGCCCGATCCAAGAGCAAGCCGCTGGCCGACCAGATCACCGGCGCGGCACTGGTGGTGGCGGCGGCCTGGTGCCTGGCCCCGCTGGCGCTGGCCTGGTTCTGGAGCTCCACGGCCATCACCCTCGCCGCCGTCACGCTGAGCGCTCTGGGCGCGGCCTGGATGGCCCGGTGGTTCGCACGGCGCCTGCAGGGCTTTACCGGCGACTGCCTGGGCGCCACGCAGCAGATCGGCGAGATCGGCTTTTACCTGGGTGCCGCGCTGGCCCTGGGGCCGGGCTGAGGGCCTGGCCGTGCAGCTCTGGCTGGTGCGGCATGCGCCGCCCGTGGTCGCCACTGGCACCTGCTACGGCATGCTGGACATGCCGGCAGAGAGTGCCCCCACCCTGGCCTGTGCACAGCGCCTGGGCCAGGCCCTGCCCGGCCCGGCACTGGTCTGGCATTCACCCCTGCAGCGGTGCGTGCAGCTCGCCCAGGCCGTGCAGGCCAACCGCCCCGACTGGCAACCCCGGCCCGATGCCCGGCTGCGCGAAATGGATTTCGGCGCCTGGGAGGGCCGCGCCTGGAGCAGTCTGGCCAAGGCCGACATCGATGCCTGGACCGCCGAATTCGCCCACCACCGCCCGGGCGGCGGCGAGCCGCTGGCGGACATGCTGGAGCGCGTGGCCCAGGCCCTGCAAGACACGCAGGCGGCGGCGCGGGCCGCCGGCCTGGCCCATGCGGTGTGGCTCACCCATGCGGGCGTGGCCCGCTGCGTGGACTGGCTGCTGCGCCATGGCGACAACGCCACGCCATACGCCGACCAATGGCCCGTGCATGCCCCCGCCTGGGGTGAATGGGATACCGTCGACCTGGGATGAAGGCCTTCATTGGCAAAATACCAACAGACCCGCAGGGTAAGCAGAAGCAAACCATGAAAGCACGGGCGTCCACGCCCGAGGCCTGCTGAGCCCCGGAAGGGTCAGAGGCTGGGAATTTTTTGGCCTTGCCCGAAGGGCGCGTCAAAACGCCCCGGATCTAGGCGCAAAGCACAGCCATAGCTCGGGCTATGGCGAGCATTTGCAACGACGAGCCGNGGGTGTTTTGGCGTGCAAGGCGGGCATGG
>NZ_LMIJ01000010.1:33822-164563 GCF_001428665.1 Acidovorax sp. Root219
GCGAAAGATTCTCAGCCTCTCAGTTCTTGCGCGGCATGTCCAGCGTGAGCATGGCCGGGCCGCCCACATCGGCACCCAGTTGCGCCTGGCGCGGGCCGAGGGACTGCAAGACCATGCCGGAGTCCACCAGGGTGCCCACGCGGAAGGTTTTGGGCGGCTTGCCGTCTACCGCGATCAGCGCGGCACCGCCTCCACTCTGGCGCCCGGACAGCACGCCAATCAGGGCAAAGCGGCTGGCCAGCGAGGCCACTGGCGCCGCCACGGCGGCCACCGCGCCGGCCGGCACGGCGCCCAGCACCCGGGCGACCGCCTGGGCATCGGGCACCGCCGACATGGAGGCCATCGCCGGAACGGCTTGCGCGACCGGCCGGTTCGACAGGCGCAGGCCCCAATAGGCCACGCTGGCGCCCGCGGCGACCCAGAACGCCAGAGTCCCCAGGCGCACGCCCCATTTGCTGTATGAATTGGTCACCATGCGGGGATTATGATTCACCCGATACGACCCTAGCGAGACCGCCTGCAGTGAACACTCTTTCTTTCCTGTCTTCCTCCGCCTCCCTGGGCTCCGCACGCCGCAGCCTGGCCCGGGGTTTCACCCTGATCGAGCTGATGGTGGTGGTGGTCATCATCGGCGTGCTGGCCGCGCTGATCGTGCCCAACGTGCTCGACCGCGCCGACGACGCGCGCAGCACTGCCGCCAAGACGGACATCACCAACATCATGCAGGCGCTCAAGCTGTACCGGCTGGACAACCAGCGCTACCCCACGCCCGAGCAGGGCCTGCAGGCGCTGGTGGCCAAGCCCACGTCCGGCCCGGTTCCCGGCAACTGGAAGCTGTACCTCGAAAAGCTCAACAACGACCCCTGGGGCCGCCCTTACCAGTACCTGAACCCCGGCATCAAGGGCGAGATCGATGTGATGTCCTTCGGTGCCGATGGGCAGTCGGGCGGCGAAGGCAAGGATGCCGATATCGGCAGCTGGCAGTAAGGATGTTGGCCCCCACGGTCGCGCACTGCGTGTCGCTCCCTGCCCCCCAGGGGGGCCGGGCCTTGCTTGGGGCGGCCCGGCGCAAGGCCGGTGCCCCCACGCTCCCGCACTTCGTGTCGTCGCTGCCCCCCGAGGGGGCCGGGCCTTGCTTGGGGCGGCCCGGCGCTGCGGCCGGCCGCCCTCGGCTGGTGCTGTGACCGTTGCAACGGCGCCCCATGCACACCGTTGACGCCTGCGATGATGCTGCGAGCACTGTGTGCCCGGCATTCCAAACACCCATGACACGCCGTGCACGTGGATTCACGATGCTCGAATTGCTGGTGGTCATCAGCATCATGGCGCTGGCGACGGCGGGTATTTCGCTGGCGCTGCGCGACAACGGGCAGACGCAGCTCGAGCGCGAGGCGGCGCGGCTGGCTGCCCTGCTCGAATCGGGGCGGGCGCAGTCGCGGGCCAGTGGCGTGCCGGTGCGCTGGCGCGGCGGGCCGCAGGGTTTCAATTTCGAGGGGCTGCCGCCCGAGGCGCTGCCGCACCAGTGGCTGGCCACCGGCACCCTGGTGCGCGGCAATGCCATCCTGCTGCTCGGGCCCGAGCCGGTGATCGGGGCGCAGCAGGTGCTGCTCACGCACCAGGACCACCCCGACCAGGCCCTGCGCGTGGTGACGGACGGGCTGCGGCCTTTCAGTGTGGAGTCGGTGCAATGACCCGCACTCCCATGAACACGCACCAGCAGGGGTTCACGCTGGTGGAGGTGCTGGTGGCCCTGAGCATCGTGGCGATTGCGCTGATGGCGGGGCTGCAGTCCACGAATGCCCTCACGCGCAATGCGCTGCGCCAGTCCGACATCGTGCTGGCACAGCTGTGCGCCGAGAACGAACTGGTGCGCACGCGCCTGTCGCGCCAGATGCCCAGCGTGGGTGACAGCACCCAGCCCTGCGAGCAGGCGGGCCGGCGCTTTGACGTGCGCCTGATCGTGCGGCCCACGCCCAACCCGAGCTTTCGGCGGGTGGATGCGCAGGTGCTCGACGGCGAAAACTCCGTCCTGCGCATATCGACCATCCTGGGGCGCTATTGACCATGCGCTCCAGGCCCATGACCCACCCTGCGCGCCTCTCTGTGCCACCAGGCCGCGAGCGCAGCCCGTTGCCGGCGGCATCGGGCGGCTTCACGCTGATCGAACTGCTGGTCGCCATTGCGCTGATGTCCATCCTGGCCATCATGAGCTGGCGCGGCATCGACGGCATGGTGCGCGCGCAGGAGCAGACGCGCCTGCGCGCCGATGAGATGCTGGTGATCCAGTCGGCCCTGGGGCAGTGGGGCGCCGACCTCGACGCCATCCTGCCGCTGGCCAGCACCACCCCGATGGACTGGGACGGGCAGGTGCTGCGCATCACGCGCCGCACCACGGCCGTGCCCGACGAAGGCGCGCTGGTGGTGGCCTGGACCCGGCGTGATGCGCCGGGCGTGGAGGGCGGCGGCCAGTGGGTGCGCTGGCAGTCCCCGCCCGTGCGCAACCGAACCGAATGGCAGCAGGCCTGGCAACAGGCCGAGCAGTGGGCGCGCACGCCCGACGAACAGGCCCGGCGCTACGAGATCAGCCTGGTGCCCATCACCAACTGGCAGCTGTTCTATTTCCGCGGCGGCGCCTGGTCCAACCCGCTGTCGAGCGCCGGGCAGACCGCAGGCACCCCGGCCTCCACCTTGCCCGATGGGGTGCGGCTGCAGATCACGCTGTCACCCGGCCAGGCACTGAGCGGCGCCATCGTGCGCGACTGGGTCAACCCGACACTGGGTGGGGGACGCACCTGATGCGCCGCGCACCGAACATCCGGCAACGGCGAACGCTGGCCCAGCGCGGCGCGGCGCTGCTCGCGGCCATGCTCACAGTGACGCTGGTGGCCACGTTTGCCGCCGCCTCCCTGTGGCAGCAGTGGCGCGCCATCGAGGTCGAGACCGCCGAGCGCGCCCGCGTGCAGGCCGCCTGGATACTGGTGGGGGCGCTGGACTGGTCGCGCCTGATCCTGCGCGAAGACGGCCGAGCCGGCGGTGCCGACCACCTGGCCGAGCCCTGGGCGGTGCCGCTGCAGGAAGCCCGGCTGTCCAGCTTCCTCGCGGCCGAGCGCGGCGTGGCGCAGGTGGAAGACGCCAGCACCGACACCACCGATGCCTTTCTCTCGGGGCAGATCACCGACCTGCAGTCGCGCCTGAACATCACCAGCCTGGCCGAAGGTGGGCAGGTGCAGGCCGGGGCCTTGAAGCAGTTCACCCGGCTGTTCGAGCGGCTGGGGCTGCCCTCGCAGGAGCTGGCGCTGCTGCTGGAAAACCTGCGCAAGGCCCAGGCCCGCACGGGGGCCGATGGCAGCGCCCCGCTCATGCCGCAGACAGTATCTCAGCTGGGCTGGCTGGGGCTGTCGCCGCCCACCGTGGCGGCGTTGCTGCCGCATGTCACCATCCTGCCGGTGCGCACACCGGTCAACCTCAACACGGCGGGCATCGACGTGGTCTGGGCCAGCATCGACGGGCTGGACATGGCCGGTGCCCAGAAGCTGGTGCAGGCCCGCGAATCGAAACATTTCCGCTCCATGGCCGAAGTGGTCGAGGTGCTGGGCAAGGTCCCGTTCGACACCAATGACCTGGCCATCGCCTCGGCCTATTTCGAGGTACGGGGCCGGCTGCGCATGGACAACACCACTGTGGACGAGCGCTCCCTGGTCCGCAAGCTGGGCCTGGAAGTGACGACGCTGTGGCGGGAACGCGGCGCTTTCGACCGGGACACTGCCGCCCCGGCGCAACAGGGCCTGCGCTGAATGCGCGCAGCCCTCCCAGCACACCCTAAAATGGCCCGCACTACCCGCCCATGAGCACGCTGATACTTTCCCTGCCGCCCTCCCTTCCGGGGATATCGACCCAGTACGGCTATACGCTGACTGCGGACGGGCACACCGCACAGCGCCACGCGCTCACCGAGGCCGCCCTGCTGCCCGAGACCGCGCGCCCCGGCGAGGTCGTGGCCGTGGTGCCGATAGAGGCGCTGTCCTGGCAAAAGGTGCAGTTGCCGCCCGGACTGCCCCTGGGGGCCAGCCAGCAGACGCCGCGCCTGCGCTCGGTGCTGGACGGCCTGCTCGAAGACCGCCTGCTCGACGACACGGCCCAGCTGCACTTTGCGCTGCAACCGGGCGCCCAGGCCGGCGTGCCGGTGTGGGTGGCCGTGTGCGACCGCGCCTGGCTGCGCGCCCACCTGCAGGCCCTGGAGGCCGCAGGCCGGCGCGTGTCCCGCGTGGTGCCCGAGTTCGCGCCCGGCCCCACGGCCAGTGGCGGCCCCGAGGTGTCGGCCATCGGCACGGCGGACGACCCCCAGTTGATCCTGTGCGGGCTGGGCGCCGACCAGGGGATTTCGGTGCTGCCCCTGACGCCGGCCACGCTGGCCTTGGCAGGCCTTGGCGCTGCCGGCAGCGATGCGCCCCCCGCCCCCTTGCGCGCCGACCCGGCCGTGGCGGAACTGGCCGAACGCGCCCTGGGCCACCCGGTGGACCTGCACACGGCCAGCGCCCGCGCCCTGGACGCCGCCCGCGGCGACTGGGACCTGGCGCAGTTCGACCTGTCCAGCACCAGCCGTTCGCGCGCCCTGCGCAAGGCCGGCGGCGTGCTGAGCGCCCTGCTGTACGCCCCCCAGTGGCGCGCAGCGCGCTGGGCGCTGGGCGTGCTCGTACTGGCGCACCTGGCGGGCCTGAACGTCTGGGCCTGGCAGGAGAGGCAGGCCTTGGCCGCCAAACAGACCAGCCTGCGCAGCACCTTCACGCAGACCTTCCCGCAGGTGCAGGCCGTGATCGCCCCCCTGGAGCAGATGGAACGCGAGATGGCGCTGCTGCGCCAGGCGTCCGGCAGCTTCTCGCCGCGCGACCTGGAGCCCATGATGGCCGCTGCCGGCAGCGTGCTGCCCGATGGCCGCATCCCTACCGGCCTGGAATTCACCACCGGCGAGCTGCGCCTGCGCGGCCTGCCGCTTGCACCCCAAGAGGAACCCGTGCTCACCACCCGACTGCGGGCTGCCGGCTACACCGGCCGCCTGGACGATGGCAGCCTGGTGCTGCGTGCGGAGACCGCCCCATGAGCCAGCTCGCCCCCTTGAAAACCCAATGGCAGGCCATGGCCCCGCGCGAACAGAACTTCGTGCTGGGTGCTGCCGCCCTGGTGGGCCTGGCCCTGGTGTGGTGGGTGGCCATTTCACCGGCCCTGCAGACCTTGCGCACCGCCCCCAAGCGCCACGCCGAACTGGACACGCAGCTGCAGCGCATGCGCAGCCTGCAGGCCGAGGCTCAGCAGTTGCAGGCCGCACCGCGCAACAGCACGGGCGACCCTACCGGCGCCCTGCGCAACGGCCTGACCCAGCGCATGGGCACAGCCGCCCAGCTCAACGTGACCGGCGACCGTGCCACCGTGACGCTCAAGGCCGCCCCTGCCGATGCCCTGGCGCAGTGGCTGGCCCTGGCGCGCAGCAATGCCCGAGCCGTGCCCATCGAGGCGCGCCTGACCCGCACTGCCAACCCGACCACGCCCGCAACGACAACAGGCAATGCCCGCCCGGCCCCGCAAGGCCCCGCCGCGGCGCCGGCCTTACCGGCACTGGGAGCGGGGGCCGTGCCCTCAGGCTCGCTGATGCCGCCGATTCCCGGCAACATGCCCGCCATGGGCGCCAACCCCGTACAGGGCAACGCACCTGAGGGCTCTGCCCCCGGGACCCCGCGCTGGGACGGCACGCTGGTGCTGGCCCTGCCTGCACGGTGACCCCCACGGAACGCCCCGTGTCCCCCACCCGCAGCACACGCACCTCCTCGCGCACCACCGGTGCCGTACCGCGCTCGCCCTGGGGCTGGGCGGTGGGCGGCGCCCTGGCCGGCCTGCTGCCTGCGCTGGTGGTCTTTGCCCCGGCGCAATGGCTGGCGCAGGGCCTGGCCCGGGCCACGGGTGGGCAACTGCTGCTGTCGGAAGCGCGTGGCACGGTCTGGAGTGGCTCTGCTCAATTGGTCCTGACCGGCGGCACCGCCAGCCAGGACCGCACGGCGCTGCCCGGGCGCCTGCAATGGACATTGCGCCCCACCCTGAATGGCGTGCGCGCACAGGTGCAGGCCCCCTGCTGCACCGCGCAGCCGCTGCAGGCGCGGCTGGCGCTGGGCCTCTCGCAACTGCGCCTGACGGTGGGCGATGGCCAGAGCAACTGGCCCGCCGCATTGCTCTCGGGCCTGGGCACTCCCTGGAACACGCTGCAGCCGCAAGGCCAGCTGGTGCTGCAGACCCAGGGGCTGCAAGCCGCCTGGCAGGCCGGCCGCATGGTGCTGGACGGCAAGGTGCAGCTCGATGCGCTGGACATGTCCTCGCGCCTGTCCACCCTGCGCCCCATGGGCAGCTACCGGCTGGCCGTGCAGGGTGGCGAGGTGCCCATCCTGACCTTGACCACCCTGAGCGGCCACCTGCAATTGAGCGGCACCGGCCAATGGGTAGGCCAGCGCCTGCGCTTTGCGGGCGAGGCCAGTGCAGCGCCCGACCGCGAAGCGGCGCTCACCAATCTTCTGAACATCATCGGACGGCGCAACGGCGCGCGCTCCCTCATCACCGTGGGTTGACCCTATGACGACTTCCGCATCCTCCCTTTCGCCGCACCTGCAATGCGCCGTCAGCTCGATCACCCTGGCCGCCATGCTGCTCACCAGCAGCCCGCTGGCGCTGGCGCAGACAGCCGTTGGCACGGGCACCAGCAGCGTGCGCGGGAACGAACCCGTCACGCTGAACTTCGCCAACGCCGAGATCGAGGCCGTGGCCCGCACCATGGCCACCATCACCGGGCGCAACGTGGTGGTCGACCCGCGCGTGAAGGGCCAGCTCACGTTGATCACCGAGCGCGCAGTGCCCCCCTCGGCCGCGTTCCAGCAGTTCCTGGCCGCACTGCGCCTGCAGGGCTTCACGGTGGTTGAATCGGCCGGCCTGTACAAGGTGGTGCCCGAGGCCGACGCCAAGCTGCAAAGCGGCAGCGTGGGCGTGAGCGAGTCGGGCTCTGCGCGCGGCACGCCCGGCGGCGGGCAGATCGTGACGCAGATCTTCAAGCTCAATTACGAAAATGCGGGCAACCTGGTGCCGGTGCTGCGCCCGCTGATCAGCCCCAACAACACCATCAACGTGAACCCCGGCAACAACTCGCTGGTGATCACCGACTACGCCGACAACCTGCAACGCCTGGGCCGCATCATCGCGGCGATGGACGTCTCCAACGCCAGCGATGTGGAGATCATCCCGCTGCGCAACGCCCTGGCGGTCGACCTCGCACCCCTGGTGGCACGCCTCATCGATGGCGGCAGTGGCGCCGCCCCCGCCGCTGCCCAGGGCCAGGCGGATACCTCGTTCAAGACCACGCTGCTGGCCGAGCCGCGCAGCAATTCGCTGATCCTGCGTGCGGCCAACCCTGCACGGGTGGCCATGGTGCGTGCCCTCGTCGACAAGCTCGACCAGCCCCCGGTGCCGGGCAGCAGCGCCTCCACGGGCAACATCCATGTGGTCTACCTCAAGAACGCCGATGCCACCAAGCTCGCCACCACCCTGCGCGCGGCCATGGCCAGCATGGGCGGCAACGCCAGCGGAGGGGCCAGCGCCAGTACGCCGGCGATTTCCGGTGGGGGTGCACCGTCCAGCTCACTGTCGGGTGGCGGCAGCAACAGCGGCGGCCTGAGCGGCGGCTCCAACAGCAGCAGCAACAGCAGCCTCGGCGGGCTGGGCAGCAGTTCCGGCATGGGCGCCGGCTCGGGCATGGGCAGCGCCAACAGCAACCAGCCCTCCACCGGCGGCCAGATCCAGGCCGACCCGACCACCAACTCGCTGATCATCACGGCGCCCGAGCCGCTGTTCCGCCAACTGCGCGCAGTGATCGACCAACTCGACGGTCGACGGGCCCAGGTGCTGGTGGAAAGCATGATCGTAGAGGTCTCGGCTACCAAGCTGGCGGAGTTCGGCATCCAGTGGCAAGGGGTTTTGGGCAAGCAGGGCGATGGCACCGTCGGCGTCATCGGCACCAATTCGGTCCAAGGTGGAGGTGCGAACATCCTGAATGTCACAGGAGCACTGGCCAGTGGAAGCACCAGCGCCATCACCTCGGCAGCCAGCACGCTGAGCAAGGGCCTGAACCTGGCCCTTGCACCGCGCATCAATGGCCAGTACTACCTGGGCGCCCTGGCCAACTTCCTGCAGAACAGCGGTGATGCCAATGTGCTGTCCACCCCCAACCTGATGACGCTGGACAACGAGGAAGCGCGCATCGTGATCGGCAACAACGTGCCCTTCCCGACCGGCTCGTATGCCAACACCGGCGGCAGCAACACGGTGAACCCCTTCACCACGGTGGAGCGCAAGGACGTGGGCCTGATGCTCAAGGTGCGCCCGCAGATCAGCGAGAACGGCACCGTGAAGATGTCGATCTACCAGGAGGTCTCCAAGATCGACCGCGCGACCCTCTCTGACGTGAACGGCCCCACGACGAGCAAGCGCTCCATCGAGTCGAACGTGGTGGTGGACGATGGCAACATCATCGTTCTCGGCGGTCTGCTCGAAGACAGCTACTCCCAGGGCGAGGACAAGGTGCCGGTGATGGGCGATCTGCCTCTGGTTGGCGGCCTGTTCCGCAGCGAAAACCGCACGCGCAACAAGACCAACCTGATGGTCTTCCTGCGCCCCGTGGTGGTGCGCGATGCGGCCACCAGCGAAGCCCTGATGGCAGACCGCTACGACGCGATCCGCGGGCTGCAGCAGGTGACGCAACCCGCGTCGAGCCTGCCGCTGCGGTCGATATCGGGCGCTCCTGTCTTGCCGGAACTGCCCCAGCGTAGCGCCCCGGCAACGCGCTTGCAGCCTGCCCCCCTGCAGGACCTGGTGACGCCTGTTCAACCAGCACCCCAGTTGACGCCTTCGGGCGTGCCCATCAGTGAAGCCCCGGCGCCCGCTGCGGCCACTGCACCGACCTACTACGTGCGTGCCGGCGTGTTCGGCGATGACTCGGCCTCGCAGGCTGCACTGGCCAGGCTGCGCAATTCGGCGCTCCCCATCTCGGAGCAGCCGGTGGACACCAGCCAGGGCCCCCGCACCAGCGTGCGTGTAGGCCCGTACCATAACCCGGCCTCGGCCGACTCCGCTGCCGCGATGGTGCGCGAGCTCGCGCCCGCCGCCACGGTGACCCGCCAGACGCTCTGACCCATGCGCCACCCCCTGCCCTACGCGTTTGCCCGCACCTCGCAGCTGCTGCTGGAGGACGATGGCCAGCAGCTCGTGCTGTGGCACGGCCCTGCACCCGACGTGACCGCGCTGTCGGAAGTGATGCGCAAGCACAAGATCCGCCACCTGCAGTCGCTGGCGGCCCCGGCCCTGGCCCAGCGCATCAGCGCAGCCTATGCCCAGGGCGAGTCGAGCGCTGCCACCGTGGTGAGCGAAGTCGAGTCCGACGCCGACCTGTCGCGCATGATGCAGGACCTGCCGGCGGTGGAAGATCTGCTGGAAACGGCCGACGACGCGCCCATCATCCGCATGCTCAACGCCCTGCTCACGCAAGCCGCGCGCGACGGCGCGAGCGACATCCACATCGAGCCCTACGAGCGGCATTCGAGCGTGCGCTTTCGCGTCGACGGCTCTCTGCGCGAAGTGGTGCAGCCCAACCGCGCCCTGCACGCCGCACTGATCTCGCGCCTGAAGATCATGGCCGACCTCGACATTTCGGAAAAGCGCCTGCCGCAGGACGGGCGCATCAGCCTGCGCCTGGGCACGCGCGCCATCGACGTGCGCGTCTCCACCCTGCCCAGCGCCCATGGCGAGCGCGCCGTGCTGCGCCTTCTGGACAAGAGCGAGAGCAAGCTCAGCCTGGAAGCCGTGGGCATGCAGGGCGACACGCTGCGCCGCTTCGAGGGCCTGATTGCCCAGCCGCACGGCATCATCCTCGTGACCGGGCCCACAGGCTCGGGCAAGACGACCACGCTGTACGCCGGCCTGGGGCGGCTCGATGCCACGCGCAACAACATCATGACGGTGGAAGACCCCATCGAGTACGAGCTGCCCGGCGTGGGCCAGACCCAGGTCAACAGCAAGATCGAGCTGACCTTCGCCAAGGCCCTGCGCGCCATTTTGCGCCAGGACCCGGACATCATCATGATCGGCGAAATCCGCGATTTCGAGACCGCGCAGATCGCCATCCAGGCCTCGCTCACGGGCCACCTGGTGCTGGCCACGCTGCACACCAACGACGCGGCCAGCGCCGTGACGCGCCTGACCGACATGGGCGTGGAGCCCTTCCTGCTGTCGTCCTCATTGCTCGGCGTGCTGGCCCAGCGGCTGGTGCGCAAGTACTGCAGCCACTGCCAGGGTGCCGGCTGCGAGCACTGCGGCCAGACCGGCTACACCGGCCGTACCGGCCTGTTCGAGCTGCTGGTGACCAACGACGCCATCCGCGCGCAGATCCACAACCAGGCCTCCGAGGCGGACATCCGCACGGCGGCCCTCGCAGGCGGCATGGCGCTGATGCGCGAAGACGGCGAGCGCCTCATTGCCGCCGGCATCACCAGCCGCGAGGAAGTGCTGCGCGTCACAAGGGATTAGCAGACCTTCGCAACGCAAGCCCAAGCGCCCCAAGAAAAAAGCCCCCGTCACCAACCGGCGACAGGGGCTTTTTGCTGGGTGCAGCCGGGGATAGCCGGCAGACCGTCAGCGGATCTGCAATGCCTGCTTGGGCGCGCGCACCGGAACGGCAGGCCGCTGGGCCGGCGCAGGGATGCCCTGGCGTGGGGTCGGCATGCTGCCGCCCGCACCCGGGCTGGCGGCCCTGGCTCCCGGCTGCAGCTTGAACTGGCTCACGGCCTGGGTCAGTTGCAGGGCCTGCTCACGCAGGGATTCGGAGGCCGCAGTGGACTGCTCGACCAGCGCGGCGTTCTGCTGCGTCATGTTGTCCAGCTGGCTCACCGACTGGCTGATGTGGCCCACGTTGTCGCGCTGCTCGGCGGACGATGCCGTGATCTCGCTGATGATGTCCGAGACGCGGCGCACGCTGCCCACGATCTCGTTCATGGTCGCTCCCGCCTGGCTCACCAGGCGCGAGCCGTCTTCCACACGCTCCACCGAGGAGCCGATCAGGCCCTTGATCTCCTTGGCAGCCGCTGCCGAGCGCTGGGCCAGGCTGCGCACCTCGCTGGCCACCACGGCAAAGCCCCGGCCTTGCTCTCCGGCACGGGCGGCTTCCACCGCCGCATTGAGGGCCAGGATGTTGGTCTGGAAGGCAATGCCGTCGATGACGCCAGTGATGTCGGCGATCTTGCGCGAGCTGGTGGTGATTTGGTCCATGGTGGTCACCACCTGGGAGACCACCACACCGCCACGCCCGGCCACCTCGGCGGCCGACGAGGCGAAGTCGCTGGCCTGGCGCGAGGACTGGGCGCTCTGGCCGATGGTGCTGGTGAGCAGCTCCATCGACGAAGCGGCCTCTTCGAGGTTGGCGGCCGTCTGTTCGGTGCGGTGGCTCAGGTCGTGGTTGCCCGAGGCGATCTCGGTGCTGGCCGTGGAGATGTTGCTGGCCGCCTCCTGCACCTGCTGGACCAGGCCACGCAAGGCGTCCTGCATGCGTGCCATGGAGGCCACGAGCTGGCCCACCTCGTCCTGCGAAGTCACCTGCACGTCCTGCGACAGGTCACCGCCGGCAATGCGCTCGGCCAGTTCGCTGGCCTGCGCGATCGAGCGGGTGATGGAGCGCACACTGAAGAAGGTCAGCGGGATGAGCACGGCCAGGGCCAGCACCAGCACGATGCCGATCAGGCCGGACATGGTGGTGGTCAGCGTGTTCACGCCCTCGCGCGCCTCGTCCATCTTGGTGCGTGCCGTCACGGAGAGGTCGGACAGCAGCTTGTCGGTGGCCTCCATGTGCTTCTTGAGGCGGTCGGCATAGGCACCGCCCACGGCGCCATCGATCTGGGCGCGCTCGATCTGCTCGAACACGGGAGAGATGCCGGCCTCGTATTCCTTGACCTCGGCCAGGGACTTGTCGATGGACTCGACGAAGGCCGTATCGCCCGACTGCACCTGGCGCACATCGGCCATGCCCTTGTTCAGCGCGGTGAGCGATTTCTTCCAGCTCTCACGCAGGGCCGCGACCTCGACGGAGTTGTTGAAGCTGATGATGATGTCTTTTTCGGACCGGCGCAGGTCACCCAGGGTGGTGCGCAGCTCGGCCACATCGGTCAGGGTCTGCACCCGCTGGGAGAACAGCTGGTCCAGGGTGCTGCGGGTGCGCTCCAGCGCCAGATACCCCATGGCACCGATGACCACGAGCAGAACCAGGGAGAAAATCGTGCCGAAATAAAGACGTGCGCGGATGGAAAGACGGCTGAGCAGGTTCATCGCTCTTCCTTACATTTTTTGACAACTCAAGCATAGCAACTTTGGTGCCATAGGGTGACTTGTCCCTACGGAGCGTGTGTGGGCGCGACTGTATGCGCCCCGCACGCTCCACCCCAGAGGGTATGTACCGCCCCCCTGCCCCCAGCAGCCAAACTGCGGGGGCAGTAGCCACGCTTATTTCACCGGGTGGATGGGCACATACAACTCGCCACCGCCGCGCTGGAATTCCACGGCCTTGGCTTCCATGCCATTTGAGAGCGCTTCGCTCTCTGCCAGGCCCTTCTGCGCCGCGAATTCGCGCACTTCCTGGGTAATCTTCATCGAGCAGAACTTGGGCCCGCACATGGAGCAGAAATGCGCCACCTTGGCACTGTCCTTGGGCAGGGTTTCGTCGTGGTATTCCTTGGCGGTCTCGGGGTCCAGGCCCAGGTTGAACTGGTCCTGCCAGCGAAAATCGAAGCGCGCCTGGCTCAGGGCATCGTCGCGCGCGCGCGATCCCGGGTGCCCCTTGGCCACGTCGGCCGCATGCGCCGCGATCTTGTAGGCAATGATGCCCTGCTTGACGTCGTCGCGGTCAGGCAGGCCCAGGTGCTCCTTGGGTGTCACGTAGCACAGCATGGCCGTGCCCATCCAGCCGATCATGGCGGCGCCGATGGCCGAGGCGATGTGGTCGTAGCCGGGGGCGATGTCGATGGTCAGCGGGCCCAGGGTGTAGAACGGTGCCTCATGGCAAGTCTTGAGCTGCTCGGTCATGTTGGCCTGGATCATGTGCATGGGCACGTGGCCCGGGCCTTCGATCATGGTCTGCACGTCGTGCTTCCAGGCCACCTGGGTCAACTCGCCCAGGGTGTGCAGCTCGGCAAACTGCGCCTCATCGTTGGCGTCCGATGCACAGCCGGGGCGCAGACCGTCGCCCAGGCTGAAGGACACGTCGTAGGCCTTCATGATGTCGCAGATGTCTTCAAAATGCTCGTACAGGAAGCTCTCGCGGTGGTGCGCCATGCACCACTTGGCCATGATGGAGCCGCCGCGCGAGACGATGCCCGTGCGCCGCGCCGCCGTGAGGTGGATGTAGGCCAGGCGCACGCCGGCATGGATGGTGAAGTAATCCACGCCCTGCTCGGCCTGTTCGATCAGCGTGTCGCGGAAGATCGCCCAGGTCAGGTCTTCGGCCACGCCGCCGACCTTCTCGAGTGCTTGGTAGATGGGTACGGTGCCGATGGGCACCGGGCTGTTGCGCACGATCCAGTCGCGCGTGGTGTGGATGTTCTTGCCGGTGGACAGGTCCATCACGTTGTCGGCCCCCCAGCGGATGGCCCAGACGAGCTTTTCGACCTCCTCCTCGATGCTGGAGGTGACGGCCGAGTTGCCGATGTTGGCGTTGATCTTGACCAGGAAATTGCGCCCGATGGCCATGGGCTCCACCTCGGGGTGGTTGACGTTGGCAGGGATGATGGCGCGCCCGCGCGCCACTTCGTCGCGCACGAACTCGGGCGTGATGGTGCGCGGGATGCTCGCGCCCATGGGGTTGCCCGCCAGGCGCTGCTCGCGCCCGGCATCGGCCAGGTACTGCGCCATCCACTCGCGCTTGCCGTTCTCGCGGATGGCCACGTACTCCATCTCGGGGGTGACGATGCCTTGGCGCGCGTAGTGCATCTGCGTCACGTTGGCACCGCTGCGCGCGCGCAGGGGCTTGCGCTGCAGCGCGGCCGCTTCGGCGCGCAGCTGGGCCAGGCGCACGGCGTCCTCGCTCTTCTGGCCGTCGTCCAGCGCCAGAGGCGCGCGGCCCTCGTAGTGCTCCACGTCGCCACGGCCGGTGATCCAGCCGCCGCGCACACTGGCCAGGCCGCGGCGCACGTCGATCACGGCGTCGGGATCGGTGTAGGGGCCCGAGGTGTCGTAGACGCTGACCTGCTCGCCGTTGGTCAGTGCGATGTCGCGCACGGGCACGCGCAGGTCGGCATGCAGGTGGCCTGGCAGGTAGGCCTTGCGCGAGGCCGGGAACGGCTCGCGCGTGGCGGCCAGCAGCTCGGCGAATTTTTCACGGGCGAGGGGATCGGGTGCATTCATGGGGCGGGTCTCCAGTTCCGGTGGCAAAGGGAATTGCTCCGGAATGGACCTGCGCCCCGTACACGCGCCATGGCGCATGTACAGCCCACCCTGCGGGCCAGCAGAGGCGCGCACGGGCATGGAGGTCGGCTCTTCTTCCGCCGGTATGAACCGGATCAAGTTCGTCGGGTTCGCAGGCAGCCTGATTGTTGGTCAGGCCCCATGCATCTCAGCGCTTTCGCACACCCCGGAGCAGGCGCCAGTATATCGATACCGGCCTGCGTTGTTTCTACGGATTTGCATTCGATCGTATGACTAGGCGGGAGCCGCAGACAGTGCTGTAGCACGGCAAGGCGAACCAACGACGTTAGACGGTTGAAGGCAAATCCGTATCAGATGCGCCCGATGATCGCCACGGCGAAGAAGAACACAGCTGCGATGACGGTCCACTTGAGCACCACCAGGCCCCAGCGCTTGTAATGGGGCTGACCGGTGCCCGCGTAGAACGCGAACGATACGGCGGCTGCCAGCAGCAGCGCCATGACGGCCCAGCGAAAGAGCACCATGGCGGGTGCTTACCAGGCGCGCGCCGGCTGCGCAAAGCCGCGCGGTGCCTGGCGCTCATCCTCGAAGGTAACCTCTTCCCAGGCATCGGGCTGGGACAGCAGTTCGCGCAGCAGCAGGTTGTTCATCGCATGGCCCGAGCGGAAGGCGCTGTAGGCCGCCAGCAGAGGCTTGCCGATGATGTACAGGTCGCCCATGGCGTCGAGGATCTTGTGCTTGACGAACTCGTCGTCGTAGCGCAGCCCATCGCTGTTGAGCACCTTGTAGTCGTCCATCACGATGGCGTTGTCCAGCCCGCCGCCCAGGGCCAGGCCGTTGGAGCGCATCATCTCCACATCGCGCGTGAAACCGAAGGTGCGTGCGCGTGCGATGTCGCGGCTGTAGTTGCCCTCGCCCAGGTCGAACTCCACACGCTGGCCAGTAGAGTCCACCGCAGGGTGGTCGAAATCGATCTCGAAGCTCAGCTTGTAGCCATGGTAGGGCACGAGGCGCGCCCACTTGGCCTGGGCACCACTGCCCTCGCGCACCTCCACCGGGCGCTTGACGCGGATGAAGCGCTTGGGGGCTTTCTGCAGCTCGATCCCCGCGCTTTGCAGCAGGAACACGAAGGAGGACGACGACCCGTCGAGGATGGGCACCTCTTCAGCCGTGATGTCCACGTACAGGTTATCGAGCCCCAGGCCGGCGCACGCCGACATGAGATGCTCCACGGTATGCACCTTGGCACTGCCGACCCCGATGGTGGAGGCCAGGCGCGTGTCCGTCACCGCGTCGGCCCGGATCGGGATGTCCACGGGCTGGGGCAGATCGACCCGGCGGAACACGATGCCGGTGTCGGGCTGCGCAGGCCGCAGGGTCAGCTCGACCCTCTGGCCACTGTGCAGCCCCACGCCGACGGCGCGGGTCAAGGTCTTGAGGGTGCGTTGCTGGAGCATTCTCGCATTGTAAAAGGGCGGGCCCGTCCCTGCTCGCCGCAAGACCATGGCAAGCCTTACGGCACCCGCCACAGTTTCCCGCAAAGGCCCCGATACACATAGGCACTGGAGGGTATTGCGGGGCTGCTGCCCTCTGGCTCCACGCTCACCGCCAGCTCCACCGCCTTGGCAAACACGGTTTCAGACGAGGCGCCCAGTTGCAGGTGCACGAAGGCCCCTTGCGGCAGCGGCGCCACGGGGCTGGCCTTGCCCGCCGCATCCAGCGACCACAGGTACAGCACCTGGCCGGCAGGCACCGGCACTGCGGCCACGCGCTTGATGTCCACCGTGCGGCCCTGCCGCAGGCTGGAGACGATGAGCCCTGGGCGCCCGTCGGCCAGGCCCAGCACCCCCACATAGCTTTCGGGCAATTGGGTGGAGGCCGGTGCATCAGGCCCGCCGTGCTGCGCCTGCCAGAGCGACGGCAGCAGCACCCCCACCATCAGGCCCAGCGCCAAGGCGCCCGCCGGGGCTGGCTGCAACAACCGTTTCCACCACGGCACCCGCACCCCAGGGGCAGGAAACCCCAGGCGCTGCTCAATGGCGCGCCAGGTAGCGGGTGCCGGCGCCTGGGGTGGCAGGGCCAGCAGCGCGGGCGCCATGCGCTCGTTCCAGCGCGCCACGGCTTCGGCCAGATCGGGCCGCCGCGCGAGCAGCTTCTTGAAGCGGCGGCGGGCGCCCCCCTGCAGCGTGCCCAGGGCGTACTCGCCTGCCAGCAGGTCCACGAGCCGGGGGTTCTGGTGCCATTTCATGCGCAGGACTCCATGCAGTCGCGCAGGCGCGCCAGGCTGCGGCGCATCCAGGCCTTGACCGTGCCCAGGGGGCGGGCCAGGCGCTGGGCCAGCTCGGCATGGGTGAGCCCTTCGTAGTAGACCAGCAGCAGCGCGCTGCGCGGTTCGCTGTCGATCTGGCCCATGCAGCGCCCCAGGCGCGAGCCGTCTTCCTCGGCCAGCAGCAGCTCCAGCGGCGAGCCGCCTTCGGCTGCGGCATCGTGCACCTGTTCCTCGCCATCGGCATCGCGCCAGTGCAGCGGCGTTTCGGGGCGGCGCTTGCGCAGTGCGTCGATGGCGCGGTTGCGTGTGACCACGCACAGCCACGACAGGCTCAGCGCCTGCCCCGGCGCACCGGTCTGCGGCCGGTTCCACAGGTGCACGAAGACCTCCTGCAGCACGTCTTCGGCCAGGGCGCGGTCCTGCACCACGCGCACGGCCACCGCCAGCAGGCGGCTGGCCACCAGCTGGTACAGGCGCTGGAAGGCCGATGTGTCGCGCAGCACCACGCGCGACAGCAGCTGCGCCACGGCGTCGGGCAGCCCATCGGCGGGCAATGCAGCGCCAGTCATCGTGGCACCGCGAAGAGCTGCACGGGCATGCCCGAAGCCTGTGCGAAACCGGCACGGATCTCGTCGAACGTGCCTACGCGGATGTCCTCGAAGTCACCCCAGCGCAGCGGCGGCGGCAGGTCGCCATAGACCTCGCTCGGCGCATGCAGGCAGGCGTATTCGGCTGCGGGGTTGAGCACGAAGCGCTCGTTACCCGGCAGGCGCTGCGGCTTGCCCGGCACCATGCGCGGGTCGCGCGTGAAGCGGTTGGGAAAGATGCGCTGGATGCGCCGCGTCACCGGGTCTTGCGAGTAGCAGTACACATAGCCAGGGCGCAGCACCGCGATGTCCAGGCTGGCGCTGCCGCGCTGCGGTGCACCCAACGCCACGGCCAGGGCCGCAACCTCGGGCGCCGCAGCGGGTGCAGGCGGTGGCGGGGCCGCAGTTGCGCTGGCGTCGCCGGGGGCTGGTGCTGCGGCGGGCACGGCGGCCAATGCGGCGCCCGATGCGCGCGTGGAGGCATTGCGCGGCAGCGCCTTCAGCGGGCCGCGTGGCACCTTGGCGAGCACGAAGGAGCGAAAAAAACCCTCGTCCAACGCGCCCTGGGCAGGCAGGCCGAGCGCCTGGCGGTAGCTGCGCAGCGCCGTGGCAAAGGCGGCGTCGGCCTGGTCGTCGATGGCGCCGTCGTAGTAGCGCCGCTCGCGCATGCGCTCCTTGTAGAAGGCGATGCGTTCGGCCTCGTCCATGGACAGGAACCAGTCGGCCAGCTCGCGCTGCACCTCGGCATCACTGTCGGTGGTGCCCAGGCACTGCCAGTAGGGCGCGCGAAGCAGCTTGCCCACCAGTTCCACGGCGGCCAGCTCGACCATGTTGCGCGCCGCCTGCGAGGGGCCGTCGGCGCGCGAGGTCGAGAACGAGAACACCACGCCGATGCCGGGGTTGACCAGTTGCGCCTGGCCATCGGCCGCGCTCGCGTCGCGGCTGGCCAGCACGGTGGTGTTCTTGGACGACACACCGGGCAACAGCGTCATGCTCGCAGTCTCCACCACGGCGGCGTCCAGGCCAAGCACCGAGAACTTGGTCTCGCTGCCGAAGCGCACGCCGAACACCGATTGCGCCAGCGTGGCGCCAAAGGAGCTGCCGTTCTTGAGCACCGATTCGTCGAGCTGGCTCACCGTGCCGCGGATGTTGTAGGCCGGCACCACACCGAAGGCGCTGGTGCGCTGCGCCTGCGCCAGCACCTGGGCCAGGTTCTGCTGGTCGCTGCCGAAGACCGACAGGCGCACCCCGCGCGAGCGCCGCGTCATGTCCGACACGGCCGAGGTCAGCATGTCGCGCGCCGAGATGGGCACCTTCTGCGTGGCGTCGCGAAACTCCTCCATCATCATGGTCACGTCGCGCGTGCCCATATCGAACATCATCTCGTCCATGCAGCGCAGCGCGGGCGTGAAGTTGGTGATGGTGCGCTGCGCCTTGTCCGTCGGGTTGGCCTGGGCGCGCACCTCGTTGAGGGCGGCACGGTCGGGTGCGCCGGCACAGCCGGCCAGAGCCGCCGCCAGGGCCAGCACGGCGGCCGCAGCGGCTGCGCGGCGTGCACGGCTGTGCACGGGGGAGTGGTTGAAGGTCATGGCAATCTCGGCAAAGGGGATGGGCGTGCACAGGCCAGCCCGCGGTGCGCACCCAAGCCGGTGCACGCACAGCGCGGGCTGGTGCGGGATGTCAGCGGCCTACGGGGCGGGTGTAGGAAACGCGCACCCAGCGGTCCTCGTTGCCGACGGCGTCGGTGTCCAGGTCCCAGTCATTGCCGGGGCCGGCATGCTCGCCCTCGGGCTTGGTCGGGCCTTCGGTGGGGCCCTGGCAGCGGTCTTCACCGCGCTTGACCTCCAGGCGCCAGCCAATGCCGTTGACGTTCTGGCACATGGGCTTTTTCTTCTCGATCCTTTCGCAGCCCAGGCTGTCCTGGCTGCGGCCGGTGACGTCGGTGTAGCCATTGGGGCAGCTCACGCCGTTGGTCGGGTTCTTGCCCAGGGTGTAGTGCACCGGATAGCTCGCGGGCCACAGGTGAACGATCTTCTCGGCTACGAATTTGTCGGCACCACCGGCGTTGACGACGCGTTGGTAGCGCCCTTCGTCAGGCCCGAGCAGCGCGGCCGGACCGACGGCAGTCAGGTAGCCCATGATGTCGCCCGGCAGACCCGACTGGCCCTTGAGCTTGGGCGGGCCGACCACCGGGTTCATGGCCGACGGCACGCTGGCCACGTCACCCGTCACGGCGGGCAGGCATTTGTCGGCGCCCGCCATCTGGATGGTCACGTAGTTGGGTTTGTTGGCAGGCGGGCAGATCGAGCCGCGCTCGAACACCAGGGTGACGCTGCACTTGAGCACGCCGCCGGCGCGGTTGACCTCGGTGTTGGCGGGGCATTCAGCGCGCTCGGGCACGTTGCCGGTGGCGCGCAGCAGGGAGGCCTTGTCAGCCCAGGCGGAGGTGGAAACGGCGGCACCGGCCAGGGTGAGGCAGGCGATGGCGATGGAAGAGAACTTCATGGGGGTGTCCTTCGGGAAATGGGGGAGTGCAATCGGTGAAAGGCCTTGGGTGGGAACAGGTCAGGGCTTGGGCACCACGTGCCATGCGCCGCCCATGCCGTCGCCCAGGCGGTCGCCGGCCTTGGCATCGCTGGCGTAGTAGTACAGGGGCTTGCCCTTGAAGCTCCACTGGCGCGCACCACCGGCCTCGATGACGCCGAAGTCGCCCTCGGCCTTGGCACCGGCCTTGGCTGCAAAGGCCGGCCATGCGGCCAGACAGCCGCCGCTGCAGTTGCTCTTGCCAGCAGCGTCCTTGTCGAAGGTGTAGACCGTGCGGCCGGCGGCGTCGGTGAGCACGCCCTGCTGAAAGACGGGCTGCGCCTGCGCGGTCAGCGTGGCCAGGCCCAGGAGCAGTGCGGGTGCGAAGTACTTGAGCTGTTTCATGTTGGTTCCTGTATCTCGGTAGGTCCGGTTGAAGAGCGCCACATGGCGTCCTGCTTGTGGAACGGCGCGGTGCAGCGTTTGGATGCAGGGGGCAGAAACTTTTTTTCCTGATCTCGACCTGCATCCATGCCGAGGCCCTGTGGCTCCTGCAGCACCGGGAAAATCGTAGGTTCCGCGCGCTTTGCCCGCACCCCATGAACATGGGAGGGGCGCCGCCGCGAAGATGGGATGACGCGGCGCAGGCGGGCGCTAAGATGGCGCGACGCACCCCCGCCGACCTCCCTACCCTGCCATCCATGAGCACACCCCGCTGGCGCGTCGTACTGATAGAGGACGATGCCGAGATGCGCAGATTCTTCGAAGGCTGCGTCACCGCCCACCCAGATCTGGAGCTGGCCGCTTCCTTCGGCATGCTGGCGCCTGCGCGCCGCTGGCTGGACGAGCACCCTGCCGACGTGCTGCTGACCGATCTGGCGCTGCCCGATGGCCATGGCCTGGCACTGCTGCAGCACGTGGTGCGCACGCAGCCGGCGTGCGAGGTGCTGGTGGTGTCGGTCTTCGGCGACGAGGACACCGTGATCGCCTGCGTGGAGGCCGGTGCCGTGGGCTACATACAGAAGGACTCCACCCCGGCGGACGTGGGCCGGATCATCGTCGGCGTGAAGCACGGCGAGTCGCCCATCTCGCCCATGATCGCGCGCAAGCTGCTGGCCCGGCTGCGCCAGCGGGGCGCGCGCGAGGAACCCCAGCCCCAGCCCGTGGACCCGGCACTGCCCAGCCTGGAACTCACGCCGCGCGAGTCGGACGTGCTGGAGCTGATCGCGCGCGGCTACTCGTACGCTGAGATCGCGCGCCTGCAGGACATCTCCAAGCACACGGTGCAAAGCCACATCAAGAACCTGTACAGCAAGCTGGCCGTGCACTCGCGTGGCGAAGCGGTCTTCGAGGCCAGCCGCATGGGCCTGCTGGACCGCCACCGTCGCGCCCCCTGACAGTTCACCGGCCATGCAGCGCACCCTCGGCCTGCCCGCGTCGTTCATCGGCCACCTGCTGTGCGGCCTGGTCCTTTGGAGCCTGCAGGTTCTGCCGGCGCTGGCGCAGGACGCTGCGCCGCCCCCGGGCGTGCAGGTGCTGCGCGACGCCGAACTGACGGTGCGCCTGCGCCAGAGCGCCGCCCAGACCACGACGGCCCACACACTTCCGCTGCACTGGGACGTGCTGCACCGGCGCAAGGCCGGCTGGGCCACTGCCACGCTGCGCTTCGACGCCATGGATGCACAGCGGCTGCAGCCCCAGGCCCTTCTGATCCCCCGGCTGGGCAATGCCTACCGCATCTCGCTCAACGGGATGGAACTGGCCACTGGCGGCGAACTGCTGCTGCCCAACGACGGCTGGACCGGCCGGCGCCCGCTGTGGATCCGGCTGCCGGGCACGCTGCTGCAGGCGCACAACGTGCTGGAGATCCACATCCGTGCGGACTATCTGCGGCGCGCCGGCATCTCGTCCGTGCAGTTCGGGCCGGAGGCGGCGCTGCAGGGCACCTGGCACGCGCTGGAGTGGCAGCGCGTGACGCTGCCGCGCGCGGTCTCGCTGTTCAGCCTGGTGGTGGGCATCTTCTGCCTGCTGCTGTGGTGGCAGCAGCGCCAGGCGCTGTATGCGTTTGCGGCGCTGTGCGAGCTGGCATGGGCCTGCCGCGTCACCGCAGCCTGGCTGGAGGAGATCTTTCTGGCCTGGCCCGCCTGGTTCCAGGCCGTTCAGGGCCTGTTCTGGACCGGCTGCCTTGCCACCTACTGGCTCACGCGCACCGTCTGGGGGCCCCGGCCACGGGCAGAGCTGTATGTCGCGTCAGCGATCTTCGTGCTGTGCCCTTTTGCTGTAGCCGGCGGTGCCGACTGGGTGCTGGGCTGGACCGTCGTGCTGGTCGTGGCCTGGGCCGCACTGGTCCTGCGGCTGGGCTGGGAGTGCAGGCTCACCCGCGACAGCCCGCGGCTGTGGATGCTGGTGGCCCTCGGTGTCTGCTGGGCGGCCCTGGTGCGCGACATCGCGGCCGCACGCCTGGCGCCTGCACAGTACATGGACGGCGGCTGGACGCAATGGGCAGCCGCCTTCGCTGGCGTGGCCGTGCTGGCCATCGTGGGGCAACGCTTTCAGCAGGCGCGCAATGCGCTGATCAACCTCACGGCGTCGCTGGAGCAGCGCGTTCTGCAGCGCGAGGAGAAGCTGGCCGAGCAGCACCAGGCGCTGCGCAAGCTCGAGCGCATCAGCGCCAAGTCCGAGGAGCGCGCACGCATCCTGCGCGACATGCACGACGGCGCGGGCGCCCACCTGATCACGGCCATGCGCCAGCTCGAAGGCGGGGTGGCATCGCAGGCCGAGGTGATGCAGACGCTGCGCGAGTCGCTGGACCAGTTGCGCCTGTCGGTGGACGCGATGTCCTTGCCCAACGGCGACGTCAACGCACTGCTGGCCAGCCTGCGTTTCCGCCTGGAGCAGCGCATCCGCGATTCGGGTCTGGAGCTGCTGTGGGACGTGGAGCTGCTGCCCCTGTGGCCCGACAGCAGCGAGGAGGCCATGCGCCACCTGCAGTACATCGTGTTCGAGGCCATCTCCAACGTGCTGCAACACGCCCACGCGCGGCAGCTGGCACTGACCGCCCGCGCCGACGGCCAGGCCATCACCATCCACCTGCGCGACAACGGCGTGGGCAGGCAGGACGGCGCCTGCGGCAATGGCCTGCGCACCATGCACGAACGCGCCGCCCTGATCGGTGCCGTGCTGGAGCTGCGCCAGGAAGGCGACGCGGGCACCACGGTGTGCCTGTCCTTGCCGCTGGGCGCGCCTGCACCTGCACAGGCCTGATACCCTCGGCAATCCCCGGCCATCGGCCATGAAAAAGGGGCCCGAAGGCCCCCTGAAGAGTCAGGACCTGACGGCCCCCTACTCCATCAATCCGCCTGCTTGCGCAGGAAGGCCGGGATTTCCAGGTCGTCCATGCCGCCCGAGGACAGCGCGTCCACGCGGGCGGCGGCCTGCGTGCGGTTGGTGCGCCACACGCTGGGCACCGACATGCTGCCGTAGTCGGCCTGCGAGCTGCTGCTGCCGCCATGGCCGGTCTGGCCCGAGGGCACGCCCATGGCACTGCCCATCGCACCGGCAACGCCTGCCACGGGGATCTGGTAGGCCATGTTGTCGGTGCCGGTGCGCAGGCCGCCCTGCACCACCGAGATGGGCTGGCGGCGGGCGTTCTGGCGCGACAGGCCGGTCGCGACCACGGTCACACGGATCTCGTCGCCCAGGGTGTCGTCGTAGGCGGCGCCAAAGATCACGTGCGCATCCTTGGACGCGTAGGCGTTGATGGTGTTCATCGCCAGGCGCGACTCGGACAGCTTGAGGCTGCCCTTGCTGGCCGTGACCAGCACCAGCACACCCTTGGCACCCGACAGGTCGATGCCTTCGAGCAGCGGGCAGGCGATGGCCTGCTCGGCTGCGATGCGGGCGCGGTCGGGGCCGCTGGCCGTGGCCGTGCCCATCATGGCCTTGCCGGGCTCGCCCATCACGGTGCGCACGTCTTCGAAGTCGACGTTCACCTGGCCGTACTCGTTGATGATTTCGGCAATGCCGCCCACGGCGTTCTTGAGCACGTCGTTGGCGTGCGCGAAGGCTTCGTCCTGGGTGATGTCGTCGCCCAGCACTTCCAGCAGCTTCTCATTGAGCACGACGATCAGCGAATCGACGTTGGCTTCGAGTTCGGCCAGGCCGTTGTCGGCGTTGGTCATGCGGCGCCCGCCCTCCCAGTCGAAGGGCTTGGTGACCACGCCCACGGTGAGGATGCCCATTTCCTTGGCGATGCGCGCGATCACGGGCGCTGCGCCCGTGCCCGTGCCGCCGCCCATGCCGGCGGTGATGAACAGCATGTGCGCGCCGTCGATGGCCGCGCGGATGTCCTCGGCTGCGGCTTCGGCTGCGTCACGGCCCTTGTCGGGCTTGCTGCCGGCGCCCAGGCCGCTGGCACCGAGCTGGATCACGCTGTGCGCGGAGCTGCGCGTGAGGGCCTGCGCATCGGTATTGGCACAGACGAATTCCACGCCCTGCACACTGCGGGCGATCATGTGCTCGACGGCGTTGCTGCCGCCGCCGCCCACGCCGATCACCTTGATCTGGGTGCCCTGGTTGAAAGTTTCGGCTTCGATCATTTCGATGGACATGTTGGAGCTCCTGGTTCTGTCTTCGTACGCAATTGCAAAATGGGGTTCGGTGTTGTCTGGTGGCGCGGGCGGCATGGCGGTCCTGTGCATCGCCATCGCCCGCCGGGCATTCGTGGGCCTGCGCGCGCAAATCGGTGGCACTGGTTCATGGTCATCAAAAGTTCCCCACGATGAAGTCCTTGAACCGGCCGAACGCGGTTTTCATGGAGCCGCTCTTCTGGGCCACCTTGAAGCCGCGCAGGCGCGCCAGGCGCGCCTCTTCGAGCAGGCCCATCACGGTCGACGCACGGGGCTGGGCCACCATGTCCGACAGCGCGCTCGAATACTTGGGGATGCCGCGGCGCACGGGCTTGAGGAAGATGTCTTCCCCGAGTTCGATCATGCCGGGCATGACGGCACTGCCGCCCGTGAGCACGATGCCCGAGGACAGCACTTCTTCATAGCCCGACTCGCGGATCACCTGCTGCACCAGCGAGAAAATCTCCTCCACCCGCGGCTCGATCACGCCGGCCAGGGCCTGCTTGCTCAGCATGCGGGGGCTGCGGTCACCGAGGCCTGGCACTTCCACCTGGCTCTCGGGGTCGGCCAGCAGCTGCTTGGCGTAGCCGCTCTCGACCTTGATGTCCTCGGCATCCTTCGTTGGCGTGCGCAGCGCCATGGCGATGTCGCTGGTGATCAGGTCGCCCGCGATCGGTATCACCGCCGTGTGGCGGATGGCGCCCCCGGTGAAGATGGCCACGTCAGTCGTGCCGGCACCGATGTCGACCACCACCACGCCGAGCTCGCGCTCGTCGTCGGTCAGCACGGCCTGGCTCGATGCGAGCGGGTTGAGCAGCAGTTGCTCGACCTCCAGCCCGCAGCGGCGCACGCACTTGATGATGTTCTCGGCCGCGCTCTGGGCACCGGTCACGATGTGGATCTTGGCCTCCAGGCGGATGCCGCTCATGCCGATGGGCTCCTTGACGTCCTGCCCGTCGATCACGAACTCCTGCGGCTCCACCAGCAGCAAGCGCTGGTCGGACGAGATGTTGATGGCCTTGGCCGTCTCCACCACGCGGGCCACGTCGGCCGAGGTGACTTCCTTGTCCTTGACGGCCACCATGCCGCTGGAATTGAGGCCGCGAATGTGGCTGCCGGTGATGCCGGTGTACACGCGCTGGATCTTGCAGTCGGCCATCAGCTCTGCCTCCTTGAGCGCCTGCTGGATGCTCTGCACCGTGGCGTCGATGTTGACCACCACGCCACGCTTCAAGCCATTGCTCGGGGCCACGCCCAGGCCTGCGAGCTTGAGCTCGCCATTGGGCAGGACTTCGGCCACCACCGCCATGATCTTGGCTGTGCCGATGTCCAGGCCGACCACCACGTCTTTGTATTCTCTAGCCATATTCAGTCACTGCCCTTCGTTGTTCTGTTGCGCCGGCTGCGGGTTCGTTCATGCATGGTGGCTACCTCCGGGGGGCGGCAACTGCGGCCGCCTCCGTGGTGGTCACGCCCTTGAGGCGCAGCGCATACCCCCCCGCGTGCCGCAGGTCCGCCGATTCGAGGGCGTCCACCCGGCGCTTGTACTGGGCCGCCACCTGGGTCAGCGTGCGCGCAAAGCGCTTGGCACGGGCCACCACCTCTTGCGGTGTGCCGCCTCCCAGCTCCACCACCGCCCCGGTGTCCAGCGTGGCGCGCCAGCCGCCCCGGCCGGTCAATGCCAGCTCTTCCATGTCCATGCCCAGCGGTTCGAACACCGGCTGCAGCAGGCCGTACATCTGCAGCACCTCGCCCGAACTGCCGCCCGGCCCCTGCAGGCGCGGCAGGCCGTCCTGGTCCACGTCGCCGACATTGGCCTCGAACACCTCGCCCTGCGTGTTGACCATGGCCGAACCCGACTCGGGCCCCCAGTACGCCACGGCGTCGTGCTCTTCGAGCACCACGTGCAGGCTGCCCGGGAACTCACGCCGTACCGACGCCTTGCGCACCCAGGGCACCTGCTCGAAGGCTTCGCGCGCCTTGCGCAGGTCCACCGTGAAGAAGTTGCCCACCAGGTGCGGCGCCACGTTGGCCCGCAGGGTGACGGCGTTGTTGTGCACCAGCTCGCCCTGCACCACGATGCGGGCGATGGCAAAGCCCGGGTAGCGCAGCACCCACCAGGCCCCCGCTGCCAGCACGAGCATGGCGCAGCCCACGAACAGGACCGATGCGGTCATGTTCATGAGCTTGACGTCCAGCGGTGCGGGCAGCGTGTTGTTCATCAGGTTCCCAGGGTGCTGCCGGCGGGCGTGTCCATGGTGGCCGTGGCCAGCACCCCCACGCACAGGTCTTCGTAGCTGATGCCCGAGGCACGTGCCGACATGGGCACGAGCGAGTGCCCGGTCATGCCGGGCGAGGTGTTGATCTCCAGCAGGAAGGGCTGGCGGTCGCTGGCGCGGATCATGATGTCCGCACGCGCCCAGCCGCGGCAGCCCAGCGAGCGGAATGCTGCCACCACCAGGCGCTGGATCTCGCGCTCTTCGGCCTCGGGCAGGCCGCTCGGGCAGTGGTACTGGGTGACGTCGGTGAAATACTTGTTCTGGTAGTCGTAGTTGCCTTCGGGCGCCACGATGCGGATCACCGGCAGCGCATAGGCGCCAGCCCCCTCGCCCAGGATCGGGCAGGTGGTTTCCTCACCCTCGATGAACTGCTCGCACAGCACTTCAGGGTCGTAGCGCGAAGCCAGGGCATAGGCCTGTGCACACTGCTCAGGCGAGGTGACCTTGGTCAGGCCGATGGTGGAGCCCTCGCGCGAGGGCTTGACGATCATCGGGGCGCCCAGCGCCGCCAGCGCGTCCGTGGTCTCGGCCACGCTGCCCACCAGGCGCCAGTCGGGCGTGGGCAGGCCTTCGGCGCGCCAGATGCGCTTGGTCATGATCTTGTCCACCGCGATGCTCGAGGCCATCACGCCCGGGCCGGTGTAAGGGATGCGCAGCAGCTCCAGCGCGCCCTGTACCGTGCCGTCCTCGCCATGGCGGCCATGCAGTGCGATGAAGCAGCGCGCATAGCCGTCTCTGCGCAGCTCGCCCAGGTCGTTCTGCGAGGGATCGAAGGCATGCGCGTCCACGCCGCGCGAGCGCAGCGCCTGCAGCACACCGGTGCCGGACATCAACGACACCTCGCGCTCGGCGGACGCGCCACCCATCAGCACGGCGACCTTGCCCAGTGCCTTCACATCGATGTTGGAACCCAGTTTCGTCGTCATCGTCATGTCGCGCTCCCCGCCAGCGCCTTGTGGTTGGATTGGTTGTTGTTCTGCAGCATGTCGACCACCTTGGCCGGCACGGCACCGATGGAGCCTGCTCCCATGCACATCACCACGTCGCCGTTGCGCGCGTTGTCGGCAATGGCCTGGGGCAGCTCGACCACGTCGTCCACGAAGACCGGCTCCACGCGCCCGGCGACGCGCAGTGCGCGTGCGAGCGAACGGCCATCGGCCGCCACCACGGGGGCCTCGCCTGCGGCATAGACCTCGGTGAGCAGCACGGCATCGGCGTTGCCGATGACCTTCACGAAATCCTCGAAGCAGTCGCGCGTGCGGCTGTAGCGGTGCGGCTGAAAGGCCAGCACCAGGCGCCGCCCGGGGAAGGCGCCACGCGCCGCCGCCAGCGTTGCGGCCATCTCCACCGGGTGGTGGCCGTAGTCGTCGATGACGGTGAAGCTGCCGCCGTCCCTGGCGGGCAGGTCGCCATAGCTCTGGAAGCGCCGGCCCACGCCCTTGAAGCCGGCGAGCGCACGCTGCACGGCCTCGTCGGGGATGTTGAGCTCCACCGCCACGGCAATCGCCGAGAGCGCGTTGAGCACGTTGTGCTCGCCCGCGAGGTTGAGCACGATCTCCATGTCGGGCAGGGTGACGCCGTTGCGCCGCTGCACGGTGAAGCGCATCTGGCCCGCCTCGGCGCGCACGTTGATGGCACGCACCTGGGCGTCCTCGGAAAAGCCGTAGCTCGTGATCGGGCAGGTCACGCTCTGCAGGATGTCGCGCACCGCCGGGCTGTCCACGCACAGGATGGCCGTGCCGTAGAAAGGCATGCGGTGCAGGAAGTCGACGAAGGCGCCCTTGAGCCGGCCGAAGTCGTGCCCGTAGGTTTCCATGTGGTCGGCATCGATGTTGGTCACCACCGCCATCACCGGCAGCAGGTTCAGGAACGAGGCGTCGGACTCGTCGGCCTCGACCACGATGTAGTCGCCGCTGCCCAGCTTGGCATTGGCACCGGCGCTGTTCAGGCGCCCACCGATCACGAAGGTGGGGTCCAGCCCCGCCTCGGCCAGCACGCTGGTGACCAGGCTGGTGGTGGTGGTCTTGCCGTGCGTGCCGGCAATCGCGATGCCTTGCTTGAGGCGCATCAGCTCGGCCAGCATCAGCGCGCGCGGCACCACGGGGATGCGCTTGTCGCGCGCGGCCAGCACCTCGGGGTTGTCGGCCGTGACGGCGGTGGAAGTGACCACGGCGTCGGCGCCGTCGATGTGCGCGGCCGCATGGCCCAGGCAGGTCTTGATGCCCAGGCCCTGCAGCCGGCGCAGGGTGGCGCTGTCGGCCAGGTCCGAGCCGGAGATGCGGTAGCCCAGGTTGAACAGCACCTCGGCGATGCCGCTCATGCCGGCGCCCCCGAGGCCTACGAAATGGATGTGGCGAATGGCGTGCTTCATGGTGTTGCAAGCTCCTCGCAGGCAGTCACCACCTCATGGGTGGCGTTGGTTTTTTGCATTTTCTTGGCTTCTGTGGCCCGGTGCAGCAGCTCCGGGCGCTCTGTGTTGCGCAGCACCGCCGCCAGGCCCTGGGCCGTGAGCTCGCGCTGCGGCACCAGCCAGCCGCCCTCGCTGGCCACGAGGAACCGGGCGTTGGTGGTCTGGTGGTCGTCTACCGCCGAGGGGAAAGGCACGAACAGGGCGGCCGCGCCCACGGCGGCGATCTCGGTCACGGTGCTGGCGCCCGCGCGGCAGACGATGATGTCGGCCTGCGCAAACGCGCTGGCGGTGTCGTCGATGAAGGGGGTCAGTTCGGCCTCGACGCCTGCGGCGGCATAGTGGGCGCGCAGCGCGTCGATCTGGGTGGCGCCGCTCTGGTGCGTCACCACGGGCCGGTTCTCGGACGGGATGAGGGCCAGCGCCTGCGGCACGATCTCGTTGAGCGCACGCGCGCCCAGGCTGCCACCCACCACCAGCAGGCGCAGCGGGCCGCTGCGGCCGGCAAACCGCTCGGCCGGCTCGCCCTGGCGGGTGAACGGGGCGCGCAGCGGGTTGCCCACCCACCGGCCCTTCTTGAAGACATTCGGGAAGGCGGTGAACACCCGGTCGGCCACGCCGGCCAGCACCTTGTTGGCCATGCCGGCCACGGAGTTCTGCTCGTGCAGCACCAGCGGCTTGCCGCACAGCACGGCCATCATGCCGCCCGGAAAGGTGATGTAGCCCCCGAGGCCCACCACCACGTCGGGCTTCACGCGGCGCACCACCTGCAGCGCCTGCCAGAAGGCGCGCAGCAGGCGCAGCGGCAGCAGGGCCAGGGTGACCAGGCCCTTGCCGCGCACACCCGAAAAATCGATGGTTTCCAGCGCAAAGCCCTGCGCGGGCACGATGCGCGACTCCATGCTGCCGGGCGCACCCAGCCAGTGCACGCGCCAGCCGCGCGCACGCAGCTCCTCGGCCACGGCCAGGCCGGGGAAGATATGGCCGCCGGTGCCACCGGCCATGATGAGGGCAGTCTTGGGCGCCGTCATACGCGACCTCCGCGCATCATGTGTTTGTTCTCGTAATCGACGCGGAGCACCACCGCAATCGCCACCAGATTCATCAGGATGGCCGAGCCCCCAAAGCTCATCAGCGGCAAGGTCAGCCCCTTGGTGGGCAGCGCCCCCAGGTTCACGCCCATGTTGATGAAGGCCTGGAAGCCGATCCAGATCGCCACGCCCTGGGCAACCAGGCCGGCAAAAACGCGGTCCAGCGCGATCGCCTGGCGCCCGATGTGCATGATGCGGCGCGTCATCCACAGGAACAGCACGATGAGCACCAGTACACCCACCAGGCCGAATTCCTCGCCGATCACGGCCAGCAGGAAGTCGGTGTGCGCCTCGGGCAGCCAGTGCAGCTTCTCGACGCTGCCGCCCAGGCCCACGCCGAAGATTTCGCCGCGCCCGATGGCGATCAGCGAGTGCGACAGCTGGTAACCCTTGCCCAGTGCATGCTGTTCGCTGAAGGGGTCGAGGTAGGCGAACACCCGCTCGCGGCGCCAGGGCGAGCTGGCGATCATCAGGGCAAAGGCGCCTACCAGCACCCCAGCGATCAGGAAGAACATGCGCGCGTTGACGCCGCCCAGGAACAGGATGCCCATGGCGATCACCGCCACCACCATGAAGGCCCCCATGTCGGGCTCGGCCAGCAGCAGCACGCCCACGATGGCCACGGCAGCGCCCATGGGCAGCACGGCGCGGAAGAACCGTTCCTTGACCTCCATCTTGCGCACCATGTAGTCGGCGGCATAGATGAGCACGGCGAACTTGGCCACCTCGGAGGGCTGGAAGCCCACCGGCCCGATGGACAGCCAGCGCCGGGCCCCGTTGACCACCTTGCCCACGCCCGGAATCAGCACGGCCACCAGCAGCAGCAGCGCCGCCACGAAGAGCCAGGGCGCCGCGCGCTCCCAGAGCTTCATGGGCACCTGGAAGGTCAGCAGCGCCGCGACAAAACCCACCACGAGGTACATCACATGGCGGGTAAGGAAATGCGTGGGCGCGTAGTTGGCGAAGCGCGGGTTGTCCGGCATGGCAATCGATGCCGAATACACCATCACCAACCCCCAGGCGAGCAGTGCCACCACCACCCACAACAGGGCCTGGTCAAAGCCCAGCACGCTCGCGGGTGTGGTGGTCGACTGGCGGTATTCGGTGCCGCCCACGCGCACGGGCAGCACCTCGCCGGCCTTGCCGCTGAGGCGGCCGAGCCAGCCGGCCAGGCGTTGCGGGAAGCTGATGGGGGCGCTGGCGCTGCTTGCAGCCATCACATGCCCTCCAGGGATTGGCCGGCGTCCTGCGCCATGGCCAGCACCGTGTCGCAGAACACACGCGCGCGGTGTTCGTAGCCGGTGAACATGTCGAAGCTCGCGCAGGCGGGCGACATCAGCACCGCATCGCCCGAACGCGCGCGCTGCGCGGCCTGGTGCACGGCCTCGGGCAGCGTGGCCGCATCGAGCAGCGGCACGCCGGCCTCGTGCAGGGCCGTGCGGATCAGCGGCGCGTCACGCCCGATGAGCACCACGGCGCGGGCATAGCGCGCCACGGGCGTGGCCAAGGGCGCGAAATCCTGGCCCTTGCCGTCGCCGCCCAGGATCAGCACGATGCGCCGGTCAGCCCCCAGGCCGTTGAGCGCGGCCACAGTGGCACCCACGTTGGTGCCCTTGCTGTCGTCGAAATACTCCACACCGTCGATCAAGGCCACGGGCTCCACGCGGTGCGGCTCGCCCCGGTACTCGCGCAGGCCGAACAGCATGGCCGACAGCGTGCAGCCTGCCGACGATGCGAGCGCCAGCGCCGCCAGGGCGTTGGAGGCGTTGTGGCGCCCGCGGATACGCAGTGCGTCGGCGGGCATCAGGCGCTGGATGTGCAAGTCTTCCTCGTCCATCGCAACAGCGGCGGCCGCTGCATCGCCCTGTGCCGGCACCACGGCACGGCGGCGCGTGCTGCGCTTGCGCGTTTCGTCGGCCTCCAGGGCTCGCACCAGCCAGGGCATGCCGCCCACGATCTCCATGCCGAAGTCGCCAGGGCGCCGGGGCATGTCGATGCCGAAGCTCAGGTGCTCGCGCAGCGGCACCTTCGCGGGCTGCTTGCTGCGCGAGGTCGGTACGGATTTGCCGGATGCCGCCAGTGCAGCAGCCTGCGCTGCCTGGGCCGCAGCAGCAGAAGCCGAGCCCAGCATGTCCATGACGGTGGGGTCGTCCCGGTTGAGCACCATCAGCGCCGTGTCGCCGAAGATGCGTGCCTTGGCGCCGGCATAGGCGGCAATGTCGCCATGCCAGTCCAGGTGGTCCTGCGTGATGTTGAGCACGGTGGCGGCCGTGGGCTCGAAGCCCGTGGCGCCATCGAGCTGGAAGCTTGAAAGCTCCAGCACCCAGACTTCGGGCAGGGTATCGGCGTCGATGTGCCCGGCCAGGGTGTCGAGCAGGGTGGGGCCGATGTTGCCGGCCACGGCCACGGTCTTGCCGGCGCGCTCCACCAGTTGGCCGGTGAGCGAGGTGACGGTGGTCTTGCCGTTGGTGCCGGTGATGGCCAGCACCGCCGGCGCGTAGCCGTGCGATGCGCGCAGGTACTGCAGCGCTGCGGCATACAGGCCCAGCTCGCCGCCCGTGGCCAGGCCGATGGCCTGAGCCGCCGCCCAGACCGGCGCCACCGTGGCCGGGCTCAGGCCGGGCGAGCGGTAGACGGCATGCACGCCAGCGCCGCCTTCGACCAGACTGGCATCGAACGGACCAGCCACGAAACGCACGCCGGGCAGTTCGCGCTGCAGCACCGCCAGTTGGGGCGGCGCGGCGCGGGTATCGGCCACGGTGACGGTGGCGCCGCAGCGCACGCACCAGCGTGCCATGGCCAGGCCCGAGGCGCCCAGGCCCAGCACCAGAAAGTGCTTGCCCTCATAGGGCAGCATGCCCTCACCCGGCCGGCCCAGGGGTTGCGCTGGCTCGGCCTCGCCATCGGGCGCGTCCACGGGCATGGCCAACAGCGGCGATGGCTCTGTCGTGTCTGGCGCATTCACCTCGGCAAAGATCTGTGCCACGAAATCAGCGGCTGCCTTGGCGGCCGAAATGGCGGGGGCCACATAGCCATCGGCAGCTGGCACCGCAGAAGGCGCAGGGACGGCTGCGGCGTCCGGCGTAGGTTCGGGCTCTGCGGCGGGTTCGTCGCCGTGAACCGCTTCGACCGGCGTTTCTCCGGGCAAGGCAACCGACTCGGCACCGGCCTCATCCACGCGCTCTTGCGGCACAACAGCCTCCTCACCGCCTGGCACAGGCAGGCCATCGCCTGCCGATGGGGGCAGGTGATCGACGGGCTCGGTGCCGCTGGCGTGGGGATCGTGGGGCGTGGTCGTCATGGTCAGCGCAGCTTGAGCGTGGACAGGCCGATCAGGCACAGCAGCATGGTGATGATCCAGAAGCGCACGACCACCTGGGTCTCCTTCCAGCCACTCTTCTCGAAGTGGTGGTGCAGGGGCGCCATCTTGAGCAGGCGGCGGCCTTCGCCGTAGCGCTTCTTGGTGTACTTGAACCAGACCACCTGCAGCATCACCGACAAGGCCTCGACCACGAAGATGCCGCCCATGATGGCCAGCACGATCTCCTGGCGCACGATGACGGCGATGGTGCCCAGCGCCGCGCCCAGCGCCAGCGCGCCCACGTCGCCCATGAACACCTGCGCGGGGTGGGCGTTGAACCACAGGAAGGCCAGGCCCGCACCCGCCATGGCGGCGCAGAAGATCAGCAGTTCGCCAGCCCCCGGGATGTTCGGGAAGAACAGGTACTTGGAGTAGACCGAGCTGCCGGTGACGTAAGCGAACACACCGAGGGCCGAGCCCACCATCACCACCGGCATGATGGCCAGGCCATCGAGCCCGTCGGTCAGGTTCACGGCGTTACTCGAGCCCACGATGACCAGGTAGGTCAGGATCACGAAGCCGAGCACGCCCAGCGGGTAGCTCACTTCCTTGAAGAAGGGCAGTTGCAGGCCGGCCTTGGGCGGCAGGTCCAGCGAGAAGCCCGACTGCACCCAGGTCATGAACAGCTCGAAGACCTTGGCGTTGGAGCTCTCGGAGATACTGAACACCAGGTAGACGGCCGCAATCAGGCCGATGACGGACTGCCAGAAATACTTCTCGCGCGAGCGCATGCCCTCGGGGTCCTTGTTGACCACCTTGCGCCAGTCATCGACCCAGCCGATGGCGCCAAAGCCCAGCGTCACGATGAGCACGATCCAGACGAAGCGGTTGGACAGGTCGAACCACAGGATCGTGGAAATCGCGATCGACAGCAGGATAAGCACCCCACCCATGGTCGGCGTGCCGCTCTTGGACAGGTGCGACTGCATGGCGTAGCCCCGGATGGGCTGGCCGATCTTGAGCGAGGTGAGCACGCGGATCACCTTGGGGCCGGCCACCAGGCCGATCAACAGCGCCGTGAGCGCGGCCATCACCGCGCGGAAGGTGAGGTACTGGAACACGCGGAAAAAACCGAGCTCGGGCGACAGCCCCTGCAGCCATTGCGACAGGATCAGCAGCATGCGGCACCTCCCTGCAAGAGGCAACGTGCCCGGCGAGCGCTTGTCGATTCAGTGCGTTGCGTCATGGGTTCCCTCGGACTTTCCTTGTTGTTCTTGTTGTGTTGCTGGCGGGGCGGCGGCAGCGGCAATGGCCTGCACCACCCTTTCCATCTTCATGAAGCGCGAACCCTTGACGAGCACACTGCCCACCGTGGGCAGCGCGGCACAGACCGCAGACTGCAGCTGTTCCATGCCCTCGAAATGCGTGGCAGCCCCATGGGCCCGCGCGGTGTGTGCCGACAGCGTTCCCAGCGCATACAGGGTGGCGATGCCGGCCGCCTTGGCTTGGGCGCCTGCCTCGGTGTGGAACTGCGGCCCTTGCTCGCCTACCTCGCCGATATCGCCCACCACCAGCAGGTGCGGGCCGGGCAAGGCCGCCAGCACGTGGATGGCGGCCTGCAGCGAATCGGGGTTGGAGTTGTAGGTGTCGTCCACCACGGTGATCTCGCGCCCGGCGTGCTGCACGCTGAAGGCGCGCGAGCGGCCCTTGACCGGCACGAAAGCATCGAGCCCCCGGGCGATGGCGGCCAGCGGCACACCGGCGGCCAGGGCGCAGGCGGTGCCCGCCAGTGCATTGGTCACGTTGTGGCGGCCGGCGATCTGCAGGCGGCAATCGAGGGCCCCGGCGGGTGTCTGCACCTGCACAACCCAGGCGCCCTGTGTCCATTCGGCAGACGCGCAGGCCACATCGCCCCCCTCGCCGAACGCGAGGCAGCGGCGTGCTCCGGCCAGCTCGCGCCACAGCGGCGTGAAGGGGTCGGCAGCGGGAAACACGGCCACGCCATCGGCGGGCAGCGCCGCGAACACCGAGCCGTTCTCGCGCGCCACGGCTTCCACCGTGTGCATGAACTCCATGTGTTCACGTTGCGCGTTGTTCACCAGGGCCACCGTGGGTTGGGCCATGGCGGCCAGCACGGCGATCTCGCCGGGGTGGTTCATGCCCATCTCGATCACGGCGGCGCGGTGCGATTCGCGCAGGCGCAGCAGCATCAGCGGCACGCCGATGTCGTTATTGAAATTGCCCTCGGTGGCAAAGGCGGCATCGCCCTGCCAGGCGCGCAGGATGGAGGCGATCATCTGCGTCACCGTGGTCTTGCCGTTGCTGCCGGTCACGCCGATCAGCGGCAGGCGCAGTTGCGTGCGCCAGCCGGTGGCGAGCGCACCCAATGCGGCCAGGCTGTCGGGCACCTCGATACCAGGCATGCCGGCCGCTTCGAGGCCGCCATGCGCAATCGCTGCGGCAGCCCCGCCCGTACGGGCCTGGTCCAGGAAGGCATTGGCATCGAAGCGTTCGCCCTTGAGCGCCACGAACAGGTCGCCCGCCAGCAGGCTGCGGGTATCGGTGTGCACGCGCTGCAGCGCCACATCGCCATCGCCCACCAAGCACGCCGAAGCGATGCGCGGATGGATGAGGGCGTGCGCCTGGCGCAGGTTCATCATCATGCCCATGTGCGGGCTCCTCGGGCCTGCAGCGCAGCCTGCGCATGGGCCATGTCGGAGAACGGCAGGCGCACGCCGGCCGTCTCCTGGGTGTCTTCGTGTCCCTTGCCGGCGATCAGTACCACGTCCAGGGCATCGGCTTCACCGATGGCGGCCGCGATGGCGGCGGCGCGGTCGGGCTCGGGCAGCACCGAGGCGCCGGCAATCGTGCCTTGCAGGATCTGGTGGATGATCAGGGCGGGGTCTTCGCTGCGCGGGTTGTCGCTGGTCACCAGCACGCGGTCGGCCTGCTGCTGCGCCACGGCGCCCATCAGCGGGCGCTTGCCGGCGTCGCGGTCGCCGCCACAGCCGAACACGCACCACAACTGGCCGCCGCGTTCCTCCGCCAGGGGGCGCAGCGCGCGCAGCGCCTTGTCCAGCGCATCGGGGGTGTGGGCGTAGTCCACGGCCACCAGGGGTTGCCCTGGCGCCACCAGGCGCTGCATGCGCCCGGGCACCGGCTGCAGGCGGCTGCAGGCATCGACGGCATCGGCCAGGGACACGCCCAGGCTGCGCAGCGTGGCCAGCACGCCCAGCAGGTTCAGGATGTTGTACTGGCCGATCACGCGGGTCTGCAGGACCTGCCGCTCTGCGCCCTCCACCACGGTGAAGCGCAGGCCCTGCTCGCCCAGTGCCACGTCGCGGGCGACCAGGCGGGCGTCGGCTTCAAGGGCTATGCCCCACAGGTCCAGCGCCGTGCCCGCCAGCTCGGCATGCAGTTGCGCGCCGGCCGGGTCGTCCACGTTGACCACAGCGGCCTGCAGGCCGGCCCAGCCGAACAGCTCGCGCTTGGCCAGCCAGTAGTCGGCCATGCTGCCGTGGTAATCCAGGTGGTCCTGCGTGAAGTTAGTGAACACGGCCACGCGGATGCGCGTGCCGTCCAGGCGCCGCTCGGCGATGCCGATGGACGAGGCCTCGATGGCGCAAGCGCCCATTCCCTCCTCCGCGAACTGCGCGAAGGCGCGCTGCAGGCGCACGGGGTCGGGCGTGGTCATGCCGGTGTAGGTGAGTGCCGGTGGCCGCCCGAGCCCCAGGGTGCCGACGATAGCGCAGCCCTTGCCGTACTGCGGGCCCGCCAGCAGGTTGAGCGCATCGGCCAGCCAAGAGGCGGTGCTGGTCTTGCCGTTGGTGCCCGTCACGGCAAGCACATCGAGCCGCTGGGTGGGATGGTCGAACCACTCGGCCGCCATCGGGCCGGTGGCGGCCTTGAGGCCCGGCAGTGCGGCGATATGCTCACCCTCCAGCGCAAACACCTCCACGCCCGCCTGCTCCACCAGGCAGGCCGTGGCACCGCGCACCAGGGCATCGGACACATGGGCACGCCCGTCGGTGGCCGCACCGGGCCAGGCAATGAAGCCGTCGCCCGGGCCGATCAGACGGCTGTCGGTCTGCAGCGTGCCGGTGACGCGGCCGCGCAGCCACTGCACTGCGTCGCGGGGGGAGTTCAGCACCTGGGTCACAGGGATTCCTCCACGGGGTTGGCCACGATCTGGGGCTTGACAGCCATGTCGGGCTGCACGCCCATCATGCGCAGCGTCTGCTGCACCACCTCGCTGAACACCGGGGCGGCCACGGCGCCGCCGTAGTACACACCGTTGTTGGGCTCGTCGATCATCACGGCAACGATGATGCGCGGCTTGTCGATGGGCGCCATGCCGGTGAACCAGGCGCGGTACTTGCCGGAGGCATAGCTCTTGCCCACCTGCTTGCGCGCCGTGCCGGACTTGCCACCCACCGAATAGCCCAGGGTCTGGGCCTTCTGGCCGGTGCCGCCGGGGCCGGCGGCCATCTGCAGCATCTTGCGCACCTGGTCGGCCGTGCGCTCGGAGAACACGGGCACGCCGATGGCGGGCTCATCGGTCTTGAACATGGTGGCCGGGATCACCTTGCCGCCGTTGGCGAACACGGTGTACGAACGGGCCATCTGGAACAGGCTGGCCGACAGGCCGTAGCCGTAGGACATGGTGGCCTGCTCCACAGGGCGCCAGGTCTTGTAGGGGCGCAGCTTGCCGGTGACGACGCCAGGAAAAGTGATTTGCGGCTTCTGGCCAAAGCCCGCAGCCGAGAAGGTCTCCCACATTTCACGCGCCGGCATCTGCATGGCGATCTTGGTGGTGCCCACGTTGCTCGACTTCTGGATCACGCCTTCGACGGTGAGCACCCCATGGTTGCTCGTGTCGGAAATGGTGGAGCCCGTGATGGTGATGCGGCCGGGATTGGTATCCACGATCGTGTCGGGCTTGACCCGCCCCGACTCCAGCGCCAGACCGATGGTGAATGGCTTCATGGTCGAACCGGGCTCGAACACATCGGTCAGCGCGCGGTTGCGCAGTTGCTCGCCAGTGAGGTGCTGGCGCTTGTCGGGCACATAGCTCGGGTAGTTGGCCAGGGCCAGCAATTCGCCCGTGTGGGCATCGAGCACCACCACGCTACCGGCCTTGGCCTTGTGCAGGGCGACCTGGTCGCGCAGCTTCTGGTAGGCGAAGAACTGCACCTTGCTGTCGATGGACAGTTGCATGTCGCGCCCGTCCACGGGTGGCACGGTCTCGCCCACGCCCTCGACCACGCGGCCCAGGCGGTCCTTGATCACGCGGCGCGATCCGGCCTTGCCGGCCAGCTCCTTGTTGAAGGCCAGCTCCATGCCCTCCTGGCCATGGTCCTCGACGTTGGTGAAGCCGACCACGTGCGCAGCAGCCTCGCCCTCGGGGTACTGGCGCTTGTATTCCTTGCGCTGGTAGATACCCTTGATGCCCAGGGCGGCAATCTGCTGGCCCACTTCCCAGTCGAGCTGGCGCTTGATCCAGACGAAGGTCTTGTCCTCATCGGCCAGTTTGGCGTTGAGTTCGGACAGCGGCATCTCCAGCAGCTTGGCCAGTTGCTTCATCTTGGCCTTGACCTCGGGCTGGTCCTGCTCCACGTCCTCGGGGATGGCCCAGATGCTGGCAGCCGGCACACTGGAGGCCAGGATCAGGCCGTTGCGGTCGAGGATCTTGCCGCGGTTGGCCGGCATCTCCAGGGTGCGGGCAAAGCGCACCTCGCCCTGGCGCTGGAAGAACGCGTTGCCGAACACCTGCACATAGGCCGCCCGCGCGCCCAGGCCCAGAAAGCCCAGCGCGATCATTGCCACGATGAACTTGCTGCGCCAGACGGGCGTCTTGCTGGCCAGCAGCGGGCTGGAGGTGTACAGAACGCTGCGGCTCATGGCTGCACCCCTGTGGCGGGTGCCGCGGCCTGCGAGGGCGAGGCGGCGGCCGTGACACCGGCCGGGTCGGACACGTACTGGGTGATGGCCGGCGTGGCCGTGCGCATCTGCAGCTGCGCGCGCGCGAGCTTTTCCACGCGCAGCGGCGTGGCCTGGGCGCGCTTTTCCACCTGCAGGCGCTGGTGCTCGGTTTCCAGCCGGCGGGCCTCGGCCGTGGCGCGGTCGAGCTCGGTGAACAGGCGGCGCGACTGGTACTGGGTGTGCACCAGGAACAGCGCGCTGGCCAGCACCGCCAGCAGCAGCACCAGGTTCAACCGGGTCATGCGGGCACCTCGGTGCGCTCGGCCACGCGCATGATCGCGCTGCGCGAACGGGGGTTGCCGGCCACTTCGGCCGCGCTGGGCTTGATGCGGTCCAGCGCCACCAGCCTCATGGCCTGGGGCACGGCAAAGGGTGCGCGGCGGTCGTAGACCTCCTTGGAGTGCTTGGCGATGAACTGCTTGACGATGCGGTCTTCCAGCGAATGGAAGCTGATCACCGCCAGGCGCCCGCCCGGCTGCAGCACCGACAGGCTGGCCTCTAGCGCCTGTTGCAGCTCTTCAAGCTCGGCGTTGATGAAAATCCGAAGAGCCTGAAATGTGCGCGTTGCAGGGTTCTGGCCCTGCTCGCGGGTTTTGACCGTGCCAGCCACGAGACTGGCCAGTTCACCGGTGGTTGCAACAGGCCCCCGCTCTTCGCGCCGCGCAACAATCGCCTTTGCAATGGGGCCAGCAAACCGTTCTTCACCGTAGTCACGTATCACCTCCGCAATCTGTTGAACCTCGGCAGTTGCCAACCACTGGGCCACGCTTTCGCCACGCGTGGTATCCATGCGCATGTCCAGCGGGCCATCGAAACGGAAACTGAAACCCCGCTCGGGGCTGTCGATCTGGGGCGAGCTCACGCCCAGGTCCATCAGCACGCCTGCGGCACTGCCCGCAGGCAGTTCACCGAGGTGGCGAAATCCTTCGTGCCGAATGGAAAAACGCGCATCGTTGATGCGCGTTGCTTCGGCGATGGCTTCGGGGTCCTTGTCGAATGCCACAAGACGCCCCTCTGGCCCCAGCCGCAGCAAGATCCGGCGCGAGTGCCCCCCGCGCCCGAAGGTGGCGTCCACAAAGGTGCCAGACGGCTCGGGGCCCGCGCCGCCGAGCAGCGCGTCCACCGCTTCTTCGAGCAGGACGGTCGTATGTTGCAAAGCCTCGGTCACCGCGCGCCTTTAGAAAGAGAAGTCCTTGAAGACGTCGGGCATTTCACCCTGCATGGCCTTGGCCTCCTGCTCGTCATAGGTGGCCTTGTCCCAGAGTTCGAAATGGTTGCCCATGCCCAGCAGCATGGTCTCGCGCGAAATGCCGGCGGCCTCGCGCAGTTCGGGGGAAACGAGGACGCGCCCCGTGCCGTCCATCTCCACGTCCTGGGCATTGCCCAGGAAGATGCGCTTCCACCACTGGGCGGACATGGGCAGCTCGGCAATGCGCTCGCGGAATTTTTCCCACTCGGGACGGGGAAAGACCATCAGGCAGCCATGGGGGTGCTTGGTGATCGTGAGTTGCCCGGCGGCCGTCGCGGCGAGGACGTCACGATGCCGGGTCGGCACGGACAGCCGACCCTTCGCATCGAGACTCAGCGACGAGGCACCTTGGAACACGAAAAAAATCCCCACTCGGTATGGATCCACTCAACCCGTGCAAAGGGTCTTCGAGGGCACTTTTCACCACTTAATTGCACTTTTTTGCACTGTAGCAGGAAAAGCACACCGAGCAAGGGGGTGCACAACAAACTTTTGTAATGAAATCAAGGACTTAGGCGCAACTCCGAAGAAGCCAAACAAGCAAAAGTCGTTGAAAAAGAACCACTTAGAGCAGCCTATGCAAGTGTTACCTCAAGGCAGCGCCCAAGGTCACAGGATGTAGCGCGAGAGGTCCTCGTTCTGGCTCAGGGTTTGCAGCCGGGCATCGACATAGGCCGCATCGATGGTGACCGTCTGACCCGACAGCCGCGTGGCGTCGAAACTCACCTCATCGAGCAGCCGCTCCATCACGGTGGAAAGCCGGCGCGCGCCGATGTTCTCGGTGCGCTCGTTGACCTCGAACGCGATGTGCGCCAGGCGCGTGATGCCCTCGGAGGCGAATTCCAGGGTGACCCCCTCGGTGGCCAGCAGCGCCTGGTACTGCTTGACCAGGGAGGCATGGGTCTGCACGAGGATGGCCTCGAAATCCTGCACCGAGAGCGAGCCCAATTCCACCCGGATCGGAAAGCGCCCCTGCAGTTCGGGAATCAGGTCGCTGGGCTTGGCCAGGTGAAAGGCGCCCGAGGCGATGAACAGGATGTGGTCGGTCTTGACCATGCCGTACTTGGTGGACACGGTGGTTCCCTCCACCAGCGGCAGCAGATCGCGCTGCACGCCCTGGCGCGAAACATCGGCGCCACTGCTTTCCTGGCGCGATGCCACCTTGTCGATCTCGTCGATGAAGACGATGCCGTTCTGCTCGGCGTTGGCGATGGCGCGGGTCTTGATCTCTTCCTCGTTGACGAGCTTGGCGGCCTCCTCCTCAACGAGCAGCTTGAGCGCCTCGGCGATCTTGAGCTTGCGCGTGCGCCGCTTGTCCTGGCCCATCTGGCTGAACATGCCACGCAACTGCTCGGTCATCTCCTCCATGCCCGAGGGGCCCATGATCTCCAGCGCTGGCCGGCTTTCGGCCACGTCGATCTCGATCTCCTTGTCGTCGAGCGAGCCCTCGCGCAGCTTCTTGCGAAACACCTGGCGCGCCGTGCTGTCGGTGGCAGGGGGTGCTTCACCGCCGGCGCCCGAGCGGGCCACGGGGATCAGCACGTCCAGGATGCGCTCTTCGGCTGCATCCTCGGCACGCGCGCGCACCTTGCGGGTCTCGGCATCGCGCGTCTGTTTGACGGCGATCTCGGCCAGATCGCGGATGATGGAGTCCACGTCCTTGCCCACATAGCCCACCTCGGTGAACTTGGTGGCCTCGACCTTGATGAAGGGCGCATCGGCCAGGCGCGCCAGGCGCCGGGCGATCTCGGTCTTGCCGACGCCTGTCGGGCCGATCATGAGGATGTTCTTGGGAGTGATCTCGTGGCGCAGCGCGCCCTCGACCTGCTGGCGGCGCCAGCGGTTGCGCAGCGCGATGGCCACCGCACGCTTGGCGCTGGCCTGGCCAACGATGTGGTGGTCGAGTTCGGAGACGATTTCTTGGGGGGTCATGGACGACATGGGGATCCGCCTGGGTTCGGTGGGGGAACCGGCCGCCGCATCACACTGCGGCCGGCACCATGAAAGGGAGGGCTCGGGTCGCGCAGTCGCGCACCGGGCAAAGCCATCAAAGCGTTTCGATGGTGTGGTGCATGTTGGTGTAGATGCACAGTTCACCCGCGATCTCGAGGGACTTCTTGACGATCTCCTGCGCCGGCAGGTCGGTGTGGTTGAGCAGCGCCTTGGCGGCCGAGTGGGCATAGGCCCCGCCCGAGCCGATGGCCACGATGCCCTGCTCGGGCTCCAGCACGTCGCCGTTGCCGGTGATGATGAGCGAAGCCTCCAGGTCGGCTACCGCCAGCATGGCCTCCAGGCGGCGCAACACGCGGTCGGTGCGCCAGTCCTTGGTCAGTTCGATGGCGGCACGCACCAGGTGGCCCTGGTGCTTGTCGAGCTTGGCCTCGAAGCGCTCGAACAGCGTGAAGGCATCGGCCGTGGCGCCCGCAAAGCCGGCCAGCACCTTGCCATGGTGCAGCTTGCGCACCTTGCGGGCGGTGCCCTTGACGACGATGTTGCCCAGGGTGACCTGGCCGTCCCCGCCAATGGCTACCTGCACGCCGGCAGGGGTCTGGCGGCGCACGCTCAGGATGGTGGTGCCGTGAAACACCGGGTGGTTGTTTGAGGAATCCATAGCTGCCGCAGATGGGGGCGCCGGCACGGCTTTCAAGCCGGGGCAGCGCCCGCCGCCCGGCACAGGCACGCAGCCCGTCAGTTCTTGCGGGGGATCACCCAGGCGTGCTCGTTGATACCGATCACGTTGAAGAAGATGGCCACCAGGCGCTGCAGGTTGTGGAAATGCACCTCATGGCCCTGGCCCTGCTGCTCTGCGGCCCAGTTGAGCACCGAACCGGCCGCAGCGAAGTCGACGCGGATCAGCTTGTCGCAGGACACCGTGAGCGGCACCCCGGGGCGCATCAGCGCCTGGAAGGGCTCAAGCAGCGGGGTGGCATCGCCATCGATGTGGCCGCTGAGCGAGGCCACAGGCGTGTTGTCCAGCGTCGCAGGAACCGAGGCATCAAAACCGAAGTCCGACGCCAGCATGTCCCGCTCCGCGGGCGCCGCAGCCTGGCTGCTGGTCGCTGTAGCATCGTCCGAATAGCCCATCTTGGGGGCCACCCAGGAGGGCGGCGACACCTCATAGGTCACGCAGTAGTCGAGCGCCACCAATTCGAACTCGTCAGGCCGGCCCATCAGGCGCAGCGCTGCCATGCGCAGGCGCCACCACTCGGGGCCTGAGGCGCGATCACCCGACTGGGTCATGATCTCCATCAGCGTCGTGAGCCGGTCCACCCCCGAGAACACGAACTGGCCCGCACGGTCCGCCCACTTGGTGAACTGGTCTGCCAGCAGGGGCACGGCGGCATCGTCGATGCCGGCGATGCGCGTCCAGGCCAGCGTCCAGGGCGCAGCAGAGCGCTCGATGGAGGCCTGCAGCGCCGCCACGGATGACACCGTAAGCCGCGGGGGCGCATTCCAGCTGAAATCCCGGCGGGCCGCACCCGCTGCGGGCGCCTGCTCCTGCACCAGACCGAGCTGCTCGGGCATGGAGAACCACAAGGGCGCCGAGCGGCTGAAGCCGGCGGCAAAATCGATGGCCAGGGTGTCGAAGCGGTCGTGCTGGCCCGTCGCGCGGTACAGATCGAACAGCGTCATCCAGATTTCCAGCTGCTGCGCCGGCTCGTCCTGCTGGTGCTGTGCCAACACGTCGAGCAAGCCGGACTCCGCCCCTGCGTGATCGCCGTTGGCGAAGCGGATGGCGGCCTCTTCAAGGTCGGGTTCGTGCACGAATTCCTCCGGTGCGGATGCGGTTTCGGGCGTTGGTGCCGGACTCGGGTCAAACGATGCCAGTACGTCCTGCCGCGGCGGCTCCCCCCGCATGGTCGCATCGATGCCGCCAAACTGGCCGATCGCCATGCTGTCGTCATCAAAAAGGGGCTTGACCGCCGCAGGGGCGGCGGCAATGGGCGCGGCCAGGCTGACGGGCGCGGTGGGCGCGAAGGCGCGTGCAGCGGCCTCGTCCTCCCCGCGAAAATCCGCAGGCTGGGTGGGGGCGTCGGCGTTGGCCTTGCTCTTCCACCACTGCTGCGACATCTGCGCCTCGATCTCGTCGATCTTCTTGAGCGTCACGGCGCGCTCGTCGGGCGAGGCCATGCTGCTCTGGAAGAACGAGGGGCGTGCGGTGGGGTCTTCGGTGCGCTGGCCTTGCAGCACTTCGCGCTGGCGCAGCTTGCGCAGCTGATCGAACTCGCGGCGGCGCACGAAATCGTTGCGGCGCTTGCGCTCGATCATCTCCTTGAGCATCTGCTTGCTGTACTGGCTCTCCCGGTCGTCCTGAAGCGAGTCGAGCTCGGTCCAGTTTGTCGTCGGGTTGCGCACAAACCGCACCATCTTGGACAGCAGGCCGCCGGGCGTGGTTTCTTCCTTGCTCATGGGGTAGGCGAGAGAGGGTGCGTGCGCATGGGTGCATTCAGGCCGGGCGGACTTCAGTCACCGAACATTTTCTGCTTGAGTTCACGGCGCTGTTGCGCTTCGAGCGACAGCGTGGCTGTGGGGCGGGCGATCAGGCGGCCGACACCGATGGGCTCGCCCGTCTCGTCACAGTAGCCATAGTCGCCAGCGTCGATGCGGGCGATGGACTGCTCGATCTTCTTGAGCAGCTTGCGCTCGCGATCGCGCGTGCGCAACTCCAGGGCGTGCTCTTCCTCGATGGTGGCACGGTCGGCAGGGTCCGGCACCACCACGGTGTCTTCACGCAGGTGCTCGGTGGTTTCACCGGCACTGTTGTGGATGTCCTGCTTGAGCTGGACCAGCTTCAGGCGAAAGAACGCCATCTGCTTTTCGTTCATGTATTCGCTGTCAGGCATGGCCAGGACTTCAGCGTCGGTCAGCTCCTGGGCCGTCTTGGCTTTCCAGTTGTTGGCCAGCTTGGGGTCTTTTTTGGCAGCAGTGAAAGTGGGATGCACTTGCGCGGTCGTGGGCATGGTCTGTTGGTAGCTGGCTTTGGCAGCGGTGGAAGCCGTTGCCTGTGCCATGGATGGTACGGTCAATTGGGCCAATCGGGAAGAAGGCCGGGTCGTGCGCACGGGTACATGGGATCCCGCCTGCAGAACAGGTTCGGGGGCGACGGGCACCGGGGCGGCTGTCGCCTTGGGAGCAGCCTTGGCAGGGGCCTTTGCAGCAGCTTTGGCTGCCGCTGGTGCGGCAGCGCTTTTACCCGCGCTCGGGGCTGCTTTCGCAGCCGCCTTGGATTTGCTGGTTTCGGCTTTCACTTCCTGGTCTCCTCGCTATACGGGCGGGCCCAGGCTGCGCTGGCAGCCAAGGGCGGATGGCAAGCCTTCCGGGGTTTTACCGGGGCGCGATTGTATCGACCTGGGCTGACGCAAACGAAAACGTTGCAGATACGACACATCTTGCCAGCCATATCGCGGTTTTCCGAGGCAAATCGCGAAGGGGACGCTTGTTGACAATCCCCAACCAGCTCAGCGCCCGTCAAGCCACAAGGCTTTGTTCCAGCCCTTGCAGGAGGATGTCCTTGGGCAGGTCGATGCCGATGAAGACCATCTTGCTCAGGCGCTCCTCGCCCTCGGCCCACTGCGGCCCCAGGTCGCTGCCCATGAGCTGGTGCACGCCCTGGAAGATCACCTTGCGCTCGGTGCCCTTCATGTACAGCACGCCCTTGTAGCGCAGCATGCGCGGACCGTAGATGTTGACGATGGCGCCCAGGAAGTCCTCGAGCTTGGCCGGATCGAAAGGACGCACCGAGCGGAAAACGAAGCTCTTGACGTCGTCATCGTGGTGGTGGTGGTGCCCACCGCCTTCGTGGCCCTGCTGGTGCGAAGGGTGGTCGCAGTGCTCACCATGTTCATGGTCATGGTGGTCATGGCCATGGTCGTGGTGGTCGTGATCGCCCTCTTCCTTGAGGAAGTCGGGATCGATGTCGAGCTTGGCGTTGAGGTTGAAGCCACGCAGGTCCAGCACTTCCTTGAGCGGCACTTCGCCGAAGTGCACGGCCTTGATGGGCGCGCGCGGGTTCATGTGCTTCAAGCGATGGATCAGGGCATCGGTCTCCTCGGCGCTGACCAGGTCGGTCTTGGACAGGAAGATCTGGTCGGCAAAGCCCACCTGGCGGCGTGCCTCCTGGCGGTCGTTGAGCTGCTGGGGCGCGTGCTTGGCATCCACCAGCGTGATGATGGAGTCGATCAGGTAGGTCTCGGCAATCTCCTCGTCCATGAAGAAGGTCTGCGCCACAGGGCCGGGGTCGGCCAGGCCCGTGGTCTCGATCACGATGCGATCGAAGTCGAGCAGGCCCTTGCGCTTCTTGGCGGCCAGCAGTTGCAGCGTCTCGCGCAGGTCCTCGCGGATGGTGCAGCAGATGCAGCCATTGCTCATCTGCACGATCTGCTCCTTGGACTCGGTCACCAGGATGTCGTTGTCGATGTTCTCTTCGCCGAACTCGTTTTCGATCACGGCGATCTTCTGGCCGTGGGCTTCGCTGAGCAGGCGCTTGAGCAGGGTGGTCTTGCCCGAGCCCAGGAAGCCGGTGAGGATGGTGGCAGGTATGAGGGACATGGAGAAAAGCCTAGAAAAGGATGCGGGTGCCAGGGGGACGACTTGCGGCAGTTTAGCCACGAAATCAAGACCCCACCGAACACCTGCACCAATGAGGATCCCGCATTTTTGAGCTCAGTCGCATACCAGTCTTTGACTTGAAGCTATGGATCAAGGAGCAAAAAAGCATCTCTTGACGAAAGGAAGTTGCGTTAGTGCCCGGACAGGAAGCTGTGGACTTCAGGATTTGCGCATCACCACCAACCCCTTGAGGTATTCGCCTTCGGGAAACTCCAGCGTCATCGGGTGGTCGGGAGCCCCTGCCAGGCGTTCGACGATGTAGCCGTCCACCCCCGCATCGGCCCCTGCCGAGGCCACGATCTTGTGGAACAGGTCGGCGCTGATGCCGCCCGAACACGAGAAGGTGAACAGCACGCCGCCGGGCGTGAGCAGTTGCAGCGCCAGACGGTTGATGTCCTTGTAGGCGCGCGCGGCGCGTTCGGCATGCGCCGCGGTGGGCGCGAACTTGGGCGGATCGAGCACGATGGCGTCGAAGCGCTGGCCTTCCTTGAGGAACTGGCGCAGCGAGGCGTTCACATCGGCATCCAGGAAGCTCGCGCGGTTCACGTCGAAGCCGTTGAGCGCCACGTGGGCGCGCGCCCGCTCCAGCGCGGGGCCGGAGGAGTCAATGGAAGTCACGTGGCCGCCTCCCGGGCCGCCCGCCGCCTCGGCCGCACGCATGCCGGCCAACGCTGCCACGCTGAAGCCGCCGGTGTAGCAAAAGCAGTTGAGCACATGCTGGAAGCCCAGCCGGCGCGCATAGTCGGCAAAACGCTTGCGGCTGTCGCGCTGGTCCAGGTAGAAGCCGGTCTTGTGGCCTTCGGCAATGTTGAGCGTGAGCTGCCACTGGTGCTCGTGGATGGTCAGCTCCACCGGCGGCACCTCGCCACCGGCCACCGGGCCGCCGCGCAGCCAGCCCGTGGCGGGCTCCAGCCCCTCCAGAGCGCGCACGCTCGCATCCGAGCGCTCGTACAGCCGGGTGAGGCCGGTCTCGCGCAGCAGGGCATCGGCCAGCACATCTTTCCAGCGCTCGGTGCCGGCACTGGTGAACTGCGCCACCAGCGTATCGCCGTAGCGGTCCACGATCAGGCCGGGCAGGCCGTCGGACTCGCCATGCACCAGGCGGATGCCGTCGCTCTGCACATCGAAGCGCGCGCGGGCGATGATGGCGCGCGCGCAGGCGGCGATGAAGAAGGGCTCATCGATGCGCTGCGCCTCGTCGAAGCTCCACACCCGGGCCCGGATGCGCGAGCTGGGGCTGAACGCGGCCCAGGCCAGGAACTGGCCCTCGTGCGACTCGACACGCACCGTCTCGCCGCTGTCGCCGCCGCCCTTGGCGATGGCCGATTCGAAGATCCAGGGATGGCGGCGCAGGAGCGAGCGCTCCTTGCCAGGGCGAAGGCGAAGGGTTTTCATGGCCCCGATTGTCGCGCCGTTGGAGCGCTCCCCCGCCAGACGGGCGGCTGGATTACAGCTTCTGGCCGAAGCGCTCGAAGCGCGGCATGAAATACCGGTCGGTATCCGCCGACACCAGCACGCCCAGGGCCCGGCCGATCAGCAGATGGCGCGGCACCAGGCCGATGTAGCGTGAATCGGCGCTGTTGTCGCGGTTGTCGCCCAGCACCAGGTACTCACCCTCGGGCACGGTCACGGGGTCAAAGCTGCTGCGCGCCGTCACGCCATGCAGCCATTGCACGCGGCGCTCGTGGCCCTGCACCTGCTCCGTCAGGCGCGTGGCGTCGACCGTGCGGCCCAGGCCCATGGCTTCCTGTAGCGCCTGCGGTGCCTCGTAACGGGCGGCTTCGCCATTGATGATGAGCACTTCGTCGCGCATCTCCACCGTATCGCCTGGCACTGCCACCAGGCGCTTGATGAGGCGCGTGCCGTCCAGCGGCGAAGAGAAGGTCACCACGTCACCGCGCCGCGGCTCGCCCATCGGGGCCAGCACCACGTCGGTCAGCGGAATCTTCACGTTGTAGGCCAGGCGGTTGACGAACACCACATCGCCCTCGACCAGGTTGGGCCGCATCGAGCCCGAGGGAATGGGGTTCCAGTCCGCCACGGCCGTGCGAAACAGGCCGAAGCACATCAGCAGCACCAGAAATCCCTTGTTGGCCTTGATCCAGCGTCCCATCGATTCTTCTCCTCGGGTTGTCCCTTGAACGGCTTATCGTGTGGCCCTGCGCTGCACGGCCACAGCGCTCGGAGCCCGCCACCGCGCCAAAGGTTCCCGGCCACCATGCGCATGCAGCCCGAACGCCGTGCGGTCGGCGCAACGGACCGCGCGCCCCCTGGGTTGACCCCTGGGCAGGCACACAGCCGAGGGTGCACAATGGTTGCAAAGTGTGTTTTGCCGAAACCTGTGTGATGACGCAGCCGCCCGAGCGCAGAGGCCGGAGGCTGCCCCAACGGACCCGCCTGCATGGCAGAACCCCGCCTTTTGACACTCCTGCCCGCGCGCGTGCAGCAATGGCTAGCCCCCTACGAGGCAGACGAACCGCTGGCCGCGAGCTTTCGCGCCCAGCAGTTGCAGGCCATGCTGCGCCTGACCCCGCTGGCCATGGCGGTCAATGTCTTCAACGGGTGTTTCATCGCCTGGCGGCTGGCCACGGTGCCGCCCTGGCTCTGGGCCTGGATGCTGGCGCTGCTGTTTGTGGCGGCACAGGGACTGCGTGCCTGGCAGCGCGCACGCAACCACCCTCCTCGACTGCTGGCGTCGAAGAAGGCCATCCGGCGCGCCGCCCGCCACGCCGGCGCGCTGGGCCTGCTGTGGGGCGCCATACCGGCTGCGCTCTTCGCCTCGGCCACGGCGCCGGACCAGATGATGATCCTGGCGATCAGCTGCGGAATGATCTGCGCGGGGGGCTTTGCGCTGGTGACGGTGCCCGAGGCGGCCCTGAGCTACGTGCTGCTGCTCGCGGGAGGCTCGGCCGTGGGGCTGGCGCGGGCTTCAGACCAGCCGGGCACGGTGACACTGCTGGTGCTGCTGATGACCTATGGGCTGGTGGTGATCGCCTCGGTGCGCGTGATGGCCCGCTCCTACGGATCGCGCCTGGCGGCCGAGGCCGATGCCGCCCACCAGCAGCAGATCGTGGGCCTGCTGCTGCGCGATTTCGAGGAGAACACCAGCGACTTCCTCTGGGAGGTTTCCAGCGAAGGCACGCTGCGCCACTCCTCCAACCGCCTGGACCAGGCCCTGCGCTACAGCCGCCAGGACGACCCCGACCTGGGCCTGGTGGAACTGATCGCCCGCACCCACCAGGGCGCCACCCATGGTGTGGACCCGGCCGGCCACCTGCAGGCACTGCAGGCCGCGCTCAGGGGCCCGCAGCCGTTTCGCGACCTGCCCGTACCCATCGTGATCGAGGGCCAGTTGCGCTGGTGGGCGCTTACCGCCAAACCCATCTGGCGGCTGGACCAGAGCCTGCAGGACTGGCGCGGCGTGGGGGTGGACATCACCCACAAGAAACACGCAGAGGACGAGATGCACCGCCTGGCGCACTTCGACTCGCTGACCGGTCTTGCCAACCGGCGCCACTTCCAGCATCGGCTGCAGCAGCAGTGTGCGCTGGACAGTGCCGGCACCAGCGCTGCAGCCCTGCTGTGCCTGGACATGGACAATTTCAAGCGCATCAACGACGCCTATGGCCACGGCAACGGAGACCTGCTGCTCAGGACCGTGGCGCAGCGCATGGACCAGGAGATCCGCAGCCGCGACCTGGTGGCCCGACTGGGTGGGGACGAGTTCGCCATCCTGCTCGACGGTGCCAGCACACGGGCCGAGGTGCAGGTGTTCTGCGACCGGCTGATGCGCGCCGTAGAGCAGCCCTGCGACCTCTCGGGCCTGGCCACCACCCCGCACCTGAGCATCGGCGTGGCCTTCCTGCCGCGCGATGGCACCCACGTGGACGCCCTGCTGCACCACGCCGACCTGGCCCTGTACGAAGCCAAACAGCGCGGCCGCAGGCAGGTGCAGTTCTTTTCCATCGAGATGGACCAGCGCGCCCACCGGCGCATTGCGCTCGAGGACGGCCTGCGCACCGCCCTGGCCCAGGGCGAACTGCACCTGGCCTTCCAGCCCCAATGGCACCTGGCCTCGGGCCGCATCGCGGGGCTGGAGGCCCTGCTGCGCTGGAACAGCACGCGCTTTGGCAGCGTGTCGCCCGTGGAATTCATCCCCGTGGCCGAAGAGGCAGGCCTGATCCGCGACATCGGGCTGTGGGTGCTGGAACACGCCTGCCTGGCGGCGCTCCAGTTGCCGGGCGAGCTGGTGATGTCGGTCAACCTCTCGGTGTGCCAGTTCGACGATGCCCTGCTGGCCGACAAGATCCTGGCGGTGGTGGAGCGCTGCGGCCTGCCGCCCGAGCGGCTGGAGCTGGAGATCACCGAATCCGTCTTCCTGCAGGACACGGACGATGTGATGGCCACGCTGCACCGGCTGCGCCATGCCGGGGTGCGCATTGCGCTGGACGACTTCGGCACGGGCTACTCCTCGCTGGCCTATCTGCGCAGCTTTCCGTTCGACCGGCTCAAGATCGACCGCTCCTTCATCGCGCCCATAGAGGGCAGCTCTGAGTCGAAGGCCATCGTGCACTCGGTGATCGAACTGGCGCAGGCGCTGCACATGGAGACCACGGCCGAGGGCATCGAAACCGCCGAGCAGGCCCACCTGCTGCAGGGCCTGGGCTGCGTGACCGGCCAGGGCTTCTACTTTGCCCGCCCGCTGGACCTGGCAGCGGTCACCGCATTCATCGCCGCGCAGCCAGCGACGGCCACCTGACCACCTGCAGGATCGGACTATTCAGAGCCTGGCTTGCGCCTGGCCCTCGGGTGTGCCGCATCGTACACCTTGGCCAGGTGCTGAAAATCCAGGCGCGTGTAGACCTGAGTGGTGGTGATGTTGGCGTGGCCGAGCAACTCCTGCACGGCCCGCAGGTCACCGCTGGACTGCAGCAGGTGGCTGGCGAACGAATGGCGCAGCATGTGCGGGTGCACGGGGGTGGTCAGCCCGGCCTGCTGGCTGCGCTGGCGCAGGCGCAGCCAGATGGACTGTGCCGTGAGCCGCGCGCCGCGCTGGCCCAGGAACAGCGCGGCATCCATGCGCGCCGATCCGCCGCCGCCGAAGGGGCCGGCGCGCAGCGCCAGCCAAGCCTGCAGGGCCTCCAGGGCCGAGCGGCCCACCGGTACGCTGCGCCGCTTGCTGCCCTTGCCGAACACATGCGCCTCGCCCGCCTGCAGGTCGATCCAGCCGCGGCCCTGGCGCTGGGTTTCGGCACTGGGCACGGCATCAAGCCCCGCGAGCTCGCCCACGCGCAGACCACAGCCGTAGAGCAGCTCCACCATGGCGGCGTCGCGCGCTTCCAGCCACGGGTCGGCGCCGGTGTTGTCGAACTCGGCCAGGCGCACGGCGTCGTCCACGCCCAGTGCCTTGGGCAGGGGCTTGGGCGCCTTGGGCGCGCGCACGTCCTGCACCGGGTTGTGTGGCACCAGGCCCTGGCGCCCGGCCCAGATGAAAAAGCCGCGCCAGCCCGAAAGGATGAGCGCAATGCCGCGCCCGCTGCGCCCGCCACTGTGCATCTGCGCGACGAAGCGGCGGATGTGCGCCGTCTGCAACTGCAGCAGGGGCAGGCCCACGCCGGCTGCGAACTGCGCCAGCTTTTCGAGGTCCAGCGTGTAGAGCGTGAGCGTGCGCGCCGCCAGGCGCTTTTCCACGCGCACATGCTCCAGGTAGCGCAGCACCAGCGGGTCTGGCGCCAAGGTGCCGGGCTCAGGGGCGACGGGTGCGGTGGTGGTCACGTGCAGCCGTCCGCCAGCAGGTCAGCGCAGGCGCACCAGCGCCGAGCTGGCCAGCTCGGCAATGCGCGAAAGGAATTCGGTGCCCATGGTGGCATCGAAGCGCTGGGGATCGTGCGAGCCCAGCACCAGCAGCCCGAAGGCCGGAGTGGCGCTGTCGATGGCGCCCTGGCGCAGCGGCAGCAGGGCCAGCGACTGGGCCTGCACGCCATCGATTGCGCTGAGCCAGCCGGCGGGCTCGAAGCCCAGGTTGGGGCCGCAAAAGGGCATGGTCAGCGACGAAGCGAACGCCCGCGCGTCCTCACTGGCGCCCTGGGCGAAGTCGGCATCCACGTAGGGGCCGGCCACTTCCCACACGCGCACGGTGGCCTGGGGCACGTCGAACAGGGAGCGGATGCCCTCCACCACTGCTTCGGGCAGGTCGAACGGGTCCTTGACCTGCAGCAGTGCGCTGGTCCACTGGTGCACCTTGGCCGCAATGGCGGTGTTCTCACCGCTGTTGCGCACCATGTCCATCACGCGGTGCTCCAGACCCTTGATCTTCTCGCGCAGCATCTCGGCCTGGCGCTCCTGCAGGCTCACGGCGCGCGCGCCGTGGGGGCTGGTGATCTGCACGCTGGCCAGGACCTCGGCGTGGCGCTCGAAAAAGCCGGGGGTGTTCTCCAGGAACTGGGCGATGTCGTCTTCGGTGATGGGCGGGATATGGGTGCTGGGATTGGTCATGCTGCGTCCGGAATGTCGATCTGGCCTTCGAATACGGTGGTGGCCGGGCCGGTCATGAAAAGGGAATCGGTGTCCTCGCCGCTCCAGGCGATGGTCAGGCGCCCGCCGTGCATGTCCACATGCACCTCGCTGTCGAGCAGCCCCAGGCGGATGCCGGCGGCCACGGCCGCACAGGCGCCCGAGCCGCAGGCCAGGGTCTCTCCGGTGCCGCGCTCGAACACCCGCAGGCGCACATGGCCGCGGTCCACGATCTGCATGAAGCCCGCGTTCACGCGCTCAGGAAAGCGCGAATGGCTCTCGATCAACGGGCCCCACAGGCCCACGGGGGCCGTGTCCACGCTGTCCACCAGTTGCACGGCGTGCGGGTTGCCCATGGAGACCACGGCCACCGGCACGGTGACGGAGATGCCCTGCACGTCGAACGCCAGGGGCCAGGTGCGGCCATTGCCCTGCACCGTAGGGGCCAGGGCCGCGGTATCGAAAGGCACGCGGGGCTCGTCGAGCACGGGCACGCCCATGTCCACCGTGACCCGGCCATCGGCATTGAGCCTGGGCGAGAGCACCCCGCTGAGCGTCTGCACGCGGATGGTGTCCTTGGTGGTCAGGCCCTTGTCGTAAACGTAACGCGCAAAGCAGCGCGAGCCGTTGCCGCACTGACCCACCTCGCCGCCGTCGGCGTTGTGGATCACGTATTCGAAGTCGATGCCCGCGGCAGGCGAGGGCCGCACGGTGAGGATCTGGTCGGCGCCCACGCCGAAATGGCGGTCCGCCAGGTAGCGGTACTGGCCGGCGGTGAGATTCAGCCGCGAGCGGGTCTCGTCGAGCACGACGAAGTCGTTGCCCGCGCCCTGCATTTTGGTGAAGTGGATCTTCATGCCCGGATTATCGTCGGTGCAGGGCCGGCCTTGTCAGACACCGTGGCAATGGCAATACCCCCATCCGGCACAGGGCGGCCAAGCGGTTTAGGCTAACGCGTCTTTGAAAACAACGAACGAGGAGCCCATGGCAGACATTTCCGCTTTCCCCATCACCCGCAAGTGGCCCGCCCAGCACCCCGACCGCATCCAGCTGTACTCGCTGCCCACGCCCAATGGCGTGAAGGCCTCGATCGCGCTCGAAGAACTGGGCCTGCCCTACGAGCCGCACCTGGTGAGTTTCGAGACCAACGACCAGACCTCGCCCGAGTTCCTGTCGCTCAATCCCAACAACAAGATCCCCGCCATCCTCGACCCCGACGGCCCCGGCGGCAAGCCACTGGCGCTGTTCGAGTCCGGTGCCATCCTCATCTACCTGGCTGACAAGACCGGCAAGCTGGTGCCCCAGGACGCGGCCGCCCGCTATGAAACCCTGCAGTGGGTGATGTGGCAGATGGGCGGCGTGGGCCCGATGTTCGGCCAGCTCGGCTTCTTCCACAAGTTTGCCGGCAAGGACTATGAAGACAAGCGCCCGCGCGACCGCTATGTGGCCGAGTCCAAGCGCCTGCTGGGCGTGCTGGACCAGCGCCTGGCCGGACGCCAGTGGGTGATGGGCGACACCTACACCATTGCGGACATCGCCATCCTGCCCTGGGTGCGCAACCTGGTGGGCTTCTATGGCGCGGGCGAGCTGGTGGAGTTCGACCAGTTCAAGGAAATCAAACGCGTGCTGCACGCCTTCGTGGCACGCCCGGCCGTGGCCAAGGGGTTGAACATTCCCGCGCGCGGCTGAGCGATCGAGCTCAGCCCATTCTCTCCTGGAGAAAGTCCAGGAAGCACGCAATGCGCGCGGCCAGCTGCGTGTTGCGGTAGTACACCGCATTGATGGGCTGGCGCACGTCCACCGTGTCGCGCGCCAGCACCTGCACCAGGCGGCCGGCCTCGCGGTCGCCTGCGGTCATGAAATCCGACAGGCAAACCAGCCCCACATGTTCCAGCGCCAGCTGGCGCAATGTTTCGCCGCTCGACGCGGTGAGGCTGGGCACGATCCGCCATTCGTCTCCGTGCGTGCCGCGCAGCGGCCAGCGGTTGAGCGACTCTGGCTCGTTGAAGCCCAGCAGCGTGTGCCCGGAGAGTTCGGCCACGCCCTTGGGCTTGCCGGCGCGCGCCAGGTACTCCGGGCTGGCCAGCACGCGCAGGCGGCTGGTGCACAGGGGGCGCGCGTGCAGGGTCGAGTCCTGCAGCCGGCCTATGCGGATGGCCACGTCCGTGCGCTGCTCCAGCAGGTCGATGTACATCTCGTCCGTATTGAGCTCCAGCGTGATCTGCGGATAGGCGGCTCGGAACGCCGGCACCAGCGGCACCACGGCGTGCAGCATGAAAGGCGTGGCCGCATTCACGCGCAGCCGGCCGGCGGGCTGCTGGCGGCGTGCCGCCATGCTTTCCTCGGCATCGTCGATGGAGGCCAGGATGGCGCGCGTGCGCAGCAGGAAGGCCTGGCCCTCCTCGGTCAGCTCGGTGCGGCGCGTGGTGCGGCGCAGCAGCGTGGTCTCCAGCTTCTTTTCCAGGCGCCCAAGGGCACGGCTGATGCCCGAAACCGTCTGCCCCAACTGGTCCGCCGCCGCCGTGATGGAGCCGCCGTCGACCACGGCCACGAAGGCCTGCAACTCTTCCAGGGTGGATTTCATGGGCGCAATGCTCGCCGATTGTTGATTCCAAATCAACTATCTATGGCGTAGAACCCTCTTTTTCTGCAAGGCTGCAAACCCGACACTTCCCTGCATCTACACAGGAGTGTTTCCATGCCCATTGCCTTGCTCGCGCTGACGCTCAGCGCATTCGCCAGCGGCACGACGGAGTTCGTGATCGTTGGCCTGCTGCCCACCGTGGCGGCCGATCTGTCCATCAGCATCCCTTCGGCGGGCCTGCTGGTGAGCCTGTATGCCCTGGGTGTCGCCGTCGGCGCCCCGGTGCTCACCGCGCTGACCGGCAAGCTGCCGCGCAAGGCGCTGCTGCTGTCGCTGATGGCGCTGTTCACCGCCGGCAACCTGCTGGCCTGGCAGGCACCGAGCTATGAATCGCTGGTGGCCGCGCGCATCCTCACCGGCCTGGCGCACGGGGTGTTCTTCTCCATCGGCTCAACCATCGCCACCGGTTTGGTGCCGCGCGAGAAGGCGGCCAGCGCCATTGCCATCATGTTCACCGGGCTCACCGTGGCGCTGGTCACCGGCGTGCCGCTGGGCACCTTCATCGGCCAGCACTTCGGCTGGCGCGAGACCTTTTTGGCCGTCTCGGCCCTGGGCGTGGTCGCCTTCATCGGCAGCGCACTCTTCGTGCCGCGCAATATCGCCCATACCCCACCCGCCTCGCTGCTGCAGCAGGCCAAGGTGCTGGCCGAGCCACGCCTGCTGCTGGTCTATGCCAAGACGGCCATCGGCTACGGTGGCACCTTCATTCCCTTCACCTTTCTTGCACCCATCCTGACCGACATCTCGGGGTTCAGCGCCGGTGCGGTGGGCTGGGTGATGCTGGTCTACGGCGTGTCGGTGGCCGTGGGCAACATCTGGGGTGGCCGGCTGGCCGACCGGCTGGGCCCGATCCCGGCGCTGCGCATCGTGTTCGCCCTGCTGGCCGCCGTGCTTTTGCTGCTGCAGTTCACCGCGCCGCACCCCTGGCTGGCGCTGGTGACCGTGCTGCTCTGGGGCGCCGTGGCCTTCGGCAATGTGCCGGGGCTGCAGGTCTACGTGGTCAAGCAGGCCGAGCGCTTCACGCCGCAGGCGGTGGACGTGGCCTCGGGCCTGAACATCGCCGCCTTCAACCTGGGCATTGCCGGTGCCGCCTGGGCCGGTGGCCTGATCGTGACGCACCTGGGCCTGATGCACACGCCCTGGATCGGTGCCGTGGTGGTGCTGGGCTCCCTGGCCCTGACGCACTACAGCGGCGTGCTGGACCGCCGAGCCGGCATCCCCGTGCGCTCCAGTGGCCCGGTCCCCGTCGGCCACTGATCACCTTCTTTTCCTGCACATCCACACGGAGTCTTTCTTCATGCATTCTTCTACCATCCCCGCCTTCGGCCTCGGTACCTTTCGCCTCAAGGACCAAGTCGTCATCGACTCGGTGCGCAACGCGCTCGACCTGGGTTACCGCGCCATCGACACCGCGCAGATCTACGGCAACGAGGCCGAGGTCGGCCAGGCCATCGCAGAAAGCGGTGTGCCACGCAGCGCGCTGTTCCTCACCACCAAGGTCTGGACGGAGAACCTGGCGGCGGACAAGCTCATCCCCAGCCTGAAGGACAGCCTCGCCAAGCTGCGCAGCGAGCAGGTGGACCTGGCGTTGATCCACTGGCCTTCGCCCAGCGGTGCCGTGCCCGTGGCCGAGTTCATGGGTGCACTGGCCGAAGCCAGGGCCCAGGGCCTGGCGCGGCAGATCGGTGTCTCCAACTTCACCGTGGCGCTGATGCAGGAGGCCATTGCCGCCGTGGGCGCGGGCGCCATCGCCACCAACCAGGTTGAGCTGCACCCCTACCTGCAGAACCGCAGCGTGGCCGACTTCGCGAGAAGCCAGGGCATCCCCATCACCTCGTACATGACGCTGGCCTACGGCAAGGTGCTGAACGACCCGGTGATCGAAGCCATTGCCCGCGCGCATGGGGGCACCACGGCCCAGGTGGCATTGGCCTGGGCGCTACAGCTCGGCTACGCGGTGATCCCCTCGTCCACCCGGCGCGAGAACCTGGCCAGCAACCTCAAGGCGCAGCAGCTGCGCCTTACCGATGCCGATATGGCGCAGATCGCCAGCCTGGACCGTGGCGGCCGCCTGGTCGACCCCGACGGCCTTGCCCCTGCCTGGGATTGACCGATCCTCTCAGCCGGTCACCACGCGCACGAAGGCCGGCACCACCCCCAAGGCATCGTCGCGCCGCTGCAGCGCATGCACGTCGGCACGCGGTGCCCTGGCCCCCAGGGTCTTGAGCACCACGCGGGCGCCGAACAGGCTGCCGAGCGACGACGGCACCAGCGCCACGCCCAGCCCTGCGGCCACCAGGCTCAGCAAGGCCGCCAGCTCCACCGTGGTCTGCGCCACCCGGGGCGCAAAGCCGGCCTGCACGCAGCACTGCACCATGTGCTCGGCGTGGGCCGATGAATCGCGGCGCAGCATCACGAAGGCCTCGCTGCGCAGGTCCTTCAGGGCCAGCGCCTTGCGCGCCGCCAGCGGGTGGCCGGGCGGCAGGGCCGCCACCACGGGGTCGGGCCACAGCAGGGTGCTCGCGAGCTGGTCGTCGTTGACCGCCGTGCGCGAAATGCCCACGTCGATGCGCTTGTCGCGCAGGGCCGCCTGCTGCAGCGAGGGCTGCATCTCGTGCAGCACCACGTCCACGCCCGGGTGGCTGTGCCGGTAGCGCGCCAGCGCTGCCGGAAACGGCCCGAGGAAATGCGAGCCCGACAGCCCCACCTCGATGCGCCCCGCCTGCCCCTGGCCGATGGCCGCCACGCGCTGGCGCGCCGTGTCCAGCCGCTCCAGCACCGCACGCGCATCCACCAGGTAGGCCTGGCCTGCCAGCGTCAGTTCCACACGCCGGCTGGTGCGCACGAACAGCTGGGCGCCCAGCTCCGCCTCGAGTTGCGCGATCTGCAGGCTCAGCGGCGGCTGCGACACATGCAGGCGCTGCGCGGCGCGCGTGAAGCTCAGCTCTTCGGCCAGGGCGATGAAGTAACGCAGGTGCCGCAGTTCCATTGATACTTTTCAAGTCTTGATCAAGACCAACAATATATTGGACTGTTGGTTCGCTTGTTTCCACAATACCCTGACTACAACATCCAGGCGGAGACAAACATGACGATCAAGCACAGCCTGCTGGCTGCCACGCTGGCCCTTTCGGGCCTGGCCACTGCGCAGGACAACTTCCCCAGCAAGGCCATCACGCTCACGGTGCCCAACCCGCCCGGCGGTGTGGTGGACACCTCGGCCCGGTTGCTCAACGAACCCCTGGCGCGCGTGCTCGGCCAGCCGGTGGTGATCGACAACAAGGCGGGCGGCAGCGGCAACGTGGCCTACGGTGCGGTGGCCCGCAGCAAGGCCGACGGCTACAACCTGCTGATCTCGTATTCGGCCTACCATGTGGGCAACCCGGCGCTCTCGCCCAGCCTGCCCTGGGAGGCCAAGGATTTCGCGCCCGTGGCCCTGCTCACCGTGGCCACCAACGTGATTGCGGCCCACCCTTCGGTACCGGGCAACAACCTCAAGGAGTTCATCGCCTACCTCAAGGCGAACCCCGGCAAGGTCAACTACGCATCGCAAGGCAATGGCTCGCTCTCGCACATCGGCACCGAGATCTTCAAGCAGCAGAGCGGCACCTTCATGACCCACATCCCCTACCGCGGTTCGGGCCCGGCCGTGGCCGACGTGCTGGCCGGCCAGGTGCAGGTGTTCATCACCACGCCGCCCTCCGTCATGCAGCATGTGGTCAGCGGCAAGCTCAAGGCCTTTGCCGTGACCGGCACCAAGCGCCACCCGGGCCTGCCCAACGTGCCGACAGTGGCCGAGGCCGGCATGCCCGACTTCAAGCTCGAAGCCTGGGTGGGCCTGTTCGCCCCGGCGGCCACGCCACCGGCAGTGATCACCAAGCTCACGGCCGACGTGAAGAAGGCCCTGGAGATGCCCGAGACGCGCCAGCGCGCCGACGCCGCCGGCATCGAGCTGCGCTACCTGCCACCCGATGCGCTCGGCGACCTGGTGAAAACCGAGACCGCCTACTGGGCCAAGACCATCAAGGGCGCCGGCATCAAGGCCGACTGACCCGCCAAAGACTCTCCCTGCGTGATCCCGTCCCCGGCGCCTCCAGCGCCGGGCAGGCAGCGCTTTGCCATTTTTCCCTGAAAGACCGCCATGCAACGCACCTACCGCATCGGGCAGATCGTGCCCAGCTCCAACACCACCATGGAGACCGAGATCCCCGCCATGCTGCGCGCCCGCGAGCAGATCCTGCCCGAGCGCTTCAGCTTCCATGCCAGCCGCATGCGCATGCAGAAGGTCACCCAGGAAGAGCTGGCCGCCATGGACCGCGACTCCGACCGCTGCGCACTGGAACTTTCGGATGGAAAGATGGACGTGATGGGCTATGCCTGCCTGGTGGCCATCATGAGCATGGGCCTGGGCTACCACCGCACGTCCGAGCGGCGGCTGCACGATGTCACCGTGGCCAACGGCAAGCCTGCGCCCGTGGTGTCGAGCGCTGGCGCGCTGGTCGAAGGCCTGAAGGCCATGGGCGCGAAGAAGGTTTCCATCCTCACGCCCTACATGAAACCCCTCACCCAACTGGTGGTGGATTACATCGAACACGAAGGCATCGCCGTGCACGACAGCCTGTCGCTGGAGATCGCCGACAACCTGGAGGTGGGCGCACAGGACCCTGCGGCACCGGCGCAGATCGTGCAGCGCCTGGACACGCGCGGCGTGGACGTGGTGGTGATCTCGGCATGCGTGCAGATGCCCTCGCTGGCATCGGTGCAGGTGGCGCAGGACCGGCTGGGCATCCCCGTCGTGTCGGCTGCGGCTTGCACCACCTGGGCCATGCTCAGGCGCCTGGGGCTGGAGACCCGGGTGCCCCATGCCGGCGCCCTGCTCTCGGGCAAGTACTGATCCGCGGGAAAGCCCCGCGCTTTCCCGCATGACGCGCCCGGCAGGCTGCGGTCAAAGCCGGATAATGGGCCCATGCCCCGCATCAGCCAGCAACTCCATCCCCACCGCGAACCCGTTCCCACCCGCCTGGCCGCCACCGTGCTGCTGCTGCGCGACGCCGAAGGCGACGGGGCGCTGGAGGTGCTGATGACGCGGCGCTCGCCCAACGCGAGCTTTGCCCCAGGGGCCTACGTCTTTCCGGGCGGCGGCATCGATGCGCTCGATGCCCAGTCGCACCAGGTGGCGGACCGCCGCCCGGCCCAGAGCGACCTGCACCTGACCCAGGCGATCGCCGCCATCCGCGAGAGCTTCGAGGAACTGGGCGTGCTGCTGGCGCGCCACGCCGACGGCCGCATGGCCGATGCCGACGACATTGCCGCACTGGACCGCAGCGCGCCATTTGCCGCGCAGTGCGAAGCCCGGGGCCTGCGCCTGGCGGCCGACAGCGTGTACCTGCTGGCCTACTGGACGGCCGACCGCGACCTGCCGCGCCGCTTCGAGGTGCCCTTCCTGGCCGCACGCATGCCCGAGGGCCAGACCCCGGTGGCCGACGAGGCCGAGCAGTTCGAGCCCGTGTGGGTGCGCCCGGCCGACGCACTGGCGCGGCACGAGGCAGGCCAGTTCTTCATGATCTTCCCGACCATCCGAACGCTGCAGCGGCTGGCGAAATTCAAGAACACCGACGCCGTGCTCGGCGCCCTGGCCAATGAACAGCCCCTGTGGGTGAGCTGCCCGCGCGCCGGCCTGCTGGGTGGCAAGGAAGCGCGCTACATGGAAGACGAGATGCCGTTCGGCGAACTGGCGCTGGTCTGCCCCGATGGGCAGATCGTGCACCCGCTCGACTGGCAGACCGACCACCCCGTGCCCCTGCTCAAGAACGTGCAGCGCCTCACGGCCCCCAATTCGGGTGTGATGACCGGCCCGGGCACCAACAGCTACCTGGTGGGCGACCCGGCCACGGGCTATATCGCCATCGACCCCGGACCGGCCGACCCCGAGCACCTGGAGAAGCTCTGGCGCGCCGCCGGTGGCGACATCCGCTCCATCGTCTGCACACACTCGCACCCCGACCACTCTCCCGGCGCGGCGCCGCTGCAGGCACTGTGCGTGCAGGCCGGGCAGCCGGCGCCCCCCATCCTGGGCCTGCGCTCGGCCCCCACAGCCCGCGTGGCCAGCGCCTTCACGCCCGAGCGCGAGCTGGCCCATGGCGAGCGCCTGGTGCTGTCCGCCCAGGTGGGCGATGCCGCCACCAGCCACACCCTGCAGGTGGTCCACACCCCCGGCCATGCGGCCAACCACCTGTGCCTGCTGCTGGAGGAGGATGGCCTGCTGTTCAGCGGCGACCACATCCTCAACGGCAGCACCACGGTGGTCGACCCGCCGGACGGCAACATGGCCGACTACCTCGATTCGCTGGACGCGCTGGACGCGGCCTGCGAGAAGCAGGGCGTGAACTTCATCCTGCCCGCGCACGGCTACGTATTGGGCGAGGCGCGCAGCGCCATTGCCCGCCTGAAGGCCCACCGCCTGGCGCGCGAGGCCAAGGTGCTGGCCGCCATGCAGGCCCTGCCCCAGGGCAGCATGGACGACTGGGTGCGGCACGCCTACGACGACGTGCCCCCGCGCATGTGGCCCGTCGCCCAGCGTTCGCTGCTTGCACATGTAGAGCGCATCCGCGCCATGGAACCCGGTAATGACTGAAAAAAACCCTGAAGCCGGCCATGTCCGGCTGGCCAAGCGCGTGGCCGAGCAGCTCAACTGCTCGCGCAGCACGGCCGAACAATTCATCGAGGGCGGCTTCGTGAGCGTGGAGGGCGCCGTGGTCGAGGTGCCCGGTGCGCGCGTGGCACCGCACCAAAGCGTGGCGGTGGACCCCGATGCGAGCCTGCTGGAGCTGACCCCCGTCACCCTGCTGCTGCACAAGCCCGCCGGTTTCGAGGCCGGCCTGGGTGCGCCGGGGCAGGCCGGCGCCGCCCATGCGAGCCGTAGCCAGGGCGCGACGCCCGCCGTCACGCTGCTGGCCCTCGCCTCGCACCTGCCCGAGGACGCCTCGGGCATTCGCGTGCTGCAGCGCCATTTTCGCCAGCTCGAATGCTTCACCCCCCTGCCCACAGAGGCCAGCGGCCTGGTGGTCTATACCCAGGACAAGCGCATTGCACGCAAGCTGGCCGAGGACATCGAATCGCTGGAGCAGGAATGCATCGTGGAGGTGGCCGGCGAGATCGCACCCAACGGCCTGCAGCGCCTGTGCCACGGCCTGTCATTCAATGGCCGCGCGCTGCCCCCCATCAAGGTGAGCTGGCAGAACGAGACGCGGCTGCGCTTTGCGCTCAAAGGCATCCGTCCGGGGCAGATTCCGGCCATGTGCGAGGCCGTGGGCCTGCGCGTGGTGGCCATCAAGCGCATCCGCATCGGGCGCGTGCCACTGTCCAAGGTGCCCGAGGGACAGTGGCGCTACCTGCAGCCCTGGGAGCGATTCTGAACGGCACTCGCTAGCTATCAAAAGGTGAGCAATAGGTGTTTTGAGGGAAGGCGATCCGCCACAGGCCGCTGATACACTGCCCTCCATAACAGGAGGGAGTCCATGGACCATCAGCAATCAGGGGCAGGAGCGGCGCCCGTCTCGAACTTCGCGCAGGAGATCGATGCGCATCCGCTTGAATTCACCGGCAGCGGCGGCGAGTACTTCCGGGTATGGATCGTCAACGTGCTGCTGACCATTCTCACGCTGGGCTTCTACACCCCCTGGGCGCGCCGGCGCACCGCCCAGTATTTCTATGGCCACACCCTGGTGGCCGGCAGCCCGCTCGAATTCACGGCGCAGCAGCGTCGGATGGTGATGGGCTTCGTCATGCTGGTGATGATCACCATCGCCTACAACATTGCCGTCAACACCGGGCAGGACACGGCGGTGTCCCTCTTCCTGCTTGCCGGCGCCCTGCTGGCCCCGTTCATCTGGGGCAGTGCCATGCGCTTTCGCCTGGGCTCCACGCGGTGGCGCGGCCTGCGCCTGCAGTTCACGGCCTCCTGGCGCGAGGTGTACGTGGCCAGCTGGCCCGTGTTCGCCATCGCCCTCGTGTGGATCGGCGTGTTCTTCGGCATCCAGTACCTCGCGCCCGAATCGGCCGGGGCGCTGCAGGAGCTGGCTGCCGACGAAAGCGGCGAGGCCGACCTGCCGACCATGACCGCCGCCATCTGGGGCCTGGTGGTGCTGGGCCTGCTGCTGTCGGTGCTGTGCTTCATCCGCCTCGAATACAACTACAAGAGCCTGCTGGTGCTGCGCGCCCAGGTAGGGGCCGAATCCGGTCGCTGGAAGCCCGTGTACATGGATTTCATCAAGGTCTGGGCGGCCACGGTGGCCGTTTTCCTGCTGTTCGTGGCGGGCATCTCGGTCGGCCTGGCGGTGCTGGCGGGGGGCTCGTTCGCGCTCATCGCCGGCCTGAAGGACAAGTGGGGGGCCCTGATTTTCGTGGTCTTCGCGGTGGCGTTCATCGCAGGCATCTTCCTGATGTTCCTGGCCTCGGCACCCGCACGCGCCTACCGCGAGGCGCGCATGTTCCAGCTCATGTGGGACAACATCGGCCTGAGCCAGGTGGCCCGCTTCAAATGCCAGCTGCGCACGGGCCGCTACGTGCTGCTGCGTATCAAGAACCTGTTCCTGACCCTGCTCACGCTGGGCCTGTACCGCCCGTTCGCACGGGTCAGCGAGTATCGCATGAAGGTCGAATCCGTGACGCTGCACGTCAAGGGTGGCGTGGACCAGGTGGCCGGTGCCATGGTGCGCCAGCAGCAGCAAGGCGGCATTGGCGATGCGCTGGCCGACGCGGCCGGGCTGGACCTGATCGGCTGATGAACGCCCCCCTCTCCCCTGCTGCAACACCCACCGGTACCCTGGTGCCAGGGCGCTGGTTCGATGGGCTGAGCAGCCAGGCCAGGCCGGTGCTCGTGGGCCTGCAGCCCTCGCCCAAGGGCCCGTCGCTGGCGCTGCACCCGCTGTCCCAGCCTGGTGCGGCCCCCACCGTATTCCCCTGGGGCGAGGTGGGCTGGCCCGAGGCCTGGAGCGAGCGCCGCCCGCAGCAGCGGGTGGTGGTGGACCTGCACGACCAGGGCAGCCTGGAGATCGACGCCGTGGCCCAATGGCATGCTGCGCTGGCCGAGGCGGGTGCCCGCCCCAGCCTGGCCGAGCGCATGCAGACGCGCTGGCCCGTGCTACTCGGCGTCACAGCGGTCGCCATCGTCGGACTGACCCTGTTCTACCGCTACGGCACGCCCTGGGCGGCCACGGAACTCACGCGCTTCGTCCCCCTGTCCTGGGAAACCAGCGTGGCCAGCAATGTGCTCACGCAGATGGACAAGGGCACGCTCAAGCCGAGCAAGCTGCCCCAGGAGCGCCAGGCCGCACTGAAGGCACGCTTCGACACGCTGGTGCAAGCGTTGCCCACCCAGTTGCAGCGCTACCCTGGCTACGCCCCCACCTACACGCTGTCGTTCCGCTCCGGCATGGGGGCGAATGCCTTCGCCCTGCCTGGCGGCACGGTGGTGATGACCGATGGCCTGGCCAAGGCGGCAGAGAAGAAGGGACTCAGCGACGACGCCCTCATCGGCGTGCTGGCCCACGAGATCGGCCACGTGGCCAACCGCCACACCACGCGCATGGTGGTGCAGCAAGGCGTGCTGCAGATGGGCATGGGGCTGGCGCTGGGCGACGTGTCGGGCATCGTCTCCACCGGCGCATCGGTGCTCACCGGCCTGGCCTACAGCCGCAACCACGAGCGCGAGGCCGACTGCTTTGCCATCGCCGTCATGTCCCATGCGAAGCTGCCCACGGCGCCCATGGGCAAGCTGCTGCTGGCCATTGCGCAGGACGAGGACGATGAGGAAAAGGCGGCCAAGAAGAAGGCCGCCACCGCAGCCAAGGAAGGCGCCAGCGCACCGGCCGAAGGCTCTGCATCCACCACCGCAGAACCCAAGGCGCCGGAGGCACTGGACCCCGTGTGGTCCTTGCTCAGCAGCCACCCCGACACCGTGGAGCGCGCCACCGAACTGGAACAAGGGCATGCCTTGCACTGCCCCAAGCGGGGTTGATCAGCGTGTCGCCTGCACAGGGCAGGCCTGAGCAGCATTGACGACTGCCGTCGCCGCGGATTTGAATTCAAAAGTGTGAAGCGCGCCGATAAGCCGGATTCTGTGCACCGCAGTTGCCTGCGGCGTGACCGCCATTACTCTGGGCCGGGTGTCGCCACCACGGCTCGATGCTACCTACCCGCCAACTCTGCGGAACCACATCAACGTTGGCCTACTTGGTATTGCTGCGCGTAGAGATTGCCCGTTTCACCCCAAACAGGCTGCGGGCATGCCCGCTGCCTGTTTGGGGTGGCTGTTCGGACCTGGCTTTCGCCAGGTTCGGACAGCTCTCGCTGTCCTCTCGCCAGCTTACGCTGGCGCCTCACAGAACACCTCGTACAGGCACCTGTCTAGACTCGTCTCTGTTGCTCTGATCCTCACCTCACGGTGGGCAGCCGTTAGCTGCTACGCTGTCCTGTGCAGTCCGGACGTTCCTCCAGTGCCTGGTTTCCCAGATTGCACCAGCGGCGGTCTGGCGCGCTTCACGGGGTGATTATCGTTCACCGCGGATGACCGACTCCCAATCCAGGCCAAACCGGACCAGGTATTTGCGCAATCGGTCGGCGTCGTTGACCACCGTGCGCTGCGCGCGCGAGGCCTGGAACAGCTGGCGCCCCGCATCGGACAGGGTGCGCGCCTGGCGGCACACGCGCAGCACGGCGGCCAGTTGAAGCTGGTCGAACAGGTCCATGGCATCCAGGGCTTCATCGCCCAACAGGGCACGCAGATCGGTCGCATCGGCAGCCCGCGCGCCTGAGAGCCCATCGCGTGCATCCTTGGCCGGCTGCCACAGCCACTGCAGGCGCGCGATCTCGGCCTCCACCAGAGGCAGGCCGATGCGGCCGCTGTCGGCGAGCGTGGCCAGGCGCGTAGCGCTGGCCGACAGGTCGCGGAAGTTGCCGCTCCACAGCGCGTCGGGCGACTGGGCGTAGCGCAGGTAGGCGGTGCGCGCCTCGGCCGAGAGGCGCACCGTGCGGCCCAGCTCCGAGCCGGTGCGCGCGAGCAGGTGATCGAGGTTGGGCTCGATGTCCTCGGGGCGCTGGGCCAGGCCCGGCAGCTGGTAGCTCCAGAGGTTGATGCGCGCGTACAGGTCTTCGCGAAAGCGCCCGGCCGCCACCTCGGTGCGCAGGTCGCGGTTGGTGCCGGAGATCAGCTCGAAATCACTGGCCACCTCGCGGTCGCTGCCCATGGGGTAAAAGCGCTTTTCCTCCACGGCCTTGAGCAGCATGGCCTGCTCGTCCAGGCCCAGCTCGCCGATCTCGTCAAGGAACAGCACGCCCTTGTGCGCCGTGCGCAGCAGGCCCGCGCGGTCGGCCGCAGCGCCCGTGAAAGCGCCCTTCTTGTGCCCGAACAGCGTGGATGCGGCCCCATCGCCATGCAGGGTGGCGCAGTTCACTTCGACGAATTCGCCCTCGACCTGGTGGCGCGCCTTCTTGAGCTCGTACATGCGCCGCGCCAGATGCGATTTGCCCGCTCCGGTGGGCCCAGTGAACAAAATGGGCGCGCGCGAGCGCACCGCCACCCGCTCCACCTCGTCGATCAGCGCATTGAAGCGCGTATTGCGCGTGGCAATGCCGCTCTTGAGGAAGTCCACCGCATCGCGCTGCTCGGCGCCGAAGCGCTGGGCAATCACGTCGTAGCGCGACAGGTCCAGGTCGATCAACGCATAGCTGCCCGCATCGCCCATCTGCTGGCGCCTGGGCGGCGAGGTCTGCGCCAGCACGCCCGGGATGCGCCGCGACTCCACCAGCAGAAACAGGCAGATCTGCGCCACGTGCGTGCCGGTGGTGATGTGGGTCCAGTACTCCTCGCGCTCGGTGTCGAAGCGGTAGGCCTGCGTCCAGTCGAACAACTTGGCGTAGACCTCGCCGAAGTCCCAGGGGTCGGCGATCTCCATGGGCACCAACCGCACCGTGGTCTCGGGCGAGGCGATGGCGATGTCGTTGCGTACCTGGTGCGCCAGCTCCTGGTGGGCCGGCGTGTACAGCAGCTCCATGCGGTGCACCACCATGTCCTCGTGCTGCACCAGCGACACGGTGGGCCGCCACTTCTCCCAGCGCCCTGCGCCCTTGCCCGAGTCGAGCTGGGTACCGATAAAACCAATCACTACCCTGCTCTTGCGCATTGCCAACAATCTATAAAACTAGCCCACATTCTATTTATCACAGAAGCCACCATGTTACAGAATTTTCTTCATTTGCATTAATTCCTTTCGAATCAATGGGTTGCGATACTTCACCCGCCAAATCGCACGGCTGGCACGCAATTCGCAAATACCAAGGCACTCGGCGCAGACAGCGAACGCTCACAGGCCAGGGTTGGGGCCAACGCCCGCCCTGCCGGTGCCGGGGATCCAGGGCCTTGGGGTCCGTCGGATTCCCTGCATGCCGCACGCTGCGAGCGCCGGGTGACTGCAGGGCTGTGGAAGCCAGCTCCGAAAGGGGTTGCCGGGTTCGACTCCCGGCCTGCACCACTGGTAGCTCAGTCTGGTAGAGCACCCCTGAAAAGGGACTGTCGCAGGTTCGACTCCTGCCCATTCTTCCGGCCTTCGGGCCGGCTATCGAAGACGGTCGAAAGACCACCCGCCGGACGCGGGGTGAAGGACCAAAGGTTGCGCCGCAGCCTGCAAGCCATTGCCCCGTCAGCGGTGGCGGTTTGTGCCAGTACCCGGCACGGCCCGCGCCCGCAGCCAGCCCAAGCGAAAGCCCCTCGGGGCAACCGCCACGGCGCACTGCAGGGCCCGAGCCGTGCCCCCTGGGACCACTGCCCCGCTGTAACGGCCCCGATGCAAGAAGTTTGATGCGGCGACCAACGACATTGAAAAAAGAAAGAACGAGGGTAGACACATGCTGAAGATCCAACGCACCACCGTCAAGAAGAACGAACGCGCACTGCTGCTGCGCAATGGCGATTTCGACCGCATGCTGCACAGCGGCACGCACTGGCTATTCGCCGGCCTGGACCAATTGCGCGTGGAGACCTTCGCGCTGGAGCAAGCCGCCTTCACCCACGGCCTGGCCGACTACCTGATGGCCCGTGAGCCCGAGGTGGTGGCAGCCGAGTTCGTGCGCGTGGAACTGGCCGAGCACGAGGTCGGCCTGCGCAGCGAGAACGGCGTGCTGGTCGAGATCCTGCCCCCTGGCACGCGCCGCCTGTACTGGAAGGGCCTGGTGGATGTGTCCGTGCAGGTGGTGGACCTGAACGCGGGCGCAGAGCTGCCCGCCGCCCTGGTGGCGCGCCTGACGCAGACGCAACTGCGCCACCGCACGGTGACCGGTCTGGCCGGCCTGCTGCAGGTGCAGGTGCCCGAGTCGTCCTGCGGCCTGCTGACGGTGGACGGCAAGGTGGAACGGCTGCTGGCCGCGGGCTCGTACGCCTTCTGGAAGTACGGCCGCACGGTGGCGGTGGAGCAGGTGGACCTGCGCCTGCAATCGGTGGAAGTCTCGGGCCAGGACATCATGACCCGCGACAAGGTGGGCCTGCGCATCAACCTGAGCGCCACCTTCCGCTACACCGATGTGCTGCGCGCCTGGAGCCAGCTGCAAAAGCCCGCGGAGCACCTGTACCGCGAGCTGCAGTTCGCACTGCGCGCCGCCGTGGGCACCCGCACGCTCGATGAGCTGCTGGAGAACAAGACAGTGATCGACGACGTGGTGGGCGCCCACATGGCCGCCAAGCTCGCGCCCTACGGCATTGCGCTGGAGAGCGCTGGCGTGAAGGACATCGTGCTGCCCGGCGACATGAAGGCCATCCTGACCCAGGTGGTGCAGGCGGAAAAGCAGGCCCAGGCCAATGTGATCCGCCGCCGCGAAGAGACAGCCGCGACGCGCTCGCTGCTGAACACCGCCAAGGTGATGGAGGACAACCCCGTCGCCCTGCGCATGAAGGAGCTGGAAACACTGGAACGCGTGGCCGAGCGCATCGACAAGATCTCGGTGTTCGGCGGCCTGGACCAGGTACTCAACGGCCTGGTAAAGCTGCGCTGAGCAGGGAGCCAAGAGGAATACGGGCGCGCTGGCACAGAAGGGAGCGCCACTGCCAAAAATGTTGTTATTGCCGGCAGGTCGGGTAACACCGAGTGCAGCGGGAGAGTCGGTGAACGGGCAAGGTTGAGGATGCAGGTGCTGGCTCCGATGACGGGTCTGCCACTGGCGCGCGTTTCCAACCGTTCACTGGGCCACTGGACTCAAGAACCGTGGTCGCTGCAAAGATGCGGGTTCGAATCCCGTCACGTCCACCAGACAGATAGAAAAGAAGAAAAGAGGAACACCATGAAACAGCCCGCCCGCGCAAAGCGCCTGGCAAGGCAGGCTCCGTTGCCAGTGACGCCCGGGTCCCTGGGACTCGATGCCACGCTGTATGCCGACGCCGTCCGCTACCTCTTCGACCGGCCCGTGCCGGGCAGGAAGGAGCGGGAGTGGTACTGGGACATGGATGGTCCCGAGTTCGAAGCCACACCGCTGCAGTGGACGCATATCCAGACGGTGCTGTTCGCCAACGCAGGCATCGACCTGGCGCCCTACAGCGACGAGCAGGTGGGCATGGGCCTCACGCACGTGATGAGCAACAACGCGGGCGACATACCGCTCATGGCGGCAGATCCCTCGGTTCCTCTGGCGGATGCGATGCGCATGCTGCAGGCCTTCCCCCGGTTGTGGAGCGACTGCATCGGCCCACGCCTGGCCCACGTGCACGAATCCATCGGCAGCAGCAGCGGCCGCCTGGGCTATGCCTGCTACATGTGGTTCGACGTCTGGCCGACCTTCTGGAACGCCAGGCACATCCCCGAGTGGCGCGATGCGATGTGGCAGGTGTTCTGCCACATGCTGGAGGTGCCTTGCCGCGAGGTGCAGGTCTCTGGCCTGCATGGCATCGGCCACGAGGGAAGCCACCTGCAGCGCCCAAGGGAACTGCAGGAGCGGGTGGAGCAATTCATCCGCAGCGTTCCGGCACACGACGAGGAACTGAAGAACTATGCGCGCGCCGCGGCACATGGAATGGTGCAGTAGCGGCGCCTGATGAAGGACCGAACGGCGCCCTGGGCGCCACGGAGAGAATCATGACGAAAGCACAAGCCAGCGCCACCCATACCGCACTGCCACCTGCCCTGCGCACAGTGGTTGACGCTGCGTACGCCACGTTCAAGCACCATGAGCCCCCCAAGGGCACGCTGGACGTGTGCCTGGGCTGCTGCATGGACGAGGAGCTGGAACGCGAGATGCGCCGCATGCCCCTGCGCCAGGTGACGACCCGCCACTTCTACGAATACAACAGCTCCGCCAAGAGCAGCGAACAGCCTGCAGACGAACTGCTGTACTTCCTGCCCCGCATGCTGGAGCTGCTGGCGCTGGGCGAGGACCTGCACCACTCGACCGAGCTGTACCTGGACCGCCTGGGCAACTGCCCCGCAGATGCCCTGACGCCCAAGGAGCGCGCCGCCGTGGACGCCTTCGCGCTGGCCTTCTTCCGCGAGGGGCTGGGGCACACCGGGCGTGAACCCAGCCCATTCAACGGATCGAACGCCTTCGATATCCTGCTGATGTTCCACAAGGGTGGTGTGGATGTGCAGCCGCTGCTGGCGCACTGGCTGAACGACGAACGCCCGAGCGCCGTGCAGCACTATGCCGAGGCGAGCTACTGGGATTTCTGGGGAAAGCACGAAATCCAGAACGCCTTCGCCGAAGACCAGCCGGCGTTCTGCAAAACCATGAAGACCTGGCTGCTCGACGCCGGCAACCGCCAGCGCTTTGCACAGAAGATCCTGGCGCTGGACACCAGCACCATGGGCCCGCCTGCGCATTGCACCTGCGGCAACTGCATGGGCCCGCGCCAGATCCTGGAAGCGGTGTTCGACCTGGTGAGTGAATGAGCAACCTGCATCAAGACAGGCAACGACAAGCACAACGAAAGAAGAATGCAATGAACTACCTGCAACGCAACGTGGAAAACGGCGTCCCCATCAAGATGTGGACCCAGGGCGTCCCTGTGGAAGAAGAGGCCCAGAAGCAACTGGAGAACGCGGCACGCCTGCCCATCGTGTTCAAGCACGTGGCGGCCATGCCCGACGTGCACTACGGCATCGGCGCCACGGTGGGCTCGGTGATCCCCACCTTCAAGGCCATCATCCCTGCCGCCGTGGGCGTGGACATCGGCTGCGGCATGATGGCCTGCAAGACCACGCTGCATGCCAACGATCTGCCCGACAACCTGGCGCCCCTGCGCTCGGCGATCGAGAAGGCCGTGCCGCACGGCAGCAACCCGCGCCGCATGGGCCGCGACAAGGGCGCTTGGGAAACGCCGCCCGACGAGACCGACGTGGCCTGGGCAGCGCTCAAGGGCGAGTTCGACGCGATCTGCGAGGACTACCCGCGCTTTCGCAACACCAACAACCACAAGCACCTGGGTACGCTAGGTACCGGCAACCACTTCATCGAGGTGTGCCTGGACGAGCACGGCAGCGTGTGGTTCATGCTGCACTCGGGCTCGCGCGGCGTGGGCAATGCCATCGGAACGCACTTCATCGAGCTGGCCAAGAAGGACGCCGAGCTTCACCAGCGCAACCTGCCTGACCAGGACCTGGCCTACTTCGAAGAGGGGGCCAAGTATTTCGGCGACTACGTGCGCGCGGTGGGCTGGGCGCAGAAGTTCGCGCGCGCCAACCGCGAGGTGATGATGCAGCGCGTGATCGCTGCAGCCCGCAAGGTGATCACCAAGCCCTTCGAGGCGCATGTGGAGGCGGTGAACTGCCACCACAACTACGTGAGCCGCGAGACGCACTTCGGAGAAGACGTGCTCATCACCCGCAAGGGTGCCGTGAGCGCCAAGGCCGGCGAGCTGGGCATCATCCCCGGCAGCATGGGCGCCAAGAGCTTCATCGTGCGCGGCAAGGGCAACCCCGAGAGCTTCATGAGCTGCAGCCACGGCGCGGGCCGCAAGATGAGCCGCACCAAGGCCAAGAAGATGTACACCATCGCCGACCAGATCGCCGCCACCGAGGGCGTGGAATGCCGCAAGGACGCCGACGTGATCGATGAGATCCCGATGGCCTACAAGGACATCGACGCCGTGATGGCCGCCCAGGAAGACCTGGTGGAGGTGGTCTATACCTTGAAGCAGGTGGTGTGCGTGAAGGGATAGACCCCTTTGCACCTCCATCGCAATCATTGAACGGAGCCCGCGCTGGCCAGACCAGCGCCCGGATCAGCACATGCACCAAGAACAGCAACAAGAAGAATTTCTGCAATCGGCCCACCCCATCGATCCCGCCATGCGCGTGCAGATCATGGAGAACCTGGGCGCCATCGAGGCGCAGCACCAGGTCACCATCCTCTTTGCCTGCGAGTCGGGCAGCCGAGGCTGGGGCTTTGCCTCGCCCGACAGCGACTACGACGTGCGATTCATCTACGTGAACCGCCTGCCCTGGTACCTCACGGTCACGCCAGGGCGCGACGTGATCGAAGTGCCGATCAGCGGCGACCTGGACATCAACGGCTGGGACTTGCGCAAGGCGCTGGGCCTGATGCGCGAGTCCAACCCCACGCTGCTCGAATGGCTGCGCTCACCCGTGGTCTACGGCGAGGACGGGCCCACCATGGATCGCTTTCGCGCGCTGGCCGAGACCGTGTTCTCCAACGCCAAGGGCTGGCACCACTACGCCTCCATGGCCAAGAAGAACTTCCGCGAGCACCTGCAGGCCGACGAAGTGCGCTACAAGAAGTACCTGTACGTGCTGCGCCCGCTGCTGGCCGCGCGCTGGATACGCGCGCGCCCGGGCGTGCCGCCCATGCGCTTTGCCGAACTGGCCCAGCACACGCTGGACCCGGTGACCGACGCCGCGCTGATCGCCGAGATCAACGCCCTGCTGGAGGTGAAGATGCGCGCGGGCGAGGCCGCGACCAGCCCGCGCTGGCCCGGCATCCACGCCTTCATCGAAGCGGAGCTGGCACGCAATGCGGCCGAGCCGGTGCAGCCGCTGCCCGTGCCGGGCCATGCCGCGCTCGATGATCTGCTGCACGACACGGTGCTGCGCTTCAACGCGCCCCCAGCCAAGGAGGCGCCATGCTGACGCTCGACGGCGCCCAGGGCGAAGGCGGCGGCCAGATTCTGCGCACCGGCCTGGCCCTGTCCATGGTCACCGGCCGGCCGCTGCGCATCGAGCGCATCCGTGCCGGCCGCGCCAAGCCTGGGCTGATGCGCCAGCACCTGGCCTGCGTCCAAGCCGCCTTGGAGGTCAGCGGTGGGGAGGCCGAGGGGGCGGAGCTGGGCTCGCAGTCGCTGCAGTTCACGCCCGGCGCGGTGCGTGCGGGCGACTACACCTTCCGCATCGCCGGCGCCGGCAGCTGCCTCTTGGTGCTTCAGACCGTGCTTCCCGCACTGATGCTGGCCGATGCGCCCAGCCGGATCCAGCTGGCGGGCGGCACGCACAACCCGATGGCACCACCATTCGATTTTCTGCAGCGCGCCTACGCACCGCTGCTGGCGCGCCTGGGCGTGGGGCTGGCGCTCACGCTGGAGCGGCGCGGTTTCTACCCTGCGGGCGGCGGCCTGCTGCAGGCCGTGATCACCCCTGCGACGCAGGCGCTCGTGCCGTTTAACCTGACCGAACGCGGGGCGGCCCTGGCTGCCTGGGCCGAGGCGCTGGCCCCGGGCCTGGCGCGCAGCGTGGCTGCGCGCGAACTGGAGGAACTGGGCCGGCGCCTGGGCTGGACGCACGAGGCCGACCAGTTGCGCGCGCCCGGCGTGCGCCAGCACGAAGGGCCTGGCAACGTGCTGCTGGCCACGCTGGAATACGCGCAGGTGACCGAAGTGTTCTGCCAGTTCGGCGAACGTGGAGTGTCGTCCGAACTCGTGGCACGCCGGCTGGCCGACGAGGTGCTGGCCTTCCAGCGCAGCACGGCGGCCACGGGCCCGCACCTGGCTGACCAATGGATGCTGCCGCTGGCACTGGCCGTGTGGCGCACCGGCCAGGCTGCCTGCTACACGGCCAGCGAGCTCACGGACCACACGCGCACGAATGCGGCGGTGATCAACGCCTGCCTGCCGGTGCGGGTGGCAACCGAGGCTGTGAACGACAGCACCCTGGTGCGGATAGAGCCCCGGCCCGCATCGTGAAGGCCCAGCCGCGCCCATGGGCTCCGGACTGGGCCAAAATGCCTGCTTTGCATTCCCCTTCCCATCCCTTGCCTGAACAGGAGACGCCATGAAAGTCGACAACATTCTGCAGACCATCGGCAACACGCCCCACGTGCGCATCAACCGCCTGTTCGGCAGTGCCGCCAACGTCTGGGTCAAGGCCGAGCGTGCCAACCCCGGCGGCTCGATCAAGGACCGCATCGCCCTGTCGATGGTGGAAGACGCCGAGCGCTCGGGCGCGCTGCAGCCGGGCGGCACCATCATCGAGCCCACCTCGGGCAACACCGGCATCGGCCTGGCGCTGGTGGCCGCTGTCAAGGGCTACAAACTGGTGCTGGTGATGCCCGACAGCATGAGCATCGAGCGCCGCCGCCTGATGCTGGCCTACGGCGCCACGTTCGACCTGACCCCGCGCGAAAAGGGCATGAAGGGCGCCATCGCCCGCGCCCAGGAGCTGCAGGCCCAGACGCCCGGTGCCTGGATCCCCCAACAGTTCGAGAACCCCGCCAACATCGACGTGCATGTGCGCACCACGGCACAGGAGATCCTGGCGGACTTCCCCGACGGACTGGACGCAATCATCACCGGCGTGGGCACGGGCGGCCATCTTACGGGCGTGGCACGCGTTCTCAAGGCGAAGTTCCCCGCGCTCAAGGTGTTCGCGGTGGAGCCATCGGCCTCGCCCGTGATCTCGGGCGGCGCACCCTCGCCGCACCCCATCCAGGGCATCGGTGCGGGCTTCGTGCCCAAGAACCTCGACACCACCCTGCTCGACGGCGTGATCCAGGTCGATGCCGAGCCGGCCCGCGAATACGCACGCCGCTGCGCACGCGAAGAAGGCATGCTGGTGGGCATTTCCTCGGGCGCCACGCTGGCCGCCATTGCCCAGAAGCTGCCCGAGCTGCCGGCGGGCGCGCGCGTGCTGGGCTTCAACTACGACACGGGCGAGCGCTACCTGTCGGTTGAAGGCTTCCTGCCTGCCTGAACGCACCCCGCACGGCGGGTAAGCGCTGCACGCGCTGACGGCCAACCGTCCTACAGCAGGCCCGGCCTGCGGCCGGAACAATCAAGGTGACACGCCACCACCCCAGTGCCCAGCGCATCCGGGGTGGTGCACCGCACCACCAGGGTGCGACACCTCTTTCCGATTGCTTGCATGGCTCACGCTTCCACCACCCAGCCCATTGCCTTCAAGGTATTGACCGTGAATGTGCACAAGGGCTTTACCACCTTCAACCGGCGCTTCATGCTGCACGAGTTGCGCGATGCCGTGCGCAACGTGGCGGCGGACCTCGTGTTCCTGCAAGAGGTGCTGGGCACGCACCACCGCCATGCAGGGCGGGTGGAAAACTTCCCCCAGGAGCCCCATTACGAGTTCCTGGCAGACACCATCTGGACCCAGTTCGCCTATGGCCGCAATGCGGTGTACGACAACGGCCACCACGGCAATGCGCTGCTGTCCAAGTTTCCGATCACCCACTACGAGAACCACGACATCTCGGTGAGCGGACCCGAGCGGCGCGGCATGCTGCATTGCATCCTGCAGCCGCCCAACCACCACAGCCCCGTGCATGCCATCTGCGTGCACCTGGGCCTGCAGGAAGCCCACCGCCAACGCCAGTTGCGCAGCGTGTGCGACCTTGTCAACAGCTTCGATCCCGACGATCCGGTGGTGGTGGCCGGCGACTTCAACGACTGGCGTGGCCGCGCCCACGAAGTCTTGCGCGAACGTGCCAACCTTCATGAAGTGTTCGTGCAGTCCACCGGCCGTGCGATACGCACCTTCCCCGCATCGATGCCCTTGCTGGCGCTGGACCGCATCTACGTGCGCAATGCCTCGGTTCACACCCCATTGAACCTGCCGAAGAAGCCCTGGGACAAGCTCTCGGACCACGCCCCCCTGGCTGCGGAGATCTCGCTATGAAACGCGCATCACAGTCCTCTCGCTGGGTTCCTGGAAACCATTTCGAACTGCTCGAGAACGGAGAGGATTTCTTCCCCCGGGTGTTCGATGCCATCCGCAAGGCGCGCCGTGAGGTCATGCTGGAGACCTTCATCCTGTTCGACGACAAGATCGGCCAGGAACTGCATGCCGTGCTGCTGGCTGCCGCGCAGCGCGGGGTGCAGGTGCACGTGCTGGTGGATGGCTTCGGCTCGCCCGACCTGTCGGACCAATACCTGCGTGCCCTGGTGGAAGCCGGTGTTCATTTTCGCGTTTTCGACCCCGGCAAGCGCGTGATGGGCCAGCGCCTGAATGTACTGCGCCGCATGCACCGCAAGATCGTGGTGGTGGATGGCGAACTCGGCTTTATCGGGGGCATCAACTACTCCGCCGACCATGTGGCCGATTTCGGGCCGGAGGCCAAGCAGGACTACGCCGTGCAGGTGCGTGGCCCCATCGTCGCCCAGATGCACCATTTCACGCGTGAAGCGGTGCTCGACCCCGATGACCGCCGCCGCAACAAGGCATCCAACACACGCGGGTTGCCGTACGAGGGCACGGCGCATGCCATCTTTGTCACACGCGACAACCACGGCCATACCAACGACATCGAACGCCACTACCGCATTGCGCTGCGCTCGGCGCGCAAGCGCGTGGTGATTGCCAACGCCTATTTCTTCCCCGGCTACCGCTTCATCCGCGAGATGCGGCGCGCGGCACGGCGTGGGGTGGACGTGCGCCTGATCCTGCAGGGCCAGCCCGACATGCCCATCGTGAAGACAGCAGCAGGCCTGCTCTACGACCACCTGCTGCGCGCCGGGGTGCGCATCTACGAATACTGCGACCGGCCGCTGCACGGCAAGGTGGCGCTGGTGGACGACGAATGGTCCACCGTGGGATCGAGCAATCTGGACCCGCTGAGCCTGTCGCTCAATCTCGAAGCCAATGTCATCATCCGGGACCGAGCCTTCAATTCGACCCTGTACGGGCGCCTGGCACACCTGATGGAGAACTCCTGCAAGCAGGTGGAGCCCACGCCCAAAAGCCGCTGGGAAGGCCTGCGCCTGGTGCGCAGCTACTGCGTGTTCCACCTGATGCGCTGGTTCCCGGCCTGGGCCGGTTGGCTGCCGCGCCACGAGCCCACCATCTCGCTGGTCAAGGCCAATGCGCTGGCAGCCGACAATCCCCAGGCGGCTTCGGCCACCTAGGATACAGCCCATGAGCGCTCCCGCCACCCACCCTTTGCGCGGGACTGCCACGCCACCCTCCACCGCAGCCCCGCACAAGGGGTCTGGCCGCTGGAGCACCGTGCGCAACAGCCGCTGGTGGCCGTGGGCCATCACGCTGGTCACCGGCGCGTTCGTGCTGCTGATCGGCGCGCTGCTGTTCCGGCAGGCGCGCAGTGTGGATTGGGGCGCCGTGTGGAATGCGCTGATCGACCTGCCCATGCCCGCGCTGCTGGGCGGCGCCGCGCTGGCGTTCGCCAGCCACGGCATCTACAGCAGCTTCGACCTGTTCGGGCGCTACTACACCCGGCATGGCCTCCCGGTGGCACGCACCGTGGGCACCACGCTGATCGCCTACCCGTTCACGCTGAACCTGGGCTCCCTCATCGGCGGGGTCACGGTGCGCTACCGGCTGTACTCGCGCCAGGGCCTGTCGGTGGGCGACATCGGCCAGGTGGTGGCCATCAGCATCATCACCAACTGGCTCGGCTACTTCGTACTCGCGGGCGCGGTGTTCTGGCTCTGGACGCCGCAACTGCCCGAGGGCTGGGACATGGCCTCCGGCCAGCTGCGATGGATTGGCGGCGCCATGGCGGGCGTCACCGCGGCCTACCTGGTGGCCTGCGTGTGGCGCCGGGGCCAGCCGCTCACCCTGCGGGGCCACAGCTTCCCCATGCCGCACTGGTCGGTGGGATTGCTGCAGGTGGCAGTGTCTGCAGTGAACTGGATGGTGATGGGCGCAGCGATCTGGCTGCTCACCCAGCAGCAGGCGCCCTATGTGGCGGCCCTGGCCACCGTGTTGCTGGGTGCCGTGGCCGGCCTGATCTCGCGCATCCCCGCAGGCCTGGGCGTGCTGGAGGCCGTGGGTACGGCCGTGCTGTCAGCCTATATGCCGGCCCCCCAGGCGCTGGCCGCCATCCTCGCCTACCGCACGCTCTACTTCTTTGCGCCGCTGGCCGTCGCCGCGCTGGCCTTCGGGGTGGTGGAACTGCGTTGGCGCAAGGGTGGGACAAGCACGCCGGCACCGGCCTCGGCGACCTCTTCGAACTGAACAGCCACCGTGCGGGCAAAATCGAGGGCCTTTTGCCCCTGCCACGCGCTTCATGTCCTCTTCCCTCCCCGCCACCCCGCTGCGCATCACCGCGCAGCAAGGCCAGGCGCCGCTCTCGCTGGCACAACAGTCGTTCAACGGCTTGCTCGCGCAGATCGCAGAACAGCGCGAGATCCTGGCTGCATGGAACCAGGCCATCGACGCCTACCACCAGCGCTACGCCAAAGACGTCGCCCCCCTGCTCGACAGGTACTACGCTGCGCACGCCGGCCTGGTGAACGCCCTGGTAGAGGCCTCGGCGCGCAAGGGCCTGGGCCGCACGCTGCTGCGCGACCTGCATGCCGTGATCGCCCGGCTCGCTGGCGACCTGGCCCACAACGTGCGCGATGCCGCCACGCGCGCAACGATGCAGGCGCTGCACGCCCAATACACCGAGGAGCCGCTCGACACCGAGGAAACACCCGACAGCACCGACGCGCCGCGGCTGCCATCCGCAACCGAGCCGGAATCCCCCGAAGACATCGTGCGCCGGGTGGAGGAGGAAATGCAGGCCCGGCAGGCGCGCGCGCAACAGGAGCGCGAGCGCCACCGTGCCGGCCGCGGCCGCAAGCCCAGCGCGCAGGAGCGTGAACAGCAGGAAGCCGCCCAGGAGGCCAGCCTGTCGGTGCGCGCGGTGTACCGCAAGCTGGCCAGTGCCCTGCACCCCGACCGCGAGCCCGACGAAGCCGAGCGCCTGCGCAAGACCGCACTCATGCAGCGCGTGAACCTGGCCTATGCCGCCAACAGCCTGCTCGACCTGCTGCAACTGCAGCTGGAGGTGGAGCAGATCGACGCGCAGCACATGGCGGGCGTGGGCGACACGCACCTGCAGCGCTACAACCAGGTCCTCACCGACCAACTGGCAGAGTTGCGCCAGGAGGTGGTGACGCTGGAGAACACGATGCGGCTGCAGTTGGGCCTTGCATCCAAGCGCAAGCTGCAGCCCGGCCAGCTGATGGCCCAGTTGCGCAGCCAGATCCAGGCACTGGAGCACGACATTCCGCTGCTGCAGCGGGAGGTGCAGGCGGTAGCCGACAACGACTACCTCAAGCAATGGCTCAAGGCCCAGGCCGCCGACATGCTGGACCCGGACTGAGCACCCTGGCGGGCATGGCAGCACCGCCTCCTTTAAAATACCAGCCCCACGACATTGCCACCGCCCGATCGACACGGGCCTGCAAGACCATGATCCGCCTCTCCGAAATCAAGCTGCCGCTGGCAGCCGTGCCGGCCGACGCCGCCGAGCACCCGCTGGACGCATTGCGCGCCCAGGCCGTCCAGATCCTGGGCATCGCCCCGGCCGACATTGCCGCCGTGCACGTGCACAAGCGCAGCTTTGACGCGCGCAAGGCCGACCTGCTGGCGGTGTACATCATCGACCTCACGCTGGCCGACCCAGTGCGCGAAACCGCCCTGCTCGCCCAGCATGCCGGCCGCCCGCACATCCAGCCCACGCCCGACATGGCCTGGCAGCCGGTGGGCCAGGCCCCCGCCGACCTGGCGCTGCGGCCCGTGGTGGTGGGCTTCGGGCCCTGCGGCATCTTTGCCGCGCTGGTGCTGGCGCAGATGGGCTTCAAGCCCATCGTGCTGGAACGCGGCAAGCCGGTGCGCGAGCGCACCAAGGACACCTGGGGCCTGTGGCGCAAGCGCGAGCTGCACGCCGAAAGCAATGTGCAGTTCGGCGAAGGCGGCGCAGGCACCTTCAGCGACGGCAAGCTCTACAGCCAGATCAAGGACCCGCGCCACCTGGGCCGCAAGGTCATGGGCGAGTTCGTCAAGGCCGGGGCGCCCGAAGAGATCCTGTACGTGGCACACCCGCACATCGGCACCTTCAAGCTGGTGAAGGTGGTGGAGAACCTGCGCGAGCAGATCATCGCACTGGGCGGCGAGATCCGTTTCGAACAGCGCGTGACCGACGTCGTCGTCGAAGGCACGGGCGAGAGCCGACACCTGCGCGGCCTCACGGTGCTCAACCAGGCCACGGGTGAGACCACCGAACTGCGTGCCGACCATGTGGTGATGGCGCTGGGCCACAGCTCGCGCGACACCTTTGCCATGCTGTACCAGCGCGGCGTGGCCATGGAGGCCAAGCCGTTTTCCATCGGCTTTCGGGTAGAACACCCGCAGGGCGTGATCGACCGCGCCCGCTGGGGCCGCCATGCCGGCCACCCCTTGCTGGGCGCGGCCGACTACAAGCTGGTGCACCACGCGGCCAACGGGCGTGCGGTGTACAGCTTTTGCATGTGCCCCGGCGGCACGGTGGTGGCCGCCACCAGCGAGCCAGGCCGCGTGGTCACCAACGGCATGAGCCAGTATTCGCGCAACGAGCGCAATGCCAACGCCGGCATGGTGGTGGGCATCGACCCCACCGACTACCCGACCGATGCCGAGGCCTTTGCGCTGCACCTGGGCGCGACCTATGGCGCCGAAGCGCAGCCGGCCGGGCAGCACCACCCGCTGGCGGGCATCGTGATGCAGCGCCAGCTCGAATCCAATGCCTATGTGCTGGGCGGTAGCGACTACAGTGCGCCCGGTCAATTGGTGGGCGACTTCATCGCCGGGCGCGATTCGAAGCAGCTGGGCGACGTGGAGCCTTCGTACAAGCCCGGCGTGGCCTTGGGCGACCTGCATGCAGCCCTGCCCGGCTACGCCATTGAGGCACTGCGCGAGGCGCTGCCGGCCTTCGGCCGCAAGATCAAGGGCTTCGACATGCACGATGCGGTGCTCACCGGGGTGGAGACGCGCACCTCATCCCCGCTCAAGATCGGGCGCGGTGAGAACCTGCAGAGCCTGAACACTGGCGGGCTCTACCCGGCGGGCGAGGGCGCGAGCTACGCGGGCGGCATCCTTTCAGCCGGGGTCGATGGAATCAAGGTCGGCGAAGCCGTGGCCCGCGCGCTGCTGGGCACGGCCTGAGGCCACCGCCCCTATGGCCCTCCTGCTTACAGCGCCCACGCGCGCACAGTTCATCGCTGCGGCGCTGGCGATGGCCACCGTGGTGCTGGCCTCCAACATCCTGGTGCAGTTTCCCATCAACGACTGGCTCACCTGGGGTGCCATCACCTACCCGGTGGCCTTCCTGGTGAGCGAGCTGGTCAACCGCCGCCATGGCCCGCAGCAGGCGCGGCGGGTGGCATGGGTGGGTTTCGCGGTGGCGGTGGCGGCCTCGCTGGTGCTGGCGCCGGCCCGCATTGCCGTGGCCTCGGGCACGGCCTTCCTGCTGTCGCAGTGGCTGGACATTGGCGTGTTCGACCGCCTGCGCCACGGCAGTTGGTGGCGCGCGCCGCTGGTGGCCACGCTGCTCGCGGCCGTGCTGGACACGGCCGTCTTCTGGAGCATCGCGTTTGCAGGCACCAGCGACCCGTGGGTCACCTGGGCCCTGGGCGACCTGGCCGTGAAGCTGGTGCTGGGCGTGGCGCTGCTGCTGCCCTTTCGCCTGCTCATCGGCAACCGGGCAGCGCAGCTCCACTGAAGCTTACTTGCGCTGCAGGAAGTCGACGGCCAGCGCAGCCAGGGTACGGGCACCCACGGGCATCTGGTCTTCGTCGATGTCGAACAACGGCGAATGGTTGGATGGTGCCTTGGTGAAGTCCGCACCCTTGGGTGGCGCGCCCAGGAAGTAGAAGAAGCCAGGGGCCACCTTCTGGAATTCGGAGAAGTCTTCCGAACCGCTGACCTTGGGGATGATCATGGCCTTGCCGCCGGTGGCCAGCTTGAGCGCAGGCAGCGAGGCTTCGGTCAGCGCCGCAGGGTTGGATGTCACGGGGTAGGCGACGGGGCCGAAGCGCACCTTGGCCTTGGCACCGCTCGATGCCGCGATGGACTCGGCCGTGGTGGCGATGCGCTTGAGTGCCTCCTGGCGCATGCCTTCATCGAAGGTGCGCAGTGTGCCCAGCAGCTCCACGTTGTCGGGAATGATGTTGTAGCGCGTGCCGCCATGGATGGAGCCGATAGTGATCACGGCCGGCTCCTGGCTGATGTTGAGCTGGCGGCTCACCACCGTCTGCAGGCCCAGTACCACCTGGCTGGCAGCCACCACCGGGTCCACTGCGTTCCAGGGCGACGAGCCATGGCCGCCGCGGCCTTCGACCTGGATGCTGATGTTGTCCGAGCCCGCCATCAGCGGGCCGCTGCGGTAGCCCACCACGCCGGATGGCAGGTTGGCCGTGATGTGCAGGCCGTAGATGGTCTGCACGTCTTTCAGCGCGCCCTCTTCCACCATGGCCTTGGCGCCGAAGCTGGGTACCTTGCCGCTGGCGTCGGCCTCCACCGGCGCGCCTTCCTCGGCGGGTTGGAAGATGAACTTGATGGTGCCCGGCAGCGTGGCCCGCATGCCCGCCAGGGCCTCGGCCGCGCCCATGAGCATGGCCACGTGGGCATCGTGCCCACAGGCATGCATCACCGGCACTTCCTTGCCCAGGTAGTTGGCCTTGACCTTGGAGGCGAACGGCAGGTTGGTGTTCTCGGGCACGGGCAGCGCATCCATGTCGGCGCGCAGGGCCACCACCTTGCCTGGCAGGCCGCCGCGCAACGTGCCGACCACGCCGGTGCCGCCCACGCCGGTCTGAACCTCCATGCCAAGGCGCTTGAGGTGCTCGGCCACCAGCTTGGCGGTGCGCACTTCCTGGCCCGACAGCTCGGGGTGGGCATGGATGTCACGGCGCCAGCCGACCATCTTGCCGGCCACGCCGTTCACGGCGGTATCGATGGCCTGCAGGCCAGCGGCATCCAGGGCCTGGGCATGGGCGGAAGAAACCAGGGCCAGGCTGCCGGCCACGAGTCCGGCGGCAACGGCGATCGACGAGAGGGTTTTGTGCATGAGGCGGGGTCCGTGCAGGGGGAGTTAAAAAAGAACGAGCGTTCATGCTACGGGTGCCCAGATGTTTCATGACAAGCGAAAATCGCCATCTACAGAGCCGATACCGCCATGCCCATCCCCACCTTCCGCATCGACATTCCGCTGGTGCCTGAATCCTCCCTAGGCACTGCCCTGCACTTCATCGACCTGTTGCGCAGCGCCAACCTGCTGGCCCGCCTGCGGTCGGGGAACCAGGCGCCGCGCATGGCCTGGCGGCTTCTCGATGCCGACGGCCAGCCCCTGCCCGCCCTGACCGGACCATGGGCGCACTACACCGCTGCCGGACCGTCCACCGAAGTGCACAGCGGCCCGGCACAGGCGGTGTTCATTGCCTCGTTCCTCGCGGCCGACATTCCGGCCATACGCCAGGTGGTGGCGCGCCACCCCGCGCTGGTGCGGCAGGTCGGCATTGCAGTGGATGCCGGGCAAAAGCTGCTGACCATGGGCGATGGCGCCTGGCTGGCCGCGGCCAGCGGCCGCCTGCAGGGGCGCACGGCCAGCCTGCCCTGGTTCTACATGGCTGGCTTTGCGCGGGACTTCCCTGGCATCACGCTGTTGCCAGGGCGGGACTGGACCGACGATGGCCCCTGGCTGAGCGGCGCCCTGCCCCACAACCTGGTGGACCTGGCCATCGCCCTGGTGCGCCATGCCTTTGGCGAGGAAATGGCCCGGGCCTGCGCCACGGTGATGGCGCCCGACCACCAGCGCGCGCAGGCCGCCCTGCAGGCCAATGCCCAGCAGCATATCCCGGCCACGCGCGACAGCACCCTGGCGCGCGCCATCGCATGGATGGAGGCCCACCTGGAAGAGCCGTATTCACTGGAACGCCTGGCGCAGGCCGCATCGGTGAGCACACGTACCCTGCTGCGGCATTTCCAGGCCGAGCTGGCGCAGTCGCCGCTCGACTACCTGCATGCCCTGCGCTGCGCGCGCGCCAAGGTGATGCTCGAAGTGACGCTGGAGAACGTGCCCAGCATCGCCGTGGCCTGCGGCTATGCGGACCCTGCGGCCTTTCGCCGCATCTTCGTGCGGCACACCGGCATGCCGCCGGCCGAGTACCGCAAGCGCCACGCCTTGCGTGCCCCGCGCAGGCGCTGGCGGGTGGAAGTGGGTTGAGACGGGTGCGGCGAAGCTGCCAGGGCCGGGCCTATCGCAGCGTGCCCGTCGAGGGCAGGCGAAACGCCTCCACCAGTTCGGCCAGCTGCTGCGCCTGCACGCGCAGGCCCTGCGCGGCGGCCGAAGACTCCTCCACCAGCGCGGCGTTCTGCTGCGTCATCTGGTCCAGTTGGGACACGGCCTCGCCCACCTGGCTCAGGCCCGTGGTCTGCTCGCGCGCGGCGGTGCTGATCTCGCCGATGATGGTCGCCACCTGTTTCACCGAGTCGACGATCTCGCCCATGGTGCTGCCAGCGGCATGCACCAGCGCCGAGCCTTCGTCCACCTGGCGCACGCTGTCGCTGATCAGGCCGCCGATTTCCTTGGCGGCCTTGGCCGAGCGCTGGGCCAGGCTGCGCACCTCGCTGGCCACCACGGCGAAGCCCCGGCCCTGCTCACCGGCACGGGCGGCTTCCACCGCCGCATTGAGCGCCAGGATGTTGGTCTGGAAGGCGATGCCGTCGATCACGCTGGTGATGTCGGCAATGCGCCGGGACGACTGGGCGATGCCCTCCATGGTGCCCACCACCCGGTCCACCGCGTCGCGCCCGCGCTGGGCCACGCCGCTGGCACCCGTGGCCAGGCTGCTGGCCTGCGCGGCCGCGTCGGCGCTGTGGCGCACGGTGGCCAGCAGCTCTTCCATGCTGGCGGCGATTTCTTCGAGGTTCGAGGCCGTCTGCTCGGTGCGGGCCGACAGGTCGCTGTTGCCCGCCGCGATCTCGCCGCTGGCATCGGCTACCGAGGCGCTGGCCCCGCGCATGCCCACGACCAGCGCCGCCAGACGTGCCTGCATGTCGCCCAGCCGGGCCACCAGGGCCTGCAGTTCATCGCGGTTGCCTGTGTCCGCGGCGGGCACGTGCGAGGTCAGGTCGCCCTCGGCGATGCGGTCGGTCACGTCCGATGCCCGTGCCAGGGGCCGCAGGATGGAGCGCGACAGCAACCAGGCACACACCAGGCTCAGCAGCAGCCCCAGCGCAGAGCCCGCAGCCAGCAGCAAGGTGCCCATCTTCTCGCTGCGGGTGGCCGCCGCGCGCGCATCGGCCACCCGCTGGCGCTGGTATTCGGCCAGCTCGTCGACCGCCTTGGCATAGGCATCCGCCGCTGGGCGCAGGGTGCCGGCAATGGCGTCTGCAGGCAGGGCCTCGCCAGCCTTGCGGCGCTTGACCAGATCGTCGCGCACGCTGCGAAACTGGTTGCCCGCCTTGTCGATGGTGTCGAAGATGCGTTGCGATGCGGGGTCTTCGGTCAGCTCGTCGAGCCGTTTGCGCACCTCGCTGGAGCGCGCCGACGTGACCTTGCGGTCGGCGTCGATGCGCGCTGTGTAGGCCGGGTTGTCGATCTCCAGCAGGGTCTCGGCCCGCACCGAACTGAGCACCACGATGGCGTGCAGCTCGCGGGCCAGCAGGGCCCGCTCGGAGGAGGCGCCGCCCAGGTCATCGGCGATATCCTGCAGCTCCGCCAGCCGCCAGATCCCCACCGCTGCCGACAGGAACATCACAAGGCATACGACGCCAAAGGCGAGGGCCAGGCGGAACGCGACACGCGTTTGGGTGAGGGACATGGTGCAGGCCTGTTGGTGGGGTCAGTGAATACTGGATCTGTAGCAGATTGCAACAAATCCGGGTTTTCCCTTATATCGTCAATATGGGACGAATACTTGAACCCGGAGTGCCCTCTGCCAGCCCCATGCCAGCCTGATTCCAGCCAAAGGGCAGGAAAGGGCGTTTTTCAAGGTCACTCTGCCGCCGCCCCCCTCAGCACGCTCGCCCCTGCTGCGGCACGCAGTTCGCCGGAGAGCTCCGGGCTGCGGACGGCGCGTGACAGCACCAGTGCCCCCACCAGTTGCGACAGCGCAGCCAAGGCCTGTTCGCGGCGCTCGGCGGGTCCGTTACCCTGCATCAGCGGTTCCAGCACCCGCAGGAAATTGTCGATCCCGGTTTCGAACGTGCCCTTCAGCGCCGCACCAGCACGGGCCACGTCACCGGCCAGCGCCGCCATCGCACAGCCTTTGGCGGTGTGCTGGCAATGCAGATCCGAGAGGTAGAACCCCACCAGCGCCTGCAGCGCCTCGGCCGGCGGCTTGGCAGACAGCTCCTCCCAGTAGTGCTGGTTGGCCATGAGTGCGCGCTCACATGCCAGGCCAGCCAGTTCATCCTTGGACTCGAAATGGCCATAGAAGCCGCCCCGGGTCAGCCCGGCAGCCTGCATCAGCTCGTTCAGGCCGATGCCGTCGAACCCTTTTTCACGGAACAACTCACCTGCCACATCCACGATGCGCTCGCGGTTGGCCTCGGCCTGCGCCCTCGTCACTTTCATGGCTTCTCCTTGTGCTTGACTTATTTTACATGTTGATCGACATTTATATTTATTCATGTCAGACAACATTTAAAAAGGCATCCCCCATGAAAGCATTGATCACCGCCTATGCGCGCACTCCGTTCCACTTCGCACGCAAAGGTGCCCTGGCCCAGGTGCGGCCCGACACGCTGGCCGCCGAACTCATCAGGAGCCTGGTGCAGCGCACCGGCATCGACCCGGCGACGCTGGAAGACGTGATCGCCGGCTGCGCCTACCCGGAGGGTGCGCAGGGCAACAACATCGCGCGCATCGCGTCGCTGCTGGCCGGGCTGCCGCACGGGGTCAGCGGGATGACGGTGAACCGCTTTTGCGGCTCGTCGATGTCGGCCGTGCACATTGCGGCCGCGCAGATCGAGGCCGGACTGGGCGATGCCTACCTGTGCCTGGGGGTGGAGTCCATGACCATGGTGCCGCAGGGCGGCCTCACCTTCTCGCCCCACCCTGTGCTGTTCGAGCAGACCGATGCCTACATGGCCATGGGCGAGACGGCCGAGAACGTGGCCGAGCGCTACGCGGTGTCGCGCACCGACCAGGAGCAACTGGCGTTGCAATCCCACCGCAAGGCCGCCGCAGCGCGCGAAGCCGGCCTGCTGCGCAGCGAGATCGTGCCCATTGCCCTGCCCGACGGACAGGTGGTGGCCGAGGACGGCTGCATCCGCCCCGCCACCTCGCTCGAAGCGCTGGCCGGCCTCAAGCCCGCATTCCGCGAGACCGGCTCGGTCACGGCGGGCACTTCGTCGCCACTGACCGATGGCGCAGCCGCCGTGCTGGTGACCAGCGAGGCCTACGCCGCGCGCCACGGCCTGCAACCGCTGGCGCGCATAGTCGCCATGGCCACTGCGGGCGTGGACCCCGCCTTCATGGGCCTGGGGCCCATCCCTGCATCGCGCAAGGCGCTGGCCCGCGCAGGCCTGGCCGCAGCCGACATGGACGTGGTCGAGATCAACGAGGCCTTCGCCTCCCAGGCGCTGGCCTGCATCCGCGAACTGGGCCTGCGGCCCGAGGCCATCAACCTCGACGGCGGCGGCCTGGCCATCGGCCACCCGCTGGGCGCCACCGGCGCGCGCATCACCGGCAAGGCGGCTGCGCTGCTGCAGCGCCAGGGCGGGCGCTACGCGCTGGCCACCCAGTGCATCGGCGGCGGCCAGGGCATCGCCACGGTGCTGCAGGCGCTGTGACAGCCACCAACCATTTCTCCTACCCCCACCTCACCCTCTTGCTCCAAGGACTGCTTCCATGAACCTCCAGAACTCCGTCGTCTTCATCACCGGTGCCAACCGGGGCCTGGGCCTGGCCTTTGCGCAGGCGGCCCTCGCCGCAGGTGCCCGCAAGGTCTACGCGGCCGCACGCGACCCCGCCACCGTCACCTTGCCCGGCGTCATCCCCGTGCAGCTCGATGTCACGAACCCCGCCCAGATCGCGGCCGCCGTGGCCGCCTGCCCCGATGTGACGCTGCTGGTGAACAACAGCGGCATCTCGCGCGGATCGAGCTTCCTGGGCACCGATGCCATGGCAGCTGCGCGCGCCGAGTTCGAGACCAATTTCTTCGGCCCCTGGGCCGTGGCGCAGGCCTTTGCCCCGGTGCTCCAGGCGAACGGCGGTGGCGCGGTGCTCAACGTGCTGTCGGTACTGAGCTGGCTCACGATTCCCGGTGTGGCCACCTACAGCGCCTCCAAGGCCGCGGCCTGGTCGCTGAGCAATGGCCTGCGCAACGAGTTGCGCGCCCAGGGCACGCAGGTGACCAGCCTGCACGTGGCCTACATGGACACCGACATGACGCGCGGCCTGGACGCCCCCAAGGCCGCCCCGCTCGACGTCGCACGCCTGGCGCTGCAGGGCGTGCAGGCCGGCCTCGCCGAGGTGCTGGCCGACGACACCACGCGCCATGTGAAGCAATCGCTCTCCAGCGCCACCCCGGCCTACGCGGGCTGATACGGATTTGCCTTCAACCGTATAACGTCGTTGGTTCGCCTTGCCGTGCTACAGCACTGNGCGGCTCCCGCCTAGTTNGAATGCAAATCCGCATGAGGCAGGTCCCCAAAAACAAAAGCCGCCGGGTTCACACCCGGCGGCTTTTTTTAACTGAGCGATACGGTCCCGGGGCCGTTCAACGCATCACGCCTTGTTCTGCAGCGCAGCAATGCGCTCTTCAATGGGCGGATGGGTGCTGAACAGCTTGCCGATGCCACCGGCAATGCCCATGGCGGCCACGCTCTTGGGCAGCTCGCCCGGGTGCATGCCGCCCAGGCGGGCCAGGGCATTGATCATGGGCTGGCGGCGGCCCATCAGTTGGGCGGCACCCGCATCGGCGCGGAACTCGCGCTGGCGGCTGAACCAGGCCACCACCATGGCGGCGGCAAAACCCAGCACGATGTCGAGCACGATGGTAGTCACGTAATAGCCGATGCCGGGGCCCGAGCTGTTCTCGTCGTTCTTGCGCAGGAAGCTGTCCACCGCGTAGCCGATCACGCGCGACAGGAACACCACGAAGGTGTTCATCACGCCCTGGATCAGGGTCATGGTCACCATGTCGCCGTTGGCGATGTGGGCCACCTCGTGGCCGATCACGGCCTCGACCTCTTCACGCGTCATGCCCTGCAGCAGGCCGGTGGACACCGCCACCAGCGCCGAGTTCTTGAACGCGCCCGTGGCGAATGCGTTCGGGTCGCCCTCGAAGATGCCGACTTCGGGCATGCCGATCTTGGCCTCGTCGGCGAACTTGCGCACCGTCTCGACGATCCAGCGCTCATCGGCCGAACCCGAGCCGTCGATCACGCGCACACCCGAGGTCCACTTGGCCATGGGCTTGCTGATCAACAGCGAGATGATGGCGCCGCCAAAACCCATGATGAGCGCAAAGCCCAGCAGCGCACCCAGGTTCAGGCCGTTGGCCGTGAGGTAGCGGTTCACGCCGAGCAGGCTCGCCACCACCCCCAGGACGACGACGACGGCCAGGTTGGTCAGTACAAACAAAAATATCCGCTTCATGTTCTCTCCGTGGGGTAAACAAGGAACTGCGGCCGGTGGACCGCAACAGTCGATTCGGGAGTGAGGGCCGCACCTGCGGTGTGCAGGGCTAGGCGCAAAGCGCAGCCATAGCCGAAGCTATGGCGAGCATTTGCAACGACGCCCTGCGCATCGCAGGCGTGGCAAGCACTTCTGAATTGGCTGTTACGGTTCACTATATGGGGGGTGGGCCGGCGCGATTCAAGCACCGCCACACCGTGGCCCGCAACCGCAGTTTCCCTTCGCGGTATGGTAGGGCGAATTGCCTGGAGGGGCCTTATCACACAGTCGCTGACGGGAATTAGGGCGTCCTGTCCGACATGGCGCGGGAAGGCCGGAACACCTGCGGATCGGCGTAGAAACAGGGATCCTCATTGGCCGCCCACCAGCCGGGCACGCCCAGCACCGGAAGTGGCGTGAAGGGCTTGGTGGCCCAATATTCGGGCTGCATCTGCTGCGCCAGCCAGGCATCGGCCTGTGCCAGGGAGGCCATGGGTGCCGGCGCACGGTACACATGCGCAACGATAGGCTTGCGCGGCGTCACGAGCTTCTCCAGCAGCGCATGGCCGAACAGCACCAGCCGGGCTTCTCGCCACAGCGGGCGCAGATCCACAAACAGGCGCTGCCACTGGCGCGCATTCAACGCGTCCCACAAAGGCGCAGGCGCATCGAGCAGGGCACCGTTCTCATCGAACACCGTGAGCGCATCGCGCAGCGGGCCGCGCACCGCACCAATGCCGTGCGCCGCGATGGCACCGGCCTGCAGTTCGTTGAGCCGCCGCTTGGCCTGCGGAAACTGCAGCCACACCAGGCCGTTGAAGAAATCGTGCAGGTTGTCGCGCGTGGGCACGCGGCGCGTGTCGAAGATGTGCTGCTCGTAGGCCGCGCCTTCGGGCAAGTCGTCCTGCGGGGCAAACTGGACCGGCATGGCCGGCAAGCACTGCAGCGCGCGGTGCACCGGCAGCTCCTGCCGGGCCACCGGTTCCCCCATCGCCCGCCACGGGGCCAGCCAGGCGGCGGCCCAGTCAATGGCCTCTAGACCAGCCGCCACGGCAGCGCTTCACCCGCGCGCAAAGGCTTCAGTTCGGCTTCACCAAAGGCGAAACTGTCGGGCGGCGTCCACGATTCGCGTTGCAGCGTGATGGTGCCGGTGTTGCGCGGCAGACTGTAGAAGTCCGGGCCGTTGAAGCTGGCGAAGGCTTCGAGCTGGTCGAGTGCGCCGGCGTTGTCGAAGGCCTCGGCGTACATCTCCATCGCCGCATGGGCGGTGTAGCAGCCGGCGCAGCCGCTGGCGTGCTCCTTGAGGTGGGCCGGGTGCGGCGCGCTGTCGGTACCGAGGAAGAACTTGGCGCTGCCGCTGGTGGCGGCCTGCACCAGGGCCACGCGGTGCGTCTCGCGCTTGAGCACGGGCAGGCAGTAGTAGTGCGGGCGCACGCCGCCGATGAAGATGGCGTTGCGGTTGTACAGCAGGTGGTGCGCCGTGATGGTGGCGGCCGTGAAGCGGTCGCTCGCCTGCACGTAGTCGGCCGCATCCTTGGTGGTGATGTGCTCGAAGACGATCTTGAGTTCGGGGAAATCACGGCGCAGCGGGATCAACTGCTGCTCGATGAACACCGCCTCGCGGTCGAACAGGTCGATGTCGCTGCTGGTCACCTCGCCGTGCACCAGCAGCAGCATGCCGCTCTTCTGCATGGCTTCGAGGGTCTTGTAGGTCTTGCGCAGGTCGGTCACGCCGGCGTCGCTGTTGGTGGTGGCACCGGCGGGGTAGAGCTTGGCGGCGACCACGCCCGCTTCGCGTGCGCGCACGATTTCCTCGGGCGGCAGGTTGTCGGTGAGGTACAGCGTCATCAGCGGCTCGAACTGCACGCCTGCGGGCACCGCGGCCAGGATGCGCTCCTTGTAGGCCAGGGCCTGCTCAGCCGTGGTCACGGGCGGGCGCAGGTTGGGCATGATGATCGCGCGGCCGAACTGGGCGGCCGTGTGCGGCACCACGGTGAACAGGGGCTCCCCGTCGCGCACGTGCAGGTGCCAGTCGTCGGGGCGGGTGATGGTGAGGGTGTTGGTGGGGGCGGCTGCAGTCATGGGCGATATTCTCCCATTCCTCGCATCACCCCCTTGCCAGCACCGCTCATTCGGCGGTGATGCCGGCCTTGCGCACCACGTCGCCGAACTTCACCAGGCGCTCGGCCATCATCTTCTCGAAGGCGGCGGGCGGCATCTCCTCGGGCACGATCACGCCGCGCTCCTTGAGGTTGGCCACCATGGCCGGTGCCGTGGCGGCCTGGCGCACCGCCTTGTACAGCGTCTGCACGATGGCTTCAGGGGTGCCGCCAGGGGCGGCCAGGCCGGTCCAGGAGCTGAGGTTGAGCTCGGGATAGCCGACCTCGGCCATGGTGGGCACATCGGGCAGTTGCGGCAGGCGCTGCTCGGAGGCCACAGCCAGCGCGCGCACCTTGCCGGCCTGCACATGGGGCAGCATGATGACCAGGTTGTCGAGGATGAACTGCACCTCGTTGGCCAGCACGGCTGTGATCAGCGGCGTGCCTCCGCGGTAGGGGATGTGCGTGGTGTAGATACCGGTGACCGCCTTGAACATCTCCACGTTGAGCTGGCCCATGCTGCCCACACCGCCGCTGCCGTAGTTGAGCTTTCCGGGGTTCTTCTTGGCGTAGTCCACGAACTCCTTGACGGACTTGAGGGGCAGGCTCGAGTGCACGACCAGCGCATTGGGCTGGCGGCCCAGGATGGCGATGTTCTCGAAGTCCTTGATCGGGTCGTAGCCCACCTTGGGCTGGGTCAGCGGGTTGGCAAGGTGACTGCTTTGCGAGGACACCACCAGGGTGTAGCCATCGGGCTTGGCGCGCGCCACGCCCAGTGATGCGACGGAGCCACCGGCACCGGCGCGGTTTTCGACCACGATGGGCACGCCCAGGATGCGCGACAGCGGCTCCGAATACTGGCGCGCCATGATGTCCACCGAGCCCCCGGGAGGAAAGGGCACCACGAGCGTGATGGGACGCGAGGGATACTTGTCCTGGGCCTGTGCGGCCAGCGGTGCCAGGCCCGCGAGGCCCAGCCCGAGGCCGGCGTTGAGGATGTGGCGGCGATTGGGTTGCATGAAGGAGTTCACGGGGTCTTCTCTCAAGGTCTTGCAGGGATCGGAAATCAGGGATGGTCGAGAACGGCCAGCGCCACGGCCTGCGCGCGCGGCACCAGGGTAGACAGCTCGCAGTACTCGCGCTCGGTGTGCGGGTGGCCACCCACGGGGCCGGTGCCGCACAGCGTGGGTGCGCCCACCGAGGCGGTCAGCCCGCTGTCGGCCGCGCCGCCGGTGAATTCGCCCTCTACCGAAAAGCCCAGCGATTGCGCACCGCGCTGGTACAGCGCCAGCAGTGCATCGGGCGTGGGTTTCATGGGCAGGGTGCGGCGCAAGCCGGTCACGCGGCCCAGGGTGCGGGGAAGGCTCTCGGCCTCGACGATGGCGCGCACACGCTCGAAGAGTTCGTCGGGGTCGGTCTCGGCGGTGTAGCGCACGTCCAGTTCGGCCTTGGCGTGCGGCGCCACCATGTTCGGCACGATACCGCCCTGCACCACGCCGACGTTGGTGGTGATGCCCGCAGCCACGTCGGTCAGCGCATGCAGCGCCAGGATCTTGTGGGCCAGCGCCCCGATGGCGCTGGCGCCGGCCGCATGGTTGATGCCCGCATGGGCGGCCACGCCCTGCACCTCGAATTCGATGGCCATGGAGCCCTTGCGGCTGGTGACCAGGTTGCCGCTCACGCGGCCGGGCTCGGCATTGAGCACGGCGCGGGCGCCGCGGGCCGCAGCCATGATCTGCTCGCGCGTGGCGGGCGAACCGATCTCCTCGTCGCACGAGAAGAACAGCCGCAGCGGTGCCGTGAGCCCGCCGCAACGCGCAAAAGCCTCAGCCACGAAAGTGTTCATCACCAGGCCCGACTTCATGTCGGCCACGCCGGGGCCATAGGCCCGCCCCTCTTCCACGCGGAAGGGGCGGCGCGCTGCGGTGCCGGCCGGGTATACGGTGTCCATGTGGCCCATGAGCAGGATGGGTGCGCCCTCGGTGGGGCCAGGCACCTGGGCCTGCAGCAGCACGCCATAGCCGGGCACAGGCACGAGCTCCACCGCCACACCGGCAGCCACGAGCCGCCCGCGCAGCGCGCTGGCCACCGCCGCCACGCCCGCTTCGTCGCGGCTGCCGCTGTCGATGTCCACCACCTTCTGCAACAGGTCTTGCATGGCCTGCTGCTGGCCGGCCAGCCAGGGCAGGATGCGTTCGCGCACCTGTGCACGGCTTTCTTCAAGGGTATCCTGCATGTTTTCCTTTCCATCCACGCCCGGGGACGGCATGGTGATGGGGAGAAAGTGTTGCATGCAGCGACGTTGTTCGCAATACATTTTTCATAAAATGGACATCAATGAAATCATCATTGCAAACTTCAGACGGTCTTTTGCCCGAACGCCTGGCCCGCCAGGGCGCCGGCCTGACGGCCAGCGAGCGCGCCCTGGCCGAGGCGCTGGACCGCGACTACCCCCATGCGCTGCTGGAATCGGCCACCTCGCTGGCCGCCCGCACAGGCACCAGTGCCTCCACCGTGGTGCGGCTGTTCGCCAAGCTGGGATATGGCAGCTACGCCGAGGCCCAGCGCGAGGCCCGCGCCGAGGTCACGGCCCTGCTGCAGACGGCCGGGCAGCGCGCGCCCGTGACCATCGGCACACGGCGCAGCCTGCAACAATGCGTGGACGACGCCCTGCTGCACGACCAGCACAACATCGGCGCCACGCGCGACGGGCTGGACATGGCGGCCTTCGAGGCCATCGCCACGCGACTGGCGCAGGGCAAGGGCCGCGTCTTCGTGCTCGCACAGATCAACAGCGCGCCCGTGGCAGCGTGGCTGGCGCTGCACCTGAACATGTGCCGCCCCGGTGTGCATGAGCTGGGCGCGGGTGCTGTGGCCGCCACCGACCAGTTGCTCTGGGTGCAGCCCGACGATGTGCTGCTGGCCTTCAGCATCCGCCGCTACGCGAGCGGGCCGGTGAAGGTTGCGCAGCGCTTTCGCGAGGCCGGTGGCCAGGTGCTGACCATCACCGACAGCGCCTCGGCCCCGCTGGCCGTGCTGGCCCATGAACGCATCCTGGTGCGCACCTCGAACGCCTCGCCATTCGACTCGTATACCGCCGCCTTCTTCCTGTGCAACGCGCTGGTGTCGGCCGTGGCGCAGCTGCGGCACGAAGCCGTGTCGGAAGCACTCAAGCGCCGGGATACGCTGTGGAAGGATGTGGAGGACCAGCAGCTCATCGTGGAGGGAGTTCCAGGACGCAAGCCCGTCCGAAAATAGACGGCAGCCAGCGACTCAGCGCGCCGAGGTCACCGGGCGCGAGAAGCCGCGAACCCAGCTTGGGCCTCCCACGCTTTGCGCTGCCGCCACGAACAAAAAAAGGCGCCCGAAGGCGCCTTGTATGAAATCCTGCACGCCGTGCCCCGCAGGGCACAGGCATGCATGCACCACTCAGTGCGCCAGGATCTTGTTGAGGAAGTCCTTGGTGCGTGGCTGGCGGGCTTCGGGGTGGTTGAAGAAGTCGTCCTTGGAGCAGTCCTCCAGGATCTTGCCGCCCACGTCCATGAAGATCACGCGGTTGCTCACCTTGCGGGCGAAGCCCATTTCGTGGGTCACGCACATCATGGTCATGCCTTCGTTGGCCAGGCCCACCATCACGTCCAGCACTTCGCCGACCATTTCGGGGTCGAGCGCCGAAGTGGGTTCGTCGAAAAGCATCACGATGGGGTCCATGCTCAGGGCACGGGCAATCGCCACACGCTGCTGCTGGCCGCCCGAGAGCTGGCCAGGGAACTTGTCCTTGTGCGCCATCAGGCCCACGCGCTCCAGCATCTTCAGGCCACGCTTCTTGGCATCGTCGGGGCTGCGGCCCAGCACCTTGACCTGCGCAATCGTCAGGTTCTCCGTCACCGACAGGTGGGGGAACAGTTCGAAGTGCTGGAACACCATGCCGACGCGGCTGCGCAGCTTGGGCAGGTTGGTCTTGGGGTCGTGCAGCTGGATGCCGTCCACCGTGATCTCGCCCTTTTGGAAGGGCTCGAGCGCGTTGATGGTCTTGATCAGCGTGGACTTGCCCGAGCCCGAAGGCCCGCACACCACCACCACTTCACCCTTGTTGATGACGGCCGAGCACTCGTTGAGCACCTGCACGGGGCCATACCACTTGGATACGTTCTTGAGTTCGATCATTTCTTGTTCCTCAATCCAATCTCTTTTGCATCAGCGAATGATCGCGATCTTCTGGTGCAGGCGTTTGACCATCCAGGACAGCGCATAGCACATCACAAAGTACAGAACCGCTGCGGCCAGGTAAGCCTCGATGGGGCGGCCAAAGTTCTTGCCGGCCACTTCAAAGCCCTTGAGCATGTCGTAGGCACCTATGGCGTAGACCAGCGAGGTGTCCTGGAACAGGATGATGGTCTGCGTGAGCAGCACCGGCAGCATGTTGCGAAACGCCTGGGGCAGCACCACGAGCTTCATGTTCTGCCCGTAGGTCATCCCGAGCGCCTGGCCCGCATGGACCTGGCCACGCGCAATGGACTGGATGCCGGCGCGCATGATTTCGCTGAAGTAGGCGGCCTCGAAGGCGATGAAGGTCACCACCGCAGACACTTCCGCGCCGATAGGCCGGCCAATGATGGCCGGCACCAGCAGGAAGAACCACAGGATCACCATCACCAGCGGGATGCTGCGCATGCCATTGACGTAGATGGTCGCGGGCACGTCCAGCCACTTCTTGCCCGACAAGCGCATGAGCGCCAGCACGGTCCCGAAGAGCACACCACCGATGGTGGCCACCACCGTGAGGAAAAGGCTGAAATACAGCCCCTTGAGCACGAAGTTGGAGATCAGGTCCCAGTTGTAGAAGGAAAAATCGAGATTCATTGGTCAGTGCCCCCCACCTGCGCCGCTGGGCACAACCACGCCGGGAATGCGCGCACGCTTCTCGATGAACGCCATGATGCGGTTGATGGCAAACGCCGAGATGACGTAGAGCGCCGTCACGGCCAGATAGACCTCGATGCCGCGCGAGGTTTCCTCCTGCGCCTGCATGGCAAACATCGTGAGCTCAGCCACCGACACGGCAAACGCGACGGAGGAGTTCTTGAAGATGTTCATCGTCTCGCTGGTCAGCGGCGGGATGATGATGCGAAACGCCATGGGAAGCAGCACGTAGCGGTAGGTCTGGAAGGTGGTGAAGCCCACCGCCAGACCCGCATAGCGCTGGCCGCGCGGCAGGGTGTTGATACCCGAGCGCACCTGCTCGGCAATGCGTGCCGACGTGAAGAAGCCCAGCGCCAGCACCACCAGCGTGAAGCCGGGAACGCCCTTCATGACCGGAAAGAGGCTGGGCAGGACGTGGTACCACAGGAAGATCTGCACCAGCAGTGGAATGTTGCGAAACAGCTCGACCCAGGCATTGCCCAGGCGCACGACCATCGGCCGGTCCTGCAAGGTACGCAGCGTGCCAATGACGGAGCCCAATACGAGAGCCAGCACCAGGGCCAGCAGCGAAACAGACACCGTCCAGCCCCAGGCCGACAGCATCCAGTCCAGGTAAGTGATTTCGCCGCCCTTGCCAAAGCAGCTTTGCACGACTTCCCTGTCCATGGTGTCCTGGCAGAACACCTGCCAATCCCAACTCATAGGATCACCCCTTTATTTTTTGGTATTGCATTGGGCGCAATCCTTTGCCCACCCAACAAAAAAGCCCCTTCAAACCGCGGTGGCCGAAGGGGCGCAAGCATCCCGAAGATTACTTCTTGGCGTAGTCTTCCATGGGCTTGTCGTTCGGGGCGGCCCAAGCCGCCTTGGTGGCGTCGGAAATGGGCAGGCCGATCTTGGTGTTGGTCGGAGGCACGGGTTGCATGAACCACTTGTCGTACAGCTTGGCCAGCGAGCCGTCGGCGATCTGGCGCTTGATGCTGTCGTCCACGGCCTTCTTGAAGGCCGGGTCATCCTTGCGCAGCATGCAGGCGATAGGCTCCACCGACAGCACTTCGCCAACGATCTTGTAGTCGGCAGGGTTCTTGGACTTGGAGATGTTGGCAGCCAGGATCGAGCCATCCATCACGAAGGCGTCGGCACGGCCGGTTTCCAGCATCAGGAAGCTGTCGGCGTGGTCCTTGCCGAAGACTTCCTTGAAGTCGATGCCGCCAGAGCGCTCGTGCTTGCGCAGGGTCTGCACCGAGGTGGTGCCCGTGGTCGTGGCCACGGTCTTGCCGTTCAGGTCCTTGATGGAGGTGATGCCCGAATTGGCCTTCACGACGGTGCGAACTTCTTCCACATAGGTGGTCACGGCAAAGGCCACGTCCTTCTGGCGTGCGGCGTTGTTCGTGGTGGAGCCACATTCCAGGTCCACGGTGCCATTGGTTACCAGGGGAATGCGGTTTTGCGAGGTCACGGGCTGGTACTTGGTTTCCAGCTTGGCCAGGCCCAGTTGCTTCTGGATGTCGGCCAGGATGATTTCACCCATTTCGGTGTGGAAACCCACGTACTTGCCATTGCCCAGAGTGTAGGAAAGACCCGAAGACTCCCGCACACCCAGCGTCACGCTGCCCGAGGCCTTGATTTTGGCCAGGGTGTCGGTGGCTTGGGCGAATGCGCTGCCTGCAGCCAGGGCGGTCACGGCAACCGCGAGCAAATGCTTCTTCATTGGGATCTCCTTGTGTGAAACGAAAAAAGGGGGGGATTTTAGAGATTTACCCAGCCCGGAAGCACCGGCGGGCAAAAAACCAAAAAGGGAACCACGCGACCAGCGATATTAGTCAGAACGGGACCTGGTCGGTAGGGTATTTCCAGAAGTCCCGCAACAGATAACTGACCGGAAGGTTCAGCGTGGTGTTGTTCGGGGGAATCGGTTTGGCGAACCACTTCTCATATATGGGGTAGATATCCCGGCTGGTGATGAGGCGGCGCATCTCCTCATCCACCAGCTTCTTGAATTCGGGGTCATTCTTGGGCAGCATGATGGCCAGGGGCTCGGTGGTCATGAACCGGCCCACCACCTTCAAGGCACCCGGGTTCGGCCGGCCGGCGGCCAGGCCGTACAGCAGCACGTCGTCCATCACGAAGGCATCGGCCTCGCCCTTTTCCACCATCTCCACGGCCTTGGCGTGGTCGGGCGCTTCCAGGATGGTGATGCCCATCAGGCGCTCGCGGTTGGCCTGGTCGGCCGCCTTCAGCGGCGTGGTCCCCTTGGTGGACACCAGCTTCTTGCCATTGAGATCTTCCACGCGGTCGATGGTGCTGGCGGATTTCACCAGCAGGCGCGCGCCGGTGATGAAATGCGGCACCGTGAAGGCCACCTTCTGGCGCCGCTCGGCATTGTTGGTGGTGGAGCCGCACTCCATGTCGGCCTTGCCCTGCTCGATCATCGCAATCCGGTTGGCTGGCGTGACCGCCAGGAACTCGACCTGCATGTCCTTCTTGCCCGTCTTCTTGCGCACCACGTCGGCCAGGCGCAGGCACAGGTCCATGGCGTAGCCCACCGGCTTGCCTGTCTTGGTGTCGATATACGAGAAGGGCACTGACGACTCGCGGTACGCGATCACCATCTTGCCGCCACCGCTGACGCGTTCGAGCACCCCCTGCGCAGACGCCGCGGATGCGCAGCACAAGGCAGCAATGCCCCACGCCAAACCCCAATGCTGAACTTTCATGCGGATGTCTCGGTAAATAGGAAGTGGAATCAGATTTGCAATCTTCGTGCCACCGTGGGGCCTGAAAGAGACTACATCGCCATCGCTGATCCAGCAATGGGGGCGACTGTACGTGTCGTTACCATGAAATTCCAATGCCGTTTGCGCGGACAACTATGCAAACTGTTTATATCCGTATTTACCCTAGGCATGAAAAACCGGCTGTTCATGCCGCCTGCGCCTGCAGATAAGTCCACAGGGCCTGGGCCGTGCCCTTGGGCGCTTCCTTGCCCGAGGGCTTTTCACGGTAGGCGCGCACATCCATGGTCATCTGCAGGCCCTCGGTGTCCGGCGGGGCGGCACTGACCAGCTTGCGCGTGCGCAGCTCTTTCTTGACAGCGCTGTGGGGCAGGAAGGCCACGCCATGCCCTTCGAGCGCCATGGCCTTGAGGCCCTCGGCCATGTCGGTCTCGTAGACCCGGTCCAGGTGGATCGCCGTGCCCGACTCCTTGAGGATCAGCTCCGTCACCCGCCCCAGGTAGGCACCGGGCGCATAGCCCAGGTAGGGCAGCGGCTGGCCCACCCGGCCCGGTAGCCGGAACAGAGGCTGCCCGTCGGCGTCGGCCTTGGAGTACGGGGACAGCACCTCCTGGCCCAGGCTCACCATCTCGTAGCGGTCGGCATCGAGCTGGAAGGGCTGTGAGGGGTGGTGGTAGGCGATCAGCAGGTCGCAGCCCCCTTCCACCAGGCGCATCACGGCGTCGTGCACGTTCAGGGCGATCAGCCGGCTCTTGAAGGGGCCGAACTTGTCGTGCAGGCTCGACACCCAGGCCGGGAAGAAGGTGAAGGCCAGCGTGTGCGGCACCGCGAACTCGATCATGTCCTTGCCTGCACTGGTGTGCGCGCGCAGCATGGCCCGGGTGTTCTGCAGCGCCTGCAGCATCTCCAGCGCCTGGTCGTACAGGGTTTTGCCGGCCGGCGTGAGGCGCGTGGGGTAGGAGCTGCGGTCCACCAGATCGGTACCGGCCCAGGCCTCCAGGGCCTGGATGCGCCGCGAAAAGGCGGGCTGCGTCACATGCCGCAACTGGGCGGACCGGCTGAAGCTGCGCGTTTCCGCAAGACTGACGAAATCTTCAAGCCACTTGGTTTCCATCGGTGCATTATCGGTGCCGGCCCTGCCGCGTGCTGGCCTGTGGTGGAAAGCCTGTACAAGGGTTTATCCATAGCGCACCATTGGTGTGCACACATAGCAACGCACCGCATAATAGGGAAAGTTGCGTCCAAAGCGCGCTCCCGCGTCACGGCCCCAGGTGCACAACACCGGCGGGCAGAGCGACCGGCCCGTCCTGTTTGTTCTCCTGTACCGCCGCCCCGATGTCCTCCACCCCTCCCCAAGGGCCGGTGACCGACGCCTCCGTGCCCGTCGCCGCCCCTGACTCCGAAGAACCCCGCTCCCTGCGCATCGAGGACTGGCTCACCGTCATCGTCATGGCTGCGCTGGCGCTGATCACCTTTGCCAATGTGCTGGTGCGCTACTTCACCAGTTCCTCCTTCGCCTGGACGGAAGAGATCTCCGTCTTCCTGATGATCGTGCTGGCCCTGGTGGCGGGCTCCGCCGCCGTGGCACGCGACCAGCACATCCGCATCGAATACTTTGCCGAAGGCGGCTCGGCCGCGCGCCGCAAGCGCCTGGCGCAGCTGGGCGCCGTGGCCGTGGCCGTGCTGTTCGCGCTGATCGCGGTGCTCAGCGTGCGCGTGGTCTGGGACGACTACCGCTTTGGCGAGACCTCGCCGGGCATCGGCGTGCCGCAGTGGTGGTATTCCATCTGGCTGCCCGTCATCTCGGCGCTGATCGCTGCGCGGGCCGTGGGCCTGCTGCTGCGCCGCAGCCGTGAAGCGCTGCGGCCCGAAAGCCCCGCCGAGGACGCACAGCCATGATCGCCACGCTCCTGTTCGTGGCCTTCCTGGGCCTGATGTTCCTGGGCGTGCCGATAGGCGCTGCCCTGGGGCTGGCCGGTGCCGCCGCGATTGCGCTGGCGAATGCCGACAGCCAGTGGTTCGGCCTGCTGGCCGTGCCGCAGAACTTCTATGCCGGCCTGGGCAAGTACCCGCTGCTGGCGATTCCGATGTTCGTGCTGGTCGGCTCCATCTTCGACCGCTCGGGCGTGGCCCTGCGCCTGGTGAACTTCGCCGTGGCCATCGTCGGACGCGGCCCGGGCATGCTGCCGCTGGTGGCGATTGCCGTGGCCATGTTCCTGGGCGGCATCTCGGGCTCGGGCCCGGCCAACGCCGCCGCCGTGGGCGGCGTGATGATCGCGGCCATGTCGCGCGCGGGCTACCCGCCCTCGTTCTCGGCCAGCGTGGTGGGGGCGGCTGCGGCCACCGACATCCTGATACCGCCGTCCGTCGCCTTCATCATCTACTCGGTGCTGGTGCCGGGCGCCTCGGTGCCCGCGCTGTTCGCTGCCGGCATGATCCCGGGCATCCTGGCCGGCATCGCATTGATCATTCCGGCCGTGTGGATGGCGCGCAAGCACAAGATGGGTGCGCTCGAATCCACCATGCCCCGCCCCCCGTTCTGGAAGAGCCTGCGCGAAGCCCTGTGGGGCCTGGCCGCACCGGTGCTGATCCTGGGCGGCATGCGCGCCGGCTGGTTCACACCCACCGAAGCGGCCGTGGTAGCGGTGTTCTACGGCCTCTTCGTGGGCATGGTGATCCACCGCACGATCAAGGTGCGCGACCTGTTCCCCATCCTGCGCGAATCGGGCGAGCTGTCGGCCGTGATCCTGCTCGTGGTCTCGCTCGCGGGGATTTTTGCCTACTCGCTGTCCACCCTCGGGGTGATCGACCCGGTGGCCAAGGCCATCGTGAATTCGGGCCTGGGCGAATACGGCGTGCTGGCGCTGCTGATCGTGCTGCTCATCACCGTGGGCATGTTCCTCGACGGCATCTCCATCTTCCTGATCTTCGTGCCGCTGCTCCTGCCCATCATGCAGCACTACCAGTGGGACCCGGTCTGGTTCGGCGTGATCCTGACGCTCAAGGTGGCGCTGGGCCAGTTCACCCCGCCGCTGGCGGTGAACCTGATGGTCTCGTGCCGCATCGCCGGCGTGCGCATGGAATCGACCGTGCGCTGGGTGGGCTGGATGCTGTTCGCCATGTTCCTCGTGATGGTGCTGGTGATCGCCTTCCCGCCACTGGCACTGTGGTTGCCGGCGCGACTGGGCTACTGACCCGTAGTAAACCCCGAGACCGATTTGCTTTTAACCCTACAAAATTGACCCCAGGAGACTGACAACATGAAATTGCGCACCTTTCTGACTTCCGCCGTGGCCGCTGCCGCCGCACTGGCCTTCGCCGCCCCGGCCGCCATCGCACAGACGGCCTACAAGAGCGAATACCGCATGTCCCTGGTGCTGGGCACTGCCTTCCCCTGGGGCAAGGGCGGTGAGCTGTGGGCCAACAAGGTGCGCGAACGCACGCAGGGCCGCATCAACATCAAGCTGTACCCCGGTGTCTCGCTGATCCAGGGCGACCAGACGCGCGAGTTCTCGGCGCTGCGCCAGGGCGTGATCGACATGGCGGTGGGCTCCACCATCAACTGGTCGCCCCAGGTCAAGCAGCTGAACCTGTTCTCGCTGCCCTTCCTGATGCCCGACTACGCCGCAGTGGACGCACTCACGCAGGGCGAAGTCGGCAAGAACATCTTCAGCACGCTGGACAAGGCCGGCGTGGTGCCCCTGGCCTGGGGCGAGAACGGCTACCGCGAGATCTCCAATTCCAAGAAAGCCATCAAGACCCCTGACGACCTGAAGGGCCTGAAGATCCGCGTGGTGGGCTCGCCCCTGTTCCTGGACACCTTCACCGCGCTGGGCGCCAACCCCACTCAGATGAGCTGGGCCGATGCCCAGCCCGCCATGGCCAGTGGCGCCGTGGACGGCCAGGAGAACCCGATCGCCGTGTACATGGCCGCCAAGCTGCACACCGTGGCCCAGAAGCACGTGACCATGTGGGGCTACATCAACGACCCGCTGATCTTCGTGGTGAACAAGGACATCTGGAACTCCTGGACGCCGGCTGACCGCGAGATCGTCAAGCAGGCCGCCATCGACGCCGGCAAGGAAGAGATCGCCATCGCGCGCAAGGGCATGGTCGAGGCCGACAAGCCCCTGCTCAAGGACATCGCAGCCAATGGCGTGACCGTGACCCAGCTGAGTCCCGCCGAGCGCGAGGCCTTCGTGAAGGCCACCCGCCCCGTGTTCGAGAAGTGGAAGGGCCAGATCGGTGCCGACCTGGTGGCCCAGGCCGAAAAGGCGATTGCCGCGCGCAAGCAATAAACGCATAAGCACATACCGGCAGCCGATAAGGGCGGCCCGCACAATCCAAGGCGCCCCCTGTAACAAGGGGCGCCTTTTTCGTGGGCGGCCGCCGGGGTGGCCACCCCGGCTGGCCCGATGCTTGCAAGCGCTGCTGCGGTGCGGGACGCGCGCGCATCTGTCTGAAAAAAGCCCGCCAACAGGCTCCGGCTTTGCCAACTTTATCGTGCGTACACATATGGCCCCCACAATGCCTTCAACTCTGACTCACCGTCTCCCATGCCGTTCCTTCTGAATGCCGCACGCCCGGCTGCCACGGGCTCGCTGACGCTGGCCCCCGCCCCCGTCCGCCCTGCTGCCCTCCCCTTGTCCCGGCTGAGCCCGGCCTGGGCACGAACCTGCATCGCTGCCCTGTGCATCGGCGGCCTGGTGGCCTGCTCCGGCAAGGACCAGCCCCCCCAGGCCGGGGCCGGCAAGCCGGCCGGTGAACCGGCGGTGGGCGTGGTGGTGCTGGCCCCCGAAAGCCAGACCCTGAGCACGGAGCTGCCGGGCCGCACGGCGGCCTTCCAGAACGCCGACATCCGCCCGCAGATCAACGGCATCATCCAGAAGCGCCTGTTCACCGAGGGCGCGCTGGTCAAGGCCGGCCAGCCGCTGTACCAGGTGGACCCGGCCACCTACGAAGCCGCCCAGGCCAGCGCCCAGGCAGTGCTCGCCAAGGCGCAGGCCACGGCGCGCACGGCCCAGGTCAACGCCAAACGCAATGCGGAACTGGTCGAGATCGACGCCATCAGCCGCCAGGTCTTCGACGAAAGCCAGGCGGCGGTGCAGCAGACCCAGGCCGACGTGGGCGTGGCGCAGGCGGCGCTGGACGCTGCTCGCATCAACATGCGCTACACACGCCTGCTGGCCCCCATCTCCGGGCGCATCGGGCTGTCGGCCGTCACGGCCGGCGCCCTGGTCACGGCGAACCAGGCCAATGCGCTGACCACCATCCAGCAGCTCGACCCGATCCAGGTGGACATCACGCAGTCCAGCGCGGAGCTGCTGCAGCTGCGCAGGCAATGGCAGGAAGGCAAGTTCACGCGCGTGGATTCCAACCAGGCCAAGGTGAAGCTCATCCTGGAGGATGGCTCGACCTACGAAAAGGAAGGCACGCTGCAGTTCACCGGCACCGCAGTGAACCCGACCTCGGGTGCGATCACCCTGCGAGCGACCTTCCCGAACCCCGACCATTTCATCATGCCCGGCATGTACGTACGCTCCCAGTTGGCCACCAGCGTGGCGCCACAGGCCCTGTTGCTGCCCCAGGAGGCCGTGATCCGCAACGCCGCCGGCGAGCCCAGCGTGCAGGTGGTGGGCGAGGACAACAAGCTCACCAAACGCCCGGTGGAACTCGGCCAGGCCGTAGGCAACCGCTGGCTGGTGATCTCGGGCGTCAAGGCCGGTGAAAAGGTGATGGTGGACGGCTTCCAGAAGGCCCGCGTGGGCCAGACGGTCAAGCCCACGGTGGTCAAGCCACGCGACAAGGCCGCACCTGCGGCGGCCACGGCCTCGTCGGCCGCCGCCAGCTCCTGAGGCGCGCTGCGCGCAACGCCTCGCCCGACCGACCTGCGACCCCACCACACCCACGCTGATCCATGGCCCAGTTCTTCATCAACCGCCCGGTCTTCGCCTGGGTGCTGTCCATCGTCATCATGCTGGCGGGGGCGATGTCCATCTTCACGCTGCCGCTGGAGCAGTACCCCGACATCGCGCCACCGCGCGTGACCATCAACACCACCTATACCGGTGCCTCGGCCGGCACGGTCGACAACTCGGTGACCCAGGTGATCGAGCAGCAGCTCAAGGGCATCGACAGCCTGCTGTACATGGGCTCGACCAGCGACTCCGCCGGCCGCTCGCGCACCACGCTCACGTTTGCCCCCGGCGCCAACATCGACGTGGCCCAGGTGCAGGTGCAGAACAAGCTGCAGGCGGCCATGAACCGCCTGCCCGAGGCCGTGAAAAGCCGCGGCGTGTTCGTGAACAAGGGCGGCCAGGACTTCCTGGTGACCTACGTGTTCACCTCGCCCGACCCCACCGTGACCCAGGTGGCCATTGGCGACTACATCTCCAGCAACGTGGTGGACGTGATCGCCCGCCTGGACGGCGTGGGCGACGTGACCGTGTTCGGCACATCTTATGCCATGCGCATCTGGATCGACCCGGCCAAGATGGAGAAGTTCGCGCTGATGCCGTCGGACCTGATCAACGCGCTCAATGCCCAGAACGCGCAGGTCTCGGCCGGCCAGTTGGGCCAGCAGCCCGCGCCCGCCGGGCAGATGCTCAATGCCACCATCACCGCGCGCACCAAGCTGCAGACGGTGGAGGAGTTCGAGCGCATTGTCCTCAAGTCCGGCACCGATGGCTCGGTGGTCACCATGGCCGATGTGGCCCGGGTGGCGCTGGAGGCGGACAACCTCACCGTGAAGTCGCGCCTGAACGGGCAGCCGGGCGCCGGTATCGGCATCGTGCTGGCCGACGGCGCCAATGCCATGGAAGTGGCCGATGCCGTGGCACGCAAGATGAAGGAGCTCGAACCCTTCTTCCCGGATGGCATCAACGGTGTCGTCAGCTCCGACTCCACCCCGTTCGTGCGCGCCTCCATCGAGGAGGTCGTCAAGACCCTGGCCGAGGCGATGCTGCTGGTGGTGATCGTGATGTTCATCTTCCTGCAGAACTTCCGCGCCACGATGATCCCGGCCATCGCCGTGCCCGTGGTGCTGCTGGGCACCTTCGGCGTGCTCTCGGCGCTGGGCTACTCGATCAACATGCTGACCATGTTCGCCATGGTGCTGGCCATCGGCCTGCTGGTGGACGACGCCATCGTGGTGGTGGAGAACGTGGAACGCGTGATGAGCGAGGAAGGCCTGTCGCCGAAGGAGGCCACGCGCAAGTCGATGAAGGAGATCACGCCTGCACTGGTAGGCATCGGCCTCACCCTGTCGGCCGTGTTCATCCCCATGGCCTTCTTCACGGGCTCCACGGGGGTCATCTACCGCCAGTTCTCCATCACCATCGTCTCGGCCATGGCGCTGTCGGTGTTCGTGGCGCTGACGCTGACCCCTGCGCTGTGCGCCACCCTGCTCAAGCCCATCGAAAAGGGCCACCACGCAGCCCATGACGGCCCGCCAAGGCGTGGCCTGCTCGGCCTGAGCGACCGCTTCTTCGCCTGGTTCAACCGCACGTTCGACAGCACGGCCAACCGCTACCAGCGCGTCGTGGGCGGCCTGCTCAAGCGCAGCCTGCGCATGGTCGTGATCTACCTGGCGATCCTGGTGGGCGTGGGGCTGCTGTTCAAGGTACTGCCCACCTCCTTCCTGCCCAATGAGGACCAGGGTTTCGTGACGGCCTCGATCACCTTGCCCTCTGGCGCCACCGACGAGCGCCTGGGTGTGGTGCTTGATGAAATCAAGGACTACTTTCTGGCCAAGCCCGAAGTGCTGCGTGTGAATTCGATTGCCGGCAACAACGGCAACCAGAACTCCGGCAACATGTTCATCCGGCTCAAGCCCTGGGCGGAACGCCCGCTGCGCAGCCAGTCGGCGGAGGTCATCGCCAGCCAGGCCACCAAGGACCTCGCCAAGATCCGCGACGCACGCATCTTCGTCTCGCTGCCGCCCGCCGTGCGCGGCCTGGGGTCGAGCGCGGGCATCAACTTCATGGTCAAGGACCTCAATGGCCTGGGGCAGGACGCTCTCGTCGCCGCCAAGGACCAGTTGATCGAACTGACCCGCCAGAACCCGATCCTCACCAATGTGCGGACCACCAATTTCGACAACACCTCGGAGCTCAAGGTCACCATCGATGACCGCAAGGCCGCGGCCCAGGGGTTGACCACGGCGGACATCAACGGCGTGCTCTCCAGCGCCATGGGCGGCACCTATGTGAACGACTTCGTGCACCAGGGCCGCGTCAAGCGCGTGTATGTGCAGGGCGATGCGCCCTATCGCATGCTGCCGCAAGACATCGGTCACTGGAGCGTGCGCAACCGCAATGGCGAAATGGTGCCTTTCTCGACCTTTGCCAGCACCTCGTGGACCAACGGCCCGCCCCAGCTCATGCGCTACAACGGCAGCCCCGCCCTGGAACTGCAGGCCGAAACCGCGCCAGGCGCCAGCTCGGGCGACGCCATGGTGGCCATCGAGGAAATCATGAAAAAGCTGCCGCCCGGCATCGGCATGGAGTGGACCGGCGCCTCGCTGCAGGAGCGCCGCTCGGGCTCGCAGGCGCCCTTGCTCTACGCCGTCTCCATCCTCTTCGTGTTCCTGTGCCTGGCGGCCCTGTACGAAAGCTGGAGCGTGCCGTTCTCGGTGATGCTGGCGGTGCCGCTGGGCGTGATCGGCGCCTTGCTGGCCACCTACACGCGCGGCATGACCAACGACGTGTACTTCCAGGTGGGGCTGCTCACCACCGTGGGGCTGGCGTCCAAGAACGCCATCCTGATCGTCGAATTCGCGGTGCAATTGCAAACCCAGGGCAAGAACCTGTACGACGCCACGGTGGAAGCCGTGCGCATGCGCCTGCGCCCCATCCTCATGACTTCGCTGGCCTTCGGCTTCGGCGTGCTGCCTCTGGCCATCGGCACGGGCGCGGGTGCCGGCGGCCGCCAGGCCATCGGCACCGGCGTGCTCGGCGGCATGGTGGCCTCCACCGTGCTGGGGCTGTTCTTCGTGCCCGTGTTCTTCCTGCTCGTGCGCTCCCTGGTCCAGCGGCGCAAGGGCCAGGGCCAGGCCCCCGCCGCGCCCGCCACGCCGCCTGCAGGAGCCCAGGAGGCGCAGGCATGAGCTTCCGTACCGTTCTTGCCTACCCCGTTGTGTCCACCGGCATGTCCAAAGCCCTGATGACTCCCCTGTGCGCCCTGCTGGTCCTGGCCGGCTGCACCAATCTGGCACCCAGCTACGACCGCCCTGTCGCCCCGGTGCCCGCAGCCTTGGACAACGCCGCCACGACGGCAGGCGCCAGCGAGACCTATGCCCCGCTGGGCTGGGACGCGGTGGTGCAGTCTGCACAGTTGCGCGACGTCATCACCCTCGCGCTGCAGAACAACCGCGACCTGCGAGCCGCAGCGCTGGCCATCGAGCGCGCCCAGGCCCAGTACGGCGTGAGCCGCGCCGATCGCCTGCCCAGCGTGAGCGGCACGGCCCAGGGCAGCCGCGCCCGCACCGCCGCCGACCTGACCACCGCCGGCCGCTCGCAGATCGGCGAGCAGTACAGCGCGCAACTGGGCATCACCAGCTATGAGCTCGACTTCTTCGGCCGCGTGCGCAACCTCAACGAGTCCGCACTGCAGGAGGTGCTGCGCGTCACCGACACCCAGCGCAGCGTGCAGCTGAGCCTGGTGGCCGAGGTCACCAATGCCTGGCTCAACCTCGCGGCCGACCAGGCACGCCTGGAGCTGGCGAAGGAAACCCTGCGCTCGCGCGAAGCCTCCTACTCCCTGACCGAGCGCACGCACCGCCTGGGCGGCACCTCGGGCCTGGTGCTGGCGCAGAACCAGACCACAGTGGACAGCGCGCGCGCAGACGTCGCGGCCTTCACCAGCCAGGTGGCGCGCGACCGCAATGCGCTGCAACTGCTGGTGGGCTCGCCCGTTCCCGCCACCCTGCTGCCCGCCGTACAGGTGGCGCCCCCCGTGCCTGTGGCCGCACAGGTGCCGGACGAGCGGCGCAGTGAGCGCGTCACGCAGGCGGCCACGCAGGTGCCCATGCTGCGCGAAAGCGCCCTGCAACTGCTGGCAGTGCCGGCGCAGATCCCGTCGAGCGTGCTGCTCTTGCGCCCCGACGTGATGGCCGCGGAGCGCAGCCTGCAGGCCAGCTACGCCAACATCGGCGCCGCGCGCGCAGCCTTCTTCCCCAGCATCTCGCTCACGGCCAACCTGGGCACGGCCAGCACGGAGCTTTCGGGCCTGTTCGGCAGCGGCAACCTGCTGTGGAGCTTCGTGCCGCAGATCCGGCTTCCGATCTTCGACGGTGGCCGCAACCAGGCCAACCTGGACGTGGCCCACGCCAACCAGCGCATTGCCCTCACGCAGTACGAGAAGGTCATCCAGACCGCCTTCCGCGAAGCCGCCGACGCCCTGGCAGAACGCGCCACGCTGACGGACCGCATCACCGCACAGACCTCGCTGCTGGCGGCGACGGAGCGGGTGTACGCCCTGTCCGAAGCCCGCTTCAAGGCCGGGGCCGACAACTACCTCACGGTGCTCGACGCGCAGCGCTCGCTGTACGCGGCGCAGCAGACCCTGCTGAGCCTGCAGTTGGCCGAGCAGACCAACCGCATCACCTTGTACAAGGTGCTCGGCGGGGGCTGAGCCCCCTTCTCCAGCGCGCTTTCAGACCGGCGAAACCGGCGACTCGCCCGCGAGGTGCCGGCGCGCATTCTCGACGAAGCGGTCCACAGAGGCCTGCACCGCCTCGGGCGACCAGCCGCCCACGTGGGGTGTGAGCACCACGGTGTCCAGATCCAGCAATTCGGCCGGTGGCGCGGGCTCGCTCTCGTAGACATCCAGGCCGGCCCCCGCCACGCGCCCTTCGCGCAACGCCTGGGCCAGCGCTGCAGTGTCGATCACGCTGCCGCGCGCGATATTGACCAGGTAGCCGCGCGGCCCCAGGGCATCTAGCACCGGGGCATTGACCAGGTGCTGTGTGCCTGGCCCGCCGGGCGTAGCCACGACCAGAAAATCGGCCCACTCGGACAGCGACTTCACGTCGCCGAAATAGCGGTAGGGCACGTCCGTGCGCTCGCTGCGGTTGTGGTAGCCCACCTGCAGATCGAAGCCCAGCGCGCGCTGTGCAATCTTCTTGCCGATGGTGCCCAGGCCGATGATGCCGATGCGCTTGTGCGAAACATTCGGTGGCAGCGGCAGTGCCGTGCGCCACACGCCCTGGCGAGTGGCGACATCCAGCTTGGGGATGCCGCGCACGGCCGCGATCAGCAAACCGAAGGCATGGTCGGCCACGCAGTCGTCGTTGGTGCCGGCGCCATTGGCCACCACGATGCCGCGCGCCTTGGCATGCGCCACGGCGATGTTCTCGTAGCCCGCACCCAGGGCGCAGATCAGCGTGAGGGCCGGCAGCGCATCGATCTGCGCGGGCGTGATGCCGATGGAGCCGATGGTGAGCACCACCCGCACGCGGCTACCATGCTCGGCGATGGCAGCCTGGTGCTGGGGCGCATCCGGCACGTAGACCAGATCGAAGGTTTCCGACAATTGGGCGCAGTGTTCTTCCGAGAGAAACGACAGGGCAAGCAGGACAGGTTTCATGGCAGTGGAATCAAAGGGAAATCAAAAGCGGTTCCGATGGATGGAGGCAGGCTTCATGCCGCTCCATCGCTTTGCTGCAGTGCCCACATGCTGGAGTAGCGCCCACGCTGGGCCAGCAGTTCGGCATGGGTGCCGCGCTCGATGATGCGGCCGGCGTCCATGACCAGGATCTCGTGCGCATCGACCACAGTGGACAGGCGGTGCGCGATCAGCAGGGTGGTCTTGTTCTGGGCCGCGCTCTGCAGTTCGGCCTGGATGGCGCGTTCGTTCGCCGAGTCGAGCGCCGAAGTGGCTTCGTCGAAAATCAGGATGGGTGGGTTCTTGAGCAAGGTGCGGGCGATTGCCACGCGCTGTTTTTCGCCGCCCGAGAGCTTGAGCCCGCGCTCACCCACCATGGCCCCATAGCCAGCCGGCGTGCCGGCGATGAAGTCGTGGATGCGCGCCGAACGCGCTGCGCCCTCCACCTCGGCCTGGCTGGCGCCCGGGCGGCCGTAGGCGATGTTGTAGGCGATGGTATCGTTGAACAGCACCGTGTCCTGCGGCACGATGCCGATGGCCTGGCGCACGCTGTCCTGGGTGACCGAGCGGATCTCCTGCCCGGCGATGGTGATGCGCCCCTGCTGGATGTCGTAGAACCGGTAGAGCAGCCGCGCCAGCGTGGACTTGCCCGAGCCCGATGGGCCGACCACGGCCACCGTCTTGCCGGCGGGGATCTCGAAGCTCACGCCCTGCAAAATGGGCCGGCCGCTGGCAGCGCCCTCCCCCTTGCGCGTGTCGTAGGCGAAATGCACGTCCTCGAAACGCACCGTGGCCTGGTCCAGGCCCGCAAGTGGCTGTGCGCCGGGGGCATCAGCCACCTCGCGCTCCTTGTCCATCAGCACGAACATCTTGTCCAGGTCGGTCAGGCTCTGCTTGATCTCGCGGTAGATGACACCGAGGAAGTTCAGCGGAATGTACAGCTGGATCATGAAGGCGTTGACCATGACCAGGTCACCCAGCGTCATGCGGCCGTCGACCACGCCCTGCGTGGCGCGCCACAGCATGGCCACCAGGCCGATGGCGATGATGAGCTGCTGGCCCGCGTTGAGCATGGACAGCGTGGTCTGGCTCTTCAGGCGCGCATGGCGCAGCCGCTCCAGGCTTTCGTCGTAGCGCCGGGCCTCGAAGGCTTCGTTGTTGAAATACTTGACGGTCTCGTAGTTCAGCAGCGAATCGACCGCCTTGGTGTGCGCGGCCGAGTCGAACTCGTTGGCCTCGCGGCGAAACTGGGTGCGCCACTCGGTGACCAGCACCGTGAAGGTGATGTAGAACGCCAGCGCCGCCAGCGTGATCCAGGCGAACCAGGCATCGAATTTGACGGCCAGCACCGTGAGCACCAGGGCCACCTCGACCAGCGTGGCCACCACGTTGAAGAGGGTGAAGGAGATCAGCGACTCGATGCCGCGCACGCCGCGCTCGATGTCGCGCGTCATGCCCCCGGTCTGCCGCTCCAGGTGAAAGCGCAGGCTCAAGGCGTGCAGGTGCTCGAAGGTCTGCAGCGCAATGGAGCGCGCGGCGCCCTGCGTGGCCTTGGCAAACACCAGTTCGCGCAGCTCGCTGAAGATCGAGGTGGACAGGCGCAGCGCCCCGTAGGCCAGCAGCAGACCCACCGGCACCACCAGCAACGTGGCGGGGTCGCCCAGCTTCAGGTCCATGGTGTCGACCAGGGTCTTGAGCAGCACGGGCACGCCCACGTTGGCCACCTTGGCGCCCACCATGAAGACGATGGCCGCGACCACGCGCCATTTGTACTGCCACAGATAGGGCAGCAGGCGGCCAATGGTGGCCCAGTCAGAGGGGGCGGTGGCTGCGGAAGCCGGTGTTTGGAGGGGGGTGGGTTCGCCGACAGGGCGCATGGGGGACAATTCCGGTTGTTGTTCTTACCGACCCGGCTGGCGCCCGGAGGGTTTTTCTTTGGGTTGGCCCTGGAAACCACCCAAGGTGTCCTCCAGCATCCGTGCCAGCCCCAACCGAGATTGTGCCCATGTCCGCGACTTTCAGCCCACCCGCCGCCCTATTGCCCACAGACAAGGAGCTGGTGCTCAAGGTGATCCCCATGCCGGCGGACACCAACGGCAATGGCGACATCTTTGGTGGCTGGGTGATGGCGCAGGTCGACCTGGCCGGTTCGGTGCTGCCGGCGCGCTACATGCAGGGCCGCATGGCGACCGTGGCGGTCAACGAATTCATCTTCAAGCAGCCCGTGCGCGTGGGCGACATCCTGTCGTTCTTCTCATCGATTACGCGCGTGGGCAACACCTCGGTCACCGTGCAGGTGGAGGTGTATGCGGAACGCTTTTCCGACCAGGGGCGCTACGTCAAGGTGACGGAAGCGCGCCTGACCTATGTGGCCATCGACGACGAAGGCCGCCCGCGCCCAGTGCCGCGCCCCAAAAAGGAAGGCGATCAGGCCGGATCGGCGGACTGAAGGACCGGGACCTGCGCGGCCCCGGTCATGGCGTTCAGGCGGCCACGGCCATCGCCGTGGGCTCGGCCCGCACGGGCTGCTGCGCCGGCGCGCTGCGCAATGCCGAGGACGATGAGCTGCCCGAGCCGATGCCCGACTCGATCTCGCCCGCCAACTGACCGCCCTCTTCCACCACCAGCTTGCCGTAGCGGATCTTGCCGTTGACTTTGCCGGTGCTGTAGATCACGAGCTTCTGGCGCACGGTGAGCGTGCCGTTGAACTCACCGTGGATTTCGGCGATGTCGATCTCGGCCGAGCCGCGGAAAGCCCCGTGCTCGGAGATCTGGATCACGCGCGAGTCCATGGTGGCCTCTACCGTGCCCTCGACCACGAGGGTGTCGCAATCGGTGATCTCCACGCCCTTGAGCTTGATGTTGGGGCCCACCGTGAGCTTGCTGCCGGTGGAATCCGAGGCCGGGGAGGGCTTGGCCAGGGCCGGGCTGGCGGGGGCCGATGCCGCCGCAGCGCTGGTGGCAGCTGCAGAGGAGTTGGCCACCGAACTGTTCAGGCCGGTGGAATTGGAAGGACTGTGGCGGGGCTGAAACGACTCGGGTTCACGCTTGCCAAAGAAGGGGTTTTGCACGGCCATCGGTACTCCTTGAAAAGAGGCTTTATCGTAGGAGGGGGCCTACGCGATGGATGCGCGCTTTACGCAAGAACGGTAACCAAACGGTTCACCCGTAGCATGCACTTGCAAGGCTTGCGGGATCACACATGCGCCTGTTACATCCTTGGCCGACAGATGTTCAGGAGACGATGTAGGCCGCAGCCCCCGCCGACATGATCTCGCCGTTGGGCCCCTTGAATTCCATGCGCGTGGTCGCCACGCGCGAGCCCAGCCGCAGCACCTCGGCATGCAGCGTGAAATGGCTACCAATGCCCGGGCGCAGGTAGTCGATGCGCAAATCGATGGTACCGAGCTTGGCAAAGCGGTGCAGGCGCTGGTCGGGCGCCTCGTCCATGTGGCGCGCACCGATGGCGGCCATGACGGCCAGGCCGCCCATGGCATCGAGGCCTGCGCTGATCACGCCGCCGTGCACGCGGTTGTAGGCATAGTGGCCCACCAGTTCGGGTTTCATCTCGATGCGACCCTCCACCCGGTCGGGGTGCAGGCCGGTGATCTTCAGGCCCAGCACCTGGTTGAAGACGATCTTTTCCTCGAAGATGGATTTCAGGCCGGCCACGAATTCGGGCTCGAATTCCTGCGGCGGTGCGGTGCTTGTTTTGCTCATGGTGTTCCTGTGCGTTGTCTCCGTGCGCTCTTCAACGGATAGCAGGCCATGCCATCATGGGTGCGCTTTCCCGGTCATTTTCAATCAAAACTTTCCGTGCCGCCCCTGGCCCGCGGCAAAGCGCGCCGCGCCCCGCAGCGCATCGGCCAGGCAGGCCCTGCCGCCCTGCCATTCCTGCAGCAACGCATCGGCCAGCCGCAGCCCCTCCTGCGCGATCGCGCTTGCACGGTCCGCCCGCAGCGTGGCCTGCGGGAAGGCGGCTATCTCGCCCGCCAGCGCCAGGGCGGCCACCAACGCCTGCCCGGGTGGTACGACACGGTTGCACAGGCCTATGCGCAGCGCCTCGTGCGCCTCGACCTTGCGGCCCGTAAGGATCAGGTCGAGCGCCTGCGACAGCCCGATCAGGCGCGGCAGGCGCACCGTGCCGCCATCGATCAGCGGCACGCCGAAGCGGCGGCAGTACACGCCGAAGTAGGCGTCCTCTTCCATCACGCGCAGGTCGCACCACAGCGCCAGTTCCATGCCGCCAGCCACGGCGGCGCCGCTGATGGCGGCCACCACGGGCTTGGACAGTTGCAGCCGGCTCGGGCCCATGGGCCCCGGTGGATCCGGCGTACTGGCCGCGTAGTCGAGCCCCCTGGCCAAGGCTTCTGGCGAGGTGCCTTCGGCCTGCAACCGGGCACCTGCCTGAAGGTCCCAGCCGGCGCAGAAATGCCCGCCGGCACCATGGAACACGGCCACGTCGGCGCCATCGTCGCGTTCGAAATCCAGAAAGGCTGCATGCAGCGCCTGGGCGGTGGCGGCGTCCACCGCGTTGCGCACGCCGGGTCGGTGCAATGTCACCAGCGTGACACGGCCTTGCTTGTCTACCTCTATGGCCATCGGTTTCTCCTGGCGCCGCATAGGACGCAACCCTTATTGCGCGCACGCCTGCAAAGGGACAACATGCGCCTTGATCCCCATCAGGGTTAGCCCCGAGTGCGGTACGGGCCGCGCACAGGCACCATTATTTATGCAAAGCAAATGCTTTGTATAAATATTCTGGAGAGCCAGTGTGCAATTCGTGCAACTGTTGATCAGCGGGGTCGCCCAGGGCTGCATCTACGGCCTGATCGCGCTCGGCTTCGTGCTCATCTACAAGGCCACCGAAACCGTGAGCTTCGCCCAGGGCGAGCTGATGATGCTGGGCGCCTTCTGCGGCCTGGCGCTGATGACGGTGCTCGGCTGTCCCTTCTGGGTGGCGGTGCTCGCCAGCATCGCGGCCATGGGGTTGTTCGGCACGGTGCTCGAACGTGCCGTGATCCGACCCATCCTGGGCCAGCCCGCGTTCTCCATCGTCATGCTGACCATCGGCATCGGCTACGTGCTGCGTGGCCTGGTGACCATGATCCCCACCATCGGCACCGAGACGCACACGCTGCCCGTACCGTACAAGGACCTGTCGTTCCGCCTGGGCACCCTGGTGGTCAACGCCGAGCAACTGGCCGTGATCGGCGCCACCGGCGTGCTATGCGTGCTGCTGTTCGCGCTGTTCCGCTACAGCAAGCTCGGCATCGCCATGCAGGCCTCGTCGCAAAACCAGCTGGCGGCCTACTACATGGGCATTCCTGTGCAGCGCCTGAACGGCCTGGCCTGGGGCCTGGCGGCCGCTGTCGCGGCCGTGGCCGGGCTGCTGCTGGCGCCCATCACCTTCGTACACGCCAACATGGGGCTGATCGGGCTCAAGGCCTTCCCGGCCGCGGTGGTGGGCGGTTTCGGCAGCCTGCCGGGTGCCATCGTCGGCGGCCTGGTGATCGGCATCGTCGAATCGTTCTCGGGCTTTTACCTGCCCGATGGGTTCAAGGACACCGCCGCCTACATCGTGGTGCTGGTCATGCTGATGGTGCGGCCCAACGGACTGTTTGGCGAAAAGCTGAGAAAGAAAGTCTGACCCCATGCGCTTTCTTTTCAAGACTTCCTACGAGCAGGACCTGCGCCTGGCCAAGCATGGCGGGCACCTGTTCTGGTACGGGTTGCTGGGCCTGGCCCTGGTGGTGGCGCCCTGGGTGGCACCCGAGTACTGGCTGGCGCAGCTGACCTTCGTGCTCATCTACGCCATCGTCGGCCTGGGGCTGATGCTGCTGGCCGGTTTCACGGGGCTGTTCTCGCTCGGGCATGCGGCCTTCCTCGGCGTGGGGGCGTACACGCAGGCGGTGCTCACGGGCATGGGCTGGCCGTTTGCGCTGTCGCTGGCCTGCGCGGCCGGGCTGTCGGCCGCAGTGGGCGTGGTGGTGGGGCTGCCGGCGCTGCGCGTGAAGGGCATCTACCTGGGCATGGCCACGCTGTCGTTCGGCTTCATCGTCGAGGAAGTGTTTGCGCGCTGGGAGTCGGTCACGGGCGGCAACTCAGGCAAGCACCTGGTGCCACCCGAGATCTGGGGCTTCAAGTTCGAGTCCACCGAGTCGTTCTATTTCCTGTGCCTGGTGATTGCCGTGGTCAGCACCCTGGCGATCCTGAACCTGCTGCGCTCGCCCACGGGCCGGGCCTTCGTGGCCATCCGCGATTCGGAGATCTCGGCGCAGAGCATGGGCATCCACCTGGCGCGCTACAAGACGCTGTCGTTCTCGCTGTCGGCTGCGCTGGCCGGCATCGGCGGGGCGTTGTATGCGCACAAGCTGCAGTTCATCTCGCCCGACCAGTTCAACATTTTGCAGTCCATCGACCTGTTGCTGATGATCGTGATCGGCGGGCTGGGCTCGGTGCATGGGGCCTTCCTGGGCGCGATCTTCCTGATCTCCATGCCGCAGCTGATCTCGCTGGGCAAGGACTGGCTGCCGGCCAGCATCGGCCAGGCGCCCGGCCTGCAGGCCGTGGTCTACGGCGCCGTGCTGATCCTCTTCGTGCTGTTCGAGCCCATGGGCCTGTATGGCCGCTGGCTCAAGGTGCGCACCTGGCTGCAGCTGTTTCCGTTCTACCGCAAGGGCTTGTTCAAGCGGCAGAAGTCCTTCCAGAAGTCCGATAGGCTGAGATGAAGCACCCCCTGAGTCGCTTCGCGCCTTCACCCCTCTCTCGCATTGCTGCGCAACACGGGAGGGGGACGCCCCCAGCGCGGCGGGGCGGCCCTTGCGCGGGGGCACTGGCCTCGGGCGCGCCGGTTTCAACGGCTGCGAATGGCGTTCAGCGCAATGGACAACGGAAATGACCCACGTTGCTTTACCCATGACCGACGACATCCTGCTCAGCGCGCAGAACCTCAGCGTGCGCTTTGGCGGCGTGCTGGCCGTGAACAACGTGGGCTTCGAGGTGCGCCGCGGCGAGGTGTTCACCCTGATCGGCCCCAACGGCGCGGGCAAGACCACGGTGTTCAACCTCATCAGCCGCATCTACACGCCCACCACCGGCACCATCCACTACGCCGGCCCGGACGGCATGCTGTCGCTGACCGACCAGCCGCCGCACAAGGTGGCGGGCCTGGGGATTGCGCGCACTTTCCAGAACATCGAGCTGTTCGAGCATGCCAGCGTGCTGCACAACCTGTTGATCGGCCGCCACACGCGCCGCGAGACGGGCCTGTGGGCCGACCTGCTGTTCACCCGCCGCGTGCGCGACGCCGAGGTGCGTGCGCGCGAGAAGGCCGAGGAGATCATCGACTTCCTGGACCTGCAGCACTACCGCGACACCCTGGTGGCCGGCCTGCCCTACGGCGTGCGCAAGGTGGTGGAACTGGCCCGGGCGCTGTGCACCGAGCCGCGCCTGCTGCTGCTGGACGAGCCCTCCTCGGGCCTGAACGTGGAGGAGACGGATGACATGGCCTTCTGGATCCAGGACATCCAGCACGAGCTGGGGATCACCGTGCTGATGGTGGAGCACGACATGTCGTTGGTGTCCAAGGTGTCTGACCGCGTGCTGGCCATGAACCAGGGCGAGGTGGTGGCCATGGGCACGCCGCGCGAGGTGCAGTCGCACCCCGGCGTGATCGAGGCCTACCTGGGCACCATCGACGACGTGAGCAACCTGCGCCGCCCGGCGGGCAGCGCACCGGCAAGGATGGCACGATGACCGTCATTCCATTTCCCGGACCATCCGGCGCCAGCGCTGCCGAGGGCATGCCGCTGCTGCGCCTGCAGAACGTGGAGAGCGCCTACGGCCCCATCAAGGCCATCCGCGGCGTGAGCCTGCAGGTGCAGCGCGGCGAGATCGCGGCCGTGCTGGGCAGCAACGGCGCGGGCAAGACCACCATCCTCAAGACCATCTCGGGCATCATCGACCCGCGCCGGGGGTCCATCGAATTCCAGGGCGCCCACATCACCGCAGCCGACCCGGCTGCCATCGTGCGCCGGGGGCTGGTGCATGTGCCCGAGGGACGCGAGGTATTCGCCCTTCTGTCAGTGCGCGACAACCTGCTCATGGGCGCCTACACGCGCAGCGATGCCGACGCCGTGGCACGCGACCTGGAGCTGGTGTACGGCTACTTCCCCATCCTCCGGGAGCGCGCCGGGCAGGACGCGGGCCTGCTTTCGGGTGGCCAGCAGCAGATGCTGGCGATCTCGCGCGCCCTCATGGCCGCCCCCGAACTGATCCTGCTCGACGAGCCCAGCCTGGGCCTGTCGCCCAAGCTCACCAAGGAGATCTTCGAGATCGTGGTGCGCATCAACCGCGAGCGCGGCACCACCATCCTGCTGGTGGAGCAGAACGCCAACATGGCGCTCAATGCCTCCGACTACGGCTACGTGCTGGAGAACGGCCGCATCGTGATGGAAGACAGCTGCGAGCGCCTGCGCGAAAAGGACGACATCAAGGAGTTCTACCTGGGCATGAAGGACGCCGGCGTGCGCGGCGAACGGCGCTGGAAGAAGAAGAAGAACTGGAGGTGACCGGCATGTCCAACCTATGGGACCTCTCCCACATCCAGCCGGCCGGCACCGACGTGCTCGCGGGCGACACCATTGCCGCGATGTTCTGGAACGGCGTGGCCCAGCGCGGCCCGCGCGTGTGGATGCGCCAGAAGCAGCTCGGCATCTGGAAGAGCTGGACCTGGAACCAGACCGCCGATGCCGTGCGCGAGATCGCGGGTGGCCTGATGGCGCTGGGGTTCGCGCCAGGCGAATGCGCCTCCATCCTGTCCAACACCAACATCGAGTGGGTGCTGGCGGACCTGGCCGTGCTCAGCTGCGGCGGCGTCTCCAACGGCATCTACCCCACCGACGCGGCCAGTCAGGTGCACTACCTGAGCGAAGACTCGCGCACCAGCGTGCTCTTTGTGGAAGACGATGAACAGCTGGACAAGGCGCTGGAGGTGCGTGGCGCCCTGCCCTTGCTGCGCAAGATCGTGGTCTTCGACATGGAGGGCCTGCGCAGCCTGGAAGACCCCGGCATCATCAGCCTGCAGGCCTTGCGCGCGCTGGGCCGCGAGTGGAGCCAGGGGCATGCAGGCGAGCTGGAGCGCCGTGTGCAGGCCTGCCGGCCCGAGGACGTGGCCATTCTGGTTTACACCTCGGGCACCACCGGCAAGCCCAAGGGCGCCATGCACACCCATGGCGCACTCACCTACACCGTGCGCGGCTACAACACGCTGATCTCGCGCACCGAGGAGGACGAGGCCATGTGCTTCCTGCCGCTGTGCCACATCGCCGAACGCATGGGGGGCGAATACTTCTCGCTGTACACCGGCTCGCGCCTGAACTTCGTGGAAAACCCCGACACCGTGCCCGATAACGTGCGCGAGATCGCCCCCACGGTGTTCACCGCCGTGCCGCGCGTGTGGGAGAAGTTCTATTCCGGCGTGATGATCGCGCTGAAGGAATCCACCGCGCTGCAGCAGGCGGCCTACGCCTGGTCCATCGGCGTGGGCACGCGCATTGCCGACCAGGTGCTGGCCGGGCAGCCCGTGGGGGCGGTACAGAAGCTGCAGTTCCAGCTGGCACGCTGGCTGGCGCTCAACAACGTGCGCAAGCTCATCGGCATCCACCGCGCGCGCTTCCTGGTCACGGGGGCCGCGCCCATCTCGCCCGAGCTCGTGAAGTGGTACCTGGCGCTGGGCGTGCCTATGCTGGAGGTGTGGGGCATGACCGAGACCTGCGGCGCCGCCACCGGCGTGCCGGCCAGCCGCATCAAGCCCGGCTCCATCGGCCCGGCCGCCAGCTACAACGAGGTGCGCGTGGATCCGACTACCGGCGAGATCCAGGTGCGCGGCCCGAACGTGTTCAAGGGCTACCTGAACCAGCCCGAGAAGACGGCCGAGACCATCGATGCCGACGGCTGGCTGCACACCGGCGACGTGGGGGTGATCGACGCCGATGGCTACCTGCGTATCACCGACCGCATGAAGGACATCATCATCACCGCCGGGGGCAAGAACATCACCCCGAGCGAGCTGGAGAACGAGCTCAAGTTCAGCCCCTATGTGACGGACGCAGTGGTGATCGGCGATGCCCGCCCCTACCTCACGGTGATCATCATGATCGACCAGGAGAACGTGGAGAAGTACGCGCAGGACCACGACGTGCCGTTCTCCAACTACGCCAGCCTCACGCGCGCCCCCGAGGTGCAGGCCCTGATACAGGCCGAGGTGGACCGGGTTAACACCCGCTTCGCACGCGTGGAGCAGATCAAGAAGTTCTTCCTGCTCGACACGCAGCTCTCGGCCGAGGACGAGGAACTGACCCCCACCATGAAGCTCAAGCGCAAGCTGGTGCAGCAGAAGTACGCAGAGCGCATAGAAGCCATGTACCGGTGAACTTCCCATAGGGAAAGTGCTGGTGCCCCACCCTGGGCATCGTTCTATAACGACGAATCCGATCCATCCAAGGAGACGTGCCATGAAACTTCATACCATTGCCGCGCTGGCCATCGTGGCCATGTCCGGCGGCGCCGCGCAGGCCCAGGCCACGCAGGGCGTGGCCAAGGACACCATCACGCTGGGCTCCATCCAGGATCTGTCGGGGCCGCTAGCGGGCTTTGGCAAGCAGGTGCGCCTGGGGATGATGCTGCGCGTGGACGAGGCCAACGAGCAAGGCGGCGTCAACGGCCGCAAGCTTGACCTCAAGGTGGAGGACTCGGGCTATGACCCCAAGAAGGCGGTGCTGGCGGCGCAGAAGCTCGTCAACCAGGACAAGATCTTCATGATGGTGGCGCACATCGGTACGGCGCAGAACCTGGCGGCCATGCCGGTGCAGTTCAGCAAGAACGTGATCAACTTCTTCCCGGTGACGGCCGCGCGCGAGATGTACGAGCCCTTCCACAAGCTCAAGTACTCGTTCGCCGCGACCTACTACGACCAGATCCGCCTGGCAGCACCCAAGCTCATCAAGGAAAAGGGCGCCAAGAAGATCTGCACCATCTACCAGGACGACGAGTTCGGGCTGGAGGTGATGCGCGGCGGCGAAGCGGCCCTTAAGGCCATGGGCACCGACTTCGCCGAGAAGACCTCGTACAAGCGCGGCGCCACCGACTTCTCGTCCCAGGTGGCGAAGATGAAGGCGGCGGAGTGCGACTTCGTGGTCCTGGGCACCATCATCCGCGAGACCATCGGCACCATCGGCGAGGCGCGCAAGACCGGCTTCAACCCCACCTTCCTGGGTTCGAGCGCGGCCTACACCGACCTGATCCACAAGCTGGGCGGCAAGCCCATGGACGGCCTGTACGCCACCATGACGGTGCAGCACCCCTACCTGGACGAGGCCTCGCAGCCGATCCGCTTCTGGGCCACCAAGTACAAGACCAAGTTCAATGAAGACCCGACGGTGTTCTCGGTCTACGGCTACGGCGCCATCGATGCCTTCATCCGCGCGGCGCAAAAGGCCGGCACCTCGCTGACCACCGAGAGCTTCATCAAGGCCATGGACACCATGGTGATCCCGCCCGACATGTTCGGCAGCGCCGAGGCGACCTACGGACCGCAGAAGCGCCTGGGCAGCGACCTCTCGCGCCTGTCGCAGATCCAGGACGGCAAGTGGAAGGTGGTGTCGGACTACGTCAAGTAGGCACGCCCACGACCACCTGCCAGGCCGTCCCGCGTGGACGGCCTTTTTGTTGCCGCGAACCCATGGCAGAATTTTGAAAAGCACCTGCTTTGCAAAATTACTCTGGAGACACGCACCATGATAGAACGCACCCTTTTCAACGCCGACCACCAGGCCTTTGCCGAGAGCTTTGCGCGCTTTCTCGACAAGGAGGTCGCGCCGCACCACGCCGCCTGGGAGGAACAGGGCTATGTGGACCGCGCCGTGTGGACCAAGGCCGGTGAGAACGGCTTTCTGTGCATGGCCCTGCCCGAAGAATACGGCGGCGCGGGCGCCGACAAGCTCTACTCGGTGGCGCAGATGGAGGCCATTGCACGCGCGGGCTTCACCGGCATCGGCTTCGGGCTGCACAGCGAGATCGTGGCGCCCTACCTCCTGCACTACGGCACCGAGGAACAAAAGCGCCGCTACCTGCCGCAGCTGGCCAGCGGTGCCATGGTGGGCGCCATCGCCATGAGCGAGCCGGCCGCCGGCAGTGACCTGCAGGGCATCAAGGCCACGGCCGTCAAGAGCGCGGACGGCTCGCACTATGTGCTCAACGGCAGCAAGACCTTCATCACCAATGGCTGGCATGCAGACCTGGTGATCGTGGTCGCCAAGACCGACCCGGCGGCCGGCGCCAAGGGCACCAGCCTGTTCCTGGTAGAGCGCGGCATGCCGGGGTTCGAGAAAGGGCAGCGCCTGAAAAAGCTGGGCATGAAGGCGCAGGACACCTCCGAGCTGTTCTTCACCGACGTGAAGGTGCCGGCCGACAACCTGCTGGGTGGCCCGGCCATGGAGGGGCGCGGCTTCATCTGCCTGATGGAGCAACTGCCCTGGGAGCGCCTGCAGATCGCCATCACCGCCGTGGCCGCTTCCCAGGCGGCCATCGACTGGACGGTGGACTACGTCAAGCAGCGCAAGGTCTTCGGCCAGCCCGTGGCCAGCTACCAGAACACCCGCTACACCCTGGCCGAACTGCAGACCGAGGTGCAGGTGGCGCGCGTGTTCGTGGACAAGTGCTGCGAACTCATCGGGGCCAGCCAGCTCGACACCGCCACGGCCAGCATGGCCAAGTACTGGACCACCGACCTGCAGTGCAAGGTGATGGACGAATGCCTGCAGCTGCACGGGGGCTATGGCTACATGTGGGAGTACCCCATCACCCGGGCCTATGCCGACGCCCGCGTGCAGCGCATCTACGGCGGCACCAACGAGATCATGAAAGAAGTGATCACCCGCGCGATGGGGCTGGGCAAGTAGCCGCGCCCCTCGACATCAGAGGCCTGCTTGCTGTCCTAGAGCAGCCAGGTCTCGCGGATCTCTTCGGGGCTGAGCTTGCGCGGGGCCGGTGCGGTTCCGCGCACCTGCAGCCAATCGCGCACTCCATCGCGGCCGCTGAGACCACGCACCAGCAAGAGCCCCGCAGCAATCCCGCGGGCGGCTGCTGCACTGCGGCTGGGGGCCATGAATGCCGACACGGCCAGCCCTGCGCCTGCGGCCAGCGCCAGATGGTGCTCCAGGAAAAAGCCCGAGCGCGCGTCGTCGTACTCGATGGCGTCGCGCGCCAGGAGTTGCAGGGATTCGGAAAGGGTTTTTGCCATGTTCTGGATTGTCGAGGATCAGAAAGCAGCCAGTGTCCACAGGGTACGGCACGATCCGGCAATGTCGGCAGCGCGTCCCCTGCAGGCCCGGCCCGGAAGACAACAGGATAGCGCGTTGGCAGCGCAGTTCCCTGCAGGCCGATTCCTACAAACTCCGCTTACCAAATCCCACGCGCTGTTACAGATGGGCCGCTTAAATTGGGAGGTGAGGCGCCCTGCGCGTGCGGGCGCCGAGAACGGTGTCCTCTTTTCAGGAGACTTCCATGAGACATGTACGGCGCAGCACTTCCCCCTGGCTCATTGCCGCCATCAGCGGCGCCCTCTTCGGCGTGGTGTGCGGCATGGCCCGCGCGCAGGCGCCAGCCGATGCGTCCATGTCCTCGCGCTCGGTGCTGCCCTTCACCCAGTCCGGCTATATCGGCCTGTCGGGCGGGCGTTCCCAATACGACCTGGCGACGGGGCCCGCAGGCCTGGCCTACGATGACACCGACACGGCCTGGAAGCTCAGCGCCGGCGGGTACTTCCACCGCAATGTCGGGGTCGAGGTCAGCTATCTCGATTTCGGCCGCGCCTACCGGCTGGACGGCCGTACCAAGGCCCAGGGCATCAACCTGAGCCTGGTGGGGCGCGCACCGATCGGCGAGCGCCTGGAGCTGTTCGCCAAGGCCGGCACCACCTACAGCCGGACCTCCACCTCCGCGCAGCCCGTGTACGGCCTGCGCGCCGGCAAGAACAGCGGCATGGGCCTGTCCTACGGCATCGGCGCCAGTTGGGGCTTCACACCGAACATTGCCGCCGTGCTGGAATGGGAGCGCCATCGCCTGCGCTTCTCGGACGACACCGCCCCCGCCGACATGGCCACCGTGGGCGTGCGCTACAAGTTCTGACCCCCGGCACACCGGGCGCCGCGCTCCGCCCCTGCAGCGGCTGTCGTCCCCCTGCGTTCTCCAGCTGTCACCATTTATACAAAGCGGGTGATCTGCATAAAGCTGTCCCGCCCTATACTGCGGCGACAACTGGAGACACGCCATGACACAAGCCTATGTGTTCGATGCCATCCGCACGCCGCGGGGCAAGGGCAAGAAGGACGGAAGCCTGCACGAGGTCAAGCCCATCAGCCTGCTCACCGGCCTGCTGGCCGAGCTGCACCGCCGCCACCGCTTCGATACCGCTGCGGTGGACGACATCGTGATGGGCATCGTTTCACCCGTGGGCGAACAAGGCTCGGTTTTGCCCAAGGTGGCGGCACTCAAGGCGGGTTGGGACTTCCGCGCCTCGGGGCTGCAGGTCAACCGCTTTTGTGCGTCGGGCCTGGAGGCCGTGAACCTGGCTGCGCAGAAGGTGCGCTCGGGCTGGGAAGACCTGGTGGTGGCCGGCGGCGTGGAGAGCATGAGCCGCGTGCCCATTGGCTCGGACGGCGGCGCCTGGGCGCAGGACCCGGACACCAACTCGGCCACCCTGTTCGTGCCCCAGGGCATCGGTGCGGACCTGATCGCCACGCTCGACGGCTTCACGCGCTGCGACGTGGATGCCTATGCCGTCGAATCCCAGCGCCGCGCCGCCGCCGCCCGTGCGGCAGGGTACTTCAAGCAATCCGTGGTGCCCGTCCAGGACTTCCTGGGCCTGCCCATCCTGGAAGAGGACGAGTTCATCAAGCCGCAGACCACACTCGAAGGCCTGGCCGCGCTGAAGCCCTCGTTCGAGCAACTGGGCGGCATGGGCTTCGACGCCGTGGCGCTGCAGCGCTACCCCGAGGTGGAGCGCATCCACCATGTGCACCATGCAGGCAATGCCTCGGGCATCGTCGATGGCGCGGCGGCGGTGCTGATCGGCAACGAGGCCGCCGCAGCAGCCCATGGCCTCACACCCCGCGCGCGCATCGTGGCCACGGCGCTCAGCGGCGCCGACCCGACCATCATGCTCACCGGCCCCATGCCGGCCGCTCGCAAGGCGCTGGCCCGCGCCGGCATGACCATCGACCAGATCGACCTGTTCGAGGTCAACGAGGCCTTTGCGGCCGTGCCCATGCGCTTCATGCGCGAACTGGGTGTGCCGCGCGAGAAGGTCAACGTCAACGGCGGCGCCATCGCCATGGGGCACCCGCTGGGCGCCACGGGCGCCATGATCCTGGGCACGCTGATCGACGAGCTGCACCGCAGGCAACTGCGCTATGGCCTGGCCACCCTGTGCGTGGGCGGCGGCATGGGCATCGCCACCATCGTGGAGCGCGTGTGATGACGACGACAGGGAACACCATGCAGACCATCCGCTACGAACTCCTCGACGCCGCAGACGGCAAGGTGGCCCTCATCACCTTCGACGAACCGGACTCCAGCGTCAACACCATGTGCCGCCAGTGGCAGGCCGACCTGGGCGAGGCCACGGCCCGCGTGGTTGCCGACCGCGCCCAGCTCAAGGGCGTGGTGCTGGCATCGGCCAAGACCAGCTTCTTCGCGGGCGCCGACCTCAAGGCCACGATGCGGCTCACGCCGGCCGATGCGCCCACGGCCTTTGGCGAGATCGAGCGCATGAAGCAGCACTTTCGCACGCTGGAGACCCTGGGCATCCCGGTGGTCAGCTGCCTCAACGGTGCGGCCCTGGGCGGTGGCTGGGAGGTGGCGCTGGTGGGCCACTACCGCATCGCCGTGGACAACCCGCGCATCCAGTTCGGCTTGCCCGAAGTGACCCTGGGGCTGATGCCTGGCGCCACCGGTATCACCAAGATGACGCGCCTGCTTGGCCTGATGGGTGCGCAGCCCTATCTGCTCGAAGGCAAACTCTTCAACCCGCGCGAGGCGCTGGAGCTGCAGCTGGTGCACGAACTGGTGGCCACGCCCGAGCAATTGCGGCCTGCCGCGCTGGCACGCATCGCCACGCACCCGCATTCTGTGCAGCCTTGGGACGACAAGAACCACAGGATGCCCGGCGGCACGCCCGCCAACCCCAAGGTGGCTGCGGCGCTGAGCGTGGCGCCCGCCATGCTCAAAAAGACCACGCGCGGGCGCTACCCGGCGCCCGAGGCCATCCTGGCCACCATGGTCGAAGGCGCCATCGTCGACTACGACACCGCGCTGCGCATCGAAAGCCGCTACCTCGCACGCCTGATGACCGGACCCGTGGCGCGCAACATGATCAACACGTTCTTCTTCGACATGAACGCGATCAAGAGCGGCCAGTCGCGCCCCGGCCAATCCCCGCGCTACAAGCCGCAGAAGGTCGGCATCCTGGGCGCCGGCATGATGGGCGCCGGCATCGCGTGGGCCCAGGCCAGCCGGGGCATCACCACCGTGCTCAAGGATGTCACGCAGGAAAAAGCCGATGCCGGCAAGGCCTACAGCGCCAAACTCTCGCAGGCGCGCGTGGACAAGGGGCGCATGGAGGCTGCGGCACAGCAAGCCCTTCTGGAGAAGATCGTACCGACAGCCAGCGCGGCCGACCTGGCGGGCTGCGACCTGGTGATCGAGGCCGTGTTCGAGAACCGCGAACTCAAGGCGAACGTGACGCGCGAAGCAGAGCCTCATCTGGCCGAAGGCGGCTTCTTCGCCAGCAACACGTCCACCCTGCCCATCAGCGGCCTGGCCCAGGCCAGCCGCCGGCCCGAAAAGTTCGTCGGCATCCACTTCTTCAGCCCCGTGGACAAGATGAAGCTGGTGGAGATCATCCGCGGCAAGGAAACCGACGACGAGACCGTGGCGCGTGCGTTCGACTACGTGCAGGCCCTGGGCAAGGTGCCCATCGTGGTCAACGATTCGCGCGGCTTCTATACCAGCCGCACCTTTGGCACCTACGTGATGGAGGGCGCCGCCCTGCTCGGCGAGGGTGTGCCCGCCGCGCTGATCGAGAACGCGGCGATGCAGGCCGGCATGCCGGTGGGGCCGCTGGCCGTGCTGGACGAGACGGCACTGACCTTGAGCGTGCATGTGCTCGACCAGACGCGCGCGGACTACGCAACGGAAGGCCGCAGCTACCAGGCCACGGCCGGGGAGTTGCTGGTGGAGCGCATGGTCAAGGAGCTCAAGCGTCCTGGCCGTGCGGGTGGGGGCGGGTTCTATGACTACCCTGCGGGCGGTCGCAAGCAGTTGTGGCCTCAACTGCGTTCGCTGTTTGAAGGCGTTGCTGGTTCCGAGACCTTGGGCGTGCAGGAGATTCAGGATCGGTTGCTGTACCGGCAGGCGGTGGAGACGGCGCGGTGTCTGGCGGAGGGGGTGCTCACCAGCGTGCACGATGCGAACATCGGGTCGATCTTTGGGATCGGGTTTCCGGCGTGGACTGGGGGGGCGATGCAGTTCATCTATGGGACAGGGGTCGAAGCATTCCTGGCGCGGGCAGATGAGTTGGCGCGGCGGTTCGGGACTGGGTTTACTCTGGATGCGGCGGCGCGCTCGGCCATTGAGCGGTTTCAGCCTCGGTATTGAGTGTTGAAGCCGGAGCCTTGCTGAACGATTTTCTTGATTAAAGGGCGGAGGCCGGGATGTGCGCCCGGCGGCGCACCTACTTTCTTTTTGCGCAAAAAGAAAGTNGAGCGCCCCGCAGTCTGCGTCCCTCCGCTTCGCTGCGGGCAACCTGCGATGCTCGGTCCTGGGGTGGTGCCGCAGAACTCACTGCGTTTGGCCTGTGGCCAAACTCCGTTCAAACAGCTGCGGCAAGCCAGATCACGAAGTGCGTGTGTCCTTCGGCACACGCA
>NZ_LMIJ01000010.1:164610-164750 GCF_001428665.1 Acidovorax sp. Root219
ACCGGGACGGCTGCTGCTTCGCAGCTGCGCCTGGGGTCGGGGACGCGCGCGGTGCGCGCTGCCGACGGGCGGTGCAACCGCCCTGGCGAGCCGAGCGCAGCGAAGGACCACAGGCCGAGCGAAGCAATGGCCCGTGTGGA
>NZ_LMIJ01000010.1:164871-528261 GCF_001428665.1 Acidovorax sp. Root219
CCGGGCGGGTGGGGACACGGGCAGCGGGGTCGCCTTTCTTTGGGGTACTTTTCTTTGGCGAAGCAAAGAACAAGTACCTCGGCCGCCGGGCCGAGACCCGGCCTCNTCAAGGCAGGCAGCAACCATTAGCTCAACAAACGCGAGGCAGAATCAGGGATCAAACCTTGCTGAAATCCGGCTTGCGCTTCTCCATGAACGCCGAGAACGCCTCGCGCGCAGCAGGCTCGCGCAGCATGCGCCCAAAGCTCGCGCCCTCTTCCGCCATGCGCTCCAGCACCGGCTGAATCTGCCCCTTCTTCATCAACCGCTTGGTCTCGATCAACGCAGACAAGGGCTTGGCAGCCAGCTTCTTCGCCTGCGCCTGCGCGATGCCATTGCACTCCGTCGGCGGCACCACGCGGTTCACCAGACCCACTTCCAGCGCAGCCTCGGCCATGAAGGGCTCGCCCAGCAGCAAGGCCTCTGCGGCACGGTGGTACCCCATCATCTGCGGCACCAGCAGGCTCGACGCCGCCTCGGGGCACAGGCCCAGGTTCACGAAGGGCATGGAGAACGCCGCGTTGTCACCCGCATAGACCAGGTCGCAATGGAACAGCATGGTCGTGCCGATGCCCACGGCCGGACCGCAGACGGATGCGATGACGGGCTTGGGGAACGCGGCAATGCCGTGCAGGAAGCGGAACACGGGCGAGTCCTGCGTGGCGGGCGGCTGCTGCAAGAAGTCGCCGATGTCGTTGCCGGCGCTGAAGATCGCCACATCGCCCTGGAACACCACCACGCGCACAGCCACGTCCGCTTCGGCCGCAACCAGCGCATCGGCCATGGCCGCGTACATGGTGGTGGTGATGGAGTTTTTCTTGTCCACCCGGTTGAAGGTGATGGTGGTGACACCGGCTTCGGTGTGGACGAGGATGTCTTGGGTGGATGCAGTCATGGCGGGAATCTCGGGGTTTGGGATGAATGGGGCATCGAAGGACGGATGCGCGCGCAGGATGCTAACGCCCCCTGCCCGCCTTGCATCCATCATTCCTTGTAGTAAACGATCTGGTGGCTCGTGGCCAGCATGGTGCCGGCCTCGTTCCACAACTGGGCGGTCTGGTCGAAGAAGCCGTTGCGGAATTCCTGGCCGCGAGCCTGGCCCAAAAGGTGGCCGGTGCCGGTGGCCTCAAGCTGCTCGGCGCTGGCGTGGAAATACACGGTGATGGAAACCGTACCGGCCGGCACGCGGCGTGCGCGGCGCAGCCACACGCGCGGGTAGAACACATCGGCCAGGGCGGCGAGCGACAGAAAATCCAGCGGCCGTGGTGGCGCATCGCGCATCCACAACTGCGTGGTGCTGTGGTCGCCGCTGCCATCCCAGGTGTTGGGGATGGGACCTTTCAACGGGCGCATTTCATAGCGGTTGATCCACTCCACACCTTGCCGGGCAATGGGCACCAGCTCGCCGGGCGGCGTCACCTCGGGCATGGGCAGATCGCCCACGCTCCAGGTCTCGCGGCGCACAGCCGTCACCGCCGTGCCGGTGGTGGTGACCACCAGCGCACCCTCGGCATCGGCCTGCAGGATGGACAGTGTCCAGTGCTGGGTGGAGCGGTTGGTGCGCACGGGCATGGCCTGGATGGTGAAGGCGCCCTCCACCAAGGCCCCCGCGTAGTTGACCGTGAGCGACAGGGGATCGCCCAGCCGGTCCGGGTGCAGCAGGATGGCCTTGAGCAGGCTGGCCGCCGTGATGCCGCCAAACGGACCGACCATGTTCCAGTAACCGGGGTGGGTCTGACCCTGGTACTGCCCCGGGACATCGCCGCTGGTTAACAGCTGCAGCGCTTCGTCGAGCGGGTGGCAGTGTTGGTCGGCGGGTGTTGCCGAAGCGTCGTCGCTGCCGTGCGGGGTCTTGGTGCTGTTCATGCGCTGAGTGTGCCGCGAATTACGGGACTACACCGTCGTGCCGGTGACTGTGGCCGCACCCAGCCCCGCCAGCAAGGCCGCCGCCGCGCGCGGCCACAGGCTGCTGCTGAACTGGTCGCGAAAGAAACCGAAATGCCCGATGCGGCGCACCTGCAGGTCCGCAGGGGTGATGCTCTCGACCCGGCGCTCGGTGTTGGCATACAGGTTGACCAGGTTGTGCGTGCCGCGCAGCGTCATCAGCTCGTCGTCGCTCATCGACAGCGCCAGCACCGGAAAGCGCACGGCCCCATAGCTTTGTGCCACCGCAGCCCCTTCGGCCCCCACGCTGTAGGCCGGGTTCAGGCACCAGCGGCGCCATTGCAGGATCACGCCGGCCGGCAGGTCGCCGACCTTCTTGAGCGTGCGCCCCGGAAAATAACCGCACAGCCGCGTGGCCAACGGCACCAGCACCCACCAGAAATACGGAACGATGCGCTTGAGCTGCGGCGCATTGTCGCGCCAGTACCCACTGCCCGCCGCCACGCTGAGCAGCCCATCGACCTGCGCCGGGTTGCGCAACAGCCCCGGCAACTGTGCACCCAGGCTGTGCCCCAGCAGGTACAGCGGCCGCGCCGGCAGCGCGGCCTTTGCGGCCGAAATCACGGCCTCGTAGTCCTGCGCCCAGTCGAACAGATCCGCCTTCACGGCCCGCACAGGACCCTGCAGCGAATCCCCATGCCCGCGGTAGTCGAACGTCGTGACCCGAAACCCCTGCTGCGCCAGCCAGCGCGAAAACGCCTCGTAGAACGCCTGCCGCACCCCCATGGCCCCGCCAATGACGACGCTGGCGCGAGCGGCACTGGTGCCACCCTCGGGCTCGTACACGCGCAGTGCCAAAGGCACGCCACCATCCAACTGCAAAGTCTGCTTGTCCATGTCCGTCTCCTGTGAAGACCGATCTGCGCCGGTTCAATGGAAAACACTTCAAACAATCCCGCTCTTCAAACCCCGCCCTCAAGGGCGTAGCGAGCGGTCTTCAGGCTAGGCGGACGGAGCACAGCAACCGGAACGTACTTCCTGTACGTGAGGATTGCGAGCACCGCCCAACGACGCCTGGAGGCCGCTCGGTAGCCGGCCCCACCACCCCGCCCTCAAGGGCGTAGCGAGCGGGATGAGCTGCTAGGCGGACGGAGCGGAGCCACCGGAACGTACTTGAAGTACGTGAGGATGGCGAGCACCGCCCAACGACGCAGATCGCCCGCTCGGTAGCCAGCCAACATCAAACAGATTCGAAGATGCCGGCGGCTCCCTGTCCCATGCCTACGCACATGGTCACCATGCCGTACTTGAGCTTGTTGCGCTTGAGCGCATGCACCACCGTGGCCGAGCGGATCGCCCCCGTCGCCCCCAGCGGATGCCCCAGCGCAATCGCGCCCCCCATCGGATTGACCTTCGATGCATCGAGCCCCAGCGTGTTCATCACCGCAAGCGACTGCGCCGCAAACGCCTCGTTCAGCTCGAACCAGTCGATGTCCTGCTGGTTCAGGCCCGCATAGCGCAGCGCCGCAGGAATCGCCTCGATCGGGCCGATGCCCATGATGTGCGGCGGCACGCCCTTGGCGGCGTAGCTCACGAAGCGCGCCAGCGGCGTCAGGCCGAAGCGCTTGACGGCGGCCTCGCTGGCCAGGATCAGCACACCGGCGCCGTCGCTGGTCTGCGAGCTGTTGCCGGCCGTGACGGAGCCGCGCGCGGCGAACACCGTCTTGAGCTTGGCCAGGCCTTCGAGCGTGGTGTCGGGGCGAGCGCCCTCGTCCAGGCTCACGGTGCGGCTCTTGGCAATCGACTCGCCGGTTTCGAGGTTGGCCGTGCGGTCGGTCACTTCGATGGGCGTGATTTCGTCGGCGAAGTAGCCCGCCTTCTGCGCGGCCAGGGCCTTCAGGTGCGACTGCAGCGCAAACTCGTCCTGCGCGTCGCGGCTGACCTTCCACTGCTGGGCCACCTTCTCAGCCGTGAGGCCCATGCCGTAGGCAATGCCCACATCGCCTTCGCGCTCGAAGATCGAGGGCGACAGCGAGGGCGAGTTGCCCATCATGGGCACCATGCTCATGCTTTCCACACCGGCGGCGATCATCACGTCGGCCTCGCCCACGCGGATGCGGTCTGCCGCCATCTGCACGGCCGACAGGCCCGATGCGCAGAAGCGGTTGACGGTGATGCCGCCCACGCTGGTGGGCAGGCCGGCCAGCACGGCGCCGATACGCGCCACGTTCAGGCCCTGCTGGGCTTCGGGGATCGCGCAGCCGCAGATGATGTCCTCGATGGCCTTGGGATCAAGGCCGGGCACTGCGGCCAGCGCTGCCTTGAGCGTGGTCGCCAGCAGGTCGTCAGGCCGGGTGTTGCGGAAGAAGCCGCGGTGCGAACGCCCGATGGGCGTGCGCGTGGCAGCAACGATGTAGGCTTCCTGGACTTGTTTGGCCATGGTGGTGAAACTCCTTCAATTCTTGGCTGGGCGGCTGGAGGGAATCCAGGCCCAGGTAAATGCACATTCGACCGGCTCGGCGCCGGCCTCATCGGTCACGGTGACGGTGACCTGGACCTCGCCCTTGTCACTGGCCTGCATGGCGGCGCGCTGCTCGGCGCTGAGTACGGCCACGGCCTTGAGGCCGCCCGTGGTGCGCTTGCGAAAGGCCATGCTGAGCTCCTTGGCCAGCGGGATGCAGTCGTCGCGCACGTTCATGCCCACGACCATGCCGGTGGCCGTCTCGGCCAGCAGGTTCATGGCCGAGGCGTGCACGCCACCGATGTGGTTCTGCACCCGGTGATCGTTGGCCAGGTGCACCTCGACCCGTTCGGACGTGAGCGACACGAACTTCACCCCGGCCGTTCCCGTGAAGGGAACGGCGCGGCGCAGGATGATGTTCTGCACGAAGCCGCGCATGAAGGCCGGGGCTTCGTCCAGCCGCATCAGCGAGCGCTGCAGCTTGTTCGGCGGGCGGGTGGTGGTCTCGCTCATCGTGGTTGGCCTGGTCAATTAGTTGCGCACGGGCTTGCCGGTGGACAGCATCCCGAGGATGCGCTCCTGCGTCTTGGGGTGCTCGATGAGCGCGCAGAACGCCTTGCGCTCCAGCGTCATCAGGTACTCCTCGCTCACCAGGGTGCCGGCATCCACGTCACCGCCGCAGACCACTTCGGCGATCAGGCCGGCGATATGGAAGTCGTGCTGGCTGATGAAGCCGCCGTCGCGCATGTTGACCAGCGAGCCCTTGATGGTGGCGATGCCGCTGCGGCCGACCACCGGGAACAAGCGCTTGGCGGGCGCACGCCAGCCGCCCTTGGCCAGGGACTTGGCCTCGTTGATGGCCACGAACAGCAGCTCGTCCTTGTGCGGCACGATCACGTCGCTGTCAAGCAGGTAGCCGAGCTTGCGCGATTCGAGCGCGCTGGTGCCCACCTTGGCCATGGCCGCAGCGGTGAAGCCTTCGGTCAGGAAGGGCAGGATGTCCTTGCCCGTGGAGGTGGCGGCGTTCTCGGCCGCGCGGCGGGCGATGTAGGTCAGGCCGCCGGCACCCGGCACCAGACCCACGCCGACTTCGACCAGGCCGATGTAGCTCTCCATGTGCACCACGCGGCGGGCCGAGTGCACGGCCAGCTCGCAGCCACCGCCCAGTGCCAGGCCGCGCACGGCAGCGACCACAGGCACGTTGGCATAGCGGATGCGCAGCATGGTGTTCTGCAGCTCGGCTTCTGCCCCCTCGATGGCGCTCACGCCAGCCACCATGAAGGCGGGCAGCATGGCCTGCAGGTCGGCACCGGCGCTGAAGGGCTCGTCGCCAGACCAGATTACCACGCCTTCGTAGTCCTTCTCGGCGAGGTCCACGGCCTGGGCCAGGCCTTCGGCCACGTCGGGGCTGATGGCATGCATCTTGGTCTTGATGCTGGCGATGACGATACCGGTGCCAGGGGCGCGGTCAGCGCCCTCCAGCGTCCACAGGCGAATCGCATCGTCCTCGTGCAGCGTGGTGCCGGCGGTGGCGAAGTCGGGCAACGCCTCGCCGAGCAGCTTCTCGGGGAAGTGCTGGCGCTCGTACACGGGCAGCGCACGGCGCGCGATGAACTTCTGCGCCGATGCGCTCCACGAGCCCTGTGCGGTGTGCACGCCACCGGCCTCGGCCACGGGGCCCTTGAACACCCACTCGGGCAGCGGCGCCTTGGACAGGGCCTTGCCGGCGTCGATGTCTTCCTGGATCATCTTCGCCACGTCGAGCCAGCCGGCTTCCTGCCACAGCTCGAAGGGGCCCTGCTTCATGCCGAAGCCCCAGCGCATGGCCTGGTCCACGTCGCGCGCATTGTCGGCGATGGTGCCAAGGTGCACTGCGGCGTAATGGAAGCTGTTGCGCAGGATGGCCCACAGGAACTGGCCCTGCGCGCCTTCGGCATTGCGCAGCAGGCGCAGTCGCTCGGCAGCGGGCTTTCGGAGCATGCGGCCGTACACCTCGTCGGCCTTCTGGCCGCCGGGCACGTATTCTTCGCTCTCCAGGTCGAAGCGCAGCACGTCGCGCCCGACCTTCTTGTAGAAGCCGGCCTTGGCCTTCTGGCCCAGGTTGCCCAGTTCCAGCAGCTTTTGGAGCACGGCGGGCGTGCCGAAGCTGGCGTAGAACGGGTCGCTCTTGTCGTCCAGGTTGTCCTGCAGCGTCTTGATGACGTGGGCCATGGTGTCGAGGCCCACCACGTCGGCGGTGCGGAAGGTGCCGCTCGACGCGCGGCCGAGCTTCTTGCCCGTGAGATCGTCCACCACGTCGTAGGTCAGGCCGAAGTTCTCGACTTCTTTCATGGTCGCCAGCATGCCGGCAATGCCCACGCGGTTGGCCACGAAGTTGGGCGTGTCGTGGGCGCGCACCACGCCCTTGCCCAGGCCGCTGGTGACGAAGGCTTCGAGCTGGTCGAGCACTTCGGGCGAGGTCGTGGGCGTGTTGATCAGCTCCACCAGCACCATGTAGCGCGGCGGGTTGAAGAAGTGGATGCCGCAAAAGCGCGGCTTGATGCTCTCGGGCAGCGCCTCGGAAAGCTTGGTGATCGACAGGCCCGAGGTGTTCGATGCCACGATGGCATGCGGCGCGACGAAGGGCGCGATCTTCTTGTACAGGTCGAGCTTCCAGTCCATGCGCTCGGCGATGGCCTCGATGATCAGGTCGCAGTCGCGCAGTTGCTCCAGGTGCTCTTCGTAGTTCGCCTGGCCGATCAGCGCGGCGTCGTCCGCCACGCCCAGGGGCGAGGGCTTGAGCTTCTTGAGGCCTTCGACGGCGCGGGTGACGATGCCGTTCTTCGGGCCTTCCTTGGCCGGCAGATCGAACAGCACCACGGGCACCTTGACGTTGACCAGGTGCGCAGCGATCTGCGCGCCCATCACGCCCGCGCCCAGCACGGCGACTTTCTTCACTTGGAATCTTGACATCGGTATTTCTCCTGGAGGGCGGCAGCGTCGTGGCGCCTCCGTTGTTGCACACGCCGGCAGGGGCCGGTGCGTGCGGTTGTCTTTCTTTGCTTACTGGACCCGCACCCAGGTCTGCGTGCGGCCAAAGGGGCCGATGGAGCCGCGCACTTCGAGCTTCTTGCCGCCCTCGATGGGTGCCATGCGCAGCGTGTAGTTGCGGCCGTTCTCGGGGTCGAGGATCTTGCCACCCTCCCACACGTCCTTGCCTTCGGCCTTCTTCGCGCCACGAATCAGCTCCAGGCCCAGCAGCGGCTTGCCCTTGCGGTCATCGCTGCATTCCGCGCACACCTCGTCGGGCTTGGCGTCCTTGGCCAGACGCTTTTCGAGCACGCCCGTCAGGGCACCGCCACCCGCGTCGCGGATGCGGATCTCGGCCTTGGCCTCGCCGGTCTTGTCGTCGATGTTGCGCCACAGGCCTTCGGGCGTCATCTGCGCCCAGGCCGGTGCCGCGAGGGCGACGAACGCAAGGGCGGTTGTTGCTGCTTTGTACATGGACGCTGCTCCGTGGTTCAAGGGGGTCGGGATCCGCAAGCCAGCGACTCAGGCCAGGGCCAGGTCGGTGTCCATCAGCACCTTGCTGCCGGCGCGGGCCGTGCGCATCAGCGTCGCGGTCTCGGGGAAGAGCTTGGCGAAGTAAAAGCGTGCGGTCTGCAGCTTGGCCTGGTAGAACGGGTCGGTGTTGCCGGCAGCGATCTCGCGCAGGGCGACCTGGGCCATGCGGGCGAACAGGTAGCCGAACACCAGGTGGCCAGCCACGCGCAGGTAATCCACGGCGGCGGCGCCCACTTCGTCGGGGTTCTGCAGGCCCTTGAAGCCGATCTCGGTGGTGAACTTGGTCATCTGGTCGGCCAGGTAGGCGACCGGGTTGATGAACTCGGCCATCTTCTCGTTCACGCCTTCCTCTTCGACCAGCTTGCCCACCAGCTTGCCGAACTTCTTGAGCGAGGCGCCGTTGTTGCCCAGGATCTTGCGGCCCAGCAGGTCCAGCGACTGGATGGTGTTGGTGCCTTCATAGATCATGTTGATGCGGTTGTCGCGCACATACTGCTCCATGCCCCATTCCTTGATGAAGCCATGGCCGCCGAAGACCTGCATGCACGCGTTAGTGGCGATGTGGCCGTTGTCGGTGATGAAGGCCTTGACGATGGGCGTGAGCAGAGCCACGAGCTCCTCGGAGTCCTTGCGCACCTTCTCGTCGGCGTGGCCGTGGGCCTTGTCCAGCAGCAGCGTGCAGAAGATCTGCAGTGCCCGGCCGCCTTCGGCATAGGCCTTCGCCGTGAGCAGCATCTTGCGCACGTCGGGGTGCACGATGATCGGGTCGGCATCCTTGTCCTTGGCCTTGGTGCCCGACAGGCTGCGCATCTGGATGCGGTCCTTGGCGTAGGCCAGGGCGTTCTGGTAGGCCACTTCGGTCAGGCCCAGCGACTGGTTGCCCACGCCCAGGCGGGCGGCGTTCATCATCACGAACATGGCGGCCAGGCCCTTGTTGGGCTGGCCCACCAGGGTGCCGACAGCGCCGTCGATGGCGATCTGCGCGGTGGCGTTGCCGTGGATGCCCATCTTGTGCTCCAGGCCGGTGCAGAAGATCGGGTTGCGCTCGCCCAGCGAGCCATCGGCATTGATGTTGAACTTGGGCACCACGAACAGGCTGATGCCCTTGCTGCCCTTGGGCGCATCGGGCAGGCGGGCCAGCACCAGGTGGACGATGTTGGCGGCCATGTCGTGCTCGCCGGCCGAGATGAAGATCTTGTTGCCGGTGATCTTGTAGCTGCCGTCGGCCAGGGGTTCGGCCTTGGTGCGCAGCAGGCCCAGGTCGGTACCGCAGTGGGGTTCGGTCAGGCACATGGTGCCGGTCCATTCGCCGCTGGTGAGCTTGGGCAGGTACAGGGCCTTTTGCGCGTCGGTGCCGTGGGCGTGCAGTGCCTCATAGGCGCCGTGCGACAGGCCGGGGTACATGGTCCAGGCCTGGTTGGCCGAGTTCATCATCTCGTACAGGCACTGGTTGAGCACGAACGGCAGGCCCTGGCCGCCGTAGGCGGGGTCGCAGGAGAGGGCAGCCCAGCCGCCTTCGACGTACTTGGCGTAGGCATCCTTGAAGCCCGTGGGGGTCTTCACTTCATGGGTGGCCTTGTCCAGCACGCAGCCTTCGGTGTCGCCACTGATGTTCAGCGGAAAGGTGACCTCGGCAGCGAACTTGCCGGCTTCTTCGATCACGGCATTGATGGTGTCCACATCCACCTCGGCATGGGCCGGCAGGGCCTTCAGTTCGTCGCTGACCTTGAGCACTTCGTGCATGACGAATTGCATGTCGCGCAGGGGCGGCGTATAGCTGGGCATGGGGGTTACTCCTTGGATATGGTGGTTTGGTTGGAAACTTTGCGGCGTGCCGCAGCGGGTGCTGCGGCCACAGGTGCGGATGCCTGCGCGCTGTAGCGCGCCAGGATGTTGCGAAAGCCCGTGACGGAGCGCGCCATGGAGCCGGGGGTGCGCAGGAAGCGTGCTTCGTAGTGCAGCGCCAGGATCAGGCCGTGGATCTCGAAGAGCATCTGCTCCTCATTGGTGTCGGAGCGCAGCTCGCCGCACTCCTTGCACTGTTCGATGGCCCGGCGCATGGCGGCCAGCCAGGTGAGGACCGAGCTGGCCAGCGCATCGCGCACAGGGCCGTTGCGGTCATCGAACTCGACCGCGCCACTGATGTAGATGCAGCCCGAATCGATCTCGATCGAGGTGCGCTTCATCCAGTTGTCGAACAACGCACTCAGGCGGCCCACGCCGCGGGGCGCCGACATGGCGGGGTAGAACACTTCCTGCTCGAAGCGCGTGTGGTATTCGCGGATAACGGAGATCTGCAACTCTTCGCGCGAGCCGAAGTGGGCAAACACGCCCGACTTGCTCATGCCCGTCACATCGGCCAGTGCGCCAATCGACAGACCTTCAAGCCCGATGTGCGTGGCCAGACCCAGCGCTGCCTCGACGATCACCGCCTTGGTATGCTGGCCTTTTTGCAGGGCGCGCCCCGTACCGCTGCGAGCACGGGGGATGCGGGTGACCGCAGGAGAGTCGGAGGTGGCGGGCATGCGTGCAAATAAAAACGAACGTTCGTACTATTCTGCAGCAAATTCGCCCCACTGCCAAAAGCCTCTCCAAAAATAGGGAGACCGCACCAAACTCTGTTGCATCGCAGCGACCTGCGGGCGCTGCGCCAATGGCGCTTACTTCTGGATCATCAGCGCCAGGCTGGCGTCGAGGTGTTCGGTGGGCATGCGGCGAAAGCCCGAGCGTGCATAGCGCTGCAGGCGCCCCAGCGCAAATGCGGTGAGCACGCTGGCGGCCACCTGGGCATCGACCGTGGGCGTGGCGGATGCTGCGCTGGCCGGCCGCAGGCACTGGCGCAGTGTGGACTCGATGCGATCAAAGAACTGGTTCATGCGCTGCTGCAGGCGCTCGTGCTCAAACACCAGGGCATCGCCCACCATCACGCGCACCATGCCCGGATTGCGCTCGCCGAACTGCAAAATCACCGCGACGATGCGGGTCGTCTGGCGCAGGCCCACTTCGGCCGGCTGGTCCGGATCGGGCACGTCGCGACCCGTGATCTGCTGCACGAGTGTGAACACGGACTGCTCGATGAAATCGATCAGCCCTTCGAACATCTGCGCCTTGCTGGCGAAATGGCGGTACAGCGCGGCCTCGCTGACGGACAGCCGTGCCGCCAGTGCGGCGGTGGTGATGCGCTCCGCCCCTGGCTGCTCCAGCATGGTGGCCAGCATTTGCAGGATCTGCACCCGGCGCTCGCCGGGCTTGGGCCGCTTGCGCGCAGCAGGGCTGTCCCCTGCATCGGCGGTGCTGGCTGGCTCGGGAGGCGTGAAAAGATCGGACATGCGCAAAGAGGGAGTGAGTACGCCCCGGGGCTGGCAGCCCCAGAGCCCTGGGGCCTGTGGTCCCCACCACCTGGAATGCATGCCGGGGTAACAGCATGCCCAGTCTGCGGCAGGGCGTAAATCATGTGTGGAAATGATTCTCGCACAGCCCCTGGGGAGCCCCAGGCAAGCAGCTCCGCTAGAGCGGAAACACCACAGTCACCACCAGACCACGGCCTTGCGCGCCGGTGCTCAGGGTCAGCGAGGCGCGGTGTACGCGGGCAATTTCGTCGGCAATCGCCAGCCCCAGGCCCGTGCCCTCCCCCACCGTGCCCGGCACCCGGTAAAAACGCTGCATCACCCGGGTGCGCTCGGCATCGGGTACGCCGGGGCCGTCGTCTTCCACCTGCAGGAAAACACGCGGTGGCCCGCTCTTGCCCTGGCGCATGCCGCAGCGGATGGTGACGATGCCCGAGGGCGGGGTGTACTTGATGGCATTGTCCACCAGGTTCGACAGCAACTCGCGCAGCAGCCAGCCGTGGCCAGTGACGTGCACGGGCTGCACCTCCAGGCCCAGGTCCAGGCCCTTGCCGGTGGCGGGGTCGAGAAAGGTTTCGAGCAGGGTCTCGCACAGGTCCTTGAGGTCCACGCGCTGCGGTTGCTGGGCATCGAGGCTGCGCGCATCGGCGCGCGACAGGGCGAGCAACTGGTGCGCCAGCTGCGAGGTACGGCGCGTGGCATTGCGCAGCTTCTCGATCTGGTCCACGCCCAGCACGATGGCGCCCTGGGTGCGGCCGTCGGTGGACACTGGGCCCTTCTTGTCCAGGCCAGTCGATGGCTGCCGCTGGGGCGCAGCCGCCTTGGCCATCATGGCCCAGGCCTCGACCTGGGCCTGCAGGCCTGCGAGCGGCGTGCGCAGCTGGTGTGCGGCGTCGGCCACGAAGCGGCGCTGCCCTTCGGCCTGGGCATTGACCAGGGCGAACAGGCGGTTGAGCGAGTGCACGAGCGGCCGCACCTCGGACGGCGAGGAGGCTTCGTCGATGGGACTCAGGTCGCGCGGCGAGCGGTGCTCCACGGCTTCGGCCAGGTCCACCAGCGGCTTGAAGGCCTGGCGCACAGCCCAGTGGATGGCCAGCGCGGCGGCGGCCACCAGCACCAGGTTGGGCAGCAGCACGCGCAGCAGCAGTTGCTGGGCCCATTGCTGGCGCGGGTCGGAACCATCGGCCAGGGCCACCACCATCTCGCCGGCCCCCGTGCGCCCGCGCTGCACGGCAACGCGGTAGGTCACGCCGCCGTACTCCATGCTGTGGAACTCGGGCGCCTGGGTGGTGGGCACGGCGCTGTGCACCCAGTCGTCGCCCAGCAGCAGCTTGCCCGCAGGGTCGCGCACGCTGTAGCCCGAGAAGCCCGCGTTCTGGCGCAGAAAGTCCTCCAGCGGCGGGGCCAGCAGCAGCAGGGGCGGATCGTTGTCTCGGATGGCCGGGGCCAGCACCGAATCGGACAGGGCGGGCAGCAGCCTGAGCAGGCGCTGGTCGTGCTGGCCGGCGGCCTCGTCCGCCGAGCGGTAGTCCAGCCAGACGCCGATGGTCGCCAGCGCGCACAGGGGCAGCACCAGCAGCAGCAGCAAGCGGTTGCGCAGGTCCGAGGTCATGGCACGCAGCCCGGGCCGACGCGCAGGAGGGAGCCGGGGTTCCATGGTCGGGGCTGTGAAAGAAGGGGTTCAGCCGGCCTGGAGTTCGAGCCGGTAACCGAACCCCCGGATGGAGCGCAGGGCCACGCCATGCGGCTCCAGCTTGCCACGCAGGCGGGAGACATACACCTCGACCGCGTTGGGCGTGATCTCCTTGTCCCAGCCGGTGAGCGCCTGCAGCAGCTTGTCCTTGCTGGCGGGCTTGGGCGCATTGATGAGCAGGTACTCCAGCACCGTCCATTCGCGCGGACCGAGTTCGATCACCTGCTCACCGGTATCGGAGCGGATGCTGGCGCGCCGGCCTGCCGTATCGAGCTCCAGGGGCCCGAAGCTGAGCACGGCGGTGGTGGCAGCCTGCGAGCGGCGCAGCAGGGCGCGCAGCCGCGCCAGCAGCTCGGGCAGTTCGAAGGGCTTGACCATGTAGTCATCGGCCCCCAGATCCAGCCCCTGCACCCGATCATGCAGGGCATCGCGCGCGGTGAGGATGAGCACGGGCATCGAAGGGCTGGCCATGTCCGGGCGGCGCAGGCGCCGCGTGAGTTCGAGCCCGTCCATGGCGGGCAGGCCGATGTCGATGATGGCCGCATCGAAGGATTCGACGCGCAGCACCTCTTCGGCGCGCTCGCCGCTGCCAACCCAGTCCACCGCGTAGCCGGCGTCAGACAGCCCCAGCTTGATGCCGCTGGCCACCATCACGTCGTCTTCGACCAGCAGCAGTCTCATTCCGTCACCAGGACCATCAATGGCTGCGGATCATCGTGCCGTAGGCCTGGTCGGTCAGGATCTCAAGCAGCATGGCATGGGGTACGCGGCCGTCGATGATGTGCACGGCGTGCACGCCGGCCTTGGCTGCGTCCAATGCGCCGGCGATCTTGGGCAGCATGCCGCCGGAGATGGTGCCGTCGGCAAACAGTGCGTCGATCTCGCGCGCTGTCAGGTCGGTGAGCAGCTTGCCCTGCTTGTCCAGCACACCGGGGGTGTTGGTCAGGAGCATCAGCTTCTCGGCCTGGAGCACGGTGGCCAGCTTGCTGGCGACCACGTCGGCATTGATGTTGTAGCTCTCGTTGTTTTCGCCGAAGCCGATGGGGCTGATCACGGGGATGAAGGCATCGTCCTGCAGTGCCTTGACCACGCTGGGGTCGATGGAGAGGATGTCGCCCACCTGGCCCACGTCGTGCTCGATGCTCGGGTCCTTGGTATCGAGCAGCTTGAGCTTTTGCGCGCGGATCATGCCGCCATCGCGCCCGGTGAGGCCTACGGCCTTGCCGCCGGCCTGGTTGATCAGGCCCACGATGTCCTGCTGTACTTCGCCGGCCAGCACCCACTCCACCACTTCCATGGTTTCGGCATCGGTCACGCGCATGCCCTGGATGAACTCGCCCTTCTTGCCCAGGCGGTTCAGGGCCGTCTCGATCTGGGGACCGCCACCGTGGACCACCACAGGGTTCATGCCCACGAGCTTGAGCAGCACCACGTCTTCGGCGAAGTCGGCCTGCAGGGCCGGGTCGGTCATGGCGTTGCCGCCGTACTTGATGACAATGGTCTTGCCATGGAACTTGCGGATATAGGGCAGCGCCTGGGCCAGTATTTCAGCCTTGTCGCGGGGCGCAATCGAGAGAAGATCGGTCATGGGGGCGTGCCATCAAGAGAAAACGAGGATGCGCAAATTGTGCCGCATTCGCGGGCCGGTCTGGCAAGCAGTGCCTGCGCGCCGTCCAAGGAACTGGCGCGGCCCATGCCACACCCCTTGCAAAGCCCCCGGGGAAGACGCGAAGCGTCTCAGGGGCCAGCCGGCTATCTACGCAGCCAGTCAGGTACCTTGAAGCGCACGATGGCCAGATAGGCCACCACGTAGCTGATGACGAAAAGCCAGCAGAAACCCATCAGCACCAAGGTGTTGTTCCAGAACAGGATAGCGGGCACCACGGTGAGCAGCGTGAAGCCCCACAGATAGGGCGAGGTGCGGTTGTTGCGCATGAGCACGCGGCGCGACTCGTCGTCGTGGAACACCCCGCGCACGATGCGCCGGTAGATCAGTTGGTGGAAATGCAGGGCGTCGGCCACCCCGGGCGAAACGCCGCGAACCGCCTTGCGGTAGATCGAGAACACGGTCTCCCAAACCGGGTAGATCAAGAGCAGCATGGGGAACCAGGGAGAGACATCGGCATTGCGCTGTACCAGGGAGATACTGGCCAGGGCAATGACGACGCCCCATACATAGGCCCCGCCATCGCCGGCAAACAGCATGCCTCGCGGGTAGTTCCACACCAGGAAGCCCCCTGTGGCGGCGGCGGTTGTGACCAGTAGCGCCGCCAGGGAGCGGTCCCCGACCTGCAGGGCCACGTGCGCCAGGGCCAGGCAGACGATGATGGCGACCATGCCGGCCAGGCCGTTGTAACCGTCGATGATGTTGAAGGCATGGGGCAGGCCCGCCACGGCCAGCACCACGATGGCCAGGCCCAGCCAGGGGCAGGCCGATAGCAGCATGTCAACCCAGGGCAAACCGATGCGGGGAACGGAAAGATCCAGCAGGAAGATGGCCAGGAGCCCCGAGGCGCCGGTCAGCGCCAGGCGGTAGCGCACGGCCAGCCGCTGGGTCATGTCCTCGGCAATGCCGCCGAGCACGGCAGGCAAGAGCACCAGCAACCAGCTGCCAACCCACCAACCGAGCCGCAGGGAACCGGGGTCCCCCAGGAAAGACTGCAGCATGCCCAGGCCCCAGGCGCTTGCCAGGCCCAGCAGCAAGGCTGCGCCCCCCAGGCGCGGTACGTCCCCCATGTGGAAACGCTGGGGCATGCCATTGCCATACGCAGATGCATGACCCCGCACCCAGCGTACGACGAACCCTGCAGCCATCGCCGCCACCAGAAAACCCACCACAGACAACCAGATCATGAGGCGCCAATCGTAACTGCAGGGACCGTGTCGTTGCGTAACCTCATGTACCCCGGCGTGCCGCCGGTCACACAATCCGTCCGGGCACCAGACAATAGAAATGCGTCTCGCTTCGGATGAGGCACGCCGCGAGGAACCTCGCCCACTCGCCAGGGAAGGCAGGCAAGCGAGGCATTTGCGGGGCTACGGCTGCGGGTCAGAGGGCCAGCCAGGCATTGATTTCCGATACGCTGGCCGCACGCTCATCCCCCGCCAGGGACTGCAGGCGCAGGCGGGAGGCCACGTACAGATAGCGGGCCTGGGCCAGATCGCGCAGCGCAGTGGTCTTTTGCTGCTCGGCGTTCAGCACGTCGAGCGTGGTGCGGGCGCCGGCCTTGAACGACATCTGGTTGGACAGCACGGCCTGCTCGGCCGAGCGCACGGCCTGCTCCAGGGCACTGATGCGCAGTACGCCCTCGGTCATGCCGCGAAATTCGCGGTGCACCCGCACGCTCAGGTCCAGGCGCGTGGCCTCCAGCAGCTCACGGGCCCGCTCTGCACTGGCGACCGCCTGGCGCACCGTGGAGTTGACATAGCCACCGGAATAGATCGGAACGGTCAGTTGCAAGCCTATGGACTTGTTGTCATAGCGCGAATTCACGTTGGTCACGCTGTCGCTGCTGTTGCGCGACCACTGCGCCACCGCGTCCAGTGTAGGCTTGTGCCCGGCCTTGGCCTTGTCGATCTCGAAGGTCGAGGCCTCCAGCCGCGCTCGCAGGGCCTTCACATCAGGGCTGGCCTGCTCGGCACGGGCAATCCAGTCTTCCACCAGGCTGGGGGTGGGCGCCCCTGGCGTGAAACGCGCCAGATCCAGCCGCGCTAGGGTTCCCAAGGGCTGCCCCGTGATGGTCTCCAGCTTGCGGCGGGTGAACTCCACGTTCTGCTGGACTTCGAGCTCCTGCGCATAGGTCAGGTCCAGCCGGGCCTGGGCCTCGTCGATGTCGGTGCGCGTGCCACTGCCTGCCGCAAAGCCCTTCTTGGCCGCATCGAGCTGGGTGGTGTAGGTGCTTTTCTGCGAGCTGACAAGAGCGAGTTGCTCCTCGGCCAGCAGGGCTTCGAAGTAGGCTTCGCCCACACGCACCACGAGACTCTGCTCGGCGCTTTCCAGCGTGGCATCTGCATCCTTCACCACCGCCTCGGCCTGCTTGACCAGCGCGCCGATGAACGGGCGGTACAGCGGCTGGCGAATGGTCAGCCCCTGGTTGCCGCTGTAGTACTTGTTATCTGTCGTGACCGGCTGACCCAGAATGTTCTGGGTTTCGCTGGTGAGGTCGTTCTTGTTGCGGCCCGCAGAGAAAGAAACGTTGGGCAGCCGCTGCGCCTTCGCCTGGGGCAGTTGTTCGCGGTTGGCATCGGCCGCGGCACGCGAGGAGCGGATGGTCGCATCATTGGCCAGCGCGGCCTCATAGGCCTGGCGCAGGTCGATGGACCAGGCGGGCGCGGCCGCCAGCAGCCCGGCCACGGCAGCGGCCATGCAGGTCAGGCGGGATGCATATCCGCGCCGGGCGCAGCCCGCAGGCAGGATGGCATATTGCAAAGTCATTGCATCACTCCTCGGTCATGGACGCCGCCAGCCGCTTGGTCAGCGGGTGCAGCAGATAGGTCAGCATCGAGCGTTCACCAGTCTTGAAGATGACCTCCACAGGCATGCCGGGCTGCAACTGGCGCTTGCCCAGCTTCTTCATGCCTTCCGGCGTCACCTGGATGCGCGCCAGGTAGTAGCTCACATTGGTCTGCGGTTCGGCCAGCAGGTCGGCGGAGATGGACACCACCTTGCCGTTCACCACCAACTGGGGCGAGTGGGCAAAGGACGAGAACCGCACATCCACCGGCAGCTCGGAATGCACGCGGTCAATCAGGTGCGGGGCCACGTGCGCCTCCAGCAGCAGCGAGGCATCCTTGGGCACGATGTCCATGAGCTTTTGCCCGGGTGCAATCACACCGCCCACGGTCTGGATGGCCAGACTCACCACCTGGCCAGAGGCTGGTGCCTTGATCTCGGTGCGCCCCAGGTCGTCGGTGACGGCATGCAGCTTTTCATTGTCCGAGAGCACTTCGCGGCTCACTTCAGCCAGACTGCTTTCGACTTCCTTGCGGTATTCCTGCTGGCGCGAAAGGGCGCGCTGGCGCAACTCACCAATGGTGCGGCGCGCACGGATGGTATTGCCCTGAAGATCGGCAATCCCCGTCGTGGAGTCGGCGACCATGCGCTCCATCTCCAGCTGGCGGTTGCGTGGTGCATAGCCTTCCTTGACCAGGCCACGCAGATTGCCCAACTCTTCATTGATCAGCGACAACTGGCTCTTGCGGCTGGCCAGCATGCCGTCATAGGCCTGCAGCAGGCCTTCCTGGCCCTGGATGCTTTCCTCAATGGATTGCAGGTCGGAACGCAGCAGGCTGCGCCGCGTCATGAACAGCTGTTCCTGGTTCTGCATCTGCTGGCGGATCAGCGGGTCGGAGCCTGCGGCCTGCAGGTCGGCATGGAAGCTGATACTGGCCAGGCCGCCCTGCTCTGCGAGCAGGCGCCCCTGCATGGCGCGCAGTCCCAGGTAGCGTTGGCGCACGGACTCGTAGTTGGCCCGCGCCACGGCCGAGTCCAGGCGGATCAGCAACTGGCCTTCCTTCACCTCATCGCCTTCGCGCACCAGCACCTCCTTGACGATGCCGCCACTCAGGTGCTGTACCGCCTTGCGCTTGGTATCGATGGCAACGATACCGGCAGCCGGCACCCCTTCGTCCAGCGGTGCCAGAGATGCCCACAGCAGGAACCCGCCAAAACCGATGGCCAGCGCCCACAAGCCCATGCGCCCGGCACGGCCGGAGTCCCCGGCTGCGGGAAGCGCCACGGCGTCGTTGCCGTCCAGCGATGGATCCGGCTTCTTATTCAAAGGAAACAATGATTTGACCATGTCAGTATCCGACAGAAAGAGGCATCAATAAAACGAAGTGCAGCGTTGGCGCCGCGCTCATGCGGGCACGGGCTGCAGCCCGCCCGAGGTCGCAGCCGGAGGCGAAGGCTGCGCAGCGGCGGCAGCATGGCCCGCGCGCAGGGCGTCCAGCACCGCGTCACGCGGCCCGTCGGCCACCACCGCGCCGTCCTGAAGGACCAGCAGCCGGTCTGCAACGGCCAGGATCCCGGGCCGGTGCGTGATCAGGAATACCGTGCACCCCTTGGACTTGAGTTCCTGCACCGCGCGAACCAGGGCGGCTTCGCCCACGTCGTCCAGATTGGCGTTGGGTTCATCGAGCACCACCATCACCGGGTCGCCATACATGGCCCGCGCCAGGCCCACGCGTTGGCGCTGGCCGCCGGAGAGGAGATTGCCCGCCTCGCCGATGGGCGTGTCATAGCCCTTGGGAAAGCGCAGGATCATTTCGTGCAGGCCCGCGCTGCGCGCTGCGGCAATGACTTTTTCGGGGTCGACCTGCCCGAAGCGCGCAATGTTCTCGGCAATGGAGCCCTCAAAGAGCTCGATGTCCTGCGGCAGGTAGCCCAGGTACGGCCCCAGTTCCATGCGGTCCCAGCCATCGATGGGCAAACCATCGAGCAGCACCTCGCCCGACGCACCGGGCCAGATGCCCATCAGGCAGCGCGCCAGGGTGGACTTGCCCGACCCCGAAGGGCCCAGGACCACGGTCACCGTTCCCGCTGGGGCTGCCGTACTCACGCCCTTGAGAATGGGCAGCGGCCGACCGGGGGCCGTTGCCACCAGCCCGCGCACCACAACATCCCCCTTGGGCGCAACACGAGACAGTGCCGCATCACGCTCGGGGTGTGTGCGCAGCAGATCCTCCAGGCGCTCGAAAGCGCTGCGCGCACCGATGAAGCTGCGCCAGGTGCTGACCAGCATGTCGATAGGCGCCAGTGCACGCCCCATGAGCACGTTGGCGGCAATCATGCCCCCTGGCGACAGCTGGCCGTCAATCACCAGCAAAGCGCCAATACCGAGTGCAAGCGACTGCTGGCTGTAGCGGATGAGCTTGCTCCAGGCACTGATACGGTGCGTGAGCGCCTGGGCCTGGCCATGCAGCTCCAGAGCCTTGGCATGGCGCTTGGCCCAGTGGGGGCGCAGGTTGTGCACCATGCCCATGGACTCCAGCGCCTCCGCATTGCGCAGCTTGCTTTGCAGATAGGCACCCGACTCCGATGTGGCCTTGGATGCGGCTTCCGATGGCGCTACGGTGTGGCGGTGGCCAAACCATGCCAACGCACCCTGGATCGCGGCGAAGACCAGTGCCGCATAGCCCAGCACGGGGTGCAGAAAGAACAGCACGGCCAGGTAGATAGGAGCCCACGGAATGTCGAAGAACGCCAAAATGCCATTGCCCGTGAGGAACTGGCGGATCTGGATGAGGTCGGTGAATGCGCGCACCACCGAGGCCCCGGTCTGGCTCAGGCGGGCCTCGAAACTGGCGTTGAAGACGCGGGTGCTGAGCACCCCATCCAGGCGCAGGCCGGCATGCACGAGCACGCGCGATCGCATCCACTCGGCAAACGCCATCACGATGAAAAAGAACAGCGTGATGAGCGACATGACGATCAAGGTCAGCTCGCTGCGGCTGGACATGACGCGGTCAAAGACCTGCAGCATGTACATGGTGGGCGCCAGCATGAGCACATTGGCCACCATGCTGAAGATGCCAACCACGATGAACTCCCGCCGGAAGGTCCACAGCGCCTCGGTGAGCTCGCTGCGGTGGAAAAAACCAGTTTTCTTCATGAATGGACTCGCGTGGATATCAGGATGCAGCCAGCGCAGGCGCCGAACCTTGCGGCGTTGCCTGCCGTGCTTGTGCCGGCTGGGCCTGCTGTTGTGCAGCCTGGTTCAAGGCAGCAATGACCTCGTCGCGCGGTCCGAAGACCTGCTGCAGCCCGTCGCGCAGCACCAGCATCTTGTCGGCCACGGCCAGCACGCTGGTGCGGTGGGTCATGATGACGAAGGTGGTGCCGCGCGCCTTGGCCGCCTGGATGGCCTGCGCCAGCGCCGCATCGCCCTGTTCGTCGAGACTGGAATTGGGTTCGTCCAGCACCACGAACACCGGGTCGTCGTACAGTGCGCGGGCCAGCCCCACACGCTGGCGCTGGCCACCCGATAACCGGGCACCATCGGAGCCCACGGGGTTGTCGTAGCCGTGCGGCAGGGAAAGGATGAACTCGTGCAGGCCGACCGCGCGGGCGGCAGCTTCCACCTTGACCATATCGACCTTGCCAAACCGGGCGATGTTCTCGGCCAACGTGCCCTCGAACAGTTCCACGCCTTGGGGCAGATAGCCCATGTACGGGCCCAGTTCCGCCTTGTTCCAGGTGTACACGTCAGCGCCATCGAGCCGCACCTTGCCCCCGGCCGCAGGCCACAAGCCCACCAGCAAGCGGGCCAGCGTGGTCTTGCCCGAGGCCGATGGCCCCACCACCACCAGAACTTCGCCGGGATTCAATGCGAACGCCACTCCACGCAGGATATGGGCAGGGTTGCCAGGCGCCGATGCAATCAGTTGCTCGACCTGGAGCGCGCCCCGAGGCGCAGGCAGGGCCATGTTCACTGAAGCAGCAGGCAGGGCTGTCAGCAACTGGTCCAACCGCATCCAGGCATCCCGCACGTTCACGACCGTCTGCCACTGCGTCACCACCTGGACCAAAGGGGCCAGCATGCGCCCGCCCAGGATGGACGCGACGATCATCATCCCCGCGCCGCCATTGAGTTCGTTGCGCAAAAGCAGCCAGGCACCCAGCCCCAGCAGCAGCGAACTCAAGGTGTTCTGCACGAACTTGGAGAGCGCCTGAAAGCCGCCTGCGCGCTCCGATGCCAGCGCCTGCAGGCGCAGGAAATCACGCTGCTTGTTCTGCCAGCGCTTGTGCGTGTCGCGCAGCATGCCCATGGACTCGATCACCTCGGCATTGCGCAGTGCGCCGTCGGCGTATTGCTGCGCAGCAATCGAGCTGCCATTGGCCTGCATCAGCGGCGGCTTGGTGGCACGTTCGTTGAACCAGGCCACGATCACCTGCAATATCCCGAAGGCGAGCGCCGCCCAGCCCAGCACCGGGCTGATCATGAACAGGAGCACCATCATCACCAGCGCGATGGGTGCTTCCATCACGGCCAGCAGTGCTGGCGAGTACAGGAAGTCGCGCACCATACGGAAGTCATTGAGCGGCTGCTGAGACCCCCCGGGCAGGCGCTTGAGGCTGGCTTCGAAGATGGCGCCGAAGACACGCCCGCTCATGCGGTGGTCGAGCTCTACGCTGGCAGAGCGCATCACCTCACTGCGCGCCCATTCCAGCACCTCCATCAGCACGTAGGCCCCCAGCACCAGCAGCGTGAGCATCACCAGCGTAAGGTGGTTGCGCGTGTTCACCACCCGGTCATAGACTTCCAGCATGTACACAGAAGGCGCCAGCACCAGCAGACTGGAGAAGACGCTGAACCAGCCGGAGCGCACGAAAAAGGGCCTCAGCGAGGAAATCGCCTGACGCAGTTCAGAGGGAGGGAGGTTGGGTTTCATACTGTCTCGTGGACCATGATGTATTCGGGGATCTCGCCGTCGGGCAGGGCCTGGTCGGGCGCTGGTGCAGCGCCGTCGGACTCGCTGCCCAGCAAAAAGGACAGTTCATAGACGCCGTCGGCCCGCTGCGACAGGACGATCTCGCGCAGCTTGCGTTCGTGAAAGCTCGCCTCGTCCTCCGGACGCAGCGCCAACTCGAAGCGCATGCGTCCATCCAGCGTGAACATGGACAGCTGCCCGCCCTTGACGCTCAAGGTGTGGCGGTCGAAATACACCGGGCAGGTGTCTGCGAATTGCAGCAGGGGCAGCGGCTTGTCGCCCAGGCGCGCCAGATTGAAGGGACTGGCGGGGTGCTGAAAAATCAGGCGCCCGGTGCGGGACACAGAATAGATGGCGTTGCACACCATTTGCGACCCCATCTCGGGAAACTGCTCGCGCAACTGCCTGTACGTCAGGTGATGCAGCGCCACCCGGTTCCACACCCGCGTCTGCTGCACGACCGGTGCCAGCGCATTGCAGACATTGGCAAATCCCGTCTGCAATGCACGCAGCCGCCCCACCTGGTCGGGCGTGGCGTTGAGCGGAATGCGCAGGAGGGAATTCATATAGGGAGCGGAGTGTAGCAGTTCCTATATGAATTTTTCTCCCCCAACCAAAGGCACTCGCCGCGCCGGAGTGACCTGAATCACAGTCAATAGAAGATGCAGCCCAGGCACACGCCACCCTGGGCGGAGAAAAACCCAGCGTCAGGGCATCGAGCGCCCGGCGTGGTCAGACGTAGTCGAGCCCCCGTGTGCTCAGCCCCACCAGGTCGATATGGGTCGCATTGATGTCCAGGTTGGCCACTGCCACCGTGAACGAGGCATTGGTGTAGGTACCCGATCTGATCAGGCCGGCCAGCGACTGCACCGTGGCGGCGTCGGCCGACGCCCCCACCACGTTGCCGAACAGCAGTACCACCACCTGCTCCGGCGTTGCCGAAGCACCCAGCACCGCATTCAGGCCCAGTTGCGCCAGTTGCAGCTGCGACGTGCCCGAATCCACCACACCGAGCACCGCCCCCACAAGTTCGCGGCTGCCCAACCCTGCCGGACCGACCAGCGCCCCCAGCAGGCGCGCCGTCGTGCCCGCCGCGCCATCCAGGTCCAGCGCCACCGAGCGGTCCGAAAAGCGCACGCGCTCGATCTGCACCAAGGTGTCCGTACCATCGCGGCCCGCAGTGCCATCCACCAGTTGCCAGCCACCATCCTTGCGGGTGAGCGAGTAGCCGCTGCGCGCGCCGTGGGCCACCAAGGTGTCTACACCTCCCGCACCGTTGAATGTCTCGCTGGCCTGCGTGCTGGTAAGCACGTCCGGCCCCGCAGTACCACTGGGCTGGCTGGCGAAGTTCAGCGTCGGGCCGTTCGTGGAATTCATGCCCCAGGTCCCGCCCAGGCCATCGCGCCCGTAGATCCAGTCCAGCGCCAGTAGATCAAATGCCTGGAACGTGGTCTTGTAGGGGCCAGCACGTGTGTACGACATGACGGTGTTGTTGGTGTTGTCCTGCGCCGATGGCAACGGCCGCGAGGAGTCGAACGGGTGCGCCAGCCCCAGCGCATGCCCTACCTCGTGCAGCAGCACCTCGTAGCCGGCACCGCCCGCCGTGGGCTGGTTGTTGATGCCGGCATGCTCCACGTTGTCCAGGTACACCACCGACTCCGCATTCAGCTGGGTCAGCGTCTGGCTGCCGTTGTAGCTGTAGTTGTAGAACGTCGATGCCAATCCCGCCGTCGATGCCCCCGGGATATTCGTCGCAACAAAATGGAGGTCCGCCTGGGCCGAGCTGCCCACCTCGGTGAACACGATGCCCGTGACCGCCGCCGCATGCTGCAGTATCTGCCGGGTGGCCTGCTGCTGCGCTGTGTTGAATGCCGTGATCGGACGCCCCGCATCGGAAGCCGCCACGCTGCCGGGGCTTGCGTCAAACGTGTAGTAAAGCACCTTGCGGCCATCGGGGAAGAAGTTCCACGGCGACGGGTTGTCCAGCAGGGCATCGGCCTGCGGGTTGCCGGAGTACACGATGCGCTGGAGATCGGAGACGTTGGCCATGGCAGGGCTTTCTTGCGTGTGGTCATCTCCTTCCAAAACCGCCCCAGCCCGCCGTGAAGCAGGCAGCAAGTCAGTGTGAAAAGGCAGGATCTGGCCGCAGGGTGAATCGCTGCACCACTGTATCACCGGCGCCCACACGCCGTTGATACAGAAAACCAATGATCACCATCCGGTGGTGCAGCGAAGTTATCACCCACCGGAGTGCAGACCACCAAAGCAAACGCCGCCCATCCGCAAGGCGGATGGGCGGCGTGAATGCGGTTTTCGGTGCCTTACTTGCCTGCGGGCTTGTCGGCAGAAGGCTTGCCCGGCTGCGGCACAGCCTGGCGAAACAGGTTCTCCAGATCTGCGCGTACCTTTTGGGGGTCCAGACCGGAGGGCGAAGGCGTAGGGGTTTGGTTCGGTGTATTCATGCGCTTACGTTATCACCGTGGCCAGCGTGCCGCCGCATTAACCCTGCAAATGTCTCTGTTAAACGGGCACTACGGATTGTGAGCCAGGCTAACCCATAGGGCTCAAAAGCAGGGCCAAATTGCTGGAAGACTTCGCCGAAATTGCCTCCATCGCTATCAAAAGCATTGCAAACCTGGCGAAGAGCCACATGGTTGCGAAGAACAATCTGTCACCCCTCAGACAATCGCGACGCAATGCAAAAAGCCCCGGCACCTTGGGTGCCGGGGCTCGAATTGGGCAGGACGCGGACACTTCAAGCGCCTTGCGGCGTCTGCCTGCGCAGTTATTTCGCCAGGTTCCGGAACACTGAAGGGCTCTCCGCCTGGCCCAGGCCGGTGCCTTCGGCAATCGGCAGTTCGCGGGCCACGCTGCTAGACGATACGTTCGCCATCACCGAATTGACCGGCGCCACGCCCACCGACCCATCGGCCAGCACCGTCAGCTCATACACCGTCCAGACATTGTTGGAGCCGGTATAGGGTGCGGCCGGGGGCGTGAAGGTATAGGCCTGCCCATTGGAAAGCTCCAGCCGCACGTTGGCATTCGACGTGCCGAGGTTGCCAGAGCCCGCATAGTGGTGCACCGAATAGCGGTAGACGCCCGGGCGCAGCGCGCTGGCTGCGCTGGCCGTGGGCGGGCAGGTCACCGTTTCCGGGCCATAGGACGAGATGTCATCCACATCGAGCGCGCACATGTCGCCGGATGTCTTGGCGCCAAAGTACACATGCCAGCGCGAATTGGCGCTAGCAGCCGGGCCCGTCAGGTGCGAATCCAGATCGCGCGGGTTCTCACCCCAGGTCAGGATGGTGCGGAACTGGCCGGCAGCCAGCCCGCCCGCGCTGCCGCTGGCTGGCGACAGGGCCACCGCCACCTGGTTGGGGGCGGAGCAGTTGAGCAGCACCGTCTGGTTGGCGGGCGAATAGTTGGGCGCCGTGGTGGTCACGGTGAAGAAACCTTGTGCCAGCCCCGCGAAAGAGGCCACGCCCTGTGCATTGGTGGTGGCCGAGCGCGTGCCCAGCGTCACCGACGCATTGGCCAGGGGCTGGTTCGCGCCCCGCAACGCATCGAACACCGTCACCTGGGCCGTGGCGCACTGCACCGAGCCCGACCCGCCGGTCTGCTGCAGCCCCACCGGCACCAGGTGCAAGGTGGCAGGGTCGAAGCGGAACAGGATGTTGTAGTTGGATTCCACCGTGGTCGTGGTGCCCGGCTGCTGCGGGTTGGGCACCGGCACCAGCAGGCGCAGGTTTTCCAGCAGCACGTCCGTCTGGTTGACGCCCGCGCCACGCGTGCCGGAGAAATCGATGACCTGTGCCTGCGCACCAAGCGCCAGGGCTGCGGACGCGGCGACCACTGCGCAACGCGCCCAGCGGGCAATGCCGTATGTGTTCATGAAACCAGCCTCTCGTTGAATTGACCGCGGAGCGTAGGGGATAACTGCCGCCGTGCCAAATCACCGCCAATGCGCAAAAGAACACTTTTACAAACATTAAACCGACAAAGCGCGACAGATTTCGCAAAAACCGCCATTTTTGCAGCGCGGCCTGTTTCAACTTGATGGGTGAATCAACGATTGGGAACAATTTTGTGGGCTTCGTCCGTGCACTCTGTCCATACACCGGAACCACGAACGCCAACAACCTGATCCGTTATTTTTACAAAGCACTTGCTTGCTAAAAATAAAGTGTTTTGCTATTGTGCAGAGCATGGAAACCCCCGCTGTCCGGCGCAAACGTCCCTTGCCTCCCCGCCCTCCTGAAGCCCCTACCACGCCTGCCGCCCGCATCCGCAAAACCGCCGTCGGGGTGGCAGAAGAACCCCGGCGCCCGCGCGGCCGCCCGCGCAAGACCGCCGAAGAAGTGGATGACGGCAACCGCCGCCGCAAGCTCATGGACGGCGCGGCCAGGCTGTTCCTGACCAAGGGCTTTGCGGCCACCACCACGCGCGACATCGCTGCGGCGGCGGGCATGCACAGCGGCTCGCCCTTCTACCACTTCGAAAGCAAGGGCGCCTTGCTCCACGCGGTCATGAACGAAGGCATGGTCATGGCCCTGCAAAGCCAGCAGCAGGCGCTGGCCGCCCTGCCCCTCGACGCCTCGCCGCGCGAGCAGCTCCAGGTGCTGATCCGCCACCATTTCGAGATACTGCTCGGCCCGCGCAGCGGCTTCATCCCGGTGATGCTGTACGAATGGCGCTCGCTGACGCCCGCGCAACGCAAGGGGATCGCCCGCGTCAAGGACGCCTACGAAGCCGCCTGGATGCCCACGCTCGAAACCCTGTCACGGCAGGGCGCACTGCAGGCCACCCCGGGCGTGGCGCGCCTGTTCCTTTTCGGCGCACTGAACTGGGCCGTGCAGTGGTTTGCCCCCAAGGGTGGCAAGTCGCTGGACGAGTTGACCGGCGAAGCGCTCGCATTGTTCATACGGGAGGCATGAGCCATGTACCAGAGCGTGTTCGCACCAGGCCTGCTCGTGGGGCAGGTGGTGATCGTCACCGGCGGCGGCTCGGGCATAGGCCGCTGCACGGCGCACGAGCTGGCGCGGCTGGGTGCGCAGGTGGTGCTGGTCGGGCGCAAGGCCGACAAGCTGCAGGCGGTGCAGGCCGAGATCACGGCGGACGGCGGGCGGGCCTCCTGGCATGCCTGCGACATCCGCTCCGAAGAGGCCGTGGCCATCGTGGTGCAGCAGGCCCTGGCGGAGCATGGCCGCATCGATGCGCTGGTGAACAACGCGGGCGGCCAGTTCATGGCGCCGCTGGCAAGCATCTCCGCCAAGGGCTGGGAGGCGGTGCTGAACACCAACCTCACCGGCGGCTTCCTGATGGCGCGCGAGTGCCACCGGCAGTGGATGCAGGCCCAGGGCGGCAGCATCGTCAACATCGTGGCCGACATGTGGGGCTCCATGCCTGGCATGGGGCACAGCGGCGCAGCGCGCGCCGGCATGGTCAGCTTCACCGAAACCGCTGCGCTCGAATGGGCCGGCAGCGGCGTGCGCGTGAACGCGGTGGCGCCCGGCTACATCGCATCGAGCGGCATGGACAACTACCCGCCCGCCGCCGCCGACATGCTGCGCGCCATGCGCCACACGGTGCCGCAGGGGCGCTTTGGCACCGAAGCCGAGGTCTCGGCAGCCATCGTCTTTTTGCTCAGCCCTGCGGCCAGCTTCATCAGCGGCACCACCTTGCGCGTCGATGGCGCACGGCCCCAGGCGCGCCTGGGCTGGCCCATGCAGGTGCCCGATGCGCCCACCCAGCAGCGGCCTGCCGTGCTGCCATTCGAGGGCTTTCACCGCGCGCAGGTGCCGCGCGTGTTTGCAGAGCAGCAGCAACAGCCCCCGGAGGCAGCGCCATGACGGCTTTCGCCTCCCGGTTCAATGCCGCCGCTCCCGACGTGCAGCGGCGGCGCAGTGCCAAACTGGCGCGCCTGGACGCCCTGAGCGCCCTCGAAGACCGCGCTGCGGCCGCCTCGGCCCGCTCGCTGCCGCAGTTCGAGAAACGCGGCCAGTTGCTGCCACGCCAGCGCGTGGCGCTGCTGCTCGATGCGGGCGCGCCCTGGCTGCCCTTGGCCACGCTGGCAGGCTATCTGCAGGACACGAAAGACCCGGCCAAATCCGTCCCCGGCGGCGGCATCCTCGCAGGCATCGGCACGGTGTCGGGCGTGCGCTGCATGGTGGTGGCCAGCGATTCTGGCATCGAGGCGGGCGCCATCCAGCCCATGGGCCTCGACAAGATCCTGCGCGTGCAGGAGATCGCGCTACAGAATCGCCTGCCCTTCGTGCACCTGGTCGAAAGCGCGGGGGCCAACCTCATGCGTTACCGGGTCGAGGGCTTCGTGCATGGCGGCAGCCTGTTTCGCAACCTGGCGCGGCTCTCGGCAGCCGGCATCCCGGTGATCACCGTGCAGCATGGCTCGGGAACGGCAGGTGGGGCCTACATGCCCGGCCTGTCGGACGTGGTGATCATGGTGCAGGGCCGCTCGCGCGCCTTCCTGGCCGGGCCGCCGTTGCTCAAGGCTGCCACGGGAGAGATCGCCACCGAGGAGGAGCTGGGCGGTGCCGAGATGCACACCAGCATCTCGGGCCTGGGCGAATACCTGGCACTGGATGACCGCGAGGCCATTGGCATGGCGCGCGCCATCGTCGAGGCATCGGGATGGGCGAACCCTGCTTCAACGTCTGCGGCCCCAGGCCCGACGCTGGCTGCTGATGACCTGCTGGCCCTGATGCCCGACGACCTGCGCCAGCCCGTGGACATGCGCGAAGTGATCGCGCGCCTCGTCGATGGCTCCGAACTGCTCGAATTCAAGGCACGCTACGGCATGGCGACGGTATGCGCGCAGGCGCGCATCGATGGCCGCCCCGTGGGCTTCATCACCAACAACGGCCCCATCGACGTGGCCGGCGCCAACAAGGCGGCACACTTCATCCAGTGGATGTGCCAGCTGGGCCACCCCATCATCTACTTGCAGAACACCACGGGCTACATGGTGGGCAAGGACAGCGAACGGGGCGGCATGATCAAGCACGGCAGCAAGATGATCCAGGCCGTGGCCAATGCCACGGTGCCGCAGATCACCATCCAGTGCGGCGCCAGCTTTGGCGCTGGCAACTACGGCATGTGCGGGCGCGGTTATGCACCGCGCTTCCTGTTCAGCTGGCCTGGCGCCAAGACCGCCGTGATGGGCGGCGAGCAGGCCGCACGCACCATGCAGATCGTGACCGAGGCAGCGCTGGCGCGCAAAGGCATCACGCCCGATCCGGCCGAGTCGCAGGCCCAGTTCGACAAGATCGTGGCCATGTTCGAGGCCCAGGCCGATGCCTTCTACACCAGCGGCCTGCTGCTGGACGACGGAGTGATCGACCCGCGCGACACCCGCGCCGTGCTGGCCCTGTGCCTAGCCACCTGCGCCGACGCACAGGCGCGCAGCCTTCACCCCATGCAGTTCGGGGTCGCCCGCATGTAGACGCGCTTTCCCTTCCTCTTGCACTGGTCCACACAAAAATCAACGGAGACAAACCATGCAGTTCACGCACGAGCACCGCGAGATCCAGAAGACCCTCAAGCGCTTCATTGACGAGGAGATCAACCCCCATGTGGACGAATGGGAGGCGGCCGAGATCTTCCCCGCGCACGAGGTCTTCAAGAAGATGGGCAAGCTCGGGCTGCTGGGCCTGTGCAAGCCCGAGGAGTACGGCGGCTCGGGTCTGGACTACTCCTACTCTGTGGCCATGGCCGAGACGCTGGGCCACGTGCACTGCGGCGGTGTGCCCATGGCCATCGGTGTGCAGACCGACATGTGCACCCCGGCACTGGCGCGCCACGGCAGCGAGGAGCTCAAGCGCGACTTTCTGGCCCCTGCCATTGCGGGCGACACGGTGGGCTGCATCGGCGTGAGCGAGCCTGCTGCGGGCAGCGATGTATCGGGCATCAAGACCACGGCGCGCAAGGATGGTGACGACTATGTGATCAGCGGCCAGAAGATGTGGATCACCAACAGCCTGCAGGCCGACTGGATGTGCATGCTGGTCAACACCGGCGAAGGCCCCGTACACCGCAACAAGAGCCTGGTGATGGTGCCCCTGCGCGACGGCCCTGGCGGCCGGCTCACCAAGGGCGTGGAGGTGGCGCAGAAGATCCGCAAGATCGGCATGCACAGCAGCGATACGGGCCTGCTCTACTTCGACGAGGTGCGCGTGCCGCAGCGCTACCGCATTGGCGCTGAAGGCCAGGGCTTCATCTACCAGATGCAGCAGTTCCAGGAAGAACGGCTGTGGTGCGCCTCCAGCACGCTGGAGGCGCTGAACAATTGCATCGGCTGGACCATCGAATGGGCACAGGAGCGCAAGCTCTTTGGCGGTGCGCTGGCCGATCAGCAATGGGTGCAGTTCAAGCTGGCCGAGCTCAAGACCGAGGTGGAGGCCCTGCGCGCGCTGACCTACCGCGCCTGCGAGCTCTATGTGGGCGGGCAGGACGTGCTGGAACTCGCCTCCATGGCCAAGCTCAAGGCCGGCCGGCTGAACCGCGAGGTGCCCGACACCTGCCTGCAGTTCTGGGGCGGCATGGGCTTCACGCTGGAGAACAAGGTCTCGCGCATGTACCGCGATGGGCGCCTGGCCTCCATCGGCGGCGGGGCCGACGAGGTGATGCTGGGCATCCTCGCCAAGACCATGGGCATTGCCAAGCGGCCCACGGCCCACTGAAAGCAGGCCCGAGCATGCACGACGCCCTGCTGATCGACCGCGCACCGCTGGGTACCGGCCTTTTCTGCGAGACCTGGACCCTGAACGACCCGGCCAGCCGCAATGCGCTGACCGATGCCCTGGTGGACGCTCTGCTGAACGCCTGCACACGCGCCCAGAGCGACACCGCACTGCGCGGTGTGGTGCTGCGCGGCGCAGGCGGGCATTTCTGCGCAGGCGGCAGCCTGGGCGGCTTTGCCAAGGCCATCGGCCAGCCGCTCGATGCCGGGGTGCCCGACCCGCTGGTGCCACTCAACCGCCGCTTCGGCAGCCTGCTGCAGGCGCTGTGCGACCTGCCCCAGTGGCTGGTGGTCGCGGTAGAAGGCGCGGCCATGGGCGGCGGCCTGGGCCTGGTCTGCTGTGGCGACCTGGTGCTGGCGGATGCGGGCGCCCAGTTCGGCGCGCCCGAGGTCACGCTGGGGCTGATGCCCGCGCAGATTGCGCCGTTCTTGGTGCGGCGGCTCGGCCCTGCGGCGGCCCGGCGCTGGCTGCTGTCGGGCATACGCAGCGGGGCGGTTGCCGCGCAGCAGGCGGGTTTGGTAGATGAAGTCATCGAGGGCGCGATGGATGGCGCTGTGCAGGCCGCCGTTCAGCGCCTGGCCACCACCGCCCCCCAGGCCATTGCGGCCACCAAACACCTGCTGCTGCAGGTGCAGAGCGCCCTGCCGCTGCCCGCCCTGCTCGACGATGCCGCCCACCTGTTTGCCCGCGCGCTGCGTGGACCGGAGGCATCCGAGGGGCTGGCCGCCTTCACGGCCCGCAAGGCACCACCCTGGAACCCTGCGGCATGAAAAAAATACTGATTGCCAATCGCGGAGAGATTGCCAGGCGCATCGTGCACACGGCACACGCCATGGGCATTGCCACCGTGGCCGTGTACTCCGAGCCCGATGCCCATGCCCTGCATGTGCGCGAGGCCACGCAAGCCTTGGCGCTGGGCGGCAGCGCCAGTGCCGACAGCTACCTGCGCATCGACAAGCTGCTGGCGGCAGCACGCGCCACCGGTGCGGACGCCGTTCACCCGGGCTATGGCTTTCTCAGCGAGAACGCAGAGTTCGCGCAGGCTGTTGCCGATGCGGGCCTGGTGTGGATTGGCCCATCGGCCAGCGCCATACGCGCGCTGGGCAGCAAGGCCGGCGCCAAGGCGCTGGCACAGGCGCAGGGCGTGCCCTGCCTGCCGGGCTACGCGGGGGACGACCAGAGCGACGAGCGCTTTGCTACAGAAGCCGCGCGCATCGGCTTTCCACTGATGGTCAAGGCCGTGGCCGGTGGCGGCGGGCGCGGCATGCGGCTGGTGACCGAAGCCGTTCAGTTGCACGCAGCGCTGACCAGCGCACGCTCCGAAGCGCTGGCGGGCTTCGGCAATGGCGACCTGCTGATCGAGCGTGCACTGCTCAACCCGCGCCATGTAGAGGTGCAGGTGTTTGCCGATGCACAGGGCCACTGCATCCACCTGGGCGAGCGCGATTGCTCGGTGCAGCGGCGCCACCAGAAACTGATCGAAGAATCGCCGAGCCCCGCTGTGGACATGGCCCTGCGTGAGCGCATGGGCGCCTGCGCCGTTGCGCTGGCACAGGCAGCAGGGTACGTGGGTGCCGGCACCGTTGAGTTTCTGCTCGACGATTCAGACCAGCAAGGCAGCTTCTACCTGATGGAGATGAATACCCGCCTGCAGGTGGAACACCCCGTGACCGAGGCGCTTACCGGCCTGGACCTGGTGGAGTGGCAGATCCGCGTGGCACGTGGCGAGCCGTTGCCGCTGGCGCAGCACCAGGTGGCACTGCAAGGCCATGCCATCGAGGTGCGGCTGTGTGCGGAAGACGCGCACTTCACGCCTCACACCGGGCGCGTGCTGCACTTCGCCGCGCCGTCGGCCACCTCTTTCGAACGTGCGCTCTTGGGCGGGTTGCGCTTTGACCATGCGCTGGAGGAAGGCACCGAGGTCACGCCCCACTACGACGCCATGCTGGGCAAGCTCATCGTGCATGCCGCCACGCGCGGCGAAGCCATCGATGCACTGGTGCGTGCGTTGGAGGGAACCGCGCTGCTCGGGTTGCCCAGCAACCGCGCCTTTCTGGCAACGTGCCTGGGACACCCGCAGTTCCGCGCCGGGCAGGCACGCGTGCCCTTCCTCGCGCAGGAGGGTGATGCACTGCGCGCCGCACTGCGCCTGCAGGAACAGACCGCCTTGCTGCCCAGTGCCATGGCCGCCTTGTTCCCGCCCCGCACCACCACCCTGCCCTGCAGCTTTGCGCGCCCCATGCGGCTGCGCCACCAGGGCGTTGTGCTGCCGCTGGCCGTGCGGGAGCTGGGCCCTGGACAGCTGCGCGTTGAACAACAAGGTACCGAGCCGGCATCCGTCGGCATGCACCTCACGCCGCTGCCCGACGGGCGCGTGCAATGCGCCATGGAGGGCGTGACACACGCTGTGCGAACGGCGGCAGTGGGCCCGCACCGATGGCACTGGCAGGCCGGCGGTGTGGAGGGCTGGGTGGAAGATGCCTCTTGGGAACCGGCCGCGCGCGCAGGCGCGGCAGGCGGTGCCAACGAACTGCGAGCCCCCTTCAACGGGCGCGTGGTGGCGGTGCCCGTCTCTGCTGGCGAGGCCTTGCAGGCAGGTGCCACGGTGGTGGTGCTCGAATCCATGAAGCTCGAACACAGCCTGGCCTGCCCCACGGCAGCCACGGTGGCCGAGCTGCTGGTGGCGCCGGGCCAGCAGGTGGCGCCGGGCCAGGTGCTGGCGCGCTTTGCCATGCAGGAGGCTTGAGACCATGCGTGTCCCGACGGCTGATGAGTTGCGCGCAGACCGCGCCGCGCTGACCGACACAGTCACGCGCTTTGCCCGCACCGAGATCGCCCCGCATGTGGACGCCTGGGACGCGGCGGGTGAATTCCCCCGCATGCTGTACCGCCGCGCGGGCGACCTGGGCCTGCTGGGCCTGGGCTACCCCGAGCAGTACGGCGGCACGCCCGCCAGCTATGCGCTGCGCCTGCCGCTGTGGCAGGCCCTGTGCCGCTACGGCACCAGCGGCGGTGTGCTGGCCAGCCTGCTGTCGCACAACATCGGCCTGCCGCCGGTGCTGGCGCATGGCACCGATGCCGTGCGCGATGAGGTGATACCGCCCGTGCTGGCCGGCGAGCGCATTGCGGCCTTGGCCATCACCGAGCCCGGTGGCGGCTCGGACGTGGCGCAACTGGCCACCACCGCGCGGCACGAGGGCAATGAGTATGTGGTGAATGGCGAAAAGGTGTTCATCACCTCGGGCATGCGTGCCGACTGGATCACCGTGGCCGTGCGCACCGGCGAGGCCGGCAGCCGGGGCAGTGGCGGCCTGTCGATGCTGCTGGTGCCGGGCAGCAGTGCAGGCCTGTCGCGCAGCGCGCTGGCCAAGATGGGCTGGCTGTGCTCGGACACGGCGCACCTGCGCTTTGACAACGTACGCGTGCCCGCGCGCTACCTGCTGGGTGCCGAAGGCGACGGGTTTCGCATGATCATGGGCAACTTCAATGCCGAGCGCTTTGGCCTCGCCGCATCGGCCCTGGGCTTTGCCGAGGCCTGCTACGACGAGGCTTTGGCCTGGGCGCGCCAGCGCAAAACCTTTGGCGCGCCGCTGGTGGCGCACCAGGTGATACGCCACAAGCTGGTGGACATGCAGATGCGCATCCACTCCACAGCCGCCTGGCTCGAATCGGTGGCCACGCAGGCCGATGCGGGCCACACCGGCGCCGAGTGGGTGGCCCAGGTCTGCCTGCTCAAGAACCACGCCACACAGACCATGCAGTTCTGCGCAGACCAGGCCGTGCAGATTTTGGGCGGCATGGGCTACATGCGCGGCACCGTCAGCGAACGCATCTACCGCGAGGTCAAGGTCATGATGATCGGCGGCGGCGCCGAAGAAATCATGAAGGACCTGGCGGCCCGGCAACTGGGTATCTGAAAGAGACATCGCCATGACGACAACCACAGACAAAGCCATCATCACCTGCGCCATCACCGGCGTGCTGACCGACCCCACGCAGCACCATGTGCCCGTGACACCCGAGCAACTGGCGCGCGAAGCCCGCCGCGCCGTGGATGCCGGCGCCGCCGTGGTGCACGTGCACTTTCGCCAGCAAGAGGCCGGCAAGGGCCACCTGCCCTCGTGGGACCCACAGGTAGCGCGCGATTGCGTGCAGGCCATGCGCGAGGAATGCCCCGGCCTCATCATCAACCAGACCACCGGCGTGGTGGGCCCGCACTACCAGGGCCCGCTGGACTGCCTGCGCGCCACCCGACCCGAGATGGCCGCCTGCAACGCCGGCTCGCTCAACTACCTGAAAGTGCGCAGCAACGGCACCTGGGCCTGGCCACCCATGCTCTTCGACAACCAGCCCGCCAAGGTGAAGGACTTCATCGATGTGATGCTGGAGACAGGCACCCTGCCCGAGTTCGAGTGCTTCGACGTGGGTATCGTGCGCTGCGTGGAGATGTATGTGCAGACCGGCATGTACACCGAGCGCCTGCCCGAATACAACTTCGTGATGGGGGTCGAATCGGGCATGCCGGCAGACCCGGACCTGCTGCCCATACTGCTCAAGCTCAAGATCAAGAATGCACCGTGGCAGGCCACCGTGATCGGCCGCCAGGAAATCTGGCCCGTGCACCAGCGCGTGGCCGAGCTGGGCGGCCACCTGCGCACGGGGCTGGAAGATACCTTCTATTTGCCCGATGGCGGCAAGGCCACGTCGAACGGACCGCTGATTGCACAGCTGGCCCAAGTTGCGCGCGATGCGGGGCGCAGCGTGGCGTCGCCGCAGGAGGCGCGGGAGCTACTGGGCTTGCAAGCGACGACCACTGCTTGACGTGGGCCGGCTGCCCACGGCCTTAGGCCATCGGCCTGGCAGCGATGTGCCGCCCTCAGACCAGCAAAGCCCCGGCGTCGACGCCCATGCCCACCAACTGCACCATGGCAGCCTCGACCGGTTGGTGCTCCGCCGCCGAACTCCAGGCTGCGGCGCCTGCAGGCGCACCCTTGGGCGAAGGGACGCCGTTGGCCGAGTTGGTCGAGTACATGTAGGCCTCTGCGATCTCCTTGGCCCATGCCGCAGCGGGGGCGTTGTAGACGGCCATGTCGCCGGTGGCATTTTCCAGGCCGAGCAGGGCATGGCCCAGTTGTACGGCCACGATGCCCACATTCTCCTTGCCTATGGCGTCGAGGTAAGAGACCAACGCGCCTTGCAGGCCAATGTCGTACGACATACCCATGTTGGTCACGATCTTCAGCGCCAGGGCCCCCGTCGTCAGGTGCTGGTAGTTGGCGCCGAACTGGAAGGCATAGGCCTCCCAGCTTTGCGGCGTGGCACCAGCAGCCATCTTCTGCTGGTAAAAAGTCGTGCTCGAAGGGGACTGGTCGTTGAACGCACGGTTCAGAATGCTGACTTCGAGTTCGGCAGAGAGGACAACGGCCACAAACAGCTCCAAAAATAGTGAAACGTGCAGAGCATAGAGCCTTTGTGCCAGTGGCTTCAAGAAAACATTGCTCGCCAATATGGGGCATGGACATTCCCCCGCGTAGTGGCCTTACCCCTTGGTGTTGGGCTGTTGTGGATGCTCCATCCTGCCACCCACCCTGACCTAACCCGCCAACCCTCCCAGGATGGCCGAATTGCCAACCGCTACACCACGCGTTCCCGGTGGAGTGGCAGCTCGCCGGTCGAAGACCGGGCCGCTGAACGACTGTGTCGATACGAACTTTCCGGCCGTCGCTACACGCACCAGGGCACCCGGCACCGCAGGCTCTTGCGCGATACCGAGGATTGAAGATGCCTGGGGCGTCACCACGAAAATCCGCGCTACGCCAAACGATGGCACGCCCACGTTGACCCCGGCAACCAGCCCGTTGGACAAAACCTCGAACCATGCGTACGACAAGGCATAGCTGAGCGAATCGACCGCAATGCCATCTGCCGCTGTCAGCTCGGTGTTCCATCCCAGCAAATGCGTCGTGAAGGTCCCGGCCATATAGACCGCCATCAGCGGGCCGGTACCCGCCCTGTCAAACAGCATGGCAGGTGCATTGCTGACCACCGCCGACTGCCGCAGGACTTTTCCCACGTTGTCGTATTCGTATAGCTGCCCACCCACCATCAGCCAGAAGCCGCCAAACTGGCGCGGGCAGATACACACGGTATTTGGCATCCCGGCAGCGCCTGTGGCAGCCAACACCGCAGAGATAAAGTTGCCTGCAGCGTCGTACAAACGTACGGCAGCACTAGTATTGCTGGCGGGATCAACAAAGACCAGATGGCCGTTGCTCAATTCCATGGCATTACGCTCGGCGGGACTCACGGAACGATTGGCGGTACCTGTGGCCAGTGTGATCAATATCCCTTGCTGCGTGCCATTGGCCGCAAAGCGTGCAAACTTGTAGGCAGTCGCGGCTGTGTACCGGTAGTAGTGCAACACAAAGCCGCCCGATGCCAGCGCCAGCGCACCGATGTACATGGGTGATGACCCCGCTTCCACCACGACCTCAGCGCCCTGGAGCACACCTGCCGCGTTGAAGCATTTGAATGCGAAATCATTGGATCCGCTCTTGCCATAGGCCACCACCACGTCACCCCCGGTCAAGGTGGCAACGTTCCAAGTGGATATGTCGCTGCTCGCCAGAGGGGCGACAGTCGCCTCGGTTGCCACGACTGCCCCGGAGGTCGCCGAATGGATTGCCAGCTTGAGCGTTGAACCCTCGACCCACACCACGGCCATATTGTCGGCGCCTGCCCGCGCCAGGCGAGTTCCCACAACCCCCGTCGCCGCCGTCACCACCACCCGAGATGACAAAGGCACTCGGAGGGGGCCGTAGATACGCAGGTTCACCCCCGTGTCCGACTGGGAGCCGTTTCCGCTATACACCACCGCAAAATTGCCATTGTCCAGGGCGACTATCGAGCGGAATATCTGCGCGTTGAAACCGCTGCGCCCCCATGCGGTGCCACTGGCCTCCACGGCCGCTGGTGGCACCAGCGCAGTCACCCCGCTGGCAGAGTTTTGCAAGGCCAGCGGCACACCGTCCGCGGCGCGCCGCACAAAGCCACCCGATCCCAGCTTGGCATAGTCGCCAGCGGCCAATGCCGTTTCGGCCATGACCGTTACCGCCTGGTTTTGCGCATCCACACCCGATACGAGATGACGTCCCATGCTGCACATTTCCTTTCCAGGGCATTGCCCGCAATCCGGGCACACCGCCCGTAAGGCAATGTCCGCGAGGGCGCGTTGCGTTGAAAGGAGGGGCATATATGCGGCACCGGGCCCAAGGCACGATTTTGCTGCCCGCCATGCCTGGCAGGCGCGCAGCCGGGCCGACGCCCGGCTGCGCGCGCTCGGTGCTGCGCCGATGAGGCGATGGTGCGGTGGCCTGGGTGATCGCCGCTGGGCCGGCTCCCCCCTGCCACCGCGTCTCGGTCAGATCACCTGCAGAGCTTTCAGCATGGGCACCTGTTTCTGTGCGAACGCGTTGGCCAGCTCAATCAGCTCGGCCAGGTTCTCCTCCGGGGTTTCCAGCGCCTGGCCGGACTTGACCAATTTCTGCCCTTGCAGGCTCAGAATCTGCCACGCCAGTTGAGCCCACTCGGCCGGTTGCTTCTTGCCCTGGGCCAGCGCGAGCAAAAAGAACTGGTGCGTGCGGCTGACCGCAATGCCTCCGCCCGTCACCGGGCTGGCCAGAAAACCCACATCGTTGCTGCCCCGGGACTGGTTGGCCAGCCAGGTGTTGAGCTTGTCGGTGGCCTTGCGCAGCTTGGGCGCCACCGCGTCGTCCTGCGCGGGGGCCAGGTGCCCGGCGCCGGCCAGCACCGTCACGCCCTGCTGAATCTGCGCGAAACTGATGCCCTTGCCCTGCAGCGCCTGCTCAATTTGCCCCAGCGTGCGCGGCTTGTGATCGGCCAGCAGGTCGAGCAGGGGGGCATAGATCACTTCAGTCAGCGTGACCTCGCCCACCCCGCCGGTCATCTTGAGAGACACATCCGGGCGGTAGGCCACCAGCACCACCTTGATCAGGCGCAGCGCTTCGGCCTGGTCAATGGCATTGAGCTTGCGCGCGCCCTTGACCCAGTAGTCACGTCGAAACTGCTGGTTGACGATGAAATCCCGCGTGCTCTCGCGCAGGTTGGCATCGGGAATACCCTTCAAAAACTGCTGCTGCTCGGCATTGAGGTTGAGCGCGTCGACCTGCTCCGACGGGTGGGCCGTGCAGGCAAATTGCAGCTTGGCGGGTTCCAGCCACTCGGCCATGGTGGCAAAGTGCATGGGCACCCAGTCGCGGTTGAAATACTCATGCGCAAGGTACTGCTTGGGCATGGTCTTGAGGCGGGCCATGCGGTCTGCGATGCTCGTATTCACCCGGCTGTAGAGCGGGTTGGTGGCCAGCAACTTCTCGGCAAAATCCACCGCACCATCGATGCGGTTCAAGGTGCCATGGCCCTCGGCCCCCATCACGGCGGCATGCTGCGACAGCAGGTGGCGCATGGGAGCAAAGGCCGCCCAGCCAGGCAAGGTGTTGTAGCTGATGTACAGCACACCGCCCACCTTGAGCCGCGTGCGGATGAACTCCACAATCACGGCCCGGTTCTCGTCGCTGATCCAACTCCAGATGCCGTGCAGGCCGATGTAATCGAACTGCGGCAGGTCGGTGCGGCGGGCAAATTCGTCAAAGGCCTGGTCGTACAGGCGGGCCCCCGAGCCGGACACTGCGGCCAGTTGCTGGGCATAACCGGCTTGCGCGGGGTTGAAGTCCGTGCCATGCCACTCGACCACACTGGCCGCCGCGTGCATGCCCACGCTAAGGCCCTGACCAAAGCCGAGTTCGCAGGCTGTGCCCACTTCGGGAAACACCAGGCCCTGGTTCAGAAATGCCAGTTTGACCCGCAGCGGGTTGAGCTCGGGGTAGTAGCCATAGGTATAGCCAATGTCGGCCACGTAGCCGGCGGTCCAATCTGACATGCGGTGCCACTCCTTGTTGAAGGCCTGCATTTTTACACGCGCCATCGGCGCCCTGTGCAAGCCTGTGGCCGCGGTGCGTGCGCAAGCACCGTTCAACGCATCGCGGCGTCAGGCCAACAAGCCACTTTCGGCCCGCACGCCTTGACCACGGCTTTCGAGCATACGGGTGTACGCCTCCTCCACCGAGCGGGCAAAGCCGGCCTCGTTCATCAGGGGGCTGGCCACCATGGCTTCGCGCAGGGTAGCGCGCACCTGGGCCAGTCTGGGCAGGTCGCTGGCCAGCGCCACCGCCTTGTCCACATACTCCTGCACGGTGTGGGCCACCCACTCGGGCCGCCCCACGCCGTGCAAAATGGCAGCGCCCAGGCGCCCCACGCCAGGCCGCCCGCTCAGCGTCACATAAGGCACGGCCATGTACAGTGACTCGAACAGCGTGGTGCCGCTGTTGTGCGGAAAGCAGTCCAGCGAAATGTCCACCCCGCGCAGCACGTCCCAGGGCGGGCTGTGAAAACCGCACCGAATGCGCTCGGCAGCAATGCCCCGCGCCGCAAACCGCGCCTGGGTCTGGTGCACCAGGTCGGCATCGACCATGTTCTTGCTGTCCAGCAGCAGCACCGAGCCCGGCACCCGGGCCAACAGCTGTGCCCAGGCGTCGAACAATCCGTCATTGAAGCGAATGGACCGGCTGAGCGAGGCAAACGTCACATGGCCATTGGCCAACGCGGGCAAAGGCCCGGGGTCGCCCATGCCCGGCGCCGGCCGGTAGGCCAGGTAAGGACGGTCCAGCCGCCAGGGTGTCTCGGCAAAATAGGCACTATCCTGAGCCGGCACGGCATGCCTGTCGGTCAGGAAGTAGTCGATGGCGCCAAGGCCCGTGGTGGAGCCAAAACCCATCCACGACACTGCTACCGGCGCCGGTTTGAGCGCAAACACATCGAGCCTGTTGCCTCCGGTCTGGCCCGAAAGGTCCACCAGCACATCCACCCCGCTGGCGCGCACCAGCTCGGCCACCTCCTGGTCCGTCATGCCCTTGATGAAATGCCAGTGCTCTGCCATACCCTGGTAGGCAGGCAGCACCTCGGCCGGGCCCGACATGTTGGCAAAGGCCGATACCTCGAAGCGGCTGCGGTCATGGTGGGCCAGCAAGGGCAGCAGAAAGTGGCGTACCGCGTGCTGCGTGAAATCGGCGGACACATAACCGATATGCAGGCGCCGGCTCGTCGCCATCGCCATCCCCTGCGCGGGCAATGCGGTGGCCACGGGCTGTGGCACCGGGGCAAAGCAATGGGATTCAAAGGCCTGGTACTGCGCCATGATCTGCCGCGGGCTTTTGTGCGGGTGGTTGTTCAGGGCAAAAAGCCATTTGCTCCAGTACTTGCGCTCCCGAGGCCTGGCGGCCAGCACCTGCATGAACAGCGTTTCGGCCCCTTCATGTTCACCCAGCGTGGCATGCAGGGAGGCCAGCTCCACCATGGCGTCAAGCTTTTGCGCGGGGCTTGCAGAGGGGCTCGCCACCGCGTCGCTGAGGTAGCTGCGCGCCTTCGCCAGGGCTTGCGATTCATGTGCCTGCAGGCCCATGGCGATCAGTGCGGTCACGTTGCCGGGCTCGAGCGACATTGCGCGATCAAAAGCTGCGGCCGCCTCGCCGGGGCGGCCCTGTGCGCGCAGCACGTTGCCCAGATTGATCCAGCCGCTGACGTCGTGCTCCAGGAGCGCCAGCTTGCGGCGTATCAGTGCCTCGGCCTCGGCCAGCAAGCCCAGGTTCTGGCTGGCGATGCTGAGGTTGTTGAGCACCATGGTGTCCTCGGGCTGCAGCGCGAGGGCCTGCGACAACGCAGTGTGGGCCTGGCGGTGGGCCCCAAGCTCCATGAAGACGGCACCCAATGCCGACTGTACCTGTGCGGGCGGGTGGCCATGGGCCAAGGCCTGCGCCAGCGGTGGCTGTGCCTCGGCATACTGGCCCAACGCCATGCAGGCAATGCCCAGATGGAACCACGCCTGGCCAAAGCGCGGAGCGAGGTGGACCGCCTGCCCAAAGGCTTTGTGTGCCGGCTCGAATCGCCCCTGCGTGTAGAGCACGTCGCCCACCTTGTTGGAAAGCACGGCAAGCACCGCCTGCGACTGGCCCGTGGGCGACGCTACGGCAGACACCAGTTGCAGCGCGTACTGAAAGGCCACCAAGGCCTCGTCCAGCTGCCCCGCATGGCGGCGCACATCACCCAATGTTGTCCAGGCCTGTGCATCGCCGGGCGCCAACTCGCACACCCGCTGGGCTGCCTGCAGGGCCTGGGGGCCATTGCCCAGCGCGAAGGCAGAGCGCACCACCCAGCCCCAGGCCATGGCGTCCTGTGCGTGCTGCGCCACATGCGCCTGCGCCTGGCCCAGGCACTGTGCAAACGCGCGCTCCTGAAAAAGCTGTGCAAGGCAGGCGTGGATCGGATGGGCGGCGGTGGACGTCATGGGCTGGAATCAAACGGCGAGGGTGCACAGCGTACCAGCCTCAACAGCAAACGCCGGGCTGCGGCTTCAGAGCCACCCATGAAAAAAGCCCCCCAGGCTTTCGCCTGGGGGGCTTTGCAGAAAGTGGCTTGCAGAGGCTCAGCGAAACGCCAAGCCTTGCAGGCTACCTTCTTGACCTATTAGGCCGAGGTCCACGAAGCGCCCGACAGGGAAGCCACGCCGGTCAGCTTGATCAGGCTGTCATCAGCGGTCAGAGCAGCAGTGCCGTCGTTCGTCAGGATGTAGGTGTCAGCACCGTACTGGAACGCGATGGCCTTGTTGACACCAGCAGTCGTGGCAGCCAGTTGGGCGGCGGTCAGCAGCGACGACGAAGCGGCGATGTTGGCCAGTTGCGTGCCCGTAGGAGCAGCCTTGGTCGTTGCAGCAGCAGACGTCAGGTTGATCACGTCGGTACCGCTCACGAAGTCGGTCACTTCGAAAGCCGAAGCGCCCAGCTTGGCAGCCGTGCTGATGTCCAAGTCCTTGGCGCCAGCGCCGGTCAGGCCCGTGATGTTCAGCGTGTCAGCACCGCCACCCAGGGTGACCTTGTTCACGCCCAGGGCGTTGATGTTGACCGTGTCGGCACCGTCGCCAGCGACCAGGGTGATCTTTGCGTCAGCCGTGCCGGTGATGTTGAACGTGTCAGCGCCCACGCCGCCGGTGATGGCCACAGCCGTCGTGCCGGTGGTGGTGAAGGTCAGGCCCAGAGCCTTGGTCAGAGCCGATGCGTCGATCACGGTCACGTTAGCGCCGGTCACGGTGGTGGTCAGGCCTTGGTCGCCGGTGATGATGATCTTTTCGGCCAGATCAGCAGTGATCTTGGCAGCGTTGACGGTCGTGGCGGCCACGGTACCGGCAGTGCTCTTCACGTTCAGGGTTTCGATGGCAGTCACGATGACTTCGTCAGCGCCGGTCGCGTCAGCGAACACGACATTGGCAGAGTCGGCAGCGCCGGTAGCACCAGAGAAGCCAACGGTCAGTGCACCGCCCGCGCCGGAGTTCTGGATACCAACGGTGGTAGCCAGGTTCACGCCGGAGAATTCGGCAGCGCCAGCAGCCACGTCAACCCACAGTTCGGTCAGGCCGGTAGCGCCGGTAGCGGTGAACTTGGAAGCAGCACCTGCAGTAACGAACACCTTTTCGATGTTTTGCAGCGTAGGAGCAACCGTAGCGGCAGCAGCCAGGGTGGCCTTCAGCGTGTCAACGCCAGCGCCGCCGTCAACCACGTCGGTAGCCGACAGGAAACCAGCGGTGGTTGCCAGGATGGTGTCGTTGTTGCCGGTGGTCTTGAACTTGGCTTCCGAAGCGGCTGGCGAGATGAAGTCGTCGCCGGAAGTCAGGGCCAGGGTCACGCCGGTCACAGCGGTGTCGGTAGAGCCGACAGGCGATGCGGTGGTGTTGGCTGGGTTGGCCGAGTAGGTGTACGAAGCGGTCACTTCGTTGTTCCATGCCAGGGCAGCGGCGTTGAAAGCTGCTTGGTCGCCCGTGGCGGTTTCCAGGCCGGACAGGATGTCAGCCAGTTGCATGGCAACGATACCGACGTTGGCCTTGCCCACGGAAACCAGGTAGTCCTTGACGGCGGCTTGCAGGCCGGCGTTAGGCAGCACGCCCAGGTTGCCCAGGATCTTGGTGGACAGAGCGTCTTCGGTCATGCTGGTGAAGCCAGCGCCGAAAGTCAGAGCGAACTGGTTCGCGCCAACTGCAGTGGCTTGCGTCACTTGGTTGTTGTACACGGAGTTGGCAGGCGACTGGTCGTTGAACGCGCGGTTCAGCGAAGTCACAGTCGAGTCGATACCAAAAATTTGCTTAGGCATTTGAAACTTCCTATTAACAGTTGAAAAATGAAAACAAGTTGCTAAAGCAAGGCCAGCCCGTCTAGTGCACCACGCTTGTCTGCCGTGCGTGCCCGTTCAGCCCCATCTTTACAAGTTTGCTCTGGCATTATCACACGCACTTTTAAAAAAATGCCAGCGAATCAAGAGCAATGCCTAGCCAACTTGGGATGAAGTGTAGCAAGCAACCCACCGGAAGGGGCGTGACGCGGATCACAAGTACTGTGCGCTTGTGGGCGACGCCGCTGCGCGGCCTTCTATGTTGCAGCAGGCCAACAACCAGGGGCGGCTCGGCAGAGCACGCATGGGCGGCAACGCCCGGGTAACCAGACGCGCCGGCCATTACCCAGGGACCCAGGGCACGCAGGGGGCAGCACCCCAAGAAGCCCCCTGCCAGCTACCACTGCCCGCGGATGGCGATATACGGCCCGCTGCTGCGGATGGCGAACAGGGGCAGGTTGGCGGTCTGCCGGAAGCCTTCGAAGCCGAATACCGCCACAGCACCCGGCGCCAGCTGGCGCAGGGGGTGCTGGTACTCGGCGCGCATGGACACGCGGGTGGTGTTGCGCACGCGCCCGTTGTCGAGGATGGGGCTGTAGGCGGTGGTGTCGCGGTTGTGGCCCAGCTCGGCATCGACGTACCAGCGGGGCCCCAGGTGGGCGGCAGCGCGCAGGCTGTATTGCTGCTGGCGGCCGCCGGGGCGGGTGGCGTCGGTGGGCATGTCCACCCCGGCGCGCAGGCCTATCTGCCATTGGCTGACGCTCAGACCCAGGCTGTCTGCCAGCACCTGCTGGGGCTGCGCATTGCAGCTCCACTGCAGGGCCACGCCGGCATAGCGCCCTGACAGCACGGGGTTGCTGTACAGGTTGCGCAACTGCGCCTCTGCACCCACGCGGGTGTTGCAGATGGACGACATTTCAGTTTTGCCAGCCAGGCCAGGGCCGTTGCTGGGCATGTATTTGTCTTGCAACTGCAGGCCCGAGCCCAGATGAAAGCTGGTGTAACGTGTGCCACCACGTGTGTGCAGGCTGGCAATGGCGGCACCTGTGTAGTTCTGCAGCAGGGTGGTGTCGCCAGCAGAGCCGATTTCTCCGGCCACGCGGGAGTATTCGCCCGCCAGTTCGGCCTGGGTGGTTTCGGTCTGCGGGGCACGGGGGCTGGAGCGGGAGAGCACGGCAGCAGCCACTTCCACGCGCTGGCCGTCGGCCCATTGGCGCGCCAGGTCCATGCGCACGTCGGCGCGGGTATAGATGCCGGGGCGCGGGAGGCTGGCTTCTTCCACCGGCAGGGTGACGTTGCCGGTGGGCAGGGTGAGCGTGAGGCTGGTGATGCCGGGGGCGCCGGCGAGGTTGCTGTCGCGCCCCAGCCGCAGGCCGGCGTGGCGGCGCCACTGCCAGCCGGTGCTGGCCCGGCCTGCGGCGGCATAGCGCTGCTGGGCCTGGGCCAGGCTGGCGCGCAGGGTGTCGGGCAGATCGGGGCGGGCCAGCCACTGGCCCAGCAACTGGGTGGCGCTGAGCAAGTCGCCCACGCCAGCCAGGGCCACGGCGTAGTCGAGCCCGGCCTGGATCTGGTCGGGCTCCAGCATGAGTGAGCGCTCCAGGTGCTCGGCGGCCTCGTCGTAGCGGCCCTCCTTGTTGAGGAGGGCGCCCAGTTGGGCCAGCCATTCGGGCACCCGCTGGCAGGTGATCACATAAGGAGTCAGGCGGTCGGCAGGCGTACCGTCGGGCACGGGGACGCACACGGCAGCCGCAGCGGCCTGCGCGGCGCTGGGTTCTGCACCCGGGGGAGGCACCTGGGGGACGTTGAACGCAGGCGCCATCTCCTGCGCCTGTGCCGACAGCGGAGGCAGGGCACTGCCCTGCCCCTGTGCAAGAGGTGCCCGAGGCTGCTGTGCCTGCGCCGCCGCGGCGGCGCACAGGGCCATGGCAAGCATCCACACCGTGCGGGGCATTGAACCCGGGGGGGTGGATGCTGCGCAGGATTCGGCAGAGAAATGGAAGTGCCGCCTACGCTGTGCCATGGGCTGTGGGTTGGTCCGCCTGGTCATCCCCCGGTGCAGGCGGGTGCTCGGCCACCAGGGTGTCCAGGGGCACTGCATATATATGGTGGGGCACGCGCAGGCCTTCGAGCAGGAAGGTGCCCATGGACTGCAGGTGCTGTGTTTCCTGGGTGCCGCTGCCACCGGCCCGTGCGCCCAGAGAGAACTGCCCACCCAACTGCGCGGCCATGCCTTCGCCGACCAGGATAGGGTGCGCCAGGTCCACCGTCAGGTCGACCAGGCGGCTGGCAATGGTGATGGTGCGGCCCATGACCGTGTGGGTGCGGCGGCTTGCCAGACCGAAGGAGCCCACCATGGCAGGGCCTGTCTCCAGACCCAGCCCCAGGCTCAGAGGTTCCAGGCCCGCAGGCGCGGGGTCGGGCAGCAGCTTGAGGGATTCCGTGAGCAGGTCGAGCGCGGCGGCGACTGCCTGCCGTGAGTGGATCTGGGCGTGCTGCTCGTCGGTGGCCGACGGCAGGGGGACGTCGTCTGCCCCATTCCACACGGCAAGGACGGCATCGCCCTGGAAGGACTCGATGACGCCCCCGTGCGCCTGCACGATGCGGCTGGCGGCAGAGAAGAAGGCGTGCAGCACGGCTGCAGCTTCCTCGGGCGGGCGGGCTTCGCAGTAGGCGGAGAAATTGCGAATGTCTGCCAGCAGCACGCTGACCTGCCGCGTGCTGGCGCGGATGGCGCTTGATGGCGGCTGCAGCGCCAACGCCGCGGCCACAGGTGCCGGCAGATAGCTGGCCAGGTGCTGGTAGAGGCGGTCACGCTCACTGCGGCTGCGGGCGTGCTCGATGGTGCCGGCAAACACCCCCGCCAGCAGCACGAAGAGTGCGGGCAGCAGCCAGCCCACCCATACATCGGCCAGCCACAGGGCCAGGGCATGCGCAACGACCAGTGCCAGGGCAAAGGCCAGGGCTGCCAGGGGCAGCAGGTACACCGGCATGCGCAGCATGGGCGAGGGCGTGAGTGCCTGGGCATCGCGGGCGGCGCTGCCGCCCTGCCCGGCCAGCCGCACCAGCAGCCACAACAGCAGCGCGCCCAGTGCTGCCGCCACCGCCTGCAGGGGCAGCGCGGCACGCGGGGTGTAGGGCGTGTGCCCGTCCACAAGGGCGCTCAGGATCTGGGCATGCGCGAGCAACCCGGCACTGGCACCGCTGTAGGGGGTGGCAATGGTGTCGTTCATGCCGAAGGCGCTGGCGCCCACCAGCACCCACGCGCCGGTCATGATGTCGGTAGGCACCCGGCCGGCCAGCACGTCGGCGGCAGGAATGCTCACGAAACTGTCGGGGTGCAGGCGCCAGGCCACACGCATGTTGCCCCGCTCATCGAGGGGCAGCGCAGGCAGCGCCTGGCCGGCGCTGCCCAGGGTCCACGGCGCGTCCCACCAGCCGCCGCGCTGCAGCAGCAGGCTGGTTTCGGAGGTGGCGCGCATCAGCGAGGCGATGGCCAGCGAGGGGTAGGACTTGCCTTGCCAGCAGATGATGGCCGGCTGGTGACGCACTACGCCATCGTCCGCAATGCGGGGGCTGATGTGGCCGGTGCGCCCTTGCGGCATGTCTCCCAGCGCCGCCAGCGCCGGGAAGTTGGACAGATGCCCCAATGCCTCAGAGAAGGGAGCGGGGCAGCTGGCCCAGTCGAGCGCACCCGAGGGCTGGCCCACGCGCGGAGCAGCCTGCTCGCTGAGCTGCGGCAGGCCCGTGCCGGGGCCGGATGCGCCCAGCGCAAACACCTGCGCCAGCACCGGGCGGTGCTCGGCCACGGCGGCAAGCAGCGAGGCGTCGTCGTCGCTCGGGTCGGTGAAGACCACATCCAGGATCTGCTCGCGCGCGCCCAGCTGGGCGATCTGCTCGATGAGGCGCGCCTGCGTGCTGCGCGGCCAAGGCCAGGGGCCGATTTCGGCGAGCGATTTTTCGTCGATGTCAACGACGAGGACGCGGCGCTCCTCGGTCTTCTGAGAACCCAGGCGCCAGACCCAGTCGCCCGCCCGCTCTTCAACCGCCTGCAGTGCAGGGCCAAAAAGCAGCGAGAGCAACAGGCTGACAATGGCAGCGGCTGCCAGACCTGCCAGCAGCGCCCGATGTCGTCCTGCCGGACGTCTGTCCGCTGGCGGCTGGCGTGGCGTCAATCAGCGCCCCCAGAGGGTTACGCCACTGAGCGAACCTTGGGGCAGGGTTTTCTCAAAACCATAGGCGGCTTCAGTGCCGCTCGCATTGAGGGCGCCAGTGATGTTGGCGTTGGACGCAGTGGGGACGAACTGCCCCGTCGCGCCCACATTCCCCGAGGCCTGTATGTTTTGCGAGCCCACGCTCTTGCTGGCCATGAACAACGAGGTCTGGAACAGCGAGCGGCCGAAGTCCACCTGCAAGGCACCGCTCTGCACCGCCACCGATTCAATGGCGGTTTGGGCGTCCTTGTAGAACTGGGCACTGGCGTTGGCCAGGCGGAAGTTGACAATGCCCTCCTGGGGCAGCTTGCCCTGGGCGTCAGGCGCCTGGAAGAGAACATTGGATACGTTGCCCACCACGCGATTCCAGCCCGACTTCAATGCAGCTTCGTAGTCCACCACAAAACCATCACCCTCGACACGCGAGGTCCAGGACTGGCGCGCCCATGCCAGCTGTGTCACCTGGGGCGGCTGCACGGGTGCAGGGGGCTGAACCACCACAGGAGGAGGCGCCGGCGCGGGCGGTACGGGTGTGGGTGCAACCGTTACTGGAGGCTCGGGCGCGGGAGGAGGGGGTGGCGCCACAGGCGCTACCGGGGGCGTGTAGACAGCCACTTCCACCGCCTTCTGCTCGCTGGTGAGCGATTTGACGGGGGTGGGCTCGGCGCGCAGGTCGTCCAGTGCCTGGGACTGGGTCTTGTCCGTGCGTGCCGCCGTCATTTCCACCGCGCGGGCATTGCGCGTCACGGTGTCGGTGGCCACCAGCAGGGGCGTCGCGTCGCGCCGGCTGTACTCAAGAATCTGGCCCTTCATGTCGTCGGACAGCAGCTTTTCATGGCCGCTGATGCAGGGGCCGACACTGGCACCGCAGCCGTTGTTGGCCAGCGGAGTGAGCGTGATGGCGCCGGTGTAGACCGAGGCAGCCGTGCGCTCCATGTCGGAGCGCACGACGAAGTCCGTGCCCTTGACGCCAATGGCGGCCACGGGCGTGTTCAGACGGAAGCGCTCGCGCGCGGCCTCGCCCCAGCTGCCCGTGATGGAGCGCACCACGCCTTCATCGAGGCGGAACTTGATGGCACCCAACTGTGGCTGCTGGGCAGAATGGCTGTAGCTTTCAATGTGCAGGCGGCTGGCCGGCCGCACGCTCAGGCGTCCACCGTCCACAAAGCGCAGGTGCACATGGCCACCGGCCTTGGTTTCGATGCGGTCGCCCACGCGCACGGCGGCGCCGCGGTCCAGGGCACGGCTGCTGCCGTCTTCCTGGAGGATGGAGGCCGCGCCAATGACAAACGTGGCTTCGCCCACGACGGCGCCCAAGGGTTGCCCGGGCGTGGAGGCATGCGCAGCGCCACCCATCCCCATCAAGGGAAAGGCAAGGCAGGCGGCAATGGGGAGCAATCGGTGGTTCATGGTGTGCCTTTCGGACAGCAGAGAATGCCTGGCGGCGCCAAAGAGGGGCGCAAGGCCAGGAAATGGCTCTGACGCTGTATTTTCGCTCATGTCCGTTTCACAGTGTGTGAGCGCGGTCACACACCACTTGCCGCAGCGCTGGCAATATGCTGGGAGCGTTGCCAGTGGTGTAATGCCGCCATGTGCTGCTTGGCGCAGCCCGGCACACTCCTACTGGTGCATGGCGCGATCCGCAGCGGATCGACACCTTCTGGCGCCCGTTTGGCACCGTGTTTCAGCGGCTTCGTATTATCGGCTCAAGCCGCGTTTTTCCCTATCTATGCCCGTTTCCGTTCAGTTGTTGAGCCAGTTTCCTTTGCTGCAGCCGTTGGCGCGCGAAGCCCTGGAACCACTGTCGGCGCGCATGGCATTGCGCTCGTTTCCCCGCCGGGCCATGGTGATGGGCAAGGAAAACCCGACACAGGAACTGGGTTTTCTGGTGGAAGGACGGCTTCAGGGGGTGGATTTCACCGTGGATGGCCGCAGCGTGGGCATGTACTTCGTCGATCCCGGTGACTATTTCGGCGAGTTGGCGCTGGTGGATGGCAAGCCTCCGTCCGAATTCGTCATCGCCGCTGTGAAGTCCACGGTGGCGTTTCTCGATGGCGCAGCGGCGCGCGAGCTGATCCTGGGCCACCCTGCGCTGGCGCAGGCGGTGATGGCCCGGCTGGCGCAGCGGGTGCGTACGGTGATGGCGCAGCGCACGCTGCTGAGCCTTCCCAACCCGTTTCAACGGCTTTGCGTATTGCTTTTACAATTACCGCAGCGCCCGGTCGACGGGGTGGCCGAGGTCGCCCAGGCCCCAACCCACCAGGAGTTGGCCATCATGATCAATGCCAGCCGGGAGACGGTCACCCGCGCGTTTCAGGTGCTGTTCCTGCACAAGGTTCTGGTGCGTGAAGGCAACATTCTCAAGCTGATGCAGCCCGAACTGATGCGCGATATCGCCGAGGGCCGGGCCGATCCGCCCAAAGCCTGACACCTCTTGCCACGGGTCTTTCCGCAGGAAACCCTGGTGGCCTTCCTCCCTGTTTTACGGTTACCGCCCTTGAGAGTCTTGTTGTCGTATTTGTGGCCCTGGCGCCACATGTCGCTGGTGATGCAACTGGCACGCCGCGAAGTGCATGCACGCTACCGCCAGTCGTGGCTGGGCATGGTGTGGGTGGTGCTCACCCCGCTGCTGATGCTGGGGGTGTACACCCTGGTGTTCCGCCACGTGATGCGCGTGCGCTGGTATGGGGTGGATGAGGGCAACATGGCCTTCGCACTGCGCATCTACGCGGGGCTGGCGGTTTTCGGCTTTTTTGCCGAATGCGTGAACCGCGCGCCCAACCTGGTGCTGGAGCAGCCCCACCTGGTCAAGAAGGTGGTGTTTCCCCTGGAGATCATGCCCTGGGTGAATGCGGTCAGCGCATCCGTGGGGCTGGGGGTGTCTGGACTGCTGCTGGTCGGCCTGGCGCTGCTCAGCGGCCATGGGCTGTCCGTCACCATGCTGGCGCTGCCGCTGGTCTGGCTGCCCTTGCTGCCGCTGGTGCTGGGCCTGGGCTGGTTTCTGGCCGGGGTGGGCACTTACGTGCGCGATGTGGGGCAGTTGCTGGGCATGGTGGTGGCCGCGCTGATGTTCCTGAGCCCCATCTTCTTTCCGGTGGAGGCCCTGCCCGAGGCAGTGCGCCCCTGGCTGCTGCTGAACCCGCTGGCCTGGATCATGACGGGTACGCGCGAAGTGCTGCTGCACGGCCGCTGGCCCGACTGGCAGGCCCTGGCAATGCTGCTGGCGGCCTGCACGGCCATCGCCGCTGCGGGCGCCGCTTTCTTCCACAAGGTTCGCACGGGGTTCTCCGATGTCGTTTGATACCCCCGCAGGCACCACCCCGGCGCTGGCCATCGAGGCCCGTGGCGTGGGCAAGCGCTTTTCGCTGTTCGAGCAGCCGAGCGACCGGCTCAAGCAATTGCTCTGGGGCCGCTACAAGCAGTACAGCCGCGATTTCTGGGCGCTGCAGGACGTGAGCTTCGACATCCGCCGCGGCGAGGTGGTCGGGCTGGTGGGCCGCAATGGCGCCGGCAAGTCCACCTTGCTGCAGATGGTGTGCGGCACGCTGGCACCGACCAATGGCACGCTGGCAGTGCGCGGGCGCGTGGCGGCCCTGCTGGAGCTGGGTGCGGGCTTCAGCCCCGATTTCAGCGGGCTCGAGAACGTGTACATGAACGCCGCCATCCTGGGCATGGGGCGCGCTCAGGTGGACGAGCGGCTGGACAGCATCCTGGCGTTTGCCGACATCGGCCAGTTCATCCACCAGCCGGTCAAGACGTATTCCAGCGGCATGTTCGTGCGTCTGGCGTTTGCCGTGGCGACGAGCGTGGAGCCCGACATTCTGGTGATCGACGAGGCGCTGTCGGTCGGCGATGGCGCGTTTGCACGCAAGTCGTTCGACCGCATCATGGACCTCAAGGACAAGGGCGCCACCATCCTGTTCTGCTCGCATGCGATGTACCACGTGCAGGCCCTGTGTTCCCGCGCCCTGTGGCTGGAAGGGGGACGCATGCGCATGTGGGACGATGCACCACGGGTAACAGCGGCCTACGAGACTTCGCTGGTGATGGAAGCCCCTCCCAGCCAGCAGTCCACCCTGGGGGCACACGATGCCGAGCCGGCATCGCCCGCCACGGATGGCGACGCACCATCCAGCGACACCGATCGCTTTGAAGCCCGCATGAAGGCCGATGGCGCCCTGGTGCGCAAGGCGCCAGACGGCACCGCCGTGCTCACCGGCATCGAGGCATTGGCCGATGGCGTTGCCGCCAGCGAGTTGGCCATCCACTCCGGGGTGACCACGCTGGAGGTGCGCATCCGCTTTGCCAGCGACCCGGCATTGCCCTGCCCTTCGGTGGCCATCGGCATCGCCCACGCCAATGGCACGGTGGTCGCCAGCGCTGGAAGCGCCAACGATGGAGTGGAACTGTCCCGCGACGCCTCGGGCGCCGGCATGGGCGTGCTCACGCTGCCGCGCCTGCCGCTCCTGAAGGGTGACTACACGGTATCCATCATCCTGGCGTGCGAGCGTGGCCTGCATGTCTATGAAGTCGTGGAGCGCGCGATCACGCTGCGCGTGGTGCAGACCGGGCTGGAGCAGGGATTGGTCAGCCTGCCCCACCAATGGAACAGCGGAGCCGGTGCGTGAGCGTGCGGCCATGGCATGCCGTCGAGCTGGGCGAATCGCAGATGGGCGAGACCCGCGCCCTGTTTGAGCAGGTGTTCGGCCATTCCATGAGCGAAGCGCTCTGGCGCTGGAAATACGACGGCGGACGGGGGTGCGCCACCGGCACGCGGGACGAAGATGGCGCCCTGCTAGCCCATTACGGCGGAACAGCCCGAACGCTGGTCTGCGAGGGGCAACCGCTGCAGGCCGTGCAATTGGGCGATGTGATGGTGAAAGTCCAGGCGCGCGGCATTCTGTCGCGCCAGGGGCCGTTTGCCACAGCCACCCAGGCATTTTTGCACGACCATATCGGCTCGCCCGGCGGGTTTGCATTGGGGTTTGGCTTTCCGAGCGCGCGCCACACACGCCTGGGTGAAAAGCTCGGCCTGTACACCCCGCTGGGCGAGGTGCTGGAGGTGCGCTGGAACACGCCCTCCTGCCCCACTCCATTCTGGAAACGCCCCTGGGTCTGCGCCCCCGTGGACTGGAGTGCAGCGCACACCGACGCCCGCCTTGATGCCTTGTGGGATGCCTTGCGCCAGACCGCGCAGGGCTTCGTGCTACCCCAGCGCGACGCGCGCTGGTGGCGCCACCGCTTTGCCAACCATCCTGATGGACCGTACCGGTGCTGGTGGGTGCGCGGCCGCTTTTCGCGCCGCATTCTGGGCGCTGTGGTACTGCGACCTGGGCAGGGCCCGGCGGCGGACTGGGAGCTGCTGGACTGGCTGGGTGCCGTGCAGGACACTCCCACCCTGCTGGCTGCCGCCCGCGAGCTGGCCGCGCACGGTGGGGCCAGGGCCTTGAACAGCTGGCTGAGCCAGCCTCTGGTACGCCACCTGCAGGCGCTCGCGCCCCCGCCGGATGGCGCACAGGCATCCGAACAATCCGCCTGCCCCTACTGCGTGACACAACGCACTGCACCAGCGGTGCCTGCTGCCCTGCGTAACCAGCCCTGGTGGCTGACGGGTGGCGATACGGACTTTCGCTGAGCATGTCGGCAGCCGCTGCATTGTCCCCATGGAGTCTCAGGGCGCAGGCGCCCGAGTACGGCTGGCTGGTGCCCGCCATGGCACGGTTGCCTGATGCCCTGGCCTATCCCATGGCCCGCTGGCGCGGCGCTATCAATGCCCACCACGACCGCGACTGGGTCTCGCTGAGCCTGGGTCACCGGCATGTGGCGGCCATGGTCGAACAGGGCCTGGCACAGCTCCTGCCGCCCGAACAAGTGGCCGACGCAGTGGTGGAGCGCTTCGAAACCGTGGCCCGCGAAGAAATGGAAGCGCGGGCATTGCAATTGCGGGGCCTTTCGCATTTCGACATCGAGGCGGCGCAAGCGCTGGACACGCTGGCCACCCGCCCACCGGGGCGCGGCCTTGTGCTGGTGACACCGCATCTGGAAACCTTCGTGCTGGGTATTGCGGCCCTGGCCAGCCGCGGCACGCGCGTCCACCCTGTCATGTCCATCGTGTCGGAAGACCCGCGTGTGCACCCTGCCATCAGGGCCCATTTCCGGCTGAAGTACAGCGGGCTGGAGCGCCATCTGCAGGGCGGCAAGCTGGCGGATGCGGAAACCTCGATGCGCTATTTTTACCGCATGTTGGCCCAGGGCGATGTGGTTGTGGTGCTGGCCGATGCCCCGGCACCGCCCGACGGCCCCGGCGTGTGCCTGCCTTTTCTGGGCGCGCAACGCAAGGTAGCCCAGGGCGCGCTGCGCCTGGCCACGCAGTCGGGCAGCCTGCTGGCGGCCTTTGCCTGCCATGCCCACGGTGGCCGCCGGCATTCGGTGGCCCTGTCGCCGCTGTGGGACCCCCAGGACGATGCCCAGGCCACCTATGCACGGGCCTTTGCGTTCATGGAGCAACACATCCGCGTGAACCCCGCGCGGTGGTGGGGATCTCACTTGCTACCGCTGTACCCGGCCTGCTGAAAGACACCTCCAACCATGACCTCTTGCGTGGATGATGATGAATTCCTTTTCCTGGCCTGTGTGAGCCGCTGGGAGGTGGCCCGCGCGCGGCTACTGACCTCGCACTGCCTGCAGGCGGGCAAGCGCCCCCTTTGGCTGCGCTGGAATGCCAGCTCAGCGGCAGAGGCTTTCAACGACGTGATGGATGCGAGCCCCCCCCACCGCTGGGTGGTATGGCTGCACCAGGATGTGGTGCTGCCTGAGGGCTGGGACACATTGTTCAGCCAGGCCATCGCGCAGGCCGAGCAGCGACTGGGCCGGCTTTCCATCGTGGGCGCCTACGGTGTCATCGGCGCCGGCGTACAGGCACGCCATGCAGGCCACGTGCTTGACCGCGGCCATGTGCTGCGCGGCCCTGCGGAACTGCCCAGCCTGGTGGACAGCCTTGATGAACTCCTGGTGGCGGTGCGCAGCGACAGCGGCCTGCGCATGGATCCCGCGCTGGGATGGGACTTCTACGCCACCGACCTGGTGCTGCAGGCTCAGGCTGCAGGCCAGCAAGCGGCCGCAGTGGATGCTTTTTGCGAGCACTGGTCGGACACGCCTTCGCAGCCCCCTCTACCCCGCGCCACGGCCCAGCGGATTGCGCACAGCGGCACGGCCTTCGAAGCCAAGTGGGAGTCCCACTTGCCTGTGACGACCACCTGTGTGGCGATTCAGCAGCGCGGCGACGTGCGCGCCATGGCGCAGTCGCTGCTGGGCGACGGTGTTGACCCCCTGGAAAAGGCAGCCCCATGACCCCCATTGCCCTGGTCATCGTCTCCACCGCGTCGAGCCCGCTGTCGTCGGAAGAATTTCGCCATGGCTGGGACCAGTTGCACCGCGTGCTGCCACCACCCACCGTGTGGCTGGAAACGCAGGCGCTGGCCAGCCCGCAGGCATGGCACCAGGCCCTGGAGCAAGCACCGGCCGCGGCCCCGCTGGACGGGAACGCCCGCGTTCTGCTGCTGCGCCATGGCCACGCCATGATCGACCCCGATGTGCTGGAGCGGCTGGGGCAGGCGCTCGACGATGCACAGGATGCGCCCACGGCGATGCACGCTTTCGACCCGGGCTTTCCCCCGGCCCTGGCACCCGACTACTGCACGGTGCGCGGCATGGAGCGCTACCTGGAGCAACTGGGTGCCCGCGAGCTCCCCCTCCTCCTCGACAGTGGCCAGCATGTACCGCTGGTGACGCTGACCACGGTGGCCGCCGTGCGCGCCGGCACCGTGCGCAGCAGCGCCCATTGGGTACCCGGTGCCTTCGTGCACGACTTTGCCAGCTACCACCAGGCGCGGCGCGAGGACATGCTGCCCCTGCTACCTGCCGGCGTGGCCCGTGTGCTGGACGTGGGCGGTGGTGAGGGCGGCTTCCTGCAGGCTGTCAAGGAACTGCGCGGCTGCGAGACCCACCTGGCCGAGTATTCGCAAGAGGCCTGCCGCACCGCACGCACCCAGGTGGACCATGTGTGGCAGGGCGACTTTCTCACGCAGCCGTTCGCAGGGCTCCCGGGGCAAGGCCAGGGCGCGTTCGACTGCATCAGTTTTCTGGACGTGCTGGAGCATGCCAACGACCCGCGTGCCTGGCTGGCCAGGGCCCGGGGCCTGCTGGCGCCGGGCGGATCGGTGCTCATCTCCATTCCCAATGTGGGCCACTGGGGCGTGATGGCCGACCTGATCGAGGGGCGTTGGGACTACTGCCCGCTGGGCATCCACTGCGTCACCCATGTACGCTTCTTCACCTGGAAGACCCTGCAGGACTTGCTGACCAGCGCAGGATTTGCAGTGGATCACCTGGAGCGCGTCCAGGTGCCCGCCCCCGAAGACTGGGCCAGCCACTGGGCGCACACCCCGCGCCTGAAGGCGGATCCGGCGAGCTGGAATACCTATGCCTTCCTGGTGCGCGCCACCCCGCTCAAGGAGGGCCCATGGGCTTGAGCTGCTGCGCCGTTCTGGTGAACTACAGGGATGCCGCCGAGGTTACGTTGGCAGTGGCGTCGGTGCTGTCGGATGCGCCGGGCCTCGAGGTGCGCGTGGTCGACAACAGCGATGACGATGCCGAATGGGCCTTGCTGCGATCACTGCTCCCGCAGGCAGTCCACTGCCATCGCGCCGAGGGGAACATCGGATTCGGCCGGGGCTGCAATCTGGCTGTGGCTGCCTCTTCGGCCGACTGCTTTTTCCTGGTGAACCCTGATGTACGCCTGGTCAAGGGCTGCACGGCGGCACTGATCGAAGCACTTGCCCACGACCCCACGCTGGGAGCGATCGCCCCCCGACAGTTCCTGGATGCGGCCCTGCAGTGGCGCCTGCCGCCCAGCTGGCTGCCCACGGCCGTGCGCGCATGGGCCACCGAGCGGGCCCGCAGGGAGCCCCCCATCCGGGATCGGGTTCGCCACGCCACGGGGGCTGAGGCCTTGCGCTACTGGCAAGCCCGCCATGCACCGCTGCGCCAGCGGGCGCTGTCCGGTGGCGCGGTCATGGTGCACCGCAGTGCACTGGACGCAGGCGGAGACCTGTTCGACCCGCGTTTCTTCATGTACTTCGAGGACTCCGACCTCTGCCTGCGCTTGCGCCGGCAGGGCTTGGGCATGGCCATGGCGCCGGAGGCGCAGGCCATTCATGCCTGGCGCAACGCCCCCCACAAGCAGGGCCTAATGGAGGCCGGCGCCGCCGTCTACTTCGCCAAACACCATGCCGACGACTGCTGGCTGCACAAGGCCCACCGGCTGCAGCAGATACCGCCCGGGCCGCTGGGGGACCTTAGCCAGCCAAGCCGACGCACCCTCGAAGGCATAGAGCTGGAGGTGCCCGCACCTCTGCAGGCAGGCTGGGTGCTGGAGCTCAGCCCCGATCCTTTGCGGCAGATCTGTGTCGGGCACCTGGGAACCGGGGCACGGGCATCGGCCTCATACCAGACGCTGGGGCATTTCGGCTCCGGCACCGTGTTTGTGCGCTTGCGCAGCAGCCGGGTGGATGACCGCGATGGACCCGAAGTGATGGCCATGCTGGAGCCGCCGCATACCGCCCCACGGGAGACAGGAACAGGTTCCACAGGTTGAACGGTGCGTCACTGGCCCGGGACCCGACACATCCTGTAGCGCGATGTGCACCCGCCACTCTGCGAAAATCACGCCCGATAGGGCATGCCGACAAGCCGCCCGAGGCACCTTTGCCACCCACCGCCTTCATGTCCTGACCGCCCCGTCAGGCCGTGCCAGCAGCACTTTTCCCCGCCAGGCTTGCCCGGCATTTCGACTTCTTGGGAGTGAGTACATGTCTACTCTTGGTTTCCTTTCACCCCCGCCGGACAAGCCGTCGCCCAGCGCCATGGCTATGCAGTTGGCAATGGCCGTCGCCGGCATCGCCCTGGGTGGACAAGCACTGGCGCAGACCGCCCCCCAGGGTACCGCTCCTGGCGCGCTCGCGCGCCCAGGCACTGTGGTGGCTGCCCCCTCGCCCGCAACTGCGCCTCCTGCGGCCGCCTCCCTCCAGGCGGGGGGCGCCAACCCCTTCGACGCCCAGCGCAAGGCATGGCCGGATCGCGTCCCACCCGTCCCGCCGCCACCACCACCGCCGCCACCCGCCGTGGTGACCGACCAGGACCTGCAGTTGTACGGTGTGGTGATTGCGGGCAGCGTCAAAATGGCCAATGTGCGCCTGGGGCCGCGCTTTGCCAGCTCGGCCACCGAGGGGCGCCCCTTCTCGACCTTCCGCGAGGGGCAGGCACTGGGCGAATTCACGCTGACACAGGTGCACCCCACCCACGTGGTGCTGTCAGCACCCGGCGGGCACCAGAGCATCTATTTCACCAAGAAGACGGACAGGGCTGCCGGCCCCGGGGCGCCAGCCCCTGTGGCGCAGGGCCAGTCGCCCGTTCAGGGCGCGACGCCGGTGGTACAGGCGCCTGCCGGGGATCCCGCCGCCACGCAGGCAGCCGCCGCAGCGGTCGCGCCCCCACCAGGGGCCAATGCCGGGCAGGCGGCCCAGCAGCAGGCAGCGGCAGCCCCGGCGGCCCCACCGGCAGCCAACTCACCGAACGCAGCCAACACGGTGTTCAACAGCCTGTCCGAGGCACTGAATGCTGCACGCAACAATGCCAACATGCAGCAGAACCAGGGTGCCAACCCTTTCCAGGTTCCCAGCGCACCCCGGCAATGAAGCCCACTTAGGAGGCTGCGCGGCAGAAAGCATCGAAGCGAAACGGTTCACAACCGAGGAACCGGTTTGTCGGGCGTTGCTCCTTCTGCCCCGCGGCGTCTTGGCCCCGGCGCTGTGCGCGGGACCAGCAGCGGTGGCGAAGAGATCGCAGCAATCAATCCGACCCGCCGCGCGATCACTTCATGGAATAAAAAAAGGCCCCTCGGGGCCTTTTTTACGTATGAGCAAAGCGCTGGCTGGTGTTTACCAGATCTTGCCCTTGTTGACGAAGGAACCGTTGCTGTTCCTGAAGCCGAAATAGATTTCGACGTTGAACGCACGCAGGTCATCAGCCGTCAGATCCATGGTGGGTGTGAACTTGAGGGTTCCTGCATTGGTGATCTGACTGGAGTACGCAACGGTTTCAGGGTTGGGCAGTCCGAGCTGAACCCAGCTGTCAACCTTGCGGAAAAACCACACATCGGTCGTGAAGAACAGACCATTGGCTGGAATGCGCGCCGCGATCCACACACTGGTCTTCTCGCTGGCAGCGACGTCTGCAGTGGTCTGCGTCAACGTGATATCCAGCTTCAGAGGCTGGCCTGCTGTGGACACCACGTTGGTGGTCACCGATCCAGGCGTGGTGGGCGCGGTCGGTGTGGTGGGGATGGTCGGAATCGTCGGCGTAGTAGGTGTCGTCGGCGTGGTGGGCGTCGTCGGGGTCGTCGGGGTCGTAGGCGAAGCAGCGTCCACGGGATCCGGGAAGGGGCTGGTCGTCCAGGAGATCTTGGCGTAACCGGCCGCATACTTGGGCATGTCGACGTCGAGGGCGCCCTGGTAGTCATAGAGCCCGGCGCCGCTCAGCTGGCGCACATAGAGCCATTTGCCCTGGTCAGTGCTGCTGCGGTTGGCATCGAGCTGGCCGCCCACGAAGCGCAGGGTGCCACCACCGTCGTGCACGACGAAATGGTCGACGTCTTCATTGATGAGGCGTGTGAACGAGGAGTCGATGCGCTCGCCGGTCTGTGCAGCCTGGTACTCTGCGCCGCTCAGGGGAGCGACACGGGTCGGCTCCTTGCCGTAGCGCAGCACGAAGGCCGACTGGGTAGTTTGGGCCGCGTAGCCCGAGAACAGGAACGAGCGCGTGCCTGCAGGAATGAAGATCTTGAATTCCTGGCTCTGCATCTGGAAGCCGGTGAACTCAGGCAGGGACAGCGATCCGCCGCCAGGGAAGGCACAGCCGCCGGTGCCAAAACCGATGGCACAACCCGTCACGCCGGTAGGCGCGTACTGCTCCTTGAAGCCGACCTTGGTGTCGAAGGTATAGCTGCTGCTGCCGGACGGCAGAGACAGGGCAATTCTGTGTGCTGACTGGTGCATCGAAACAAAATTTGCAGCCTGTGCAAACGTGCCCATTGCAGCCAAAAAAATAACAATTAGATACCGCATTGCATCCGCCCAAAAAAAAANAAGGAGCGTAGTGCCACGTGACTTCTGGGCCAATCGTGTTGATGTAGGTAACAACGCCAGGACCACCCGACTTGCCCAGGTTCACAGAAGGAGCCGAGGTTTGGCCAACGGAGACCGTTGGGTTTGCGTAGCGAACGTTAGCCCAGCCAGCGGTGAACGTGCCCACGCTGATCTGGCTACCGAAGGCCAGCCAGTCGTGTTCGAACACGCTGGTCGACGATGCTGGTGGCAGAGGCGAGATGTTGAACGTTGGACCGGCGATGGTGTTTTCGCTGTAATCGAACACGTCAGCAGCGATCTGCACCTTCTGTTGGAAGGGGTACTGGCCGCTGATGACGTTACGGTACGTCAGCTTCGTGGGGAACGTGAAGGACACCAGCGAAGATTGCGAACCGCCGACCACGTAAGGCACGACGAAGGAGGTCTTCCACAGTGCGTCTTCGATGTCAGCAACCGTAGCTTGCGAACGTGGAGCGCCCAGGCTGGAGTCAACACCGATGTTTTGCTTGATGCGGTTGTTGTAGTCAGCCAGTGCCAGGGTAGGCAGCGAAGCGTTCTGACCGTTCAGCGAGTTCGAGATGGTCAGGAAACCGGCCAGCACGTTAGGCGTGTTGGTGTCAGCGACCACAGCTGGAGCTGCGTCAAATGCGGCCTTGATGGCAGCCTTGGCAACGCCAGGACGGTTAGGAGCGAGGTCGAATGCTTGCGATTCGATGATCGTGATGTAACCGATGTTGGTCAGTGGCGAGCGGCCTTCGCCAGCACCGCTCACGATCACTGCCGGGGTAGCAGCGGATGCGAAGGTGTTGGAGTTAGGCAGCAGGATCGAGTCGTCGCTGGACGTCACAACCGAACGCGTCGTTTGGCCGTTGGCGGCAGCAGCTTGGCTTGCCAGGGTACCGACCCACACGTCGCCAGGCGACAGGTAGATCAAGAAGTCAAGACGTTCTTCGGAGCGCTCATTGTCGTGAATCACGACCTTGGCGACGACGGATTGCGTCAGGCTAGTGTTGATAACCTTCAACTCACTTTGCCATCCCCCACCGATGAAATACGAGGGAGCGACCAGCAAATCACCCAAACCAGCGTGATTCACGGTCACAGCGTTTGCAGCACCAGCAGCGAGCATGGCGCCCATTGCTACAGCAAGAAGTTTCTTCTTCATCACAGATTTCTCCATAAAAATTAAAAAAAGCACCTGAGCAAGCCCACACTCATAGCTTTACAAGTTTACACCAGATACTTCAACAATCCGCCCCGCGTACACAATCTAGACAAGCGGACTCTATGGACTGTTGATTCGCATCCTACACAATCGCCCCCCGGTTTGCGCAGGGGTGCGTAGATAAAATGTGTTTGGTGTCACAACTAGGGCGAAGGATGTTGCACCTCAGCAACAAGCGCCCGTTGTCCTTTTCCTGCGCCCGACACGGCAAGCCTGCGGCCTGCCCTGCTGCGGCACAGCGGGCCAGAGGCAAGTCGCCAGAGAGCCAGCGGGCGTACCCAACTGACCCTTGCAGCACTGCCACGGCCCCTCATCAGCGAGACTTCAGAACAGCGTCGAGATTGACGTGCTTCCACTGCCCATCCACGATCTCCCAGATATCGGAGGTGCGGAAATTGGAGTCAGACTTCTTCCCGGTCGGATCGACCAGTGTGAGTTCGACTTCCACATTGGCATTCTTGCCATCCTGGGTGACATCATGCACCTTGATGGATTTCAGGATCCATGCTTTCGCATGGTAATCGGCATAGAACTTGGAATCCGTCCGCTTGGGGTCGATCCCGTGCTCCAGATCGTAGCGCACGCCCCAGTTGCGGTCCACATGGGCTTGCCAATAGCGTTTGAAATTGGTAAGCACGCCGATCTGCGCCATTTTGGGCTCAAGCGCAGGCGATTCGAACACCAGGTTCAGCGGCTTGGACTCCTTCGAAACCGTACTTGGCGCAACTGCTGCATTGCCTGCAGTCTGCGAGGTCGCGCAGCCGGCCAGCCATGGCAATGCCGCGACCATGGCAGCGGCGAGCGTGATTTTTTGTGCAAAATTCTTCATGCGTGTCTCAAGATAGTGTGGAGGTTCAACGAATCACGGGGGAGCGACTCGCAGGGATGAGGGCTCTTGCAGCGTGTGAAAAAGCACCAATGGGATATGGGCGACCTGCTGATAGTTCACATCAATGATGCTGCGGCCACCATTTCGGCGCAATGCGTCACCCGCGAGCAGGACGCAAGGCGCCAAGACAGCAAACGAACTGTCGGTCTGCGGCACCGGAGCGCTCAGGCAGCGCATGGGCGGCATCACGTCATCGCGCCCCAGGAAGGCGTCGTAGTCTGCCATGATGGCCCAGGTATCGGGGCGCACTTTGGCCAAGGTGAACATCTCCTGCAGCGCGTTGAAGGAGAGCGTGGTGCCCTCCTGCAGCACCAGGCGATACTGTCCGCGCCAATCGTAGTCGCCTTCGGGATCCGTCCGCGCAACGATGGTCAGCCGCGCATCGAGCCGGGCAAAGTCTTCCATGGCCCTGCGCACTGCGGGTGACTGGTCGGGGTGCCCCAGCAGCAGCAGTTCCCAGCCCGAGTAGGTCTGGTGCACCAGCGAGAAGAAGGTGGCGGTGAGCGCCGCCACGTCGAAAGGCTGCACCACCGCCGAGACGAATGGCGCGGCCATTGCCTGGGAATGGACTGTTTGCGCGCCCTGCACGGCGCTTGCGCCAGACAATGTGCGCCAGCCATCCCTCATGAACCGCCACATGCCTGGCGGCACCACGGCGCGCACCATGTTCTTGGCGTGGAACAGGGCATGCGCTCGTCGTCCGGCCCCGAGGGATACCTCTTCGCCAGCATCGGCGATCAGGCGGTAGTACTGCGCCATGTAGCGCGCCTGGTCGTTGGCGAGCAACTGGCGCTCATGCACCGTGGTCAGCTCCGAGCGCAGGTATTCCAGGTCCATGCGCGCGGCAGCCAGCTTGCGGTCCAGATCGGTGGCCACGACGGGGGACGCACCCGCCAGGGATGGCATCGATGTCGAAGACAAGGTCTTGGGAGGATTGACCGCCCGAATGGACACCCCCGCAGCCAGCGTGCGCAGGTGGTGTTCGGGCAGCGCGCCGAGGGCATCCATGATGGCCACGTCCTGCGGCTGGGCCGCCCCCGTGCCGGAACGCTGCAGGGCGTCGACCACCTCGCCCAGCGGCGTGGTGCGCAGCAGTGCCGCCGCATCGGCGGGCAGGCGGTCCAGGTAGACCCCGAGGAACCAGCTCAGCGACCACCGCGGGTGCTGGTGGGGTTCCACACCGCTCCAACGCAGGTCAAACTCGCGGAACCACTCGCGCAGGCCGGTTTCGGTGGCGTTGTAGAAATGGTGGGGGTAGCCGTGTTCGGGCTGCAGGAAGGCGGTGTCGATCTTGACCACGCCGCCCGGCTTGAGCACGCGGCGAATCTCCTCCACCGCCGCCTGAGGGTACTGCAGGTGCTCGAACACCGCCTGGCTGATCACCGCGCCAAAGCTGTTGTCCCGGAACGGCAGCCGGTCGGCAGAGCCGACCACGTCCGTCATGGGGTAGCGAAAGATGTCGATCTGCACCACGTTGTCCCAGCGCTGCAGCTTGCCGCCTGCGCCCAAGTCGAGCACCCATTCGTCCCGGTGCTCCTCGATGATCCTGAGCGACTCCTGGCTGTAGGGGTGGCGCGATACCGGATCGTCCACCGAGGCCTCCCCCGTTCCCGCCTCCTCGATGGTTTCCGGCAGCAGCACGGGCACCCCATTGCGCAGGGGGTAGGCCGCCTCGCAGCCGCCACACACCACCCGGCTCTCGTGCTGGATCAGTCTGGAGCCGCAACGCGGGCAGGCCAGCAGGGGCAAAAGGGAGTCAAGTCGGCTCATACGGTGGATTCAAGGAAGGAAACGGTCAGGCAAGTGAGGACGGCGACAAGCGCCGTTTCAGGAAACGCGGGGGGGCCAGGCCAGCGAAAAATCTTCGGCGTCGATGGTCAGGTTGGGGTTGTAGCAGGGGTCGTTGGCCAGCAAGGCGGGCCAACGGGTCTGCAGGATCTTCACTTCCGAGTTGAAGCGCTTTTGCTTCTCGGGCGTGTCCTCATAGCCGCGCGAGACGGACTCGTGGTGGATCAGTTCGGCATAGGGCGTCCAGTGGTTGCGGTAGCCCGCCTCACGCACGCGCAGGCAGAAGTCCACGTCATTGAAGGCCACGGCCAGGCTCTCGTCCAGGCCGCTCACCTCTTCGTAGACCGACTTGCGCAGCAGCAGGCAGGCCGCCGTCACGGCCACAAAGTCCTGCGCCAGCACCGCGCGGCCCATGTAGCCATGCTGGCCGCGCGCCAGCAGCTTGTGCGCATGGCCGGCTACGCCGCAGACCAGCACCACGCCCGCGTGCTGGATGCGGCCATCGGGGTACCACAGCCGGGCGCCCACGCAGCCCACGCCGGGCTCCAGGGCCGGGCCCACCATCTCGTCGAGCCATTCGGGGTGGGTGGCCTCGATATCGTTGTTCATCAGCAGCACGAACTCGCCACACGTGGCTTCGCGCACCGCACGGTTGTTGATGGCCGAGAAGTTGAACGGGCCATCGTCGCGCAGCACCCGGATCTGCCCCGACGCCGTGCGTTCGGCCAGCAACTGCAGCGAAGCGGCTTCGTCGCTGCCGTTGTCCATCACGATGATTTCGTAGTTGGGGTAGCGGGTCTGCACCAGGCTGTCGAGGCACTGGCGCAGGATCTTCTCGCCATTGCGGGTGGGGATGACGATGCTCACCAGCGGCGGGTTGGCCGGTATGCCCCAGCGCACGCGGTACATGCCCGAGGCCTCGGGCGCCTCCAGCACCTCGCCCTGCAGGCCGCGGCGCTGCAGATGCTCCTGCAGCGCACGCCGGCCGGCCTCGAAGGCATAGCTCTTGTTGCCATGGCCCGATGCCGTGCTGCCGGTTGCCGTGCGCCAGTGGTAGAGGATCTGCGGCACGTGGAGCACGGCGGCGGCTTCCACGCTGTCGATGGCGCGCAGCGCCAGGTCGTAGTCTTGCGCGCCCTCGAAGCCCACGCGCGGGCCACCGAGCTGGCGCATGAAGTCGGCGTCATAGACCGCGAAGTGGCACATGTAGTTGTGCGAGCGCAGCAGGCCCAGGTTGAAATCGGGCTTGAAATACGGATCGAAGCGCCGGCCGGTCTGGTCGATCTTGTCCTCGTCGGAATACAGCACCTTGCCCTGCGGGTGGCGCGCAAAGGCCTGCATGGCGCGCAGCAGCGCATGGGGCGTGAGTTCGTCGTCGTGGTCCAGCAGGGCGATGTACTGGCCCTTGGCCAGGGCGATGGCCGTGTTGGTCGCCGCGGAGATGTGCTGGTTCTTGTCGTGAAAGGCCAGTCGGATGCGCGGCTCTCCGGCGGCTGCAGCCTCCAGCAATTCACGCGTACCGGCCTTGGTCGAGGCATCGTCGCAGATGCACAGCTCCCAGTGCGGGTAGACCTGGCTCTTCACCGATGCGATGGCACGGCCCACATCCTGCGGGTCGGGGTTGTAGACCGGCATGACGATGGAAACCAGCGCCTTGCGCGGCAGCTCGGCCGCCTCGGCCACCAGGCGCGAGAGCTTGACCGGGTCCATGGTGTCGTATTTCGCCACCCAGTCGGCATAACTGCGTGGTGTGGCACCGGGCACGGTGTCCAGCACAGGTGCGCCGGAATCCAGGGCTTCCAGGCCATGTTCGGAGCCATGCAGCATGCGGCGCAGGCGCTGGCGCACGCCCTGCACCCCCTGGGTGCGCAGCACCGATACCGTGCGCTTGGCGAGGTGCGACAGGCCCAGACCCCGACTGCGGGCCACCGAATAGGCCGCCACGACGCTCCTGGCGTAGCGCGGCAGCCGGACCACCAGGCGCAACGGCCGGGTGATCTTCCACGAGCGCGACCCTGTTACCAGGCGCAACTGGTGCTGCGTGCCATCGAGCATGGTCTGCAGGTTGTGCGCGTGGTTGCGCGCCAAGGCGATCTCGGCCGAGAGGGCAGCGGCAGAAGCCTCCAGGGAACCGATGTGCGCCTGGGCGTCGGTGTACAGGTCCAGCACGTTCGCGCCGTGCTGGTGGGCCAGGTCTCGCTCGCGCATCACGGCATGGAGTTCGACGATGGTGGCATCGCGCTCTTGCTGCACCACGTCGCGCGCGGCGCAGGCCAGGTCATGCGCCTCGCCCAGGTGGTGAGCATCCTGACGGGCCTTGTCGGCCGCCTGCATGGCATCCATGGCGCGCTGCTGCTGGTCCACCAGGTCCTGCGCCAGGCGCTTCACATCCTTGCTGCGCTCTACCAGTTGCGAAAGCACACTGCGCCGCGACAACGAGCGTGTGACCAGTTCCTCGAAGGTCTGCTTGGACTGCAGCACCTGCCATTTGGCATACAACTGGGCCGTGGCATCGGCCGCGCGCTGGCGGTCGGCCTGCACGCCCTCACCGGCCCCGGCATGGATGCGGTAGGCAGCCGATACGCCGGGCACGAACTCGAACGGCGTGCGGCTTTCCACCTGCAGCCAGAAATCCCAGTCCTCGTACAGATCGAAGCGCTCGTCGAAGGCGGCCCCGCCGGCCTGCACCAGGCTGCGATGGAACAGCACCGAGTGGATGGGCATGAAGTTGCCGTAGCGCAGCTCGCCCGAGGCATAGGGGAACTGGAAGATCTCTCCCACGGGCTCGCTCTGGGCATCGACGCACTCCACCGCCGTGTGCACCGCCTTGACCGTGGTGCTCTGGCGCACGGCCAGCACCAGCTTGGCAATGTGGTCCGGGTAGAACCAGTCGTCGTCGTCCAGGAAGATGAGGTATTCGCCCGTGGCCGCCGCCATGCCGGCATTGGCCGCCAGCGCGCGGTTGAGCTTCTTGCCCTGGGAGACCAGGGTGACCGGCACGGGGCCGTCGGCCCACTTCGTACCAGGCAAGCCGTCGCCGGCGGCGTCCACCAGCACGATGTCCAGGTGCGGATAGGTCTGCAACGCCACAGACCCGAGGGCCTTGGCCAGCGTGGGGCGGCCCATGGTGCGCACGATGACCGATACCAGCGGCAAGTCCTGCGGCAGCACGGCCACGCCGCGGCCCAGCAGGCGCTGCCTTTCGCCCTCGATCAGCAGCGGGCCGCCAGCGCGCAGATCGGCCGAGGTGTAGCTCTCGAAAGCCTCGGCGTATTCCGACGCCGGGAACAGCGTAAGCGCACGAAAACGGTTGAGCGCGGAAATGAAGCTCGCATACGGCAGCTTCTTCTCCTGGCTGGCAAAGACCTGCATGGCCTGCTGCTTGAGCGCCCACACGGGCGTGATGTCCAGCAGCCGGTTGGGCCTGAGCGGCGCGCTCACCTCGTACAGGTGCAGGCCCACGCCCTGCAGCCGGCGCACGGCCTCGATGGCGCACAGCGCCGTGGCGCGGTGGTCGGGGTGCAGCTCCCAGGGCGACGGGGCGTACACCACGTCGGCGCCGGTATCGGCCACCGCCTGGATGATCCTGTGCACCAGCGCTTCGCCATAGGTGACTTCACGGTCCTGCAGGCCCCAGCACTGGGGCGGCGGCAGGCCCAGCACACGGGCCGCGTCGGTACTTTCGGAGAGGCGGGTGTCTGCATACCCCTTGGCCGCACCTTCTTCGCCATGCCCGCCTGCGGTCAGCAGGACGACGTGCACAGAGTGCCCCGCCTGAACATGCCCGATGATGGCCCCGCCGCATCCAAAGACTTCGTCATCGGGATGGGGCGCCAGGACGAGTACGCCCCCTGGGGCGGGAGGCACGGGTGAGGCGTGGTAGGGGATGATCTCAGCCTCGCTAGGGTGCATGTTGTGCATTCAGATCAGGAAAGGAACGTGGGAACGGTCTGTGGCGCATGGAAACCGGTGTGCTTCCGCAAAAAAGGCGCAGGCACGGCAAGGGCCGGTCCCTCGTCAACGAAAAGGACCGCCGTGGATGCCAGGCAGAGACCAGGTCTGTGGGATTTTTCGCTTGAAGCCCGCCGCAGCGGCCCTCAGAGCAGGTCTGCAATTCTATATTCTGTCGTATGCAGCCACGATCATGCGCTTATCCTGGCAATGGCAACGGATTGTTGCACCACAAGGCCCTCTTGCGTCCAAAATATTGCGCATTGGTGCGACACCGGTCACACCCGGCGGCATCTCCCTCGGCGCACGGCCCTACCCAGGCGGGCGTTGCAACAGCCCGTGCACCCCGCCCCGGACTGCGGCGAGCAGGCGCGCCAGCCGCCGCTCGGGCAGCAGTGGCTGCAGCAGCAGCTTGCGCGCCAGCGGGGCGAGCAGCTTGCGGCGCCAGCCACGGGGCACGTCATGGGAACGCATTAGCCACAGCGTGTTGCGCACCTGGAAGTAGATGCGCTGCGGCGGATGCGCCAGCACCTGGCGCCCCAGCACCTTCACGCCCGCCTTGCCAATGGTGTGCTGCAGTACCACCGCCCCCGTCTGCATCACCGCCCATCCCCGGTGGCGCGCACGCCAGCACCACTCGGTATCGACCATATCCACAAACCAGCCCCCTCTGAACGGGCCTACGGCGGACAACGCTGCAGCCGGGTACAGGCAGCCGGAGGTGATCACGTGGTCCACCGCCACCGCCTGCTGCGCGGACCAGGGGTCTGCAGACGGCACCAGGCGCTGATGCGCATCCACGCGCTGGACGGGCAGTGCCCGTCCCGTGGTTTCGTCGCGCACGGCGGGGCCGAGCGCCGCCCAGCCGCCAGCGGCTTCACCGGCCCGCGCCCAGATGTCCAGCAGGCCGGCCAGGTACCCGGCGGGGGGTAGGGAATCCTGGTCAAAACTCAGCAGGAAGTCAAAGGCGCCATCCAGCGCCCGCTGGCGCGCCAGGTTGAGCGCAGCGCCCACGCCCAGGTTGCCTGGCGCCAAGTGCCACTGCACGGCGGTCATGCCCGACCAGGGCCCCGCCGCCGGGTCGATGGTCTGGCCGTTGTCGATGACCAGCACCTGCGCCACATCCGGCAGCAGTCGCGCAATCAAGGCCGACAGCCTGTGGCTGTCCGGGTGGTACGCCACCACGCAGGCCAGAACGCGCGGCGTCATGGCGTGGCACCTGGCCCGCTGCACAGTGCCTCGTAGGCGTCGGCAATGGCCTCCCAGCGATAGCGCTGCGCCAGCGATGGCCCTGGCACCCACGCGCTCTCCTGCGGGCTTTGCAACTGCCGGGTGAGCATGGATACGTCGGCAAAGTAGCCCCCCCCGTCCCCCAGCGTGTAGCGATTGAAGACGCAATCGAAGGCCAGCAGCGGCCGCTGGTACGGCAGCATCTCGACCAGCGAGGGATTGGTGCCCCCCACGCTGTGCCCGTGCAAATAGATATGGCAACCGGCGCGCAGGGCCGCCAGCGCCTTGGGGTCGAACAGGGAATCGATGAAGCGCACGCGCGGCTCGCCCTGGTAACGCGCGAGCAGCTCACGCCCCAGCGGCGTGGCGCTGAAGTTGCCCACCAGCACATACAGCGGCTGGGGCGATGCCAGAAAGGCCTGCAGCATCTCGGCGATGTGGTTCTCGGGTTCGATGCGCGCCACGGTCAACAGGTAACCGCCGGGCGCCAGGCCAAAGCGTTCCTTGAGCAGCGCGTGCGCCTGGTCCGCAGGCAACTGCAGCACATGGTCGCAGCCATAGGCGATGACGCTGCTGGTGCGGCCATAGCGGCCCAGCACCATGTCGGCAATGCCCTGGTTGTCGCTGACCACCACATGGGCGTGGCGCACGGCCAGGGCCTCGCTGCGCTCGAGGAACCAGCGCTTGAACCCGGTCCATTTGTCGCGCCGGGTCTCCAGCCCGTCCACATTCACGATGATGCGCCGTGGGCCGGCCATGCGGCGCAGCAGGGGCAGGAAGATGCCGCCCGACACGCCCATCACCAGCATGGCATCCACCCTGCGCCAGCACACCAGGAAGTTGAGCAGGTCATAGGGCACCGACCACAGGCCGTTGGCACGCAATGGCAGGTAGCGGTGCGCCAGGCGCTCGCCATCCGCCGCCAATGCGGTGCGGCCCACAGAGGAACCGAAGACCAGTGTGGCATGCCCCCGCCGCGCCAGCCGGGGGGCAAGCTGATCGACGCAGGTCTCGAAGCCACCATAGCGTGCCGGCAGGCCATCGGTACCGATGACCGCGATGCGCAGCGGTCCCCTGGAGGAATCGGTCATCGCTGCGTGCCTTGGGCCGACGGGCGCAGCGCCTGCAGCACCAGAAAGAGCCCCATGGCCCGGCGCCGCCGCGTGGGCCCCGACACCAGCGCGTGCCAGGCCAGGTGCAGCGCCACCCGCACACGGCTGCGGCCAGCCCAGGGCATCGACAGCCAGCCGGGAACCTGGGCCGCCGGGGACGCCCCAGGCAGGGCGCCACCCTGCTGCGCCCGGGCCCAGGCCATGGACTGGACCAGCACCCGCTCGGCCAGTTGCATGCCGCGCCGCAGCTGCTCGCCCAGCGACCGCTGGCGCGACGCACCCAGCAGGTTGGCGCCGTGCTGGCGGTACAGCGACAGGCATTGCGGCACGCAGGCCAGGCGCTGCATGCGCTGCGCCACCAGCGCCACGGCCCAGTCGTGCATCACATAGGCCGAAGGCTCGGGCAGGCGGGCCACGCAGGCCAGCATGTCGCCCGAGAGCGCCAACGTGTGCCCGATCACCGGGTTGACCAGCAACAGGCGCCGGGCGTCGAGGTCACGGGGCACGGCATAGGGGTTGCCGGTGTAGAAAGTGGGCTGCAGGGGCGCGAGCGCCTCGTCCACCACCTGCACATCGTGGAACAGCGCCCAGGGCTGCGGCAGCCCGGCGGCGGCATCGAGCATGGCCGCCACCTTGCCAGGCAGCCATACATCGTCCTGGTCGGCCAGGAAAATGCAATCGCCTGCGCCCACCTTGGGGGCCAGTTGCGCCATGGCATTGAAGAAGGACAAGGCGGGGCCGGGGGCGTTGTCGACCCAGTGCAGTTCCAGCGGTGCCTCGCTTGCATCCTGCGCCAGCTGCGCCAGCACTTCACGCGTGCCGTCCTCCGATGCATGGTCGAAGACGTGGATCACGTCCACGGCCCGGGACTGGGCGCGGATCGAGGCAATCTGCTGTGCGATGAAAGGTGCCCCGTTGTGGCTGCACAGGAGCACATGCAGGGTCATGCCGGACTTTTCAGGTGCGCCACGGCCCGCCGTCAGCGGGCGGCGACAGCAGCGAAGACTTCCGCATTCTCCAGGGTCAGGCCCTGCTGGTCCTTGGCCGACAGCAAAGGGTTGGCACCGATGTCGGGCCACTCGATGCCGATGGAGGGGTCGTTCCAGATGATGCAGCGCTCGTGCGCCGGCGCGTAGTAGTCGGTGGTCTTGTACAGGAACTCCGCCGTCTCGCTGAGCACGAGGAAGCCGTGCGCAAAGTCTGGCGGCACCCACAGCTGGCGGTGGTTGTCTTCGCTCAGCTCTTCGCCGACCCACTGGCCGAAGGTGGGCGAGGCCTTGCGGATGTCCACCGCCACGTCGAACACGGCACCGCGCACCACGCGCACCAGCTTGCCCTGGGGCTGCTGGACCTGGTAGTGCAGTCCACGCAGCACGCCGCGGGCGCTGCGGCTGTGGTTGTCCTGCACGAACTGGTGGTCGGTACCGGTGGCCTCGTTGAATGCACGCTGGTTGAAGCTCTCGAAGAAGAAGCCGCGCGCATCGCCGAACTTCTTGGGTTCGATCAGCACGACATCGGGAATGGCCAGGCGGGTTGCTTGCATGGAGTGAATTTCAGGAAATCAGTAGATCTTTTCTTTGAGCACGCGCATCAGGTACTGGCCGTACCCGTTCTTGGTCAGCGGCTGGGCCAGACGCTCGAGTTGGGCACTGTCGATCCACTGGCTGCGCCAGGCGATCTCTTCAGGGCATGCGATCTTCAGGCCCTGGCGGTGCTCCAGCGTGGCGATGAACTGGCCGGCTTCGAGCAGGCTCTCGTGCGTGCCGGTATCGAGCCAAGCGTAGCCCCGGCCCATGATCTCCACATTCAACTGGCCGCGCTCCAGGTACAGACGGTTGAGGTCGGTGATCTCGTACTCGCCGCGGGCCGAGGGCCTGAGCCCCTTGGCCAGCTCCACCACTTGATTGTCGTAGAAGTACAGGCCCGTCACCGCATAGCTCGACTTGGGGACCTTGGGCTTTTCTTCGAGCGACAGCACCTTGCCCTGCGCATCGAACTCGGCCACGCCATAGCGTTCGGGGTCATGCACATGGTAAGCGAACACGCTGGCGCCACTCTGGCGCTCGGTCGCGCTACCCAGCAGCTCATGAAAGTCATGGCCGTGGAAGATGTTGTCCCCCAGCACCAGCGCGCTGGGGGAATCGCCGAGGAAGGACTCGCCGATCACGAAGGCCTGGGCCAGGCCGTCCGGGCTTGCCTGCACCGCGTACTGCAGATTGATGCCCCACTGGCTGCCATCGCCGAGCAGTTGCTCGAAGCGCGGCGTGTCCTGCGGCGTGCTGATCACCAGGATGTCGCGGATGCCCGCTAGCATCAAGGTGCTCAGCGGGTAATAGATCATGGGTTTGTCGTACACCGGCAGCAACTGCTTGCTGATGGCCAGGGTGGCCGGGTGCAGCCGGGTACCGGAGCCTCCGGCGAGGATGATGCCTTTGCGTGCCGTCATGTTGGTCGTTCTCAGAGAATCTCGGTGAGCATGCGCGCCACGCCCGTCTGCCAATGCGGCAGGGTCAGACCGAAAGTGCTGCGCAGCTTGGTGGTGTCCAGGCGCGAGTTGTGGGGGCGCACGGCCGGGGTGGGGAAGGCGCTGGTCGGAACGGGCGCCACTTCCTTGGCAATGATCTTTTCAGCCACCGGGTGCCTGGCGGCCACCGCCAGCACGTACTTCGCGTACTCGTTCCAGTTGGTCTCGCCAGCCGCCACCAGGTGGTACAGGCCCGCATCCTCAGGGCGCTGCTGCAGGTGGCGGATGGCATGGGCGGTCACGTCGGCCAGCAGGTCGGCGCCGGTGGGGGCGCCCCACTGGTCGTCGATCACCGTCAGGCGCTCGCGCTCCTGGGCCAGGCGCAGCATGGTCTTGGCGAAATTGCCGCCGCGTGCCGCATAGACCCAGCTGGTGCGCAGGATCAGGTGCCTGGCACCCGACTGGGCGATCAGCTGCTCGCCTTCGAGCTTGGTGCGGCCGTAGACGCTCAGGGGCGCAGGGGCATCGGTCTCCACCCAGGGGCGGCTGCCGCTGCCATCGAACACATAGTCGGTGCTGTAGTGCACCAGCCAGGCGCCGAGCTTCGCGGCCTCCTGCGCAATGGCGCCGGGCGTGGTGGCGTTGAGGGTGCGCGCGAAGTCGACCTCGCTCTCGGCCTTGTCCACGGCGGTGTGGGCGGCAGCATTGACGATGACGTCAGGGCGCAGGGCGCGCACCGTCTCGGCTACGCCGGCCGGGTTGGCGAAGTCACCGCAGTGTTCCGTGCTGTCGAAATCCAGCGCCGTGACGGTACCGAACACCGACAGGCTGCGCTGCAGCTCCCAGCCGACCTGGCCGCCCTTTCCAAAGAGCAGGATGTTCATGCGCTGGCATCCGCCACGGCTGCAGGCTCCTGCGCATACTGGGTCTGCACCCAGTCGCGGTAGGAACCGGTCTGCACGCTGGCCACCCAGTCGGCATGGTCCAGGTACCACTGCACCGTCTTGCGGATGCCGGTGTCGAAGGTCTCAGCGGGCTTCCAGCCCAGCTCGCGCTCGATCTTGCGCGCATCGATGGCGTAACGGCGGTCGTGGCCGGGACGATCCTTCACATAGGTGATCTGGGTGCGGTAGCTCTGGCCGTCGGCACGCGGGCGCAACTCGTCGAGCAGGCCACAGACCATGTTCACGATCTCGATGTTGGGCTTTTCGTTCCAGCCGCCCACGTTGTAGGTCTCGCCGGCAGTGCCGGCTTCCAGCACGCGGCGGATGGCGCTGCAGTGGTCCTTCACGTACAGCCAGTCGCGCACCTGCATGCCGTCGCCGTAGACCGGCAGGTTCTTGCCGGCCAGGGCGTTGACGATCATCAGCGGGATCAGCTTCTCGGGGAAGTGGTAGGGCCCGTAGTTGTTGCTGCAGTTGGTGGTCAGCACCGGCAGGCCGTAGGTGTGGTGCCAGGCGCGCACCAGGTGGTCGCTGGCGGCCTTGCTGGCGCTGTAGGGGCTGTTGGGCTCGAAACCGCGCGTCTCGGCAAAGGCCGGGTCGGTGGGTGCCAGCGATCCGTAAACCTCGTCGGTGGAGACGTGCAGGAAGCGGAAGGCTTCGCGCTCGCCCTCGGGCAGCGCGCTCCAATAGGCACGCACGGCCTCCAGCAGGCGGAACGAGCCAACGATGTTGGTCTGGATGAAATCCTCGGGTCCGTGGATGGAGCGGTCCACATGCGATTCGGCCGCGAAGTTGACCACCGCGCGGGGTTGGTGCTCGGCCAGCAGGCGGGCGATGAGGGCGCTGTCGCCGATATCGCCCTGCACGAAGACATGGCGTGCATCACCCTGGATGCTGTCCAGGTTGTGCAGATTGCCCGCGTAGGTGAGCTTGTCGAGGTTGACGACAGGCTCGCTGGAGGCAGCAAGCCAGTCAAGAACGAAGTTGGCGCCGATGAAACCCGCGCCGCCGGTAACCAGAATCATAGGGTGGGCTGTGTGAAATGCCTGCTCGGCAGAACCCGCGATTATCCCACCCTGCCCGGTTACCCGGTAACAGAGTTCAACACGGGCTCCCCGGGGCGGGTTGAAAGGCCATCAGAAATGGATACCGCGCATCATCTGCTGCAGCGCCACCGCCTCGGCCGACAGCTGTGGCTTGGCGTCCTTGCTGCCCTTGGCGGCAGTGGAATCCGGGAACATGCGAAAGCTGGTGTTCATGGTGATCTGCGCCACGCGGGGCACCAGGGCATGCAGTAACTGGCCGGTGATGCCCAGGCGCGTGGCGATGCGCACCGGCTTGAAGATACAGGCCTGGGCGATCATGTCCGCCGCCTCCTCGGGGCTCAGCGTGGGCACGTTGTTGTAGATCTTGGTCGGCGCGATCATGGGCGTGCGCACCAGCGGCATGTTGATGGTGGTGAAGGTGATGCCCTGGTCGGCGAACTCGCTCGACGCGCAGCGCGTCCAGGCATCAAGCGCCGCCTTGCTGGCCACATAGGCCGAAAAGCGCGGCGCATTCGTCAGCACGCCGATGGAGCTGATGTTGATCACATGGCCCTTGCGCTTGGCCACCATACCCGGCAAAAAGCCCATGGTCACGCGCAGGCAGCCGAAGTAATTGAGCTGCATGGTGCGCTCGTAGTCGTGGAAGCGGTCGTAGCTCGACTCGATGGCACGGCGGATGGAGCGGCCCGCGTTGTTGATCAGGAAGTCCACGCCGCCATGCTTGTCGATGAGCAACTGCACGAAGCGATCGCAATCGGCCATGTCCGCGATATCGGCGGCGTAGGCGATGAACTCGTAGCCCTTGGCCCGGGCCTCGGCGCAGGCTTCGTCGAGCTTGTCCTGGTCGCGCCCGCAGATGACGGTGGTGGCACCGGCCTCGGCGAACTTGTGCGCCGCTGCCAGGCCGATGCCCGAGGAGCCCCCCGTCACCAGCACCACCTTGCCGGCCACCGTGCCCTTGAGGCTGCGGTCGATGAACAGCTCGGGGTCGAGGTTGCGCTCCCAGTAGTCCCACAGGCGCCAGGCGTAATCCTTGAGATTGGGGCAGGTCACGCCCGAGCCCTTGAGCGCCGCCAGGGTCTCGCGGCAGTCAAAGCGCGTGGGGTAGTTCACGAAGGTCAGCATGTCCTCGGGCAGGCCCAGGTCCTTCATCACGGCGTTGCGCACGCGGCGCACGGGGGCCATGGCCATCAGGCTCTTCTTGATGCCCTTGGGGATGAAGCCCAGTAGCGCGGCGTTGATGAAGAGGTTCATGCGCGGCGCATGCGCGGCGCGGCTGAAGATGTCCAGCACGTCGCCCACGCGGTAGCCGACCGGGTCCACCAGATGGAAGCATTTTTTGGCAATGGACTGCTGGTGGCTGATGACGTTGAGCGCATTGACCACGAAGTCCACCGGCACGATGTTCACGCGCCCGCCCTCCAGGCCCACGGTGGGCATCCAGGGCGGCAGCAACTGGCGCAGGCGCTGGATCAGCTTGAAGAAATAGTAGGGGCCGTCGATCTTGTCCATCTCGCCGGTCGTGCTGTCGCCCACCACCATGGCCGGGCGGTACACCGTCCAGGGCACCTTGCAGTCCTGGCGCACGATCTTCTCGCTCTCGTGCTTGGTCTGGAAGTAGGGGTGATCGAGGCCCTCGGCCTCCTCGAACATGTCCTCGCGGAACACGCCCTCGTACAGGCCGGCCGCAGCGATGGACGAGACATGGTGGAAATGCCCGGCGTCGATCGCCTTGGCCAGGTCCACGGTGTTGCGAGTGCCCTCGATGTTCACGGCCACCTGGGTCTCTTCGTCGGCACCGAGGTCGTAGACCGCCGCCAGGTGGTAGAAATGGTCGATCTGTCCCTTGAGCTTTTTCACGTCCTCGGAGGCCACACCGAGCTTCCTGGCCGTGAGGTCGCCGAACACCGGCACGGCCCGTGCGGCGGACACGCCCCAGTAGCTGCGCAGGTCGGCCACCTTGTCCGCGCTCCCCTGCCGGATCAGGAAATGCACCACGGCTCCCTTGCGCTCCAGCAGCTTCTTCACGAGCCGCTTGCCAATGAACCCCGTCGCTCCCGTCACGAAATACTGCATGGAAAAACTCCTGTGAGATCTGTTCATTCTTGCGCAAGCGCATGGCCGGCGGCTTCAGCACAAACCCGCGCAGCCAGGTGGCCCGGCCACCGCTCCCTAGACGCTGCGCTCTACGTTTTTAGGAGCGCGCGCCTACATCTGGCCTGCCGCGCGGCGTACAGTTCGGCCATGCGCCAAAGCCAACCGGCACTGGCAACCCCCACTACCCACCCGCATACCGGAGGCCCCATGGTCAAGAAACTGCAGAAACTCAGCGCCGACAACAAGAAGAGCAACGCCCAGCTGTCCAGCACCGTCAAGGACTCGGCCCAGCAGATCTGGCTGGCGGGCCTGGGTGCCTTCTCCAAGGCCCAGGAAGAAGGCGGCAAGGTGTTCGAGTCCCTGGTCAAGGAAGGCCTGTCCATCCAGCGCAAGACCCAGGCCGTGGCCGAAGAGAAGATCTCCGAAGCGACGAGCCGCGTGACCACCATGGCCAGCGACATCGGCTCCAAGGCCCAGGGCCAGTGGGACAAGCTCGAGAACATCTTCGAAGACCGTGTGGCCAAGGCCCTGTCCAAGCTCGGCGTGCCTTCGGCGCGTGACCTGGAAGCCCTGACCGCCCGCGTGGACGCACTCACCAAGGGCGCCGGCAAGGCGGCCGCTTCGGCCAAGACCCCTGCCAAGGCCGCCGTGAAGGCAGCAGCCCCCGCAAAGAAAGCCGCCGCCAAGAAGGCAGCCGCTCCCCGCAAGGCCGCCGCCAAGCCTGCAGCCAAGGCCGCTCCCGCCAAGAAGGCCGCAGCCCCTGCCAAGAAGGCCAGCGCCAAGGCCGCAGCTTCCGCCTCGGCACCTGCTGCTTCCAACTGACCTCCTGCCAGCGGGCCCGCCCGCTGCAGCAAGCGGCTGACACGCCTTGTGCGTGCCAGCCGCTTTTGCGTTGTGGCACGCTTCGAGCCACGGGCCGCGCTCTCTGCGCGGGTGGCCGCAGCCGGAACGTCAACACGTTCCAAGGACATGCCAATATTGATGCAGTGCAGCATCTGCGGCTCGGTTAGAGTAGCCCCCAGAGACATACCAACACCGATCCCAATCGACGCGAAGAGGGCCCGCACACATGGTGAAGAAAGCGCCGCGACGCACCGCAGAACGCATTCTGGAAGTCACGCTGGAGCTGTTCAACCGGTTCGGCGAACCCAACGTCTCCACCACCCTGATCTCGGCCGAGCTGCGCATCAGCCCCGGCAACCTGTACTACCACTACCCGGCCAAGGACGAGCTGATCAATGCGCTGTTCGACCGCTACGAACAGTCGCTGACCGAGCTGCTCGCTGCCGCCGATGGCGTGCGCAACGTGGAGGACGCCTGGTTCTTCATGCACACGCTGTTCGAGCTGATCTGGCAGTACCGCTTCCTGTACCGCGACCTCAACGACCTGCTGTCCAAGAACCGGCGCCTGGAGACGCATTTCCAGGCCATCCTCAAGAACAAGACCCGGGCCGTGCGCGCCATGCTGGACGGCATGGGCCGATCGGACGCGCTGCACATCGACACGCGCGAGCTGGAGGCCACCGCGACCAGCATGGTGGTGGTGCTGACCTACTGGCTGAGCTTCGAGTACGTGCGCGACCCGCGCCGCGCGCTGGAGCCCGAGAGCGCCCAGGCAGCCCTGCTGCGCGGAGCCCACCACGTGCTCAACCTGCTGATGCCCTACCTGGAAAGCGGGCAGCGCGCACACCTGCTGGAACTCGTCGGTGCCTATGCCACCGCGCCGGGCTGAGCCCCAGGGCGCCCTGTCCACACCCTACACCCGACCCCAAGAACCACAGGAGACACACCATGGCCAAATGGACCCCTTTTCCCCATGCGGGTGACTACAGCTTCGACGCCACGAGCGTCAAGAAGCACTGGGCGCGACTGCACAGCGGCGACGTCGAACCCTGCCCCAAGGATGCGGCCGTGCTGCAGGCCTGGGCGCTGTTCCACAGCGGTGATTTCGAGAAGGCGACGGCAGCCGGCCTGGCCGCTGGCGGCCCCGGCATCACAGTGGCCAACAAGGCCACGGCCATCTACGCCAACTACCTGGAGCAAAAGGAGAAGACGCGCCTGGACCTGTTCACCCAGGTGGCCGAGCGCGCCGAAGCCCAGGCCGGCGAAGACCCGAACAACGCCAACGCCTGGTACTGGCATGCCTATGCCCTGGGCCGCTACAGCCAGGGCATCAGCGTGGCCAAGGCCCTGGCCCAGGGCCTGGGCGGCAAGGTCAAGGAATCGCTGGAAAAATCCATTGCCCTGGCACCCAAGCATGCCGACGCCCGCATTGCGCTGGGCGCTTTCCACGCCGAGGTGATCGACAAGGTGGGCTCGCTGATCGGCGGCATGACCTATGGCGCCAAGAAGGACACGGGGCTCAAGCTGTTCCAGGAGGCCCTGAAGCTCAACCCCGGCTCGGCCATCGCCATGGTGGAGTACGCGAATGCACTGGTGATGCTTGAAGGCGACAAGAAGATGAAGGAGGCGACCCAGCTCTACGAGAAGGCCGCTGCCTGCGAGTCTGCCGACGCGATGGAGCGCCTGGACGTGGAAATGGCGCGCGCTGAACTGGAAGATTGAAGCTGCCGGGCGACGCCCCGGCGCTCAGTTGGCGAAACGGCGCGAGGCGATCTCCAGCAGGCCGTCAAAGATCAGGTTGTCCACCAGCTCGAAGGGGCGCGTCATGCTCGGCGCCATCTTCCAGCCGGCGCCGCCGGTCATGATGCAGGCCGGCTCCTCGCCGCAGTGCTGGATGACATGCTGCACCATGCGCTCCACGGCACCGGCGATGGCGTAGGTGCCGCCGCTGGTCAGTGCATCGCTGGTGTTGGTGGGGAACATGCGCACGTCGCCCGTGGGCACGTGCAGGCCGGCGGTGCCTGTTTCGAGTGCGCGCAGCATGATGCCGTGGCCCGGCAGGATCAACCCACCCAGAAAGCGCCCGTGCGCATCGATGCACTCCACGGTGACCGCCGTGCCCACCATCACCACCACCAGCGGCCGCGCAGGGCCCTGGGCCAGCACGTGGTGGCGCGCACCGATCATGGCCACCCAGCGGTCCGAGCCCAGGCGCGAGGGGTGGTCGTAGCCATTGACCAGCCCCGCCTCTTCGTCGGATGAGACCACCCACTGGGCGCCCACATCCCAGAGCTCCATCTGCTCCTGCACGCGGCGCTTGGCGGCATCGCCCGCCACCACGCAGCCCAGCATGCGCTCGGGCGCTGGCAGGGCTGCCCAGCTGCCTTCGGCGAGCTTCTCGATATGGTCCAGGAACTCGGCGCCATGCGCCAACAGCGCAGCCCCGGGGCGGTGGGCGTCGTACAACGCCCATTTGAGACGGGTGTTGCCGACGTCGATGGCCAGAAAAGTCATGCGGCGGATTATCCCGAGTTTTGGCCATGCGCACTTGGTGCATTTGCCAAAGGCAGCAGCGCAGCTCGTCGCCCCGGCGACAGCGGTACCTGCCAATGTGAAAAATCGTGTCGCGCGCCCGTCTTACACCAGGGTGTCGCACTTTGCCGCTACAGTGGCCCTTCCTGTTTCTGCAACCTTAGGAGATACGACATGGGTCTTTTCAGTTTCATCAAGGAAGCCGGCGAAAAGCTGTTCGGTGGCAAGGAAGCACAGGCCGCCACGGCCGCCGCTCCATCGCCGGACGAACTCAACGCCAAGGCCGCCAAGGCCATCGAGACCTACATCGGCACGCAGAACCTGGGCGCGACCAACGTGCAGGTGGCGTTCGATGGCAGCCAGGGCAAGGTCACCGTCAAGGGCGACGCCCCCACGCAGGCGGCCAAGGAAAAGATCACCCTGTGCTGCGGCAACGTGGCCAGCGTCACCAGCGTCGAGAACCTGATGAACGTGACCAACCCCGAGCCCGAAGCCCAGTACCACGACGTGGTGCGCGGCGACACGCTCTCGGCCATCGCCAAGAAGTTCTACGGCGATGCCAACAAGTACCCCCAGATCTTCGAGGCCAACAAGCCCATGCTCACGCACCCCGACAAGATCTACCCCGGCCAGAAGCTGCGCATTCCGCCACTCTGAGCGCACAGCGCTCCCCAACGAACAGCGGGCCACATGGCCCGCTTTTTTCATGGAGCTGTGTCTTCAACCCTGACGCCATGGCAGGCCGCGGTAGCGCCAGCCGCCCTTGCGCCCGCGGTGGGCTTGGCCATCGGCGTCGCCCTCGAAGCCTTCGAGAATGTTGTAGGCCGTAATGCCCAACTCCGTCGCACGCTTCGCGGCCGCCACGGAGCGCACGCCGCTGCGGCACAGCAATACAACGCGCCCGCCTTCGGGCACAGCCAGGCGAATCTGCGCATCGAAATCGGCATTCATGGCCATGCCGGGCCACTGCTTCCAGGCCACGGGCACGGCCCCCGGCACTTGGCCCACCCATTCGCGCTCGGCATCGCTGCGCACGTCGACCAGCACGGCCTGGCCGTCCTGCACCCACTGCCAGGCCAGCGCCGGTGACACGTCGCCGGCATAGCCCTCGGCCCCGCGCGGCGCCTGCAGCGCCGCGCCATCGGCGTCCTGGCGCTGGCCCGAGTGCTGGTTGGCGGGCACGGCCTCGTCCATGCGGCGCGGACGCGGCAGGTTGAGCGAGTCCATCAGGGCCACGAATTCTGCCTCGCTGCGGCCGGCCACGCGCGCATTGCCGGCCTTTTCGGCAGCGATGCTGCTGTGGCTGCGGCCCTGGTAGTCATGGCCGGGCCAGACGGTGGTGTCGCCCGGCAGTGCGAACAGCACGCCGGTGATGCTGCGGTACAGCTCGGCCGCATCGCCCGACTGGAAGTCCGTGCGGCCGCAGCCGTTGATGAGCAGCGCATCGCCCGTGAACACATGGTTGCGCCAACGGTAGGACATGCTGCCAGCCGTGTGGCCGGGCGTGTGCAGCGCCTGCAGCGTCTCGCCGCCGAAGGCCAGGGTGTCGCCATGCTGCAGCTGCACGACCGCCGTGCCGATGTCGCAGCCTGCGGGCACCGCGGTCTGCGCGCCCGTGTGCTCCGCCAGGCGGGCGGCGCTCGTGATGTGGTCGGCATGGGTGTGCGTCTCCAGCGTCCAGCGCAGCGTGAGTCCCAGGGACTGCAGCGCGGCCAGGTCGCGGTCGAGCTGCTCGTCCACCGGGTCGATGATGACGGCCTGGCGGGTAGCGGGGTCATGCAGCACGTAGGTGTAGGTGCTGGAGGCGGGATCGAAGAGCTGCAGGGGAATCATGGTGGGCCTGAATGCGGTGGTTTCCGCCATTTTGCCGCGCCCGGTTTCGCCCCGCCCTGCGCGCGCTCAATCCCAGAGCGGTGCTGGCTCGTCGCGCAGGTGGTTGCGCAGGGCCGCATAGTCGGGCACCACGGTGGCCACCGTGTCCCAGAAACGCGGGCTGTGGTCCATCACGCGCAGGTGGGCCAGCTCGTGCGCCACCACGTAGTCGATGACCGCAGGCCGGTAGTGCAGCAGGCGCCAGTTCAGGCGGATGGAGCCGTCGGCCTTGGCGCTGCCCCAGCGCGTCTGCGCGCTCGACAGGCGCAGGCTGGTCCAGCGCACGCCCAAGAGCGGCGCAAAGTGCTCCAGCCGCTCGGTGAAGTGGCGCTTGGCATCGCGCATCAGCCAAACCTGCACGGCATCGCGGATCTGCGCAGGCCCGGCGCTGTGCGGCAGGCCGATGTGCAGGCGCGAGGCCAGCGGTGCATCCGGGTCCTCGGCTGCGGCGATGGTTTTGAGCTGCCCACCACGGCCGCTGAAGCCGTGCGCGGGGTCCAGCACCACAGTGACCGGCCGGCCCAGGTAGGGCAGCACGGCGCCATCCGCCCAGACGATGCGTCCGCCTTCCATGCGCTGCTGGCGCTCACGCGCCTCGCCGAGCTTGCGCACGATCCACTCGGACTTTTCGCGCAGCGCCGCGTCGATGGCGCCCAGGGTGACCCAGCTGGGGGCGCGCACCGAGAGGCCGTCCGGGCCCACGCTGAAGCCGATGGTGCGCCGGCGCGCGCGCTGCAGCGCATACGCCACCACGGCGTCACCCAGCAGCAGTTCGCGTTTGGCCTCGGGGTGGCGGAATTCGGCGGGAGACAGCAGCGAAGGCAGCGGGACCGCAGGCGGACCCACGGGCCGGGGCGGTGCGGCCACGGGAACCCTGGCCGCCGGCGGTGGCTCGACCGCCTTGGGCGCCGGTGCGGGGCTGGCAGGCGGAGTGTCGAAGAAGTCCAACGCCAGTTGCACGAGCCGCTGCATCATGGGAATGGGGTCCGATCAGGGCGCCGTCAGTGCGGCTGCGGGATAGGCCTCGGGGTCGAGGCGGCGCATTTCGGCCTCGATCCAGTCCTCGACCTCGCGCATCAGCTCTTCCGGCTCGCGCCCCACGCTGGAGATCGGCTTGCCGATGGACACATCCACCACACCGGGGCGCTTGACGAAGGCCTTGCGCGACCAGACCTTGGCCGAGGTCACGGCAATCGGCACCACCGGTGCACCGGTGTCGATGGCCAGGCGGGTGCCGCCGGTCTTGTAGGTGCCCTTCTGCCCGCGCTCGATGCGCGTGCCTTCGGGGAACATGATGATCCAGATGCCCTTGGCCAGCAGGTCCTTGCCCTGCTCCACCACCTTGTTGAAGGCCTGGGCGCGCTGGCTGCGGTCAATGTGGATCATGTCCAGCCGGCCGATGGCCCAGCCGAAGAAGGGGACGTACAGCAGCTCCTTCTTGAACACGTAGGCCAGCGGGTGCGGCATGATCGTGGGCATCAGAAAGGTCTCGTAGGTCGACTGGTGCTTGACCAGCAGGATCGCCCCCTCGTGCTCGCCCTGCGGCAGGTTCTCCATGCCCGTCACCCGGGTGCGGATGTCCAGCAGCACGCGTGCGCCGCTGATGCACAGCGACAGCCATGCGGCCGCGATGCGGTACAGCGGCAGGCCGCGCACGCCGAAGAGCGTGCCCAGCATGATGGCCAGCGCATAGGGCATGACGGTGGTCGCCATCCAGAGCAGGTGAATGATGGAGCGGATCAGGGCCATGGTGAAAAGGTCTTGCGATGGGTGCCGCCGCAGCAAAGGCGTGTGGCAGGCACCAAGGGGCGCTGAGGGTCAGACCGCCATCAAAGGGATGGCGGCCGGCAGCAGCTGCTCGACGAAGGCCGCCAGGCTCGCATGCACCTGCGTGCCGGGGGGATAGCCGGGCGGCAGCGCCTGGCCCGGCACCACGCCGGCGGAGCTGCCCGTGCACACCAGGTGCAGTTGCGCACCGAGCGCGGCGCCGGCCTGCAGGTGTGCCAGGCAGCTGCCCACCACCTGCACGTCATTGCGCTCCACGCCATAGCGGTCGCTGATCTGCTCAAGCAGGCCCGGGCCGGGCTTGCGGCAGGCGCAGTCCTCGTCGGGGGCATGGGGGCAATAGAACACGGCGTCGATGCGCCCACCCACGGCCGAAAGCTGTTTGTGCATCTTGGCGTGGATGGCATTGAGCGCCACCACGTCGAACAGCCCGCGCCCCAGACCCGGCTGGTTGGTGGCCAGCGCCACATGCCAGCCGGCGTGGTTCAGGCGTGCAACGGCCTCAAGCGCGCCGGGAACGGCCGTCCACTCCTCGGGCGAAGTGACGAAGTCCTCACCCAGCGGGTTCAACGTGCCGTCGCGGTCCAGGATGGCGAGTTTCATGGGAATCCCCTTGTGACAGACGCCAGCCTAGCAGGTCAGGCCGCCAGGCGGGAGAGGTCGGCTACCCGGTTCATCGCATCGTGCAGGCTCTTGAGCAGGCCCTGGCGGTTCAGGCGCAGGTCCATCTGCTCGGCGTTCACCATCACGTCGTCGAAGAAAGCGTCCACCGGGGCGCGCAGCACGGCCAGGGTCTGCAGCGATGCCGTGTAGTCGCCCGCGTTGAACTGCGCGTTGGCTTCGGGCACGAAGCGCTGCAGCGCCGCATACAGATCCTGCTCGGCCTTTTCCTGCAGCAGCTCGGGGTTGACGTGGGCGTCCACCTCGCCGGCCTTCTTGAGGATGTTGGCCACGCGCTTGTTGGCGGCGGCCAGGGCCGGGCTTTCGGGCAGCGCGGCAAAGGCACGCACGGCGGCCAGCTGCTTTTCGACCAGTGCCAGGCGCTGCGGGCGCAGGGCCAGCACGGCGTCGACTTCCTGGGCGCTGTAACCCTGCTCGCGCAGGCTGCCGGCCAGGCGGTCATAGATGAAGTCGGCCAGGGCGGCCGAGGCATCGGTGATCTTGTCGCCGAAGGCCGGAACGGCGCCGGCCAGCAGGGCGTTCAGGTCCAGCGGCAGGTCCTTTTCGACCAGCATGCGGATCACACCCAGCGCGTGGCGGCGCAGCGCGAACGGGTCGCGGTCGCCCGTGGGCAGGTTGCCGATGCCGAACATGCCGACCAGGGTTTCGAGCTTGTCGGCCAGGGCCACCACCACGCCCGCGGTATTGCGCGGCAGCGTGTCGCCGGCAAAGCGCGGCTTGTAGTGGTCTTCGATGGCATCGGCCACCACCTCGCCCAGACCGTCGTTGAGCGCGTAGTAGCGGCCCACGGTGCCCTGCAGCTCGGGGAACTCGCCGACCATGTCGGTCACCAGGTCGGTCTTGGCCAGCATCGCGGCCTGGTCGGCCTGCGCCACCAGCGTGGCATCGCCCAGTTGCCCGGCGATGGCCTTGGCGATGGCACGCACGCGCTCCACGCGCTCGCCCTGCGTACCGAGCTTGTTGTGGTAGACCACCTTGGACAGGCCGTCCACACGCGAGGCCAGGGTCTTCTTGCGGTCCTGGTCGAAGAAGAACTTGGCATCGGCCAGGCGCGGGCGCACCACGCGCTCGTTGCCGCCGATCACGAAGCTCGCGTCCTCAGGGCTGATGTTGCTCACCACCAGGAACTGGTGCGTCAGCTTGCCTGCGGCGTCCAGCAGCGGGAAGTACTTCTGGTTGGCCTTCATGGTGAGGATCAGGCACTCTTGCGGCACGTCGAGGAATTCCTGCTCGAACGCGCAGGTCAGCACGTTGGGGCGCTCGACCAGGGCGGTCACTTCGTCGAGCAGCGCATCGTCCTCGATGGGGCGGGCACCGTTGCCCACCTTGGCGGCGGCGGCGGCCAGTTGGCGCGCGATCTCGGCCTTGCGCTCGGCGAACGAAGCGATCACCGCTCCGTCCTTGTGCAGCGTGGCGGCATAGCTGTCGGCATCCTTGAACACCACAGGCGACACGGCCGCCTCGAAGCGGTGGCCCAGGGTGCTGTTGCCGGCTTTCAGGCCCAGCGCCTTCACGGGCACCACGGCGCTGCCATGCAGCGCCACCAGGCCATGCGCGGGGCGCACGAAGTTCACGCTGGTCCAGCCGGGCAACTCGCAGTCGGACTCGAGCTGGTAGCTCATGACCTTGGGAATGGGCAGCTTGGCGATGGATTCCAGAAGTGCCTTCTGCAACCCCTCTTCCAGCGTGGCGCCAGGCACCACGCTGTCATAGAACAGCGCCTCGGCCTTGCCGTCGGGGGCGCGCTTCAAGGCGGCCACGGCCGCTGCCGGGTCGGACACATCCGCGCCCAGGGCTTGCAGCTTCTTGAGCAGTGCGGGCGCGGCGTTGCCGCTGGCATCCAGGCCCACCGTCACGGGCATGAGCTTTTGCTGCACGGCCTTGTCGGCGGCCTTGCCGGCCACGGCCGTCACGTGCGCGGCCAGGCGGCGCGGCGAAGCGAATGCCGTCACGGCAGATGCGGGCGTGGCCAGGCCCAGGGCCTTGAGCTGCTCGGCCAGCACGCTGGCGAAGGCATCGCCCAGCTTCTTGAGCACCTTGGGAGGCAGCTCTTCCACAAACAGTTCGACCAGAAGATTTTGCGTTGTCATTTTTCAGGGGCTCCGGCGGTGGCTCAGGCGGCTTTCTTGGGCATTTGCTCCACCCACTCGCGGGGGGCCATGGGAAAGCCCAGGCGCTCGCGGCTCTCGTAGTAGCTTTGCGCCACGGCGCGCGCCAGGTTGCGGATGCGGCCGATGTAGGCAGCACGCTCGGTCACGCTGATGGCACCGCGCGCATCCAGCAGGTTGAAGCTGTGCGCAGCCTTGAGCACCTGCTCGTAGGCCGGCAGGGCGAGCTGCTGCTCCATGAGGTGCTTGGCCTGCTTTTCGTGCGCATTGAAGGCGGTGAACAGGAAGTCGGCGTCGCTGTGCTCGAAGTTGTAGGTGGACTGCTCCACCTCGTTTTGCTTGTAGACGTCGCCATAGCTCAATTTCGAGCCATCGGCACCCTCGGTCCAGGTCAGGTTGTAGACGTTGTCCACGCCCTGCAGGTACATGGCCAGGCGCTCCAGGCCATAGGTGATCTCGCCCGTGGCGGGCTTGCAGTCGATGCCGCCCACCTGCTGGAAGTAGGTGAACTGCGTCACTTCCATGCCGTTGAGCCAGACTTCCCAGCCCAGTCCCCAGGCGCCCAGGGTGGGGTTCTCCCAATCGTCTTCGACGAAGCGGATGTCGTTCTTCTTGAGATCGAAGCCCAGCGCTTCGAGCGAGCCCAGGTAGAGCTCCAGGATGTTGGCCGGTGCGGGCTTCAGAACCACCTGGAACTGGTAGTAGTGCTGCAGGCGGTTGGGGTTCTCGCCGTAGCGGCCATCCTTGGGGCGGCGGCTGGGCTGCACGTAGGCGGCCTTCCAGGGCTCGGGGCCGATGGCGCGCAGGAAGGTGGCGGTGTGCGAGGTGCCAGCGCCCACTTCCATGTCGTAGGGCTGCAAAAGGGCGCAGCCCTGCGCGTCCCAGTAGGACTGCAGCTTCAGAATGATTTGCTGGAATGTCAACATGGCGTCTGTGGCGCTGGCGGACCAGGGCCGGGCAAAGGGGGATGAAAAAGCCGAAGGCGCGCAGCAGACAGACCCGGGGGGCTTTGCAGCGTGCGCGCAAAACCCGTGATTTTACGGCGCTGCAGCAAGCCTTCGCTCGCAAGGCCCTGGGAGGCCGCGCCAGAGCGCGAAAACAAAGCACCAAGTACAAAGGCCGGGGCCCTTTTGGAGCCCCGGCCTTTCCAACCAGTTGCGCGGGCAGTCTGCCGGTGCGCACCGGTGGCCGCCCCTTGGGGCGACCGGTCGGCGCACGCGTGGTGCGCCAAGTCAAGTATCAGCACTTCAATGCCGCGCAACATCCCAGGCTGCGAAACTGGCACGGCGAAAGCCAGCGCCCCCGCGCAAGGGCCGCCCCGCCGCGCTGGGGGCGTCCCCCTTCCAGGGGGAAGACGCGAAGCGGCTCAGGGGGTTGTCAATATTCCCAGAAGATGCGCTGCAGCTCTTTGCTGTCGTTTGTTTTCGTCAAAGCGACCATGGCCAGGATGCGGGCCTTCTGTGGGCGCAGGTCGTGGGCCACCACCCAGTCGTACTTGTCGTCGGGCTGCTCGGCATTGCGCAGCACAAAACCATCGGGCACACGGGCCGAGCGCACGATCTGCACGCCCTGGGCGCGCAGCGCCTGCAGCGAGGCCACGGCCTGGGCCGCCACCGAGCCATTGCCGGTGCCGGCGTGGACCAGCGCCTTCACGCCGGCCTTGCCGTAGGCCTCGATGCCGGTGCTGTTCATGTTGCCGTAGCCGTAGACGATGTCCACTGCGGGCAGGGCCTGGATCTCGTCGATGTTGAACTCGGACGCCGTGGTGTGGCGCTTTACCGGCGCGCGGAACCAGTAGTTCTTGCCTTCCACCACCATGCCCAGCGGGCCCCACTGGCTCTTGAAGGCCTCGGTCTTGATGTTGATGGTCTTGCTGACGTCGCGGCCGCTCTGGATCTCGTCGTTCATGGTGACCAGCACGCCCTTGCCGGCAGCATCCTTGCTGGCGGCCACGCTCACGGCGTCGTACAGGTTCAGCGCGCCGTCGGCCGACAGGGCCGTGCCGGGGCGCATGGAGCCGACCACCACGATGGGCTTGGCGGTGCGCACCACCAGGTTCAGGAAGTACGCCGTTTCTTCGAGCGTGTCGGTGCCATGCGTGACGACGATGCCGTCCACGTCGGCCTGCTTGGCCAGGGCCGAGACGCGCTTGCCGAGTTGCAGCAGGTGCTCGTTGGTGAAGCTTTCCGAGGCGATCTGGAACACCTGCTCACCCGTGACACGGGCCACGCCCGTCAGTTCGGGCAGGCCGGCCAGCAGCTTGTCCACCGGCACCTTGGCCGCCGCATAGGTGGCGCTGTTGGCCGCCGACGCGCCGGCACCGGCGATGGTGCCACCGGTGGCCAGCACCACGACATGGGGGCGGGCGGCCTGGGCCATGGCCACAGCCGAGGCAGCGGAGAGCAGCAGGCCGGCAAGCCAGCGGTGCATGGGTTGGGAAATGCGCATGACGGAAATCTCCAGACAGTTGTTTTGAAGAGGCTTGCCAACAGACTTTGCTGCTGCGCCCTCACCCGCTCGTTGGCGGTGCCGGATCGTATGAGAGACTTGCGCACAGCAACAGGGAATAATCAGCCATTCCTTGTGAATTTCACTCATATCCATGAACCTGCGCCAACTCGAGGTGTTCCAGGCCGTGCTGCAAACCGGCAACATGAGCGCGGCAGCGCGCCTGCTGTGCATCACCCCCTCGGCCGTGAGCAAGGCCGTGGCGCACACCGAGCTGCAGCTGGGCTACCGCCTGTTCGTGCGCACGCCGGCTGGCCTGACGCCCACACCCGAGGCCCAGGTGCTGGCAGCAGAGTCCAGCGGCATCCACCGCCAGCTCGACGCATTGCGCCGCACAGCGCGCAACCTGGGCACCAGCGACACCGGGGACGTGCGCCTGGCGGCCATTCCGTCCATCACGCACGAATTCCTGCCCCTGGTGCTGCAGGAGCACGCGCTGCGCTACCCGCAGGTGGGTGTGGAGGTGCGCACCATCCACCAGGACCAGATGACGCAGGCGCTGCTCACGCGCAGCGTGGACTTCTGCCTGGGCTTCTACAAGCACCCGCATCCGCAGGTGCGCAGCGACCTGCTGGTCAGCGGCCGCATGTACCTGGCCGTGGCACAGTCGGTGTGGACGCGTGCGCCGCGCGCTGTGACGCCCGCAGCCCGGCTGGCCCAGGTGCCGGTGATCCGGCTCGTGGGGGACGATCCCATGCGCCAGTCCATCGACGAGATCGCCCAGCGCCTGGGCACACCCGCCGGCCCGGGGCTGCAGGTGCAGACCTCGCGCCTGGCGCTGGACCTGGTGCGCCGGGGCATGGGCTGGACGGTGGTCGACTTCCTCACCGCCACCCAACTCGACCCAGAGGCCATGGTGGCCGTGGAGCTGCACGAACTGCCGCCCATGTCGCTGTACTGCTACCACGCACGCGCCCTGCCCCCAGGCCTGCAGGCCACGCGCATGCTGGCAATGCTCCCCGGCTTGTTGCACCAAGCCCTGTCATCCCAGAACCAGAGGGCATGAAAAAACCCGCCCATCCCTTGCAGGATGGCGGGTTGCCGGAGATCGCGCGGATCAGTTATCCCATCGGCGCAGAACCAGGCTGGCGTTGGTGCCGCCAAAGCCGAAGCTGTTGGACAGCGCGGTGCGGATCGGCGCATCGCGCGTCTCGCGCACCAGGGGCATGCCCTCGGCGGCGGGCTCCAGGTTGTCGATGTTGGCCGAGCCGGCGATGAAGCCCTGGCGCAGCATCAAAAGGCAGTAGATCGCCTCCTGCACACCGGTGGCGCCCAGCGAGTGGCCGGTGAGCGACTTGGTGGACGAGAACGGGGGAATGGCGTCACCGAAGACTTCGCGGATCGCACGCAACTCGGGCACGTCGCCCACGGGTGTGGAGGTGCCGTGGGTGTTGATGTAGTCGATGGAGCCGTCCACCGTGGCGATGGCCTGGCGCATGCAGGCGATGGCGCCGTCACCCGAGGGGGCGACCATGTCGGCGCCGTCCGAGGTGGCGCCGAAACCGACGATTTCGCCCAGGATGGTGGCGCCGCGTGCCTGTGCATGTTCCAGGCTTTCGAGCACCACGGCACCGCCGCCGCCCGACAGCACGAAGCCGTCGCGGTGGGCGTCATAGGCGCGCGAGGCTTTTTCGGGCGTGGCGTTGTAGGCGCTGGACATGGCGCCCATGGCGTCGAACAGCAGGCCCATGCCCCAGCTGACTTCTTCGCCGCCACCGGCGAACATCACGTCCTGCATGCCCCAGGCGATCTGCTGGGCGGCTGCGCCGATGCAGTGCGCCGAGGTGCTGCAGGCCGAGGTGATGGAGTAGTTGATGCCCTTGATGCCGAAGTTGGTCGACAGGCAGGCGGACACGGTGGAGCTCATGCAGCGCGTGACCTGGTAAGGCCCCACGCGGCGGATGCCCTTGCTGCGCAGGATGTCGGCGGCCTCGATCTGGTTGGCGGGCGAGCCGCCCCCCGAGCCCATGATGAGCCCGGTGCGCGGGTGCGAGACCTGCTCGGGCGTGAGGCCCGATTCGGCAATGGCGTTGGCCAGCGAAATGTGGGCATAGGCCGCCGCATCGCCCATGAAGCGCAGCTGCTTGCGGTCGATCAGCTCTTCGAGGTTGATCTGCGGCACGCCGGCCACCTGGCTGCGCATGCCCAGCTCGGTGAACTGGGGCATGGCGCGGATGCCCGGACGGCTCTCGCGCAGCGACTCGGTGACGCTGGCATTGTCATTGCCAATGCACGAGACGATGCCCGTGCCCGTGATGACCACGCGTTTCATGCTGCCTCCCCTGGGGCTGCGCCGGCTTCCTCGCGCTTGAACAGGCCCACGCGCAAGTCGCTGGCCACGTAGATTTCCTTGCCGTCAGCATACAGGCGCGCGTCGCCGATGGCCATGACCAGTTTGCGCTTGATCACGCGCTTGATGTCGATCTCGTAAGTGACCAATTTGACGTCCGGGCCCACTTCGCCGGTGAACTTGACTTCGCCGGCGCCCAGGGCGCGGCCCTTGCCCGGCAGGCGCAGCCAGGTCAGGTAAAAACCGATCAGCTGCCACATGGCGTCCAGGCCCAGGCAACCGGGCATGACCGGGTCACCCTGGAAATGGCAGGCAAAGAACCAGAGGTCAGGACGCACGTCCAGCTCGGCGCGGACCTTTCCCAGCCCGTGCTCGCCACCATCGCTATCGATGTGCGTGATGCGGTCGAACATCAGCATGGGCGGCAGCGGCAGGCGCCCGCTGTCAGCGTCGAACAGCCGGCCCTCGCCCGAGGCGATCAGTTGTTCGTAGGAAAAGGAATCTGCCATTTTCAGTCGTGCTCCAGAACAGCGGCCACACCGCTTCAAATCATCGTTGTATCCAACACAAGCCCCCGCTTGCGGGCTCTATTATCAAGGCACGGCGAGCCTGTGCCGCGCATTGGCCTGCCAGGGCACTGGGGCACCCCTGCCGCAGCTGACCAGGATCAAGGCCCGCTACTCCCGAAAACCACCGTTTTTCGACCGCACCGCCCGGCCACGCCGACCCGCCCCGAGGGCCGCCACCAGCACGATGGCGGCCGCCAGCAGTGCCAGGGGAACCAGGCCCCAGCGCGACACCCAGAAGGCGTAGGGCGTGATGGCCCAGCCCTGCTGCGCATCCATTCCCCGGCCGTGCACCGCGCCCAGCAGCACGCCACGGGTGTGGCGCTCCAGCTGGTGCGTGACCACGCCCCGATGATCGATGATGGCCGTGGCACCGGTGTTGGTGGCGCGCACCATCGGGCGTTCGAACTCCAGCGCGCGCATGCGGCTGATGTGCAGGTGCTGGTCGATGGCCACCGTATTGCCGAACCAGCCGATGTTGCTGAAATTGACGAACACCGTGGGGGCGCCGGCCGGATCGGCAAAGCGCGCTCCCAGCTCCTCGCCAAACAGATCCTCGTAGCAGATGTTGGGGGCGATGCGCTGGCCCGCAAAGGCAAACGGCGCCTGGCCCAAGCCCCCCCGGTTGAAGTCCCCCAGGGGGATGTTCATCATCTGCGTGAACCACTTGAAGAAGGGCGGGATGAACTCGCCGAACGGCACCAGGTGGTGCTTGTCGTAGCGGTAGGGTTCGGCCAGCCCCGCCCGTGCACCCAGCACCGAGTTGGTGTAGCCCTCGCGCTCATCCCCCAGCGGAATGCCCAGCAGTACCGCCTGCGAGCCGCTGGCATAGCGCTGGGAGATGCCTTCGAGGTAGCCCGGTATCAGCTGCTGCGGCAGCAGGGGAATGGCCGTCTCGGGCGCCACGACCAGGGGCGCGGTGGCACGCTCCAGTTGCTCGCGGTACCACTGCAATGCCATGGGAACACCCGAGCCCGGCTGGAATTTCTCGTCCTGCGGGATATTGCCCTGCAACAACGCCAGTTGCAGCGGGGCCGGTGCGCGCGCCGCAGGGGTGTGGCACAGCTCCACGGCGCAGTGGCGGTCCACCGTGGCCAGACCCAGCACCGCCAGCCCGCCCGCCACCAGGGCCCAGGCGCGCAGGCGGAGCAGATCGCTGGCGCGCGCCTGCACGAGCAGCATGGCGATGGCGGCCGCGACGAAGCACAGGCCGTAGACACCCACGTAGCGCGCCAACGCCGCCAGCGGGCCATCCACATGGGCATAACCGCCGGCGCCCCAGGGAAAACCGGTCCAGAGCCAGCCGCGCGCCATCTCGGCCAGCGTCCAGAGCGCTGCGAACAGCAGCGCAGCGCCTGCACGGTGCACCACGGCCAGCCGGCAGAAGACGCCGAGCGCGAGCGCGTAGTAGCTGGCCAGAAAGGCCGCCAGCCCCAGGATGGCAGCCACCGTGAGCGGCGCAGCCAGCCCGCCATAGGTGTGCATGGAGATATAGAGCCACCAGAAGGTGCCGCACAGCCAGGCGGTGGCAAAGGCAAAACCCAGCAGCGCGCCACGGCGCCCCGTGGGGGCTCCCGCGCGCACTTGCCAGGCCAGCACGGCCAGCGATGCGATCTGCAGCCACCATTGGGGCTGCCCATTCCAGGGCAAGGCCAGCGAGGCCGCCTGCGCGAGCCCCGCCAGCACGGCGATCAGCACGGGCAAGGCAAGTCCGGATCCCTGCGTTCGGTACGCCAACCCCATCAAGCGCCAGCCTGGCTCTCTTCGATCCGCGATACCTTGAACCAGCGCACGGCGCCGCCCTTGGTATGCAGCACCACGAAGTGCAGGCCACCGAGCTCCACCTGCTCGCCACGCTTGGGCACATGGCCCATCTCGTGGGCGATGAGGCCGCCAATGGTGTCGAATTGTTCCTCGGCATCGCTGCCCTGCAGCGTGACCTCGAAGGACTCGGCCACGCGTTCGATGGGCGTGTCGCCGCTCACGCGGTAGGTGCGGTCGGCCAGGGCGAAGATGTCGCCCGCATCCTCGGGGATATCGAACTCGTCCTCGATCTCGCCCACGATCTGTTCGAGCACGTCTTCGATGGTGACGAGCCCTGCCACGCGGCCGAACTCGTCGATCACGATGGCCAGGTGGTTGCGATTGCCGCGAAACTCGCGCAGCAGGTCGTTGAGGCCCTTGCTCTCGGGCACGAACACGGCCGGGCGCAGCAGCGCGCGGATGTTCAGCTCGGGCGCCCGCTGCAGCTTGAGCAGGTCCTTGGCCATCAGGATGCCGATGATGTTCTCGCGCTCGCCCTGGTACACCGGAAAGCGCGAGTGCGCCGTGTTGATGACCAGGTACAGGAGCTCATCGAACGGCGCATCGATGTTGACGAGATCCATGCGGGGCGCGGCCACCATCACGTCGCCCGCCGTCATGTCGGCCATGCGGATCACACGCTCGAGCATCACACGCGACTCGGCGCCAATGACGTCGTTGTCTTCGGCCTCGGCCAGCGTTTCGATCAGCTCTTCGGTCGAGTCCGGTCCGGGGTGGATGAACTCGGCGACTTTCTGCAGGAAGGTGCGCTTGTCTTCCTTTTCGGGCAATCGCCCGGGGTGCGGGTCAGACACTGTCTTGGAGTGCAGGACGTGCGGTAGTGGAACAGGCCCCTAGGATAGCGGATTGTTGTGACATCGCCTGTCGTCCTGAGGCCAATCGGCAGGTGCAGGACCGCCTGCCCACACTGTCCGGCCTATTCGGCGGACTGGTGGCGCGCATGCTGCACGCCGCTGCGCACTTCCTGCACGCTGGCCAGAAAGTCCCAGAACTGCTTGGCCTGGCGCTTGAGCTGGTAGTCCACCTCGGCGAACTGCTGCTCGACCAGTTCGGCCATCCGGGTGTCCAGGCTGGCCGGTGCGATCTGCAGGTAGGCCTCGGACTCCGAACCGTCGCGGCGCACCTGAGCGCCGGCATTGCGGGCGATCTTGAGCATGGCGGTGTTTTCGGACAGCGCATGGATGAACACCATGTTCACCCCCTCGTTGCGGGCGTGCATCACGGCGCGCTCGAACAGGCGTGCACCGAAGCCTCGGCCCCGGGCCTGCTTGAGCACGGACACGCCGAACTCGGCGCAGTGCTTGTACTCAGGGTGCTCGGAGAACGCCAGATGCGCCATGGCGATGAGCTCCAGGCGCCGGTTGTAGATGCCGAAGATCTCGTCGCGGTTGAAGTCGAGCTGGTCCGCATAGCGGCGGATCTGCTCGTCATTGGCCGCGTAGCCGAAGCGCAGGTAGCGGTCGGCAGGCTCCAGCTGCAGCAGGTGGGCCGTGATGCGCTCGCGGTACGAAGGGCCGAGCGAACGGATGGGAACCATCACCGGTGGAGACATTTTGTCCTCGCTCTCATGCGGACGCCCCGTGACCGGGCGCAGCATTCCCCGGCCTGCGTCCCAGGATGCCTTGAGCCAGTTTTTGGTAGCGGTCATGCTGCAAATATAAGGGTTTTCCCTAGGAATTTCCAGTGATTTTTGCTGCATTGCAGCAAAATAGTGAGGTGCGTCGAATTCCTTCGAAAAGTGGGATGACATGAAACACAGCCGGCACGGGATGCTCTCTATTTAATAGCAAAACGACCGGCATGCCGGTTGCGCACCAGCCCTGCGAGCCATCCGCCCGGCAGCGCCACGTTAAGCCTGTGGCGCACAGGATGCAAGAGCAACACCCCTGGCCACACGGGGACTGCCCGCTGTTGGCAGCTCGCCGTTCAAGGCATTTGGCGGGCCGGTGTGTCCTCGGCCTGCGATGTATAGGCCGACGACACGGGCACGGGCCTGGGCGCCGCAGCCGGCACGCCGCAGGCGTCAGGCAGGCCAAGGGCATCATCCCTGGCGCTGCCGCGCGCCTTCTCCAGCACGCTCGCACGGTCGACCGACACTGCGACGGAGTCCCCCAGTTGCAGAACCGCGCTTTGCAGGCCCTGGGTCTCCGATAGATCCAGTTTCCCGGCGAGGGCGTCCACCCGCAGTGAACGCATGCCGGCCGCTTGCACCTCCATCGACGCCGTGCCCCGGCGGGTGCGTTCCGCGCACTGGGCCGGGTCCTCGGCCACTGCGGGCACCACCCAGGTGCCACAGGGCCGGCACTGCGTGGACCACAGGTCCAGGTGTGTGACGGTGCCGCGTACGGCGATAGCCTGCCCGGCCACTTCCAGCCGCTCCACGGGGGCTTGCGCTTCGATACGGGCGCGTGCGAGTGCCAGGTGCCTGAACTGGGTGGGCAGAACGATCTGTTCCATCCACACGGCGGGTTTCCCAGGCCGTCTGGGCTGCGCACCGGCAGGCGCCGGCACGTCAGTCCAGTGCAGGACCAGCGTGTCGCCTTCGCGGGTGGCGGTGAGCCCCGGGAATTTTCCGAGCAGCGTCTCCGGACCATCGCCGTCCCCATGGCGCGACTGCACTGTGATCCGCACATCGGGCACATCGTCCAGCACCACGCGCACCGACAACCGCGAGGCATTGTCGCCCGCCTCCTCCAGCCGCAGACCGTTCACGCCCACCAGCGCCCGGGCCTCGACGGTGTAGGCGACGGCGGTGGGCTCCGGCCTCTTGAAGCGATCCATGCCGCTCGTGAACAGCAGCGTCCAGAACAGCAGCAGGGTTCCCAGAAAAAGCCAGCGCCCGCGCCGGGGCGGGGCACGCCGTGGGGCCACGGGGGTGCTCACCGCAGCTCCTTTTCTTTCAGGTGCACATAGGCCTGCAGCCACAGCAGCGCGGGCAGGCCGATCCACAGCAGCGCGTTGATGGCATGGACGCCCGCATCCCGGGGCACGGCCCCGCTCGAAGACCACCAGGCAAACAGCACCTCACCCCGCACACCCGCCACGGAGCACACCAGCGCCGTGAGCACGAACAGCGCAAAGCCCAACGCCAGGGTCTTGAGCAAAGAGGCGCGCGCATAGTAGAGCGAGCCCGCCACGGCAAAGGCCTGCAGGGCCCAGAAAGCGACCAGAAAGCCTGCCTGCTGGGGCACCGGCATGGCCTGCCGGGCGGCCATCTTCGCCAGCGGCACGAAGAGCGCATAGTCCTCGGGCTTGAAGGTCTGCGGCTCCAGGGCCGAGCGCACTGCGATGACCATCTGCTGCACGGGCCAGGAGATCGCCAGGAACAGCAGGCTGTAGGCCAGCGGGTAGGCCATGGCCACCACCACGGCGCACAGCAGCCATTTCTCGAACACCGACGCGGGCCGCATCAATGCCAGCAAGGCCGACTCGCGCTGCGCCATGGCCCCGAAATAGCGCCCGGCGAACACGAAGCCCGTGAGAAACAAGCCCCCAAAGTACAGCGAGACCTGCACCGCGGTTTGGAACGCAGAAAAGCCTGAAACCCCCAGCAAGAACAGCAGCAGCGCGATGTAGAGCATTCCGCACACCAGCAGGTGCGCCAGGTACTGGGGCCGCTGCTCGGCCCACTGGGCCCGCGCAAGGCGCCACCAGCGCGCCCACGAAAAAGTGGGCGATTCCGGGGCGCGCACAGGGATGAATTCGATGTTCATGCCTGCTCCACGGACAAGCCCGTCTGCTGCGCCGGCACCAGCGCCGCCAGCATGCCATCGCGGTTGAGGCTCAGTGCCTTGTAGAGCAGCTCCAGCTGCATCGCCCCGCCAGCCAGCGGAGCCTCTGCATCGGATCGGGAATGCCGCGCCACATAGGCAGTCTGCTGGCCGATGCGCTCCTGGTACAGCAGGTCCTGCGCGGCAGGCAAATCCTGCGCGCCGCTCGCCACGCCGGTGCGCAGCACGCCGGCGAGATCGGCCATGCGCGCCGACAGGGCCAGTTGCCCCTGGTCAATGAACCAGATGTGGCTCAGTATGCTTTCGAGGTCGTGCGCCTGGTGGGTACTGATGAGCACGGCGCGCTCGGCATGCTCGGGGCGCTGCATCAGACGACGGAACTGGCCGCGGCCGACGATGTCCAGCCCGTTGGTGGGCTCGTCCATCAGCAGCAGCGGCGTACCCGTCGCCAGCGCGAAGGCGATCGCCGCCTTCTTCCTCTGCCCCAGGCTCATGGCCTCGAAGCGACTGGCGGTGGGCACCTCGAGCTCGGCCAGGTATTCGCCGAACAGAGCCGTGGAAAAGCGCGGGTAGAACACGCCTTGCGTGTCTGCCAACTGGCCCGTGGTCAGATTGGGCAGGTGGAATTCCTCGGGGACGATGTAGACACTGGCCAGGAAGTCCGCCGCTCGCTGGCGGGGCACCTGGCCCATCACCCGCACCTGCCCGCCCCAGGGCGTGAGCAGCCCGCACAGGAGCTTGAGCAAGGTGGACTTGCCACTGCCGTTGCGCCCGAAAAGGCCGTAGATGCCGGGCTGGCGCACCTCTGCGCAGAACCCCTGGTAGAGCGCGTTGCGGCCGTAGCCGAAGTGCAGGTCGTCGATGGCGATCATGGGCATCCGTGAAACACCTCCCCTGGCATGGGAGCAGGCCCGCGGATTCTCACACGGGCACGGCCGTGGTCGCCTTCACACGGTCCAGCACGAAGCTGGTCTTGCAGTCCTGCACGCTGGGGTGCTTGAGCAGCGTGTCCATGATGAAGCGGCTGTAGTGCGCCATGTCGGCCACCACCACGCGCAGCAGGTAGTCCATCTCGCCCGTGAGCGAGGCACATTCGACCACTTCGGGCCAGGTCTGCACGCTCGCGCGGAACACGTCCATGGGGTTGCGCTTGTGGCTCTCGGTGTGCTTTTCCAGGCGCACGTTGAGGTAGGCGGTGAGCCCCAGGCCCACGGCCTCGGGCGGCACCAGGGCCACGTAGCGCGCGATCACGCCGCTGTCTTCGAGCCGCTTGACCCGGCGCAGCACGGCGCTGGGCGACAGGCCCACCTGCTCGCCGATCACGTCGTAGGTTTCCCTGCCGTTTTCCTGCAAACGGCGCAGGATTGCTCGATCCAGCTTGTCAAGTGCGTTGAAAGCAGTCATGGCGCAGGATTCTACGAAATTGGCGTCGACCGCGATGGCCCTTCACCAAACTCGGGTATGTCCCGATAGTGACACCAGGGGCTGCCAAAGAACAATGAATACCGCAAAAACGAACGGTCGTTCTTTTTTGTGAGAACCAAAAATATCCATCAACGGAGACAAGCACATGACAGGTTTCTTTGGCCACCTTCTGCGGCGACTGGCGCTCGCCGCCACGGTATCAATACTGCTCCTCGGGGCCAGTGCCCACGCACAGGCCGGGTACACGCAGACGCGCTACCCCATCGTGCTGGTGCACGGCCTTTTCGGCTTCGACTCGGCGCTGGGCGTGGACTACTTCTACGGCATTCCCGACGCGCTGCGCCAGGGCGGAGCCAAGGTCTACGTGGCCCAGGTTTCGGCAGCCAACAGCACCGAAGTGCGCGGCGAGCAATTGCTGGCCCAGGTGAAGAACATCCTGGCCATCACCGGCGCAGCCAAGGTGAACCTGGTGGGGCACTCGCATGGCGGCCCCACCGCGCGCTACGTGGCCGGCGTGGCCCCGGGCAAGATCGCCTCGGTGACCTCGGTGGGCGGCGTGAACCGGGGGTCCCGCGTGGCCGACATCCTGCGCGGCGTGGCGCCCGCGGGTTCGGTGTCCGAAACCGTCGCCAGCGGCGCGGCATCGGCCCTGGTGGCGCTGATCAACCTGACCTCGGGCGGCTCAGGCCTGCCGCAGATGCCCACGGCTGCGCTCGATTCGCTCACCACCGCCGGCTCGGCCGCGTTCAACCGCCGCTTCCCGCAGGGCGTTCCCACCGCAGGCTGCGGCAATGGCGCCGAGCTGGTCAACGGCGTGCGCTACTACTCCTGGACGGGTACCAAGACCCTGACCAATGTGCTCGACGCCAGCGACGCCCTGCTCGGCGTGTTGGGCCTGGTCTTTGGCGAAGCCAGCGACGGCCTGGTCTCGGCCTGCTCTTCGCGCCTGGGCACCCACCTGGGCGACTACCGCCAGAACCACCTCGATGAAGTGAACCAGCTCGTGGGCCTGCGCGACTGGTTCTCGACCGACCCGGTCACGCTGTACCGCCAGCAGGCCAACCGCCTCAAGGCGGCCGGCCTGTGATTTTGCGATGATCACCGCCATGGACCGTTTCCCCCGCCCTGCCGTAACCGCTGCCATTGTGCTGGCATTGATGGTCGCGGCCGTGCTCGGGTGGCGGGCCTGGCGGGCCGAGGCGAGCCAGGACACCGGTCCTGGCGCCAGCGCGGCTTTGCCTGCGGCAGGCGCGGCGGCGCCCGCCGGCCACACGGCATCGGCAGCGCTCACACCGGCTTCCGCAGCCCTCGCCGCTGCCCCGGCCGCCTCTTCGACAGCCGGGGGGGCCGACCCCTTGCTGGTGCCCGGCCTGCGCAACACGCTGGAGGCCCTCCTCTTCGAAGCCGGCGAAGCCAGCGATCCCGAAGCGCTCAAGCAACGCCTGGCGCAACTGGTGGGCAAGTATTTCCCCGCCGAACTGGCCACGCGCGCCCTGGCCCTGACCGAGCGCTATGTGGACTACCGCGTGGCACTGGGCGCCTTGTCGGCCCCCCGCGACCCCGGTGATCCGCGCGCATTGCGCGAGGCCATGGAGGCGCGCCAGAAGATCCGGCAGCAGCACTTCCAGGACGAAGAGTACGACGCCCTGTTTGCACAGGAGGCCGAACTCGACCGCTACACCCTGGCGCGCCTGGAGATCGCGCGCAATACCCAACTCACTCCGCAGCAGCGTGACAGCGCGCTGCGCGCCACCGAAGCCGAACTCGCTCCCGAGCGCCGTGCCGAGCGCGCTGCAGCCACGGCCCACATGGATGCCGCCGCGCAGACGGCCGCCTTCAACGCCCAGGGCGTGGGCGATTTCCAGCGCCACACGGCGCGCAGCGCACAGTTCGGGGAGCAGGCCGCCCATGCCCTGGCGCAACTGGACCGCGAGGAGCAGCAGTGGCAAAGCCGGCTCGACGAACTCAGCCAGGCGCGCACCGGACAGGGTGAGGCGGCGGCTCAGGCACTGCGCCAGCAGCTGTTCACGCCGGAAGAACTGCAGCGCGTGGATGCCGCCCTGGCGTTGCGTGCACTCCAGGGCGGAATTCCCGTCCGCTGAAGCGGGGCACAGCCAATCGCCTCTTGAGCGCGTTCCACCTGTACAGGCGGTTTGACCATTCGGTAAGTAACAAAGGGTAAACCCTGTACACGTGCATATACTGCGCACTCCGGAAATCAAGAGGATCCCGATGTCGCTCCGTAGCACCTTGTTCAGTGTGGCCCTGGCCATGGCGGCCACCGCCGCCCTGGCCCAGACCCCTTCCGCCCCGATGACCATCGTGGTGCCCTACCCTGCGGGCGGCCCTCTGGACACCTCGGCCCGCATCATCGCGGAAGGCGCCGCTGCACAACTGGGCGCCATCAAGGTGGAGAACAAGCCCGGCGCCGGCGGCGGCACCGGCGCCGACCTGGTGGCCAAGTCACCGGCCGGCAGCAACCAGTTGCTGATGGGCGCCGTGGCCACCCATGCAGTGAACCCCTGGCTGTACAAGAACTTCCCGTACAACGCCATCAAGGACTTCAAGCCCATCGCACTTGTGGCCCGCACACCCAACGTGCTGGTCGTGAACGCGGAGCAGGCAGCCAAGCTGGGCATCAAGACCACGCCCGACCTGGTGCAGTACCTCAAGAAAAACCCCGACCAGGCCAAGTACGGTTCGGGCGGCAACGGCAGCATCGGCCATATCTCGGCCGAGATGTTCAAGTCGCTGACCAACACCAAGATGGGCCACACGCCCTTCCAGGGCTCGAACCCGGCGCTGGCAGCGCTGCAGTCGGGCCAGGTGCTGATGGTGTTCGACAACCTCGCGTCGGCGCTGCCGCACATCCGCTCGGGCAAGCTGCACGCGCTGGGCGTGACCACCCTGAGCCGCAGCGACGCGCTGCCGCAGGTTCCCAGCATCAACGATGCCGTGCAGGGCTTCAACGTCTCGACCTGGTTCGGGCTGTTCGCACCGGCATCGCTGCCGCAGACCGATGCGCAGCGCTACGCGGCGGCCTTCACGGCCGCCATGCAGTCGGCGGCCGGCAAAGAGAAGTTCAAGCAGATGGGCATCACCCCCGAGGAGCTCACGCTGGACGGGTTCGCGCAGTTCGTGCGCTCGGAAAACAGCAAGTACGAGTTCCTGATCCGGGCCGCGAAGATCAAGATCGAATAAGCGGCTGGGCTGGTGCGCCGCGCCAGGGCCAAGTCAGTCCTTGCCGATCTCTGCCAGGCAGGCAGCCATCACTTCGGGGTGCAGTGCCATCTGCACATGCGCCAGGCCGTCGAGGAAGCGGTTGTCCGCCCCGACCAGGGTCGCGGTGCTGGCCGGGAAGACGATGTTGTCGCAGTTGGAGTACCAGCAAGTGAAGCGCTGCGCCCGCCCCTGCGGCTCCACGCTCAGCAGGCCCTTCACCCAGTCGCCTGCCAGGCTCATCTGGCGACCGTTGACGGCGCGGCTGAAGCGCCCGAGCCACGTGCCGCCGTGCGGCGTACCCAGGGTCAGGATGCGGTGCACGCGCGCATCGGCCGCATGCACGCGCAGCCAGGCGCGCACCGCCAGGCCACCCATGCTGTGGCACAGCAACACCGGTGCCATGCCGGTGGCAGCCGTCACGCGCAGCACGGCGTCCTCGATGATCGCGGCATAGTCGTCGATGGAGCCCATCACCGGCTCCAGGTTCACCGCCACATGGGCATGGCCCTGCGCCCGAAGCGGCGCATACCAGGGCAGCCACAGCCCCCGGTTGCACATGAAGCCGTGCACCAGCACCACGCCGCGGCGGCCCGTCGCCTGGCCCGGCAGCCAGTCCCCCACCGCCTGGTGGCGAAACGGCTGGCGCCAGCAGAACACCACCAGGGACACCCATATCTCGGCCCACCAGGCGCCGACCACCTGGGACAGGCGCGCCCGTGGTGCGACTTCGCGCCGATTGAGCCGGTGCATGAGCACGAATTCGATGGCCATCACCAGCCAGAACCAGGCCAGGGGCAACAGCGCACCGGCCAGCGCCCGCGCGGGGGATTGTGGCCACTGCCAGGCCAGCCAGGCGGCTTCAGCCAGCGCCAGAATCAGGAGAAGGATTTTTTGCCCGTGCGCAATCATGATTTGAATGGAGTTGTTTCCCGTCAACGACGCTGTGCAAGACCATTTTGAACAGGTTCTAATGGCGTCGCTGCATTGTGCGGCCTCAGGAGACGGACCTATGGACGCGGCCCAGACCATCCGCGACAGCATTGCCGATGTCAACGCGCTGCGCCTGCACCGCACGGGGGACGTGCCCCTGGGGGCGGTGGTGGCCACCGTCAAAACGCTGCAGGCGCGCCGCTTTGCCGGCACCTATGCCGACCTGATGGCGTCGCCCGCGTTTGGTCCGGCAGCGCGCTTCTTTCTGGAGGAGCTCTACAGCGACAAAGACTACACGGCCCGCGACCAGCAGTTCGCCCGCATCGCAGGGACACTGCAGACCATGTTTCCCCGCCCCGTGGTGGACACCGCCGTGGCGCTGGCCGTGCTGCATGCCCAGACCGAGAACCTGGACCAGGACATGGGCCGCGCCTGGCTGCAGGCCGATGCCGCCGCACCCGAAGCCCCCCGCTACGCCGCCGCATGGCGCGCCGTGGGCCAGCGCACCGGACGCGAGCAGCAACTGGCGCGGGTGCTGGCCATGGGGCGCGACCTGGCGCGCCTGACCCGCACGCCCGGCCTGCGCACCATGCTGCGCATGATGCGCGGGCCTGCCACGGCAGCCGGCATGGGTGCCTTGCAGCAGTTTCTCGAAGCCGGGTTCGACACCTTCGGCCAGCTGGCACGCCAGCGCGGCGCGGTCGAGCAGTTCCTGGCCACCATCGAGCAGCGCGAGCAGGCACTGATGCACCTGCTGTTCGACGGCGATGCTGTCACCTCGGGGACCGAACTGGCCCGCACCCTAGGACAAGCCCGATAGCTGATTGCCCCCTCGCGCTTTGACAATCTGTGCCCAACACTTACTGGCGAGCAAGGAAAAGCGCATGGAAAAGATCTGGCTCAAGAGCTACCCCCCGGGCGTCCCGCACGACGTGAAGCCCGAGCAATACCGCTCTGTGGCCCATATGCTGGAGGAGTCCTTCCGCAAGAACGCATCGAGCCCCTTCTCGGTCTGCATGGACCAGTGGATGACCTACGGCGAGCTTGATCGCCTGTCCGGCGCCATGGGCGCCTACCTGCAGGGCCTGGGGCTTGAGCCCGGGGCCCGTGTGGCCATCATGCTGCCCAACGTGCCCCAGTTCGGCGTGACCATGGCCGCCGTGCTGCGCGCCGGCTACACCTGCGTGAACGTGAATCCGCTGTACACCGCGCGCGAGCTGCAGCACCAGCTCAAGGACTCGGGTGCCACGGCCATCGTGATCCTGGAAAATTTTGCCCACACGCTGGCCGAGGTGATCGACAACACGGCCGTGAAGCATGTGGTCATGGCCTCGATGGGCGACCTGCTCGGCCCGTGGTTCGGCCGCTGGATCACGTTTGCCGTGCGCCACCTGGCGAAGATGGTGCCGGCCTACGAGCTGCCGCTGACCAACGGCCGCAAGGTGGTCCCGTTCAAGAAGGCACTCGCCCTGGGCGAGCGCCGCACGCTGGCGCCCAGCCAGGCCACGCTCGACTCGATCGCCTTCCTGCAGTACACGGGCGGCACCACCGGCCTGTCCAAGGGCGCGGTGCTCACCCACCGCTGCATCGTCGCCGCCACGCTGCAGGCCGAGGCCTGGTTCACCCCCGCCCTGTCCAAGGTCGGCGACCTCAGCCGCGCCAACAGCATTGCTGCGCTGCCGCTGTACCACATCTTCGCGCTCACGCTGTGCCTGCTGGCCATCCGCCAGGGCTCCAGCCTCACGCTGATCCCGAACCCGCGCGACATCCCCAAGTTCGTGGCCGAACTCAAGAAGCGCCCCTTCCACATGCTGCCCGCCGTGAACACCTTGTTCAACGCGCTGCTGCAGAACCCGCAGTTCCGCACACTCGACTTCTCGCACCTGTGCGTGTCGCAGGCCGGGGGCATGGCCGCGTCGGAGGGCACGGCCAAGCAATGGCAGAAGCTCACGGGCAGCACCATGATCGAGGGCTGGGGCATGAGCGAAACCTGCGCCATCGGCACCAACAACCCGGTGACCAACACCGAGTTCAGCGGCAGCATCGGCTTGCCGCTGCCGGGCATCGACATTGCCATCAAGGACGACGCAGGCAACAGCTTGGCGCAGGGCGAATCGGGCGAGATCTGCATCCGCGGCCCGAACGTGATGACCGGCTACTACAACCAGCCCGAGGAGAACGCCAAGGCCTTCACGGCCGACGGCTTCATGCGCACGGGCGACATCGGCATCATGGACGAACGCGGCTACACGCGCATCATCGACCGCAAGAAGGACATGATCCTGGTCAGCGGCTTCAACGTCTTCCCCAACGAACTCGAGCAGGTCGTCTCGCTGTGCCCCGGCGTGGTGGAGTGCGCGGCCATCGGCATCCCCGACGAGAAGCAGGGCGAGGCGATCAAGATCTTCGTCATCAAGAGCGACCCGGCCCTGAGCGAGGAAGACGTGGCCCGCTTCTGCCAGGAGAACCTGACCGGCTACAAGCGCCCCAAGTACATCGAGTTCCGCGACGAACTGCCCAAGAGCAATGTGGGCAAGATCCTGCGGCGCGAGCTGCGCGCGCCCACGGCATAGCACCTCGGCCGACACTGGCCACCCCATTTTCCAGGGCGCTTCGGCGCCCTTTTTTCGGCTCCCCGGTATGCCCAGTGGATGCGTCCCGAGGCACCTCGACTGCGCTTCGCGCATCGCACTTTTTAGGGTAATCCCCGATTAGCAATCGTTTGCGCAAACGATTGCGAGCGATATGATTGCCAGGCGACACAGCACTGGCTTGGTACGCCACCGGGGCTCTCGCGCAATTTCGCGCGGCTTTTCGGTGGCCGTGCCTTGCCCACCATTCCAACAGGAGACACCATGCAGTTCACCCGCCGTTCCGTTCAGACCGCCGCCGCCATTGCCGTGCTCGGCGGCATGCTTGCCAGCCCCGTCTGGGCGCAGGACAAGCCCAAGATCGCCCTGGTCATGAAGTCGCTGGCCAACGAGTTCTTCCGCACCATGGAAGACGGCGCCAAGGCGCACCAGAAGGCCCACGCCAGCGAGTACACGCTGGTGGCCAACGGCATCAAGAACGAGACCGATACGGCGGCCCAGATCAAGATGATCGAGCAGGCCGTGGCGCAGAAGGTCAGCGCCATCGTGCTCGCCCCGGCCGACTCCAAGGCCCTGGTGCCGGCCGTCAAGGCCGCCGTGGACAAGGGCATCATCGTGGTCAACATCGACAACCGGCTGGACGGCGATGCCCTGAAGGAAAAGAACCTGACCGTGCCCTTCGTCGGTCCGGACAACCGCGCCGGCGCCAAGCTGGTGGGCGAGCACCTGGCCAAGTCCCTCAAGTCGGGCGACAAGGTGGGCATCATCGAGGGCGTGTCGACCACTTTCAACGCACAGCAGCGCACCCTGGGCTACAAGGACGCCATGCAGGCCGCCGGCATCACCGTGGTGGGTGTGCAGTCGGGCCAGTGGGAGATCGAGAAGGGCAACACCGTGGCCGCCGGCATGCTGCGCGAGCACCCCGACCTCACGGCCCTGCTGGCCGGCAACGACAGCATGGCGCTGGGCGTGGTCGCCGCCGTCAAGGCCGCGGGCAAGGCGGGCAAGGTGCAGGTGGTGGGCTATGACAACATCGGCGCCATCAAGCCCATGCTGGCCGATGGCCGCGTGCTGGCCACCGCCGACCAGTACGCCGCCAAGCAGGCCGTGTTTGGCATCGAGCTGGCGCAAAAGGCGATTGCCGCCAAGACGCCCCAGGCCCAGTTGCCCGCCGAGGTGAAGACCGACGTGGTGCTGGTCACCAAGGGCAGCAAGTAAACGGCCGCTCTCAGCCGCCACTCCCAGCCGCTGGACGATATGAACAGACGTGCCTCCCAAGCCCCTGCCGCGCCGCTGCTGTGCATCGACGCAGTGGGCAAGGACTACACCGCCACCGTGCTCGACGGCATCACGCTCGCGCTCAACGCCGGCGAGGTGCTGGCGCTCACGGGGGAGAACGGTGCGGGCAAGAGCACCCTGTCCAAGATCGTCTGCGGGCTGGAATCGGCCACGCGCGGCGGCATGCGCTTGGCCGGCGAGACCTACGCCCCTGCCTCGCGCCGCGAGGCCGAGCGCCTGGGCGTGCGCATGGTGATGCAGGAGCTGGGCCTGGTGCCCACGCTCACCGTGGCCGAGAACCTGCTCATGGGCCGCCTGCCGCACCGCGCGGGCTGGTTGCGGCGCGATGCACTGCATACTGCTGCGCGCGCGCAACTGGCCAAAATCGGCCTGGACAGCATCGACCCCGCCACGCCCGTGTCGCAGCTGGGCATAGGGCAGCAGCAGATGGTGGAGATTGCGCGCAACCTGCAGGACGACACACGCATCCTGGTGCTCGACGAGCCCACGGCCATGCTCACCCCGCGCGAGACCAGCTACCTGTTCGACCAGATCGCGCGCCTCACGGCGCGCGGTGTGGCCATCGTCTACGTGTCGCACCGCCTGGAAGAGCTGCGCCGCATTGCCGACCGGGTGGCTGTGCTGCGCGATGGCCGCCTGGTGGACGCGCGCCCCATGGCCGGCATGAGCGAGGACGACCTGGTGCAGCGCATGGTGGGCCGCTCCGTCAGCGACCTGGAGCACCGCCCGCGCCGCGCCGCCGGCCCGATGGTGATGAGCGCCCAGGGCATCGGCCGGGGCACGGCGGTGCAGGACGTGAGCCTGGAGCTGCGCGCTGGCGAGGTGTTCGGCATTGCGGGCCTGGTGGGCTCGGGCCGCACCGAACTCGTGCGGCTGCTGTTCGGCGCGGACCGCGCCGACCGGGGCAGCGTCACCCTGCACCCTGATCCTGACACTGCGGAAGGCGCCGCGCCGCGCGTACTGCAACGCGGCTTTGCCTCACCGATGCAGGCCATCGCGGCCGGCGTGGGCCTGGTCACCGAAGACCGCAAGTCCCAGGGCCTGCTGCTGGGCCAATCCATCCGCATCAACGCCACGCTGTCCGATCTTTCCACCATCTCCCGCGCAGGCTGGCTGCAGCGCGCCAAGGAAAACCGCCTGGTGCAGGGATTCGTCCAGACACTGGGCATTCGCTGCCGCAGCCCCGAACAACCCGTGGGCACGCTCTCGGGCGGCAACCAGCAGAAGGTGGTGTTCGCACGCTGGCTGCACCGCGAAGGCCGGGTGCTGCTGCTCGACGAACCCACGCGTGGCGTGGACGTGGGGGCACGCGCCGAACTCTATGGCGAGCTCGACCGCATGGCCGCCAGCGGGCGTGCACTGCTCATGGTTTCGTCCGACCTGCGCGAGCTGATGGCCATGGCCGACCGCATCGGCGTGATGAGCGCCGGCCGCCTGGTGGCCGTGTTCGAGCGCGGGCAGTGGTCCGAGCAATCGCTGCTGGCCGCTGCATTCTCCGAGCCGGGTGGCCGCGAAGCCCCTGGCCATTCATCCTCTTCCAGTCCCGCCACCGTATGAACGCCCCCGCATCCCCTGCCGCTGTCGCTGTTGCAGCACCCCGCCCCACGCCCGCCTGGCGCAGCCAGCTGGGCACCTACCTCGGGCTGATGGCCGTGCTGGCGGGCATGGTGGCGCTGTTCTCCACCCTTTCCGACTACTTCTGGAGCGTGGAGACTTTCGTCACCATCGCCAACGAGATCCCGGCGCTGGCCGTGATGGCCGTGGGCATGACCTTCGTGCTGATCATCGCCGGCATCGACCTCTCGGTGGGCTCGGTGATGGCCCTGGCCGCCGCCACCTCGGCCGCCGCCATCGTGCAGTGGAAATGGAGCGTGCCCGCCGCCGCGCTGCTGGCGCTGGCCACGGGTCTCATCTGCGGCACCGTCACCGGGGCCGTGTCGGTGGCGTGGCGCCTGCCGTCCTTCATCGTCTCGCTGGGCATGCTCGAGGCCGTGCGCGGCGGGGCCTACGTGGTGACCGATTCGCGCACACAGTACGTGGGCGACGCGATCTCATGGCTGTCCGCGCCGATGCTCGGCGGCATCTCGGTGGCCTTTCTGATCGCGCTGGCGCTGGTGGTAGTGGCGCAGTTGGTGCTCACGCACACGGTGTTCGGCCGCTGCGTGGTCGGCATTGGCACCAACGAGGAGGCCATGCGCCTGGCCGGTGTGGACCCACGGCCCATCCGCGTCATCGTGTTCGCCGTGACCGGTCTGCTGGCCGGCCTGGCCGGGTTGATGCAGTCGGCACGCCTGGAGGCGGCCGACCCCAATGCCGGCACGGGCATGGAGCTGCAGGTGATTGCCGCCGTGGTGATCGGCGGCACCAGCCTGATGGGCGGGCGCGGCTCGGTGGTGAACACCGCCTTCGGCGTACTGATCATTGCAGTGCTGGAGGCCGGCCTGGCGCAGGTGGGTGCCAGCGAGCCGAGCAAGCGCATCATCACGGGGGTGGTGATCGTCGCGGCGGTCATCGTGGACACCTTGCGCCAGCGGCGCGCGGCGGCCTGAACCTTCCATCTCCCCACGAATTCCCTGTCTCACCATTTTCTCCATGGCTACTATCAAGGACGTTGCGCGGCATGCCGACGTATCGGTCACCACGGTGTCCCACGTGGTCAACGGCACGCGCCACGTGAGCCCCGAGGGGCGCGAGCGCGTCGAAAAAGCCATCCGCGCCCTGGGCTACGTGCCCAGCGCCATCGCCCGCAGCCTCAAGAGCAACAACACGCGCACGCTGGGCATGCTGATCCCCAACAGCTCCAACCCCTACTTCGCCGAGATCGTGCACGCGGTGGAAGACCGCTGCTTCGGAGCGGGCTACAACCTCATCCTGTGCAACACCAACGACGAGGCGCACCGCCAGGGCAGCTACCTGCAGGTGCTGGCCGAACGCCGCATCGACGGGTTGATCGTCGTCTCCACCGGGCACGACGCCACGCTGCCCACGCAGCTGGCGGGCCTGTCCATCCCCACGGTGCTGGTGGACCGCGAGATCGAGCTGGCCGAGCAGCAGCCCTGCGACCTGGTAGAAACCGCCCACATGCAGGGCGGCCTGCTGGCCACGCGCCACCTGCTGTCGCTGGGCCACCGGCGCATCGCCTGCATCGGCGGGCCCGAGGGCATTGCGCCCAGCGAGCAGCGCATCGCCGGCTGGCGCGCCGCGCTGGCCGATGCCGGCTGCGGCACGGGCGAAGGCCTGCTTTGGCACGGCAACTTCACCAGCCAGGGCGGCTATGAGGCCATGCATGCCGTGCTGCGCGCGCAGCAGCCGCCCACCGCCGTGTTCGTCTGCAACGACCTGATGGCCATGGGCGCGCTGTGCGCAGCGCACGAGCGTGACCTGCGCGTGCCCGAAGCGCTGTCTATCGTGGGCTTCGACGACATCGAGCTCACCGCCTTCACCAGCCCGCCGCTGACCACCGTGGCCCAACCCAAGCAGCGCATCGGTGCGCTGGCGGTGGACATGCTGCTCGAACGCATCGACGGCAAGCGCCAGGATGCGCGCAAGGTCATGCTGCAACCCGAGCTGCGCGTGCGTGCTTCCACGGCACAGGTCCAGCCATGACGGCCGCGGCAAAGCACGACACACCCAACATCGCGGTGGTGGGCAGCCTCAACATGGACCTGGTGCTGCAGGTGGCACATGCGCCAGGCCCGGGCGAAACGGTGCTGGCCCAGGCACTGCACCTGGTGCCTGGCGGCAAGGGCGGCAACCAGGCCGTGGCCTGCGCACGCCAGGGCGCCCGCGTGCACCTGTTCGGCCGCGTGGGCGGCGATGCCTACGGGCATACGTTGCGCACCAGCCTGGCACAGGACGGCATCGACCACAGCGGCGTGCAGACCGACCCCACCGAGACCACGGGTGTGGCGGCCATCACCGTGGAAGCCACCGGGCAGAACCGCATCGTCGTGGTACCCGGCGCCAATGGCCGCTTCGAACTCGACACACAGGCCCTCGGCGTCGTACTGGCCCAGGCCCACAGCCTGGTTCTGCAGTTCGAGACCCCCCTGACCCAGGTGCTGGCCTCCGCGCAGCAGGCGTTTGCAGCCGATTGCCGCGTGTTGCTCAACCCCTCTCCCATCCAGCGCCTGCCCGAGGGCCTGTGGCCGCTGGTGCACACGCTGGTGGTCAATGAGGTGGAGGCTGCGGCTTTGGCAGGCACTGCCGTGGAAACCGTGTCCGACGCCGCCGTGGCCGCACAGACGCTGCGCGGCCTGGGGCCGGCGCAGGTGGTGGTCACGCTGGGCGCAGCCGGCGCCGTGGCAGCCGACACCCTGGGCAGCACGCACCACCCGGGTATGGCCGTGAAGGCCGTGGACACCACCGCCGCAGGCGACACCTTCCTTGGCGCACTGGCCGTGGCCCTGGCGCGCGGCGAGCCGCTGAACGCCGCCGTGCGGGATGGCATTCGCGCTGCCGCGCTGTGCGTGACGCAGGCGGGGGCCCAGCCCTCCATCCCCACCCGGGCCGCCGTGGCGGCAAGCCCGCAACCACCCGACTGGATCCCGCTGTGAAACGCACCACCTTGCTGCACGCCGAACTCTCCCACGCCATTGCCTGCCTGGGCCATGGCGACATGCTGGTGATCGGCGACGTGGGCCTGCCGATCCCGCCCGGCCCCCGGCGCATTGATCTGGCGCTGACGCCGGGCATCCCGGCGGTGGCCGACGTGTTGCAGGCCGTGCTGTCCGAAATGCAGGTCGAACGCGCCCTGATCGCCACCGAGGCCGTGGAGCGTGCCGCAGGGGCACTGCCCGGCTGGTGCACCCTGCCCGTGGCACCCGAGGCGGTGCCGCACGAAGAATTCAAGCGCCTGTGCCGCGAGGCCCGCGTGATGGTGCGCACCGGGGAATGCACGCCCTATGCGAACGTGATTCTGTGTGCCGGTGTCACGTTCTGATGCAATCTGCGCGGTAACGCACGGGTTTTGGATAACCCGGCAGACGCTTGCGCTGGGTTAGGCTGGCAGATCGCAGCAGCGGGTCACCCGCTGCGCCACGCCATCTGCCAGTCCCCTCCTGATGCCCACGCCCGCCTCTGCCGCGCCCTTTCTGCCCCCTGAAATCGCCGTGCTGGAACGCGGCTGGCTATCGGCCAACAACATCCTGTTCATCGGCCACTACGACACCGCCGTGGTGGACACCGGCTACTGCAGCCATGCCGAGCAGACCGTGGCCCTGGTGCAGGCGGCCCTGGGCGGCAGGCCGCTGGACCGGGTGCTCAACACCCACCTGCACAGCGACCACTGCGGCGGCAACGCCGCACTGCAAAAAGCCTGGCCGCGCGCACTCACCTCCATCCCCCCCGGGCAGGCCCGGCACGTGCGCCAGTGGGACGCCTACGCGCTGAGCTACACCCCCACCGGCCAGCAGTGCCCTCCATTCCGTGCCGACTGCCTGCTGGACCCCGGGTCCTGCGTGCTGCTGGGCGACCGCACCTGGCAGGTGCATGCCGCGCCGGGGCACGACACGCATTCCGTCGTGCTGTTCGAGCCGCGCGATGCGATCCTGATCTCGGCCGACGCGCTGTGGGAGAACGGTTTCGGCGTGGTCTTCCCCGAACTCGAAGGCGAGGATGCATTCGCCCAGGTGGGCGCCACGCTCGACCTGATCGAGCGCCTGGCGCCGCGCACGGTGATCCCGGGCCATGGCCCGGTGTTTGCCGACGCACCGCGCGCCATCGAGGGCGCACGCCGCCGCCTGGACGGTTTCGTGCGCAACCCGCACAAGCATGCGCTTTACGCCGCCAAGGTACTGCTCAAGTACAAGCTGCTCGAGTGGCAGCAGATCAGCCTGGCCGACCTCACGGCCTGGACGCTCGCCACACCCTACTTCGGCATGCTGCATGCGCGCCATTTTGGCGACCAGGGCCAGGACGACTGGCTGCTGGGCCTGATGGACGACCTGGTGCGCTCGGGCGCAGCCGTGCGCCGGGGCGAGTTGCTGCACAACGCCTGAAATAGACGCCTGGGTCACGTCGCACCCCGTTGCCTTTGCCAGAGGGGCGGCTTCTCAAGCCCTTCTGTGCCCCTGCGCGTCACGCTGTTGCTGCATCGCCACATTTCTCGACCATCTTCAGGTGCCGTGAGGACTGGATGCTGCCATATGTAACCACAATTAAATGATAATTGTTATCATTTGATATTCCTGCAAGCCATCGGTACGTTCGGCTGCGCGGGTTCTCAGCCAGCCACCATCGACCGACATTGCCACGCCGCATTCTCCGCGTGCCTGTTGTCCCTGCAGCCAGCCAAGTTCCGGTTTCTCACTCCTACGGATACTTTCATGGCGCACAACACCACTTACATCAAGAGCCGCAAACACCCCGTCGGCATGGCGGCTACGGCGGCCCTCGTGGCCCTGGGCATGCCCGCCCAGGCACAGACCGCCGCCACCGGCGGCACGCTGCAGGAGGTCAAGGTCGAATCGGCCGCCGACAACTACAAGGCCAATGCCGTCTCCTCGCCCAAGTTCACCCAGCCGCTGCTGGACACGCCCCAGACCATCTCGGTGGTCAAGGAGCAGGTGCTGCGCGAGCAGGCCGCCTCGACCCTGACCGAAGCCCTGCGCAACACCCCCGGCGCCGGTACCTTCTATCTCGGAGAGAACGGCAACACCAGCACCGGCGACGCGATCTACATGCGCGGCTTCGACAGCTCCAGCAGCATCTTTGTCGATGGCGTGCGCGACCTGGGATCGGTCTCGCGCGACGTGTTCAACATCCAGCAGGTCGAAGTGGTCAAGGGCCCGGCCGGTACCGACACGGGCCGCACCTCCCCTACCGGCGCCATCAACCTGGTGAGCAAGCAGCCCACGCTGGAAAACAGCTTTGCGGCATCGCTGGGCGCGGGCAGCGCCTCGTACAAGCGCGGCACGGTGGACTGGAACAAGGCCCTGGAGGCCTACCCGGGGGCCGCCTTCCGCCTGAACGTGATGAGCGAGGACTCCGGCGTCGCCGGGCGCGACCTGGTCAAGAACAAGCGCTGGGGCATCGCGCCCTCGCTTGCCTTGGGCCTGAACTCGCCCACGCGCGTGTTCCTGAACTACCTGCACGTGAACCAGGACAACGTGCCCGACGGCGGCGTGCCCACCATCGGCCTGCCCGGCTACACCTCACCGGACGCCCTGGCCCTGGCCAACCGCCGCACCTTCCTGAACACCGCAGGGCGCGTGGATTCGAGCAACTTCTACGGCACCACCTCGGACTATGCGAAGGTGGAGATGGACATGGTCACGGCGCGCATCGAGCATGACTTCGCCTCGGGCATGAAGCTGCGCAACACCACGCGCTTTGGCCGCACGCACAACGACTACCGACTGACGGCCTTCATGGGCGGCGGCTTCCCCGCCACCGGTGCGCTCACCGCCGCGTCGGCCCTGCTGGCCACGCCCAACCCGAACGATCCCTCCACCTGGACGGTGACGCGCAACCTGCCGACCAACGTCAACCAGACCAACAAGATCGCCATCAACCAGACCAGCCTGACCACCACGGTCAACACCGGTTCGGTGCAGCACGATCTCGCAGCAGGCCTGGAGCTGTCGCGTGAAGAGCAGAGCAACCTGGGCTACTACGGCCAGGGCTTTGCCAGTGTAGGCACCACGTACGCGCGCGCAGGCTCCATGCCCGCGGCCAACCTGTACAACCCCAATCCGAACGTAACCGGCTTCAACCGCATCGCCAACGGCGCGTGGTCCAAGGGCGTGACCAACACCGTGGCGGCCTACCTGTTCGACACGGCCAAGCTGTCGCCAGAGTGGCAGATCACGGGCGGCCTGCGCGTGGACCGGTTCAAGACCGACTTCGATGCCGTGACGCAAGGTGCGCTGCCGGCCGGCGTGCTCACGCCGTCGGCGGTCAGCCTGTCCGACACCCTCATCGGAGCCAAGGTCGGCGTGGTCTACAAGCCCGCCAGCAACGGCAGCGTGTACGCCCTGTACGCCACGTCGGCACAGCCCCCGGGCGGCGCCAACAACCAGCTGAGCGTGGCCGTCAACAATGCAGCCAACCCCAAGTTCGACCCGCAGAAGGCCAAGACCATCGAGGTCGGCACCAAGTGGGAGGTGCTGGGCAACCGCCTGGCCCTGGCCGGCGCGCTGTACCGCACCGATGTCACCAACGACATCGAAACGGACCCCACCAACGCTGCCAACTTCGTGCAGACTGGCAAGAAGCGCGTGCAGGGCATCGAGCTGACCGCCATCGGCGCGATCACCAACGACTGGTCGCTGAGCGCGGGCTACACCACCTTGGACACCAAGGTGCTCAGCGGTGTGCCCAAGACGGCCGATGGCAGCACGGCACTGGCCTACACGCCCAAGAACGCCTTCACGCTGTGGTCCACCTACCGCCTGCCCTTCGGCCTGACGGTGGGCGGCGGCGCGCGCTATGCCGGCAAGCTGCTGCGCGGCACCGACGGCGCCGTGGGCACACCCGCCTACACCGAGGCCTACTGGGTGTTCGATGCCATGGCCTCCTACCGCATCAACAAGAACCTGGACATCCAGCTCAATGTGTACAACCTGGACGACAAGGACTACGTGGCGGCCATCAACAAGAGTGGCTACCGCTACACGCCGGGCATCCCCCGCTCGGCGCGCCTGACGGCCAACTTCACGTTCTGACCCAGCGCAAGGTGACAGGCTGAGTTCTGTCTACCATCAAGGCCCCGGCAACCCCGGGGCCTTCCCATTTTTGGAGACCTATCGCGATGATGCTGCACATCCCCAACGTCCTCACGCCCGAGCAGGTGCGCGCCATGCGCGCGGCCATCGATGCCGCCGACTGGGTGGACGGCCGGGCCACCGTGGGCGCGCAAGGGGCGCAGGTCAAGAACAACCGGCAGTTGTCCGAAAACTCCCCCGTTGCGCTGGAGCAGGGGCGCACCGTGCTGCAGGCGCTGGCCGCGCATCCGATGTACTTCAGCGCGGCGCTGCCGCTGCGCACCGTGCCGCCGCTGTTCAACCGCTACGCGGGCGGAGAGACCTATGGCCTGCACGTCGATGGCGCCGTGCGCCCCCTGCCCCACGGGGCGGCGCTGCGCACCGATCTGTCGTGCACGCTGTTCCTGTGCGAACCCGCGGACTACGAGGACGGCGAGCTGGTGGTGGTGGACACCTATGGCACGCACGAGGTCAAGCTGCCTGCGGGCGACATGGTCCTCTACCCGTCCACCAGCCTGCACCGCGTGGAGCCGGTCACGCGCGGCGAGCGCGTGTGTTCGTTCTTCTGGGTGCAGAGCCTGGTGCGCGACGATGCACGCCGCGCCATGCTGTTCGAGATGGACCAGACCATCCAGAAGCTGCGTGCGCGCCTGGGCGAGACCGAAGAGACCGTGTCCCTCACCGGGCAATACCACAACCTCCTGCGCATGTGGTCGGAGGTATGAAGTGAAACAGCCCCTTCAGGGCTGTTTCGGTCAGGGCAGGTCCTTGTTCACCTCGGGGGCCGCCGCATCGCGCGGGCCGATGGTGCCCAGCCGGCTCTTGAGCGACTGCGGCTGGCCGGTGAGCATGGCGGCGTAGTTGGTGGTGTTGGCCAGCACCTTCTTCACGTAGTCACGGGTTTCGCCGAAGGGCACGTTTTCGGCCCAGATGGCGGCATCGAGCACGGGGCCGTTGCGCCAGCTGCGCGGGCGGCCGGGGCCGGCGTTGTAGGCCGCAGCGGCCATGGGCATGGAGCCCGCGAAATCGTCGAGGGCCAGCTTGAGGTAGGCCGTGCCGATGGCGATGTTGGTATCGCGGTCGTTGATCTGCTCGGCGGTGAAATTGTTCATGCCGATCTTCTTGGCCGTCCAGCGCGCAGTGGCGGGCATCACCTGCATCAGGCCCGAAGCGCCCACGTGCGAGCGCGCGTCCATGATGAAGCGGCTCTCCTGGCGGATCAGGCCGTACACATAGGCCGGGTCCAGGCCGATGCCATTGGCGCGCTCCACCACGGCGTTGCGAAACGGCGTGGGAAAGCGCTGGCTGGTCTCGATCAGGCTGCGCGTGCGCTCGCTGGTGTTGATGCAGCGGTCCCAGACCTCGCGGGCGCAGGCGAAATCGGCGGCGGCCAGCAGCTCGCGGTCCGGCATGCCGCCGGGGATGTGCAGGTTGGTGGCGTAGTTCCACTCGCGCACGCCCTCGGTGCGCAGCCCCATGAAGATGGCATACAGCCCCCGGTTGAGCCCGGGGTTGGCGCGCGCAGCCGCCTTTTCCTCGGCCGTGAGCGGCGCAGGTGCTGGCGGCATGGTGATGCGCTGGCCCAGTTCTTCGGTGGCCAGTTGCTCGTAGAAGCCGCGCGTGCTGGCAATGCCTTCGAGCAGCTGGCGGGCTTCGGCGCGCTCGGCCTCGCTGGGCTTGCCGGCCAGCAGGGAGCGGGCCTTCCAGTACACCCAGGTGCTGTCCTGGCGGCCTTCCTCGCTCATGGCGTCGATGGCCTTGCGCACCACCTTCCACTGGCCGGCACGCAGGGCCGCGCGCACCTTCCAGCCGAGCAGGTCGTCGTTGAGATCGGCGTCCCGGGTGATCTTGGCGAAGTGGCCATTGGCGTCGGACGACAGCTTCTGGGCCAACTGCTTGCCGATCACGCCCCAGACCCAGTTGCGCTCCTCGGGCGAGAGGTGCACGCTCCATTTGCTGTCGAGCTGGGCGGCAGCGTTGTCCGGATCGCCCGAGGCGAGCTTGACGAGGGCTAGCGTCACCAGCTCCTGGCGCACCTGGCCCCGGGCCGTGGCGCGGCCCGTGAGGTACTTGGTGGGCGCGTCCATCAGCTCCTTGACCTGGGCCACGGCATCGGGTGCGACGATCTCCACGGCATTGCGCACCACGCGCGGCCGGTTGGCATCCACCGCGAAGCGGGCCTTGCGCCAGACGTCGAGCGCGCTGAGCTTCTTGTTGGCGTACAGCTGGCTGGCAGCGTGGGTGCAGCCGTCGTCGTTATCGCGCAGGGCATACCAGTTGCGCTTGACGTCTTCGGCCGCAGCCGCCGGCGCGCTGCCCTTGATGTCGTCGATCAAGAGGGCGTAGCAGCGCACCTCGCGGTCGTCGGACATGCGGTAGCTGGGGTGCTGCTCGGCAAACTGGGCCCAGTCGCGCCGCTGTCCCAGCAGCAGCAGCCAGTCGTTGCGCATGCGGTCTTCCTGGTAGCTGCCGGCATAGCGCTGCATGAAGGACTGGATTTCCGAGGGCGAGGCCTCGGCCAGGCGCAGCCTGAGCTCCCAGTAGGCGGCCCAGGGTTCCAGCACGTGGCCGCGCGCGGCGGGCAACAATTGCTCTAATTTCTTGCGGTCGCCCCGCTTGAACGCCTGCTGCATCTCCAACAGGGTATCGTCGGCCTTGGTTTCCGCCTGGACCAGGGGCGCGGCGGTGGCCAGCACGGCGCTGACCAGCAGCGGTGTCAAAATCTGAAGCAATTGCATGGGGGAATTATCTGATGGACAAAGCAGCCCTGCGGCGCGCATTGATAGAAGAACGCCTGAACCTGCCCGATCGCCTACAACGGGCCGACCTGTTACAACAGGTGATGCGCATCTGGCTCGTGAACCGGCCCGACACGGTGATAGGCGCCTACTGGCCCATCAAGGGTGAGTTCGACCCGCTTCCTGCCCTGCACCGCTGGAAGGAAGACGGCGAGCTGCTGGACGAGCCCCAGTTGCGCCGCATCGGCCTGCCGGTGGTCAACAAGCAGCACAAGACCCTGACCTTCCACGCCTGGTACCCCGGCTGCCCCATGGAGGAGGACGCCTACGGCATCCCCAAGCCCAAGGACACCGAGGTCATCGTGCCCACCCTGCTGTTCGTGCCCTGCGTAGGCTATGCGCCCGGCGGCTATCGGCTGGGCTATGGCGGGGGCTTCTATGACCGCACCCTGGCCACGCTGCAGCCCAAGCCCTTCACCGTGGGGCTGGGCTTCACCAATGGCTACCTGGACGATTTCGAGCCGGAGTCGTACGACCTGCCGCTGGATGCGATCCTGAATGACAACGGGGTGGTCTGGCCGATTTGACCACCGCGGAAACACTGAGCCGTCGAAAAATGGCTCAGTAAAAGCCGCCGAACTGCATCAGCAGGGACGCATCGTCGCGTTCCTGCTTGCGGGCCAGCGCTGCCTGCTCGCGCAGCCAGCGCTTGAGTTCGGCCTCATCGCGCACCCGCTCCAGATCGTGCTGCATGACCAGCAGGGTGTCGGCCAGATCGTTCTGCAACAGCTTCAGCCGCAGCTGCAGCAAGGGTTCATTCATCCTGGCGGAAACCGCAACGCCCAGCTCATCGCCCAGGCGCTGCTCCGCGATGGCCAGCTCCTGCTCCAGCGACGCCACCTGCTCCTTCAGGAGCAAGGTCAGTTCGGCCAGCTTTTCGTCGGCCAGGCGGGAAATACTGTCCTCATCCATCCGATTGGCCTGCAACTGCAGGCGCAGCAAGGTGGTCAGGTCCCCACGTTCATACGCAGCATTGGCCTGGCCCATCAACACCGTCTTGCGCTCGCGTTCCGCCGCGTCCGGCTCCCGGTCGGGGTGCAAGGCACTGGCCAGTTGACGATAGATGCTGCGCATCGCGGCCTTGGCATCCTGCATCTGCTGGTCCACCTTGCGCTGCCGGGCCTGCTGCCCCGGCCGAGGGCGCGGCGGCTCCTGCTCGGACTGCATACGGCGCATCACGGCCTCCAGCAACTCCTGCGGAGAATCCGCGTGGTCAAAGGTTTCCCGGTCCAGGGGGCGCCCCAGAAAATCCTCCACTGCATCCAGAACGTCGTCCCTGGCCTCCTGCAGCTGCTGCGCCTGTTGTGCTTGCATCTCGGGCGGAAAGTATTCCGCAAACAGTGTGTCCCACTGTCCGGCGTCCATCTCCCCTCGCACTTGCGGCAACAGGCTCTGCACGATGGCACGCGCGGATTTTTGCTGCGGCACCGTCAAACCCTTGCGCTGAAGGCGCTCATGCAGGAACAGCAGCATGGCGGACTGCGTCAGCGCCATGCCATGTTCGAGCTTCGACATTTCCTCCAGATGGGGCCCCCGCAGCCGGCCAGCGACTTGTTCCAGATCTAGGATCTGCCGTCCCAGGTTGTCCACCCTTGCCAGCAACTTGTTGAACCGCTGCTGCGCCGGGCTGAGCGTTCCCTTGGCTGTCTTCTTGACCTTCAGGCTCGCCGGGCTGGTTTTCGCTGGCGCGCAAGCCGGGGCGATCGGGACTTCACCGAACAGATCGAATTCGGGAGCGGGGTTCATTCGCATTCCATTCAAAAAGACAAGGACAGCGCCTGCCCGAAAATGCCATGGGCAGGCGGTGCATTAGTTTAACGGCCCTGCAGCACACCGTGCCCCGGGGCAGGTGCCGCAGGTCATGGACTACCCGCAAGCTCCGACGCAAAAGCGTAGCAGTCTCCCCCGGCTGCACGGCGCTTGCAGGTGTACATGGCGCTGTCGGCGGCGCGCAACAGCTCAGCCAGGGTGCGGCCATCCGCCGGGTGGCAGGCAATGCCCAGGCTCATGCCGACCACGAGCGAGCGGCCCTCGAAGACCAGTGGCTCGGCGGCGCTGGCCGCCATGCGCCGGGCCATGGCGGCCAGCATGTCGCGCGACGGGCTGCCTGCGATCAGCACGGCGAATTCGTCGCCACCGAGCCGTGCCACCAGGTCACCCGTGCGCAGTTGGGTGCGCAGGCGGCGCACCATGGCCACCAGCACGGCATCGCCTGCGGCGTGGCCATAGGTGTCGTTGACGCCCTTGAAGCCGTCCAGGTCGAGCAGTAGCAGCGCGAACGGCTGGCCGCCGCGCACGGCGGCTTCGCCATGGCTGGTGAGACCCGCACGGTTGGCGGCGCCAGTGAGCGCATCGGTGCCCAGCGCCTCGACCAATTCCTGGGTGCGCACGGTCAGCGCCTCCTCGGATCGGCGCAGCAGGCGAACCCGGGAGGCCATGGCCGCAGCAAAGACGATGGATTCGGCCACCAGCACGGTCTGCGTCATGTCCATCTGCTGGGGCGTCCAGGCCACCCAGCCCCAACTGGCCACGACGATGGCGCAGATGCCCAGCAGCAAGATGGTCACCCCCGCGCTGTACAGCACCGCCGGCCAGTAGCGCCGCCGCATCGCCATCACGGCACCGACCGTGAGCACCACGGTGGAAGCCACTACCGAGCCCTGCACCATGCGGAACAGCCACAGCGGATGCGAGCCCAGAAGGCCGTAGACCGCAGCCAGCGCGAGCGCCGCCACCATCGCCAGCACCACCTTGTCCACCCGGGGCGCATAGTCCGCGAGGCGCAGCAGGCTGCGGCCGAACATCAGCTTGGAGATGGCCCACAGCGGTGGCGCCAGGCTGTAGAAGAAGCCCGCTGCGGCCGGCCAGTGGGCAAAGGGGTAGCGCAGCGTGTGCCCGTTGAAGCCCGCGAGCGCCAGCAGCGCACCGATGCACGACACCAGGTACCAGGCGTAGATACTCTCGCGAAACACCATCAGCATCACTGTGCTGAAGATCGCCAGGCCCATGAGCAGCCCGTAGCACACGCCGTCGAACATGCGCTTGTCCTGGGTGTCCTGCAGGTAGTCGGCCAGGTCCCAGACACGGGCCGCGTAGAAGCGCGCAAAAGTCGATTCGACACGGAAGTACACCGTGTAGATCTGGTCGTCAGGCAGGCTGAAGCGCCAGGCCATCTGCTCCGAGTCCGCGGGTCGCGTGGCCCAGGGGTGGCGCATGCCTGTGACCACAGGGGCAGCCAGCGCGCCGCCCTGGGCGTTGTAGGGGCCGTAAAAGCGCAGCTCGTGGGTGGAGACGGTCGGCACCAGCAGCAAAAACTCGCGCAGGGCATCCGCCGGGTCGGCCAGTTGCAGGCGCACCCGAAACCACAGCACGCGGTCCGACTCGGCGCCCTTCAGCGGGTTGTCGGGGTAGGCGAAACGGGCCTCGTTCTCCGGGGTGCGCACCTGCTCGATGTCCAGCACACGGCCTTTGTCCTCGAACATGCCCATGAATGGCACGATCAGCATGCCCCCGGCCTTCGACGAAACGAGGGCCGGCACATCGCGCTCTGCCGCAGCATGGGCGGCCAGGGGCAGCGTAGCCACCAGAGTCAACAGGCACAGGGCCCTGAAGAAAAAGTACAAAAAAGACGACGACCGCATCACCCGCGCCGATCCGGATGGATCGAAAGAGAAAACTGCCCGCAAAGCGGCTAATTGTGCCGCCCCCCCCGTTGCTATATGCACAAAAAAGAGGGGCAAGACTGGCTTTGATGCACGAATCGCATCAAAAGCCCCTGTATCAGTCATTGATGCGGGCGCCTGCGCAGGGTTAGCATGGAAGTCTTGCCCCTATTGCCACCACCTGAGGCCACCATGCCCAAGCTCTACATCGGTAACAAGAATTACTCCTCGTGGTCAATGCGCCCCTGGGTGCTGCTGCGCCAGGCCGGCATCGACTTCGAAGAAATCCGCGTGCGCTTCGACAGTTTCGACGCCGATTCGGAGTTCAAGCGGGCCATCGGCGCCGTGAGCCCCACGGGCAAGGTGCCGGTGCTGGTGGACGGCGACCTGCTCATCTGGGACACCCTGGCCATTGCCGAGTACGTGGCCGAAACCCATCCCGACAAAAAGCTCTGGCCCACGGATGCGAAGGCGCGTGCCCGCGCGCGCAGCGTGTGCGCCGAGATGCACAGCGGCTTCACTGCCCTGCGCGGCAACTGCCCCATGAACATCGAGGCCGATCTGGCCGAGACCGGGGCCCTGATCTGGCGCGACAAGGCCGGCGTGCGTGCCGACGTGCAGCGCCTGATGGACATGTGGAGCGCGCTGCTGCAGGAGCATGGCGGCCCGCTGCTTTTCGGCGAGTTCACCATTGCCGACGCCTACTTTGCCCCGGTGTGCATGCGCCTGCACAGCTACGCCCTTCCACTGCCCCCGCAGATCGCCGCCTATGTGCAGCGCGTGCGCGCCCTGCCCGGCGTCAAGGCCTGGATCGACGACGCCCTGGCCGAGAAGGATTTCCTCGATTTCGAGGAGCCCTACCGCCTGCGCCACGTTTGAGGAGCAGCGCATGGCCGTCACCATCTACCTGCGCTACGTGCTCGACACCCGCAAGCTCAAGGAATTCGAGCACTACGGCAAGCTGTGGATCCCGCTGGTCGAGAAGTTCGGCGGACAGCACCACGGCTACTTCATGCCCAGCGAGGGCGCGAACAACATCGCGCTGGCGTTGTTCACCTTCGACAGCCTGGCCTCCTACGAGGTCTATCGCCAGCGGTCCATGGAGGATGCCGAATGCCAGGCAGCCTTCCGCTATGCCGAGGAAACGGGCTGCATCATGAGCTACGAGCGCAGCTTTTTCCGGCCGGTGTTTTCCTAGCGGAACTGCTTGCGCAACAGGGCCCGGTGCCGCGCAATATGCGCCAACTGGGCCTCGGCGATGGTGCCGCCCAGGTTCTCGCCATCGCCATTGAGCACGTCGGTGGCATGGCGCATGGCGCGGGCCACCACCTCCTCCTCGCTCACGCCCTGCTGTGCAGCCAGGTCCAGCGCCACGCGCTTCATGGCGCGCTGGGACAGCATCCACATGGCGCCGAAGGAGTCCCAGGCGGCAGCGGCGTCCTTGAACTTCTCGCGGTCGGCCAGGATTTCGGTGAGCGGCTTGGCCAGGATTTCCTGCAACTCCTCCACCTGGGTCTGCAGGGCCTCGAACTGCGCCTCGCGCTGCAAGGCCTCTGCGGCCGCATTGGCTGCCGCGTCGGGCGGCGTGGGCACCGGCACGCTGCCGTCGGGATTGAGCTGGGCGATGGAGAGGGAGGAGGAGATGGACATGGTGCGGGCGCCGGGCGGGTGAGGGGCGCACTATACGGCGTGGCGCGCCGTCTTCACAATGCCGGGCCCCGCTAAACTCCGGCGCATGCAAATCTATATGGTGGGCGGCGCCGTGCGCGATGCCTTGCTCGGACGCTCCGTGAACGACCACGACTGGGTGGTGGTGGGCGCCACGCCCGAACAGATGCTGGCCGAAGGCTACCTGGCCGTGGGGCGGGATTTCCCGGTCTTCCTGCACCCCACGACGCGCGAGGAGTATGCGCTGGCGCGCACCGAGCGCAAGAGCGGGCGCGGCTACCGTGGCTTCGTGGTGGAAAGCTCGCCCGAGGTGACGCTGGAGGAAGACCTCTCGCGCCGCGACCTGACCATCAATGCCATCGCCCAGAGCCCCGAAGATCCGCACACGCTGATCGACCCGTACGGCGGACGCAAGGACCTGCAGGCGCGCCTGCTGCGCCATGTGACCGAGGCCTTTCGCGAAGACCCGGTGCGTATCCTGCGGCTGGCGCGTTTTGCGGCGCGCTTTACCGACTTCACAGTGGCGCCCGAGACCCTGGAGCTGATGCGCCAGATGGTGGCAGACGGCGAGGTGGACCACCTAGTGCCCGAGCGCGTGTGGCAGGAGCTCGCGCGCGGGCTGATGGAGGAAAAACCCTCGCGCATGTTCGAGGTGCTGCGCGACTGCGGCGCCTTGCAGGTGCTGCTGCCCGAGGTCGCGCGCCTGTGGGGCGTGCCCCAGCGCGCCGAGCACCATCCCGAGGTGGACACCGGCATCCACCTGATGATGGTGCTGGACATGGCGGCGCGGCTCGATGCCCCTCTCACCGTGCGCTTTGCCTGCCTGGCGCACGACCTGGGCAAGGGCACGACGCCGGCCGACATGCTGCCGCGCCACATCGACCATGAGCGGCGCAGCGCCGAGCTGTTGCACGACGTGGCCGAGCGCCTGCGCGTGCCCGTGGACTGCCGCGAGATCGCCGACGTGGTGGCGCGCGAGCACGGCAACATCCACCGCAGCGGCGAGCTGACCGCCGCCCCGCTGGTGCGCCTGCTGGAGCGCTGCGACGCGCTGCGCAAGCCGGGCCGGCTGCCCGACATTTTGCAGGCCTGCGAATGCGACGCGCGCGGCCGGCTGGGCATGGAAGAAAACCCCTATCCCCAGCGCCCGCGCCTGCTGGCGGTGCTGGCCGCAGCCCAATCGGTGGTCACGCGCGACATTGCAGCGAAAGCCGCAGCGAAGGGCCTTGCCGGCCCGCAGGTCGGCGACCTGATCCACCAGGCCCGGGTACAAGCCGTGGCGCAGTGGCTGGCCGCCAACCCCGCCTGAGGGCTTGCGCTACCAGCGCAGCAGGCGGGGGCCGAGCACGGCGCCCAGCGCCGTGGGCAGGGCCATGCCGGCCAGGTACCACACGGCGAGGAAGGGGCTGGCCATCTCGGGGCAGTGCAATGCATAGACCAGCGCCCCGAGCGCCCCGGACAGCAGGCCGGCCCCCGCACCGGCCCAGGCCAGGCGCGTGGGGGCCGCCCCTTTCAGGGCCCAGAAGCTGGCGATGAAAGCCGGCACCGACAGCAGTGCGATGTTGAACGGGCAACTGCGCCAGGTGCTGCCCAGGATCAGCGCCATGCGCTCGGCCGGCTCGGCCTGCGATAGGGTGCCCGCCGCCATGGCCCACAGCACCAACGGCGGTACGGCCAGCAACGCGGCCGCATGGCCCACCGCCATGCCCGGCCGCGCCATGCGCCGCAGCAGCGCCATGCCGGCGGCCGCCAGCGCGGCGGCAAACACCAGCTTGCCCCAGAACATGGGCAGGCCCATGGTCTGCACCAAATCGTGGCGCACGCCGAACACCGCAGCCATCAGCACGCCGGCCCCTGCGATGCCGGCCAGCGACGCCAGCGCAAAGCGCTGCTCTATGTCCCGTGCAGGCACAGGGCCGGCATCCGTGGCCAGCAACTGGATCAATTCTTCGGTTCTCATGCCATTCCCCTGATCTTGGCGGCCAGGGCCTTGAGTCCCCGGTGTACGCCGATTTTGACTGCCGACTCCGACAGCCCCGTGAGTTGTGCGGTCTCCACCACCGACAGGCCCTCCAGCTTCACGTGCAGGATGGGCAGGCGCTGGCGGTCGGGCAGCGTCTCCAGCAGTTTCCCCAGGTCGCGCCGGGCTTCGGCCGCCTCGCTGTCGCTGGTGGAGAAGAGTTCGCCCGCCTCCTCGTCCAGCGTGTCATTCAACGCACCCTTCACCCGGTGCGAGCGCAGCCAGTCGATGAGCTTGTAGCGCGCGATCGCATGCGCCCAGGCCGTTACCGGCATGTCGGGCCGGTAGGTATGGCGCTGGTTGTGCACGGCCAGCAAGGTCTCTTGCACTAGGTCTTCCACCTCGTCGGGCCGCTGCGACAGCCGCCTGCGCAGAAAAGCCCGCAGGTGCGCGCTCAGCTCTTTCAAAAATCGCTGGTAGGCGACCGCGTCGGCATCCAGGCCCAGCAGCAGCAACCCACGCAGCCTCTCTTCGATCTCCATGTTTTCTCCCTCACAGGTATTCGCAATGCCAGACCTACGGGTTACAGCGGGTGCAAAAAAACTTTTTTTGATTTCTGATGCAGTTGGTGTAACCCGGCCGCCAGACAGCGCGAATTACAACGCAGATCGGTAGCCACGGCGCATCCGCACCCGGCGATCCATCCGGTCTGTTCCACAAACCCTTCAGCTTTACGGAGATTCCGACATGACCTCACGCACCCTCAGCCTTGGCGCCCTGGCCCTTGCCGCACTCGCATCCGGCGCAGCCATTGCACAGACCAAGCCCGCAGAAGCGGCCAAGCCCGCCATGGAGAAGTGCTATGGCGTGTCCATGGCCGGCAAGAACGATTGCGCCGCCGGCGCCGGCACCACCTGTGCTGGCACCTCCAAGGTGGACTACCAGGCCAATGCCTGGAAGTTCGTGCCCGCCGGCACCTGCGCCTCGATCAAGACGCCCAAGGGCATGGGCACGCTGACGCCCATGAAGAGCTGATCTTCGTTCACCACCAGACCCGCCGCCATGGCAGCCGCACACCTCACCGCCGGCCTGGGGCTCAAGCCCCAGCACTACGCGCAGGCCGTGCAGTGCACGGACCCGGGGCTGTGGTGGGAGGTGCACCCCGAGAACTACCTGGCCGACGGCGGACCGCGCCTGGCCTGGCTCGAAGCCATCCGTGCGCGGCACCCGGTGGCGCTGCACGGGGTATCGCTGTCGCTGGCAGCCGATGCGCCGCCCGACGAATCGCACCTGGCACGGCTGGCGGCGCTGGCAAGGCGCATCGAGCCGGCCATCGTCTCCGAGCACCTGGCCTGGTCCGCATGGCGCGGGCACTACCTGCCCGACCTGCTGCCCTTTCCGCGCACCCATGCGGCGCTGGCGCGCATTGCCGCCAACATCGCCCGCACGCAGGACGTGCTGCAGCGCCCCATCGCCGTCGAGAACCCCACGCACTACCTGCACATCGATGGCCATGACTGGGCCGAGACCGACTTTCTGGCCGAGCTGGTGCAGCGCACCGGCTGCCAGTTGCTGCTGGACGTGAACAACGTCTACATCAGCGCCCACAACCTGGGCACCCGTGCCGAGGATTACCTCGGCGCCTTTCCCCTGCACGCCGTGGCCGAGATCCACCTGGCGGGCCACCATGCCGACCCCGAGTTGGGCGAGGCCCTGTTGATCGACAGCCACGATGCCCCGGTGGCCGATGCCGTGTGGGCCCTGTACCAGCGCGTGATTGCCGCCACCGGCCCGCTGCCCACCCTGATCGAGCGCGACGACCAATTGCCAGCGCTCGAGGTGCTGCTCGCCGAGCGCGGCCGCGCCCACGCGGCGCTCACCGAGGCCCTGCCATGCAGCTGAGCACCTTCCAGGATGGCCTGGCCGCCGCACTGATGCCCCAGGGCGCCCACCCAGCGGACACCGCACCCTGGCTGTCCGCCCTGCGGTCCCAGCCCGGCTTCGCCGTGTACCGCAATACCGTGCACAAGGCCTGCATCGATGCGCTGCAGGCCAACTACCCCACCGTCTGCGCGCTGGTGGGCGAAGAATGGTTCCGCGCGGCCGCAGGCCTGTTCGTTCAGGCCCGGCCGCCGACGGATGGCCGGCTCATGGCCTATGGCGAAGGCTTTGCACACTTTCTGCAAGGCTTCGAAGCGGCCGCCGGCCTGCCCTACCTGCCTGCCGTGGCACGGCTGGACCGCTGCTGGACCGAAAGCCACCTGGCGGCCGATGCCCCCCTGCTGGACGCCGCCTGGCTGGCCCGGCAGTCCCCCGAAGCCCTGTCCGGCCTGTGCCTGGCCCCACATCCCGCCGCGCGCTGGGCCTGGAGCGAGGAGCACCCGGCCAGCACCCTGTGGCAGCGCCAGCGCGAGGGCACACCCCTGGATGCCGAACTGCCGTGGCAGGGCGACGGCGCCCTGCTCACCCGCCCCGAGGGGGGCGTGCAGTGGATGCCACTGGCACGCGCGGGCATCGCCTTCCTGGACGCCTGCGCTGCGGCACTGCCCCTGGAGCTGGCTGCAGCCCATGCCCAGCAGGCAGAACCCGGCGCCGACCTGGGCGCGCTGATGGCGCAGTTGCTGCAGGCCGGCGCGCTGTGCGCCCCACCCCACCTTGACGAGGACACCCCATGAACACCACCCCCTTCCCCCAGGTCACGCCCACCGTATCCGCGACCGGGCCGCGCCACTGGCTGGGCCGGCTGGCCGATGCGCTGGCCTGGCTCACGCCCCACAGCCTGCTGGCCCTGGTGAACCGGGTGGGCATCGCAGCGATCTTCTGGATGTCGGCACGCACCAAGGTGGAGGGCTGGTTCACCATTTCGGACAGCGCCTACCTGCTGTTCCGCGAGGAGTACAAGCTGCCCCTGCTGCCGCCCGAGCTGGCGGCACAGATGGCCACGGTGGCCGAACATGTGTTCCCGGTGCTGCTGGTGCTGGGGCTGTGCACACGGCTGTCGGCCCTTGCGCTGCTGGGCATGACACTGGTGATCCAGGTCTTTGTCTATCCCGATGCCTGGCCTACCCACCTGTCGTGGGCGGGGCTGCTGCTGTACATCGCAGGGCGCGGCGCGGGCAACATCTCGCTGGACCGGGTGCTCGGCATCCGCTGATGTCGCGCCCCCCCGGCAGGGCAGGGTCAGCTGACGCTGCGCACCCAACGCGCAATGTCGCTGGCGTTCATCGCGCCGGAAATGCGTGCCGCCTCGCGGCCCTCCTTGAACACTATCATGGTGGGAATGCTGCGGATGCCGAAGCGGCCCGCAATCGCCTGGTGGACCTCGGTGTCGAGCTTGGCCAGTTGCACCTGGGGCTCCAGGTCACGTGCTGCCTGGGCGAAGGCCGGCGCCATCTGCAGGCAAGGGCCGCACCAGGGGGCCCAGAAATCCACCACCACGGGCAGGTGGCTGCGGCCCACATGCCTGTCGAACGAAGCCGCATCCAGCGCCACGGGCGCTCCGGCGAAGAGGGGCTGGTGGCAGCTGCCGCAATCGGGGGCACTGCCAAGGTCTGCGCGCAGGACGCGGTTGGTGGTGTGGCAGTGGGGGCAGACGATGTGGGGGGCTTCTTCGGTCACGCAAAATCTCCATGGGTACGCTCAGCGTGCGCTGGCAACGGGGCACTTGCTTGTAAGACAAACACCCTTTTCATCTTGTGACAATGGGGCCCGAAAGCTCTCATTTCAAGCCCCTGGCAGCTGAACACCCCAATGCTGGCGCGGGTTTTCGGGCACTCTCCCAGGCCATCAGGTCCCTGCACACGCCACCCCCACGCGCTGGCAGGCCACCCAGCTGTCTGCTAAGGTGCCGCCACATGCAGCTGCTTCCCTTTTTGACAACGGCCCATGCGCTCTTTCTGGATTTCGATGGCACGCTCACCGAGATGGCACCCCGGCCCGAGGCCGTGCGCATCTCTGCGGGGCTGGTTCCCACCCTCGCTTCCCTGAGCACCCACCTGGATGGCGCATTGGCCATCGTGACGGGGCGGCGCGAGACCGACATCGACCACTTTCTCGACCCTCTGGTGCTGCCCCTGGCCTCCGAGCATGGCTCTCAGTACCGTCTGGCCGACGGCTCGCGCCCTGCCGTGGTGCCGCCGGACCTGGCGCCCGTGCTGCAGGCGGCCACCCAACTGGCCGTGCAGCACGCCGGCCTGCTGGTGGAGCCCAAGCGCGCCAGCGTGGCACTGCACTATCGCCTGGCACCGCATCTGGAGGACCTGTGCCGCGGCACCTTGCTGGCCGCCATGCAGCAGGTGCACGGCGTGGAGATGATGGACGGCAAGTTCGTGCTCGAGGTCAAACCGCGCGGCGTGCACAAGGGCCAGGCCATCACCGATTTCATGACGCTGCCGCCGTTCGCAGGGCGGATCCCGGTATTCGCCGGCGACGACGTGACCGACGAATCCGGCTTTGCCGCCGTGACCGCCCTGGGCGGCTGGGGCATCAAGGTGGGCGAGGGCCCGACGCTGGCACAACACCGCTGCATGACACCGGCCGCATTGCGTGGCTGGCTGTCGGCGGCACGAACCTCCTGGGAACGCGCACGATGACCACCGAACACCCCAACACCTCCGCCGTGGACCCGCAACAGGGCTCGCTCAACCTGGGCATGATCGGCAATTGCGCCATCAGCGCCCTCATCGACAACCATGCGCGCATGGTGTGGTGCTGCCTGCCGCGCTTTGACGGCGACCCGGTCTTCAACGCCCTGCTGCAGCCGGGGGACGAAGGCAGCCACTTCGCCATCGAGATCGAGGACATGGCCTCGGCCCACCAGTGGTACGAACCCAACACCGCCATCCTGCGCACGCAGCTGTTCGACAAGGCCGGGCATGGGGTCGAGATCACCGACTTCGCCCCGCGTTTTTACAGCCGCTCGCGCTACTTCAGGCCCATGACGCTGGTGCGCCGGGTGCGCCCCATCCAGGGCTCGCCGCGCATCCGCGTGGCCGTGAAGGTGAAGTACGACTGGGGCCAGACCGAGCCCCACATCACGCGCGGCAGCAACCACATCCGCTACGTGGGCGGCAGCATGGCGCTGCGCCTGTCCACCGACGCACCGGTGTCGCATGTGCTCTCGGGCCAGCCCTTCGTGCTCACGCGCGAGCACAACTTCATCCTGGGAGCCGACGAGAGCCTGCTCGACGGCATTGCCGACACGGCGCGCCTGTTCGAGCAGGAGACCACCGCCTACTGGCGCGGCTGGAGCCGGGCCCTGGCCGTGCCGCTGGAGTGGCAGGACGCGGTGATCCGCGCTGCCATCACCCTCAAGCTTTCGCTGTACGAAGACACGGGCGCCATTGTGGCGGCCATGACCACCAGCATCCCCGAATCGGCCCACAGCGGGCGCAACTGGGACTACCGCTACTGCTGGCTGCGCGATGCCTTCTTCGTGGTGCGCGCGCTCAACAGCATCTCCGAAGTGGGCACCATGGAGGACTACCTGCGCTGGCTGAGCAACGTGGTGGTGGATGCGGGCAGCGGCCACATCCAGCCGCTGTACGGCATCGGCCTGGAGCGCGAGCTGCCCGAATCGATGATGCCGCAGCTGGCGGGCTACCGCGGCATGGGCCCGGTGCGCGTGGGCAACCAGGCGGCCGAGCATTTCCAGCACGACGTGTACGGCAACATCGTGCTGGGTGCGGCCCAGGCCTTCCACGACCACCGGCTGCTGCACCGCGCAGGCCTGGGCGAGTTCACCCGGCTTGAACAGGTGGGCGAGAACGCGGTGCGCGTCTACGGCCAGCCCGATGCGGGCATGTGGGAGCTGCGCACGCGGGCGCGGGTGCACACCTCCTCGGCCCTCATGAGCTGGGCCGCCTGCGACCGCCTGGCCAAGATCGCCACCGCCCTCAGCCTGCCCGACCGGGCCGCCTACTGGCACGGCCATGCCCAACGCATGCGCGAGGAGATCCTCGCCAAGTCCTGGAGCGAATCGCGCCAGGCCTTTGCCGAGAGCTTTGGCGGCAACGAGCTCGACGCCAGCGTGCTGCTGATGGCCGAGGTGGGCCTGATCGACCCCAGGGACCCGCGCTTCGTGAGCACGGTGGAGGCCATGGAAAAGAGCCTGTGCGATGGTCCCTACATGCGCCGCTACGAAGCGGCCGACGACTTCGGCAAGCCCGAAACGGCCTTCAACATCTGCACCTTCTGGCGCATCGATGCGCTCGCGCGCATCGGCCGCAAGGACGAGGCGCGCGCCATCTTCGAGACCATGCTGGCAGCGCGCAACCCGCTGGGCCTGCTCTCGGAAGACACCCACCCCGAGACCCAGGAGATGTGGGGCAACTTCCCGCAGACCTACTCGATGGTGGGCGTGATCAACGCCGCCGTGCGCCTGTCGGCCCCATGGGACAGCGTGATTTGACGCACCAGTTCGCGGCCCTGTCCGACACGGCCCGCCGGCGATCTGCACGGATCATCGGGTGATGAGCCGTCTTGTTGTCATTTCCAACCGCCTTGCCGATCCCCGCAAACCCGCCGCCGGAGGCCTCGCGGTCGCCCTGGGCGAAGCCCTGAACCAGACCGGAGGGCTCTGGTTCGGCTGGAGCGGCACCGTGGTCGAGGGGGGCACGCCTGGCGAGGGCGAGATGCACACCCGCAGCGCCGGTGCCGTGACCCTGGCCACCGTGGATCTGTGCCGCGAAGACCACGATGCCTACTACCAGGGCTACAGCAACAGCGTGCTGTGGCCGGTGTTCCACTACCGGCTGGACCTGGCCGACTTCAACGCCAGCTACATCGCCGGCTACCGCCGCGTGAACCAGATGTTCGCGCGCAAGCTGCTGCCGCTCTTGCGCGACGACGACGTTATCTGGGTGCATGACTACCACCTGATCCCGCTGGCCGCAGAGCTGCGCGCCATGGGTTGCTGCCAGCGCATCGGCTTCTTCCTGCACATTCCCATGCCGCCTCCGCTGATCATGGCGGCGATACCGCAGCACGAGTGGCTGATGCGTTCGCTGTTCGCCTATGACCTGGTGGGGCTGCAGAGTGAGGCCGATGTGGCGCATTTCACGCGCTATGTACGCAACGAGGGCAGTGCCGAGGAAGTGGGCGCCCAGCGACTTCGTGCGTTTGGCGCCACGGTGCAGGTGCAGGCCTTCCCCATCGGCATCGACGTGGACGAGTTCACGCGCCTCGCGCAGGCCCCCGACGCCGTGGAAACCTACGAGAACATCCGCGACGAGTATTCGCGCCGCCGCCTGCTTCTGGGCATCGACCGGCTCGACTACTCCAAGGGCATACCGCACCGCGTGCGCGCCTACCGCGAACTGCTGGACCGCTATCCCGAAAACCGCAACAGCGCCACGATGATCATGATCGCCTCGCCCTCGCGCGATGACGTGCATGCCTATTCGGATTTGCGCCAGGAGCTCGAAGGGCTGTGCGGCTCGGTCAACGGCGACTACGGCGAGCTCGACTGGATGCCGGTGCGCTACATCCACCGCACCGTGGCACGCAAGCGCGTGCCCGGCCTGTGCCGCGCCGCCGCCGTGGGCCTGGTGACCCCGCTGCGCGATGGCATGAACCTGGTGGCCAAGGAATATGTGGTGGCGCAGGACCCCGAGGACCCCGGCGTGCTGGTGCTCTCGCGCTTTGCCGGCGCGGCCGAGCAGCTCAAGGAAGCGCTGCTGGTGAACCCCTACGACACCCAGGGCACGGCCGACAGCATCCAGCATGCCCTGCAGATGCCGCTGCCCGAACGGCAGGCACGGCACCAGAAGCTCATGGCGCGCATCCGCGAGCATGACGTGCATTGGTGGCGCAAGGCCTTCCTTCAAGCCCTGCAGGAGGCAGGGGACTGAGGGCAATCAGATGAATTTGGCGATCAGGCTGACGATGAAGCTCAGCAGCAGGGTCGACGCAAGAGGTATGTCCCACTCCCGTCCCCGCCATGTGAAGCGCAGGTCGCCCGGCAGCCTGCCGAAGCCGATGCGCCGCAGCATGGGCGACAGCCAGCTGATGCACATCAGCGCGAGAAAGACGACGAGGAACCAGCGGAGCATGCCCCGAGTGTAGGGTGGCCGGCGCTAACTTCAGCGCTGTACACCCCAGCGGCGCACGGTCAGGCGTTCGAGCGTATGAAAGCCCAGGCTCTCCACCGCCAGGCCGATCAGGATCACCAGCACCAGGCCCGCAAACACCTTGTCGGTATAGAGCTCGTTGCGGTTCTGGAAGATGTACCAGCCCAGCCCTCCCTTGCCCGACGACGCGCCGAACACCAGCTCGGCCGCGATCAGCGTGCGCCAGGCAAAGGCCCAGCCGATCTTCAGGCCCGACAGGATGGACGGCAACGCGGCGGGCACCAGGATCTGCAGCACGTAGCGGATGCCCGTGAGGCCATAGTTGCGCCCGGCCATGCGCAGCGTCTCGGGCACGGACTGAAAGCCCGCGTAGGTGTTGAGCGCCAGCGGCCACAGCACCGAGTGGATCAGCACGAACACCAGGCTGCCCTGTCCCAGGCCGAACCACAGCAGCGCCAGCGGCAGCAATGCGATGGCCGGCAGCGGGTTGAACATGGAGGTCAGCGTGGACAGCAGGTCGCGCCCGAACTGGGTGGACACGGCCAGCGTGGTGAGCACGAAGGCCCCGAAGATGCCTGCGAGGTAGCCCTTGAGCAGCACCGACAGCGAGATCGCCGTCTTGGCGACCAGCTCACCCGAGGCCAGGCCTTCCACCAGCGCCTTGGCGGTCTGCAAAAAGGTGGGCAGCAGCAGGTCGTTGTCCTGCCAGCGGGCCACCACCTCCCACAGCGCGGCCAGCACCGCCAGGATCGCCAGCTTGCGCACCCATGCCTGTTGCCAGATGCGCGCGGCCAGCGGCAAGGGTTGCACGGGTGCGATGCCGCCCAGCGGCTCCAGGCTGCGCTCAAACTCGGGGCGCACGGGAGGGGTCAGCAGGGAGGCGCTCATACGGAAATCTGGAAAGGCAGCGAACCCACGGCCCGCTGTGGGGGGATGAGCGCCACCCCACCACGGCGGCCGGGTGCCAGGGCCTCGGCATCGGCCTGCACCGATCCCGGCACGGCGCCGGCAGCGGGTTCGTCGAACAGCAGGCGGTGGATGCGCTGCGCCGTGGCCTGGAACTCAGCACTGCCCAGGCTGTGCAGCCCGAACTGGTGGCTGTTGAGCTCGGCGCGCAGCCGCCCCGGATGCGGCGAGAGGATGGCGATGCGGTTGCCCACCACCAGCGCCTCTTCGATGGAATGGGTGACGAAGATCAGCGTGAAGCGAAACTCGTCCCACAGCGAGAGCAGTTCCTCCTGCATGCGCCGGCGCGTGAGGGCGTCGAGCGCGGCAAAGGGCTCGTCCATCAGCAGCACCTGGGGCTGCATGGCCAGCGCGCGCGCAATGGCCACGCGCTGCTTCATGCCGCCCGACAGCTGGTGCGGGTGCACGTCGGCAAACTTCGACAGCCCCACCTTGTCGATGTAGAGCGCGGCGCGTTCGGCCGCTTCCTTGCGGCCCACGCTGCGCGAGGCCAGCAAAGGGAACATCACGTTGTCGCGCACGGTCTTCCAGGGCGGCAACTGGTCGAACTCCTGGAACACCACCACCCGGTCGGGCCCGGGCCGCGTGACGGCGCGTCCGCCCAGCAGGATTTGTCCCTCACTGGGCGCGATGAAGCCGGCAATCGACTTGAGCAGCGTGGATTTGCCGCAACCCGAGGCACCGAGCAGCACGAAGCGGTCGCCCGCATGCACGTCGAAGCCCACGCGGTGCGTGGCGCGCACCACGCGCTCGCGCGTGCGGTAGTCGATGCTGACGCCCTGCACCTGCAGCAGGGCGGCGGGTGCAGGGCCGGGCACCACGCGGGCATCAACACCCGCCGCCGGATGGCCCGGGGCTCGCGCCTCGTCGTCCTGCAGCGCCGCACGCTCGCTTTGCAGCGGCGGCGAGAAGGGCCCCATGCGGATGGTGTGCTCGCTCATGCCCGGAACTCGCTCAGTTGCCCGACGCCGTGTGCGCGTCTTCGAAGAAATAGTCCTTGAGCGCAGTCGGCTGGTTCTTGATGGCTCCGACGCGGTGCAGGAACTGGCCCATGCCCAGTGTGTTCTCGGGGCGCACCTTGAACTGCACCTCGGGGTTCTGGATGATCTTGAGCAGCAGGCCGCGGTCGGTGTTGCCGCCCGATACCTTGAGGTAGATGTCGGCCGCCTTCTCGGGGTTGGCCGCGACGAACCTGGCGGCTTCGTCGAGCGCGTCGACGAAGGCCTTGTAGGTCTTGGGGCTCTCGGCACGGAATTTCTCGGTGGCGTAGAGCACGGTGGCCGATGCCGGGCCGCCGAGCACGTCGTACGAGTTCAGCACGATCTTCGCCTTGGGGTTGCCGGCCAGTTCCTGCTCCTGGAAGGGCGGGTTGCCGAAGTGGCCCGTGATCTCGGTGCCGCCCTTGATGATGGCCGCCGCCGCGTCAGGGTGCGGCAATGCCACCTGGTTCTTGTCCAGGCGGTTGAACTCCTTCTCGCCCCAGAGCTTGGCCGACGCCATCTGCAGCACGCGCGACTGCACCGACACACCGACGGCAGGAAGCGCAATGCGGTCCTTGTCGGTGAAGTCGGCAATGGTCTTCACCGAAGGGTTGTTGCTCACCAGGTAGTACGGGAAGTTGCCCAGCGATGCCACGCCCTTGACGTTCTGGCGGCCCTTGGTCCGGTCCCACAGCGTGAACAGCGGGCCCACGCCGGCACCGGCGATATCGATGTTGCCCGACAGCAGCGCGTCGTTGACGGCCGAGCCGCCCGACAGCTGCAGGAACTCGACCTTGATGTCCACGCCCGCGGCCTTGCCGTGCTTTTCAATGAGCTTGTTCTCCTGCGCCACGTTGAGCAGCAGGTAGACGATGCCGAACTGCTGCGCAATGCGCAACTGGCCTTCGGCCGCGTGCACCCTGGTGGTCAAGCCCAACCCTCCAGCCAGCAGCCCAGCGGTGGCCAGGGCGGCGATGGTCTTGCGCACGATGCGGCGGCGGGTGGTCTGGAACATGGTCATGGGTCCTGTGCAGTCAAAAGTGAAGAATGAAAAAGCGCCAAGGCGGCTCAAAAAGCTCTGCGAAGCGGTTCTGTTCAGTACGGCAAGACGCAGCAACGGCGCCAGAAACGCTTTTTGAAACGCTTTTTGAGTCGCCCGCCATCAAAAAGGCAGGTCGCCTTCGATGGTGGTGCGGTACAGCTTTCGGCGCTCGGTATCGGGCGTCCCGGCAGCCAGATGGGTGACCGAACGGTTGTCCCAGAACACCATGTCGTGCGGCTGCCACTGGTGGCGCAAGGTGAACTCGGGGCGCACGCTGGCGGCGAACAACTCGGCCAGCAGGGCCTGGCCCTCGTCCTCGGGCAGGCCGACGATGCGCGTGGTGAAGTGCTCGCTCACGAACAGTGCCTTGCGCCCGGTCTCGGGGTGGGTGCGCACGACGGGGTGGATGGAGGGCGCCACCTCGTCGATCTGCGCCTGGGTGAGTTGGGGACGCCAGGGGCTGCGGGCGCGCAGCTCTTCGTACTTGGCCAGGTAGCTGTGCTCGGCCTTGAGCGGCGCGATACGCGCCTTGAGCGTCTCGGGCAGGGCGTCGTAGGCGGCGTGCTGATCGGCGAACAGGGTGTCGCCGCCTTCGCCCGGCAGTTCCTGCGCGTGCAGCAGCGAGCCCAGGCTGGGCTTGTCCTTGTACGACAGGTCCGAGTGCCAGTAGTGGCCTGCATCGCCCAGACCGATGGGCTGGCCAGCGGCGTCCTTGATGTTGGAGACGATCAGGATTTCGGGATGGCCCACCAGCTGAAAATTCTTGAGCACGTGGATCTGCAGCGGCCCGAAGCGGCGGCTGAACTCGACATGCTGCTGCGGCGTGATGCGCTGGTCGCGGAACACCAGCACGTGGTGGTCGAGGTGCGCGCGGTGGATGCGTGCGAAGTCCTCATGGCCCAGCGGGCGCGACAGGTCCAGGCCCAGCACCTCAGCGCCCAGCGGGCCGGCGGCGCCTGCCACGGGGCGGATCACCAGGCCTTGCGGCGGTGCGTCGCCAGAGGCTAGTGCGGACGGGGGAATGGAAGCAGGTGACAGAACAGCCGACATAGGGACCTCGTGGGAATCTTTTGGGGCCATGTGCCCTGATGCCTTCACTCTAGGTTGCGCGGCTTATTCTGGGAACGAATGTTTTCTCAGTTATTAACAACAAAAACAGCTAAGACCGTGTTTTTCACTTTTCACGGGTGGCACATCGCTTGCAAGGGCATGCCATCATTGCCCACGGCCCATCCACCTCCTTACCGATGTCGGCGACCTACCACCACACCATCCATGGCCACCGCTGGCTGTTCGACGATCTGCGCGAAGTGATGGCCAAGGCCACGCCTGCGCGATCCGGAGACACGCTGGCCGGCATCGCGGCCGGCTCGGCGGTGGAGCGCATGGCCGCGCGCATGTGCCTGGCGGATCTGCCGCTGACACGCTTCCTGAACGAAACGCTGGTGCCCTACGAAAGCGACGAGGTCACCCGCCTGATCATCGACACACACCATGCTGCGGCCTTTGCCCCCATTGCCCACCTCACCGTGGGCGGGCTGCGCGAGTGGCTGCTGGCGGCCGACACGGCAGCGCTTGTCGCCGTGGCCCCTGGCCTCACCCCCGAAATGGCGGCCGCCGTGAGCAAGCTCATGCGCAACCAGGACCTGGTGGCCGTTGCGCGCAACTGCCGGGTGGTCACACGCTTTCGCAACACCATCGGCCTGCCGGGCCACCTGGCCGTGCGCCTGCAGCCCAACCACCCGACCGACGACTTGCGCGGCATCGCGGCGTCGATGGTGGACGGCTTGCTCTACGGTGCGGGGGACGCGGTGATCGGCATCAACCCCGCCACGGACAGCATCTCCGCCCTCACCGGCCTGGTGCATATGCTGGACGAAGTCATCACCAGGCTGCAGATCCCCACGCAATCGTGCGTGCTGACCCACGTGACCAACACCGTGCAGATGATCGAGCAGGGCGCGCCGGTGGACCTGGTGTTCCAGTCCATCGCCGGCACTGAAAAGGCCAATGCCGGCTTCGGCATCAACTTGGCGCTGCTGCGCGAGGCACGCGAGGCGGCCCTGTCCCTCAAGCGCGGCACGCTGGGCGACAACGTGATGTATTTCGAGACCGGCCAGGGCAGCGCCCTGTCGGCCAACGCCCACCACGGCGTGGACCAGCAGACCTGCGAGGCGCGGGCCTACGGCGTGGCGCGCGCTTTCTCGCCGCTTCTCACCAACACGGTGGTCGGCTTCATCGGGCCGGAGTACCTGTACGACGGCAAGCAGATCATCCGCGCCGGCCTGGAAGACCATTTCTGCGGCAAGCTGCTCGGGGTGCCGCTGGGCTGCGACGTCTGCTACACCAACCATGCCGAGGCCGATTCGGACGACATGGACACGCTGATGACGCTGCTCGGCGTGGCGGGCCTGACCTTCATCATGGGCGTACCCGGCGCCGACGACATCATGCTCAACTACCAGAGCACCTCGTTCCACGACGCGCTGTACCTGCGCGAGGTGCTGGGCCTCCAGCGCGCACCCGAGTTCGAGGCCTGGCTGCAGCGCATGCAACTGGCCGACGGCGCGGGGCGGCTGCTGCCCGCCGCACAACAGCAGGCCGCCATCGCGCAGCTGCGGCAGATCGGTATGCGGGCATGAGCGACCCAACGCCCTTCACCGGCCCGCCGCCCGACCCCTGGAGCGACCTGCGCGCCCACACTGCCGCGCGGCTCGCCTTGGGTCGCGCTGGCACGGCCATCCCCACGCGCGAACTGCTCGACTTCGGCCTGGCCCATGCCCAGGCGCGCGATGCCGTGCACCTGCCGCTCGACGCCGACGCGCTGGCGGTACAGCTCACCGGGCTGGGCTGCACCACGCTGCGGGTGGCCAGCGCCGCGCCCGACCGTGCCACCTACCTGCTGCGCCCCGACCTGGGCCGGCGCCTGGGCGGTGCCGATGCGCAGCGGCTGCGCGGCCAAGCGGATGGCGACGCGCCAGAAGCAGGCTGCGACCTGCTGCTGGTGGTGGCCGACGGCCTTTCGGCCCTGGCCACCGAGCGCAATGCCGTGCCGCTGGTACAAGCCATCGTGCGCACGGCACCGCCGGGCTGGCGCATCGGCCCGGTGGTGATCGCCACACAGGCGCGCGTGGCGCTGGGCGACGAGGTGGGCGCGCTGCTGGGTGCGCGCATGGTGGCGGTGCTGATCGGCGAACGCCCGGGCCTGAGCTCGCCCGACAGCCTGGGCATCTACCTCACCTGGCACCCGCAAGCAGGCCGCAGCGATGCCGAGCGCAACTGCATCTCCAACGTGCGCCCCGAGGGCCTGGCGCCAGCCGCTGCGGCGGCCCGCCTGTGGTGGCTGTGCGCCGAGGCGAGGCGCCTGGGGCTGACGGGCATCGGGCTCAAGGACCGCAGCGATGCGGTCACCTTGCAGGCCGGGACGGCAAAGGGCACGCTTGCCACGGACTGACGACCCGCCCAGGGGCCTTGCGCTGAGGCAGGCGCCTTCCAACTTTTGCCGCTTTCGATATTGCCGATTGTTCCGGTAGCTTGGATATCGGTTTTCCTTGCTTCGCAGGCACGGCCCGCATCCGCAGAATCCAGCGCTCCCCCCACAGTTGGAGCCTGCCCGTGAGCGAAACGCCGTCCCCATCGAATATCGATACCTCCTTCGGAAACCTGCGCATCCGCCGCGTAGCGGGCACCCTGGGCGGTGAAGTCCTCGGCCTCAAGCTGTCGGGCGAGCTGGACGACGCGACCGTCGCCGACCTCACGGCCGCGCTGGTGCGCCACAAGGTGCTGTTCTTTCGCGGCCAGGCGCACCTGGACGACGCCAGCCACCAGGCCTTTGGCGCTCGCTTGGGCAAGACCGTGGCCCACCCCACGGTACCCTCGCCCACGGGCACGCGCATCTTCGAGCTCGACGCCTCCAAGGGTGGCGGGCGGGCCGACTCGTGGCACACCGACGTGACTTTTCTCGATGCCTTCCCCAAGTACGGCATCCTGCGCGGCGTGACGATCCCGGCCTATGGTGGCGACACAGTGTGGGCCAACACGGCCGCCGCCTATGCCCGCCTGCCCGACGACCTCAAGCGCCTGGCCGACGGCCTGTGGGCCGTGCACAGCAACGACTACGACTACGGCGCCGAGCGCGTGGTGGTCGAGGAGGAGCGCCTGAACCACCACCGCAAGGTCTTCGTGTCGGCCGTGTACGAGGCCGAGCACCCCGTGGTGCACGTGCACCCGGTGTCGGGCGAGCGCGCTCTGCTGCTGGGGCACTTCGTCAAGAAGATCGCAGGGTTTTCGAGCACTGAATCGGCGCGCATCTTCGAGATTCTGCAGAACCGCGTGGTCCGCCTGGAGAACACGGTGCGTTGGCAATGGCAGCAGGACGACGTGGCGATCTGGGACAACCGCGCCACGCAGCATTTCGCCATCAACGATTACGGCAACCAGGCGCGACTGGTGCGCCGGGTCACCGTGCACGGCGAGCCGGCCGTGGCCGTGGACGGCCGCAGGAGCCGCACCCGCACTCGCCCCGAAGCCACCAACGACGCGCAGATCGACAGCGTCATCACCACCACGGCCTGACGCCACGAAGCCATTGCCATGACCCAACGACGCCAATTGCTCCAGGCCGCATCGGCCCTGGGCGCCACCGCCCTGCTGCCCGGCTTTGCCCATGCCCAGAGCGGCGCCAAGAAGTTCCAGGGCGTGACCCTGAACGTGTCGACCTTCAGCGCGGCCTACCCCAAGCTGCTGCAGCAGTACCTGCCCGAGTTCGAGGCGCTCACGGGCGCCAAGGTGAATTTCGACGCGCCCTCGTTCCCGGTCTACAACCAGCGTGCCGACCTGGAGCTGTCCACCAAGGGCTCGGCCTACGACGTGGTCAACGTGACCTTCATCTACTCGAGTCGCTGGATCAACTCGGGCTGGCTCACGCCACTCGATGACTTCATCAAGAACCCCAACCTCACGCCCGCCGACTGGGATGTGAACGACTTCCTGCCCGGCGCCCGTGCGCCCGAGACCGGCAAGGACGGCAAGCTCTACGGCATTCCATGGACGGCGGAGGCGCTGCTGTCCGCATCGTCGCGCTTCGACCTGGTGCAGCAGGCGGGCCTGGCCTACCCCGACACCACGGACGACCTGGTGAAGGTGCTGCGCGCCGTGAACAAAAAGGAGCGCGTGGCGGGCTTCGTCTCCGACAGCCACTACGGCTGGACCTTCGTGCCCTACCTGCATGCCTTTGGCGGCGACGTGTTTCGCAAGGCACCCGACGACCTGTACCCCACGCTCGACACGCCCGAGGCGATTGCCGCAGCCGAGTACTACGCCAGCCTGCTGCGCGAGTTCGGACCCGACGGTGCCATCACCTACACGCCCGACCAGGTGACCCAGGCGCTCAAGCTCGGCCGCGTGAACTTCACCGACGCGGGCCAGTTGCACCTGGCGCAGCTCGGCGATGCGGCCACCAGCAAGACCATCAAGACGCTGAAGTTCGGCCAGGTGCCCAAGGGGCCTGCCGGGCGCTTCCCGGGCACGGCCGTGCATGGCCTGGGCATTCCGACAGGTTCGAAGAACAAGGAAGCCGCCTGGGCCTTCATCCAGTGGGCGCTGTCCAAGCAGACCACGCGCAAGGCCGTCGCAGCCGGCTACGGCTCGCCGGCCCGCCGCTCGGACATCGACTCCAAGGAGTTCCGTTCCAAGCAGGTCATCAATGGCAACGACCTGGCCCAGCTGGCACTGGACTCGATCGAGCTGGCCTCCAAGACCGGGCACATGAAGTACCGCACGGTGTCGGTCTACCCACAGGTGGACCAGCAACTCAACAAGGCGATCGCCCTGATCGCCTCGGGCCAGGCGAGCGCCAAGCAGGCGCTGCAGCAGGCCCAGGCGCAGTCGATCACCGAGCTCAAGCGCGCAGGGCAGAACCTGTGACGGGCCTGCCGTGAGCACCCTGACCGCGCAATCGGGCCTGGGCTGGGAGGCTGCGCGCAGGCGCGCCTTCCTCTGGGGCCTGCTGCCCTCGCTGGCGGTGCTGCTGGTCATCACGCTGGTGCCCGCACTGGCACTGCTGGTGGCCAGCTTCACGCCGCTGAGCCTGACCGACGCGGCCGCCACCTTCCACTTCAAGGACCCGCTGGTCAACTACCGCCACTTGCTGGAGGACGAGCGCTTTTTGCGCTCCATCGCCACGCAGCTCAAGCTGTCGGCATCCAGCGTGGCGCTGCAGCTGGCGGTGGGCCTGGGTTTGGCACTGCTGCTCAACGGGCGCTCGAAGTTGCTGGGCGCCACGCGCACGGTGTTCCTGATCCCCATGGTGCTGCCGCCCATTGTGGTGGCGCTGATCTGGAAGATCATGTACACGCCCGACGTGAGCCCGCTGCACCGCGCGCTGGAGGCCGTGGGCCTGCCGGTGCGCTCGCTCATCGCCAACCCCGATACCGCCTTGTGGGCTGTTTCCATCGCCGACACCTGGCAGTGGTTTCCCTTCACCATGCTGATGGTGCTGGCCACGCTGCAGATGGTGCCCGACGACCCGCTGGAAGCTGCCAGCCTGGACGGTGCCAACCGCTGGCAGCTGTTCCGCTACATCGTCTTTCCCTACATCCGGCCGGTGCTGGTGGTGTGTGGGCTGTTCAGGCTGATCGACAGCTTCAAGGCCTTTCCGCTGATCTACGTGCTCACCGACGGCGGCCCGGGCACGGTGACCGAAGTGACCAACTACTACGGCTTCATCCAGGCCTTCAATTTCTCCTACTGGGGCTATGCCAGCGCCATTGCGATGGTGATGCTGGCGGGCGTGTTCGCGCTCAGTTGGCTGGTGGGCCGACTCGGATGGAACGACCATGACAAGCGCTGACGCCACCCTGACCCTGCCGGCATCGCTCAACGCGCCCGCCGCTGCACTGCCCGTACCTAGTGCGCGCCGCGCCGGCTGGCTGCGCCGCCATGCCCGGGGCCTGGTGGCCATCGCCTTGCTGCTGGTGGTGATGTTTCCCTTCCTGTGGCTGGTGCAGCTGGCCTTCAAGCCCGGAGCGGAGATCTTCGAGGACAGCCTGCTCTTCGTGCCCACGCTGGAAGGCTTTCGCAGCCTGCTGCAGGGCAATTTCCTCAAGTCGTTCTGGAACAGCCTGGCGGTGAGCACCCTGTCCACCGCGCTGTCGCTGCTGATCGGGGTGCCGGCGGCCTATGCACTCACGCGCTGGCAGTTCAGGGGGCGGCGCCATGTGGCGCTGTGGATCCTGGTGACACGCATGGCGCCGCCGATCGCCTTCACCATCCCGTTCTTCCTGGCCTACCGCTGGCTGGGCCTGCAGGACACGATTGCCGGCCTGGCCATCGTCTACCTCACGTTCAACCTGGCCATCGTGATCTGGCTCATGCAGACCTTCTTCGAGGCCGTGCCCACGGCCCTCGAAGAGGCGGCCTACATCGACGGCTGCGGCGTATGGCAGGCGTTCTGGCGCATCACGCTGCCGCTGGCGTCGCCCGGGTTGGCGGCCACGGCCGTGCTGTGCTTCATCTTCTCGTGGAACGATTTCTTCTACGCCCTCATCCTCACGCGCACCAACGCCATCACCGCACCCGTGGCCATCGTCAACTTCCTGCAGTACGAAGGCTGGGAGTGGACCAAGATCGCCGCCAGCGGCACGCTGGTGATGTTTCCGGTGGTGATCTTCACGGTGCTGGTGCGCACCTACCTCGTCCGCGGCCTCACGGCCGGCGGCGTGAAAGACTGACTGACATGGCAGCACTATCCCTTCACCAGATCGTCAAGCACTACGGCGCCACGCCGGTGATCCACGGTGTGGACATAGCCATCCAGGACGGCGAATTCGTCGCCCTGGTCGGCCCCTCGGGCTGCGGCAAGTCCACGCTGCTGCGCGCCATCGCGGGGCTCGAAGCCATCAGCAGCGGCGAGATCCGCCTGGGCGGGCGCCTGATCAACGACGTGGCGCCCAAGGACCGCAACATCGCCATGGTGTTCCAGAACTACGCGCTCTACCCACACATGACGGTGGCGCAGAATCTGGGCTTCTCGCTCAAGCTGCAGGGCGAGGACAAGGCCCAGATTCAGCGCCGGGTGGATGAAGTGGCGGCCATCCTGGGCCTTGAAAAACTGCTGGACCGCACGCCGCGCCAGCTCTCGGGCGGGCAGCGCCAGCGCGTGGCCATGGGCCGCGCCATCGTGCGCCAGCCCGATGCCTTTTTGTTCGACGAGCCGCTGTCCAACCTCGACGCCAAGCTGCGCGCGCAGGTACGCACCGAGATCAAGGCGCTGCACCAGCGCCTGGGCACCACCACCGTCTACGTCACGCACGACCAGGTGGAGGCCATGACGCTGGCCGACCGCATCGTGGTGCTCAAGGACGGGGTGGTGGAGCAGGTGGGTGCGCCACTGGAGCTGTACGACCGGCCCGCCAATGCCTTCGTGGCGGGTTTCATCGGCTCTCCGGCGATGAACTTCATCCCCGGCCGGCTGCACCTGGACGGCATGGCACGTGTGGTGACCGACGATGGCCTGCACCTGCCGCTGGCCCAGGCCCCCCAGGGACGCCACGGCGACAGCGTGCTCTACGGCGCGCGCCCCGAGCATTTCGCACTGGAGGCCCGTGGCGATGGACTTCCCGCCCAGGTCAGGGTGGTGGAGCCTACGGGATCGGAGACGCAGGTCGCCGTGCGGCTGGAAGGCGGGCACGACATCCTGGCGGCCTTCCGCGACCGCATCGACGTGCGGCCAGGCGATGCGCTGTGGCTGCGGCCCGTGGCGGCGCAGGCGCATCTGTTCGATGCCACAAGTGGTGCGCGCCTGAACTGAGCCGCCTTCTCAGAGACGGTGTGAACGGTCCCCGTGTGAGAAGCCCACAGGCTCCCAGGCCTCGCCAGCACCCAGGGCGATGACCTTGAACAGCTCGCCCATCTCATGCTCCATGATGAGCTTGGCGGCGGTGGCGCGCTCCAGCGGGGGCAACTCCACCATGCGCTGGGCCAGCCCGCAGTTGATGAGGAAGTGCGCCTGCGTGGTGTAGCCCAGCACCTGCAGGCCGGCCTCCTGCGCGGCCAGCGCCATGGCGGTGAAGTTGACGTGGGCGGTGATGTCCTTGCGGCCGACCTCCACCAGCGGGTCGCTGTCGGACAGATGGCCCTGGTGGCACATCACGGTGCCCATGTGGCGCTGCGGGTGGTAGTACTCACTCTCGCCAAAACCATAGTCCAGCAGGAAGGCCGCGCCGCGCTGCAGGCGGTCGGCCAGCATGCGGATGAATCCCTCGCCCTGGGGGTGGATCTCGGTCAGGTAGTCCTGCGGGCCCTCCACCTCCACCGGCGGGCGCAGGTCGGTGGCCTGGTCGGCCCAGGTGAAGGCGCCGTCGTGCAGCGCCACGCCGCGCTCGTGCCACACGCCCCCATGCTGGCCGCCATGGCGGGCCAGAAGCTTGACGGGCATGGCGTCAAGCACCTCGTTGCCCACCACCACGCCCTCAAAGCGGTCGGGCAGCGCATCGACCCACTGCACCTTGTGCGCGTGTGCTGCCAGCAAGGTCTGCTGGCGCGCACGCAGGCTGCCCGAAAGATCGACGATGGTGTAGCGCTGCACCCGCTCGCCAAGGGCATCAAGCAGCTGCAGCGCCAGCGCACCCGAGCCGGCCCCGAACTCCCAGACCTGGCTGGTGCCGGTGCGCTCGAAGGCCTCGCCCACCTGCACGGCCAGGGTCTGACCGAACAGGGGCGTGAGCTCGGGCGCGGTCACGAAGTCGCTGCCTGATTCGGGCAGCAGGCCGAACTTGGCGGAGTCGTTGGCGTAGTAGCCGAGGCCGGGCGTGTAGAGGGCCAGCGCCATGAATTGGTCGAAGCCGATCCAGCCGCCAGCGGCGGCAATGGCATCGGCAATGTGCGCCGTGAGGGCGGTCGTTAAACTGTCGGGTGTTTTCTTCACGGCCCGCATTGTCCCTCATGCCTTCTTCACCCCGCCCACGTACCGTGCTCGTCACCGGCGCCGCCAGGCGCCTGGGCCGCAGCATTGCGCTGGCGCTGGCGGCCGGCGGCTGGCAGGTGGCCGTGCACTACCGCAGCTCCGAGCAGGAGGCGATCGACACGGCGGCCGAGTGCGCACGCCTGTCCTCGGGCCAGAGCGCGCATTTCGATGGCGACTTCGATGATGAGGCCGCCGTGCGCGCCTTGGTGCCGAGCGTGGTCGAGCGCTTCGGCGCGCTCGATGCCGTGGTCAACAACGCCTCGCTGTTCGAGCACGACAACGCCGCCACGCTGGGCTTTGCCAGCCTGGAGAAGCATCTTCGCAGCAATGCAGGCGCCCCGGTGCTGCTGGCCCAGGCCCTGCACGAGCACCTGCAGGCCCGCGCGGCGGCCGGCGATGCCGATGCGCAGGGCGCCGTGGTCAACCTGCTCGACCAGAAGCTGTGGAACCAGAACCCCGACTTCATGAGCTACACGCTGTCCAAGGCGGCGCTGGAAGCCGCCGGCACCATGCTGGCGCTGGCGCTGGCGCCACGGGTGCGGGTGGTGGGCGTGGCCCCGGGCCTCACGCTCACGAGCCACATGCTCAGCGACGAGAAATTCTCCCAGTTGCACGCCCTGAGCCCGCTGGGCCGCTCTTCCACCCCCGAGGACGTGGCCGCCACCGTGCGCTTTGCGCTGGAGAACCGCTCCATCACCGGCACCACGCTGATGGTGGACGGCGGCCAGCACCTGATGAAATTCGAGCGCGATTTCTCGTTGATGTGAGCACCCACCCGCTCACACAGGAAACACCATGACGACCACCCACGCCACAGGCACCCAGATCCTCACGCTCAGCGGTTTGCGCTTCGACGCCAACCTGGGCATCCTCTCGCACGAGAAGACCGACCCCCAGCCCATCCAGGTGGACGCCGAACTGAGCCTGGGCGCCCAGCCGCTGTCGCCGCGCGACGACGACATCCTGCACGTGCTGGACTACCGCAAAGTGCGCCAGATCATCATCGACGAGTGCCGCGCCGAGCACGTGAACCTGCTCGAAAGCCTGATCGGCAAGCTCGCCAACCGGCTGATGCAATTGCCCGGCGTGCTGGGCGTGCGCGTCAAGATCGCCAAGCTGGAGATCTTCGACGACTGCGAAGTGGCGATCCGCATCGAAACCGGGCAGTGGTGAGCGCCTGCCACCGCTGAAAACCGGGGAAGAAAAAAGGGCCGTGGTCACTGACCACGGCCCTTTCACATTCGGTTTGCAAACCCCAGGCGTTCTCAATGAAGCCTGGAGCCCTTGGGCAGCCTCTTGGCCAGCCACTCGTGCACATCCGCGCGCACGTTGCGCCCGTCCAGCAGGAAGGACTCGTAGCGGCTGGGCACGTAGGGCAGGTACAAGAGGCGCATGCCGGCCTCCTCGGGCAGGCGGTCGGCCTTGTAGCCGTTGCAACCGGCGCAGGCCGCCACGAGGTTGGTCCACGAGGTGGCACCACCGCGCGACTGCGGCACGATGTGCTCGCACTGCAGCAGCTCTTCGCCGAAGACGCCGCCGCAGTAGGCACAGGTGTGGCGGTCACGGCGCAGCAGACGGCGCTTGGTGAGCCCAGGCACCACGTCAAAGAGGTTGATCCGGGACACACCGCGCAGGGCGATGATGGGCGCGATCTGAAGCACAGACTGCCGGCCGGTCGCTGCGTTGTGCCCGCCACGCAATGTGGCCAGGGCATCGAGGCCGGCATCCCAGGCGACGGCACCGCTGGCGTAGTGCACGGCGGCTTGCTCCAGCGGCATCCAGGATTGGGGCGTGCCGTGCAGATCCAACTGCAGCACGCGGGGCGTGGGCGTGGGTGCCAGGCGCTTTCGGTAGAGGGTTTCGGGTTCGGTGCGGGGCATGGGGCGTCCTTTCTTGCTTGGCAATGGAGGGCGCAGCCGCCCAGCCAAGCGCACGCCCCGTTTCAACAACAGTCAGTCAATGGCAAAAGCGGGCATCCATCGGCAATCGATGGAGGCCCTGGTGGATGCGGTGAGGCTGGCAGCGGGCGCACGAACGCACACGCCGCTACCACTCGCCGACCTCGCGCACGCGCTGGTCGAGGTCCAAGTGCTCAAGCCTGCGGGCGGCAGGAGCAGCGCGGACGGCCGTACGGGGCAGGCGGGCGCGCACGGATACCAGGCGGGCCAGCCAGCCGGCGAAGCCGGAACGGCGCCGCTGGGCGCCAAGAAAGAAGGATTGCTGAATGGCCACAGTGGTCTCCTGAAGGGTGATTGGATAAATGGACGAGGTGGGTGGGTTGAAAAATTGGGCAGACCGGGGAGGGATCGAACCTCCGAATGGCGGAATCAAAATCCGCTGCCTTACCACTTGGCGACCGGTCAACAAAAGGGAAAAGGGGGAAAAGGGAAGGAGCCGCAGACAGGAGTCGAACCTGCAATCCCCGGCACGAAGACCAGGCGCCCCAATCCGACAGGGCTGCTACGGCATGCCTGGCCATGGCCAGGAAAAAGATTGGCACGCGCGTAAGGAGTCGAACCCTCAAGCGTCGGATTTGGAGGCCGGTGCTCTGCCAGTTGAGCTACACGCGTAGAAAGCAAAAAAAAGCGAAATATCGGGCACTCCTGCCGGAGCGCATCTCCATTTCGGTTGTGTCTTCACGCGACCGCGGTTCCGATGAAACCGCGCATGCACGTCGCTGCACTGGGTGATCAATCCCAGCACATCCCGCCGGGCCGCGCATGCGGCCGGTTCCGGCGGTGAAAAGCAAAGGCACACCCGAAATGGAGAGGGGTTGGGTGGGGCGCGGTGCGCCCCTTCCCTCTGATTTCGATAAGCAGGCCGGCCATTGCTCCCGTGGAGCCAAGCCGCCTGCAGCAAACTGTTAAAGAACCGAGGTCCCCGGCGGGTCGATGCCTGCGGGGGCAGCGGCTGGCGCTGCGGGAAAAGAAGGGGAATTGAGAAAAACAGCCGGCAATGAAAAAGGCCCGGAACCACCTGGTTGCCGGGCCTCTTGATCAAGAGATCGGGAGGGAGAGCGCCTGTGGGCTACCGCCCTGCGCTGCAACCTCCGCCCGGTGGTGGAGCGGTATCCTCGAAACCATTGCCCAGCCACTGCGGCTGGCTGCCATTGCCCTGCAAATACGCTGTGCGCTGCTGCGATGGCAGTCGCTTTGCATGGGATGGCATGGACGACAACGTGCGCGCAATCAACGCCCCGCGCACGGCCACGGCACCCTGGCGGGAGCGGTGGAGGATGGCGGTGCGGCAGGCGTTCACGGTGGTCTTTCGGCGGTAGGTCGGTTCGGTGGTGAATTCAGGGAGGACAGGCAGTCCTGATGAAAATGGACTGTAAATAGTCTTTACTTACCCGTCAACACCCTGCACAATCTTTTTTCTGCGTTTGTTGTTTTTCTTCTGTGACTCCGCCTCCCCTCACCGTCATCCGCCGCACCAACGTGCTGGCGCTGCACCGCCTGTTCCTCGAAAAAGAGATCGCTGCCGGCAAGCCGGCCAAGGGGCTGGACCAGGCCTTTGCCGCCTCGCTGGAGATATCGCCCAGCATGTGGAGCCAGATCAAAAGCTCGCGCCCCATCGGCGACACGCTGGCGCGCCAGATTGAGCGCCATGCGCGCGTGGACGTCGGCTGGCTCGACGCCGAGCACGCCACGCAGCACCCCGACCCCGCCGAGGAGCGCTTCCTGGCGCTGGCACGCGAGGCCTGGCGCCGGGCCAATGCCAAGGGCAAGCGCGACATGCGGCTGTGGGCTGCAGAGCGGGCCGCCCCCCTGCAGCAAGCCGTTGCGGCCCCTGGCGGCGAGCCCCCAGAAACGGAAAAATAGCACTTTGGGCGGGCATCGCCCCCACTGGAGAGCCCGCTCCAGTCCATGGGCGGGCGGTTTCACCGACAATTGGGGGATATCTCCGTCTTTTTGGCCCCAGCGCGAGCGCACCCTGTCCGGGCGCCCGGTGGGCCCCGCTTTCACCAGACCCCAGAGCCCCTTCCATGAGCGCAGTGATGAACGAAACCCAACGGGCCGGCTGGACCGCCGAGCCCCCCGAAGTGGCAGACACCGGCGCCGATGCGGCCGCGGCTGCATCGGGCACTGCGCGCCTGAAGATCGAACGCGAGGCGCACAAGCTCGAAAAGCGCCTGTGCCGCGAGGTCGGCAAGGCCATCGTCGACTTCAACATGATCGAAGAGGGCGACAAGGTCATGGTCTGCATGTCCGGCGGCAAGGACAGCTATGCCCTGCTGGACATTCTGCAGAAGCTCAAGGCGCGCGCGCCCATCCATTTCGACCTGGTGGCCGTGAACCTGGACCAGAAGCAGCCCGGCTTTCCCGAGCATGTGCTGCCCGAGTACCTGGCCAGCACAGGCGTGCCCTTCCACATCGAGAACGAAGACACCTACAGCATCGTCAAGCGCCTGATCCCCGAGGGCAAGACCACCTGCAGCCTGTGCAGCCGTCTGCGCCGGGGCATCCTGTACCGCGTGGCCGACGAGCTGGGCTGCACCAAGATCGCGCTGGGCCACCACCGCGACGACATTTTGCAGACGCTGCTGCTCAACATGTTCTTCGGCGGAAAGATGAAGAGCATGCCCCCGAAGCTGGTCAGCGACGATGGCCGCCACGTGGTGATCCGCCCGCTGGCCTACGTGACCGAGAAGGACACCACGCGCTGGGCCGCGCAGCGCAATTTCCCCATCATCCCCTGCAACCTGTGCGGCAGCCAGGAGAACCTGCAGCGCAAGCAGGTGGGCGAGATGCTGCGCGAGTGGGAGAAGAAATTCCCCGGCCGCGTGGAGAACATGTTCAACGCGCTGCAGAACGTGGTGCCATCGCACCTGCTGGACGGCAGCCAGTACGATTTCAAGAACGCGCGCGCCACCGGCGTGGCCAGCGAAGACGGCGACAAGGCCTTCGACAAGGAAGAGTTTTCAGCCCCAAGCCCGTCGTTACCAGGTGTGCAGGTGGTGCAGCTGTCGTGAACCTCGGCGGCAGGAGCACACTCCAAGGTGGATTGACCCCATCCCTGGAGACAACCATGACCCGTCGCTGGATTCCCGCCCTGCTGCTGTGCGCAGCAGTGGCCACCCTGGCCGGCTGCAGCACCACCCGCGTGGTGGAAGGCCAGGTGCAGAGCTTCTCCACCCTGGCCGCCGTGCCCAGCCCGGCGACCTACCGCATCGACCGCCTGCCCTCGCAGCAGACCCCGGCGTTCGACGCCATTGCCGCGCTGGCCGAGCAGTCGCTGGGCCGCATTGGCCTGCAGCGCGACGATGCCGCGCCGAAGCTGCTGGTGCAGATCGGCGTACAGGCCGGCACGGTGCCGCGCTATGACCCCTACTGGCCCTATGGCCCCCATGGTTTCTACGGCCCTTACCGCGCCTACGGCGGCTGGTATGGCCGCAGCTGGCATGGTGGTTGGGGCGGGGGCGGTCTGTGGCGCATGGGCGAGCCCACACCACTGCACCGCCGCGCGGTGAGCCTAGTGATGCGCGATGCGGCCACGCAGGCCAGCGTCTACGAAACCTCGGCCGTGCACGAGGACGTGTGGGTGGCCGACCCCGCCGTGTTCGGCATCCTGTTCGATGCGGCACTTACCGGCTTCCCCAAGCCCTCCGGCGGCCCACGCCAGGTGCGCATTCCCTTCGCGCCCCCACCCTGATCCCACCTGAATGCAAGCCACCCGAATCATTGCCGTACGCCATGGCGAAACCGCCTGGAACGTAGACACCCGCATCCAGGGCCACCTGGACATTCCCCTGAACGAGACCGGCCAGTGGCAGGCGCAGCAGTTGGCGCAGGCGCTGGCCGACGAGCCCATCGACGCCATCTACGCCAGCGACCTGCAACGCGCCTATGCCACGGCCCAGGCCGTGGCCGATGCCACGGGCGCACCCATCACGCCCGAAACCGGCCTGCGCGAGCGCAGCTTCGGCCATTTCCAGGGACGCACCTTTGCCGAGATCGAGGCCGAGATGCCCGAGGACGCGCGGCGCTGGCGCAAGCGTGACCCCGAGTACGTGCCCGAGGGCGGCGAATCGCTGGTCATGCTGCGTGAGCGCATCGAACGCACGGTGTTCGCGCTGGCCGAAAAGCACCCCGGCGAGCAGGTGCTGATGGTGGCCCACGGCGGCGTGCTCGACGTGCTGTACCGCATGGCCACGCGCCAGGAGATCCAGGCACCGCGCACCTGGCAGCTGTCCAACGCGGCCATCAACCGCCTGCTGTGGACACCCGACGGCCTCACGCTGGTCGGCTGGGCCGATACCCAACACCTGGACAACGCGGCCCGCGATGAAACCCTTACCTGAAGCCCTGCGCGCCAGCATCGGCGCGCGGGTGGACCTGATCGACACGCCCGCGCTGGTGGTGGACCTCGATGCCATGGAACGCAACATCCAGCGCATGGCCGACTTCGCCCGCAAGCACCGGGTGCGCTGGCGCCCCCATGCCAAGCTGCACAAGAGCGCCGAGCTGGCACTCCTGATGCAGCAGGCCGGCGCCCAGGGCGTGTGCGTGCAGAAGGTGGCCGAGGCCGAGGCCCTGGCCGCCGGCGGCGTGACCGACATCTACATCAGCAACCAGGTCGTGGCCGGCCCCAAGCTGCTGCGCGTGGCGCGGCTGGCGGCTCAGTTGGCCGCGCGCGGCGGGCGCCTGGCGCTGGCGGTGGACCACCCCGAAGGCATCGAACGCCTGGCCGAGGCCATGGCGCTGGCCGGCAGCGATGCCGGCATCGACGTGTTCGTGGAGATCGACGTGGGCCAGGGCCGCTGCGGCGTGCCCCCGGGCGAAGATGCGGTGCCGCTGGCCCAGGCCATCGTGCGCCACGCCCAGCGCCTGCGCTTTGCCGGGCTGCAGGCCTACCACGGCCGCGCCCAGCACCTGACGGGCACGGCCGAGCGGCGCGAGACCATTGCTGGCGTGGTGCGCGCAGCGGCCTACACCCGCCACTGCATCGAGGCCGCAGGCATTCCGGTGCCCCTGATCACGGGTTCAGGCACGGGCACCCTGGTGCACGAAGCGGCCAGCGGCGTCTACGGCGAGCTGCAGGCCGGCTCCTTTCTGTTCATGGATGCCGACTACGCGCGCAACGAGCGCGAGCCGGCGCAACCCACGTTCGAGCACTCCCTGTTCATCAAGACGCAGGTGATCTCCGTGCGCGACACCCATGCAGTGTGCGATGCCGGCCACAAGAGCCATGCCATCGACTCGGGCCTGCCCCTGGTGGCCATGCTGCCGCCCGAGCGCGCGCTGCGCTACGGCAATGGCGGCGATGAACACGGCCTGCTGTACACCGAGAGCCCCAAGGCCCGGCTGCCCGCCCTGGGCCGCATGCTGTGGCTGATTCCCGGCCACTGCGACCCCACGGTGAACCTGCACGACCACCTGATCGGCGTGCGCGGCGGGCTGGCGCTGGGCACGGTGGAGCGCATCATCAGGGTTGATGCCAGAGGCGCGCTGACCTGATTGGGGCAAGAATCGGCGAAACACTGCATTCGCCCCAATGAGCCCCAGCCAGATCATCGTCCTTGCCACACCCGTCTTCTTTTTGCTGATCGCCATCGAACTGGCGGTGGGCTACAAGCGCCAGCGCGTGACCTACCGCATGGCCGATGCCATCAGCAGCATCAGCCTCGGGATGCTGAGCCAGACCAGCGCGGTGTTCACCCGGCTCTTGCGCGTGGGCATCTACACCGCCGTGTTCGAGCACTTGGCGCTGTGGCGCAATGACGCCTTCTGGCTCAGCGTGCCGGGCTGGCTGCTGGCGCTGGTGTTCTACGATTTTTGCTACTACTGGCTGCACCGCATGGGCCACGAATCGGCCGTGCTCTGGGCCGCGCACGCGGTGCACCACCAGAGCCAGGACTACAACCTCTCGACCGCGCTGCGCCAGACCAGCTCCGGCGCACTGCTGGGCTGGGTGTTCTACGTGCCCATGGCGCTGGCCGGCGTGCCGCCGCTGGTGTTCGCCATCGTGGCGCTGGTGGACCTGCTCTACCAGTTCTGGGTGCACACCGAGCAAGTGGGGCGCCTGGGCTGGTTCGACCGCTGGTTCTGCAGCCCCAGCAACCACCGCGTGCACCACGCGGTGAATGACGTCTACCTGGACAAGAACTACGGCGGCATCCTGATCCTGTGGGACCGGATGTTCGGCACCTTCAAGGACGAGGACGACCAGGAAAAGTGCGTCTACGGCACGCGTGGCTTGCTCAACAGTTGGGACCCGCTGTGGGCCAATGCCCAGGTGTATGCCGGCCTGGCGCACGACAGCTGGCATGCACGCAATTGGGCAGACAAGCTACGGGTCTGGATCAAGCCCCCGGGCTGGCGGCCGGCCGACGTGGCCGAGCGCTTTCCCAAGCCGGCCTTCGACATTGCCCGGATGCCGCTGTACCACCCGCCCATGTCGCGCGCGCTGCAGTGGTTTGCCGGCGTGCAGTTTGCGCTGATGCTGGCCGGGGTGGCGGCCTTTCTGTGGCAGGCCGATGCCGCGCCGCTGGCCCACAACGCCATCTGGTTCACCACGCTGCTGGCCGCGCAGTGGGCGCTGGGCGCGGCGGTGCAGGGGCGCATCGGCATGGGCATGGCGCTCTTGATCGAGTCGGCGGCGCTGGCCACGGCGACCAGCGCGCTCGGTCTGCAGGAGTGGCACTGGCTCTTCAAGCCGCTGACCATGGTGATCGCCATGGCGGTGGTCGCGGGGCATCTGCGTGCGGCGGCACCGGAGTCCCGCCTCGGCACGCGCCAGGGCCGCTGGCTGATGGCGGCGCTGGCCGGCTCGCTCGCGGGCGATGTGTTCCTGATGTTCAACGGCTTCTTCATCCCCGGCCTGGTGAGCTTTCTGCTGGCCCACCTGTGCTTCATCGCACTGTTTCGCATCGGCGTGCCGTGGTTTGCCCGGCGCGGCGCGCTGCTGGCCACGCTGGCCGTCGGCGTGGGCATGTATGCCTTCCTGTGGCAGGGCGGGCTGCCGGCCGCCCTGCGCGGGCCGGTGGCGGCCTATGTGCTGGTGATCGCACTCATGGCGGCCCAGGCGATTGGCCGCGCTGCGGTGCTGGGCGGGCGCGGCGCCTGGCTGGTGGCCATCGGGGCCGGTTTCTTCATGCTCAGCGATGCCACGCTGGCCACCAACCGCTTTGTGCAGCCGCTGCCGCTGGCGCAGTTGTGGGTGCTGGCCACCTACTACATCGCGCAAGTGCTGATCGTGGCGGGCATGCTGGACGGTGCCCGCAGCCAGCGCCGCACTCCGGTCATGGGCGAAGTTTCTGCCGCGAACGCAGCAGCTCCGCCAGCGGGGTATGCAACGCCCCAGCCATGAGCAGGCCCCCCAGGGCGAGCAGGAACCAGGCGCACAGCAGCTGCAGGAAGGTATCGGCATTGCGTTGGCCCGGGTGGGACTGCAGGTTCAGCGCTGCCACCTCCTCGACGACCCCGGCGAGCCCCCGGCTTGCCACATAGTGGTAGGCCGCGCCGCCCAGCGCCCACAGGCCGATGGCAATCAGCGCCAGGGCCATGCAGGCCAGCCCGGCACGCGGCCGCCGGCCCACGAAAAGCAACCATGCCGACAGGCCGCCCACCACCACCGCCCCGCACAGCCACCACAGCTGCAGGTCATCGCGTGCGGCGGGCAGCACCCATTCCCACGCCCAGGGCAGCGGGGCCAGCAGCCACTCTGATTGCGGCGCAAGCCCGGGCCAGGCACCCAGGGCGCCCCACATGCCCGGCGCGCTCAGCAGCCACAGCAGCAAGGTGATAGCCGCCAGCACGGCCGTAGCCGCGTAGGCCCGCAACCGCCAGCGTTCACAACGATCGGACCCCATGGCAGGCCAGTGGCGCGCCACCAGGTAGGCGGCCCACCCTGCCGCCAGGCACCACACGCTGGCCGCGCCACACACAGCCACCCAGCCGGGCAGGTCCTCGAAGCCCTCGAACATGAACACCGTGAGCTGGCCATAGACCACCCCGCCCAGTCCGTGCAGCAGCATGGTGCCCACGACCAGGGCCTGGCCGCAGGAACCCAAGAACCGCCGCTCGGGCGCGAGGGCATCCCATTGGGCCCGCAAGGCCGGCGGCCAGTTCACTCCAGGGCTCCGCCGCACGGGCGCCGCCTTGGTGGCGCTCTCGCGCGGGTTCTTCTTGCGGCGGCTGGAGCGTGCCATGGGATGGCTCCCTTGCGGTTCAGGCTTCGAACAGGCCCTGCCCGCCGGTCTGGGGCGGGGTCACGCCCAGGTGCCGGTAAGCGGCCAGCGTGGCCACCCGGCCACGGGTGGTGCGCTGCAAAAAGCCCTGCTGGATCAGGTAGGGCTCGATCACGTCCTCGATGGTGCCCGCCTCCTCGCCGATGCTGGCGGCGATGTTGTCCAGGCCCACGGGGCCGCCATCGAAGCGGTGGATCACGGCCTCCAGCAGCTTGCGGTCCATCACGTCGAAGCCCTGCGGGTCCACGTCGAGCATGGCCAGGGCGCGGTTGGCGATATCAAGGTTGATGCGGCCATCGCCCTTGACATCGGCATAGTCGCGCACCCGGCGCAGCAGGCGGTTGGCAATGCGCGGCGTTCCGCGCGAGCGGCGCGCGATCTCGAAGCCGCCGGCCTCGTCCATGGGCGCATTGAGCAGCCCCGCACTGCGCTGCACGATGCGCGCGAGCTCCTGCGCGGTGTAGAACTCCAGCCGCGCGACGATGCCAAAGCGGTCGCGCAGCGGATTGGTGAGCATGCCGGCACGCGTGGTCGCCCCCACCAGGGTGAAGGGCTGCAGGTCGAGCTTGATGCTGCGCGCCGCCGGCCCCTCGCCGATCATGATGTCGATCTGGTAGTCCTCGAGCGCCGGGTACAGGATTTCCTCGACCACGGGCGAGAGGCGGTGGATCTCGTCGATGAAGAGGACGTCGTTCTTTTCCAGGTTGGTCAGCAATGCGGCCAGGTCCTTGGGCTTTTCGAGCACGGGGCCGCTGGTCTGGCGCAGGTTCACCCCGAGCTCGGCCGCGATGATGTGGCTCAGCGTGGTCTTGCCCAGTCCGGGCGGGCCGAACAGCAGCACGTGGTCCAGCGCCTCGCCGCGCTTGCGCGCCGCGCCGATGAAGATCTCCAACTGCTCACGTGCCTTGGCCTGGCCCACGTACTCCTGCAGCAGCTTGGGGCGCAGGGCGCGCTCGATGGCCTCCTCCTGCGGCGAGGCGGGCGCGGCGGACACCACGCGCTTGGGCGGTATGGGGGCGAAGTCGTCGGTCTGGATGGTCACGGTGGTTCTGTCCGGGGTCGAATACCCGCGCGGGCGGGCCGACTGGAACTATATAGCCCGGGCGACCCCCCAGGGGGTAAAGTAAGTGGGTACTGTGCCGATACATGAAGCACACCATGAAACAGATGCTGCCCGCGCCCACCCGCCTGCCACGGCCGCTGCAATTGCTGGCCGCACTGGCCGCCAGTGGCGCAGCCGCCCTGACCGCGACTGCCCAGACCGCGCCCCCGCCCGCCCGCACCGCCAGCGGCGCCATCCGCATCGAGAACCCGCAGGACAAGGCCACCCTGGCCACCCGGATCGACGAGGCCATCCAGCGCGCCAAGGACAAGAACGCCACGCCGGCCAAACCCGGTGCGCGCAAGAACGCCGGCCCTATCCCCAGCGTGGAAGTGCGCGTGCCACCCGACCGCCCGCGCAAGCCGGCCCAGGCTGAAGCCCTCCCGCCGGCACCGCCCCGGCAGACCGTGCGGGACCCTGAGGCCAGCCGCCGCTACATCCAGTCGCGTGCAGCCGAACTGGCCGCCGCAGCACCGCCTGCACCCCTACCACCGCCAGCCGACCCGCGCACGGTGCGCTGGGACCATGCCAGCGGCGACAAGGGACCCGAGGCCTGGGGCAGCCTGCACCCGGATTTTTCGGCCTGCAGCCAGGGCACGCGCCAGTCGCCCATCCACATCACCACGCAGGACGTGGCGCTCGGCCCGGCCGACCCCTTGCCGTTCGGCAACCAGTTCTTCGGCGGCACGGTGTGGAACACGGGGCATGGCCTCGCGCTGGAGGTGGAAGGCACCAGCATCCTGCCCCTGCGCGGAGCCCCCTGGCGGCTCATGCGCCTGCAGTTCCGCCACCCCGCAGAGGAGCGCGTGCACCTGCAGAGCTACCCCATGGCCACCGAGCTGGTGTACCAGGGCCCGAGCGGCCAGATGGCCGTGGTCAGCGTGCCCATGCAACTGGGCAGCCCCAATGCCTTCATCACCCGCCTCTGGACGCACATGCCCCTGGACGCACAGGACCGCGTGCGCCTGCCGCAGCCGGTGCTCTCGGTGGGCGAGCTGCTGCCGCAGGACCGGCACTACTACCAGTACGCGGGCTCGCTGACCTCGCCGCCCTGCACCGAGGGCGTGCTGCGCATCGTGATGAAGACCCCGGTGAGCGTGGGCCTGGAGCAGCTGCGCCTGCTGGCGCGCATCTCGCCGCCCAATGCGCGGCCGGTGCAGCCGACCAATGGCCGCCTGGTGCGCGAGGCCCAGTAGGCGCCCGTTCGGACCTACCTGGCCAGCGACTTGAGCGCGAGCTTGATGCCGTCGCTCACGCCCACGTCGGCCGGCAGGGCCTTGAGGGCAGCGGCCGCTTCCTTGTCGTTGTAGCCCAGGGCCAGCAGGGCCTGCAGGATGTCGGCCTGTGCATCACTGGTGGCGTGGCTGCGCGCCCCCCCCATGTCGGCGCCCAGCTTGCCCTTGAGCTCCAGCAGCAGGCGCTCGGCGGTCTTCTTGCCGATGCCGGGCACCTTGACCAGGCGCCCCGCCTCCTGCAGCGTGATGGCCTGTGCCAGGTCGCCCACGCCCATACCGCTCAGGATGGACAGCGCCGTGCGCGGGCCCACGCCCGAGATCTTGATCAGCTCGCGAAAGGCCTGGCGCTCCTCGGCCGTGCCAAAGCCGTAGAGCAGCTGCGCATCCTCGCGCACAATGAACTGCGTAAGCAGGCTCACGCGCTCCCCCACGGAGGGCAGGTTGTAGAAGGTGCTCATGGGCACATTCACCTCGTAGCCCACCCCGTGGCAGTCCAAAAGCACCTCGGGGGGATTCTTCTCCAGCAGGGTGCCGGTCAATTTGCCTATCATTGATGTCCTTTGCCGTCGCTGGCGTGACAAGCAGCGCCGTCGCTCTTGCGTTCTTTTCCATTGCCTGACGGGAATTATCAGCGTGATCCTGCGCCACACCTTCACTCCCCACAACAACACCCGGCTCACGCATCTGTGCGGCCCGGCCGATGCGCACCTGCGCACCATCGAGGTGGCGCTGCAGGTGAGCATCGCGCACCGGCACGAACAGTTCAAGGTGGACGGCCCCAAGGCCAAGGCCACCCAGGCCATGGAGCTGCTGCAGGCCCTGTACGAGATGGCCGAGCGCCCGATCCCCGAGGACCACATCCAGCTCATGCTGGCGGGCGACAGCGAGCTGCTGGAGGCACCCGACGACGCCATCGTGCTCAGCACGCGCCGCCCGGACCTGCGTGGGCGCACGCCCACGCAGAACCTGTACCTGCAGAACATCGCCACGCACGACATCACCTTCGGCATCGGCCCGGCCGGCACCGGCAAGACCTACCTGGCCGTTGCCTGTGCGGTGGATGCCCTGGAGCGCAGCAACGTGCAGCGCATCGTGCTGACGCGCCCGGCGGTGGAGGCCGGCGAGCGCCTGGGCTTCCTCCCCGGCGACCTGGCGCAGAAGGTCGACCCCTACCTGCGCCCTCTGTACGACGCGCTGTACGAACTGATGGGCAACGACAAGGTGCAGAAGGCCTTCGAGCGCAACGCCATCGAGATCGCGCCGCTGGCCTTCATGCGCGGGCGCACGCTGAACAATGCCTTCGTAATCCTCGATGAAGCGCAGAACACCACGCCCGAGCAGATGAAGATGTTCCTCACCCGCATCGGCTTCGGCGCTCGCGCCGTGGTCACGGGTGACGTGAGCCAGGTCGACCTGCCCAAGGGTGCCATGAGCGGCCTGGTCGATGCCGAGCGCGTTCTCAAGCGCGTCAAGGGCATCGCCGTCACCCACTTCACCAGCGCCGACGTGGTGCGCCACCCGTTGGTGGCGCGCATCGTGGACGCCTACGACGCACCCCGCCGTGCGGTAGCCACGCGCACCCGCGCGTGAGCGGACAGTCCTCTGACAAGACACCCCACCCATGCCCTTGAACCAACTTTCCCTGTCGCTGCAGTTCGGCCGTTTCGACGGCGCTGCTGCGCACCGCGCCGTGCTGCAGCGCCACAAGGTCACGCGCTGGATACGCCACGCCCTGGCCACCGACGCCGAGATAACCGTGCGCATCGTGGACGCCGAGGAAGGCCGGCAGCTCAACAACGACTACCGCCGCAAGGACTATGCGACCAACGTGCTGACCTTCGACTACACGCAGGAACCCCTGGTCACGGCCGACCTGGTGCTGTGCGCCCCAGTGATCGAGCGCGAAGCGAAGGAGCAGAACAAGAGCCTGGAGGAACACTACGCCCACATGCTGGTGCACGGTGCCCTGCATGCCCAGGGCTGGGACCACGAGACCAGCGCGGCCGATGCCGACGAGATGGAGGCCTACGAGACCGCCATCCTGCAGGAGCTGGGCTTTGCCGATCCGTACGACGCCAAGCCGGTGGCACCGAAGCCCGCCAGGGCACGCAAACGTTAGGGAGAGGGCCCGACTCCATCGACCGGCAGCCACCACGACAACGCGCGGGGCTCTGGCCCCCACTGGATGCTGAAGTAGTTGCCACCGCCATTGGCGGGCTGGTCCCATTGCCGCGAGATGGGTTGCCCGGTGAGGTGGCAGTACAGCAGCGTACCCACCGCCCCATGCGACACGATGGCCAGTGCCCCGGCAGAGGTATCGGCTGCGGCGATGGATGCCACGGCCTCCACGATGCGCGCCTGGGCGTGCGCGGCCGTCTCCCACCCGCGCACGGACTGCTCCGGTTTCGCAAAGAAGGCGTCGGCCACGGTCTCGAACTCCGCCAGTGGCAGGTAGCCGGTGGCCGAGCGGTCGTTCTCGCCGAGCGCTGCCACCTGCGTAGGCGCCAATCCCCGGCGCTCCGCCAGTATCTGCGCACCATCGATGGCCTTTTGCTCGGTGCTGCAGTAGACAGCCGTGATCTCTGGCACCCAGGGCTGCGACAGGGCCGCCGCCATGCGCACACGCCCCCGCTCGGACAAGGGCCAGCGCGTGATCGGGACAAGGGGGCTGATCACCACGTCGGGGTGGCTGATGAAGTAGGTGGTGCGCATGGGCTCCGTGCGGGTGTGGACAGGGCAGCGCGGGCAGGGGCCTCGCTGTCGCTGTTTTAACGCAAAACGCCTTTGATCCGGCGCGAAGGCTGACGCATCCTCTTACAACATCGCGCCACACGACACACGCCGGGGTGATCCGCGTCACGCTGTCCGGCACGTGCGTTCCCCACAATGGAACGCATAAATGCACAGAGAGGAGAAACCAGACATGACGCGCCCCATATTCCAACGATTCACCGCCAGCGCACTGCTGCTGGCCCTGGTCTGCGCCAGCAGCGCACAGGCCCAATCCATCAGCAGCGGCAACCGCCACGTGCTGGCCTTGACAAAGGATGGCAGCGTGCTGGCCTGGGGTGACAACCGGGATGGGCAGTTGGGACTGGGGCCCATTCGGTCCGGTGCTACCGCCATCACCATCCCGCTGCCCGCACGCATCGTGAGCGTTCGCGCTTCTGCCAGAGACGTATTTGCACTGGACACCTACGGCAATCTGTGGAGCTGGGGCCGCAATACCTATGGCCAGCTCGGCGATGGGACGCGAACGGATCGCAGCGAACCACGCATCGTGCTGCGCAATGTCGTCCACTTCCCCGATGCCGACCAAAGCGAGCCCCTGGCGGTGGATTCCCAAGGAAAGGTGTGGTCATGGGGACTGATGTTCAGCTCTGACGCACCCAAGGTAATCGTGGAATACCCGGTGCGCATCGTCAAGGCATTTCGACAGGGATACAACGTCATCGCCATCGATGAAGGCGGCGGTGTTTGGGGTCAAGGCCAGGGCGGCCCTTGTGTATTTTCAGAGGTAGCGCGTCCCAACAGCACAAGCCTTCCCGTCAAGATCCAGGGACTGCCACCCATTCGCGATCTGCAACTGGGCCGGCCTTACGTGGTATTTCCCATGTTCAATGGTATCGGCACGGTGACAGCAGTTGACACCACAGGCGTTTCCTGGACCTGGGGATCGCTCAACAACACCTTACCCATCTGCCAGCCGCGCAAGGGGCTGGCGATCAAGCCGTTTGCCCCCGGTTATGCACTCACGCAAGCCGGTGGCGTGGTCAACCAATATGACATCAACAGCGATGCACCAGCCCCCCTGCAGCCTCGTCTGCTGGCCAGTCTTCCGCCAGCGCGGGATTTGTCCATCGGGGAGATCTATGGCTATGCTTTGACGGCAGGTGGCGATCTCTGGCAATGGCAAAGAGCGTCAGAATCCCAGGCCGACGATGGCTCCGGCAGCTTGCTCCGGAAGGTCGCATCGGGCGTGGCCAGCATGTCGACCTATAGCAGCACCGGCGGACAAAGCGTGCTGTATTCCACCACGGATGGGCAACTCCTTGCGCTGGGAAGCGACTTCGATCTGCAGTTGGGTCTGGCCACAGACTCTTCTGCGCGCTCCAGCCCGGCGAGAGTGGTTGGCCTGTCCTCGATCACCAGCATCCAGGCGACGGGCGACACCGCCCTGGCCCTCACGCAGGATGGCAAGGTCTACGCCTGGGGCTGGGCGCCTATCTGGAATCCCGGTATCTACACACTCGAGGCCACCCGGCAGCCCAAGCCTCTTCCCATCCCACTGCCCGTACGCTCGATCGGGATGCACGGCTTCACCATGCTGGTCATCGGCAGCGACGGCACCACCTGGCATTGGGGCACCCCAGTAGGTGTCAACACACTATCGGACGCTGATTTCCGCCCGGCTACCAAGATTGCGCTCGGTAACGCCGAGGCCAAGACTTCGTCCATCTCGAAAGACAACGCACTCATCCTGGACGCCGACGGCAACATCTGGGGCCTGGGCACGTTCAGTACATCCAGCGGACTGGTCAAGTACACCCAGCCCTTCCAGCAGCCCAGCCTGCCCCCCGCCCAGCAGGTCGTCGCGCTCGGCACAGCCTCGCTGGCGCTGGACAACTCAGGCACCGTATGGGCCTGGGGAACCGATCCCGCAGGCTCGCTGTGGGACAACACGTCCACCGGTCAATACACTGCGCCCAAGCGCATCTTGGTGGGACAGACTGCAACCTCCATCCATGGCGGTGATGGGCATTTCTGTGCCGTACTGGCCGACGGCTCTGCGCAGTGCCATGGCAGCAAGCTGGGAGGCTCTGCGGGCAAAATCTTCCGCCTGCATGCTGCGATCAAGGAAGCCGCGCTGAGCAAGGGCAGTCCGTCGCAGCAACCCGGCAACGTGCACTTCAGGCTGGCAGACGGCACTGTGTGGGCCTACGGTGAAGGCCACAAGGGCCAGCTTGGCGTGGGAACCTACGGCAGCGTGCTGGAACCGACACCCGTCAACGCTCCTGCCGGCACGGCGGACCTCGACCTGGACCCTGACACCCCTACGGCCGTTGCCCCAGCCATGCGGCCACCCTTCCGGGTGCAGGCCACTTACTCAGGCGGCCTGGGCCAGTTGACGCTGTCTGGCGCGGTGTTCGGCAGCCCGACCAGCGCCAGCGCGCCGGACGGCAAGTACAACGTCTATGTGGTGGCCATCGCCAGCGACGGCCCCGACGGCCCCCCCACCACCTGGTTCCAGCGCGACGACAAGGGCCAATGGAGCCCCGTGCAGTGGCCCATGCCCGCCTACGCCATCAAGGCCGACCTGGGCAGCGCCAACCTGTCCGTGCCGCTCGACATCTTCCGCAACTTCCCGGCGCAGGGCCTGCAGAACTCGCGCGTGTACGTGGGCTATGGCATCGACGCCTACGAGATGCTCGGCGCAGGCCGCTTGCGCGAAGTGCTGGTGATGGCCGACGACTGAGGCCACGGCGGCCGGCCCCCGCCAGGGTCGACGCCGGCAGTGCCTTAAGCTCGGCGGGGTCGTCCTTCACGCCCCACCATGCTGCTGCGCATCCTCTCCATCCTGTTTCCCCTTTTTGCCATTGCAGCCCTGGGCTATGCCGTCGGGCGGCGCATGAAGCCCGATCTATCGACCGCGAACCAGCTCAACCTGGCAGTGTTCGTGCCCGCGCTGGTGTTCGGTGCCATGGCGGGCAAGGATTTCCGCGTGCAGGACCACCTGCCGCTGCTGCTGGCCACGTTGCTGCTGATCGCCGGCACAGGCGTGGTGGGCTGGCTCGTGGCGCGCGCGCTGGGCATGCAGCCCAAGACGCTGGTGCCGCCGATGATGTTCAACAACTGCGGCAACCTGGGCCTGCCGCTGGCGGTGCTCGCCTTTGGCCAGGAGGCACTGGCACCGGCCATCGCCATGTTCGTGGTGTCCAACGCGCTGCAGTTCTCGTTCGGCATCTGGCTGCTGGACCACCAGGCCCGGCTGCGCACGGTGTGGACCTCGCCTTCCATCCTGGCAGCCATCGCGGGGCTGGTGGTGGGCATGGCGGACCTGGCGCTGTGGCCGCCGCTGCTCACCGCCATCCGCATGGTGGGCGATGTGTCCATTCCGCTGATGCTGTTCGCTCTGGGCGCACGCCTGGCGGATTCGCGCATCCAGTCCATCGGCTTTGGCCTCTTCGGCGCCGTGCTGCGCCCCGTGGCGGGCATGGCCATTGCCTGGGCCGTGGCCTGGGGCGTGGGCCTGGCACCGCGCGAGCAGGGCCTGCTGCTGGTGTTCGGCGCCCTGCCCCCGGCGGTGATCAACTTCATCTTTGCCGAGCGCTACCGGCAGGAACCCGAGAAGGTGGCCTCGATGGTGCTGATCGGCAACCTGGCAGCCCTGGTGTTCCTGCCCATCGCACTGGCGCTGACGCTGCAATAGCCGCAGCCGACCGCGCCACGAAAAGCGCAGACCGCGCAGGCCTGCGCCGCCTTGCCCCTCGAAGGCCCGGGGGAAATGTCATGAAGGCGCCACGGACGTCGCCGACAGTTGAATCAAATTGTTACATTGGTTCAGCAGCCAGTCCCTCCCATGACCGTTCGCCTGCGCATCATCCTGCTCATCACCCTCACCTTCCTGGCGCTGTGCGCCATCGGTGGCTTCGCGCTCTACCAGTCGTCCCGCGGTGCGCAGCAAGTCAAGGCCGTGACCGAGGGGGTGGTGCCCAGCACCATCCAGTCGGTGGAAATGATGGGGCAGCTCAAGGACGTGCACATAGCCACCATGGCCATGGTGTCGGCACCCGACGGGGAGAGCGCCAAGACCACCTACGAGGCGCTGAGCTCGCGCAAAAGCGAACTCAAGGCAGCCCTGGCTTCGCAGATGCGCCAGGCCGACAGCGATGCGCAGCGCGGCCTGATCAAGGAGGCAGAGATGAGCTTGGAGAACTACTTCCAGGCCATCGACGACACGGCCCAATTCAAGCTCGCCGGCCAGCAGGAGGCCGCGGAGGCCACCATGGCCGCCACCGTGGACCAGTACCTGCGCGAGCAGGGCCAGATGATCGAGGCCGTGCAGGTCGAGAAGCGCCGCGGCAAGGACCAGGCCATCGCCTCGCTGAACGCCAACCTGACCCAGACCACGACGACGCTCACCACGATCACGGTCATCGCCGTGCTGGGCATGGCGGGCATCGGCTTCATGCTGTACCGCCAGATCGTGCGCCCCATCGGCGAGATGGAGCACAAGATGACCGAGATCGCCACCAGCCAGGACTTCTCGCACCGAGTGCCGGTCACCCGAATGGACGAGATCGGGCGCTCGCTCACGGCCTTCAACCTGATGGTGGAGAAGATCCAGGAAAGCACGGAACTCGTGCGCCAGAAGACGGCCGACATCCAGGTCATGCTGCACACCATCCCGCAGGGCATCATGACCCTGCAGGCCGGCGGCGTGATCCACCCCGAATACTCGGACCACCTGGCCAGCATCGTGGAAACCAGCGATCTCGCGGGGCGCAGTGTGACCGATGTGCTGCTGGCCCATACCGACCTGGGCGCGGATGCACTGTCGCAAGCGACGACGGCCATCGATGCCTGCATCGGCGAAGACGCCATGAACTTCGATTTCAATGCCCACCTGCTGCCGGGCGAGGTGAGCGTGCGCTTCGCGGATGGCAAGACCAAGGTGCTGGACCTCACCTGGTCGCCCATCGCCTCGGGCGACGGCAGCACCGAGCGCCTGATGCTGTGCGTGCGCGACGTGACCGAACTGCGCGAGCTGGCACGCTCCGCGCAGGCGCAAAAGCAGGAGCTGGCAATGATCGGCGAGGTGCTCGCCGTGCAACAGGAAAAGTTCCACGACTTCGTGGACAGCTCGGCCTCCTTCGTGCTGCACAACCAGCGCCTGCTGGATGGCTCGGCCACCGATGCGGCAGCCCGCGCGGCCGCCGTGGCAGAGCTGTTTCGCAACATGCACACCATCAAGGGCAATGCCCGCACCTACGGCCTGCTGCAGCTGGCCGACTTGGCGCACGCGGCCGAGCAGCGCTACGACGCGCTGCGCCAGGACCTCTCTGGCTGGGACAGCGCGGCACTGGATGCCGAGCTGCAGGCGGTGCGCGCATCGCTGGACAGCTACGCGCACATCAACGATACCAAGCTGGGCCGCAAGGGCCCCGGGCGCCGCGGCAGCGTGGAGAAGTACCTGATGGTGCCGCGCGAACGCATCGACGAACTGCTGCACGCGGCGGGCAGTGCCCTGCACGGCAGCAAGGACCTGCATGCCACGCGTGCCATGCTGGAACAGGTACAGCACGCCTTGCAGCTGCTGGGCACCCACACGCTGCACGACGTGCTGGAGACGGTGGTGGACTCGCTGCCCGACCTGGCGCTGGAACTGGGCAAGCAGGTGCCCAGGGTCGTCATCGCCGATGGCGGCATCGTGCTGCGCACCCAGGTGACCGACGTGCTGCGCAACGCCTTCATGCACCTGCTGCGCAACGCGCTCGACCACGGGATCGAAGCCCCGCCGGGCCGGGCCGCGCAAGGCAAGGCGCCACAGGGCCGGATCGAGATCGCCATGGGCCAGGCGGATGGCCAGATCACGCTGCGGCTTTCCGATGACGGCCGGGGCCTGGACCTGGACCGCATCCGCGCAAAAGCCATTGCATCGGGCCTCGTGCAGGAAGACAGCGCTTTGGCTCCGGCAGAGACCGCGCAGTTGATCTTTGCACCCGGTTTTTCCACGGCCAGCGAAGTGACCGCCATCTCGGGACGCGGGGTGGGCATGGACGCGGTGAAGGCCTTCATCGAATCCGTGGGCGGCAGCATCGCGCTGGAACTCCAGCCGGCCGATGGGCAAGCAGGCCAAGCACCGTTCCACACCGTGATCCACCTGCCCGCCCAGTACGGCGTGGCACGCCGCGCCCCGGCGGAACATGCCGAGAAGGAAGCGCAATGATGGAAGTGCTGATTCTGCTGTGCGGCTGCGCGCTGGGCGCCGTGGTCGGCTGGTGGCTGTGCGGCCGCACGCTGCGCAACGCAGCCTTGCAGACCGAGGACGTCGGCAAGGATGCGCAATGGGAAGTGGAGAACGAGAATGCCCGGCTCCAATCCCAGGTCGATCACTTGCACAGCTCGCTGCAGCAGGCACAGGCCAGCATGCAGAACGCCATTGGGCAGTGGGAGCAGGAACAGCGCCAGATCGAGCACAGTGCCGGCCAGCAGACGCAAGCCGTGGTGCGGGCCGTGGTGCAGGGTGCCATGGGCCACAGCCAGACGCTGGCCAAGGCACTGGCCGATCTGCAGGGCATCAGCAAGACCTTCGAGCGCTGGCATGCCGACATGAGCAAGCTCGTGACCCACAACAAGGACATGCACGAGAAGAACGACGAGTTCGCACGCATCGTGCGCCAAATGGTGATCGTGGCGCTCAACGCATCGATCGAGGCAGCCCGCGCGGGCGGCGCGGGCCGCGGCTTCGCCGTGGTGGCCAACGAGATGCGCACACTGTCGGTGAATGCCGAGGCCCTGTCCAAGCACTACCGGGACAACCTCTACAAGAACGACCTGATCGCCACCACCACCTTCCAGGACATGCAGGCCGGCGGCAAGATGATCATCAATGCGTCCATGGGGCTCGCGCTGACCAATCGCAAGATCCAGGCCGCCCTGTCTGCCTGAGCCAGCCGCCATGACGTTGAGCCAACGCGCCAGGGACAGCCTGGACAGCATGATGATCGCAGGCCTGCGCCAGGGCATGGGGCCGCAGCATTCGAAGATGCAGATCCGCACCGTGCCTGCGGTGGAGCAGGACTCGCTCACCCACATGGCGGTGCTGTCGATCGCCTCCTATTCGTTTCGCGTCATCGCGGCACTGCACTTTGCGCACGATGCGCGCACGCGTGCATGGATTGCGGGCGTGGTCGGGCAGGACGAGCGCGAGATGGGCCCGCAGCCATTCATCGACGCCATCTGCGAGATCGGCAACATGTGTTGCGGCGCGATGAACCGCGAGTTGGGCGCCTTCTACGACTGCCTAGGGCTGTCGACCCCGCAGATCCTGGATATCCGCAGCCTGCCGCACATGGCGCAGATCGGCACCGACCATCTTCAGCATTTCCGCATTGACCTGCCCGGCGCCCTGCCGCTGCATGCCACCCTGTGCGCCCGTGCCTACACCCCCATGGACTTCCACTGGAAGCCGCCCGAGGTAGAACAGGTCGCGGGCGAACTGGAATTTTTCTGACCACTTTTGAAGGACTCGCACCATGGCCAACATCCTCGTCGTCGACGACTCCAGCACCGTGCGCAACGAAGTCGGCGGCTTCCTGGGCAAGAACGGTTTCGACGTCGCTTTCGCAGTGGACGGCCGCGACGGCCTGACCCAGCTGCAGCAGGACCCGCGCATCAAGCTCGTGGTCTGCGACGTGAACATGCCCCACATGGACGGCCTGACCATGGCCGAAAAAGTGCGCAGCGAACTCAGGAACACCGGGGTCAACATCGTGATGCTGACCACCGAGAACTCGCCCGCGATGAAGGAGCGCGGCAAGGCCGCCGGCATCCGCGGCTGGATCGTCAAGCCGTTCAACGGCCCGGCCGTGCTTGGCTCGTTCCAGAAACTGGTCGGTGCCTGAACGCCTGCGCTATGGCGTCGGTGCGGCCGGCGCAATGCGCAGCGGTATGGTGATCGGCCCATCGTTGACCAGGTGCACCTGCATCTCGGTGGCGAAGCGGCCGGTGGCCACCACCGGGTGCAGCGCACGCGCCTGCTGCACCACGTAGTCGAACAGGCGCCGCCCATCGTCGGGTGCTGCCGCCTGGGTAAAGCTCGGGCGGTTGCCGCCCGTCGTGTCGGCGGCCAGCGTGAACTGGCTCACCAGCAGCAGCCCGCCGGCCACGTCCTGCAGGCTGCGGTTCATCTTGCCGGCGTCGTCGGCAAAGATGCGCAGCTTGAGCAGCTTGGCCAGCAGTTTGTCGGCCTCGGCCTCGGTATCGCCGCGCTCGGCGCACACCAGCACCAGCAGGCCGGCGCCGATAGCGCCCACGGTGGTTCCATCCACATCCACGCGGGCTTCGCGCACGCGTTGCAAGACACTGATCACGTCACGTCCTTGGGGTCGTCAAAATGGGCTTCCACATCGGTGGGCAGCAGTTCGATGGTCGCACGCAGGCCAGGCACGGCGGCCATCAGCGCCCGCTCCACCTGGCCACGCAACTCGGCGGCCTGGCCCAGGGTCCAAATGGCTGGCACATGCAGATGCAGATCGACGAATTGGCGCTGGCCGGCCCGGCGTGTGGACACATGGTCAAAGCGCAGCCCCCCCGGTGCCTGCCCTTGCACGAACTGCTGCAGGGTGGCTTCAATGCGGGCCTGCACCGCGGGCGGGGCGGCCTCGTCCATCAACCCCTGGGATGAGCGCCAGACCAGCGACACGCCTTCCTTGAGGATGTTGATCGCCACGGCGATGGCGGCCACGGCATCGAGCCAGAGCCAGCCAGTGAGCGCGGCACCGGCAATGCCGACCAGCACCCCGGCCGAAGTCCACACGTCGGTGACAAGGTGGCGGGCATCGGCTTCCAGCGCAACCGAGCGGTACGCACGGGCGGACCGGAACATGAACCAGGCCAGCAGGCCGTTGAGGCCGGAACTCACCGCCGAGAGCACCAGGCCCCAACCCACCTGCTCCAGGGGTTGCGGGTCGAACAGCCGATGCCCGGCCGCCCAGAAGATGCCCAACGACACGCCAACGATCAGGATGCCTTCGAAGCCGGATGAAAAATACTCGGCCTTGTGGTGGCCGTACGGGTGGTTGTCGTCCGCCGGGCGTTGCGCCACGGTGACCATGGCCAGGGCAAAAATGGCGCTGGCCAGGTTGACGAAGGACTCCAGGGCGTCCGACAGCAGCCCCACCGAGCCGGTCACGTACCAGGCCAGCGTCTTGAGAACGATGGTGACCAGCGCCACGGCCACGGACGCCCACAGCAGGTTGCGCGGCGTGAACCAGGGGTGCAGGGTGGAGGCAGTGGGGGGCATGGGCGGGTGGAGGCGTTCGGACAGGATTACAACAGACCCGGCCGTGCCAGAATCCGCCCCATGACCAAGGCATGGCGCCATCGCCTCGCAGGATTGCTGTTGTGGGCCCTCGTGGCGGCTGCCGGTGCCGGCTGGCTGGCGCACGCGCGCGTGGAACAGCTGCGCGCGGCCTTCGATACGGATGCGCGCATCGTGCACCGGCTGCTGAGCCAGCGCGTGGTGCAGCACGATGCGGTGATGGCCACGCTGGCGCTGCTGCAGCCCCCGGTGCCGGGCGCTGTGGCCGACACGGCGGCGGCGTCGACCCTGCCACGCCTGCCGTCCGTCTACCCCCAGATCCTGGCCGTGCTGCAGCGCCCGGCTGCGGGTGCCTGGCCCGCTGCGCAGAAGGCCGCGCTGGATGCAGCCGAGGCGGCCTCGCGCCGCTCCAGCCGCGCCGAGATGGCCCTGGCAGACCTGGCCGCCGGCCGCTACCACCTGGTGCTGGCCGGCACACCGGCCAGCTATGCGCTGCAGATCGACCTGGCGGCCACCGTGCCGCTGGACGAATGGCCCATGAACCCGGTGACCAGCCCGGTGCGCGTGGCGCTGGAGCGGGCCGGCCAGTCCTTCGTCGTGCAGCCAGGGCGCCGGCTGGACCGCATGGGCTGGCACTTCAGCGTGCGCAAGCTGCTGGCATCGCCGAGCCAGCCCCTGGACGTAGTGGCCGAGCGCACCGTGACCCCGGCCGAACTGCCCTGGTGGGCCATGCTGGGCTGGTGCGTGCTCACGGCAGCGCTCTGGGCCGGCGCGCTGGCCTGGTGGCGCCAGCGCGTGGCACGCCAGCGGGCCGAAGAGCTGCTGCGCCTGGGCCAGGTGGCCCGGCTCAATACCCTGGGCGAGCTGGCAGCCGGCATGGCGCACGAGCTCAACCAACCCCTCACGGCCTTGCTGGCCAGCACCCAGGCCGCCAAGCGCCTGCTGGGCGAATCGCCACCCGACCTGGACACCGCCTTCGACGCCATGGGCCGCGCCGTGGAGCAGGCGCGTCGCGCATCGGCCGTGGTGGGCCGGCTGCGCCGCCTGGTCGAGCGCCCCGACCTGGCCGGGCAGGCCCATCCGCTGGCCCTGCCCGCCGCCGTGCAGGACGTACTGCACCTGGTGGAGCCCGAACTGCAGCAGCGCGGCGTGGCACTGGTCCTGGAGGCGGAACCCGACCTGCCTGCGGTGCTGGCCGAACCCGTGGCCCTGCAGCAGATCGTGCACAACCTGGTGATGAATGCCCTGCAGGCCATGGAGCAGGTGCCGGCCGCCGAGCGCCGGCTGGAGCTGCACCTGGCCCGGCAGGACACGGGCCAGGTGGCACTGACGGTGCGCGACCATGGCCCGGGCATACCGGCCGAGGCGCGCGAGCGCCTGTTCGAGCCCTTCTACACCACGCGCGAAGGCGGCCTGGGCCTGGGGCTCACGCTGTGCGAAAGCCTGGCCCAGGCCATGGGTGCGCAGCTGTGGCTGGCACCCGCTGCAGGCCGGGGCGCGGCCTTCGTGCTGGTGCTGCCGGTCACGGCGCAGGCCCCCGCTGCAGCCCACCCGACAGCCCCCCTCCACACCCCGGTGCTTCCATGACCGACCACGCCACGCCCCTGTCCCCGCTGATCCACCTGGTGGACGACGATGCCGCCGTGCGTGAGGGCCTCTCCCTGCTGATCGGCACCGTGGGCCTGCGCGTGCAGGCCTGGGCCGACCCGCTGGCCTTTGCCGCAGGCTTTGACCGCGCCAGCATCGGTGCCATCGTGCTCGACATGCGCATGCCGGGAACCAGCGGCCTGGCCCTGCTGGAGCAACTGCTCAAGCAGGGCGTGGACCAGCCGGTGATCATGCTCACCGGCCATGGCACGGTGGACATGTGCCGCCGCGCCTTCAAGGCCGGGGCCGCCGAGTTCCTCGAAAAACCGGTGGACGACGAGGTGCTGCTCGAAGCGCTGCAGAACGCGGTGCGCCAGCACGTGCGCTCGCGCGAGCGCCACCAGGCCGACCAGCAGGCACGCGAGCGCCATGCCCAGCTCTCGGCGCGCGAGCGCGAGGTGCTGGGCCTGATCGTCGAAGGCCTGACCAACAAGGAGATCGGCCGTGCGCTGGAGCTCTCGCCGCGCACCGTGGAAACCCACCGCGCCAACCTGTTCGCCAAGCTCGGGGCCGAGTCGCTGGCCCAGTTGATAAGGCGCTACGCCGCGCTGGTGGACGGCGCTCCGTAGTTCTACGGAGGCCCGCGCGTAGCCGCACGAATGGCGCCGGCGGCCTGCATTTTTTACAGTTCTCCCACGGCCTGACGACCTGCCAGGCCGGCCTTCCAAACCACCGGAGAACACACCATGCAACGCCACTTCAAGACCGCCGCCATCGCCCTCGCTTTCGTCGCCACCGCTGCCAGCGCCGAAGGCGTGCGCACCGAAAAGAACATCTCGCTGGACCTGGCCACACAGATCGCCGCCCAGACCGTGGCCACCTGCACCGCCAACGGCTATGCCGTGACCGCCACCGTGGTGGACCGCGCCGGCACCGTGCGCGCCGTGCACCGCGCCGACAACGCCGGCCCGCACACACTGGAAGCCAGCCGCCTGAAGGCCTACACCTCGGCATCGGCCAAGAACACCACGCTGGCCATGATGGAAGGCGCCCAGAAGAACCCCGCTGCCGCCAATCTGGTCAACATCCCCGGCTACCTGCTGCTGGGCGGCGGCGTGCCCGTGAAGGTGGGCAACGAAGTGATCGGCGCCGTGGGCGTGGGCGGTGCGCCCGGCGGCCACCTGGACGAGCAGTGCGCTGTGGCCGGCATCGCCAAGGTGCAGGACCTGCTCAAGTAAGCCACACCTGACCGACCAGGAAAGAGCCATGGCCCACCGCACCGCCCCTTCTTTTTCGAGCACGGCGCGTGCGCTGTGCGCCATTGCCGCCACCCTGGCCTTCGCTGCCCTGCAGCCGGCCCAGGCCCAGGTTCCGCCCAACCCGGCGGAACTGGCGGCCTACCAGGGCGTGCATGCCGCTGCGGCACAGGGCGACACTGCCGCCCTGCAGCGCCTGCTCGCAGGCCCGAGTGCCGCAGCACAGCTCAATGCCCGCGACGCCCACGGCCGCACGCCCCTGCACGTGGCCGCCTTCGCGCGCCAGCGCGAGGCCATCCGCTTGCTGGCCAGGGCCGGTGCTGGGCTGGATCTGCTGGAAAACGACCGCTACGACGCGGTGACGATTGCCGCCGTGGCCGACGACGAGGACACCCTGGCCCTGCTGCTCTCGCTGGGTGCCAGCGCGAAGCAGGTGACCAGCCGCTACGACGGCACGGCCCTGATCGCCGCCGCCCACCTGGGGCATGACGGCGTAGTGCGCCAGCTGATCGCGGCCGGCGCACCGCTGGACCATGTGAACAACCTGCACTGGACAGCGCTGATCGAGTCCATCGTGCTGGGCAACGGCGGGCCACGCCACCAGGCCACGCTCAAGGCCCTCGTCAAGGCGGGGGCCAGCCAGGCACTGACCGACCGGCTGGGCAACACGCCGCTGCAACTGGCAAAGCAGCGGGGCTACGATGCCATGGTGCAGATGCTGGTCAGTCGGTGACCAGGCGGGCCTTCACGGACTTGCCTTTGACCTTGCCGCTGTTGAGGCGGTCGGCCACCTGGCGGCCCACGGTGCGGTCCACCGCCACGTAGGTGGAGAACTCGTTGACGTTGATCTTGCCGATCTGCTCGCGCGTGAAGCCCATCTCGCCGGTGAGCGCACCCAGCACGTCGCCGGCGCGGATCTTCTCTTTGCGGCCCCCGATGATCTGGATGGTGGCCATGGGCGGCACCAGCGGCCCGTCGCCGGTGGGCGTGAGTTCGGCCAATGGGTAAAAACGCGATTCGCGGCCCTGCAGCTGCTCGATCTTGCCCACGCTGCCCATCTCGTCCATGCTGGACAGGTTGAGCGCCAGGCCCTCGGCGTCGCCCCGGCCGGTGCGGCCGATGCGGTGGATGTGCACCTCGGCGTCGGGCGTCACGTCCACGTTGACCACCGCTGCCAGGTTGGCGATATCGAGACCGCGCGCGGCCACGTCGGTGGCCACCAGCACCGAGCAGCTGCGGTTGGCGAACTGCACCAGCACCTGGTCGCGCTCGCGCTGCTCCAGCTCACCATACAGCGCCAGGGCGCTGAAGCCCTGGGCCTGCAGCACGGCCACCAGGTCGCGGCACTGCTGCTTGGTGTTGCAAAAGGCCAGCGAGGACTCGGGCCGGAAGTGGTCCAGGATCTGCGACACGGCGTGCAGGCGCTCGGAATTCTTCACCTCGTACCAGCGCTGCTCGATCTTGCCCTCGGCATGCTGGGCCTGCACCGTGATCTGCTCGGGCGCCTTCATGAACTGCTGGCTCAGCTTGGCGATGCCCTCGGGGTAGGTGGCCGAGAACAGCAGGGTCTGTCGTTCCTTGGGGCACTGGCGCGCCACGGTGGCGATGTCGTCGAAGAAACCCATGTCCAGCATGCGGTCGGCCTCGTCGAGCACCAGGGTGTTGAGCGCTTCCAGCGACAGGTGCTGGCGCTCCAGGTGGTCCATCACGCGGCCGGGCGTGCCGACCACGATGTGGGCGCCGTGCTCCAGGCTCACCGTCTGGCCGCGCAGCGGCACGCCGCCGCACAGGGTGACGACCTTGATGTTCTCCTCGGCCCGCGCCAGGCGGCGGATCTCGGTGGTCACCTGGTCGGCCAGCTCGCGCGTGGGGCACAGCACCAGCGCCTGCACGGCAAAGCGGCGCGGGTTGAGGTTGGCCAGCAGGGCCAGGGCGAAGGCCGCCGTCTTGCCGCTACCGGTGCTGGCCTGGGCGATCAGGTCCTTGCCCAGCAGGGCGGGCGGCAGGCTGGCGGCCTGGATAGGGGTCATCTGCGTGTAGCCCAGCTGCTGCAGATTGGCCAGCGTGGCGGGGCTCAGGGCCAGCGTGCTGAAGTCAGTGCCGGCTTGGTTTTCTTTGGAGGTCATGGCCCCGATTATCCGGGGCGCGCCGGAAAAGACCTATTTGCCCTGCCACGTGCATAGGGAGAACTACCTTACGCCGGCGTCAGGTGAATCGGCTATAACGGAATACAGCGCAGGAACCGGGTGGTACATGCCAGAAACGATCAACGCAGCCAGCACCGCCGAGCAGGGCCGCTCCAGCGACCTGCTGCTGCGCCTGATCGCGGACTCCGTGCCCGCGCTGATGGCCTATTTCGACCTGCCCGGCCTGCACTGCCTGTTCGCCAACCAGGGCTATGCGGCCTACAACGGCCATTCCACCGAATCCATCCTCGGCCTCACGGTGCAGCAGGCCATCGGCGACAAGGCCTGGCAGGCCATACAGCCCCATGTGGAGCGCTCCACCCGGGGCGAGCACGTCAAGTACGCGCGCGAGCAGACCCTGCCCAATGGCGAAGTGCGCATGATCGAAGTGAATCTCATCCCGCACTTCGAAGGCGCGCAGAAGGACCGGCAACTGGGCTCCTTCGTGCTGATCACCGACATCACCGAGCGCTGGCGTGCCGAGCGCTCCGTGCGCGAGAGCGAAGAGCGCATGCGCAAGTTCACCGAAGCCACGGACGAGGCCATCGTGTTCCACCGCGACGGCCTGATCTCCGACGGCAACGAGGCACTCTACCGGCTCACAGGCTATGCGCTGCACGAAGTGGTGGGCCTGTCCATCTTCAACTTCATCAGCCCCGAATGGCGCGCCGTGGCGCTCGACTACACGCGCAGCGGCCGCGAAGACCCCTACGAGGTCACCATACGCCACAAGGATGGCCATGCCATCCCGGTGGAGGTGGTGGGCAAGACCATGCCGTTCCACCATGCGGACTACCGCATCGTGGTGGTGCGCGACATCACGGCGCGCAAGCAGGCGCAGGAGCGCGAAGCCTTCAACGCCCTGCACGACTCGCTCACACAGTTGCCCAACCGCCGCCACCTGATGGACCAGTTGGCCAAGGCGCTGGCCCGCCGCCAGGGCCAGATGGCGGTGCTGTTCGTGAACCTGGACCATTTCAAGACCGTGAACGATTCGCTCGGCCACCACGCCGGCGACCAGTTGCTGCGCGAAGTGGCCGACCGGCTGCGCCACGCTGTGGGCGAAGCCGACGTGGTGGCCCGCCTGGGCAGCGACGAGTTCGTGCTGGTGCTCACCAGCATCCACGCGCCCGAGGATGCGGCCCGGGTGGCCGACGCCGTGCTGCAGGCCATGCGCACTGTCTTCACGGTAGGCCACCTGCCGCTGACCATGTCGCCGTCCATCGGCATCAGCCTGTTCCCGGACGATGGAGCCACCGGCGACGCGCTGCTGCGCTGCGCCGACGCGGCCATGCAGCAGGCCAAGGACAGCGGCCGCGGCAACCGCCAGTTCTACCAGCCCGGCATGGACCTGCGCGCCATGGAGGTGCTGCAGCAGGAGCGCCTGCTGCGCGAGGCCATCGCGGACAGTGCCTTCGTGCTGCACTACCAGCCGCAGATCTGCCTGAAGGACGGCACGCTCCGGGGCTTCGAGGCCCTGGTGCGCTGGCGCCACCCGGTGCGCGGCCTGGTGGGCCCCATCGATTTCATCGCCTTCGCCGAGTCGCGCGGGCTCATCACGCCGATTGGCCGCTGGGTGCTGCACGAGGCCTGCCGCCAGCTCAAGGCCTGGCAGGACGAGGGGCTGGCCCTGGTGCCGGTGGCCGTGAATTTGTCGGCCCTGGAGTTTCGCCAGCGCGATGTAGCCGGCGAGATTGCCGCGGCCCTCACGGCCACGGGCCTGGCACCGCAGTACCTGGAAATCGAGCTGACCGAATCGGTGCTGATGCACCAGACCGGCCAGGTGCTCGGTACGCTGCAAGCGCTCAAGGACCTGGGCGTGGGCATCTCCATCGATGATTTCGGCACCGGCTACTCATCGCTGGCCTACCTCAAGCGCTACCCCATCGACAAGCTCAAGATCGACCGCTCCTTCGTGATGGACACCCCGGGCAGCGCCGACGACGTGGCCATCGTCACCGCCATCGTGCAGATGGGACGCAGCCTGCAGCTCAAGACCGTGGCCGAGGGGGTAGAGACGGCCGAGCAGATGGCCCTGCTGCGCAGCCTGGGCTGCGACCTGATCCAGGGACACCTGATCTCCGTGCCCCTGGACGCCCCTGCCATCCGCCAGTGGCTGCTGGGCCAGGGCGCGCAAACTGCGGCCTGAACGCCACACCGGCCCCGGGAGAGGGTCCGACAGGGCGGTTTCCCGCGAATTTCTGGTGCAGGGCAGGTGGCTGTCACCCCCACCACCCCGCCGCATGTGGACAATAGGGCCATGCCCCTGATTCCCGACTTCATCGCCCCCACCCGCCACACCGACCCGGCCGAGGCCCTGGCCCAGGTGCAGCGCATCTACCAGCAGCAGATAGGCCACCTGCGCGAGGCCATGCACCAGTTCGTGTCCGGCGATACGCCGGCGGGGCATGTACGCGCCTTCTACCCCTTCGTGCGCATCCACACCACCACGGTGGCACGGGCGGACACCAAGCTGGCCTATGGCTTCGTGGAAGGCCCCGGCCGCTACGAGACCACGCTGACCCGCCCGGACCTGTTTGCACGGTACTATGCCGAGCAGTTCCGCCTGCTGCGAAAGAGCCACAACGTGGAACTGGAAGTGGGCACCAGCGCACAACCCATTCCGATCCACTTCTCGTTCGCCGAGCACGACCACATTGAAGGCACACTGACGCAGGAGCGCCGCATGCTGATGCGCGACGTGTTCGACCTGCCCGATCTGGCCGCCATGGACGATGGCATCGCCAACGGCACCTGGGCGCCGCGCCAGGGCGAGGCACAGCCGCTGTCGCTGTTCACCGCGCCACGTGTGGACTACTCGCTGCACCGCCTGCGCCACTACACGGGCACGGCACCCGAGTGGTTCCAGAACTTCGTGCTGTTCACCAACTACCAGTTCTACATCGACGAGTTCGTGCGCCTGGGCCATGCCGAGATGGCCAAACCCGACAGCGAGTACGTGGCCTTCATCGAGCCGGGCAACGTGATCACGCGCCGCGTCGGCCTGCCGGCGGCGGAGGCCGACGCCCTGGGCGTGGCCCCGCCGCGCCTGCCGCAGATGCCCGCCTACCACCTGGTGCGCCAGGACCGCAGCGGCATCACCATGGTCAACATCGGCGTGGGCCCGGCCAATGCCAAGACCATCACCGACCACATCGCCGTGCTGCGCCCGCATGCCTGGATGATGCTGGGCCACTGCGCTGGCCTGCGCAACAGCCAGCAACTGGGCGACTATGTGCTGGCGCATGCCTACGTGCGCGAAGACCACGTGCTCGACGAGGAGTTGCCGCTGTGGGTGCCGATCCCGGCGCTGGCCGAGATCCAGGTGGCGCTGGAGCAGGCCGTGGCCGACGTGACCCAGATCGCCGAAGCCGACCTCAAGCGCATCATGCGCACCGGCACCGTGGCCAGCACCGACAACCGCAACTGGGAGCTCTTGCCCGACAACATGCCCCAGCGCCGCTTCAGCCAGAGCCGCGCCGTGGCGCTGGACATGGAAAGCGCCACCATCGCGGCCAACGGTTTCCGCTTTCGCGTGCCCTACGGCACCCTGCTGTGCGTGAGCGACAAGCCGCTGCACGGCGAGATCAAGCTGCCCGGCATGGCCAACCACTTCTACCGCGAGCGGGTGGACCAGCACCTGCGCATCGGCATGCGCGCCATCGAGATCCTGCGCGAGGGCGGCATTCACCGCCTGCACAGCCGCAAGCTGCGCAGCTTTGCCGAGGTGGCATTCCAGTAATACCATCCCCGCCACACGGCGGCGCACCCATCCATGCCACTGGACTTTCTGACACTGATGGCGGTGATGGCCGCCAACCTGTTCATGATCTCGGCCGCCCTGCCGCTGATCATGGGCCCCGGGGTGAGCCCGGCGGCCCGCTGCGTGCAGGCCAGCATGCTGCTGCAGGCCACGGCCTGGGCCGCCATCATCGCGGCTGGCTACTGGTGGGACCAGGCCCTGTCCACCCTGTCGGTGGCCTGCAACGCGCTGGCGCAGTGGATGCTGTACCGCGCCCTGGGCGAATGGCTGGGCGAGCGGCCCTTGAAGTCCCTGCTGCGGGTGCTGGTGGTGATCACCCCGCTGGGCTACACGCTCGCCTTTGACGACTATGCCTGGCGCGTGGGCTGGGCCAACCTGCTGATGGCCGCCATCCTGCTCATCGTGGCACGCGCCACGCTCTACCCTGCACGCTATGCCGACCCGCGCTGGCGGCGCCTGCTGATGGCCTGCCTGGTCACCTCGGCGGCGTTCACCCTGGCGCGCGGCATGCTGGGCGCCTTCACCGACCAGTACCCGAGCTTTCGCACCCCCCACCCCGTGAACCTGGCGGCGGCCGTGGCCACCAATGTCTGCCTGGTGCTGGGCACCGTGGCCCTGCTGGTGGCCTGGCGTGCCGAGGCCGAGCAGAAGCTGCGCGCGCTGGCCATGACCGATGGGCTCACCGGCGTGCTCAACCGGCGCGGCTTCACCAAGCAGGCCGAGAACATGCTCTCGCACGCCTGGCGCCACCACCTGCCGCTCACAGCACTGGTGCTGGACCTGGACTATTTCAAGCAGATCAACGACACCCACGGCCATGAGAGGGGCGACCGGGCGCTGAAGCTGTTTGCCCGCCTGCTCGAGGAAACCTGCCGCACCGGCGACCTGGTCGGGCGGCTCGGCGGCGAGGAATTCGGTGTGCTGCTGCTGCACAACAGCGCGCCTGCGGGACTTGCCTTCGACCGCCGCCTGCGCACGCGCCTGCACGACGCCAGCGCCGCCGAACTGGGTTTCACGCTTGACTACAGCGCCGGCATGGCCGTGCTGCTGCCTGCGGAAACGCGCCTGCCCGACCTGATGGCCCGGGCCGATGCCGCGCTCTACCTGGCCAAGGCCCAAGGCCGCGGCCGCATGGTCGAAGCCTGAGAGGCTGAGAGTCTTTCGTCCATGCCCGCCTTGCACGCCAAAACACCCCGGCTCGTCGAAAGCAAATGCTCGCCATAGCACGAGCTATGGCTGTGCTTTGCGCCTAGATCCAGGGCGTTCTGGCGCGCCCCTCGGACACGGCCAAAAAACTCCCAGCCTATGAGCGCACCCCGGATTCCGGTATCGCACACAATCGGTGCATGAAGGATCTATTCGAAGTGCGCGATCTGCGCAAAAGCTATGGCGAGACCACGGTGGTCAACGATGTCTCGTTTGCCATTGCCCCCGGCGAATGCCTGGGTGTGATCGGCCCCAACGGCGCGGGCAAGACCACTACCATCCGCATGTGTCTGGGCCTGGCCAACCCCGACAGCGGCAGCGTGCGCTTTTACCCCAGCGCTGGCGCTGCGCCCCTGCACATGCCGCACGACGCCCTGACCATCAAGGCGCAGATCGGGGTGGTGACGCAGTTCGACACGCTGGACCCGGACTTCACCTGCTACGAAAATCTGCGCGTGTTCGGCCGCTACTTCGGCATCAAGGGCCCGGCCATGGACGAGCGCGTGCCCAAACTGCTCGAATTCGCGGCCCTCACGCACAAGGCGAACGCCAAACCCGGTGAATTGTCGGGCGGCATGAAGCGGCGGCTGAGCCTGGCGCGCGCCCTGGTCAATGACCCGCGCCTGCTGCTGCTGGACGAACCCACCACGGGCCTCGACCCCCAGGCCCGCCACCTGATGTGGGAGCGGCTGCAACTGCTGCTCCAGCAGGGCAAGTCCATCCTGCTCACCACCCACTTCATGGACGAGGCCGAGCGCCTGTGCTCGCGCCTGCTGGTGCTCGACCATGGCAAGAAGATCGCCGAAGGCCGCCCGCGCGAACTCATCGCCCAGCACCTGGAGCCAGACGTGGTGGAAGTCTTCGGCGTGGGCGCCGTGGCCCTGGCCGAAGATGCCGCGCTGCGCCCCCTGGCGGCGCGCGTGGAGGTCAGCGGCGAAACGGTGTTCTTCTACACCCAGAACGCCCAGCCCCTGCTGCACGCGCTGGGCGCACACCCACACCTGCGCACACTGCACCGGCCTGCCAATCTGGAGGACCTGTTCCTCAAGCTCACAGGGCGCCAGATCCGCGAGGACGGTTGAACAGAATCAGGCCTTGCGCGGTTTCACCTTGCTGGCGGCCAGCTTGGCGTTGTCGCGCGCGGTGTGCACGTCCGCAGCGCGGGCCAGGGCCACGCCCATGCGGCGCTTGGTGAAGCTCTCTGGCTTGCCGAAGAGGCGCAGGTCGGTGTCAGGAACGCGCAGGGCGTCCTCCACACCATCGAAGACGATGCCCACGGCGTCCACGCCGCCGTAGATCACGGCGCTCGCGCCGGGGTTGCGCAGGCTGGTGTCCACCGGCAGGCCCAGGATGGCGCGGGCGTGCAGCTCGAACTCGCTCTGGTTCTGGGTGCACAGGGTGACCAGGCCGGTGTCGTGCGGGCGGGGGCTCACTTCGCTGAACCAGACGTCCTGGCCCTTGACGAACAGCTCCACCCCGAACAGGCCCTGGCCGCCCAGGTTGTCGGTCACGGCTTTGGCGATCTGGCGCGATTTTTCGAGCGCTGCCGGGTGCATGGGGTGGGGCTGCCAGCTTTCCACGTAGTCACCGCTGACCTGCACGTGGCCGATGGGGTCGCAGAAATGGGTCTCGATCTGGCCATCGGCGCCCACGGCGCGCACGGTGAGCTGGGTGATCTCGTAGTCGAAGTCGATGAAGCCCTCGACGATGACGCGGCCGTGGCTCACCCGCCCGCCAGCCATGGCGTAGTCCCAGGCGGTCTTCACGTCGCCGGGGCCGTCGATCTTGCTCTGGCCCTTGCCCGAGCTGCTCATCACCGGCTTGACGATGCAGGGGTAGCCGATGCCGCCATCGATGGCAGCCTGCAGTTCTTCCAGCGAGTTACAGAATTGGTAGGGGCTGGTGGGCAGGGCCAGGGTCTCGGCGGCCAGCACGCGGATGCCTTCGCGGTCCATGGTCAGGCGCGCGGCGCGTGCGGTGGGGATCACGCGCACGGTACCGGCGGCTTCCAGCTCTTCGAGCATGGGGGTGGCGATGGCCTCGATCTCGGGCACCACCAGGTGCGGGCGCTCGGCCTCGATCAGCGCCTTGAGCTGGGCCGGATCGCTCATGGTGATGGTGCGGCGGTGGTGGGCCACCTGCTGGCCGGGTGCGTTCTCGTAGCGGTCGACGGCAATGGTTTCCACGCCCAGACGCTGCAGCGCGATCAGCACCTCCTTGCCGAGCTCGCCCGAGCCCAACAGCATGACTTTGGTGGCATGGGGGGACAGGGGGGTTCCGAAGGTGGTCATGGCGGTGCTTTCGACAGGATGGGAGGGGTGGAGAAAAGGAATCGGGCAGGCGGCTGCCCGCTCCGGGTAGCGACTTTAATGCACCGGACCGCCCGGACACCCATCGCGGCGGGCGCAAAACTTGCAAGAAGCATCCACATGACCGCCCCGCCATCCCCCGGCAAGCCCCGTGCTCAGGACACGCCCGACTGGCATGCGCAAGAGTTGCTGCTGATGCGCGAGGTGATGCGCCTGATTGGCCGCAGCCTGGCGCCGGGCCTGGTACTGCGCGAGATGCTGCACCTGATGAGCGAACTGCTGGGCCTGAACCGCGGGCGGATCGTGCTGGTGGATGCACCGGCGGGCGCGACCGCTGCTGCTGCGCGCACCTCCTCCATCCAGCACGCCTATGGCCTCACGCAGGCCGAGGTGGAGCGCGGGCGCTACGCCTGGGGCGAGGGCATCACCGGGCGTGTGCTGTCTACAGGGCAGCCGGCCATCGTGCAGGACATCGATGCCGAGCCGCTGTTCCTGGCGCGTGCGGTGGAGCGCAGCCACCTGCCGCCCGAGACGGTAGCCTTCATCGCCCTGCCCATCGAACTCAACCACGCGCCCATCGGCGTGCTGGCCTGCCACCGCATCCGCAGCCGCCAGCGCCACCTGAACGACGACTTGGCCGTGCTGCGCGTGCTGGCCACGCTGGTAGGCCAGTTGCTGCAGCTCGAGGCCTTGGTGGCCGAGCAAACGCGCCAGTTGGAGGCACGCAACGCCGTGCTGGCCAACGCGCTCAACACCAAGAGCGCGCGCTACGGGCTGATCGGCAACTCGCCGCCGCTGCTGCAGGCGCTGGGCGAGCTCGAACGCGTCTCGCAGACCCAGGCCACGGTGCTGCTGCTGGGCGAGTCGGGCACGGGCAAGGAACTGTTCGCGCGCGCCGTGCACCTGGCCAGCGGCCGGCGCGACCGGCCCTTCATCAAGGTCAACTGCTCGGCCATACCGGATGCGCTGTTCGAGTCGGAGCTGTTCGGCTACGAGCGGGGCGCCTTCACGGGCGCCAGCACCGCGCGCGCGGGCTGGTTCGAGCAGGCCGACAGCGGCACCATCTTCCTCGACGAGATCGGCGAGTTGCCGCTGGCCATGCAATCGAAGCTGCTGCGCACCTTGCAGGAGGGCACGCTGGTGCGCCTGGGCGGGCAGCGCGAGGTGAAGGTCAACGTGCGCCTGGTGGCCGCCACCAACCGCGACCTGGCGCGCGAAGTGGAGGCCGGGCAGTTCCGCCAGGACCTGTACTACCGGCTCAACGTGATCCCGATCCGCCTGCCCTCGCTGGCCGAGCGGCGCGAGGACATCCGCGCACTGGCGCTGCACTTTGTGAGCCGCGCCAACCAGGCCCACCAGCGCAACGTGAACCTGGCGGCAGATGCCCTGGCGCGGCTGGAGGCCCACCCCTGGCCCGGCAACATCCGCGAACTGGGCAACCTGATCGAACGGATGGTGCTGCTGGCCGAAGGCACGCTGGTGACCGGTGCGGAGCTGGACCGCTTCCTTCCTGGCGCCATGGCCACCCAGCCGGCCCCCGTGGCAGCCCCCCCGGCGCAGGCGCCAGCCGAGGCGCCCCTGGTGCGCGACTACGCCCCGGCGCATTCCCACAGCGCCCACACCCTGCAGGCGGCCCTGGCCGAGCACCACGGCAACCAGTCGCGCGCGGCGCAAAGCCTGGGGCTCACGTTGCGCCAGTTCAGCTACCGCCTGCGCAAGGCGGGTCTGCGCTGAGGCTGGTGGCAGGCCCGCCACTGTGTCGACAATTTGTCGACACAGTGTTCAGGGCAGTCGCCAACAGTCCCTGCAATCGAGGCCATGAAGCCCATTTTTGCTATCCATTGAGTAGCACCCGAAATAGCATGGGAAACGATTTCATGGGATTTCACGCTGAATCGGCCGCGCTGGCACACCTGTTGCAGTAAGGGAAGCAGGCCATCCTGCCCACCACCGCATCGAAAGGTTTCCCATGAGCACCGATTCCGACGCCGTCCTGATCTCGCCCACCCAATTGCAGGCCCTGCAGGCCGCAGAGCCCGTCGTCCTGATCGACACCCGCGACGCCGACACCTATGCCCTGGGCCACATCCCGGGTGCGGTGAACCTGCGCGAGACCTTCACCTTCCTGGCCACCTCCAGCCCCGAAGGCCTGCAGGAACTCAAGGACACCTTTGCCGCGCACCTGGGGGCCATCGGCCTGTCGGGCGCCGAGACTGCGGTGTTCTACGAAGACGCCCTGAACAGCGGCTACGGCCAGTCCTGCCGCGGCTACTACCTGCTGACCTGGCTGGGCTACCCCAAGGTCAAGGTGCTCAATGGCGGCTACTCGGCCTGGAAGGCGGCCGAGCTGCCCGTCTCCACCGAAACCGTGGTACCCACGCCCGCGATCTTCCCGACCAGCCTGGCCACCGCCGATGTGATGCTGACCAAGGACGACGTCGCCGAGGCCCTGGGCACCGACACCGTGCTGCTGGACGTGCGCGACGTGGACGAGTGGATCGGCGAAAGCTCCAGCCCCTACGGCAAGGACTTCGCGCCGCGCAAGGGCCGCCTGCCGGGCGCCAAGTGGGTGGAGTGGTACCGCTTCACGAAGCCCTCAGCGCAAGGCCCGGTCTTCAAATCGCCGGACGAGGTGCGCGCCGAGTGCGCCACCGCAGGCATTGCCCCGAGCGACACGGTGTACCTGTACTGCTTCAAGGGCGCGCGTGCGTCCAACACCTTCCTGGCCCTGAAGCAGGCCGGCTTTGCCGACGTGCGCATGTACTTCGGCTCGTGGAACGAATGGTCGCGTGACGACAAGCTGCCCATCGAGAGCGGCTTGCCCGTGCTGCGCACGGCGCGTAAACCCGCGCTGGCCCTGGCGGCCTGACCACGGGCTGGGGCAGGCTGCCCCACCCATCCCTTTCTGCTTCTTTCATTCATCACTGCCTCCAAGGAAACCCATGTCCACCGACCTGCTGGAACCCACCGCCCCCGTCACCACCGTCCACACCGCGTTGCGTCCCATCGACCGCGATGGCCTGATGGCCTTTGCCGAAAAAGGCCGCAACAACCCCGCCAGCCGCGGCACCAACAAGGTCCACACGGTGATGGAGGGGCAGTACCGCTCGCTGAGCACCGTGGGCCAGCACACGCCGGTGGTGGTGGACGAGCCACTGCACCTGTTCGGCCAGGACACGGCACCCGCCCCGGGCGAGATCGTGCTCTCGGGCCTGGGCGGCTGCCTGGCCGTGGGCATCACCGCCGTGGCCACCTGGAAGCAGGTCCAACTCAGCAAGATCGAGATCTTCATGGAAGGCGACATCGGCAACCCCGCTGCCTGGGGCGCCGGGGGCGCGCTGCAGAAGCTGCCCCCTGAGATGGGCTTCCAGGCCATCCGCGTGAAGGTGCTGATCGAGGGCGACGCACCGCGCGAAGTGCTCGACGAGATCGTGCAGCACGCCAATTTCTACTCGCCCGTGGCCAACAGCATGCGCAACCCGATCCCGTTCGAGATCAGCCTGGCCGACTGAGCTACCCTCCCGTCCCCGTCTTTGCCCTGCCGCGCACACCCAAGGACCCTGCCCCCATGAAACCCGCCGACCTCCCTCCCCAACTCCACCTGGACGGCGCCCTGCAGGGCGACGCACTGATCGCCGCCGTGCGCGCCATCGCCCAGGGCCCGCTGGCCGCGCAGGCCGAGGCCATCGACCGCGTGGGCTACTACCCGCGCGCCGAGCTGCAGCAACTGGGCGCCGTGGGCGCGATGGGGGTGCACCTGGACAGCACGGCCGGCCCAGCAGACTACGGCCTGGCCATCCGCGCCATGGCCGAGGTCTCGCGCGTGTGCGGCGCCACTGGCTTCATGCTGTGGTGCCAGGCAGTGTGCGGGCTGTACCTGCAGCAGTCGGGCAACCCCGCGCTGATGGGCGAGGTGCTGCAGCGCCATGCCAGCGGGGTCGGCCTGGGCGGCACGGCCCTGTCCAACCCCATGAAGAGCTATGCCCAGATCGAGGCCCTGCTGCTCAAGGCCACGCCGGTGGACGGCGGCTACCTGGTGAATGGCACCCTGCCCTGGGTCAGCAACCTGGGGCCCGACCACTACTGCGGGGCCGTGGCCGCCATCGCCCAGCCCGAAGGAAGCGCGCCGCGCGAGCTGATGTTTTTGCTGCGCTGCGGTGCGCCGGGCGTGGAGATGCGCGAGTGCCCGAGCTTTTCGGGCATGGAGGGCACGGGCACCTACGCGCTGCGCCTCAAGGACCATTTCGTCGGCGCCGACAACACCATTGCCGACCCTACACGGCCAACCATCGCGCGCATCCGCGCCGCCTTCGTCATGCTGCAATGCGGCATGGCCGTGGGCATCACGCAGGGGGCCATCGACTCGATGTGGGCGGTGGAGGCCCAGCTCGGCCACGTCAACCAGTTCCTCGAAGACCGGCCCGACGCCCTGCAGGCCGAACTCGACGCGCTGACCGCGCGCGTGATGCGGCTGGCCGAGACGCCCTTCGACACCCGCACCGATTTCTTCATCGACGTGCTGGACGCCCGCGCCCATGGCGCCGAGCTGTGCCTGCGCGCAGCCCAGTCGGCCCTGATGCACCAGGGCGCGCGCGGCTATCTCATGGGCTCGGACGTGCAGCGCCGGGTGCGCGAATCGCACTTCGTGGCCATCGTCACCCCGGCCATCAAGCACTTGCGCAAGGAGATCGCGCGCCTGTCCACCGAGGAGATGCCGGCATGAGCGCTGCCGCCATCACCCACTCCACGCTGGCCGACGACCCCTGGCTGCAGTACATCTGCCACGCCTGCGGCTACATCTACGATGAGGCACAGGGCGACCCCGACGGCGGCCTGCCGCCCGGTACACGGTTTGCCGACATCCCCGAGGACTGGGCCTGCCCGCTGTGCGGCGTGACCAAGGGCAATTTCGAGCCCTACCTGGCACCCAGCCTGGAGGCGCTCCAGGCCCAGGCCCGCAGCCGCACGGCCAGCGCCCCCGCGGTCAGCCGCCATGCGGCCCCTGGCGTGGTCATAGTTGGCGCGGGCCGGGCCGGCTGGCTGGTCGCCGAAGCCCTGCGCGCCCTGAACGCGCAGCGCCCCATCACCCTGGTGACGGACTGCAGCGGCGATCTGTACGACAAGCCGCAGCTGTCCATCGCCATGGCCAAGCACCTGCCCGCCGAGCGCCTGGTGCGCGAAACCGGCACCGCCGCGGCGGCGCGTCTGAACCTGCGGCTGCTGGCACACACGCATGCCGTGCGCATCGACACATCTGCGAACGGCGGCACGTTGCGCACCACGCGCGGCCCGCTGCGCTACCAGCACCTGGTGCTGGCCCATGGCGCGCGCGCTGCCCTGCCCCCGGGGCTGCCGGCAGCGCTGTGCTGGCGCATCAACCACCTGCAGGCCTACCAGCGCCTGCGCGCGGCCCTGGGCCACACGCCACGCCGGGTGCTCATCGTGGGCGCCGGTCTGATCGGCTGCGAACTGGCCAACGACCTGGCGCTGGGCGGCCACAGCATCACCCTGCTCGATACCGAGCCCCTGCCGCTGGCGCGCTGCGCTGGCGAAGCCCGCGCCAGTGAACTGCTGGCGGCATGGGGGCAGCTGCCCATCGCGTTCGTGGGTAGCGTGCGCGTGGCTTCGCTTGATCCCCTCGCAGTGCCCAGTCCGGATGGAGCCCTGCAGCTGACCACCACCGACGGCCGGCAGTTCACGGCCGACCAGGTGATCGTGGCCGCCGGCCTGCAGACCCCGCCGCGCCTGGCCCAGAGTGCCGGCCTGGCCTGGGATGGCGGCATTGCCGTGACACCCGCGCAATTGCAGACCAGCGTCCAGGGCATCCACGCCCTGGGCGACTGCATCACCATCGGCGGGCAGGCCAGCCGCTTCATCGAGCCCATCGCCCGGCAGGCGCGCACCATCGCGGCGGCGATTGCCGGGGCGGGCGATGTGCCGTATGAGCCCCGGCCCGCCTCCATCCGGGTCAAGACCAGCTCCTGGCCCATGAGCCTCTGATCGGTGAAGCCCGGGCACGCAAAAAATATTTCAACTATTTTTCTGCGGGCCTGCATCCAAACGGCGTCCTCGTGGGTAGTACCTGCAGCAGCCCATTTTTTTGCTGCTGTCCATTCAACCCATTTGAAGAAGAGGAACGCCATGACGACCACCCAGCCAACGATCTCCCGCATCATCCCCCTGGCCGGCGCCATCGCCGCCGCAGCCCTGCTGACGGCCTGCGGCTCGATGATGGGCTCCGGCAGCGGGCCCATGTTCTCGCAGGACAGCCTGCCCGACACCGTGAAAGTGCCCGGCGGCAACAAGGTTGCCATGGAAACCGTGGGCGTGGGCGAGATCACCTACGAATGCCGCGACAAGGCCAACGCGCCCGGCCAGACCGAATGGTTCTTCGTGGGCCCCAAGGCCGTGCTCAACGACCGCGCCGGCAAGCAAGTGGGCACCTACTACGGCCCACCCGCCACCTGGGAGTCGAAGGACGGCTCCAAGCTGACCGCCACGCAGGTGGCAGTGGCCCCGGCCGGTGCCGGCAACATCCCCTACCAGCTGGTCAAGGCCAACCCGGCCATGGGTTCGGGCGCCATGACGGGCGTGACCTACATCCAGCGCGTGGCCTTGAAGGGTGGCGCGGCCCCCGCTGCCGCCTGCAGCGCAGCCAACAAGGGCGAGCGCCAGATCGTGAAGTACCAGGCCGACTACATCTTCTGGAAGGCAGCGTAAGACGCCGCCTGCCATTGCAGGCGTGTACGCAATCCCCCGGGACACAGGGGATTGCGCGTGGATTCAGCAGCTTCTCGGCTACGATGCATCCACGCTCTGGGCCCGCGCGCTGCGCGGTGCCCAGCCACCGAACCGACCGTGCCAAGCCCCTCGCAACCCGTGCCTGACACCCCTGGCGATTTTGACTACGAAGCGGCCCTGGCCGGCTGCGCTGCCGGCGACCGCCAGGCCATGCGCCGGCTGTACGAGCACGAGGGCCCACGCATGCTGGGCGTGGCGCTGCGCATCGTGCGCCAGCGGGCACTGGCCGAGGACATCGTGCACGACGCCTGCGTGAACATTTGGAGCCGGGCCACGGGCTACGACGCGGCGCGCGGCAGTGCGCGCGGCTGGATCTACAGCGTGGTGCGCCACCTGGCGCTGAACGCCGTACGCAACGCGCGTCGCCATGTCGATATCGACGAAGAAACCACCCACACCCTGGAGGCCGACATGTCCGTGCAGGCCTTCCATGACGCCGCTAGCAGCTTCGAGCTGAACACCAGCCTGGGCCGCCTGCAGCACTGCCTGGAGGCACTGGACCCCGCTCGCCGCAACTGCGTGCTGCACGCCTATGTCGAAGGCTGCTCGCACGGCGAAATCGCCGAGCGCCTGGGCGCGCCGCTGGGCACCGTGAAGGCCTGGATACGGCGCAGCCTGACCTCGCTGCGGGAGTGCATGGCATGAGCACGCCCACACCCGGACTGGACCCCGACGACCTGCAGCTGCTGGCCGGTGAATACGTGCTGGGCACCTTGCCGGCCGCGGAGCGCCTGGCCGTGTCGCAGCGCCTGGCCACCGAGCCTGCGCTGCAGCAGGCCGTGAACGACTGGGAAGAGCGGCTGCTGCCGCTGACCCATCTGGCCGAACCCGTGCCACTGCCCACGCACTTGGCTTCGCGCATCGAGGCATCGCTGCGAGGCCTGCGCCAGCAGGCCAGGGCGCAGAGCGCACCTGCGGCAATGCCCCCGCGCAGCACCTCCGGCAGATGGTGGAACCACCTGGGCCTGTGGCGCGCGCTCGCGGGGTCGGGCTTTGCCATGGCGGCCGTGATGGCTGCGGTGCTGGTCACCCGCACGGCACCGGTGGCAGCACCACCGAAATTCATGGTCGTGCTGGTGGCGCCGCAGGACAAGGCGCCCGGCTGGGTGGTGCAGGCCAACTCGACCCGGCAGATCAGCCTGATACCGCTGGGCGTGGCCGAAGTGCCGGCCGACAAGGCGCTCGAGTTCTGGACCAAGGCCGATGGCTGGAACGGCCCCGTCTCGCTGGGCCTGGTCAAGCCCGGCCAGCCGCTGCAACTGGCCCTCGACAAGCTGCCGCCACTGCAGCCCAACCAGCTCTTCGAGCTGACGCTGGAGCCACCCACGGGCTCGCCCATTGGCAAGCCCACAGGGCCTATCCAGTTCATCGGCCGGGCCGTCCAGGTACTCTGAGCGCTGCTGCCGGCGAAGCGAGCAGACTCAGTACTGCTTATAGGGAAGGAACTTGCCCGAGAGAACCACATTGACGCGGTCGCCCTTGGGGTCGGCTTCACGCGTGATGTCCATACTGAAGTCAATGGCGCTCATGATGCCGTCACCGAACTCCTCGTGGATCAGCTCCTTGATGGTCGTGCCGTAGACGCTCACGATCTCGTACCAGCGGTAGATCAGCGGGTCGGTGGGCACGGGTGTAGGCAGCGAACCCTTGTAGGGCACGACCTGCAGCCACTTCTGCTCTTCGGCCGTGAGGCCGAAGATCTTGCCCAGCACCTTGGCCTGCTCGGGCGATGCGGTCATCTGCCCCAGGCACAGGGCGGTGGTCCACTCCTTGGACTGGCCGACCTTCTTGGCAATGGCATCCCATTGCAGGCCCTTCGAGACTTTGGTGCTGATGATCTTTTCGGTGACGTCGTTGCGGTTCATGTTGGCTCCTTTGGGTTTGGACGTTGGAACAGGGGGCAAAAATTCAGGGTGCAGATCTCCCCGGCCACCCATGCAGGCGACCCGGCGGGGTGGTCTCTGGCGAGGTCAGTGGGCCTTGGCCCGGGTCACGAGAAAGTCCACGATGTGGTTGCGCAGCGCGTAGTAGCCGTCCAGGTGGTGCAGGCTGCTGCGCGTGCGTTCGCGCGGCAGCGGGTTCACCACCACCTCGGCGATGCCGCCCGGGTGGTAGCCCGCGGGTGACTCGTTGCCGTTGCTCATGAGCAGAATGCGGTCGGCCAGCAGGATGGCCTCGTCCACGTCGTGGGTGATCATGAACACCGTCTGCTGCGTCTGGCGCACGATGGCCATCAGCTCGTCCTGGATGGTGCCGCGCGTGAGCGCATCGAGCGCGCCGAAGGGCTCGTCGAGCAGCAGCATCTTGGGCTGGATGGAGAAGGCGCGCGCAATGCCCACGCGCTGCTTCATGCCGCCCGACAGCTGCGAGGGCTTCTTGTCGATGGCGGGCGACAGGCCCACCAGCGCGACAAACTTCTCCACATGCGCGTCGACTTGGGGCCTCTTCCAGTCGGGCCAGCGCGATTTGACGGCAAAGGCGATGTTTTGGCGCACCGTGAGCCAGGGCATCAGCGCGTGGCTCTGGAACACCACGCCCCGGTCCAGGCTGGGGCCGGCGACTTCGCGGCCGTCCATGATGACGGTGCCCGAGGTGGCGGTGTCCAGGCCCGCCAGCACGTTGAGGATGGTGGTCTTGCCACAGCCCGAGTGACCGATGATGCAGACGAACTCGCCCTTGTCGAGCACGAACGACACGTCGGCGAACACCGGCTTGGCGGCCACATAGGCCTTGCTGAGCTGGTCGATCTGGAGGAAGCCGGAGGTCACGGGGGAGGCCTTTCGTTGCGGGGTATCGGTGGCGATGGTCTGGGTAGCGGCGGGGCGCTGGGCGACATCACTCCACATAGGTCACCACCTTCTGCAGTTGGCCGAAGGCCAGGTCAAGCAGCATGCCGACCACGCCGATCACCAGGATGGCGAAGATCACGTTGGTGAGCGACAGGTTGTTCCACTCGTTCCACACGAAGTAGCCGATGCCCGTGCCGCCCACCAGCATCTCGGCGGCCACGATCACCAGCCAGGCGATGCCCATGCTGATGCGCATGCCCGTGAGGATGGTGGGCGCCGCCGCTGGCAGGATCACCAGGAAGGCCTTGCGCAGCGGGTTGACCTGCAGCGTGGCCGAGACGTTGAGCCACTCCCGCTTGACCGAGGCCACGCCGAAGGCCGTGTTCACCAGCATCGGCCAGACCGAGCAGATGAAGATCACGAAGATGCCCGAGATCGACGAATCCTTGATGGTGTAGAGCGCCAGCGGCATCCACGCCAGCGGGCTGATGGGCTTGAGCACCTGAATGAACGGATCGAACGCACGGCGCAGCAATGGCGACATGCCGATGATGAAGCCCAGCGGTATCGCCACCAGGCAGGCCAGGCCAAAACCCAGCGCCACGCGGCCCAGCGAATGCGCCAGCTGGATGGCGATGCCCTTGTCGTTGGGCCCGTTGTCGTAGAACGGGTTGGACACATGGCTCCACACCGTGGCGCCCATTTCGCCCAGCGAGGGGAAACCGCTGCTCTTGGTGCTGGCACCCGGGTCCTTGCCCATCATCTTGGCGTATTCGATCTGCTCCGCCGTCATGCCCGCCGTGCTGTTGGCGGGGCCCGACGACGCCGTGGCCGCATACCAGATGCCCAGAATGGCCAGGAAGATCAGCACGGACAACAGGCCCGCGCGCAGGTTCAGACTCTTGGAACTTGTCATGTCAAATCTCCGTGCTTCACAAATCCACCAGCCGCGAAACGGGCAGGGCCGAAGCCAGCGCCCCCGTGCAAGGGCCGCCACCCCGCGTAGGCGGCGCTTCGCTGGCGTGCGCTGGGGGCGTCCCCCTCCCGCACTGCGCAGCAATGCGAGAGAGGGGTGAAGGCGCGAAGCGACTCAGGGGGTGCTTCATTTCATGTCACCTTGCGGATCGGGAAACTTTTCGCGTACTCGGCGGCCTTGGCGGCATCGAACTCGCGGCCCATGATCTTGAACTTGGGGTAGGCGCCCTCGGGCACCTTCTGGTCCAGCGCTTTCATCTGCTTCTTGGCGTCGGTGATCAGGAAGACCTTCTCGGCGATCTGCTTGTAGTCCACGTCGCCCTTGACATAGCCCCAGCGCTGCATCTGCGTGAGCATCCACACGGCCATGCTCTGCCAGGGCATGGGGTCGAAGTCGGCGCGGTCGGGCACGTTCTGGATCTTGCCCAGGCCGTCGGCGAACTTGCCGGTGAGCACCTGGTTGATCACGGCTTCGGGCTGGTTCAGGTAGGCCTGGGGCGCGATCACCTTGGCGATGAGCTCGCGGTTGGCCGGGTCGCGCGCCATGGCGGCCGAGGTGAGCACGGCGCGGTACAGCGCGGCGAAGGTGTTGGGGTTCTTCTGGATGAACTCGGTGCTGGTGCCGAAGGCGCAGCAGGGGTGGCCGTTCCACAGGTCCTTGGTGAGCAGGTGGATGAAGCCCACTTCCTCGAACACGGCACGCTGGTTGAACGGGTCGGGGCCCAGGAAGCCGTCGATATTGCCGGCGCGCAGGTTGGCCACCATCTCGGCCGGCGGGACCACGCGCAGCTGCACGTCGGTGTCGGGGTTCAGCCCTGCCTCGGCCAGGTAGTAGCGCAGCAGGAAGTTGTGCATGCTGTACTCGAAGGGGATCGCGAACTTGAATCCCTTCCAGTTCTTCGGGTCGCGGTTGTCCTTGTGCTTCAGGGCCAGCGTGATGGCCTGGCCGTTCACGTTCTGGATGGTGGCCACATTCATCGGCGTGGCGTTGGAGCCGAGGCCCATCGAGATCGCCAGCGGCATGGGCGACAGGAAGTGCGTGGCGTCGTACTCCTTGTTGATCATCTTGTCGCGGATCAGCGCCCAGCCGGCCGTCTTGGTGACCTCCACGGTCAGGCCCTGCTTGCTGTAGAAGCCCAGCGGGTGGGCCATGATCAGCGGTGTGGCGCAGGTGATCGGAATGAAGCCGATCTTGAGATTGGTCTTCTCCAGCGCGCCTTTCTCCTGTGCCATGGCCTGCATGCTGGCCACTGGCAGCACACTGGCAATGGCCGCCATGGCCGTCCCCTTGCCCACCGCCTTGATGAAGCGCCGGCGCACCGCGTCCTGCGGGAACAGCGCCTTGACCAGGGTGGCTTCGATGAATTCGTTGCTGTAGGCCTCGAACTCGCTGGTGAGGCTGCGCTGGCGCAGGGTGGCGGCGGCAGCGTCGGCCGACACCTCGGCATGGTGGTCTGCGGCCGTATGGTCGCGGCCGCAGCTGCACTTGAGCATCAACGGGCGGTCGGCATCGAAAGGCGAGAAGAATTCGGACATGGCACACCTCGGAGAAGTTGATGCCATGCACTACGCAAAGCGCGGGCCAGTTGCACCCTCACCCGCCCCGCCGCCATGAATTCGTGGGGGCGATGTCTACAGCATGTAGGGGCAGCACTACAAATCCGGGCGGTAGTGCCCGGAAATCACTCCGCCGGCGTGCCGCGTGCCAGCAGCGCCAGCTCCACGTCGTTGCGCGCGCCGGTTTTTTCGAGGATGCGCGCGCGGTAGGTACTCACCGTATTGGGCGCAAGCTTGAGCTGCGCACCAATTTCGCCCACGCTCTGCCCCGCCGTGAGCAATCGGAACACCTGGTGCTCCCGGTACGATAGCGCGTCCACCCCGGCTGGCATGCCCTGCTGGGTCACCCGCACCACCCCGGTGCGCTCTACCGCGCCCGCCAGCGCCTGGGCCGTGGCCTCCGTGAGGTAGCGGCCACCGGCAGCCACCTTGCGCACGGCAGCCACCATGTCGTCGGGGTCGGCGCTCTTGTGCAGGTAGCCGGCCGCGCCCATCTGGATGCAGCGCACCGCGTACTGCCGCTCGGGGTAGGTGCTGAGCATCAGCACCGGCAGCACCGGCCAGGCCTTGCGCAGGGCCTGCAGCACCTCCAGGCCATCCATGCCCGGCATGGCGATATCGAGCAGCACCAGGTCGATGCCGGCCGGACCGGAGAGCGCCGCCACCTGGTCGAGCACCTCCTGACCATGGGTGGCCTCGCCTGCCACCACGATGTCGGGCAGGCCGTTGGCCGGGTCGCCCAGCACCTGTTTGAGGCCCTCGCGCACGATGCGGTGGTCGTCGCCAATGAGCACGCGCACCGGAGCGCTCATGGCGCAGCCTCCAGCGGGATGCGCAACTTCAGGCACGAGCCATCGCCGGGCTCGCTGCTGATGTGCAGGTGGCCACCCAGTTGCCGCGCACGCTCGCGCATGCCCATGACGCCATAGGCCGTGGGCGCCTCAAGCGCCTGGCGGGTGGCGCCCACCCCGTTGTCCTGCACACGCAACTGCAAGTGATCGTCCTCGATGTCGATGTGGATGCGAATAGCGCTGGCCTGTGCATGCCGCCCGACGTTGCTCAGCATCTCCTGGAAGATGCGGAACACCGCGATGGCGGCTGGCTCGGGCAGGTGCAGCGCCTCGGTCACCTCCATCTGCCAGTGGAGCTGCAATTCTGCCGACTGCACGAACTCCTGCGCCTGCCACTCCAGCGCCGCCCACAGGCCCTGGTGGTCCAGGATGCTCGGGCGCAGGTCGGTGATGATGCGGCCCACATTGTCCACCGCATTCTCGATCAGGCGGCTCATGTTCTGGCACTTGCAGCGCATCTGCTGGCGCATGTCTATGGCCGCCTCGGGGGCGCGCTCGCCCTGCTCGCCCAGGCGCTTGTGCAGCCAGTTGACGTCCATCTTCAAAGCCACGAGCAGGCTGCCCAGCTCGTCGTGCACCTCGCGCGCGATGCGCGTGCGCTCGTCCTCGCGCACCTGCTCGGAATACGCCGAGAGTTCGCGCAACTGGCCCAGCGCCTGTGAAAGCTCCTGTGTGCGCGCGGCCACCCGGCGCTCCAGTTCGTCGTTGGCGCGGGCCAGTTCGTCGTGCGCGCGCTGCAGTTCGCCGGCCGCGCGCCGGCGCTCGGTGATGTCCACGAAGGTGACCACCGCGCCCTGCACCTGGCCGGCCTCGACGATGGGGTGGCTCGAATACTCCACGGCAAAGGCCGTGCCGTCCGCGCGCCAGAAGACCTCGCTGTCCACTCGGCAAGGCAGGCCCGAGCGGAAGGCATTGAAGATCGGGCAGTCGCTGTCGGCATAGGGGCTGCCGTCGGGGTGGGAGTGGTGGGTCAGCGCATGCATGTTGCGCCCCATCACCTCCCCGGTGGCCAGCCCCAGCATGCGCGCGCCGGCCCGGTTGATGAAGACGCAATCGCCCGCCAGATCGATGCCGAACACGCCCTCGCCCGTGGATTCGAGCAACAGGCCCAGCCGCTCGCGCCAGAGGGCGGAGGCGTTGGGGGGCAGGTGCAGTGCGCTGGCGGACATGCGCCAGGGCGCAAGCAATGGCCATGCCCGGGCAAGCCGCAGCACAATAGGGCCATGCAAACCGCTCCCCCTTCGCTCCAGGCGCCGCCACCCACCCCGTCCGTATGGATGCCGCCTTCGCTGTCCTCGCGCTGGTGGCCCGTGTTCCTGCGCAACCTGCTGGTCTGGCGCAAGCTGGCCATCCCCAGCCTGGTGGGCAACATCGCCGAACCGCTGATGTGGCTGGTGGCCTTCGGCTACGGCATGGGCGCGCTGGTGGGCCAGGTGAACGTGGCCGCAGAGGGTGGCATGACCAAGGTGCCCTACATCCTGTTCCTGGCCAGCGGATCGATCTGCATGAGCGCCATGAATGCGGCGAGTTTCGAGGCGTTGTACTCGGCCTTCTCGCGCATGCACGTGCAAAAGACCTGGGACGGCATCATGAACGCGCCCGTGCGCCTGGACGACGTGGTGCTGGCCGAGATGCTCTGGGCCGCCTTCAAAGCCCTGTTCACCGTGACGGCCATCCTCGGGGTGATGCTGGCATTGGGCATCAGCCACAGCCCCAAGCTGCTCGTGGCCTGGCCCGTGCTGCTGGGCGTGGGCATCATGTTCTCGAGCATCGCGCTGATCTTCAACGCGCTGGCCAAGGGCTACGACTTCTTCACCTACTATTTCACACTGGTGCTCACGCCGATGATGTTCCTGTCGGGCGTGTTCTTCCCGCGCGAGCAGTTGCCGCCCATCGTGCGCGCCATCTCCGACTGGTTGCCGCTGACGAACGCCGTCGAGCTGGTGCGCCCACTGTTCATGGACCAGTGGCCCGCCCACCCCTGGCGCCATGGCCTGGTGCTGGTGGTGACCACGGTGGCGGCCTTCTGGGTGGCATTGGCGCTGACGCGGCGGCGCTTTCGCAGCTAAACCCAGGGCGGTGGACCACTCAGACTTTGGCCAGTCCTTCGTCCAGGGTATGGGTCACAGCGAACAGGGTCAGGAAGCCGCTCATGTCAAACACCTCGCGCACCATGTCGCTCAGGCCGACCAGCACCAGCTTGCCCTTGCTGGCACGCAGCTTCTTGCCCGCGAGCAGCACCACGCGCAGGCCGGCGGAACTGATGTAGTCCAGAGCAGAGAGGTCAAACACCACTCGCTGCGTGCCCGCTTCGAGCTGCTCGGCGACCACGCGCTCGAGTTCGGGCGAGCTGTTGCTGTCGAGGCGGCCGCGTGGGCGCAGGATCAAGATGTCGTCGCGGCGCTCCTGTTCGAGGTTCATGGGCGCAATCCTTGGAATCGTGGCTGTAGAAAAGGAGTCCTGGAACTCCGGTTCGGCCCATTGTAGGGGCCGCACCGCAGTTCGCGGCCGGCGCTTCAGTTGGCGGCGGCCTGCTTGGGCACGTTGATCACTTCGGCCACGTTCAGCAGCAGCATGGGCGGATACAGGTCCAGCGCCTGCACCGTGCGCATGTTGACCAGCAGCGAGAAGCGCTGAAGGGTAGAGGCCGCGATGGCCTGGGGCGGTTTTTTCTCGACCAGGATCTGGCGCGCCATGGAGCCGGCATAGCGGCCGATGTTGGCGCCATTGGAGAACAGCCCGAACAGGCAGCCTGACTGGCGCACGATGCTTTCGGTTGCGCAGAAGGTCGGCAGCTTGTTCTGGAGCGCGGCGGTGGTGACGGCATCCCGGTGCGTGAAGGCCAGGAAGGTGATGGGGCCGACATAGAGGAAGTCGACCTTGCGCTCGGCCAGGGTCTGGATCTGCGGGGCGATCTGCGTGGGGTCGGGTCCGCCTTGTGGCAGCAGGGGCAGGCTGGCCTCGACCACCTCGAAATTCTGCGTGCGCGCCAGCTCCTTGAGCCGGTCGCGGATCAGGCCGGAGTTGGGCTCGGCCGGGTTGTGCAGGTAGCCCAGGCGCGTGAAAGGGCGGTAGGCACGGATGGCGTTGAGTTGCACCGGCAGCGGTGCCACGTGGCTCACGCCCGTGACGTTGCGGCCGTGGCCCTCCAGCGTGCGCAGCAGACCGGCGCCCACCGGGTCGGTCACTTCGGTGAAGACGATGGGCAGGTCGCGAATCGCATCGTCCTTGCCTGCCTGGTCATCCCGGCCCGCCAGGGCGAGGGTGGTGGGTGTGCCCCAGGCATAGATCAGGTCCGGGCGTGCCGCGCGCACCTTGGCGCGCAGCTCGGGAATGTCCTCACTGCGGCCCGAGAAGCGGATGCTCACGTACTGCACGGGCACGTCCTGGCGCTGCAGGTAGCCGGTGAAGCCCGCCTCGATGTTCTGGTCGTCGCGCGGTAGCACCATGGCGATGGTGAAGCGCTTGGTGGCGGCCGCCACGCCAGAGGCCGCCGCGTTGGCGGCGCTCTGGGCCATGGCAGCCGAGCTGCCCAGCAGGGCGCAGGCGGCCCCGGCGGCGATGAGGATGCGGCGCAGGTTCATCGTAATTCTCCAGAGGGTCATCAGGCCGCCGCAGCGGCCTGGGTGCGGGGGTTGCGCAGGCCGGCGGCCAGGCTCAAGGTCGACACCGACAGCAGCAGGCCCACGGCCACCACTGCGCCGGCATAGCCGAAGGCGGTCACGGCGACCGCCGTGACAAAGGGCGCAACGATGCTGCCGCCACGCTCGATCAGCCGGAACGCGGCCAGCGCCTGCTCGGGTGTGGCGCTCGCGCGGCTCGCATCCACGCCCTCGAAGGCCTCGGTCGTCAGCGCGATCTGCGGTGACGACTGCATCGCCTGGCCAAAGCCCAGCAGGGCGCAGCAGGCGGCCATGCCCCAGACGCCGCCCAGGGCCGGCAGCGACAGGCAGGCCAGCACGCTGAGCACGCCGCCCGCCACGATGAAGGGCTTGCGCTGCCCGAGCAGGTCCGACCAGTGCGCCGCCAGCGAGGCGGTGAGCGCAAAGCACAGGAAGTACAGCAGCAGCACCCGGCCCGCGACCGCAGGCGGCTGCTGCAGCTCGTTCATGTACAGGGGCACCACCACCGAGAGAATGGTCACGGCCACCAGGCGGCCCGGCAGGGCCGCACCCAGGATCACCCAGATGGCGCGTGGCTCGCGCAGCACCGCCATGTAGCCGCGCCAGCCGCCGGAGGTGGCTAGGCCGCGCTGGGCTGCGGCGCTGCCCTCGGGCACCGGCAGCGACAGGCGCAGGGCGGCCAGCAGGGCGCCGACCATGCACAGCGCGCAGGCCAGGAAACCGATGCCGTCGCCAGCGCGGGCGGCGATCATGCCGCCGAAGGGCGGGCCGACGATGCCTGCCGCCACAATGGCCGCAGCCACTTCGGCCAGACCTCGCGCGCGCTGTTGCGGCGGCGTGATGCGCACGATGGCCGTCTGCACCAGGATCAGCGCCAGGCCGTAGGCCGCACCACCCAGGGCGCGCAGGCCGATCAGGGTCCACGCGTCGGTCGCCCAGGCGGTGGCGGTCAGCGCGAGGGTGCCGACCAGGGCCGCCAGCATCAGGCTCCAGCGCAGGTCGAAGCGCCGCGCCAGTGCCGGGCCGGCGGGCTGGGCCAGGGCCAGCGTGGCCATGAAGGCGGCGACGGGCAATCCGGCCACCATGGTGGGCGACAGGGCGGCATCAATGGGCCGCACCTCGCTGGCGAACACGGTAAAGAAGGGGCGCAGCAGCTCTTCGGACAGGGCCACCAGGAACACGGTCAGGCGCAGCAAGGTGAGCTGGGCGCCGACCTGGGGCGTTTCGGCCGTGGCGCTGCCACTGCGCGCAGCGCGAATCAGCTGTGCCCGGCATTCGGCGGCGTCGCGCTCATGGGCCTGGGCGCTTTCCTGGTCGATGGTGTGGTTTTTTTGCCAGCGCCGCTGCAGCCCTTGCCACAACCGGGCCTGCACATAGGCGGCCAGCGGGAACAGCAGCGAGCGGCGCCACAGGCCGCGCGCGAGTTCGCGCACCAGCACGGCGGCGATCACCAGGGCCAGCACCAGGTCGATCAACATGCCCGCGAGCTGGCGGTCCACGAAGTCGGCCGGGTAGCCGACGACCACAGCGCCATCGCCGGCCGTGAGCTTGCGCCGCGGGAAGTCGGACGCATCTTCGCGTGCCTGCGCAGGCGCGTCGCCGCTCCAGGTGGCATTTTGCGCCGGGCCGCTGGGGGGCTGCAGTGCCAGGTAGTTCAGCTCGGGCGCTTCGACAAGCTGCTGCCGAAACAGTTCGTCCACCCCATTCATCGCGCTCCAGGGCACGCCGAGCGACAGCGCGCGCGCGACCTGGCCCGACAGCGCGCGGCCCACAGCGTCGGCGTTTTCCTGGATCTGCGCCGTGACGGCAGGACGTGCTGCCTCGCGCGCGATCCACAGCATCGCGGCGGGCGCCACCACCGCGCTGAAGACCACGGCCAGCCAGAGTTGTTTGGCGGAGCCCTGGATGGCCCGTGCGCCGACGCCACTGCCGATGCCGCGCATGGAGGTGATGACGCGGCTGCTCCAGCGCAGCAGCAGCCACCAGGTGATCAACAGGGCCAGCAGCATCAGCGGCAGGGCGCGCAGCACCATGTCCAGCGCGACGCCCCGCGCCTGGGCGCGCACCTCGGCCAGGTCGAGCGCCCCCCACAGGGTGGCCGCTGGGACGCCGGTGGAATCGAAAATGGCCGCGCCAACCCACGCATAGCGGCCCGTGTTGCGTACCGCCGGGGCATGGCCCGGCCCGGCGTCGATCACCGCCTGCCTCCAGCGCGGCGCGATGGTGGCATGCAGCTCAGGGTCGCCCGAGCGCAAAACGGCCTCGCCCCTATCGGTGTCGATGAACACCCCGCGCAGCGGGCTGCCCGCTGCGCCCAGGCGCGCGACCCGCTCGGACAGCACGGTCTGGTCGGCCACGGAAACGCCGAAGCGCAGCCCGGACTCGGTCTCGTCGGCCACCTGGCGCAGCAGGCGCACGGTACGGTCCTGCGTGAGCTGGGTCAGCAACTGCTCGGTCCGCCAGGCGATCAGCACCAGGGACAGGCCAAACAGCACCAGCGCAAAGATCGCAGCGAATACCAGGGATTCGCGCCGCAGGCGTCGCTGCAGTGCGGCCACATCGATTTCGGTGCCGGGCGTGGGGTTGGTCGTGTCGGTCATGGAAGTGCTTCCTTGGTATGCCGGTTTCGTCGAATGTCATGGAGCTGTTCTATAGTCGGGGCGTCGTTACGAACCCTTTCAACCCTTTCGACCCGTTGCGCGCTGTTTGCGCCACCCCGTCCACCGTGCTCAGCTCCCTGTCCCCCATACCGCGCGTCCTGCTGCCTGAAGTGGGACTGGGCCAACTGCCCCAGGCGCACACCCGCTTGTTGGAGTCGCAAGATTTCGAGGCGTGGGTGGCCTTGCGCAACACCGTGCTGGCCACGCTGCCCGACCCTGACCTCTATGTGCGCGAGGACCACGAGGAGAACTTCTTCCAGGCCCACCTGTCTCCGAGCGGCGAAGTCATCGGGGTGTTTGTGGACGACGCCCTGATCGCCTACGCCATGATCGAACTGCCGGGCGAACAGGAGGCCCATAACCTGGGCCACGTGATCGGCCTGGAGCCGGCACAGCAGGGCATGGTGGCGCATCTGTCGAGCTGCATGGTGCTGCCGCAGTGGCGTGGTCGCCAGTTGCAGCGCACGCTGCTGTCGGCGCGCCTGGGCCTGGCACAGGCCTGCGGACGTCCCTTGTGCATGGCCCTGGTCTCCCTGCTCAACCACCGCAGCCGCCACAACATGCTGCGCCAGGGCCTGCGTGTCGTCTGGACCGGCATGATCGACGGCCTGCACCGCCACGTGGCCATGATCGATCTTGAGCAGGGCATGGACTTTGCGGCCGAGGGGGAGTTGCTGCTGCCCAGCCTGGACTACGAGGCCCTGCGCGCGGCGGCGCTGGCCGGCTACGCCTGCGTGGGCGAGGTGCGCACACCCGACGGTGCGGTGTCGTTGCGCTACGCGCGCCATCTCGGTCACAACCGCCGCCCCCGGTAGGTCATTGCCACCACCGTGATGTCGTCGGCTTGCGCGGCGCCGTTCTCGAAGCCGCGCACGGCACTCACGAGCTGCTCGGGAATGCGCGCCGTGACCACCTCTCGGGGGTCGCTGACAATGGCTTTCATGGCCGCAAGCAGGGCGGCGTCCCCAAAAAGCGCATTGTCCGCATTGGTCGCTTCGGTCACGCCGTCGGTATAGAGCACGACGGTTTCGCCGGGGGCCAGCGTGACCTCGCCCTCGGTGTATTCCTGCTCTTCCATCACGGCCAGCGCCATGTTCCTGCCGCGCGGGAACAGCGCGGCGCTGGTGCCGGTCAGGCGCACCGGCGGGTTGTGGCCCGCATTCACGTAAACCAGCCGCCCGGTAGGCAAGTGCAGCACGCCGTAGAACACGGTGACGAACATCATCTGGTCGTTCTCGGCGCACAGCTGGTCGTTGAGGGCCCGGATGGTGGCACCGGGTTCGCGCAGGAACAGTGCGTTGCTCTTGAGCAGGGTGCGCGAGATCGCCATGAAGAATGCGGCCGGCACGCCCTTGCCCGATACGTCGGCCACGACCACGGCCAGGTGCTCGTCGTCGATCGGGAAATAGTCGTAGAAGTCGCCCCCTACTTCCTTGGCCGGGATCATGGTGGCCGCGATGTCGACCTCCCCCACGTCGGGCGCCGAGCGCGGCAGGATGGACAGCTGCATCTGGCGGGCGATCTCCAGCTCCTGTTGCAGGCTGGCCAGGGTGGCCTGGGTCACCACCGCCGCCTGCAGCTCGCGCAGCAGCTTGAGCAGGCGGCTTTGCTGGTTGGTGACCAGCCCGGACATGCGGCCCAGGATCCCCGCGAGTTCGGCCAAATGGTTGGTCGGCGCGGCGCTGGCGTCGGCCGGGGCGTGGCTGACCGGCGTTTCGGCGCTCGAACCGAGCGCCGCGAGGATCTCCTCGCGCGAGGCCAGGTCCAGGCTGTCGGCCAGGGTGCGCAGTTGGTCGCGGATCAGGCGTTCCTGTTGCTGGCGGGTGCGGATGCGCTCCTGGCGCAGGGTTTCGAGGTTCAGCAGTTCCGAGCGGATGGCCACCACGCCGCGCGCGATCTCTCCGGACTCGTCCTCGGCGTCTTCCTCGCCCTGGTCCAGCGAGGCATCGGTGGCGCCGCGCGCCAGCGCGTTGAGCACGCCGACCGAGCGCGCCAGCGGCTCCATCGCGTGGCGCAGGTAGACCACGAGGCCTGCCGCCAGCATCGCGGCGAAGGCCAGCGCCGCCGCCAGCGCGGTGCGCGAGAACAGCTGGTCGGCGTAGTGCCTGTCGCTCACGTCCTGCATCCAGACCAGAGCGCCAACGATGCGCGCATCGGGGTTGCGCACGGGCTGGCTGACGATGCGCAGGGCGCGTGGTTCACGGTTGTGGTCTTCCAGCTGCACGGTGACGGCCTGGTTGGAGCGCACGGGGATCGGCGTTTCGGTGGCAGCCAGCACGCCCGCGCGGGTGCCCACGGATTCCGCGCCGCGCATGTTGGCCAGGAAGATGTCACCTCCCAGGTAGGTGGCCAGCTCGGACAGCTTGGGGGCGACGTCCTGGCCTACGGCCAGCGCGCCGCCGTCGAAGCCGCGCACCACCACCCACTGGTACTGGCGCACCGCCACCTGGCTGAGCCCGCGCACGGCGCCGCTCTGACCACTGGCCGTGGCCACCCAACGGACTTCGGCCATCGCCTGCGGATCGATCCCGGGCTCGGTGGTGGCCACCAGCGTGCCCTGGCGGTCGAAGACATCGATGCGCAAGCCCGGTGCGCGCCGAGTCGCGGCCGCCAGCAGCGCGTCGATGCGGGCCCCGGCACCGTGCGCTGCAAGGTCGCGGATAGCCGCATCCTCCAGCAGCTGCTGGGCCAGCACGTCCTGGCGGTCAAGGTTTTCGTTCTGCAGCTTGTCCCAGGCGATGCGCTGGTTCTGCAGCAGCACTTCGTCGTAACGCTGCGACCAGCGCTGGTCGCTGAGCCAGCCCATCGTGGCGAAGGCTGCGACCAACAGGGCCATGGCGGCCAGCAGGATGGCGATAAGCCGGTGCTTAAGGTGCATGGTGCCCCCCGGCGCGGACCGCACTCCCAGCGGCGCGCTGAGCGTGCCTGCTGCAAACCAGCAGCAGCAACGCGGCCGCTAGCAAGGGCCAGCCGCCGTGCAGGTGGGCGCCCAGAGCGCCACTGGCAACCACGGCGCCGAGGCCCATCGCGGCCCATTGGGCCGCCGACAGCTCGGGCAGCCGGCCCTGGCCCTCGGCTGTGCGCGCCAGCCGGCCCAGCGCGACGCCGGTCAGCAGGGCGGCCAGCACCAGCGCCGCATCCTGCAGATACCAGCCCGTGGGCAGCCAACCCGAGGCGATGGCCAAGGCCAGCAGGGTGGCTACGGCGGCCACGGCGGTCAGGATGCTCGGGGACGGCATGCGCCCGCGCAGGAACAGCCCGGCCGCCACGCCCAGCCCCAGCAGGGGTGCCCAAATGGGGGGCTGCCCCAGCGCATGTGCGGCCAGCGCCAGGCCCAGCAGCAAGCCGGCGGCACCGGACTGGCCCAATGCCCTGGTGCGGTCGGCCGCGGGCCGGGCCGCTGCGGGCAGGGCGTTGCCGTGCACCCCCGTGCGGCTGCGCCAGGGGCTGCGCGGTCCGTTCCAGCGCACCACAAAAAAGCCCGCGCACACGGCGGGCAGCAGCAACGCATAGGCTCCCTGCAGCATGCCCAAGGCGTCCAGCGCCAGGCTGCCCAGCGCCGGGCCCAGCCAGACGGCAGCGACGGTCCAGGCGCTCCAGGTCGCGGCGCGCCAGCGGGGTCGGGCGTGCGCGTATTCGGGCCGGGTGCGTGGCACGTGTTCGACGGCCTGGCAGGCGGCCAGCACGGCGCCCACCACCAGGCCATGCCAGGCACCCGCCGCCATGGCGAAGGTCCAGGGCAGGCTCGCTGGCAGGCCGCTGGCGCAGGCCATGGCTGTGGCCAACAGGGCGATGCAGGCGGGCAGCACCACGGTGGGCGCTGGCCAGCGGCGCCAGCGTGTCACGGACCAGGCCGCCGTGCCCGCCACGAAGAAGGCGGCCAGGCTGGCGGCAGTGGCCGGTGCCAGGCCCTGCCACTGCCAGGGTGTTTCGCCTTGCAGGTGCAGGCTGCGCAGCCACAGGGTCTGCAGCGCCAGCGCGCTCAAGGCCACGAGCAGGGCGATCCAGAACGCCTGCGCTTCTGCTGCGACCACCCGCACCTGGGCAATACCGTGTTCGGCGAAGCGGTCATGGGCCTCGGCCTTGGCCAGCAACTGGTCCAGGCGTTCGCGCCGCGCGTGCTGGGGTTCGGTCTGGCGCAGCGAGGCGATGAGGCGGCGCACGCGCACCAGCCCTTCGTGCACCTCGCGCACCGCATGGCCCAATTGCTGCACCCGCAGGTCGAACCCGCGCCGTTGCGGCAGCACCACGGTGTTGTCGTAGCGACCCTGGGCGATGGCGCGGCGCGCGCGCCAGGCGGCATGGTTGCGCAACTCGATGCCCTGGGCCTGCGAAAAGCGCGCGGCCAGATAGGCCAGCAGTGCCAGCACCCCGATGGCAGGCAGCAGCAGGGCGGCCGTGGCACGGGCGAAGGCGGCGGCACCGCTGTCGCGCAAAGCCAGGCGCAGGGTGGCCACGGAAGCGCCACGGACCTGCACAGGCGCCTCGGCCGTGGCACCTGCCGCGGCTGCGTCGCGCGTGACCTCCCAGAGTACCTTGCCGTCGGGCAGCACCAGTGCCACGGCATGGATGTCGGGCTGCGACGCCATGCGCTGCTGGAACAGCGCCTCTACGCCCACCAGGCCGCGCAGCGGGATGCCGGATTCGACGGCGTGGCTGATGCGCACGCTCAGCGACTGGGCCATCAGCTGCGAACGCGTTCGGTCGCTTGCGGCCCGCAGGTCGCGCAACTGGTCATAGGTGTAGATGGACAGGACGCAGGCAGCCAGCAGCAGCAGCACCAAGGCCGCGATGCCCAGGCGGGTCGCGGGGTCGAAAGCGCGGCGCGCGGTCATTCGGAGCGCTCGCTTTCGTCCAGGCGCACCAGGCATTCGTCCATGCGCTGGCGAACCTGGGCACTGCGCCCCAGTGCCCGCGTCTGCGAGCGCTGGCATTCGATGCGCAACCGGGCCGACTGCGGTTGCAGGGCCCAGAGCGTGGCCAGCCAGCCCAGCAGGCCGGCGATGGCCAGCACCAGCACCGCCATGGCGCCCAGCGTGAGGGTTTGTCCATCAGGCTGCCACACCGCGAGCCGAAAGCGCACGGGCTGGGTCGCATACGTGGCGCTGATGTGGCCCACAACCTCGCCGAAGGCGTTGTGCAGGGGAAGGCCCATGATGGCCTCTCCCGGGAGCGCTGCGCTCCAGATCCGGTCCTGGCGCGCGCCGGCCTCGGCCGCGCGTGCCGCACGGGGCTGCAGCGCCTCGCCGATGGCGCCCCGGTCGGTGCTGAAGAGGGCGATGCCCACGCGGTCCACCACATCGATGGCGTAAAGCTGGGTGTCACTGGCCAAGGCACGCTCCAGCCGGGGCTGGATGCCGCGGTGGTCGGGCAGATCAAAGCCCAGCCCGAGGTCGCCCTCGATGGCCTCCTGCAGTTCCACCAGCGTCAGCGACAGGCGCGAGCGCTCTATCTGCGCTTCTTCTTGCGCGCGCACGTCCAGCAGCAGGCTGGTGATCAGTGCGATGCCGGCCAGCACGATGAGCAGCCACAGTCCGGCGAGTTCCCACAGCGCAGCGAGTGTGGGCCTTGCCGCGACGGCGGTGCTGGCGACCTGGGGTGCTGAGGGCGACGAAAGCGTTTGCATGGTCCGGCTCATGCCACAATGCTTCGGCGACCCACCGGACTGCGGCGCAGACAGCGCCCGCAGGAGCAGCCCAAGGTTTCAGCGCGCAGACATCTATGAATCCACCGCTCGAATGGCAGCAGACCCTGCACGGCACCGTTGCCGAGCTTCCCTTTTTCTTCGAGCGGCTGGAGGCCTGGGCGGATGACAATGGGGTGCCGATGCCCCTGGCTTCGTCCTTTGGACTGATGCTCGACGAATTGCTGACCAATGTGGCCATGCATGGCTATGCGGGACAGGGCGGCCTGGTGGAGGTGCATGTGCGCTTTGATGCGCCGGCCCGGCTGCAGGCCGTGTTGCGCGACCATGGGCGGGCATTCGATCCCACCACCTTGGCGGCGCCCGACGTGGGGGCCTCGCTCGATGATCGGGACATAGGTGGCCTGGGCGTGCATTTCGTGCAGAGGTTGGCAGATCGTTTCGAGTATCGGCGCGACGGTGAGGTCAACGAGATCACGGTATCGCGTTGCCTGCCGGCCGCTGGGGCGGCGCAGTCACGGTAGGGCCTGCTGACAGGCCCTAGATTGTTAACAAGTGTACGAGCGTATCATCGTGTCCGTCGCGGGGCTGTCGTTTGTGCGCCTCGCTTTGCGCTTTTTGTAACACCCAAACATGCCGTTGTTGCTGTGATTTTTTGCGCTGGCACGCGCCTGCAGCAGCCACGCACATGCTGCCTGCCGCCACGAGGAGAACACCCTGTGACCCCTGCCGAGACCGACGACGCCTTCCTGCAACGCCTGTGCGACATCATGCAGCGCATCGCCCAGCAGGGGGACCTGCGCGCCATCGGGCCGCTCATGGACATGACCGGCGAGCGCCCCGAGGAAAGCGTTCAGGCCCGACTGACCGAGGCCTTCGCCCATATGGTGGTCAAGCTGGAGGCGCGCGAGTTCGAACTTGAATGCCGCATCTCCGACCTGGACGAGACCCGCCGCGAGTTGGAGGCCGCCAATCTGGACCCGCTGACCGGCCTGCCCAACCGCATGATTGCGCGCGACCGGCTGCGCCAGGCGCTGACCGATGCCAACACGCGCCAGGGGCTGCTCACGGTGCTGTTCCTTGACCTGGACAAGTTCAAGCATGTCAACGACACCATGGGCCATGCAGCGGGCGACGAACTGCTGTGCCTGGTGACGCAGCGCCTGCGCGGCTGCCTGCGCGAAGGCGACACCCTGGCACGCCTGGGCGGCGACGAGTTCCTGTGCGTCTTGCCCGGCGCCAGCGCCGAAGACGCACAGAGCGTGGCAAACCGCATGGTGGCGGCGCTGACCGACCGCTTTCAGCTCGCCGTCGGCGGCGCGGACATCGGCACCAGCATCGGCCTGTCGCATTTCCCTGACCACGGGCGCGGCGTGGATGAGCTGATCGCCCACGCCGACGCCGGCCTGTACGAGGCCAAGCGCAACGGCCGCAACCGCTGGTGCTACGCGCCGACCGAAGCCGCAGCGGACTGACCGCCCCGCACCGCAGGGCTCAGTACGGCGGCGCGATCTCGCAGGACATGCCCAGGCTGCGCATCAGCTTGATCCATTCGTAGGGCGTGAGATGGGGCTTCACGCTGTGGAGCACGCCGGTGAACACAGGGGCCGGAGCATGGGCACGCATATCGGCCAGCAAGGCCGTGCGCTCGGGCGGCGACATGAAGGGCACCAGCCAGCGCAGGATGGCCATCATCTCCTCGGGCGGGATGGAGGCGACCAGGGCGTTGTGCACCTCCACCAGTTCCGCGTCGCTGTAGTGCGCCCAGAGCACGCTGTTGTGGGTGGTTTCCTCGGCATGCATGTGCTCGAAGTTGTGGGCGATGAACAGCGCCAGCTGCCGGTACAGCGCCTGGGTGGCCACGGGCCGCGCGGCAGGCGCACAGCCCAGCAGCTGCGTGATGCCAGCAGCCAATGCGGCGATGGCGGCCTCGTGCTCAACATGCTCGCTTTCGAGCACGCGGGCCGCGCCCGGTGCACGGGCTTCGATGGCCGTGTGCACGAAGGTGTTTTCGTGCTGCAGGTGCGAGCGGCACAGGTCCAGCAGGTCCATCACACGTTCGCAGTGGCTGGCGAATTCCTCCTCATCGGTCACGTCCATGCGGCCCAGGGCCAGCAGGGTGTGGGCCATCACGGCGCGCAGGGCCTTGTGGATGCCGGCATACATGTCCATGCGCGGCGCGCCGGGTTGTGCCGAAGGGTCGGTATGGGCCGAGATCATGGCCGAGATTTCGCGGGGGTCGATGTTCATCGCTTTGCTCTTCTTTCATGCTGCCCTTGCGGGGCGTTGCCACACCGCCTGCAGGAGAGTTCTGGCGGTGTCCGGCCGGATGCACCATGCATCCGCAGCCGATGAAAGAAGTCTAGGAAAGCACTGCGATTTCGCCTGTGAAGAATTTCCGCTTTCAGCGCCCTGCGCCAATCCAGGGCGTGACATCCATCACGCCGCAGCGCGCAGCATGTCCACGGCCTTCTCGGCGATCATCACCGTGGGCGCGTTGGTGTTGCCGCTCACGATGCGCGGCATGATGGAGGCGTCCACCACGCGCAGGCCCTGCAGTCCGTGCACGCGCAGCTGCGCATCCACCACATCGAGCGGCCCTGGCCCCATGCGGCAGGTGCCCACCGGGTGGTAGATGGTGTCGGCGTACTGGCGGATGAACTGCTCGATCTGCGCGGGGGTCTGCGCACCGGCCGATGCCGGCAGCTCGCGCGCGCCGAAGCGTGCCAGCGCCGGCTGCGCCAGGATGTCGCGCAGGCGCTGAAAGCCGCGCACCATGCGCTGCATGTCGTCCGCGTCCTCCAGGAAGCGCGGGTCCACCAGCGGCAGGGCCATCGGGTCCTTGGTCGCCAGCGCCACCGTGCCCCGGCTGCGCGGCTGCAGCAGGCACACGTGGGCCGAGTAACCATGGCCCAGCACCGTCTTGCGGCCATGGTCCACGAGCTTGCCGATCACGAAGTGCAGCTGCAGGTCGGGCGCCGCCTCGGCAGGGTCGCTTTTGATAAAGCCCCCGGCCTCGGCGAAGTTGGTGGTCAGCATACCGGTGCGGCTGCGGCGCCATTCGAGCACGCCGAGCAACTGGCTCCACATGCCCGCAGGTGAAATGCCGAACAGGTCCTTGAGCTCTGGCGCATTGAACACCTGCACCACATCCGGGTGGTCGTGCAGGTGCTGGCCCACGCCCGGCAGGTCGTGCAGCACCGGGATGCCATGGCGCTGCAGGTGCGCGCCCGGCCCCACGCCCGAGAGCATGAGCAACTGCGGCGAGAGCAGCGCGCCGGCGCTCAGCAGTACCTCGCGGCTGGCGCGCACCTTGTGCAGCGCCCCGGCCTGACGGTACTCCACACCCACGGCACGCTGGCCCTCGAACAGAATGCGCGTGGCGTGCGCGCCGGTGACCACCTGCAGGTTGCTGCGCGCCAGGTGGGGCGTGAGGTAGCCCTTGGCCGCACTGTGGCGCTCGCCGTTCCTGTGCGTCACCTGGTACATGCCCACGCCTTCCTGCGTGGCGCCGTTGAAGTCGGTGTTGTGCGGGTGGCCGGCCTGCACGCCGGCCTCGTTGAACAGGTGACTGAAGCGGTTGGGCGAGCGCAGGTCGGCCACGTTCAGGGGGCCACCCTGGCCGTGCCAGGCATCGGCGCCGCGCTCGTTGTGCTCTGCCTTGAGGAAGTAGGGCTTCACATCCTCCCAGCCCCAGCCGGGGTTGCCCTGGGCCGCCCAGTGGTCGTAGTCGGCATGCTGGCCGCGGACGTAGACCATGGCGTTGATGGAACTCGATCCGCCCAGCACCTTGCCACGTGGCTGGTATCCCTGGCGGCCATTGAGCGCGGCCTGTGGGGTGGTGTTCTGGCCCCAGCCGTTGAGCTCGAACTTGGCCATCACCGCCAGGCCCGCCGGGCAATGGATGAGCACGCTCTTGTCGGCGGGGCCGGCTTCGAGCAGGCATACGCGCACGGCGGGGTCTTCGGTGAGCCGGCCGGCCAGCACGGAGCCGGCGGAGCCGCCCCCGATCACGATGTAGTCGAACAACATGTTTTTTGTCTCCAGGCCCTGCGCAAAGCCTTTGCCGCGCCGGGACCCGACAGACCATAACCGAACGGGCGTGCGATTCGGCTTACCATGCTGCCCGTCTGTTTCACTTTGAAGAGAGCTCTCTATATGACGATTCAAACGGTTGGCATCATCGGCGCGGGCACCATGGGCAACGGCATTGCACAGGCCTGCGCGGTCTCGGGCATCGACGTGGTGATGGTGGACATCTCCGATGCTGCAGTGCAAAAAGGCCTGGCCACCGTGGCCGGCAGCCTTGACCGCCTGATCAAGAAGGACAAGATCACGGCAGCCGACAAGGCTGCGGCGCTGGCGCGCATCAAGGTCTCCACCAGCTACGAGGACCTCAAGGCAGCGCAACTGGTGATCGAGGCCGCCACCGAGAACTACGAGCTCAAGCTCAAGATCTTGAAGCAGGTGGATGCGCTGGTGGCGCCCGAGGTGCTGATCGCGTCGAACACCTCATCGATCTCCATCACCAAGCTGGCCGCCGCCACCTCGCGTGCGGACCGCTTCATCGGCATGCACTTCTTCAACCCGGTGCCCATGATGGCGCTGGTGGAGATCATCCGCGGCCTGCAGACCAGCGACGCCACGCACGACGCCGTGAAGGCGCTGGCCGAGGCCCTGGGCAAGAGCCCCATCACCGTGAAGAACGCCCCTGGCTTCGTGGTCAACCGCATCTTGGTGCCCATGATCAACGAAGCCTTCTTCGTGCTGGCTGAAGGCCTGGCCACACCCGAGGACATCGACGCCGGCATGAAGCTCGGCTGCAACCAGCCCATCGGCCCGCTGGCGCTGGCGGACATGATCGGCCTGGACGTGTGCCTGGCCGTGATGGACGTCTACCTCACCGAATTCGGCGACAGCAAGTACCGCCCCTGCCCGCTGCTCAAGGAAATGGTGGCCGCCGGCCGCCTGGGCCGCAAGACGGGCCAGGGCGTCTATACCTACTGACGGTCCCGGGCGCGCTGTCCCCGCGGCGACGGCGCAACAATTCCATCGGGTTTTCAATCAGGGGCAAGGAGACATTCGCGCCCATGACCAGCATCACCCCCACCACGCCCCCAGCCGAAGGCTGCATTGATACCCAGGTGCTCGGCCATGTCCTGCTGATCGGCATCAACCGGCCGGCCAAGCGCAATGGCTGGACACCGCCCATGTTCCGCCAGCTGGCCGAGGCCTATACCCGGCTGGACGACGACCCGGCACTGCGCGTGGGTGTGCTGCATGCCTTTGGCGACCACTTCACGGCGGGGCTGGACCTGCCGGCCGTGAGCGCCTACATGCAGCGCGGCGAAAAGGCCATTCCCGAAGGCATGGTGGAGCCCCACGACTACGGCCTGCCAGGCTACCGGCGCCGCACCAAGCCCATGGTGGTGGCGGTCAAGGGCATCTGCTTCACGGTGGGCATCGAGCTCATGCTGGGCGCCGACATCGTGGTTGCGGCGGATGACTGCCGCTTTGCGCAGATGGAGGTGCAGCGCGGCATCATGGCCACGGGCGGCGCCACGCTGCGCATGGCCGAGCGCGCCGGCACCGGCAATGCCCTGCTGCACCTGCTGACCGCCGACGAATTCGGCAGCGCCGAGGCGCTGCGCCTGAACTTCGTACAGAAAGTGGTGCCAGCAGCCCAGGTGCTTGACGAAGCCCTGGCCATCGCCCGGCGCATCGAGGCCCAGGCCCCGATGGCGGTGGTGGCCACCCGGCTCAACGTGCTCAAGGCCATCGAGCAGGGCCAGGCGGCCGCGGTGGCCGATTTCATCCCGGTGCAGAAGCAGTTGGCCAACAGCGAGGATGCGGCGGAGGGCGTGCGCGCCTTCGTCGAGAAGCGCCCTGCCCGCTTCTCGGGTCGCTGAAGGCCAATCCGGCAATGGGCCTGTCACGGATGGTTGCCACCATGGCCTTGCGCGCGCACCTGCGCCGTGCGTGAATAACAGCTTCAACTGAAACGGGCTGCACCCCGCGACAAGACCGACCCAGCAACAAAAGATTACACAATTCAATTGCGCGCAATTCAATTCCGCGGCACAATTCATCCCATGGCACGCAGCAACCCCTCCACCCACACCCCCAGCCCGGCCCTGCTGCGCCTGGACAACCAGGTGTGCTTCGCGCTGTATTCCGCCTCGCTGGCAATGACCAAGCTGTACAAGCCTCTGCTCGAAACCGTGGGCCTGACCTACCCCCAGTACCTGGTGATGCTGGTGCTGTGGGAGGAGGACGGCGTGACCGTCTCCGAACTGGGCGAGCGCCTGTTCCTCGACTCGGGCACGCTCACCCCTTTGCTCAAGCGCCTGGAAACCTCGGGCCTGATCGCCCGCATCCGTGATGCTCAGGACGAGCGCCGCGTGCGCATCAGCCTCACGGCCCCGGGCCGGGCGCTGCGCGACAAGGCCGAGGCCATTCCGCCCTGCGTGCTCGAAAGCAGCCAGTGCACCCTGCCCGAGCTGACCGCCCTGACCGGGCAGCTCAAGACCTTCCGCGACCGGATCCAGCCGCCGCGCTGACTTTTTTTCTTTCCCACCCCGTCCGCATTCAGGACATTCATCCACTGCAAAGGAAGACACCATGACTCAACTCGAAAAAGTCCTCTACACCGCCAAGGCCCACGTGACCGGTGGCCGTGACGGCGCCGCCAAGACCGACGATGGCCGGCTGGATGTCAAGCTGTCCTCGCCTGGCACGTCCGGCACCGGCACCAACCCCGAGCAGCTGTTCGCCTCGGGCTACGCAGCCTGCTTCATCGGCGCCATGAAGGCTGTCGGCGGCAAGATCGGCATCCCCGTGCCCCAGGACGTGTCCATCGACGCCGAAGTCGACCTGGGCCCGATCCCGAACGCCTATGGCATCGCTGCCCGCCTGAAAATCAGCCTGCCTGGCCTGGACCCCGCCACGGCCCAGAAGCTGGTGGACGCAGCCCACCAGGTCTGCCCTTACTCCAACGCCACGCGCGGCAACATCGACGTGACCATCACGCTGGTGTAATCGGTGGCCCGGCTGCTGATTCCCCGCATCGCGGTGGCCCTGGTGGCCATCGAGCATGTGTACATCCTGGTGCTGGAGATGTTCTTCTGGAACAAGCCGCTGGGGCTGAAGACCTTCAACCTGACCCAGGAGCTGGCCGACGCCACCGTGACGCTGGCCGCCAACCAGGGCCTGTACAACGGGTTTCTGGCGGCGGGCCTCATCTTCGGCCTCGCCACCAACAACCGGGTGTTCAAGATCTTCTTTCTGGCCTGCGTGATCGTGGCCGGGGTTTACGGCGGTGCCACCGCCGTGCCCAAGATCTTCTTCACCCAGGCCCTGCCCGCGCTGATCGCCCTGGCGCTGGTGCTGACACTGGACAAACCCAAGGCCGCCAACGCCTGAGACGCACCACCGCTACCAGGGCCGCGGCCCTGAACAAAGGCCCGCCGGCCTTGCTGGCGGGCCTTTTTCCATGGGGCGGTGCACCCGTGTGTCGCGCATGCGCCGACGCCTGCTTGAACGCATTGGCAGATTCGTTTAGCGTGCGGCCATGAGCACCACCACCCTCCTCGTGCGCCAGGATGCCCTGGCCCACACCGCCCTGCGCACCACCCAGGAAGTTCCTTTGGCCGATGGCCAGGTGCGCGTGCGCGTCGAGCGCTTTGCGCTCACGGCCAACAACATCACCTATGCCGCACTGGGCGGCATGCTCAATTACTGGCAGTTCTTTCCATCGGACGAGACGGGCTGGGGCATCGTGCCTGTGTGGGGCTTCGGCGACGTGGTCCAGTCCCTGCACCCTGGCGTGGCTATGGGCGAGCGGCTCTACGGCTACTGGCCCATGTCCACCCACGCCGTGCTCACGCCCGCACGGCTGACCCCGGCAGGCTTTTACGACGGCGCAGCCCACCGTGCCAGCCTGCACGCGGTGTACAACCAGTACGTACGCAACCGCACCGATCCGTTTTACACGCCCGACTCCGAGGAGATCCAGGCACTGCTGCGCCCGCTGTTCATCACCTCCTGGCTGATCGACGACTTCATGGCCGACCAGCAGTTCTTCGGTGCCAAGCGCCTGCTGCTGTCCAGCGCATCGAGCAAGACGGCCTACGGCACTGCCTTCCAGCTCGCGCAGCGGGGCGGCCTGGAGGTGATTGGCCTGACCTCGCCCGGCAATGTGGCCTTCTGCGCAAGCCTGGGCTGCTACGACCGGGTGGTGGCCTACGACGCGCTGGAGCAGATCGAGGCTGCCACGCCCTGCATCTACATCGACTTTGCCGGCAGCGTGGCCGTGCGCGAGGCCATCCACCAGCGCTTTTCCGCGCTGGCCTACAGCTGCGCCGTGGGCGCCAGCCATGTGAACGACCTGGGCGGCGCCGGCCAGTTGCCCGGCCCGCGCCCGACCATGTTCTTTGCCCCCGCACAGATCAAAAAGCGCCGCGACGACTGGGGCGCGCAGGTGCTCAACGAGCGGCTCGTGGCTGCCTGGCAGGCCTTTGCCGCAGCCGTGCAGGCGCCGCCCACCCCCTGGCTGCAGGTGCAGCAGCACCAGGGCCCCGATGCCGCACAGGCGCTGTTTGCCACCGTTCTGGCGGGCGGGGGCGACCCCCGCCGCGGCCACATGGCCAGCCTTCAGCCCTCCTGATCGGCGGGGGCTCCAGCGCGGGGGACAATGGGGCATGAACCGACTGCCCCCGACCGACCCCACCGCCGCCCCCAGCGCCTCTGACCTGCACCCCTACGCGCGCCTGACGCCGGACCAGGTGCTCGACGCACTGGCCAGCGTGGGCCTGTACGGAGACGGCCGGCTCATGGCCCTGTCGTCCTATGAGAACCGTGTCTACCAGGTTTCGCTCGAAGACGGCCAGCGCGTGGTGGCCAAGTTCTACCGCCCCAGTCGCTGGACGGACGCCCAGATCCTCGAAGAGCATGCCTTTGCCGCCGAACTGATGGCGGCCGAGGTGCCGGCCGTGGGCCCGATGGCACTGAACGGCAGCACCCTGCACACCCACGGCGGCTTTGCCTTTTCCGTGAGCCCCTGGCGCGGCGGGCGCGGGCCCGAGCTCGACGACTTCGAGGTGCTCGAGTGGATCGGCCGCTTTCTGGCCCGCATCCACACCGTGGGCTCGGCCCGGCCCTTCACGCACCGCCCTGCGCTGGACCTGCAGGGCTTTGGCACGGCATCGCGCGACTGGCTGCTGGGCCACGACATGATTCCGCTGGACATGCAATCGGCCTGGCGCGAGCAGTGCGAGAAGGCGCTTGCGCTGGTGGCGGCCAGCAGCCTGCAGAATGCCAAGGCCATCCGCCTGCATGGTGACTGCCACCCCGGCAACATCCTCTGGACGCCGACCGACCTGCCCGGCGGCGGTCCGCACTTCGTGGACCTGGACGACGCGCGCATGGGCCCGGCCGTGCAGGATCTTTGGATGCTGCTGTCCGGCGACCGGCGCCAGCGCACGCAGCAGCTCAGTGCCCTGATCGAAGGCTACGAGCAGTTCCGCAGCTTCGACCGGCGCGAGCTGGCCCTGGTCGAGCCGCTGCGCACACTGCGCCTGATCCACTACAGCGCCTGGCTGGCGCGGCGCTGGGAGGACCCGATCTTCCCGGCCACCTTCCCCTGGTTCGGCAGCAGCGACTACTGGCGCGGCCAGGTGGACATGCTGATCGAGCAATGCGAAGCCATGGGCGAAGAGCCACTGAGCGCCTGAAGAAGGCGCATCGCGCAGGGCGATGCAGGGCCAGATCCGTGCGCAAGCGCTGGGAATGCAGCCAGTCTTGCGGCCGGGGAAAGGACCATTGGCGCTTGGGGCCCGAGCGGGCCTCGTATATGCTTGAAGCCATCTTTGCTATTGCACACTGGCCAGTCCCATGAAAGACCTGTTCCGCAACCTTCTCTCGATCCGCCAGCAACGCAAGCCGGCCCCCGTGGGCAGCGTGCCTGCAGTGGGGATCGCCATCATCCGTGGCGACGTCAAGATGACCGTCACCGAGCCCATCTCGCGCGACCTGTGGAGCTGGATGGTGCTGTCGGGCTGGCGCAATGTGCCGGTCAAGAACGACCGCCGCCAGTACACCGAGCTGCCCGACGGTCTGCTCAAGCAGTTGATCGATGCGGCGCCGACCGAGCGCGACGCCGTCCACGCCCGCATCATGGCCAAAGCAAAGGAAGAGTGACGACGACGCCACTCTCCAAGGCGCCCCGGACTCCTGTCGGTGCAGCCGCCCGGGGCAGCTGCACGAGCAGGCATCACACCAGCAAGGCGTTCACGCGCTTGACGTAGGCCGCTGGGTCGGCAGGCAGGCCGCCCTCGGCCAGCAGGGCCTGGTCGAACAGGATGTGCGCCAGGTCATGGAAATGCACGCTGCCTTCGAGCTTCTTGACCAGGGCATGCTCGGCATTCACCTCCAGCACGGGCTTGGACTCGGGTGCCTGCTGGCCGGCCTGCTTGAGCATGCGGGCCAGCTGGGTGCTCATGCCATCGTCCTGGACCACCAGGCAGGCCGGTGAGTCGACCAGGCGCGTGGTCACGCGCACGTCCTCGGCCTTGTCCTTCAGGGCCTCCTTGAGCTTGGCCAGCAGCGGCTTGAAGGCCTCGGCGGCCTCTTCGGCGGCCTTCTTCTCGGCCTCGTCCTGCAGCGAACCCAGGTCCACCGCGCCCTTGGCCACGCTTTGCAGCGGGGTGCCATCGAACTCGTTGAGGTAGTTCAGCGCCCACTCGTCCACGCGGTCGGTCATCAGCAGCACTTCGATGCCCTTCTTCTTGAAGACTTCGAGCTGCGGGCTGTTCTTGGCTGCGGCCAGGGTGTCGGCAGTGATGTAGTAGATGGCCTCCTGGCCGTCCTTCATGCGTGCCTTGTAGTCGGCGAAGCTGACGCTGGCGGTGTCGCTGGTGGTGCTGGCAAAGCGCAGCAGCTTGGCCAGGCGCTCGCGGTTGCCAAAATCCTCGCCCAGGCCTTCCTTGAGCACCGAGCCGAATTCGGCGTAGAACGCGCTGTACTTGCCTTCCTTGGCCTGGTCGTCGGCATCGACCACGTCGGTCACACCGTCGACACCGGCGGCGGCGGCTTCATGCTTGTCGTGCTTGGCCAGGTCTTCGAGCATGGACAGCACGCGCTTGGTCGAGCCTTCGCGGATGGCGCGCACGTCGCGGCTTTCCTGCAGCAGCTCGCGGCTCACGTTCAGGGGCAGGTCGGCCGAGTCGATCACGCCCTTGACGAAGCGCAGGTAGGTGGGCATCAGCGCTTCGGCGTCGTCCATGATGAACACGCGCTTGACGTACAGCTTCACGCCGGCCTTCTTGTCGCGGTTCCACAGGTCGAACGGCGCCTTGGCGGGGATGTACAGCAGCTGCGTGTACTCGGTGTTGCCTTCCACGCGGTTGTGCGCCCAGGTCAGCGGGGCCTCGTGGTCGTGGCTGATGGCCTTGTAGAACTCCTGGTACTGCTCTTCGGAGATGTCCTTCTTGGGGCGCGTCCACAGGGCACTGGCCTTGTTGATGGTTTCCCACTCGCCGGTCTTGGCCATGCCGCCGGGCTGGCGCCCGCCGCTCTCGTCCGCAGGGTTGATCAGCTCGCCGTCCTTCCACTCTTCCTTTTCCATCAGGATGGGCAGGCTGATGTGGTCCGAATATTTGGCGATGACGGACTTGAGCTTCCAGGCGTTGAGGTATTCCTCGGCATCGTCGCGCAGGTGCAGGATGATGCTGGTGCCGCGCTCGGCACGGGTGATGGCCTCCACCTCGAAGTCCCCGGTGCCGCCGCTGGTCCAGCGCACACCCTCTTCGGCCGGCACGCCGGCACGGCGCGACTCCACAGTGATCTTGTCGGCGACGATGAAGCCGGAGTAAAAGCCCACGCCGAACTGGCCGATGAGCTGCGCATCGGCCTTCTGGTCGCCCGAGAGCTTGCCCATGAAGTCCTTGGTGCCGCTCTTGGCGATGGTGCCCAGGTGGTCGATGGCTTCCTGCGCCGTCATGCCGATGCCGTTGTCGGTGATGGTCAGCGTCTTGGCGGCCTGGTCGAAGGACACCCGCACTTCGAGGTTGGGCGCGTCTTCGTACAAGGCATTGTTGTTCAGGGCCTCGAAGCGCAGCTTGTCGCAGGCGTCCGAGGCGTTGGAGATCAGCTCGCGCAGGAAGATTTCCTGGTTGGAGTACAGCGAGTGGGTGACCAGGTGCAGAAGCTGGGCCACTTCGGCCTGGAACGACAGGGTTTGTTTGTTGCTCATGGTGTCTTGGAGTTGCTTTCGAACGGTCTCGGGGAGCGCCGTCGGCACGCCAGAGGCCAGCGTGCAAAGGACGTTCGCGGGTGCTCAGCTCGGGGCGTATCCGCCGATTTCAAGGCTGGCGCTGCGCGGATGGCCGCCGGCCAGCGCAGCCCGGCGGCGAGCTTACCGCGCATTGTTGACAATTGGCGGGCCATTGGCGCCGGTATTGCCTATTTTGCCGCCATAAGATGCACCCGTGCTGCGGCGGGGTGCCGCCAGCCGTGCCTTTGGAATCCCCCATGCCCACCTCCCTGCAAAAATGGTCTGCCGAGTTCCTCGGTACTTTCTGGCTCACGTTCGGCGGCTGCGGCAGCGCCGTGCTGGCCGCCGCGTTCCCCCAGCTGGGCATCGGCTTCCTGGGCGTTTCCCTGGCGTTCGGCCTCACGGTGCTCACGGGCGCCTATGCACTGGGGCCCATCTCCGGCGGGCATTTCAACCCGGCGGTGTCGGTCGGTCTGGTCATCGGGGGCCGGTTCAAGGCGGCCGAGCTGCCAAGCTACATCGCCGCCCAGGTGCTGGGCGCCATCGTGGCGGCAGGCGCGCTCTACCTGATCGCGACCGGCAAGCCCGGGGCCGACATTGGCGGATTTGCCACCAACGGCTATGGCGAGCACTCCCCAGGCGGCTATGGCCTGATGGCCGCCGTGGTGACCGAAGTGGTGCTCACGGCCGTGTTCCTCATCGTGATCCTGGGCGCCACCTCGCGCCGGGCGGCCGAAGGCGTGGGCGGGCTGGCGATTGGCCTGTGCCTGACGCTGATCCACCTGATCTCGATCCCGGTGACCAACACCTCGGTCAATCCGGCGCGCAGCACCGGCCCGGCCCTGTTCGGCCCGGGTTATGCGCTGTCGGAGCTGTGGGTCTTCTGGGCCGCCCCCCTGGTCGGCGCCCTGTTGGGCGCAGCCCTGTACCGGGTTCTCTTCGGCGAAGATTGACCGAAGGGCGCAGGGGAGGGCAGCACTCAGCCCCTCCCCTCGCCAAGCCACCTTAGCGGTCGAGCGTGATGCGCTGAATCAGCGCTTGCAGGATATTGTCGGCCTTGTCATTGGCCACTTGGCAGGTGCCTGCGGCGGCATGGCCGCCACCGCCGAACTCCAGCATGAGGTTGCCCACATGGGTCTGGCTGCTGCGGTCCAGGATGGATTTGCCGGTGGCCAGCACGGTGTTCTGCTTTTGCAGCCCCCACATCATGTGGATGGAGATGTTGGCCGTGGGGAACAGCGCGTAGATCATGAAGCGGTTGGTCGCCCAGATGGTCTCCTCGTCGCGCAGGTCCAGCACCACCAGGTTGCTGATCTTGATGGCGCAGCGCAGCAGTTGATCCTTGGCCTTGGGCGCGTGCTCGCGGTAGAGCGCCACGCGCTCCTGCACGTCGGGCAGCGCCAGGATCTCTTCGATGGTGTGGTCGCGGCAGTACTTGATGAGGTCCATCATCAGCGCGTAGTTGCTGATGCGGAACTCGCGGAAGCGCCCCAGGCCGGTGCGCGAATCCATGAGGTAATTGAGCAGCACCCAGCCCTCGGGGTTCAGGATGTCCTCGCGCGAGTACTGGGCCGAGTCTGCCTGGTCCACCGCCGCCATCATCTCGTCGGTGATGCGTGGGAACGCCGCCTTGCCACCATAGTGGTTGTAGACCACGCGTGCCGCCGAGGGCGCATGCGCCTCGATGATGTGGTTGCTGTCGCGCCGCCCCGAGTTGCGGACGGTTTCAGATTCATGGTGGTCGAACACCAGATGCGCGCCAGGCACATAGGGCAGGTTGGTGGTGATGTCCCGTTCGGTGATCGGTACCTTGCCGTCCTGCATGTCCTTGGGGTGCACGAAGGTGATGTCATCGATCAGGTCCAGCTCATTGAGCAGCACGGCACACACCAGGCCGTCAAAGTCGCTGCGGGTCACGAGGCGGTATTTTTTGTCGCTCACTGCGTTTCTCCTTGTTACATGCGGCGCGAATGGCACGATGGTAGCAATGCCCGCGCCCCAGTTGGCGCGCGAGCACAAATAAAGGCGACAGCCGGCACTGGTGTTCAGCCTGCCGGTGCGAGCCAAAGCGCCAGTTGCCGCGCCACACGGACATTGCCCAGCAATTGCAGGTGGCCCACCCGGTGTACCACGCACTGCTGCGCTGCGGCAAACGCCAGGCGCCTCGCAGGGTCATCATGCCAGCCCAGGGCGCTGTGCAGCGGCACCAGGCCGTCGCCCACCAGCCGCTCGGCCACGGGGCTGCGCTGGGCAGCCAGGGTGGCTGCCACGGTACAGCACAGCACGCCCTCAGGCAATGGCAGGTGGGTGCGCACATCCGGGCTCTTGCGGAAACGATCGCGCCCCTGCCAGTCGGCATCCAGCACATGGCCATAGCGAAGGTCGGTGATGCCGCCGCTGCGCAGCTGGGCCAGGCGGGCGAAGGGGCGCGAGTACGGGGTGCTGCCCAGCAGCGCATCCACCCAGTGGCCGGCACGCTCCAGCGGCGCGCCATGGTGCGGCGTGCCCAGGCACACCAGGTGGCGCAACAGGTCGCGCCAGGGCAGGCCCGCCTGCTCGGCCTGCTGGCAGGCGCTGCGCGCCACCAGCCCACCCATGCTGTGGCCCACGATGCTGAGGTGCGTGACCGGCACCGGCCAGGCCGCCACCAGGGTCTGCAACTGGCGCGCCAGCTCGGCACCATTGGTGGAGGTGTGCAGCCCGGTGTTGTAGCGCAGGTACACAGGCCTGCAGCCCAGCTCCTGCGCCAGGTGCGCGCCATGGTCATGGCCCTCGTGCTCCCACTGCAGGTCGTTCATGCACAGGCCATGCACCAGCACCAGCAGGTGGCCCGATGCCGTGCCCGCCGCCCCCAGGGCCACCGGATCCAGCGGCCGGCCCTGCTGGTAGAAGCCCATGGAGGTGGCCAGCGGGTTGCAATCCTCCGCCAGGCGGTCACCCATCACGCCATTGAGCGCGGCCAGCACGGCCTGGCGCTCGCGCGGCACCGCCTGCGCCTCTTCGGGCACGCCCATGATGAACGGCTCCAGCCGCACCAAGGCTGCCTGCAGGCCGGCATCCACCAGGCTGGTGATGCCCCGCACGCTGCCATAGACCACGCCGGTCAGGCCGCGCGTGCGGCCCGGCGTGGGGCCTCCCGGCAGGCCCATCGTGCCCAGCACCGATTGGTGCACCCCTTCAGCCACGCGGCTGATGCTGGCCGTGGCCTGGGTGGCCAGGCGGGCCACCCCCCGCAGGTCGGAGGGACGCAGCTGGCGCAGGGCACGCGCGAGGGAGGGTTTGGATGGCATGGCTGGCTCCGGTGAATGAAAAGTGGCGGAGCCGCGCGGGACTCAGAGGCTGAGAATTTTTTAGCCGTGTCCGAAGGGCGCGTCAAAACGCACTGGATCTAGGCGCAAAGCACAGCCATAGCTCGGGCTATGGCGAGCATTTGCAACGACGAACAAGGGTGTTTTGGCGTGCACAGCGGGCATGGATGAAAGACTCTCAGCCTCTCAGAATTGCTCGTGCGGCAACAGGTAGCGCCATTGCCCCACGGGCAGGTTGCCCAGCGTCACCCGCCCGATGCGGATGCGCTTGAGCCCCACCACCTTGAGGCCCACCTGCTCGCACATGCGGCGGATCTGGCGCTTCTTGCCCTCGGTGAGCACGAAGCGCAGCTGCTCGGGGTTCTGCCACTCCACCCGGGCCTGCTTGAGCGGCTGGCCGTCGAGCTCCAGCCCATGGCACAGGCGCGCCAGCTGTGCAGGCGGAAACGCCGCCTGCACGTCGAGCGCCACATCCCCGTACTGCACGCGCACCAGGTACTCCTTGTCCACGGTGGAGTCCTCGCCGATCAGCTGGCGCGCTACGCGCCCATCCTGCGTGAGCACCAGCAGCCCCACGGAGTCGATGTCCAGCCGGCCGGCCGGCGCCAGGCCGCGCAACTGCGGCGGCGAAAAACGCATGCGCCCCGGGTCGTCGCGCCAGTGGGTGCGGGGGTTGATCAGCGCCACGGCAGGCGTGTGGCCGTCCTCGGCCTGCCCGCTCACGTAGCCCATGGGCTTGTGCAGCAGGATGGTGACCTGCTGCTCCTGCTGGCCCTGGGCCCGCTTGTCGACCTCGATGCGGTCGGCCGGCAGCACCTGCAGGCCCATAGGCGCCACCTCGCCGTTGACCTTGACCCAGCCCTGGGCAATCCAGTCGTCGGCTTCGCGGCGCGAGCACAGGCCCAGCTCGGCCATGCGTTTGTTCAGGCGCGAGGTGCCTGCAGCGGCTGCGGTGACCTTGACCGGCACCGCTGGGCGCACGGGAGCAGCAGGGGCGGACGGCCGGACACCCTTGGCAGAAGCGGCTCCACGCGGGGCGGCCGGCGGCGCGGGTTCTGCTCGCCACACGTTGCCGCGTGCCGAGGGCGCTGCAGCGGCAGGGCGGGACGGCGGGCGCGCATCGGGCCGCGCATTGCCACGGACAGCACCAGGCGCAGGGGCGCGGGACGTGGCCGCAGCGGGTGACGAAGAAGCAACAGGCGGCGCGGCGGGTCGGCGCAACACGGCGCGCCGGGGCAGCGGGTCACCAGGCTCGGCGGCTGGGGCGGCAGGAGGACGGGAAGAAGGCATTGCCCGTATTTTCACCTCTGCGCAGGCATTTGGGCGGCCAAGCTTGCAAAGCGGGCACCAAATGGCGGCCCCGTAGCCGTTATGGCGTGGCGGCGTTGGCGATCTGGCGGGACTGCCAGGCCAGGAAGTCTTCGGCCCCCAGCGGGCGGCTGATGTGGTAGCCCTGCGCCTCATCGCAGGACAGGGCGCGCAACCGGTCCAGGATGGCCAGGGTCTCCACCCCCTCGGCCACCACCGTGAGGCCCAGGTTGTGGGCCAGGTCAATGGTGGAGCGCACGATCATCGCATCGTCCTCGCCGGACTCCATGCCCATCACGAAGGATTTGTCGATCTTGAGCTCGTCCACCGGCAGGCGCTTGAGGTAGGCCAGCGACGAATACCCCGTGCCGAAATCGTCGATGGACAGCTTGAAGCCCTGCTCGGACAGCCGGTTGAGCATGGCCTCGGCGCGCTGGGGGTCGTCCATGATCGCGCTTTCGGTGATCTCCAGGCAGAAGGCGCTGGCCTGCACGCCATGGCGCGCAAGGATGGTGGCCAGGCGCGCGCTGAGCTCCGGGTCCAGCAGGTCGCGCGTGGAGAGGTTGACCGATATGCGCAGCGGCATCTCCGCCGTGCGCGGGTCGGCCAACAGGCGCGCCACCTCCTCGAACATCCACAGCGTGAGCTGGCGCACAAAGCCCGTCTGCTCGGCAAACGGGATGAAGTCCATCGGCGGCACCAGGCCGCGCTGCGGGTGCTGCCAGCGCACCAGCGCTTCGGCCGCCAGGCCCGCCTGGCCATGCAGGGGCACCTTGGGCTGCAGGTACAGGCGCAGCTCGTTATGCTCCACGGCGTGGCGCAGCTCGGTCAGCAGCGACAGGGTCTGCGTGCTGGCCGAGTCGAAGGAGGCGTCGTAGCGCAGCGCGCCGGTGAGCTTGCGCTTGGCGGCGTACATGGCGATCTCGGAGCGGCTGAGCAGGGTGTCGGCATCACCAGCGTCGGCCGGCCAGCAGGCGAAGCCCATGCCGGCACTCAGGTCCACCGTCTGGTCCTCGAAGGCCAGGGGCTCCTCGAACGACTGGTTGATGCCCTGGGCCAGCGCGTACGCCTCCTGGGCACCCGTGCGCAGCAGCAGCGCGAACTCGTTGCCGCCGAGCCGGGCCACCATGTCGCTGTCACCCGGCAACTGCTTTTGCAGGCGCTCGGCCACGGCCTGCAGCAGGCGGTCGCCGAAGGCATAGCCGAGCACGTCGTTCACGTGCTTGAAACGGTCCAGGTCGAGCGTCAGCACCGTCAAGGGCTGCACGGAGCCTTCCTCCTGTGCGGCGATGGCGTGCACCACCGCCTCGCGAAAGCGCTCGCGGTTGGGCAGGCCCGTGAGCCGGTCCCAATAAGCCAGGCGGCGGATTTCGGCCTGCTGGCTGCCGATGTCCAGGCGCATGCGGTCGAAGGAGCGGGCCAGGTTGCCGATCTCGTCCTGGCGCCCGGTATGCGAGAGCGGCACCCCGTATTCGCCGCGCGACAGGCGCTGCGTGGCGGCCAGCAGGGAGCGCAGGGGCGTGGCCAGGCGCTGCGCCACCAGGCCGGTGCCCGCCGCAAACAGCAGCACGCCGGCCACGGTGATGATGGCCAGCAGCACCTGCAATTGCTGGTAGGGGGCCACCACCTCGTCCACCGAGCGCAGCAGCAGTGTTTTCACTTCACTGCCCGCGTTGCCCAGCGGGGCCTCGCGCACCAACAGCGTGCCCTCATCGGTCTTGAGCTCCGCAATCGGCAGGCCCTGGCGATGAAGGCCGGCCAGCGCCGGGCCCGACAGCGTGGTCACGGGCACCGACACACGGCCATCCGCCGCCCTGACCACCACGGCCACTTGCACCGACAGCAGTTGCCGCATTTCCTCGGCCAGTGGCTGGCCGATGGGAAAACCCATCAGCACCCACCCGATGACCACCGGCGCGCGCATGGGCACCATCACGAACTGGTAGGGCACGCCGGCCATCACCGCCACCTGGCTGCCCTGCGGCTGGGCCGCCAGCGGTGGCACGACCTGGCGCAGCGTGGCGGGAAAATCCAGCATGTCGTCCGACAGGCTGGCGGCGCGCAGCTCCAGGTTGGTGCCCAGCAGCGCCGTCACGGCCGCGCCGATGCGGTTGCCATGGTTCTCCAGCACCGACTGGATAGTCTCCTCGTCATCGGAATTGATGGCCGAGCGAAAGCCATAGTCGGCCGCCAGCAGGGCCGAGCCCTGGCGCAGCTTGTCCGCGTTCTGGTCCAGCAGGCGCCGCCAGACGTTCTCGTCGGTATCGAGGGCGCGGGCGATCTGGCTGCGCGCATTGCGCTCGATGCTGGCACGCACCACGGCAAAGCCCGCCGCCTGCACGATGAGCAGCAGCAGCAGCGAGATGCCCACCAGCTTCAGGATGAGGCTGCGCCGCAACAGGGACAGGTTCAAGGCTGCAGTCCCGCCATGCGCACCGAGGCGCTGGCATTGCCGGTGGCCGCAACGGTCAGTGCCTGCTCCAGCGCCGGCGCCCCCACCGGCAACCGGTGGTGCCAGGCCCGGAGCTTGTAGGTGCCCGGGGCCACGTTGTCGATCTGGGCCTTGCCCGTCGCGGGCGAGCTGGCGTAGTAGGGGGTGTCCACCACCAGGATCCAGCCGGTCATCTGGTCATGGATGTTGCAGCCCAGCACCACCACCCCTGCCTGGTCGAAAAGAACCGGCTTGGCGGGCGTTCCGGCGTAGAGCTTGAGCTCGAACTTCTTCGTGGGCGAGAAGGAATAGACGTGGTGGCGCACCGTGTCGCGGTTGGGGAACAGCACCTCCGTGCCCACCGGCACCACCATCATCACGGGTACGAACTGGCGCTTTTCCTGCGCCATCTCCACACCGGGCTGGGGTTTGACCAGGCGCCTGGCCTCGGCCGATTCGAGGAACACCACGGCATCGGCCAGCGGCTTGCCCGCAGCATCGGTCAGCTCCACCTGCACCGAGGCCGCATGCGCCACGCCCGCCATGGCCGACACACAGCCGGCCAACACACACCCGTGCGCCAGCAGCCGTTGCGCCAGGACGGGCCGCGCACTCATGGCTCTATCGCCATGCCCGCCAGAGGGGCCCCACTGCCGATCACGCCCAGCGAGACGGCGCGGCCGGTCTCCAGATCTACCTTGTACAGGCGCGAGCGCGGATCGCCGGAAGTGCGCGCCGCCAGCAGGGCCACGTTGCCCACGTCGGAGATGTCAAAGGAGGCATCGGACAGCGGCCCCAGGCCCAACGGGCCCACAGTGCGCAGTTGGCCCGTGTTGGGCGAGACCACGGGCGTGGTGCCCTCGCGCGAGCCTTGCATCACCAGCGCGCCCCGGGCACGGTCGATGGCGTAGTTGGTGGTGATCTTGCTGTCCTGCGGGTTGTAGGTGTAGCCGGCGGCCACCACGTCGGGCACACGGCCAACGTTCACATCACCAGGCGCGTAGTGCAGCACGGGGTCGGGCTGCACGCCCGGCTGGGCGGGGTCGCCATCGACCACGGCGCCGGTGTCCGGGTGCAGCCGCAGGTTCAGCCCGGAGGACGACACCACGCGGATGCGGTCCGCCGCCGGATTGAAATCGACACCGAAAGACCCACCCGTGAGCGGCAGCGCGGCCGGCGCGGAGCCCACAGCCGTCAGTGCCCCGGAAGAAATATCCAGCGTGTACAGGCGCCCCGCTTGGGACAGGGCGTACAGCACGCCCTTGGCCACGCGGAAATCCACACCGACCAGGCGCTCGCCCGAGGCCAGGCCCGTCACGCGCCGGCGCTCCAGCACGGTATCGGGTCGGCGCGCATCGAACACGATGAGTTCGTGGTCTGCCGTCACGGCCACGAGGCGCTCTCGTCGCTCCGATGCATCAGGCATCGGGCCGCCGGTGCATGCGGCCAGACCCATCAGCACCATCGTGGCCAGGACACCATGCAGAGGGCGGAAAGTGTGGAAGCGGCTCATGGAGGACCTTTGCTGAAACTGTAACGGGTTTATACCCGATAGGGCTTCGGCATGCTGCACTAGAGTGAACATCCTGCGCTAGCGCTCCCGTCAAAAACGATAGCACCCACTCCATGCGGAATATGTAACAAGAGACGTTTGATGGCCTGCGAATCGGCAAGCACCCAAGGGTTCCCCCTGGCCCGCACCCATGCGCCGGGCATGGCACCCCATTTGTAACAGCGGCCATGCGCGCTGCGCATGGGGCCATCCTGAAGCGTCATAACACTTTGTGACATTTGTCCCTACACTGTGTACGCCCACCCTGCGCCACGATAGTGACAGGCCACCCGCCTGCCTGGGCACCGTTATTGCTTCGTGTTACCCCATTGCATTCAACAGCCAAGGACCTCCATGCCGGCCGCCTCGCCTATCAAATCCCTGTCGATCTCCAGCCGCCTGGGCCTGGGCTTCGGTTGCCTGCTGGTCCTGCTGATGGCAGTGGCCGCCGTGGGCCAGCTCTCGGTGGGAAAACTGCACGAGCATCTGCAGCAGGTCACCGGCACCGGGGCCACCAAGACCCGGCTGGTCAACGAAATGCTGGACAGCGTGAGCGCCATCGGCATCCAGAGCCGCTCTGCCGCCATGCTCAACGAGATCGATCCCAAGCAGGCCCGCGACCAGATCAAGAACGCCGAAAAATCCGTGCAGGGCTATGCGCGCCAGGAGGCCAGCCTGTCGGACCTGTTCAAGGCCGACGGCACCACCGATGCCGAGCGTAAGCTGCTGGCCGAGGTGCAGGAATTCGGCCGCAAGAGCCGCCCCGAGCTGGACTCCGCGATGAAGGCCGCCGACGATGGCGACACCGTGAGCGCCACGCTGAACCTCATGACCAAAGTCGCGCCGCTGGAAACCGCCTGGCGCGGCAAGCTGGCCGAGCTGATCGAACTGCAGAACACCTTGAACAGCCAGGCCACGGCCTCGGCCGAGGTGACACAGAGCCGGGCGCGCTGGACGGGTGGTGCGCTGGTGCTGCTGGCCATTGGCCTGGGCGCCCTCATCGCCTGGCGCATCACGAGCAGCATCACCGCCCCCATCGGCCGTGCGGTGGTGGTGGCCGAGCGCATTGCACGCGGCGACCTGACCTCGCAGGTGGAAGTGCGCATCCACGATGAGACCGGCCGCCTGCTCGAAGCCATTGCCGCCATGCAGGACCGGCTGCGCAGCCTGGTGGGTGACATCGGCGGCACGGCGGAATCCATCCTCGTGGCCAGCTCCGAAGTCGCCTCGGGCAACCTCGACCTGAGCCAGCGCACCGAGCAGACTTCGCACAACCTGCAGGGCGCCGCCAATGCCCTGGCCGATCTGACGGGCACCGTGTCGCAAAGCGCCGACGCCGCGCGCCAGGCCAACCAGCTCGCCTCCTCGGCGTCGGACGCGGCCACGCGTGGCGGTGAAGTGGTCTCGCAGGTGGTACGCACCATGGACACCATCAGTGGCAGCTCGCGCAAGATCGCCGACATCACCAGCGTGATCGACGGCATTGCCTTCCAGACCAACATCCTGGCGCTCAATGCGGCGGTGGAAGCCGCCCGTGCGGGCGAGCAAGGCCGCGGCTTTGCCGTGGTGGCCAGCGAGGTACGCAGCCTGGCCGGGCGCGCAGCCCAGGCCGCCAAGGAAATCAAGACGCTGATCGGCGCCAGCGTCGAGCATGTGCAGGAGGGCAGCGCCCTGGTGAACCACGCGGGCAAGACCATCGAGGAACTGGTGATGTCCGTGCGCCGCGTGTCCGACATCATGGGCGAGATCACCGCCGCCACGCAGGAGCAGAGCCAGCGCATCGGCGAGGTCAGCCATTCGGTGGGCGCGCTCGAAGAGATGACGCAGCAGAACGCCGCGCTGGTGGAGGAAGGTGCTGCCGCCGCCGACAGCCTCAAGGAACAGGCCAGCCGCCTGACGCAGATGGTGCACACCTTCCGCCTGAGCCGCGACCGCACCGACGACCGCGAATGGAGTGGCTCCCCAGACGCCGCGGCCTCCGTGCCAGCCCCCACTCCACTGGGCCAGCGCACGGCTGCCATGCCCGCGCTGCCGCGCGCCTGAGCATTTAGCGCGGCTCAGCCAGGCGCTGAAAGATGCTGGACTGCAGCGCCGCCAGGTCCAGCACCCGCAGGCCGCCGTATTCCACGCGGATGGCGCCCTCCACTTCCAGCGCCGCCAGCGCCTCGTTCACGCGCTGGCGCGACAAGCCCACCAGATAGGCCAGTTCCTGCTGCGTGATGCGCAGCACCTCGCCCACCCCGGGGTAAAGCACCGGGTTGAACAGCGAGGCCAGGCTGCGCGCCACGCGCACATCAGGGTTGTTCAGCCGGTCGATCTCACGCGCCGCGATGAACTGGCCCAGCCGCTCGTTGAGCTGGTTCATCACGAAGCGGTTGAAGCCGATGGAATGGTCCAGCAGCCAGTGGAAGGTGTCGATCGGCAGACCGGCCACGATGCTCTTGCGCAGCGCCTGGATGTTGTAGCGGTAGGGCTCGCGCTTCATGGCCGTGCCCTCGCCGAACCAGCCGCCGGGCGGCACGCCGGTGTAGGTCATGGTCTGGCCCTGTGCGTTGTCGCTGCTCATCTTCAGCAGCCCCTCCACCACACCGAACCAGTAGGTCACGGGCCGGCCCACGCGGCACACGTAATCCCCCGGCGCGGCATCGCCCACCAACAGGGCTGCCTCGGCGCGTTCGCGCTCGGCGGGCTGCAGCGGCCTCAGCCACGGGATGTTGGCCAGCTCGGCCTCGGTGGGCAGGCGCCGGCGCTGGTGCAGTGACAGATCCTGGTTCATGGAGCGCGATGGAGGGGCGAAGCGGGCGGAGTGCGTGCGGGAATACCACGATGCGAATTGTCGCCGCAACGATAGATCTGCGCCAATCGCCTGCGGATGATGGCCGCCTGCCAGGCATTTTCGCGCGCGGCCACGACCCCAAGGAGACACCACCACCATGACCACAGGCAGCACCCACACCCCGAGCCCGCACTTGCAGCGGCGCACTTTGCTGGCCAGCGCCATCGCCCTGCCACTGGCGCACTGGGGCAAGGCCACGGCACAGGAGGGGGCGATCCGGATCGGCCAATCCACCGCCCTCACCGGACCGCTCGGAGACCTGGGCTCGGCCATGCACCAGGGCGCCAAGGCGGCCTTTGCGGGCATCAACGCCAAGGGCGGCGTGCACGGCCGCGCCATCGAGCTGACCACGCTGGACGACGCCTACGAGGTGCCCAAGGCCCTGGCCAATGTGGACAAGTTCCTGGCCGACCCGGGCAACTTCGCCCTCTTCAACTGCATGGGCACGCCCATGATCGAGGCCATGCTGCCCAAGGTGGTGGACAGCGGCGTGCCCTTCTTCGCCCCGTTCACCGGCGCCCAGCTCACGCGCACGAAGAACGCGCGCAGCGTGTTCAACATCCGCGCCAGCTATGCCGACGAGGCCGAGAAGCTGGTGCAGCACCTGTCCACCATCGGCATCCAGCGCATCGGCATGGTCTACCAGAACAACGCCTTCGGCAAAGAGGTGTTCACGGCGGCCCAGCAGTCCATGGGCCGGCTCAAGCTGCCCGCCGCCGTCACCGTGACGGTGGAGAACAATGCCTCGGACGCCGGCGCTGCGGCCGCAAAACTGGCAGGCTCGGACCTCGAAGCCATCGTCATCGGCCTGGCGGGCAAGCCCACGCTGGAGTTCGTGAAGGCCTTTCGCGCACTCAAGCGCGGAGTGACACTGTATGCGCTGTCGGTCATGGGCACGCCCGCCACGGTGAAAGCCCTCGGCGCCGACGCCACCGGCATGGCCATCTCGCAGGTGGTGCCCCTGCCCTCCAACGTGGTGATGCCCGTGGTGCGCGAATTCCAGGCGGCCTGGAAGGCCTCGGGTGCCACGGCCGAACCCTCGCACCTGGCGCTGGAGGGCTACCTCAACGCCCGGGTGTTCGCCGAGGCCCTGCAACGCGCCGGCCGCAACCCGACGCGTACGGCCTTCATCGACGCCACCTGGAACCTCAAGAAATGGGACCTGGGCGGCTTCGAGGTCAATGCCAGCACGCCGGACCGCAATGCCTCGCGCTTCGTCGAACTCACGCTGATCGGGCGGGACGGGCGCTTCTTGCGCTAAGTTCTGTCAACCCCATAGACTACTGCGGCGCCACGGCGTAGCGGTAGCCGCGGAACGACCAGACGGTGCGGCCCTGCTCGATGCGTTCGAGCTTGAGCCCCGGCGCGGCCTGGTCGCCCTCCTGCAGCACCTGGCCGTTGACGATGGCCATGCGGTGCGCCGGATTGCTGGAATAGGTGGCGCCCGTGACCTGCAGCGCGGGCAACTGCTCGCGCACCGAGGGCGGCAGGTCGTTCTGGGCGAATACCGGGCCGTTGGGCGGTGCGGCAGTGGGCGCACCCGCCACGGCGGGTGCCGGGGCCACGGGCGGCTGCGCGCGCGCGGCAGGCGCCGGCTCGCGCTGCACCTCGGCGTCGCGGGTGCGTGCAGGCGCAGCCACCACGGCAGGCTTCTCACGCACCGGCTCTGCCAGGCGCAGTGGAGCCACCGGCCGCGGCTCCACCCTGGCGGGCGTGATGGGCGGGCTGGCCACAGGCGCTGGCAGGGGCGCCAGGGGAGCGGCGGCAGGCGCTGTGGGCGCGGACACGGCGGGCGGTGCCGCTCCGGCAACCGGTGGTGCAACGGGCGCTGCGGGCACAGGGGCCTGCGGCGCCGAAGCAACCACTGCCCCACTGGCAGTATCACTGCGCTGCATGGCCCACCAGGTGCCCCCCGCGGCCAGGGCGGCCACGGCCACCACGGCCGACCCGATCACCAGCAGGTTGGCAGAACCGGCCCGGTCAGCCCCCGGGGAGGCGCTCGTCGCGGGCATGGCCTGCGTATGGATACCCGGCACGGCGCCCCGGCCCCGCTCGGCTTCTGCGCGCCGCAGCGCATCAAGGATGTAGGACATGGGGATCAGGCTCCGGTGCGCAGGCGCGGTTCTTTCACGCCGGTGGCGCGGTTGAGCAGTATGAGGGTCAGGGGGCCCGCACGGCCGTCGGGCGTCACGCCCTGGGCCATCTGGAATCGGTGGATGCGCGACTGGCGAAGCGCCGGCGTCATGGGCCGGCTGCTGGGGCCCAGGCCCCCGGCCGCCTTGGAAGCCAGGCGCGCGTCGAGCCAGACTGCCCCCGCCGAACTTTCGGTGATTTCGCCCTTGTCGGGCATGCCGGGCGGGGCGCGCCACAGCGTGACCATGTCGCCGCGCCAGACCTGCGCCAGGTCGGCCAGCGGCACGTGCAGCGTGCGGCCACCGCTCTCCAGTGTGGCCAGCTCCGCATCCAGGCTGCGCAGCACGGCCGATACGGCATTGTCACCCTCCTCCGAGGGGAACAGCGTGAGCAACACGGGCCGGTCGATCTGGCGTATCAGGTTCAGCCCCGCACGGCGGTTGCGGTAGCAGCGCAGCCCGTCGCGCGCCAGCGTGGCGCAGGCGTCCGCGCCATCGGGCAGCGTCGCGCCCCAGGCCGACGCCAGGGCCTGCCAGGCCGACACATCGTTGGACGGCTGCGCCAGCAGGAACTGCTGCAGCCCGGACAGGGGGGCGGGAGCCGCTGCGACCGATGCCGCAGAGGCCGCTGGCGTCGGCACGGCAGCAGATGGCAAAGCGGGGGCAGAGGCCGCTGCTGCGGGCGGCGTCGACGCGGTGCTGGACGCACTGCGCTGCGGTGCCGCCGCGGGCGTGGCCACTCGCCCCGCCGCACCTGGTGGGCCCTGCAAGGGACGCACGCCCAGGGCCCAGCCGGCGGCAGCCACGATGGCAGCCCCGGCCACCACGCCCACCCCGGCCAACGCCCAGCGGGGCAGCCCCCCCTTGGCGTTGGTGGCTGCGGCGGCCCCCGAGGCAGCCACCGGTGCACCGAAGACCTCGCGCGCGGCCCGCTCGACGATGGCCGTGCTGACTTCACGCGTGCCGGCCGCATAGGCCCCCAGCAGCGCCCGGTCGCACAGCAGGTTGATGCGCCGCGGTATGCCGCGCGACAGCGCGTGCACGCGCCTGAGGGCGCGCCGGCTGAACGGCACCGGTCCGTGCAGACCGGCCACGGCCAGGCGGTGCGCGATGTACTGCTGTGTCTCCTGCGGGCTCAGGGCGTCGAGGTGGAAGCGCGCAATCACGCGCTGGGCCAGTTGCTCCAGCGACGGGCGCGCCACCATGTTGCGCAGCTCCGGCTGGCCGATGAGGATGATCTGCAGCAGCTTGCGCTCGCTGGTCTCCAGATTGGTCAGGAGGCGCAGTTGCTCCAGCACGTCGGCCTCCAGGTTCTGCGCCTCGTCGATGATGAGCACGTTGTTGCGCCCGGCGGCGTGCGCGGCCAGCAGGGAGGCGTTGAGCGGGTCGATGCAGTCCTTTACCGTCTCGTGGCCCGGCACCGCCGCCTTGTGCGGCACGCCGAACTCGTCGCAGATCGAGCGCAGCAACTCACCCACCGTGAGCTTGGGGTTGAAGATGTAGGCCACATTGCAGTGCTCGGGGATCTGCTCCAGGAAGCAGCGGCACACCGTGGTCTTGCCCGCGCCCACTTCGCCCGTGAGCAATACGAAGCCGCCCCCGGCATCCAGCCCGTACAGCAGGTGGGCCAGGGCCTCCCGGTGCCGCTCGCTCATGAAAAGATAGCGCGGGTCGGGGGCGATGGAGAACGGAGGGTGCTGGAGACCGAAGAACGGGGCGTACATGCCCGTGAGGATACCGCCCCATCGTGAGGTGCCCGGAGATACCCCGCCTGCTGCCGCCGCCAAACCACGGCACCAAGGGGGCAGGGTTTCACCCAAGGGGTAGTTTCCCGTAAATTGTCGTCGGCAAGACAAGACGGCGTCAAAGTCGGCCCTAGCATCCCTTCCATCACGCAGCCACAAGGCCGCGCTCCCGGCTGTCACCGGGCGGACACCCCCTCATTTTTTAGGAACCGGAATGAAGACCACGTTTCCGCAATTGCTGCTCAAGCATGCCGCCGAGCGCCCCACGGCTGCGGCCCTGCGCGAAAAAGAATATGGCATCTGGCAGGCCCACAGCTGGGCCGACCTGGCGACGCTGGTGGAGCATGTGGCGGCCGGCCTGCACCAGGCGGGTCTGAAGCGCCATGAGCACATGGTGGTGATCGGTGCCAACCGCCCGCGCCTGTACGCCACCATGCTGGCCGCTCAGTCGCTGGGCGCCATTCCGGTGCCGCTGTACCAGGACGCCGTGGGCGCCGAATGCATCTTCCCGCTGAACAACGCCGAGGTGCGCTTTTGCCTGGTGGAAGACCAGGAGCAGGTCGACAAGCTGCTCGAAATCCGTGAGCAGTGCCCGCAGATCGCCCGCATCTTCTTTGACGACCCGCGGGGCCTGCGCAACTACCAGGAAGAAGGCCTGTCGTCGCTGGATGCGCTGATCGAATCCGGCAAGGCCTTTGCCACCCAGCACCCGAAGTGGTTCCGTGACGAGGTCGCCAAGGTACAGCCCGAGGACGTGGCCGCGATGTTCTTCACCTCGGGCACCACGGGCAACCCCAAGGGCGTGGTGCACACCCACAGCACCCTGCTCGACCGCGCCTCGGCCGGTGCCGAGTTCGACAAGCTCACCGGCAGCGAAGAGGTGCTGGCCTACCTGCCCCCGGCCTGGATCGGCCAGAACATCTTCAGCTACGCGCAGTGGCTGGCCTGCGGCTACGTGGTCAACTGCCCCGAGTCGGCCAGCACCGTCACCATCGATTTGAAGGAAGTGGGCCCCACCTACTACTTCGCGCCGCCGCGCATCTTCGAAGGTCTGCTCACCAGCGTGATGATCCGCATGGAAGACGCCGGCACCTTGAAGCGCAAGATGTTCCAGGCCTGCATGGCTGTGGCCCAGCGCGTGGGCCCGGCCCTCATGGACGGCGCGCCCGTGGGCGGCCTCGACCGCATCAAGTACGCCCTGGGCAACCTGCTGGTCTATGGCCCGCTGCGCAACAACCTGGGTTTCTCGCGCGTGCGGGTGGCCTACACGGCGGGCGAGGCCATCGGGCCCGACCTGTTCACCTTCTACCGCTCCATCGGCATTAACTTGAAGCAGCTCTACGGCTCCACCGAGACCGCAGTGTTCGTCTGCCTGCAGCCCGACAACCAGGCCCGCGCCGATACCGTGGGCGTGCCCATCCGCGGCGTGGAGATCAAGGTGGCCGAGAACGGCGAAATCCTCGTCAAGTCCGCCGGCCTGCTCAAGGAGTACTACAAGAACCCCACGGCCACGGCCGAGGTGCTCACGGCCGATGGCTGGTACCACACCAGCGACGCGGGCTTCCTCGACGCGCATGGCCACCTGAAGATCATTGACCGCGTGAAGGACGTGGGCCGCATCAAGGGCGGCGCCAACGACGGCGCCATGTTCGCGCCCAAGTATGTGGAGAACAAGCTCAAGTTCTTCCCGCACATCAAGGAAGTCGTGGCCCTGGGCGACGGCCGCGAGAAGGTGTGCGTGATGGTCAACATCGACTTCGACGCCGTGGGCAACTGGGCCGAGCGCCGCAACATCCCCTACGCCGGCTACACCGATCTGGCGCAAAAGCCCGAGGTGTACGAACTGATCCGCGAGTGCGTGGAGAAGGTCAACGCCGACCTGGCAACCGACGCCCTGCTGGCGGGCAGCCAGGTCAGCCGTTTTCTGGTGCTGCACAAGGAGCTCGATGCCGACGACGGCGAGCTCACACGCACCAACAAGGTCCGCCGCGGCTTCATCGCCGACAAATACGGCGTGCTGGTCGAGGCGCTGTACGCCGGGCGCACCGAGCAGTTCATCGAAACCCAGGTCAAGTTCGAGGACGGCCGCACGGGAAGCGTGAGCGCCACGCTCAAGCTGTCGGACACCAAAACGTATCCCAGCGTGCGGAGAGCCGCATGATGGGATCGTTTCAGAGAAGGCTCACTTGCGAAGCAAGTTATGCCGTAACTAAGACCTTCGCATCCGTCAAGGCCGCCGCATGAAACCCGCTCTCTACCCGCCCGAGCAGCAACACCCCACCATGAACCAAAAGAAGATCGGCGACGTCATCCTCGACGTCAAGAACATCAGCCTGCGGTTTGGCGGCGTGAAGGCGCTCACCGACATCTCGTTCAACGTCCGGGAGCACGAGATTCGCGCCATCATCGGGCCCAACGGCGCAGGCAAGAGCTCCATGCTCAACTGCATCAACGGCGTGTACACGCCGCAGGATGGCTCCATCACCTTCCGCGGCAAGACGTTTTCGCACATGAACTCGCGCCAGGTGGCCGAGATGGGCGTGGCCCGCACCTTCCAGAACCTGGCGTTGTTCAAGGGCATGAGCGTGATCGACAACATCATGACCGGGCGCAACCTGAAGATCAAAAGCAACCTGCTCTTGCAGGCGCTGCGCATCGGCCCGGCCGAGCGCGAGGAGATCCGCCACCGCGAGTTCGTCGAGCACATCATCGACTTCCTGGAAATCCAGGCCTACCGCAAGACCCCCGTGGGCCAGTTGCCCTATGGCCTGCAAAAGCGCGTGGACCTGGGCCGCGCCCTGGCCATGGAACCGCAGGTGCTGCTGCTCGACGAGCCCATGGCGGGCATGAACGTCGAGGAAAAGCAGGACATGTGCCGCTTCATCCTCGACGTGAACGACGAGTTCGGCACCACCATCGTGCTCATCGAACACGACATGGGCGTGGTGATGGACATCTCCGACCGCGTGGTGGTGCTCGACTACGGCAAGAAGATCGGCGACGGCACCCCCGACGAAGTGCGCAACAACGAAGACGTGATCAGTGCCTACCTGGGCACGTCGCACTGAACGCGCAGGAGAACAAAACCATGGCATTCTTTCTTGAAACACTCATCGGCGGCCTCATGGCGGGCATGCTGTATTCGCTGGTGGCGCTGGGCTTCGTGCTGATCTACAAAGCATCGGGCGTCTTCAACTTCGCGCAGGGCGCGATGGTGCTGTTCGCCGCCCTGGCCATGGCACGCTTTGCCGAGTGGATCCCCAAGTGGACGGGCATCACCAGCCCCGTGGTCGCCACCGTGTCGGCCTTCATCATCGCGGGCGCCATCATGTTCGTGGTGGCCTGGCTGATCGAGAAGCTGGTGCTGCGCCACCTCGTGAACCAGGAGGGCGCCACGCTGCTCATGGCCACGCTGGGCATCACCTACTTCCTGGAAGGCCTGGGCCAGACGATGTTCGGCAGCGACATCTACAAGATCGACATCGGCATGCCCAAGGAACCGATCTTCGCGCTCGAATCCCTGTTCCAGGGTGGCATCCTGATCAACAAGGAAGACGTGATCGCCGCCGGCATTGCCGCCGCGCTGGTGGTGCTGCTCAGCGTCTTCTTCCAGAAGACCTCCACCGGCCGCGCCCTGCGTGCCGTGGCCGACGACCACCAGGCCGCCCAGTCCATCGGCATCCCGCTCAACCGCATCTGGGTGATCGTGTGGTGTGTGGCCGGCGTCGTGGCCCTGGTGGCCGGAATGATCTGGGGCTCCAAGCTCGGCGTGCAGTTCTCGCTGACCACCGTGGCCCTGCGCGCCCTGCCCGTGGTGATCCTGGGCGGCCTCACCTCGGTGCCCGGAGCCATCATCGGCGGGCTGATCATCGGCGTGGGCGAGAAGCTCTCCGAGGTCTACCTGGGCCCCTACGTGGGCGGGGGTATCGAGATCTGGTTTGCGTATGTGCTGGCGCTGGTGTTCCTTCTCTTCAGGCCGCAAGGCTTGTTTGGAGAGAAGATCATCGACCGCGTCTGAACCCACAAGAACAAGAAAAGGAGACTTCCATGTTCTACCGCGAAAACGGCCAGTTCAAGACCAGCTACCGCTCGGACCAGCAGATCTTCCCGATCGCGCAGGACCGCATCGCCATCGGCCTCATCCTGGCCGTGGCCTTCATCGCCGTGCCCATGCTGGCCAGCGATTACATCTTCCGCGCCATCCTGATCCCCTTCGTCATCATGGCGCTGGCGGCCCTGGGGGTGAACATCCTGGTGGGCTACTGCGGGCAGATCTCGCTGGGCTCGGGTGCCTTCATGGCCGTGGGGGCCTACGGTGCCTACAACTTCTTCGTGCGCATTCCGGGCATGCCGCTCATCCCGGCGCTGATCCTGGGCGGCCTGTGCGCCACCTTCTTCGGCATCCTGTTCGGGCTGCCCAGCCTGCGCGTCAAGGGCCTGTACCTGGCCGTGGCGACCCTGGCCGCGCAGTTCTTCAGCGACTGGATGTTCCTGCGCATCAAGTGGTTTACCAACAACTCCGATTCGGGCTCGGTGTCGGTGAACAGCCTGCAGGTCTTCGGCATGCCCATCGAGAGCGCCACCAGCAAGTACCTCTTTTGCCTGGCCGTGCTGGTGGTGGTCGCGCTACTGGCCAAGAACCTGGTGCGCGGCGCCATCGGCCGCGAGTGGATGGCCATCCGCGACATGGACGTGGCAGCCGCCGTGATCGGCATCCGCCCCATGTACGCCAAGCTCAGCGCGTTTGCCGTCAGCTCCTTCATCATCGGCATGGCCGGTGCGCTGTGGGCCTTCGTGCACCTGGGCGCCTGGGAGCCGGCGGCCTTCTCGGTCGAGATCTCGTTTCGCCTGCTGTTCATGGTGATCATCGGCGGCCTGGGCTCCATCATGGGTGGCTTCTTCGGTGCGGCCTTCATCGTCGTGCTGCCCATCGTGCTCAACCAGTTCCTGCCGGCACTGCTGGGCGCCTTCGGCATCCAGATATCCACGGCCGGCGTGTCGCACGCCGAGCTGATGATCTTCGGCGCGCTCATCGTCTGGTTCCTGATCGTCGAGCCCCACGGGCTGGCCAAGCTGTGGTCCACGGGCAAGCAGAAGCTCAGGCTGTGGCCCTTCCCGCACTGAGCAGGTTCGCTCATGCCCATGCAGCCCCAAGGAAAGTCCCTACTCGCAATTCCCGATGTGGCGGTCCCGCTGGCCGCGTCCACTCGGTAGCTCACCCCGACTGTTTTCCCCCGTGCTTCAACACATTCATTCAAAGGAGACATCCATGAAGCTTTCGAAACTCGTGATCGCCGCTGCGGTGGTTGCTGCAGGTGCTTCGTCCATTGCGACGAGCGCCTTCGCGCAAGCCAAGGAGCAGTTCTTCCCGCTGCTGTCCTACCGCACCGGCCCCTACGCACCCAACGGCGTGCCATGGGCCAACGGCAAGCAGGACTACATCAAGATGATCAACGCCCGTGACGGCGGCATCAACGGTGTGAAGCTGACCTTTGAAGAATGCGAAACTGGCTACGCCACCGACCGCGGCGTGGAATGCTATGAGCGCCTGAAAGGCAAGCCCGGCGTGGCGCTATTCGACCCGCAGGCCACGGGCATCACCTTCGCGCTGACCGAGAAGGCGCCCGTGGACAAGATCCCGCTGATGACGCTGGGCTACGGCCTGTCGGTTGCGCAGGACGGACAGGCCTTCAAGTGGAACTTCCCCTTCATGGGCAGCTACTGGACCGGCGCCGACATCCTGATCCAGCACATCGGCAAGTCCGCCGGCGGCCTGGACAAGCTCAAGGGCAAGAAGATCGCCCTGGTCTACCACGACAGCCCGTTCGGCAAGGAACCCATCCCGCTGCTGCAAGAACGCGCCAAGATGCATGGCTTCGAGCTGCAGATGCTGCCCGTGACCGCACCCGGTGTGGAGCAGAAGGCCACCTGGCTGCAGGTGCGCCAGAGCCGCCCCGACTACGTGCTGCTGTGGGGCTGGGGCGTGATGAACTCCACCGCCTTGAAGGAAGCGCAGGCCACGGGCTTCCCGCGCGACAAGCTCTATGGCGTGTGGTGGGCCGGTGCCGAGCCTGACGTGCGCGACGTGGGCGAAGGCGCCAAGGGCTACCACGCCCTGGCGCTGAACGGCTACGGCACGCAGAGCAAGGTCATCCAGGACATCCTCAAGCACGTGCACGACAAGAGCCAGGGCACGGGTCCCAAGGACGAAGTGGGCTCGGTGCTGTACACGCGCGGCGTGATCATCCAGATGCTGGCCGTGGAATCGGTGCGCCGCGCGCAGGAGCGCTTCGGCAAGGGCAAGGTCATGACCGGCGAGCAGGTGCGCTGGGGCATGGAAAACCTCGCACTGGACCAGAAGAAGCTTGATGCCATGGGCTTTGGCGGCGTGATGCGCCCCCTGTCCACGAGCTGCGCCGACCACATGGGCTCCACCTGGGCCCGCGTGCACACCTGGGACGGCAGCAAGTGGAACTTCTCCTCTGACTGGTACCAGGCCGATGAGCAGATTCTCAAGCCCATGGTCAAGGCCGGTGCCGACAAGTACCTGGCAGACAAGAAGATGAGCCGCCGCGAAGCCGCAGATTGCCAGTCTTGATGTGAATGGCGCGCAGGGCACGACGTCCTGCCGCCCTCGCCACGGTGCGGCTCCCCAAGGAGCCGCCAACCGACAGGCTTGCAGCGCACGCCACGCGTGCGCACCAGGCCTGCCGATTGGTCAACCGGTAACGACATATGGAACAAGCTACAAACATCGTTCTCAACGTCAATGGCATCGAAGTCATCTACAACCACGTGATCCTGGTCCTCAAGGGCGTCTCGCTGCAGGTGCGCGAGGGCAGCATCGTCGCCATCCTGGGGGGCAACGGCGCGGGCAAGACGACCACGCTGCGGGCCGTCTCCAACCTGCTGCAGGGCGAGCGCGGCGCGGTCACCAAGGGGAGCATCGAGCTGCGCGGCGAGCGCATCGAGAACCTCTCGCCGGCGGACCTTGTCAAGCGCGGGGTGGTGCAGGTGATGGAGGGCCGCCACTGCTTCGCCCACCTGACCATTGAAGAGAACCTGATGACGGGCTCCTACACCCGCACCAGCAAGGCCGAGATCGCGGCCAACCTGGAGAAGGTCTACAACTACTTCCCGCGCCTGAAGACGCGGCGCACCTCGCAGGCGGCCTACACCTCGGGTGGCGAGCAGCAGATGTGCGCCATCGGCCGTGCGCTGATGGCCAACCCCAGCATGGTGCTGCTCGACGAGCCTTCCATGGGCCTGGCGCCGCAGATCGTGGAAGAGGTGTTCAACATCGTCAAGGACCTGAACACCAAGGAAAAGGTCACCTTCCTGCTGGCCGAGCAGAACACCAACATGGCCCTGAAGTACGCCGACTACGGCTACATCATGGAAAGCGGCCGCGTGGTGATGGATGGCGCGGCCAGCGACCTGGCCAGCAACGAGGACGTCAAGGAGTTCTACCTGGGCGTGGGCGGCGGCGAGCGCAAGAGCTTCAAGGACGTCAAGAGCTACAAGCGCCGCAAGCGCTGGCTGGCCTGAAGCCTGTCTTTGCATTGTTCGCACCCGAAAGCATTCCATGACCGCTGCCCACTACGACGATCTTGAAACCCGCGACCCGAGGGCGCGCGAAGCGGCCCTGCTTGCCGCCCTGCCCGGCCAGGTGGCCCACGCCCAGACAGCATCGACCGCCTTTGCCGGCATCCTGGCAGGCGTTGACGCATCGGCGATCACCAGCCGCGCAGCCCTCGCGCAATTGCCCGTGACACGCAAGCACGAGCTGCTGGAGCGCCAGCAGGCTGGCCGCGCCACCAGTGTCTTCGGCGGCTTCAGCGCCCTCAACTTCGGTGCCGCCATGCCGCGTGTGTTCGCCAGCCCCGGCACCATCTACGAGCCCGAGGGCACGCGGCGCGACTACTGGCGCATGGCGCGCGCGATGTACGGCGCGGGTTTTCGCGCGGGCGAGCTGATCCACAACAGCTTCAGCTACCACTTCGTGCCCGCCGGCTCCATGATGGAGACGGGCGCCCATGCGCTGGGCTGCACCGTGTTTGCCGGCGGCACCGGCCAGACCGAGCAGCAGGTGCAGGCCATGGCCGAGCTGCGGCCGGCCGGCTACATCGGCACGCCCAGCTTCCTCAAGCTCATCGTCGAGAAGGCCGCAGAGATGGGTGTGGCCCTGCCCACCGTGACCAAGGCCCTGGTCTCGGGCGAGGCGTTTCCGCCCTCGCTGCGCGACTGGTTCACCGAGCGCGGCATTGCAGGATACCAGTGCTATGCCACGGCCGACCTCGGACTGATCGCCTACGAGACCAGCGCGCGCGAAGGCCTGGTGCTCGACGAAGGCGTGATCGTGGAAATTGTGCGCCCCGGCACCGGCGACCCCGTGCCCGAGGGTGAGGTGGGCGAGCTGGTGGTAACCACGCTGAACCCCGACTACCCGCTGGTGCGCTTTGGCACCGGCGACCTCTCGGCGGTACTGCCTGGCACCTGCCCCACGGGCCGCACCAACAGCCGCATCAAGGGCTGGATGGGGCGGGCCGACCAGACCACCAAAGTGCGCGGCATGTTTGTGCACCCCGGCCAGGTGGCCGCCATCGCAAGGCGCTTTCCGCAGGTGCTGCGTGCACGCCTGGTGGTCAGCGGCGAGATGGCCAACGACCAGATGCTGCTGCAGGTGGAAACCACCGAGACCGCCGAAGGCCTGGCCCGCCAACTGGGTGATGCCATCCGCGAAGTGACCAAGCTGCGTGGCGAGGTGCAGATGGTGCCGCCGGGCAGCCTGCCCAACGATGGCCGCGTGATCGAGGACGCGCGCAGCTATCGGTGAAACCCGTGGATTCGCGCGAATCCGTTGGACCCATGGGGGATTAATGGAGCAGACCCATATTCCCTATATATAGGCATATTCTGTGCATATGGAACCGGGCTGCTGACCCATTTTGCCAAGCACCTCCAAAATCCTTGGCAAAGGTCAAACCAAGGGAAAACTCTGCCCCGTTTGGGCGCCAGTGTTTACCCTTAATTTGCTACGCTATCAGTAGCAACAAACTCTTTAGCATCGGGCCATTGAAGCCTCTTTTGCTTAAAGTCACTACCCCCCGCATGGTACGTAATTCCCGCAATACTGGCGAAAGGGTCGCTGGATATCATGGCCCGTCTTTTACAGAGGAGCACTCATGAAAAAACTGATCCAACTCGCCCTTGTCGCCGCAGCGGCAGCCGCCGCATTCGGCGCCACCGCGCAGGAATATCCATCCAAGGACAAGACGGTCACCATCGTGGTGCCCTTCGCTGCCGGCGGCCCCACCGACCGCGTGGCGCGTGACCTGGCCGAAGCCCTGCGCAAGCCGCTGGGCGCCAACGTGGTGGTGGACAACACCGCCGGCGCCGGCAGCTCCATCGGCGCCGCCCGCGTCGCCCGCGCTGCACCGGACGGCTACACCCTGCTGCTCAACCACATCGGCATGTCCACCATGCCTGCGCTGTACCGCAAGCTGGCCTTCAGCGTGCCGAACGACTTCGAATACCTGGGCATGGTCAACGACGTGCCCATGACGCTGATTGCACGCCCCACCATGGCGGCGAACAACTACAAGGAGCTGTCGGCCTGGCTCGCACAGAACAAGGGCAAGATCAACCTGGGCAACGCCGGGCTGGGTTCTGCCTCGCACCTGTGCGGCCTGATGTTCCAGAGCGCCGTGCAGATCGACATGACGCCCGTTCCCTACAAGGGCACGGCGCCTGCCATCACCGACCTGATCGGCGGCCAGATCGACCTGCTGTGCGACCAGACCACCAACACCTCGGGCCAGATCGAATCGAAGAAGGTCAAGGCCTATGCCGTGACCACGCCCAAGCGCCTGACCACCCCTCTGCTCAAGGACCTGCCCACGCTGGCCGAGTCGGGCCTGAAGAACTTCGAAGTGACCATCTGGCACGGCCTGTACGGCCCCAAGGGCACGCCACCTGACGTCGTCAAGAAGATCAACGACGCACTCAAGGTGGCACTGAAGGACCCTGAATTCATCAAGAAGCAGGAAGGCCTGGGCGCCGTGGTCGTGACCGACAAGCGCGTGGAACCTGCCGAGCACAAGAAGTTCGTGGTGTCCGAAATCGACAAGTGGACTGCCGTCATCAAGGCGGCTGGCACCTACGCCGACTGATCGACAGCCTGGCCACGCAAGACCGCGTACACAACACTGCGACGAAGCCACCACGCCCCCGGGCCTGGTGGCTTTTTTGCGCCTTCGGGCGCCTGACAGGGTGTGGCGCCGGGTCCATCGGGTGTCGCATTGGAGCGTCGATCTGCGGGTAATCCATCTGCCCCCAATGCAGACGCGCGCGTAGAACAGGGGCATACCATTCGACACGACAGACAAGGACGCACCCCATGGCCCAGCAAGCCCCTCGCCCCCTGCCACGCAACACCGCCATAGCCACCAAGGTCCAGGCCCGCAACCGCCGCAAGGCCATCGCCATGGCCTTCACGCTGAGCGCGCTCGGCGCCCTGGCCGTCGCCACCGCCAGCGCCCTGCTGCTGCCCCGCGCTGCCCACGCCCAGGCCACCGCCAGCGGCTGGCCCAACAAGCCCGTGCGCATCGTCGTGCCCTTTGCGCCCGGCGGCACCACCGACATCCTGGCCCGTGCGCTGACCCCCGACCTGTCCCGCGCGTTCGGCCAGCAGTTCGTGGTGGACAACCGGGCCGGGGCCGGCGGCAACGTGGGCGCCGAGATCGTGGCCAAGGCCCCGGCCGACGGCTACACCCTGCTCATGGGCACCGTGGGCACGCACGGCATCAACCGCGCGCTGTACGCCAAGCTGCCCTACGACCCCATCAAGGACTTCGTGCCCATCACCCTGGTCGCCGCCGTGCCCAACGTGATGGTGATGAACGTCGACAAGGCCAAGTCCCTGGGCATCGCCAACGTGCAGGATTTCATCCGCGTCGCCAAGGCCAGCCCGGGCAAGTTCAACATGGCATCGAGCGGCAACGGCACCTCCATCCACCTCGCGGGCGAGCTGTTCAAGAGCATGACTGGCACCTTTATGCTGCACCTGCCCTACCGCGGCTCTGGCCCCGCGCTGATGGACCTGGTGGGCGGCAATGCCGACGTGATGTTCGACAACCTGCCGTCGTCCATGGCACAGATCAAGGGCGGCAAGCTCACCGCTCTGGCCGTGACCAGCAGCCAGCGCTCCAGCGCCCTGCCCGACGTGCCCACGGTGGAGCAGGCCGGCGGCCCCACGCTCAAGGGCTTCGAGGCCAGTTCCTGGTTCGGACTGCTCGCCCCTGCCGGCACCCCGCCCGAGATCGTGAACCGCATCCAGCAGGAAGTCGCCAAGTCTCTGGCCTCGCCTGCGATGAAGGAACGGCTGGTGGCGCAGGGCGCAATCCCCGGAGGCAACACACCCGCCGAATTCGCCAAACACATCGACGCCGAACACAAGAAGTGGGCGCAGGTGGTGAAGGCGTCGGGGGCGAAGGTGGACTGAACCTGACCACCGCAGCCATCAAGGGGCGGCTACCAGCAGGCCTGGCGGCATAACGGCCTGCGAAAGGCACAAGGCCCGCGCAAGCGGGCCTTCTTCTTGTGGTCGTGGCATCCTGCTGCCCAGACGGGTCACACCCCCCAGACCACGTCCGCCTTCTCCGCCGCGCTCTTGCGCAGCATCTCGATGAACGGCGCTGCGCGCTGGCGCAGCTTCACCGTATCGGCGCGGGCGCCTTGCTCGTCCTCATCCTCCGCGTCCTGGCCTTCTGGGGCCGGCGGCTGGGCTTCGCTGGAGGCCACCGCAGCCTCCAGTGCCGAGATCGCACCGGGGATCTGCGCGGCGGTCACGATGCCGCTGCTGCCAGGGGCCTTGCCGATGATTTCCAGGATCTGGCGGCCCTGGGGTTCGAGCATGATCAGGTCGGCGGCGGCTTTGGACTTGAATTTGTAGAGCATGGTGTGCTGTGGTCTCTCGGGTTGGCTGTGGTTGTCGCAGTTGCCTGGTTGTCTGTGATGTCGTCTAGTTCTTGTAGATGTACTCCCGCGTGAACGGGTAGTCAGATTGTGCGCCGGGCATGGTGCCCGTTGCCGTATCCCCGTCGGGCCGTATGGCCAGCATCTGGTGCAGGGCCATCCAGCCGCGCTCGAACCCGAGGGCGCTCCCGGCAAGGTACAGGCGGTACGCACGCAATACTTTATCGCCCCGCCCGGCCCCGCCCTGTGCGGCCAGCACCTCGCGCGCCGCAGGCAGTTGCGCCTCCAGCCTGTCGGACCACGCCCACAGGGTGCGCGCGTAGTGCGGGCGCAGGTTCTCGGTGTCCACCATTTCCAGGCCAGCGCGGGCCATGTTCGCCAGCACCACGCTCACGTGCAGCAACTCGCCACCGGGAAAGATGTACGCCTCGATGAAGTCGCCCATGCCGGCGCCCAATTGGGTGCTGTCCACCGCGCCAGCGGTGATGCCGTGGTTGAGCAGCAGGCCGCCTGAGCGCAGCAGGCGGTGCACGGTGTCGAAGTAGCGGCCCATCTGCGCGCGGCCCACGTGCTCGAACATGCCGACGGATGCAATCTTGTCGAAGGGTTCACGGGGCTGCAGCTCGCGGTAGTCGCGCAGCTCCATGCGCACTCGGCCCTGCAGGCCGCGCTCTTCGATCAGGCGCTGCACGTGCGCGTGCTGGTGGCGCGAGAGGGTGATGCCCGTGGCGTCCACTCCATAGTGCTCGGCCGCCCACAGCAGCAGGCCGCCCCAGCCGGCGCCGATGTCCAGGAAGCGCTCGCCGGGTGCCAGGCGCAGCTTGCGGCAGATGTGGTCGAGCTTGGCCTCTTGCGCCTGGCCCAGTTCCATGGCGGCGCCCTGGTAGTAGGCGCAGGAGTACACGCGCCGCTCGTCCAGCCACAGGGCATAGAAGTCGTCGGACAGGTCGTAGTGGAACTGGATATGCCGGGCGTCATGCCCCAGGGTGTGCGCGGCCATGGAACGGGCCCGCGCCAGCGCGCGGTGCCACCATCGGTGCTGCTGCCCGTGCGCGGGGTCGCGGGTGAGCAGGCCGGCCGCAGCGGCCATCAGGTCGCGCATGCCACCTTCGAGTGCCACGCGGCCCTCGACGATGGCGGCGCCCACGTTGCCGATCTCGCCCGTTGCCAGGGCGACGAGAGCCATGCGGTCGCGAAACCGCAAGGTGACGGCGGGCTTGCTGGCGCCCAGTTGCCGGCCCGCAGGCAGCTGGACCGCCATGGGCACGGGCAACGCAGCCAACCGCCCTTCCAGAGCGTGCAGCAGGTGCTTCATGCCAACCATTCTTGGCCCTGTGCTGCAGTGCGTCAACACCCCATTTGGATCGCAAAGGTCGCCCAAACGCTTTTTCGGGATGGCCCCATTGACAGTATTTTGTTTAAGCCTAAACTATTTTCCCATGAACATCCTTTGCATTGGCGGCGGCCCCGCAGGTCTGTATTTCGCCCTGCTCATGAAACAGCAGAACCCGGCGCACCGCGTGACGGTGCTGGAGCGCAACCGCCCGTTCGACACCTTTGGCTGGGGCGTGGTGCTCTCGGACCAGACGCTGGCCAACCTGCAGGCGGCCGATGCCGCCACGGCGCGCCAGATCGGCGATGCGTTCAACCACTGGGACGACATCGAGGTGTTCTTCAAAGGCCGCAGCGTGCGCTCGGGCGGGCACGGGTTCTGCGGCATCGGACGCAAGCGGCTGCTCAACATCCTGCAGGAGCGCTGCATCGCGGTGGGGGTGGAACTGGTGTTCGAAGCCGACGTGCAGGACGACCAGGAAGCCGCCGCGAAGTACAACGCCGACCTGGTGATCGCCAGCGACGGCCTGAACAGCCGCATCCGCACGCGCTACACCACCACCTACCAGCCCGATATCGACCTGCGCCAGTGCCGTTTCGTCTGGCTGGGCACGCACAAGAAGTTCGACGCTTTTACCTTTGCTTTCGAGCAGACGGAGCATGGCTGGTTCCAGGCCCATGCCTACCAGTTCGATGCCGACACCTCCACCTTCATCGTGGAAACGCCTGAGGAGGTGTGGAAGGCCCACGGCCTCGACCAGATGGAGCAGCCCGAGGCCATCGCCTTTTGCGAGCGCCTGTTCGGCAAGTACCTGGACGGCAATGCCCTCATCAGCAACGCCACGCACCTGCGCGGTTCGGCCAACTGGATCCGCTTTCCACGCGTGATCTGCAGCACCTGGGTGCACCGCGAGGCCATCGGTGGCAAGCAGGTGCCCATCGTGCTGATGGGCGATGCGGCGCACACGGCGCATTTCTCGATCGGCAGCGGCACCAAGCTGGCGCTCGAAGATGCCATCGACCTGGCCAACGAGTTCGCCACCGGCCTGCCCATCGACGAGGTGCTGCAGCACTACGAGGCCCGCCGCAGCGTGGAGGTGCTCAAGATCCAGAACGCGGCGCGCAACTCCACCGAATGGTTCGAGAACGTGACGCGCTACACCGGCATGGAGGTGGAGCAGTTTGCCTACTCGCTGCTCACGCGCAGCCAGCGCATCAGCCACGAAAACCTGCGCCTGCGCGATGCGCAGTGGCTGGAAGGGTACGAGGGCTGGCTGGCGGGCGGCAAGACCGCCGTGCCGCCCATGCTGACACCGTTCAAATTGCGGGATCTCACGCTCAAGAACCGCATCGTCGTCTCGCCCATGGCCACCTACAGCGCGGTCGATGGCGTGCCGCAGGACTTCTTGCTGGTGCACCTGGGCGCGCGCGCCCTGGGCGGCGCGGCGATGGTGATGGTGGAGATGACCAGCCCCACGCCCGAAGGCCGCATCACCCCCGGCTGCACGGGCCTATGGAACGACGCGCAGCAGGCTGCGTTCGCGCGTATCGTGCAGTTCGTGCATGGCAGCAGCAGCGCCAAAATCGGCATGCAGCTGGGCCACAGCGGCCCCAAGGGCTCCACCCGCGTGGGTTGGGAGGGCACGGACGAGCCGCTCGAACAAGGCAACTGGTCCCTGCTGGCCGCCAGCCCCCTGGCCTATGGCGACCAGAACCAGACCCCCACGGCGATGACGCGCGCGGCCATGGATGCGATGACCGCAGCCTTCACCGACAGCGCGCGCCGCGCCGCTGCCTGCGGGTTCGACTGGCTGGAGCTGCACTGCGCGCATGGCTACCTGCTGGCCAGCTTCATCAGCCCCATCACCAACCAGCGCAGCGACGACTACGGCGGCAGCCTGGCCAACCGCTGCCGCTATCCGCTGGAGGTGTTCACCGCGCTGCGCGCCGTGTGGCCGGTGGACAAGCCCATGAGCGTGCGCATCTCGGCCCACGACTGGGCACCCGGCGGCACCACGCCCGACGACGCGGTGGAGATCGCGCGCCTGTTCAAGGCCGCGGGCTGCGACCTGATCGACGTGTCTTCCGGCCAGACCACGCGCAGCGCCAAGCCGGTCTACGGGCGCATGTACCAGACACCGTTTGCCGACCGCATCCGCAACGAGGTGGGCATCGCCACCATGGCCGTGGGCGCCATCACGGAGGCCGACCACGCCAACAGCATCATCGCCGCCGGCCGCGCCGACCTGTGCGCCATTGCCCGCCCGCACCTGGCCGACCCGGCCTGGACGCTGCACGCCGCGGCCCAGTTGAGCCCCGTGGCCGCAGCCCACACCGACTGGCCCGTGCAGTACCAGAGCGGCCGCGACCAGATGCTGCGCGAGATCGGCAAGCAAAAGCAGCTGCAGGCCGCGCTGGAAGCGCAGCAAAAGCGCGGTTCCAACGAGGAAGAGGGCTAGGCCATGGACCTCGAAGCCCGATTGCACGGCGCCGCGCCGAGCGAGCACCCGGAGGCCCTGCGCCTGTGGCTGCGCATGCTGACCTGCACGCAACTGATCGAAAAGCAGGTGCGCGCCGGCCTGCGCGCCCAGTTCGACACCACGCTGCCGCGCTTCGACCTGATGGCGCAGCTCGAGCGCGCGCCCGACGGCCTGAAGATGAAGGACCTGTCGCGCCGCATGATGGTGACCAGCGGCAACGTCACCGGCATCACCGACCAGCTCGTGGCCGAGGGCCTGGTGGAGCGCGTGGACGTGGAGGGCGACCGCCGCGCCTACTGCGTGCGCCTGACGCCCCACGGCCGCCAGCAGTTCAACGACATGGCCCGCCAGCACGAGCAGTGGATCGTCGAGGCCTTTGCCGCTTTGGCCGAGCGCGACATCGCCACCCTGCACCGCTTGCTGGGCAAGGTCAAGGAACACACCCAACAACACCCTGTGGAGACAGAGCAATGAAGCACAACATCAGCGCGGCCAACCCCATGCGCGCACAGTTCGAACCCAAGGCCCCTTACGCAGCCCAGCATTTCGCCTGGAGCTTTGCCGATGGCGTGGGCACCGTCACGCTGAACCGACCCGAGCGCAAGAACCCGCTCACCTTCCAGAGCTATGCGGAGCTGCGCGACTTCTTCTACGCGCTGCGCTTTGCCACCGACGTGAAGTGCGTGGTGGTCACCGGCGCGGGCGGCAATTTCTGCTCGGGCGGCGACGTGCACGAGATCATCGGCCCGCTGACCACGATGACCATGCCCGAGCTGCTGGAGTTCACGCGCATGACGGGTGACCTGGTCAAGGCCATGCGCGCCTGCCCGCAGCCCATCCTGGGGGCCATCGACGGCATCTGCGCTGGTGCGGGCGCCATGATGGCGCTGGCCTGCGACATGCGCTACGGCACGGCAGCGGCCAAGACGGCATTTCTCTTCACCCGCGTGGGCCTGGCCGGCGCCGACATGGGCGCCTGTGCATTGTTGCCGCGCCTCATCGGCCAGGGCCGCGCCTCGGAGCTGCTGTTCACCGGCCGCGCGATGACGGCGCAGGAAGGCCTGGCCTGGGGCTTCTTCAACGACCTGTACGACGCGGCCGACCTGCTGCAAGAGGTGCACGAGACCGCTCGCTCGCTGGCCAGCGGCCCGACCTTTGCCCATGGCATGACCAAGACCATGCTGGCCCAGGAATGGGCCATGACCATCGACCAGGCCATCGAGGCCGAGGCCCAGGCCCAGGCCATCTGCATGCAGACGCAGGACTTCCGCCGCGCCTACGAGGCCTTTGCGGCCAAGCAGAAACCCGTGTTCGAGGGGGATTGAGCCATGCACATTGCCACCCCACCGGCGCCCTGCGCGCCCTCCACTGCCCACCTGGCCCTGCCCTTCTTCGACGACGCACACCGCGCGCTGGCGCGCGGCCTGGTGCCCTGGGCCGCCGCACAGGACGTGGACGAAACCGACGACCGCGCCGCTTGCCGTGACTGGGTCCAGCGCCTGGGCGCAGGCGGCTGGCTGCGCTACTGCGTGCCCGCAGCGCACGGCGGCGCCCTGCCTGCGCTGGACTCGCGCGCGCTGGTGCTGCTGCGCGAAACCCTGGCCTACCACTCGCCGCTGGCGGACTTTGCGTTTGCCATGCAGGGCCTGGGCAGCGGCGCCATCACCCTGGCCGGCAGCGCCGCGCAGCAGGCGCACTACCTGCAGGGTGTGGCCAGCGGCCAGCTGATCGCGGCCTTTGCGCTGAGCGAGCCCGAGGCCGGATCGGATGTGGGCGCCATGCGCACCACGGCGCTGCCGGCATCCGGTGGCGCCTACGCCGTCAACGGCAGCAAGACCTGGATCAGCAACGGCGGCATCGCCGACTTCTACTGCGTTTTCGCCAAGACTGAGCCGGACGGCGGCACGCGCGGCATCAGCGCCTTCATCGTCGATGCCACGGCCAAAGGCCTCGACACGTCGCAGCACATCCACGTGATGGCCCCGCATCCGCTGGCCACGCTGGTCTTCTCGGACTGCCAGGTGCCCGCCACGGCCCTGCTGGGCGAGCTGAACGGCGGCTTCAAGTTGGCCATGCGCACGCTGGACATCTTCCGCGCGTCCGTAGCCGCTGCGGCCCTGGGCATGGCACGCCGGGCACTGGCCGAGGCCGTGCACCATGCGCGCCAGCGCAAGATGTTCGGTCAGACGCTGGCGGACTTCCAGCTCACGCAGGCACGCATCGGCGAGATGGCGGCGCTGGTGGACAGCGCCGCGTTGCTGACCTACCGCGCCGCCTGGCTGCGCGACGAGGGCGAAAAGCACGGCGGTACGCGTGTCACCGCCGAGGCGGCCATGGCGAAGATGACCGCCACCGAGAACGCCCAGCGCGTGATCGACATGGCGCTGCAGCTGCACGGCGGGCGCGGTGTGGAGGTGGGCAGCAAGGTGGAAAGCCTGTACCGCGACATCCGCTCGCTGCGCATCTACGAAGGCGCGACCGAGGTGCAGCAGCTCATCATCGGCAAGGCCGCCCTGCAGGCATCCTGACCCGCAGCCACAAGGAAGGATCCCCCCATGGCCCACCCCAGCGCCCAGCCCGACCAGTTCGTGCACGACCGCCTGCCCACACGCGAGGCCCTGCCCACGTTCAACTACGACACACCCGAGCTGCAGATCGCCGACCAGGCCAACCTGGTGCAGGCCCTGTTCGAGCAGGCCGAGCGCGCCGGCCATGGCGACCGCCCCCTGCTGCGCGGCCCGCACCGCAGCTACAGCTACCGAGAGGCGCGCGCCGAGGCCGCGCGCATTGCGGAGCTGCTGACGAAAGAGCATGGCCTGGTGCCCGGCAACCGCGTGCTGCTGCGTGGCGGCAACACGGTGGAGATGGCGCTGGCCTGGCTGGGCGTGGTGCACGCCGGGCTGGTGGCGGTGGCCACCATGCCGCTGCTGCGCGCGGTGGAGCTGGGCAGCATCATCGAGCGGGCCCAGCCCACGCTGGCGCTGTGCGACGGCCGGCTGCTGGCCGAGCTGCAGGCGGCCCAGGCCGAGCACCCGGTGCTGGCCACCACCATTGCCTTCCACACCGCGCCCGATGCGGGCGACCTGCTCACACGCGCGCAGGCCATGTGGGGTACCCAGCCGGCCTGCCCGACCTCGGCCGACGACGTGGCCCTGATGGCCTTCACCTCGGGCACCACGGGCGCGCCCAAGGCGGCCGTGCACACGCACCGCGACGTGCTGGCCGCCTGCGAGGCCTGGCCGCGCCATGTGCTGCGCGCCCGGCCCGACGACATCGTGGCCGGCTCGCCGCCGCTGGCCTTCACCTTTGGCCTCGGCGGACTGCTGCTGTTCCCCATGTGGGCAGGCGCCAGCATCTACTTCCCCGACCAGCCCTACACGCCCGAGACCATGGTGCGCCTGATGAACGACGCCGGCGTGACCATTTGCTACACCGCACCCACCTTCTACCGGCAGATGGCGCCGTTCGCGCGCCAGCTGGGCCTGCCCACGCTGCGCACCAGCGTGAGCGCGGGGGAGGCCCTGCCCGACGCCACCCGCCAGCTGTGGAAGGAGGCCACGGGCATCGACATGACCGACGGCATCGGCGCCACGGAGATGTTCCACATCTTCATCTCGGCCGCGGGCGGCGAGAGCCGTGCCGGTGCCATCGGCAAGGTGGTGCCGGGCTACCAGGCCAAGGTGGTCGACGGCCAGGGCAAGGAACTGCCGCGCGGCACGGTGGGCAAGCTCGCCGTGGTCGGCCCCACGGGCTGCCGCTACCTCGACGACCCGCGCCAGGCCAAGTACGTGAAGAACGGCTGGAACTACCCGGGCGACGCCTTCGTGCAGGACGCGGACGGCTACTTCTTCTACCAAGCACGCGATGACGACATGATCATCACCGCGGGCTACAACGTCGGCGGCCCCGAGGTGGAAGACGCCCTGCTGCGCCACCCGGCCGTGGCCGAATGCGCGGTGATCGGCGTGCCCGACGAAGAGCGCGGCATGGTGGTCAAGGCCTACTGCGTGCTCAAGCCCGGCCACACAGGCGATGCGGCCATGGCCAAGGCACTGCAGGACCATGTGAAGGCCACCATCGCCCCCTTCAAATACCCGCGCCTGGTGGAATTCGCCACCACACTGCCGCGCACCGAGACGGGCAAACTCCAGCGCTTTCGGCTGCGCCAGCGCGAAGCCGCTGCGGCCGCTGCCAACCCCCCATCGAACACGACACCATGAACACCCACTTGCAACCCCCCGGCTGGGTCACGCCCAAGGGCTACGCCAACGGCGTGGCCGCGCGCGGCACGATGATCTTCACCGGCGGCCAGATCGGCTGGAATGCACAGCAGCAGTTCGAGAGCGATGACTTCATCGCCCAGACGCGCCAGACCCTGCTCAACGTGCGCGCCGTGCTCGAAGCCGGCGGCGCCGGCCCCGAGCACCTGGTGCGCCTGACCTGGTACGTGGTGGACCGCAACGAGTACAACGCCCGCCTCAAGGAACTGGGCGTGGTCTACCGCGAGGTGCTGGGCAAGAACTTCCCAGCCATGGCCTGCGTACAGGTGGCCGGCCTGATGGAAGAGCGCGCCAAGATCGAGATCGAAGCGACCGCCGTAGTGCCCGACGCATGACCGCTCAGGGCGTATAGGGCCTGTCAACAAGCCCTATCCCGCCTGGCCTGCGCCGCTTTCCAGCGCGGCTGGCGCACGGCGCTCCCAACGTTCCATGAGCGCCTTGCCGTAGAGGATGAACACCAGCGCTGCACCGATCAGCGGCAGCGCGGCATACACCCAGCCCGTGAGCAGTTCGCCGCCCAGCGCCACACCCACCAGCAGGGCCACAGCCGGGTTCACGAACGAATAGCTGCCGGCCAGCGCAGCCGAAGTGTTCTGCAGCAGCCACAGGTAGGCGTTGAGCGCCACCAGCGTGCCGAAGAACAGCAGGTACACCCAGGCCGCCCAGGACTTGGCACTGACCTGGCCGAGTGCACTGACCGGCTCGAAGCACAGCGCCACCACCAGGCCCATGGCGCCGCCCGTGAACCATTGCGCGGCCGAGGCCATGGCGGGTGCAGGCAAGGACAGCCGGCGCGAAGCGTAGGAGCCGATGCTCCAGCACAGCGGCGCGCCAAAGGCCAGCAGCGCACCCAGCCAGGTGGCCGAGAAGTCGCCCTCCATCGCCAGCAGCAGCGCCCCCACCACGCCCAGCCCCAGCCCGATCCAGCTGGTCGCGGGCACGCGCTCACCGCCCCAGCGCGACCACAGCGCCAGCCACATGGGCATGGTGGTGACCACCGTGGCCATCAGGCCCGAGCCGATGCCCATCTTCTGCGCAAAGCCCATGAGGTTCATCGCCAGGAACGCCATGCAGCCGCCGACGACGGCCGAGTTGCGCCACTGCACGGCCGTGGGCAGGGCATGGCCCTGCCACAGCGCCACCGCCAGCATGATGGCGCCCGCACAGAGGAAGCGGATGGCGTTCATCAGCAGCGGCGGCATGGTCTGCACGGCGATGCCGATGGCGAAATAGGTGGTGCCCCAGACCACGTAGACCAGCAACAGGGCGATGGCGATAGCCCACACACGGTGCTTGCCTGCTTGCGCATTGAAAAATGTCGGCATATTCTTCACCTGACCGGAAAATTTATGGAAATCACAGGGATTTCGGAATTTTTACCAAATTCACGCGCTTATGCAAGCAAATATTCAGACAGATGAGATAGACACCAGAATTATTTCTGCCTTGGGCACCGATGGCCGACGTTCATACGCCGACGTCGGGGCCGAAGTGGGACTGTCGACGGCTGCCGTGCATGAGCGGGTGAAGAAGATGCTGGACAAGGGCGTGATCCGCCGTTTCTCGATCAGCGTGGACCATGAGCGCGTGGGGCTGAACTTCACGGCCTTCGTCGCCATCCGCAACGATGGCGGCATCCACTGCCGCGACGTGGCGCCGCGCCTGCGCGCCATGCCCCAGGTGGAAGAGCTGCACAGCGTGGCCGGCGAGTACGACTTCCTGGCCAAGATCCGCACCACGCATGCACGTGCGCTGGAAGACGTGATCTACGAGATCAAGGCCATTGCGGGCGTGGCCCGCACCACCAGCACCGTGGTGCTGAACACCGAGTTCGAGGACCGGCCGCTGGACCTGAAATGGATGAACGACAAGGCTGCTTGAATCAGCCGGCCGCCACCTGCTCCATCAGCGCCAGGTAGTGCGGCAGCGGCGGCGTGGCGCGGCCGGGCACCTTGGCCAGGTCGTCGTAGCGGCGCAGCCGGATGGCCTCCTGCGCAAAGGCCTGCTCGGCAAACCGGGCACACTCGACCAGGCCGTAGGCGCCGCCCTGCAGCTCCAGGCTGTGCTGCGACGCAGGCGAGAGCGCGGCCCAGTAGTCGGCGTCCACCGCGCACAGGTAGCGCTTGGCATCGACGTGCATGCGGATGGGCTCCAGCACTGCATCCGGCAGCACGCCGCGCAGGAACGGCAGGGCCACGTACTGGTGCAGGTCGTCGTGGCGCGGTGCACGGGCCTCGTGCTCTGCTGCGGCGGGGGCCAGCAGGTGGCCCAGGTCGTGCAACAGGGCCGCGACGACGGTGGCGGGGGTCTCGCCGGCCTCCTCGGCCAGGTGGGCGCATTGCAGCGCGTGGTCGAGCTGGCTCACGGCCTCGCGGCCATACTGCTTCTGGCCGCGCTCGGTGAGCAGCAGGGCGATGTCGTGCTGGGTCAATGCCATGGGAAGCCTCAGATCATGGTCTTGCGGATGCGCGCCGACACCAGGTCGATCAGGCTCACGGTGACCACGATGATGAGCATCACCGCGCAGGTCTCGGCGTACTGGAAGCCGCGGATGATCTCCCACAACACCACGCCGATGCCACCCGCCCCCACCATGCCCACCACCGAGGCAGAGCGCACGTTGGCCTCGAAGCGGTAGAGGGTGTAGGAGATCCACAGCGGGATCACCTGGGGGATCACGCCGTAGATGATCTCGTGCAGGGCGCTCGCCCCCGTGGAGCGGATGCCTTCCACGGGCTGCGGGTCGATGGCCTCCACGGCCTCGGAGAACAGCTTGGCCAGCGTGCCGGTGGTGTGGATCCACAGCGCCAGCACGCCGGCGAACGGGCCCAGGCCCACGGCCACCACGAAGAGCATGGCGAACACCATCTCGTTGATGGCACGGCAGGCGTCGAGCACGCGGCGCACCGGCTGGTTCACCCACCAGGGCGCGATGTTGGACGAGGCCAGCAGCGCCAACGGCACGGCGGTGACCACCGCGAGCGCCGTGCCCCACAGCGCGATCTGCAGGGTGACCAGCATCTCCTGCACGTAGATCTGCCACTGCGAGAAATTGGGCGGAAAGAACTCGGCCGCGTACTGGGCCATGTTACCCGAATCCTTGATGAGATCGAGCGGGCGCATGTCGGCGCCCTTCCAGGATGCGGCCAGCACCACCAGCAGGATGCCCCAGGACAAGTACCAGGCGAGGCTGCGCTTGGGCGCAGTGGTGCTCGCCAGGGTTGCGAGCGAGGGGGTCAGTGCAGAGGACATGGTGGGGGCTGGCCGGATGCGTTACTTGCTTGTTTGCTTACTTCAGGGAGGCCAGTTGCTGGTCGATCTCGGCCAGGCGGGTCTTCTTGTCGCCATCGGCCAGGGTGGCGTCGGCCTCGATCTTGTTGCGCTTGCCAAACAGGTCGAGCTGGCGGATGGGCATGAGCTGCGCATTGGTCGACGGCTTGAAACCCGAGAGCTTGGAGATCTTCATGACGATCTCTTTCTCGCGCGCATCGGTCTTGGCGTAGTTGTAGAAGAAGTCCTTGATCTTGGCCTTGGTGGCTTCGGGCAGGTCCTTGCGCATCACCAGCGGATCAAGCGCGATCAGCGGCGAGGTCCAGACGATCTTGATGTCCTTGAACTTCTCGGGCTGGCGTTCCTTGATCTTCTCGAGGTTTTCGCTGTTGTTGGTGGCCACGTCGACCTGCTTGTTGGCCACGGCCAGGGCATTGGTCTCGTGGTTGGCGCTGCGCGCAATCTTGAAATGGGTCTTGGCGTCGATCTTGTTCTGTGCAAAGGCGTAGTAGCCGGGCACCAGGAAACCCGAGGTGGAGTTGGGATCACCGTTGCCAAAACTCAGCGACTTGCCGTTCTTGAGCACGTCGTCCAGCGTGGCCAGGGGGCTGTCCTGTCCTTGTGCACGATCAGGTGCGAGTAGTAGCCCTGGGTGCCATCGGCATTGACCATCTGCGCAAACACTTCGCCATTGGCGCGGTCCACCGCCTCCATGGCCGACTTGTTGCCCAGCCATGCGACCTGCATCTTGTTGAAGCGCATGGCTTCGATGAGGCCGGCATAGTCGGAGGCGAAGAAGGCATTGATCTTCAGGCCCGTCTGCTTGGCCATGTCGTCCAGCAGGGGCTGCCAGTCGGCCTTGAGGTTTTGCGAGGCTTCGGTCGAGATCATGCCGAAGTTGATGTCCTGGGCGAGGGCGCCCGTGGTCATGCCCAGGGCGAGGGCCAGGGCTGCGCACAGTTTCTTGATCATGGATGGCTCCAGAGAGGTGACAACGGTAGGGAAGAGGGAAGCAAAAGACAGAGAAGTTCAGGCGGCCTGGGCCAGCGGCTGGGCTGCCCAGCCGGAAGCCGGCTGCTGCGCCGGTGCAGGCACCACGGCCAGCGGCAGGCTGGCGCCCAGGATCTCATCGGCCTGCACGCCATAGAGCTCGCGCAGCAGCGCCGGTGTGAGGGCGGCCGAGGGGCCGTCGTAGACCACGCGGCCCTGGTGCAGCGCGACCACGCGGGGGCAGTATTTGATGGCCACGTCCACCTGGTGCAGCGAGACGACGACGGTGCTGCCGTCCTCGCGGTTGATGCGCGCCAGGATGTCCATGACCTTGCGCGAGGATTCGGGGTCGAGCGAGGCGATGGGCTCGTCGGCCAGCACCACCTTGGCGCCCTGCACCAGGGTGCGCGCAATGGCGGCGCGCTGCTGCTGCCCGCCCGAGAGGGTGGAAGCACGCTGCGCGTGGCAGTCGGCAATGCCCACGCGGGCCAGGGCCTCCAGCGCCAGGGCGCGCTCGTGCGGGCGGAACACGCGCAGCCAGCCGCGCCATTTCGGCGTGCGGTGCAGCATGCCCACCAGCACGTTCATCATCACGGGCAGGCGGTCGACCAGGTTGAATTGCTGGAACACGAAGCCCACCTGCGAGCGCACCTTGCGGATGTCGCGGTGGATGCGCCCGCCCTGCTGCACGCAGCGGCCGTCAACCTCGATCAGCGAGTGGCTGTCGCCATCGGCCACCACCAGGCCGGCCACATGGCGCAGCAGCGTGGACTTGCCCGAGCCCGAGGCGCCGATGAGCGCCACCATCTCGCCGGCATGCACCGTGAGGTCGATGTCGCGCAGCGCGTGCTTGCCGTTGGCGAAGTGCTTGTTCAGTTGTTCGATACGCAGGGCGATGGGCATGGCGGATTCCAAGTCGTCTATACAAATGCAGTGTGGAAGGCGGCTGTGACAGTGCTTTGACAGTTGCGGGAAATTTGCATGTCAAGCTACGTTCAGAGCACGCGCTGCCCTTCGCGCCAGACACCGCGCACCACGGCCTGCTGTGAGCCATCGGGCAGCTCGGCCATGTGCACCTGGACCAGGTCGGCGCGCAGGCCGGGCGTGAGATCGCCCCGGTCCTGCATGCCCGACGCGCGTGCCGGGTTGCGCGTGACGGTGGCCACGGCCTCGGGCAGCGTGAGGATGCCGTCGTGCACCAGGCGCATCACGGCGCTCAGCAGGCTGCCGGGCACATAGTCGGACGAGAGGATGTCCAGCAGGCCCTGGCGCGCCAGGTCGGCCGCCGCCACGTTGCCCGAGTGCGAGCCGCCGCGCACCACGTTGGGCCCACCCATCACGGTGAGCAGGCCGCGCTCGCGCGCGGCCTTTGCCGCCGCCAGCGTGGTCGGGAACTCGGACATGCCCGCGCCTTCGGCATGGGCCTGCTCGACGTGCGCCACCGTGGTGTCGTCGTGGCTGGCCAGAGCGATGCCGTGGGTGCGGCAGTAGTCCACGAAGTAGGCACGGTGCGGCTCGGCGTACTGGGCCTGCAGGGTGGTGGCATGCTGCACCTGGCGCTCGAACTTCTCGCTGCTCCAGCCCTTCTTGCCGGTGTAGTAGGTGCGCGCCTGCTCGATGTTCTCCCACTGGCGCTGGCCCGGGGTGTGGTCCATCAGCGAGATCAGCGACAGCCGCGGGTGGCCGTGGAAGGGGCCGAACAGGTCGATGGTGTTGGGCGCGGGCAGCTCGCAGCGCACGTGCAGGTGGTGGTCGGCGCGCAGCAGGTTGCGCTCGGTGCAGGTGTCGATGGTGTCGAGCACGCGGTTCCAGGCGCTGCCGCGCAGGCTGTCCACGTCGGCCTCGCCCACGCCCAGCGCGTCGAGCACGGTGGTGATGCCCGCTGCTGCGATCTCGGCGTCGTGTGCCAGCAGGGCCGGCATCTCGGCCCACTGCACCTTGGGGCGCGGCATCAGGTGGCGCTCGAAGTTGTCGGTGTGCACCTCCACCAGACCGGGCAGCAGGTAGTCGCCCCCGAGGTCGATGCCCTGCAGCGCGGCGGTGCCGCCCGAGGCCAGGGAGTCGATGCGCCCGCCCTGCACCGAGAGCGAGCCCTGCACCACCTCGCCGGGCAGCACCATGCGGGCGTTGTGAAAGACCACGCCAGCGCTCATGCTGCCACCCCGCGGAAGTCACCCACGTTCACGCGGCGCGTGGCGACGGCGGCACCCACGTGCGCGTCGTGGAAGATGCCGACCAGCGCGGCGCCGCGCTCCACTGCCTCCCGGACCAGGGCGATCACCGTGTCGGTGTTGGCCGCATCGAGCGACGCCGTGGGCTCGTCGAGCAGCAGCAGGGGCTTGGGCTTGATCATGTTGCGCGCGATGTTGATGCGCTGCTGCTCGCCGCCCGAGAAGGTGGCGGGCGGCAGGTGCCACAGGCGCTCGGGAATGTTCAGGCGGGTAAGCCACTGGCGCGCGGTCTCGCGCGCGGCTTCCAGTGCGTGGGCGTCGTCGCCCGCATCTTCGGCCAGGGGTTCGGCCACCACGTCGAGCGCGCTCACGCGGGGGATCACGCGCAGGAACTGGCTCACGTAGCCCACGGTGTCGCGGCGCAGTTGCACCAGTGCGCGCGGGCTGGCCTGGGTCACGTCCACCGCCGGGCCGCTGGCGGGCTGCACGGTGATGCTGCCCGCGTTGGCGCGGTAGTTGGCGTAGATCATTTTCAGCAGCGTGCTTTTGCCCATGCCCGAGGGGCCGTCGAGCACCACGCATTCGCCCGCGCCGACGGTCAGGTCCACGTTGCCGAGCACGGGCAGCTCGATGCCGTTCTGGTGGTGCAGGGTGAAGCGCTTGGCCACGCCCTTGAGCTCCAGGATGGGGAGGTTGGTGTTCATCATCATGGTTGCAGTACCGAGGAAACGAGGAGCTGGGTATAGGGGTGCTGCGGGTCGTCGAGCACCTGGTCGGTCAGGCCCGACTCGACCACGCGGCCGCGCTGCATCACCACCATGCGGTGCGCCAGCAGGCGGGCCACAGCCAGGTCATGGGTGACGACGATGGCCGCCAGCTGCATCTGCCGCGTGAGCTGGCGCAGCAGGTCCAGGAGGCGCGCCTGCACCGAGACGTCCAGGCCCGAGGTGGGTTCGTCCATGAACACCAGGCGCGGCTGGGTGACCAGGTTGCGCGCGATCTGCAGGCGCTGGCGCATGCCGCCGGAAAAAGCGCGCGGCGCGTCGTCGATGCGGCTGGCATCGATCTCCACGCGCTGCAGCCACTCGGTGGCGGTGGCGCGCAGGCGGCCATAGTGGCGCTCGCCCAGGCCCATGAGGCGTTCGCCCACATTGGCACCGGCGGACACGTCCATGCGCAGGCCGTCGGCCGCGTTCTGGTGTACGAAGCCCCAGTCGGTGCGGGCCAAGAGGCGCTGCTGCGCCTCGCTCATGCCGAGCACGTCCTGCAGGCTGCCATCGCGGCCCTGGAACTGCACACTGCCCGCATCGGGCCGGCTGCGTGCGGCCACGGCGTTGAGCAGGGTGGACTTGCCCGAGCCGGACTCGCCGACCACGGCCAGCACTTCGCCGGGCCACAGGTCAAACGAGGCGTCCTGCAGCGCCACGCGCTGGCCGTAGCGCTTGCTGATGCCGCGCACGCTGAGCAGGGGGGTGGGGGATGAAAGGGTGGCGTCCATGTCAAGGCTCGATCGAGAAACTGAGGCCGTGCTGCGCAAAGCCCAGGGATTCATAGAAGGCATGCGCATCGGCGCGCTTGCGGTGGGACGACAGGGCCAGCTTGTAGCAACCGGCCTCGCGCGCCTGCTGCACGGCGTGGGCCATCATCTGGCGGCCGATGCCCTGGCCCTTGCGGTCGGCGGCGACCACCACGTCCTCGACCACGGCCGAGGGGGCGCCCCGGTGGGCCAGGTTGTGCATGACCAGCAGCGCGTAGGTGCCGACCACGTCGGCATCGGGTTCGGCGCCTTCGCAGGCCACCCAGAGACGGTAGCTCGGGTAGGCGCGGAACTGGGCAAGCATGGTCTTGGCGTCCGCCAGACTGAGCACCTGCTCGGGGCTGTCCTCGATGCCCTGGTACAGGGCCAGCACTTCGTCCAGGTCGGCCTCGGTGGCCTCGCGCAGGGTCACTGTGCTCATGCGGGCGCCCCTTCGGACACCGTTGCCGCTGCGGCAGCCTGGCGCTCCTGGCAGTAGTCCGAGTCGGAACAGACGTGCATGCGCGTGCCCTGGTCGTCGGTGATGACCTCGTCGAGGAAACTGTCGGTGGCGCCGCACAGGGCGCAGGCGCAGTCCCAGCGCTGCACCTCGAAGGGGTGGTCCTCGAAGCCCAGGCTTTCCACCGGCGTGTAGGGCGGCACGGCGTAGATGCGCTTTTCGCGGCCTGCGCCAAAGAGCTGCAACGCCGGGTTCATGTGCATCTTGGGGTTGTCGAACTTGGGGATCGGCGACGGCGCCATCACGTAGCGGCCGTTGACCAGCACCGGGTAGTCGTACGTGGTGGCGATGTGGCCGTAGCGCGCGATGTCCTCATAGAGCTTGACGTGCATCAGCCCGTACTCGGCCAGGCCGTGCAGGGTGCGCGTCTCGGTCTCGCGCGGCTCCAGGCGCTGCATGGGCTCGGGCACCGGCACCTGGTAGACGAGCACCTGGCCTTCGGCCAGCGGGGTCTCGGGGATGCGGTGGCGCGTCTGGATCAGCGTCGCCTCGGTGGTGCGCGTGGTGGTGGCCACGCCCGTGGTGCGCTCGAAGAAGCGGCGGATGTTGACCGCGTTGACCGTGTCGTCCGAGCCCTGGTCGATGACCTTGAGGCAATCGTCCGGCCCGATGATGGCGGCCGTGACCTGGATGCCGCCCGTGCCCCAGCCATAGGGCAGCGGCATCTCGCGCGAGCCGAAGGGCACCTGGTAGCCGGGGATGGCCACGGCCTTGAGGATGGCCCGGCGGATCATGCGCTTGGTGCGCTCGTCCAGGTAGGCGAAGTTGAAGTGCCCGTCGGTGGGCGCGGCATCGGCGGGCAGGCCCATCAGCGCGGGCTCGTGGGGCGCGTTCATGCGTCGTCTCCCAGGGTGGTTTCTTCGGAGGGGTTGGCCGCCGCAGTGGCGCGCATGCGGCGCACCAGCTCCAGCTCGGACTGGAAGTCCACGTAGTGCGGCAGCTTCAGGTGCTGCACGAAGCCCGAGGCTTCCAGGCTGTCGCTGTGCGAGAGCACGAACTCCTGCATCTGCGCGGGCGACTCCACCGGCTCGCCCAGCTCGTCGGCGCGCAGGGCGCGGTCCACCAGGCTCATGGCCATGGCCTTGCGCTCGCTGTGGCCGAAGGCCAGGCCATAGCCGCGCGTGAACTGCGGCGGCTGGTGCTTGCTGCCCGCGAACTGGTTGACCATCTCGCATTCGGTGATTTCCATATCGCCGATGGAGATGGCAAAGCCCAGCTCTTCAGGGACGATCTCCATCGCCACCGTGCCCAGGCGCAACTCGCCCACGAAGGGGTGCGAGTGCGCATAGCCGCGCTGCGTTGAATACGCCATGGCCAGCAGAAAGCCCTCATCGCCACGCGCCAGGTTCTGCAGCCGCGTGGCGCGGTTGGCCGGAAAGCGCAGCGGCTCGCGCGTGAGGTCGGCGGGGGCCGGGTCGCCCTCGGGGATGGGGCGGGTCTCGATCAGCCCTTCCTGGTTGAGCAGGTCCACCACGCGCGGCGTGGTGGCGGGTGCATCGACCAAGGGCGCGGGAGCTGCGGCAGCGGCCACTGCATCGCCCCGGGCCAGCAGCGTGAAGTCAAGCAGGCGCTGGGTGTAGTCGTAGGTGGGGCCGAGCACCTGGCCGCCGGGCAGGTCCTTGAAGGTGGCGGAGATGCGCCGGGTGAGCACCATGCGCGCGGTGTCCAGCGGCCGGGTGGTGCCCAGGCGCGGCAGCGTGGCACGGTAGGCACGCAGCAAAAAGATGGCTTCGACCAGGTCGCCCGAGGCCTGCTTGATGGCCAGCGCCGCGAGCTCGGGGTCGTACACCGAGCCTTCGGTCATCACCCGGTCCACGGCGAGCTTGAGCTGCGCGCGGATCTGCGCCACCGAGAGTTCGGGCTCGGCAGTATCGCCCCGGCGCTGCTCGGCCAGCAGGCGGTAGCTGTTGAGGATGGCGGTTTCCCCGCCCTTGACGGCAACGTACATGCGCTTCAGGCCTCCACGGTGGATGGTTCGATACAGGTCGTGCGTGGCAGGCCGGCGATGTGGCTGGCCGTGGCCAGCACCACGTCCACCCCGCGCGGGAAGGCGCCGTGGTTGTCGGCCCACTGCGCAGCGAAGTCACCGGGCAGGCCGGCCACGTGCAGGTGCTGCGCGTCGCGGATACCCGGGCCCGTGAGGCGCCAGGCGCCCGCGCCGTGCAGGGCCGGGGCCAGCACCGCCACGTCGATTACGCAGGTGGCGGACTGGTCGGGGTATTCGTCGCTGCCGCACTGCAGGCCGGCCAGGGCGGGCATGGCATCGCCTGCGGCCACCCAGGCAAAGCGCGCCTGTTCGGGTGCATCGACCAGCACGCAGCCGGTATGAAAGCGCAGCCACACGCCGGCCTGGCTGGCCGCCAGCCGGGGCGAAAGCCACAGCGTGCATTCGCTGTCGAGCAGGGCCAGCAGCACAGCGGCCGAGGCCGCGTGCCCGGTGGCGGGCACTTCAGCGTCGTGCACGATGGCGACCGGGGCGCCCGGCTGCGACAGTGCCTGGAGCACGGCGCGGAACACGGCCTGGCTGCCCAGGGCCTCGCTGGAGAAGCCCGCACCCAGGGCGGACAGGGAGGTGGTAGGGTTCGCGCTCATTCCTGGTCCTCGTCGCTGCCGTCGTTGCTGCCGCTTTCGCGGGCCACCGTGAAGAAGTCCACCCGCGTGCTGGCCGTGCGGGCCTGGCGTTCGGACTGCACCTGGGCCAGGTGGCGGCGGATGGGGTCGAGCAGGCTGGCGTCCAGCGCGGCCTGGCGCGCGGGGTCCTGCAGCAGCGCATCGGCCAGGGCGGCCAGTTGCACCTGGCGGTGCGAGCGGCCGAGCACGTAGGCGACACCCACGGTGGGCTCGGCGCCATCGGCTCCATCCACGTCCACGCGCAGTGCGCAGCGGGTGACCGTGACCTCGCCCAGGTTGAAGCGCTCGCCGGTGCCGCCAGCGCGGCCCTGCACCATCATCAGCCCGGTTTCGGGGGCACGCAGCCAGCGGGCGGGCAGTGCGGTGTGGTCGTGCAGCGCGGGCGCCAGAAGGTCGATGGGCGCACGGGCCAGCAGCGCCATCCAGTGCGCCCGCGAGAGCGGGCGGCCCGGGCCCGGGTTGTCAAAGGCTTGAAACATGGAGGTGGTACTCTTTAAGTTGTATAGACAAATTGAACAACTGGCGCCAGCTTAGACAGCGCGCATGTAGGTTTCATGACAGCCACCACCAGCACACAAGTTCTTGCCAACCCCGCCCCTACCGCACGCCCGGCACGCGACAGCTTCTGGACCCGCATTGCCGCCGAACTGGCCGAGGCCATCGGCAGCGGCATCTACCCCCCGGGCCAGCGCCTGCCCTCGGAACATGCCTTGGCCGAACAGTTCGGCGTGAACCGGCACACAATCCGCCGCTCGCTGGCCAGCCTGTGCAGCCAGGGGCTGGTGCGCATCACGCAGGGCAGCGGCACCTATGTGGAGGACTTCGCGGTGGACCTGGCACTGGGCAAGCGCGTGCGCCACCAGCAGGGCCTGGCCCAGGCCGGCCTGCGCGGCAGCCTGGTGGTGCTGCAGGAGCAGACGGTGCGCGCCACGGCCGCGCTGGCCAAGGCCCTGCAGGTGCCGGCCCGCAGCCCGCTGCTGCAATTGCGCGTGATTGGCCAGGCCGAGGGCCAGCCGCTGCACGTGAGCGAGCGCTACTTTCCCCTGCCCCGCTTCGAGGGCCTGGCCGCCATGGTGCGCGAGACCGGCTCCATCACCGCCGGCTTCACCGCGCACGGCGTGGCCGACTACACCCGGCGCGAAAGCCGCATCACCGCCGAGCTGCCCGATGCTGCCGTGGCCGCCGAGCTGCGCCAGCCCGCCACGCGCCCGGTGCTGCTGGTCGAAAGCCTGAACGTCGACCTGGCCGGCACGCCCATCGAATGGGCCCGCGCCTGGTTTGCGGGCGACCGCGTCAAACTCACCATCACCCATGACGACGAGTAACACCCCCTCCCCCACCGCCGCCCACCACCGCTATGCGGTGTACTTCGCGCCCAACCCCGGCACCCTGGCCTGGCTCGCTGGCAGCCACTGGCTGGGCCGCTGCGCCGCGCTGCTGCAGCCCATGCAGCCACTGGACATCCACGGCGTGGCCCGGGAAGAACTGGAGCGGCTGACCGCCGCCCCGCGCCGCTACGGCTGGCATGCCACGCTCAAGGCCCCGTTTGCGCTGGCGCCGGGCGTGGACTGGCTCACGCTGCACCATACCGTGCAGACGCTGGCCCAGGGGCTGCGGCCGTTCAGCATGCCGCCCATGCAGGTCGAGCGCATCGGCGATTTCCTCGCACTGGTGCCCGCGGCCGCGCACCCGGCCAACGCCGAGATCCAGGCCGCAGCCGCTGCCTGTGTGACGCAACTGCAGCCGCTGGCGGCAGCGCTGTCAGAAGGGGACCTGGCGCGCCGCCGCGCCGCCGGGCTCACACCCCGGCAGGATGCACTGCTGCAGCAGTGGGGCTACCCCTTCGTGCTGGAGGAGTTCCGCTTCCACATGTCGCTGACCGGCTCGCTCGCGGCTGCGGATGACGAGACCGTGGAGCTGGTGCAGGACGCAGCCGACCAGTTCTTTGCCGACCTGCCGCCGCTGCGCTTTGGCAGCCTGGCCCTGTTCGCCGAACCCACGCCGGGAGCCGACTTCGTGCTGCTGGACCACCTGGAGCTGGGCACATGAGCACCACAGCGAAATTGCTGTACTTCATGGGCCCCTCGGGCGCCGGCAAGGACAGCCTGCTTGACTGGCTGCGCCAGCACCTGCCCGCCGGCCTGCCCGTGCAGTGGGCGCGGCGCACCATCAGCCGCCCGGCCAGCCCCGGTGGCGAAGCGCATGAAAGCACCACGCCCGACGCCCACGCCGCGCTGCGCGCCGCCGGTGCGTTTGCCCTGCACTGGGAGGCCAACGGCCTGGCCTATGGCGTGCGCCATGCCGAGCTGGCGACGCTGGCCCAGGGCCGCTGGCTGCTGGTCAATGGTTCACGCGCCTACTTGCCCGAAGCCCTGGCGCGCTACCCAGCCCTGGTGGCAGTGCACATCACCGCCAGCCCCGAGGTGCTGCGCCACCGCCTGCAATCACGGGGCCGGGAAAACGCCGACGAAGTGGAGCAGCGCGTGCAGCGCGCGCTGCGCTTCCTGGCGCCGCCAGGAACGGCCGGCATCGAGGTGCGCAACGACACCAGCCTGGATGCAGCAGGCCGGCAATTGCTTCAGGCCCTGGAAAGGCTGCCCGGCTGGCCAGGCCTGGTCAACGCCCCGGCGGGGTGAAATCCGCCCGCGCCTTGAGCGCCTTCTCGCGCGCATGGCAGCCTTCGAGGTGGTCGTTGACCAGGCCCATGGCCTGCATGAAGGCATACACGGTGGTTGGGCCGACAAAGCTCCAGCCGCGCTTCTTGAGGTCCTTGGACATCGCGGTGGAGCCTGGCGAGGTGATGAAGGTGCGCGCCACCTCGCGCGTGATGCGCTCGGGCCGCTCGCCAGCGGCGGGCTCGTACTGCCAGGCGTAGCGCGCAAGCGAGCCGAATTCCTGCCTGAGCTCCAACACACGCTTGGCGTTGTTGATGGTCGAGACGATCTTGCCCCGGTGGCGCACGATGGCTGCGTCCTGCACCAGGCGCTCCACGTCGGCGTCGGTGAACTCTGCGACCTGCTCGGCATCGAACTGCGCGAACGCCGCCCGAAATCCCTCGCGCTTGTTCAGGATGGTGAGCCAGCTCAGGCCCGACTGGAAGCCCTCCAGGCACAGCTTCTCGAACAGGCGCCGGTCGTCCGCCACCGGAAAACCCCATTCGCTGTCATGGTAGTGGCGGTACAGCGGCGTGGCCTGGCACCAGGTGCAGCGCGGGCAGCCTGCGTCGTCGGCGAACAGGCCGTCGGGAATCTCGGGGGTGGCGGTGGCTTCGGTCATGGGCAGGATTCTAGGAATTCCATCCGACATGCTGCTGACAGGCCCTAAACTGAACACCGGATATGCCACAGCCATTCGCTTCACGTTCCGTCCCGCTCCGCCTTGGCGCCGCACTGTCTGCCTTCATTGCCAGCCTGGCCCTGGCCGGCTGCGCCAGCAATGGCAATGCCCTGGGCTACTACTGGCAATCGGTGCGCGGCCATGTGCAGCTGATGCGCTCGGCCGAGCCGCTGGAGGACTGGATCGCGCGCACCGACATCCCGCTGCCACTGCGCGAGCGCCTGCAACTGGCCCAACGCGCCCGCGCCTTCGCGGTGACCGAACTGGGCCTGCCCGACAACCCGAGCTACCGCCGCTATGCGGACTTGAAGCGCGCGGCCGCCGTGTGGAACGTGGTCGCCGCGCCGCCCTATTCGCTGACGCTGCACACCTGGTGCTTCCCGGTGACGGGCTGCATCGGCTACCGGGGCTATTTCGACGAGGCGGACGCGAAGGCCGAGGCCGGCCGGCTGGCGCAGGAAGGCCTGGAGATCGAGGTCTATGGCGTGCCCGCCTATTCCACCCTGGGCTACATGAACTGGGCTGGGGGCGATCCGCTGCTGAGCACCTTCATCGGCTGGCCCGAAGGCGAATTCGTGCGCCTGCTGTTCCATGAGCTGGCGCACCAGGTGGTCTACGCCAAGGGCGACACGCTGTTCAATGAATCCTTTGCCACCGCCGTGGAGCGGCTGGGCAGCGCACGCTGGCTGGCCCAGCAGGCCACGCCCCAGGCCAGCACCGCCTTCGTGGCCAGCGAGGCGCGCCGGCGCGAGTTCCGCGCGCTGACCCAGGCCACGCGCGAACGCCTGGCCAGGATCTACGCCCAGGAAGGCATGCCGGACAGGGAGGCGCAGAAGGCCGCAGCCATGCAGTCCTTTCGCGCCGACTATGCGGCCCTGCGCGAGCGCTGGCAGGCCACGCCGGCCCAGACCGCCGGCTACGACCGCTGGGTGGCCAGCGCCAACAATGCCAGCTTTGCTGCCCAGGCGGCTTACAACGAGTTCGTGCCCGCCTTCGAGGCGATCTTCGAGCGCGAGGGGCGCGACTGGCACCGGTTCTATGATGCGGTGCGTGTACTGAGTGAACAACCCCAGGCACAGCGCCACGAGGCGCTGCGCCAATTGCTACCCAACCAGGAGACCCCCGGTGCCTGACATCCATATCCACCGCGAACACCAACTGGGCTTCAAGCAGGCCCGCAAAGTCGCTTTTTCCTGGGCCGAGAAGGCCGAGGAGAAGTTCGACATGGAATGCACCTACGAAGAGGGCGAGACCGAGGACACGCTGCACTTCAGCCGCTCCGGGGTCAAGGGCACCCTGCTGGTGGATGCCAACCAGTTCGAGATGAAGGCGCAACTGGGCTTTCTGTTCGGCGCGTTCAAGGACCGCATCGAAGCAGAGATCGGCGAGCAGCTCGATGCCCTGCTGAACGCCCCCCCGCCCGCCGCCAAAAAGGCCGCGCCGAAAAAGAAGGCCGCCGACGACGCGAAACCCGCCAAGGCGGCCGCAGCCAAGGCACCGGCCAAAGCCAAAAAGGCCTGAGCCCTCCATGGCCGCGCCCGCGTTCGACACGTTCAGCGACCTGCTGCACACGCGCTACAGCTGCCGCGCCTTTCTGCCTGAGCCGCTGCCCCGCGCCACCACTGAGAGCATCCTGGCCACGGCGCAGCGCACGGCATCGTGGTGCAACGCCCAGCCCTGGCAGGTGCACATCGCCAGCGGCGAAACCCTGGAGCGCCTGCGCAGCGCCTTCCAGGAGCGCATTGCCAGCACACCGCCGGAGCCCGACCTGCCCTGGCCGCGTGAGTACCGCGGCGTGTACCAGGAGCGCCGGCGCGAATGCGGCTACGGCCTGTACGAAGCGCTGGGTATTGCCAAGGGTGACCGGGCCGCATCGGCGCGCCAGGCGGCCGAAAATTTCAGCATGTTCGGTGCGCCGCACGTGGCCATTGTGAGCAGCGACGAGGCGTTGGGTGTGTATGGCGCGGTGGACTGCGGCGCCTACGTCGCCAACTTTTTGCTGGCCGCGCACAGCCTGGGCGTGGCTTCGGTGCCGCAGGCGGCGCTGGCCTCGTACCCCGGTGTGCTGCGCGAGGTGCTGGGCATCGGCGAGGACCGCACCATCGTCTGCGGCATCTCTTTCGGCCTGGCCGACCCGGCGCACCCGGCCAACCAGTTCCGCACCACGCGGGCGGATCCGGCCAGCAGCGTGGTCTGGCGCGACTGAGCTACAGCCCCGGGGCAGGACAGAGCCTCGCCTGTGACCCCACCGAGCAGCCTGCCGGTCACTGGATCCGCTCCGGTGCCGCTGGGCTGGTGAGGCTTTCGTCGCTTCAGGCAACGGCCTGAAGCCGGTGCGTCGCGCTCTGCACAACAGCCTCACCTGCTCCGGCCTGGCGCAAGGCACCGAACAGGTCCTTGGGGTTGGCCAGATCCGGGATCAACTGGATGCGTTCGCCCACGCCCAGTTCCAGCGCCGCATCGCGCATGAAGCGCAGGGCCGAGAAGTCCTCCAGTGCAAAACCCACCGAATCGAAAATCGTCACTTCGGCATCGCTCGCGCGGCCGGCCTCGCGGCCGGCCAGCACCTGCCACAGCTCGGTCACGGCAAAGTCGGCCGGCATCTGCTGGATCTCGCCTTCGATGCGGGTCTGGGGCGGGTACTCGACGAACACGCGGCCGCGCGTGAGCACCTCGGCCTGCAGCTCGGTCTTGCCGGGGCAGTCGCCCCCCACGGCGTTGATGTGCATGCCGGGCGCCACCATGTCGGCGGTGAGGATGGTGGCGCGGGTCTTGTCGGCCGTCACCGTGGTCACGATGTCGGCGCCGCGCACGGCCTCGGCCGTGCTGCCGCAGACGGTGACCACCAGGCCCGATGGCTGCAGGTTGGCCTGCAGCTTGGCGGTGGCGGCAGGGTCGGTGTCGTACAGCCGCACTTCGGTGATGCCCACCAGATGCTGGAAGGCCAGGGCCTGGAATTCGCTCTGCGCGCCGTTGCCGATCAGCGCCATCACCCGGCTGCCGGGCCGCGCCAGGGCCTTGGCCGCCACGGCCGACATGGCGGCGGTGCGCAAGGCGGTGGTCAGGGTCAGCTCGCTGAGCAGTTGCGGCGTGCCCGTGGCCACGTCGGCCAGCACGCCGAAGGCCATCACGGTGGACAGGCCCAGGCGCGTGTTCTTGGGGTGGCCGTTGACGTACTTGAAGGTGTAGGTCGCGTCGTCGGCAATCGGCATGAGCTCGATCGCGCCATCGGGCGAGTAGCTGGCCACCCGGGCCGACTTGTCGAAGCTCTCCCAGCGCAAGAAGTCCTCGGTGATGTTGGCGGCAATGCCAGCAAGGCAGGCCGCGAGGCCCTTGCGCCGGATCAGCTCCACCGCTTCGGGGGCGCTCAGGTAGAGGGTGGATACGCTGGTGTGGTGGGGGGTGGCGTCGTGTCGCATGGGGTGTCTCCGGTTCGGTGGCATCCAGTGTCCAGCGGGCGCGAGGCAATGTGAATCGGCAAAAATGTACCGAAATGCGCGGTTGATTGCCAAAATGGCAGCCATTGCTCACTTTCTGCACCACCACCATGGATGAACTCGACCGCTCCCTGATTGCACTGCTGCGTGGTAATGCGCGCATGAACGTCGCCGACCTGGCGCACAAGCTCGGTGTCTCCCGCGGCACGGTGACCAACCGCATCCGCAAGCTCGAAGACAGCCAGGTGATCGTGGGCTACACCGTCAAGCTGCGGCCCGAGGCCGAGCCCGACCGCATCCGTGCCTGGATGGGCGTGCTGGTCGAAGGCAACCAGTCGCGCCAGGTGGTGGCCAGCCTGCTGGGCGAGCCCGGCGTGGCCGCCCTGCACGACACCAATGGCCGCTGGGACCTGCTGGCCGAGCTGGAGGCGGGCAGCATGGCCGAGCTGGCGCAGGTGCTCGAGCGCATCCGACTGATTTCGGGCATCCGAGGCACCGAGACCAATATTCACCTCACGACCTACCGCTAGCGGTTGGCAGGCAGTGCTCAGCCGATCTGGCCGCCCAGGCTGCGTGCGGCTTCGAGCACGCTTTTCACGTAGCGCTCGTCGTAGCGGTGGGCCGGCATGGTCAGCGTGACGGCAGCAGCCACCGTGCCATCGGCGGCAAACACCGGCGCCGAGATGCCGGCCACCTCGCTGAGCCGGTCGCCCACGCTGGCCAGGTAGCCGTCGGCGCGGATGCGCGCGTACAGCGCGCGGTCATGCCGGCCGAGCGAGTTGGACAGTGCCGCGTCGAAGGCCACCAGCACGCGCCCGCCCGTGCCCCGGTCCAGCGGCAGCAGGTCGCCTGCGCGGATATGGTCGCGGATGGGGTGCGGCGAGTCCACGCGGAACTGGCACAGCCGCGCATCGCCCTGGCGCACGTGGTAGGCCGCGCTCTCGCCCGTGGCGGCCACCAGCTCGCGCAGCACGGGCAGCACCACCCGGTCGAGCGAGAACGAGGCCGCATACAGCGCATGCAGCCGCCCCACCTCGGGCCCGATGGCATAGCGGCCGTCGTCCAGGCGCTGCACCCAGCGCGCATGCTCGAGCGAGGCCAAGAGGCGCAGTGCCGTGCTCTTGTACAGCCGGGTGCGCGTGGCCAGCTCGGTCAAGGCCAGCGGCCCGTCGCCCTGGCGGAAGGCGGCCATCAAGCTCAGGGCGCGGTCCACGGCAGCCGCGCCGCCCGGGGCGGCATCGGCATCGGCAACGGATTCGGAAACGGCTTTGCGGGGCATGGGGGCCAAGGCGCGTGAAAGGTGCGCCCAAGAGAATGAGGTTCTGTCTATTGAAACATTGATGCCCCCACCCGTCCAGCCCGTGCCGCAACGCCCATGAAAAAGCGGCCCGCAGGCCGCTCGGTCAGTCGCGGGGCATGGCCCGGATCAGCTCAGCTCGGTGATCAGGTCGATGTACTGCTGCTTGGCGGCATCGGCCTCGGTGCCCTTGAGCGCGTTCCACGCATCCCACTTGGCGCGGCCCACCATGTCGGAGAAGCTGGGCTTCTTTTCGGTGTTGTCGCCAACGGTGGCCTGCTTGTACAGCGCGTAGATCTTGAGCAGCGTGGCGTTGTTGGGGCGCTCGCTCAGGTTCTCGGAATTGGCTTTGGCGGCTTCGAAGGCGGCATTCAGGTCGGCCATGGGTTGCTCCTTGGGGGTCGAAAGATGGGGGAGGGAAAGAACGGTGTCGGCAATTGTTTGCGGCGTTGTATCTTACGGTCAGTGCGCGAGCGAAAGTCGCGCAATCCATAGAGGCAAGCCCCCAAAACAACCACAACAGGTGTACATCCGATGGTGACCCGCATTGCTGCTCCCAACGCCACCCGCTCCGAAGGCCTGGCCAGCCCGCTGAACACCGCCTCCCAGGTCGCCCGCAAGGCGCGGGCCACCACTGCGGCCGCCGCCCAGGCCTTGCCACCCGCTGCGCGCAAGGCCGCCGGCGCGGTGCAAAAGAATGTGCGCCGCGCCGCCACCGGAATGCTCGGCCTGTCGGGCGAGCGCATGAGCAAGGTCGACACGGCCTGGCTGCGCATGGACTCGGGCAGCAACCTGATGATGATCAATGGCGTGTGGACGCTGGCCCCCGGCATCGCCTGGGAGGCGCTGTGCGAGCGCGTGCAGCAGCGCCTGCTGCAGTACCCGCGTTTTCGCCAGCGCGTGGTCGAAGACGCGGCCGGCGCCACCTGGGTCGAAGACCGCCAGTTCGATATTGCCGCCCACGTGCTGCGCGAGACCCTACCCCAGGAACCGGGCCAGAGCATGCAGCGCGCCCTGCAAGACCGCGTGGGTGAGCTGGCCATGCAGCCGCTGGACCCGCGCCGCCCGCTGTGGCAGATGCACCTGGTCGAGAACTTCACAGGCGACGACGGCCAGCAGGGCAGCGCACTGATCGTGCGCATCCACCACTGCATCGCCGACGGCATCGCCCTGATCTCGGTCACCATGTCCATCGTGGACGGGGGGTCCGAGCCGCCCAAGCGCAGCCGCAAGAAGCGCGAGGCCGCCGCCACGGCCGAGGACTGGATCGCCGACGCGCTGATCAAGCCGCTGGCCGGCCTCACGGTGAAGGCACTGGACCTGGCGGGCGATGGCGCGGCGCGCTCGTTCAAGGTGCTGGGCGACCCCGAGAAGGCCATGCAGCACGGCCTGGCTGGCACCATGGACATGGCGCGCGTGGCCTACCAGCTGGTGAGCGACGCGGCCGCTCTGGCGCTGATGCCCGACGATTCGCCCACCCGCCTGAAGGGACAGCCCGGCCGGGCCAAGCGTGTGGCCTGGTGCCCGCCGATCCCGCTCGAAGAGGTCAAGGCCATCGGCAAGGCGCTGAACTGCTCGATCAACGATGTCTTGATGTCCTGCGTGGCCGGTGCCATCGGGGGCTACCTACGCAGCCAGGGCGACGACCCTGCGGGCCAGGAGATCCGCGCCATGATCCCGGTCAACCTGCGCCCCATGGAGGAGGCCTGGAAGCTGGGCAACCGCTTCGGCCTGGTGCCGCTGGTGCTGCCCATCGGCGTGGCCAACCCGGTGGAGCGCGTGTACGAGGTGCGCCGGCGCATGAATGCATTGAAGGGCAGCACCCAGCCCATCCTCGCGTTCGCGATGCTGGCCGTGGCAGGCCTGATGATCAAGCCCGCACAGGACGCGCTGCTCAACCTCTTCGGCCGCAAGACCACGGCGGTGATGACCAATGTGCCCGGCCCCAAGGAGCAGCTCACGCTGTGCGGCGCGCGCGTCACGCAGTGCATGTTCTGGGTGCCGCAGTCGGGGGACATCGGCCTGGGGGTCTCCATCCTGAGCTACGGCGGCGGCGTGCAGTTCGGCGTGATCACCGACACCACGCTGTGCCCCGAGCCGCAGCTCATCATCGATGCCTTCGCGCCCGAGTTCGACCAGCTCTCGCTGCTCACGCTGATGCTGCCCTGGGGAGATTGAGATCTTGCGCTGGCTGGCCGTTCTCACGCTGGCCGTGCTGCAGCAACATCCCGCCGGCGCCGCCGTGGTGCAGGAGCATATGCAGCGGCCCTACCCTGTGCAGTTGCAGCCCGGGCAGACATTGCGCCAGGCGCTGCAGGCGGCCACGCCCATCGTGGTGAATGGCCGCCGCTTCCATGGCTACACGCGCTGGAATGTGCGCTGGAACTACCGCTGGTGGCGCGAGGCCTCGGGCCGCTGCGCGATCACGGAGGTCACCACACGCCTTTCCACCGAAGTGCAGTTGCCGGAACTGCACAACGCCTCGCCGCAGCAGCAGGCCACCTTTGACCGCTACCTGCGCGCCTTGGCGCAGCATGAGCAGGGGCATGCGCAGTTCGGGCGGGATGCGGCCCAGGCCATCGACCAGGGCATTGCCCGGCTGCCTGCGGCGGCCGATTGCGTCACGCTGGAACGCAACGCCGACGCGCTGGGCCGCCGCCTGTTGCAGGAGCACGTGGAACGCGAGAAGCAGTACGACCGGGATACCGGCCACGGCGCCTCGCAGGGCGCACGGCTGGAGTAGGTCAGCGCCGGGGCTGCAATGCGGGCAAGAGGCGCGACACGCTGGCCAGCACCGCGGGCACCGGCTCACCCAGTTGTGCCCGCACGATGGCACCCTCCACCACCAGGGCCAGTGCCTGGGCATCCTGCGCCTGCGTGGCCGATGGCGGCAACAGCATGGCCAACAGGTCTGTCATGTCCTGCTTGTGGCGGCGGGCGATGGCGTTGACCTCGGGCACGGTATCGCCCAGTTCGCTCACGCTGTTGATGAAGGCGCAGCCCCGGAAGTCCTCACGGGTGAACCACTCGCCCAACGCAGGGGCCAGTGCGACCAATCCGGTGCCAGCCTTGCCATGGCGCGCCAGCGCATCGGCGAACCAGGCCATCCACAGGGCATGCCGCATCTCCAGATAGGCGCAGACGAGATCGTTCTTGCTCGGAAAGTGCCGGTAGAAGGTCACCTTGGTCACCCCCGACTCGGCAATCACCTTGTCGATGCCGGTGGCGCGGATGCCCTCGCGGTAGAACAACCGGTGCGCTGTGTACAGCAGGCGCTCGCGCGCAGGCAGATCGTGGACTTCGGGGAGGGGAGCAAGCAGCATGGCGCCATTGTAGACAAGTCTGTCTACATGCGTTTATGATGGCGATGCAGACAGATCTGTCTACATTCAACTGACCTGACCCTACCGAGGTACCGCCCATGGAATCCCGCCCGCCCCTGCCCCCTTTCTCCCTGGAAACCGCCATCCAGAAAGTCCGCCTGGCCGAAGACGGCTGGAACTCCCGCGACCCGGCCCGCGTGGTGCTGGCCTATACCGAGGACACGCGCTGGCGCAACCGCGCCGAGTTTCCCGTGGGGCGCGAAGCGGCGCGCCAGTTCCTCGAACGCAAGTGGGCGCGCGAGCTCGACTACCGGCTCATCAAGGAGATCTGGGCGTTCAGCTCGCACCGCATCGGGGTGCGCTTCGCCTACGAATGGCATGATGACGCGGGCAACTGGTATCGCAGCCACGGCAATGAGAACTGGGAGTTCAACGACGCCGGGCTGATGGCCGTGCGCCACGCCAGCATCAACGACCAGCCGATCCAGGCGGCCGACCGGCTTTTCTTCTGGCCCCAGGGCCGGCGCCCGGACGACCATCCGGGGCTGACCGAGCTGGGGATGTAAGGAGAATCAGCCTGCCAGACCGTCTACCGCCTGGAACATGGACTGGCGTGCCTGGCTCACGATCTGGCCCTTCCAGGCGTCCGTGTCGGTGTAGAACGCTTCCATCATCTGCGCCTTGATCTGCTTTGCCTGCTCGGCCGGCGCCTGGGGATGCAGGTTGAGCCACTGCTCGGCGCGGATGGCGTTCATCACGTCGAGCACCGGCACGGTGCCGTACTCCATCGCGATGCCCGTGCTCTCGGCGTGCGGGCATTCATCGTAGATCGCGTTCCACATCAGCCCGGTGAGGAAGGCCGAGGTCGATGATCCGTCGTAGATGGAGGTCACCGGCGTCGCGCCGCCGCCATCCCACCAGGCGCGGGCGCGGGCCACCGAGGCGTCGTCGTCCTTGCCCGCGTAGATGCGTTCTCCGTGGCCGCTGGGGCCCAGTCCGGTGTGCAGGTCGATCCAGGCGATCTGCGAGGCACGGGCACCATGCTGGCGCAGCACCTGGCGCAGCGTGCGGTTGCTCCAGGTGGGCTCCGTTCCGCCGAAGAACACGCCTTCGGGAAACTCGTGCTGGCCGCGCGAGATGGCGGCTTGCCAGGATGCCTCACCCTTGGTGTCTATGTACCGCTGCACGGCCGCCAGGTTGTCGGCCGACGGTGGCCACACTTCAGGCAGCAGCAGGGGCTGCACCTCGCGGTAGGCCTCGTTCACGGGCAGCGGCTTTGAAAAATCCTGAAAGTTGCGGTTCAGGTCCACGTTCTCGTGCGTGAAGCGGCGCACGTGCGAGAAGCCATAGGGGTTGAGTGCATGGATGTAGAGCGTGGCCACGCCCGCCGCGTGCGCCTTGTCGCGCCACTCCGGGTCGTGCAGCGCGAACACCTGCACCCCGCTGCCGCAGTAGCCTTCCACGCCATGGCAGGCGCTGCTCACGATGAGCAGCTTGGTCGCATCGGCCGGACCGTCGCGCACCACGTCCATGGCCAGGTCTTCACCATCACGCCCTTTGAGGGGGTGGGCATGCGACTCGATGGGCAGACCCGCTGCGGCCGCGCCCTCGAGAAACTTCTTGCGGGCCTGGGCGTAGCTGGGCGAAAAGGCGTCGACGATGCCGATCATGGGCGGTTGCTTTCGTGGGTGGGGTCGGGAACACAGGAAAACCCGGGGCACGCGAGGGCGCCCAGGGCTTCAGGAAAGAGACGACAACGGGTGCCGGTGTCAGGCCGCCGTGGGCTGCGCCAGCCAATCCTCGGCCAGCTTGACCCAGTAGGTCGCGCCCAGAGGGATCAGGTCGTCGTTGAAGTCGTAGCTCGGGTTGTGCAGCGTGCAGGGGCCGCCGCCGTGGCCCATCTCGCGGTGCGCGCCGTCGCCGTTGGCGATGAAGCAGTAGGCACCGGGTTTGGCCTGCAGCATGAAGGCGAAGTCTTCTGCGCCCATGGTGGGCTCCTGCACCAGCACGTTGGCCTCGCCGACGATGCCGGCCATCACCTTGCGGGCAAAGTCGGCCTCGGCGGCCGAGTTCACGGTGGGCGGGTAGTTGCGGTGAAAGTGGAACTCGCAGGTGGCGTCGTGCGCGGCGCAGGTGTGCTCGGCCACCTGCTTCATGCGCTTTTCGATCAGGTCCAGCACTTCGATGGAGAAGGTGCGCACCGTGCCCTGCAGCTCGCAGCTGTCGGGCACCACGTTGGTGGCTTCGCCGGCGTGCACCATGGTCACCGAGATCACGCCCGCATCCACGGGCTTCTTGTTGCGGCTGATGATGGTCTGGAAGGCCTGCACCATCTGGCAGGCGATCGGCACCGGGTCGATGCCGTTGTGCGGCAGCGCCGCATGGCTGCCCTTGCCGCGGATGGTGATCTTGAACTCGTTGCTCGACGCCATCACCGGGCCGGGGCTCACCGCGAACTGGCCCACGGGCATGCCCGGCCAGTTGTGCATGCCGTACACGGCCTGCATAGGGAACTGCTCGAACAGGCCGTCGGTGATCATCTCGCGCGCGCCACCGCCGCCCTCTTCGGCCGGCTGGAAGATCAGGTACACGGTGCCGTCGAAGTTGCGGTGCTTGGCGAAGTGCTGCGCCGCCGCCAGCAGCATGGCGGTATGGCCATCGTGCCCACAGGCGTGCATCTTGCCGGTGTGCTTGCTGGCATGGGCAAAGGTGTTGAACTCCTGCATGGGCAGCGCATCCATGTCGGCGCGCAGGCCAATGGCCCGGCCGCTGGCCCCCCCGTCGCGCCCCTTGACGATGCCCACCACGCCCGTGGTGCCCAGGCCCCGGTGGATGGGAATGCCCCACTCGGTGAGCTTGTTGGCCACCACGTCGGCCGTGCGCACCTCTTCGAAGCACAGCTCGGGGTGGGCGTGAATGTCCCGGCGCACCGCTGCAATACTGGCCGCCTGGGTGACGATGGAGTCAATAACGTTCATGATATGTGTCCTTACGATTTCACAGTCTAGCCCGAGAGCAACCAGCGTGCCAACCCGGGTTATTTACTACACGAGCCCTTTCCATGATTTCACCCCAAGCCCTCGAACTGGCGCAATCCCTGGTACGCATGAACACCGTGAGCCACAACTCCAACCTGGAGTTGATCCACTTCATCCGCGACCACCTGGGCCAACTGGGCGTGAAAAGCCGCCTGACCTACAACGCCGACAAGACCAAGGCCAACCTGTTCGCCACGCTGGGCGAGGGCAAGCCCGCCGGGGTGATCCTCTCGGGCCACACCGACACCGTGCCATGGGACGGCCAGGATTGGACGATGGACCCGCTGAGCGCCCTCGTCAAGGACGGCAACCTGTACGGCCGGGGCAGCGCCGACATGAAGGCCTTCATCGGCATCGCGGTATCGCATGCCGAGCAGTTCCTCGCCAGCGATGCCCCGTTTGCCCTGCACTTTGCCTTCAGCTACGACGAGGAGGTGGGCTGCTTCGGCGTCAAGGAGCTGATCGCCGACCTGCGCGACGCCAGCATCCGCCCGCTGGCCTGCATCGTGGGCGAGCCCACGAGCATGGTGCCGGCCATCGCGCACAAGGGTGTGTACCGCTACAAATGCTGCGTGCGCGGCAAGGAAGCGCATTCGTCGCTCACGCCGCAATCGGTCAACGCCATCGAGATGGCGGCGCGCGTGGTGGGCCGGGTGCGCGACATGGCCGAGGGATTCGAGCGCAGCGAGCCGCGCTTCGAGGGCTTTGATGTGCCGTTCTCCACCGCCAGCGTGGGCCAATTCCATGGCGGCATTGCCGACAACGTGGTGCCGCGCGACGCCGAGTTCCGCTACGAATTCCGCGACCTGCCCACTGCCAATGCGGCCCAGATGCAGTCCGAGGTACTGGCCTATGCGCGCTCGCTCGAACCTGCCATGCAGAAGATCGCGCCCCAGACCGGCTTCAGCTTCGAGACCATCTGCGAGATCCCGAGTTTTCTGGGCAACAAGGACGATGCCGTGACCCGCCTGGCGCAGGAGCTGAGCGGCGAGCAAGGCACCACCCTGGTGGCTTTCGGCACCGAAGCCGGGCTGTTCAAGAACGCCGGCATCCCCACCGTGGTGTGCGGCCCCGGCAGCATCCAGCAGGCGCACCAGCCCGATGAGTTTGTGAGCCTTGCGCAACTGGGCCGCTGCGAGGCCTTCATGCAGGGGCTGGCACGCACCAAGGCCTTCGGCTGAAACAGGAAGGTCGTCAGGTCCTCACGCGCCCATCACCGGTCAGCATCGACATTTCCACGAAATGCGATGCCGCATGGTCCGTGGCGCTGTACGACACCTGAAAGCCCGAGATGGCCTGCGAGCCCAGGCCTTCGAGCCCGGCAATCAGGCCGTCGCGGGTGATCTTGCCGCTGCCATTGGCCTGGCGCAGGCCCTCGGCAAAGACGCGCGCAGCGACATAACCCTCCATGCTGGAGTAATTGGCCTGCACCTTGTCGCCGCCCTTCTTGATGGCTTCGAGGAACTCGCGCGTGATCTGGCGCGAGGGCTGGTAGGGCGAGGGCATGACCTGCGAGACCACCACCCCGGCACCGTCCTTGCCCAGTTCGTCGGCCAGGGCCTGCGTACCCACGAAGGACACGTTGTAGAACGTGCCGCCAAACCCCGCCTTGCGCGCGGCGCGCACGAAGGCGGCGCTGCCCGCGTAGGCAGCGATCTGCACCACTGCATCGGGCTTGGCGGCCACCAGCTTGTCCACCGCGGCCTTCACGTCCACCGAATTGCGCTCCACCGTGGCCGTGGCGGCGGGCGCCAGCTTCTGCTCGGTCAGCGCACGCACCACGCCGTCAAGCCCGGCCTTGCCATAGGCATCGTTCTGGTAGAAGACCGCGATCTTCTTGATCCCCAGGTTGGTGAGCTGGCGCACGATGAGTGCGGTTTCGTCGTAGTACGAGGCGCGCACATGGAACACCAGCCGGTTGAACGGTTGGCGCAACGCCTCGGCCCCCGTGAAGGGGCCGAAGAACGGCACCTTCTCCTTGGTGAACAGCGGCAGCGCCGCCAAGCTGGTGGGGGTGCCGATGTAACCGAACAGCGCAAACACGTCGTCGGCCATGAGCTTTCGGGTGTTCTCGGCGCAGCGGTCGGGCTCGTAGCCATCGTCGAGCGTTCGGATCTCGACCTGCCGCTTGCCCACACCGCCCTGGGCATTGAGCTGGTCGAAGAACAGCTTGGCGCCCTGGTGGAACTGGATGCCCAGTTGCGCCGCCGGGCCGGTGAAAGGGGCCGACTGGCCCAGCACAATGCGCCCTTCGCCTTGCGCCTGGGCCATCTGGAAGCCGCCAAGCGCCGCTGCGCCCAGCCCCACCGAAAACTGCCTGCGCCCCACTACAGTCTGGTTCATGGTGAAATCCTGGTTTCAGGGCTTTGCGCCCCATTTGCCATCGCCGCAAGGCGACCCCTCTGGAAGGGCGCGCCACGAGCGCGCAGCCTCCAGCCCCGCAGCCAGTTTAACGACCAGCCCACCAAATGCCCACGATTTCGGCCTCTGTCCCCACTGATTCCGTGCCCTTTGCCGTGCGCGGCGCCTGCCCCCATGACTGCCCCGACACCTGTGCGCTGCTGACCACCGTGGTCGATGGCGTGGCCACGCGGGTGCAGGGCAACCCCGACCACGCACACACCGATGGCGTGCTGTGTGCCAAGGTTTCGCGCTACACCGAGCGCAGCTACCACCCGGAGCGGGTGCTCACCCCCCTCAAGCGCAGCGGCCCCAAAGGCAGCGGGCAGTTCACGCCCGTCAGCTGGAACGAAGCCCTGGGCGACATTGCGCAGCGCCTGACGGCCATCGCCGCGCACGACCCCGAAGCCATCCTGCCCTACAGCTACGCCGGCACCATGGGCATGGTGCATGGCGAGAGCATGGACCGGCGCTTCTTCAATCAATTGGGCGCCTCGCTGCTGGACCGCACCATCTGCGCGTCGGCCGGTGCCGAGGCCCTGGTGCAGACCCTGGGCGGCAAGGTGGGCATGAAGGTCGAGTTCTTCGCCGAGGCGCAGCTGATCCTGATCTGGGGCAGCAACTCCATCGGCAGCAACCTGCACTTCTGGCGCTATGCGCAGCAGGCCAAGCGCAATGGCGCCCGGCTGGTCTGCATCGACCCGCGCAAGACCGAGACGGCCGACAAGTGCCACGAGCACATCGCCCTGCTCCCCGGCACCGATGCCGCGCTGGCGCTGGCGCTGATGCACGAACTGGTCGCCCACGACTGGCTGGACCACGACTACATCGCGCGCCACACCCTGGGCTGGGAGGGCCTGCGCGAGCGCGCCCTGCAGTGGCCGCCCGAGCGCGCGGCCGAGGTCTGCGGCGTGCCCGTGGAGCAGATCCGCCAGTTGGCGAAGGACTACGGCACCACCCAACCTGCCGCCATCCGCCTGAACTACGGCATGCAGCGCGTGCGCGGCGGCGGCAATGCCGTGCGCGCCGTCACTTGCCTGCCCGCGCTCACGGGCGCCTGGCGCCACCGCGCGGGCGGCATGCTGCTGTCCAGCTCGGGCCAGTACCCGGTGCAGCGCGCCGTGCTGCAGCGCCCCGACCTGCTGGCGGGGCGCCAGCCGCGCACCATCAACATGTCCACCATCGGCGACGACCTGCTGCGCCCGGCCTCGCCCGCCTTCGGCCCAGAGGTGCAGGCCGTGGTGGTCTACAACAGCAACCCCGTGGCCGTGGCGCCCGAGTCGGGCAAGGTGGTGCAGGGCTTTGCGCGCGAAGACCTGTTCACCGTGGTGCTGGAGCACTTTCGCACCGACACGGCCGACTATGCCGACTACATCCTGCCGGCCACCACGCAGCTCGAGCACTGGGACGTGCACTTGTCGTACGGCCACACCGATGTGGTGCTCAACCGCCCGGCCATCGCGCCGCTGGGCCAGGCGCGCTCCAACGCGCAGATCTTCCGCGACCTGGCCGCGCGCATGGGCTACACCGACCCCTGCTTTGCCGACGACGACGCTACCCTGTGCCGCCAGGCCTTCGGCGATGCGGTGGATTTCACGCTGCTCGAATCGCAGGGCTTTGCCACGCTGGCCATGCCCGATGCACCGTTTGCGCAAGGCCAGTTCCCCTCGCCCTCGGGCAGGTGCGAGTTCTATAGCGCGCGCCTGGCGGCCCAGGGCCTGGACGGCCTGCCCGACCACCTGCCCAACTACGAGCTGCAGGGCAGCTCGGCCCAGTACCCGCTGGCCATGATCTCGCCGCCGGCGCGCAACTTCCTGAACTCCAGCTTCGTCAACGTGAAGAGCCTGCGCGACATCGAAGGCCGGCCGCTGTTGGAGATCCACCCCGACGACGCCGAGGCGCGCGGCATTGCCAACGACAGCATCGTGCGCGTGTTCAATGCCCGGGGCAGCTACCGCTGCCACGCCAGCGTGTCGCGCCGCGCCCGGCCCGGCGTGGTCAACGGCATGGGCATCTGGTGGCGCAAGCTGGGCCTGGACGGCACCAACGTCAACGAGATCACCAGCCAGGCCCTGACCGACCTGGGCCGCGCCCCCACCTTCTACGACTGCCTGGTGGAGGTGGAGGCCGTGGACGCGACGGACGCCGTGGCCTGAACCTTCACCCCGGCGCCAGCGCCAGGAAGTGGTGCACCACGGGCTTGCCGGGCCCCTGGTGAAAGCGCAGCGCCTGGGCCTGCAGGTCGGCATCGGCCTGGGAGACGCGGTCGTGCTGGCGCAGGTGCTCGGCCCAGGACTCGACCAGGAACCATTCGATCACGCGCTCCGGCTCGCCCGTGTGCTCGGCCACGCCCCAGGCATAGGCCCCGTCACGGCGGCGCTCCGTGGCCACCAGTTGCATGGCCTGCAGGAAGGCCGGCCGGTCGGCCTTGCGGATGCGGTACTCCACCTGCACCATCACCGGACCACGGTCGTGCGCAACGGGCTCGGCCAGCAGGGGCTCGGGCCAGTGGCGCGAGGGCTGCAGGTCCGCCTCGCCCGTGGGCAGCTTCACGCGATGGAACACGAAGGCCACCACCACCAGCCCGGCCGCACCGATGAGCAAGGTGGTAGGCAGCCCCGCCTGCCCCGCCACCAGGCCCCAGCCCAGGCTGCCGGCGGCCATGGCGCCGTTGAACACCATGAGGTAGATGGCCAGGCCGCGCCCGCGCACCCAGTTGGGCAGCACGGCCTGGGCAACACCGTTGAGTGTGGTCAGCGCGATGATCCAGCCCAGGCCCAGCACCATCATCAGCACCACGGCGGCCCATTGCGGCGGCGCCAGGGTCAGCGCGCCCATCACGGTCGCCGTGAGCAGCGAGGCGGTGAGCACCAGGCCATCGGTATCGAGCCGGCGGCGCAGCCGGGGCAGCAGCACGGCACCCAGAATGGCACCCGCCCCCACGGCACCCAGCAGCACGCCATAGAAGCCGGCCGAGCCGCCCAGCATGCGCCGGGCCACCAGCGGCAACAGCGCCCACACCGAGCTGGCGAACAGGAAGAACACCGCTGCGCGCAGCAGCACCACGTGCAGCTCGCGGCTGGCGCGGGCATAGCGCACGCCGGCCCGGAAGGCGCCGAAGAACTGCTCGTTGCGCCCCGTGTCCACGGCGGGCGGCCGGCGCCACCACAGCAATGCCGCCACCACGAACACATAGCTCAGCACGTCGAGGCCATAGGCAGCGGCCGCGCCGAAGCTGGCCAGCAGCAGGCCGCCCACCGCAGGGCCCACGGCCCGTGCGATGTTGATGCCCAGCGAGTTGAGCGCCACGGCGTTGCGCAGTTCGCTGCGCGGCACCAGCTCGGGCACGATGGACTGCCAGGTTGGCCCCATGAGGGCCGCACCCACGCCACCCAGGAAGGTCAGCGCGATCAGGTACTCCACCGTGAGGGTGTGGGTCTGCGCCAGCAGCAGCAGGCCGCCGCTGACACCGGCCAGCAGGATCTGCACACCGATCAGGAAGCGCCGCCGGTCCAGGATGTCCGACAGCACACCCGCCGGCAGCGCCAGCAAAAAGATCGGCAGCGTGGCCGCCGTCTGCACCAGGGCCACGGCCGTGGGGCTGGTGGACAGCTCGGTCACCATCCAGGCGCTGGCCACATCGCGCATGAAGCTGCCGATATTGCCCAGCACCGTGGCGGCCCACAGCACCGCGAACACCGGCAGGCGCAACGGAGCGAAGCTGCCGGACGGCGCAGCGGGCACTGCCGCCGGCGCAGGGGTTTCAGGATGGTGGTGCTCGTGTTCATGTGCCATGCAGGCCTCCCAGGTCGTGCCAGGCCACGAGCACGAAACCGCCCGCCAGACCCCAGTGTTCAAAGAATGCGTTGGCTGCGCGCCGGCGCTCTGCCGGTGCTGCCTGCCAGAAGCGGTCGGCCACGAAGGCCGCCAGCACCGTGAAGCCTGCGAGCGCCAGCGCCCCGACCCACCGATACCAGCCCGAAACCACCAGGGCCGAGGCCCCGAGTTGCAATGCGATGGTGGCGGCCGCCAGCGGCGCGGCCGGCGCCAGGCCGAAGTGCCGCATCTCGGCCACGGCACCGGCGAAATCGCGCGCCTTGGCGAAGCCACCCTGCAGGTAGGCTGCGCACAGGCACAGCAGGGCCAGCGACTGCACCCAGGGTGCGGTCGCTGCGGAGTGAAGGGCCTCGGCCATCACACCGCCCAGCAGGCGCAGCCCAGAGCGCCCCAGAAGCCCTTGAGGTCGGCAATCGGCAGCTGGCTGCTCCAGGCCGTGGCGTGCTGGTGGCCGTGCACATTGCAGTCGTTGGCGCAGGCACAGGCGGCCGCCGCCTGGCGCAGGGCCGCCTGCAAGGGCTTGCCTTCCTGGTCGCCCCAGCCACCGTAGCCGCCGAAGGTGCGCACCGGCGACCAGTCGGGTATGGCGGGCGGCGGCGCGGCACCGTCGTGCGCGGCGAATTCGCCCACGCCGTAGACCACCTTGCCGCCCACCACGGTGAGCAGGGCCGTGGTGTCGGCGATGTCGGACTCGGGGCAGGCGAAGAAGTCGCGGTCGGGCACCACCAGGTCGGCGAGTTGGCCCACCTCGATGCGGCCCTTCTTGCCCTCCTCGTTGGAAAACCAGGTCACGTTCTCGGTCCACATGCGCAGCGCGGCTTCGCGGTCCAGGCAGTTGCGCTGCGGGGTCAGCTGCAGGCCACCCACCGTCTTGCCCGTGACCAGCCAGGACAGCGACACCCAGGGGTTGTACGAGGCCACGCGCGTGGCGTCGGTGCCGGCGGAGACCTTGACGCCTTTTTCGAGCATGCGCTTGACGGGCGGCGTGGCCTCGGCGGCGCCTGCGCCGTAGCGTTCGACGAAATACTCGCCCTGGTAGGCCATGCGGTGCTGCACGGCCACGCCTCCGCCCAGTGCGGCGATGCGGTCGATGGAGCGCTCCGAAATCGTCTCGGCATGGTCGAAGAACCAGTTCAAGCCGGCCAGCGGCGTGTCGCGGTTCACCTTCTCGAACACGTCGAGCGCGCGGGTGATGGTTTCGTCGTAGGTGGCATGCATGCGCCAGGGCCAGCGGTTCTGCGCCAGGATGCGCACCACGCCCTCCAGGTCGTCTTCCATCTCCGGGCCCATGTCGGGCCGGGGCTGGCGGAAGTCCTCGAAGTCGGCGGCCGAGAACACCAGCATCTCGCCCGCGCCGTTGTGGCGAAAGTAATCCGTGCCCTGCTTGTACTGCGAGGTGGCCGTCCAGTGCAGGAAGTCCTCTTTCTCCCCTTTGGGCTTTTGCGTGAACAGGTTGTAGGCCAGGCGGATGGTGAGCTGCTCGGCATCGGCCAGTTCCTGGATCACGGCATAGTCGTCAGGGTAGGCCTGGAAGCCCCCGCCCGCATCGATGGCGCCCGTGACGCCCAGGCGGTTGAGCTCGCGCATGAAGTGGCGCGTGGAGTTGACCTGGTAGTCGTGCGGGAGCTTCGGGCCCTTGGCCAGCGTGGCGTAGAGGATGGCGGCATTGGGCTTGGCCAGCAGCAGGCCCGTGGGATTGCCTGCGCTGTCGCGCACGATCTCGCCGCCCGGGGGCGCGGGCGTCTCGCGTGTGTAGCCCACGGCGCGCAGGGCAGCGGCGTTGAGCAGGGCGCGGTCGTACAGGTGCAGTATGAACACCGGCGTATCGGGCGCCACGGCATTGAGCTCGGCAATGGTGGGCAGGCGCTTCTCGGCGAACTGGTGCTCGGTGAAACCGCCCACCACGCGCACCCACTGCGGCGCAGGCGTCACCGCCACCTGTCGGCGCAGCATGGCCATGGCGTCGGCCAGGCTGCGCACGCCGTCCCAGCGCAGCTCCATGTTGAAGTTCAGGCCGCCACGGATGATGTGCAGGTGGTTGTCGATGAGCCCGGGCAGCACAGAGCGGCCCTGCAGGTCGATGACGCGCGTGCCGGGGCCGGCCAGCGGCAGGATCTCGCGGTCCGCACCGACCTGGGCGAAGCGGCCGCCCGCGATGGCCACGGCGCTGGCCGTGGGCTGGGCCCGGTTGAGCGTGGTGAAGCGGCCGTGGTGCAGGATCAGGTCGGGCGTGCTGGTCTGGGCCATGGGAGAGGTTCCTTCAGAGGCGGGAGATGGCGAGGTGCCGCAGTATCGGGCACCCCTCGGGGCTGTTGGGTGACTCGGGGAAAGCGCAGCCCATCAACCTTCGTGCGCGTTGAACATGCTTTTCGCGTAGGTGATGCCCAAGCCGTAACCCCCGCCGAACTTCTTCGCGATGCCCGTCGTCATGTCATAGGTGTCGGTGCGGGCCCAGTCGCGCTGCAGCTCCAGCAGGTACTGCAGCGCGGTGATGGGCCGTGCGCCGGCCTGCACCATGCGCTCCATGGCGCGGTTGTGGGCCTCGGTGGAGATGTCGCCGCTGGCGTCGGCGATCACGTAGACCTCGAAACCCTGGTCCAGTGCCGACAGGGCCGGCCCGACGATGCAGACGCTGGTCCACAGGCCGGCGAGCACGATGCGCGACTTGCCGATGGCGTTGACGCGCTCGATCACCCCAGCATCTTCCCAGGTGTTCATGGAGGTGCGGTCCAGCAACGCCTGACCGGGGAACGGGGCCGTGACTTCCTCGAACATGGGGCCCGAGAAGCTCTTTTCGGCCACGGTGGTGAGGATGGTCGGTACGCCGAAGCCCGCAGCCGCGCTGGCCACCAGGCCGGCATTGGAGCGCAGCGTGATCGCGTCGATGGAGTGCGTGGCAAAGGCCATCTGCGACTGGAAGTCGACCATCACCAGCGTGTGGTCGTTCGGGTTGAGCAGCGTGGAACCGGCGGCGGGCTTGGCGATGGGCGTCATGGGAATCTCCTGGAAAGTGAAAGAATGGGTTCGGGATAAAGATCAGGCTCAGCGGGGCATCACGGGCAGCTCGTTGGGGCGCAGGTCGAACACCAGCACTTCGGCCTGCTCGCCAGCGGCAAAGCGCAGCTCCTTCGGTTCGCGGATGCGGGCACCATCGCCCTCGGACAGGCGCTCGCCATTGACTTCCAGGCTGCCGCGGGCCACGTGTACATAGACATGGCGGTCAGCGCCCACGTCCAGCGTGGCCCATTCATCGCCATCGAACAGGCCGGCATAGACCCGGGCGTCCTGGTTCACAGCCAGGGAGCCATCCGTGCCTTCGGGCGAGATGATCTGGCGCAGGCGGCCACGCTTGTCGGCCTCGCTGAAGTGCACCTGCTGGTAGCGCGGTGCGGCACCGCGCACACCGGGCACGAGCCAGATCTGCAGGAAGTGCACGGCCTCGTCACCCGAGTGGTTGAACTCGCTGTGCTCCACGCCGGTGCCGGCGCTCATCATCTGCACGTCACCGGGGCGGATGACCGAGCCCGTGCCCATGGAGTCCTTGTGCTCCAGTGCGCCTTCAAGCACGTAGGAGAAGATTTCCATGTCGCGGTGGCCATGGGTGCCGAAGCCTTTTGCGGGTGACACGCGGTCGTCGTTGATCACCAGCAGGTCCGAGAAGCCTTGCTGCTTAAGGTCACGGTAGTGGCCGAACGAAAAGGTATGGCGCGAATGCAGCCAGCCGTGGTTGGCGTTGCCGCGTTGGTGGGCTTTGCGGATGTCGAGCATGGGGATGTCCTTTCTTCAGATTCGATGGGGTTCACACTGAACTTCTGGCCTGCCGTCCGGCAGTTGTCAGAGAGCTGCAGTGCTCGGGTGAAGAAAGTATCTCGCCGCAGAGGGGGGCATAGGTTGAAACATCAACGGCTCCATGATCGATAATTTCGATGATTGAAACATCCCGCTTTTGGCCATGCTGAAACTGACCCTGGAAGCCATCGAACTCGTGGACGCCATCGCGCGGCACGGCTCCTTCGCGGGCGCGTCCGAGCAACTGCACAAGGTGCCCTCCACCATCTCCTACGCCGTGGGCAAGCTGGAGGAACAACTGGGCTTTGCCCTGTTCACACGCAACGGGCCGCGCGTGGCGCTGACCCCTGCGGGGCAGGAGATGCTCAAGGAGGGGCGCTGGCTGCTGGTGGCCGCCGGCCACCTGGAATCGCGCATGCGCCAGATCGCCACGGGCTTCGAGTCCGAACTGCGCCTGGTACACGACTCGCTGATCCCCACCAGCGCCTTCAACGACGACATCTGCGCCTTCGAGGACCTCCATTGCGGCACGCGCCTGCGCATTGGCTGCGAGGCGCTCACCGGCACCTGGGAGGCGCTGCGCGAGGGCCGCGCCGACATCGTCGTGGCCGCGGGCGAGGGCCCGGCCGGCGGCGGCTACAAGGCCGTGGCCGTGGGCAGCCTGGAGTTCGCCTTCTGCGTGACGGCCACGCATCCGCTGGCGCAGCTCCAGCGCCCGCTGGCGCGCAACGACCTGCTGGAGCACACGGCCGTGGTGGTGGGCGACGGGGCGCGCTCGCTGTCGGACCGCACGGTGGGCCTGCTGGCGGGGCAGCGGCGCATCACCGTGCCTTCGATGCAGGCCAAGATCGCCTGCCAGGCCGCCGGCCTGGGCCATGGCTTCGTGCCGCGCGTGTGCGTGCGGCACGAACTGGAGACCGGCATCCTGGTGGAGCTGGTGGTGCAGGAGCCGCGCGCCGACGAGACCTTCTGGCTGGCCTGGAGGCCTGAGCACATGGGCGAGGCGCTCAAGTGGTGGCGCCAGCGGCTGGCCCGGCCGCTGCTGCCCGGGATCCTGCCGCACTGATCCGGCCGGGGCCGAAGCCCCGGGCCGGGCTTCAGCCCAGTTGCTGGAGGACGGCGTGTGCGCCCTGCTCCGACGAGGCCGGGTTCTGGCCCGTGATCAGGTTGCCATCGGTCAGCACATAGGGCGCCCAGTCGGCCCCCTTGGAGTACTGGCCGCCGTTGGCCTGGAGCATGTCTTCCACGAGGAAGGGGACTACCTTGGTCAGTTGCACGGCCTCTTCCTCGGTGTTGGTGAAGCCGGTGACCTTCTTGCCGTCGACCAGCGGCTTGCCGTTGGGCGCCTTGGCATGGCGCAGCACGCCCGGCGCGTGGCAGACCAGGGCCAGGGGTTTGCCGGCCGCAAAGGTCTTCTCGATCAGCGCGATGGACAGCGCATCCTCGGCCAGGTCCCACAGCGGGCCATGGCCGCCGGGGTAGAACACGGCGTCGAAGTCCTCGGCGCGCACGCTGGCCAGCGCCACGGTGTTCGCCAGCACGTTCTGTGCGTCGGCATCGGCCTTGAAGCGGCGCGTGGCATCGGTCTGCGCGCCCGGGTCATCGCTCTTGGGGTCCAGCGGCGGCTGGCCGCCCTTGGGCGATGCCAGCGTGATCTGCACGCCCGCGTCCTTGAACACGTAGTACGGCGCGGCAAACTCTTCGAGCCAGAAGCCCGTCTTCTTGCCGGTGTCGCCGAGCTGGTCGTGCGAGGTCAGGACCATCAGGATTTTCTTTGTCATGGTGTGGCTTTCAGGTGTGGTGAATGAAGTGGAAGGTGCTTACAGCGCCGCTTCGAGCACGCGGCGGCTCACCGCCGGCGTCACGTCGCGGTGTTCGCCCAGCGTGACCATGCCGTGCGCTTCGAGCTGCGACACGAGCTTGTCCACGCTGTCCGCGCCCACGCCGTAGGCCGACAGGCGTGTAGGAATGCCCATGCGCTCGAAGAAGTCGCGCGTGGCGGCAATCGTGGCGTCGATGCGTTCGTCGTCGGTGCCGGTGCGGATGCCCCAGACCCGTTCGCCGTACTGCAGCAGCTTGGCGGCCTTGGTGGCGCGCTGCGCGTGGAGCAGCGAGGGCAGCACCACGGCCAGCGTGCGCGCATGGTCGATGCCGTGCAGGGCGGTCAGCTCATGGCCGATCATGTGCGTGGCCCAGTCCTGCGGCACGCCGGCACCGATCAGGCCGTTGAGCGCGAGGGTGGCCGTCCACATCAGGTTGGCGCGGTCGGCATACACCGGCTCGGGCGCGGCCAGAATGCGCGGGCCCACCTCGATCAGCGTCTGCAGGATGCCTTCGGCAAACCGGTCCTGCACCGCGCCATCCACCGGGTAGGTCAGGTACTGCTCCACCGTGTGCACGAAGGCATCGACCACGCCGTTGGCCAGTTGCTGCGGCGGCAGGGTGTAGGTCTTGGTCGGGTCGAGCACCGAGAACACCGGGTAGGTGAGCTTGCTGCCGAACGCCAGTTTGGCGCCCTTGGCGCGGTGCGTGATGACGCCGCCGTTGTTCATCTCCGAGCCCGTGGCGGGCAGCGTGAGCACCGAGCCGAAGGGCAGCGCGCCCGTGACGTTGCGGCCATGCTGCTCCAGGATGGACCAGGGGTCACCGCCCTCGAACTTGACCGCAGCGGCGATGAACTTTACCGCGTCGATCACCGAGCCGCCGCCCACCGCGAGCAGGAAGTCGAAGCCGCCTTCGCGGATCTGCGACACGGCCTTCATCGAGGTCTCGTAGCTCGGGTTGGGCTCGATGCCGCTGAAGGTGGCGTGCTGGCGCGCGCCGAGCGCCGTGCGCACCTCGGCCAGCGTGCCGGTCTTCTCGGCGCTGGCGCCGCCCACCAGGATGAGCACCTTGGCATGGGGCGGCACCAGCTTGTCCAGGTCGGCGATGCGGTCCTTGCCAAAGGCGATGTGGGTCGGGTTGTGGAAGTCGAAGTTGAGCATGGGGTTTCCGTGGGGTTGTGGTGGTGAAGCGTTGGAAGAAAGTCGATCAGAGTAGACCGGTCGGCTAGTTATTCAAATGGGCATGGCACGGTACTGACACGACTGCTTTCAGGCGGACTGGCGCGGCGCCTTGCCTTTGCCTCCGCGAGGCGCCGCCCGGCTCCTCTGCGCATGCGCCGCTTGCGGCCTGGCTGGAGCAACGGGCCCGGCATCCGCGCCGCCCAGCAAGGCATTCGTGGCGCGCAGCGCGTGCTCGAACGATGAGCCATCGCGCCGCAGTTTGGCCAACAGGCTGGCGCCCAGCCACATCTCGTAGAGCGTGAGCGCCATGGCCTCGGGGTCCATGGCCTGCGGCACCGAACCGTCCTGCACGGCCTCGCGCAGGCAGCGGGCGAGCCGCGCCACGATCTGCGTAGTGCCATCGCGCAGGGCGATGCGCATGGTGTCCGACATGTCGGCCACCTCGGCGCTGAGCTTGACGACCAGGCACTTGCTGCCTTCGCCCGCCCCTGCATCGCAGGCCGGGCCGTCCACCCCGCACTGCGATACGTTCCAGTAGGCCCAGTAGCGCATCAGCCGTGCGCGTGCTGGCTGGCCATCGGGTGCCAGCATCTGCTCGAGGTGGGCCAGGTAGCGCTCCATGTAGCTGGCCAGCAGGGCCTCGCCGAAGCGCTCCTTGGAGCTGAAGTAATGGTAGAACGAGCCCTTGGGCACGCCGGCCGCGGCCAGGATCTCGGCCAGCCCCACGCCCACAAAGCCCTTGGTGGCGATGAGGCGCTCGCCACAGCGAAGGATGTGGGTCTTGGCGGAGGGTTGGTCGGTCGACACGGAGGGTATTGTGCACCGATTAGACCGGTCGTCTAGTGCGCTGGGGCACCGACCCTGCCGGCAACAGTGTCTTCACGAATTGAACAGCCGCGCGGGCTAGCGTGCATCGAGCAGCAGCGGCAAACGCTCGGCCAGCATGTCGATGACCACCCGGGTCTTCAGGGGCAGTGCCCGTGCCTGCGGCCATACCGCGCTGAGCACGTAGCCAAAGGGCTGGGGCTCCTCCAGCACCTTCTGCAGCCGACCCTCGGCCACCGCATCGGCCACCAGCCAGGCGGGCAGGCGTGCCATGCCCACGCCCTGGGTGGCCGCCATGGCCGCGACCTCCAGACTGTTGCAGCTGAAGTGAAAGCGCGAAGGCGCGATGAAGTCGACCACGCGCCCTGCGGCGTCGTTGAATTGCCAGGGGTGCGGCCCGGTCTCGCGCGCATAGCCAACAAAGCTGTGCGCCGCCGGCTCGGCGATCAGCGCCTGCATGTCCGCCGGCCGGCCATGCGCGGCAAGGTAGGCCGGCGAGGCATACACGCCCATCCACTGGTGGCCCAGCCGCCGGGCCGCGAGCACGGCGCTGTCGCCCAGCGGGCCGCTGCGCACCGCCAGGTCGATGCCCTCCTCGATGAGGTCGATGCGGCGGTCGCTGAACGCCAGCTCGAATGCCACCTGCGGGTGGCGCTGGCCCAGTTCCATGAGCAGCGGCGCCAGGCGCACCCGACCGATCAGCTCGGGCGCCGTGATGCGCACGCGGCCACTGGGCACATGGCGCCCGGCCTCCACTGCGGCATCGGCTGCATCGAGCTCGTCCAGCGCGCGGCGGCAGCGCTCGTAGTAGGCCTGGCCGTCCTCGGTGAGGCTCTGGCTGCGTGTGGTGCGGTGGAACAACCGCGTGCCCAGGCGCTCCTCCAGCCGCGCCACGGCCTTGCCCACAGCCGATCGCGTGAGCTGCAGGCGCTGCGCGGCCAGCGCGAAATTGCCGGCCTCGACGGCTGCGACAAAGGCTTCGATACCCACTAGGCGCTCGCTCATTGGTTCTTTTCGGTTGCCATTCTTCGGAATGAATGGCTTCACTGCGGAATAGAGATAGCCAATAGCATGGCCCATCTCTTCACGAACCGCAAGGATCCCGACATGGCAGACGCCGTTCTTTCCCACCGCTGGCAGATCACCGATTTCGGCCGCCAGCACCTGCAACACGCCGAACTGCCGATCCCTCAGCCCGGTCCCGGCCAGATCCTGGTGCGCGTGGAAGCCGCCTCGCTGAACTACCGCGACCTGATGATCACCGACAACGCCTACGGCTGGACGCCGCCGCTGCCCTTCGTGCCGGGCTCCGACCTCGCGGGCACGGTGTTGGCCGTGGGCGACGGGGTCACGCGCTGGCGCGGTGGAGATCGGGTGATCAGCACCTTCATGGCCGGCTGGATCGATGGTGCCATGCCACCCGACGCATTCGCGCTGGGCGGCCCGGGCCCCGGAACGCTGGCTTCGCATGTGCTGCTCGACGCCCAGTGGGCGGTGGCCGCGCCCCAGACGCTCAGCGCCGCGCAGGCCAGCACCCTGCCCTGCGCAGCACTCACGGCCTGGTTCGCGCTGGCCGAGCAGGGATCGTTGCGCGCCGGCCAGACGGTGCTGATCCACGGCACCGGTGGCGTCGCACTGTTCGGTCTGCAGTTCGCCCGCATGCACGGTGCGCAGGCCATCGTCGTCTCGGGCGCCGGGGACAAGCGCGACAAGGCCCTGGCAATGGGCGCCAGCCATGTGCTGGCACGCGACTCGGACTGGCCTGCCGCCGTGCGCGAACTCACGGGCGGACGCGGGGCCGACCACGTGCTAGAGACCGTGGGCGGCGCCAACCTGGGCCGTTCGCTGCAGGCGCTGGCTCAGGGCGGCCGGCTTTCGGTGATCGGCGTGCTGGCAGGCGGCGAGATCAGAGGATCGGCCTATGACGCAATCCGCAGCCGGGCCACCATCCAGGGCCTGAGCGTGGGCCACCGGCGCGCGCTGGAGGACATGGTGCGCGCCATCGACGCGAACGCGCTGCAGCCCGTGGTGGCGGCCGAGTACCACTCCGACCAGGTGCCCGAAGCCTTTGCGCACCTGGAGCACGGCGCCTTCGGCAAGGTGGTGGTACGGTTCTGACGCACACAGAAGCAGTCAATCCGAGGTCAGTTGCTTGGCGGGCTTTCGGGTTGCGCTGGTCGGCCGGCTTCCTGCGCGCCCTTGAGATCGGAATCTGTCTTCCGCAACCTGCGCACCCCGGAAATGATGCTGACAACTACACACGCGATGAGCGCCGCCCCAGCGAAACCAACGATCAAAAGCTCTCGAAGCCACATCGCCACAAAGCGCCAGACATCAAATCTCTGATCACTTGGATACAGACATACTGCGGAGTAGTACATCAAGGCAATCATCAAGCCCACGATGCCAGCGAAAAAGGCGATAGTTCGCAAGAACAGCAGCGCAGTGCCTCCTGACGCCTTGGGCGCCGAAGAGGAGGAAGGAGGAGGTTCGGGGCAATGCGTATCAGGCGGCATTCGCACAGCCTTACAGCGATAGCGCATTGCAATGCATCAGCAACGCCGCACCATCCGGGGTCGTGATCTCTCCGACCGGCTGGAAGCCTGCGTGTGCATAGCAGCGGATGGCGCGCGCATTGTCCGGGCGCGGGTCGGTCTGCACAATGGTCACGGACGGGTCGGCCAGCAGTTGCTGGACGAAGGCCCGCACCATCGCGCGGCCGATGCCCTGGTTCAACTGGTCGGCATGCGCGAGGAACTGGTCGATGCCGCGCACGCCGGGGTCGGTGACGTCCTCCCACCAGCCATCGCCCGAGCCCATGGCGACATAGGATTGGATGAAGCCGACGGGTGCTCCGTTGAGCGAGGCGATATAGGACAGCGTGGCGCCAGGGGCGCCCTGCTCCGCCACTAGGTCCGCGTGCAACTCGTCGATGCTATCGGGCGGCTCCCACCATTGCGCGACATGGGGCCGCAGCAGCCAGCCATGCAGCAGGGGCAGGTCCTGCGCGCGCAGCAGGTCAAAGCGAAAGCCGGTCACTGCACTCCCCCGCGCTCAGGCCGGCCGCCGGGCCATCAGCGCCCACAGGCCCGCCGCCCCCAGCAGCGAGCCCCCTGCCAGGTTGAAGCGGCGCTGCGCGCGGGGCGAGGCCAGCAAGCGGCTGGCCGAGCCGGCAAACACGGCATAGGCAGTGGCATTGAGCGCCGCCAGCGTGACGAAGGTCGCGGCCAGAATCCACAGCTGCTGGGCGATGGGTGCACCGGGGCGGATGAACTGCGGCAAGAACGCCACGAAGAACACGATGCCCTTGGGGTTGAGCGCCGTGACCAAGTAGGTGTTGGCGAACAGTTTCCAGCGCGAGCCCGGGGCCTTGGGCGCTGTGATCTTCGCCACGCCCACGCCGGCACGCAGCATCTTGAAGGCCAGGTACAGCAGGTACAGGCCGCCGGCCCACTTGATGACCGTGAACCAGAAGGCCGAAGTGGCCAGCAGCGTGCCCAGGCCCAGCAGCGACACGGCGAGCGCAGTCGAGTCCCCGAGCGCCACGGCCGCAACCAGCGGCACATTGGCACGGCGCCCGTGGGCCATGGAATAGCTGATCACCGTGAGGATGGTGGGACCGGGAATGATGAGCATCACCGCACAGGCGGCGACGAAGGCGAACCAGATTTCGAGGGTCATGGAAGAAGGCTCCTTGGAAGGCGCAACGGCTGCGCCTGTGCAATACGCCCTCAGTATGGCAAAAAGCCGGAATGCCTGCCTTGCGGCCGCGCGCTCAGTACCCGGCCGGGATGTCCGGCTCCACCAGCTGGATCAGCAGCGTCAGCGACTCCTGCCAGCCCAGGTAGCAGGCCTCGGTGGGAATCACGGCGGGGATGCCCTCTTGCACCACGCTCATCTCGGTGCCGCAGGACACGGGTGTCAGGGTGACCGTGGTGGTCATCTCGCCGGGCAGGCTGGCATCGTCGAAGCGCGCGTTGTAGCGCAGGCGCTCGCCGGGCACCAGCTCCAGGTAGGTGCCTCCGAACGAATGGCTGCCGCCCGCCCCGTGGTTGGTGAACGACATGCGGTACTCACCACCCACGCGGGCATCGAGGGCATGCACCTCGGCCGTGAAGCCGTGCGGCGGCAGCCACTTGACCAGGGCCTGCGGCGTGAGAAAGGCGCGGTAGATGCGGTCGGGCGTGGAGCGGGTGACGCGGTGGAGGCGAACGGTGCCGGTGGTGGTCATGGTTGGTGCCTGTGAAGCAGAGGACGGCCCTCTAGAACCTACGACGTTCGACCATGGCGGATATCGACACGGTCCAAATCAGGAAAAACCCCAGATCATGGCTTGCGTGCAAGGTCCAGCAGCAAATCCAGTCGCCGCACCTGTGCCCAGGTGTCCCGCTTGAAGGCGCGGTGGTAGGCATCGATGGCCGCCACGGAGCGCGCGGCCACCTCCTGCGCCAACTGCTGCGAGCGGGAACGCATGTAGTAGATGAGGAAATCACCCTCGGCGCCCGAATCGAGAAAAACCGATTCCACGGTCACGCCCTCCGCTGCCAGAGTCTGCAGCGCGTCCTCCCGGTGGACGCGCAGGTACTCCGCCCACTCCTGTACCCGGGGCACGGACCCGGGTTGGAGCTGGATGCGGACGCAGACGACGTCTTCGGTCGGGGGCATGGGTGCAGGACGGCTGGTGCCATGAAAAAAGGGTCACTATCGCCCGAGCATCTGGCAATGGCAACCCCTTTACAGAGGGGCGGATAGCCCAGGTGGATATCGCTCAGTTATCCATAGCGCTGCGCGCCACCCGCATCGCATGCAACTGGCGCGACCAAGGCCAGTGCCCCCGTGCAAGGGCCGCCCCGCCGCACTGGGGGCGTCCCCCTCCCGACTCNACGCAGCGAGTCGAGAGAGGGGGAAGGCGCGAAGCGACTCAGGGGGTGCTTCATTTCAATCCAGCTTCACGCCCGCGGCCTTGATGATCTCGCCCCAGCGTTTGGATTCGGCGCGGGCCATGGTGCGGAATTGCTCGGGCGTGCCGGGCAGCGGCTCCATGCCGAAGTCGGTCATGCGCTTGAGCACGGCCGGGTTGGCCAGGGCCTTGTTGAGGTCGCCGTTCAGGCGCGCGGTGATGGTGGCCGGCAGGGCCGCAGGGCCAAGGATGCCCTGGAAGGCGTAGACCTCGGTGTTGGGCACGCCGGCTTCGGCCAGGGTAGGCACGTCGGGCAGTGCTGAGACGCGCTTGGCAGAGCCGATGGCCAGGGCGCGCACCTTGCCCGAGGTGATCACGGGCAGGCCGGCGGCCAGGTCAAGGAACATGCACGGCACCTGGCCACCCATCACGTCCTGCATCGCGGGGGCTGCGCCTCGGTAGGGGATGTGCGTCAAGAAGGTTTTGGTGCGGTTCTTGAACATCTCCATCGCCAGGTGGTGCGGCGAGCCGTTGCCGGGCGATGCGTAGTTGACCTTGCCGGGGTTGGCGCGCACGTAAGCCAGGAATTCCTTGACGGTCTTGGCCTCGAACGAGGGGTGCACCACCAGCGCCAGCGGAAAGCGGCTGATTCCGCCCACGTAGGTGAAGTCCTTCTCGGGGTTGAAGGGCAGCTTGGTGAACAGGTGCTCGTTGAAGGCCAGCACGGCGTTGTCGGCCGACATGAAGGTGTTGCCATCGGGCTTGGCCGTGGCCACCAGCTGCGCGCCGATGTTGGTGGCAGCACCCGGGCGGTTGTCCACCACGATCTGCTGGCCCAGGGTTTGGCGCATGGCCTCTGCCACCGTGCGGGCCAGCACGTCGGTGCCGCCGCCGGCCGGGTAGGGCACGACCCAGCGCAGGGGTTGGTCGGGCCAGGCAGCCTGGGCCTGGGCCAAGGGGGCTGCGGCAGACGCGCCGGCAGCGGCCAGGGCGGAAAGAACGGTACGGCGTTGCAAGGTCATGGTGGTTGTCTCCGTTGCAGGAAGGAAGAAGAAGAAACTGGGAACGGGACTATCGCGGCGCGTTCAGTGGCTTGCCCTGCCGTGGGCCCGGTGCGGCATGGGGCACGCGCGTCACGCGAAATCCCTGGGCGGCCATCAGGGCGGGCAGGCCCTCGGGGCCCACCATGTGCAGCACCCCAACGGCCGCGAACACCGCGTGGCCGGCCGCATGCTGCGCTGCGATGCCGGCGGCCAGGGCGGGGTTGCGGCCCTCCACGATGCGTGCGTAGTCGGCGCGGTCTTCGGCGGTCTTGAGGCAATCGCACCAGTCGCCGTAATTGCGCAAGGTTTCGAGCTGGCCGTCGGCCCAGGCACGTGTGAGGGTGGCAATGATCTTGCGGGCCTGCCCGCCTTCGAGCTGCCGCAGGCCCTCGTCCATGGTGCGCGCCACCTTGGCCGGGTCGTCCGACACCAGCAGCGCGATCTGCGCCTCGGCGGACTCCAGCGAGACGACCTTCTTGTCCATGGCGCGCGCCAGACCCGCGAGGAACAGGTCGATGCCATAGGCCGGGTCGATCCCGGCGGTGCGCGCAGCCAGGCCGACCAGCGACATGAGCTGAATCTCGGGCCGCAGGCGCGCCAGCGCAGCATCGGCGCACAGTGCTTCGCTCTGCACGCGCAGGCGCTTTGCCAAGGGCTCGGGCAGGGGTGGCGTGTTGGGGCCTGGCATGACGGCGGTGGCCAGTCCACCGGCGACCGACGGGTCCATCAGGTCCACTTCCAGCGCGATGCGGTCGGCACGCCGCAGTGCTTCGCGCACCGCAGGTCCGGGCAGCACCCAGCCACGCTCGGCGGCATGGATGGTGCCGTAGAGCCAACTGGTGCGGCCGTCCTTCTCGATGCGCCAGAGCAGGCCGCGGTCGCGGTCATCGCGGCGCGCGGCCTCGGCATCGGCGGGGCCGATGGGGGTGGCGGCGGGTGGGCAGACGGGTGCGGTGTCTGCCTGGCCCTGTGCGTGCGCAGCCAGCACCGGGACGGCTAGCGCCAGGCATGCCAAGCCAGCGCGCAGCGGTTGCCCCAGGCCGCGCAGGCGCCAGAGCATCAGCTCGGCTCCACGATGGCCTGGTCGATGGCGCCGAAGATGCTCGCGCCGTCCTTGCCCTTGACCTCGATGCGGATGGTGTCGCCGAACTTCATGAACTCGGTGCTGGGCTTGCCGTCCTGGATGGTCTCGATGCAGCGCTTTTCGGCGATGCAGCTGTAGCCCTTGGGCCACTCGGTGCGGCCGTTCTGCTCCACTCCCTTGTTGCTCACGGTGCCGCTGCCGATGATGGAGCCGGCGCGCACGTTGCGCGTCTTGGCCACATGGGCGATGAGCTGGCCGAAGTGGAAGGTCATCTCCGGGCCGGCATCGCACATGCCGACCTTCCGGCCGTTCCAGGTGGACTGCACCACCAGGTCCAGGCGGCCCTGGTGCCAGGCGTCGCCCAGTTCGTCGAGCGTCACCGCCACCGGGCTGAAGGCAGTGGCCGGCTTGCTCTGGAAGAAGCCGAAGCCCTTGGCCAGCTCGGCCGGGATCAGGTTGCGCAGGCTCACGTCGTTGGCAACCATCACCAGGCGGATACCGTCTAGCGCCTGCTCGGGCGTGGCGCCCATCTTCACGTCGCCGGTGATGACCGCGATCTCGGCCTCGAAGTCGATGCCCATGGCTTCGCTGGGCACCACCACGTCATCGCAGGGGCCGATGAAGTCATCGCTGCCGCCCTGGTACATCAGCGGGTCGGAGTAAAAGCTCTCGGGCACCTCGGCATTGCGCGCCTTGCGCACCAGCTCCACATGGTTGAGGTAGGCCGAGCCGTCGGCCCACTGGTAGGCGCGTGGCAACGGGGCCATGCACTGGGCCGGGTCGAACGGGAAGGCATGGCGCGCGCGGCCGGCGTTGAGCTGGTCGTACACGTCCTGCAGCTGGGGCGAGAGGAAGCCCCAGTCGTCGAGCACCTGCTGCAGCTTGCTGGCAATGCCGGTCGCATAATGGGCCGTGCCCAAGTCGCGCGAAACGACGACCAGTTGGCCGTCGCGCGAGCCGTCTTTGTAAGTGGCTAGTTTCATGGGGCAGAACCTCTGTCTCTGGAAGGTGGATGGCACAACCCTTGGCGAAAATTACGCTTGGGTAAACTGATTTAACTAAACAAAACTACCAAATTTTAGTGCACATGGACAAAGAACGTGCAGGTATCCAGTCCGTGGAAGTCGGCTTTGCCTTGCTGGAAGGCCTCACCCATGCGCGAGGCCCGTTGATGCTCAAGGACGTGGCGGCCTCGGCCGGCATGAGTGCCGCCAAGGCCCACCGCTATCTGGTGAGTTTTCAGCGCCTGGGCCTGGTCACGCAGGATAGCCGCACCGCGCGCTACGACCTGGGCCCGGCGGCTCTCAAGCTGGGGCTGGCATCGCTGGCGCGGCTTGACGCGGTGCGACTGGCGCGCGAGCGCATGCCGGCCCTCATGGGAGACATCGGCCACACCCTGGCACTGGCGGTATGGGGCAACCATGGGCCCACCATCGTGCACTGGGAGGAGTCGCCCCAGGCCGTCACCGCCAACCTGCGGCTGGGCGACGTGATGCCCTTGCTGGCCTCGGCCACCGGCCGCTGCTTCGCCGCCCACCTGCCGCCCGAGGTGGCCGCGCCCCTGCTCAAGGAAGAGCTGGCCCGCGCCAGCAAGATGCGCCGCACCGACCTGCCCACCACCATGGCCGAGGTGCAGACCATGCTGGCCGAGGTGCGCGAGCGCGGCGCGGCGCGTGTGGTGGACACCCTGCTGCCCGGCATCGTGGGCTTCTGCGCGCCGGTGTTCGATGCCGACGGCCACCTGGAGCTGGGCATCACCACGCTGGGCTCCATCGCCACCTTCGACCCCGAATGGGGCGGCGCCATCGACACCCCGCTGCGCGCCGCGGCGGGCCAGCTGTCGCGCGATCTGGGCGCGGGCTGCGCATGACGCACGGGCAGCCCCGCTGATGCCCCGGCGCGCGCTGATCGCCCTCACCGCGCTGGTGCTGGCGCTGCACTGGCTGCTGCTCCAAGGCGTGCCCCTGGTGTGGGACAGCCCGTCCGCCCCCTCAGGCCAGGTCTTCAGCACGCGCACCATCGCCGCCGCGCCCGTGGCGGCACCGGCGCCGACACCGGCCCCTTCAGCCACCCCTGCCCCCCCGCCCGCCGCACCGGCACCCGCCCCACGCAAGAGGCCGCCGCGCCCCACGCCGGTCGCCGAAGTGCCCTCCGCCGGACCGCCAACGGCACCGCCGGAACCTGTCGCCCCCCCCGAGCCCCCCATGGAGGTGGCGGCCGCAGCGGCCGAACCGCCTCCTGCCACGCCCGAGCCTGCAGCCTCTGCCGCCGTGGCAGCCGCATCCGCACCGGCCGCACCCGCGCCCATCCCGGCAGAGGTGAACCCCACGGCCGCCGGCATCGACGTCGCCCCGCCCGGCAGCGGCACGGGCCAGACCGCCAGTGCCGCGCCACCGCCGGTGCAGATTCCGCCCCCGGTGCGCCTGACCTACGAGGTCAAGGGACAGGCCAAGAAATTCGACTACACGGCCCGGGCCGAGCTGCTGTGGCAGCACGATGGCAGCCGCTACGAGGCGCGCCAGGAAGTGAGCGCCTTCCTCATCGGCTCGCGCACCCAGCGCAGCACGGGCTTGGTCAGCGCCCAAGGGCTGCAGCCCGAGCGCTTTGGGGACCGCTCGCGCAGCGAGCAGGCCGCGCATTTCGACCATGCCCAGGGCCGCGTGACCTTCAGTGCGAACACGCCGCAGGCTGCCATAGGCCCCGGTGCGCAGGATAGGCTGAGCATGTTCATCCAGCTCGCGTCCATGCTGGCGGCCGACCCGGCCCGCTACACCCCGGGCACGCAGATCACGCTGACCACCGTGAGCGCCCGCAATGCCGACCGCTGGACCTTCAGCATCGAGGCCCCGGAGACCCTGAACCTGCCGGTGGGCGCCACCCCCACCCTCAAGCTGCTGCGCCTGCCCCGGCGCGACTACGACCAGAAGGCCGAGCTGTGGCTTGCGCCCAGCCTGGGCTACCTGCCCGCGCGCATCAAGCTCACCCAGTCGAATGGCGACTTTGCAGACCTCTTGTTGCGCGGTAGTGAAAAGCCCTGAGGCGCCGTAGGCCGTGGCGCCTCAGCAGGCGGCCGGACCGGCCAAATGCCCGTAAGGATTGCACTCCCGCCGGTGTTGCGTTATCCCCACCGCCTGCGAAATACCCCTGCGGGGCCACCGCTTCGCACAATTCGTGAAATACTGTTACCACGCAGGGCCAGCCCACAAGCCTTGAACTCTGCCGACCCGCTGTCATCTGACATTCATATCGACAAAGGGAACACGATGCACATGCTCTACGACTCCGAATCCTTTGTGGTGGTCCATATGCTGCCCGACGCCCGGGAGTCCGTTGGCCAGGCACTCAACGACACCGCACCACCCAAGCCCCAGCTGGCACGCCACGGCTTCGAGATCGTGGACAAGCGCTCGGGCAAGGAGGTGTACCTGGACGGATCGTGGGCAGAGATGTTCCAGCAGCAGATCCTGGCCTGGCAGCGCGACACCCCCACGCAGGAAGAAGTGGAAGATGCCCTGGACCGCTATGCAGGCCTGGCACAGAACCCCGTCGTCGTCCACTGACTCGTCGGCGCAATCGGGCGCCAGCGGTCACTCCACCGGATAGAGCCGCCTGAACAGCGGCTCCACCAGGATCAGTACGGCAATCAGCCGGCACACCTGGAAGGCCGTGACCACCGGCACGCCCAGTTGCAGCACCTTGGCCGTGATGGCCATCTCGGTGATGCCGCCTGGGGAGGTGCCCAGCAGCAGCGTCACCCAGGGCAGGCCCGTGCCCCAGGCCAGCACGGCGGCGAACAGTGCGCAGATGCCCATCAGTCCCAGCGTCCCCGCGGCCACGCTGGCCAGCCAGCGCGGCGCGGTGTGCAGAAAATCTGCCCGGAAGCGCACCCCCAGGCTGACCCCAATCACCAGCTGTGCGGCATTCACCAGCCACTGCGGCACGGCCGAGAAGCCGATGCCCGCCATGGCAAAGCCCATGGATACCACCAGCGCGCCCATGAACCAGGGGTTGGCACGGCCCAGCCGGTCCATGGCCAGGGCGCCCGCGCCGGTGAGCAATGCCATGAGCGCGAGGCCGGGCCAGTCCACCACGCGCGTGGCGGGCGGCAGGATGTCGATGCCGTGCAACCCGCTCCACTGCAGCGCGAACGGGATGGTGATGGTCACGATCAGCAGGCGCAGGCTGTGGCTGGCGGCCACCAGATCGGTGCGGGCGTTCTCGCGCTCGGCCAGCAGGGTCATCTCCGACGCGGCGCCGATGGCGCCCGAGAAATAGCTGGTCGCACGCATCATGCTGGCCGGCACGCCGTGCATGCGCGGCGCATGCACCCGGTACAGCCAGGCGCCGAACAGCCAGCCCAGCACCAGCGCCCAGACGATGCCCAGCGCAATCGCCCACCACAGCCCCGCCACCAGGCCCATGACCTGGGGCGTGAAATACAGGCCCAGGGCCGCGCCAATGGTCCACTGCCCCCCATTGCGCAGCGGCCCCCAACTCTCGGTGGGCGCACCGGCGATGGACAGCAGCGAGGTGGCCAGCAGCGGCCCGATCATCCACGGCAGCGGGGTCTTGAGGGCGACGCAGGCGGCGGCCGCAGCCCATGCCACGGCAAGGGTCAGCACCACGCGGCTGGTGAATTGAAAATAAGTACGCATACGAAAGACGGCAACCCGCGAGTATCGCTTGCGCACTCGGATGTGCCCCAAAGCCCTGCACTGCCCGTGGGGCATGGCAGGCATCGCACATGGCGGGGGGTCACGCCCGGCGGACGTCTCCTGCCAGTTGCGACAGCCGCTGCACGAGCGGCGCAAACAGCTCCACGGGCGTGTGGCCATAACCCAGCACCAGGCCGTTGTCCTCGGGCCGAGGCTGGAGGGCAAAGGCCGACAGCGGCGCGGGCGCCATGCCGTGCCCGCGCGCTGCGGTGGCAATGGCCTGGTCCGGGTAAGCGGGCGGCAGGCGCACCATGAGGTGCATGCCGCAGTGTCCGCCCTCGATGCCATGCGGCACCACGAGGTGCTGCGCCAGCGCCGCGCGCAGCTGCTGCTGGCGCTCGCGGTAAAGGCGGCGCATGCGGCCCAGGTGGCGGCTGAACTGGCCGCTGTCGATGAAGTCCGCCAGCGCCAGCTGGGCATGGCGCTGGCCGCCGCGCAGCATCTCGGCCAAGGGCGGGCGCACGGCGGCCAGCACCGCCTCGGGCAACACGACGAAGCCGATGCGCAGCGCGGGGAACATGGTCTTGCTGAAAGTGCCCACGTATAGCACCGGCGCCCCATCGGCCAGCCCCTGCATGGCGGCGATGGGCTCGCCCGCATGGCGGAACTCGCTGTCGTAGTCGTCTTCGATGATCCAGGCGCCATGGCGGCGCGCCTGCTCCATCAGCGCCAGCCGCCGCGCCACCGACAGCACCGACCCGCCCGGGTACTGGTGCGAGGGCGAGGTGTAGACCAGCCGCGGCGTGCGCGTGCGCCAATCGGCCTCGTCGGCCACCAGGCCCTGGGCATCCACCCGCAGCGGCAGCGTGCGCAGGTCGCCCGCGTGCAGGGCCGACTGGGCGCCCCGGTAGCCCGGGTCTTCCACCCACGCCGTGTCGCCGGGGTTGGTCAACAGGCGCACGCACAGCACCAGAGCCTCCTGCGCGCCTTCGGTGATCACCACCTGCTCGGATGTGCAGCGCACGCCTCGCGCCAGCGCCAGGTGGCGCGCAATGGCGGTGCGCAGTGCCATCTCGCCCAGGGGGTCGCCATAGCCCAGGGCGGCAGGGCCACCGTCGCGCACCGCGCGGTCGAGTGCGCGGCGCCAGGCAGCAGATGGGAACTGCGAGAGTGCGGGCATGCCCGGGCTGAGCCAGTGGGCCGGCCCCGGGCGGGGGGCCCTGGGCTGGATGAGCGCCAGGCGCGCGGCCGTGGCGGGAAGCTGTACTGCCGGCTGCGGGCCGGACGCGACCACCGATGGCGACGACAGCGCTGCCACCCGTGTGCCCTGCCGGTCGGACTGCACATAGCCCTCGGCCAGCAGGTGCTCATACGCCGCCGTCACGGTATTGCGCGAGATGGCCAGGCCCTCGGCCAGGGCGCGCGACCCGGGCAGCGGGCTGCCAGCGGCCAACCGCCCGTCCAGGATGGCCTGGCGCAGCCGCTGGAACAGCTGGCGCCGCAGGGGCGCGGCCCCCGGGCCGTGGTCCAGCGCCTGCTCCAGCAGGGTTGGGGGAACCGAGGGTTCGGCCGGCAGCGCGGCATCCATGAAGGCATCGGACATGCGTGGCACCTGAAATTTTTCCTAATCTGGCACTTTTCACAATACCACGCCCAGTTTACCGTGCAGCCTGCCCTTCCCTCTTTGATCAACCCAAAGGACACCTCCCGCATGGCTTCCATCCTGAACGCCTACCAGCAACCCGTCGACTCCCCCCTGCCCGGCTGGAGCGCACGCCCGCGCCCCGCACGCGACGTGATCGAAGGCCGGCACTGCCGCCTCGAACCTCTGGATGCAGCCCGCCACGCCGCCCAACTGCATGCCGCCTACGTGAAGGCCTCGGACGGCCGGGACTGGACTTACATGAGCGTCGGCCCGTTTGCCGACGAGGCCAGCTACCGTGCCCACTGCGAGCAGGCGGCCGCCAGCACCGACCCGCTGCACTATGCCGTGATCGACCAGCGCACCGACAAGGCCGTGGGCACGCTGGCGCTGATGCGCATCGACCCGGCCAACGGCGTGGTCGAGGTCGGGCATGTGATGTTCTCGCCGCTGCTCCAGCGCACGCCGATCTCCACCGAGGCGCAGTACCTGCTGATGAAGTACGTGTTCGCCGACCTGGGTTATCGGCGCTATGAATGGAAGTGCGACAGCCTGAATGGCCCTTCGCGCCAGGCGGCTGCGCGCCTGGGCTTCACGTTCGAGGGCATCTTCCGCCAGGCCATCGTCTACAAGGGCCGCAACCGCGACACGGCATGGTTCTCCATCGTCGACAGCGAATGGCCCACGATCAAGACCGGCTTCGAGCGCTGGCTGGCGGCCGCCAATTTCGACACCCAGGGCGTGCAGCGCGCCTCGCTCACGCAATTGCGCGCGGCCGGCCCGGTGGCGGTATGACCTGCCGCCTGGCTGCCATCTCGCGCCCCATGGGGGCCAGGGCTTCGGGTGGCAACAGCTGCTGCACGGCCGGGTAGGCCGCGCCTTCCTCGTCTTCGATGTGGCGCGCATAGCGCAGGGCAAAGCGCTCCAGCGCGGCCTCGTCCTCCGCGCTAAAGGTACTGGCCTGGCCGTCCGCCAGGGCCTGCAGGGGCTGCCGCGCCGCAGCCCACTCGGCCACCATGTCCTGGTGGTCCTGCAGCAGGCGCTGCACCAGCGCGACCACTGCGGACGACCCCTGGGCCAGCAGCGGCGGGAACACATGCAGTTCCTCGTCCTGGTGGTGCAGGGGCGCCGCGATGTCGAAGTAGCGCAGCACGTCGCGCGCCGCCTGCCGGGCAGATTCGTCGCCGCCCTGCAGCGCCACATGCGCGCGCAACCGGCCCAGCAGTGCCAGCGTGCGCTGCACCCGCTCGTGGCAGGCCCCGAGCATGGCAAAGGGCTCCTCGAAGCCCACGGCCGGGGTGTTGAAACCAGGAAGCAGCACTGTCAGACCAGCTTCTCAGCCGACTCAAAAGGCAGCACCACCCCATCGGCTCCCAAGGTGCTCACATAGCTGGTGGTCGCCGGCCGCACACGGGCCGCTGTCTTGCGCGCCTGCACGCTGCCTATGCTCAGAAAGCACAGGGCCAGTTCGTCCGGGCCCAGTCCGAAGAGCGCACGCAACCCGGCCGACTTGAGGGCCCGGCCACTGGTCAGCGCCGAGCCGTAGCCCTGCGCCGTGGCCATGAGCAGCATGTTCTGCAGCGCACAGCCGGTCGACACCAGGCGCTCGGCCACGTCGATGCGCGGATCGCCCCGGCCGGCATCCACCACCGCCAGCAGCAGCACCGGCGCGCGGTAGGCCTTCTCGCGCGCCAGCGCCAGTTGCTCCGGCGTGGCGGCCTCGTCGCGCTCGGCCAGCGCCTGGGCAAACACCTCCGCCAGGGCCGCGCGCGCCGCCTCGGGCACCAGCACAAAACGCCAGGGCAGCAACTGCCCGTGGTCGGGCGCATGGGCCGCCGCGTCCAGGATCGCCGAGAGCTCGGCAGCGCTGGGGCCGGGCGCCACCAGCCGCTTGGGCAGCACGGTGCGGCGGGTGCGCATGAGCGCCCAGGCACTGGCCGCCGTGGCCTCCACCGCAGGCGGCACGCCATGGGGCACAGGCCGCAGCGGCCAGGGGATCACCGCCATGCTGGGCTATTCGGGCCGGCAACGGGCAGGCAGAGGCCGCGCATCAGCCGCAGGCCCCTGTGTGACCGCACTGTGTGCAGTAGTCGCAGCCATCCTTGCGGATCACGGCATGCGCACCGCATTCCACGCACTTCTTGCCGGCCATGGCCTGGGGCACGGCCACGGGGGGCGCTGCCGGTTCGTCCAGCGGCAACTGCTGCTGCACCGGGTCGGCCACGCGGCGTGCGAGGATGTTCTGGATGGCATAGGCCATGGCCGCCACTTCGGAGTCATGCCACATGGGCACCTGCGTGCCGTCCTCCTTGCGGTGCGTGCCCAGGCGCACGGGGCCCCGATCCCAGGCGACCTTGCGCATGTCGCTGAGCGCACGCTCCAGGAAGCCGCCGCGCGCCGCCAGCGAGAGCATGCGCATGCTGGACGTGATCCACTGCTGCGACTCGCCACTTTGCCCCACGGGCATGAAGAACTCGATGGCCCGGTCCACCGTGGTGTTGCCCACGCCCGTGGGCACGGGCAGAAAGGAGACCAGCAGGTACAGGGTCTTGCGGCCCTCCTGCGTCCAGTACTCGACCTTCTCGGCCACGGCCGAGAGGCCGCCCTTGGGCCGGCTCTCGATCACGGTGCGCATCGGGTCCACCGGCGGCGCGGCGGGTGCCGGGGCCAGCGTCGCTGGGGCGCTGTGCGTTTCGAGCACCGAGCCCAGGATGGCGTTGGGCCGGTAGGTCGCCAGGCCCTTGAGGCGCGCGCGCCAGGCGTGCAGGTACAGGTCTTTGAAACCTTCATAAGGGTAGTCGGCCGGGATGTTCACCGTCTTGGAGATCGCCGTGTCCACAAACGGCTGCACCGCCTCCATCATCGCGATGTGGCCCTCGGCCGGCATGGCCAGGGCCGAGACGAAGTACTCGGGCAGCTGCAGCACGTTGCCGCCGAGCTCGCGGTACAGGCGCCAGGCATGGTCCTCCACCGCATACTCGCTGGTGCTGCCATCGGCCTCGCGCTTCTTGCGCTTGTAGGTCCAGGAGAACGGCGGCTCGATGCCGTTGGAGGCGTTGTCGGCAAAGGCCAGGCTCACCGTGCCCGTGGGCGCGATGGACAGCAGGTGGCTGTTGCGGATGCCGTGCGTGCGAATGGCCTCCTGGATCGGGTCGGGCAGGCGGCTGGCGAAGGTGCCATCCGACAGGTAGGGCCCGGCCTCGAATTTCGGGAAGGCGCCTTTCTCGCGCGCCAGGTCCACCGAGGCCAGGTAGGCCGCATCGCGCATGGCCTGTGCGATGCGCACCGCCATGTCGCGCCCTTCGGGCAGGTCGTAGCGCAGGCACAGCATGGCCAGCGTGTTGCCCATGCCCGTGAAGCCCACGCCGATGCGCCGCTTGGCCATGGCCTCGTCGCGCTGCTGCGTCAGGGGCCAGAAGGTCACGTCGAGCACGTTGTCGAGTGCCCGCACCTGCAGCGCCACCGACTGGGCAAAGGCCTCGAAGTCGAATGCAGCCACCCCGCCGAAGCCAAAGGGATTGCGCACGAAGCGCGTGAGGATGATGGGGCCGAGGTCGCAGCAGCCGTACGACGGCAGCGGCTGCTCGCCGCAGTTGTGCGCCACGATGCCATTGGCGTCGAAGGCATGCACGTCGGCCACCGTCACGTCGTAGACGTCCTCCACGCCATCGTCCACCAGCGCCTGCACCGTCGCCGTGAAGCGCTCGCGGTGCAGTGCCCGGCGGTAGCCCGCCAGCGCGCTGGCAAGGCGTTCGGCCTTGTCCGTGTCCGCAAAGCCGATGGCTTCGGCGAACACCGCAATGTTGTCGCCGCTGACCACCAACTCGTGCTGGGCCCGCGTGTCGTACAGGCGTTGACCGCCTTTGCCGTCGGGCAGGGGGCGTACAGCCGCCGGGCGGCGGTCGCAATAGACAGTGGAGGCAATGCCCAGGCGCAGCAGCATGCGCTGCACGGTCTGCAGCAGGGCCTCGTCGCTTTGCGCCAGGCGCACGCTGATGCCCTTGTCCTGCGTGCCCTGCACCGAGCCATCGGCATCGAACAGGCCGCGCAGCAGGCCGCGCGCAAAGTCCGACGATTGCCGCTCCATGGCGGGGGTAATGGCCTTGGCGCCCGGTGCCATGCCCAGGCCGAAGGCCAGGTCGCGCAGTGCCGCACTGGCCATGCGCGCTTCGCCCCGCCCCGCCAAGCGCCGCTGGAAGCCGCCGAAATCCGCGCGGTGCGACAGCATGGCAGCCGCCGCCTGGGCGGCCTGAACGATGCCGGCAGCCCCGGTGGCGGCGTAGGCCACCGCTCCCTGCCCCACCGCCTTGAGCTCGGGTGCCCAGACGGAAATGACGGCCTTGTCGGCCTTGAGCGTGCCATCGCCGACGAGCAGGCCGAGCAGGTAGCCCTCGGCCTCGGTGCCCGCCCCGGCCCAGCCCTGCAACGCGCGGTGGTCGTGCAGCACGATCTCGTCGCCGGGCGACAGCTGCGCCGCCTCGGTCCATTCCACTTCGAGGCAGTAGCGCGTCTTGCGTGCCACGCGGCGCACCCGGTGGTCGGCCGTGAGGCGCAGCGCATGCCCCTCGCGAGTCTGCAGGCGCAGCACGGGCCGCGTGCCGGTCGGGAAGAAGCCCTGGCTTTCCACGCGGTAGGCGCGCCCGTCCACCACGGCACTGAAGGGCTGGCCGACCAGATCGGCCACCTGGCGCGGCCCGTCGGTGGTGAGCACCCAGGTATCGGCCGTCACGCAGGGATTGGTGGCCGCGATGTCCTCGCAGTAGTGCAGGTTGTTGTCCTCGTTGATGTGGTCGAGGAACAGGATGCCGGGCTCGGCGAAGTCGTAGGCCGATTGCATGATGCTGTCCCACAGCGTGCGCGCCGGCACCGTGGCGTAGACCCATTGGCCATCGGCGCGCTGGTGGGCACCCTGGGCGATCAGCGACTCGATGGGACGGGCCTGGTGCACCAGCTCCCACGGAGCATCGCTCTGCACGGCCTGGATGAAGGCATCGGGCACGCCGACCGAGACGTTGAAGTTGTTCCAGCGCCCGGGCGTGCGCTTGGCCGTAATGAATTCCTGCACGTCGGGGTGGTCGATGCGCAGCACGCCCATCTGCGCGCCGCGCCGCGCGCCCGCGCTCTCCACCGTGGAGCAGGACTGGTCGAACACGTTCATGTAGCTGCACGGCCCCGAGGCCGTGGAAGCGGTGCCCATCACCCGCGCGCCCTTGGGGCGGATGCGCGAGAAGTCGTAGCCCACGCCGCCGCCGCGACGCATGGTCTCGGCCGCCTCGCGCAGGGCTTCGTAGATGCCGGGGTAGCCGCCGTCGTCCACGCCCTGGATGCAGTCGCCCACGGGCTGCACGAAGCAGTTGATCAGCGTGGCCTGGATGTCGGTGCCCGCCGCGCTCATGATGCGCCCGGCACCGATGGCGCCGGCCTGCAGGTTACCGAGGAAAAGGGCCTCGTACTTGTCGCGCAGGGCGGGTGCCTCGACTGAGGCCAGGGCACGCGCCACGCGCCGGTAGAGGTCGTCGGCGCTGGTTTCGCCGTTCTTGAGGTATTTCTCGCGCAGGACGTCGAGGCTGATGGGTTGCATGGAGGTGGCGCCGGTCAAAGCACTGGATGTTTCGCGTTTCATGGCTGAAGGTCCTTGCGCTCCATCAAACAAACGGGGTTCCCCACACGCTGCAACCCGGTCATGCGGGGGCGAAGGCAGCACCATACATCGCCGGGATAGCCACACTGCCACCGTGGCCTCAGCCCTGCGGGTCGCGCCGCACGGCGGCCGGGAAATGGCCGCCCGCTAGCATTACGGCATGCATACAAGCTTCTTGTCCACCTCCTCCCTGGCCCGGCTGGGCCCCTTGCTGCTGGCGGCCCTCGCACTCGCCGGCTGCGCAGCCCTGCCGGCCCAGGAGCCCCCTTCCTGGCCCGCCCGCCTGCTGCAAGTGCTGCCCGCCGACGTGCTGCTGCTGGGCGAGCAGCACGATGCCGCCGAGCACCAGCGCCTGCAGCGCGAGGCCGTGCAGTGGCTGGCCGCGCGCGGCGCGCTGGCGGCCGTGGTGATGGAGATGGCAGAACAGGGCGGCAGCACCGCCGGGCTGGCGCGCGATGCGACCGAGGCCCAGGCGCAGACGGCCCTGCAATGGCAGGACAAGGCCTGGCCCTGGGCCCAATACGGCCCGGTGGTGATGGCGGCCGTGGCCGCCGGCGTGCCGGTGCTGGGCGGCAACCTGCCGCGCAGCCAGATGCGCGCCGCCATGGGCCAGGCGCAGTGGGACGCGCACCTGCCCGAGCCCGCACTGCAGCGCCAGTACACCGAGATCCGCGATGGCCACTGCGGCCTGCTGCCGCAAGCGCAGATCGCGCCCATGGCGCGCATCCAGATCGCACGCGACGCGAGCATGGCGCAGACCGCCACCTCGGCCCTGCAACCCGGCAAGACCGTGCTGCTCGTGGCCGGTGCCGGCCATGTCTGGCGCGGCCTGGGCGTGCCCACGCACCTGGGCCCCCAGGTGGCGGCCAAGGTGGTGGTGGCCCGGGCGGGCGGCGAACCGGCGGCCGCGCATGCCGATGCCGACCTGGTGGCACCGACACCGGCGCTGCCGCCGCGCGATGCCTGTGCCGAGCTGCGCGAGAAGTGGGGCAATGCCCCGCAAAAACCGTGAGCCCAGGCTGGCCGCAGGAACGTCCTATGCGGAGCGGTGATCGGACACGGGTTGGGCCTTGAGCAGCGCAGCAAACGCCTGCGCGCGCAAGGGCCGACTGCACAGGTAGCCCTGGTAGGTGTCGCAGCCCCGCTCCTGCAGGAAGGCCAGTTGCTCGGGGGTCTCCACCCCCTCGGCCAGCACCGACAGGCCCATGCTGTGCCCCATGGCGATGATGGCCGCGCTGATGGCCATGTCATCGGTGCTTTGCGGGATGTCACGGGTAAAGCCCCGGTCAATCTTGAGCACGTCGATGGGAAAGCGCTTGAGCTGTGCGAGCGAGGAATAGCCGGTGCCGAAGTCGTCCACCGCGATCCGCACGCCCAGGCCGCGCAGGCCCAGCAGCACCTGCAGGGCCTCTTCGGCGCGTTCGGCCAGCGCGGTCTCGGTGATCTCCAGCTCCAGCAGCGCGGCCGGAAAGCCCGAATCGGCCAGCGCGGCGGCCGTGCAGCCGGCCACGTCGGTCAGGTGGAACTGGCGCGGCGAGACGTTGACGGCCAGCGTCACCTCCGGCAGCCCTGCATCGCGCCACTGCCGGCCCTGGCGGCAGACCTCGCGCAGCACCCATTCGCCGAGCGGGCCGATGACGCCCGAGGTCTCGGCCACGGGGATGAAGCGCGCGGGCGAGATGAGGCCCTCGTCCGGGTCGTTCCAGCGCACCAGGGCCTCGGCCCCGACGATGCGGCCGCTGGCGATATCGACCTGCGGCTGGTAGTACACCTCCATGTGCCCCTGCGCCAGCGCCAGCCGCAGGCGCGACTCCAGCGCTAGGCGCTCGCGCGCGGCCTGGGTCATGGTCTCGTGGAAGAAGCACCAGGCACCGCGCCCGCGCGCCTTGGCGCCATAGACAGCGGCATGCGCGCCCTGCTGCAGGCCCTCCACCGTGTCGGCATGGGTCGGGTACATGCAGATGCCCACGCTGGCCCCGGCCACCACCTCCAGGCCATCGGGCGAACGCCAGGGCTCGGCCACAGCCGCAATCAGTTGGCGCGCCACGGCCGCCGCGCCCTCGGAATTGCGCATGTGGCGCGCCACCACGGTCAGTTCGTCCCCTGCCATGCGCCCCAGCAGGTCGCCCGGGCGCAGGGCCGACTGCACCTTCTTCGCAATGTGCTGCAGCACCTGGTCGCCGCTGGCGTGGCCATAGCTGTCGTTCACGTCCTTGAAGCGGTCCAGGTTGATCAGCAGCACCGCCAGGTGCTCGCCGCTCAGGCGCGCCTCGCCCACCGCCTCGGCCAGCTCGGCGCCAAAGCGCGTGCGGTTGGACAGACCGGTCAGCGCATCGTTGTGCGCCAGGAACTCCAGGCGCTGCTGCTGCGCCTTCTCCTCGGAGATGTCGGAGAACATGCACACGTAGTGCGTCACGGCGCCCTGCGGGTCGCGCACGGCGCTCAGCGACATGTGCTCGGGGAACACCTCGCCGTTCTTGCGCCGGTTCCAGATTTCGCCCTGCCAGTGGCCGGTGCCGTGGATGGACGCCCACATGGCGTCGTAGAAGGCCTTGTCATGGCGGCCCGACTTGAACACGCGCGGGTTCTGGCCCAGCAGCTCGGTCTCGGTATAGCCCAGCAGCCGGGTGAACGCCGCGTTGACCGACAGGATGCGGCCCTGCGCATCGGTCACCACCACGCCCTCGATGGTGTTGTCCACCACCGTGCTGGCCAGGCGCTGGCGCTCTTCGCTGGTGGCCAGGGCCGCACGCACGGCCGCGATGTCGACCCGATCCTTGAGCACACGCGCCCGGGCCTGCTCGGCCTCGCGTGCGCGGTGCGCCAGCCAGCCGGCCAGTGCCCCGGTGAGCAGCACGTAGAGCCAGCCCTTCCAGGTCTGGTAACGGGTAAGGTCATCCGGGTCCGTGACCCAGTGGGCCAGCAAAAGGTCTCCCACCAAAACCCACACCACGCCCAGCACCAGGTACAGCGCCGCCACGCGCCAGGGAACCAACGACCGTGGGCCTTCCGACTCTTGCATGAAATCCCTCTTCCAAACCCGTCCGGGCCTTGCTGCGACAATGGCGCAGCTATGACGACCCAAGCCTATATCCTTACCCTGTCCTGCCCCGACCGCCTGGGGCTGGTGCACGCTGTCTCCGGCTTCCTGCTGGAGCACGGCGGCAACATCGAAGAAGCCGCGCAGTACAACGACCACGCCACCGGCCTGTTCTTCATGCGCGTGCAGTTCGCCTGCGACCAGCACGACCACGCCACGCTCAAGGAGCGGCTGACCGCCTTCGCCGACCCGCACGAGATGCGCTGGAGCCTGCACGCCACGGCCCAGCCCGTCAAGACCGTGCTCATGGTCAGCCGCGAAGGCCACTGCCTCAACGACCTGCTGTTCCGCTGGAAATCCGGCCTGCTGCCCGTGGACATCCGCGCCATCATCAGCAACCACCGCGACTTCTACCAGCTGGCGGCCAGCTACAACGTGCCGTTCCACCACATCCCGGTCACGGCCGCCACCAAGGCGCAGGCCGAGGCCAAGCAGTTCGAGATCATCGAGGCCGAAGGGGCCGAGCTGGTGGTGCTGGCACGCTACATGCAGGTGCTGTCGGACGACCTGTGCAGAAAGCTCTCGGGCCGTGCGATCAACATCCACCACAGCTTTCTGCCCAGCTTCAAAGGCGCCAAGCCCTATTACCAGGCGCATGACCGGGGCGTGAAGCTCATCGGCGCCACGGCCCACTACGTCACCGCCGACCTCGACGAAGGCCCGATTATCGAGCAGGACGTGGCCCGCGCCGACCACACCGACACGGTGGAAGACCTGACCGCACGCGGCCGCGACACCGAAAGCCAGGTGCTGGCCCGCGCCGTGAAGTGGCACAGCGAGCACCGCGTGCTGCTCAACGGGCACAAGACGGTCGTCTTCCGCTGAGCCCCGCGCCAGAGCGACGATGGCCACGGCCGCTCCATCACCCGCCTCTTCGTTCCTCAGCAGCGCGGCGCGGCGGATCCCGCCCATCCAATGCCTGCTGACCTTCGAGGCACTGGCGCGCCTGCGCAGCGTGACGCAGACGGCCGACGAGCTGTGCGTGACGCCCAGCGCGGTGAGCCACCGCGTCAAGCAGCTCGAGCAGATCCTGGGCGTGCGGCTGTTCGGCCGGGCTGATTTCTCGCTGACGACCGAGGGCAGCGCCTACCTGGCGCATGTGCGCGAGGGGCTGGGGGCGCTGCAGCGCTTTCCGGGCGCGGCGGCAGCGCCTGGGCGCCGCCGGCTCAAGCTGGCCGTGACGCCGACCTTTGCGCGCACCATCCTGATCCCGCGCCTGCGCCAGTTCACCGAGGCCTATCCCGAGATCGACCTGGCGCTGCAGGTCTCCATCCCGCTGCTGGATGTGGTGGCCGAAGACGCCGACCTGATGGTGCGCTTTGGCGCCGGCCACTATGCCGACGTGGAGCATGTGGAGCTGGCGCGCGACGTGGTTACACCGCTGGCCTCGCCCGCCTTCGTGCGCGAGCATGGCCCCTTCGAGCGCCCCGAGGACCTGGAGGGCGTGGCGCTGCTGCGCAGCCCGCTGGAGCCCTGGCGCACCTGGTTCGGCGCCACCGGCCTGGACTGGGCTGAGCCGAGCGAAGGGTCGCAGTTCAACGACATCGGCCTGATGTGCGACGCCGCATCCGCCGGGATGGGCGTGGCGCTGGTGCGCCTGAAGCTGGGTGCGCCCTGGCTCGAGAACGGCACGCTGGTGCGCCTGTTCGACACCGACACCACCAGCCCCCACGCCCACTACCTGTGCTGGCGCACCGGCACCATGGACCGCTGGGAATGCGCGGCCTTTGCGGAATGGCTGCGCAAGATCATGGTGTGAGCATGCGCATACGCCCAGCGCAACCGGACGATGCCGCCGCCATCGCCCGAATCCACGTGGCGGCCTGGCAGGCGGCCTACGCGGGCATCATCGACGCGGCCTACCTGGCGGCCCTGTCCACCGCCCAGCGCGAAACCTATTGGGCTCAGGCGATTGTCCAAGGCCGGCCCAGGCTGCTGCTGGCGCAGGACGGCGACGGTGCAGTGGCGGGCTGGATCGCCTTCGGCGACTGCCGCGACAAGGATGCGCCGGCCACCCGGGGCGAAATCTGGGCGATCTACGTGGATCCGGCCCGCTGGTCGCAGGGTGTGGGTCAGGCGCTGTGGCAGCAGGCCCGGGAGTGGTTGCTGGAACAGGGCAAGGCCGACGCCAGCCTGTGGGTGCTGGCCTCCAACCAGCGGGCCATCCGCTTCTATGCGGCGCTGGGCTTCGTGCCCGATCCAGGGAGCGACAGGACCATCACGGTGGCCGGAGCGCCGATTGGCGAGGTTCGCCAGGTCTGCCCGCTGGCGCAAGGCGGCTGACACCCTGCAGCGGATTTCACACCGGCACTCCAAAAATCTCACGGCAGCCGGCGCCGCCATGGCCTACAGTGGCGGCATGCAGACCGCTTCCCTCTCCTCCCTCGCAGCCAAGGCAGCCACCGGGCCCACGCCATCCGAGCGCGCAGCGCGCCAGGCCGAGGTGGTGCAGGCCCTGTCGCGCACCGTACCGGCCCATGCCCTGCTGTGGCATGCGGAAGACACCACGCCCTACGAATGCGACGGTCTCACCGCCTACCGCCAGCGCCCGCTGGTGGTCTGCCTGCCCGAGACCTACGAACAGGTGCAGGCCGTGCTGCAGGCCTGCCACCGGCTGCACGTACCGGTGGTGGCGCGCGGCGCGGGCACCGGCCTGTCGGGCGGGGCCATGCCCGACGCCCTGGGCGTGACGCTCTCGCTTGCCAAGTTCAACCGCATCCTCGACCTGGACCCGGTGAGCCGCACGGCCGTGGTGCAGTGCGGCGTGCGCAACCTGGCCATCAGCGAGGCGGCCGCGCCCTACGGTCTGTACTACGCACCCGATCCCAGCAGCCAGATCGCCTGCACCATCGGCGGCAACGTGGCCGAGAACTCGGGCGGCGTGCACTGCCTCAAATACGGCCTCACGGTGCACAACGTGCTCAAGGTGCGCGGCTTCACCGTCGAGGGCGAGGCCGTGGAGTTCGGCAGCGGTGCGCTCGATGCGCCCGGCTATGACCTGCTGGCCGCCGTGATCGGCAGCGAAGGCATGCTGGCCGTGACCACCGAGGTCACGGTGCGGCTGATCCCCAAGCCGCAGTTGGCGCGCTGCATCATGGCCAGCTTCGACGACGTGCGCAAGGCGGGCGCCGCAGTGGCAGCGGTGATCGCCGCCGGCATCATCCCCGCCGGCCTTGAGATGATGGACAAGCCCATGACCGCCGCAGTGGAAGACTTCGTGCACGCGGGCTACGACCTGAACGCCGAGGCCATCCTGCTGTGCGAGAGCGACGGCACGCCCGAGGAGGTGGAGGAAGAGATCGGCCGCATGACCGAGGTGCTGCGCGCCGCAGGCGCCGTGGCCATCTCGGTCAGCTGCGACGAGGCCGAGCGCCTGCGCTTCTGGAGCGGGCGCAAGAATGCCTTCCCGGCCAGTGGGCGCATCAGCCCCGACTACATGTGCATGGACTCCACCATCCCGCGCAAGCGCCTGGCCGACATCCTGCTGGCCATTGCCGAGATGGAAAAGAAATACCAACTGCGCTGCGCCAACGTGTTCCACGCGGGCGACGGCAACCTGCACCCGCTGATCCTGTTCGACGCGAACGACCCCGACCAGTTGCATCGCTGCGAGCTGTTCGGCGCCGACATCCTGGAGACCAGCGTGGCCATGGGCGGCACGGTGACCGGCGAACACGGCGTGGGTGTGGAAAAGCTCAACAGCATGTGCGTGCAGTTCTCTGCTGCCGAGAATGCGCAGATGTTCGGCCTCAAGCATGCGTTCGACCCGGCCGGGCTGCTCAACCCCGGCAAGGTCATCCCGACGCTGCACCGCTGCGCGGAGTACGGCAAGATGCTGGTGCGCGCGGGGCAGATCAAGCACCCCGATCTGCCTCGCTTCTGACGTGCCGCGACAACCGCTCACCACTGCTGCGCCACCCGTCCCCAGCCCCATGAAGGGCCTGCAGGGCCTGGCCTTCCTGCTCCTGATGCAGTCGGCCGGCGAGGCGCTGTCGCACTTTCTGCACCTGCCCGTGCCCGGCCCGGTGGTGGGCATGGTGCTGCTGCTCCTGGCATTGCACTGGGGGCCCGTGCAGCGGGCCGTGGCACCGGCGGCGGGTTTTCTGCTCACGCACCTGTCGCTGCTGTTCGTGCCGGTGGGCGTGGGGGTGATGACGCACCTGGATCTGCTGGGCGCCTACGGCCTGCGCCTGGTCATCGTGATCGTGCTGTCCACCTGGGCCGGCATGGCGGCCACGGTGCTGGTGCTGCGGGCGTTCAAGCCAGAGGCGACCACGCAAGGAGGCAGCACGCAATGACCAACTTCGTGGAGCTCTGGGTCTACCTGTCGCAGGCGCCGCTGTTCGGCCTTACGGCCACACTGGCGGTGTACGTGCTGGCGCAGGCCTTTTCCGCACGCATGGGCCATGCGGCCTGGGCCAATCCGGTGCTCTGGTCGGTGGTGGTGCTGGCCGGTGCGCTGCTGGCCACGGGCACGGCCTACCCCACCTTCTTTGCCGGGGCGCAGTTCATCCACTTCCTGCTGGGGCCGGCCGTGGTGGCCCTGGGCTGGCCGCTGTGGCAACGCCGTGCCGAACTGCGCCAGCGCTGGGGCCGCCTGTTGCTGGCCGCCCTGGCCGGCGGCAGCGTGGCAGCCGCGAGTGCCGTGGGCCTCGGCTGGGCCATGGGCCTGCCGGTGGACATGCTGATGTCCCTGGCACCCAAGTCGGTCACCGCGCCCGTGGCCATGGGCGTGGCCGCGCAGATCGGCGGCGTGCCGGCGCTGGCCGCGCTGTTCGCGGTGCTCACCGGCATGGTCGGCGCGCTCTCGGGCCGCACCCTGTTTGGCTGGCTGCGCGTGGGCACCGACGCATCGGGCATGGTGGCACGCGGTTTTGCGCTGGGCACCGCATCGCACGGCATCGGCGCTGCGCAGGCGCTGCAGGACGATGCCGATGCGGGCGCCTATGCCGGCCTGGCTCTCGGACTGCAAGTGGTGTTGGCGGCGCTGCTGGTGCCGCTGGTGGTCAAGCTTTTCTAGCGCACCACGCGCCAGATCTCACCCGCGTGCGACAGGCCGAACAACACCAGCCCGATGAGCCCGCCCACCACCGTGCCGTTGATGCGGATGTACTGCAGATCCCGGCCGACCTGCAGCTCGATGAGGTCCGACATCTCACGCGCATCCCAGCGCTGCACCGTGTCCTCGATGTGCTGGGCGATGAAGGCCGACACATCGGGTGCCAGGCCCTGCACCCAGCGCTCGAGCCGCGCATTGAGCGATTCGCGCAGCGCCGGGTCACCTGCCAGCGATTGCCCCAGCCAGCCCCCCATGGCCTGCACGTTGCGCGCCACCGCAGACCCGGGATTGTCCAGGTCGCGCTGCAGCGCCGCGCGCATGCCCTGCCACAGCTCCTGCACATACCTGCCCAGCGTGGCATCGGTCTGCAGGTAGGTGCGGATCTCCTCGCCCCGGCGCTGCCAGTCGGGGTCGGTCTGCAGCCGCGCCACCAGGCGCTGCACGGCATCGTCGAACTGGGCGCGCAGCTGGTGCTGCGGGTTCTCTGCCACCTCGCCCAGAAGACCGGCCAGGGCATTGGCCACCATGGCCGATCCCTTGTCGCCCAGCCAGTCGGTGGGCAACACCTTTTCCTTGACCGGGTGGTCCTTCTTGAGCCACTGCACGATGGTGTGCGCGATCAGGTGGCGCGTCTCCTCGTTCTGCAGCAAGGTGATGAGCCGGGCCAGCGCATCGTCGAGCAGCGCCTGGTGGCGGCCGTTGTGCGTGAGCGCGCCCAGCACCGTGGCCATGGTCTGCGACAGATCGATCTGCCCGATCAGCGTGCGCGCAGCGCGCTGGATGAAGCGCTCCACCTGGGCATCCTGCACGGCATCGAGCCCAGCCGAAATGAGCCGCACCGCCTGTTGGCCCAGCAGCGCGGCATGGCCCGGCGCCACCAGCCATTCGGCCAGGCGCGCGACCGGGTCGTGGCGGCGGATCAGCGCCACCAGCGAGGGCGGATCGAGGAACTTGTCGCGCACGAAACCGGCCAGGTTGCGGCCAATGCGGTCCTTGTTGCGCGCGATGATGGCCGTGTGCGGAATGGGCAGGCCCATGGGGTGGCGAAACAGCGCCACCACCGCGAACCAGTCGGCCAGCGCGCCCACCATGGCCGCCTCGGCCACGGCCTTCAGGCAATCGAGCGCCAGGCCCCGCTCCACCAGGCTGGTGCCAATGAACACCGCGGTAGCAAGCAGCAGCAGGGCCAGCGCCTGGCGCTTGGCCGTGCGCAGCGCCGCGCGCGCGGCGTCCGTCTCGGTGCGGGATGTCATCGTGCCGGCCCCATGGGCAGGAGGAAGCTCAGGCGGCTGCCGCGATCTGGCCCAGCGCCGTGGACAGGTGGCCCACCGTGCGCTCCACGTTGTGCCATTTTTCCAGGCCGAAGAGGCCGATGCGGAAGGTCTTGAAATCCGGGCCTTCGTCGCACTGCAGCGGCACGCCGGCAGCGGTCTGCAGGCCGACCTCCATGAACTTCTTGCCGTTCTGGATGCCGGGGTCGGTGGTGTAGCTCACGACCACGCCCGGGGCCTTGAAGCCTTCGGCCGCCACGCTCGGGAAGCCCCTGGATTCGAGCAACGCGCGCACCTGGGCGCCGAGCTCAATCTGCTCGTCGCGCACCTTGTCGAAGCCGTACTCGCGCGTCTCCAGCATCACCTCGCGCAGGCGCACCAGTGCATCGGTGGGCATGGTCGTGTGGTAGGCATGCTGGCCCTTTTCGTAGCCCTCGGCGATCTGCATCCACTTCTTGAGGTCGCACGAGAAGCTGCTGCTGGTCGTGCCCTCGATGGCTTGGCGCGCCCGCTCGCTGAGCATCACCATGGCGCAGCAGGGCGAGCCGCTCCAGCCCTTTTGCGGGGCCGAGATCAGCACGTCCACGCCGGTGGCCTGCATGTCCACCCACATCGCGCCCGAGGCCACGCAGTCGAGTACGAACAGCGCGCCGACCTCGTGCGCGGCCGCCGTCAGCGTGCGCAGGTAGTCGTCGGGCAGGATGATGCCGCTGGCCGTCTCCACATGCGGTGCGAACACCACCTTGGGCCGCTCGGCGCGGATGGCAGCCGCCACCTCGTCGGCCGGGCACGGCGCCCACGCGTCCTGCGGCCCATCGCCCTGCTTGCGCGCCTTGCAGACCACGGCACCGCCGCCCAGGCCGCCGGCCGCATCGAAGATCTGGCTCCAGCGGTAGCTGAACCAGCCGTTGCGCACGATGAGCACTTTTTCGTTGTTGGCGAACTGGCGCGCCACGGCTTCCATGCCGAAAGTGCCGCTGCCGGGCACCAGCACAGCGGTGTGGGCGTGGTAGACCTGCTTGAGCGTGGCCAGGATGTCCTGCATCACGCCGGTGAAGCGCTTGGACATGTGGTTGAGCGCGCGGTCGGTGTAGACCACCGAGAATTCGAGCAGGCCGTCGGGGTCGATATCGGGCAGCAAACCGGGCATGGGAAAGTCTCCGTTGGATGGGGCACAAGGCAGTGCGCGACCATTCGGCCGCGAGCGCCTCAATCAGCCGACCAGCTTAGCATGGCCTTTTCACACCGGCGTGGCTACCAGGTATCGACAAAGCGATGCCCCATGGGCGCCACCTGGGCCGATGCCAACCCCCGCGCCAGCCAGGCGCGGGTCTCTGCCGGGTCGATCACGGCGTCGATCTCCAGCGTCGCCGCCATGTGCATGGCCTCGCCATTGGCGTACTGGCGTGCCACAAGCTTCTGGAACAAGGCGTCGCGCTCCGCCCCCTCGGGTACGGCCTCGAGCTCCTTGCGAAAGCCCAGGCGCACGGCGCCTTCGAGCCCCATGGCACCGAACTCGCCCGTGGGCCAGGCCACGGTGAACACGGGGGCATGGAAGCCCCCGGCCGTCATGCCCATGGCGCCCAGGCCATAGCCCTTGCGCAGCACCACGCTGAAGCAGGGCACGCGCAGGCTCGCGGCGGTGACGAACAGGCGGCTCACGTGGCGCACCTGCGCCGTGGCCTCCACCCCGGGGCCGACCATGAAGCCGGGCGTGTCCACCAGGCTCACCAACGGCAGGCCATGGGCGTTGCACAGCTGCATGAAGCGCGCGCCCTTGTCGGCTGCATCCGCATCGATGGCGCCACCCAGGTGCAGCGGATTGCTGGCCAGCAGACCCACAGGGCGCCCCTCGATGCGCGCCAGCGCCGTGTGGATGCCCGCGCCGAAGCCCGTGCGCAGCAACAGCAGGCTGCCTTCGTCCACCAGACCAGCCAGGGCGGCGCGCGTGTCGTACACGCGCAGCCGGTTCTCGGGCACCACGACGCGCAGCAGGCGCTGGTCGGGCGCAGCCCACTGCGCCACGCGCCCCTGGAAGAACGAAAGATAGTGCTGGGCAGCACGCACGGCACCGGCTTCGTCCTCCACCAGCACGTCGATCACACCATTGGCATGCTGCACGCGGCTCGGGCCGATCTGCTCGGGCTTGAACACACCGAGCCCCCCGCCCTCGATCATGGCGGGCCCACCCATGCCGATGTTGCTGGCGCGCGTGGCGATGACCACGTCGCTGCAGCCCAGCAGCGCCGCATTGCCGGCAAAGCAGCGCCCCGCGGCGATGCCCACCACGGGCACCTGGCCCGACAGCGCGGCATAGCTGGCAAAGGTGTGCACATGCAGCCCGGCCACCACCGGCATGTCGGTATCGCCAGGCCTGCCCCCGCCGCCTTCGGCGAACAGCACCACGGGCAGCTTCTGCGCCAGGGCGATGCCGAGCATGCGGTCGGTCTTGGCGTGGTTGCGCGCGCCCTGCGTTCCGGCCAGCACCGTGGCGTCGTAGGACAGAACGACCGCGCGCGATTTCTCGGGCCCGAAATCGGCGCCGTTGATGCCGCCGATGCCCGTGACCATGCCGTCGGCCGGTGTGTTGGCGACCAGGTCCTCCAGGCTGCGCCGGCGCGTCTGCGCAGCAATGGCCAGCGCGCCGTACTCGATGAAGCTGCCTTCGTCGCACAGGTCGGCGATGTTTTCGCGCGCGCTACGCCCGCCCTGCGCGTGGCGCTTGGCCATGGCCTCGGGGCGCGCGGCATCGAGCGTGAAGGCATGGCGATCGAGCACGCGCTGCAGGTCGGGGCGGATGTGGTCGGCGCCCTGTACAGCAGCGCTCTCCTCCACCACGGCCTGCGCGCCTTGCGCTGCGTCGAGCACCAGCAGCGGCTGGCCCTGCACCAGGTAGCCGCCCGGCACGGCCAGCAGCGCACGCACCCGACCCGCATGCGGCGCCAGCAGCACATGCTCCATCTTCATGGCTTCGAGCACGGCCAGCTCGGCCCCGGCGGCCACCACATCGCCCTCGGCCACCGACCATTGCACCAGCCGCGCAGGCATGGGCGCCAGCACCGCGCCTTCGGGTGCGGGTGCGGGTGCGGGTGCGGGTGCGGGTGCGGGTGCGGGTGCGGGTGCGGGTGCGGGTTCGGGTTCGGGTTCGGGTTCGGGTTCGGGTTCGGGTTCGGGTTCGGGTTCGGGCTGCGCAGCATCATGACGGGCGGCCGCAGCCAGGGGCTCATCCGCCAGGTGCCCCGCCGCATCCAGCAGCTCGGGCAGCACCGTCTCCAGCCAGCGCGTATGCACCTGCTGACTTTCCATCTCGGGCCGTGCGGCCAGCGCGCGCAGCAGCGCCAGGTTGGTCGCCACGCCGCCAATGCGGCATTCGGTCAGCGCACGCCGGGAGCGCCGCAGCGCGTCGCCGAAGTGGGGGCTGCGCGTGTGCACGATGAGCTTGGCCAGCAGTGTGTCGTAGTGCGGCGAGGGGGCTGCACCCGCCACGCCGTGCGTGTCCACGCGGATGCCCGGGCCGGCCGGCAGATCAAAGCGCGTGAGCGGGCCGCTGCCCGGCACGGCACCGCCCTGCGCATCCAGGGTTTCGGCGTTGATGCGCCACTGCAGGGCAAAGCCCTGCACCACGGGCGGCGCACCGGGGTCGAGCCCCAGATCGCGCAGGCTCCGGCCGGCCGCCAATGCAATCTGGGTCTGCACCAGGTCCACGCCCGTAACTTCCTCGGTGATGGTGTGCTCCACCTGCAGGCGCGGGTTGGCCTCGATGAAGACGAAGGGCAGCGTTTCGGACGCCAGGTCCACCAGGAACTCGAAGGTGCCCAGGCCCTCGTACGCCACCTCGCGCGCCATGGCAAGCGCTGCCGCCACGATGCGTTCGCGCAGCGGTGCAGGCAGCGAGGGGCTGGGCGCCACCTCCACCAGCTTCTGGAAGCGCCGCTGCAGCGTGCACTCGCGCTCGCCCAGGGACATCACCTCGCGCCCGTCGCCGAGCACCTGCACCTCGATATGGCGCGCCCCGGCCATCAGCCGCTCGACATAGACGCCATCGACGCCGAGGGCAGCCAGCGCCTCGCTGCGGCAGCGCGCATAGGCAGCCGGCAACTCATCGGCGGACTGCACGGCGCGCATGCCGCGTCCGCCACCACCGCCGATGGCCTTGACCACGATGCCGGCGCCACCCTGCGCCTGCCAGAACTGCAAGGCCTCCTCCAGCGTGACGACGGCCTGCGTGCCCGGCATCAGCGGCACGCCGCAGCGCAGTGCCATTGCGCGCGCCCGGGCCTTGTCGCCGAACAGTGCCAGTTGTTCAGGTGTGGGGCCGATGAAGCGCAGACCGGCCTCGGCACAGGCACGCGCGAAGTCGGCGCGTTCGCTCAGGAAGCCATAGCCCGGGTGCACGGCATCACAGCCCTGGGCGCGCGCGATGGCAATCAGGTTCGCGCCATCCAGGTAGGCCGCCGGGCCCGTGGCGCCGAGGGCCACCGCCGCATCGGCCGCACGCACATGGGGCGCCTGGGCATCGTCCTGCGCGTACACGGCCACACTGGCGATGGACAGGTCTTGCAGTGCGCGCACGGTGCGCAGGGCAATCTCGCCGCGGTTGGCGACCAGGACTTTGTGGAACATCGGAGAAGGGGCAGACGGCATGGGGGCTTTCCGGTCGGGCAAGTGGCACGGCATTCTGGCGCGCGCTGCGCGCCGCAGGTGGTACGCAGGGGACAACGGCCCAGGCGCATTAACCCCCAAGGTTCCACCCGCCATCGGTGCCCGCTACCATGCCTTGCATTTCCACAGCCTCCGAGACGCCCCATGCCCGACTTTCGCAGCGACACCGTCACCCAGCCCACGCCCGCCATGCGGGCGGCCATGTTCGATGCCCCGCTGGGCGACGACGTGTTTGGCGACGATCCTTCCGTGAACGCGCTGCAGGAATACGCGGCGCAGTTGCTGGGCTTCGAGGCCGCTCTGTTCGCGCCCTCGGGCACCCAGACCAACCTGATCGCCCTGTGGGGCCACTGCCAGCGTGGCGACGAGGCCATCGTCGGCCAGAGCTGGCACACCTACCGCTGGGAGGCCGGTGGCATGGCGGTGCTGGGCTCCATCCAGCCCCAGCCCGTGGAGACCCAGCCCGACGGAACCTTGCGCCTGTCCGACATCGCCGCCGCCATCAAGCCCGACGACCCGCACTTCGCGCGCACCCGCCTGGTGGTGCTGGAGAACACCACGGGCGGTCAGGTGCTGCCCCCGGCCTACGTGGCCGAGGTGGCCGCGCTGGCACGCCAGCGCGGTCTGGCCATGCACCTGGACGGCGCACGCATGTTCAACGCCGCCGCGGCCAATGCGGCGAAGGCCGGCACCGGTGTATACGACGAGGCCCGCGCCCTGTGCAGCCACTTCGATTCGGCCTCGCTGTGCCTGAGCAAGGGCCTGGGCGCGCCCATCGGCTCGCTGGTGCTGGGATCACACGATTTCATCCGCCAGGCGCGGCGCACGCGCAAGATCCTGGGCGGCGGCATGCGCCAGGCTGGCGTGCTGGCCGCCGCCGGCCGCTATGCACTGGAGCACCATGTGCGCCGCATGGCCGACGACCACGCCCGGCTGGCCCAATTGGCCGAGGGCCTGGCCGAGGCCAACCGCAGCCACCCCGTGCTGCGCGGCAAGATCACCGTGCACCCCTGGCAGACCAACATTCTGTTCACCGACCTGCAAACGGACGTGGCCCCCGCTTTCACCGCCTGGCTGGCCCAGCACGGCGTGCGCGTGACCAGCGGCCTCTACGCCGGCCAGACCCGCCTGCGCTGGGTGTCCCACCTGGATGTGAGCGACGCCGACATCAAGGCCGCGCTGGACTGCGTGGCGATCTTCACCGGGAACTGACCCCGGGGTTCAGGCGGCGGGATACGTTCGCCCGCCGAAGATGCCGGTCCCCACCCGCACCAGGGTGGCGCCCGCATGGATAGCAGCCTCCAGATCGGCCGTCATGCCCATCGACAGCGTGTCAAAGTCCGCCAGGCCCGGTTCGCCGCTGGCCTTGATCTGCCCAAAAAGGCGCTGCGCGCGCAGGTGGAGTTCCTTTTGCACCTCGAAATCGGGGGCATGGTCAGGGATGCTCATGAGCCCCCGCACCACGAGCCGTGGCAGTTTCGCCACAGCCTGGGCCAAAGCCAGCGCCTCCTCGGGAGGGACGCCGGACTTGGTATCGCCCCCATCCACGTTGACCTGGATGCACACTTGCAGCGGGGCCAGGTGCTCGGGGCGCTGGGTCGACAGGCGCTCGGCGATCTTCAGGCGATCCACCGTGTGCACCCAGTCGAAATGTTCGGCCACCAGGCGCGTCTTGTTGCTCTGGATGGGGCCGATGCAGTGCCACTGCAGGCTGGCGGGCGACAGCTGGCGCAGGGCTGCCACCTTCTCCACCCCCTCCTGGATGTAGTTTTCGCCAAAGGCCCGCTGGCCTGCGGCCACGGCCTCGGCCACCGCGTCGGCACCGAAGGTCTTGGAAACCGCCAGCAGCGACACCTCGGCCGGATCGCGCCCGGCAGCAGCGCACGCCTGTGCGATACGTCGCATAACCTGTTGGAGGTTGTTATCAATCGTGGTCATAATGATTGGCAAGCGTACCAAACGATAGAGGGGATCCCGTGGACATTACCCAGCTGCTGGCGTTCAGCGTCAAGAACAAGGCTTCCGACCTGCACCTTTCCGCAGGCCTGCCGCCCATGATCCGGGTCCACGGGGACGTTCGGCGCATCAACGTCGACGCACTGGACCACAAGACGGTCCACGGCATGGTGTACGACATCATGAGCGACTCCCAGCGAAAAACCTACGAGGAGTTCCTGGAAGTCGACTTCTCGTTCGAAATCGAGGGCCTGGCCCGTTTTCGCGTCAACGCCTTCAACCAGAACAGGGGCGCAGCCGCCGTGTTCCGGACGATTCCGAGCAAGATCCTGACGCTGGAGCAGCTCAATGCCCCCAAGATCTTCGGCGACCTGGCCCTGAAGCCGCGCGGCCTGGTGCTGGTGACCGGCCCCACGGGCTCGGGCAAGTCCACCACGCTGGCCGCCATGGTCAACTACCTCAACGAAACCGAATACGGCCACATCCTCACGGTGGAAGACCCGATCGAGTTCGTGCACGAATCCAAGAAGTGCCTGATCAACCAGCGCGAAGTCGGCCCGATGACGCTGTCCTTCGCCGCCGCGCTGAAATCCGCCCTGCGCGAAGATCCGGACGCCATCCTGGTGGGTGAAATGCGCGACCTGGAAACCATCCGCCTGGCCATGACGGCCGCCGAAACGGGCCATCTGGTCTTCGGCACGCTGCACACCTCCAGCGCCGCCAAGACCATCGACCGGATCATCGACGTGTTCCCCGCCGAGGAAAAGGAAATGGTCCGCGCGATGCTCTCCGAATCGCTGCAGGCCGTGATCTCGCAGACGCTGTGCAAGACCAAGGACGGCTCGGGCCGCGTGGCCGCACACGAGATCATGCTGGGCACCAGCGCCATCCGCAACCTGATCCGCGAGGCCAAGGTGGCGCAGATGTACTCCACCATCCAGACCAGCAACAGCGTGGGCATGCAGACACTGGACCAGAACCTCACCGACATGGTGCGCCGCAACATCATCAGCCCCGCAGAAGCCCGCGGCAAGGCCAAGATTCCGGAAAACTTCCCCGGGTGACCATGAGCCCTCCCCTGAGTCGCTTCGCGCCTTTCCCTTCAAAGGGGACGCCGCCAGCGCGGCGGGGCGGCCCTTGCGCGGCGGCCGCTGGCCCGGGCCGCGCCGGTTTCATGCGCTGCGCGAGAACCCGCAGCACAATGGGGCATTCGCAGGCCTGCAAAGGCTGCCATTTCCCCACATTGACAGACGACACGGCGGCGCAGTGCGCCGCACTACGGAGCACACTATGAAAGGCATTCTCGGCCTTCTGCGCATGAAGTCGATCGGCAACAAGCCGGCGGAGGACAACACCGATTCCGTGCTGTTCTCCACGGCCTTTGCCGGCCAGGGGGTGGACGACTCCATGCTGGTGCCCTGGGAGGCCCGCGCCGTGGAGGTGGGGGCCAAGCGCCTGCCCACGAGCCGCGGCGGCAAGCTGCTGCAGGGGCTGTGGGCCAAGGACAAGTACATGGCCCACCTGGACAAGGACGCCGTGGAGCGCATGGAGCGCTTTTTCGAGTTTGCCGCCATCCCCTCCAACCGCGACGTGATCCGCCAGGACGAGTACGGCAACTTCATGGTGGTGCTGCTCACCGGCACCATTGCCGTGGACCGCGTACAGCCCTGGGGCGAGCACCTGCGCCTGGCCGAGACCCGGCCCGGTGACATCCTGGGCGAAATGTCGCTGCTGGACAGCGGTATCCGCTTTTCGGCCTGCACCACGCTCACCGACTGCGAGATCGCCGTGCTGAGCGCCGAGGCCATGGACGACATGATGACCAAGGACCCCCAGCTCGCGGCCAGCCTGATTGCGCTGCTGGCCCGCAAGCTGTCGTTGCGCCTGCGCGTGGTGAGTGCCCGCCTGAGCGACAACAACCAGAAATGACAATGACCGTCCGGCAGACCAGGACCCCAAGGGAGAAACTCTGATGGAACGCGATCAGGCCAGTAAATTCATCAACGACCTGCTCAAGCTGATGGTCAGCCGCAACGGCAGCGACTTGTTCATCACGGCAGAGTTTCCACCGGCCATCAAGGTCGATGGCAAGGTGACCAAGGTGTCGCCGCAGCCGCTCACGCCCAACCACACGCTCACGCTGGCGCGTGCCGTCATGAGCGACAAGCAGGTGGCCGACTTCGAGCGCACCAAGGAATGCAATTTCGCGATCTCGCCCGCAGGCATCGGCCGCTTCCGGGTGAATGCCTTCATCCAGCAGGGCAAGGTCGGCATGGTGATGCGGACGATTCCGCTCACGCTGCCCACCATCGATGGCCTGGGCGTGCCCCAGGTGCTCAAGGAAGTGACCATGGCCAAGCGCGGCCTGTGCATCCTGGTGGGTGCCACGGGCTCGGGCAAGTCGACCACGCTGGCCGCCATGGTGGACTGGCGCAACGAGAACTCGTTCGGCCACATCATCACGGTGGAGGACCCGGTCGAGTTCGTGCATCCGCACAAGAACTGCGTGGTGACGCAGCGCGAGGTGGGCCTGGATACCGACAGCTGGGAAGCCGCACTCAAGAACACGCTGCGCCAGGCGCCCGACGTGATCCTGATGGGCGAAATCCGCGACCGCGAGACCATGGAGCATGCCGTGGCGTTTGCCGAGACCGGTCACCTGTGCCTGGCCACGCTGCACGCCAACAGTGCCAACCAGGCGCTGGACCGCATCATCAACTTCTTCCCCGAAGAACGCCGCGCTCAGCTGCTGATGGACCTGTCGCTGAACCTGCGCGCCATGGTCTCCCAGCGCCTGATTCCCAAGCAGGACGGCAAGGGCCGTGCTGCTGCCGTGGAGATCATGCTCAACACGCCGCTGATCTCGGACCTGATCTTCAAGGGCGATGTCTCCGAGATCAAGGAGATCATGAAGAAGAGCCGCAACCTGGGCATGCAGACCTTCGACCAGGCGCTCTTCGACGCCTATGAGGCCAACGTCATCAGCTACGAAGACGCGCTGCGCAACGCCGACTCGCTCAACGACCTGCGACTGCAGATCAAGCTCAACAGCCAGCGCGCCAAGTCGCCCGACCTGGCCCAGGGCACCGAGCATTTCGCGATCGTCTGAGTTTTCACCCTACAACAAGTACCGAGCAGAACCACACACACTCGCCCGCCCATGAGGGCGGGCTTTTTTTTGACCCCATCACGGACCGAATCCCATGCCAAGCACCAATCCCCGCAGCTACGACGCCACCCCTTCGCGCAAGGTCGCCTTCCTGGGCCTGGGCGTCATGGGCTACCCCATGGCCGGCCACCTGGCCATGGCGGGCCACGCAGTCACCGTGTACAACCGCACGGCCGCCAAGTCGGCCGCCTGGTGCGAGGAGTTCGCCGGCAGCCAGGCACCACGCCAGGCCGCCACGCCCCGCGAGGCGGCCGCAGGCGCCGACATTGTGTTCTGCTGCGTCGGCAATGACGACGACCTGCGCTCCGTCACCCTGGGTGCCGACGGTGCCTTCGCGGGCATGCAGGCCGGCGCCATCTTCGTGGACCACACCACGGCGTCGGCCGAGGTGGCGCGTGAGCTGTACGCCGCAGCGCAGGCTGCGGGCCTGCAGTTCGTCGATGCACCGGTATCCGGCGGCCAGGCGGGTGCGCAGAACGGTTTGCTCACCGTGATGTGCGGTGGCGACACTGCGGCCTTCGAGACCGCCCAGCCTGTGGCCATGGCCTTTGCGCGGGCTTTCACGCTGCTGGGCGCCAGCGGCTCGGGCCAGTTGGCCAAGATGGTCAACCAGATCTGCATCGCCGGGCTGGTGCAAGGCCTGTCCGAGGCCGTGGCCTTTGGCCAGAACGCGGGCCTGGACATGAAGCAGGTGCTGGACGTGATCGGCAAGGGCGCAGCGCAGAGCTGGCAGATGGACAACCGCGGCAAGACCATGGTCGACGGCAAGTTCGACTTCGGCTTTGCCGTGGACTGGATGCGCAAGGATCTGGGCCTGGTGCTCGACGAGGCCCGGCGCAACGGCTCGCGCGTGCCCGTCACCGCGCTGGTGGACCAGTTCTATGCCGACGTGCAGGGCATGGGCGGCAACCGTTGGGATACATCCAGCCTGGTCAAACGCTTGAAATAAGCTCCCCCTGAGGCGCTGCGCGCCTTCCCCCTGAGGGGGACGCCCCCGGTGCGGCGGGGCGGCCCTTGCACGGGGGCACTGGCTTGGGCAGTGCCAGTTTCAAATGCCATGCCCCAAACAGAGGTCAGAGCGAACGAGCGGGCGCGGTGTCGGTGGTGACCGGCGCGGGTGTCGGCGCGTTGCGGCGCAGTTCTTCTTCGGTGACGATTTCGAACACGCGCACGACCTTGCTCACGCCGCTCACGCCACGGGAGATCTCGGTGGCGCGGCCAGCTTCGCGCTGGGTGACGCGGCCCATCAGGTAGACGATGTTGCGCTCGGTCACCACCTTGAAGGCGTTGGCCGAGATGTCGGCCGCATCCACGAAGCTCGCGCGCACCTTGCCGGTGATCACGGTGTCGTTGGAGCGCTGGCCCAGCGAGGTATTGGGCAGCACGCCCAGGTCATTGACCACCGAGCGCACGTTCTCCACACCGGTCACGATGCGCTCGACGGTCTCGCGGTCCTGGGCACTGGCCACTTCACCGGTCAGCAAGGCCTGGCGGTTGTAGCTGGTCACGTTCACGTGGGCACGGTCGCCCAGTGCTTCGCGGATGCGGTTGGCGGCGCGCAGCTCGATGCCTTCATCCTCGACCTGGGTGCCCGTCGTGCGGCGGTCCACGGCCATCATGCTGCCCACCACGGCGCCCCCCACAATCAGCGGGGCGCAGGCCGACAGGCTGGCTGCCAGGGCGGCAGCGGCCAGGGCCGTGCAGAGGGTACGGGTCACGGTTTGCTTCATAGCGGTATCTCCTGTTCACCAAGTAACTGGGCGTCCACGCCGTCGCACAGGCAGTGCAGCACCAGGGCGTGGACTTCGCGCACGCGGGCGGCGCGGTCATGCGGCACGCAGACCAGCACATCGGTCTCGCGCAGCACGGCCGCCAGTTGCCCGCCGGTGCGGCCGGTGAGCACCACCACCGTCATGTCGCGCTCGTGCGCCGCTTCGGTCGCTGCAAGCAGGTTGGCGTCGTTGCCGCTGACCGACAGGACCAGCAGCAGGTCACCCGCCTGGCCCAATGCCCGCACCTGGCGGGCAAACTGCTGGGCCCCCACGTCCTGGGCGCCGGGCAGCCCGGCCGTCAGCAGGGTGCTGTCGGCCGTGAGGGCCAGGGCGGCCAGCTCGGGGCGCTCGCGCTCGAAGCCCGCGACGCAGAAGGCGGCGAACTGCTGCGCCTCGGCCGCCGAGGGGCCATTGCCGCAGGCCAGCACCTTGCCGCCGCTGGTCACGCAGGCCAGGATGGCCTGCACTGCCGCCGCGATGGGGGTGCTCAGGGTCTGGGCCGACTGGTATTTCAGATCGGCACTGTCGATGAAGTGCTGTTGGATGCGTTGCTCAAGCATGGAGGCCCGATGATACCCGCCGCGTGTTACAGCTTTTGCCGCAAATTTTGTAGCAAAGGGTTTAGGCTGCACAGGGCATTGCCCCTGGTCACGAACCCGATGCTCATTGGGAATCGAAAGCCGCCTTGAGCCATTGCACCTTCAGCTCCTCCACCAGCACCACATCGAAGCGGCAGGGCGGCGGAGAAGCCAGGCGCATCAGGTAGAACCGCGCCGCGAGCACGATGCGCTGCTGCTTGACGGCGCCGATGCTCGCCCCGGCCCCACCAAAGGCCTGGCTGGCACGGCTGCGCACCTCCACAAACACGGTCGTGCCATCGCGCTCGCGCATCACCAGGTCGATCTCGCCCCCGCCGCGCCCAGGCGTCCGATAATTGCGCTCAAGCAGTTGCAGGCCGGCAGACTGCAGATGCGCCAGGGCGCGGTCCTCCGCCGCGTTGCCTTGCGCCCGCGTGGTGCCCCCGCCGGTGGCGGGCGCCGGCTCTGCAACGGCCTGCTTTCGTCCAAACCCAAGGAATTTCATTGAGCGCCTCTTTCGCTTCCGCCCTTGATGCCGCACGCGATGCGGCGGCTGCGCAGCATTATCCGCAAGGGGCTCTGTATGTGGTGGCCACACCCATCGGCAACCTGGCCGACATCACGTTGCGTGCCCTGCACGTGCTGCAGATGGCCGACACCGTGGCCTGCGAGGATACGCGCCACACCCAGTCGCTGCTGCGCGCCTACGGCGTCGACAAGAACACCTCGCAGCTGCTGGCAGTGCACCAGCACAACGAGGTCGAGGCCGCGCAGAACGTGGTGCAGCGCCTGCAGCAGGGCCAGCGCGTGGCCTATGTGAGCGACGCCGGCACCCCGGGCGTGAGCGACCCGGGCGCCCGCCTGGTGGCTGCCGTGCAGGCGGCGGGCCTGCGCGCCCTGCCCCTGCCCGGGGCCAGCAGCATCACCACGGCGCTGAGCGTGGCGGGCGCCGTGGCGCACAGCGCCGAGCATGGCGGTTTCGTGTTTGTGGGCTTTCTGCCGGTGAAGAACGCCGAGCGCGCCAGCACCATCGCCCAACTGGCCAGCGAGCCGCGCTGCGTGGTGCTGCTGGAGGCCCCCCACCGCATCGGTGAACTCGCGCAGGCTCTGGCGGTGCTGGGCGAGCGCCCGGTGACGCTGGCACGCGAGCTGACCAAGCAGTTCGAAGAGGTGGTGACCCAGCCCGCGCAGGCGCTCACCGCCTGGCTGGAAGGCGCGCCCCAACGCTCGCGTGGCGAATTTGTGGTGCTGCTCCACCCGGTGCCCGTGGCCGCCGATGATGGCGAGAGCCTGCGCGTGCTGCGCCTGCTGCTGGCCGAACTGCCGCTGAAGACGGCGGTGCGCCTGGCCGCAGAAATCACCGGCACCTCGCGCAACGTGCTCTACGACACGGCGCTCACCTGGAAAAAGAGCGAGGAAGGCTAAACCGAAGCTTCAGCGGCCCGACACCGCCAGACCGGCGGCCACGCCACCGAACAAGTCGCCTTCGACCTGCGGCGTTGCGGGAAACGCCTGGAGCAACGCCTCGCGCAAGGGCCGCAATGCCGATGAGCCCCCGGTGAGGTAGATCGCATCGGGCCCGCGCGGTGCCAAGCCCGCGAGCTGCACGCACTCCTGCGCGCAGGCCACCACCTGCTCCAGGGGCGAGGCCAGGTGCTGCGACAGCCCTTCGGGCGTGATGGCCGAAGCCAGCGCGGGCTCAATCCAGTCCAGCGCCATGGGTGCCGCTGCATCCGACAGCGAGGCGGCGATCTTGGCCTGCTCCACCGTGTTCGCCATGCGGTGGCCAAGGCGTTCGTTGAGCACCGTCATCAGCCGCGCGTGGAGGCGCTGGTCGGCATAGTCGGTGCGCAGGTTCTGGGCGTCGCGCAGCGCGCGCGGCGCGTACAGCCACTGGATCAGGTGCCAGGTCGACAGGTCGAAGAACACGCGGTTGGGCACTTCGCGCCCGGTCGGCCCAAGGTGGCGAAAGCCCAGCATGGGCATCAGCAGCTCCAGACTCAGGCGCCGGTCGAAGTCGGTGCCGCCCACGTGCACGCCGGTCGTGGCCAGCACGTCGGCAGCGCGGTCGGTGCCCAGCGCCAGGCGCTCGGGCCCCAGGCGCACCACGGTGAAGTCCGAAGTACCGCCGCCGATGTCCACCACCAGCACCAGCGACTCATGGCTGATGCGCTGCTCGTAGTCGAGCGCGGCGGCAATCGGCTCGAACTGGAAGGACACGTTCTCAAAGCCTGCTTCGAGCGCCGCCTTGCGCAGCGAATCCTCGGCCTGCTGGTCGCGCGCCGGGTCGTCATCCACGAAGTGAACGGGCCGGCCCATCATCACCTGGCCGGGCATGGCGCCCAGCGCCTCGGTCGCCTTTTTGGCCAGCATGCGCAGGAACAGGCCGATGATGTCCTGGTAGCTCATGAGCTGGTTGTGCACGGCCGTCTTGTCCTGCAGCAGCGCACTGCCCAGCAGGCTCTTGAGCGAGCGCATGAGCCGCCCCTCGGTGCCCGCAAGGTACTGGCCCACGGCATCGCGGCCAAAGTGCGTGCGGTGGTCCTCGGCGTTGAAGAACAGCGCCGTGGGCAAGGTGACGCCGTCCCCTTCCAGCGCGATCATGCGCGCGGGCGAGCGCCCCTGGCGCACCGCCATGGCCGAGTTCGAGGTGCCAAAGTCAATGCCGAGCGTGGTGTCCTTCAGGAGGGGCATGGGAGAGTCTGCAAAAGAGAAGGGGAAGCAAGGCGCAAACCAGGGCTGGACCCCGGGAATGCACCGGGTGGAAATGCGGGAGCACAAGGCTCCTTCGGCCCACCACGGGAGAGGGAAGGGCCCCTTGAACGCCCAGGAGGCTGCGCCAGCGCAAGGGGAGCGGGATTGTGCCACGGCCTAGACGGCCCCAAGGGCACGGAGTGCATTCGTACCTGCCAGGCCCGATGATCACGCCTGAGGCGGCGAGGTGATCATGGCCGGCACAGCCTCCCGCATGGTCGAAACGAAACGCAGCAGCCGCGATGGGTAGAAGCTCGCGTACGGATAGGTCAGGTACACCGGCAGCGGTGCCGGTTGCCACGGGGGCGCCAGGTGAACCAGCCGCCCCTCGGCCACGTCCTGCGCCATCAGCCATGCCGAACCTGCGCAGGCGCCAAGTCCCTGCCTGGCCGCGCTGCGCAGGGCATACAGGCTGTCGGTGCTCATGCGCGGGCGCAGGGCGATGCGGCGCGTTTCCCCGGTGGCGCTGTGGGTCAGCGCCAGCTCATTGCGGTAGTAGGTGTGCAGCGCCAGCCAGGGCAATGCCGCCAGGCCTTCGGGATCCGTGGGCACGCCCGCGCCCAGCAGCGCCGGGGTGCCGACCACGATGCGCGGCACCTCGGCCAGGCGGATGGCCACCACCGCCGGGTCGGCCGGCTCGCCAACCTGGATGGCGCAGTCGATGCCGGCACCGATAAAGTCGCGCACATCGTCCTGCAGCAGCCATTCCACCGACACGCGCGGGTGCGCCCGCAGAAACTGCGCCAGTGGCCCGACGAACATTTCCTGCCCGAAGGCATGCGGCATGGCCACGCGCAGCGTTCCCTCAGGCTCCTCCTGCGCGCCGCGCAGATCGGCCTCGAAGGAAGCCCAGCTCGCCAGCAACTCCTTGGCCCGTTGGTAACAGCGCTCCCCGTCCACCGTGAGGCGCATGGTGTGCGTGGAACGCTGCAGCAGGCGCACCCCCAGCGACTGTTCCAGCGCCTGCAGGCGGCGACTCACCGTGGGCTGGGTGGCATGCATCTGCGCTGCCGCAGCCGAGAGGCTGCCGGCCTCGACGATGCGCACGAAGGTCTCCATCAGCTGCAGGCGGTTGCCCAGCGCACTGGCGCTGCCCCCCTGGGGCAGCGGTGCTGCGGACCGTGGAACCGGGGGTGTGAACGCAGCGTCTTTGGTCATGCAATCAGCGTATATCCAATGTGCACCACATCCTACTACCAAGAGCACCGCCAGGAGATCACACTTGGGCCCAAGGTCCTCACCAAGGGTTAATACCATGTCTCTCATACACAAAACGGATGCCATTGGCGGCATCACCCCCGGCACCCACAGCCCGATGGCCGACACGCCCACAATTGCGGCCCCCCTGGTGCTGCTGCTCGCAGCCGGTGCCGGCCTGGGCGTGGCCTCGCTCTACTACAGCCAGCCCATGCTGGGTGTGCTGGGGGCAGATATCGGGGCATCCGACCAGGCCGTGGGCTGGGTGCCAACGCTCACGCAGCTCGGCTACGCGCTGGGCATCCTGCTGCTGGCGCCGCTGGGGGACCGGTTCGACCGGCGCAGCATCATCCTGGCCAAGGCCGCCGCGCTGGTGGCGGCCTTGCTGCTGGCCGCCCTGGCGCCGACCATCGGCGTGCTGCTGGCCGCCAGCCTGGCGATCGGCATCACCGCCACCCTGGCACAGGACATCGTGCCCGCGGCCGCTGCGCTGGCGCCTGCCGCACACCGGGGCAAGGTGGTGGGCACGGTGATGACCGGGCTGCTGCTGGGCATTTTGCTGTCACGCGTGGTCAGCGGCTTCGTGGCCGAGCATTTCAGCTGGCGCAGCATGTTCGTGGCGGCGGCAGCCAGCATGGCCGCCATCGGCATCGCCGCCTGGCGCGGCCTGCCGCGCTTCAGCCCGACCACGCAGTTGCCCTATGGCCAACTGCTGGCATCGCTGGCCACGCTGTGGCAGCGCCATGGCAGCCTGCGGCGCGCGGCACTGGCGCAAGGCCTGCTCTCGGTGGGGTTCAGCGCGTTCTGGTCCACGCTGGCGGTGATGCTGCATGGCGCGCCCTTCCACCTGGGCAGCACTGCGGCTGGCGCCTTCGGCCTGGCCGGGGCGGCCGGCGCGCTGGCGGCGCCGCTGGCAGGACGCCTGGCCGACCGCCGGGGGCCCGGGCTCGTCACCCGCCTGGGGGCGGGCCTGGCCGCCCTGTCCTTTGCGGCGATGGCGCTGGCGCCTTGGCTGTCCCCCACCGCCCAGCTGTGCCTGCTGGTGGCCGCTGCCATCGGTTTCGACCTGGGTGTGCAGGCCGCGCTGATCGCGCACCAGACCCTGGTCTACAGCATCGACCCAGGTGCCCGCAGCCGGCTCAATGCCGTCCTGATGACCGGCATGTTCATCGGCATGGCCGCCGGCGCCGCCCTGGGCAGCCTGCTGCTGGTGCAGTGGGGCTGGATGGGCGTGACGCTGCTGGCCGTGTCGGCCAGCCTGGCGGCCCTGGCCGTGCGCATGGGAGGTTCGGCCCAACGGGCGGGCAGCACCGCCTGAGGCACGCAGGTTCCGGCTTATTCCACGGATCCCAGGCCCGGTGGTGTCCATTCGCGCACGAAGTCGCCCGCATCCACGCGATCAGGCGGCGGCAGTTGGTCCTTGGGGGTACCCATGTACAGAAATCCCAGCAGGCGGTCGCTGGCACCCAGGCCGAGTGCCGCCTTCACGCGCTCGTCGTGCGAATTCGCGCCCGTGGCCCAGAAGCCCCCAAAACCCAGGATGTGCAGCGCGTTGAGCATGTTCATCACCGCAGCACCGGTGGCCAGCACCTGCTCACTCTCCGGCACCTTGTGCGGCACCTTCACATGGGCGACCAGGGCCACGAGCATCGGCGCCGCCATGGCCTTGCCGCGAAAACGCTCGCCATCGTCATAGGGGTCGCGCGCCCGGGCCGCCCGCGCGAATACCTGGCCCAGCGCAGCCCGCGCGTCGCCGCGCACGACGACGAAACGCCAGGGCCGCAGTTGCCCATGGTCGGGCGCGCGCATGGCGGCAGCGAAGACCAGGTCCAGTGCAGCGGCATCGGGCGCCGGCTCGACCAGTGGCCACGGCGATTGCCGTCTGAGCAGCAGGTCCATGGCATGGCGCTGCGCTGGCGACAACAGCGGGTGGGACAAGGCCAGGGTGGAGGGGTCAGAGACAGACATGGTGTCCTTTGCGATCGGGCGAAAAGAGCACCCCGATGCCGGTCGGCATCGCGACTGATGGCAAGGGGACATGGTGGCGGGCGGCCGGGCGGCGACTGCCTTGCGCGCAACGGGTGTCGTGCGCGTGCGGTGCCCAGGGGCTGGCTGGCGCAGGGGTGGAAGCCCACCCCATTGCGCGGCATGGAAGCCATCGTTCACCGGGGAGCTGGCGAACGGAACCATGTTAGACCAGGGTCGAGGGACACTGCCCGGGCGCGCGGCTTTCACCGGACTTGCGGCAGGGTGTCTCGCAGGTGCATGCTGGCGCTGGTCTCTCCAGTCCGATTCGAACGGACATGCCCGAAGGCGCCAGGGTTTGAAGCTGGTGCGTCTGCCGATTGCGCCATGGAGAGAGGCAAGGGGAATGAATGGGGTGCACGAACGGAATCGAACCGTCGTCGGCGGGATCACAACCCGCAGCTCTGCCATTGAGCTACGCGCACCACGAAAATAAAAATGGGAGATGGAGGTGCGGACCGGATTCAAACCGGTGTCTGCGGATTTGCAATCCGCTGCATGGTCGCTTTGCTACCGCACCCTGGAGAGGCTGTTTGTAATCCCTTCAGAGCCGCGAAAGGACCGTCAACAGGCTCTGACAAATGGCCCCACGTGCACGACTCGAAACTGCAACCCCCTGCTTCGTAGGCAGGTGCTCTGATCCATTGAGCTAACGCGGGAAAAATGGCGCTCCGCAGGGGAGTCGAAGCCCTGGCTTCCTGGGGCCAGTTCGCCCTGATTTCGGGGTCGCGAAGGCCCTTGGGGTTGCCCGGCCTGGGGCCGTCTGCGGCGTTGCCCGCGCTTGCAAGGCAGACGCCTTGCTGCGCGCGGGCGCCTTGCATCCAGCCCCAGGCCGGGCAACGCGATCCCCTAAATCAGGGTGAACTGGCCCCCGACAGGGAGGCACTCTGGCCACTGAGTTAGCGGAACAATCAATTGGTGCCCCAGGGGAGATTCGAACTCCCAGAATCTTGCTTCTAAGGCAAGCACGTATGCCGGTTCCGTCACCGGGGCTTGATAAAAAGAGAAAGCCTCCATTTCGGTTGTGCCCTCACGCGATGGGCAACGCACGGCCGACGCGCGCCCCGTCGACATCGCTGCACAGGGGGAACCCCTGCACATCCCGCCAGGCCGTCCACGCGGTTGCTTGCTGGCGGTGTGGTGAAGACACACCCGAAATGGAGCGGACCGTCGGGCCAGATCCCGGGGTCCACACAGTGGGGTCGCAGTGCCGATTCCAGTGTTCAGCAGGGCCCCACGGCAAATTTTTAATGAACGGTGCGCCGCAGCACGATCACTGCGGAGTGGATGGGAGCGGCTTGCCGCCCGGTTGCGAAAACAAAAGAGGCCCGGAACCTTGCGGTGTCCGGGCCTCTGCGAAGAGAGCTTGGGAGGTGCGCGCCTATGCGCCCCCTCCACCCGGTAGCCACGGATCCCGATGGTCATGCGCACACAAATGCGCAGCCAGGCACGGCAGCTTGCGCAGGGCAGAACACAAGGCGACGCGCACGAGCGCCCGGCCCGGTGCGGGTCGGTTGCTGATGGGGGTGGCTGCTGCGTTCACGTTCAATCCTGGTGAATAAGTCAATCGGCGGAAATCGGGGGCGGTCGAAACCGCGATGAATCAGACTGTAAATAGTCTTTACTTTGCAGTCAACCACTTCATGGGAAAATTTTTTGTGCCCGGTTCGATGCGGCTCCCCCCGCCCTGCCCAACGGCGGCCCACCGCGCACTCTGGGCAACGGCAGTCCTTGGGGTCGCGATGCAGATGCCATCGGCCCATGGCAACCTTAGGGTGCCGGCGCAGGCACAAGAGAAGTGGCTCAGGGATTGCGCAGTGGTGGCAATGGAGGCAACGGCGGCGGGGGACGCGGTTGACGAGATCAACGGCCACTGAAGGGGCCGGCGTCGCCGTCAAGGTGGCGTGACTGGCCGCTGACCCCATGCCGCCATGACAGGCGCTATCAATTTGCATCACGCCGGACCCTGAGGGCCCAGATGATGGCGCTGCCCCAACCCGCTCTGCAAAGAGGACCGGCGCGTCAAAGCAAAACGCCCCAGAACCCGTTAGGGCGCTGGGGCGCATGCATATTTGGTGGCCTGGGGCGGAATCGAACCACCGACACAAGGATTTTCAATCCTCTGCTCTACCGACTGAGCTACCGGGCCTGAGCCTCAAATTATAACCAGAAAATTGGCCCTGAAAAAATTGGAGGCAAATTTTTTTCAAGCACGCTTGCCGCGGCCCAGGTCCACACCCAATTGGCGCAGCTTGCGGTACAGGTGGGTGCGCTCCAGGCCGGTCTTTTCGGCCACGCGGGTCATCGAGCCGCCTTCGCGGGCGAGGTGGAACTCGAAGTAGGCTTTTTCGAAACCGTCGCGCGCTTCGCGCAGCGGGCGGTCCAGATCGAAGCCCTGGTGCGAATGCGGGCCGGTCTCCACGCCGGACAGGGCCGTGATCACGGGCACCTGGGTGAAGGTCGCATCGGCCGGTGCCGCCGCCGGGGCCTGCACGGCCGCCACGGGGGCCGCATGGTGGGCTGCGTTGCGCGCCAGGCCCTGCTCCACGGCCTTGAGCAGCTTTTGCAGGGTGATGGGCTTTTCAAGGAACGAGAAGGCGCCGATGCGGGTGGCCTCGACCGCCGTGTCGATGGTGGCGTGGCCACTCATCATGATGACGGGCATGGTCAGCACGCCGCCGGTGGCCCATTCCTTGAGCAGCGATACGCCGTCGGTATCGGGCATCCAGATATCCAGCAGCACCAGGTCGTAGTTGCTGCCGGCACGGGCCGCACGGGCCTGGGTCGCGTTTTCCGCGAGGTCCACGCTGTGGCCTTCGTCGTTCAGGATTTCCGACAGCAGGTCGCGAATGCCGAGCTCATCGTCGACCACCAGAATGTTTGCCATGTGTGTTGAAGCGCCTTGGGAGGTACTGCGGGGGCGTTGTTATGCCGCCACCGCTGGTTCAGTGGCGAATGATAACGACACTTGGGCGCCCCGCACCACGCCATCTTCCATCCGGTTGGACAGGTCGATGCGTGCGCCGTGCTCATCGGCGATCTTTTTGACCACGGCAAGACCGAGCCCCGTGCCCCGCGGTTTGGTGGTGACATAGGGCTCGAAAGCGCGCTGCAGGATGTGTGCGGGAAAGCCGCTGCCGCTGTCCGAAACAGTCAACCGCACGCGCCGCGAGGACTCGCTCCAGCGCGTGGCGATGCGCACGGCGGGCAGGTTTTCGGCCCCGGCGGCACGTGCCTGCTCCGTCGCATCCTGCGCGTTCTGCAGCAGGTTGTGCACCACCTGGCGCAGTTGCTGGGCGTCTCCGGCGATGCTCGGACAGGACGGATCGAGCTCGGCTTTCACAGGGACGGTGGCGTTTTCCTCCCCATAGAGGTGCAGCACATCGGTCACCAGCGCATTGATGTCCAGGGCATGCAGTTCGGCCGCCGGCAGGCGCGCGTAGTCGCGGAATTCGTTGACCAGGCGCTTCATGGCATCGACCTGTTCGACGATGGTCTTGACCGACTTGGCGAGCACGGCCTGCTCGCTCGCAGCCACCTTGCCGGTGAGCTTCATCTCCAGCCGTTCGGCCGACAGCTGGATGGGCGTCAGGGGGTTCTTGATCTCGTGCGCAAGGCGCCGCGCAACCTCTCCCCAGGCCTGCGCGCGCTGTGCAGAAACGATTTCAGAAATGTCGTCAAAAACCAACAGTCGGGTCGAATCGGGCAGTTCTGCCCCCCGCGCGATGATGCTCGTCGCATGCTGGCCGACCCCCGCGAGCGAGGCGTGCAGCTCGAACGGGTGCTGCCAGTGGTCCAGGCCGTGGTGGTCGCGCTCGCCCAGAAAGGCGGCGAACTGCTTCTGCACGGCGGCGGCAAAGTCGGCCAGGCCAGGCACCTCGGCCAGCGCCCGCCCTTCGAAGGCGGCCATGGGCGCGCGCAGGATGCGTGTGGCGCCGGGGTTGGACGAGCGGATGGCGCCCGCGCCATCGAGCACCATCACCCCGGCGGTCAGGTTGTCCAGGATGGTCTGCAGGTTGGCCCGCGCAGCATCCACCTCGCTCATGCTCTGCTCCACCGCGCCCCGGGCGTCGGCCAGTTGCTGGGTCATGAGCGCGAACGAGCGGGTCAGCCCGCCCAGTTCGTCCCTGCCTTGCAGGGCGGCCTTGGGGCTCAGGTTGCCGGCGGCCACCTCGCGCACCCCTTCGGCCAGCACCAGCAACGGCCGCACCAGTTGGTTGCCAAGGAGCACAGCCAGCAGCACGGCACCGAAGACGGCCAGGAACAGGCTCAGCGTGAGCGTGCCCACGTACATGCGCCGCAGGCCGCCGCGCGCCAGGGCCCGCTCCTGGTACTCGCGGTTGGCCTCCTGCACGGCGATGGCGTTCTCCACCAGGGCCGGCGGCAGCATCAGCGTGGCCTGCAGGTAGCGCGGCTCGGCCAGCAGGCCCACCGTGGGGCTGCTGACCAGGGCAATGATCTTCACGCGCGCGTTCTGCACGGCGGCCGGGTCGGCGATGTCGTCCAGCCCCTCGATCTGCGTGAGGGCACGCTGCTGACGCACCGTGCGCAGCAGCGGCACACCGGGGCGCTCGGGGTTCAGGCTGAAGCGGGACTGGCCGGCGCTGGCAACGGCCTGGCCGGCGCTGTTCCAGAGGATGACGTCGGTGGCGCCCAATTGGTCGCGGATGCGCTCCAGTACCACGCCGGCCGAGGCGTCGGGGACCTGCGCCACCTGGGCACTGGCCGTGCGCGTCTTGGAGGCCATGTCGGTGGCCAGGGCATCGAGCGAGACACGCGCCAGGTTCACCCCGGCGGACAGCGCCCCCTCCACCTTCACGTCAAACCAGCTTTCAATGGAGCGGGTGACGAACTGGTAGGACACCACATAGATCAAGAGGCCAGGCACCAGGCCGACCAGCGCAAAGATGGCTGCCAGCTTCACCAGCAATCGGCTGCCGAAGCGACCCCGGCGCAGCCGCAGCCACAGGCGCACGGCCACCCAGCCCAGCACCGCGAGCAGCAACAAGGCCACCAGCACGTTCACGCCAAACAGCCAGGCGTAGTTGCGCTCGTACAGGGCGCGGTTGTTGGTGGCCAGGGTCAGCAAAAAGAGCAGCACCAGCCCGATGGCGGACATGATGGCCGCCCCCACCCCCACGGCCCAGCGCACGGCGCGGGACTGGCGCGCCGCCAGATGGGCCGAGGCCGACGCAGGCGGCCTGGGGTCCGGTGTCACTTGGCGCCCTCCTGCAGCGCGAGGCGGCCGGAGCGCGAGACAAGCAGGTTCCAGCCGGTCCGGCCCACGGCGCCGATCTGGAACGGCCGGGGCAGCTGTGACATATCAAGCCTGAACTTGAACTGTATCGTATGGCCGGTATCTGCATCGATTGCAGAGCTTTCTGCAATCTTCCAGCGCGAAACCCGCTGCATAGCCGACAGGGCATCGTCCAGGTCATCGAAATTCTGCCCCAGCGCCACGCCCAGGCCGGTGTTGGTGAAGGGGGCGGTCGAGGTGCTCAGGCGCCAGCGCCGGGTCAGGGGCTGGTAGCTCAGCCGCAGGTAGCGCGTGGCCTCGGCCACCTGGCGGTCGGACCAGTACCAGCGGTCGCGCATGACCTGCGCCTCCATCACGAAGAACATCGGGATGCCCTTGCGCAGGGCCTCCTCGGCCAGTTCCGGCAGGTCGAACTCCAGGCTGGTGCTCAGGTAGACGCCATCGTCCAGGCGCTGCAGGCGCAGTTCGGCCACCTCGCCGCGGTTGGCTTCTGCCCGGGCCGTCGGCACCCAGGCCAGCAGGGTGATCAGCATCAAAAGCGCGCCAATCCAGAGCCAACGAGCCGCAAAGCGCTCAGTCGGTCGATTTTTGCAACAGTGCGTAAAAAAATCCGTCGTGATCACCGAATCGATTGTCCGGGACAGCCCCCTGCTTGTCCGCTGCGCGAGGGATTAAATGCCCGGGCGAGGGGAGCAAATGTGCATCGGTGTTGTGTGCAAGAAACGTTTGTACCTGCGCATCACCTTCGGCACGAAAGACGGAGCAGGTGCAGTACAGCAGCCGCCCACCGGGGGCGACCAGGGGCCACAGGGTGGCCAGCAAGCGCTTTTGCAGGGCCGCGAGCTGGGCAATGTCCGTCTCGCGGCGCAGCCAGCGCACGTCCGGGTGGCGGCGCACGATGCCCGAGGCGGTGCATGGCGCATCGAGCAGGATGGCGTCGAACAGCGCCCCGCCATTGGCCGCCGGCCACCAGGCCTCGGGCTGGGCGGCGTCGGCCACCAGCACCTGTGCCGCCAGGCCCAGGCGGGCGAGGGTCTGGTGGATGCGTTCGGCGCGCGTGGCGTCGATCTCCAGCGCCGTCACCTGCAAGGGCTCGCCCTCGCCGGCCATCTCCAGCAGGTGGGCGGTCTTGCCACCGGGGGCGGCGCAGGCGTCCAGCACACGCAGGCTGCGCGTGCGGTCCATGCCCTGCAGCAGCAGCGGGGCGGCTTGCTGGGCGGCGGTGTCCTGTACCGACACCCGGCCAGCCGCAAAACCGGGCAGCGCCTGTACCGGCAGCGGCCGGTGCAGCACCAGGCCCTCGGTGCCAATCGGGTCGGCATCGGCGCCCATGGCGGCCAGCTCCTGCTGGTACTGCGCCTGGCTGCCCTGCAGGCGGTTCACGCGCAGCGCCATCGGGGCGTGGGTGTTGTTGGCGTGCAGGATCTGCTCCCACTGCTGGGGGTGGTCCTTCTGCAGGCGCTTGATCCACCACAGCGGGTGGTTCCAGCGGGCCACGGGATCGGCATCGGTAGCCCCTACCAGCGCATCGCTTTCGCGCAGAAAGCGCCGCAGGCAGGCGTTGATGAAGGATGCCTGCGCATGCGTGGCCGGGTGCCGCTTGGCCGCTTCCACCGCCTGGTTGACCAGGGTGAAAGGCTCGTAAGGTGCCTCGTCGGCACGCCAGCACAGTGCCAGCGCGGTGCACAGCAGCGCATCCGCATCGGGCGGCGGCGGCCGCTTGGCCAGTTGGCGCCGCAGCGCCTCGGCACGCCCGAGGTTGCGCAGCACCTGGAACAGCAGGGCCTGGACGCCGGGGCGCAGCGTGGTGCTGACCGCGTCCAGCGCGGCCGTGCCCGAGACACCATCGCGGATGGACTGGAGCACACCGGCCACGGCGATGAGCTGCTGCCACAGTGCCACCTGCTGCGCATCGCCTCCGCGGCCGGCACCGGCTTGCGCGGGGTTGCGATCAGGGCGCCGCCCTTCGGGCGCGGCAGGGTGGGAGGGGGCTGGATGCATGGTGGGTGCCTCGTGGTGCCGGCGCACAGGTGCGCTGGCGGTCAAAAGAAAGGGGGCCGGGGCGCGTTCATCACAGCCCCTTGGTGGCCTTGAAGCCGAAGATCCAGGCCAGCACACGGGCGGGAAACTGGTGGATGGCGGCGTCGTGCTGCCCGGCGGCATGGTTGATCACCTGCACGGCCAGATCGATCTGCGCGTGGTGCTCTTCCCAGCGGATGGACCAGGGCGCCAGCACCTCACTGGCTCCCGGGCCATCGGCCTCGGTGACCACGGTGCGCCAGGTGGCATCGAGCACGCTGCGCGCTGCGGTGAGCGCGGCCAGCGCATCGCGCTGCAGGGGCTGCGAGCGTGCCACGGCCAGCGACGCCCCCATCTGCGTGGTGGCGCCGCGCAGGGCGGCGATCTTGGCCGGGTCGAACACCGGGCGCTGAACCGGCGGCGCGGTGTCCGTGCTGCCGCTGGGCATGCCGGGGCCCGCGCTGTGGCCCTGGACCGCGTCGAACTCGCCCAGCAGCGCAATCAGTCGCACCAGGTGGGCGTCCACGGCGCCAAAGGCCTGGACCACGGAGGAGCGCAACCGCGTCAGCCGGTTGTAGGCCCCCAGGGCCCAGAACAGCATGATGGCGACAAGAATCCAGAAAAGAGGCGATGACCACATACGCATGGCCTGGGGCGTGCGCTGCAAACGCAGCCCGCGGCCGAGAAAGAGGGAACAGGGAAAAATCGGAGCGCTTGATCGCTCCAGTAAAAACGCTCCCGACCTGTCCAGAGACAGGGCGGGAGCGCATCAAGGCCCGGGGTTGCGCCGAACCAGAACCCCGTGCGCCGCGCATTGCATCGCTGGGTCCTTGTCCGGTGCCGCCTGGCTTTTAGTCTGCGGAAGCGTCCGTGGCAGTGGTGGTGCTGCTGCCTTCGACTTCCGTGGCATCGTCCGACGACGAGGACGCAGCCATTTCAGCGGCTTCGGCTTCGGCGATGGCGCGGCGCTCGGCGTCGTCCATGGCGTCCTTGGCCTTGCGTGCCTGGTGGTAGGCCATGCCGGTGCCGGCAGGGATCAGGCGACCCACGATCACGTTTTCCTTCAGGCCACGCAGCTCGTCGCGCTTGCCCATGATGGCAGCCTCGGTGAGCACGCGGGTGGTTTCCTGGAAGGAAGCCGCCGAGATGAACGAGTCGGTGGACAGCGATGCCTTGGTGATACCCAGCAGCAGGTTGCTGTAGGTCGCAGGGATCTTGCCTTCGGACTGCAGTGCATCGTTGGTGTTCAGGATCTCGGAACGCTCGACCTGTTCGCCACCGATGTAGTTCGACTCGCCAGTGTTCTCGACCACGACGCGGCGCAGCATCTGGCGAACGATCACCTCGATGTGCTTGTCGTTGATCTTCACACCCTGCAAGCGGTACACGTCCTGCACTTCATCGACGATGTAGCGCGACAGCTCTTCGATGCCCAGCAGGCGCAGGATGTCCTGCGGGTCGGCCGGGCCGTCGACGATGGACTCGCCCTTGTTCACCACCTGGCCTTCGTGCACCAGGATGTTCTTTTCCTTGGGCACGAGCTCTTCGAACACGTGGCCTTCGGGATCGGTGATCTGCAGGCGGACCTTGCCCTTGGTTTCCTTGCCGAACGACACGGTGCCGGTCATCTCGGCCAGCGTGCCCTTGTCCTTCGGGGTACGGGCTTCGAACAGCTCGGCCACACGGGGCAGACCGCCGGTGATGTCGCGGGTCTTCTGGCCTTCGACCGGAATACGCGCCAGCACTTCGCCGGGGCCCACGTCCTGGCCGTCACGCACCTGGATGAGCGAACCGATCTGGAAGCCGATGGTCACCGAGTGGTCGGTGCCAGGGATCTTCACTTCGTTGTTCTGCGCATCGATCAGCTTGACCTGCGGACGCACGACCTTGGCGGCGCCACGGCGCTTGGGATCGATCACCACCAGGGTGGACAGACCGGTCACTTCGTCGAGCTGCTTGGCAACCGTCAGGCCTTCTTCGACGTTCTCGAACTTCACCTGGCCGGCGAACTCGGTAATGATCGGGCGGGTCAGCGGGTCCCAGTTGGCCAGGATGGTGCCGGCCTTGATGGTCTGGTCGGCCTTCACCGTCAGCAGGGCGCCGTACGGCACCTTGTGGCGCTCGCGCTCGCGGCCATGCTCGTCATGGATGATGATCTCACCCGAACGTGCAATCACCACCAGCTCGCCCTTGGTGTTGCTCACGTAGCGCATCGTGGCGTTGAAGCCGATCACGCCGTTGGACTTGGCTTCCACGCTCGAAGCGATGGCAGCGCGCGATGCGGCACCACCGATGTGGAACGTGCGCATGGTCAGCTGCGTGCCGGGTTCACCGATAGACTGGGCAGCGATCACACCCACGGCTTCGCCGAGGTTGATCAGGCCGCCGCGGCCCAGATCTCGGCCGTAGCATCGGGCGCACAGGCCGTAGCGGGTTTCGCAGGTCAGTGCCGTGCGCACCTTCACCTCGTCCACGCCAGCAGCTTCCATTTCCTCGATGAGGTCTTCTTCCAGCATCACGCCGGCGGGCACCAGCACCGAACGGTTCTCGGGGTGCAGCACGTCTTCGGCAGCGGTACGGCCCAGGATACGGTCGCGCAGCGATTCGATCACTTCACCGCCTTCAACGATGGCGCGCATCAGCGAACCATTGGAAGTGCCGCAATCCTCTTCGGTCACGACCAGATCCTGCGTCACGTCCACCAGGCGGCGCGTCAGGTAGCCGGAGTTGGCCGTCTTCAGCGCCGTGTCGGCCAGACCCTTACGGGCACCGTGGGTGGAGATGAAGTACTCCAGCACGTTCAGGCCTTCGCGGAAGTTCGCGGTGATGGGCGTCTCGATGATCGAGCCGTCAGGCTTGGCCATCAGGCCCCGCATGCCGGCCACCTGGCGGATCTGGGCGGCAGAGCCGCGGGCGCCGGAGTCGGCCATCATGTAGATGGAGTTGAAGGACTCCTGGTCCACTTCCTTGCCGTGGCGGTCGATGACCTTCTGCTTGGACAGCTGGGCCATCATCACCTTGGACACTTCGTCGCCAGCCTTGCCCCAGATGTCCACCACCTTGTTGTAGCGCTCGCCAGAGGTCACCAGACCCGAGACGTACTGCTGTTCGATCTCTTTGACTTCCTTCTCCGAGCGCTCGATGATGCCGGCCTTCTGGGGCGGCACCAGCATGTCGTCGATGCAGATGGAAATGCCGGCGCGCGTGGCCAGGCGGAAACCGTTTTGCAGCAGCTTGTCGGCAAACACCACCGTTTCCTTGAGACCGCACTTGCGGAAGGAGACGTTGATGAGCTTGGAGATTTCCTTCTTCTTCAGGGCCTTGTTGATGTTCGAGAACGGCAGGCCCTTGGGCAGGATCTCGGACAGCAGGGCACGGCCGGTGGTGGTTTCCACCATCTTGACCTCGGGCACGAACTCGCCGGTGTCCTTGTTCTTGGTCCACTCGGTCAGGCGCACGTTGATGCGCGTGGCCAGCTCGACCTCGCCCGCGTCGAACGCGCGCTGCACTTCACCGGTGTCGGCGAAGATCAGGCCTTCGCCCTTGGCGTTGATGCGGTCACGGGTGGCGTAGTACAGGCCCAGCACCACGTCCTGCGAAGGAACGATGGAAGGCTCGCCCGAAGCGGGGAACAGCACGTTGTTGGAGGCCAGCATCAGCGTGCGGGCTTCCATCTGCGCTTCCACCGACAGCGGGACGTGGACGGCCATCTGGTCACCGTCGAAGTCGGCGTTGAAGGCCGCGCAGACGAGGGGGTGCAGCTGGATGGCCTTGCCCTCGATCAGGATGGGCTCGAACGCCTGGATGCCCAGGCGGTGCAGCGTAGGTGCACGGTTGAGCATCACCGGATGTTCCTTGATGACCTCTTCCAGGATGTCCCACACCACCGGCGTGCCGGATTCGACTTCCTTCTTGGCGGCCTTGATCGTCGTCGCGATGCCCATGGCTTCCAGGCGCGAGAAGATGAAGGGCTTGAACAGCTCCAGGGCCATCAGCTTGGGCAGGCCGCACTGGTGCAGCTTGAGCGTTGGGCCCACGGTGATCACGGAACGACCGGAGTAGTCCACGCGCTTGCCCAGCAAGTTCTGGCGGAAACGGCCGGACTTGCCCTTGATCATGTCGGCCAGCGACTTCAGGGCACGCTTGTTGGCGCCCGTCATGGCCTTGCCACGGCGGCCGTTGTCCAGCAACGAGTCCACGGCTTCCTGCAGCATCCGCTTTTCGTTGCGGGCGATGATTTCAGGGGCCTTCAGCTCCAGCAGGCGGCGCAGGCGGCTGTTGCGGTTGATGACGCGGCGGTACAGGTCGTTCAGGTCGGATGTGGCGAAGCGGCCGCCGTCCAGCGGCACCAGCGGACGCAGGTCCGGTGGCAGCACAGGCAGCACTTCAAGCACCATCCACTCGGGCTTGATGCCCGACTTCTTGAACGCTTCGAGCACCTTCAGGCGCTTGGCGTTCTTCTTGACCTTGACTTCCGAGCCGGTCAGGTCGCCGCGCAGGCGTTCGATCGACAGGTCGATGTCGATGGATTCCAGCAGGTCCTTGATGCCTTCGGCGCCCATCTTGGCGATGAATTCGTCGCCGTATTCCTTGCGCTTGGCATCGTAGTCGTCCTCGGACATGATGCTGAACTTCTTCAGCGGGGTCATGCCGGGGTCGGTCACCACGTAGGCTTCGAAGTACAGCACGCGTTCGATGTCGCGCAGCGTCATGTCGAGCACCAGGCCCAGGCGCGATGGCAGCGACTTCAGGAACCAGATGTGCGCGCAGGGCGCGGCCAGGTCGATGTGGCCCATGCGCTCGCGGCGCACCTTGGTCTGCGTGACTTCAACGCCGCACTTCTCGCAGATCACGCCACGGTGCTTGAGGCGCTTGTACTTGCCGCACAGGCATTCGTAGTCCTTGATGGGACCGAAGATCTTGGCGCAGAACAGGCCGTCGCGCTCGGGCTTGAACGTGCGGTAGTTGATGGTCTCGGGCTTCTTCACCTCACCGAAAGACCACGAACGGATCTTCTCGGGCGAAGCCATGCCGATGCGGATGGCATCGAAGTGCTCATCCGGCGTGAATTGCTTGAACAGGTCGAGTAGCGATTTCATAGTGACTCTTTCCTTTTCCGCTTAGGAGCGTTCCAGCTCGATATCAAGGCCCAGCGAGCGGATTTCCTTGACCAGCACATTGAACGATTCCGGCATGCCGGCTTCGATCGCGTGTTCGCCCTTGACGATGGACTCGTATACCTTGGTACGACCGACCACGTCGTCGGACTTGACGGTGAGCATTTCCTGCAGGACGTAGGCTGCACCGTAGGCTTCCAGCGCCCACACTTCCATTTCCCCGAAACGCTGGCCACCGAACTGGGCCTTGCCGCCCAGCGGCTGCTGCGTGACCAGGGAGTACGGGCCCGTGGAACGGGCATGCATCTTGTCGTCCACCAAGTGGTGCAGCTTCAGGTAGTGCATGTAGCCGATGGTGGTGGGACGCTCGAAGCGGTCACCCGTGCGGCCATCGTGCAGGTAAGCCTGCGTGCGCGTGGGCGTCAGGCCCTTGCGCTCGGCGATGTCGTCGGGGTAGGCCAGCTTGAGCATGTCCATGATTTCTTCTTCCGAAGCACCATCGAACACCGGGGTCGCGTAAGGCACGCCAGCGGTCAGATGCCCGGCCATGGCCAGCACGTCTTCGTCGGTCAGCTGCGACAGGTCTTCCTTGCGGCCGCGGGAGTTGTACACCTCTTCGAGGAAGGTACGCATCTCGGAGGCCTTGGCTTCCTGCTGCAGCATGTCGCCGATGCGCTGCCCAATGCCCTTGCCGGCCCAGCCCAGATGGACTTCGAGCACCTGCCCGATGTTCATCCGCGAAGGCACGCCCAGCGGGTTCAGCACGATGTCGGCAGGGGTGCCGTCGGCCATGTAGGGCATGTCTTCGACCGGAACGATCTTGGACACCACACCCTTGTTGCCGTGGCGGCCGGCCATCTTGTCACCAGGCTGCAGGCGGCGCTTGACGGCCAGGTAGACCTTGACCATCTTGAGCACGCCAGCGGGCAGCTCGTCGCCTTGCGTGAGCTTCTTGCGCTTTTCCTCGAAAGACAGGTCGAAGCTGTGGCGCGTCTGCTCCAGGGCGTTCTTGATGCTTTCGAGCTGGGTGGCGACTTCGTCTTCCGCAGGGCGGATGTCGAACCAGTGGAACTTCTCGACCGAAGCCAGGTAGGCCTTGTCGATCTTCGTGCCCTTGGCCAGCTTCTGCGGGCCGCCATTGGCCACGCGGCCATTGAGCAGCTTCTCGATACGGTCGAAGGCGTCGGCCTCGACGATGCGCAGCTGGTCGTTCAGGTCCAGGCGGAAGCGCTTGAGTTCATCGTCGATGATCTGCTGGGCGCGCTTGTCGCGCTGGATGCCTTCGCGGGTGAACACCTGCACGTCGATCACGGTGCCTTGCGAGCCCTGGTCCACGCGCAGCGAGGTGTCCTTCACGTCGGAAGCCTTCTCGCCGAAGATGGCGCGCAAGAGCTTCTCTTCGGGCGTGAGGGTGGTCTCGCCCTTGGGCGTGACCTTGCCCACCAGCGTATCGCCGGGTTGCACTTCGGCGCCCACGTAGATGATGCCGGACTCGTCCAGGCGGTTCAGTTGCTGTTCCGACAGGTTCGGAATGTCGCGCGTGATTTCTTCCGCACCGAGCTTCGTGTCGCGGGCCATGACCACCAGTTCCTCGATGTGGATCGAGGTGTAGCGGTCTTCGGACACCACGCGTTCGGAGATCAGGATCGAATCTTCGAAGTTGTAGCCGTTCCATGGCATGAAGGCGATCAGCATGTTCTGGCCGATGGCGATTTCGCCGAAGTCCGTCGATGCGCCGTCGGCAATCACGTCACCCTTGACCAGCATGTCGCCCTTCTTGACGATGGGGCGCTGGTGGATGTTGGTGTTCTGGTTGGAACGCTGGTACTTGATGAGGTTGTAGATGTCCACACCCACTTCACCGGCAACGGCTTCCACGTCGTTCACGCGCACCACGATGCGCGTGGCATCCACGTAGTCCACGATACCGCCACGGGTGGCTGTGACCACGGTGCCGGAGTCGACAGCGGCCACGCGCTCGATGCCCGTGCCCACCAGCGGCTTCTCGGGGCGCAGCACAGGCACGGCCTGGCGCGACATGTTGGCGCCCATCAGCGCGCGGTTCGCATCATCGTGCTCCAGGAACGGAACCAGCGATGCAGCCACCGACACGATCTGTGCGGGCGACACGTCCATGTACTGCACGCGGTCTGCGCCGCACAGGATGGATTCACCCTTTTCACGGGCAGACACCAGGTCGCCCGTCAGGCGGCCGTCCTTGTCGAGCAGGGCGTTGGCCTGCGCGATCACGTACTTGCCTTCTTCGATGGCCGACAGGTAGTCGATCTCGTTCGTGACCTTGGCGTCCACCACGCGGCGGTACGGGGTTTCGATGAAACCGTACTCGTTCAGGCGGGCGTACAGGGCCAGCGAATTGATCAGCCCGATGTTCGGGCCTTCAGGCGTTTCGATAGGGCAGACTCGGCCGTAATGGGTCACGTGCACGTCGCGCACTTCGAAGCCTGCGCGTTCGCGGGTCAGACCGCCCGGGCCCAGTGCGGAAACACGGCGCTTGTGCGTGATTTCGGCGAGCGGGTTGGTCTGGTCCATGAACTGCGACAGCTGCGAGGCACCGAAGAATTCCTTCAGGGCCGCCGAGATCGGCTTGCTGTTGATCAGGTCGTGGGGCATCAGCGGCTCTTGCTCGGCCTGGCCCAGACGCTCCTTCACAGCCTTCTCGATACGTGCCAGGCCGGTGCGGTACTGGTTTTCGGCCAGTTCGCCCACGCAGCGCACGCGGCGGTTGCCCAGGTGATCGATGTCATCGACTTCGCCGTTGCCGTTGCGCAGGTCCACCAGGATCTTGACCACGGCCAGGATGTCCTCGTTGGACAGCACCATGGGGCCGGTGGATTCGTCGCGGCCGATCTTGGCGTTGAACTTCATGCGGCCCACGCGCGACAGGTCGTACGTGTCCGGGTTGTAGAACAGGCGCTGGAACAGGGCCTGCACGGCGTCTTCGGTTGGCGGCTCGCCGGGGCGCATCATGCGGTAGATGGCCACGCGGGCAGCGAACTCGTCCACCGTTTCGTCGATGCGCAGGGTCTGCGACATGTACGCACCCTGGTCGAGTTCATTGGTGTAGATGCACTGCACGTCCTGGATGCCGGCCACGCGCAGCTTCTTGAGCAGCGCTTCGGTCAGCTCGTCGTTGGCCTTGGCGATGATTTCACCGGTGTCCGTATCGACGATGTTGCGGGCCACTACGCGGCCGATCAGGAAGTCTTCGGGCACGCTGATGTGCGTGGTGCCGGACTGTTCCAGTTCACGGGTGTGGCGTGCGGTGACGCGCTTGTCCTTGGCGACCACGACCTTGCCCGACTTGTCGGTGATGTCGAAACGCGCCACTTCGCCGCGCAGGCGCTCGGACACGAATTCCATCTGCGCACCGCTGTCCATGATGCGGAAGTTGTCGTTCACGAAGAAGTTCGCGAGGATGGACTCGGGGTTCAGGCCGATGGCCTTGAGCAGGATCGTGACCGGCATCTTGCGGCGACGGTCCACGCGGAAGTACAGGATGTCCTTCGGGTCGAATTCGAAGTCCAGCCAGGAGCCGCGGTAGGGGATGATGCGCGCGGAGAACAGCAGCTTGCCCGAGCTGTGCGTCTTGCCCTTGTCGTGTTCGAAGAACACGCCAGGCGAGCGGTGCAGCTGCGAGACGATCACGCGTTCCGTGCCATTGATGATGAAGGAGCCCTTTTCGGTCATCAGGGGCACTTCGCCCATGTAGACCTCTTGTTCCTTGACTTCCTTGACCACCTTGGACTGCGACGTCGAGGACTCGCGGTCATAGATGATGAGCTGCACCTTGGCGCGCACGGCCGAGGCGAAGGTCAGACCACGGGTCTGGCACTCGCGCACGTCGAAAGCCGGCTTGGCCAGGTTGTACTCGATGAACTTCATCTCCACAAAACCGTTGTGCGAGACGATGGGGAAGGCAGCGTCAAAGGCAGCCTGCAGACCTTCAATGGTGCGTTTTTGCGGTGCTTTATCAGCCTGCAGGAAGGCGGTGTATGCGTCCTTCTGCATCTGCAGCAGATAAGGAACTTCCAGCACGCTGTCGCGGCTGCCGAAACTTTTGCGGATTCGCTTGCGTTCGGTATAGGAATAGGCCATGAGATCTCCGGGCAAAGACATGAGTCCTGGGTCTTCGACGACTGACCCGCAAAGGCTCTCCTCCTTGCGGGCTTGGCGGTTGGCCACTACCAACCATGGCGGACGGCGATGCGTTGCACATCACCCGAACCAAGGTATCTTCTGCTGTCGGGGTTGTCAGAAGACACTCGAAAACCGCTTTATGGGTGCGGCTTTCGGGTGCGCTCTGAAAGCACCAAAGGCTGGAGGCCCGCGAGGAGCACTCCAGCCCTTGAAGGGGACTGAATTACTTCAGTTCAGCCTTGGCACCGGCTTCCACCAGCTTCTTGACTGCTGCTTCGGCGTCGGCCTTGGCAATAGCTTCCTTGACGTTCTTTGGAGCGCCGTCCACCAGGTCCTTGGCTTCCTTGAGGCCCAGGCCGGTGATTTCGCGCACAGCCTTGATCACGGAAACCTTGTTGGCGCCGGCTTCGAGCAGGACCACGTTGAATTCCGTTTGCTCTTCAGCTGCTGCAGCACCGCCGCCGCCGCCGCCGGCAGCAGGAGCTGCCATGGCAGCTGCGCTCACGCCAAACTTCTCTTCAATGGCCTTCACCAGGTCATTGAGTTCCAGAACCGTCATGCTGTCCAGAGCGGTCAAAAATGCGTCTTTATCGAATGCCATTTTTATTTCCTAACAATTTTGTTGGTTATCCATCGGGCCATCAGGCCGCGACAGGTTCGGCGGCCGGTACGGCAGCGCCTTCGCCTTTTTTGGCCGCCAGCGCGCCCAGCACAACGGCCGTACGCGACATGGGGGACATAAGCAAGCCACAAATCTGAGCCAACAGGACTTCCTTGGAAGGAATGTTGGCCAGTTGCTTAACGCCGTTGACATCCAGGGCTTTGCCACCGAAAGCGCCACCGCGAATCACCAGCTTGTCGTTGGTCTTCGCGAAATCGGCCACCACCTTGGCGGCGGCCACAGCGTCTTCGGAGAAGCCGTAGATCAGCGGGCCGGTCATCTGGTCAGCCACCACGTCAAATGCGCTGCCTGCTACAGCACGGCGGGCCAGGGTGTTCTTCAGAACACTCAAGGTCACGCCCTTGCTGCGAGCATCAACACGCAGTTTGGTCATGTCGGCGACCGTGATGCCACGGTATTCCGCGATCACAAGCGTTTGAGCTTTAGCGGCGAGGCTGGTCACTTCACTGATGACCGCTTCTTTCTCACTGCGATTAAGACTCAAGGTCTACTCCTTAAAATGCGCACTCGGCGGTTGCCTCGTGCACGCTCTTGTTGCAGCGACCAACTGTTCAGGAAAGTTTTCCATCTGCAGCGGGATCGCCATCTGCGTTGGCGTCTCTGTGTCTTTAAGCGCGACGGGATCGCGCACCAACGGTCTTGGATGGCCTGTGGCTACCGAAGCAGCCTCAGCCCACCACATCGGGCCTGCCCGTGAAGGCGGGTCCGAAGATTTCTTGCAATTACGCTGCGATGGTCTGCGTATCCACGCGGACACCCAGGCCCATCGTGGAAGACACTGCCACCTTGCGCAGGTACACACCCTTGCTGGTTGCAGGCTTGGCCTTGGTCAGGGCTTCGATCAGTGCAGCCAGGTTGCCTTGCAGCTTGTCGTTGTCGAACGAGCGGCGGCCGATCGTGCTGTGCACGATACCGGCCTTGTCGACGCGGAACTGCACTTGACCTGCCTTGGCGTTCTTCACAGCCGTAGCGACGTCAGGCGTCACGGTGCCCACCTTGGGGTTGGGCATCAGGCCACGTGGGCCCAGGATCTGGCCCAGCGTACCCACGACGCGCATGGCATCAGGGGCAGCGATCACCACGTCGAAGGGCATGTCGCCGGCCTTGACCATGGCGGCCAGGTCGTCCATACCGACGATGTCGGCACCAGCAGCCTTGGCTTCTTCAGCCTTGGCGCCCTGGGCGAACACAGCCACGCGGGTCGTCTTGCCGGTACCGTTGGGCAGCACCACGGCGCCGCGAACCACCTGGTCGGACTTCTTGGCATCGATGCCAAGCTGAACGGCCACATCGATGGATTCGTCGAACTTGGCCGTAGCGGCTTCCTTCACGATCACGACTGCATCGGCGAATGCGTACAGCTTGTTGCTGTCGACTTTGCCTTGCAGGGCTTTTTGCTTCTTGGTCAGCTTGGCCATATTACAAACCCTCCACCGTCACGCCCATCGAGCGTGCAGAGCCAGCCAGCGTGCGCACAGCGGCGGCTACGTTGGCGGCGTTCATGTCCTTCATCTTGGTCTTGGCGATCTCTTCGAGCTGTTCGCGCGTGATCTTGCCGACCTTGGTCTTCAGCGGGTTCGCAGAACCCTTGTCGAGCTTGATGGCCTTCTTGATCAGGGTCGTCGCAGGCGGCGTCTTGATGATGAAGGTGAAGCTCTTGTCTGCGAAAGCCGTGATGACCACGGGCAATGGCAGGCCTGGCTCAACGCCTTGGGTCTGCGCATTGAATGCCTTGCAGAACTCCATGATGTTGAGACCACGTTGACCCAGTGCTGGGCCGATCGGTGGGGATGGATTGGCCTTACCAGCTGGAACTTGCAGCTTGATAAAACCGACGATTTTTTTCGCCATGCTTTACTCCTTGCGGGTGATAACGCCTTGGCCTTGCGGCCTGAGCTCCCCGGGGTTAACGACTCGACAACACTTTCATCCGCACCGAGCCGAAAGGTGCGGCATCCAAACCTTGAAGCTCAGGTCTTTTCAACCTGGCCGAATTCGAGCTCCACCGGGGTGGAGCGGCCGAAGATCATGACGGACACCCGTACACGGCTCTTCTCGTAATTGACTTCTTCCACCGAGCCATTGAAGTCGGTGAACGGGCCTTCCTTGACGCGCACCAGCTCGCCCACCATGAACTCCACCTTGTGGCGGGGCTTCTCGGTGCCTTCCTGCATCTGGCTGACGATCTTCTGCACTTCGTCTTCCGAGATGGGGGCGGGACGGTTCTTGGCACCGCCCACAAAACCCGTGACCTTGTTGGTGTGCTTCACCAAGTGCCAGGTATCGTCGTCCATGACCATTTCAACGAACACATAGCCCGGGAACAGGCGGCGCTCGGTGGTCTTGCGCTGGCCGTTCTTCATTTCCACGACTTCTTCGGTGGGAACGAGGATGCGGCCGAACTTGGTCTCCATGCCCGAACGGCCGATGCGCTCCACAATGTTGCGCTCGACCGCTTTTTCCATGCCCGAGTAGGCATGAACGATGTACCAGCGCAGATCGGGATTCGATGGCGCGGCGGGTGCCAGAGCCTCGGCTCCGGTGGTTTCCACAGGGGTGCTTGTCATGGCGTTACTTCCTCCAGCCCAAAACGAGGTCGTACAGAAGCCATTCGAGGGTCTTGTCGGTGAACCACAGGAAAAGCGCCATGATGACGACAAACGCAAACACGTAGGCCGTCATCTGCAAGGTTTCCTTGCGGGTGGGCCAGACGACCTTCTTGACTTCGCGCCAGGCTTCGCGCGCAAACGCGACAAACTGCCGGCCTGGCTCGGACACCAGGAACACGGCAGCGGCAGCAACCAGTCCGACGATCAATGCAGCCCACTGGGCAATCGCACCCTGCTTGCTCAGCAAGTAAAAGCCAGCGACCGATGCAATGACCAGCGCGGCCACAGCAGCAAGCTTGGCTTTGTCAGCACCGGTATTGACGGTTTCAACCTGGGAAGTGGCCATGTGTATTGTTTCCTGCTCCGATTCGCGGCGTCGCCCAAGACGCCGAAGCCCGCCAGGGTCTGGCGGGCTTGTTGGGGGCCACATTCAAGTGGCAGGGGCAGTAGGAATCGAACCTACAACCTTTGGTTTTGGAGACCAACGCTCTGCCAATTGAGCTATACCCCTATAACCTTATTAGGCGATGATCTTTGCCACGACGCCGGCGCCGACGGTACGACCGCCTTCACGGATGGCGAAGCGCAGGCCTTCTTCC
>NZ_LMIJ01000010.1:528347-528492 GCF_001428665.1 Acidovorax sp. Root219
CGAGCCGGGCTTGCACAGCACTTGGCCGCGTTCCACGTCTTCACGCTTGGTGCCGCGCAGCAGCAGGCCAACGTTGTCGCCAGCCTGGCCTTGGTCCAGCAGCTTGCGGAACATTTCCACGCCGGTGCAGGTGGTCTTGACGGTG
>NZ_LMIJ01000011.1:0-127515 GCF_001428665.1 Acidovorax sp. Root219
GATGGCCGCCGTCAGGGTCGTCTTGCCATGGTCCACGTGGCCGATCGTGCCCACGTTGACGTGGGGCTTGGTGCGTTCGAATTTACCTTTTGCCATTTTTCAATTCTCCAAAGAGCGATGCCTGTGTTGTGGTTTAACGTCTGCATCCGATTGCTGGTTCGCCCTGCACAGGCAACGGGGCGGCACCGGATCGCAGACTGCAAAAATCTTGCGTGGGGAGGGTGGTGCCGCCGGCACCTGAAACCAGGTGCTGGCGGCAGTCCCTGCGAACTGCTTACTTGGCGCGGGCAGCCATGATGGCTTCCGACACGTTGCGAGGCGCTTCGCTGTAGTGCTTGAATTCCATCGAGTACGTGGCGCGGCCTTGCGTGGCCGAGCGCAGCGTGGTCGAGTAGCCGAACATTTCCGACAGGGGCACTTCGGCGCGGATGGCCTTGCCACCGCCAGGAATGTCTTCCATGCCTTGCACCATGCCGCGACGCGAGGACAGATCGCCCATCACGTTGCCGGCGTAGTCTTCAGGCGTTTCCACTTCCACGGCCATCATGGGTTCCAGGATGACCGGGTTGGCCTTGCGGCAGCCTTCCTTGAAGCCGAAGATGGCAGCCATCTTGAACGCCAGTTCGTTCGAGTCCACATCGTGGTACGAACCGAAGTGCAGCGTGACCTTGACGTCCACCACGGGGTAGCCGGCCAGGACGCCTTGCGTCACGGCTTCGTTGATACCCTTTTCCACGGCCGGGATGAATTCGCGAGGAACCACACCGCCCTTGATGGCGTCGACGAACTCGATGCCCTTGCCCACTTCGTTGGGTTCGATCTTGAGCACGACGTGACCGTACTGGCCCTTGCCGCCGGACTGGCGCACGAACTTGCCTTCGGCCTCTTCCACCGTCTTGCGGATGGTTTCGCGGTAAGCCACCTGGGGCTTGCCCACGTTGGCTTCCACACCGAATTCACGCTTCATGCGGTCGACGATGATTTCCAGATGCAGCTCGCCCATGCCGGCGATCAGGGTCTGGCCCGACTCTTCGTCGGTCTTCACGCGGAACGATGGATCTTCGGCAGCCAGGCGTTGCAGGGCGATGCCCATCTTTTCCTGGTCGGCCTTGGTCTTGGGTTCCACAGCCTGCGTGATCACAGGCTCAGGGAACACCATGCGCTCCAGAATGATCTGGGAGTCGATGTCGCTCAGCGTTTCGCCGGTCGTCACGTCCTTCAGGCCCACGCAGGCAGCGATGTCGCCGGCGCGGATTTCTTCGACTTCCTGGCGCTCGTTGGCGTGCATCTGCACGATACGGCCAATGCGTTCTTTCTTGCCCTTGATGGGGTTGTAGACGGTGTCGCCCTTGGTGAGCACGCCGGAGTACACGCGCACGAAGGTCAACTGGCCGACGAACGGGTCGGTCATCAGCTTGAATGCCAGGGCCGAGAACTTCTCGCCGTCATCCGCCTTGCGGGTCACGGGGTTTTCGTCTTCATCGGTACCGGTCACGTCTGCGATGTCCGTAGGCGCGGGCAGGTAGTCGATCACGGCGTCGAGCATGCGCTGCACACCCTTGTTCTTGAACGCGGTGCCGCACAGCATCGGATGGATTTCCGTGGCGATGGTACGGGTGCGCAGGCCGAACTTGATCTCGTCCTCGGAGAGGTCGCCCTCTTCCAGGTACTTGTTCATCAGCTCTTCAGAGGCTTCAGCCGCAGCTTCGACCATTTTTTCGCGCCATTCCTTGGCGGAGGCCAGCAGCTCGGCCGGAATTTCTTCGTAGCTGAACTTCATGCCCTGGGATGCTTCGTCCCAGATGATGGCCTTCATCTTGAGCAGGTCAACCACGCCGGTGAAGGTGTCTTCTGCGCCGATCGGGATCACCACGGGCACGGGGTTGGCCTTCAGGCGCAGCTTCATCTGGTCATAGACCTTGAAGAAGTTGGCACCGGTACGGTCCATCTTGTTCACAAAGGCCAGGCGTGGCACCTTGTACTTGTTGGCCTGGCGCCAGACGGTTTCCGACTGGGGCTGCACGCCGCCCACGGCGCAATACACCATGCAGGCGCCGTCGAGCACGCGCATCGAACGTTCCACTTCGATGGTGAAGTCCACGTGGCCGGGGGTGTCGATGATGTTGAAACGGTGCTCAGGGTAGGAGTTGTCCATACCCTTCCAGAAACAGGTCGTGGCAGCCGAGGTGATCGTGATGCCGCGCTCTTGCTCCTGTTCCATCCAGTCCATGGTGGCAGCGCCATCGTGCACTTCACCAATCTTGTGGCTCACGCCCGTGTAGAACAGGATGCGTTCGGTGGTCGTGGTCTTGCCAGCGTCAATGTGGGCCGAGATACCGATATTGCGGTAGCGCTCGATGGGAGTCTTGCGAGCCATGGTGGATCCTTGGATGGGTCGTGTTATTCAGGGGAGGGGCCCAGCATTGTGGCGCTGCAACCCGTCAATTTTGTGACCACCTCAATCGCCACAAGGCTGCAGGCAAAAATGCCGGCAGCCTTGCGCTTGGCGACGAAAGCAGTTCGTCGATTTAGAAGCGGAAGTGGCTGAAAGCCTTGTTGGCTTCGGCCATGCGGTGAACTTCGTCACGCTTCTTCATGGCACCGCCACGGCCTTCGGTCGCTTCGAGCAGCTCGTTGGCCAGACGCTGGGCCATCGACTTCTCGCCGCGCTTGCGGGCCGCTTCCTTGATCCAGCGCATGGACAGGGCCAGGCGACGGACAGGGCGCACTTCGACTGGCACCTGGTAGTTGGCACCGCCCACACGGCGGGACTTCACTTCGACCATGGGCTTCACGTTGTTGATGGCAACGGTGAAGGCTTCCAGCGGGTCCTTGTCAGGGTGCTTCTTCTCGATCAGTTCCAGGGCACCGTAAATGATGCGCTCTGCAACAGCTTTCTTGCCGCCTTCCATGATCACGTTCATGAATTTGGACAGCTCTACATTGCCGAACTTGGGATCCGGCAGAATTTCACGTTTGGGGACTTCGCGACGACGTGGCATTTTTCACCTCATATTGCTTCAGTTGGCATCTTTTCAGACACCGCGAGATTCATTCAGAACCCCACTTACTCGACCCACACGGAACAGTCCGCGCTTGGGGTCACTTCGTTTGACTGCGCCTGCCAGGCGAATCAAACACCGATGGAGACACAACCGCCAGGGCTTATTTGGCCTTTGGCTTCTTGGCGCCGTACTTGGAGCGCGACTGCTTGCGGTCTTTCACGCCTTGCAAGTCGAGCGAACCGCGCACGATGTGGTAACGCACACCGGGCAAGTCCTTGACACGACCGCCGCGAACCAGCACCACGCTGTGTTCCTGCAGGTTGTGGCCTTCACCGCCGATGTAGGAAATGACTTCGAAGCCGTTGGTCAGGCGAACCTTGGCGACCTTGCGCAGAGCGGAGTTAGGCTTCTTTGGCGTCGTGGTGTACACACGGGTGCACACGCCGCGGCGCTGAGGAGAGTTTTCCATCGCAGGGCTCTTGGACTTGATCTTTTCGACCTCGCGCCCCTGACGGACTAGTTGATTGATGGTTGGCATGAATACGTCCCTAAACGTAAAAAACGAAAACGTGAAACCCTTCGGAATTTCCGAAAAGCCTTCTAATGTAGCAGCATGGGTCTCGGTGGGCAAGCAGCAGTCGACTTTGCCCCCAGGTTTCCCGGGGCCTGACACTCAAGCACCGCCACCAGCCATTGAAAGCGCGCGGCCCAGGCCAGTGCCGCCGTGCAAGGGCCGCCCCGCCGCAGGGGCGCCTTTCCCCTTCCAAGGGGTAGCCTTACTTTATCCAGAGGCGGATGGCATCCCAGGCGCGGCCCAGAATGCCGGCCTGCGCCACGCCATCGAGCGCCACCAGAGGCACCTCGGCCAGCGTCTGCTCGCCCAGCACCACCTTCAGCGAGCCCACCGCCTGGCCCTTGGCAAAGGGTGCCACCAGGGGGTCGGGGCGGGCGATCTCGGTCTTGATCTTGCCGCCGCTGCCCGAGGGCACGGCCACCACGATGGCCTCCGCACGGCCGATCTTGAGGGTGTTTTCCGTGCCCTTCCAGACAGCGGGGGTGGCCACGGGCTGGCCGGCGTCGAACAGCTTGACCGCCTCGAAGGCGGTGTAGCCCCAGTTCAGCAGCTTCTGGCTTTCATTGGCACGGGCATTCTCGCTGGCGGCGCCCAGCACGATGGACAGCAGTCGGCGCTGGCCGACATTGGGGAAGTCGCGCTTGGAGGTGGCCACCAGGCAGTACCCGGCGGCGGCGGTATGGCCGGTCTTGAGGCCATCCACCGTCGGGTCGCGGAACAGCAGGGAATTGCGGTTGTTGCCGTTGGAGACGGGTGTACCCGGGTAGCTGTACTGCTTGGTGGCGTAGTAGTGCATGTACTCCGGGAAGTCCTTCATGAGCCGGCTGGCCAGCACGCCCAAATCGCGGGCGGTGGTGGTATGCCCGGGCTCGGTCAGGCCCTCGGGGTTCTTGTAGGCGGTGTTCTTCATGCCCAGGGCCTTGGCCTGGTCGTTCATCAGCTTGACGAAGTTCTCGGCGGTGCCGCCCACGCCTTCGGCCAGGGCCATGGTGGCGTCATTGCCCGACTGCACGATCATGCCCTTGATCAGATCGTCCACCGGCACCTGCATCTTGGGATCGATGAACATGCGCGAGCCGGGCATTTTCCAGGCCAGCACGCTCACCGGCAGCTTCTGGTCGAGGGCGATCTTCTTGGCACGCAGGGCATCGAACACCAGGTAGCCGGTCATCAGCTTGGTCAGCGAAGCCTGCTCCACTGGCGCATCGATGTCCTTGGCGGCCAGCACCTGTCCAGCCGTGATATCCAGCAGCAGGTAGTTGCGCGCGGCGATCTCCGGTGGCTGAGGGGCCTGCACCTGCGCCCACAGGGCGGCTGGCGCGAGCACCGCAGCAAGGAGGACGGAGCGCAGCGTGTGCAATAAGGACTTCATGGAAACAAGCATTCGGGTGAGAAGAGGAAAGAAAACAGCAGAAGGCGGCGGGAGACGGCCCGAAGCGGCATGCAGCCGCGCGCAATGCGCGCGGTGGCCCGGGAAGCTCAGGCGCCAGCCAGCAGGTGGCGGGTCACCAGGTTTTTGAGAAGTGGCAATTGTCCGTGAAAGAAATGCCCCCCACCGGGGACGACTGTCACAGGGAGTATCTGGGGCCGCGCCCAGTCCATCACGGCGGCCAGGGGCACGGTGTCGTCCTGTTCTCCATGCACGACCAGGGTGCGTTCGTGCGCTTCGGGGGGCACGGGCGCCACGGCAAAGCGGCTGGCGGCAGTGCCCACCAGCACCACACGCTCGATGGCACGCTCGCCCCACAGGCGCGCCAGCGCGTGGCTGGTCACGAAAGCGCCGAACGAGAAGCCGGCCAGGGCCAACGGCCCCTCGGGCGCAGCCTGGCGCACCACCTCCAGGAAATCCTCGGCCTCGCCCCGGCCCTCGTCGTGCGTGCCGGCGCTGCCACCCACGCCGCGGAAGTTGAAGCGCACCGCCGTCCAGCCGCTGTGCACGAAGGCCCGCGCCAGGGTCTGCACCACCTTGTTGTCCATGGTGCCGCCAAACAGCGGGTGGGGGTGGGCAATGACGGCGATGCCACGCGGGGCCGCGCCCTCGGGCAGCACGGCGGCGTCGCGCACCGCCTCGATGGCGCCGGCGGCGCCGGTGAGGGTCAGGCGTTCGGTCTGGGAATTCACGAAAATTTGCTACCAGGTCAATAGCAGTCTGCGCATACAAGGCAATGCAGGCAGCCTGGAATCAGGAAGGACAACAGCGCTCTGAATGCGAATCAGCGGCCGAGTTCCGGCGGCGTGCGCAAACGCTCCACCACCTGGCCATTCTTGAGGTGCGATTCGACGATCTCGTCGATGTCGGCGCTGTCCACGAAGGTGTACCAGACCGCCTCGGGGTAGACCACGGCGATTGGCCCGCCCGCGCAGCGGTCCAGGCAGCCCGCCTTGTTCACACGCACCTTGCCGGCGCCGGACAGGCCGGCGGCCTTCACCTGCGACTTGCAGCGGTCGAAGGCGGCCTGCGCACCGTGGTGGGCGCAGCTGTCTTCGCCGTTGGCACGGTCGTTCAGGCAAAAGAAGATGTGCCGCTGGTAGTAGCTCGGCTGTGCCGCCGGTGTCGTCGTGGAGGTGTCGGTCATGCCGCCATTCTAGAAGCGGTGCCCTGCACGGCCTATGCCCATAACCCCCAAAAGGCGTTCAGGCCGGACCGTCGCGCCGGGCCACGCGCACCACCACATAGGCCAATGCCGCATAGGGCCAGACCCAGCCCAGCCACTGGCCCAGGCCGTAGAAGCGGATGAAGCGCCCCTGCTCCCAGGCCTGCAGGGTCTGGGCAAAATAGGCACTGGTCGGCGCCTGGTTGAGCAGCCCCAGGTGCCACACCAGCACCAGCAGCAGCACGGCCGCGCAGGCGCGCCGGGGCAAAGCCAGCAGCACGACCGCAAGAGCAAGCGCGCTCCACACGCCCACGCGCACGGGCAGGCCCATCCATTCCCACGCATGGGCGGGGCCCCAGCTCAGCGCCGCCGACAGCGCCGTGAGCACCACACCCACCACCACCACAGCCAGAGCGAACAGCGCCCGGCGCGATGCCTGGCGGATCACGCAGTAGCCCAAAAGACAGGGAATCAGCAGACCCAGCGTCACGCACAGCAGCTCGCCGCCGGGGGACAGGGGATCAAGATCTGTGTCGCGCATGGGCAGCCAGTCCAGGAACGGGGTGTCGGCCAGTATCTCGACCAGGGCCCCCTCCAGCCGCTCGAGCACCTGCCCCAGGCCGAACGGCAAGGCGGCAGGGAACAGCAGGGCCAGCGGCCACAGCGCCAGCAGCACCAGCGCGCCCTGCGCGTCCTGCACGAACCAGCGGTCGCGGAAATCGCTCCAGCGGTCAATGGCCCCCAGGCGCTCCAGCGCCGCAGCCGTGAGCGCACCCACCAGCGTGCCTGCCGAATTGAGCGCCAGGTCCATGTTGGAGGGCACGCGCCGGGGCAGGTAGATCTGCAGAAACTCCAGGCTGAGCGACAGCAGTACACCGGCCACCGTGGCCAGCACCCAGGCCCCCCAGCGCCAGCGCATGCGCATCAATGCCAGCGCCAGCAGGAAACCCAGGGGCGCGTAGCCAATGAAGTTGGAGGTGACGTCGAACCCCGTCCAGTACGGCGGCGGCATGCGGGCCACGAGAAACACCCAGGGGTCGATGCCCTGCGCGCGCCAGCCATCGAACGGAAACAGGCTGGCAAAGACGATCAGCGCCGCATAGATCAGCGCGAGGGGGCCGGCCGAGCTTTTGTACACGGACGCTCTGATGCTGTCAGAAAGGCTTGACCACGACCAGCACCACGGCGGTCACCAGCAGCAGCACTGGCACCTCGTTGAACCAGCGGAACCACCGGTGGCTGCGGCGGCTGCTGCCATCGGCCAGCTTGCGCAGCAGCACGCCGCAGGCGTGGTGGTAGCCGATGACCAGCACCACCACGGCCAGCTTGGCATGCATCCAGCCGTTGCCCGGCCCGCGGCCGATGCCATAGCCCAGCCACAGCCAGAGGCCCAGGGCCAGCGCGGGCACCGCCAGGAAGGTGGTGAAGCGCAGCAGCTTGCGCGCCATGAGGATCAGGCGCTCCCGCTCGGCCACCGAGCCCGGTGCCACCATGGCCAGATTCACGAAGATGCGCGGCAGGTAGAACAGGCCGGCGAACCAGCTGGCGATGAAGACGATGTGGAAGGCTTTGACCCAGAGCATGGCTGCAGTTTAAGGGAACGCTGAACAAGTCCTGGCGACGCGTACGCAGAGAAGGCAAGGCAGGCAAGCCACAAAAAAAAGCCCGGCAAAAGCTGCCGGGCTTCGAAAGCCCTGCCCGCATTACGGCAGCCCAGGGCCCCGCTCAGGGAGGAAAAGCGGGGGACAGCAAGCTGCCCGCAACCAATTTAGCACCAGCCTGCGGGGCATACAAGCAGGGTTTGACAACTCCGGCAGCAGCCCTCTCGCAGCCTTGGTGGGCGCGCTTGAGGCACAATTTTCCCCATGCACCTCCCAAGCCCCGCCCCCTTTCCGCAAAACCGCCCGCGCCGCCTGCGCCGCGACGCCTTCACCCGCAACCTGGTGCGCGAGCACAGCGTCACCCCGCACGACCTGATCTACCCGGTGTTCGTGCACGAAGGCGAGAACCGGCGGGAGGCCGTGCTTTCCATGCCGGGTGTGGACCGCCTGAGCCTGGACCTGCTGCTGCCCGTGGCAGAAGACTGCGTGCAGCTGGGCATCCCGGTGCTGGCCCTGTTCCCGGCCATCGACGCGGCCCTGAAGACACCCGATGGCAAGGAAGCCCTGAACCCCGACGGCCTGATACCGCGCGTGGTGCGCGCCTTGAAGAAGGAATTCCCCACCCTGGGCGTGATGACCGATGTGGCGCTGGACCCCTACACCAGCCACGGGCAGGACGGCGTGCTGGACGACACCGGCTACATCATCAACGACGACACGGTGGAGATCCTCACCGGCCAGGCGCTCACGCATGCCGAAGCGGGTGTGGACATCGTCGCCCCCAGCGACATGATGGACGGGCGCATCGGCGCGATCCGCGAGGCGCTGGAGGTGCAGGGCCACATCCACACGCGCATCATGGCCTACAGCGCCAAGTACGCAAGCGCCTTCTACGGCCCCTTTCGCGATGCGGTGGGCACGCGCGGCGCCCTGGGCAAGGCGGACAAGAACGTCTACCAGATGGACCCCGGCAACACCGACGAGGCGCTGCGCGAGGTGGCCCAGGACATCGCCGAAGGCGCCGACATGGTGATGGTCAAGCCCGGCATGCCCTACCTGGACGTGGTGCGCCGCGTGAAGGACGAGTTCGGCGTGCCCACCTTCGCCTACCAGGTAAGCGGCGAGTACGCCATGCTCAAGGCCGCTGCGGCCAACGGCTGGCTGGACCACGACGCGGTGATGATGGAAAGCCTGCTGGCATTCAAGCGCGCGGGTGCCGATGGCGTGCTGACCTACTTTGCCCGCGACGCCGCCCGCTTGCTCCTCAAGCGATAGCGGCACGCGGCATCAGCAGGCCGCAGGTACCTTCCCAACATCCAAACACCGGGCATCGATGCGCATCTTCCATATCCAGAGCAGTGGGGTCCAGGAGCTGGACGTCCTGCCCCATGCGCCCCCAGAGCAGGGCTTTTTCTGGATCGCCTGCGCGCGCCCGGCCTTCCAGGCGCAGCTGGCCGAGGTCCAGGGTGCCCTGCAGCGGCTGACCGGCCTGCAATTGGTGGACCTGCATGTCTCCGACCTGCTCAACGGGCAGTTGCCGTCGCACTACGACTACACCTCGCAATACGACCTGCTGGTGTTCCGCCGCCTGGCCACGGTACCTTCGGAGGACAGCGCTGACACGGCGAAGGCCACGCACCGGCGCGGCGGCACGCCGGTGCTGCGGCGCATCGACACCAGCCCGGTGGGGTTCGCCGTGTTCGACCGGGTGCTGCTGACGGTGCATCCTGGCGACTGCAGCGTGCGCGATGCCTATGCGGCGCGCCTGCTGGCGCCAGCCCCCATGGACCCGCGCGAAGGCCGGGCCAATCCCACCGCCTCCGGTTCGCGCAAGCCCACCTCACCGGCCGACCTGATGCTGCGCGTGGTGAACCTCATGGTGGATGGCTACCTGGACCTGCGCCGCGAACTCTCGCGCGAGCTCGATCACTGGCAGACCGAGCTGCTCAAGCCCCGGGCACGCAACGTCAACTGGAGTTCGCTGCTGGAGGCACGCCTGTCGCTGCACGCACTGGACGAGATCTGCGAGGACCAGCGCACCGCCGTGCAGGACTGGATCGACGCGCTGGAGACCTGGGAAACGCCCCAGACGCCCGCCGGCATGCGCGACCTGGACCTGCTCAAGGTGCGCAGCCGCGACGTGCTGGAGCACATCGAGCGCGTGGTGCACCATGTGCGGCGCATGGAGCAAAGCACCGAAACCACGGTGCAGATGCATTTTTCGATGCAGGGCAACCGCACCAACGACATCATGCGCACGCTGACGGCGCTCACGGCGGTGTTCCTGCCGCTGAACCTGATTGCCGGCATCTTCGGCATGAACTTCGAGTTCATCCCGCTGGTGCACAAGCAGGACGGTTTCTGGTGGGCCATGGGCTCCATGATCACCATCGCCACCCTCCTGATTGCGGTGTTCTGGCGCAAGCGCTACCTGGCCCGGACAGGCTCCTGAAAGCCCTTGCCGACACGCCCCGCGTTCGGGGCGGGGGGCAGGTCAGTTGGCGCCGGAGGACAGCAAGGCGTCCTTGAGCTGGCTGTCCACCGGCGCGGCCCCCAGCCAGATGCGCAGCACCATGCCGAAGTATTCGGCATCGCCCACCGGCGCGCCCTGGGCCTGGCCCTGGATGTAGAAGGTGGTGCCCTTGCCCGGCACGAACTCCATCGCGAAGGTGTCGCCCGATGCCAGCTTGGTGCGGCCCGAGAAGATCTCGACCAGGCGGTTGCTCGACGGCGTGTGGCGCCGGATCTGGTCGGGCGTGGCGTTGGCAGACAGGCCCTTGATGAACGACAGCCCCAGGTCCGTGCCCGGAATGTCGCGTTGGGCGACAAAATCCAGCCGCATGGCGCCGGTGGTGGCCAGAATCTCCTCGGCCGTGCGGACCTTGCGCGGCAGGTACAGCGCCATGTCGTAGACCTTGAACACGGCGCGGTAGCGCGTGCCCGCGCCTTGCAGCACCAGCGGCGTGCCCTGCACGGTCTGGGTGGGCCCGAAGGCCGGGGCAGCCATGGCGGGTGCCAGTGTGCACAGACTGGCGGCAGCCAGGGCCAACGCACAGGCAATGTGCGTAGTTGGACGCGCGGGTTGGATCAACAGGGTTGTTATGGTTTTCAAGGACTTGTCTCCGCAATGCAGGCTGCGGCGCGCCAGGAAAGCCCTGGCCGCGCCACGCCGGCCCGGAAATCATAGGCGACAGCGCGCCCCAAAGCCCTATTTGCGTGGCACGGGCACCCCGAACAGGGCAGCGCTGTTGCCAAACGCCACACCCTGCGCCACGGCTGGTGGCAGGCCACCCAGCCAGGTGCGGTAGCCCTTCATGAGGCCTTCGTAGTGCTGCCAGCGCTGGTTGACCCAGGTGTCCGACCCCACCACGAAGCGCGTGGGGTACTTGAGCAGCAAGGCGCGCCAGGCCGGGCACAGCTGGTTGTCGTCGCACACCAGGCCGGGGCGGTACGACAGCTCGCCCACCAGGCCCGGGTAGCGCGCCATGAGTGCGTCCACCCGCTCTACCGTCGCACCGCCGATGCCCGTGTGCGCCCAGACCAGGCGCAGCTTCTGGCCCTTGGACGGGGTGTTGGCCATGAGCAGGTCGATGGCGGCATCGTCCACATGCGCCAGCACCACCAGGTCGCGCTGCTCGGCCAGCACCATGAGCTTTTTGGCCACGGGGCCATCGGCATTGGCGCTGTCGTACAGGTGGAACTCGCCGATGCCCTTGTAGGGGCCGGAGGCCGTGCCCTTGGCCAGCTCGGCCAGCACCATCTCGTAGATGGTCTCGTCGCGGAACCAGTTGCTGTAGTCCTCGCGGTTGCGGTACAGGCGCACGAAGGGCACGACGGCGATGCCGGCCTCGCGCACCTCGCGTGAAGCGGCCAGGGCCTGCGAGCCGGTGTTGGGCCGCGAGTTGGCCACGATGGCGCGCACGCCCGATGCCTGCATGCGTGCCAGCACGTCGGCCGGTGGGTGCGGGCCGGCCGCACCGTTCCAGGCCTCCTCGTTGTAGTGCAGGTGCGAGTCGAACAAAGGGCCGGTGTAGTCGGCCGCCTGGGATGCGCAGGCCAACCCGCCCAGCGCCATCGCCACGAAACCGCGCAGGAAGCTGCAGGCCATGGCGTCAGCCCAGGTGCTTGTCGAAGAAAGCCAGCGTGCGGTCGCGCGCGGCCAGGGCCGAGGCCTCGTCGTAGCTGCCGCGCTGGTCGCAGTTGAAGCCGTGGTCGGCCTCGTAGATATGCACTTCCACCTCGGGGTGCGTGCGCGCGAAGGCCTGCACGCCGTCGATCAGGATGTGTTTGTCGCGCCGGCCGAAATGCGCCAGCACGGGGACCTGGGGCTGGCGCGCCATCTCGGTCTCGGTGGTGATGCCACCGCCGTAGTAGGGCACGGCGGCCGACAGGCCCTTGAGCAGGCAGGCCGAGCGCCAGGTCAGCAGGCCGCCCCAGCAAAAGCCCACGATGCCCACCTTGCGGCTGCTGCGCTCGGCCGCGTGATCGATGGCGGCCTGGATGTCGGGCAGCACGCCGGGGCTGGGCAGGCCTTCCACGGCCGCCTTGAGGGCTGCGCCAGCAGCAATGTCCTCGGGCGTGTAGCCCAGTTCCACGCCAGGCTGCACGCGGTGGAAGGTGGCAGGCGCCACGGCCACGTAGCCCCGCGCGGCAAAGCGGTCGGCCACGGCGCGGATGTGCGAGTTGACCCCGAAGATCTCCTGCAGCACGACCACGGCGCCGCGTGGTGCGGTATCGGGCTCGGCCACCCAGGCGGGAAAGACGAAGCCGTCGGCGGACTTCAGATCGACAAATTGGCCCATGGTGCAACTCCTTGAAGACGAAAATACCAGACAGATGGGGAATGGAAGGGGGCTAACCAGGCCCCGCAAAGGTTCCCGGCAATGCTGTAATGCCCCATTCTTGCAGGAGACGCCGATTTGGACAAAGTCGCATTGATTACCGGGGGCAGCCGGGGCATCGGCGCCGCCACCGCCGTGCTGGCCGCCCGCCAGGGCTGGGCCGTGGCCGTGAACTACCTAGCCAACCAGGCCGCCGCCGAGGCCGTGGTGCGGCAGATCCGCGCCCAGGGCGGCCAGGCCATCGCCGTGCAGGGCGACGTGGCCCATGAAGAGCAGGTGCTGGCCATGTTCGCAGCGGTCGATGCGCAACTCGGTCGCCTCACTGCTCTGGTGAACAACGCCGGGGTGGTGGACGTGACGGCCCGCGTGGACGAGATGGGCGTGGCGCGCCTGCGCCGCATGTTCGAGACGAATGTGATCGGCGCCATTGTCTGTGCCCGCGAGGCGGTGCGGCGCATGAGCACGCGCCATGGCGGCACGGGTGGCTCCATCGTCAATGTGTCCAGCGCCGCCTCGCGCCTGGGCTCGGCCCACCAGTATGTGGACTATGCGGCCAGCAAGGGCGCCATCGACAGCTTCACCATCGGCCTGGCGCGCGAGGTGGCGGCCGAGGGGATCCGGGTGAATGCCGTGCGACCGGGGCTCATCGAGACCGAGATCCACGCCAGCGGCGGCCTGCCCGACCGGGTGCAGGACCTGGCCCACCAGGTGCCCATGCAGCGCGGCGGCACGGCCGACGAGGTGGCCCAGGCCATCGTGTGGCTGATGTCGGACGCATCCCCTTACACCACCATGTCACTCTTAGACGTCTCCGGAGCCCGTTGATGGACCTGAAACCCCTCATCACCTTGCTGGCCATCGTGAACCCGCTGGCCATCGTGCCCTTCTTCATCCACTACACGCAGGGGTTTTCGGCGGCGCAGCGGCGCGCCACGATCCGCACGGCGGCGTTTGCCTCGTTCTGCGTGATCGCGGCCTGTGCGCTGCTGGGCCTGCAGATCCTGGAGTTCTTCAACATCTCGCTGCAGAGCTTCCAGGTGGGCGGGGGCATGCTGCTGCTGATCAGCGCGATGAACATGCTCAACGCCCAGCCGGCCGAAGCCAAGCCCATGACCAATGAGCTGGAGGAAGGTGTGGAGAAGGCGGCCACGGGCTCCAGCATCGCGGTGGTGCCGCTGACCATTCCACTGCTCACGGGGCCGGCCAGCATGTCCACCGTGGTGATCTATGCCGACAGGGCGCAAACCATCTGGCAGCAGCTGGCGCTGGTGGGCTACGGCGTGGTGATCGCCCTGGCCACGGCGGTGTGTTTTTCGCTGGCCGACCCGATCGCGCGCGTGCTGGGCAAGACCGGCATCAACGTGATGACGCGGCTCATGGGTCTGATCCTCGCAGCCCTGGCGGTGGAAGTGATGGCCGACGGCCTGGGCAAGCTGTTCCCGGTGCTGGTGGCGCGTTGATTTCGCTGCGCACCATGCCGGCACGCCTGCTGCTGCTGGAGGACGACCCGGCCATCGCGCGCACCGTGGCCTATGCGCTGGAGCGCGAAGGCCTGGCGGTGACGCACAGCCTGCTGGTGCACGATGCACGCCAGCAGATGCGCCAGCAGCCCTTCGACCTGCTGGTGCTGGACGTGGGCCTGCCCGATGGCAGCGGGCTGGACCTGCTGCGCGAGCTGCGTGGCGCGCCTGCCACCGCCACCCTGCCGGTGCTGGTGCTCAGCGCGCACGGTGAAGAAATCGACCGCGTGCTGGGCCTGGAGCTGGGGGCCGACGACTACCTGGCCAAGCCCTTCAGCCCGCGCGAGCTGGGGGCGCGTGTGAAGGCCCTGCTGCGCCGCGCCAGTGCGCACACTGCCGCCATCGCCACGACAGCCCCTGCGCCGCTGTTCCACGACGACGAGGCCGGTCAGCGCATCAGCCTGCGCGGCCAGCCGCTGGCGCTCACGCGGCGCGAATACCGGCTACTGGCCTGCCTGCTGCGCGGCGCGGGACGCATCCACTCGCGCGATGCGCTGCTGGCCGCCGCCTGGGGTGACGACAGCGAGAGCACCGACCGCACGGTGGACACGCACGTCAAGACGCTGCGTGCCAAGCTGCGCGAGGCCGATGCGGGACGCGAATACATCACCACCCACCGCGGCATGGGCTACTGCCTCGAACTGTAAGGGCTGCCATCCATGCGCCTGGGCATCCGCCTGCTGTTCGCCTTTTTCCTGATCAACGGCATCGCTGCCTTCTTCGTGCTGCGCGTGTTCACGGCCGAGATCAAGCCCAGTGTGCGCGAGGTGATGGAGGACATGATGGTGGACACCGCCAACATCCTGGCCGAGCTGGCCAGCGATGACCTGGTGGCCGGCCGGCTGGATCAAGGGGAGGCGGGCAGCGCCTTTGCCCAGCACGTGCGCACCTATGCCACCCGGCCCATCGATGCGGCGATCTGGGGGTTTTCCAAACAGTCGCTGGACTACCGGATCTATGTGACCGACGCTACCGGCCGGGTGCTGTTCGACTCGGAGAACCGCGCGGTGGGCGCCGACTACTCGCAGTGGCGCGACGTGGCACGCACACTGCGCGGCGAGTACGGCGCGCGCTCCACCCGCGACGTGCCGGACGACGATGCCAGCGGCGTGATGCACGTGGCCGCGCCCATCTACGCCCCCGGCAGCAGCGCTGCCGAGCGCAGGATCATTGGCGTGCTCACCGTGGCCAAGCCCACGCGCACAGTGCAGCGCTTCATCGACCGGGCCGAGAACAAGGTGCTGGCCAGCGGCGTGCTGCTGCTGGTGCTGTCGGCCGCCGTCGGCGTGGCCGTGACACTGTGGATGGTGTGGAACGTGCGCCGCCTGCGCGACTATGCGCTGAGCGTGCAGGGCCCCGCTGCCGGTGACCACGATTCGCCCCCCACCACGGCACTGGCCGTGCCCGAGGTGCCGGGCGAGCTGGGCGACCTGGCCCGCGCCATGGACCGCATGCGCGCGCGGCTGGAGGGGCGCGACTACATCGAAGGCTATGTGCGCGCCCTCACCCACGAGCTCAAGAGCCCCGTGGCCGCCATCCGCGGCGCCGGCGAGCTGCTGCAGGACGATCTGCCCCCGGCCGACCGCGCCGAATTTGCCACCCAGGTGGTGCAGCAGGCCGAGCGTCTGCAGCGCATCATCGACCGACTGCTGGAGCTGAGCAAGCTTGAGCAACGCCACCATGCCGATGCGCCCGTGCCCGTGGCGCTGCAGGACTGCGCGCGCGCCGCCGTGGCCCACACGCAAGGGCGCGCGGGCCAGCGCGGCATCACCCTGGCCGTCACCGGCAGCGGTGCCAGCGGCCCTTGGGAGGCCGAGCTCGTAACCCTGGCCCTGACCAACCTGCTCGACAACGCCATCGACTTCGCCCCGGCCGGCAGCCGCGTGCAGGTGGAGCTGGCCGGCAGCACCGTGGCCGTGCAGGACAGCGGCCCGGGCGTGCCCGACTACGCCCTGCCGCGCCTGGGCGAGCGCTTCTTCACCACCGCACGGCCGGGCGGCGAGCGCAGCGGCTCGGGCCTGGGTCTGGCCATCGTGCGGCGCGTGATGGCGCTGCATGGCGGGCAGATGGTGGTGCGCAATACGGCACCGGGGCTGCGGGTGGAGCTGGAATTCCGGGCCGCGTAGGCAAGCTCAGGCGACAGCCCAGCGCGGCTGGGCGTTGAAGAAGTTCACCAGGTCGCCCACCGTGGTGACCTTTCCGAAGAAGGGGTTGGCCTGCGTCGACGAGAGATCGCGACCCGTGCGCTGGGCGATGTCTGGCACAAGAGACAAGTCCAGCTCGTCGCCATCGATCTGCAGGTCGGCGCCCAGTCGGTCCGTCACCCGCAACGGAAACTGCGCACGGTGGTGCGCCAGACAGGCCTGAAGTTCTTCGTACACGGCGCGCACGACCCAGGTGTCTACATCGCGGCAGTCGATGGACCGGGCGAAGTGGCAAATGGATTCTTCCGAGCGGGTCTGCAGCAACCGTGCGAAGTGCTTCTTTTCGCGTGCGCGGGAGACCGCCTCGCCGCCCATGGCCAGCGCCACCAGAGCCCCGACCACAACAGGGTGCGCCCAGAGCGCCCAGAGAAAGCCACCAGCCAGGCCGGCGAGCAACAAGTATCCCAGCCACCGCGACGCAAGCGTTGCGGACGGTTTTTTGATCCGGGGCATATGTCGAGATGCAGGTTTCATCGCAGGCGCTCCTGAAGGCGGCGCAGGGAAAGTTCGCCACATTTTGCCACCCGTCTCCACTTCACACCCGCCTCACAAACTTCATCGCCCCCTCACACCCGCCGCCAACACTGCCTCCACCTAATTCCCTATGGAGGTTCTCTTGAAATACCCCTTGTTCACCAAACTGGGCGCACTCGCGGTCATCGTGCTGCTGCTGCTCATCGGGCTGGGCCTGATCGAGGACGTGGTGCGCGACCGGCAGCGCTACCGCAGCATGACGGCGCAGAGCGTGGCCGACAGCCTGGCCGGGCCGCAAACGCTGATGGGCCCGATGATCCACAGCGCCTGTGTGGAAAGCTGGGACGTGGAGACCGGCAAGGGCGAGGAGCGCCGCACGGTGGAGCAGCGGCGCGAGTTTTTGCTCACGGCCATGCCCGAGCAGCTCAAGGTGGTCACCGGCGCAGCGATGGAAGAGCGCGCGCGCGGCCTGCACAAGGTCAACACCTACAACCTCAAGTCGCACGTCACCGCGCAGTGGGGGGCGCTCACCAGCCTGCAACCGCAAAGCACCATGAAGGGCTCGCGCATGAACTGCGGCGCGCCCATCCTGATGGTGGCCGTGGGCGATGCGCGCGGCATCCGCACGGCGCGGGTCACGCTGGGCGAGCAGGCGCTGGTGCTCAAGCCCGGCACCTTCCACCCCACCTACACCCGTGGCCTGCATGCCGGCCTGCCCGAGTCGGTGCGCGGCCAGGCCACAGGCCTGACCGCCACGCTGGACCTGGAGCTGGTGGGCACGGAGCGCCTGGCCATCGTGCCGATCGGGGGCAACACCGAAGTACAGATGAGCAGCAGTTGGCCCCACCCTTCGTTCTCGGGGCAGTTTCTTCCGTCCGAGCGCGAGGTGACCAAGGCAGGTTTCACCGCCCGCTGGCGCCTGTCCTCGCTGGCGACCACCGCACAGAAAGACATTGCCGACGGCAAGCGGGTGTGCGTGAACAGCGGCGGCGGTGGCGACGACAGCAGTGAGTACGCCACGGGCAACGCCACCCCGCGCGAATGCGCCGAAAGCTTCAGCGTGGCCTTCGTGGACCCGGTCAACCCCTACACACTGGCCGATCGGGCCACCAAGTACGGCGTGCTGTTCATCGCCCTGACCTTCGTGGCCGTGGGCCTGTTCGAGTTGATGAAGAAGCTGCGCGTGCACCCGGTGCAGTACCTGCTGGTGGGCAGTGCGCTGTGCAGCTTCTTCCTGCTGCTGGTGAGCCTGTCGGAGCACCTGCCGTTCGGCATCTCCTACGGCGTTGCGGCCACCGCCTGCGTGCTGCTGCTGGCCTACTATGCAAGCCACATGCTGGGCAGCCTGGCGCGCGGCATACCGCTGGGTGCGGGGATCGCGCTGCTGTACGGCCTGCTGTACGTGCTGCTGCAGCTGGAGCAGACGGCGCTGGCCGTGGGTTCCATCGCGCTGTTCCTGGTACTGGCCGCCGTGATGGTACTGACCCGCAAGGTGAACTGGTATGGACTGACCTCACCCGCCGGCACGCCCCGCCCACCCCTGCCGCCACGGGAGCCACCCAGCGTGCCCCTGCCCCACTCGGGCCTGGCCACCCCGACCCAGCCAGGGCGTCCATGATGCACAGCACCGAGCAGCCCACCACCTCGCCCGCATTGGCCTGGGCACACCACCTCAGTGCCGCAGCCACCACCCACCCGGCACCGGACCTGTCGGACGCGGAGGCCCGGCGTGTGCAGCGCTACCGCGACCAGTTGCTGGCGGCCCTGCAGGCGCACGACCGTGCCGCGCTGCACAGCGCCAAGCAGGCCGTGCTGCGGGCAGCCTATGGCCCGCCGGGCACATCCGGGCCACCCGCCTCGGCGGCGCTGCGCTCTGCACTGCGGGATCTGTCTTGGCACATGGCGATTGTGCTGCTTCCACGCCATCCCACCAGTGCGCTGAGCCACTGAGGTACGCGCCGTGCCAACGCTCAGGCTGGCACGGGCTGGGCCGAAGGCGAGCAGCTGGCACTGCCGCAGCCGTGCACCAGCCCCTGGGGCAAGGCCTCGGGGGCCTTCACCACACCGGTGGCCGCGTCGAACCCCACGCGGCGCAGGTGCAGCGCCAGGGCGGCGTCCATGCTCTGCGCATGCTGAGGAAACCACAGCGCCAGTTCGCCGGCCATCATGCGCAGCACCTGCAGCTCGCCCCGGCCGGCACGCTCAGCCCCTTCGCGCATGACCTGCAGCACCACCTTGTGCTGCATGCTGTGGCAGTTGCCCGCTGCAAAGCGCGTGCCGGCCATCCACTGGTCTTCCATGCCGAAATGCTGCTCCGTGTGGGCAATGAGCGCCTGCCAGCGCGCCAGCAGTTGCGCATCGTCCGAATGCTCCGCCCGCGCCAGGAGCTCGACGAACTCCTCATGGGTCTCGTCCATCAGCGGCAGGTCCAGTGCCAGTGCGTCAGACCATTCCAGTGCTGCCATGTGCCGTTCCGTTCTTGCAAGCCAATTGAAGGGCCAGCTTAGAGGCGCAAGGCCAAGGCCGCTTTGATGCAGGTCAGACACCATGGCGCAGCTCCATGACAAAGCCCCGCACGGGGCGGGGCTAGGTGAAGCACCATCGGCCCTGAAGGCCGTGGTGCGGGGGCTGGCCCGAGATTTAGCTCTGGCCGTACATGCGCTTGGCGTCGTCCACACACTTGGACTTGGCATCACCGCTCATGGCGTCGCAACGCTCCTTGGCGGCCTTGTAGTTGGCTTCGTTCTTTTCGGCCGATGCGTCCTTGCGGGCTTCGGCGACCTGGGCGCCCTTCTCGGCGGCATTGTCGGCAGGCTTGGCTGCGGCCTTGGCCACCTTGGCGTTTTCCTTGGCGGTGGTGTGGGCTGCCTTGGCATCCTTCACGCACACGTCCTTGGCGTTGCCCTTCAAGTCATCGCACTTTTCCTTGGCCACATCGTAGTCGGCGTCGGCACGTGCCATGCGGGCCTTGTTCGTGGCCTTGTCGGAAGGCTTGTGCTGGGCATCCAGTTCGGCCTTGGCCACGTTTTCGGCGCCCTTGGCTTCCTTGACGCAGATGTCCTTGGCGTTGTCCTTCAGGGTGTCGCAATTGGTCTTGGCAGCCTTGTAGTCGGCAGAGATCTTGTCCTTGGCCGTCTTGTACTCGGCGTCGGTCATGGCCATCGCGGAAGTGGCCAGCAGGCCGGCGGCGATGGAAGCGATCAGGGTGCGTGCGAATTTCATGGTTTTCTCCTCGGGGTCTTAGGGGATGTCTTGTAGGGGTGCTGAAAGAGCGTTGTGCATTCGGTAGCCCGCCAGCTGCAGGGCCTTGGGCCCTGGAGGGTTCTGGCTACCGGTGCGCCAAGGCCATGTCAGTCGTTGAAGCGGAAGTCGGGATGGCGGGTTTGCCAGTCGCTGAGCTGCTTTTCGGCGGCGTCGCGGGCAATGCCCTGGCGTTCCTGCAGCTTGCCCAGGAACTGCTCGCGCTTGCCGTCGATGACGTCCAGGTCATCGTTGGTGAGCTTGCCCCACTGTTCGGTGATCTTGCCGGTGAACTGCTTCCAGTTGCCCTTGATGGTGTCTTCGTTCATGGTGTGCATCCTCGAAAAAATTCGCTTCAGCCATCCACTCGGTTTGCGTGGAACACTTGCGTGATGCGATGGAGAGACTGTAAGAAGGAGTCCGCCTGCGGCGCGTAGTCCGCACCGTGGAACCCACGTCGGCGCACGCCTACGGGCATGCCGGACAAGCACCCGCTAAAGCAGCCTGGGTGTTTCAATCGTTGAAAAGCGGGTGTTGCTGCTGCGCATCGCGCCATGCGGCCCTCTCCTCTGTACGAGGCCAGCACGTTTCTTTTGGTAACGCTTACTGTCGGGTAGGGAATGCCACTTTTGTAGGAGGTTGCCTACACTTCTGTACAAATCTTCACAAAAGTCGCTATGACACACGCCCACGAAGCATCCGATGCAGCCTTGGCAGCACCGCTGCACGCCCGCACAGCCTCCTCTTTGTCGCCGGCTGATGCAGCGCCAACAGCATCGGACTCCGCGGGCGCTCCCTGGCTCAAGCTGTCGGCGGCAGCCGCCGCCAGCGCGGCCCTCGCGGCCTGCGGCGGCGGCGAGGCCGAAGCCGAGGCCCCCCAGGCGCTCAAGCAGGCCGACAACGCGCCCCGCATGCCCCTCCTGGGCGACATGGGCGGCTCGGGCTCCTTCCGGTCGGACCAGGCGGCCAGCCGCACGCCCACACCCGACGAGCTGATGGACTGGGCGGAGATGGTCTTCCCGCAGTACTTCGACTCGCACCAGGCCACAGTGACCAGCGGCACGCTCGTCTTCCGCTACTACGGGGGCACGCGCAACTACCTGGGTGTGTACCAGGGCAACGTTGTGGTGCTGGGCCCGCCCACCAACAACGCCGTGGTCAACGTCGGCGCGCTGGCCAGCTTTGGCGATGCGGTCTTCTCCAGCGGCCGGCCGCTCAACGACCAGGACGCTGCTCGCTTTCTGCTGCAGGCAGGGTTCGCCGCCACCACGCAGGACATCGCCACCGTCCGCTCCATCGGCTTCGACGCCTGGCTGAACTCGCAGTTCAACGCCCCCATCGGCATATCGGGCTGGGAGTGGCTCAACCAGCGCGGGTATGCGGCGGTCGACAATTCCACGGCCTACTACGACAACACCTATCCGGGCGACTGCATGATCTGGTCGCAGCTCATGACATCGCCCGATGGCCTGCGCAAGCGGGTCGCGCTGGCGCTGTCGGAGATCTTCGTGGTTTCGCTCTCGGGCCTGGACTTCAACTGGCGCAGCCACGCCATCGCGCACTACTGGGACACCCTGGTATTCCATTCGTTCGGCAACTTCCGCAACCTGCTGCAGGACGTGTCGCTCAACCCCGCGATGGGCTACTACCTCAACACCCGCGGCAACCAGAAGGAGAACACCGCCACGGGCCGCCAGCCGGATGAAAACTATGCGCGCGAGGTCATGCAGCTCATGTCCATCGGGCTGGTCATGCTCAACATCGACGGCACCGTGCGCCGCGACGGCGCGGGCCAGCCCATTGAAAGCTACAGCCAGTCCGACGTGACCAACCTGGCGCGCGTGTTCACGGGCTACGACTACAACCAGTCGCTGAACCAGCAGGGCACCGTGCCCGGCACGACACGCACGGTGCCCAACACGGCGTTCACCCGGCTGCCCATGTCGCTCAATGCCTCGCTGCACTCCAACCTGGCGGTCAACTTCCTGGGTGCCACCATTCCGGCCAATACGCCCGGTGCCGCGGCCCTGGCCACGGCAATGGACACCCTGTTCTACCACGGCAACGTGGCGCCGTTCATCTGCAAGCAGCTGATCCAGCGGCTGGTTACCAGCAACCCCTCGCCGGCCTATGTGGCACGCGTGGCCACGGTGTTCAACAACAACGGTGCCAGTGTGCGCGGCGACATGAAGGCGGTGGTCCGCGCCATCCTGCTCGACGACGAAGCGCGTTCGTCCGAAGGGCTTAAGCAGCCGGGCTTCGGCAAGCTGCGCGAGCCCATGCTGCGCCTGGTGCAGTGGGGTCGCACCTTCAACATCAGCTCCAACTTCGGCAGCTGGAAGATCGGGGACACCAGCTCCGCCAGTTCGCGGCTGGGCCAGAGCCCGCTGCGCTCCCCCTCGGTGTTCAACTTCTTTCGGCCCGGCTATGTGCCGCCGTCCACGGCCCTGGCCCAGAGCGGTGCCGTGGCGCCAGAGTTCCAACTGGTCAACGAAAGCAGCGTGGGCGGCTACCTGAACTACATCCAGGGCGTGATCCGCAACGGCATCTACGTGAACGCGCCCGACCTGCCCAACAACGGCAGCAACGGGAACAACGGCTATGACATCAAGGCGCTGTACACGCATGAGATGGTGCTGGTCGTCGACCCCGACGCCCTGGTCGCGCGCATCAACCTGCTGATGTGTGCGGGCCAGCTGTCGGCCGCCACCGTGAAACTGATTGCCGATGCGATCAAGGCAACACCCGTCACGGCCGCGAGCACCGACGCCGTCAAGCTCAACCGCATCGCGTCGGCGATCTTCCTGGTCATGGCTTCGGCCGAGTACCTCATCCAGAAATAAGAGGACGCGCGCCATGCACCTGCTCCAACCCGAACTCCACACCCGCCGGGCCTTCCTGCGCCGCAGCGGCCAACTGGGCCTGGCCGGCACCGCCCTGCCGTTTGCGCTGAACCTGGCCGCCATGGGCGAGGCGGCCGCCTTCACCGCCACCGACTACAAGGCCCTGGTCTGCGTCTTCCTCTATGGTGGCAACGACTATGCCAACACCGTGGTCACCTACGACGACCCGAGCTACCTCAAGTACAGCGCCATCCGGGGCGGCAATGGCCTGGGTGGTGGCGGCATCGCCATCCCCAAGGCGGAGCTGGCGGCGACGCTGCTCAACCCCACGGCCGGCCTGCCCGGTGGGCGCCAGTACGCGCTGCACCCTGCCATGTCGGGCCTCACGGGCCTGTTCAACAACGGCAAAGCCGCCGTGCAACTCAACGTGGGCCCGCTGGTGGTGCCGCTGACCAAGGCCCAGTACAACGGCTCCAACCGCAGCCTGTACCCGCTGCCACCCAAGCTGTTTTCGCACAACGACCAGCAGTCGGTGTGGCAGTCGTCCTCGCCCGAAGGCTCCACCATCGGCTGGGGCGGCAACATCGGCGATCTGGCCCTGTCGTCCAACGCCAATTCGCTGTTCACCTGCATCTCGGTCACGGGCAATGCGGTGTTCCTCTCGGGCGACTCGGCGCTGCAATACCAGGTGAGCACGAGTGGCGCGATCCCGATCAATGGCGTCAAGAGCAGCGTCTATGGCTCCACGGCCGTGCGCTCGGCGCTGACCAGCCTGATTCAGCAGACCAGCAGCCAGACGCTGGAGAACGAATACAACAAGGTGACCACGCGCGCCGTGACCTCCGAATCGCTGGTCACCACCGGCATTGCGGGCGTGAACCTGGCCACGCCCTTCCCCGCCAACAACGGCCTGGCGGACCAGCTCAAGATGGTGGCCCGCCTGATCGGCGCGCGCGGCACCATGGGCACCAAGCGCCAGGTGTTCATGGTCTCGATGGGCGGCTTCGACCTGCACGACAACCTCATCTCCCAGCAGCCCGGCCTGATGCAGCGCCTGAGCGATGCGATGACCGCCTTCCACAGCGCCACGGTGGAGCTGGGCATTGCCGACAAGGTGACGGCCTTCACCGCCTCGGACTTTGGCCGCACGCTCAACTCCAATGGCGATGGATCCGACCATGGCTGGGGCAGCCACCACCTCATGGTGGGCGGTGCCGTCAAGGGCAAGGCCTTTTACGGCTCGGCCCCCCCGGTCAGCAACACCAGCACCGCCGCACCCGATGACCAGTGGCACGTGGGCCAGGGCCGCCTGCTGCCCAGCACCTCGGTGGACCAATACGCCGCCACGCTGGCCAAGTGGTTTGGCGTGAGCAGCACCGAGATCGCCAGTGTGTTGCCCAACCTGAGCCACTTCGGCGGTGCCGAATACCCCGTGGACCTGGGCTTCATGAACGCTTGAGCGGCCACGCCGTCACAACGCCCCGCACGCTGCAACGCCTGCGGGGCGTGCCTTTACGGGACCCCACTGCAGACTGCCCATAATGCAGCCATGAGCAGCATTCCCAACACACCCATCCGCCCCCGGGTCGTCATCATCGGTTGCGGGTTTGGCGGGCTGGAGGCGGCGCGCGCGCTGCACGGCAGCGCCATCGACGTCACGGTGGTCGACAAGACCAACCACCACCTGTTCCAGCCCCTGCTCTACCAGGTGGCCACGGCCGGACTCTCGGCACCGGCCATTGCTGCGCCCATCCGCCACCTGTTTCGCAAACAACCCAACGTGACCACGCTGCTGGGCGAGGTGGAGCGCATCGACGTGGCCGCGCGCAGCGTGCTGCTGCAAGGTGGCGACGCCCTGCCCTACGACCACCTGATCGTGGCCGCGGGTGCCACGCACAGCTATTTCGGCCGCGACGACTGGGCGCCCTTCGCCCCGGGCCTCAAGACGCTGGACGATGCCTTCGACATCCGCCGTCGCATCCTGCTGGCCTTCGAGGCCGCCGAGCGCACAGGCGACCCTGTGCAGCGCGCCGCCTGGCTCAATTTCGTGGTGGTCGGCGGTGGCCCCACGGGCGTGGAAATGGCCGGCACCCTCGCCGAGATCGCGCGCCACACGCTGCCCGGGGAGTTCCGCCACATCGATCCGGCCAGCGCGAAGATCATCCTCCTCGAAGGCGGCACGCGCGTGCTGCAGGCCATGCCCGAGGCCCTGAGCCAGCGCGCCAAGGAGCAGTTGGAAAAGCTGGGCGTGGAAGTGCGCGTGAACGCACGGGTGACGGCCATCGATGCCACCGGCCTCACGGTAACAGGCTCCGCGCCGGGTGCTGACCCCACGGCCACCAGCTATGCGATTCCCAGCCAATGCATCGTCTGGGCTGCCGGCGTGGCGGCTTCGCCTTTGGGCCGGCTGCTGGCCGAGGCCACCGGCTGCACCACCGACCGCGCCGGCCGCGTGGTGGTCGAGCCTGACCTCACATTACCCGGCCACCCAGAGATCAGCGTGGTGGGCGACCTGGCCGCCGCCAAGAGCCATGTCCCCGGCCAGGAACCCACGCCCGTCCCCGGCGTCTCCCCCGGCGCCAAGCAGATGGGCCGCGCCGCCGCCGCCAACGTGCTGCGCCGCCTGGCCGGGCAGGCCACGCAGCCGTTTCGCTACCGCGACTACGGCAACCTGGCCACCATCGGTCGCAACGCAGCGGTGGTGGACCTCACCTCACCGATCGGCCCGGTGCGCTTTTCAGGCTACTTCGCATGGCTGTTCTGGCTCTTCGCCCACGTGTACTTCCTCATCGGCTTTCGCAACCGCCTGGTCGTGCTCATGGACTGGGGCTGGGCCTACTGGAGCTTTGCGCGCTACGCGCGCGTGGTGACGGGCATCGAGGGATCGAAAATGCGAGTCCAGGAATAGGGCGATAACGCGCACAGCCTGTGTGCACGCTCGGCTTAAGAGCGGCTAACAAAACTCTTCTGGCGTCGTTGCTGCGTCTTGTCGTACTACTCGTACTGCNCCGCCTAGCCAGAACCGCTTCGCTGAGTTTTGTTATCCGCTCTAAGCCAGGGCAGCCGTGCAAGGGCCGCCCCGCCGCACCGGCTGCGTCCCTCTTCCCGAATTGCGCAGCAATTCGAGAGAAGGGGTGAAGGCGCGAAGCGCCTCAGGGGGATGTACCGAATCAATACCCAGCGCCGATTGCCAGCGGCAGGAAGGTATCCACCGGGCCCAGCACGGCGGGCGAACTGCCGACGATGGTGTAGCTCAGTTGGCCATTGCTGATGGACAGGATGGCGCCGGTGTCGCGGTAGAAGCGGTAGTACTGGTTGCCGTAGGTCAGCGAGGGCGAGAACGAGGGCTTGAACAGCGTGGGGAAGGTGTCTTCCGCATAGTTGAACAAGCGGTCGTCGGCACGGGTGACCACGGCCTTGAATGGTGCCAGGCCACCGGCCTGCCCCAGCCCCGTGAACTCCATCACGTAGCTGATCGAACCGGTGGAGGGGTCCACCTTGAACAGCTTGGTGAATGCGGCGCCGTACAGGGTGTTGCTGTCGCCTTCCGCCAGGCCGTAGACCGAAGTGGCCAGGCCGAAGCTGCCGACGTTGGCCGACTGCTGGTTGTTGCGCAGGTTGACGATGCCCAGCGAGTCGTTCTCGCCCGCAAAGAACAGCCGGCCATTGAGGTAGGCCAGGTCACCCGCCGATTGCGCCGGAAGGGTACCGACCACCGTGGCCTGCGCGGTGGCGGGGTTGACCTGGTAGAGGTTCTTGTTGACGGCGGACGCAGCGTACAGCTTGCCGCTGCCATCGAAGGTCAGTGCATTGGCGGTGCTGATGCCGTGCTTGCCGAGCAGCACGGCACTGCCATCGGCGGCCAGGCGGTACAGCGAATTGAAGGTCAGCACGTAGAGGGTGCCCGCCGCGTCGGTGGCGATGTCGGTGATGGAGCCATCGACCGTGGGGCGGGACACCAGGGTCAGGGACTTGGCGTCCACATCGACGAGCATGATCTTGCCACTGTCCTGCACGTAAAGCTTGTCACCGGCCCAGGCGGTGGTGGCAGTGGCGGCGAGGGCGATGGTGGCGGCACAGGCGGAGCGCAGCAGCGATGGCTTGAAGAACATACGGGAAATTACCTCGGCAATGAACGTGGATCGGAGCCCGCTGTGGGCCGCGATGGCGGCATGCCATCCGGCGCTGCACTCGCAGGCGAAGGGGAACACAAGGGCTGGAGGCGGTGGCGGGCGATGGGCTGGCCATGGCAGTGACCCACCGGGAGCCAGGCACCCAGGGAACGCATTGGCGGTCTGCGGGCCCCGTACCGGACAGCCTGCCTCGTTGCAGCCCGACAAGAGATTTGCGCAATCCCGAAGGCCGTCAACACGTTCCGGCACATTATGGAAGAGCACCGCAGGCTTCGACACCCTACCTGAGTAGGGGTGCTGCAACCATCCGTAACAAGACTGGCTTTGGGGGTGCGCCGGTGCGGGTGCGTGTCCGGTTCCTGCGGCTCAGCGCCCCACCTGTTCCAGCCATTCGTCCAATTCGCGCGCCGCTTGGTTGGTGGCGTCGGCCAGTGCCCGGGTGCCGCCGGCCGCATCGGCTGTGGCAGCGGGGCGTTGCACGATGAAGACACGCTGGCCCACCAGGTTCTCGCCCAGATGCGTCGGCTCGGCAACGGTGGCACGCAGGCGCACCAGGCCGGCGCTTTCTGCGGCGCTGGTGAACACCTGGCTGAACTCTTCGAGCTCCAGGCGCAGCACGGTGGGCCGCTTGTTCGCCACACGGGCCTGCACGGCCGCGTCGCTGGTGCTCAGGATGGCCCGGCGCAGGCCCAGGTGCTCGCGGATGCGCTGCTGCACCAGCACAGCCGGGGGCTGGCTCCAGCGTGCTGCGGCATAGGGGCGTGGCTGCTGGGCATCGGCGTAGGCCAGCCGGTAGAGCACCGACGTGCTGCTTTCGGGCATGCCGGTGGACTCCACATCGGCCAGGGCCAGCGGCGCCAGCGGGGCCCGGCGGTCACTCGGGGCCGTTGCCATGGCACCGGGGCCGAAGTCGTACTGCACCGCCCGCGTGGGCGGGCCGGGCAGGGCCGAGCACCCGGCCAGCACGGCAGCGGCGCACACCAGGGCGGCACCCCGGCGGGCCAGGCGAGCCAGGCGCCCCGAGACAGTGCGTTGGATATCCAGCATGGCGATGTACTCCTTGAATTCGTCGGACGGCGGCATCAGCGCGCGGCGCCTGGTGCGGCAAAGCCTTCTTCGCCCGGACCAGGCGGGATGCGGCCCGAGCCATAGATGAACGACTGCGGGTTGTCGCTGACGCTGTTGGCGGCCCGGCCGATCTGGCGCGCGGTGCGCGACAGTTCGTCGGCTGCACGGGTGACGCGCGGCAGCGTGTTGCTGCCCAGTGCATCGGCCGCGCGCGTGAGCGCCTGGGTGCCCTGCGTGATCTGGTCGATGGGGCCGCCTTCAACGGTGAGGCGCTGGTTGGTGGCGTTGATGCCTGCGGCCATGTCCGACACACTGGTGCCGGCCTTCTGCAGCGACTGCAGCGTCTGGCGCGCATCGCCGGCCAGGGCCGGCAGCGACGCCAGCGCCGGGTCGAGCCGGGTCTGCACCGTGGTGTCCAGCCGCTTGGTGAGCGCGTTGACGCTGCCGGCCGCCTGGCCGATGTTGCCGATGGCGTCGGTGAGCAGCTTCTGGTTGGTGTCGCCCAGCAACTGGTTGATGCGGCGCGTGGCCTCCTCCACCTGGCCCAGGATGGCCGGCGCCTGCTCGGCCAGGCGGCCAAACGGCGAAGGCTTGAGCGGCAGGCGCGGCAGGCCGCTCGGGCCCGGGGGCAGCTCGGGGTAGGGCGCTGCGGCATCGTCGAGCTGCACATGGGCCAGGCCGGTGACGCCCTGGTAGCCCAGCACGGCGAAGGTGTTGGGGCTGATGGGCGCCTGCTCATTCACGGCAATGCGGATCAGCACATTGCCGCTGACCTGGGGATCGAAGCCGATGCGCGTGACCTTGCCCACGGCCACGCCCTTGTAGCGCACCGTGGCCTGGGGCTGCAGGCCACTCACGCCGTCCTTGGTGGACAGCTCGTACTGCTCGTAGTTGGCGTTGTCGCGCGTGAGCCAGATGGCCAGCCCTGCCAGCATGGCGGCCACCACGATGACGAAGATGCCGGCGGCGAGTGCGTGTGATTTGTTTTCCATCAGGCGTCCTTGGAAGTCTGCATTGGGGCCGCGGGCGGCTGCTCGGGCAAGCCCGCCAGGGGGGCCATGGCGCGCTGGCCACGTTCACCCATGAAGAATTGCTCGACGAAGGGGTGTTTGAAACGCGCCACTTCAGTCGGCGGGCCAGTGACGACAACCTTCTTGTCGGCCAGCACGGCCACGCGGGTGGACAGGGCAAACAGGGTGTCGAGGTCGTGCGTGACCATGACCATGGTGAGGCCCAGCGCCGCATGCAGCTCGCGCAGCAATGCGCAGAACTCGTCGGCACTGCTCGGGTCGAGCCCGGCGGTGGGCTCGTCGAGCAGCAGCAGCGGCGGGTCCATGATGAGGGCGCGCGCCAGGGCCACGCGCTTGACCATGCCACCGGACAAATCGGCCGGCATGCGGCTGGCGTGCTCGGGCTTGAGGCCCACCATCTGCAGCTTGACCAGCGCGGCATCGCGCACCAGATCGTCGGGCAGGGTGCCCTGCTCGCGCAGCGCGAAGGCCACGTTGTCGAGCACGTTGAAGGCCGAGAACAGCGCACCGTGCTGGAACAGCATGCCCACCCGGCTGGCAGCACCTTCGCGCCCCATCTCGGAGGCCGGGCGGCCGAGCACGGTGACCGTGCCACGCGCGGGCCGGGCCAGGCCCAGTATCTGGCGCAGCAGCACCGTCTTGCCCGTGCCCGAGCCCCCTACCAGCGACAGCATCTCGCCTCGCTGCACGGTGAATTCAAGGTCCTGGTGCACGGCGAAGGCTTCGCTGCCCTTGCCGAACACGCTCCACAGGCCCTTGACCTCAACCACGGGCGGTGTGCCCGAGGGCACGGCCAGCGCCTGGGGCGCGTTGCTGCCTGCGGCGTTTGGCGGGGTGGCGATGTCGGCGGTACTCACGGCGTCAGATCCCGATGCTCTTGAAGGCGATGGCAAACAGCGCATCCACGATGATGACCATGGTGATGGAAGTGACCACCGATGCGGTCGTGCCCTCGCCCAAGCTCTGCGTATTGGGCTTGACGCGCATGCCCCAATGGCAGCCGATGAGCGCGATGCAGGCACCGAACACCACCGACTTGGCCATGGCCAGGCCGAGGTTGCCCACCTTCACGGCAGACGGCAGGGCCTGCACAAAATACGCGGGAGAAATATCCATGGCCACATCGGCCGCGAGCATGCCCCCGGCCAGCGCCGCCAGCGTGGTCCACACGCTGATCAGCGGCATGGCCAGCGCCAGCGCCAGGGTGCGCGGCATCACCAGCCGAAAGCCGTGCGGGATGCCCATGACGCGCATGGCATCGAGCTCTTCGGTCACACGCATCACGCCGATCTGCGCGGTGATGGACGAGCCCGAGCGCCCCGCCACCAGGATGGCCGCGAGCATGGGGCCCAGCTCGCGGATGAGGGAGATGCCCAGGATGTTGACGATGAACGATTCGGCGCCGAACTGGCGCAGTTGCAGCGACATCAGGTAGGCCAGCACCACCCCGATGAGAAAGCCGACCAGGGCTGTGATGGGCAACGCCGTGGCGCCCATGCGGTACAGGTGGCCGGACACGTCGCGCCAGGGCCCGCGCTGGGGGGCACGCGCCAGGCGCAGCAGGTCGAGCACCAGCTGTCCCACCATTTGCAGCATGTGGCGCGCGTGGTCCACACCATGCAGCACCAGCAGGCCCAGGTGGTCCACTTCACGGGCTAGGCTCCAGGGCTCGGGCGGCGGCGGCTCGGCCACGGTGAACTCGGCCACGCGTTCCAGGATGTCACGCTGGATATCCGTGAGCGCGAGGCGCTTGGGCCACGCACGTCCCCAGTGGTTCCAGAGCAATTGGGCACCTACATGGTCCAGCCACTGCAGGTCGCGCAGATCCCACCCGACCTGGGCACTGGACTGCTGCGCCTGCAGCTGTGCGGACAGTGCCTTCCATTGCCGGCGCGTACCCAGCTCAGCCGCGCCCCAACGCCCATGCAGCAGCAGCTCCGGGCCTTCGGAGGTGTCGGTGCGGGCAATGCGCGGAGCAAGGTCGGTCATGAAACGGGCGGCGCAAGCCACCAGCAAGGAGGTAGGGGAAGCATGGTAGCGGAGCCCATGGCCCGCAGGTAGGACAAGCCCTTGCGTGCAAGCACGACACGGGCCCGAATGCTTGCAATTATTATCAAATTGCGTGCAGTCACAACCGCTGCAAGCCACACCAGCTACAAACTTGCTAGCAAGCCGCGTTTACCCCCTCGACACCACCAGCGCGGTCCGCACAATGGCGCCGACCCTTCCGATCAACCCGCGACACCTCTTGCAACACCGTTATTCCCATGAGCGACACCACGTTTGACCACATCATCATCGGCGGCGGCACAGCGGGCGCCCTGCTGTGCAACCGCCTGAGCGCCGATGGCCGCCGCCGCGTGTTGCTCATCGAAGCGGGTCGCAAGGATGATTACCACTGGATACACATTCCCGTGGGCTATCTGTATTGCATTGGCAACCCGCGCACCGACTGGCTCTACAACACTGAGCCCGACGCGGGCCTGAACGGCCGCACCCTGCGCTATCCGCGCGGCAAGACACTGGGCGGTTGCAGCAGCATCAACGGCATGATCTACATGCGCGGCCAGGCACGCGACTACGACCAGTGGGCCGAGCTGACCGGTGACGCCAGCTGGCGCTGGGACAACGCCCTGCCCCACTTTCGCCGCCACGAGGACCACTGGCGCCTGGACCAGCCCGGCGACGTGAATGAAAACTTCAAGCGCCTGCACGGCAACAAGGCCACCGGCAGCACCGGCGAGTGGCGCGTGGAGAAGCAGCGCCTGCGCTGGGATGTGCTGGACGCCTTTTCCAAGGCTGCGCAGCAGGCCGGCATTCCGGCCACCGAGGATTTCAATGGCGGCGACAACGAGGGCGTGGGCTACTTCGAGGTCAACCAGAAGAGCGGCTGGCGCTGGAACACGGCCAAGGCCTTTCTGCGGCCGACCTGCTACGGCCGGCCGAACTTCGAGATGTGGACCAACGCGCAGGCCACCCAGTTGATCCTCGAAACCCAGCCGGACGGCACACGCCGCTGCACCGGCGTGAAGGTGTGGGACGGGCACGAGATGGTGACAGCCCACGCCACCGGCGAGGTGATCCTGAGCGCGGGGGCCATCAACTCGCCCCAATTGCTGCAGCTGTCGGGCATCGGCCCAGCCGCCCTGCTCCGGCAGCACGGCATCGACGTGGTGCACGACCTGCCGGGCGTGGGCGCCAACCTGCAGGACCACCTGCAGATCCGCGCGGTGTTCAAGGTCAATGGCGTGCCCACGCTCAACACCATGGCCAGCTCGCTTTGGGGCAAGGCCAAGATCGGCATGGAATACGCGATGAAGCGCAGTGGCCCGATGAGCATGGCACCCTCGCAACTCGGCGCCTTCACGCGCAGCGACCCTGGCCAGCCCTGGCCCAACATCGAGTACCACGTGCAGCCCCTGTCGCTCGACGCCTTCGGCGAGCCCCTGCACAGCTTCCCGGCCTTCACGGCCAGCGTCTGCAACCTCAACCCCACGAGCCGGGGCACGGTACAGATCAAGAGCGCGGACTTCAAGGCCGCGCCGGCCATTGCGCCCAACTACCTGAGCACCCCCGAAGACCGGCAGGTGGCGGCCGACAGCCTGCGCGTCACGCGCCGCATCGTCGCCCAGCCCGCCCTGGCCGCCTACCAGCCCGAGGAGTGGAAGCCCGGCGTGCAGTTTGAAAGCGATGAGGACCTGGCGCGTCTGGCGGGCGACATAGCCACCACCATCTTCCACCCCGTGGGCACGACGCGCATGGGCCGCGCAGATGACCCGATGGCGGTGCTTGATTCGCAACTGCGCGTGCGTGGCATTGCCGGCCTGCGCGTGGTGGATGCGGGCGCCATGCCCACCATCACCAGTGGCAACACCAACTCACCCACGCTGATGCTGGCCGAAAAGGCAGCCGAATGGATCCTGGCCGCGCAGAAGGCGTGAGCTTTCAAGTTCAGCGGATGCCACCGACATAGCGGGGCACTTCGACCACCGGTGCAGGCGCCAGGCGCTGGCGCACCGCCTGGCCGGCGGTCTCCAGCAAGGGACGCCGTTGTGGCGCAGGGGCCGGTTCGTGCACGGCGCGGTCGAGCCGTTCGGCCCATTCGGCAAGTTCGGGCACGCCGTCTTCGACCGCGTGCTGGCGCGCAAAGCGCACGACTTCCATCGCGTACTCGGCATTGGCTGCCATCCACTCGGTGTCGGTCACCCGGCCGGTCTTGCGGCGCAGCAGCACGTGCAGGTGCGCTGCGATGGCGAGTTTGTCGCTGTCCTGCATGATGGTGAACTCCTCAGAACATTGGGAGACCTACTGACCCAGGCGTTCCCGGTGCTGTGCAATATCCAGGCCCACTTGCTCGCTTTGCTCGTCCACGCGCAGGCCGAGCACGAGGTTGGTGATCCACAGCAGCAGTGCCGTGCCCACCAGGCTGAACAGCATCACGGCCCCCACGCCGATGGCCTGGGTCCAGAGGCTGCCCGCGACACCACCGACCGTGCGGCTGGCCAGCACGCCCGTGAGCAGCGAACCCACGATGCCGCCGATGCCATGCACCCCGAACACGTCCAGCGAATCGTCGGCTCGCAGCAGGCGCTTGAGCCCCGTCGCGCCCCAGTAGCAGGCCAGGCCCGCCACCAGCCCGATGACAACGGCCGAGCGCAGGGTGACGAAACCGGCAGCCGGCGTGATGGCCACCAACCCGGCCACCAGGCCCGAGCACAGGCCCAGCAAGGAGGGACGACCGCGCATGACCGCCTCGCCCAGCATCCAGGACAGCGCGCCCGCGGCAGCGGCCACATGGGTTACGGCCATGGCCAGCCCCGCCCGGCCATCGGCCGCCACGGCCGAGCCCGCGTTGAAGCCGAACCAGCCCACCCAGAGCATGCCCGCGCCCACCATGGTCAGCGCCAGGCTGTAGGGTTCGAAGGGTTCGCGCCCATAGCCGCTGCGCCGCCCCAGGAACCAGGCGCACACCAGGCCGGCCACGCCGGCATTCACATGCACCACGGAGCCCCCGGCAAAGTCGAGCGCCCCCATCTGCGCCAGCCAGCCGCCCGGCTCCCAGACCCAGTGCGCCACGGGCGCGTAGATGAACACCGTCCACAGGCTGATGAACAGCAGCATCGCGGAAAAGCGCATGCGCTCGACGACGGCCCCCACCAGCAGCGCCGCCGTGATGATGGCAAAGGTCAGCTGGAACATGGCGTAGACCGATTCGGGGATGGCCGGTGCCACATGGCTCACCGACAGCTTGCCCGCGGCCAGCTGGAAGTCGAACCCGGCAAATGCCATGCGCTCGGTACCGCCCAGCCAGGCGCTGCCCGGCGTGAACGCCCACGAGTAGCCGATGGCAAACCACAGCAGGCTCACCAGCGCGGCAATGGCGACCACGCTGGCCATGGTGTTGAGTACGTTCTTGCGGCGCACCATGCCCGCGTAGAACAGGGCGATGCCCGGCAGCGTCATGAGCAGCACCAGCACCGTCGAGGTCATCATCCAGGCGGTGTCCGCGGCATTGATGGCCTCCTTGGCCACGAGGCCGGGGCGCGTCAAGGGAGCGGGTGCCGGTGCGGCAACGGCTGCCGATGCGGCGGCCTCGGGGGCGGGCGCTTGCGCCCAGACCGTTGCGGTGCAAAGCCCGAGGCACAAGGCCACGACCGTGACGAACCCATGGATGACTGCCCGCATGTGGAAGCTCCCTTTTCGCAATTTGTTACAAGGCACAGTGCACAAGGCATGCCAAGCAAAAAATCGCATTTGGGGCAGTCAGGGCGTCTTTCGGCCCGTTTCGCCCCCCAAAAGGGGGCGGGAAACCCCCAATGCACCAAGCGGGTGCCGCCGTTACAGTACCGTCACTCGAAAGCGCGCCCTGGTGTGCTGGACGAGGGGCCGAGGAGACATCCCTACAAGCAACAACCCAATAAAGCACCCAACGAGGTGCACCCCCTTTTCAGGCGCTGGCAATCCCAGCGCCTTTTTTCTTTCCGCTCGGGGAATGCCTTCGCTACCAAAACCGTAGCTGGGTGGGTGCGAAAATCAGGGGGATGGAATGGATTTTCATCACCCTCGCCTCGCTGCTGGCAGGCTTCGTGGACGCGATTGTGGGCGGCGGTGGCCTGGTGATGGTGCCAGCGCTGTTCGCCGCGTTTCCCGTGGCACCTCCTGCCACGCTGCTGGGCACCAACAAGGCGGCGGGCGTCTGGGGTACGGCCATGGCCACCTGGCAGTACAGCCGCCGCGTGCAACTGCGCTGGAGCGCCCTGCTGCCGGCCGCAGCCGCCGGGTTTGCCGGCTCGTTCGCAGGGGCCTGGGCCGTCACGGTCATCTCGCCCGAGTTCCTGCGCCGGCTGCTCCCCCTGGTGCTGCTGGGCGTGCTGGCCTACACCCTGGCCAAAAAGGACATGGGGCGCCACCACACGCCGCGCTTCGCCGGGCGCGCTGAAATAGTGGCCGCCAGCCTGATCGGTCTGGCCATCGGCTTCTATGACGGTTTCTTCGGGCCGGGCACGGGCAGCTTCTTCGTGTTCCTGTTCGTGCGGCTGCTCGGGTACGACTTCCTCAATGCCTCGGCGTCGGCCAAGCTGCTCAATACGGCCACCAACGTGGCGGCCATCGCCCTGTTTGCCGCCAAGGGCCATGTCTGGTGGCATTTTGCGGTGACGCTGGCCGTGGCCAATGTGGTGGGCAGCCTGATCGGCACGCACATGGCGCTCAAGCACGGCACGGGCTTCGTGCGCGGCATCTTCATCGTGGTGGTGGGGGCGCTGATCCTCAAGACAGGCTACGACGCCTTTCTGCGCTGAGCGCGCGCTGCAAAGGGCGCCCGCGCGATTACCAGCACTTGGAAAAGTTCGGGAGCCTTCTCTAAAACCTGTTGTGAATTGGCCTACAACCGGCTTTTGTAGGGCGCCCCCTGTGGCGGCAGAAAAAGACCGCTCCTTATAATTGGTGACTATTTCGTGACGCCTGACATCGCCATCCGCGATGGCTGCGGACGCATTTCCCGAGCCTCCGGCCTGCCTACCCGCATGCCGGATTTTTTGTACCTGAAATACCCCGGACAGGACCCATCCCATGCAATTGTTCAAGGCTGTAGCCACCGCCCTCGCGCTCTGCGCCGCCTTCTCCGCCCAGGCCCGGACCCTGGACGAGGTGAAGAAGGACGGCAAGATCCTCATCGCGACCGAAGGACAGTTCGCCCCCTTCAACTTCTTCAGCGGCACCACGCTCACCGGCTTCGAAGTGGAGACGGCCGAGCTCGTGGCCAAGAAGATGGGCCTCACGATCCAGTGGAAGACCCTGGGCTTCGACGCCCTGCTCACGGGCCTGCGCCAGGACCGCTGGGACCTGGTGATCGCCTCCCACGGCATCACCGAAGAGCGCGCCAAGGCAGTGACCTTCACCGAGCCCCACTACTGCTCGGGCGGCATGATCATCGCCATGGACCCGGCCATCAAGAGCGCCAAGGACCTGGCCGGCAAGGTGGTGGCCGTGCAGACCGGCACCAGCTACCTGGAGAACGTGCAGAAGGTCTCATCCATCAAGGAAATGAAGAACTTCCCCACCGACGTGGATGCCCGCAGCGCGCTGAACTCGCGCCGCGTGGACGCCTGGGTGACCGACCGCTTCGTGGCCAAGGCAGTGGCCGAAAAGAACCCCGGCGCCGGCTTCAAGCTCGGCGACATGCTGTTCATCGAGCGCATCGCCGCCGCCGTGGCCAAGGGCAACAGCTCGCTGGCCGGCGGCTGGAACAAGGCGCTGGCCGAAGTGATGGCCGACGGCAGCTATGCCGCATTGTCCAAGAAGTACTTCAACGAAGACGTTCGCTGCACCAACTGAGCAAGCCCGCTTGTAATCACCAGGGGTTTTCATGCTCACTGCCCTTTGGCCCGAGCGCTGGTCTCGCCAGCAGCGCAGCAACGCCACGCTCGTCTCGGCCGTCGTCCTGATGGTCCTGGCGCTGGCGCTGCTGGGCACATTGCTCTCTTTCCTGCCCGAGCCCATCGGCCCCAACGCCCAGGCGTTTTCTGACGGTGCACGCACCACGCTGTGGCTCACCCTGGTGAGCGGCAGCGTGGGCCTGGTGCTGGGCACCGGCGCAGCCCTGGCCCGCACCTCGCGCCTGACGGCCGTGCGCTGGGTGGCCGGCTTCTACATCTGGGTCATCCGCGGCACGCCGCTCCTGGTGCAGATCCTGTTCGTCTATTTCGCGCTGCCGGTGTTGGTGCCGGGCCTGAACCTGCCCGACTTCGCGGCCGCCGTGCTGGCCCTGGGCCTGAACGTGGGCGCCTACAACGCCGAGGCCATCCGCGCCGGGCTGCTGGCGGTACCGCGCGGCCAGACCGAAGCCGCCAAGGCCCTGGGGCTGGGGCGGGTGCATGTCTTCCTGGACGTGGTGTTCCCGCAGGCCTTCAAGATCTCGCTGCCGCCGCTGGTGAGCAACTTCGTGGCACTGCTCAAGGATTCGTCGCTGGCCTATGCCATCGGCGTGGTGGAACTGACCAACGTGGGCAATCGCATCCAGTCGGCCACTTTCCAGCCCATCGCCACCCTGTCCACCGTGGCCATCACCTACCTGCTGCTGACCACCCTGGTCACGCAGATCTCGAACGCCGTGGAATACCGCTTCGACGTGGAAGGCCGCAACCAATGAGCCGGCCCACGCCCTTCATCGTGGTGGACCGCGTCTGCAAGTCCTTTGGCACCCACCAGGTGCTGCGCGACGTGTCCACCGTGTTCAACACCGGCGAGGTCACCGTGATCATCGGGGCCTCGGGCTCGGGCAAGAGCACGCTGCTGCGCGCCATCAACCGGCTAGAGCCCCACGACTCGGGCCGCATCACCATCGACCGGGTGGAAGTGACCGACGACATGGCCACGCTGCAGCGCCAGCGCAGCGAGGTCGGCATGGTGTTCCAGCAGTTCAACCTGTTCGGCCACATGAGCGTGCTGGACAACGTGACGCTGGCGCCCCGGCGCATCCGCCACACACCACGCGCACAGGCCAACGAGCAGGCCATGGTGCTGCTGCGCCGCGTGGGCATGCAGGACCATGCACACAAGTACCCGTGGCAGTTGTCGGGCGGCCAGCAGCAGCGGGTGGCCATTGCGCGGGCGCTGGCCATGCAGCCCAAGGTGATGCTGTTCGACGAGCCCACCTCGGCCCTCGATCCCGAGATGGTGCAGGAGGTGCTCGACGTGATGCGCGAGCTGGCCCGTGGCGGCATGACCATGATCGTGGTGACCCACGAGATGGGCTTTGCCCGCGAAGTGGCCGACCGCGTGATGTTCTTCGACCAGGGGCGCATCGCCCACGACGCGGCGCCCGCCGAATTCTTCAACAACCCCGCCAACGACCGCATCCGTGCCTTCATCGGCCGCATGAGCGCCTGAGATCCAGGCCCGTGCCATGCCATTACCAGCCCCTACCGGAGTGACCATGAAACTGAACCACACGTTCCTCGCCCTGCTGGCCGCCGGCCTGTGCAGCCTGCCCCCTGCGGCCTTCGCGCAGTCCGCCAAGGACTTCGAAGAAATGCGCAACGAGCTCAAGGCCCTGCGCGCCGAGCTCAACCAGCTCAAGGCCCAGCAGGCCCAGGCGCCCGCCGCCCCTGCGGCGTCCGCATCGGCCTGGAACGACCGCATCGAGGCCGTGGAACTCAAGCAGAAGGACGCCGTGGTGCTGGGCGACATTCCGGGCAGCTTCCGCCTGCCGGGCAGCGAGACCTCGATCCGCGTCTACGGCTTTGCCGAGGCCAACATGGTCAAGGATTTCAAGGGCACGGCCCCCGGCGACAATTTCACGAACCTGATGGAGCAGCCCCTGGGCGAATCGCGCCAGGGCAAGAGCAGCCTGACCGCGCAGACTTCGCGCTTTGGCTTCGAAACCTCCACGCCGACTTCCATCGGCACCTTCAACACCAAGATCGAGGCCGACTTCTACGCCTATTGCGGTGTCGAGTGCAACCGCAACCGCCTGCGCCTGCGCCACGCCTACGGCGAATACGCTGGCTGGCTGATCGGCCAGACCTGGTCGACCTTCATGGACACGGACAACCTGCCCGAGACCGTGGACTTCAACGGCCCGCCCGGCGCCACCTTCCGCCGCCCCGCGCAGATCCGCTACACCTACAACAACCCCGATCTGGCCAAGTTCCAGTTCGCGCTCGAAGAGCCCACCGATGGCGCCAAGGGCCTGAACTTCGTGGCCCGCGTGGACAAGGCCTTCGACTGGGGCAACGTGAACGCCCGCCTGCTCTCGCACGAGCAACGTGTCGACGGATTCAGCAAGCGCGGCCTGGGTGTGGGTATCGGCGCCGGCTACAAGATCACCGGCACCACCACGCTGATGGCCCAGTACACGCGCCTGGATGGCGATGGCGATGGCGCCTACCTGGTGGGCGCGAACTACCCCGTGCTCGACGGCAGCACCGTGCGCCTGGACCGCTCGCACGGCGTCGTGATCGGCCTGAGCAACGTCTTCAGCGAGAAGATGCGCGGCACCGTGTCGCTGGGCGCCGTGCGCTCGCGCCACCGCCTGGGCGACGACTACGTGAACGCCTACGGCGGCGAAGGCAACCACAAGCTCTACCAATGGCACGCCGGCATGTACTACCTGCCGATCAAGAACGTGGAACTGGGCAGCGAGCTGATCGGCGGCCGCCGCACCACCTTCGACGGCCAGAAGGGCGACATGCTGCGCCTGAATCTGCAGGCCCGCTACCTGTTCAATTGATCCACGGCGCCCCTTGCGCCTGACAGGCTGGCCGGAGACCCCGGCCAGCCTTTTTTCTTTTTGCACATGCGATCTGAACGTTTTGGCCTGTTGGCCCTGCTGGCGGTGACCGCGGTGTGGGGCACCACCTTCCCCGCCATGAAGCTGCTGTCCGCCCAGCTCGATGCGCTGCAGATCATCTGGCTGCGCTTCGTGATTGCCCTGGCGGTGCTGGCACCGCTGTGGTGGGGCATGCTGCGCCATGAACGCCGCTGGGGCTGTGCGCTGGGCCTGCTGCTGTTCCTGGCGTTCTGGCTGCAGATCGAGGGGCTGGCGCGCACCAGCAGCAATCGCAACGCCTTCGTCACCGGCCTGAACGTTTTGGTGGTGCCGCTGATCGCCATGGCACTGATGGGCCGGCGCTATGGCTGGCGGCTGTGGGCCGCATGCGCCATGGCCTGCGCGGGCATGGCGCTGATGTTCCATGAGAACGACCCCTGGAACCTGGGCGATACGCTGACGCTGGCCAGCACCGTGTTCTATGCCCTCTACATCCTGGCGCTGGAGGAGTGCGCGCGGCGCACGGCCGACAACCCGCTGCGCGCCACGCGCATGGCAGCCGCGCAGGCTGGCGTGATGGCCCTGGCCTCCACCGTGCTGCTGCTCGCGCGCGAGGATGGCATGGGTTGGCTGGAATCTGCGGCCCGGCTGCCCGCAGAGGCCTGGGTGGCCGTGGTCTACCTGGGCCTGCTGGCCAGCGTGGTGGTGGTCACCCTGCAGGCCTGGGGCCAGCAGCGCGTGGATGCCATGCGCAGCGCCATCGTCTTCGGGCTGGAGCCGGTGTTCGCCGCCCTCACCGCCTGGGCTCTGCTCGGCGAGCAACTGGGCTGGGCGGGCCTGAGCGGTGCGGCACTGATCGTTACTGCGCTGGTGTTCAGCCAGTTGGCGCCGCCGGCCCGCAGCCCGGCAACCAGCGCCTGAAGAGCGATCAGGGCGCCGGGGGGCTGATCACCACGTCGGCCACCGCGCGCGGCTTGCCGATGGGCGCGGCGGCGATGCCCTTGCGCACTGCGGCAAGGTCTTCATCGTTCGGGTACTCGCCCTGGAGCCAGTAGTCGAACACACGCCGCGCAATCGGGCCGGCCGCCGCAGCGCCAAAGCCGGCGTTCTCGACGATGACGGCCAGTGCGATCTGGGGGTTCTCGGCCGGGGCAAAGGCCGCAAACAGCGAGTGGTCGCGCTGGTGCTCTTCGAGCAGCTTGGCGTTGTAGCGCACGTTCTGGCCCAGGCTCATGGCCTGCGCAGTGCCGGTCTTGCCGGCGGACGTGTAGGGCGCGCCTGCAAAGATGCGCGTGCCCGTGCCACCCTTGTTCACCGCCACCAGCGCGTTGCGCACGATCTCCACGTTCTTCGGCAGGTAGCCAAGGTTTTCTCCCGGAGGCTGAACCACCGGGGTCACGGTGCCGCTGACCGTGTCGCGCACGGCCTTGATGAGGTGGGGCGCATACTTGATGCCGCCGTTGGCCAGCGTGGCCTCGGCCTGCGCCAGCTGCAGGATGGTGAAGCTGTTGTAGCCCTGGCCGATGCCCAGGGACACGGTTTCGCCGGGGTGCCAGCGCTTCATCTCGGGGCGCTTGTAGGCATTGCGCTTCCAGGTGGTGCTGGGCAGCACGCCGCGCACCTCGCCGTTGAGATCGATCCCCGTGCTCTGGCCCAGGCCCAGCGGCTTCATGAAATCGTGGATGGCATCGACCCCCATCTCCACGGCCAGCGAGTAGAAATAGGTGTTGCTCGAGAACTGGATGGCGCGGTGCATGTCCACCCCGCCCAGGCCCCCTTCGTGGCTGCGGAAGGTGTGGCCGCCAAAGGTGTAGAAACCCGGGTCGTTGACCACCATGCTGGGCGCACGCTTGCCCAGCTGCAGCGCCGCGAGCGCCATGAAGGGCTTGTAGGTGGAGCCCGGCGGGTAGGTGCCGCGCAGCGCGCGGTTGAGCAGCGGCTTGTCGATCGACTCGTTGAGCGCCTGCCAGCTTTCGCTGTCGATGCCCTCGACGAACAGGTTCGGATCAAAGGTGGGTTTGCTCACCAGCGCCAGCACCTCGCCATTGCGCGGGTCGATGGCCACCAGGGCGCCGCGGCGGTCGCCGAACATGTCCTCGATGAGTTTTTGCAGCTTGATGTCCAGCGACAGCATCACCGTGTTGCCCGGCGTGGCCGGGTGGCTGGCCAGCCGCCGCACGGCGTGCCCGCCGGCCGAGGTCTCCATGCGCTCTACGCCGGTCAGGCCGTGCAGCATGTTCTCGAAACTCTGCTCCACGCCGAGCTTGCCGATGTACTCGGTCCCCCGGTAGTTGGCCTCGTCGTCCGAGTCCTGGATGCGCGCCTTTTCCGTCTGGTTGATGCGGCCGATGTAGCCGATGGCATGGGCGCCCGCGTCGCCCAGCGGGTAGTTGCGAAACAGCCGGGCCTTGATGTCCACGCCGGGAAAGCGGTAGCGCTGCGCGGAAAAGCGCGCCACTTCCTGGTCGGTCAGGCGCGTGCGGATGGGCAGGGATTCGAAGTTGCGCGACTCTTCCAGCAGGCGCTTGAAGCGCCGCCGGTCGCGCTGCTGAATATCGACCACCTTGGACAGGGCCTCGATGGTCTCCTCCAGCACGCCCACTCGCGAGGGGGTGATCTCCAGCGTGTAGGCCGCGTAGTTGGTGGCCAGCACCACGCCGTTGCGGTCCATGATCAGGCCGCGGTTGGGCACGATGGGAACCACCGCCGTGCGGTTGCTCTCGGCCTGGGCGGCCAGGTCCTCGTGGCGCACCACCTGCAGGAACACCAGGCGCGCGACCAGCAGTCCGAACGCCAGGAACACCACGAAGGCGACGGTGAAGATGCGGGCGCGAAAACGCGACGAGTCCGCTTCGGCATTGCGCAGTTCAGTCACGCTGCGCCCTCCCCACCACCGTGCGGCAAGCGCAGGCGGATTGTTGGAGGGTCCACACCAGGCTCATAGCGGTCGATTCTGATCGCGATCAGGCGGGCGGCGCTGGGGCGCCAGCAATACCCAACTGGCCAGTGGCCACAAAAGCGCTTCGAGCACTGGGGCCACGAAGACCCACAGCCCCGGGAAAATGCCGCCCGACACCACGCGCACCAGCAACTCGATGGAATGCGCAATGAGGAACAGCGGCAACACCTGCAGCGCCTGCGAAGGCACGCTGAACCACAGCAGACGGCGGTGGATGGCGATGGCGCCAAAAGCCAGTACCGAATACGACAGCGCATGCTGGCCCAGCAGCGAGGACTGCTGCACATCCATGCACAGGCCCAGCAGGAAGGCCGTGCCCATGCCGATGCGCAGCGGCTGGTGCACACTCCAGAACACCAGCAGCAGCATCAGCAGGTCAGGCGTCCAGACCACACGCCCCAGAGGGATCATGTTGATGGCCAGGCCCGCCATCAGGCTCACGGCGATGAAGACGGGGTTGACAGGCAGCAGCAGCGGCTGGCCGCGCGGCATGATCATTTGTGGCGTCCCTTCTTGCCAGCGGTGGGCGGGGCGGCCGGCTCGGGCCGCTCGGGAATGTGTCCCGACAGGGGCTTGAGCACCATCACATGGCGTGCGCCTTGCACCTGGGCCAGCGGCTCGCAGTAGATGCGCGCAAAGGCCGAGTCGGCCCGGCGCTCCACGCGCACGATCTTGGCCACCGGCAGGCCGGGGGGGTACAGGCCGTCCACGCCACTGGTGGTCAACAGGTCGCCTTCGCGCACGTCGGCATTGGCGGGCATGAAACGCAGCTCCATGCCGCCGTTGTTGCCCGCCACGGGATCCCCGTAGGCTACGCCGCGCGCACCGGTACGGATATTGAGCACGGGAATGGCCTGGTCCCGGTCGACCAGCAGCGTCACTTCGCTGAGCATGGGGAACACCCGTGTGACCTGGCCCAGGATGCCCGCTTCGTCGAGCACGGGCGCACCGAGTTCCACCCCCGCCATCAGCCCCTTGTCCACCACCACGCGGCGGGTATAGGGGTCGGCGGTGTCATAGATCACTTCGGCCGCCTCGGCCGACGTGGTCAGCCGCTCGCGCAGCGTGAGTAGCTTGCGCAGCCGCTCGTTCTCCAGTATCAGTTGGTCGGCCTGGCTCGCACGCTGCGACATCTGGGCCATCTTGCTGCGCGCGGCATCGGCGTCCTGCTGCGCGGTCTGCAGGTTCTGGAAGTAGCCGGCGCCGCGCCCTGCAAACTCCACCGGCTGCAGCATCAGCCACTGCACGGGGTAGAGCACGGTAGACACGGCCTGGCGGAACGGGCCGGTCAGCTTGAAGCGCACGTCCGCCACCATGAGGAAAAGGGCCAGCGCGCCGTAAAGCGCCAGCCGTGACAGGGCCGAGGGGCCTTGCTTGAAGAAGGGAGGCGCACTGCGCTCCAGGGTTCCCAGGGGCATGGCGCTCAGCGGTGGGCCTGCACGGCGCGCCAACGCGGCCAGGGGCACGGCTCAAAAAGCATCGGTGCGGTTGCGGTCATGCCATTTCAGCGCGATGGGTGCCTGCATGGCTGGCACGCAGGCACGGGGGACTTACTCGCTTGTAAAAATGCTGCCCTGGCGGTCCATGCGCTCCAGCGCAATGCCGCAGCCACGCACCACGCAGGTCAGCGGGTCTTCGGCCACCAGCACCGGCAGGCCGGTCTCCTCGGCCAGCAGGCGATCCAGGTCGCGCAGTAGCGCGCCGCCGCCGGTCAGCATCATGCCGCGGTCGGCAATGTCGGCGCCTAGCTCGGGCGGGGTCTGTTCCAGGGCGTTCTTGACGGCCGAGACGATCTGGTTGAGCGGATCGGTCAGCGCTTCCAGCACTTCGTTGCTGGAGATGGTGAAGCTGCGCGGCACGCCTTCGCTGAGGTTGCGGCCCTTGACTTCCATCTCGCGCACTTCGGAGCCGGGGAAGGCCGAGCCGATGTTCTTCTTGATGGATTCAGCCGTGGGCTCGCCGATCAGCATGCCGTAGTTGCGGCGGATATAGCTGATGATGGCTTCGTCGAACTTGTCGCCGCCCACGCGCACACTGCCCTTGTAGACCATGCCGCCCAGCGAGATCACGCCCACTTCGGTGGTGCCGCCGCCGATGTCCACGACCATGGAGCCGCTGGCTTCCGAGACCGGAAGGCCCGCGCCGATGCCGGCGGCCATGGGTTCTTCGATCAGGTAGACGGCGGTGGCGCCGGCCGCCTCGGCTGCGTCCTTGATGGCGCGGCGCTCGACCTGGGTGGAACCGCAGGGCACGCAGATGATGATGCGAGGGCTGGGGGTGAACAGCGTGCGCGGGTGCACCATCTTGATGAACTGCTTGATCATCTGCTCGGTGATCACGAAGTCAGCGATCACACCGTCCTTCATGGGCCGGATGGCTTCGATGTTGCCGGGCACCTTGCCAAGCATGGCCTTGGCTTCATGGCCTACGGCCTGAATGACTTTCTTTCCATGGGGTCCGCCTTCGTGGCGGATGGCGACAACAGAGGGCTCATCGAGCACAATGCCTTTGTCGCGGGCGAATATCAGGGTGTTGGCTGTGCCAAGATCAATGGCCAGGTCGGTGGAGAAGTACCGACGGAAAGCTCCGAACATTCAAGAATCCTCTCAGGCATGGCGTGCGCATCGGCCTGCCATCGCCGGGTTTACGGGGTCAAATTTCGCTTTTTTCGCACAATGACCGGCATGAGGGAGGGTATTGCGGCAAAGCCGGGATAATACCCTATCCCCTGTGAATAACTCTCCTGGTCCCACCCCCCATTTCAGCTTTACATCTGGTTTCTCCCGAATTTTTCCCCTATGGCACTGACATCCCTGGACATCGATCGCATCGCCAATCTGGCACGACTGGAATTGAGCGCGAGCGAAAGTGAGCGCATGCTCACACAACTCAACGGCTTTTTCGACATCGTGGAGAAGATGCGCGCTGTGGATACCGGGGACTTGACACCCCTGGCACACCCCGTGGCAGCCATCCAGGAGATCGCACTGCGCCTGCGCGACGACGTCGCCAGCGAACCCAACCAGCGCGAGGCCAACCAGCGCAGCGCCCCGGCAGTGGAACGCGGCCTGTTCCTTGTGCCCAAAGTGATCGGTTGAGGCCAGCATGAACAAGCAAATTGCAGACCTGCACGATCTGACCGTCACCGCCCTGGCCGCGCAACTGCGCGAGCGCCAGGTCTCCGCCGTGGAAGCGGCCCAGCATTTCCTGGCCCGCGCCAAGAGCCACCAGTCGCTGGGCGCCTACGTGGCGGTCAATGAAGACGTCACGCTGGCCCAGGCGCGTGCGGCCGATGCCCGCATTGCCGCCGGTACGGCAGGCGCGCTGGAAGGCGTGCCCCTGGCCCACAAGGACATTTTCGTCACGCGCGACTTCCCCAGCACCGCCGGCTCGAAGATGCTGGCGGGCTACCAGTCCCCGTTTGACGCCACCGTGGTGCGCAAGCTGGCCGAGGCCGGCGCCGTGACCCTGGGCAAGCTCAACTGCGACGAGTTCGCCATGGGCTCGGCCAACGAAAATTCGGCCGTGGCCCCCGTGGGCTTCGACGCGCCCGCCCCGGTGCGCAACCCCTGGGATACTTCGCGCATCCCCGGTGGCTCCTCGGGCGGCAGCGCGGTGGCCGTGGCTGCGCGCCTGGCCCCGGCCGTGACCGGCACCGACACCGGCGGCTCCATCCGCCAGCCGGCCTCGTTCTGCGGCATCACCGGCATCAAGCCCACCTACGGCCGCGCCTCACGCTACGGCATGATCGCCTTTGCCTCCAGCCTGGACCAGGCCGGCCCCATGGCGCGCACGGCCGAGGACTGCGCGCTGCTGCTGTCCACCATGTGCGGCCCCGACCTAGACCGCGACTCCACCTCCATCGACATGCCCGCCGAGGACTTCGGCCGCTCGCTGAACGACTCCATCGACGGCCTGCGCATCGGCATCCCGGCCGAGTTCTTCGGGGACGGCCTGGCGCCCGACGTGCGCGCTGCGGTGGACGCTGCGCTCAAGGAATACGAGAAGCTTGGCGCCAGGCTGGTGCCCATCAGCTTGCCGCGCACCGAACTCTCGATCCCGGTGTACTACATCATCGCGCCGGCCGAGGCCTCGTCCAACCTGAGCCGCTTCGACGGCGTGAAGTTCGGCCACCGCGCCAAGGACTACGGTGACCTGGAGGACATGTACAAGAAGACCCGCGCCGAAGGCTTTGGCGACGAGGCCAAGCGCCGCATCATGATCGGTGCCTACGTGCTCTCGCACGGCTACTACGACGCCTATTACCTCAAGGCCCAGAAGATCCGCCGCATGATTGCCGACGACTTCCAGCAGGCCTTCGCGCAGTGCGACGTGATCGCCGGCCCGGTGGCTCCCACCGTGGCCTGGAAGCTCGGCGAGCATGGCGCCGACCCGCTGGCCGACTACCTGGCCGACATCTTCACCCTGCCCGGCTCGCTGGCCGGCCTGCCCGGCATGAGCGTGCCGGCGGGCTTTGGCGAAGGCGGCATGCCCGTGGGCCTGCAGCTGATCGGCAATTACTTCCAGGAAGCGCGCCTGCTCAACGCAGCACACCGGCTGCAGCAGGCCACCGACTTTCACCTGCGCCAACCCGAAGGTCTGTGACATGACGACGACGACAGCAACCAGCAGCAAATTGATCCACGGCTACGAGGTCGTGATCGGCTTCGAAACCCACGCCCAGCTCGCCACCCAGAGCAAGATCTTCAGCCGCGCCTCCACGGCCTTCGGTGCCGAACCCAACACCCAGGCCTGCGCCGTGGACCTGGCCCTGCCCGGCACGCTGCCGGTGATGAACCGCACCGCCGTGGAATGCGCCATCAAGCTCGGCCTGGCGCTGGGCTCGCACATCGCGCCCGAGAGCATCTTCGCGCGCAAGAACTACTTCTACCCCGACCTGCCCAAGGGCTACCAGATCAGCCAGTTCGAGATCCCCGTGGTGCAGGGCGGCGAGGTGCAGTTCTTTCTCGGCGACGAGAAGAAGACCGTGCGCCTGGTGCGCGCCCACCTCGAAGAAGATGCAGGCAAGTCGCTGCATGAGGACTTCATCGGCCAGAGCGGCATCGACCTGAACCGCGCCGGCACGCCGCTGCTGGAGATCGTGACCGAGCCCGACATGCGCTCCAGCGACGAGGCCGTGGCCTATGCGCGCGAGCTGCACAAGATCGTGACCTGGATCGGCATCTGCGACGGCAACATGCAGGAGGGCTCGTTCCGCTGCGATGCCAACGTCTCGGTGCGCAAGCCCGGCGCCCCCCTGGGCACGCGCCGCGAGATCAAGAACCTGAACAGCTTCAAGTTCATGCAGCAAGCCATCGACTACGAGATCCGCTGGCAGATCGAGGAGATCGAGGATGGCCGCGCCATCCAGCAGGCCACGGTGCTGTTCGACCCCGACACGGGCGAAACCGAGGCCATGCGAACCAAGGAAGACGCGGCCGACTACCGCTACTTCCCCGACCCGGACCTGCCGCCGCTGCAGATCTCGCGCCAGTGGGTGGACGAGCAGCGCGCACTGATGACGGAGCTGCCGCGCGCCATGGCCGCGCGCTTCGTGGCCGACTATGGCCTGCCCGAGTACGACGCGACCACGCTGACCCAGAGCAAGGCCATGTCCGCCTATTTCGAGACCGCAGCCCAGGCCAGCAAGCAGCCCAAGCTGGCCAGCAACTGGATCATGGGCGAGGTCTCGCGCCGCCTGAACGCCAACGACATGGCGCTGGATGCCTCGCCCGTGTCGGCCGCCCAACTGGGCACGCTGATCGGCCGCATTGCCGACGGCACGGTGTCGAACAACGCCGCCAAGCAGGTGTTCGAGGCGCTGTGGACCGGGGAATCACCCGACGTGGACGCCATCATCGAGGCCAAGGGCCTCAAGCAGATGAACGACACGGGTGCCCTGGAAGGCATCATTGACGACGTGATTGCGGCCAATGCCGACAATGTGGCCCAGTTCCGCGCCGGCAAGGACAAAGCCTTCAACGCACTCGTGGGCCAGATCATGAAGGCCAGCAAGGGCAAGGCCAACCCGCAACAGGTCAACGACCTGCTGCGCGCCAAGCTCGCTGTCTGATCACGCCCGGTGGATGCCGCCCCCTGCGTGGAGGGCATCCATCGCCGAGAACCCTGAATGGGCCCTGATCAACGGGCACCGCCGGCGGACGCCGGGGGGGCGCTGCTCGCAGCACCAGGCACGCCAACGCCCCGCTGCTCATCCCACAGCTTGCGCAGTTGTGCGAGCTCCACGTCGAAGCGCTGGTGCACACGGCGCTTTTCGTCGTCCTGGCCGCCAATGAAGCGCTGCTGTTCGGCAATGCTGTCGTCGTTCTCGGCGATCTTGCGGCGCAGCGTCATCGGGGCCTTGTTGGGGTCCTTCTTGTAGAACTCCATCTCGGTGTCCATGGCCTGGCGTTGCTGGCGCAGCTCGACGATGCGCTTCTGGGCCGTGGCCGCCACGTCTTCCACCATCTGGATGGCGGCCTTGCGCTCCACGTCGTGCGCGGCCTTGTCGGGGTAGCGCGACGTCAGGGCACGCTCGCGGCGGCGTTCTTCCAGGGCGCGGCTGCGTTCCTCGGCTTCCTTGCGCTGGCGCACTTCGAGGGCGGCGCGCTCCTGCTCGGTCAGCGTGGGGCCAATCTGGCGCCGTACGATGCCAGAAGGGCCCAGCTCGCGCTGCTCACGGTCCACGCATTCGGCAATGGGTCGGTCGGCCGTGAGCCGGCGGCCATTGCGGTCCACGCAGGTGTAGATGCTGCCCACCGGTCCCGTCTGCTGCGCCCACGCGGACGCCGTGACCAGGCCTGCCAATGCCAATTCGCCAATGAGCCACGCCGTCTTGTGCAACTAGTTACCCTTCGTTCACCCCGTACCGCTCGCGGTAGGCCGAAACCCGTTCGTGATGGGCGCGCATCTCCGCCCCCCCTGTTTGCGATAGGTACAGCAATAAGTCTGCCAGCCTGGCGATAGTACAAACCTTCATGCCAAGCTGCTGGCGCACATACTGCACTGCACTGTGCTCCACGTCCAGCCCATTCTCGGTGGCTTTCTCCTGGCGGTCCAGCGCAATGGCCACCGCATGGGGGGTGGCGCCTGCGGCCTGGATGAGGGCAATCGACTCGCGCGCCGCAGTGCCGGCCGACATCACGTCGTCCACGATCAGCACCCGGCCCTGGAGCGGAGCCCCTACCAGGGTGCCGCCCTCGCCATGGTCCTTGGCTTCCTTGCGGTTGTAGGCAAAGGGCACATTGCGCCCCTGGCGTGCCAGCTCCACCGCCACGGTCGCGGCCAGCGGGATGCCCTTGTAGGCCGGCCCGAACACCATGTCGAACTCGATGCCGCTGGCGATCAGGGCTTTTGCATAGAATTCGGCCAGGCGCCCCATCTTGCTGCCGTCGTCGAACAGACCGGCATTGAAGAAGTAGGGGCTCAGGCGCCCGGCCTTGGTCTTGAACTCCCCGAAGCGCAGCACGCCCGATTCGACGGCAAACCGTACAAAGTCCTGCGCCAGCTGGCCCTCATCCGAGCCCTGCGCAACAACATCTACCATGGGAAATTCCTTGTTCAATTTGACCAGCCTCAACCTCAATGGCATCCGTTCGGCCACCACCAAGGGCGTGGAAAGCTGGATGGCTGCCACACGGCCGGATTGTATTTGCGTCCAGGAAGTCAAGGCGCAGGCCGCCGACGTGGCCACACGCTTCGAGCGCCTGGCCGAGATGGACGGGCACTTCCACTACGCGCAGAAAAAGGGCTATTCGGGCGTGGGCATCTACACCCGCCACCTGCCCAGCGACGTGATCGTGGGCTACGGCTCGACCGAGTTCGACGCCGAGGGCCGCTACCTCGAGCTGCGCTTTGACACCCCCGCGCGCAAGCTGTCCATCATCAGCGCCTACTTTCCGAGCGGCTCCTCGGGCGAGGAGCGCCAGCTCGCCAAGTACCGCTTCCTCGCGGAATTCCATCCCCACCTCATGCAGCTCAAGCGGGAGCGAGAGTTCATCCTGTGCGGCGACATCAACATCGCCCACCAGCAGATCGACCTGAAAAACTGGCGCAGCAACCAGAAGAACAGCGGCTTCCTGCCCGATGAACGCGCCTGGATGACAAAGTTGTTGCACACAACTGATGAAGGCGGCGGCCTGATCGACGTTTACCGTCAGTTACAACCGACCACCACCGACACCGCCTACACATGGTGGAGCAACCGCGGGCAGGCCTACGCCAACAACGTGGGCTGGCGGCTGGACTACCACCTGGCCACCCCTGCGCTGGCGGCCCTCGCGCGCACCGAGACCATCTACAAGGACGTGAAGTTTTCGGACCACGCGCCGATCACCATCGGCTACGACTTCACGTTGTAGTCGTTCGACAACGTGGCAATAGATTGTTGCGCCGCTCTCACCGGCCAGTCCGGAGGTGCTCCAATGCGTTCGACCGACTGCAATACAAACGTCTTTCGAGGAGCGCGATTGCGCAGCCTAACTTCGCGGACCTTGACCCGCGCACTAACGTGCTGGTGCAGCGGGTTAACGCCTTCTTCCAGTAGCTTCTGCATCGCTTCCCGTAACATCGAACCGACAATCACGTTTCGGTCCGCATGGAGGAGCACTTCGAAGCGAAGCGAGTATTCGGCCCATCCGATGATTTCGCCTTCATGGGTCTCGAGACGATCTTCGATCACAAGCGCTTCGACACGTTGGCGAGCGCGCTGCACTGCTTGCGTCGTCAACTCGAAATCCCGCTCACCCTCCACGACTCGCAAGCTTGCTCCCTCGTCGTCGAGCAGTTTGAAAAACTCCTTCAATGCGCCGAGTTGCCGATTGTCAACTCGAGCGGACGCTTCATCGAATAGCGCATCGTCTACACTGGCCATTCGTGAGAGCGTGTCAGCGACCTCGCCCACTACCTGTCTGAGCGTCGCATCGCTTTCTGCAGGCTGACTTCCTTGCAGGACAAATCCAAAAGACCCTCGCACTACATCAGTCACAAGAAGTTGAGTTTCCTCGCTCATTGGCACTCGCCCGCGTGACGCCAAGGGCCCCGTCTCCGCCGCCGCGTAGCGCTGGCTGACTAACTTCTGAAACTGGCCCACAGCCTGTGTTCCGAACGCAGCCTTGATGCCATGCGATCCAATCACCGGCCTACCACCAAAGAACAAGGCGACCCCGGTCGGAGCGCTCTGGGCTTTTACAGCAAGCTCAGTCAGTTCGCGCTCAAGCCGTGCCACTCGCTGGCTATATTGGCTTTCTGCAAAAGGGTCGTTGTGCGCGCATCCCTCGGCGAGTAGTTGCCGAGCTTGCGCGAGATCGGCCTGAAGGAATTGCCTCTCAAGTTGAGCCAGCATTGCTCTCTCCTTCAAAATTCAGTTCCGTCAGCATTTGGAGCCCTTCGAGGTCGTTCGAATCCAAGGGCAACTGCAACATGCCCTTCCACAACGCATCGCCTCGGCGATGGGAGTAGAGGCCGTACCAGTAACGAGTCTGAGTGACCAGCCACTCTGGTGAAGTTGCCAGGTTGACGATCGCAGTGTCGCAGCGGAAAGCCGCTTTGCACAGAGCGTGGTCGAAAAGATCTGCATGCGATTGCATCATGTCCCTGATCTGCTCGGTGCTCATGCCGGCGGGAGGATGCGCAAACGTCACGATGTCTATGTCCCTGGGCGCGCGCCCCTCACGAGACTCGACATCTTCAACGAAACTGCCGTCGAGCCACTGAAATCCTCGGACAAACCCTAGACGGCGCAATTCGCCACGGTAGCGCATGAACCCATCAATGATCGCGTGGCGCGCCGCGTTGATGGCGAAGCGCTGCACGAACTCTCCAGTCGCAACTACATAGGGCGAACTGTGTGCACTGGTCAGACGCTCGCCCTCGAAAGGGGGCAAAACGTGAGAGTGATTGAAAGCTGGGATCATGGTGCAGCAGGGTAACAGTGCTCACGAAATTGGCAGGGCGCGAAATCGCCCGAAACAACCATTCTCTCGCACCCTGCGCCCTCGCGATCAACGCCACTTGGCAACGCCGGCGACAACTACCCTTGCGCGTACCGTGACCATCTAAGGAGGTGGAGTTCTCGGACCACGCGCCGATCACCCTCGGCTACGACGTCAAGATGTGAGAGCGGCAGCACCGGCTCAGTCAGCGCCGACTGCGCACGATGAGCCCGCACAGCACGATGCCGGCCGCCAGGCTGGTGTGGCCGCTGTAGCTCACCAACCCCATGCCCCAGCCCTGGGCCTGCACGATGATGGCCAGCGCCACGGCCAGGGCGCCCCAGCCCGCGATGCGCAACAGCCAGGTGGCGCGCGGTGCCAGCGCCTGGCCGAACAGCTCGTCCTGCGGGCGTTCCGTCCCTAGTGCCAGGGCTGCGAAGGCGGCCAGGCAGGTCACGAAGGTGAGCAGGTGGTGCATCACGCACCCCCCTGGGGCATGGCAGAGCCGGTGGGTGCGGATGGCGCTGGCGCCCGTGCCGCCCGGGGCTTGGACCCCTGGTGGCGCGCCGTGCGCACCGCCAGCCAGGCATGCAGGCCGGCCAGCGCCCAGAGCATGAACTCGAAGCCGGCAAACACCCAATCCCCCTCGGCCAGGCTGCGCCACAGCGGCCGCTCGGTGGTCAACGCGCTGACCAGGGGCAGCAGGGCCAGCGCGGCCGCACCAATCCAGAACTGCTCGATCCAGGCCCGGCGCGAGGGGCGCAGCATGGCATGCGCCAGCGTCAGGGCCCAGACGATGAAAAACACATGCACCTCCCATGCCGTGCGCTCGGCCATGCCTTGCGGCAGCAGGCGGTTGCCCCAGAGGAAGCCGGCCATGGCGATGGACAGGCCCGCGATGCTGGCAATATTGAGCTTTTCCACCAAGCGAAAGCCGAAGTGCGGCCGCGCCGGATCGCCCAGCTTGCGGCGGCGCTTGACGGTCCACATCACCAGGCCCGTGCCCACCATGGCCGTGCCCGCCAGACTCACGATGAAGTACAGCCAGCGCATGTGCAGGTCACTGAAGCGCCCCAGGTGCAGCGAATAAAGCACGCCACGCGTTTCGGCTGCGGGGCCTACGCTTTCCTTCACCTCCAGCAGCTTGCCGCTCACACCATCGAACAGCATGTACTGCGGGCTCATGGAGACCCGGCCCTCCTCGCCGCGCGTCACGCTCACACGCGCCGCGGAGTCGCCGGCATTCGTGGCGGTGAGGCGGCCCACGTTGCCCTCGCCCCAGCGCGCCTGGGCCTGGCGCACCATGTCGTCCACCGGCGCCAGCGGCGCCGGCTGGCCCGTGGCCTTGCCGGGCTGGATGAAGGCGCTGAGCTGGGAGGTCATCTCCTGCTTCTGCGCCGGTGTCGTGTACGCCGCCTGCTCGCCGAACGGCATGTACAGCGCCATCAGCGTGATCAGGCCGGTGTAGGTGATCATGAAGTGGAACGGCAGCCCGAACACCGACAGCGCGTTGTGCGCATCCAGCCACGAGCGCTGGCCCTTGCCCCAGCGGAAGGTGAAGAAGTCGGTGAAGATCTTCTTGTGCGTGATGACCCCGCTGACGATGGCCACCAGCATGAACATGGCGCAAACGCCCGCCAGCCAGCGCCCCCACCGCACGGGCATGTAGTGGAACTGAAAGTGGAAGCGGTAGAAAAATTCGCCGCCCACCGTCTCGCGCGAGGCCACCTTCTCGCCGGTCAGCGGATCGAAGTTGGCACTGCCGAAGTTGCGCCCGTTGGCAGCTGCACCCTGCCCGGGTGCCAGGCGCCAGAAGCTGTCCACCGTGGTGTAGCGCTCGTCGGGCAGGCGCATGCTCCACTGCGGCGCATTCGGCACCAGCTGCACGAGCTGGTTGGCGATGCGCTGGGCCGATTCGGCCGCATCGGGCACCACCGCGCGGTGCGGCAGCTCGGGCCGCATCCACTGCGAGATCTCGTCCTTGAAGTAGCTCACCGTGCCCGTGAGGAACATCGCATACAGGAACCAGCCGCACAGCAGGCCGGCCCAGGTGTGCAGGTCCGACATGGTCTGGCGGATGCCCGGCGCCTTGGGCTCGTCATCCGGCACGTCGTCGTTCTTGGTCGTCGTCATTGGGAAGCTCCTGCAGAGGACCACACGGTCCATGCGGCCAGCAGCAGCGGCACGGCCGCCACCACCAGCCCGGCCCAGGCGCGCCAGGCGCTGCGCACCGCAAACACCCAGATCACCGCGCCCGTGTAGATGGCAAAGCTGGCCAGCATGCCCGTGATCACGGCCTGCGCCCGGGCCATGGGCAGGGCCAGCACCGCCACGCTGAACAGCGCCGCCAGCACATAGCCGCCGCCGATGGCCGCAACGATGCGCGACACCAGCGGCCCGGCGCGCCAGATACCGCGCAGCACGGGCATCATGGCAAGACTCCGGTCATGCCCATACCTCAGAAGTCCACTGCGGCCGACAGCATCAGCGTGCGGGGCGCGCCCACGGTCACGTAGTTGCTGATGACCCAGTAGTTCTTGTCGCTCACGTTCTCCAGGTTGGCGCGCAGCACCACGGGCTTGCCGGCCACCTTGGTGGCGTAGCGGGCACCGATGTCCAGGCGCGTCCAGGCAGGCACGCGCAGGCGGTTGGTGGCGTCGGCGTACATGCCGGAGGTATTGATCACGCGGCCGTTCACGCTCAGGCCCTGCAGCGGCGTATCCCAGTCCAGGCCCAGGTTGAAGGTGCGGTCCGGCACGCCGGCCGCGTCGTTGCCCTGGTTCACGCCACCGGCGGTGCGCGTGAGCTTGGCGGTGTTGAACGAGGCGCTGGCCATGGCACGCAGGCCACGCTGGACTTCGCCATAGGCCGTCAGCTCCAGGCCGCGGTTGCGCTGCTCACCACCAAAGCTGTAGCGGTTGGTGGCCGGGTCGGTCAGGGCGCTGGGGCGCTTGATCTGGTAGATGGCGGCCTGGGTGGTCAGTTGGCCCCAGTCCACCTTGATGCCCACTTCGTTCTGCTTGGACTTCTGCGGCGCAAACGTCTCGCCCGCATTGGCCGTGCCGGGGCCGGCCGTGCCGCCACGGGTCAGGCCGGCGGTGTAGTTGGTGTAGACCGAGATGTTCTTCGTCGGCTTGATCACCAGGCCCGCCAGCGGCGTCACGGCGCTGGCCTTGTAGTAGCTGGTGCCTGCGCCGGTGTTGACGTTGAAGCTGCCCTGTTCGATGGTCTGGTCACGCACGCCCAGCGTCAGCAGGTAGCGGCCGTTGTCGAACGACATGGTGTCGGCCAGCGCCAGGCTGTGCTGCTTGAGCTCGCTGCTCTTGCTGGGGTTGCCGCGCGGAAAGTTGATGGTCGGCAGCGGCGCGGGGTTGTAGATGTTGGACGGGGCGTAGGTGCTGGTCAGCTGGTAGAAGTAGCCGATCTCCTGGTCCAGGTAGTTTGTGGCCAGGGCCACGGTGTGGCCGATGCCGCCGGTCTGGAACTTGGTGCGCAGGCCCGCGTCCATCGACGAGGTCTTGTTGTAGGCATCGTAGTAGCCGTTGGCCACCGTGAAGTTGCCCAGAGCGTCGACGCGCAGCCCGGCGGTCGGGAAGTGCTGCTCGTTGGTGTTGTGGGTGTAGCCCACGCCGCCGTACACGGTGGTGCTGTCGCTCACGTCGTACTCCAGGCGCGACATCACGGTGCGCATGTCGTCCGTCAGGTTGGCTCCGGGGTAGATGCTGGTGCGGTTGTCCGGCGCGGCGGGCATCTGCGTAACACCGGCGCGAAAAGCCGTCTGGGGGCGGAACTGCCGGGTTTCGCCTTCGGTGGCAAAGGCGTCCAGCGACCAGCGCAGGCGGCCGCCGGCGTAGTCGAGGCCCAGCGCAGCCACGTCGGCGCGCTGGCGGCCGCCGTCGACGTTGCCTTCACCGTTGCGCACCAGCGCATTGGCGCGCACGCCCCACTGGTTGTCTTCACCGAAGCGGCGGCCTACGTCCAGGTGGGCACCGAACTGGGCCTTGCCCATGTAGCTGGTGGTCAGGCGCGTCAGCGGCGTGTCGGCCGCGCGCTTGGTCACCAGGTTGATGCTGCCGCCCACGCTGCCGCCAGGGCCCACGCCGTTGGTCAGGGCGCCAGGGCCCTTGAGCACTTCCACGCGCTCGATCATTTCCAGCGGGATGCGGGTGGAGGGGCTCAGGCCGAACAGGCCATTGAGGCTCACGTCGGTGTTGGACACCGTGAGGCCACGCACCTGGAAGTCATCGCCGTAGCCGCCGCGCGCCTGCAGGCTGCGCACGGAGGCGTCGTTCATCACCACGTCGGCCACCGTCAGGGCCTGCTGGTTCTGGATCAGCTCGTTGGTGTAGTTGGTGGTGCTGAACGGCACGTTCATCTGGTCGGTGCGGCCCAGGATGCCCAGGTCACCGCCGCGCGCGAACTGGCCGCCGTGGTAGGTCTTCTGCAGGCCGCCAATGGCTTCGGCCTGCTCGCGCACCTTCACTTCGTCGAGCGTGGTGCCGGAGGTGCTGGTCTGCGCAGCCACACCCACGGCGGCAATGGCCAGCCCGGCGCCCAGGCATTGGCGGATCAGCAGGGCCAGAGGACGGGGAGCGAAGCGATGGAACGCGCGGACGGTCGAAGAATGCATGGTGGGTGGGGCCAGGAAACAAGAAAAAGACGAGCGAACCAAAACCGGCCAAGGCCGGTTCCAATCCAAGACAGGAGGTCATACAACCAGAGGCAACGCACTTGGCCTGCCGTCTTGGTTTATAGACACAAATCAGAACGACAACTATTCGCATTTTAATTTAGCAACCTCCGAACGGGTAGACCCTCCTCGGTAAAGCCCGCCAGAGGCCCATCCGCGCCGTGCCGGGAAAACCCGAATCGACCGCAATGCGTGGCCCGTTGCTACAAAATTCGCAGCAAAGTGGTTATCAATACGTTGCATCGTTGCAACGAAAATGGGCATTCCGGGGCATACAACGCCGCCTGTCTGGGGGCTGTTGCATTCCGGGAAAGAAGATCCCACGGGTCCCTTCCACCTCGATTGGCCCCCAGAGGTAGGAGGACTGATCGACCGACGGCCGCAATCCCTGCCAGCGAGCCGACCCATCGATGGTGGAATGGAACCACGTACCGCCGCCCTGCGTCACACTGCCAACCATTCAAGGAGAAACGCGCCATGTCGCTGCTGCTGCCATTGCTGCACCCACCACGCCCCGCCCGCCTTCTGGCTGCCGGCCTGCTCGCCGCTTGCGCCGCCATCACGGCGACCAGCGCGGCGGCGGGCACTGCCAGCGTCACGTTCACCGCGCCGGAAAAGTACACCGATGCCAGTTACGCCCACCCCGTGGCGAACGAATCCGACCGCGCCCAGGTGCTGCGCGATGTGGAGCAGCACCTGCAGCGCCTGGCCACGCGGGGCCTGGCGCCCACCGACACCCTCAAGGTCGAGGTGCTGGACATCGACCTCGCCGGCCACTTCCCGCCCATGGGCGTGGGTGGCTCGGACGTGCGGGTGGTCACCGATGTCACGGGCCCGCGCATCAAGCTGCGCTACAGCCTGGTGCGCGATGACAGCGCCCCGGTTTCCGGCGGCGAAGAGGTGCTCAGCGACCTGAACTTCATGGTGCCCAGCAACAGGTATTCGAGTGGCGATCGGTTGCGGTATGAGAAGGCGTTGCTGGATCGGTGGTTTGAGAAGCGGTTCGGCAGGCAGTAGGCTTGGTGCCGCAGTGCGGCCTCGCGGGGTGGCCGAACCCTGGAATGCCGCTATTCGTGCGACATCGCGCGAACCGTCAGTCGGGAGATATCCCCGTCGTGGCGCAGTCCGATCGATGCTGCCAACGGAGCAAGCAGAGGTGGCGAGGACCCGAAGAGCCGCTCGATGAGAGGATTGGGTTGATAGTGCACCAAGTCTGCGACAGAGCGGCCGAGTCTCTTGGAAAGTGCTGCAACGACCTCCTCAATGCTCAGATGCAGCACCGGCATCTGGTAGCTCCGCTGGGCGTTCCAGGACCGTGAATCCATGGTTGCGATGTGCATCAAGTTGTCTACGCACGTGCCCACCGACATCCACCAGCAAGTAGCCTTCGGAGAGACTGGCAGCGTGATGGCTTCGCCTCGCGCAAGCCGCCAAAACAGTTGGCTCATGAACGAAGACATCAGCCCGTCACCTTGGCCTGGACGGGCCACGACACCTGGCAGCCGGAGCGAGCACCCATTCACCCAGCCGCGTCGACTGGCATCCGCGATCAGGACTTCGCATGCCAGCTTGTGCGCCCCGTAGGTCAAGGCGGGAGCCGCAGGCGTGTCTTCCGTCATTTGGGCAGGAAGGTGCTCACCGTAGACAGCCACCGAACTCGCATAGATGAACCGGGGCGGACGGGGAAGCGCCCTGCAGTTGTCGAGCAGGCTGAGTGTCGCATCCAGGTTCACTTTGCGCCCCAGATCAGGATCACGCTCCGCAGCGCCGCCGGGAACGCTCGACAGATGAAAGACAAGGTCAGGGACGCTTTTCAGCGCCTCGGATTGCACAGCCGGGTCATGGACACTGCCTGCCACGCGATGCAGGCGAGCATCTTCATCTGCACCTGCCTCGAACGCCAGATCTACCGCAGTGATGCGGTCAACGGGCTCGCCGCCAAGGCCATCCCTGAGCAGTCGTCGAATCAAGACCTGGGCAATGAAGCCCTGGCTCCCCGTTACAACGACCTGGCTCACCGAGCGGACTCCACGACACGCTGGTCCATCGCGCCGAACGGACCTTCGGTGCCATCTGCGAACCTGGCCTGCATGCGAACGCGATCGCCAAATCGCATGAAGCCTGTTTCGGCTTGACCGAGGTCAATCATCTCAATGACACGCCGTTCTGCGATGCAGGCCGAGCCCGCAGCTCTATCGACATTGGAAACGGTTCCCGAACCCACGATGGTTCCGGGCGCCAGGCGACGTGTGCGCGCGGCATGGGCGATGAGCTGGCCAAAGCTGAAGTTCATCTCCCCGCCGTGGGGCTCTCCGAAGCGCTGGCCGTTCCAGGTGACGTGCAAGCGCAAATGCACTCGACCATCACGCCATGCGTCACCCAGTTCGTCGGGCGTCACGGCAACGGGGGCAAAGCTGCTAGAAGGCTTGGCCTGAAGAAATCCAAACCCTGTCCGCATCTCTCTGGGGCCGAGCGCTCTGAGGCTCCAGTCGTTGATCTGCACCACAAGCCGCACCGATTGCTCGGCCTGCTCTGCGGTCGCGCCCATGGGGACGGATCCGACGATGACCCCAAACTCACCTTCGAAGTCGATGCCGTCCGCCTCACTGGGCAAAGGAACATCGGCATGGGGGCCGAGGAAATCATCACTTGCCCCCTGGTACATGAGAGGAATGGTGTCCGAGTCCGGAATCGGTTGCGTATTGAAGGCGCGCTCCATCAGGCGCCCGTGATTCAGGAACGCGGATGCGTCGCACCATTGGGGAGCGCGTGGCAACGGGGCCGCACATTTCTCCGCCCCGAATGGAAATGCATCCGCACAGCCCCCCGCATTCAGCCGCTTGTAAAGCGCCTCTAGCGCTGGGGCGCAACTGTCCCAATGGCGCACCGCCTCATGCAGGCTCGGCACGGTAGCCGATGCATCGACAGCCTGCTGAAGATTGCGTGAAACGACCAGCAAACGCCCGTCGGCACCCTCTGAATTCAAAGTGGCAAATTTCATGATTGAACGCCGGTGACGGCTTAGTTTCCGTCGCTGATGGTGGTACCGCCATCCACGACAAGGTTGTGCCCCGTGATGAATCCGCCCGCAGCGCTGGCCAGCATGACCGCAACGCCAGCGATCTCGTGCGGCTCCCCCACCCTGCGCAGTGGCGTCAGCGACAGCCTTCGCTCAATGGCTGCGGGGTTGTCGATGAAGGAGGCCGACAGAGGCGTGCGGATCAGGCCGGGGGAGATCGAGTTGACGCGAACGCCAAGAGGCCCCCACTCCACTGCCAGGTTGCGCGCGAGTTGCGCCAACGCGGCCTTGGACAATCCGTACAGTCCAATCGCCTTGTTGCCCCGCAAGCCCGCAATGCTCGACATCAGAACCACACTGCTTCCCGGATTCGCCGCCATCTTCGGCAACAGCGCCGTTGTGAGCTCCACGGCAGCGCGCAGATTCAGGTCCATGACCCGCTGCCAGTCCGCTGGGGATGCCTGGCCGATCGGTCCTGCAGGGCCTTGCATTCCTGCATTGCACACCAGGACGTCGACGCGTCCGTAGACGGCCTGCGCGGCGGCTGCAAGGGCTGCCGCTCCTTCGACCTTCGATAGATCTGCCGGAAGATCATGTGCGACACCACCAGAGCGTCGAATCCGCTCAACCAGTCTCGCGCACAGTACCGGGTCGAGATCGGACGCCAGGACACTCGCTCCGTGATCGGCCATCGCCTGGGCAATCGCCAGGCCCAGGCCACCGGTCGCGCCGGTGACGAGCGCGACCTTCCCCTTGAGGTCGAACAGTGTTGAACTCATCCGCGCGACCACTTACTCAAGGACCACGCCGGCGCTTCGAATGACCGAACCCCAGCGCTCAGTCTCCGTCTGGATGTAGCGAGCGAAATCCGCCGAGCTCTGGGGTGCGGGTACGACTCCGAGATCGCCAAAGCGGCGCTTGATCTCATCCGACTGCACTGCCTGCACCACCGCTGCATGCAGCTGGGCCATGGCATCGCCTGGCGTGCCTGCTCGCACGACAACACCGGTCCAGCCGGGCATGTTGAGCGCCGGGTACCCCAGCTCGGTCAGCGTTTGCACCTGAGGAAGCTTGTCGAGGCGCTTCTCGCTGCCAACTACCGCCAGAGCTCTCAGCTTGCCCTCAAGAACGTATGGCATGCTGTTGGCCGTGACATCCAGCATCATGTCAATGTGGCCGCCCATCAGGTCTTGGACGGCAGGGGCTGCGCCTTTGTAGGCCACGTGCTGAAACTTCCCCTTGGTTTCGCGCTTGAGCATCTCGACCCAGATATGCGGCTGGCTGCCCATGCCGAAGGAGCCGTACATGATGTTCTTGTCGTCCTTGGCCGCCTTGGCAGCCTTGATGAGATCGTCAAGGGTCTTGAAGGGGCTGTTGGCGGGAACGACCAGGACCAGCGACGAAGTCAGCAGCCGCGTCAGGGGAGCGAAGTCTTTCAGGGTGTCGTAGTTGAGCTTCGGATAGAGCGCTGCGTTCATCGCGAAGGGGCCGATGTCGCCATAGAACAGCGTATGGCCATCTGCCGGCTGCTGCTTGACATACGCGGCGGCGATCTGGCCACCGGCCCCGGGCTTGTTCTCCACAATGACGGGTTGCTTCAGCGTTGTCGCCATGTGCTGAGTCAGCACACGGGAGACCGCATCACCAAATCCACCCGCGGGATAGGGGACCACCCAGGTCACCGCCTTTCGGGGAAAGACAAGTGCCGGCTGAGCAAGTACCTTGGATGCGAATGGCAGCGCTGCACAGGAGCGCACAAGAGCACGTCGAGAAATCATGAATGTCCCCAATTAAAGTTCTTGCGCCGTCATCAGGGCCGACTGGGAACAAGAGCCCCATCGGGTGAGTTGACGCGCGAAGCCGAGTATGGGAACCCTGAAGCTCGCAACTGTCGAAATATTGCGGCGAATATCGAAAAGCTGCGGTCGCGCGAGGACCTGCCCTAGTGGTCGCGCCGGAACTGCGAAGGCGTGGAGCCCCACTGCTTCCTGAACGCCTGGGAAAAATGCGACGGCGAGGAGAACCCTGTCGCCAACGCAATCTCACTGACGGAATGGCGGGAGTCAACGAGCAGCGACTTGGCACGGTCGAGACGGCGAGTCAACGCAAATTGATGCGGAGTCTCGCCACACGTTGCCTTGAAGCAGCGCGAAAAATGGAAGACGCTGAGACCCACTTCCGAGGCCATGGCGTCCAGGGATACCCCCTCGCCGATCTGGGCGTCGACGAGGTCGGCGAGCCTGCGCAACTGCCGCGCGGACAGCAGCGCCACCCGATCACTTTGCGGCGTGGATTCGCGATAGTGCTCCAGCAGGTGCACCGCTACGCTGGTCGCGATGCCTTCCGCGAACCGGGGGTGCATCGAGCTGTTGTCGTCCAGCGCAGTCATCAGCAACTGGACCATCTGAAAGAGAAGCGGGTCCTTCGCACCGAAACAGCTTCGCAGGGAAACCGGGCGATCGTCCCCCTCCTGCACCCGCTCCAGCCATTGGGGAGAAAGGTCGAGATGGAGGTTGTCCCGGTCCAGCTCCGTGCGCCAGAAGCTCGGCGTGCGCTCTGGCAGCAGCACGATGTCGCCCGTGTTCCACCTGCTGATGTGCGAGGCTGAGCCATGCCGCTGCATCAGGCCTGTGGAGGGGCCGCGTCGAACGATGATGCAGTGCTTGCCGGCCGCCGGGATATACAGGTCGCCATTGCCGGCCACCTGATGCCACAGAGCCATCCCATGCCAGGGGCGGCCCTTGCTGGAGCACCTGACCTGCTCGGTGGGGACGGCGTCCAGAGGCTCGTCCATGTAGGCGTGCTCAGCGGCACGCCATCGACGCTCGTCGAGGTCAATCGACGCTGCGTGACTAGGTTTTTCCCGAGAAACTTGGTCGGTCGTCATTCCCAAATTTTACGGGCAGGGATCGGAAGGCGTTCGCCGAGGTTGCGCCGGCAATGGACCCACACGCGGTATCGCTCCAGCACTGGACACATCTGTCGAGCTCAGGGTTGCTCCAGCTTCAGCCCCGCAGATTGGATGACGCGCGAGTACCGTTCGATTTCTCCCGAGAGGAAACTGCCGAATTCCTGCGGAGTTTGACCAGGTGCTTCGGTGCTGCCCAGCAATGTGAGCTTCTCCCGCATATCGGGTTGCGCCAGAGCCGTCACACAGGCAGCGTTCAGCTCGGCGACCACCGAACCTGGGAGACTCGACGGCGCAAGCAACCCAAACCAGGCCGTGATCTGAAAGCCGTTCAGGCCAGCAGTCTCGGCCACGGTAGGCAGGGTGGCAGGAAGTGCCGGTGACCGGCGCCCTCCGGTCTGCGCAAGCAATCGCACCCGCCCATCCTTGACCATCGGCGCAAGTGCCAATGCACTGTTGAACATCAGCTTGACCTGCCCGCCGGCCAGATCATTCAACGCCGGCGCCGCGCCCTTGTAGGGGACGTGGAGCAACTGGATACCAGCCTGCTGCGACAGCATTTCGCCAGCAATGTGCAGCACGTTGCCGATTCCGGCCGACGCATAGCCCAGAGTGCCGGGCTCGCGTTTGGCCAACGCGATGAGTTCGGCAACGGATTTGACCGGTAGCCCTGCATGCACCGCAAGAACCAGCGGCCCCGGGCTGGCAACCATCGCGACGGGAGCGAAGTCTCGCAGGCTGTCGTAGGGCAGCTTGGGGTAGAGGCTGGCATTGATGGCGTGCGCGGCGCTGGTCATGAGAACCGTATGGCCATCGGTGCTGCGAACGACCGCTTCGGAGGCGATGATTCCATTGGCACCAGGCTTTGAATCGACGATGACAGGCTTGCCCAGGCTGGCCGTCAACTTTTCCGCCAGCAGGCGTGCAACCACATCAGCGCTTCCGCCGGGTGCGAAGGGCAATACGATACGAACTGGCTTGGTTGGCCAAGCCGAGGCCCAGGCCGGCGCGCACAGCCCAGCGAGAATCATTGCGCGACGGATTGCATTTGGTTGCATGCATCAGCTCCAGGTGAATGAGGTGGATCTGGCCTCGGGGCTTGGCCCAGACATCGCGGCAGGGCCTGGCTAGCCAGCCTCCAGGGTCTTTCCAATTTCCTCGTCGTACTCGCCGGAGATCAGCACGAAGAGCATCCGGCACATGCGGCCCGAGCGGTTCGCCCATGCGTGGTTGGTTCCTCGCTGGACGACCACGCTCCCTTGGCGCAGCAGCACCTCGCTGGTGTCGAGCACCAGGGTCAGTTCGCCCTCGATCACCACTCCATAGTCGACAGACTCCGTGCGGTGCATCAGCGGGTGGGGCGAGTTGTGCTTCACCGTTGAAGCGTCCGCATCGCCAATCTGCCGAAATGCTTCTTGCATGCGCTCGGCGCCATTCGCAAGGAAATCCTCGGTATCCGGGGGAATATCGACAAAGCGAATGCGCGTGCCGCCTGGAGGCGGGGGAAGGGCCAGGGAGCCGGTCGTCGGATCCGCACCATTGGAGATGACGGCGGGAGCTTCGAACGTACTCCAGACTTCATGAAAGACCGTGCCTGGCACAGCAGCAACCTCTACCACCATGGGGAGCGGCCCGCTGCTGCTCACCACCGCCTTGCCTTGCGGGTTGTGCCCTGTCACGACACGATGAATGCACGGCAATGTCATGCAGCGTCCTCGGTGAAGATCGCAACGGCCCGGGTCCAGCCGGCAGAAGCCCCTCGGATCTTGTGCGGGAAGCAGCTGATGGTGAATCCCGTCGGCGGAACGGCTTCCAGGTTGTGCAGCTTTTCGAGATGGCAGTAGCCGATGTCGCGGCCCGCCTTGTGCCCCTCCCAAATGAGCGCCTTGTTCCCTGTCTCAGCGATCTTGGCTGCCGTGTAGGAGAACGGTGCATCCCAGCTCCATGCGTCCGTACCGGTCAGGCGCACCCCGCGCTCCAGCAGGTACATGGTTGCCTCATAGCCCATCCCGCAGCCTGCGCCCAGGTAGTCAGGGTGGCCATAGCGGCTCCCTGCACGGGTGTTGACGACGACGATGTCCAGCGGCTGCAACTCGTATCCGATGCGTTTGAGCTCGGCCTCCACATCCGCAGCCGTGGCGACATACCCATCCGGGAAGTGGCGAAAATCCAGCTTCACGCCAGGCTGGAAGCACCATTCAAGCGGTACCTGGTCAATCGTGATCGACGGCCGTGCTCCGCCCAGCTTGGCGTCCTGGGTCGAGTGGAAATGCCAGGGTGCGTCCAGATGCGTACCGTTGTGCGTGGTGAGCGTCACCCATTCGGCCGCTGCGGCCTCGCCATCCGGGTAGTCCTCGGGGGTGGTTCCCGGAATCATGGCCATGAATTCCGGCAACGTTTCGGCATGCTTTTGGTAGGTGATCCTGGGGGCGAGTGGTGGAGGATCGGACAGAACGTCGTTCTCCAGGTAGATCGACAGGTCTACGAATCGGTGCTGAGGCTTCTTCATGGCTGTGCTTCTCGGCTCTTCATTCGGGGACAACACCCACAGCGCGAGCCAGCGCCTGGTGCTTTTGAACTTCTGCGTCGTAGAACTTGTCGAGTGCGGCCAGCGACAACGGCGCCTGCGGATCGGTTCCCTGGCTCCGCAGGAAGGCTTGCACCTCCTGGTCACGCATGGCGGCTTCGAACGCCTGGTGCAAGCGTTGGAGTGCAGCATCCGGCGTGGTGCGAGACACCAGCAGCGCCCCCCATGCCGTGTGAACAAACGACTGCAAGGCTGGATCCAGGGTCTTCAAAGTAGCAACCCTCGGCAACAGCGCCGGCGATTGCTCCGCAGTGCTGCCGAAGGCGCGCAGCTTGCCTGTGGTGATGAGATCGAGCGCCAGGCCACCGAGCGGAACGAATGAGAGGTCGATCTGGCCACCCGCCAGGTCTTGCACCGCCGGTGGGACACCGCGGTAGGGGATGTGAACGAGCTGCACCCCACACAGGCGCGCCCATTGCGCGCCCATCAAGTGGATCATCGACCCAGGTCCAATATGGCCGAAGCTCAGGGGTTTCCCTGTCTTGTCCGCCGAGCGTGCCAGAGCCAGGAGTTCTGAGTGTGTCTGTGCGGGGAGACCGGGACGGCCGGCCAACACATAGCTTGTCCGTCCGAGCAGACCGACGGGTTTCATCTGCTCCGGCTTGTAGCGGACGCTGGCGAGGGTGGCCGGGGTAAGGATTGGCTCGGTCTGGGACACCATCACGGTGGTGAATCCATCGGCGGGCGCATTGAGCATCTTCTGCACGCCGATCGACCCACCTGCGCCAGGCATGTTCTCCACGATCACCGGTTGGCCAAGTGACTTCTGGAGCTGCACCTGGAGCTTTCTGGCGAACACGTCGCTCGGATTGCCAGCTGGCTGTGGAACGATGATCGTCAGATGGCGCCCATCCTGGGCGATGGCCAAAGGTGCCAGACCCGTGCCCGCCAGCGAGACCAGCAGCGAACGCCGGTTCATCGCCCGCCGTGGGGTGGTGTGTTCTTGCTGTTCACTCATACCGTTGCTCCAATGAAATTCTTGGTTTCCGACGCTTTGGGGATCTTCGTGAAGGCGTAGATGGCCAGGGCGTCGACGACCAGGGCAGCGATTCCGAGGCTTTCATAGCCAAACTGCTTGACCAGTGTTCCGCCGACGATGGGCCCCAGGGCCGCGCCGATCATGAGCATCGCCGGTGTTGCCGACAGCGCTCTGCCGCTGGGATCGAGTTGAGCGAGTGCACCGAAAGCGAATGTGTGCGTGAAGATCATCACCGCCGCGAAGACTGAAGCGGCCGCCGCATAGGGTGCGAAGCTCGTACCGTTCACGATCACCAGCACCAGGACTGCTTGCGCAAGGGGGCCCACCAGCAGGACGCTTCGAACAGACCAGCGCTTCTCCAACCAGGCGGCGAGAGCGGCGGGAACCAGGTTGACGAAGCCAAGGGCAATGAGCACTGCAGTCACTGCCTGTGCAGTGAACCCTCGATCTGAACCGACCCGCTCCAGGAAGCTGAACATCATCGACTGCACCAGGCCCATGCAGGCGACGCCTGCGGCGCCCCACCAGACGGCACGAGGCAGCCGTGAGGCAGACGCCTTCTCCTGGGCAGCGAGCGTGCCCTTGTCCTTGTCAGGAAATCCCAGCAGCGCAAAGGCAGCACCAGCCACCATCACGACGGCGAAGATCTGGAAGAGCGTTGCGCCGCCGCGGGTGGCTACCAGGTGGGTCGCCGCCGCCATGAAGACGATCCCGAAGACCCCCAGTGCAATGCCGACCACAGCGAACAGCCGGTGCGGATTCGCACTGCTGGCGATCGTCCCGTGGGTCACGCTCAAGGCAGCGCCAGCGGCCACACCAGCGACGATGTGCAAAACAGCGAGCATGCCAAAGCCTGTGGTCGTCGACGCCACGGCGAACCCCAGGGCCGCCAGGCCAAACCCGATGGATGCAACCCATCGCCCGACAAGCAGGTGGAAGATCGGAGCAAGGAAGAGACTGGCACCGACAGCGCCAGCAAGAAAGAGCGTTGCCAGCAGGCCTGCTTGCTGCGGGTCAAATCGGTAAAAGGAGATGAGTGTCCCCACCCAGATGGGCAGTGCGACAAGATCCACCATGCCTGCGCAGTGGCCCACCATCAGTGCGGCGCGGCCTCGGAGGGAAGCGGTTGTGATCATGATGGGCACTCCTCAAATCGGCTGGGCCAGCGCCATCAACGACTCGCGCATGATGCGCGCGTGCTCCTCCTTGTCCCCGCCGGCAATCTCGATCTCGCCCAACCGGGCCGAGTTTTCGACCACCATCCGGCAGCGCTCCCAGCGGCGATTCTCGAAGGAAGACAGCGCAGCGTCGACGTCGGTTGCACGGCCCAATTCTTCAGCCAACACCAGCGCGTCTTCAATCCCGATGCAGGCGCCTGACGCCAGATGCGGAGTGGTCGCATGCACCGTGTCACCGATCAGGACCACACGCCCTTTGAACCACGGCCTGGGCAGGAGAAGCCCTTCGAGAGGGCGGTACACGATCTGCGAGTCAGGACCAATCTGCGATTTGATCTGTTGCAGCACCGGTGCATGGAAGTCGTCGAGCAGTCCACGCAGATGGGCTGCAAATGTTGACGGCTCGACATGTACATTGGCTGGCCTCGGCTCGGTGACGAAGAGGTACATCTCTGACTTCGACACGGGGTTCACTCCCGGTTTGACCCGAGGGCCCATCCACATGGTGGCTGTCTCGACCTCGGCCGGACGGGGCAATACTGCACGCCAGACAGCCTGGCCGCTGTACTTGGGCTTTGCAGAGGCCGGGAAGACCGCCTCGCGCACTGCGGAGTACAGGCCGTCCGCACCGATCACCAGGTCATAGCGTCGGCTCTGTCCATCACTGAACTGGACCTCGGCCCCCTCGGCATCCTGGTGAATGTGGGTGAACGTGCACCTTAGCCGAATATCTGCGCCAGAGGCGCGCGTGGCATCGGCCAGTATCTTCGCCAGCACCGGACGCATGATGGCGCCGCCTCCGGGAACATCGGGCCCCGCGATGCGCGGCGTGGGCAGATTCCCGATTTTGTCCCCCACGGGGCTGCAAAACTGGACTCCATCGGCGGCACTGCCTTGGGCAAGGAAGGCATCCAGTATCCCCAGCTGGCGGAATGCACGCAGCGTTGCACCACCCAGGCTGATGCCCGCGCCGTAGCTGCGCCAACCTGGATCGATCTCGACCAGATCAACGGCGATGCCTTGCTTGCGAAGCTCGATGGCAGCCGCCATCCCGGAAAACCCGCCGCCAATGATCAGGACGCGGCGAAACAGTGAACTCATGAACTTGTCTCCTTGTAGTTGTGCAATCGAGCGTGGATCTCTCCATCGCGCTCGATATGGATCTCGATAGGTGTCAGCGCGTCACCCAGGCAGGGCCCCAGCGTGCATATGCCCGTCGAGATATCGAACTGCGCGCCATGGGCGGCGCAGACGATGCGATCTCCTGAGGCACTGAGGTATTCGTCCTTTCGCCAGGCCATCGGCGTCTGGTGGTGCGGGCAAGAATTGGCGTAGGCAAGTGGCTTTCCACCGCGCATCACGATGAATACGCTGTCCTGACCTTCACCGTATGGATCAAGCCCACGCGACCCATTCGGGGGAAGGTCTCGGAGATGGCACAGCCTCACGATCAGCCCTTCGGCGCGCCAGCCCCCGGAGGGGGCCCCGAAGGCGCCCACTTCTCGCGGTGCTGGAACAGGAACAACTGCGACGCGTCGGCGCTCATGGGAACCTCGCGGGCCACCCAGGCCTCGTCGTGCAGATCCATGTCCGCGTCGTATTCGACATGGCAGCCCAGCGGCGAATTGAAGTACCAGAACCAGTTGCTGCCGAACCGGTGGCGCCCCGGTCCCCAGAAGCTCTGGTAGCCCTTCTCCACGAAACGGGTGCCCGCCAGCATGACCTCGGTGGGCCCGCCCATGTGAAAGGTGAAGTGCTCACAACCCTTCATGAAGGGCGGCGTCTGGATCATGAACAGCGTGTGGTGATCGCTGGTGCCCGCGGGCCGCAGAAAGGGTCCGACGCCGGTGAACCGGTCCGTGCAAACGAACCCCAGCCGTGCGTAGAACGCCTCGGCCTTGACCGCATCGGGAACAAAGTAGACAACGTGGGACAGGGACCGCGGCTTGGCCGCCATGTCCGCCCAAAGGCCCAGCGCATTCGCGCCACGCTGCGGCGCCGCACCGGGTGCGTTCACCGATTCGGCAGGCAAGGAGATCGGTTTGCGCACGGTCACCTGGAACGCGAGCGCGAACCCCATGTCATCGACAGCGCGCACCACACCGTCTGTGCGGCTGACCTGCCGGTCCTTCGCCAGCTCTGCCTCGATGGCATCCAGGCTCTCCTGGTCGGCTACGCCATACACTGTCTCGCGCAACATGCTGGCCGTGCCCATGGAGGCGGGTAGCGATGGATCATCCTTCGCGAGTACCACCACGGAGGTGCCGTCGAGCGCCTCGAAGCGGCCCTGCTGCCCAGGCGCATCGCTGCGGGTAAGGCCATAGTCGGCCAGGTACTGCCCGCAGGCAGCGATGTCGTCCACTCCGAATACGAGTGCGTCGGGTCCGATGATGTTCATCTGGGTGTTTCCTGGATCTTGGTTGTGCATGCTCAGGCGGTGTGTCCGCCCAGGGTTTCGGCCACCCAGTCGGCGATGTAGTGGCCTGCATTGATGCTGTTGTCGAAGCTGCTGTGCTGCACGCCGCCCTCGCGCTCGGTGAAGACCTTGAGCTCGCGCTTGGGGCTGTTGACCAGCTGTTCGTAGGTGCGGTGCGCCCACTGCAGGGGAATCTGGGAGTCCTTTTCTCCATGCGTGACAAGGAAGGGCACGCGGATGCGGTCCAGGACACCGTCCAGGTGCACCTGCTCGGCGATGCGCATGAAGTCATCCATGTCCTTAGCTCCCCAGACCCAGCGCACGTGCTCCCAGTAGTGCGGAACGGGAAGGCTGCCTTCCTTGGCAAGGCGCTTCTTTTGCACATCGCGCCAGTCATGGTTCGCGCCCCAGACCACGCCGCAGGCGAACCGTGGTTCGAACGCCACCGCGCGCGGGCAGTAGTAGCCACCGAGCGACACGCCTTCAAGACCAATCCGCCTGGAGTCCACGTGGGGCTGCTGTTCAAGCCAATCGACGATGCGGCTGGCCCAGTGCTCGCTGTCGAAGCGAGCGGTCAGGCCGTGAAGACGCAGCGCTTCTCCCGTGCCAGGCTGATCAACAACCAGCGAACTCACCCCACGGCGCGCCAACCAGCTCGGCAGCCCCACGCGGTACTTCATCTCCTTGGTGGAGTCCAGGCCATTGACCTGCACCAGGATCGGGGCTGCTCCGCTCGCGCCTTCAGCACGCACGTAGAGTGCAGACAGGTGCTTTCCCTCATAGGGGATCTCGACGCGAGTGCAGTTCTCGCGACCCAGTTGCAGCCCTTTTGCGAACACCTCCAGGAAGCGGCCGTAAAGAGCCGTCCTGCCGGGTGCCCCATGGGCCTGCAAGCGCTCGGCGGTCAGGTAGTAGGTGGCTGCTCGGCTGTACTTCTCCCCTGCGGAAAGCGCACGGCCCGCAGCTTCATCTTCGGCTGCGAGTTCGCACAGCTTGTCGGCCATTCGCGCCCAGGTCTCACGGAACGCTGCTGTGCCTGCGGCGTCGGGAGCCTTGGCAGCCTCCTGCAGCGGAGCACACATCGCTTCGATCTCACCGATGCGTGCCCCCATCTCGATGGCCAGATTGACGGACAGGTTCCAGACGTAGTTGGTTGGAAAATACTTGAACATGGGGACCTATGCCGCTACTGCGGCGGTAGCTGTGGAAGAACGGGAGGCCGTGGTGCGCTGCGCCGATGGCCTGAGGAGAAAATGCGCGAGAGCAGGCACCAGGACCAACGCGCCGAGCATGTTGAGAAGGAACATGAATGCCAGCAGCAGACCCATGTCGGCTTGGAACTGAATCGGGCTGAAGACCCAGGTGAACACGCCAGCCGCCAGGGTCACACCTGTCAGCATGACGACCTTGCCCGTGAAAAGCAGGGCATGCTGGTAGGCGGCGGAGAGCGACTCCCCCATGCGCAGACGGGCCAGCGTGATCGAGAGGATGTACAGGGCGTAGTCGATGCCGATGCCCACGCCCAACGCGATCACGGGCAGGGTTGCCACCTTCACGCCGATCCCCAGGATCACCATGAGCGCCTCTGCCAGAACCGAGGTCAACAGCAAGGGCAAGATGGCCACAACCACCGCACGCCAGGACCTGAATGTGATGAACGAGAGCACGATGACGGCGGCATAGACCAGCCCCAGCATCTGCCACCAGGCCTTGGCGACCACGACATTGGTGGCTGCCTCGATGCCCGCCGAACCGGCCGCCAGAAGGAACTTGGCATCCTTCGTATCGTTGGCCTGGACAAACGACTCCACGTGGGACACGACCCGTGACAAGGTTTCTGCCTTGTGGTCGCGCAGGAACACATACAACGTCAGCAGGCTGCAGGTGTCGTTGTACAGACCACGCGGTGCGCCGGCGGTCACGGTGTTGATCATGTCCTGGTTGGGCAGGAACTCGTACCACTTGGGACTGCCCTCGTTCAGCCCGGAGAGCACCCGGCGGTTGAGCAACGCCAGGGTGTTCGTGCTTTCGACGCCGTCAAGCTGTCTGAGCTGCCACTCCAGTGCATCGACCCGATTGAGGGTTTCGTAGTTCGCGCACTGGCCGGGTGGGGTGGTGACCATGACGGCCATCACGTCGCTCGACGCACCATAGCTTTTCGCCATGAAGGCCACGTCCTGGTTGTAGCGGCTGCCCGAGCGCAGCTCGGGCGCGCCCGCGCCGAGGTCGCCGATCTTCAGCTGGGTGCTCAAGGCAAACCCGCCCGCGCCAAGGGCGACGGCCGCCACCAATGCGGCTGTGGCTGCGCCGCGCCGCGTAAAGCGGTCCAGGGTAGCCCACAGGGGATGCCTGGAAGCGCCCTGCGCAATCGCGCGCTCATCGCGCAGGCTGCGCTCTGCCGCCTGGGCGCTCACACCGGTGTACGAGAGCATGATCGGCAGCAGGATCAGGTTGGTGAAGATCAGGGCGGCAACGCCAATGGACGCCGCAATGGCCAGCTCCCGTATCACGGTGATGTCGATGACGAGCAGCACCGCAAACCCCACGGCATCCGCCAGCAAGGCGGTGAGGCCGGCAAGGAACAGGCGCCGAAAGGTGAAACGAGCCGCCACCAGTTGGTCCATGCCCCGCCCTACGTCCTGCATGATCCCGTTCATCTTCTGCGCGCCATGGCTCATGCCGATGGCGAACACCAGGAAGGGGACCAGGATGGAGTAAGGGTCCAGCGAATAGCCCAGCACCGGCAGCAGGCCCAGCTGCCACACGACGGCGACCAGCGAGGCGGCAACCACCAGCCCCGTCGAGCGAATGCAGCGTGTGTACCAGTACACCATCGCGGTGCAGATCGCCACCGCCAGCGCGAAGAACACCAGCACCGCCCGCACCCCTTCGATCAGGTCGCCCACCAGCTTCGCGAAGCCTGTGACATGCAGCTCCACGCCCTTGGCCTCGTACCTCGTCCGCAGGGCTTCAAGCCGCTGGCCCAAAGCGCCGTAATTCAGCGGCAGGCCGGCGCTGTCCTTGGTGAGCAACGGCACGAAAATGACCGTGGATCGGGCATCTGCGGCAACCAGTTGCCCGACCTCGCCGGAGCGGGCCACATTGAGTTGCAGCCGCTGAAGGCTCTGGGCACCTCCGTCATAGCCATCGGGGATCACCGGCCCACCTTCCAGCCCGTCTTCGGTCACGCCGACCCAGCGGGTGTTCGGCGTCCAGAGGCTCTTCATCTGGTTGCGCGCCACACCTGGCAGCAGAAACACTTCATCGCTCAACTGGCGCAGCGTGTCCAGGTAGGCCGCGTCGTAGATGGAGCCTCGGGGATTGGCAACGGCAATGCGCACGGCATTCCCCAACCCGGTCAGCTCCGCCTGGTGGGCAAGGTAGTTCTGGATGTAGGGGTGCGATGTCGGGATGGTCTTCTCAAAGCTGGCGTTGAGCGTCAGGCGCGACACTTGCCAGCCGAGGACGGCAGTGACTAGCGCACACAGCACCACCACCCAAGCTCGGTGGTTGAACAGCAGGCGTTCAAGAGATGAACCGCTGCGGGGATCGAATTTGGCGGCGTTCATGGGTGGTGCGAGGCCTTCTCGGACGCCGCTTGCACGGTTGCACCTCGCAAGGTCAAGGTAAGCAGGCGCCCATCGGGCAAAGGAAGCAGGCCGGTGAGAGGACCGGCGGGAGGTCCGGGACGCAGTCGCAGCGACTCACCGATGGCCTGGAAGGTCTGCCCGGATTGGGAGGCGAGCAGCAGGGTGCCGTCCAGGGCAAGCGCAGAGGCGGTGATCGAGGCGCCGGTGGGCGTGTTGCCCCGCCCATGCATCGCTTCCCAGCTGCCACCCGCGTCTGCACTGCGCCAGACATTGCCGCGCAACCCGCCCAGCCAGATGGCTCCGTCTTGGAGAATTTCCGCCGTGAAGAAGCTGCCCGCATAGGGCGTCTCGATCCGGCGAAAGCTCGCACCACCATCACCGGAGAGCAGCACCAGGCCCTGCTCTCCGGCAATGACGACGGTAGTGCCTCTGGCACGCACTGCGTACAGGTGCATTGCCTGCGGGTTGTCGAGGAGACCCGTGAGCGGCACCCAGGTCAATCCCCCATCGCGGGTCGCAAAGGCGAGGTTGTATGCGCCGACAGCCAGGCCGTGGCGATCATCGAAGAAGTGCAGATCGAGAAACGGTTTGTCGGCCCCGTCAGCGACCAGGCGCTGGGCGTCCTTGATGGCCCTCTCGTTTCCGCGGGCCGTTGCCTGAGCGAGTACCAGCTTTGCGGCCTTCGTGCCATCGAGCTGTCGCACCCACGTATTGCCACCATCCTTGGTCGCAAGAATGGTGCCTCCGTGGCCGACTGCCCACCCTGTCTTCTCGTTGACGAATCGGACGGAAGTCAGGGTGACACTCACAGGTGACTTCGACTGCTTCCAGTTGGAACCACCGTCGTCCGAGCAGAGGATGATGCCCCGCTCTCCCACCGCGACAATGCGCTGCCCGGCCAACGCTGCGCCCAGAAGCACTGCGCGATGCGGGTGGGCACCGGTCAGCGCGGGCCGATCGATGGCGGGCCCGACGGCTTGAGACGACGCACCTGCCGCAACGGCTGCGCATGCCGATGTCGCCATCCCTGCCAGGATGGCCAATTGAACAAGATGGCGCATGGTGACCCTGCGACTCAACGAACGCCTTCGCCAGCCATAGCGTCGGGGGTAAAGAAGGTGTCAGGGCGGCGTGGCACCACCTTGTAGTGCTGCGGGCGCTCATTCACCACACCGCTGGCGTACCAGGTGCCGGCAACCAGGTCGTTGAATCCCCACTGCTGGGGAGGCGTGGTGGCCGGCAGGTCAGGCATCACCATGGGATGGGACCACAGGGTGCGCCACAGCTGGTCCTTCGCGTCCCAGCGGTCGCCAAGCACGGCAACCCAGGTGTCTTCATCCACGTAGTAGCGCGAGCGCGGTGCCTGGTGGCGCTGGCCCGGTTTGAGCTTGGCCTCGATGACCCAGACGCGATGAAGCTCCCAGCGCACATGGTCGGGATTGAGGTGGCTTGCCAGAAGCAGGTCACTGTCCTTCTCTGGCACGTGCATGCCGTTCGCGTTGTAGGGGATGTACATCTCCTTCTTGCCGACGATGGACCAGTCGAAGCGGTCGCTACGACCGGACACCACATCGACTTCGTCGAAGTTGGCGATGCCGTTGGAAGCCGGTGTGGGGGTGTCACAGCATGCGTTTGGCAGCTTGCGGACCCTGCGCTGACCCGTGAGATAGACCCATGTGCCGGTCTTGTCGGGGTCCAGGTTCTGGCGACCCGTGATGGCCTCGCCAGCACGCACCGGCGGGCCCGAGTTGACCAGGCGAATCATCCAGTATTCGCCATTCGCCTTGTCGGCCGAGCCGTCCTTGTTGTAGTACGGCATCTGAAAGTCGCCCACGCCCTCCACCGCCATCACGCGCTGGCCCGTGGCAGTGCCCATGTAACCCCGGAAGTTGGTTTGCCACGATTCCCCGCGCCAATGCAATTCATGGTTGGCGAGAATTTCCTTGGCGGTCTTGGGGATCGGGAAGGGGATACCGCCATGGGCGCCGCGCACGATCTCGCCCTCCAGGCGCGCCGTGGTGGCATTCCTTGCGGTGTTGTCGTAGACCCACTGCGGCGCCGCTGCGGTGCGCTGGGTCTTGTACACGTCGACGCGGAAGCTCTGCGGGTACTTCTTGAGCAGCGCTTGCGTGCCGTCGGTCAGTTTGTCGGCGTGCTGCGCCATGGTGGCGGCTGTGACGCTGAACAGCGGCTTTTCCCCCGCAAAGGGATTCTCACGGCGTCCGCCGTTCTTGAAGCCAGCCTGCGCCGTGGTGTAGCCACCGGTCCAGGCCGGAATGGTGCCTTCCCTGTTGCCCGCACGTTCGCCGCCCAGGGGGGTGAGTTCGGTCTTGAGCCTGGCGGCTTCTTCCGGGGTCACCGCAGCCATCGCGGTGAGGGTCGACAGGCACAGCAGGCCGCCGACAAGTTGCATGGTCTTCGTCATACGATGGATTCCAGGTCAGAAAGTGGTGCGCACCGAGAACGTCAGGGAGTTCCGGTCCTTCAGGGCTTGCTTGAATTGCGCGTTGTTCGCGGCGTCGAGCGTCGGCGCCGCCTTGCCGAGGTAGTGCACGTAGTTCAGTGCGAAAGTCCAGGTGCCGAGGTACACGCCAGACAGCCCTAAGTTCATGTCCCCGCCCTTGTCCACACCAAAGCCCGGCCCCACGGCGGATGAGGCGCCAAAGGTGTAGCCCAGACCGATCGAGGGTGTGAGGTCGAGACCCGGCGCAACCTGCCGATAGCTGGGCGCGTAGACCATGCGCATGCCGACCGCAGACTTGTCCGCATTGGGATTGAGCATCTGCGCGTTGCGCGTGACCTTGGTGCGCTCGTTCCAGGCGATCTCACCCACAAACGAGGCTTCACGCGAAATGAAGGACGGCCCGAGCGATGCAATCCAGGAGACCTGGGCGTGTGCACTCTCGCCCACTGCATAGCCGGGGTTGCTGCTGTTGTTCAGCCCCGCATTCACGCCCACATTGGCCAGTGTCGACTGGCCCGAGCTGGCCAGGGGCGTGTTGTGCCGGACGGATACCTCGCCCGCGAAGCTCCACTCGTCCAAGGTCTTGGCGAAGCTGGCGCCGTATGCGCGCACTCCCTCGTGGTACATCCAGCGATAGGTGCTGGCTGACAGCGCTGGCGGGAACCCCGTGAGCACGTTGTTGATGTTGCTGGGCGTGGTTGCGTGGTAGCGAATGGCGTAGAAGCCGAAGTCCGTGTCCAGCGCCGCAGAGCGCCAACGTACCTGCAGGCCACCCTGTCCGGAATCCTTGGCGTCCAGATCAGCCTGGCGGATGAAGGTGCCCGTGGGTCCTGCATTGATACGCTCTGCGCCCGGTCCCAGGGAATCGCTGGTGGACAGGTAGGCACCCACAGGCATGAGGCGGGTTTTCTGCCACTCGTAGTTGGCGTAGGCTCCAACCGCCAGGTCGGACGACAGCTGCACCTGGCCAGAGATCTTTCCAGTGGGTCTTGCGACCTCCTTGAACTGCGAGTTGGGAACCGAGAGCAGTTTGATCAGGTCCAGAGGTGCCTGTCCCCCGGCGATACCGTTGGCACCGAAGAAAAGGCTCTCGCCCCACAGCAGCGTGTGGCGGCCCAGGCGCACGGTTGCCGGGGTGCTGCCAAGTTCGAAGCGTCCATAGACGAATGCGTCCAGCACCTCGGCCTTGCGGCCCATGAGCTTGCGCGTCTCGGATGGGAAGGCATCTCGTGGGCTGTGGTTGGACGTGAAGCCCAGGTTGTCGGTGCGCCCGTTGTAGACCTCGTCGTACCATGCGGCAGCACTCAAACGGGCACCATAGCTGGGACCGGCGAGGTCCAGCTCACTGAGCAGGTCCAGCCGATTCGATACGATGCCGCGCTTGAAATTGTTGTCGCCATCATCCTGGTTGGCCGTCACCGGGAGGGTGTTGGCCAGGGACGGGAGTGGCGATTTCACGCGGCCGGCCAGGCTGTACTTGACGGTGTTGTCCCAGCGCAGCTTCCAATCGGAGTTTCCGGTATCGATCTCGATGGCCGAGGCAGACTGCGCGCCAGCAAGCGCGACAAGCGCTGCTGCAATCCGGGTGTATCGGGGGCGTATGGACGTGGGTCGACCCGCCGGGTCGGCGCTGTTTCGCATGGCTTTGTCTCCGTTGATGTTCTGTTTTTCTGCCGCCAGGCTCGATGGCGAGTGCGGCAGGGATGAACTCTAGAGATTGGGCTTGTATTCCTGAAATGGATTCTTTAGATTCCAGGAATCCATAGAACCAATATCAATACAAACCCTGAGACATGCGATTCAACAAACTGGACCTCAACTTGCTCGTAGCGCTCGATGCACTGCTGGCCGAGCGCAACATCAGCAGAGCGGGTGAGCGGGTGCACCTGAGCCAGCCGGCGATGAGCAACGCACTCGCCAGATTGCGCGAGTACTTCGGGGACGAACTGTTGGCCGCACAGGGCCGGCAGATGGTGCTCACCCCCCGCGCCATCAGCCTCATCGAACCCGTGCGGGAGGTGCTGATGCGCATTGACAGCACCATCACCAATCCGCCAGTCTTCGATCCCGCCAAGGCGACCCGCAAATTTGTGCTGCTGCTCTCGGACTTCACCACCGCAGTCTTTGTCCCCGCCATGCTGGAAGCGCTCTACAAAGAAGCAAGGGGCATCGGGATTGAGCTGCGCATGTTGAATGATCGACCTATCGATCAGTTGGAGCAAGGGGATGCCGACCTGCTGATCATTCCTGCCCAGTATGTCTCGCCCGACCACCCCTCCGAGTCATTGTTCGAAGAGCAGTACCTCTGCGTGACCTGGTCGGGAAACAGCCGCATCCAGGAGGAGCTGACCTTCAACGACTACCTGGAATGTGGCCATGTGGTGGCCAACTACGCGACCGGACAGCAGCGCGCGGCGTTCGACAGCTGGTTTCTTGATCGCTTCGGCATCAAGCGCCATGTGGAGGTTTCTGCCCCGACGATGGCCGCCCTTCCACGCATGGTCGTTGGGACAGACCGGATCGCCACGGTGCACAAGAGGCTTGCGCTTCAGGCCGAGCAGATTCTTCCCATTCGGCTCTGGCAACCTCCGTTGGAGGTGCCCACGCTGGTTCAGAAGCTGCAGTGGCACCGGCATCGCGACGCAGATCCCGCACTGACCTGGATGCGCGAACTCGCGCTTCGCGTCGGCAAGACGATCTAAGAACAGTTGCCCGTACAAAAGCCACTCTCTGTTACCAACAACCAAACGACTACCCCATGCTCCACTACCTCACCGTCCCCGTCACCGCCTTCCAGCAAAACTCCTCCATCCTCTGGTGCGACGCCACGAACCAAGCCACCATCGTCGACCCCGGCGGTGACCTTGACGTGCTGCTGGCCGAGGTGGAGCGCCTGGGCCTCACGCTCGACCAGATCTGGCTCACCCACGCCCACATCGACCATGCGGGCGGCACGGGCGAACTGGCCGAGCGCCTGTCGCTGCCCATCGTGGGGCCGCACCCCGGGGACCAGTTCTGGATCGATGCGCTGCCGGATCAAAGCGCGATGTTCGGGTTTCCGCCCGCGCAGCATTTCACGCCCACGCGCTGGCTGGCCGATGGCGACACCGTGCAGATCGGCAACGAGACGCTGCACGTGCGCCACTGCCCTGGGCACACGCCGGGCCATGTGGTGTTCCACGCGCCGCAGATCGACCGGGCCTTCGTGGGCGATGTGCTGTTTGCGGGCAGCATCGGGCGCACGGACTTCCCACAGGGCAACCACCAGGACCTGATCGACAGCATCACCGGGCGCCTGTGGCCCATGGGGGACCAGACGGTGTTCATTCCCGGCCACGGCCCGGAGAGCACTTTCGGCCGCGAGCGCAAGAGCAATCCCTACGTCGGCGGCACCTGAGTCCCTCCCTTTGCGGGTAACGTAGAACTGGGATGCTTTGCCCCGCCTGATCCGGCGATGCGCTGCATTGCAACTTTTTAAGATGTGACATTCTGTTAACAATCCCGGCGGTCGGAGGCGCGTGCCGGGCATCGTCCCGCCATGGCATCCCCTGCAAGCACCGTTCCCACCGCCCATCCTCCCCGCCCCTTCGCCATTCCACAGCGCGGCTCCAGCGTTGCTGGCAAGGCCTACTGGGCCATGGCGCAGCGGGTGGCGCTGACGGCCGCAGCCATTGACTGCGGCTACATCCTGCTCTTCCTCTGGCTGGGCTCGGTGCCGCTGGCGCTGGTCAACTTGGCCAGCATCGGCATGTACCTGGGCGCCTACGCGCTCATCAAGCGGCGGCGCAACACGGCGGGCATCTCGCTGATCTGGCTGGAGGTGATCTTCCACTCGGCACTGGGCTCGCTGCTGGTGGGCTGGGACAGCGGCTTTCACTACTACCTGCTGCTGTTCATACCGGCCGTGGTCATTGCCAACTCGGGCCGCTACGCCGTACCGATCGTGCTGGCACTGCTGACCTACTACCTGGGCCTGCGCCTTGCCTGCGACCACTGGGGCGCCCTCGCGCCCCTGACCGGCAAGGGCCAGCAGGTGGTCAACGCCATCCACGTGTGCATCGTCTTCGGCATGTTTGCGGCGCTGGCGGCGTTCTACCGCCGCACCATCCTCATCGCCGAAAACCGGCTGCTCAAGCAGGCCACGCTGGATGCGCTGACCGGGCTGAACAACCGCGCGCATTTCCACACCTTGGCCGGGCACACGCTGAACCGCACCCAGCGCACCGGCGAACCGGTGGCACTGCTGCTGTGCGACATCGACCATTTCAAGCAGGTCAACGACCGCCACGGCCATGCCATGGGTGACCGCGTGCTGGTGACCGTGGCCGGCGTGCTCGCGCGCAACCTGCGCGAGAGCGACGTGATCGCGCGCTGGGGCGGCGAGGAGTTCCTGGCGTTGATGCCGGCGAGCCCGCAGGCGTCCGCCATGGAAGTCGCCGAGCGCATCCGAATGGCGATGGAGCAGATCCAGATGGACTGCCAGGGCCAGCCGGTACCTTTGAGCATGTCCTTCGGGGTAGCGCAGGTGGCCCATGGCGACGACCTGCAGGCGGCCATAGCACGGGCCGACCAGGCGCTCTACCAAAGCAAGAACAACGGCCGCAACCGCGTCACGGCAGGCTGATCAGCCGTCAACCCTTGCGCGCAGCTTCGTAGAGCTTCTGCACCTTGGGCACGTTGAGCTCCAGCTGCTGGATGCGTGCCGGGCCCGAAGGGTGGGTGGACAAAAAGGCCAGGCCTCCCTGCTTGCTCCCCGTGGCGCTGCCCATCTTCTTCCACAGGCTCACCGACGCATCGGGCTGGTAGCCCGCGCGCGCGGCCAGCTCCAGGCCCACCAGGTCGGCATCGCTTTCGTCCGAGCGGCTGAACTGCAGTGTGAGCAGTTGCCCACCGAGGCTGGCGGCGGCATTGCCCAGGTCACCAAGGCCCAGCAGCTGCGAGCCCAGGCGCAGGCCAATGTTGGTGGCCTGGGTCTTGGCCAGGCGCTCGCGCGCATGCTCGCGCAGCGCGTGGGCCATTTCGTGGCCCATGATCATCGCGGCTTCGTGGTCGGTGAGCTTGAGCTGGTCGAGGATGCCGGTGTAGAAGGCGATCTTGCCACCGGGCATGCAGAAGGCGTTGATCTGTTTGCTGCCGATCAGGTTCACCTCCCAGCGCCACTGGCTTGCGCGCTCGTTCCAGGGCTTGGTGTGCGGGATCAGCCGCTGGGCGATCACGCGCAAGCGCTGCAGCTGTGGAAAGTCATCGGGCGCGAGCGCGCGCTTGGCGCGGGCCTGTTCCAGCATCTGCTGGTACTGCTGCGCGGCGGACCGCTCCAGCGTCTCGGCCGGTATCAGCTTGCGCAGGGTGGAGGAGGTGCCCACGTCCACCTGGGCGATGGCCGGGGCCATGGCGCCCGCCCCCGCCGCCAGTAGAAATGCGCGGCGCGCGGACCACATCGATGATGGCGCGGCGGAAGGAGAGGGGCAAAGCATGCACATGCAGGAATAATAGACAAAAACCCAGGTACCCATGTCAGACACCTCCCCTATCCCGACCGCTACGGCCGTATCTGCCGCGTCGACCGACGCCCCCCGGCCCACCTGGCTGCAGACGTTGCGCGTCTACCTGGAGCCTGCGAGCCTGCGCATGCTCACCCTTGGCTTCTCGGCCGGCCTGCCGCTGCTGCTGGTGCTAGGCACGCTGAGCTTTCGGCTGCGCGAAGCGGGCATCGACCGCAGCACCATCGGCTACCTGAGCTGGGTGGGCCTGGCCTATGGCTTCAAGTGGGTCTGGGCACCGCTGGTGGACCGCATGCCCCTGCCCCTGCTCACCCGCTGGCTGGGCCGCAGGCGCAGCTGGCTGCTGCTGTCGCAGGCCGTGGTGGTGGCCGGCCTGGTCGGCATGGCCCTGGCGGACCCGCGCGAGATGCTGGGCCCCATCGTCTGGTGCGCGCTGGCCGTGGCCTTCGGCTCGGCCACGCAGGACATTGCGCTCGACGCCTTTCGCATCGAGTCGGCCGACGCACGGCACCAGGCGGCCCTGGCCGCTTCGTACCAGACGGGCTACCGCCTGGCCATGATCTGGGCCGGCGCGGGCGTGCTGTGGATAGCCGCACGCGCCGAAGTGGCACCCGCCGTGGGCCAGGCCGTGGCACAGGGCGCGGCTGCCTACCAGAACGGCGCCTGGCAGGTGGCCTACCTGGCCATGGCGGCGTCGATGGCGGTGGGCATCGTCACGGTGCTGTTCTCGCGCGAGCCCGCGCAGGTCGTGCTGCCACCAGCAAAGAACGCGGCCGAGTGGATCAAGGGTGCGGTAGTGGACCCGTTCGCCGACTTCCTCACCCGCTATGGCTGGCATGCGGCGCTGATCCTGGCCCTGATCGCCGTGTACCGCATCAGCGATGTGGTGATGGGCATCATGGCCAACCCCTTTTACGTGGACATGGGCTTCACCAAGGACGAAGTCGCGGCCGTGACCAAGATCTACGGTGTGGTGATGACCTTGGTGGGCGCCTTCGTGGGCGGCGTGCTGTCCATGCGTTTCGGTGTCATGCGCATCCTGATGCTGGGCGCCGTGCTCAGCGCGGGCAGCAACCTGCTGTTTGCCTGGCTGGCGGGGCATGGGCACGATGTGACGGCGCTGATCGCCGTGGTCTCGGCCGACAACCTGGCCAGCGGCATCGCCTCGGCGGCCTTCATCGCCTACCTGTCGAGCCTGACCAACGTGAGCTACTCGGCCACGCAGTACGCGCTGTTCAGCTCGCTGATGCTGCTCTTGCCCAAGTTCATCGCAGGCTTCTCGGGCCGCTACGTGGATGGGTTCGGCTACGCGCACTTCTTCACGGCCACCGCGCTACTGGGTGTGCCCGTGCTGCTGCTGGTATGGCTGGCGTCTCGGGTCGAAATCGTGGGCACTAACCACAAATAGGCGATTTTTTGCTATGCATTGCATAGCAATGCAAGCGATGGCACAGGCAGCAGGTTTACGGGAGCTTTACAGGCGCTTCAACACCTTGTGACGCCTTTGCGCGACCATGGACAGGCCGCTACTACACTGACCCCATGAGCTCCCAACTGCTGATGATCGAAGACGACACCCGCCTCGCCGAGATGGTGGGCGAGTACCTGGGCCAGTCCGGCCTGGTGGTGACGCACCGCGCCGATGGCAAGAGCGGCCTGGCGCAACTGCAGGGGCCGGACGCCGCCGCCCTGCCCGACCTGGTGATCCTGGACCTGATGCTGCCCGACATGGACGGCCTGGAGGTCTGCCGCCGCATCCGCTCGCTGCAGGGCCCGGCTGCGCAGGTACCGGTGCTCATGCTCACGGCCAAGGGCGACCCGATGGACCGCATCATCGGCCTGGAGCTGGGCGCCGACGACTACCTGCCCAAGCCCTTCGAGCCGCGCGAGCTGCTGGCGCGCATCCGCGCCATCCTGCGCCGACGCACCGATGGCGGCACGCCGGTGGCCCAGGCCCTGCGCTTCGGCACGCTGGAGATCGACCGCGATGCGCGCACGGTCACCGTGGCCGGCCAGCCAGCCGACCTGACCTCCTACCAGTTCGACCTGCTGGTGGCGCTGGCCGAGCGCGCGGGGCGCGTGCTCACGCGCGACCAGATCATGGAGGCCGTGCGCGGCCGCGAGCTGGAGGCCTTCGACCGCTCGATCGACGTGCACATGGGCCGCATCCGCGCGGCCATCGAGGTCGATGCCAAGAACCCGCGCCGCATCCTCACCGTGCGCGGCGTGGGCTATGTGTTCGCCAAGCAGCAGGATTGAAGCCCGGTGAGCCTTTCCAACCCCTTTGCCCGGCGCCTGTACCTGCGCATCTGGCTCGCCGTGGTCGGCGGCATCGCCGTGCTCACGCTGGTCGTGGGCTGGGCCTGGCGCATTGCCGAGGAGCAGAAGGCGAGCAACAACCAGCCCTTCGTACCGCCCTCGCGCGAAATGGTGCTGCGCGATGCCAAGGGCGATGTCGTCTTTCAGGGGCCTGCGACACGGCAGCCGTCGGAGCCCGGCGAGAACGTGGAGTTCCACATCGAATCCGACACCGGCCAGGCCTTTGTGCTGCAGATGGCACCGCGCCAGCCCCGCATCGGCGGGCGGCCCGGTAGCGGTCCCAACCAGGGCGACGCGGCCTTCTGGACCCGCCCGCCCTTTGGCTTCCTGTGGCTGCTGGGCATCGTGGGCCTGGCCGTGGCGGCGGGGGTGTACCCCATCATCCGGCGCCTGACCCTGCGGCTGGAGGCGCTGCAGCGCAGCGTCAAGCACTTTGGCGAAGGCGATCTCTCCGTGCGCGTGCCCGAGCAGGGCCAGGACGAAGTGGCCGACCTGGCGCGCCAGTTCAATGCCGCAGCGGAACGGGTGGAGACCCTGGTCAAGTCGCACAAATCGCTGCTGGCCAACGCCTCGCACGAGCTGCGCTCGCCGCTCACGCGCATCCGCATGGGCATGGAGCTCATGGGCGGGCAGCAGCCCTCGCCGACGTTCCGCGCCGAGATCCTGCGCAACATCGCCGAGCTCGACCAGTTGGTCGACGAGATCCTGCTGGCTAGCCGCCTGGACGCGCGCGAGGCCGACGTGGGCACGGTGGAGACAGTCGACCTGGTGGGCCTGGCGGCCGAGGAATGTGCGCGCGTGGACGCCGATCTGGACGTGGGCGCCAGCCCCGATGCGGTGGACGTGCGCGGCGTCTCCAAGCTGCTGCGCCGGGCCATCCGCAACCTGCTGGAGAACGCGCGGCGTTACAGCACAGGCGAGGTCAGCGTGGTCGTGCACCGGCGCCAGGGCCATGCCGAGGTGCGCGTGTGCGACCATGGCCCGGGCGTTCCACCCAACCAGCGCGAACGCATCTTCGAGCCCTTCTACCGCCTGCCGGGCGCCAGCGAGCGCGCGGGCGGCGTGGGCCTGGGCCTGTCGCTGGTGCGCTCCATCGCGGGGCGCCACAACGGCACGGTGGCCTGTGAAGACCGGCCCGATGGTGCGGGCGGCGCGTGCTTCGTGCTGCGGTTGCCGGTCACTTCTGCCAGCGCCACGCCATGACCACGTAAAGCGCGGCACCGAGCACCAGCACGGCGCTCGCCACTCCCAGCGCCCAGTCAAAGCCCTGCGCCCGCGAGCCTGCCTGCGCCAGCAGCGCGGCCGCCATGGGCGGCCCGGCGATCTGGCCGATGCCATACAGCGCCGTGAGCAGCCCGGTGAAGCCCGCTCCCGCCTGTGGCCACTGGTGGCGCGCCTCCTGCAAGGCGAAGAAGGTGATGGCCGTGAACGGCAGCCCCAGCAGCAGGCTGCCGAGGGCAAAGCCCGCCGGCCCCGGCCACAGCAGCCCCAGCGCAATGCCCACCGCCTGCAGCAGGTAGGCGCCGGCCAGCAGCCAGCGCCGGTCGCGGTGCGGCGCGATGCGCGTGGACACAAAGGCCCCCAGTGCCACGCCGGCGCCGAACACCGGCCAGAACAGGTCGGGCCAGGCCGAGCCGGCCGGCAGCGCAGCACGCGCGATGACGGGCAGGAACGTGGCGGTGACGATGTAGCCCAGGCCCGCCAGGCCATACGCCAAGGCATGCAGTGCCCGCAACGCCGCCGGCGCAGGCACGGCGGCAGCGGCGGGTGCCCCCGCCGGATGGGCCTGCGCCTCGCCACCCCGCAATACCTGCCAGATCCCGGCGCACAGCACCGCCGCCAGTGCGGCAAACGTGGCCCAGCCGGCTGCCGCACTCCAGCCCGCAGCGACCATGGCGCCGGTGGGCAGGCCCGTGACCACGATGCCCAGTCCCGGCCCACAGAAGATCAGGCCGGCGAGCTGGGGCTGCCCCAGCCGGGTGAGCTGGCCCATGCACCAGTTGGCCGTGCCCAGAAACACCAGGGCACTCGCGATACCCGCCAGAAAGCGCAGCAGGGGCCACGACGCGGGCCAGGGCAAGGCCAGCACTCCGGTCAGCAGCACCGTGGCCACCAGCCCGCCGCGCGCCAGGGCCGCATTGCCCGGGACTGCGCCCAGGCGACGGCCCAGCCACGGCAGGGCCATGTACAGCAACGCCCCGGCAAGGTAGCCGGCGTAGTTGGCCGTGGCCAGCCAGCTGCCGGTGGCGATGTCCACCACGCCGTCGTGCAGCATCATCGGCAGCAGAGGGGTGAAGGCGAAGCGGCCGATGCCCATGGCGACCGCGAGGGCGACCATGCCGGCCAGGGCGACCCGCAAAGGCGCCGTGTCGGCGTCATGCACGCGGGCGGAGGAAGGGGAAGACACTTGGTCCATGCGGGGATACCGGAGAGGATTGCCACGGCGGATGCCGCTGCGTATCATCTTACCAAGAGATTGAATTTATGTAATTCATACTATTTCAAGATGGTTGAATCTTCGTCATCCTTGCTGGACCTTGCGGCCCTGGACATCTTTCGCACCGTGGCGGCCGAAGGCAGCGTCACGCGCGCGGCCGAGCGGCTGGGACGCGTGCAGTCCAACGTGACCACCCGGGTGCGCCAGCTGGAGGCGGACCTGGGCACCCCCCTGTTCCTGCGCGAAGGCAAGCGCATGGCGCTCACGCCCGAGGGCCAGGTGCTGCTGGGCTATACCGACCAGCTGCTGGCGCTGGCCGAGGAAGCGCGCCAGGCAGTGCGCCCGGGGCCCCCCGGTGGACGCTTGCGCCTGGGCTCGATGGAAAGCACGGCCGCGAGCCGCCTGCCTGTGCCGCTGGCACGCCTGCACGGCCAGTGGCCGGGCGTGGCGCTGGAGCTGTCGACCGCACCCACGCGCGAGCTGGTGGAGCGGCTGCGCGCACACGCCCTCGATGCGGTACTGGTGGCGTGGCCGCCGGGCCAGGCCCCGGACCCGGCGCTCGAAACCCGTCCTGTGTTCACCGAAGACCTGTTGCTGGTACTGCCCGCCGGCCACCCTGTCGTTGCCGGCCCCCAGGATGTACAGCCCGGCACGCTCGCGGTCTTCGAGCCGGGTTGCACCTACCGCCGCATCGGGCAGGACTGGTTCGCCCCCCGGCCGCAGCCCATGCAGGTGCTGGAGCTGGGCTCGTACCACGCCATTCTGGCCTGCGTGGCCGCCGGCAGCTGCGCGGGCATCGTGCCGCGCTCGGTGCTGGCCATGACACCTCATGCCGAGCTGCTGAGCCACCAGCCCATCACCCTTATCGACACCCTGCTCACCTGGCGCAAGGGCTACCGCTCCAGCGCGCTCGATGCCCTGCAGCAGGCGCTGCTTTCCGCAGCCTGACCGCTTTTCAATTCCCCCAAGGAGTCCGCCATGACCGACCGCAGCCTTCGCACCGCCCTTTCACTGCGCCTGCCCATCATCCAGGGCCCCATGACCGGCTCCGACACCCCGGCCCTGGCGGCTGCCGTCTCCGCGGCTGGCGGCCTGGGCTCGCTGGGCTGTGGCATGCGTTCACCTGCAGCCATGGCCGAGGCGGCTGCCGAGGTGCGCAGGCGCACCGACCGGCCGTTCTGCATGAACCTCTTCGTGCAGGACACGCCCGCGCCCGACGCGGCCACGGTGGACGCCGCCGTGGCGCGGCTCGCCCCGCTGTACGCCGAGTTCGGCCAGCAGCCGGCCGCACCCGCGTGCTGGTGCGAGGACTTCGCGGCGCAGTTCGACGCGCTGATCGCTGCGCGCCCGGCGGTGGCGAGCTTCACCTTCGGCATCCTCAGTGCCGCGCAGGTGGAACGCCTGCACGCTGCAGGCTGCTATGTGATCGGCACCGCGACCACGGTCGCCGAGGCCGTGGCCTGGGCCGACGTGGGGGCCGACGGGGTCTGCGCCTCGGGCATGGAGTCGGGTGGGCACCGGGGTACCTTTCTCGGGGACTTCGCCTCTTCGATGATCGGCACCATGGCCCTGGTGCCGCGCTGCGTGGATGCGCTGCAGCCGCGCGGCGTGGCAGTGGTCGCGGCCGGCGGCATCATGGACGGACGCGGCATCGCCGCCGCGCAGGCGCTGGGGGCCGAGGCGGTGCAGATGGGCACGGCCTTCCTCTCCTGCGATGAATCGGGCATCGGCGCGGCCTACCGCCAGGCGCTGGCCAGCGCCAAGGGCACCGACACGCGCACCACGCGCGCCCTGACGGGGCGCCACGCACGCGGCATCGTCAACGCGCTGATGGACCGCCTGCAGACCAACGAGATGGCCGTGCCGCCCTACCCCGTGCAGAACGCGCTGACGGGAGCGCTGCGCAAGGCCTCGAACGAGGCGGGCCGGGCAGACTACCTGTCGCTGTGGGCTGGCCAGGGCGTGGAGGCGGTTCGGCCCATGGCCGCCGCTGCGCTGATGGCGCTGCTCGAAGAGGAATGGAAGCAGGCCTGCGCGCGCGTGGGCGCTGCGCACTGAAGCAAGAAGCTCAGCGCGTCCAGGGCAGGTCGCGGGCCGTGCCTTGGATAACGGGGTGCTCGCGGTGCAGCACCTCGCCGGCCAGCACGCGCTCGTAGTAGCGCAGGTAGCCGCGTGCCATGGCCTCGGCGCTGAAGTGCTGCTGCACATGGGCATGGCAGGTGCGCGGGTCGGCCTTGTGGGCACGCACGGCCTCGGCCAGTTCGCTGGCGCTGGCCGACAGGCTGCCGCACTCGGCAGGCACGAGTTCGGGCAGCGCGCCGTAGGGCGTGCTGAACACCGGGCAGCCGAAGTACAGGCTTTCGATCACCGCCAGGCCAAAGGGCTCGTGCCAGCGCACGGGGAAGATCAGGCCGCGCGAGGCGTTGAGCAGCTCGTTCTTCTGCTGGCCGCCGACCATGCCGAAGAAATGGATCCGGCGCGACAGCGTCCAGCGAAAACCGCGCTTGAAGTTGATGCGGTTGCCGCCGAGCACGTCGAGCTCCACACCGGCCAGCTTGGCCACCTTGATGGCGCCGGCCACGTTCTTCACGCCCCAGGCCGCCTTGCCCAGGAAATGGTAGTGCGAGCGCGGGCGCTCGAAATCCACCGGGCCATAGGCCGACCAATCGAGGCCGTTGTAGACGAACTCGGTCGACCCATAGCGCGCGGCATGGTTGCGCGAGAGGAACACCGTGTTCAGCGGCAGCGGCTTGGGCTTGCGCGCGTTGCCGTGCTCGGTGACGAGGTAGGGGCGCGAGGGTTCGCTGCGCGGGTTGAACTGGAAGTGGGTGATGTCCACGTCGGCCGGGATCTGGCTGTCCCAGGGCTGATCAGGCTTGATCGGCAGCACCTGGGCGAAGTCGCAGCTCGAGCCCTCGGGCACCAGGTAGCTCACGCGGTGGCCCAACTGCACCAGAGTCTTGCCCAGGTCCCAGATCACGCGCTCGGTACCGCCGTAGCCGTACACCGGGATGGAGGAGTTGTTGACCAGCAAGATGTGCATGGAATGGAGGATACCTGTCGTCAGAAGGGGCGGCCGCAGCCGATGCGGGCGCGCCGCTCATGCAGGGCCGCCAGCACCAGCGGGCACATGAAGAGGTAGAACATGTTGCCGCTGTTGTGCGCCAAGAAGACCTGGGTCAGGCCGAAGCCGATGTACGACAGCGGCAGCATCACGCCCACCAGGCACAGCGAGAGCGATTCGCGGTCCATCTTGCCCGCACCGTCGCGGATGCGCCGGGCCGTGGGCCAGAACATGACCAGCGGAATGCCGTAGAACGCCAGCAGCAGCAGCACGCCAGGGAGGCCGCGCTTGGCGAACAGGTCCAGCGCCTCGTTGTGCGCGTGGCCGAATTCGAGCACCACGGGGTGCGCCAGGCCAGCGGCGACGCGGCGCGCCTTCTCCTGCTCGTAGCCGGCCCGACCCCAGCCGGTGAACGGCCGGTCCCAGCCCATCTGCCAGGCCAAGTGCCAATGGGCCAGGCGCTGGCCCACGGAGCTGCGGCCATCACCGCGCTGCTGGTAGGTCTGCACCTCCTGGCGCGCTTCGTCCACGCGCTGCTCGACGGCCGGCACCTGCGACAGGGCCGCAGCGGCCAGCGCCAGGGCACACAGGCCCCAGTACACACGGCGCTGGCCCGTGGTGCGCACCAGCAGCCAGGCGCACACGGGCAACAGCAACACCAGCGCCAGCCAGCCGCCGCGCGACTGCGACAGGACCGAGCCCACCGCGCCGAGCACGATGGCGGCCGTGAGCAGCAGCCGCTGCCAGGCCACCCAGCGCTTCCACTGCACCACCAGCAGCAGGCCGCTCATCACGGCCAGCAGCATGCTCAGGTTGCCGTACTGGATGGCATTGGTGAAGCCACTGGCGCGCGGCAGCGCCTGCACGCCAATCTGGTAGATGGCCACCAGGCCGCTGCCGACGGCGCCCACCGCCACGCCCATCCACAGCCAGGAGGCGCGCGGCTCGAACGTCATGAGGTAGAAGATGCACGGCAGCGCCAGCAGGTACTTGACCGGGCGGTCCATGCTGCCCCAGCCCCAGGTGGCGCCCACGTCAAGCAGCCACAGGGCGGCCATGCACGAAAAGGCGGCCAGCAGCCACCAGGCGGCGCGGGGGGCGGGGCGCTTCCACCACACTGGCGCGCTGGCCAGCGCCGCCAGCAGCAGCAGCGCCGCGCCATAAGAATAGCCCGAGGGCAGCCACAGGGCCAGGCCAGGCACCATGAATGCGCCGATGCTCGCGCAGCGCCCGAACCAGCGGTAGGACCTGACCATCACCGTATCACCCGGCCGGTGAGGCTGTCGCGGTCGTAGTGCAGGGCCGCATACCGCAAGAAGCCCTCCAGCGCCACGAACAGGCAGTACAGGAAGCCCGCGCCCCCACACAGGAAGCCCAGGCGGAACACATACAGACGCAGGAACATCGAGCCGCCCGAGGCCAAGCCGCGCAGCACGCCACCGCGCTTGCCCGCCTCGGCCCGCTTGGCGGCGCCCAGCATCACATACTGGGTGAGCTTTTCGAGGCTGGTGCGCACCGAGTTGCGGGTGTAGTGCAGCAGGCGGGCGCGTACCAGATGGCGCGGCACGGCCACACCACCGGGTTCGGGGTGCAGCTGCGCCTGCTCGTGCACCACGCCCGTGAATTCACGGACCATGGAGCGCACGAACAGCCGCTCGATGCGCGACTGCGACAGAAAATAGCGCAGCTCCTGGCCAAAGGCCACCATGCGCCAGCGGATGGTCCACACGCCGCGTGCGCCCGAGCGCACGATGGCCTGCAGCTCCTGCTGGAAGGCCGGCGTCATGACCTCGTCGGCATCGAGGAAGAACACGTAGTCACCCCGCGAATGGGCGAGCAGGCGGTTGCGCTGCACGGCAAAGCCCTGCCAGTCGGGGTAGGAATGGACCTCTGCACCCAGGCCCTGGGCCAGGGCGACGGTGTTGTCCGTGCTGCCGCTGTCAACCACCAGCACCTGGTGGGCAAAAGCGGCGCTGCGCAGGCAGGCTTCGATACGGTGCGCTTCGTTGTGCGTGAGCACCGCCACCGTGAGCGTGGGCGACGGTTTCTCGTCGCCAGCGGCCGCCGACATCCGTCAGTGGCCAGCGTGCACGTGCTCGCCCGCCTTGAGGCGGTACACCGTGCCGCAGTAGGGGCACTTGGCCTCTCCGCTGCGGGCCACGTCCAGATAGACCTTGGGGTGGTTGTTCCAGATTTTCATGTCCGCCTTGGGGCTCGGGCAGAAGACCCCGCCCTGGGCGTTCAAGTCCTTGGCCAGCAGTTCGATCGCAGCTTGGGACATGGTTCAGACCTTTGCCAGCCAGTGGGCGTATTGGGGATTGCGGCCGTTGACGATGTCAAAGAAGGCGCTCTGGATCTTCTCGGTGATCGGGCCTCGGCTGCCGCTGCCGAGCTCGATGCGGTCGAGCTCGCGGATCGGCGTGACTTCGGCGGCCGTGCCGGTGAAGAAGGCTTCGTCGGCAATGTAGACCTCGTCGCGCGTGATGCGCTTTTGCACGATCTCCAGGCCCAGGTCCTTGGCGATGTGGAACACGGTGTTGCGCGTGATGCCGTTCAGGGCGCCGGCCGACAGGTCGGGCGTGTAGATCACACCGTTCTTGATCACGAAGATGTTCTCGCCCGCGCCTTCGCTCACGAAACCGCTGCTGTCCAGCAGCAAGGCTTCGTCGTAGCCGTCGTCCAGCGCTTCCATGTTGGCCAGGATGGAGTTGGTGTAGTTGCTCACCGCCTTGGCCTGGGTCATCGTGATGTTCACGTGGTGGCGGGTGTAGCTGCTGGTCTTGACGCGGATGCCGCGCTGCATGCCCTCTTCGCCCAGGTAGGCGCCCCAGGCCCAGGCGGCCACCATCAGGTGGATCTGGTTGCCCTTGGGCGAAACGCCGAGCTTTTGCGAGCCGATCCAGGTCAATGGGCGCAGATAGCCCGACTCCAGGTTGTTTTCGCGCACTACGGCCTTCTGCGCCTCGTTCACTTCTTCCTTGCTGAAGGGGATCTTCATGCGCAGGATCTTGGCACTGTTGAACAGGCGGTCGGTGTGCTCTTCGAGGCGGAAGATGGCCGTGCCGTCGGCGGTCTTGTAGGCGCGCACGCCTTCGAACGCGCCGCAGCCGTAGTGCAGGGTGTGGCTCAGCACGTGGATCTTGGCGTCGCGCCAATCCACCATCTGGCCGTCCATCCAGATCTTGCCGTCACGGTCGGCCATTGAGGGAACTACGGGGCTCATGGGTGTCCTTTGAATTGCTGTGGGTCGCAAAAGAGCGATTTTACGGGGCTGGCGGCACCTCGGCCACTGGGGCAACTGCGGGCGGCACCTCTTCCTCCTGCGCCGGGCGCACGAGCTCCCACTTCACGAGCTTGCCGTTCTTGAACTCACAGGTCACGAACGAGCGGCTGCCGTCCGTCCAGCGGTACAGCTCAGGCTGGGCGCCATCGTCCGACAACAGCTGTCCCAGCGAGCGCGTCATGGCCACCACATGCATCAGGTTCACCCCGGCCCGCAGCTTGGCGTTGAGCATGACGGCGCTGCCCACGTGACCGATAGGCCTGTCTGCCGCTTTTTTCAGCACAGTCATCAGGCGCGTGAAGTGCAGCAGCGCCCACATCAGGAGCCCGCCCCCCACAGCGGCCACGCCGGGCCACCCATAGGACACAAAACCGAACACCAGGGCACCCACGGCAGCGAGCGGAACAAACATATTGCGCAAATTCATGGGCGGTATTGTCATATGGCCAGCGCGTGCCGCCGTACGTGAAGACCGCAGGTCTTGCGGGTACTGCCCGCCGATGGGCGCCAAAAACCCTCGCAGGCCGCACCAGCATGGCCCGGGCTGCAGATTCGTTGTGCAAACGCTACATCAAATGCATACGGGTGCCTGGCGTATGGCGCAACCGTGCGCTGCGGTTTACGCTCGCCAGTTGATACAACCTGATACGCCGGGTGACGCCTGCGCAAGCACAAGCCATGAAACTGGACAACATACGCCTTTCCCCCAAACTCTGGGGGTCTATCGTGGGCCTGCTGGGTGCCATGCTGCTGGTCTCCCTCTGGTCGCAATACCAGGCCTCGCAGGTCATGGCGCAGACGCTGGCGTCGCTGGAGGCGTTCGAACAGCGCATCTCCCTGGCCCAGCAATGGAAAGGCGCGACCGAAACCACGGGCGAGCGCGTGCTGGCCAGCAATTCCACGCCCGATGCGGAGCTGACCACGCTGTTCGACGCACGCGTGAAGGCAGGCGTGACCGGCATCTCCGGCATCCAGTCCAAGGTGGTGGAACTGGCCACCAGCCCCGCCGACAAAGCTGCGCTGGAGCGCGTGGCCAGCGAACGCACCAATGTGCTGGCGCTGAACAAGCAGGCCCGCGAGATCAAGCTGGCCGGCGATGCTGCCGCTTTCAAGACCTTCGTGGAGTCGAAATACCTGGGCGCCATCGGCCGCTACGTGGATTCGCTGGAAGCCTTCGTGCAGCTGCAGCAGTCGCAGCGCGACACGGCCAAGCAGGAGGCTGCAGGCGCCATGGCCCGTGCCCGCGCGCTGGCCTGGACCATCCAGGCCGTGGTGTTCCTGCTGGGACTGGCACTTTCCTTCCTGCTGGTGCGCTCGATCTCCCGGCCGCTGAACGATGCGGTGCAGCTGACCGACGCCATTGCCGGTGGCAACCTCACCGTGCAGTCCTCGGATGACCGCCAGGACGAGTTCGGCCACCTGCTGCGCTCGGTCTCGCAAATGGCGGCCAAGCTGCGCGGCCTGGTGTCGGAAGTGCGCAGCGGCGTGGATTCGATGTCCAACGCCTCGGTGGAGATCGCCACCGGCAACCACGACCTCTCGTCGCGCACCGAGCAGACCGCCGCCAACCTGGAAGAAACCGCCGCCAGCATGGAGGAGCTGACCGCCACCGTGACCCAGTCGGCGGACACCGCACGCCAGGCCAACCAGCTGGCCAGCACGGCCGCGCAGGCCGCCGGTCGGGGTGGCGAGGTGGTGGCCCAGGTGGTGACCAGCATGCAGACCATCACCCACAGCTCGCGCAAGATCGCCGACATCATCGGCACCATCGACGGCATCGCTTTCCAGACCAATATCCTGGCGCTCAATGCCGCCGTGGAAGCGGCCCGGGCCGGCGAACAGGGCCGGGGCTTTGCCGTGGTGGCCAGCGAGGTGCGCGGCCTGGCGCAGCGCAGCGCCGAGGCGGCCAAGGAGATCAAGGGCCTGATCACGGCGTCGGTGGAATCGGTGGAGACCGGATCCGAGCAGGTCACCCAGGCCGGCCAGGCCATGGACGAGATCGTCAGCAGCGTGCGCCGCGTGTCGGACCTGATCGGCGAGATCACTGCGTCCTCGTCCGAACAGCGCGACGGCATTGCCCAGGTGAACGTGGCCGTGACCCAGCTCGACCAGATGACGCAGCAGAACGCCGCGCTGGTCGAGGAATCCGCCGCCGCCGCCTCGTCGCTGCGCGATCAGGCCCAGCGCCTGGCCGAGGTGGTGTCGGTGTTCAATGTGGGCTACCAGCCGGCCGCTGCTGCACCCGCGCCCCGGCCGGCCCCGGCCCGCGCCCCGGTGCCGCGCCCAGCCGCGACGGCCACTGCCAAAGTCACTTCACCTGGCAGCGCGACCCGCAAACTGCAGGCGCCCAAGCCCGCACCTGCGGCCGCCAAAGCCCCGGCACCGGCCGCCGCCAGGCCCGCCCCCAAGGCCAAGGGCTCGGACGAAGACTGGGAATCCTTCTGACTCCGCGAAACTGAAAGGCTGAAAGCCTTCAGCCCATCTCGCGCACGACGTTCATCGCCTCTTCCACGCGCTCCACCGCGTGGATGGTGAGCCCCTCGATAGGCTTCTTGGGCGCATTCGCCTTGGGTACCACGGCCACGCTGAAGCCGAGCTTGGCGGCTTCCTTGAGCCGCTCCTGCCCGCGCGGTGCGGGCCGCACCTCGCCCGCCAGGCCCACCTCGCCAAACGCGAGGAAGCCGCGCGGCAGCGCCTTGCCGCGAAGGCTGGAGGTGATGGACAGCATCACGGCCAGATCGGCCGCCGGCTCGCTGATGCGCACGCCGCCCACCGCGTTCACGAACACGTCCTGGTCCATGCAGGCCACGCCCGCGTGGCGGTGCAGCACGGCCAGCAGCATGGCCAGCCGGTCCTTGTCCAGGCCCACCGACAGGCGCCGGGGGCTGGGGCCGCCGCTGTCCACCAGCGCCTGGATCTCCACCAGCAGCGGGCGAGTGCCCTCCAGCGTCACCATCACACAGCTGCCCGGCACGGGCTCGCTGTGCTGGCTCAGAAAGATGGCGCTGGGGTTGCTCACGCCCTTGAGGCCCTTCTCGGTCATGGCAAACACGCCGATCTCGTTGACCGCGCCGAAGCGGTTCTTGATGGCGCGCACCAGGCGGAACTGGCTGTGCGTGTCGCCCTCGAAGTAGAGCACCGTATCCACCATGTGCTCGAGCACGCGCGGGCCGGCAAGCGCTCCTTCCTTGGTGACGTGGCCGACGAGCACGATGGCCACGCCCGAGGACTTGGCCGCGCGCGTGAGGTGGGCCGCGCATTCGCGCACCTGGGCCACCGAGCCCGGGGCCGAGGTGAGCTGGTCGGAGTACACCGTCTGGATGGAATCGATCACGGCCACGGCGGGCTGCATGGATTCGATGGTGGCCAGGATCTTTTCGAGCTGGATCTCGGCCAGCACATTGACCTGGCTGTGGTCCAGCCCGAGCCGGCGCGAGCGCAGCGCCACCTGGGCACCGCTTTCCTCGCCGGTCACGTACAGCGTGGGCAGGCCCGCGCGCTGCAGCGCATCGAGCGCCTGCAACAGCAAGGTGGATTTGCCGATGCCTGGGTCGCCGCCGATCAGCACCACGCCCCCCTCGACGATGCCGCCGCCCAGCACCCGGTCAAGCTCGTCGATGCCGCTGGGCGTGCGCTCCACGTCGCTGGCCTCGATGGCCGACAGCGGCATCACCGCCTGGGCCTGGTTCAGGCCCGCGAACTGCGCGCCGCTGTAGCGGTTCTTGCCCGGCCCGGCCTCGGCCACCTGCTCGATCAGCGTGTTCCAGGCGCCGCAGGCGGGGCACTTGCCCAGCCAGCGCGGGCTGGTGCCGCCGCATTCGGTGCAGGTGAAAACGGTTTTTTCTTTGGCCATGGCGTGGGAAATGGGGACAAACAGAAGGCAGGCTGGTGACTATACCGGCCAGCCCCGCCAAGGCGCATTGCCGGGGCAATTGGCGCACGCCCGCCGCAGGGTGTGCACAACCCGTACGATGGCGGCCTTGCACCAGAGCCAGAAAGAGACGCACGCATGCAAACCCCCATCAACCCCTTCAAGCAGGCCATGGCCCAAGGCCGCGCGCAAATCGGCCTGTGGCTGGCCCTGGCCGATGCCTACAGCACCGAGGTACTGGCCGGCACGGGCTACGACTGGCTGCTGCTCGATGGCGAGCACGCGCCCAACGACCTGCGCTCGCAGCTGCACCTGCTGCAGGCGGTGGCCAGCGCAACCAGTGCGCTACCCGCTGGCGCGCAACCACCCCACGCGATTGCGCGCGTGCCCGTGGGCGACACGGCGCTGATCAAGCAATACCTCGACATTGGAGCCACCACCCTGCTGGTACCCATGGTGGACACCGCCGAGCAGGCCCGCGACCTGGTGCGCGCCACGCGCTATGCGCCCGAGGGCGTGCGCGGCATGGGCAGCTCCCTGGCGCGCTCCTCGCGCTGGCAGGCCTACCCGAACTACGTGCACGAGGCCAATGCCCAGGTGTGCCTGCTGGTGCAGGCCGAGACGGTGCAGGCCCTGGATAACCTCGACGCCATCGCCACTGTGCCGGGCGTGGACGGGGTCTTCATCGGCCCGGCGGACCTGTCGGCGTCGATGGGCCACCCGGGCAACCCCGGCCACCCCGATGTGCAGGCCGCGATCACCGAAGGCATTGCGCGCATCCTGCGCGCGGGCAAGGCGCCGGGCATCCTGGCCACCAACGAGGCGCAGGCGCGCCACTGGCTGGCAGCGGGCGCGCTGTTCGTGGCCGTGGGGGTCGATACCATGCTGCTGGCCAGTGCGGCCCGGCAGTTGCTGGCGCGCTTTCGCGCGGACGCCCCAGCCGCAATGCCCAACGGATACTGAACACCCTTCGATATGGAAAGCAATGCAACGATGAAAGCATGTATCTACGGCGCCGGCGCCATTGGCGGCTGGATCGGCCTGGCCCTGGCGCAAGCGGGCAGCGAGGTCAGCATGGTGGCGCGCGGCGCCACGCTGGCGGCCCTTGAGAAACACGGCCTGCGCTTGCGCCGCCCCGATGACAGTGTGGTGCACGCCTCCGTGCGCGCCAGCGACAGCACGGCCGCATTGGGCGTGCAGGACCTGGTGGTGGTGGCCGTGAAGGCGCCGGGCCTGCCCGAGGTGGCGCGCGCCATGGCCCCGCTGATCGGCCCCCAGACGGTCGTGCTGACCGCGATGAACGGCGTGCCCTGGTGGTTCCTGGGTGGCTGCAGCGGCGCGGCGCAAGGCCGCACGCTGGAATCGGTGGACCCCGGCGGTGCCATCGCCCGTTCCATCCCCGCAGGCCAGGGACTGGGCAGCGTGGTGCACACCAGTTGCTCGCTGGAGGCACCGGGCTTCGTCAAGCAGCACTTCGGCAACCGGCTGATCGTGGGCGAGCCCGATGGCAGTGCCAGTACGCGGCTGCAGGCCCTGGCCGACGCGCTGCAGCGCGGCGGCATCGACGTGGAGGTCTCCACGAACATCCAGAAGGACATCTGGTTCAAGCTCTGGGGCAACCTCACGGTGAACCCGATCAGCGCCCTCACCGGCGCCACCACCGACCGCATCCTGGACGACGAGCTGGTGCGCGGCTTCGTCTCGGCCGTGATGCTGGAGGCCAAGGCCATCGGCGAAAAGCTGGGCCTGCCCATCGACCAGCAGCCCGAGGACCGCCACGCCGTGACGCGCAAACTCGGCGCCTTCAAGACGTCCATGCTGCAGGACGTGGAGGCCGGCAAGCCCGTGGAGATCGACGCCCTGGTGGGCGCGGTGCATGAGCTGGGCCAGATCACCGATACACCGACCCCGCACACCGCCGCCCTGCTGGGCCTGGCACGCCTGATGGCCCGCACCCGCGGTTTGTACTGATTTACTACTTCACCACGCAACCATGCTCAAACTCTATTCCGCCCCCGGTACCTGCTCCCTGGCCGCGCACATTGCCCTGCAGGAGGCCGACGCCGGCCATGAATTGGTGACACTGGACTTTGCCAATCAGCAGCAGCGCAGCCCCGAGTACCTGGCCATCAACCCCAAGGGCCGCGTGCCCACGCTGGTGACGGAGCAGGGTGTGCTCTCCGAGACGACCGCGCTGCTGCTCTACATCGCCCAGCGTTTCCCGGCCGCGAAGCTCGCCCCTCTGGACGATCCGTTCGCGCTGGCGCGCATGCAGGAGTTCAACAGCTACCTGGCCTCCACCGTGCACGTGAATCACGCCCATGGGCGGCGCGCCGGGCGCTGGGCCGATGAGGCCGGCTCCATCGCCGATATGCAGCGCAAGGTGCCGCAGACCATGTCCGAGGCCTTCTCCGTCATCGAGAACCACTACCTGCAAGGCCCGTGGGTACTGGGCGAGGCGTATTCGGTGGCCGATGCCTACCTGTTCACCATTGCCTCGTGGCTCAAGTCGGATGGCGTGGACATTGCGATGTTTCCCAAGGTGGCTGCGCACACCGCGCGCATGCTGGAGCGCCCCGCCGTCCAACGCGCGCTGGCCTGATCTCTCTGATCAACAAAAAAGCCCTCGCAGCCAGAAGGGCTGCGAGGGCTTTTTTCGCGAGTGAGCCCGGTGCCCACGGCTTTGGATTCGACCGGATAGGCAGGCGGGAAGCCGCAGACAGTGCTGTAGCACGGCAAGGCTGCCCAACGACGCTAGCCGGTTGAAGGCAAAGCTGTCAGTTGACCTTGAGAATGCGCCAATCGACGCGGTTGTCCGCACGGTGCACGATGTCCACTTTCTGAGTGGCCGCCCAGGGGATGATCTGGTTGTACAGCGGAATGTGCGAGATCAACTCGTGGTCGGCGATCAGGGCCTTTTCGATCAGGCCGTTGCGCGTGGCGGTGTCGGTCTCCTTCTTGATGCGCTCGATCAACGCGTCCTGTTGCGGGTTGGAGAAGCGCCCCAGGTTGAAGTTGCCGTCGCCGCCGGCACCGCTGGAACGGACCAGCGACTGCAGCGAGTAGAAGGCGTCGAAGGTCGGCACGCCCCAGCCCAGCAGGTAGATGCTGGCCTCGTTGCGCTGGATCATCGGGAAGTAAGTGGCAAACGGCAGCGAACGCAGCTTGGCCTTGACGCCGATCCTGGCCCACTGGGCCGTGATGGCCTGGCACAGCTGCTCGTCATTGATATAGCGGCCCGCGCTGCAGGCAAAGTCGACCTCGAAGCCCTGCGGGTAGCCGGCCTCGGCCAGCAGCTTCTGCGCGGCAGAGGGGTCATAGGGCCAGCGTGCGTCGGCCTTGGGCGTCCAGCCGTTGACCTGGCGCGCGATGATGGCGCCCGTGGGTTGGGCCAGGCCGCGCAGCACCACGCGCTGGATGGCGCTGATGTCGATGGCCTGGTAGAGCGCCTTGCGCACGCGCACGTCCTTGAGCGGGTTCTTGCCCTTCACGTCGGAGCCCGGCAGCTCCTCGCGGAACTGGTCCAGGCCGAGGAAGATGGTGCGGTTCTCGGCCCCGTCGAGGACCTTGAGGTTGGGCGTCTGGCGCACGCGCGGCAGGTCCTGCAGGCCCGGGTCGAGCACGAAGTCGAGTTCGCCCGAGAGCAGCGCGGCTGTGCGCGTGGCGTCGGACTTGATCGGCGTGTAGACAATCTGCGTCACGTTGCCCGTGTACTTGCCCTTGCCCCACCAGGTGGGGTTGGCCTTGAGCACCAGGCGCTGGTCGGGCGTCCACGACTCGAGCGTGAAGGGACCAGTGCCCAACGCGTTGCGGTGCGAGAAGGGTTCGTCCTTGGTCTTGATGTCCTTGGGCGCCGTGGCATTGTTCTTCTCGGCCCAGGCCTTGCTCAGGATGCGCAGCTCGGTGAGCTGGTTCACGAGCACGGGGTTGGGCACCTCCGAGAAGATGTCGATGGTGTGGGAATCGACCTTTTCCACGCGGTCGATGCCTTGGGTGTAGACCGCGAAGTTGGAGGTCTTGGCCTTGGCGCGTTCGAGCGAGAACTTGGCGTCGTCGGCGGTGAACTCGCTGCCGTCGCTGAATTTGACCCCCTTGCGCAGGGTCAGGCGCAGTTGCGTGGGGCTCACGCGCTTCCACTCGGTGGCCAGCGAGGGCTCGGGCTTGAAGGTCTTGCTGTTGTATTCGACCAGGGTGTCATACACCGCTGCATGCAGCGTGTTGTTCACGCCCACGTTCTGGGCATGGATGTCCCAGGAGGACAGGTCGGTGGAACGCGACCAGCGGAAGGTGTTGGCATGGCTGGCCAGGGGCAGCGCACCGGCCAGCGCAGCCGCCAGCAAGAGGGATTGGAATCGCATGAAAGGTAGGCCTGTACAGAAAGTCTTAGTGCGCTGCACTATGGACCGGGCTTGCTTCCACACGAACGAATTTCTCGTTGTAACCTTATGCACCGCACCCCCAGGGCGCTGCCGGGTTTCAATGTAGCAGCAACCCCACGGCGAGTGCGACCATCATGGCCGCGACAACCGCATCGAGCACGCGCCAGGCGTGCGGCGATGCGAACAGCGGCGCCAGCCAGCGTGCCCCCCAGCCCAGCGCGGCGAACCACACCAGGCTTGCCAGGCTGGCGCCTGCCGCGAAACCCATGCGCAGCGATGGGGGGTAGGGGCTGGCGATCGCCCCCAGCAGCAGCACCGTGTCCAGGTACACGTGGGGGTTGAGCCAGGTGAAGGCCATGGCGGTGAGCACCACGGGCTGCCAACCGGCGGGCGCCGTACCGTCGGTTGCTACCTGCATCGCGGCAGGCTTGCAGGCGCGCAACAAGGCGCGCGCCGCATAGGCCAGCAGAAAGGCCGCCCCCAGCCAGCGCGCGGCCACGAGCAGTGCGGGGTGGGACTGCACGGCCGAACCCAGCCCCCACACGCCGGCCTGCACCAGGATGGCGTCGGACAGCGCGCACACGGCCACCACGGGCAACACATGCTCACGCCGCAGGCCCTGGCGCAGCACGAAGGCGTTCTGCGCGCCAATGGCGATGATCAGGATGGCGGTCGAGGAAAAGCCGTTGGCAAAGGCCGAATAAAGGTTCATGGACCCGATGGTGCCCAGCCGTGGAGCGAAAGAAAAGCTATACTTTTTTGCTACCCGTAAGCAAAACTGAATGCACCTCGACACCGCCCAACTGGCCGCGCTGGCCGCCGTGCTGGAGCAAGGCAGCTTCGAGCGCGCAGCACTGGCCTTGCACGTCACGCGCTCGGCCGTGTCCCAGCGCGTCAAGCTGCTCGAAGAGCGCGTGGGCCAGGTGCTGGTCCGCCGCGCCTCGCCCTGCACCCCGACCGAGGCCGGCCAGGCCCTGTTGCGCCACGCCCAGCAGATGGCGCTGAGCGAGGCCGACGCCTTGCGCAGCATTGCGGGCAGCAGCGCCGGCCTGGCGCCGGTGCGGCTGGCGCTGGGGGTGAATGCCGATTCGCTGGCCTCCTGGTTCGTGGACGCCATGGCCCGGGCCGCAGAGCCGGGCGAAGGCAGGGCCCCGCCCATCACTTTCGACATCCACGTCGAGGACCAGGACCATTCTTCCGAGCTGCTGCGCCAGGGCCGTGTGATGGCCGCCGTGACCGCCGAGCCGCAACCCGTGCAGGGCTGCCAGGTGGTGCGCCTGGGCACCATGCGCTACCGGGCGCTGGCCAGCCCCGCGTTCATGGCACGCCACTTTGCCCAGGGTGTGACCGCCGCAGCGCTGGCCCAGGCACCCGTGCTGGTCTTCAACCGCAAGGACGCCCTGCAGGAGCGCTTCATGCGCCGCATCGCCCGGCGCGCGCTGGCGCCACCAGTGCACTGGCTGCCCTCGTCCCAAGGCTTCGTAGCAGCCACCCTGGCCGGGCTGGGCTGGGGCATGAGCCCCGAGCAACTGGCACGCGAGGCCATCGACGCCGGCCACCTGGTCGAACTGGTACCCGGCAAGCCAGTGGACGTGGCACTGCACTGGCAGTTCTGGCGCCTGGACGTACAGGCACTGCAGCGCATGACCGAGGCGGTGCAGCAGGCTGCGGCCACCGCCTTGCTGCCTTAGGCTGCGGGATCAGGCAGGAAGATCCTCGTGGTGGTCGGCCACGCCTTTCTTCCAGTAGGCCGCGATGCGCATGCGCTTGGGGTTCACGCCCGGCTTGGCCAGCACCACCTTGCGCAGGGCTGCCATGTCGGCGTGTTCGCCAGCCGCCCAGACATAGCCATCGCCTTCGGGGATCGCCAGCGCCTGGGCCGCCTCGGGCAGTGAGGCCACCCACTGCAGATCCAGCTTCGCGGCGCTGGCCAGGGGCCGCTGGTCGGCGGGGTTGCGCACCTGGATGCGCACCGTCGCGGCGGCTTCGGCCGGCAGCTCGGCCAGGCGGCGCACGATGGCGGGCACGGCGGTCTCGTCGCCCAGCAGCCAGTGCCAGGCAAAGGCCGTGGGCACCACCATGCTGCCGCGCGGGCCGGCCACGCCCACCCAGTGGCCCACGGCCGCGGCGGCAGCCCAGTCCGACGCGGGGCCGGCGTCGTGCAGGGCCACTTCGATGTCCAACTCTCCCTTGGCGGTGTCGTAGTGCGCCGGTGTGTAGTCGCGCAGCACCGGGCGCGGCTCGGACATCACCGGGCGGCCATCCTGTACCGTCGGCAGCGAGGCGCGCTCTTGCCCTGGGTGCGGCAGGATGAGCTTGATGTGGTCGTCAAAGCCCGCGCTCACGAAGTCGGCGAGATCCGGCCCGCCCAGCGTGAGCCGTACGAAGCCGGGGCTGACCTCGGTGCGGCGCAGCACCTGTGCATGGCGGGCCTTGAGGGTGTGGCGCACGCGGGTGATGGCCAGAGGATCGTTGGAGGCAAGGGGGTTGGAGGCGTCAGTGCTCATGATTTAAAATGTTGACTTAATCAACCAGATCATCCGCCAACAAGTTGACTTTGTCAACCGGTTGGCTTTGCCATGCACCGCAACCGCCCCCCTGCCGATGTCTTTGAAGCGATGCACGACCTGATGCACGTGTACCGCGCGCACATGGTGCGGGCCATGGCGGCCATCCACCCCGGTCTGACGATGAACGAGGTACGCGCCCTGGGCTTCATCGGTCGCCACCCCGGGGCCACCCAGAAAGACCTGGTGCGCCACAGCGGCGCCGACAAGGCCCAGGTGGCGCGCATGGTGGCCCAGCTGGCCGAGCGCGGCTGGATCACCAGCCACCCCAACCCCGAGGACGGCCGCAGCCGCATCCTGGCCCTGAGCGCGGAAGGCCAGGCCCTGCAGGACACGGTGCGCGGCCTGCGCCAGACGCTGTCGGCCCGGTTGCTGGAAGGCTGCGATGCAGGCACCCAAGCGCAGTTGCTCGCGCTGCTGGGACAGCTGCGTGGCGAGCTGGACGCCTTGCCGGCGTGCGGCCAGCGGGGCTGACACAGGCACCACGCCCACCTGGCGCCGGCCCCATGCAGAATTTGCCTGTGGCGGAGCTGCCGCTTCGGGGCCACAATTGCACCAGTCCGTAAAACTTTACGTGCAATCGTTAAAATTTGCGTGTAACTTCGAGTTTCCGCGGCCCTGCGCCGCCAGGCAGCGCCTGCCCGGGTGGGCGGCAAGAAAGGTGTGGCAAGTGGGAGCGTCAACGGCGAAGCAGCAGCAGGCCCTCGCGTTGCGTCCTGCGACGGAGCAGGATGCCGCGTTCCTGTGCGCCGTGTACCGCTCGGTGCGCGAGCCGGAGCTCCAGGCCATCGGTTGGCCGGACGCCCAGATCGATGCTTTCTGCGAAATGCAGCACCGGTTTCGCACGGCGGGGTACGGGCAGTACCTGCCCCCCGTGGAAACGACCCTGGTGCTGTGGGAAGGAAACCCTGCGGGAATGCTCGCGGTGTGCCGCAGTGCGGAACGCTGGGTGCTGGTGAACATCGAGCTCCTTCCCGCCGCACGGGGCAAGGGCATAGGATCCGAACTGATTGCCCGGCTCCAGCAGGACGCCGTGTCCGCTGGCGTGGGTCTGCGGCTGCAGGCCGCCAGCGCCAGCCCCGTGGTGCGCCTGTACGAGCGCTGCGGCTTTGAGAGCGTGACCGATGACGGCATGGTGCGGCAGATGGAGTGGCCGCACAGCAAGCCACGGCGGGCTTCCCCTAGGAAGCCTGGCAGCCGTGGTACCGACAAACAGATAGTGGACTGATTGAACCAGGAACAACAAACCATGGAATTCGAAGACACCGCGCCTTTGGCCCCGCAGGCCCTGGAATCGGAAAGCCGCCGGCGGTTTGTGGCCGGCACCGGAGCGATGGCAGTTGCCGCCGCACTGGGCGCTCCCGGCCTTGTCGGTGCTGCTCCCTCCTCACCCCTGGCCACAACCACCACCATGAGCACGGGCCGTACGCTGCGGGTAGGCATGCTGCTGCCCGAAGGGCGGGCTTACCCTCTGCTCGGCGCACAGTTGATGGCCGGCGCACAGGCCTTTGCGCAGCAGCAGACCGGTGGCCCGCAACTGCGCTTCTCGCCCGTCACCTACGGAAACTACTCCAGCCAGGCGCAACATGCCGCAGAGGAGTTGCTGGCGACCGGGCAGGTGGATGTGCTGGCCGGTTTCGTCCATACCGGCAAGCAGGCCGCCCCCTGGGAGCCCCTGCTGGAACGCTACCAGGTGCCCCTGCTCGTGGGTGATACCGGCGCCAACGCGCTCAGTCCCCAGGCGCGCTCGCCCTGGGTGGTGCACAACAGCCTGGGCCACTGGCAGGCAGCCTGGGCCGCAGGCCGCTGGGCCGCCAAGGCGCTCGGCCCGCGCGCCATTGTGGCCGTGGGCCCGGCAGACTGCGGATTTGACCACCTTCCCGCCTTCGAGCGCGCTTTTGCGTCTGCCGGTGGGCGGGTGCAGAACACGGTGTTCACACGCTCAGTCGACGGGACCAGCCTGTTGGATGAACTGGCGCTGCTGGTGCGCCAGACACGACCCGACTTCGTGTTCGCGCTGGACTCCGGTCACCGGGCCGATGCGTTCAAGCAATTCTGGACACAGTCGGACATTGCCAGCCAAGTACCCCTTGTGGCCAGCGGCATGCTCGCGGAAACCATGGCGGCTGCCCACCAACCGGCGTGGGGATTGGAGATCTGGGCAGCACGCTCCTGGCAACCTCAGGCGGAGGGCACCAGCGGTGTGACAGCCTTTCAGCGCGTGCAGCAGCCCACAACATTCCATTTGCTGGGGTACGAACTTGCCCAACGCCTGCACGCAGCAGCCCGGTCGGCCCCTCTTGGACTGCCGCTGGCCCAGGCCATGGCAGCGGCCGTGCTGCAGACACCGCGCGGAGAAGTGCGCCTGGATGCGATCTCTGGAGAAACAGTGACGGCAGCCTACCTGCACGCCCTGCACCTGAAACAGGCCCGCGCAGCGGTAACCCTGCCCTCCGTGTCGGCCGCATCCTGCCAAGGATTGTGTGACGTGCTGCTCAGCCGGGTCACAGGCACTTATCTGGCAGCGTGAGCATCTTCCAGAATTTCCTAGAAAGCGATTGACGATGTCCGAACCATTCATTGGCGAAATCACCATGTTTGCCGGTAACTTCCCCCCCCGGGGCTGGGCATTTTGCCAAGGCCAAATCATGTCTATTGCGCAAAATACCGCTCTTTTCTCCCTGCTGGGCACCACTTATGGAGGTAACGGACAAACAACCTTCGCCCTACCCGACCTACGCGGCCGCGCACCAGTTCACGCGGGCCAACTCACCGGGGGCGGGAACTATGACCAGGGTCAGTTCGGAGGTGCAGAAAGCGTGTCCTTGATCGCCACCGAGATCCCTGCCCACAGCCACACCTTGGCCGCCGGGTCCACTGGGACCCAGGCTTCGCCGTCGGGAGGCTTGCCCGCAACCACCCCAGCGCGCGATTTCCGTTACTCCAACGCTGCGGCAAGCGCCGCTCTGCATGCCGGCACCATTTCGTCCGGTGCCGGCGCACAGCCGCATGAGAATCGCGCGCCTGTGTTGGCACTGAACTTCATCATCGCGCTGGAAGGCATCTTCCCGTCGCGCAATTGAGTTTGAGGTATCTATGTCCGAACCATTTATCGGAGAAATCCGCCATTTCGCTTTCAGCTTCGCGCCTCGGGGCTGGATGGCCTGCCAAGGCCAGATTTTGAGCATTGCCCAAAATACAGCCCTCTTTTCCATACTGGGAACCACCTACGGGGGCAACGGACAGACCACGTTCGCATTGCCCAACTTCGCAGGGCGCACCCCGATCCAACAAGGCCAGGGGCCAGGTTTAAGCCCGTACGTCCTGGGCGAGCAACTGGGCGCAACGACTGTTACCCTGACGGCAGCACACATACCGCCACACACCCACCTGGTATCTGCCGTGGCTGCTGTCGGCACCAGCGACGCGCCGGCTGGGAACGCCCTCGCACAATCGAGCATACGTAGCGATCTGTACGCCGCCACCGCACCGGATACAGCGATGTCTTCTTTTGCAGTGAATACTGCCGGTGGCGGCCAGCCTCACAACAACATGCCCCCTTACATGGCGGTGGGCCTTTGTATTGCGACGGAAGGTATTTTCCCGTCTCGCAACTAAAACCGTCGCCCCCGGCAAAACCCTCGGAAAAATATCCATGTCAGATCCCTTTATCGGCGAAATCCGCATGTGCGGCTTCAACTTTGCGCCACGTGGCTGGGCACTGTGCAATGGGCAAATTTTGTCCATTGCGCAAAACTCGGCTTTGTTCTCCTTGCTCGGCACCACCTATGGAGGCAATGGGCAGACTACATTTGCACTTCCGGACTTGCGCGGACGGCGCACCATCGGCATGGGCACGGGCGCAGGTAGCAACTATGTGTGGGGGCAGGTGGGCGGTGCCGAAACCCACGAGCTGACCCTGTTGGAATTGGCACCCCACAACCATACCCTAATGGCATCCAGCGCCTCAGGCGACCAAGCCTCGCCAGGCGGCAATGCACTCGCCGCCTCGACGGTGGATTCACCGTATTCCACCAGCAGCAATGGAACCCAGGCCACCCTGGTCTCCAGCGGGGGAGGTTCTTCACCCCACGAAAACCGCCCACCGTTTCTGGTGGTGAACTTCGCGATCGCGCTGCAGGGCATTTTTCCGTCCCGCAACTGATCCACACAAGAACCCACAAGGCGCCCTGGCGCTGCAAGGCCCACGGGCCGACCGAGGAGTTGATTTCATGCAACGATGGATCCAAACCCTGAAGCCGACCTGGTGGTCTGGGCTGGGCATGCTGGTTCTGGCCCTGGGGGCCAGCGGCCATGCCATGGCTGCCACCATCACGGTGGATACGCTGGGGGATGGCAACACGGGATGCACCCTGCGCAGGGCCCTTTCCAACGCCAACGCGGCCAACCAGGGAGCAGCGGAGTGCACTCGGGGGGATGCCAGCGGCAACGAAATTCGCTTCAATGCAGCGGCCCAGACAATCGTACTGACCGCGGGCAATGGCCCTCTGGTCATTCAGCGCAACCTCACCATCACGGGCAACGGCGCGGCCTCCACGAGCATTTCAGGTGGCGGCCAAGTTCGCGTGCTGGACATTCCTATCGGCAGCAGCGTGACACTGGCCCTGACCGGGCTCACCGTACAAAGCGGCAAGGCGCTGGCCAGCAGCACCATGAGCAATGCGGGCGGGCTGTTCATCCCCACAGGCTCCACCGCCAACCTGAGCAACTGCGCCTTCCGCAACAACGACGCCCAGTCCAGCGGCGGTGCCATCGAAAACCGCGGCGCGCTGACCATCAACGCCTGTACCTTCACCGGCAACACGGCAGCCGGTGAAGGCGGAGCCATCCGCAACATCGGCACGATGACGGTGGACGGATCCCTCTTCAACAGCAACACGGCCGACCGCGGCGGCGCGGTGTGGGTCAACCGCACGGCGGTAACCACTATCGACCTGCTCAATTCCAAGTTCGGTGCCAACACCGGTAGCAGCACAGGGGGCTCTGTCGTTCCTCTGGGTGTGGCCGTGATGAATGCCACGGGCAGCAGCGCCACCTTGACCACCACGGGCAGCGTGTCGCAAGGACAAGCCTATCCAGAGAGCCCTCCGACCATCACGGTCCAACCTACCACACCGGTCACCGTGGGCAGCGCTGCCACCCTGTCGGTGACACTGACCGGCGGCACCACCCCCACGGGCACGGTGAGCCTGCTGTCCGGCGTGGATGCCATTGCCGGTTGCTCCAATATCGCCTTGACCAATGGCACTGCGAGCTGCAGCCCGGCTACCCTGGTCGTGGGTGTGCACACCATCACGGCCCAGTATCCCGGCGACAGCAACTACCTGGCCGGCACTTCTGCAGGCGTGGCCCAGGTCATCAATAGCTCTACGAACCAGGACACCAAGCAGGTCACGGTGAGCGGCCCGCAAAATGCCGAGGTGTGGGTGGACAGTGCCAACAAGGGCACCATCAATGCCAGCGGCAAGCTGACCGTCACGCTCGATACTCCGGCCCCGGATGGAAACAAGAATTTCCTGGTCGAAACCAAGACCGCGGGCGGTGGGGCCACCTTGGTCACCGGCACGCTCACGATCACGCGCGACGGAACGCCGCCGGTGTTCTCCAACATCCTGCCGGCCGATAGTGGCTTCCTGGGTGCCAGCAGCACGATCGGCTACACGCTGAGCGAAGACGTGGTGGCCGGCGCCACCATCGTGTTCACGCGCACTGGCGGCGCCGCCGACCCGACACCGCATACCTGCACACTTCAAGGCACTGCGCTGGTTTCGGGCACCCACCAGATCGCCTATGCCGCCAATGCCAACGGCTGCGCCACGGCACTGAACCTGGTCAGCAATGCCATCTACAGCATCGCCTTCAGTGGGACGGACAAGGCGGGCAACCCATCGGCCACCGCCCCAGTCACCGGTGTCACTTACGACACCACGGCCCCAACGGCCAGCCTGACCCTGCCCGCCACGTCCACCAGCCGCACGATCACCGTAGCGGCCGGTGCGTTCAGCGGCAGCGATGCAGGATCCGGCATTGCCGCTGCAGGCTACTGCCTGCAGGAGAGCAACGTGTCGGCCAGCTGCGCCTGGGGTACGGTGCCCACAAGCTATCCGTTTGCATCGGATGGCAACAAGACGCTGTACGGCTTCGTCAAGGACAATGCCGGCAACGTCTCTGCCATCGCGCCCGCTGCCACTGCCAGCGTGTTGGTGGACTCCAGCGTGCCGGTGGCTCCCACCTTGGCCACGACGCCCACCTACGCCATCGGCAACTCCACCGCGCTGACCATCCAGAGCGCCGAGAATGGGCTGCAGGTCTGGCTCGGCAATAGCAACACCGGCCAGGTCATCGCGGGCGGTACCGCCAGCATCAGCATCGACACCAGCGGCATTGCCAATGGCCAGCAAGCCACCTTCCGGATCACGCTGCGCGATGCTGCAGGCAATGTGAGCGCGGAACTGGTGCTGCCCCTGACGCGCGATACCAACGCCCCGGCGTTCAGTGCGACGACCCCGGCGAACAACGCAGCCATCAAGGCCAATTCCACGCTGGGCTTCACGCTCAGCAAGGCTGTGGCCAGCGCGCTCATCACCGCCACCCAGACGGGCGGCACGGCCGACGGCGCCTCCCCCCACACCTGCAACCTGCAGGGCACCGCCCTCAATGCGGGCGCCCATGGTGTGGCGCTGACCGCCGACGCCAATGGCTGCACGGCTCCCCTGGGTCTGGTCGATGGTGCGATCTACACCTTCGCATTCGACGCGACCGATGCGGCCAGCAACCCCGCAGTCACCGCATCGATCACGGGGGTCAAGTACGACACCAGCGCTCCGGCAGCCCCGGCAGTGACCACACCAGCCAATAACGCATCGGCCGAAGGCAGCTCGGTGGTCATCAGCGGCACGGCAGAAGCCGGCAGCCGGGTGGATGTGTACGAAGGCGCGACCCTGCTGGGCAGCGGCACGGCAACGGGCGGCAACTTCTCGGTCACGGTATCCGGCCTGACCTTCGTGGTGCACAACTTCACACTCAAGGCCACGGACGCTGCAGGCAACGAGAGCGCCAGCAGCCCCGTGCTGACCTACACGGCCCAGGTGCCCAGTGGTGGTGGCTCGACTCCACCCACGGTGGTGACGCAAGGCAGCGTGGCAGTGACGCCAGGCGCGCCGGTCATCGTCGGCGGCAATGTGCAGGTCACGGCATCCCCAGGCAGCACGATCACGCTCAACCCCCAATCGGGCGGATCCACCATCACCCTGCCCCCCGCAGGCAGTGGCGGTACCCCGGCGCCGGTGACCCTGGTGATCGGCGGCCAGACCTTCAGCATCCAGCCCCAGCCCGACACGGCCACGGTGCTCAGCGTGGTCACGCTGATCGGCGCCAATGGCCAGCCCCAGGTGGCGCTGGTGCTCAACCCGTCGACCTCGGGTGACTCCCAAGTCACGCTCAGCGGTACGGTGAGCCAGGGCACGGTGGTGGCCCTGCTGTCCACCACCACGGGCAACCTGCCACTGACTGCACTGGGCGATGGCGTGGTGTCGGTCACGCTCATCACCACCCCACGCGCTGCCGCTGGCACGCCGCAGTCGTGGAGCGTGTTCGTGCGCACAGGCCGGGTGGCACTGCCACCGGCTGCCAATGGGGCTGCCGCCGTGACGGTGTACAGCGGCGAAGTGGCTCGGCTCGATGGCGCGGGCAAGGTACAGAGCGTGCGCCTGGGCACCGTGGCCGGCACCGGCCTGGGCGACCCCGTGCAGCGCAGTGACCTGCCTGCGGGCATCAACGCCAACGTGGGCTTCGTGCGCCTTGCGGGCGTGCCCACCCGCACGGGCGGCAGCACGCCGTTGGAAACCCTGGTCAACAACGGCCTGCGCACCGTTGGCATCACCAGCGCGGCGCAGGCTGCGGATGGCAGCGTCACCTGGACCCTGGGCGGCGTGAGCTTCCCCGTGGTGCCGCTGGAAGTGCGTGTGGTGCCCGGCCGCGCCGATGGCGCGACCGTGGCGGACGATGGCAGCATCGAGGTGGCCACAGCAGGCCTGGTGACCCGCTTCGGACCGGTCCTGCAGTCCCTGCCCGCCATGGGCCAGGCCCTCACGGCCCTGGGCGCCACGACGGTACTGCAGCCCAATGGGGCCCTGCGCGTCTCCCTGGGCAGCACCGTCTTCCACCTGCGCGCGCAATGGTTGCCGATGGGCCGCACGGGCAATGCCCCGGGCTTCGTCTTCCACAGCACGACCGGCCTGGTCTTCACGGATGCGAATGGCGTGAGCCAGGCGCTGCAGGGCGACGTAGCCGACTACGACGGGCTCACCAGCTTGCTGCAATCGCTCCTGGGCACGGCCACCGTCCTGCGCACCGTCCTCGACCTGCAGACCGAGCTGATCGTGGCCGGCCAGCGCTTTCAGCTGGTGCCCGACCTGGCTCTGCTGCCTGCGGGCACGGGGCCTGCCGACAGCAACTGGTGGTTTGAAGGCAGCAAGCTATTCGTACGCTACACCGGTGGCCTGGTACAGGGCTTTGCTGTGACGGCACGCTGAGCACAACAGCAAGGACCCAGTCCAGCCGCACAAAGCGGGGGGCGCCCAAGGCGCCTCCCGCTTTTTTTTGGGGTGGCCGGAATGATGCCAGGTGGACGGCCCGAACCTGTACTGGTGTGGTTGAGCATGCGCCCGACCAGCGCAGGGTTCAGCGTGCCTTCATGCCGGACTGTATGGCCCGCACCGCCTCGGGCAGCGAATTCACATGGGGCAGGAAATGGTCGATGGTGGCGCCCAGCGCCACGGCGCACACCACGGCGCCAAGCATGGGCTTCCAGGTAAGGCGCACGGCGGCGCTGAGCCAGCCCTCGCGTTCCACGCCCATGGCGGCGCGTGCCGTCACCACGGAAAAGGCCAGCTCCACCGCCACGGTGAGCAGTACGTCCCAGCCGAAGAACAGCATGGCCAGGGCGCCCGCGCCGAAGACGATGGCGGCCCCGATCAGGAAGATGGCGACGATGGGGATGACCACCACCGCGCCTTCGTCAGCGCCCGACACCGCATCGGCCGCACCGCTGGCCAGGTCGCCCAGGCCGGAGCCCGCGTCCGAGAGCCCCGAGCCGAAGTCGCCTGAGCCACTGCCGGTGTGCACGCTGCTCCCACCGGATCGGGGCATGGGCATGCGCGGCCCGCCACCACCGCGCCAGGTCACGGCATCGATCGCCATGTCCGCCACATCCGTCGCGGCCTCGGCCGCATCGCCCGCGCCGCTGCCAGAATCGCCGTCCTCGTCTATCAAGCGGGCGGCCCACATGCGCAGCACCAGCAGGTAGCCCACATAGCCGACCGAGAGGGTGACCAGGTAACGCAGCGCCAGCGTCTCCATGCCCAGCAGCATCTGCACGTGCGATGTGCACCACATGATGAGCAGCGTGAAGCCGCCGATCAGAAAGCCGTGCAGGCGCAGGCTGTAGCGCTGCTGCAGGCTGTCCGCCAGCTGGTGCTGGGGCTGCATGCGCACGGAGCGCCAGTTCGAGGTCTTTTTACGGGAACTGCTGCGCTTGTTGTCGGCCATGGGCGGCACTCCTGTCAGAGCGGATGGTCAGGCGCGCAGCGTACCCGATCCAGCCGTGTTTCACGGAATTGCCCGCGGGGCACACCGTGAAGAAATCCTCATTCCACGGCGACGGGCACGCGCTGCGCCAGCGCGCACATGAGCTCCCAGGACACGGTACCCGCCGGCTGGGCCACTTCATCGATGGTCAGCACGGCGCCGTTGCCGGCCCGGCCCCAGAGCGTGACCTCGCTGCCAAAACCGACATCCGTGCCCAGCGCCATGCCCGACTGCAGCAGCGGCGTCAGGTCCACGGTGACCATGTCCATGCTCACCCGGCCCACGATGCGCGTGCGCACGCCATTGACCAGCACCGGCGTGCCGGTGGGGCAGTGGCGCGGGTAGCCGTCGCCGTAGCCGCAGGCAGCCACACCGATGGTGAGCGGCCCCTCGGCGGTGAAGCTCGAACCATAGCCCACGGTGTCGCCCGCCTGCAATTGCTGCACCGCCAGCAGCTTGGTGGACAGCGTCATCGTGGGCTCCAGCCCCCAGTGGCCGGCCGAGTTCTCCGGGTGATCGGGCGCGTTGCCGTACAGCACGATGCCCGCGCGCACCCAGTCGGCGCGCACAGCCGCGTCAGCGCTGTGGCGCAGGGTGGCAGCGCTGTTGGAGAGTGTGCGCTCACCCGGCAGGTCGGCGGCGGCGGTGTTGAACGCGGCCATCTGGTGGGCAATGCCGCGCGGGCCGTCGGCATCGCTGAAATGGGTCATGAACGAGATCTCGTCCACCTGCGGCAGCGCGTTGAGCCGGGCCCAGGCAGCGCGGTAGCGTTGGGGCGTGAAGCCCAGGCGGTTCATGCCCGAGTTCATCTTCAGGAACACGCGGTGCGGCACCTGCGTCTTGTGGGTGGCCAGCATATCGATCTGCTCGTCGCAGTGCACGGCATGCCACAGGTTAAGGCGCGAGCACAGCTCCAGGTCGCGCAGCTCAAACACGCCTTCGAGCAGCAGGATCGGGCCGCGCCAGCCCAATTGGCGCACGCGCTCGGCCTCGGCCAGGTCCAGCAGGGCAAAGCCGTCGGCCCCGCGCAAGCCCTCATAGGCACGCTCGATGCCATGGCCGTAGGCATTGGACTTGACCACGGCCCAGACCTTGGCGTCGGGGGTGCTGCGGCGCACGCGCTCCAGGTTGTGGTGCAGGGCGGCGGTGTGGATGGTGGCTTGTATCGGGCGTGGCATGGGGTTTGACCGGGTGGGATGTCCAGGATTCTGGCACCGTGACCGTTTACCCACGTGATATAACCATCCGTCGGCCAACAGGCTCCCCATATTTAACAGGGCATCAGTCCAACTGATGCAGCACCAGCCATTCGATGAAGCGCGGTTTCTACACCATCATGTCGGCGCAGTTCTTCAGCTCGCTGGCCGACAATGCGCTGTTCGTGGCCGCTGTCGAACTCCTCCGTTCAGAAGGTGCTCCCGAGTGGCAGCGCGCCGCCCTGGTGCCCATGTTCGCGCTGTTCTACGTGGTGCTGGCGCCCTTCGTGGGCGCTTTTGCCGACGCCTTGCCCAAGGGCAAGGTGATGTTCGTGAGCAATGCCATCAAGGTGGTGGGCTGCCTCATGATGCTGTTCGGCTCACACCCCCTCATTGCCTATGCGGTGGTGGGGCTGGGCGCTGCGGCCTACTCGCCCGCCAAGTACGGCATCCTGACCGAACTGCTGCCCGCCTCCCAACTGGTCAAGGCCAATGGCTGGATCGAAGGGCTCACCATCGCCTCCATCATTCTCGGGGTGCTGCTGGGCGGCCAGCTCGTCGGGCACAACGTCTCGGGCATGATGCTGAGCTTCGACTTTCCGATGATCGACACCGGCGTGGACACGCCTGCCGAAGCAGCCATCGCCGGGCTGATCTTCATCTACATCCTCGCAGCCTGGTTCAACACCCGCATCCCGCACACGGGTGTGGAGATGCGCCCCATGCGATCCGACCCCTCGCGCAGCATCCTGGCCAACACCATGGCGCTGCTGCCCGACTTCTGGGCCTGCAACAACCGCCTGTGGCGCGACAAGCTGGGCCAGATCTCGCTGGCCACCACCACCCTGTTCTGGGGGGCGGGCGGCAATCTCAAGTTCATCGTGCTGGCCTGGGCCGGCGTGGCCCTGGGCTACAACACCACGCAGGCCTCGGCCCTTACCGGCGTGGTGGCCATCGGTACCGCCGTGGGCGCCGTGGTGGCCTCCATGCGCATGCGGCTGGATATGGCCACCCGGGTCATCCCGCTCGGTATCGCCATGGGCCTGCTGCTGATATTGATGGTCTTCATCAAGAACATCTGGCTGGCCATTCCCTTTTTGATCCTGCTGGGCGGCCTGGGCGGCTACCTGGTCGTGCCCATGAATGCGCTGCTGCAGCACCGCGGCCACAACCTCATGGGCGCCGGCCGCTCCATCGCCGTGCAGAACTTCAACGAGCAAGCCTGCATCCTGGCGCTGGGCGCGTTCTACAGCCTGTCGCTCAAGTTCGGCCTGTCGGTGTTCGGCGCCATCACCATCTTCGGCTTGGTGGTGGCAGCCATCATGTGGATCATCCGCCGCTGGCACCAGCGCAACTGCGTGAACCACCGTGAAGAGGTGGAGCACCTGCTGCATATCGCGCGCCAGGACGCACATCACTAATCCCCCCTGAGGCGCTGCGCGCCATCCCCCCAGGGGGACGCCACCCGTGCGGCGGGGCGGCCCTTGCACGGTGGCACTGGCCTCGGCCGAGCGCACAGCATAGATCGCGCCCAAGGCAAAGGCCGCCAGGCAGACAAACTACACAGCGGCTACCATGGGCCCTTCAGCCACCGAGGAACCCCCATGCCCGACAGCATCTACGATTTCGAAGCCCAGCAGATGAATGGCCAGAGCGTGCCGCTTTCGCAGTACCAGGGAAAGGTGATGCTCATCGTCAACACGGCCAGCGCCTGCGGGTTCACACCGCAGTTCGGCGGGCTCGAAGAGTTGCACAAGGCGTACGGCGACAAGGGGCTGGTGGTGCTGGGCTTTCCCTGCAACCAGTTCGGCAGCCAGGACCCGGGCAGCAACGACGAGATCGCGAGTTTCTGCCAGCTCAACTACGGCGTGAGCTTTCCGATGATGGCCAAGATCGACGTCAACGGTGCCAACGCCTCGCCGCTCTACCAATGGCTCAGCGCAGAGGCCCCGGGCCTTCTGGGCAGCAAGGCCATCAAGTGGAATTTCACCAAGTTCCTGGTGGGCAAGGACGGCAAGGTGATCCGCCGCTATGCCCCGCAGGATGCGCCCAAGAAGCTGGCTGGCGACATCGAGGCAGCGCTGGCCTGAAGCCCAGGTCCTACGCCTGCCAGCGGCACAGCACGCGCTCACGCCCTGTGATCGGGTGGCGGTTGTGCCCGTGCTCCTGCAGGCCGTAGCGCGCATAGAAGCGGCGCGCCCGCAGGTTGGTGCTGGCCACATGCAGCGACCAGCCCTGCGGGCAGAGCGCACACACATGGGCCACCAGGGCAGCGCCGATGCCGGTCCCTTGCGCGCCGGGGTCGACGAACAGCTGGTGCAGATGGGCCGCCTCCACGTCCAGCACCATGAACGCCGTGGCGGTTCCGTCGTGCACCCCCAACAGCGTGAGGCAGGGCGGGCAGAACTCGGCATGGACTCGCTCCAGCCAATGCGTCAGGGGCGCCACCTCGGCCACCAACGGATTGGCCGAGGCCCAGGCCCGGCGCCACAGGGCTGCCAGCAGCGGGGCATCGCTCCCGGTAGCGGGCCGCAGCGCTGAGAGCCCGGCAAGGTTCGGTGGGGTGGATTCCATGGATTTCGGAGCGGCCAGGCGGCCAGTATCGCGCCATCACGGCATCTGCGGCGAACCCAGCGAAAGCCCTGCCGCCCGTGGTCGCAAGCCCTTGGCTCCTCGGGGCAACCCGAACAGCGGCCGCAGCCACCGCACCCGTCGCACCACCGCCGTCATGGCCCAGCACACCAGCACCGTGCCGGCCAGCAGGGCCAGCGGCTCCAGCACCGGGCCGAGCTGCCAGCGTGCCAGTGCCACCGCCAGCACGATGATGGCGGTCTGGTGCAGCAGATACCAGGGGTAGACCGCCTCCTGCGCCCAGCGCAGCCAGGGCCATGGCCGGTTGAGCCGGTGGTGGGCCCAGCCCAGGATGGCCAGCAGCGTGCTCCACAGGTACAGGTCGGCCAGCACGCGCATGGCAGTGCGCGCCAGCCAGCCGCCCTGCTGCACGGCCACACCGCGCAGCGCCGTGAACAGCACCAGCAGTGCCAGTGCCGCGACCAGGGCGCGCCAGCGCAGGCGCACCAGCTCGGCCCACAGGCCGGCGTCGAGCCCGATCCAGTAGCCATACAGGAAGAGCGTGAAGTACACCGCATGCAGCCAGGCGTCGTGAATGAGGTCGTGGGTGGGCGGAAAATGCCGCCACAGCAGCACCGAATACAGCACCAGCGGCAGCACGGGCCAGGCAAAGAGCGCCAGGCCACGCAGGCCGGTGAACGCCCGGCGCAGCCGCTGGCCCGGTGCGGACTCCAGCCAGGGCAGCAGCACGGCCAGCACCACGGTGTAGGCCCACAGGTAGGCCAGGTACCACAGGTGGTTCCAGGTCACGCGGGCCTCCCAGCCATCGAAGGCGCCGGCCGGCCAGGGGCCCCCGCCGTAGTAGCGCAACAGGAAGGCGCCGAAGCCCGGAGTGATCAGGCCACTGGCCACGCCCTGCACATAGGGCTGGTAGGGCACTACCACCGCCATGCCAAAGGCCAGCGGCAGCAGCAGGCGTCCACTGCGCAGCCGGACCAGCCCCGCTACCGTCCGCCCCCGGCGCACCAGGCCGAGCGCCAGGCCGGAGACCAGGAACACCAGGTCCATGCGCCAGAGATTCAGTGCCCGCATGGGCATCTGCAGCCACTCTGCGGCGTGCGGGCTCTTGATGTGCCAATGCCAGTCGGCCACGTAGTACATGGCGACGTGGTAGACGATGACCAGGGCGAAGGCCAGGGCGCGCAGGGCATCGATGTCGTGGCGGCGGGAAATGGAGTGCGATGGAGCAGTCATGGCCCCATGCTCGGGCGCTCCGACGGCGCGGCGGGCCTGCTTGGGACCGGAGTGATCCCTTTTGGGACGAGCGGTGGCCACCTGGGATGTGGCGGAGGGCTGATTTACCAAGGGGCTGTGCGCCTTGCCTACACTGGCGGCATGTCCCGACCTGCCCTGCCCTGGCCCGAACGCTATCGTCCCTTGCGCCGCCGTGCAGAAGTGGCGTTCTGGGCCGTCCTGCTGCTGGTGCAGGCGGCCTTCAACAGCGTGGTGACGCTGATCGACCTGCGTTCTGCCGGCCGGCCCGTGGCCGCCTGGGAGCCGGCACTGTGGGAACTGTCCAGTGTGCTCGTGGTCGGGCTGCTGATCCCGGCCATCGTGGCCTTCGAGCGGCGCTTTCCGCTGCACTGGGACATGCTGCGCCGCCACCTGCCCTGGCACCTGGTGGGCAGCGTGGCCTACTGCAGCATCCACCTGGCAGGGATGATGGCCCTGCGGCACCTGGCCTATTCCACCATGGGCGCCGAGTACCGGCTGAACGGCCCCTGGTGGGCCCAGTGGGGCTACGAGTACCTCAAGGACGTACGCACCTATGCACTCATCGTCAGCAGCCTGGTAGGCTACCGCTTTTTGCTGCTACGGCTGCAGGGCGAGGCCCGGGTGCTGGACACGCCCGAATCCCCCGCCATTCCCGAACCATCACCCGCCACCGGACCGGCGGCGCCTGAACTGGCCCCGTCCCTGCCCGTGCAGCGCCCCGAACGCTTCCTGGTGCGCAAGCTGCGCCGCGAATTCCTGATCGCCGCCACCGACATCGCCTGGCTGCAGGCCGAGGCCAACTACGTGGGCCTGCATGTGAACGGGCACGACTACCTGGTGCGCTCCACCCTGGCGGATTTCCTCACACAGCTGGACCCGGCGCGCTTCGTGCGCGTGCACCGCAGCTATGCCGTCAACCTGGATGCGGTGGCCGAGATCGAGCCGCTGGACAGCGGCGATGCCCGCCTGTTGATGAAGGATGGCAGCACCGTGCCTTGCAGCCGCCGCTACCGCAGTGCGCTGGCCCAGCAGGGCACTGCGAGCTGATCAGCCGCAGGAGGGAGCGCTGCGCACCCGCTTGAAGTGCTGCGTCAGCACGCCATTCGGATAGGCCTGGTGCGCCTGCAGCGTCCAGTGCTGCGGCGCCATTTTCTGCGGCACGCCCCACAGCGGCAGGCCCGACCCCAGCGTGACCGGAATGGTGGCCAGCATCAGGTGATCCACGAGCCCGGCACGCAGGAACTGCCCCGCCAGTTGGCCACCGCCCACCAGCCAGACCTGCCGGAAGTCTCGATCCATCCATTGCGCCACCAGTTCGTGCGGTTGCGCAGCACCCCAGAACACACTGGGCGGCAAGCTTCCATCGGTGGGTGCGTCCTGGTGGCTCAATACCCAGGCCGGCCGCTCGCCGTAAGGCCAGTCGCCAAAGGAGCGGGCCACGGCATAGGTTGTGCGCCCCATGACCAGGGCATCGACCCCGGCCATGAAGTCCGCCAGGCCATAGTCGGTACCGGCCTGCTCGAAGGGGTGCAGCCAGTCGAGTTCGCCGCTGGGGCCGGCGATAAAGTCATCCAGCGTGGCAGCCACGTAGTAGGTGACCTCGGTCATGCGCAAGGGGCCTCGTCGCTCAGGGATGGGGGGCGCGAGGCCATCTCGGCCTCCACCTGGCGCAGCATGTCGGCCAGGGTCTTGCCGGGCTCCTGGCGGAACTGCTCGGGCAGCACCGTGAGCTCGGCGATGCGGTCGATGCGAAAGCCCCGGAAGTCTTCGCGCAATTCGCACCAGGCCGACAGCGTCCAGACCTTGCCCCAGTAGAAGCAGCCCAGGGGCCGCAATCTGCGCACGCTGGGCCGGCCCTGCACGTCCGCATAGTCGATCTGCACCACGTGGCGGCTGTGCACCGCCTCGCGCAGGGTCTGCAGGGTGGCCTGGGCACGCGGGCCCAGGCCCACCGAGGGGGCGTAGAGCGCCTGCGACTCGGCGGCCACGCGCGCCTCGGGTGGCAGCACCGAGAGGATCTTGCCCAGCGCCCCTTCCACCTCGCGCGCCAGCCCTGCATCGAGCCAGGCCTGCGCCAGCCGCGCGGCGGCCACCAGGGCATTCGCCTCGCCCTGGCTGAACATCAGCGGCGGCAGGTCAAAGCCCGCGCCCAGGCGGTAGCCCACCCCCGCCTCACCCTCGATGGGCACGCCCTGGTGCTGCAGGTCGGCCACGTCGCGGTAGATGGTGCGCTGCGACACCTCCAGCCGCTCGGCCAGAAAGGCGGAGGTGGACAGGCGCCGCCCGCGGATGAGCTGGACGATCTGAAACAGGCGGTCGGCACGGCGCATGGCTGGTGAGAAGGAACAGGCCTAGACGCCGATGTGGATGGCCACGCGATCAGGGCCCGCATAGGCCTCGAAGTCGGTGGTGAAGCGGCGCTGGATCTGCGGGTTCTCATCAAAGTAGCGCCACACCTCGCCCCAGGCGTCGATCACCATCTGCGGCATGCTGCCCTGACCGTGGAACACCAGGTAGTCGCCGGCCTCGATGGCAATGGTCGATGCACCGCCCACGACCTCCGAGCCTTCGGGAGCAGCCACGCCGGCCGTGACATCGAAGGCGCCATGCTCGTTGGACTCATAGGCGCTGTAGACGCCGAAGATGCGGCCGTCCGCCCCGGGCCGAGGCAGCTTGTGCTCCCAGCTTTCGCTGAAGAAACGGTCCCACAGGCCTCCGATGCGGGAGGTTTCGGGGTTCATCTCGTCACTGTTGCGGGTGCGCACGGCAATGCCGGCAACGCGGAAGGCGGGAATCTTTTCAGAAACGGGTGGCATGCGGTTTCCTCTCTCTTTTGGTTGGTCTGGAGTAGCCATGGTGCTGCCCTGCTGCTGACAACCTGGTGTCAGCAGGATGGCGCGGCAATCCACAATTTGCAACCGAAAGTGAGAGGTAACGCCACTGCATGGTCCGCATGCACGCTGCTGCCAACACAGTGTCAGCAGGGAACCATTGCACCACGCACAGCCTGCAGCGCGGGCGCGACCGGACTGCCACCGGGCAAGGCCCGGTGCCGGTGACAGGTCAGTCGGCGGCAGGGACCGCCGCAGAGGGAGCAGCAGCGGCAGCCGCCACCAGGCCACGGTAGCGCCGTGCGCGCTCCAGCGTCTGGCCCACGGCGCGCGGCGCCATGCCATACATGTCGGCAAAAGCCTCCAGGGCCTGGCCGCTGGCATCGAAGGCGCGCAGCAGCGCCTCGTCCTTGGCGTTGCGCACGGACCATTCGGCAAAAGCCTCTTCGAGCAGGGCGTTGGCCTCCTCGTCACGGCCGGCCACGAGCTCGGTGTAGGCCTCGCGCGTCAGGCCAGAGGCCTCGAACGCCTGGACCATGCGGTTGCGCAGCTTGGGCAGCAGGTCCTCGCTGGCGCGGGCCTTGTTGTTCTTTCTGCGGCGGTAGACCTCCAGCAGGGCGTGGTGCACATGCTCGGGGGCCATGGCCTCCACGGGCTGACCGGCCAAGTCGTGGCGCTTCTCGCCGGCCGCCACGCTTTGCAGGTAGCGGGTGGAGCGGGTATGCAGCCCCAGGGCCACCTTGAGTGCATCGCGCTCGAACTGCTCGGGGTGCGCGGCCAGGATGTCCTGGAAGATGCCGCGCTTGAGCGGGCGGAACACCGCGCCGAACAGCTGCGGGTACAGGCCGGCCAGTTGCTCTAGTGCGGGATGGGTGCGCTGCGGCGCACGGGCGCCTGCTGGCGCGGCCGCAGCGGGCTGGCCTGCAGCCGGGGCGCCGGCCTCGCCACGCGGACGGCCGTCGCGGCGATTGTTGTTGCGGCCACCGCGGCCGCCCCGGCCCTCACGGTGGGGGGCCGCAGGAGCGGCAGCCGCCGCAGCACCCTCCCCGGCATCGCCTGGAGCCACGGCGGGGGCCGATGCAGCGTCTGCCGCCGTAGGGGCAGCGGCGGCGGGCGCGGCGGTCTGTTCTTGTTCTGGCACGTTGTCGGTCATGGCGTAGCGAAGGAAGGGGGCAACAAAACCCTCAATCATGCCAGTCTTGGCGCCGGGCACCTAATTCAGGGCCTCCGGCCGGCCCCTCGCACGACGGTGCAGCATCCATCCGGACGGAGACACACGCCCTTACTGCGCAGCGGTCAAGGCCTCGTCCAGCACCTCGATCCAGTGGCGCACAGGCGTCGCGGTGCCGCTTTGCAGGTGCGTGATGCAGCCGATGTTGGCCGACAGGATGGCATCCGGCGGCTGCTCACCAAACGCCTCGCCCAGCGCGCCGACCTTGCGGTCGCGCAACTGGTGGGACAGGCCGGGGTTGAGCACCGAGTAGGTGCCCGCCGAGCCGCAGCACAGGTGCGATTCATTGCGCGCCACCCGGAGCTTGAAGCCCAGCCTGCCCAGGTGCGTTTCCACCCCGCCGCGCAGCTTTTGCCCGTGCTGCAGCGTGCAGGGGGGGTGGTAGGCGAACAGCGTGTCAGGCGGGGGCTGCACACGGCCGGCCAGGCGCTGGGCAAGTTCGGGCAGCAGGTCCGGCAGCAACTCGGACAGGTCGCGGGTGAGCGCGCTGATGCGCGCGGCCTTGGCGGCGTACTGCGCATCGTTCTGCAGGATGTGGCCGTACTCCTTCACCGTGACGCCGCAGCCCGAGGCGTTAATGACGATGCACTCCACGCCACCCGCTTCGACCAGCGGCCACCAGGCGTCGATATTGGCGCGCATCTCGGCCTTGCCGCCGTCCTGGTCGTTGAGGTGGAACTTGACCGCGCCGCAGCAGCCGGCCTTGGGCGCTACCAGGGTCTCTATGCCTGCGGCGTCGAGCACGCGCGCCGTGGCGGTGTTGATACCGGGCATCATCGCGGGCTGCACGCAGCCGGGCAGCATGAGCACCTTGCGCGCATGCGCCCCCGTGGGCCAGGCGCCCGGATCGCGTGGCGTCGGCACCTTGGCCTGTAGGGACTCGGGCAGCAGGCCGCGCACCATCTGCCCGGCCTTCATCGCCGGGGCGAACAACGCCGAAGGCAGGCCTTCCTTGAGCGCCCAGCGCAGGGCCTTCTCGCCCAGGGGGCGCGGCACCTTCTCGTCCACGATCTTGCGGCCGATGTCCACCAGGTGGCCATACTGCACGCCGCTGGGGCAGGTGGTCTCACAGTTGCGGCAGGTCAGGCAGCGGTCCAGGTGCATCTGGGTGGCGCGCGTGGGCGCCTGGCCTTCGAGCACCTGCTTGATCAGGTAGATGCGGCCGCGCGGGCCATCGAGCTCATCGCCCAGCAGCTGGTAGGTCGGGCAGGTGGCGGTACAGAAGCCGCAGTGCACGCACTTGCGCAGGATGGCCTCTGCCTCGAGGCCGTCGGCGCGGGCGCGGTATTCAGGGGAGAGTTGGGTTTGCATGGTGCATGCCTGGACAGTGAATGGTTGTGCCGCGCAGTGGCGGTGCGGATGGACCGCCTACCAGCCCGGCGCCATGCGCCCGGGATTGAAGATGCCGGCCGGATCAAAGCTGTGCTTCAGGCGTGCATGGATCTGCTCCAGCGCGCGCGACGGCAGGGCCGCATGGCCCGCCCCGCCCGGCTCGCGCGCCAGGGGTGCCCGGAACATCGCCGCGCTGCCACCTGCGGCCCGGGCCGCCTCGCGCAGCGCATCGCCTGCGGATTCAGGCGCCTGCACCCAGCGCAGCGCGCCATGCCATTCGACCAGCGGCTGGGCGCCACCGGGCAGGGCCATCACGGGTGCCGTGGCTGGCAGCGACAGTCGCCACAAGGCGTGCCCGGGTGGGCGCGCGGCGAACCAGGGCAGGGCCTGGTCACGGCAGGCGCTCCAGTCAGCGGCTACCACGGCGGGGTCCAGGCGCTCGCCGCCCATGGTGCGGCAGGCCGCCTCCACCGCGGCCACGGCGCCGCGCAAGCGCACCTGCAGCGTGCCCGTGTGGGCGTCGCCGGCCCAGCGGCTGGCGTTGAGCGGCAGGGGCTGGCCGCCCCAGGCATGCAGGCGGCGCAGTGCATCGGCCTGGTTGCATTCGAAGCGCAGCGTGGCCTCGCCCGGGGCCACGGGCAGCACCTTGAGGCTGACCTCGGTGAGCAGGCCCAGCGTACCCCAGGCGCCCGCCATGAGGCGCGACACGTCGTAGCCTGCCACGTTCTTCATGACCTGGCCGCCAAAGGTCAGCAGCTCGGCACGGCCGTTGAGCAGCACCACGCCCAGCAGGTAGTCGCGCACGGCGCCCACGCTGGCACGCGCCGGGCCCGAGAGACCGGCCGCCACCATACCGCCGACCGTGGTGGCCTGCGGCTGCGCACCGAAGTGCGGGGGCTCGAAGGGCAGGCACTGCCCCTGGGCGGCCAGGGCGGCCTCCAACTCGGCCAGCGGTGTGCCGGTGCGCACGGTGACGACCAGCTCGCTGGGCTCGTAGTCCACCATACCCTGGAGCACCCGGGTGTCGAGCACCTCGCCATGCAAGGCCAGGCCGTGAAAATCCTTGCTGCCCCCACCGCGGATGCGCAAAGGGGTCTGGTCGGCTGCGGCGGCGCGCACGCGTTCGGTGATCTGGGCGAGGGCTGAGTCCATGCCTTGGATCGTAGCGGCTGCACCCCGCCCAGGCCCTGCCAGCCGCCGTGAATTTTTTGAACGGCCGGCGTGAGGACAGCGGTGGGAGCGGCCCGTTCCAGTACCCCCCATGAAAAACCCGCCGAAAGGCGGGTTGGTCAAAAAGAAGCCCGCCAGGGCGGCGGGCAAAGGGATCCGAGGAGGATTCCGAGGAGACTCTCGCAGAAAAACAGGAATCAGAAAATCAGGACCGGGCGGGCTGCGGCACCACCAGACACCGCAGCCTCCGGCCCATCCATCAACGGTTGTAAGCCGTTTCGCCGTGGGACGTGATGTCCAGGCCTTCGCGTTCGGCTTCTTCCGAGACACGCAGGCCCACCAGCAGGTCAGCGATCTTGTAGGAGATGAAGGCCACGACGCCGGACCACACGATGGTGAACAGCACGCTCTTGACCTGGATCCACACCTGTGCGCCCATGGCGAAGGTGTCAGGCGTCAGGCCGCCCGTACCACCCAGGCCCTTGGAGGCGAACACACCGGTCAGGATGGCACCCAGGATACCGCCCACACCGTGCACGCCGAACACGTCGAATGCGTCGTCCACGTTGAGCATGCGCTTCAGGCCACCCACACCCCACAGGCAGACGATACCGGCGATCAGGCCCAGCACGATGGAACCCATGGGGCCCACGAAGCCGGCAGCAGGCGTCACCGCCACCAGACCGGCCACGGCGCCCGAGGCAGCACCCAGCATGGAAGCCTTGCCCTTGTGCAGCGCTTCACCGGCGATCCAGCTCAGCGTGGCAGCGGCAGTGGCCAGCACGGTGTTCACGAAGGCCAGGCCCGCATTGGCGTTGGCGGCACCGGCGGAACCGGCGTTGAAGCCGAACCAGCCCACCCACAGCAGCGAGGCACCCACCATCGTCAGCGTCAGGCTGTGGGGCGTCAGAGCCTCCTTGCCGTAGCCGATGCGCTTGCCCACCATGTAGGCACCCACCAGGCCGGCGACACCGGCGTTGATGTGCACCACGGTACCGCCAGCGAAGTCCAGCGCGCCGTCAGCACCCAGCAGGCCGCCGCCCCACACGATGTGGGCCATGGGCACGTAGCTGAAGGTGAACCACAGCACCGAGAAGATCAGCACGGCAGAGAACTTGATGCGCTCGGCAAAGGAGCCGACGATCAGCGCCACGGTGATGGCCGCGAACGTACCCTGGAAGGCGATGAACACGTACTCGGGGATGGTGATCAGGGCACCGAAGGTCTCCTGGTTCACGCCCTTGAGGAAGATCTTGTCCAGGCCGCCGAAGAACTTGCCTTCACCCGAGAACGCCAGGCTGTAGCCGTAGATGGCCCACAGCAGGGAGATCAGCGAGAAGACCACGAAGACCTGCATCAGCACGGACAGCATGTTCTTGGAACGGCCCAGGCCGCCGTAGAACAGCGCCAGGCCGGGGATGGTCATCAGGATGACCAGCAGCGTGGAGGTCAGCATCCAGGCGGTATCGCCGGAGTCGATCTTGGGTACGGGAGCGGCAGGGGCAGCCTCGGAGGCGGCCGCAGCAGGTGCCGGTGCCGGTGCAGCCGCAGGGGCAGCAGCCGCAGCAGCGGGCGCGGCTTCTGCCGGCGCCGATGCGGCTGCATCGGCGGCAGGTGCCTGGGCCAGCGACAGTCCACCGACGGACAGCAGGCTCAGCCCCAGAATGAAGGAAGCAAGCAATTTTTTCATGGCATTTGTCTTTCGTGTTGTGCGGCGGGCCCTTTAAAGGGCTTCCTTGCCGGTTTCGCCGGTGCGAATGCGTACCACCTGCTCCAGGTGGGTCACGAAAATCTTGCCGTCGCCGATCTTGCCGGTGCGTGCAGCGGCTTCGATGGCCTCGATCACCCGGTCCACCAGTTCGTCCGCCACGGCGGCTTCGATCTTGACCTTGGGCAGGAAGTCGACCACGTACTCTGCACCACGGTACAGCTCCGTGTGGCCCTTCTGGCGTCCGAAGCCCTTGACCTCGGTCACCGTAATCCCCTGCACCCCGATGTCCGACAGGGCTTCACGCACCTCGTCGAGCTTGAAGGGTTTGATGATGGCTGTCACCATTTTCATTTTTGATTCCTCCAGGAAGGGGCGCACGGGGCGCCCCTGAAAGATTTACAGGGTTTTGGTCAGCGTGACGATCACGCGCGACTTGTTGACGGGACCGAAGTAGTCCTTCTTGTTGGCGCCGACCACGGCGGCACCCAGCGACAGGCCCGAGCCGAAGTCATAGGCACCGCCGACGCTGTAGTCGATGTAGTTGGGG
>NZ_LMIJ01000011.1:127598-329954 GCF_001428665.1 Acidovorax sp. Root219
TTCGATGGAGTTGCCCGAGAGCCAGTCGACGCTGGAGTTCCAGTTGCCGACGTAGAAGCCGGACTCGCCGAAGGCGTAGTCGAAGCCGCCCTGGATCGCGGGCTTGACGGCCTTGACCTTGGAGGCATCCTGGTCCTGGCCACGGAACTTGTAGTTGGTGGTCAGGCTGACGTTGCCGGTGAGCTGGGCACTGGCCAGCAGGGGCAGGGTTGCAACAAGGGCAGCGCCCAGGAACTTGATGGATGCGCGGGTCATGTTTCCTCCGGTTGGACAAAGTAGGGACAAGCGCTTTAAGCATGGACCGTGCCATGCGCCGCCAACGAGCCGTGGCACCTGCGGGCGAGATAGATGGGGATTCCCTATTAAAGTGAGGGTTGAGGGGACTTTGCGACCGCACCACCATGGTGCAACCGTGAAGCAGTTCACGCCAGTCCACCATAAAACGCACCCATCTGGGGAGAAAGTCGTCCATGAGTCTTGCTTTGGTGCAAAGCCGCGCCCTTCTGGGGCTACAGGCACCGGCCGTCACCGTTGAAGTGCACCTGGCCAATGGTCTGCCCAGCTTCACCCTGGTGGGCCTGGCCGAGGTGGAGGTGAAGGAAGCACGCGAGCGCGTGCGCTCGGCGCTGCAGAACGCCGGGCTGGAGTTTCCGCACAACAAGCGCATCACCGTGAACCTGGCGCCAGCAGACTTGCCCAAGGATTCGGGGCGCTTTGACCTGCCCATTGCCCTGGGTATCCTGGCCGCCAGTGGGCAGATCGATGGCAGCCGCCTGGCCGGGTACGAGTTCGCCGGCGAGCTGTCTCTATCGGGCGAACTGCGCCCGGTGCGCGGCGCGCTGGCCACCAGCCTGGCGCTGCAGTCGCAGCAGATCGCCGTGCAACTGGTGCTGCCGCCCGGCAGCGCCGAGGAAGCCGCCCTGGTGCCCGATGCCCAGGTGGTGCGTGCCCGCCACCTGCTGGACGTGGTGCGCGCCTTTTTGCCGCCGGGCAGCCCGCCGCCCGATGCGGACGACGACGGCTTCACCCGCCTGCAGCCCACGCCCATGGTCGCGGAGCTGCAGGGCCCCGACATGGCCGACGTGAAGGGCCAGGCCGTGGCCAAGCGCGCGCTGGAGATTGCAGCGGCAGGAGGCCACAGTGCACTGATGGCCGGACCGCCCGGCTCGGGCAAGTCGATGCTGGCGCTGCGCTTTGCCGGCCTGCTGCCGGCAATGACGGTGCAGGAGGCCCTGGAGAGCGCCGCCATCTCCAGCCTGGCCGGGCGCTTCAGCCCGGAGCGCTGGGGTTTGCGCCCCACGGGCCAGCCGCACCACACCGCCAGCGCCGTCGCACTGGTGGGCGGTGGCTCGCCACCCCGGCCTGGCGAGATCTCGCTGGCGCACCATGGGGTTCTCTTCCTCGACGAACCCCACCTTAGGTGTCATTCCTCTGTCTGTCCGACGCATTGAGCGTGTCGGACTGGGGTGAAGTTTCGCGTCAAATTCGGCGAGGCTCATCCACTTCTGGAAACTGGCGAAACTTTTATTAACAAAATCGCCGCCTCTTGCTATCCTGTAATGGGCCTACCCCTGGCATGCAGAATTTGGAGATAGCAAGACAGATGAGCTGGACATTAGACCGCCCCTTTCAAGCCCTTTGCCTTACAGGCGGGGGATACCGCGGTCTCTTCACCGCTCGCGCTTTGGCAGTCATGGAAGAGCACATTCAAGCTCCCATTGGCCAACGTTTCGACCTGACGTGCGGTACACCTATCGGCGGGATCGTCGCCCTCGCAGTCGCATTCGAAGTCCCAATGAAAGGACTTGTTGCCGTCTTCGAAGAGCTAGGTCCTTCAATTTTTCCGCCGCGTACTCCCCCTACATCGATGTGGGGCAAGGGGTGCGATCTTCTCAAACACGCTCGCAAACCACGCTACTCTCCCGCACCACTTCGCGAAGCAATTATCCGCCTGATTGACAGAGACGCTACGTTGAACGACGCGAAGCACGCTGTTGCGATCCCTGCACTGCCTTCACTGAGCCGGGGCCCAGAGATCGCCGGACCCCCGTAGCCTTCCATCGAGATCCCGCTTACCACCAGAAGCGGGCACTGGAGATGTGGCATCAATCAGGAGGACTCGTTGACTATCTCGGCGAGTGGCATACCCACCCTCAAGCGCTGCCAACCCCTTCATCGGTGGACATACGGGAGTGGCATGTGCTGCTGAAGAAGTATTCGGGACCGCTTGTGTTCGTCGTGTTGGGAATCACTGATGGGCTCTGGGTTGGTCTCGGACAGGACACGCATCTTCGCCAACTGGCTGAAGTGGAAATAGAGGGATGAATGTGTAGAGCAGCCCAAGCAAGCTCGCGCCTGCAGATCGGTACATTGGAAGTAGGTCTACAGCAAGGACTGGTACGGCATTGCATCGCAGCAGACGGAGGCTACGGTCCCCACCAAGGGAGATCCCCTCTGAGTCTGCAAAAAACCGAGGGACTTATGCCTCCAAAGAGAAAAATCAAGCATGTTGCCTGGCTCAAGCTGCAGCCCGCATTGCAAACAGCGAGCGGGGACCAGGTCGAGGTTTACGAACTTCAGATCGACACAAACAACAAGCTCATGCTCAAGGCCTGGGCCAAGCACTTCCGGGAGCACTACTGTCTCGATGATCACATTGATGAACTGATGAGCGGGACACCTCAGAAAACTCGAGCGGAGTATCTGATTGCGCAAAAATTTCCAGATGCAAATTCCAATTTCGGTCCCCAGACGCGCGCTGGAGACTTCGCAGAAATTCTCCTGTCCGATGTCGTAGAAAGCCTGCTGGGCTATTGGGTTCCGAGGACTCGCTACAGGGACAAGAAGGTCAAGAACGAATCCGCGAAAGGGACTGACGTCGTGGGGATTAAATTCCACAGTGGCGGCCCCAGTAAGCCCTCCGCATACGATGCACTCATAACGGTCGAAACGAAGGCTCACCTGAGCAAGTCAACAAAAGGCAACCGCCTTCAGGACGCGGTGGACGACGCCCAGAAGGATGATGTACTAGGCCAATTTCGTGTCGCTGAGTCATTGAATGCTATGAAGCAGCGGTTCATTGAACAAGGCAAGGGCAAAGAAACCAAGTCTGTTGCCCGGTTCCAGCACCCTCACAAAAATCCGTACATTCAAGACATTGGCGCATCCGCTCTCTTCTGCACGACTTTCTACAAGGATACTGAAGTTGCGCAGGTCTCGACTTCGAAACATCGTCCAGGATCACGCTTCAAGCTTATCGTTGTACATGGTCAGGACATGATGAAGTTCGTTCATGAGCTATACGATCGGGCAGCAAATGAAGCCTAGCAAGCGATCTCGGCATGCAGCAGCTGTTACCCTAGCAAAGGGAAAAATGTATGAGTTTGGAGTTCCTGAAGAACTCCATCTGCGAATTTCCGAAGGCCTCGATCTTGATCGACAGTTTCCACTTGCGATTGGTACCGTCGGGGACTTCGCTGCCGAGATTGTGAACTCCCATCTCGATACAGGAAAGACTGCCACCCCTCTTGATGAGGTTCAGTTCGCTGTGCAAGTTCTGCTTGCGGTAGCGGATGCCAAAATGGCCTCCACTGCGGCACCATTGGTTCGGCTAATTGCAGCAAGCACGCTCTTTATTGCGAACTCTCCCGGACGCGCTGCCGCATTGTGCAAGCAGATCAAATTTGATGATTCGCAGGATCATCCTTTGGAAAACTGCCTTCTTAAGGCACTAGGTAAGCCGTGGCAAAGGCATATTGTCGATGAGAAGGCCCCGCCCCTGGCCTCTGCCGTACTCTCCGCGCTTCACTCTCACTATGCCGGCCTGACGAGTACTGCGACACTGCGCCCCCTCATTCAGTCACTGCGAAGGTGGACCTACGACTCAGGATCTCCGCGAGAGCTTCTACTTGGCGATCTTCTCAGTGCTGTGGCCGTGCAGCGAATCCGGCACTCAGCAAGAACGTGTTTGCCAACGTACACCGACCGAGGCGCCGATGTTTGGCGTGCCTATCTAGCACGAGAGAACGCCATTCGAGACTTTTGGCCTGCTCAAAGAATGCTTGGCGAGGTAGGAGTTTTTCGAGGAGCGTCTGCTGTCGTTCAGATGCCAACCAGCACGGGCAAGACCCGCGCCACGGAGATGGTCATACGTGCTGCATTTGTGTCCGAGAGAACTTCAATCGCAGTCGTAGTCGCACCGTACAGGGCGCTCTGTTATGAGATCGCACGCGACCTCAAACTCAAGTTTGAAAGTGACGGCTATCAGGTCAATCAGCTGAGCGACGCAATTCAGCAGGACTACCTCGTCGACTTTGATGATTTCATGCGCCTGGGCATTGTTACCGCCCCCCATGTCATCGTAGTCACCCCAGAGAAGTTGCTGTACGTCCTCCGCCATGAAGAGTCTTTTATGGAGAACGTCGGTCTTGTGGTATACGACGAAGGACACCAATTCGACTCTCCGACACGGGGAGTGACCTATGAACTGCTGCTAACGTCAATCAAGGCGTTGTTGCCTTCAAGCTCTCAAACAGTACTGATCTCAGCCGTGGTAAACAACGCGGCACAGCTTGCGGGTTGGTTGCTCGCAGACCAGTCCAAGGTTGTGTCCGATAGCAATAGCCAGACGGCCCGCCATATCGCCTTCACCACCTTTCAAGAGCAGGCAGCCGGACAACTGAGATTCGAGTCGGCCATTCGAGGCGAACAAGAGTTCTTTGTTCCAAACCTAGTTCAACACCATCGCCTCTCGGGTGATGAGACCCCGACGCATTTCCCGACTGCCGACAGCGGATCCATCGCGCTGTACCTTGGCCTCAACCTTGTGCGTCAAGGTGGCGTGGCGATCTACGTTCGTGCACCGGACTCCGCATCAAAGATCGTCCGAGACGCCGTGGAGATAATCTTTCCGAGAGCTAGCTCACTTCCTACCCCCAGGTCGTGGGCTGATGAACGCGAAGTCAACGCGCTGACAAGGCTGTATGAAGAGAACTTCGGAGATGCGTCCTTCTTAACGAAGGCAGCGCGGCTTGGTTTGTATGCGCACACTGGCGATACTCCCGAGGGAATTCGATTGGCCATCGAACATGCCATGCGTGAGTCGCTCATCGGCTTCGTCGTTTGTACGTCAACGCTCTCTCAGGGTGTCAATCTCCCCATCAAGTACCTTCTGGTGACGCAGTTACAGACAGGCGAGCGACCTATCCAAACCAGAGATTTTCAGAATCTCATTGGGCGCGCCGGACGCGCCGGCATGTATGGCGAGGGGACCGTGATCTTCACAAACCCTAGGCTATACGACGAAAGAGCCACAAAGCCTGGCGCATGGAGATCAGCAAAGGCCCTGCTGGACCCAAGGAAGGCAGCACCGACATCCAGCGCGTTGCTCAACCTGGTTCGGCCGTTGAAGGACAGGTTTGGTACTCAGGAGCTTACCGACCTAAGCGTCGTTGAAGTTCTTGACGGACTCGTCGACCAGCCTGAGCATCTCTTTACTCGCATTGACGAGCTTCTCCTCGACATCGAGGACCATCGGTTCAGCGCTGAGGATCTTAGGCGGCAACTAGGCGAGAGGCTAGGGTGCATAAAGGCGGTGGAGTGCTTCCTTATGGCTCAGCTCGCTGCCATGGAAGCCAGCGAAGCACTCATCGGCGTCTCACGCCTTGCTATCAGCACATTCGCTTTTCACTTGTCGACGCCAAAACAGCAGGAGGACCTTCACTACGCGTTCTTGAAAATCTGGGGCCGAATCGCCCGCAAGAACCTCTCTCCGGAGACCAAAGCTCGATATGGCAGAGGCATTCTTGGACTCGTAGACGCTATCGCTATCGACCTTTTTGTGCAGGATAAGCTGTTCGAGCTCCAACTTGCGGAGACATCTCAGGATCTGATGGATGTAGTTTGGGAATTTATCGTTCAATCGGAAGCTGGGAAGAAGCTTCGCAGGCTCGAGCCTGCAACTTCTACTCGCACACTTGCAAACGAGTGGATTGAAGGAAAGCCATTCAAGGTCATCATGGACACCTTGGTTGGCTCTGGCACGCAAATCAGGTGGGGGCAGGGAACTCGCGAACTCACGTTTGACCAGGTCGTAGACCTTTGCCAAGACCAGATCGGCTATCGCACCAGTTTAGTGCTCGCGTCTATCGCCTCTGCGTTTGAAGCGATCACGGTAAGTTCAGAGTCTCAAGCCCAGACGCTTGGCCTCTTCAATCGTCTCTTAAAGATGCTGAAATACGGGCTAGGGAGGTGGGAGGAGATATCTGTCTACGAGGCAGGATTCTCGGAGCGAATCATCGCGAAGAAGCTATGTGCCACGATTCCCAAAGGAATTTTGGGGGTAGACGCTGCAAAGCGCGCTTTGCTCCAAAGTAGGTCTCAGGTAACCTCTATTTTGGAAGACTACCCCTCCTACTATCTTTCGGTATTGGATAGCCTTTGATGAACATGACACTCCGCGCCACAAGAGTTCATCCGCAGCAGAACCGCTTCATCAATTTGTATGCAGCCTCTATCTCTCGAGATCGCTGATACACGAGGCAAGGGTGGGAGTGGCGGCTCTGCTTGAGCACAAAGGCAACCTCAAGCTTTGTCAACTCATCCGCTAAAGCATCCATACCCGTCACCGTCTGCAGCTCCGTTCCGGGAGATTGCAGTATGGATACGCCGGGCGGTCCAACGTGACGACCGATTCCGCGTGTCGGACTAAGCGAAAGTGATTCGTTTTGAGGCGATTTACCTACCGCACCTTGCTCTGAACAAAGTCGGCGTATCCCAAGTACACGTTCAACAGCTGGGCATCACAGCTTCTGGAGGTTTGCACATCTGAAGGTCCACTACCGCTCCCGCAATAGGACTCCAGGCTCACCTCCCACTTCCCACCAAAGATTGGCATGCGAGTGATTCGCCCACCGATGCTGCCAGCCCCGGAAGGATTGAACGTCTCGGTGATGGTGTCATTGGAGAACTGGGTCTTGGAGGTCGCAGTGCGAGCCAAGTAGACCTGGGCGAGGGCGTACGCGCGGTCGCATTCGTCTTTGGCCGAGCATGTGATCTTTGCTTGCGCGGCTGCTGCATGCAACGCTGCGTCCAGATTCCGGGTGAGCGTCACTTGGCCACCGGTGGATTTCACCGGCTCTGAGTAGTAGCCGGACTTCATCACACTTCCATCCGCCGCGGCAAAGGCCGGGAACTCGATTGTGCATGTGCCAGCTGAATTTGTGGTGCATGCAGAGTTCGTAGCCGGAGCGCCCCCGAGCAGAAAGAATACGCGCGCGTCTTCAACTGGCTTACCGTCTGTTCCCACTACGCTGAAGTCAGTGGCTGACTTTTTAGCGAGAAGCACCGTGAGCACCTCTGTGTTGGAGCCAGTCAACTTGCCTGAGCTCTTGAACTCCTTCTGGTAGCCCTCCTTCAAGATGGAGAAGGTGCCACTCACTGCGCCCCTGGTGAAGAGCCCGCCGCCGCTGACCGTTCCCGTGATCTCACACCGGCCGCGATCATTTGTCTCGCAGTTCAGCAACTGCTGCTGCTTGGTTCTGGGGTCCGTCAGTGAAAAGTTGATCGCTACACCAGGCACCTCGGCCTTGCTATGGCCATCAAGCACTACGAACACCCATTTGTAGGTGGTGTCGCTCCATGCGGTGTTGGCAAGCAGAATCAAAGCAGCACCGATCACGCGGAGCACATGCAGATTATTCAAGAATCCCTCCAGAAATGCTAGTTGTCGGCCAGGGCTTCGCTCGCCCGAACCATGCCGGATGTTCAGTATCCGTTAAGGAGTCATCCTTCGACACGGGTCCTACGGAGATTTGGCGCCATAGAGTCGGACGCGCTGCCCAGAGTGTCTTTCGTTCAAGGTCTCAGTAAGAAATACTTAGTTGTTGATCCCGGCAAGGCACGCGACATTGCCCCCTTCCTTCTCGACGGCGAGGGCGTTCGTCTGACGATGCAGTGGTCAAACGCGCCTCGCACTCTCGTCTCCCGAGTACTGACAGGTACGATGATGCAGATGCAGTGGTGAGAAGGCCCAACAGGGTCTGCTCAGTCGATCCGTCGAACCAAGGTGAGTTTGGCAAGGTCATCTTGGCTCAGTACGTCCGCTAGCTCGGAGCAGTACCCCGAATAGCTCACGGGAGGGTTGCTGAACCGGTCGTACCTGCGCTTCATGCATCCACCGGCAGTGCTGACTATGTAGAGTGGCTTGGTGCCCAGGTACTCATCCGTGACTTGCGCCCCGATGGCGAACGTGATCGTGGAAGTCTTCGCGAAGTCGTTCCCTGTGTCGTGGTGGTTTCCCAAGTACGACCCGTAGTCCCCCCATCGAGAAAATTCGACGCTGAAATCAGCTATCTTTCGAAGAGTCTTCCCATCTGGGCGATAGATCGCATAGCCTGGAAGCTCGGGGTCGGTGACGCCTTTCTTGGCCGTTGCGCTGAGATTCGCCACAACGAATTTGGTGTCGCGGTCAGCTGTTCGGAAGTGGTAGTAGCCGTCGTACCTGTCGAAAACGAACTGCTTTGCAAGGGTCGGAGCAGACATCGTCACTTTGACGGCGTTGGTGTCCGTCAAAGAGCTGGGCTTCAACGCCTTGAAGCCCAATGCCTCAAGCTGGCGCGCTTGCTCTTGCTGCTTTTCGATCTTCGCTCGAAGCTCGGTCACCAGTCGATAGGCTTGGGCACTCTCTGGTGATTTGGGAAATTCGAACTGAAGAACGCCAAGTGCTTTCTGTGCCTCATCGATCTTCCCTTGATTGACCAAGGCAGTGAGTTCACCCATCAGATTGCCAGGAGTCTGGGATAGCTTTTTGACCTGATCCTTCAAGTCATTGCGCTCTTTGGAGATTGAGTCTCGCTCTTGAGTCAACAGCGCTATTTGCTTTTTGAGCTCGACATTCTCATCCTGGCTTTTCTTGAGCCTTGCGTCATCTATGTTGGGGCCGCAGCCTTGTAGCCCCGCTATGGCCAGAGTCAGCACACTGACTTTGAGAAGTCGAGATCCGCCTCGATGAGAGGATGCAGTGCCACTGAGAAACGAAGGATTGAACGAGATAGAGATAGGTGATTGACCCATGGTTGAACTCTTGAGTTTCGTCGTTGTGCGTGGCTTCACCAGCGTCCTGTTTGCTGGAGAAGAAGTCAGGGGAAGCAACTGGTGCCTACTTTGATTTTCTAAACTTGGTAGACGACTTCCAAAGGGCGTAACCCACAGCGCCTGCTGCAGCCCCTCCTGCGATAACCGGCCAGACTGGCGCCGACACCAGTCCCATGGACAATGCCGCTGCACCGAGCGCCTTGGAACCCAAGACTGTGACAGTGCTGGCGGCGATCGAGCTGCCTGCGCCTGCTCCAATAGCCACAGAGGCTGCTGTTATCAAGGTGCCCGACTTGGGGTCGCTCAGGTCCCGAGGGGCGACTGCGCGCAGTTGCTCCAGTGTGGTTGCGATCACTTCCACGGTCGCGTTGCCAAGTTCTATGCATGCGTCGGTGACCGCCGCCTTCATCTGGGAAAGGTTCTCATCGCCGATCACACGGCGCGCGCCATCTATGAATAGGGCAATGCCGACCAGGGCCATCGCTCCAGGTTGCACGTAGCTGGTCCAGGAAGGGGTGAGTAGCGACTCAAGCAAGTTGCCAGCGTTGACACCAAATGAAGCGAATACCGTCGCAGCGCCAACGGTCAAGATTGACGCCGGGACTGCAATGGCGGTCCCCATGGCTGCCACTCCAATCGAGCCAATGTACTTGGCTGCTATGACCCCCAACGCCGCGCCGCCGGCTGCCCCAAATGAGGGCAAAGCGGAAGCCACGACGTCGGTGCCAACGAGGATCAGTCCCGTGTTTACTCCCACAGCTAGGAGGGCCGCTCCCATGCCCATCTCGATGACGCCTAGCTCGACCGGATGCTCTTGAGCGAGCTGGCGAGCCTTGACGATTGCGAGGTTGATGGCGTCGCGTGCCCCTTCACGCAAATCGAATTTCATGATGGTCTCCCTATGCCCGGATGATATTGGCGCGGCGCCCAATGTCCGTGGGCTTGCCGCCTAGGTTGATGGCTCATGAATTGCGCCGCAGCCAGAGTGCTGAGTTGGCAACTAGTTGCGTTACTAGAGCACTTTCGCGGCCAAGTTCGGCAGCCTCTTCATTGTTGTGCTGATCTTGAAGCAGGCGCTGTAGTCGATCCAACGACCTCTCGTGCAACGAACGAATCGCGCTCTGTCTGGACTTTTCAGAGAGTCGCTTCAAACAATCGGCTGAGACAGCGTGAGCAATCAGTCGCCCGCCGTATTTTTCTTCCGCATGGTCGTTGCGGGTAAATCTGTTCTTCGCAATGTCTTCGTTTGAGATGTCGAACAGTAGCTTCAGCTCTGGCTCATCAAGAAGAAGAAAGCCATATTTGTGAGCTCGCTCGCCAACCGGGATTGCGTAGTCTTCAACAAACAGCACGAACCCCTCATCTTTGACAAGCTCGGCCAGAGCCGAGCCCTCTCCAAATTCCTTCAGCCAGTCATCAGGGTCGACCTCATGCAGCACATTGCAGACGATGGCAATGTCTGCAAACTTCTCACCTCGAGCCTGGCGAACTGTATCGAGTGAATCAAAAGCGCGAGGGACACTCTCTGCCCCGTATAGGTCTACACATCGCTTTTGGCAGTGCTCGGCGTCAGCATTCCACTGCTCATAGGCTACATAGTCGACCAGCCCGGATAGATGTTTGCCGCCCGCGCCTTCCGCAATCGCGTCAAGCAACCTTCCTTTGCCAGAACCAAAGTCTAGTAGGGTAAGTGGCCGACCTTGGATTCGCAAGCGCCCAAGCACATCTTGAATTTGATTGAGCTGTGGATCCCTGCCGCCATAGCCGATGACGTTTGGCGGCAGCAAGCACTGGCGTAAGAGCAGAAAAGACGCGTATCGAGATGCCATCAGCGTGAGGTCATTGACGCGACTAGCGCCCAAATGCCCGCCAAGCAGACTATTCAATACCTTCGCTGGTGCGCGGCCCGCACGGCTAAACTTTCCGTCCTCTGCGTACCAAAGGCAATCAGGATCCGTCGCCACAAGATGTGCGATTAGCGGCACTGAATGCGTTGCGATCCAGATTTGGCCATCTTCCAAAAGGTCGAGCAATCGGTCGACGACTTGGTTCAAGACTGCCGGGTGGAGATGATTCTCTGGCTCGTCCAGCAGCAGAATGCAGCTGCTCAATGCAATCTCTCGTGCGTGGAGCATGCACGCAAGCTGAAAGAGCACCTTCTGCCCGTCTGATAGGAGCGAATCGTAGCTATCAGTCAGTCCCTTGAGCCTGAGATTGAGGTTTTCAGACAGTTCGAAGCCAACGTCGTTTCCAAGTAAGTCCTTGAGCAGGTTAAGGAGTCTGACTTCCGCGTCATGCTTTTGGGTTCCCGGCGTGGGGGGGTGAGCCCCTCTTTCCTGCACGGCTGCTCGCATGACCGATCTCGCATATGCAGGGGCAGAGGCTTCGGCTCCCTCGGCAGCCAAACGCCATGAAAACTCTCTAGCCCGCTGTATTGCCAAAGACTCTATGCTATCCGTTGGATCCTCAAGCCTGGTCGACTTGGGGACAAAGAAGGCGATTTTGGGCTCTCCTCCGCCACTTGTGACAAGGGCGTCAGTAGCCAGCAGCGAATTGCGACTCTGCGTGATATGCGACTTCAAACCTGTGAGTTCTTGGCGAAGAGATTCCAGCAAGGGCAAGTTCGCGGGCGTGCCATCTTGCAGGTCCTTCTTTTCAATGATTGCTATCCGTTCTTCAAGCTTCTTTTGTGCCTGAAGGTCTCGCGATATTTCGGCTTCGATTTGAAGATAGGGATCTGCGGAAACATACTTCTGTGCGACATCATTGATCAGTGTCAACAGGCGCGTTTTCCCAGCCCCATTTCTACCAGCAAGGACTACGCACTTCCCCAAGCGCCCTAGCTGCAGCGGCTTCTCTAGTGGCAGCGACGGTGGGCCGAGACCCATCAATTCGACTTCGTGGCTGCTCAACCTAACACTTTCAATCAGCATGTCTTTTTGTTCCTTGGTCGATTTTTCCGTGTGCGGATGAGCTCTGAACTCAGACGTTGAAAACGTGGTGAACTCGTATGCGGCGAAACAGAACAAGGTGCTCTGAGCGGCTTCCCTTGCAGAACGATTGCGCTGGTAGGAAGGCCCGGCAAGTACCTGCCCCGCAGGGACCGGTACATAGGGAGAGTCAACAAAGGCTAGCCAGAAAGCGCCAACCTCAGAGAAGTTGGAGCTGGCGTATCTGCGTTGTTCGTCGGCTCGACATGACTTGCTTCGCAATGCGCTATGAAAACTGCATGTGCCTAGCATTCCGAGCCAAGTCAGAAGCCTTCAGCCTCCGCAGCTTTCAAAAGGTCAGCTTCGTTGCCCATAGCTTTGACATCCCGCCCGTCGTAGAGCAGCACCGAACCATCCATGGTGCCCACACACAGCCCGCTCTCGTAGCAACGGTAGGCGCCATTGGTTCCTAGCGGAATGCTGGAGCTGCCGTTGCGCAGCAGGTCATCAAACTTCAACTCTGCCCAATCGAGCACGCGATCAGGTGTACGAGCGGACGTCGTGGTCGTCACTGTCACGGCCGTCTTGCCGCTAGCGAGAACAGGTACTGGTGCCGAACCTCCTCGGTAGACCCATGGTGCCGTGCTGTTCGATGCCCACAATCCAAGGCTACTAGCCCTCGCTTGGTCCTGCTGAGCGGGCAGCGTGCTTTGCGCCTCCAGGTACTTGTCGTAGGCCCATGCGCAGCCTTTGGCGACGAGTTGCGATGCCACGTCTGTGTTGCCCACCAGCAGATTGGCAATAGTGCGCCCATAGCGGTCACTACCATCGCGGCAGACGGATACCTGCTTGTTGGCGACCAGGTCGACGAGGCAAGCGGTCGCTTGCGGTCCGTATGCTTGGCTCTTTTCCGGTGCATCGATCTGGCCGATGCGGATCTTCTCGGTGCCCTTGGAGCCAGCCACGACGAGGGTGTCACCATCGACGACCCGCAGGACCTGCGCAGAATCGCAAGTCGCAGGCTTGGGCTTGACGGCCTTCTCTGGGATTGCAGCAACAGGAGGAGTAACGGGGGGAGTGACAACCACAGGAGGTGTCACGGGCTGGACCGGTGTGACGGGCAGTACTGGCGTCACAGGCGTCGTCCCAACATGGCAGGTGTAGGTCTTGCTGATGCAGGTGTTTCCGCATGGCTTGCCGGCGGTGCACACCTTCGCCTGTGTGTAGGCGCCTGTGCCCAAAATGATTGCATATCCCCCGGTCGCCTCAGGTAGGACCGTCGATGTGAAAACCTCTTGAGCACTGGCAAAAGTAGTCGATGCGGCGAGCACGGCAGCGCAGGCAAACGCCCAAATCTTGCGAATTTTCATTCCCTCTCCTCTGTACATTTTGTTTCGATTATGGACCCCGTCAGTTCGGCAGGCAAACAGAAAAACCGCTTCTTAGAAGAAACGTTACAGCAGCTGGTAGGGAGGCAAATGCGCACTTTAGATTTGCTGGGTTGGGCATCGCCTAAACTGGTGATTGACACTGACAGCTCAATGGGATCGGTCTTCTTCGGCACGTAGTCGAGACTACCTTCTACTCGGCACAAACCTTGCACCTTGCAATCGTCTTGCACACTGGCAAGCTCGCCCCTTGCATTGCCTGGCCCAGCTACCCAGACTGGCCTTGGAAATGCCCAGGACCTTGGCCACAACTGCAATCGCCTGACCCGCTCGAACCTTCCGAAGGGCCTCCTGCTTAAACTCCCGCGTGTACTGCGCATGCAACTGCTTTTCACTCAGGTGTCAGCTCCTTTCCGGTGATTTCAGCAAGGGCTAAAAACTCCGCGTCTCAGGGGCAACATCAGGCGTCTAGTGGTGCAGAGGACGGAAACTGGAACGCGGTCTCTATCTGTTTGGCACGCGTGACCTGATCGACATGCAAGTACACCGAAGTGGTCTGCACCGATGCATGGCGCAAGTTGTCCCTCACCGCTATCAGGTCGACTCCGTTGGCCAGGGCATGGGTCGCGTGGCTGTGGCGCACCCAATGGGTGCTGGCCCTGCGCAGTTTCTCGGCCATGCTCGGGTTCTCAGCTTCGAGCACATCGGCACAAAGATTGAAGAAGCGCCGGAGAATGGTCCACAGCCTCGCGGCAGTTATGCCGCCACCTTCATCGCCGCCGATCTGTCCTACCAGTGGCGTCTCAGGACGCCACCTTGATGGCGTCGTTGGCAGCCTGCGGTGCATGAGGTACTGGTCCAGACTGCTGCGAGCCAAAGAGGGCATGGCCACCTTGGCCTTCTTGGCTCCTTTTCCCAGTACGTGAAGCCAGCGATCGCCGTGCCCGTCGATCTCGATCTGTGCCAGCCTGGCGCCCACCAATTCGCTCACACGCAAACCCGTGGCAAACGTGAAGTTCAGGACGAACCGAAGTCTCTGGGCAGCGGCAGGCGACCACCCCTCGCGCCATTCCAAACCTTCGGCGATGGTCTGTAGCAATGACCATTCACCTGGGGAGAAGTAGCGCTGAGCCGCCGTGCTCTCCGAGCGGGAGGCTCCCCGTACCTTGATTCCGGCAAATGGATTTGCCAGGCTGTACCGCTGCTGCATCAGCCACCGAAACAGCGCATTGATGACCGCGACGGAGTGAGCGACAGAACGCGCAGACAGGCCACCAGCGAACGGGCGCCAGTCCGCTGAAGATCGTGGTCGCGCCGGGCCCACCCAGCGCGCCCGGGGCGTCGGCCGCCGCAGGAACGCTCGGTAGGCGACGGCATCTTCGGAGGACAAAGAGCTGAGGGCCTTTTCGCGCTCAAGGACGGCCCAAAGCAACAGACGCTCGGCCTCTTTCCGATAGGCGCGCTGCGTCGCAGTCGACTCATGCAGCGAGAGCCACGCATGGACGGCCTCGTAGTCGTTGCGCGCATCCAGGGTCGACGTGTCAGCTGGCGCTCTGAATCTCCCGCGAGACCCGTCCAGCTCGGCAGGCAAGCGGATCTGCTCCCATGGCACAACCTCATGGCGCGGCGCAGCCGCCAGAAGCGAACGCGCCTTTTCTGTCAGCTCTGGGTGGGAAGCAAAAAACGCTTCGACCTGCCTGGCGCTCATGGCGCCCAAGCCAGGCACAGCCTTCCACCATTGGCGCCGGCGCGGAACGCGCACCGTGAGGTCTGCGAGGGTCTTGAGCCCGTACGCATTCATTGCCGTCACGGCCCGGGCCGGCAGCCAGCGCCCCAACTCGTCAGTGATGAATGGCATCGGTTCAGGAAGCCGGCGGATGGTCTCGATGGCGTCCAGAACAGACCGAGCCCGGGCGTCCCGTTCAGACGCGTCGTGCTCCAGCAGGGCGGCGAGGTCCTGCCGATGCCGGGCCAGGGCGTATCGGGACAGTTGCCTGCGGATGTCACCCAGCACCCGCCGGGACGACTGGCGCGTTGCGTCCTCGATCTGGAGGTACTGCATCACGCACGCTCGAGAAGTCATGCCCGCATACCAACCCCGAAGCGCTGCGAGCTCAGCGGCACTTGGGAACTGGTTGCTTTGGGGCGGGATGGCGGCCTTTGCCATACTTTTGACTTTGGGGAGTTTTCGGTCGAGATGCAGCTATTGTGATAATAATTGTTATCTGTATGGCACGCTTTTTAGTACTGCCCTTACACATGAATTTGCAATGCCACATTAGCGGTTCGTAAAGCGAGGCTTGCGAAAATCGCCCTGCGGGCGCCGTATAGGCAAGGCGTCTACAGCGGCTCATTGCCACGCTCCCAATTGTTCACTAGCGCCCAATTGGCACGTTCAACGCGACGGCTCGGTACAACCCTGCTTGCAGCCACTTTAGCAATCTGGCAATCTGAACTGCCACGGCTGCGGTGCATTGCATCATGCGAGATCAACAAAGACTGGAGACAACAGTGCAATCAGAAAACAAGAATGCTTGGACGCTCTCCCGCCGACTCGCGATGCTGAATGCCGTGTTAATAGGTCTGATAGCCATCGTTGCCTGCACTGTATGGATCATGATGTCCCGGGCGAAGCAGTCGGCGCAGGGGATTTTGGGGGTCAATGTGCCGCAGCTCCAAACGATTGCCGAACTTGAGCTAAACGTTACGCGAACGTCCCTGCAGCTGCGTCATGCCATTCTCGCTCGCAACCCGCAAGAGCTCCAAACCACGCTCGAGGACATCGGCGCGAAGAAGACACTGCTGACTACTCGACTGGAAGAACTGGGTCGCTCGATGGTTGAAGAGGAGGGTCGCCGGGCCTTTGCTCCTCTCCCAGGACTGATGACCGAGTTCTGGACCGTGGGTACGCAAAACGTCCAGCTGATCCAGGAAGGAAAAAAAGACGAGGCCTTCGCCTTTTTGGTGGACAAGACCATCCCGGCGCGCAACCGTCTGCTCGTCCCCCTTGCGCTGGAGAAAGAGCGCCAGGCTAAACGACTGTCATCCCGCATCGACGACATTAACCGACAAGCTAGCGCTGGGCGTGATCTGATGATCGCCGCTGTGATGGTTCTTGGCTTGTCGTTGCTGGGCTTGGCCGCCTATTTGCGCAAAGCTGTGGTGCTGCGATTGGGAGGCGAGCCAGATGATCTACAGCGTGCCGCCCAGGCGGTAGCGCGAGGGGACCTGGCAACCACCATCCCTCTGCGCAAGGCAGACGAGTCCAGCGTCATGTTTTCCTTGCGTGAAATGCAGCAAAACCTGTCCAGGGTCGTCAGCGGAGTGAGGCATAACGCCGATTCGGTCGCTTCAGCCAGTTCACAAATTGCGTCAGGTAACAACGACCTCAGTGCACGTACGGAACAGCAAGCGTCGGCACTCGAGCAAACCGCGGCATCGATGGAGGAACTGGGCTCGACGGTGCGGCACAACGCAGACAACGCGGCGCAGGCGAATCAATTGGCGCTCAAGGCATCCGAAGTGGCGTTGAAGGGCGGCGACGTCGTTGCGCAGGTTGTCACCACCATGGCTGGAATCAACGACAGCAGCAAAAAGATCGCCGACATCCTAAGTGTGATCGACGCAATCGCGTTCCAGACCAACATCCTTGCGTTGAACGCCGCCGTGGAAGCTGCTCGCGCTGGCGAGCAAGGCCGAGGATTCGCGGTCGTAGCGTCAGAGGTCAGGGGACTGGCCCAACGCAGCGCTGACGCGGCCAAGGAAATCAAAGAGCTCATCAACACCAGTGTTTCGCGCGTAGAGCAAGGTAGTGGGCTAGTGGACAGGGCGGGTGAGACCATGAAAGAAGTCGTCAGCTCGATTCAACGCGTCGCGGACATCGTCGCCGAGATCAGTGCCGCCAGCCGCGAGCAAAGTGCTGGATTAAGCCAGGTAGGTGAAGCGGTCACTCAGCTCGACCAGACAACCCAGCAGAACGCCGCGCTGGTCGAAGAAATGTCTGCAGCTGCAAGCAGTCTTCATGGACAGGCCCAGGAACTCGTGTCGGCTGTATCGGTATTTAAGGTCGACCAGCATGACACAAACACGATGCATCCGCGTTTGCGGTAACTCAACCCGTTGCTCGCATTCTCGCCAGCGACACCACGAATACCCCAACCAAATAAATTTCAGGAAAACCCATGCGCAGGCCTTTCAAAGTCCGAGTTATCTTGACGATTGCGTTCGGGATACTGATCGCTGTCCTTGCTGGAGTGGCTGCGCTGGCGTGGGTAGGCTTGGGCAACAGCAACGCGTTCATCCAGACTTTGTACGACGACCGGGTTGTACCGATGGGGCAGCTTGCCGAGATCCAGCGGCTCGCGTTGCGCGACCGGATATTGATAACCGACGCGGTGCGAAACCCTGACCCCGCCAACATTACCAAACGGGTGCGCGAAGCTGTGGCCAATCGTGAGAAAGCGGGCAAACTCTGGAAAGAATACGCACTCACTTACCTGACGCCTGATGAGAAGGTCTTGGTAGACCAATACCCTCGCGCAAATGAGCAGTACATCGAGCTTGGCATCAACGTTGCGTTGCGCAAGTTGCAGGCGGAAGATGTTGCTGGAGCCAATGAGGTCGCAGGCGCACAAATCAGCAAAGCGGCCCCGGTCTACACCGAACTTCTTGAAAATTTGCTGGACCTACAGGTGCGCGTTGCCAAGGACATTTATGGCGAATCGCAGTCTTCGTTCGCATCCCTCAAGGTGGTGCTCGCCAGCGTATGCTTGGCGGGCCTTGCGATCGCAGCCATAGCGGGCTTTGCCATCACTCGCATGCTCACGCGCCAGCTCGGCGCAGAGCCGTATGAGTTGGCTGGCATCTCCAACGAGATCGCCGCCGGAAACCTGGCCCAGTCCCATGTGCGCGCGGCGCCGCCCGGAAGCGTCATGGACGCGATGCAAAGGATGCGTATCTCGCTATCGGATGTGGTGAGCACAGTGCGTTCCGGGGTCGATAACGTAGCAAGCGCCAGCCATCAGATCTCGATGGGCAACAACGACCTCAGCGGTCGCACTGAAGAGCAGGCATCGAGCTTGGAGGAGACAGCAGCCTCGATGGAGCAGTTGAGCAGCACAGTTCTGAGCAGCGCTGAGAACGCGCGCATGGCGCTGCAATTGGTCGAAAGTGCTTCGGCCGCAGCACTGGAAGGCGCAACCGTTGTGGAAAGCGTCATGTCCACCATGTCGGATATCGCCACGAGCTCCACCAAGATCTCAGACATCATTTCGGTGATCGACGGCATTGCTTTTCAGACAAACATTCTCGCCCTCAATGCAGCTGTGGAAGCTGCCCGCGCCGGCGAGCAGGGCAGAGGGTTCGCTGTGGTTGCGACTGAGGTCCGAACGTTGGCCCATCGAAGCGCGCAAGCAGCCAAAGAGATCAAGTCCATCATCGATCTTTCGTCTGACGCCGTGCAAACCGGAAGTACAAGGGCGCAAGCGGCCGGCACAGCCATGGGCTCAATAACTCAGCGTGTTCAGAATGTCTCCTTACTGATTAGTGAGCTGGCCGCGGCTACGAAAGAGCAAGCTGGGGGGATTGGTCAGGTCAACCAGGCGATATCCGCGATCGATCAGGTTACTCAGGCCAATGCTGCTTTGGTAGAGGAGGCCGCTGCTGCCGCTGAAAGCCTCAAGCAACAAGCCATGCGGCTTTCGCAATCGGTAGCTACGTTTCAGCTGGTCTGAGTGCGTGCGCTTGGCACCTGAGCGCCCAGCTTCTCGTCATCAAGGTTGCGCCGGCTCCTGGGGCGCGCCAACCAAGCGAAGAAGCCGTCTCGCGAGACACCGAGCGCCTCGCACATTAGATCGACCGGCCATGCCCCTCTGTGTTTCGCCACGAAGCCGAGCTTCACGTCGACTCCTTAGCAAAGTAGGCCTCGGCGTTTTCAAGATGTCGCGCTCCATCTTGAGGTTGGCCACTTCCCTGCGCAGCATGGCTATCTCGGCGTCCTGGGCCGTCTGCTTACCTTAAGCTCAGCGCAGATTCCGGGCCAATCGTTCCAGCGCCTGCTGAACTCCGCGCCCGTAAGCCGGATCGGCAAGACTGCAGTTCTCAACATGGCGCAGCTGAACATCTTTGCTAGCACCGGTAAGCGAACGAGCTGTATTCTCAAACAGGCGCCTTTGCTCACTCATGTTCATGAGGCGGAACAGCGCGCCAGGTTGCGAGTAGTAGTCCTCATCGACTCGATGGTCCCAATTAGTAGAGTCGCCACGAGTTGTCAGCGGGGGCTCCTTCAAATGCGGCTGGTCGGACCACTCGCCGGCTCCATTAGGTTGATAGCCTATTGCCCTGCCCTGATTGCCGTCCACTCTCATAGCCCCGTCACGGTGGTAATTGTGGAAAGGGCACTTGGGTGCGTTTACAGGGATTTGGTGCGCATTCACACCCAGCCGGTAACGCTGCGCGTCGCCGTAACTAAACAAACGTCCTTGCAGCATCTTGTCAGGAGAGAACCCGATGCCGGGCACTACGTTTGCGGGCGAGAATGCCGACTGCTCTACCTCCGCAAAGTAGTTTTCAGGATTTCGATTCAGTTCCAACACGCCCACATCAATCAAAGGGTAGCTCTTGTGTGGCCAGACTTTGGTGAGGTCAAAGGGATTGAAATCGCACTCGTTAGCATGTTCTTCTGTCATCAGTTGAACGGCGAGCTTCCAACGCGGATAGTCACCGCGTTCGATAGCGGCGATGAGGTCGCGCTGAGAGCTTTCACGATCCTTAGCCACGATATTCTCAGCTTCCTCGTCGCTGAGATTCCGGATGCCCTGAAGGCTCTTGAGGTGAAACTTGACCCACGTGCGTTCATTTGCTGCATTTATGAAGCTGAACGTGTGACTGCCAAATCCGTGCATGAACCGATAACCGTCAGGCAGTCCGCGATCACCCATGACATAGGTGATCTGATGAAGCGCCTCCGGAAGTAGCGTCCAAAAATCCCAATTGTTTTGTGCACTTCGCAGATTGCTTCGTGGATCGCGCTTGACTGCGTGGTTCAGATCAGGAAACCGTAGAGGGTCGCGCAGGAAGAACACGGGAGTGTTGTTTCCGACTAAGTCCCAGTTACCTTCTTCACTATAGAACTTGACCGCGAACCCCCGAATGTCCCTTTCGGCGTCCGCAGCTCCGCGCTCCCCTGCCACAGTTGAAAACCGAACAAAGACCTCAGTCTTCTTCCCGATTTTCTCGAACAGTTTCGCCTTCGTGAAGCGACTGATGTCGTGCGTAATTGTAAAATGACCGTAGGCACCAGAGCCCTTAGCATGCATCCGCCGCTCTGGTATCACCTCTCGATCAAAGTGAGCCAGCTTCTCTAACAACCAAATGTCCTGCAACAGAGCTGGGCCGCGGGGGCCGGCTGTCTGCGTGTTGGTGTTGTCTACGACCGGGGCTCCATTCACATGACTGATCTGTTGCATTTTATTTATCTAGGTATGTTAGTTTGACTTAAGCGGAAGGGGGACTGCTATTTAGTTGCCATGTGCTGGGTTGGCTGTATCCGAGCCACAACTTCAATAAGTCCGCTCGCTTGGCGGCACAACGCGGCTCAACTTACGTATTGACATGGGCGAGCACCCACGGAGTCACTAGTGGCGCGAGGCTGCCCTTATCTGCATCAACTGATGCGGAGCATCAGTCGGCGCTGGGCTGCACAACTCCTTCGCATCGAACATGGTACGGCTGTCGCAATACACTACTTACTGACCCCACCATCTCAATGCATTCCTCTGCACTGCGCAGAGTTTTTCGCTTTTCTAGATAGTGCAGCTTATAGATCAAGTGTGTATTCGCTTCCTCAACCGAGTGCCACGTTCCATTGCGTCGAAACTCACATATGGAGTTCCGGAAAGAGAAAAGTAAGCCTTCGATCTCGCCGCGAACCGACACGACAGCCGGCGCGGCAATTGAGGTGTTAGCAGCCAGACACGCCCATATAAGCGCCAGAGCGACCACTCACTCTCAGTCGCCCCAGTGAGGAGCGCGGTTGCGCATTGCCACCAATTGGCACGACGCCGCACTCCTCCGCAGAGCAAACAGTTGTAGCAATGCTGTGCATCGGTTGCACGGCTCAAGGCTAGTTCTTTTCGCCGGAGGAAATCTGTCCGGCTTTTACAGCGGCCTTCGTCTCAGCCTTAACATCCGAACGGTCGCGACCGTTGGCGGTTGGCTTGATCCGTCCGTCGAGTGGATGAGCCTCGCCTCCGCGCGCGATCTCACCAGTTTGCTTCGCTGATGCAGTTTCGGCTTTGCGGTCCGCCCGGGTCTTTCCTGTGCTCAGTTTAGGCTGCTGGTTAGTGCTCTCTCCTCGTGGAATGCTCCCTGCAGCATTGGCAGCCTTGGTTTCAGCTTTTACTTGCTCACGCGAAACGGTTTGGGCATTTGCCGACAGGGCACTGAATGCCAGCGTGAAGACAGCGACGGGGATGGTGATGGTGGTGTTCATGGCTTGGTTTCTCCGATTACTTAAGGATGGATAGGAATTGAAGATCTGCGTGTTGTTGCTCGAACCCACCGGCATCATCAGCACGCCAGAGTTAGCGCACTGCAGCGTTCGGTCATCCAATCCAACAACTAACAAACCCCAAAATGACGCTTACTTCTTTGGCGCCACGCCTGTTCTAAGCGCAAGCAAACTATGCGTGATAGCACTTCGGAACGCACTGATGAAGTTTGCGGTGAACCGACTGAAAGCGCTGCAAAGAGATGAACTGCAAGAAGACAGTTTCCGTCAGAACGCTCAATGCATCGAACTCATCTGGGTCATGGCAACAATAAATTCGGTTCAACACTTGTCCCCGCTTTTTCCATCGCAACGAAATCCACGTGGTTTGAAAAAAGCTGGCACTGCAGGGTCACATTGGACTCAGCTCTGTAGCATGGTGTCGCCGCTGCAAGAGTGACCCGACGTTGAAATCAGCGTCTTGCAACTGGGGCAGATGTATAATACTAGGTCAATGGACTCGCTGAAGATATCTTTCACAACTTGTAGACTGCAGAGTCGCTGCCATCCTTCTATTGCCTTAGGGGTTCCGAAGCAATCATCGCCGCAGAGATCGAAACACTGGCGATGGAGCACCTCCCCGCCGTGCATCTAGGATTGGTACAGCACGTCTGGCGCCTTTAGGCGCTTGAGAATTCTCAACCAATTCGGGCTACGCACCTTCGCCTGCACAAGGCTGACCCCGGAAACTCCATTCGCGCGTGAATAGGCACGTATTCAACGTGGCGCACGATGTGATGAAGCATTGCGCTGCAACTTCGATGGAAATCTCAGAGGCTTAGCGATGTTTTCCATGAGGCGACAGCCAAGCCTACGGTTGCGAGCGACGAGTGAAGTTAAACGTAGATGTCTGTACCGCCCCGGTTCACCATAACTCCGGCCATGCGCCCAGCGGTTCTTAGAGAAGTGATTCCGGAATAACTATCGACTGGATGAAGAGTCGCAAGCGAGTCCAAGGGTCAGCTCCGGGCTCGCTGTCGACCACGATGGTTTGCTGCTCCGAGTTCGTGTGAATCCACTGCAACTCATCTTCGCTGTGCCCTTTCAGCGCGACCTGGTACGACGCCTCACGCTGAAGAAGCTGCAGTAGGTCAAAAGCTTCGACAGCGAGCGCCGGGCTGTTGATAAAAATGCCGAACTCGGTGTTGAGTGCCTCAGACCTCGGATCGAAGTTTGCCGACCCGATAAACAGTCGCTCCCGGTCGATGATGGTCGCTTTACTGTGCAGGCGCAACGGCGTTCCAGAGATCTCGCCAGGCATGAGAATTTTCTGACCCAATGAGGGATGCAGCTCGAAGATCGTCAAGCCGGATCGCAGCATCCTATCTCGGTAGCGCCGATAGCCGGTATGAACCACTTGCTCGTCTGATGCAGCCAACGAATTGGTTAGCAGGCTGATCTTTACTCCCCGGGCGATGTTGACGCGCGCCCCCTCCAGTGCAATCGTGTCCGGAACCAGATAAGGAGAGGCGATTGCGATTTCAGAATGGGCTTTTTGGAATTCTGATCGCAGAAGTAGGCGATTGTTGTCGAGCAGCGCGCCGGTTCGAAGTCGCGCGACTTCAGTGTCGCCCCAAGCCTTGGCCGGTGAGTCAGCGAAAGCTTGAGCGTGGCCGTACACCATCTCGACTCGACCTGCGGCGAGTTGTGTATCGGGCGCTGATCGACCTTGGCGATCGACACTTGAGACAAGCCTGAGATCGGGTCGCTTTGTAGCGTTAAGCCGTATGTCTAGATTCTGGCGCAACACTTCCTGCGTCTGTTCTGGAAGCTGGACCGAGCGAAGTGTCCGCACCTGCGGCGAGTTCCAGTATTCATCGAAGAGACTGCCCATTTGAGATACTACTGGCCCGGCGATCAGAACGTCGAAATCAAAAAAGTTGAACTTCAAGCTGCGCAGAAAGTACTCGTCACCAAGATTGCGGCCACCAGCGATTGCCAAGGCCCCGTCGACCACAAACATCTTGTTGTGCATCCGACGGTTTAACCGTGCGAAGTCGAACAGTGCACCTGCAATTCGCTTACCGACTCCACCACGTGTGGGAAATGGATTGAAAAGTCGCACCTCAACGTTGCGATCGCACTCGAGTCCGTGAAGTACCGGCTCTAGCCCATCGGTGTAGAGATCGTCGAGCAGAAGCCGCACGCGTATGCCGCGCTTTGCGGCATCTCGCAGCTCACGCATGACGAGCCGGCCTGTTATGTCGTCGTGCAGATGGTAGTACTGCATGTCTATCGATCTTTCGGCCTTACGCATGAGTTCGAGTCGCAAGTCGAGAGCCGCGGGGCCTAGCAGCATGCGAAAGCCGCTCTGTCCCGGCTCTGCATCTCGCATCGACGCCTCCGCCACCTGCTCGAGCATTGCTGTAGCGGGGCTTTCAGCAATCATGGCCGTGCTGTAAGTCCGAGGGCCTTCCGCCGGAAGCGTCGAGCAGCCAGGTAGCGCCAACACAATTAACGCGGTCGTGCAAGCATAGCGCAACAGTCGCTCAATGTAGGACACGTAACTCATGATCGAACTCCTAAGATATCAATACTGACCGGCGAAATGGGTTCTTCTCCATGGGAAGCCAGATCGTCCACACTCGCGGTCTCGGTTGATCAAAAAAGCGACTCAGAATCTGCTCATCGATTAAATGAAATGGCGATGGGACCGGATGCGCAGCTGAGGGTCGCGACATGCCTCCCCACAGAAGCTGTTTCCTCAATCTGAGAAGATTGGGATTGAGCCACCAGGACCTCGGCGGTCACCTGAATCAACTAGGAGCTTTCTCAAACGCGCTATATTGGCCTCACCCGTAGCAAGCGAGTCTGACGAGGTGTGCACGGAATATCGTCCCAGGTAAAGTTCATGCGGATGGGGCCTAGCAGACCCAATCACAAACACCGCGTCCGATTCAAAACTTGCACGCAAGCTGATTGGTTCATTCGACTCCTCAAAGATGACCATTTCGCCTGTTTTCACTTGAGTCTCACCGGCCAAGGAGCCGTTTGCGACGGCAATCCAAGCGAGCGATTCAACCGACGGAGGAGTGAATGTCCACTCCATGCCGGCAGCCAATCTGACGAGTAGGTACGTAACACCTTGGGGAGCACGTGCCGGGCTCCGGGCCCCCTCATAGCGTCCGAGAATCACATGAGCCGGGCCGACCGTTGGAACGGAAGCGGCCTCAACATATTGACTGTCGACAGACTCATGTTCGAGCTCCGGAGCCAAGGCTATCCATAGCTGAAAGCCTTTTGCTCTCGGGGTGGTGCCTGCTGAGAGCTCTTGGCCGTGCCACACCCCATTGCCTGCGCGCATCCACTCAAAACCGCCAAAGCCGATATATCCAGTCCCGTCTGCGTCATCGTCGAATCGTAAGTTTCCCTCGGTGATTACTGTGATGGTTGCGAGTCCAGAATGGGGATGAATAGGGAACTTGACTTGCGCGTCGTGAAAGTCGACGTCAAACATGTCAAGGAATACAAAAGGCTTCAGCATCTGGCCGAGGTCTGCAGGGCTCATCAATCGGGTCACCTTCCCGTGTCTAATCCCGTTCGTTCGGAGGGCTACGCGACGTGTGCGGTAGGTGGCAGAAGGTAGATGGCTAATGATCGCATTCATAAATTCACCATTTGTCTATCGCGGCATCAATGACGATGGCGCGGTCTGTTTTGCACATAGCTGCCTCCCTCTGCAAGCCAACAGCATGTCGCGATGTATCTGGGGGATTCTCTACACCGCTCCGCCTTTTTGAATTGATGATGGAGAAACTTCCGAAGCTCGTAACACAGAAAAGAGGAGATGGGTTAAAACGACTTCTGCCTAGACCTATCCATCTAGCAAGTGTTCGACAGCGATTGCTGCTTCGGATGCTTTCGCGAAAACTCATACTTCATGCGACGTATGTTGCCGAGAAGAGCGGAGCCCGTCACTGTCCAATCGTGCGCGCAGCAGTTCAAAAGAATTACTGCTGATCGCCGATTTCATTTGCGCAGGGCAGTCCAGAGATGTCGTCTCCAACAAGACTCAAACAATGGGCGTAAGCTTCGCGAGCAGACCTTCACAAGGGAATCCGAAAAAGATTCGCACCAGATGCAGAGGCGTAAGCTGTGAATCCAGTGGCCTATCCTCAGGACGATATGGACGTACGGCGATACCTGAGCGGGGGTGCCCTATGAGATCCGATAGATATCCGGACTAAGCTGTCAAGGCCTCACAGCAGATTTCTCAAATAAAGAGTTGCGAAGCCGTCCTCTGGAGTTGATTCCGACCCGCCGATGCAAAGCAGTCCCAAAGCTACGACCCAACCACTCACTGTTGATGTGGCACAGCCCAGTTAACGCGACAACCGGTGATTGCTTTTCTCATCGCCGAGACCCTCTTCACGCCGCACATGTGAAGCCGATAACACTGCGGAGATCAATACCTTCTCAGGGCCATCGATCACGGCGTCAAGACGACAGGACCAAACGATGCTGTGTTCTCCGCGTACCGGTGTGCAATTGCCGCGTCTGAAAGTGGGAATGTCCTATCAATCAGGACTTTTATTCGCTGCGTGGCAAGTTGCTTGAACAAAGAATCCACCGTTGACCAAACCTTCGGCTTCTCAAGAACTGCTCCCATAGAAACGCCGAAAAGCGTCTGATTGGCTTGCATTGACTTTCTGAGATCAACTTCTATGGCTGTGCTGCCCGCACTCCCCACGAACACCAGGCGGCCCTCGGGCGCTAGCACAGCCATCGAATCACGCAACGTCGTTTCATTTGGGTCTAGTGCGACATCGACCCCCCTGTTGCCGGTAACGCGCAACACTTCACTGACCACGTCACACGTCGTTCTATCGATAACATGGTAGGCCCCTAGCGCGTACAACATTTTGCACCTAAGGGCTCCGCTAGCCACTGCTAATACGTTTGCACCCGCAAGTACAGCGAGCTGAACCGCAGCAATCCCTAGCCCGCCGGCGGCCGCCTGTATCAAGACTGTCTCTCCGCGTAGCAACCCGCATCTCACGAAGAGACAGTGATTTGCGGTGCCAAAAGACATTGTCATGACAGCGGCGTCTTTTGAAGCAACCTGGTCAGGAAGAAGCCAAGTCCGCGTTGCAGGCACGGCCCACAATTCCGCGTGTGAACCCTGAACGTCGAATGCGGCGACTCTGTCGCCCACCTTCCGATTTTCTATGCAGGATCCGACGGCTCGCACGACACCCGCAGCGGCTAGCCCAACTGTCCACGAAAGATCAGGCGGAGCGCTTTGACGGCGGTCACTTACGTCACCTTTCTCAATGGATATAGCTTCCACTTCTATCAGCACATCATCAGACCTGACTGAAGGATCCGGTACGTCTTTGTACTCCAGGACACCCAACCCTTCCGCGTTGTTATAGACCACAGCCTTCATGTGTCGGCCCTTCGGTATTGTTTCTACGCCTTCGTGCTATCAAGAGAACGCCCGGGCGCTACGCACCACGGGCTCATCTTTACTTCTTCACAAATTCGAGCAGGTCATTGTTCAGTTGGTCCTTGTGCGTATCGGTGATACCGTGTGGGCCGCCAGCGTATTCGATAAGCTTCGCATTTGGAACCAGCTTGGCAACTGCTCGGCCAGTGGTTTCGATCGGCACAATCTGGTCATCCGTACCATGAACGACCAGGGTTGGAATATTGAACTTCTTTAGGTCATCACGGAAGTCTGAATAGAAAAACGCGTTAATGCAGTCGTACGTCGCTTTACTGCTGGCCTGCATGCCTTGCGTCCAGAAGCTATCGATCAGACCTGTCGAAACCTTTGCCCCGGGACGATTGAATCCGAAGAATGGTCCACTAGCGATATCTTTGTACAACTGCGATCGGTTTTCGAGCGAACCCTTGCGCAGGCTTTCGAAGACTTCTGTTGGAACGCCTTCAGGGTGCGTAGTGGTTCTTCCCATAATAGGTGTGATTGCGCTGACGAGCGCAACCTTGGATACACGGGCGGTCCCATGACGCCCGACGTAGCGCGCTACTTCGCCCCCGCCAGTAGAGAAGCCCACCAAGACAACGCCTTTGACATTGAGCTTGCGCAAAACAGCATCTAAATCGTCAGCGTATTGGTCCATTGTGTTGCCTTCCCAAGGCTGGCCGGAGCGGCCATGGCCTCGACGGTCATGTGCGATAACCCTGTATCCCTTCTCTGCCAAGAACTGCATCTGCGACTCCCAACTGTCCGAGTTGAGAGGCCAGCCGTGGCTAAACACAACAACTTGTCCGTTCTTCGGACCCCAGTCTTTGAAATAGAGTTGGGTGCCATCGTTGGCGGTGATGTATTGGCTTGTGGTCATCTTTTTTCCGTTCGCAGTTGCTGGGGTTGCGGTAGTGATGGGATGGAACATCAGGCCACAGGTTGCCGTGACCGATGCGATAAGAAGGCGTCTGATGCTGTTCATGGTGGGTTGGTAGAGTTGAGCGGTGTTAGTCGCCAGCAAGAATTTCACAGTCGCCCATGCAAGCTCGCGACTGGTGAATCAGTAGATTTCAGGGCTTTGAATGGCCCGTCATCGAATCCTGCTTTTGACGGGAGAAAGTTTCCGCTCAGCCGATGAGGCCGTCACTGACTAATCCTGGCAAGACCAGTTGAATTTGCTCATGTGCCACTCCGTTGATTTGGATTTCCCGGGGGAGTGTCAGATTTCTTGTGTTCAAGGCGGTGAAGCTGCTTGTCTAAGCAGCGGACTTGATGAAGCGACCCTCGTAGAGGATCGCAAACTGGTTCATCGCACTCTTCCAATCTGGCGCAGCGCGCCCCCACTCTGCCGTGATGTTGCGCAACGCCAACCAGATCAGCTTGTTCGCCGCCTCATCGTTGGGGAAGTGGCCTCGGGTCTTGATGATCTTGCGCAACTGCGCATTGATGCTCTCGATGGCATGGTCGTGTAGATCACCTTGCGAATGGCTGGTGGGAAGGCAAAGAAGGGAATGACCCGCTCCCACGCCCTGCGCCAGGCCGCTATGACGGTAGGGAACTTTTGGCCCCAGGCTCCCGCCTCCAGGGCATCCAGCTCCTTCATGGCCGCCTCCATCGTCGCCGCCGTGTAGACCGGTTTGAGCGCTGCCGCCAGCCCTCTGCGGTCTTTCCAGCTGGCAAAGTCCAGGCTGTTGCGGATCAGGTGCACGATGCACGTTTGCAGCGTCGTGGCCGGGAACACAGCCGCCAGCGCCTCGGGCATGCCTTTGAGCCCATCGGTCACCGCGACAAGGATGTCGTTGACGCCGCGTGTCTTGAGGTCATTGAAGACCTTCATCCAGAACTTGGCTCCCTCCGTGCCCTCGATCCACAGTCCCAGGATATCGCGAGAGCCGTCGGCTAAGACGCCCAGCGCCAGGTAGATCGCCTTGTTGCGCACCACTGCGTCCTCGCGGATCTTCACGCGCAGCGCATCAAAGAACACCACGGGGTACATGGGCTCCAGGGGGCGGCTTTGCCAGGAGGTGACCTCAGCCATCACCTCGTCGGTGACCGAGCTGATGAATTGCGCTGAGACATCCACGCCGTATTGCTCTGTCAGAAAGGCCTGGATCTCGCGCACGGTCATGCCACGCGCGTACATGGCCACGACCTTGTCATCAAAGCCAGTGAAGCGCCTTTCGTGCTTGGGGATCAGGATTGGCTCAAAGGAGCCTTCCCGGTTACGGGGAACATCGATCTGCAATGGGCCGTCCTCGGTCAGCACCGTTTTGCCGCTCGTTCCATTGCGCTGGTTGGGGCTGTGCGAGGGCTTGTCGGCCCCGTGCGGGTAGCCCAGGTGGTGGCTCAGCTCGGCACCCAGCGCCCGCTCGATCAAGGCCTTCTTGAACGCCATGGAGGCGGCGTTGATGGCATCGGCCGTCATCGCTCCTTGCCCGAACTGGTCAAGGATCTCTTTGGGGATGGTCGGCAGTGCTGGTGCAGCCTTCCTGGGTTTGTTCAACTTGCTTGGCATACATGCTCCTATCGTCATGCTATGCCCTGAACACATAGTTTTTGACAGTCTCTTTCCCGGTGCTTTCTGACTATGCAGCGCACTTTCCGACAGTGCCTACGCGCCCGTTGCAAACAACAATCTCTTCATGAACCAGTACTCGATTCAAAGCTACACGATCGCTGCTGAGGATCAGCAGAACGCATTCCGACCAGACCTCTGCGTGGATCTGATTGGTCACTGTTGATCTCTCTGCATGTCAGCCTCAGCTCGCGCACTCTGAGCGGGCGACTCATGCGCACGAGGACTAAGCTTTTCTAGCAAACAATCTCCAAAAGGAACATTGAGCATGGCCGATCAAAACCTCGGGCGCGACCTCATGCCGGCAGTGCTTCTGCTCGGGACCGCGGTTTTAGCGGTACCAATATTCAAGCGACTTGGGTTAGGGACCGTGTTGGCGTATCTATGCGCTGGCCTAGTGGTAGGCCCCTCTGGGCTTGGTTGGTTCAAAGACGCAGGGGCAATCGTCCACGTGGCAGAACTGGGCGTTGTAATGTTTTTGTTCGTCGTCGGACTTGAGATGCGACCGTCGCATCTTTGGAGTCTCCGCAAAGCCATTTTCGGATTGGGTAGTATGCAGATGGTTGTCTGTGGCGCATTGCTCACGCTGGTTAGCATTACGTTTGGTCTTACCCCGCCTGCTGCATTCATCTGCGCAATGGGGTTCGTCCTCACATCCACCGCAATCGTCATGCAAACGTTGTCCGAGCGCGGCGACGTCGCTTCACCTCGTGGCCAACGAATCGTCGCGATTTTGCTGTTCGAGGATCTCCTCATCGTACCGCTGCTTGCGCTCATCGCTTTTCTCGCACCACTGCCAGTTCACTTGGAAGCTTCGGCGGCAGCAAAGCTTACTACCGTAGCAACTGCTGTCGGCTCAGTCGCGGCTTTGGTTGTTGCGGGCATCTGGCTTCTGAATCCTTTGTTCGAAGCTCTCGCGAAGGCAAACGCGAAAGATGCCATGACCGCAGCAGCTCTGTTTGTAGTGCTCGGAGCAGCCCTGTTGATGCAGATGGGAGGACTCTCCATGGCACTAGAAGCCTTCCTCGCCGGCGTACTTCTATCGGAATCGACTTTCCGTCACCAACTGGAAGCCGACATTGAGCCATTCCGCGGAATATTGCTAGGGCTATTTTTTCTCGGGGTGGGGATGTCGCTTGACTTCGCTGTCGTGCGGGAGAATGCGGGACTTATCGTCGCGAGCGTCACTTCACTCATGCTTACGAAAGCAGCCTGCATCTATCTAGTGGCACGGATCTCGAAGGCATCGCACGAAGAAGCGCTCGAACGCTCTGTACTAATGGCTCAAGGTGGCGAGTTCGCCTTCGTCCTGTTCTCGGCCGCGGCTTCAGCACTCATCATCACTCCTGCAATCCACGCCAACGTCACAGCCATCGTAGTTTTGTCGATGGCTCTTACGCCCTTAGCGGTAATGACTCACAAGCTGTACAGCCGCTTACGAGTGCAGCGCAATGGGCAAGCCGAAGAACCAGCGATTGAACGGACGGCAAGAGTACTAATCATCGGATTTGGTCGCGTGGGACAAATCGCCAGTCAAGGGGTTCTTTCGCGCGGGGCATCGCTGACTGTCATTGACAGCGACACAAGCGTCATCCGAGAGGCACAAAGCTACGGCTTCAAAGTTTTTTATGGAGACGGGAGCTACCTGAGCATCCTGCACTCTGCCGGCGCGAAAACTGCGAGCGTCATCATGGTTTGCATCAATGATCGGACCGCAAGCATCCGGATCGTGGAAATCGCGCGAGTCGCGTTTCCCCAAGCGAAGCTCTTGGTCCGGGCTTATGACCGTGAACACGCTGTGGCTTTGAACGCGGTAGGTGCTGACTATGTGATACGCGAAACTTTTGAGTCCGCTATGCAACTGGGCCGAGAAGCGGTGCTTGCCACTGGAGCTGACGAGAATGAAGCGGACGAAATCATGAAGACCGTAAGGACTCATGATTCCGAACGCTTTGTTCACGAGACGTTGGGCGGCAAAATGGCCGGGAAGGCACTTTTGCTTAGGAGGGCGGCCAATAGAGCGCAGCCAGCCGAGTCTACGCCCGGGCAATGATGTCGAACTCCTAACGGTAACCACGACTAAGCTTCCGTCGGGTCTACCAGCTCCTGGCGCCTATGGTCGATAGGGCCTTTTCGGTAAGGCAACGCTCAACAAGCCCCCGTTTCCGCCAGCCCCTGTGCTCTGATCGAATTTCGCGTGACGGAACCTCGGCAATACGCCGGTGTCCCGGAGATCCCGAGGCCGTTTACGGCCTCAAGCGCCCTTGGTGCCCATTGCGGGGTGAGCGTCTAGTCGACCCACCTTGCGGCAGGCGATCGGCGGTTTTAGGCGGGCTGCCAACGATGCGGCAGTAGGTCCTCAATGCGGCTGTTGAGCTGCGTCGGAAGCCGCAGCAGAACATCGCGCAGGTAGGCCCAAGGCTCGTGGCCACACATGCGGGCCGACTGCACCAAGCTCATCACCGCAGCCGCGCGTTGTCCGGCCAGTTCACTGCCCACGAACATCCAGGCCTTGCGCCCCATCGCCCATGGCTTGATCTGGCGCTCCAGGTGGTTGTTGTCGATGGGTACCGCGCCGTCTTCGAGGTGATGCGTGAGTGCCGTCCAGTGCTTGAGCGTGTAGTCGATGGCAGCTGCCGTCGAGCCGCCGTGAGCAACGCGCCGGCGCTCAAGTTGCAGCCAGGCGCCGAGCTGGTCCCACAGCGGCCGGGTCAGTGCTTGCCGCCCGCTGCGCCGCCCCTCATCGCTCAAGCCAGCGAGTTCACGTTCGACCGCGTAGATGCCTGCAAAGCGCTGTATCGCATCCTCGCCCACCGCGCTGGTGCCGGCCTTGGCAAGCTCGTCGAACTTTCGCCGGGCGTGTGCCACGCATGCTGCGGCCTTGCGACCTGGGTGCACTCGCTCATCGAGCACCGGGTCGTAGGCGCCGTAGCGGTCAGTCAGCAGCGTGCCTTGCCAGGCGGGCAGCCCTGCGCGCACATCCCCAGCCAGGAAGTCCATTGGGTATTGCGCCCCACGCCCGCGGGCGAACTCGTAGACCACGCCCGGTGTCGGGTCGTGGTAGCTGCGGGCATAAGCCCACACATAGGCTTTGCGGGTCTTGCCAGCGCCCGGGTCCAAGAGCGCTACCGGCGTCTCGTCGGCGTGCAGAACCCGGCTGGCGAGCACGAAGCACTTTTGCGCTTCGTACAGCGGCTGCAGGGCCGCTCCAGCCTGGCCAGCCCAACTGGCGAGCGTTGAGCGTGGCGTATGCACGCCGGCCCTCGCATTGATCGCCTCCTGCCGGTAGTACGGCAAGTGGTCGGCGAAGCGGCTGATGAGCGTATGGGCCAGCAACCCGCTGGCAGGCAGGCCCGCGTCGATGATCTCAGGGACGGTGGGCTGCTGCTTCAACACTTGGCAGCAGCGGCACGCCCACTTGCCATAGATGTAGCGGTGCACGAAGAACTCGGCCGGGATGATGTCCAGCCACTCGCTGACGTCTTCGCCGATGCGGGTCATGGCGCGGCCGCAGCCCTCGCTCGGGCAGGTGGTGTCTGCAGGCTCGTGCTGGTGTTCGACACGACGCAAGTGCTCGGGTAGCGCTTGGCGTCGCGGCCGGCGCGGCGGGGGCTTCGGGGGGGGGCCCTGGCCGGTTTGCGTGACCTGGGCGCGCAGTGCATCGAGTTGGGCCTGCAGGCCTGCCTCGTCCTCGGCCAAGGTCTCCTCGAACAGGCGCCGCTGGTCGGCGCTCATGGCCTCGGTCTTGGCGCCGAACTTCCAGCGCTTCAGGCGCGCCAGTTCGAACTGCACCTTCTCCAGCTAGGCCTCGCGCAGCGCGATCTCGCGGTCCTTGCGTTCAATCTCTCGATCCTTTTGTTGCAACTGGCCAGCCTGCTGCTCGATGTGTTCAAGCATCTGCCGGGCCAGCGCCGCAACGGCATCCGGCGCCAGACCTTGCAGGTCATGGGCCGTGAGGTTGCGCAGGTCGAGCATAGGGGCATCGTGCCAGACACGGCCTGGCAGCACCATCAGCACAACTGCCGTTGTCAGAGTGCGGCGCTCATGCCCGGCAGATGCGCTGCAGCTCTAGCAGACGCTGCCAGGGCAGGCCGAGCACCAGGGCGTCGAACTGAGCACGCCCGAGTTCCAGCGAGGCTGGACCGCCCAAAGTAGCTGAGGCCCAGGTGAAGTGAGCGGCGTTCAGGCGCCGCGCCGCACACCCCACGCCGAAGCCGTCGTGCACGAGCAGTTTGATGCGAGTGCCGCGGGAATTGGCGAAGAGGTAGCCGTGGTGGGCCTGAGCAGCACCGAATACCTGCACCACGCGCGCCAGCAGCCGGTCGGCACCGGCACGCATGTCGATAGGCTCTACAGCCAACCACATCGCGTCAATGCGGATCATCGCAGCAGCTCACGCATCCACGCGGCGCACTCGCTGGCGGCGCTGGCCGGCCAGGTGACGGTGATCGCTGTGGCACCGCGCTGCAGCTCAATGCGGATGTCGGCGACCGGTTCTGCTGCAACCGGTGGCGGCAGGCTCACAGGGACGAACAAAGGCTTGGCCTCTGGAGCTTGCATGCCACGGGCCGTGGGCTTACCTAGGGCGATGCCCGGTGGCCTCAGCTCGGCCTCGCGCACCCAACGGCGCAGTAGATTGGCATTGACGCCATGGGCCATTGCAACGGCAGCCATCGACATGCCAGGCTGCATGCAGCTGGCTACAGCATCGGCTTTGAATTCATCACTGTGAAGGCGACGCCGCCGGCGCGGGCTGACCTGTTGATCTGAGATAGTGTTCACGTGTCCACCAAGAGTTAGTGGACACGAGGCTCCTATACCGCCGGTCTGTCTTCAAGATGAGGCCACTGGACGCTCACATTGCGGGCGCACTCATGCCCCAAGATGCTTGCGCGCCAAGTAGATGTTGGCCAGGCCCAAGGCCACAAACGAGCGCGTGGCGTTCTTGGCCAGCCCACGGTAGCGCACCTTGGTAAAGCCCCACAGCCGCTTGACCACCGCAAAGACATGCTCCACTCGGGCCCTTACCCTGGACTTGCTGCGGTTTCTTGAGCGCTCGGCTTCATCGACTTCGCCCGTCTTGCGCACCCGCTGGTTGGTGAAGTCGTGTGCTTGCGGTGCTTTGGAAGCAATCAATGCCTTTTGGCTGGCGTAGGCGCTGTCGCCATACACACGCCGCTCGTTGCCGTGTAGCAGATCGGGCAGTGGATGCTTGTCGTGGGTGTTGGCCGCTGTCACCACAGCGCCGTGAGCCAGTCCGCTACGGCTGTTCACGCCGATGTGTATCTTCATGCCAAAGTACCACTGCTGGCCCTTGCGCGTCTGGTGCATCTCGGGGTCGCGCTGCTTGTCGGTACTCTTGGTGGAGCTGGGCGCACCGATGATGGTGGCATCTACGATGGTTCCCGTTCCCACTCTCAACCCCTGGGCCTGCAGCACCTGCCCACCTTGGCAAACAAAGCCTCGCCCAACTCGTGCCTCTCCAGCAACCGGCGAAACCTCAGCAGCGTCGTGGCATCCGGTACACGTTCACAGCCCAGATCGATTCCTACGAAGCGCCGCAAGGCCGTACTGTCGAGCAGCGCGTCCTCGCAGGCTTCATCAGCAAGATTGAACCAATGCTGAACGAAGTACATGCGCAGCATGCGCTCTAGACCCACAGGCGGGCGCCCATTGCCGGCCTTGGGATAGTGCGGCTCGATGACCGAGCACAGTTCCTGCCAAGGCACGATGGCTTGCATGGTTGCCAGGAAGGTATCGCGCCGGGTGGGCTTGCGGTATTGCTCGAAAGCATCGGCCTGATCGGCTGCTACGGATAGGGTCTGCTGCTTCATGTTCGGGCACAGGATCTGGGGATCCTCAGGCCATGCAAATCTCAGACCATCCAGGGCTTATTCAGCGTTGCCTTAAGGCTGAATCGAACCAGAGTCAAAGTCTGGAAACTTGGCAAAGTAGTCCCTTAGCATCTGGGTGAGCACTCGAAGATTACGAGAAGGATGTTGGCCTGGAGGGCGAACGACGAAAGCTCCTGCGGGCTTGCTGGGGTGCTGCGGAAGAACTGTGACGAGAGCACCAGACGCTAAATGAGAGCGCATCAGTCCAAACGGAAAATAGCCTATCCCTGCACCGGCCACTGCGGCAGCGACAAGCGCAATTCCGTTGTCCGCACTGAAGCGGCCTTGTGGCCTAATTGTTACGACCTCGTCTCCGTTCATCAGTTGCCAAGGATGCATCCCCTGCACCAGCAATGCATGATCAGTGAGTTGATCTAGTGATTCTGGCTGGCCATGGGCCATGATGTAAGTGGGGCTAGCGACAAGCCCTCCGTTTACAGACCCAACTCGTTGAGCGACAAGGTTGGAGCTTGCCAAGTGACCCACCCGAATCGCGCAGTCGTACCCTTCTGCGACCAGATCCACAGTGCGGTCGCTGTAAGTGGTGTGGATCTGGAGCTGCGGGTGTTGTAGCGCCAACTCCGCCAGCAACGGAGCAAAGTGGGTCGGGCCAAACGATAGAGGTGCCGCGATCCTAAGTCGGCCACGCAAATCTCCATCGGGAAGTATGGACTCTTTTGCAGCGTCAATCTCCGCGCAGATCCTAGCGGCGTATTGGCGAAAAGTGGCGCCAGCTTCTGTTACGAACGCGCCACGCGTGTTTCGCACAAGCAATTGCACACCGAGCTCGGCCTCAAGTTTGATCAGCCTGCGGCTCACTACAGACTTGGCAATACCGAGGCGATCGGCGGCGGATGTGATGCACCCTGAGTCGGCGACCTCCACAAAGGTTAGCAAATCTTCTATCCCCATTTGGTGTTCCTAAATGTGCGACACAGAAACGCAAAATTGCGATCACCGTCTCGAGAAAAAAAATGGGAAGATCCGTCGCATCCAACTTCCCGCCCTCCATAGAGGCGCCAGTCCATGAAGAGAGATGCGTCATGAGTGCATGTCCAGCTTATCAAACTACTACGTCAACCGACGCTGAACTACCTGAAAACATGGCCATGTTGACGGTGTCCAGCCGCAACTGGAATGGCGTGAATGTGGATCTAAATGAATTCACTTGCACGGGAAGGGTTTTGTTTCAAATGGACAGCCATGAGGAATCCACTCGACTTGGCACCCTACTTGAGGAAGTCGGTCGAGACCATGCGGAAACCAGGTCTGCCGCAAACAAGCCCAATCCGATCGCTTACAAGCCCAAGCACATGTATTTCGCTCCGGCGGGGCATGAGCTGTGGGGCCATTCATCAGACACTCTCTACGTGAAGTGCGCTGCTATCAGTTTCGACGTGGCGATGCTTCAAGACCGACTGGGCATCTGTGAATCATTGGGGCCTGTCGATACACCTCACCTGCGACTCTTCGACGATCGCCTCTGGACATTGGTCAAATTGCTCACAGATTCGATTAGCGACACGGACCCGACAGCACAGCTGTACGGTGATTCGTTGACCGCTGCAATAGCAGCACGGCTCTTCGAGCGACCTAAGGAGTCCAAAGGAAGCGAGAGCGGACTTTCAGCCATTCAACTTAAGGATGCTTTGGGCTATCTAGAGTCGAAGATGCCGGAAAAGGTGGAGCTTGAGACGCTCGCAAAAATAGCTGGTTTGTCGCAATCTCACTTCAGCCGCGCTTTCAAGGCCTCTACTGGGTTGGCGCCGTACCAGTGGCAGTTGCAATCACGCATCGAGAGCGCCAGGAACCTCTTACTCAATACGAACGACGGCTTGGAAGACATTGCCATTGCCACTGGTTTTGCCGACGCAGTTCACTTTGGTCGAACGTTTCGCAAACTGACTGGTGCCACGCCTGCGGCGTGGCGTATGGACCGACTCACGTAGACAAACCGAAAGGCAAGTAGACCGGTGTATCACCGGTCGGCCCACTTAACAACGGTATTTCCAGACGATCGAATCGGACGGCACAACCAAACACGCGTTCGTAACAACCAGTTCCCCTCCGCCTATGTAGGGAGAGCGTCCACACATATCCATGTGGCACGGGGTCTATCCGAGGAGCGCCAGCAGACTCTACCGAACAATTGACGCAGCTCGACGCGGTGGAGATGGTTATTCATTCAACTATGCATCGATACCGTTGACAGTTTGACAATACGTTGCGAAGCACTCGACCTAGTGAACCCGCGAGAAGCCAAAGTGCGCAACGGATCGGGAGCTGCCACTAGATACGTGGGCGCAACCGACTACCAAGTGCTACGTACCGTCGCTTAGGGACCGTGTGCACTAGCATCGCGTCTCAGCGCTTGCTTGTCTGGTGTCCCGTTCAGATCAAAAATGCAGCTTTTGAACTTGTTTGAGCATTGTATCCGTCCGGCCAAGTCATCTTGAAGTCGTCGAGCGCAGCAGCAAGGATAGTGTCCACGTAACTTAGGTGGACACGATGACAAGCGAGAAGACAGACATGCGGCGGCAGTACAGCGCGTCGATGAAGGCGCAGGTGGTGGCCGAGTGCGGCGAGCCTGGCGCGTCGGTAGCCAAGGTGGCGATGGCCCACGGCATCAACGCCAACGTGGTGCACCGCTGGCGGCAAATGGCCCGTGAGGGCAAGGGTGCGACGCCCGCCAAGACAGGCGAGTTCATCGCGTTGCCGCTTGCCATGCCGACAGTGTCTGCAGCGGCGCCAGCGGACATCCGCGTGGAACTGCGTCGCGGAGCCGTCACGATGACCATCACCTGGCCGGCCAGTGCGGCGGTGGACTTTGCCGCGTGGACGCGCGAGCTGCTGCGGTGATCCGGGTGGACGCGATCTGGCTGGCCTGCGAGCCGCTGGACATGCGCGCCGGCACCGAGACGGCGCTGGGCCGCGTGGTCAAGGTCTTCGGTGAGGCTCGGCCGCACCACGCTTACCTGTTCGCCAATCGGCGCGCCAACCGGATGAAGGCGTTGGTGCACGACGGCATCGGCGTGTGGTTGGCAGCCAGGCGGCTGAACGCCGGCCGCTTCGTCTGGCCCCAGGAGGGCAGCACGCTGGCACTGACCCGGCCACAGTTGGATGCGCTGGTGCTGGGCCTGCCATGGCAGCGCATCGGGGAGGCGGGTGTGATCACCTCGCTCTGATCATCTCGTTCCGAGCCGTCCATTGCTGACTGTGCTGATGGCGCGCTGCCGCTTGCGCTGGCAGCATCACGGCAGTGATGGACAGCCCCCACGTCATCGACCCAGCCTTTGCGGGCATGAGCTTCGCCGAGGTGTGCGCACTGGCCCTGCAGCAGCAGGCCCAGATCAAGCACATCAGCGCCGTGAACGCCAAAATGGCGCACGAGATGGCCGTGCTCAAGCGACCGAAGTTCGCCGCCACCTCAGAGCGCTTCAGCCCCAAACAGAAGAGCTTGCTGGAAGAGGCCATTGATGAGGACCTGGCGGCGCTGGACCGAGAGATCGGCAAGCTCAAGCACCCGGCCAAAGAGCCGCGCGAGAAGCAGACGCCCAAGCGCCAGGCGCTGCCGGCTCATCTGCCGCGCCGAGACGTCCACCACGAGCCCGAGAGCAGTACCTGCGCGACGCCGGGCTGCGGCTGCCAGATGCGGCGCATCGGCGAGGACGTGTCCGAGAAGCTCGACTACGAGCCGGGCCGCTTCAGCGTGGAGCGGCATGTGCGGGGCAAGTGGGCTTGCGCCCAGTGCCATACGCTGGTCCAAGCGCCTGTACCGGCGTGTGTGATCGACAAGGGCATCGCCACTGCCGGCTTGATGGCGCACGTGGTGGTGGCCAAGTACATCCACCACCAGCCGCTGTATCGCCAGGAGGGCATCCTCGGGCGCGCCGGCTTCGCCGTGCCACGCTCGACGCAGGCCGAGTGGATCGGTGCCATCGGTGTGGAACTGGACCCGCTGGTGCAGGCCATGCGCGAGGACCTGCTCAAGCGCCGCGTGCTGCACGCCGACGAGACGCCGGCGGCCATGCTCAAGCCCGCAGGCATGCGCGATGGCAAAACCCACCGTGCCTACCTGTGGAGCTACTGCAGCACGGCCTGGGACGACATCAGCGCAGTGGTCTTCGACTTTGCCGAGAGCCGCGCGGGTCACAATGCACGACGCTTCCTGGGCATTGCCGAAGACGGCACAGGCGGCTGGCGCGGCACGCTGATCTGCGACGACTACGCCGGCTACAAGCAGGTCATGAACACCGGCGTGACCGAGGCCGGTTGCTTGGCCCACGCTCGGCGCAAGTTCCACGAACTGTGGGCCAATCACAGCAGCACGCTGGCCGAGCAAGCGCTCAAGCTGTTCGGCACCCTCTACGACATCGAGCGCGAGGCCAAGGACTTGACGCACGACGAGCGACTGCGCATCCGCCAGCTCAAGTCCAGGACGGCGGCCGACTTGCTGCATGCGTGGCTGATCGCCAACCGCCAGAAGGTGCCTGACGGCACGACGACCGCCAAGGCCATCGATTACAGCCTCAAGCGCTGGGCGGCGCTGACGCGCTTCATTGACGATGGCAACTTGGCGGCAGACAACAACCGCATCAAGAACCTGATCCGGCCCATCACAATGACCTGTTCATAGTGCCCCACTTCGTTAAGTAGTTGAAAACATTGGGATCTGGTTCTCGCCGACGGCCCGACACGGGCGATCGGTCCGGGCTGCCGCGTCGATGACCTTCGGATCCAGCAGGTCGCTGGCTCGAATCTGATACGGCGTCCGCGGCACAACCTGCTCGGCGGGCAGTATGCCGTCCTTGATCAGACGCCGAATGCGGTGATTGTTGACGCCGAGTTCGGTTGCGGCCTCTGACATGGTCAACCACTGCCCATCCTTGTGCGCTGAAGAGTACGCGCGGATGTCATTCACCCTACGCACGGAGCTCACGCGATGCGCGGTCCAGGTCTTCGCCTGACCTGTGGGAAGGCCCATGCGATTGAGGGTAGCGGCGATATGCTCGTCGGACCACTTGCCCGCCATGCTGCGGATCACAGCCAGGGCTTCATCGGGAGTTCGACAGCCGTGCTCGCCGGACTTCGGCTTCGCGAGCCTGATCTACGAATGCTGACCTCCGCGCCAATGAATCGTCAGCACGATCTCTCGTGTCTTCTCATCGGGATCGGCAAAGATCTCCTGGACTAAGGTGTGAAGCAATTGCTGGCGAGTGCGCATTGTCACGCCGGGCGCATCCCATGCGGCAGAGAGATCTTGGGCGAGTCCACCGAGATCGGGCATCGCAACGGCCGACAGTGTTTGATCTACAGCGTCGAAGCGCCGCTGGCATGCCTGCACACGCTGCAGCGCCGACTCCCAGCTCTTCTCGAGCTGTGCGGCGATCAAACGGTTGTCGGGGTCGCATGCCGCATAGCGGCGCTCTGCCAGCGTTGCTTCATAGCGTGCTTGCTGCAGTTCTAGGTCCACGATTCGCCGCTGTTCCGCTTGGACTTCCATGTGCCTCCGTTCAGCTTGCAATGCCGCTTCGATAGCCAAGGGCTCGACCGCTCTCAGGAGCTCTCGTGCGACAGCCTCGTCGGGTCGACGACCTCCGAAGCCGAAGCACTGCGGCAGCGCCAATTGCACGCTGCGGCGGTCGCATCGATACACGGGCTGACCAGCCCCTCGGCCCGTATACGCCACCGTTAGACGGCGGCCACAGCGGGCGCAGCAGAGCATCCCCGCAAGCAGCGCTCGGCCACCGCGCCCCGACTTTACCGTAGGCATTGATGGCAAGCTGCTTCTGATTGCGCTCGAACTCGGCCGCATCGATGTAGGCCTCATGGTGGTCCTTGAGCATTACCTCCCACTGCTCGACCGGCTTGCCGTGTCCGTAGCTCTTGCGCAGCCGCCCCTCCACGAGAGTGGTGCGCTTCTCGCTCTTGCCGTAGGCGTACGTGCCTGCATAGAAGGGGTTCTTGAGCACCGAGATCACATTGCGATAGCGGATCGGGGTCCAGTCGAACGTCACCATCTTCTTGCCATCAGAGGGACGCGGGAATTGAACCTGTTCAGCTGCGAGCGAGAGAAAGACCTGGCGCGCGCTGCCCAGCTTGCGAAAGCGAGCGAAGATCAACCTGATCGCCTCCTGCAGGCGCAGATCGGGATCAAGCCCCAAACCGACCTCGCGATGCCAGACGTAGCCAATGGGTACGCTGATGCGCAGTTCGCCGCGCTGGGCCTTGGCGCGGGCGGCTTCGAACATGCGTGCTCTAAGCACGCCGAGCTCGAACTCGCTGATGCTGCCCTTCATGCCCAGTAGCAGCCGATCGTTGGGACGACACGGGTCATAGACGCCATCCAGGTCGATCACACGAGCCTCGAACAAGCCGCAAAGCTCCAGCAGGTGATGCCAGTCGCGACCATTACGCGCCAGCCGCGACGCGTCGAAACACAGCACGGCACCGACCTCGCCGGCGCAGAGCCACGCGACGAGCCGATCGAAGCCGGGTCTGGCCACCATGCCACTCCCGGACCGACCGAGGTCATCGTCGATGACTTCGACCTGCGTGAATCCGCGGCGGCGTGCCTCCTCGACCAAGTCGTATTGGCGGCGCTTGCTCTCCAGGTTGTTCTGAACCTGCGTCTGGGTGGACTGCCGCACGTAGACGACGGCCTTGCGACGCAGCACCGTGGCGGGCAGCAGATCAGTGTTCGCCATCGTCAGCTCCAGTCCGCTGCACACCAGCCGCCTGAAGCAGCAGGATCGCCAGTTGCGCGATCGCGTTGGCGCGTTCGCTTGGGCATATCCCCTGAAGGACAGGGGACTCGAACGCCATGCTCAATTGCCGTGGCGACGCCGGCGCAGCCGGTACCAGGCTGCGCAGGTGGGGTCTGGGTGAACTCGTCATCTTGCTCCTCGCGATCGGTGTGATGGACACCGCAGGAGCTTCGCCGAAGCCCTCGTTGCGACAGCAACTGATGCAGTTCGGTCAGGGCGGCGATCGACGCGCCTGGAGCACCAAGACTCATGCCGGCGCAAGAGGCTGCGTCGAGCATCCAAGCTGCCACCACGATGACGGCGCCAGGACTCACCTCAACGTGAACAACCTCGCCCGTCGCTCGTTGCTCGCTGTACTGACGTCGCACACGACGGCCGTACAGCGCGTGCCAGCGGTAGAAGACTTCGACCTCTTGCCCGACATGGGCAGAATGACCTCGTGATTGCACTGGGCAGGAAGAACTGGCTGTTCGCTGGCAGCTTGCGCGCGGGCCAGCGGGCTGCGGCCATCATGAGCCTGCTGCACACCGCCCGGCTCAACGGGCATGAGCCCTACGCGTACCTCAAGGACGTGCTGGAGCGCCTGCCCACGCAGCCGGCGTCGGCGCTGGCCGAACTGCTGCCGTATCACTGGAAGCCGTCGGCCTGAATCGCACTTCGCCCAGGGTCAATATGACTTGGCCAGACGGATACTGAGCATTGGCCGAGTCGTTCTTGAGCACGAGCATGCAGCACTCGCATTGAACATCGCGCTTGCATCCGTTTCCGCTTAGGTTCCCATTCTCTTGGCTGAGACGTCTGTCTCGCCGTGGACAACGCGCGGGTGGTTGTACAACGGTTGATGCGCTTTCAGAACGACCTTGTCATGTGCGCTTGACTGGAAGCATCGCGACGATGCTAATCCTTGAAAAAAATGATCGTTATGATAACCATTGCTCTGGAAGAAAGACAGGTGAGTAATGGGTCGTCATCGCGAGTTTGATGTGGATTGTGCGCTAGATGCAGCGCTTAGTGTTTTCTGGCGCAAGGGATATGAGGGCGCGTCGTATAAGGATCTGACCCAAGCAACGGGGGTGGAACGACCTGCACTCTATTCAGCGTTTGGTAACAAGGAGGCACTTTTCTTGAAAGCATTGGAGCTCTACTACAGTAGTTACCTCGACTTTTTCCCTGCAGCCTTTGAGCTCCCTACAAGTCGAGAGGTTGCAGCCCACATCTTGCACGGCACCGTTGAACTCAACACGCGCTACCCTGAACATACCGGTTGTCTTGGAATCCACGGGGCCTTGGCGGCCTCAGACGAAGCCGCAACAGTTCAGCGCGCATTGATCGATGCGCGGGTGAAAGGCCAGTCGGCGCTTCGAGAGCGGCTTGATCAAGCTCGGGAAGAAGGCGACTTGCCTCCAAGCACAGATACCCATTCTCTTGCAGCCTACGTGTGCGCAGTGGCCCACGGCATCGCTGTGCAAGCCAAGGCTGGATTCAGCCGGGATGTTCTAACGGCCGTTGCAGACCAAGCGCTTGCCAATTGGCCAAAAGGGGAGCGCAAGATACGAGCTGGGCGCGCAGGCACGTCGAAGTAGTCATTTTCGCCGCTGGCAGCGGCCGTATTGACGGCGGTTGCAGGCAGTCCAACCAATAGCATACGAGGCCCTGCTCAAGGTGTTCCGCAAAAAAACGCCGAGAACGCTGAGTAGATGAAATGCAAGTCGGACTTCGTATCCCTCACAGTTATTCGCACCGCGATGCATTCGCAGGGTGAACGCAAAGCCACTTTTTAGTCCTTGCCTGACGGGTCACCTCATTTCATCGCTTAGCTAGTGTGCTGTCCCGCAGATAACTGGCATTAGTCGTGCATGCCTTTTGGGTATCCTTGCAACGGAGATACCGCAATGAGAACAGGCAGACCCAAGGCCGAGTTGGTGCTGACGGACGAAGAGCGTTTGCAGCTTCAGTCTTTCGCGCGCAGTCGCTCGCTGTCGGCGGCATTGAGCAACCGCGCGCGCCTTGTGCTGGCCAGCGCCGAAGGCGAGGCCAACAACGCAATCGCCGCGCGACTGGGGCTGACGAAGCAAACGGTGGGCAAGTGGCGCACTCGCTTCATCGAGCGTCGTATCGCTGGCCTGTACGACGACGTTCGCCCTGGCCCGGCGCGCACGATCGACGACGAACTGGTGGCGCACCTGATCAAGACGACGCTGCACACCAAGCCTGCCAACGGCTCGACGCACTGGAGCGTGCGCACAGTGGCCGCTGAAACCGGCATCTCCAAGACCAGCGTGCAGCGCTACTTGCAGCTCTTCGGGCTGCAGCCGCATCGCACCGAGAGCTTCAAACTGTCCAATGACCCGTTCTTCATCGAGAAGCTGCGCGACGTGGTCGGCCTGTACCTGAGTCCGCCAGACAGCGCGCTGGTGATCTACGTGGACGAGAAAAGCCAATGCCAGGCGCTGGAGCGCACGCAGCCGATGCTTCCGATGGGGTTCGGCTACATCGAAGGGGTCACCCACGACTACAAGCGCCACGGCACGACCACGCTGTTCGCTGCGCTGAACGTGCTCAACGGCGCGGTGCTGGCCGCATGCAAGCCGCGCCACCGGCACCAGGAGTTCCTCGCATTCCTGCGTGAGATCGACAAGGCTGTTCCCGCCCAGTTGGATGTGCACTGCATCGTTGACAACTACGCCACCCACAGCCACCCGAAGATCAAGGCGTGGTTGGTGAGTCGGCCGCGCTGGCATATGCACTTCATTCCGACCTACAACTCCTGGCTCAATCAGGTCGAGCGCTTCTTCGCATTGATCACCGACAAGGCAATCCGCCGCGGCTCCTTTACCAGCGTCAAACAACTTGTGCAGCGCATCGATCAATTCGTCGCAGCCCACAACGTTGACTGCCAGCCTTTCAAGTGGACCGCCACCGCTGATTCGATCCTCGAAAAGTTGCATCGACTTTGCTCACGTATCAGCGGGACAGCACACTAGCCTAGCAGGCCGTAGACGTACCGCCGATAACTTTGCCTGCGGACCTTGGAGATCGGTCCGGTGTCGTCATTCGGCCGAGAGAACTAGTCCGAGAGCCCGCAGGCAGTCCCCAGCACGGTCTTCTTGGAGCTACAACGGGGTAACTTCGACGCATTTGTCGCTCCTCCGGCGGATTACGGAGGCACCTGTGCCAAAGTACACAAGCGCCAGAAGTTGTAGGCGGCCATGGTCAGCGTCAACAACTGATCGACCTTGGCCCGACTTTAGACCATTACCTGGCGCATCGCGTCCGACCCCGTCCCCAGCCAAAGCACTGCTTGACGCGCTTTATCTTGCGCTGGCTGAGTTCGTAGCCAGCGTGTCGCGTGGTGCGTGCTTCGATGGCGCTGCCTCCCAAACGTTCTGTATTCTGCGCCACGTGTGGCGGGACGTGAATGTCGCGGCACGCCTTGACGGAACGTTTAGTGTCGTAGGCCTTTTCGGCGCCGACTGTCACGAGCTTGATGGGCGCTGCCACGTCGGCCAGCATCCGGGCGGCCACCGTGTGTTCGGTCGTTCCCTCGGAGGTGCTGGCCATGACGTTGACCACAAAAACCGTGACGGTTGTCGATCAGAACGTGTCACGCATAGCTGGGCAACGCTGGGGCGGCATTGCTCTCGCGGTACAGCCGCGATTCAGGGTCGCTCTTGGGTTCGGGCGTGGCGCTACTGCGCGGCTCGCCACGCCAGTCCTCGGGCGGACGGCCATCGTCCGAACCGTCTTTGCGACGCTTGGTCCTGTGGCTGGCTCAAGCATGGAACAGCGTGTCGTCCAACCTGAAGTGTTCGCCCGACTGCAGGCCGCGCTGCTCGGCCATCTCGACGGTCGCGTTGAACAATTCGGTGACGGCATCGTGCTCGATGAGCCGGTCGCAGTTCTTACTGAAGACCGAGTGATTCCACACGCTGTCTTCGATGGCCAGTCCGACGAACCAGCGAAACCTTAGGTTGTAATGAATTTGCTCGACCAACTGCCGCTTGCGGTGCACGCTGTACAGAACCAGCAGCATCATGGCGCGCATCAGCTTTTCCGGTGCGATGCTGGGCCGCCCGCCCTTAACCTCAGCCACGTACACCGCGGAGAACCTGGCGCCCATTTCGACCAGAGCATCGTTAACCCACTGGCGAATCGGCCGCAGCAGTTGGTCGGGCCGCAAATGGCACTCTAGCCTGACCGAGGTGAACAGCGACTTGTTGACCTGTCTGCTCATAGCATGCTGTGATCAATCCTTGTTCGAGGACGCACCGATGGCCGGCGACGACCGGGCCTAGATCGATAGATATTTCTACGGCCTGCTGGCCGACTAATCACAACACTCGAAGGTGCACCAGATCCAACCACTCATTCCCCGACTGCTAGTGCGGACTTCTCAATGCACATGCCATATCGATTTCATTTCGTTCGTTATGATATCGATCGTTATGATATCGATCGTTATGAAATGAGCGTATGCTCGCCTAGTTGAAAGATGAACGAAATGAATATTTTTGGTGCAAAAACGACCGCCGAAGAAGTGCTGGCTGGTTTTGATCTAAAGGGAAAGAGCTTTCTGGTCACTGGTGCGACTTCTGGTATCGGTCGCGAAACAGCTCGCGCGCTGATGACTCACGGCGCTAACGTCATTGGTACTGCAAAAGATGCATCGAAAGCTGGAGAGGCGACCGCTCAGATCCGCCAAGCTGCGGCGCTGGGCGGCGGTATCTGGGAACTAATTGACCTCGATCTTTCGTCACTAGCCAACGTACGCCTCGCAGCCGAGAAGCTTGTTAAGGACGGCAGGAAGTTCGACGCGATCGTCGCGAATGCAGGTGTGATGGCGCCTCCATTTGGCCGCACGGCTGACGGCTTTGAGCTCCAATTCGGCATCAATCACATCGGCCACTTCGTATTCGTAAACTCTATCGAGCCTCTGCTGATCGATGGAGGCCGCCTAGTCGTGCTGTCGTCGCAAGCCCATCGCGGCGCAGACGTAGACCTTGTTGACCCAAACTTCGACGACCATCCCTATAACACTTGGACTGCATACAGCCAGTCCAAGACCGCGAATGCTTTGTTTGCAGTGGAATTCGATAAGCGTCATCGCGCCCGCGGCGTTCGCGCCGCCTCCGTCATGCCAGGCAACTCATTGACGAACCTTCCCCAATACCTGTCGCAAGAAACTCTCCAAGGTCTGTTTGCGACAGTGGGGAAAGCTCGTGCCGATGCTGGCCTGCCGCCCCCGGAACTTAAGGAGATCCCACAGGCGGCTGCAACCTCGGTTTGGGCCGCGGTCGTAGCAAACAAAGACGAAATCGGTGGCCGTTACCTTGAGGACTGCGCGGTCGCAACAGTTGTCGACATGGTGAACCCGTTCGCCGATGGTGTCCGGTCGTACGCATTGGATTCAGCCAAGGCGGCCCAGTTGTGGGCGCGGACAGAAGAGCTGGTCCGCGCGGCCGCTTGAGGAACTATATGAATACCGTCGGCATCATCGGCGCAGGAGAGGTTGGGAGCAATATTGCTCGCGCGCTCATCTCTATTGGCTACAACGTCGTAGTAGCGAACTCACGCGGGCCTGAGACCCTGAGACAACTCATACAGAGCCTAGGCCCGTCAGCCCGCGCGGCAACCGCTGCAGAAGCTGCTGAAGCCGGTGACTTCGTTGTTATTGCTGTGCCCCTTAAGTTGGCAAACGACATGCCGGTGATGGAGTTGGCGGGCAAGATAGTTCTTGATACTAATAACTACATGAGCTGGCGCGACGGCAACTACCCGATGATAGATTCGGGTGAAAGGACTGTGTACGAACTCCGCCAGGAGCATCTTCCGACGTCGAAGGTCGTTCAGGCCTTCACACACATTCAAGCGCCTCGTATCACCAATGCAGGCCTGCCCCGTGGTGCGCGTCGCCGCTTGGCGTTTCCTATCTCCAGCAATTTCCCTGAGGCGATTGAGCTTGTGGCGGCACTGTTCGATCGGCTCGGCTACGACACAGTCGACAACAGCCCATTGCGTGAGTCATGGAAGACAGCACCTGGGCAGCCAGCCTGGCGGGACCTCAACCATCAAAATCGCGACGAACTGATAGAGAACATTTCGAAGGCGCAGCGCTTCGTTCTGCGGTAACGCAGTTCCCGTGGGCACGCCGCTGATTGTCTCAACCAGCCCCCGTTTTCCGCGCGCCTGACAACCTTCGCTCCCTACTAGTACTCAAGCCTGTTCCCTAAGTTCACATACAAGCGGCTACTCTAACGAACGGCACTGATTAAGTAAGCTTTTTCGAACCCAGGCTCAAACTAGCGTTGTAACGAATCTGAGCCGTCCATAGCGAGTGATTCAGCCCTTACATAGAGACAACTTTGGATCCCGATACATCCGCTGTTTATTGATTGGCTGCATGTCGGGGTGCAGCTAGATATAGGAATGATTTTGCAGAACACTAATTTAGATCTCAAGGGCAAAGTTGCCCTGGTTACTGGCGGCTCGCGTGGACTCGGCGCCCAGATCGCGCTGTCTCTTGCTACTCGTGGGGCGGATGTTGCGATCAGCTATGTCGCGTCTGCAGAGAAGGCGGAAGCTGTTGTCAAAACTTTGCGGGAAAAGGGTGTACGCGCGATCGCGATAAAGAGCGATCAAGAAGATACGGCTGCCGCTAAGCCACTTGTCCAGGAAGTGGTCGCCCAGCTGGGAAAGCTTGACATCTTGGTGAACAACGCCGCCATCGTGGCGAAGGGGCAAACAGTTGACGATCCTTTACTTAACGTGGAAGCGTTGGACCGACAGTGGCGAATCAACGTTATGGGCGTGGTGGCAACCACGCGTGCAGCCGCTCAAGTTCTACCTGATGGTGGGCGGATCATCTTCATCGGCTCCTTGAATGGAACTCATGCACTTTTCCCAGGCGTTGCCGATTACGCCGGTACCAAATCAGCTCTGATCGGCTATGCAAAGGGGGTCGCTAGAGACCTTGGCAGCCGCAACATCACGGTAAACGTGGTCCAACCGGGGGCGATGCCTACAGACATGATGGTTGAAGCACTCGGCAGTACGAACGCGCCTGACACCTTCCTTGATATGCATCCCATTCGCCGTATCGCGAAACTGGAAGAAGTTGCTTCTGCAGTGTCATTTCTAGCAAGTCCGGATGCCGGGTATATGACTGGAGGAGTCATCGATGTGGCGGGAGGTCTAGCTATTTGATGAAATCGGGGGCACGGTTTGTGCTCGCAGAATGCGCGCCTCCCAGCCCTTGAGATTGCCTACACAGCGCGCATCAGATCTGTTGCTCTGAGGCCTGGGGTGATGTTGCAGACTTTGTTGCTTAAGGTGGTTCGCCCTCCTCGATTGCTTGAGCCTCGTGCGTACCCAGCATCTTTTTTGTCACGTTATCCCAGCTGTCCTTTCCGATCCCTGCGCCACGCCGACTAGTTTGGGCTGAATTGCCCAATTGGAAACTCGAAATCAAAGTTAGCGCTATCGGTCTCAAGCCGAATTTCCCACTGGGCAGGCTTAGCCCATGTACCTGCGCTAACCCATCCCGCATATCACCTTTGATGCATGACTACCTTCGCCTTAAGGGTATGGCGCACGCGCGGCTGGACCATCACCATGGAGTGGCGAACAAGACCAATCTCATGACGCAGAAGGTCACGGTTCGTGGGATCAAGGGACCGCCGGGCTGGTGGTTCGTGGTAGCCATCCCGGCAGCGGGTTGACGCAGGAGCATGCCCACCAGCCCAAGCTGTTTTAACTTAAGAAAGAAGGAAAAATCTATGCTCTCTCATCTGTTTAAATCTGCCGTTTTCGCATTGGCTCTGGCCACGACGAACGTCGGCGTATGGGCTTCTGGTACTCCTGCCGAACGGGTCGAGTCAGCGCGGGAGGAGTTCCCCGCCCCAGCTGGCTTCGCTCCGGGCTTTCGTAGCGTAGATGGAGTGAACCTCCACTATCTGAAGGGCGGTAAGGGCAAGCTGGTTCTCCTAGTCCATGGCTACGGCCAGACCTGGTACGAATGGCGTTACCTGATGCCGGAACTAGCCAAATCGCACACGGTCGTCGCCGTTGACCTACCCGCTCTTGGTCAATCGGGCAGCACGAAGTCCTATGCCGGTCAGGATGTGGCAAAGCTTCTTCATAAATTTGCTAAAAGCTTCAGCCCTGATGCACCCTTCGACCTCGTGGCACACGACATTGGCATCTGGAATACCTATCCCATGGTGGTTCAGAACCAGGATGATGTCCGGCGGGTGGCTTTCATGGAAGCTCCGATCCCGGATGAAGGCCTTTACGGATGGCCCGCCTTTACTGACAAAGGCGCATCTCTCGCTTGGCATTTCAGCTTCTTCAATCTCGCAGCTCCGCTTCCGGAGATGATGCTTGCAGGCAAGGAGCGGGTCTTCCTGGAAGACTTTATCCTCACTCGTGCCGTCAACAAGAAGGCGTTTCCGCCTGATGTCCTCGACATGTACGCGAAATCGTGGGCCAAGCCGGCAAGCTTGATAGCGAGCCTGGAATACTATCGCGCACTGAACGAGACGGCCCAGCGTAACAAGCCCTTGGCCGCCACAAAGCTCACTATGCCGGTGCTGGCCATTGGCGGGGGCAACAGTATGGGCGCATATCAAGGCGAACAACTGCGCAAGTACGCGGTCAACGTGCAGTCCGAGACCATTCAGGGATGTGGCCACTGGTTGCCAGAGGAGTGCCCGAACGAGCTCAACTCGCTGGTCGTGAACTTCCTCACCGCAAAGTAAAACGCGCAGCGGGAGCGGGGTAACTGCGTCTGCTTGCATATACCAGCGGCCAGGAGCCCCATTCAGCAGATATCCGAGTTTAAGGAGCTCTCATGGGCAAACAGCCTATCAGAGTGGGGTTCATCGGTCTCAACCCCGATAGCAAATGGGCCGCCACTGCACACATCCCAGCACTGCGCCTACTTGAAGGTGATTTCGAGATCGTAGGCGTCGCCAACCGGACCTTGAAAAGCGCGCAACGTACCGCACGTGAACTTGACCTTCGACTGGCGTTTGCGAGTCCGGAAGAGTTGATTTCTTCACCAGATATCGATCTCGTCGTCGTTACCGTTAAGGTGCCCCACCACCTCGAACTCGTTTCCGCAGCGCTGAAAGCTGGGAAGCACGTTTACTGTGAGTGGCCGCTCGGCAAGGGACTTGATGAAGCCCGTGAGCTGGCGGCTATGGCACGTGAAACTGCGTCCGTTGCGGTGATCGGCACGCAGGGACGACTTGCAGCCGGCGTCGAAGCTTTGAAGGCTCTGATTGCCGACGGCTACGTCGGAAAGGTTCTTTCCTCCAGCATCATCGCGTCAGGCGGGAACTGGGCCGGGCAAGCCTCCGCTGAGATCTACTATCTGTCGGACAGCGCGAATGGCGCCTCAATGCAGTCCATTGCTTTGGGCCACACACTCGTCGCCGTTCAGCATGTGCTCGGCGGTTTCTCGGCCTTGGATGCGACCTTTGGGCGCCACTTCGATTCGGTGAAGATCATCGAAACGGCGGAGGTTTTACCCAAAGACGTACCAGATCAAGTAATGGTGCAGGGCCACATGACGAGCGGTGCTGCGATTTCAATCCACTATCGTGCAGGCGCCTCCCGCGGCACAAATTTCCTTTGGGAGATTAATGGCACTGAAGGAGACATTCAGGTCACCGGCGACATGGGCTACCCCCAGATCGTCGAACTCTCGATTTCGGGCGGCCGGCTCGACGATCGCGCACTGGCACCGCTCGCGCCGAGGCGCCGCCGTGCAGTAGGCGAGGGTTTGTCGCCGGCCGCTGAGGCCGTGGCAGAGATTTACAAGTGCATCGCTACGGACATTCGCACCGGCAGCCGGACTGCGCCGAACTTCGACGATGGGTTGGCGCTGCACGAATTGATCGCTCGCATCGAAGACTCTGCTGCCGCCAAGAACGAGCGGATGGGCTGAGGGGCAATCGAACTGGCTTCCGTGATGATCCGGCTCTCTCACGTCGAGACAGTTAATAGCCGTCGAAGGAGAGCCCTACCAAGATCCTGGCGCATAGGAGCACTTCGCCGATCAACCTCCTCAGGTACCAGAAAACGATGAAAGGACCAATTGATGACCGATTTAACCTCGAGGCGACTCGTCGTAGCAGGTTTTGGCCTGGGACTCTTAACTATGTCTACAAGTGACTCCCTGGCCCTAGAAGAAAGACCTGAGAGAAAAGGCAGCACTCAAATGACAGAGAAAAAAATTCGTGACATATTTGATCGCTATATCGCCGCGCTTAACGCGCATCAGATGGATCGGATGACGGAATTCGTTCATGACAAAGTCGTCCAAAACCTGAAGCTCGTATCGCGGGAAGATGTCATATCCGACTTGAAAGGGCATATCAACGCTGTCCCTGACTTCAGGTGGCGCGTAAGGGACGTGGTCGTAGAAGGTGACACTATTGCAGCGCGCTTGTTCAACATCGGAACACCAGCCAAGTCATGGCTCGGAATTGAGCCCACTGGAAAAACAGTGGAGACGCTCGAGTTCGCCTTTCATAAGGTGCGAGACGGGAAGTTCTACGAGATGAACTATGCGATGGACGTAATCGGCCTGCGTAAGCGGCTCGGTCTTCGATGAGTTCTGTTGGGATCACCGTTGCGGCATCACGTTGATGTTGACTGAGCTATTCGTTGAAAGGATGGGTCGCTGGCGGATAGTCAGATAGGCGGATGGTAAGACGATACTCATGCTCGAATAAGCCGTTTCCCCTGACCACGATCTGCTTCTGGAGAGGTACTACGCTCCCGCAAGGCGATCGTTGCAGGGGCCGTGGAAGCGTTCTGGTTCTCTATGGATGAGAGGTCTCGTCACAGCTCTGCGTCTGTAGAGTTCAATCCCCTCTTTCGGTCTATGCGCAGCTCGCTCGTTTGAGAGATGCCACATGCGCTCCATGTAGTGACACTGAGTCGTACATTCTCCCAGGACACCCTAACATCATGGATACCACCCTCCGACCCACGCGCGGATTCGCTCAGATGCCGCCCGAACTGAGGCGGCAGATAGCCTCGCGCGGCGGCCTGGCAGCCCGAGCGAATGGAACCGCACTCCGGTTCACGCATGAGGAGGCAGCAGCAGCGGCTCGACGTGGCGCCGAGTTGCGCCCATGGAAGGCTCTTTTTTGGATCTCTGCAAACGCGTGACTGCGGCGTGCACCCCAGCAAAGAACTTCCGAGCACTTCCGGGCTTCACCAGTCCGAGGCATGCCGATGACACCGCTCGTTGGCAACACATCCTGAAAGAAACTCATGATGGCAGTGAGCTACAAGACCCAACAGGCGGGTCAGGTAGAAGTGTTCTACCGCGAAGCCGGACCAAAGAACGCCCCTGTTCTTCTGCTGCTGCACGGATTTCCGTCGTCCAGCCATATGTTCCGCGAGCTGATCCCGCAACTGGCCGATCGGTATCGCGTGATCGCGCCAGACCTTCCAGGGTTCGGGTACACAAATGCGCCCGACCGCGGAGAATTCGATTACACCTTCGACAACCTAGCCAAGGTCATGGACGAGTTCACGCAGGCTCTCTCGCTGCAGCGCTATGCGATCTACGTCTTTGACTATGGTGCGCCGACCGGATACCGTCTAGCGGCCGCTCACCCTGAGCGAGTGACAGCTCTGATCAGCCAGAACGGTAACGCCTATATGGAAGGCTTCAGCGACAAGTGGGATGCGTGGCAGACCTACTGGCGCGATCCTAGCCTTAAGAACCGGGATGCTTGTCGGTCTTCTCTCTCCGCCGACGTGATCGAGAACTGGCAATACCGCACCGGCACAGATCCACAGCGATTGAATCCTGATGGATTTATGTTGGATATCGCGTTGATGTCACGACCGGGTGCCGAGGAGATCCAGCTCGATCTGATTCTGGATTACCGAAGCAATCTGGAACGGTACCCTGAGTTTCAGCAATATTTCCGAACACACCTTCCGCCGTTCTTGGCTGTCTGGGGGAGGCACGATCCGGCGTTCCTGCCTGCAGGTGCACAAGCCTACAAGCGCGACCTTCCGCACGCACATGTCCACCTGCTGGATACTGGACACTTCGCATTGGAAACCCATTCGGCAGAGGTCGCTCAGATTGTCCGCAGCTTCCTCAGCCAGCACCTCTGAAGCTGAACTTGCTGGCGCTGACCTGAGCGATCTGCACTACAGCTTGTTTTCGAGTGATCTAACCACAAGGCGGTTGAAACAAGCAATCGCCCCGTCAATCCCCTCAACGCGAGATTCTCGTCACGCTTGCAAAATCTGCTGAGCTCTTCGCACGTCAAGCGTATTAAAACCTTCGGAGTAGCGATCCAGCACGCCGCTCAGCAACGTCACGCCCTCGTCCCGCCTGCCCTGGTCCGACCAGCATCGGGCTAAGCTTGTGGCCGCGCGCAACTCCCAGGAGAGGACTTGCGACGAACTGGCCAGTTCCAGGGAGCGTATAAACCACTTTTCCGCCTCTTCCAGCGAGGAACCTTGGCGCAGCAGCTTCTCGCCCTGCACCCGTATCAATTCCGGCGCACACCAGGGGCAGTGGCCTGCTTCCGCGCGAGCAAGGGCTTCTTCTTCCAGGAATTCGTAGCCGACCGTCGCCATCGACTCGATCTGGAGCAGACTGCAAACCGGATTGCGCCACTGCGGCACGACAACGCCTTGTACGCAATAGGTATGGGCATACTTGAAGGTCAGGCCCCAGCCTTTCCATAAGTCGAGGCGCCGATCCGTCGCCACTTCCGTCAGTGCATCGGCCTGCCGACTCAGATCTTCCAAGCGCCCGCACCACAGCAAAACTGTGCATTGGCAGAACAGCGCAAAGCACAACGTCAAGGCATGCTGCGCTGATGTGGCGTACTGTACGGCCTGTGCGGCCGCTGCAAGTGCTTGATCTGGGAAGCCTCGCACCCACAATGCTCGTGACAAGGCCGCGTTGATTGCCGCATGCGGATGGAGCTGATATTGGTTTAAAGTCCGCGGATGGTCGACCCGACCGATCAGGCTCCTTGCGGCAGTTCCCTCCCCTAGCGACGAGTCCTGCTCGCCCACAAGATGCAAGGACCACTGCATCATGCGCCTGCCCAAGATTGCCGCCTCGGCTTCGGTATCAGGGGTTGTCAAGGCCACGTACTGCCATGCCAAGCCAAGCGCAGCCGCATAGTCACCCGATCCATTGCGTTCCTGCCATAGTCCCCACAGAGCACGGCGCTCGAAGTCCAAGTTTCGCGATCGCTGTGCGATGTCATAGGCCCCCTTTGCAGTCCGAGCCATGTCGGGGCCTGCGCCTCTGGTGTACCAGTAGCACATGGTGAGTGAATACAACAGGCGCATCAAGCTGGCCTCTGGCTGCTCGGCCAGATCGCCCGCTTTTTCAAGCGCCTCCTCGGCCCGCGTCCGATACTCGTCCATCAACGAGCGCTGATACCACACCGAAGCGGTGGCACCGAGCAACCGTATGCTCAGCCCCGGATCGCGCAGCGTGGAGAAACTTGCCTGCACCGCGATTCGGATGTCATCGATCCATCGTCCGCGCCCCGCATCCCACGCGGCCCCGTAAGGCGGCGAGTCCGCTTCTAGCCGTTCGAAGACGTCACACACATGTTCCGCGTGTTTTCGTGACGCCAGGACAAGTTCCCCGGCCTCTTTGAGCTTCTCGAGTGCAAAGGCGCGGGTCGTCTCGAGCAATCGGTAGTGTGCAATGTCCGTGCCCGTGTCGATCGTGATCAGGGATTTCAGAGCCAACTCGTCGATCGCATCGAGAGGGTCAGCTGACAGGTCTTCCTCGCAGACCGCGACTGCGGAGTCAAATGAGAACGCGCCAGCAAAGATCGAAAGCCTTCTGAGCACCGTTTTCTGATCCTCGGACAGCAGGTCGTAGCTCCAGTTGATCGCAGCACGCAGTGTCTGCTGACGCGGCAGCGCAGTCCGACGTCCTTTGGTCAGGATCGCGAACCGGTCCTCCAGCCGTGCCGACAGGCCTCCAAGCCCCAGTTGCGCGACCCGGCTAGCGGCAAGTTCGAGTGCCAGCGGGATGCCGTCGAGGCGCCCGCAGATCTCTGTGACATGGGCCACATCATCATCGGTGAAGGCAAACCCCGAGAAGTTTGCGGCAGTGCGCTGCGTGAACAGCGCCACCGCAGCGAATGCCTTCGCCTGCTCGGCCGTCAGTCGCTCCGAAGCGGGCGGCAGCTCCAGAGAGGGAAGTCGGATGACCCACTCCCCCGTTGCCCGCAACGGTTCGCGGCTGGTGGCCAGGACGTGCACGCCCGGCGCCAAAGCTAGCACCGCCTCGGCCACCGTTGCCGCGGCATGCACGAGATGCTCGCAGTTGTCGAGCACAACCAACATGTGCCGGTCTGCCAGCAAGGCGCCCAGTTCGCGCTCATCCGATATGGCTCGCGACGCGTCGATGGCGTTCGCCCACACGCTGGCCACCTGCCGCGCATCGCAAAGCGGTGCGAGGTCGACGAACCGTGCGCCGTCACGATAGTTAGCTGCCAGGTGCGCTGCCGCGGCGAGGGCGACCGTGGTCTTGCCGACGCCTCCAGCACCCACGACAGTAACTAGACGATGCTCTGCGACCAAACGTCCTACTTCGCGAATCGCGTCGTCACGGCCGACCACATTCATCAGCGGCAGCGGCATGTGGTTGCTCGCTTCATGCCGTTTAGGCCCAGTGCCGTCCAAGCCGGATGGAACGGCCAATGAGACTTCCCCTACGAAAGAGTAGCCCCGCCCGGGGACGTTGACGATGTAGCGGCACGTCTCCCCGTCGTCGCCCAGCGCACGACGCAGCGCGGCGACGTGCACGCGCAGGCTGCCATCGTCGACAACCACCTTCTTCCACACGCTAGTCATCAGCTCGCCGCGGCCGACGACCTTGCCCGCGGATTCGACCAGAACGATCAGGAGATCCAAAGCGCGACCACCCACCCGAACCGGAACGTTTCCGTCAAGCAGCAGGCGCTGCTTTGGTAAGAGTTTGAACGCTCCAAATTGCCAGCCGTCGGCCTGTTCCACGCTTGGTCCCAAATATGAATGCCCCATAGTCTAAAAGACCATCGCGCAAGTAACCCCCAGCGCGAATAAGGGTAAAAAAAGCTGGGCCACCAGCTTGTGAAATTGGCAGGACCTCCCGCTTGTCATAGCTTCGGCGTCAACCCTTCTGCTGCTTTCGGCCCACAGAGCCAGCAAGCTGCCGACCAGGCCTCTTTCCCCCGTCCCGCATCGAAGTCGAACGCGTCGGCATCCGCCTCTGCATCTGGGCCTACACGGGGAGGGGCAGTGAACGCCGTTTATATCGCGGCGCCTGGCGCCCTTCTGCGACGTGCCGTGGCTCGTTCACTCGCTACGTGGGGCGGGACTGCAGCCTCGAAAAGCACATTAACGGCGATTAACAGTCCTTGTCACCCTTGTACGGCGTTGCGCCCTAAATTTCCCCATCAAACAAGTAACCCCTTGGAGTCCCCCATGACCACGCTTTTCCAACCTCTTCGCGTAATCACTCGCCACAGCGACCCTCTAATGGCTACCGGCATTAACGCTGCGCTGATGGCGGCGCCAGGGATCGAGGTTGTCATGGTCTCCGACAAGTCGTCGTTCCCGGATGCCGATGTCGTGATTGGCGACTACGAGAGTGGCATGGCCTGGGCAAATCACCTGAGACTGCGCAGTTCGGCACTGCGACGACGTCTCCCCGGCGTGGTTGTCTTGACTTGGCGCGATAGCGAGGCGGACGTGCAAAACGCGCTGCAGGCCGGCGTTTGCGGTTATCTGCTCAACAGCTGCAACCCGCATGAACTGGTAGACGCGGTGCGCGCAGTGAGACGAGGCTCGCCTTACCTTTGCGATGTTGCCGCATCGCTTGTTGCGACGAGCTTGACACGCACTCCACTGACCGTTCGCGAGAGCGAAATCCTGCAGCTGATTGGAAGTGGCATGTCGAACAAGGTGGTTGCCTCGGAGTTGAACATCGCCCTGGGTACGGTCAAGGCACACGCCAAAGCAATCCTTGACAAGCTGGGCGCACGCAGTCGCACACAAGCCACCGTCATCGCCGCGCAACGGGGCTTGCTGGGGCATCACTCGTCGCTACGCCGGGCAGCCATGCCACACAGCCCACCGATCTCAATAGAGCTTCCTATGCAGCAACCGCCGGATCGAGTTGCTGCTTGGGATCTCGAATCACCCGCTGCACAGGGCAGAAGTCGAGTCGAGCCTCAAGTTCGACATCGCCAGCGCAGCGCAAGCCACGCAGCTCAAGCAGTGCAGCACCTCTGATCAATCACGAACACCCCACATCGCTCGGCCTGGTCGCGCACAACAGAACACTTTGGAGCAATGAAATGAGCAGCAATCAAGAAACCAACGCGGAAGAAAACGGCCGTGCAGTCACGTCCGAGTCAAACATATCGCTCAGTTCAGCCCGTTCAGGATTTGACATCATCATTGTCGGTGGCGGATCAGCCGGCGCAGTGCTGGCTAACCGACTAAGCGCCGATCCATCGCGTCGTGTGTTACTGATCGAAGCAGGCAAGGCGTACGCGCCGAATTCTTACCCAGACTCCGTCCGCCGCCAGGACATATTGGGTGGCGACGCGCAACATGATTGGGGCTTTCAGAGCGAGCCTGGTGTACTGGGAAGACGCCTGCGGCTCAACCGGGGCAAGGTCCTCGGTGGCTCGTCGGCGATCAATGGCGCCGTGGCGATGCGGCTACCAAAAGCTGACCATACCCGTTGGGCCGAGGCACATGACCTCGCTGCATTGAGCTGGCAGGACTCAAAGTCGTTCTATCGCTCCCTGGAGCGAACGTCCGGCGCCGGTGGAGAGGGCCGCGACGGGCCCTTCCCTATTCATCAGCTTGGCGACGAAGAAGTCTCCGATCAGCACCGTGATTTCATCTCGTCGGCCCTTGCTGCCGGACACGAGCGCTCCGCAGGCTTCGCGACAGAGCAGCCGCTGGGCGTGGGCCCCTACGTGATGAACACACGCATGGGCGTGCGGCTCAACACGGGAATGACGTTCTTAAGCGACGCGGTGAGAGCACGGCCGAATCTGACCATTCGTGACCAGACACTCGTAGATGCGGTAGTGGTCGAGCAGGGGCGTGCGAAGGGTGTTCGACTCGCTGACGGTACGCTCGTCCTGGCGGGTGAAGTCGTACTGTCCGCCGGCACCTACGTCAGTCCGGCGATCCTGATGCGATCTGGCATCGGTCCGAACGAGGTATTGCGCCGCCTCAACATCCCGCTGGTGTCTGACTTGCCGGTTGGGCAACACTTGCAGGATCACCCTTTCGTACCCACGGTCTGGTCCATCCGCAAGGAAGCTCTTGGACTGGGTTTTCCCCCCATCAGTGCCATGCTCTGGACAAGTTCGCGCCAGGCAGTGGACGGTGTGGCGGACCTGAACATCAGCACCGCACCGATGCCCGAGGGCAGCCAGCCAAAGGAGGGAGCAATGTTCCTTCTGTTCGCGGCGCTCGTGCGGCCGCGCTCGACGGGATCACTGATCATCGCGAGCCGTGACCCGATGGTCGCGCCCGTCATCGATCTTGGTTTCCTTACTGACAGCGGAGACCGTGATCGATTGATCGATGGGATCGAGATGGTTCGAGCCATCGCGCGTCAATCCCCGTTTGCGGACGCTGTGGGTGCCGAAATTATGCCTGGTACCTCCGTGCAAGATCGCACTTCAATCAGTGCGGCGATTACGGCTACCGTCGAAACTTACCAGCACCCGACCTCCACGGTTCCCATGGGTGGTGTGCGCGACAACCGCGCTGTGGTGGACATCGACGGACGGGTGCGCGCCATCAAGGGGCTGCGGGTCGTCGATGCATCGATCTGGCCGGACGTGCCCTCCGTCGCGACGGGGTTCCCGACCATGATGTTGGCCGAGCGCATAGCCTCTCGGATGGCATAAAAAATTACGCGCTAGCAGCCAGCATCCCTGCACACAGACTCAACATCCATCCCAGGGATTTGCCCGGAGTGAATTAATCCGGGTGCCGCATCATCAATCTGGACACACAACCATGAAAACTGCTCATCTCAGCAACGAAGCTACTGCAGCGCAACTCCTCAAGCGCAGCTTGGAAACCTTCCTCGCAAAAGATATCAAAGCCTGGGCTGAACTATGCGACGAGCATGTCGTCGTAGAGTTCCCTTTCTCACCGGATCCTGCGACCAGGAAGATGATCGGTCGTGCGGCCGTCTACAAGTACCTCAAGGACTACCCGAAAGTCATTGACCTGCACAGCGCTCCGCATATGAAAATCCGCGCCACCGACGACCCCAAAACGGCCGTGGCCGAGTGGAGCGTCTCAGGCCACGTGATCCCAAATGGAAACTCCTATGAAATGAGCTATGCGACGTTTGTGTCGGTCGAGAACGGGCTGATCGTGAACTACCGCGAGTATTGGGATCCGATGACGTTCCTTAAGAATATGGGTGACGCCCGCTTTTGATCGCTGTTCTGATCCCGACTGGATCTGGAGCTTCAAGCTAAGGAACCACTAGTGTCTGGAGCAAAGCTTAGTCATGACGGACGCGTCGTCATCGTCACGGGAGCAGCCCGCGGGATTGGGCAAGCGGTCGCATGTTAGTGCCAGCGCAATCTTGACCAGCTATACCGCAAAGTGCCAATCCAATATTGACCAGGGTGTTCCACTGATCTGCTGAGAATTTCAGCAGGGATTCAAGGTGATCACCATGGACATGATTGGCAAGGTCAGGCGCAAGAGGCTGCGCAACCAACTCTCCCTCAGCGAGATCGCAAAGCGTACGGGTCTGTCACGCAACACGGTCAAGAAGTGGCTCAAGGCGCCCCGGCGATGTTGTGCCGTGGCACTGCTGATCTCGATTGCACTGGCGCTAACAATATGCCCAATTGAGCCGTCGATCCACGTCACGCTTACATCAGCGTTTCGAAATTGAGCTCATGCCTCTTGAGAATAACTGGCTCTAATCAAAAATAACAGTGCTTGGGTGGTGCCCAAGCTAGCTCTTCATGGGACATCAATCTAGTCGTCCAAGTACTCATGTTTCATGGCCTTCGTCATTTGATCGGCCCATTCCGCTTTGATGTTGCCATCAGGCGCACCACCGACTGGTAGCGCAGGACTAAAGAAGTAGCCCTGCATCAAGCGGCATCCAAGGCCAGAGAGAACTGATACGTGCTGATAGTGTTCAACACCTTCCGCGACCACGTCAATGCCGAGTTCACTCGCCATCGTCAGCACCGCGCGAAATATCGCTTGGTCCCGACTATTCTCATGCACATCTCTTACAAATGAACGATCCATCTTCAACGCGCTGATTGGCAAATTTCGCAGGTATGACAGGCTTGAGTAGCCGGTTCCGAAGTCATCGAGCGCCACACTTACTCCCACGCTGCGGATCTTGTGTAGCTCTGCCACGCAAGCGTCGAAGTTTTCCATGATGGCCGACTCAGTGATCTCAACTGAAATTCGCGACGGCGTGATCCGCTCTTCTTCGATGACCCTTGCTAAAACTGCCGAGAATTTCTTTTGCAACTGTACAGAAGAAACATTAACGTTGACCCGAATTGATTCGATGCTCTGCTTTTCCCATCGCCTCACAAGCCTGACAGCATCGCGCAGTATGCTTTCTCCAAGCGCATGAATCAGTCCGGACTCTTCGGCGATTGGAATGAAGACATCAGGACCAATCATTGAGCCATCTGGGCAACGCCACCTCATCAGTGCTTCCACCGCCACCAACCTATCGCTGTTGATGCAGACAATCGGTTGAAACACCGTGTAGAAACCGCCCTTCGCGAGACCCAAATTCATACCTCTCTCAATTTCGGCGCGTTGGCGGTTGGCGGCGTCCATTGCCAGCGAGTAAAAGCACACACGATTGCGACCGCTTTGCTTGGCTTTGTACATTGCTAGATCGGCGCACCGAAGCAAGCTCACCTCGTCACTTGCATCTTGCGGGAAGCGCGAAATTCCTATGCTGCATCTCGCAAACAATTCGTATTGGCCAACCTTGATTACGGGCTTAAGAGCTTCAATGAGCTTCTGACAAACTCCCACGACGTCGGTATCGCGTTTGACCGCCTCTAAGATTATGGTGAATTCATCACCGCCCATTCGAGCGATGAGATCAACCTCTCGAACGTGACTGCGCAATCGCTGCGCCACTTGGGTGAGGAACGCATCTCCTGCATCGTGGCCATAGGTGTCGTTGACAAGTTTGAACTGGTCGATATCTATGTAGATGAGTGCTAAGCCTTCACCATGCCGCGTTGATCGACTGATCGCCGATATTAAGTTCTCTTGAAAGAATCGTCTGTTTGGAAGCCCCGTCAATTCATCGTAGAACGCTTGGCGGCTCAGCAGCGCCTGCGCCTCCTTGAGCGGTGCGATGTTTGAGGCGATCACGATCCAATAGCTTTCGGCGCTCTGCTCACTGCGAACGACGGAGGCGCTGCCCCAAAATGGAATTAGCCTTCCATCAGATAGCCTGGCTCGTGCTTCGCCACGCCACGACTCTCCTCGGCGCAGCAAACGTATCGCCTCGCGTCCGCGCACTTTCATGAAATCCTTGCACAGCAGGGAGTGCAGTTGAACACCTGCCAGATCCGGACGTTCAAAAACAGACGCAGCCTGAGGATTAGCCATGATTAGCTCGCCTCCAGGTTTACAGATCAGTATGACGTCATTTGCGTTCTCAAAAACTGCCTCGGTCATCCTCTGGCTGATCGCTTCACGGTAGCGGTCGGTAATGTCAATGTGAAGAAGCACTGCGCCGCCAGCAGGTAGGGGCGTGCCCCTAAGCAAGTAGCGGCGGCTCTCTAACGGCCCGGCAAATACATACTCAAATTCGAATGGCTGCGCTGTTCCCAATGAGGTTGAAACGCCTCTGTAAGTGGACTCGCACTTACTCAAACAAAACTCAAGATAGGAGTCACCGATATCGCATCCTTGGAGGCCAGGGTTACCGTTCTCGACCGCGAGCTTTCGCCAGGCCATATTGAACTGCTCAATCTTGCCAGCTCCATCCAAAACTACCAGAGAGTCTCGCATTCCATCGATGATCTGCTGCAATTTATAGGTTTGTTGTCGTAACTGTTCGCTAGCGTCGTTGGCGAGTCGAGACTTTTCAATCACCAGGCTCTCCACTTGACTAAACACTTGCAGCGGACTCACGCATCCCATGTCGTCGGAGGCTGCACGATAGGCAGGTGTACTCGTGGGTTCGAGACGCAAAGCCGACGGAGCATTCTCGTTGTCGTGCATATCTGATTTCAGCTACTTTGATTTTAGAAACTGGAATGGAAGCTGCCCTTAGAATTTTCTCAATGTGCATCTCTCAATCAGGGGTGAACGCTCGTGACGTGAGTACCGGCACGCCTCAGCCTGTGTACTTGGTGTCGACTGCTTACGTCGACTCACTCACCTGCTTCCAAGGAGGCCCACGGAGTAGCACGCGGTCCATCTGAGTGGCTGGGACGCCATGCAGTTTGAAAGACTGTATTGACCGCTAGCAGCGGTTCGCGACGGTGGAACAGTGCCGCGTTGCCAAGTAGCTCCGTCAAATAGGCCCGTGTTCCTATTGAAACTGGATGACGCCTTGGTTGTGGTACATGGCATAGTGTGGGTGTGCTCAGGGATGAGTGTTGAGCATGCTGGTGCAACAGGCAAAAGTCACTGTCTGATCCTGCTGTTAACAGACTGAAACAGTCACCGGCACCACACCTGGCGCTACCATTTCGCGCAACTTTCTGCAAATCCGGCGCTGACTCTGGCATCTTGCAGTGATCGCTCATCGACAGGGGGTTGACTGCGCCATACGCACTTGGATGACTGCGGCATGGTGACGGATTACGCAGCCCTCCACATCTATCTCTATATGCTCGGGCTTGCGAGATATCACCGACGCCCGCCGCGACGTTTACAACCGCCGAGTGCTTGCATAGGGGTACAGCAAAGTGCCTGACGACAGGGGCGAGGGCCACAAAACGGCCTGCCCCCCTCCTTGCTGAAATTGACTTATCTCGTGGCCTGTAATTCCTTGAAATTGAACTTGAAGTACTCTTGGCTCGGACCATTCTCCCCCGGGCCCAAACTTAATAGGACCCATCACGGTGTCGAACGTGGCGCTCCGTGCGCAGCCACCCAGGAGCTCGTCGTCAAGGCTTTGAGTGGCCACAACCGCTTGCTCTAAAACCTGCATCTGTGCATATGCCAGAGGAGCAGTGTAGTGCCCGAGAGGGTCAACTTGCGCCTCAGTTGCGCGCTCTTGGTAGGTCGCGAGGAAGGTCTGTACGCCTGGGAACATGAGCGCCGGGCTAGGTGCCCAGTACTCATAGTTCACAAAGCCATTAAGCAGCGGACCCAGCGCCATCTTCACCGCGGTGTTTTGTGGCCCGATCATTGATGCACCGACCATTTTGGGCTTGAACGAATGAGCGTGGATTGCACGAACTAACGCGATCGAATCATTCAAGTAAGAGCAGATGAATAACAGATCGCAGTGGGTTGCTGCCACTGCATCTAACGCTGCACTGAAGTCTTCTGTGGACAGTGCGTAGACCTCCTCATGAACCACCTCAAAACCGTATCGAGCGGCATTCTTCTTTGCACCGATGATGGGGTTGCGCGCAAAGGCTGCGTCTGCGGATAGCAGCGCGACGGTTTTAGGACGGGGGCTTTGCTCGGCTGCCAGCGCAAAGAACCCTTCAGTCAACGCTGCGTTTGGGTCTGGCCCAGTGGGGATCATCGCGAAATAGTTCGGATAACCAAGGGCGCTGTTGACTCCCAGCCCCTGAAGTCCGACAAAGAAGCGCCGGCGTTCGATCATGAGAGGCAGCGCAGGTGCGACACTATTGGTGCCGTACCCTCCCACCACCAACTCCACTCCATCTTCATCAAGAAGACGCTTGTAGAGAGCCGGAACGGAAGCTGCATCCGCGTTGTCGTCGTAACACACCAGTTCCACCGGCCGACCAAGTAGGCCACCTCGGCGGTTCACGTCTTCAGCCCAGATACTGTGCGCAAGTTGCGCTGACCGCGTATTCCCCGCCACAGGCCCAGTCAGAGACAGGCAGTATCCGATGCGGATCGGCTCGGTGGAAAGCATGCTTAGTGCCCCGCTCTGCTGGTGTTGAGCAGCTGTGTTTCCCATGCAAGAGCGACCGCTCCTGCTCCCCCGTGCTCAAGAATTACGCCTGCGATTCCCCCCGCCGTCTCTTCGCGAGCCCAATCCCGCTGCCACTCACCCATGACGGCCGTTGTGGTGATCGGCACTACACCGGCCTGTACCATTCGGCGGACTGCCATTTCATGGGCTTCGAGCGTAACTCCACCCGAAGCGTCGGTAACAGCAAAGACGTCATATCCATCAGCCAGAGCCTGGATCGCGGGCATCGCGAGACAAATCTCGGTATATAGGCCCGCCAGCAGCAGTTGCTTGCGACCGCTTTGCTTCACGATGTCGGTGACTTTCGGGTCTTCCCACGTGTTGATGAAGGTACGGTCAATCGGAGTTTGTTCAGGGAACACATCTTGTAGACCTTTGAGGATGTTCCCCCCTCGGTCCTTGATCACAGTAGTGAGGATGGTTGGCACGTTAAAGACCTTTGCGGCCTTTGCCAATGCCACTACGTTGTTGATTACCATCGTCGGCTCATGGCTGTGAAGATTGGCGAATTGGTAAGGTTGGTGATCGATCAGCACAACAAAACTGTCCGCGGGGCGAAGCAAGGCGTCGAGGCCTGTCTTAGCGATCTTTGGAATTGCGGGCATGAAAAGACTCCTTTGGGTTAGTAAAGTTAAGGGGAAACCGATGGGTCGAGAAATACGAAAAGCGTTTTGATCTTTCCGTGCTGAAATTGCGCTACATCTGTTCCTGTGACAGTTGTGATGCCATCTGGCTGAACGCCTTGCCAGCGAAGCCGTGCGACGCCGTGGTGACCGACTGCAGGCCCCGACGCTGCAAACCTGAAATGCGCCGGGAGGTTCTTGAGCAGCGAAGAAACAGCCAGGTTTATTGCTTCAGGCCCGGTCACAGACCCATGTGGCTCATGGAGTACCGCATCAGCCGCATAGATATCCTTAATTGCCGCCAATCGCCGCTGTGCATCAGACTCACTGAATACCCGCACCAAATTGGCCTGCATGAGGTCCTCGTAGTTCACGGAGACGCTGTCGACATCACCGGCTTCAAGGGCCCGATTGTTTGCGGCTTGTATCGCTGATTCATCGGGCGAAAACATGGCGACCCCAGCCTTACCGTCCGAAGGTGGCACCTCGTCTTGCAAAACGTCCCAATGCTCGGCTAGTCGACCATCCTCGATCCGAAAGATGTCAATAACAACTTGGGGCTTCGGCGCCCAACCGCGAATGCGGCCGTGGACGGCCACATAAGCGCCCTCGGCGACGATCAATCCGGGTTCGTAGTGCAAGTCGGGCGGCAGCTGCGCGACCAACTCGGTCAGTACATCCCGGCCTTGTGGCATGGCCGGGTTGTGCTGGACATAATTCTCCGCGTAAAGCTTTTCCACGACCGAGGCATCTCTGCGTTGGAACAAGGCTGTCATAGCCTCAAGCACTAGTGCTCGGTTTCCGTTGAGATTGCTGTTCATGTTGCGGAACCTCCGTCGAAGTTTGTCATGTGAATTGGCGCGCGCATCGTAAGGAAAGCGCCGTCAGGAAGCGTGGCGTACGAATGCACCACCATCTCGTCGAAATCTTCAACGTGCACTACGGTTGCACCGCTGGCTTCCTTCCAGCTAACTAGGAAGACGCCCGGGCGCAGGTTTACGGCGTCGAATCGAACCCTTTCAGTCTTAGCAAATGGCCCTTCAGCAATCACAAAAAGCAGTTCGCTGCCAGGCAAGGAGCTCAGCTTCACGGAGAATTGATCGAAATCGAGTTCGAATGTGACCCCTACGGGATACTCAGTCGCTGTCGATATCAATTCGTGCGTGCCGCTACGGTCACTAATCATTTCAGCCTTTCAAAGTCGTACATCAACTATGTCTCTGCCGGGGCTTGGATGCACTGACGGAATTTGCCATCCACTGACTGAAATTGCTCCCGCGGTCGGGGCCCGCGGCCCTGAAAGCCGATGAGTCGCCCTAACTACGCATCGCTATCGCGCTGGACAAGGAGACTCATGCTTGAGGACGTTCCTGATGGGGGAGACCCCAGGCTAGATTGGGGAAGCGCAGTAAGCACACCCCTGGGCCAGCCAACCCCGTCTCGGCCACACATGGGGCGCATTTGTTTTTCAGCGAGACGAACTATCTGGTCTCGAAAATGCGGCCTCGCCGAGGTGGGAATTGCAGTTCTACTTTTTTGTGGCACATATTGAGCATCCCGTCCCATGGGATGTATGAATACTTTTTTGCACTGCGTTTCGCACCGAAGTAATTCACATAGCGCGCAAAGAGCTCAAGCCAGAACTCCAAGTGATGCGTTAGGCGATTGCTGGGCACCGCTCCGCGATTGCCGCATTGAAGCGGACCCTCAGAGTGCCGACCTCCGAGGTCAAAGCACTGCAAAGACAGCCCAAGCTTCGGACGTCCCCAGGGCCGTGCCTGTGCCAGCGGGTGCCAATCCAAAGAACCTTAGACAAACCCGCTTGAGCGCGCAGACATTGATCGACAAGCGTGCAGCGCTCAGCGTCACCCCAAAGCAGATGGCTGCCTTGTTGGGTGTTTGCTCTCTATCGGTCTGCAAGTGGGAGTCAGGCCAAGTGCAGCCGCAAGCAGCGCAATTGCAGCGCATTGTTGAGGTGCTCAAACTCGGCAAGAGGCAGGCTTTGGCGTTCATCAATCCGCAGTGAGGGATTGGTTAAGCCACTCCCGCTGGGCGTTAGCATTGACTACGCGGATCTAGCGACTACCAACCAGGCGCTTGACCATAGCTCTGCGATACGAGTCTTCGCTTCGCCGGCCTCAGCTGACAGCCGGAACACCAGTTCGGCCTTGCGGAGGGCGTCAGCCTTAGCATCACTGGTCTGGCGATGCACGCGGCCGCGTTTCTGACCTTGCGCAGATCTGAAAACGATGCCGACGCACCGGTGATCTCTGCGCAGCTCATGGTGGAGGCCGTCTGTTGCACGGCCGGGTCAGCCTAGCGACCTTCAGGGCAGCTCATGCGATGAGTTGACCGGCGGTGCATGCTTTTCTAACAACGCCGCCACCCAATCGATGAACACCCGCGCCTTGGCGCTCACGTGGCGATTGGGCGGGTAGGCCACGTACATCGGCATTGGGTAGAGCGCCCAGTCCTGCAGCAGCGGCGCCAGCTCACCACTGCTCAGGTGCGGTCGGGCCATGTAGTGCGGCAGCCAAAGAACCCCCATACCGGCCAGGCCGGCCGCCAGGTAGGCGTTGCCGTCGTCAACTGCCAGCACGTAGCGGCCCTGCACCGTGACCTCCTCCGCGCCGCGCCGCATGGTGTACGGAAACGTCTTGCCCGTGCGCGACCACAAAAAGCCCACGATGCGGTGGTGCGAATCCTCCAGCTCGTGTGGGTGCGCTGGGCTTCCCGCGCGATTCAGATAGCTGGGCGACGCGTACACGCCCAGCTGCAGGTCGCCCACGCGCCGCGCGACGAGGGACTGGTCCTCGATCTCACCCCCGCGCACGACGCAATCGACGTTGTCGCCGATCAGGTCCACAATGCGGTCGCTGACGCCCATGTCGAGCTGGATGTCGGGATACCGAGCATGAAAGTCCGGCAAGGCCGGCACCAGGATCAGCCGGGCCAGCGGGCTGGGCACATCCACCCGCAAGCGGCCCCGGGGCGCGGCTGACGCACTCGACAGGCTGGTCTCGGCATCGTCCATGTCGGCTAAGAGCCGCACCGCGCGCTCGTAGTACGCGGCCCCATCCGCAGTAACCTTCAACCGTCGTGTCGTGCGGTGCAGCAGTTTGACGCGCAGCCGCGCCTCCAGTTGCTGGATCAGCTGCGTCACCGTGGTCTTGCTCACGTGCATGGTGTCGGCCGCCTTGGTGAAGCTGCCCGATTCGACCACCCGCACGAACGCCTGCATTGCATCGAACCGGTCCATGGCCGTGGTGCCCCCTTGCAAAAGATTGTTTGGATTCTACAAACAGTGATGGACAAGCTTGCCCGTTTATCTGCGGTGCGGGCTCCGATAAATTCCTTTCATTAATAACCCTGGGCCAATACTGGCCCCCCCCAGAAAGGACAAGTCATGACCGCGTCTTCCTCAAACACTGCCTCTGCTTCCCCACGTGACGTGGTTTTCCCGCCCGGACGCCAGGCGCTCTACGAGAAGAACCAGTACTCGCCCGCCATCCGATCCAACGGCTTTCTGTTCGTCTCCGGCCAAGTAGGCAGCAGACCAGATGGCTCCCCTGAGCCCGATTACCAAAGCCAGGTACGGCTGGCATTCGACAACCTCAACGCTATCTTGAAGGCCTCCGGTTGCACCTTTGACGACGTTATCGACGTGACGGTCTTCATGGTTGACCCGGAACAGCACTTCGAAGCCGCATGGGAAGTGGTCGGCGAGTACTGGGGCAATGCACCCCACCCCACCCTCACCGCCATCGGCGTGACTTGGCTGTACGGATTTAAATTTGAGATCAAGGTGATCGCAAAGCTGCCGGATGTTAAAGAGTAGTTATCACTGAGCTACCAGCAACACGGGTTGTGAAAAGCTCAATGCGGCGGTCATGAGCATCACGCACCGGCTTGCACCAAAGTCGCAGGCCTTGTTTGCACTCCTACAGACCCCGACCATACGAGTGAGAGCGTGAACGGGATTGGCCCTGAAAGCGAACCTATCCCTCTCTAGTCTCAGCTGAATAGCGCCTAGGTACCGTTGCTTTCAAGACCGGCTCAGCAACTGCTTGATGGCTACGGGCATAAGGCGCAGCGTGAGTGTCAAATGTGGAAGCCTGAATGGCCTGGACAAGTCGTCGAGTTCAGGCTCGGTTTGGAAACGCCGATGCAGTACCGTTGGGTATGCAAACGTCTAAGATAATTTGGTCATCCGCAAGTGAATCGCCCCGGCATTCTCAGACACATTTGAGCCGTTAGGATTGTTGCTGTTCGAACTCTACTGGTGATAGTCCCGCCGCCGATGAATGACGGCGCTGTGAGTTATGCCATGCGGCTGGCGGCGCCACAGTGCCATCAGCGGTGCATCGAGGACCAGCCTCGTGTCAAGGCGGCGGCTCATAGACAAGCCCACTACTTGGCGCGAGCACAAATCGAGCACAACCGCCAGGTAGAGCCAGCCTTCGTGGGTTCGAATGTAGGTGATGTCGGTGACCCAGGACTTATTGAGCTCAGCCACAATGAACTGACGCTGCAGGTGGTTAGGCGCGCCCACCGCGGGCTTACCATCTCGCAGTCCAGGCCTGAGGCCGTAGCCTGTCTGCAAGCACAGACCTTCTATTTTGAACAACCGCGCAACGCGATGCTTGCCACAGCGCTCACCCAGATCTCGCATGTCCAGCGTGAGCTTCCGGTAGCCATAGACACCGCCGCTCTCCAGCCATGCCTGTATGAGCAAGCCCAGCAGCCTCTGGTCGTCTTCGGCCCGTGGACTTTGCGGCGCGGCCTTCCACGCGTAGTAGCCGCTGGGGTGTAGTTGCATCACCTTGCAGATGCATCGAACATTGGTGCTTACTCGTGCTGATTGATGAACGCGCACCTCATCTGGACTGGCTGGCAAAGTGCGCGGCGACTTTTTTTGGATGTCACGTTCCTCCCTCACGTGGTTGAGTTCAGCCCTGAGCCGCCGCAACTCCTCGGTCTGGGATGTCTCCATCTGTCGCTCTTGCACAGGCACCGCATAGGCCTCGGTCCACTTGTACAGGCTGTGTTGGCTTACGCCGATCCGGGCCGCTACATCGGACACCCGGCGGCCTCGCGCAGTGATCTGCTTGACCGCTTCCATCTTGAATTCTTGGGTATATGGCCGCTTTGTCATGGCACCTCCTATTGGTGCCTCAGGTTTGAGGCTCGAAGATATCTAGTTCAGCCGGGGCGATTTATGACAAGGGTGGCGTCACGAAGTGGACTCGCCAGGAACTAGGCGTGTTCGGCTCAAGGCGAGCGCACGGCCTCTAGCCAGCGGGTGGCCGGGCTCTCACAGCACGACCTCCCTTCCTGCTCGCGGACAACAAAAAATCTCCTTCCGTAGTCAAGCTCGACCAAGAAAAATTTGTGCAAATCCATATGCAATTGAGCTTGGGTTTACAGCATGTGGCGCATATTTCCGAGCACATTCGGACTGCCAATAGCAGTTTTGGACAGGGCTTCGATGGACCTACACGCCGACACTTAAAGCCTCAACGCAGACGAGCGATCGGGCTTAAACGGGTGAATGCACTTGCAGACGGCTCATCTCTCTCGGTACACATGGGGCTCAGTTCATTCTTACCAAGTTTCTTAACCTAAGGAGTTCTCAATGCTCGCATCCCTACAAAACCCCTTTGCATTTGCCTCACGCTTGCTACTGGCTGTGCTGTTTCTTCCTGCCGGCGTCAGCAAGATCACCGGCTTCGCTGGGACCGTGGGCTACATCAGTTCGGTCGGTCTTCCCATACCTGTGGTCGCCGCCGCCGCGGCGGTCGCGGTCGAGGTGCTAGGGGGTCTGGCGCTGATCTTCGGGTTTGGTACGCGTCTGGCTGCAGTGGTACTAGCCGTGTTCACCGTGGTAGCAAGCTTCTTCTTTCATGCGTATTGGAGCGCCCCAGCTGAGCAACAGATGATGCACCAGCTCATGTTCTACAAGAACGTGGCGGTAAGTGGCGGCCTACTGGCACTGGCGGCGTTTGGTGCCGGTGCCTGGAGCTTGGACGCGCACCGCGGCCAGCCCTGATCTTGTCCGCGCAACTCCGGTTAGCGCTGGCTTTGCTATGTAGTTTTCAATCAACCCCTGAAGGATTTTTACATGACCTCTATCGCGGTTGTCTACCATTCCGGCTACGGCCATACCCGACGCCTGGCGCAGGCGGTGGCCGAGGGCGCGGGCGCAGAACTTGTAGCCATTGATGCGGAGGGCAACCTGGCAGAAGGCGGCTGGGAGACCCTGGCTGGCGCCAGCGCCATTATTTTCGGATCGCCGACCTACATGGCGGGCCCCAGTTGGCAATTCAAGAAGTTTGCCGACGCATCGTCCAAGCCCTGGTTCAGCCAGGCGTGGAAGGACAAGGTTTTTGCCGGATTCACGAACAGCGCCAGCATCAATGGCGACAAGCAAATCACACTGGACTATCTGTTTCACGTGGCCATGCAGCATGGCGGCCTATGGGTGGGCAACGGCATGATGCCTGCCAACGCCAAAGCGACCACGCGCAACGATGTGAACTGGATGGGCTCTTTCAGCGGCAGTATGTCGCAGTCGCCGTCGGACGCATCGGCCGCCGAGATGTTTGCAGGCGACCTGGAGACAGGTCGCCTGTTCGGCCAGCGAGTGGCCGTCGTGGCCCAGCGGTGGGCGCGCTGATCGTGCACTGCCTGCGCTTGGGTGCGGGCCTGGCGCCTCCTGAATAACCCCATATCGAACGTCCCTTAGGGAAAAAGCCATGTCCATTCAGCTGCAGAGCATTTCTGGTGCCCCCCTGTCTCATACAACGCACATCCGCGCCCACGAGTTCGTGGCCGACGGCAGCATACAGGAGGGCGGTGCCGACAGCGGCCCGAGCTGGCACGATCCGTATGACGCGGCGCTGGGCGCTTGCAAGGCGCTCACCGTGCTGTGGTGCGCGCGCAAGAAGGGCCTGCCGGTGCAGGATCTGCAGACCGTGGTCGAGCGCGATGCCTCGACCGAGCGTGCTGGCACCTACCGGATGGTCACACGCCTGCAGGTCAGCGGCGAGCTGACCGACGCGCACTTCGGCGAGTTACAGGCAGTGGCCCACAAGTGCCCGGTGCATAAGCTGATGACCAGCGTGAACACCGAGATCGAGACCCTGGTGGAGCGTACGGCATGAGCGGCGCTACGATGCACCTCAAGGGTCAGGCCAAGGACCTGGGCGGCGGTTTCACGGTTCGACGGCTGCTGCCGGCCGTGCAGCGCCAAGCCGTGGGGCCATTCATCTTCTTTGACCATTTCGGTCCCGTGACCGTGCTGCCGGGCGACAGCCCCGACGTGCGTCCTCATCCGCACATCGGCCTCGCCACAGTCACCTACCTGTTCTCGGGAGCGATGATGCACCGCGACAGTTTGGGCTGTGTCCAGCAGATCGAACCCGGTGCCATCAACTGGATGACCGCAGGCCGCGGCATCGTGCACTCGGAGCGGCGCCCCGAAAGGCTGGCGGACTCTACCTATGTGAACCACGGCATCCAACTGTGGACCGCACTGCCACTGGCGCACGAGGAGGCCGATCCCTCGTTCGTGCACACGCCCGCAGCCGCGATCCCGCAGGTGCGCGTGGGCGATGCGATAGTGCGTGTTCTCATAGGCAGCGCATTCGGCCAGACCTCGCCGGTGGCCACCCTGTCGCCAATGGTTTATCTGGACGTCCAGCTGCCCACTGGCGCGTCGCTTGACATTCCTGCGCTGGCGCAGGAAATGGCCGTCTACACCGTGGACAGCCCAGTGCAGCTCAACGGCGACACGGTCGGCAGCCAACTGCTGGCGGTGGTGAACGAGGGCGAACCATTGCAGCTATCGGCGCCCGGTGAGGCGGCGGCGCGGCTGATGGTGATCGGAGGCGAGGCGCTGGACGCCCCGCGCCACATGTGGTGGAACTTCGTCTCAAGCCGCAAGGAGCGCATCGTTAAGGCTGCGCACGACTGGGAAGCCCAGGCCATTGGCCGGGTGCCAGGCGAGGTGGAGTGGATTCCGCTGCCGGAGCGACGCTTTAGCCCCTGAAGGCGCAGCGCTCGACGGCCGATTTAAGCTTTGCCGAGGTTACAGCGCGAGTTGGGTGCGCACTGACCGATACAGCGCGATCCTGTTGATTCCCGCGCAAACCTGATCCACCATTTCCATCGAATACTGACCCACCCTTGTGCATGAACTTCATGCTCACGTTGTGGATAAGTGTTTGGTGGTCATCTCCTTTTAGTGGGTTCTGTTGGTTGCTGCGCCGAGCTGTTTTTGAACCGGTAGCTGTGATTGCCCGTCTCCAGAATGTGGCAATGATACGTGAGCCGGTCCAGTAGTGCCATGGTCATCTTCGCATCTCCGAAGACACTGGCCCATTCGCTGAAGCTCAGGTTGGTGGTGATCACAACGCTGGTCCTCTCGTAGAGCTTGGAGAGCAAGTGGAACAGCAGGGCTCCTCCTGAGCTGCTGAACGGCAGGTAACCCAGCTCATCAAGGATCACCAGATCGACGTGGGCCAGGCGCTGTGCGATCTATCCTGTCTTGCCCAGTGTCTTCTCCTCTTCCAGGGCGTTCACCAGTTCGACCGTGGAGAAGAACCGCACTCGACGGTGATGGTGCTCGACGGCCTGCACCCCCAGGGCCGTGGCGATGTGGGTCTTGCCTGTGCCCGGCCCACCCACCAGCTCCACGTTGTTGGCTTCCCCCAGGAACTCGCATCGGTGCAGCTGGCGCACCAGGGCTTCGTCCACTTCGCTGTGGTTGAAGTCGAAGCCTGCCAGGTCCCGGTACGCAGGGAACCTGGCCACCTTGAGCTGGTAGGCCAGCGAGCGCACCTCCCTCTCGGGGGTCTCAGCCTTGAGCAGTTGGGCCAGGATGGGCTGTGCCGCCTCGAAGGCAGGGGCGCCTTGCTCGGCCAGCTCGTTGACGGCGTACGCCATGCCGTGCATCTTGAGTTCGCGCGGCATGATGACGATGGAGCCGATGGCGGGGTCATGACGCATGACGGACCTCCCTCAGTCGGTCATAGCGCAGAACGTCGGCCTGGGGTTCCACCGCGAGCTTTAGCGCCTGGGGCGAGGTGACGGGCGCCGGCGCGGGCTTGTTGTCGATGAGCCTGTGCAGGACGTTCAGGATGTGGGTCTTGCTGGGCGCGCCGGCCTCCAGGGCAATCTCCACCGCAGAGAGCACCGCCTGCTCGTCGTGGTGCAGCACCAGGGCCAGGATCTCCAGCCGAGCTGCTTGAGCAGTGCGGCCTGCAGGCGCTTGAAGGCCGCCGGCAGCTCCAAGAAGGGGGCACCGTTGCGCAGTGCCCCAGGCTTGCGCTGCAGCACGGCCAGGTAGTGGTGCCAGTCGTAGACGGTCTGCCCCGCGCTGTGATGGTTGCGCTCGATCAGGCGCTGGTGCTCGCAGACGATGCGCCCCTGCGCGGCGACCACCAGGCGGTCGGCGTAGACCCGCAGGCTCAAGGGCCGGTTGGCGAACGATGCCGGCACGCTGTAGCGGTTGCGCTCGAAGTGGATCAGGCAGGTGGGCGAGACCCTCTTGGTGTGCTCCACGAACCCGTCAAAGGGCCGGGGCACGGGCATCAAGGAAGCCCGTTCCTGGGCCCACACGTCACCGACTGTGCCTGGTAGTGCCCCGTGCTCGATCTCGTGCCACAGGGCCGTACAGCGCTCCTGCAGCCAGGCATTGAGGCCCGCCAAGGTCGGGGAAGGCGGGCACCGATTGCCAGAGCCGGTGGCGGGCGTCGCGCACGTTCTTCTCCACCTGGCCCTTCTCCCAGCCGGACGCCGGGTTGCAGAACTCGGCCTCGAACAGGAAGTGGCTGACCGTGGCGGCAAAGCGCACGTTGACGTCGCGCTCCTTGCCCCTCTTCACGCGGTCCACAGCGGTGCGCATGTAGTCGTAGATGCCCCGCTTGGGCACCCCGCCGAACACGACGCCCCGGCCCGGAAGGCCTGTGCCACGGCCGAGGCGACACCACTCAGCAGTTGGGACAGGGGGATGCCCCGTGGAGAGACGGAGAGGCTCCTGGAGCCGCCCTGATCCAGCTCAGGGTTGATAAGCGCGGTGGAAGAGGATGGAGGCGCATCGCCGCCGGCGGGAAGCCATTCGGCGAACGGCGTGAGCACGAGGCCATCCGGGACATACCACTGCTTGCGCGCTGGGTCCCAGCGGGCACCCAAAGTTTTGACGCGGTCCTTGTCCTTGTACGAAGAGACGAGGTACGTACCGCTCATTTGTCGACCTCGGGAGGCGCATCAACCCTTGGCACGCCCTGGCGCCATGACTGCACATCCAGGAACTCCCGCTCGCAGCCGGTGCAGCGCAGCCACTCCGTAGTGCGCATGGCGCCGCTGGCGTCGCGCGCGATCACCTTGCGGTAGCTGGTCGCGCGGCAGATTCCACAGCAGTTCCTGGGAGATGGTTGAGAGGACTCCATGCCTGCTGTTTTACCCCCGATCGTCCACCACGTTGAACTCGAAGCGGAAATTGACTGCAGCCGTGTCGGGCAATGTCAGCACCAAGCGGGTTTCCTGGGGATGGAAGATGGTCTCGCCGTCACTCTCAACTGCGCCATGGCTCACGGAGAGGTTCTCGATCTTGCTGGTCAGGGTCTTGCGGGTCGCATCCCAGCCGAACTGGCCGGGGCGCAGCTTCTGGCGCTGCAGCCAGGTCCAGATTTCTACCAGCTCGGCTTCGACATCTGGCTGCTGGCCTCGGCTGGTCTGGGCCAGGGCGGAGAACTCGTACTGTTGGTCGCGAAGGACCCATTTGAATTGGAAGTGCTTCATCGTTGGGAGGTTGGGAGCCTCGATTGTCCCAAATGCCGACCGCGCCCATTCGACTGGCGCGACATCGCGCCCTTCAATGCCACATATATTTGGCATTCTGCGAAGAAGTGCCCAACATATGTGGCATCGGGACTGTGTCAGTGGCAAGCTGCACACCACCGATTGGCGCGATCAAATCGCCACTTTTGCCTTCCTCCGCGAACATTCCATGCAGACCTATGGCCCAGGCACTACTGAATAGGCGGCAGCAAGCTGCCCTCTGCGCCATACCAAGCACCGGACGAGACTGCCTTCCAGACGATCTCACTCACGTCTGCCGATACCACGACAAGATCCCGTGCGGCGTTCAATGTGATCAGGCCCCGTAGAAGCTCGTTTTCCTCTGGTGGAGCGCACAGTCGATAGCTGCGACCCGAGTCTGTTTTGATGATTCCGCGGGCAAGATCAATGGCCATGAGGGCAGACGTGACCCTGAATGACCCGGAGGCCATCTGTGCCGCTAGGTGGAGTGCTCCATTGCCCCGCCGCAATACTCGCCAATGACGAAGCTCTACTTCAGGCTGCGCTTGGAGATCTGGTGCTGGCCGCTCATTCACAAAGACCAATGTATTCATCGTTGAAATCTCACGTACTGGAATGCCTGCCAAACGCAGCCTCAAGGCGACGCCTCACCCTCGTTCCGCGCCTGGGGTGCATCAGTCACGCCCAAAGTCGAAGGCCTGGGCCTACGAATGCGATCAGCGGGACTGAATTCGCTTTGACGGGTTAGCGGTTGAAGTCGTCCCTCCGAGACCGCCTGGTTTAGAGCCTGGACCGACCGATTGATGCTCTCTTGCTTCATGCGAGAAAGTCTTCGCCTATCTGTCTCTGTGAGTTGCTTCGATGCTGTCATGGGACCTCCGTATGCAAAGCATGGTCTTAGTCTACGGTGAGCGTGAAGTTCGTCCGTGCCGAAACATGCGCAGCATCCGAAGATGCTTAGCGCTGCGCAGGAGCAATGCTCGTGGCGGCTCGCTTGAAGCCCGCGGCATGCTGGGCGGCAGCACCTTCATCGCAATGGTGCTGTCGCGCAGTACCCAAAGGTAGACGCCAGCAGCTCGGGCAAGGATCAAGGGTGAAATCTGGCTGGACCAATAGAGAAAACGGGCCCTTAGGCCCTTCTCCCGGGCCGCTCCAACGGAAGACCCATGCGAGACTCTGTTGCCCCTGCTGGTGTGCAGGACCTGACTCTCGCCAGGCAGCTGGTCCGCTTCCTCACTCGCCCTCGGACCGTCTTGGTTTCATTTTAGCGCTGTAGGTGTCTCACCGACACCAAAGCCTAAACGGCAGCATGGATGCGTGTTGAAGCTGTGGTGGGGAACTGGGCCAAGTTGTGCCTAGAAACGCACTAGTGAAAGTACACGACACAGACAAAAGGACCACCGCAATGGTGGGCCTTAAATATGGCGGGCGACATCGTCGCCCAATGGTTAGCCGCTGCCTAACCGTCCTAAGTTCTGCTCTTTACGAGCTGGCCATGGATGGCGCTACGCGGGCCTCTTCATATGTTTTGAGAGCGGGGAGGCTCAAGCACGCTCAGGCGTATCCTAGCAGCACCGCTGACGTAGGTCTGCCAAGGGTCGCGATCCCGCAGGTAAAGCCCTTGCGAATGGTTCAGCAGAACTTGCCGTGCTCGCGCGCTATGTTGTCATCACGGCTCCGCCGCCACTTTGAGATCGACAACATGTTCAGCAACCTCTACAATTTGCAGCGAAGCGCTGACAGGCCCACCCAGAAATGGGCGCCCCAGTGTACAGAGTGTGAAGGCCTCCGCAAGGAGGCTTTCCGCTTTCTGGGGGTCTTGAGTGACTTCGGCGCTGCGTGAGTGCCGCGCATCCAGGCGCTGCTTGAATGTTGGCGTGGCGAAAGCATCTGGAGCCCATCATGAAACCGACTTCGACTGTTCTTGCACAACTTCTTGAGAGCCTGGCAAAGGTGGAGTACCGGCTCGCAGAAGGGGCCGTACTAGAGAAGAGGCCTTCGATCACGATTGACATGACAAAGGTTTCGACCGTTTCCAAGGAGCGCTGGGAGAGCCTTGGAAAGGCGGCCCGGGATCCCACTATCAAGCTTCATGGACAAGCGATCATCTCAGTGGATTGACCACTGAATCATTGAACGCGCATTGTTGCCCTGTGCGCGGCCTGGGCTACAGAGCGCTCGCGAACTGATCTGCCAATTCTACAAACGTTGAAGCCGCTCGAACAACTTGCCGCCGGCTTCGGCATTTAGTCCCGTCTTACCGCTTACCAGAAATAGTTCAACGCAGAAGGGGCGGAACAGCCATGCTCGATCGTCGACCGCAACCCATGCGATATGCCCAGGCCTGTTGGCCCGCATCCAGCCAAGGCACTCCGCTTCCCGTTCAAAAGGCATGACCTTGGCTGGGAGGTCCTGCAACGTTGCATAGGGCGCAGTGACTCCGACCACACGTCGTGCTAGCGCCTCGGGCAGGCGGACTTTCAGAGCCGAGAGAGCCATGTTGTTCCGCCAAGTACTGCTGATAACGATCTCCAAGTCATCCCGACCTCGGCACGCATCAAGCAGGTGGTCGTTGCACTCGAAATGCCGAGATTCATGGCAGAACTCAGGGTGGAGCACCCCGTCGAAATCCAGGAACATCACTGGCATCGTTTTGGTGGAGCAGGGGAGTTTGAGCGCGTTCGGTGGCTAGCGAAAATCCGCAACTACCTGGACCTTTCGCAGACTGTCCAACGGCGTCCCGAGGGCCGAGCGTGCGTAACAGGCCCCCGAAGCCAGCTCGTAGACGTCCGCCATTTGCCCTTCAGCATCTGGCTCTTCTGCCTCCCAGAGCGCAGCAAGAGGCTCAAGCTTCCAGCCGGTCCCACCGTTCATATGTGCCGGCGATACCAAGCTCACGGAAGTCAACTCACACTCCTCGCTGGATTGCATTTCCACCAAGCGCAGCAGTTCCTGAACACCCGGCAGAAGCATGTCACTGGTCTCCCGAAGCGCCGAGTTCTTGCGTAGCTGCACCAAGAACCACGGCACGCACATTGCCAACTCGACTGCTGACCAGTAGGAGATTTCGCTGCTCTTGATCCACTGTGACATGGGGTGAATATTCGAGCTGTGCGTGAGAAACATGGCTAGGGAGGCGAGAAAATGAACACTATAGATTGTAGTCTTATGGTGTTCATTCTTTGGTAATTGGGGGATGCCCCCTGCCAAAGAGATCCACAACAAGCTGCCGGCTGCCTTGAAGGCAGCTCGAACGGCCCGTGGCCTGACGCAGGAAGATTTTGGTGTAGTGTCCAGCCGGACATACGTGAGCACTCTCGAACGCGGCATTCAGAGTCCGACCCTTGCAAAAATTGAGCAGCTTGCGCACACGCTAGGCATGCATCCACTCACCCTGTTGACTATGGCGTACGCCAAATCAATGACCGTAGAGGACGTCCAGCAGATCCAAACACTTGTGAGCCAAGAGCTATCAAAACTTCGTTGAAGTCTCAATGAACCCGATGCGGTGGGCTCCATCGCGCACGTTGATAAGACGTCGAATGAGTCACCATTAGATTGGAGGTTGGCCTCGTGAAGACAAAGATGAGTGGACCGTTGTGAGCCGCGAGATATCGGCGATTGCCTTGCGATTTCTGCGAAGCCCAAAGCACCTGGGGGCCGATAGCCCAAACATCCACAAGGTTCGAACGCTGCTCAGAGAGGAAAACTGTTCAAAAATGGCAACTTCCTGGATTGGGGTCTAGAAAGCAAAATGCAAGGTGCAGGCACGCCCAGAGGCGGCTGGGTGAAGACTGTGCGCCTGGCGCCTGGTATGAACTCTGAGACCTTGGGTCGGCGCCTTGGTATCTCTCCGCAGGGGGTCAGGAGGCTTGAGCAGTCGGAAGCTGAAGGATCGATTTACCTCAACATTCTCACCAAGATCGCCGACGGGCTGAACTGCGATGTGCGATATGTTCTCGTTCCCAGGATCAGCTTGGTCGTTCAGGTGATGGCGCGGGCATGGAGCACGCGACGCGGTTCCCATGAAGGCTGGCATCACATCGATGTACATCGACGGCCAATCGCTGGTTGTGCTCGCGTCGTTTGTTTCACGCATTGACAAACGAGCATTTTGGTAGATGGTCGGGCTACTCACGTTCAAATGGCAACAGACATCACGTTCCCTTCATTTCAATGGTAACGCTAGTAGAAAATTTTTTTGATTTACCGGCGATTCTTTCGGTGATCGAGGTCATTTAAACGCTTCTGAAGCTCCCAAACTCTATCTCGTAGTGCTCCATTGACCAAGAGCAGTGCCGCATTCGTCTTCTTTAGTATTTCAATTTCTGCTTTCAGGCCTTCATATTTCTCCAAGGTTTTTTCACCGTCGTTCAAAGCGACTGCACGGCCTTTTTGACGCCTCAAACTCTCGATCACGCTGGGATGAGATACATAAAGATTCGCCCTACTTACACCAGCCTGCTTGGCTAGCGAGCTCACGGAGAGCGGCACCCCCGGGTTCTCCTGATTGTGAAGAGAGATAACTGCGCTGATCCTGGCCGCTACATTCAAGTCATCACTACTTTTTCTCATTGACCGCTTTCAAGAGACTCTTCAAAATCGACTCAGTCCGTTCGAGCCGATGTTCAACCAGTTCTCGGGCTTGACTTGGAATATCTTTAATCTCTAGATACTTTTGGTCTCTCTTTGCACGATCATTCCACCAGATAGCGTGTTCCTCAGTCGCGGCAAAGTTTGCACATGTGCTGCAGATATCTGGGGAGCGCTGGATTTCATTTGGTCCATTCTTGTCACCTCGGCAAGCAGAGGTCGGTTGTGAATACAGGCAGTAGCCCCAATTGCAAGGGGCAATGATCACACCAGCAGCAATTAGCTCTTCCACCCTTTTCTTTAACATAACCTTTCCGCGGAACTTCAAAGCCGGTGGTTGACTATCTCTTACGTTGCCAGCTGCGCGACCGGATAGATACTTGGCGGAAAGCAAATTTGTCAGCGCTCGTGCAAGCTCTTGCCGATCAGCTTCGGCCAAGAGCTTTTGAAGATCCAAGTTATTTGCGTAGGCTCCATCTGTAAATGCTCGGTAGACGTGGCCATAGTGAAGTGATACAGACTCCAATCCAGATTTGTCGCGACGCACCGCAAATGCCGCGAATGTCTTGCGAGCTGCATGGGGATGCAGGCGCATCTTCGTGGGGCAATTACGAAACGGAGCCCGGGCGAAGGCGTTCATTGCTGTGACCGGAGACACAACAGCCATCCGACCCAACTTGCGCCCTGGCAGGGGAATAGCAGCTCCGCTAGTTCGTAGCACAAATAAAGCTTTATTGCCGGTGCTTTTTCGGGCGGGCGCAAACAAGTCCTCAAGCCACTTAATCACATCGGGAATAGGATCAGAGACTGCCCATTCTCGAGACGCGCCTTTTTTCTTCGCTGCAATCCCGACGATAACGAACGCAGTTTGCAGCAGCTCTTCCGTGCGAGCTTTAAGACAATCCACGTCAAGCCTGACCAATTCAGACGCACGAAGACCGACCATAAAGAGCAGCAGATTAATAGCAGCTCCTACAGAGGCAGTAAACGCCACCCTCAAGCCGGTGCCATTTCTAGAGGTGCCCAACTTATCAGCAATTTCAGCAAAAACCTTCTGTGAACAGATTTCTTTGTACAGCAAATTTAGCAAATAGCACCTTTGCGATCGCGTTTTTCCGACCCACTGGCTGTGTGCATCGAAAATGTATTTGGCTGCATTTATAAAGAATTCACCATATTTTTCAATCCATTCCAGTGAGTCGGCAATCAACTCCAGTGCCACATCTTGATCTATGGCGACCCACCGCTCATTCTCACGCGTCGGGCATTTCTTCCAAACCTCATCCTCGTAGTCATTTATGTCGAAGCGCAGCCCCGACGGACAGATAGCACGAATCCGAGAAAGGCATCTAAAAACATTGAGGTAAGTTAGCACTGTTCCTTTCGCGGGTATACCCCCAGTATGGCGAGCCCTTCGGGAGGCGATGAATTCGATAGCGTCATCAGGGCACAAGTCCGATAGCCGCCAAATCCCTCTTTCAATCATCCAGCGAAACAGGATACGGAGCGTTGTGTATTGATTATTTATGGTTTGAGCACTGACCTCTACGCGCCACCTCCCAACTGGATGATTTATATATTCCCTGAGAAACACCCTTCCGACCTCCAATAGTCGAGCACGTTGATACTTGGTACCAACACCCTCCGGAAGAAATTTAAGCCAGTTTATCTCGACGAGCCCAGCATCGTACAATGCGTGACTCTGAAGTTTCCAAATATATTTCCCTTCAAACGCAAGCACCGTGCTCATTTTTCACTCCAGCGATGGGAATGGAATGTTGGGGATCGACTGCGCCTTATCCATTACAAGCTTTGAAATAACTGGAAAAATCTCATTTCTAAGCACATCCAATGACGGCTTGTAGAGAAGGTCGAACCGCTTGCTCCACCCCTCTTTGAGCGACCTCTCTCGCTCTGAGTGAAGATGCTTGGCTGCAGCGACTAGTTTCGCCACGTTGTGTGGATCATCTATGATTACTATCGTCCCCGGACATCCAGCGCATTGATGAAATTTTGGGCACGGAACTCCGATATGGCTTCCTTCTGCTATACCCGCCAAAGGGTCTTTGCATTGAAATCCAAAAAGAGTTTCAGCTTTCGATTCGAAGGTCTTCAGTCCTGGATCGGATGCACTTTTTTTCAGCTTAGTTTTCTTTGCTTCTTCTAACATCCATCCTTGAAAAATGCGTATTTTTTCTTGATGATGAGCCGCCAAATCCTCTAACGGCGTATAGCCTTGAGTTACCCGCGAGCTACGATGCTGCATGCGTAATTGCGCGCTCGCAATACTGCGTCCCGCCCGATGATGCAGCACGCCGCCGGCACGTCGAAGATCAGTCAGGCTAAAGTGTGGCAGTTGATGCTCTGCTCGAAAAGCGCTGAGGCAGTTATGCAGAGATTGCCAGCTTGGAACTGAAACGTTCATTCCGTTAGTTCGACAGATAAACAGTGAATTCCTGTACCGCAGGGGTGCCAAATGTCTCATCTCAGAGTTAGCCGCCAGCAATCTCCGAGCTATATTCGGCGCGGCCCACTCTTTATTTTTTGGGAAATCGGGAATCTGCATGCGCCGAGACCTCTTTTTATCCCATACAAGGCGTTCGAGATCTTCCCGAAAGGGTACACTCATGATGCAATTCATATCGGCCTGGCGAAAGGACTGTGGATTGGCAGATGCTTGTGTCAACATCGCTAGGTAGTATGGAAAGAGCTCTCTTATAGAAATATAGTACTGGCAGAATATCTCTCGAATCCCGCCAAACTCTTGAGCAACTCTTTTCAAATTATATCCACTCGGAAAGGCCTCCATCTGCTTTACGGTTGGAATTGACCCGTCACCAACCATTAGAAGATATAGAAGAAAATCTGCAAAGCGATCCGGATTTTCCGTGAGTGGCAAAAGCCTGATCTTCTCCCTTGCAGCTTCGCCAGCTTCAATCTCCTCATAGCAGCATCTCAATATCTGTGATACCAGCACCTCGTCTGGTGCATCCTCTCGTGCGGTTAGGCTCGCCATTGCTTGGGAAGCTGCATGCCCTCGATCCAATCTTATTTTTTTATCTACTCGCTCTGGAGCGTTTCTTACCAGCCATTTGAGCATACGAAGCGCAGTGTTGTAAGCGGCTCCCGCCGTTTTTAGCGCAACCGTGGCCTCTAAATGATCTGCGTATTTTGATAAAACATCCACTGGAAATATTCTCAGATATCCATAATTCTCGCTGATGAATTTTCCAAACCGCTTTATAAGTATCCAATTTGCATTCTGTGATTCCAGAGTGTTACCACCTTGAAGCGAAACATAGGCTCGAGCCATCACCTCAGCAACTTCAGGCGAAAACCCCGCAGCGGAGAAGTCTCGAATTAGCGCAGGATTGTGACCATCCCCCAACCAGATTTCTACCGTCGCCCCCACGCACTTATGTTTAACTGCCAAGTTCCTCACAGCGTACTCCCGTAGAGGAAAGCCAATGCCTCACGTACCTCATCCGAACTCACCTCCAGCGTTCGCAGGTAAACCTCAGTAGTCGTCACATTAGAGTGACCCAGAAGCGTTTGAACAATCTTTACGGGATTGACCTTCTTTCCCTTGCTCTCAAGAGATTCGAGATACCCTAACGTGAGAATTGCAAACGAGTGACGCAAATGATGAAGCGTGGCAGACGAGCCAATTATGTTGGCGTATTTTCTAAACGTACGGCTTAAAGTTCCCGGACTGTAAGATCGGCCGTTCCTATTCAAAAATACGAAGTCGAAGGAGTTATCATCTTGCACGACTGGTCGGTCGACTAAACAATACCAGTGGGTTTCTTCCACCAACGCTGCAGGTGCGTAAATTGTTGCAGTTTTTCCACCTTTTCGAACAATATCAACTGGAACTGGGTCGAGCCCACTTGAAGAGATCTGCTCAGGTGACATCAAACGGCTGATTCTAAGATTTACAACCTCAAATCGACGAAGGCCTGTAGCCAATCCCCAGCGAAACATTAAGCGAAAGGGCTGTGGGGTAATGGCGAAGAGCCGCGATATCTCTTCAAATCCAAGTGGTCTAGGAAGTGTTTCCGCCCTCGGAACTAGAATACTTTCGAGCGATCTTCTCCGGCTGCCATTTTCACCCCTGTAGGGCATACGTTGTAGGTTTCTTGTGGTGACAAATTCACCCAATGGAGTAAATAGAAATTTTCTACTATGCATCCATCCATAAAAACTCTCTACAACTGTGACTCTCAAATTAATCGTGTTGACCGAGTAAACTTGGACTCCGCCAGGCCCAGCCTCACCAGATAAAGAATTTCTGAAGGCGGCAAGTGTTTCCTCCGTGACATCCCTAATTTCGGTAGACTTCGATTCCAGAAATCTCAACCAGCAGAGCAGACATTCCGCGTAAGTTCGCGGCGTGTCACCAGTGGTGCTGGGTCGGAGTATCGCTACAGAGGTGATGAACTGATTTGGCAAATCAAGCGGAAGTCCTGTCTCATCCAAGAGGACCGGTAAAATCTGCAAGTCGATCGAGTGCAACAGGGCCAGGTCGTCAGGAAGTCCGGAGGCGAAAGCAACCACTTCTTCCGCATCACGGAAGGATCGAGACGGTCGGATCAGTTCGATTCGCATGCAATGCTCCTAGTTCACTGCACCTTAGCGAGGAGACGAGCATGAAAACACATACAGACAACTCACGCAACCTAATGCCCGAATTCACGAGGGCCGCGCTGGAGGCGCTGCGCGAACCCCTGGAGACCGGCCACATCACCATCTCGCGGGCGGCGCAGCGTGCGGAATTTCCGGCACGCTTCCAGATGATCGCGGCGATGAACCCCTGCCCCTGCGGCTTTCTCGGCTCCACCCAGCGCGCCTGCCGCTGCACGCCCGACCAGGTCTCGCGCTACCAGGGCAAGCTCAGCGGCCCGCTGCTGGACCGCATCGACCTGCATGTGGAGGTGCCTGCTGTGCCCTCGGAGCAGTTGCTCAAGACACCGCCTGGCGAATCCAGCGCCGCGATCCGCGAGCGTGTGATGCAGGCCCGGGCCCGGGCGCTGGCACGCCAGGGCAAGACCAACCAGGCGCTGCAGGGCCAGGAGATCGACGAACACCTGCACCTCGACGATGCGGCCGCCAAGTTCCTCAACACGGCAGGCGCGCGCCTGGGCTGGTCGGCCCGCAGCACGCACCGCGCGCTCAAGGTGGCGCGCACCATCGCCGATCTGGCGGGTTCGCAGACCACTGCCGTGGGCCATGTGGCCGAGGCCGTCCAGTACCGCCGCGTGCTGCGCAGCCCGGCCTGAGCCCCCGCCCATCGCTATAGTCTCGCCACTTCCAGCAGCATCACTCCATGGCCAGCGCTTCACTCCCAACCATCACCCCCACCGCCACCGACGTGGTCGACAACAGCTACCTGCGCACGCTGGTGGGCTACAACGCGCGCCGGGCCTCGCTGTCCATCATCGAGGTGTTCATGGAGCGCATGGCGGTCTATGGGCTCAAGGTGGTGGATTTCTCGGTGCTCTCGCTGGTGGCGCACAACCCCGGCATCACCTCGCGCCAACTGTGCGCCACGCTGGGCGTGCTGCCGCCCAACCTGGTGGGCCTGATCGCGGCGCTGGACCGGCGCGGCCTGATAGAGCGCCGCCCGCACCCGAGCGACGGGCGCGCCATGGGCCTGCACCTGACGCCCGCCGGCGAAGACCTGTGCGCCCAGGCCGAGCAGACTGCGGCCACGCTGGAGATCGACGCCACCGCGCGCCTGACCGCCACCGAGCGCAAGACGCTGATCCGGCTTCTGCAAAAAGTCTACGACTGACGGGCCCGTGCCGGCCCGTCTGGATCAGGTTGCCGCAGGCGTGGCCTTGGCCGCCTTGTCCAGCCCCAGCAGACGCACCGCATTGCCCTTGAGGATGCCGGGCATCACCTCGGGCTTGAAGCCGGCCTCCTGGAAGTCCTTCATCCAGCGCTCGGGCGTGATCAGCGGGTAATCGCTGCCGAACAGGATACGGTCCTTGAGCAGGGTGTTGGCGTACTGCACCAGCTGCTTGGGGAAGTATTTCGGGCTCCAGCCCGACAGGTCGATCCAGACGTTGGGCTTGTGCGTGGCGACCGAGAGCGCCTCGTCCTGCCAGGGGAAGCTCGGGTGCGCCATGACGATCTGCATGTCCGGGAAGTCGATGGCCACGTCATCCAGGTGCATGGGGTTGCTGTACTCCAGGCGCAGGCCGCCGCCGCAGCGCATGCCGCTGCCGATGCCGCTGTGGCCGGTGTGGAAGATGGCCGGCATGCCGTACTCGGCGATCACCTCGTAGATCGGCCAGGCCATCTGGTCGTAGGGGTGGTAGCCCTGCACTGTGGGGTGGAACTTGAAGCCTTTGACGCCATGCTCCTCGATCAGCCGGCGCGCCTCGCGCGCACCCATCTTGCCCTTGTGCGGGTCGATGCTGGCAAAGGCCATCATCATGTCGCTGTTGGCCTTGGCGGCCTCGGCGATCTCCTCGTTGGGGATGCGCCGGCGGCCCATCTTGGACTCGGCGTCTACGGTGAACATCACCAGCCCGATCTTCTGCTCGCGGTAGTAGGCCACCGTCTCGGCGATGGTGGGCCGCCGGCCGTTCTTGAAGTATTTGTCGGCGGCGCGGTCGTATTCCTCGCCGTAGTTGTCGAAAGGGTTCCAGCAGCTCACCTCGGCGTGCGTGTGGATGTCGATGGCAATCAGGTTCTCGTGGTCCATATCTGTCTCCTATGGTGGCCGGTCTTTCACGGTATCCCTGTCAGCATGCACCACGGCACGTGGCGCAGATCAAGGGTAACTACTGATGAAAAACCGGTCTGGCTTGCTTGAATTGGTTATGAACTATAACCACAATTCACCTATCAAGAAAGCCACCATGACCCATCCAGACATCCATTTCGAGCTTGCCGGCGACGAGCAGGAAGTTGCCGTGATCCGCCTGACGCGCAGCGCCAAGCGCAATGCGCTGAACGACGGCCTGATCCTGGCCCTGCGCGACCTGTTCGAGAAAATGCCCGCCGGCGTGCGCGCTGCCGTGATCGACGGCGAAGGCCCGCACTTCTGCGCCGGGCTCGACCTGTCCGAGCTCAAGGAGCGCGATGCGGGCCAGGGCCTGTACCACTCGCGCATGTGGCACGCCGCGCTGGAGCGCGTGCAGTACGGCCCCGTGCCCGTGATTGCCGCGCTGCACGGCGCCGTGGTGGGCGGCGGGCTGGAGCTGGCGAGCGCCTGTCACATCCGCGTGGCCGATGAATCCACCTTCTACGCGCTGCCCGAGGGCTCGCGCGGCATCTTCGTGGGCGGCGGCGGCGCCGTGCGCATCCCCAAACTGATCGGCGCTGCGCGCATGGCGGACATGATGCTCACCGGCCGCGTCTACAACGCACAAGACGGCGAGAAGGTCGGCTTTGCCCAGTACCTGGTGCCCGAAGGCCAGGCCTTCGACAAGGCACTGGAGCTGGCCAAGCGCGTGGCGCAGAACGCGCCGCTGACCAACTACGCGCTGATGCACGCCCTGCCGCGCATTGCCGAGCAACCGGCCGACCAAGGCTTCTTCACCGAAGCCATGATGGCCGCGATTGCCCAGAGCGCACCCGAGGCCAAGTCGCGCCTGGCGGACTTCCTGGAAGGCCGCGCCGCCAAAGTGCGCAAAGACTGAGCCCCGCATTTCCACACCGCCGGACCTCCACCCATGAGCGATCTCTCCACCCCCCTGGCCCCGCCGCGCTACCGCCCGGTGCCCTTTGGCGTCACCCGCGTCAACCTGCGCGAGGGCGCACCCGGCGTGCGCTACCTGCAAGCCGACCTGCCCCTGGGCGCATACGCGCGCCGGGTCACGGACTACCTGGTGCACTGGGCGGAGGTAGAGCCCGAGCGCAGCTTTCTCGCGCGCCGGGTGCAGCATGCCGACGGCAGCACCGGCAATACCGGCGATTGGCAGCACGTGACGTATGCCCAGGCGCTGGACGCCGCGCGCAGCATCGGCCAGGCGCTGCTGGACCGGGGGCTGAACGCCGAACGCCCGGTGGTGGTGCTCAGCGAAAACAGCCTGGAGCACGCGCTGATGGCGCTGGGCTGCATCTACGCGGGTGTGCCCTACTGCCCCGTCTCGCCCGCCTACGCCACGGTGAGCCAGGACTACGACAAGCTGCGCCACGTGCTGGACACACTGACGCCGGGCCTGGTGTTCGCGGCCGATGGCGCGCGCTTCGGCCGCGCCATCAAGGCCACCGTGGCGGCGGACGTGGAGGTCGTGCTGGCCCAGGGCGCCATCGAAGGCCGCCCGGCCACCACCTTCCAGAGCCTGCGCAATACCTTGGCCACGCCGGCAGTGGACGCGGCCATGCATGCCACGGGGCCGGGCACCATCGTGAAGTTCTTGTTCACCAGCGGCTCCACCAAGATGCCAAAGCCGGTGATCAACACCCAGCGCATGTGGTGCGCCAACCTGCAGCAGATCACCCTGTCGCTGCCCGTGCTGGCCGAAGCCCCGCCGATCCTGGTGGACTGGCTGCCGTGGAACCACACCTTCGGCAGCAACCACAACTTCGGGATCACGCTGCATCACGGCGGCACGCTCTACATCGACGACGGCAAGCCCACGGCAGCGCTGATCGGCGAGACCCTGCGCAACCTGCGCGAGATCGCGCCCACGGTGTACTTCAACGTGCCCACCGGCTTCGAGATGATCGCCGAGGCGATGAAGACCGATGCCGTGCTGCGCCGCACGCTGCTGTCGCGGGTGCGCATGTTCTTCTACTCGGGCGCAGGCCTGGCCCAGCCCATCTGGGACAGCCTGCACGCCACGCAGGAAGCCGAGCTGGGCGAGCGCATCGTCATGTCCACGGGCCTGGGGATGACCGAGTCGGCCCCCTCCGCCATGTTCTGCAACAGCCCTGACGTGCGCTCGGGCCACATCGGCGCGCCCGTGCCGGGCATGACGCTCAAGCTGGTGGACGTGGACGGCAAGACCGAGGTGCGCTACCGCGGCCCCAACGTGACGCCCGGCTACTGGCGCTCGGACGCCGCCACGCGCGAGGCCTTCGACGACGAGGGCTACCTGTGCACCGGCGATGCGGTGCTGTGGATCGACGACCACGACATCCACCGCGGCCTGCGCTTCGATGGCCGCATTGCAGAGGACTTCAAACTCTCCACCGGCACCTTCGTGAGCGTGGGCCCCATGCGCGCCAAGATCGTCGTGGCCGGCGCCCCCTACATCCAGGACGCGGTGCTCACCGGCCTGAACCGCAAGGAAGTGGGCGCCCTGCTGTTTCTTTCACCCGCCTGCCGTGAGGTGAGCGGGCTGGATGCCGACGCCCCCTGGGCCGAGGTCATCGCCAGCACCGGGGTGCGCCAGCGCATCCAGGCCGTCATCGACCACCTGGCGCGCGAATCCACGGGCAGTGCCAGCCGCGTGGCGCGCGCACTGCTGATGGCAGAGCCGCCCTCGCTCGACAAGGGCGAGATCACCGACAAGGGCTCGATCAACCAACGCGCCGTGCTCAAGCACCGGGATGCCCTGGTGCAGGCCCTGCACGACGGCAACGCCCCCGGCACCATCGTGCCCGCGGCCTGAAACGCACTACCCAAGGAGCCATCCATGCAGATACAAGGACAGACCGCCCTCGTCACCGGCGCCGCATCGGGCCTGGGCGAGGCCACCGCCCGCGAGCTGGCCCGCCTGGGCGCCAAGGTCGCGGTGCTCGACGTGAACACCGCCCTGGCCACCCAGGTGGCCGAGAGCATCAACGCACAGCATGGCGCCGGAACGGCCGTGGCCTGCACCTGCGACATCACCCAGACCGAGAGCGTGGCCGCCGCACTGGCCCAGGCCGAGGCGGCCCTGGGCCCGGCGCGCATCCTGATGAACGTGGCCGGCATCGGCAGCGCCAAGCGCGTGGTACAGCGCGACGGCAGCGCGGCGCCGCTGGAAGACTTTGCGCGCGTGGTGGGCATCAACCTCATCGGCAGCTACAACATCAGCCGGCTGTTCGCAGCCGCCTGCGCCAAGCTGGCGCCGCTCGACAACGGCGAGCGGGGCGTGATGATGTTCACCGCTTCGGTGGCCGCCTTCGACGGCCAGGTGGGCCAGCAGGCCTACAGCGCCTCCAAGGGCGGCCTGGTGGGCATGACGCTGCCCATGGCGCGCGACCTGGCGCAGCACGGCATCCGCGTGTGTACCGTGGCGCCGGGCCTGTTCGCCACGCCGCTCATGAAGGAGCTGCCCGAGGCCGTGCAGCAGTCGCTGGCGGCGAGCATCCCCTTCCCCCCGCGCCTGGGCAAGCCCGAGGAGTTCGCCGAGCTGGCGGCCCACATCGTGACCAACGGACACCTCAACGGCGAAGTCATCCGCCTCGACGGTGCCCTGCGCATGGCACCCAGATAGCGCCCCCGTTCCCTGCCCCGTCAACACACCATACCTATACCGGAGACAACCATGACGACGACACGACGCCACTTTGTTCACACCCTGGGCAGCGCCGCAGCCCTCGCAGCGCTTTATCCCCTGTCCTCCTTCGCGCAGGCGCTGGACCAGGTCAAGATCATGTACGGCTTTCCGGCCGGCAGCGCGGGCGACAGCGTGGCCCGCCGCGTGGCCGAGAAGCTGGGCGGCACGGCCTACAGCAAGAACCCGGGCTTCGTCGAGAACAAGCCCGGCGCCGGTGGCCGCATTGCGGTGGAAACGCTGAAGAACTCCCCCGCCGATGGCTCGGTGCTCACCCTGGCACCGGTATCGGCCCTGTCGGTGTATCCGCACATCTACCCCAAGCTCAGCTACAAGCCCGACGACGTGGTGCCTGTCTCCATCGGCGCGATCATGCACCACGGCCTGGCCGTGGGCCCGGCCGTGCCGGCCGAGGTGAAGACGCTCAAGGACTTCCTGGCCTGGGCCAAGGCCAATCCGGACAAGGCCAGCTACGGCTCGCCCGGCGCGGGCTCCATGCCCCACCTGCTGGGCGCGCTGCTGGGCATCCGTGCGGCAGTGGAGCTCAAGCACGTTCCCTACCGTGGCACCGTGCCCAGCATCACCGACCTGGTGGGCGGCCAGATCGCTGCCGCCATGAACCCCAGCGGCGACTACCTGCAGTACATGAAGACCGGCCGCGTGCGCGTGCTGGCCACCTCGGGCAAGAAGCGCTCGCCCTACCTGCCCGATGTGCCCACCTTCATCGAACTGGGCTACCCCGACGTGACGTCCGAGGAATGGTTCGGCTTCTACGCGCCGGCCAAGACGCCCGCCGCCACGCTGGCCAGCGCCAATGCCGCCATCACCGGCGCGCTCAAGGACAAGACCGTGATCGACGCGCTGGGCATCGTTGGCCTGGTGGCCCACGGCAGCACGCAGCAGGAGATGCTGGCCGACCAGAAGGCCGAGTTCGAGCGCTGGGGCCCGCTGGTCAAACAGATCGGGTTCACTTCAGAGTCTTGACTCTGGATTGGCTCCCCCCTGAGGCGCTGGCGCGCCTTCCCCCTGAGGGGGACGCCCCCGGTGGCCCGGCAAAGCCGGTTCCACGGTGGCGCTGGCCTTTGGCCGCGCCAGTTGCGAAGGCCATGGGTTAACGACGGACAAGGACGCACGATCAGCATGCAAGCACACCAGATCCTGGCCGATATCCAGCACCTGCTGACCGAAGTGCTCCAGGCGCCTTCGCAGTGGCAGGCGCTGGCGCCGTTTGCCGACACCGATGGCGGGCTGGCGGCGCAGGTGCTGGAGGAGGCCGCCAAGTTCGTGGACAGCGCCATCGCCCCGCTGCAGCGCACGGGCGACGAAGAGGGCTGCCACTTCGAGGCCGGCACCGTCACCACGCCCGCCGGTTTTCGCGCGGCCTACCAGGCCTTCTGGCAGGCCGGCTGGCCCTCGCTGGCCTGCGCGCCCGAAGACGGTGGCCAGGGCCTGCCCGCGGTGCTCGAATGCGTGCTGTTCGAATGGCTGGCTGGTGCCAACCATGGCTGGACCATGGCACCCGGCCTGCTGCACGGCGCCTACGAGTGCCTGCGCCACCATGGCAGCGAGGCCTTGAAGGCGCAGTACCTGCCGAAGATCGCCAGCGGCGAGTGGCTGGCCACCATGTGCCTGACCGAGGCCCATGCGGGCAGCGACCTGGGCCTGGTGCGCACGCGCGGCGTGCCCCAGCCTGATGGCAGCGTGCGCGTCAACGGCAGCAAGATCTTCATCTCGGGCGGCGAGCACGACCTGACCGACAACATCGTGCACCTGGTGCTGGCGCGCCTGCCCGATGCACCGGCGGGCCCCAAGGGGCTGTCGCTGTTCCTCGTGCCCAAGGTCTTGCCGAGCGGCGAGCGCAATGCCGTGGTGTGCGAACGCATCGAAGAGAAGATGGGCCTGCACGGCAGCCCCACCTGCGTGATGCGCTTCGACGACGCCACGGGCTGGCTGTTGGGCGAGCCCCACAAGGGCCTGGCCGCCATGTTCGTGATGATGAACGCCGCGCGCCTGCACGTGGGCCTGCAGGGCCTGGGCCTGCTCGAGGCGGCCTGGCAGAAGGCCAGCGCCTATGCGCACGAGCGCCGGCAGATGCGCGCTCCCAGGCCCATGGGCACAACGGCATCGCCGGGCCCTGATCCGATTGCCGAACACCCGGCCATGCGCCGCATCCTGCAGACACAGCGCGCCTGGATCGACGGCGGGCGCGTGCTGGCCTACCACACGGCCCTGCAGCTTGACGTGGCGCGCCACCACCCCGACGCGACCGAGCGCGCCGTGGCCCATCGCTGGTGCGCGCTGGTCACGCCCGTGCTCAAGGCCGCGCTGACCGACCAGGCCTTCCACGGCGCCAGCGCCTGCCTGCAGGTCTTCGGCGGCCACGGCTACGTGCGCGAATGGGGCATCGAGCAGATCGTGCGCGATGCGCGCGTGGCCATGATCTACGAGGGCACGAACGAGATCCAGGCCATCGACCTGCTGGTCCGCAAGGTGCTGGCCGATGGCGGCCAGGGCCTGTGTGCGCTGCTCGCATCCCTGCGTGCCGGCCTGCCCCCCGACGAAGCCGCCAACACCCGGCGCAATGCCCTGGCCGACACCACGCGCGCGCTGGCCGCCGCCGCCGCCACCCACCCCGAGCTGCCCTACTGGGTGGCCGACGACTACCTGCGGGCCGTGGCCCTGGTGCTGCTGGAGTGGGCCTGGGCGCGTGTCGCCGCGGCACCCGCCAGCCATGGGCCGCGCTGGACTGAACCGGCGCAGGCATGCAAGACCTGGGTGCTGCCCGAATTCGACATGCGCCTGGCCATCATTCGCCAGCGCCTGTCCACCGCTGCTGCCGACGTTCACCGACATACTGCGCCCGCCATGGCTGCCGCCTGACGGTCCACGCCTTTTCTCTCTTTGCTTTCCCCATCCCACAGCGCTTCGAGGCCGCGCTGCGGGTCTGCCTGCCTGCGCCTTGCGACAACACACGAGGAGACAACACCATGAAGACGAATGAGGGTATCTGGAGAATGCACCGTGGCCTGGGCCGCCCCCTGGCACTGGCCGCCCTGCCCGCCGCGGTATCGCTGCTGCTGGCCGGCTGCGGCGGATCCGACGGGGGGCTGCGGCAGCTCTCGGCGGCCTCGCCAGGCACGCTGCAGTCCTGCGCGAACCTGGCCACCACGCTGGCCCTGCCCAATACGCGCATCGCCTCCGCCGTGCCCGTGGCCGAGGGCGAACTCAAGGCCACCGGCGTGAACACCCCCATCCCGGCGCACTGCCTGGTCAAGGGGGCCATGAACCAGCGCACCAGCGCGGTCGATGGCGCGAGCTATGCCATCGGCTTCGAGATGCGCATGCCCGTGGCCTGGAACGGCCGCTTCCTCTACCAGGCCAACGGCGGGCTCGATGGCAGCGTGGTCACGGCCCTGGGCGCGACCAGCGGCGCGGCACCCGTCGCGCCGGCGCTGAGCCAGGGCTTCGCGGTGCTCAGCTCGGACGCGGGCCACAGCGCGCCCACGCCCTTCTTCGGCGTGGACCCGCAGGCCCGGCTGGACTATGGCTACCAGGCCGTGGGCAGCCTCACGCCCATGGCCAAGGACCTTATCAAGAGCGCCTACGGCAAGGCACCCGACCGCTCGTATTTTGCGGGCTGCTCCAACGGCGGGCGCCACGCCATGGTGGCGGCATCACGCTATGCGGACCAGTACGACGGCATCCTGGCCGGGAACCCGGGCTTTCACCTGCCCAAGGCCGCCACCACGCAGCTGTGGAAGGCCCAGCAGTACGCCAAGGTCTCCACCCCGGACGCCAGCGGCCAGCCCGACCTGAACACTTCGGTGACCGCAGCCGAGTACAGGCTGCTGGGTAGCCGCATCCTCGCCAAGTGCGATGCGCTGGACGGTGTCACCGACGGACAGGTGAACGACGTGGCGGCCTGCCAGGGCGCCTTCAACCTGCAAACCGACGTGCCCAGTTGCAGCGCCGGTGCCGCGCGGGACGGGACCTGCCTGACGCCAGCGCAGAAGAACGTGCTGGCCGACATCTTCGCCGGCCCGAAGAACAGCAAGGGCGAGGCGCTGTACACCGGCACCTGGTTCGACCCGGGCGTGGGCGGCGTCAACTTCGCACAGTGGCACCTGGGCTCGCCCGCCACGCGCGATGCCGGCGCCGTGGCCTTCATCTTCACTTCGCCGCCCTCCTCCGTGACGGCCTTCGGTGCCACCACGGGCCTGCAGTACGCGCTGAACTTCAGCATGGAGACCGACTACCCGAAGATGTTCGCCACCAGCGCGCTCTACCCCGAGTCGCCCTGGTCCTTCATGACGCCACCCAACGAGGCCGATCTGGGCGCCTTGAAGGAACGCGGTGCCAAGATGATGGTCTACCACGGTGTGGCCGACGGCGTGTTCTCGCCCGTGGACACCGCCAACTGGATGGACCGGCTGCAGGCCAACCACAAGGGCGATGCCGCCAGCTTTGCACGCCTGTACATGGTGCCCGGCATGAACCACTGCTCGGGTGGCCCCGCCACCGACCAGTTCGACATGCTGGCGCCGCTGGTGCAGTGGGTGGAACAGGGCAAGGCGCCCGATACCGTGCTGGCCCAGGCCCGCGGCGCCGGTGCCAATGTGGTCAACACCGAATTGCCCGCCAGTTGGTCGGCCAACCGCACCCGCCCGCTGTGCGTCTACCCCAAGGTGGCGCGCTACAACGGCACGGGAGATGTGGAGAGCGCTAGCAGCTTCAGCTGCCGGTGATGTAACTTGCCAATAGCCGGGCTATTGGCAAGCCGTGCGACAAGGCAGGCACCGCATGCCGGGGCCAGCCCGAAGGGAAAGCCTGCAGCGCGGGGGTGAAATGAATGATGACACGCCCTGGCGCCCTCAGACCAGCATGAAGCGGTGGATGCTCCGCCCCTGTGAGTCCACCGCCACGGTCACCGGAAAGTCCACCACCTCGAACTCATGGATGGCCTCCATGCCCAGGTCGGCGAAGGCCAGCACGCGTGCCTTGCGGATGGAGCGCGACAGCAGGTAGGCCGCGCCGCCCGTCGCCGCCAGGTAGGCACCCCCATGACGGCGAATGGAGGCAATGGCCTCGGGCCCGCGCTCGGCCTTGCCCACCATGGCCAGCAACCCGGTCTGCGCCAGCAGCGGCTCCACGAAGCGGTCCATGCGCGTGGCGGTGGTCGGGCCGGCCGGGCCCACGGCTTCGCCCGCCACGGCATCCACCGGGCCCACGTAGTAGATGGTGCGGCCGCGCAGGTCCACCGGCAACGGCTCGCCACGCTGCAGCAGGTCCACCAAGCGCTTGTGCGCCGCGTCGCGCGCGGTGAGCAGGGTGCCCGTGAGCAACAGGGTCTGGCCGACCTTCCATTGGCCGACCTCGGCGCGGTCCAGCGCATCGAGGTCCACGCGCACCGCGTCTTGCACCACGAAGCTATCGGGAATGCCGTCCCACGCATCGAGCGACAGCTCCGGCAGGGGTGCCGGCCCCGTGCCATCGAGCGTGAGGCGCAGGTAGCGCGTGGCGGCGCAGTTGGGGATCAGCGCCACGGGAATCGTGGCCGCATGGCAGGGCGCGGTGCGTACCTTCACGTCGAGCACGGCCGACAGGCCGCCGAGCCCCTGGGCGCCGATGCCCAGGGCATTGCTGCGCGCATGCAAGTCCAGGCGCAGTGCCTCTTCGGGCGTGGCTGCGCCACGCGCACACAGTTCGTCGATGTCGATGGCATCGAACAGCGACCGCTTGGCCAGCAGCATGGCCTGCTCGGGGCTGCCGCCGATACCGATGCCCAGCACCCCTGGTGGGCACCAGCCGGCGCCCATGCCTGGCAGCTGCGCCAGCACCCAGTCGGCCACGCTGTCGCTGGGGTTCAGCGTGGCAAAGCGCGCCTTGACGTCGCCGCCGCCGCCCTTGGCCACCACCAGCAGCTCCAGCGCATCGCCCTCCACGAGTTCGCAATGCACGATGGCGGGCGTGTTGTCGCGCGTGTTGGTGCGTGCGCCCAGCGGGTCGGCCACCATGGTGGCGCGCAGCGGGTTCGTAGGGTCGCCATAGGCGGTGCGCACCGCGTCGTCGACCACGGCCTGCAGGCTGCGCAGCGGCGCGCCGTCGTGCCGGATGAAAGCCACGCCGGCACCCAGGCGCAGGAACACCTGGGCCACGCCCGTGTCCTGGCACAGCGGGCGGCGGCCCAGCGCCGCCATGCGGCTGTTGACCAGCAACTGGCCCATGGCCGCGCGCGCCGGGGCATGGGTTTCGGCCGCATGGGCGCGCCGCAGTGCGCGCACGAAGTCGGGCGGATGCCGGTGGCTGATGAACTGCAGCGCCTGGGCGATGCTGGTGGCCAAGTCTTCCTGCGCGATGCGGGTCATGGCTCAGTCGATCTGGATCTTGGCGTCGGTCGCCACCTTGCGCCATTTCTCCACCTCGGCTGCCGTGTGTTTGGCAAAGGCCTCGGGCGCGTACTGCGCCTCGGGCAGCAGGTGGATGCCCTGCGCCACCATGCGCGCCGTCCAGGGCTTGTCGGCCAGGGCCTTGATGTAGGCCTGGTGCAGCTTTTGCACCATGTCCTTGGGCACACCCTTGGGTGCGTACAGGCCGTACCAGGTGGCGGCCTCGAAGCCGGGCAGGGTCTTGTCGGCCAGCACGGGCACGTTGGGGTACTGCTGCGGCATGGGGGTGAGCGAGGTCAGCGCAATCGCGTTGAGCCGCCCGCCCGTGACCTGGGGCAGCGCCGTGTTGCTCTGGTCGAACATGGCCTCCACCTGCCCGCCCACCAGGTCGTTCATGGCCGGGGCCGCGCCCTTGTACGAGATGGACGTGACCTCGATGCCGGCGCGCGACTCGAACAGCGCGGCGATCAGGTGCGAGGTGGAGCCCACGCCGGCATTGCCGAAGTTGATCTTGCGCGGATTGGCCTTGGCCGCCGCGATCAACTCGGCCGCCGTCTTGTAGGGCGAGCTCTTGGGCACCAGCAGCACCAGCGGTGTGTCCGGGAAGCGGAACACCGCATCGAAGTCCTTGACCGGATCGTAGGCCAGCTTCTTGTAGAGCGACGGCGCCGCGCCCATGTAGCCCATGTGGCCGACCAGGAAGGTGTAGCCGTCGGGCGTGGCCTTGGCCGCCTTGGCGGCGCCGATGGTGCCGCCCGCGCCCGCCGCGTTCTCGATGACGATGGACTGGCCGATCTGGCGGCCCACCTTGTCGGCGATGTCGCGCGCCATGGCGTCGGTGGGCCCGCCCGCCGCGAACGGCACGACCCAGGTGAGCGGCTTGGCGGGCCAGGCCTGCTGGGCGTGGGCGAAGGCGGCGGCGCACAGCAATGCGGCGGCGGCACCGAGGACTTGGGCGGTGTTCATGGACTTGTCTCCTGCAATGGTTGTGGGATGGAACGGAAAGCGCAAGCGGGGAATCAGGCGGGGCTCAGTGGCCGAGCGCGGCCGAGGCGGCCAGGGCGCGGTCCACCATGGCGGGCGCCAGGCCCAGGTAGTTGGCGGGGTCGGTGAGCCGGTCGATGGTGGCGCGGTCGACGTGGCGCATGACCTCGGGCAGCGCGGCCAGCGCCTCGGCCAGCGTGCCGCCATGTTCGTTGACGGTGCGGCAGGCGTCGTAGACCACGTCGTGCGCCTGCTGGCGACCCATGGCCGGCGCCAGGCCCATCATCACGGCCTCGGCCACGATCAGGCCCCGGCTGATCCCCAGGTTACCGCGCATGCGCGCCTCGTCCACGATGAGGCCGCCGAGCGCGAACTTCGCCTGGTGCAGCGCGCCGGCGGTGAGGATGAAGCTCTCGGGCAGCGCCAGCCACTCGGCATGCCAGGGGCCGGTGGCACGCTCGAAGTCCTGCACCATGGCATCGACCATCAGCCCCGCGTGCTGGCGCACGGCCTTGGAGGCCGCCAGCATCAGCTCGCTGGAGATCGGGTTGCGCTTTTGCGGCATGGTGCTGCTAGCGCCCCGGCCCTTCACGAAGGGCTCGTAGACCTCGCCGAACTCGGTGGAGGCCATGATCATGATGTCCAGCGCGATCTTGCCCAGCGAGCCGGTGACCAGGGCCAGCAGATTGACGGCCTCGGCGAAGCCGTCGCGCGCCACATGCCAGGTGGTCAGGGGCACGGCCAGGCCCAGTTCGTCGGCCAGCGCGGCCTGCACTTCGAAGCCCTTGTCACCCAGCGATGCCAGCGTGCCGGCAGCCCCGGCGAACTGCACCACCAGCACGCGCTTGCGCAGTTCGGCCAGGCGCTCCTGGTGGCGGTCGAACATGGCCAGCCAGATGGCCACCTTGTAGCCGAAGGTCACGGGCAGCGCCTGCTGCAGGTGGGTGCGGCCGGCCATGGGCGTGTCACGGTGCTTCGCGGCCAGCGCGGCGAGGATGCCGCGCAGCGCGCGGATGTCGGCCTCCACCAGCGCCAGCCCGTCGCGCAGTTGCAGCACGTTGGCCGTGTCCATGATGTCCTGGGTGGTGGCGCCCCAGTGCACGTAGCGCCCGGCCTCGCCGCACATCTCTACCAACTGGTGCACCAGCGGCAGGATGGGGTAGCCGACGATGTCGGTCTCGTGGCGCATGTGGTCGAAGTCCACGCGGTCCAGTCGCGAGTCGCGCGCGATGGCCTCGGCCGCCTCGGCCGGGATCACGCCGCAGCGCGCCTCGGCCCGCGCCAGCGCCACCTCCACCTCGATGTAGCGGGCGATCAGGGTGTGGTCGGAGAACACCTCGCGCATGCGGGGCGTGCCGAAGGCGTCGCGGAACAGCACCGAGTCGAGCACCGTGCTGGCAGGGGAAAACGAGGAGGAGGACATGGCGGCCTGGATATGTTGATAAAATACGAACATATATAAATGTTCGAACAAATAGACTGTAAATATGTTCGAACAAAACTCGATTTGGGGTTTTCCCTGAGCAGGAGCCTGTCCGCATGACCGCCGCCAAAAACACCGACCTCGCCCGCGACCTGTCCGAGGGCATTGCCTCGGGCCGCTTCGCCGTGGGCACGTTGCTGCCCACCGAGTTCGAGCTGTGCGACCAGTACGGCCTGAGCCGCTATGCCGTGCGCAAAGCGCTGGACGAACTGCAGGAGCTGGGCCTGATCTCGCGGCGCAAGAACGTGGGTACGCGCGTGGAGGCCATGCGGCCGCGTGCCGGCTTCACGCAGTCCATCGCCACGGTGGAAGAACTGGCACGCTTCGGTGCCGAACATGTGCGCACGGTGCAGTCGATCAACACGGTGGTCGCGGACCTGACGCTCGCCAAGGACCTGGCCTGCCCCGGCGGCACGCGCTGGCTGCACATCGCCTGCCTGCGCATGGAAGGAGGCAGCACACGGGCACGCCCGATCTGCTGGCTGGACCTGTACATCGACCCGGCGTATTCCGACATCGGCCCCATCGTGCGTGATGCGCCCGAGACGCTGGCCAGCTCCATCATCGAGGAGCGCTACGGCCGGCGCATCGTACGCATCCGCCAGGACATCGAGGCCGTGCTGGTACCACGCGAGCATGCCGAGGCCCTGCGCGCCGAGGCAGGTGCGCCGGCCCTGAAGATCACGCGGCACTACATCGACCCGGCCGACCAGGTGTTCGAGATCTCGGTCTCGCTGCACCCGGCGGACCGGTTCAAGTTTTCGATGGAAATGAACCGCGCCAGGGAATGAGGGCGCTGCTGCAAGCCTGCTGACAAACCGCTGTCAGCAGCAGGTCATCACCATCGGGGCTTCTTCATTTGCACACCAGGAGCCCTTCATGAAAAACGCCATCAGCTGGTTCGAAATCCCCACCACCCAACTGGACCGTGCCCAGGCTTTCTACGAGGCCGTGCTGGGCCAAGCCATGCGCCGCGAGTCCATGGGCCCGAGCGAAGGCGCGGTGTTCTCGTACGACCCGGAATCCGACGGAGCGGGTGGTGCGCTGATGATGGGGCCGACCGCGCCGCAGCTGGCAGCAGGCGCTGGCACCCTCGTCTACCTCGATGCTTCGCCTTCGCTCGATGCGGCCCTGGAGCGGGTGGTGGCGCAAGGCGGCAAGGTAGCCCTGCCGCGCCAGGCACTGCCGCCGGGCATGGGCTTCTTCGCGCACATCCATGACCTGGATGGCAACCGCGTCGGTCTGCACGCCGAGGCCTGAGGAGCATGGGCATGGCAGCAGCAAGCGCCTTGGCTCAGCCGACCCTGTGGGCCGACGCACCACAGCCCGCCATGGCCGCGCCACGCGGCAACTGGATCGCCGTGGCCAGCGCCAACCACGCCCGCCGCGGCTGCGTCGAGCCCGAAGCCGGCTACATGCAGGTGTGCCACGGCAAGGTCGCCCCGCTGCGGCGTGTGAAGCCCGGCGACAGGGTCGCGTACTACGCGCCCACGGTCACCATGGGCGGCAGCGACAAGCTGCAGGCCTTCGTCTCGCTGGGGCTGGTGAAGCCCGGCGAGCCCTATGCCTTCGACATGGGCGGCGGGTTCGTGCCGTTTCGCAAGGGCGTGGACTACGTGCCGGCCCGCGAGGCGGCCATCGCACCGCTGCTCGATCACTTCGAGTTCGTGCAGGACCGCGCGCGCTGGGGCTATGCGTTCCGTTTCGGGCTCTTCGCCATCAGCGACCATGACATGCGGCTGATTGCCGATGCCATGGGCGCCGACACGGATTCATTGCATTTCTGAAGGCTATGGATGGGCCGGGCCGGCGCGCACACGTGCCAGCGCGGCCGGCACATCGTTCCATGCGGGGCGCCCTGGCGCATAGCGCTGGCGCATATAGCCCGCGAGCTCTGCGATCTGCGCATCGCTGAGCGCGTCGCCAAAGCCGGGCATGAAGCCCAGCTCGCGCGAAGCCGGCTCGCGGATGCCGTGCACGATGACCTGCAGCAGGTTGTCTGGCCGGTCGCTGTGCAGGTTGCTGTTGAGCGCCAGCGGCACGTTCACGCCCAGGAGCTTGGGGCCGTTGCCGTCATGGTGGCAGGCGGCGCAGGCGCCGTCGAACAGGCGCTGCGCCTGGCCGGGCTGGGGCGCCAGTGCGGCCGCCTGTGCCACAGCGGCCTGCGCCTTCGTCAATGCTTCGGCAGCAGGCTCCGGGGTCGCGTTGAACGAGGCCAGGTACGTAGCCATGGCGCGGATGTCCTCGTCGGGCAGCTTTGCCAGTTCCTGCACCACGGGCGCCATGGGGCCGGAGGCACTGCCGTGCTCCGGGCTGTGGCCCTTGCGCAGGTAGCTGTACAGGGCCTCGCTGCTCCAGGGCACGGGCGCCTTCGACAGCCCGGTGAGGGCGGGCGCCTCCCAGCCATCGACCAGCGCGCCCGAAAGGAATGCCGCGCCGCCCATCTCCGCACCCAGCGCATTGCGCGGTGTGTGGCAGGCGCCACAGTGGCCCACGCCCTGCACCAGGTAGGCGCCGCGGTTCCATTCGGGCGGGCGCGCGGGGTCGGGCTTCCAGGGCGTGGCGTCGTGGAACAGCGCGTTCCAGCCCGCCATGAGCGGGCGCACGCTGAACGGAAAGGCCAGCTGCGTGGCCGGCACTTCGGAGCGCACCGGCGGCTGGGCCATGAGCCAGGCGTACAGCGCGGTCAGGTCGTCGTCGTCCATCTTCGCGAAGGATGTGTAGGGAAAGGCCGGGTACAGGTGCTTGCCGTCGCGCGAGATGCCCTCGCGCATGGCGCGCTGGAAGGCGCTGAAGGACCACAGGCCCAGGCCGGTCTGCGCGTCGGGCGTGAGGTTGGTGGTGGTGACGGTCCCGAAGGGCGTGTCCATGGCGCGCCCACCGGCATTCGGCGTTCCGCCCGGGGCCGTGTGGCAAACCACGCAGTCGCCGGCAGCCGCCACCAGGCGCCCACGTTCTATGGTGGCGGCGTTGTAGACCGAAGCACCTGCCGTCTGTGCGACCGGTGCGATGGCCGGGCGCCAGCCCAGCAGCGCCGCCCCCATGGCCAGGCCGCCGGCAGCCAGGGCCAATGCACGCGCCCAGTGGCTGCGCCGGCGCGGCCAGGTGGCCGTGGCGGGAACGGCCGGGGCGGGCAGCTCCAGTGTGGGCAGCACGTCGGCCGGCTCTGCCGGCGACCCTGCAGGGGCGGCACCGCCCTGCCCAGCTGCTGCGCCCAGCGGGTTGAGCCCCGCGCGCACCACCTCGGGCGTGAAGGGCGGCGCCCGGAAGCGCACGCCCGTGGCGTCGAAGATGGCGTTGGCAATGGCCGCCGTGCCGGGCACCGACGAGGACTCGCCCGAGCCCAGCGGCGCCTCGTCCTGCCGGGGCATGTGCATGACCTCGATGACCGGCACCTCGCGAAAGCTCAGGATGGGGTAGCTGCCCCACTCGCGTGTGTCCACCGCCTGCGTGACCGGGTCGAAGCGCACCTGCTCCTTGAGGGCCCGGCTGGTGGTCTGCACCACGTTGCCATGCACCTGGTGCTGCACCCCTGCGGGGTTGACCATCATGCCCGCATCGTGACCCACGACGACGCGGCGCACATGCACCTCGCCGGTCTTCCGGTTCACGTCCACGTCGGCCACCCAGGCGGCCCAGGCGGCGCCGAAGCCGGGCCATTTGCTGTGGATGTAACGCGCGTAGGCAAAGCCCTGGCCCTGCACCCAGTCGCCGTCGGCGCCCTGCAGCTCGCCGGGGCCGGGCACGCGCGGGCCGGTATGGGGCAACCAGCCAGCCTTCTCGGCCGTGGCCTTCACGAGTTCTGCCGCGCGCGGGTCGCTCAAGAGCTGCAGGCGGAACTCGACCGGGTCCACGCCGGCCGCGGTGGCCAACTCGTCCACATAGGATTCGTGCGCGAACGAGTTGGGCAGGGCCGACACGCCGCGCAGCCAGGAGGCGCGCACGATGGGTGCCATGTCGTTCACGGCCACGCGCAGGTTGTCGTAATCGTAGGGCGGGCGCGCGGTGCGGTCGCCCATCTCATAGGCCTGGGCCACGGGCTCGATGGTGCGCGTGAGCAGCAGGGCCAGCGTGGGCGCGCCGTTGGAGGGGTAGGACGCCTCGAAGTCGTAGGCGGCTACCGAGCCATCGGCATTGAGCCCGCCGCGCACCTGCATGAGCTGGGCCGTGCCCTTGGGCTCCCACAGGTGCTCCTGATCGCGTGTGAGCTGCACGCGCACGGGAGCACCCACGGCGCGCGAGAGCAGCGCGGCGTCGGCCGCCACGTCGTCGGCTCCATTGCGGCCGTAGCAGCCCGCGGCCTCCATGCGCACCAGGTCGATGTCCACGTCGGCCATGCCCATGAGGCGCGCCAGGTCGGCGCGCAGCACATGGGGGTTCTGCGTGCCGGCCCAGACGGCCATGCGCGGGCGGCCCGAGGTTTCGTCCTGCCGCCACTCGGCTACCGCGCACGAGGGGCCGATGGAGCCGTGCAGCTGGTACGGCCAGACATAGGTGCGCGGCATGGACTGCGCGGCTGCGGCCAGCGCGGCGTCCACGTCGCCCTCGTCCACCAGGCGGCGTTGCGTGGAGGGGTTGGCGCGGATGGCCTGGGCCAGGGCGTCCGGGCTGTCCTGCCGCGGGAAGCCGGGCCAGGGCTTCCAGTGCACGCGCAGCGCACGCATCGCCTCCTCGGCCTGTTCCTCGCGCTCGGCAACGATGCCCACGAAATCGCGCACCACCACCACCGCGCGGATGCCCGGGATGTGCGCGATGGACGACTGGTCCACCGATTCGAGCGTGTTGCCGATGAAGTCGCCATGGTCGGCCCCGGCATAGGGCGGGCGCACCACGCGGCCGTGCAGCATGCCGGGCACGCGCATGTCGTGCACGAAGACCAGCTCGCCGCTGACCTTGGCCGGTATGTCCACGCGCGGCACCGACTGGCCGACCACGGTGTAGTCGGCCGTTGGCTTGGTGGGCGTGGCCTCGGCGAGCTCCAGCGCGGTGTGCGCGCCAGCCAGCAGTTCGCCATAGGCCACCCGGCGGGCTGGGTCGGCCGCCACCTGCACCACGCCGGCCTGCACCTGCAGCGCATCGGTCGCCACGCCCAGGCGCTCGGCGGCCTGGGCCACCAGCCAGTGGCGCGCCTGCGCTGCGGCGGTGCGCAGGGGTTTGGCGTGTATCTGGATCGAGGCGCTGGCAATGGTCGCGCCCTGGTTGGGCGCGCGCGTGGTATCGCCCAGCACCATGTTCACGCGCTCAAGGGGAACGTCCAGCTCCTCGGCCACGATCTGCGCAAGCGCCGTGCGGATGCCGGTGCCCAGGTCGACGTGGCCATTGAGGGCGGTCACGCTGCCATCGTCCCACACGGCCAGCAGGATCTCCACGCCCTCGGCCGGGTTGCCGGCCACCAGCGCGGGCTGGCCCTTCACAGGCGGGGGTGCGGGCGGCGGGTTGCGCACGACCAGCAGCACCCCCTGTGCGGCATGGAAGTCGGCGCGTGTGAGCGGGCTGTGCGCGCGCAGCGGTACCAGGGGCGCGTTCATGCGGCCACCCCGCGCACCAGCACCGCCGCGCGCTGCACGGCGCGGATGATTTCCACATGCGTGCCGCAGCGGCACAGGTTGCCCGAAAGCTCGCGGCGGATGGCGGCCTCGTCGGGGTCGGGGTTGCGTTCGAGCAGCGCCACGGCCATCATCACCATGCCGCTCAGGCAGTAGCCGCACTGGGCCGCCTGCTCGTCCACGAAGGCCTGCTGTACCGGATGCAGCCCTCCCTCACAGCTGCCGCCATGGCGGCGCGCGGGCAGGCCCTCCAGCGTCGTCACCTCCCGCCCCGCCACGCCGTGCGCAGGGATCACGCAGGCGCGTGCCGCCACCCCGTCCACCAGCACCGTGCAGGCGCCGCACTGGCCCAGGCCGCAGCCGTACTTGGGGCCGTTGAGCGAGAGGTCGTTGCGCAGCACATGCAGCAGCGTGGCGCCCGCGCCCGGGGCACCTGCTGGCAGCTCACATGGCTGGCCATTGACGGAAAGGGTGAGAACGGTGGCTGGGGTCTGCATGGATCCTGAATGAAACGTCAGCGGCGCAGGCTGCCGGTGCGGGTGTACATCTCCAGGTCCACGAAGTTGGACCCATTGTGGTTGTTCGGACCGTACTGCACCGGGAAATCGCCGAACTTGGTGGTACCCATGTCTTCCATGGCCTTGATGAAGGCCTCGCGCGTGAGGTTGCGCCCCGCGCGCCTGAGGCCTTCGACGAACACGCGCGCGGCGATATAGCCTTCGAGCATGGTGTAGCTGTCGATCTTGGCACCGGCATCGGTGCGGTCCTTGCGGTAGTCGACCACGATGGGCAGGCGGCTGGCCTGCGGCGAGGGCACGATGCTGGCCGTGACCAGGCCCTCGATGCCGCCATTGAGGCGCTGGGCCGAGCCCGGCGCATCGGTGATGCCCACCGAGATGGTGTACAGCGGCGCGGCGCCGCCACCGGCACGGTAGTCGCGCAGGAACACCTCCACCATCTTGCCGGCCATGATCATCACCACCGCGCCGGGCTGGGCCTTGGTGAGCTGGGCCACCTGGGCCTTGGCGTCGGTGGCGGCAATCTCCAGAGGCACCGACTCGACCACCTTGACCTTCAGGCCCTGGGCGATCTGCAGGCAGGTCTCAAGGTTGGACTTGCCGAACGCGCTGTTCTGGTAGGCGACCGCGATGTTGGTGATGCCCAGCGTGGCCAGGTGGCCCACGATCTTGCGCAGCTCGGTCTCGTAGCTGGCGCGCACGTGGAACAGGTAGCGGTTGTGCGTGGTGCGGAACGAGGTAGTGCCTACCAGCGGCGCGAACATGGGCACGCCGGCCTTCTCGGCCAGCGGCATGGCGGCGATCAGGTTGCCCGTGGCCACGTAGCCGATCAGGGCGAAGACCTTTTCCTCGTCGATCAGGCGCGCCGTGTTCTCGGCGGTCTTCTTGGGCTCGTAGGCGTCGTCGAGCGAGACGAGTTCGAGCTTGCGCTCGAACACCCCGCCGGCCTTGTTGGTGCGGTCGAAGTACAGGGAGATGCCGGCCTTGTAGTCCACGCCGAAGTCCTTGGCGGGCCCGGTGAAAACAGCGGACTGCCCCACTTTGATGCTCTTGTCCGTCACCCCGGTCTCTGCCGCCATGGCCGTCGTCGCCGAACTGCCCAGGGCCGTCGCCGCCATGGCCATCAGCACGGCCCTGCGGTCGGTGCGCCCATCCCTCATCCCACGGTACTTCATGAAACGCTCCTTACATCAAAGGTGGCAGTTTCCCCGCAACACGAGGGACTGTGCAACCATTTACAGGGGGTGTTGCGAAACCGTCAAAGACGGATTCCCACGCTGCCGGCCATGCGGCAGCCACCGATGGTTTGCAAGTCCCGTGCCCATGGCTCAGGCGATGTCGAGGTCGCTCGACTGGATGCGCTTGACGCCTTTGGCCTTCATCTGCTTCCAGGCCGCCTCCAGCGAGCCGTTGAGGTCGATGGCGCGGCAGGCGTCTTCCACCACATAGGTTTCGAAGCCCAGGCGCTTGGCGTCCAGGGCCGTCCAGGCCACGCAGAAGTCGGTGGCCAGGCCGGTCACGAACACCGTCTTGATGCCGCGCTGCTTGAGGTAGCCCGCGAGGCCCGTGGAGGTCTTGCGATCCGCCTCCTCGAAGGCCGAGTAGCTGTCCACATGCTCGTGGAAGCCCTTGCGCAGAATCACCTGGGCCTGGGGCAGTTTCAAATCCTTGTGCAGGGCCGCATCGTCGGTGCCGCGCACGCAGTGGTCGGGCCACAGCACCTGCTGGCCGTAGCTGAGCTTGGTGTTCTCGAAGGGCTTCTTGCCGGCATGCGTGCTGGCGAACGAGGCATGGCCCGGCGTGTGCCAGTCCTGCGTCACGACCACGTTCTCGAACGCGGTGGCGATGCGGTTGATGACCGGCACCACCTCGTCGCCCTTGGCCACGGGCAGCGTGCCACCGGGCACGAAGCAGTTCTGCACGTCCACGACGATCAGCGCTGCGCGTTCGCCGGGCTTGATCTTGCCCGCTGCAAAGGCCAGGGGCATGCCGGCCCCCGCGAGGGTGAGGGCGGCGGCGGATTGGAGGAAGAAACGGCGCTGGGCAGGGATCATCATGGCGGACACTCCGGTTGGGAACGCACTGGCAGATCGGTACGGGCCCAACAGGCCCGCGCCGGGAAAATCCTTCAAACGCTCAGGTAGGACCTGCGCACCTCGTCGTTGGCGGCCAGCTCGGCCATGGACGCCTGGTAACGGATCTGGCCCTTTTCGAGCACGTAGGCACGGTCGGACACGAGTTCGGCGAAATGCATGTTCTGTTCGGACAGCAGGATGCTCACGCCCTGGGCCTTGAGCTCCAGGATCATCTGCGCCATCTGCTCGACGATGACCGGGGCCACGCCTTCGGAGGGTTCGTCGAGCAGCACCAGGTAGGGGTTGCCCATCAGCGTGCGGGCCACAGTCAGCATCTGCTGCTCACCGCCGCTCATGCGGCCGCCGGGGCGCTGGGGCATCTCGCCCAGGTTGGGGAACAGCTTGAACAGGGCCTCGGGCGTCCACAGCGGCGCTGCCGTGCCGTCGGGCCAGTGGCGCGCGGGCTGGCGGCCCACGGCCAGGTTCTCCATCACCGTGAGGTCGGTGAACACGCGGCGGTCCTCGGGCACGAAGCCCAGGCCCAGGCGCGCCGCATCGTGTGGGTCGCTTTTGGAGATGTCCTTGCCCATGAAGCGGATCTGCCCCTTGCGCTTGGCCAGCATGCCCATCAGCGTCTTGAGCGTGGTGGACTTGCCCGCGCCGTTGCGGCCCATCAGCGCCACGACCTCGCCGCGGCGCACGTTGAGGTCCACGTCGTACAGGATCTGCGCAGCGCCGTACCAAGCCTGCAGGCCCTTGGCCTCCAGCAACACGTCCTTGGAATCAATCGTCGTCGTCATCATGCGGTCTCCGCAGGCCCAGCAGCAATCGCTGCACCGGCCGTCTTTTTCTCGAAGGTCTTGCCGGTGCCGAAGTACACCTCCTGCACCTTGGGGTGGTCGCGCAGCTCCAGGGGCTTGCCCTCGGCGATCAGGCGCCCGCGCGCCAGCACGATCATGCGGTCGGCGTAGGCGAACACCACGTCCATGCTGTGCTCGGTGAACAGCACGGCCATGCCGCGGTCGATCACGAGTTGCTTGGTCAGCGCCATGAGCTCGTTGCGCTCCTTGGGCGCCATGCCGGCCGTGGGTTCGTCCATGAGCAGCAGCTTGGGCGCGTTGGCCATGGCGATGGCCAGCTCCACGCGCTTCACGTCGCCGTAGGCCAGCACGCTGCAGGGGCGGTCGGCCTGGGCCTTCATGCCCACCTGCTCAAGCAGGGCCAGGGCCTCATCACGCTTGTGCTCCGAGGCCTTGCGGAACATCGAGAACAGGCGGCTGTCGTTGGAGATCAGCGCCATCTGCACGTTTTCCACCACGGTCAGCGAGGAGAAGGTCTCGGCGATCTGGAAGGTGCGGCCCACGCCCATGCGCCAGATATCGCGCGGCTTGCGGCCCACCAGCTCCTGGCCGTTGAGCTGGATCGAGCCCACGTCGGCCGGCAGTTGGCCGTTGACCATGTTGAAGGTGGTGGACTTGCCGGCGCCGTTGGGGCCGATCAGGGCCAGCAGCTCGCCGGCCGCCAGCTCGAAGTGGATGCCGTCGACGGCCTTGACCCCACCGAAGGACTTGCCCAGGCCGGTGACTTTGAGCAGGCTCATGCTGCCTCCTTGGCTTCGCGCTTGTTATCGAAGAGTTGCTTGATGGCCCCCGCGATGCCCTGCGGGAACAGCAGCACCAGGATCAGGATGATGGCGCCCAGCATGGCGCGCCAGTAGTCGGTGTTGCGTGCCACGGTGTCGTGCAGCCAGGTGAAGGTGACCGCACCCACCACCGGGCCGGCCAGCGTCTGGATACCGCCCAGCAGCACCATCACCAGGCCGTCGACCGACTTGCCCACGTGCAGCGCCTCGGGCGAGATGCTGCCCTTGGAGAAGGCGAACAGCGCACCGCCCAGGCCCGCGAACAGGCCGGCGATGACAAAGGCCGTCCACTGCATGCGCTTGACGTCGATGCCGATGGCATCGGCGCGCAGCACCGAGTCGCGCCCGGCGCGCAGCGCATAGCCAAAGGGCGAGAACAGCACCCGGCGCAGCGCCAGCACGCCGCCCACCACCAGGGCCAGCGTGAGGAAGTAGTAGTTGCGCTTGTCCGACAGCCACTCGGCCGGCCACACGCCCGTGAGGCCGTTGCTGCCGCCGGTGAAGCCATCCCACTGGTAGCAGATGGCCCAGGTGATCTGCGCAAAGGCCAGCGTCAGCATGGCCAGGTACACGCCCGACAGGCGCACGCAGAACCAGCCATAGATCAACGCACCGGCCGCCGCGGCCAGCGGGGCCAGCAACAGCGCCGCTTCCATCGGGATGCCGGCCGAGCGCACCAGCAGCGCAGCCGCATAGGCCCCAAGGCCGAAGTACGCGGCATGGCCGAACGAATGCATGCCCGCCGGCCCCATGATGAAGTGCAGGCTGGCCGCGAACAGCGCCGCGATCAAGAGGTCGATCATCAGCACGGTGAGATAGGGCGAACCGGTGGTGACGAAGGGCAGCAGCACCAGCGCGGCCACCAGCACGGCCGCACCGATCTTGTACCAGGGCGGCGAGGCGCGCAGAGGCGCTTCGGGAATACCGGTGTTGCGGCTGGCAGCCTGTGGCTTGCCCATCAGCCCCCAGGGGCGCACCACGAGCACGACGGCCATCACCAGGAACTCGACCACCAGCGTGAGCTTGGAGAACGACACGCTGTAGCCGAAGATTTCGACCACGCCGAGCCAGATGCAGATGGCCTTGATCTCGGCGATCAGCAGCGCGGCCACATAGGCGCCCGGGATGGAGCCCATGCCGCCCACCACCACCACCACGAAGGCGGCGCCGATGGTGTTCAGATCCATCTCCAGCGTGGCCGGTTCGCGCGGCAGCTGCAGCGCACCGCCCAGGCCCGCCAGCAAGGCGCCCAGGGCGAACACCGCTGTGAACAGCCAGGCCTGGTTCACGCCCAGGGCGCTGACCATCTCGCGGTCCTGCGTGGCGGCACGCACCAGCGTGCCCCAGCGGGTGCGGGTGAGCAAGAGCCACAGCAGGCCCAGCACCACCGGGCCGACGACGATCAGGAACAGGTCGTACGAGGGGAATTGCCGCCCCAGGATGCTGACCGAGCCCGACAGGCCCGGCGCACGCGGGCCGAGCAGTTCCTCGGGGCCCCAGATCCACAGCGCGGCGTCCTTGATCACCAGCACCAGCGCAAAGGTCGCCAGCAGCTGGAACAGCTCGGGTGCCTTGTAGATGCGGCGCAGCAGCACCACCTCCACCAGGGCACCGAGCGCGCCGACCACCACGGCCGACAGCAGCAGCGCGGGCCAGAAGCCCAGGCCGGTGCCCAGCTTGGCCACCATGGAGTAGGCGACGTAGATGCCCACCATGAAGAACGAGCCATGCGCGAAATTCACGATGCGCGTGACGCCGAAGATCAGCGAAAGCCCGGCGCCCACGAGGAACAGCGAGGAGGCCCCCGCCAGTCCATTGAGCAGCTGAACGATAAAACTCGATAAACTCATTCCAGATCCTTCGGCAACACTTGTCCCTCGGGCATGTCCGTCTGCCCGTTCGCGTGCATGTGGGGTAGCAATATGGCCTCAGGGGCTAGCGGACGCAAGTGTCCGCAGCCGCCTCAGGCCGGGGACCAGCCGTCAGTCGGCCGGGCGCATCTTCTTGACTTCGTCGTTCGTAGGCTGCACCTTGGCGCCGTCCACGTAGCGGTAGTCGACCATCACGCCCTTGCCACCCTCGTTCTTGGTGCGGCCCACGTAGCCGCCCATGGTGGACTGGTTGTCCTCGGGGCGGTAGGTGATGCGGCCGAACGGCGTGGGCACCTGCAGGCCCTTGAAGGCAACGACCAGCTTTTCGGTGTCGGTGGAGCCGGCCTTCTTGATGCCCTCGGCCAGCGACTTGATGGCGCTGTAGCCCACGACCGAGCCCAGGCGCGGGTAGTCGTTGAACTTGCCTTGGTAAGCCGTTTGGAAGGCCTTGTGCTCGGGCGTCTGCAGGCCGTACCAGGGGTAGCCGGTCACGATCCAGCCGTTGGGGGCCTCGTCCTTGAGCGGGTCCATGTACTCGGGCTCGCCGGTCAGCAGGCTGACCACTTCACGGTCCTTGAACAGGCCACGCGTGTTGCCTTCGCGCACGAACTTGGACAGGTCGGCGCCGAACAGCACGTTGAAGATCGCATCGGGCTTGGCATCGGCCAGGGCCTGCACCACGCTGCCCGAGTCGACCTTGCCCAGCGGGGGCGCCTGCTCGACGACGAATTCCACGTCCGGCTGCGCGGCCTTGAGCAGTTGCTTGAAGGTGGCCACGGCCGACTGGCCGTATTCGTAGTTGGGGTAGACCAGCGCCCAGCGCTTCTTCTTCAGGGCCACGGCCTCGGGCACCATCATCGACACCTGCATGTAGGTGGAGGGACGCAGGCGGTAGGTGTAGCGGTTGCCGTTCTGCCAGACGATCTTGTCGGTCAGCGGTTCGCCGGCCAGGAAGAAGAACTTCTTTTGCTTGGCGAAGTCGGTCAGCGCCAGGCCCACGTGCGAGAGAAAGGAGCCGGTGAGCACATCCACCTTCTCGCGCGAGACCAGTTCCTCGGCGGCGCGCACGGCATCGCCGGGGTTGCCGTTGTCGTCGCGGATCACGAGCTGGACCTTCTTGCCCAGCAGGCCACCTGCGGCGTTGATCTCGTCCACTGCCAGCTCCATGCCCTTCTTGTAGGGCTCCAGGAAGGCGGGCTGGGCCTTGTAGCTGTTGATCTCACCGATCTTGATGACATCCTGGGCCATCGCGGGAGCGATTGTGGCGGCCAGCGCGGCAGCGGCCGTAGCACGCATGAGGGTCTTAAGCATCGTCATGGAAACACTCCTGATGGATTGGATGGGAGAGAAACAGCGGTGGCGAACAGTATGGGGGAGACAGCGGGTCACGGGTGTGGCGGTGCGCTCAGCGCAGGCCGTCCTGGCCCTGGACTTCTGCGGTGGTGAGCCCGCCTATGCGCGGCAGCGGGCGGCCGCCGGCCGTGACCACCACGGCCACCACGATCTCGTTGGCGCGTGGCGCATCGGCCACACGGGCCTCCATGGCATCGAAGTGGCTGCGCACGTAGGCGGCGTCCTTGTGGCCCAGCGGCACGTCGATGGCAGCGCCCAGGCCGCCGATCTTCTTGCTTGAAGGCACCAGGGCTGCGCCCTTTTCCACCGCCAGGCGCAGCGGGGCGCCGAGCTTGGGGTGCAGGATGGCCGCAGCATGCTCGAGCTCGCCGCCTTCGCCCACGATGGCGGCCTTGCCATAGCTCTCGGCCTGGCCGGGCGCAATGCCCAGGGCCTGCACGCAGCGCTCGCCCAGCAGGCCGCCGAGCTCTTCGCCGATGGCGATCAGCTCGTCGAGGTTTTCCACGTAGCGGCCCGCAAACGGGTTCTCGATGACGGCCATGGCCAGGGCCTTGCGCACGGGCGGGTTCACCTCGCGGCCCATTTCCACGCGCACTTCGTCGGTCTGGACGATGATTTTCCGGATCTTGGCTGGCATGTGTGTGCTCCTTGGTCTCTCGTAGTCGTTATGGTTGGCGTGGGTTCAGCGCAGGCCGTTCCACTGGCTGATGTCGGCGGCCTTGAGCCCGCCCACCCGCGCATGGATGCGTGCGCCGGTGGTCATGGCCAGGATGAAGACGATCTCATCGGCCAGCGGTGCGCCGGGCACACGCACCTCGATGGCATCGAAATGGCTGCGCACGTAGCTGGCGTTGATGTGGGTGAGCGGCACGTCGAGCGCCGCACCAGGGCCGCCCACCTTCTTGGTCGAGGGCACGATGGATAGCGCGTTGGCAGGCTGCCCGGTCTTTTCCTCGGCCTGGCCCTTGGCGTAGGCGTTGCGGTCGCCCTTCCAGCCCAGCAGTTCGCGCATGGCGTAGCCGCCGGGCACATGCCACAGCGCGCCGTGCTCCAGCTCACCGGCAGCGCCGATGATGGCGCCCTTGCCATAGGTCGCTATGCGCTCGGCCTGCACGTTCATGGCCTTGAGCAGGCGCTGCGCCATGTCGAGGCCCACCTCCTGCAGCGCGTCCATCATGGGCAGGATGTCCGCCTCGTAGCGGCCGGCATAGGGGTTGGTGAGCACAGCACCGATGGCGCCGCGCAGCAGCGGCGCACCAGTCTCGGGCCCGAATTCGTGCCGGATTTCCTCAAGGTGGGTGAAAACGCGTCGGATCTGGATCATGGGATGGCCTGTGCAATTCATTAAGCAAATACTGAACCAACTTCAAACAAGGCAGCGGATTTCTCCTCGGTGGAGCCTTCCAGCGCCAGGCGCGCGGATGGCGTCGCCATCCATTGCCCCTGGCACGAAAGCAGTGCGCACCACAGATGGCCGGCAAGCTGCAATTCTTGCGCTTTTTCAAGACCGGCCTGCAGGGCCTGGCGCACCAGGGCGGCCGGCAGCGCTGGCACGTCCACCGTGACGAGGATGGCGCCCAGGTCGCTGTCGTCCTTGACTTCGCAGGCGGGCCTGCGGGCAATGCGTGCATCCTGCAGGTTCACGGCATTGGCCACCACCGTGGCCGCGGCGTCGGCCTGGGCGGCCGTGGCCGCCAGGATGGTGACGCTGTCAGCAATGCCCAGCGAGTGACTGCGTCCGCGCCAGCCGCTGGTCGCCACGCCGCGCACCGGCATGGTGCTCGTGAGGCGAAAGGCGCCGTCGAGCAGCGGCCCGCACTGCAGCTGCGCCGCATCGAGCCCGGCAATGTCGGCATACACCCCGACGCTGGCCGATTCGCCCGGCGCCAGGTGCAGCGCGATGTCGCCGCCATTGTTCACCCAGGCGCGCCGCACGCCATCCACTGTGTAGCAGGCCAGCAGCTCCTGCGCCACCGAGCCGGCCACTGCGGCCATGGGCGTGATGAAGTCCTGGCGAAACGGCTGGCAGGCGCTCCACATGCGGCGCGCCACGGGGCCCTGCAGCGGGCAGTCGCCAGCGCCCACCCGCGCACGCAGCGCGGTCAGCTCGCGCACCAGCTCCTGCAGCAGGCCCTGAAAGCGCACCCAGGCACGCGCATGCGCCGCGGCCACCGCGAGCGCATCGCCCTCGGCCTGCACGAGCACGTCCATGGGGCCGTGCTGCAGGTGCCAGCGGCCGGCGGACAGCAGTTGTCGGGTGGCTTGCATGGTGGTGTGCCTTCAACCCAGCAACGGCGGCTGGCCCAGGGGCCAGGGGTTGGCCGATGGCAGGGTCAGCCACGCAACCGATTGCGGCGCACCATCGTTGTGCCAGGCGCCGCGTTCGAGCACCTCGCGCAGGCTGCGCACCTGGTCCATGTGGCCACCCAGCAGCGCGTAGTCGCTGCGGCGCATGCTGAATTCGATGGGTGCCACGATGGCCGGAGTGGGCACGGTGCCAAAGCTGTTGTCGGGCATGCGCAGCACGTCGGCCATCACCGTGATGCCGCCACCGGGCCAGACATAGGCCGGGGCGCCACCGCAGGTCACATTGACCAGCGCATTCTTGATGGAGCGGGTGAGCAGCACCGGGTTTTCAGTGACGCCCGCACGCAGGCTGCCGCCGGCGCCGCCGAGGAACAGCACCGAGGTCATCGAGGGTTCGCAGTTTTCGCCGATGCGGTCGACGATGCGGCGCACCTCGGCGGGCATCTCGGCCTCCACCGGATTCAGCGATTCGTCGAGCACATACCAGCTGGCGTGTTCGCCGGTGGTCGAGGTCATCAACAGGCGCAGGCCGGGCCAGGCCACCGCTTCGTCCCAGGTCTCGATGATGGACAGCGGGTCGGCGATGTCGGTGCCGCCCCAGCCCGTGCCGGGGTTGGCCACCTGGAAGTAGCGGCCCGGCGTGGACTTGCGCCCGCGCATCTTGATGCCCGAGGATTTCATGTCCAGGCAGCGGCCGGCCTGGTGCTCGGTGAGCACGCCGGTGATGTGGTCGTCCACCACCACCACCTCGTCGGCCTGGCCGAAGAACTGGCGCGCAAAGATGCCGATGGCGGCCGAGCCGCAGCCCACGCGCATGCGCTGCTCGGCCACCCCGTTGACGATGGGCGCATGCCCGGCCTGGATCACGAGCTGCGAGCCGCCGTCGATGGTGAGCTCCACCGCCTGCTTGTTGCCCAGCATCTGCATCATCTCGTTGGCGATGCGCCCTTCCTTCTTGCTGCCGCCCGTCAGGTGGTGCACGCCGCCCAGCGAGAGCATCTGCGAGCCGTACTCGGCCGTGGTGACATGGCCCACCACCTCGCCCTTGCAGCGCACGTTGGCCTGCTCGGGGCCGAGGAAGCGGTCGGTGTCGATCTTCACCTTGAAGCTGCAGTAGCTGAAGATGCCCTCGGTGACCACGGTGACCATGTCCACGCCATCGACCTTGGAGCCGACGATGAAGGGCGCGGGCTTGTAGTCGGGGTAGGTGGTGGAAGAGCCGACGCCGGTGACGAAGACCTCCTCGGTCAGCAGCAGGTCGCCGCTCCAGGCGGGCTGCTCAGCCGGTGCGTCCTGGCCTCCGGCACCCGCATCGGCAGCGCGGCCTGCAAAGGGCACCAGCACCGCCTCGCCGTCCGCCATGGTCTTGCGCAGCAGCACCACGGGATCGACCCGCACCAGCACGCCGGCCTGGTTGGCGTAGCGGTCGCAGGCGCCGCTGCGGCCTTCGGAGATCTGGCACAGCACGGGGCAGGCGTTGCACTCCACCTTGGCCGTGTTCATGCGTTCATTGCGCGGCCGGGCGCGCTCGAGCACCTGCGGCAGCTCGGGTGCGTCCATGCCTGGAAGGCCATCGGTCTTGGTGTGTTCAGTCATCGTGGCAACCCATTCCTCGCACCGTTTTCTGTGCTTGTACGTTCATGGCGTTTTGTGTAGCATTCACTTAACTTAAATGTTGTGATCACTACATTTGAGGCGAATGTAGCGCAATCGTTCGCAGTCCGCAATAGTGTTTGCGCGCCCCCTGAAATGGTGCACAAGGAGCCCCAAAATGACGCACGTAGTCACAGACGCATGCATTCGGTGCAAGTACACCGATTGCGTGGATGTATGCCCGGTCGATTGCTTCAAGGAGGGACCTGAATACCTGGTGATCGACCCCGACGAATGCATCGACTGCGCGGTCTGCATCCCCGAATGCCCAGCCAATGCCATCTATGCCGAGGACGACCTCCCGGCAGGCATGGAAATCTTTATCCAGTTCAACAAAAAGCTGGCCCCCGGCCTGCCCACAATCACCAAAAGAAAACCGCCTTTGCCAGATGCGGAACAATGGAGGGTTGTGAGCCACAAGCTTTCCGGCCTGGACATCGCGCTCTGACGCGGCCGGCCCCAGCCTTTCAGCCAGCTTTTTCGCCCTATTTTTCAACTTTTAGCCGACGTAAGCACCATGAGCGCCTTTCTTGAAGAACGCGTATTGACCGTCAACCACCTGACGGACCGCCTGTTTTCCTTCACCACCACGCGCGATACCGCGCTGCGGTTCTCCAACGGCCATTTCACGATGATCGGCCTGCGCGTGAACGGCAAGCCGCTGCTGCGCGCCTACAGCATCGCCAGCGCCAACTACGAGGAACACCTGGAGTTCCTGTCGATCAAGGTGCCCGACGGCCCGCTGACCTCGCGCCTGCAGAACATCCAGGTGGGCGACTCCATTGTCGTGGGCAAGAAGCCCACCGGCACCCTGCTGATCGACTACCTGCTGCCCGCCAAGCGGCTGTACATGCTCTCCACCGGCACCGGCCTGGCCCCCTTCCTGAGCCTGATCCGCGACCCCGAGACCTACGAGAAGTTCGAGGAAGTGGTGCTGGTGCACGGCGTGCGCGAGGTCAAGGAGCTGGCCTACCACGACTACATCACCGAAGAGTTGCCCAAGCACGAGTTCCTGGGCGAGATGGTGAGCAAGCAGCTCAAGTACTACCCCACCGTGACGCGCGAGGATTTCAAGCACCAGGGCCGCGTGACCACCGTGATCGAAAACGGCCAGCTCGCCCGCGACCTGGGCCTGCCAGCGCTGAACCCGGTGGAAGACCGGGTGATGATCTGCGGCAGCCCCGAGATGCTGCGCGACCTCAAGCACATGATGGAAGTGCGCGGCTTCAAGGAAGGCAACACCACGAAGCCCGGCGACTTTGTGATCGAACGAGCCTTCGCTGAGCAGTAATATCCCCGGCAGGCCCGGTCCCTGCATGGCAGGGGCTGCCCTGCCACCCAACGGATCATCCATGTCGGCTACACCCACCAAGACCCGGACTGCTTCCACCCGCGCCCCCTCGACACGCCGCACCGGCGTGCGCGAGCAGGCGGCCCAGACCACGCGCGACAACATCCTCAAGGCGGCGATCAAGGTGTTCGCACGCTACGGCTATGAAGGCGGCAGCGTGGAGAAGATCTCCAAGGCCGCCAAGTCCTTCGACCGGATGATCTACTACTACTTCGGCAGCAAGGAAGGCCTGTTCATCGAGGTGCTCGAAGAGATCTACCGGCGCATGAACGACGCCGAGTCGGCGCTGGACATCCGCCTCGAAACCCCGGTCGAAGCGCTCAAGTCGGTGGTCCGCTTCGTGAGCCAGTACTACCGCAAGCACCCCGAGTTCGTCACGCTGCTCAACACCGAGAACCTGCACAAGGGCAAGCACATCTCCAAGTCGATGCGCGCGCGCGAGTATTCCTCGCCCGCCGTCTCGGTGATCGAGCAGGTGTTGGCCGCGGGCGTGGCCAGCCAGGAGTTCCGCGCCGACCTGCGCGCGCGCGACCTGTACCTGCTGATCGCCTCCATGGGCTACTTCTACCAGTCCAACCGCTACACGCTCTCGGCCTTCCTGGGCGAGGACATCGACCAGCCCGAGGCCGTGGCCCACTGGGACGAGTTCATGATCGATACCGTGCTGCGGACCGTGCGGGCGTCCTGAGGCGCAACGCGCCCTCCCCGGGGCCCAAGGCCCATATCTTGCAAGAGCCCCCTGCCGATCCGGGCGATCGGCAGGGGCGCAGCCTGCCCGCTTCACCGCAGCGCCTGATCTGCCCCGAGACACTTTGCAGTGCTTGCCATCTTGCACGATGCCAGCCTCTTATGTAGTATTCACTACACGAATTGCAGCCCCACGATCGCCGCAGTTTGCCCCTCCCCTTCCACCAACCGACTGGTACCTTCCCATGGCAGACATCTCCACCAATGCGGCCTCCGGCAAAGTCGTCATCAAGAACATCGGCCTGCTGCTCTCGGGCGACCTGGAACGCCCCATCCTCGACGCCGACACCATCGTCGTGAACGACGGCCTCATCGTGGCCGTGGGCCGCGAGAAGGACTGCGACACCGAACACGCGCGCACCACCATCGACGCGCGCCAGACCTGCGTGGCCCCCGGCCTGATCGACAGCCACGTACACCCCGTCTTCGGCGACTGGACGCCGCGCCAGAACCAGATCGGCTGGATCGACTCGACCATGAACGGCGGTGTGACCACCATGGTCTCGGCCGGCGAGGTGCACCTGCCCGGCAGGCCCAAGGACATCGTGGGCTTGAAGGCCCTGGCCATCACCGCGCAGCGCGCGTTCGACAACTTCCGCCCCGGCGGCGTGAAGGTGATCGCGGGTGCGCCCATCATCGAGAAGGGCATGGTCGAGCAGGACTTCAAGGACATGGCCGATGCCGGCGTGACCCTGCTCGGCGAAGTCGGCCTGGGCACCGTGAAGGCCGGCTACGAGGCCCAGCAGATGGTGGCCTGGGCACGCAAGTACGGCATCCAGAGCACCATCCACACGGGCGGGCCGTCCATACCCGGCTCGGGCCTGATCGACAAGGATGTGGTGCTGGAAGCCGATGCCGACGTGATCGGCCACATCAACGGCGGCCACACCTCGCTGCCCTGGAAGCATGTGTGCGAACTGTGCGAGAAGTCCTCGCGCGCCATCGAGCTGGTGCACAACGGCAACGAGAAGATCGCCATCGAGGCCGCACGCGCCGCCATGGAGCTCAAGTGCCCGCACCGCGTGATCCTGGGCACCGACGGGCCCGCAGGCTCGGGTGTGCAGCCCCTGGGCATGCTGCGCATGATTGCGCTGATCTCGAGCTTCGCCAACATCCCGGCCGAGCTGGTGTTCTGCTTTGCCACGGGCAACACGGCGCGCATCCGCAACCTCAACTGCGGGCTGATCGAGCCGGGTCGCGCGGCGGACTTCGTGTTCATGGACCGCGCCCAACACACGGCCGGAGCCACGCTGCTCGAAAGCGTGCAACTGGGCGACATCCCCGGCATCGGGATGGTGATGATCGACGGCCTGGTGCGCTGCGGCCGCAGCCGCAACACGCCGCCCGCCACAGAGATCCCGGTCGTTCTCTGAGCCCCGGCCTGGACGCCTTCAGCACACCTTCCTCATTCCCTGCGCAGGCCCACACGCCTGCGCGAACCTTTTCCTTGTACTGATGGAGTTCCTCCCATGAAAGCAATCGTCGCCGTCAAGCGCGTGGTGGACTACAACGTGAAAGTCCGAGTCAAGTCGGACCAAACGGGTGTGGACATCGCCAATGTGAAGATGAGCATGAACCCCTTTGACGAAATCGCCGTCGAAGAAGTCGTGCGCCTGAAAGAAAAAGGCCTGGTGACCGAAGTCATCGCCGTCTCCTGCGGCGTGGCCCAGTGCCAGGAAACCCTGCGCACCGCCATGGCCATCGGCGCCGACCGCGCCATCCTGGTCGAGACCGACGTCGAACTGCAGCCCCTGGCCGTGGCCAAGATCTTGAAAGCCCTGGTCGACAAGGAACAACCCGGCCTCGTGATCCTGGGCAAGCAGGCCATCGACGACGATGCCAACCAGACCGGCCAGATGCTCGCCGCTTTGGCCGACCTGCCCCAGGCCACCTTCGCCAGCAAGGTGGAACTCACTGCCGACAAGGTCAGCGTCACCCGCGAAGTCGACGGCGGCCTGGAAACCCTGTCCCTGACCCTGCCCGCCGTCATCACCACCGACCTGCGCCTGAACGAGCCCCGCTACGTCACCTTGCCCAACATCATGAAGNTACCGTCAAGCCCGAAGACCTGGGTGTGGACGTCACGCCGCGCCTGAAGACCCTCAAGGTCACCGAGCCCGCCAAGCGCGGTGCCGGCGTCAAGGTGGCCGACGTGGCTGCCCTGGTCGACAAGCTCAAGAACGAAGCCAAAGTCATCTGAACAATAAGGAGAACAAGCAAATGACCGTACTCGTTATTGCCGAACACGACAACGCCACCGTCAAGGGCGCCACCCTGAACACCGTGACCGCCGCCATTGCCTGCGGCGGTGACGTGCACGTGCTGATCGCTGGCCACAATGCCGGTGCTGCAGCCCAATCCGCCGCACAAATCGCGGGTGTGGCCAAGGTCATCCATGCCGACGCCCCCGGCCTGGAACACGGCCTGGCAGAAAACGTGGCCGCACAAGTGCTCGCCATCGCAAGCGCCTACAGCCATATCCTGTTCCCCGCGACCGCCAGCGGCAAGAACGTGGCCCCCCGCGTGGCCGCCAAGCTCGATGTGGCCCAGATCAGCGACATCACCAAGGTGGTCTCCCCGGACACCTTCGAGCGCCCCATCTACGCCGGCAACGCCATCGCCACCGTGCAGAGCAGCGACGCCNCGCAACGGGGGGCAGCGCAGGAACAGAAACCTCCGCCGCCACGGCGGATACGGGCAAGAGCGTCTTTGTGGGCAGCGAGATCGCCAAGAGCGACCGCCCCGAGCTGACCGCCGCCAAGATCATCGTCTCCGGTGGCCGGGCGCTGGGCAGCAAGGAAAAGTTCGACGAAGTGATGACCCCGCTGGCCGACAAGCTCGGCGCCGCCCTGGGCGCCAGCCGCGCTGCGGTGGATGCGGGCTATGCACCGAATGACTGGCAAGTGGGCCAGACCGGCAAGATCGTGGCGCCGCAGCTGTACATCGCTGCCGGGATCTCGGGTGCGATCCAGCATCTGGCGGGCATGAAGGACTCCAAGGTGATCGTGGCGATCAACAAGGATGCCGAGGCGCCGATCTTCAGTGTGGCGGACTATGGGCTGGAGGCGGACTTGTTTGCGGCTGTGCCGGAGCTGGTCAAGGCGCTGTGATCAGGCCTGCCGCCGCTCAATAGCCGTTGGCCACGCGCACCGCGCCCGCAGGGGCGTTGGTGTACGCGCCACCGCCGTTCGGGCGGCTGTCGCGCTCGTGGTCGATGCGGTAGCCCTTGCCCTGCAGCGCCACGGGCGTGCCCACGGCCGGGGGCTGGGCGCGCGTGAAGCGGCGCAGCGACCCATCGTCCATGCGGATCGCCACCTGGTACACCGTGCGGGTGCGCGAGCGCTGCTCCACCTGGTGGCCCACATAGCCGCCGCCCACGGCGCCCAGTACCGTGGCGGCCGTGCGGCCGTTGCCCTTGCCGATCTGGTTGCCTACCACCGCGCCAAGCACGCCGCCCGCGACCGCACCCACACCGGTGGCGGGCTCGGCCTGCTGGATGGCCTGCACCGATTCGACCCGGCCGCAGCTGCTGCACACCGGCGCGCGTTGCACCATCGGAGTCGTGCCGCCGGCCAGGTTCGCACGCTGGGGCTGGAATGGCTCGGGCATGGGCGCAGGCGCGCGCTGGACCGGGGCCCCAGCCTGGGGTTGCACCAGGCCCAGCGGCGGCTGGGCGGGAACGCCCTGCAGTGATTGGGCCACCACGGTCGGGCTAGCCGCCGTTGAGGCGGCCGCAACTTCAGCAGGACGGTGCTGCACCACCAGCGTGGTACCCAGGGCCACCACACATGCTCCCAGGGAGGCGATGGCGACCCACATCCACTTCATGGGCGAGGGGGTGGAAGGCACTGTGCGCACATCGGACGGCTGCAAGGTGATCGGGTTGTTCATGGTGTTTCCTTTCGCGCGCGTGCGCGCCATTTTTTATTCATTGGTTGGTTCGTGTGCCGGGGGGCCGGCGCTCAGTGCACAACGCGGCCCATGGATGCACGGTATACAGGCAATGGTGCGGGGCTTTGTCTGCTTTGTAAGGGTCGGTAAGAAGTGCTGCGAGCACCCCTCAAAGTGCAGAGCCCTGCGGCAGACAGTTGCTGTTGCTTACAGCGCAAAGTGACACCAGCCCCGCTCGTCCATTCAAGGCACGGGCGCCACGCCCGTATCGGCCTGCGGCACGGGGACCGCCGTGGCGCGGCGCCTGCGCACCTGCAGGCCCGCCTCGTCCAGGGCCCGGGCACAGCTGGCCGCGAACAGCAGCACGGCCGACGAGAAATAGATCCACATCAGCAGCACCACCAGCGAGCCGGCAGCGCCGTACGCAGAGACCACGGCAGCGGTCGACAGGTACCACGCCAGCAGCTGCTTGCCGATGGTGAACAGCGTGGCCCCCACCACCGCACCAGCCACCAGGCAGCGCAGAGGCGGCTTGCGCCCGCCGCCAATGCGCATCAGCCCCACGAACAGCGCCACGGCAAAACCAAAGGCCACTACCTCGTTGACCACCTGCAGGATGGGCCCGAGCGGTGCGATGGACAGCCGGGCACCGGCCCAACCGGCAAACAGGTTAATGAGGGTGGACAGGGTGAGCGAGACCAGCAGCAAAAAGCCGATGGCCAGCACGTAGGCCAGCCCGCGCAGCCGCAGCGAGGCCATGTGCCACCAGGCGGCACGCGCCGGCTCGGGCTCGCTCCCCTGCCACAGGCGCGCCAGCGTCGACTGCAGCTCCACGAACACCCCGGTGGCACCCGAGAGCAACACGACAAAGCCGATCAGCGAGGCAAGCCGACCCTCGGAAGGCTCCTGCGCGCTGGCCAGGGCCTGGCGCACCACGTCGGCCACGCGCTCGCCCATCACCGACTGCACCTGGTGCAGCAGGCTGCTTTCCAGGTAGCTGCGGTCCAGCCACCAGCCCAGCACGCCCACCAGCAGGAGCAGCAAGGGGGCCAGGCTGAGCATGCCGTAGAAGGACATGGCGGCGCTCATGCGCAGGCCATCGGCGTCGAGCCACATCTGCACTGCACGCCACAGCGGCAGCACAGGCTGCACCAGGGGTTTGAGGCGTGCGGTGGCGCGCTGGATTCGGTCGGATGCGGTCATGCACCAAGCCTAAGGGATGGCCCGCGCGCTTTGCACCGGCCGGGCACGGAAGCCACTGTAGGCGCTGTCCCACAGGCGGCTGGGCCTGCCGGCCACTTGTGGCAGGCTCAAGCCATCTTTCCCAAGGAGCACCGTCCATGCATGCCCCCAGCCTGACCCGATTGCAAACCGTCCTGCAGGACCACGTTGACCGTGGCATCCTGCCCGGCGCGGTGGCGCTGGTGCACCACCGCGGCCAGACGGTGCTGCATGACGCCCTGGGCGCCCAGGCACCCGGCGCAGGCGCACCGGCCATGGCGGCGGATTCGATCTTTCGCATCTACTCCATGACCAAGCCCGTGGTGTCGCTGGTCACGCTGATGCTCATGGAGGAGGGGCGCCTGCCCCTGTCCCACCCCGTGGCACGCTACCTGCCCACGTTTGCCAGCCAGGGCGTGTTCGACCCCGCCACGGGTGGCACGGCGCCCGTGCGGCGCGAGGCCACGGTGCATGACCTGCTGCGCCACACGGCGGGCCTGAGCTATGCCTGGGACACCGGCCCGGTGGCCCAGGCCTATCAAGCGGCACGCATCGGCTCGCGCCGCGACGGCAATGCCGCGCTGGCCAAGGCCATCGGGCCCCTGCCCCTGCTGCACCAGCCCGGCAGCTGCTGGGAATACAGCCGCGCCACCGACGTGTTGGGCGCCTTGCTGGAGGTGGTGGAGGGCGAGCCCCTGGGGGCCATCCTGCAGCGCCGGGTGTTTGGCCCGCTGCAGATGCGCGACACCGGTTTTCACGTGCCGGCGGAGCAACTGCACCGGCTGGCCGAGCCTTTCGCGCGCGACCCGCAGACCGGCGCCGAGGTGGTGCTCAATAACGTGTCGCGCCCGGCCACGTTCGAATCGGGCGGCGGCGGGCTGGTGTCCACGGCCGGCGACTACGCGCGTTTTGCGCGCCTGCTGCTGGCCGGCGGCACGCTCGACGGCGTGCGCCTGGCCAGCCGCGCCACCGTGGCCTTCATGGCGGCCGACCATCTGGGCGCGGGCATTCCGGCTGCCGGGGACATCCTGCCCGAGGGCTATGGCTTCGGCCTGGGGGTGGCCGTGCGCCGCAGCGCCGGCCTGGCGCCCCACGCCGCCTCGGTAGGCCAGTACGGCTGGAGCGGCATGGGCGGCACCTTCTTCCTGGTGGACCCGGCCGAGGACCTGGTGGCCATCTTGCTCACCCAGGCGCCCGGCCAGCTGCGCTACCTGTGCGAGCTGTACCCGGCGCTGGTCTACGCGGCACTGTAGCAACCACAGGGCCCTGCTTTAAACTCGTCCCCCAAGGGGCAAGAAAAGAATATGCAGATTCGCTGTGCACTGGTCGGCATGCCCGGCTCGGGCAAATCCACCGTCGGCAGGCAGCTGGCGCACCGCACGGGCGTGCCTTTCATCGACCTGGACCACCGGCTCGAGGAAACGCTGGGCACCAGCATCCGCCAGTTCTTCGAGGAACATGGCGAAGCGCGCTTTCGCGACCTGGAGGCGCAGGAACTCGCCAAGGCCGCTGCCCAGCCCGGCGGCATGGTGCTTTCGACCGGCGGCGGCGCCGTGCTGCGCCGCGAGAACCGCGACGTGCTGCGCGCCATGGGCCCGGTGCTCTACCTGCGCGCCTCGCCCGAAGAGATCTACAAGCGCGTCAAGCACGACCGCACCCGCCCCTTGCTGCAGGGCGGCAACCCCATGGACAAGTTGCGCGCCCTGTACGGACAGCGCGATGGCCTGTACCGCGAGACGGCGCACTACGTGATCGAGACCGGCCGCCCCACGGTGCACATGCTGGTCAACATGATCATGATGCAGCTCGAAATGGCTGCGAGCGCCGATACGGGTGCCGATCAGGCGCCACATTAGCCCCGATCCGCTGCTGACGACGCTCAGCGCAACGGCGCCGAGTCGCTCCAGTGGAAATGAACCCGCGGCTGGATGTCCGCGATCTCGGTGCGCAGCAGCGCGGCCAACCGCGCCGCCTCGCGCTGGGTGAGCCGCGCCACCGTGGTTGACAGGCTGATGGCCGCGAACGCGCGCCCGCCCACATCCACCACCGCATGGCCCACGGCGGCGGTGTTGGTGTTCAGGCAGCCGCCGCTGCGCGCATAGCCCAGGGTCTGGGTCTGCGCGAGCAACTGGCGCAGGGCCGGCTCGTCCAGCCCGCCGTAACGGCCCAAGGTGGGGGCATTGGCCTGTATGGCTGCGTCGATGAATTCTGCGTCCTGCGCCGCCATCAGCGCCAGCCCCGCCGCGCCCACGCCCAGCGGGCGGCGCCCGCCCACGGTCACGCTCAGGGGCGGGTCCAGCCGCTGCACGTTGGTGTGGGCATAGCAGACGGCCTCGTGCCCGCTGAGCACGAACAGGTAGGCCGCATAGCCCGTGGCATCGGCCAGGCGCTGCAGGTTGGCCGTGAACAGCGGCGCCACGTCGTGCCGCCCGCGCGCGGCCAGGCCGTGCTCGAACGGGCGGCGGCCCAGCACGTAGCCCTTGCCCTCGGGCAGCGCAGCCACCAGGCGGGCGGCCATCATGTCCTGCAGCAACCGGTGCACCGTGGGGTGCGGTATGCCGGACTGGCGCGCGATGTCGGACAGCGACAGCCCGCGCGCGTCATAACGCGAGAGCTGGTCGAGGATGCGCAGCACGCGGTCGAGCACCAGGGTGGTCATGCTTGTCCATGCAGTGGAAAGAACGATTGTAGGAAACCGCAGGCCGGCCAAGAATGGCGGCATTCCTATAACCATCCTCGGAGACACCTCTACATGGCCGCTTTCGACCGTACCCACACCACCCGCCGCACCCTGCTGTGTGCCGCTGCAGCCGCCACCGTGCTCGGTCTGGCCGCCGGCCCCCTGGCCGCTCAGGAGGCAGCCTTCCCGGCCAAGCCCATCCGCTTCGTCGTTCCCTATGCCCCCGGCGGCACCACCGACCTGGTGGCGCGCACCGTGGGTGCCCACATGGCACAGACGCTGGGGCAGCCGGTCATCATCGACAACCGCGCGGGCGCGGGCGGCAACATCGGAATGGACGCCGTGGCCAAGGCCGCGCCCGACGGCTACACCGTGGGCATGGGCGCCATCTCCACGAATGCGCTCAACCCGCACATCTACAAGAAGATGCCCTTCGACCCGCGCAAGGACTTCACGGCCGTGGGCCTGCTGGGCAACTCCACCATCGTGCTCGAGGCCGGCCCCGCACTGCCCGTGAAAAACGTGGCCGAGCTGCTGGCCCACCTGCGCAAGAACCCCGGCCTGCCCTATGCGACGGCCGGTGCCGGCACCTCCATGCACCTGGCCGGCGTGCTGTTCGCCCAGACCAGCAAGACCGACCTGGTGCACGTGCCCTACAAGGGCAGCGCACCGCTGATCACCGACCTGATCGGCGGCCAGGTACCCATCGCCTTCGACAACCTGCCCGCCTCGCTGCCCCACATCCAGGCCGGCAAGCTGCGCGCACTGGCCGTGGCGGGCGCTCAGCGCTCCCCGGCCCTGCCCGACGTGCCGACACTGGCCGAAGCCGGCCTGCCCGACTATGCGGTCGAGCCCTGGTTCGGCGTCTATGGCCCGGCCGGCCTGCCGACTGCCGTGGCCCAGCGCCTGAACAAGGCCCTGGCCGATGCGCTGGCGGACCCTGCGGTCAAGGACAAGCTTCTGGCCGCCGGCTTCACCCCGCGCAGCGCCAGCGTGGCCGACTTCGACGCCCTGACCAAGCGCGAATACGAGCGCCTGGGCAAGGTCGCCCACAGTGCGCAGATGAGCGCCGACTGATCTCATACCCCCTTTTTCTTAGCACCGTGACCATGACCACTACCCTTGATGCCACCCACGGCACCCATCTGCGCAGTTGGGTCGCATCCGCCAACACGGCGGGCTGCGATTTCCCCATCCAGAACCTGCCTTTCGGCCGCTACCGCAAGGCGGGCAGCGGCGACGCGCTGCGCATCGGCGTGGCCATCGGCGACCAGATCCTGGACCTGCAGGCCGTGGGCCTTACCGCCTCCAACGACATGAACGCGCTGATGGCCGCAAGCCCGGCCGAGCGCATGACCCTGCGCCAGAAGCTGTCCGAAGGCCTGCGCGAAGGCAGCCCCCAACAGGCTGCCTGGTCCCAGGCGCTGTCGCCCCAGGCCGATGCCGAGATGGCCGTGCCCTGCCAGATCGGCGACTACACCGACTTCTACACCAGCGTGCACCACGCCACCACGGTGGGCAAGCAGTTCCGCCCGGACAACCCGCTGCTGCCCAACTACAAGTGGGTGCCCATCGGCTACCACGGCCGCGCCTCGTCCATCGGCATCAGCGGCCAGCGCGTGAAGCGCCCGCAAGGCCAGACCAAGGCGCCCGAGGCCGCCGCGCCGGTACTCGGCCCCTGCAAGCGCCTGGACTACGAGCTGGAGCTGGGCTGGTTCATCGGCCAGGGCAATGCGCAGGGCGAGCCCATCTCCATCGGCCAGGCGGAGCAGCACCTGTTCGGCGTGGCACTGTTCAACGACTGGAGCGCGCGCGACATCCAGGGCTGGGAATACCAGCCGCTGGGCCCCTTCCTGTCGAAGAACTTCGCCAGCACCCTCTCGCCCTGGGTGGTGACCATGGAGGCATTGGCGCCGTTCCGTGCCCCCTTCGAGCGCGACGCGGCCGACCCGCAGCCCCTGCCCTACCTCGATTCACCCGGCAACCGCGCCCAGGGCGCCTTCACCATTGCGCTGGAGGTGCTGCTGCAGACCGCCCGCATGCGCGAAGCCGGCGAACCCGCCGTGCGCCTGGCGCTGACCAACACCCAGCGCGCCGCCTATTGGACGCCCGCGCAGCTGGTGGCGCACCACACGGTGAACGGCTGCAACCTGCAGCCCGGCGATTTGATGGGATCCGGCACGCTCTCGGGCCCCGAGGCCAGCGAAGCTGGCTCGCTGCTGGAGCTGACCGGTGGCGGCAAGCAGCCCGTGACGCTGCCCAACGGCGAGCAGCGCAGCTTCCTCGAAGACGGCGATACGCTGATCCTCAAGGGCTGGTGCGAGCGCGAAGGCGCCGTGCGCATCGGCCTGGGCGAAGTGAGCGGAACAATCGTCGCCTGACGCACGACAGGCAGCCCCTCGAAGGAAGGGTTGTTTTTACAGGTTCGGTGCCAACAACCGCGCCAGCACGGCCTCGTCCATGCCCCGCCGCTGGGCCATGTCGTGCAGCTGGTCCTCGCCGATCCTGCCGACGCTGAAGTACGTGCTCTCGGGGTGGCCCAAATAGAAGCCGCTCACGCTGGCGGCCGGCATCATGGCCAGGCTCTCGGTCAGAGTCATGCCGACTTCGCCGCACTGCAGCACGTTGAACAGCGCGCTCTTGGCGCTGTGGTCGGGGCAGGCGGGGTAGCCGGGCGCGGGGCGGATGCCGGCGTATTTCTCGCCGATCATCTCGTCGTTGGTCAGATGCTCGCCCGCCGCATAGCCCCACAGGTCGGTGCGCACGCGGTGGTGCAGGCACTCGGCAAAGGCCTCGGCCAGGCGGTCAGCCAGGCTCTTGAACATGATCGCGGAATAGTCGTCGAGCGCGTCGATGAAGGCTTTTTCCTTCTTCTCGATACCGAGGCCCGCCGTCACGGCGAACATGCCGGCGTAGTCGGCGATGCCGCTGGATTTGGGCGCGACGAAGTCGGCCAGGCAGCGGCTGGGGCGGGTCACGCCGTCGATGACGTGCTTTTCGGTCTGCTGGCGCATGCCGTACCAGGTCATGGCGACCTCGGTCCGCGTCTCGTCCGTGTAGAACTCGATGTCGTCGTCGTTCACGCTGTTGGCGGGGTACAGGCCCATCACGCCGCTGGCGGTGAGCCAGCGGCCTTCGATGATCTTTTTCAGCATGGCCTGCGCATCGGCGAACACGCGCGTGGCCTCCACGCCCACCACCTCGTCGGTCAGGATGGCGGGGTAGGGGCCGGCCAGGTCCCAGGTCTGGAAGAACGGGCCCCAGTCGATGTAGCGCGCCAGCTCGGCCAGGTCGAAGTTCTTGAACACGCGCCGGCCCAGCGCGCGCGGCACGGTGGGCTTGAACGCGGCCCAGTCCACAGGCGTCTTGTTGGCGCGGATCTTGGCCAGCGACCACAGCGGGGTCTGCTTTTTGTTGGCGTGCTGGGTGCGCACCTTGTCGTAGTCGGCGTTGAGCTCCTGCACGTAGTGGTCCACGCCGTCGCCCAGCAGGCTCTGGGCCACACTCACGCTGCGCGAGGCATCGGGCACGTAGACCACGGGGCCCTCATAGTGGGGCGCGATCTTCACGGCGGTGTGCACGCGGCTGGTGGTGGCCCCGCCGATGAGCAGCGGGATCTTCTTGATTCGAAAGTGCTCGTCCTTCTGCATTTCGCCGGCCACGTACTGCATTTCTTCGAGGCTCGGGGTGATCAGGCCCGACAGGCCGACGATGTCGGCCCCCTCGACCTTGGCGCGCGCCAGGATCTCGTGGCAGGGCACCATCACGCCCATGTTCACCACCTCGAAGTTGTTGCACTGGAGCACGACGGTGACGATGTTCTTGCCGATGTCATGCACATCGCCCTTGACGGTGGCGATGATGATCTTGCCCTTGCTGCGCACGTCGCGCCCGGCCAGCTCGTCCAGGCGCTTTTCTTCCTCGATGTAAGGGATGAGGTGGGCCACGGCGGACTTCATCACGCGCGCGCTTTTCACCACCTGGGGCAGAAACATCTTGCCGGCGCCGAACAGGTCGCCCACGACGTTCATGCCGTCCATCAGCGGGCCTTCGATCACGTGCAGCGGCCGCCCGCCCTTGGCGACGATGGCCTGGTAGGCCTCTTCGGTGTCTTCGACGATGAAGTCGGTGATGCCATGCACCAGCGCGTGCGACAGGCGCTCGCCCACGGTCTTGGGGGACTCGGGCGTGCCGCGCCATTCCAGGCGCTTGCTCTCGTCCTTGGCACCGCTCTTGGCGGTCTCGGCCACCTCGACCAGGCGCTCGCCCGCATCGGGGCGGCGGTTGAGCACCACGTCCTCCACGCGCTCGCGCAGCGTGGGCTCCAGGTCGTCGTAGACGCCGACCATGCCGGCGTTGACGATGCCCATGTCCATGCCGGCCTTGATGGCGTGGTACAGGAACACGGTGTGGATGGCCTCGCGCACCGGGTCATTGCCGCGGAAGCTGAAGCTCACGTTGGAGACACCGCCCGAGACCTTGGCGCCGGGCAGGTTCTGCTTGATCCAGCGCACGGCCTCGATGAAGTCGACCGCGTAGTTGTTGTGCTCCTCGATGCCGGTGGCCACCGCGAAGATGTTGGGGTCGAAGATGATGTCCTCGGGCGGGAAGCCCACCTCGTCGACCAGCACGCGATAGGCGCGCTCGCAGATCTCGATCTTGCGCTCGTAGGTATCGGCCTGGCCCTTCTCGTCGAAGGCCATGACCACGGCGGCAGCGCCGTAGCGGCGCACCAGGCGCGCCTCGTGCTTGAACTTGTCGATGCCCTCCTTCATGGAGATGGAGTTGACGATGCCCTTGCCCTGCACGCAGCGCAGGCCGGCCTCGATCACCTCCCACTTGGAGCTGTCCACCATGATCGGCACGCGCGCGATGTCGGGCTCGGAGGCGATGAGCTGCAGAAAGCGCACCATGGCGGCCTTGCTGTCGAGCATGGCCTCGTCCATGTTGATGTCGATGACCTGGGCGCCGTTCTCCACCTGCTGGCGGGCCACGGCCAGGGCCTCCTCGTACTGCCCGTTCAGGATCATGCGGGCGAAGGCCTTGGAGCCGGTGACGTTGGTGCGCTCGCCGATGTTGACGAACAGCGTGCCCTCGCCAATGGAGACGGGCTCCAGGCCGGACAGCTTCAGGGGGGGCATGGGAAGGGCGGACATCAGACTCACCTGCGCAATCGGTTCAGTAACGTAGGTGAGCGTCGTTGCGGGGTGGTCGGCCCCGAGCCTGACGAACAGCCGGCATCTGTGTGCCTGGGCGGTCCGCTGCAACGCTCCTCGGGGGAGGCATGATTTTACCTGCTCAGCGTACGGGGAGGAATTGCAGGAAAGTGCCCCCCACGATCCCCTGCACATAGCTGATGGCCGCGCGGCGGTATTTTTCGGTCACCACCAGCGCCACCAGGTCCAGGCGGGCGATGACCTTGCCGAATTCGCGCTCGAAGCTCAGGTTGCGCCCCTGGGGACCGATCTCGTCGGCCCACAGCAGCGGCTGGCCTGCGGCATTGCGCCGTTGGGACAGCAGCCACACGGCCGATTCGACGTTGCGCGCGGCGTTGTACAGGTGCTGGGCGTCGAGCGAGTCGAGCAGAAAGAACTCGGTCTTGCCGCCATGCGCGGTGACCAGCATGTCGGCCGTGGCGACAATGAAGGCGGCCACCCGGTCGCCCGTGAACTCGGGCGCCAGTGCAAACGCCAGGGCGGCAATGTCGCGCCGGCCCTGCAGCGGCGCCCAGGGCTGGCGCTGATCGATGGCGGCGCGCACCTGCTCCATGGCCTGCTCACGGCTGGCCGCGCCCGCCTTGCGCCACTCGGCCGGGTTGCGGCGGTAGAGCTTGTCCATCAGCAGGGTCAGGCTGGCCAGGTTGTCGCGCATGGCCAGCGTGGCCATGCGGTTCAGGTCGGACTGGGCCAGCTCGCCCGTGGTGGTGGACGCACCCTTCACCTCGCCGCGCGGGGTGGGCGCCGGGGCCGCACAGCCAGCCAGCAGGGCCAGGGCGGTCAGGGACGCGCAGGCCAGGGGTAAAAACGAAGGGAGAAGGGATGCAGGCGCCACCATGTGGGCCGCATTATGGCCATGGCTGTCCCGGCCTACACAATCGCGAGCGAACGCGCAGCGACATCGCGCACGATGTCCTGCGTGATGTGCAGGAACCGGTCGACATCCGTGGGCGAGTGGCAGTGCAGCGGCGAGACCCGCACGGCGCCCTGCAGCCCGAACGATTCGAGCATGCGCCGCGAGTAGATGCTGGCCGCGCTGCGCTCGTACACCGTGACGCCGCGCAGGCCGTACTCGTGCACCGCCTGGGTGCAGTCGATCCCCGAAAGGCCGATGGCGATGATCAAATCGCGCCGCGCCAGGTCGCCATGGTCCAGGTAGACCTGCACGCCCTCCATGGCGCGCAGCCCGGGCACCTCGGCACTGCCGTCGAGCAGGCGCGCCAGCAGTGCGCGCTCGTGCAGCAGGATGCGCTCCATGCCCACAGCAAAGCGCTCGCGGCGGCCTGCGGCACCGGGCGCGGCAACACCCGAGGCATCGCCCAGCCAGCACACGTAGTCCATGATTTCGGTGAGCACCGCGAACTGCCAGGGCGCGGCGCTGCCCAGGTCCCAGAAATCGGGCGCCTTGCCGGCCAGCTTGTGGTGGGGCAATGCGGCCGCGCGGTCCGACAGCCAGGCCAGGCCCGAGCCGCGGCAGCCAAAGAACTTGTAGGGCGCGATGTTGATGCCATCCACCGGCGTGGCCTGCAGGTCGATCAGGCCGTGGGGCGCATGCTGCACGGCGTCCACAATGATGTACAGGTCGGGCTCCACGGCGCGGGCGCGCTCCACGATCTGCACCATGTCGAGCTTGGCGCCCGATATGTTGGACGCATAGATCACGTTGAGCAGGCAGGTGCCCCCATCCACCAGGCGCACGATGGCATCCACATCGACACCGCCGGTGGCGGGGTTGCTCGGGGCCACGCGCAGCTCGCGCCCGGTCTGGCGCGCGTAGCGCTCCATGGCGTCGAAGGACGAGGGGTGCTCGAGCACCGTGGTGACCATGTTGGTACCCGGCACGTTCTCGGCCACGGCGCGCACCATGTCGAACATGGCGCCCGATGCCGTCAGGGCCGCATAGACGCTGCCTCCCTGCGCGTTGAGCAATGTGCGCAGGTCGCCCGCACCGGTGGCCTGCACGCCCTGCAGCTCGCGCGCCACCTCGTGGATGCGCTCGGTGTTGTCGGGCACGGCATCGACCTGACCCATGCGCTCCACGGCGGCCTTCAGGCGCAGCGAGCCGCCCGCATTGTCGAAATACAGGCGCTCGCGCCCATGGTGGTCATGCTCCACCTGCAGGAAACGCTCGCGCACCGCACGCATCAGGTCATCGGGGAACAGCAGGCCTTCGGGATACCGGGTCAGAGGGGATGCAGCCATCACACGCCCTTGTTGCTGGGGTTGCGGTAGGCCTCGCGCACCGCATCGGTCATCGGAAAGTTGATGTTGATATTGCTCGGCGGGATGGGCTGGGTGAACCAGCGCGCATACAGGCGCTCCATCTCGCCGGACTTCATGAGCTGCGTGACAGTCTGGTCCACCAGCGCCTGAAAGGGCGCATCGTTCTTGCGCAGCATGATGCCGTAGGGCTCCTGGCGCAGCACCACGTCCTTCAAGATCACGTAGTCACCAGGGTTGGGTGACACGGCGATCAGCCCTGCGAGCTGCACGTCGTCGAGCACGTAGGCCACGGCCCGGTCACTGGCCAGCAGCAGGAAGGCGTCGGCAGTGTCCTTGCCCGAAATCTCCTGCACCTCCAGGTTTTCTGTGCGGCGGAAGCTGCGCAGCAACTGGATCGAGGTGCTGCCGGCCACGGTCGCCACGCTCTTGCCCGCCAGGTCTGCCAGCGAGGTGATGCCCGACTTCTTCTTGACCGCCACAGTGATGTTGGTGACGAAGTGGCTGGGCGCAAATGCGACCTGCTGCTGGCGCACCACCGAGTTGGTGGTGGTGGCACAGTCCAGGTCCACGGTGCCATTCTGTATCAGCGGAATGCGGTTCAGCGAATTGAGCAAGGTGTACTGCACCCGCAGCGCAGGCAGGCCGAGTTTGGCCTTGACGGCGTCGACGATCTTCAGGCAGATGTCGTTGGAAAAGCCGACGGGGTCGCCGCTGCCCGTGGGCTTGTACGAGAAGGGGACGGAGCTGTCGCGGTTACCGATGTGGATGGTGCCGCTCTCCTTGATCTTGCGCAGGGTGTCGATTTCCTGCGCCATGGCAGCGGATACCAGCACGGTGGCGCCCAATGCAGCGAGAGCAGACATCTTGAAGAGGTGCATGGCGGTCTTTCCAGAAAAGCGGGGCGGTCGACGGGACCAGGATCGCCACCGGAAATCTCTCGGTCAGTGCATTCGGTGGCGGGCTTGAACGGATTCTGGAATTGCTCTTACTTTAAAAAAAGCGATTTTTTGTGCTCGAATTGCATGAATAAAAGTGATTTGAAAGCCACGCACTCCCATGATGACCTTCAAGCAGCTCGAAGCCCTGTACTGGATCGCCCAACTGGGCGGCTTTGCCCAGGCGGCACACAAGCTGCACACCTCGCAGTCGGCCGTGTCCAAACGGGTGCATGAGCTGGAGCAGCTGTTCGACACCCCGCTGTTCGACCGCAGCCAGCGCACCGCACGGCTCACTGAAAAGGGCGAAGAGATGTTCGTGCTCGCGCGCCAGCTGCTGCGCCAGCGCGATGCGGCGGTGGAGCAGTTCAGCAAGCCGGGGGTGATAGAGCGGCGCCTGCGCATCGGCGTGACCGAACTCACGGCCATGACCTGGCTGCCCCGGCTGGTGGCGCTGGTGCAGCAGCACTACCCCAAGGTGACGCTGGAGCCTGACGTGGACGGCAGCCTGCCGCTGCGCGACAAGCTGCTGGCCGATGACCTGGACCTGGTCATCGTGCCCGATGCGTTTGCCGATGCGCGCCTGCCCGCCAAGGCCGTGGGCCAGGTGGAGAGCGCCTGGATGTGCCAGCCCGGCCTGCTGCCCGCCGGCCCGGTGCGCCTGCACCAGCTCGCGCACCAGCGGCTGCTGGTGCAGGGGCAGTCGTCAGGAACCGGCCGGCGCTACGACGCATGGATGAAGGAACTGGGCGCCGAACCCTCGGACGCCATCGTGGTGAGCAACCTGATCGCGCTGATCGGCCTGACCATCTCGGGCCTGGGTGTGAGCTACCTGCCGCGCCACTGCCTGGACCCGCTCATCAGCGCCGGTCTGCTGGCCGTGCTGGAGGTGGACCCTCCTTTGCCCCCCGTGCCCTACGTGGCGCTGTACAAGGGCGAGCACCGCAGTGCGTTGGTGTCTTCCATCACCATGCTGGCCCAGTCCTGCTGCGACTTCACGCGCGCTTTCCAGGCGTTCCCGATGGGGGATGGCACAGAGCGACGCTGACCCGGGCCTATGCGTGCGGAATGCCATCGATGGGGCATTCCGCCGTGCCCACTGTGCTGCGTGTGAGCGCTTCCACCGCCTGGCGCGTGCCCTCGGGGTCGGTCACCCAGCGCTGGTAGAAGCCGTAGGGGCAGGCGGCCACGCCTTTGTCCCCCTCGCCGGAGTTGATCATGCCGGTATAGCCGCGGTGCAGCAGCTTGAACAGATGGTTCTCGGACTGGCCGTTCTTGCGGAAGTCGCGGATCAGGCTGGTGGACAGGGCCGCATACTGCACGCCGTATTCCTCTTCGCCGCACTCGCCCAGGGTGCGGCCATCGAAGCCGATCAGCGCCGAATGGCCGAAGTAGCTGTACACGCCATCGAACCCCGCCGCATTGGCCACCGCCACGTAGGTGTTGTTGGCGAAGGCCATGGCCTTGCTGATGAGGATCTGCTGCTCCTTGGCTGGGTACATGTAGCCCTGGCAGCGCACGATGAGCTCGGCGCCCTTCATTGCGCAGTCGCGCCAGATCTCGGGGTAGTTGCCGTCGTCGCAGATGATGAGGCTGATCTTCAGGCCCTTGGGCCCGTCGCTCACATAGGTCTGGTCGCCGGGGTACCAGCCCTCGATGGGCGTCCAGGGCATGATCTTGCGGTACTTCTGCACGATCTCGCCCTGGTCGTTCATCAGGATCAGCGTGTTGTACGGCATCTTGTGCGGATGCTCTTCATGCCGTTCCCCCGTGAGCGAGAACACGCCCCAGACCTTGGCCTTGCGGCAGGCAGCCGCGAAGATTTCCGTCTCGGGGCCAGGAATGGTGGTGGCGGTCTCCATCATCTCCTGGCGGTCGTACATGATGCCGTGGGTGCTGTACTCGGGGAAGATCACCAGGTCCATGCCCGGCAGGCCGGTCTTCATGCCGACCAGCATGTCGGCGATCTTGCGCGCGTTCTCCAGCACCTCGGCCTTGCTGTGCAGGCGCGGCATCTTGTAGTTGACCACCGCGACGCCGACGGTGTCCTTGCTGCTCGAAATATCGCCGTGGATCATGGCGTGTTCTCCTTGGGAAATCCTGAAGCCTGGACGCCTCCTGCGGGTTGGCATTCAGCCGGATAACTAGGCGGGGAGCCGCAGACAGTGCTTCAGCACGGCAAGGCTCCCCAACGACGTTAGCCGGTTGAAGGCAAAGCCGCGTCAGTGGCTGATCATCCAGGGGCGTTTGGACGGGAAGGTCTTCGCACCGTTGGGCGCCGTGACGGTGCTGCCGCGTTTGCTCGCACCGCCGCTGCAGCAGCCACACCCCGAGGGATGGCGCAGCCGGCCGTAGCTGCCGGCATCGCCATCGCGCGAGGACGAGCGCGGGGCGTGCTGGGCGCGCTCGTTGGTGTCGTGCGCGCGGCGCTGCTCGGGGCTCACGCAGGCGAGGTGCGGTGCGTGCGCGAACACGCGCGCCGCTGCCGCCCCGCAGTCGGGGCAGGCGCAGGGCTCGTTGCGCAGGGCGACGCTGCGCAGCGCGTCGAAGTTGCCGCAGTCGGCGCAGGCGTAGTCGTAGGTGGGCATGGCGGGCCTGCCTTGCTACTTGTCTTGCGAGATCGGCATGTCGATGCTGCCGTCGAGCATCTTCACCGGGCCGGCGGCCGTGGGGTTGATGTCGAAGTCGAAGATCTCCGTGGGCAGCCACAGCGTGGCGCAGGCGTTGGGCACGTCGACCACGCCGCTGATGTGGCCCTGCACGGGGGCCGTGCCCAGGATGGAATAGGCCTGCGCGCCGCTGTAGCCGAACTTCTTGAGGTACTCGATGGCGTTCAGGCAGGCCTGGCGGTAGGCCACCGTGACGTCCAGGTAGTGCTGCTTGCCCGATTCGTCGACCGAGATGCCTTCGAAGATCAGGTAGTCCTTGTAGTTGGGGGTGACCGGGCTGGGCTTGAAGATCGGGTTCTTGATGCCGTACTTGGCCATGCCGCCCTTGATCAGGCTGACCTTCATGTGTACCCAGCCGGCCATCTCGATGGCGCCGCAGAAGGTGATCTCGCCGTCGCCCTGGCTGAAGTGCAGGTCGCCCACCGACAGGCCCGCGCCTTCCACGTAGACCGGGAAGTACACCTTGGAGCCGCGCGAGAGATCCTTGATGTCGCAGTTGCCGCCATGCTCACGCGGCGGCACGGTGCGCGCGCCCTCGGCGGCGGCCTTGGCCTTGGCCTCGCCCTGCAGCTTGCCCATGTGGGCTGTCACGCCATTGGGCGGATTCGCCAGGCCGGGCACGCGATCGGGGTCGGTGGCGATCAGCTCGGCTTCGCGGGCGTTCCAGGCGTCGAGCATCTTCTGGTCGGGCAGGCAGCCGATGAGACCGGGGTGGATCAGCCCTGCGAAGTTCACGCCCGGGATGTGGCGGCTGTTGGTGAACATGCCATGGAAGTCCCAGATGGATTTTTGCGCCAGCGGGTAGTGCTCGGTGAGGAAGCCGCCGCCGTTCTTCTTGGAGAAGAAGCCGTTGAAGCCCCACAGGCTGTCGTCACGCGCGCCGATGTCGAGCAGGTCCACCACCAGCAGGTCGCCCGGCTCGGCACCCTTGACGCCCACGGGGCCCGACAGGAAATGCACGGTGGACAGGTCCACATCGCGCACGTCGTCGGCGCTGTCGTCGTTCTTGATGGCGCCGCCAGTCCAGTCGTAGGTCTCGAGCTTGAACTCCGCGCCGGGCTCCACCCAAACGGCCATGGGGATGTCCGGATGCCAGCGGTTGTGTACCAGCGGGTTCTCGTACGGGGACTGCTTGAGGTCCACCTTGATCAGGGTATCGGCCATGGCGTGTTGCTCCTTGGATGGTTGTGGAAGGGGAACGAAAAGAGACGGGAGAGAGGATCAGACGGAAAGGTAGGCCTTGATGTGCTGCTGATCGGTGTCGGCACGCGCGGTCTCGTGTACCAGGCGGCCGCCTTCGATGACGAACAGGCGGTCGGCCACGTCCATGGCGAACGAGAGCACCTGCTCGCTGACCACGATGGTGATCTGGCGCAGCTTGCGGATCTCGTTGAGCGCGCGGGCGATGTCCTTGATGATCGAAGGCTGGATGCCCTCGGTAGGTTCGTCGAGCAGCAGCACCTTGGGGTCGGTGACCAGCGCGCGCGCAATCGCCAGCTGCTGCTGCTGCCCGCCCGAAAGGTTGCCGCCCTTGCGCCGGCGCATGTCCCAGAGCACGGGGAACAGGGCGTAGATCTCCTCGGGGATCTCGCGCGTCTTCGAGTTTTCGAGGCCCGTCTGGATGTTTTCTTCCACCGTCAGTGTCGGAAAGATCATGCGGCCCTGGGGCACGTAGGCGATGCCCTTGGCCACGCGGCGAAAGCTCTCGTCACGCGTCACCTCCTGGCCGGCCACGCTGATGCTGCCGCTCTTGACCGGCATCACGCCCATGAGGCTCTTGAACAGCGTGGTCTTGCCCATGCCGTTGCGGCCCATGATGGCCACGGTCTCGTTGGCCCGGCCCGAGAACGAGATACCGTGCAGTGCTTCGCTCTGGCCGTAGGCCACGAACAGGTCCTTGACTTCCAACATATGGGTGCTCCTGTGCGGGGGATGGCCGGTCAGTGGCCGAGGTAGACGTCGATCACCTTGGGGTCGTTCTGGACCTTGTCCATCGAGCCTTCGGCCAGGATCTTTCCCTGGTGCATGACGGTGACCTTGTGCGCGATGCGCTTGACGAACTCCATGTCGTGCTCGATCACGATCACCGCGCGGTTCTTGCAGATGCGTTGCAGCAGCTCGGCCGTGAGCTCGCGCTCGCGCGCGCTCATGCCGGCAATCGGCTCGTCGAGCATCAGCAGCTCGGGCTCCTGCATCAGCAGCATGCCGATCTCCAGCCACTGCTTTTGCCCGTGCGAGAGCAGGCCGGCCTCGGTGGCGAGCTTGTCCCCGAGGCCGATGTCGTCGGCCACGGCCTGCACGCGCTCCTTCACCGCCGGGGTGCAGCGGAACGCGAGTGCACCGAACACCGAGCGGCCCGAGGGATACGAGACCTCCAGGTTCTGGAACACCGAGAGGTTCTCGTAGATCGAGGGCGTCTGGAACTTGCGGCCGATGCCCAGGCGCACGCGCTTGTGTTCGGCCATGCGCGTGAGCTCTTCATTCTTGAACTTGATGCTGCCGCCGGTGGCGCGCGTCTTGCCGCAGATCAGGTCCAGCAGCGTGGTCTTGCCCGCGCCGTTGGGGCCGATGATCACGCGCAGCTCGTTCTTGTCGACGTACAGCGTGAGGGCGTCGATGGCCTTGAAGCCGTCGAACGAGACCGTGAGTTCTTCCACGGCCAGGGCGAAGTCGGTGTTGCTCATGAAGGGTGCTCCGGGTGCGGGGTGCGCTCAGGCGCTCTGGCTGCTGGTGCCTTCGGGCAGGCCCGGCGCACGCACTGCCGGGGCGGCGGGTTCGGTGTCGGCGGGCGGGCGGCTTACCGGTGCTGGCGCCCGCATCGAGGCCTGGCGCAGCGCTTCGCGCCGGCCCTTCCACCAGGGCACGATGTGGCTCTCCCACAGGCCGGCCAGTCCCATGGGGAAGGCCATGGTCACGCCGATGAACAGGGCCGCCATGAGGAACAGCCACAGGTCGGGAAAGCTCTCGGAAAAATAGGTCTTGCCCGCATTCACCAGCAAGGTGCCGTAGACCGCACCCACCAGGCTCATGCGCCCGCCCACGGCGGCATAGATCACCATCTCGATGGAGGGCACGATGCCCACGAAGCTCGGCGACATGAAGCCCACCTGCAGCGAGAACAGCGCGCCGCCGATGCCCGACAGCGCGGCGGCCAGGCAAAAGGTGAAGACCTTGAAGTTGGCCACGTCGTAGCCCGAAAAGCGCACGCGGTCTTCCTTGTCGCGCATGGCCAGCAGCAGGGTGCCGAGCTTGCTGGTCTGGATGAAGCGGCACAGCACGATGGACAGCACCAGCAACGCCACGCACACGTAGTACAGGATGTACTTGGCGCTGTCGGTGCGCGTGTCCCAGCCCCACAGGGTCTTGAGGTCGGTCATGCCGTTGACGCCGCCGGTGTAGCCCTGCTGGCCGATGATGAGCACGGTGCAGATCAGCGCCACGGCCTGGGTGATGATGGCGAAGTACACCCCGCCCACGCGGCGCTTGAACATGGCGAAGCTCACGATAAAGGCCAGCAGCGTGGGCACCACGATCACCGCCGCCAGCGAGAACGGCAGGCTCTTGAACGGCACCCAGAGCGCGGGCAGCTCGGTGATCTGGTTCCAGTCCATGAAGTCGGGAATGCCGGGGGTGGACTGGATCTTGGTGCTGACCGGGTCGGAGGCTTCAAGCTTGAGGAACATGGCCATGGCATAGCCGCCCAGGCCGAAGAACACGCCCTGCCCCAGGCTGAGCACGCCGCCATAGCCCCAGACCATGACCAGGCCGATGGCCACGAAGGCGTAGGTGAGGTACTTGCCGACCAGGTTCAGGCGAAAGATGTCGAGCGCCAGTGGCAGCACCACGGCCAGCAGCACGGTGAGCAGCACCAGGCTGGCGAGCTGGTAGCGCTGGATCCAGGCTTTGAGGGCATTCATGAAGTGACTCCGGTGAACTCAGGGTGAAATCGACAAATGCTCAGCGGCGCACCTTGGAGGCGAACAGGCCCTGCGGCCGCACCATCAGGATCAGCACGATCAGCGACAGCGTGATCACCTTGGCCATGGAGCCGGCCAGGAAGAACTCGGTGATCGACTGCGTCTGCGCGATGCCGAAGGCCGAGACCACCGTGCCCAGCAGGCTGGCCGCGCCGCCGAAGGTGACGACCAGGAACGCATCCACGATGTAGAGCGAGCCCGAGGTCGGCCCCGTGGAGCCGATGGTGGTGAAGGCCGCGCCCGCCACGCCGGCAATGCCGCAGCCAATGGCGAAAGTCAGACGGTCGGTCTTTTGCGTATCGATGCCCGTGGCATTGGCCATCACGCGGTTGGCCACCGTGGCACGCACGCGCAGGCCCCAGCGGCTTCGGTGCAGCGCCAGCAGCACGCCGCACGTGACCACCGCCGTGAGGCCCAGCACGAACATGCCGTTGATGGGGATGTCCAGGCCCTCGACGGGCGCCCACGAGCCCAGCAGCCAGTCGGGCAAGGTGGGGCTCACTTCCTTGGGGCCGATGAAGGTGCGAAAGCACTGCTGCAGCGCCAGGCTGATGCCCCAGGTGGCCAGCAGCGTATCGAGCGGGCGCTTGTACAGGTGGCGGATCAGCCCCCACTCCACCAGCCAGCCCGCGGCAAAGGCAAAGCCGAAGGCCGCCACGATGGCCACCGGAAAATAGTAGGCCACCAGCTGCGGCGCATGCGTCGACGCGAGCGTGGAGCCCAGGTAGATGGTGTAGGCGCCGATGGTCATGAACTCGCCATGCGCCATGTTGATCACGCCCATCTGCCCGAAGATGATGGCCAGCCCCAGGCCCATGAGCAGCAGCACGGCAAACAGGCTCAGGCCCGCAAAGCCCTGCATGAGGCCGATGTTGAGCATTTCTGAAAAGTTCATGGGTGCCAGACTCCATTCACGGCAAACAAGGGGGCGGCCATGCGGCGGCCCGGCCTGGTGGGCCGGACGCTGCAGCGGGAGGATTTACTGGTAACCCTTGGGGAACGGATCGGGCTTGATCAATTCCGGCGATTCGGCAACGACCTTGAAGCTCGCGTCCGGCATGCCCATGGCGATGCGCGACTTGCTCCACAGGTGGTGGTTGGCGTCGAGCTTGACGTAGCCCTCGGGTGCGGTCTTGAGCTCGATGCCCGGCGAGGCGGCCACCACCTTGTCCACGTCGAAGCTCTTGGCCTTCTCGACCGCGGCCTTCCACAGCCACGGGCCGAGGTAGCCGGCCTGGGTCACGTCGCCGATCACCGCATCCTTGCCGTACTTGCCCTTGAAGGCGGCGACGAACTTCTTGTTGTTCTCGTTGTCCAGCGACTGGAAGTACTTCATCGACGAGAAGAAGCCCGCGAAGTTCTCGCCGCCCACGCCTGTCATCTCGTCCTCGGTGACCGACAGCGTGACCAGCAGTTGCTTGTCACCCGTGATGCCGGCAGCCTTGAGCGCCTTGTAGAAGGCCACGTTGGAGCCCCCCACCACGGCGACGAACAGGCAGTCGGGCTTTTGCACCTTGATCTTGTTCATCAGCGAGCCGAAGTTGGTGCTGCCCAGCGGGTAGTACTCCTCGCCCACGACCTTGCCTTTCTGGAAGTTCTCCACGTGCTTGCGCGCGATCTTCATCGAGGTGCGCGGCCAGATGTAGTCCGACCCGATCAGGAAGAAGGTTTTGGCCTTCTTCTCGGTCTTGGCCCACTCCAGGCTGTACAGGATCTGCTGCGTGGCTTCCTGGCCGGTGTAGATCACGTTCTTGGACTGCTCCAGGCCTTCGTAGAAGGTGGGGTAGTACAAGAGGCCGTTCTCTTTTTCGAACACCGGCAGCACGGCCTTGCGCGAGGCGCTGGTCCAGCAGCCGAACACGGCGGCGCAGTGGTCGTTGATGAGCAGCTTCTTGGATTTTTCGGCGAAGGTGGGCCAGTCGGAGGCGCCGTCTTCCTTGATGACCTTGATCTTGCGGCCCAGCACGCCGCCCATGGCGTTGATCTGGTCGATGGCGAGCTGCTCGGCCTGGATGGAGCCGGTCTCGGAGATGGCCATGGTGCCGGTGGCCGAATGCAGCTGGCCCACGGTGACTTCGGTGTCCGTCACGGCCAGCTTGGTGGTGTTGACGGCGGCGGTGGTCTGGCCGAAGGACCAGGCGGGCAGGCCCGCCATCGATGCGGCGCCCATGGCCTGCAGCAGGCGGCGGCGGCCGCCGTCCGTGGAGGGAGGAAGGCCCAGGGCATTCGGATCGGTGAGGTGCTTCATGGTGAAAACGCTCCTTGCTACAGACGGGTTGGGGTGGTGTGCGGCGCCGGCCGGTTGGGTGCCGCGCTGGTGCCAAGATTAGGGACAACCCTGGTACGCGCCCATACGTCAATTAACGTAGCCCGTGCGTACGCACCTCCCGGCAAGCGTTGCTAGAACGTTTCTTGCATGGGCCCCGTGCATGCCCTCCACCCCTCCGTCCGGCGCACCGCAGCCTGCCCAGCAGACGATCTTTCGCTTCCGGCGCGAGTACAACGCCTGGGTGGCCGACGAGACCATGGAGGACTACGCGCTGCGCTACACCGCCAAGAGCTTTCGGCGCTGGAGCGAGTTCCGCGTGGCGAACACGGCGTTCGGCTCGCTGTCCTTCCTGGCGCTGGAGGCCATCGGCGGGGCCATCGCGCTCAACTACGGCTTTTCCAATGCCATGTGGGCCATCCTCGCGGTGGGAGTGCTGATCTTCCTCACCGGGCTGCCCATCGCCTACTACGCAGCGCGCTATGGCCTGGACATGGACCTGCTCACGCGCGGCGCGGGCTTCGGCTACCTGGGCTCGACCATCACCTCGCTGATCTACGCGGTGTTCACCTTCATCTTCTTCGCGCTGGAGGCAGCCATCATGGCGCTGGCGCTGCAGATGGTGGTGGACTGGCCGCTGCAGTGGTGCTACGTGGTCTCGTCCCTGGTCATCCTGCCCCTGGCCATGCGCGGCATCACGCTGATCTCGCGGCTGCAGGCCTGGACGCAGCCGCTGTGGCTGTTTTTGCTGCTGCTGCCCTTCGTCTGGATCGCGCTGGCGCAACCGCAGCTGTACCGCGACTTCGCGGGGCTGTCGGGTCTCAAGAGCGGCAGCAGCCAGTTCAACCTGCTGATGTTCGGCGTGGCGGGCACGGTGATCTTCTCGCTGGTGGTGCAGATCGGCGAGCAGGTGGACTTTCTGCGCTTCCTGCCCGAGCGCACGGCCGCCAACCGCTGGCGCTGGTGGGGCGCGGTGCTGGTGGCGGGCCCGGGCTGGATCGTGATGGGCATGCTCAAGATGGCGGGCGGCGCCTTCCTGGCTTTTGCGGCGCTGCAGTTCGAGGTGGGCACCACGCGCGCGGCCGAGCCCACGCAGATGTTCCTGGCGGGCTTCCACCAGGTCATGGCGGCGCTGGGCCTGCCGGGCCTGGCGGTGGCGGTCACGGTGCTCTTCGTCGTGGTCTCGCAGATCAAGATCAACCTGACGAATGCCTACGCGGGCTCGCTCGCCTGGTCCAACTTCTTTGCGCGCATCACGCGCAGCCACCCGGGGCGTGTGGTCTGGCTGGTGTTCAACGTGGGCATCGCCACGCTGCTGATGACACTCGGGGTGTTCGGCGCGCTCGAGAAGGTGCTGGCGGTCTACAGCAACGTGGCCATCGCCTGGGTGGGCGCGCTGGTGGCCGACCTGGTGATCAACAAGCCGCTCGGGCTGTCACCGCCGGGCATCGAGTTCCGCCGCGCGCACCTGTACGACTTCAACCCCGTGGGCCTGGGCTCCATGGTGCTGGCGGCCACGGTGGCCTGCTGCGCCTATGCCGGCATGCTGGGCGAGATGGCGGCGGCGTTCTCGCCCTTCATCGCACTGGTGCTGTCGATGGCGCTGGCGCCGCTGCTGGCCTGGGCCACCAAGGGGCGCTACTACCTGGCGCGCCAGCCCGATACCACCTGGCAGCCCGGCGAAGCGGTGCGCTGCACGGTGTGCGAGAACCAGTTTGAGTCCGAAGACATGGCGCGCTGCCCGGCCTACGGCGCGGCGATCTGCTCGCTGTGCTGCTCGCTCGAATCGCGCTGCCACGACCGCTGCAAGACCGGCTCGCGCGCCACCGACCAGTTGCGCGCCGTGGCCGCTCTGCTGCTGCCACGCCACTGGGCGGCCAAGGTCAACTTCCGCATGGGGCAGTACCTGATGGTGATGGTCTCGCTGTGCGCGGTGATGGTCTTCCTGCTCGGCGTGGTCTATGTGCAGGAGAGCATCGAGACGCCCGCACAGTTCTTGCGCATGCCCTTCTTCAAGGTGTTCGCGCTGCTGGCGCTGTTGGCCGCCGTGTGCGCCTGGTGGGTGGTACTGAGTACCGACAGCCGGCGCATGGCGCAGGACGAATCGGAGCGGCAGACGCAGCTCTTGCTGCAGGAGATCGAGGCGCACAAGCGCACCGATGCCGAGCTGCAGGCCGCCAAGGACCAGGCCGAATCGGCCAGCCTGGCCAAGACGCGCTACGTGGCCGGCATGACGCACGAGCTGCGTTCGCCGCTCAACAGCATCCTCGGCTACACCCAGATCCTGCTCAAGAACCCGCAGACCGAGGGCTGGCTGCGCGAGAGCCTGTCCACCATCCAGCACAGCGGGCAGCACATGCATGCGCTGATCGACGGCTCGCTGGAGCTGGCGCGCATCGAGGCCGGCCGCCTGCGCCTGGACCTGCTGCCCCTGCCCCTGCCCGAGCTGATCCAGAACGTGGAGGGCATGCTGCGCCCGCAGGCCGAGGCCAGGGGCCTGCGCTTCGTGGTGCAGACCGAGGGCACCATGCCCGGCTGGATACGGGCCGACGCCAAGCGGCTGCGCCAGATTTTGATCAACCTGCTGTCCAACGCGGTGCGCTTCACCGAGCGCGGCGAGGTGCGGCTGCGCATGGATTTTCGCCCGCATGTCTCGCGCATCGAAGTGATCGACACCGGCATCGGCATCGAGCCGCAAGACCTTGAACGCATCTTTCTGCCGTTCGAGCGCGGCAGCGCCGGACGCCGCGCGAGCGAGGCCGGCACCGGCCTGGGCCTGACCATCACACACCTGCTCACGCAGCTCATGGGGGGCGAGCTCACGGTGGCCAGCACGCCCGGCCAGGGCAGCACCTTCACCGTGCGCCTGTACCTGCCCGGCATCTCGCCCGACCCGGCCTGGCGCCCCGCCCACATGGTCGCCCTGCGCCCGGTGATCGGCCACATCGCCCCGCGCCGCACGCTGCTGGTGGTGGACGACCAGCCACTGCAGCGCCAGCTGCTGGCCGGCCTGCTGGTGCCACTGGGCTTCATCGTGCGCGAGGCCGCCAGCGGGCGCGAGTGCGTGGAGATCGTGCGCCAGACCCCGCCCGACCTGGTGCTGCTGGACATTTCCATGGACGACCTCGACGGCTGGCAGACCGCCGCGCTGCTGCGCACATTGCTGCCAGCCAGCGAACTGCCCATCGTCTTTGTCTCGGCCAACCAGTTCGACCACGAGCCCGGGCGCCTGGCGGCCATGCAGGTGCAGGGCTTCGTGGGCAAGCCGGTGATCGAGTCCGAGCTGCTGCGCGCGCTGCAGGCGGCGCTGCAGCTCGAATGGGTGCACGACAACACGCCGCCCCCCCTGCCGGCCGCAATGGGCGAGTCCGTGCGCCAGGCACCTGCGCCTACCAGCCTGCCCCAGGGCCTGCGCGACGACCTGACCCGGTTGGCGCGCCAGGGCCAGGCAGGCGCCGTGCGCGAACGGCTGCGCCAGGCGCGCAGCGAGCTGCCGGCCCATGCCGCCGCACTGGCCGTGCTGCAGGCCTGCGCCGACCGTTTCGATTTCGAGGCCCTGGCCCGCCACCTTCGCGAACCCGACCATGAACAGTCTCTTTGACCCCTCTCTGGCCAGCCCCTCGGAGCCCGGCCAGCGCGTCATCCTGGTGGTGGACGACGCCCTGGACACCCTGCGCATGCTCTGCGACGCGCTCGCCGCAGAGGGCTACGCCGTGCTGGCCGCGCGCGATGCGCAGGAAGCGCTGCAGCGCTTCGACATGGTGGTGCCCGACGGGGTGCTGCTCGATGCGGTGATGCCCGGCATCGACGGCTTCGCGCTGTGCCGCAAGCTCAAGGCCACACCGCCGTGGTCGCACGTGCCCATCGTGTTCATGACCGGGCTGTCGGACACGGCGCAGATCCTGCAGGGCTTTGACAGTGGCGGGGTGGACTATGTGGTCAAGCCGCTGCGCATCCCCGAGGTGCTGGCGCGCCTGGCGACCCACGTGCGCAATGCCCAGGCCACGCGCATGGCGCGCGAGGCAGTGGACGTGGCCGGCCTGGGTGTAGTGGTGCTCGATGGCCAGGGCCGCATGGCCTGGCGCTCACCCCAGGCCACGCGCTGGCTGGAAGATGCCTTTGCCCATGCCGAGGCTCCTGCGGAACTGGCCGCTGCCTGGCTGGTGCGGGCACAGCGCGATGGCGAACAGACCCTGGCATTGGCCGACGGCCGGCAGCTGCTGGCCCGGCACATGGGCGCCAGCGGCCTGGCCGAATCGATGCTGCTGCTCAGCCATGCCCGGCCCGAGGCCGCAGCGCCGCGCCGCCTGCAGCAGGTGGCGCTGACCCCGCGCGAGACCGAGGTGCTCTCGTGGCTGACCAAGGGCAAGACCAACCGCGACATCGCCGATATCCTGGGCATGAGCCCGCGCACGGTGAACAAGCACCTGGAGCACATCTTCGAGAAGCTGGGGGTGGAGACGCGCACCGCCGCAGCAGCCATCGCGGGGCAGCTGCTGCAGGGCTGATGCGGTTGTGCGACCGGGGCGGTCCTGAGAAAGGCGGCGGCCCTATTTCATGCCGAACACGATGATGGCCGTGACCGCCACCACCCCGATGACAACCAGGCCCACCACCTGCACGACCATCTCGGCACGAATGAGGTTGACCCAGAAGCCACCGCCTGCAGGCGGTGACGGTTTCTTATCCTGGTTTTGATCCATGCTGGCTCCTTGATTGACTGTTTTCAGATAGGGCGTGTCATCATTCATTTCACCCCCGCGCTGGCCTCGGCATGCGGATGGATGCGCGAAGCGCGGCGCAGCCAATAGCCGGGCTATTGGCAAGCCGAGCGACAAAGCAGACGCCGCATGCCGGGGCCAGCCCGAAGGGAAAGCCTGCAGCGCGGCGCATTGCGGCGTTGCCCTTCGCTTGTGTAGCCGAGCTACACGGCACTCAGGGCGCCTTGCACTGCACCGCGCTGCAGACTTTCGCGGGGGTGAAATGAATGATGACACGCCCTAAGCAGCCTGTGCATCCCCCCGGTAACAAAGCGCACATTGCGTGCAGTGCAATGTCACACCTGTGCGGCCCCCTGCGCACTGGCGGGCAGGCCGAACACCTGATCGAACACCCAGTTGAAGACAAAGGTGTAGCACAGGAAGAAAACGATCATGCCGATGTCCATCACCAGTGCCTGCCACAGGCTGATCTGGAACCACCAAGCGAAGATCGGCACCAGGGTGATGACAAGCCCCATCTCGAAGCTCACGGCATGCACCACGCGGCGTGCTGCGCTGCGCCCGCGTACCTCCTGCCGCGCCTCCCAGCGCTCGAAAGCCCAGTTGAACAACACGTTCCACGCCACGGCGATCAGGGCTGCCACGGCAGCGATCACGCCGGCATGCGCCGCGCCCTGCCCCGAGAGAAAGGCCAGCCCCGCCGTGGCGGCTGCAATGGCGATGAGTTCGTACAGCGTGACGTAGACGACGCGGCGCTTGACGCCCTGCAGGCCGGCGGCGGTCTGGGTTGCTGTCAGGGAAGTGGTGGTGTTCTGCGATTCCATGGGCAGGACTGTATGTGCCAGAGGCTGATATAAAAAGTTAGCTTGTGTCAGTTTTTCTGATAGATTGAGCCCTCTATGGCTTTTTCGTCGGACAACATCCAGGTCTTCCTGTCCGTGCTGGACCAGGGCTCCTTCTCGGCAGCGGCCCGCAGCCTCTCGCGCGTGCCGTCGGCCGTGAGCATGGCGATTGCCCACCTGGAGGCGGAGCTGGACATGCCGCTCTTCGACCGCAGTGGCCGTGAGCCCCGGCCCACCGCCGCCGCACGGGCGCTGGAGCCCCAGGCGCGGCTGCTGGCTGGCCAGTTGCAACAACTCAACGCCCAGGCGCTGTCGCTCACCCAGGGGCTGGAGGAACGGCTCACGGTGGCCATCGCACCCGAGCTGCTGGCATCGCGCTGGACCGAGCCGATCGCCGCCCTGGCGCGCGAGTACCCGCTGCTGCAGGTGGAGGTGCTGGCCGCGCCCCAGGTCGATGCGCTCGAGTTGCTGCACACCGGGCGCGCGCAACTGGCGCTGGTGTTCGAACGCCCCAGCATCGACGGGCGCGAAGGCTTCCAGGAGGTAGGCAGCGAAACCCTGGTGGCGGTGATGGCGCCCGACCACCCGGTGCTGCAGGCCGCGCGCGAAGCCGCCACGGAGCGCTGCGAGCCGGCCGGGGAGGCGCAATTGCGCGAGGAGCACCTCACGACCACGCGGCAGATCGTGGTGGCCAGCCGCGACCTGGCGCAGATCGACCGGCGCTTCGTCTTCGCGCGCCACCACTGGCGTACCGACAACCACCTGGCCGCCCTGGGCCTGATCGAGGCGGGCCTGGGCTGGGGCTGGCAGCCACGTGCCCTGGTGCAGCCGCGCATTGACGCCGGCACGCTGGTGGAGATGCCGTTCGAGAACCTGAGCAATGGCACGGCCCTATGGGTGGACGTGGTGTGGTCCAAGGAGCGGCCGCTGGGCCTGGGCGCGCGACGCTTCGTGGACCTGATGTCGCACGACGCACACCGGGCTGGACACCCCGCCGAGCAGGTCTGCTCCACGACGCCCGCATCAGAACACGCGTGACTCGCCATCCTGCGGAATCCACAGCCGTTGCTGCACGCCAGCCTCTGCGGCCAGGCCCGCCAGGCCGGAGCGCGTGGTAGGGCAATGGTCGAGTGCTTCCAGGTGGTTGGCCACCACCGTGCCGGGGGCCAGGGTGCAGGCCCCGATCACGTCTTTCCCATCCATCAGGATCTCGCCCCCCAGGTCGAAGCGCGCACCGCCGGCCGGCAGCACGGCCACGTCGGGGCGCAGGCGGGTGAGGCAATCGCGCAGCTCGGGCGTGAGCACCGTGTCCCCGGCGATGTAGACGCTGGGCTCGCCCGGCATCTCGATCAGGTAACCATGGCCATGCTCCATGAGGCGGCCGACCCAGCCGCGCCCGTGCAGGCAGGCGATGGGCGTGATGTACCCACTGCCCAGAAAGGGCTGGCGGCCCGGGCCCGCCAGCGGCTGCACCGCCAGGCCGCGCGTGGCCAGGTAGTCCGCATCGCGGGGCATGCAGAAGACGGGCGTGCCCTTCCCGCGCAGGAACTGCTTGCCCGCCCGATCCAGGTGGTCGAAGTGGCCGCGCTGGCAATGGGTGATGAGGGCATGCGTCACGCGGCCCAGCACGGCATCGGCTACTTCGGGCAGCTCCACGATGGGGTTGCGGCGGCGCGTGCCCCCCAGGTAGCGCAGCGTGGGCAGGCCACCCTGGCGCGAGAGCATGGGGTCGACCAGCAGGGCCACGGGCGCGCCCTGGGCCGTGAATTCCAGCACGATGGTGGCGTTGCGCAATTGGGTGATCTTCATGGGGCAGGTGCTGTGGCAATGGATGAAGCCCTATTGTTCAAAGGCGTGCGTCTGGTGAAAATGGCTGGAATGGACAATTCATTGCCAATCCATGCCAGGCCTGGGAGCTGATTCCCCTTTCCCCGCGCGCCCCCTGCGCCTGGCCCTGCTGCTCTACGAGGGCTGCATGCCGGCAGGCCTGTTCGCGACGGCCGACATGGCGCGCGCGGCCAACCTGCGCGCGGGCCGGCCGCTGTTCGACGTGCAGTGGGTGGGCCTGGACCTTCAGCCGGTATCCACATGGCAGGGGCCGGCACTGCTGCCCACGTCAACCCTGGCGCAGACACAGGCCGATGCCGTGCTGGTGCCGGGCCTGTGGCTGTCGTCACCCGACGAAGTGCGGGCCCAGCTGCGCCCCCTGCAGCCCCTGGTGCGGGCGCTGCGCGCCCTGCCGCGCCGCACGCAGGCGTGGAGCTACTGCGCCGGCGTGGTGCTGCTGGCCGCCAGCGGCCGGCTCGATGGCCATGCGGCCACGGCCACCTGGTGGCTGCAGGCGGCGTTGCAGCAGGAGTTCACGGCCGTGCAATGGCGCTTTGATGAACCCCTGGTGGCGCACGCAGTGGCCACCACCGCCGCCGGGGCCAGCGGCTACCTGCCGCTGATGCTGCACGCGCTGGCGGCACGGCTGCCGCCCCAGGCCGTGCAGGACCTGCAGGAGGTGCTGATGCTGCCCCGTCCGCGCGCCACCCACCCCGTGTTTGCCGGGCTGGATCTGATGGCGCAGGCGGAGCCTGCCCTGCGCAGCGCCATGCTCTGGGTGCAGCGCAGCCCGGCCCAGGGCCTGTGCCTGGCCGATCTGGCGGCGGCCATGCACCTGTCCACCCGCACCCTGGCGCGGCGGGTGCGCGCGCACACGGGCCTGGCTGCGGCACACTGGATGCGCCGCATCAAGCTGCGGCAGGCCGCAGATGCCCTGTGCCAGACCCGCCATCCGCTCAAGCGCATCGCCCAGGACCTGGGCTTTGCCAGCGAGGCCGGCCTGCACCGGGCCTTTGCCCATGCGGTAGGCCAGACCCCCATGGCCTACCGCATGGCCCACGGCAACCATTGATACCCCCTTTCAAACCACTGGAGATGCACACCATGACCCCTCCCTTCCAGAGCAGCAGCAAGGCCTTCGGCGAGCGTTGGTCGGCCTGGCAGCCCAAGGCGGGCGGCAAGAAAGGCAAGACCTCTGCCCTGGCCGACTGGGATCCAGGAGCCAAGCCGTTCTCGCTGGGCAGCAAGACCGAAGACAAGGCCGCCGTGGAGGCCCTCGCGCTGGAGCTCGACGAGTTGCAGAACCTGTTCTATGCCGACAAGCGCTACAAGCTGCTGGTGGTGCTGCAGGGCACCGACACCTCGGGCAAGGACGGCACCATCCGCGGCGTGTTCGGCCGCATGAGCGCCCTGGGCGTGCACACCGTGGGCTGGAAGGCCCCCACCGAGACCGAGCGTGCGCACGACTACCTCTGGCGCATCCACCAGCAGGTGCCGCAAGACGGCGACATCACGGTCTTCAACCGCAGCCACTACGAGGACGTGCTGGTGCCCGTGGTCAACGGCTGGATCACGCCCGAACAGCAACAGCAGCGCCTGGCCCACATCAACGACTTCGAGCGCATGCTCAGCGAGACCGGCACCATCGTGCTCAAGTTTCTGCTGCACATCAGCCCCGAGGAGCAGCGCCTGCGCCTGCAGGAGCGGCTGGACGACCCGGCCAAGCACTGGAAGTTCAGCATGGGCGACATCGAGGTGCGCAAGCAGTGGAAGGACTACCGCCGGGCCTATGACACCCTGCTCAACGCAACGCACACGCCCTGGGCACCCTGGACCATCGTGCCGGCCGACTCCAAGACCCACCGCAACCTGATGATCGCCAGCGTGCTGCGCCAGGTGCTGCAGAACCTGGACCTGCGCTATCCGCCGGGCGATCCGCTGCTGGCGGATTTCAAGGTGGAGTGAGGCGGCCCTATCTGCCGCGAAGGGGCACTGGCACGACCCCTTTGCACAGACTCGGCGAAGGCCAGGATCGTCTTTTCAAGGTTATGCATCGATTGCATAATCCTGTAACACTCCGGCCTTGGACAGGCTTGCGGGGCAGGAATAAGCTTCGTGGCTTGAACTTATCCCACAAGGAAATTCACCATGTCGCAATCTTCCGGCGCGCCGGCCACCCCCTCCAAATTGGGCGCCGTCCACACCCTGCCTTCGTACCTGCAGGCCGACAACCTCGGGCCCTGGGGCATCTACCTGCAGCAGGTAGACCGCGTCACGCCCTACCTGGGGCACCTGGCCCGCTGGGTGGAAACCCTCAAGCGCCCCAAGCGCGCGCTGATCGTGGATGTGCCGATCGAGCTGGACAACGGCACCATCGCCCACTTCGAGGGCTACCGCGTGCAGCACAACACCTCGCGTGGCCCCGGCAAGGGCGGCGTGCGCTTCCACCAGGACGTGACACTGTCGGAAGTGATGGCCCTGTCGGCCTGGATGTCGATCAAGAACGCGGCGGTGAACGTGCCCTACGGCGGTGCCAAGGGCGGCATCCGCGTGGACCCCAAGAAGCTCTCCATGGGTGAACTGGAACGCCTGACGCGCCGCTACACCAGCGAGATCGGCATCATCATCGGCCCCACCAAGGACATCCCGGCACCCGACGTGAACACCAACGGCCAGATCATGGCCTGGATGATGGACACGTACTCGATGAACACCGGCTCCACCGCCACCGGCGTGGTCACCGGCAAGCCCGTGGACCTGGGCGGCTCGCTGGGCCGCGTGGAAGCCACCGGCCGCGGCGTGTTCACCGTGGGTGTGGAAGCCGCCAAGCTCACCGGCCTGCAACTCGAAGGTGCCCGCCTGGCGGTGCAGGGCTTCGGAAACGTGGGCGGCATCGCAGCCAAACTGTTTGCCGAAGCTGGTGCCAAGGTGGTGGCCGTGCAGGACCACACCGGCACCATCTTCAACGGCAAGGGCCTTGATGTGCCGGCCCTGCTGGCCCACGTGAAGATCCGTGGTGGCGTGGGCGGCTTTGCCGGTGCCGAAGCCATGAAGCCCGAGGAATTCTGGGGCGTGGATTGCGAGATCCTGATCCCTGCCGCGCTGGAAGGCCAGATCACCGAGCACAACGCCGGCCAGATCAAGGCCAAGCTGGTGATCGAGGGCGCCAACGGCCCCACCACCCCCGAGGCGGACGACATCCTGCACGACAAGGGCGTGCTGGTGCTGCCCGACGTGATCGCCAACGCCGGCGGTGTGACAGTGAGCTACTTTGAATGGGTGCAGGATTTCTCCAGCTTCTTCTGGAGCGAGGACGAGATCAACGCCCGTCTGGTGCGCATCATGCAGGACGCCTTTGCCGGCGTGTGGCAGGTGGCCCAGGAGCACAAGGTGAGCCTGCGCACCGCCACCTTCATCGTGGCCTGCCAGCGCATCCTGCATGCCCGCGAAATGCGCGGCCTGTATCCATGAGCTTGCGCCGTTCTCCGGACTGAAGCGGCCCACCCGGCAGCATTCAGGTCCAAAGCAACCGCCAGCGCCGCACCCCGGCCCTGGCGGTTTTTTCATGGGCAGGGCTGTTGCGCGCGGGCGACGCCCCGTGCCCTCGTTCACGCCTGTTGTCGGCACGATGCAACCGCTTGGCGGGCCGTGAAACAGGCAGATACGCAGGCCAACAAATGGAAATGATTGCACCGGGGGCCACATGGGAGACTGCTTTGCATTCGGCAATCCCAGGAGACCACGGTGGCCATTCCCTCCCTGCGCAGCGTCATGGCGCGCTTCATGCTGAGCCGCCTGCGCACCGCCCGCTCGGTGGCCCGCCTGGCCTACCGCCTGCACGGCAACAAACGCGCCCTCATCGACCGGCGCGGCACCCTCACATATAAACAGCTGCATGAGCGCGTGCTGCGATTGAATGGCTGGATGCAGGCGCAGGGCGTGAAGCAGGGCGACATCGTATTCACCTGGCTGCCCGAGACCGGCGAGCAGTACGAGACGCGCCTGGCCACGTTCGAAAACGGCACCATCTTCGCCAGCTTCCACAAACACCTGTCGGCGCAGGCGGCGCTCGATACGCTGCTGCGCGTGAAGCCCACGGTGTTCATCCACGACCCGGCGCTGAGCGCACCCATTCTGGCCACCGTGCGCGAGCGCATGCCCGGCCTGCACATCCTGGCCCTGGGCAAGCCCTACGAGGACGCGCTGGCCCAGGCCACGCCCACGCGCGGCACGGCCAAGGTGCACGAGGACGAGGTGTTCGCACTGCACATGACCTCGGGCACCACGGGGCTGCCCAAGGCCATCGGCTATACCCACCGCAAATACCTGGACAGCGTGCGCTTCATCGCGCAGTCGATCAACTTCACGCCTCCCGCCAGCGGCCAGGACATCAACATGCTGGGCCTGCCGCTGACGGGGCCGGGCTCGGGCCTGGTGCTGCCCACGCTGCTCTCGGGCGCGGTGCTGGTGATGCCCGAGAACTTCCGCTCGGCCACGCTGGCCGGGCTGATCGAGCGCCACAAGGTCTCGCGCGCCTTCCTCTCGCCCTCGGCCATCATCGACCTGCTGGACGACCCGGAGCTGCCGCGTTACCGCCTGGCCTCGCTCACGCACGTGCCCTATGGCTCGGAGATGATGCCCGCGCCCAAGATCGCCGAGGCGATCCGCCACTTCGGACCCATCTTCCAGCAGGGCTACGGCTGCCTGGAGGCGCTGCCGCCCATCACCTGGCTGCTGCCGCACGAACATGTGGACGCGAGCGGCGCGCCGGTGGGCCTCCACATCCTGTCCTCCGTGGGCCGCGTGATGCCCGGGGTGGAGGTGGTGGTGCGCGATGACGCCTTCAACCCCCTGCCCCTGGGGTCCACAGGCCTCATCACGGTGAAGACGCCGGTCAGCTTCGAGCGCTACTGGCACGACCCCGAGAAGACGGCCGAGACCCTGCGCGACGGCTGGGTAGTAATGGGCGACATGGGCTACTTCGACAAGGAGGGCTACCTGCACGTGCTGGGCCGCAGCGCCGACCGCGTGCACAAGGACGGCCGCATGCTCAATCCGCGCGAGGTGGAAGAGGTTACGCACCAGCACCCAGCCGTCAAGGAATGCTGCCTGGTGCAGCACGGCGAGCAGGCCGTGCTGGTGGTGAGCCTGCGCCAGAGCTGGCGCACCGAGCACAGCTGGCGCGCGCTGGAGCACGACATCACCGAGTACATGGGCGAGAACCTGTCCGCGGCCTTGCAGCCCGACCGCGTGCGCATCGTGCCCGAAATCCCGCGCAGCTTCCTCAACAAGATGCTGCGCCGCGAAGTGCGCGCCATGCTGAACGCCGAGGAGCCCGTGGCCGAACTGGCGCACGCACTGTGAGCGGGCCCACCGCCGCGCAGGCCACCACCACCACGCTCACGCTGGGCACCAAGCTCAGCTATGCCGTGGGCAATGTGGGCCTGCAAATGCTGATCGCCGCCATGGGCTTTCTGCTCATGATCTTCTACACCGACGTGGCCCTGGTACCGCCGGCGGTGGCGGGCGCCGCGCTGCTGGTGGGCAAGGTGTGGGACACCATCAACGACCCGCTGTTCGGCTGGGTGACGGACCGCACGCGCTCGCGCTGGGGCCGCCACCGGGTGTACCTCATCTACGGCGCCATTCCGCTGGCCGTGGTGTCGGCGGCGGTGTGGATGGTGCCGCCGGGCCTCTCGCCCGTGGCCGCCTTCCTGTGGATTGCCATCACCTACACGCTGTTCGACACGCTGATGACGCTGGTGCAACTGCCCTACCAGGCCATGGCCGCCAACCTCACGCGCGACTATGACGAGCGCACCAGCCTCACGGCTTTTGCCTCGCTGGGTGCGCTGCTGGGCTTCTTCGCGGGCAGCGTGCTCATGCCCGTGCTGGTGCGGGCCGCGCCCGATGCGCGCACGGGCTATGCGCTGGCGGGTGCCTGCTTCGGCCTGGTGGCCGGCATGGCGGTGGCCGTGGTGGCCTGGCGCGTGCGAGAACCCGCAGTCGAGGAGGCCACAGCCGAGCCGGCCCCTGCCTGGGACTCGGTGCGCCGCACCCTGCTGGGCACGCTGCGCAACCGGCCCTTCTTGCTGCTGGTCGGCGCCGCCGGCCTGGTGCGCCTGGGCCTGACGCTGGTGCAGGGCGCGCTGGCCTACTTCGTCATCTACCAGTTGCAGGGCACGCAGGGGGATCTGCCGCGGCTCATGGCCATCCTGCTCGGGGTGGTGGGCATCTCGCTGTTCGTCTGGAAGCGCGTGGTGGACCGCTGGGAGAAGAACCGGGCCTACCTGCTGGGCCTGGTGTTCAGCGCCACCGGCCTGTTGACGCTGTACTGGATCGGGCCGGGCCAGCAGGGGGCCGTGCCGGTCGTGCTGGCGCTGATCGGCGTCGGCATGGGTGCGCACTGGATCGTGCCGTTCGCGATGGTGCCCGACACCATCGACCACGGCCACATGCTCGCAGGCGAGCGCACCACCGGCATGTACTACGGCCTGTTCGGCCTGGTGGACAAGATCGCGCGCACCCTGGCCACGGTGGTCGTTGCGGCCGTGCTCGACCTGACGCACTACGTGCCCAACGTGGCCCAGTCGGCCCAGGCGCTGGGCGGCATACGGCTGATGACCGGCCCGCTGCCCGCGCTGTGCCTGGCGCTGGCGATACCGCTGCTGCTGGCCTACCCGATCACGCGCGCACGCCACGGGGAGATACGCCGCAGTGTGGGCGATGTGCGGGACAGCCAGTTCGCTGGCTGAGACTTCAGGCCCCGGGTCCGGCCGGCCGGACCGGAACGACGGGCTCCACCCAGCGCAGGGCCAGGCAGAACGGCTGCGCGCAGGGGGATCGCCCCGCATAAGGGCAGCCAGACACCTCGCACATCGGCCGGTCGCGCTCGCGGGCTTCCTCGGTGGGCAGGTGGCCGCTGGCCTGCAGCACGGCCATCTGCGTCCAGGGGTCCAGGCGCTGGGCCTGCGGCAGCAGCATTTCACGGCCGTAGACCGCGGCGGGCAACTGGGCCTGGAAGTCCAGCACCAGCAGCGCGCTGGTGCGCGCAGCGACCGCCTCCGGCCCCTGCAGCACCAGCGCAAACACCCCCGATTGCAAGGACTGCGCGTTACCGGAGAACGGTAACTGCAGCGGCGCCGGCGGGGGCGATGCCACGGCAGAGGGTGCCGACTGCGATGCCATCCAGGGCACGGGCATGCGCAGGGTCAGTGCAAAGCCGCGCGGCCCTTCGGGAGTCTGCACCGTGCCCTGGCGCACCAGCCAGGTCTGCAGCGGCGGTTGCCCGGGTTCGGCGTCGCCTCTTTCGAGTGCATGGGCCAGGCCCACGGGCCAGGGCTGGGCGGCGACCACCCGCTGCGGCATGCCGCCGCCCCCGGTCAGTTGCGCCACCATGGCGCTCACCATGCGCAGCACGGGGGCGTCGAGGCCCTCGGCGGGCCAGGTGGCCGCAGCGAGCAGCGCCGTGCCGGTGGCCGGTACAGCCTGGGACGCCGCCAAGGGCGCCCCCGCAGGCGGCAGCATCGGCAGCGAGGTCCGCGCCGCCGCGCTGGCACCCGCGCCGCCGGCGGGCAGGGCCTGGCGCGGGTCAAACCCTGCGCCCAGCTGGCCGCGCGCCTGGGCCGAGATACTGGCCTTGTCGGCCGGGGCCGCTGCTGGTGCCGAAGGAGGAACCGGCGTAGCGGAAGGCGACGGCACAGGGCTCCCTGCGGGGTCGGCCACCGGAACCGGCGCGCGCACCGCAGTCGGCTTGTCCAGCCCGAGCAGCGAAGACTGCCGCTGCAGCGCGGCCTCTGCCAGGAACTGGGCCACGGGCGGCAAGGCGCCAGGGCGGGAGGAGTCGATGGGGGTGGCCATGCGTGACTGTGGGTAGACGCCTGATTCTGGAGTGATTCAGTGCCGATGAACAGGGCGGCCGCACCCGGGGCCCCCTGCCTGCGTCAGAATTCGGCCAGCCCTCGCCACCATGACCCTCCCACCCTCGCCTGCACCACCACCCCATGCCTGGGTCGCTCCGGCCGTGCTTGCCGCAGTGGCCGGCTTCCTGCTGCTGAGCGCCTGCCTGTTCGCGCCCAGTTGGGAGCGCGCCTTGCGCTCCGACGCCTCGCCGGCATCCTGGCTGTCAAGCGCCCTGCTGCTCACGCTGGGTGTCACCGCCCTGCGGCTGACCGCCGAACGCGCCCTGCCCCGGCCACTGGGGATCTGGCTGGTGCTGGCCTTTGGCGCGCTGGCGCTGGACGAGCAGTTCATGCTGCACGAACTGTGGAAATTCCGCTGCATCGAATGGACCACCGCCTGCCATTCGCATTGGGTGCGCGAGGCACCGATGCTGGCCGTGGGCCTGGTCGGTGCGGCCACCCTGGCCTGGCTGCACCGGGCTCTCGTCCACCGCAGCACGCAGGCGCTGATGTGGGCCGGCCTGCTGATGGGCCTGTGGGCGATTGCGGTCGACCAGTGGCCCGGGGTGCCCCCGGAGCTGGCAACCTTCGAGGAGGTTTTCGAGGTCCTGGCCGAAACGCTGGTGCTGGCAGCACTGCTGCGCCAGCCGGCGCGCGCTGGCTGACCCCGCCTGCTCAGCCCCGGCTGGTCAGGTGCATTCCTGGTCCACCCAGTGGCCGGCCCGGAACCACTGGCCGCCGACGTTGAGGTACCAGTGGTGCGTGAATACCGGCTGGCCCGACATCTCGCCCTTGGACGGAATCTCGATGCGCAGGATGTCGGCAATGCCGTCGCGGTCGAGGTCGATCTCGTAGGCCACCACGGCGGTCTGGATGCGCACGGGCTGGGGCACCTCGGGAGGGCTGGCCGCAATGGTCCATTCCTTGGGGTGGCGCCGCGCCTGCACGGCTACCGCGCTGGCGGGCAGGGCTGTGGCGGTTACCAGGCGGGTGAGAACCTGGGCAGTGTCAGACAGGCGTGCATAGCCCTTCACGTTGACCAATTCGTCGCCACCGCCGGCGGGCGGGTCTTCGAACCCGGGGCCGGTGTAGTGGCCCCCGCAATAGAAATCCCCGTTGTCGATCATCCAGGTGCGCTTGCGCAGGCCCTGCGCGCCCACCAAGCCCTGGTGCGTGATCGCGTAGATCATGAGCGGAGGATCGAAGACAAGATAGGCCGCGCCCACGTCCCAGAAACCCGTGACGAATTCGATCTCCGGGCCGTTGTGGCGGTTGTGGCCGCCCATGGGCACATCCGTGGGGACAACTGCAAGGCGGCTGCCCGCCACCGCCGCCAGACCATCGGCCTCGGTGTCGTGCAGCAGCGCCACCTCGCCATGGCGCTTGAAACGCGAGGGCGCGATGGGCTTGAGCGCCAGGCGTACCCCCGGGATGCTGATATCGGCCACCGGGTCCACCGGCTTGCCGCGCGCGATCTCGTTCGTTGGGTCGAGCAGTACGCCGGCGCGCAGCAGCCGCTTGGCGGCCTCGAACTCGGGCCGGGCCGGATAGCGCACCTCGGCCCCCAACGCATGGGTCTTGATCAGTGCCGGCATCTGCAACGCGGCGGGGCGGGGCAAGGCATTGCCATAGGCGCGCAGCCGCTTGGGCGACGGCGCCACCCAGAAGGCGCGTGCCGGGTCTTTCGCTGCCTGCACCAGCGCCAGGGGTGCCGGCGCGAGCAGGTTGCAGGCCACGTGCGCCTGCAGCGGCAGGGGGGAAGCCAGTGCGCCCTTGCCGCCGGCATTCAGGCGCGGATCGCCGCGGTAGGACACCTCGCACCAGCCATCGCGCTCGGCCAACTGCTGCAGCACGGTGTTGGCGGGCACCTGGGCCAGCACGCGCGCATCGGCGCGCGGGGCCTCGCGCAGGTTGACCCACGAGCCTTGCACGTGGCGCACCTCGGGTGCCGTCTGCTGCGCCGCCGCGCCGTGCACCCACAGGGCCGACCCGGCGAGCCCTACGGCCACAGAGCAGACAGAGCGCAGTCGCATGCTCAGGCCACCAGTTCGGGCGCGGAGGCCGGCTGCTCCACCACCCGCGCCAGCAGGGCGCCCGCATAGCGCGCGGGCAGCGGAATCCACACACGCACCGGATTGCCCTGGGCCACGGCCACGGGCTGGCCGTGCATGTCGTGCATGCGCTCGAGCCGCAACTGCACATTGCCGCTCGGGTGCACCACCTCCAGCAGGTCGCCCACGGCGAAGTGGTTCTTGGTCTCCACCTGCACCCAGTCGCCGACGAGGCCCACGGCGTCCTGGCCGTCGGCGCCCAGCACTTCGCCTGCGAACTGGCTGCGCTGCGTGGCCGAATGGCCGCTGAGGTAATTCTGGTAATCCTGGCTGGGGCGGCGCTCGAGCAGGCCGCCGGTGTAGCCGCGGTTCGAGAGGCCTTCGAGCTCGACCAGCAGTTCGGGGTTGAAGGGCCGGCCGGCCACGGCGTCGTCGATGGCGCGGCGGTACACCTGCGCGGTGCGCGCCACGTAGTACAGGCTCTTGGTGCGGCCTTCGATCTTGAGCGAATTCACGCCGATCTGCGCCAGGCGCGCCACATGCTCCACGGCGCGCAGGTCCTTGCTGTTGAGGATGTAGGTACCGTGCTCATCTTCCATGATGGGCATGAGCTGGCCGGGCCGGCCCAGGTCTTCGAGCAGATAGACCTGGTCGGCCGCCGGGTGGCGTGCGCCGTCGCCACAGGTAGAGAACGACTGCTCGGCCTCCTGCTGGGCGGTGGCGAAGTCGAAGCCGGCCTCCATCTTCTGCGCCACGGCTTCGCCCGTGGTCGGGTCCACATCGGCGCCATGCGTGGCATAGCCCCAGCGGCAGGCGTTGGTGCAGGTGCCCTGGTTCGGGTCGCGGCGGTTGAAGTAGCCGCTGAGCAGGCAGCGGCCCGAATAGGCGATGCACAGCGCGCCGTGCACGAAGACCTCGATCTCCATGTCGGGGCATTCCTGGCGGATCTGCGCGATCTCGTCCAGGCTCAGCTCGCGCGAGAGGATGACGCGCTCCACACCCATCTTCTGCCAGAACTTCACGGCCGCCCAGTTGGTGGTGTTGGCCTGCACCGAGAGGTGCACGGGCACCTCGGGCCACTTCTCCTTGACCATCATGATCAGGCCGGCGTCGGCCATGATCAGGGCGTCGGGCTTCATGTCGATCACGGGCTCGATGTCGCGCAGGTAGGTGCGGATTTTGTCGTTGTGCGCGATCAGGTTGCTGGTCACGAAGAACTTCTTGCCGCGCGCATGCGCCTCGGCGATGCCCTGGCGGATCTGCTCCAGGCGGAACTCGTTGTTGCGCGCGCGCAGCGAGTAGCGCGGCTGGCCCGCGTACACGGCATCGGCACCGAAATCGTAGGCTGCGCGCATCTTGTCGAGCGAGCCGGCGGGCAGCAGCAGTTCAGGGGCTTTGAGGGCGGTCATCGGGGGGCCATCCAATCGGGTTGTGTGGGGTTCAGCGCGGCACCGGCATGGCGATGGCCTGCGGGAATTGCTCGCCATCGAAGGCCTTGTCGCCATCGGCATCGGCCACGCCGTTGGCCACCAGGCCCTGGAAGTCGAAGTGGCGCGGGTCCATGAAGTGCGAGGGCACCAGGTTGCGCAGCGCCACGGCCATGTTCTCGATGCGGCCGGGGTACAGCTGCTGCCAGTCGCGCAGCATCTGCCCGATCTGCTTGCGCTGCAGGTTCTCCTGGCTGCCGCACAGGGTACAGGGGATGATGGGAAATTCGCGCAGCTCGGCCCAGCGCGTGAGATCGGCTTCGGCCACATAGGCCAGCGGGCGAATAATGACGTGATCGCCCCGGTCGCTCTGCACCTTGGGCGGCATGCCCTTGAGCTTGCCGCCGAAGAACATGTTCAGAAAGAAGGTCTGCAGCATGTCGTCGCGGTGGTGGCCCAGCGCGATCTTGGTGCAGCCCAGCTCGTCGGCCACGCGGTAGAGGATGCCCCGGCGCAGGCGGCTGCACAGGCTGCACATCGTTTTGCCCTCGGGCACATGCTGCTTGACCACGCTGTAGGTGTCGCGCGTCTCGATGTGGAAGGGCACGCCCAGCTCCGCGAGGTACCCGGGCAGCACCTGGGCCGGAAAGCCCGGCTGCTTCTGGTCGAGGTTGACGGCGACGAGCTCGAAGCGGTGGCCGTTGCGCTGCTGCAGCATGCGCAGCACGTCGAGCATGCCGTAGCTGTCCTTGCCGCCCGAGACGCAGACCATGACCTTGTCGCCATCGGCGATCAGGCCAAAGTCGGTGATCGCCTGGCTTACCTGGCGCACCAGGCGTTTTTCGAGCTTGATGGCCTCGCGGTCGGCGCCGCTGGGGCTCCCCGCATGGGCAGTTATTTCGGCGTCGGAGGGCAAGGCGGGGGAGTCGGTCAGCATGGGGCAGGCAAGAAAGCACGGCCGCGGCCAGAACACTTGGCTGCGATCCAAAATGCCACGTTGGCATGGCGCAGGGCAACGGAAGACCCGTCGCCCCTGCCCGATTTTCGTACAGATCGGGCGCAAAGGCCCCGGTTTTCAGGCCTCGGCGGCGTAGAACATGCGGCGCGCCGGTACCGTCTCCACAGCGCGCGCAATCGCGCCGATGTGGTCGGGCGTGGTGCCACAGCATCCACCGACGATGTTCACCAGCCCCTCGGCCGCGAACTCGTGCACCAACCGGCTCGTAACTTCGGGCGTCTCGTCGAAGCCGGTGTCGCTCATGGGGTTGGGCAGGCCGGCGTTCGGGTAGCAGCTGATGAAGGTATCGCCCGCCACGCGGTTCAGTTCCTGGATGTAGGGGCGCATCAGCGTGGCGCCCAGGGCGCAGTTCAGGCCGATGGCCAGCGGGCGCGCGTGGCGCACGCTGTTCCAGAAGGCCGTCACGGTCTGGCCCGAGAGGATGCGTCCCGAGGCATCGGTGACGGTGCCGCTGATGATCAGCGGCAGGCGCTGGCCGCTGTTTTCGAAGTACTCGTCGATGGCAAACAGAGCGGCCTTGGCGTTCAGGGTGTCGAAGATGGTCTCGACCAGCAGCACGTCGGAGCCGCCCTCGACCAGCGCCTCGGTCTGCTCGTAGTAGGCGGCGCGCAGCTGCTCGAAGTCGACGTTGCGCGCGCCGGGGTCGTTCACGTCGGGGCTGATGGAGGCCGTCTTGGGCGTGGGGCCCAGGGCGCCGGCCACGAAGCGCGGCTTGTCGGGCGTGCTGTACTTGTCGCAGGCGGCGCGGGCCAGCTGCGCCGACTTGAGGTTCATCTCGCGCGCCAGGTCGGCCATCTTGTAGTCCTCTTGCGCGATGGTGGTCGCGCCGAAGGTGTTGGTCTCGATCAGGTCGGCACCGGCGGCCAGGTAGCGCTCGTGGATGTCGCTGATCACATCGGGCCGCGTGAGGCTCAAGAGCTCGTTGTTGCCCTTGACGTCGCGCGGAAAGTCCTTGAACCGGTCGCCCGCACCGCCGGGGCCGGTGTAGCCCTCGCCCCGGTACTGCGCCTCGCCCAGCTTGAAGCGCTGGATCATGGTGCCCATGGCGCCATCGAGGATGGCGATGCGTTGGGCGAGGATGTCGGGCAGCTGCTGGGCGCGGGTGTAGTGGAGGGCTTGCATCCCCCTATTGTAGAAAGTGCGGCCGCGCCCCGCATGCAGCGCACAATATGCGCCTGCCGCGCAACAGGCCAAATGGCATCTGCCAGGCCCCATTGATACAACTGGCTGCCATCGCTTGCTGAAAAAGCGCCAACGGCCCTTAAACCCGAGTATTCGTTTGTCTTCTCGTCCTTTGTCATCCGCCCCGTCACCCGCCCACACCGTCCTGCACGACGTCTTTGGCTACGAGCAGTTCCGGGGCCCCCAGCAGGACATCGTCGAGCACGTGATCGGCGGCAGCGATGCGCTGGTGCTGATGCCCACGGGCGGCGGCAAGTCGCTGTGCTACCAGGTGCCGGCCATCGTGCGCCAGCAGCAGGGGCGCGGGGTGACCATCGTCATCTCGCCGCTGATCGCGCTGATGCACGACCAGGTGGGCGCCCTGCACGAGGCGGGGGTGGATGCGGCCTTCCTGAACTCCACGCTGAGCTTCGACGAGGCGCAGGACGTGGAATTTCGCCTGCAGACCGGGGCCATCACGCTGCTCTACGCGGCACCCGAGCGGCTGAACACGCCGCGCTTCCTGGGCCTGCTCGACAGCCTTTACAACGAGGGGCACCTGTCGCTCTTCGCCATCGACGAGGCGCATTGCGTGAGCCAGTGGGGCCACGACTTCCGCCCCGAGTACCGCGCCCTCACGGTGCTGCACGAGCGCTATGCCGGCGTGCCGCGCATCGCGCTCACCGCCACGGCCGACGACCTCACGCGCGCCGACATCATCGAGCGCCTGCAGCTCGAGGACGCGCGGCTGTTCATCAGCAGCTTTGACCGGCCCAACATCCGCTACCGCATCGAGGAAAAGAAGGACGCCACCACACAGCTGCTGCGCTTCATCGAGCGCGAGCACGCGGGCGAAGCCGGCGTGGTGTACTGCCAGTCGCGCAAGCGCGTGGAAGAACTCGCCTCGACCCTGAGCGACGCGGGCCTCACCGCCCTGCCCTACCACGCAGGCCTGGACACCAAGGTGCGCCAGAGGAACCAGGACCGCTTCCTGCGCGAGGAAGGCATCGTGATGGTGGCCACCATCGCCTTCGGCATGGGGATCGACAAGCCCGACGTGCGCTTCGTGGCGCACGTGGACATGCCCAAGAATATCGAGGGCTACTACCAGGAGACCGGCCGCGCGGGCCGCGACGGCCTGAACGCCGATGCCTGGATGGCCTATGGCCTGAACGATGTGGTCAACCAGCGCCGCATGATCGACGAGAGCCCTGCGGGCGAGGAGTTCAAGCAGGCGCTGCGCGGCAAGCTCGACGCGCTGCTGGCCCTGGCCGAGGCCACCGATTGCCGGCGTGTTCGGCTACTGGCCTATTTCGGCGAAGCGTCCACCCCCTGCGGCAACTGCGACAACTGCCTCACGCCCCCCGCCATCTGGGATGCGACCGACGCGGCGCGCAAGCTGCTGTCCACCATCTACCGGGTGCAGCAGGTCAGCCGCATCGGCTTTGGTGCCGGCCACATCATGGACATCCTGCGCGGCAAGCAGACCGAGAAGGTGCTGCAGTTCGGGCACGAGAAGATCTCCACCTTCGGCATCGGCGCCGACCTGTCAGAGCCCCAGCTGCGCGGCGTGCTGCGCCAGTTGATCGCCACCGGCGCCCTGGGCCTGCAGAAGGTGATGCTGGACAGCGGCCACAGCTTCGACACCCTGTGCCTCACCGAAGGCTCGCGCGCCGTGCTCAAGGGTGAGGTGCCGGTACAACTGCGCGAGTCGGTGTCGGCCGCGCCAGCCAAGCGCACCCGCAAGGGCAGCGCGCCACCGGCCGCCGCCGCCAACCTGGGGCCCGATGCGCAAGTGCGCTTCATCAACCTCAAGGCCTGGCGCGCCGAGGTGGCCAAGGAGCACAACCTGCCGGCCTACGTGATCTTCCACGACGCCACCCTGGCGGCCATCGCCGAGCGCAACCCTGCCACCCTGGAAGACCTGCAGGGCATCAGCGGCATGGGTGCCAAGAAGCTCGAAGCCTACGGCAGCGAGGTGCTGCGCGTCTGCGCGCAGTAGGGCTTCAGCGGCCGGGCTTCTTGCCCGGAAAGAAGGTCTGCGTGAGGGCCCGGCCGATCTGCTCGAAGGCCCTGCCGGCCTCGCCATGCTCGTCCAGGTCCTCGGCGCAGGTGGCCACCACGATGGCGGCGCGGCCGCCGTCCTGCGGGTTGACCACGCCCATGTGGCAGGCGCGGTGCAGCTGGGTGCCCGTCTTGTGGATGAAGCGCTCGCTGCGCGGCAGGCCGGCTTCGAGCCGGTAGGCGTCGTAGGTGGCGTACTTCAGGTCGGTGAACAGGCGCTGCTGGTGCGCGGGCGAGAGCAGCTTGCCGGTGACCAGCTTTTCCAGCATGCCGCCGTAGGATGTAAGCGGTGCCGAATTGAGTCCGCGCGCGTAGTAGCGCTGGTAGGCCTCGTCCATGGTCTTCACGCGCAAGTCGGTCGTGGCCACGTCGATGGTGCGCGCCAGCGCATCCACGCGCTTCGGCCCCATCGGTGCGGAAGCCAGCCGCACCAGGTCCATGTTGGCCATCTTGCGCGCACCGGGGTGCAACTCGGCATACACGTCGTAGCGCACCTGCGTGAAATCGGTGATGCGCTCGACCCCCTTGGCACCGAGCAGGTCGCGCGCGCGGCGGTTGAGCGTGTCGTCGCCGATGGTGCGGATCAGCATGTTGGCGGCGGTGTTGTCACTCTCCATCAGCATGCGCTTGAGCAATGCGTCCAAGCGGTAGCGGGTGCCGGCCTTGTTCCAGACCACGTTGCCCGAGCCGTCAACCTTGTCCGTGTCTTGCAACGTCACCTGCTCGGTAAGGCTGTGTTTTCCCTGCTCGACCTCCTGCAGCAGGGCAATGGCCACCGGCAGCTTGGCCGAGGAGCCCAGGTACCAGGGCCGGTCAGCCTGGTAAGACAGCACCTCGCCAGTGTCCAGCCGCTTGACGTAGACCCCGAGCTGCCCGGGAGTGGCCTGGTCGATCTTCTCGATCTGCTGGCGCAGCGCGTCGCTCCACGCGGCGCCATGCGCCGTCAGGCTAGCGCTCGCCAGGATCAGCGCGGTGCACCACGCGCGCAACGGGAGGGCACTCTGGGTCATGGGTTCTTCCGTCGGTCAGCAGGCCAGAGTTGCACAGGGCCGCCCCTACGTCGCGCAGGGCACGGTCTGAACGCGCGCTGGACAGCTCTCCACGCGTACAGGCAACCACGATAACCCGCTGGTCGCGGCCCAGGCGTGGGACAGTGACCAATCCGGAGTCGCATGTGCGCGCCCTTTGCGTGCCGGTCTTGTGCGCAAAGCGCGCCGTCTTGGGCAAGCCGGCCTGCACGCGGTGGACCCCCGTCTGCACCCGCTCCATCACCCCGAGCAGGTAGCGTGTGTGCGCGCCATGGAGCACCTTGCCGTTGACCAGCAGCTCCAGCAGATCAGCATAGGCATCCAGCCGGCCCGAGTTCAGCCCGCCCGCGTAGTAGGCCTCGAAGGCATCGCCCACACTGGGCAGCAGGAAGGACACGGCCGGCACGTGCAGCAGGCGGGATAGCACCTGCACCCGGTCCGCGTCGCTGCGCTGGCGCTTGATGATGAGGAAGTCATGGCCCGAGAGGTGGGACGCCTGCGGCGTCAGGTAGCCATAGGCATGGCGGCGCACGTCGGCCAGGCTGGTGATGCGCTCGAAGCCCCGGGGCACGAGCTGCTCGACCAGGGCATTCACGGCGCGGATGCCGACCAGCCCGATCAGCATGTCGCTAGCCGTGTTGTCGCTGTAGATGACCATCTGTTCCAGCAGATAGCGGATGCTCAGCGCCGCCCCAACGGGCTTGGCGTTGGTATGGCCCGCACCGTCCACATAGTCGGCAGCACGCACGCGCAGCCTGGTATCCAGCGTGAAGTCGCCCCGCTCCACGGCCTGCAGCACCGCCAGCGCCACCGGGATCTTCACCGTGGAGGCCAGGTACCAGCGCTCCTGGCCGCGATGGGACACAGCGATTCCGCTCTCCAGATCGCGCACGTAGACGCCGATGCCGGCGGTGTTCTGCGCCGCCACCTGGGTGAGTTCGGCCTGCAGCAGTTCAGGCCAGGCAGGGCGCGGTGACGGGGCGCCCTGAGCATGCGCAGAGCCCACAACCAGCGCCATGGCGGACAGCGTCAACGAATGGAAAAAAGCCTTTGGACGGGCGATGGCGGGCACCTCCGTAAACCCGCAAAGGTACACCCCGCCCCTCGTGGGGCCGGTAACACACTGTGATCCGAGGGGTTACCGAGTCAAGAATCCGTGCATGGCATTCCACCGCCCTGTGAAGCGAGCCTGTCGCAAAAGGCGCTGCGGGGCGCCACAATGGCACCCATGCTGACCCTCAACGACATCCAAGCCGCCGCCGCCCGCGTCCAGGGCCATGTGCTCGACACCCCCTGCGTCGAGTCCAAGACGCTCTCCCAGATCGTGGGCGCCCAGGTGTTCCTCAAGTTCGAGAACCTGCAGTTCACGGCCTCCTTCAAGGAGCGCGGGGCCTGCAACAAGCTGATGCAGCTGAGCGCTGAAGAACAGGCACGCGGCGTGATCGCCATGAGCGCCGGCAACCATGCCCAGGGGGTGGCCTACCATGCGCAGCGCCTGGGGCTGCATGCGGTGATCGTGATGCCGCGCTTCACACCGGGCGTGAAGGTGCAGCGCACGCGCGGCTTCGGTGCCGAGGTCGTGCTGCACGGCGACACGCTCGAAGAAGCGCGCGCCCATGCCTACCAACTGGCCGAGCAGCGCAGCCTGACCTTCGTGCACCCCTACGACGACGAGGCCGTGGCTGCCGGCCAGGGCACGCTGGGGCTGGAGATGCTGGCGGCCGTGCCCGACCTCGACGCGCTGGTGATCGCGGTGGGCGGCGGCGGCCTGATCTCGGGCGTGGCCACCGCGGCCAAGGCGATCCGCCCGGGCATCGAGATCATCGGCGTGCAGACCTCGCGCTTCCCGGCCATGGTCAACGCCATCCAGGGTACGCAGCACCCGCAGGGCACCTCGACCATCGCCGAAGGCATTGCCGTGGGCACGCCCGGCAAGATCACGCAGGAGATCATCCGGCGCCTGGTGGACGACCTGGTGCTGGTGGACGAAGGCGACATCGAGCAGGCCGTGCTGATGCTGCTGGAGATCGAAAAGACCCTGGTCGAGGGCGCAGGCGCCGCCGGCCTGGCGGCACTGGTGCGCTACCCCGAGCGCTTCAAGGGCAAGAAGGTGGGACTGGTGCTGTGCGGAGGCAATATCGACCCGCTGCTGCTGGCGGCCATCATCGAGCGCGGCATGGTGCGCTCGGGCCGGCTGGCACGCGTCAAGGTCAGTGCGCGCGACATCCCGGGCGTGCTGGCACGCATCACGGCCATGGTGGCCGACACGGGCGCCAACATCGAGGAGGTGCACCACCAGCGCGCCTTCACCATGCTGGCCGCGCAGAATGTGGAGATCGAACTGGTGCTGCAGACGCGGGGCAAGGCCCATATCGAAGAGGTGCTGCAACACCTGCACGATGGGGGCATGGAAGCCGTGCTGATCTGATACGGATTTGCCTTCAACCGTATAACGTCGTTGGTTCGCCTTGCCGTGCTACAGCACTGNATACGATCGAATGCAAATCCGTATGAGGGAGTTGGTCCTGCCTCCCACTCCGGCTAGAATTGCGCAAGTTTTAAGCATCTGGAGCCCCGCATGTCCGACCACAATACCCCCCACGCCCCTGAAGAGCATCCGGCCGACGCCGTGGAAAACGTGGTGCCGCTGATGCCCATCGTGCTGCCCGTGGTGGGCGGCATCATGATGTTTTTGCTGGCGTTCATCGCCGTGAACATGGCCTGATCGCCACGGAGCGCCCCACACGCTTCCATGGTAGCCCCGCGCAGCGGGGCTTTTTTTCGTCCTTTTTTCTTCAACCCCCAGGAGCTGCCCCATGAGACCCGGAAGCGCATTGGTTCTTTTCTCCGGTGGACAGGATTCCACCACCTGCCTGGCCTGGGCGCTCACGCACTTCGCCCATGTCGAGACCGTCGGCTTCGACTATGGCCAGCGCCACCACATCGAGCTCACGGCCCGCCAGACCGTCCTCGCGGCCGTGCGCGAGCGCTTTCCGCAATGGGCTGGCCGGCTCGGCGAGGACCACATGCTCGACCTGGCGGTGCTGGGCCGCATCAGCGACACGGCGCTGACCAGCGAGACCGAGATCCAGATGACCGCCGCCGGCCTGCCCAACACTTTCGTGCCCGGGCGCAACCTGTTGTTCTTCAACCTGGCGGCCGCCGTGGGCTACCGGCGCGGGCTGCACACCCTGGTGGGCGGCATGTGCGAGACGGACTTCTCAGGCTACCCGGACTGCCGCGACGACACGCTGAAGGCGCTGCAGGTGGCCGTGTCGCTGGGCATGGGCCAGCGCTTCACCTTCGAGACCCCGCTGATGTGGCTGGACAAGGCCGACACCTGGCAAATGGCGAAGGACCTGGGCGGGCAGGCGCTGGTGGACGTGGTGCTGGAGCAATCGCACACCTGCTACCACGGCGTGCGCGGCGAGCGCCACGCCTGGGGCTACGGCTGCGGCACCTGCCCGGCCTGCGCCCTGCGCAAGGCCGGCTACGAGCGCTGGGTAGGCTCGACTGGCGCCTGACGCGCCCATTTGAAAGACATAACCCCATGCAATTTTTGCATGGATTTAGACCCTGTCTGACAGACAAGCGGGCGGTAGATTCATAAAATCGACATCCCAGCCGACCCGCGGAATCCGTGGAATCCGTCCTCCACCCCGTGGGGATGACCCGCGCCCCGCCCGCCGACTGAGCAAGAAAGCCGTTTTTTCAAAGGCAGCGCTCAGCATCCGCACCTGCGCCAGGCCTTTCGCCCCGGGTCCCGGGACGCTTCCTTTGAAAAGACTGTTTTTCAACTTAGGAAGCTCCCGATGAACGCACCCACCATGCAGGGCCTGAATCTCAACGCCCCCTCGCACGTCAAGAATGCCCGGCTGATCGCCTGGGTGGCCGACATGGCCGCCCTGTGCAAGCCCGACAACATCTACTGGTGCGATGGCAGCAAGGAAGAGTACGACCGCCTGTGCCAGCAACTGGTCGATGCCGGCACCTTCACGAAGCTCAACCCCGCCAAGCGCCCCGGCAGCTTCCTGGCCTGCTCGGACCCGACCGACGTGGCCCGCGTGGAAGACCGCACCTACATCTGCTCGGCCGCCAAGGAAGACGCCGGCCCGACCAACAACTGGATGGCCCCGGCCGAGATGCGTGCCACGCTGCAGCCCCTGTTCGACGGCTGCATGAAGGGCCGCACCATGTACGTGGTGCCCTTCAGCATGGGCCCACTGGGCTCGCCGATTGCGCACGTGGGCATCGAGCTGTCCGACAGCCCCTATGTGGCCGTGAACATGAAGATCATGACCCGCATGGGCAAGGCCGTGTACGACGTGCTGGGCGTGGACGGTGATTTCGTGCCCTGCGTGCACACCGTGGGCGCTCCCCTGGCCGCCGGCCAGGCCGACGTGAAGTGGCCCTGCAACAAGACCAAGTACATCGTGCACTACCCCGAGACGCGCGAGATCTGGAGCTACGGTTCGGGCTACGGCGGCAACGCACTGCTGGGCAAGAAGTGCTTCGCTCTGCGCATCGCCTCCACCATGGGCCGCGACCAGGGCTGGCTGGCCGAGCACATGCTGATCCTGGGCGTGAGCAACCCCGAAGGCCAGAAGTACCATGTGGCCGCCGCCTTCCCCAGCGCCTGCGGCAAGACCAATTTCTCGATGCTGGTGCCGCCGGATGCCTTCGACGGCTGGAAGGTCACCACCATCGGCGACGACATCGCCTGGATCAAGCCCCAGTCCGACGGCAGCCTGCGTGCCATCAACCCCGAGGCTGGCTACTTCGGCGTGGCTCCCGGCACCAACACACTGACCAACCCCAACTGCATGGCCAGCCTGGACAAGGACGTGATCTTCACCAACGTCGCCCTGACCGATGACGGCGACGTCTGGTGGGAAGGCATGGAAAAGGACACCGGCGGCCTGCCCGCCCACCTGATCGACTGGCAAGGCAACGACTGGACACCCGAGATCGCCAAACAGACCGGCGCCAAGGCCGCCCACCCCAACGCCCGCTTCACGGTGGCCGCCACCAACAACCCCGCGCTCGACCCCGCCTGGGACGACCCCAAGGGCGTGAAGATCGACGCCTTCATCTTCGGCGGCCGCCGTTCGACCACGGTGCCGCTGGTGACCGAGGCACGCAACTGGACCGAAGGCGTCTACATGGCCGCCACCATGGGCTCCGAGACGACAGCCGCTGCCGCTGGCCAGCAGGGCGTGGTGCGCCGCGACCCGTTCGCGATGCTGCCCTTCATGGGCTACAACATGAGCGACTACTTCCAGCACTGGCTGAGCCTGGGCGAGAAGCTGGCTGCATCGGGCGCCACCCTGCCCCGCATCTACACCACCAACTGGTTCCGCAAGGACGAGGCCGGCAAGTTCGTCTGGCCCGGCTACGGCGAGAACATGCGCGTGCTCAAGTGGATGATCGACCGCCTGGAAGGCAAGGCCACGGGCGAAGAGACCATGTTCGGCGTGGCCCCGGCCTACGCCGAGATCAACTGGACCGGCCTGGATTTCAGCGCTGCCCAGTTCAACACCGTGACCAGCATCGACAAGGCCGCCTGGGCCGAAGAGCTCAAGCTCCACACGACGCACTTCGAGCAGTTGGCCTACCACCTGCCACAGGCCCTGCTGGACACCAAGGCTGCCATCGAAAAGCGCCTGGCTGCCTGATGGCATTTCTGGTGCCTGGCTTGCCGGCACCATAAAAAAGCCGCCCCGACTGCAAGGTCCGGGCGGCTTTTTCACGGCAGGCGCTTTGGCGAAGTGTTGGCAGGGTGGTTGGTGAGAAACCCAGAAGCAACAAAAAAGCCGTGGCACACGCCACGGCTTGAATGTATTGCGAGGGTAGCCAGACCGGTCGCGCGCGGCGACCGGCGGGCTGACCGCTCAGTTGTACCCGCGGATGTCGTTCAACGTGGGCACACCCATGGCATGGTTCAGCTCGGCCATGATGCGCGGGTCGCGGATGGCGACTTGCCAGGTGCGCTGGTCTTCGGCCGCACGGCGATTGCTTTCGACCCAGCGGGCGAAGCCGGCACGCAGCGAAGCGGCAGCACGGCGGGCAGGTACGGACAGCAGGGCCAGCGCGGCGAATGCCACCAGCCACAGCACCATCCAGGCGGCCAGCAAGTGGCCTTCGCTCCAGGTGTCGATCACCTGGTTGGCGACCACCAGCAGGGCGGAGACGACGGCCGCCAGCAGCAGGGAGGACGCGCCACGGGCGCTGTCAAAGCTGGCTGCGATGCCCTTGATGGCAGCGGCAGCGTTTTGGGCGCGGATCACGCCAGAGTGTTCGGTAGGATAGTCAACGTGTGCAAAATTGGTCATTTCGGTTCCCCTTATCAGCGCTTTTGGCGACATTGCCGGGCGAGTGACTGAATCTTAGGGTTTACCCCATGTGTTATCAAGTTTATATCTTGAATCACTGCCATTCACGGCAGTGATGGCCTGTAGGTGCAGCCCCGCCAGCAACAAAAAAGCCGTGGCATGCCACGGCTTTGCAGCGCAAAAGCTAACCGGCTCAGTAGTACTTGCGGATGTCGCTCATCCCATGGTTCAGTTCGGCCATGATGCGCGGATCGCGCAGGGCGACATGCCAGGTGCGGCGGTCTTCGGCGGCGTGGCGGCGGTCTTCGGCGGCGTGGCGGCGGCTTTCGGCCCAGGTGGAAGCAGCGGCGCGCAGGGCCAGTCCGGCACGGCGGGCCGGTGCGGACAGCAGGGCGAGGGCGGCAAACGCCACCAGCCACAGCACGACCCAGGCCGACAGCAGGTGGCCTTCAGTCCAGCGATCGACCACCTGGTTGGCCAGCACCAGCAGGGCAGAGACCACAGCGGCCAGCACCAGGGAGGCAGCGCCACGGGCGCTGTCGAAGCCTGCGGCGATGCCCTTGAGGGCAGCCGCAGCCTTTTCGGCGCGGATCACGCCAGGGTGTTCGGTTGGATAGTCCACGTGTACAAAATTGGTCATTTCGGTTCCCCTATCGAGCGCTTTTGGCGACATTGCCGGGCGATGTCGCAATACTAGGGTTTACCCTTTAGTCTTTCAAATTTATATGTTGAATCATTGGTATTCACATTGGTGATGATTTGAAACCATGTCCAGCCGCCTCAACTTCCGCTCCCTCGACCTGAACCTGCTCAGGGTCTTTGACGAAGTCATGGCCGAGCGCAGCCTGACCAAGGCGGCGCACAAGCTGTCGCTGACCCAGCCGGCCGTGAGCAACGCCATGCGCCGCCTGCGCGAGGTGCTGGGCGACGACCTGGTGGTGCGCAGCGGCCAGGGCGTGGAGCCCACGCCCCGGGCCCTGGCCCTGTGGCCCCCCATTCGCGATGCGCTCACGCAGTTGCAGGAATCGCTGGCACCCGGCCGCTTCGACCCGGCCACGGCCGAATCCACCTTCGTGCTGGCCATGGCTGATGCCACGGGGGCGACCCTGGTGCCCGGCCTGGTGGAGATTCTGGAGAGCGAGGCGCCCGGTGTCGCGGTGCGGGTGGTGCCCTTGACCACGCGCGACCCGCGCCGGCTGCTGGAGGAAGAGGCAGCCGACATGGCCGTGGGCTACTTCCCCGCGGTGCTGGCCGACCTCACGGCGCGCGAGCAGTCGGGTGGCATGGTGTCGTTCGAGAGCCGGCGTCTGTACGACAGCGAATACATGTGCGTGATGCGCCAGGGCCACCCGCTGGCCCATGCGCCCCTCACGCTGGATGCCTACTGCGAGGCACGCCACATGCTGGTGAGCTTTTCGGGCCGGCCCTTCGGCTTCATCGACGAGGCGCTGGCATCGCTCGGGCGGCGCCGGCGCGTGGTGCTCACGGTGAACCAGTTCTTCACGGCGGGCCGCGTGGTCTCAGGTTCAGACATGCTGACCGTTCTGCCGCGCCACTTCGTACCGGTGACCGGGATCGCCGACGCCCTGGTGCAGCGCAACCTGCCCTTCGACGTGCCGCCCGTGCACGTGGACGCACTGTGGCGCCGCAACAGCACGCAGGAGGCGGCCATGGGCTGGCTGCTGTCGGCATTGGCGCGCGCGGCACGGCGCGCCTTTCCCCAAGGGGAGCCCGGCCATTCGGCCGGCGCGACCCCTTAGACTGCACAGCCCATGAAAATCCAGATCCTGTCCGACCTGCACCTCGAAGCCAACCCCGATTTCCTGCCCGAGCCCGCACCGGGCGCCGACCTGCTGGTTCTGGCGGGCGACATCGGCTCCTACCAGGAGGGGGGGCGCATGCAGGACGAGGACTTCGGCCTGGCGCGTTTTTCGCCGCTGCCGCAGTTCGCCGGCTGGCCTACGCCGGTGCTGTTCGTCCCGGGCAACCATGAGTACGACGCGCTCGACTTCGACACCGCCCACGCGCGCCTGCGCGCCACCTGTGAGCGCCTGGGCATCCGCATGCTGGAGCGCGAGACGCTGGTGATGGACAGCGTGCGCTTCGTGGCCACCACCCTGTGGGCGGACTACGACGCGCTGGCGGACAATGCGCAGGTGACAGATCTCGCCCGGCGCCTGAAGCTGCGCGAAAAGGCCTTTCGCGCGGCCAACCACTACCTGCGCAAGACCGGCGGCACCAAGGACGGCGAGCCCTTCCTGGCCGAGCCCATGCGCGAGCTGGCGCTGGTGTGCACAGAGTGGCTGCGCGAAGCACTGGCCACGCCCTTCGACGGCACCACGGTGGCCATCACCCACTTTGCGCCGAGCCTGCGCAGCGCCGACCCGCGCTACGGCGTGGTGCCGGGTACGGCCGGCTTTTGCAATGTGCTCGATGAGCTGCTGCCCCATGCGCAGGTATGGATCCACGGTCACCTGCATGCGCCGAGCGACTACACGGTGCAGGGCACGCGGGCCGATGGCAGCCCCTTTGCATGCCGGGTGGTGGCCAACCCGCTGGGTTATGCCCGCAATGGAGAACAGGAAACCTTCCGGCCCCGTTACTATGTAACCGTATGATGGCCTGCACGGGCTACCCACCCGTGCAGCGCAGGAAGAAAACCTGACACAGGTCAAGACAACAATCGCCGGCGCCCCTTACCCTGGCCACTCTGGTCTGGCCATTCCAACAAGGAGAACTCGCATGAACATCCTGCTCGCTGTCGACGGCAGCGCCTTTACCAAGAAAATGCTCGCCTACCTGGCTGCGCACGAGGAACTGCTGGGCCCCAAGCACAACTACACGGTGCTTACCGTGCAGGCGCCCCTGCCCGCCCGCGCCCGTTCGGCCCTGGGCAAGGAAGCCGTGGACACCTACCACGCCGAGGAAGCCGACAAGATCCTGGCCCCGGTGCTCAAGTTCATCTCCCGCCAGGGCGTGCAGGCCAAGACCATCGTCAAGGTCGGTCAGGTCGGTGAAACCATTGCCAAGGTGGCGGACTCCGGCCGATACGACCTGTTGGTGATGGGCTCGCACGGCCATGGTGCGCTCGCTACCCTGGTCATGGGCTCCGTCACGACGCAGGTGCTGGCGCACTGCAAGGTGCCGGTGTTGCTGGTGCGCTGAGTTGGCGGCGGCATGCGCCGCCCCCTCATGCAAAACGCCCGGAATGCCGGGCGTTTTCGCGTGCAGTCACCACCACTTCACCTCGAGACCAGCCCATCGAAGCAGGTGCGCAGCACCAGGTCCACGATCTCGGCGTCGGAGTACTGGCCGCCTTCCTTGAGGAAGGTCACCACTGGATCGCAGGCGCGTGCGTACAGCGTGTACAGAACCACCAGCGGGGGCAGCGTGGGGTTGATCACGCCCTGTGCCTGGGCTTGCACGATCCACTCGCCGATCTGGTCGCTCACGGTGACCAGGCCGTCGAGGTAATCCTTGTCGGCCATGAGCACGGCGCGCAGCGTGGAGTTGCGGCTGGGCAGCAGCGGCATTTCGTTGGTCAGCAGGCGCTCCAGCGACCAGCGCACCAGGGCGCGCAGCTTCTCGTGCGCTGGCAGCTCGGCCGGAAGCGCGCTCAGGTAGGTACGCACCCGCGCGAGGATCTGCACCATGGCGGCACTGCACAGCTCTTCCTTGCTGCAGAAGTGCTTGTACAGGCTGGCCTTGGCGATGCCCACCGCATTGGCGACATCGTCCATGGTCATGGCGTCGAAGGCCTTTTCACCCAGCAGGCGACAGGCCGACTGGAGGATCGCGCCCTCCCGAGCCTGATGCATCTGCTCCTTGAAGGACACTTTGGGTTGTAGCGTGGTGGTGGACATGGACCCCATCTTATACATTGCAGTAAAAAAATAAATGACAAAGTTGCAATACAACTACGCCGTTCACGTTTTAGTCTGCAGGAATCGTGCCGCCCCACTGCGGGGAGTGCCATTTCGTGCGGGTTACCCCCTGTTGACTGCTTTTACAGCCCCGGGCTTGTAGTTCACGGCTGGGTCAGCGTTTTTGCAGCCGTGGCCGTGAGCGCGGCGGTCAGGGCATCGAGCACCACCGACTCCAGGTTCCAGCAGTGCCAGTACAGCTGGATGGGCAGGGCATGGCCGGGAGCGAGGTCGACCATGCTGCCGTCGGCGATGGGCCCGCGCGCAAGCAACTCGGGCACCACACCCACGGCCCAGCCAGCGGCGACGGCGCGCATCTGGCCCTCGGTGCTGGGCACGAACAGGTGGTTGAGCGCCACGCGCTTGAGCCCAAAGGTGCGCGCCACGAACTCGGCCGCCATGTCGTCCTTACGGTTGAACGACAGAAAGGACACCTCGCGGAAGTTGTGCGGCGTGAGCCCATGGGGCAGGTGCTTCGCGGCAAATTCGGCCGATGCCACGGCCACGTAGCGCATGGCACCGAGCGGCACCATCTTGCAGCCGCGCAGCGCCTGCTTGAGCGTGGTGACGCAGCCCAGCACCTGGCCCGAGCGCAGCCACTCCTGCGTGAAGTCCTGGTCGTCGACGATGATTTCCAGCGGCAGGCGCTGGCCCACCAGCTCGTGCAGCGCGCCCATGGCCCAGGTGGCGATGCTGTCGGCATTGATGGCGATCGAGATGCGCTCGTCCTCGCGCGTGGCACCGGGGGCGCTGGGGGCCAGCTCCTGCAGGTCGCGCTCCAGGTCGGCGCGCAAGAGGCGCATCTGCTTGGTGTGCTTGAGCAGCAACTGCCCCGCCGAGGTCGGCCGCAGCGGCCGGCTGCGCACGATGAGCACCGAGCCCACCTGGGCCTCCAGCGCACGCAGGCGCTGGGAGACAGCCGACTGCGTGACGTTCAGGCGCTGGGCGGCGCGCTCGAAACCGCCCTCTTCGACGATGGCGGCAAGACATTCCAGGGCGGCGGGGTCGTAGGTGCTCATGGCGGGGATCTCGGCAAACGGGTGCAAGGGTGGCCTTGTGGGCACTGCTTGCATTAGACAGACTGATGCGTTTGGATTGAGTTTAATTTTGCTTTTAGTAGAACGCAATGTGGATCACACTGCCATCCATGAAAACCATCATCCTGGGCGCCGGCATCATCGGCATCAGCACCGCGTGGCACCTGCTGGAGCGCGGCCACGAGGTCGTCGTGGTCGACCGCCAGCCTGATGCGGCGCTGGAGACCAGTTTCGCCAACGCCGGCCAGATCTCGGTGAGCTACTGCGAGCCCTGGGCCAACCGGGAGGCGCCGCTCAAGGCGCTCAAGTGGATGTTCGACAAGGAGGCGCCGCTGCTGTTCCGCCCCCAGCTCGACTGGGAGCAATGGCGCTGGGGCCTGAAGTTCCTGGCCCAGTGCAATGACAGGGCCTTCGAGCGCAATGTGCAGCAGATCGTGGCGCTGGGCGCCTACAGCCATGCCGCGCTCAAGGACCTGGTGGCCACCACCGGCATCGACTACAACCGGCTCGAACGCGGCATTGCCCACTTCTACACCGACCAAAAATCCTTCGACGATGCCGGCCACGCGGTGGAGCTGATGCGCAAGCATGGTGTGCAGCGTCGCCTGGTGAGCAAGGAAGAGCTGCTGCAGATCGAGCCGGCATTCAAGGCCTATGGCGATCACATCACCGGCGGCACCTATACCAGCACCGACGAGAGCGGCGACGCCCGCGTGTTCACCCAGGCCCTGGCCAAACGCTGCGCGGAGCGCGGCGTGCAGTTCCTGTACGGGCACGACGTGCTGCGCCTGAACAAGATCGGCGACACCATCGATTCGGTGGCCGTCATGGCCCGCAGTGGCGCGAATGGCCTCAAGAAGGACTTCCTGCTCCAGGCCGATGCGGTCGTGGTGGCCTGCGGCTCCTACAGTGCGCCGCTGCTGCGCACGGTGGGCGTGGACCTGCCGATCTACCCCGGCAAGGGCTACAGCGCGACCTTCCCGCTGCTGCGCCCCGAGGCGGCGCCCTCGGTCTCGACCATCGACGACGGCCGCAAGATCGCCATGAGCCGCCTGGGCAATGTGCTGCGCGTGGCCGGCACCATCGAGCTGGGCGGCTACGACCTGTCACTCGACTCCCCCTTGGCCAAGGCCCGCTGCCACATGCTGTCGCGCCGCATCGAGGAAATCTTGCCCGGCGTGTGCGACACGCGCACGCCCGAGCAGGGCGGCAACCCGCAGTACTGGACGGGCCTGCGCCCCGCCACCCCGACCAACATCCCCTTCATCGGCCGCACCCGCGTGGGCAAGCTCTGGGTCAACGCCGGCCACGGCACCCTGGGCTGGACGCATGGCGCGGGCTCGGGCAAGGCGCTGGCCGAGCTGATCAGCGGCGAGCAGCCGGCGATGCACTTCGGCTTCCTGGGCGAGCGGGCCGCACGGCCCCGCAGAGCGACCCTCGCCACCTCCTGAACGCAGCGGGACCGGCCGCAGCAGCAGCGGCCGGCTTACTCACGGTCTGGGCTCGGGAGCCTGGGCCTCAGTCCAGTGCTCGCCCATCCAGCGCAGCAGGTCCTGCCACATGGAGCGCACCTCGGCATCCGCCGGCATGTTCAACGCATGCGGCAGCTCGATGGTGACCACCGGCATGCCCCGGTGCACGCCGCCGTAGTTTCCCAGCGAGCCCGGGAAGATGCCCACCTGGTCCAGCCACAGGCGGCCCAGCCGCTCGGGCGGCGACAGCGGGCCGTCGAAATCGAGCACGCCATAGGGCGCATGGATGCTCACGATCAGCTGCGGCCGGAAGGCCGCCATCTGCGCGTGCAGAAACTGCGACTCGGGTTCGGACAGCGGTGACTTGCCGGGGAAGCGACGAGGGTCGCGTTTGGTGCGCTTGTCCCAGTACAGCGGCGCATCCTTCTCCCAGCCGGGGGTGGGGAAGTTGCGGTTCAGGTCCACGCCACGGCCATTGGTGCGCGTGGCCGGCTTGGCCAGCAGGCCATCGGGGTTGAGTACCGGGATGAAGCGCCAGTGCACCGGCCGCTCGCTCTGCTCGGCCAGGGCGATCCAGCGCAGGGCCAGCGCCGCAGCCGTGAGTTCATCGCCATGGATGGCGCCGGCAATCAGCACGCGCAGCGGTGCATCGGCGGCACCCCGCACCACCGGCGCAGGCACGTCGCGCCAGAACAGGGGCACGCCATGGGCCGACACGGAGCCGCTGGGCGTGAGCAGTGCTTCCTCGCACTGCGTGCGCGAAACCGAAGGCAGGCGCTGCAGGAACAGCGCGCAGGCCCCGGGTCCACTGGGTTCTGCCACGGGGGCAGCCGCCACCACGGGCGCTGGCACCACGGCATCTGCCGCCGGCAGGCTGGCGGCATTCCGTGCTGCGGTGACCAGGGTCGTCTGTGCGGGCGTGGGCCGCTGGGCGCTCGCTCCACGCTCCACCCCGCTGCGCGGCGCCATCCACAGGCCCCCTGCGGCCAAGGCCACGAGCAAGGTACCCGCCAGCGCCGGGCCCCACCAGCCCGGTGCCTGCAACGCAACGGAAGAACCCGAACGGCCTTGTGTCAATGCAGAACCCGCGAGGAAGCCAGGAAATCCGCCAGCGCGCCATCGAAACCGTCGGGGTCTTCGAGCTGCGGCCAGTGGCCCGCATGCGGCAGGCTCAGGTGGCGCGCATCGGGCAGCACATGGGCCAGGGCCTGCAGCGCAGCGGGCGGCGTGCAGCGGTCCTGCGCGCCGCCGATGATCAGCGCCGGCATGTGCAGCCGGCCCAGCACGCCGGCACTGCGGTCGAAGGTGGAGAGCGCCTGCAGCGCGCGCCGGTAGGAACCTCTGTACACCTGTGACAGGGCATGGGTGGCCAGGCGCACGCCTTCGGGCAGCGCGCCGCTGCCGGTGAACTGCGGCACCAGGGCCTGGGCCAGCGATTGCATGTCGCCCTGCGTGGCGTCGAGGGCCGCAAGGCGCGGCTCCACCCAGTCCGCCACGGCCTGCGCATCCAGGGCGGGGCCGCCGGCGCACAGCACCAGGCGGCGCACCAGGGCGCTCTGGCGCACGGCCACCTCCAGCGCCACCATGGCGCCCATGCCGTGGCCGACCAAGGTGACGGGGCCGCACTGCAACGCATCGATCAGCGCCATGCAGGCTTCGGCCAGGCCCTTGAAGCCATAGGGTTCGATGGGGGCGCTGTTGCCATAGCCGGGCATGTCCCAGGCCACGGCCCGGTAGCCCAGGCTGGCCAGGGCTTCGACCTGGGGCGCAAAGGTCAGGTGGCCACCATCGGCGTCGTGCAGCATGAGCACGGTATGCCCGCTGCCCAGGGTGGAGAAATGGGGGAGAAGTGCCATGGGTATCCTGCGCAATCCCTGCCATGGCAAGGGTCGGTTCATGATAGCCGAGGTGTTTTTAACCCCGGACGGCGGTCAGGACATCCACGCCCCAGGCCCCGCATGCGCGACACCTGCAGCGCCCCCGGCCGCAACAGGGCCGTGGCATGCAGCCCATAATGGCCCCCTGCCCTTTTTCGGCCCCTGCGCCTGCCCTTTGTGAACCGCCCCCTGCCCCGCCCTGCCCTTGCCCGGCCCCCGAGCTTCTCCGCCCGCGAGTTCCGCGATGCGCTGGGCATGTTTGCCACCGGCGTCACCATCGTCACGGCGCGCAACGAGGACGGCACGCTGGTGGGGCTCACGGCCAGCTCGTTCAACTCTGTCTCGCTGGACCCGCCGCTGGTGCTGTGGAGCCTGTCGCGCGGCGCCAGCACCATGCCCACCTTTGCCAACGGCGCGCACTACGCGATCAACGTGCTGGCCGCAGACCAGAAGTCGCTGGCCGAGCGCTTTGCCACACGCGGCATCGACCGCTGGGCGGGCGTGGAACACCATGCCGGCATCAACGGCGCCCCGGTGCTCGATGGCGCGGCCGCCAGCTTCGAGTGCTTCAACCGCAGCCGCTATGAAGAGGGCGACCACCTGATCTTCGTGGGCGAGGTCGAGCGCTGCAGCCACCGTGCCGGTGTGCCCCCGCTGCTGTACCACGGCGGGCGCTTTTACACCGAGCATCCGCTGTAGACCGCTGGTGTGCCACAAGCCCACGCATCCCGCTGCGGCATGCGCCGGGGTTTTGACATGCACGGCGAAGCTGGAAGAATGGCCGGATCGCTTCCGGCCGCACCAGGCACCAACCCATGCCTGAGGGCGCTGCCGGGCCCGCCCTGCCTGCACTGGAGCCCCATGTCACTGCCCCGTCGCCTTCTCGCCTCCTGTCTCATCGGCCTGGTCCTGGCCACATCCGCCCAGGCGGCTCCACCGCGCAACATGGTCAGCGTGGCCAAGCCCGAGATCAACCTGCGCGCTGGTGCCGGGACCCGGCATCCAGCGTTGTTCACGCTGGGACGGGGCTTTCCACTGGAAGTCATCGGGCGCAGCGGCAACTGGCTGAAGGTGCGCGATTTCGAAAGAGACACCGGCTGGGTCCACCGCCCTCTGGTGGGCAAGACGCCTCACCACATCGTCAAGAGCCCCCGTGCCAACATCCGCAGTGCCCCGAGCACGCGCAGCCGGGTGCTGGGGACGGCGGAGAACGGCGAGGTGCTGCGCACCCTGGAGCGGCGCAGCGAGTGGGTCAAGGTCCAGCAGGACGGCGGCCCCAGGGGTTGGGTGGCCGGCCGCCTACTGTGGGGCTGGTGAGCGCCGAATGCAGGTGCGCAGCATCAACACGGGCAGTGCCCGGCGCCTGAAGGTGGGAGAGCGCAGCGTGCTCACCGCCATCGGCAAGCACCCGGTCGAGGGCCCCGTGGCCGTGCACCGCCTGGGCCTTGAGGGCGACGAGCAGGCCGACCCGAGCGTGCATGGCGGCCTGGACAAGGCCGTGTATGCCTACCCCGCCGCACACTACGCGTTCTGGCAGGCGCAGCGCCGCGAGCATGGTGTGAGCCTGTTCGATGAAGTGTTGCCTGCGGGCTTCGCGGGCGAGAACCTGACCGTGGACGGGCCGCTGGAGCACGAGATCTTCGTGGGCGACACCCTGCACTTCCCCGATTGCGTGCTGCGCGTGACCGCACCGCGCGAGCCCTGCTTCAAGTTCAACGCGGTGATGGGCTTTGCCCAGGCCAGCCGCGCGATGGCGCTGGCGGGCTGCTGCGGCTACTACCTGGCGGTGGACGAACCCGGCAGCATCGCCGCCGGCCAGCGCGCCACACTGGTGCCCGGCCGGCGCTCGCTGGGCATTGCGCAGGCCTTCGCTGCCAAGTTCGCAAAGCATTCGCGCTGACGCTGCAAGGCGCTTGCACGCTACACGGCCCGGCCGTGCGGCGGCTCCACCAGTTGCCGCGCCTGCTCCTGCAATTGCGGGAAGACCTTGCCCACCAGCGCCAGCTGAGCGGCCATGAGGCTGCGGGCCGGAGCGTGGGGCGGCGCGCTGCCGGTGGGGCCGAACTCCTGCAGCACCTGTGCCACGGCCGGCGCTGCAGGCGCTTTGCCGGTTCGCGCACCACTGGCCTGCTGGGCCTGCTCCAGCTTTTCAGCCAGTTGCTGCAGCGACAGCAGCAGGGCGCTGGCCATCTCCTCGTCTGCCGCGTCCATATCCGCCCCGGCCCCCCCGCGCTGCGCACCCAGGGCCGAGAGGTAATTGAGCTGGGTGTGCGACAGGCGCAGGAAGTTGGCCACCACCTCCACGTTGCCGCGCACGCTGCGCGGCTCCTTGAGCATGGCGCTGTAGGAGTTGGACAGCGCGGCATCGGCATTGTGCGCATTGCGCCGCGCCAGGCGGTATTCCAGGTGGTCGCGCTTGCCGCCGTGGTACTGCGCCAGGATGGCGCGCAGATACAGGGCCTGGGTCTGCAGCACCTGGGCCGCCAGCCGCGGCCACTGGCGCGACTGCCAGTGCGGCAGCACCAGCCAGGAGGCAGCGGCCGCGATCAGGCAGCCGGCGGCGGTGTCCAGCAGGCGCGCCAGGATCACGCCCTGGGCCATGCCCATCTGGTGAAAACCGAGCAGCAGCAAGGTGGTGACCGCAGCCGTGGCCAGCACGTAGCGGGTGTGCCGCGCGCCGAAGAACACCGCACCGGCGAACACCAGCAGCGCGGCCTGCACCAGCGCCCCCGGAAACAGCTGGATCGCCGCCCAGCCCATGGCCAGGCCGATGGCTGTGCCCTTGGCGCGCTGCAGGAGCCGCGTCTGCGTGGCCGCGTACTGCGGCTGGCTCACGAAGACGATGGTCAGCAGGATCCAGTAGCCGTGCGGGTCGCTGGTGGCCTGCATGAGGGCAAAGCCCGCCAGCAGCGACAGGGCCAGGCGCACGCTGTGGCGCAGCCAGGGCGACTGCGCGTGCAGCTGCGCACGCACGCGGCCCCAGGCATCGCGCAGGCTGCGCGGTTCACGGTCGAGCAGGGCATGGTCGGCGGCGCCCTGGGCGGCGGCATCGCCTGCCAGGGCACCCGCAAACACCCCGGCCATGGCCGCCAGGTTGTGGCCCAGGGCATGCAGTGAGCGCAGGGGCCGGGCCATGGAGGCCGCCCCCTGCGTGCCAACGAGGTCAGCGGCAATGCCATCCTGGTGCGCGATGGCGGCCTGCAGGTCCTCGATGGCGCGGGAGGTCATGCCCCCGTGCTGCGGGAGCGATTGCTGCTGGATGGCCAGCGACAGCTTGAGCGATTGCTCACCCAGCAGCGTGAGCACGCGCTGGCAGCGGTACAGCACGTCGCTGTGGAAGAACGCCGTGGCCAGCAGGTCGTAGTGCTCGTGCGAGGAGCTCACGCGCTCGTGCACGTCCTGCGCGGCCAGGTACTGGTGCATGGCGGTCTGCAGCCAGGCGGGTCGCTGGCCCCGACCCATGCGGCTCATGAGGCTTTCCTTGGCGGCGTTGAGGGCATCCACCACGCGCCCGTTGTGCAGGGCCAGCGCCATGCGCCGGCGCTCCAGGTCCACGTCGCGCACGGGCTCCAGCAGCAGGGCCTTCAGGCGCAGGTACTCGCCCAGCACCGCATACAGCCGGGCCAGGCGAAAGCGCACCGGCGCGCGCGGCATGGCCCCGGCCCAGGCCACCGACACCAGGCCATACCAGGCGGCACCGGCCAGCATCAGCGGCGTCGCCTGCGCTGCCCCGGCGCGGCTGGTGTGGGCGGCCAGGGCCGCATAGATGAACAGCACCAGCGAGCCGAAGGCAATGGCGCGGTAGCGCTCGCCAAGCGCCCCCAGCACGGTGAACGCCAGGGCCGACAGCGCCAGCACCCCCATCAGCGCCCAGGGCCAGGCCACCGTGGCCCACACCGCCAGCGCCATCAGGCCAAAGCAGCCCAGCGCCAGCAGCTGCGCGCGCAGGCGGCCACGCCAGCTGTCGTCGGTTTCGGTCAGGGCGCTGGCGATCACGCCCAGCAGCACCGGCATCAGCTCGGCCTGCCAGCCGGCCCACCAGCCCCAGGCCAGCACGGCGGCCAGCGCGCAGAAGGCCCGCGCCCCGCGCGTGACACCTTCATGGTTGCGTGCGCGCTGCCAGCTGGATTTCCAGGATTCGTCCACGGGACTGCCTCACATTAGGGATTACCCTAATATTAAGCAATAAACCGGCCAGGAGGCTGTTCAGGCCGCACCGTGGCAGCACACGCACAGCTTGTTGCCATCCGGGTCGCGGAAATACGCCCCGTAGTAGTTCGCGTGGTACTGCGGCCGCAGGCCAGGCAAGCCTTCGCAGCTGCCGCCATGGCGCAGGGCCAGGGCATGGACTTCGTCCACGGTGGTGCGGTCATCCGCCAGCAACGCGTTCATGGCGCCATTGCCGGGGCTGGCGGCCTGCCCGTCGAACGGGCGGCCGATGAGGAACAGCGGGCGCGCCACGCCGGGCACCTGCCAGCCGGCCCAGGGCACCTGCGCTTCGCAAAAGCGCTGTACCAGGCCAAGACGCTCCAGCACCGGGCCATAGAAGGCCAGGGCGCGCTCGAAATCGTTCACGCCGATATGGACATGGGACAGCATGCGCCGATCTCCTCCTCAAGAATGCTCGCCGCACGACAGCGGCGCGAGACCTCAGCGCACGGTGTCGGGCAGCTCGATCTTGACCTCGAGCACTTCCAGGTTGTCCTGGCGTTCCAGGTGCACCTTGAGGTCTTCGGGGTTGATCTTCACGTACTTGGAGATCACGGCCACCAGTTCGCGCTGCAGCGCGGGCAGGTAGTCGGGCTCGGAGGCGTTGCGGCCGTTGCGTTCGTGCGCCAGGATGATCTGCAGACGCTCCTTGGCAACGCTGGCCGTCTTCTTCTTTTCACCAAGAAGAAAGGAAAGGAAGGATGCCATGGCTTACTTGCTCCCGAACAGGCGTTTGAAGAAGCCGGGCTTCTCCGCGTCGATGAAGCGCAGGGGCTTGTCGGTCTGGCCGAGGAAACGATCGATCACGTCCTTGTAGGCTTCCGAGACGTCGCTGCCCTGCGAATGGATGGCGGGCGTGCCCTGGTTGGACGACTGCAGCACCACCTCGGATTCGGGGATCACGCCGATGAGCTTGATGCGCAGGATGTCCTGGATGTCTTCGAGCGAGAGCATCTGCCCGTCTTCGACGCGGCTCGGGTTGTAGCGCGTAATGAGCAGATGCTCCTTGATCGGCTCGCCGCCCTCGATGGCGCGTTTGGTCTTGCTGCCCAGCATGCCCAGGATGCGGTCGGAGTCGCGCACCGAAGAGACTTCGGGGTTGGTGACCAGCAAGGCCTCGTCGGCGAAGTGCATGGCCATGAGGGCGCCGCTTTCGATGCCGGCAGGCGAATCGCAGACGATGTACTCGAAGCCCATTTCGGCGAGGTCCTTGAGGATCTTTTCCACGCCGTCCTGCTTGAGGGCGTCCTTGTCGCGCGTCTGGCTGGCGGCCAGCACGAACAGGTTATCGCACTGCTTGTCCTTGATGAGGGCCTGGTTCAGGTTGGCCTCGCCCTGGATCACGTTGATGAGGTCGTACACCACGCGGCGCTCGCAGCCCATGATCAGGTCCAGGTTGCGCAGGCCGACGTCAAAGTCGATCACGGCAGTCTTGTGCCCGCGCATGGCGAGGCCGGAGGCAAAGCTGGCGCTGGTGGTGGTCTTGCCCACACCACCCTTGCCGGAGGTCACGACGACGATTTTGGCCATGGGTTTATTGAATCTCTCTGGGGTTGATACGAACGGGATTGCGCAGCGGCTCGATGAAGAGCTTTTCGCCTTCCAGGCGCACCTGGGCCGGCCTGCCCGCGACGTCGTCGGGCAGTGCGGTCTCCGTCGTGCGGTAGATGCCTGCGATGGAGACCAGTTGCGGCTCCATGCAGGTGGAAAAGATGCGTGCTTCGGTGTTGCCGCGCGCGCCAGCGATGGCGCGCCCGCGCAGCGGGGCGTAGACGTGGATGTTGCCATCGGCAATCACCTCGGCGCCAAAGCTGACCATGGCCAGCACCACCAGGTCGGCGCCGCGCGCATAGACCTGCTGGCCCGAGCGCAGCGGCTTGTCGATGACCATGGTGCCGGGGCCGGCCACCGGCACTTCGCGTACCACCTCGATCTCGTGCACCACCTCGCGGATGACTTCCTGCACCTGGACCGGCGCCTCGGGCTCCGGTTCGGGGGCTGCGGCCGCCTCGGCACGGGCCGGGGGCGCATCGGGTACGGCCGCCAGGCCCACGGCGCGCGCGGCGTCCATCTGGGCGGCGCTGCCACCGCGCACGGCCACGGGCAGGGTGCGGTGTTCGCGCAGCACGGCGACGATGGCGGCGAAATCGATGGTTTCCTCGGACTCGCGCACCAGGGCCAGGTCGATCAGCACCGGATCGTTGTCGAAAAAGCCCGGGGCGTCGGCCACGCGCTCGACCAGATCGGCAGCGAACTGCGTGGCATCGGTGGTCTTGAGCAGCACGGCCACGACGGACAGCGATGCGCTCTTGAGGTCGAAGCGGGTGCGGGCCTGGGCCGCCGTGGAAAAGGCCATGAAATGGGAGGTTGGTAGAAGAAGCGCGCAAAAACAGGTAAAGAAGCCGCAAAGTGTACCGTGGGCCCGCAAATGCCCTGTCTCGGAGCGTATCAGGCCCGCGCCAGGCAGCGGCCTGCAGTGCTGGCGCACCCCTTCCATAATCGACCGATGTCCACTGCCCGCAAAACCCACCTCGATTCCCTGGCCGTCGGCCTGTTGCTTGCCTGCTGCATGTTCTGGGGCTTCCAGCAGGTGCTGGTCAAGGCCACGGTGGCCGAGGTGGCCCCGGTGTTCCAGGCCTTCGTGCGCTTCGTGCTGGCCGCCCTGGCCGTGGCCGCATGGTGCCTGTGGCGCGGCGTGCCCCTGTCCAGCCGCAGTGAACCCGCAGGCGCCCTGCGCGCCGGGCTGCTGGCCGGGGCCCTGTTCGCGGGCGAGTTCGCCTGCATCTATTTGGGCCTGCAGTACACCAGCGCCTCGCGGCTCACGGTGTTCCTGTACGGCGCACCGTTCTGGGTGGCGCTGCTGTTGCCGCACTTCATTCCCGGCGAGCGGCTGCGCGGCTGGCAGTGGCTGGGCCTGGCCGCGGCCTTCGTGGGCGTGGGGCTGGCCCTGGGCGACGGCATGGTCGGATCGGCGAATGCCGCCATGCCCCAGGCCTGGCTAGGCGACCTGCTGGGCGTGGCCGCCGGCCTGATGTGGGCGCTGACCACGGTGGTCATCCGCACCACGCCGCTGGCGCGCGTGGCCCCGGCCAAGCAGCTCTTTTACCAGGTGGGCGTGAGCGCCGCCGTGCTGCCCCTGCTGTCCCTGGCGCTGGGCGAGACCTGGACCTGGCACTTCAGCGCCTTTGCCTGGGGCTCGCTGCTGGTGCAGGCCCTGGTAGGCGCCTTCGTGAGCTACCTGGCCTGGATGTGGATGCTGGCCCACTACCCGGCCACCCGCATCTCGGTGTTCGTGTTCCTGACGCCGGTCTTCGCGCTGCTGTTCGGCGCCTGGTGGCTGGGCGAGCCGGTGACCACGGGGCTGGTGGTCGCCCTGGCGCTGGTGGCGGTGGGGATTGTGCTGGTCAATCGCAAGCCGGCAGTACCCTGAAAGTCTTGTGCGGCGATCCCGGGCGACCTTACGGGGCGCAGCATCGGCAATGGCGCTGCCCAAGCCAGGGCAGCCGCGCAAGGGCCGCCCCGCCGCGCTGGCTGCGTCCCCCTTCCCGAATGGCGCAGCCATTCGAGAGAAGGGGTGAAGGCGCGAAGCGACTCAGGGGGTTGTTCAGAATTTGGGAATGCGGATGCGGCTGATCATCAATGAGCCGGAAACCGCAAACAGCAGCACCAGCGGATGCAGCGTGAAACCGCCGACCAGCACCTTGCCGAACCACAGGTTCTCGCCGAGCGCACCCATGTAGCCGGCCAGGGCCAGCAGGGCCACGAGGACGATGGAGGTGGGGATGGGCGTGCCCTCGAAGTACCGGACCTTGCCGTCGTCGCCCGAGAGCGTTTCGGCCGTCACGTTGTAGCGCGCCAGGCGCGAGACGCCGCAGGCCACGAAGTAGGCCAGCACCACGCGGTCGTACAGGCCCTGCATGCCGCAGCCATAGGCCATGATGGCGGGCGCCACGCCGAACGAGATCACGTCGGCCAGTGAGTCGAGCTCGCGCCCCATGGCCGAACTCTTCTGGCGCCAGCGCGCGATGCGGCCGTCCAGCACGTCGAAGATCAGTGCCGCCAGCACCAGGGCGGCGGCAAAGTAGACGTGCAGCACATCCCCGGTCGCCAGGTAGGTCATGGCCGAGAACAGCGCACCGACGCCGCACACCGCGTTGCCCAGCGTGAACCAGTCGGCCAGGTGGAACTCGCGGATCATCGAAAAGCGCTTGGGATGGGGTTGGGGAGTGGTCATGTCGGGAGCGCTCCGGTCGCGCCAGGGAAAGTGGTGACGCCACATTATGGGCGGCTGCGCGCACCGCCCCTGTAGGCACACCACCCGCGCGAGTGCGGCCCGGCCCGACGGGCCGACCGACCAACCCCGCATTTCTCCCGGCAGAAGGAGGGCCGGGGCAATCCCTGCAGCGGGACTCCATGGACTGTCAAATATTCTTGAACAGAGTGTCCATGCTTTTATAGGATTGTCAAAAAATCGGCGCGCACCAACAATGGCCTCTCCACCTGTTTTTCAGGATGGACCCGATTTGCCAGGAGACAACACCATGCACACTGCCAGGAGCGCACAGTCGCCCGGCCTCAACCCTGCCGCGGCAGGCATGCGGGCCCCTGCTCCATGACGGCCACCATCAGTACTGCGCACGCGCGCCCGCCCCTGTCACCCCCTTTCGCGCCAGCGTTCCCCGTGCGCAGCCTGCAGGACGTGGAGCGCCTGGAAGCGTTGCCGCTGGCCCAGGCGCTGCCGGTGCAGAGCACCTACGAGATCTTCTGCAACTCGGCCCATGCCTTTGGCGACAAGACGGCGCTGAGCTTTCTGCCCACGGCCGACCCGGCGGACGAACCCGTGCGCTGGTCGTACGCGCAGTTGCTGGCCGGCATCCACCAGACGGCCAACCTCCTCCACGACCTGGGCGTTGCGCCCGGCGACGCCGTGGCCGTGTTGCTGCCCGGCTGCCTGGAATACCACCTGGCCCTGTGGGGCGGCGAGGCGGCCGGCATCGTGCAGCCGCTCAACCCGCTGCTCACGCCCGAAAAGCTGGCGTCCATGATGACCCTGGCCCGCGCCAAGGTGCTGATCGCCTATGGCGAGGACGGCGACTCGGGCTTCTGGACCAAGGCCATGGGCCTGCTCGGCCAGGTGCCCACGCTGCGTACCGTGCTGCGCGTGGCGCCGCACGGCGAGGCCCCAGGCGCGGCCGGCCCCCTGCCCAAGGGCGTGATCGACTTTGCCAGCCGCAGCGCCCAGCCCGATGACCGGCTGGTGAGCGGGCGGCGCATCGTGGCCGGCGACATCGCGGCCTACTTCCACACCGGCGGCACCACGGGCGCGCCCAAACTCGCGCGGCACAGCCATGGCGCGCAGGTGTTCACGGCCTGGGCGTGCGTGCAGATGCAGGGCATCCGGCCCGAGGACGCGGGCATCAACGGCTACCCGCTGTTCCACGTGGCCGGCGTGCTGCCCGGCGCGCTGGCCGCGCTCTCGGCCGGGGTGGAGACCATCATCCCCACCACCGGGCTGTTCCGCAACCGGCAGGTCATCGCCAACTACTGGCGCCTGGCCGAGCGCTACCGCTGCACCTACCTGTCGGCCGTGCCCACGGTGCTGGCCGCGCTGGCCAATGTGCCACTGGACGGCGCCGACATTTCGACCCTGCGCTACTGCCGCACCGGTGCGGCGGTGCTGGCGCCCGAGCTCGCGGCGCGCTTTACGCGCCTCTTTGGCCTGCATGTGCACGAGAGCCTGGGCATGACGGAGATGGCGGGCATCTCCACCATCACGCCGCCGGGCGTGAACGCGCCTGCGGGCTGCGTGGGCTGGCGCCTGCCGTACGTGCGGCTGCGCATCGTGGCGCTGGATGCGCAGGGCAATGCCTCGGACCAGGAGATGCCACCCGGCCAGCCGGGCATGGTGCTGTTTCACTCGCCCAACCTGTTCTCGGGGTTTCTCGATGCGGCCGACACGGCCAGGGCCTTCACCGCCGACGGCTGGCTGGCCACGGGCGACCTGGGGTTCGTCGATGCCGATGGCCGGCTGCACCTGAGCGGGCGCTCCAAGGACCTCATCATCCGCAGCGGCCACAACATCGACCCGAAGGTGATCGAAGACGCCCTGGGCGCCCACCCCGCCGTGCAACTGTGCGCTGCCGTGGGTGCGCCCGATGCCTATGCGGGCGAGCTGCCCGTGGTGTTCGCCACGCTGGTGCCGGGCCAGCAGGCCAGCGAGGCCGAGCTGCTCGACTTCGCCAGTGCAGGCGTGGACGAGGCCGTGGCCCGGCCGCGCCGCATCACTGTGCTGGACACCATGCCCGTGACCAACGTGGGCAAGATCTACAAGCCCGCCCTGCGCCTGCAGGCCGCCTGCCAGACCGTGCAGGCGCTGGTCGACGGCGTGTGCACCGAGCTTGCCGTGACCGGGCGCCCCGCCGTACAGGCCGAGGGCGAGAGCGCCGTGCGTGTCACCGTCGATGCCGCCACGGCAGGCCTGAATGCACAGGCACTGTGCGAACGCCTGCGCCAGGTGCTGGAGCCCCTGCCCGTCAAGGTGCAGGTAGCGCTGTCACCACCCGGGGCCTGAGATTTTTTCACCGAGCGACCACCGATAACGATTCCAGGAGACAAGACACCATGCCCATTTCCCCTTCCACCCTCCAGCGGCGCACCTGGCTCGGCGCAGCCGCCCTGGCCCTCGGCACCCTCGCTGGCACGGCCGCGCTGGCCCAGCAGCCGGCCTACCCCACCAAACCCATCAAGGTGATCGTGCCCTTTGCCCCGGGCGGCGCCACCGACGTGCTGGCCCGTGTGCTCGCCGAGAAGATGGCAGTCGGCCTGGGCCAGCCCCTGGTCATCGACAACAAGCCGGGCGCGGCCGGCATCATCGGCACCGATGCTGTCGCCAAGGCCGCGCCCGATGGCTACACCATCGTGCTGGGCCTGAGCAATTCGCTGCTCACCAACCAGTTCCTCTACGAAAAGCTGCCTTATGACCCGCAGCGCGACCTGGCGCTGATCTACCAGATCGCCATCGCCCCGCTGGTGCTGGTCACCCACCCCAGCGTACCGGTCAGCACCGGCCCCGAACTGCTCAAGTACGCCGCCGCCAACAAGGGTAAGGTGGCCTATGGCTCCTACGGCACGGGCGCCTACCCGCATCTGGCCGGCGCCTACATGAGCCTGACCCAGAACGCCGACATGAGCCACGTGGCCTACCGGGGCGAGGCGCCCATGGTGCAGGACCTGATCGGCGGCCAGATCCAGATGGCCTACGCCAGCGCCCTGGTGGCCAAGGCGCACATCGACGCCGGCAAGCTCAAGGCGCTGGGCGTGACAGGCGAGCGGCGCATGGGCATCCTGCCCAACGTGCCCACGCTGGCCGAGCAGGGCATGACCGACGAGGCCTACCGCGTGGCCGGCTGGCTGGCCTTTGCCGCGCCGGCGAACACGCCACCGGCGATCCTGGAACGCCTGGCAGCCGAAGTGCGCAAGGCCGTGCAGCTGCCCGACGTGGCACAGCGCATCGCGGGCATGGGCTTCGAGGCCAAGGCCAGCTCGCCAGCCGAGTTCAAGGCCGCGTACATGAAGGAGCGGCCGGTGTGGGAGCGTTTGATCAAGCAGTCGGGCGCAAAGCTCGACTGACCCTCTGAGCTGCTTCGCAGCATCCCCCCTGAAAGGGGGACGCCCCCCGGTGCGGCGGGGCGGCCCTCGCACGGGGGCACTGGCCTGCGCCGTGCCTCCTCAGAGGCTGGCTTCCCCTACCCCTAGGTCGCGCCCGCGGCTCGCTGGTTGGCAAACTCCACATACCAGTCCAGGCAACCCGGGTTGGCCATGGCGTCCTTGTTGACGACCTTCTCGATGGGCTGGCCCAGCAGGAGTTTCTTGATGGGCAGCTCCTGCTTCTTGCCGCTCAGGGTGCGCGGAATCTCGGGCACCTGGAAGATGTCGTCGGGCACGAAGCGTGGGCTCAGTGCGGTGCGCACGGCGTTGTTCAGGCGCTGGCGCATGGCCTCGTCGAGCGCCACGCCCTCGCGCAGCACCACGAACAGCGGCATGTAGCTTTCGCGGCCCAGGTATTCGAGGTCGACCACCATGCTGTCGAGCACCTCGGGCAGGGCCTCCACCGCGCTGTAGATCTCGCTCGTGCCCATGCGCAGGCCGTGGCGGTTGATGGTGGCGTCGGATCGACCGTAGATGATGCAGCCGCCCGTGCGGCCATCGATCCTGAGCCAGTCGCCATGGCGCCAGACGGCGCCGGCCTCAGGCCCCGTGTCGCCGCCGCCGGGCCGGCGGCCATGGCCGGGCGGGTACATGTCGAAGTAGCTTGAGAGGTAGCGTTCGCCTTTCGGATCGTTCAGCAGGTACAGCGGCATGGAAGGGATGGGCTGCACGCAGACCAGCTCGCCGACCTCGTCTTTCACCGGCTCGCCCTGGGCGTTCCACGATTCCACGGCGGCGCCCAGCATGCGGCACTGCATTTCGCCGGGCACCTGGGGCATCTCGCGGTGGCCGCCGATGAAGGCACCGCAAAAATCCGTGCCGCCCGAAATGTTGTTCCACCAGATGTCCGGCGTGCCGATGCGCGCGAACTGCGCCGTGCCCCAGGCCTGCACCTCTGGCGAGAGCGGGGAGCCCGTGGTGCCCAGGGCCCGCACGCGCGAGAGGTCGCCACAGTCGGCCAGCGCGAGCCCCGACTTCATGCAGTTGGCGAAGAAGGCCGCGCCCGCGCCGAAGAAGGTCACCCCCGTCTCGGCCGCAAAGCGCCACAGCGTGCCCCAGTCGGGTTGGTCCTTGCTGCCGCCCGGGTTGCCGTCGTAGATGACGCAGGTGGTGCCTGAGAGCAGGCCGCTGGCCTGGGCGTTCCACATCACCCAGCCGGTGGAGCTGTACCAGTGGTAGCGCTCGCCGAAGCTGTTGGCCTCGTAGCTGCAGCCGATGTCGTTGTGCAGCACCTTGAGCTGCAGCGCCACCAGCACCATGCCGCCGTGACCGTGCACGATGGGCTTGGGCAGGCCGGTGGTGCCGCTGGAGTAGACGATCCACAGCGGGTGGTCGAACGGCATCCATTCGGGCTCGAAGGCATCGACCGCCGCGCCGCTGGCGGCCACATCAGCCGCCCAGTCGGACCAGCCGGGCAGCGTGGCACCGGCGTCGAGGTTGGGCACCAGGACGGCGTGCTGCACGCTGGGCAGGGCCGCGCGCAGCTCGGTGAGCACGCCGGTGCGGTCGTGGTCGCGGGCGCCATAGGTGATGCCGTCCACGCCGATCAGCACCTTGGGCTCGATCTGGCGAAAGCGGTCGAGCACGGCGTTGGTGCCCATGTCGGGCGCACAGATGCTCCAGACGGCACCGATGCTCACCGTGGCCAGCATGGCCACCATGGCCTCGGGGATGTTGGGCAGGTAGGCGGCCACGCGGTCGCCCGGTTGCACGCCGTGGGCCTTGAGGTGCAGCGCCAGCGAGGCCACCTGGCGGCGCAGCTCGGGCCAGGCCAGCTCGCGGTGCTGGCCTTTCTCGTTGCGGCTGACGATGGCCGGCAGGCCGGCGGCATGGGCCGCCTGCACATGGCGCAGCGCCTGGCGTGCGTAGTTGAGCCGCACGCCTGGGAACCATTCGGCCCCCGGCATGGTGTTGCGTGCCAACGCCACGGTGGGCGGGGCGGGCGATTCGATCTCGAAGTAGTCCCAGACGCTGTGCCAGAAGGCATCGAGCTCGGTGGTGGACCAGCGCCACAGCGCGTCGTAGCTGTCGAAGGCCAGGCCGCGCTGGTCGCGCAGCCAGTCCTGGTACAGGCGGATCTGCGGAATGAAAGGGGGGATATTTTTTGTCTCCATGGCGACGCAGCGTACCAGCGCTGGCCCCTGCGTGCCACGGCGCATCGTCTCCGGATTGACACCCGCTCCCGGTCACGCCCCAGAAGGGCCGTGCGCTGCTGCGGCAGTCCTGTCAAACCTGCACGGGCAACCAGCTGCGCAAGCAGCCGATATCAGTCGCCTTCCGGCTCGTGCAGGCCCGTGATGGCGTAGCCTTTTTCCTTGAATTGGGCGCCGGGCTTGACGATGCCGTAGTGCTCCCAGCGCTCGGCTTCTTCGTCCAGGTCCTGGCCTTTCACCTCCGTGTCCCAGTCGGTGTTGGTCGCTTCCTCCGGGATGCGCCTTCCTTCCGGCACGGCAAGGTGGGTAAAACGGCCCTCGGCTTCGGCCCGACGATAGATGTCCACGCGCATGGTTGGTCCTTTGGCGGTTACAAAGGGCCCACTCTACTGCCCATGGCCGCCAGTCGCCGTAGGAAAAACTCTCGCTGCCGGAAGGGCCATGCAGGAACAGGCTGTTTTGTTTTTAGCACAGTTGTGCTAAATTTCAACCATGGACGCCAAGACTCAGAAAGCCGAGCTCACGCGCGCCGCCATCATTGGCGCCGCGCTGGATGTGGCTGCGGCCGACGGGCTCGAATCCATCACCCTGCAGGCCGTGGCCGACCGGGTGGGCCTGTCCAAGAGCGGCGTCTTCTCACGTGCTGGTTCGCGCGAGGCGCTGCAGAAGGCCGTGATCGAAGAGTACGGCCGCAGCTTCCTGGCCCAGGTGTTCGTGCCCGCCATGCAGCAGCCCAAGGGCCTGCCCCGCCTGAACGAGATCGTGCGCCGCTGGATCGCCCGCACGCGCGATGTGGAGGCCTTCACGGGCTGCATCTACATCGCCGGCGCTTTCGAACTCGACGACCGCAGCGGCGAGCTCCGGGACCTGCTGCACACCGAAATCACGCGCTGGCGCGCCGCGCTGCGCCGCACCGTGCTGCAGGCCATCGAGGCCGGGCACCTGCCTGTCGGCACCCCGGCCGACCAACTGGTCGCGGAGATCTACTCCATGCTGATGGGCCTGTTGCACGACGTCCGCTTCCTGCGCGATCCCCAGGCACCGCACCGCACCGAGGCGTCCTGGGCGCGCCTCGTCAAGAGTTACCAGACCGCCTGACACCCCGGTGCATGCCGTGGAAACCTTTGCTATTTGTTCGTCCAAATTTCGCACAACCGTGCGAAGAAATAAAATTCCCATGCTGATCCTTTGTGGCATTGCGGCAATCGCCGTCATCGCGGGCGCCCTCCATGCGCTGCGCAGGGCAATTGACGGCCTTCCGCGCAGCAACCGCGACTGGGTCTTCTACTGACCCGCCGCCGGCCGCCCACCCCTTCCACTTGTCCCGGAGCCCCACCATGAGCCAATCCACTGCCCTGCAGGCCACCTCGAACTTCTACGGCGCGCATGCCGGCATGCGCCTGGTGCGCCTGGCACTGGGCACGGCGCAGCGCCTGTGGCCCCGGCTTGCCGTGCGCAGCGCCTACCGCCTCTTCGGCACGCCCCTGCCCTTGCGCAAGAGCGGCCACCGGGCCCCGCCCGCCGCAGGCTGGCAAGCAGAGCGCTGGCCTTTCGAGGATGCGGAGATCACGCTCTACACCCGCAGCAACCTGTCCGCCGATGGCCCGGTGGTGTTGCTGTCCCACGGCTGGGGCGGGCACGCGCGGCACATGCTGGCCCTGGCCGAGGCCCTGGCTGCGCGCGGCATGCGCCCCGTGCTGGTGGACCTGCCCGCCCACGGCGGCAGCCGGGGGCGGGTGAGCAACTTGCCGCAGTTTGCCCGCGCCATCGAGTACGCCACGGCGCGCCTACAGGCCCGGGGCGACACGCTGGCTGCCGTCGTGGCGCACTCGCTGGCGGCGAACGCAGCGGCCCATGCGGCGAGCCGGGGCCTGCCCGCCGCCCGCCTGGTGCTGCTGGCACCGCCGGCATCGCCGCGCGAGTACACCCGGCTGTTCGCGCAGGTGTTCGGCCTGACCGAGACCACGCGCGCCGCCATGGAGCGGCACATCGAGGCGCGCGAAGGCATCCTCATGCCCCAGTTCGAACCCCAGGCCGTGGGGCCACGCATCGCCCTGCCCACGCTGGTCGTGCACGACCGGGGCGACCGCATCAACCGCTTTGCCGATGGCGAGGCCTACCGCGACCACATCGCGGGCGCGCAGCTGCTGGCCACCGACGGGCTGGGCCACCGCAAGCTGTTGCAGGACGAGGCAGTGCTGCGCGCCGTGGCGGATTTCATACGGAAGACCCCCTGAGTCGCTTCGCGCCTTCCCCCTTTAAGGGGACGCCCCCAGCGCAAGCGCTGGATACGCCGCCTCCGCGGCGGGGCGGCCCTTGCGCGGGGGCACTGGCCTTGGCCACGCCAGTACCGTGCGTTGCGGGTTATACGACGCACCATGAAAAACCGATAGGACCCGGCCTGCAGGCCTATGATCGGTAGCCTGTTCTTGCCGACCCGAATTCCCGATGCCCCTGCTCATGTCTGCCTGGCCCATCCTGGTCTGGGTGTTGCTCGCCCTGGTCGTGCTGTCCGCCCTCTTCTTCCTGGCCAAGGGCGACCGACGGGCCTTTGCGCAACTGCTGGGCCTGGTGGCCTGTTTCCTGATCGGCGCGCTGCTCATGGAGTTCATGCTCTTCATGGCGGCACGCATGTCGCGCACGGGCGGTGTGCAGGGCACTCCAGTGCTGGGCGACGGCACGCGCCAGCTGCTGCAGACCATTGCCAACCCACGCTCCATCACGGCACCGCCGCTGTCGCTGGCCGCAGTAGCTGCGTATTCCGTGCCGCTGTCCTTCCTGTGGCTGCTGGTGGCCTGGGTGCTGCACCTGCGCGGCGGCGGCAAGCCGGGTGCTGGCAAGAAGAAAAAGCCGGCCAAGGCATCCAGCAAGTCGCGCAAGGCTTGACCCAGGGCAAAGCCCCTGCTGGCACGGGGGCAGCACAATGGGCACGCATCCACAGCGGATGCGTCCTAATGCCATGACTTCCCGAAGTGACGTTCTCATCGTGGGCGGCGGCCCCGCCGGGCTTTCGCTCGCCATTGCCCTGGCGCAGGCCGGCTTCAGCACCACGGTGGTGGAGCAGCAGCCCGAGGCGGCGCTGGCCAACCCAGCACCCGATGGCCGCGAGATCGCGCTCACCCACCCCAGCGTGGCCACCTTGCAGCGCCTGGGCACCTGGGCCGGCCTGCAGGCGCATGAGCGTGGGGAGATCTGCGAGGCGCAGGTGCACGATGGCCCGCTCGGCCGCCACGGCCCCCTGCAGCTGCACACCGGCGGCGCGCAGGCCCTGGGTGCCATCGTCTCCAACCACGCGCTGCGGCGCACGGCCCATGCAGTGGCGGCGCGCACGGCGGGCGTGCACATTCTCAGCGGCGCGCAGGTGCACCGGGTCGTCACCGATGCCGACCATGCCGAACTCGACTGCACGCTGGCCCCGGCCGAGGGCACGGGCGCCTCGCAAACGCTGCAGCTGCGCGCACCCCTGCTGGTGGCGGCCGACAGCCGCTTTTCGGCCACGCGCCGCCAGTTGGGCATCGGCGCGGACATCACCGACTTCGGCCGCACGGTCATCGTCTGCCGCATGCGCCATGCACTGCCCCATGGCGGCACGGCCCACGAATGCTTTGGCTACGAGCGCACGCTGGCGATCCTGCCCCTGCCCGACGCCCCGGATGGCCAGCCCGTGTGCTCGGTGGTGGTCACGGCCGGGGCCGCCGATGCCGCTGCCCTGATGGCCTTGTCGCCCGAGGCCTTTGCCGTGCAGGTGCAGGCCCAGTTCGAGCACCGGCTGGGACCGATGGCACTGGAGGGCCAGCGCCATGCCTACCCGCTGGTCGGCGTGTATGCCCGGCGCTTTGCCGGGCCGCGCTGCGCGCTGCTGGGCGATGCGGCCGTGGGCATGCACCCGGTGACGGCCCATGGCTTCAACCTCGGGCTTGCGGGCGTGGAGCGTCTGGTCGGCGCTCTGGTCGCAGGCCGCCACCTGGGCCACGACCCGGGCCACGGGGCTGCCCTGGCCCGCTATGCCAGCGCCCACCACCGCCATGCCTGGCCGATGTACCAGGGCACGAATGCCATCGTGCGCTTGTACACCGATGCCCGGCCCGTGCCGCGCCTGCTGCGCCAGGGCGTGCTGCAGCTGGCTCGGCGCCTGCCGCCGCTGCAGGCGGCCATCGTGGGGCAGCTCACCGGGCGCATGGGCGCGCTCGCTCCCGCGCCGCACCGGACCGCGCTGCGGCCCTGGGACTGAAAAGCCTGGCCTAAGAGCGGCCAACAAAACTCAGCGAAGCGGTTCTGGCTAGGCGCTGCGTCGCAGGCAGTACGAGCAGTACGAC
>NZ_LMIJ01000011.1:329968-871684 GCF_001428665.1 Acidovorax sp. Root219
CCAGAAGAGTTTTGTTAGCCGCNAAGAACTCAGCATGCCCCAGACGAGGGCCACCCCGGCGACGAGCAGATCGCCAGTGACACTTGCGTCGGACGCATCGCCGCTGGTGAAGCGCTCTTTCTGCCGCTCGCGCTCGGCGCGCGTGCGGTCACGCTCCAGCGACACCAGTGCGTCGGCCAGGTCGGTGCGCTGGGGCGGGTGCAGTTGGGCGGCGCGCTGACCGGCCTGGGCATAGCTCTCCAGCGCGCTTTTCACGGCCTCGGGGTCGATCAGCGAGAACGCTGCGCGGCAGTAGGGGCAAGCGTGGTCCTTGCGGATGTCCACCGGCGAGCCGCAGCCCGTGCAGTAGATAGCACCCACGCGCTTGGCGAGGTCGGCCACTTCGGGCTTGGTCATGTGGCGCACGAAGCCCTTCTCCACCATGAAGGACGAAAAGGTGCTGAAGCGGCCATGCTGGCTGGCGCAGCGGTAGAGTACGTAGCGGCCGCTGCGCACCAGGTCGAAACCGTGCGCCAGCGGGCGCACGCAGCGCGGGCAGGCCAGGCTGTTCTGCAAGGGGCGCCGCTCGTCCGTGCGGTGCTCGTGCAGCAGCTTGAACAGCTCCACCACCGCCGCCGGCGCAAGCTTGAGGTTCTCGTGGCGGTCGAACCAGATGCCCTGGCAGGCAAAGCACAGGTCGAGCGTCTGCATGCCACCCTGGTTGGTGGCGAACTGGTGCGCTTCCATGGGCTGGCGGCAGGAGGGGCAGGAGGGAAGGTGCTGCATGGGACGGGTGGAAAGCCGGCGGGAATGCAGCCATGGTAGCGCGCCGGCCAGCTGACCCGCAGGCGACGCGGCCCGAGTCCCGGACCCTTGAACCGAAGCACAATGGCAAGCCCATTCGCCAACCACCAAGGGGCCCTGTTCACCCTTTGCGAGAAAGAAAAGAACGATGCCTGCCATCTGGAAGAAACCCATCACCATCGAATCGCTCACCCACCACAGCCTGCGTACCGCCGTGCCGCACCTTGGGATTGAGTTCCTGGAAGTCGGCGACGATTTCGTGCGCGGCCGCGTGCCCGTGGACGAGCGCACCCACCAGCCCTATGGCCTGCTGCACGGCGGCGTGAGCGTGGTGCTGGCCGAGACCCTGGGCTCGGTGGGCGCCGCCCACTCCTGCCCCGAGGGCTACCGCGCCGTAGGCCTGGACATCAACGCCAACCACCTGCGCTCCACCCAGAGCGGCTGGGTGACGGGCACGGCCCGCCCGGTGCACATCGGCCGCACCACGCATGTGTGGCAGATCGACATGGTCAACGACGCTGGCGAGATGACCTGCGTGTCGCGCATCACCATGGCGATCCTGGCGCCGCGCTGAGGCAATACGGCCTAAACGGCCGCGCAGACCCCGTCGGCGCGCGGGTCGGTCGCGCCCTCGATGCGCCCATCGGGGTGGAACGCCACCGCCCCGGCATGGCCCATCATGTCCTCGAAGGCACCCACCATCTGCACGTCGTGGCCGGCGGCGCGCAGCCGGTCCACCAGGGCCGGGTCGGCGCGCGATTCGAGCTTGAGGTTGGTGGAGTTGTCCCCCCAGGTGCGGCCCAGCAGCCAGCGTGGCGCGGTCACCGCGGCCTGCATGTCCTGGCCGAAGAGCACATGGCGCGTGAACACCGCCGCCTGCGTCTGCGGCTGGCCCTCGCCGCCCATGGTGCCGTAGGCCAGCACGCGCCCGTCTTTCAGGTGCGCCAGTGCCGGATTGAGGGTGTGGAACGGCAGGCGCCCGGGTGCGAGCTGGTTGGGCCCGGCGCCCAGCGTGAACGAGGCGCCGCGGTTCTGCCAGTGCAGCCCCGTCTCGGGCAGCACGATGCCGCTGCCGAACTCCCAGTAGATGCTCTGGATGTAGCTGACCACGTTGCCCTGGGCATCGGCGGCGCCCATCCACACCGTGTCGCCGGGCTCCGTGGGTTCGGGCCAGGGCGCGGCGCGGGCCTTGTCGATGCATGTGGCCTCGGCGTCGAGCGAATCGGCCTGCAGGAAGGCCGCAGGATCGGCACGCATGTACGCCGGGTCGCCCACGTGCTTGTTGCGCCAGGCGAAGGCGCGCTTGGTGGATTCCACCAGGCCATGCACGTGGTCAAAGCCCTCGGCCTGGCCCACGCCCAGGCGGTCGAACAGGCCCAGGATGGCCAGCGACGAGACGCCCTGCGTGGGCGGCGGCTGGTTGAAGACGCGGCCGGCCGACAACTGCACCGACAGCGGTGCCACCTGCTGGGCGTGCCAGCCCTCCAGGTCGGCCAGCGCCAGCGGGCTGCCCAGGGCCTGCAGGTCGCGCGCCATGCTGCGCGCCAGGTCGCCGCGGTAGAAGTCGTGCAGCCCGGCCTCGGCCAGGCGCTGCAGCGTGGCTGCGGTGCGCGGCTGGCGCAAGGTATCACCCCGGTGCGGCTGGCCCTCGGGCGCGAAAGCGGCGGCGAAACCGGGCACATGCTCCAACTCGGCCCACTTGGCGCGGGTCAGTTCGACCTGCGAGGTGGTGATGGGCACGCCCTCGCGCGCATGGCGCATGGCGTCTTCGAGCAGGCGTGCCAGCGGCAGGGGCTTGCCGCCCCAGGCGCGGGCCACTTCCAGCGCCTCGGCCCAGCCGCCGATGGCCCCGGCCACGGTGAGCGCCGCGCGCGGCCCGCGCGTGGGAATGGCCGCGTCGCCGTGCGCCTGGTAGAAGGCGGCGTCTGCCGCCTGGGCCGCGCCACCGCAGGCGCGCACCGCCACCGGGGCCGCCGTGCCGGGCGTGTGGATGAGCCAGAAGCCATCGCCACCCAGGCCGTTCATGTGCGGGTAGACCACGGCGATGGCGGCGGCTGCCGCGACCATGGCCTCCACCGCATTGCCACCTTCGCGCAGCACGGCGGCGCCGGCCTGTGCGGCCAGGTGGTGGGGGGCGGTGACCATGCCACCGCGGCTTTGCAGGCTGTGCAACATCGGAAATGTCTCCTGGGGGTTGGTTTTTCTTGGAGCGAATGCTAGTCCATCAATGACACGTGGGCCGCCACCACGCACCAGCCCTGGTCGGGCATGCACACCCAGGTCTGCTGCTGGCGGCCGGTGCGCGCGCTGCCTTCGCGCGTGAACTCGGTGCTGGCCGTGGCGAAGTCGCGCCCGTAGGTCGTGATGACAGTGTTGCTCAGCGTTCGCGCCAGGCCGGCCGCCGAACGGCCGCTGCGGAAGGCGCGGATCGCGTCGATGCCATGCAGGCATTCCGTGGCGCCGTAGCGCACGGTGTGCGGGCTGTGGAAGAACAGCGCATCGAGCACCTCCACTTCGTTGTGGACCAGGGCATGCTCGTAGCGCGCAAAGGCGGCCGTGACCTCGGCGAGGACATTGGGCAAGTTGATGGTGGTGTTGGTGTCCATGGCGTTCAGTTCAATGCCCCCCGCCCAGGTAGGCGCGGGTCAGGGCATCGTTGGCCGCAATTTCTGCCGCCGTACCCTGCGCCACCACGCGCCCGCCTTCGAGCACGTAGGCCCGGTCGGCCAGCGAAAGCGCCAGCGCTGCCATCTGGTCCACCAGCACCAGGATCATGGATTCGTCGCGCAGGCGCGCCAGCGAGGCGAACAGCTCTTCGATGACCTTGGGAGCCAGGCCCAGCGAGGGCTCGTCGAGCAGCAGCACGCGCGGGCGGCTCATCAGGGCGCGGGCGATGGCCAGCATCTGCTGCTCGCCGCCCGACAGCAGGCCGGCGCGCTGGTGCAGCCGCTCGCGCAGGCGCGGAAAGCGCTGCAGCATCTCTTCCACCCGGGCCTCGCGGCCCTCGGGGTGGAGGAAGGCGCCCAGGCGGATGTTGTCGAGCACCGAGAGTTCGGGGAACACCTGGCGCCCCTCGGGCACCAGCACCAGGCCGCGCGCCACGATCTGCTCGGCGCGCAGCGGGCCCAACTCCACGCCGTCCATGTGGATGCCGCCCGACAACGGCCGGTGCAGGCCTGCCAGGGTGCGCATCAGCGTGGACTTGCCCGCGCCGTTGGCGCCCAGCAGGGCCACCATCTCGCCCTGGCGCACACGCAGGTCCACGGCGTGCAGCACGGGCTCGGCACCATAGCCGGTGGTGAGGCGGCCGACGCCCAGCACTTCGGGGGCTTCGGCCAGCAGGGCACGCACTGCGGTGGCATGCACCGCCACGGCGCCACCGGCGCCATCGCCCAGGTAGGCCTTGCGCACGGCGGGGTGGGCCTGCACTTCGGCCGGGCTGCCTTCGGCCAGGTGGCGGCCCGACTCCATCACCACCACATGGTCCGACAGGCCCATCACCAGCGCCATGTCGTGCTCCACCAACAGCACGCCCACGCCTTGCTCGGCAATGCGGCGCAACAGCGCGGAGAGCTGGTCCTTGTCCTCGGCAGACAGGCCGGCGGCCGGCTCGTCGAGCAGCAGCACCTCGGGCCGCATGGCCAGTGCGCGGGCAATCTCCACCAGGCGCCGGTCGACGTGCGCCAGGTCGGCAGCCGGCACCTGCACGGCACCCTTGTAGCCGCACCAGGCCAGCAGGGCGCGCGCTTCGTCCCGCGCACCGGGCGAGCACACGCGGCCATCGCCCAGCAAGGTGCCCAGGCCACCGCGTGCCAGCGCCAGGGCCACGTTGTCGAGCACGCTGAGCGAGCCGAAGAGCTGCGAGGTCTGGTAGCTGCGCGCCACACCGGCCCGGGCGATGCGCCAGGCGCCCCGACCCTGCAAGGGCTCATCGCCCAATAGCGCGCCGCCACTGGTGGGCGTGTAGAAACCGCTGAGCATGTTGAGCACCGTGCTCTTGCCTGCGCCGTTGGGGCCGATCAGGCTGGTGACGGCACCCGGACGCACAGCAAAGGACAGCTCACTCACCGCGCGCACCCCGCCGAACACCATGGACAGGCCCTGTGCGCTCAGCGCACGGCCGCCCTCAGGCTTCAGGACCGGCAGAGAGCCGCCTGGCGCGGCGCCAGCTTCGGCACTGGCGGGCATGCTGCGGCGCAGGCGCGCGAACAGGCCCACCAGGCCCTGCGGCGCCACCCACAGCACCACCAGCAACAGCGCGCCAAAGAACAGCAGCCGGTATTCCTCCAGGCTGGACAGCAGCTCGGGCAGCAGGCCAACGATGACCGCGCCCACCAGCGGCCCGGCGATGCTGCCGGCGCCGCCGATCATCACCACCAGCACGAACAGGATGGACTGCAGGAAAGAGAAGCTGTGTGGCGTGACGAAGCCCGACAGCGGCGCATACAGCCCGCCCGCCAACCCCGCGAGCAAGGCCGACACCGCAAACGCCACGGTCTTCACGACCAGCGGATTCAGGCCGATGGACTCGGCCGCCGTCTCCGAGTCGCGCACCGCGCGCAGCGCGGCGCCCCAGGCGCCACGCGAGAGCCGCACATAGGCCAGCAGCGCCACCGCCACGGCCACAATGGCCAGCACGGCGATGGCGCGCTCGCCACGCAGCGCATCGATGCCCAGCGCCGGCGCGGCAATGCCCATGATGCCGTTCTGCCCGCCGGTGAGGTCGCGCATCTCCACCGCGCTGTGCTCCACGATCAGGCCGAAGGCAATCGTCACCATGGCCAGGTACGGTCCCTTGACGCGCAATGCAGGCAAGGCGAGCAGCGCGCCCATGGCGCCGGCCAGCACGGCAGCGATCGGCCAGGCGGCCCAGAAGCTCCAGCCGGCCTTGGTGGTGAGGATAGCCACCGCATAGGCGCCGATGGCATAGAAGCCCACGTGCCCGAAGGACACCTGGCCCGACAGGCCGAGCAGCACGTTCAGGCCGATGCCGACCAGCGCCAGCAGCGCCACGTTGGCCAGCACAAAAACGTAGTAGCCATTGACCTGCGTGGCCAGCGCCAGGCCCGCGGCCACGCCCAGCGCCGTGAGCACGAGCAGGGTGGGCATGGCCAGCCCGCGCGCGGACGAAGGAAGGAAAGGTGCGTTCTGCATGGAGGAGAAAATCGTCTTCATACCTTGCGCACCAGGGCACGCCCGAAGAGCCCGTTGGGCCGCACGGCCAGCGCCACGATGACGAGCGAGAAAGTGAGGATCTGCGTGTAGCCCGAGCCCAGCGTGGAGGTGATCAGCGCCTCGGCCACACCGAACAGCAGGCCCGCAGCCATGACGCCCCAGGCGCTGCCGATACCGCCCAGGATGGCGACCGCAAAGGCCTTGAGGCCGAACAGCGTGCCCATGTCGGACTGCACGTTCACTAGCGGCGCGATGAGCACGCCCGCCACGCCGGCGAACACGGCCGACAGCGCGAACGCCGCCGACACCACCCGCCCGATGGGGATGCCCATGAGCCGGGCCGCATCGCGGTTCTGCACCACGGCCAGCATGGCCGTGCCCCAGCGCGTGCGCCGCGCCACGAAATGCAGCACGGCGGCCAGCACCAGGCCGATGGTCGGGATGATGAGCTGCAGCGGGTACACACCCAGGCCGATGTCGCCCAGCGTCATCGGTGCCTGGGCCAGCGGCGACGGCAGGCTGCGCGGCTCCTTGCCGAAGGTGAACATGGCCAGGTTGTCGACCACGATGCCCAGCGCCACCGTGGCCATGAGCCAGGCGTCGGAGCCCCGGCGCGCGAAGGGGCGCACGGCGAAGAACTCCACGGCCAGGCCGTAGAGCGCGCACAGCAGCAGCGCCAGCAATACCGCCAGCGCCATGGGCCAGCCCAGCACCATGGCAAAGCCGTAGGTGAGCACGGCGCCCAGCATCATGGAACTGCCCTGGGCGAAGTTCACGGTGCCGGAAACGACGAAGGTGACGTGAAAGCCCAGGGCCATCAGCCCGTACATGCTGCCCAGGCCGATGCCGCTGATCAGGGCGGAGAGAAAAAGCATCGTGGTGATCGAAGTAGTGAAAGTGCAGGGAAGCCCCGCACCCCTGCGGGCGCGGGACTGCATGGCGTGGCTTGCTTACTTTTCGAGGCCCACCGGCAGGATGCGGTTGCCTATGAACTGCGCCCAGACATAGTCGTTTTCGCTCAGCGCGTCATGGTTGCCTTCGCTGAAGGGCTTGTCGTAGCCCTTGATCAGTCCGTCGTACTTGCCGATCTTGTAGAAGCCCTGGCGCACGGCGTCGCCCTCGGTGCTGCCGGCCTGGGTGATGGCCAGCGCCGCCAGCTGCATGGCGTCGTAGGCGTTGGCCACGCCCACGGCGGGGGTGATGTTGTCGGGGCCCTTGATCTCGGGGTACTTGGCCTTGAGGGCTGCCAGCACCTTCTCGCCCACCGGGCCCTGCTTGCCGAAGAAGCTGTAGGTCTGCACGAAATGCACGTTCTTGGCATTCGCACCGGCCAGTTCGGTGAAGCGGCCACCCGCAGGACCCCAGTGCGAGACGATGGGCACCTGCCAGCCCATGCGGTCGAGCGACTTGACCACCTGGGCCGAAGGGCCCACGTTGCCGACCAGGAACAGCGCGTCGGCGCCCGCCGCCTTCAGGCGCGTGAGTTGGGGCACCACGTCCACGTCGCTGTCCCCGAACTTCTCGATGCCGGCGGCTTTCATGCCCTTGGCGGTGAGCGCTGCGGTCAGGCCCTTCTCGTTGGACTCGCCCCAGGGGTTGTTCACCAGGATCATGCCGGGGTTCTTGGCATTGAAGGTCTTTTGCGCATAGGCCAGCATGCCGCGGTCGACGATCTCGTCCACGGCCGAGACGCGGAACGCGAAGTTGGGCTTGGCGCCGTTCTTGGTGACCGGCGTGCCTGCGGCCCAGGGGCCCATGAAAGGCACCTTCTCCTGGTTGGCCAGTTGCACGATGGCGATGGAGACCGGCGTGTCCAGCCCACCGAAGAGCACGGCCACCTTTTCCTTGTAGATCAGTTCGCGCGCAGCCGTCACGCCCTTGGCGGGGTTGGCCTCGTCGTCGCGGCGCACCAGTTCGAGCTTGCGGCCGCCGAGCAGGCCGCCCTTGGCGTTGATCTCCTCGATGGCAATGGTCAGGCCGCGCGTGATCGCATCGCCCGCCAGCGCCGACTGACCCGAGAGCGCAGTGACCAGGCCGACCTTGATGGGCTCGGCGGCATGGGCAGCGCTCAGGGCGCCCATGGCGGCCCAGGCAGCGGTGGCGAGCGTGGCGACGGCAAAGCGGCGGCGGGTGGTGAAAGGCATGGCGGTTCTCCTGCAGTGGCGGGTGGACGGGGATGAACGGATCGGTGGGCGGGTGTCGGTCCGCCTCGGGAGGCTCCACCAGCAAGCAACGTGCCAATGTCAACAAACACCAATATTTATTGGTAACTTTATTGATATGTCATTGTCGACAATCTGGCACACGCTTTGCTGACAATAAAAACCAAAGGCAGTTCACCGCGTTCCGCCCCATTCCGAAGCAGCCCCCGCAATATTTCGCACTCCGGTGGTGCGATCAGGAGCACCAACATGCAGCAGCAAGCACACACCCCACCCACCCAGGATGCAGGCGCCATCGTCGAAGAGTTCCTGCGCCTGGTGATGATTCCAGACCCCGCCGCCGCCAGCCGCTTCGTCGCGCCGGGCCTGGCCATCCGCTTCACGGGTGGGCGACCCATGCGCCAGCCGGCCGAGTGCAGCGCCTTCAACGCCACGCGCTACGCCTGGGTGAAAAAGAAGTTCGAGAGCACCGACGTCGTGGCCGGTGCCACGCACGAAGAGGCCGTGGTCTACAACACCGGCACGCTCTACGGTGCCTGGCCCGATGGCACGCCGTTCGAGGGCAACCGCTATGTGGACCGCTATGTGCTGCGCCATGGCTTGATCGTGCAGATGGACGTGTGGAACGACAGCGCCGAATGGCTGCTGGTGCGGGCCGGCCTGGCCGCGCCCTGGCCGACCGAAGGTGCCGGCGCATGATCACCAGCATCTACGGCGATGGCCCCCTGCCAGGCCACGGGCGCTTCGGCTACAGCCCTATCACCCGCCGCCCCGACTACACCTGGCCGAACGGCGCGCGCCTGGCGGTGTACCTGGGCTTCAACCTGGAGCACTTCGCCTTCGGCGGGGGCCTGGGTGCGCGCATCGGCCCGGCATCGCCCGAGCCCGACGTGCTCAACTACAGCTGGCGCGAGTACGGCAACCGCGTGGGGGCCTGGCGCTGCCTGGAGCTGTTCGACCAGTTGGCCCTGCCGGCCGGCTGCATCCTGAACACCGCGCTGTACGACCACTGCCCGGAGTTGCTTGCAGCCTGTGCGGCACGGGGCGACGAGCTGATCGGCCACGGCCACACCAATTCGGAGCGCCAGGGCGACTTCGCCGAAGCCGAGGAGGCCGCGCTGCTGGCCGCCTGCCGCGAACGCATCGCACAGGCCGGCGGTGGCGCGCCTACGGGCTGGCTCTCGCCCTGGATCTCCGAGAGCCCCACCACGCCCGACCTGCTGGCCGAGGCAGGCTACCGCTACACCCTGAACTGGGCGCACGATGACCAGCCCGTGCCGATGCGCACGCGCAGCGGCCAGCGGCTGTGGTCGATTCCCTACCCGCAGGAGCTCAACGACATCCCGATGATCGTTGCGCGCCAACTCGACGGCAAGGATTTCGCGCAGATGATTGTCGACAATTTCGACGAGATGCTGCAGCAATCGGCTACGCAGCCATTGGTGATGGGCATCGCCCTGCACCCCTATCTCGTGGGCCAGCCCTACCGGCTGCGGCATCTGCGCCGCGCGCTGGAGCATGTGGCTCGTGCGCGCGATGCCGGTGCCGTCTGGTTCACCACGCCCGGCGCCATTTGCGCGCACGTGGATGCCCTGTTCCCTTCTGCCTGAGCCCCGCCCCATGCACCACCCCATCGCCTCCCCCGGCCTGCCCTTCACCGACACCGTCCATGCCTGGGTGCCCCACGGCCATTTCGTGATCGAAGGGGCGCCCGGCGGCCCCGTGGCCGGCCTGCGCTTTGCCGCCAAGGACGTGTTCGACGTGGCCGGCCACCCAACGGGCGCCGGCAACCCCGCCTGGCTGGCCAGCCACCCGGTGCCCACGCGCCACAGCGCGCTGGTGCAACAGCTGCTCGACGCCGGGGCCACGCTGTGCGGCAAGGTCATTTCGGACGAGCTGGCCTACAGCATCCACGGCCACAACCTGCACTACGGCATGCCGCTCAACAGCGCCGCGCCCGAGCGCATTCCGGGCGGCTCGTCGAGCGGCTCGGTCGCGGCAGTGGCCGCGCGGCTGGTGGACTTTGCGCTGGGCACCGACACGGGTGGATCCACCCGCGTGCCAGCCAGCTACTGCGGCGTGTGGGGGCTGCGCACCACGCATGGCCTGGTCTCGCGCGAGGGGCTGGTGCCGCTGCACGACAGCTTCGACACCGCGACCTGGTTCGCACACGACGCAGGCACCTTCGAGCGCGTGGCCAGAGCGTTGCTGCCGGCCACCCCCTTCGCGGCGGTGCGCGCCGTCGTGCTGCAGGACGCGGCTGCCGAGGCCGACGCCGAGGTGGCCGCACTGCTGCCCCGCGTGGGGGAAGTGCTCGCCAGAATCCTGCCCCAGGGGGCGGGCGCGGCAACGGCAGCCCAGGGCAGTTCTCTGGAGGACTGGCGCCGCCACTATGTGGCCTGGGGCGCCCATGAGGCCTGGCAGGCCCATGGCGCATGGATCGCGGCCAACGCGCCCGGCTTCGAAGACGCCATTGCCGGCCGCTGGCAGGCAGCGTCAGAGGTCACGGCCGAGGCCGCCGGGGCGGCGCGCGCCGCAGGCCAGGCCGCCCGCGCCCAGGTGCGTGCGCTCGTCGGCAATGGCACGGTGCTGATCGTTCCCTCGGCCGCCAGCGTGGCGCCGCTGCGCAGCGCCGGCGGCACCGAGATCGACGCCATCCGCGCGCGCACGCTGCGCATCTGCTGCATCGCCGGCCTGGCGGGGCTGCCGCAGGTGAGCCTGCCGCTGGCCACGGCCGGTGGCCTGCCCACAGGGGTGTCGCTGATCGGCCCGGCGGGCAGCGACCTGGCCCTCGTGCGCCTGGCGGTGCAGGTCTGGCAGGCGCTGCAGGACGGCAGGCTCTGAAGGCGCGACAATGGGGGCAACAACATCCGCCGGGCCGCGCGACGACAGACAGCAGGCATTCCGGGCGAACACCATGGCCACCAAGACAACTCCCCGCGCCGGCGCCAAGCCACTGCGGGCCACCACCTCGACCCAATCCCCTGCGGCAGTGCCGCTCAAGGCGGCCGCGCAACTGCAGGAAAGCGACCTGCCCGGCCTGCCGGGCCTGCGCACGGGCGACGACGTGGAAACACGCATCTACAACACGGTGTACGAGAGCGTGATGACCCAGCGCCTGACGCCCGGCACCAAGCTGCCCGAGGCCTCGCTGTGCGAGCTGTTCGACGTGCGCCGCGCCACCGTGCGCAAGGTGCTGCAGGCGCTGGCGCACGACCACATCGTGGACCTGCGCCCCAACCGCGGCGCCATCGTGGCCGAGCCCACGCCCGAGGAGACGCGCCAGGTGTTCGAGGCGCGCCGCGCGCTCGAAGGCTCCATCGTGCGCCTGGCCACGCGCCATGCGACGCGCGAGGACATCGCCTCGCTGCGCCAGCAGCTTGCGCAGGAACACGACGCCATGCACCGCTTCACGCAGCCCGCCTGGGCACGGCTGGCCAGTGCCTTCCACCTGCGACTGGCCGAGCTGGCACGCAACCCGGTGCTGCAGCGCTACCTGATGGAACTGGTCTCGCGCTGCTCGCTGATCGTGGCGCTGTACGAGCCACCCGGCAAGGCCTCGTGCGAGCACGAAGAGCACGAGCGCGTGGTGGATCTCATCGCCCAGGGCGACGCCGACGGTGCGGCGCGCGAGATGGAAGCGCATCTGCTGGCGCTGGAGCACAGCATCACGCTGCAGCAGGAGCGCAGCGACAACAACCTGGCGCGCATGCTCGGGATGGCCTGAGGTCTCCGCAACAGAGCCGTGGCGATCAGCTGTCTGCGGCCTGTGATCGCGCAAGCCGCTCGCTCTGCCAGTACACGTCGTCGCCACCGTCCATGCGGTTGAGCACGCGGGCGAGCACGAACATCAGGTCCGACAGGCGGTTGAGGTACTGGCGCGGCGCGTCGTTCAGGGTTTCCTCACTGCCCAGGCCTACCACCACGCGCTCGGCGCGCCGGGCCACGGTGCGGCAGACATGGGCCTGTGATGCGGCTCGGGTGCCGGCGGGCAGGATGAACTCCTGCAAGCGTGGCAGCGATGCGTTGTAGTGCGCCAGAGCTTCGTCGAGTTGCAGCACGGCCTCGGCCTTGAGCAGTTCGTAGCCGGGGATGGACAGCTCGCCGCCCAGGTTGAACAGTTGGTGCTGCACCTGCACGAGCAGGCTGCGCACATCATCGGGCAAGGGTTCGCACAGTAGCAGGCCAATGTGGGAGTTGAGCTCGTCCACGTCGCCCATGGCGTGGATGCGGGTGCTGCTCTTGGAGACGCGCTGGTCGTTGCCCAGCCCTGTGGTGCCGGCATCGCCCGTGCGGGTGGCGATGGCGGTGAGTCGATTGCCCATGGAGGCCTCCTGTGCGCAGCGTCTGCAGAAGTCCGGCAACGCTGTTTCGTTGAATGGGGATTGCCATCGCAGGTGCAGGACACCCTTCTCGACAGCCATGCGCCGCATTGTCATTCATCGCCGCACATTGGCGCCTGAACCCATGGGAAAAGGCAGAAGCGGAAACGGCAAATGCAGTTCATGCCCACCATGCCCCTGAAAGGCAGGTGTCACGTCACTGCATGGAGAAAGAAGGTGCGGGTAGTGCGCCACCCGCCGGACGGGGCCGGTGGGCGGCACCCGCACCAGGGCGAGTGCCAGCCGCACCGGATTCATCTGCCGCGATGGCGGCGATCACTGGACCGTGGCGCGGCGGTTGGCAGCATCGATCTCGGCGGTGGAGACCAGACCGTTCTTGGCGCTGGACTGCATGCCGGCCCATGCGTCTGCATGGTAGCGGTCCCACTCGGCGCGCGAGACCATGCCATCACCGTTGGCGTCCATCAGGCGGGCGTTGGTCTTCTTTTCGGCATTGGCTGCCGCCTTGCCGCCGGCAGCGGTGGCATCGATTTCAGGGGCGGGAGCACCCTTGCCCATGCCGGCGGCGGGGTTGGCCACGGCGGCCGACGAGTTGGCCTTCTTGTTATCGACCTTGTTTTGTGCGGAAGTGGCGGCTGCGCCACCCGATGCGGACGGGCTCACTTCGGCAGGGGTCTTGCCCACGCCAGCGGGGGCCTGAGCCAGCGCGGCACTGCAGGCGAGAACGGCCAGGGAAGCGATGAGGGTGTGCTTGGTAGTCATGGAGAGTCCTTGTCAGAAGAAGAGCGTTGATTGCTCTGGGTCCATTGTTCAAGCACTCCGTGATCGGGCCTGTAGGACTTGCGCAGGGACTGGCGTGGGACTTCAAGCGCACGCGCGGCGCCAGGTCACAGCGCATTCGGCCGGGCGTCCTACACCAAGAGTTACACCGGGCAGGCAAATGTAGGCCCAGGCAACAGCAGGCAAAATGGCTGGCTGCCCACAGCCATCTGCGGTGCAATGGCGGCCTGTTCAACTTCGGAGCTCAGCACCCATGAAGACCCCAACGACCGTGAACACCCCATCGCGCAAAGCGGCCCATCCCTTCGATGCCAGCAGCGCTCTGCTGTTTGCAGTGCTCTCCATCGGCGCTTTCACTGCGGCGTCCACCGCCCATGCGCAAAGCGCCACCAACAACCCACCGCTGACCGCGCCTGCCAACAGCACCCGGCCTGCGGCACCGAGCCTGGGAGTGACCCCACCCATCCCGCACAGCGCCACGACCCCATCCCCCGCCCTGGCACCCCAGCTCGGCGGCACGGCCAGCTCCACCCAACAGGTGCAGAACTCGCAGGCCGGCGTCGCCTTTGCGCGAGCGGATGCCAACCGCGATGGCCAGCTGAGCCCGCAGGAGGCCGTGATGCTGCCGGCCATCAGCCAGAAGTTCGAGGCCCTGGACCGCAACAAGGACAAGTTCCTGTCGCTCGAAGAGTTTGCCCTGGCCGCCAAGTCCTGATCGACCCCACCTCCCCATTCATCCCAAAAGCACGCTGCGGCGTGCTTCTTTTTTGCCCGCCAATCAGTCGTGCAGCGACGAGAGGAACTGCTGCAGCTCGGGCGTCTTCGGGCTGCCGAAGAGTTCGGCCGGTGTGCCGGTCTCGTGCACGCGGCCCTGGTGCATGAAGACCACGCGGTCGCCCACCTTGCGCGCGAACGCCATCTCGTGCGTGACCATCATCAGCGTCATGCCTTCGAGCGCAAGCGACTCCACCACGCGCAGCACCTCACCCACGAGTTCGGGGTCCAGCGCCGAGGTGATCTCGTCGCACAGCAGCACCTGCGGCTCCATCGCCAGCGCACGGGCGATGGCCACGCGCTGCTGCTGGCCGCCCGAGAGCTGGTCGGGCATGGCGTCGAACTTCTCGGCCAGGCCCACGCGGGTGAGCAGCTGGCGCGCCTGCTCGGCGGCGGCCTTGGCGTCGCGCGCCTTGACCAGCGTGGGCGCCAGCATGATGTTGCGGCCCACGGAGAGGTGCGGAAACAGGTTGAAGTTCTGGAAGATCATGCCCACCTGCTGGCGCAGCGAGCGCATGGCGGTGGGGCTTTCGTGCATGAGCTTCTGGCCGTTGACGCTGAGCGCACCCTCCTGGAACACCTCCAGGCCATTGATGCAGCGCAGCAGCGTGCTCTTGCCCGAGCCGCTCTTGCCGATGATGGCGATCACCTCGCCGCGCTGCACCTTCAGATCGATGCCCTTGAGCACCTCGTTCGTGCCGTAGGACTTGCGCAGCGCCGTGATGTCCACGATGGGGCGGCCGGGCAGCACATCGGCAGGGGCTGCGGTGGCAGGCGTGGTGGTGTCAGTGCCGGTTGCCATGGAGTTTCCTTTCGAGGGACTGCGCCACCAGGCTCACCGGGAAGCACAGCGCAAAGTACATGAGGGCCACGCAGGCGTAGACCAGGAAGGGCTTGTAGGTGGCGTTGGAGATCATGCTGCCGGCCTTGGTCAGCTCCACGAAGCCGATCACGGAAGCCAGCGCCGTGCCCTTGATCACCTGCACCAGAAAGCCCACCGTGGGCGGCACCGCGATGCGCAGCGCCTGCGGCAGCACCACATGGCGCAGCTGCTCGCGGAAGTTGAGCGCCAGGCTTTGCGCGGCCTCCCACTGCCCCTTGGGGATGGACTCCACGCAGCCGCGCCAGATCTCGGTGAGGTAGGCGCTGGTGTAGAGCGTGAGTGCAAAGGCCGCCGCTGTCCACGGCGAGGTCTTGATGCCGAACAGCGCGATGCCGAAGTAGGCCAGGAACAGCTGCATCAGCAACGGCGTGCCCTGGAAGACCTGAACATAGGCGTTGATGGCCCGCTGCGCACCGCGCAGCTTGGACAGGCGCAGCACCAGCAGCGCCATGCCGACGAGGCCGCCACCAATGAAGGCGATCAGCGAGAGGCTCACCGTCCAGCGCGCGGCGCCCAGCAGGTTGCGCAGGATGTCCCAGATCGAAAACTCAACCATGGCGGATTACCTCCCCACGAGGAAACGCGCGCCCACCCATACCAGCAGGCGCCGGGTGAGCATGGACAGCGCCAGGTACACGATGGTGGCCACGATGAAGGCCTCGAACGCGCGGAAGGTGTTGCTGGAGATCAGATTGGCGGCGTAGCTCAGCTCCGGCGTGGAGATCTGCCCGCACACAGCCGAGCCCAGCATGACGATGATGATCTGGCTCACCATCGAGGGCCACACCTTCTGCAGTGCGGGCGGCAGCACCACCCGGCGGAAGGTCTGGCCGGGGGTGAGCGCCAGGCTGGCGGCGGCCTCCACCTGGCCGCGCGGCGTGGCCTCGATGCCGGCGCGGATGATCTCGGACGAGTAGGCGCCGAGGTTGATCACCATGGCCAGCACCGACGCGAGCTCGGGAGAGAGCTTGAGCCCCAGCGCCGGCAGCCCGAAGAACAGGAAGAACAGCTGCACGATGAACGGCGTGTTGCGCACCAGCTCCACGTACGCGGCCACCACCCAGCGCAGCGCCGCCGGGCGCGGACCCAGGTTGCGCGAGCGCGCCCAGGCGCAGGCCGTGCCCAGCAGCAAGCCCAGCACCGTGCCCACCACGGTGAGCCCTATCGTCCAGGCCACGCCGCGCAGCAGTAGAGGCCACTGCGAGAAAACGGCAGAGAAATCCAGTTGGATGAGCATGGTGTGCCTACCCCGCCGCGCTCATCGCGCGGCAGGCCTGTGCAGGAAGGAGTCTATGGAATGCGCCTGGAAGAGCGGTTGAGAAAACTCAGCGAAGCGGTTCTGGCTAGGCGCTGCGTCGCAGGCAGTACGCTAGTACGACAAGACGCAGCAACAACGCCAGAAGAGTTTTATCAATCGCTTACTGCGGCAGGTCGCCTGCTGGGCGGCCCAGCCACTTGCTGGACAGCTTGTCGATGTCGCCGGACTTCCTGGCCTCGGCGATGATCTCGTTCACGCGCAGGCGCAGCTTGTCCTCGCCCTTGGCCACGCCAATGAAGTTGGGGCTGTCCTTGAGCAGCAGCTTGTACTCGGTGGCCAGGTTGGGGTTCTTGACCATGATGGTGCCGGCCGTCGATGCGCTGGTGGCAATCGCCTGCGTCTGGCCCGATACGAAGGCCGAGATGCTGGCGGCATGGTCCTCGAAGCGCTTGACGTCCACGCCGGCGGGCGCGACCTTGGCCAGCTCCTGGTCTTCCATGGCGCCGCGCGTCACGGCCACCGACTTGCCGGTCAGGTCGGCAAAGCTCTTGATCGACAGGCTCTTGCTCGCGAACACGGCCTGGAAGAACGGCGCGTAGGCGGCGGTGAAGTCGATCACCTTCTCGCGCTCGGGGTTCTTGCCCAGGGTGGAGATGACGAGGTCGGCCTTCTGCGTCTGCAGGTAGGGGATGCGGTTGGCACTGGTCACCGGGATCAGCTCGACCTTCACGCCCATCTTGGCGGCAATGTAGTTGGCCATCTCCACGTCCAGGCCCTGGGGCTTGAGGTCGGTGCCAACGAAGCCGTAGGGCGGGTAGTCGGTGGGGATGGCGATCTTGATTTCCTTGGCCTTGAGGATGTTGTCCAGCGCGTTCTGCGCATGCGCGGCGGGCGCCAGCAGCGCGGCCGACAGGCCGGCGGCGGCCAGCAGGCCCAGGGTGGAACGGCGGGTGGTGGCACGGGCACGGATGGTCATAGCAGGGCTCCTAGGTAGGTGGATGCGTCGTCGGACGGTGGGGGAACAGATTTCTTGGCGGCCGCCTTGCGCGGGGCGCGGCCTTTGACATTCACGGCAGCCTCGGGCGCGGCAGCACTCTTGCGCACGGGCGCCAGCGCATCGCGCAGCTCGGCCAGCGGGTCGTGGGCCGCCTGCAGGCGCAGGGCGTCCTGCACGGTGCCGATGTGTTCGGACATCAGGGCCTCGGCGCGGGCGATGTCGCCGGCCTCCAGCGCCTCGACGATGCGCACGTGGTCGGCGCACGATTGAGCCGCGTCGTGCGAGGACTGGTAGAGCATGGCGATCAGCGTGGTGCGCGCCGTGAAGTCGCGCAGCGTGTCGGCCAGCAGGCTGTTGCCCAGGCACTCGGCCAGGCAGACGTGAAAGTCCCCCAGCAGAAAGCTGCGTGCCCCCACGTCGCTGCCGGCCAGGGCCGCCTTCTCGCGCTGCAGGTGGTTCTTGAGCTGGCGCACGGCCGCCTTGTCCACCGACTTGAGCTGGTGCAGCAACCCGAGCTCGATCACGCGGCGCGCCTCGAAGGCCTCGCGCGCCTCGTCCTCGGACGGTTCGATCACGTACCAGCCGCGGCGCGCGCTGACGGTGACGATGCCGCGCGTGGACAGCCGCGTGAGCGCCTCGCGCACGATGGTGCGGCTGCAGTCGAACAGCATGGCCAGCTGCTGCTCGCCCAGGCGCGAGCCCGGGGCCAGCTTCTGGGCCATCACGGCTTCGATGATGCGGTTGCTGATGTCGGTGGCGGAGGTCATTGACACCACCTTTGCAGCTTCCGTGCCAACTGGTATACAAGCAAAATGCACCAGCTTGGCGCACCACCGGATTGTCCGAGTCGTGGCCTGCCCCGTCGGAGTGCTAGAGAATGCCCTCCCAGACGCACCAGTGAGCGGCTGCTGGATCTGGCACGCACCGGGATGGCACATTGAAGTGCATGGCCCATGGCGCCGCTTGCGCATGGGCCGGCCATCCCGGGTCGCCACTGGTTGCAAAGCGCACCCAGGCACCGTGCATGGCGTCCGACAGTGCCTGCGGTGCGCAAGCGCCCGTGAATTCCAGCCCCTGCGCGGAGTGCAGGTTGCCAAACACAAAGGGCAGCTCCACCGCATGGGCCGCGCCCAGCCGCCCACGCCACTGGGGCGACCTCCAGCCGAATTGGTACAGATACGCCTTCACGCCCAGGGCGCCGGCCATGGAGGCGATGCGGTGCGCGGGAACGCGGTAGTAATAGTCCGACTGCACAGCGCACAGCAGCTCGCCCGGGGTGGTGGCGCCCTGCCCTGCAGCCGCCGCATAGGCCTGCAGCCCATTGGCCGGCAAGCCCACGGCATCGGCAAAGGACTGCAGCTGCGCGCCCGTCACGCGGTCCACCGCGCCACCGGGCACGTGGTACAGGCGCATCTCATCGGCATTGCTGCCCACCATTACCTGCAGGCTGGGCAGTGCACATGCCCAGGCATGCTGCATGGCCTGCAAGGGCGGCGCAGGCAGCACCGTGCCATCCACCACAGGCCGCAGCGGAAAGAAGTTGCGCCCGTCAATGCCATGCTGCAGCCGCAGGGCCGGCTCCGCAGCCAGGCGGTGCACGGCGTGCAGCACCGCAGGCAGCGGCGCTGCCGCCAACGCATCGCGCGTGGGTGCCACCCCCACCAGCGCTGCGATGGCCATGCGTACCGCAGCCGCGTCTGCCAGGTCCTGGCAGGCGATGCTCGGGCTTTGCAGGATGGCGCGCTGGAACAGCCCCTGCGCCACCGACATGCCCAGCAGGCACGCCAGGGCACCGGCACCTGCGGACTGGCCGAACACCGTCACCCGCGCCGGGTCACCGCCAACGGCGTGGATGTGGTCCTGCACCCATTTCAGGGCAGCCACCTGGTCGAGCAGGCCGCGGTTGGCTGTCGCGTCCTGCACATGCAGAAAACCATCCACCCCCAGGCGGTATTGCAGCGACACGAACACGATGCCCTGGCGCGCAAATGCTGCACCGTCATACAAGGGATCGCTGGCGCTGCCGCGAAAGAACCCGCCGCCATGCACCCACACCATCACCGGCAGGTGCTCGCCGGCCCCTGCCTCAGGCGCCCAGATATTCAGTGCCAGGCAGTCTTCCCCGCCCTGCACTGGCGCACCGGCCAAGGCGGCCCGGGCCAACTGCGGCGCCATGGGCGCAAAGGCCACGGCATCGCGCACGCCGCTCCAGGCCGGCACGGCCACAGGCGGCAGAAAGCGGCGCGCTCCGTACGGCGCCAGTGCATAGCGCACCCCCCGGAACACGCGCAGACCGGACTCCCAGACCCCGCGCAAGCGGCCACCGTGCGCAAGCACGGCCTCGGGCGCCGCGGGCCGGATCGGTGCGTGCAGCGTCATTCCGTGGCCAGGCCCAGCTTGTCGATCAGAGGGCGCCACACGGCAGCATCGCGGGCAGCCCAGGCGCGCGCATCGCCGGGGGTGGATCCCGTGAGTGTCACGTTCATGGTCTCCAGGCGGGACTTGTACTGGGCATCGCTGCGGCATTTGTCCGTCACCGCATTGAGCTTGTTGAGCAAGTCCGGCGGTGTCCCTGCCCGGGCCACCACCGCAATCCACGAGGGCCGCGCCAGGTCGCCGGCTGCGGGCAGGGCTTCGGCGATGGTGGGCACGTCAGGTAGCTGCGGTGTGCGCTGGGCAGCAAACAGGGCCAGCGGCACCAGCTTGCCGGCCTTGACCTGCGCGGTGGCCGTGCCGATCACCAGGGTCATCGCATGGATCTGCTGGCCCATCAGCGCCGTGAGGCCCGCACCCTCGCCGACAAAGGGGACATGGGTGGCTGGCACACCCATGCGGTCCATGAGGGCGGTGGTGAGCAGGTGCGCAGGGCTGCCCTTGCCCGGTGAGCCGAAGTTGAGCCCGCCCGGAGTGGCACGCGCCAGCTTCTCCAGGTCGGCCAGGCGGGTGATACCCTGCCCTGACGGCACGGCGAGCACGAGCGGTGAGGTGCCCAGGACGGAAACGCCATCAAAGTCGCGCAAAGGGTCGTAGGGCTGCTGCCTGTACACATACGGCGTGATGGACATCTGCGACATGCCGATGCTCATCAGGCTGTAGCCATCGGCTGGCTGGGCCTTGAGGTAGTTGACCGCCAGGATGCCATTGGCCCCGGGCTTGTTCTGCACCACCACGGCCTGGCCCAGCTCGCGGGCGGCGCAGTCAGCCCATACGCGGGTCATGGCGTCCGAGCCACTGCCGGGAGGCTGTTGGGCAATGATCTGGATGGGCTTGGAGGGGTAGGCACCCGGTTGCGCACCGGCAGCCGTGGCCACTGCCAGGCACGCAGCGGCCATCAGCACGCGCGGTGAAGCCGGTGAATGCAGATACTGCACAGTCATGGTTTGTCTCCTGTCGTTGGTGTCTTGGTACGCGCTGTGCGCTGGCGGCTGCGGGCCTTGCCGCCGCCACCTTCCTCCTGGCAGCGGGCGGCAATGAGGCCCGCCAGGCATTCGAGCTGTGCGATGTGGGCAGCCTTGTGTGCAGGGCCATCCACCACAGGGGTGAACAACTGCAGCAGGCCCAGGCCGCGCAGTGTGGAAAACACAAGGCCCAGGAAAGCCTCGCGGTCTGCATGGCCAGTGAGTTCGGGGAACGTGTCGAAGAAGCCTGCGCGCATCTGCGCATTGAGCGTGGAGCGCAGCGCGGCGATGTGCGTCAGCACTTCGGGCTGGTTGCGGCAGCCCAGGTAGATGTTCCAGGCCACGATGAAGCGTGGCTGGGCATAGACCAGGTTCCATGCGGCATGCACGAATTGCGCAGCGCGTTGCGGCGGCGCGAGCGCGGCGGCTGGCCACAGCTGGCCGTCCTGGCGGCCTGAGTCGATCAGCTCGCTGAGCACCCGCATCATCAGCACGGCCTTGGACTCGAAGTGGTGCTGCACGGCCCCTGAAGTCATGCCGGCCGAGCGGGCCAGCTCGTGGATGGACATCTCCTCGAAGCTCTTGCTCTGGATCACATCGATGGCGGTGGCGATCAGGTGCTGGCGCGTGGCGGCACTGCGCTCGGCATGCGTGCGCCGGGGGGTGGCGGCTTGCGGCTGGATGGGCGGGGACTTGCTCATTGCTTGATCACAATATACATTTCGAACGTAATGTAAATGCCCAGGTGCGAGGCGGCATCGGTGCATACCCGGGTGCATCCGCGCCGCATTCAGGGATGTGCGGCGCACAGGCACACGCCCCGGACCATGCCACCCTAAAATGACCGAAGCACCACTGCCCACGCACGGAGACAAACCCATGAACGCCCCCACCGCCGCCTCGCACCTGCTGCCCGAGATCCACCTGCGCGAGGTGCCCCCGGCGCTGATCGACGCGCTGCAGGCCCGTTTCGGCGCCCGCTGCTCCCTGGCCCAGGCCGTGCGCGAGCAGCATGGGCGCGACGAAGGCTCGCTGCAGGCGCCACCGCCCTCGGCCGTGGTGTTTGCCGAAAGCACGCAGGACGTGGCCGATGCCGTGAAACTGGCCAGCCAGTACGAGGTGCCGGTGATCCCCTACGGCGCCGGCTCCTCGCTCGAAGGCCACCTGCTGGCCGTGCAGGGCGGCATCAGCATCGACGTGAGCCGCATGAACCAGGTGCTCAGCATCGATGCCGAGGACCTCACGGTGACGGTGCAGCCCGGCATCACGCGCAAGGCGCTCAACGACGCGATCAAGGACACAGGCCTGTTCTTCCCCATCGACCCGGGTGCGGACGCCAGCATCGGCGGCATGAGCGCCACGCGCGCCAGTGGCACCAACGCCGTGCGCTACGGCACCATGCGCGAGAACGTGCTGGCACTGGAGGTGGTGACCGCCAGCGGCGAGGTCATTCACACCGGCACGCGCGCCAAGAAGAGCAGCGCCGGCTACGACCTCACGCGCCTGATGGTGGGCAGCGAGGGCACCTTGGGCATCATGACCCAGATCACCGTGCGCCTGTACCCGCTGCCCGAAGCCGTGTCGGCCGCGATCTGCTCGTTCCCGAGCATCGAGGCGGCCGTGCGCACCACCATCCAGACCATCCAGCTCGGTGTGCCGATCGCGCGCGTGGAGCTGATCGACCACCACACGGTGCGCATGGTCAACGCCCACAGCAAGCTCGGCCTGCGCGAGGAACCCATGCTGCTCATGGAGTTCCACGGCTCGCCGTCGAGCGTGAAGGAGCAGGCCGAGACCGTGCAGGAGATCGCCAGCGAGTTCGGTGGCAATGCCTTCGAGTGGGCCAGCACGCCCGAGGAACGCACGCGCCTGTGGACCGCACGGCACAACGCCTACTTCGCTGCCGTGCAGAGCCGCCCCGGCTGCCGCGCCATCAGCACCGACACCTGCGTGCCCATCAGCCGCCTGGCGGACTGCCTGCTCGATTCGGTGGCCGAGGCCGAGGCCAGCGGCATCCCCTACTTCCTCGTGGGCCACGTGGGCGACGGCAATTTCCACTTCGGCTACCTGCTGGACCCGAACATCCCCGAAGAGCGCGTGACCGCCGAGGACCTGAACCACAAGCTCGTGGCGCGTGCCCTGGCCCTGGGCGGCACCTGCACCGGCGAGCACGGCATAGGCCTGCACAAGATGGGCTTTCTGCTCGACGAGACCGGAGCCGGCGCGGTGGGCATGATGCGCGCCATCAAGCGCGCGCTGGACCCGAAGAACATCCTGAACCCGGGCAAGATCTTCGCGCTGTGATGGCGGCCGTGAGGTCGTTGCCCCGAACGCGGCCTGGTTTGCGGGCATAAGTCACACAATCGTGCAGGGCGTGGCTTGCGTTGCGCCCGGGCTGCCGTATCGTGGCCGGTCCCCGGCCTCTTGCTTCGCCTGCCATGCACACCACCATCCGCCCCCTGGTCCTTGCCATCGCCCTCGTGGGCAGCCTATTTTTTGGCGCCCTGTTCGCGGTGTCCCTGGCCCGGCCGACCTGGGTGGAGCACCAGGCCCGGGAGCTGATCCGCCAGCAGATCGAGCGCAAGACCGGCGAGAAGATCGCGGCGCTGGACGCACGCTTTCTCGATGGCAAGGCACGCGCCCTGCTGCATGACCGTGAGCGCGAAATCGCCGCTGTGCGCGGGGCACTCACCCACGGCCTGCCCGCACGCATCGCAGCCATCGCCGCCGAGATGGGCATACCCGAATGCGCGTGCCGCCGGCGCGCCACCGAGCGCATGGCGCTCAAGCTTGGCACCCTGCAGCAGATGCAGGCGCAGCTCTCAGACCTCATCCGCACGCAGTACCTGGAGACGGCCGGCAAGCTGCTGCGCGAGCTGCGCATCTTCAGCGGTGCGAATGCGCTGGCCTTTGCCCTGCTGGGCGTGGCGGCGCTCAGGCGCCCCGCCGCCCGGCTGCAGCTGTTGCCCGCTGCGGCCACCCTGCTGCTGGCCACCGCTGCTGCCAGCGCGGCCTACCTGTTCGGGCAGAACTGGCTGCACACCATCGTCTTCGGCGACTATGTGGGCTGGGCGCTGCTGGGCTATATTGCACTGGTCTATGCATGGCTGTGCGACCTGCTGTTCAACCGCGCCCAGGTGACCGCCCATTTGCTCAGCAGCGCCGGCGGCAGCGTGTCCCCCTGCTGACGGCTCAACCGCCACCCCACGCCCCCCATTCCATGCGCATCGCTTTTGTCTCCGACATCCACGGCAACCTCGCGGCTCTCGAAGCCGTGGCGGCGGACATTGCCCGGCGCGGCGCCGACCGGGTGGTGAACCTGGGCGACAACCTTTCGGGCCCGCTGCTGCCGCGCGAGACGGCGCAGTGGCTCATGGCCTCGGACTGGCTGTCGCTTGCGGGCAACCACGAGCGCCAGGTGCTGCAATTGTGCCCCGGCCACGGCGGCGCATCGGACCAGTACGCGCATGCGCAGCTCACCGAAGCGGAGTTCACCTGGATGCGCAGCCTCACCCACACCCTGCGCCTGGACGAGGGCGTGCTGCTGTGCCATGGCTCGCCGCGCAGCGACCACGAATACCTGCTCGAAACGCTGGACGGCTCCACGGTGCGTGCCGCCATCCCGGCAGAGATCGACGAGCGCCTGGCGGGCCAGTACGCACCGCTGATCGCCTGCGGCCACACGCATGTGCCGCGCCAGGTGCGCCTGGGTGCCGGTGTGCTGCTGCTCAACCCCGGCAGCGTGGGCCTGCAGGCCTACGACGATGACCACCCCGTTGCCCACAAGGTGGAGAACGGCACGCCTGACGCGCGCTACGCCATCGCGGAGTTGACTGGGCGGGGCTGGGCTGTGGAGCACCACCTGGTGCCCTACGACCACGAATCCATGGCCGTGCTGGCCGATCGGAACGGTCGGCCCGGGTGGGCGCACGCCCTGCGCACCGGCCTCATGCCGGTGTGAGGGCTGCGGTTTTCAGCCGTGCACCGCGCGCGAATCGCCAGGCGCCTGCGCCCGGTCGTTCATGCCGTAGTCGCGCACCACCGCCGCCACGCGCAGGCGGTAGTCGGCAAACACATGGTCGCGCCCGGCCGCCTGGGTGCTGCGGTGCGCCTCCTGCTGGCGCCATCGGGCCACGGCCTCTTCATCGCGCCAGAAGGACAGCGACAACAGCTTGCCCGGCGTGGCCAGGCTCTCGAAGCGCTCGATAGAGACAAAGCCGTCGGTCTGCGCGAGCAGGGGCTTCAAGGCCGCTGCCGCATCCAAATAGGCGCCGCGCTGGCCGGGCACGGGCGTCACCTCGAAGATCACGGCCATCATGGCGTGGGCCCCTGCGCATGGGCTGGCAGGCCCAGCGTGCCTTCCACCCCCTGGGTGAACGTGCGCTCCTCGCGCAGGATGAAGCGCTTTTCCTGCGCGAAGGTGAAATTGGCGCGGCCCTCGGCATCGCTGCGCAAGCGCGCGCGGTAGGCCTCGTAGGCGGCCAGCGAGTCGAAGCCGATCAGGCCCCAGGCCTCGTAGTTGCTGCCCTCGTGCGGCAGGAAGTAGCCCAGCAGGTGGCCGCCGCAGCGCGGGATGATCTGGCCCCAGCGCCGCGCGTACTCGGCAAAGCTGTCGCGCTGGAAAGGGTCGATTTCGTAGCGGATGAAGCAGGTGATCATGGTGGTCAATGCCGTGTGGTGAAACAGGCTTCACGATAGGCGCTTGACCACCCCGGATGCTTCGCCCACCATCGAAGCGTCATGACCCAAATCGCCCTGCCGCCCCTGCCCTCCGCATGAAGACCCTGCTGCTGTTCATCGCCACCGCGCTGGCCGAGATCGTGGGCTGCTACCTGCCTTACCTGTGGCTCAAGCAAGGCAAGCCCATGTGGCTGCTGCTGCCCGCGGCCGCCAGTCTGGCGCTGTTCGCCTGGCTGCTGACCCTGCACGACACGGCGGCCGCCGGCCGGGTGTATGCCGCCTATGGCGGCGTCTACATCGGCGTGGCGCTGGCCTGGCTCTGGGCGGTGGACCAGATCCGACCCACGGCCTGGGACATTGCCGGTGTGGCCGTGGCGCTGTGCGGCATGGCCATCATCATGTTTCAGCCAGCGCGCTGAGCTCCTACTCGCCAGCTTTCGGCTTGGTCGTCTTGGCGGCGGCTTTGGGCCGCACATGGGCCGAGCGCGGGCTGCGCAGGGTGTCGGCGTCCAGGATCAGCCGGCCCTGGATGCGCCCCTTCATGCGCTTGACGCTGCTGGCCGCGTCCTGCATGTGGCGCGCCATCAGCGTGCGCACGGTTTCCACGTCGCGCTTCCGCGCGGCCTGCACGATCTCGCGGTGGAAGTTGGCGTTGACCTCGCCGAAGCGCCGGTGCTCGGCCTTGGGCGTGCGGTTGCCGTAGACGATGAGCTGGCGCAGCATCTCGTTGATCAGCTCACAGTTGAAGCGCAGGAAGGGGTTCGGGTTGGCCGCCGCCAGGATGTCGTGGAAGTTCACGTCCTCGCGCCGCTGGCTGAGCATGTCCTCGCTGCTCGACGCGGGGTCGCAGCAGGCGATGGAATGCTCCAGCGCCTCGAAGTCGGCCTCGGTCAGGTGCGGCACGGCGCCGGCGGCCAGCTCGGGCTCCAGGAACTGGCGCACGGCATAGATGTTGTCGATGGTCACTTCCTGGAAGAATAGGTAGTTCTGCATGAACTGCAGGGTGCGGTCCAGCGGCACTTCGGCGATGGTGCCGCCGCCCGAGGGGCCGGTGGAGATGGTCACCAGCCCCTGCACCTCCAGCGACTTCAGGGCCTCGCGGATGGTGCCCTTGCTGACCTCGAACTGCGCCTGCAGCTCGCTCTCGCGCGGCAGGCGGTCACCCGGGCTCAGGTTCTTCTCGGTGATCAGGCGCTTGATCTCCTGCGCCACCAGGTCGGGGCGCTTGAGGGCTTTGAGCGGCTTCTGTGCGGACGGTTTGCTTGGCATGGATGGATTGTCGTTGCTCGGACGGATGCACACGCCGGTGCGCGGCAGGGGTGAAGTACCGCCCGTGGTGCAGTGTATGCACCGCATGGGGGCAGCGGGAGCGATGCAGGGTTTCCACGCACGGTGTTTATTCTATTTATCACTATAAATACGAGAAATGAGCGCCAACGACGCTCTGCAGCGGTGGCACGCCATGTGCTTTGCACAAGTCGTGCCCCGCTATCGGCCAGCCGGCCTCAACCCCTCCACAGGAGCCCCCATGCACCGTCGCCACCTCTTGCAACTCTCTGCCCTGGGCGCACTGCCCGCATCGCTGGGCCTGGCCCAGAGCGCCTGGGCGCAGGCCAGCGGCGCCATCCAGTTCGGCTGCCCGGTGCCCATGTCGGGCGCGTTCGCGGCCAATGGCAAGTTCGCGGACCTGGGCATGAAGCTGGCCATCGAGCAGTACGGCACCGTCCTCAAGCGCCCCCTGGCCTACACGGTGCTGGACACCGAAGGCAAGCCCGCCACGGCCGTGCGCAAGGTGCAGGAGTCCTCGCAGCAACAGGGCACGCGCTTCTTCGCGGGCGGCATCCTGTCGTCCGAATCGCTGGCCATGGGCAAAGAGGCCGAGAAGGCCGGTGGCATCTTCATCACCACCGCCGGTGCCGACGAGATCACGGGCAAGGACTGCAATGCCGCCACCTTCCGCTGGTCGGTGCCCACCTTCGGCGCCATCGAGCAGACGGTGCGCCCCCTGGCCGAGGCCCTGCCCAAGGCCAAGCGCTGGTACACCATCACGCCGCAGTACGTGTTCGGCGACGGCCTGCTCTCGGCGGCCAAGAACATCTTCAAGGAAAAGGGCCTGGAGCATGTGGGCAACAGCTACCACTCGCTGACCGAAAAGGAGTTCAGCGGCTACCTGACCAATGCCATGGCCGCCAAGCCCGACGTGCTGGTGCTGCTCAACTTCGGCTCGCAGTCGTCCGACGCGCTGCGCCAGGCGGTGAGCTTCGGCATGCACAAGAACATGACCATCCTGGTGGCCTGGGCCTCGGGGCTGGAGCAGTTCGAGTCGCTGGGCGCCGACCTGTGTGAGGGCGTGTACTTTGGCGCGCAGTACTGGCACACGGCCAATGCGCCGCTCAACCTGGACCTGGTCAAGCGCAGCAACGACAAGTTCAAGTCCAACCCCAACTACAGCCTGGCGGGCTCGTACATCTGCACCAAGCTCATGATCGACGGCATCATCAAGGCCGGCACGGTGGAGCCCAAGGCCGTGATCGCCGCCATGGAAGGCATGAAGTACCAAGGCCTGACGGGTGATGAAGAGATCCGCAAGGGCGACCACCAGGTGCTCAAGAACTACTACCTGCTCAAGGGCAAGGCCAAGGCGAAGATGGCCAACAAGGACGACTACGTGGATGTGGTCAGTTCGGGCAAGTCCTTCCTGCCCCTGGACCAGACCGGCTGCAAGCTCGCCTGATACGGATTTGCGTTCGACCAGCTAACGTCGTTGGAGAGCCTTGCCGTGCTAGCGCACTGTCCGCGGCTCACCGCCTAGTTATCTGGCCGAGCGCAAATCCGCGAGAACGCCAAAGTTCCTGGCCGCCCTCGCCATTGAAGCCACCTCTTTGCGGGCCGTGCCTGCGCGCCGCAAGTCCATCCCCCCCTCTCACCTCGCCCATGAACATCTACCTGCTACAGGCCATCAACGGGATCGGCATCGGCATGCTGTACTTCCTGCTGGCCGTCGGCCTGTCCATCGTGTTCGGCCTGCTGCGCTTCGTGAACTTCGCGCACGGGGCCTTCTACCTGCTGGGCGCCTACTTCTGCTTTCAGATGACGCGCTGGGGCCTGAGCTTCTGGCTGGCCCTGGCTGTGGTGCCCGTGCTCGTGGGCGCGCTGGGCTGGCTCACCGAGAAGCTCGTGCTGCGCCATGTGTACGCCAAGCCGCACGAGTTCCACATCCTCGTCACCGTGGGCCTGGCCTTGGCCATCCAGGAACTGGTGATCCTGCAGTGGGGGCCGCTAGGCGACAGCGTGCCGGTGCCCGACCTGCTGCAGGGCGTGGTCATGTGGGGCGGCATTGTCTACCCCAAGTACCGGCTGTTCGTGATCGGCTTCACCGCCGTGCTGGCCGTGGGCCTGTGGTATGTGCTCGAAGGCACGCGCCTGGGCAGCGCGGTGCGCGCGGGCAGTGAATCGACCGAGATGGTCTCGCTGCTCGGCATCAACGTGTTCCGCATCTTCAGCCTGGTGTTCGCGCTGGGCGCGGCCACCGCCGCGATTGCCGGCGTGCTCGCCGCCCCGATGCGCGGGGCCGAGCCCTTCATGGGCATCGAGGCGCTGGGCGTGGCCTTTATCGTGGTGGTGGTCGGGGGCATGGGCAGCTTCGCCGGCGCGCTGATCGGCGGCCTTTTGATCGGCATCGTGCAGAGCGTGATGAGCACGGTGTGGCCCGAGGGTGCGCGCCTGATGATCTACATCGCCATGGCCGCCGTGCTGCTGCTGCGCCCGCATGGCCTGCTGGGCCGCAAAGGATGAACACCACCATGACGACACTTCTGCGCAAGAATTTCCACCTGCTGCTGGCACTGGCCGTGGTGCTGGTGATGCCGCTGACCATGCAATCGGGCTCGCTGGCCAGCGAGGTGCTGATCTATGGCCTGGCCGCCATGGGCTGCAACCTGCTGCTGGGCCACACCGGGCTGCTGTCCTTCGGGCAGGGCATCTTCTTCGGGCTGGGCAGCTACACCATCGCCCTCACGCTCACGCGCTGGCCCCTGCCCATGCCGCTGGCCCTGGCGCTCGCCGTGGTGATCGGGGCGCTGGGCGCGGCCATCGTCGGCTGGGTGGCCATCCGCCAGCGTGGCACCTACTTCGTGATGCTGACGCTGGCCTTCGCGCAGATGTTCTACTTTCTCGCCTACTCAATGCCCGGCATCACGGGGGGCGACAACGGGCTGATGGACATCCCGCGCCCCTCGCTGGCCGTGGGTGGCTTCACGCTGTGGCCGCTGAATTCACCCTGGCAGTACTACGGCTTCGTGGCCACGGTGTTCCTGGTGGCCTTCTGGCTGCTGCAGAAGGTGTCGGCCTCGGTCTTCGGGCGCACGCTGCTGGCGGTGCGCGACAACGAGGAGCGTGCAGGCGCCATCGGCTACAACCTGCGCCTGCTCAAGCTGCAGGCCTTCGTGATCTCGGGCGCGGTGACGGGCCTGGCCGGCGCGCTGCACGCCATGATGACCGGCATCGCCCCGCTGGCGAATGCCGAATACCACACCAGCGAGATGATCCTGGTGATGACCGTGATTGGCGGCACGGGCAACCTGCTGGCCTCGCTGCTCGGCTCGGCCTTCTACCTGCTGCTGGGCGACTGGCTGTCCACCCTGTGGCCGCGCTGGCTGCTGATCCTGGGGGTGGTGCTGATGGTGGTCAGCCTGGGCATGCAGCGCGGCCTGTGGGGCCTGGGCGAGTCGGCCTGGAATCTGTTGCGCGGCAAGGGCCGTGGCGGCAAGACAGACGCCAGCACGCAAGGAGGCCAGGCATGAACACCGCAGCCTCTCCCATCCTGCTCGAAGCCGTGGGCGTGGAAAAGCGCTACGACAAGTTCGCCGCCCTCGCGGGCGTGGACCTCAAGGTGCGCGCGAACACGGTCCATTCGGTCATCGGCCCCAACGGCGCGGGCAAGACCACGCTGTTCCACATGCTCACGGGCACCAAGGCCGTGAGTGGCGGGCGCATCGTGTTCGACGGGCACGACGTGACGCACGAGCCCGACCACCGCCGCGTGCAGCGCGGCATGGCGCGCTCATTCCAGGTGACGAGCCTGTTCCTGACCCTGCCCGTGCGCGAGAACCTGCGCCTGGCGGCCCAGGGCACCGCGCCGCGCCATGCGCTCAACTGCTGGCATGCGCCGCAGGGCGCGCGCTCGCAGGCCGGGGTGGTGGCCAGCGTGCTCGCGCGCCTCGGCCTGGAGCGCCATGCCGACACGCCCGTGGGCAACCTCTCGCACGGCCAGCAGCGCCGGCTGGAGGTGGGCATGGCGCTGGCGGCGCGGCCCAAGGCGATCTTCCTGGACGAGCCCACCTCCGGCATGGGCATCGACGACCTGGATGACATGAAGCGGCTGATCCAGGGCCTCAAGGACGAGCACACCGTGGTACTCATCGAGCACAACATGAACATCGTGATGGACATCTCCGACACCGTGACGGTAATGCAGCAGGGCCGCGTGCTGGCCGAAGGGCATCCGCACGCGATCCGCAGCGACGACCGGGTGCGCAGCGCCTACCTGGGCAACATGATCACGGGGGGCAAGGCGGCATGACGATCCTCGACATCCAGGGCTTGCACGCCCACTACGGCAAGAGCCATGTGCTGCAGGGCGTGGACCTGCGCGTGGGCGACGGTGAGCTGGTCACCTTGCTCGGGCGCAACGGTGCCGGCAAGACCACCACGCTCAAGAGCATCTGCGGCGTGGTGCCGCCCACCCAGGGCCGCGTGCGCTTTGCGGGCGAAGAGGTGCAGGGCCTGGCCACGCACGCCATCGCCCAGCGCGGCGTGTGCCTGGTGCCCGAGCACCGCGGCATCTTCAAGCTGCTCACGGTGGAGGAGAACCTGCTGCTGGGCCAGCGCAAGCGCTCGCCGTGGCAGTTGCCGGACGTCTACCGCATCTTTCCGCGCCTCAAGGAGCGGCGCAGCAATGGCGGCGGCCAGCTCTCAGGCGGCGAGCAGCAGATGCTGGCCATCGGCCGCGCGCTGATGAATGCACCGCGCCTGTTGATGCTGGACGAGCCCGTGGAAGGCCTGGCGCCCGTGATCGTCGAGGAGATCGTGGCGCAGCTCAAGACCATCAAGGCCGCGGGCGTGGCCATTTTGCTGGTGGAGCAGAACCTGGAGGTCTGCACCCAGCTGGCCGACCGGCACTACGTGATCGAGCAGGGCGCCATCGTGCATGAGGCGGACAACGCCGCCTTCCTGGCCGACGACGCCATCAAGGACCGCTACCTCGGCGTGGGCCTCGCGTAGCGCCCCGCCCCATTTTTCAGGAAAGCTTACCGTGAACATGATGACCAACCCCTCTGCCCTGCTGCCGCGCGTGAACGGCGCGCGCCTGTGGCAATCGCTGATGGACCTGGCGCAGATAGGCGCCACGCCCAAGGGCGGCGTGTGCCGCCTGGCCCTGACCGCGCTGGACGGCGAAGGCCGCGACCTCTTCGTGCGCTGGGCGCGCGAGGCCGGCTGCAGCGTGCGCACCGACGCCATCGGCAATATCTTCGCGCGCCGCGCGGGCCGCAACGACGCCCTGCCCTCGGTGATGACCGGCAGCCACATCGACACCCAGCCCACGGGCGGCAAGTTCGATGGCAACTACGGCGTGCTGGCCGGCATCGAGTTGGTGCGCACCCTGAACGACCACGGTATCGTGACCGAAGCCCCCATCGAGGTGGCGGTGTGGACCAATGAAGAGGGCTCGCGCTTCGTGCCGGTGATGATGGGCTCGGGCGTGTTCGCCGGCGCCTTCACGCTCGACCATGCGCTGGCCCAACGCGACGCGCAGGGCACCAGCGTGGCCGAGGCACTGGCCGCCATCGGCTATGCCGGCGAAAGCGGCCCCACGCCGCCCGTGGGCGCATATTTCGAGGCGCACATCGAGCAGGGCCCGGTGCTGGAGGCCAATGGCTGCGTGATCGGCGTGGTGCAGGGTGCCCTGGGCCAGCGCTGGTACGACGTGACGGTGCAGGGCATGGAGGCGCATGCCGGCCCCACGCCCATGGCGCTGCGCCGCGATGCGCTGCTGGCCGCCAGCACACTGGTGGCCGAAGTGAACCGCATCGCCCTGGACCATGCGCCGCATGCCCGCGGCACGGTGGGCGTGCTGGAGGTGTTCCCGAGTTCGCGCAACGTGATCCCCGGCAGCGTGCGCATGACGGTGGACCTGCGTGCTGCCGACGACGCCGAGCTGCTGCAGATGGACGCCGAGCTGCGCGCCGCCTGCGAGCGCATCGGCACCGCCCACCGCACGCCCATCGCGGTGGAGCAGGTGGTGTACTTCCCGCCACAGCCGTTTGCGCCCGCGCTGGTCGAAGGCGTGCGCGCCGATGCCCAGGCCCTGGGCTACAGCGCGATGGACGTGGTCAGCGGTGCCGGGCACGACGCCGTGTACCTGGCGCGGCTGGCACCCACGGCCATGGTCTTCGTGCCCTGCGCCGACGGCATCAGCCACAACGAGATCGAGGACGCCGAGCCCGAGCACCTGGAAGCCGGCTGCAACGTACTGCTGCAGGCCATGCTGCGCAGCGCCCAGGTGGTGGCCGCATGAAGATCCTCATCGCCCGCCTGAACCACGAGACCAACACCTTCTCGCCCGTGCCCACGCCGCTGGAGGCGTTTTCGCCCACCTACGGCGAAGACGCCTTGCGCGACAACCTGGGCATGCGCACAGCCATGGCGGCCTTCATCGACCTGGCCCGGGGCCTGGGCGCCACACTGGTCACGCCGGTGTCGGCCATGTCCAACCCCAGCGGCCCGGTGCATGCCGCCGCCTACGACGAGCTGACCCGACGCATCGTCGAGGCGGCGCCGGGCTGCGATGCCATCCTGCTCGACCTGCATGGCGCCATGGTGGCCGAGAACAGCCCCGATGGCGAGGGCGACCTGCTCGAACGCGTGCGCGCAGCGGCGCCCGGCGTGCCCATCGGCGTGGCGCTGGACCTGCACGGCAACATCACGCCGAAGATGGTCGCCAACGCCGACGTCATGGTGGGCTTCAAGACCTACCCGCACATCGACATGTACGAGACCGGCGAGCATGCAGGGCGCCTGCTGCTGGCCATGCTGCAAGGCCAAGCACGCTACAGCGTGCGCTGGCACCAACTGCCCATGATGGGCCACACCCTGCGCAGCACCACGTTGCAGGGCGCCATGCTGCGCGCGGTGGACGCCGCGCGCGCAGCGGAGGCCGAGGGCGTGCCCGCGGTGTCGGTGTTCGCAGGGTTTTCGCTGGCCGACATCGAGGCGCCGTTCATGAGCGTGGTCGTCACCGGCCGCGCCGACGACCCCGAAGCCGCCCAGGCCGTAGCCGACCGCATTGCCGCCACCATCTGGCAGGAGCGCGCCGAGTTTGTCTACGACAGCGAGCCCCTGGCGCAGTCATTGCAGCGCGCGCAGACCCTGGCGCAAGGCGCCGAGCGCCCGGTGCTGCTGCTGGACCACAGCGACAACTGCATGTCCGGCGGCACCTGCGACTCCATGGATGTCTTGCAGGCCGCCCTCGCCGAGGGCCTGTCGGACATCGCCGTGGGCCCGCTGTGCGACCCCGAGGCGGTGGCCGAGCTGGTGGCTGCGGGCGTCGGTGCACAGGTCACCGTGCGCCTGGGCAACAAGGTGCCGCTCACCCAGCTCAACGTGGCCAAGGAGCCCGTGGCGCTGACCGGCACGGTGCGCGCCATCAGCGATGGCGAGTACACCGTGACCGGCCCCATCTACACCGGGCAGCGCTGCGCCATGGGGCGCACCGTGCTGTTCGACACCGGCAGCGCACGGATCGTGGTGACCGAGAAGACCCACGAGCCCTGGGACCTGGGCGTGTTCTCGTGCGTGGGGGTGGACCCCACGGCGCACCGCTTCGTGCTGCTCAAGTCGCGCATGTACTGCCGCCCGGTGTTCGTGCCGCTGTCGCACGCGCTGGTCGAATGCGACAGCCCCACGGGAGTGACCAGTTCCAACTACGCGCTGTTCCCGTTCAGGAACGTGCGCCGGCCGGTGTTCCCATTGGACGCGGTTTGAGGGAACACCGGCACCGGCATCAGTTCACCTTGATCAGGCGCCAGTCGATGCGGTTGTCAGGCCGCTGCACCAGCTCGACGTTCTTCTTCATCGCCCAGGCCAGCATCTGGTTGTGCAGGGGGATGTTGGCCACTGTGTCGTTCTGCAGCTGCAGGCCTTCGGTCAGCAGGCGGTTGCGCACGGGCTGGTCGATCTCGGTCTTCACGCGGTCCACGACGTAGTCCATGCGCTCGTTGCTGTAGCGGCCCAGGTTGTAGTTGCCGTCGCCGCCCGTGGTCTTGGTACGCGTGAGCGACTGCAGGGTGTACAGCGCGTCGAAGGTCGGCACGCCCCAGCTGAGCAGGGTGATGCTGGCTTCGTGCCGCTGCGCCATGGGGTAGTAGGTGATGGAGGGCATGGTGCGCAGCTTGGCCTTGACGCCCACGCGCGCCCACATCGAGGTGATGGCCTGGCACAGGTTCTCGTCCTGGATGATGGAGTTGTTGCTGCAGGCGAAATCGACCTCGAAGCCGTCCTTGTAGCCGGCGTCGGCCAGCAGCGCCTTGGCGGCATTGGGGTCGTAGGGCAGGCGCTTGTCCACGGCCTCCGTCCAGCCGTTGACCAGGGGCGAGACCATGGCGCCCGTGGGCTTGGACATGCCGCGCATGGTCACACGCTGCAGGGTGGCCACGTCGATGGCCTGGTACAGCGCCTTGCGCACGCGCAGGTCCTTGAGCGGGTTCTTGCCCTTCACGCTGCTGCCCGGCAGCTCGTCGCGGAACTGGTCCAGGGCCAGGTAGACGGTGCGGTTCTCGACCATCTCCATGACCTTGATGCTGGGGTTGGCCCTGAGCCGCTCCAGGTCCTGCAGACTGGTGTCGCGCACCATGTCCACCTCGCCCGAAAGCAGGGCCGCGATGCGTGTGGCCTCGGACTTGATGGGCGTGTAGACGATCTCGGTGACATTGCCCTCGCTCTTGCCGGCATTCCACCACTGCGGGTTGGCGGCGAACACCAGCTTCTGGTCGGGTACCCATTCCTTGAGCACGAAGGGCCCGGTTCCCATGGCGTTGCGGTGCGAGAAGGTCTCGTCCTTGGACTTGATGTCCTTGGGCTCCTCGGCGTTGTTCTTCTCGGACCAGGCCTTGCTCATCACGCGCAGCTCGGTCAGTTGGTTGAGCAGCACCGGGTTGGAGTTCTTCAGGAAGATGTCGATGGTCTCGCCGTCCACCTTGGCGATGCGGTCCATGCCCTGGGTGTAGATGGCGTAGGTGGAGCTCTTGCCCATGGCACGTTGCAGCGAAAACACCACGTCGTCCGCCGTCATGGTGGAGCCGTCGCTGAACTTCACGCCCTGGCGCAGCTTCACGCGCAGCTGCGTGGGGCTGACCTGCTGCCAGGACGTGGCCAAGAGCGGCTCGACCTTGAGCGTGCGGCTGTTGAACATCACCAGCGACTCGTACACCGCGGCATGGATGCCGTTGCCCAGGGCGCTGTTCTGGGAGTGGATGTCCATGGTCTGGATGTCGGTGGACCCTGCCCACTTGAACGGTTTTGCCGAAACGGTGGGGGCGATGGCTGCCAGGGCCAGGGTGGCGGCCGCGAGCAGGGAGTGCTTGAAGTGCATGGGGGTTTCCTTTGCAAAACAGGAATGTTCGTACGAACCGGCAATATGCAGCAGGACGCGCGCGCGCAAAAGCCCCCGTCCGGGCAGTGTGGTTCGCCCGCGCAATTGCGCGTCAGGGCCGATTGCGCAAACGCCGCACCTGCGGTATCTGTCTACTTGGCAAGAGGGTAGCGCGCTGCGCCCCGTTCGGTGCCCACTTGCAGCAGGTTGATCACGCCCATCACGTCGTCCACCAGCTCCACGGCCTTCTCCAGCGCCTGGGCCTGCTCGGCGGACTGCACACAGCCCATCAGCGTGACCAGGCGCCGCTCGCCCAGCACCCATACGCTGGTGTCGCCAAAACGCCCTTCCTCGCGGACGTAGCGCTGCACGCGCGGAATGATCTCGGCGTCGTACAGGTAGGAGTTGGGCAGCCGGCAGCGCCCCACGCGGTGGCAGCTGCCGCCGTGCTGCGAGCGCACATGGGCCAGTTCGCGCACCTCGGCCTCGGTGTAGAGCGGGCCTTCGGGCGCGGGGCATGCAGCGATGGCCGAGGTCACCTGTACGAAGGGATCGTTGAAAGCGTTGGTGCGGGCGACGAGCGCCTGCGGCACCGGGCTTTGCGCAAAAGCGCCCGATACCATGGCAACGGCAAGTGCCAGGGTGCACCGCCGAACTCCATGGAATGTGAAAATGCCTTTCATCGGATGCCCTCCTTTCGGCACAGCCGCTGCTCCACCAACGAATGAACGCGTTCCCATGACCGGATTCCTTTGCGCAACCTGCGGCCAGACCCACGACAGCATACCGATGTGCCTGGGCGCCCCCGCCCCGGAGCTGTGGTTCTCGGTACCCGAAGCAGAGCGTGAAGCACGGGTGGAGCTGTCGTCGGACCAGTGCGTCATCGACGGCCAGCACTTTTTCATTCTCGGCCGGATCCTGCTGCCCGTCGTCGACGGAGACGATTCTTTCGTCTGGCTCGCATGGGTGTCCCTGAGCGAGGCGAATTTCGTGCGCAGCTGCGAGCTGTGGGAGAGCGAAGGGCGTGAGGCCGAGCCAGCGTGTTTCGGCTGGCTGCAAAGTGCCCTGCCTGGCTATGCGCCTGGCACGCTCAGCCTGAAGACGAACGTGCAGACCATGCCCCTGGGACAGCGCCCCCTCATCACGCTGGAACCGACAAACCACCCGCTGGCGGTGGAGCAACGGGAGGGCATCACGATGGCACGGGTGCAGCAGATTGCGGAGGCTGCATTCCATGGCTAGCCGACGGTAGCGCCGGCTGTAGGACACGGCTGCGAGTTGCCGGACGAGCCGTCGCAGGGCTGCGTTCCACGCTTAGGATGGACTGCACTCCTAACTGCCCCATGCCCAGCGACCTCATCGTCCACCGCCCCGAAGGCCTGTACTGCCCGGCCGGCAATTTCTACATCGACCCCTGGCGGCCGGTGGAGCGGGCCGTGATCACGCATGCGCATTCGGACCATGCACGCATGGGCTCGGCGCACTACCTGGCGCACCAGGACAGCGAGGGCACGCTGCGCAACCGGCTGGGGGCCGACATCGATTTGCAGACGCTGGCCTATGGCGACACCATCGACCACCACGGCGTGCGCCTGTCGCTGCACCCGGCGGGGCATGTGCTGGGATCGGCCCAGGTGCGGGTGGAGCATGGCGGCCAGGTGTGGGTGGCCTCGGGCGACTACAAGCTCGAGGACGATGGCACCTGCCCGCCGTTCGAGCCGGTGCGCTGCCATACCTTCATCACCGAATCGACCTTTGGCCTGCCGATCTACCGCTGGCCCTCGCAGCCCGTGCTGTTCGCCGACATCAATGCCTGGTGGGCCGCGAATGCGGCGGCGGGCAAGGCCAGCGTGCTGTATGCCTACGCCTTCGGCAAGGCGCAGCGCCTGCTGCACGGGGTGGACTCGGGCATCGGTCCCATCGTCGTGCATGGTGCGGTGGACCCGCTCAACGCCGTGTACCGCGCGGCGGGCGTGGCGCTACCGCCCACGCTGCGCGTGACGGACCCGGGCGTCACCAAGGCCGAGTTGCGCCGCGCGCTGGTGCTGGCACCGCCCTCGGCGGCGGGCACGCCTTGGCTCAAGCGCTTTGGCGAGCATTCCGACGCTTTTGCCAGCGGCTGGATGCTGGTGCGCGGCGCGCGCCGCCGCCGGGGCGTGGACCGGGGCTTCGTGATGAGCGACCACGCCGACTGGCCCAGCCTGCAAAAGGCCATTGGCGCCACGGGGGCCGAGCGCATCATCGTCACCCACGGCAGCACCGAGGTGATGGTGCGCTGGCTGTGCGAGCAGGGGCTCGATGCCCAGGTGTTCGTGACCGAGTACGGCGCCGACGACACCGAGGACGACGCAGGGGCAGCGCCGCCAGCACAGGCCGATGCGCCGGCACCCGAGGCCGCTGCATGAAGGCCTTTGCCCAGCTGTTCCAGGCGCTCGATGCCACCACCGGGCAGTCGGCCAAGCTGGCAGCGCTGGTAGCCTACCTGCGCGTGGCGCCGCCGGCCGATGCGGCCTGGGCCACCTACTTCCTGGCGGGGGGCAAGCCGCGCCAGATGGTGCCCACCAAGCGCCTGAAGGCCCTGGCGCAGGAAGCGGCCGGGCTGCCCGAATGGCTGTTCGAAGAAAGCTACCAGGCCGTGGGCGACCTGGCCGAGACGCTCGCCCTGCTGCTGCCCCCGCCGCTGCAGCCGGTGGACCTGCCGCTGGCCGAGTGGATGGCCAAGCTGCTGCCGCTGCGCTCCCTGCCGCCCGAGGAGGCCGATGCTCGGCTCCGCACGCAGTGGGACATGCTGGCACCGGAGCAGCGCTTCGTGTACTTCAAGCTCATCACCGGCAACTTCCGCGTGGGGGTGTCGCGCCTGCAGGTCACACAGGCGCTGGCCACCGTGAGCGCGCTGGACCCCAAGCGCATTGCCCACCGGCTCATGGGCTACACGCAGATCGGCCGGCAGCCCAAGGCAGACGACTACAACGCGCTGGTGGCACCCGTGGAGGAGGCCGCAGATGGCAACGCGGGCGCCGCAGTGGATTCAGGCATGGCGGGCCAGCCCTACCCTTTCTTCCTGGCCCACCCGTTCAGCCAGCCCGTGGCCGAGATGCCCACACTGCTGGGCGCGCTCGGCGATTGGCTGGTGGAGTGGAAGTGGGACGGCATCCGCGCGCAGATCGTGCGCCGCGCGGGCGAAGTCTGGGTCTGGTCGCGCGGCGAGGAGCTCGTGACCGACCGTTTCCCTGAACTGGCCGAGGCCGCGATGGCGGCACTGCCCGATGGCACGGTGGTCGATGGCGAGATCCTCGTGTGGCTGCCCGGCGAGCCCCAGCCCCGCCCCTTTGCCGACCTGCAGAAGCGCCTGGGCCGCAAGACCCTGGGCCCCAAGCTGCTGCGCGAGCTGCCCGTGGTACTTGTGACCTATGACCTGCTCGAACATGCGGGCCAGGACCTGCGCCAGCAGCCCCAGCAGGCACGCCGCGCGCTGCTGGAGGCCACACTGCAAGCCGACCTGGCGGCGGCCATCGCACCCGCACCGCAGCACACCCTGCGGCTGAGCGCGCTGCTGCAGGGCAACGACTGGGAGGACCTGGCGCGCCAGCGCGAGGCCGCGCGTGGCATGGGCACCGAGGGCTTCATGCTCAAGCACCGCCAGGCGCACTACGGCGTGGGCCGCACCAAGGACGTGGGCGTGTGGTGGAAGTGGAAGATCGACCCCATGAGCGTGGACGCCGTGCTGATCTACGCCCAGCGCGGCCATGGCCGCCGCGCCAGCCTGTACAGCGACTACACCTTTGCCGTGTGGAACGGGCCGCAGGGCGACCCCGAGCGCCAGCTGGTTCCTTTCGCCAAGGCCTATTCGGGCCTGACGGACGTGGAGATCGGCCAGGTGGACGCCATCATCCGCAAGACCACGCGCGAGAGCTTCGGGCCCGTGCGCAGCGTGGATGCAACCATGGTCTTCGAACTCGGCTTCGAGGGCATCGGCAAGAGCCCGCGGCACAAGAGCGGCATCGCCGTGCGCTTTCCGCGCATGCTGCGCTGGCGCCAGGACAAGACCGTGGCCGAGGCCGATACCTTGCAGACGCTGATGGCGCTTCTGCCAGGGCAGGACGCACCGGCATGAGCACGGGAGCCAAGGCCCCGCCCCGGCGACCGCGCAAGCCGCGGCCCACGGTGGCCGCCAGTGCGGCGGCAGGCTGGATGGCGGCGCGCGGCTGGCAGCCCTTCGGCTTTCAGCAGGAGGTATGGCGTGCCATGGGCGGAGGCCGCTCGGGCCTGCTGCACGCCACCACTGGTGCGGGCAAGACCTATGCCGTGTGGCTGGGCGCGCTGCAGCACCTGGCGCTGGCAGGCGCGCCCGTGGCACCCGTTGCAGAGGCGAGCGCGCGCACGGCCCTGCGCACACGCCGCGCGGCAGCTCCACCGCTCACCGTGCTGTGGATCACCCCCATGCGCGCCCTGGCCGCCGACACGCTGCGCGCGCTGGTAGCGCCCCTGCCCGACCTGGCGCCAGACTGGACCAGTGGCCTGCGCACCGGCGACACCGCTAGCGGCGAGCGCGCCGCTCAGGACCGCCGCCTGCCCACGCTGCTGGTGACCACGCCCGAAAGCGTGTCGCTGCTGCTGGCGCGGGCCGATGCCCATGAGCGCCTGCGCCATGTGCAGCTGGTGGTGGTGGACGAGTGGCATGAGCTGGTGGGCAACAAGCGTGGCGTGCAGGCACAGCTGGCGCTGGCGCGCCTGTCGGGCTGGAACCCCGCCCTGCAGGTCTGGGGCATGTCGGCCACGCTGGGCAACCTGCAGGAGGCGCTGGACACCCTGCTGCCCCGCCCGGTGCAGGGCGCCCCCGCCGCACCGCCCGCCGTGCTGGTGCAGGGCCGCATCGACAAGGCGCTGCGGGTGGACGTGATGCTGCCCGCCAAGGTGGACCGCTTCGCTTGGGCCGGCCACATGGGCCTGGCGCTGCTGCCGCAGGTGGTGGAGTCCATCGAGGCCTGCGCATCGTCACTGGTGTTCACCAACACCCGCTCGCAGGCCGAGCGCTGGTACCAGGCCCTGCTGGAGGCGCGGCCCGACTGGGCGGGCACGCTGGCGCTGCACCATGGGTCGCTGGGCCAGGAGGTGCGCGCCTGGGTGGAGAATGGGCTCAAGGCCGGCCTGCTCAAGGCGGTGGTCTGCACGTCGAGCCTGGACCTGGGCGTGGACTTTCTGCCCGTGGAGCAGGTGCTGCAGATCGGCTCGGCCAAGGGTGTGGGGCGGCTGGTGCAGCGCGCGGGCCGATCCGGCCACGCGCCAGGGCGCACGTCGAGCATCACCCTGGTGCCCACGCACAGCCTGGAGCTGGTGGAGGCGGCCGCCGCGCGCCACGCGCTGGCGCTGGGCCGCATCGAAGACCGGCACACACCGCGCGCGCCACTCGACGTGCTGGTGCAGCACCTGGTCACCGTGGCGCTGGGCGGCGGCTTCGTGCCCGAGGCGCTGCTGGCCGAGGTGCGCCGCGCCCCGGCCTATGCCGCGCTGGCCGACAATGACTGGCAGTGGGCGCTGCAGTTCGTGCGCCAGGGAGGGGCCTCGCTGGCCATCTACCCCGATTTCCAGCGCGCCGCGCCCGATGAGGAAGGCGTGTGGCGCGTGCCCGATGCGCGGCTGGCGCGCCGCCACCGCAGCAACATCGGCACCATCGTCAGCGATGCCAGCATGCAGGTGCAGTTCGTGAGCGGCGGGCGCCTGGGTTCGGTGGAAGAGAGCTTCATCGCCCGGCTGCGCAAGGGCGACGTGTTCATGTTCGCCGGCCGCCTGCTGGAGCTGGTGCGCACGCAGCAGATGACGGCCTACGTGCGCATCGCCCCCAAGGGCAGCGCCGCGCTCCCGCGCTGGAACGGCGGGCGCATGCCACTGTCGAACACGCTGGCCGACGCCATGCTGGAGATGCTGGAGCAGGCCGAGCGTGGTGTCTACGCATCACCCGAGATGCAGTGCGCCCGCCCCCTGCTGGCCGTGCAGGATGCCTGGTCCGCCCTGCCCACGCCCGGCCGCCTGGTGGCCGAAACACTGCACACCCGCGAGGGCTGGCACCTGTACCTGTACCCGCTGGCGGGCCGCCTGGTGCATCTGGGCCTGGCCGGCCTGCTGGCCTGGCGCGCATCGCAGCAGGTGGCCAACACCTTCTCCATCGCCGTCAACGACTACGGGCTGGAGCTGTTGTCGGCCAAGCCCATCGACTGGGCCACGCTGCTGCCCCGCATCCTGGGTGAAGGCACGCCGACCGCCCTGGGCAGCGGGCTCGAAGAGGAGGTGCTGTCCAGCCTGAACGCCACCGAGATGGCGCGCCGGCGTTTTCGAGAGATCGCGCGCATCGCAGGGCTCATCTTCCAGAGCCACCCGGGCGAGCAGCGCAGCAGCCGCCAGTTGCAGGCCTCGTCCTCGCTGTACTACGACGTGTTCGCCCAGTACGACCCCGACAACCTGCTCTTGGCCCAGGCCCGCGCCGAGCTGCTGGCCAACGAGCTGGACATGGAGCGCCTCGCGCGCACCTTGCGCGGCATGCAGGCGCAGACCCTGTCCATCCATGCGCTGGAGCGCCCCACCCCGTTCGCCCTGCCCTTGATGGTGGAGCGCTTTCGCGAGCGCCTGAGCACCGAGACCCTGGCCGACCGCCTGGCGCGCATGGTGCAGGCGCTGGAGAAGGCAGCCGACGACACCACCGGCACCCACCTCGCCGACAATCCCGTGGACCCGGCCGACATGGCCTGGGATGTGCCCGACGGCGCCACCGCGCCACCCCGGCGCGCGCGCCGAGGCGATGCGGGAGACAGCCCCCGCCGACCCCGAAGGCGCCACGGATTCTGAGCACGACGACGACCGAACTTCCCTTGAACGCAGACCCTTCTTTCGCCCATTCACCCACCGCCCCTCCCCCAGGCGCCAAGGCCATCACCCTGCCTGGCGGCACCTCCCTGTGGCTGCTGCCCCAGCGCGCCGTGTGGTGGCCTGCCGCGCGCGCCGCCTTCGTGGCCGACGTGCATTTCGGCAAGGCCGCCACCTTCCGCCGCGCGGGCCAGCCCGTGCCACACGGCACCACGGCCGACAACCTGGCCCGGCTCGACGAAGTGCTGGCCGTGACGGGCGCGGAGCACCTGGTCTTCCTCGGAGACTTTCTGCACGCGCGCAGCGGTGCGGCAGACGCCCTGTGGCAGCAGCTGCAGCCCTGGCGCGAAGGCCAAGCTGCAGTGCGCATGACGCTGGTGCGTGGCAACCACGACGTGCATGCGGGCGACCCGCCAGAAGCCCTGGGTATCACCCTGGTCGATGAGCCCTGGCAACCGATGGAGGGGGTCGAGGTGCTGGCCTGCCACCACCCGCATTCGGTAGCGGGGGCCACGGTGCTGGCGGGGCACCTGCACCCCACGGCGACCCTGTACGGACTGGCGCGTGACAGCGTGCGCCTGCCCTGCTTTGCATGGACGCCGGGGCTGGTCGTGCTGCCGGCGTTCGGAGCGTTCACGGGATCCGCGGTGGACCAATTGCCACCGGGCACGCTGCGTTTCGTGGTGGCAGGGGCGCAGGTCCGGCGCCTGTGAGCGCACGGCGCGCGCTGCGTCAGAACATTCCGTTCCCGTGCGCCGACCGCTCGGGGACCACCTGCAGCACGTCCTAGTGCTCCACGATCTTTCCATCCGCGTCTAGCCGGAAGATGTCGATGCCCGCATAGTCCTTGTCGCCCGGCCAGGTCTGCAGGCAATGCAGCACCACGTGGTCCCCCTCGGCCAGGGCGCGCTTGAACTCCACGTGCTTGCCGGGGAACTCCCGCGCCATGCGCTCGAAGTAGTCGATGAAGGCCTGCTTGCCATCGGCCACATGCGGGTTGTGCTGGATGTAGACGCTGCCTGCGTACCGTTCGATGGCCTGCGCCGGTTGGCACTGGTTGAACATCAGGTCATAGAAGGCCATGACGTTGCGCTTGTTCTGTTCCTCATCCATACGGGCCTCCTGGTGGCTGCGGTCAAGCATAGGGCCACCAGCCGGAGCCCTGAACCGCCGGCCATATTGCCTCGCGGCCTGCCGCTTGGCCCTTCTGCCGATGAGGATTTTGAGCTGATTTGGGGCCGCGCCATCTGGACTCCCCGCCCCTCGCACAAGAGCAAACCGATAAAAAAATCCCCCGACCCAACGGTAAATTTTGCATAGTGGAATTCAATTGCAAAAATGGGGGTCCGGGAAAGCAGCAAAAGACGAGAATGCGAGAGCATTCGCGTTTGGCCCCTGCCATACCCCGGCAAAGGGCATTTACACACCCGTTTCGTGAGACAAGCCATGACGACACAGCAACCGACCATCATCTACACCCTGACCGACGAGGCACCTCGCCTGGCCACGGCTTCCTTCCTGCCCATCATCCGCACGTTCGCCGCACCTGCCGGCATCAACGTGGCGGAGTCGGACATCTCCGTGGCCGCCCGCGTGCTGGGCGAGTTCCCCGAGTTTCTGAAGGAAGAGCAACGCGCTCCGAACACCCTGGCCGAGCTGGGCAAGAAGACGCTGCAGCCCGACGCCAACATCATCAAGCTGCCCAACATCAGCGCCTCGGTGTCGCAGCTCAAGGCGGCCATCGCCGAACTGCAGGGCAAGGGCTACGCACTACCCGACTACCCCGACCAGCCCAAGGACGACAAGGAAAAAGAGATCAAGGCGCGCTACGGCAAGTGCATCGGCTCTGCTGTGAACCCCGTGCTGCGCGAAGGCAACTCCGATCGCCGCGCGCCCGCCGCCGTGAAGAACTACGCGCGCAAGAACCCCCATTCGATGGGTGAATGGAGCCAGGCATCGCGCAGCCACGTCTCGCACATGCACCACGGCGACTTCTACCATGGCGAAAAGTCCATGACGCTGGACCGCGCCCGTGAAGTGAAGATGGAACTGATCACCAAGAGCGGCAAGGCTATTGTCCTCAAGCCCAAGGTCGCGCTGCTCGACCGCGAGGTGATCGACAGCATGTTCATGAGCAAGAAGGCGCTGCTGGAGTTCTACGAGAAGGAAATCGAAGACGCGCGCAAGACCGGCGTGATGTTCTCGCTGCACGTGAAAGCCACGATGATGAAGGTGTCTCACCCCATCGTGTTCGGCCACTGCGTGCGCATCTTCTACAAGGACGCGTTCGCCAAGCACGCCAAGACGTTCGACGAGCTGGGCGTGAACGTGAACAACGGCATGGTCGACCTGTACGCCAAGATCGAGACGCTGCCACAAAGCCAGCGCGACGAGATCAAGCGCGACCTGCACGCCTGCCACGAGAACCGCCCCGAGCTGGCCATGGTCGACTCGGCCAAGGGCATTACCAACTTCCACTCGCCCAACGACATCATCGTGGACGCGTCCATGCCCGCGATGATCCGCAACAGCGGCAAGATGTGGGACGCCAACGGCCGCCTCAAGGACGTGAAGGCCGTGATGCCCGAGTCGACCTTCGCCCGCATCTACCAGGAGATCATCAACTTCTGCAAATGGCACGGCGCGTTCGACCCCAAGACCATGGGCACGGTGCCCAACGTGGGCCTGATGGCCCAGCAGGCCGAAGAGTACGGCTCGCACGACAAGACGTTCGAGATCGCCGAAGACGGCGTGGCCAACATCACCGACCTGGCGACCGGCGAAGTGCTGCTGTCCCAGAACGTGGAAGCCGGCGACATCTGGCGCATGTGCCAGGTCAAGGACGCCGCGATCCGCGACTGGGTCAAGCTGGCCGTCACGCGCGCCCGCAACTCCGGCATGCCCGTGGTGTTCTGGCTCGACTCGTACCGCCCGCACGAGGCGCAGCTGATCACCAAGGTCAAGATGTACCTGCACGAGCACAACACCACCGGCCTCGACATCCAGATCATGAGCCAGGTGCGTGCCATGCGCTACACGCTGGAACGAGTGATCCGCGGCCAGGACACCATCAGCGCCACCGGCAACATCCTGCGCGACTACCTGACCGACCTGTTCCCCATCATGGAACTGGGCACCTCGGCCAAGATGCTGTCCGTCGTGCCCCTGATGGCCGGCGGCGGCATGTACGAAACGGGTGCCGGCGGCTCCGCGCCCAAACACGTGCAGCAGTTGGTGGAAGAAAACCACCTGCGCTGGGATTCGCTGGGCGAGTTCCTGGCGCTGGCCGTGTCGTTCGAGGACATGGGGCTGAAGACCGGCAACGCCAAGGCCAAGGTCCTGGCCAAGACGCTGGACGCCGCCACGGGCAAGCTGCTGGACAACAACAAGAACCCCTCGCCCAAGACCGGCCAGCTGGACAACCGCGGCAGCCAGTTCTACCTGGCCCTGTACTGGGCCCAGGAATTGGCCGCGCAGACGGACGACAAGGAACTGGCAGCGCACTTCGCGCCGCTGGCCCAGGAACTGACCGCCAAGGAAGACACCATCGTGGCCGAGCTGGCCGCCGTGCAGGGCCAGCCCGCCGACATCGGTGGCTATTTCCTGCCCGACGTCGCCAAGCTGGACGCCGTGATGCGCCCCAGCGAGACGCTGAACAAGGCACTCAAGGCCTTTGCCTGATCCTTTCGCTGCGGAGCCCCACACTCCCATAGCCCAGGGCCCCGATCGGGGCCCTTTTTCTTGGCCGATTGCGCCGCGAGCAAGCTGCCGGGTACAAGCTACGGCCGGTCGCGGTCCACCACGCGGCTGTTCAGGGGCTTGGGCACGTAGGCGGGCAGGAAGGCGCAGCCCTTGCCGAACTGCGCTTCATAGGCCGGGCACTGCTGGGCAATGCTGTCGGGCGTGGGCTTCACGCCCTCGTCCACCCAGCGCAGCAGCGCGGTCATCAGCGTGGGGTAGGTCGGGTCGCTCAGGTAGCTGTGGGTGTTGTGCTGGGTGAAGGTCTGCACCAGGCGCGCGCCGCTGCCGGCGCGCTCCATGGTGCCCTTGAAGTAGGCATCGAGTTCGACGAAGGCGGTCGGGTCGTCCACGCCCTTGACGGTGAGCACCGGCACGGCGATGCGGCCCGTGGGGTCGGTGTCCTGCGCGAAGCGCGCCAGGGCCTGCGGATCAGCCTTGTAGCGCAGCACGGCAGCGTTGAGCGCCGCATCGTCGGCGGAGCCCGTGTACCGGGCGCCCGTGTTGCCGAAGGGGCTGGCGTCGCCCGTGCGCAGGTGCACCACGTCACGGTAGTGGAAGGTGCCCCAGTTCAGGTGGCTCTGGATCGAGCTGGCAGGGATGCGGAGCACGTCGACGATGGTCTTGACCTTGCGCTGTTGCTCGGGCGTGCGCTCGGCGGCCGGCTTGTTCAGGCCCAGGCACTCGTTGGCGCGGGCCGTGAGTTCGGCGGCGGTCATCTTGGCGCTGGCCGGCAGGCCGATGTTCAGCGGGTACTGCGGCTCGCTGGGCAGCGGGTGGTTGTTGCACAGGTGCTGGTAGACCACGCGCAGGTCGGTGCGGAAGTCGTACGAGCGGCTGCCGCCTGCCAGCAGGCCGCTGGTGAGCAGCACGGCATCGTAGGGCTTGCCGGCCCCGTTGCCGAACATGTCGGCCCCCATGGCGGCCACGCCGGCGCCCCAGGACTGGCCGTGCAGGATGGTGCGGCGCGGCTGGGCCACCTGGGCCACGAAGATGCGGCGCAGCCGCTCGGTGTCCTCGGCTGCGGCGCGCACGGCCACACCGCCCTGGCGGAAGGTGCTGCCCGCCCAGGCATAGCCGGCGCGGACCATGATGGACCAGCGCTCCAGGTCTTCCACCGCGCGCTCGGCCTTGGGTGCGCCCAGCGTGGGGCCGCCGTGCGAGTGCATCACCAGCACCTGGTTCCACTGGTTCGGCATGGCGATGAGGTAGTAGGCGCCCGCCGAATCCTGGCCCGACAGGCAGCGTGCGATGGCCGCGATGTCCTTGGGGCAGGCGGTGGCGACCGGGGCCGCCTCCTTGCTGGCAGGCAAATCGCCCACGCTGGCGGTCGGCGGCGTCTTCATCGGGGCACAGGCGGCCAGCAGGCCGGCGGCCAGGCCCACCAGGGGCAGGCGCATCGCGCGCACGAGGGGTGCAGGAAGGGAGTGCATGGGCGATTCGTCTCCGGGTATGTTGTGTGGTTCTGCGAAAGCAGCGGGCGGCAAGGGCCTTGGCACATCGTAGAAAGGGCCCTGCGTGCCGTCAAATAGCCTGTGCAGGGCAGCTCCATATGCTGTGCGTATGCAGATGCGCCAGCCGGGAACCTGTTGGCGCTCTGGCTATAGTGCCGGGTGCCCGTGTGGACCCCTGCCGCGCCGTGCATCGCCACCACAAAATCGCTTCTGGATTTCCAGAAGGACTGGATTTTGTTAACCAGATAGTGAACTATTCGGGCATGACCAAAGACACAGAGCCGACTCCTGCCAAGGAGCGCCAGCGCGACGCCGACCGCTCACAGGGCGCGATCTTCAGCGCGGCACGCGACGAATTCGCCGAGCACGGCCTGGGCGGCGCCCGCATGGACCGCATCGCCGAGCGCGCCGGCCTGAACAAGCGGCTGATCTACTACTACTTCGAGGACAAGGAAAAGCTCTTCCAGGCCGTGCTGGAGCAGGCCTACCTGCACATCCGCGAGGAGGAGCGCAAGCTCAACCTGCTGGAGCTGGAGCCCGCCACCGCCATCCGCCGGCTGGTGGAGTTCACCTGGGTGTACTACCTGGAGAACCCGCAGTTCCTGACCCTGCTCAACAGCGCCAACCTGCACAAGGCACGCCACCTGCAGGAGTCGCAGCGCGCGCGCGAGATGAACTCGCCGCTGATCGCCACGCTGGGCGAGGTGCTGGAGCGTGGCCGGCGCGAGGGCAGCTTTCGCGGCGGGGTGGACCCGCTGCAGCTGTACGTGTCGATCGCCGGGCTGTCGTACTTCTACCTGTCGAACAACCACACGCTTTCGTCCATCTTCGCACGCGACCTCATGGCGCCCAAAGCCCGCAACGAGCGGCTTTCGCACATGTGCGACATGGTGCTCGGCTATGTACTGAGGAGCTGAGCCGGGCCAGCGCAGCAGCGCTTGCCTCCGTCCAATCGATCCCCCTCTGGAATGCACGGGTTGTCGGGCAGAAGGCGCAGCGCGGGCGCTCAGGTTGCGTATTTCCGGGTAAACCCCTAATTGCACCCCGCGCAACCGCGTTGACGTCCGGTGGCTGATCCTGAAAAATGCACTCTATTCACCAATCAGTGAATTAAGAGCAAGTTCAAGCCTGCCACCCCGGAGACAAATCCACCATGCCTACTACGTGCCTCGCCCGTTTTGCCCGCACCGCTGCACATGCCGCGCTCGCGGGTGCTGTTCTTTCCACCCTGCCCCTGGCCGCGCTGGCGCAGGGCGCCTACCCCACCAAGCCGGTGCGCGTGATCGTGCCCTTCGCGGCGGGCAGCACCACCGACATCATTGCGCGCGCCATCGCCGACAAGATGGGCCAGAGCATGGGCCAGTCGCTGGTGGTGGACAACCGCGGTGGCGCCAGCGGCACCATCGGCCAGCAGGCAGTGGCCACGGCGGCGCCCGACGGGTACACGGTGATGATCCACTCCTCCTCGCACACCGTGAGCCCGCTGACCTTCGCCAAACTGCCGTTCGACACCACGGGCGACTTCGCGGGCGTGACGCCGATCTCGTCGCTGCCCAATGCGCTGGTGATCTCGCCCGCCAAGGGCATCAAGACGCTGCAGGACCTGGTGGCTTCGGCCAAGGCCAAGCCCGGAACGGTCAACTTCGCCTCGGCCGGCCAGGGCAGCGCCACGCACCTGAACGCCGAGAAGTTCAAGCTGGCCGCGAAGATCGACGCCACCAACATCCCCTTCAAGGGCTCTGCCGAGGCCGTGACCGAGGTACTGTCGGGCCGCGTGGACTACTACTTCTCGCCCATCGCGCCCGTCATCGGCCAGATCAAGGACGGCCAGCTGCTGGCGCTGGCCGTGGGCTCGCCCAAGCGCGCCGCCGCCCTGCCCGACGTGCCCACCACGGCCGAGGCCGGCGTGCCCGGCTCGGAGTTCAACTTCTGGATCGGGATGATGGTGCCGGCCAAGACGCCACGCGACATCGTGAACCGCCTGCACGACGAGGTGGTGAAGGCGCTGGCGACGCCCGAGGTGAAGGAGCGCTTCCTCAAGCTCGGTGCCGATGCGTGGACGCTCAAGCCCGAGCAGTTCGACGCCTACATCAAGGACGAGATCAAGAACAACGCCGCACTCGTCAAGGCGGCCGGTCTCCAGCCCACCCAGTAATCCCCCTGCGCACCGCAACGCCCGCCCCTGCCATGGGGTGGCCAGGCCGCGCCTTTGCCCAATCCTTTTTGCAACTTCTGAACTGAAACGGACCGACACCATGGCCACCCAACGACTCGGACTCATCATGCACGGCGTCACCGGCCGCATGGGCATGAACCAGCATCTGATCCGCTCCATCTGCGCCATCCGCGCGCAGGGCGGCGTCGTGCTTTCCAACGGCAACCGCGTGATGCCCGACCCCATCCTCATCGGCCGCAATGCCGAGAAGATGGAGGCGCTGGCCAAGGCGCATGGCATTGCACGCTGGGGCACGGACCTTGACGCCGCGCTGGCCAACCCCGAGGACACGGTGTTCTTCGACGCCGGCACCACGCAGATGCGCCCCACCCTGCTGGCCAAAGCCATCCGCGCGGGCAAGCATGTGTACTGCGAAAAGCCCATCGCCACCAACCTCAACGAGGCGGTGGAGATCGCGCGCCTGGCCTCGGGCTCGGGTCTCAAGCACGGCGCGGTGCAGGACAAGCTGTTCCTGCCCGGCCTGCGCAAGCTCGACATGCTGCGCCGCGCGGGCTTCTTCGGCCGCATGCTCAGTGTGCGCCTGGAGTTCGGCTATTGGGTCTTCGAGGGCGACCTGCAGCCCATCCAGCGCCCGAGCTGGAACTACCGCAGTGAAGACGGCGGCGGCATGATCCTGGACATGATGTGCCACTGGCGCTACGTGCTGGACAACCTGTTCGGCGAGGTCAAATCGGTCTCGTGCATCGGCGCCACGCACATCCCGCAGCGCTGGGACGAAGCCGGCCAGCCGTACAAGGCCACCGCCGACGACGCGGCCTACGCCACCTGCGAGCTCACGGGCCACAACGGCGAGCCGGTGATCGCGCAGCTCAACATGAGCTGGGCCACGCGCGTACGGCGTGACGACCTGGTCACCTTCCACGTGGACGGCACCGACGGCTCGGCCGTGGCCGGCCTGTCGAGCTGCCGCGCACAGAGCCGCGTGGCCACGCCGCGCCCGGTGTGGAACCCCGACGAGAAGCAGACCATGAACTTCTTCGACCAGTGGCAGGAGATCCCGGATTCGCAGGTCTACGACAACGGCTTCAAGATCCAGTGGGAGCACTTCATCCGCCATGTGGTGGAAGACGCGCCCTACCGCTGGACCCTGCCCGAAGGCGCCAAGGGCGTGCAGCTGGTGGAGGCGGCCCTGGAGAGCTGGAAGGAGCGCCGCTGGGTGGACGTGACACCGCTCAAGGGCTGAGCCCGCCGCAGCAATCCCTTTTTTATCCACTTTCTCCGATCACCACATGGCCCTCAGCCTATCCCTGCCCACGGCCGATGGCCGCATCACCCCTTACACCCTGCAGGGCCGCACGCCGGTCGTGCCACCGCAGGGTGCGGTGTTCAACCGCACCGCCTACTCAGCCGCCCATGTGGTGGCCAACCCGCTAGCCGCCATCGACCCCTGGCTGCAGTGCGCCGTGGACTGGGACGCGACCATCGCCTACCGCCAGCGCCTGTGGTCGCTGGGCCTGGGCGTGGCCGAGGCCATGGACACCGCGCAGCGCGGCATGGGGCTGGACTGGCCCACCTCGCGGGAGCTGATCCGCCGCTCGCTCGACGCGGCGCGCGACTTCGGGCCGGGCGCGCTCGTGGCCTCGGGCTGCGGCACGGACCACCTGGTGCTGGACGAGGTGAGGTCGGTGGACGACGTGATCCGCGGCTACGAGGAGCAGATGGAGGCCATCGAAAAGCTCGGCGGCAAGCTCATCGTGATGGCCAGCCGCGCGCTGGCCCGCGTGGCCAGGAGCCCTGCCGACTACGAGCGCGTGTACGACCGCATCCTGTCGCAGGCGCGCCAGCCCGTGGTGCTGCACTGGCTGGGCGACATGTTTGACCCGGCGCTCGCGGGCTACTGGGGCTCACGCGACGTGGATGCAGCCATGGACACGGCGCTGGCCGTGATCGCCGCGCACCCGGACAAGGTGGACGGCATCAAGATCTCGCTGCTCGACAAGGACAAGGAAATCGCCATGCGCCGCCGCCTGCCCGCCACGGGCGGCACCGACGGCCAGGGCGTGCGCATGTACACGGGCGACGACTTCAATTACGCCGAGCTCATCGCGGGCGATGGTGCGGGCGCCGCGAAGCGCCAGGGCCAAAGCGATGCGCTGCTGGGCATCTTCGACGCCATTGCACCGGCCGCGAGTGCGGCGCTCGCGGCCCTGGCCGCAGGCGACACGGCGCGCTTTCACGCCATCCTGGGGCCCACGGTGCCGCTGTCGCGCCACATCTTCGCGGCGCCCACGCGCTTTTACAAGACGGGCGTGGTCTTCATGGCCTGGCTCAACGGGCACCAGAGCCACTTCACCATGGTGGGTGGGCAGCAGAGCACGCGCTCGCTGGTGCATTTTGCGCAATTGTTCCGCCTGGCCGACCAGGCCGACCTGCTGGAGCAGCCCGAACTGGCCGTGCAGCGCATGGGCCACCTGCTGGCATTGCACGGCGTGAGCGCCTGACCGCCATGCGTGACTTCTCGCAAGACCACCGCTGGCTGTCGATCAACACCGCCACCGTGCGCAAGCAGCAGGGGGCCGAGATGCCGCTTTCGCGCATCATCGACCAGTGTGCCGAGCGCGGCATCCGCGCCATCAGCCCCTGGCGCGACCAGGTGGCCGCTGCCGGCCTGGATGCCACCGCGCGCCAGTTGCGCTCCCACGGCATGGCGCTGTCGGGCTATTGCCGCGGCGGCTTCTTCCCGGCGGCCGATGCCGCTGGCCTGCGCGCCGCGCTCGATGACAACCGCCGCGCCATCGACGAAGCCAAGACGCTCGATGCCGCCTGCCTGGTGCTGGTGGTGGGCGCCCTGCCCGGCGCGCTGGACGGCACGCCGCACTACACCGACCTCGCCCGCGCACGCGGCGAGGTGTTCGACGGCATTGCCGCATCGCTCGACTACGCGCGCCAGGTGGGCATGCCCCTGGCCATCGAGCCGCTGCACCCCATGCAGGCGGCCGACCGCGCCTGCATCAACACGCTGGAGCACGCGCTGGACATCTGCGATGCGCTCGATGCACAGAAGACCGGTGCGCTGGGCGTGGCCCTGGATGTGTACCACGTGTGGTGGGACCCCAAGCTCGCGCAGCAGATCGCACGCGCCGGCCGTGAGCGCCTGCTGGCCTACCATGTGTGCGACTGGCGCCTGCCCACGCGCGACCTGCTCAGCGACCGGGGCATGATGGGCGACGGCGTGATCGAGCTCAGGAAGATCCGCCAGTGGGTCGAGGCTGCGGGCTTCGCGGGCTATGCCGAGGTGGAGATCTTCTCGGCGCTGGACTGGTGGCAGCGCACGGGCGAGGACACGCTGGACACCTGCATCGCGCGCCACCGCACGGTGGTCTGACGCGCAACAGCCGACGCCGGCCAGCCCGGCGTCAGACGGCCACGGGTGCCAGGGTACGTCGCACGCGGCGCACATTGAAGGCGCTGGCGATCAGCACACCCTGCACCACGGCCAGGCCCAGCAGCACGGCCGTGAAGCGGCCCTGGTCCAGCAGCACACCGAACAGCAGCGGCGACAGGGCCTGGCCGATGTCCAGCCCCGAGTACACGATGCCGTAGACACGGCCCGTGGAGCCCTCGGGCGTGGAGCGCTTGACCAGCAGGTCGCGCGAGGGGCCGGCGATGCCGGCACAGAAGCCCATCACGCCGAACATCACGGGCACCAGGGCGCCGGGCGGATGCGCCAGCGCCAGGGCCACCGCCACGCAGGCCGCCAGGCCGAAGCCCACGCCCACGATGCGCTCGCAGCGGCTCGGCTCGGCGGCGAGAAAGCCGCCGAGCACCATGCCACCCGCGCTGGCCACCATGTAGACCGTGAGGCACATGGCCGCCAGCGCCACCGGCACCGCGTGCAGTTGTCGCGCGGCCTCGGGCGCGAAGGCCTGCACCACGTTGAGCGAGACGGCGTAGAAGAAGAAGAACGCAAAGCACATCCACACGGCGGGGATGCGCAGGAAGGCGAAGTTGCCTTGCGCTGGCACGCCGGTCGCGCCGACCTTGGCAGCTGGTGGCAGGGCCGGCAGTTCGAGGTGGCGGCGGTTGAACAGCAGCACCAGCAGCACGGCAAACGCCAGCACGCCGGCACAGACCAGCGCCACGCGCCACGAGAACGCGATCGCCAGCGGCACCAGCATGGCCGGCGCCAGCGCCCAGCCCAGGCTACCGGTGATGCCGTGCACGCTGTAGGCATGGCCCAGGCGTGGCGCGCTCACGCGCCGGTTGAGCAGCGTGTAGTCCACGGGGTGGAATACGCCGTTGCCGATGCCCGCGAGCACCGAGAACGCAGCCAGCATGCCATAGCTGGTGCTGGCCGCAAAGCCGAACGCGGCCAGGCCCAGCAGCGCCAGGCCGCCGAACAGGATGGGGCGCGGACCGAAGCGGTCGACCACGAAGCCCGAGCCCGCTTGCACGGCGCACGAGACCACGAAGAAGATGGTCATGAGGAAGCCGAGTTCGGTGTAGCCGACCTGGAAGGCGTCCTTGAGCCACGGGAACAGCGGCGCCAGCAAGAGCTGGCTGTAGTGGCTGATGAGGTGGGCGATGCCCACGAGGCCGATCACCCCGGCGTCGGCACGCAAGGGGACGGCAGCAACGGGGCTGGTGGGGTTGGCAGAGGTCATGGCGGCATCGTAGTATTGCGCCTGGATTTCTGGAATGCGACGGAAAGACAGCTTTCGGCGAATTTGCGCCAACAGCGCATACAAAACAAAGCACGGAGCCCCCGATGGCACGCACCAGCCAGGTTGCCCCGCTCGGGGACATGGACCCTTTCGCCCCCAACCCTGCACACCCGGTGCGGGTGCGTGCGCGCAACATGCCGGCCGATACGCATTTCGAGCCGCACCGCCACGCCTGGGGGCAACTGGCCTACTGCGCCAGCGGCGTGATCCAGGTGAGCGTGGTGGCCCCGGTCGCACCGACTGCCTACATCGTGCCGCCCTCGCGCGCGGTCTGGATCGCCCCTGGCGCGCTGCACGCCATCGCCGTGCTGGAGGCGGCTGCGTTCCGCACCCTGTACATCGACCCCAGCGTGGTGCCCGCCGATGGTGCGGTCTGCCGTGTGATGGCCGTGACGCCGCTGCTGCGCGAACTGGTGTCGGCGCTGGACCCGGTGGGCGGAACGCCGCCCGGCCCCGCGCGCGAGGCAGCCCTGACCGCGCTGGTGCTGGGCGAAATCGGCGACGCTGAAAGCCTGGCCCTGGGCGTGCCCCTGCCCGGGCCCGACAGCGACAAGCGCCTGCGCGCCCTGTGCACCGCCGTGCTGGAGGCGCCCGGCCGCCACGCCACGCTGCACGATTGGGCCACCGACAGCGGCGCCAGCGAACGCACCCTGGCCCGGTTGTTCCACGCGCAGTTCGGCATGGGCTTTGCGCAATGGCGCAAGCAGGCGGTGCTGGCCCATGCCCTGCCCCGCCTGGCGCGCGGTGAATCGGTGGGCCAGGTGGCCGCCTCCAGCGGCTATGCCAGCGAAAGCGCGTTCTCTGCCATGTTCAAGGCAGCCATGGGGCAGCCGCCGAGCTGGTTCATCGGCAGGAACGATGCCTATGCGCCTTCCGCTTAAGTTGCCAGCCACCGTGCGCCACGCGTTCGTGGCAACCGCCAGGTTACTTTCGGCAACCGCTCAAACAGCAGTAGCGATGGAGCAAGCCCGGTGCGGCGATACTGGCAACCTGCAACACAAGGTTTCGGGGGAGAGGGAAGCATGGTTCGACAGCTGTTCATTGCCACCGCCTGTCTGGCGCTGGCGGCCCCGGTCTGGGCCATCAACAAATGCACGGGGCCCGATGGCAAGGTGTCCTTCCAGGACGCGCCTTGCGCGGGCAGCGGCAAGGGCGAGAAGGTCGAGGTGCGGCTGTCGAGCAGCGGCATAGGCAGCGCCGCGCCCGCTGCCGGCGCCGCAGCCCCTGCGGCCAGCCCGGCCTCGGGTGCATCGGCAGCGGCCCCCGCGGCAGGTGCCGCATCCGCCCCTGCCACACCGGCGGCTGCCACGGCGCCGCCCCCCCGCAAGGAAGGCGCCTTTGGCGAAACCTGGCGCCGAAAGACCGATCTGGAGCAACGCCTGGTCCGCGAAGCGCGCGGTGCACTGCAGACCCACCGGCAGCGCTGTGCGGCCGAGCAGCGCGACCGGGCCGCCCGCCGCACCCAGGCGCGCACCAACACCGCCGTGGCCGTCTCCGAGCAGGCCATCACCGCGGAAATGCAGGCCGCAGCCGCCGCCTGCGAGCTGCGCGCGCGTGAGCTGCAGGCCAATGTGGACGCGCTGGAGAAGGAACTCCGGGAGCTGAGCAAGAAGTAGGTTCAGCGTCCCTGCCTGCGCACCGCTGCGCGGCGACTTCGCAGCCTATCGTTTTGCAGCCAGCCCCTCGGGCCAGAAAGCCGCCCGGATGTCCGGCGCACAGTACGGCACGGCGATCACAGCGCCCCACAGGGCACTTCCCAACGCAAAGGATCCGTGGGCGAGGCCCGACAGCACCACGGGCCCACCGAACACCAAGAGGACACACATCGCCAGGCCCGACCACAACGCAAAGCCGGGCGCCCAGGGGCGAAACCGCAGCAGGCCATAGATACTGGCAAGCATGGCGACCAGGGCCGTCAGCGCCCCCGAGACCAGCGCCAACGTGATGGTCGGCTCCTGGTCTTCCTCCAGGTAGTTCTGGAAAGCGTCCCTCAAGCCCTGGGGCACCAGCTCAGGCAGCAGGAGCCGCTCAGTGACCTCGGCCAGTATGGGGAACACCACGGACGCGATGACCAGCCAGCGGTAGTTTGTCGTGTTCAAAAAAATTCCCGTGTGTTCAGCCCGGCGCTCCGACCTGCTGCACCAGCGCCATGGCAAAGCGCCCATGTCCCACGGACCAGTCCGAATAATCGTTCTCGTGCATGAAGATGAACACGTCGGCCGGGGCCACGTGCGCCATGGCCTGCAGGTTGTGCGCGATCGCAGCATACAGCGCGCGCTTCATCGCATCGCTGCGCCCGCGCCGCAGGGTGATCTCGACAACGACCACCGCGTCCGACCGCGTCACGCCATTAAAGCTGCGGCTGAAGGCGAACTGCCCCGGCGCATAGCCGGTGACCATGTTGAACAGCTCGTCCTCGGGCATGCCGATGCCCTCGACCAGCGCCTGGTGGATGGCCTGGACGATGGCCTCGCGCTCGGTGGCTGGGGTGGCTTGGGGCAGATGGGTGTGGATGAAAGGCATGCCGGTATGTTCCTGAAAATCAACAATGAGCCCGGCGCGCGCTAGGGTGCCTGCGTCGGATGAGCCGAAATTGTTGCGACTGCCGCCTCGGCCGAAAAGCGATTTATGCTCCGGTCCTATGTGCATCCAAATCACATAGCCATGAAACACCGCCTGCCCCCGCTCGCTGCCCTGCGCGCCTTCGAAGCCGCCGCCCGCCTGGGCCGCATGACGGCTGCAGCCGAGGAGCTGTCGGTATCGCCCGGCGCCATCAGCCGCCAGGTGCGCCAGCTCGAAGACCACCTGGGCCTGGCTCTGTTCGACGGGACCAAGGCCCGGCCCACGCCGACGGCCGCGGCGCGCACGCTGCAGCCGGTGCTGACCCACGCCTTCCAGCAGATCGAGGACACGGTGCGCGCCCTGGGCGACGCCCACCACGGCCCGCTCGACGTGGCCTGCTTCAGCACCTTCACCGTCAAGTGGCTGATCCCGCGGCTGTTCGACTTCCACGCGCAGCACCCGGGCATCGAGGTGCGGCTGCGCACCACCGACACGGGCACCGATGCGGCGCGCGAGGGCTGCGACCTGCTCATCACCGCCGAGGACGCGGGCATGCCCCGCGATAGCGCCACCACCCTGCCCCTGTTCGCCGAGCGCCTGGGGCCGGTGCTGGCCCCGGCGCTGGCCGCGCGCACCGGCATGCCGCGCACGCCTGCCGATCTGGATGGCCAGCCCCTGCTGCACACACGCTCGCGGCGCAACGCCTGGGCAATGTGGGCCGCATCGGCGGGCACGGCGCTGCCCGCAGCGGCCACCGCCCAGGGCCCGGTGTACGAGCACTACTATTTCACGCTGGAGGCGGCCGTGCGCGGCCTGGGCATCGCCGTGGCGCCCTGGCACCTGGTGATGGACGACGTGCAGGCTGGCCGGCTGGTGGCGCCGCTGGGTTTCGCCGTATCGGGCTACGACTACCTGGCGCTGCGGCGCACGGGGGCCGCGCACCCGCGGCTCGATGTGTTCTGCGCCTGGCTGGGGGCGCAGGCACACACGATGGCCCTGCCCTTCACCATGCAGGCTTGAGGGCGACGCCGGGCCCAGGCGTCAGTCATCCCAGCGAAACAGCCTGTGGGCGCGGGGCCTGGTGGCCTCGATCAGGCGCGCGTTGGGCTCATCGGTGCGGCTGACCCATGCCAGCGCATCCTCGCGGCTGCGGCCATACTCTTCATGGCGCTGGGTCAGGCGGCGGGTGCGCAGGCCGTCGTCGACATCGACGTACCAGACTTCGTCCAGCAGCCCGGCAACGCCTGCCCAATGGCCGCTGTCGAGCAGCAGGTAGTTGCCTTCGGTAATGACCAGCCGGGTCTGCGGCGCCACGGCGATGGCGCCTGCGATGGGCTCTTCGATCTCGCGCCGGAACTCCGGTGCATAGACGACTTCGCCGGGCTGCTGCGCCCGCAGGCGCCGCAGCATGGCGGCATAGCCTGCGCTGTCGAAGGTGTCGGGAGCCCCTTTGCGATCCGCACGGCCCAGCCGTTGAAGCTCCACATTGGCCAGGTGGTATCCATCCATGGGAACCACCTGCGAGACATCGGCGAAAGCCTGCTGCAAGGCCATGGCCAGCAGGGATTTTCCGGCGCCTGGTGGCCCGACCAGCCCGAGCAGCTTGCGTTGGCCGTCCTGGAGGAGTTGATGCGCACGCGCCAGGTGGCAGGGCGGGACGGAGGGAAGTGTGCGGATCGTCATGCGTTCATGGATTCTTCAGGCCCGCCATTCGGCCGGGATCTTTTCCGCAGGCAATGCACCGGTCATGACCGAGACCGTGTCGCTCATGGTCACCGCCTTGGGGTTGAGCACGGCACCTCGCCTGCCCAGGCGCGCGACGTGGATGCGGTCGGCGATCTCGAAAACATGGGGCATGTTGTGCGAGATCAGCACCACCGCAAGGCCCCTGTCGCGCACGCGGCGGATCAGCTCCAGCACCATGTTGCCTTCCTTGACGCCCAGCGCTGCGGTCGGCTCGTCGAGGATCACCACATGCTCGGCAAAGGCTGCCGCGCGCGCCACGGCCACGCATTGCCGCTGCCCGCCGGACAGGGTTTCGACCGCCTGCGTCATCGAGCGGATACCGACCTTCAGGTCGTTCATGCGCGCAATGCTTTCTTCCAGCATCCGCTTCTTGTCGAGCATGCGCAGCACATTGCCCAGGAAGCCTGCACGGCGCAGTTCGCGGCCCAGGAAGAGGTTTTCGGCAATCGTCATCGCGGGGGCAACGGCCAGGTCCTGGTATACGGTTTCGATGCCTTCGCGGCGCGCATCGACCGGACCCTTGAACTGCACCGGCTTGCCGTCGAGCTCGATCACGCCGGCATCGGGAATGGTCGCGCCCGACAGGCACTTGATCAGGGAGGACTTGCCGGCACCGTTGTCGCCGATCAAGGCGAGGATTTCGCCGGCACGCAGCTCGAAGTCGGCGCCGTCCAGGGCCGTGACCTGGCCGTAGCGCTTGACCAGGCCCGTGGCGCGCATGACGATGGGGGGTTGCGCAGCCATCAGCGGCCTCCTTTGCGCGACAGTTGATCGACCGTGACCGCCAGGATCACGAGGATGCCGGTGATCAGCATCTGGTACACCGACGACACGCCCATCAGCGTCAGGCCATTGCGCAGCACCCCCACCACCACGGCACCGATCAGCGAACCGAGCACCACCCCGCGGCCGCCGAACAGGCTGGTGCCGCCCAGCACGACGGCCGTGATGGCGTCCAGCGCCTCGGTCTGTCCGGCGTTCGGATCGCCCACGCCGGTGCGGGCCACGGCCAGCAGCGAGGCGATGCCATAGAACACCCCGGACAGGGCATAAACGCCCAGGATGATGCGCTCTGGCGGAATGCCGACCAGCCGCGTCGCCTCCGGGTTGTTGCCCACCGCGTAGACATGCCGGCCCGACGCCGTCTCGCGCAGCCAGAACCATACGCCCAGGTACAGCAGCACCATCAACACCGTGCCGTACGCGATGTTGGTGCCGCCGAGGGCGAAGGTACTGCCCAGCCAGGTCATGGCCCCAGGCACCTCGGTGACCGTCTGCGCCCCCGAATACAGCTGCGTGATCGCAAAGGCGATGTTGAAGACGCCCAGCGTGACGATGAACGGCGGCAGCTTCAGGCGCGTGACGAGCAAGCCGTTGAGCAGGGCGAACAAGGTCGTCACGGCAATGCCGGCCAGCACTGCGAGGAACGGCGGCAGCCCGAAGTCGGCGGCCACCTTGGTCATCACGATGCTGCCCAGCGCCATGATCATGCCGCACGACAGGTCGATGCCGGCGGTCAGGATGATCAACGTCTGGCCAATGGCGATGACGCCGACGACCATGACCTGCTGCAGGATCAGCGAAAAGTTGTCGGCACTGAGAAAGCGGTCGGTGGTGGCGCCGAAGATGGTGCAGGCGATCAGCAACGCGATGAAGGGCCCGAGCTGGCCGAGGGGGGGCAGTTTGTCTTTCAACGTGATGATCCTCTGGATGGGGGGCTGAAGGCAGGCACACGGCGCCTCTCATCAACCCGAACGCTGCAGCAGCGCCGACAGGCGCGGTGTTGCCCAAGCATGCCAGGCGCCGCGGCGGGACCCGGCCCCGCGCAGCCGCCTGGTGCGCAAATGGCTACTTCTTGCCCCAGCAGAGGTCGGCGCCGGTCTTCACGTCCTTGCTGTCGACGCCCGCAACGGCTTTGCCGGCGATCAAGGTTACGCCGGTGTCGGTGTAGCCGCTGACTTTCTTGCCGCTCTTGGCGTACTCGATGCCGGCCTCCACCCCCATGGCCGCCATTTTCAGGGGGTACTGCTGCGAGGTGGCGGCGATCTTGCCAGCCGCCACATCCCGGATGCCGTCACAGCCACCGTCCACGGAGACGATCATCACGCCCTTTTCCTTGCCGGCCTTCTGCAGCGCATTGAATGCGCCAGCGGCTGCCGGCTCGTTGATGGTGTAGACCAGGTTGATGTCGGGGTTCTTCTGCAGGCAGTTCTCCATCGCTGTCTGGGCCTTGCTGCGGTCACCGAAGCTGTCGGCCATGCACACCACCTCTGCGGGCTTGGCCAGTTCGTTGTTCTTTGCCTCGTAGCTGGCCAAGCCGAAGCCCTGCAGGAACCCGTTGTGCCGCTGCGCACCGACGGGGTGGCCAGGCAAGAGATCGAGCGTTGCGATCTTCACCGGCTTGCCCTGCGCACCGGCGGCGAGGGCGGCCTTGGCGTACTGGCCAATCAGCACGCCGGCCTTGTAGTTGTCGGTGGCGAAGAGCGCGTCGGTGCCATCGGCAGGGTCGGTCGGGCTGTCCAGCGCGATGACCATCACCCCTTTGTCGCGCGCCTTCTTGATCGCGGGCAGGATGGCCTTGGAGTCGTTGGGCGTGATGAGTATGGTCTTGGCACCTGCGCCAATCATGTTCTCCATCGCGGTGATCTGGCCGGCGTTGTCGCCATCGGCCTTGCCGGCGCCGCTCAGCAGTTTGGCTCCCTTGGCCTTGGCGACCTCGGCGGCACCTTCCTTCATCTTCACGAAGAAGGGGTTGGTCTCGGTCTTGGTGATCAGCCCGATGACCGGCGTATCGGCCATCGCCGTGCCAGAGGAGGCCAACAGGGTTGCGATCAGGGTGGCGTGCTTCAAGTTCATCGGATGTCTCCAGGATGTGGTCGGGTGCCAATTCAGCGATGCGCAGGCCCTTGCCTGTACACCTGCTGTGTGCGATTATCGTAATGCGCAAGCGCTTGCGCAAGCGCTTGCTACCTAGGGAAATCCATAGCATCCGCAGGCTTCCGGTATCTGTTTGTCACGGCCTTCTGCTGCCCCTGTGCATGGAGCAGGACAGCGGCAATTCAGTGCAGAAATACCGGAATGGGTGCGATACGATGAAGAAGCCTCTGGCCTGTCCACCACAGCACAGCGTGGCAGCACGGGCGATGGAAGTTGGAGCTCAACGGAGAAATGATGATCACGATGGAAACCGTCGCGGCGGCCGCAGGGGTATCGACTTCAACGGTCTCGCACGTCATCAACAAGACGCGCAAGGTGCACCCCGATACCGAGCGGGCCGTGCTGGACGCCATCGACCGGGTCGGCTACTCGCCAAACCACCTGGCGCGTGCCCTGGCCGGAGCCCCGACCAGGACGGTGGGGGTCGCCATTTCGGTACTGTCCAACCACTACTTCGCAGCCGTGGTGCGTGCCATCGAGGCAGAGTGCGCAAAAAGAGGCCTGATGATGCTGCTGGCCGACACCCACGAGGATGCGGACTACGAGTTGAAGGTGGTGCAGGCCTTGCATGAGAGGCGTGTCGACGGCATCGTGATTGCGCCCTGCGCCGAGCCGCAGCACCGCGCACTCGACTACCTGCGCGACAAGGGTGTGCCCACCGTCCTGGTCGACCGGTTCGTGGGGACCACGTTCGATCAGATTGGCGTGGAGAGCCGCGATGCGGCCCAGACCCTGGTGGAGCACCTCATCGGGCTGGGCCACAGGCGCATTGCATTGGTGTCGGGTGCACCGGGTCTGTCCACGACGACGGAACGGCTCGAAGGCTACTGCCGCGCGCTGGCGGCGGCAGGCATTGCTTTCGACCCCGCCCTGGTCCAGAGCGGCGAGTCGCGGTCTGGGCCGGCCTGCGCGGCCGTCCACCACCTGCTGTCACTGGACCAGCGCCCCACCGCCCTGATGACCGGCAACAACCTGATGACGATTGGCGCCATGCAGGCCTTGCGCTCTGCGGGGCTGAGCGTTCCCGACGACATTTCGCTGGTTGGCTTTGACGACTTCGACTGGGCTGACGTCTTTTCTCCACGCCTGACGGTCATGGCGCAGCCGGTGGAAGAGCTCGGCACCCGGGCTGTCCGCCTGCTGGCCCGGCGCATTGCGGACCCTGGCGCGCGCCGCCAGACCGTGCGGCTCGCGCCCACGCTGCGGCTGCGCGACTCTGCGGGAGTGCCTGGCTCCAGGTGACACGGTTGATGCCCCTGGGAACATTGAAATAGTCGCCCAGCACAGCAGAGCCCGAGGCTGGACCATGGCTTGGCCCGAGCGCTGCAGTATGGGCACGCGCAAGGTGCGGGCGAAGTAGTTCGGCAGCTCCTGGTGATTACAGTCCAGCGCGGCGCGAAGGGACGAACGCGAGTCAACAGGTGGCCCGGCCGCTATCGAAAATGCAAATTTCTCTCATGCTGCCGTATAGCCCCAACGATCTGCCGACTGTTCTCCCTGCCCGCCATCAACCCCGGCCGTGCACACTCGACGCGCTTCACGTATGGTGGCGGTTCCGCCCCTCCCACTCTGCCCTGCCCCATGGCCACACCCGCCCCCTCTTCCATCCACAGCTACGAGCCGCGCAACGGCCATGGCCTGCCGCACGACCCGTTTAACGCCATCGTCGGGCCGCGCCCTATCGGCTGGATTTCGACGCAGAGCGCCGCTGGTGCGCTGAACCTGGCGCCCTACAGCTTCTTCAACGCCTTCAACTACGTGCCGCCCATCGTGGGCTTTGCGAGCATCGGCTACAAGGACACGGTGCGCAATGTCGAGGACACGGGTGAATTCGTCTGGAACCTGGCCACGCGCAGCCTGGCCGAGGCCATGAACCAGAGCTGCGCGGCGGTGCCGCCCGAGGTCGACGAGTTCCAGCTGGCAGGGCTCACGCCGCAGGCCAGCACCCAGGTGGCGCCGCCGCGCGTGGCCGAGAGCCCTGTGGCCTTCGAATGCCGGCGCACGCAGATCCTGCAATTGCAGGGTCTCGACGGAACCCAGGTGCCGACCTGGCTGGTGCTGGGCGAGGTGGTGGCCATCCACATCGACAAGGCGCTGCTCAAGGACGGTGTCTACGACACGGCCGCAGCAGGCCACATTTTGCGCGCAGGGGGCCCGGCCGACTACTTCACGGTGGGCCCGGAACAGCTGTTCAAGATGTACCGCCCCCGCTGAGCCAGTTCCGCCCGGTTGCCAGCGGTTACAACTGAGGGCGAGCGGCAGGAAACCAGGCGTGGCAGCATCCATGCGAGATCTCAGGAGACCGCCATGCCCCGCCCTTCCCTCGCCCTGCTGGCCTCGCTGGCGCTGCTGGCCAGCGCCGCCGTGGCCGCGCCCACCGTGGGGCCCTGCCCCGTGCTGCCGGCCGACCATGTGTTCAACACGCGCATCGACCAGTTGCCGGTGCACCCGCAGTCGGCGGCCTTCCTGCAGACCATCAGCCCGAGTGCGCGCCGCCTGCACCTGGACCTGGGCCAGAGCGAGGACATGGCCAGCACCGAGTACTGGGGCATTCCGTACAACGTGGTGCGCGGCAGCCAGATCACCTGGCCCGCGGTCTACTTCGATGCCGACGGAGCCCCCGACGAGAGCGATTGCGCGCGCGCCGACGGCAGCCTGGCGCGGCCCTGCACAGGCCTCGCCAGCCCCGCACGCCTGCCCTTCCCGCTGCAGCCCAAGGTGGAAGGCGGCATCAGCAGCAACAAGGCGGTCTACAACGACCACCACATCCTCAGCGTGGACACCGACACCTGCACGCTGTGGGAGAGCTACCTGAGCTATGCCCGGCCCGATGGCGGCTGGGACATCTACAGCAGCGCGGCCTTCGACCTGCGCTCGAACGCGCTGCGCCCTGCGGGCTGGACCTCGTCCGACGCGGCGGGCTTTCCGATTTTCCCGCTGCTGCTGCGCGCCGACGAGGCCAGCACCGGCGAGATACAGCACGCGCTGCGCTTCACCATCCAGAGCAGCAAGATCCGCACAAGCTATACCTGGCCGGCGCGCCACCTCACGCGCAACGGCGATGCCTCGGCCGCCAAGCCGCCCATGGGCCAGCTGTTCCGCCTGCGCGCCGACTATGTGGTGCCGGACAGCTACACGGCGCAGGCCAAGGCCATCCTCAACGCGCTCAAGCGCTATGGCATGTACATCGCCGACGGCGGCTCGGACATGTACATCACGGGCGACCCGAGCCGCCTGTGGCAGGACGCGACCATCTCCCAGGTGCAGACCGTGCCGCACACGGCGTTCGAGGCGGTGGACCTGTCGCCCATCGCCGCGCGCGCGGGCTTCAGCGCCGACAGCGGGCGCGTACCGCCGGCAGCGGGCACCGGGCCCACCACACCAGCCAGCTTTTCAGGCACGACCGAAGGCACGGTGCAGTCGCTGCGGCTGACCGGGCGCGTGCAGCCCGCATCGGGCGACGTGGGCCAGGGCGGTGTGGTCTATGTGGTGGCCGCCGTGCCGGGCGTGGGCCTGGCGGTGCTGTCGCCGCAGGGCTGGACGCTGTTCAACGGCGCCTCGACGCCCGCACCGGCATGGCAGGGCACGCTGACCGCTGCCCAGACCGTGCCCATCCTGGAGCTGGTCAACGTGAGCGGCCTGCGCGGCACGCAGTTTTTCCTGGGCTACGGCACCAGCCTGGCGGACATGCTGAACAACGGCAAGTTCCAGCTGATCTACACCGTGCCCTGAGATTCCGTCAGCGCGACAGGGGCGTGCACAGGCCCTGTTGCGGGTCGCGCGCCCACTGCTCGAGCCAGGCCCACAGCTGCTGCACGCCGTCGCGGCCCGGGCTCTGCAGCCCATGGTCGGCACCCGGAATTTCCCGTGCACACCAGGGCGCCGTACGGCCCACAGCCAGCCGAGCACCTTGCTCGAAAGCGGCCGGCGGCACCAGCGCATCGGCACCGCCCCACACCTGCAGCACGGGCCAGGGCCCCTCGTGCAGGGGCCGGGCCAGCGGCCAGCGCCACAGGTCGCGCCAGTAGCCCAGGCTGCGGCCCTGCGCCAGCGTGCTGTCGGGCTGGCCGCCGGCCTGCTGGCGGCCCAAGGCCTCCCAGTCGGCTGCGGCACCCAGACGCTGCGCCTGCAGGGAACCCGCTTCGCGCGGGTCGAGCCCGCTGGAAGACAGCAGCACCAGACCTGCCAGGTGGGGCACCTCGGGCGCGAGGGTGGGCAGCAGTTCGGCACCTTCAGAGATGCCGACCAGCAAATGCGGCAAAGAGGGCAGACCCTGCGCCTGGCGCTCCCGGGCGTCGGCACGCAGCGCTGCGCGGGCATGGTCGCGCCAGGCAGACAGGCGGTCGGTCTGCACGAAATCGGCAGCGCAGGCACCGGCCGCCGTGCGCGCACCGGGTGCCACGCCCGGCTTGTGCAGCACCAGCACCTCGGCATGCAGCAGGCCGGCAAAGTAGCGGTCGGCCAGCGGCCCCATGCCGGTGCAGCCCGAGCCGGGCACCACGATCACGCGGTAGCGCAGCGGCGCGGTGCGCGCGGGCCGCAGCAGGGCTTGCACGCGCGCCTCTCCCGCCCCGGGCAGTGGGTAGGGCGCGAAGGCGGCGGCATCCGCAGCCGCCTGCGGCCCCGGCGGCGCCGCGCAGCAGGCCACGAAAAAGGCCAGCGCGAGGCTGGCCTTCAGGGCGGGACGCATGCGGCCCATCATGGTTGCAGGGAACCCGCCAAGCTCACTTGAGGATCAGCACCTGGTCGGGCTGCTGGGGCACGGGCATGGGCTGGCCGCCGCCCTGGTAGACCACGGGCGGTGGTGGTGGGCGCACGCCGCGCGCCAGATGGGCGTCGGTGTAGCCCAGCTGGCCGGCCAGCTGTTCGTACACGCTCTGCGCCAGGCTGCGCGAGGTTTCGCTGATCACCTTGGCCCGGTTGGGCGGAGCGATGTCGCCGCGGTTGGACAGGATCTTGGTGTCGTTGCCTTCGCCCTGCGCGGAGAAGGCGGCCTTGATCTCGTAGGTGCGGGTGTTGATCAGCGAGAAGTCGGCCAGGAGCTGCAGGCCATACTGGCGCGTGGCGCTGCTCGTGCCCTGCAGGGGCGAGAGCGCATCGGTGAAGTTGATGCTGGAGACCACGCCGAAGAGCACGTAGTCGGCACCGGCGAATTCGCCCTTCTTGATGCGGGCGGTCACGTTGGCCACCTGGTTCTGCGCCTGGGGTGCGGCCATCTTGCCGGTCTGCACCTGGTTGAGCACCTGCTCGGCCTTGCTGTTCTGCGGCTTGCCGGCATCAAAGCCCTTGCCCTGCACCAGGCGGAAGTAGGTGCCCTGCAGGAGGGCGCCCTTGATGTCGTTGGTGTAGCCACCCAGCTCGCGCTGCTCGATGTAGCTGTAGCGGCCGGCCACGTAGGTGCCGCTGGCCTGCTCGGAGGCCTGCATGGAGTGGCTGCCCGAGCCGCCGTACATGCCGTGGCTGGCGCTGCCACCGGCGCTCATCTGGGCACTGCGCTGGTAGGCGCCGGCCACGAAGTATTCCGAGACCTGCTGGGCATAGGCCAGGTCGGTCACGGCGATCTTGGGGGCGGCGTTCTGGGCCTGGGCGCCAGCGCTCCAGGTCAAGGCGGTGACGGCCAGCACGGACAGTGCGGCCGCGAGGGTGGTTCTGCGTTGCATGGTGAAGTCCTTTCAGTGCCGTGGTCGATCAGCGCTTGCTGGTCTTGCGGATTTCTTTTTCGTCCTGCCATTCCACGGTGCCTTCCTGCACGTCGAACAGCTTGAGCGTGAACTTGTAGTACACGTCCTTGGTGGAGTTGCTCTGCTTGACGATGCTGGTCAGCTCGCCTTCCATGCTGTACTTGGCGGCCGTCATCTGGCCGACCTTGGCGGTGGTGCCCTGCTTGTACAGGCCGCTCTGGTTCTGGCGCTGCAGCTCGTCCACGCCCTGCTGCATCTCGTTGATGGAGCGCACGAAGCGCACCTTGCCGGACTTGACCAGCGAGGTCTGGATCGAGTTCATCACGTTGGTGGTGTCGATGTACTCGCTGGTCTTGTTCTTCACGGTGGAGATGGTCACCGTGGGGCGGCCCTGGAAGATGCCCGTTTCGAGCAGGCCACCGGTCATCTTCTCGGCGATCATCTGCAGGTCGGTGGAGCCGAACTCGTTGGTCACCAGTTCCACGGCCTTGGCGTCGCCGTAGTTGACCTGGCGGTCAAAGCGCACGGTGGGCGAGGACAGGTTCTGGCAGGCCGAGAGGGCCAGAGTGCTGGCCGCGAAGGCCAGGACGAGCGCGGTGCGCTGGATGCTGCTGTTGCGTTGCATGGTGTTTTCTCCGGTCGGCGCTGCGGTGTTCAGCGCGGTTCTACGTTCATTTCCAGGCGCAGGTCGACTGCGGCGCTGGTGGGGGCTACGCTCTTGACGGTCTGCTGGCCCAGGCCCAGCACACTCATCTGCTTCCAAGACTCTCCGTCACCCACCTGGTTGCCCACCTGGTCCAGCCACTTGAAGCGGTAGAACACGGTGCGGTCGGTGCGGCCCATGTTGGCCATATCGGCCTGCACCACCAGGATCTCGTTGGTGCGCACGATGCGCATCTCGCGCACGGCGATGCTGTTGGCTTCGCCGCGCAACGCCACCTTGGAGGCCACGGCGATGGGGGTCGCAGGGTCGTGCAGCTGGGCGTGGGCCGCAGCGCCGGTCAGTGCCATCACGGCGACGCCGATGGCGGTCAGGTGGGTGCGGATAGTCATGGGTAAGGCTCCTTGGAAAACGGTCTTCGGTTCAGTTCTTGGCCGGGGTCACGGGCGCTGCCGCGGGCTTGGCCGCAGGCCGCGTGCGGTTGGTGGTGGTTGTCTTGGTGGTCGTCGTCGTGGAGATCGTCTTGGTGGACGAGGAAGGCACGTCGACCGCTGGTGCCACGGCGGCAGTAGAGGCCGTTGCGGCCAGCTGGCCGACCGATGCCACGTCGCCCATGATCACGCTGTTCTCGTACAGGCGCAGGGGCACCAGGGCGTATTGGCCGTCGATCTTCACGGGCTGCGGCAGTGCGCGGCCGTTGATGGTGATGGTGTGCTCTCCGGGTGGCAGGTAGCCACGGGCCACGTATACACGGCCGGGCAGCATGCGCCACATGCGGTCGTCAGCCTGTTCGGTGGCCGAGGCTGCCACGGCACCCACGATGCCGCCCAGCAGGCCGCCCTTCTTTTGCAACTGGTCCTGCAGCACGCCCTTGGCGACGGCGCGGGTGAAGCCGCGCAGCACCATGCCGGGCATTTCGTCCTTCAGGGCGCGGCGTGCCATCACGTTCACGTCAACCACTTTTTCGAGCTTGAAGTCCGTGCCGGCGGCCGACAGGTTGGTCAGCGGCGTGTCGCGCGAGGGCTCGATCACAGGGTAGGAAACGCTCACCGTGGTCCAGCGGCTGCCCACGGGCACCGGCAGGGTGAAGGCGCGGGGCTTGCGCGCAGGGGCGTCGCCGGCCTCGACCACGAACAGCACGTCGGTCATGCGCTGGCGGCGCTTCCAGGTGAAGCTGGTGCGGCTGTCCAGGCCGCGCAGGCCTTCTTCGAGCACGCCGGTCTCGGGCTTGAGCTCGATGGCCTTGCGGTAGCCTGGCGCGGCCAGGCCCGGCTCATTGAGCATCTCGTACAGGAAGCCGGCCAGGTAGTGGCTCAGGGCGTTCTGGTAGCCGTTCTTCAGGGCCAGCACTTCAGGGTCGTTGAAGGTCTCGACGGGGTAGCCGTTGAGCTCCTTGCCGCCCGAGGTGGCGCCCTTGGACTTGGCTTCCTGCTCGGCCGCCACGGTTTCCTTGGAGCGGAACTCGGCAATGATGGCTTCGCGCTCATGGGTGCGCTTGATGTCCACGCGGGCGTTCTCCACGTCGCCCACGGCCACGCGGTTCAGGGCCAGTCGCGTGGTCAGCCAGACCTTCTCGTAGTCCTGGCCTTCATAGGCCTTCAGGCGCTCGCTGATCAGCGCCGCGCCCACGGTGCCCATGAGCTTTTGCGGGTTGCTCTTGGCCGTGTCTTCCCATTCCTTGACCTTCACGTCGGCCAGCAGGAAGGCGTTCGTGCTGTCCGCGTAGCGGCGGTCCATGCGCAGCAGCTCGCCGCGCTCCATGTTGAAGAGCAGCGCGGTCTTCTCGTCCTCGGTCTTGGCCGTGGATTCGAGCTGTGCGATGGCGGCGGGAATGCCACCGCTGCGGCCGGCGCCCTGCACGTCGCTGGCGAGCTTGTCATGGCTCTGCATCGTCGCGCAGCCCGTGAGGGCGGCGCTGAGCGCCAGCACCCACAGAAGGCGGGGACGCAATTGGGGTCGAATGGTCATGAATACTCCTTGCAAATGATTCGGGTGTTCACCAGAAAACCCCGGCGACGCGCCCCTGCTACAGCAACGCGGCGGCAGACACCCATGGGGGTGCCGAACGCGGCATGCTGATTGCGATGGAGGTTGTCGACCGGACAAGGAAAGCTGTGCAGGACCTCGCGCTCCCTCCTGGCGCTGGTCCTCGCGGTTGCGGCTGCAAGCCCCTTGTGGCTGTGAATTTCTTGGTTCTTGTGTGCTCTGAAGCCAGGGCGCAATGTAGCAAAAGGATGTATCTTTTCTGTAACCGACAAGGGCTGGGGAAAACAGTTGTAGCGGTGCATTTCAGGCCCCCTTTTCAGTCAGCAAGGGCAGGCGGTAGATCCACACCACCCGACCGCCCGGTGCACGCAGCTGGGCACGGGGCAGCAGGCCGGGCACGGCGAACTCCAGGCTCACCAGCCAGGAGCCGGGCGCCATCTCGGCCTGGGCCTTGGCGGCGGCGCGGGCCATGCTCTCGGGGCGCTGGAACAGGTAGACCATCTGGTAGCCGCTCCAGTCGGCCTGCCACATGTCGCCACGGCGCACCTTGGCCCAGGGGCAGCGCAGCGCGCAGGCCAGGCGCAGTGGCCAACTCCATTCCAGGCCCTCCATGCGTGCATCGGGATAGGCGTGGCGCAGCGCGATGAGGCCATCGCCCAGGCCGCAGCCGGCGTCAAGCACCCGGGCGCCCGGCGCCAGGGAAACCTGTACCGCCAGCGCCTGCAGCGCATGGCGCGGCGTGGGGAAGATGGGCGCGTCACGCCAGGCATTGAGGGGGTAGACCGCCAGCAGCAGGGCCAGCGGCACCAGCCAGGCCCAGGCCGGCAGGCTGGCCAGGCCGGTGATCGCCAGCGACAGCGGAAAGCCCAGCGCAATCAGCGCGCGGCGCCACCAGCTGGCACCCAGCAGGCTCGCAGCCGTGCCCAGCAGGCAGGCGGCCACCAGCGCCGCCATGGGGGGCACGGCCCGCTGCAGGCTGAGGTACAGCAGCCATGCTCCCGCCCACGCCAGCAGCGCGGGAAGGGGCCAGGGCAGCAGGCGCAGTGGCATATACATTACAGGCCGAAAAGGCCTTGCTGGGAATGGGCGGTGCCGGAGACGACCAGGCGCACAGTCTGCGCGCAAATGGCGCAAATGGCCACGCCCGGCAGGCACCATCCTGTGGCCAGGACGGCAGGGAACGGCGGGCGGTGTGCGCGGGACATGGGGCTCTCCAGAACTCCCCCGGTGCACATGCCCCGGGATGGAATGGAGCGCAGTGTAGGCCGGCATGGCGCACCGCAACACGCCTGTGCAAGCCGCCGCGGCACGATTGTGTGCACTTTGTCACGTGGCCCCGTGCCAGAGGGCTCCGTGCGCCCTGAACAGGCACCGCCCAGAGCGGACAACAAAACTCAGCGAAGCGGTTCTGGCCAGGCGCTGCGTCGCAGGCGGTACGGGTGTACGACCAGACGCAGGAACGACGCCAGAAGAGTTTTCTCAGCCGCGCAGGCGCTCGATCAGGCCGTTGAGTTCTTCGATGGAGCCGAACTGGATCGCCAGCTCACCCATGTCTTCCACACGCCCTGCCCGCTTCACGCGCTTTTTCACGCGCACCTCGACCTCGGCCATGAGCAGGTCGGACAGCTCTTCTTCCACGCGCCGCAGGTCGCGCGATTTTTCCTTCTGGGGCTTTTGCGGCATGAGGCTGAACTCGGCACCGATCTTCTTGACCAGGGCCTCGGCCTCGCGCACCGAGAGCTTCTTGGCCGCGATCTGGTTGCCGGCCGTGATCTGCGCCGCACGGTCCAGCGACAGCAGCGCGCGCGCATGGCCCATGTCGATGTCGCCGGCCATGAGCATGGTCTGCACCGGCTCGGCCAGGTTCAACAGGCGCAGCAGGTTGCTCGCGGCGCTGCGCGAGCGGCCCACAGCCTGGGCGGCCAGCTCGTGCGTGAGGCCGAACTCCTTGACCAGGCGCTGCAGACCATGGGCCTCTTCGAGCGGGTTCAGGTCTTCGCGCTGGATGTTCTCGATCAGCGCCATCGCGGCGGCGGCCTCGTTGGGGACGTCGCGCACCAGCACCGGCACGCGGTCCAGGCCCGCCAGGCGCGCGGCACGGAAGCGCCGCTCGCCGGCGATGATTTCGTACTTGCCGGCGTTCTCGCCATCGGCCAGGCGCCGCACCAGGATGGGCTGCATGATGCCCTGCACCTTGATGCTCTCGGCCAGCTCGTACAGCGCGCCCTCGTCCATGCGCGTGCGCGGCTGGTACATGCCGGGCACCATCTCGGCCAGCATCAGCGTGTTGGGCAGGCCGGCATCGGCCGCCAGGGCCTGCTCGGAGGCTTCGCTTACCTTGGGGCCCAGCAGGGCTTCAAGGCCGCGTCCGAGGCCCTTGGGTTTTTTGGTGACCATGGTGAGAGAGCTTTCTTTTTCTATGTTCTGGGAATCAGGGACGGCGCGGCGCCGCCATCACTGGTCGATGATCACCAGCGTGCCATGGCTGCCCGGCGCCACCGCATGCGGCACGCCGGCGGGCACGATGAAGACCTCGCCGGCTTGCACCTCGGTGACCTGGCCCTGCAGATCCAGGCGCATGCAGCCCTCGATCACGAGCAGGGCCTCGTCGAAGTCGTGCGACTCGTCGGGGTAGGCACCGTCGTCCATGCGCAGCACCTTGACGTTGGCGTTGGCGGCCCGGCCGATGACGCGCGACGACCAGGCGTTCGGAAACGACCGGGCTGTCTCAAGGAGATTGGTTTTGGACATGGCGGGTCACGTGATGGGCTGCGGTGGTACGGCGGGCGATTGCAGGCCGGCCAGCAGGGCAAGCCCCTCGGGCCAGTCCGCCAGGCCCGACCCGGCATTGATGTGCCCGCGCTCGCCGTAGTCGATGAAACGCGCGCCCCAGGCCTGGGCCAGGCCCTCAGCCCGCTCGAAGCTGCAGTACGGGTCGTTGCGGCTACCCACCAGCACGGCAGGGAACGGCAGGGGCTGGCGCGCAATCGGCGACCAGCCCGGCAGGTAGCCGGCGATGTCCTCGCGCTCCACGTCGCCCGGCGCCACCAGCAGCGCACCCTTTACGCGGTGCGTGTGGGACGAGTGCGCAGCCCACCAGGCGGTGAGGATGCAGCCCAGGCTGTGCGCCACCAGCACCACGGAGCCGGGGGCATCGACGATGGTTTCTTCGAGCCGCGCCGTCCAGTCACCGCGCAGCGGGCGCATCCAGTCGTGCTGCTCCACGCGCGCAAAGCCATGCAGCGCCTCCCAGCGGCTCTGCCAGTGGTCGGGGCCGGAGCTCTGCCAGCCGGGCAGCACGAGGACGTTATCGGGGGTCACATTCATACTATGAATTTGATAGCAAGCAGGCAGATGCTCGATCAGACAACGGCGGGCTTCTTGCCCAGCGCCTTCATGCTCTGCACACGCTCGACCATCTCCTGCGCGAACTCGATGAAGGCCTGGCTGCCCTTGGCCAGCGGGTCGAACACCACGCCAGGCAGGCCGTAGCTCGGGGCTTCGGCCAGGCGCACGTTGCGCGGGATCACCGTGTTGAACACCTTGTCGCCGAAGTGGTCCTTGAGCTGCTCGCTCACCTGTTGCTGCAAGGTGATGCGCGGGTCGAACATCACGCGCAGCAGGCCGATGATCTGCAGGTCGGCATTGAGGTTGGCGTGCACCTGCTTGATGGTGTTGACCAGGTCGGTCAGGCCTTCGAGCGCGAAGTACTCGCATTGCATGGGCACGACCACGCCATGGGCCGAGCACAGGCCGTTCAAGGTGAGCATGGAAAGCGAGGGCGGGCAGTCGATGAGCACGAAGTCGTAGTCCGCATCCACTTCGGCCAGCGCGGCCTTGAGGCGCTTTTCGCGATGCTCCAATGCCACCAGCTCGACCTCGGCGCCGGCCAGTTCGCGGTTGGCGCCCAGCACATGGTAGCCGCATTTCTCGGAGAGCACCGCCGCCTCGCGCACCGAGGCGGATTCGAGCAGCACGTCGTACACCGTGAGGTCGAGCTTGCGCTTGTCCAGGTTCGAACCCATGGTGGCATTGCCCTGCGGGTCCAGGTCTACCATCAGCACACGCTGGCCGATCTTCGCCAGGCCGGCCGCCAGGTTGACGGTGGTGGTGGTCTTGCCGACGCCACCCTTCTGGTTCGCGATGCAAAAAATCTGGGCCATGGGGTGGATGCCTTGTTTACTTCGAAATGGCCAGCTTGATGCCGAAGCCGATCAGGAACACGCCGGCGACTTTTTCGAGCACGCGGCCGATGGTGGGGTTGGCGCGCATGCGCTCCGCCAGGTGGTGGGTCAGCAGCACGGCGATGAGGCCATAGGCAAAGGTGAGCGCCGCCACGGTGGCCGCCATCACGCCGAAGGTGAGCAGGCCTTGGTGGCGGGCTGGGTCCACGAACAGCGGGAAGAACGCCATGTAGAACACGATGGCCTTGGGGTTGAGCAAGGTGATCAGCGCGGCCTGCTTGAAGTAGTGGCGCGGCTCGATGTTCAGGATGGGCTGGGCACCGGGCTTGGCCGTGAGCATCTTGAAACCCAGCCAGGCCAGGTAGGCGGCACCGAGCCACTGCACGGCATGGAAGGCGGTGGGGTAGGTGGACAGCAGGGCGGCCACGCCGGCCACCGCCATCCACATCAGCACCTGGTCGCCGGCGATCACCCCCATGGTGGCAGCCAGGCCACCGCGGATACCGCCCTTGCTGGTGGAGGTGATCAAGGCCAGATTGCCCGGACCGGGGATCGCCAGGAACAGCACGATGGCAGCCACGAAGGCGCCGTAATCCGCAATGCCAAACATGAGAACCCCCAGGGGAAAGACGAGCCGCGAGTGGGCGAATACTGCGGCTGCAACAAACGACCAGCGAGCGGCGAGTTTACGCGACCCGTGCGCGCAGCCCCGCCCTTTTTACCAACAGCGGGTCACGCCGGGCGCATCCAGACGATGCAGCGCTCGGCCTCCAGGCCCGGCACGGTGAGCTGTTCCACGTGAAACACCTGCACGCTGGCGGGCAGGGCCGCAATTTCCTCCGTGGGGTGCTTGCCCTTCATGGCCAGCCACACGCTCTGCGCGCCCAGTGCCTGGCGCGACCAGGTAGTGAAATCCACCAGCGAGGCGAAGGCCCGGCTGGTCACCACGTCGAAGGGGCCGTCCAGGCTCTCGACCCGGGCATGCACGCCACGCAGGTTGGGGAGCTTGAGCGACACCGCCACCTGCTGGATGAAGGCGGCCTTCTTGGCCACCGTGTCCACGCAGCTCACATCCACTTCAGGGCAGCAGACGGCGATCACCACGCCCGGCAGGCCGGCACCGGCACCTACGTCGAGCAGGCGGGCACCCTGCCCTGGCGGCAAGGCCGCTTGCGCCAACGCGCGGCGCAGCGGCGGTACCGCCGCCAGACTGTCGAGCAGGTGGTGGGTCAGCATCTCCTTGGGGTCGCGCACAGCCGTGAGGTTGTAGACCTTGGTCCATTTCTGGATCAGGTCCAGGTAGCACAGCAGGGCATCGGCCTGCGCATCGGTGAGCGGTACGCCCAGTTGCTCGGCGGCAGACAGCAGCGTGGGGCGGAAGGCCGCCGTGGTGGCGGAAGGGGTGTTCATGACCATCTCTCGGTGTCCGTTGTTCAGTAGGCTGTGCGTCGGGTTGCGTGGCTTCGCTCGGTGGTTCCACGTGAAACTACCCAACCACTGCGGTCATCAGGAGCCGGCGCTGTTCCAGCAGTTGGCTGGCTGGTCCTTGGTCTGCACCCAGTAGCGGGTGCCCTGGCCCAGGGTCGTATTCGTGGTGCGCATGCCCTGCAGGCCGCCACTGTTCAGTCCATCCTGCACATTGGCCATGCGCCAGCCGCTGCCCAACTCCTTTTCGCACCGGGCCGACGCCAGGGCTGCGGAGGTCAGGATCGCGCCCATCACGGGCTGGGTCGGTGCCAGCATGCCACCGGTCCAACCGGCATAGGTGGCATCCGCAGCACCCGCAGGTTTGGTGGCTGTGCCGGGCTGGATGCACAGCACGGGCAGCACCACGCGGCACGAGGTGTCGCCCTGCTGGTGGTTGCAGGGGTGGTCGTCCTTCAAGGGCCGGTCCGTCGCGCGGGGCTCCCCTGCGCAGCCCAGGCGAGCGATCTCGGCGGGCACCGTGGCATCGTCCACCACCACCGCAAAGGTGAGGCCATGGCCGATGCCCGAGGTGGCAACCGCTGGCGCGGCTACCATGGGCACCGCACCGGAAGCGCCCCCCTGAGCCGGGCGGGCCGGAACAGGCGCACCTCGCGACAGCACAGCGCTTTCCTTGCCGGCTTGCGCCTCGGCGCGCTTGTCGCGCTGGTGCTTCATCCACAGCGGAATGGCAAGCAGCAGTACCAAAACGGCCACCACGGCGATGGCACGCACCATCAACAACTCTCCGCGCTGGCGCGCGCGCAGCCCTGCCCTGCCTTTGCCGGCCACGGGCCGCTCAGTGCGCTGTGGTTTCTGCATGGGCACGTGCGCCGGCAATACCACGGAAGGCGCCCTTCTTGAGATGCACCATGAGCAGCGAAATCGTAGCAGGCGTGATGCCCGAGATGCGCGAGGCCAGGCCCAGCGTTTCGGGGCGGTGGCGGGTCAAAATCTGGCGCGCCTCGATGGAGAGCGCCGACACCAGCATGTAATCCAGGTCGTCCGGCAGCTTGAGGTTCTCGTAGTGGGCGGCACGCTCCACTTCGTCCTTCTGCCGGTCGATGTAGCCGGAATACTTGGCGGCAATCTCCAATTGCTCGATCACCGGCTCGGCCAGCGGGCCCAGTGTTTCACGTGAAACGTCGATGGCGGCGTACTTGCCACCGTCCATGCCCACCAATGCCTCGTAGCCCACATCGGGCCGACGCAGCAGCTCAAACAGGTTGTATTCGTGCTCGATGCTCTTGCCCAACACCCGCTCAGACTCGGCCGCAGGCAGGCTGCGTGGGTTCACCCAAGTGGCCTTGAGGCGCTCTGTTTCACGTGAAACAGCGTCGCGCTTGCGGCTGAAAGCATCCCAGCGGGCATCGCCCACCAGGCCCAGCTTGCGGCCCATCTCGGTCAGGCGCAGGTCCGCGTTGTCCTCGCGCAGCTGCAGGCGGAACTCGGCCCGGCTGGTGAACATGCGGTAGGGCTCGTTCACGCCCTTGGTGATCAGGTCGTCCACCAGCACACCCAGGTAGGCTTCGTCGCGGCCCGGCAGCCAGGGCGCGTCGCCCCGGCACTGCAGCGCGGCGTTCACACCGGCGAACAGGCCCTGGGCTGCGGCCTCTTCATAGCCCGTGGTTCCGTTGATCTGGCCCGCAAAGAACAGGCCCTGGATCTGGCGCGTCTCGAAGCTGCTTTTGAGCGAGCGCGGATCGAAGTAGTCGTACTCGATGGCGTATCCCGGGCGCAGGATGTGTACGTTTTCCAGTCCCGGCATGCTGCGCACCAGCTCGTACTGGATGTCGAACGGCAGGCTGGTGCTGATGCCGTTGGGGTAAAACTCGTGCGTGGTCAGGCCTTCGGGTTCCAGAAAGATCTGGTGACTGTCCTTGTCGGCAAAGCGGTTGATCTTGTCTTCCACGCTCGGGCAGTAGCGCGGGCCCACGCCCTCGATCTTGCCGGTGAACATGGGGCTGCGGTCGAAGCCGCTGCGGATGATGTCGTGCGTGCGCTCGTTGGTGTGCGTCACCCAGCACGGCATCTGGCGCGGGTGCATGGCCGCATTGCCCATGAAGCTGAACACCGGCACCGTGCGCTCGTTCACGCCGCCCGGCATGCCGTCGCCGGGCTGCTCCGCGCACTTGGAAAAGTCGATGCTGCGCCCATCCAGGCGCGGCGGCGTGCCGGTTTTCAAGCGCCCCTGGGGCAGCTTGAGCTCCTTGAGGCGTGCCGACAGCGACACGGCGGGTGGGTCCCCTGCCCGGCCGGCGGCGTAGTTGTTCAGGCCCACATGGATCTTGCCATCGAGGAAGGTCCCAGCCGTGAGCACCACCGTGCGCGAACGGAAGCGGATGCCCACCTGCGTGACGGCGCCCACCACGCGGTCGCCCTCCACCATCAGATCGTCCACCGCCTGCTGGAACAGCCACAGGTTGGGCTGGTTCTCCAGCATGCGGCGGATGGCGGCCTTGTACAGAATGCGGTCGGCCTGCGCACGGGTAGCGCGCACGGCCGGGCCCTTGGAACTGTTGAGGATGCGGAACTGGATGCCGCCCTCGTCCGTGGCCAACGCCATGGCGCCGCCCAGCGCGTCCACCTCCTTGACCAGGTGGCCTTTGCCGATGCCGCCTATGCTGGGGTTGCAGCTCATCTGCCCCAGCGTCTCGATGTTGTGCGTGAGCAGCAGCGTCTTGCTGCCCATGCGGGCAGCCGCCAGCGCGGCCTCGGTGCCGGCATGGCCACCGCCGACGACGATCACATCAAATTCCTGGGGGTACAACATGGGAGCGCTCCGGGGCCTGTCGGGCCCGATAATCAAAAAACCCGGTACGACACCTGTGGGCAGGCCCCGCCTGGGCCTGCCGTATGTACCGGCCCCGCCCGAGTGCGGGGGTGCAAGCCTGCACCCTGCCCGGGCGGGCAACCCGGGATTTTCCCACTTTGCGCCAGCCCTGTCTGCGGGCAGCCCTATCGTCCGCCGCCCTACCCGACTGGTGGGCGATTAGCGGGTACGGATGGCAGCGGTCCACACGGACAGCTGCACAGCGATGTTTCACGTGGAACCCTTCACTGTGCAGCTTCCAAGTTGCGCCACGGCGGGAGCACTCCGGCGCGCTTGCAGGAATCCTGCCCCCGCCCTGTGCTCCAATCCAGCCATGCATAAGAACTCCCTCCTCGTCTTCGCCGGCAGCACGCGCCAGCAATCGTTCAACCGCCGCCTGGCCCACGCGACCGCCGCGATCGCCCGCGATGCGGGTGCCGAGGTCACGCTGCTGGAGCTGTCGGACTTCGACATCCCCATGTACAACGCCGACCTGGAGGCGCAAGGCACGCCGGCCGACGTGGTGCGGCTCAAACAGGTGCTGTGGGCGCACCCGGCATGGATCGTCTGCTCGCCCGAGTACAACGGCAGCTACACCGCCCTGCTCAAGAACACCATCGACTGGGCATCGAGCCCCGTGAACGGCAACCCCGAGTGGCAGGACGGCACCAAGTCCTTTCGCGGCAAGGTGGTGGGCATGCTCAGCGCGTCCAACGGCGGCTTGGGCGGCCTGCGCTCGCAAAGCCACCTGGCACCGTTGCTGATCAACCTGGAATGCTGGCTCGCACCCAAGGCCTTTGCCCTGGGCCAGGCCAGCACGGCTTTCGACGAGGCGGGTGCCTTGGTGCAGCCGGCCCACCGCGAGCGCGTGCGTGCCGTGGTCGACCAGGTGCTGTGGGCCTCCGCCCGCCTGAACGCCGCTTAAGCTATAAAATCTATAGCGATCTGATGCAGTGCCGATCCGGCTGCGGCGCCTGCTGCACCGCCCCGTCCATCAGCTCGCCCATCCCCGGCATGCCCCAGGGCAAGCCGGCGGGTGTGCGCTGCATCCAGCTCGGGGACGACGCGCGCTGCCTCATTTTTGGGCACCCTGCACGCCCTGCCGTCTGCAGCGGCCTGCAGCCCTCGGCCGAGATGTGCGCCGACAGCACGCCAGCGGCCATGGCCTTCCTGACCCGGCTCGAAGACCTTACCCGCCCCTCGGCCTGATCAGTCTTCCTCGTCGTCGTCCTTGTCGGCCTCGGGCGGCACATCCAGCGCCACCCGGGTTTCGAACTTGGAGCAGTTCATCGCGAAGGTGCTCTTGAAGTTGCGCACATTGTTGTTCGACGAAAACACCTCGCGCGTAAACGCGTGGTAGCGCTCCATCGACGCGGAGTTGATGATCAGCAGAAAGTCGAACTCACCCGAGACCTCGTAGCAGGCCATCACATCGTCCTGCGCCGCCATCTTGGCCTCGAAGTTGCGCAGCAGCGCATCGTTCTGCTTGTCCAGCTCCACCGACACGAACACCGTGAGCGCGAGCCCCACGCGCTGCCGGTTCACCACCGCGACCTGCTTGAGCAGGATGCCCGCCGCGCGCAGGATGGCAATGCGCCGCTGGCAGGTGGCCGGCGAGCTGTTGACCTTGCGGGCCAGCACGCGCAGCGGCTGCGAGGCGTCTTCCTGCAGCAGGTTGAGGATCTGGATGTCCAGGCGGTCAAGGTTCATGGGCCCGCCCACGATACCAAAGGACGATGGGACAAATGCATCACGCTTCTCCAAATGGTGAGACAGATACGTCATTGAACGCCGTATTGCGGTGGTTTCAACCGGGCACCCACCCCAACAATGCGTAGGAACCATCCGACATCTGGGAGCGCATTGCCATGACCACCCCCGCCGCCGACTTCGACCAGCAGCTCGTGCGCTGGCGCCACCACCTGCACCGCCACCCCGAGACCGGATTCAACGAGGTGCAGACGGCCGACTACGTGGCGCGCATCCTCTCGGCATTGGGCCTCGACGTCCATCGAGGCATCGGCGGCACCGGGGTGGTGGCCAACCTCAGCGTGGGCAGCGGCGGCCCCACCATCGGCCTGCGCGCCGATATGGATGCCCTGGCAATGGCCGAGGCCGCCCCCGGCCGGGCCCATGCCTCCAGCCACCCAGGCTGCATGCATGCCTGCGGGCACGACGGCCATATGGCCATGGTGCTGGGTGCCGCCCAGCTATTGGCCGAGCGGCGCGACTTCCACGGCACGGTGCGCTTCATCTTCCAACCGGCCGAGGAACATGGCCGGGGAGCCGCCGCGATGATGGCCGACGGGCTGTTCGAGCGCTTTCCGGTCGACGAGATCTATGGCGCACACAACATCCCGGGCATGCCGGCCGGCCACATGGCCATCCGCAGCGGCGGCATCATGGCCAGCGAGGACAACTTCACCATAGCGATCACCGGTCGCGGTGGCCACGCGGCGCGCCCGCACATGGCGGTGGACCCGCTGGTCATCGGCGCCGAGATCGTGCTCGCCCTGCAGACCGTGGTGGCCCGCTCGGTGGACCCGAGCCAGCCCGCCGTCATCTCATGCACCGAATTCACCACCGACGGCATCCGCAACGCCCTGCCCACCCACGTCACCATCCAGGGCGACACGCGCAGCTATTCGCCGGCGGTCCAGGCACTCCTGGAAAAACGCATGCGCGAGATCTGCGAAGGCATCTGCGCGGCCCACGGCGCCACCTGCCGCTTCAGCTACACACACGAGTTCGCACCCACCGTGAACTGGCCGGCCTGCGTGGAGGTGGCCAGTGCCGCCGCAGAGGCCGTCATCGGTGCCGAGCGCCTGGACCGCAATGTCACACCGATGATGATCTCGGAAGACTTCGGGGCCTTCCTGCAGGTGGTCCCCGGGGCGTTCATGTTCATCGGCAACGGCGAGGCCGGCAGCCGCGGTGGCGTGCCCTTGCACAACGCCGGCTACGACTTCAACGATACCGTGTTGCCTGTAGGCGCGCGCTACTTCGCAGAAATCGCCCGCGTGCGCCTGCCCATTTCCTGAACCCGAGAATCCCATGCTGTTCACCAACCCCCAGGCCACACGCCGCCCCTACGACCCTGACCTGCAGCGTGTGATGAACCTCGCCCAGGGCCACGAAAGCCGCCAGTGGCTCTCTGGCTGGACGCAACTGCGCCTTGGCAGCACCCCGCTGCACGCCCTGCCCCACCTGGCGCGGCAACTGGGGCTCGGTCAGATCCATGTGAAGGACGAATCGGTGCGCTCGCCGCTCGCCAGCTTCAAGGCACTGGGTGCGCCCGTGGCGCTGCTGCGCCTGGTGCGGCGCCAGTGGCCCGCTGAAGCCTGGGCACCCGCCGACCTGCTCGCCGGCCGGCATGCGCCGGCCCTTGCCGGTTTCACGGTCATCAGCGCCACCGACGGCAACCACGGCCGGGCCCTGGCCGCTGCGGCGCAGAGCATCGGCTGCCGCTGCGTCATCGTGCTGCACGCCCACGTCAGCGCCGAGCGCGAGCAGCCCATCCGCGACCTGGGCGCCGAGATCGTGCGCGTCACCGGCAACTACGACGATTCCGTGCAGGAGGCCGAGCGCCTGGCCCGCGCCCACGGCTGGTGGGTGGTCTCCGACACCTCGTACGACGGCTACGAAGAGATTCCGCGCGACGTGATGCAGGGCTACGGCATCCTGGTCGAGGAGCTGCTCGAGCAGATCCCCACGCGCACCGATGGCGCCAGCCCCTTCACCCATGTGCTGCTGCAGGGTGGCGTGGGCGGCCTGACCGCGGGCGTCGTCGGCCATTTCTGGGAGCGCTACGGCGCCCGGCGCCCGGCCTTCATCGCCGTGGAGCCCGAACAGGCCGACTGCCTGCTGCAGAGCGCCATCGCTGGCCGGCCGGCACGCGCCACGGGCAGCGTGGACTCGGTGATGGCGGGCCTGGCCTGCGGCGAGACCTCGCCCCTGGCCTGGCGCTTTCTGCAGCCTGCGGTGGACCTGTTCATGACGGTGGGCGACGCCCAGGCCGAGGAGGCCATGCGCACCCTGGCCAGTGGCGCCGCCGGCGACATGCCCGTGCTCAGCGGCGAATCGGGCGCCGCCAGCCTGGCCGGGCTGGTCGCGCTCATGGCCAACCCGGAGCTGGCCGCCCAGGCCGGCCTCGGCGCCGACTCCCGCGTGCTGCTGATCAGCACCGAAGGCGCTACCGCCCCGGGCGTCTACGAAGCCATCACCGGCCGCAGCCCTGCCAGCGTGCTGCAGGCCCAGCTTGCATGGATGGCACGCCCGTCGCACGGATGACAATGGATGAACCCACGACCCCAGGAACCCCGATGACCCCTTCCGCCCTTGATTTCGACGCACCCGAGGTGCGCCGCCTGCGCGACGACCTGGCCCTGGCCCTTCGTGCCGCCGCCCACCACGGCCTGTCCGAAGGCGTGTGCAACCATTTCAGCGTCGAACTGCCCGATGGCTCGGGCCGCTTCCTGCTCAATCCGCGCGGCCTGATGTGGAGCGAGGTGCAGGCCGAGGACATCGTGCTCATCGACGAACAGGGCCAGCGCCTGGCTGGCCGCCACGAGGTGGAACCCACGGCCATGTTCATCCATGCCGCGATCCACCGCATCTGCAAGAAGGCCTGCGTGCTGCACACCCACATGCCCTACGCCACGGCGCTCACGCTCACCACCGACCGCTGCCTGGACACCACGCTCTCGCAGAACGCCATGCGCTTCCATGGCCGCACGGCCGTGGACCCGCACTACAACGGCTTCGCACTCGACGTGCGCGAAGGCGAACGCATCGCCGGCGTGCTGCAGGCGGCGGACATCGGCTTCCTCGGCAACCACGGCGTGGTCGTCTGCGGCGACCGCATCGACTACGCCTACGACGACCTGTACTACCTGGAGCGCGCCTGCATGGCCCAGGTGCTGGCGCAGTCCACCGGCCGCCCCCTGGCCCCGGCGAGCGCCGCGCTGGCGCAGCACGTCAGCGAGCAGTCCATGGGCGAGCGCCTGCAGTCCGAGCTGTTCTTCGAGGCGCTGCGCAGGACGCTCTGAGCATTTTGCGGTTCCGGGCTGTCACACAGCGGACCCCTGGCGCGTCTGGTTATCGACCAGACTACGCTTGGAGATGCGCCATGACCACCACCCTGCCCCCGGCCTACCAGGCCGATGACACCTTCACCGCCCTGCGCCCGCGCCTGTTCGGCATTGCCTACCGCATGCTGGGCGTGCGTGCCGATGCCGAGGACGCCCTGCAGGACGCCTGGCTGCGCTGGAGCCACGCGGACACCAGCACCCTGCAGTCGGCCGAGGCCTGGCTGGTCACCGTGGTCACGCGCCTGTCCATCGACCGGCTGCGTGCCGCCAAGGCTGAGCGCGAGGCCTATGTCGGCTGGTGGCTGCCCGAGCCGCTGGTGGAGCAGCTCGACGAGCACACGCCCGAGGCCGCGGCCGAGCTGGCGGGCGAACTCTCGGTCGCCTTCCTTTACGTGCTCGAACGCCTAGGGCCCGAGGAGCGTGCCGCCTTTCTGCTGCGCCAGGTGTTCGACTACGACTACCCCGAGATCGCCGCCCAGCTGGGCAAGACCGAGGCCACCTGTCGGCAGATGGTGCACCGCGCCAGCGAGCGCGTGCAGCAGGCGCGCACCCGCTTCGAGGTGCCCCGGGGCGTGCACCACCAGCTGCTCGAACGCTTCATCGCCGCCGCCCACAGCGGCCAGCGCGATGCCATACAGGCCCTGCTGTCCGAAGACGCGATGCTCATCGGTGACGGCGGTGGCAAGGTGCAGTCCTTCCTGCACCCGCTGGTGGGCGCCTTCCGCATCGCCAACCTGTTCTGGGCCCAGTGGCGGCGCATGGCCGAGCAGGTGGTCTACCGCCCGGTGCTGATCAATGGCGAGCCGGGCCTGCTGCGCTACATCGACGGCCGGCTCGAATCGGCCCAGGCCATCGTGACCGACGGCGAGCGCATCGTCGCCATCTACGCGATCCGCAACCCGGACAAGCTCGCGGGCATCCCGCTCACACTCGGCTGAAAACTTTTTTGCGATCGGCTGTCACAAGGGCACATGCCCACGCGTCTTGAAGTGTATGGAAGCCAACGAAAGGCCCGGCGCCTTCCAGTTTCCACCCTTCATCACCACCACCAGGAGTTTCCACCATGTCCCAGCACACAGCCCGCCTGCCCTACCACCAGCTCGCCAACAAGGCCTTCATGGGCCTCGTGAACCTGTCCGAGACCATCAAGAAGGGCAGCATCGGCGCCCGCCTGGCCGAACTCGTCTTCCTGCGCGTCTCGCAGATCAACGGCTGCGCCTACTGCATGGACATGCACTGGACCTATCTGGTCAAGGACGGCATGGAGGCGCGCCACCTCAACGCCGTGGCCGGCTGGCGCGAAGCGCCCTTCTTCAGCGAGCGCGAGCGCACCGCCTTGCGCTGGGCCGAGATCATCACCGCCACGCCGCACAGCGACGCCAGCGACGCAGAGTTCGCCCTGCTCAAGGCACAGTTCAACGACACCGAAATCGCCGAGCTGGGCTTTGCCATCGGCGTCATCAACGCCTGGAACCTGATCAACGCAGGCATGCGCGCGCCCATCCCGGTCCAGGCGGGCTGAACGCGCGCGTTTTCCCGCCCTGAACCCAGGTCGGCGACAATACGGGGCCGGCCGGTGTGGTGCGGCCCGGATCCTGATGCGCGCCCTGCCTCGGACCCCAGCGAGCCCCCTGGCGCAAAGGACCGGCATGCCGATCGCCCCGCAGGAGCTGGTGGCCCAACTGGACCCCCTGGTCTCCGATCCCCGCCGGCTGGCCGCCGTCCATAGCGTGGCGCTGCTGGACAGCCCGGCCGAGGAGGCCTTCGACGCCATGAGCCGCCTGGCCGTGAACCTCGTGGGCGCGCCCGCGAGCTTCCTTTCCATCGTCGACGCCGAGCGCGACTTCTACAAGAGCGCCCACGGCTTTCCGCAAGAGCTGGCCTCTGCCCGCGAGGTGCATGGCCGCACCTTCTGCCACTACGCCATCGCCAGCACCGATCCGCTGGTGATCGGAGACACCCACGCCGACCCGCTGTGGCGTGCCGTGCCCATCGTCGACAGCCTGGACGTGCGCGCCTACGTCGGCGTGCCCCTCATCGTCGATGGCCAGCCCATCGGCAGCTTCTGCGTCATCGACAACCAGCCACGCACCTGGACCGAGACCGAGATCGAGACCCTGGTACAGCTCGCCAAGGCCGCCGCGCGCGAGATCCAGCTGCGCAGCGCGCTCAAGGAGTCCGAGGCCAATGCCGAACGCGCCCATGCGCTGGCCAAGGCCAACGAAGAGCTGCTCGCCGTGGTCGCGCACGACCTGCGCTCGCCGCTGCAGGTGATGGGCCTGAACACCACCGTGCTCGCCCGCGCCGGCCATGCCCCCTCGCTGCCGGCCATCCGCCGCATCGAAGGCGCCATCACCTCCATGAAACGCCTGGTGGACGACCTGCTCTCCACCCATGCCGTCGACAGCCGCGAACGCACCTTGTGCGAGACCATCGCACCGACCCGGCTGCTGGCCGATGCGGCAGACGCCATGGGCATGGTGGCCGAGCGCGCCGGCATCCACCTGCACCTGGTGCCCGGGCAGACCGGCGAGGTCTTCGTGGACTACGCCCAGCTGCTGCGCGTGCTGTGCAACCTGATCGGCAACTGCCTCAAGTACTGCCCGGCGGGCAGCACCGTCTCCCTCAGCGCGACGGAGACCGCCGACAGCATCGTCATCCGGGTCACCGACGATGGTCCCGGCATGGGCGAGGCCGAGCAGTCCTGCGCCTTCGAGCGCGGCTGGCAGGGCAGCGCCGGCGTGGCCGGGCAGGACGGCGCGGGCCTGGGCCTGTGGATCGTGCGCACCCTGGTCGAGCAGAACCAGGGCCGCGTCGCGCTGCACAGCGCAGCCGGCCAGGGCACCGAGGTCGCCGTGCGCCTGCCGCGCCACCGCAGCTGAGCGCCCGAGCGGCCGCTGCGGCGGCCCGACGCGAGCAACACCGGCACGGGACTCAGGGAATGCCGTACTTGTTGGGGTAGCGGATGTTCTCGCGCATGTGCGCGCTCATTGGGATGCGCAGCGTGGCCGTGTCGAACCACTGGCGGTACAGCGCCGCCAGCTCGCCCGAGTGCATGAGGCCCAGCACCGTGCGGTCCACCACCTCGCGCAATGGCAGGTCGTCCTTGGGCAGCATGAAGGCATAGGGCTCCACGGTGAGGTGGCGGCCGGTCACATGCAGCTCCTCGCGCAGCGGCGATGATGCGATGAGGCCGTAGAGCAGCACATCGTCCTGCGCGAAGGCATCGACCTGGCCCCGCTCCACCAGGCGCACGCCCTCGGCGTCGGTGGCCACCAGGGTCACGGCGATCTCCTGCTCACGCTCCACGCGCTGCAGCGTCTCCTGCGCCGTCGTGCCCCGGCTCACGGCAATGCGCCGCCGCCACAGGCTGGGCACCCCGTCGAACTGCACCGACTGCCGCGCGAGAAAGCGCACACCCGTGGTGAACAGCGTGTGCGAAAAGTCCACCTCCTTTTGCCGGCCCACGGTGTTGGTGTTGCCCCCGCACTCGATGTCGATGCGGCCGGCCGCAAGCAGCGGGATGCGCTGCGCCGCCTCCAGCGGGCGGAACGCCACGCGCAGGTCCGGCAGGCCCAGCTGTTTGCGCAGCGCCTCCATGACCTTGTTGCACACGGCGATCGAATAGCCCACGGTATTGCCCGCCGCATCGCGAAAGGCAAAGGTGCCGGGCGTGGGGATATAGCCCACGTGCACCGTGCCGCTGCGCGCGATGCGGGCCAGTGCGCCGCCCGTGCCCTGGGCATGGGCCAGAGGGCCCAGCAGGGCCAGCACGATCAGGACCGACAGGGACTTCGCGAGAACACGTGCATACATGGCTCACTCCCTAGCCCAGCCCCGGCGGCACCGCCAGGTACCAGCGCGTCGCCTGCTCGAAGGCATGGCCCACGCGCAAGGCCGTGGCCTCGTCGAAGGGCCGCGCAATGAACTGCAGCGACACCGGCAGCCCCTGGCACGTGAAGCCCGCCGGCACGGCCAGCGCGCACAGGTCCAGCAGGTTCACGAAGCGGCCGAAGCGCGACAGCGGCGTGGCCAGTTCGTCCACCTCGGTGAGCGGGATCGCGGCGATGGCATTGGTCGGGAAGGCGCAGACATCGATCCCGTCCATCGCGGCCAGCATCTCGGCCTTGGCCTGCTCGCGCAGCCTGAGCAGATGCAGGTACTGCGCTGCCCCGATGTCGCGCCCCAGCAGGATGCGCCGGCGCACATGCGGGTCGAACTCCAGCCCCTCCTGCTCGAACAGCGTGCCCAGGTTCGCATAACCCTCGGCGCTCATCAGGCTGCCTGCCACGCGCATGGATTCGGCCAGGCTCTGCGGCAGCGTGCGCTCCACGCGCTGCAGGCCCAGGCCCTCCAGCACGCGCACGGCTTCGTCGCAGGCGGCCAGCACATCGGGGTCCACGTCCACGCGCTCGGCCTCGGGCAGCACCCACATGCGCATGCCGGCCACACCGCGTGCGGCATCGAGCTGCGGCAGCACCGCGCGTGCAGGCACCGGCAGCGACACGGCATCGCGCGGGTCGGGGCCCGAGAGCACGTCCAGCAAAATGGCGCTGTCGCGCACCGTGCGCGTGAGCGGGCCCACGGTGTCGTGCGTGGGGCACAGCTCGATGAGCCCGTGGCGGCTGATCAGCCCGCGCGTGGTTTTCAGGCCCACCACCCCGCACAGCCCCGCAGGGATACGCACCGACCCGCCCGTGTCCGTGCCGATGCTGGCCGTGCACAGGCCCGCCGCCAGCGCCACGGCCGAACCGCTGCTGCTGCCGCCGGGCGTGCGGTGGGTGCGCAGGTCCCAGGGGTTCCAGGGCGTGCCCACGGCCGCATTGGTGCCCCAGCCGCCAAAGGCGAACTCCACGGTGTGCGTCTTGCCGATCACCACCGCGCCGGCCGCACGCAGGCGTTCCACCACGGCCGCGCTGGCGGTGGAGGTGCGAGGCGGCCGCGCCTTGGAGCCCGCCGCAATCGGCTTGCCCTCGACCTCGAACAAGTCCTTCACGGCCACCGTCACGCCGTGCAGCGGGCCCAGGCGGATGCCCGCGCGCGCCATCTGGTCAAGCCCGCGCGCGGCGGCACGGGCCTCGTCGGCATAGACGTCGGTGAAGGCATGCAGGCGGCCGCCGTGCTGCGCGATGCGCGCAAGTTGGGATTCGAGCAGCGCCTCGCTCGACAGTTCTCCGCAGGCGATGGCCTGGGCCAGTTGCTCCAGCGGCGCATAGGTCATGGATGCCATGGAATTCTTGGTATTCATGCCGCCCCCACCGTGCGGCGCCCATGGGCCAGGCGGCGCTCCAGAAGCCGCGACAGCATGGACAGGGGAAAGGCGATGGCGAAATACAGCAGCCCCACCAGGATGAAGATGTGCAGCGGCAGGAAATACTCGCTGGACAGGGCCTTGGCCGTGAGCATCAGCTCGTTGGTGGCGATCAGCGCACACAACGAGCTGTCCTTGAGCAACGCCACGTAGCTGTTGAGCAACGGCGGCAGCATCACCCGCAGCGCCTGCGGCAGCGTGACATGCAGGAACACCTGACGCGGCGTGAGCCCTGCGGCCAGCCCCGCCTCGCGCTGCCCGCCATGCACGGATTGGAGCCCGCCGCGCAAGACCTCGGCCACATAGGCCGCGCCATGCACCCCCAGGCCGATGGCCCCCGCCCAGTAGCCCGGCAGCGTGATGCCGGCCGCCGGCAGCGCGAAGTAGATGGCCAGCAGCAACGCCAGCAGCGGCACCGCACGCAGCAGTTGGATGAAGCCGTTGGCCCCGTGGCGCAGCACCGCCACGCCGCTGCGCAGCATCCACACCAGCAAGGCGCCCAGGACCAGCGCAATGGCAAAGCCGATGGCCGAGAGCTCGGCCGTGACCTGGGCTGCCTCCAGCAGGCGCGGCCACCACTCGGCCAGGTACTCGGCATAGGGCGCGAGAAAGGCGTTCATCGCGCACCCCCTGCCGTGCGGCGTTCCAGCCGCGCAAAGGCCCAGCTGATGGGCAGCACCATGGCCGCATACAGCAGCATGGCGGTCAGGTAGATCAGCGGCGTCTCGAAGGTCGAGGTGACCAGGTTGCGCGCGTAAAACATCACCTCGGGCGCCGCGATGGCCGAGGCGATGGACGTGTCCTTGACCAGCTGGCTCGCGTAGTTGCCCAGCGAGGGCAGCGTCACGCGCAGCATCTGCGGCAGCAGCACGCTGCGCAGCGCCTGGGCCGGGGTCAGCCCCACGGCCAGGGCCGCCTCGCGCTGGCCGGCATGCAGGCAGCGCAGGCCCGCCGCGAACACGTCGCACAGCACGGCCGCGCCCACCAGGCCCAGGCCCACCACCGCGGCCGTCAGCGGCGACAGCCGCACGCCCACCGAAGCCAGTCCGAAGTACAGCACGAACAGGTGCGCCAATGCCGGCACATTGCGCATCCATTCCACATAGGCTGCAATGCCCAGCTGCAGCAGGCGGTTGCGCACGAAGACCACGGCCAGCGCCAGCAGCAGGCCCAGGCTGGCCGCCAGCAGGCCCGCGCCCAGGGCCACCTGCGCGGCCGTGAGCGCACCGCGCGCCAGCGTGGCAACGATGAGGGTGAGGGTGTCGGTGCCCGGCATGCTCAAGCCCCCACCTGGCCGAGGAAGCTGCGCGTGCGCTCCCTGCGCGGCTGGTCGATCACCTGCGCCGCAGGGCCCTCCTCGACGATGTGGCCACCGTCCATGAAGATCACGCGGTCCGCCACATCGCGCGCAAAGCGGATCTCGTGCGTCACCAGGATCATCGAGCGGCCCTCCTCGGCCAGCTCGCGGATGACGCCCAGCACCTCGCCCACCAGCTCCGGGTCCAGCGCCGAGGTCGGCTCATCGAAGAGGATCAGCTTGGGCTTCTGTGCCAGCGTGCGCGCAATCGCCACGCGCTGCTGCTGCCCGCCCGAGAGCTGCTCGGGGTAGGCATCGGCCTTATGGCGCAGGTGCACCTTGTCGAGCATCTCCTCGGCCAGCGCATGGGCCTCGTCGCGCCGCATGCCGGCGGCCTTGATGGAGGCCAGCGCCACGTTCTCACGCACGGTGAGGTGCGGCCACAGGTAGAACAGCTGGAACACCATGCCGATCTCGCGGCGCTGTGGCGCCAGTTCGGTGTCGGTCATGAAGCGCCAGCCCCCCTTGCGGTCAGGCAACTGGCCGATGCGCTTCGACTCGAGCAGCACCTCGCCGGCCTGGGGCTTTTCCAGGAAGTTCAGGCAGCGCAGGCAGGTGGACTTGCCCGAGCCGCTGGGCCCGATCAGCGACAGCGTCTCACCCTTTTGCAGGTCGAAGGAAATGCCCTTGAGCACTTCGGCCGGGCCGTAGCTCTTCCTGAGGCCGCTGACTTGAAGCAGGGGATGGTTCACATGGTTCTCCAGACAAAACTGCGGGTGCCGCGGCACGGTCCTTGCAGCCGCACCCCTCGATACCCAGTGCCTCCATGCTAGGAATACCGACCCTCTGTTCATTGCAGGCGGTCGCCGCTATATTGAACGTATGCGACATGCAGGGAAAACCCGATGCCCCCACCCAAAGTGCCCCCCGATGCCCTCTCTGACGAGATTGGTGCAGCCGCGCACCAGGCCAGTGCACAGAACGCAGGCGACATTGGTGCACTGATCGGCCGGCTCGACGCCTCACCCCGGGCGGCCGCCACGCGCAAGCGGCCCGCCCACGCGTCAGCCACCGAGCTGCGCGTGGGCATCCTGCTGTGGCCGCAGTTCCCGCTGCTGTCGCTGGCCGGGCTGTGCGATGGCCTGCGCCACGCGGCCGACGTGGGCGACCAGAGCCGGCAGATCCGCTGCTCGTGGACCATCCTCGGCGTGCCGGGGCAATCGGTGCAGGCCAGCTGCGGCGTGGCCGTGCCGGTGCAGGAATCGCTCTCGTCCGAATGCGACTACGACTACATCGCCGTCATCGGCGGGCTGCTGCCCGCCATCCCCACCGCGAGCCCGCGCTACCAGGCCTTCCTGCACTTCGCTGCCTCGCTGGGCAAGCCGCTGATCGGCATCTGCACCGGCACCTTCGCGCTGGCGCACGCGGGGCTCATGGCCGGGCGCCAGGCCTGCGTGCACCCCTACCATGTGGAGGACTGGAAGGCCGCCTTCCCGGCCCTGGACTACCGCACGGACTGCCACTACGTGTTCGACGGCGACCGCATCAGCTGCGCGGGCGGCATCTCCATCGTGGAACTCACGGCCGAGCTGGTGCGCCTGCATTGCGGGCCCGACCGCGCGGCCAAGGTCATCCACCAGATGACGGTGAACCCCGCCGCCAGCAGCACCCACGTGGCGCGCCGCCATGCGCTGGGCTACGGCACGGCCGACCACGACAAGCTGCGCCAAGCCATCGTGCTGATGGAAAAGAACATCGGCACGCCGCTGGAGATCGCGGTCATCGCGCGGCTGGTGGATTCGAGCAGCCGCCAGCTCGAGCGCGTCTTCCTGGCCGAGACACGCACCACGCCGTCGGAGTTCTACCGCAACGCGCGCCTCAAGTACGCGCGCTGGATGCTCACCAGCACCGACCTGCCGGTGATCACCATCGCCTACGAGTGCGGCTTTTCCGATGCCTCGCACTTCATCCGGCACTTCCAGCAGCTGTACGGCATGCCGCCGGGGCGCATGCGCAAGGCGCTGCAGGCTGGCACCGTGGAGGCCTGAAGCAAGAAAGCCGCATGCCTGCCCAGGGGCATGCATGCGGCTCGCCAGGATGTCAGCAAATCACTTGCAGGAAGGCAGCTTCCAGTCGGCCGGGCGGTCCACGCCGGCCCGGGCGTTCTGGCCCACCGGGATGTACCAGACGTCCTGCATCAGGCCGTAGGTCTTGCCGATCTTGCGCAGCTCGCAGGTCTGCCAGAGTTTGGCGATCTCGGTGTTGACCGCCTTGAGAAGCTCGGGGTTGTCCTTGTTCAGGCCGAATACCACCTGCCCCAGGCCGGTGAGCAGCGGGTAGTCGGGCGAGGCATCGCTGAAGGCGTTGAACTTGATCTTCCACTGCGGGTTCTGCGAGATCGCGTACTGCATCACCGGCGGGTCGCCGATCACCGCGTCGATGCGCCCGGCCAGCAGGTCGCGCACGGCCGCGTCCGAGGTGTCGTACAGCGCCAGCTGCAGGCCACTGATCTTGCGCAGCTCGGGGATGAACGAGAAGCCCGTGATCGTGCCGACCTTCTTGCCCTCCAGGTCCTTCAACTTGCTCCAGTCGGTCTTGTCGGACTGCGTGATGCCGTTCTTGAAGTAGTGGATGGGGTCGCTCAGCGCCATGATCTTCGAGCGCTGTTCCGTCCAGCCCATGGTGCCGGCCATCACGTCCACGCGCTTCGATTGCACCGAGGCGATGGTGCCCGACCACTCCATCAGCGCCGGCTTGACCTTGAGCTGCAACGCCTCGGCGACGCGCTGCAGGATTTCGCCGTCGTAGCCCACCATCCGGCCGTCCTGGTAGCCCGTGCCCGGCATGTCGCCCGAGAAGGCGATGGTGAAGGCGCCCTTGTCCACGGTCTCCAGGGCATGGGCCGAAAGCCCCAGGGCGGACAGACAGGTGGCGGCCGCGAACGAGGCCAGCAGCCTCGCGATTTTGAGTGTTGGCATGGTGGTGATCTCCAGAAGTCCGGTGGTGGTTCCCTCCCATCGGGCGATGGGGTGAACCGACTGTAGGGACGCCTGCCGCGTGGCGATTGGAGGTGCGCACGGCGAAATGGAATGCCCGCGACATCGCGGGAATGCCCCAGGAAACAGCTCCGTTGTGTAGCCTGCCGGACAGTCCGAGGGCTGCAGGCGGCCTACAGTGGGCCTTCCGATACCCACAACTCCAGGAGACACACCCCATGATCGCCATCCCCTCCCTGCAAGAAAGCGTCAGCCCCGAAGAATGGCAGCTGCGCTGCGACCTGGCCGCCTGCTACCGCCTGGTGGCACTGTACGGCTGGAGCGACCTGGTGTTCACCCACATCAGCGCCAAGCTGCCCGAGTCGGTGTCGGGCCCCGAGCACCAGTTCCTGATCAACCCCTACGGACTGATGTTCGACGAGATCACGGCATCGAGCCTGATCAAGGTCGACATGCAGTGCAACAAGCTGCACGACTCGCCCTTCCCCGTGAACCCGGCCGGCTTCGTGATCCACAGCGCCGTGCACGAGGCCCGGCACGATGCCCAGTGCGTGCTGCACACCCACACCCGCGCGGGCGTGGCGGTGAGCGCGCAGAAATGCGGCGTGCTGCCCATCAGCCAGCAGAGCACCTTCGTGCTCGCCTCGCTGGCCTACCACGGCTACGAGGGCGTGGCCTTTCGCGACGAGGAAAAGCCGCGCCTGCAGGCCGACCTGGGCGAGGCCAACTTCCTCATGCTGCGCAACCACGGGCTGCTCACGGTGGGCAAGTCGATTGCCGACGCCTTCCTGTCGATGTACACCTTCGAGAACACCTGCCGCATCCAGATCGACGCCCAGGCCGGCGGCGAGCTCAACCCGGTGGACCCGCAGATCGTGAGTGGCGTGGCCCAGGCCATGCGCGTGCAGACCGGTGGCCTGGGCGGTGCCTTTGTCTGGCCCTCGCTGTTGCGCAAGGCGCAGCGCGACGCGCCTGGTTACGACAGCTGACACTTGCCCCGGGCAATCCGGGCGGCTTTACCGCCCGGGTCATGCAAAAAGCGGGAGCAGCGCATAGGATCGGGGGTTCCCGCCGTATCCAACCCAGAGGACCCACAATGAAACTCTACTACTCTCCTGGCGCCTGCTCCCTGTCTCCGCACATCGCATTGCATGAAGCGGGCCTGGCGTTCACGCCCGTGCTGGCCAGCACCAAGAGCCACAAGCTGCAGGACGGCACCGACTACTACACCATCAATCCGCTGGGCTACGTACCCCTGCTGGAGCTGGACGACGGCACGCGCCTGCGCGAAGGCCCGGCCATCCTGCAGTACATCGCCGACCAGGTGCCGCTGAAGATGCTGGCCCCCCAGAACGGCTCGCTGCAGCGCTACCGCCTGCAGGAATGGCTGACCTTCATCGGCACCGAGATCCACAAGGGCTTCAGCCCCCTGTTCAACCCCGCCACGCCCGAGGAATACAAGACCATCGCGCGCGACAAGCTGCTGCAGCGCCTGCAGTGGGTGGACGGCCAGCTGGCCGACAAGCAGTACCTGATGGGCGAACAGTTCACCGTCGCCGACGGCTACCTGTTCACCGTGACCAACTGGGCCAAGCCCACCAACGTGGACATCTCGGCCTTCACCCACCTGGCCGCCTACCGCGACCGCGTGGCCGCCCGCCCTGCCGTGCAGGAAGCCATGAAGGCCGAAGGCCTGCTCAAGTAAGCAGCGCCGAGCGGCCGCCGCTGGCGCGTCATGCCTCCAGCGGTTTCTGCCGCGACGCCACGGCCGCGCCGATCCACAGCGCGCAGGCCGAGAACACCAGCCCGCGCGCCAGCCCGCCGGGGCCATCGGCGATCCAGCCGACCACCGTGGGCCCGACGATCTGGCCGGCCGCGAAGACGATGGTGAAGGCGCTGATGCCGCTGGCCCACAGCGCCTGCGGCAGGTTGTGCCGCACCAGCGCCGTGGTGGAGGCCACCACCGACAGGAACACCGCGCCGAACAGCAGGCCCGAGGCCAGCACCACGGGCCACGCCGAGGTCAGCGCCGGCAGCACCGTGGCCACGCCCAGCAGGCCGTTGAGCAGGGCCAGCGCCTGCCCTCCCCGGCTGCGGTCCAGGAGGCCCGCCCAGATGCGCGAGGACAGCACCACCGCCAGCCCCAGCAGCGCATAGAACCAGGTCACGGCCGTGCCGCTGGCGCCCTGCTCACGCAGCAGCGCCACCACGAAGGTCATATAGCCGATATAGCCCAAACCGAACAGGCCATAGCCCAGCAGCGCCGGCGCAAAGGCCGCCCAGCGCATGCCACCGGTTGCCGGCTGCGAGGAAGCTGCGGCAGCGGCCGGTGCGGCCAGGGCCTGCAGCGCCCGCGCCGGCCACAGCAGCACCAGCGTGGCTGCCACGCAGGCCAGGGCCAGTGCCCACCACGCCCAGGCCCAGGGGTGCGGGCCCGGTGCAGTGGCCAGCACCGCCGGCACCAGCACCGCCGACAGGCTGATGCCCCAGCCCGTGCCGCCGTAGTACAGGCCCAGCAGCAGGCCGCTGCGCCCGGGCTGCTGCGCGCCCAGCCGCGCCGCGAGCAGGCCGCCGCAGACGAAGACCAGCGCACTCGCCACCCCGGCCAGCAGGCGCTGCACCAGCAGCGGCACGGCATCCACGAAAAAGCCGCACAGCCCCATGAACACGGTGGCCAGCACCGACCCCGCCACAAGCAAGGTGCCGGGCGAAAAGCGGCGCAGCAACATCGGCGTGGCCAGGGCGCCCAGCAGGTAGCCCAGCGCATTCACGGTGTTCATGGCCCCGGCCAGCGTGTAGGACCAGGAGAGGTCCTCGCGCATCGGCGGCAGCAGCAGCGCGTAGGCAAAGCGCGTGATACCGAGCGAGACAGCCGCCCCCATCGACAGGGCCACGGCCAGCCACAGGCCATTGCGCAGCAGGGCGGAGGAAGGCGCGGGCGGGTCATGGCTCATGGCGGCCATTGTGCCGGGCAAGGGTCCACGGTGCTGTCGCCCGCTGTTCTCCATGCGCAGCCTCCCAGGCCTTGCGGTAACACAAATCCCTTGCCCTGTGTTGCGCCAGCCCACTGCAGCCTTTGCCGATTGCGAATACGCTTGTCCGTCATTTCCGGTCCTTGCGACCTCCGCACGAACGAAAGCTCCGCTCCATGTCCACAGCCTCTCTTTTCGATCCCCTCCAGGTCGGTGACATCCACCTGGCCAACCGCATCGCCATGGCACCGCTCACGCGCAACCGCGCACCCAATGCCGTGCCGGCCGAGATCACGGCCACCTACTACGCGCAGCGCGCCAGCGCCGGCCTGCTGATCACCGAGGCCACGGCCATCAGCCACCAGGGCCAGGGCTATGCCGACGTGCCGGGCCTGTACGGCACCGAGCAGCTCGATGCCTGGAAGAAGGTCACCACCGCCGTGCACAAGGCCGGCGGCAAGATCGTGACCCAGCTGTGGCACGTGGGCCGCATCTCGCACAACGACCTGCAACCCGATGGCGGCGCACCCGTGGCGCCCTCGGCCCTCATCGCCAAGTCCAAGACCTACCTGATCGACCGCGCCACCGGCAAGGGCAGCTTCGCCCCCACCTCGCAGCCGCGCGCGCTCGACGCATCCGAGCTGCCCGGCATCGTGCACAGCTACGCGGCCGCCGCCCGCAACGCGGTGGAGACCGCCGGCTTCGACGGCGTGGAGATCCATGGCGCCAACGGCTACCTGCTCGATCAGTTCCTCAAGACCGGCGCCAACCAGCGCACCGACGACTACGGCGGCAGCATCGAGAACCGCGCCCGCCTGCTGCTCGAGGCCACGCGCGCCGCCGTGGATGCCGTGGGTGGCGGCAAGGTCGGCATCCGCCTGTCGCCCGTCACGCCGGCCAACGATATCGTGGACGAAGACCCGCAGCCCCTGTTCGACTACGTGATCCGCCAGCTCGCCCAGCTGCGCCTGGCCTACATCCACGTGATCGAAGGCGCTACCGGCGGCCCGCGCGAACTGCCGGACCGCCCCTTCGACTACGCCGCCCTCAAGACGGCCTACCGCGAAGCCGGCGGCAAGGGTGCCTGGATGGTCAACAACGCCTACGACGCCGGCCTGGCCGAGAAAGTGGTGGCCGACGGCACGGCCGACATCGTGGCCTTCGGCAAGCTCTACATCGCCAACCCCGACCTGGTCGAGCGCCTGCGCACCAAGGCCCCGCTCAACGCCTGGGACCAGAGCACCTTCTACGGCGGCGGCGAGAAGGGCTATACCGACTACCCGACGCTCGCTGAGACAGCAGCGTAACAAGCGTTGTCAGATCTCGGGCGGTGCCTGCCTCAGCAGCGCATGCAATGCGCGCTGTACACGCCAGTGCCCCCGTGCAAGGGCCGCCCCGCCGCACCGGGGGCGTCCCCCCTTTGGGGGGATGACGCGAAGCGGCTCAGGGGGGCTACCCCAGCCCTATCGGACTGGGGGCCCGCATCACGATGCGGGTGAACAAGCGGTCATAGGCCCCGTCGCGGACCGGGCCCTGCGCCAGGGGATTGATGTTGCTGGCAAACGCCGCATCCACGGCCGCCCAGTCCTGCGCATCCAGGTGCGCGTGGGCTGCGGGAAGCACCACGGTCTCTTCGATCCGCATGTGCTCCAGGTAGAAGGCCACATAGCGCTGCAGAGCCTCTTCGAACGCGCTGCGCCGCGTGTCACCCAACAGTTCCCAGGCCAACAGCAGGTGTTGCAGTTCGCTCACCGCGGCCTCTCCGCCCACATGCTCGCGCTCGAGCTGTGCGATGGCGGCAGCCGCCTCGGGCGCACGCTCGGCCACGCGCGGAAACAGCCACTGCGATTCCTTGGGGTGGTGCTGCCTCTCTGGGAATTCATCAATATAGAAAAGCATCGCGCGCATCACGTCGAAGAACGCGGCCGGCGCATCGGTCGGCCCCCGCTCCAGCATCAGCTGCAGCGAGCGCAGCACCGCTGCCAGCGAAGCGTGCTCGTCGCGGATGGTCCGCACACTGGCATGAGGCATGGCCTTGCTCCCAAAGGGTATTGAACAGATTCCAAGGGTGCCATGCCTGTGCCCAAGCCGAACTGACGCAGGTCAATGAACGCCCCATGAAAAAAGCCCCGCTCGCCGAAGCGTGCGGGGCCTTGCCCTGGGGCCGAAGACGGCGTGGCGTCAGCGAGCCAGCAACTGGCGCGAGCCCGTGGGCGCACGCAGCGATGCATGCTGCTGGGGCTGGGCCACGGGGCCGCCGCTGTGGCCGCCATGGCCGCTGTGGGCCATCGACTCGTCGAGCTGGAACTGCTGCACCACTTCCGACAGGCGCGCCGCCTGCTCGCGCAGCGACTCGGCAGCGGCGGCGGACTCTTCCACCAGCGCCGCGTTCTGCTGCGTCATGCGGTCGATCTCGCCCACCGACTGGTTCACCTGGCCGATGCCGGCCGATTGCTCGGTGGCCGCCGCCGTGATCTCGCCGATGATGTCGCCCACGCGCTGCACGCTGGCCACGATCTCCTTCATCGCCGTGCCCGCGTCTTCCACATGGCGCACGCCGCCGTCCACGGCGGTCACGCTGTTGCTGATCAGCGCCTTGATGTCGCTGGCCGCAGCGGCCGAGCGCTGGGCCAGGCTGCGCACTTCGCTGGCCACCACGGCAAAGCCGCGGCCCTGCTCGCCCGCACGGGCGGCTTCCACGGCGGCATTCAGCGCCAGGATGTTGGTCTGGAAGGCGATGGAGTCGATCAGGCCGATGATGTCGCCGATCTTGCGGCTCGATGCCGAGATCTCCTGCATGCTGGCCACGGCCTGCTGCACCACCGAACCACCGCGCGTGGCGGTGTTGGAGGCCGATGCCGCCAGCTGATTGGCCATCTGCGAGGACGATGCCGTCTGCTGCACGGTGGAGGTCAGTTGCGACAGCGAGGCCACGGCCTCCTGCGCGTTGCTGGCCGTCTGCTCCGTGCGCTGCGACAGGTCCTGGTTGCCCGTGGCGATCTCCTGGCTGGCCGTGGCGATGTTGCCGCTGGCGTCGCGCACCTGCGCCACCAGCGCGCCCAGGCCCTGCTGCATGTCGCGCAGCGCGCGCTGCAGATCGGCCACCTCGTCCTTGCCCTGCGGGTTGATGGGTTGCGACAGGTCGCCACCGGCAATCGCCTGCGCCATGCGGCGGGCTTCGGCCAGTGGGTTGCAGATGGACTGCATGTTCAACAGCGTGAGCGGCACCACCACCACCACCGTGATCAGCACGGCCAGCGCGAACAGCAACTTGGTCTGCGCAGTGACGCTGCTCTGCTGCTCCACCGCCTTGGCCACATCGGCGCGCAGCACCTCATCGAGCTGCACCATGAGCTTGTCGGCCTGGTCGAACTCGGACACGGCCTTGCCGCTCATGCGGTTGGCGATGGTGGCCGTGTCGTAGCCACCCGCCTCCAGCTGGCGCGCCACATGGGCGAACTGCTCGCGGTAGCTGTCCAGGCGCTTGATGATGTCGCGCACCACGGGGTTGTCGCTGTCCTCGGGGCCGTCGAGGAACTTGGTGGCGATCTTCTTGGCCTTCTCCTGGCTGGCCAGCCACTTGGCCTGTGCCACCTTCACGACCTCGGGCTTTTCGTAACCGATGATCATGTCCTTCTCGAGCTGGCGGATGGTGCCCATTTCGCCGCGCAACTCGGCCATGTAGCCCACCGAAGTGAACGAGTGGGCCATGAAGTCCTCGCTGAGATCAGCGATGCGGAACATGCCCAGCATGCCGGCACCCCCGAGAAGGCCCAGCAGGCCCAGCACCACGGCAATGGCCCCGAGCATGCGGAATCGAATGGTGAACTGCCGCATGAGCGCGAAGAGATTCATGATCTGTCGTCCTTATGGATGTGTGTGCCCGTGCCGAACTGCAAGGAAGGCGTCTGCGACGCAGGGCCTTCCCCACCCCCGTGTCCGCCGGGCTGCAACAAAACGTTGCAGTTTGCCAGACAAGTGTGACCATGCGCCATACGTGTTTATCACATGCGCCAGCGCTTGAGCAAAAGGGCATTCGCCATCACGCTCACCGAGCTGAGCGCCATAGCGGCCCCGGCCACCACCGGGCTCAGGTAACCCAGCGCCGCCAAGGGGATGCCGGCCACGTTGTAGGCAAAGGCCCAGAACAGGTTCTGGCGGATCTTCATCACTGTGCGGTGCGAAATGTCGAGCGCTGCCGCCACCAGCAAGGGGTCGCCGCGCATCAGCGTGATGCCCGCCGCATGCATGGCCACGTCGGTGCCATTGCCCATGGCCATGCCCACGTCGGCAGCGGCCAGGGCCGGCGCGTCGTTCACGCCATCGCCCACCATGGCCACCACATGGCCGCCCTGTTGCAATGCGGCCACCCGCACGGCCTTGTCACCCGGCAGCACCTCGGCCATGACCTCGCCCGCCGCCGGGTCGAGACCCAGGCGGCGCCCCATGGCCTCGGCCGCGCCCCGGTTGTCGCCCGACACCATCACCGTGCGGATGCCCCGGGCCTTCAGGGCCGCCAGCGCCTCGCGCGCGCCCGGCTTGGGCTCGTCGCCAAAGGCCAGCAGCGCGCGCAAGGCCAGGCCCTGGGCCGTGCGCTCGGCCACCGCAGAGACGGTAGCGCCCTCGGCCTGCAGATCGGTGGCACGGCCGGCCAGCGATCCCAGGTCCACCTCCAGCTCCTGCATCCAGCGCAGGCTGCCCACGAGGTAGCTGGCGCCCTGCACTTCGCCTTCGGTGCCACGGCCCGGCACGGCGCGCACGGCATCTGGGGCCTGCAGGGCCAGCTGGCGCTCCTGCGCCGCGCGCACCACGGCGCGCGCCAGCGGGTGCTCGCTGCCGCTCTGCACCGCCGCGACCGCCGCCAGCACCGCGCCTTCGACTAGGCCCGGCACCACCTCGAAGGCGGTCAGCCGCGGCTGGCCCACGGTCAGCGTGCCGGTCTTGTCGAAGGCCACCGTGTCCACCTGGTGCGCACGCTCCAGCGCCTGCGCATCCTTGATCAAAATGCCGTGCTTGGCGGCCACGCCCGTGCCCGCCATGATGGCCGCCGGCGTGGCCAGGCCCAGCGCACAGGGGCAGGCGATCACCAGCACCGCCACGGCGTGGATCAGCGCTGCCTCCATGCCCGCACCGCTCCACAGCCAGCCCAGCAGGGTGGCCAGCGCGATCGCCAGCACCACCGGCACGAACACGGCCGACACCTTGTCCACCAGCCGCTGCAGCGGCGCCTTGGCGGCCTGCGCATCCTCCACCAGGCGGATGATGTGGGCCAGCACCGTCTCGGCGCCCACGGCCGCCACCGCCATCACGATGCGCCCGTCGCCATTGATCGAACCACCCGTGAGCGGCGCGCCCACGTCGCGCGCCACGGGCAGGGGTTCACCGGTCAGCATGGATTCGTCCACCTGGGTGTGGCCTTCGTGTACCGTGCCGTCCACCGGGATGCGCTCGCCCGGGCGCACCACCAGGCGGTCACCCACCAGCACCTCGGCCACGGGCACATCCACCTCGCCGCCCTTGCCCAGCAGGTGCACCACGTCGGGCCGCAGCGCGTGCAGCGCGCGGATGGCGGTGGTGGTCTGGCGCTTGGCGCGCGCCTCCAGCCACTTGCCCAGCAGCACCAGCGTGACCACCACGGCCGAGGCCTCGAAATACAGGTGCGGCGCATGGCCAGCATGTGCAGTAAGCCATAGCCACACCGACAGGCCCCAGCCCGCGCTGGTGCCCAGCGCCACCAGCAGATCCATGTTGCCCGTCAGCACCTTCAGTGCATGCCAGCCCGCTTTGTAGAAGCGCGCCCCCAGGATGAACTGCACCGGCGTGGCCAGTGCGAACTGCAGCCAGGCGGGCAGCATCCAGTCCTGGCCGAAGAGATCGGCCACCATGGGCAGCACCAGCGGTGCCGACAGCGCCAGGCCCACGCCCACCGGCAGAAAGCCGGCCCAGGGCGACAGGTCCTCGGCTGCATCGGCGTGGTCCTTCGCCAACGGCTCGTAGCCCGCATTGCGCACGGCGCGGCGCAGTTGCGCCTGCAGCGCAGCGGCATCGCTGCCGGCGGGCGCCGCCACGCCGATGCGGGCGGACTCCGTGGCCAGGTTGACCGAGGCATCCTGCACCCCCGGCACCTTGCGCAGCGCACGCTCCACGCGGCCCACGCAGCTGGCGCAGGTCATGCCGCCGATGCCCAGGTCGAAATGTTGCAAGGCCTCAAGGGCCCGGTCAGGGGTGGTGTCGTTGGTCATGAGGGGTACCTTACAGCTTGCCATGGTGTCAAGGTCAAGCCCTTGCCGCAGATCAAGTCGGCGCCTTGTCCGATACGGTGGCATTGCCGGCGGTGGTCGAATTTTGTGCATGACAAGCCCTACACCACCACGGGCGCGCACCGGCCAGGCCCCCAAGCCGCTGGACCGCGCCGAATTCCGCGAACGCTTCCTGCTCGACTACCAGGACCCGCGCTTTGCGGATGAGGCCGGCGACGCCCTGGACCGCATCGAGGCCATCGCCTGGCGCAACTACGACGACAACCGCAAGGCGCCGCGCACGCGCAAGGCCGGCCCCGGCTATGCCGACCCGGACTACGACCTGTCGGTCGACTGGCTGGAGGCCAAGGAGCGCATCGACGCGGCGCGTGCGCGCTGGGCCGACCCGGCCAGCCCCTCGCGCGTGCTGCTGGTCTGCGGCTCCGCGCGCAACGACGGCACCTGCCCCGGCGAGATCTCCAAGAGCTGGCGCATGCTCAACATGGCGCGCGACGTGCTGGCGGCCGAGCACATCGAGATCGACCTGCTCGACCTGAGCCGCGTCACCTCCGACTACGGGCGCCACATCCACCCCTGCAAGGGCTGTGTCTCCACGGCCATGCCGCTGTGCCATTTCCCGTGCAGCTGCTACCCCAACCACGCCATGCGCCAGACCGGCGACTGGATGAACGAGATCTACGAGCGCTGGACCGCTGCGCACGGCGTGATGATCATCACCCCCGTGTACTGGTACCAGTCGCCCAGCCCGCTCAAGCTCATGATCGACCGCCTGGTCTGTGCCGACGGCGGCAACCCCGACCCGACCAGCACCCACGGCAAGAAATCCGCCGAGGCCAAGGCGCTGGAGCTGGCCGGCTGGGGCTACCCCAAGCACCTCGAAGGCCGCGCCTACGCCCTGGCCGTGCATGGCGACGTGGCCGGCATCGAGATGACGCGCCGCGGCCTGTCGGACTGGCTCGACTGGATGGGCTTCATCGACGCCGGCCCCGCCGCGCGCCTGGACCGCTACATCGGCTACTACGAAAGCTACGCCCAAAGCCACGAGGTGCTGGACCGGGATGCCGCCATGCAGGCCGAGATCCGCGGCGCCGCCCAGGCCCTGGCGGTGGCGGTGGGCGAACTGCGCGCGGGCACCCTCTCGCGCCCCGATGCCGGCGTGCGCCGCGCCCGACCGAAGTAAGCCGCCCCTCCCCAAGGTCTTGCAGCAAGGCCTTGACCTTGCCACCATGTGAAGGTTTACGCTCCAGGCTGTTCAATGCAATCAGCCAACCAGCAAGGAGTCTTCACATGCAGCCATCCACAACCACCAGCCATGACTTCCAGGTCCAGGGCATGACCTGCGGCCACTGCGAGCGCGCCGTGACCCAGGCCGTGCAGGGTGTGGACCCGGCCGCCAACGTGCGCATCGACCGCGCCAGCGGCAATGTGCATGTCGAGCACAGCAGCGCCGCGCGCGAAGCGCTGGCCGCAGCCATCGCCGAAGAAGGCTACAGCGTCGCGCCATGAAGGCCGCCGTGCAGCCAGCCGGCGGCGCGCCCCGCGCGCTCGCCTGGCCCGTGTCCATCGGCGAGGCCGCGCGCCGTGCCGGTGTCTCGGCACGCATGGTGCGCCACTACGAGTCCCTGGGCCTGGTGGCCGGCGTGGCGCGCACCGACAGCGGCTACCGCCAGTACACCGCAGCCGACGTCCATGGCCTGCGCTTCATCCGCCGCGCACGCGACCTGGGCTTTTCGATGGAAGAGATCGCCGGCCTGCTCGCCCTGTGGCAGGACCGCAGCCGCGCCAGCAGTCAGGTCAAGCGCATCGCCCAGGCCCACATCGAGGACCTGAACGAGCGCATCGCCGCCATGCAGGCCATGCAGCGCAGCCTGCAAACGCTGGTGTCGTGCTGCCATGGGGATGAGCGGCCGGACTGCCCGATCCTGGATGACCTGGCGGGGGAGCCAGCTCCCCCCAGGCACTAGGCGCGCTTGCGCGGTGCCGCTGCTGCAGCCGGTGCCACCTTGCGCACCCGCTTGGCAGGCGCCTTGGCCACCACCGCGCCATCGGCGCGCCGCAACACCCCCTGGCACAGCGTCGCTATGCACTGCTCGGCCACCTGCTCGGCCGTGTACTCGCCGCCGGGCTGGTACCAGCGGCCGATCCAGCTCAGCGCCCCGGCGATCACGAAGGCCGTCATCTTCGGATCGCACGGCTCCAGCGAGCCCTCCTGCACGCCCTCGGCCACCAGGCGTCGGAACTCCCGGTCGATGGCGGATTTGTGGCGGCGTAGTTCGGCGCGGCTCTCGGGCGGCAGCTGCTCGTCGCCCACACGGATCAGGCACTTGCCGAAATCCTCTGTGACGATGCGCGCATAGACCTGCATGCAGGTCATGAGCTGGTCGACGGCCTTGCCGCCAGCCGCGCGCGAGGCATCGATGCCCTCGAGCATCATCTGCAGGCCCTTGCTCACGCACTGCAGCAGGATCTCGTCCTTGTTCTTCACGTAGTAGTACAGCGTGGGCTTGGTGACGTTCAGCCGCGCGGCGATGTCGTCGAGCGAGGTGGCATGAAAGCCGCGTTCGTTGAACAGCTGCGCGGCGGCCTGCAGCACGGCATTGCGCTTGGCCTCGCGCTGCTGTTCGCGGTGAGACGCGGGCGCCCAGGGCGACGCAGGCGGGCGCTCGGCACTGCGGGGGGGCGACACGGTGGGGCTGGGCATGGCAGGCTGGTTCCTCGGGAAAGTACGGATGCTGGTTTGGCGCAGGGCCTTCCAGAATCTACTCGTGAGTAAACAGTTTACGCACAAGTAGGAAATTTCTGCAGGCCTGCAGGCATTTTCTGGTCAGCACAAACCCGCATTAGAAAGCCAATGGAGACACACCCACCCGGCATTCCCCCCGCCAGCGCGCCACCCCTGCTGCAGGTCGATGGCGTCACGCTGGCCTTTGGCGGGGTCAAGGCGCTCACCGGCGTGGGCTTTGGCGTGCAGGCCGGCTCCATCACTGCCGTCATCGGGCCCAACGGTGCGGGCAAGACCTCGCTGTTCAACACCATCTCGGGCTTCTACCGCCCGGGCAGCGGCGCCATTCGCTTCAAGGGCCAGGACATCACGCGGGTGCCGGCCCCGCAGCGTGCCCGGCTGGGCCTGGGGCGCAGCTTCCAGAACATCGCGCTGTTTCGCGGCATGACGGTGCTCGACAACATCAAGCTCGGGCGCCACGCGCACCTCAAGACCAACGTGCTCGACGCGCTGTTCTACGTGGGCCGCGCGCGCCGTGAAGAGGCCGCGCTGCGTGCCGACATCGAGGAGCGCATCATCGACTTCCTGGAGATCGACCACATCCGCCACGCCCCCGTATCGGCCCTGCCCTACGGCCTGCAAAAGCGCGTGGAGATGGCCCGCGCCCTGGCCATGCAGCCCGAGATCCTGATGCTCGACGAGCCCGTGGCCGGCATGAACCGCGAGGAGACCGAGGACATGGCGCGCTTCATCCTCGACGTGCGCGCCGAATGGGGCGTCACCGTGCTCATGGTCGAGCACGACATGGGCATGGTCATGGACCTGTCGGACCACGTGGTGGTGCTCAACTTCGGGCAGGTCATCGCCCAAGGCACGCCGGCCGAAGTGCAGGCCAACCCCGAGGTCATCCGCGCCTACCTGGGCTCGGGCGACGTGGGCGACCTGCGTGCCCGGCTGCATGCTGGGGCCGCGACGCCGCTGCAGGGAGTCGCATGATGGACTGGGCCTACCTGTTCGAAATCAGCCTCACCGGCATCTCCGGCGGTGGCCTGTACGCGCTGGCGGCACTGGCCTTCGTGATGGTCTACAAGGCCACGCGCGTGGTCAACATCGCCATCGGCGAGATGCTCATGGTCGGCGCCTACCTGTTCTTCACCTTCGCCGCCACCTTCGCGCTGCCGCTGTGGCTGGCCATTCCTGCAGCGGTGCTCGGCTCGGGCCTCTTGGGCGCGGTGATCGAGCGCACCATGATCCGCCCGCTGCTGGGCGAGCCGCCGATCTCCGTGTTCATGGTCACCGTGGGCCTGGCTTCGGTGCTCGTGGGCCTGGTGGAGATGATCTGGACGGCCGACCAGCGCCGCCTGCCCGAGTTCATGCCGACCAAGCCCATCATGATCGGCGAGGCCTTCCTCGCGCCCAAGGTGTTCTGGGGCGCGGTGATCGCGGTGGCCTTCATCGCGGCCGTGCTGCTGGTGTTCCGCTTCTGGCGCGGCGGCGTGGCCCTGCGCGCCACGGCCAGCGACCAGGCCGCCGCCTACTCGGTGGGCATCAACGTGCCGCGCGTGTTCTCGCTGGCCTGGGTGGTCTCGGCCATGATCGCCGCAGTCTCCGGGATCATCGTCGGCTCCATCGGCGGCATCTCGTCGAGCATGGGCGTGTTCGGCCTGTCGGTGCTGGTGGTGGTCATCGTCGGCGGGCTCGACAGCGCGCTCGGCGCCCTCATCGGCGGCGTGCTCATCGGCCTCATCGAGGCCCTGGCCGGCGCCTACCTGGGCGGCGAATACAAGCTCCTGGCCACCTTCATCGTGCTCGTGGCCGTGCTGCTGGTGCGGCCCTATGGACTGTTCGGCACGCACGAGATAGAGAGACTCTGATGCGCATCGGTACCCTCAAGGAATCCTACGTTGCAGACGCAGCGCTGTTCGACTCGCGCACGCAGAAGGTCTGGCTCGCCGTGGCCGCCGCGCTGCTGCTGCTGTTCCCCTTCATGGCCAGCGACTACTGGCTCTACCTGGCCTGCCTGGTCAGCATCAACGTCGCCAGCGCCACGGGGCTGAACATCCTCACGGGCTACACGGGGCTGGTGAGCCTGGGGCAGGCCGCCTTCATGGGCCTGGGGGCCTACACCGTGGCCGTTCTGGAGACACGCGCGGGCACGCCCTTCCTCCTGAACCTGCTGGCTGGCGGCTTCGTGGCCATGCTGGGCGGCATCATCGTGGGCATTCCCTCGCTGCGCGTCAAGGGCCTGTACCTGGCCATCGCCACCATCGCCGCATCGTTCATCGCGCACTTCATCTTCGCCAACTGGAAGTTCACGGGCGGCACCGGCGGCCTGAGCGTGCCGCCGGCCAAACTCTTCGGCCTGCCGCTCGATACCTCGTTCCGCCTGTACTGGGTGATCGTGCCGGTCACCGTGCTCATGCTGCTGGGCGCGGCCAACCTGTTTCGCACGCGCGTGGGCCGCGCCTTCATCGCCATCCGCGACCGCGACATCTCGGCCGAGGTGCTGGGCATACCGCTCTTGCACTACAAGCTGCTGTCGTTCGGCCTGTCCTCGTTCTACGCGGGCGTGGCCGGCGGGCTGTGGGCGTACTTCTTTCGCGTGGTCACGCCCGAGAGCTTTCCGCTGCTCATGTCCATTTTCTTCCTGGCGGCCATCATCGTCGGCGGCATGGGCTCCATCCTGGGCGGCATCCTGGGCGCGGTGTTCATGACCATGGTGCCCGAGCTGCTCAAGCTGGTGGTTGATTTGCTGCCGGGCGGCAACGAGCTCACGGTGTTCCTGTCGCCCGTGCGCACCGTGATCTTCGGCCTGCTGATCATCGGATTTCTGGTGTTCGAGCCGCAGGGGCTCGCAGAAGTGTGGCGGCGCATTCGCCGCTTTTTCCATCTGTGGCCGTTCCGCAATTGAGAGAGCCGCTGCAGCCTATAAAACCATGAAGGAGACAAGCACCATGCCCACGACCACCACCACATCCCTCGCATCCCAGCGCCGCCGCACCCTGCTGCTCGCCGCAGGCGCCACGCTGGCCGCACCGCTCACCGCCACCGCACAGGCCAGCGGCGAAGACATCGTGATCGGCGGCTCCATCCCGCTCACGGGCGTGTTCGCGTTCGCGGGCGTGGGCATCAATGCCGGCATCGGCGACTACGTGAAGATGGTCAACGACGCGGGCGGCATCAAGGGCCGCAAGCTCAAGTACGTGCCCGAGGACACAGGCTACAAGGTCGACGTCTCGGTGGCGGCCTACAAGAAGATCACCAGCCAGAACAAGGTGAATCTCTACTACGGCGACTCCACCGGCTTTGCCAAGACCATCAACCCCGAGCTCGACCGCGCGGGCAGCACACTGATGGCCGGCGCCTCCTTCGCGTCCGAACTCAACGACCCGGCCAAGTACCCCAACCAGTTCCTCGTCGGCCCTGACTACACCGAGATGTTCGGCATCCTGCTCAAGCACATCGCCAAGGAAAAGCCCGGTGCCAAGGTGGCCTTCGTGTACTCCGACTCCGAATTCGGCCGCGACCCCATCGACAAGAGCGAAGCCGCTGCCAAGGCACTCGGCTTGTCCGTGCCCGTCAAGATCATGACGCCCGCCGGCAGCGTGGACGTCTCCGGCGAGGTCATCAAGCTGCGCCGCGCAGCGCCCGACTACACCATCTTCCACGGCTACATCCTGGCCCCCATCCCCGAGTTCATCACCCAGGGCAAGCAGCAGGGCATGACCAGCAAGTGGATGGGCACCTTCTGGACCATGGACAGCTCCACCGTGATGAAGATGGGCGAGGCCGCCGACGGCTTCATGGGCGTGATGCCCTACCGCTACTACTACGATACCGAGAAGGCGCCCATGCTGGAGAAGATCCGCGCGCTGCGCCCCGAGTACCAGAGCACGGCCTACATCCAGGGCTTTCTCGCCGCCATGCTGTTCACCGAATCGGCCAAGCGCTGCCTGGATGCCGGCAAGCCGCTCAATGGCAAGAACCTCAAGGCCGCGCTCAACAGCATCAAGGACTTCGACACCGGCGGCCTGATCGGCGTGCCGATCACCATCAGCGGCAACTCCATCCCTGTGGGCCGCGTGTACCGCGCGGACATGAAGGCCCAGAAGATGGTCGCCGCCTCTGACTGGATCAAGCTCTGACCTTGCCCGCCATGACCCCGCACGCCACGCCGGACCACGTCCTCGAAGTCAACAACATCGAGGTCATCTACAACAAGGTGGTGCAGGCCCTGCGCGGCCTGTCGCTGTCCGTGCCGCGCGGGCAGATCGTGGCGCTGCTGGGCAGCAACGGGGCGGGCAAGTCCACCACGCTCAAGGCGGTGTCGGGCCTGCTGGCGCTGGAGGATGGTGAAGTGCAGGGCGGCAGCATCCGCTTCAACGGCCAGCCCACTGCGGCGCTCGCACCTCAGCAGTTGGTGCGCAACGGCCTGTCGCACGTGATGGAAGGCCGCCGCGTGTTCGAGGACCTCACGGTGGAGGAGAACCTCGTAGCCGCCACCTATGCACTCACGGGCCGCAAGGATGCAAAGCCCGATTTCGACAGCGTCTACAGCTACTTCCCGCGCCTGCACGAGCGCCGCAAGGGCCTGGCCGGCTACCTCTCGGGCGGCGAGCAGCAGATGCTGGCCATCGGCCGCGCGCTGATCGCCCAGCCCCAGCTGATCCTTCTCGACGAGCCCTCGCTGGGCCTGTCCCCCAAGCTCGTGGAAGACATCTTCACCATCATCGCGCGCATCAACGCCGAGCGCGGCACCTCCATGCTGCTGGTCGAACAGAACGCCACCGTGGCGCTGGCCGTCGCCCACCAGGGCTACATCATGGAGAACGGCAAGATCGTGATCGACGGCACGGCCGAGCGCCTGGCCAGCGACCCCGACGTGCGCGAGTTCTACCTCGGCATGGGCGGCGGTGGCGAAGCGAAAAGCTTCAAGGACATCAAGCACTACAAGCGCCGCAAAAGATGGCTGTCATGACCCTCCCCGAACTCACCCTGCCCCAGATGCTGCGCGAGCGCGCGCGCACCGAGCCCGGCCGCGTGGCCATCCGGCAAAAGGACTTCGGCATCTGGAAGCCCTTCACCTGGGCCAGCTACCACGAGCGGGCCAGCCACTTCGGCCTGGGGTTGCGCGCGCTCGGGCTGCCGGCCGGCGGCCATGTGGGCGTGATCTCGGAGAACCGCACGGAGTGGGTCCTGGCGCAGATGGGCGCCGGCCTGGTCGGTGCGGTCACCGTGGGCGTCTACCCCACCAGCCCCACCAACGAGGTGGCCTATGTGGTCGGCCATGCCGACATCGAGATCATGGTCTGCGAGGACCAGGAGCAGACCGACAAGCTGCTCGCGGCGCTGCCCGAGTTGCCGCGCCTCAAAAAGATCATCGTCATGGAGACCAAGGGCCTGCGCAGCTTCGCGCCCGAGGTGCGCGCGCTGATCGCCACCTTCACCGAGGTCGAGGCGCTGGGCGCCGCATCGGGATCGCAGGCGCTGGTGGACGAGGCACTCGCGCGCCAGACGCTCGACGACGTGGGCCTGATGATCTACACCTCGGGCTCCACCGGCAAGCCCAAGGGCGCGATGATCAGCTACCGCAACATCCGCGGCGTGGTGCCCGGCATCGTCGACCGGCTGCAGCTCGACGCGGCCACCACCCACCTGTCCTACCTGCCGCTGTGCCACGTGGCCGAGCAGATGCTCACCAGCTTCGTGCCGGTGTACATCGGCTCACAGGTGAACTTCGGCGAGTCCATCCGCACTGTGCAGGAAGACCTGCGCGAGGTGGCGCCCACCATGTTCCTCGGCGTGCCGCGCATCTGGGAGAAGATGCACGCCGCCATCCACATCAAGCTGCAGGAGACCGGGGGCCTGCGCCGCCGGCTGTTCCACCGCGCCATGGCCGCCTGCCAGCCCCTGGCCGAGAAGCCACGCAGCGCCTGGAGCCTGGGCGAGCGCCTGGCCTTCGCCGCCAGCTACTGGCTGGTGTTCCGCGCGCTGCAGAACTTCATCGGCCTGCGCGATGCGCGCGTGGCGCTCACCGGGGCCGCGCCCATCCCCCCCGACGTGGTGCGCTTCTTTCGCGTGCTAGGCCTGCCGCTGGTGGAGGTCTATGGCCTGACCGAATCCACCGGCATGGTCACGGGCCACCGGCTGGACCAGGTGGTGGTCGGCACCGTGGGCGTGCCCACGCTGGGCGTGGAGCACCGCATTGCACAGAATGGCGAGCTGCAGCTGCGCGGCAACATGGTGTTCGCGGGCTACTACAAGAACCCCGAGGCCACGGCCACCAGCATCATCGACGGCTGGCTGCACACCGGCGACGTGGTGCGCGAAGAGCAGGGCCAACTGAAGATCGTGGACCGGCTCAAGGACATCATGATCACGGCCGGCGGCAAGAACCTCACGCCCTCGGAGATCGAGAACACCATGAAGGGCAGCCCCTTCATCAAGGAATGCATCATCGTCGCCGAGGGACGCAAGTTCGTCGGCGCGCTGGTGATGATCGACTACGAGACCGTGGGCAAGTGGGCCGAGGCCCGGCGCCTGGCGTTCACGCATTTCCGTTCGCTGGTCGAGGCACCCGAGGTGCGCGAACTCATCGACACCGAGATCCGCCGCGGCAACGAGCGCCTGGCCCAGGTCTCGCAGATCCGCCAGTTCCACCTTCTCACCAAGGAGCTGGACCACGACGACGGCGAGGTCACCGCCACCATGAAGGTGCGCCGCTCCAGCATCTACAAGACCTACGCTGCCGAGATCGAGGCGCTGTACCGCTGAGGAACCGACATGACCGACGACACCGAGGCTGCGCCTCCCGCCCTGCTGCACGAGCGCCAGGGCGCCATCGCCACCTTGCGCTTCAACCGCCCCGCCGCGCTCAACGCCATCGACGTGCCCATGGCCCAGGCCTTCCTGGCCGCCGTGCAGGCCATTGCGGCAGACGCCAGCGTGCGCGCCGTGGTGCTGCGCGGCAACGGCAAGGGCTTCATGGCCGGCGGCGATCTGGCCACCCTGCGCGCCAACCCCGTGCAGGGCGCGATGGAACTGCTCGGGCCGTTGCACGCGGGCCTGGCCCTGCTGGCGCAGATCGATGCGCCCGTGATCGCCCAGGTACACGGCGTGGCCGCAGGCGCCGGCCTGTCGATGCTGCTGCAGGCCGACTACGTGCTCATGGCCGAGGGCACGCGCCTGAACTTGGCCTACATCAACCTGGGCACCAGTTGCGACGTGGGCGCCTCCTGGGCGCTGCCGCGCATGGTGGGCCTGCGCCAGGCGCTGGAGATCGCGCTGCTCGGCGATTCCTTCACGGCCGACGACGCGCTGCGCCTGGGCCTGGTCAACCGCGTGGTACCCATGGCCGAACTCGACGCCGCCACCACCGCCGTGGCCGAGCGCCTGGCCGCCGGCCCCACCGTGGCCTACGGCGCAATGAAACGCCTCATGCGCCAGTCGCTGGAACGCAGCCTGCCCGAGCAGCTGGCGGCCGAGCAGCAGGCCTTTGCGCACTGCGCCGCCACCGCAGACTTCCGCGAAGGCATAGCGGCCTTCTACGCACGCCGGCCCGCCCAGTTCAATGGGCGCTGAATTCCCTTTCTTCTCTTTCGACACATTCCCCCCATGAGCAGCCTTCAAGACGTCTACGTCCTTTCCACCGCGCGCACCGCCATCGGCACCTTCGGCGGCAGCCTCAAGGACGTACCCAACACCGACCTCGCCACCACCGCCGTCAAGGCCGCCATCGCGCGCAGCGGCCTGCCGGCCGATGCCATCGGCCACGTGGTGATGGGCAACGTGATCCCCACCGACACCAAGGACGCCTACCTCGCGCGCGTGGCCGCCATCGATGCGGGCTGCCCCATCGAGACACCGGCCTTCAACGTCAACCGCCTGTGCGGCTCGGGCCTGCAGGCCATCATCTCGGCGGCCCAGGCCATCGGCTATGGCGACTGCGACATCGCCATCGGCGGCGGTAGTGAATCGATGAGCCGCGGCCCCTACTTCGACACCGCAGCGCGCTACGGCGCGCGCATGGGCGACGCGAAAAGCATCGACTAGGGCCTGTTCACCCCAATTTCGGGGTCGCGAAGGCCCTTGCCGGCGCGCCAATCTAGGCGCGCGACACAGCGTGTGCCCTTGCACACGCAAGGAACGCAACGACGAGTGGCGCGCCGGCAAGGGCCTTCCCTTCGGGTTGCCCGGCCTGGGGGCCGTCTGCAGCGTTGCCCGCGCTTGCAAGGTGCACACCTTGCTGCACACGGGCGCCTAGCATCCAGCCCCCAGGCCGGGCAACGCGATCCCCGAAATTGGGGTGAACAGGCCCTATGCTCGGCATCCTGCACGACCCGTGGCAGAAGATGCACATGGGCATCACCGCCGAGAACGTGGCCGAGCGCTACCGCATCGGCCGCGAGGCACAGGATCAGTTGGCCGTGCAAAGCCAGCAGCGCGCAGCGCACGCCATCGCTGCGGGCTACTTCCGCGAGCAGATCGTGCCGGTGGAGATCACCACGCGCAAAGGCGCGGTGGTCTTCGACACGGACGAGCACGTGCGCGCCAATACCACCCTGGAAGTGCTGGCCGGCATGAAGCCCGCGTTCAAGAAGGACGGCCTGGTCACCGCCGGCAATGCCTCAGGCATCAATGACGGCGCCGCCGCCGTGGTGCTGGCATCGGGCGCGCGCGCCTCGGCCCTGGGCCTGAAACCCCTGGCCCGCCTGGTGGGCTACGCGCATGCGGGCGTGGAGCCGGCCTACATGGGCATCGGCCCGGTGCCCGCCACACAGAAGGTCCTGCAGCGCACCGGCCTCACGGTGCAGGACATGGACGTGATCGAGGCCAACGAGGCCTTCGCCGCCCAGGCCTGCGCCGTGATCCAGGAGCTGGGCCTCGATCCGGCCAAGGTCAACCCCAACGGCTCGGGCATTTCGCTCGGCCACCCCGTGGGCGCCACGGGCGCCATCATCACCACCAAGGCCATCGCCGAGCTGCACCGCACGGGCGGGCGCTATGCGCTGGTGACCATGTGCATCGGCGGCGGTCAGGGGATTGCGGCGATCTTCGAACGGGTGTGAACGGCGCGCAGGCGCAGGCCACTGCGCCGCGCGTCGCCTGGTTCAGAACGGTGCCGAATCCGGGTCGGTGTCCGCCGGTGCCGTCGCCGGCCCGGTGATCGCGCGCCCCGCCACATCCTTGCCGCGCGGCGGCACGGGTGCAGCGGCCGCCAGGCCCGGGCCCGAGGGGCCGCTGCCCGCGGGGATGGCTTGCGCAACAGCGCTGGCCCCAATGCCATCGGATTCACCACCCAGCGCCTCGATCAGGTCGGGGATCAGCTTGGACAGCTCCCCCGTGGCGATGGCCACGTCGGTGTCGAAACCGCCGTCATCGGCCTTGGTGCCTTCGAACACGGTGTCCAGGAAGGACACCTTCTTGATCTGCAGGCCCTCGGTCAGCATCAGCGAGACGCGGTCGTCCCAGGTCAGCGCCAGCTTGGTGGGCAGCTTGCCGGCGGCGATGTGCGCCTGCACCTCCTCGATGTCCAGCGGGTGGCGCGAATAGCGCACCACGGCCTTGGACTCGTCGGCGCTCTTCAACTCGCATTCGCGGTCCACGGTAAAGCCCACGGGCGGCTCCTGCGTGCTCAACCAGTGCGACATGGCCACCTGCGGGCTGGTCTCGGTGTACAGCAGCGAGACGGACAGGCCCGGCAGGTATTCGACCAGCAGCGAAACGACCTCGTCGGCACGGCCCTGGCTGGACGTGTCGAACACGATGGTGCGTGCTTCCCTGTCGATCCACACCCACATCGAGCCCTGCTTGGTGAAGGCCATGGGCAGCAGGTCGAGCTTGGCCTCTTCCTTGAGCTCCTTGCTCTCCTTCTTGCCGGGCTTGCGCCCGGTTTCCTTCTCGATGCGCTCGGCCTTTTCCTTCACGCGGCGGTTGAGCACCGAGCCTGGCAGCACCTTGGACTCGACCATGAAGCGCAGGATCCACTGCCCTCCCACCGACTCGACCATGGCGCCATGCTCATCGCCGCGCGGCGGCACCCAGCCCAGCGACTTTTCCTGCGTGGCACCGCACTCCATGAAGGGGGCCTTGGCCAGCGCCTCTTCCACCTGCGTCAATTCCACCTGCCATTGCGGAGCAATGCGGTACACGATCATGTTCTTGAACACGAAAAACCCTCTGGTTACCGGACGAAGCTGTCCACCGGTGCCATGCACGCCTGCGGCGCTGGCACGGAACCCTCCATTGTCGGTGGTCGGCGCCCCTTGCGTACCGGGCCGCAGTGCAACACAGGGAAAATCCATACGCCTGCTCCGCTTTTGATAGCTGCAAGGGCCCGCAGGTAAAGACGATCTTCTTGTCACAACTTTACACTGGGACAAACAACGTGCATGCGGGCGATACATGGCGGGCAGACACTGCAGTCAACCGCTGGAACTACCGTTCCGGGGCCCCTTCCTCCCTCTGAAAGGACTCTCACCATGGCTTTCCTGTCCCGCCACACCGTTGCCGCCGCCGTCCTCGCCGCCCTGGCCCTGCCGGTGCTGGCACAGCCCACCCCTGCCAACCCGCCCGCCGTGGGTGCGGCAGCCGCCCCCGATGCCCGCAAGGGCCCAGGCGAACACCGCGAACGCCACCAGGCCCACATGGCCCAGCGCGCCGCCGCGCTCAAGGCACAGCTCAAGCTGACCCCGGCGCAGGAACCCGCCTGGAACACCTTCACCGCCTCCATGCAACCGGGCGAACGCCAGGCCCGCCTGGACCACAAGGACATGGACAAGCTCACCACCCCCGAGCGCATCGACCGCATGCGCGCCATGCGTGCACAGCACGCCGCCGAGGCCGACCGCCGCGGTGAAGCCACCAAGGCCTTCTATGCCGTGCTGACGCCCGAGCAGCAAAAGACCTTCGATGCCCGCGCCCAGCGCATGGGCCCGCGGGGCGAACATGGCAAGCACGGCCCCCATGGCCACCGCGGCCATGGCGACAAGCCCGCCGGTGCAGCAGCAGCACCGGCAGCGCAGAAGTAAGCGCCGGGCGTGCGACACCCGCCTGCGCGGCAGCGGTGTCGCAACCATCAGAAGGGCTCCATTCGGAGCCCTTTTCCTTTTTCCGCCATCAAGCTGCGGTTGCGGCCTACAAAACCACTGGTGGGGGCGTTCCTACACTCATTTACATACAGCTGTGTATGTCAAACCACGGAACAAAACCATGAACACCAAACCCTTCCGCCCGGCTTCTTCCCCACTCTCCGTTGCGCTGGCAGCCGCCGTGGCGCTGGGCGCCCTGGCCGCTGTGCCGCAGACCGCCATGGCACAACAGAGCGCACAGGCCTCACCCTCCATCTACATCCAGGGCTCCCAGGCCCGCCGGGATACCGATGCCATCACCCTCGGCGGCACCTTGCCCTGGAAGGACTGGCAACGCCCGCTGTGGGGTGGCCAGCTCACGGGCTACTGGGATCTCTACGCCAGCCGCTGGACCTTTGACGGTGCGCAGGGCGGGCGCTCGCACACCACAGTGCTCGGCGTCACCCCCACCCTGCGCCTGCGCATGGACGAAGGCCGCTCGGCCTGGTTCTGGGAGGGCGGCATCGGCCTCACGGTGGCCGACAAGCGCTACGTCACGCCCGAACGCACCTTCAGCACCCGTGCCAACTTCGCCTCCCACCTGGGACTGGGGGTCAGCCTGGGCGAGCAGCGCCGGCACGACATCGTGCTGCGTGTACAGCATGTCTCCAATGCCGGCGTGAAGAAGCCCAACCCGGGCGAGAACTTCGCGCAACTGCGCTACGGGTACCACTTCTGAGCCGGCCACCAGCCCCGGCGACCGGCCTACCCGGCACCTGGCCCCACAGCCCGCCTCTTCGGCGGGCTTTTTTGTGCCCAGGCTCCGATCCATCTGTGGATAACCATGGGTATGGTTGCCGAACAACCCATTGGTTATCCACAGAACTGCGGCGCAGCCGAAAGTTGTTGTCATCCAACCGCAAAGTTCAGCCCCGTCGTGCCACAGGGTTTGAAGCCACGCAAGTGCGCGCCAGCATTGGGAAAAACGGGCTTGTCCACAAAAAAGCCCCTGCTCTACTACTACTGCTATTGATTTATAGAGCTATTAAAGAATAACAAGCAAAACCTGATGCAGGGCGCGTCGACCGACCTGGAGCTTGTTGTACCCACAGGGCAACGCGCTGGCACCCTACAGGGAAGAAAGAGCTGCCCGTGCCCTTCACAGGCCGCAGAAGGCCCCTTCTTTGCACACGGCAGGCCGAGGGTCAGGCTGGCTTACGGAGCCACGCCTGGCTGAACAGGAGGCCGCGCAGGGTCCGACAAGCCATTGCCAGGCTGCAGGCGACCCTGAAGGGTGCAAGGAGCCGCTCACCGGGAGAGAAGCCGCGCCTGTGCAGTGACTTTTCCACGTATCGGCCTGTCCTTGTGCATAACTTTGGGGGAATTGCTGGCACAACTGCCCGGTTGTCCACAGCGAAGTGCGGTTCCCGGTTGTTGTCCCCGTTGGCGCGACAGCAGGAACCGCGTGCGGCACACAGGGTTCATCGCCACGCAAGTGCTTGCCAGGACAGGGGAAAATGCACTTGTCCACACAAAATGACGCGCTCTACTACTACGACTATGTATTTATAAAGACTATAAGAAGAAGACAGAGAACAACATCCTTCGCCCCGCATGCGCCTTTCTGCCCAGGCACGGGCCTTCCAGGCAGGGACAACACGCTGCACTGGCGAAAAAAAACCGCAGGGGGTGCTGCGGCCGTGTTCATGAGAAATGCGCCGTGTTCTGCGCCAATGGGGCCGCCGGAGCGCCACCACGCTGCCCTCTACGGGGGCGGACTGCGCAGGAAGGCCTCCAGCGCGTCCACAGGCAGGGGGCGGCTGAAGAGGTAGCCCTGGTAGAGCTGGCACCCTGCGCGGGCCAGCAGCTCGCGTTGCTCGGCGGTTTCGACGCCTTCGGCGATGACTTCCAGGCCCAGGCTGCGCGACAGGCCGATGATGGTGTCCACGATGGCGGCGTCGTTCGGGTCGGTGAGCAGGTCGCGCACGAAGCTCTGGTCGATCTTGAGCTGGTCCAGCGGCATGCGCTTCAGGTAGCTCAGGCTCGAGTAGCCGGTGCCGAAGTCGTCCAGCGAGAAGCCCACCCCGTAGGAGCGCAGCGCCGCCATGGTGGCGATGGTGGTTTCCATGTCCTCCACCAGCAGGCTCTCGGTCAGCTCCAGCTTGAGCAGGCCCGAGGGGGCGCCCGTGATGGCCAGCACCCGGGCCACGTCGTCCACGAAGCTTGCATGCCGGAACTGTCGCGAGCTCACGTTGACGGCCACGGTCAGGTGGCTCAGGGCGGGGTCGTCCTGCCAGCTGGCCAGGAGCTTGCACGCGGTGTGCAGCACCCAGCGGCCCAGCGGCAGTATCAGGCCGGTTTCCTCGGCCAGCGGAATGAACTGCGCCGGTGAGACCATGCCGCGCTGCGGGTGGGCCCAGCGCAGCAGCGCCTCCACCCCCACCACCAGGCCCGACTGGCGCACCTGGGGCTGGAAGTGCAGCAGAAACTCATCCTGCGCCAGGGCCGAGCGCAGGTCGGTCTCGAGCGTGGCGCGCTCGGTCACCACGGCCTGCATCTGCGGGTCGAAAAAGCGCAGCGTGTTGCGGCCCGCCGTCTTGGCCTGGTACATGGCCAGGTCGGCCTGCTTGAGCAGCTCGCCCACGCTGGTCTGCTCGCTCGTGAAGGGGGCCACGCCGATGCTCGGCGTGCTGCGGTACTGGTAGCCCGCCAGGGCATAGGGCATGGCCAGCGTGGCCAGGATCTTCTCGCCCACCGAGCGCGCATGCAGCACCAGTTCGTCGGGCCGGACGCTCAGCTCCTCGAGCATCACCACGAACTCGTCGCCGCCCAGGCGGGCCACGGTGTCCACGGCGCGCACGCAGGTGTTCAGGCGCTGCGCCACCTGCTGCAGCAGCATGTCGCCCTGGTCATGGCCCAGGGTGTCGTTCAGGGTCTTGAAGTTGTCGAGGTCGATGAACAGCAGCGCCCCGCCCTGCTGGTGCCGCCGGGCACTGGCCAGCGCCTGGTGCATGCGGTCCATCAGCAGCATGCGGTTGGGCAGCCCGGTCAGCGGGTCGTAGAACGCCAGGCGCTGGATCTCGCGTTCGGTGGCCTTGCGCTGGCGGATGTCGGTGTTGATGGCCAGGATGGAATGGGGCTGGCCGTTGTCGCCGCGCACCAGGGTCCAGCGGCCCTCCACATCGATGGAACTGCCATCGCGGTGCTGCTGCACGATCTCGCCGGTCCACTCCCCATGCTCCAGCGTGGCCTGGGTGGCCCGGCGGAACTGCGTGGGGTCCTCGTACAGCAGGGTCTCGATCGACTGGCCCAGCACCTGCAGCTTAGACCAGCCATACAGGCGCTCGGCACTCAGGTTCCAGAAGATGATGCGGTGTTCCAGGTCGCGCACGATGATCGCGTCCTGCGCCTTGTCCAGCAGCGAGGCCTGGTGGCGGATGCGTGCGTCCGCCACCTGGCGCTCGATCTCGGCCGAGGCGCGCGCCGCAAAGATCTGCAGGGTGGAGATGACGAAATTCGGGTCGGCGATGGCATGGCGAAACAGCACGAACACCAGGCCCACCACCTCGCCATCGGCGTTGCACAGCTGCTGCCCGGCGTAGCCACGGGCCTGCACCATGCGCAGCACGGGCGCATCCGGGTACAGCTGCTGCACCCCGTCGGCCACCACGAACTGGCGCTGGTCCAGCAGCTGCAGGCTGGGCGTGCCTTCAAGAGCGTAGTCGGTGGGCGCAAGGAACTGGCCGTCGAGCACCGCCGCCAGCGTGCTCACGCGCGGTGGCTGGTCATGGTACTGCGGCAGCAGGCGCACCACGCAGCCGCCCTGGGCATCCAGGGCCTCGGCCATGTTGCGCACCAGCTGCTCGAAGAATTCCGTGCCCGTGCTGGCCGACACGGCCGCCGCCACCTTGAGCACCGAGGCCTGCAGCCGCTGCTGCGCCTTCTGGGTGCGCAGGCTGTTGATGCCAAAGGCCAGGTCATTGGCCAGTTCCTGCAGCAACCCGGTCTCTTCGGTGCTGATCTGCAGGATATCGGGTGCGTACAGGTAGAGCAGGCCGAAGGTGCGGTCGCGGTCGCGCAGCGGCAGGCAGATCACGGCGTGGAAACCGTGCTCCAGCATGCGCTCGGTCCAGTCCACGAAGTGGTTTTCCTGGCGTATGTCCTGCACGATCACAGGCTTGCCCGAGCGCACGGCTCGGCCCGCCGGGCCGCGCCCGTAGGCGTCGTCTTCCGACCAGCTCAGGTGCAGCGCTTCCAGGTACTGGTTGTTGTAGCCCGCATGGGCCACCGGTTCGATGGACTTGCGCTCATCGTCGCGCGCAAAACCCACCCAGCCCATGCGGTAGCCACCAATGTCCACCGCGATCTGGCAGATGGCCTGCAGCAAGGCGGCCTCGGAGGTGGCGCGCACCAGGGTTTCGTTGCAGGCACTCAGCAGGCGCTGGGCCCGGCCCATGCGGGCCAGTTCGGCCTCGTTGCGCACGCGCTCGGTCACATCGGAGGCCAAGACCTGGCGCGCCCCCACGCCGTTGAAATCGATGTTGCCCGCCGTGATCTCCATGTCGATCAGGCTGCCGTCCTTGCGCACATGGCGGCGCACCTTGGGCAGGCTGCGCTGCTGCGGGTCGATGGCGCGCAGCCGGCGCTCGGCAGTTGCGCGGTGCTGCGCGGGCCACAGGTCCTGCATGTGCATGCGCAGCAGTTCCTTTTCGCTGTAGCCGTAGTGGTGCACCATGGCGTGGTTCACGGCCAGCAGGCGCAGGCTGCCCCGGTCATACACCCACATGGGCTGCGGGTGTTCGTCGAACAGCATGCGGTACTGCAGCTCCGAGGCATGCAGCTGCCCGGCCACGTGGCGCAGCTGCACCATGGCGCCGAGCGATTCGGCCAGGATCTCCAGGTGCGCCACGTCGCGCCGCGAAAAGGCATTGACCCGGTCCGAGGTGACCGTGAGCGAGCCCACCACCACGTCCCCTGCGCGCAGCGGCGCGGCCATCACCGAGCGCACGCCATGGCGGTGGACCATGGACTGCATGTCCCAGCCCTCGCCCTCGGTGTCGTTGCAAAGCACCGTGCGGCCCTGCTGGAGCGAGGGCCAGAGGATGCATTCATCCACCGCCAGCAGGTCGCCCTCGGGCCGCACCATGTCGCCGGCCGAGGCCTTGGCCGCCAGGTGCCGGCCCTCGATCAATTCCACCATGGCGCCGCGGGCGCCGGTCTGGCGCTTCACCGCCTCGGCCACCATGTGCAGCACGTCGGCGAGCGGCATGTCCAGCGAGGAGATGCGCTGCTGCAGGTGCAAGAGCTCGGCATGGTTGCGCGTGTCGCGCTGGGCTTCCAGTTCTACCGCCTTCTGTGCACTGTGGTCGGCCATGCCGCCGACCATGCGCACGGCGCGCCCGCTGCTGTCGCGGATCAGGAAGCCGCGGTCGAGCACCCAGGCATAGCTGCCGTCCTGGCGCCGAAAGCGGTAGGCGTCCGACCAGTGGCTGTCGGTTCCGTCGATGGCCGCGTGGATGCCCTTGAGCACCGCTTCGCTGTCCTCGGGATGCAGCCGCAGCGTCCAGGAGGTGCTGTCCGGCGGCAACTGGTCGAGCGGCACGCCGAACAGGGTCTGCATGCCCTCGTTCCACCACATGGCGTCGGTGGTAAGGTTCCAGTCCCAGATCGCATCGGCCGTGGCGCGCGAGACGAGCTGGAAGCGCTCTTCGCTGCGCTGCAGCGCCAGGTCGGCCTGGTGGCGTGCCGAGATGTCCTGGAAGGCCCCCTGGATGCGGATGACCCGGCCCTGCGCATCCCGCACCGCCTGGCCGGCGGTGCGCACCCAGAAATGCCGGTCCCCCGGCATGACGACTTCGGCCTCCAGGTCGAAGGGGGTACCGTGCCGCAGGCAGGCCCTGAATGCGTTGCGCAAGGCGCTGCGGTACGGCGGCGTGTAGAGGTCCAGGATCTGGCCCACGGCACCCACCCGCCGGGTCAGCCCGTAAGTGGCGGCGATTTCCTGCGACCAGCTCAGCCGCATGCTGGGCAGCTCCACGATCCAGCCGCCCACCTGGGCGATGCGGCCAGCCACGCGCAGCGTTTCTGCCTGCTCCACCAGCTCGTCGTGCATGCGGTCGCGCTGCTCCACCAGCTGTGCCAGCAGGCGCTGCTGGCGGCGCAGCTCCAGCTGCACCATGGCCTGCTCGGCCAGCACCTTGAGGCCGTCGAGCTGCTCGGCCTCCAGGCGGCGGGCACGGGTGTCCAGCACCGCCAGCGTGCCCAGGGCAAAGCCGTCGCCATTGACCAGCGGAACACAGGCGTAAAAGCGGATGTGCGGGCTGCCGGTGACCAGCGGGTTGTGGGAGAACACCGGGTGCGCGCTGGCATCGTCCACCACCACCGGGTCCTTGCTGCCGTTCAGTGCGTGGGCGCAGAAGGCAACCGCGCGGTCGGTCTCCTGGAACGGGATGCCCACGGCGGCCTTGAACCACTGGCGCTCGCTGTCCACGAAATTGACCACCGCCATCGGTGTCCGGCAGATGCGTGACGCCAGAACGGCCAGCTTGTTGAAGGCGTCCTCGGAGGGCGTGTCCAGGATGGCGTAGGACTGCAGTGCATGGAGCCGCGCAGCCTCAGCGGTGGCGTGCTCTGGATGCTGCATGGTCAGTCGCGCAAGGTGCCGCTCGGGCCGTGCGTGTCCGGGCGTCGGTGACACGTTCTTGCGGGGAGCGGTGTAGCCAGCATGGAAAGAGGAGCCCGGACCGGAGTCGATGATGAAAAAAGGGGTGGCAAAAGTCGCAGCGAAACACCCCCCGTCTGTCCTGGGGTGCCAGATGACCGTTTCTAGACGCAAACCGTGGTCGCTGCAACTTAAAAAGGCAATCCTACACCGGGAAGCGCTTGCCCCATGTCGGCCCTAACCCGCACTGTGGGCGGTGTGGCAGTCGCGGATGCAACCTTCGTGCAGCGCGAGGCTTGCTAGCCTTGCCGGCATGCAGATCTCCGAACTCGCCCGCCGCACCTCGGTCTCGGTGCACGCCCTGCGGCACTACGAAAGCCAGGGCCTGTTGCAGCCCGGGCGCCGGGCCAACGGCTACCGTGACTATACCGAGGGTACCGAGCGCGAGGTGGTCTTCATCGCCATGTCGCGCCAGCTGGGCTTTGCGCTGCCGCGCATTGCCGAGCACCTGGCGGACTTTCGCAGCGGCCGGCTCACCATCGCCGCCATGGTGCAGGCCCTGCACCAGCGGGCGCAGGAACTGGCGGACCAGGCGGCCCTGCTGCAGGCCCAGCGCCAGACGGTGCTGGACCACATCGCCTGGCTGCAGGCCAGGGAACCTGCCGCCAAGACCCCCAACCCGGCGCCGCCCCCCTGGCCGCGCGTGCGCAAGCGCCCGCTGGCCCCGGCCAGTTCCCCCATCCCCCGTGTCTCCAGGAGAAAACCATGACCCCACACGCCCCCGATTCCTCCGCGCTGCTCCAGGCCCATGTGCTGGCCATGCCGATTGCGCAAACCCTGGGCCTGCGCTTCACCCGGGTGGCCCATGGCCAGGTGGACCTGGAGATGCCGGTGCAGGAATCCCTGTGTTTCCGCCCAGGCCAGCTGCAGGCCACGGCGATCTTCGCGCTGGCCGACTTTGCCGCGGTGGCGGCTGCCGGCAGCACCCTGCCGGCCGGCTGGACGAATGCCACCGTGGATGCGCACGTGAAGCTGCTGGCCCCGGCCCGTGGCACCTGCCTGCGCGCCCGGGGCCGTGTGGTGGACGCGGGCCGCACGCTCACCGTCTGCGCGGCGGATGTCTATGCCGTCGCAGAGTCAGGTGATGAAACGCTGTGCGCCACGTTGCTGGCCACGGCGCGCAATGTGGAGGGTGCGGCGGCGCGCCCTCCACGTGAAGTCCTGTCCTGAATCAGCCCTTCCGTGCGCGGCGTGCGCGCACGGCCTGTGCCAGGCCTTCGAGCACCGGCACGGTCTGCACGAGGCTGATGCAGGCGTCCGTCACCGAGACGCCGTGCGCCAGCGGCTGGCCGGGCACGATGTCCTGGCGGCCTTCCTGCAAATGGCTTTCGACCATCAGGCCGGTGATGCGCGCATCGCCCGCGGCGATCTGGCGCGCCACGTCCTCGGCCACGGTGACCTGGCGCTGGTGCTGCTTGCTGCTGTTGGCGTGCGAGACGTCGACCATCACCTGCGGGCGCAGCCCGGCCGATTGCAGCATGGCGCAGGCGGCATCCACATCGGCCGCGCTGTAGTTGGGCGCCTTGCCGCCGCGCAGTATCACGTGGCAGTCGTTGTTGCCGCGCGTCTCGAAGATCGCCGCCTGGCCCATCTTGGTCATGCCCATGAAGGCGTGGGGCGCGCTGGCCGCCTGGATGGCATCGCTGGCCACCTTCACGCCGCCGTCGGTACCGTTCTTGAAGCCCACCGGGCACGACAGCCCGCTGGCCAGCTGCCGGTGGCTCTGGCTTTCCGTGGTGCGGGCGCCGATTGCGCCCCAGCTCACCAGGTCGCTGATGAACTGCGGGCTCAAGAGGTCCAGGAACTCCGTGCCCACCGGCAGGCCCAGTGCCAGCACGTCGAGCAGCAGCGCACGCGCCATCTCCAGCCCCTCGTTGATGGCGAAGCTGCCGTCCAGGTGCGGGTCGTTGATGTAGCCCTTCCAGCCCACGGTGGTGCGTGGCTTCTCGAAGTACACGCGCATCACCACCAGCAGGTCGTCCGCGAGCACATCGGCCTGTGCCTTGAGCGCCCGTGCGTATTCCATGGCCTGGCCGTGGTCGTGGATGGAGCACGGCCCCACCACCACGACGAGGCGGTCGTCGTGCCCGTGCAGCACGCGCGAGATCGCGGCGCGGCTGGTTTCCACCAGCGTCTGCGCCGCCTCGGGCGCGGGCTGCCACTCCTGCAGCAGGGCCGGCGTGATCAGCGGGCGCACGGCCTTGATACGGGTGTCGTCGATGCGGGTCGTGTCGTGGGTGGACAGCGCGGTGGTCGAGGGGGCGGTGTGTACGTGGAGGGTCATGCGCGCCATTTTCGCCTTGGATGCCGGAGGGATTTGCGCCAGGGTGCTGTCCTACAGCGTTTCACCCACGCCGCAGATATACCTATAGCCAGTCCCACCCCCGTCCCCAGGAGTTTCCATGGCCATCCAGAATGCCCTTGCCAGTGTCGCTGTCAGCAGCCTGCCCGACGCGGTGCAATGGTATGGAGCCTTGTTCGAGCGCGGACCCGATTCGCAGCCCATGCCCGAACTGGCGGAATGGACCCTGCCGCAGGGCGGCTGGCTGCAGATCTACGAACTGCCCAGGCGCGCCGGCCGCTGCTCGGTCACGCTGGCGGTGGACGACATCGACGAACAGGGCGAGCAACTGGAGCGCATGGGGGTGGACACCGCCCAGCGCTCGAACAGCAAGAAGGTGCGCGCCATCCTGGTGACGGACCCGGACGGCAACCACCTGGCCTTTGCCCAGGCCCTTGGCGGTCAGCGCCTGGCGAGTTGATCAAGGCCGGCGGAAGGCGGGCCTTTGCCCGGCCCAGTGCTTGGCACTGAGGTAATCCAGCCGCACCGTGCCGCCGCTCGAAGGCGCATGCACGAAGCGCCCCTCTCCCACATAGATGCCGGCATGGTTGGGTTGGCGTCCGGTGCCGAACACCACCAGGTCACCCGCGCGCAGCTCACCGGACTCGAGCGGGTAACCCCAAGAATTGAGCGCGGCCACGGTGCGCGGCGGCGGCGTGCCGACCTGGTTGCGGTAGACATAGCCGATCAGCCCGCTGCAGTCGAAGCCTGAATCCGGCGTATTGCCGCCGTAGCGGTAGGGCGTGCCCACCAGGCCCAGCGCATGGATGGCAATGCCGTGCGCCTGGTCCGGGCTCAGCGGCGGCGTCGTGCGGACCGGGGCGGACGGAAAAGAGGAGGACGACGACGAGGGGGGCCGGGAGGTGCCGCAGCCTGCGATCAGCAGCGCAGCGGACACCAGGGCCAGACAGGAGAGAACACGCATGGATCGCAAGCGTACCGCACCCTGTACGCGGGGGTGAATGCCCCGCCGTGGCAACCGCCTTTTGTGAAGGCATCGCCACCGTGGTCCCTGTCTTCCCTTACACCGATGCGGTCGCTGCCCGGGCGCCTTCGCGGCGTTCGGCGAGCCGGTTGGCCACGCTCACGATGGCCTGCACCGAGGCAGTCACGATGTTGTGGCTGGTGCCCGCGCCGAAGGTGGAGCCGGCCACGCCTTCGAGTGCCGCCTCCACGATGGCCAGGGCCTGCGCGTTGGCACCCGTGCCCGTGGCGCGTTCCTCGTAGTGGTCCACGCGCAGCGGCAGGCCCAGCGCATCCACCGTGGCAGCAATCGGGCCGTTGCCCTGGCCCTGCAGGGTCTGGCGCGCGCCGGCGATGGTCACGTCGAGCTCGATGCCTTGGCCGTCATCGGCCAGCCGGTGGCCATGGCAGACGATGGCCGCATCGGGGCCGCTGGCCAGGTAGGTGGACTGGAACAGATTCCACAGCGCATCGCCGGTCATCTCGCCTTCGCTGGCATCGGTCTGGCGCTGCACCACGGCGCTGAACTCGACCTGCATGCGCCGCGGCATCACCACACCATGCTCGCGATCCAGCAAAAAGGCGATGCCGCCCTTGCCCGACTGGCTGTTCACGCGGATCACGCTGTCGTAGGTGCGGCCGAGGTCTGCCGGGTCGATGGGCAGGTAGGGCACTTCCCACAGGCCGTTGGGGTCCTGCGCGGCAAAGCCCTTCTTGATCGCGTCCTGGTGCGAGCCCGAGAACGCGGTGAACACCAGGTCGCCCGCATAGGGGTGGCGCGGGTGCACGGGCAGTGCCGTGCATTCCTCGGCCACGCGCGCCACGGCGGTGATGTCCGAAAAATCCAGCCCTGGGTGCACGCCCTGGGTGTACATGTTGAGCGCCAGGGTCACGATGTCCACGTTGCCGCAGCGCTCGCCGTTGCCAAAGAGGCAGCCCTCTACGCGGTCGGCGCCGGCCATCATGGCCAGCTCGGCCGCGGCCACGCCCGTGCCGCGGTCGTTGTGCGGGTGCACCGAGAGCACCACGTGCTCGCGCGGCGCCAGGCGCCGGTGCATCCACTCGATCTGGTCGGCGAACACGTTGGGCGAGGCGTTCTCCACCGTGGTCGGCAGGTTGATGATGATGCGCCGCTCTGGGCCCACGCCCCAGGCGTGGATGGCCGTCTGGCAGGCGCGCAGCGAGACTTCGAGCTCGGTGGCGCTGAAGGTCTCGGGCGAGTACTGCAGCGTCCACTGCGTTTCCGGCTGGGCATCGGTCAGGCGCTTGAGGTGCGACACATGCTGGTCGATGAACTCCATGACCTGCGTCACGTTCATGCCGAAGACGATGCGCCGCCAGGCCGGTGCCGTGGCGTTGTACAGGTGCACGATGGCGCGCGGTGCGCCGCGCACGGCTTCCACGGTGCGCTCGATCAGGTCGGCGCGCGACTGGGTCATGACCATGAGGGTCACGTCCTGGGGCACCAGGTCCTCGTCGATGAGGCGGCGCACGAAGTCGAAGTCGGTCTGCGAGGCGGCCGGAAAGCCCACCTCGATCTCCTTGAAGCCGATGCGCACAAGCTCCTGGAACAGGCGCATCTTGCGCTCGCCGTTCATCGGCTCGAAGAGGGCCTGGTTGCCATCGCGCAGGTCGGTGGACAACCAGATCGGCGCCTGGGTGATGGACCGTGAGGGCCAGGTGCGGTCGGTGAGCGCGATGGGGGCGATGGGCTGGTACTTGGTGGCGGGCTTGGCGATCATGAGAGGCTCCACGAACGCTGTGCGGCGCGCCATCGAAAGGCGCAGCCTGCACAGCAGGTCAAACGAATGAAAAAACGAGTGACATCCCCTGCAGCCCTTTGCGTGGAAGCAAAGGCTGGTTCGCGGGCCGGGGTCAGGGGGAAATCAGGTGTTGCGCGATGTGGCGGCAACGATGGCGAACGCAGGCAGACCCCGGCCAGGCACTAGGCCTAGCGATAGGGTGGACAGGGACATGCTGCGTTGCATAGCGGCAAATCCTAGCACAGGCCTGGCCGCGCTGCCAAGCCCCTGGTCTTCAGACCCCATCAGTGCGCCGGCTCCAGTCCTCGACCGTCCCCTGCTCCAGTCGCCGTGCCACCAGCTTCTGCCATGAGGGCGGCAGGGGCAACGCCGCCAGTTCGCGCAGTTGCGCGGCATCGAGCGCGCGGTGGTAGAGCACCTCGATCACGCGCGCCAGCGGCCAGGCCGGGTGCGGCCGCGCCACCAGCGCGATGGCATCGCCCGCCTGCACCGTGCCGGGTTCCAGCACGCGGTAGTACCAGCCGGTGCGGCCCGTGCGCTGCAGGCGCAGCGCCATGTCGGGCAGGCCGAAACAGGTGTTGAGCTTCCAGCAGGGCTGGCGTGTCTGCGTGACCTCCAGCAGCACGCCGCCCATGCGCACGCGGTCGCCCCAGCACAGGTCGGTCTCGGCCATGCCGGTGCTGGCGATGTTCTCGCCGAAGGCGCCGGGGCGCTCCAGCACGGGCAGGTGCCCCAGTTCGCTGCGCCACAGGGCATAGTGGTCCAGCGGGTACTGGTGCACGGCCTTGTCGGGGCCGCCGTGGATGCGCGGGTCGCCCTGCTCGTCCCCCTGCACGCCGGCCGCATCCACGCACACCGGTCCGGTCACCGCCTGCTTGGCAATGGCGCTGCGGCTGCCCGGGCGGCTGGAGAAGGGCACGGCGCTGCCGCGCAGCACGGCGGTGACCTGGCCGAGCACGGGCTCCTTCATGGCGACGGCAAGCCCTTGTCGAGCCCGTCCAGCCAGGCGCCGAACACCGCCTGGGCCGCCTGGGCGAGTGCGGCGCCGTGCTCCCGGGCCCCGCTGCGCAGCGCCTGCAGGTCCACGCCGGCCGCGGCCAACTCGCAGGCATGGCCCACCAGCCACTGCTCGATGCGCGAGAGGTCCGCCTCCAGGTGGAACTGCAGTGCGAGCGCATGCGTGCCCAGCGCAAAGGCCTGGTGCGGGCACAGGGGCGTGGCCGCCAGGCTCTCGGCCCCGGGCGGTATCTCGAACCTGTCGCCATGCCAGTGCAGCACCGGCGTGCCATTGGCCAAGGGGGCCAGCACCGACCGCTCGCCGTCCAGGGTGAGGGCCAGCGGCGCAAAGCCGATCTCCTTGTGCCCCATGGGCGCCACGCCGGCACCCAGTGCCCGCGCCATGAGCTGTGCACCCAGACAGATGCCGAGCACCGGTAGCCGGCGCGCCAGCCGCTCGCGCAACAGCGCCAGCGTGTCGGCGAGGAACGGGTAGGCCGTTTCGTCGAAGGCACCGATGGGCCCGCCCAGCACCACCAACAGGTCAGGTTCCGGGTGCAGGCTGTCCTCCAGCGGCCCCACCCCCGCATCGTGGGTGCGCACGGAATAGCCGCGCTGTTGCAGCAAGGGGGCGAGCAGACCCAGGTCTTCGAACGGCACATGCCGCAGTGCCAACGCGGTCTTCATGGCATTTCCCTTTTTTGTACTAGTACATTAAAATGAATGTATGAGTTTATTGTACGCCCACGGAAAAACCGCCGCCAACATCGCCGATAGCCTGCTCGATGCCCTGCGCAGCGGCGCCCTGCAGCCCGGTGACGCCCTGCCCGCCGTGCGCACGCTGGCGCAGCAGCTCGCGGTGAACCCCAACACCGTGGCCGCAGCCTATGCCCGGCTGCGCTACGCAGGCCGCGTGGTGACCGACGGGCGCCGCGGCACCCGCGTGGTGGGTACCCCGGCACGCATGGCCCAGGCCTATGCGGTGCCCACTGGCCTGCGTGACCTGGCCAGCGGCAATGTCGACGCGTCGCTGCTGCCCCAGTTGCAGGGCGGTGCCGCGGCCTGGGCCGCGCTGGCCTCCTCAGCCAGCTACGACGCCCCGGCCGACCTGCCCGCGCTGCAGTCCGAGGCGCGGCAATGGCTCACGGCGCAGGGCCTGCCCTGTGGCGAGATCGGGGTGTTTTCCGGCACGCTCGATGCGGTGGAGCGCGCCCTGCGCGTGCATGCGCACCCCGGCGACCGCGTGGCGGTCGAGGACCCGTGCTGGCCGCCGCTGGTGGCCCTGCTGCACAGCCTGCGCCTCAAACCCGTGCCGCTGCCGGTGGATGGCGAGGGCCTGTGCGTGCCCGACGCCGGTGTGCTGCAGGGCTGCGCCGCCCTGGTGCTCACGCCGCGCGCGCACAACCCCACGGGTGCGGCCATCAGCCCCGCGCGCTGGAAGGCGCTGCGCCACCAGCTGCAGGCCCTGCCCCGCCTGCTCGTGGTGCTCGACGACCACTGGGGCCCGCTCTCGGCCACACCGCTGGCCATGGCGGCGTCGCTGCCCCCGCTGTGGCTGCATGTGGTGTCGGTCAGCAAGTTCCTCGGGCCGGATCTGCGCGTGGCGCTGGCCACGGGCACGCCGGCCCTGCTGCAGGCCCTGCGCGCCCAGCAGGCCCTGGGGCCGCGCTGGGTCAGCCGCATCCTGCAAGGCCTGGCGGCAGGCCTGTGGCGGCAGATGCGCGAGGGCAGCGCGCTGGCGCAGGCCGGCGGCTCCTACGCCGCGCGGCGCCAGGCCCTGGTGCAGGCGCTGGCCGCGCAGCAGGTCGTGCTGGCGCCCGGCGAGGGCCTGCACCTGTGGCTGCCCGTGGCCGACGAGGCGGCCGTGGTGCAGTCCATGGCCTCGCGCGGCTGGGCCGTGCAGGCCGGCACGCCGCTGCGCCTGGCCAGTGCCCCGGCCGTGCGCGTGAGCCTGGGCGAATGTAGGCCCACGGACATGCCGCGCCTGGCCGCCGACCTGGTGCAGGCGCTGCGCACGCCGGGCCGGGCCGTGTTCTGAAGACACTTCTAGAATCGCGCCCATCCCCACCATTCACTGCCGGAGACCCCCATGCCCTACATGCTGCTCATCATGGAACCCCCAGGCCAGCGCGCCGAGCGCGGCCTGGCCAAAGGGCAGGAGGTCTATGCGCGCATGCAGCGCTTCGGCGCCGGGCTGCAGGCACGCGGCCTGCTGCTGGGTGGTGAATCCCTGGCCAACGACACCGAGGGCGTGCGCCTGCAGGTACGCGAAGGCCAGCCGCGCCTGGTCGACGGCCCCTTCGCCGAGACCAAGGAAATGATCGGCGGCTTCTTCCTCGTGGACTGCGCCACGCGCGAAGAGGCCCTGGCCATCGCGCGCGAATGCCCCGCCGCGGAATGGGCCACCATCGAAGTGCGCGCCATCGCCCCCTGCTACGACGGCGCGACCTCCTGAGCTGCCGCAGGCGGGCCCCGGAATGAATCGATAGCACGCCAAAGGTATCGATTCTTGTTGGCGGCCGTAGATCGCGCGCGGCCGACACCAGTGCCCCCGCGCAAGGGCCGTCCCCCTCCCAGATTGCGAAGCAATATGAGAGAGGGGGAAGGCGCGACGCGACTCAGGGGGTGCCCTCTTTCCCTGCGTACACCAGGCCGATGCGCCGGTACATCCAGCGCCAGGCGAACACGTAGAGCATCACCACGAGGCAGGCCACGCCCAGGCCCGGCCTGAACGGCGTGGAGAACACAAAGCGCCAGGCCCAGTAGAGTTCGGAGAAGCCCATCAGCGCGAAGGTGCCCAGCCCCACCCAGGGCCCTTCGGCGCGCCACGCGCCCACGGACACGAAGGCATGGCCGACCAGCGCGGCCAGCCCCATCGCCAGGTTGGTCACCATGGCCAGGAAGGGCCGCACCTCGAACCAGCCTGCCAGGCCCTTGAGTGTGGGGGTGTCGTCGGACTTGGCGCCCAGCATGGTCTTCAGGATGAAGGCCGTGAAGAGGCCCTTTTGCTGCAGCCGGCCCGAAGCCGTCTGCTGGCTGCTCACCACCGAATCGACGAGCTTGCGCGTCAGCCAGTCGCCGGCCGATGACGAACCGCTGCCGGAGCCCTCCTCGTCCTCTTCGGGAGGCAGTTGCTTGATGGCATCCGGCACCTGCTTGCGCAGGGCCTCGGGCACATGCTCGATGGCACTGCTGCTGCGCCGCACGGCATGGGCGCAGACGGTGAGCGTGCGCCAGGCTTCGGGCACGTATTCCAGCCGCCAGCCGCCGCCCTTCACATGTTCGATGCACGCCTCCTCGCCCAGCATGTCCGGCGGTATCTGCTCGAACTGCTTGACGCCCTGGCGCAGTGCCAAGGTGTAGAGCGACGGTGTCATCAGCCGGCGTGGCACGAAGCGCACGGTGTCCTCGTCGGATTCCAGGGCTGCGTTCACCATGTCACGGGTGATGCGCTCGCGCGGAATGTCCGCCAGCGTGCGCGGGTGCAACAGCAGTTGCTCCACCAGCGCGTCGTCATCGGCGGCGCCTGCATGCTCCTGCACCAGCGCCTGCAGCCAACGGGTGTCTTCGTCGTCGTTCCACTGCGCGCTGTACGGTGACTGCAGGGACAGCACGGTCGATGCCTCCAGCGCTGCCTCCGCTTCACGGCCGAGCTGCATGTAGGCGCTGGCCAGCACATAGTTCGCATGCTGCTCGTAGCGCATCTCCGGCAACCCCAGCTTCGCGTCGGCGATGGCGCCCTCGTAGTCCTCGGCCCAGAGCTTCACCCAGGCGCGGTAGCCGTGCCAATGGCTGCCCTCGCGCGGCTCGCCATCCCTGCGCGCCTCGGCCAGATCGTCCTCGATCAGCTGCGTGATGACAGCCATTCGCAGGGCCTCGGGCACGTGCGGGAACACGTCCGAGCGGTCCTTGAGCGCGGCCACGCACACCGGCACGCTGCGCAGCGGCTCGGGCATCTTTTCGAGCGACAGGCCGTTGGTGCGCGCCGACACCAGGCACAGCGCGGGCGTGATCATTTCGGGCGGAATCACCTCGATCAGGGTGCCATAGTCGTGGCGCACGGCGCGTGCGGCCAGCTCCGGTGTAATCTTGCTTTTGTCGATGTAGCTGATGTTGTAGATGTCGGCCTTGAGCGCCGCCTTCTCCACCTCATCGGTGCGCAGCCAGTGCGCCAGGTCGCGCAAGGGCGCCTTGGCGCGCACGGCCTTGAGCGCCAGTTCCGGCGTGAGCAGGCAACCCCACACATCGCACAGGCTGTTGTGGTCCCAACTGGTGGGGATGCGGCTGTTGCGCTCGTCGCGCCAGTCCCATTCGTGGCTGTCGGCATAGAGCCCGCGTGCCAGCGCCAGGCCCTCGGCGGTCATGCACTCGGGGGGGATGCTCGCGGCTTCGTCCACGCCCCGGCGGATCAGGGCCTGCAGCCGCTCGGGCGTCTGGAGCCGGCCAGGCACCCAGGCCAGCGCCTCCACATCGCTGGCCAGTGCCGCGTCCACCATCGCATCGTCGAGCCACGCTGCGGGCACTTGGGCAATGGCATAGCGGTCGCTGGCTACGGCCTGCAACCATTCCTCGCGCGTCTGGGGTTGGAGGCGCTCCACGGGCGAGCTGTCGTCCCCACCCACATCGCCCTCCTCATCGGCGCCATCGCTGTCCTGCGCTGCCAGGCTGAGTCGCGCACGCTGTGCGGTTTCCAGGGCGTCGAGGCTCGGGGCCACCATCAGCCACAGCTCCCACCAGGCATCGCCATCGCCAGAGTCGGAGCTCTTGTACAGCGTGACCCATTGCTCGCGCGACTCGTGCAGCACACCGGTATCGCCCGGCAGGGCCTGGGCCATCGGCACCGCCCAGGCCTGGGTACGTTCAGCGCCGTGCCAGGGTGCGGCGTGTTCGGGGTCCGGGTCGGCCGGGCCGTAGCGGGCCTCCAGCGCCTGCAGCATCGCCTCGCGGGCCTGGTTCACCGCGTCGCTCAATTCCGAGCACAGGAACTCGTAGGGGCCGTTGTGCTCCTCGCTGATGTAGGTGCGCATCACCCGCCGCAGCACCACTGCGCGATTCGCCTGCACGGTGTCCTCATCGTCGTCCCCGTCCTCATCATCGTCGTCGTCGCCATCTGGCGAGGGCTCGCGCTCCAGCGTCTGGCCCGCAGCCAGGCGGTGCAGCCGGGCCTCGGCTTCGGCCAGCAAGGTCTCGGCCAGGGGAACGATGCCGCCCAGCGTGTCGATGCCCTCCAGGTGGTCGGTGATGGGTGGCAGGAAGAAGGGGTGGGGCGCCCGGCAGTCGCCCTCTTGCGCGTCGCTGCGCCACAGCGCCTGGCCCTGCGCATCGAGCAGCGTGGCGTGCTGTCCGTCGTACTGCGCGCGCCAGACAACGGCGCCATAGCGGTCGAGGTACGCCACCTGCCCATCGCGCGTGAGAAACGGCACCAGCGGCGTGTCGTTCATCTCCTCCACCAGCCATCCATCGCCGTTCGTCAGGGGCTCCAGCAGGGGCTCTGCCAGGCTTGCCACGCGGCCATCGGGGTGCAGCAGGGCCCAGGCGGCGGGCCGGCCTGCGTGGCCCTTGTGCGCTGCCGATGCGGCGGTGCGCACCACCGCAAAGCCGCCTTCCGAGCGGAAGTGGCTGCCGTAGACCAGCGACGGCGTGTCCAGCGCCTTGCCATCCGCGCGCAGATAGCCGGCGCCGTTGTAGTCGCTGCACACCATGCCGTGCACCATGTGTCTGGACAGGTGCCGCTCGCCCTTGATCACCACGCGCCCCTTGGCGTCCAGGTAGCCGTGGCCGTTGTCCCACGAGTCGGGTTCGTCGAAGTAGGCCAGCCCCTGCTTGTTGAAGGCCCGGATGTCCGGGTAGCGGGGCTCCAGCACCCACTGCCCGCGTGCATCGATCAGGCCATACGTCTCCCCATCCAGCGATGCGGCGGTGGCGGGCTGCTCGCCGAACGGCAACGCGCGCTGAAAGCGCGGCTCGATCACCCAGCGGCCCTGGCCGTCGACATAGCCATAGGCGAGCTGGTTCGTGCCCTTGGCTTTGCTCACTGCGCGCGCCAGTGCGCCCGCGCCGAAGGTGCTCAGTTCGCGAAAGCTCTCCTCGCAGGTGAACTTCCCTTCGCGGTCGATGATGCGCCAGGCGTTCTTGCCCACCATCACCGCACACAGCCCGCCGCGAAACGGCCGCGCGTCCTCAAAGGCCGGTGCGATCACCACCTCGCCCGCCAGGTTCACGAAGCCCCAGCGCCCGCCCTGGCAAAAGCGTGCCAGGCCGTCTTCGGAATAGTCGCGGGCGTTCTCCAGCGTGGGGGGCACGCGCCAATGGCCTTCGGCGTCGATGTAGCCCCAGCAGCCGTCCCCCGCCATGGCTGCGGCGACAAAGCCACCCTCGCCATCGGCGTTGAAACGCATGACGGCGCGCAGGCCCTCGGGTGGAGCAATGGCCCGGCCCGGGTGCACGATGAGCAGCGCGAATGCCGCGCCATCGGCCGACAGGGGAATGCTGGCGATCCAGGGTGCTGCGATGGGAGGGGTGTGCTTGTTCATGCGGTGGTGGGTCCTTCGCATGATCGTAAGGGCCGCCTGCGCCGTGGCCGGGCTCGCGGCGGTCCTGGCGGGCACAAAGACCGCAATGTGGGCAATTTTTCACGGTCGCCCCATTCGCCGCTGCCCTGCATGGCCAGGCTATGGAGTTGCGATGCCCCGGGCTGCCGTGCGCACCGCTTCGAGAAACTTCTGTGCCGCCGGCGTCGGGATGTGGCCGCGCCGCGTGACGGCGCTGATGGTGAGCTCGGGCAGGCGGGTCTGCACGGGAATCGCGCGGATACCGTGGCGCGCCAGCTCCCGGTCGAGCGCCGGACGTGCGAACACGCTGATCAGATCGCCCCGGCCCACCAGCGCGCGCGTGATCTCCATCGAGCGGCTGACCACGATGCGCTCGGGCGCGGGCACGCCGCTGCCGGCGAACAGGTCTTCAACCATGGCGCGGTCCCAGCCCACCCACTCCTCGTGCTGCAGTGCCGCGAGGCTGCGGGCGCGTGCGCGGGGGTGGCCCACCCGCGCGCAGATGGCCAGCGGCGTGGTGAGAAGCTCCTCACAATCCACGTCGGGGCCCACGCGCTCCAGGCGGTGCTGCACCAGGGCCAGGTCCAGCAGACCCTCGCGCAGGGCGGGCAGCACCAGGGGCGCCAGGCCCTCGCTGAACTCCAGCGCGGTGGACGGCAGCTGCGCACGGAACAGTGCCAGCGCCTGCGGCAGCAGCGCCATGGCCGGCACCGACGACACGGCCACGCGCACGCAGCCGAGCTGGCCGTCGCGCATCTGGCGCAGTTCGTCGCGTGCGCGCTCGGCCTCTTGTTCCAGCAGGCGCGCGCGGCGCTCGAAGGCCAGGCCGTATTCGGTGGGCGTGACGCCATGCGCGCTGCGCACGAACAGCGGCACCGCCAGGTGTTCTTCCAGCTCACGGATCGCGCGCGAGATTGCCGGCTGGGTGATGTGCAGCGCATTCGCCGCCCGGCGGATGCTGTGCAGCTCCACCACTGCGAGAAAGGCCTTGAGCTGGTGCGGTTTCATCGAAGTCTCCGGTACGCAGGGTGATGCATTTTGGTTTTCACGTGAATGAAATTGTGACTGTTCGCGGTATGGGCTTGGTACTAGAGTTGCCCGTCGTCCAACCCGAAGGTCCTTTCCATGAAACACCGGCTCCTGCCGCTGGCCGCTATGCTTGCCAGCCTGGCGATGTCCGCATCCGCCCAGACCACGTCGCCCCTGGCCCAGCGCGTGCTGGCCCTGTCCGATGCGGCCGAACCCCAGGTGATCGCCTGGCGCCGCCACATCCACCAGCACCCCGAGCTGTCCTACGAAGAGGTGCAGACCGCTGCCTATGTGGCAGCGGCATTGGCCAGGATGCCCGGCATCGAGGTGCAGACCGGCATCGCCAAGACCGGCATCAAGGCGGTGCTGCGCGGCGGCAAGCCGGGCCCCGTGGTGGCCCTGCGCGCCGACATGGACGCCCTGCCCGTGCAGGAGCGCAACGACCTGCCCTTCAAGTCCACGGCGCGCGCGCAATGGCGCGGCAACGAGACTCCGGTGTCCCATGCCTGCGGGCACGACACGCACGTGGCCATGCTGCTGGGCGCGGCGCAGGCCCTGTCCAGCGTGCGCAGCGAATTGGCAGGCACCGTGGTCTTCCTGTTCCAGCCCGCCGAAGAACTGGGCCCCGGCCCCGTGCCCAGCGGTGCCAAGGCCATGATGGAGGCCAAGGTGCTCGACAACCCCAAGGTCGACGTCGTCATGGGCCAGCACATCAGCGCCCGCGCACCGGGCAACACCCTGGCCTACCGCGCCGGCAGCTTCATGGCCAGCGGCGATGTGTTCAACATCAAGCTCCAGGGCAAGGGCGGCCACGGCTCCTCGCCCTGGACGGCCAAGGACCCGACGCTGGCCGCGGCCGAGATCGTGCTCGCCCTGCAGGGCATCATCAGCCAGCAGATCGACCCGCTGGACGGCCCCACCGTGGTCACCGTCGGCCTGCTGCAAAGCGGCAACCGCGTGAACATCCTGCCCGACACGGCCGAGATCGGCGGCACCGTGCGTTCGCTCTCGGCGCGCAACCAGAAGGTCGCGCACGACAGCATCCGCCTCAAGGCCCAGAAGATCGCCGAGAGCGCGGGCCTCACGGCCGAGGTCACCATCGACACCGGCTACGAGGTGGTGGTCAGCGATCCGAAGATCACCGCTGTCCTGGCCCCGGCCTTCGCTGTGGCTGCAGGCGGCGCCGACAAGGCCAGGGAGGTGCTGCCCTCCATGGGGTCCGAAGACTTCGGCTCGTTTGGCGGCAGCGGCGTGCCCGTGGTGTTCTGGAACCTCTATGCCTCGCCCTTCGGCGACAAGTCCGGCGCACCCAACCACTCGTCCGAATTCGTGATCGACGAGAAGGCCCTGCGTATCGGCGTGCGTGCGCTCACCAGCGCCACCCTCGCCTATATGGCGCAGAACCCCGCGGCCAAGCGCTGACCGCTGCGGTCCCCCCGCAAGCAGCCCATGCCGGCCCCGGCATGGGCTGTTTTCATTGGGGGATGGAAATTATCTAAGTACAAACCCTTGTTTTTCGACATCCGTGTCGATTCTGCGGGCGCCTGTTCGTCGTGGAGGATGAGCGCAGGGAATTTCCATCCCCCTGCACAGCGACTTCCACACACAGGAGATGTGCCATGCGATTCATGATTCTGGTGAAAGCCAGCCCCGAGAGCGAAGCCGGCGTGCTGCCCGGCGAGGACATGCTTGCCACCATGGGCGCCTACCACGAGGAGCTGTCACGGGCGGGCGTGCTGCTCGATGGCATGGGCCTCAAGGCCAGCGCCCAGGGCTGGCGTGTGCGCTACGGCAGCGGTGGCCAGCGCACGGTGGTCGACGGGCCCTTCACCGAGACCAAGGAGCTGATCGCCGGCTACACGCTGATCCAGGTGCGCTCGCGCGATGAGGCCATGGAGTGGGCACGGCGCTTTCCCAACCCGCGCGGCGAGGGGCTCGCAGCCGAGATCGAGGTGCGGCCGGTGTTCGAACTCGATGACTTCGCACCGGGCGAAGGCGTGCAGCGCTTTCGCGACATTGAAGCCGCGCGCGGCTGACCCCGATTTCCCACGACCACCCCAGGATTCACCATGATCAAGACCATTGCTTTCGTCGTGCTGGCCGCCCTGGCCCTGCTGCTGGCCTATGCGGCCACCCGCCCTGATACCTTCCGTGTGGAGCGCAGCCGCGTGATCGAGGCCCCGCCCGAGCGCGTGTTCGGCCTGGTCCAGGACCTGCGCCGCTTCAACACCTGGAACCCCTACGAGCGCAAGGACCCCGGTGCCAAGGGCGAGTACAGCACCGCCACCGCCGGCCCCGGCGCGCGCTATGCCTGGCAGGGCGACAAGGTGGGCACAGGCAGCATGGAGATCACCGAGGCCACGGCGCCCGCCCATGTGGGCATGAAGCTCGACTTCGTCGCACCGTTCGAGGCCCACAACCGCGTGGACTTCACGCTGGAGCCCGATGGTGGCGGCAAGGCCACCCGCGTCACCTGGGCCATGCACGGCCCCGTGCCCTACCTGGCCAAGCTCATGCACCTGTTCTTCAACATGGACCACATGGTCGGCAAGGACTTCGAGGACGGCCTGGGCTTCCTCGCGGCCGAGGCCGCCAAGTGATCCTGTCCGGCTTTCGCATCACCCCCTGTTTTCCACGTCCGTTATCCCTTATCGTTTCATCCAGTCAGGAGACCGCCATGCAACACCAGATGATCTTCGTCAACCTGCCCATCAAGGACATGGGCCGCTCCAAAGCCTTCTTCCGCGCGCTGGGGTATGACTTCAACCCGCAGTTCACCAACGAGCAGGGTGCCTGCCTGGTGCTCGGCGAGAACCTCTTCGTGATGCTGCTCGTCGAGGAGTTCTACAAGACCTTCACCGACAAGGCGGTGGCCGATGCGCGCAAGACCTCCGAGGTGCTGGTCTGCCTGTCGGCCCAGAGCCGCGAGGAGATCGACACCCTGGTGGCCAAGGCCGTGGCCGCCGGCGCCACGTCACCGCGCGCACCGCAGGACCATGGCTTCATGTACGCCCATGGCTTCGACGACCTCGATGGCCACACCTGGGAGTTCGCCTACATGGTCGACGCCAGCAAGGCACTCGGCTGACAATGGCTGCGCCCAGCCCCGATGCCCTGCACCGCACCATCGAATCGGTATGGCGCATCGAGGCGGCCCGCATCATTGCCCGCGTGGCGCGCATGACGCGCGACGTGGGCCGGGCCGAAGAGCTGGCGCAGGATGCGCTGGTGGCTGCCCTGGAGCACTGGCCCTCCAGCGGCCTGCCTGACAACCCCGCCGCCTGGCTCATGACCACCGCCCGCAACCGTGCCCTGGACCACCTGCGCCAGCAGGCCATGCAGGCGCGCGAGCACGAGGCCCTGGGCCATGACATGGAAGCACTCGAAGCCCAGTACACGCCGGACTTCGTCGATGCGCTCGATGCCGCACGCCAGGACGACATCGGCGACGACCTGCTGCGCCTGATCTTCACCGCCTGCCACCCCGTGCTGTCGACCGAGGCGCGCGTGGCCCTCACCCTGCGGCTGCTGGGCGGCCTGTCCACCGTGGAGATCGCGCGCGCCTTCCTGGTGCCCGAGGCCACCGTGGCCCAGCGCATCGTGCGCGCCAAGCGCAGCCTCACGGCCGCGCATGTGCCCTTCGAGGTGCCCGGCGCGGCCGAGCGTGCGCCGCGCCTGGCCTCGGTGCTCGAAGTGATCTATTTGGTCTTCAACGAAGGTTATGCCGCCACGGCGGGCGACGACTGGATGCGCCCGGCCCTGTGCGATGAGGCATTGCGCCTGGTGCGCGTGCTGGCCGGCCTCACGCCCGACGAACCCGAGGTGCAGGGTCTGGTGGCGCTGCTGGAGATACAGGCCTCGCGCCTGCCCGCACGCACCGATGCCGAGGGTCGCCCCGTGCTGCTCATGGACCAAGACCGCGCACGCTGGGACCACCTGCTGGTGCGCCGCGGCCTGGCCGCGCTCGACCGGGCCGAGCAACTGGCCCGCGCCGGCCACCCCTGGGGGCCCTACGCGCTGCAGGGCGCCATCGCGGCCTGCCATGCGCGCGCACGCCGTGCTGCGGACACCGACTGGAACCACATCGTGGCACTGTACGACGCGCTGCTGCAGGTTGCGCCCTCACCCGTCGTGGCGCTCAACCGCGCCGTGGCCGTGGGCATGGCCGACGGGCCCGCCGCCGCACTGGTGCTGGTCGATGCACTGGGCGCCGACCCCGCCCTGCGCGACTACCACTGGCTGCCCAGCGTGCGTGGCGACCTGCTGGCCAAGCTGGGCCGCAGTGCAGAAGCGCGTGCCCAGTTCGAACTGGCCGCCACGCTTACGCACAATGCGCAGGAACAGTCCCTGCTGCGGGCCCGCGCGGCAGACTGCGGCGCGTGACAGGACGGGAGTGACAGGGTGTGGCTTTTGCCGTAACGTGCGGCACTCCACGGAGTGATCGCCATGCAGTTCCCGTCCACGCCCCCATTCCCGCTCGAAGGCGGTTGCGACTGCCACCACGTGCGCTACCGCATGGAAACGGCACCCCTGTTCGTGCACTGCTGCCACTGCCGCTGGTGCCAGCGCGAGAGCGGGGCTTCCTTCGCGCTGAACGCCATGATCGAGGCCGACCGCATCCGCCTGCTGGGCGGCCCGCCTGTGCTGGTCGACACCCCTTCGGAAAGCGGCCTGGGCCAGAAGATCGCGCGCTGCCCGCACTGCCATGTGGCCGTGTGGAGCCACTATGCGGGCGCGGGCCCGCTGGTGTCCTTCGTGCGCGTGGGCACGCTCGATGCGCCCGACCACCTGCCGCCGGACATCCACATCTTCACCCTCGCCAAGCAGCCCTGGGTGGTGCTGCCGCAAGGCGCGGCTGTGGTTACTGAATACTATGAACGCGAAGCGCATTGGCCGCCCGAGAGCCTGGCGCGCCGCCAGGTGCTGTTGCCCAAGATCGCGGCCTACCGGGCCGCGATGGGCTTCGAGCCGTCGTGAACGCCGGCCGGGGTCAGCCCGGCAGCGGCGGCGGGCTCCTGCGCTTCTTGCGCGGCAGGCCCCGCAGGGAGGGGTGCACGGAAGGTTTGGGCAGCGCACCCAGTGCCGCGCGCGCCAGGGCATCGGCCTCGCCATTGCGGTGGCGGGGAATCCACTGCAGCTGTACTTCGCCGAAGCTTTCGAGCAGGACGCGTGCAGCGGCGTACAGCGACTCCAGCCGTTCAACGCATGGCTTGGCAAGGCCGCCTAGCTGCTCCACCAGGATGCTGCTGTCGCTGTAGACCTGCAATGTGGTGGCGCCGCGGGCCCGGGCTTCGTTCAAGGCCATCACCAGCGCACCCAGTTCGGCCTCGTTGTTGCAGCCGGTGGTGTGCGTGGCCTGCGACAGGGCGTGGCGCGTGCCGTCGGGCGCGACCAGCACGGCGCCCAGGCCCATGCGGCCGGGGTTGGGTATGGCGCTGCCATCGCAGTGGATAACCCAGGCCGCCGGGGCCAACCCGTCCATGGAATCGGCGGAAAAGGGCTTATTCAGGCTGGCGGTAGAAGGCTTCCACCGTGCCCTTGAGCTTGATCATCAGCGGCTGGCCCTTGCGGTCCAGCGTCTTGCCGGCGGGCACCTTCACCCAGCCTTCGCTGACGCAGTACTCCTGCACGTCAGAGCGGTCCTTGCCGTTGAAGCGGATGCCGATGTCGTGCTCGAACACGGCCGCGACATGGTGCGGGCTGCGCGGGTCGACGGACAGGTGGTCGGGCAGCGGTGGGGCTTGGGTGGTATCGGTCATGGGAAAAATGGTGTGAATCGGTTCAAGAAGGCAACCGCGCATTTTCGGCGATTCGCCGTATGCCCGCGCCAGCAAACAAGGGTTGCGGGCAGGGAGATCGGTCAGCAGGTCACCGGGATCACAGGCTTGCCATGCTGTGCGAGCAGCTTGCCGATACCGGGCTTGGCACAGCGCTGAAGCGCCATCAGCAGCGCATGGCCGGGCTCGGCTACGCCCCAGCGCTGGCGCAGGTCGTGCTGCATGCGCGCCAGCAACTCGGCGGCCATCTCGGCATCGGCCAGGGCCCGGTGGGCCTGGCCCGTGCGCGGCAGGCCGTGGTAGTCCACCAGCGTACCCAGTTTGTGGCTCGGCGCATCGGGGTACAGCCTGCGCGAGAGCAGCACCGTGCAGGCGAACGCGTGCGGCGCGGCCACGCCCGCCAGCGCCAGCTCGGCCTGCCAGAACTTGCTGTCGAACGCGGCGTTGTGTGCCACCATGGGCGCATTGCCCACGAAGCGGGCGGCGTCCTGCATCACGCCGGCGGCCTCGGGCGCGGCGTTCACCATGGCATTGGTGATGCCTGTGAGCTGGGTGATGAAGGCAGGGATCCAGGCGCCGGTTTTCATCAGGCTCTGGAACCGGTCGACCACGCGGCCGTTTTCCAGCAGCACGATGGCCACCTCGGTCGCGCGGGCGCCCTGACCGGGCGAAATGCCGGTGGTTTCAAAGTCGATGACGGCGATACGGGACATGTGGCCTGGAGGATAAACCGAAGCCCTTGCCCCGGCCCCGGCCCAGGGTTTGCGGCCCTGCCAGGCGGGCTTCACGCCAGCGTATAGGTGTAGTCCACCGGCACGACGCGCTCGTAGACCGTCTGGCTGGCGGCGTTCTTCATCAGCAGCCGGACGCTGGTGAGCTTGCCGGGGTCGATGACGGTGAAGTGCTTGGATACGACGCCCGTGCCCACCTGCCTGCCCGTGGTGCCTTCATAGGTCATGTTGGTCTGTGTTTCGGGAATGGCCCAGATGTCCAGGCCTTCCTCGGTGTTGATCGCATAGGCGATGTCCACGCCGATGCGTGTGCCGGCCTTCACCACGGCCGGCGAGGGGATGGACAGGGTGATGCCGGTGATCTCCGACCCCTTGCCGTCGTTCATCCACTCTTCGTCGACCTCGGCCTGTTTGTAGGTGAAGTCCACCGCCAGCGCCTGGTTGAAGACTTCCACGAAGTCCTGGTTCTTGGCCACGATGAACAGCTCGCGCACCGTACCGGCCTGCGTCAGATGCACCGAACGGCCGATCCGGCCCGTGCCGGGCTCCATGCGGTCGTGCGAACCCTCGTAGACCGAGTCGTAGGTGGTGTCGAGGATCTTCACCCAGACATACAGCGGCTCGCGGGGTGCCGAGTAGCGGTAGTCCAGCGCCACGGTGATGGGGGTGTTGGCCTGCAGCACACTGCCCGAGGGCGGGTCGATGCGCACGCCGGTGATCTTCAGGTCGGTGCGGGTGTTGTCCTGGCGCCTGGCGCGCCGCACAAAGTAGACGACAAGTCCGATGGCCACCAGTCCCGCGATGGAAATGTAGACGTTTTCCACGGTGAATTTCCCCCCAGGTACCGCACCTTGCTGTAGGTATGGATGAGGCGGTGCGTGGTGCCCCGGGGGCAAATTATGGTGGCGCGTGGCCGGGGATCAACAGCGGGGGTGTGCCAGGAAGAAGCGCAGCATCTCCTCGGTGGCCGACACGGCCCGGGGATCGGTATGGCTGCCGCGCGCATCGCCGCCGGCCCAGGCGTGGCCGCCACCGTGCAGCACCCAGTGCTCTGCCAGCGTGGCGCCGCCGCTCTGGTACAGGGTGCGCGTATAGCCCTGGCCGTGGGCCGACCGGCCGGTGGTCACCGCAGGGCGTACCTCGCCATCGGCGGCGGCCAGCGCGGCCTCCACCAGTTGCTCGCCATTGCGGGCATGCACGGTGGCATCGGCGTCGCCATGGAAGACGATCAGGGGCAGCGCCGTGCCCAGCTGAATGACGGGGGGCGTGGTCGTCGCGAACGGGCTGGTGCTGGCCGCCTTGGCGCCGGTCTTCATCGCCGAGAGCGCCGCCATCACGTTCTGCGCCGCGCCGGCCGACAGGCCCGAATGCACGCCCACGGCGGCAAACAGGTCGGGGTATTCGCGCGCCAGCAGAGCCGCCATGGCACCACCGGCCGAGAGGCCCGCCACATAGACGCGGTTGCTGTCCACCGGGTGGCGTGCCATCACCTCGCGCACCATGGCCACCAGCGTGGCCGGCTCGCCGCCGCCGCGCCGCTGGTCCTGTGGCCGGAACCAGTTCCAGCAGGCCTTGGGGTTGGCGCTGCCCGCCTGGGCCGGGTAGAGCACCAGGGCATTCGCCCGCGCCGCCGCGCCGTTCATGCCCGTGCCGGTGGCGAAGTCCTCGGGGTTCTGGGTGCAGCCATGCAGCATGAGCACCAGGGGCATGTGGGTACCGGTGTCTGCCGCGGGCGGCACATACAGGTAGTAATGGTCCTGCGGGGCGCCGGCCAGTGCGAAGGCCACCCTTGTGAAGCTGTCGGGCGCCTGCGTGGCAGGGCGCCGGGCGCTCGCAGGGCCCGTGGTCGGGGAAGGCTGGGCGCGGGCAGGCGTGTCCTCCGGCAGGTCGATCACCACGGCGTCTTCGACATCGGCCTGCGCAAAGCCATTGCGCCAGCCTGTACCGGCTGGGCTGGACGCGGGCATTCCTGCCCGGCCTTCGCGCAAGGTGCCGGTGGCACCGGCCTGGGGCGCTGTGGCGCTTGCCGCACCCGCAGTGGCGGGTATTCCGCCCAGGGCCTGCTGGATGGCGCGGGTGGCATCGGCCAACTGGCCTTTGCGCACCAGGTCGGTGGCGTTGCCGAGGAGTTGCTTGAGATTGTGGTTCCAGTCCATGGGAAGGTCCTTGGGGTGAGCTGGTAGGGCGTGCGCCGTTCATGGCACGGCCGCCCCTGGGCGGCTGGTGCCGTCGGTTTTTGTCTCGGAATGCCGCCGCTCGAAAGGGCCGGTCTGGAATGGAAAAGGAAAGAAATCGCCGTTGTGGTGCGCTGGGCACCCCGCCACGGTAGGCGCTTGTCTCAGCCGATGCGGCCCGCCAGTGCCGCCTTCACTGCCGGGCTGGCGTGGAACGCCCCCAGCACGGTGACCGAGGCGATCGTCGCCTGCGCCAGCGCGGGCGGCACGTCGTCCTCGATGCTGGCCAGGCCCAGCACGCGGATCTCCAGCGTCTGGCCCGCGGCCTGCACGGCCTCCAGGTCGGTGCGGCCAAAGCGCTGCAGTCCCAGCACGAGCATCTTGCGTGCCACCACCTGGCGCACCTCCTCGTTCTGGGTGCTCAACTGGTTGCGGATGGCGGTGCGGATGAAATCCGTGCGGTTGGCGTAGAAGCCCTCCGATACCAGCAGATCGATGTGCCCCAGGTCCACATAGCCGAGGTTGATGGTGATCTTTTCCGAATCGGGGACCTTGCTGCGCAAGGCCAGGGGGGTGGAGGAAGTGGGGTTCATAGTGCATTCTGGCCGTCTTGTGCCATCCATATGGATGGTAATTGGATGGTGAATCGGCGTTTTCAAGGGCCTGCCATCAAAAAGAAAGAGCCCAAGGGCCCTTTCTGGTGCGTGGCAGCCGTGCGCGGCATCAGCCCGCGCCGCGGCTTCCGCCACCGCTGCTGCTGCCGACCCCGCCCTGGCGCGATTGCCCCTGGTTGCCGCTGCCAAGGTGGGTGTCGCGGTCGCCACGGCTCTCGGGCGTGCGGCGGCCCTGGTTGATCTGCGTGGTCTTGTCGCTTGCGCTGTTGTGGGCGTTGGCCACCTTGCCGCTGCCGTCGCTGCTGGCATTCAGGTCGTCGTCGGTCTGGTTTTCCTTGCTGCTCATGCCAAATCTCCTGTAGTCCGGGGATGAACGGTGCGCCCGACGGGAAGCGGGGCGCACCAGCGGGAGGCGCTGCCTCAGGACAGCGTCAATTCCTTGTGCTCGCCCAGGTCACGTGGCTGCTCGCCGGTGATGGCGGCCTTGGCCATCTTGTACAGCTGCACCATCTTGCTTTCCTTGACGTCCCAGTACTCGGCATGGCCGACGCGCACGGCCAGCAGGGCCAGGTTGGGGTCGGTGTGGCCCGCAGGGAACCAGGCCTTGGCCATGGGCGACCACAGGGCTTCCTTCTGCGACAAGTCTTCCACGAAGCTGGCCTGGCCCGACAGGGACACGTAGCTGTCGTCACCGGAGTCGGCGTACGACACGTTCACCTGGCCGTCGGTCAGCAGGCGGCCATAGAGCTCGCCATTGCGGGGGATGAAGAAGTACAGCAGCGACTGTTCATCGATGCTGCGGTTCTGCGTGGTCAGCGGGTGTGCGTGCAGCATGCCATTGGCATGGCGGTGTGTGAGCATGCCGAATTTGATGTCCTTGATCAGCTTCCACAGCGTCTCGCGGGCGGGGGTGTCGTGTTGCATGGGGGTGCCTCCGGCAGATGGTGAATCGGTAAAAATTCACTGTAGGCGGCATGGCGCTTGGCGGGCGTCGTCCCCCGGCCCGGCTTGGGGAGGGCATTGTCTGACAGCAGCGCCTCGCAGTGCTCCGCCTCAGCCGGAATCGATCACGCCTTCTTCAGGAACTCCGACTTCAGCAACATGCTCCCCAGGTCCGTCTTGCAGTCCACGTTGTGGCCATCGGCACCGTCGACCAGGCGGATGCCCTTGATCTTGGTGCCCTTCTTGAGGGTGGATGACGAGCCCTTGACCTTGAGGTCCTTTACCAGGATGACCGCGTCGCCGTCGGCCAGCGGGTTGCCATGGGCATCGCGCACGGTGCCGTCGCTCCTGGCCTCGTCGGCCTCTGCCGCCTCGGCCACCATGGGCCATTCGAAGCTGCAGTCCGGGCAGACATAGCTGCCGCTGCCGTCGGGGTAGGTGTTCTCCAGGCCACATTGGGGGCAGGCGGGGATGGCGCGGGTCATGGAAGGCTTTCTTTCTTTTCCGGGGAGAGGGTCGGTGCCGCATGGCGGCAAAGGTGCGCGCTGCTCAGCGCGGCTTGCGCTGCTCCAGCGCAAACGGCGGCAGGCCCTTGAGCAGGCGCTGCCCGTACGAGGTGTTCATGAGCCGCTTGTCGTAGCAGTACACGTGGGCCTGGTCCTCTTCGGTGCGGATGGCGCGGCCCACCCACTGGGCCAGGCGGATCGCGGTGGCGGGCACCACTAGCTCGCTGAAGGGGTCGCGCCCCACGGCGCGCAGCCATTCAGCGCGGGCTTCGCCCACGGGATCGTCGGGCGGGGCGAAGGGCAGCTTGGTGATAAACACCGACTCGCACAGCCGGCCCGGCAGGTCCAGCCCCTCGCCAAAGGACTGCATGCCGAAGATGACCGAGGGCTGCCCCTCGGCCACGCGCTCTCGATGGCGCTTGAGCAGTTGCGTGCGCGGCAGCGCGTTCTGCACCAGCACCACGCTGCGCATGGCGGTGGGCAGGGCCTCCACGGCCTGGCGCATCTGCTCGCGCGAGGTGAACAGCACCAGCGCGCCGTATTCCACATTGGCGATGTCGTAGAGCAGCGCATCCACCATCTCGGCCGTGAACTGGGCCGCGTTCTTGGGGTCGGCCCGGGTCTCGGCGGCAATCAGCGTGCCCTGGGCGGCGTAGTCGAATGGGCTCGGTACCTCCAGCGTGGTGGCCGCCGCGTCGCCGTGCAGGCCCGACTCGCGCATGAAGAACTCGAAGTGCCCGCAGCTCGTGAGGGTGGCCGAGGTCAGCACCGCGCCGCGCACCGCGCTCCACAGGTGGTTGCGCAAGGTGGTGCCCGGCAGGATGGGGCTGGCATGCGCCTTGACCACGATGAAGTCGCCCTCCACCTCCAGCGTGAACCACTTGGCCGCCGGCACCGCGCCCTCGGGTGCATCTTGCAGCAGCAGCTGGGCGGTGGCGTGCAGCTCTTCCAGGCGCGGCGCCAGCATGCCGATCTGCGCGTACAGGGTGGACAGGCGGCGCGCCTCGTCGGGCTTGTCGCGCATCTCGGCACGCAGGGATTTGGAGATGGCGCGCAGCGCTTCGAGAAAACCGTCGGCGCTCGCGGCCAGCAGGCCCAGCGGGGCGATCAGTGGCTCGGGCAACTCACCGCGCGGCACGCGCACGCGCGCCGGTCCCCAGGCGTCCTTCTGGCTCTTGAGCGCCGGACCGTAGACGTCCATCACGATGCGCGCCAGGTCCTGCAGCGTCTGGCGCAGCTGGCCCGAGTGCTTGGGGATGTCGGCGATTTCTTCCACCTCCAGCAGCGCGCCGATGCGCAGGCCGCGGCTGGCCAGGCGCTCGATCCAGGTCACGCGGCTCAGGTCCATGCTGCAGGCGAACTGGTCGAGGGCCGTTGCGGGCAGGTGGTGGGCCTCGTCCAGCACCAGCAGGCAGTTGTCCAGCTCGGGCAGCACGCGCGCGCCCAGCGAGGACAGCAGCAGGTCATGGTTGGCCACGATCACCTGGGCGCCGATCAGCTCCTTGCGCTTGTCATAGTAGGTGCACTGGCTGAACGCCGGGCAGTGCTTGCCGGTGCAGGAGGCCCCCTCGGCCGCCACGGCGCTCCACACCTCGGGCTCGGGTGGCGTGTCCAGGCTGTCACGGTCGCCGTCCCAACCGCCCTTGCCCAGGGTCTGCGACATGGCCGAGTAGAACTGGATGCGTGCCTCGGTCTCCTGGCGCGGGCGCTTGGCCCGGGCCGCAGCCTCTTCCTCGGCAAACAGGTCGTCGTCCATCACCTCCTCGGCCTCGCCGGTGCCGGCCAGGCGGTCGAGCTTGAGCTTGCAGACATAGCGCCCACGTCCCTTGGCCAGCGCAAACTTGAAGGGCTGGGGCAGCAGCAGTGCCAGTGCGGGCAGGTCCTTGTTGACCAATTGCTCCTGCAGTGCCACTGTGGCGGTGGATATCAGCACCCGGGTGCCGCGCGAGAGCGCCATGGCGATGGCCGGCGCGCAGTAGGCCAGCGACTTGCCCACACCCGTGCCGGCCTGGATCACGGCGATGGAACGGGTGGGCGCAGCCTCGCCCGCTTCCTCGTCCACCTTGCCCAGCGTGGCCTGGCTGAAGGTCTGTGCCACCTGCTCGGCCATGCGCCGCTGCCCACCCCGGCTGCGGAACCCCGGGGTGGCCTGCACCACCGCATCGAACGACTGCAGGGCCGCCTGGGCCCACTCTGTTGAAGACATAAGGACGAGAGTGTGGCATATGGTTGGGCATACAGTGTTTTTGGGGGGTGGTGCGGCCTGTCGCGCGCATGGGGTATGGGCCTACACCGCAGGCTGCGGGGCATGTCTACGATGGTGTACGACACCCAATGCGCCCCCGGGGCGCCCAGGAGAATCCCATGCCCACCACCGCCGACCGCCAGAAGAACGAACCCTCGGTGGACACCACCAAACGCCAGACAGCCAGCACCCCGACCAGCGGCGATGCCGATGCGCAGAACGTCCCCCAGGAAGAAAGCCCCAAGCTGCCCCATGAGCGCGACCAGTCGGTGGACATGACCCATGGCAAGCCCGACGCACAGGTGCAGCAGGCCTACCGCGACGTGCAGCGTGGCCTGCAGGACACGGACCGCGGCCCCCCAGCCGACAAGGCCTACCAGAAGCAGAAGTAGCCAGGCATTGCGCCAGCGGTGCCGCCAAGCGGTGCATCGGCGCAACACCTGCGAATCGCCCGCCACGAGCGAGCGTTGCGGTGTGGCAATCAATGGTTTGCCAGCGCAACCCATTCCCCTATACTGAAAAAATACTGAAACGGCACCCCCGTGCGAAAGACGGGTCCGCAAAGTCACCGGTCTACCGGCCCATGGAACCTGTTCCGGGGCTCACGACAGCGGAACTGCCACGTTGGATCCAGGTTGCTCAGGGGAGCTGCCGTCTCAGTTGCCGCCGCATACAACAACCGAGAGGCCGCCCCAGCGATGCAACACCGCCCAGGTCCCGCACTCGCCGTTTCTGCTCCTGATCTTCCTGCTTCGAGCGCGGGCCTGGCCATCCATGGCCGCCTTCACGGGCGCCATCCTGCACAGGGGGCTTGACTGGTATGGGCGAGGGGCTTGTCATCGGTACCCAGGACATTGCGCAGAAGGACCAGCTGGTGTTGCGCGCACTGGTTCGGCTGCTCGAAGGCGGGGTGAACATCCGGGCGCGGTTCAGTGAGCAACTTGCCGAGTGCAACGTGGTCTTCGTTCCCGGCCACTGGCCCTACCGCTTCCATGCCCCGTGTATCACCGTGCGCGTGATGGACCCCGAGGACGTGGGGGCGGCGCTGGAAGCCACAGCCGATCTCACGGTGGCCACTCCCTTGCGCATGACCAATGTCATCGCCGTCCTGCAGTCGGCCACCCAGCGCGTGCATGGCGCATCGCAGTTTGATCCGGTCAAGGGCCAGCGCGCCCTGTTCGAGCTGCTGGGCGAGCGCACCCGCATGGCCGAGCGCCGCCGCGCCGTGGTGCCCATGAGCGCCGGCCAGCAGATCGTGTTCGACTTCGTGCAGCAGCTGGTGCATACCTCCATGCCCATGGACGTGCTGCTATCGGGCGCCTATGCGCTGGGCGAGCCGCACCGCGTCAGCCCGGTGGAGGAAGAGCTCATCCGATCCGTGCCCGCCCACAGCCTGCGCCACCTGCTGTGGGGCCTGGCCATGCGGTTGGCGCAGACGGGTGCCAGCGCCCCCGAGCGCACCGGCCACTACCGGCTTTCGCGCTGGCCCGATGCAGTGGGCCTCACCGCCGCAGGCCATCCCCGCCTGGCGGCGCTGCTGACCAGCCAGGCGCTGAGCTACGAGCAGGCCTGCGCCAAGAGCGGCGTGCCCGAAGCCACCGTGCGCTGGTTCCTCGAAGCCTGCCTGGCGCTGGGGCTGGCGGTGGACGAAGGCAGCGCCGGGGCCGCATCTGCCCCCACCCAGTCCGCGGCGGCGCCAGCCGCCGTAGGCGCCGCGAAGCCTCCCAATCCACCGACCGCAGCCGGCCCACCGGGCTGGCTCGGCAACCTGCGTGAACGGCTCAAGCTATGGTGATGCCCTCCCCTGCACCTGCTGTGTCCGCAGGCACCTCCCGCGATCTCAAGATCGTCTTCACGGGGCCCATGGGCGCCGGCAAGACCACCGCGATCCGCGCCATCAGCGATGGCGAGGTTCTCTCCACCGACGTACCCATCACCGGCGGCGCCGAGCTCTCCATGCCCGGCAAGACCATGACCACCGTAGGGCTCGACTACGGCGAATGCCGCCTGGGCGACCAGTGGGTGCTCAAGCTCTTCGGCACGCCCGGGCAGGAGCGCTTTCGCTTCATGTGGGACATCCTGGGCGCGGGCGCCTTTGGCCTGATCGTGCTGGCCGACAACTCGCAGCCCGACCCGGTGGGCGAGGTGGCGCGCTACCTCAAGGCCTTCGCCCCCCACGTGCCGGCGCGGCGCACCGTGGTCGGCGTGGGCCGGCTCGACACGCACCCCTCGCCCGGCATCGTGGACTACTGCGAGCAGCTGGGCGCCCTCGGATACAACCCCCCCGTGCTCGAGGTGGACGTGCGGCGCGATGCCGACGTGCGCCTCTTGCTGTCGGTCCTGGTGAGCATGGCGGAGATCGAACATGAGTAGCAGCATTGGCAGCACCCCGGGCTTTTCGTCTGCCGGCACGGCGCTGCGCCTGGTCACCATTGCCCAGCTGGCCGAACTGTTGGGCGAACTGCAGCGCGGCACGCCCGGCATCCTGAGCGCCACCCTGGCCAGTGCCGACGGCTTCACGGTGGCCTCCACCCTCTCTGACAGCCAGGACGCCGACCGGCTCTCGGCCATGTCCGGCTCGCTCAGTGCGCTGGCCGGCGCCATGACGCGCGAGGCCGGGCACAGTGCGCCCGAGCGGCTGATCCTTGAATCGGGCAGTGGCCACATCGTCTCGATGAATGTGCCCGTGCCCTCGGGCGACCTGGTGCTCACCGTGGTCACCAACGAATCGTCGCTGCTGGGCAAGCTGCTTTGGAGCTGCCGCAACACGGCGGACCAGGTGGTTGCCGCTTGCGTTGCCACGCCGCAACCGGGCAGCGCCCCGTCTTTGTAGTTCCGTTCCCTGTTCCACTAACACCGGAGACCACGCCATGGCATTCACCCCCAAAGAACTCCTGAACCAGCTCATGCAGACCGAGGGCGCCATGTGCGCCGCGCTGGTGGACTACAACAGCGGCATGCTGCTCGAATCCGTGGGCACGGGCCTCGACCTGGAGCTGGCCGCCGCCGGCAACACCGAGGTCGTGCGCGCCAAGATGAAGACCATGAAGTCGCTGGGTCTGGCGGGCAGCATCGAGGACATCCTGATCACGCTGACCCAGCAGTACCACATCATCCGCCCGGTGGAAAAGCACGACGGCCTGTTCATCTACTACGTGCTCGACCGCAGCCGCGCCAACCTGGCCATGGCCCGCCGCAAGGTGCTCGAAGCCGAGGCGCAGACCAACATCTGACGGTCAGCTGCTGGCGCCAGGCGCGAACCAGCGCGGCAACAGCGGCAGGGCTTCTTCCAGCGAACCCAGCACGGCCACGCAGGCCTGCGCCACCTCGGGCGCTGGCTGCAGCAGGTCCGGCACCACCACCAGCCCCATGCCCGCAGCCAGGGCTGCACAGGCACCGTTGTGGCTGTCCTCGAAGGCCAGGCACTGCGCCGGCTCCACGCCCAGGCGCGCGGCAGCCAGTGCATACAGGGCCGGGTCGGGCTTGCCGCGCAGCACCTCATTGCCACCGGCTACGGCCGCGAAGTGCTGCAGCACGCCCACGCGCGCGAGGCGGTGCGCGATTTCGTCGGTGCGCGACGACGAGGCCACCGCGCACGGTATGCCCGCAGCCTGCAGGCGCGCCAGCAGCGCCGCCGCGCCGGGTTTGAGCGGGAACCGCAGTTCTTCGCTCTCCCCTTCCTCCAGCGCAGCCCGCACCGCCACCATGGCCTGCTCGAATGGCACCACCCCGCCCAGGTGCGCCTGCAGGATGGCGTGCGAATCCTGCGCCGCCTTGCCCACCACCTGCAGGTAGTCGCTTTCCCGCAGCACCACTCCCTGGGCGAGGGCCGCCGCGGTCCAGGCGCGCAGGGTGGCGCGCTCGGAATCGATGAGCAGGCCATCCATGTCGAAGATGGCGGCGGTGAAAGGCGGGTGAGGTGTCTGCATCGAAATATGATGCCTTCAGAACACCGCGCCACCTTCAAGGTCTATGGAATACACGACACGATTCACGCTGGTCTGCAAGAACGACACCGATGCCGATGCCCTGCACGCCGTCTTCAGCACCACGCCCGATGGCGCCGCGCTCGAAGCCGCCATCAAGGCCTTCTGCGCCGCCCGCAAGATCACCATCCACCCCACGGACCACTTGGGCTTCGACCACTGCGAGCGCTCGGGCCGGGTGATCGATGCAGCCTTCACCTCAGGCTCCACCGATGTCGGGGACTTCATCGGCCCCCTGTCCAAGGTCTGCCACACCCTGCATGCGGAACTGGTCGATGACGAAGTGGCGCGCAAGCTCGAATACGGCTTCATCGACGGCAAAAAGAAGCCGCCCGCCGACGTGGTGGCGCTGATGAAGACCCTGGCCCCGACCGCCCAGCTGGGCCGCGTGGGCAGGGCCATCGAAGCCGCCGAGCGCGAGCAGAACGACCCGACCTATGCCTTCATCCGCGCCATCGGCTTCTCCAAGAACCAGGCCACCGTGCAGGCCCTGCTGGAGAAAGGGGCTGACCCGAACAGCAAGTTCTCCTCCGGCTATTCCTGCTTGAACAAGGCCATCACCGACAAGCGCGTGAAGGTCGTGCAGCTCATGCTGGAACATGGCGCCGACCCCAACCTGCCGCACAAGGGTTACCCGAACCTGTACGAGGCTTGCCGGTTCTCGGCGCCCAAGATCGTGGACCTGCTGCTACAGCACGGTGCCGATCCTGACGTGCGCGAGAAGGGATCTTCGAAGACCAGCTACCCCATCGAGATCGCCATCTACTACCACCAGGCCAAGATCGTGCAATCGCTGCTGGACAAGGGTGCGAGCACCCGCGGTCTGCCTAAACTGGCCAATCTGCTGGAGTTCACGGTCACCTCGTTCGACGCCATGCACGAGAACCTGGACGGCAAGCTCGCCATCTTCAAGCTGCTGGTGCGGGACCCGGCCTGGAAGGCTGAACTGCGGGAGAACCGCGACCGGCTGACCGGCATGCTCCAGGAGTCGTTCGCTGCGTACAAGTACCAGACGCCCAAGGACCGCAAGGACTTCAACGACATCCTCGCGTTTATGGCTACCCCCTGAGTCGCTTCACGCCTTCCCCCTGGAAGGGGGACGCCCCCAGCGCGGCGGGGCGGCCCTTGCGCGGGGGCACTGGCCTTGGCCGCGCCAGTTTCATGCACCGTGGGCGGTGCATGGCGCAATGGATCACTGAAATATCCCCCGGGGCATCAACCCCGCTGCTGCAGCGCTTTCTCGATGCGGTTGCGCTGCACCGTGGTCTTGGGCACCTTGAAGGGGAACCAGCTGCGCACGTCCTCTTCGAGGCCGATGCCGTGCATGTAGTTGTAGATCGCTTTCTTGAGCGCACCGCCCAGGGCATCGTGGTCCACGCCCGTGGGGTCGTGAAAGCCGATGTCGTTCTTGGCAAAGCTCACCGGCGGCAGGGGCTCCAGCGTCACGCCGTACTCTTCGGGCGCCTTGCCCACGGGCGAGTGCACGGTGCAGGCAAAGCGGTGGAAGAAGCCGCTCTGGATGCAGCCGTTGGCGAACAGCTGGCGCACGTACTCGAGCGCGTCCACCGTGTCCTGCGCGGTCTGCGTGGGAAAGCCGTACATCAGGTAGGCGTGCACGAGGATGCCCGCGTCGGTGAAGGCCCGCGTCACGCGCGCCACCTGGTCCACCGAGACGCCCTTCTTCATCAGGTCCAGCAGCCGGTCCGACGCCACTTCGAGCCCGCCCGAGACGGCGATGCAGCCGCTGTCGGCCAGCAGCTCTGCCAGTTCGGGCGTGAAGGTTTTCTCGAAGCGGATGTTGCCCCACCACGAGATGCCCGCGTTGCGCTCGATCAGCTCGGTGGCCAGGGTCTTGAGCGCCTTGGGCGGCGCCGCCTCGTCCACGAAGTGAAAACCCGTCTGCCCTGTTTCGCGCACGATGGCCTCGATGCGGTCTGCCAGCACGCTGGCCGAGGCACCCTCGTAGCGGCTGATGTAATCGAGGCTCACGTCGCAGAAGCTGCACTTCTTCCAGTAGCAGCCGTGCGCCACGGTGAGCTTGTTCCAGCGCCCGTCGCTCCACAGGCGGTGCATGGGGTTGAGCATGTCCAAGAGCGACAAATACTTGTCCAGCGGCAGCCCGTCCCAGGTGGGCGTACCCACCTCGGCAAAGGCGATGTCCGCCTCTTGCATGTTGATGTAACGCACGGCCTGCGTGTCCGCATCGCGCACGAAGGTGCGCACCAGGCGCTGGCGCCCGCGCTGGCCTTGCACATGCTCCAGCAGCGCCAGCAGCGGGCGCTCACCCGCGTCCAGCGACACGTAGTCGAAGTAGTCGAACACGCGCGGCTCGGTCAGGTCGCGCAGCTCGGTGTTCACGAAGCCGCCGCCCAGCACGGTGACGATGTGCGGGTGCGTCGCCTTGATCGCCTGCGCAATGCGAAACGCCGCGTACACCGCGCCAGGGAACGGCACCGACAGCAGCACCACCGTGGGTGCATGGCGCTCCACTGCGGCCAGGGCCAGCGTGCGCAGGGTCTCGTCCACCAGGTTCAGCGGCCCGGCCAGGGCGGCAGCCAGCGGCTCGAAGGTGGGCTGGCTGCCCGCCAGCGACTCGGCATAGCGCACGAACTCGAAGCGCGGATCCACCGCATCGCGCAGCACGTCGGCCAGGTCGTTCAAATACAGGGTGGCCAGGTGCTTGGCGCGGTCATGCAGGCCCAGGGCGCCGAAGGCCCAGCCCAGCGGGTCGCCACCCTCGTCGTCCACGTACACGTCGAGCGTGGCGAAGCGCGGCCCCTCGGGCAGGAAGTTGCGCCCCACGATGCGGTGCGCCAACGTGGTGTCGCGCCCCTGCAAAAAGGCGATGGTCGGCGCAATGGTCGCCAGGTAGCGGTCGCGCTGCGCCGCAAAGGCCTGCACGGCAGGGCTGTGCTTCTTGGCCGGCAGCGCAGCCACCTTGGCCGCCACGGCGCGCAGGCCATCGGGCGACAGCAGCTGCAGCACCAGGGCTAGCGCCAGGTCTTCCTGCACCGCCGTGATCTCGCGCGAGCGCAGAAAGCCCGTGAGGTAGGCCGTCGACGGGTAGGGCGTGTTCAGTTGCGTCATCGGCGGGATGACGGACAGGACGCGAAGCGGTGGGGCAGACATGGGTGGGGGCGGTCAGGGCGATGCAGTGCCGCCTCGTGGGGAATCGTGGAAGAAGTGCCCGATTATCCCGCGTGACCCTTACCCAGCGGGGGCGTGCGACTTACAGGGGCTGGGGCGGCGGTTCCACCGCTGCATCCGGCGTGCCCGCCAGGTAGTTGTTCTTCACGCGCACATAGTGCTCGGCCGAATAACGCAGGTAGGCGATCTCCTGGTCCGTCAGCGCACGCTGGCGCACGGCGGGCCGGCCGATATACAGGTAGCCGCTCTCCAGCACCTTGCCGGGCGACACCAGGCTGCCCGCGCCGAGCATCACGCGATCGCCGATCACGGCATCGTCCATGACGATCGAGCCCATGCCGATCAAACACTCGTCGCCGATGCGGCAGCCGTGCAGGATCACCGCATGGCCGATGGTGACATGGCTGCCGATGATGAGCGGCGAGCCCTCGGGCTTGGCGGCATTGCGGTGTGAGACATGGCCCATGGTCAGGTCCTGCACGTTCGTGGCCTCGCCCACCACGATGCGGTTCACGTCGCCGCGTAGCACGGCGTTGCACCACACGGACGCGTCTTTGCCAAGGGTGACGTCGCCGATCACCTGGGCCGAGTCGTGGAGGAAGACGCCGGTGCCGAGCACGGGCGCGGTATCGAGGTAGGGAGCAATGGGCATGTTGTTTGTTGGTGCGACGCTGAAAGCAATGCTCCGAGCGTAGTGCAAAGTCAGTGACCGCCGCGCAGATGCACTGCGATCAGGGGCGCCACCTGCGCCGCATGCCGGTTCGCCAGGTCGTGTGCGCCACCGGGCACCACCTGCAGCCAGCTGTGCGGCAGCAGCGCCTGCAGGCGCCGGCCCACGCCCACGGGGCTGATGGCGTCGGCATCGCCCCACAGCAGCAGCGTGGGCGGCGCCAAGGTGGCCAGGGCGGCGCTCAGGTCCTCGCGGTAGTCGGCGAACCAGGTCGGCACCGTGGGGTGGGCCTGGGCGAAGGCCGGCCGCCAGTCCTGTGCGCCGTGGGCGGCCATGTCCACGCCGCCCGAGGTGGCCGCCAGCACCAGGTGCGTGACCTGGTCAGGACGTTGGAGGGCCGCCTGGATGGCCACGATGCCGCCCATGGACTGCGCGACCAGCGCCGTGGGCCGGTCGATGGCGTCCACCACCCGCGCCACCAGGTCTTCCATCCCGCGCACACGGGGGTCGGCCGGCACCGGGCCGAAGCCCGGCCAGCCCATCAGCCGGCGGGTGGCCGGGTGGTCCAGCAAGCTGGACACAGGTTGCCAGAACTGCGGGTCGCCACCGACGCCCGGGAGGAAGAGGATCTGGGAGGGTTGTTGCTGCGCTTCCATGGTCCGGCAGCATACGCCGCGCGCGCCAATTGATCAGCCCGGTGCGGCCACCGCGTAGAAGCCCAGGAACATGTCCACCGCATCTGCCAGCACCTGCTGCTGCACGGCGGGCGCCAGCGGCGGCTGGCCCATGGCCAGCTGGGGCCAGAAGGCGAAGGACTTGACCATGCCATGCAGCTGGTGGGCCGCGTAGTGGGCGTCGACCCCGGTGCGCAGGCGGCCGTCCTGCTGGGCGGCGCGCATCCACTGCGGCAGGCCTTCCTCCTTTTCGGACAGGCGTTCCACCAGGGCGCGGGCGCGCTCGGGCGTGTGCATCAGCTCGGCCATGGCCACGCGCGAGAGGTCGATGAAGCTTGCGTCATTGAGCAACTGCATCTTTTGCTCCAGCAGCGCCAGCAACTGTGCGCGCAGGGGCTGCGCGGTGTCGTAGCGGATCTCGTGCAGCGCATGGCCGCGCTCCCACAGCTTGCCCAGGATGGCCTCGAACAGCTCGTCCTTGCTCGGAAAGTGGTTGTACACCGTGCGCTTGGAGACATCGGCCGCCGCAGCCACCCGGTCCATGCTGGTGCCGGCAAAGCCATGCTCGCGGAACTCCGCAATGGCAGCCTGCACGATGGCCTCGCGCTTGCGGTCGGTCAGGCGGGTGGCAGGAGTCGTGGGCGGGGCTATGGGGCTCATAGCCGAAATTTTACACCGGGGAGTTTACTTTTTCAGAAACAACACTACACTGTGCAGTGCACTTTTCAGAAAAGGCAGTCCCCCATGTTCCGCCGCGTGCCCCGCATCCTCCTCATCCTCACCGCAATCACCGCCATGGCCTACAGCATCCTCTCCTGTGCCAACCTGCCCTCTGCCTCGTACGAGCAGTCGCCCCAGTACGTGGACGGCAAGTTCCGCAACGTTGCTCCGCGCCAGGCGCCCGGCTTCTTCAAGACGGTGGCCATCTTCTGGCGCTTTGCCACCGACAAGCCGGCCAACACCGTGCCCGCCAAGCCCATCGAGGTCAAGCCGCTCACCCAGGCCGACGTGCTGGCAGCGCCCGACCAGAGCCTGTGGCGCCTGGGCCATTCGACCATGCTGCTCAAGCTTGACGGCAAGTTCTGGCTCACCGACCCGGTGTTCTCCGAGCGCGCCTCGCCCTTTCAGCTCCTCGGGCCCAAGCGCTTCCACGCGCCGCCGCTCACCATCGACGAGCTGCCGCCCATTACCGGCGTGGTGCTCTCGCATGACCACTACGACCACCTCGATTTCGACGCCATCCAGAAGCTGGCGCCCAAGGTCGAGCATTTCCTCACCCCGCTGGGCGTGGGCGACCGCCTCATCGCCTGGGGCGTGCCGGCCGCCAAGGTGCAGCAGTTCGACTGGTGGCAGGGCACCAGCGTGGGCGGCGTGAAGTTCGTCGCCACCCCGGCCCAGCACTTCTCGGGCCGCACCCTGTCGGACGGCAACCGCACGCTGTGGGCCTCGTGGGTCATCATGGCCGGCGACACGCGCATCTTCTTCAGCGGCGACACCGGCTATTTCGACGGCTTCAAGGCCATCGGCGAGCGCTATGGCCCGTTCGACCTGACCATGGTCGAGACCGGGGCCTACGACGCCCAGTGGCCCGACGTGCACATGCAGCCCGAAGAAAGCCTGCAGGCCCACCGCGACGTGAAGGGCCGCCACATGATGCCCATCCACAACGGCACCTTCGACCTGGCCCTGCACCCCTGGCACGAGCCCTTCGAGCGCATCACCACGCTGGCCGCTGCGAGCCAGGTGCCCCTGGTGGCGCCGGTGATGGGCGAGCGGCTGGACATCCGCAACCCCTCGCTGTCGCAAAGCTGGTGGCGCAGCGTGCAGTGAGCTGATCAGCCGTCCGGCAGGCGCCTGGCCAATTGGCCCACAATCCGCGCCGCAGCCGTGATCTCGACCACGCCGAAGCCCGCGTAGCCGAACAGCCAGCCGCGCCGCTCGGACTCCATCGCATAGCGCGACAGCGGCGCCAGCATCACCCCCGCCGCCTGGGCCTGGCGGCACAGAGCCTCGTCGTCGCTGCCCGGCGCGTGCTCCAGCAGCAGATGCATGCCCCGGTCGCTGGCGGCCAGTTGCAACGCGCCGTCGCTGGCATCGGCCAGCGCATCGCGCAGCGCCTGCTGGCGTGCCTGGTACAGCTCGCGCATCTGGCGCAGGTGGCGCAGCAGGTGGCCCTCGGCAATGAACTGCGCCAGCACCGCCTGCGCATCGCCGGGCGCATGCCGGTCGGTGATGGCGCGGGCCATGGCAAAGGGCTGCACCAGCGCCGGCGGCGCCACGATGAAGCCCAGCCGCAGGCCCGGGTGCAGCGTCTTGGAAAAGGTGCCCACGTACAGCACCCGCTCCGACCCCGGCAGGCTGCACAGCGCCGGCACGCGCTGCGCGCCGTACTGGAACTCGCCGTCGTAGTCGTCCTCCACCACCCAGGCATCGTGCGTGCGCGCCCACTGCAGCAGCGCCTGGCGCCGCGCCAGGCCCATGCGCCCGCCCGTGGGGTACTGGTGCGTGGGCGTCACCACCGCCATGTGCGCGCCGGGCCAGCGCTGCGTGGCCTCGGCAATGCAGGCGCCCTCGCCGTCCATGGCCATGGGCCGGGCCCGCACGCCGTGGCCCAGCAGCGCAGCGCGTATGCCGGGGTAGCCGGGGTCTTCCACCAGCACTTCGTCGCCCACGTCCAGCAGCAGCCGCGCGATCAGGTCGATGGCCTGCTGCGAGCCCGAGCACACCACCACCTGGCCCGCATCGCAGCGGATGCCGCGCGAGGCCCACAGCCACTGCGCCACCGCCTCGCGCAGCTGCGGGTCGCCGGCCGGGTCCAGGTACTGCGCGCGCGCCGCGCGCTGGCCGGGGCCGGCCTGGCGCGCCAGGCGGTCCCACACGGCGTAGGGAAAGGTGTCCACCTCGGGCGCCCCCATGCGAAAGGCCCGCGCCACTGCCACCGGCGGGTTCCAGCGCGCCGCTGTGTCGGCAATCAGTTGGCCCCGGCGCGACAGGCCCCTGGGCGGCGCCACCAACTGCTGCTGGGTGCGGGTGGTGGCGCCCCCGGCCGCCTGCGAGACATAGGTGCCATCGCCCACACGCGCCTCCACATAGCCCTCGGCCTGCAGGCGATGCACGGCCCACAGCACCGTGTTGCGCGACACGCCCAGCGCCGCAGCATGCTCGCGCGAAGGCGGCAGCCGCGTGCCCGCGCGCAGGCTGCCCTGCTCGATGGCGCCGCGCAGGCGCTCGTAGACCTGCTGGCGCAGCGTGGCGGTGGCCACGGTGGGATTGGCTCTGGCGGTTGGCACGAATTGGCCCCTTCAATGGCTCTCTATCGCCATAAACTGAAGAACCATTGTAGGCACCACCCCCACGAAAGCATTCCCACCATGGCAGAGCACTTCGCCACCATCACCTGGCAACGCGGCAGCGACGATTTCCTCGACAAGCGCTACCACCGCGCCCACACCTGGCAGTTCGACGGCGGCGCCACCGTGGCCGCATCGTCCTCGCCGCATGTCGTGCCCCTGCCCTACTCCGATGCGGCGGCGGTCGACCCCGAGGAGGCCTACGTCGCCTCGCTGTCGAGCTGCCACATGCTGTGGTTCATGGACTTCGCCAGCCGCGCGGGCTACCGGCTGGACAGCTACAGCGATGCGGCCGTGGGCACCATGGCCAAGAACGATGCCGGCCAGCTCGTCGTCACCCACGTGCAGCTCAAGCCGGTCACCCGCTTCGATGCGGCCCACGCACCCAGCGCCGAGCAACTCGACGACCTGCACCACAAGGCCCACACCTCGTGCTTCCTGGCCAACTCGGTCAAGACGCAGATCGACTGCGCGCCCGTGCTGCAACTGAGCGAAGGGGGCTGAACCATGGCCAATGCCAACCGCCAGTTCCGCGTGGCCGACGCCGCCGTGCTGCAGTCCCTGGTGCGTGCCCAGCCGCTGGCCACGCTGGTCATCACGCGCGAAGGCGCGCTGCACGCCAACCATGTGCCGCTGTACCTCGATCCCACGCGCGGCGAGCACGGCACGCTGGTCGGTCACGTGGCGCGCGCCAACAGCGTATGGCCGCTGCTGCCGCAGACCTCCGTGGCCATCTTCCACGGGCCGCAGGCCTACATCTCGCCCACCTGGTACCCTTCCAAGGCCATCGACGGCAAGCAGGTACCTACCTGGAACTACGCCACGGTGCACGCCCACGGCCAGCTCACCGCCCTGAAGGACGACCCGGCCACGCTGCGCGCCATATTGCACACCCTGAGCGAGGCGCACGAAGCGCACCGCCCCGAGCCCTGGCGCCTGGACGACGCACCGCCCGCCTACATCGAGCAGATGATGCGCGCCATCGTTGGCATCGAGCTCGCGGTGGAGCGGTGGGAGGGCGTGTGGAAGGTCAGCCAGAACCGCACCGACGCCGACCGCGCCGGCGTGGTGGCTGGCCTCACGGCGGAGGGAACGCCTGCGGCGCTGGCCATGGCCGCGCTGGTGCGGCAGGGCGCATCAGCCTGATCAAGCGTCGAGCATCTCCACCCGCAGCGAGATCACCGGCCCGGCCACCGCCGGGTGCGCTGCCAGCGCATGCACGGCCAGGTCCACCGTGGCCTGGGCCACCGCGTCGGTCAGCACCAGCACCTGGGCGCCGCTGCCCGGGGGCAGGGCCTTGTCTGCCGCCAGCACCACTTGCGCCACCGGCACCTGCTGCGCCGCCAGCCAGGCGCCCACGGCCCCGATGTCCTGCGCCAGGTGCACGGGCACGCGCAGGTAGTGGCGCGTGTGCACGGCGGCGCCTGGCAGCACGGCCAGGTGCTCGTCCACCGCATGGGCGTGAAAGCCCAGGTGCGGCACGCGCTGCGCCGCGTTCGTGCCGTCGAGCCGCGCCACGTCCACCAGGTCGGCAATCACGGCTGATGCGGTCTGCTCCGATCCGGCGCCCGCGCCGTAGTACATCGTCACCCCGGCCGCATCGCCCTTGACCATGATGCCGTTCATCGAACCGTTCACATGTGCCAGCAGGTGCGTGGCCGGCACCAGCGCGGGCTGCACGCGCAGCTCCACGCCGTCGCTGCGCTTTCGCGCCACACCCAGCAGCTTGATGCGGTAGCCCAACTGCTCGGCGCACGCCACGTCCAGCCCCTGCAGCGCGGTGATGCCCTCCACCTGCGCGTCGGCAAAGCGCACCGGCATGCCGAAGGCGTTGGCCGCCAGCAGCGTGATCTTGTGCGCCGCGTCCACGCCCTCGATGTCGAAGGCGGGGTCCGCCTCGGCATAGCCCAGGGCCTGTGCCTGCTCCAGCGCCTGCGCAAAGCCCAGGCCCTCGTCGCGCATCTTGCTCAGGATGAAATTGGTGGTGCCGTTGATGATGCCTGCCACCCACTCGATGCGGTTGGCCGTGAGGCCCTCGCGCAGCGCCTTGATGATGGGGATGCTCACGGCCACCGCCCCCTCATAGGCCAGCGCTACGCCATGCTGGCGCGCGGCGGCAAACAGCTCGTTGCCATGCACCGCCAGCAGCGCCTTGTTGGCCGTCACCACGTGCTTGCCCGCCGCCATGGCCGCCAGCAGCCATTCGCGCGCCGGGCCGGTGCCGCCCGCGGCCTCCACCACCACGTCCACATCGGGGTGGGTGGCGACCTGCATCGGGTCGTTGGTCAGTGCCACGCCCGTGCCCACCACGCCGGCCGCGCGCGCCAGGTTGCGCGCCGCCACCACCACCACCTCGATGCCACGCCCCGCGCGGGCCGCAACCACGTCCTGGTTGCGTGCCAGCACGCGGAAAGTTCCTGCGCCTACGGTGCCAATGCCGATCATGCCCACGCGCAGCGGGCGGGTGGCAGCAGGCATGGCCATGGTCGTGGCAATGCTGTGCTGTGCAGGCTGAAGGGACTGGACGGGATCGCGGTACATAAAGAGCTTCCTTCTCCGGGTTGCTGGCTGCCAGGCAGCCAAAAAACAAACGAACAAAACAAAAAACCCAGCTGCCAGAGCTGGGTTTCATTCGTTCATTCCGGGGAGGAGGGAGAGAGCGATCACCAGGTGGCTGCCGAAACGGCCACCTGCGCGTGCTCAGGTGGCCGCGGGGGTAATGGTGGTAATCATTCGTGCACCCATCGCCCGCGTGAACGCAGGCAGCATCATGGCCATGCCCATGGGGGCAGCGGCAGCAAATGCGGTGTGGATGGAGGTGTACGACATGGCTGCCAGTGTAGCGGATTGGGCGTGGGGGGCGTCAAGGGGTCGTTGCATGGCCCGTGGTTCGCACCATGCGTATCGCATCGAACGGGCAGCGCACCGCACACAGCGCGCACCCCGTGCAGCCCGGCTCGTCGTGCAGCTTGGATCGCTTGGGCCCCCAGCTGTGCGGCCCCTGTACCTGCAGCGACAGCACATGCGGCGGGCACACGGCGATGCACCAGCCGCAGCCGGTGCAGCGGTCGGTGTCGATGGCGGGCAGGGCCTTGCGTGGGGCTGTGCTCATACGGGCAGTGTGCCCCCGGCGTGCCTGCCCTGCAAGGCTCGCGGTACAGTGCCGGCCATGGACTCCGACAACCTCATCACCCGCCACCTCCTCATCACCGGCCATGTGCAGGGGGTCGGCTACCGCTGGTCCATGACCCAGGCAGCCAAGCGCCTGGGCGTGCAGGGCTGGGTGCGCAACCGCAGCGATGGCCGGGTGGAGGCCTGCGCCTGGGGCACTCCACAGGCCGTGCAGGCCCTCGTCGACTGGGCGCACCAGGGGCCGGCGCAGGCGCAGGTGGAGCGCGTGGTGGTGGGCAATGTGCCCGATGGCGGTGAGCCACCGCAGGGCTTCAGGCAGCGCGAAACGGTCTAGAACAACCCGGGTGTTGTGCCCTGCTCGGCCTTTGGCAAGGCGAGTCCCAGCTGCCTGATCAACTCCATCGCCCCCGCCGGCGCCCGCTCCTTCGCGCCGTTGATGAAGTACACGAACACATCGCGTGGCCGCTCGCCTCCCGTCCAGCTGCGCACGCCCTGGGCCCATTGGGCAATGGCCTCGGGCGTATAGCCTGTGGGCACGTCGGCCTGGCTGCGCATCAGCCGCAGGTAGGCAAAATCGGCCGCCCCATCGGCGATGGCCGGGAATTTTTCCGAATCGGTGTGCACCGGCACGCAGCCGTAGCGGCGCGCCAGTTCGATGAAGGCCGGTGTGGCAAAGCTCTCGTGCCGCACGTCCAGCACATGGCGCAGCGTGCGCCCATCCACCGCCTTGGGCAGCAGCGCTAGAAAAGCCTCGAAATCCCCTGGCTCGAACTGCTTGGTGGGCATGAACTGCCAGACGATGGGGCCGAGCTTGTCCTTGAGCTCGGAGATGCCGCTGTCGACAAAGCGCGCGATCGAATCGCCCGCCTCGGCCAGCACGCGCCGGTTGGTCGCAAAGCGGTTGGCCTTGAGCGAGAACATGAACCCATCGGGCGTCTCGCCATGCCACTTGGCAAAGGTGGGCGGCTTGAAGGTGCTGTAGTAGGTGCCGTTGACCTCGATGGCCGTGAGCTGGCGGCTGGCGTAGTGCAGCTCCTTGGCGTGCGACAGGCCTGCGGGGTAGAAGTTGCCGCGCCAGGGCTCGAAGGTCCAGCCGCCGATGCCGATGCGGATGTGCTGCTGCTTGCTGTTGCTGCTGTCAGTCATGGCGTTCCCTGTCACGAGTCAATCCACGGAAAGGGCACTGTACCAGCGCGGCCCGGCTACAGCGCTATGCCGGCAACTCCACCCGTGCCTCCAGCCCCTCGCCGCCATCCTCGCGTGGCGCCAGCACCAGACGCCCGCCCAGCGCCTGGGCCAGCTCGTTCGCAATGGCCAAGCCCAGGCCCGTGCCGCCGGTGCCACGGTTGCGCGAGTCTTCCAGCCGCACATAGGGCTGCAGCACGGTGGCCAGTTCCGCCTGCGGTATGCCCGGGCCGCGGTCCAGCACGCGCACGCACCACCGGCCCTGCGGGTCGGCCTCCAGCGCCAGCTCGGCACTGCCCGCAAATTTGAGCGCGTTGTCCACCAGGTTGCACAGCAGCCGGCGCAGCGCCTGCGGGCGTGTGTCGCAGATTCCGTCCGCTGCGTGCAGCACGCGCACCGGCATGCCCGCGTCGGCGTAGTCCATGGCCAGGCTTTCCACCAGCGCGCGCAGGTCCACGCGCTGCAGCGGCTCGCGCACGGCCTGGGGCGATCGCGCGTAGGCAATGCCCTCCTCCACCAGCGACTGCATCTCGGCCAGGTCGGCATGCAGCTTGTCGCGCAGGGGCGCTTCGTCCAGCAGGTCGGCGCGCAGCCGCAGGCGCGTGATGGGCGTCTGCAGGTCGTGCGACACCGCCGCCAGGATCTGCATGCGCTCCTGCAGGTACGCCTGTATGCGCTGCTGCATGCGGTTGAAGGCGGCGGCGGCGCGCACCACCTCGCGCGGACCGTCCTCGGCCAGGGGCACCGCCGCCTGCGCGGCGCCCAGGGCATCGGCCGCGTCGGCCAGCGCGTTCAAGGGGCGGGTGGCCGCGCGCACGGCCCAGGCGCACAGGCCCACCAGCACCGCCAGCTGCAGCGCCAGCGCCGCCAGCACCCAGCGCGACACCTGCAGCCGGGGCTCGTCCATGTCCACGGCCAGCGGCGTACCGTCGGCCAGGCGCAGCTGCAGCCGCAGCTCGGTGCCCGGTACACCGGGGTCCACCACCTGCAGCGTGCGGCCGGGCGGTAGCGCCTCTGCCACGGCGCCTGCCACCAGCAGCGCCAGGGCCGACTGGCTGGCGGGCACCGGCAGCGGCTCGGCCAGCACGAAGCGGTAGTTGCGCCGCGCCAGGCGCGCCAGCCACTGGCCGCGTTCGCCGGCGGGCAGCCGCTCCAGCACCGCCACCGAGCTGGCCACGTCGCTTGCCAGGTAGCCCACCATGGCGTTGCGCATGCTCATGCTGCGCTCCGTCACTGCCAGCATGAAGGTCAGCGCATGCGCCAGCGCCAGGCCCAGCGCCAGCACCAGCAGAATGCGCCCGAACAGCGAGCCCGGCCACCAGCGCTTCATGCGCTTCCCGCCCCTGCCTGCGCGGCGTGCACCGCAGCGCAGAACACATAGCCCTCGTTGCGCACCGTCTTGATGTAGCGCGAGCCACGCACGCCGTCGCCCAGGCGCTGGCGCACGCGGCTCACCAGCAGGTCGATGGAGCGGTCGAACACTTCGGCATCGCGCCCCTGCGTCAGCTGCAGCAACTGGTCGCGCGTCAGCACGCGCTGCGGGTGGTCCAGCAGCACGCGCAGCAGCCGGTACTCCGCACCCGACAGGGCCACCACCGCGCCGCTGGCGTCCAGCAGGTGGCGCGCCGTGGTGTCCAGCCGCCAGTCGCCAAACGCCAGCTCGCGCGCCGGCTCGGTGACTGCCAGGTTGGGCGGCAGCATGCGCGTGCGCCGCAGCACCGCGTGGATGCGCGCCAGCAGCTCACGCGCGGCAAAGGGCTTGGTCACATAGTCGTCGGCCCCCAGCTCCAGGCCCAGGATGCGGTCGGCCTCGTCGCTGCGCGCGGTGAGCATGATGATGGGCAGCGCCGGTGCGCCCGGGCTGCGCAGCTCGCGGCACAGCGCAATGCCGTCGGTGCCGGGCAGCATCAGGTCCAGCACCAAGAGGTCGATGCGCGTGCCCGCCAGCACCGCACGCATCTGCCGCCCATCGGCCGCCACGCTCACCTGCAGGCCCTGCTTGCGCAGGTACTGGGCCGCCAGTTCGCGGATGCCGGCGTCGTCGTCGACGATCAGTACGTGGTCTTCAGGCTGCTGCTGCATGGGTCGATTCTCCGGGCAATGCGGGCGCGCCCGCAGAGGGTTTGTATCCCAACTTGTCCGCACGCAGCTGCGACACCTGCGCACACCAAAAGCCCCTGCCAGGACAAATGCCCGATACCTGGACTGGCTTCAATGCAGTCTTCCTGAACTTCACCACGAGGGCTCCTTCATGACACCGCAGTCTGCCACCGCCTTCCACCTGCTGGCCGCGCTCACCCTGTACGCCGCACTGCCACCCGCCGGTGCCCAGCAGGCAGGCGCCGAAGCCCGCGCCCCGCTGGGCCGCTGGGTCACCGAAAGCGGCAATCTCGAAGTCGAGGTCGCTCCCTGCAGCAGCGGCAGCGCCACCCTGTGCGGCAAGGTCGTCAAGGTCATGGCCAACCGCTCCATGGCCGGCCCCGGCCAGGCGGGTGAGTTTGCCGACAAGCGCCCGGCCCTGGGCATGACCCTTCTCTCGGGCTTCAAGCCAAGCGGTGCCAACGAACACCAGGGCGAGATCTACAACCGCGAGAACGCCAAGACCTACAGCGCCACCCTCACCCCCGTCGGCACCGACCAGCTGCGCGTGCACGCCTACGTGGGCATCGCGCTGTTCGGCAAGACGCAGGTCTGGCGCCGGCCCCCGCCCGCAGGGCCTGCGCCCGCCATGGCCCAGCAATGACCCTGCAGTGACCCGACCTCCTCCCGCCGAAGCCGCGCCCCTTCATTTTCCCCGTCGCCCCTCCTCCCCTGTCCAAGCCTTTCTTTCCCTGGAGAACTCCACCATGCACCCTCCCCGCCGCGCCCTGTCGCTGGCCGTTGCCACCGCCCTCCTCGCCCTGGCCCAGGCCAGCCACGCGCAGCCTGCGTTGCCGCCGCCCGACGCCACCGACCCCGTGGCGCTCAAGTTGATGCAGGGGTTTCCGCCCGCGCCCGACAAGCAGGTGCGGCTGGGCACCATCCTCAAGTACCCCAACGCCCGCTGGGCCCTGCACCACCTGCGCGAACTGGGCCCCACCGCCAACATAGCGCGCGGCCCGGGCCCCGCAAGCGAGATGCAGGCCACGCCGCTCGAACTCGAGGGCCTGCCCTTCCTCGACGACAAGGGCGCCAAGACCACGCTGGCCAACTGGCAAAAGGCCACCTATACCGACGGCCTGCTGGTTATCCACCAGGGCCGCGTGGTGTACGAGCGCCACTACGTCGGTAACCAGCCGCACGTGCCCCATGTGCTGTGGTCCATGAGCAAGTCGCTCACCGGCCTGCTGGCCACCGAGCTGATCCACGAAGGCCTCATCGACCCTTCCGCCCTCGTCACCCGCTACCTGCCCGAGCTGGCCAGCAGCGCCTGGGCCGACGCCACCGTGCAGCAGACGCTGGACATGACCACCGGCGTCAAGTACGCCGAGGACCTTGCCGATCCCCAATCGGGCATCTTCCAGTACCTCATCGCCGCCGGCCTGGTGCCCGCGCCCGCCAACTATCCCGGTGCCAAGGCCATGCTCGACTACCTGCCCACCGTGCAGAAGGAGGGCGAGCACGGCAAGGGCTTCAACTACAAGTCGGTGGATACCGAGGTCATCGGCTGGATCCTGCAGCGCGTGACCGGCAAGACCTTTGCCACCCTGCTGTCCGAGCGCCTCTGGACCCCGTTGGGTGCCGAGCAGGACGGCTATGTGTGGGCCGACCCCACGGGCGCGCAGTCCACCAGCGTGGGCATCAACGCCACACTGCGCGACCTGGGCCGCCTGGGCGAAATGTTGCGCCGCAACGGCCACTTCAACAGCAAGCAGGTCATCTCCGCCGCCACCGTGGCCGAGCTGCGCAAGGGCGCCGACCCCGAGAAGTTCAAGGCCTCCGGCCAGACCATGCGCAACGGCTACTCGTACCACAACCACTGGTGGCTGCCGCACGACGTGGACGGCAGCTACGAGGCCAAGGGCCTGATGGGCCAGCACATCCACATCAACCCGGCCGCCCAGCTGGTGGTGGTCAAGCTCTCGTCGCACCCCGTGCCCAACACCGCCTTCACGCACAACTATGACCGCCTGGCCTTTGCCGCGTTGGCCGGTGCTCTGCGCTGAGCGCTGACCCATGCGCAGCCCCGCATGGCCGGGGCTGCGCTTGTCCACAAGAAGACACCGCTCAAGGAGACCTCCCCCATGCACCCCCAACCCTGGCTGGCCAGCTACGGCACCATCCCCGCCCACATCAACGCCGACGCGCACCGCTCCGTCGTGCACCTGCTCGACGTGGCCATGCTGCGCTACGCCCACCACCCGGCATTTACCTGCCTGGGGCAGACGCTGACCTATGCCGACGTGGACCACCTCTCGCGCGCGTTCGCAGCCTACCTGCAGAACGTGCTGCAGGTGCGCAAGGGCGACCGCATCGCGGTGATGTGCCCCAACCTCCTGGCCTTCCCCATCGTGCTGCTGGGCATTGCCCGGGCCGGCGCTGTGCAGGTCAACGTGAACCCCCTGTACACCCCGCGCGAGCTGGAGCACCAGCTGCTCGATGCCGGCGCCAAGGTCCTCGTCATCTATGCCGGCGCCACCGCCACGCTGGCGGCCATCCAGGGCCGGGTGGACCTGCACAGCATCGTTACCGTGGCGCCTGGCGACGGTAGCCCGGCAGCGCTGCCCGGCCTGCCGGTGGATGCTGGCCTGGCGCTGCCCACCACCGCGCTGGGCAAGGCCCTGGCACAGGGCGCTGGCCTGGCCTTCAAGCCCGTGCGGCTGGCGGGCGATGACCTGCTCTTTCTGCAGTACACCGGCGGCACCACGGGCCTGTCCAAGGGAGCCATGCTCACGCACCGCAACCTGGTGGCCAACGTGGAGCAGTTCAAGGCCTTCATGCCCGATGCCCTTCGCCCCGGGCTGGAGTCCATCGTCACGGCCATACCGCTGTACCACATCTTCGCGCTGATGGTGAACCTGGTCACCTACTTCTCGGTGGGCGCGCACAACTGGCTGGTGCCCAACCCGCGCGACCTCGACGCCCTGATCGGCGTGATGAAGGCCGCGCATCCCAGCGTGTTCATGGGCGTCAACACCTTGTATGCAGGCCTGGCCGCGCACCCGCGCACGCAAGAGATCGATTTTTCCAACCTGCGGCTGGCGGGCGGCGGGGGCTCCGCCATCATCGCCTCGGTCTCTGCCCGCTGGCAGGCCCTCACGGGCCAGTTCATCCGCGAAGGTTATGGCCTCAGCGAAACCAGCCCCGTCGTCACCTTCAACCCCGCCTATGTCAGCGAGTTCACCGTCACCACCGGCCTGCCCCTGCCGTCTACCGACGTGCAACTGCTCGACGACAACGACCAGCCAGTGCCCGTGGGCGAAGCAGGAGAAGTGTGTGTGAAAGGCCCGCAGGTCATGTCCGGCTACTGGCAAAAGCCCGAGGCCAATGCCGCCGCCTTCACGGCAGACGGGTACTTTCGCACGGGGGACGTGGGGCAAATGGACGAGCGCGGCTTTCTCAAGATCGTGGACCGCAAGAAGGACATGGTGCTCGTCTCGGGCTTCAATGTCTTCCCCAACGAGGTCGAGGCCGTGGCCACCGCCTGCCCTGGTGTGCTCGAATGCGCATGCATTGGCGTGCCCGACGACAAGACCGGCGAGGCCCTGCGCCTGTACGTGGTGCGCATACCCGAGGTGCGCGTCAGCACACAGGACATTGCCGAGCACTGCCGCCGGGAGCTCACCCCCTACAAGGTGCCCCGGCAGATCGTGTTTGTCGATGCCTTGCCCAAGTCCAGCGTGGGCAAGATTTTGCGGCGCGAGCTGCGCGATGGCGTGGCGCAGCCCGCCCGCGCCCAGCTGCACCGCGTCACGGCACTAACGTCGCCGTCAGCGTGATCTCCGGCACTGCGGCCAACGCCTTCGACAGCGGGCAGTTGGCCTTGGCCTCGGCCGCCAGCTTCTGAAAGGCCGCCTCGTCCATGCCCGGCACCTTGGCCTTGAGGGTGAGCGCAATGCGGTCGATGACAAAGCCATCGCCCTCCTTGGTCAGCCGCACCGCAGCCGTGGTGTCGATCACCTCGGTGGCAATGCCCGCCTTTTCAGCCGCAAAGGCAAACGCCATGGTGAAGCACGAGGCATGCGCCGCCCCCACGATCTCCTCGGGGTTGGTGCCCTTGCGGTCATCGCCAAAGCGGCTGCCAAAGCCATAGGGGTGCTTGTCGAGCGCACCGGTCTCGGTGCTCACCTGGCCCTGGCCGGTCTTGCCCGCACCTTCCCAATGAACGCTGGCTTTCTTTTCAGACATGGTTTGGCTCCTGTAAATGCAAAGGAACTATCGGACCACGCGGGTGCCCCCGCTGGGGTCGGATGCCACGGGCAATGCGGGTGCGCATCGTCCTACAGGTGCGCCCAGCGCGCAATGAGAAAAGGGCCCTTGCGGGGCCCTTCGATGCATTGATTGTGGACTGCCCTGGTCTTATCAGGGCGCGCTCAGCACCTGCTGGCGCTTGGTCTCGTACTCGCCCGAGGTGATCAGGTTGGCATCGCGCATCTGCTTGAGCCACTGCAGGCGCGACTCTTTCTTGCTGGCGGACATGGGCGCGGCGGCAGCTGTCGTTGCTGCGGGTGCGGGCTGGGCCGGGTTCACCACCGCCACCGTGGTGGCGGCGGGCACGCTTTGCGCTGCGGGGGCTGCTGCTGGTGCTGGCGGGGCAACGCGGCCCACCGGCTTGGAGTCGGACGCGAAAGGCATTGACATCGCGGCGGTTGCCGTGGGTGACGCAGGCCTTGGCCCAGGCGCTGGCGCTGCTGCTGCGGGCGCTGCGGCGCGGGCCAACGGCTTGGAGTCGGGCACGAAAGGCATCATCACCGTGGCGCCTGCCGGCGCTGGCGCAGACCCGGGGGCGGGCGCGGTACCGGGTGATGGGGCGGATGCAGGTGCCGGTACGGGTGTCGCTACCAAAGCCGGTGCGGGTGCAACCGCCATCGGCACGCCGCCCGCCGTTCCGAAGGCAATGCCTGGCTTCACCGCGATCATCTTGGAGGCCAGCACCCCCTGGCGGCCCCTGGCATCGTCCGTTTGGGTGAGGTTGCTGCGCGCCTGGAACAGGCCCATCTTCACCTCTTGCCACACGAAGTAGTTCTTGGCCGCCTGCACGTCGATGCTGATGGAGGCCTGGTTCTCAGCCATCGACTCGATGGTGTACCGGCCCGGTGCCACGTTCAGGTAGAAGAAGCTCTTGGGTCCCGTATAGCCCAGGTTCTGGTTGTTGAGGTTCACCGGCATGGAGATCGCACCGCCGAACAGCTCGTCGCGGAAGATGTAGAGCGAAGCCGTTTCGGCCTGGGGTGCGAACTGCTTGGCCTTGGCCTCTTCTGTCACGCCGGCTCGGGGCACCTGGGCGCAGCCCACGAGGGCCAGCGCAGCAATGAACAAGGCAAGCGCGCGGAAATATCTTGTCAGAAAACGCATGATGATTCTTGGACTCTTGGTTGGGTGGCTTCACGCTTCCTGCGCAGCCAGGCGAACCCGCTGGGGCCGCCTGCCTGTCGAAATCGCTGGTCGGTAGGAAAGGATGGGCTGATCAGGGCGCGCTCAGCACCTGCTGGCGCTTGGTCTCGTACTCGCCCGACGAGATCAGGTTGGCATCGCGCATCTGCTTGAGCCATTGCAGGCGCGATTCCTTCTGGTTGGCCGGCATAGGCGCTGCGGCGGCAGCCGTTGCTGCGGGTGCGGGCTGGGCAGGGCTCGCCACGGGCACGGTGGCGGCGGTGGGCACGTTTTGCGCGGCTGGTGCTGGTGCTGGTGCTGCTGCTGGCCTGGCGACGCGGCTCACTGGCTTGGCGTCGGGCACGAAATGCGGCATCGACATCGCGGCGGTTGCCGTGGGTGACGCAGGCGTTGGCCCTGCTGCTGCACGGCGTGCCACCGGTGCGGCTGCCGGCGCCTCCGGCGGGCTGCCAGCTGCCGGGGCGACGCCAAACGCGCTGGGGCGCACCTTGGTCGTCAGCAGCTTGCTGGCGAGCACGCCCTTTTGGCCCTGCGCCTCGCTCACCAGCGACACCTGGGCGCGCGCTGTGCCCGAGCCCATGCTCATCGTGACCTTCTGCCACACGTAATAGCTCCTGCCTGCCTCGACCTCGACGGTGACCGAAGAGGTGTTGTCGGCCGACGAAACCACGGTGTAGCTTCCCGGCGCCACCTCCAGGTTGTAGTAGGTGCGGGCGTTGGTCTTGCCCAGCGACTGGTTGTTGACGCTGACCGTCATCGGGGCGGATGCGCCGGTCATCTCGCTGCGGTAGATGTAGAGCGAAGCCGTTTCGGCCTGGGGCGTGAACTGCTTGGCCTTGAGGTCGGCGTCCGGCTTGGCCCGGGGCGCGGTGCAGCCCACCAGGGCCAGCGCAGCGGTGATCAGAACCAGCGCGCGGAAGTATCTCGTCAGGAAACGCATGATGGATGTTGGATTCGTTGTTGGGTGGTACTGCGCTCCCCACGCAGGCGGGCAAACCCGCCCGCGCACTCTAGCATCGGGTTGCAACTGCTTACAGCGGGGTACAGCAACTTAGGTGCGGGTACCCATGGGCTGTGCGGTGGGCGCAACACCCCCCTTTTGGCGATTGATCAGCCAGCCTGCATGTGCAATAGCCACCGCCCCGGCGCCATGCCCACCTGGCCCTTGAAGCGCCGCGTCAGGTGGCTTTGGTCGGCAAAGCCGCAGGCCGCCGCCACATCGGCCACCGCGCCGCCCTGCCGCAGGGCGCCCTGCGCCTGGCGCACGCGCACCATGTTCAGGTAGGCATGCGGCGCCATGCCGTAGGTGGCGGTAAACGCCCGGGTCAGGTGCGCGCGCGAAAGGCCGGCCTGCGTGGCCAGGGCCTGCACCGTCACGTCGTCGGCAAAGTGGGCATGGAGGTACTCGCGCACCAGGGCCATGCGGGCGCGGCCCGCGTCCTGGCTGGTGGCCGCCCAGGGCCGGCGCAGCTCGCCATGGCGGCCCAGCAGCGCCACCATGGCCGCGGCCGTGCGCTCCTCGCCGTGCAGCGACTCCTGCCGCTCGGCCACCGCCGCCACGGCCTGCTGCAGCAGCATCGCGCCCTGCGGGTCATGCACCAGCGGCGCCTTGAAGTAGCGGGTGGCCATGCCGCTGCGGTCGTGCGCGCCGCCACCGGCCGCGCCACAGTCACCCATCCACGCATGCACCAGCGCGGCATCCATGTACAGCATGGAATAGCCGAACCCCGCCTCCGTGCCCCGGCTGCCGTCGTGCGGCTCATCGGGGTTGAACAGAATCACATCGCCCGCCAAGCTGGCATGGCGCGCACCCCGGCACGCAAAGGTCTGCACCCCCGAGCGCGTGACGCCAATCGAATACGTCTCGTGGCTGTGCCGCTCGAACCGGTGCTGCGTGAAATGCGCGTTGAGCAGCGTCACCCCGCCCGAGGCCAGGGGCCGTATCTCGGCCCAGTCGCGCTGGCTGGGCGACGCGGGAGAAGAGGAGGAGGAGGAGTTTGGGTCCCCGGCATGCATGCAACAAATGTACAAGACCGCCCCGCGCCCGGTGACGACACTGCAGACAGCAACCCGCCCATCGGCGCGGTATAGCAAAGCCATACAGCCAACTTACCCCATGCCTGACACCACCAACGCCCCCACCTCCGTCCCCGCCATCGACTTGGCCCACAAGCTCACCCAGTTCACCGAGCACTGGGCCCCACGCACCGTGGCCGAGTTCAACGGCCACGACATCATGGTCGCCAAGATCGCGGGCGAGTACCAGTGGCACAGCCACCCCGACACCGACGACTTCTTCCTGGTGCTGCAAGGCACGGTGGAGATCGACCTGCCCGGCGGCGCCATGGTCACCCTGCACCCAGGCCAGCTCTATGTGGTGCCCAAGGGCGTGCAGCACCGCCCGCGCGCCAGTGCCGAGGCGCATATCCTGCTCATCGAATCGACCGGCACGCCCAACAGCGGCGATGCGGCCACGGCTGCGCCGCGCAGGGTGTTGTAGGTAGGCCCTGCCCTCTGGCACGGCATTGGGCCGTTTGCCTACGCCACGCCAGCGCGGGTGCATGGACCATGGAGTTCCACCCGACAACACCAGGAGCACACCATGGCCCGAGACACCATCAACCCAGACCTCAACCCTGATCCCATCACCGGCGCACCCGGTGCCCACCCCGTCGGCACCGGCATCGGCGCGGCGGGCGGTGCAGTCACCGGCGCGGCCGTTGGCTCCGTCGGCGGCCCCATCGGCACCGCAGTGGGGGCCGTGGTCGGCGCCGTCGTGGGCGGCCTGGCTGGCAAGGGCGCGGCAGAAGCCGTCAACCCCACTGCTGAAGACGCCTACTGGCGCGACGCCCATGGCCGCCAGCCCTACTACTCCGACGCGTATACCTACGACGACTATGCGCCTGCCTATCGCCACGGCTACCAGAGCGTGATCGACGGCCGCAGCGACTGGGACGAAGCGCGCGGCCATCTGCAGACGCGCTGGGAGTCTGACCGCGAAACCAGCCGCCTGGATTGGAAGGACGCCGAGCCCGCAGCCAAGGCCGCCTGGGAGCGCGCCGACCGCATTTGGAAGCAAACCAAGCAAGAGTAAGCACGGCTTTGCCTTCGACCGCCTGACGTCGTTGGGGCGCCTTGCCGTGCTACAGCACTGTCTGCGGCACCCCGTCTAGTCATACGGTCGAATGCAAACCCGTTGGGGTACTCGAGCCTGAGGTCGATTGGCCGCAGCGCGTGATTGACTGAACGGCTGGTCTGGTCACCCGATCACTTCGACGACCTTGCCGGTCGAATCCGTGATCGTCGTCTTCTTCACCTGCCACTCCACCTCGGGCAGCAGCGGCAGCACATAGCTGCCCTCACGCGGCTGCACCGTCTGCGCAAACTGCTGCACCGTGGCGTCGGTTACGCGCAGCACCACAGCACCCTCCCCCTCGCCCGGCCACTCCACCGCGTTCTGGCCATCGGCACCCGCGGGCTCCAGCAGCAACTGCCACTCGTGCCCCGCCACGCGCAGCGTGCGGCCAAACGGCAGGCGCAGCGGCAGCAGGGCCACCAGCTCCTCCACCTGGCGGGCACCCAGGGTCACCTGCGTCAGCGGCTTGCGCAGCAGGCGCTTTACTTGCTTGAGGCCGAGCACATCGGTAAACAGGTACCCGCTAGACGACCCATCCCGCCGCGCGCCCTCGTCCACCTGCTGTTTCACCGCTGGGTTGGTTAGCAGGGAGGCGCGGCCCAGGTCCGTCACCCACAGCGGCATGTGCGGCAGCAGCGCATCGAGCAGGTTGCGCGTGCGCCACTGCTTGGCCGCGCGCTCTTCGTCCAGCGTCAGGCCCACCACCTGCAAAAAGGCCACGGACCCATTGGGCGTGGCCAGCGGCTCGGCCAGCTCCGGGTCGGTGGCAAAGCCCATGGAGCAGATCTGCGTGGCCTGCCCCAGCGCAATGGGGCCATTGGCCGTCATCCAGTCCCCATCCTTGAACACGTTACCGCTCTGGAACACATAGCGCGCCAGGTTCTGCAAAAAGCCCATCGCCCACATTGGGGGCTCGGCATCGGCCGCTGCCTCGGGCGCAATCGCCAGCCTGAAGGTCAGCTCAAACCCATAGCCGCTCACCTCGGGGTCGTCCGACTCCTTGGAATACAGCTCGCTGAACCCATAGGTGACAAAGTGCCAGTGCGGCACAGGGTCGTTGCGCCGCCATGCGCTGATGCCATTGAGCGGGTCTGGCCCGCCCAGCCTGTATGAGATCAGCGTGCCAAAGTGCTTGGGCTCTTGGCCGGGGTAGAGCTGGTCCAGGCGTGCGGAGATAGCGTCCCAGCCGGGGGCGGTGTCGTCGGTGTCCTCGGTGGTGCTTGGGGTCATGGATAAGTTGACATGGCGAAGCCAAATGGGGAATGAATCTGCAAAAACATTGTGGCTTTTGAGCACGACAAAGTCGCGCACGCCCGTGTGACAATTCATTTCCTTTTTCGAAGTCTTGACCCGGTAAATAGATGAATCGCTTAGTCAAGATGTCGCCATGAACGCAGTAGAAATCGAACAAGCTATTTCAGAGCTGGCTCTGCAACCCTTTGACGCAGCGGAATTCCCGTTCACGTTTCTTGCCGCCTTCGGCAACAAGGACACCACGCTCAAGCGCCTGCGTACGGGCAATAACAATGTCTCGGACGTGCCCGGTGGTGTGCTTCTGCGCAACAACATCCACCTCGCCGTGTGCGCGGCCGGCGCCGTCGGAGACACCCTCAAGGCGCTGCGCTCCAGCTTGGCCACAACGAAAGCCAAGGCCAAGTTCATCCTCGCCACGGATGGCCAGACCCTGGAGGCTGAAGAATTGGCCAGCGGCGAAACCATCGCCAGCGCCTTTGCAGACTTCCCGAATCACTTCGGTTTCCTGCTACCGCTGGCCGGCATCTCGACCATCAAGGAGATCAAGGACAACCCCATCGACGTGCGTGCCACGGGGCGCCTGAACAAGCTCTACGTCGAACTGCTGCGCGAGAACCCGGCTTGGGCCACGGACGAGCGCCGCAGCGACGTGAACCACTTCATGGCGCGCTTGGTGTTCTGCTTCTTCGCCGAAGACACCGGGATCTTCAGCGACGTGGGACTGTTCACCCAGACAGTGGACCGTTGGAGCGAGCGCAGCGGTGGCAACGCCCATGAGGTGCTGTCCGAGATCTTCCGAGCCATGAACATCAAGCCGTCTGAGCGGGGCGCTGTCACTCCCCGCCTGCCGGCTTGGGCCAATTCCTTCCCCTACGTGAACGGTGGGCTTTTCTCGGGCAGCACTGAGGTGCCGCGCTTCACCCAGATGGCGCGCACTTACCTGCTGCACGCCGGCGTGCTGAACTGGCGCGAGATCAATCCCGACATTTTCGGTAGCATGATCCAGGCGGTGGCCGACGACGAAGAGCGCGGCTCCCTGGGCATGCACTACACCAGCGTGCCAAACATCCTGAAGGTGTTGAACCCGCTGTTCTTGGACGACCTGCGCACCGCACTGGCCGAGGCCGGCGACAACGATCGCAAGCTGTTAAACCTACGCAAGCGCATGGCGCGCATTCGAGTGTTTGACCCCGCCTGCGGCTCGGGCAACTTCCTTGTCATCGCTTACAAGCAGATGCGCGAGATCGAGGCGGAGATCAACCGTCGTAGGGGTGAGCTACACCTGGGTAGCGAGATTCCGCTGACCAACTTTCGAGGTATTGAGTTGCGCAGCTTTCCAGCCGAGATTGCCCGGCTGGCACTGATCATTGCAGAGTTTCAGTGTGACGTACTGTATCGGGGCCAAAAGGACGCTCTGGCGGAATTCTTGCCGCTAGACGCACAAAATTGGATCGTCTGTGGTAACGCACTAAGGCTCGACTGGTTGCGTATATGTCCACCATCGGGGACTGGTGTCAGGTTGGTAGCAGACGACCTGTTTGGAACGCCTTTGGATCAAGCTCAAATTGATTTTGAAAACGAAGGTGGTGAAACCTACATCTGTGGAAACCCCCCTTATGTTGGGGACAAAAAGCAGTCCAAAGAGCAAAAAGGTGATATGGAAAGCATCTTTGTCTCTGTTTCGAGGCGCTGGCGCTCCTTTGACTATGTCTGCGGTTTCTTTTTCAAAGCCGCGAAATATGTCGGTTCTGTGGAAGAAAGTGCCTGCGCATTCGTGTCTACGAACTCAGTTACGCAAGGCGTACAGGTGTCTGAGTTCTGGCCGTTGGCGCTAGACAGTACGAAAATTAGCTTCGCAATTAAATCTTTCAAGTGGTCAAATCTTGCATCCAATAATGCTGGCGTAATTTGTGTGGTTATCGGAATATGTCCATCCAATAAAACTAGCAAACCTGTGATATTCGAGGGAGATGTTGCGCGGAAGGTGGAGGCCATCTCGCCCTATATGATTGCGGGAGAGCCGATATATGTGAGAGCCCGTCCCAAGCCGCTCTCTGCTATTTCCGAAATGCTTCTGGGTAACTTTGCTAAAGATGGTGGGGAATTGATTTGTGATCATCACGAAATCAGTGATCTTGATGAGATTGCAAAAAGATTTCTCCGACCGATGTTTGGGGGGCAAGAATTCATCAAAGGGATAAGCAGATTTTGCTTCTGGATTTCTGAAGGTGAACTTGCCCAAGCTTGCAAAAGTGAAACACTACTCAAGCGCTTTGACAAGGTCCGTGCAAATAGATTGGCAAGTCCCAAGCCGGCCACTGCAGAGTGGAGCTCAAGGCCTCACCGTTTTGTAGAAATTAGATCGCCAGCGTATGTGGATGCATTGGTGATTCCAATTGTGAGTTCTGAAAACAGGGAGTTCTTGCCGGTCGGATTTTTACCTCGCGGTTCGATTGTTAATTACGCTTTTGGAATGTACGACGCTCCAATATGGAATATGTCGCTTGTTGCGTCGCGACTCCATTTGGTGTGGATTGCTACTGTTTGCGGAAAAATGAAAACAGATTTTCGCTATTCAAACACCCTTGGCTGGAACACCTTCCCAGTGCCCTTGCTGACCGAACAAAACAAGGCCGATCTCACACGATGCGCAGAGGACATCCTGCTGGCCCGCGAGGCGCACTTCCCCTCCACCATCGCCGACCTATACGACCCCGAAACCATGCCGGACAACCTCCGTCACGCCCACGAGCGCAATGATGAGGTGCTGGAGCGCATCTACATTGGCCGGCGCTTCAAGAACGACACGGAGCGCCTGGAAAAGCTATTTGAGTTGTACACAAAAATGGCGACCGCAGAAAAGATCAAGCCTGCCTCAAAGGCAGCCAAGGGGAGAAAGAAAACTTCATGAGCGATCACGCCACGAACCCGACCAATGCATACACCGTGCCGTCGGTGTCCATTGCCACTGCGCGCACAGGTGCATCCAGCAAGGCCAACGAGCTTGGCATGCGCGCCATGCAGGAGCGCGCCTATGCCAAGCGCGGTGAACAGTACCTGCTGATCAAGTCGCCGCCGGCATCTGGCAAGTCGCGCGCGCTGATGTTCATTGCGTTGGACAAGCTGCATAACCAAGGTCTGAAGCAGGCTATCGTGGTCGTGCCGGAGCGATCCATTGGAGGCAGCTTTGCGGATGAAGCCTTGACCCGCTTTGGGTTCTACTGGGACTGGCACGTGGCCCCGCAGTGGAACCTGTGTAACGCGCCCGGTGGTGACGAGCCCCGTGCGGCCAAGTCCAAGGTGGACGCAGTGCGCCAGTTCTTGGTCAGCAGCGACAAGGTGCTGGTCTGTACACATGCGACCTTCCGCTTTGCGGTGGAAGAGATGGGCATCGCGGCTTTTGACAACCGGCTAATCGCGATCGACGAGTTCCACCACGTTTCCAGCAACCCAGACAACGTGCTGGGCAGCCAGTTGGGCGCCTTCATCGCTCGCGACAGAGTGCACCTGGTTGCGATGACCGGCTCGTATTTCCGTGGTGACAGCGAGGCGGTGCTAGGCCCTGCGGACGAATCGCGGTTCGAAACCATCACCTATACCTACTACGAACAGCTCAATGGCTACCAGTGGCTCAAGTCGCTGGACATTGGCTACTTCTTCTATACCGGGCCGTATGTAGATGCCGTCACCAAGGTGTTGGACCCGGCGCTGAAGACCATCGTCCACATCCCCAACGTCAACGCGCGCGAAAGCCTGAAGGACAAGCAGCGCGAAGTCGACGAGATCATGCACGGCCTGGGCACATGGACGGGCGTAGACCCCACCACAGGCTTTCATCTTGTACAGAGCATTGAGGGCCGCGTGCTGAAGGTGGCTGACCTGGTGGATGACAGCGACGCCGCCAAGCGCACGCGGGTGCTGGGCGCGCTGAAAGACCCGGCACAAAAGGACAACCGCGACCACGTGGACGTGATCATCGCGCTGGGCATGGCCAAGGAAGGCTTCGACTGGATCTGGTGCGAACATGCGCTGACCATCGGATACCGCAGCAGCCTGACCGAGATCGTGCAGATCATCGGCCGCGCCACGCGTGACGCCAAGGGCAAGGAGCGCTCGCGCTTCACCAACCTGATCGCCGAGCCCACGGCCGAGCAATCCGCCGTGACCGAGGCCGTGAACGACATGCTCAAGGCAATTTCTGCAAGCCTACTGATGGAGCAGGTGCTGGCGCCGCGCTACGAGTTCACGCCCAAGAATGCGGGCGCCCAGGATGGCTTTGTCTACAACGGCGGCGAGGGCTATCAGGAAGGCGGCACCAACGTAGGGGTGAACGAGGCTACAGGCCAGTACCACGTCGAGATCAATGGCCTGGCGAAGCCTGAGACGCCAGAGGCAACCCGCATCTGCAAGGAAGATTTGAACGAGGTGGTGACCAGTTTTTTGCAGGACAAGACCGCGCTGGAACGCGGCCTGTTCGACAAGGAAAACACCGTACCCGAAGAGCTGACGCAGCTGCGCATGGGCAAGATCGTGCGCGAGCGCTACCCAAATCTGAGCGAAGGCGACCAAGAAGCCATTCGTCAACATGCCATTGCGGCGATGAACATCACCCAGCAGGCGAAGCTGGCGCTGGCTCAGGCGGATGCTAGTGGCAGCGGGCCAGCGCAAGGCAGCATGGCATTGCTGGTCGGTGTGCGCAAGTTCGTCAACGTTCGTGACCTGGACATCGACTTGATCGACAGCATCAATCCCTTTGATGCTGCCTATTCGGTGCTGGCCAAGGCGATGGATGAGAAGTCGCTGCGCCAGGTGCAGGCCGCCATCGCGGCCAAGAAAGTGAGCATCCCCGAGGAGGAAGCGCGCGATCTTTCGAAGCGGGCCTTGCAGTTCAAGAACGAACGTGGCCGCCTGCCCGACATCAATTCGGCCGACGCTTGGGAAAAGCGCATGGCTGAAGGCGTGGCTGCTTTCGCGCGTTACCGCGCGCAGGCCAAAGCTGCGCAGGTTCAAGGGGAGTCTGGCAATGGCTGAGCTCGACGACGACGAACTGCTGGGTGCCTTGGGGATTGAACTCACCCCACTCAAGGCTTCAAGTCGCACGCCTCGCGAAGAACGCATCATCGCGGGCTTCGAGGATATCTTGCGCTTTTACCAAGCGCACGGACGGGCACCCCAGCATGGTGAAGCCGGAGACATTTTCGAGCGGCTTTACGCGGTGAGACTCGATCAATTGCGCAAGTTGCCGGAAGCTCTAACCCTTCTGGCGGAACTGGATACACCAGGGCTGCTGGAAGGTGCCAAGCACACGAGTACCGACGTTGATGCTTTGGACGAAGACGCCCTGCTGGCGGAACTGGGCCTTGGCACTGAGGCTACCAACGACGACATAACTGTACTGCGGCATGTCCGGCCCAGTGTCGACAGGCAGGCTGCCGAGGTAGTTGCAGACCGCACGCCTTGCGAGGACTTTGAGCGCTTCCAACCTTTGTTCGAGCAGGTTGAGCGTGAGCTGCAATCGGGCGCTCGCAAAGCCTTACCCTTTGGGCGCGATGCCAGTGTGTTCAATGGCAACTACTTCATTCTGGGCGGTCAACTCGCCTACGTGGCCGAGGTGGGTGACCCGATCAAAGCCCCGAATGGTGAAAGCGACGCGCGCTTGCGCGTTATCTACGCGAACGGCACCGAAAGCAATCTTCTCCGCCGCTCACTGCAACGAGCCCTCTACAAGGACGAGACAGGGCGGCGGCTTTCCGACCCTGACATGGGCCCGCTGTTCGGTGGCGAAGCTGAACCTGACGACATTGAGTCAGGCATGATCTATGTGTTACGAAGCAAGTCCAACCATCCGTTCGTGGTGGAGCATCGTGAACTGATCCATAAAATCGGGGTGACCGGTGGCAAGGTGGAAGCGCGCATTGCCGGTGCCGATAAGGACGCCACGTACCTACTGGCAGACGTCGAAGTTGTCGCAACCTACAAGTTGCACAACTTGAATCGCACCAGGCTCGAAAATATCTTCCATCGCCTTTTTGGTGCTGCTCAGCTTGATCTAATGATTGAAGATCGTTTCGGGAATCCGGTCAAACCAAGGGAGTGGTTTTTGGTGCCTCTCCACGTCATAGATGAGGCGGTGTGTCGCTTGCTGGACGGGACCATCACCGATATGGTTTATGACCCAGCGACCGCGCGACTCCAAGCGCCATAGCCCATCAATTTTCTCGGAAGATCTCTGCCTTGCACTACCCGTAGTAGTCATCTATTTGCTCAGATTGAAGTTCGGCGAATTTTCAATTGCCCAGTCCCTCAGCAAGTACTGCCTGTGCTCTCTGGTCGAGACGGGCAAAACCGGCAGAGGCTCAAGCGACAAGTTTGACAACGGCTTGGCAGTTGTCTCGCCTAAACATGCTCTTCTTGAGGCGTCTAGGCTTCCCGCGCATAGGTGGGGAATTTGATAGTCAAGTTAAGGACCAGCGATTGTGACGTTCCTTGGGGAAAAATGGCGAGGTGTTCAGCGCTTTGTCCAAGACATCCGTATCAACGCCGATTTCCCGCGCTACGAATTGGAAGCGCGTTCAGCTCACGAGGCGAGCGCGAGACGGCGTTTTGATACCTCGCAGCTCGATCACGAGATTACGGCGATTCTGCGAGCGGCAGAAGCCGAAGGATGTGCGGTCTATGGCGCTCGCATCGGTTTGCTAGAGTCTTCGATCAGCTCGCTCCATCTGGCAACAAGCCAAGTCCGTACGCGGGTTGAGCTTATGGCCCGAGATTTCGGACAGGAGCTTAGCCAGCTCCACGAAAAGAAGGCAAGCCTGCTTGACGCGAAGGAGGTGCTGCTTGATCAGATGAGAGCCTTGAAGAAGGAGCGGTCCATAGCTCGAGAAGAGCTTGATGTGGCCCATGGGGACTTAAGAGAAGCAAAATCGTTGATCGACAGCTGGTACGAGAAGTCTAAGCGGACACCATGGCTTTTTGGCAATGGCGGAAAGCGTCTGCCTGATCGAGCCCTGTTTGGACAGAGCTTTGGCGATCTCGAAAGTCTCAAGGCTGACCGCGAACGTGCTTTTAAGGAAGTTGGAACGTGCAAGGCTGCTCTCGCAAAGATTGTGGCCAAACAAAGCACTAACAAACTCCTCCGGGACGAGAATCAAACGGCCTTGAGCAGTGTTTTCGCGTCCATAAATTCGGTCAAAGAAGGGAGACAGCGCATGTTCGACCTAAAAGACCAAGGTTATCGGTGCCATAGTCTTGAGGCAGAGCTATCAGAGTGCGTTCAACAAGAAGCGCATTTGCAGAGCGAGCGCAATCAACTAGCAAGTACCATGGGCGAACTCGTTGAGCAGCAGGCATGCCGATCAGGGATTGATGAGCGGAGGCGAGCCGTTGCAGAGCTACGCGAGATGCGCACGAAATTTTTGGCCTTTTTTGATGATTCAGAACAGCGGACTGCAAGGCAGCAGGCGCATCGTGAATGGTGGCTCAACGGCCGAAAGGTACTGTGAGAACTTAACGTCCAATTGGACTGCATTTGTCTGACGCTGGTCCTGATCGAGGCCCAGCAATATGTTGAACTCACCGCACTACCGGGCTAGTCCGTTGGGAGACCCCCCGGCTCTGCCGGGGAGGCAGTAGAAGTTTGACGTATTCGTAGGTGTGGATGTCCATCGCAGAAACTGCCAATCGTGAGCCGCCAAGCAAACGAAAGGAAGAACTGGATGGACAAGATAGAAAGCCTAAATCACACGAAATGGGACTGCAAGTACCACGTGGTGTTCATACCGAAATGTCGAAGAAAGACGCTGTACCTGGAGCTGCGAAAGCACCTGGGGGAGGTGTTTCGGACATTGGCGAGTCAATAAGAGAGCCAGATAGAAGAGGGGCATCTGATGCCGGACCACGTGCACATGATGCTGTCGATACCGCCGAAATACGCGGTGTCGCAGGTGGTGGGGTACATCAAGGGCAAGAGCGCGATCCATCTGGCCAGGGTGTACGCAGAGCGCAGAAGGAATTATGTAGGCCAACACTTTTGGGCGCGAGGGCACTTTGTTTCGACGGTGGGACGAGACGAAGAGGTGATCCGAAACTACATAAGGCACCAAGAGGAGGAGGAGGCGAGATTGGAACAGCTTGGGTTGTGGATGTAGAGGCCACCGAATAGGTGGCGCAAAGAGTTGGGGCCGCGTTAGCGACCCCGTTTAGCCGCTTTGAGCGGCTCACATCTCGAAAGCCCGCGGCTTTGCCGGGGGATGGTTACTCAGATCGGATACTTCTCCGCATTGATCCCCACCTTGGCATTCGCCGCTTCAATCAGATCCACATCCAGCGCCGTAGCCATCTGCACCAGGTACAGCAGCACATCCGCCATCTCATGCGCAACCGCCTGCTTCTTGTCCGCAGGCAGATTCCGGCTCTGTTCTTCGGTCAGCCACTGAAAATGCTCCAGCAGCTCGCCGGCCTCCACGATCAGGGCCGAGGCCAGGTTCTTGGGCGAATGGAACTGGCCCCAGTCGCGCTGCTCCGCGAACTCCTGCAGGCGCAGGGCCAGTTGCTGCAGCGTGGTGGCGGGTGCTTCAGCTTCCGTTCCTGCGGCTGAAGTTGGTGGTGCGATGGGGTCTTGGGACATGAACGGCCTTATAAAAAAACGCCCGGGTGTTGGCCGGGCGTTTGTTCGTTCGTCACTACAATTTGGCGGGTTTACACGTCGATATTGCCCGCGCGCAGCGCGTTGGTTTCGATGAAGTCCCGGCGCGGCTCCACCTCGTCGCCCATCAGCATGGTGAACACGCGGTCGGCCTCGATGGCGTCGTCGATCTGCACGCGCAGCAGGCGGCGCACGTTGGGGTCCATGGTCGTTTCCCACAGCTGCTCGGGGTTCATCTCGCCCAGGCCCTTGTAGCGCTGGCGGCTGGTGCTGCGTTCGGCTTCGCTGATCAGCCACTTCATGGCCTGGCGGAAGTCGCCCACTTTTTCTTCCTTGCGCTTTTCGCCTTCGCCGCGCAGGGCCTTGGCGCCCTCGCCCAGCAGGCCGCGGAAGGTGTTGGCGGCCAGTGCCAGGGCGCCATAGTCAGCGCCGTGCACAAAGTCTTGCGTGATCACGCTGCTCTTAATGTTGCCGTGGTGGCGGCGGCTGATGCGCAGCACATGCTTGTCGGTGCGTTCGTCGAACTCGCTGGCCACTTCGGCCGGGGCACCGGTGGTGTTCAGCTCGCGCAGCTTGGCTTGCAGGGCCACGGCGCTGGCTTCGGATTCGGCGGCGGCGTCCAGGTTCAAGGCCACGCCGTCGGCAATGGCGCGCAGGGCCTCGGGGTCCATGAAGTTGCTCAGGCGCGCAATCACGCTCTCGGCCACCTGGTGCTTGGTGGCCAGGTCGGTCAGGGTGTCGCCGCTCAGCGTTTGCGGGTTGTCGCCGCCGGTGCTCACGCTGGCGTGGTTCAGCGCAATGCGCAGCAAGAAGCCGTCGAGCGCGGGCGCGTCCTTCAGGTACAGCTCTTCCTTGCCGGCCTTGACCTTGTACAGCGGTGGCTGGGCAATGTAGATGTGGCCTCGCTCCACCAGCTCGGGCATCTGGCGGTAGAAGAAGGTGAGCAGCAGGGTGCGGATGTGGGCGCCGTCAACGTCGGCGTCGGTCATGATGATGATGCGGTGGTAGCGCAGCTTGGCCACGTCGAAGTCATCGCCCCCGGTGGTGCCGCCGGCCTTGCCGATGCCGGTGCCCAGGGCGGTGATCAGCGTCAAAATTTCGTTGCTGGTCAGCAGCTTTTCGTAGCGGGCCTTTTCCACGTTCAAGATCTTGCCGCGCAGCGGCAAGATCGCCTGGAACTTGCGGTCGCGCCCTTGCTTGGCAGAGCCACCGGCGGAGTCACCCTCGACGATGTAGATTTCGCACAGCGAGGGGTCTTTTTCCTGGCAGTCGGCCAGCTTGCCGGGCAGGCCCATGCCGTCGAGCACGCCCTTGCGGCGGGTCATTTCGCGGGCCTTGCGGGCGGCTTCGCGGGCGCGGGCGGCCTCCACGATCTTGCCGCAGATGATTTTGGCGTCGGCCGGGCGCTCCTGCAGGTAGTCGGTGAGCAGCTTGCCCACGATGTCTTCCACGGGGGCGCGCACTTCGCTCGACACCAGCTTATCCTTGGTCTGGCTGCTGAACTTGGGCTCGGGCACCTTCACGCTCAGCACGCAGCACAGGCCTTCGCGCATGTCATCGCCGGTGACTTCGACCTTGGCCTTCTTGGCGAACTCGTGCTCTTCGATGTACTTGTTGATGACTCGGGTCATCGCGGCGCGCAGGCCGGTCAGGTGGGTGCCGCCGTCACGCTGGGGGATGTTGTTGGTGAAGCACAGCACCTGCTCGCTGTAGGCGCTGTTCCACTGCATGGCCACTTCCACGCCGATGTGCGTGCCGGGGATGCCGCCGTAGGTCTCGGCCGGGCGCTCGCCTGCGGCGTAGAACGAGTTGGGGTGCAGTACCGTCTTGCCCTTGTTGATGAACTCGACGAAACCGCGCACGCCGCCGGCGCCCGAGAAGTCGTCTTCCTTGCCGGTGCGCTCGTCCTTCAAGCGGATGCGCACGCCGTTGTTCAAAAACGAGAGTTCGCGCAGGCGCTTGGCCAGGATCTCGTAGTGGTAGTCGTTGTTCTCTTTGAAGATCTCGGTGTCGGGCAGAAAGTGCACCTCGGTGCCGCGCTTTTCGGTGTCGCCCGTCACCCGCATGGGCGACACTTCGACGCCGTCAATTTTGTCGAGCAGGCGGTCTTGCACAAAGCCGCGCGAAAACTCGATCTGGTGCACCTTGCCTTCGCGGCGCACGGTCAGGCGCAGCCATATGCTGAGAGCGTTCACGCAGCTCACGCCCACGCCGTGCAGGCCGCCCGATACCTTGTAGCTGTTCTGGTTGAACTTGCCACCGGCGTGCAGCTCGGTCAGCGCGATCTCGGCGGCGCTGCGCTTGGGCTCGTGCTTGTCGTCCATCTTCACCCCGGTGGGGATGCCGCGGCCGTTGTCGGTCACGCTGATGGAGTTGTCGGAGTGGATGGTGACGACGATGTCATCGCAGTGGCCGGCCAGGGCCTCGTCGATGGAGTTGTCGACCACCTCGAACACCAGGTGGTGCAGGCCGGTGCCGTCGGACGTATCGCCGATGTACATGCCGGGGCGCTTGCGCACGGCCTCCAGGCCTTCGAGGATGGTGATGGAGCCTTCGCCGTAGCTTTCGCTGGCGCCAGCCTGGTTGGTGTCGATCTTGTGCGGAACGGGCTCACCAGTGCCGGTAGGTTCTTCTTGCTCGGGCAGGTTGTTGTCAGCGGTCATGGTGGGCCTTGGGATCCGGGGAAGCCGGGGTCGGCTTCCAATGTGTCTGTCGAAAAAGGTTCAAATAGGGCTCTGGTCCCCATCATATGGGGGCGAGCAGCTATCAAATCAATAGCTCATGCGGGGTGCCCGGTGCGCATGGCGGGGGCACGGCGCAGGGCTAGATGCGCATCGGCATCACCACGTACTTGAAGCTTTCGTTGTCGGGGATGGTCAGCAGCGCGGAGCTGTTGCCGTCCGAGAGCTCCACCTTCACCATGTCCTGGCCCATGTTGGCCAGGGCGTCGATCAGGTAGGTCACGTTGAAGCCGATCTCGATGGTGTCGCCACCGTAGTCGATGTCGAGCTCGTCCACGGCCTCTTCCTGCTCGGCGTTGTTCGACGCCACGCGCAGGGTGCCGGGCTCCAGGTTCAGGCGCACGCCCTTGAACTTGTCGCTGGTCATGATGGCCGTGCGCTGCAGGCTGGCCAGCAGCGGGGCGCGGCCCAGGGTGATGCTGTTCTTGTGGTTCTTGGGGATGACGCGGTTGTAGTCGGGGAACTTGCCCTCGACCAGCTTGGTCACGAACTCCATGCCGCCGAAGGTGAACTTGGCCTGGTTGTTGGCGAACTGCATCTCGATGTGGGGCTGGTTCTCGCCGCCGGCGTCGGACAGCAGGCGCTGCAACTCGATCACGGTCTTGCGCGGCAGGATGACTTCCTGCTTGGGCACTTCCACATCCAGCGTGGCGCTGGCAAAGGCCAGGCGGTGGCCGTCGGTGGCCACCAGGCTGAGCTGTTTGCCCTCGGCCACGAACAGGATGCCGTTGAGGTAGTAGCGGATGTCCTGCACCGCCATGGCAAACGACACCTGGCCCAGCAGGTCTTTCAGCGTCTTTTGCGGCACGGCGAACACGGGGCCGAAGGCGGCCGACTCCTGCACCAGCGGGAAGTCCTCGGCCGGCAGGCTTTGCAGGGTGAAGCGGCTCTTGCCACCCTTGAGGATCAGCTTGGACTGGGCGGATTCGAGGCTCACCGTCTGGTCGCTGGGCATGGTGCGCAGGATGTCGATGAGCTTGCGCGCACCCACGGTGGTGGTGAAGTCGCCCGTGTCGCCACCCAGCTCTGCGGTGGTGCGGATCTGGATCTCGAGGTCGCTGGTCGTCAGCTGCAGCGCGTTGCCGGTCTTGCGGATCAGCACGTTGGCCAAAATGGGCAAGGTGTGGCGGCGCTCCACGATGCCAGCCACCGATTGCAGAACCGCGAGTACCTTGTCTTGTGTTGCCTTCAGGACGATCATGTCATCAACCCCTTGCTTGTGGATCTTTTTTGGAACGGTGCGGGCAGCGGCACGGGTTGTGCCCCCCTGCTGCCCATAAACCCCCATTTTGCCTTGTAAGGACGTGTTCTATTTGTCCGTGTGGCGCGGAACAGGTTCTTACAAAAACGGGCTGGTCGTATTGCACGGTCATCAGCCCTTGAGGGTCTGTTCCAGCACGTGCAGCTGCTGGTTCAGCTCGGTGAGCTGCTGGCGCTCGCCCGAAATCTTGCGCACGGCGTGCAGCACGGTGGTGTGGTCGCGGCCGCCGAACAGCTCGCCGATCTCGGGCAGGCTCTTTTGCGTCAGTTCCTTGGCCAGGTACATGGCAATCTGGCGCGGGCGGGCAATGCTGGCCGGGCGCTTCTTGCTGTACATGTCCGCCACCTTGATCTTGTAGTAGTCGGCAACGGTCTTCTGGATGTTTTCCACAGAGATCTGGCGGTTCTGGATGGACAGCAGGTCGCGCAGCGCCTCGCGGGCCAACTGGATGGAAATCTCTTTCTGGTTGAAGCGCGAGTACGCCAGGATCTTGCGCAGCGCGCCTTCGAGCTCGCGCACGTTGGAGCGCACGTTCTTGGCCACGAAGAAGGCGACCTCCTCGGGCATCTCGGTGCCTTCGACGCGGGCCTTGTTGATCAAAATGGCCACGCGCATCTCGAGCTCGGGCGGCTCGATGGCCACGGTGAGGCCCGAGTCGAAGCGCGAAACCAGCCGCTCGTGGATGTTGGCCAGGCCCTTGGGGTAGGTGTCGCTGGTCATCACGATGTGGCTCTTCTTGGCCAGCAGGGCTTCGAAGGCGTTGAAGAATTCTTCCTGCGTGCGGTCTTTGTTGGCAAAGAACTGCACGTCGTCGATGAGCAGCAGGTCCAACGAGTGGTAGCGCTCCTTGAATTCGTCGAAGGTGCGGCGCTGGTAGGCCTTGACCACATCCGACACGAATTGCTCGGCGTGGATGTAGAGAATTTTGGCGTCGGGCTTGTCGGCCAGCAGGCGGTTGCCCACAGCGTGCACGAGGTGGGTCTTGCCCAGGCCGACGCCGCCGTAGATGAACAGCGGGTTGTACAGGTGGCCGGGCATGCCCGCCACGTGCATGGCCGCCGAGCGCGCCATGCGGTTGGCCGTGCCCTCCACCAGGGTCTCGAAGGTCAGGCCGGCGTTCAGGCGGTTGCGGAAGGCACCGGCCGATTCGTCGGAGGTGCTGCTGCCGCTGTTGCTGCTGTTGCCATTGCCGGAGCTGTTGTTGTTGCCATGGCTGCCCTGCCCCTGGCCCTGCTGGTCATTGTGGGAAACAGGGGTTTGCGTGCCCGCTGCGTTGGGGCGCACATAAGTGCGGGTAACGGCTTCACGCTGAGCGAGCGCTAACTCCAACGTGACGGGCTGGCCGTACAGGTCTTCGAGCAGCAGCGAGATGCGCTTGCCGTACTGCGCGCGGATCCAGTCGAGCTTGAAGCGGTTGGCGACGAACAGCGTCACCTTGGAGAAGTCTTCGGTCACCTGGGCCACCAGGGGCTTGATCCAGGTGTTGAACTGCTGCTCGGGCAGGTCTTGCGCCAGTTGTTCGATACAGGCCTGCCACAGGCCCTGGCCGGCGTCAGCCCCGGGGTTGGATGCGGAGCTGCTGGAGGGTTCCTCGGTCATTTATAGGCGGATTCTTGTTGTGGATAGGAGGAACGGAGCTTGGCCTCGCATTGTAGCTTGTCAAGGAGTTATCCACAATTTGGAAAGGCCCCCTGACAGAGGGGATCAGGGCCTGGGGGAGGCGGGCCGAAAGTACATTTTGAACCCCTGATTCGGGCACGCCACAGGGTCTTCCCGCAGAGGGGCATTGCCAGCACCACAGAAGCCTGCGATAATTTTGGGTTTCCCTGAATGTGTTCAGGGTGATTTGACCCGGCGTGCCGCTATTTCTGCGCAACAGTCCGGAACTGAACCTCAAGGAATAGAGCACCATGAAACGTACTTACCAACCCTCCAAGACCCGCCGCGCGCGCACCCACGGCTTCCTCGTTCGCATGAAGACCCGCGGTGGCCGTGCCGTTATCAACGCACGCCGCGCCAAGGGCCGCAAGCGCCTGGCCGTCTAAGGCCGGCCAGGTCTGGGTCTGCACTTCGCTGCACCCCGGTTTGCACCGTCAGGTACCAAACGGGGCGTTTGCATGCAACGGCTGAAAACCCGTCCGCAGTTCCAGGCCGCCATGGCGGGGGGCACCGTTTCCCGTACCGCCCATTTTGCGCTGCACCGCCTGGTGTTGGGCGCCGACGGCACTGCCACGACTGGCGGTGCCGTTGTTGCGTCTGGCGATACCAGTGCGGCATCGGTGGCTCCGGTTACCGATGCGCCAGCAGCGAAAGCCGCAAAGACGGAACCCCCTTCAGGGCCCGGCGCTTCGCCGCAGGCCCTGTTTGCCGTTCCTGACGTGTGGCTGGGCGCCATGGTGCCCAAGCGCTGGGCGCGCCGTGCGGTCACGCGCAACGCCATCAAGCGGCAGATCTACACCGTGGGCGCCACCTTCGAGGAGCGCCTGCCCCAGGCCGCGCACGTGGTGCGCCTGCGCAGCACGTTCGACCGCAAGCAGTTCATCAGCGCCACGTCCGACCAGCTCAAAGAGGCGGTGCGGGCCGAGTTGCTGCAGTTGTTCGGCTACGCCGCCAAGCGTTCGGGCCCTGGCCAGAACAAGGGCCAGGGCATCGGTGGCGAGGCGGGCAAAGCCAGCGGCGGTAGCAGAACCGACAAAAGCCCCAGCGCGCCACGGGTGTCGGTGACTGCGCCATGATGCGTGCGCTGCTCATCGGGGTGGTCAAGGGCTACCGCCTGTTTCTGAGCCCCTGGCTGGGCTCGGCCTGCCGCTTCGAGCCGACCTGCTCTGTCTACTCGCTGCAGGCGCTGGAGCAGTACGGTGCGGCGGCCGGCAGCTATCTCACGGTGCGCAGGCTGGTACGCTGCCACCCCTGGTGTGACGGGGGCCATGACCCGGTCCCGCAGGAATTGCCGCGCAGCATGCGGTTGTTCTCGCGGCTTCAACCTTCCACATCATCTTCACCAAAGAAGTCTTCATGAACGACATTCGCCGCACCATACTGTGGGTGATTTTTGGCTTTTCCATGGTTCTGCTGTGGGACAAGTGGCAGTTGCACAACGGCAACAAGGCCACCTTCTTCCCCACCGCAGCCCCCGTGGTCGCGCCTGCACCTGTGGGCACCGCCTCTGCCGCTTCGGCAGGCGCTGCGAGCGTGCCTGCCACCACCAATGCGTCGGCGCCCGCCACCGCATCGGCCCAGGGCGCATCGGCCGTGCCCGGCCAACCCGCCCCCACGGCTGCACCCGCTGCCCGTGAGCGCGTGCAGGTGACGACCGACGTCTACCGCCTGACCTTCGACAGCGAGGGCGGCTCGCTGACGCACGCCGAGCTGCTCAAGCACGCCGACATCGGCGACAAGAGCGGCAAGAACTTCCTGCTGCTCGACGAAAGCGCAAACCGCGTGTACGTGGCGCAGACCGGCCTGATCGGCGGCAACTTCCCCACGCACAAGACGCTGATGACGGCCGTGCCCGGCCCGCGCGAGCTGACGGACGGACAGGACGAGCTGACCATCCGCTTCGAGTCGCCCGAGCAGGGCGGCGTGAAGCTGGTCAAGACCTGGACGGTGAAGCGCGGCGCCTACGACATCGCCGTGAAGCATGAAGTGGTGAACACCGGCACGGCCCCCGTGTCGCCCGAGCTGTACCTGCAGCTGGTGCGCGACGGCAACAAGCCGCCAGGCGAGTCGTCGTTCTACTCCACCTTCACCGGCCCTGCGGTCTACACCGAGGCCAAGAAGTACCAGAAGGTCGAGTTCAAGGACATCGAGGCCGGCAAGGTCGACATCCAGAAGGATGCGACCAACGGCTACGCCGCCATGGTGCAGCATTACTTCGCCACCGCCTGGCTGCTGGCCGACGGCGTGCAGCGCAACCTGTTCATGCGCAAGGTGGACACCAACCTGTACTCGGTGGGCATGATCACCCAGTTGGGCGCCATTGCCCCCGGCGCCAGCAAGACGCTGGACGCACGCCTGTTCGCCGGCCCCCAGGTCGAGAAGACACTGGAAGCCCTGAGCCCTGGCCTGGAGCTGGTCAAGGACTATGGCTGGCTGACCATTCTGTCGAAGCCGCTGTACTGGCTGCTGGACCAACTGCACAAGATCCTGGGCAACTGGGGCTGGGCCATCGTGGCGCTGGTGCTGCTGCTGAAGATCGCCTTCTACTGGCTCAACGCCAAGGCCTATTCGAGCATGGCCAAGATGAAGTCGATCAACCCCAAGATCATGGAGATGCGCGAGCGCCTGAAGGACAAGCCGCAGCAGATGCAGCAGGAGATGATGCGCATCTACCGCGAGGAGAAGGTCAACCCCATGGGCGGTTGCTTCCCCATCATGATCCAGATCCCCGTGTTCATTGCGCTGTACTGGGTGCTGCTGTCGAGCGTGGAAATGCGCAACGCACCGTGGATTCTCTGGATCCGCGACCTCTCGGCACCGGACCCGTTCTTCATCCTGCCCCTTCTGATGACGGCCAGTTCGCTGCTGCAGACGGCCCTGAACCCTGCACCACCCGACCCGCTGCAGGCCAAGATGATGTGGTTCATGCCGCTGATCTTCAGCGTGATGTTCTTCTTCTTCCCGGCCGGCCTGGTGCTGTACTGGCTGACGAACAACATTCTGTCCATCGCGCAGCAGTGGCTCATCAACACCCGCATGGGCGTGCCACCGCAGTTCAACCTGCCCAAGTTCAGGTGATCACCACTGCCTGATCGCTGAGCAACCCGAAAGGCCGCGCAAGCGGCCTTTTTCAATCCCTACCGCTAAAGTCACCCCCATGCTTGCCCGCCACGCCGACCCCATCGTTGCCATTGCCACTGCCCCGGGGCGCGGCGCCGTGGGCATCGTGCGCGTGTCCGGCAAGGGCGTCGCCCCCCTGGTGCAGGCCCTCTGCGGGCGCGACCTGCGCCCGCGCGAGGCGCACTACCTGCCGTTTCGCGATGCCGACGGCCAGGCCATCGACCAGGGGCTGGCGCTGTACTTCCCCGCGCCGCATTCCTATACCGGCGAAGACGTGCTGGAGCTGCAGGCCCATGGCGGCCCGGTGGTACTGCAGCTGCTCGTGGCGCGCTGCCTGGAGGCGGCGGCCGCGGTGCAGGCCGAGGGGGGCGCGGCGGTGCTGGCCGGCCTGCGCGTGGCCGAGCCGGGTGAATTCACCGAGCGCGCCTTCCTCAACGACAAGATCGACCTGGCCCAGGCCGAGGCGATTGCCGATTTGATCGACGCCTCGACCTCGGCCGCGGCGCGCAGTGCGAGCCGCTCGCTCACGGGCGCCTTCTCGAACGAGATCCATGCGCTGCGCGATGCGCTGATCCACCTGCGCATGCTGGTGGAGGCGACGCTCGATTTCCCCGAGGAGGACATCGACTTCTTGAAACAGGCCGACGCCCAGGGCCAGCTCGACCGCCTGCAGCAGACCCTGGCCCGCGTGCGCCAGCGCGCGCAGCAGGGCGCGCTGCTGCGCGAGGGCATCAAGGTGGTGATCGCCGGCCAGCCTAATGCGGGCAAGAGCTCGCTGCTCAACGCGCTGGCGGGGGCGGAGCTGGCCATCGTCACCCCGATTGCCGGCACCACGCGTGACAAGGTGCAGCAGACCATCCAGATTGAGGGCGTGCCGCTGCACGTGATCGACACCGCGGGCCTGCGCGACAGCGAGGACGAGGTGGAGCGCATCGGCATCGCCCGCGCCTGGGACGAGATCGCCGGGGCCGATGCGGTGCTGTTCCTGCACGATCTGTCGCGCGCCGACACGGCGGACTACGCGGCCAGCGATGCGGCGATTGCCAGGGACATGGCCGGGCGGCTGCCCGCTTCGGTGCCGGTGATCGACGTGTGGAACAAGACCGACTGCGTGGACGCGGCCACGGTGGCCCGGCTGCAGGGCGAGGGCCGCTCGGTACGGCTGTCGGCGCGCACGGGAGCGGGCCTGGAAGAATTGCGCCGCACGCTGCTGGAAGTGGCGGGCTGGCAGTCGGCACCCGAGGGCGTGTACATTGCCCGCGCCCGCCACGTGCAGGCGCTGCAGGCAGTGGCCGCCCACCTGGACGAAGCGCATGCGCAGTTACAGGCGAAAGCCCCCGCACTGGACATCCTGGCCGAGGAACTGCGCCTGGCCCAGAACGCGCTGGGCGCCATTACCGGCGAGTTCACGTCCGATGACCTGCTGGGCGTGATTTTTTCGAGCTTTTGCATCGGCAAGTAGCGGGGTGCGGTGTACCGGGCACCTTCTTTTGTTGTAAACGGACGTAAACAGTGCTTGTGCGCAACCTGTAACAAGGTTACTTTAAGGTGACCATGAATGTCCTTTCCCCCGCTGCCACCAAAGCCGATCTGCAGGGCCTGATCGATGCCATCGCCCAGGCCAGCGCAGACGACAGCATGACCAACCCGCTGACGCCCGCGCAGTGGGATGTCGTCGCCTCTTACCTGCTGCCCTGCATCATCCCCATGGGCCACGTGCTGTTCACCCAGGGCACGACCGACCGCACCCTGTACTTCGTGGAAAGCGGCAGCCTGAGCGTGCACTTCCAGGACGAAAAAGAGCGCCTGCGCCTGGCCATCGTGGGCCCCGGTTCGGTGCTGGGCGAAGGCGCCTTCTTTTCGCACCGGGCCCGCAGCGCCACGGTGCAGGCCAGCGGGCCGTGCAAGCTGTGGAGCCTGACGGCCATCCGCTTCACCGAGCTGACCAACCGGCAGCCTGCGATTGCGTTGGGCCTGGCCATGGCGGCAGGGTCGGTACTGGCCAAGCGCCTGGGCAATCGCCGCCGTCGCGTTGCGGCGACCTGACACCCCTGTCGGCCGGCAGCCCTTTCGGGACCGGTGGCATCGTTGGGGGCGCAGGGCTCGCGGTACACTCGAATCGCACAACCCACTGCAGGCGCACCCCGAGGAAAGCAAGCCATGTCACTGTTCAGCTGGTTCAGCCGCAAACCGGCACCGACCAAGCCCCGGCCCAATGCGGCATCGGAGACTTCGGGTCTGCTCAACGCCGACGCCACTGTGCCTTTGGCCGCAGGCCGCCAGGGCAAGCCCATGCTCGACCCCTTGCCGCCCGAGCATGCCGCCAACCGCAAGAACGAGCGCATGGAGCGGCGCGAGCTGCTGTACACGGTGGTGCGCGATGCCATGGTGCGTGCCGGCGTGCTTTCGGCCAGCTACAAGTTCAAGGTGCTTTCGCTGGACCAGCGCGGCCGCCAGTTCCTGGTGATGATGGACCTGGCGCGCGAGTACGGCGGCGAGACCGTGCGCCTGTCCGAGATCGAGGCGCTGATCGCCCAGACCGCCAAGACGCGCTACGACATCCTGGTGACCGCCGTGTACTGGCGCATCAATGACCATGTGGCGGTGGGCATTCCACAAAAGGGCATTGCCCCGCTGGGTGCGGCCCTGCCTCTGGGTACGCAGCAGGCCCCTGCTGCTGCCGTGCGGCGCCCGCTGCCGCCGGTATCGGCCCCCGCCCCGCTGACCGCCACGCCTGCAGCTCCCCTCTCGCGCCCGGCGCCCTTGCGGCCCGCAGCCCCCGTGGCAACAGCCCCGGCCCCGCTGACGGGAACGATCGCACCGCGCCCCCCCGCGCCGGTGGACTACGAAGCCACGCGCCCCGTGCCGCGCTTCGAGCCCATCGAGGCCGACGAAGTGGCCGCCTTCAAGCGCGCCCTGGCCGATGCCGCTGGTACCAACCCTGCGCCCGTCGTTCCGGCACGCCCCGGCGGCGCCCCGGTGCGTTCGGGCCCCATCCGCCCCCGGCCGCCCAATGCGACGGGCTTCGAGGACACGGAAATGCCCGGCGCCGAAGAGCGCGGCCCGGACCTGAGCAGCACGCAGTACGGTGAATTGCGCTGAGGACCTTCCGCGCAGCGGAAAAACAAAGGCGGCCTTCGAGGCCGCCTTTTTCATTTCTGCTATCCGGGACGCCGCGCATGAAACCGGCGCGGCCCAAGCCAGTGCCCCCGCGCAAGGGCCGCCCCGCCGCGCTGGGGGCGTCCCCCTCCCGACTCGCGCAGCGGGTCGAGAGAGGGGTGAAGGCGCGAAGCGACTCAGGGGGTGATTAAGCCTTCACGTCGAGCAGCGAGCCCATCATCTGGTCCTGGGTCTTCACCACCTGCAGGTTGGCCTTGAAGGCGTAGGTGGCCGAGATCTGCTCCACGGCTTCCTTCTCCAGCGCCACGCCCTCTTCCTGGCTGCGGCGCACGGATCCGGTCACGCCGGCACCGCCCGGGGCGGCTTGCTGGTCCACCACCTCGCTTTTGTAGCGAGGCGTATTCATGTTGGCCACGTTGTTGGCCGAGGCATCCAGCCGCAACTGGGCGGCCTGCATGCCGGAAGAGCCGATCGAGGAAATGGAGGCCATGGTGGAGTGCTCGCGGTGGCGAAGGATGGCCGGATTATCCCGCGCTGGCGGATTTCACGCGAGACCACCCATCCTGCCGGAATGGTCACTGGCCCCAGAAGCGGTCCTCCTGCGCCGGGTCGCTGGAGAAAAGAAAGACCTCGGCAATCTTGCCATCCGCGATGCGCAGCAAGTCCACACCGGTCTGGTCCAGGCTTGCGCCTGCACGCTCGCCCCGGAAGGTGATGGTGACGGCAACCCAGTCCCCGTTTTGCATGTAGTGCCGCGCCTCCGTGATGGCAAACGTCCCTTGGGAGACTTCCATCATCTTGCCGATCATCGCCCCCACGGCGGCCAGGCCCTGGTGGGTGCCGGAAAACCGGTTGGTGCCGGGCTGGTGCCAGACCACGGTGGGCGATACGGTACTGGCCAGCAGGGCCTGATCGCCCGTCTGGGCGGCTCGGATGTAGTTCTTGGCGATGTCGATGGCGGACATGGGGGCTCTCTGCAGGTGTTGAAGATGGGGTAATTATTGGACTCTTGGTGCGAGAAAGCACGATAGCTCCAAGCCATAGAAAGATACTTATCGGACAAAATGCAGTGAGCACACAACCAAGGAACGTATGGCCCCGAAGCAGGCATGGAACGCCGACATCGAACGGTTCGACTACCGGCCGCCCGGGGCCTACGGGCTGGACCTGGAGGTCTTCCCGATGTCCGATCTGCGCCAGCGCGGCCCCGAGGGCGAGGTCCACCGCACCCACCGTTATGCCTTCCACATGCTGGTGCTGGTCACCCGGGGAAGCTGCACGCAAGTGGTCGATTTCGAACCCGTGCCCTGCGCATCCGGATCGCTGCTGGCCATCCGGCCCGGGCAGGCCCACAACTTCGGGCTGGCAGAGGATTGGGAGGGGTGGGTCATGCTGCTGCGCCCGGAATTCCTGCTCGCGGCCGGTGCTGCGCCGGCCAGCGACCTGCGCCTGGTGGTCGGGCTGGAGCGGTTTCCCGTGCACCTGGCCCTGGCCGACGGGGAGGCCCGCACGGTGGCGGATGCCATCGTGCAGATGCGCACGGACGCGGCGGCCGATGCGCCTGCGCAGGACCTGCACGCGCTGCTGCGCTACCAGCTCTATGCCCTGCTCACGCGGCTGGCCATCGCCCACCACCAGCGCAGCCAGCGTGGTGACAACCGGGAGCCTGCGAACCACCGCGCCATGCGGCGTTTCGAGCGTTTTCGGCAATTGCTGGAGCAGCGGTTCGCCGAATGGCACCAGGTGGCGGACTACGCCGGCCCGCTGGGGTGCACGGAAAAGAGCCTGGCGCGCGCCACCAGCGCTGCGGCCGGCACCAGCGCCAAGGCCTTCATCGCCGCGCGCATCTGCCTGGAAGCCAAGCGCCTGCTGTTGCACACCGGCGTGCCCGTGGCACGCATCGCCGAGCGCCTGGGCTTCGGCGAGGCAACCAATTTCAGCAAGTTCTTCCGGCGCGAAACGGGCTGCACCCCGGCGGAGTTCCGCCGGCAGCAAGTGGTTTGATGGCGGAGCCTTGGAAAGCCAGCAGTCAGCCCACACCGTGGGCCTGTGCCAGGCATTGCTGGAAGGCCTGCGCCGCGCGCGAAGGCTCGGGGGAGCGGCGCAGCAGGCCCACGAACTGGCAGCTGTAGCGCAGCAGCGCGGGCTGCACGGCCTGCATCAGGCCGCGCCGCTCATAGACCTCGGCATAGTGGTCGGGCAGAAAACCCAGGTAGCGGCCCGAAAGGATCAGCGTGGCGATCGACTCCTGGTCGAAGCCCGTGGCGGTGCGCGACAGGCGCGCCTGGTGGCTCAACTCCATGTTGGGCGAGTGGTAGCCCAGGCCGGCGAAGGGCTGGTTGCGCAGTGCCTCCCAGTCGAGCGACGCATCGCTGGTGCCGAACAGTGGGTGGCCGACGCCGCAGTACAGCAGCATGGTCTCGGTGAACAGGTCGGTGTACAGCAGGCTTTGCGAGGCGCGGTGCGCCGGGATGATGCCGACCTGGTAGGTGCCGTCGATCACCCCGCGCTCGATGGCGTTGATGGTGCCCACGTGCATCTGCAGGTGCACGCCGGGCGCTTGCTGCGCAAATGCGGCGATGGCCTGGCCGATGCGCGCAGCCGGGTTGGTGGCCGTCTTGTCGAACACGGCTACGGCGAGCTGCCCGCCCATGCGCGCATGGATGTCGTCCACCGCATTGCGAAAGCCCTGCACCGAGGCCAGCAGGCGCAGCGTCTCGTCGTAGACGCGCTGGCCCTCGGGGGTGAGGGCGAAACCGGCGCGTCCGCGCCGGCACAGAGTCAGGCCCAGCCGGGTCTCCAGGTCCTTGACGTGGCGGCTCACGGTGCTGGTGCCGATGTTCAGTTCCAGCTCGGCGGCCGACATGCCCCCGCACTCGGCCACGGCCTTGAACACCTGCAACAGGCGCAGGTCCATGTCGCTGAGCTGGCCGAGCACGGCGCGGTTTTTGGTGGTGGTCATCGGGAATGCCATTTACTTGCATAAATCCGCAAGTAAACATTGATATTGCTCTCTTTGAGAGATTAACACCGGGGACAACAATCCGCACCGAGACCTGCTTTTTTGCCCGGCCTGCTCCTGCTTTAGCGGCCGTTTTTTGCACTGGAGATTCCCATGAGCTTCGTCAACATCGAAAAACCCGCTTCCGACGCCGGCGGTGACCGCCTGGACGCCGCCTGGCTCGACGCCCACTGGATGCCCTACACCGCCAACCGCCAGTTCAAGGCGGCTCCGCGCATGATCGTGGAGGGCAGCGGTGCCTATTACACCGATTCGGACGGCCGCAAGATCTTCGACGGCCTGTCGGGCCTGTGGTGCACCGGCCTGGGCCACGGCCGCCGCGAGATCGCCGAGGCCATTGGCAAGCAGGCGATGAAGCTCGACTACGCGCCGGCCTTCCAGTTCGGCCACCCGCTCTCGTTCGAACTGGCCAACCGCATCAAGGCCATCACGCCCGACGGCCTCGATTACGTGTTCTTCACCGGCTCGGGCTCGGAAGCGGCCGACACTTCGCTGAAGATGGCACGTGCCTACTGGCGCGCCAAGGGCCAGGCCAGCAAGACGCGCCTGATCGGCCGCGAAAAGGGCTACCACGGCGTGAACTTCGGCGGCATCTCGGTGGGCGGCATCGCGGCCAACCGCAAGCTCTTCGGCCAGGGCGTCGAAGCCGACCACCTGCCCCACACCCAGCCGGCCGCTGGCTCCTTCCACAAGGGCATGCCGCCCACCGGCAAGGAACTGGCCGACCGCCTGCTGGACGTGATCGCGCTGCACGATGCCTCGAACATCGCGGCCGTGATCGTCGAGCCCTTCTCGGGCTCGGCCGGCGTGGTGATCCCGCCCGTGGGCTACCTGCAGCGCCTGCGCGAGATCTGCACGCAGAACAACATCCTGCTGATCTTCGACGAGGTCATCACCGCCTTCGGCCGCTCGGGCGCCTGGACCGGCGCCGAGGCCTTCGGCGTGACGCCCGACATCCTGAACTTCGCCAAGCAGGTCACCAACGGCGCGCAGCCCCTGGGCGGCGTGGTCGCCAGCAAGGACATCTACGACACCTTCATGGCCGCGGGTGGCCCCGAGTACATGCTGGAGTTTCCGCACGGCTACACCTACTCGGCCCACCCTGTGGCCTGCGCCGCCGGCATCGCCGCGCTGGACCTGCTGCAGAGCGAAGACGCCATCGGCCGCGTGAACGCGCTGAGCCCGCATTTCGAGCAGGCCGTGCACAGCCTCAAGGGCAGCAAGCACGTGCTCGACATCCGCAACTACGGCCTGGCCGCGGGCATCACCATCGCCCCGCTGCCGGGCGAGCCGGCCCGCCGCCCCTACGAGATTGCAATGAACTGCTGGAAGAAGGGCTTTTACGTGCGCTACGGTGGCGACACCATCCAGCTGGCACCCCCCTTCATCAGCGAGAAGGTCGAGATCGACCGCCTGGTCAACGCCCTGGGCGATGCCCTGGCAGAGACCGCTTGAGCCCGCCATTTTCCATTCCAATATTGTTGCCATGAACCACGACAAGAACGTTACCACCACCATCGGCCACCTGATCGACGGCCAGATCGTTGCCGACACGGAGCGCACGCAGCCGGTCTTCAACCCGGCCACGGGCCAGTCCACCTCCAACGTCGCCCTGGCCAGCAAGGCCACGGTGGAGCGCGCCATCGCCTCGGCCGAGGCGGCCTTCCCGGCCTGGCGCAACACGCCGCCGCTCAAGCGTGCCCGCGTCATGGGCAAGCTCAAGGTACTGCTCGAAGAAAACGCCGACAAGATCGCCGCCATGATCACGGCCGAGCACGGCAAGGTGCTCAGCGATGCGCACGGCGAGCTGCAGCGCGGCATCGAGAACGTGGAGTACGCCAGCTATGCGCCGGAGCTGCTCAAGGGCGAACACAGCCGCAACGTCGGCCCCGGCATCGACTCGTGGAGCGAGTTCCAGGCGCTGGGCGTGGCGGCGGGCATCACGCCCTTCAACTTCCCGGCCATGGTGCCGCTGTGGATGTGGCCCATGGCCGTGGCCTGCGGCAACACCTTCGTGCTCAAGCCCTCCGAGCGCGACCCGAGCAGCACGCTGTTCATCGCCCAGCTGGCGCTGGAAGCCGGCCTGCCGCCTGGCGTGCTCAACGTCGTCAACGGTGACAAGCTGGCTGTGGACACGCTGCTGCAGGACGCGCGCGTCAAGGCCGTGAGCTTCGTCGGTTCCACCCCCATCGCCGAGTACATCTACGCCGAAGGCTGCAAGAACGGAAAGCGCGTGCAGGCCCTGGGCGGCGCCAAGAACCACGCCATCGTTATGCCCGACGCCGACATCGGCAATGCCGTGAGCGCCCTCATGGGCGCCGCCTACGGCAGCTGCGGCGAGCGCTGCATGGCCATCCCGCTGGTGGTGGCCGTGGGCGACGAGGCCGGTGATGCCGTGGTGGCGGGCCTCAAGGTCGAAATCGCCAAGATGAAGGTCGGCCCCGGCACCGACAACGGCAACGACATGGGCCCTCTGGTGACCAAGCCCCACTTCGAGAAGGTCAAGGCCTATGTGGACAGCGGCGTGGCCGAGGGCGCCACGCTGGTGGTGGACGGCCGCGGCGTGACCGTGCCCGGCCACGAGGAGGGCTACTTCCTCGGTGCCTGCCTGTTCGACAACGTCAAGCCCGGCATGAAGATCTACCAGGAAGAGATCTTCGGCCCCGTGCTCGGCGTGGTGCGCGTCAAGACGCTGCAGGAAGCCATGAAGCTCATCGACGACCACGAGTACGGCAACGGCACCTGCATCTTCACGCGCGACGGCGAGGCCGCGCGCTATTTCACCGACCACATCCAGGTCGGCATGGTGGGCGTGAACGTGCCCCTGCCCGTGCCGGTGGCCTACCATTCGTTCGGCGGCTGGAAGCGCAGCCTGTTCGGCGACCTGCACGCCTACGGGCCTGACGCCGTGCGCTTTTACACCAAGCGCAAGACCATCACCCAGCGCTGGCCCTCGGCCGGCGTGCGCGAAGGCGCGGTGTTCAGCTTCCCCAGCAGCCGCTGATCCCGGCGTGCCCACGCAAGAACGGCCCTTCGGGGCCGTTTTTCATGCGCTGGCCTGGTTCAACAGGCGGCGCGGCAGCGCCTTCCGTCGGTCCAGGTCGCGCCTTCGAGCTGTGCCGCATCCAGGTCCACGTTGACCATCTTCGCGCCCGAGAGGTTGGCGCCGCGCAGGTCGGCCTGCTCCAGGTTCACGTTGACCAGCTCGGCGCCGCGCAGGTCGGCGCCCGAGAGGTTGGCGCGCGACAGGTCCACGTTGGTGAACTTGCGGCCGGCCAGCTGGGCGCCTGCGAAGTTGCGGCCCGAGAGGTCGCTGTTCACGTAGTCCCCGCTCTTGCCGCCCTTGCCGGGCTTGGCATTGGAGGAGTTGGTCACCGTGGTCGACGCGCCCTGCACCACCACGCGGCCGCTGCCGCCGCCGATGGTGGTTTCCACGCGGGCATTGCCGTCCGTGGCGGTGATGATCTGCTGGCCGTTGACGATCACCGAGGCGTTGTTGTCGCCGGCGATCACCGTACCAGAGCCATTGGAGGCCAGGTTGCGCTGGGCATGGGCCATGGGCATGCAGGCGGCCAGGGCGGCCAGGCCGACCAGTGCGCTGGCAAAGGTGTTGTTCGTCATGTGTCGGTTTCCTTCCGTCGGTTGTTCGATGGGCCGGTGTCCAGGCCCGCTCCTACCCAGGAGCGCGGGCTGGACTTTAAGGGGGTGTGGCGCTGGCGTCGGTAACAGGCGGTGTCCAACGTAAGCTGGTGAGATTCCACAGCGGGTCTTCGCTGCGCCGGGGGCGGTCGGACATCAGATCCCGGCCTTCCTTGCCGCCCGCGCCATCGGTCCTGGCGCTGATGCGCGCAGCCAGCTCTTCCATCCAGGCGGCGTCCACGCCGCGCGCCGAGTTGTCGCGCGACGAGCGGCTGAAGATCAGCGCCAGGAATTCGCGTGCGCTGCGCGATCCGCCGTCGGCTGCGCGCCGGTACAGCTGGATGGCCTGGGCGAAATCACGCTGCACGCCGCCCTTGCCCTGGTGGTACAGCTGCGCCAGTTGCAAGGTGGCATCGGCGTTGCCGTCGTCCGACAGGGTGCGCAGCCGGGCCAGGGTGGCCGATTCGCTGGAGCGGTTCTGGCGCTCCAGGCGCAGGTAGTTGGCGCGGGCCGGGTTGTACCCCTGTGCCGCCGACAGCACATACATCTCGCGCGCCCGCTCGACGCTGCCGTCGAGCTCCCAGGCCACGGCCAGGTCGTTCATGGCCAGGGGGTCCCCGTCCTGGGCGGCCTGCTCCAGCAGGCGGCGCGCGTCGCGCAGCTTGCGCGGGCCGGTGATCTGGCCTTCGAGCAGCGATTCGACATAGGTGGCGCGCACCAGGCCGGCCGCGCGGGCCTTCTGCAGCCATTCGCGGGCCACCGACAGGTCGCGCTGGCCGCCGGCATTGTCCACGCCCAGCAGGTAGCCATAGCCGGCCATGCCGCGCACGTCGCCGGCATCGGCGGCGCGGCTCCACCAGCGGCGCGCGGTGGTTGCGGCCTGGGGCAGGCCGGGGTTGGTGTGGTAATACATGCCGACCTGCACCATGGCGTCGGCATCGCCGGCGTTGGCTGCCTCGATCAGGCTGTTGAGCACCTGCTCGGTGTTGGCCGAGGGCAGACGCAGGGAGCCGCCGGGCGTCTGGGGCGTGCGGGCCGCACTGCCCTGGGGGGCCGAGGCCGGCTGCGAGGGCAACTGGATCACGGCCTGGGCGGCACCTGCGGCGACCGCGCAGCAGGCGGCCAGGGACCAGCGCAGGGCCGTCCTGCGTGCCCGGTCGGCGGGCGCGCCCTGGGGTTGCAGTGGGGCGGTTTTCATTTGCGGGGCCGGTTGGGGGTATTGCCGCGGATGGGCTCTGCGGCCGGGGCCTGCACGTTCCAGTCGAGCGAGGTGCTCATCACGCCGACGCCGGCCTGCTCGAAGGCGCCCTGCACCTGGGCCAGGCTGGTCACGCTCTTGATCGGCTCCAGGTTGGCGCTGGTCAGGGCGGCAGGGATCTGGCCCTTGAGCGGCTGGGCCGTCATGGCGCAGAACATGTTTTCGGTGCCGCCGCGTGCCGTCTCGATCAGGAAGGAGTTGGGCTTGCTGATGTCGGGGATCAGCACGCTGGTGCGCCCCTGCACGGTGGCCGATGGCTGCATCGGGTTCGGGTAGACCTGGCTGATGGAGCCGCCCGCGTCCTGGTAGTAGCAGTACAGGTAGCCGGTGCGCGGCGGCACCACTCGCACCACGATGGATTCGCCTACCTTGAGGTCGCGGTCCTTGCGGCCCACCATGCTCAGCGCAATGCTGCGCGGGTCGGGTTCGTTGGCCGGCAGGCCGCTGGGGCGTGCCACCAGCTTGTCATCGGCGTACTCGGGCTTGCGCAGCTTGCCTTCGGCCGACATGCCCACGAAGCTGCGCATCAGCCGGGTGTAGGTCTCGAAATTGACCACGCCCACGGGGGTCAGGTCCTGCGAGGCCTGGTACTGGGTGACAGCCTTGCGGAAGGCAGGCGAATCCGTGCCGTCGGCCGTGCCGTTCCAGATGCCATGGGTCTGCAGCACGCGCTGCGCCAGGGTCCAGCGCTCGGCCACGCTGGCCTCGTCGAACCAGGCGCGCATCTGGCGCAGGAACTCGGGGTGGTTCTGCTCGTAGTCGATGCAATCCCAGTACGGCACCTTGGCCCACTTGCCCACCAGTTCGATGGCGGCCAGGTCCACCAGCAGGCGGATGGCGGCGCCCGCGCCCTGGTTGTTGTCGGCCGCCACTTCGTACTGCACACCCACGCGGTAGATGTGCTTGGGCAGGCCCGTGGCCTTGGCGCCGATCTCCACCGCCTTGCCGCCGGTTGCCACAATGAGCTCGTTGGCCGACTCGATGCCCGAGTACAGCGTGCGCGTGTTCATGTCCCCCAGGTGCAGGTCCAGCCCGACTGCGCTGCCCAGCACGTCCCAGCTGTAGCCGGTGTCGGTAGCGGCGGTGGAAATCCCCAGGCTCTGGCGCTTGGAGACCACCGTCTTGTCGCCGAAGCTGATGGCGCCCGAGATGTAGATCTGCGGCTTGCGCAGCTCCATCTGGTTGTTGTTGAGCAGCAGGCTGGTGAGGGTCTGCACCGTGTCTTGGCGCAGGGCGTCCACCTCGTAGTCCACCACGCGAAAGGCCTGGCTGGTGCGCGACATGCGCGACAGGGCCGTGATCAGCATCTCCTTGGTGCCCGTGCTGAACAGGCCCGAGGGGTCGGGGATGGATTTGACGGCGATCAGCGTGGTGGGCGTGTTCTCGGCGGCCAGCATACGGTCCATGCAGGCCAGGCCTTCGCGCAGCACGGAGCCCGATTTGCTCGGCGTGACCAGGGGGGCCTGCTCCACGGTGCCCTGCTCGATGATGTTCACGCGGTCGCTCACATTGGGCTGTATGGCGCAGCCAGACATCAGTAGCGCCAGGCCCGACAGGGCCAGAAGGTGGCGCGGGCGGCGCGGGTGGTGGGTGCTGTTGTTGTTCTTCATGCTGGAAACCGATGGTGGTGGGGTTATTTGCAGAGATTGATCACGGGGCCCTGCACCACGATGACCTGGTCGTTGTTGGCAGTGCCGAAGCGGTTGCCGATGCCGCTGTCGCCCTCGGGCACCTTGGGCGCGCCGATGTTGGTGGCGCAGCTGCTGCCGCTGGGGCCGGTGACGAGCTTGCGGTCCACCGTGGCCAGGGTGTCCTCGGCGTCGATGCGGGTGCGCGAGAGCACATTGGTGACCTTGGTGCGCGAGGCGGGGTCGAGCCCGCTGCGCCCGGCCGGGGCCTTCTGGACGGGCGTCTGGGCCAGAACGGACGAAGACGCGGCAGCGGCGCAGGCGCCGGCCAGGCACAGCGCGGCGAGACAGTGGGTTTTCATGGGTGCTTCTCCTCTTTAGAACCTGTTCAAAGCCTTCTGCCGGATGGATCCGCAAAAGGTTTTGGACAGGTACTTCCAGGGCGCGCAGCAGCGCTACTGCACGCCTTGTTCTTCTGTCTTGAAGGTCAGGGCGCAGAACGCGCCACTGAATTACTTGCCGTCGTTGGAGGCGAGGTTCTGTTCGGCCTTGGAAGCACCGAAGGCCATGTTGGCGACGGCGCCGTTCTTCACGGAGACTTCCTGGTTGTTGTTGCCGCCGATCTTGACGTTGCCCTTGTTGGAAGCCAGGTTCTGCTTGGCAGTGGAAGCACCGAAGGCCATGTTGGCCACGGCGCCGTTTTGCACGGTCACCTTCTGGTTGTTATTGCCGCCGATTTTCACTTCTGCGTGGGCAGCGCCAGCGACGAGTACCAGAGCGGAAATAGCCAGTGCGAAAGTCTTTTGCATAATGAACTCCATTGATAACGATAAAAGAAAGGCGCCAAATCGATAATGGCTACCACGGGGAAATCCGGTTGATTTTCAATAACCGACCGGAGATTTTTGGCGGGATTACCTCCCGCCAATATTCACGACACTTTTCACGCCCTTGCCAGTGGCCTGGTTGACGACAGGGCCCTGGACCGATATGACCTGGCTGCCCGAGCCGGCGCCGGGCCCTGTGCGGGAGGCGATATTCAATTCGCTGTGGGCGCCGAAGGTGGCAGCGTTGAGCACGGTGCCACGCACCACCACCTGCTGCGAATTGCCGCTGATGACCTGGGCGCCCTGGGTGGACGAGATATTCATCACCGCGGTGCCGCCCGTGGCGGCCACGTTCGCGGCGCCGCCGCTCAGTTCGACGGTCTGTTGATTGCCGCCACTGTGGGCGAATGCGGGGGCCAATGCCACTGCCGCGATCCAGGGAGAAATCAGATGCTTCATTCCAGATGTCCAATCCACTGATGTTCTGCTTGCTGTTAATCGCATTCAGGTCGCTGCCTGTTTTGTGCCGCGCTGTGTTTGCGATTCGTTGGACGAAGATTAACAAGGAACTTTTTGATTTGTTCATGTCCAAGGGCAGTTTCAATCCCGTTCGTGACAAATTCATTAAATTCGCGTGGTTTTCGCAGAAGTCCCTCTATTTGCGGAAAACTTCTCGAAATCAGTCGATACGCCGCATTTGCGTTGAAACATATGCAACAAAATGAAAGAAAAACACAATATCCATGAGGTCAAAAGAACGTCTGGATGCAAATCACAAAAATACATACATATGTGACAACTGCATCTCGCGGGCTTTGGGGTGCTTTCGTGCAGGGGCTGCTCCCCTCATCTGTCGCAAAAATCTTTGTATCAGCTTTCGTCGGCGATCTGCGGGGGGGGGGGNTAAGGTCAATGGGCGGGGATGGCCGGCTATGCATGGTGGGCGAGAGCACCCCGACCCTCCTTCGCGGTTCACCGGCGTGGGGGGCATGGGCCTTTGCACGGTCGAATGCATGCATTGCAATTTGGCAATTTCTTCGTTGACCGTACGCACGCCAGCGCCATAGCATCCGGCGCCTCTCACCCACTTTATTGAAGGAGCCTTCATGGATGCATTTATGGGCACGATCATGCCGGTCGCGTTCCAATACGCGCCGCGCGGCTGGATGTTCTGCAATGGCCAAACGCTGCCCATTGCCCAGAATTCCGCACTGTTTTCACTGCTGGGGACGATGTATGGCGGTGATGGTCAGAACACTTTTGGCCTGCCGGATCTGCGGGGGAGGGTTCCTGTCGGCTCCCAGGGCCCCGGACCGGGCATCGCCACCGTCGCCCAGGGCGAAAAGGCGGGAACCAACAATGTCACCGTAATTGCCACGGGCGCGGCGACGGTGACGTTGGCCATTGCCAATCTGCCTGCCCACGACCATACGGCCACCGTGAATCCGACAGCGATCAAAACCACCTTGCAGGCATCCACCGGCACGACCGGTACCAGCACCTCTCCGGCCAATGGCTCCTACCTGAGTGCGTCGCCCGGCGGCCCCGGCAGTGCCTCCATTTACTGCCCTACGGTGACCGGGCCGGTCAACCTGGGTGGCGTCAGCACAGCGGCCGAGACGGGCGCTGTGACCGTGGGTACCACGGGGGGCGGCCAGCCACTGCAGGTACCCGTGCAGACGACCGCAACGGCATCCATCATGCAGCCCTACCTGGGTCTCAACTACATCATCTGCGTGGAAGGCATCTTCCCGTCTCGCAACTGAGGACAACTGGCGCCAGGCCCGGCATTAGCCCGAGCTGCGCGCCAGCCGCCACTGCTCCAGTTGCCGGTAGCACCGGTTCGCGTCGTCCAGGCGCTCGGGGGTTGGCGGGCTCGGTGCGGCGCTCGCTGGCGCAGGGTCTCCCTGGAACCGGCTGCCCGAATGTTTGGAGTGAAAGCCTGAGCGCGCCTGCAGCGTGGCCAGTTCAGTGGGGGTGCACTCCATCCCCAGGGTGTCCAGCAGCCCGTTCCAGATCACTTGGGGAAGCTGCCCATAGTCCATCAGGACCAGGTCTGAGGCGGCTGCCATCTCCAGCCCGCAGCGGTACAGGCTTTCGAGCACCCGGATCGCATGGCCGTCCAGGTCGCCGGGAGCCAGTTGCGGCGCGCCGGGCCTGTGCACCAGGTCCGCCAACCGCGACAGGTCGATCAGTCCCGGCACCATCTGCCGGCCACGCTGGCGCCGATGGGACGCCAGCACTTCATCGGGCTGGCGGTACAAAAACACGATGGGGGTGGCCGGAAACGCGGCCTGCACGAAGGGAATCCAGGGCAGGTGCCAGCAGTCGAGCTTGATGACCAGTTGCCGTTCGGCGGGGCTGCGCCGCTGCCCCAGGGCAGCCACCAGTCGCCTGAAGGTATGAGAGCCGCCGCTTTGCTCCGGGTGCCGGTGGTGCAGCCGGAAGAAGGCATCGAGCGCTGGGGGCTCCGACATCACGATGCACTGTGGCAAGGTGGCCAGCGCCTGCGTGAGCAGCGTGGAGCCGCAGCGCGAGACGTGGAAGATGAAGGCCGCCGGTGGCACGCTCTCGGGCAGATCGTCCAGCGCGGACAGGGGGGTGGTGCACACCTTGCGGTCTTGCGGCGCCTGCGACAGGATGCTGTCTTCGAAGAACGGCTCCACGAACCGCCTGTCTCCGAGGAATCGCCACGAGACGGTGGCGGGACCGTGGCCCAGGCTGACGGGAAACCAGCCATGCAACGACGCCAGTTGTCCCGGCGCTACCTCACGGCCGCGCAGCAGCGCCTGTTCTTCGAGCATGGGTTTCCTGCAGTCGGTCGGCCAATTGGATGCTGGTCGCATGGCTCCCAGCGCGCAGTGCGGCAATGATCTGCAGCACGTTGCCATCGTTGATGGACGGGTCGCCGTACGGGGGCGGGTCCCGCTGGACCCCGCCGGCCGCCTGAAAAATCTGCGCCAGCCAGGGGTTGGTCACGCAGTCGATCATGAGGTGGATGCGGGCCTGCGGGCTGCGGTTCTCCGCGCCGTGCAGGCAGCTGGCATTGAGGTACCAGGCGCTGCCTGCGGAGAAATGGATTTCCTCCCCGTCGATGCGGAAGGTGGCCAGCGGCGAGGTCTGCACGGGGATGTGCAGGCGCGTCAGGCCGTCTTCGAGCGCTCCACCTTCGTCCCGGTGCTCGTGGATGACACCCCCCGCCTCCAGCGACATCAGGCGGATGGAAGTCTTGTCACAGTGAAACTGGTCTATGGCATGGCGGAAGTACGGGCAGCGCTCCAGGATCGAGGTGTCCTCGAAGTGGCCGCTTTCCACCGGCATGATGTGGTCCGTGCGGCCATCCACGGAGCGCAGCGGCGCACAGCTCCAGCCCTTTTCGTAGGCGGAGGTGTTGAAGTGGCCGATCCATTCGGACGCGGCCACGCGGCGCAGGTCCTCCTGCAGGCGTGCCAAGTCGAAGGAAAAAGGCAGCTTCAGGTAAGGGGTGGGTGCCGTGACAGTGTTCATGTGCAATCGCCGTGCCAGACCATCCGCGCGAGCATATCGTCCTGCGAGGTGGTGGTGAACCCGAGCTTCGCATAAAGGCGCCGCGCTGCCTGGTTGGTGTGGCTGACGCTCAGGCTGAGCGGCAGCCCGCGCGCCAGGGCGTGCGCCTGCAGAGCGGACAGCGCGGCCGTCGCCGCGCCGCTGCGGCGGGCCTCTGGCAGCACGGCGATGTCGACCAGGTGCAATTGCGCGGGCGAGGCATCCACCACCATGCGGCCGATGGGATGGCCCGATTGCAGCAGCAGCCACTGGCGGGCCTGGGGGAAGTGCTGGCGAAATCCCATCTCCTGTGCGTTCTGCTGCATGGCCATCAACTGCTGCAGCAGCGCGGTGTCCGCCATGGCCTGCTGCAGGTCCTCGCGGCTCGAAAAGTACAGCGCCTGCAGGAACCCGTGGTCCGCATCGGTCCTCTCTCGCAGGGCAAATGGTTCTGGCAATAGGTACACAGTGGATTACCGGCGGTACGATGTTTGGGCAGATCGTGGAAACCTGCCCATTCTGGCAAGGGAATGGGCGGTGTCCAAATTTTGAATCACTCTCCTACGAACGCAACCGATGAGTACCACTTTTGAACCTGTCAGCGCTGTGGTGGGCAGCCGCTTCGTCGCGCATACCCAGCATGGTCCCGTGGAACTGGTCCTGACAGAGGCCACGGAGCGTGAACGTGGCCATCTGCCCGAGCAGTTTCGCACCCCATTCTCCCTGCTGTTCCATGGCCCCGACCAGCCCAGGCTGTCGCAGGACACCTACACCCTGGACCACTCTGAACTGGGCCGCGTGCAGTGGATGCTGGTGCCGGTCATGCCCGATACCAGGACGCCGAACGTGGCGCGCTATGAGGCGCTGTTCGGCTAGACGCCGGGGCCATGGCGCGCGGTCTTGTCCCAACGGCGTGCAGGGATTTGGGTGATCCTGCGCCCGTGGGGGACCGCCGCTTTCCAACCTGGATCGCAAAGCTGTCTCACCCAACTAAGCAGATTCGCTTACTAGGGTTTTTACCGAACGCGGCCTACAATCCCTTCCCCCGGAACGTGTAAGCATGTTCCTACAAGAGCTGACTGACCCCTTGCGCACCCCCCAAGCTGGAGACAATTGAATGCCCGAGAACACCACGGCCGAGAACAACAACAACCATCCGGACAAGCGCGCCCAGCTGCGCCGTGCCGCTCTCGAGTACCACGAGTTTCCCAAGCCCGGCAAGATCGCGATCGCTGCCACCAAGCAGATGATCAACCAGCACGACCTCGCGCTGGCCTACTCGCCCGGCGTGGCCGCGCCCTGCGAGGAGATCGTCAAGGACCCCAACGCTGCCTTCAAGTACACCGCACGCGGCAACCTCGTCGGCGTGGTGACCAACGGCACGGCCGTGCTGGGCCTGGGTGACATCGGAGCGCTGGCGGGCAAGCCGGTGATGGAGGGCAAGGCCGTCCTGTTCAAGAAGTTCTCGGGCATTGACGTGTTTGACATCGAGATCAACGAGAAGGACCCCGAGAAGCTGGTCGAGATCATCGCCAGCCTGGAGCCGACCTTCGGCGGCATCAACCTCGAAGACATCAAGGCGCCCGACTGCTTTTACGTCGAGCGCAAGCTGCGCGAGCGCATGAAGATCCCGGTCTTCCACGACGACCAGCACGGCACGGCCATCGTGGTGGGCGCGGCCATCCTCAACGGCCTGAAGGTGGCCGGCAAGAACCCCGAGGACGTCAAGCTCGTGACGTCGGGCGCCGGTGCTGCCGCCCTGGCGTGCCTGGGCCTGCTGGTCAAGCTGGGTATCCGGCGCGAAAACATCTGGGTGACCGACCTGGCCGGCGTGGTCTACGACGGCCGCACCGAACTCATGGACGAGGACAAGATCCAGTTCGTGCAGAAGACCTCGGCGCGCACGCTCTCCGAGGTGATCGAGAACGCCGACGTGTTCCTGGGCCTGTCCGCCGGCGGTGTGCTCAAGCAGGACATGGTGCGCAAGATGGCCCCGCGCCCGCTGATCTTTGCGCTGGCCAACCCCAACCCCGAGATCCAGCCGGAAGACGTGAAGGCCGTGCGCGACGACGCCATCATGGCCACGGGCCGTACGGACTACCCCAACCAGGTCAACAACGTCCTGTGCTTCCCCTACATCTTCCGCGGGGCCCTGGACAGCGGCGCCACCACCATCACGCTGGAGATGGAGATCGCGGCGGTGCACGCCATCGCCCAGCTGGCACAGGCCGAGCAGAGCGAAGTGGTGGCCGCTGCCTATGTGGGTGAGCAACTGGCCTTCGGCCCCGAGTACCTGATCCCCAAGCCCTTCGATCCGCGGCTGATGATGATGATCGCGCCGGCCGTGGCCCAGGCCGCCGCCGACAGCGGCGTGGCCCTGCGCCCCATCACCGACATGGACGCCTACCGCGACCAGCTGCAAAGCTTCGTCTATGCCTCGGGCACGATGATGAAGCCGATCTTCGCTGCCGCCAAGGCTGCCACGAAGAAGCGCGTGGCGTATGCCGAAGGCGAGGAAGAGCGCGTGTTGCGTGCCGCCCAGATCGTGGTCGACGAGCGCATCGCACGCCCCACGCTGATCGGCCGCCCAGCGGTGATCGCCGAGCGCATCGAGAAGTTCGGCCTGCGCCTGCGCGAAGGGACGGACTACGACATCGTCAACGTCGAGCAGGACCACCGCTACCGCGACTTCTGGCAGACCTACCACCGCATGACCGAGCGCAAGGGCGTGACGGTGCAGATCGCCAAGATCGAGATGCGCCGGCGCCTGGCGCTGATCGGTTCCATGCTGCTGCACAAGGGTGAGGTCGACGGCCTGATCGTGGGCACCTGGGGCCACACATCGCTGCACCTGAACTACATCGACCAGGTGATCGGCAAGCGCGCCGGCGTGTGCACCTATGCCTGCATGAACGGCCTGTTGCTGCCCGATCGCCAGGTGTTCCTGGTGGACACGCACGTCAACTACGACCCCACGGCCGAGCAACTGGCCGAGATCACCGTGATGGCGGCCGAAGAGATGATGCGCTTTGGCATCAAGCCGCGCGCCGCCCTGCTGTCGCACTCCAACTTCGGCAGCAGCAACCAGCCCAGCGCGGTGAAGATGCGCCAGACCCTGGAGCTGCTGCGCGTGCAGGCCCCCTGGCTCGAAGTCGATGGCGAGATGCATGGCGACGTGGCCCTCGACGGCAAGGCCCGCGCGGCCATCATGCCGCACAGCGATCTCATTGGCGACGCCAATCTGCTCGTGCTGCCCAATATTGATGCAGCCAATATTTCCTACAACCTGCTCAAGACGGCTGCGGGTGGCAACATCGCCATCGGCCCCGTGCTGCTGGGTGCGGCGCAGCCGGTGCACATCCTGACGGCAAGCGCCACCGTGCGCCGTATCGTGAACATGACAGCCCTTACCGTGGCCGATGCGAACGCATCGCGATAAGCCATTGATAGATAGCAAGCACTAACTTATATTGCTTGCAACACCCCCCAGCGCCTGCCCAATCTTTGTGCAGGCGCTTGCTTTTTGGGGACCATTGAGTCACACTACGGGCTCGAAATTTCGGGTTAACCCGTAGTTTCTGAAAGGTGTTGTTGATGCTGAAGGCTGTAGCCACCCGGGCGCGCAAAGCAGGGTTTTTGTGTGTGGTGGGTGTTGCGTTTGCTCTTTCCCCGGTGGTGGGGCAGGCCCGCCAATCCCCCTCCACCCACGGTTCGACCACCCCTATCGCACTGGCCGAGTTGCCGCCCCAGGGGCGTGCAACGTATGCGCTGATCCGTGAAGGAGGCCCGTTTCCGTACGACAAGGACGGATCGGTTTTCGGCAATCGAGAACGGCTGTTGCCCGCCCAAAAGCGTGGCCACTACCGTGAGTACACCGTCAGAACACCAGGTTCGCGCGACCGGGGAGCCCGGCGTATCGTGTGTGGCGGCAAGCCCCGGGTACCGGACGCCTGCTACTACACCAGCGACCACTACGCTAGTTTTCGCGAAATCATCGAAAAATGACGCCCGACGCACCACGTACCGGCCGGTCTTTCCGGCGGTGAGCGGTGCGCGCTCTTGAATCCCCCAACCGGCAGTCGGCCCCCGTGGACTGGCGGATACCCGAAGTTTTTGGACTTTATAAAGAAAGAGTAGCGGAGATGCAGACGCCACTTCGTAAAGACCTGGAAACGCCACTTCGTGGCGTGCGCACCAACATCGTGCAGTCCATTCGCGCCTTCCGCGTGCAGGACCTGCAGGATGCAGCCACTTCCCTGGGTCAACATTTCCTTTATGCCAATCTGGCCCATGCGCAGTCCAAGCAGGATGTGCTGGACCTGATTGCAGGACAGTTCACCTTCCCGTCGCACTTCGGCAAGAACTTCGACGCGTTGTACGACTGCATGACGGATCCCTTGCACAAATCGGGCCCGCAGCCCGGCTTCATCGTGGTGCTGGAGCAGATCCCGGCCACGGGCAAGTTCGACAAGGAAGCGCGTGAGCAGCTTCTGGACATCTTCCGCGACGCTGCCGACTACTGGGGCGACCGCAAGATCCCGTTCCGCTGTTTCTATTCTTTTCTGTAGCCCGTTCTGCATCCACCAGCCAAGCAGAACGGGCGAACGAGGCTAACGAAGCACAGACCAAGGTCCAGGGCATCGAGATCCCCGCCGACCCCGCCGCCGAAAAGATGCCCACTGACAAGTTGGTGGACGTGTCCCCCCTGGCGCTGCGCATGAGCAGCCCCTTCAACGCGGGCTACTGGCTCAGCGCGGCATGATCCTGCCGCCTTAGGCGGCAGTTCCTCAGCACCCCACCCCGACGCCTGCAAGGCAGGCCTGGGTGCGGTGTCTCCAATCAGGTGCTCTGGCCCATCGCGGCAGCCAAGGCCACATACTCGGCCACAGGCACCTCTTCGGCGCGGCGCTGCACGTCGAACACGCCCGGGTAAGCCTTGGCTTCGAGCCAGCGGCCCAGGGTGTGGCGCAGCAGCTTGCGGCGCTGGCTGAAGGCCACCTGCACCAGTTCTTCCAGCAGGCGCTCGTTCAGGGCGACCGGAGCCTCCCGGGGCACCATGCGCACCACGGCGCTGTCCACGCGCGGGGGCGGGTCGAAGCTCTCGGGCGGCACGAACAGCACGTTCTCCATGGCGTAACGCCACTGCAGCATCACCGACAGGCGGCCATAGTCCGAGGTGGACGGATGGGCCACCATGCGGTCGATGACTTCCTTTTGCAGCATGAAATGCTGGTCTTCGATCACCGCCACGTGCGCCAGCAGGTGGAACAGGATGGGCGTGGAGATGTTGTAGGGCAGATTGCCCACCACCCGCAGCTTCAGGGCCGGCTGTTCCACGCGCGCGCGCCAGTCCTGCGCCAGCTGCGTGAAGTCGACCTTGAGCACATCGGACTCGATGACTTCGAGCTGCCCGTGCAGCCGCAGGCGCAGCGCCAGGTCGCGGTCGAGCTCGATCACAGTGAGGCGCCCCAGGCGCTCCACCAGCGGCTGCGTCAGCGCGGCCAGCCCCGGCCCGATCTCCACCATGGGCTGGCCCGCCTGCGGCGCAATCGCGTCCACGATGCCATCGATGATGCCCTTGTCGGACAGGAAATGCTGGCCGAAGCGCTTGCGGGGAATGTGTTTCATATCAACTGCAGGGTGCACGTGGCACCTATCGGCCCGCGTGGGGAAAGAAGCAAAGCGCCCAGATGCTGAGCGCGTTTCGGCGAATGATGCACCATTCGCAGATGCGGGGCTGCTGGGCCAGTGATCCCGAGACCCTGCCGGCGGAGCTCACCTGATCGATCACCCACAGTGCGTGGTCCGAGGGCGGGACGGCCGCAGCGCCGGGCCGCCCCAAGCAAGGCCAGCCCCCTCGGGGAGCGTGGGGGCCCTACTGCGGTGGTTCGCGGTACTCGACATAGGCGCGGCCGCGCAGTTCCTGCGCCCAGGTGGCGTAGGCCTCTTCCAGCTTCTTCTCGCGCACGGCGTCGCGCACCATGTCGCGCTGTTCTCGCTGCGTGAGCTTGGCTTCGCGGCGTTCCATGAGCTGGATCAGGTGCACACCAAAGCGCGAGACCAGGGGTTCGCTTATATCGCCCGGCTTGAGCGTGCTGAGCGCCTGCTCGAATTCGGGCACATAGCGGCCGGGGCTGGCCCAGCCCAGGTCGCCGCCCTGCTTGGCGCTGCCATCCACCGAGTTGTCGCGCGCCAGGGTCGCAAAATCGGCCTGGCCGGCCAGAATGCGGCGGCGGTAGTCGGACAGCCGGGCGGCGGCGGCCGCCTCAGTCAGCTGCGCGCTCGGGCGCAGCAGGATGTGGCGCGCATGGTTCTGCACCACGGTCGATGGCAGGCCGGCGACATTGCGCTCCACCACCTTGAGGATGTGAAAGCCCGCCGGCGAGCGCACGGGGCCCACGATGCCGCCCACGGGCAGGCCCTGCACGGAGTTGACGAACAGATCGGGGTAGCGGTCGGCCGGACGCAGGCCCAGCAGGCCGCCGGCGCGCTTGCCTTCGGGCGCGTCGGAGAACTCGGCCGCCACGGCGGCAAAGTCGCTGCCTGCTGCACGCGCCTTGTCGGCCGCGCTCTGTGCGCGGGCCTGCAACTGGGCCACCTGGGTGGGCGTGGCGTTCTCGGGCACCAGGATAAGCACGTGGCCCAGGTTGATTTCCATGGCCGAGGCATCGGCGCCCGATTGCTGCTCGCGCAGGAACTGGTCGATGTCCTGGTCGCTGACCTTGACCTTGGCGTCCACATCGCGCTCGCGCAGGCGCTGTATCAGCAACTGGCTGCGCAGCTCTTCGCGAAAGCGCTCCTTGCTCGTGCCATCGCGGGCCAAGCGCCGGTGCATGTCGTCCAGCGTCATCCCGTTCTGCTGGGCAATGTTCTGCTCGGCCTGGTTGAGGGCGAAATCCTCGACTTTCACGCCGCTTTCCTTGGCCAACTGCATCTGGGCCTTCTCGATGATCAGGCGTTCGAGCACCTCGCGCGCCAGCAGCTCGCGCGGCGGGCGGTTGCCGCCCTGCTGCTGGGCCAGCTGCTGTTCGGCCCGCGCCAGGCGCGCGCGCACTTCGTTGTTGGTGACGGGCTCGGAGTTGACCACCGCCACGATGAAGTCGGCCGATTGCGGTCCCTGCGCCGCTGCAGGTGCCGGCAGGCTCAGGGCCGGGGCGGCGGCCGGACGGCCGATGCCGGCCCCGGCGCTGCCCGGCATGCGCAGGCCCTGCGCGAATGCGCCCCCACAGGCGAGGCTGGTCAGGCAGGCAAGTGCCAGTGCGGATACACGGTGGTTCATGGCGGTGTCAGTCAGTCGTAGTTGCTGAAGCGGCTGGGCGAGCCAACTTGGTCGCGCAGGTTCTGGTAGCGCGGCACATTCTGCTTGAAGGTATCGAGGGGGCTGGAGCCCAGGCTGAGGCGGGAGAACCCGACGAACTCGATCTGGAACAACAGGCGCGTGTTGGAGGTAGAGACGCTGTTCTGAAGGCGTTCCAGCACCACGCGGCCGATCCAGCAGCAGCCGTCGTATTCGAGGCCGACCACGCTGTCCACCAGCTTGCGGTCCTGCATGCTGAAGTTCAGGCGGCCGATGGTGTACCAGCGGCCTGGGCCCTGGCCGCGGCCGGGACCGAGGTCCTTGCCCTTGTCGCCCCACAGGTCGTTGAGCGGCCACTGCCAGCCGATGTCGATCTGCTCGCTGGTGCCGCGCTGGAAGCGGTAGGCGGCGCTGACGGTACGGTAGTTACCCGGGCTGTAGCGCGCGCCGACGGTGGAGCGGATGGAGCGCCGCGTCTTGGGGTTGTACTGCACCGTGGAATCGTAGGCCCAGTTCTTCGTCCAGTTGATGCCGGCGCCCACCAGGATGTCCGAAAGGCGGTCGTTCACCGGCGCAGCGCCCGGCAGGGTCACCTGCTGGTCGGTGAAGCGCACGCGCTGCGCCACGCCGAAGCGCGCTGCTTCGGCACCCGAGTCAGGGTCGATCAGGCGCGTGGTCACGCCCATGGTCAGGAGGTTGTTGTCCGCCAACCGGTCATTGCCGCCGAAAGAGTTCTCGGTGTAGATGGTGGCAAAGTTGAAGTCGTTGAGCGCCGTGTCGTACAGCGGCAGCTTGCTCTGGTCGCGGTAGGGCGTGTAGGTATAGAACGCCCGGGGCTCCAGTGTCTGCAGGAACGAGCGGCCAAAGAAGCTCGCATCGCGCTCGAACACCAGGCCGCTGTCCAGGCTGAAGGTCGGCAGCGTGCGGCTGGCCGAGCGCGAGCCGTCGCTGAGCGGGCCGTCGAACTGGTACTGCGTGGTGTGCAGCTGCAGGCGCGGCGTGATGAAGCCGGCGGGCGCAAGGAACGGCCGGCTGATCTGCGCCACCGCGAACGAGCGGTTGGCATCGGGCTGCTTGGTCAAAAAGCGGTCGGCCTGGAAGCGCGTGGTATCAAGCTCCACACTGGCGTCGAAGCCGCCGGGCAGCATGCTCGGCTCGTAGCGCCATACCAGTTGCGGCATGCGGTCGTACGGCGGCACGATGGGCGCCGACACGTCCTGCAGCGTTTGCCACTTCAAGGCGCGCGCGCGCACCGACATGTCGCCGGCGCCCCAGCTCAGCGTGGCATCGCCGGGCAGCAGCCGTTGGCGCAGCGGCTCGGAGACGCGGCCGAAGTCGCGCCAGTAGTTGTCGTCGCTCACCCGGTTCAGGTTCAGGCTCAGGTTCAGGCCGCCCACGGGGGAGGCGATCAGCGCGTCGTGCTTGCCCGTGAAACCCCAGCGGTCGCGGTCGCGCAGGCGGTCCGACGGCATGTAGTCACCGCTGATCTCGCCCTTGTAGGTCGGCTCCAGGTAGCGGAACTCGCCACCCAGGTTGGCGCCGCGCTTGGACAGCAGGGCCGCGCGCAGTGTGGCATCCCGGTTGGGCGCGATGTTCCAGTAGTAGGGCTGCGAGTAGGCCACGCCGTCGCGGCTGTCCAGCCCGAAGGACGGGGGCAGCAGGCCTGACTTGCGCTTGTCCGACAGGGGAAAGGTGATGCGCGGAATCGGCAGCAGCGGGATGCCCTTGAACTCCAGCACCGCATTCTCGGCCGTGCCCACTTCCTCTTCGCGGTCGATGCGGATGGTCTTGGCGCGCAGCACCCAGTCGGGCTGCCAGGATGCCTCGTCGCCCTTTTGGCAGGTGGTGTAGGTAGCGTCGTGGACGATGGAGCGCTGGCGGTCGATGAAATCCACGCGCGACGCGTCCCCATGGGCCTGCGTGGCCAGGAAGCGGTAGCGTGCGTCGTTGAAGAAGCCTTCGAAGGCCTCCACCCGGAGGTCGAGCGCCGTGCCTTCGTAGACGTTGCCGGCGCGGTTGATGCGCACCGAGCCGCGCGCCTTGGCCAGGTCCTCGGGCACGTCGTAGTCCAGGCGGTCGGCGCGGATGACCGTGTCACCCCGGCGCAGCTCGGCGTTGCCTTCGATGGTGGCGTTCAGGTCCGTCTGTCCGCTGATGTGGTCGCCGGTGACGAAGATCGGCAGCTGCGGCCGCACGGGCTCGGGGATGTTTTCCTGCAGCAGGGGCGAACTGCGCAGGGCGGGCGGGGCATCCCAGGCACTGGGCGTGGCGTTCTGTGCCTGGACTGCCAGCGGCAGGCCGCACCAGGCCAGCGCCACACCATAGGCCAGGGCGCGCGGCACGGGGCGGCGCAGCCGCTCCCCGGGTGCCGTGGCGGGCCGGGTCCGGGAGGAAGGGGTCTGCACGGTGGGGGGCTTGCGGCGTGGCACGTGGGACGGTATGGGCTGAATCAGAAGAAGGGAACCCGCGCCAGGGAACGGGTTTGTAAAATCGGATTATCCATGAGCCACCCTTTCCCCCCATCTTCCTCCCCCTCACTCGCGGGTGCGGCGGCGGCAACGCCCCCTTCTTCCACCGTCACCTGGCCTGACGCCGAACGCCACCGCGCCTTCGACGCCTGGCTGGGGCCCTTGGTGGGAGGCCATCAGCTCAGGCCCGAAACGCTGCGCCCGGCATCCGCCGATGCGAGCTTTCGCCGCTACCTGCGCATCGACACCGCGCTGGGCACGAGTTGCATCGTGATGGATGCCCCGCCCGACAAGGAGAACTGCCGCCCCTTCGTGCAGGTGCAGCGCCTGCTGGCCGACGCCGGCCTGAACGTGCCGCAGATCCTGGCCTGGGACGAGGCGGGCGGCTTCATGCTGCTGTCCGACCTGGGGCACCAGACGCTGATCGAGTTGCTCGACCCCGAGAAGCCTCGCGGCGCCTATGCCTGGTACCAGCAGGCCACCGATGTGCTGCTGCAGTGGCAACTGGCCTCCCAGCCCGGTGTGCTGCCTGCATACGACGAAGCCCTGCTGCGCCGCGAGCTGGCGCTGTTCCCCGACTGGTACCTGGCAAAGCACCGCGGCGTCACGCTGGATGCCGGGCAGCAGGCCACGCTGTCCAGCGCGTTTGACGCCATCGTGGCGCACAACCTCGCGGCGCCGCAGGTCTACGTGCACCGCGACTTCATGACCCGCAACCTGATGGTGCCGGTGCAGGAGGGCGCGCCGCTCGGGGTGCTCGACTTCCAGGACGCGGTCTACGGCCCCATCACCTATGACATCGCCAGCCTGATGCGCGACGCCTTCATCAGCTGGGAAGAGGAATTTGTCATCGACATTACCGTGCGTTACTGGGAGAAGGCGCGCAAGGCCGGCCTGCTGGGCGCGAACAGCGCCAGCGGCTTTGGCGAGGACTTCGGCGAGTTCTACCGCAGCGTGGAATGGATGGGCCTGCAGCGGCACTTCAAGGTGGCCGGCATCTTCGCCCGCCTCACCCTGCGCGACGGCAAGCCCAAATACCTGGCCGACGCGCCGCGCTTCATGGCCTATATCCGTGCCACCACCCACCGCTACCGGCAACTGGGCCCGCTGCTCAAGATGCTCGATGAGATCGAGGGCACCGCAGCCCCGATGGGCTATGCCTTCGGACGCGTTTGAAATGCTACTGAAAAGATAGCATCTATGCCCCGCTTCCATTGCCCTGTGGATCTCGCGCCTGGCGCCGAGATCGACCTGCCCCCGGGCGCCGCCCGCCACGTGCAGGTGCTGCGCCTGCAGCCCGGCGACGCCATCACCCTCTTCCACGGTAGCCAGGACGGCCCCGGCGGCGAATTCGACGCCACCGTGCTGCGCATGGGCCGCAGCGACGTGCGCGTGCAGGTCGGCGCCCACCATGCCATCGAGCGCGAGGCGCCGCGCGCCGTGCACCTGCTGGCCGGCATCACCGCCAACGAGCGCATGGACTGGCTCGTGGAGAAGGCCGCCGAACTCGGCGTGGCCAGCATCACCCCCCTGGTGGCCGAGCGCAGCGTGCTCAAGCTCAAGGGCGAGCGCGCCGACAAGAAAATCGCCCACTGGCAGGCCGTGGCCGTGGCCGCCTGCGAGCAGTGCGGCCGCAACCGCGTGCCCGTGGTGCACGGTGCGGTGGATCTGGCGGGCTGGGTGCGCGCACAGGCCCAGCCAGGCGCTGCGGGCGCGGCGCAGCGCCTGCTGCTGTCGCTGCGGGCGGGCACTGTCCCCTTGCACACCGGGGCGGCAGGCACGGGTCCCGTGGTGTTTCTGTCGGGCCCCGAAGGCGGGTTGAGCCCAGCCGAGGAGAACCTGGCGCTGCAGCACGGCTTTGCCTCCGTCACCCTCGGCGCGCGTGTGCTGCGGGCCGAGACGGCGCCCCTGGCGGCCCTGGCCGCGCTCACGGTCGCCTGACCCAGGCGCGGATGCGACACAAAAACTCCCCGCCCGGGAAGCCCCACCGGTAAAATCCCGGCCAGCGCCGCTGGCCCAGCGCGCCCAACCCGGGCGACGTGCCCTTGGCATGAGAGGCAGGCCACCTTGCACAAACCCACCCACTGGCGGCGGCTGGTGGGCTCCTTCCTTCCCACTGACCGTCGGCAGCGCACGATAGGCAGCATGGCCTTGCTCGCGCTGCTGCTCATGATCGGCAGCTCGGGCGTGATGCTAATGCTCGCGCATGCGGGCATGACCGCCCACGAAGAGGCGGTCCAGTGGTGGGCCGCCATTTCGGTGGGCGGCCTCATGGTGATGACGGCCATGGTCTTCAGCGGCTGGTCCGCGCGCCTGCCCGATCCCTCGCTCACCATGGCCCAGATGGCCTGGACCATCACCAGCGGTGCTGTGGCCTACGTGCTCGCGGGCAATGCGCGCGGTGTGGTGCCTGCCGTGCTGGCCATGATCCTGTTCTTCGGCACCTTCGGCCTGACGCTGGCGCAGGTCGTGGGCATCGGTGCCTATGCCCTGCTGACCTTTGTCGTGGCGGTTGCTGCGGCAGCCCGGTTCAATGCCGGAACCTACGGCGTGGTGGACACGGCCTATGCGCTCATGGTGCTGCTCGTGCTGGGGGGCTCGATCGCGCTGAACCTGCGCATCCAGAACATCCGCCAGCGCCTGCGCCAGCAGCGCGAGGCCCTGGCCCAGGCGCTGGCCGAAAACCGCGAACTGGCCATGCGCGACGAACTCACGGGCCTGCTCAACCGCCGCGCCATGGTGGACCTGATGCTGCTGGAGCAGCGGCGCAGCCTGCGCAGCGGCCGCCCCCTGCTGCTGGCGCTGCTGGACATCGACCATTTCAAGCCCATCAACGACCTGCACGGCCACTCCACGGGTGACCGGGCCCTGCAGGCCTTCACCGCCGCCGTGCGCGCCAGCGTGCGCGATACCGACGTGCTCGCCCGCTGGGGCGGCGAAGAGTTCGTGCTCATGCTCTGCGACACCCGGCTCGATGATGGGCACGAGCTGCTGGAGCGCGTGCGCGCTGCGGTGGCGGGGCTGCAGGTGCTGCATGTGCCCGAGGCGGTGCACTTCACCGTGTCGGCCGGGCTGGCCCAGCACCTGCCCGACGAGACCATCGAGCACACGCTGGAGCGGGCCGACCAGGCGCTCTATACCGCCAAGGCCCTGGGGCGCGACCGGGTAGCGGTGGCTCCGGGTCATCGGCATACGGCAGCTTCGGCAGGGCACGCACGGTCCTGAGAGGCTGAGAATCTTTCGTCCATGCCCGCCTTGCACGCCAAAACACCCCGGCTCGTCGAAAGCAACTGCTCGCCATAGCACGAGCTATGGCTGTGCTTTGCGCCTAGATCCGAGGCGTTTTGGCGCGCCCCCCGGTCACGGCCAAAAAATTCCCAGCCTCTGAGCCCCGCCGCTGGATAGCTTCGGGGCCGCTTGGGGTGCACTGCGCGGGTACCATCGCCGCATGAGCACTTACTACGAAACCTTGCAGAACGCCAGCGCCTACCCCGAATCCTTCGGAGTGGAGTCACCCGCCGTGCTGGGCGAGCGGCATCTGTGGCCGCGCAAGAACGGGTTTTTCATCCGCGCTGCTGCAGAGGCGGTCGACGAGGTTGCGCCGGTGGTCGCAAGCGAAGGACTGGCCGAAGCCCCGCCCAGCCGCGCCGCGCGGCGCCGCGAACTGGTGCCCGCGCAGTGGGGCTTGGTGCCGCACTGGGTCAAATCGGCGTCCGATGGCAAGCTGCGTGCACCCAAGCTGGCGCATGCCAAGTCCGATACCGCCTCCACCGGCACGGCGTTCCGCGATGCCTGGCTCAACGGCCAGCGCTGCATCGTGCCGATGCTGGCCTTCTACGAAGACGACTTTCGCCCGGGCAAGGCCGTTCCCACCCGCATCACGCGGGTGGATGGCAAGCCCATGGGCGTGGCGGGCCTGTGGGCGCGCTGGCAAGGGCCGGATGGCGAAGTGCTGCTCAGCTACGCGCTGCTCACGGTGAATGCCAACAACCACGCCCTCATGCACCGCTACCAGCAGCCTGGCAGCGAAAAGAGCATGCCCGCCATCCTCAACGAAGGCGCCTACGACGCCTGGCTCAGCGCACGGCAGGAAAAGGCCAAGGAATTCATGCGCCAGTACCCGGCCCAGTGGCTCACCGCCAATCCGCTGGAAAAAAAGGCCGACAAGGTTCCGAAGGGCTGGCTGGAATAGCCAACTGGAATAACCAGCGGCCGTGTGCGCTAGGCCACGTAGAGCAGCACCGTGACGAAGTGGCAGATGCTGCCGCCCAGCACGAACAAATGCCACAGCCCGTGGCCGTGGCGAACCTTGTGGTCGGTGGCGTAGAAGACGATGCCCAGGGTGTAGCAGGCGCCGCCCGCCAGCAGCCAGCCGAAGCCGGCGGGGGTGAGCGCCTGCCACAGCGGCACCACGGCCACCAGGGCCAGCCAGCCCATCAGCACATAGATCACCAGCGAGAGCACGCGTGCGCCCTTGGCCAGCCAGATCTCCTGCGCGATGCCCAGCAGGGCCAGGCCCCAGACGACCCCCAGCAGCGACCAGCCCCAGGCGCCGCGCAACGAGACCAGCGCAAACGGCGTGTAGCTGCCCGCGATCAGCAGGTAGATGCTGCAGTGGTCCACCTTCTGCAGGATCTCCTTGGCGCGCCCGCGCACGCTGTGGTACGCGGTGGATGCCGTGTACAACGCCACCAGCATGGCCCCGTAGATGCTGAAACCCACGATCTTCCACGGGTCGCCCAGCCGGGCGGCCAGCGCCACGAGCACTGCCGTGCCGGCCACGGCCAGGGCGGCGCCCACCAGGTGGCTGATGCTGTTGAAACGTTCTCCGTGGTACATCCGGTCATCCTTTGCAATGCATGCAGCGCCACAGGCCAGCCGTGCATGGCCCACCATACACAATCCGTGCCACGCAGGGGCTCCAATCCCTGTGCAACGTCCGGGCACTCCTGTTGGTGCACATGCACAGCCGCTGGCGCGCCTGCCAGGGATTTCGATGTGCACAATGGGCGCCTCCTTCCCCTGCCCTCGCGCCCGGCGCCCCCGTCTTCAATGAACAAGAACCTCTGGCTGCTGGCCCTGTGCCAGGGCCTTTTCCTGACCAACAACGTCGTCTTCATCGCCATCAACGGGCTTGTGGGCCTGCAGCTGGCGCCCTATGGCTGGATGGCCACGCTGCCGGTGATGGGCTATGTGGTGGGCGGCGCGCTGTCCACGGCACTGGTGGCGGCCACGCAGGCGCGCTGGGGGCGCAAGGTGTCGTTCCAGATCGGGCTGGCCGTGGCCGTGTTGTCGGCGGCGCTGTGCGCCTGGGCTGCGTTCAGCGCACACTTCTGGCTGCTGTGCGCGGCCACCGTGGTGGCTGGCTATTACAGCGCCAATGGCCAGCTCTACCGCTTTGCGGCTGCGGAGCTGGCCGTGCCGGCCTACCGCGAGAAGGCCGTCTCCCTGGTGCTGGCGGGTGGCCTGCTGGGCGCCGTGGCCGGCCCCAACCTGGCCAGTGCCACGCGAATGCTGTTCCCGGTGCCGTTTGCCGGCGCCTACGTCGCGCTCATGGGCGTGGCACTGCTGGCCATGGCCTGCATGTCGGCCATCCGCTTCGCGCCGCCGCCCGTTGTGCTCGACGCCGCAGGCCAGCCGCAACAGGGCCGGCCTCTGGCCGAGCTGATGCGCCAGCCCGCCTTCGTGGTGGCCATCCTGGGCGCCGCGCTGGGCTATGGCGTGATGAACCTGCTGATGGCGGCCACGCCGCTGGCCATGCAGGTGTGCGGCTTCGCCTTCGATCAGGCGGCACTGGTGCTGGAGTGGCATGTGATCGGTATGTTCGCGCCGGGCTTCTTCACCGGCCACCTGATCAAGCGCCTGGGTGTGCTGCCCGTCATGGGCACGGGGGTGCTGCTGAACTTCGCCTGCGTGGCCGTGGCGCTGTCGGGGGTGGAGCTGCACCACTTCGGCATTGCCCTGTTCATGCTGGGCGTGGGCTGGAACTTCCTGTTCACGGGCGCCACCACGCTGGCCATGACGGCCTACCGGCCCGAGGAGAAGGACCGCGCCCAGGCCGCCATCAACTTCTGCGTGTTCGCGACGCTGGCGGTGAGTGCCTTCTCGTCGGGCGTGCTGGTCACCACCCAGGGCTGGACGCTGCTCAACGCGGGGTCGCTGGTACCCATCGTGGTCACGGGTGCAGGCCTGGCGTGGCTGGCAGTGCAGCGCCGCAGAGCCTGAGCATCAGGGTGCCGTGACAGGCACTTGCGAAGCCACGGCCTGCGTGAGCCAGTGGACAAAGGCCTGGACGGCGCGCTCTTGCGCCCGTTCGCGCGCGACGAACAGGCTGTAGCCGCGCAGGCCGCTGTCCACGAAAGGGTGGGCCAGGGCCAGGTCGCCCGATTGCAGCTCGCGCTCCACGAAGTAACGCGGTACCAGGCCCACCCCCAGGTCCGCGCGCACCGCCTCGACGAGCATGGAGAACAGATCGAACCGGTGCCCGCCCAGGCTGTGCGCCGGCGTGTGGGCAACGCCCGCGTGGGCGAACCAGTCGTCCCAGGCGCCCAGGCGCGAGCTGAGCTGCAGCAACGGCACGGCGCTGAAATCGCCGCGCTCCATGGCACGCCGGTGGCGTGACCCTGGTGCGCATACGGCCACGCAGGCCTCGCGCAGCAGGGGCTGCTGCAGGGCGCTGGGCCAGGCCGCATCGTCGTATTGCACGGCCACGTCGAACGGGATCTCGGCCATGTAGGTTTGCGTGGGGTAGACCTGCAGGTGCACGCTGCAGGCCGGCTCCTCGGCCAGGAAGGTGGGCAGGCGCGGCAGCAGCCAGCGCTCGGCGAACACCGGCACGCAGCCCACCTGCAGGCTGGTGCCGTCGGCGCGCTGGGCCATGGCCTCGCGCGTGTGGTTCTGCAGGCGCAGCAGGTCACCCACGATTTGCGCGTGGTAGCGCCGGCCCACCTCGGTCAGATCGGTGCCACGCGCGCTGCGCCGCACCAGTTGCAAGCCCTGTTGCCCTTCGAGCTGGCGCAGCTGCTGGCTCACCGCGCTGTGGGTCAAAAACAGCTCCTGGGCGGCCTTGCCCACGCCATGGTGGCGCGCCACGGCGTCGAAGATGAGCAGGGCGCGGGTGCTGGGGATATGGCGGTGCATGTAAGAAAAACTGACGAGTGGGTAGATTAAAGCAGAGCCGAAAGCGGCGCTGCGGCCCAACAATTGCTCCGTTGCAGTGTGCCGCTTGTCGCCTGCCAGGCGGTCCGCATTCTTGTAGTTTCGTCAATTTTCCTTTCCACCATGATCCAGACCCGTACCCCCCGTTTCGCCTTCGCGGCCAGCGCCGTTGCCCTGTCCGTCGCCACCCTGCTGGGCGGTGCGGCCCATGCCCAGGCCGTCGCCCCCACGCCTACCCAGTTGCGCCCCGCCGTGGACCAGGCCTACACCCAGCTCATGGCCGCCCCGCAGATCCAGAAGCTGCTCGAGGCCGTCAAGGCCGACCACGAGCGCTCGATCGGCGACCTGAAGCTGCTCACCGAGATCGAGGCGCCGCCCTTCAAGGAGCAAAAGCGCGCCGAAGCCTTCCTCACCCGGCTGAAGGCGCTGGGGCTCACCGATGCGGCCATCGACGCCGAAGGCAACGTGGTCGGCGTGCGCAAGGGCACGGGCCAGGGCCCCAAGCTGGTGATCTCGGCCCATATGGACACGGTGTTCCCGGCTGGCACCGACGTGAAGGTCAAGGAGCGCGACGGCCGCCTGTATGCGCCCGGCATCTCCGACAACACGCGCGGCTTGGCCGTGTTGCTGTCCTGGCTCAAGGTGCTCAACGACAACCGCATCGCCACCGTGGGCGACCTGGTGTTCGTGGGCAACGTGGGCGAGGAGGAACTCGGTAACCTGCGCGGCATGAAGCACCTGTTCGCCGAGCACCTGGACATCGACGGCATGGTGGCCCTGGAGCCCGCCCCGGACGGCACCGTTCTGGTGCTCGGCACGGGCAGCCACCGCCACGAGGTCACCTTCAAGGGCCCGGGCGGCCACAGCTATGCCGCCTTCGGCCAGGTGCCGAGCGCCATCCACGGCATGGGCCGGGCGATTGCCAAGATCTCCGAGATCCGCACGCCGACCTCGCCCAAGACCACCTTCACCGTGGGCACGGTGGGCGGCGGCACTTCTGTGAACACCATCGCCCCCGAGGCGCGCATGGCCGTGGACATCCGCTCCGACGCGATGGAGCCGCTGCTGGCCACCGAAAAGCAGGTGCTGGCAGCCGTGGACGCGGCCGTGGCGGAGGAAAACCAGCGCTGGGGCGTGACCACGCTGAGCGCGTCCAGCAAGCTGATCGGCGACCGCCCAGGCGGCCGCACCCCGGTGGATGCGATCCTGGTCGAGGCCGCCGTGCGCTCCAACACGGCGTTCGGCCACAAGACGGTGCTCAGCGGTGCCAGCACCGACGCCAACGTGCCCATGTCCCTGGGCATCCCGGCCATCGTGATCGGTGGCGGCGGCAAGACCGGGGGCTTTCACGCGCTGTCGGAATGGATCGACATGACCGATGCCTGGAAGGGTGCGCAGAACTCGCTGGTCACCGTGCTCGGCCTGGTCGGTGTGCAGGGCATCAGCCAGCCCCTGCTCGAAAAGCGCCCTGCGCGCACCAAGTGAGTCCGCAGGCTTGCGGTCTCCTATCGACCGGCGGCCCTCAGTAGGACAATTCACCATTGTTGACACCAGGGCCTGCCCTGGCCTGCGTACCATCTCCGGGTGGCGGGCTGCTTCGGCCCTGCCCTGACTTATTTCAGGAGATCACCATGGGTTTGCTCGATTCAGTGCTGGGCGCTGTCATTCAGAACGCGTCGCAGGGCCATGGCGGTGCTTCGGCCGCGCAAGGCGGTGGTGGCCTGGGCGGGCTGGTGGCGCTGGCCGCACAGAATCCGCAGCTCATCCAGGCGGTGCTGTCGCTGGTGAGCAATGACGGCCCGGTGGGTGGCTTGCCCGGCCTGATGGCCAAATTCCAGCAGGCCGGGCTGGGCGACATGATCGCCTCGTGGCTCGGCTCTGGCACCAACCAGGCCATCTCGGGCGACCAGCTCTCGCGCGTGCTCGGCTCCGGCCCGCTGTCGCAGGTGGCATCGCAGCTGGGCGTGGGCCAGTCGGATGCGGCGAACCAGCTGGCGCAGGTGCTGCCGGGGCTGCTCGACCAGCTCACGCCGCAGGGCCATGCGCCCCAGGGCGGCCTGGGCCACAGCAGCGACCTGTTCGGCATGCTCGGCGGCCTGCTGAGCAAGTAAGCCGCACGCAGGAATCACCGGGGCTGGTCTACAGGCCCTGGCCGATCACGATCAGGCGACGGAAGCGAGCCGGCCCCGGGTGGCCGCGTTGTTGGCGCGTGCCGGGCAGCGCATGTCCAGCCACTGGCGCAGGGTCTCGAACACGGGGGCAGCCAGATCGGAGCGCTCGTTGAACAGCTCGTGGTACAGCGGTTCGAAACAGCGCGACTGCACCCGGGCGCTGGGTGCGGCGGCCGCAAAGGCGCGGCTGCCAGCGGGGTTCACCAGCCTGTCGCTGCCGGCCCACATCAGCAGGGTCGGCACTTTCCACTGGGCCGCTGCGGCCACGGTGGCCGGGCCGCCGTCGGCAATGAAGCGCGCCAGGCGCGCACTGATGCGGTCATGGCACAGCGGGTCTGCCAGGTAGGCGACCGGCACGGCATTGTCGTGCGAGAGGTACTGCGCATCCAGGCCATTGCCCACGCGCAGGTTGGGTGCCAGGCGCGGCAAGGTGGCCAGCAGCAGCTTTTGCACCGCGCCCAGGCCCGGGTCCAGCGCCGGGGACGACAGCACCAGCGCATCCACGGGCCGCACGCCGAGTGCGACGAAGCGCGAGGCCACCAGCCCGCCCATGCTGTGGCCCAGCAGCACCAGAGGCAAGCCCTCGGGGGTGCGGGCGCGCACAGCGTCCACCATGTCGGCCAGGTCGTCGAGCAGCCGGCTGTCGGTGGTGAGCCCGCCGCGCGGGCCACTCGATTCGCCGTGGCCGTACTGGTCGTAGCCGCGCACGGCAAAGCCCCAGCCCCCCAGTTGCCGCGCCAGCGCGTCGTAGCGGCCCACATGCTCCCCCAGGCCATGCACCAGCAGCACGGTGCCCCGCTGGGCCTGGCCCGGTGGCAGCGGCCAGTCCTGGACGGCCAGATTCTCCCCGTCGCTGGCGGTGAAGGTGGTCAGGGTGGAGGGAGCGGGTTCGGTCATCGGACAGGCGGCAGAAGTGAGCGTCGTGGCCCGGGGGCGGACAGGAAAGGTTCGCGCAGGCAACAATCTGCCGCACGCAGGCATCGTGACGGGGCCGTGCAGCGCCGTCAATGGATTTCATGCAGGGCCAGGCCTGGCAGGTCCGGGCCATGGCGAGTACCCAACGGTTCAGGGCGTGTTAACAGGCCCTAGTTCAGCGAGATCCAGAGGTCGTCCCAATCGGTGGGCTGGAAACTGCCCTCGCGCCGCAGCACCTGCTGGTGCTGGCGGTTGAGCACATAGTGCGTGGGCCTGCGCGTGATGGCCCCGAAGCTGTCCTGGTGGCCTGGGGCGTTGCGCCAGGCGATGGGAAAGCGCTGCTCCGCCGGCACGGACACCTTGAGCAGGTCGATGTACTGCATGAAATCCGCGCTCTTGTCGTCCAGGTTCACCCCCAGCAGCACGAAGTCGCGCTGGCGGTTGTTGGTGTAGAACTCGCGCATCAGGCGCAGTTCGTTGACGCACAGGGCGCAGCCGGCGGTGAAAAAGCTCACCAGGCAGACCTTGCCCTTGAAGTCGGACAACATGACCGGCTTGCCATCGCTGCCGGTGCCTGACAGCTGGTGCTGCGCACCCTTTGCCGGCACGGGAGCGGGTGCGGGCTGCGCCCATGCACCCAGCTGGGTGGATGCCAGGGCCGATGCGGTGAAGGTCTGTAGAAACGCGCGTTTGTCCATCATCAGGGCCTGCAACAGGGAAGCGGTAAACCGGCGCCCCGCCAAGGCAGGGCGCAGGAGGAAAGACTCTCAGCCTCTCAGGCCGGGGTGGCTGGCGCGGCCTGCTCGGCGGCCATGGCCGCGATCACGTGGGCCACCGAGGCCGTGAGGCGCTTGGCATACGGCACATGCAGGAACTCGTTGGGGCCGTGGGCATTGCTCTTGGGGCCGAGCACGCCGCAGACCATCATCTGCGCCTGAGGGAAGCCTTCGCTGAGCATGTTCATGAGCGGGATGGTGCCACCCTGGCCGATGTAGCCGCAGGGCGCGCCGAAGTGCGCCTCTGATGCCTCGTTGAGCGCCCGCTCGAACCAGGGCGTGGTGGCCGGGGCGTTCCAACCCGTGGCACCGCCGCCGTGGTCGAAGGTGACCCGGGCCTGGTAGGGGGCGTTGTCCTCCAGCAGTGTCTTGAGCTCCTGTACGGCCTGGGCCGCGTCCACCAGCGGGGGCAGGCGCAGGCTGAGCTTGAAAGCGGTGTAGGGGCGCAGCACATTGCCCGCGTCCTGCAGGGCCGGAAAGCCTTCGGCCCCGGTCACGCTGAGCGTGGGTGTCCAGGTGCGGTTGAGCAGGGCCTGCAGCGGGTCGGTGGTGGTGGGCAGCGCAAAGGCGGTGGAGCCGCCGCAGTCGTAGTGCGCCCAGGGGAAGCGCCTGTACACCTCCTCGCCCAGGATGGCGGCGGTGGCACGCGCCTGGGCCAGGCGGTCCGCAGGCACCTCGCAGTGGAAGCTGGCGGGCAGCAGGCGGCCGGTGGCGCTGTCTTCCAGCCGGTCGAGCACCTGGCGCATGATGCGGAACGACGAAGGCACCAGACCCGAGGCGTCGCCTGAGTGGATGCCTTCGGTCAGCACCTCGACCTTGAGCGTGCCGCTGGCCATGCCGCGCAGGCTGGTGGTGAGCCACAGCTGGTCGTAGTTGCCGGCGCCAGAGTCCATGCAGACCACCAGCGCCACGTCGCCCATGCGGCTCTTCAAGGCATTGATGTAGGGCAGCAGGTCGCCCGAGCCGCTTTCCTCGCAGGTCTCGATCAGGCCCACGATGCGCGGGTGCTGCACGTTCTGGCGCTTGAGTTCCTGCACGGCAGCAATGCTGGCGTACACCGCATAGCCGTCGTCGGCGCCGCCGCGGCCGTAGAGCTTGCCGTCCTCGTACTTGGGTGTCCAGGGGCCCAGGTCGTTGCGCCAGCCCGAGAACTCGGGCTGCTTGTCCAGGTGGCCATACATCAGCACGGTCTGGGCCGAGGCGGGCGCGGTGGCGTCGATCTCGAAGAACAGCACGGGGGTACGGCCTGCCAGGCGCACGATCTCCAGGCGCAGGCCGGCCACCTTCTGGGCTTCGACCCAGGTGGCGGCATTGCGCACCACGGTGTCGAGCAGGCCCAGCTCGGCCCAGTCGGGGGCAAAGCCGGGCGACTTGGCGGGGATGGCGATGTAGTCGGTGAGCTGGCGCAGGATGTCGGTGTCCCACGCCTGACTCACCCGCTCGAGCGCCAGTGCGGGTTGCAGGGCGTGGGGGGGGACGCGGGCGTTCATGGTGGTGTTCCTCTGGCGGGATGGGATGAAACCGACATTCCAACACAACGCGCGCCAGCGCGCCACGGGTCAGTATTCAGACGTTGGCAGCGTCTCGGGATTGGAGTCGAGCGAGGAGGGTGACGAGGGCGGGTGCAGGGCCAAGGCCGCCTCCACCCGGTTGCGCCCGAGCTCCTTGGCCCGGTACAGGGCCCGGTCGGCGGCCGAGATCAGCATGTCCCAGCTGTCGCCCGGCTCCAGCCGGCCGCCGAAGACGCCAATGCTCACCGTGACGCTGATGTCCTTGCCCTCGTGCCGGTAGCGCGCGCCGGACACCGACTCGCACAGCTGGCGCGCCACCTGGTGGGCGCCGATCAGGTCGGTGTCGGGCAGCACCACGAGGAATTCCTCGCCCCCATAGCGGCTCACCAGGTCCTGTGATCGCAGGCGCTCGCGCAGCAGGTTGACCACGTGGCACAGCACCTGGTCGCCCACGGGGTGGCCGTAGTGGTCGTTGACGCGCTTGAAGTGGTCGATGTCCACCATCATCACCGAGATGGATTCGCGCGTGCGCACCGCGCGCGCCACGTCGCGGTCCAGCGCCGAGATGGCCGCGCGCCGGTTGGCCACGCCGGTCAGGGGGTCCAGCGCCGCCAGGCGGCGGTTGTTCTCGTCTGCCCGGTCCCGGGCCATGAAGATGAAGCCCATGGTGGCCACCATCAGCTCGATGAAGGTGGTGCTGAAGGTCAGCGTCTGCACGCCGCTGGACTGCATGATGCCGGTGGCCGGATCGTCGCTGCCGCCGATCACGGCCACGCGAACCAGGAACACCAGCGCCTGCAGGGCCAGGACCGCCATGACCAGCCAGGCGCCGCGGCCGGGCGTGGACCCGCGTCGCGAGAACAGGATCCACAGCGCCCACAGGTTCAGCGTCCCCAGCAGCAGCCCGGCCAGCACCACGCGCGCGGCATAGTCGTCGATGAACCAGGCCATGCCGGCGGCCATGAGCACCGGCGCGACCGCCATGGTGGGCCAGGGCAGCGGCCGGCCCTGGAATTGCAGCAGGGCCGCCGCCAGGCAGGTGAACATGCAGCTGAGCAGCACATTGCCCAGCACGATGGACAGCAAGGCATGGATGTGGCCGCGCGATGCGAACAGGGCATAGGCCATGGCATTGAGCAGCAGGCCCAGGGCCCACAGCTCCACCCCTTCGCGGCGCTTGCCCCAGGTCACGACGGCCATCGCCAAGGCGGCCGCCAGCGATGACAGGATGATCATCACCAGCATGGTGGGCACGTCGGCAGTGAAGGGAACCATGGCGCTTAGTCGGGACGGGCGGCAAAGGCCGCAGGGAGTTCAGGATAAACGATGGCGCCGCCCACTCCCGTCAGAAAAAGTGCCGGCCACGCCTACTGCAGGGCGGGCACCTCCACCGCCGACAGGCCCAGTGCCGGCACGCCCGAGAGCTTGAATACCTGCACCGCGCCGGCCAGCCGGGTGGCCTGTTCGCGCAGGCTGTGCGCGGCGGCGGCCGATTCCTCGACCAGGGCGGCGTTCTGCTGCGTCATCTGGTCGAGCTGGTTCACGGCGGTGTTGACCTGGCCGATGCCGTCCGACTGCGCGCCCGAGGCGGCCGTGATCTCGCCGATGATGTGGCCCACGCGCTGCACCGAGCCCACGATCTCGTCCATGGTCGTGCCCGCGTTGTGCACCAGTCGCGCGCCCGATTCGACGCGCTCCACCGAGGCGTTGATCAGTTGCTTGATCTCCTTGGCCGCGTCCGCGCTGCGTCCGGCCAGGCTGCGCACCTCGCTGGCCACCACGGCAAAGCCCCGGCCCTGCTCGCCGGCGCGGGCCGCTTCCACGGCGGCATTCAGCGCCAGGATGTTGGTCTGGAAGGCAATCGAGTCGATCACGCCGATGATGTCGGCGATCTTGCGCGAACTCTGGTTGATCTCGCCCATGGTGGTCACCACCTCGCCCACCACCTGCCCGCCGCGCGCGGCCACTTCGGCGGCGGTGTTGGCCAACTGGTTGGCCTGGCGCGCGGCATCGGCCGACTGGCGCACGGTGGTGGTCAGATGGTCCATGCTCTGGGCCGTCTGCGCCAGGCTGCTGGCCGTGGCCTCGGTGCGGGCCGACAGGTCCTGGTTGCCGCTGGCGATCTCGGCGCTGGCGGTGCCGATGCTGTCCACGGCGGTGCGTACCTGCTGCAGCATCTGCGTGTAGCGCTGGCGCATGCCCTCGACCTCCTGCACCAGCGCACCGATCTCGTCGCGCCGCGTGGTGTGGAACACCTGCGTCAGGTCGCCCTGCGCCACCAGGGTGATGGCCTGGGTCAGGTCGCGCAGCGGGCGGCTCACGCCGCGGCGCAGCATCAGGAACAGGCCCACGGCCAGCAACGCCACGGCCACCGCCATCAGCGCCCACACGGCCAGGGTCACGCGGCGCTGGCCGGCCATGGCCTCCCCGTAGGGCACCTCGGCCACCACCCACCAGCCGCCAGCGGTCTTGCGCACCAGGGCGAAGGGGTCCTCTGCGCCTTGGCCCAGCAGCGGCACGGCCTCGCGCACATAGCCGTCCTGCGAGGCGGCCAGCGCCTCCAGGAACGGGCCGGCCTGGGGGTAGGCCTCCAGCACGCGCTTGCCGCCGGCGCTCGGGTGGTAGACGAACTGGGCCTTGTCCAGCCCGGCGCCGGGGTTCACCACGTAGGTGCCGCCATGCTCGAAGAAGCGCGTCTGCGCAACCTGCTTTTGCAGCATGGTGTGGAACACGCTGATGTCGTTGCCGATGAACAGCACGGCGGTGACCTTGCCGGCACCGTCTTTGGTCGGCAGGTAGTGGCCCATGTAGGGCTTGCCGCCCACCACCGTGACGCCGGTGTAGGGCTCGCCCTTGCTCACGGCCGCATAGGCCGGGTCGGTGCGCGCCAGCGGCGTGCCCTGCTGGCGCTCGCCCTTGTCGTTCTTGACCGAGGTGGTGATGCGCATGAACTCCTCGCCCTTGCGCGCGAACACCGTGGCGATGCCCCCGGTCTCGTTGGCAAACTTGTCCACCGAGCCATAGTCCTCGTTGACCAGGGCGCCGTAGCTGCGCAGCTCGCCCGTGGCCTCGTCCAGGTGCATGGCCGCGTCGAAATAGCGCTGGAAGCCCTTCATCGTGAGCTGCACCAGTTCGCGGTTGGTGTTGTCGGCTGCGTCCAGCGACTGGGCCACGCTCTGCGCGGTGTCGCCCACGCTGGCGATCAATTGGGCGCGCGTGTTGCGCTCGGTCAGCACGGCGATGGCCAGGCCCACGAGCACCATGACCAGCGCCACCAGGGCAATGGCCATGAGCGTGACCTGGCGCGCGACGGAACGGTTGTTGGCAAGGGGGGCTGACACGGGGTTTGTCTCCTGAAAGTGAATGCGCATTGCCGGCTGTGCCGGTCTGCGTTCACTCTAAGCCCGAGTGCCTGTTACATTTATTCACGCATTCCCTTACGCAGAGCTGCGTACCACACCTGCTTAGCCGGGAGTCAGTGGCCTGATTGCGTCCTCTCAAGCCATCCGAGGCCTTCGGAGGTGCCGGCGGCCGGCCGGTACTCGCAGCCCACCCAGCCGGCGTAGCCCAGGCTGTCGATCAGGTCGAAGAGGTAGGGGTAGTGCAGCTCGCCCCGATCGGGCTCCTGGCGCTCGGGCACGCCCGCCACCTGCAGGTGCGACACGCGGCCCGTGGGCAGGTAGCGGCGCAGCTTGCTGGCCACGTCGCCCTCCACGATCTGGCAGTGGTACAGGTCCATCTGCACCTTGAGGTTGTCCATCTGCGCCGCGTCGAGCAGCTCATGGGCATGGTCCTGGCGGTTCAGGAAGTAGCGCGGCATGTCGCGCAGGTTGATGGGCTCGATCAGGATCTCGCGCCCGCTCTGCGCCGCCTCGGCCGCCGCCCAGCGCAGGTTGTCCACGCACAGGCCCTTGAGCGATTCGCGCTCGACCCCGGCCGGTACCATGCCCGAGAGCACGTGGATGCGCGGGCAGCCCAGGGCGTCTGCATATTCCAGCGCTTCCTGCACGCCGCGGCGAAACTCCGCCTCACGCCCCGGCAACGCCGCCGTGCCGCGCGCCTGCTGCTCCCAGGCCGTGGCCATGCTGGCGCGGTCGGTGCCGCTGGGCGGGGCGTTGAGCAGCACCATCGCCAGGCCGTTGTCGGCCAGCCGCGCCGCCAGCTCGATCGGGGCGAAGGCATAGGGGAACTGGCATTCCACCGCAGCAAAGCCGTCGCGTGAGGCAGCGGCGAAGCGCGCGAGGAAGGGCAGCTCGGTGTACATCAGGCTCAGGTTGGCGGCGAACTGGGGCATGGTGGTGGGCAAAAGGTGGAGGGCCAGGACGTGCGTAGGCTACTATTTTGCGGTGGAGCCATCCCCTCCACCGCCCACCCCCTTCAGGAACCCTCCCCATGCGGATCGGAGAACTTGCCCAACGCACCGGCACCACGCCCAAGGCCATCCGCCTGTACGAGGCGCGCGGCCTGCTCGGCACGGTGGCGCGCGACGGCAGCTACCGCCACTACGGCGAGGGCGACGTGGCGCGTGTGCAGCTCATCCGCCAGGCGCAGGGTCTGGGGTTCAGCCTGGCGCAGCTCGATGGGCTGCCTGATCTGCACAGCAGTGCCGGCTGGGCGCGCATGGCCGGTCTGCTGGCAAAGCGGCGCGCGGCGCTGGCGCAGGAGATGGCGCGCCTGGTGGTGCTCGACGGGCAACTGGCCGCTCTGGAGGCCGAGCTGTACGCCTGCGATGCCATGGCGGCCCCCGCCACGCCGCAGGCCTGCGCCGCACCGGATGTGCCCGTGGGCCCATTGCGCCAATTGGTCCCCGTGGGCCACGCCACCGCCTGACGCCGTTTTTTACCGGAAAGCCTGATCCCGCTGCTTGACTCTGCCCCGTGGGGCAAGGTGAACATGGGGAACTCAACCACTTTTCGGGAGTTCTCGTGGCGCAACGCATTCTGGTCATCCTTGGCCACCCTGCCCTCAACAGCCTGTGCGCAGGCATGGCGACCGCCTACGCCGAGGGCGCGCAGGCCGCCGGCGCCGAAGTGCGGCGGCTGGACCTGTCCACCCGGCACTTCGACCCCCTGCTGCAGGCCGGGTACCGGGGCGAGCAGCCCCTGGAGCCCGACCTGCTGGCTGCCCAGGCCGACATCACCTGGGCCGAGCACCTGGTCTGGGTCTACCCCAGCTGGTGGGGCGCCATGCCGGCGCTGTTGAAGGGTTTCATCGACCGGGTCTTTTTGCCCGGGTATGCCTTCAAGTACCGCCAGGGCTCGTCGCTGTGGGACAAGCTGCTGGCGGGCCGCACGGCCGAGTTGCTGGTGACCATGGACTCGCCGCCCTGGTACTTCCGCTGGGTCACGCGCATGCCGGGGCACCATCAGATGAAGAAGGCCATCCTGGAGTTTTGCGGCATCCGGCCGGTCAAGGTGCGCAGCTTCGGCCCGGTGCGCACGGCCGATGCGAAACGCCTGGGCGCATGGGTGGCGCAGGCGCGTGCGCTGGGTGCGCGGCAGGGTGGACGCGCGCCGGCTGCCGCCACGGCGTCCTGATTATTTCCCGGTGAACGCCTGCACGGCGGCGCGGCCCACGGCCGAGTCGTCGGTAAAGAAGCCGTCCACGCCCGCGCGCAGGTAGGCAGTGATCTCGGCCACGCTGTCACCTCGCGCATTGGCGTCGCTGGACGGGGCCTTGCGCAGGCTGGCGGGCAGGAAACTGTTCTCGGGCCGCAGGGTCCAGATGTGCACTGCCAGGCCCGCCGCGCGGGCGTTGGCCACCAGTGCCGTGGGCTCGCCGGGGGCACCGTCCTTCACTGGCACCACCAGTGTCTTGTAGGGGCCGACGGCATTGGCGTAGGTCGCCACTTGCCTGAGGCCCTCGGCCGTGACCAGGTCGGCATAGCTGCGCGTGTTGGCAGCGCCCTGGGCGACAAAGTCGTAAGGCCGGCCTGAGGGCGCCACCAACTGCACCAGGCGCACCGTGCTCAGCTTGCGGATGGCCTGCAGGTTGGCCACCTCGAAGGATTGCACGAACACCGGCGCGTCCTTGTGGTTCCAGCCGTTCTTTTCGAGCACGGCAAGCAGCGGTGCTTCCAGCGGCTGGCCGATGGACTGGAAGTAGGTCGGGTGCTTGGTCTCCGGGTAGATGCCGATGGTGCGGCCGGTCTTGGCGCTCTGCGCCTTGGCCAGGTCGATCACCTCCTGCAGCGTGGGGATCTCGAACTGGCCGTTGTAGGCCACGTTGGCCGGGCGCTGCGCCGGGATGCGTTCACGCGCGCGCAGGGTCTTGAGCTCGGCCAGCGTGAAGTCCTCGGTGAACCAGCCGGTGATGGCCTGGCCGTCGATGCTGCGCGTGGCCTTGCGCGCCGCGAACTCGGGGCGGTCCACCACGTCGGTGGTGGCTTCCTTCACCGAGCCGTCGGCGTTGAGGATGGCGATGGCGTTCTCGTGCCGGGCCACCAGCACCCCGTCCTTGGTGATCACCAGGTCCGGCTCGATGATGTCGGCACCGTCGTCGATGGCCTTCTGGTAGGCCGCCAGCGTGTGCTCCGGGCGCAGCGCCGAGGCGCCGCGGTGCGCGATCACCGTGGGGGTGGGCGGCCAGGCCTGCTGGGCGGCGGCGCCCAGGGCCAGGGTGGCCATGGCGGCAGCGAGAAAGGTTTTCAGGGGGGCGAGGTGCATGGGGTTCTCCGGGGCGGTTGTCGCAAGCCCCGCACCATAAACCCCTTGCGTGACGCGCGCATGGCGCCCCGCCCGGTGCGGGCTTGGACCAGGTTCTCAGGCGTGCTCGAAGTGGAACACCGCCGTGCCCGCCATCACGTTGGGCAGCACGCGCACCTCGCGCCCATCCTGCAGCCCGAAGGATTCGAGCACGCGCAACTCGTTCTTGTGCGCCAGCACCTCGAAATCCTTGTAGGTGCCCACGCGGATGTTGGGCGTGTCGTACCACTGGTAGGGCAGGCGCCGCGTGACCGGCATGCGCCCGCGCAAGATGGACAGGCGGTTGGGCCAGTGCGCGAAATTGGGGAAGGCGACGATGCCGGTGCGGCCCACGCGCGCCGTCTCGCGCAGCATCACCTCGGCGTTGCGCAGGTGCTGCAGCGTGTCGATCTGCAGCACCACGTCGAAGCTGTTGTCGCCGAACATGGCCAGGCCCTCGTCCAGGTTGAGCTGGATCACGTCCACCCCGCGGCGCACGCAGGCCAGCACGTTGGCGTCGGCGATCTCGATGCCGTAGCCGCTGCAGCCGCGCTCGCGCTGCAGGTAGGACAGCATGGCACCATCGCCGCAGCCCAGGTCGAGCACGCGCGAACCTGCGGGTACCAGGCGCGCCAGCGCCTGCATGGTGGCTTTCTCGGTCATGCGTGGTGCTCCTTGGCAATGGCGTCGAAATACGAGCGCATGGTGTCCATGTAGCGCGGGTCGTCGAGCAGGAAGGCGTCGTGCCCGTGCGGCGCGTCGATCTCGGCGTAGCTCACGCGGCGGCGGTTGTCGAGCAGGGCCTTGACGATCTCGCGGCTGCGCTGGGGCGAAAAACGCCAGTCGGTGGTGAAGCTGATGAGCAAAAACTTCGCCGTTGCGCGGGCCAGCGCCTGCGTGAGGCTGCCGCCGTACTGCAGCGCCGGGTCGAAATAGTCTAGCGCGCGGGTGATCAGCAGGTAGGTGTTGGCGTCGAAATACTCGCTGAACTTGTCGCCTTGGTAGCGCAGGTAGCTCTCGATCTGGAACTCGATGTCCTGGGTACTGTATTTGGGCGTGAGGCCCTCGCGCAGCTGGCGCCCGAACTTCTCGTTCATCACGTCGTCGCTGAGGTAGGTGATGTGGCCGATCATGCGCGCGATGCGCAGGCCGCGCTGCGGGATCACGCCGTGGCGGTAGAAGTGGCCGCCGTGGAAGTCCGGGTCGGTAACGATGGCGCGGCGCGCCACTTCGTTGAAGGCGATGTTCTCTGCCGTAAGGTTGGGTGCGCTGGCCACCACCACCGCATGGCGCATGCGCTCGGGGTACTGCAGCGTCCAGCCCAGGGCCTGCATGCCGCCCAGGCTGCCGCCGAGCACGGCGGCCAATTGGGTGATGCCCAGGCGGTCGAGCAGGCGGGCTTGGGCGTTGACCCAGTCCTCCACCGTCACCACCGGGAAATCGGCGCCATAGACCTCGCCCGTGTCCGGGTGAGTGTGCATGGGGCCGGTGGAGCCGAAGCACGAACCCAGGTTGTTCACGCCGATCACGAAGAAGCGGTTGGTGTCCACCGGCTTGCCCGGGCCGATCATGTTGTCCCACCAGCCCTCGCTGCGCGGCTGGCCTTCATAGACGCCGGCCACATGGTGCGAGGCATTCAGGGCATGGCAGACCAGCACGGCGTTGGAGCGCTCGGCGTTGAGCGTGCCGTAGGTTTCGTAGGCCAGCACGTAGTCGCGGATGGATGCACCGCTCTGCAGCGGCAGCACCTCCTCGAAACGCATGGACTGGGGTGTGGCAATGAACGACATAAAAAAACCCGGCATCGCTAAAAACGAGGCCGGGGTTTGGGTGTCGGTCGGGTCTTTAGCAGAATTTATAAAGCGCCCGCAAGCTATGGCAAATCGGCGCGAGGACAACTATACCAAAGCCGGGCGCCGGCCGCACTCCCTCAGGAAGAGGCCAAGGGCGCGAACAGCGCGATGCCGCCCAGGACCAGGAAGATGCCTGCGGACACCAGGTGCACCGCACGGATCGGCACGCGCCGTGTGATGCGCTCGCCCAGCCACACCACGGGGGCATTGGCCAGCATCATGCCGAGCGTGGTGCCCATCACCACCCACAGGTAGGCGTTGTACTGGGCGGCGAGCATCACGGTGGCGATCTGGGTCTTGTCACCCATCTCGGCCAGGAAGAAGGCGATCAGCGTGGTGCCGAAGACGCCCCAGCGCGGGGTGCCACCGGTCTCTTCCTCGTCGAGCTTGTCGGGGATCAGCATCCAGATGGCCATGGCGATGAAGGATGCGCCCAGGATCCAGCGCAGCATCTGCGGTCCCAGCATGGTGGTGACCCAGGCGCCCAACGCGCCGGCCAGGCCGTGGTTGGCCAGCGTGGCGACCAGAATTCCGAGGACGATGGGCCAGGGTTTGCGGAAACGGGCAGCGAGTACCAGTGCCAGCAGTTGGGTCTTGTCGCCCATCTCGGCAAGGGCGACGATGGCGGTCGAAACGAAGAAGGCTTCCATGGGGTGGGGTCAATCCGGCCGGATTGTTATGAGACGCACATTGACTGCACCCCGACTCCGGCCATTGGATCGGCATGCAGTCAATGGTCTCGCCCAGCTCAAGAACCGCATGCACCATAGGTTTCAAGGAACCCAAGTATGTTGACGCATGCCCCCGGCGCATGTTGCGACCGGGCGGGCTACTCCCCAAAGACGCTGTGATTGTATACGAATCTAAGGTGAAACCCTGCCCACCCCCGGTGGATAAAAAGCAGGCCTTCGGAGCGTTTGCTGAAATAAAACCCCACAAGCGACAAAAGTGATTAATAATGACTTCGCTTTTCTGCTTAGCAGCAAGGCAGTTAGGTTAGCGGTGAATGGTCAGTTTCGCGTCTTTGAAGTCGTCACAGGTTTGTTGATTGCGTCGGGCTCCATCGCGTTTTCATGTTTTTTCAGGAGTCCTTCATGGGCAACAAACTTTACGTGGGCAACCTGCCCTACAGCTTCCGCGACGAAGACCTGCAGCAAACCTTCAGCCAGTACGGCTCGGTTGGCAGCGCCAAGGTCATGATGGAGCGCGACACCGGTCGTTCCAAGGGTTTCGGCTTTGTCGAAATGGGCAGCGATGCCGAAGCACAAGCCGCCATCCAAGGCGTGCATGGCACCAACTTCGGTGGCCGTGACCTCGTGGTCAACGAAGCCCGCCCCATGGAGCCCCGCGCTCCCCGTAGCGGTGGCTTCGGTGGCGGCGGTGGTGGTGGCGGCGGCTACGGTGGTGGCGGCGGCGGCGGTTACGGCGGCGGCGGTGGCGGCCGTAGCGGTGGCGGCGGCGGTGGTGGTTACGGCGGTGGCCGTAGCAGCTACTAAGCAGCGCACACCCGTCCCGGCAGGCTTTGCCTGCTGACGACAAAAACAAGGAGCCTTCGGGCTCCTTTTTTCATGCCTGCGGCATTGTCACCACACCGGGCCCGGGGCTGTCATGCAGCTTGCTTTTTTGGGAAATTTGTGGCGCATAATGGGTTGGCGGGCTTTTGCCCGTCTCAAGTTTGCGGTGATCCGTCAGTTTCGCGCTGAGAGCGTCATTGAGATTAGCTGGCTGCGGTATCGGGACTCCATCGCTTTATCCATGTGTTTTTGAGGAGTCCCTCGATGGGCAACAAACTGTACGTTGGCAATTTGCCGTACTCGGTACGTGACAGCGATCTGGAGCAGGCCTTTGGCCAATTTGGCGCAGTGACCAGTGCCAAAGTGATGATGGAGCGTGACACGGGCCGCTCCAAGGGTTTCGGATTTGTTGAAATGGGCAGTGACCCCGAAGCCCAGGCCGCCATCAACGGCATGAACGGCCAGCCCCTGGGTGGCCGCAGCATCGTGGTGAATGAAGCACGTCCGATGGAGCCCCGCCCACCGCGCAGCGGTGGTTTCGGCGGCGGTGGTGGCGGTTATGGCGGCGGTGGTGGTGGTGGCCGCAGCGGCGGCGGTGGCGGCTACGGTGGTGGCGGCGGCCGTGAAGGCGGTGGCGGTGGCTACGGCGGCGGTGGCCGTGAAGGTGGCGGCGGTGGTGGCTATGGCGGCGGTCGCGGTGATGGCGGCGGCGGTGGCGGCTACGGTGGTGGTGGCCGCAGCGAAGGCGGCTTTCGCAGCCCCTACGGCTCCGGTTCGCGCAACGGCGGTGGCGGCGGTGGCCGCAGTGGTGGTGGCGGCGGTTACGGCGGTGGCGGCAACGGCGGCTACTGAGCCCCATGCTCCCCAGCAACAAAGCCCCTTCGGGGGCTTTTTTCACGTCTGAAGCCTGCGAAGGAAGTGCCTTTCATGCTTCATGGCAAGGGCCGCCCCGCCGCGCTGGGGGACGGCGGGAAGCGACTCAGGGGGCTACTCGTCCATTCTGCGCTTGCGCGGCCGCCCCGCCAGTGCCTTGTCGAACACCACGTTGGGCAGCAGGCGCATGAGTTTGGCGACCACCCCCATCTGCCAGGGGATCACGCGGTAGGTGGCGCCTGCAGTGATGGCCCGGAATGCCCGCTCGGCAAAATCCCCGGCCTTCATGAGGAAGGGCATGCCATAGCGGTTGTGCTGGGTCAGCGGCGTGTCGATGTAGCCCGGCGAGATGGTGACCACGCGCACGCCATGGGGCCGCATCTCGCCGCGCAGGCTCTCGCAGTAGCTGATCACCGCCGCCTTGCTGCCGCAGTAGGCGCCATGCCCGGGCAGTCCGCGGATGCCGGCCACGCTGCCGATGCCCACGAAGGTGCCGCTCTTGCGCTGCACCATGGCATCGACGAAGGGGTGGAAGGTGGCGGCCATGCCAATGTTGTTGGTGGCAAAGGTGCGGGCCATGACGTCGATGTCGCCACGCACCGCCGTGTCCATGCCCACGCTGATGCCGGCATTGGCGATCACCACGTCGGGCGTGCCCTGGCGCACAAGGCAGTCGCGCCCGGCGGCGACGATGCTGTCCACCACCGAGACGTCGGCGCTGTAGATCTCATAGTCTGCAGGGTCGATGCCTTGCGCGATCGCCCAGGCCTTGACCTCCTCGGTGCGGCGCGCCACCAAGGCCAGGCGGTAGCCCGCCTGGTGAAAGCGCAGGGCCAGGGCCTGGCCGATGCCGCTGGAGGCGCCGGTGATGAAGGCCAGTAGTGGTTGCTGCTGCAGGGTCATGGGGGCTTTGGTGGTGGGGTGGGATGCGCCTGATGGCGGCGCCTACAGCGGGTTACTTGGCGGCGCCGGGCATGAGCAGGCCCTTGACCCGGCCGTGCAGCTGCAGCACCTGGTCCAGGTTGTCGTAGTCCATGCCATCGGCCGTGAAGCGGTCGTTGCCCCGGGTCAGGACCACCGGCTTGTCCGAGCGCACGCGCTCGGTCTGGGTGAAGGCGTGCAGGAACTCGCTGCGGAACTCCATGCGCGGCTGGGCGGCCACACCGGGGCGGGCGGGCAACGGCTCGCGCGTGACGATGGCGTTGCCGAACAGCTGCACTTCGCTGCCATCGGCATTGCTCAGGGCCCGGTTGGCCGTGGCCAGGGTCAGGCGCCCGTCGATGGCCACCGAGCGCATGCGCGCCAGGTCGATCTCCAGGGTGTCCGTGTCCGGGAAGTGGCGTGCAAGGTCGCCCTGCACCTCGCTTTGCAGTCGGCCCTTGGCATCGAAGCTCTTCACCGAAAAGGCCTTCATCGAATAGTCGGGCTGGTTGCTCCGGGCCTTCTCGGCGGCCGGGGCCAGGGGCATGGGGGCATTGCGCACCAGCCACCAGGTGCCCAGGGCCATCAGGCCCATGATCAGCACCGGCAGGTACAGGGTGATGCGCTCCCAGCTTTGCTGGAGCATGCGGCGGCGGCTCATGGGCGGCCTCCTGCCTGTGGGGCTGGCGTGGTGGTGCAAAGGTGCATGGGAGAAGTCGTCATGCCGTGTAGTCTGCCAGCAGGCGGGCGTAGTGTCCCGTGGCCACGAGCAGCAGATCGCAGAACTCGCGTGCAGCGCCATCGCCACCGCGCGCAGCAGTGATGTAGTGGGCGTTCTGCCGCACCTCGGCCTGGGCGTTGGCCGGTGCGCAGGCCAGGGCGCTGCGGCGCATCACCGGCAGGTCGGGCCAGTCGTCGCCTATGGCGGCGGCCTGCGCCCAGGACAGGCCCAGGCGGGCCAGGATGTCCTCGGCCGCAGGGCGCTTGTCCTCGGTACCAAAGACCGCATGCTCCACACCCAGGGCCTTGAGGCGCACGCGCAGCGGGGCCGAGTCGCGCCCGGTGATCACGGCGGGGGTGATGCCCGCCTTCTGCAACAGCTTGAGGCCGTGGCCGTCCAGGGTGTTGAAGCGCTTGATGGTTTCACCGGCGTCGGTGAACAGCAGGCTGCCGTCGGTGAGCACGCCGTCCACGTCGAAAAACGCCACCCGCACGCCTTGGGCGCGCAGTAGCAGCTCGGGTGCGAAGTTCAGGGCCGGCTGTACGGAAAGAGGGGTCGCCATGGCTCAGATCACCTTGGCGCGCATCAGGTCGCCGATGTGCACCACGCCGACGAGCGCACCGGCGGCATCCACCACCAGCACGCTGGTGATGCCATGGGCCTCCATGAGCTCGGCGGCGTCCACGGCCAGGGCATCGGGGGCAATACGCCGGGGCGATGGGTGCATGACCTCGGCGGCGCTGGCGGCGCGCAGGTCGGCACCGGCCTCGATGCGCCGGCGCAGGTCGCCGTCGGTGAAGATGCCCAGGATCTGGCCGGCAGGGTCGACGATGGCCGATGCGCCCAGGCCCTTGGCGCTCATCTCGCGCATCAGCTCGCTGAACGAGGCCTCGGGTGCCACGCGCGGCACGTCGCTGCCCGAGCGCATGACGTCGCTCACATGGGTCAGCAGCTTGCGGCCCAGCGCACCGCCGGGGTGCGAGCGCGCGAAATCCTCGGGCCTGAAGCCCCGTGCATCGAGCAGGGCCACGGCCAGCGCGTCGCCCATGGCCAGCTGGGCCGTGGTGCTGGCAGTGGGGGCCAGGTTCAGCGGGCAGGCCTCGCGGTCCACGCTGCAGTCGAGCACCAGGTCGGCATGGCGCGCCAGGGTGGAGTCCGGGCCCCCGGTCAGGGCCAGCAGCGGAACCCCCAGGCGCTTGAGCACCGGCAGGATGGCCGTGAGCTCGCCGCTTTCGCCGCTGTTGGAGATGGCCAGCACCATGTCGTGCTCGGTCACCATGCCCAGGTCGCCATGGCTGGCTTCGCCCGGGTGCACGAAAAACGCCGGGGTGCCGGTGGAGGCCAGGGTGGCGGCGATCTTGCGGCCCACATGGCCGCTCTTGCCCATGCCCATCACCACCACGCGGCCGCGGATCGAGAGTGCCATCTGCACCGCCTGTGCAAAGCGCGCATCCACGCGGGAGGCCAGCGCGTTCAGGGCGGCGGCTTCGATGTCGAAGGTCTCGCGGGCCAGGCGCAGGGCCTGTTCGGCATCGAAGGGGGGGAGCACGGGGGCAACTGGCGTCATCCCACGATTCTATCGACCGGCCTGCCCGGGCTCGGATAGCATCAGCCTATGTCCTCACTCGCCCTCACCCTGCTCTACCTTCTGGCCGCGGTGCTGGGCGTGGTGGTCTGCCGCAGCCTGAAACTGCCGCCCATGCTGGGCTACCTGGCCGCAGGCGTGCTGATCGGTCCCCATGCGCTGGCGCTGGCCCAGAACTCCGAAGGGGTGCGGCACCTGGGCGAGTTCGGCGTGGTGTTCCTGATGTTCGCCATCGGTCTGGAGTTCAGCCTGCCCAAGCTGCGCGCCATGCGCCGCCAGGTGTTCGGCCTGGGGCTCATGCAGGTGGTGGTGACCATGACGCTGGCGGGCGGGGGCTCGCTGGTCCTTTCGCTGCTGGTGGGCGGGATCTGGGAGATGGGCTGGCAGACGGCACTGGCCCTGTCGGGCGTGATGGCCATGAGCAGCACCGCCATCGTGGTCAAGCTGATGGCCGAGCGCGCCGAGCTCGAAAGTGAGCATGGCCGCAATGTCATGGGCATCCTGCTGTTCCAGGATCTGGCCGTGGTGCCGCTGCTGGTGCTGATCCCGGCGCTGGGCTCCTCGCCCGACAAGCTGCTGGTGGCCCTGGCCTGGGCCCTGCTCAAGGCCACGGTGTTGGTGGGCCTGCTGCTCACCGGCGGGCAGCGCGTGATGCGCTGGTGGCTGACTCTGGTGGCGCGCCGCAAGAGCGAAGAGCTGTTCATGCTCAACCTGCTGCTGATCACGCTGGGCCTGGCCTGGCTGACCGAAGAGGCCGGCCTGAGCCTGGCGCTCGGGGCCTTCATCGCCGGCGTGCTGGTGTCGGAGACCGAGTACAGCCACCAGGTGGGCACCGACATCCGCCCCTTCCACGACGTGCTGCTGGGGCTGTTCTTCATCACCATCGGCATGATGCTGGACTGGCACATCCTGGTGGACCGCTGGGGCCTGGTGCTGGCGCTTCTGGTGGTGCCGATCACGCTCAAGCTGGTGGTCATCCTGGTGCTGGCGCGGGGCATGGGGGCGACCACGGGGGTCTCGCTGCGCACCGGGCTGTACCTGGCGCAGGCCGGCGAATTCGGCTTCGTGCTGCTGTCGCTGGCCCAGAACAACAACCTGGTGCAGCCCGCGCTCATGAACCCCATCCTCGCGGCCATGGTGCTGTCCATGCTGGCCACGCCCTTCCTCATCATGTACGCCAACCGCATCGTGATGAAGCTGGTGGCCAGCGACTGGCTGCAGCAATCGCTGCAGATGACGAGCATTGCGCGCAAGTCCATCAATTCGAGCAAGCACGTGATCATCTGCGGCTATGGCCGTTCGGGCCAGAACCTGGCGCGCATGCTGGAGCACGAAGGAATCCCCTACATGGCGCTCGACCTGGACCCGGACCGGGTGCGCCAGGCCGCCGCCGCTGGCGACTCGGTGGTCTACGGCGATGCCACGCGCCTGCAGGCGCTCATGGCCGCTGGCCTGGTGCGCGCCAGCGCCGTGGCCGTGACCTACATCGACGTGCCGGCCGCGCTCAAGGTGCTGGCCAACACCCGCTCCCATGCGCCGCAGGTGCCGGTGGTGGTGCGTACCCAGGACGACCTGCACCTGGACAAACTGCGGGATGCCGGTGCGACCGAGGTCGTGCCCGAGGCCATCGAAGGCTCGCTGATGCTCGCCAGCCACGCGCTGGCCCTGGTCGGCGTGCCCATGCGCCGCGTGCTGCGCCTGGTGCAGGACCAGCGCGATGCACGCTACAACCTGCTGCGCGGCTACTTCCACGGGGCCGACGACGACACCGTCAACGAGCGCGACCAGGAGCGCCTGGCCACCGTCACCCTGCCTTCGGGCTCCAAGACCCTAGGCCAGGCGCTGGGCGAGTTGGCCCTGCCGGCCATGGGCGTGCGCGTGGTCAACCTGCGCCGTGCCAACGGCCATGTGAGTGCTGCGGCGGACGATGCGGCGCTGGCCGAGGGCGACACGCTGGTGCTGTCGGGCCACCCCGCAGCGTTGAGCCTGGCCGAAGCCAGGTTGCTCAAAGGCTGACAGGCCGGGTCAGCCGGGCTGCAGCGCTTCTGCGGGGCCGGGCCGCCCAAAGAGATAGCCCTGGAACTGCTGGCAGCCGTTGCGCAGCAGAAAGTCGTGCTGGCCTTCGGTTTCCACCCCTTCGGCCACCACGTCCAGGCCGAGGCTGTGCGCCAGCGCCACGATGGTGCAGGCGATGGCGGCATCGTTGGGGTCGGTGAGCACGTCGCGCACGAAGCTCTGGTCGATCTTGAGCTGGTCCAGCGGCAGCCGCTTGAGGTAGGAGAGCGACGAGTAGCCGGTACCGAAATCATCGAGCGAGAAGCCCACGCCCAGGTTGCGCAGCACCTGCATCTTGACGATGCTCTCCTCTACGTCCGATAGCAGCAGGCTTTCGGTCAGCTCCAGCTTGAGCCGCCCGGGGTCGGCGCCCGTGGTGTACAGCGCCTGCAGCACCTGGGGCACGAATTCGGTGTGGCGAAACTCCTGCGCGCTGACATTCACCGCCACGGTCCAGGCCTGGGTGGCCGGCTCCCGGTTCCAGCGGGCCAATTGCTCGCAGGCCAGGTGCAGCACGCGCTGGCCCAAGGGCAGGATCAGGCCGGTCTGCTCGGCCAGTGGAATGAACTGGCCCGGCGGCACCATGCCGCGTTGCGGGTGCTGCCAGCGCACCAGGGCCTCGGCGCCCATGGTCTGGCCGGTGGCGTTGACCACGGGCTGGTAGTGCAGCAAGAACTCATTGCGCTGTATGCCCTGGCGGATGTCGCCCTCCAGCGCCGAGCGTGCCGTGGCCGCCGCCTGCATGGCGGGATCGAAGAAGCACAGCGTGTTGCGCCCCTGGGCCTTGGCCTGGTACATCGCCAGGTCGGCCCGCTTGAGCAGTTCGTTGACGGGCTGCTGCCGGTCGCTGAACAGGGCAATGCCGATGCTGGGCGTGCTGTGCAGCTCGCTGCCGTCCATGTCGTAGGGTTCGTTGAGGGCCTGCAGCACCTTCTGGGCCACGGCCTCCGATTCCACGGCGGCGCCGGTCTCCTCGCTGCTCAGGCCCTGCAGCACCACCACGAATTCGTCGCCCCCCAGGCGGGCCACGGTGTCGGTGGCGCGCACGCTGGCACGCAGGCGCATGCCCACCTGCACCAGCAGGCGGTCGCCCCATTCGTGGCCCATGGTGTCGTTGATGCCCTTGAAGTTGTCCAGGTCCAGGAACAGCAGGGCGCCATGCTGGCCGTCGCGCTCGCAGGCCGTCGCCACGCGCTCCAGCCGATCGAGCAGCAGGCGCCGGTTGGGCAGTTTGGTCAGTTCGTCGTAGAACGCCAGGCGCTGGATCTCGGCCTCGGCGCGCTTGCGCTCCGTGATGTCACGGGCCAGCCCGCGGTAGCCGGTGAACTGGCCCTCGGCATCGAAAATGGGCTCGCCGCTGATGGAAACCCAGAGGGGGTCCCCTTGCGCCGACATGCGCTGGATCTCGAAATTGCGGAACACCTGGCGCTGTGCGAGCTGCTCGCGGTGCGCGCGCCACTGTCCATCGTCCGCAAAGGTGTTGGGCAGCTCCCAGCGCGTGAGCCCGAAGAGCTGGCTGTCGGGCAGGTCCATCTTGTTCTGCGGACTGCCCTCGATGCGCACGAAGCGGAACTCGGCATCCTGCTCCCAGTACCAGTCGGAGGACAGCTGCGTGAGGCTGCGCCAGCGGGCCTCACTCTCGCGCAGGGCCTCCAGCGCGCCCAGGTAGTCGGTCACGTCGGTGAAGGTGCGCACGCGCCCGCCCCCTTCCAGCGGGCGCGTGCGCACCTCGATGAAGCGGCCCGCGACCGTGCGGCGGATGTAGCTTTCCGGCATGGTCAGCTTGCCCCCGTGCGCGGCGTACTCGGCACCCACATAGTCCCGGGCCTTGGACTCGATCAGCTGGAAGCCGGTGCCGAAGTCCCCGCGCTCGGTCTGGAAGCGCACCACCTCCTCCACCCGGGGCTCGCCCGCGAGCAGTTCCTCGGGCAGGTTCAGGAGCTCCAGGTAGCGCTGGTTGTAGACGCGGATGCGGCCTTCGCCATCGACGTTGGTGATGCCCTGCGACACGCTGGCCAGCGTGCTCTGCAGCGCGCGTGTCTTTTCAGCCAGCAGCGCGCTGGTGCGCGCCAGCTCCTGCTCCACCTGCCGGCGCGCGAGTTCGGCACGCCGCGCCAGTTCCAGCTGGCCCACGGTGCTCAAGAGCGGCTGCAAAAACTGCACGTCGGCTGCGGTGTAGCCCTCTGGCCGGTTGGCCAGACCCACCACGGCGACGAGCTCGCCCGAGGCCAGGATGGGCAGGCCCAGGTAGGAGACCACGGGCGGGTGCCCCGGCGGCATGCCGGCGCTGCGGCTGTCGCCCGCTGCGTCGTTGATAACCACGGGCTTTTCGGTCAGCATCGCCTGGCCGGGCAGGGAGTCGAGGTCGTCGAAGACCTGGCCCTCCTCCGCGTCCCGGGTGTAGCGCGCGCGCGTGGCCTCATCCCACGCCACGTCGGTCATGGAATGCATGCGCAGAAAGGGCTTGCCCTCGGCCGTGCGCTGCACCTGCCCGACCAGCCCGAACCGGCTCCCGGTCAGCTCCATGAGCTCGTGCAGCAGCGCATCGAACGCAGCGCGCGGGGCCGAACTGGCAATGAACACGGCCTGCGCGCGCGAGATCGCCTGCAGCAGCCGGTGCTGGCGTGCCAGCATGGCCTCGGCGGCGCGGCGAGCGCGCACGCTGCTGCTGCGCTCGAGCACGGCCTCGATCTGCGCCGGCAGGGCCAGCAGGTAGTTGCAGCCGGGGTCGCGGATGGTGAAGTCGGCAAAGCCATGGCGCATTGCGTGCGCCGCCTGGGCGTCGGCCCCGGCGTCGACGATGATCAAGGCCGGGATGCGGCCCATGCGTTCGAGCACGTCGTAGGCCGATCCGTCTTCGAAATGCTGGCAGACCAGCAGGATGTCCGGGGTGTGGTTCTCCAGCCATGCCTGGGCCTGCGCCAGCGAGGGCGCCACCTCGACCCGCCAGCCCAGCCAGGGGTCCACCAATGCATCGACGAGCGCCCGTGCGTGCTCCGGGTCGTCTTCGATCAACAGGACGGAGATGGGCATGGCCGATCTGGGTTTTCAGGGCAGAGAGAGGCAGCCTGCACACCGCAGGCCCTAGTTCCATTATGGGTCAGCATTCGGGGCTTGCGGTCCGCCGACCCCAGGGGCTGGTGTTTACACTCGCAGCCTTTGTGCCATCCACCCCACACCCCATGCAGCCCCTCAGCGTCAACCAGTACCTGCGCCAGCACATCCGAACCGTGCCCGACTGGCCGGCACCCGGCGTGCAGTTCCGCGACATCACACCGCTGCTGCAGGACCCCAAGGTCTTTCGCGTGCTGATCGATGCCTTCGTGCACCGCTACATGGACAAGGCCCTGCGCCCCGATGTGGTGGCCGGGCTCGATGCGCGCGGCTTCATTCTGGGCGCCGTGGTGGCCTATGAACTCAACGTGGGCTTCGTGCCGATCCGCAAGAAGGGCAAGCTGCCCTTCACCACGGTGGAGGAGACCTACGAGCTCGAATACGGCAGCGCCACGGTGGAGTTGCACACCGATGCCGTCAAGCCCGGCGACCGCGTGCTGCTGATCGACGACCTGATCGCCACGGGCGGCACCATGATGGCCGGCCGGCGGCTGCTGGAGAAGCTGGGCGCCACCGTGATCGAGGGCGCGGCCATCGTCGACCTGCCCGAGTTGGGCGGCTCGCAGCGGCTCAGGGAATCAGGCTTGCCGCTCTACACCCTCGTCGATTTCGAAGGGCATTGAGCCCCGCAGCACGTCACTGCCCCCGTGCGTAGGCTGCAAGAACCTGATGCAGCCATTGGGCGAAAAAGGGCGGGTGCATGGCGGTCATGCGAGCGAAGGCACGGCATCGGCCGCACTGGCTGCACGCCGGCGCGCCGCACGCTCCCAGGCCTTCTCATGGAAGAAGAAAGCCACGGCCTGCACCGTGGGTTCCAGCAGGCTCAGCGTGAGCGAGGCCCAGAGGTTGCCCGTGACCGCATAGGCCACCATGGCCGCCACGCTGATGTGGATCAGGTAGTAGCTGCCGGTCTTCTTGAGCATGGTCTGGTTCTGGCGGGCGAGTTGGCGGATGCGGGCCATGGTGGATTCCTTTCGTTCAGCGCCTGCGCAAGGGGTGGACAGGCATGACGAAATGATAAGAATTATCAATAGCAATTTCCAATTGAGCGTGGCTAATCGCGTCATTGAAACTATCAAGTGAGTGGCTGCGGAAGTCTTCGGCCTCCCCCGTTAATTCCGTCGCGCAGTGGGGACACAAAATGCCCTTGGCGGCGCCAACCCCGTTGCTATGATGGACATCTTTTCAACTGCGGCAACGCACTAGGGAGCAGACATGGCCCTCATGGACTTCATCAAGAAACAGTTCATCGACGTCCTCCAGTGGACGGAGGAAGGCGACGGCACGCTGGCATGGCGCTTCCCGATGAGCGGCATGGAAATCCAGAACGGTGGCACGCTGGTGGTGCGCGAATCGCAGATGGCGATCTTCGTCAACGAAGGCAAGGTGGCCGACGTCTTCGGCCCCGGTACCTACAAGCTCACCACGCAGACGCTGCCGGTGCTGACCTACCTCAAGAACTGGGACAAGCTCTTCGAGTCGCCTTTCAAGAGCGATGTCTACTTCTTCAGCACGCGCCAGCAGATCGACCAGAAGTGGGGCACGCCCCAGCCCATCACCATCCGTGACAAGGACTTCGGTGCGGTGCGCCTGCGCGCCTTCGGCAACTACGCCTTCCGCATTGCCGACCCCAAGCTGTTCCACACCGAAATCTCGGGCACGCGCGAGTCGTATCCCGTGGCCGACCTCGAAGGCCAGCTGCGCGGCCTGGTGCTGCAGAACATCAGCAACGCCATTGCCGGCAGCGGTTTGCCCTTCCTGGACCTGGCGGCCAACCAGGTCATGTTCGCCGATGCGCTGACCAAGGAGCTGGCCCCCCTGTTCGCCAAGCTCGGCCTGCTGATCGAGAACCTCACGGTGCAGAATGTCTCGCTGCCCGAAGAGCTGCAGAAGATCCTGGACCAGAAGATCGGCATGGGCATGGTCGGCAACGACATGGCCAAGTTCATGCAGTACCAGACCGCCCAGGCCATCCCCAAGTTTGCCGAGAACAGCGGTGGCGGCAGCGGCATTGCGGGCGACGCCATGGGCCTGGGTGCCGGCGTGGCGCTGGGCCAGGTGATGGCGCAGAACCTGCAGCAGGGCCTGCAGGGCGGCGGCACCGCTGCCCCTGCCGCAGCGGCCGTGGCAGCAGCCTCCGGTGTGAAGCCCGAGGACGTGATGGCCACGCTCGAGAAGCTCGGCGAACTCAAGGCCAAGGGCATCCTCACGCAGGAAGAGTTCGACGCCAAGAAGTCCGAACTGCTCAAGAAGCTGATCTGAGGCCGGCGCAACCTACCTTCGCTACCGGCGCCTGGCGTGCGGGCAGCAGCGGGCTGATGGGCCCCTGCATTGCCGCACCCGGCCGCCATTGGCACCGCCCGAATGGCCACTGACCCTACACAGCGTTCCTACCGTGCGCCCTGCCCGGGCTGCGGCGCGCCGGTTGAATTCCGCAGCGCGCAGTCCACGCACGCCGTATGCGGCTACTGCCAGAGCACCGTGGTGCGCAGCGGTGACGTGCTGCAGCGCGTGGGCAAGATGGCCGAGCTGTTCGACGACCACAGCCCGCTGCAGCTCATGGCCAGCGGACGCATCGAGCTCGACGGCAAGGACACCCCCTTCACGCTCATCGGCCGGCTGCAGTACAAGACCGAGGCCGGCGTCTGGACCGAATGGGCTGCCTTCCTGCAGGACGGCACCCTGGCCAGCCTGGGCGAGGACAACGGCGCCTACGTCTTCACGCGGCCCATGGAGGCCGGGCGCGAGCTGCCCGAAGCCAGCCGCTTTCGCATCGGCGCCACCACCGCCATTGCCGGCAAGTCGTATTCCGTCGCCTTCAGCGGCAGCGCCTCGCTGATCTCGGCCCAGGGCGAACTGCCCAAGCTGCCGCCGCTGGGCCAGCCCTTCGACATGGTCGAGCTGCGCAGCGCCGATGGCGAGGTGCTCAGCATCGACTACGGCCACACGCCGCCGCACCTCGAGCGCGGCCGCGCCGTGCTGCTCGAAGACCTCAAGCTCACCGGCCTCAAGGAAGAATCGGCCAAGGACGAGAAGGGTCGCCAGTTCAACTGCCCGCACTGCGGTGCGCCGGTGCAGGTGCAGCTGTCGACCACCAAGAGCATCACCTGCGGATCGTGCGCCAGCATCATCTCGCTGGACAGCGGCGTGGGCGGCGAGCTGCAATCGACCGAGCAGGACGAGCCCGTGCGCCCCATCATCCCGCTGGGCAGCAAGGGCCAGCTGCAGGGCGTGCACTGGCAGGTGGTGGGCTTCCAGCACCGCATGGGTGTGGAGCCGGGCGACGACGAGCACTTCGGCTGGAGCGAGTACCTGCTGTACAACCAGAAGCGCGGCTTCGCCTTCCTGGTGGACGCCGAAGACGGCTGGAGCATGGTGCGCCCGACCACCGGCGCCCCGCAGATGGCCGCCAGCGGCCGCAGTGCCACCTACCTGGGCACCACCTACCAGCTCAAATACAGCTACGAGGCCGAGACCACCTACGTGCTCGGCGAGTTCTACTGGCAGGTCACGCGCGGCCAGAAAACGTCGAACCGCGACTTCGCCAGCGCCAAGGGCCTGCTGTCGATGGAGCAGACACCCAACGAGGTGACCTGGTCCTCGGGCGACAAGCTGGCCAGCGACACCGTGGTCAAGGCCTTCAAGCTCGAAGACAAGAAGGATGTGCTGCAGCGCGACGACCCGGGGCCCTTCGTGGCCAAATCGGGCCTGGGTTGCGGCACCATCATCATCATCGCGATCGTCATCATCATCCTGCTGATCCTGCTGAGCAACTGTTCCGGATCGTCCGGCAGCGGCTACCGCAGCTCGGGCGGCTCGTTCGGCGGCTATTCCAGCGGCGGCGGACACAAGTAAGCAATTTATCAAGGAGCTTCCACCATGATGGGAATCGAATGGCTCAAGCCCGCGGCGTTCCTCGGGTCCATCCTGTACGCGCTGATCGGCGTCGTCATCTTCTGGGTGTGTTTCATCGTCGTCGACAAGATCACGCCCTATGACCTGTGGGGCGAGATCGTCGAGAAGCAGAACGTGGCGCTGGGCGTCGTGGTGGCTGCCATGTGCCTGGGCATCAGCCTCATCGTCGCCGCCGCCATCCATTGAGGCAGGGGGTGGCGGATTCCAACGGGCTTTCACGGGCCCTGCTCGCGTTTGTCCCTTGGTGTGTCAAGAATTGAATAAGAATAATTATCGTTTGTATTAAAATGTGTACTTCGTGTGAGCGGTAGCGGCCGGAGGGGGCTGCACGTTCGAATATCTGGAGTACCCATGGCACACAAGCACCCTGCGGGCAGCAACAAGGCTGCCCGTTTTCATTGGACCGCCACCGCAGCAGCCAGCCTGCTGGCCGTACTGGGCACGGCGCAGCAGGCCTGGCCCAGGCCGATGCCGCACTGCCTGCCGTGCAGGTCACAGGCTCGCAATACGACGCCGACGATGTGCGCCCCGAGGGCGTGACCACGGCCACCAAGACCTACATGGCGCCGCGCGACATCCCGCAGACCATCGACACGCTGGAGGTCAACAAGTAAAGAGCCTGTTCAATGTCTTTTTGAAGCCGCGCAAGCCCCTTTTCGGGATGGGATGCAAGGCGCGGGGTGCAGCCAATAGCGCGGCTATTGGCAAGCGCCGCAACGCCGCAGACCGCCCGAAAAGGCACTTGCCCTCCGGGTTGGAGTGAAATCGGGCGATTGGACGCCCCGGCTGCTTGCATGGGCACGAGCCCATGCGGCGCATCCGAAGCATCCACTCATCCCGATTGCACTCCAACGCGGCTGCAAAAAGGCATTGAACAGGCTCTATGAGCTATGGCATCAACGACCTTGCGGTGATGCTCGACGGCGTGCCCGGCGTGAACACCAAGTACGACATGCGCGGCGAGGGCGTGATGATCCGCGGCTTCAACGCCGACTCGGGCGACATCTACCGCGACGGCGTGCGCGAATCCGGCCAGGTGCGCCGCAGCACCGCCAACGTGGAGCGCATCGAGATCTTGAAGGCCCGGCCTCGGTGCTCTACGGCCGCAGCAGCGGCGGCGGCATCGTCAACCTGGTGAGCAAGCAGGCCCGCTTCGATGCCAAGAGCAGCGTCACCTTGCGCGGCGGCTCGTGGGAGAACTACGGCGGCACGCTCGATATCAACAAGGTCATCAACAACCACGTGGCCGTGCGCCTGACGGCCGACCGCGAGCAGGCCGACAGCTTCCGCAGCGGTATCCGCAACCGGAACGAGATGGTCTCGCCCAGCATTCTGGTCGATACCCGCACCGGCCTGCGCTGGAGTGGCCAGTACACCTACGACAACATCTGGCGCGTGCCCGACCGGGGGCCGGTCTACGACCAGCTGCCGCCCGGTGTCTCCATCCGCAAGGGCTTCGCCCACCCGGATGACCAGGTGGAAGACCGCCTGCGCGTGCTGCGCTCGGACCTGTCGTACGACTTCAACAGCGCCTGGAGCGTGCGCTGGGTGGCCAGCAAGCGCGAGGCCAGCCAGGACTTCGACCACTACTTCGCCGGCACCTACTGCAACACGGCGGGCCAGACCACCGCAGGCGCCGCCTGCGCGTGGCGCGGCCAGGTGCGGCCGAACTACGCCTGACAGCAGACGGCCAACGAGACCCTGTCCAACACCGTCGACCTGACGGGCAAGTTCAGCACCGGCGGCATCCAGCACGAGGTGCTGGTCGGTGCCGAGGCCAGCGAGGAAAAGCGCCACCCGCGCATCGGCCAGCCGGCGTCCACCTTCAGCTACGACCCGCTGCAGCCCATCGCCTGGGGCGCCAAGCCGGCGCAGGGCAACCCGACCCAGCACAACCTGCACAAGGCCGAGGGCCAGGCCCTGTACGTGCAGGACCTGGTCAGCCTCACGCCCGAATGGACGCTGCTGGCCGGCCTGCGCTATGACCGCTTCACCTTCAACAGCACCAACCTGCTGACCAACGTGGGCCGTGGCTACGACGGTGATTCGGTGAGCCCGCGCCTGGGCGCGGTCTGGCAGCCGGTGCGCGAGCACAGCCTGTACGCCTCGTGGAACAAGAGCTACTCGCCCTACGGCGGGCGCGGCATGATCAGCGTGGACGTTGCGCCCACCGCCGTCTACGACGACGAGCCCCAGCACTCGCGCCAGGTCGAGGTGGGCGTCAAGAGCGACTGGCTGAACGGCGCGCTCTCGACCCAGCTGTCGGTGTACCAGCTCGAGCACGCCAACATCCGCTACCGCCCCGACGCGGTCAACGATCCCTTCACCTGGGCCGTGCGCGGCAAGGAGCGCTCGCGCGGCATCGAGTTCAGCGCGGCAGGCCGTGTGGCCTCGTCGTGGTACGTGCGCGGCGGCGTGGGCGTGACCAGCGCCAAGGTCACCGAGGACAAGCTGCAGCCCGCACTGGTGGGCAAGTACCTGGTGGACACCGCCTTGCGCAACGGCAACTTCTTCGTGCGCTACGCGCCGCAAGGCCCCTGGTACGGGGAAATCGGCGCCACGCACACCAGCGCCCGCTGGCTCAACGCCGCCAACACCTCGCGCGTGCCCGGCTATACCCGCTGGGATGCGCTGGTGGGCTGGCGCCAGGGCGTATGGACGGCGACGGCCGCCATCTCCAACCTGCTGGACAAGGAATACTGGCGCAGCGATGCCATGCCGGGCGCCCCGCGCAGCCTGCTGGTCAGCGTGAACTACCAGTTCTGACGCCGGCCTTGGGGCGGGGGACTTCCGGAAGGTGCCCTCGGCTTGCACCTTTCCCATTCGCAGCACAATAGCGGCTTGTCCTCGAACCCTACCTCCCTCCCCTCCGCCTCCGCCCCATCGGGCGCACGCCCCATCGACGTTGCGCTGCTGGCCAGCGTGTTCGTCGTGGCCGCCTGCGGCCTGCTCTACGAGCTGGCGGCCGGTGCCCTCGCGTCCTATGTGCTGGGCGACTCGGTGCTGCAGTTCTCCACCATCATCGGCACCTACCTGTTCGCCATGGGCGTGGGTTCGTGGCTGTCGCGCTATTTCGAGCGGCAGTTGCCGGCGCACTTCTTGCGCATCGAGTTGCTGGTGGCGCTGATCGGCGGCGCGCTGCCGGCCACGCTGTTTTTGGCCAACGCCTACGCACCGGGGGCCTTTCGGCTGCTGCTGTACGGCATGGTGTTCATGGTGGGCACGCTGGTGGGGCTGGAGATTCCGCTGGTCATGCGCATCTTGAGGCGCAACGTGGCGCTCAAGGACCTGGTCTCGCAGGTGCTGACCTTCGACTACCTGGGCGCGCTGGCCGTGTCCATGGCTTTTCCGCTGCTGCTGGTGCCGCACCTGGGGCTCATCCGCACGGGGCTGCTGTTCGGACTCATGAACGCTGCCGTGGCGCTGTGGGCGGTGTGGTTGTTCCGGGATGAACTGCGCCGCCTGCGCGCGCATGCCTTCGCCTGCGTCGCCGTGATGGGGCTGCTGTTCGCGGGCCTGCTCGGCGCGGACCACATCACCAGCTTTGCCGAGGACAAGTTCTACCAGGACCGCATCGTCTTCAGCACCGCGTCGTCCTACCAGCGCATCGTCGTCACCAACGGCAAGCTGGGCCACCGCCTGTACCTCAACGGCAACCTGCAGTTCGCCGAGCGCGACGAGTACCGCTACCACGAGGCCCTGGTGCACCCGGCCATGGCCGCGCACGGCGCGCCCCGGCGCGTGGCCGTGCTCGGCGGTGGCGACGGCATGGCCGTGCGCGAGATCCTCAAGTACCCCTCGGTCGAGTCCGTCACCTTGGTGGAACTGGACCCGGCCATGACGCGCCTGTTCACCGACAACCCCACGCTTGCCCGGCTCAATGGCGAGGCGCTGCGCTCGCCCAAGGTGCACGTGGTCAACACCGATGCCTTCCAGTGGCTGCAGCACGGCAAGGATGCCAATGCGGATGGCGGCGATGCCGTGGATGACCTGTTCGACGTGATCGTGGTGGATTTCCCCGACCCGACCAATTTTTCCATCGGCAAGCTCTACACCAACAGCTTCTATGCGCTGCTGGACAAACGCCTGGCAGCCAGCGGCTATGCCGTGGTGCAGACCACCTCGCCGCTGGTGGCACGCCAGAGTTTCTGGACCGTGGTACAGACGATTGAGTCGGTGGGCCTGCAGACGGCGCCCTACCATGCCCATGTGCCCAGCTTCGGCGAGTGGGGCTTCGTGGTGGCCAGCCGCCGGCCCTGGCGCATGCCCGAGGCACTGCCGCCCGACCTGCGCTTCCTGAGCGCGGGCACGCTTCCCCTGCTGTTCGACTTTCCGCTCGACATGGCGCGGCTGCCGGCCGAGGTGAACCGCCTGTCCAACCAGGCGCTGGTGCACACCTACGAGCGGGAATGGGGCAAGGTGGTTGCGCACTGAATTCGGAACAACCCCCTGAGGGGGACGCCCCCAGCGCGGCGGGGCGGCCCTTGCGCGGGGGCGCTGGCCTGGGCCGCGCCAGGTGTGGGGACCTGGGGTTAGGGGCCTGCGCTGTTGCATCCATGCCGCGCGGATGTAACAAATCGGGGAGTTGAGGGGGTTACCGGGCACGTGGGTAAATCGCTCACGGGCTTCCCGGCAAAATGGAAACCAACGCTTACATTCGTCCGCCCGATGCTCGAGAGATTCTTCGTTGTCGGCGCAGAGCGGGATCTACAGAACCTTTGGGGGCACGACCCCTGGCTGGTGGCCCTGTCGGTCGCGCTCGCGATCGCCTCTTCCCTCATGGCGCTGCACCTGGCAGCGCTGGCCTTGCGCGCACCCGACCGCTTGCGCCGCAACCTCACGGTGGCTTCCGGGGCGGTGGCGCTGGGCGGGGGCGTCTGGTCCATGCATTTCGTGGGCATGCTGGCGTTTGACCTGTGCGCCAGTGGCCATTTCGAGCCCTGGGTGACGGCGCTGTCGTTTCTTCCCAGCCTGGTGGCCTCGTGGATCGCGTTGCACGTGCTCACCCTGGAGCAGCCCACCCGCCGCTCCATCACCTGGGGTGGTACCTTGGTGGGCGTGGGAATCGGCGTCATGCACTACGCCGGCATGTCGGCATCCGATGCGGCGCCGCTGATCCGCTACGACGTGGTGGGCTTCCTGGCCTCCCTCGTGTTCGCGGTGGGCATGGCCATCCTGGCGCTGTGGCTGCGTTTTGGCATGCAGCGCGCCTGGACGCGCCGCCCCTGGCTGAGCACGCTGCTCGGCGGCCTGGTCCTGGGCCTGGCGATCGCCGGCATGCACTACATCAGCATCGCGGCCGTGCGCGTGTCCGGCAGACCCGATCTCCTGGGGCCAGTACCCGAGCAAGCCAGGTACATGGCCCTGGCCATCGCCCTGATGGCGGTGCTGGTGGGCCTGGTGGTCACCACCGTCAACATCGGCCTGCGGGTCCGCTGGCTGCTGCGCAGATCCGAACAGAGCGAATCGCGCCTGCGTTCCGTGGTGGAGACGGCCATGGACGCCATCATCATGGCCGATTCGGACGGCACCATCCGGTCCTTCAACGGCTCGGCACAGCGGATGCTCGGCTGGACCGCCGAGGAAGCCGTGGGCCAGCCGGTGCGCATGCTGGTGGACCCCGCCTATGCCAACACGCCGCACAGCTACCTGCCGCGCGACCTGTCCCGGGGCGAAGCGCGCCAGGTGGGCAAGGACAAGGAAATCCACGTGGTGCGCAAGGACGGCGCCCTGGTGCCCGTGCGCCTGGTGGTCGGCCGCGTGGACCTGCCGGGGCCGCCGGTGCTCGTGGGGTTTCTGACCGATCTGACCGAGCGCCGGGCCATCGAGCAGGAGCGCCGGCGCGGCGAGGAGCAACTGCGTTCGCTGGTGCGCAACATCCCGGGCGTGGCGTTTCGCTGCCGGTACGACGCCGACTGGTCCATGCTGTTCATCAGCGATGCGGTCGAGGCCCTCACCGGTTGGCCGGCCGAGGATTTCCTGCACAGCCGCATCTCCTTTGGCCGCATCATCCACGAGGACGATGCCGAACGCATCGGCGAGCAGGTGGCGCGCGCCCTGGACGCCGGCGAATCCTATGTGCTGGAGTACCGGCTGCACACGCGGCATGGCGGCATCCGCTGGGTGTCCGAAACGGGCCGAGGCGTCGCAGGGCCGCAGGGGGAAGTCCGGTGGATCGATGGCGTGATCACCGACATGACGGCGTCCAAGGCACAGAACGCCGAGTTCGTGGGCACGGTCACGGCCATCGGCCGGTCGCAGGCGGTGATCGAGTTCGACCTCAAGGGCAAGGTACTCACCGCCAACCGGAATTTCCTGGACCTCATGGGCTATACGCTCGCCGAAATCGAGGGGCAGCACCACCGCATCTTCTGCACGCCGGAGTACGCCGAGAGCCAGGCCTACCAGGCCTTCTGGGCGCGCCTGGGCCAGGGCGAGTTCGATGCCGGAGAATACCTGCGCCTGGGCCGAGACGGGCGCGAGGTCTGGATCCAGGCCACCTACAACCCTATCTTCGACGCCCAAGGGCGGGCCTTCAAGATCGTCAAATTCGCCACCGACCTCACCGCGCGCCGGCGCATGGAGACCGACCTGCGCGCGGCCAAGGAGCAAGCCGAGCACGCGGCAGCGGCGCGCAGCACCTTCCTGGCGAACATGAGCCATGAGATCCGCACGCCCATGAACGCCATCATCGGTTTCACCGAGGCGCTGCTCGATACCCCGCTCGAAAGCACCCAGCGCCGCCACCTGGGCACGGTGCACCATGCGGCGCGCTCCATGCTGCGCCTGCTCAACGACATTCTGGACACCGCCAAGCTCGAAAAGGGCGCGGTCGAGCTGGAAGTGGCCGACTTCAGCCTGCGCGAGCTGTGCGAGCAGATCCTCGCCTCGCTGCGCATCACCGCAGCCAAGAAGGGGCTGGAGCTGGTGCTCGACTACCCTGGCGCGGTGCCCACGCACTGGCAGGGCGATGCCTTTCGCATCCAGCAGGTGCTGCTCAACCTGCTGGGCAATGCGATCAAGTTCACCCACGCAGGACGTGTCACCCTGCGCGTGTCGGGCGTGAATGCGCAACTGGTGCTGGAAGTGACCGACACCGGCATCGGTATCGACGCGGCGGGTGTGGAACGCATTTTCGACCCCTTTGCGCAGGCCGATGCCTCCACCACGCGCCGCTACGGCGGCACGGGCCTGGGCACCACCATCGCCCGCCAGCTGGCGGAGCTCATGGGCGGTGCCATCGCGGTGGCAAGCCGCGTGGGCCACGGCAGCACCTTCACCGTGCGCCTGCCGCTGCGCACAGGCGAGGCCCCGGTGGATGGCAGTGTATCGGCCCGGGACTGGCTGCGCGCGCCCTTGCCCAGCCTGCGTGTGCTGGCCGTGGACGACGTGCCCGCCAACCTGGAGCTGCTGCAGATCACGCTGCAGCGCGGCGGTCACAAGATCACCACGGCAGGCAGTGGCGCGCAGGCGCTGGAAGCCTTTGCGGCAGAACGCTTCGACGTGATCCTCATGGATCTGCAGATGCCCGACATGGACGGGCTGGAGGTCACCCGCCACCTGCGCAGCTTCGAGCAGGCCCGGCAGCGCAAGGCCACGCCCATCGTGGCACTGTCAGCCAGCGTCCTGGAGCAGGACCGCCGCAATGCCCGCGCCGCCGGCATGGATGGCTTTGCGAGCAAGCCGGTCGAGCCGGTGCGGCTCATGGCCGAGATCGCGCGCGTGATCGGCGTGCGTGAAGATGGCGCTGACCCGGTGTTTGCCGTCACCAGTGCCTTTGGCAGCCTGGAGGCCCCCGACGGGCTGCAGGGGATGCGCGCACTGAGGCCACCGCAGGCGCCGTTGCCGGCCGCCATCGAGTGGGACCGTGGTGTGCGGCTGTGGACCCAGGCGCGCTACCTGCGAGAGGCCATCGAACGCTTCATGCAGGAGAGCGGCGTGGCGCTGGCGGGCCTGCTGTCTGCGCACCAGGCGGACGATTGGGAAAGCCTGGAATCACGTGCCCACCGCGTGCGTGGCGCCGCTGCCAATCTGGCGCTGCCCGTGGTGCAGCAGCTCGCCGGGCAGATCGAGCATGCGGCCCGCGCGCGCGATGCCGCTCCAGTGCAGGCAGCGCTGCTGGCCCTGGCCACCGCGCTCGACGCGGTGCGCGTCGCCCTGCTCAATCCGCAGGCGCCTGACGCCCAGTTGCAGGGCACGGCCTCCTCACCGGTGCCGCTGCCGCCCGCCGAGCGCAGCCGTGTTCTCGCCGCCATCGATGCCCTGGTCGCAGCCCTGGCGCAAGGGGAGCTGGCCGATGCTCCGCTGGCGGTGCTGGAGGGCGAGCTGTCAGCCGTCAGTCTCAACAGCCTGCAGGAAGCGCTGGATCGCTTCGATTTTGACGAGGCGCGGGCCTGCCTGCTGGCCTTGCGTGCGCATCTGCAGGCGCCCACGCCCCCCCAGGAGATGGCATGACGCCCGTGCAGGAAGACCACCGCCCCCGCCTGCTGCTGGTGGACGACGAACCCACCAACCTGCAGGTGCTGCGCCACATCCTGCAGGAGGACTTTCGCCTGCTGTTCGCCACCGAAGGGGCGCGCGCGCTGCAGATCGCCCAGCAGCAGCGGCCCGACCTGGTGCTGCTCGACGTGATGATGCCGCAGATGGACGGCTACAGCGTGTGCCAGTCCCTCAAGGCCGACCGCGCCACCGCGAACATACCGGTGATCTTCGTCACCGCGCTCACCGAGGCGCAGGACGAGGCGCGTGGCTTCGACGTGGGCGGCGTGGACTACATCACCAAGCCCGTGAGCGCCCCCGTGGTGCGCGCCCGCGTGCGCACGCACCTGTCGCTGGTGCGCACCGAGGAACTGCGCGAAACGCGGCTGCAGATCGTGCAGCGCCTGGGCCGCGCCGCCGAGTACAAGGACAACGAGACCGGCATGCACGTCATCCGCATGAGCCACTTCGCCCATGTGTTGGCGCTGGCGCTGGGCCACTCGCCCGCCTGGGCCGAAGACCTGCTCAATGCCGCGCCCATGCACGATGTGGGCAAGATCGGTATCCCCGATGCCGTGCTGCGCAAGCCCGGCCCGCTCGATGCCGGCGAGTGGGACACCATGCGCCGCCATCCGCAGATCGGTGCCGAGATCATCGGCGAGCACCCCGCAGGCTTGCTGCGCCTGGCCCACTCCATTGCGCTCACGCACCACGAGAAGTGGGACGGCAGTGGCTACCCGCAGGGCCTGGCAGGCGAGGCGATCCCGGTGGAGTCGCGGATCGTCGCCCTGGCAGACGTGTTCGATGCACTGACGGCGCGCCGGCCCTACAAGGAGCCCTGGAGCATCGAGGACACCCTGGCCCACCTGCGCGCCCAGGCGGGCAAGCACTTCGACCCTGGGATGGTGGAGGTGTTCATCGCGCAGCTGCCCCGGCTGCTGGAGATCCAGGCGCGCTGGAAAGATTGACCCCCCGTTGCCGGGGACTGGCTTGCGGGTGACGTAGAGTACGGCCCCATGTCCCTTGCGCCCCCCTCTTCTCCGCCCTCACCACGCCGCAGGCAGCTGCTACAGGCTGGCGCCCTGTTCGCCTCAGGCGGACTGCTGCAGGGTTGCGACAAGGTGCCGCGCACACTCGATGGTGGCTTTGCCGGCATCGACATGGAGCGCGGCCATGCGCTGCGCGAGTTGCTGCAAAAGGGCCGCCTGCCCGAGCCTTCCGTGGTGCGGCGTGCGCAGGTCATCATCGCCGGCGGCGGCGTGGCAGGGCTGGCCGCGGCGCGCGCGCTGCGCCTGGCCGGGGTGGAGGACTTTGCGCTGCTGGAGCTCGAAGACCAGCCTGGCGGCAACAGCCGCGGCGGTGTGGTCGGCGGCATCGCCTGCCCCATGGGCGCGCACTACCTGCCCGTGCCCGGCGACGACGCGGGCGAGGTGCAGGACCTGCTCGAAGAACTGGGCCTGCGCCAGCGCGTGGCTGGGCGCTGGCGTTACGACGAGCGCCACCTGTGCCATAGCCCGCAGGAGCGCCTTTACTTCGAGGGTGAATGGCAGGAGGGCCTGCTGCCGGTGCAGGGCGTGAACGAGGCCACGCTGGCCCAGTACCGCCGGTTCTCGGAGCGGGTGGATGCCTTGTCCAAGGCGGCGCGCTTCACCATGCCCATGCTCAAGGCCTTCGATGGCAAGCGGCCGCTGTCGCCCACGCACCAGGCGCTCGACGCCCTGAGTTTCGGCGCCTGGCTCACGCAGGAGGGGCTGGACGATGCACACCTGCGCTGGTACCTGGACTACTGCTGCCGCGACGACTACGGTGCGGGCATGGCGCGCGTATCGGCCTGGGCCGGCATCCACTACTTCGCCAGCCGCCATGGCTTTCATGCGCCGGGCGATGCGGGCACCGATGACCGCGAGGGCGTACTCACCTGGCCCGAGGGCAATGGCTGGCTCACGCAGCGCCTGGCGGTGCCGCTGCGCGAAGGCGGGCAACTGGCCACGGGCACCAGCGTGCTGCGCATCACCGAGGGGCGCCATGGCGTGGAGGTGGAGGCGCTCAACCATGCCTCGGGCAATGTCGAGCGCTGGCAGGCGCCGCGCTGCGTGGTGGCGCTGCCCCTGTTCCTGGCTGCACGCGTGGTGCGCAACCCGCCGGCCTTTCTCACCGAAACAGCGCAGCGCCTGTCCTGGGCGCCGTGGCTGGTGGCCAACATCCACATCGATGCGCCGCTGACCGACCGCGCCGGTGCCGCGCCCGCTTGGGACAACGTGCTGTATGCCGATGCCAACCCGGGCGGCCTGGGCTATGTGGACGCCGGCCACCAGCGCCTGGACCCGCGCCCGGGGCCCACGGTGCTCACCTACTACCAGGCCCTGGGCGATCTGCCCGATGGCCGCCAGCAACTGGCCACCCAGCCCTGGGCCCACTGGGCGCAGGCGGCCATGCAGTCAATGGCCGGCCCGCATCCCGACCTGGCCGAGCGCGCCACGCGCGTGGACATCACGCGCTACGGCCACGCCATGTCCATCCCCACACCCGGGCTGCTGGGCTGGCTGCACCAGCCGGGCCGCTACCGGGCGCCCGACAAGCGCGTGCGCCTGGCCAGCGGCGAGCGAGTGGGCGTGCTGCCCACGCCGGCCACGGCACGCCTGGCGTTCGCACACAGCGACTGGTCTGGCTATTCGGTGTTCGAAGAGGCGTTCACGCGCGGCCATGCCGCCGGGCTCGTGGCTGCCGGCTGAACTGCTTCAGGCGAGCGCCAGCCTGCGCCTGAGCGCGCTGACCGCGCTGTCCACCGTGGTCAGCACCGGCAGGCCGGTGGCCGCCTCGCACAGCTGGCGCGCGCGGGCCATGCTGAACTGCGCCAGCGCGATCACCTCGCAGCCCTCGCGCTGCAGGCGCTGCGCTTGCGCGGCCACCAGGCTATCGTGCAACTCGGCGTTGCCCGCGTTCAGGGCCGCCATCGCGCCCTCGGCCAGGGCCAGTTGCAGTGGCGTGCCGGGCGGAAACTCCGGCGGCATGGACTGCAGGGTGGGTGCGAAGCTGGCAATCAGGCCGATGCGCCGGCCCGCGCCCACGGCTTGCTCGACCATGGCCTCGTTGGGTTTGAGCACCGGGATCTGTGGGTACAGCGCCGCCACGCGCTCGATGCAGGGCCCGAAGGCCGAGCAGGTGAACAGGATGCCATCCGCCCCCGTGCCCACCGCATAGGTGGCCAGCGCCTCGAAGCGTGCGTGCATGGCGGCATCCAGGCCCCGCCCGTCGCGCGCCAGGTCGGCCGAGAGGCTGTCGTCCAGCAGGTTCATGCGCACGGCCTCGGGCCAGTCCTGCACGAAGGCGGTGTTGATGGGCGCAACCGAGTGGGCCAGGGCGTGGATGAGGGCGATGCGGGTCATGGTGGGAAAGGCGGCGGGGCTCAGATGCCCTTGGAACTGGGGTTGGCAAAGGCGTCGCGCGTCTCGGCGTTCAGCGGGTAGTTGATGCTCACGTTCTTGGGCGGGATGGGTGCCATGAACCACTTGGTGTACAGCTTTTCCATCTCGCCCGACTTCATCATGCCCGTGACCACGCGGTCCACCAGGGCCTTGAATTCGGGGTCGTCCTTGCGGAACATCAGCGACTGGTTCTCGGTGCGCAGGCTCTCGCCCACGATGGCAAAGTCCTTGGGGCTGCGGTGGGTGGCGATGAGTCCCGCGAGCAGGATGTCGTCGAGCACGAAGGCGGCGGCGCGGCCCGTCTCGACCATCAGAAATGAATCGGCGTGGTCCTTGCCCGCCAGCTGCGTGATCTCCAGGTTCTTGCCCTTGTCCGCCTCCCGCAGCAGGCGCAGCGAGGTGGTGCCGCTGGTGGCCACCACCGACTTGCCCTGCAGGTCGGCCACGCCCTTGATGCCCGAGTCCGCGCGCACGGCCATGCGCACGTTGTAGCGGAAGATGTCGGGCGAGAAGGCCACCATCTGCTGGCGCTCAATGAGGTTGGTGGTGGAGCCGCATTCGATGTCCACCGTGCCGTTGGTGACCAGGGGAATGCGGTTCTGCGAGGTCACGTTCTGGTACTTCACGGCGATCTGCGGCAGCTGGAGCTCGGCCTTGATCGCCTCCAGGATGCGGTTGCAGATGTCGATGCTGTAGCCCACCGGCTTGCCGCCCCCGTCCAGGTACGAAAAGCCGAACGAGGCCTCGCGGTGGCCGTAGGTGATGGAGCCGCTGTCGCGGATCTTCTTGAGCGTGCCGCCCGCGGGGCTCTGGGCCTGGGCGGTTCCACAGGCCAGCAGCGTGGCCAGCGCCAGGGTGGCGGGGAGCAGCGTCTTCGTCAGGGTCTTCATCGGCATGGGAGCACCTTTCAGGTCAGGTCAGGTCAGGGGAGGGGCAGGGATGGTTCGGGAGATGGAGATCAGCAGGGGCTGGGCTGGCGCGGCAGCGCGGCGCTCAGGGTCACGGCGTCGATGGTCTGGGCCAGCAGCGCGGCGATGGACACGAGGTGCTCGCGCGAGGCGATGTAGGGCGGGGCCAGCAGCACGTGGTCGCCCACGTTGCCGTCCACCGTGCCGCCGAAGGGGTAGCACAGCAGGCCCAGGTCCATGGCCTTCTTCTTGATGCGCGAGTGCACCTTCTGCGCGGGGTCGAACGGCGCCTTGCTGGCCCGGTCGGCCACCAGCTCCACACCCCAGAAGAAGCCGCGCCCACGGATATCGCCCACGTGTGGGTGCTGGCCCAGCGCATCGCGCAGCGCCTGGCCCAGGAAGGCGCCGTCCTCGCGCACCTTGGCCAGCAGGCCGTCGCGCGCTATCACCTGCTGCACCGCCAGCGCCGCGGCGCAGGCCACCGGGTGACCGAGGTAGGTGTGGCCGTGCTGGAAAAAGCCGCTGCCCTGCGACATGGCCTGAACGATGTGCCGCTGCGCCAGCACCGCGCCGATGGGCTGGTAGCCGCCGCCCAGGCCCTTGGCCACGGTGATGAGGTCGGGCACCACGCCCTCCTGTTCGCAGGCGTGCAGGGTGCCGGTGCGGCCCATGCCGCACATCACCTCGTCCAGGATCAGCAGCACGCCATGGCGGTCGCAGACCTCGCGCACGGCCTTGAAGTATCCGGGCACGGGGGTCAGCACGCCGGCCGTGGCGCCCCCCACCGTCTCGGCGACGAAGGCCAGCACCGTGCGCGGGCCATGTGCGACGATGGTCTCCTCCAGCTCGCGCGCCAGGCGCAGGCCATAGGCCTCAGGCGTCTCGCCGGCATGCTGCTCGCGGTAGGGGTAGCAAGGCGCCACATGCGTGGCCTGCACCAGCAGGGGCGCGAACGGCGCGCGCCGCCAGGCGTTGCCTCCCACGGCCAGTGCGCCCAGGGTGTTGCCGTGGTAGCTCTGGCGCCGCGCGATGAAGTGCGTGCGTTCGGGCTGGCCGATCTCCACGAAGTACTGGCGCGCCATCTTGAGCGCCGCCTCCACGGCCTCGGAGCCGCCGCTCACGAAATAGGCGTGGCTGGTGCCGGCCGGGGCGGTGCGCACCAGCTGCTCGGCCAGTTGCTCGGCCACCTCGGTGGTGAAGAAGCTGGTATGGGCATAGGCCAGGCGGTCGATCTGCGCGTGCATGGCGGCCAGCACGTCGGGGTGGCCATGGCCCAGGGACGACACGGCCGCACCGCCTGATGCATCGAGGTACTCGCGCCCCGCAGCATCGCGCAGGAACATGCCCTGCCCGCCCACGGCCACGGGCGGAGTGTGCAGAAGGTGGCGGTGAAAAACGTGGGTCATGCCAGGGTCTCCGGAACAGGTGCGAATAGTGATGGAACAAATGTACCGTGAAAACAAATTAAATGGAACATATGTTTTTATGCTGCGGCAAGGCGGAACACTTGCCCCATGGGGCGATCCGCTACAGTGCTGCGACCACCACTCCTGCGCACGCACCGCCACCCGCCATGGGCCTGAAAGACACCCTCCGAGCCCGGTTCGACGGCATGACCGCCACGCAGCAGAAGGCCGCGCGCTTCGTGCTGGAGCACCCCAACGATGTGGTGACCGCCTCCATGCGCACGGTGAGCGCGCGCGTGGAGATCCCGCCCGCGACGCTGGTGCGCTTTGCGCAACTGCTCGGCTTCGACGGCTGGCCCGAACTCAAGGCAGCGCTGGTGCAGGACATGGGCCTGGGATCGGAGCCCTATGCGCACAAGGCGCGCAGCCTGGTGGACCGCGCGCGCGACGGCGGCGGCCTGGCCGGCGAGATCTTCGCGGTGCACCACCAGAACCTGGACGCCACTGAGCATGCCAACGGCGAGGCCCTGCCGCGCGCCGCCGCGCTGCTGGAGAAGGCGCGCGCCGTGCACGTGGCCGGCTTTCGCGCCTGCCACCCAGTGGCTTATTCGCTGATGTACGTGTACCGGCTGTTCCGCGACAACGTGCACCTGCTCGATGGCATGGGTGGCTCGCTGGAGATGCAACTGCGCGCTCTGCACAAGGGCGATACCGTGGTGGTCATCAGCTTCAGCCCCTATTCGCGCGAGGCCATCGCCGTGGCGCGCCAGGCGCGCGAAGCGGGCTGTCAGGTGCTGGCGCTGACCGATTCGCCCGCCTCTCCGCTGGCCCTGCTGGCGCACGAGGTGCTGCTGTTCTCCACGCAAAGCCCCTCGTTCTTTCCTTCCATCGCGGGTGCGCAGGCCCTGTCGGAGGCACTGCTGGGGCTGCTGGTCAGCCGTGCCGGCAAGCCTGGCATCGGCCGCATCGAGAGCGCCGAGGCGCAGCTCTTCGCGACCGGCGCCTACCTGCCGCCCGCACCGTCGCCATGACGCAGGCAGGGCCCGGCGGCGTGCACGTGCACATCAGCGTGCCGCGCCAGCAGCTGCATCTGTACGCGGGCGATGCGCTGGTGCGCAGCTATGCCGTCTCCACCGCGCTGCACGGCGTGGGCGAGCTGAACGGCAGCGGCTGCACTCCGCGCGGCCTGCACCGCGTGCGCGCCAAGGTGGGCGCGGGCTGCGATACCGCCACCGTCTTCGTGGGGCGCCGGCCCACGGGCGAAGTCTTCACCCCCGAACTGGCCCTGCAGCACCCGGGGCGCGACTGGATCCTGTGCCGCATCCTGTGGCTCGCGGGCTGCGAGCAGGGCGTCAACCGCGGTGGCGCGGTGGACACGCTGCGCAGGTACATCTACATCCACGGCTGCCCGGACGGCACGCCCCTGGGCGCGCCGGCGTCGCACGGTTGCGTGCGCATGGCCAATGCCGATGTGGCGGACCTGTTCGACCGGGTGGTGGTAGGGACTGCGGTGTACATCGAAGGCTAGTGGCTGCCGCCGTGTGGGCCGATGTCACGGGCCCGTCACGCGGACCGGGCATCGTCGCCGCTTTACTTACATTTGCAGCGAGTGACCATGTCCCGACTCTCCACCCTCGCCGCCTGCGCCCTGCTGGCGTGCGCCGCCGCTTCCACCACGGCCCAGGCCCAGCAGGCCTACCCCGCCACGCTGGCCGGCCATGCCGTGATGCCCGCCATCAGCCTGGTGCCAGCGCCCAAGGACGCGCCGCATGACCTGCAGACCAGCGGCAAGTTCACCACGGGCAAGCGCGTGGAGGCACTGGGCTCGGTCGAAGGCCTCTCGGGTGGCCGCCCTACCGGCATCTCGCTGCCGTTCGCGGGCCAGCCGCTGCAGGGCCACTCGGGCATCAAGCGCATGGCCGACGGCTCGTTCTGGATCCTCACGGACAACGGCGCCGGCGCCAAGGCCAATTCGCCCGATTTCATGCTGCACCTGAGCCACTACAGCGTGGACTTCAAGGCCGGCCAGTTCAACCGCCTGGCCACCGTGTTCCTGCACGACCCGGATAAGAAGGTGCCGTTTCGCATCACCCACGAAGGCACGGACAAGCGCTACCTCACGGGCGCGGACTTCGATCCCGAGAGCTTCCAGTTCGCCGGTGGCGCACTGTGGATCGGCGAGGAGTTCGGGCCCTATCTGATCAAGGCCGACCTTTCGGGCCGCGTGCTCGCCGTGTTCGAAACGCAGGTGGACGGCAAGCTCGTGCGCTCGCCCGACCACCCGGCCATCACCACGGCCGGCGCGCCCGACGCCAAGGCCCCTGCCTTCGAGGTCAAGCGCTCCAAAGGCTATGAAGGCATGGCCTCGTCCAAGGACGGCAGCAAGCTCTACGCCCTGCTCGAAGGCCCGCTGTGGAACGAGGCCGGCAAGGCCTACGAAGCCGTGGACGGCAAGCCGTACCTGCGCGTGCTGGAGTTCGACGTGAAGGCCGAGCAATGGACCGGCCGCCACTGGAAGTACGTGCTCGAAGCCAACCACCACGCCATCGGCGACTTCAACATGATCGACGCCACCACCGGCCTGATCATCGAGCGCGACAACGGCGAAGGCACGGCCGACAAGGCCTGCCCCGAAGGCGTCAAGCGCACGGACTGCTTCCACGACCTGGCAAAATTCAAACGCGTCTACAAGATTGAGCTGACCGACGCCAACGTCGGTGGCCCGCTGCGCAAGGTTGGCTACATCGACCTGATGTCCATCCAGGACCCGAAACGCCTGGCGAAGAAGCCGCTGAACAACGGCGTGCTCACCTTCCCCTTCTTCACCATCGAGAACGTGGACGTGGTGGATGGCACGCACATCGTGGTCGGCAACGACAACAACCTGCCCTTCAGCTCCAGCCGCGAGCCGAACAAGGCCGATGACAACGAGCTCGTGCTGTTGGATGTGGGCGAACTGCTGCGCGCGAAGTAAGCACCACGCTTCCTGTGCAAAAGGGCTGCCCCGAAGGCAGCCCTTTTGTATGGCGGGCAGCACGGTGCGAGGCCGGGTGGCAAAATCGGCGGCCACATCCTGAAAGCCGCGCCACCATGTTCACAGGCATCGTTCAAGCCACGGCAGGCATTGCCGCCATCCATGACCGCGCAGGCCTGCGCACCTTCACGCTCGATTTCCCCGAGGGCTTCTGCCAGGACCTGGCCATTGGTGCGAGTGTTTCCACCGATGGCGTGTGCCTCACGGTGACCGAGATCCTCTCGCCCACACAGGCCAACTTCGACGTGATGCAGCAGAGCCTGAACATCACCACGCTGGGCAGCTATGGCAAGGGCGACCGCGTGAATGTGGAGCGCGCGGCCAAGGACGGTGCCGAGATCGGCGGCCACCCGCTGTCGGGCCACATCGATTTTTCGGGCACGCTGGCCAGCGTGCGCGAGTTCGACAACAACCTGGTGTGGCGCGTGGCCGTGCCGCCCGAGTTCCGCAGGTATGTGTTCGCCAAGGGCTACATCGCCATCCATGGCGCCAGCCTCACCGTGTCGGAAGTGAACCGCTCCGAAGGCTGGTTCGAGGTCTGGCTGATCCCCGAGACCCGCCGCGCCACGGTGTTCGAGGGCAAGAAGGCCGGCGACCGCCTGAACATCGAGATCGAGCGCAGCACCCAGGTGGTGGTGGACACGGTGCGCGAAGCGGTGCAGGAAAGCCTGGGCCGGCTGCAGCCCGTGCTCGAAGCCCTGCTCAAGGAAAAGGGCCTGTCCCTTGAAGACTTCGTGCAACCCCCCGTGCTCCCGCACTGAAGCTCAGCCCGCGACGTAGTCGAGAAAGCCGGTGACACGGCGCAGGCGCCCGTCGGCGTCCACCTCGGCCACGTCGGTGCCACGCGCCACGGGTTCGGCCCCCGGGGCCGCGAGCGCCCAGGAAAAGCGCACCACGCTGTGGTGCCCCTCGGGCGTGCCCAGCAGCACGAAGCGGTAACCGGCAAAACGCTGCTGCGCGCCCGCGATCAGGGCCGCCATGCCATCGTGGCCCCGGCCTTCCATCATCGGGTCGAGGTAGTGCACCTCGCTGCTGAAGGCCTCGCGCACCAGGCGGTCCCGCTCGCGGCTGTCGGTGGCGTTCCACGCGCTCAGGTAACGTGCGGCGATGCGGGAGGCCGAGTTGGCGGCGTTCAGGACAGGGGATTCGACGGTGTTCATGGCGGCTGCTCCAGAGAAGTTGAACGAACGGAATAGAAACAAAGGGTGGCGGATGCAGGCAGGCATCCGACGCAAGCCATTCTTCGCGGCTGCCCTGCCGGCGTCGATGACATGGCAGGTCATGCGCCAGGGGCGCGGCCGGGATAATGCGGTGTCTGCATGCTGAACTCCACCGCTTCCCCTTCTTCTCCCGGTGCACCGCGCGCGCTGCAACTGCACGACCTGCCGGGCCTGCTGCAAGTGCAGCTGGCCTGCTATGGCGCGGGCTTTGTCGAAAGCGGCGAGGTGTTTGCGCGCCGGCTCGCCAGCCCGGTCAACTGCTCGCTGGTGCTCGAACGCGCCGGCCAGGTCTGCGCCTACCTGGCGGCCTACCGCTCGGTGCAGGGCAAGGTTACGCCGCTGCACGGCGACTTCGAGGGCCCGGCCGGCGCGCCCGATACCCTGTACCTGCACGACATGGCGGTGCTGCCGGCTTGCGCGGGCCAGGGCCTGGCGCAGGCGCTGCTGGCACCGCTGTGGGCGCAGGGCGCGGCCTGGGGCCTGCGCCACACCGCCCTGGTCTCGGTGCAGGGCTCGCAGGGCTACTGGGAGCGACATGGCTATGCCGTGCAGCCGCTGGCCGATGCACTGCAGTGTGAGCGGCTGGCAAGCTACGGCGAGGGGGCCGTGTACATGGTGCGAACGCTGGCGTCCTAGCCAGCGCCTTGCGTACGCCATTGGGCCTGTGTGAACGGCGCCACGGGCCGGGCATCTGTCGCAGGCCGTGGTCATAATGGCTGGCATGCCGAACCGCTGGAAACCCAATGTCACCGTGGCTGCCGTGATCGAACGCGATGGCCGCTTCCTGCTGGTGGAGGAAGAAACCACCGATGGCCTCAAGCTGAACAACCCAGCCGGCCACCTGGACCCCGGTGAGTCGCCCGCCAGTGCCTGCGCACGCGAGGTGCTCGAGGAAACGGCGTTCGACTTCGAGCCCACGCACCTGATCGGGGTCTACCTCAACCGTTTCACCAAGACGCGCACGGGCGACGACCTCACCTACCTGCGTTTTGCCTTTGCCGGATCGCTGGGCACGCACCACACCTGGCGCACGCTGGACGAAGGCATCGTGCGCACCGTGTGGATGACGGCCGACGAAATCCGCGCCTGCCCCGAGCGCCACCGCAGCCCGTTGCTGCTGCAGTGCCTGGCCGACTACCTGGCGGGCCAGCGCTACCCGGTGTCGCTGGTGCATACCGACATTTCGGTGACCCAGACCTCGGGCTGACGCGGAATGCGCCGCAAATATTTGTGGCGCCGCATGTAACCCGCGCGGTGGATGGAGCGAAGTAACAGGCAGAGAGCACGGCGCCGTGCGATCTGAAACCCCCTGTTTCGACCCTCCCTCACCTTTACGGAGTCTTCCACCATGCTGTCCACCTCGAACCCATCCGCCGCTTCCCTCGCCCTGGCCGCCGCCCTGCTGGCCCTGTCCTCCGGTGCCTTTGCCGCCGATGCCCCCAAGGGCTCCAAGGGCGGGGCCGTCGCTGCCAACGACAAGGTGCACTGCTACAACGTGCACGACTGCAAGGGCAACAGCGACTGCTCCACCGCCGAGCACAGCTGCAAGGGCCAGAATGCCTGCAAGGGCCACGGCTTCAAGGCCAAGACCGCTGCCCAGTGCCTGAGCGAAAAGGGCACCATCGGCGATATCAAAGGTTGACCCCCTGAGTCGCTTCGCGCCTTCCCCCTTGAAGGGGGACGCCGCCCCTGCGGCGGGGCGGCCCTTGCACGGCGGCATTGGCCTGGGCCGTGACAGTTTCATTGGCCTTGGGCGTAGCAGAGCGCACGAAGCATCAACCTATCAGCCATGGCACACGACCCCATCGCCGTGCGCGGCACCGGCTTCGGCCTGGGCCTGCGCACCGCCCACTACGCGGATTTTCTGGCCGACCCGCAGCCGCTGGATTGGCTGGAGATCATCACCGACAACTACCTCATCGAGGGCGGCAAGCCGCTGGCGGTGCTCGACACGCTGCGCCGCGACTACCCCATGGCCATGCACGGCGTGGCCATGTCCATCGGTGCGGCGCAGGGCGTGGACATTGCCTACCTGCGCCAAGTGAAGGCGCTGGCCGAGCGCATTGAGCCGCTGTGGGTATCGGACCACCTGTGCTGGATCGGCCCCGGGCCGCAGCAGCAACTGCACGACCTGTACCCGCTGCCCTATACCGATGCCTCGGCGCGCCATGTGATCGCGCAGGTCCGCCGCGCGCAGGACGTGTTGGGCCGCCGGCTGGTGTTGGAGAACGTCTCCAGCTACATCCGCTATGCCGGCGACAGCGCAAGCGAATGGCAGTTCCTGGCCCACATCGCGCAGGAGGCCGACTGCCTGCTGCTGGTCGATGTGAACAATATCTACGTGAGCAGCGTGAACCACGGCTTCGACCCGCTCACCTACCTTGATGCGCTGCCCGCGCACCGCGTACAGCAGATCCACCTGGCCGGCCATTCGGACCAGGGTGACCATATCATCGATACGCACGACCACCCCGTGGCCCAGCCCGTGTGGGACCTGTATGCGCGGGCCTGCGAGCGTTTCGGCGCCGTGGCGACCATGGTCGAGCGCGACGACCACATTCCGCCGCTGGCCGAGCTGCTCGATGAAATGGCGATGGCCCGCTCCGTGGCTGCGGTCCATGTGCCGCCGGCCGGTGCTGGGGCCGCAGCACCGGCCGCAGAGCCCTGGCCGTTCTCTCCGCTGTGCTTCGCACCCCAGCTGCAGGCGTTGCAGCGGGACTTGGCGGACCGCATCCTGGCCGAGCCCATGCAGGCCCTGGACGCCGAGGCACCTGTCGCGGGGCGCCTGGGCATCTACCACCATGCCTACCGCGCGCGGCTGGCCGAGGTGCTGGCCGACACCTACGCCAAGACCTGGCTCTACCTGGGCTCGGATACGTTCGAAGACCACGCGCGCCAGCATGCCGTGGCGCACCCGCCTACGGCGCGCAGCCTCAACCGCTATGGCGAGGGCTTTGTCGGCACCCTGCGCGCGCTCTATCCCGACAACCCTGAGTTGCATGAGCTGGCCCAGCTCGATTGGGACCTGCGCACGCGCTTCGACGGGGCCGACGTGCCGGCGCTGGACGCGGCCGCCGCACCTTCGGCCGGCCACTGGCTGGCCGAAGGCGGCGTGCTGCACCCCAGCGCGCTGTTGCGCCCGCTGACCACCAACGCTGTGGCCTTGTGGAACGCCATCCATGCGGACGAGGAGGTACCTGAGGCGCTGACCCTGCCGGAGCCGGCCACCCTGCTCGTATGGCGCAAGGGCCAGCAGCCGCACTTTCGCACGCTGGAGCCGCAGGAGGCCGACTGGGTGCGCCATCTGCAGGCCGGTGCTTCGGTGGAGCAGACCTGCGCGCTGTTGCAGGCCCAGGGCCTGTTGCCGGCGCCCGAGGTGCTGGCGCAGTGGCTGGCCTGGATGCTGCGCGACGGCTTGGTGCGTGCCGACCTGCCGGCTTCTACTCCGCTGTCAGCTTGCGTTCCTTGATGATGGCCGCCCACTGGGCCGATTCCTTCTTCATGAAAGCCGTGAGTTCGGCGCGAGTCGTCGGTTGCGGTGTGAGGCCATGCTTGTCCAGCGCCTCCTTCACCACCGGGTCGTTGAGCACGGCCACGATCTCTCGGTTCCAGCGGTCCAGCAGCGCGGCAGGCGTCTTGCCGGGCGCCACGAAGGCATACCAGTTGAGCGCCTCAAAGCCCGGAAAGCCCGATTCGGCCACCGTGGGGATGCCGGGCAGATAGGCCGGCCGCGTGAGCCCGGTGGTGGCCAGCGGCACCAGCCGGCCCGCCTCGACATGGGGCATGGCTGTGGGTGGGGCCGAGAAATACGAGGCCACGCGCTCGCCCAGCAGGTCCTGCAGTGCAGGGGCACCGCCCTTGTAGGGCACATGCACCATGTCGATGCCTGCGCGCTGGTTGAACAGCTCGCCCGCCAGGTGCGAGGCCGAGCCCGCGCCGGTGGAGGCGAAGTCCACGCTGCCGGGATTCTTCTTGGACAGCTGCACGAACTCGGCCAGCGTCTTCACACCGGTCGCCTTGTGCACCACCAGCACGTTGGGAAAGTTCACGCCGCCCGATACCGCCGCCAGGTCCTTGAACGGGTCGTAGGGCAGCTTCATCAGGTGCGGGGCGATGGTCAGCGGGCCGATCGAGCCCAGCAGCAGCACCGAGCCATCAGGCACCGCGTTCGCGACAAACTGGTGCGCGATGTTGCCACCCGCGCCGCCCTTGTTGTCCACCACCACCTGTTGGCCAATGTTCTCGCCCAGCTTCTTGGCGATCAACCGGGCCGCCGCATCGGCCGCGCCACCGGCCGCAAAGCCCACCACCAGGGTGACGGGCTTCTTCGGCGGGAAGTCCTGGGCCTTGACCGGCGCGACCAGCGCCAGGGTGCATGCGGCCAGCGCCAGGGGGCGCAGCAGGGGGTGGATGTTCATCGGGGGTCTCCTTCTTGGGTCTTTTGGGGAATCAGTCATCGCGCAGACCTATGTGGCTGGGCTGGCGCTTTTCCACCGCGTGGCGCAGCAGCGCTGCCGTGCGGAAGATGCCGTGGGCGAACTTGCCGTAGGGCAGGGTGGCAAAGAGCGCCATCACCGCGCCCAGGTGCAGGCACAGCAGCAGGGCCAGGGCCGGGGTGCCGCGCGCCAGCCACAGCGCCAGGCCGCTGGTGCTGGTGAGGAACAGCAGGGCGATGAAGGCCAGGTCCATGGGTTTCTGCGCGGCGTCGCCGTGCTGCGGGTGGCGTCGGCGGTTCAGGTGCCACAGGCCCGCCGTGCCCAGCGCCAGGCTGGTGCCGCCCACGGCGCCCAGCAGCTTGGGCAGGCTGGGCAGGTCGTAGGGCGCGGCCCAGCCGAAGGCATAGTGGTAGAGCGTGGCCACGCTGGTGGCCGCAAAGCACAGCGCAAAGCCGTAGAAGGTCAGGTGGTGGAAACGCCGGCGCCGCAGGGTGTAGGCATCGTCCTCGTCGTGGCAGCCCTGGCCGTGGCCACCGTCCAGGTATTTGAGGCGCAGCACGGCACCCGTGGCTTCCGCTGCTGCGGGGGGGCTCACCGGGGCGCCGCTGGTGGCGGGCGACACGTCGCGCCAGAAGCGGCGCACGCCCAGGGCCAGGGCCAGCGTGGAAAACAGGAACACGGGCGCGAACAGGCCCACCAGCAGGTTGTGCGGGAACAACCGATAGAAGTTGCCCTGAAGGCCGCCGTTCCACAGCGCTGCAAGGCCCTGGCCCTGCAGCACCACTGCAAGCAACAGGAACAGCGTGAGCCCCGCCACCAGGGCCAGCGCCAGCGTGAGCCCGTTGCGCTGGTACAGCGCGCCAAGGGCCGGCGGCCAGGCGTAGTCGGCATAGGTCTGGCTGCGCACCTTGGCCATGGCCTGGGGGACGTTGACCGCGAACTCGTGTGGCGGCGCGTACTGGCAGGCATGCAGGCAGGCGCCGCAGTTGTGGCACAGGTTGGCCAGGAAATGGATGTCGGCCTTGCCGAACTCCAGGCGGCGCGTCATGGACGGGAACACGGCGCAGAAGCCTTCGCAGTAGCGGCAGGCGTTGCAGATCTGCATCTGGCGCGCGACCTCGGTCTCGGGGGCTGACAGCGGCACGACGGCACCACCGGCCAGGGCCCGCGCATCCTGCACCAGGGCATCAAGCGACTGCATGGGCGACCTCCTTCGCAATTGCCGTACCCAGGGCTGCGCGCGCCGCGTTGGTGCCCGCGATGCGCCCGAAGGCCGTGCCGATCGACATGCCCACCCCGGCGGTATAGCCCTTGCCCAGCACGTTGCCGGCCATCATCTCGCCGGCCACGAAGAGGTTCAGGCTGGCCTGACCGCCAAAGTGCACAGCGGCGGTGTCGTCCGTGCGCAGGCCCAGGTAGGTGAAGGTCACCCCGGGCCTGAGGGCGTAGCCGTAGTACGGCGGTGTGGCTATGGGTCGTGCCCAGTGCGTCTTGGAGGGTGCCAGGCCCTCGGTGTGGCAGTCGTCGAGCGCCGTGTGGTCGAAGCGGCCTACACGGCAGGCCGCGTTGTAGCTGTCCAGCGTGTGCATGAAGGTCTTTTCGTCGAGCCCCAGCTTGTGTGCCAGTTCGGGCAGGCTGTCGGCCTGTACGCCTGGGAACACGGGGGGCATGAAGCGGCCGATGGCCTGGCTGTCGATGATGGAGTAGCCGATCTGCCCGGGCTGCTGGGCGACGAGGCGCCCCCAGATGGCGTAGCGCTTGGGCCAGAAGTCCTCGCCTTCGTCGTAGAAGCGCTCGGCTTGCTGGTTGACCACCACGCCCAGCGAGACGCAGTCGATGCGGGTGCAGATGCCGCCGTCGTACAGCGGCGCGCGCGCGTCGATGGCCACCATGTGCGCCTGTGTGGGGTCGCCGATGCGGTCGGCACCGTGCTCGTCCAGCAGGTGGCGCAGCAGCACGCCGCGGTTGTAGGCCGTACCTCGGATCAGGAAGTTGTCCGACGGCCATTCGCCGCGCTCGTTCTGGCCCCAGGCCTCGCGCAGCCATTCGCGGTTGGACTCGAAGCCGCCCGCGGCCAGCACGCAGGCGCGAGCGCGGATGCGCTGGCCGTTGCAGTGCGCGGCGACGAAGCGGCCACCCTCGGTCTCGATGCGGTCCACGGGGGATTCGTAGCGCACCTGCACGCCGAGCTGCTCGGCGCTGCGGTAATAGGCATTCACCAGCGCCTTGCCGCCGCCCATGAAGAAGGCATTCGTGCGCGCCGTGTGCAGCGCGCCGGCCAGCGAGGGCTGGAAGTGCACGCCGTGGCGGCGCATCCAGTCGCGGCAGGTGCCCGAGGCGCGGATCACCAGGCGTGCCAGGTGCTCGTCGGTCAGGCCGCCCGTCACCTTGAGCAGGTCCTGCCAGAACTCATCCTCGGGGTAGGCCTCCACCAGCACGTCCTGGGGCGCATCGTGCATGCAGCGCAGGTTGCGCGTGTGGGCCGAATTGCCGCCGCGCCATGCGCGTGGGGCGGCCTCCAGCAGCAGCACGCTGGCACCGGCCTCGCGTGCCATCAGCGCGGCGCACAGCGCGGCATTGCCGCCGCCGATCACCAGCACGTCGGGGGTGGTGGTCTCCATGGGTCAGTGCTCCCCCCGGCGGGGCGCGTGGGGGCTCGTCCTGCGCATCATCGTGTCTCCTGGCCTGGGCGGTGGCTCCGCCGCATTTCGTGGTGGCTCCACTTTAGGCAGACCGCTGCAAGCTGTGCAGCAGATTCAGGTCATTGAGGTATCACGGATCGTGATGGCTGGGGCGTTCTCGATCAGGGTGGTGCCGAACCACTGCCCTGCCCCCACCAGAGTGCGCACGCAGTCGGCCACCACCACGCGCGCAGCCAGTGCGGCGGGCGAGAGTTCATCCTCCGACAGGCTGCACAGCAGGTTCACGCGGCGCGCGGGTGCATCGGTTAGGCGCGCACACTGGAAGCGCTGGGCCGCATCGGGGTAGCGGCCCATGGCCGCCCAGGGCTGCAGGGTGGAGCCCAGGCCCGCGTCCACCGCAGCCATCACCATGGCCAGGGAGTCGACCTCCAGGACCACGTGCGGGGCCACGCGGTCGCGCGCGAAGGCGGTGTCCAGCGTGCTGCGCAGGCCGTGCGGGCCGGTGGGCAGAATCAGCGGCTCGTCGCCGAGTTCGGCCACGGTGATGGTCTCGGGCAGGCGCCGCGCGCCCGGGCCGCCACGCGCGCAGATCAGGAACAGGTCCTCCTCCAGCAGCGGCAGCACCTGCCAGCGCCGCCCGGTGCCCGACTGCTGCGCCTGGTGCAGGCGGGTGTCGAACAGCACCGCCAGGTCGAGCTGGCGGGCATGCAGCATGTCCGTGAGGTGGCCCGACATGCTTTCGACCATGTGCAGCCGCACGTCCGGGTAGCGGGCGCGCATGGCCTGCATGAGCGGCAGGCCGAGCACACCCGACGTGGTGGGCGCCAGGCCCACGGTGACGGTGCCCGACAGCCGCGCCTGCTGCGCCGCGCGCACGGCCTGCTCGGCATGGCGCAGGGTCAGCTGGGCCTCGCGAAAGAAGGCCAGGCCGGCCTCGGTCGGGGCCACGCCGCGCGGTGTGCGGTGCAGCAGCCGGGTGGCCAGCTCGCCTTCGAGCCGGGTGATCTGCTGGCTCAGGGCCGACTGCACCACGTCCAGGTCGAGCGCGGCGCGGCTCATGGAGCCGCGCTCCACGACGCGCACGAAGTAGCGCAGTTGTCTCAGCTCCATCGGTGCTCCTTGGGCCGTGCGCGGCCATCACGGCATGTGATGGGTGGAGATGTTCTCACACCCCGCCCGGCAGCAGCGCGGCCAGGGCCTCGCGCATCCAGCGCGCAATCAGCTGCTGGCGCTCGCGCGGCATGCGGTCCAGCGTCGAGGCGACGCTGATGGCGGCCACGGGTGCGCCCTCGGCGTTGCGCACGGCTATGCCCGCAGCCAGCACGCCCTGGGTGGCATGGTTGCCCACCACCGACCAGCCGCGCTCGCGTGTGGCGCGCACCAGGATGGCCAGGCGCTCGGGTGTCATGCCGCCGTAGCGTGGCAGCTCCTGTGCGTTGGCCGCGATGGCGGCGTCCACCTCGTCGTCAGGCAGAGCCGCCAGCAGCGCCAGGCCGGCCGCGCCTACGCCCAGGGGCTGCCGCGTGCCGACCTGGATCACCAGGATCTGCACCGGGTGCGTGCCCACATGGCGCGCGATGCAGTGCGAGGCGGCACCTTCGCGCACGATGGCGAAGGCTGCATCGCCGCAGGCCCGGCTCACGCGCTCCAGCACGGGCGCCAGACGCATGGACATGTTGGGCAGCGCGGCGGGTGCGGCCATGGCGGCCATGCGGGGTCCGGCCACGTAGCGAAAGCGCCCGCGCTGGGCCACGTGGCCGCCTTCGCGCAGCGTGGCCAGCAGGCGGTAGACGGTGGCGCGCTCCAGCCCCACCGCGCGGCACAGGTCGACCACGCGCAGGCCCTCGCGGCCGCTGGCGAGCACGGCGTCCAGCACCTGCAGGCCACGTCGCAGCGTGCGGCTACCGGGGTCGTCCACAGGCTCACCGTCTGGTGCCGTGGAGGATAAAACGTCCGGCAGGTGAACGTTTCGATTCGCAGGACGAGAAGGCATGGGAAAGAATTTACCGGTCAACGCAACCAGCGTGCAGTGTGCCGCAGAGCCACGCCGCAGGGGCGCCAAGACGGGATTTCAGACACTCCAAGGAGACAAGACATGACCTCTCATACCACCACCGCGCCGCGCCGGCGCCTTCTGGCCCTGGCTGCTGCCATCGCCTGCACCGCAGCGCTGCCGCTGCACGCCCAGACTGCCAGCTGGCCGACCAAGCCCGTGAAGCTCGTCGTGGGCTATGCGGCCGGTGGCGCCACCGACGTCATCGCGCGCCTGGTCGCCATCAAGCTCGGCGACCAGCTTGGCCAGCCCGTGGTGGTGGACAACCGGGCGGGTGCCAACAGCAACGTGGGTGCCGAGAACGTGGCACGCGCGCCGGCCGACGGCTACACGCTGTACGTCTACACCATCGCCAACACCATCAACGCCTCGCTGTACCCCAAGCTGGGCTACGACCCGGTCAAGGACTTCGAGCCCATCGGCATGATCGCCAAGATCCCCAACATCCTGGTGGTCAATCCCAAGCTGCCGGTGAAGAACCTGGCCGACTACGTGCGCTACGCCAAGGAGTCCAAGGACGGCATCACCTTCGCGTCCTCGGGCAGCGGCTCGTCCATCCACCTCTCGGGCGAGATGTTCAAGATGCAGTCCCAGCTCAAGATGCTGCACGTGCCCTACCGCGGCAGCGCCCCGGCCGTCACCGACCTGCTAGGCGGCCAGGTGGATTCGATGTTCGACAACACACCCTCGGCCCTGCCGCATGTGCAGGCCGGCAAGCTGCGCGCCATTGCCATCACCAGCGCCCAGCGCTCGCCCCTGCTGCCGGACGTGCCCACGCTGGCCGAGTCGGGCTACGCGGGCTTCGACGTGCAGTCGTGGTTCGCGCTGGCCGCGCCTGCGGGCACCCCGCGCCCCGTGGTCGAGCAGCTCAACACCGCCCTCAACAAGGTGCTGGCCCTGCCCGAGGTGCGCAACCGCCTGCAGGAGCTGGCCGCCACGCCCGACTCCGGCACGCCCGACAAGATGCGCAGCTTTGCCGCCGCCGAGATCAAGCGCTGGCGTGAAGTCGTCAAGGCCTCCGGCGCAACGGCGGAATAAGCGATCCGATCACCCACCACGACCCTGCCCTCCATGTTCCCCATCGATTTCTTCTGGCGCGCCGCCCAGCGCTGGCCCGACCGCATTGCCATCGACGCGCCCGAGGGCGCCATCCGCTACGACGCGCTGGCCGCGCGCGTGGCGGCCCTCGCTGCGGGCCTCACGGCGCTCGACCCAGCGCCGCAAAGCCGCGTGGGCATCTGCGCGGGCAACAGCGCCGACCACATCGCCGCGCTGCTGGCCGTGCTGGCCTGCGGCAAGGTCTGGGTGCCGCTCAACCCCAAGAGCACCCGGCCCGAGATCCGGCGCATCGTCGACGCGACCGAGCCCTCCATCCTGGTGTTCGACACGGCCTGCGCCGACCTGCTCGAAGGCGCACCGGGTGCCCGGGTGCCGACCGCAGGGCTTGCGGATCTGGCCGCCGTGCATGCGGGCGCGCAGCGCCCCGTGATCGACCTGCCGGACGACGCCACCCAGGCCATCAAGTTCACGGGCGGCACCACCGGCGCACCCAAGGGCGTGATGCAGCCCTACCGCGCGTGGATGGCCAACATCAGCAACCAGATCCATGCCTGGGGCTTCGACGAGCACGAGCGCTACATCGTGGCCGCGCCCATCACGCATGGCACCTCCACCTACTTGCTGCCCATCCTGGCGCAGGGCGGCTGCCACGTGGTGCTGGGCGGCGCGGGGGCCGAGGCGGTGCGCACGGCCTTCCGCGAGCGCGGCGGCACGGTGTGCTTCATGCCGCCCACGCTGGTCTACATGCTGATGGCGCTGCCGGGCGCTTCGCGCGCAGACTTTCCGCGCCTGCGCCGGCTCATCTATGGCGGCGCACCCATGCCGCCCGAGAAGATCCGCCAGGTGCGCGACTTCTTCGGCCCGGTGCTGGGCACGACCTATGGCCAGACCGAGGCGCCGCAGATCCTCACCGTGATGCAGCCTGGGGACTTCGAAGACCCTGCCAATTGGGCTGCCGTGGGCCGCACCACCTGGTTCAGCGACGTGGCCATCATGGCCCCCGATGGCCGCCTGCTGCCCACCGGCGAGGTGGGCGAGGTGGTGGCGCGCGGCGATCTGCTGATGACCGGTTACTGGCGCCTGCCCGAGAAGACTGCCGAAACACTGGTGGACGGCTGGCTGCACACCGGCGACCGCGGGCTCATCGACGGGCGCGGTTATCTCTACCTCAAGGACCGCCTCAAGGACATGGTGATCACCGGCGGCTTCAACGTCTACCCAGTGGACGTGGAGAACGCGCTGGGCCAGCACCCGGCCGTGCACGAATGCGCCGTGTTCGGCCTGCCCGACGACAAGTGGGGCGAGACCGTGCAGGCCGCCGTGCAGCTGCGAGCCGGCGAGCAGGCCAGCGAGGCCGAGCTGATCGCCTTCGTACGCGAACGCCTGGGCCCGGTGCAGACGCCCAAGCACATCCATTTTCACGACAGCCTGCCCCGTTCGCCCGTGGGCAAGGTGCTCAAGTCCGCCGTGCGCGATGCCGCGTTGGCCGCAACCGCCTGAAGGAGCCATTCACATGACCACCACCGTTTCCAAGACCCCCGTCACCAGCCTGTGCACCCACACCCTCACCAGCCTGCATTACCGCGATGCGAACCTGGTCGAGGACCTGATGGGAAAGAAGACCTTCACCGAGGTGATGCTGATGCAGATCCTGGGCCGCGCGCCGCGCGGCGTGGACCTGCGCATCACCGACGTGGTGCTCATCGTGCTCATGGAGCACGGCCTCACGCCCAGCGCCATCGCCACGCGCCTGATCTACATGAGCGCGCCCGAGAACCTGCAGGGCGCCATATCGGCCGGCCTGCTGGCCGTGGGCAGCTCCTTCGTGGGCACCATGGAGAACTGCGCCGGCCTGCTCGACCGCATCGCGGCCGCAGCCGACCCCGCTGCCGAGGCACTGGCCATCGCGCGGCACTACAAGGGCCTGAAGTCGCCGGTGCCAGGCTTCGGCCACCACCTGCACAAGCCGGTGGACCCGCGCGCCTACAAGCTGCTGGAGATGGGCCGCGCCGAGGCCGAACTGAAGGGCGACAAGATCCGCGCGTTGGAGACCCTGTCCCAGGCGGTCGACGAGGTGGCGGGCCGCGCCATCACCATCAATGCCACGGGCGCGGTGGCCGCGCTGCTGGGCGAGATCGGCGTGCCCACGGCGGTGATGCGCGGCTTTGCCGTGATATCGCGCGCGGCCGGCCTGGTGGCGCACATCGTCGAAGAGCAGCACAGCCCCTCGGGCCGCTTCATCTGGGACACCATCGAGCACGCGATCCCCTTCGTCGGGGGAGCGGGCCAGGAAGGCCAGGCATGAGCGCCAATGAAGGTACGGTGCTCGTCACCGGCGCGAGTCGCGGCATAGGCCGTGCTGTAGCCGCGCGCCTGATGGCCGATGGCCTCCAGGTCGTGAACTTCGACATCGCTGCGCCCGAGGCCATTTCAGATCGGGAGACCTTCGTGCAGGTGGACCTCGCCGACGAGGCTGCGCTGCGCGACGCGCTGGCACGCACCGTGGCCGAGCGTGCCATCACCCGGCTGGTGAACAACGCGGGCATCGTGCGCCCGGCCGGCATCGATGCGGCCACCAGTGCCGACCTGCAGGCGGTGATGGCCGTCAACCTGGCCGCCGCCATCGCCTGCGTGCAGGCGCTGCTGCCTGCCATGCGCGCGGCGCGCTTCGGCCGCATCGTCAACATCTCCAGCCGCGCCGCACTGGGCAAGGGCGAGCGCATCGCCTACTCGGCCAGCAAGGCAGCGGTGCACGGCTTCACGCGCACCCTGGCGCTGGAGCTGGGCGCCGACGGCATCACCGCCAACGCCATCGGCCCCGGGCCGATTGCCACCGAACTCTTCGAACGCGTGAACCCGCCCGGTGCACCGGCCACCCAGCGCATCCTGGACACCATCCCCGTGCGCCGCATGGGGCAGGCCGACGAGGTGGCGCACCTCGTGGCATCGCTGCTCGATGCGCGCGCGGGCTTCACCACCGGCCAGGTGGTCTACGTGTGCGGCGGCATGACCGTGGGGCTGACACCATGAACGCGCCGAAGAATATGCCACCTGCCCTGCCGCTGGACCTGTCTGGCCGCGTGGTCTTCGTGGCCGGCGGTGGCTCGGCCGGCCCGGGCTGGAGCATCGGCCGCGCGTCTTGCGTGACCTACGCGCGCCTGGGTGCCAGTGTTTGCGTGGCCGACCGCGACGCGGCCTCGGCCGAAGAGACCACGGCACTGATCGAGGCCGAGGGCGGCACGGCCGCCACCTTCGTGGGCGACGTGGCCGAGGCAGCGGACGTGAAGCGCCTGTTCGCCGAGGCGCGCGAGCGCTTTGGCGGCGCCATCGACGTGCTGCACCACAACGTGGGCATTGGCAAGACCGGCGGCCCGCTGGAGACCAGCGCGGAAGATTTCGACCGCATCCACGGCGTGAACGTGGGCAGCCTGCTGCTGGCCTGCCAGGAGGTGCTGCCCGGCATGGTGGAGCGCGGCCGAGGCTCCATCATCACCATCTCGTCCATCGCGGGCATGCGCTACCTGGGCTACCCGCACCTGGCCTATGGCGTCACCAAGGCCGCAGTCACGCACTTCACGCGCATGGTGGCGCAGCAGTACGCGGGCCAGGGCGTGCGCGCCAACACCGTGGTGCCGGGACTGATCGACACGCCGCGCATTGCCAACACGGTGGCCAGGATGTTCTCGGACACCAGCCTCGACGAAGCCCGCGCCGCGCGTGCCCGCCAGGTGCCCATGGGCCGCATGGGCACGGCCTGGGACGTGGCCCATGCCTGCGCCTTCCTGGCCAGCGATGCATCGGCCTACGTGACCGGCACCGAACTGGTGGTGGACGGCGGCATCACGGGCAAGTTCGTGTAGGGCCTGGCTCAGAAGCTGTGCATGACCCCGGCGGAAACACCGGTGGCCACGCGCTTGTTGGCTGCACCCTGGAAGCCGTTGCGCCATCGCGTGTGGTCCAGTTCGGCGTAGACCCGCGTGCGGCGCGACAGTTTGTATTCGGCGAAGGCCACCATGCGGCCGTAGCCATCGTCGGCCGCGGCGGTGCGTGTGCGGTCGATCTTGTAGTAGGTGGCGGTCAGGTCCAGCAGCGGTAGCACCGCCCAGGTGGCGCCCGCCGAGAGCACGCGCTGTTCGGTGTGCGTGGCCGCGCCCGTCTGCGCCTTGCTGCGCCCGGCATTCGCGGCCAGGCGCACGCTGCCCCACTGGTACGCAGCGCCCAGCGTGGCCGCATCGAGCGGTCGCAGGTTGGCATCCTTGAAGGTCTGCCATGCGCCGGACACGGTGAAGCCGCCATCCGCATACGCCAGGCCCACGCCGTGCGAGGACAGCGCCGAGGTCTGCGATGCCACCTCGCCCACACCCAGCATGGCCCGCGCCGTGAGGCCGCCAAAGCGGCCGGTGAGCTTGACCGCGTTGTCCAGCCGGTAGGAGCCGGTATTGGCGCCCGCGCTGCCGTACTCGGTGCCCAGGCCGTGCTGGCTCAGCGCCGTGACGCCGATGTTGGGGTTGAAGCTGGCGAAGCGCATGGAGAGCGGGTCCACGGGCGAGATCGCATCGGCCAGCAGCGTGGTCTGGCGGCCGAGCGCCACGGTGGCCCAGCCCGCCTGCAGGCCCACCCACGAGGCGCGGTCGAAGTATTTGGCGCTGTTGGCGGGAGCACCGGTATCGGCGTTGAGGCCGCTTTCCAGGTTGAACAGCGCACGGGCGCCGCCACCCATGTCCTCGCTGCCGCGCACGCCCCAGCGGCTGGTGGTGTGAATGCCGCTGCCCAGGCTGTGGTGCGAGCCCGGTGCGGGGGCGTTGGCGGCCGTGAGCCCGCTCGCGTGGCGCAAGCCCAGGTCCACCACGCCGTAGAGCGTGAGGCTGCTGGCGGATGGGCTGGTCGATGCGGTCTGGGCGAACGCCGGCGCGCAGGCCAGCAGGGCGCAGATGGCGCCGTTTGTCTTCTTCATGCTGTCTCCTCGGATCGAATGTTCTTGTGAGCGGGATCAATCCGCCGTCAACTGGGCCTTCTGCACCACGCCGCGCCACTTGGCCAACTCCTGGCGCACGGTCAGGGCCAGGGCCTCGGGCGTGCTGCTGTCCACCACGGCGCCCTGCTCCTCAATGCGCCGCACCACGTCCTTGTCGGCCAGGGCGGTGTTGAGCGCCTTGTTGAGCTGGTCCACCACCGTCTTCGGCGTCTTGCCCGGGGCGAACAGCGCATACCACTGTGTGATCTCCACGCCCTTGATGCCGGCTTCTTCGAGCGTGGGCACGTCGGGCATCAGCGAAGAGCGCTTGGGGCCGGCCAGTGCGAGGGCGCGCAGCTTGCCGTTCTTCACATGCGACGAGGCCGAGAACAGGCTGGGGAACATCACCTGCGTCTGGTTGGCCATGGTGTCGTTCATCGCCGGGGCCGAGCCACGGTAGGGCACATGCGCCATCTGCGCGCCGCTCTCGAGCTTGAACATCTCGGCCGAGAAGTGCGGCGCCGTGCCGTTGCCGGCGGAGGCGTAGTTGTAGGCCGTGGGCTGGGCCTTGGTGAGCGCCACGAACTCGGCCACGGTCTTCGCGGGCACCTTGGGGTTGACCACCATCAGCGTGGGCGAATAGCAGACCATGCCGATGGGCTCGAACTGGGTGATGGGGTCGTAGCGCAGCTTCTGCAGCGCCGGGCTCATGCCGTGCGTGCCGATGTAGCCAAACAGGATGGTGTGGCCGTCCGGCGTGGCGCGCGCCACGTACTCGGCAGCAATCGCGCCGTTGGCCCCGGCCTTGTTCTCCACGATCACCGACTGGCCCAGGAGCTGCGACATCTTCTGCGCTACCACGCGCGCCATGCCGTCGTTGCCGCCCCCGGCGGCCGTGGGCACGACCAGGGTGATGGAGCGCTCGGGGAAGGCAGCGTGTGCCGCCAGAGGTGCGCCGGCCAGCGTGGCGAGGGCCAGTGCGGCGGCCAGGGTGCGGCGGCGCGATGGGGATGGGTGTGTCATGGTCTTGTCTCCTGTCATGTCGTTGTGAGTGGATGAGAAAAAGAGAAGTCAGGCGTGTTGTGCCGCAGTCTCTGCGACGAACAAGGTGCCTTCCAGGATCTTTCGGGCCGTGCGCACCAGCGCGGCCTGCACCAGCGTGGATTGACCGTCCACCAGGGCGAGTTCGACATCCACGTGGATGCGGCCGGCCGGGTGCAGCACCTCCACGCGGCGCGTGCCGGCGCTGGGTGCGCTGCGCGCGTCGCTGGCCACGGTGCCGGGCAGCACCAGGGCGGCGGCTACGCCGATGGCGCCGGTCACGGCATGCGAGCGGTGGCAGCGCCGGGGGGTGAAGTAGCGCGAGACGATGCTGCCGGGCGCCGGTCCGTCGGAGACGATCACCGGCTTGGGCAGCACGCTGCCCGAGACGTCGCCCATGCCCATGCGCAGACCTGCTTCGCAGCGCAAGGCCTCCAGGCGGGACAGCAGCGCGGTGTCGGCATCGAGCTCGGCAGGGCTCTCGTCGCCGCGCAGGCCCAGGTCGGCCGCACGCACCAGCACCATCACCTGGGCGGCGTCGATGCAGGTCACCGGCAGGCCCTGGATAGTGTCGATGCGCTGCCCGGTGGGGAAGATCTGCCCTGTGACGGCGCCCCAGGCGTCGAGGAAGTTCATCAGCACTGGGGCGGCCGTGCCCTGCACGCCGTCGATGCGCACGTCGCCCTCGTAGTGCACGCGGCCGCCGCGGGTCTGCACCTGCACGTCGATGCGCGAGCGGGTGTTGACGTTGTAGACCCGCACCCGCGTCACGTCGCCGGTGCGGCTGGCGGGCACCAGGCCCTGCTCGATGGCGAAGGGGCCCACGCCGGCCAGCATGTTGCCGCAGTTGGGCCGCGTGTCCACGCGGGCCTCGTCCACGCTGACCTGGGCGAACAGGTAGTCCACGTCGCAGCCGGCATGCGCCGAGCGCGAGACGATGGCCACCTTGCTGGTCAGCGAGTTGCCGCCGCCCAGGCCGTCGATCTGCAGCTCGTGGGGCGAACCCAGGGCCGCGATCAACGTGCGGTCACGCTCTGCCGGGTCTTGCGGCAGCCAGTCGGCCAGGAAGAAGGGGCCCCTGGAGGTGCCGCCACGCATCAGAACGCAAGGAAAGTTGTAGCTCATGGGTCTGCATGGTGCGGCTCTCCGGTTTGTTTGTGAATTGCATTGTTGGCAACGATTGATGCATGCCAAGCAATAGATGCCAGGCGCTTTTACGTGCTGAAATGGGGCCTGTAAATTGCAACTTTGCGAAGCATTGATGCACGGCGCGCAACGCCATGCGCCCCCTTGCCTCCCACTATCGTTCCTGCCAGGACATGCCATGCACAACAAGTTCGACCTTGCCGACATCCAGGCCTTTGCCGCGGTGGCCGAGCTGCACAGCTTTCGCGCTGCGGCCGAATCCATCCACCTGTCGCAACCGGCCTTCAGCCGCCGCATCGACAAGCTCGAAGAGGCGCTGGGCGTGCGCCTGCTCGACCGCACCACGCGCCGCGTGACGCTTACGGCCGTGGGCCGCGATTTCGCACGCAAGACGCGGCTGTGGCTCGACGACCTCGACGGCATGCTCATGGGCCTGGGCGACGTGGCGGCGCGGCGCATGGGCGAGGTGACCATTGCCTGTGTGCCCTCGGCCGTGTATTACTTTTTGCCGCAGGTGGTCAAGCGTTACCACGAGCGGTTTCCGAAAATCCGGGTCAAGGTGTACGACGCCAGCGCCAACGAGGTGCTGGTGGCCGTGGCGCAGGGCGATGCGGACTTTGGCCTGAATTTCATCGGCAGCCAGGAGGCCGAGATCGAGTTCAAGCCCGTGCTGGCCGAGCGCTTTGTAGCCGCCTGCCGGCGCGACCATGTGCTGGCCCGGCGCAAAAAGGTCACCTGGGCGGAGCTGGGCCAGCACGACTTCATGTCGGTGGGCAAGACCTCGGGCAACCGCCTGCTGATGGACCTGGCGCTGGCCAACGTGCCCGATCGCCCGCAGTGCCTGTACGAGGCCAAGCATGTGACCACCCTGCTCGGCCTGGTCGAGGCGGGGCTGGGCGTGGCGGCCGTGCCGCGCCTGGCCATGCCGGGCAAGGACCACCCCACGCTGGTCAGCATTCCCCTGGTCGACCCGGTGGTCACGCGGCAGATGGGGCTCATCAAACGCCGCGGGCGCTCCCTCTCGCCGGCGGCCCAGCAGCTGTATGACCTGCTGGAGGCTACGCGTTCTTCGCGCCCGCGCAGCGTGCCCGCAGCATAAAAAATACAATCTGGGCAATGACAGCACCAACCAAGCACCGCGTCGTCGTCGGCCTCTCAGGCGGCGTGGACTCGGCCGTCACCGCCCACCTGCTCAAGCAGCAGGGCCACGAGGTGGTCGGCATCTTCATGAAGAACTGGGAAGACGATGACGACAGCGAGTACTGCTCGTCCAACATTGACTTCGTGGACGCGGCCGCCGTGGCGGACGTGCTCGGCATCGAGATCGAGCACGTGAACTTCGCCGCCGACTACAAGGACCGGGTGTTCGCCGAGTTCCTGCGCGAGTACCAGGCCGGCCGCACGCCCAACCCCGACGTGCTGTGCAATGCCGAGATCAAATTCAAGGCCTTCCTGGACCACGCGATGCGCCTGGGCGCCGAAAAGATTGCCACCGGGCACTATGCGCGCGTGCGCCAGAACCCCGCCTCGGGCCTGTTCGAATTGCTCAAGGGGTTGGACCCGTCCAAGGACCAGAGCTACTTTTTGCACCGCCTGAACCAGGCGCAGCTGTCCAAGACCCTGTTCCCCGTGGGCGAGCTGCACAAGACCGAGGTGCGCCGCATCGCCGAGGCCATCGGCCTGCCCAACGCCAAGAAGAAGGACTCCACCGGCATCTGCTTCATCGGCGAGCGGCCGTTCCGCGAGTTCCTGAACCGCTACATCAGCCATGCGCCCGGCCCCATTCAGGACGACCGGGGCCGCACCCTGGGCAAGCACGTGGGCCTGTCTTTCTACACCCTGGGCCAGCGCCAGGGCCTGGGCATCGGCGGCATCAAGGAAAAGGGCGCCCAGCGCGGCGGCGGCGAGCACGAACCCTGGTTCGTGGCACGCAAGGACCTGGCGAAGAACACGCTGCGCGTGGTGCAGGGGCACGACCACCCCTGGCTGCTGTCCCATGCGCTGACCGCGCAGGACGTGAGCTGGACGGCCGGCCACGCGCCGGCACCGGGCGTCTATGGCTCCAAGACGCGCTACCGCCAGCAGGATGCCGCCTGCACCGTGCTCGCGGCCGACGACGCGGGGCTGAGCCTGCAGTTCCCGGAGGCGCAGTGGGCCGTCACGCCGGGGCAGTCGGCCGTGCTTTACGACGGTGAGGTCTGCTTGGGCGGCGGCGTGATCGCCAGCGCTACCGAATAGCTCAGCGGATCCAGTGCTGCAGCCCATCGCGCTGCAGGCTGGCCTCTAGCAAGGCCTGCAGGCGCAGGCCGGCGTGCAGGTCTTCTTCGGTGGTTTCGTAGTGCATGCCGGCGAGCGATGCGGCGGTGGCGTCGTCCGTGCCATGCAGCTGCGCCACCTTGGTGGCCAGGTCCGCCGTTTCCTGTGGGCGCAGCCCGGTGAAGGCCTGGCGCAGGTCCGGCAGGTGGGCCACGAAGGCCTCGTCGTCCCATTGGCGCACCAGGGCGTCCAGCCCCAGCAGCAGGCCTGGCAGACGCAGCAGCAGCTCGGGCGCAGCGGTCATCATGCCGCTCAGGAACTGCACCGCCTCTTGCGGCTGGGCTCCGGGGCCAAAGCGCTGGCGCACCACCGCGTCCAGCGCCGCGTCGTCCCAGTGGCCGTCCAGGTACAGCAGCGCAGTGGCGGCGCCGGCCACGCCGGGCGCGCAGCCGGCGCCCGTGGCAAAGCGCTCCAGGTGCTCCACGAGCAGGCTGGCATCGATGGCATTGCTGCCGTCCCCGTCCAGGCCGGTCAGCAGGCGCCCCAGCTCGCGCAACGAGAGCAGCAGGCGCACGGCCTGCTCCTGCCCGTCTAGCGGGGTCTGGGCCAGCGGCGGCAGCAGGTACAGGGCCGCGGGCCACACGCGCTGCAGCAGGCCGGCCAACTGCGGGTTCTGCTGCACGCCCAGGGGCTCGCGTGCACGCCACAGCGTGACCAGCCGGTGCCCGCATTCCACGACGGAGCCGAGCGAGGCATCCTCGTCGAGGTGGGCCGAGAGCATGGCCAGCAGCTGCGGCAGCCGCGCGTGCAGGCCCACCAGGCAGGCGCGCTGCAGCAGGGCGACGGCGGCGCTGGCGCTGCGCCCGCGGCCCTGGTCGGACAGGGCAGCCTCTTCGCGCAGCAGCCGCGCCAGGCACACCGCCTCCACGCTCGCGCCGTCGCTGGCCAGCGCGATCAGGCGCGCCTCGACCATGGGCGACCAAGCGGCGCGCCATTCCTCGAACAGCATGTTCAGCCGGCTGCCGGCGATGAAATCGGGCCCGGCCACCCACTGTGCCAGGCCCGCATCGAGGTAGGCCATGGCGTGCAGGAAGCGGCTGCGCTCGCGGTGCGAGGGCTTGCGGTACAGGTCCAGCCGTACCGTGCGCGAGGCGCTGTCGTCCAGGCGCACGCCAGCGGCCCGGGCCAGGCGGCGCGCGTCCTCGATCAGCGGTGGCGAGCCGGCCGAAGGCGGCACATCGCCGATGCGCGTGCCGCCCAGGAAGGCGCGCAGGTCGGCCGTGAAGCCGCGCGTGCCCTCGTCCATCGCGCCCTTGACAAAGCACGAGCGGATCGCGTCCAGCAGGTCCTGGCGGCCCGGCCCGGCATTGCCACGCAGCTCGGCCAGGCGCACGGCCTGCAGTGCAGCGGCCTGCACCAGTGCGGTGGAGACGGCGTCGGCCTGGTCCTGCGCGCGGGTCTGCTGCGCGAAGCGGGTCAGCAGGTCCAGCGCCACCACGGTGAGGGGGTGGACCGCCCCGGTCGCCGGGACATCGCGTTGGGCCGGGGCCTGCAGCGCCTCCAGGGCTTCCCAGGTGCGCTGGTAGTAGCCCGGTGACGGCATGCCGGCGCCATAGCCATTGAGCGCATCGAGCTGCTCGAAGCTGTAGCGGATCAGCCAGGCATCGGGCTCCGCGGCCTTGTTCTTTTTGGCTGCAGCCTTGGCGGGCGCCGCCAGGGGCGGGGCCGTCTTCCAGCTGCGCAGCAGCTCGGCGGTGTGAAAGCCCCCCGTCACCACCACGATGGGGCCTGTCACGTCGTTGCGCCAGCGGCGGATGTGCGCGGCCATGTGGCGCTCGCGCGGCAGGCTCAGCTCGGCCTCCAGCACCTCGGGCTCGTAGTCCTGCCGGGCCATGGCGCACCAGCTGAACACGTCGGCGAACAGCGTGCGCCAGTCGGCAAGCGCCTCGGGCGTGCGCAGTTCGAACAGCCTGTCCCACAGGTCGTGGTGGTCCACGCAGCCGAGTTGGCGTGCCATGGCGTTCAGGTAGCGGCTGTGGGCGAAGTGGCGCTCCTCCATCTGGCTGCGCGCGGTGTCGGGGGCCTGCGTTTCCTCCCCGCCATCGCCTTCGCCGTAGCGGCGCTCCCAGGCCTTGTGGCGCCAGGGCAGGTCGATGAGTGCGACCTGCGCGCCGAGGGCCACACCCTCGCGCACGGCGATCCATTCGGGGCTGTAGTCGCACAGGGGGTAGAAGGAGCTGCTGGTCACCGTGCGCGGCGCGGCGGACTCCGGTTCGGCCTCGGTGCCTTCCTCGCCGGGGTCAGGCGGCTCGGCCTTGGCTTCGCGCGTGGCCTGGCACAGCCAGGCCACGGGGGTGCGGGTCAGCGGGTCCTGCAGCAGGGGCAGCAGAGCGTCGAGGTCATCCGGGCCCTCGATCAGCACGGCCGCCGGGCGCACCTCGCGCAGCAGGTGGCGCAGCGCCCAGGCACAGGCCGGGCTGTGGTGGCGCACGGGCACGAAGAAGATGCCCTCGTCGCCGAGCAACTGCTGCAGCAGGGCCGCTATTTCCGGCCGCAGGCCCACGGGCTGCGGTGTTGTGCTCACCGCTATTGCCACAGCGAGCGGGCTGCTTCGTGGAAAGCCTTCCACTGCGGGTCGCGCCGGGCGCGCTCGCGCACCACGGTGTCGAAGTAGTGGCGCACGCGCTTGGCATCCTCGGTGCTGTCCTTGAGCACCACGCCCTGCAGCTGGCCGGCGATCTCGCGCGGGGTCAGTTCGCCGTCGTTGAAATGCCGCGCCTGCAGTGCGGCCGCATAGGCCACGTTCACCGCCTCGGCGGTGGACATCACGGCATCAAGCCCCTTGATGGCCGTGCCCTCCTGCGTCTGGCCGGCGCGCAGCTCCTGGAAGGTGGTGACCAAGAGCGAGACCACGTCGCGCGGCACGTTCACCGGCGCCTCGTTGCCGGCCAGCTCGCGCGCCAGTTGCGCCATCACCAGGTCGACCTCGAACTGGTGGTCGCGGATCGGGCGCACGGTCTCGAAGTTGAAGCGCCGCTTCAGGGCCGAGGACATCTCGTGCACGCCCCGGTCGCGCAGGTTGGCCGTGGCAATGATGTTGAAGCCGCGCTGGGCGAACAGGCGCGCGTCGTCGCCGAGCTCCGGAATCATCAGCTGCTTGTCGCTCATCAGCGAGATCAGCACGTCCTGGATCTCGGGCGGGCAGCGCGTGATTTCCTCGAAGCGCACCAGCTTGCCCGCGCGCATGGCCTGGTACAGGGGCGATGGCACCAGCGCGCGCTGGCTCGGGCCCTCGGCCAGCAGCAGGGCGTAGTTCCAGCTGTACTTGATGTGGTCTTCGGTGGTGCCGGCCGTGCCCTGCACCGTGAGGCCCGAGTCTCCGCTGATGGCCGCCGAGAGCAGCTCCGACAGCAGCGACTTGGCCGTGCCCGGCTCGCCCACCAGCATCAGGCCCTGGTGGCCCATGAGCGTGACGATGGCGCGGTCCACCAGCGGGTCGTCGCCAAAGAACTTCTGCGTCACCTGCAGCTTGGCATCGCCCAGGATGAACTGGCGCACCGCACGCGGCGAGAGCTTCCAGCCCGGCGGCAGGGCGTGGGTGTCTGCTGCGGCCAGGCGGGCCAGTTCGTCGGCCCAGCGTTGCTCGGGCGACAGGCGCACGGATTGGTTCGCGGAAGGGGGGGTGGTGCTCATGGTGTCGGTGGTGTTGACGGCGGTGAGCGCGCACAGGGAGACGGGCTGCGCGCCCTTCGCAGCTATTTTGGACCAGCTTTGCGCAGTCTCCGCAGCAAGAGTGCATCGCTCCAAATAAAACACCGGGCGCATGCTGTGCATGCCCCGGTGTACTTGTTTCTGTCGGGTGCCCTTCGCAGGGCACCGGCCCAGGCCTTGGCTCAATCGTCGTTCGTCGCCAGGCTGATCAGGATGCGCAGCACGTACCAGAGCATCAGCGCGATCGACGCGAACAGGTGCAGCGCGGCGCCAGCGGGGCGGTCGGTGGGGTAGTCGTGGATGATGCGCGAGGTGTCGTACAGCACGCAGGCGCCAGCGAACAGCACCATGATGCCGGAGAACCAGATGCCGAGCTTGAAGCCGAAGATCGCGCCGGCCACGATGGTGCCCAGCGCGACCAGGCCACCCACCTTGAGGATGCCGCCCAGGAACGAGAAGTCCGACTTGCTGGTGAAGGCCGTCCAGGTCAGGGCCGCCACCATCAGCAGCGTGATGAAGCCTGCCGCGCCGATGGCGCCGGGCGCGACGATCTGGGCGATGCCGAACATGGGCGCGAAGATCAGACCCTCTGCCAGCACGTAGATCCCGAGTCCCATGAGCTGGGTCTGGGGCTTTTCCGCGTTGTCGGCCAGGTGGGTGGCGAGCCAGCCCACGAGCATGAAGGCGCCCATCACGCCCAACCAGATGAACTTGTTGCCGCTGCCCAGCAGCATCTTGGCGGTGGTGGTGGAAAAGCCGCTCAGCATCAGCACGGTGGACAGCACGACAAAGGCCAGGATGGCCGCGCCCAGGTGCTTGTAGGTGGAGACGATGAACTCGCGGCGCTCCATGGGGGAGCCGGACGGGTCCTCAGGGGTCAGTACATTGGTGTTCACAAGGATGTTCCTCGGTTGTGGTTGTTGCTACTTCTCACACAGGAAGCAGCCTTGTGGGCCGCTTCCTGCCTCTCTCTTCGGGTAGGGAATCAGGCGGCAGCCAGCTCGTCGGCGCGGCGCAGCTTGCGGTTGGACCATACGCCGGCGGCGCCCAGCAGCGTCAGCACGACGGCCAGCACCCAGATGCCGGCCCCGCTGAAGGACTGGGCCGTGGACGCGGCCTCGGCCTGCATGCGTGTGCGCGTGGCCTCATAGCTGATCACGGGCTTGCCGGCCATCACCACCTCGTAGACGATGTCGCTGTCGCTGCTGTCGTACAGCGCGGTGACCTTCTCGTCGATGATGCCGCCCACGACCGCCTTGGGCTCGCTGTGCGCGATGCGCAGCTTGCGCTCTTCGCCACCCGCTTCAGGCTTGACGGTGATTTCGTAGTACTGCTTGGTCGAGCGGCGCTTGCGCTTGACCGTCACCTCGCTGGCGCCGGTGACCGTGCCGGCCACCGTCTGCAGCTGCTCCCGCGCGGTGTAGGCGTGGTCGCCATCGGCCTTCCAGCTGCTCCAGATGGCCATGCCAGCCAGGCCCGGGCCTGCCAGCAGGATGAGCCATGCATAGCCCGTGATGAAAATCAGTATTTTTCGGACAAAACCCGGCATGAAAATTCCTCCCTCAATCATTCACATTCAATGAAATCCCGCACAGCTCATGGGCTGTTGTGCGGTGCAAGGGCTGGATCATCGCGGTAGTTTTCGCGCCAAGATGTCGCAAATTGTGAGAATGGAGAGACCTCACCAAAAAAACGTGAATTACGTCCGGTTTTCGTCGCTCGATTCAAACAGTTACGGCCTGAAATCTTGCGGTGCCCCTCTTCAGGAGCCCGCTGACAGGCTACCAGGGCATCTTCTTTTCCCAGTCGGCATCGAAACCGGTGCAGGCCTGGGCGATGGCCAGGTAGTCGGCGTAGGCCTCTGCCAGCAGCACGGGCGGCACGCTGGCCAGGGGCAGGGTGTTGTCGCCCCAGCTGCGTGCCTTGCTGTCCTCGAAGCTGAGCGTCTTGAGGGCGGCAGCCACGTTCTCCTCGGGCAGGGTGTTGCCGGAGAAATCGATGGCCACGCGCACGCCCACGCTCGAGAAGTCCTTGGTGTACTGGTAGAAGAAGCCGCCGTCTTCGGCCTGGGCGCGCTGGTAGCCGAGCTTGGTGAAGGCGCCGCGCAGGGTGAAGCTGTCGCTGACCCAGCCCTGGCGGTCTTTGATTTCGCTCACGGCCAGCCCCTTCTCGTCGGTGAAGGCCAGGGTGGGCGACTGGCGCGACATCTGCGGGAACAGCGGGGCTGTCTTGTAGTCCTTGAAGTGTTTCGTCCACGCGCTGGCGCTGGCCTTGTCCACCAGCGAGGCGTGGGCCAGGCGCACTTGGGCGCCGTCGGACAATTGCACCTCGTCGTCCTCGGTGTTGATCAGGCTGCCGTCCTCTGTGGGGCGAAAGCTCTGCAGCGCGGCGCCCTCGGCATCCACCTCCAGCCACACCAGTCGCTGGATCAGCCGGCCGGCCACCGGGTGGCGGTGCAGGTACTCGCGCCACTCGGCCACGGGCCAGTGGCGACCGGTGCACATGGCCTCGAACAGGCGGGCGGTCTGCAGGTCGATGACCTGCTTGAGCTCCTTCTTGCTGGTGGACAGCAGCGCCTTGGTCTCCTTGGCCTGCGCCGGGTCGTCGTTCTGGCGCGGCTCGGGCAAGGTCTTGATGGCCTTGCCCTCGGGGTTGCGCAGCTCGGGCTTCATCGCCGCGTCGAGCACCATGGTGAAGATGCGCTCGCCAAAAGGCAGCGCCAGGGTGCCGGTGTCGTCCAGGCCGGCTGTGGGTATGGTGCGGTCGGCCAGCTGGTCCTGCGTCCAGCCGTTGCGGTCGGCGATCTCCTGCACCAGGGCGCGGGCCTTGGTCTGCACCGAGGCCGTGCGGTAGCGGCGCGACAGGCCCAGCATCAGCTGGATCACCACCGGGTCGTTGCCCGGGGCCACGCCTTCGAGCATGGCCTCGATCTGCGAGCGGCGCTGGTAGTGGTCGCGCATGTACTGCTGCAGCAGGGTCACGATCTCATGGCCCGGCGCAAAGGCCGCCAGCGCCAGGATGCCCTTCTCGCCGATGGCGCTGCCCAGGTACTCGGCCATCTTCTCGCGCTTGCATTCTTCGAACACCTGGTCTTCGGACTTGGCGTAGTCGGCCTCGTAGTACTGGCGGTACTCGGGCTTGGCGTTCTGGTAGCCCTTTTGGTAGGACTGGTAGCGCTGCGGCGCATGGGCCTGGGCGTAGGCGATGCCTTCCTCGAGCGGCGGATGGCGCGTGTCCTGGGCGATGAACTGGCGCAGCACGCTGCTGCCCAGGGTTTGGCGGCTCCCGGCATCGAGCAGGCCCATGTAGCGCGTGAGCAGGGCGTTGCCGCCGGGCTCCTTGAGCTTGCAGGCCAGCACCACCCACCAGCGCAGGATCTCGGGCTCCACGGCCGTGCCGTCGGCCCAGCGTGCGGCCGGCAGCGCATCCAGCGCGAACCAGGCCAGGCCCGCAGGGGGCTTGGCCTTGAGGCCCTTCTTCGCCTCGGCCAGCAGGATGGCGGGGGCCAGGCGCGGCGAGATGTCATCGCCCAGGCCTTCCAGTGCGGTCAGGAAGGCGGCACGCACCGTCTCACGGCTTTCCTTTTCGAGCGCCTTGGTGAGGGCCGGCACGGCGTCGGTGTACTTCAGCTCGGCCAGCCAGTTCGCGGCCTCGGTGCGCACTTCGCTCTTGGTGTGGGTGAGCGATTCCACCACCTGACGGCCGATGCTCGGCAGGGTGGACAAGGCCTTCTGGGCCATGGGGCGGTGCGTTTTGCCCTCGCCCAGGGCCAGTTCCATCACGCGTGGCAGCCAGCGTGCCGGGATGGTGGGGAACACCGCCAGCGTCTGCAGCGCGGGCGCCAGCGCCAGAGCGCTGGAATAGCGCTCGGTGTTGGGCGGGGGGGCGGTCAGGCCCAGGGCCTGGTCGATGAACTCGGGATGCTCCATGAAGAAGGGCCAGATGCACTCGGGCGGCAGCAGATCCGTGGCGCTGGGGGTGTTCCAGTAGTCGGACAGCGCCGTGCGTGCCACTTCAATGATCGGCAGGCTGGAGCGCTGCATCAGCTCGGCCAGGGCGCGCAGGTCCACGCTGCCCCGGGGCTGGCGGCCCAGCCACTTCTGGAAACCGTCGTCGAACCAGAAGCTGCGGCCGTAGCGCGACACGCCCAGCCAGCGGATCAAGTGCGAGGGCCCGAAGGACGGCAGTGCGAACAGGCGGTTGCCGTGCGTCACCGCCTGGGCCACCTCGGTGCTGCGCAGTTTCTCTGTCTGCTTCCTGTCGAGCTGGCCATTGAGCAGGGCCAATGCCTGGCGCATGTCGTCCTCGGTCAGCTTGGACAGGTTGGCGTAGCTCTTCTGGCGCCAAGTGTACTTGTGCTTCTGGGTCTTGTTTTCTTCGGCCTCTTCCTCGGCGGCGCGGCGCGCGCGCTCGATCACCTCGGTGCGGTTGGCCAGCAGCAGATCCAGCGCGTCCTGGCCCAGCGGGTTGTCGGCAAACGGAGCCCAGGGCGGGGGCTCGGGCAGGTCCTGCTCCTGCGCATTGCCGGCTGCGTCCAGCCGGTTCAGTGCGGCGCGGATCGCCTGCTGCACCGGCTTGCTGGCCTCGCTGGCCAGCGCGGCTTCGAGCAGGCTGCGCGTGGACTCGGCGGGCAGGCGCGCGAGCAGCTCGGCCGCCTGGGTGCGCTGGCTGGTATCACCGTTGTTCAGCAGTGCGGCCAGCAGGCGCAGGCGTTCGGCTTCGGCGATGCCCTCGATGTGCGGCACGGCCTCGGCGCGCACGGTCTTGCTGCCATCAGCGGCCAGCGCCACCAGCAGCGGTGGGAAGGCGGCGCGCAGTTCCTTGTCCGGCCCGATGCGCGAAGCCAGCTGCACGCGGCCCGATGCCGAGAGCTGCTGCAGCAGGGCCTGTGCGGCCTCGGGGCGCGCGCGCATGAAATCGGCGACGGCCGGGTTCTTCACCAGATGGTCCAGGCGGTCCTGGTAGTAGCTGTCCAGGCCCTTGCGCTCGAACACCAGCTGCAGCGCCAGCGCCTCGTCCAAGCCTTCTTCGGTCAGCAGGCGGGCGACGAGGTCGACCGTCCAGGCCGCACGCTCCTTGGCCGGCTCGTGCTTGTTGCTGTTGCCATCCTTGAAGCTGGCATGCACCGCATCGTTGACCAGGTATTGCAGCCAGTCGGGCACGGGCGCACCAGGGTGCTCCAGCGACTTGCCGGCATCGGCTGCAGCCAGCAGCTTGCCCAGGCGCACCAGCAGGGCCAGAGGCGGCTTGTCGGCAGGCACAGCGGCGTAGAACCCGGAGCGCCCGGCCAGGCTCTTCTTGCCCGCTGCCTCCAGGGGCTTGTCGTTCCAGAGGTTGAAGCCCCAGCGCAGCCGGCCCGGCGAGCCGAGCAATTGACCGGGCTCAAGGGCATGGGGGGCCTGCAGCTCCAGCAGCACGGCTTCGTGGGTGCCTTCGCTCACGAAGGCCAGGGCCTTGTCCGCCAGGCCCGGCGCCGCCTTGTCCAGCGGCTCCATGGCCTGGCGCAGCAGGTTGTTCTGCGCGGTGCTCAGTCCATTGCCATCATTGCCCGAGCGGCCCGTCACCGCCCCCACGATCTTGTCCAGCAATCCCATGCGCGATCCCCTGTGGTCTGAATAGAGCCTCGCATTTTGTCAGCGCGTCATGGCGCTGCCGTGGCGCCAGGCCGCGCCAGCGTGCAATTTGCCCGCTTTCAAGGTAATGGCTTGTAACACCACGCCGGTGCGCGACTACGCAGCGATGGAGGGCAGGCCGTCGAGCTCCACCGTGCGCTGGCACAGCTGCTGCAGGCGCAGCATGCCGGCCGGCTGCGGTGTGGCCAAGTGGTGTTGCAGGGCCGATGCCACGGTGTGCAGCCCCACCGAGGCGATGCCGGGTAACGCAGCGCCCAGGCGCTCCGATTGCGTTTCGGTGAGCGGCATGCGTCCGGTGGCGGCCTGGGTCTCCAGCACGTCGAGCACCGGGCCCAGCAGGCGCTGGGCGCGCGTGGGCTGGGTGGCCGCTGGCGTGGCCTGGTCCTTGCGCCATTGCACCAGGCGCAGGATGCGCTGGGCCAGCGGCGTGGGCCGCGCCGCCTCGGTCGCATAGTCCAGCGAGATGGCATGCACCTGGCCTTTGGCGTCACTGCTCAGCAGCGACAGCGGCACCAGCAAGGTGGTGGCAGAGGTGCGCTCCACCCGCACCAGCACGGCGTGTACCGGGGCGCCACGTGCGGCCAGCCGGTCGAGGTTGTCCACGCGCTGCATGCTGGCGTCGCCCACGGGCACGGTCAGGTGCAGCCACAGGCCATCGGCATCCTGCACGGGCCACAGCAACTGCTGGTGCGCCTCATCGAGGATGGGGGTGCGCGTGGCGGCAGGGCGCAGCAGCACCAGTTCGGCGCCATCGCCCGAGAGACCCGTGGCCGCGCTCAGCTGCGCCGTGAGTTCGGCCCAGCGGCCACAGCCCAGCGTGGCCAGGCGCGCATCGCCCGCGTGCCAGGGTGCCAGCGCCTGCGCCCGGGCCGTGCCGGCCAAAGCCAGCCGGTCGTCGTCGGCCAGCCGGGGGGATTCAAGCTGCAGCGGGGCCTGGCACAGGGACTGTGCGGCGCCCACACCGGGCCACACGGCATGGATGGCCCAGGCGCTGTGGCGCGTGAAGCCCGTGTCGCTGCCATCGGGGCGCGCCAGCACGGCCTGCAGCAGCCGCTGGCCCTCCAGGTCCCAGAAGGCCAGGGTCAGGCCGCGCGCACCGCCCAGGGTCTGCCACCAGTGGGCGCCCAGGGGCAGCAATTGCAACGCCGCTGTCTCGTCGAAGGTGCGGCGCACCCGGCCGCGCAGGGCGGCGGTGCGCTCTGCGGCCTCCTGGCCTTCAGCGGGGGCACGCAGGGCATCGCACAGCGCCTGGATGCTGGACATCAGCGCCAGCGCATCGCGCTCCTGCATGCGGTGGTCGCGCCGCACCAGACCGTCGACCATGCCGCCCAGGTTGCGCAGCAGCGCGGCCAGGCGCGGCAGGCCTTCGCCGCGTGCCGACATGTTGAGCGCCAGCAAGCGTGCCGAGGCCTGCTCGCTCACGTGAGACAGGCCGCCGGTCAGCAGCTCGTGCAGCATGGCCTCCACCTGGGCGAGGAAGGCGCGCTCGCGTTCGCCCAGCGCGGCGGTGGGCTGCTCTGCCGCTGCGGCAGGGGCCATTCCCTCGGGCCAGGGCAGCGGCTCGCCCAGCACCTCGCGCAGGGCCGCCAGCGCGATCAGGTGCACGGCCTTGCGCTCGCGTGTGGGCACTTCGGACACCATGCCCTCGTAGCCGGCACCGGCCACATAGCGGCAGGTGGCGCCCAGCGCGGGCAGGTCCATCACCAGTGTGCCGCCCTGCACGCGCCACTCGATGCCGCAGGGCAGCGCTTGCACCGCGCGGCGCACGGCGGCCACGCCGGCCTGCTTGAACAGCGCGGGGGCTTGCAGGGCGCGCACCTCGGCCAATGGATCGGCGCTGGGCCCAGGCGCAGGCAGCGGTGTCGCATCCGCCTGGGCACCAGGGGTTGCTGGTGCTCCAGCGGTGGCGGCACCGGGCTCCAGCGCTCGCAGCCATAGCGCCGCACCCAGGATGTGCTTGCAGATGCCCGGCGCCGGGCAGTCGCACTGCGCCTTCTGCGGGCCCCGGGCGTCGAGCTGCACGCGCTGGCCATCGGCCTCGACCACGCCGCCGTCGGCGCCCTGCTCGGCCCAGAGCACCTTGCCTGCCTCCACGTCCTTGGCCGCGCGGCGCAGCAGGCCCGCGTTGGCCAGGGCCGTGAGGGTGTCGTCGTCGTAGGCGCGGAAGCTCTCGAACCAGGCGGCCATCGTCACTCCATCACTTCCGCAAGCCACTGCGCGAAATGGGTGGGTGTGAGCGCTGCCACGTGCATGCCCTTGTTGGCCAGGCGCTGGGCCATCTGGCGGTCGTAGACCGGGTTGGCGCCTTCGTCGAGCGCGGCCAGCCCGAGCAGCTTCACGCGCGCCTCGGCCATGCGCGCCACGGCCGACAGCAGCGGGCCGGGGGCGGCGCCTTCCTCGAAGTCGCTGATCAGCGTGAACACCGTGCGCTGCGGGTTACCGATCAGCGACTCGCAGTAATGCACCGCGCGCCCGATGTCGGTGCCACCGCCAAGCTGCACCGTGAGCAGCACCTCCACCGGGTCGTGCGCCAGGTGCGTAAGGTCGACCACGGCGGTGTCGAACACCACGAGCTTCACGCGCACGGCGGGCAGCGAGCTCATGATGCCGGCGATCACGGCGCTGTAGATCACCGAGTCCATCATCGAGCCGCTCTGGTCCACGCACAGCACCACGTCCCAGGGCAGGTTGCGCTTCACGCGGGCGTTGAACAGCGGGCGCTGGATGACCAGCTGGCGCCGCTCGGCGCTGTAGTTCTTGAGGTTGGCCGCGATGGTGGCACGTGCATCGAAGTTCTGCGCGTTCTTGATCAGCGAGCGCCGCTGGCGGTTGCGCCGGCCCACCAGGGCGTTGACGAAGTCGTTCTTCAAGCGCCGGGTGATCTCGTCCACCGTCTTCTGGATCACCTCGCGCACGGCATCGCGCATGGCCCCCGACAGGCGCCCGCGCATGCCCAGCAGCGCCTTGGCCAGGCCCGGCGTGGGGTCCATGGAGCGCAGCACGGCCGGGTCCTTGAGCAGGTCGGTGAGCTGGTAGCGGTCGATCGCCTGGGTCTGCATGCGCTCGAAGACTTCCTGCGGAAACAGTTCGCGCGAGCGGTTGAGCCAGTCGATGGCGCGCAGCTGGCTCGGGTCGAGCGAGCCGGCTGCGCCGCCCGCAGGGCGCGCCAGGCCCCGGCCGTCGTACTCGCGGCCGTAGAGGTATTCGAGGGCCTGGTCGAGCTTCCAGTCGCCCGCATCGAACTGCGCATGCGACAGCGGCTGCGCGGCATAGCGGCCCAGGATCAGGCGCCAGCGGCGCAGGGCCTCGTCGGGGCGGGTGTGGTCGGACTCAGGGCTTTCCATGGTCATTGGTGCCCATGCGGGCGAAAAAAAGGCCCGCAACATGGGCGGGCCTGGACAGGAGCCATGGGGCTGCGAAGGGCTGCCGGGTTCCAGCGGTCATGCGCAACACGCCCTTGTGCGACCGATCAGAACGGGATGTCGTCGTCCATGTCGTCGAAGCCCGAGGCCGCACGCGGTGCGGGCGCAGGGGCCGGGCGCGCGGCCGGCGCAGCGGGGCGCTGCTGTGCAGGAGGGGCGGGGCGGCGCTGTTGCTGGGGTGGCGCGTCGTAGCCACCACCACCCTGGTCGCCGCCGTAGCCGCCACCATCGTCATAGCCGCCCTGTTGGCCACCGCCTTGGCCGCCACCCATGCCCTGGCGGCTGCCCAGCATCTGCATCTGGTCGGCACGGATTTCGGTGCTGTATTTTTCCACGCCCGCCTGGTCGGTCCACTTGCGGGTGCGCAGGCTGCCTTCCACGTAGACCTGCGAGCCCTTGCGCAGGTACTGGCCGGCGATTTCGGCCAGGCGGCCGTTGAAGACCACGCGGTGCCACTCGGTGGCTTCCTTCATTTCGCCGCTTTGCTTGTCTTTCCACTTGTCGGTGGTGGCAATCGTCACGTTCGCCACCTGGTCGCCACTGGGAAAGGTGCGCATTTCAGGGTCGCGGCCGAGGTTGCCGACGATGATGACTTTGTTCACGGATGCCATGGTGCTGCTCTACCTACTTGATGTTGGGGGGCGCTGGTGTGCTCTCCGGTCCGTGGAGAGACTGCGCGCCGAACGCGCCATTGTGCCGCAAGCCGGGGTGGCCGGGGCGGGCGCGAATCTGTTACAGAAACGCTCAGTGCCCCTGGCCCCGCCCCGTGGGACGCAGCGGCCAGGTCAGCACCAGCCACAGCGCGGTGAGCACGGCCGTGGTGGCAAAGAGGCCCGGTGCGCCAGCCCATTTGACCAGGGCGCCACCCAGGGCACCCCCGGCAAACAGCCCCAGGGACTGCAGGGTGTTGTAGCTGCCCAGGGCCGCGCCGCGCAGGGCGGCGGGTGCCATGCGCGAGACCAGGCTGGGCTGGCTGGCCTCCAGCGCGTTGAAACCGCAGAAGAACACGAACAGCAGCGGCCCCAACACCCACAGCGTGGGCGTGGCGCCACTGGCCGCCAGGCCGCCAAGGCCCAGTTGCACCACCAGCACCAGGGCGATGGAGCCCAGCAGGGCCGCGCGCAGATGCCCGGCGCGCTCCAGCGCGAACAGGCCCCCCATGGCCGCGAACGACAGCACCACCGCCGGCAGGTAGGCCTGCCAGTGGTGGTCCTTGGGCAGGCCGGCCTGCACCAGCATGGCTGGCACGGCCACCCACATGGACAGCTGCACCGTGTGCAGCACGAACACGCCCAGGTTCAGGCGCAGCAGGTCAGGGTGGGCCCAGACGTCGGCCAGGCGGCCCCGGGGGGCATTGCGGTGCTCCGTGGGCTCGGGGGGAACCAGCCACAGCACCACGGCCACGCCGGCCAGCGCCAGCGCGCAGGTCAGGCCGAACAGGCCCGACAGGCCGATGTGGGCCGTGAGCAGCGGCGCGGCCACCAGGGCCACGGCGAACATCAGGCCGATGCTGCCACCCACCAGGGCCATGGCCTTGGTGCGCACTGCATCGCGGGTCTGGTCGGCCAGCAAGGCCGTGACAGCGGCCGACACGGCGCCCGCGCCCTGCAGCGCCCGGCCCAGCAGCAGCCCGGTGAGCGAATCGGCCAGCGCCGCCAGCAGGCTGCCGCCGGCAAACACCAGCAGGCCGAGCACGATCACGCGCTTGCGCCCGAACCGGTCCGAGGCCATGCCCAGCGGCAGCTGCAGCAGCGCCTGGGTGAGCCCGTAGATGCCCATGGCCAGGCCCACCAGGGCCGGGTCATCCCCCCCGGGGTACTTGCGTGCCTCCAGCGCGAACACCGGCAGCACCAGGAACAGGCCGAGCATGCGCAGCGCGAAGATCAGCGCCAGGCTGACGCTGGCGCGCCGCTCCAGCGGCGTCATGGCGTGCGCGGCCGTCGGCGGCAGGGGGGCAGAGGGGGAAGGGGCGGCACTCGGGGCCGGGGAAGGCATGAACAAGGAAAGGGGCTCGGTGGACGGCGCAAACCCCGATTCTCGCCCATCCCCCTGTCCGTTGACTTTGATCAAGAACAAACGGCCATCCGCTTGCGCTCAATAGACGTCGCGCCGGTAGCGTCCGTCCGCGATCAGCGCGTCCAGCGCATCGGCGCCCAGCACCTCGGCCAGCACCGCATCCACGCCCGAGCCCATGCCCTGGGCACTGCCGCAGACATAGAGGATGGCGCCGTCAGCCACCCATGCGCGCAACTCGCTGGCGGCGGCGCGCAGGCGGTCCTGCACGTAGCGGTGCTCGCCGCCATCGCGCGAGAACACGCGGTCCAGCCGCGCCAGGAAGCCAGCGGCCTGCCAACCCTCGATCTCGGCGGTGCACAGGGTGTCGTGCGCGCTGTGGCGCTCGCCGAAGAGCAGCCAGTTGCGCCGGTGCCCACCTGCCACCCGTGCGCGCAGGTGCGAGCGCAGGCCTGCCAGGCCCGAGCCGTTGCCGATGAACAGGCAGGGCACGTCGCCCGTGGCCGCGTCGAAGCGCGGGTTGGCTACCAGGCGCAGGGGTACCAGCGTGCCCAGCGGGGCATGCGTGGTGAGCCAGCCCGAAGCCAGGCCCAGCCCGCCCGCATGGCGCTCCTGGCGCACCAGCAGCTGCAGCGCGCAGTCCTGCGGCAGCGAGGCCACGGAGTAGGTGCGCGGTGCCAGCGCCACCAGGGTGTCGGCGCAGGCCTGGGCATCGGCAAAGTGCAGTGGCGGCACCGGCAGCACGCTTTGCGCCAGCGCTTCAGCCAGAGTGCAGGGCTGGCTGGCCAAGTGCACGGGCTCGGTGCCCGCCCATCCTGCAGTGGCCAGCCAGGCATCCACTGCCTCAGCGTTGTGGCGGGCTTGCACCTCGACCAGGGCGCCGGGGTGCCAGGTGGCGGATGTGTCGGAGGTCAGCGCCAGCTCGAACAGCGGACCGCCCTCGCTGCCCGGGTTCAGGCATTCGCGTTGCGCCAGGCGCCAGGGGGTGTAGGGCAATGCGGGACCGGCATCGGCCAGCGGAGTATCCAGCGCCAGATGCTCGGCGCCTTCCAGGGTGGCCAGGGTCTGCATCCAGCGTGCCAGGGCAGCTGGGTCGCCGCTGTCCACCTCGATCAGTGGGAACAAGGGCTCGGCACTGCCTTTGCGCAGGGCTTCGTCCAGTGCATGGCCGTAGCCACAGAAGCGTGCGTAGTTGCGGTCGCCCAGCGCCAGCAGGCCGTAGCGCATGCCGGCCAGGGCGCCAGCACCCTGCTGCTCCAGCAAGCGCGTGAAGCGCCGGGCGCTGTCGGGCGGCTCCCCTTCGCCGAAGCTGCTGGCCACCAGCAGCACGCGGCGGTGCGCGCGCAGGGCCTCGGGGGTGAGCTGTGCCACCGACTGCACGGCCACGCGCAGGCCGGCCTGCTGCAGGGCGGTGGCGCTTTGCAGCGCAATGCGCTCGGCCTGCCCGGCCTGGCTGGCGTAGGCCACCAGCAGGGTGTCGGCGGCCAGGGTGCCGGCCACGGCGGTGGGCACGCCCTGGCCGTGGGCGGCGCGCGCAGCCTCGGTGGCGCGGCGCTGGCGCCGGCGGTCCAGGTAGAGCATCCAGCCGGTGATGGCGAAGAGCGGCAGGCCCAGGCTGGCCAGCAGCATCGCCACCCGTCCCGGCAGGCCGAAATAGGTGCCCATGTGCACCGGGTAAATGGTGCTCAGTGCGCGAGCGCCCATGCTGCGCTCGGCGTAGAGGTCCTCGGCGCTGACCTTGCCGGTCAGGGGCTCGATGGACATGCGGTTGCGTGCGCGCTCATGCGGCGCCTTGGCGTCGAGCCAGGTGACCTGCACCGGCTGCCCGGCCTTGGCCGGCATGCGCAGGCTGGCCTCGGCCCAGTCGCCGGCCTGCTGCTGGAACACGGCCCAGGTGCGGGCCAGGTCCGGGGCTGCAGGCTCGGGCGCCTTGGGTTCGGCGCTGGCGGATGCCGGTGGTCGGGCCGTTGCGGCCACCCGCGGCGGGCGTTTCTGGCCGGCCCAGCCGTCCACCGTATCGCGCACGGCATCGAAGCACCATTAAATACCCGTGGCCGTGAGCGCCACGTACACCACCAGCGCCCAGGTGCCGATGACCGAGTGCAGGCCCCACAGGAAGGACCTGCCCTTGAGCGCGGTGTCGAAGGTCAGCCAGGTGCGCCAGCGCAGCGGGTTGCGAGGCCAGCGCAGGTACAGGCCCGAGAGCGACAGGCCCAGCAGGCAGATCGCCAGCACCCCGGCCACCACGCGGCCGGGTTCGCGCGGCAGCAGCAGCCAGCGGTGCAGCGACTCGATCCATTCAAAGAAACCATGCCCCTGCAGCTCGCCCAGCACGGCGCCGCTGTAAGGGTGCACATAGACCACGTCGCCGCGCCGCTCGCCGGGGCGCGCCACGAAGGTCACCCGCGCCGAGCTGCCCGGCTCGGCCTGCACGGCCACGCTGCTGATGCGCTCGCTGCGGCCGGCACGCTGCACCGCGTCGACCGTCTGCTGGGGTGTCAGCATGGGTCCCGCCGAGGGGGCCACCTGCCGCACCCCGGGGTTGATCACGTCCAGGATCTCTTCGTGGAAGGCCAGCAGCGCCCCGGTCAGCCCGATGACCACCAGCACCGTGCCGGCGGTGATGCCGATGAACCAGTGCACCTGGAACCAGGCCTGGCGCAGCGTGGGCAGGGCCGGCAGGCGCCAGCGGCGGCCAGCCCATCCTGCGGCGGGCGTGGCGCCAGAGGCGGTGGCATCGGGGGATGCGTCGGGAAGGGTGTGTTCGGAGGCCATGCTGCGGCGAGTGGGTGGCCAAATGGGGGTATGCCCCCATTGGATGGCCATCAAATGAGAATGATTGTCATTTTATTGGATTTGCCGCTGTCCCTTGCGCGGTGGCCGGAAACATCCGGCACATTCGCCAGGATTGGCAGGGCCCTGCAGGGCGGCTTCGATACAGACGGTTTCCACGGCCTTCGGCGGGCCGCAGGCAACGGGCTGCGCGGGGCATGCCGGTGGCCTATCATGGTGGGTTGTCCTGCATTGAGCCCGCCCCCGTGAAAAACGACCCTGTTGCCGCCGCCGACGACCGATCTTCCGACGGCGCCTACCTGGCCCGCGTGCTGCGGGAGCAGCGCATCAGCATCCGCGGGGCGCGCACGCACAACCTCAAGAACATCGACCTCGACATCCCGCGCAACCAGCTGGTGGTGATCACCGGGCTGTCGGGTTCGGGCAAATCGAGCCTGGCCTTCGACACGCTGTATGCCGAGGGCCAGCGCCGCTATGTGGAAAGCCTGTCGGCCTATGCACGGCAGTTCCTGGGGCGGCTGGACAAGCCCGACGTGGACCTGATCGAGGGCCTCTCGCCCGCCATCAGCATCGAGCAGAAGGCCACCAGCCACAACCCGCGCTCCACGGTGGGCACGGTGACCGAGATCCATGACTACCTGCGCCTGCTGTACGCGCGCGCCGGCACGCCCTTTTGCCCGGACCACGGCCTGCCGCTGGCGGCCCAGACCGTGAGCCAGATGGTGGACGCCGTGCTGGCCCTGCCCGAGGACACGCGCCTGATGCTGCTGGCCCCCGTGGCACGCGAGAAGAAGGGCGAGTTCACCGAGGTCTTCGGGCAGATGCAGGCGCTGGGCTACATCCGCTTCCGGGTGGACGGCACGATCTACGAATACGAGAACCTGCCAGCCCTCAAGAAGACCGAGAAGCACAGCATCGACGTGGTGATCGACCGCCTCAAGGTGCGCCCCGAGATGCAGCAGCGGCTGGCCGAGAGCATCGAGGCCGTGCTGCGCGTGGGCGGCAACGAGGGCAATGGCCGCGTGCTGGTGCTGGAGATGGATTCGGGCCAGGAGCACCTGTTCAGCTCCAAGTTCTCGTGCCCGGTGTGCAGCTACTCGCTGGCCGAACTGGAGCCGCGCCTGTTCTCTTTCAACTCGCCCATGGGCGCCTGCCCGGCCTGCGACGGCATCGGCCAGCGCGAGGTGTTCGACCCGCTGCGCGTGGTGGCATTTCCCACGCTGAGCCTGGCCAGCGGTGCCATCAAGGGCTGGGACCGGCGCAATGGCTACTACTTCGCCATGCTTGAGAGCCTGGGCCGGCACTACGGCTTCGATGTCGAGGCACCCTTCGAGTCGCTGCCCGCCAACGTGCAGAACGCGGTATTGCACGGCTCGGGCGAGGAGGAGATCGCCTTCAGCTACATCATGGACAGCGGCCCCTCCAAGGGCAAGGTGCTGAGCCGCAAGCACACCTTCGAAGGCATCCTGCCCAACATGGCGCGGCGTTACCGCGAAACCGATTCGGTGGTGGTGCGCGAGGACCTGGCGCGCTACCGCAGCACCCAGCCCTGCCCCGAATGCCATGGCACGCGCCTGCGCCGCGAAGCGCGCCACGTGAAGGTGGGCGAGGGCGAGCAGGCCCGCGCCATCTTCGAGGTGAGCCATGCCACGCTCAACGACGCGCACGGCTGGTTCCGCTCCCTGTCGCTCTCGGGGTCCAAGGCCGAGATCGCCGACAAGGTGGTGCGCGAGATCACCACGCGGCTGCAGTTCCTCAACGATGTGGGCCTGAACTACCTGAGTCTGGACCGCAGCGCCGAGACGCTGTCGGGCGGCGAGGCGCAGCGCATCCGCCTGGCCAGCCAGATCGGCTCGGGCCTCACGGGCGTGATGTACGTGCTCGACGAGCCCAGCATCGGCCTGCACCAGCGCGACAACGACCGCCTCATCGCCACCTTGCAGCACCTGCGCGACATCGGCAACAGCGTGATCGTGGTCGAACACGACGAGGACATGATGCGCGCCGCCGACCACGTGATCGACATGGGGCCGGGCGCGGGCGTGCATGGCGGCCGCGTGATGGCCCAGGGCAGCTACGACACGGTGCGCAACCACCCCGAATCGCTGACCGGCAAGTACCTGTCGGGCACCTTGTCCATCGCCGTGCCCCGGCGCCGCACGCCCTGGCTGCCGGTGGTGGAGGCGGCCGCGCCGGCCCCTGCGCCGGCCAAAGGCAAGTCGCGCTTTCCCGAAACCGAGGCCAGCAAGCGCCGCGCCGAGCGCATGGCCGCCCACCATGCACGCCAGGGCGCCGTGCAGGCCCTGCGCGTGGCCGGCGCCACGGGCAACAACCTCCAAAACGTGACGGTGGACTTCCCCGTAGGCCTGCTGACCTGCGTGACCGGCGTCTCGGGATCGGGCAAGAGCACGCTGGTCAACGACACGCTGTACGCCGCCGTGGCGCGCCAGATCTACCGCGCCCACGAAGAGCCGGCCGCGCACGACGAGATCGTGGGCATCGAGTACTTCGACAAGGTGATCAACGTCGACCAGTCGCCCATCGGCCGCACGCCGCGCAGCAACCCGGCCACCTACACGGGCCTGTTCACGCCCATCCGCGAACTGATGGCCGAGGTGAATACCGCCAAGGAACGTGGCTACGGGCCCGGGCGCTTTTCCTTCAACGTCGCCGGCGGCCGCTGCGAGGCCTGCCAGGGCGACGGCGTGGTGAAGGTGGAAATGCACTTTTTGCCCGACGTCTACGTGCCCTGCGACGTCTGCCACGGCCAGCGCTACAACCGCGAGACGCTGGAGGTGCTCTGGAAGGGCCGCAACATCGCACAGATCCTGGAGCTCACGGTGGAGGATGCCTTCGCCTTCTTCAAGGACGTGCCAGCCCTGGCGCGCAAGCTGCAGACCCTGCTCGACGTGGGCCTGTCCTATATCCGCCTGGGCCAGGCGGCGACCACGCTCTCGGGCGGGGAGGCGCAGCGCGTGAAGCTGGCGCAGGAGCTCTCCAAGCGCGACACGGGCCGCACGCTCTACATCCTGGATGAGCCCACCACCGGCCTGCACTTCGCCGACATCGACCTCTTGCTCAAGGTGCTGCACCAGCTGCGCGACGCGGGCAACACCATCGTCATCATCGAGCACAACCTGGACGTCATCAAGACCGCCGACTGGCTCATCGACATGGGGCCCGAGGGCGGTGCCGGTGGCGGCATGGTGGTGGGCGTAGGAACGCCCGAGGACTTGGCGGCCAATCCCGCCAGCCACACTGGCAAGTACCTCGCGCGCTACCTGGCCTAACGCAGGCGTTGTGCAACCGCGGGATCGAGTGATCCCATGAAAGTCTCCACGGCCCGCGTGTAGCCGCTCTCCAGGCCCAGGTTGGCATTGATTTCGCCGTGCGTGAGGTTCTGCGGCAGCACTTCGGCGCGGCCGCCCAGAGCCTGCACATGGGCCGCCATGCCCTGCGCCTGCAGGCAGGGGCGGTCTGGGCGGCTGGTGGAGCACACGAACTGGTAAGGCGGTTGAGCCCCGGCCACGGCCTGGTAGGGCGAGATCGCCAGCCAGAAGGCCGGATCGCTGCCCAGCACCTCGTCGTACAGCGGATAGTGCGGCAGCGACATCACGACCGGTGCGTTGAGCAGCGCGCTGTCCAGCGACACCGTGCCCAGCCAGGGCGTGACGCCCAACTGCTGCAAGAGCGGCGCATGCGCGTTGACGAACGACACCAGGTGCGCCCCGGCCGAGTGGCCCATGAGGATGAACTTCGTGGGGTCGGCGCCCCACTGCGCCGCCTGCTTCTGTGCCGTGTCGAGCGCCACGGCCACGTCGATGGCCTCCTGCAGCACGTTGACCGCCGGGTGCAGCCGGTAGTTGACCGAGATGAAGACGAAGCCGCGCGGCACCCAGCGCGCCGCCTTCTCCTGCACCACGCGGGACATGGCCTTGTCGCCCGTGCGCCAGCCGCCGCCGTGCACCATGAAGATGACCGGTGCGGGGCCGTCCACGCTGCTGCGCGGGGTGCTGGGCAGGTACACGTCCATGCGCTGCAGCGGGTCGGGGCCATAGGGTACGTCGGCGATGCGCTGCACGCCGGCCGGCAGCGCGGTCACGGTGCCGCCGCCCGCATCGTCGAAGAAGCTACCGGGATCCATCGGTTGCGCATGGGCCGGAGCCACGGCGGCGAGCGAGGCCAATGCCAGCCCCAGGGGCAGTGCGGCCCGGCAGGCCCAGGCGCAAAGGCGGGGAGCGAGGGTGGTGGTCATGGTGGTGTTCTCCTGCAATGGTAGTGAAGAAAAGGCGACGAGGGGGCGTGGCTGGGGCTACTGCGGCGTGCCCTTGCGGCTGGCCAGGCGCGCGGCGATGGCGGCGGTGATTTCGGCCTCGGTCACGAAGCCCTTGCGCTGGGTGTCGATCTGGTCGAACGCGCTGTAGACGCGCGGCATGCCGGCCTGGGCCTCGGCACGGGTGAGCTGGCCGTTGCCGTCCTTGTCGGCGGCCACGAAGCGCTGGTGCAATTGTTCGCGCGCCTCTCGCATCTGCTGGGTGCGTTGGCCGGGCGGCGCGGCCTGGGCGCTGGCACCAGCCACCAGGCCCGCGGCGAGCAGGCAGGCCACGGCCATCGTGCAGGTGGAGGAAGAGGTCATGGGTCGGCTCCTGGGGCGATGGGTTGTGGATGCCCCGACTGTGGCGCCCAGGTGTGAGCCATTTGTGGCGTGGATGGGCCGATGTATGACAAAGCATGACGAAGTGGCCTGCGGCAGGGCCTTGCGCCCTACCATTGCCCCATCCTGAGTTGCACGCCCTCCCCTATGACCGAAGCCCTGGCCCGTATCCTGGTGGCCGATGACGAGCCCGACCTGCGCGCCCTGCTGCAGCGCTATCTCAGCGACCAGGGCTATGCCGTGCGCACGGTCGATGGCGCCGGCCCGCTCGACGCGCTGCTGGCGCGCGAGCGTTTCGACGTGCTGGTGCTCGATGTGATGATGCCGGGCGAGGACGGCCTGTCCATCTGCCGGCGCCTGCGCGCGCAGGGCGAGACCATTCCCATCCTCATGCTCACGGCGCGCGGCGACCCGGTGGACCGCATCATCGGCCTGGAGATGGGTGCCGACGACTACCTGCCCAAGCCCTTCAACCCGCGCGAGTTGCTGGCCCGCGTGCAGGCCATGGTGCGCCGCCAGCGCATGCTGGGCGCGCACACCGGCCCGCTGCAGGCTGGCGGCAGCATCCGGTTTGGCGATTTCACGCTGTGGGTGGATGAGCGCCGGTTGACCCGCGACGGCCAGGACGTGCCCCTGACCAGCGGTGAGTTCGCCCTGCTGCAGACCCTGGCCCAGCAGCCGCGCCGCCCGCTCGGGCGCGACCGGCTGATGGCCCTGGCCTACGGGCCCGACCACGAGGCCACCGACCGCAGCATCGACGTGCAGGTGATGCGCCTGCGCAAGCTCATCGAGACCGATCCGGCGCAGCCGCGCCACATCCGCACCGTCTGGGGCGTGGGCTATGTCTTCATGCCGGACGGTGCGGCGCCGACCAGGGGCAATGCATGACCGCCACGGCGCCTGCGCAGGGCTGGTGGCCGCGCAGCCTGCTGGGGCGCAACCTGCTGCTCATCACGGCGCTGGTGGTGGCTAGCCAGCTGTGCGCTGTGGTGCTGGTGCGCCAGATGATTTTGCAGCCGCGCGTGGCCCAGGTGGCCGACGGAGTGGCGCGCAATGTGGCCGCTCTGCGCGCCGGGCTGGACGTGCTGCCGCCCGCACAGCGCGCCGCCTTTGTCGAGGCCTTCAACCGCCAGGCGGCCCAGGCTGCTCTGGAATCCGACGAGCCGCCGTCCCCGCGCCGGCGCGCCCTGCTGTCGCCGCTGGAGCAGCGCTTCGTGCAGGCGGTGGCGCGGCGCTTGGACCTGGCCGAGGCCAGCGTGGCCGGTGGGCCGCGCTGGCGCCGCGATGGTGCGGGCACGCTGGCGCTGCGCGTGGCGCATGGCGGCACCGACTACTGGCTCAGTCTGCCCAGCGTGTTCCCCACGCGCGAGTTCACCGGTGCCTGGCTCCTGGCCACGGTTGCCGGCGTGCTGCTCGCCCTGCTCGGGGCCTGGTGGCTGCAGCGCCATCTGAATCGGCCGCTGGCCCGGGTGGTCACTGCGGCGCAGCACCTGGCACAGGGCCAGGCGCCCGCCGCTCTGCCGGAAGATGGGCCCCAGGAGATCGCCACCGTGGCGCGCAGCTTCAACCAGATGGCGCGCAGCCTGGCCGACGCCGATCGCGAGCGCGCGCTGATGTTGGCCGGCGTGTCGCACGATCTGCGCACCCCTTTGACCAAACTGCGCCTGGGGGTGGAGATCGCCCAGGCGCATGTGGACGCGCCGCTGGCCGCCAGCATGGCGCGCAGCATCGAAGAGATGGATGCCATCGTCGGCCAGTTCCTCGACTTCGCGCGCCTGGGCGACGGCGAGGCCCCCGTAGCCGCCTCGCTCGATGAACTGGCCCGGGCCGTGGCCGAGGCGCAGGCCGACCATGGCCGCGCGGTGCGGCTGGAGCCGGGATCAACGCCAGCGGTGCCCGTGCATATACAAGCGCTGCGGCGTGCCGTGGACAACCTGGTCGAGAACGCCTGGCGCCATGGCGCTGCGCCCGTGGTGCTGAGAACGGGCGCCGGTGCGGCTGGCGTGTGGATCGAGGTGGCGGACCATGGCCCCGGCATCCCTCCCGCCGAGCTGGAGCGCATGCGCCAGCCTTTCGTGCGCGGCGGTGGCGGCGCACGTGCAGGCATTCCGGGGGCCGGGCTGGGCCTGGCCATTGCCGAGCGCGTGGCACGCGCGCATGGTGGCGCGCTGGAGCTGCACAGCGCTCCGGGCGCCGGCCTGCGCGCGCGGCTGGTGCTGGCGCGCCCGACGTAGATTGGGGAATCAGCGCAGCCGCGGTGCGGACGCCGGGGCTGTCTCCCCGACGCGGAACACCGACACCACCTGCACCAGCTCTTCGGCCTGGCCTTGCAGGCTGCTTGCCGCCGCTGCCATCTCCTCGACCAGGGCCGCGTTCTGCTGCGTGGCCTGGTCCATCTGCGTCACGGCCTCGCCCACCTGGGCCACGCCCAGCGACTGTTCGTAGCTGGCGGCGCTGATCTCGCCCATGATGTCGTTCACCCGGCCGATGGCGGCCACCACCTCGTGCATGGTGCCGCCGGCGCGCTCCACCAGCAGGTTGCCCTGCTCCACACGCTCGACGCTGGCGTGGATCAGCGTGCGGATCTCGCGCGCCGCCTCGGCGCTGCGCCCGGCCAGGCTGCGCACCTCGCTGGCCACCACCGCAAAGCCCCGGCCCTGCTCACCCGCGCGTGCTGCTTCCACTGCAGCATTGAGCGCCAGGATGTTGGTCTGGAAGGCAATGCCATCGATCACGCCGATGATGTCGGCGATCTTCTTCGACGAGGCGCTGATGTCCTGCATGGTCTGCACCACCTGGGTGACCACATCGCCGCTTTGCACTGCAATGGTGCGCGCATTGCCGGCCAGTGCACTGGCCTGGCGTGCGCTGTCCGCATTCTGGCGCACCGTCGAGCTCAGCTCTTCCATCGAGGCTGCGGTTTCTTCGAGCGCGCTGGCCTGGCTCTCGGTGCGCGCCGAGAGGTCGTTGTTGCCCTGCGCAATCTGGGCACTGGCCGTGGCCACGCCTTCGGATCCGCCGCGCACCTGGCTCACCACGTCGGTCAACTGGCGGCGCATCTGCACCAGGGCCGCCATGAGCTGGCCGACCTCGTCCGTGCCGTGGGCCGTGGCCGTGCCGCGCAAGTCGCCCTGGGCCACTGCATTGGACAGCTGTACCGCCTGCGCCAGCGGCACGGTGATCGAGCGCACGAAGGTGCGCCCCAGTGCCACCGCCACCGCCAGGGCCACGGCCAGCAGGCCGAGCTGCCACAGCAACTGGCGCTGCAGGCCCGAGACCCGCTCCTGCAGCGCGCCGTTGAGCAGGTCCATGGCCTGGGCATTAAGGGCATACAGCGCGTCTATGGTACGGGTGAATTCGTCGAAGTAGTCCGAGGCCGGCGCAGAGAGCTCGGCTGCGCCGATGACCTCCCTGTCGGCGCGCTGCAGTGCCTGCTGAACCTGGGTGTTCACCGCCTGTGCCGGGCCGCCCAGCGCCTGGCGGAAGACCGGGTTGTGCACCATGGCGCGCTCCAGGCTGCGCAGCGTGTCGCCCTGCAGTTCCACCACGCGCTGCTGCAGTGCCATGAGGCCGCCCTTGCCTTCGGGCGCCAGGGCCTTGCCGCTCAGCGCGGCAGAACCCTGGGCGCGCATCACGCCGAGCTTTTCGCCGAGCATGGGCACGTGCACCAGCGAGGCCCGTACGAGGGCGCTTGTGTCCTGCCCGGGGTCGAGCGCCAAGCCGTAGTGGTGCAGCAAGGTCTCGTTCAGCCGCATCACCCCGGCGATGAGCTGGGTGTGTTGTGCCGTGCTCTGGGCCGGCTGCAGGCCGCGCGCGGCGACTGCCTGCTCCAGGGTCTGCCAGGTCTGGCGCAATTGCTTCCAGGTGGCTTCCTCGGCTGTGGGCACGCCCGCTTCTGCGAAGCGGGTGGCCACGTCGGCCAGGGCTTTCTCCACCGCCTCGCGCGCTGCAGGCCGGCGCGCCGCCAGGGCCTCGTTGCCGCCGAGCATGCTGGCCGAAAGACCCCGGTGCACCTGCATGCCCTGCACCACCTTGTTGAGCGCCAGCAAGGGCGGCGCACCCCGCGCCTCCTGGCGCGCCGTGGCCATGTCCTGCAGCGCATCGCGCATGTACATGAAGGTGGGCAGGGCCGTCATCGCCAGCGCGATCAGCCCGAGGATCAGAAACTTCTGGAGCAAGTTCAGACGGTTCAGGGAGGTCATGGCGAAAGCGGCAGCCGGTGCATGCGCGAGGTTGCGGGCCCGGCGCGGGGCCGGGTCAGGGAACAGGGGAGGAACCCCTGCCTTTCAGCAAGCGACATGCCAGATGCGCCGCGCTGCACCGCAGGTCGCCCCAAAGCGGCCGTTTGGTGGGTGGCGGTGCGCTCCTACAGGGCGCTTGAGAGCAAATGGGATATACCGGTAGACCTTCCGAGGAGACCACTGCATGCATTCCATCACCCTGCGTTTTCTGGCGTCGCACACCGCCCCGTCGGCGTCCGGCCGCATCCACGGCGGTACCGTACTGCGCTGGATGGACGAGGCCGGCTTCGCCTGCGCCTGTTCCTGGGCCGGTGGGACTTGCGTGACGGCATTCATGGGCAGTGCCAGCTTCGACCGGCCCATCCACCCGGGCGATCTGGTGGAGGTGCAGGCCAGCTTGGCCCACACGGGTGAAACCAGCATGAACATGCTGATCGAGGTGCGCAGCGGCGGCATCCAGGAAAAGGAGCTGCGACAGGTCACGCATTGCGTGGCCGTCTATGCTGCGCTGGATGAAGACAGCGCCCCCCGTGCCGTGGACAAATTCTCGCCCGAGACCCCGGGCGACATGGCCTTGGCCGAACGCGTGAACGCGCAGGTGGATGCGGCGCGGCTGCACCTCGCGCCGGCCCACTGATACGGATTTGCCTTCAACCGTATAACGTCGTTGGTTCGCCTTGCCGTGCTACAGCACTGNTTGCGGCTCCCGCCTAGTTTTACGATCGAATGCAAATCCGTATGAGATGCGATAGAACAGATTCTCAGGTCGGCGCGTTGACGGCCTGCAGGAACTCCGCGTCCTGCCGGTAGCGGTCGAAATCCGTGTCCCGCAGGAACTGCGCGGGCTGCTTGCCCAGGCGGCGGGCGTTGGCGATGGCCTCCAGCATGCGCGCCTTGTCGCCGGTGAGTGCGTAGTAGCACGACAGGTTGTACATCAGCGTGCCGTTGGTTTGCACCGCCGGGTCGAAGCCTGGGCCTATCAGGGTCGCCATCACGGCTTCGGCCAGGTCGCGTTCGTTGGTGCGCATGGCGAAGGCCAGGGTCTGGCTGGCTATCACACCGACGTTGTAGACCTGCTTGTCGTCGCGCTGGTACTTGCCCATGGACGGGTAGACCTGGGCCAGGTAGTGGCGCACCAGCCGCGAGGACGCGGCGAAATCCTCCCGGCCATTGAAGTGATTGATCAGCTGCGCATACGCATGGGTGATGTCCGAGGCATCGCCCTGCACTCGCTGCAGGTCCTGCGCCAGGTCCTGCGCGATCTGCAGGAACGCGGGCAGTGCGCCGGGCGAGCGCTGGGCGGCGGCGTTCGCATCCCTGAGCGCCTGCACCGATGCCTTGCGCGCGGATGCGGGCCGTGCCGTATTGTCCACGTAGGCCATGCGGGCGCCAGGCAGCGCCTGCTGCAGGCTGCCGCTGCGCAGCAGCACCGACATCCCCAGCGTGGGGCCTTCCAGGTCGGGCACCTGCACCACCAGCTCCAGCGGGCCCTTGCCGCCCTGCAGCCGCTCGAAGGCCGCGCGGGTTTCGCTGGCAGGCAGCTCGATGCGCAGTTGCGTGTCTTCCTCCTCGGAGGACGTGCGCCAATGCAGCGTCAGTGCCGAAGGCACGGTCTGCAGGACGGGCCACAGCGCCTGCACGGGGATCTGCGGCCCCATCCCAGCGTGGCGCTTGCGCTCGTCGGGGCTGCGCAGCCAGGTGTGCGCGGCCGGGGCGGCCGCTTCGCCGGGCCGCGCGGCAGCAAACTCCACATTGGCGCTCACGGCGTACGAGTGGGTCGATGGCCCGGTGAACACCGGGCGCCACGCGCCGGGCTCTCGGCCCGTGGCCTGGCCTGGCACCGACCCGCGCGGGCGCACGACATACAGGCCGATATCCTTCTCGTAGTGCCGCAGCAGCGCCTCTTCGCCGGGGTGGTGCAGGTAGCTGCGCGGGTGCACGGTGAACCAGGGGTTTGCGCCCGGCAACACGGGCGATGGATCCCACCAAGCCATGTTGGGAAAGCGGAACTGCCCATCCTCCTTCGGGATGAAGGCCTTGAACTTGAGCACCTCCCTGCCCACGCGCAGCTGGGTATGGGCATCGCCGAACCAGTAGCGGCTGGGCAGGTTGCCAGGCACGCCCAGGGCCTTGAGGGCCACGCCCACGGTGGCTCCGAGCAACTGCCCGCTCAGGCCCTCTTCCAGGTGCAGGCGGCGGCGGTCGAAGTCCACCACCTTCACGCGCGATATGCCTTGCCCGGCGTTGTCGAAGTCCTCGGGTTCGATCTCCGTCCAGCCCTTGCGGGCAGGGTGGTAGCCGCCAAGGCAGGTGGCGTCCCAGCCCAGCTTCTCGGCCGAATGGGTGCGCTGGCGGCAATAGGTGTCCACCTTGTCGCGCTGGCGCGTGATGTCCAGGATCCACGCCTTGCCGCCCGACAGCAGGTAGGCCCAGGCACTGGTGTCGTTGCGGCCGAACTCCACGTGCTCGGCGCGGTCGAGTTCGGCGAACAGCTCGGCCTGCGAGAGGCGGTTGCCCTCCACGGTGGGGGCATACGGTTTGCGCCGCCGGTCGCCGCTGTACACCCAGTCGCTGTAGTAGTGGGGTGTGAAAACGATGCCGGAGGTGTGGATCCCGCTGGGCACGCGCAGCGTGTCCTGCAGCTCCCCTTGCGCATTGAACTTCCACAGGTAGCCGCCGGCCACCGCGACCAGTTGCTGCGTGCGCGGCAGCGCGAACAGGCCTTCCACCTCGCCATGCAGTACCTTGCGGGCTTCCAGGCTCGGTGAGGCCGCGAGGTTCTCGGACAGGCGCGGGTACTCCTGGGGCGAGGGTTTGGCGCCAGCGGCGCAGGACAGCAATGCGTACGCGGCGCAGACTCCGAAGCGGCGGAGCGAGGAAAGGTGCATGGAAGGGGCCGGTCTGGAGGAGCGGCTATTCTGACCCACGCTGTGCACAGGCCCCGCGGGGCCTGTGCCTGTCGCGAATCAGCCCGGTGCTGGCGGCGCGGTGCGCCCGATGCGCTGCGAGACCTGAAGCGCGCACTGGCGCAGCGGCGTGGCCACCGAGCCATCCCAGCTGCTGTCGAAGCTGGCCGATGGGCCCATGGCCAGGATGCCCAGCACCAGGTGGCCTGCCGAGTCGAACACCGGCGCGCACAGGGCGTCGATGCCGGGAATCGGCTGCCCCAGCGAGCGCGACAGGCCGTGCTTGCGCGTCTCGGCCAGGGCGGCGTCGAGTTCCGCGTGGGCGGGTTCGCCCTTGGCGTCCTTGCGCGTGCCCAGGCGCTGCAGTTCATCGTTCAGGATGCGCTCCACCACCTTGGGCGGCATGTAGGCCGCGAACAGCCGGCCCGTGGCCGTATTGGTCAGCGACATCACGGTGCCCGTGCGCAGGTTCACGTGCAGAGGCTCGATGGGTTCCTCGAGCCGCACGATGGTCGGGCCCAGGTTGCCCCAAACGGCCACGGCAATGCTCTGGCCCGAGTCATTGGCCAGCGCCTCGATGAGCTGCGAGGCCTCCTTGACCGGGTCCATGCGTTGCAGCCGCGTCAGGCCCAGCTGCAGGGCCAGCGGGCCCAGCTCGTAGTGCCCGGCCTCGGTCTGGGTGACGAAGCCCACCTTCAGAAAACTCACCATGTACGGGTGCGCCTTGCCCGCGGTCATGCCGCTGGCCTTGGCCAGGTCCTTGAGCGCCAGCGGGCGCACATGCAGGGCGAGTTGCAACAGCAGGGCACTCCCGATCTCTATCGATTGGATGCCACGGCGACTTTTTTCCATGATGGGGAGTTCCAGACGGGGGGTGGCCAGTGTATCCATAAGGGTTTTCCATGATATAGGCAGATTCATTCGACTGAATCGCATTGTTTGATATTAACGGATCAATTGACAATAGTCATATGCTCGTTAGAATCCGCCGAAACACTTCGAACGTTGGAGACAAGGCATGACGCAGGACAGCATCTCGGTGGATGTATTGGTGGTGGGCACGGGCGCCTCGGGCATGGCGACGGCCATCACGGCGGCATCGCAGGGCCTGAAGGTGCTGGTGGTGGAAAAGGAAGCGCGCTTCGGCGGCACCACCGCGCGCTCGGGCGGCTGGCTGTGGATCCCGGGCACGCGCCTGGCCAGGGAGCAGGGCATCCAGGAACCGGACGGTGCTGCCCGCGCCTACCTGCAGCACGAGGCGACGACGCACTTTGACGCCGCGCGTGTCGACGCCTTCCTGGAATACGGCCCCAAGGCCATCGACTTCTTCACCCAGAACACCTGCGTGCAGTTCGACATGCCCGCCGTGTTCCCCGACTACCACGCCGAGGCCACGGGCGGCCAGCCTGGCGGGCGATCGATGGTCACGCGCCCCTTCGATGGCCGCGAACTCGGCCCGCGCATCAAGCACCTGGCGCCACCCCTGCCTGAGCTCACGGTGTTCGGCATGATGTTGGGCTCGGGCCCCGAGATCAAGCACTTCATGCGGGCTTTCAAGTCGCCCACCTCGTTCGCCTACGTGACGCGGCGCCTGAGCAAGCACGCCATGGACGTCATCGGCAACGGCCGCGGCATGACGCTGACCAACGGCAACGCTCTGGCCGGCCGCCTGGCCAAGGCCGCGATGGACCTGGACATCCCCGTGTGGCTGTCCTCCCCGGTCACGAAACTGGTGGTGGAATACGACGGCGTCAGCGGCGCGCTGGTGCAGCACGAAGGCAAGACCGTGAAGGTGACCGCCACGCGCGGCGTGGTGCTGGCTTGCGGCGGGTTCCCGCACGACGTGGAGCGGCGCAAGCAGCTGTTTCCCCACGCGCCCACCGGCAAGGAGCACTACTCGCCTTCGCCCGCATCCAACACCGGCGACGGCCTCAAGCTCGCCGAGGCCGTGGGCGGCCATGTGGACGGCACCATTCCCCATGCGGCGGCCTGGGTGCCCGCATCGGTCACCACGCGCTCAGACGGCAGCAAGGGGGTGATGCCGCACTTCATCGACCGCGCCAAGCCCGGCGTGATCGCCGTGACGCCCAAGGGCGTGCGCTTTGCCAACGAGGGCAATTCGTACCACGACTTCGTGCAGGCCATGGTCGCCGCGTGCCGGGGCGAGAAGGAAGTCTCCGCCTGGTTGCTGTGCGACCACAAGGCGCTGCGTGCCTACGGCCTGGGCTGCGTAGCCCCCGCGCCGCTGCCCATCGGGCGCCACCTGCGCAGCGGCTACCTGCAAAGTGGCAACACCGTGGCCGAGCTGGCAGCACGCATCGGCGTGGAGCCGTCGGTGCTGGAGGCCACGGTCAGTGCATTCAACGACACCGCGCGCCGTGGCGAAGACCCGGCGTTCGGCAAGGGAAGCAAGGCCTACAACCGCTACCAGGGCGATGCGCTGGTCACCCCCAACCCTTGCCTGGCGCCGCTGGAGAACGGTCCGTACTACGCGATCAGGCTCGTGATCGGCGACATCGGCACCTTTGCCGGCCTGCAGACCGACGACAGGACCCGCGTGCTCAACGCCGCAGGCCAGCCGATCAAGGGCCTGTACGCCGTGGGCAATGACGCGGCCAGCATCATGGGCGGCAACTACCCCGGTGCCGGCATCACCCTGGGCCCGGCGCTCACCTTCGGCTACGTGGCCGGGATGGAACTCGCCCAGGCCCTGGTGCCCGTGCGCGAATCGGTGACGCAGCAGGACCGCGCTGCCGTGCCCGTGGCCCGCACGGCCTGAGCCCCCCAAAAAAGACCAGAGAAGAAGGAGCAGACATATGGTGTATCCAGAAACAGTGGCCCCGCGCCTGCTGAACGGCCGGCTGGCGCTGGTCACGGGCGCTGGCCAGGGCAACGGCCGCGCAATTGCGCTGGGCCTGGCCCAGGCCGGCGCACGCGTGGTGGTGACCGACATGAACACGGCAGCCGTGCAGGAAACGGCCCGCCTGGTCAAGGCCGAAGGCGGCGACGCCTTCGCCTACACGCTGGACGTGACCGTCCCCGAGGCGTGCAACGTGCTGGCCGCGCAAGTGGGCAGCGAGGTGGGCGCCATCGACATCCTGGTGAACAACGCCGGCATCATCATCCGCGAGGGCACGGGCAGCGAACGCGCCGCCGCCAACTGGAAGAAGACCATCGATGTCAACGTGCACGGCACCTTCAATGTGAGCCTGGCCTGGCTGCCGGCCATCCAGTCGACCCGGGGCTCCATCATCAACATCGCCTCCATCGCCGCCTATGCCGGCCAGGGCGGCAGCCTGGGCTACTCGCCCTCCAAGGGGGCGATCAAGATGTTCACGCAGTCGCTCGCGGCCGAGCAAGCTCCCAAGGGCGTGCGCGTGAATGCGCTGGCGCCCGGCGTCATCGCCACGCCCATGACGGCGGCCACGCGCGACAACCCCGAGCGGCTCGAATCGTTCATGACCCGCATCCCCATGGGCCGCGTGGGGGAGACCGAGGACCTGGTCGGCCCGGTGATCTTCCTCGCGTCCGACATGTCGCGCTATGTCACGGGCATCACGCTGCCCGTGGACGGCGGCTTCCTCGCCGTCTGACCGAGTTCCCCCCTGGCCCGGCCCGGCAAAGGGTGCGAGGCAGCTTTCAACCATAAAGAAGGAGACAACACCATGCAACTCAAACGCCTTTGCGCAGGCCTGCTGGCCGCAGCCGCCGTCACCGCGATCTCGACCGGCGTGTCCGCCCAGGACATCAAGCTCGGCTACAACGGCGACCTTTCCGCCTCGCCCTCGGCCCAGAGCGGCCAGGCCGCCGTGATCGGCATGGAAGCGGCCATCGCCGACATCAACGCCGCGGGCGGCGTGCTGGGGCGCAAGCTCACGCTCACCACGCGCGATGACGTCTCGGCACCGCCCAAGTCCATCCAGAACATGAGCGAGCTGATCGACAACGAGAAGGTGGTTGCCGTGTTCGGCCCCACCAACTCGGGCAACGCCATGGCCTGGAAGCACATCGCCAACCAGAAGAAGATCCCCGTGCTGGGCAACGTGGGTTCGGGCACCGACATCACCAAGCCCATGAGCCCCGGCGCCGACAACTACATGTTCCGGGTCTCCATGGTGGACCGCGAGCAGGTCGCTGCCCTCATGGCCTACGTCAAGAAGAACGCCGCCACCTCCAAGGTGGTAGGGTTGATGGCCGAGACCACCGGCTACGGCCAGGGTGGCTTGAAGGACATGCAGGAGATCGCCGAGGTGCAGGGCATCAAGGCCGCTGCCACCGAGCGTTTCGGCGTCGGCGACACGGACATGACCTCGCAGCTGAGCAAGATGAAGGCCGCAGGCGTGGACACCGTGGTCGTCTGGGCCCAGGGCACGCCGATTGCCCAACTGGTGCGCAGCATGGAGAAGATCAACTACTTCCCGCTCACGCTGACTTCCTGGGCGGCCGACAACATCACCTTCTACGACGCGGCCGGCAAGGCCCTGGCCGAAAAGCCGCTGTTCATGCGCACCGTGAGCGAGACGCGCACCCCCGCGCAGCAAAAGCTGTTCGACCGCATCGGTGCCAAGCTCAAGGCGCCCGGCTCGTTCTCGTTCGCGCTGCATGGCTACGATTCGGTGCTGCTGTACGCCGAGGCCGTCAAGCAGGCCAAGACCACCGAAGGCTCGGCCGTGCGCCTGGCGCTCGAAGACCTCAAGACCCCCGTGCAGGGCGTGCTCAAGGCCTACGACAAGCCCTTCACCAAGACCAACCACGACGCGCTGACCGCCAAGGACCTGGTCTGGATCCGCTGGAAGGACGGCAAGCTGCTGCCCTACACCGATGCGCTGATCGGCTCGCTGACGCCAGCCGACTTCAAGCAGTAAGCACCCCTTCGACCGACGCACGACCACAACGGCCGGGCGTGGCGGGCATCCGTGTCCGCAGCGCCCGGCCGAGGAACAGAACATGACAGAAGCGCTCTTGCAGGCGATCATCAGCGGGCTGGCGGTAGGCGGTGCCTACGCGCTGGTGGCGCTGGGGTTCAGCATCACATTCACGACCACCAAGACCCTGAACTTCTCGCACGGCGAGTTCGTCTCGGCCGGTGCCTTCATCGGCATGAGCGCGCTGTTCCTGGTGCTGGGCAAGCCAGTGAGTTCCACCACCTTCGGCGACGCCATTCCCGGTGCCGGCGCGCAGCTGCTGGCCCTGGTGGCGGCCCTGGGTGCCATGGGTCTGCTGGGCTGGCTGCTGTACGCCATCGGCGTGCGGCCCTTTGCCGGGCGGCCCGGCATGGCCTGGGTGATGAGCACGCTGGGCTTTGGCGTCATCCTGCAGAGCATCGGCCTGGCCATCTGGGGCCCCAAGCCCGTGGTGGTGCCGGCGCCGGTGGGCGATGCGGTGATCCGCTTTCTGGGCGTGGGCGTGCGCCCACAGGAATTGCTCACGCTGGGCGTGACCGTGGCCATCATGCTGGTGTTCGACCGCGTGATGAACCACACCATGGTCGGCAAGGCCATGCGCGCCGTGGCCGCCAATGGCAGCGTGGCCAGCCTGATGGGCATCAATACCAATGCGGTGATGATCAGTGCCTTCGTCGTCAGCTCGGCGCTGGCGGGGCTCTCGGGCTTTCTGCTCGCGCCCATTGCCCAGGCCTCGCTGTTCATGGGGCTCACCGTGGGGCTCAAGGGCTTCTCGGGCGCCATGATCGGCGGGCTGAGCAACCCGCGCGGCTGCGTGATCGGGGGCTTCGTGCTGGGCGTGTTTGAGTCCATGGTCAACCTCTGGCAGGCGCAGTGGCGCGAGGTGGCGGTGTTCGCGCTGGTGATCCTGGTGCTGGCCTTCCGTCCCACGGGCCTGTTCGGCAAGAAGATGGTGGAGAAGGTATGAAGCAGGGCCGTCACTTCGTCGCGGTGGCCCTGGTGGCTGCAGCGCTGATCGGCGCCACGGCGCTGTTCCACAACGACTACTACCTGCGCATCGTGTTCATGATGTGCGTGTACTACCTGTGCGCCGCTGGCATGAACGTGCTGGTGGGCTACGCCGGCCAGAAGTCGCTGGGCCAGGCCGGCCTGTTCGCGGCCGGTGCCTATGCGGCAGCCCTGCTCACCACGCGCACGGAAATGAGCCCCTGGCTGGCGCTGGTGCTGGCCGCCGGTATCTCGGGCGTATGCGGCGTGCTGATCGCGCTGCCCTCGCTGCGCGTGAAGGGCCCTTACCTCGCCATGGTCACGCTGGCCTTCGGCATCGTGGTGGAAAAGCTCGTGGGCGAATGGACCGATGTGTTCGGCGGCGCCCAGGGCATCTACGGCATCAAGCCGCTGACCTGGAACGGCCAGCCCTTCACCTCGGTGCAGTGGGTGTGGTTCGGCATCGTGCTGTGCGCCGCGGCCCATCTGCTGCTGCGCAACCTGATCTGCAGCCGCTTCGGCCGCGCCCTGCTGTCGCTGCAGGCGGACGAGATCGCCTCGTCTTCGGTCGGCGTGCGCGTCTACCGCGCCAAGGTGATCGCCTTCGTGGTCGCGGCCGTCACCTGCGGCATCGCCGGCGCCCTGGTGGCGCAGCAGAACCAGTACATCAACTCCGACTTCATCACCTTCCACCTGTCGATCTTCATACTGCTCTTGGTGCTGTTCGGCGGCGCGGGCTCCATGTACGGCCCGCTGGTGGGCACGGTGATCCTCACGCTGGTGGATGCGCTGCTGGCACGCTGGCCCTCGGCCCAGCATTTCCTCTACGGCTTCCTGCTGCTGTTCGCGCTGTACGTGATGCCGGGCGGCATCATGGGCCTGGTGTCCCAGTGGTTCCAGAAGGCGAAGAAAGCCGGCCTCGCGGCTGGCGGCAGTGCCGCGCCCACGCGCATCGGGCCCGACGGCAGCGGCGAGCTGCTGGTGGTGCAGGGTGTGAGCAAGTCCTACGGCGGGGTGAAGCCCGCACAGGACGTGTCGTTTCGCCTGCAGCGCGGCCACATCCATGCGCTGATCGGGCCCAACGGCGCGGGCAAGAGCACCATGATCAACATGCTGACCGGCGTTGTCGATCCCGACCAGGGCTCCATCCGCTTCCTGGGCCAGGAGATCGTGGGCCGCCAGGTGCACATCATCTGCTGCCTGGGCATGGGCCGCACCTTCCAGAACCTGCGCCTGTTCGCCGACCTGTCGGTGCTGGACAACGTGATGCTCGGGCGGCACAGCCGCATGAGCAACGGCTTCTTCTCTTCGCTGCTGTCGCTGCCCCAGGCGCGCCGCCAGGAGGTGGCCACGCGCGAGCGCGCCATCCAGCTGCTGGACCTGGTCGGGCTGTCGCACCTGGCACACCAGCCGGCCGGCAGCCTGCCCTACGGCCTGCAGCGCCGCGTGGAGCTGGCGCGCGCGCTGGCCACTGAGCCCCAGTTGCTGCTGCTCGACGAGCCCGCCGCCGGCCTGAACCCTCAGGAGACGGCCGAGCTGGGCCAGCTGCTGGTGCGTATCGGCAAGTGCGGTGTGAGCATTCTGATGGTAGAGCACCACATGGACCTGGTGATGTCGATATCGGACCACGTGATCGTGCTCGACTACGGCATCAAGATCGCCGAGGGCAACCCCGCCGAGGTGCAGGCCAACCCGCGTGTCATCGCCGCCTACCTGGGCGTTGACGACGACGCCGTGGCCGCCACCTGAACCGAGAGCATCAGCATGTTGAAAATCGAATCCGTCAAGGTGTCCTACGGCGCCATCGAGGCGGTCAAGGGCGTGAGCCTGGAAGTGCGCCAGGGCGAGGTGGTGACCATCATCGGCGCCAATGGTGCGGGCAAGAGCACGCTGCTCAAGAGCATCTGCGGCCTGGAGCCCGTTGGCGAGGGCCGCATCTTCGTGGACGGCAAGGACTGCACAGCGGTGCCCGCGCACCAGCGCGTGGGCCTGGGCGTGGCCATGTCGCCCGAGGGGCGCGGCGTGTTCGCCGACCAGACGGTGCGCGAGAACCTGATGCTGGGCGCCTACTCGCGCAGGGCCGAGGGCGCTGCGGCGCTGGAGGCCTCGATCCAGCGCGAGTTCGTGCGCTTTCCGCGCCTGAAGGAACGCGAGCACCAGCTGGCCGGCACGCTGTCGGGCGGCGAGCAGCAGATGCTCGCGATTGCCCGTGCCCTCATGAGCGGGCCGCGCCTGCTGCTGCTCGACGAGCCCTCGCTGGGCTTGGCGCCGCTGATCATCAAGGACATCTTCGACGCCATCCGCCAGCTGCGCGATGCGGGCCTGACCATCCTGCTCGTCGAGCAGATGGCCAAGCAGGCCCTGGGCGTGGCCGACCGCGCCTACGTGCTCGAAACCGGCCTCATCACGCTCGAAGGCTCGGGCGTGGAGCTGCTCAACAACCCCAAGGTCAAGGCCGCCTACCTGGGCACGCATTGACACCATCTGGAACACCAAGGACCCACCCCATGACCACCAAGACCTTCGCCTCCGCCGCCGACCTGGAAGTCAAGCAGGTCAGCTTCGACAAGCTGTCCGAGCACGCCTACGCCTACACCGCCGAGGGCGACCCCAACACCGGCATCATCATTGGCGACGACGCGGTGATGGTGATCGACACCCAGGCCACCCCCGTCATGGCCCAGGACGTGATCCGCCGCATCCGCGAAGTGACGGACAAGCCCNTTCCAGCGAAGACACGCGCGATTTGATCGTCGAGCGCGGCCAGTTCGACAAGGACAGCGAGATCGGCCGCTTCCCGCGCCTGTTCCAGAATGTGGAAAGCGTGCCGGACGGCCTGACCTGGCCGACCATGACCTTCAACAAGAAGATGACGCTGTGGCTGGGCAAGCTGGAAGTGCAGATCCTGCAGCTGGGCCGGGGCCACACCAAGGGCGATACCGTGGCCTGGCTGCCGGCAGAGAAGATCCTGTTCAGCGGCGACNNGCTGGACAACCTTGCGGCCCTCAAGCCCGAGAAGCTGGTGCCCGGACGCGGCGCTGCGCTGCAGACGCCCGAGCAGGTGCAGGCCGGCCTGGCCGGCACGCGCGCCTTCATCAGTGACCTGTACGAGAGCGTCAAGGCCAGCGCCGCCCAAGGCGAAGACCTGCGCAAGGTCTACGAAGCCACCTTCGCCAAACTGCAACCCAAGTACGGCAACTGGGTGATCTTCAACCACTGCATGCCGTTTGACGTGACGCGGGCGTATGACGAAGCCACGCAGTACCCGGACCCGCGCATCTGGACGGCGGAGCGCGACGTGCAGATGTGGAAGTCGCTGGAAGGCTGAGCGCCCCACCCTGACCGCGCGGCAACCGTGCGGTCGCAATCCATGGCCCGCCCGTCGGTCGCACGGGTGATGCCGCCCTGTTGGCGCTTGCAGGAGCTCTGGACATGAATGACCGCCAAACGCTGGCCGTGCAGGCCGTCCTGATCGGTGCGATGGCTGTGTGGGGCCTGAACCTCACGTCCGTGAAGTGGCTGACCGCCTGGTTCGAGCCGACCATGCTGGCCTGTGTGCGCATGCTGGTGGCCTGCATCGCGCTCACCGCCATCGTCGTGGCCAAGCGCTGCGCGCGCATGCGCTTCACCGGGCGCCAGTGGGCGGCGATGGGGCTGTGCGCGGTGTTCATGGTGTACGCCAACCAGGTGCTGTTCGCCCAGGGCCTGCAGCGCTCCACGGCGACCAATGCGGCGCTGGTGATGGCGCTGAGTCCCTTGGCATCGGCCCTGCTGGCGGCGCTGGCGTTCCGCGAGCCGCTCACGCTACAGCGCGGCTGCGGCGTGCTGCTGGGCTTTGCCGGCGTGGCGGCGGTGGTGCTCAGCTACCCGGGCTCGGGGCTGTCCAGCGCGGGCGTGGGCGACCTGCTCATCATCTGCTCGGTGGTGAGCTTCGCCGCCGGCGGTGCCATGGTGCAGCGCCTCGCGCGCCAGATCCACCCGCTCACCCTGTGCTGGCTCACCTACTGCATCGGCACCGCATTGCTGGTGGTGCACCTGGCGCTGGGGCCATCGGCCGTGACGGTGGCCACGCTGTTCCCGGGTTGGTGGCCATGGGCGCTGGTGCTGTTCTCGGGCATTTTCGCCACGGCGCTGTGCAACGTGGTGTGGAACCAGGCCATCGCCTCCATCGGCGTGGCGCGCACCGCCGTCTTCCTCTACTGGGTGCCGGTGTTCGGCGTGCTTTTTGCCGCCCTGCTGCTGGGCGAGCAGCTCACGCTGTGGCATCTCGTGGGATTTGCCGCCGTGATGGGTGGTACCTGGCTGGGCACGCGCCGGCACGTGGCCGTGGCGCCTGCCGTGCCCTGAATCTTCTCTCTGACCATGACCTATTCACAACCGCCCCTGCTGTTCCAGCCCCTGGCCCTGCGCGGGCTCACCCTGCGCAACCGCACCGTCATCTCGCCCATGTGCCAGCACGCCGCAGAAGGCGGGCACGCGACGCCCTGGCACCTGGTGCACCTGGGCAAGTTCGCCCTGGGCGGCGCGGGCCTCATCCTCACGGAAAGCACGGCCGTGGACCCGCGTGGGCGCATCGGCACCGCTGACCTCGGGCTGTGGAAAGACAGCCACATTGACGCGCTCAAGCCCGTGGTGGATTTCGTGCACGCCAACGGCAGTGCCATCGGCGTGCAGCTGGCGCACGCCGGCCGCAAATCCGGGAGCCAGCCGCTGTGGGAGGGCGGCGCCGCACTGGGCGACGCGCAGATGGCCGCCGATGCGGAGCCCTGGCAGCGCCTGGGCCCGAGCGCCTTGCCTGCCGGGCCCGGCTGGTCTGCACCCATGGTGCTCGATGCGGCTGGCATAGAAGACATCGTGCAGCGTTTTGCCGATGCTGCGCTGCGTGCCGACCAGGCCGGGATGGACGTGGTCGAACTGCACTTCGGCCATGGCTACCTGGTGGCCAGCTTTCTCTCGCCCCATTCCAACCACCGCGGCGACGAATGGGGCGGCAGTTTGCAGGGGCGCATGCGCCTGGCCCTCACCATCGCGCGCCGGGTGCGTGCCGTGTGGCCTGCCCACAAGCCGCTGTTCGCCCGCCTCTCGGTCGTGGACGGCAGCCGCGAGGGCGGCTGGGACGTGGAGGATTCGATCGTGCTGGCGCGTGAACTCGCGCAGTGCGGCGTCGATGTGATCGACTGCTCCTCCGGCGGCCTGACCGAGGAGACGCGCGCCCTGCCCGTGCCACGCGGCCTGGGCTTCCAGGTGCCGTTTTCCGCCCGCATCCGGGCCGAGGCCCAGGTCAAGACCCAGGCCGTGGGCATGATCGTCGATGCCGCGCAGGCCGAGGACATCCTCCACCGCGGCCAGGCCGATCTCATTGCCCTGGGCCGCGAGGCGTTGCTCGACCCCTACTGGCCCCACCACGCCGCAGCCGCCCTGGGGGCCGACCCAGGCTACGAGCGCTGGCCCGTGCGCCACGGTGTCTGGCTGGCCAAGCGGGCTCCGGGCCTGGCGCGTGCGCGTGCCGATCAGGCGGACGGTACGTCCTTCACCAGTGACAACCACAAGGAGACACGATGAGCAGCCACCACATCCCGAGCCGTGTGAGGATGGGCCTGATCAGGAAGCAGCCCGACTGGAGCACCGAGCGCTTCGATGCCTACTGGCGTGACCACCACGGCGCACTGGCGGCGCGCGCCCCCGGCTTGCAGGCCTACTGGCAAAACCTGGTGACCGACCGGCTACAGCGCGGCATCGACTACGCGCGCGGTCCGTGGGATTTCGACGGCTTCTCGCAGCTGTGGCTCGACGGGGAGCAGCGCGCAGAGGCTGCCTTCGGGCAAGGCAACCTGGCCGCCGAGCTGGTAGCGGACGAACAGCACTTCCTCTCGGGCCTGCACATTGTGACCACCGAGCAGACCGAGGTCATCGCCCTGCTCGCCGACCCGGCGGCCCGCGCGCGGCTGCTCAAGCGCATCTCCACCCTGCGCCGCCGCGCCGATATCTCCGAGGACGATTTCAGGCGCGAATGGCGCGTGCACGCCGACCTGGTGCGCACCATGCCCGGCGTGAATGGCTACCGCCAGAACGTGGTGACCGAACGCGAGCGCGTGAAGGGTCAGCCCTGCGGCTATGGCGATCTGCCCATCGACGGCATTGTGGAGCTGTGGTTCGAAAGTCCAGAGGTACTGACCGCTGCGTTTGCGTCACCTGAGGGCCAGCGCACCATGGCCCATGCCAGGACCTTCCTGGCGGAGATCACGGCCTTTCTGGTGACCGAACGCCGCGTGGTCTGACGGGCCGGTCCTCACGGTGAGCGTGGGAAGGATGTGACTTCGCCATTCACCTTGTGCTCCTGGCCGCCGGGCGCGCAAGGCTGGTCGGTGTAGACCGTGCGCCCCTCTTGGACGCACTTGCGTAGCTGGGGTGCGGGCGCCGATGCGGCGCCTCGCGCGCCCGCGGCAGCGCCTTGCGCGTTCTTCTTCTCCGGCGGCAGGGAGTCTTCTCCGGGGCGCATCAGCCTGCCCCACGTCTTTTCGACCCACGGCCCGGCCTGGGGCAGCCATTGGTCGGCTTTCCACCAGGCCACGGCGGCGCCAGCCACCAGCAGCACCACGGCGATGGTCCAGGCGGTACGTTCGCGGGCGCTGCGCATGCTGCTGCGTCAGCCCAGGTGCTGGCCCAGAATGCCGGCCAGCTCGAACATGCCTGCACTGTCCTTGCCGAACACCGCCCGCAGCTTGTCGTCGGCGACGATGGTGCGCTTGTCCTTGGGGTCCTGCAGGTTGTTCGCCTTGATGTACTCCCACAGCTTTTTCACGGCCTCTGGGCGGGCCACCGGCTCGCTGCCGATCACGGCGGCCAGCGCGGCGCTGGGGGCGGCGCCGGCCGCGGCCTTGCGCGGCGCCTTGGCGGTGGCGGTCTTGGTGGCCGCCGCCTTCTTGGTGGGCGCCTTCTTCGCGGCCGCCGCCTTGGCCGGTGCCTTGGCTGCGGCTGTCTTGCCGGCAAAGGCACCGGCAGCCGGCTTGCGCGGCGGGAACTTGCTCGGCGCGAACTCGAAGTTCACCTTTCCGGCCTCCTTGTCCCAGGCCAGGAAGGCCTTGAACGCGCGGCGCGTGCGCATCGAGACGAACTTGTCGAGCAGGTCGGTCTTGCCGGTCTCCAGCAGCTTGTGCATCTGCTCTCGCTCCACGGGCTGCTGCAGGATGATCTTGCCGCTCTTGAAGGTGCAGCTCGGCGTGGGCTGGGCAGCGGTGGGTACGGCCTTGCTGCACACGTAGTTGGCGCCGTGCTCGTGCACGCCGGCGCTGCAGATCGGGCAGGGGCCCAGGGACGCATCGGCAAACTCCACCAGCTCGCCCGATTCCTCGGCGTTCTTGTCGTCGCCGAAGTCGAACTCGAGCTTGTAGTTGTGCGCCTCGTCGTCGTACTTGATGACGATCTCGGACGTGAAGGGCCAGCCGGCCTTGGAGCGGAATCCTTCCAGCGGCCCGATCTTCTTGTCGCGCAGCAGGGCCTCGGCCTCAGCGGTCTCGAAGGTGCGGCCCGCAGGCGACTTGCCGAAGCTGAAACCACAGGGCTCGGTGCCGGGCTTGCCCACGCAGGCAAAGCGGCGGTAGTTTTCCTTCACCACGCCGCCGCAGTTGGGACAGGGCGTGGTCAGCGTGGCGTAGTCACCGGGAATGGTGTCGCGGTCGTACTCCTTGGCCTTCTTGACCATGCGCTCGGTCATGGCGGCGATGTCGGCCATGAAGGACTCGCGGCTCAGTTGCCCCTTTTCCATTTGCGAGAGCTTGAACTCCCACTCGCCGGTCAGGTCGGCGCGGCACAGCTCCTCCACCTCCAGCCCGCGCAGCAGCGTCATGAGCTGGAAGGCCTTGGCCGTGGGGATCATCTCGCGGCCTTCGCGCAGCATGTACTTTTCGGTCAGCAGGCCTTCGATGATGGCCGCGCGCGTGGCTGGCGTGCCCAGCCCCTTCTCCTGCATGGCCTCGCGCAGTTCCTCGTCGTCGATCTGCTTGCCGGCGCTCTCCATGGCGCCCAGCAGGGTGGCTTCGGAGTAACGTGCAGGCGGCTTGGTCTTGAGGCCCTTGGGGTCCACCTGCTGGGTCTGCACCGTTTCGCCGGGCTTCACGGGCACCAGGTTCTGGCCCTTGTCGCCGTCCTTGCCACCCTCCACTTCGTCGGCGGCTTCCTTGCCGTAGATGGCCAGCCAGCCGGGGCGCACCAGCACCTTGCCCTCGGTCTTGAAGCTGTGGCCCACGGCCGTGCTGATGCGGGTCGTCACCGTGTACTCGGCACTCGGGAAGAACACCGCCATGAAGCGCCGCACCACCAGGTCGTACAGCTTCTGCTCGGCCTCGGACAGGCCGCTCGGCGCCTGCAACGTGGGGATGATGGCAAAGTGATCGCTCACCTTGCTGTTGTCGAAGATGCGCTTGGAAGGGCGCACGTAGTTGTTGGTCAGCGCCGTGCGCGCATGCGGTGCCAGGTGGCGCATGCTGCTGTCGGCCAGCATCTCGAAGGTCTGGCGTGCCACGGGCACATAGTCCTCGGGCAGCGCGCGCGAGTCGGTACGCGGGTAGGTCAGGGCCTTGTGGCGTTCGTACAGGCTTTGCGCCAGTGCCAGCGTGGTCTTGGCCGAGTAGCCGAATTTGCCGTTGGCCTCGCGCTGCAGGCTGGTCAGGTCGAACAGCAGGGGCGATGCCTGGGTGGTGGGCTTGCTCTCCTCGGTGACGCTGGCCTTCTGGCCGCGCACGGCGTCGGCAATGGCCTGGGCTTCGCGCTGCGACCAGACGCGGTCGGCGCGCATCTCCACGTCCTCGTTTTTCTTCCACTTGGGGTCGAACCACTTGGCGGGGTACTCGCCGGCCTCGGCCTGGAAGGCGGCATGGATTTCCCAGTAGTCGCGGCTCACGAACTTGCGGATCTTTTCCTCGCGCTCCACCACCAGCGACAGCGTGGGCGTCTGCACCCGGCCCACGGTGGTCAGGAAGAAGCCGCCATCGCGCGAGTTGAAGGCCGTCATGGCCCGCGTGCCGTTGATGCCCACCAGCCAGTCGGCCTCGCTGCGGCTGCGCGCCGCATGCGCCAGGCCCGCCATCTGCTGCTCGCTGCGCAGGGCGTCGAAGCCATCGCGGATCGCCTGGGGCGTCATGGACTGCAGCCACAGCCGCTTGACCGGCTTGCCCAGGGGCTTGGCGCCGCCGGCGTACTGCTCGATCAGGCGAAAGATCAGCTCCCCCTCGCGACCCGCGTCACAGGCGTTGATGAGTTGCGTCACGTCCTTGCGCTTGGCCTGCTTGACCACCGCGTTCAGGCGGGTCTTGGTCTTGTCCACCGGCTTGAGGTCGAAATACGGGGGGATCACCGGCAGGTGGGCAAAGCTCCACTTGCCGCGTTTCACGTCGAATTCCTCGGGTGCCTGGATCTCCACCAGGTGGCCCACGGCGCTGGTGACTACATAGCGGTCGTTCTCGAAGTGGTCATCGTGCTTTTCGAACTTGCCCGCCACGGGCGTCAGTGCGCGCACGATGTCCTGCGCCACTGAGGGTTTTTCTGCAATTACCAGGGTCTTGGTCATTTTTTGGTTTCTCGCCAGTCTGGCTGTCCGGCATCCGGCCGGTCGCTTCTACAATTCGTTGCCTCACGCGTACACGCGCACGCGCATGTGTGCATATTCAAGTTAACAGAGTTTTTGCCATGCCCCGCACCGCATTGCCCGCCGCCCCTTCCAACCCACCGGGCCGCCGCATCCAGACGCGGCGCTCGGGCGTGCACGGCAACGGCGTGTTTGCCGTGCAGGATATTGCAGAGGGCGAAGTCCTTGTCGAGTACACGGGCGAGGTCATCGGCTGGGAGGAAGCCCAGGATCGGCACCCCCACGATCCCCTGCAGCCCAACCATACCTTCTACTTCCATGTGGATGAAGACCGCGTGATCGACGCCAAGTTCGGCGGCAACTCCTCGCGCTGGATCAACCACAGCTGCAACCCCAACTGCTATGCCGACGAGCGGGACGGCCGGATCTTCATCACCGCCCTGCGCAACATCCACGCTGGTGAGGAACTCAACTACGACTACGGCCTGATCATCGACGAACCCTACACCAAGAAGCTCAAGGCCGAGTATCCCTGCTGGTGCGGCAGCGACAACTGCCGGGGCACCCTGCTTGCGCCCAAGCGGGGCTGGCGCCCTCCCATGCCGGCTGAGCCTGTAGCGCCCCCGCGTAAAAAGAGTAACAAAAAAAGCGGCGACGATGCCACGGGCAACAAGGCCTCCCAGCCCGGGCGGCGCGCAAAGCCATGACCCCGCTTTCCATCCGCTGGCCTGCCGAAGCCCTCTGGGAAGCCGTGGTGCCCCAGTTGCCGGGCTTTTCCGTCGAGGTGCTGCCCAGCATCGACTCCACCAACACCGAACTCATGCGTCGCGCGCGCGCAGGCCTGTGCGACCCCACCCTGCTCGTGGCCGAGCAGCAGACGGCGGGGCGCGGGCGCCTGGGCCGGGTCTGGCAGAGCGATGTGGGCGCCTCGCTCATGATGTCGCTCGGCCTGCCCCTGGCACCGGCCGACTGGTCGGGCCTGTCGCTGGCCGTGGGGGTGAGCGTGGCCGAGAGCCTGCAGCCGGTGCTGCCGCCGGAGGGCGAGGGCCAGCCCCCCCGCGTCGGCCTCAAGTGGCCCAACGACCTGTGGACCACCGGCGACCGCAAGCTCGGCGGCATCCTGGTCGAAACGGCCAGCTTTGTGGCGGCGCAGGGCAGCAGTGCCATGCCGGCGGGCAGCGCGGCCCGCTACGTGGTGGTGGGCATCGGCATCAACGTGCTGCCGCGGGGCGGCGATGGCATGAGCATGCCCCCGGCCAGCCTGCAGGAGGTGGAACGCGGCCTCACTGCCCCCGAGGCGCTGCGGCGCATCGTGCCGCCCCTGGTGGCCATGCTGCAGTCGTTCGAGGGCTATGGCTTTTCCCCCATGCAGGCGCGCTTTGCGCAGCGCGACATCCTGCAGGGCCGCGCCGTCACCATGAGCGACGGGCAGGCCGGCACCGCCCACGGCGTGGGCGAGGATGGTGCGCTGCTGGTGCAGACGGCCAACGGGATGCAGGCCATCACGAGTTCGGAAATCAGCGTGCGGCCCAGCCCCGCGCTGCCGTCATGAAAGAAGGATCTGCATGCTGCGCCTTCTCATCCTGATCCTGCTGTTGGCCAATGGCGGCTACTACGCCTGGTCGCAGGGGCATCTGCGCGAATGGGGCTTTGCGCCAGTGCAGGAGGGCGAGCCCCAGCGCATGGGCCAGCAGCTGCGCCCTGACACCTTGCAGATCCTGCGGGCCAGGCCGACCAACCCCGCCCCGCCAGTTCCCGTGTCCGAGGCCACGCCACCCGCGGGCACCGCGGCCGAATGCCTGCAGGCCGGCGTGCTCGACGAACGGCAGGCCGAAGCCGTGCGCACGGCGGCAGCCGCTCTGCCCCAGGGCAGCTGGGTGCTCGAATCGACACCCACGCCGGCCCGCTGGATGGTCTACATGGGCCGTTTCGAAGACCAGGAGACCCTGGACAAGAAGCGCGCGGAGTTGCGTGCCCGCAAGGTCGACTTCGACCGCCCCGGCGGCACGCTGGAGATCGGCCTGTCACTGGGCCGTTTCACCACGGAGGACGCGGCCAAGCGCGAGCTGGCGTCACTGGGCGAAAAAGGCGTGCGCACCGCCCGGGTGATCCAGGAGCGCACCGAAACCCCCGGCTTCACGCTGCGCCTGCCCGCCGTGACCGATGCGCTGCGCTCGCAACTCGACACGCTGCGCAGCGCACTGGCCGGCAAGGCGCTGCGCAGTTGCAGCTGAGCTGAGCTGCCGGCGCCTGCAGGCTCTGCACGCGGTGGCGCTCGATGCCGTTCCCTTTTTCCTTTGCGAACCTGATCCCATGACCGAAGAAGCCTCTTCCATCCAATGTGGCGAGCACGGAGAAGCCACGCCCACCTATGTCTGCGGGCACCTGCACCGCCACCCCGCGCAGCGCTGGTTCTGCGACGCCCCCGAGGCCGACTACCCCTTCCCCGACGCCTGGTGCGCCACTTGCAATGCCGAGTTGGTGAAGGAAGGCGGCGAGTGGAACGACCGCAACGAGGGCTGTCTGGACCTCAAGATCCTGTGCCACCACTGCTACCAGGGCTCCATGGCCCAGAGCATTGGCGCCATGCCCGAGCCGCAACTGCACGCCTGGGAAGACGCGGTGGTCGATGCCCACCATGCGCTGGTGCACAAGCAGCAGGCGCTCGAATCCGACCACGGCATCTCGCGCTTCGAGCGCTGGGACTACGACCAGGCGCAAGGCACGCTGACCTTCTCGCACGAGGGGGCTCCCCGGGTCGTGGCGGACATCGAGTTCATCGGCTCGGTCTCCAAGGCCAGCGGCACCTGGCTCTGGGCCTGGGCGAACTTCAGCCACCATGCCAAGGTGAGCACCCGCATCCCTGCGGTGCGCGAGTGGGGCGAGGTCCAAGGCTTTCTGCCGCTGACCGTGCCCCGCTGGGATGCGGACGTGACGGACGGCTGGGAGCTTTCGGGCGTGGCCGCGCAGGTGCTCGGTGCGCGCGGGGTGTACCGGGCGCCCACGGACAATGGCTACCTCTTCATGGCGTTGATGTCGGTGCGGGCGGTAGGGTAGCTTTGGGATGGCGCCTGTGCCATCCCAGGGCCTTCAGTCCAGCACGATGCGCGCGAAACGGCTCACGCGCCGCATCTTGTCGACTTCCTTGCGGATCTGCGCGCCGAACTCCTCGGGCAGGCTGCCGGAGCCGAAGAGACCCTGGTCCGCCAGCTGGGTCTTGACGCTGGGTTCCTGCAGCACGGCGGCCACGGCATCGCGCCACTGCCTGGCCATGGCGGCTGGCATGCCCGCTGGCGCCACCAGGCCGAACCACGACGGGTCGTTGCTGGAAAACAGGCTCAGCTCGGCATAGGTGGGCACCGTGGGCAGCACCGCCAGCCGCTCCTTCCACGACACGGCCAGTGCCCTCAGCCGGCCGGCCTGGATGTGCGGCAGGGAGGAGGCCACCTGGTCGAAATAAACGGGTACCTTGCCGCTCACCACGTCGGCCAGCGCCGGTGACGCGCCCCGGTAGGGCACATGGGTCATGAAGGTGTTGGTGGTGCTCTTGAGCAGCTCGCCCCACATGTGGCCGATGGTGCCATTGCCGGGCGAGGCATAGGCCACCTTGCCGGGTTGCGCCTTCACGTAGCGGATGAACTGCGCGAAATCCCGCGCCGGCAGGTCGGGGTGCACCACCAGCACGCCGGGGGCCTTCACGATTTCGGTGATGGGCGTGAAGGCGTCGATGTTGTAGGGCAGGTGGCGGTAGACCGCAGGGTTGACACCGTGCGTGGACAGCGTGGCGATGCCCAGTGTCAGCCCATCGGGCGCGGCGGCCGCGACCTCGGTCATGCAGGTGGCGCCCCCCGCGCCGGGGCGATTCTCCACGGTGATGGGCCGCTGCATCCGCTGCGACAGCGGGCCGGCGATGGCGCGTGCCGTGATGTCGGTGGCACCGCCCGCTGCAAACGGAACCAGCAGCCGCACCGGGCGCGTATCGGCCGTGGATTGGGCCCATGCGTGGCCTGCAGCCCATGGAATGGGGAATGCCCCGGCCAACAGAGTGCGTCGTTTCATCGGGGGCCTTGTCGGTAGTGAAAGGCCCATTCTGGAGAGTTGGTGCCGCCGTGGATAACGACGTTTGGCACTCAGCATAGTCCTGGCAGGAATGTCCCGGTCGTGCCGCACCTACAGCGGGATGGCCCGCGTCTCGCCGTGCCGCATCAGCCACACGCGCTCCGCGGGCACGCCGCGCTCGGCCAGGGCAGTGGCCAGGTCGCGCGGCGGGTGGTCGAAGGCCTCCTGGGTGAGTGCAAAGGTGCCCCAGTGCACGCCCATGGCCTGGCGCGCCTGCACGTCCAGCATCAGCTGCACGGCGTCGGCCGGGTTCACGTGCATGGGCTTCATGAAGTCGCGCGGCAGGTAGGCGCCGATCGGCAGGGCCAGAAAATCGACGGCACCGATGCGCTGGCGGATGGCCTTGAAGTCGTCGCTGTAGCCCGTGTCGCCCGGAAACAGGAAGCGCCAGGGCCCTGCCGCATCGGGCCGGCTCCACTCGAGCAGGTAGCCGCCCCAGAGCGAGGCATTGGTGTCGTTCAGGCTGCGGCGGCTCCAGTGCTGGGCGGGAGTGAAGTGCACGCGCACGCCAGGCGCCAGCTCCACGGACTCCCACCAGCCGAGTTCGGTGGTGCTGTCCATTCCGCGCTGCACGAACCAGTCCTTGAGCCCCATGGGCACTATGAAGCGCGGGTTCTGCCCCGCTGCCCTCAGGCGCTTCAAGGTGGCGCTGCACAGGTGGTCGTAGTGGTTGTGCGAGACCAGCACCGCATCGATGCGTGGCAACTGTTCGGGCGTGAGCGGCGGCGGCACGCGCCGCGGGGCGCCAAAGCGCCCCAGCGGACCGGCATGGCTGGCCAGCGTGGGGTCGATCAGCACGTTCAGCCCCGCCACCTGCAGCAGCATGGAGACATGGCCCAGCCAGGTGACCAGCGGCGCCTCGTGCCTTTGCGCCAGCAGTGCATGGTCCACGGGCTGCGTCCAGTCGCGCACGAAGCGCGCGTAGCCCCCCGCGGGCTCGGAGCGGGGCTTGAAGTCGCCGCGCAGCGAGCGCCAGGCCATCTCGTACCAGGGGAAGTTGCCGATCACGACCCCCGCATCGGTGTTGCGAAAGCGGCGCGGTGGCGAAGCGGGAGAAGCAGGCATGGGGTATCCGGCAGAACGGGATTTCATGATGCCTGAAACCGGTCCTTCCGGCTGCTGCCTCGGGCCGATGGCCCTGGTTTCAGGCGGGCGCGTGCTCGCTGGCCGCAAAGCGCACGCTGAAGCGCGCCCCCGGCGGCTGCATGCCGGGGTGGGCATCTTCGAGCACCACCTCGGCCCCGTGCTTGCGCGCGATCTCCAGCACGATGGGCAGGCCCAGGCCCGATCCGTCCGCATCGCTGCCCAGCGCGCGGTAGAAGGGCTGGAACACCAGGTCGCGCTCGGACTCGGGCACGCCCGGCCCCGAGTCCTCCACCTGCAGCAGCAGCACGCGGCCGAAGGTGTCGGCCAGCACGCGCGCGGTGACCACGCCGGGCCTGTCGGGGGTCGACGGGGTGTAGTTGAGCGCGTTGTCCACCAGGTTGCGCACCAGCTCCTTGAGCAGAGTCGGGTTGCCGTCCACCCAGACACCGGGCGAGCCCGGTTCGGCGCCGTCGTAGCCCAGGTCGATGTGCTTTTCGAGCGCGCGCGGCACGGAGTCGCGCACCACCTCGATGGCCAGGCGCGCCAGGTCGCAGGGCTGGCGCGCAAAACCCACGCCGCTGCCTTCGGCGCGTGCCAGGGCCAGCAGCTGGTTGACGGTGTGCGTAGCGCGGATGCTGGAGCGGCCGATCTGCTGCAGCGAGCGCTTGAGTTCTTCGGTGCTGGTGCCCTCGCGTTGCGCCAGGTCGGCCTGCATGCGCAGGCCCGCCAGAGGCGTCTTGAGCTGGTGGGCGGCATCGGCCAAAAAGCGTTTTTGCGTGGCCAGCGAGTCGTGCAGGCGCGTGAGCAGGTCGTTCACCGAGGCGACCAGCGGCGCCACTTCCAGCGGCACGGTGCGGTCGTCCAGCGGCGAGAGGTCGTCCGGGTTGCGCGCGCGGATGCGCTGCTCCAGCTGGTTCAGCGGCTGAATGCCGCGCGCCAGCGCCAGCCAGACCAGCAGCACGGCCAGCGGCAGGATCACGAACTGCGGCAGCATCACGCCCTTGATGATCTCGGTGGCCAGCACGCTGCGCTTCTCACGGGTCTCGGCCACCTGCACCAGGGCCAGCGGGCTGTCCTTGAGGGCCAGGCGCACCCAGATGTAGGCCACGCGGATGTCGATGCCGCGCAGCTCGGCATCGCGCAGGCGCACCTCGCCGGGCATGGGCACTTCGTCGGAAGGGGGCGCTGGCAGTTCGCGCTCGCCCGAGAGGAATTCGCCGCCCACGCCCTTGACCTGGTAGTACACCACGTCGGAATCGTCGGCGCGCAGGATCTCGCTGGCGGGCTGGGGCAGGTTGAACTGCACCGTGCCCTTCTGTATGCCCACGAGCTGCGCCAGCGCGTGGGCGTTGTACTCCAGCGCGCGGTCGAAGGGCTTGTTGGCCAGGCCCTGGGCCACCAGCCAGGTCAGCGCCAGGCTAACCGGCCACAGCAGCAGCAGCGGGGTGAGCATCCAGTCCAGGATCTCGCCAAACAGGGAGCGCTGCTCGCGCTGGAAGATTTTCAAGGTGTGGGGTGAAGAGCTGCAAGTGCCGGGGGAAGGGTCAGCCTGGGATTTTTTCCAGACAGTAGCCCAGACCGCGCACCGTGGCAATGCGGATCGGGCCGCGCTCGATCTTCTTGCGCAGGCGGTGGATATACACCTCGATGGCGTTGTTGCTCACTTCCTCGCCCCACTCGCACAGGCGCTCGACCAACTGCTCCTTGCTCACCAGGCGCCCGGCGCGCTGCAGCAGCACCTCCAGCAGGCCGAGCTCGCGCGCCGACAGCTCCACCATCTTGCCGTCGATGGTGGCCACCCGGCCCGCCTGGTCGTACACCAGCGGGCCGTGCTTGATGGCGCTGCTGGTGCCACCCATGCCGCGGCGTGTGAGGGCGCGCACGCGGGCTTCGAGCTCCTGCAGGCTGAAGGGCTTGGCCATGTAGTCGTCGGCCCCGAAATCCAGGCCCTTGACGCGCTCCTCCACGCTGTCGGCCGCAGTAAGAATCAGCACCGGCAGCGCCGAGCCGCGGCTGCGCAGCTTCTTGAGCACTTCCAGCCCATGCATGCGCGGCAGGCCCAGGTCCAGGATCAGCAGGTCGAACTCGTTGTTGGTCAGCAGCGCGGCATCGGCCTCGCTGCCGCTGGCCACATGGTCCACCACGGCGCCGGAGCTGCGCAGGGTGCGCAGCAGGCCATCGGCCAGCACCTGGTCGTCTTCGGCGATGAGAATGCGCATGCGGGTGTCTCCTGGTGGGTGGCCCGTGGGCAGGCCTTGTCGTGTGTTGGATTCTAGGGCGTGCCATCGGTTCACCCTGGCCTTTGGCTGGTTGCAAGCCTGGCGCATGGACAATGCGCGCCATGCACATCCTGCTCATCGAAGACGACCTGGACCTGGGACAGGCGCTGCTGCAGGCCCTGCAGCTCGATGGCTTCACCGTGCAGTGGCTGCGCAGCGCGGCGGCGACGCCGCCCGTGCCCGATGCCGACGAGGTGGACGCCGTGCTGCTCGACCTGACCCTGCCCGATGGCCATGGCATGGTGCTGCTGCGCCGCTGGCGCCGCGCCGGCATGGCGCTGCCCGTGATCGTGATCACGGCCCGCACGGCGCTGCAGGACCGGATCGATGGCCTGGACGGCGGGGCCGACGACTACGTGCTCAAGCCCTTCCACGTGCCCGAGCTGCTGTCGCGGCTGCATGCGCTGCTGCGCCGCAGCGCCCGGCAGACCCATGGCGAATGGACGCTGGGCGCTCTGAGGATTGCGCCGCGCCGGCACGAGGCCTGGCTGCAGGAGGTGCCGCTGGCCCTGTCGCCGCGCGAGTTCCGGCTGCTGCTGGAGCTGGCGCGGGAGCCCGGTACGGTGATCGCCAAGAACGTGCTGGCCCAGCGCCTGGAACCGCTGGGCGACGCCCTGGACGCCGCCACGCTGGAGGTGCACGTCTCCAACCTGCGCAAGAAGATCGGTGGGGAGCGCATCGCGACCGTGCGCGGCGTGGGTTACCGGCTGCAGCCATGACGAGGCCTGTGCTGCAGCAACGCTGGTGGGGCCCCAGCCTCACGCGCCGGACACTGCTGGCCTTGCTGGCGGCCATGGCCCTGGTGTGGCTGGTGCTGCTGGCCCAGGAGGCCCACCGACACTATGCAGCGATGGACGCCAACCCCGGGGTGCACCAGCTGGCACAAGGCCTGGCGTCCCCGCTGCGTGCCATGCCCGATGGCGCCGAGGCGCGTGCCCTCGTGAGCGGCATGGCCCAGACCCTCAACGCCATGCGCAGCGGCACGGCGCTGCTACAGGGCGACGTGCTGCTCATGCAACTGCAGGACACGCATGGGCAACTGCTGCACAGCAGCTCGGCCGAGGTTGCGGCGGTGCCCCTGGCAGGACCTTCGGGCCATGCGCAGATGGAGATTGCCGGGCGGCCGCACTGGGCGGCCTGGGAATCGGCTGGCGATTGGCGCGTGCTGGTGGCCGAGCCGCGGCTGCCGGATGCGCGCCTGCTGGGCTTCATCGGGGAAGATCTGGCCATGTCGGTGCTGCTGGCGTTTCCGCTGGTGTGCCTTCCGCTGTGGCTGGCCGTGCGCACCGGCCTGCGCCCGCTGGAGCGGCTCGGGGCCCAGATCGCTGCACGCTCGGCACAGGACCTGAGGCCCTTGCAGGGCCTGCCCCGCGAGCGGGAGTTGCAGGGGCTGGCCCAATCGTTCGACGCCTTGCTCGAGCGGTTGCGTGCGCACCTGGCGCGCGAGAAGGCCCTGGTGCATGACGCGGCCCACGAACTGCGCACACCCATGGCGGTGATCGCCGCCCAGGCCCACGTTTTGCTGCAAGCGCCAGAGGGGCCGGTGCGGGACCAGGCCGCCGAGGCGTTGGTGCGCGCCCTGCAGCGCGCTGCACACCTGAGTGAGCAGTTGCTCACTCTGGCTGCGCTGGAGGAATCCCCCCTCCCGCAGACCACTCCGCTGGACCTCGTGGCTTTGCTTCAGGACGGTGTAGCCGAGCGCAGCCGCTGTGCGGACGACCTGGGGGTGGAGCTGTCGCTGGAGGGGCCGGACCGCTGGGTTCTGCCGCTTGACCGCCAGTTGCTGTGGTCGGCGCTGGGCAATGTGCTGGACAACGCCTTGCGGCATGGATGCGGGCCTGGGGCGGGGCGCGAAGTGCTGGTGCGGGTCATGCAGCAGGGCCAGGAGGTGGTGGTGTGGATCGCCGACGACGGGCCGGGCATCGGTGTGGACGAGCAGGCACAGGTGTTCGAGCGCTTCTGGCGCTCGCCGCATGCGGGCAGAAGTGGCTCGGGCCTGGGGCTCACCATTGCGCGCCAGGCGCTGGGGCAACTGGGTGGCAGCGTCACCCTGGGGCCAGGCCTGCATGGGCGCGGCGCGGGCTTCACGCTGCGCTGGCCCATGGCCTTTGGCTGAGCCAAAGGTTCGGCTTCCAACAATCGGGCATCTTCTTTTTTGCACGAGATGCCATGAACCTTAAGACCCCTTCCGCTGCGCCAAGTGCCGCTCTCCATCGCCGCCAGTGGCTGGCCACCGTGGGGCTGGGCGCCCTGCTTAGCGCCTGCGGCGGCGGCGGTAGTGGTGACCCGCTCGATCCGGAGCAGGTGCGCCTGCAGTCCCGCGCCAGTGATCTGGTGTCGGAGGGCCTGGTCGGCGTGGCCATGGGCTGGGCCGATGCCCGCGAGATCCGCACGGCAGTGGCCGGGTTGCGCCGCCTGGGGGACAGCGCTCTGCTGGAACCGGGCGACTTGATGGCCATCGGCTCCAACACCAAGGCCATGACGGCCTGCGTGGCCGCCAGTGTGGTCGACCAGGGGCTGCTGCGCTGGGACAGCACGCTGGCGCAGGTGCTGCCCGAGCTGGCCCGCGAGGCCCTACCGGTGTACCGCAGCGTTACCCTGAGGGACCTGCTGGGCCACCGGGCAGGTGTCATGGCCTTCACGGACCAGGCGGATATCGATGCCTTCGAACAGCATGCCGGCGACGAGGCACTGGCCGGTCTGCAGCAGCCAGCCGATATGCAGGCTTTCTTCCTGCGCTGGTTGCTGCAGCAGCCGCCTGTGCGTGCTACCGGGGAGATTCCAGGCTATGTCTATTCCAACGCCGGTTATATCCTGGTGTCCCGCATGCTGGCCAGCGCGACGGGGCAGGACTGGAGCACCTTGCTGGAACTGCGCTTGGCGAAGCCCTTGGGCCTGTCTCTTTTCGTGGGCGCCCCGCTGCGCCAGGGCCCCAACCAGCCAGCGGGCCATGCGGGGCAGGGGCGGCGTTTGCAGCCCCTGGCGCTGCGCGAGGGAATGGAGCAGGCCTGGCTGGGGCTGCTGGACCCCGCCGGTGGCGTGAGCCTGCGGGTCCGGGACGATGCCGTGTGGCTGCAATGGCACCTCCGGGCCCTGCGCGGTGAAGCGACGCCCCTGCCGCCGGGCTATGTGCGGGAGCTGCTGGAGATGGCGCACGCCACGACTGGCAACTATTCCCTCGGATGGGTCGTGCAAGCCCGACACGGGGCCAACTGGCTGTTGCATTCGGGCGCGATCGGTGGGTTCGAGGCACTTTCGATCGTGGCGCTGGACGGATCAGGTGCGGGCCTGGCCCATTCCAACACCACCACGCCGGACAGCATGGCACTGCTGTTCGACAGCGTTGCGGCGCTGATGGCCTGAGCCGCTGTCAGCGCGGATCGGTGGTCAGTAGCCGGTCCACCAGCGCGCGCAGGTCGGCGCGCAGCCGCGCCATGCCCTCGGGGTGCTGGGCCAGGGTGGTCTCGTCCATGTACAGCCTGCGGTTGATCTCCAGCTGGATGCTGTGGCGCTGGCCAGCAGGGTTGCTGTAGCGGCGCACCAGTTCCACGCCCTTGTAAGGGTGGTTGTGCTCCACGCTGTAGCCGCGCTCGCGCAGGTGCTCGCACACCAGGGCCGAGAGGGCGGGGCTGGCGGTGCTGCCGTCGCGGTCGCCGACCACGAAGTCGGCATGCACCAGGCCCGGGAAATCGGTGGCATGGCTGGCGGCCACGGCGGGCATGGAGTGGCAGTTGATGTGGATGCTGTAGCCGTGGCGTGCATGCGCGGCCTCGATGGCCTGCTGCACGGCGCCGTGGTAGGGCCGCCAGCAGCGGTCGATGCGGGCCCGCACCTCGTCAACGCCCAGCAGCCGGTTGTAGATGGGCTCGCCCTCGTCCGTGAACTTCCAGATCAGGCCCTTGCCCAGGCGCACCTTGGAGAGCACGCGGGGGTCGGTGGAGATGGGTTCCGTCCACTCACCGTCGAGCAGCGTGGTGTCGAGTTCGGTGGTGTCGCGGTTGGCATCGAGGTAGATGCGCGGGAAATGGGCTTCCACCCAGGCCACGCCCAGCGCAGGGGCGAAGTCGTAGATCTTCTCGACATGGGTGTCTTCGGCGCGGCGCAGCGTGGGCAGGTCGCAGGCAGATCCGAAGTCGTCGGGGTAGCGGGTGCCGCTGTGCGGCGAGTCGAGCACCAGGGCGGTAGTGCCGGGCAGGTAGGTGAAGGTTGCCGCAGGCGCCAGCGGAGTGCCGGGGGAACCGGTGGCACCGGGCTGGGCCTGCTGGAATCGTCGATTGATCAGTTTCAAAGCGGCATGCATAGGCAGAGTGTGCGCAATAAGGGGCGGCTGGCCTAGCCGCCCGGACCGGTTGGAGACTATGGTTATCCCTGAAAGGATTTCGCAGTCCCGCCGGCTGTGGCCTTGGTCGGCCCCCTTTGTCCAGGGGCCGGTGGGGTGTTCTCAGTCGAGCGCGATCTTGGCGTAGGCGGCCACGCGCTTCATCTTGTCGATCTCGCGCACCAGCTGGGCCGAGAACTCCTTGGGCGTGGTGCCCGAGGGGTACAGGCCCTGGCCGGCCAGGCGCTCACGCACGGCGGGCTCCTGCAGTGCCTGTGCCACGGCCTGCTGGATGCGGTCCACGGCAGCGGCGGGCGTGCCTGCGGGGGCCACCAGGCCGAACCACGAGGGATCGTTGTTGTTGGCCAAGCCCAGTTGGGCGTAGGTGGGGACGTCCGGCAGCACGTCCAGCCGCGTGGGCCACGAGACCGCCAGCGCCTTGAGCTTGCCCGACTTGATGTGCGGCAGCGACGAGGCCACCTGGTCGAAATACACGGCCACCTGGCCGGCCAGCACGTCGTTGATGGCCGGGCCTGCACCACGGTAGGGGATGTGCACCATGGAGGTGCCCGTGCTGCTCTTGAACAGCTCGCCCCACATGTGGCCGATGGTCCCGTTGCCGGGCGTTGCGAACGACACCTTGCCGGGGTTGGCCTTGAGGTACTTCACCAGGTCGGCGAAGTCCTTCACGGGCAGTGCGGCGGGGTTCACCACGACCACGCCGGGGGCCTTGACGATCTCGGTCACGCCCACGAAGTCCTTGAGCGGGTTGTAGGGCAGCTTGCTGTAGACGGCAGGGTTCACACCGTGGGTGGACAGGGTGGCCACGCCCAGCGTGAGACCGTCGGCCGGGGCGCGCGCCACTTCGGCCATGCCGATCGAGCCGCCTGCGCCGGCACGGTTGTCCAGCACCACAGGCTGCTTGAGGATGCGGGTGAGCGACTCCTGCAGGGCGCGCACGGTGATGTCGGTGGCGCCGCCGGGCGGAAAGGGCACGACGATGCGCAGGGGCTTGCCTTCTTGGGCAAAGGACATTCCAGGAATGAAAGATGCAGCAGCCAGGGTGGTGAGCAGGTGACGGCGTTTCATGTGCGGTTTTCCTATGAAGGGGGTTTGAGATTACATGATCCGGTGTCCACTACCAAGCAATGGATGTGCCTGATAACATTCCGATATGGAATGATTTGAGAACTTACGATGTCTTCTCTCCGACGCCTTTCACCGCCCCTGCATCTGCTGCGGGCCTTTTCCACCGTGACCCGGTTCGGTGGCGTCTCGCGCGCGGCCGAAGCGCTGCACCTGACGCAGAGCGCAGTGAGCAAGCAGGTCAAGGAACTGGAGGGCTGGGTGGGTGTGCCGCTGTTCGAGCGCAGCCGCAAGCGCCTGGCGCTCACGCCTGCCGGGGAGCGCTACGAAAAGGCCGTGCGGGCCGTGCTGGCCCAGCTCGAAGCCGCAACGCTGGAGCTGATCACCAGCGACGACGGCGGCGGCGCGCTGCACCTGTCGAGCCTGCCCACCTTCGCTGCCAAGTGGCTCATTCCTCGGCTGCCGCAGTTCCAGCAGCAGCACCCGCAGGTCACGCTGCACTTCGTGCCCTATGTGCACAGCTACAACTTCGAGCGGCCCGAGCTCGACTGCGCCATCCTCTTCGGCGATGGCCACTGGCCTGGCGCGCATGCCCACTACCTGACGGGGCAGGACGTGGCGCTGATCGCGCCGCGCACCCGCGTGGCGGACTGGGCCATCGACAGTCCGCGCGACGTGGCGCGCCACACCTTGCTGCGCCACGTTACGGTGCCCGAGGCCTGGCTGCGCTGGAGCGAAACGCATGGCGTGCAGGGGCTCAATCCGCTGGCCGGTCCGCAGTTCGACCAGTTCCAGTCCATGATCCGCGCGGTGATGGCCGGCATGGGCCTGGCGCTGGTGCCGCGTTGCCTGGTGCAGGACGAGATCACCAGCGGCCTGGTGCGCGAACCGCTGCCCGGCTGCGGCTACCAAAGCGAAGTCGGTTATTGGTTCTGCTACCCCGAGGGGCGCAACCAGCTGCAGACCCTGCAGCAGTTCCGCCAATGGCTGCTGGCCTGTGCCGAACCTTCGGGCATGCCCACGCCACCTGCCTGAACAGGTTCCTGTCCTCAGCCCCTGGCGCTGTCCCTGCGGCTGGCGCCGTCACCCGTCGTGTCGCCACTGGCGTAGGCTTCCAGCCCGATGGCCACCACCGTGGCCACGTCCCTGCCCACCTCGGCCCGGAACTCGGCTTCGGCCTGGGCCACCGCATCGCGAAAGGCCTGCAGCCAGGCCAGGCCGGTGGGCGTGAAGCACACGCGCCGCGCGCGTGCATCCAGCGGGTCCGCCTCGCGCGTGACCAGGCCCCAGGCCTCGCACTGGTCCACCAGGGTGGCCATGGCCTGCTTGGTCATGCCGGCACGCTGGGCCAGGTCGGTCAGGCGGTCGCCCTGCAGCGCCAGGTGGCGCGTGATGTGCACGTGCGCCGCGCTCACCTGGTCGCGCGCCGCCAGGTTGGACAGGGCCAGCGGCACCTCCACATTGCGCGCCATGAGCTGCAGCACCTGGGCATCGAAGCGGCGCATGGCGTGGCCGAGCAGGCGGCCCAGGTGGGTCTGGCGCCAGCCGTCTTCCATCGGAGTGGATGCGGCAAGGGACGAAGAATCAGGCATGCAGTATTGTCAGGCAAACTGACTAAATAGTGCATTGATGGGATTCAATGGCTCGCATAAACTACTGTTCAAGCATCCAGCCTGTAGTTAATTGCAGACGAAGTGCAAACACCCAACCCGTTGTTTCTCAAGGAGTTTTCTCATGGACGTCGCAGTCAAAGGCACCAACCCCGCCCTCCCCGTCAACACCGAAAAGGCCAAGGCGCTGGCGGCTGCGCTCGCCCAGATCGAGAAGCAGTTCGGCAAGGGCACCATCATGCGCCTAGGCGAAGGCGAGGTGATCGAGGACATCCAGGTCGTCTCCACCGGATCGCTGGGCCTGGACATCGCGCTGGGCGTGGGCGGCCTGCCACGTGGCCGGGTGGTCGAGATCTACGGCCCGGAATCCTCGGGCAAGACCACGCTCACGCTGCAGGTGATTGCCGAGATGCAAAAGCAAGGCGGCACCTGCGCCTTCGTGGACGCCGAGCACGCCCTGGACGTGCAGTACGCCCAGAAGCTGGGTGTGCAGTTGTCCGACCTGCTGATCAGCCAGCCCGACACCGGTGAGCAAGCGCTCGAGATCGTGGACAGCCTGGTGCGCTCGGGCGCCGTGGACCTGATCGTCATCGACTCGGTCGCCGCACTCACGCCCAAGGCCGAAATCGAAGGCGAAATGGGCGATGCCCTGCCCGGCCTGCAGGCCCGCCTGATGAGCCAGGCGCTGCGCAAACTGACGGCCACGATCAAGAAGACCAATTGCATGGTCATCTTCATCAACCAGATCCGCATGAAGATCGGCGTGATGTTCGGTAGCCCCGAAACCACCACCGGCGGCAATGCGCTCAAGTTCTACGCCTCGGTGCGCCTGGACATCCGCCGCACCGGCACCATCAAGAAGGGCGACGAAGCCATTGGCAACGAAACCAAGGTCAAGGTGGTCAAGAACAAGGTGAGCCCGCCTTTCAAGACGGCCGAGTTCGACATCCTCTTCGGCGAGGGCATCAGCCGTGAGGGCGAGATCATCGACATGGGCGTGACCGCCAAGATCGTCGAGAAGTCGGGCGCCTGGTATGCCTACAACGGCGAGAAGATCGGCCAGGGCCGTGACAACGCGCGCGAGTTCTTGCGCGAGAACCCCGACCTCGCCCGCGAGATCGAGAACAAGGTGCGTGAAGGCCTGGGCATTGCGCTCCTGCCCGACGCACTGCAGGCGGCGGCCCCGGCTGCATCCGAAGAGTGATGCATTGAGCATCGCCAGGCAAAGGCTGTCATCGGCAGCCTTTGCCGCAGACGATGGCGGCCATCGCTCCTGCACGGAGCGGTGGCCGTTGTCGTTTGCGACTTCGCCGTCCCATCCACCTGTCGTTCACCTGCGGATCGAAACCCATGGGCTTTGCCACCCTTTCCCTCAAAGGCCGCGCACTGCGGCTGCTGGGCCAGCGCGAGCATTCACGCGCCGAACTGCTGCGCAAGCTGCGCCCGCATGTGCAGGAGGGCGAGGACCTGGATGCGGTGCTGGCCGAACTGGAGGAGAAGGACTTCATCAGCGAGGAGCGCGTGGTGGCCTCGGTCGTGAACCTGCGTGCCGGCCGCATGGGTGCTGCGCGCATCCGCCAGGAGCTGCAGGCCAAGGGCGTGGGCGGCGAGGTGGTGCAGCAGGCCCTGGCGCAGTTGCAGGACACGGAACTGGCGCGCGCCCGCGAGGTGTGGCGCCGCCGTTTTGGCGAGCCCGCTGCCGACCCTCAGGCGCGGGCAAAGCAGGTGCGCTTCCTGATGGCGCGGGGCTTTTCGGGCGACGTCGTGCACCGGGTGGTGCGCGGTGTCGGGGACGACGAAGAGGTCTGAAGTCGGGCGCGAGCCCTGGGGCGCAAAGTGGATGCGCTACTGGAGAACCAGCTCCACGCGCCGGTTCCTGGCGCGCCCTGCGTCGGACCCGTTGGAAGCCACGGGTGCCAGGCTGGCCACCCCGTTGGCGGTGAGCCGGTCGCGGGCAATGCCGTAGTCCCTGGCCAGCGCTGCGGCCACGGCATCGGCGCGGCGGCGGCTCAGGTCGATATTGGCAGGCAGGTTGCCGGCGTTGTCGGTGTGGCCCACCACATGGAGCTTCAGGCCGGCCTGCTGCTTGAGCAACGTGCCGATCTGGTCCAGCGATGCCTTGCTGTCAGGCTTGATGTCCGCCTTGCCGGTGTCGAACAGGATGCCGTAGATGGCGACCTTGCCGTTGGCATCGAGCCCCTTGGCGATCTCGCTCGACGACAGCGTTTCCATCTGCTGTTCGCGCGCCTTGGGTTCCACGCGCACCACGGTGATGGTGGTGCGCTTCTGGAACTCTTTCTCGTCGCAGTAGGCCGAGGTGATGTCGGGGTTCCAGGTCATCACTGCCATGCCCACTCCGGTGGCCTTGTTGTCGAGCAGGGCGTAGCGCAGGTCGGCCAGGGTACCCGAGGCGCAGGCGGCGGGGCTGTTGTCGCCCACCTTGCCGGCCCAGCCGCCGGGCAGCAGGGAGCGCGGCAGGCTGTAGGCAAAGATGTTGGAGCCGCCGCAGGCATCGCCTGCGCATTCGAAGGCGGTCTCGAAGCCGGCGGCCTTGAGCTCCTGCTGGTAACCGCGCAACACTTCGAGCGAGGAGCGGCCGGCGGGCGCCACGTACTGCAGCGCGGTGCGCTGGCCGGCGCGGTCCAGGCTGCGCGGCGCCACCAGCTTGTCGTCGCTCTGGCTGACCACCTTGGCGGCGGGGAAACGCAGTTCATCGTAGGCGGCATCATCGCGGTACAGCAGCACCGCGCCGGCGTAGCGCTTGAGTCCGGCAGGGTCCGTCAGGCCCTTGAGGTCCTGAGCCGGTACCCGGGTCTGGGCCGCTACGGGCCCGGCCAGGGCTGCCAGCGGGGCCGCAGCCACCCACCATGGAGATGTCTTCATGCCAGCCCTTTCGCTCACCGGGGCAAGTGCCCGGTGTGGCGAGATTATGGGTGGCTGGTTGTCATGCACGCCATGGCGCGGGCCGTGCCTGGCCCGCCCGGCGTGCAGAAAATCACAGACCCAGCATCAGCTTGAGGTTTTGCACTGCGGCGCCGCTGGCACCCTTGCCCAGGTTATCGAGGCGCGCCACCAGCACCGCGTGGCGGTAGGTTTCGTTGGCGAACACGCGCAGCTCCAGCTTGTTGCTGTTGTTGAGCGCCAGGGCGTCGAGCTTGCCGTCGGCCGTGGCGGGCAGCACGCTGACCCACTGCTCGGGGGTGTTGCTCTTGGCGTAGTGCGCGGCCAGGGCGTCGTGCAGGTCGCTCGCCTTGGGCGCGCCGGGAAGCGTGTCCAGGTGCAGGGGCAGTTGCACCAGCATGCCTTGCTCGAAGTTGCCGACCGAGGGCACGAAGATGGGCCGGCGGGTGATGCCGGTGTAGTGCATGATCTCCGGCAGGTGCTTGTGCGCCAGGCCCAGGGCGTACAGCTCGAACAGCGGCGCTTCGCCCTTCTGGTAGGCCTCGATCATGGTGCGCCCGCCACCCGAATAGCCGCTGACAGAGGGGAGTGCCAGGGGAAAGTCGGCAGGAATCAGCCCGGCATCGACCAGGGGGCGCAGCAGCGCGATGGCGCCGGTGGCATAGCAGCCGGGATTGGCCACGCGGGTCGCGGCGGCCACGGCCTCGGGTTGGCCGGCGGCCAGCTCGGGGAAACCGAAGACCCAGCCGGGCGCGGTGCGGTGCGCGGTGCTCGCGTCGATGATCTTGATCTTGCGGCCGGTGGATTGCTCGATGCCGTCCACCATGGCCACGGTGTCGCGCGCGGCGTCGTCGTGCAGGCACAGCACGACCAAGTCCACGCCCGCGATCAGATCGCGCTTGGCGGCCGGGTCCTTGCGCAATTCGGGTGCAATGCTGACCAGCTCGACCTCGGGCATGGCCTGCAGGCGTTCACGGATCTGCAGGCCCGTGGTGCCGGCTTCGCCATCGATAAAGACTCTGGACATGGGGTGCTCCTGCTGGTCTGGCAGCGTGGACTGCCGGGGGTAAGAATGGATGGACGCCAATGCTGTACGTGTTAGGCACAGGGGATGGTGCGTCGCAGCATGATACAGTCGTCGGTTGCCATGTCCCAAGCCCGCGGCCAGACAACTGTTCATGGTAAACGGGTAACTACCACCCTTCCCTGAGAGAGACCTCATGAAGATTCACGAATACCAAGGCAAGGAAATCTTGCGCAATTTTGGTGTGCCCGTTCCGCGTGGCATTCCCGCGTTCACGGTGCAAGAAGCCGTCGAAGCAGCCCAGAAACTCGGCGGCCCCGTGTGGGTCGTCAAGGCCCAGATCCACGCCGGTGGCCGTGGCAAGGGCGGCGGCGTCAAGGTCGCCAAGACCATTGACGACGTCAAGCGCATTTCTGGCGAAATTCTGGGCATGCAGCTCAAGACGCACCAGACCGGCCCCGAAGGCCAGAAGGTCCGCCGCCTGTACATCGAAGACGGTGCCGACATCAAGAACGAACTGTACGTCTCGCTGGTCACCGACCGCGGCACGCAGAAGGTCGCGCTGATCGCTTCGAGCGAAGGCGGCATGGACATCGAGGAAGTGGCCCACTCCACGCCCGAGAAGATCATCACCGAGATGATCGATCCCCTGACCGGCATCACCGTCGAGCAAAGCAAGAAGGTTGCCGCAGCCATTGGCCTGACCGGCGCTTCCATTGACCAGGCCGTAGACATCTTCGCGAAGATCTACAAGTGCTACATGGACACCGATGCGTCGCTGGTGGAAATCAACCCGCTGAACTGCGACTCCAAGGGCAACCTGATGGCACTGGACGCGAAGTTCAACTTCGACGCCAACGCGCTGTTCCGCCATCCTGAAATCGTGGCCTTCCGCGATCTGGACGAAGAAGATCCGGCCGAAGTGGAAGCCTCCAAGTTCGACCTGGCCTACATCAGCCTGGACGGCAACATCGGCTGCCTGGTCAACGGCGCCGGCCTGGCCATGGCCACCATGGACACCATCAAGCTGTTCGGCGGCGAGCCGGCCAACTTCCTGGACGTGGGCGGCGGTGCCACCCCCGAGAAGGTCACCGAAGCCTTCAAGATCATGCTCAAGAACCCCAAGGTCGAAGGCATCCTGGTCAACATCTTCGGCGGCATCATGAAGTGCGACACCATCGCCACCGGCGTGATCACGGCCTGCAAGGCCGTGAACCTGAACGTGCCGCTGGTCGTGCGCATGAAGGGCACCAACGAAGAGCTGGGCAAGAAGATGCTGGCCGAGTCTGGCCTGCCCATCATCGCCGCAGACACCATGGCCGAAGCTGCGACCAAGATCGTTGCTGCCGTCAAGTAAGCCCGGAGAACACACATGTCGATCTACATCAACAAAGACACCAAGGTCATCACCCAGGGCATCACGGGCAAGACCGGCCAGTTCCACACTGAAAAGTGCCAGGAATACGCGAACGGCAAGAACGCCTTCGTGGCGGGCGTGAACCCCAAGAAGGCCGGCGAGTCGATCTTCAACATCCCGATCTACGCCTCCGTCAAGGAAGCCGCATCGCAGACCGGCGCCACCGTGTCGGTGATCTACGTGCCGCCCGCAGGCGCTGCTGCCGCCATCTGGGAAGCCGTCGAGGCCGACCTGGACCTGGCCATCTGCATCACCGAAGGCATCCCGGTGCGCGACATGCTCGAAGTGCGCAACAAGATGAAGGCCAAGGAAGCCGCCGGCGGCAAGCGCACGCTGCTGCTGGGCCCCAACTGCCCCGGCCTGATCACGCCCGACGAAATCAAGATCGGCATCATGCCCGGCCACATCCACCGCAAGGGCCGCATCGGCGTCGTGAGCCGCTCCGGCACGCTGACGTACGAAGCCGTGGCCATGCTGACCGAAGTGGGCCTGGGCCAATCGAGCGCCGTGGGCATTGGTGGCGACCCCATCAATGGCCTGAAGCACATCGACGTGATGAAGGCTTTCAACGACGATCCGGACACCGATGCCGTGATCATGATCGGCGAAATCGGCGGACCCGATGAAGCCGAAGCCGCCCAGTGGTGCAAGGCCAACATGAAAAAGCCTATCGTGGGCTTCATCGCTGGCGTGACCGCGCCTCCCGGCAAGCGCATGGGCCACGCCGGCGCCCTGATCTCCGGTGGTGCCGACACGGCCGATGCCAAGCTGGCCATCATGGAAGAGTCCGGCTTCATCATCACGCGCAACCCCTCGGAACTGGGCAAGCTGCTCAAGGCCCAGCTGAAGTAAGCACACCCGTCCGTAAGCACAATTACGGACGCATCGGGCGCAAGCGCCCGATACACTGGCCGCTCCAAAAAAGAGAAGCGCCCGGAACCCCGGTTCCGGGCGCTTCTTGCATTCATAACAGTGGAGTCATCGACAATGGAATTTCTGCAAGGTGCCGACTTCTGGATCGGCCTGATCAAGATCGTCTGGATCAACATCATCCTCTCGGGTGACAACGCAGTGGTGATCGCCCTGGCGGCACGCTCGCTGCCACCCGAGCAGCAACGCAAGGCAGTGTTCTGGGGCTCCGGCGCAGCGGTGGTGCTGCGCGTGCTGCTCACAGTGGTGGCAGCCAAGCTGCTGGCCCTGTCCTTCCTGCAGATCGTGGGCGGCTGCCTGCTGCTGTGGATCGGCTTCCAGCTGCTCAGCGATGGTGACGAGGACGAAGGCGAATCCAAGACCTATGGGAGCCTGATGGCCGCAGTCCGTACCATTCTGGTGGCCGATCTGGTCATGAGCCTGGACAACGTGATCGCCGTGGCTGCTGCCGCACAGGGCAGCACCCTGTTGCTGGTCCTGGGCCTGGCCATCAGCATTCCGCTGGTGGTGTTCGGCAGCACGATGATGATCAAGCTGATGGAGCGTTTCCCGGTGATCGTGGTGCTGGGCGCGGCCCTCATCGGCTGGGTGGCGGGCGAGACCATTGCTGGCGATACGGCTTTGCAGGGCCTGGTGGCGGCGCATCCTTCGCTGCACTATGTGGCTGCGGCATTGGGCGCCATTCTGGTGGTGGGTGGCGGCAAGCTCTGGCAGCGCCGTGCCAGCCGCGCGACCGCCTAGACCTGACAAAAATGGCACTTGCAGCGCCGGGCGTTGCGTGCCAACGACAAGAACGGCAGGCAAGGGCTGCGACCAGGGGGTCTGGGGCGCGCCAAGGGCCGCCCCGGGGCCGGGCTTGGAAATTGCTTCTAAAGGTATCTCATTACCTCCGTGGATCGATTGCAAGTGGGCAGAACAACATCGGGACAGCAGCTGGTTTGGTGGCGTACCGATGGCTTTGTCTGCGCACTGGTGGCCGCCGTCGTGGTGGCCGTGGCCAGCGCGATGGGCTGGGTGCACCGGCTGGATCTGGCCATGTACGACGCCGCCGTCGGCAGCACGTCGGCCGAGCCCGCTGCAGACCTGGCGGTTGTCGGCATCGATGACCGCAGCTTCAAGACCCTGGGGCCCTGGCCCTGGCAGCCCGAGGTCCACGCCCGTTTCGTAGACCAGCTCACGGCCGCCGGCGCCCGGGCCATCGTCTACACCATGCCGCTGCCGGAAACGCCGGCCCGCCCCTTGCTCCTTCCTGCTCCCGCCGTGTCTGGCGAGCCACAGGCGGCTGGCGTGCCTGGCGCGGACAGCGCCGCCCTGTCGGGCGATGCGCGGCTGGCTGCGAGCATGCAGCGCGCAGGCAACGTGGTGCTGGTGTCGCAGTATGCGGCGACCGGCCCTGCCACACCGCTGCCGCCGTATGTGCGCCGCAGCGCGCTGGCCAATCCGGGCGAGCATGCCGTGCCTGCGGCCTCGGGGCGGCATCCCCCCGCGGTCCTGGGTGCGGCGGCATCTGCCATTGGCCACCTGCAGCTGGACTCTGACCCCGACGGTGTGCTGCGCCAGATGCCTCTGCTGCTGGCGCATGACAGCGCCGCAGTGCCATCGGTCGCGCTGTTGACGGTGCTGCGCAGCCTGCAACTGGGCGCATCCGATCTGCGCCTGCAGGCCGCTGCGCCCTGGTTGCGCCTGGGCAGCCTGGGCATTGCGACCGACAGTACGTCGGTGCTGCGGCCCCTGTTCCATGCGCCGGAAGGCGGCCAGCCGGTGTTTGCCCGGACCGCGTTCGCACAAGTGCTGTCTCCGGCGGGCGCCTCCGGCTTCCAGGGCAAGACCGTGCTGGTGGGTTTCACTTCGGCCGCACAGGCGGCGCCCCTGGCAACGCCGGGCGGCCAGTCGCTGTACCCGGTGGAGGTGCTGGCGCAGATGGTGTCGACCATCCGCCAGGGCCATGCCGTGACGGCGCCGGATTGGGCGCTGCCAGTGGCATGGCTGGCCATCGTGGCGGCAGTGCTGTACTTGGCGTTGGCGTTGCCGCAGGTGAGTGCACTGGCCGGCTTGACCGTGAGCATGGCCTTGCTGCTGGCACTGGCCGGGGCCCAGTGGCTGGCACTGGAGCACGCGCTGATCTCCTTCTCGCTGCTGGGGGCTGCGCTGGTGGTGGCTGTGGGTCAGGTCGCCATGCTGGCGCTGAAGCTGCGCGGTGGCGGGGGCGCCTCCCGCACGAAGTCTGCCGAGGCAGCCGAGTCCAAGCGCATGCTGGGCTTGGCGCTGCATGGCCAGGGCAAGCTGGAGCAGGCGTTCGAGCACTTTCGCCGCCTGCCGATGACCGAGGCCCTCAAGGACAACCTGTACCACCTGGCACAGGATTTTGAGCGCAAGCGCAACTACGCCATGGCCAAACTGGTGTACGAGCGCATCCTGCGCCACGACAGGCAGTACAAGGACGCCAAGACCCGCTACCGGAAGATGCGCGCCCGGGCCAAGTCGGCTTCGGGCCAGCCCGACACGGCGCCGCCACCGAGTTCGGCACCGATGCCCATGCCCAGCGTGCCGGCCACGCCGCGCCTGCCGGGCGACGCGACCATCGGTCTGCCCATGCTGGGCCGCTACGAAATCACCAAGGAGCTCGGCAAGGGTTCCATGGGCGTGGTGTACCTGGGGCGCGATCCGAAGATCGGCCGCATGGTGGCCATCAAGACGCTGGCCCTGGGACAGGAGTTCGAGGGCGACGGGCTGATCGACGCCCGTGCGCGCTTCTTTCGCGAGGCCGAGACGGCGGGGCGCCTGCAGCATCCCTACATCGTGACCATCTTCGATGCGGGCGAGGAGCACGACCTGGCCTATATCTCCATGGAGTTCCTCAAGGGGACGGACCTGTCGCCCTTCTGCAAGGAGGGCAACCTGCTGCCGGTGCCGCTGGCGCTGTCGGTGGCGGCCCGCGTGGCCGAGGCGCTCGACTATGCCCATGCCAACCAGGTGGTGCACCGCGACATCAAGCCGGCCAACGTCATGTTCGACGCGGCGACCGATGCGGTCAAGGTGACCGACTTTGGCATCGCGCGCCTCACAGACTCGAACAAGACCCGTACGGGCCTGGTGCTGGGCACACCGAGCTTCATGTCGCCCGAACAGCTGGCGGGCAAGAAGGTGGACGGGCGCTCGGACCTGTATTCGCTGGGCGTGACCTTGTTCCAGATGCTCACCGGCTCGTTGCCGCTGCGTGGAGCCTCCATGCCCGAGCTGATGCACAAGATTGCCAGTGTGCCGGCGCCCGACGTACGCACGCTGCGGCCCGAGCTGTCGGCCGAGGTGGCCGAGGTGGTGGCGCTGTCGATGATGAAGCGCCCCGAAGCCCGTTACCAGACGGGGCGCCAGTTTGCGGCCGAGATCCGGCGTGCACTGGCAGCGCTGGTAGCCGCTGAAACCGGCACAAACCAGCGGACAGTCGTCTATGATGCGGCTCGCAAGGCAACACGGAACGACATGGCGGACTTTCAGGAAACAGTGACGGAATATCCTGCACAGAGGGACTCTTCGCTGCCGCCATCCAGCGCCCGATGAGGCCTGTGCCGCTTTATCCATGAATTACGATTTTTTTGCGCGCACCGATCGGGGGCGGGTGCGCAGCAACAACGAAGACGCCGTCGCGATCGACCGGGATGCCCAGCTGGCCATCCTGGCCGATGGCATGGGGGGCTACAACGCAGGCGAAGTCGCCAGCGGCATGGCCACGACCTTCATCCGCACGGAAATGGCCCGCTGGCTGTCCCAGGCCGGCAGTACCCCCCAGGCGACGGATGTGCGCCGGGCGCTCGAAATCTGCGTGGAAAACGCCAACCATGCCATTCTGGGGGCGTCGCTTTCGAACCCCCAGTACGCCGGCATGGGGACCACGCTGGTGGCGGGCATCTTCCAGGGATCCCGGCTGATTCTTGGGCACATCGGCGATTCGCGCTGCTACCGCCTGCGCGGCGGGGTGCTGCAGCAGATCACGCGCGACCATTCGTGGCTGCAGGAGCAGGTGGATGCCGGTATCCTCACGCCGCACCAGGCGGCGATCTCCTCGAACCGCAACCTGGTCACCCGCGCCCTGGGCGTGGAGCCCAATGTGCTCATGGAAGTCAATGAATTCCAGGTAGCGCCGCACGATCTGTTCCTGATGTGCTCGGACGGGCTCACGGACATGGTGTCCGATGCCGATCTGGCGGAGATGGTGCGTGCATCCCTCCCGCTGGAGGAAAAAACCACATTGCTTATTGATACCGCCAATGCACACGGCGGTCGTGATAACGTTAGCGTACTGCTGGTACAGGCCGGCGCGGGGGGCAAGAAGCGCAGCCTGATGTCCCGCCTGCTGGGTGCTGCATGACGGTGCCGGCCCATAACAAATCTCAAATCAGGAGTGGATCATGCCCAGAATGATCGTTTCGATCGACGGCGTCGTCATCAAGGAAGTTCAGTTGACCAAGGACCGCACCACCCTTGGACGCAGGCCATACAACGATATCGTGATCGACAACCTGGCGGTGAGCGGCGAGCACGCGATCTTCCACATGGTCGGGAATGACGTCGAGATCGAGGACCTGGGCAGCACCAACGGCACCTACGTGAATGCCAAGGCCGTCAAACGCCAGGAGCTGCGCAATGGCGATACGGTGGAAGTGGGCAAGTACAAGATCCGCTTCCTGCACGAGGCCGAAGGCGAGAATTTCGAGAAGACCATGATCTTCAAGCCGGGCATGGTGCCGCCGCTGGGTGCCGTATCGCGCCCGGCCGGTCTGCCGGGTGCCCCGCCCCCTGCACCGATCACGGCGGTGATCAAGGTCATGTCCGGCGCAGCCGCAGGGCGCGAGGTCTCGCTGCTCAAGGTGGTGACCACCATCGGCAAGCCGGGCGTTGCCGTGGCCTCCATCACCAAGCGCCACCACGGCTTCGTGCTGGCGCATGTGGAAGGCCCGGACATGCCGCTGCTCAACGGCTCGGCCATCGGGCTGTCGCCGGTGCCGCTCAAGCACGGCGACAAGCTGGAGCTGGCAGGCACCGAGATGCAGTTCGAGCAGACCTGACGGGCGCGCTGTGCCGCTTGCCTGGCTCGGCCCCTTGTCCGCAAAGCGCCGGGCGCCACCGAGCTGAGCCATTCTGATGCGCCCCCGGACTGGCTCCTGGTTGGCGCGCCGCTGGCGCCGCATCGCCGTCACGCTGTTGCCACTGCTGTTCGCCCTGCTTCACGTGGGTGGGGTCCTGCACCTTCAGGTGCTCGAGCGGTTGGAAAACATCATTTACGACACCCGCCTGCGCGCCACCATGCCGGGCACGATGGACGAGCGCATCACCATCGTCGACATCGACGAGCGGAGCCTGGAACGCATCGGGCAGTGGCCCTGGGGCCGGGACAAGATGGCCCGCTTCGCACGCGAGCTGCTGGAGCGCCAACAGGTTTCCGTGCTCGGCTTTGACGTGGTCTTTGCCGAGCCTGACGGCAGTTCAGGACTGGCCAGCCTGCAGCGGCTGGCGCAGGGGCCGTTGCAAGGGAATTCCGGGTTTGCCGAACAATTGGCGCAGCTGTCGCCGCAGCTGGACTACGACGCCTTGTTTGCACAGTCGCTGCAGGGCCGGCCCGTGGTGCTGGGCTACTATTTCACGAGCGATCGGGACGGACAGGCCCGTGGAGTCCTGCCCGAACCTGCCCTGCCCCTGGAGCGGCTGCGCGGCAAGCCCCTGAGAGCCACGTCCTGGCAGGGCCATGGCAGCAATATCGGAGCGCTGGCACGGGCGGCGCCTGCAGCGGGCTTTTTCAATTCCATCACCGACCCCGACGGGGTTGTGCGCTCCCTGCCTCTGCTGGCTGAGTTCCAGGGCCGTTATTACGAATCGCTGGCCTTGGCGATGCTGCGTGTGGCGACGGGCGTGAGGGACTTGGACCCAGTCTATGCGTCGTCGGAATTCGATCACGACGTGTTGCAGTGCATCCTGCTGCGCCAAGGCCAGAGCTTGATCCGGTTGCCGGTCGATCCCAATCTGGCGACGCTGGTGCCCTACCGCGGCCCTGGTGACGTTACCGGTGGCTCGTTTCGCTATATCTCCGCCAGTGATGTGCTGGAGGGGCGCTTGCCGCAAGGCAGCCTGAAGGGCCAGTTGGTGCTGGTAGGGTCAACGGCGCCAGGCTTGGTCGATCTGCGTGTGACGCCCGTGGGGCGAACTTATCCCGGTGTGGAGACGCATGCCAATCTGCTGTCCGCCTTCCTGGACGGCGCGAATGTGCTCCAGCCAGACTACGCCACCGATTTCGATGTTCTGCAGCTCGTGGCAACGGGCCTGTTGCTGGCATTCTCATTGCCCTTGCTGACGGCAGGCTGGGCCGTTCTGCTCAGCGCGGGGGTGTTTGCTGGGCTGGTGGGGCTGAATCTCTGGCTGTACCAGTCGCATGGCCTGGTGATGCCTCTGGCGACCGCCCTGGTACTGGCACTGTCCGCTTTCACGCTGAACATGGTCTATGGTTACTTTGTGGAGAGCCGCTCCAAGCGGGAGCTCGCTGCCCTGTTCGGCACCTACGTGCCTCCAGAACTGGTGGACGAGATGCTCAAGGAGCCCGAACGCTACACCATGGATGCCGCCAACCAGGAACTGACGGTGATGTTCTGCGACATGCGTGGCTTCACTGCGCTGTCTGAACGCATGGAGCCCCTTCAACTGCAGGCCCTGCTTAACGGCGTGTTCAGCCGCCTGACCCAGATCATCCGTGGCCGCCGCCAGGGAACCATCGACAAGTACATGGGAGATTGCGTGATGGCCTTCTGGGGCGCACCCGTGGCCACCCCCGGGCACGCCGAATCGGCCGTGGCAGCGGCGCTGGACATGACCCGGGCGATCACCCAGCTCAACGAAGAGCACCGCAGCAAGGGCCTGCCGGAGATCGGCGTGGGCATCGGCCTGAACACCGGCACCATGTGCGTGGGGGACATGGGTTCAGACATCCGGCGCAGCTACACGGTGATCGGCGACGCCGTCAACCTGGGCTCCCGTCTGGAAGGGCTGTCCAAGACCTACGGCGTGACCATGGTGGTCAGCGACACCACCCGTGCCATGGCCCCGGGATTCATCTGGCAGGAGCTGGACCGCGTGCGCGTCAAGGGCAAAGCCCAGGCCGTCACCATCTACACGCCCGTGGGCACGGCGGCCGAGCCGCTGGCGCCCGAGCGGGAGCAGCAACTGGCCCTGTGGCACCAGTTCCTCGCCACTTACCGGGCCCAGGATTGGGATGCATGTGCCCTTCTTTTGCAGAATTTGAAGGCGTTACAACCTGCGAGCATCCTGTATTCGCTGTATGCCGGTCGCATGGAGGCCCTGCGGGTGTTACCCTTCCAGCCGGACTGGGATGGTGCCACCCAATTCGATGCCAAGTAGCCGGCGGACGCAGACGAACAACAGACAGCCAGAAGCGACAGACGGAACAAACAGGACTGCATGACATGAAGGTTCGCGTACTGGGGTGCTCCGGGGCCATCGCCAAAGATTGCCGGACCACCTCCTTCCTGGTCAACGACAACATCCTCATCGATGCAGGGACAGGGGTGGGCGACCTGGCACTGGACGAAATGCGGCGCATCGATCATGTGTTCCTCACGCATTCCCACCTGGACCACATCGCGGCACTGCCGTTGATGCTGGATGCGGTGTCATCGCTGCGCAGCAGCCCGGTGCAGGTGCACGCGCTGCCCGGCACCATCGCCGCCCTGCAGGCGCATGTCTTCAACAACGTCATCTGGCCGGACTTCAGCAGCATTCCTACGTCCGACCAGCCGTTTCTGCAGTACCAGGCGATCTCGGTAGGGGAGCGACTGCACGTCGAAGGCGTGCACCTGGAGGTTCTGCCTGCCGTGCATACGGTGCCCGCCGTGGGCTATGCGGTGGCCGGAAGCTCCGGCTGGTGGGTGTTCAGCGGCGACACGGGCCGCAACCCGGACTTCTGGCAACGCGTCAATGCCCTGCCCGTCACCATGCTGGTCATCGAGACCGCCTTCAGCAACCGCGAAACCGCCCTTGCACAGCGCAGCCTGCACCTGTCACCCCACACCCTGGCCCAGGAACTGGCGCAACTGACCCCCGGCAAGCGCTGTCCCATCTACATCACCCATACCAAACCCTCGGAGACCGAGCTGATCATGGAGGAGATCCGTCGCTTCGACCAGAACGCGGGGCTGCGGGGGGCCGCTCCGCATGACATTTATTGGCTCAAGGCAGGGGACGAGTTCGAGTTCTGACGAGTGTGTTGCAGGTGGTGACGTTTGTGGTGTGACGAAAATGTCGCAGCAAGGCCCTTGGGAGGGGCTAGGAAACACTTCGAGGACAATTGACCCATTTGGGGGAGGGGCTCAGACGGGGTGTAGCCAGCTTGGTGGGGTGGCACGGAACCTGCTGATAGATCAGTAGCCTGGAGAATTTTCTGCAGGTTTCAATTGCAATTGACCTCCGAGGAGTGATTTATGAAGCGTTTCATGCAAAAGGGTTTTACCCTGATCGAATTGATGATCGTTGTGGCGATCATCGGTATTCTGGCTGCTGTGGCTTTGCCTGCTTACCAAGACTACACCGTGCGTGCCAAGGTGACTGAAGCCGTGATCGCTGCCAGCTCGCCTAAGAGCGCGATGTCCGAAGCCTTCCAGACCGACGGTATTGGTGGCCTGACGGCAGCAGCCGGTGCACTGAACACCGCCGCGGTCGCTACCAAGCAATCGAAGTACGTGAAAGACTACGCAGTCGGCACCGCTACACCTTGGTCCATCACTGTGACTGTGTCTGCCAACGCTGGCAACGGTATCCCGACCGGCCTGGACGGCAATACTTTGGTCTTCACACCCAATGTGAACCAGATCGCGCCTACGTCTACTTCCCAAGGCGCTATTGACTGGGCATGTGCTTCGATCACCAACAAGAGTGCAGAGAACCGCGGCCTGGGTAGCCGTCCGGTGGGCACCCTGCCTTCCAAGTACGCGCCTTCCGAGTGCCGTTAATTTTTGGTCCAGCCTAAGCGGACCATTTTCTAAAAAGCGAGGCTTTGCCTCGCTTTTTTTATTTTTGATTACCGTGCGTATATTTACTCCTGCCCCTCGCGCCTTGTGGCCTTTTGGTTTGCTGCTTGCTGTAGTTGCCAGTCTCTATGGTCAAAGTCTCGGCTTTGGCTATATCTGGGACGACAATTCTTTGTTTGTGGACAATACCATGTTACGAGAGGGCGTCTGGAGTTGGGCAGCTGTTGCTCGCCCCATCTTACCGGATACTTCTTATTTTCGTCCACTGGTACTCACCACCTGGATGGCGGAGATGCAGCTTTTCAAGCTGACGCCTCTATACTCCCATTTGATCAACGTGATACTCCATGGCATCAATACATGTCTGGTTTATGTCATTGCATGCGCAATATATGGATCTCGGGATAAGACGCGAATTGCAGCTTTAGTCGCCGCATTGATTTTCAGCGCTCATCCATGTCTGGCAGAGGGCGTGGCCTGGATTTCCGGACGCTTTGACCTGCTGGCAACGACCATGCTGTTGGCGGGCTTTGCCACTGCTATGGCTCCCGCCACTGTATTTCGTTGTATGGCAGTCGGTATTTTTGCGCTAGGCGCATTATTTTCGAAGGAAACGGGTATATTGTTTGCCCCCTTACTGGTACTTCTCGCCATCGCTCGTAGTCCGGGCCGACCGCTTCGAGTTACGCTTGCTGATCTCTGGCCTTACCTGTTGGTATCTGCAGCTACAACGATTATTTATTTCATTCTGAGACGGCAGGCTCTGGGAGTTGTATCATATTCAGAATTCGGTTTGATGCAGTTGGCAAGCGGTTTCGCAAACTATGAATTCTGGATGCGAGCGCTTTCGTTCTATACGTTCATGGGCTTTATGCCCTTCAGCTCCATCAGCCCTCAGCATGATATTTTGTTGGAGCTGGCTTCGGCTCGGCAGCATATAGCTGCTCTTGCGGTAGCTTTGGCAATTTTGGCGGTGGTAGTTTACTTTGCAATAAAACGTCAAACTTGGGCCATTCTATGGATTGGATTTTATGCAGGAATTTTCCCGGTTTTAGGTATTTTGTCTATTCGGCTTGCAGATACTATCGGCGCTGAACGGTTCATGTATCTGCCGCTGGTCATGCTCGCACTTGCCTCTGTGGCATTATTTCTTGAAATCCGTGACAAATACCCGCTGCAGCGAATAATCTCTTTGATGGGCGCGGCTGTGGCTGGGGGCTGGCTCGTGTTGTCGCTTTTGGTAACTTACACAGTCACATCCATGTGGGAGAGCGGAGTAAAATTGTGGAGTTGGCAGTACCAATCTCGCCCGGAAAATCAGATGGTGCTGATGAACTACCTCGTCCATCTGTCGAGTTCCCGAGAGCCCGAGCTGGAAAAAAAGTTTGAGATCGAGATTGAAAAGATCCAATCCAGGAACAGGGGGCGTCTGCCGATGGAAGTGCAGGGTATCTATGCTATTTACTTGTTGACTAAACAGAATCCTGAGGCAATTCCTTACTTGCAAGGGTTGGTAGACAACTCTGTGGGTATTTGGGATCAACCCAGGGAGCAATTGGGGTTGATGAAAAGCCTGAAATACTCAAGCATTTTGGCTAATTATGCGCAGGCCCTTATGATATTCAATGGTGATCTAAAACTCGCTCGTGAAACTTTAAATCGATCCAAAGCTCTTACAGGGCGAGGAGGGGAATTCCAATTTGTTCATTCCATGATTGCGTTGGAATACCTGGCTGGCAATAAGGCTGACGCATTGAATTTGTACCGTGAAAACTTGGAGATGCTTCATGCTTATGACATCCATAAAATGCACGCGTCCATTCGGACCCTGATTCAATTCACGTGCCTGCAATTGAAGGGTGAAAATTGTAAGCCTCAGGCTTTGGAATTTATAGAAGAACTAAAGAAAGAAAGCCTAGTGCCGTCTCGGTAGAGGTGCGAGGGCCGCCGGAGTGCTTCTAAGCGTGTGTCGACGGCATTCCGCGCGATCCCCACTCGACTGGATACACATACATGACTTGCGCTTTGGGTACTTCCGATGCGAAACTTCTACACGGTTGTCTTGGGGTGCTCTGCGAATCAGTTCTGGCCTGCAGAGTTCGGATCGAAGTTTGCACCAGTCCGCATGGCCCCAAAGGGACCATGGGTGGTAGGGACAGCAGACATATCGACCGCTGGGATGTACCTTTGTGGAATTTTATGACTCATGCATGAATATGAATTTCGTCAGTTCTAAATTAATTTTCAGATTTCGATCTTCCGCGCCTTGGGCTTTGCGACACCTCATTGTTTCTGCTGCAATTGCCGGTTTTATAGCATTGCTGATTATGGGTGTATGGTTTCCACAGCCCTATCTGGATATTTCAGGCGCATGGAAGCTTTTTTTCTTGATCATGCTTGTTGACGTGGTGTGTGGGCCTACCCTTACTCTTCTATTGATTCATCCTGAAAAGACGCCCAAGGCTATATGGATAGACATTGCTCTTATTTTTTTTGTGCAAATGGCAGCCTTGGGTTATGGTGTGCACAGCCTTAGCGAAGCGCGGCCAGTTGCTTTGCTGTTCGAAGTAGATCGCTTCCGGGTTGTGAGCTACGCCGACATCGATACATCGCAACCTGAAACCATTCCAGAGTGGGTTGGTGCTTTGCGTTTTGAACCGCCCCGTATTCTTGGGATTCGCAGCGCAAGAACCCCGCAGGAGAAGGCGGAAAGTGTGGATGCGTCGCTGCAAGGTGTGGAGCCTGGTCAGCGCCCAGACTGGTGGCAGGCTTATGAGCTCAGCATTCCCCAAGTGAAGTCTCGGGCAATGCCATTGGACGCCCTGCTTGCATTGAACCCACAACTGACGGAACGCATTCAGCGCCATGCGGCGAAGGCCGCCGAAAAAGGCGATGGGCGGCAAGATGCGCTGAGGCCTGAAGAACTCTTGTGGCTACCCGTCGTGAGCCGGATGTCAATGGGTTGGGTCGCATTTGTCGACCCGCTCAGTGGGCGTATCCGCGGTTATGTTGAAGCAGATGGCTTTGGTTCATAAATTTGCTGTTTATGCGCCATTCGCATCTTTTGGGCTATGTTGTGACCACCAGCCTGTTGTACGCGCCCGCAGTTGATCTTGGAATGCTCCTTGCATACACCAGCAACATTGACCAGATTGGAGCCACATATGTCACATCTTACTCATCCTTACAAAGGTTTTACCCTGATTGAGTTGATGATTGTGGTGGCCATCATTGGGATCCTGGCTGCTGTGGCGCTGCCGGCCTATCAGGATTACACGGTCCGCGCCAAAGTGGCGGAAGCGTTGGTTGCAACTGCTCCAGGCAAGGAATTGCTCAACGAGTCGTTTCAGGCCGGAGGAATCACTGGCATGGATGCTGCAGCTGCCGCCTTCAATTCTGCGACTGCCAGCTTTCGCGCCAGCAAGTATGTCAAAGACGTCACCATTGTTGGTGCCGCAAGTCCTTGGCCATTGGTAGTCTCCATTGCAGCAAGTGCGGGCAACGGCATTCCAGCAGGCCTGGATGGCAACACCATTGTGCTATCCCCCAACATCAATGGCGCGGTTCCGTCGGACTCATCCCAAGGTGCAATGGATTGGGCATGCACGAGCACGACAGACAAGCAAGCCTCGATCAGAAACTTGACAAACAGGACGCTTGGCTCCCTCCCCGCAAAGTACGCTCCTTCGGAATGTCGTTGACAAAGCGCTTGACTTTTTTTTGGGTAGCATTTTCGTCGCGAGCGGACTGCCGGGTGACCATATTTAGCACCTACGTTCCGTATAGATATGTCCTGTCAACCTGAACGAGTGACGGAGTGCAATGCAGGCGCCGTGTGGAGTTCATCAAAATTGGCGCGGTGTTACGAGCCAGATAGTCAGCCATAGCCATAGCTTGAGGTGCGGCGAGCAACTCTCACCTCTCGATTCAGCCGGGTCGGCTGGACATCAGTCTTGAAGTCTGATCGGTTGATCATCGCTCAGCGCGGGCCTACTTTTGGCACACCCAGCGCTCAAGCCTCTGGATCTTCAGCTTGACTCTCTAGGCGGGGTGAACTTGCTGAGGTCTAGAATGCGGTAGGTCCGGGTTGTCTGCACAATTCAGAAATCGCACGCCACACTCAGTCCATGCACTGATTCTAAACCTTCCCAATATTGCAAAGCCTCCAAAATGAAATTTAGCCAGGATAGGATTTTCCTGCTTGCATGTGTGCTGTGTGGGCTTCCCGTCATGTTACCGTTCTATCCAGCCATGGTGGATGTGCCTCAGCATGCTGCGCAAATTACCGCCCTGAAGGCGTTGCTGGGTGGAAGCCCATGGGCTTTCACTGACATGTTTGAATTGCGGCTGTTTACCCCCTACTGGTTGGGATATGGGCTGGTCATGATTCTTTCCATCCCGTTCGATGTGGTGATAGCCATCAAGATAATTATCGCGAGCGCTCAATGCCTATTTGTGTGGGCTGCGGCGAGATTCTGCATAAAAATGAAAATGCCCGCCGAATGGCGCTGGATTTTTATTATACTTCCCTTTGGATTTGCTTATCAATGGGGGTTTCTCAATTTTATCGTCGCTGCGCCCTTCGGGTTTATTTTTCTTAGTGAAATTTCTGATTTCAAGAATAAAGATAAGCGCGATGGCTGGGTGAGGGTCGCTTTATGGGTGCATTTTCTATTCTTCGCTCATTTTTTGATAGCCGCGTTTTTCTGCGCTGCCGCTATTTTTATATTGGCCGAGCCTTGGAGCGGCATTAAAAAATGGTTTTATAAAATTCTTCCCATATTTTCAGTGCTTCCCATCACGGTTGCTTGGTTGGTGATTGGCTTCAACTCTGCTCCAGAGGCCAGGGGAAATGTAATGTGGATGGTAGGTCTTAATCGAGTGATTGAATTTTTGCCATCACTTGTCTCGGCACCCACGCCCGGTATTGGCCAGCTGATTGGGTTGACCTGCTTGATACTGCCGTTCATATGGGGGGCCCAACCCAAGCGGTCTGTTTTTTCTTGGGCGCCGTTTGGTTTGTATATTATTTGGATGATGTTTGTTCCTCATCTTTTGGGGGGTAATTATTTCACATACCAGAGATTCGGGCTGTTTGGCCTGCCACTGTATTTTTTATGTTTTGAAATTTCCAATAAACATCCCATTCCAAGCCATTCTGCATTGGCTGGTGTGGGGTTGGCGTTGATCGCATCCTCCATCGTGGGTTGGCATTCGGTTCGGGCATTGATCTTCGAAGGTGAAGCATCTGGCTATCGGGCTGTTATGGAGAAGGCTGATCCAGGAAAAAGAATTCTGATGTTTGCATTCAAACCGACAAGTCAGGCGTCGAGTGCCCCTCTGCATCTGCATTTTGCCGGGTGGTATCAAGCCGAGCATGGTGGTTTGGCTGAATTTAACTTTGCCCGATTCTGGGGTCTGCCTGTGAAGTACAAAATCGACGCGCCATCGGGTATTTTTTCAGGATTTGAATGGTATCCGGCAAATTTCGACTGGACTCGGAATCACGGCGAGCTTTTTGATTATTTCTTGGTTCGTCATCCGCAGGATGCTTCCGAATGGATCAAAGAAAAATCTAACGGCGCAATGAGGCCGATTGCGAGAAATGGCGAATGGCAGTTGTATGAAAAAAAATGAATTATCGGTCGTCATCCCCTGTTACAGATCTGGGGGGAATTTAAGACCGCTCTATGAACGGCTTATGCCAATTCTGGACGCTCTTGCTGTTGATTATGAAATAATCTTTGTCGAAGATGGCGGAGGTGATTCAACTTGGGAGGAAATATGTTTATTGGCGCTGAGGGATGGCAGAATACGAGGAATTAAGCTGGCCCGAAACTATGGGCAGCACAACGCGTTGCTGTGCGGTATAAGGGCCGCCACTGGTGAAATAATAATTACTATGGATGATGACCTGCAAAATCCTCCCGAGGAAATTCACAAGCTTCTTGCGAAAATTCGGGAGGGTTACGATGTCGTCTACGGAACGCCAGAAGAAGAAAATCATGGATTCCTTCGAAATGCGGCATCCCGGATAACCAAGATCGCCTTGCAAAGTGCCATGGGCGTAGCTTCAGCGAGCAAGGTCAGCGCCTTTAGAGCTTTTAAAAGAAAGTTGTGCGCCGCTTTTGACGCATATCGTAGTCCTACGGTAAATATCGAAGTATTGCTGAGTTGGGCCACTACCAGTTTCTCCTCCGTCAGTGTACGCCAAGACAAGAGGATTTCGGGAGAGTCGGGATATACGCTAAGAAAATTGATGGCGCATGCAATCAATATGATGACTGGATTTTCCACTCTTCCTTTGAGAGTTGCCAGCATGATTGGATTGGTCTTTGCCTGCGGGGGAGGGGTCGTCCTTGCCTACGTCATCGCTCGCTATCTGATTTCTGGAAGTGCAGTGCCTGGATTCAGTTTTCTGGCATCTATAGTCTCCATTTTTTCCGGAGTGCAATTGTTTGCACTTGGAATTATTGGCGAATATCTTTCGCGAATGCATTTCAGAATGATGGAGCGCCCGCCCTATGCTGTTGATGTTATTTTTGAAGTGAGCAAATCAGCACTTGCTCCCGAAATTAGGAGTGAATGATGCCATTTTTGAGTCAAGATCAATTGAATGCTTTATCCTTCAAGTATCTCGGGAAAAATGTACGCATCAGCGATAAAGCTTCAATATACGACCCGGATCGCATAGAGATTGGCGATAATTCGAGAATTGATGACTTTTGCGTAATTTCTGGCAAGGTGGTAATAGGAAGAAATGTTCACATTGCAGTCTATAATAACGTGGCAGGCGGAGAATTAGGTGTCTTCTTGGAAGACTTTTCTGGCCTTGCCTATGGATGTCATGTTTTTTCCCAGTCAGATGACTATTCTGGGCGATCATTGACCAATCCAACGATGCCAGATGAGTTTAAAAATGAAACCAAGGCTACTATTCGTATATGCCGTCATGTGATTATTGGTGCTTGTACCATAGTGCTTCCAGGAGTAACTATCAATGAGGGCAGTGCTGTAGGGGCGATGTCGATGGTGACCAAGAGTACGGATCCATGGGCGATTTATTTTGGCATTCCCGCTAAAAAGATAAAAAATCGCCATAAAGATCTTTTGAAGCTTGAAGCCATTTATTTGCAAAATGAGCGGTTGGTATGATGCCGCGCCCTGTCTTCACCCAAATTTTGCGTTACGGAGGAGTTGGAGTTTTGTCCAATTTCCTCGGCTACATGGCTTACATAGCCATCGTGGCCGTGGGTGTGGGGCATAAGCTTGCCATGAGCTTCGTATACGCAACAGTTTTTATTATTAGTTTCTACGGAAACAGAAAATTTACCTTCGACCACAGTGGAGCAATTGCCGCCGTGGGCATAAAGTTTGTTGCGGTGTATGCGTTAGGGTACTTGATAAATCTTTGTCTGCTATTCTTCTTGGTGGATAAACTGGGTTATAAGCATGAAATTGTGCAGTTGATTGCTATTGGCGTAATTGCAATACTGAGTTTCATTTTGTTGAAATTTGTTGTTTTTTCAAAAAAGTGATTTTTTGTAGAAAATATGGCTGATTGACTTTCATGCCAATGCATTGAGGAGGTGCTGATCCTGCCTGGAAAAATTGGGGTTTCCGTCCCCAAAAATAAGTCACTCGGTCCTCTGCGAGTGGTAGGCTCACCGCTCTGGTTGACTTACATTCAGCAGATCCATGTGTTTGATGCACGAGCTCGACAGCGTGACTTAGATATCCACGGGGCCTGCGTAAGCTATCGCGAAAAGATTATGAAAAAAATACCATTCAATAAGCCGTACATGACGGGCAAGGAGCTCTGGTACATAGCGCAGGCCCATGCCCAAGGCCATTTGGCAGGAGACGGCAACTTCACCAAGCTGTGCTCAAGGTGGCTGGAGCAGCGCACGGGTGCCACGAAAGCGCTGTTGACCCATTCGTGCACAGCAGCGCTCGAAATGGCAGCCATGCTCGCCAATCTGGGGCCGGGTGACGAGGTGATCATGCCCTCCTACACCTTCGTTTCCACAGCCAATGCGTTCGTGCTGCGCGGTGCGATCCCTGTGTTCGTGGACATCCGGTCCGATACGCTCAATATTGACGAAACCTTGATCGAAGCAGCTATCACCCCCCGTACAAAAGCGATTGTGGTAGTGCACTATGCAGGGGTGAGTTGCGAGATGGACGAGATCATGGAGATCGCCAAGCGCCACGAACTGATCGTGATCGAGGATGCTGCGCAAGGCATCATGTCGACCTACAAAGGGCGTCCCTTGGGGTCGATCGGGCACATGGGGTGCCTGAGCTTCCATGAAACCAAGAACATCATTTCCGGCGAGGGGGGGGCACTGCTCATCAACAATCCAGAGTTTGTTGACCGGGCGGAGATCATCCGCGAGAAGGGAACCAACCGCAGCCTGTTCTTTCGTGGGCAGGTGGACAAGTACACCTGGTGTGATCTGGGATCGAGCTTTCTTCCTGGAGAACTGATCACTGCCTTTCTATGGGCGCAGATGGAGGCCGCAGACTCCATCACCGCACAGCGACTCAGCCTGTGGAGTCAGTACCACCATTCTCTGGAGGCGCTTGAAAGCACGGGGCGGATACGTCGCCCCATCGTGCCGGACCATTGCCAGCAGAATGCGCACATGTACTATGTGCTGCTACCGGATCTCGATTCCCGCACGATGTTCATCGAGCGATTGAAAACGCTTGGGATCGGTGCGGTATTCCACTATGTTCCCTTGCACTCGGCACCCGCGGGCCGCAAATTTGGCCGCCCGCATGGATCAATGGACGTGACCGACAGCCACTCTGCGCGGCTTGTCCGCCTTCCCTTGTGGATGGGACTGGAAGAGCATTTCGATGAAGTTATCGCGGCGGTGGGCGAGTCCCTGGCATAGTCCCTGCCCCGCGCTAGGACGAGTTCGTTGCGCTCGGACGCGTGGCTCAGATCCGCAGCCGGTTGAAGACAAAGCGCGGAAGGTGGCGTATCACCAGCATGATCAACCACCATTTGCCGGGGGCGTAGATCTCGGCCTTTCCTTTGTCCGCTGCATCGACGATAGCCCGCGCTACGTCTTCCACGGTAGCCAAGGCCACGCCCTGTTCTGTCAGATGGGCCGTCATGGGGGTCGCGGTGGGCCCCGGCTTGACCAGCAGCACGTTCAGATTGCGGCAACTGCTTGCCACACGGTGCTGGAGGCCCTGAGCGTACAAGCTGAGCATGCCCTTGGCTGCTCCATAGACATAGTTGGATTGGCGGCCACGTTCGCCCGCGACCGAGCTGATAAGGATGATCGTTCCTTGGTCGGCGGGAACCATGCGTGCCGCAAAGGCTTCTGCAAACAAGGCTGGTGATACGCCGTTGATTTCGAGTTCGTCGCGGCACGCGTGAAGGTTAGTCTGGCATGCAGTCTGGTCTGGCAGTGACCCGTGGGCGATCAAAACGATATCAGGCAAGCCCGCCTCGCAAATTGCCAAGGCCGTTCCATCGATGGACGTTGCGTCGAGAAAATCGATTGTGAGCGACGTGAAGGTTGATGTTGGCGATCGTACGGCCAGATCGGCAATGGTCCTTTGGAGCTTGGCCTCATTGCGTCCGACCAGAACCATGTCCGCAGACCCCTTGGTTATCCACAGGCGGGCACAGTGCTCGGCCATGGCGGAAGTCGCTCCAATGATCACGATGCGCTGTCGTGGTTGTGTGTGCGGTGAATGTGTCACATCAGCTCCCTAGAAGGCGGCGCGACATCGACGAGGTGATGCCGGGGTCGCGAAATGGCAAAAACTCCGCTAGGCGCGGATACCCGGATTCAAACATCCGGCGGGACATGCGTGCGTCCTTGGCGGGGTAAAGGGTGCCGCCAGCAGCGAGCACGATCTCATCCAGTCGCGAAAACAGGCGCAGGGTGCTGTCCCGGCGATTCGGAAAGTCCAGTGCCAGCGTGACACCGGGACGTGGGAAGCTGAGCATACCGGGGCCTGCTCGGCTGCCAAATGTCTTGAGCACGGCCAAGAACGAGCCCTCCCCGCTACGTCCGATCTCACGCAGCATTTCCCGGGTAGCGTCGGGCCCTGCAGCGCGAGGCACGACGCTTTGGTACTGGTAAAATCCCTTGGGACCGTACATGCGGTTCCATTCAAGCAGTCCGTCTAGCGGATAGAAAAAGGGCTCGTAATGCGCCACGGCCTGCCCCGCCTTCCAGCGCTGGAGACGGTGGTAGGCGATATTGAAGGGCCGCAAGGTCATATGGTTGACGAGCGACACGGGTGGCGTGACGGGCATGCGCCGGGTACCGGACTTGGGCAAGGGCCCGATTGTCGCGGCAGAGGGCTTGGCGCGCATGAAGATTCCGCGTGTGCGTTCACCGGAAAGACAATCTATCCAGGAAACGGTGTGCTCCCATGCAGCCTCGCTGGCATCCGACAAGCCGAAGAATTCGTCCAGGCTCCCGTACGGAATAGTCTCTGTGTCCAGCCAGGGGCCGGATATGCGGCGCAACTTCAGTTCCACCCGAACGATGACACCCGTCAGGCCCATCCCTCCGATGGTGGCGAAAAACCATTCACTCGCTTGGCCCCTTGTGCATTCGATGATTTGGCCATCGCTGCGTGCCAGCCACAGGCGCAGGATCTGATCACCGAAGCTGCCCATCGCGTGGTGATTCTTTCCATGCACATCGTTGGCCACTGCTCCGCCCACGGTGACAAACTGGGTGCCTGGCGTCACGGGTAGCATCCAGCCTTTGGGAACAAACGTCTGCTGTATATCCCGCAGAAGCACCCCTGATTCGCAAACCAACATACCTGTCTCGGCGTTCCAGCTGCACAAGCGATCCAATCCTCTCGTATGCCAGAGCACTCCGCCTGGATTGAGGCACATGTCCCCATAGCTGCGGCCGTTGCCGTAGGCGATCCCGGGGGCATGGGTCTGCATCGCCTCTGCGACGCGAGAAGGGTCAACCAGTGGGATAACGTGGTGCGGGCCGGCGCTCAGCCTTCCCCATGATTGCATGGACCTCATCCCGCTGCCTTGAACACGTAGCGCTGGTCCAGGTGGTACTTGACCGCATAGCCCATGGCCAACCCCAACGCGCCACCCAGGTAGCGCATCTCACGCGAGCCTTCGAACAAGGCGTGAAAGCCAAATTCGAAGCACCAAAAGACCAGTGTGGTCAGCAATCCCATCACCGTGTATAGCGCGAAGGTTCGGGTACTGTGGGCCGCGTCTCGCGCCCGGAACTTGAAGATGTAGCGCTTGTCGAGCAGGTACTTGACGATCAAGCCTGCGGCCGTACCTACGATGACCGACGCCAGGACGTGCAACGGCCCGCCGTACATGCGCAAAAAGGCATCCTGGGCGCCAATGTTGACAGCTGTGGCAACCGCTGCCAGCAATGCATAGAGCAATGCAATCCTCATGGTGCAGAATCCATGCTTTGTCGCACAGGTATATAAACGGCATGCATGATACCCCGCCATCCGTCACGTCTATGAAGAGGTGGTCGGGCCTTTTGAGGCTGATGAGGCCGCAGCAGTGGATCAAGAACAGCTTTGTGCTGGCGCCCTTGGTGTTTGCCGGCGCGTTCAAAGATCCACATGCCATCGCGCAGGCCCTGCTCGCCATGGCACTGTTCTGTGTCGCATCTTCCGCAGCGTACATCGTCAATGACATCAAGGATGTCGAGCGTGATCGTATGCATCCCAAGAAATCCAAAACGCGGCCATTGGCTGCGGGCATCGTGAGGAGGTCAGAAGCTCTGGCGTTGGTGGCTCTGCTCTATGGCGTGCTTGTATGGGGATGGTTTCTCCAACCTGCCGTGGTACTGGTGATTTGTGGCTATTTGGCACTAAACTGGGCATACAGCTTTGGGCTCAAGCACCAGCCCGTGTTAGACATTTTCACCGTGGCCTTTGGATTTGTGTTGCGGGTCTATGCGGGCGCTCAGGCATTGTCAGTGCCTGTCTCGTCCTGGATGTTTATCACGACACTGTGCCTCGCTCTGTATTTGGCTGCGGTCAAGCGGCGCCAGGAACTGAGCCACCGCGGCAGCGAGAGCCGAGAAGTGCTTGAGCAGTACACCGTGGCCCTGGTTGATCGCTATGCAGAGATGGCTGCGACAGGTGCTCTGGTGTTTTACAGCATGTTTGTCATGTCGGCACAGCCTGAACTGGTCATTACCGTGCCAGTGGTGTTGTTCGGCCTCTTTCGCTACTGGTTTGTGGTTGAAAGGCTGGAGGGAGGGGAGTCTCCGACTGATGCTCTGCTGTTCGACCTGCCGTTGCTTGCCACGGTACTGGTGTGGATTGGCGCGTGCCTCTGGGTTCTTTGGCCCGCTTCCCATTGACGACATCCATGGACCTTTCATACGCCTTAACCCCCTTTCTCGCCTGGCTGGCGGCGGGTACGTTGAAGTTCATCATCAATAGCGTCAAATCAGGCCAATGGGCGTTTGGCCTGATTGGATACGGTGGACTACCCAGTACGCACAGCGCCATCGTCAGCAGTACCGTCACACTGGTTGCCTTGCGGGAAGGCATTGACCATCCGGCATTTGCAGTGGCAGTCACGTTCGCCTTTGTGGTCATGCTGGATGCCAACAGCCTCCGTCGCCAAGTGGGAAAGCATGCAGAAGCAATCAATCGGCTGGCTGACAAATTGAAGTGCTATGAAAAAAAACGCCTGCGCGAACGTATGGGACATACGAAATTGGAAATAAGCATTGGCGTTCTTGTCGGAATTGGTGTCGCGGCCTTAGTCTACCTATGGCGGGTATGAGCCTATTGGTGCGATAACCATACAGGACTTTCCAGCTCACAGCTTTTGCGGTAAAACGCAGAAAAGACTCTGCCCCGGAGGCGGGAAGTCGCCTGACGAATATTTTCAGACGGTATCCGCTCGGCATATAAAGGAAATTCTCGGGTGCAAATTACTTTTGAGTCATACTTGCTGCCATGGCATTCAAAAGTCGTCGTTGCTTTTGGTAGTCTCCAATGGAAATTATATTTTTACCTATTGTAGATTCTGCTTCCATGATTTTTTCCCATTGTCCACTATGGGCATGGCTAAGATATACGGCTGACAAGGCAATATCATTGAATTCTCTACGTGTCACTTTGCCGTCAGTTGATTTTTCCAGCCATTCTCTTCCTCTTCGGTTCATTTCAGTGTAGCTTCTATCTGAAATGGCGGCCAACAGCCCGATCGCTTCCGAAATGTCGTTAGGTATATTCGTGCACTTCTGCCATGCAGGATTGGTCCAGGCACCTTTCATCGTATCTTCCGACAGATAGGGGATTGTGGATTCATGGAATTCCCTCAAGAGAGCGGAGAACCGCTGTGTGTAATTATCCGTACGGTTGTTGCATTGGGCGGCAGCTTCCCGCAGCAAGGTCGCTGGCGTAAGCGATCGTCTATCAACTATGTGAGGGGCCATAGCGGTTCCATCTCCACCATTCAGCTCGGTCAGCAAAGCGCGCGCGCGCCATGTATTGAGTTCCGCAGGAAAATGTTCCACCTTACTGGGCTCCATGGACTGCGGGAAGGGCTGTCGTACACCCAAAGCCTCGAGGAACGGAGTGGATTGGTAAGGAATCGACAATAGACCTTCAGCAAAAATGCCTTTGAAACGGGTTTTGGGAGCCACAAGACCCAGAATGGGGTGATAGTCAGAATTGGCCGGAAAATTAGCATAGGCGTGCGTAAAGCCTCTGAGCATTGGAGCATCCGCAATCTTTCTAAAGCGCACATGCTCGGATCGAGTCAGTCCCTGTCGCGCCAGTTCGGCGGTCAAGGCACCGTCACTTAGAATGTTTGCCAAATCCTCTTTCGGCAGCGGCCCTTTTGGACTGGCGACAATAATGAGATCTGTACTGTTGGATATCCAAGCACTATAGTCCTCGAAGGCGGGTGTCATGGCTTTCAGAATGGATCCGATAAGAGCATCGTCTATTTCATATAGTTGAATCCATTGTACGAACAGTCCTCCTTCAGCTATGTGCCGCGGAATAAATTTGTAGAACTCCGAAGAAAATAGTGCTCCGACTCCGCTGATCCACGGATTGGAGGGTTCGGAGATGATGACGTCATATTTAAGGCTTTGTCCTGAGAAATAAGTTTTTGCATCATCAACAATAATGTGGGAGCGAGGGTCGGTGAATGCCCGCTCCACCCTGGGACCGAAAAGTCTTGCGCCTTGAATCATTGCTTCTTCTATCTCAATGGTGTCAACGCGCTTGACCCGCTGGTCACCAAGAAGGGTGTGAGTTGTCAGGCCAGAGCCAAAGCCGATCACGCCTATTTTTTGAGGGGACGCATGCATGGTCAATGGCAATGCTGCCAACAATGCCATGGTGGGCTCGTCTGCTGTCGGGCCAATGCCGGGGGCCATCATGATCGCTGCATCGGGCTTGCCATTAGTTGCAATGGCCAACGCACCTGGCTTCGTATTGATAACCGATACACTCGCCGTTTTCCCGTCTTTGTAATAGACAACCTCACTGTCTTTGGATACGCTGCTTTTTCCATGACGGAACACTCCGGACGCCAGCTGCATTGGGTCGAAAGGAACTCGGAATGCCAAGACAATAGCCAGCAGGGAGCTGGCAGCAGCGAGTGCAAAGGGAAACAGTTTTCCACTGCTTTTGGCATGCATGCGAATGAGGACCAGACCCACCGCAAGATCAATGACTGCAGCAACGCATAGTGATAGTTTCAAGCCAATATTGGGGATAAGAAAGTGAATAGCGAAAAATACCCCAAAAATTGCCCCAAAAGTATTCCAGGCATACACCCTTCCGATAGATCGCTCGCCGTAACTATTTTGAAGTAGCGCGATGGTAAAAAGCGGGAGCGTTGTGCCAGCAAAAAAGGCAGCTGGTAGCATGACGATTATTGCTATGGCTGCTGTTCCGGCGTTGAATAGGGCATATCCAGCATCTGTTCTCGCGAGGGCCTCCATGATCCAGCCAACCCAGGAGAAGGAATTGGCATAGACAGCAAGAGAACCAAGAGCCGCAATGCCCATAAAAATCTGCATCCAGCCAGCCAAGCGCAGGGGCTGTTGAGTTTTGCTTGCGTGGTTGCGAACCCAGAGGCCGCCGAACGCGATGCCTGCGATAAAAGCTGCAAGCATGAGTTCAAATGAATGCATGGTGCTTCCGACGGCCATGCTCAGCATTCGAATCCAGACTATCTCGTAAATAAAGGAGGCTGCACCAGAGAGTGCAGTTCCAAAAAGCACCGTCCGGAGTAGTGGACTGTGACCTAATCGCTGCTCTGTCTGCACGTTGAAGTCTGAGGGCTTCACCGGTTCAGGCTCGCGAGCCAGCCACCAGGCCAACGCAGCAACGGCGAAATTAAGCATCGCGGCTGCGACCATGGCCCCCGGTAATCCAACTCGCGGGAGGAGTATAAAAACGGCGACCAAAGCACCAATGGCGGCGCCAATGCTGTTGGTGAAGTAAAGTCCACCGAGGACATTGCCATCATTTCCGGGAAATCTTCTTATAATTCCCCCGCTCATCAGTGGAAAAGTCATTCCAAGAAGGATGGTCTGGGGAAGAATAAGTAGCGCTGCGACAAGCCATCGTGCGATATTGATTGCCGATGTGTCACCTAGTGCTGGAAAGAGGTGGTCATAACTGATTTCTGCCACGCCTGTGAAAAGATGATGGAACAATAGGCCAAATATTCCGATTACCACTTCGATAATTGCATAGCCCCGGATAAGATTGCGCCATTTTTGGCCCGCTTTGGCAATCCATGCGGCGCCGGCCGCCATGCCGCCCATGAAAATCGCAAGGACCAGAGCCTGTGCGTAGGCTGCATGGCCAAGAAATAGCCCCAAATAGTGGGTCCAGATGGATTGATAGATCAGTCCGGCAAAGCCTGAGAGAACGAAGATGGCCAGTAGCCAGAATCGGGCACGATGGGGCGAGGGGGTCATCAACAACTGCTCCAGTTTCATTCAAAAATTCAAATCCATTCAGCAAGAAGGGTGCCCTGGATCAACGCGCCGACTAGGCTTTGTTTCGCCAGCTTTTGAGATTGCATGGGTGTCTCGGTCCTGCGAAATGGAAAGGTAGCACTTTGGCACGACAACTTTGTTAAATGCAGCGCGAATCCTTGTATTGTCAAACTATGGAAACCAGGATCAGATGCTTTCGTTTTTCATGAGATCTCCCCTGATCGCGCGGCTAGGATCGAGCTGCTTCTCCAAAGTTTCCTGACTTTCCGCCTTGCTTTTCCACCACCCGTACGTTATTGACCACCATCCCCCGATCCACCGCCTTGCACATGTCATAAATCGTCAGCAAGGCAATCTGCACCGCAGTCAGCGCCTCCATCTCGACCCCCGTCTGGCCCACGGTTTCCACGGTGGCCGTGCAGGCAATTCCTGTAGTTCCGGGATGCTTCACGCTGGCCACCTCAAACTCCACAGCCACCCGCGTCAATGCCAGCGGATGGCACAACGGAATCAGATCACTCGTCCTCTTCGCCGCCTGGATGCCGGCAATCCGTGCAATACCCAGCACGTCGCCCTTCTTGGCGGTGCCGGCTTCGATTATGGCCAGCGTGGCCGGCTGCATCTCGATCCGGCCCGTGGCAACCGCGATGCGGTGGGTCGCGGGCTTGGCGCCCACGTCCACCATGTGGACTTGGCCCTGGGCGTCGAAATGGGTGAGCGTTGGCGTTGTGGTCGGGATGGACATGGAGGGGTCGCTGGAGTCGGGCTGTCGGCAGGGGGCTGCAATTTCTTGGTAACCAGTTGAATCGCCGGGGAAACACTGGAGCGTCAGGGCATCATACGGTCCATGCGGAAAATCCCAAGCGTGGCGACCCTCCCCACCCTGCCTATTCAACCTGTTTGTGCCCCGGCAGCGGGCAACCATATTGGTGTGGCCCACACGCTGGCTTCAAGCGACATCCGCGTGCGGGCCGGGCGCCAGGTCCCCCGGGCGCACCGCCTCTGGCGTGCGCGAGCGGTAGTGACATCCCTGGCACTCGCCCTGGCCAGTACGGCCATTCTTCCCGTGCGTCTTGCCCACGCCCAACTCCCCACCCTGGGCGATGGCAGCGAGCTCACCACCAGCGGCGAGCGGCGCCTGGGCGACCGCATCATCCGCGAGCTGTACCGCGACCCGGACTATATCGACGATGCCGTGCTGTCCGAGTATGTCCAGAGCCTGTGGCTGCCCCTGATGGATGCGGCGCGCAAGCGCGGTGAACTCTCGCCGGAGCTGGACGAGCGCTTTGCGTGGGAGATTCTGCTCGGGCGCGACCGCTCGGTGAACGCCTTTGCGTTGCCGGGCGGCTACCTGGGTGTACACCTGGGCCTGATCGGCGTGGTGACTTCGCGCGATGAACTGGCCTCGGTGCTGGCGCATGAGCTCAGCCACGTCACCCAGCGCCATATCTCTCGCCTGATTGCCCAGCAGAGCAAGCAGACGCCCCTGCTGCTGGGTGCCATGATCCTCGGCGCCCTGGCCGCCAGCAAGAACCCGGGTGCCGCGCAGGCCATGGTGGTCGGGGGGCAGGCGTTGGCCATGCAGACGCAGCTCAATTTCTCGCGCGACATGGAGCGCGAGGCCGACCGTGTCGGCTACGGGCTCATGGAGCCTGCGGGGTTTGCTCCCCAGGGCTTCGTGAGCATGTTCGACAAGCTGCAGCAGGCCAACCGCATCAACGACAACGGCTCCTGGCCCTACCTGCGCAGCCACCCGCTGACCACGCAGCGCATGGCCGACATGCAGTCGCGTCTGCCGCCGGGCAAGGCACAACAGCCCGCCCCCGTGTCCACGCAGGAGCACGCCATGGCCTCCGCGCGGGCGCGGGTGCTCTCCAATCCCGGGGTGGACACCCAGCGCCAGTGGATCGCCGAACCGGGCAGCACCGGCTTTGCCAGCCAGAGCGCGGCGCGCAAGGCCGCCATCCTGTATGCCTCGGCCCTGGGGAGCAGCCAGCTGCGCGATGCCAAGGCGGCACGCACGACCTGGGCGCTGCTGGAGGCGCAGGTCCGTGGCGACCTGCCAGCCCAGCGGCTGGCGCAACTGCTCAAGGCAGAAATCGAACTGGCCGCCGGCGATGCAGACGCGGCCCTCGCTGCGCTGCCTGCTGGGGCCGCCAACGACCACCGGCCGGAGCTGCTGCTGCGCACCCGCGCGCTGGTCAAGCTCGGCCGCTCGGGCGAGGTCACCGGGGCGCTGCAGACTTGGATCGCCAACCACCCGCGGGACGCCACCGTGTGGCAGTTGATGGCCACCGTGTGGCAGGCCAACGGCCAGCCCCTGCGCGCTGTCCGTGCCGAGGCCGAGGCCCATGCCACGCGCTATGACTATGCCGCAGCGGTAGACCGTTTCAAGGCGGGGCAAGACCTGGCCAAGCGCAGCGGTGCGTCGGTGGACCACTTCGAGGCGTCCATCATCGACACCCGCCTCAAGGCCATGGAATCACTTCTTCGTGAACAGGCCGCCGAGCGCTGATTCGATCACCACGCCGAGCAGCGAGTAGATCAGCGAGCCGATCAGCGCGGCAGCAAATCCGGTGACCTGGAAGCCATCGAGCACGCTGGCCGCAGCCCAGAACATGAGCGCGTTGATGACAAAAAGGAACAGCCCGACCGTCACGATGGTCACGGGCAATGTCAGCACCACGAGGACGGGGCGCAAGATTACATTGAACAGGCCGATCACGAAGGCCGCGATCAGCGCCGACGGAAAGCTCTGCACCACCACACCGCTGTAGACATAGGCCACAAACAGCAGCGATGCGGCGCTGAGCAGCCATTTCAGAAGAAGTCGGATCATGGGCCACAGGATAGCATTGGCCTGTGGCAAAAAGGGGCGCGCAGGCGGCCGGAACACTCCGACCACCTTCCCCTCGAAGCCTGCTGGTTACTCGGTGCCCAGCACCATCAGCAAACCCACGCTGGCAAACAGGCTGCCCAGCGTGCCGGGAAGTGCCCAGCGATTGCCGGTCGGCACGGTGGTTGCCGCGTCGGGTGCCATGGCGTCCAGCTTGGGGCGGCGCGCGTCCACCACCTGGGCCTTGGTGCTGCCCATGTCGGCCTGCAGCCGGTCCGTCAGCTCCGGCAGCGGGCCCTTGGCCAGCACCATGGTGACGTGGTCGGGGTGGGCCCTGAGGCCCGGCACCACCTGGGCGAACAGCTTGTCGGCCCACTTGGCGCGCCAGTTTTCGCGCGCGCTGTGGCTGACCCACTTGCTGATGCGATGGGTCATGCGTGGCGCGCACGCCACCAGCACCCAGTGCGTATTGCCCGCCGAACCGCGCGCAAACAGGGGCGCGAGGATCTGCAGTGCATGGGCTGCGTCGTCCACGTACACGATGACTTTGTCCATATGCGTAAGCTCCCTGGTCGGGGGCTGCCGCCAAAGGCGCTCGGCGAGCGCCCCGCAGTCAGCCCATGGGGTCATTGAAGTCCGCTCAACCGTGTTCCACCGGGGCGGCAGTGGCAGTGCGGCGTGCCAGGATCATCTTGCCAAGCGCCAGCACCAGCAAGGCACCTGCCACGCTTGCACCATACCTGATCATGTCGGTCTGCGGGATCTTGATCATCCACTGCCACTTGTCAGGATTGGAGAAGACCGGGTCGGTCACCAGCATCCCGCCAGCGATCCAGCCCAGCAGCATCCCGCCCAGCGTGATGATGAACGGGAAGCGCTCCATCAGCTTGATCACCAGCTGGCTGCCCCAGACGATGATCGGGATCGAGATCAGGAGGCCCAGCACCACCAGCAGGAACTGGTGCTCGCCCGCGTTCTGTGCAGCGCCAGCGATGGCGATCACGTTGTCCACGCTCATCACCAGGTCGGCGACGATGATGGTCTTGATGGCGGCCAGCAGCTTGTCGCTGCCCTGCACGTCACCGTGGCCATCTTCATCGGGGGCCAGCAGCTTGACGCCGATCCACACCAGCAGCACCGCGCCCACGAACTTGAGGAATGGCAGCGCCAGCAGCGTCATGGCGAAGGCGATCAGGATCACGCGCAGAACGATGGCGCCTGCCGTGCCCCAGATGATGCCCTTGGTACGCTGAGCGGGGGGCAGCTTGCGGCAGGCCAGGGCAATGACCACCGCATTGTCGCCACCCAGCAGGATGTCGATGATGATGATCTGTCCCAGCGCGAGCCAGAATTCGGGCGAAGCCAAAAATTCCATAAATTCCTCAATATCGGTAGATAAAAGGAGGGCTTGGCGACAATGTAGCGCCAAGTCCATCCGGGGGATAGAGGGCCTGCGGTCGGAGGATCAAGGGCTCGCCCGCGTTGCGCGGGTCGTCGAATCGGGAGGGCGGCCTTGATCAGCCCACAGAGGGCCCATCAAAGGTCTTGCTCGGCCCAGCGCCCTTCCTGCGCGCTGAACCCGGCCTGCCGGAAGCGGTGTTTCGCTTCGTATTGACGACAGGTCCGATGCCACGCGATGGCTGTGCCCTGTGGGCGCAGCGCGGGTGCGTGGCGGGAGCTACTCCCCTTCGAAGCCGCAATTGGACCATCGCCCGGCCGTGAACGCAAGCCCCGCAGAGCGCGGCCGGCTGGCACCCAAGGGATAACGAGCACATGCCGCCACGCATTTTGATCGGCACCTTTTTGCCTTTGCGGTGTGACAAAACCGTGACTATCATGTGTTTCGCCATGCATCTGCACCACCCGCAGGCTGCATCCCCGCCTTTCCCCACTGGATCGAGGACCGAGACCCATGACCATCTCCACTACCGGGCGCCGCTGGCAGCTCGCCCTGCTCAGCGCAGCCGCCGTGGCCGCTCTGGCTGCCTGCGGAGGCAGCAACGACACCCCCATCGCCGAGCCCGTGGAGCAGTACGTGCCGCCCGAGCCGCCCTCGGGCTACACGCCCAAGACCATCGCCTATGCCAACAAGGACATGGTCGCTGCGGCCAACCCGCTGGCCGTGCAGACCGGCACCGCCATCTTGGCCAAGGGCGGCAGCGCCATCGATGCGGCCATCGCCGTGCAGATGGTGCTCAACCTGGTGGAGCCGCAATCGTCGGGCATCGGCGGCGGCGCCTTCATGCTGCACTTCGACAAGGGCGCCAACCGGCTGCTGGCCTATGACGGCCGCGAGACCGCGCCCATGGCTGCCACGCCCAACCTGTTCATCGGTGCCGATGGCAACCCGCTGGCCTTCCTGACCGCGGTGGACGGTGGCCTCTCCGTGGGCACCCCAGGCGTGCTGCGCATGCTCGAAGCCGCGCACAAGGCGCACGGCAAGCTGCCGTGGAAGGACCTGTTCGATCCCGCCATCAAGCTCAGCGAAGATGGCTTTGCGATCTCCGAGCGCATGAGCGTCTCCATCGCCGGCTCGGCCGCGCGCATCAAGGCCCAGGGCGAGCCCGGCGCCAGCTACTTCCTCCGTGCCGACGGCACGGCCAAACCTACCGGCACCCTGCTCAAGAACCCCGAGCTGGCTGCGACGCTGCGCACCATTGCCGCTGGCGGTGCCGATGCCTTCTACAAGGGTGCCATCGCCGCCGACATCGTGGCCAAGGTCTCGGGCCACCCCACCAACCCGGGCAAGCTCGCGCTGTCCGACCTGAACAACTACACGCCCAAGGTGCGTGAACCCGTGTGCGGCGTGTACCGCACCAAGTACCGCGTCTGCGGCATGCCCGCGCCCAGTTCGGGCGGCATCGCCGTGCTGCAGACCCTGGGCATGCTCGAAAGCTTCGACCTGGCGGCGATGAAGCCCAACACGCTTGACTCGGTGCATGTGGTCTCCGAGGCTTACCGCCTGGCCTATGCCGACCGCGCCCTGTACGTGGCCGACCCCGACTTCGTGGCCGTGCCCCAGGCCGGCATGATCAATGCCGACTACCTCAAGGGCCGTGCGCGCCTGATCGACATGCAGCGCAGCATCGGCACGCCCGTGGCCGGCACGCCTCCCGGCGTGGTGGCATCCCGCGGTGCCGACAGCTCGCTGAACCTGCCTTCCACCACCCACCTGTCCATCGTCGATGCCTCGGGCAATGCCGTATCGATGACCACCACCATCGAGAACGGCTTCGGCAGCCTGCAGATGGTGCGCGGTTTCCTGTTGAACAACCAGCTCACCGACTTCTCGTTCACCGCCACCGACTCCGCCGGCAAGGCCATCGCCAACAGCGTGCAGCCCGGCAAGCGGCCACGCAGCTCCATGGCGCCGACCATCATCTTCAACGCCGCCACCGGCGACTTCGAAGGGGCCATCGGCTCGCCCGGCGGCAGCGCCATCATCCAGTACACCGCCAAGAGCATTCTGGGCATGACCGACTGGGGGCTGAACGTGCAGCAGGCCATCAACCTGCCCAACTTCGGCGCGCAGACCAACGCCACCACCTCCATCGAGAAGGGCTCGGTCATCGACACGGCCGCCATCCGCGACGGCCTCAGGGCCCGTGGCCACACCGTGGCGCAGACCGACACCTTTGCCAGCGGCCTGCACGGCGTGGTGTTCAACGGCGTGCGCGCCAACGGCAATGCCGGCCTGCTCTCGCGCAACCCCGCAGCGGGTACTTACGCCGGCGGCGCTGATCCGCGGCGTGAGGGCATTGCGCTGGGCAACAACTGAGCCGATTAACCTCCTTGCCCGCATGCCGGGCAAGGCCGGTTATGCTCCGGGCCCCTGCTGGTTAGAACCTGGCGGGGGCTCTTTTTTTATGCCCCCCTCGTCCATCCACATCACCGACATCGAAGCCGCCATCAACCACTGGCGCGAGCGCTCCCCCTCGCCCGATGGCATGACCCTGGCGCCGCAGATCCGGGCCCTGGCCGAGGTGTATGCGCTGATGGTCTACTGGCACGAGGACGAGGCGGACGAGGCCAGCTTTCCGCCAGAGGCCATGGCGGCATGGAAGGCCTGGTACGACACCACGCCCGACACCCCGTGCATCGCCATCTGCTCCACCAGCCAGGGCGATGACCAATGCAAGGGCTGCGGCCGCAGCTTCGACGAGGTGCAGCACTGGCTCGCCTACACCGCAGCTGAAAAGCGCAGTGTGTGGCGCCGCATCACGCTGGAGCACTCGGCCTGGCGTTTCAACCGGTACTCGGAGCGCGCGGCAGAAGGGCCATCGGCGAAGGCCCCGGTGCCAGAGGCCGCTGTAGGCTTACCGGTGCCCCCGGCACGGAGCCGGCTCCGCCAGGCATAGCGGCCCCTGTACGCCGCGCCCCCAAACCGGTATGGTGGGGCCATGCTGCGACTGACCCAGGCCCCCAACATCGCGATTGCCACGCTCTGGGCCGACATCCTGTGCGAGGCCGGCATGACCGCCTCGGTGCAGCGCCAGTACCTGGGTGCCGCCGCCGGCCACCTGCCGCCCGACCAGTGCCTGCCCGAGATCTGGCTCGAATACGACGAGCACGCCAGCCGCGCACGCACCCTGCTCCATGACCTGCAAAACCTGCCACAGCGCCACTGGGTGTGCCGTTGCGGTGAGACGGTGGAGGGTGGCTTCGAGCAGTGCTGGCACTGCGGCGTGTTGATGCCGCGCGACTGAGCTTCAGCCCCTGTGCCTGCCGCTGCTGCGCGGCCAGGATGCGGCGGTTACTTCCAGCGCACCGGCTCCACGACCACACTGCCCAGATTGCTGCTCAGCGTCAGGGCGCTTTCCTGCACCGTGGCCTGCAGTTGCATGCTGCGCTCGGCCAGGGCCGCCAGGGCCTGCGAAGCTTCGGTGGGAATGCGCCAGACCTGCAGTTTTTCCAGGCGCGAGAGTTTGGTCTCGATACCCTTCCACCAGATCTCGGCCGCGTGGTTGAAGCAGTACACCACCACGCTGTCGGACTTGCTGCAGGCCTTGGTCAGCGGTTTGTCTTCGGGCTGGCCGACCTCGATCCAGACGCGCTTGCGGCCGGTGAAATCGGTCAGCGATGCGTCCGGATCGTCCGGGTCCGACAGCCCGGCGCCAAAGGCCAACGTGCCATCGCCATTGCAGATGTCGTTGAGGTCGTGCGCGTGGATGGCCAGCGCCGCCAGGCGCACCATCATGCGCTCGTCGGTCTCGCTCGGGTGCCGCGCCAGCGTCAGCGCATGGTCCGCGTAGTAGCCGTGGTCGATGTCGGCGATCTGCAGATTCGCCTTGAAGATGGTGGATTTGATGGCCATGCGGTCTCACTGAACAACAATTGACCGCTGCCCATGCCCGTGTGCAGGCAACAGAGGCCGTGAAAATAGGAAATCACCATGCGCCACAGGGCACAGGCGATTTTCGTCGCGGGCATGCCGCGCCTGGGCCGCTGGGCTCCGGGCTTGCGGCAGAAACTGCTCAGGCCCGACGGGCCAGCGCTGCTGCCTTGCCGGTGTAGCTGCCCGGCGTCATCGCCAGCAACCGGTCCTTCTCGGCCTGCGGGATTTCCAGCGACTGGATCAGCCCGTGCAGCGCCTCGGCCGTCACGGTTTTGCCGCGCGTGACTTCCTTGAGCTTCTCGTACGCGCCCTGCACGCCAAAGCGGCGCATCACCGTCTGGATCGGCTCGGCCAGCACTTCCCAGGATGAGTCCAGATCCTCGGCCAGGGCTTCCTCGTTGAGCTCCAGCTTGTTCAGGCCGGTCAGCAGCGAGGCATACGCCAGCGCGGCATAGCCCAGGGCCACGCCCATGTTGCGCAGCACCGTGCTGTCGGTCAGGTCGCGCTGCCAGCGGCTGACGGGCAGCTTTTCCGACAGGTGGCGCAGCAGCGCATTGGCCAGGCCCAGGTTGCCTTCGGCGTTCTCGAAGTCGATGGGGTTGACCTTGTGCGGCATGGTGCTGGAGCCGATCTCGCCGGCCTTCAGGCGCTGCTTGAAGTAGCCCAGGCTCACATAGCCCCAGATGTCGCGCGACAGGTCGACCAGGATGGTGTTGGCACGTGCCACGGCATCGAACAGTTCGGCCATATAGTCGTGCGGCTCGATCTGGATGCTGTAGGGCTGGAAGGTCAGGCCCAGGCCCAGGGGCTCGGGGGTTTCGATGACCTTCTTGCTGAACGCCTCCCAGTCGAAATCGGGCCAGGCCGACATGTGGGCGTTGTAGTTGCCCACGGCGCCATTCATCTTGCCCAGAATCTTCACGCCGGCAATGCGCTCGCAGGCGGCCTGCAGGCGCACCACCACGTTGGCCATCTCCTTGCCCACGGTGGTGGGGCTGGCCGTCTGGCCGTGGGTGCGGCTGAGCATGGGCACGTCGGCGTAGGCATGGGCCATCTCGCGCAGCTTGAGCACCACGCGGTCCAGTCCTGGCAGCACGACCTGGTCTCGGCCCGAGCGCAACTGCAGCGCATGGCTGGTGTTGTTGATGTCTTCGCTGGTGCAGGCAAAGTGCACGAACTCGGCGGCCTTTTCCAGCTCGGGGCGCGCCTCGAACTTGCTCTTGATCCAGTATTCCACGGCCTTCACGTCGTGGTTGGTGGTCTTCTCGATGTCCTTGATGGCGGCCGAATCGGCTTCCGAGAAATTCTTCACCAGGCCCAAAAGGTAGGCACGCGCGCCGGTAGTCAGCGGCTTGAACTCGGCAAAGCCTGCGTCCGACAGCGCGATGAACCAGGCCACTTCCACCTGCACGCGCCGGTGCATGTAGCCGTGCTCGCTCATGATGGGGCGCAGGGCGGCGAGTTTGTTGGAATAGCGGCCGTCGAGCGGCGACAGGGCAGTGATGGTGGACAGGCTCATGGGGCCAGATTGTAGGCTGCACGCACGGGGAAACCCCAATCCGCCCAGTGCACCCGGTGGCCTGGTGCGCCGCAGACAAGCTGTTGCAAATCTGCACCAGTGCGCTGCAGCTCTCGTGGCAGGCCGCTACAGGCGCTCCTGCGCGTTCTGGTATCCCCCATGCGGGGGGCTTGCGGGACAGGCGCCAGGGGGCGCAGCCGATAGAATCGGTCGTGTAACGTCAGCTTATCCCGCGCACTGGAAACCACCCCATGAAATTGATCGGAGCCTCCGCCAGCCCTTATGTACGCAAGGTGCGCGTCGTCATGGCCGAAAAGAAGCTCGACTACCAGTTCGTGCAGGAAAACGTCTGGGCCGACGACACGAGCATCGCCACCTCCAACCCGCTGGGCAAGGTGCCCTGCCTGGTGATGGAAGGCGGCGAGGCCGTCTTCGACTCGCGCGTGATCGTCGAGTACCTGGACACCCTCTCTCCTGTGGGCAAGCTCATCCCCAGCCAGGGCCGTGAGCGTGCCGAGGTCAAGACCTGGGAAGCCCTGGCCGACGGTGTGGTGGACGCGGCCATCCTCGCCCGCCTGGAAGCCACCTGGGCCCACCGCAAGGACAGCGAGCGCAGCCAGGCCTGGATCGACCGCCAGATGCGCAAGGTCAACGACAGCCTCAAGTCCATGAGCCAGGGCCTGGGCGACAAACCCTACTGCAGTGGTATCCACCTGAGCCTGTCGGACATCGCCGTGGGCTGCGCCCTGGGCTGGCTCGAATTCCGCTTCCCGGACGTAGCCTGGCGCAGCGAGTACCCCAACCTGGGCAAGCTGCTGGACAAGCTCATGCAGCGCCCGAGCTTCGCAGACACCAAGCCCTCTTGATCGCACCGGAGGGGCCAGAGGGGCTGGCCCTTGCCGTATGCTTGGCGCATATGGACGAAACGGTTCAAAATCCCCAGCCATCCGCCAGTGCCAGCCGCCCGGCGCGGCAACGCGCTGCGCGCGAGGCTGCGGCCACCCCCGGTGCCGAGCGTGTACGCGTGAACGACCCCGACCGCACGATGGCCAACATCCTGCAGGTGGCCACGGCGGAGTTCGCGGACAAAGGCCTGGCCGGTGCCCGCATCGATGAGATCGCGGCGCTCACCAGCACCAGCAAGCGCATGATCTACTACTATTTCGGTAGCAAGGAAGGCTTGTACGTCAAGGTGTTGGAGGAAGCCTATCGCCGCATCCGGCAGATCGAGTCGGAGCTGCACCTGGAAGACCTGGCGCCCGAGCAGGCCCTGCGCACCCTGGTCGGCTTCACCTTCGACTACCAGTTGGCCAACCCCGACTTCATCCGCCTGGTGATGAACGAGAACATGCACCGCGGCGAGTACATCAGCCGCTCCACGACCATCCAGGAGCTCAACATCCCGGTCATTCATGCGGTGCACAAGGTCTACCAGCGCGGCGTGGGCGCAGGCGTCTTCCGGCCCGACGTGGACCCGGTTGATCTGCACATGTCGATCTCGGCGCTGTGCTTCTTCAACGTCTCCAACCGGCACACCTTCGGCGCCATCTTCAAGCGCACGCTCGACTCGCCGGCCGCCATGGCCGAGCGCCGCGAATCCATCGTCGAGATGATCGTGCGCTTCCTGCGCCCCTGAGCTTTCGCGGCAACCACGCCCCGGCTGCGGGGGATCAGGGTTTGTACCTGGATTAAATACTAACCAGTTCGTACAAAATCTCGATCACAACGACCGGAGACTGGCAATGCTGGAATGGACCGACCGCCTGCTGGGGCGATACACCCGCCTGCTCGACATGCTCGGAGGCCTTTGCCTGGCCCTGATGGTGGTGCTGGTCTTCGGCAACGTGGTGGCGCGCTATGCGCTCAACTCGGGCATCACCATCTCCGAAGAGCTTTCGCGCTGGCTGTTCGTGTGGCTCACCTTCATGGGTTCCATCGTGGCACTGCGCGAGCACGGCCACCTGGGCACCGACATGCTGGTCTCGCGCCTGCCGCCCGCCGGCAAGCGCGCCTGCCTGGCACTGGCGCAGGTGGCGATGATTTTCGTTTCCTGGCTGCTGCTGTCGGGCAGCTGGGCGCAGATGCTGATCAACTGGGAGACCGAGGCCCCCGTCACCGGCGCATCGGTGGCGATCTTCTACGCCAGCGGCGTGCTCATGGGCGCCTCGGGCATCGCCATCCTGCTGCGCGATCTGCTGCGCACGCTGTTCACCCCACTGTCCGAACAGGAGCTGGTCATGGTGCAGGAGAGTGAGGAGTTGTCCGCGCTGGCACAACGCAATGGGGTCGATTCCGATCTGCCTGCCAAGCGCCCCTGATCCGCCGCACCGCACGCCCACAGGACACCCGCCCATGACCGTCGCCATCTTCCTCGGATCCCTGCTTCTCGCCATGGCGATCGGCATCCCCATCGCCTATGCCCTGCTGCTCAGCGGCGCTGCGCTGATGTGGCACCTGGACCTGTTCGACGCGCAGATCCTGGCGCAGAACGTCATCAATGGTGCCGACAGCTTTCCCCTGCTGGCGGTGCCCTTCTTCATGCTGGCCGGCGAAATCATGAATGTCGGCGGCCTGTCGCGGCGCATCGTCAAGCTGGCGCTGGCGCTGGTGGGCCACATGCCCGGCGGCCTGGGCTACGTGACCATCATGGACGCCGTGCTCCTGGCCGCCGTCTCGGGCTCGGCCGTGGCCGATGCCGCAGCCCTCGCCTCGCTGCTGCTGCCGATGATGGTCGCTGCCGGGCACGACAAGGCCCGCTCGGCCGGCCTGATCGCATCGGCCGGCATCATCGCCCCGGTCATCCCGCCTTCCATCGGCTTCGTGATCTTCGGCGTGGCCGCCAATGTGTCCATCAGCAAGCTGTTCCTCGCGGGCATCGTGCCCGGCGTGCTGCTGGGTCTGTCGCTCGCGGTCACCTGGTGGTGGCTGGTGCGCAACGAGAAAGTGCAGCCCCCGCCCAAGGCCTCGCGCGCCGAACTGCTCAAGGCGCTGCGCGAAGCCGTCTGGGCCCTGGGCCTGCCCCTCATCATCCTGGTGGGCCTGCGCATGGGCGTGTTCACCCCGACCGAGGCGGCCGTGGTCGCGGCCGTGTATGCCCTGCTGGTGGCGATGTTCGTCTACCGCGAGATCGGCGTGCGCCAGCTGGCAGGCATCTTCCAGGCCTCGGCCCGCACCAGCGCCATCGTGATGTTCCTGGTGGCTGCTGCCATGGTCTCGGCCTGGCTGATCACCGTGGCCGACCTGCCCACCAAGGTCATCGGCATGCTGGAGCCCTTCATGGGCAACCAGACGCTGCTGCTGGTGGCCATCATGGTGCTGGTGATGGTGGTGGGCACGGCTATGGACATGACGCCCACCATCCTGATCCTGACCCCAGTGCTGATGCCGGTGGTCAAGGCTGCCGGCATCGACCCCGTGTACTTCGGCGTGCTGTTCATCATCAACAACGCCATCGGGCTGATCACGCCGCCGGTGGGCACAGTGCTCAACGTCGTGGCCGGGGTGGGGCGCATCTCCATGGACCAGGTCACGCGTGGCGTGCTGCCTTTCATGCTGGCCCAGTTCTTCGTGATGTTCCTGCTGGTGGTGTTCCCCTCCATCGTCATGGTGCCGCTGCGCTGGCTCACCGGCTGAAAATTTCACCGTCGTCGTTCCGTTCCGCTACCCACTACATCAAGGAGACTTTCATCATGACCCTCTTGAAGACCCTGCTGGCCACGGCCCTGGTTGCCGCATCGCTGTTGTCCGGTGCCCACGCGCAGGAGCGCACCATCAAGTTCGCCTTCCAGAACCAGAAAGAGCACCCCCAGGCCCAGGGCGCGCAGAAGTTCGCCGACCTCGTGGCCGCCAAGACCAATGGCCGCATCGCGGTCAAGCTCTTCCCCGGCGGCACGCTGGGCGGTGACCTGCAGACCGTCTCGGCGCTGCAGGGCGGCACGGTGGAGATGACCGTGCTCAACGCGGGCATCCTCTCCGCCCAGACCAAGGAATTCGGCATCTACGACTTCCCCTTCCTGTTCGCCTCGCCGCAGGAAGCCGATGCTGTCACCGACGGCCCCTTCGGCAAGAAGCTGCTCGACAAGCTGCAGGCCAAGAACCTGGTGGGCCTGGGCTACTGGGAGCTCGGCTTTCGCAACCTGACCAACAGCAAGAAGCCCATCACCAAGGCAGAGGACATCGCGGGCCTCAAGATCCGCGTGATCCAGTCGCCGATCTACATCGACATGTTCAACGCACTGGGCGCCAACGCCGTGCCCATGCCCTTCCCCGAGCTCTATACCGCCATGGAGCAAAAGGCGGTGGACGGCCAGGAGAATCCGTTCTCGACCATCCTCTCGTCCAAGTTCGCCGAGGTGCAAAAGCACCTCACGATCACGCGCCACATGTACAACCCGCAGGCCGTCATCGTCAGCAAGAAGTTCTGGGACAGCCTGAACCCGGCGGACCAGAAGGCTGTTACCGAAGCCATGGCCGAGGCCACCACCTTCCAGCGCAGCGTCTCGCGCTCGCAGGCCGACGTGGCGCTGGAGGAGCTCAAGAAGGCGGGCATGCAAGTGACCGAGTTCTCGCCGGCCGAGGTCGACAAGCTGCGCGCCAAGGTCAAGCCCGTGGTCGAAAAGCACAGCGACAAGGTCGGCGCCGAGACGGTGCAGGAGGTCTACGCCACGCTGGCCAAGCTGCGCGGCGGCAAGTAATCCGGTAACCCGCATGGTCTCGGCTTCGGCCAAGGCCATGCGGCAAGGCCTGTATCCCATGGACACCCTGCTTCTCGACTCCCCTCCCACCATGTCTTCCACAAGCCCCCGCAAGGTACTGATCGGGCTGATCGGTGCAGGCATCCAACAATCGCTGTCGCCCGCGCTGCACGAAGAAGAAGCGCGGCACCACGGCATGCGCCTGCACTACCAGCTGATCGACCTGGACCGATCCGCATCTTCGCCCGCGCAGCTGCCCACCCTGCTGTCGGCGGCACGCATCATGGGCTATGCCGGCTGCAACGTGACCTATCCCTGCAAGCAGGCCGTAATCGCGCATCTCGACGACTTGTCCGAGGAGGCGCGGGCCATGGGTGCCGTGAACACCGTGGTGGTGCAGGATGGCCGGCTGGTGGGGCACAACACCGATGGCTCGGGCTGGGCCTGGGGTTTCCAACGTGCCTTGCCAGAGGCCGATCTGGCCCATGTGGTGCTGCTGGGCGCAGGCGGTGCCGGCGCGGCCATTGCCCATGCCGTGCTGCGGCTGGGCGCGCAGCGCCTGGTCATCGTGGATGCGCAGCCCGAGCGCGCCGCGCAACTGGCGGCGGACGTCAATGCGCTCTACGGTGCGAGGGCCCATGCCAGCGACATCGCCACTGCCATGGCGCAGGCCACGGGGCTGATCCACGCCACGCCCACCGGTATGGACAAACTGCCCGGCGTGCCTCTGGATGTGGGCCTGCTGCGCCCCGCCATGTGGGTGTCCGAGGTGGTGTACTTCCCGCTCGAAACGGCCCTGGTGCAGGCCGCACGCGCCCTGGGTTGCCGAGTCTCGGACGGCGGCGGCATGGCCGTGGGCCAGGCCGTCGGGGCGTTCGAATTGTTCACCGGCGTCGCCCCCGATCCTGCGCGCATGGATGCGCACTTTCGCCAATTGGTCACCAGGCGCTGACCTGGTGCGCTCACCATTTCACAAGGAGCCCCGCCCATGAGCCCCCCGATGACGGCCGACCGTGAATCCCTGGGCACCCTGCCCAACCCCCTGGGCCTGCAGGGCGTGGAGTTCATCGAATACGCCACGGCCCGCCCCCAGGCACTGGGCCAGGCGCTGGAGCGCATGGGCTTCAAGCCCGTGGCGCGCCACCGCTCGCGCGAGGTGCTGCTGTACCGCCAGGGCGGCATGAACATCATCGTCAACGCCCACCAGGGCGACGAGCCGGCCCATGGCGCGCAGGCCCCCGGTGATGCCCCGGTGCTGGCCGCCATTGCCTTTCGCGTCGGCAATGCTGCCGCCGCTTACCGGCGCGTGCTGGAGCTCGGCGCCTGGGCCGTGCATACCGAGGTCGAGGTCATGGAGCTCAACATCCCGGCCATCCACGGCGTGGGCACCAGCCGCATCTACTTCGTCGACCGGCACCGTGAGTTCTCGATCTACGACGTGGACTTCGTACCGATACCGGGGGCGGACCCACGCCCGCCAGCCCAGCACGGCCTGCACCTGTTCGGCCTGGTGCAGTACATCGGCCTCGATCGGCTGGCCGACTGGACCGCCTTCTATGGTGAGCTGTTCGGCTTTGCCGAGCTGCCGCCCGAGCAGAGCTTTGGCGTGCTCACGCAGGGGCGCATCCTCGCCAGTCCCTGCGGCACGCTGTACTGGCAGCTCATCGAGCCGCTGATCGACGCGCTCGATGCCGACCCCGGCGAACTGCTGCAGCGCGTGGCCTTCGGCACGGGCGACGTGCTGGCCACGGTGGCAGCCCTGCGCGCACAAGGTGTGGATTTCGTCGAATCGCCCACGGGCGTGCACAGCGAAGTCCGAGGAGCGCTTACGCGTGCCGATGCGGGTGGCGCCAGCTTCGAGCTGGTGCTCGACCCGCGATGAAAACGGCACTCCCCATGCGCGCCCAGGCCATGCAACGCAACGTCGCCGATTTCGGCATGGACACCATCAGCCTCGCCGGTCCGCTGGAGGCCAAGCTGGCCGCCGTGAAGGCCGCCGGCTTCGGCCAGATCATGCTGGCCGCGCGCGACCTCGTCGGCCACCCCGAGGGTATCGACGCTGCCGTGCAGGCGGTGCGCAGCAGCGGCCTGCGCGTCACGGGCTTTCAGGTGCTGCGCGATTTCGAGGGGCTCTCGGGCCACCTGCACAGCTACAAGCTGGGCATCGCCCAGCAGATGATCCTCATGGCGCGCGCGCTGGGCACCCGGGTGCTGCTGGCCTGCAGTTCCACTTCGCTGCATGCCACGGACGATCCCGAAGCGATTGCGCGCGACCTGCGCAAGCTGGCCATGCTGGCGCTGCCCCACGGTATCCGCATTGCGTTCGAGGGCCTGTCCTGGGGCCGGCACATCAACGAGGTGCACCAGGCCTGGGCCGCGGTGCAACGGGCCGATTGCCCCAACCTGGGCCTGGCCATCGACTCCTACCACCAGTTCGCCACCAGCACGCCGCTCGAAGCCCTGGAGGGCGTGGACCCGGAGCGCATTTACCTGGTGCAGCTGTCGGACTTCATGTGGCAGGAGACGCGCACGGTGCAGGAGCGCATCGACACGGCGCGGCACTTCCGCGTGTTCCCGGGCGAGGGCGTGCACAGCCAGGCGCTGGTCGATTTGGTGCGCAAGCTCGACGGCATGGGCTACCGGGGCGACTACAGCTTCGAGGTCTTCAACGACGACTACCAGCAACTGCCCCTGCCCTACGTGGCCGGCCGGGCCTGGAACAGCGCGGTGTGGCTGGCCGAAGGGGTGCTGCAGCGTGCCGTGCCCTTGCCTGGACACTTGCGCCTGCGGGATCGCGCGTGATCGACCTCAACTGTTGGCGCGCTTCTTGAGCCAGCGCATCAACCCACCCACCACGGGCAGCTTTTCGTACAGCTCCTCGGCTGCATCCCAGTAGTCGCGGTGCAGCGTGACCAGGCCCTGGTCGTCGAACACCAGGTGCGAGGCGCCGCGCACCGTCTGTGCCACGCCCTTGTGGAAATTGCGGAAGGCGAACAGGAACTCCCAGGTCAGGAAGCACTGCTGCCCCTGCACCACGCGGCCCGTCACCACGAAGCGCGGCTGCTCCAGCGCCACGAACATGTGCTCGAAGATGTGCCGGATGGCGGGCAGGCCCTGCACCTCGTTGAACGGGTCCTTGAAGCGCGCATCGGCCGCATACAGGCGGCCCAGTGCCGCCACGTCGGCCGGGGCCAGGGTCTCGAAAAAGGCGATCACGCGGGTGACGGCTTCTTCGGTGGATGGGGTGGTGTCTGGCGGCGGCATGGGGCTCACAGTCCGGTGAACTTGCGAATGGCCGGAAAGTACCACCCATACGGCAGCACGCGCAGCATCTTCATCACGCGCGTGAAGCGCTTGGGGAAGTGGATGTCGAACGCGCCTTGCCCCCAGCCCTTGAGGATGGCCGTGGCCGCCTCTTCGGGCGTGATCAGCGCGGGCATGCGAAAGTCATTGCCCTCGGTGAGCGGCGTGGCCACGAAGCCGGGGTTGACCACGCTCACGCCCATGCCCAGGCCGTGCAGGTCCAGGTACAGTGCCTCGGCCAGGTTGATCAGCGCCGCCTTGGTCGGGCCGTAGGCCAGGCTCTTGGGCAGCCCGCGAAAGCCCGCCACGCTGCTGACCAGGCTCACATGCCCGGGGCGGCCCGACTGTGCGGCGGCCAGCATGTCTGGCAGCACGGCGGCCAGCAGGTGCAGCACGCCTGTGTAGTTCACCTGTTCGTGGCGCAGCATCACGGGCAGGTCGAACTCCGTGGCGCGCATGTGGTGGTAGGTGCCTGCGCAGTAGCACACCAGGTCCAGCGGTCCACCCGCCAGCACCTGGGCTGCGGCCGCCTTCACAGCCTCCGGTACGGCGGTGTCCAGCGGCAGGGCGATGCTGCCAGGGTGCTGCACGGCGAACGCATTGAGCGCCGCTTCGCTGCGGGCCGAGACGATGACCTCGGCCCCGCGCGCATGCAGGGCCGATGCCGTGGCCCGGCCGATGCCGCTGGAGGCGCCCACCAGCCAGGCCCGGCGGCCCTGCCAGTCGCGCAGGCGGGGGTTCAGGCTCATGGCGCCCGCCGGGTGAACGACAGCGTGATCTCGCCCAGACGCACGCCGAACTTGCTCATGGTGGCGCGGTTGAGCATCACGCGCTCGTCCATGAGGTACATCCAGTCGTCCAGGTCCACGTGGTAGACCGTGCCATCCACGGGCAGGGCCAGCGTGTAGTTCCAGCGGAAGGCGTTGCCGCGCACCTGGCCTACGGCCTGGCCGATCACGTCGCCGGCCGTGCCTGTGTAGCGGCCATCGGCCTCACGGGTGAGGCGCCAGATGCGCCGCTCCGTGCTGCCGTCCGAATAGGTGAAGGCCTCGTCCAGCACGCCCTGGTTGCCGGTCCACTGGCAGTTCATGACCACGGTGAAGCGTTTGACGATCTTGCCGCTGCGGTCCTGGAACATGCCGTGCGCGTCGATCACGCCATTGAAATACTGCGCCAGGTCGAGCACGGGCTTTTCGGCCGCGTAGTCGGCCAGGTTCTGGCCCGCGCAGCCCGACAGCGCCACGGGGGCGGCCACGGCGGCCGCCGAAAGGAGTAACAAGCGTCGCTGCATCATGGTTTGCCTTGGAGGGATGGAATGGCTGCGACAAGGGGTGGTTGCCGCAGGATCAGGAAGTACAGCGCTGCCGCGGCCACCAGCTTCAAGGCGCAGGGCAGCACGGCATAGGCCAGGCCCAGCGTCTGCAGGCCCTCTGCGCTGCGCGTGCCAGGCGTGTAGCCCAGTGCGTCGAGCAAGGGCAGGGCCAGGCCTGCGGCCAGTGCCAGGTTGAGCTTGGTGGCAAAGTTCCACCAGCCGAAGTAGGCGCCCTCGTGCCGGCCGCTGTCGCCTTCGGCCGTCACCACCCCGGCCAGCAGGGCACCGGGCAAGGCGAGGTCGGTGCCCAGGGCCATGCCCGAGAGTGCGCACACGGCAAGGAAGGGCATGTTGTCGCCCATTCCGAGCCCAGCCGTCCAGCCAAACACGGCCACGGCCAGCAGCATGCCCGCCAGCCAGGTGCGGGCCAAGCCCCAGCGCGCCACGGCGCGCAGCCACAGCGGGATCGAGAGCGCTGCGCAGAGGAAGTACGCGGCCAGGAACATCGGCTCCTGGCCCGGCGGGGCCTGCAGCCGGTCCTGGATGAAGAACAGCACCAGTGTGGCCGGTACGGCGCTGGCAATGCCGTTGAGCACGAACACCGCCAGCAGGCGGCGAAAGGCGGGCCGCGTCCAGGGCCGCCAAAGGTCTGCACGGTCTGTGGCGTGTGGCGCAACTGGCGCGGGCCGGGGTGCGCGCAGCCACGCCAGCCAGCCCAGCACCAGGGCGGCCGCAAACACGCCCAGCATCACCGGCAGGCCCAGCAGCGCGGGCAGTACCGAGGCGAGCACCACGCCCACCAGGGCCGCGCCCTCGCGCCAGGCGACGATGCGGCTGCGCTGCAGCTCGTCACCGCCCAGGCGCGCACCCCAGGACTGGTGCGCAATGCCGAGCTGGCTGTAGGCCAGGTAGGTGACCAGCAGGCAGACCAGCGCCCAGGCCGCGAGCGCGCCCTGGCCCTGCACCTTGGGAAAGAACAGCGCGGTGAGCCCGACGGCCAGCACCACGGCCGATACCGCCCCCGTGGAGAGAACCGCCAGCGGCGAGCGTTCGAACAGCCGGTCGGCCCAGCGGCCGAGCAGCGGGTCCGAGACCGCATCGAACAGGCGCGCGGCCAGCAGCACGCCGCCCAGCGTGGCCAGGGGCATGCCGAACTCACGGGCGTAGTGGTTGGGCAGCAGCACGTACAGCGGCAGCGCCACGAAGGCCAGCGGCAGCCCGAGCAGGCCATAGGCCAGCCCCTGGCGCCAGGGCAGCAGCGCGCCGGCGGTCACGGCGTCCCCGCAGCAGAGGGTGCAGCGATCAGCGCCTGGCGCAGCGCTGGCTCGGAGGTGCGCGGCGACAGCCAGATGCCGAAGAACAGGCGCGAGAACTCGGGGTCCTTGACCTCGCCCACGACCTGCCCGCCCATCTGGAACACGGCGCCCGCCCCGGGCTGGTAGATGCCGGTGAGCTGGTCGCCCGCCTTCACGTCGGGCAGTGCGGCCTGCAGGGCCTGTTGCCAGCGCGTGGCCTGGGCGGGGGTGAAGCGGCCCACGCGGCGCATTTCCTGGATGGAGCGCCCGGCGATCGCTTCGGCCGTGAAATCCCGCTGGTACGCCAGCTGGAGCACCAGGGGTTGGGCGGTGTAGTCGCTGGCGTCAAAGCCGGGGCTCACCCACAGCTGGGCGCTGTAGATTTCAAAGCCCAGGAAGCGCAGCGTGCCCTGGCCGGCCTGGCGCAGGCCGGCCAGCGGCGCTGCAGCCGGCGCCTGCGCCAGGGCCACGCCCGGGCAGAGCAATGCCAGGGCCAGGATGAGCATGGCGGCTTGCGTCATGGCCATGGCTCAGTCACGCACCAGGGTGTACTGGACGAGGTTGATGTTGGCCATGGCAAAGGCCGCTTCGCAATAGGCCAGGTAGAACTCCCAGATGTGCAGGAAGCGCTGGTCGAAGCCGAGCTGCAGGATCTGCGCACGCTGGGCCAGAAAGCGCTCGCGCCAGCGCCTGAGGGTCTCGGCATAGTCCTGGCCGAAGGCGAACTCATCCACCACGCGCAGGCCGGCGGCCTCGGCCTCGCGGCGGAACTCGCGCGGGCAGGGCAGGCAGCCGCCCGGAAAGATGTACTGCTGGATGAAATCGGTGGAGCTGATGTAGCGCTCGAACAGGCCGTCGTCGATCACGATGCTCTGGATGCAGGCCTTGCCGCCGGGCTTGAGCAGGCGCCGCACGGCCTGGAAATAGGTCGGCCAGTACTCGCGGCCCACGGCCTCGATCATCTCGATGGAGCAGACCGCGTCGTAGGGCCCGTCGGTGATGTCGCGGTAGTCCTGCAGGCGCAGATCGGCCTGGGCACCCACGCCGCTCGCGTCTATGCGCTGGCGCGCGAACTCCAGCTGCTCGGTGGACAGCGTCACGCCGGTCAGCGAGGCACCGAACTCGGTGGTGGCCATCTCGGCCAGCGCCCCCCAGCCGCAGCCGATCTCCAGCACCCGGTCGCCCGCTTGCACGCCCGCCATGCGCAGGGCGCGGCGCACCTTGGCATGCTGGGCGGTGCGCATGTCGCCACCGGCATCGCCCTCGAACCAGGCCGACGAGTAGTTCATCGTGTCGTCCAGCCACAACGTGTAGAAGGCATTGCCCAGGTCGTAGTGGGCGTGGATGTTCTTCTGGCTGTTGGCGCGCGTGTTGCGGTTGAGCAGGTGCTTGATGCGGTACAGCAGCCGCCCGGCCCAGCTGCCATAGATCACACCCTCCACCTGCTGGCGGTTGGCGATGAACACGCGCAGGAGGTCCGTGAGGTTCGGCGTGGTCCAGTCGCCAGCGATGTAGCTCTCGGCAACCCCGATGTCGCCGGACTTGAGGGCTGCCTTGCAGACGTTCCAGTTCCTGAGCGTGATGGCCGCTGCCGGCCCGTCGCCATGGTGGTTGCCGAAATGCTGCAGCGTGCCGTCGGGCAGTTGCACCGTGAGGCTGCCGTGTTGCAGGCGCTGCATCAGGCGCAGGGCCGTGCGGGCGGCGGCAGGGGTGCCCCTTGGCAGGGCGGGTGCGAGGGTGGTGCTGTTCATGGCGGGCCGGATGGAAGAGGGGTTTCGGGACGGTGCGTGCCGGGCTCAGCGGGTCACGGCGGAGGCGGGGGCCGCGGGCTTGCGGTGAAAGCGCACCCGCTTGGCCCACAGACGGAGGGCCTGCCAGTGGATGCGGGCGATCACCGCCAGCGTCATCGCCGGGTAGCCCCACAGCGCCTGGCGCAGGGTCTCGCGGGTGATGGGCGAGAGCGTGCCGCTCACGCTGGTCTGCAGCAGCGGGCCGCTGGCGTCGTCGTGGTCGATGCGCACCACGGTGCGCTCCTGCCCGCCCTGCACCGTGCGCAGGAAGCGGAAACGGTAGCCGCCGCTGATGTCGCAGAACGGCGAGACGTGGAACACCTTGCGCGCATGCTGCTCGGCGCCGTAGCGCGGCTGGTCCAGCAGATAGCAGTGGCGCTCGCCAAAGGTGTTGTTGACCTCGACCACGATGGCGCGCAGGCTGCCGTCCGGGCGGTGGCAGTACCAGAAGCTCACGGGCTTGAAGGTGTAGCCCAGCACGCGCGGGTAGCAGTGCAGCCAGACCTCGCCCGTGGCGTCCGCGATGCCTTCGGCGCGCAGCAATTCGTCGATCCAGGCGAGTGCACCGCCCTGGGCGTCGCTGCGGCCGTCGCCATGGTCGGCATCGTGAAAGCTGATGGCGCCCCTGCGGTTCACGGCCAGCAGCCCGGCTGCCTGTGCGCGCAGTGAGCGCATGGGCAGCATCAGGAAGAAGGTGGGGTAGGCAAATGCATGCCGCTGGGGGCGCAGGCGCGTATGGCGCACCTGGCCAAAGCCCAGCAGCGGCTCGGCGGTGCGGGTGTCCATCAGGCGGCCTCCGCCAGCGGTGCCGGCATGCGGGCCAGCAAGTGCTCGGCCACGGCCAGGCCCGACTTCAGCCCGTCTTCATGGAAGCCATAGCCCGTCCAGGCGCCACAGAACCAGGTGCGTTCACGGCCCTGGAGCTGCGCGACGCCCTTTTGCGCACGGATGGCCGCCAGGTCGAAGACCGGGTGGGCATAGTCGTAGCTGCCGATCACCTGGTCGGGGGCGATCTCGCCCACCGGGTTGAGCGAGACAACGACCGGCTGCGCGAAGGGCACGGGCTGCAGCTGGTTGATGAGGTAGTGCAGGCACACGCGCGCCGACTCACGGCTGCGCTCGGGTGCGCGTTCGTAGTTCCACGCGGCCCAGGCGGCACGGCGTTCGGGCAGCACCGAGGTGTCGGTGTGCAGCACGGCGCGGTTGGCCTGGTAGCGGATGGCACCTAGCACCGCGCGCTCCTGCAGCGTGGGCTGGGCCAGCAGCGCCAGCGCCTGGTCCGAGTGGGTGGCCAGCACCACCTGGTCGAAGCGCTCGGTGTTGCCGGTAGTCACCACGCGCACGCCTGCAGCGTCGCGCTCGATGCGGCGCACGGGGGTGTCCAGGCGCTTGTCGTCGATGCCCGCCACGATCTTGTCCACATAGTGGCGCGCGCCACCGGCCACCGTCCACCACTGGGGCCGGTCGCTCACCTGGATCAGGCCGTGGTTGTGGCAGAAGCGGATCATCGTGGCCACCGGGAACTGCAGCATCTGGTCTGTGGGGCAGCTCCAGATGCAGCCCAGCATGGGCAGGAAGTACCAGTCGCGGAACGCGTCGCCAAAGCGGTGCTCCTTGAGGAAGTCGGCCAGGGGCTGCATCAACGCGGCGTCGGCCTGGGCTTCGGCCAGGCGCGTGCACAGCCGGTTGAAGCGCAGCAGATCGCGCAGCATGCCCAGGAAACGCGGGTTCACGAGGTTGCCGCGCTGGGCGAATACGGTGGACAGGTTCGTGCCGCTCCACTCCAGCGTGCGCCCGCCGCCCAGGGCCTGCGGTACTTGCACCGAGAACGACATGTCGGATTTGGCGGTTTCCACGCCCAGGTCGGCCAGCAGGCGGATCAGGTTCGGGTAGGTGCGCTCGTTGAAGACCAGGAAACCCGTGTCGACGCCGCAGTGCACGGCGTCGCCCTCGGGGCCCGGCAGGGTCACGTCCACTGTGTGGGTGTGGCCGCCGAAATAGCTGCCCGCTTCGTAGAGGGTGATGTCGGCCTGGCCGCGCAGCCGGTGGGCCACGGCCAACCCGGAAATGCCGGAGCCGACGATGGCGATCTTCATGGCCGGCTCCCTCTGGCCGGCAGGCTGAATAAAAAAGTTGCGAAGCGTCCCGAAACGAATAAGAGAGGGAGGGAGGAGAAGCGCTCCAGGAGAACAGTCGGAACCCGTGGGACCGAAAGGCTTCGCAACGTTAAAACGGGGGGACGCTCAACACGTCCTTGCTGTGGATAGAGTAAGGGCGTTCTGCAGAAGTTCCAGAGCTTCTCCTGCATTTTTTTGAAGAAATGTAAAGAAAACATTACGTTCACCGAGTTGGTGCAGTGGCCAGCTGTTGTTCGATGGCGCGGACCAGTCCCTTGCTGTCCGGCGCGGTGAGGCTGGTGTAGCTGTCCACCAGCTTGCCGTCGCGGCCCAGCAGGTACTTGTGGAAGTTCCAGCGCGGCGGGCCGGACATCTGGGCCAACTGGCGAAACAGCGGCGAGGCGTCGGCACCGGTCACCACGCTCTTGGCGAACATCGGAAACTTCACGCCGAAGGTGTTTTCACAGAAATCCGCAATCTGCTGGTTGTTGCCGCTTTCCTGCGAGAAGTCGTTGCTGGGAAAGCCCAGCACCACCAGGCCCTTGTCCTTGTAGCGGGCATAGAGGTCTTCGAGGCCCTTGTACTGCCCCGTGAAACCACAGAAGCTGGCCGTGTTGACCACCAAGACAACCTTGCCGCTGTACTGGCACAGCGACTGCGGCTTTTCATCCTGCAACCGGGGGAAGGTGTGCTGCAGCGTGGCTGGGCAGGATTCGGGCGGGGCCGCGAAGGCGGAGGGAGCGAAGCCGAAAAACAGCAGGGCACCCGTGGCATGGGCCAGGGCCAGAAAGCGCGGGAATTGGGTCATGGGGACACCTGCCTAGTTGGATAGGGCCAATTTAACCAATGAATCATATTTTGTCCACATAAGTTTTTATTTGTACTGATTGGTATTTGCGTGGAATTGCCGGTCGATGCCTCGGCCCGACCGGCGCGGGGGACCCAACCCACAGCGCTGCGATTGCCGCCTGCCTGCACAGTAGTACGCGCCCCGGGACCTTTCGGATGCGCGCGCCTCCCCAGCGGCCAGGCAGGCAGCCGCGCAAAGGGGTGGAAGGTGACCGCCATGGTGGACCTGGGCAGAGGTGCCGTCCAGCAATGGATGGTGTGGCGCAGTGGCCGTGCAGGCCCTGCGGGTGCCGGCCTGCGCCGCAGGCTCAGACGAGGGGGAGCAGCCGGTTGAGCGACAGCTGGACGCGCACGTCCTTGTGCGCGACCACGCCAACGATCTTCCACTGGGGCTGGGAGGTGTCACGGGGTATCAGCTCACCGGTGGGCATGCCCAGCCGGTTGGTGACCACGGCCACGCGCGGCGTGGTGCCGCTGGCGCCACGGCGCAGCACCACGGCGACTTCCTGGCTGGCGAGCTTCACGAAGGCCCCCGGCGGGTAGATGCCCAGGGCCTTGACCAGGGCGGCGCCGGCCTCGTCGACCTTTTGTTCCTCGTCGTAGTAGCTGGCCTGCATGGCGGCGGTCACCGGCATGGGCGAGCGCGCAGCGCGCGGCGCCAGCCGGGCACCGAAGACGTCGGCCCGCTGGATCAGCCGGGCCATCTGCAGGCCGGGGCTCTTTTGGCCGAACGCACCCGGGGTGCGGTGGTGGTGGTGGCGCACGGCCTCCAGCCACAACTCGCTGTGCACGCCCAGGTCGCGCAGCAGTGCTTCGGAGCGGGCCGCGTGGTCCTCCACGGCGGTGATCTGGGCCGAGGTCAGGGGCTGGGTCTGCTGGGCCAATTGGTCCTGCAGCTCGGTCATGGCGATGTTCATGGAGAGGGCTGCCTGCCCCACCACCTGCACCTGGGCCGGGGGCCAGCGCAGCATTTCCTTGGCTACCACCATGCAGACGCAGGCCACCAGCATGGCGTGGGTGCCGCTGTACATGCGCGTCTCCTGCGCCGACAGGTAGATCAGCGCCAGCAGCGTGGCATCGGGCGACTGTTCGCAGTTGCGCGCCAGTTCGGCATGCAGGGGCTGGAAGCGGTCCGGAAAATCGGCGGCATGCGGGCTGCGCAGCAGCCGGGTCGCGCGGTCCTGCAGGGCGGGCCAGTCCACCACATAGGGCGGGGCATCGCGCTCGCGCGGGGCGGCCTGGGCACCGGCAGTCATCTTGATGGACGCCAGTTGCCCGAGGTTGGTGTCCTGCCGCAGCATGCGCTGCAGCTGGGCGACGTAGGCGCGGTAGCTCTCGCCGGACTCTTCCACGTCCACGCACAGCTGCCGGCCCCGGGCCAGCATGGTGCCCAGTTCATCCTGCGACTGCACCACGAAGCCCTTCTGGGCCAGCAGCGCGCCGTCGGAACCCCGCAACGCGAATGGCAGGGGGTGGCCGAGCTGGATGGAATCGACGTTGATGGTGACGAGGTTCATAGCGGTACGCCATTATCCCGCCGTGCCGGCACTGTTAAAGGGCGCAAACCCGGGTGGTTGGCGCCCTTTTTGCACGGATTCGGGGCCCGCGTACGGGCCCCCGTCGTCAGGGAATCGCCGGCGCCTCCTGCGGCCTGGATGCGGGGGCCTTGGGCGGCAGGCCGCGCAGGCGCCGCAACATGCGGCCGAACCACTGGCCCACGTCGTCCACGCCCGTGAACACGGCCGGGATCACCAGCAGGCTCAGGAAGGTCGAGGTGATCAGCCCGCCGATCACTGCCACCGCCATCGGTGAGCGGAAGCTGGCATCCGCCGCGCCGAAGCCCACGGCAATGGGCAGCATGCCCGCGCCCATGGCCAGGGTGGTCATGATGATCGGGCGCGCGCGCTTGTGGCAGGCGTCGATCAGCGCCTCGAAGCGCGTCATGCCATGCTCGCGCCGCGCCAGGATGGCGTACTCCACCAGCAGGATGGAGTTCTTGGTGGCAATGCCCATGAGCATGATGAGCCCGATCAGCGAGGGCATCGAGAAGCTCTTCTGTGCGATCAGCAGGCCCACGAAGGCCCCGCCCAGCGATAGCGGCAGCGCTGCCAGGATGGTCACCGGGTGCAGGAAGTCCTTGAACAGCAGCACCAGCACGATGTATATGCACAGCACGCCGGTGAGCATGGCCAGCCCGAAGCTGGCGAACAGCTCGCCCATGACCTCGGCGTCGCCGATGGTGATCTGGCGCACGCCGGGCGGCAGGTTCTTGATGGACGGCAGCAGGTCCACGGCCTTGGTCACGTCGCCCAGGGGCAGGCCCGAGAGTTCGATCTCGAAGTTCACGTTGCGCGCGCGGTCGTAGCGGTCCACCACGGCCGGGCCGCCGCTGAACTCCAGCGTGGCCACCTGGCCGAGCATCACCGGGCCTTTGGCGCCGGGCACGGCCAGGCGTTCGAGCAGCGACAGGTCCTTGCGTGCATCGTCCTGCAGCTTGACGACGATGGGCACCTGGCGCGAGGCCAGGTTCAGCTTGGGCAGCGACACGTCGTAGTCGCCCACGGTGGCGATGCGCAGGGTCTCGGCGATGGCGCTGCTGGTCACGCCCAGGTCGGCGGCGCGCGCAAAGTCGGGGCGCACGGCGATCTCCGAGCGGATCAGGCTGGCGGTGGATGACACGCTGCCCAGGCCGGGGATGGTGCGCAGGTCCTTCTCGACGGCCAGGGCCGCCGTCTGCAGCGCCTGCGGGTCGTCGCCCGTGAGCACCAGCACGTACTTCTCACCCGAACCCCCCAGGCCCACCTTGCTGCGCACGCCGGGCAGGCTCTCCAGCGCGGCGCGGATCTGGTTCTCGATGCCCTGCTTGCGCGGCCGGTCCCCCCTGTCGGCCAGCAGGATGGTGAGCGTGGCCTTGCGCGTCTCGGCGTTGGCGCTGCCCATGAAGGGGTCGGAGCCCGCCGAGCCGCCACCGATGGTGGTGTACACGCTCTTGACGTGGTTCACCGCCGCCACGCGCTGGCGCGCATCCTCGGCCACCGTGCGGGTCTGCGCCAGCGTGGCGCCGGGCGGCAGCTCCAGGTAGACCTGGGTCTGCGAGTTGTCGTCCGGCGGGATGAAGCCCGTGGGCAGCAGCGGGATCAGCGCCAGCGAGCCGATGAAGAAGGCACCCGTGGCAATAAAGGTGATCCATCGGTGCTTGATGCACCATGCCGCCCAGCGCAGGTACACGCCCATCCAGCGCGGGTCCTTGTGCTCGCCCACGATGGGCTTCAGGATATAGGCCGCCATCATGGGCGTGAGCACCCGCGCCACCACCAGGCTGGCGAACACCGCCAGCGCCGCCGTCCAGCCGAACTGCTTGAAGAACTTGCCGGCGATGCCGCTCATGAAGGCGGTGGGCAGGAACACGGCGATCAGCGTGAACGTGGTGGCCACCACGGCCAGCCCGATCTCGTCGGCCGCTTCCATGGCCGCCTGGTAGGGCGTCTTGCCCATGCGCAGGTGGCGCACGATGTTCTCCACCTCCACGATGGCATCGTCCACCAGGATGCCGACCACCAGCGACAGCGCCAGCAGCGTGATCACGTTGATCGAGAAGCCCAGCAGGTACATGCCGATGAAGGCCGGGATCACCGACAGCGGCAGCGCCACGGCCGAGACAAAGGTCGCGCGCCAGTCGCGCAGGAACAGCCACACCACCAGCACCGCCAGCAGCGCGCCTTCGTACAAGAGGTGCATGGAGCCGTCGTATTCCTCCTGCACGGGGGTCACGAAGTTGAAGGCCTCGGTGATCTCCAAGTCCGGGTGCTGGGCGCGCATCTCGGCCAAGGCCGCCTGCACCGCGCCGCCCACTTCGACCTCGCTCGCGCCCTTGCTGCGGGCCACCTCGAAGCCCACCACGGGCTTGCCATTGAGCAGGGCCATGGCGCGCGGATCGGCAAAGGTGTCGGAGACGGTGGCCACTTGGTCCAGCCGCACATGGCGGCCGTCGGACAGGGACAGCGTGAGGCCCGCGAGTTCCTGGGCCGACTGCACGGTGGCCAGGGTGCGCACGGGCTGCTCGCTGCCGCCCAGGTCGGTGCGGCCGCCCGCACTCTCGGTCTGCACCAGGCGCAGCTGGCGCGAGACGTCGGCCGCCGTGGCGCCCAGCGCCTGCAACTTGATGGGATCGAGCGCCACGTGCACCTGGCGGTCGACGCCGCCCACGCGGTTCACGGCACCCACTCCGCGCACGGCAAGCAGCTTCTTGGCGATGTCGTTGTCGACGAACCAGGACAGGGCCTCGTCGTCCATGCGGCGCGAGGCGATGGTGAAGGCCAGCACCGGCTGGGCCGCCAGGTCCATCTTGGTCACGATGGGGTCGCGCACGTCGCCGGGCAGGTCGCCGCGCACGCGCGCCACGGCCGAGCGCACGTCATCGAGCGCTTCCTGCGTGGGCTTTTCCAGCCGGAATTCGGCGGTGATGGTGGCGCCGCCGTCCTGCACCTTGGTGTAGATGTGCTTCAGGCCCTGCAGCGTGGCGATCGCGCTTTCGACCTTGCGCGCCACGTCGTTTTCGAGCTGTGCGGGCGAGGCTCCGGGCAGCGACACGGTCACCGAAATGGTGGGCAGGTCGATGTCTGGAAAATTCTGTACCTTCATGCCATTGAACGACAGCAGGCCGCCGAAGGTCAGCAGCACGAACAGCATCAGTGCCGGTATGGGGTTCTTGATCGACCAGGTAGACACATTCATGGTGAATGCTCCTTCTTACTTGGTGGCCGAGGCCGGTGCGGCCGGGGCGCCGGCAGCGGCGGGCGCAGCGTTGGACACGCGCACCAGATCGCCATCGTTCAGGAAACCGGCACCGCGCACGGCAATAGCGGTCGATGCCTCCAGGCCCGACAGCACTTCCACCCGGTCGGCCACGCGCCGACCGGTCTGGATCTTGCGCTGCTGCACGCGCTGGTCGCTGCCCAGCGCGAACACGTACGAAAAGCCGTCGCGCACTACCACCGCTTCCTGCGCAATGGTCAGGGCATCGCTGCTGCCCAGTGCGAACTCGCCGCGCGCAAACATGCCGGGCAGGATGGCCGAGAGCGAGGTCTTGGCATCCGTGGGCGTGTCCATCGCCGTGGCGGGCAGGTCCACGTAGACCAGGGCGTTGCGGGTCTGGGGGTCCACCGTCGGGCCGACCATGCGCACGGTGCCCTGCACGGTGGTGCCGCTGGCCGCCGTCACGCTGACCTTGGAGCCGGGCTGGATGCGCGCGATCTCGGTCGATGTGACTTCGGCGCGCCACTCCAGGCGGCCCTTGCGCACCATGCGGAACAGCTCGGTGCCGGCGCCCACCACAGCGCCCACCGTGGCGTTGCGGGCCGAGATGATGCCGCTGTCGGGCGCCACCACCTGGGTGTATTTGAGCCGCAGCTGCTGCGCGTTGAGCTGGGCCTGGGCCGCTTCCACGCGCGCCTGGGCGGTCTTCTCGGCGGTGGTGTACTGCTGGATCTGCTGCTGGCTCAATGCGCCCGAGGCCTGCAGCGAGCGCGCGCGTTCGGCATTGGCGGCGGCCTCGGCGGCCGTGGCCTGGGCTTCGAGCACGCTGGCGCGGCCCTGGGCCACTTCGGCCTGTGTGGTCTCGGCCGAGAAGGTGGCCAGCACCTGGCCGCGCTTGACCACGTCGCCCACATTCACGCGCACGTCGGTCAGGCGCAGGCCATTGCTTTCGGCACCGATGATGGCCTCCTGCCAAGCCGCGACATTGCCGTTGGCGGCCAGGCGCAGGGGCACGGCGATGCGCTGGGGCTGGGCCGTGGTCACCGTCAATGCCGGACGGGGCTGGTTGGCCTTGGGCTCGTCGGCCGCGCGCGAAGCGCCCGAGAACACCAGGGCGCCGGTGGCAGCCAGGACGCAGGCAGCAACGACGGCCAGCGTGGAAGCGGAGAGTTTGAACTGGTTCATGAAAGCGGTCCGTTCATGCGGAAGGTGTCAGGAAAATAAGGGGCCGGGGTCAGCGGGTGCCGGCCTGGGCGGTTTCTGCCATGTCGGGGGCCGTGCTGTCCCAGCCGCCGCCGGCGGCGCGGTACAGCGCGATCCAGGCGGACTGGCGTTCGTGCTGCAGGGCCAGCAGCGCGTTCTGCGCGGCCAGCGCCGTGCGGCGCGCATCCTCCAGCTCGACCAAGCTGGCCAGGCCGCCGCGCCAGCGCGCGTCGGTGGCGTCGAACGAGATGCGGTAGCCCTCGGCCGCGGCGCGGGCGCTGGCATTGCGCTCGGTCGTGCTCTGCAGCCGCACCAGGGCCTGCTCCACCTCGCTCACGGCCTGGCGGATGCGGGCGCGGTAGAGCGCCACCGACTCCTCGTAGCGCGCCCGGGATGCATCGACCTGCGCGGCGCGGCGACCACCATCGAACAGCGGCAGGCTCAAGGCCAGAGGGCCCAGGGTCCAGGCGTCCACATCGGTCGTGGTGCCACCCGTGCGGACCCAGGCCCTGCCGATATTGCCGCTGAGCGACAGGCGCGGGTAGCGCTGGGCCTGGGCGTTGCCCACTTCGGCACTGGCGGCGGCGACTTCGCGCTCGGCGTTGTAGACGTCGGGGCGCTGGGAGATCACCTGCGCTGGCAGGGCGGCAATGGCGAACAGGCTGTCGGGCGCCGGGACCACGGGCGTGGCCGTGATCAGCTGGCGCAGCGCGGCCTCGTCCTGTCCGGTCAAGGCCACCAGGGTCTTGAACTCCACGTCGCACTGCATGCGCTGCTGCGAGGCGCGGGCCGTGGCCTCGGCAGCGCTGGCGCGTGCCAGGGCGGCGGTGGCCGGGGCGGTGAAGCCGGCGCGCTCGCTCAGGCCCGACAGGCGCGAGGTCTCGGAGCGCGAGCGCGCATCGCGCTCGGCCACGTCCAGCTGCTGCAGGCAGGTGCGCAGGCTGCTGGTCTGCAGTGCCACCTCGGCGGCCACGCTCACGCGCGCCTCGTGCCACAGGGCCTGGGCACCGGCCAGCCGCTCGCTGGCCGCATCGCGCGTAGCGGCGGCGCCGCCGAACAGGTCCACTTCCCAGGCGGCCTGCAGGCCGGCCTGGCTGGTGGTGGCCAGGCCACCGATCTGCGCGTTGGCGCCACGGCTGCTTGTCGCCTGGGCATCGAGCGTGGGCAGCAGGGCTGCCCGGGCTGTGGTCTGCGTGGCGCGGGCCTGCAGCAGGCGCGAACGGGCCTGGGCCACGCTGGGGCTGATGCCCTGCGCGGCCTCGATCAGCGGCACCAGGGCCGGGTCATTCCATTGGCGCCACCACTGGGCCAGGTCGGCCATCTGTCCGCCATGCGGCAGGGGCGCTGCCCAGCCCGCAGGCGCCTGCACCGGGACCGCCTGGGGCGGCCGCGCGGTGCTGCAGGCGCCCAGCAGCAGCACGCTGCACACGCCCAGGGTTCGAACAAACCATGTCATTCCTCTTCCTCCTTGTTGTTGTGTCCGCGCTGTTCGCGCAGTGCCTGGCGGCGTGCCACTTCGCCCTGGATCATGGACATGGCATAGCCGGTCAGGCGCTCGGCCCAGGCGTCCGCGGTGGCGGGGCCTGCGAGTTGGGGGGCGATGGCCTCAATGGCGTCGCGCTGGGTCCACAGCAGCATGACCAGCCCGCCGATCGAGAACGCCAGGCGGTGCATGTCATCGTCGATCTCGGGCACATCCATGTGCCCGCACAGCAGGCGTGCCAGCGCCATGTGCGGGGCCTTGCATTCGCGCTCGATCAGCTCGGGCCAGACGTGGGTGGGTTCGAGCAGCTCACGCACATGCAGGCGCGTGGCTTGCCGCACCAGGTCGTCGTGCTTGAGTGGCTCCAGCAGCCCAGTGAAGTAGTGCTGCAGGGCCTGCTGCAGGCTGAGCCCGGGCGCAGCAAACACCTCGATGAGGTCGCTGCCGCTGCCAAAGGGCTCGTAGAACGTGGCCGTGTACAGCTGTGCCTTGTCGCCGAAATGGTAGCCAATGGCGGCCACGTTGGTGCCAGCCGCGACGGCGATGGCACGCACCGAGGTGCGGGCGAAGCCGTTCTCGGAAAACAAGCGCAGTGCGGCCTGCAGCAGGCGTGCGCGCGTGTCGTCGCCATCGCTGCGCGCGGCACGGGCGGGGCGCGCTGCGCGCTTGGCGGCAGGCTGGGAAACGGGCGGGGTGGAGCGCATGGCGGTGGATTAAACCACCATAATTCAAACAAGTGTTTAAATTAGCGTGACAATCGGCAACAGGCTACCGCCCGCCAGGAACGGGGGCTCAATGGCCGTTGCCGAACACTGCCGTCCACAGCGCCAGCACCGCGTCGCGCTCGGCCTGCAGGGCCGGGGGCGTGACCTGGGTCGGGGCTTCGTCCAGGCGTGCGCGGTGCTGCACACGGCGCAGCTCGCGGTAGGCGTCGGCCGCCGCGTGGCCCACGCCGGCCGGCAGCAGGCCGACCTGCTCTGCGCGCTGCAGCAAGGCAATGTTGCCCACGTTGGCCACCAGCTCGGGGTGCGCCGCCGATTGCGAAAGCACCAGGCACTGCACGGCGAATTCCGCATCGACCATGCCGCCCCGGCTGTGCTTGACGTCGAACTGCCCGTCGCGCGTGGGGTGGGCCTGGCGCACCTTCTCGCGCATGGCGACGATCTCGCCCCGCAGCAGCGCCGGGTCGCGCGCCGAGGTGATCACGGCGGTGCGCACCGCGTCGAAGCGCGCTTCCAGCTCGGGCGTGCCCATCACGAAGCGCGCGCGCGTCATGGCCTGGTGCTCCCAGGTCCAGGCGGTGTTGCTGCCGCGCCGTTCCTGGTAATTGGCGTAGGCCTCGAAGCGCGTCACCAGCAGACCCGAGCTGCCATTGGGGCGCAGCGCGGTGTCGATCTCGTAGAGGTCGCCCTCGCCGGTCTTCACCGTGAGCCAGTTGATCAGCTTGCGCACGAAGGCGGCATACACCTCGGGGGCGCGCTCGTCGTCGTCGTCGAAGACGAACACGATATCGAGGTCGCTGCCGTAGCCCAGCTCCTTGCCGCCGAGCTTGCCATAGCCGATCACCGCGAACTGCGGCACCTCGCGGTGGCGTGTCTTGAGACGGCTCCAGCACCACTGGGCGGTCACGCGCAGCACGCTGTCGGCCAGGGCGCTCAGGTCGTCGGCCACCTGCTCGACCGTGATGCGGTGCTCCACGTCGCGTGCCAGCGTGCGAAAGGTCTCTGCGTGCTGCGCCCGGCGCAGCAGGTTCAAGAGGGTCTCGTCGTCGTCCTCGCCAGTGGAGGTGATCGAGGCCAGGCGCATGGCCAGCTCGCGCTCGAAATCGGCCACCGAAAAGCGCTCGGCCAACAGCGCGTCGCCCACCAGCTCGTCGATCACGCCGGGGTGCTGCAGCAAGTAACGCGCGGGCCAGCGCGCGGCGCCCAGCAGGTGCAGCATCTGCTCGTGCACGGAGGGGCGTTCCAGCAGCAGGGCCAGGTAGCTTTCGCGGCGCAGCAGGGGTTCGAGCCAGTTGGCCATGCGCACGGCGGCCTCTTCGGTCACCCGGCCTTCGGTGAGCCACTGGGCGGTGCGCTGTACCAGGCGGAACAGGCGCGCACGCGTCTCGTCGCGCAGCCCCTGTACGCGCGGGTGGTTGCGCCACTCGGCCACGCGCTCGCGGAAACCGGGGGGCAACTGCTCCAGCAAGGCTTCCAGTTCGGGTGGCGGGGGCGCGGCCGCGCGCGGGCCGCCGCAGCCGCCCTTGCTGCACTGCTTCTTGCCGTTGCCGCCCAGCAGGGTGTCGAACTCCTGCGCCACCAGCTCGCGGTGCGCGTCGAGCTCGTGCAGGAAGGCGCAGCAGTCGGGGTAGCCCATGGTGCGGGCGATCCAGGCCAGGTCGTCGTCGCGCGTGGGCAGCACATGGGTCTGCTGATCATCCAGGTACTGGATGCGGTGCTCCACGCGGCGCAGGAAGACATAGGCCCGCGCCAGGGCATCGGCCGTCGGCTGTGGCATCAGGCCGGCCTGGGCCAGGCGCTGCAGGGCGTCGAGCGTGGGGCGCCGGCGCAGCTCGGGGAACTGGCCGCCGCGCACCACCTGCAACAGCTGCACGGTGAATTCAATCTCGCGGATGCCACCGCGCGAGAGCTTGACGTCGTTGGCGCGTTCGGGATGGCCTGCGCTGCGCTTGGCGGCGTGGTCGCGGATCTGGCTGTGCAGCAGGCGCAGCGCATCGAACACGCTGTAGTCCAGGTAGCGGCGGAACACGAAGGGCAGCACCACGCCGCGCAGTGCCTGCACCTCGGTGCTGGCAATGCAGTCGCGCGGCGCCACCACCCGGCTCTTGAGCCAGGCAAAGCGTTCCCATTCACGGCCCTGCACCTGCAGGTATTCCTCCAACGCTGCCAGCGAGACCGCTGCAGGGCCGGAGTTGCCGTTGGGCCTGAGGGCCAGGTCGACACGGAACACGAAACCGTGCTCGGTGGTGTCGCCCACCAGGCTGTAGATGGCCTTGACCGCGCGGGCAAAGTATTCGTGGTTGGAGATCTTGCCCCGGCCGTCGGGCGTGCCGGCGGTGTCGCCGTCATGCTCGTAGACGTAGATCAGGTCGATGTCGCTCGATACATTGAGCTCGCGCGCGCCGAGCTTGCCCATGCCGATGATCCACAGCTGCACGGCCTGGCCCTCGGGGCCCTGGGGCGCACCGTGGCGCGTGTCGAGTTCCTGGCGGGCATGCCGGCAGGCGCGGTCCAGCGCCAGTTCGGCCAGCTCGGTAACGGCGCAGGTGATGTCGGACAGCGGCGCCTGGCCATCGCAGTCGAGCTGGATCAGGCGTTCCATGACCAGCTGGCGCAGCACGCGCAGGGCGGTGCCAGTGTCGTTGCCGCGTGCCAGCAAGGCATCGCAGACCGCATCCATCGCCGCGCGCCGGGGTGCCCCGGCGGGGAGCAGGGTCAAATCACTGCCGTAGCGCCGGTGCAGGCGCTGCAGGAAGCGGGAATGCCCGGCCAGCGGTTCGCCGTCCTGGAAGGGGTCGTTACAGGGCAGGGGCATGGTGACGGACATGGGTGTGGCGGGTGCCGCAGAGGGCCTCGGGCACGGGGCCAAGGGCTGCTGCACACACAAGGACACTGGTTCTCATTGAACCCACAAGGAAACCGCGGGTCATAATTCCTGCCACATTCAATCCCACCATGATCGATCCCACCCCGCACCCCTCACGCCTGCTCAAGACAGTGGCAGGCTTTGCGCGGTGGTCACTGGGGTTGCTGCTGGCCTTCTGGCTGCTGCTGACCATCGCCTGGGGGGCCCTTCATGGCTGGATTGTGCCGCGAATCGGCGAGTTCCGCCCGCAGCTGGAAGCGCATGCCGCACGGGCGCTAGGGGTTCCCGTGCGCATCGGGGCCATCAGCGCCCGCTCGGAGGGGCTGATCCCTTCCGTGGAGCTGGTGAATGTGGCGCTGCTGGACAGCGCCGGCCGCGAGGCACTGCGCCTGCCGCGCGTGGTCGTGGCCCTGTCGCCGCGCTCGCTGCTGAACTTCGGCTTCGAGCAGCTCTATATAGAGAAGCCGGACCTGGACATCCGCCGCGCCAGCGACGGCCGCATCACCGTGGCGGGCCTGGCCATGAAGGACAGCGGCAGCGACAGCAGCAGCGCGGCCGACTGGTTCTTCTCGCAGGGCGAGGTGCTCATCAAGGGCGGCACCCTGCGCTGGACCGACGAGATGCGCAACGCACCGCAGCTGGCGCTCACCGATGTGGATCTGCTGGTGCGCAACGGCAACTGGAGCCACCGCATGCGCGTGGACGCCACGCCGCCGCCCGACTGGGGCGACCGCTTCACCCTGGTCGGCCTGTTCCGCGCGCCGCTGCTGCGCGCGCGCGACGGCAACTGGCAGCACTGGAACGGCCAGGTCTACGCCGACTTCGCGCGGGTGGACGTATCCCGGCTGCGCCACCATGCGGACCTGGGGGTGGATGTGGCCCAGGGCCGTGGTGCCCTCCGGGCCTGGGCGGACGTGAGGAGCGGCCAGATCGTGGGCGGCACGGCCGACCTGGCACTGGCGGACGTGAACGCCACCCTGGGCCCGGGGCTGGAGCCCCTGGTGCTGCCCTCCGTCGCCGGGCGCCTGGGCGGGCGCCAGCTCAAGGGCGGCTTCGAGTTTTCCACGCAGGGCCTGCAGTTCACCACCGACGACGGCCTGCGCTGGCCCGGGGGCAACGTGAAGCTGGTGTACACCGATGCCACAGCCAAAGTACCCGCGCAGGGCGATTTTCGTGCCGACCGGCTGGAGCTGGCGGCCCTGGCGCAGATCGCCAGCCGCCTGCCCCTGGGCAGCACGGCGCACGATGCCGTGCGCCAGTACGCACCCAAGGGCCTGGTGCACGAGATCCAGGCGAACTGGAAGGGGCCGCTCGATGCGCTGCAGCAGTACCAGCTGCGCGGCCGCATCCAGGGCCTGGCGCTGGCGGGGGAACTGAGCAACGGGGCCGCCCAGAGCCTGGGGCTGCGCGGTGCCACGGTAGACCTGGACATGACGCAGGGCGGCGGCAAGGCCCAGCTCGCCATCGAATCCGGTGCCCTATTGCTGCCCGGTGTGTTCGAAGACCCCCTGCTGCCGCTGGACCGCCTGAGCGCCGAGGTGCGCTGGCAGCTGGAGGGCGAGCGCATCGCGGTGCAGGTCAATGACGTGAAGTTCGCCAATGCCGATGCCCAGGGCGAGGCGCGGGCCACCTGGCATACCGCCGATGCGACGAAGCCACCGCACCGCTCGCGATTTCCGGGCGTGCTGGACCTGTCGGGCAAGCTCACGCGCGCCGACGGCACGCGCGTGCACCGTTACCTGCCGCTGTCCATCCCCGAGGATGCCCGCCACTACGTGCGCGACGGCGTGGTGGCCGGTACGGCCAGCGGGGTCGACTTCAAGGTCAAGGGCGACCTGCACGACCTGCCCTTCAACGACCCGCGCCTGGGCGAATTCCGCATTGCCGCGCGCGTCAAGGACGTGACCTATGCCTTCGTGCCACCCCAATTGCACCCGAACGATCCGCTGCGCTGGCCGGCGCTCACGCAACTGCAGGGCGAGCTGATCTTCGAGCGCTCGTCCATGCAGGTGCGTGGCGCCAGTGGCAGCTTTGCGGGCACGTCCGGCGTGCGCGTGTCGCGGGTGGAGGCCTCCATCCCCGATCTTTCGCACACCGTGGTCGGCGTCAATGCCGACGCGCGCGGACCGCTGTCCGAACTGCTCAGCGTGGTGAACACCTCGCCGCTTTCGCGCCTGACGGGCAATGCCCTGGCACAGGCCAGCGGCACCGGCCAGGCCGACCTCCAGCTCAAGCTGACCCTGCCCATCAGCAACATCGACAAATCCCGGGTGCAGGGCGGTATTACCCTGGCCGGCAACGACGTGCGCATCACCCCCGACACGCCGATGCTCGGCCGTGCGCGGGGCGCGGTGCAGTTCAGCGAGACGGGTTTTTCGCTGGTCGGCGTGCAGGCCCGGGCGCTGGGCGGCGATGTGCGGCTGGAAGGGGGCATGCGCGCCCTGGCCGCCAATGCCCCGGCCACGGAGGCCGCCATCCAGCTGCGTGCGCAAGGCACGGCCACGGCCGAGGGGCTGCAGCAGGCGCCGCAGATGGGGCTGCTGTCGCAACTGGCCAGCCAGGCCACGGGCAGCGCGCCCTACACACTGGCACTGGCCTTTCGCCGTGGGGTGCCTGAGGTGCAGGTGACGACCAGCCTGCAGGGGATGGCGCTGGCGTTGCCGGCGCCGCTGGGCAAGACGGCCGAGACCACCCTGCCGCTGCGCTACGACAACTCGCTGGCGCGCGAATCGCTGACCGGCACGGTGACCGCCGCGGGCACGCCACCCCCCCTGCGCGACCAGATCACGCTGGACCTGGGGGCCCTGGGCTCGGCCACCTACCACCGAGACGTCAGCGGCGCCCAGCCGCGCGTGCTGCGCGGGGCCATCGGCGTGGGGCTGGCGCCCGGAGAGTCGGCGCCCATGCCCCCAGAAGGGGTGGCGGCCAATATCCAGCTGGCCAAACTGGACATCGACGCCTGGGAGGACCTGCTCAGCCCGCCGCGCCCGGCAGGCAGTGCAGCGCGCACCCCAGGCACGCCCTCCACCTTGACCAGCACCACTCTGGACTACCTGCCCACCACCGTGGCGCTGCGCGCCAAGGAGCTGTCGGCGCAAGGGCGCACCTTGCACAACGTGGTGGCAGGCGGGCAGCGCGATGGCCCGGTCTGGAAGGGCAACATCGACGCCAGCGAACTCAGCGGCTTCGTGGAGTTCCGCGAGGGCGGGGGCGGCGACTCGGGCAACGGGCGGCTGTTTGCGCGCCTGTCGCGGCTGAACATGCCGCAGAGCGACGCCAAACAGGTCGAGGCACTGCTGGAAGAACAGCCCGGGTCGCTGCCCGCCCTGGACATCGTGGTCGACGATTTCGAGCTGCGTGGCCGCCGGCTGGGCCGGGTGGAGATCGAGGCGCAGAACCGGGGCAGCGACACCACGCCGCGCGAGTGGCGCCTGTCCAAGTTCAACATCACCTCGCCCGAAGGCAGCCTGACGGCCAGCGGCAACTGGGCCCTGCTCAACCAGGCGCGGATGGCGGGGAGCGGGGCCGGCGAGCGGCGCACGGTGCTCAATTTCCGGCTCGACATCCGCGATTCGGGCGACCTGCTGGCGCGTTTTGCCATGCCGGGCGTGCTGCGGCGCGGCAAGGGCCGCATGGAAGGCCAGGTGGCTTGGGTAGGCGCACCCTTCAGCCCCGACTACCGCTCGATGACGGGTCTGGTCAACGTGAACATCGAGGCCGGCCAGTTCCTCAAGGCCGATCCGGGCCTGGCCAAGCTGCTCAGCGTGCTCAGCCTGCAGTCGCTGCCGCGGCGCCTGACGCTCGACTTCCGCGATGTCTTCAGCGAAGGCTTTGCCTTCGACTTCGTGCGCGGCGACCTGCGCATCGAGCAGGGCGTGGCCACCACCAACAACCTGCAGATGAAGGGCGTGAACGCCGCCGTGCTGATGGAGGGCAGTGCCGACATCGACCGCGAAACGCAGGACCTGCGCGTGGTGGTGGTGCCCGAGATCAATGCCATGACGGCCTCGCTGGTGGCGACCGCCATCAACCCGGTGATCGGCCTGGGCAGCTTCCTGGCCCAGGTGTTCCTGCGCGGCCCGCTCATCGAGGCGGCGACCCAGGAGTTCCGCATCGATGGCTCCTGGTCCGACCCGCGCGTGGTGCGCGTGCCCCGGCGCACCCGCGTTTCGGGCGCTGCGGCGGACACCGGACCGCCACCCCCTGCCCCCCGAACCGGAGAACCCTCATGAAAGTCGCCGCCCTGCAGATGGTTTCCGGCACCCACCTCGACGACAACCTGGCTGCGGCGCGGGCCCTGCTGGAGCAGGCGGCGCGGGGCGGCGCCGAGCTGGCCGTGCTGCCCGAATACTTCTGCATCATGGGCCGGAAGGACACGGACAAGCTGGCGCTGCAGGAGTCGCCTGGCGAAGGACCGATCCAGGACTTTCTCGCACGGGCTGCGCGCGAGCTCGGCCTGTGGGTGGTGGGTGGAACCCTGCCGCTGCGCGGCAACGACCCCGTGCGCGTGCGCAACACCACGCTGGCCTTCAACCCCGAGGGTGCCTGCGTTGCGCGCTACGACAAGATCCACCTGTTCCACTTCGACAATGGCCACGATCAGTTCTTTGAGAGCCGGGTGATCGAGCCTGGGGACGAGGTGGTGCAGTTCGAGCTGCGCTCGCGCGAGGGCGAGCTCTGGCACGTGGGCCTGAGCGTCTGCTACGACCTGCGTTTTCCCGAGCTCTACCGCGCCCATGCCCGTGCCGGGGCCGACCTGCTGCTGGTGCCCAGCGCCTTCACCCACACCACGGGCAAGGCGCACTGGGAGGTGCTGCTGCGTGCCCGCGCCATCGAGAACCTGGCCTACGTGCTGGCACCGGCCCAGGGCGGCGTGCACGAAAACGGCCGGCGCACCTGGGGCCACAGCATGCTGGTCGACCCCTGGGGTGAGGTCGCAGCGCTGCACGCAGAAGGCGCCGGCATCGCCCTGGGCACGCTGGCCAGGGCGCGCCTGCGCGAGGTGCGCAGCCAGCTGCCTGCCCTGGGCCATCGCGTGCTGTGAGCAAGCCGCGCCGAACCCTGTGGCAGCGCTGGCGTGGTGCCTGGCGGCGCTGGTCGCTGTGGACGCTGCTGGTGGCCCTGGTGGTGGCCATGCTGGTCACCGTGGTCTGGCTGGCCGGGCGCTACGAAGCCAGCCAGGTGCAAAGCCGGCTCGAACGCGACACGTCAGACGCCGTCTCGGACGTGCGCGTGGCCCTCACGCGCAACCTGCAGAGCCTGCAGGCCCTGCATGCCGATGACCCGGGCATCCTGGCCTGGGAGGTGAATGCCTCCGAGCTGCTGCGCGGCCACCGCGAACTGGTGCGCCTGGAGTGGCGCGACACCGGCATGCGGCTGCGCTCGCAGGTGCAGACACCGTACCGCCCCGTGTACTGGGACCGGGGCACGCGCGAGAGCGCCCACTCCGATGCCTCGCTGGCTTGTGCCAATGCGCGCCGGCTGAGCGGGCCGGCGTATTCCAGCAGCTACTTCCAGCCGCATGGCGACGGCCTGGGCTCGGAGATGATGGAGCTGTGCCTGCCCATCACGTCGGGCGGGCGCAGCACCGGCTTCCTGGTGGCCACCTATGCGCTCAACGCCATGCTCGAAGACCTGGTGGGGCACAGCCTCACGCGCAGCCAGGAGGCTTCCTTCACCGAGGCCGACGGCACGCGCCTGGCGGTGCTGGGCGCGGCGCGGCGCGGCTCGCGCATGTTCACGGCCACGCACCTGCTGGACCTGCCCGGCGCCACCCTGGTGCTGCGCATGGACACCTGGCACAGCGCCCCGAGCCTGTTCCCCAACGTGCTCACGGCGCTGGTCACGGCCATGTCCATCGCGCTGGTCACGGTGATGGTGGTGCTGGTGCGCGACAACCGCCGGCGCCTGCGCGCCGAGCGCGACCTGGGGGACGCGCTGGCGTTTCGCAAGGCCATGGAGGATTCGCTGGTCACGGGCCTGCGTGCGCGCGACCTGGAGGGCCGCATCACCTACGTCAACCCGGCGTTCTGCGACATGGTGGGCTTTGCGCCGCAGGAGCTGCTGGGCCTGAGCGTATCGGCCCCCTACTGGCCGCCCGAGCGCGTGGAGGAATACCAGCAGCGCCAGGCCATCCGCTTTGCCGGCTACATGCCGCCGCGCGAAGGCTTCGAGTCGGAGTTCATGCGCAAGGATGGCACGCGCTTTCCGGTGCTCATCATCGAGGCGCCGCTGATCAATGCCCAGGGGCTGCACACCGGCTGGATGAGCGCCTTTCTCGACATCAGCGAGCAGCGCCGCATCGAGGAACTCTCGCGCGCCTCGCAGGAGCGCCTGCAGGCCACGGCGCGCCTGGCCACCGTGGGCGAGATGGCTTCGCTGCTCAGCCACGAGCTGAACCAGCCGCTGGCGGCCATATCGAGCTACGCCACGGGCTCCATGAACCTGCTGCAGGCACCCGCTGGCGCGGGTGAGGTGCCGCCACCCGAAAGCCTGCAGGACGTGCGCATGGCCATGCAGCAGATTGCGCGCCAGGCCGAGCGTGCGGGCAAGGTGATCAAGAGCGTGCACGACTTCGTGCGCCGCCGCGACCAGGCGCGCGAGGCCGTCACGGCGCAGCAATTGCTCGACGCCATCATGCCGCTGGTGAGCCTGCAGGCGCGCAAGATCGGCGTGCGGGTCCACACCGTGATGGAGCCGGAGCTGCCCGCTGCGCTGTGCGACCGCACCATGGTCGAGCAGGTGCTGCTCAACCTGGCGCGCAACGCCATGCAGGCCATGGACGTGCCGGGCATCTCCAAGCGGGTGCTGGAGATCCGGGCGCGCCGCGCCGCATCGAACGCGCACCAGGCCTGGATCGAGTTCTCCGTGGCCGACCTGGGTGCCGGCATCGAACCCGACGTGGCCGAACGCCTGTTCACCCCCTTCTTCACCACGCGCGCCGAGGGCATGGGGCTGGGCCTGAGCCTGTGCCGCACCGTCATCGAGCAGCATGGCGGTTTTCTCGGTTTTGCCGCCAACGAACCGCGTGGTACGGTATTCACCTTCACGCTGCCCGTCTACCAACCTGCACCCTCCTGATGGAACCCGTCTCCAATGCCACCGTGTACATCGTCGACGACGATGCGGGCGTGCGCGAAGCGCTGGCCTGGCTGCTGCGCTCGCGCCGCCTGCCCAGCGAGTCCTTCGACAGCGCCGAAGCCTTCGATGCCGCGCTGCAGTCGCGCCCGGCGCAGCGCCAGCCCTGCTGCCTGCTGCTGGACGTGCGCATGCCGGGCATGAGCGGCCTGGCGCTGTTCGACCTGCTGATCGTGCGCGGCGACCTGGCGACCATGCCGGTGATCTTTCTCACCGGCCATGCCGATGTGCCTACCGCCGTGGATGCGGTCAAGCGCGGCGCCTTCGACTTCTGCGAAAAGCCGTTTTCCGACAACGCGCTGGTGGACCGCATCGAGCAGGCGCTGGCGCAATCAGCCGCCCACCTGGCCGCGCTGCGCGAGCGCAGCGACCTGCAGGTGCGTCTGGCGGACCTGACCGAGCGCGAACGCGACGTGATGGACCTGGTGGTGGCGGGCCTGCCCAACAAGCTCATCGCGGACCAGCTCGACATCAGCGTGCGCACGGTGGAAGTGCACCGCGCGCGCGTGTTCGACAAGATGCAGGTGAAATCAGCCGTGGAGCTGGCCAACCTGCTGCGCCTGGGGCATTGATACCCGCGTTCAGTCCTTGGGTGTCGGCGCGCTGGCGTCCTTGCCTTCCTCAGGTTCCGGGGCCTTGAGTTCGCCGCTGCGGCGCCCCGAAAACATGGTCCACCAGACAATGGCCACCAGCACCACCAGCGCCAGCAGCGCTTCAAGCAAAATCAGACCCATGAAATTGACACTCCTGCGCCTTGTGATGACGGCGCTGATTGTAGGAACGCTGGCCGCCTGTGCCTCCCGGCCTGCCCCCACAAGCCCCTCTTCGCCTGGGGCCATCTTTCCCGCACCCGTGCCCGGCGCCGTGTTCGTTCCGGGAGACAACGGTCCCCTGCCGCCCGCCATGGCACAGCCCAAGAGCCGCTGGATCCCGGTGCGCTGGGCCGAGTTGCCGGGCTTTGCCAACGATGCGCTGCACGAGGCCTGGAACGCCTGGATCAAGAGCTGCGAGCGCCCTGCGCCGCAGTTCACGCTGCTGTGCGGCGAGGTGCGCCAGCTGAGCATCGCCACGCCCGAGGAGCAGCGCGCCTGGATGGTGGCGCGGCTGCAGCCCTACCGCGTGGAGTCGGTCGAGGGCAACCCCGAGGGCTTGCTCACCGCCTACTACGAGCCCATGATCGACGCCGCGCGCCAGCCCGGCAACGGCTTCACCGTACCGGTGTACCGCCTGCCGGCGGGGCATGGTGCGCGCAAGCCCTGGTACACGCGCCAGCAGATCGACACGCTGCCCGAGGCGCAAGCCGCGCTGCAGGGCCGTGCCATCGCCTGGCTGCGCGACCCGGTCGAATCGATGGTGCTGCACATCCAGGGCTCGGGCCGCCTGCGCGTGGCCGAGCCCGATGGCTCGGTGACCCTGGTGCGCGTGGCCTACGCCGGCACCAACGACCAGCCCTACCAGAGCGTGGGCCGCTGGCTGCTGGACCAGGGCGCCACGCGCGACGCCACCTGGCCCGGCATCCGCGCCTGGCTGGCGCAGAACCCGCAGCGCACCAACGAGCTGCTCTGGGCCAACCCGCGCTACGTGTTCTTCCGCGAAGAAACGCTCGACGGCATGGAGGCCGGCTTCGGTCCCAAGGGCGCGCAGGGCGTGGCGCTCACGCCGGGCCGCTCCATCGCGGTGGACCGCCAGAGCATTCCCTACGGCACGCCCGTGTGGCTGGCCTCCACGGGGCCGCAGGTGCAACTGAACCGGCTGGTGCTGGCGCAGGACACGGGCAGCGCCATCCTGGGTGCCGTGCGGGCCGACTACTTCACGGGCTGGGGGCAGGAGGCCGGCGACATCGCCGGCCGGCTCAAGCAGGGGCTGCGGCTGTGGGTGCTCTGGCCCAAATAGGCATCACCATGCCTTGCCCCGCTCCAACCAAGGGGGATAAAGCGGCATGCGCGTGACCGAGCAGCAACTGCGCACGGTGGTGCTGGCCCAGGCGATCGAACATGTCGATACCGAGCGCATGCTCATCGGCCAGGCCGAGATCGACGATGCCACACGCAGCGCCATCGCTGCGGCCCGCGAGCGCGGCGTGCAGCGCGTGGACGTGGGCGACATTGTGCTCGACCGGACTGCCGCCATCGTCGCGCGTGCCAGTGGCAGGGACGCCGCCATTGCGGCGCTGGAGCGGCCCAGTGTGCGCCTGCAGTGGTTGGCCCGCGCCCTGCCCCTGGCCGCCCTGCTGCTGGGGCTGGCCATCGACCGCATCGCCAACGCGCACCGCGTGGACCTGCTCTCGGCCCCGCTGCTGCTGGTGCTTGCCTGGAACCTGGCCCTGTATTGCTTGCTCGCCTACCGTGCCGCGCGTCCACCGACCGGTGGCGAGCGGGTGATGCGGGCGATGCCGGCGTTGTGCCACTGGGTATGCGCGCCCAGCGCACGCGCGGGGCGGCGGAGCCTGACGGCCCGCATCGCGGCGCAATTCCATCAGCGATGGTTCGCCCACACCGCAGGACTCTTCGCGCAGCGCACTTCAGGCGTGTTGCACCTGTGTGCGGCGGCCTGGGCAGCGGGGATCGCGTCCTCGCTGCTGCTGCGGGGTCTGGTCGTTCGCTACCAGTTCGGCTGGGAAAGCACCTTCCTCGATGCCGGGCATGTGCACGCCATCGTCACGGTGCTTTTCTGGCCGCTCACCGCCTTGGTCGGCCTAGCCCCGTTCTCGCTGCAGGACATCGCCGCCACCCAGGACTTTGCGGGCGAAGGCGTCGCAGGCAGCCGCTGGGTGTGGATGTACGTGGGCTTGCTGGCCCTCGTCGTGGTGCTGCCTCGGCTGGCCCTGGTGGCCTGGGCGCGCTGGCAACAGGCCCGGCTGACCCGGTCATTGCGCATCGACCCGCAGGACAGTGCCTTCGACACGGTGCGCCAGGGGATGCCGAGCGACATCCTTGTCGGGCTGCAGTCCTCGGACGCCGCGCAAGCCACCGCCCTGCACGGCATTGTGGCCTGGCACGCGCAGCAGGGGGTGGTGCACAGTGCGCAGGGTGATCGCCTTCGCTTCGTTGACGCCGCCGGAACCGCCGACAGCCAGCCGGTCGATGCGGTACTGGCCTGGGGCAGCGTGCCGGGTGGCGCACCTGTTCCCCCTGCCTGGCAGGCAGCGCCCTTGCTGGAACTGCGCTGGCAGGAGTTCGCCGAGAGCTGGGTGCTGGAGCCGGCGCTGTTCGACCGCCTGGGCGCCTTGCTGCCCCGGCACCAGCCGGCGCTGGGGAGGCTGCGCCAGGCCTGGGTGGCGCGCAATGAAGAGCGCTTTGAAACATCGCTGCAGGCCCTGGCGCAGCACCTGCGCGCTGTTGCCAGCCTCAGCGCGGGTGGGGGCGCGAATGACCATGCCGCGCGCTATGCGCAGCAGGTGCAGGCGCTTGATGCCGTGCTGTGGTCGCTCCATGGGCATGGTGCCGTGCCACAAGGGCCGGCGCCTTCTGGCCCCCATGGGGTGCCAGCGCGCAAGGCGGATGGAACGGCGATGGTCCTTGGCACATCCGCCGGCGCCGCCGCAGGCGCTGCGGCGGGTGCCAAGGTTGGAGCGCTGATCGACATAGGCTCTGGCGGCATGACGCTGGGGGCCGGCACGGCCCTGGGGGCGCTGCTCGGCGGCACCACCGCCTGGGTGTTGCGCAGTTTCCAGAAGAAGGGCGCGGCCGAGGAGGTGTTGCGGCATATTGCCGAAGCGGCCTGCACCCGCTACCTGGTCATCGCGCACCAGGCCCGCGTGCCGGTGCAGGAGTCTGCTCGGCTCGCAGAACGCTGGTGTGCCGAGGTGACGGCGACCGTGGCCGTGCACGGCACCGCCCTGGATGGGGCGCTCAAAGCCGGGCCTGCCCCGGCCGACCCCTTGCTGCCGCTGCTGCGCTCCATGCTGCTGGGGGTTCTGCGGCGCAGCTTTGCGCAGAGCGGGGCATAGCGCCGCAAGCAGACCGAGAGATCAGCGCTCCACCACAAAGCGCGAGACCACAGGTGGGGCGTCGCCCAGGTGGAAGGCCAGCTTGCGTTCACGCAGCGCCACGTCGGAGGCGGTGACGCGGTCGAAGCGGCGCAGGTGCTCGGTCCATGATTCGTCCTCGATCTGCTCCACGTAGCGCGCCGGGTCGGCGATGTCGTGCTGCAGCTGCCACGAGAGCGCGCCCTGGCGCAGGCGGCTGCGGCGGCTCTCCTGCATCAGCGCGCGGAAGTCGGTGGCGCGCGCCGGGTCGATGAAGTATTCGATGGTCACCACCACATGCCCGCGCTCGGGCGGGGTGGGCGCCACAGGGGCCTTGAAGGCCTGCGAGGGGCTCAGGTCCTCCTCGATGCTGCGGTCGGCCACCAGGCGCTGCACGACCACCATGGCAATGGTGCCCGTGACGGCGGCCAGCCCGAGGCTGGCGTGTACGCTGGTGACCGTGGCCACCTGGCCCCACACGGCAGCCCCCAGGGCGGTCGATCCCATGATGGCCATCTGGTAGATGGACATGCCGCGTGCCCGCACCCAGTTGGGCAGCGCCAGCTGGGCCGACACGCTGAGCGAGTTGGCCGTGGTGATCCAGGCCATGCCGCCCACGAGCATCGCGGGCACTGCCACGTAGACATTGGGGGCCACGGCCATCACGGCGGTGGCCGCCGCCTGCAGCAGGGTGCCGCGCAGCACCAGCACGTCACGCGGCATGGCCTGGCGTAGGCGCGGCAGGAACATGGCGGCCACGATGGCCCCCGCCCCCATGGATGCCAGAAGCAGCGTGAAGGTGCCCGCGCCGCCGCCCTCCAGTCCCTTGGCCAGCAGGGGCAGCATGGCCAGCAGGGCGGTGGCGTGCAGGAAGAAGATGGAGATGCGCCAGAGCACGGCGCGCATGCGCGGCGACTGGCGCACAAACTGCAGGCCCACGCGCATGGCACTGGGCAGCCGCTCGCGTCCCAGGGGGCTTGGCACGTGGTCGCGCTTCCAGCGCATGATCACCAGGCCCGAGCCCACCGACAGCACCGCGTTGAGCACGAAGACCCAGGCGCTGCCGGCGCTGGCGATGATGGCGCCGGCCACCAGCGGGCCGATGATGCGCGAGGCGTTCATGGCGATGCCATTGAGGGCCAGGGCCGCAGGCAGGTGGGCGCGGCTGACCAGCTCGGGCACGATGGCGGAGAACACCGGCCAGCGCATGGCCAGCCCGATGCCGTTGGCAAAGGTCAGCCCCAGCAGCAGTGGCGCCGTCATGCCGCCGACCAGCACGGCCGCGCACAGCACCAGCGCCACGGCGGCCACCCAGAACTGCGTGGCCATGAAGTAGCGCCGCCGGTCCAGGATGTCGGCCAGCGCGCCGCTGGGCAGGCCCAGCAGGAACACCGGCAGGGTGGAGGCCGACTGCACCAGCGCCACCAGGATCGGTGAGGTGGTGAGCGAGGTCATGAGCCAGGCGGCCGCCACGTCGTTCATCCACATGCAGGTATTGGCCGCCACCCAGGTCAGCCAGAGCATGCGGAACACCGGCACCGAGAGTGGCGCCAGGGTGGACAGCGAGGCCCGCTGCTCGGCGGTCGGACCGGGCTGGGCGGCTGTGCTTTCCTCCGGTCCCTGCGCGGCGCTGGCCCTCTCACTGGTGGGGGAGGACTCGGGTGCGACGCTGCGCGTGCTTTCGTGGGACGGCAATGGTGGCATGCACCCCTATTGTGCGCGGGACGGCTGCCAAGTGCCAGCGGGTCGTCCGACAACCCAGGCCCGTGCTCGGGCATGGGCAGCTTTTGCTATTGAATGTATAGCGCGATCAGCTGCGAGGGCGAGCCAGGTGCGTGAGCGGCAGCGCCCCGCTGGCCTTGACTTCGCCCAGCGAAAAGCTGGTGTGCATGTCTTTCACATTCGGCAGGTTGAGCAGCACGTTGCGCGCGAACTGCGAAAAACTCTCCAGGTCGCGCGCCACGACCTGCAGCTCGAAGGTGCCGGTGCCGCTGATGTAGTGGCAGGCCACGACCTCGGGGATCTTGGCGATCGCGTCTTCCATCTCGCGCGTGAGGTTGCCCGTGCTGCGGTCGGCGTCCAGGCGCACGAAGGCCAGCACCCCGAGGCCGATCTTGTTGCGGTCGATCTCGGCGCGGTAGCCCTTGATGAAGCCTTCTTCCTCCAGCGCACGCACGCGGCGCCAGCATGGCGCGGCCGACAGGCCCACGCGCTGGGCCAGCTCGGCATTGGTCAGCCGGGCATCGGTCTGCAGCTCGTTGAGGATGGCGATGTCGAATTTGTCGAGAGTGTTCACAAAATGACCAATTTAAGAAAGATCCTTTCTCAGAATAGCCAAAATGCGGCACACAACGCAAAGACTTATCAGCGGAGCAGGCATACACTTATCTCACATTGGAGGCGCTGCACTAAACGTGCGGCGCGGCCGTGAACACCGCCTTCACAAGAGGCGTACCCCACAAAAAAGCCATTGGAGACATAGCCATGAACGCCCCACTGCCCGAGCACATCCGCAAGTCCCTCGAGACCGTCACGCTGGACGACAACCCGCATGGCGGGTTGAGCCGCAGGCACAAAGAGGCCGCGATCGGCAACGCCGAGCGCCGCGGATTTGGCGTCGAGCGCGCCTGCGAAGGAGGTGCACTGTGAACGCTCCATTGCCTGAACACATTCGCAAGGCCCTCGAGACCGTCACGCTCGACGACAAATACGCCTTAGATAGCGGGCGTGCTTTCATGAGCGGGGTGCAGGCGCTGGTTCGCCTGCCCATGCTGCAGCGCCAGCGCGATGCGATGCAGGGGCTCAACACGGCCGGCTTCATCAGCGGCTACCGCGGCTCGCCGCTCGGTACCTACGACCAGTCCCTGTGGGCCGCCAAGAAGCACCTGGCGGCGAACAACATCGTCTTCCAGCCCGGGGTAAACGAGGAGCTCGGCGCGACGGCCGTGTGGGGCACGCAGCAGCTGGACCTGTACCCGCAGAGCAAGAAGTTCGACGGCGTCTTTGGCATCTGGTACGGCAAGGGCCCGGGCGTGGACCGATGCTCGGACGTGTTCAAGCACGCCAACATGGCCGGCACGGCCAAGCATGGCGGGGTGATCGCCATTGCCGGCGACGACCACATCAGCAAGAGCAGCACGGCCGCGCACCAGAGCGATCACATCTTCAAGGCCTGCGGCACGCCGGTGTTCTTTCCGAGCAGCGTTCAGGAAATCCTGGACATGGGTCTGCACGCCTTTGCCATGAGCCGTTTTTCGGGCGTGTGGTCGGGCATGAAGACCATCCAGGAAGTGGTCGAATCGTCGAGCAGCATCTCGGTGGACCCGGATCGCGTGAAGATCGTGATGCCCGAGGACTTCGTGATGCCGCCCGGCGGCCTGCACATCCGCTGGCCCGACGCGCCGCTGGAGCAGGAGGCGCGCCTCATGGACTACAAGTGGTACGCAGCCCTGGCCTATGTGCGCGCCAACAAGCTCAACTACAACGTGATCCAGGGGCCCAACGACCGCTTCGGCATCATCGCCAGCGGCAAGGCCTACAACGACACGCGCCAGGCCCTGGTGGACCTGGGCCTCGATGACGACACCTGCCGCCAGCTCGGCATCCGCGTGCACAAGGTCAACGTGGTCTGGCCGCTCGAGGCCACCATCACGCGCGATTTTGCCCAGGGCCTGCAGGAGATCCTGGTGGTCGAGGAAAAGCGCCAGGTCATCGAATACCAGCTCAAGGAAGAGCTGTACAACTGGCGCTCGGACGTGCGCCCCCATGTGCTGGGCAAGTTCGACGAGCCCGAGGGCGATGCCACCGGCGGCGAATGGTCCATGCCCAACCCCAGCCAGAACTGGCTGCTGCGCGCCAAGGCCGACCTGACGCCCGCCATCATCGCCAAGGCGATCGCCAAGCGCCTCAAGAAGCTCGGTGTGTCGAGCGACATCATCGCGCGCATGGATTCGCGCATCGCCGTCATCGAGGCCAGCGAGCGCGCGATGGCCGAGCTCAAGGTGGACACGGGCGAGCGCGCCCCCTGGTTCTGCAGCGGCTGCCCGCACAACACCAGCACCCGCGTCCCCGAGGGCTCGCGCGCCGTGGCCGGCATTGGCTGCCACTACATGGCCAACTGGATGCCCGACCGCAACACCTCCACCTTCACGCAGATGGGTGGCGAGGGCGTCACCTGGGTGGGCCAGGCACCGTTCACCACCGACCAGCATGTGTTTGCCAACCTGGGCGACGGCACCTACTTCCACAGCGGGCTGCTGGCCATCCGCCAGAGCATCGCCGCAGGCACCACCATCACCTACAAGGTGCTCTACAACGACGCCGTGGCCATGACCGGCGGCCAGAAGGTGGGCGAGCGGCCCGAGGGCCATTCGGTGCTGCAGATCATGAACAGCCTGAAGTCCGAGGGCGTGGTCAAGCTCATCATCGTGACCGATGAACCGCAGAAGTACGACGGCGTGGCGCTGGCCGAAGGCGTGACGGTGCACCACCGCGACGAACTCGACACGCTGCAGCGCCAGTTCCGCGAGATCAAGGGCTGCACGGTCATCATCTACGACCAGACCTGCGCCACCGAAAAGCGCCGCCGCAGGAAGCGCGGCACCCTGGCGACGCCGGACAAGACCGTGGTCATCAACGACCTGGTGTGCGAGGGCTGCGGCGATTGCTCCACCAAGTCGAACTGCCTGAGCGTGGAGCCGGTGGAGACGGAATTCGGCCGCAAGCGCCGCATCAACCAGAGCACCTGCAACAAGGACTACTCCTGCGTGAACGGCTTCTGCCCGAGCTTCGTCACGGTGGAAGGCGGCAAGCTCAAGAAGCCCAAGAAGGAAAAGAAGGGCGACCTGGCCAGCCTGCCGGCCATCCCGGACCCGGTACTGCCGGTGGCCGAGACGGCCTGGGGCATCGTGGTCGGCGGCGTGGGCGGCACGGGCGTGATCACCATCGGCTCTTTGCTGGGCATGGCCGCGCACCTGGATGGCAAGGGCGTCATCACCCAGGACGCCGGTGGCCTGGCCCAGAAGGGCGGCGCCACCTGGAGCCACATCCAGATCGCCAACCGCCCCGAGGCCATCTACACCACCAAGGTCGATACCGCCAAGGCCGACCTGGTGATCGGCTGCGATTCCATCGTCGCCGCGCACAAGTACACCCTGGCCGTGATGCAGCCGGGCCGCACCTTCGTGGCCCTCAACACGCATGGCACGCCCACGGCGGCCTTCGTGACCAACCCGAACTGGCAGTTCCCCGGTGCCAACTGCGACAGCGCCATCGAGGCGGCCGTGGGGGCCGGTGGCGTGGGCAGCTTCGATGCCGAGCAGGTTGCCACCCAACTGCTGGGCGACAGCATCTACACCAACCCGCTGATGCTGGGCTACGCATGGCAGAAAGGCCGCGTGCCGCTGACGTTCGCTTCGCTGATGCGCGCCATGGAACTCAATGGCGTGCAGGTGGACAACAACAAGGCAGCGTTCGAATGGGGCCGCCGCTGCGCCCATGACCTCAAGGCCGTGCAGTCGCTGTTCCAGGCCGCGCAAGTGATCGAGTTCGTCAAGAAGCCTTCGCTGACCGAGATGCTGTCCAAGCGTGTGGACTTCCTCACGGGTTACCAGAACGCCGCCTACGCCTCCGAGTACACGGCCTTCGTGGAAAAGGTGCGGGCCGCCGAGGGCAAGCTGGGCGCCGGCACCCGCCTGTCGGAGGCGGTGGCCCGCTATCTGTTCAAGCTCATGGCCTACAAGGACGAGTACGAGGTGGCGCGCCTGCACACCGACAAGGCCTTCACGGACAAAATCGCGAACATGTTCGAAGGCGATTACAAGCTGGTGCACCACCTGGCACCGCCCATGACGGCCAAGAAGAACGACCGTGGCGAGTTGGTCAAGCAGCCATTCGGCCCGTGGATGCGCAGCGCCTTCGGCGTGCTGGCCAAGCTCAAGGGCCTGCGCGGCACCGCGTTCGACGTGTTTGGCCGCACCGAGGAGCGCCGCATGGAGCGCGCGCTGATCGTGGAGTACCGCGCCTCGATCGACGAGTTGCTGCAGGGCCTGACGGCCGACAACCTGGGGCTGGCCGTCGACATCGCGCGCATTCCCGAAGACATTCGCGGCTACGGCCATGTGAAGGAGCGCCACCTGGCCACGGCCCGCCCCAAGTGGGACGGCCTGATGGCCCAATGGCGCCAGGGCGGTGCCGTGCGGGCCGAGCGCAAGGCCGCTTGAAGTTGGGCGGCGTGGCCGCACCTTTCTCGCAGAGCCCGCGCTTGCGCGGGCTTTTTGCTATCAGGAGTGTAGCGTCACCTCCTTTGCTGGTTTGCCCTGGGCGGCATTGTGTAGCGGGGCGTGGCGGTGGCGCCCGGCAGGCCGGTGGCAGGCAACAAACACCCGCCGCCGGCTTGGGTCATACCCCTTGGGGGCGTGGCAAGGGCCCGCATACAATGTCCTGTTGCGCCCAGCGCGCGCCTTGGCGCTCGCTGCAGGCGGTTTTCAGTGTGTTTTGACCATCCGTTGTGGAGTTTCGTCCGTGTTTATTTCTTCTGCTTTTGCCCAGACTGCTCCCGCCGCCGCTGCGGGCGGTGGTGACATGATGTCCTCGCTCACCGGCATGCTGCCCCTGGTGCTCATGTTCGTGGTGCTGTACTTCGTCATGATCCGCCCCCAGATGAAGAAACAGAAGGAGCACCGCGCCATGATCGACGCCATTGCCAAGGGCGATGAAGTGGCGACGGCTGGCGGCATCGTGGGCAAGGTCACGCGCCTGTCCGAAGGTTTCCTGCACATCGAGATCGCCAGCGGCGTTGAAGTTCAGCTGCAGCGCAGCGCCGTGGTGCAGGTCCTGCCCAAGGGCTCGGTCAAGTAAGGCCTTCCAGCCCCCTGTATCCGGGGCGTTCCGGCCTGCAAGGGCGGCGCCCCCTGAAGCTTTCCAAGAGGCAAGAGCGCGATCATGAACCGATATCCGGTGTGGAAGTACGCGATCCTGGTGATCGTGCTGCTGGTGGGGACCCTGTACACCCTGCCCAATTTCTTCGGCGAGGCGCCTGCCGTGCAGGTGTCGTCCGCCAAACCCTCTGCCGTGAAGGTGGACACCTCCGTACTGCAGCGCGTGGAAGAGGCGCTCAAGGCGGCCAACATCACGCCGGTGTCGGTGAGCCTGGAAGGCAATTCCGTGCGGGCGCAGCTCGATTCGGTGGAGACCCAGGGCAAGGCCAAGGACGCAATCCAGAAGGTCCTGGTTCCCAACGAGTCCGACGTCTCCTACGTGGTGGCGCTGAACATGTTCTCGCTGTCCCCCAAGTGGCTGACCTCCATCCACGCCATGCCCATGTACCTGGGCCTGGACCTGCGCGGTGGCGTGCACTTCATGCTCCAGGTGGACATGCAGGCCGCACTGACCAAGAAGGCCGAGTCGTATGCCGGCGATCTGCGCACCCTGCTGCGCGACAAGAGCATCCGCCATGGCGGCATCAGCCGCGATGGCCAGACCGTCGAAGTGCGCCTGCGCGACGAAGCCACGCTCACGGCGGCGCGCAACCTCATCAGCGACCAGTTCCCCGACCTGGTGAGCACCAGCGTGCCGGACGGCAGCGAATTCAAGCTGCGCGCCAGCATCAAGCCCGAGGCCACGCGCCGCGTGCAGGAGCAGGCGCTCAAGCAGAACATGGTCACGCTGCACAACCGGATCAACGAACTGGGCGTGGCCGAACCCGTGATCCAGCAGCAGGGGCTGGACCGCATCGTGGTGCAACTGCCCGGCGTGCAGGACACGGCCAAGGCCAAAGACATTCTGGGCCGCACCGCCACGCTCGAAGTGCGCATGGTCGATGAGGGCACTGAAGCCCGCGCCGCCGAATCGGGCCGCGGCCCGGTGCCGTTCGGCTCCGAGCGCTACCCCGAGCGCAACGGCCAGCCCGTGGTGGTCAAGAAGCAGGTCATCCTGACCGGCGAAAACCTGACCGACGCCCAGCCCGGCTTTGATGGCCAGACCCAGGAGCCCACCGTGAACCTCACGCTGGACGCCAAGGGCTCGCGCATCTTCCGCGACATCACGCGCGAGAACATCGGCAAGCGCATGGCCATCGTGCTCTTCGAAAAGGGCAAGGGCGAAGTGGTCACGGCCCCTGTGATCCGCAGCGAAATCGGTGGTGGCCGGGTGCAGATCTCGGGCCGCATGACCACGGCCGAAGCCAACGACACGGCGCTGCTGCTGCGCGCCGGTTCGCTGGCCGCGCCCATGGAGATCATCGAGGAATACACCATCGGCCCGAGCCTGGGTGCCGACAACATCGAGCGTGGCATCCACAGCGTGGTCTGGGGCCTGGCGGCCATCGCGGCCTTCATGTGCTTCTACTACATGCTGTTCGGCGTGTTTTCCAGCATCGCGCTGGGGGTCAACGTGCTGCTGCTGATGGCCGTGCTGTCCATGTTGCAGGCCACGCTCACGCTGCCGGGCATTGCGGCCATGGCGCTCGCCATCGGCGTGGCCATCGACTCCAACGTGCTGATCAACGAACGCATCCGCGAGGAACTGCGCGCGGGCATGTCGCCGCAGGCGGCGATCAACACGGGTTACGAGCGCGCCTGGGCGACCATCCTGGACTCCAACGTGACCACACTGATCGCCGGCCTGGCCCTGCTCGCCTTCGGCTCCGGCCCGGTGCGCGGCTTTGCCGTGGTGCACTGCATCGGCATCCTGACCAGCATGTTCTCGGCCGTGTTCTTCTCGCGCGGCCTGGTGAACCTGTGGTACGGGCGCCAGAAGAAGCTCAAGAGCGTATCGATCGGCCAGATCTGGACGCCGGACGCCGATACCGCTGTGGCCAAAACGAACTAAGGGGCAACGGCCATGGAATTCTTCCGCATCAAAAAAGACATCCCCTTCATGAAGCACGCGTTGATCTTCAACGCGATCTCCTTCATCACCTTCGCGCTGGCCGTGTTTTTCCTGCTCACGCGCGGGCTGCACCTGTCGGTGGAGTTCACCGGCGGCACGGTCATGGAAGTGGCCTACAGCCAGCCGGCCGAGCTGTCCAAGGTGCGCGAGACGGTCTCGGCGCTGGGCTACCCGGACGTGCAGGTGCAGACCTTCGGCTCCGCACGCGACGTGATGATCCGCCTGCCCGTACAAAAGGGCGTGACGTCCGCGCAACAGAGCGAGGGCGTTCTGACGGCCCTCAAGGCAGCCGATGCCGAGGTGACGCTGCGCCGCACCGAATTCGTCGGCCCGCAGGTCGGCGAGGAGCTCGTGCACGGCGGCCTGATGGCGCTCGGGATGGTGGTGGTGGGCATCATGATCTACCTGGCCTTCCGCTTCGAGTGGAAGTTCGGGGTGGCGGCCATCATCGCCAACCTGCACGACGTGGTGATCATCCTCGGGTTCTTCGCGTTCTTCCAATGGGAGTTCTCGCTGTCGGTGCTGGCCGCCGTGCTGGCCGTGCTGGGGTATTCGGTCAACGAATCGGTCGTGATTTTCGACCGGATCCGCGAGGCCTTCCGCAAATACCGCAAGATGACGACGCACGAGGTGATCGACCACGCCATCACCAGCACCATGAGCCGGACCATCATCACCCACGCCTCCACCGAGGCGATGGTGCTGTCGATGTTCTTCTTCGGTGGCCCGAGCCTTCATTACTTTGCACTCGCGCTGACCATTGGTATCCTGTTCGGCATCTACTCGTCGGTGTTCGTGGCTGCGGCAATCGCCATGTGGCTGGGCGTCAAGCGCGAAGACCTGATCAAGACCACCACCACCAAAAAGGACGGCGATCCCAACGATCCCAACGCCGGGGCCACCGTCTGAACCGCTAATATTGGCGCATGCAAAACTCCCCTGCTCCCTCACCGCAGCGCCGCCTGGCACGCCTGGCACGCCAGCGGTTCGTCGAGGGGATGGGTGCAGGGATGGCGGAGCTGGACAAGACCGTCGCTGATTTCCTGGGCACCCTGATCGCGCAGACCGGTACCGCGCGCGAGATGCAGTCCCGGCGCGACACCTGGATGCTGTACCAGCAGTTGCATGCCAAATGGGTGTCTGCCACCACCCACGCCTGGCAGGAGGCGCTCGCGCCCCATGCCAGCGCGCGGCCTGGCCTGACGTCTTCGGCTGGCAGCAACAACAACCTGTCGTTCGAGCTGCTCAGCGACGACGTGGTGGAAAACAAGATCGTCGCCTCGCGCATGGCGCTGACCGTGGCCGAACAGGCGGGAGCGCAGTTCGATGCGCTGCGCCAGCGCACCCAGTCGCTGGAAGGCCAGGAGATCGACAGCAATGACATTCTGCGCCCCGAAACCATCTGCCTGCTGCTGGTGCAGCAGTGGGTGGATGCGGGGCTGCCGCGCACCGACCTGCTCATCGTGGTCGACCCCCTGCAGCGCGAACTGGCGAATGTGCTGCAAAAGCAGTACCAGGCCGTGAATGCCTTCTATGTGGAGCAGGGCGTGGCCGTGCCGTCCGACCTGCGCTCGCGTGTCAAGCGCACGGTAGGTGGCGCTACGGGCGGAGGTGGTGGCATGGGCGGCGATTCCGGTGCCGGTGGCCTGGCGTCGCAGGCGCTGGCCCAGTCGCGCGAGGCGATGGCTGCAGGCCGCCAGGCTGCGGCAGGCATGTACCCGCAACAGATGCACCCCCAGCACATGCAGGCGCGCATGCACCAAGGCCAGGGTTACCCCATGCCCCCTGGTGGCATGGGCATGGGCTTTGCGACCGGCATGACGCCGCTGATCCGGGCGCGCCAGCGCGCACAGGGCGTCATGGGCCAGCTGCGCCGGCTGCTCACGCAGCCGGCCACGGGCTTCGACATGATCAAGGCGCCGCCGGCTTCGGCCGCCCTGGCGCATGCCCTGTCGGCGCAGCGCGTGCAGGCAGACACCTACTACAGCGGCATCGCCACGCTGATGGAGGACTACAGCCCGGCGGCCGTGGTGCAGCTGGCCGGGGCCGTGCGCGAGCGCTCCACCGAGTTCAAGAACAAGGCCTCCACCGCCGGTGAAAAAGCCATCATCGAGGTGGTGGCCCTGATGTTCCAGAGCATCCTGGCAGAAGACCGCATCCCGCCCGCTGTGCGCGTATGGTTCGCGCGGCTGCAGGTACCGGTGCTGCGCGTGGCGCTGGCCGAGCCCGAGTTCTTCAGCAACCTGGACCATCCCGCGCGCCAGCTGATCGACCGCATGGGCGCCTGCGTGATGGGCTTTGACTCCACCAGCATCAACGGAAGCGCCCTGGAGGCCGAGATCCGCCGGGTGGTGCAGGTGATCGAGCAGTACCCGGAAACCGGCCGCCGCGTGTTCCAGCTGGTCTACGACGAGTTCGAGAAATTCCTCTCCAAGTTCCTTACCGAAAAGCAGGCCACTTCGCGCCTGGTCTCGGTGGCCCAGCAGGTCGAGCAGAAGGAAACCCTGGCCATTCAGTACACCATCGAGCTGCGCACCATGCTCAAGGACATGCCGGTGCGCGACGAGATCCGCGAATTCCTGTTCAAGACCTGGGCCGAGGTGCTGGCCCTGTCGGCCGTGCGCGATGGTGCCCAGCATGCCGACACCATCACCCTGAAGCGCACCGCCGCCGACCTGGTCTGGGCCGCCAGTGCCAAGCCCAACCGCAGCGACCGGGCGCAGGTCATCCAGAACCTGCCCGGCTTGCTGCAGCGCCTGCGGCAGGGTCTGGCGCTGATGGGCATCCACGATGCGCCGCAGGACGCGCTGATCAAGACGCTGACCGACACGCTGGCCGATGCCTTCCTGTCCAAGACCGCATCGATCCCGCAGGCGCACATCGACGCCATGGCCAAGCGCCTGGCCAATCTCGAGGATTTCATCAACGACGCCACGCTGGGCGACATGCCGCTCAATGCCGACAACATCGAGATGATGCTGGGCATCGATGCCTCGTCCATCCACGTGGTGGCCGACAACGGGGCCCCCGTGGACGAGGGCATGGTCGTCTGGGCCCAGGAACTCAAGCCCGGCACCTGGTACACGCTCGACCACAACGGCTCTTCGGCCCAGGTGCAGTACGCCTGGCAGAGCCAGCGCAAGCAACTGCACCTGTTCGCTGCGGTCGATGGCAGCAGCTACCTGATCCAGTTGCGGCGCCTGGCCGCCTACCTGCAGGCGGGCCTGCTCGTGGCACAGGACGAGGAAGGCATCACCACCCGTGCCACGCGCGATGCGCTGGCCAAGCTCGACGCCAATCCGGAACGCCTGCTGGGCTGATCTGTCTGCCCCGCCGCTTCGGCGCTGGGGTCAGGCGGTGCCCATGCGCTGAAACAGGCCGCCCGGCAAGCGAGCCACATCGCCCGACAGTTCCAATTCCAGCAGTTGCACCTGCAGACCCGCCGCATCCATGCCGGTGCGGGCCAGCAGGGCATCCAGGCCCATGGGGTCATAGCCCAGGGCCTGCAGCAGGGGGCTGTCCTGCCGCGGGTGCTCGCGGCCAAGGCCTTGCGGGCCAGAGGAGGTGGCCGCAGCGGGCAGGCTCAATTCCTCCAGCACGTCCTGGGCGGACTCCACCAGCTTGGCGCCCTGGCGGATGAGCGCGTGGCATCCCCGGGACTGGGGCGAGTGGATGGAGCCCGGGATGGCGAACACCTCGCGGCCCTGCTCCGCCGCCAGCCGGGCCGTGATCAGCGAGCCCGAGGCGAGGGCTGCCTCGACCACCAGCGTGCCCTGCGAAAGCCCGGAAATGATGCGGTTGCGCTTGGGGAAGTTGGGTGCCAGCGGTGGTGTGCCCAGTGGGTACTCGCTCACCAGCAGTCCCTGCCGGGCGATGCGGTGTGCCAGCGCCCGGTTGGCTGCCGGGTAGACCCGGTCCAGGCCCGTTCCCACCACGGCGATGGTCGCGGGGTGGTCTTCCTCCGGGCCTGCGCTCTCCAGTGCGCCCTCATGGGCGGCAGCGTCCACCCCCAGCGCCAGGCCGGAGACGATGGTGAGGCCGGCACCGCGCAAGGCCCTGGCGAACTGCCGGGCATGTTCCGCGCCCTGGGCCGTCGGATTGCGGCTGCCCACCACGGCCAGGCAAGGGCGTTCGCCCAGCGGCTGCTCGGATGACAGGCGTGCCGCAGGACCCATCAGGTACAGCAGCAACGGGGGATCATCGGTGTTCAGAAGGATGCGGGGATAGCCGACATCACCCAGCGTGAGCAGGGTCCGGGCGGCAGCCCCGGGCTCGGGCGCATCCTGCAGCCATTCCCAGGTGGTTTCCACCAGGTCGGCCAGGGTGGGCGGAATGGCGCGCAAGGCCTTGGCCTGGGCGGGGGTCACGCACTCCAGCAAGGCCGCTTCCGATTGCTCGAAGATGGCCTGCGGCAGACCGAACCGGGCCAGCAGAAGGCGCGCGGCGGCATTGCCTACGCCGCGCGACAGCGTCAGCCTGAGCCAGGCCTGCAACTCATCGTGGTCCATGGGCATGGCGTTGCCTGGATGGCTTCAGGGAGGGGGTTGGCGCCATCCTCCCGTGCACCTGGGCGATAGCACCCAGGTGGGGGAGGGATGGCAGTTCACTCCTGCGGGCTGACCAGCCGGTCGCCCACGCGCACGCCGGTGCGGATCTCCAGGATCAGCGCGTACGAGACCCGGTCGAAGGTGCGGAACACCATGGCCAGGCCATTGATCTCGCTGGGCAGCTTGACCATGGGGAGCTTGGGATCGGTCTTGTCCTTGATGGTGTCGCCCTTGGTCATCAGGCGCATCACATGGCCGACTTCCATGCCGTTGCGCGTGCCCAGGTTGATGGCCACCACCTGGTTCTGGCCCGCCGAGCCAGCCGAGGCCCCGGAGGCGGAGCTGCCGTAGATGGACACCACGCGGGCCTCGACACCGTCCTGGGGTGCACGGGGCACATAGCTGATGAATTCGCGTGCGGGCGCGGGCAGCAGCCGGTCACCGGCACGGATTTCTTCCTTGGCACCCGTCAGGTCCACGGTGGCGGGGACGTAGTCGGTCTGGATGCCGCCCTTGCCGTTGGAGGACTTCTCGAAGCTCTCGCCGCGCACCAGTTCGGCCTTGCCCAGGTACTGCGCTTCATACCCCAGGACCTCGCCGGTCTGGGGGTCCTTGAGGGCGACTGCATCACGGAACACGCGGAACTGGCGCGGCTCGCCCGGCTCCATCGTCAGCGGCGTGGCCGCGTCTCCGCGCACATAGGCGCGGTCGCCGCTGGCCATCAGCACGCGCTCTTCCACGGTCGCAATCACGCGCGGGGCGCGTTGCAGTACGCTCGCGTCCACCACCATCGGCTCCACGAGGAAAGGCTCGATCAGGTGCGGCTTGAGCGTCGGCAATGCCGTGCTGGACAGGCTGTCGCTGCGGGTGCTAGGGGATACGCGCACGGTGTCCGAGGATCCGCTGCCGCCCGGTGCCGTGGTGCGCAGGCGGGCAAAGCCACCGTCCTTGTCCAGGTACAGCGTCTGGCCGGGGAAGATCAGGTGCGGGTTGGGCAGGGCCTGCATGTTCATGCCCCACAGTTCGGGCCAGCGCCAGGCGCTCTTGAGGTACAGGCCGGAAATGCCCCACAGGGTGTCACCGCGCTTGACCACGTACACGTCGGGCGCATTGGGCGCCAGATCGGCCACGGGAATGCCGCGCTGCGACACCTCCTGCGCCTTGGCACGCTGCTGGCCGGAAACGGGGTGATTTTGCGCCTGGACCGGTGCGACGAGCAAAGCGCCTGCGGCCACGGTCAGGGCGCCCAGGGCGGTAAGCCGCGCGCTGGTGAATGCCGTCATGTTGTTCCTTTTCTGATGCATTGTGAAACGCCCCCTCACTGGCGTCCGCGCTGCACAGCACATGCAGGCAGTCGGACAAATACGTTACAAACCATCTGAGATTCTCTGCTCAAGCCCTTGATTCGGCAACGATTATTGAGTTGAGTATCTGCAGCATGGGGCAAAAGTGGCGAAAATAGCGACATCTATTACCCGATTCCATGGCAATTCTCCCCATTCTCTGTTATCCAGACCCCCGGCTTCACAAGGTCGCCCGGCCGATCGAGGCCGTGGATGCGCGCCTGAAGACCCTGGTGGCCGACATGCTGGCCACCATGTATGACGCCAATGGCATCGGCCTGGCGGCCACCCAGGTGGACGTGCACGAGCGCCTCGTGGTCATCGACGTCTCCGAAGGGCGCAACGAGCCCCTGGTGCTGATCAACCCCGAAATCGTCTGGGCCAGTGCCGAAAAGCACGTCAATGACGAGGGCTGCCTCTCGGTGCCCGGCATCTACGACGGGGTCGAGCGCCACGATGCGGTGCATGTGAAGGCGCTGGACGCCGAGGGCCAGTCGCGCACCATCGAGGCCGAGGGCCTGCTGGCGGTCTGCATCCAGCACGAGATGGACCACCTGCTGGGCAAGGTCTTCGTCGAATACCTATCGCCATTGAAGCGCAACCGCATCAAGACCAAGATGGTCAAGCAGCAGCGGGAGACCCGCTGATGCGTCCGCCCCGCCTCCTGCGCGGCGCCGCAGCGCTGGCGCTGGTGGCGGGCTTGGCCGCGTGCGCCGTGCCCTCGCGCGAGCCCCTGGGCACCCCGCGCGCCCAGGTCGTGGCGCACCTGGGGCCACCCACTGCGGTCCACGCCCTGCCGCAGGGCGAGCGCCTGCTGTATTCGCAGTTGCCTGCCGGCACCGAGGTGTACAACCTGGATTTCGACGCCACTGGCCGCCTGGTGCGCACCGAGCAGGTCCTGACCCAGGCCCGGCTCGAAAGCATCCCGCTGGACCAATGGACCCTGGCCGACCTGCAGCGCACCTTTGGCCCGCCGCTGCGCGTGGAGCGGGTGGCCCGCTGGGACGGTGACATCTGGACCTACCGCTTCAAGCAGGGGGCCGATCCGCGTTTTGCCCATGTCCATCTGGACCCTGCCGGCACAGTGCGCCGCATCGGCTTCACCGACGACATTCCCAATACCGACAAAGGACGAGACTGATCGTCTTTGTTGCAGAAAAGCCCCATGAACGTCATTTTTGCCGGCACGCCCGAGTTCGCCCGCGTGGCCTTGGAGCGCTTGCTGAAGGCCGGCTTCACCGTCCCTCTGGTTCTGACTCAGCCTGACCGCCCTGCCGGCCGGGGCATGAAACTGCAGGCCTCCCCCGTCAAACAGTGCGCCCTGGACCACGGCATCGCCGTGGCGCAGCCCAGGAGCCTGCGGCTGGACGGCAAGTACCCCGAGGATGCCGCCGCCGCGCGCGAGGCCCTGCTGGCCGCCCGGGCCGACACCATGGTGGTGGCCGCCTATGGCCTGATCCTGCCCCAATGGGTGCTGGACCTGCCGCGCCTGGGTTGCCTGAACATCCATGCCAGCCTGCTGCCGCGCTGGCGTGGTGCGGCGCCCATCCACCGCGCCATCGAGGCCGGGGATGCCGAGACCGGCGTCACCATCATGCAGATGGATGCCGGGCTGGACACGGGTGACATGCTGTTGACCGAACGCACGGCCATTTCCGTCACCGACACCACCGCTGCGCTGCATGACCGGCTCGCGGACCTGGGTGGACGGATGATCGTGGAAGCGTTGGAGATGGCCGCCTGCGGTGGCCTTGCCCCTGTGGTGCAGCCTGCCGAGGGGGTGACCTATGCGCACAAGATCGAAAAAGCCGAGAGCAGCGTCGACTGGTCGCTGCCGGCCCAGGCCATAGACCAGCGCATCCGCGCCTTCGATCCCTTCCCCGGTGCCAGCACCCGTCTGGGGGCTGAAACGATCAAGCTGTGGGGTGCATCGCCCGAGTCGATGGATGCACCCGCAGGTGCCGTGCCCGGGCAGGTCCTGGCCGCCGATGCTTCCGGTGTCATTGTGGCCTGCGGCATAGGCTGCCTGCGCCTGACCACCCTGCAGCGCGCAGGCGGCAAGCGCCTGGCGGCCGCCGATTTCCTGCGCGGTTTCGACGAGCTGCAGCCCGGCGCCGTGCTGGGCAGTGCCTCTGACGCCAGCGGCACGCCATGAGCACGCTGGCGCAGAAGGTCTCCCGCACGGTCCGCGATCCCCATTTCCGCCTGGCTGCCGTGGACATGGCGGGCACCTCCCTGGGCATTGCCGCCTGGGGCCTGGTGACCGGCGTGGCCATGGTCAAGAGCGGCATGTCCGTGTCGCTGGCGCTGTTCATGTCGCTGGTGGTCTATGCGGGCAGCGCCCAACTGGCCGTGATCCCGCTGCTTACCGTGGGAGCGCCGCTGTGGGTGATCTGGCTCACGGCCTCGTGCGTGAACCTGCGCTTCGTCATTTTCAGCAGCATGTGGCGCAGCTACTTTGCCCATCGGCCCCTGCGCGAGCGCTTGGCCATTGGCTACTTCAGCGGTGACGTGATCTATGTGGCCTTCATGAAGCGCTTTCCTGAGCCCAGGCCCCAGCCCGAGCAGATGCCTTACTTCTGGGGGGCGGCCACCACCAACTGGATCGCCTGGCAGGTGCCGTCCATCGCCGGCATCCTGCTGGCCAATGCCGTGCCGCTGTCCTGGGGCCTGGGCTTTGCGGGTGTGCTGGCGCTGCTGGGCGTGCTGCTGTCGCTGCTGTTCGACCGGGCCACCTGGCTGGCCACCGGCGTGGCGGCCACGGCCGCCGTGGCCGCCTTTGCATTGCCGCTCAAGCTCAACATCCTGGTGGCCATTGCGGCTGCCGTGGCGGTGGGGCTGATGATCGAGGCGGTGGACCGGCGCCGCAAGAACCGCCACCCCGAAATGTTGCTGGTGCCCGCCAACAGCGTCATGCCGCCCGAGGAGCGCCAGCACATGAAGGATGGCGACGTGGTGCCCCTGCGCGAGGAGCGCCACCCATGAGCGGCCACTGGATCGAGACCACCATCGCCATCCTTGGCCTGGCCATCATCACAGTGGTGTCGCGCGCCTTCTTCATGATCCCCGAGCGCGAGCTGCCCCTGCCCGACTGGCTCAAGCGCGGCCTCAAGTACGCACCGCTGGCCGCGCTCACGGCCGTGATCGCGCCCGAAATCCTCATGACCCAGGGCGAACTGCTCGACACCTTCAAGGACGCGCGCCTGCCGGCCGTGCTGCTGGCGAGCGCCTACTACTTCTGGAAGCGCGGCATCCTGGGCACCATCGTCGTGGGCATGGTGGTGTACCTGCCGCTGCACATCGGCTGGGGCTGGTAGGCCAGGGAGGCGGCAGGGGCGGGCGGGACGCCCGCCTAAAATGGCGGCCCTGATCTCAGTGCCCCCATCCAGGAATCCTTTTCGCATGAACATCCTCCGCTTTTCCGATCTGTGCGCCCAGGGCAAGGCCCAAGGCCAGCGCGTCTTCATCCGTGCCGACCTGAACGTGCCGCAGGACGACCGTGGCGCCATCACCGAGGACACGCGCATCCGCGCCTCCATCCCCTGCATCCAGATGGCGCTGGACGCCGGCGCCGCCGTCATGGTCACCAGCCACCTGGGCCGCCCCACCGAAGGCGAGTTCAAGCCCGAGGACACCCTGGCCCCTGTGGCCGCGCGCCTGGGCGAACTGCTGGGCCGCGAGGTGCCCCTGGTCTCCAACTGGGTCGACGGCGTCAGCGTGGCCCCCGGCCAGATCGTGCTGCTGGAGAACTGCCGCCTCAACGTGGGCGAGAAGAAGAACAAGGAAGAGCTGGCGCGCAAGATGGCCGCACTGTGCGATATCTTCGTGAACGACGCCTTTGGCACGGCCCACCGTGCCGAGGGCACCACCTACGGCATCGCCCAGTTCGCGCCCATCGCCTGCGCCGGCCCGCTGCTGTCGGCCGAGATCGACGCGCTGACCAAGGCCCTGGCCCAGCCCCAGCGCCCGCTGGTGGCCATCGTGGCGGGCTCCAAGGTGTCGAGCAAGCTCACCATCCTCAAGGCCTTGGCCGACAAGGTGGACCAGCTCATCGTGGGCGGCGGCATCGCCAACACCTTCATGCTGGCCGCGGGCCTGCCCATCGGCAAGAGCCTGGCCGAACCCGACCTGGTGGAAGAAGCCCGCGCCGTCATGGCTGCGATGAAGGCCCGTGGCGCCGACGTGCCGATCCCCACCGATGTGGTCACGGCTACGGCCTTCTCTGCCGATGCTCTCGCCACGGTCAAGGCGGCCGCCGACGTCGGTGCCGACGACCTGATCCTGGACATCGGACCCGAAACGGCCGCCCGCCTGGCCGAAAAACTCAAGTCGGCCGGCACCATCGTCTGGAACGGACCGGTGGGGGTGTTCGAGTTCGCTGCCTTCGAAAATGGCACGCGCGCGATTGCCGCTGCCATTGCCGAATCGCCCGCATTCAGCATTGCCGGGGGCGGAGATACTCTGGCCGCCATCGCCAAATACGGTATCGAGAAGCAGGTGGGCTATATCTCTACCGGCGGGGGCGCGTTTCTGGAAGTGCTGGAAGGCAAAACGCTGCCGGCTTTCGAGATATTGGAAAAACGCGCAGTTACAAATTAATGAATCTGGTTGCACTTATCGCGCGCTGAAAAAGGCCGTTTCGACGGCCTTTTTTTGCGCCCGTGCGAGGGGTTCGCAGGGATGAAGGCACCACCGCCAGCCCTTTCCCGGGTCGGGCCCGCCTAAAATCGGGCCCCATGACCTTTCTAGACATGCTGCGCGACGCATCCGCACAGAACAACTCCATGCTGTGCGTGGGCCTGGACCCCGAGCCCACCCGCTTTCCCGCCGCGCTCCAGGGCGATGCGCGCAAGATCTACGATTTCTGCGCTGCCATCGTCGATGCCACGGCCGACCTGGCCTGTGCCTTCAAGCCCCAGATCGCCTACTTTGCCGCCCACGGAGCAGAAGACCAGCTCGAACGCCTGATGCAGCACATGCGTGCCAACGCGCCGCATGTTCCGGTGATCCTGGATGCCAAGCGCGGTGACATCGGCTCCACGGCCGAGCAGTACGCCAAGGAGGCGTTCGAGCGCTACGGTGCCGATGCGGTCACGCTGTCGCCCTTCATGGGCTTCGATTCCATCGAACCCTACCTGGCCTACCACGGCAAGGGTGCCTTCCTGCTGTGCCGCACCTCCAACCCCGGGGGGGACGACCTGCAGATCCAGCGCCTGGCCAGCGTGGAAGGCCAGCCACTGCTGTACGAGCATGTGGCGCGCCTGGCCCAGGGCCCGTGGAACCGCAACGGCCAGCTCGGCCTGGTGGTGGGCGCCACCTACCCGCAGGAGATCGAGCGCGTGCGCGCCATCGCCCCCACGCTGCCCTTGCTGATCCCGGGCGTCGGTGCCCAGGGTGGCGACGCGGTGGCCACCGTGCGTGCCGGCCTGCGCGAGGGCGGGCCGATCATCGTGAATTCGTCGCGCTCCATCCTCTATGCCTCGGGCGGCGAGGACTTTGCCGCCGCGGCGCGCACCGAAGCCGAACGCACCCGGGCGGTGCTGGAAGCGGCCCGCGGCTGATCGCCCTGCGCGCCCCCGGCGCGCACTGACCGCAAGGATCCCTCGATGCAACTGAAGTGGCTGGAGGATTTCATCGTGCTCGCGCAGGAGCGCAGCTTCACGCGCGCGGCCGAGCTGCGGCATGTCACTCACCCGGCCTTCGGGCGGCGCATCCGGGCGCTGGAGGAATGGGCCGGAACCCCCCTGGTAGAAAAGGGTGGCGGCCCGGTGACACTGACCGCTGCCGGCAAGCGCTTCCTGGAGACGGCCGGCCAGATGGCGCGCAGCCTGGCCCAGTCGCACGAAGAAATGCAGAGCATGGCCGGGCGCACAGCGCGCACCGTGACCATCGTCACGGGCCGCACGCTGGCGCGCACCCTGCTGGCCGACTGGCTGGTACGGCTGCCGCGCGCACTGCACGCCAGCGAGCTGTGCATCCGCACCGGCTCCCTGGCCGAGACGGTGGCCCAGCTCGAACGCAGCGAGGCCGACTTCTCGCTGGTCTACCACCACACCGCCCTGGCCGTGCGGCTCGATGCCCGGCAGTTCAGCCACGTGACGGTGGCCAGCGACCGGATGGTGCCTGTGTCGCGCGCGACCACCCAGGGCCTACCGCAACACCGTTTTGACCCCGAAGGTCCCGCCACGGCCTACCTGGCCTATGCGCCACAGCTTGCCCTGGGCCGGCTGGTGGAGGACCACCTGGCCAACCACCCCCATGCGCCCCGACTGCAGCGCGTGGTGGAATGCGACTCGCCCGATGCCCTGTACGAATACACCTTGCGTGGGGTCGGTGTGGCCTGGCTGCCGTGGTCCCTGGTGCATGCCGACTGCAAGGCCCAGCGCCTGGCGCTGGCAGGCGATGCGCGCATGGAGGTGCGCTTCGATGTGCGCCTGTACCGCCCCAAGCGCCGATTGATGCCGCTGGCCGAGGCGTTCTGGCAGGCGTTCGCGCAACGCTGAGCGCAACTGCAGTCGAGCCAAGACGGCACGGATCGGTGCCATTTCGGCACCATGATGGCATGGCTACTTTCTCACAATGGCTTACATACCAAGCCCCAAACCCCACCCGATCAGGAGTCCCATTGTGAAAAACCCGACCCATTTCGCTCGCCGCACCGCACTGTTGTGTGCCCTGGCCTCCTGCTTCGCCGTGGCCCCGGCTCTGGCGCAGGACGCTTTCCCCTCCAAGCCGATCACCATCGTCGTGGGCTATCCGCCGGGCGGCAGTACCGACCTCACAGGGCGTGCGGTGGCGCAGGAACTGGGCGCCAAGCTGGGCGTGCCGGTGGTGATCGAGAACATCGGCGGAGCCGGCGGCTCCATTGGTGCCCAGAAGGTGGCCAGCGCCGCACCCGATGGCTACACGCTGCTGGTCGGTGCCAGCAACGAGATTGCCATCAACAAGCTGGTGACCAAGAAGGTCAAGTACGACGTCAAGGATTTCACGGCCATCGGTCTCGTGGCCTCCCAGCCGTTGGTGCTGGTGGCATCCACCGGTGCGGGCGTGAAAAACGTCGCCGAATTCACGCAGAAGGTGGCCAAGAGCCCTGGCAAGTACAGCTACGGCAGCTCGGGCGTGGGCACCTCGCTGCACCTGGCCGGTGAAATGGTCAAGGAGCAGGGCAAGCTTTTCATGGCCCACATCCCCTACCGGGGCGTGGCGCCGCTGACCAACGACCTGCTGGGCAACAACCTCGAGTACGGCGTGTTCGTGCTCTCCAGCGGCCTGCCCCACATCAAGAGTGGCAAGGTGATCGCGCTTGGCACCACCGAGGCCAAGCGGTCCGCTGCGACCCCGGATATCCCTGCCCTGGCCGAATCGCCCCAGTTCAAGAGTGTGGACATCGGCGTGTGGTTCGCCCTGCTCGGCCCGGCCAACCTGCCCAAGCCGGTGTTCGACAAGATCAAGAAGGCGCTCAACGAGACGCTGCAATCGCCCGACTTCCGCAAGAAGATGGAGGCCAGCGGCTCCACCGTGGCGGCCACGAATGTGAACCTGGACCAGTACTTGGCGGCCGAGGTGGCCAAGTACAAGAAAATCGTCGAGTTCGCCAAGATCGAGGAATGATGGGCATGACTGCAGTGACGACATCCCCGCAGCCCCTGGTCTTCGAACTGCCCGCGCCCGACATCAGCGCCTGGCGCGCGGGCAATACCGGCACCGAAGGCGTCTGGCACTTCGATTCGGGCCTGGGCGGCCGCCACGTGATGATCAGCGCCCTGGTGCATGGCAACGAGCTGTGCGGTGCCTGGGCCCTCAAGGGCCTGCTGGAAGCCGGGCTGCGCCCCGCACGCGGAAAGCTCACGCTGGCGTTCTGCAACCTCGAAGCCTTCGACCGGTTCGACCCGCTGAGCCACGATGCTTCGCGCTTCACCGACGAAGACCTCAACCGCCAATGGCTCGACGAGCGCATTGACGCTGGCGACACCATCGAGCGCCGCCGTGCCGCAGCCCTGCGCCCCTTCGTGGCCCAGGCCGACTGGCTGCTGGACATCCACTCCATGCACGAGCCCTCGGCGCCGCTCCTGCTCACCGGCATACAGCCGCGCAACCTGCAACTGGCGCGTGCCATGCGCTCGCCCGAGCACATCGTGGTCGATGCCGGTCACAAGGACGGCGTGCGCATGCGCGACTACGGGCGCTTCGGTCTGGGTGACGGGGATGGCGTGGGCCAGGGTGGGGACACCCGCTCCCTGCTCATCGAATGCGGCTTCCATGGAGACCCGGCGAGCCGCGCCGTGGCGCAGGACCAGTGCGTGCGTTTCATCGAACAGTCGGGTGTGCTCGATGCCGATGCGCTGGCCCGGCAGTTTCCCGGCTGGCGCCTGCCCGATGCGCCGCGCCAGTGGGCGCTCGAAGTCACCGGGCCGGTGGTGGCCACCAGCAGCGCCTTCCGCTTCGTGGAGCCCTACACGGGCCTGGAAGTGATCGCCAAGGCCGGTACCGTGATTGGCGACAACGACGGTGTGCCCGTCACCACGCCCTACGACGACTGCGTGCTGGTGATGCCCTCGGTGCGACAGGCGCGTGCGGGCGTGACGGTGGTGCGCTACGCGAGCCGCCGCGCACTTTAAAGGCCGCCCTCTCAGGCCGTGGTCCTGAGCCGCAGGGCTACTGCCTGCGCGACAGGCAGGGGGCCTGGGTGTCGTATAAGCTCAGGCACCCTCCCCAGCCCTTCCTGTCCGAACTGCCATGCAACAAGACCCCGCCCGTTCTCTTCCCATGGCCGGCGCCACCAACTTCCGCGATCTGGGCGGCTATGCCGGGCAGGGTGGCCGGACCGTGAAATGGCGCCGCATCTTCCGCTCCGACCACCTGGCCGGGCTGACCCCGGCCGACCAGGCCCTGCTGGCCGAACTGGGCGTGACCCGCGCCATCGACTTTCGCGGCAAGGCCGAGGGCGCGGCCTATGCCTATGCGATCCCCGGCGTGGCCTACCACCCGCTGGTCATCGAGCCCACCGTGGTGCAGCGCGCGCTGGAGCTGCAGGCCACCGGCCGTGCGCTCACCGCGCAGGACGCCGTGGTTCTCATGCAGGACACCTACCGCGGCTTCGTGCACGAGAACGCACCGCGCTTTGCCGAGCTGTTCCGCCTGCTGCTGGCCAGCGACGCACCCACGGTGTTCCACTGCACCGCCGGCAAGGACCGCACCGGCTTTGCAGCCGCCCTCATCCTGATGGCCCTGGGCGTGCCGCGCGAGACCGTGATGCAGGATTACCTGCTCACCAACAACCTCTACCGCCGCCCCGCCGGCATGGGCAGCCACGCGCCCGAGGAGGTGCTGGCCGTGCTGTGGCGCGTGCAGGAGGAATTTCTCGACGCTGCGCTGCACATGGTGGACCAGGACTATGGCGGCGTGCAGACCTACCTGGTGGACGTGCTCGGGGTGGATGCTGCGGCGCAGCGGCAACTGGTGGAGCAGTACCTGCAGCCTGCTGCGTGAGGGCCATCGGCTGCGCGGGAGTTCGTTACACGCGGATACTTGAGTCGCTCTCGCAGCCACTGCAGCGGTGGCATAGTGCACGACTTTCTCGCTGACCGACTCTCGAAAGAATCTCCGAATGAATTTCCGCAAGCAATGCCTGCGTGCCGGCCTGGTCCTTGCCCTGTCGTTTGCCGCCCTGTCCCCGGTGGCCATGGCGGCGCAGACCGACGCCGAGCGCCAGACCGTGATCATGTCCATGTTCAAGGAAGGTGCCGTGCTGACCGAAGAGGTGCACCGTGAATTCTGGTCCGGCCTTCAGGACCCCGAGGCCGCAGTGAGCCGCAGCGCCATGGAGCGCGTGGCCTTTGCGCTCAAGAACAACATCGAGCTCGAGCGCGCCACCGTGGTGAGCTACAAGGCCAGCATCAAGCAGCGCAAGCCGGTGGTGGACAAGAGCTACGAGTCGGCCCTCAAGACGCGCCTGGAGATGATGCGCATGCGCAACCTGGCCACCGACTCCGTGCTGGCCCGGGACAAGGAGTTCCGCGATTCGCTGGTGGCCGTTTCCAAGGGCAAGCCCGTGGAGACCAACGGCACCAAGATCACCATGACCAACGAGCTTATCGACCAGGCACTGGTGCGGCTCGAAGCCTCCTATGCGCGGCTGGAACGCCTGCTCAATCCCGTCTGGACGGCCTCCCCGGGCAAGTAGCAACAGGCGCCAGGCCCTGTTTCAGCGCGGCATGGACGCCGCTCTCTGGGCCTCTTGGGCCTCTCGGGCCCATTGCGGCTTCGCCGCCCTCACCGCTTCGGTGAAGCGATCCACCGTGGTGCCCACGTTGCGCATCGAGGCCAGCAGGTCCTTGTCTCGCTCGCCACTGCGCGCCAGGGGCTCCAGTCCGTCCACGTAGATGCGCACGGCGTGCTGCATGCAGTCGGGCATGGGTTCGGTCAGGAAATACTGGCGCAATTGCAGATGCAGGTCGCGCATCCGGCGCATGGTGGCAAGAGGGTCCGCCGCCTCGGTATCGTGTGTGCTGGTCAGGTGTTCCACGGCCGCGAAATTGTCTCCGATGCGGGCGCGCCAGACCCGCAGCTGGCGAGTGTCCTCGCACGAGAAGGCCTGGGCCGCGTTCGCAGGCGGTGGCCTGGAGCAGGCGGCCAGCAGCATCAGCGACCACACCAGCAACAAGAGCGTGCAGTGCCTCGCAATGGACAGGTGCGGGGAGCGGCAATTGATCAGGTGCATCGGCGGTCAGGCGTGATCCATGAAGGGCTGTGTCCCATTGTGCCGTGGCGCAGGGAGTGCGAACCACGGCGGGTGGCCACCCTCGGCGATACTCCAGCGCAAGGCGGTCCCTCCGCCAAGGAACAAGGAATGGCAGTGACATCTGCAAGCAGTGCAGGCCAGAGCGCCGACGCCGATGGTTTCGATGCGGCGTACTACGAGCGCTTTTACTTCAACAAGAAGACCAGCGTGGTGGACCCCGCACACACCGAGCGGCTTGGTGCCTTCGTCTGCAGCTACCTGCAGTACCTGCGCGTGCCGGTGAAACGCGTGCTGGATGTGGGCTGCGGCATCGGCCTGTGGCGCGACCTGGTCGCGCGCCACTTTCCGCAAGCGACTTTTCACGGCGTGGAATTCAGCGAGTATCTGTGCGGCCGCTTTGGCTGGGAGCAGGGCTCGGTGGTCGACTACAAGGCGCGCACGCCCTACGACCTGGTGATCTGCCAGGGCGTGCTGCCCTACCTGAACGAGACCGACGTGCAGACGGCCCTGCGCAACCTGGCCCGGCTCAGCCGCGGTGCCCTGTACGTGGAGGCGGTCACGCGCGAAGACTGGGAGCAGGACATCGTGGACGAGACGCTGACCGACCCGCGCATGTTCCGCCACCCTGCGCAGCTGTACCGCCGCACGCTGGCCGAGGGCTTCACCGAGCTGGGTGGCGGTGTGTGGCTGAGCCCCAAGACCGAGTTGCCGCTGTTTGCGCTTGAGCACGCGGGCGGCCAGTGACGGCTGCCATGCCCGTGCCGGCGATGCCCCACGCCGTGTCGCGCCTGCGTGCGGCGCGCCTGGCGCGTGCGGCCAAGCCTTTTCTCGCCCGGGGCGGACCGCGCGGCGAGCGCTGCCCGGGCTGCCGCCTGGTGCCCAGCCACTGCCTGTGCGCTCTGCGTCCGTTGCTCACTCCGCAGGCAGGCGTGTGCCTGCTGATGGCCGACATCGAGCCGCTCAAGCCCAGCAACACCGGCTGGCTGATCGCCGACGTGGTGGCCGACACCTGGGCCTTCGGCTGGGCGCGCACCGAGGTCGACCCAGCCCTGCTTACCCTGCTGGCCGATCCGCAGTGGCAGCCCTGTGTGGTGTTTCCCGGCGAGTTCGTGGCGCCCGAGCGCGTGGTGACGGCGGTGGAGTCGGTGCAGGGCGGCAGGCGCCCGCTGTTCATCCTGCTCGACGCCACCTGGCCCGAGGCGCGCAAGATGTTCCGCAAGAGCCCTTACATTGATGCATTCCCGGTGCTCAGCCTCGCACCCGAGCAGCTCTCGCGCTACCGCCTGCGCCGCTCCACGCGCGAAGACCATTTCTGCACTTCCGAAGTGGCCGCGCTGTGCATGGAGCTGGCGGGTGAGACCCACGCCGCGCAGACGCTCGAGGCCTACCTCGACGTGTACACCAACCACTACCTGCAGTCCAAGCACCAGTTGCCCGTGGACCTGGGCGACGAGGTGCACCAGCGCCTGGAGACGCTGCGCCTTCCAGCGCGGGCCTGACTCGCCAGCCTTTACTTCGTGGCGCTTGCAGCGGTGCTGCGCTCCTTGACCGACTGGGCAATGCCGTCGGGCTGCAGGTAGGCGCTGCACGACTCGTACAGCGCAAACTTCTTTTCTGCCGAGGATCCGACAAGTTCAGCCGAGACGAGGGGTGCCGACTTTTTGAGCTCGTCCCTATGGAAGCTGCCTTCTGCGGGATACAGCTCCACGGCAGCTTAGAGCATGGCCGCGGCGGCGGTGCGCATGCCCTCCTGCTTGCCTTTGGCCACCGTCAGCGACAGCCCGTTGAACACATTGCCGCAGCGGATCAGCTCGATGGCCACCGCCTTGCGCGCGCCATCGGCCTGTGCCGGGGCACCCATGCCATAGGTGCCATCAAGGTACGCCCATTCGTCCAGCGGCGGCATGTTGGCCGTGCAGGCGCCCTGGTAGGTGCCCAGAAAGGCGTTCTTCATCTCCAGGTCACCCGCAGCGTCTGCCATTCGGCTGTCGATGACGATCTGCTCGCTGTTGGCATGCACGGTGAACTGGTACTGGTGCCGGGCGTCCTTGCTGCGCGGGTCCGTGCACGCGGCTTTCCAGGTCTCGTGGCCCACCATGGGCTTCGCCGATTCGGTGACGGTGCAGTCCATGCCGCGTTCCTTCATCGCCAGCTTCCAGGTCGGGGCTGTGAGCTGGTCCATCTGCTTGCGGCTGACGCAGACTGCCGCAGTGCCGGGCGCTTGGGCATAGGCCCCCTCCCGGAACCCCGGTGCCGCATGCGACGCCAAGGCCAATGCCGACAGGCCTGCGAGCACAGCGCCCTGCCATGCCGGGCTGAAAAAGGGGATCGCGAAATGGTGCACGGCGTGGTGTCCTGGAGGTGTCTGGCGGTGGGCGGTGTGCAGCGATTGTCGTGCACGGCCAGGCCGCTCCGTGGGGCCGTTGGGACGGCGGGAGCAAGGGCTGCTGCCTGCCCGGCGACAATGGGGAGGTATCCCATCTTCAGCACAGGCCCGATGAAAGCACCCCCCAGACTCCAGTCCCTCATCGAGGAAGGCCTGATCGACACCGTGGTCCGCCAGCTCATGAGCGGCAAGGAGGCCATGGTCTTCGTGGTGCGCAGCGGCGACGACACGCGCTGCGCCAAGATCTACAAGGAGGCCAACAACCGCAGCTTCCGCCAGGCGGTGGACTACACCGAGAACCGCAAGGTCAAGAACTCGCGCTCGGCCCGCGCCATGGCCAAGGGCAGCAAGTTCGGCCGCCAGGAGCAGGAGGCCGCCTGGCAGAGCGCAGAGGTGGATGCCCTCTACCGCCTGGCCGCTGCCGGGGTGCGCGTGCCGCAGCCCTACAACTTCCACGATGGCGTGCTGCTGATGGAGCTGGTGACCGACGCGCACGGCGATGCGGCGCCGCGCCTGAACGACGTGGCCTTCACGCCCGAGCAGTCCCGGGCCCACCACGCCACGCTGATCGCCGAGGTCGTGCGTATGCTCTGCGCGGGCGTGGTGCATGGCGATCTGTCGGAGTTCAACATCCTGCTGGCGCACCTGCCCGGTGCCGATGGCGAAGAAGGCTTGGACGGCCCGGTCATCATCGACCTGCCGCAGGCCGTGGACGCGGCCGGCAACAACCATGCGCCGCGCATGCTGATGCGCGACGTGGCCAACCTGCGCGACTTCTTCGGCCAGTTCGCGCCCGAGCTGCTGGCCACCCAGTACGGCCCCGAGATCTGGAGCCTGTACCAGAGCGGGCTGCTGACCAACGAGACGCCGCTCACCGGCATCTATGCGCCCGAGCACACCGATGTGGACATGCAGGGCGTGCTGCGCGAGATCGAGGACGCTCGCGCAGAAGAGACGGCGCGCCGCCTGCGCATGGCGACACCGACTTAGGGACCGGCCTCGGGCACAATCGGCGCCCCTTGCCATTTGTTAGCCCTCGCCGCCATGCCCATCCACATCCGCCACTTCCACCCGGGCGACGCACCTGGATTGCGTGCCCTGTTCCATGCCGCCGTGCATGGACTGACCGGCGCGCAATATTCCCAGGAGCAGCGTGATGCCTGGGCGCCAATGGCGTACGACCTGGAGCAGTGGACCGCACGGCTACAGGCCAACCAGCCCTTCGTTGCTGAAGCCGCATCGGACACCGGCACGGACATCGCCGGTTTCTCCGACCTGCAGGCCACGGGCTACATCGACCATTTCTTCGTTTCCCCGGCCCATGCGGGCCAAGGCGTGGCGCGTGCACTGATGGCCCACATCCACGCCCAGGCAGCGTTGCGCGGCATTGGGCGCCTGTGGGCCGACGTGAGCCTCACGGCCGAGCCGTTCTTCGCACAATGCGGTTTTGCAGTGGAAATGCGCCAGCAGGTGGAGCGCCGTGGCGTGGTTCTGGCCAATGCGCGCATGGCCAAGATGCTGCAAGGCGCCGGTGCGGTGGGACAATAGCGGGGTTGGCCCTGCCCCGGTGCCCCACTTTTCTACCACCCCCCATTCCAAGAACGGCAAGGCTTTCCCATGAACAAACCCCACGAACGGCAGACCGAGCTCAAGCCCATGGACCTGTGCGATTCCTGCAAGGGCATCCAGCGCAACTGGCGCCGCGCCCCCGGCCACGCCGAGCTGGTGCAGCGCGGCAACCGCAAGGAAGACCGCGACCATGGCCAGGTCACGTTCACCCGCTACCAGTGCGACCGCTGCGGCACCGCCTGGGAGTATGAGAACGACAAGACCAACCTGCACGCAGGCTGGTCCGTTGTAGGGCGCTGAGCGCGCGTCTTCAATCCCCGGGCCCCCGCGCCGCGGGCAGCGAGGCCAGCAGCAGGGCCGCCACCACGCAGCCCAGGCCCAGCCACTGCCAGCTGCGGATGGATTCACCGAGGAACACCACCGACAGCAGCAGCGCCGCTACCGGCAGCCACACAGTAGCCAGCGATGCGCGCACGCCACTGGTGCGGGCGCTGCCCGCGTACCACAGCAGAAAACCGCCCACGGTGGGCACCCAGGCGTAGTACAGCACCCCGGCCAGCGCAGGTACCGTGAAGGTGGAGGGCGATGCCTGTGCCACCAGCCATGCCGGCAGGGCCGAGAGCAGCAAACCCCCCGCCGACATCAGCGTGGACAGGGCCAGCGCCGGGATGGGCTGCGACAACCGCTTGTTGGCCAGGATGAACACCGCCTCGCAGGCTACGGCCGCCAGCACCAGGGCAATGCCCGCCAGCCGGGTGCTGGCGCCTCCAGGGGGTGCGCTCTCGGGCGCCAGAGCCACGGCCATCACCCCTGCGGTGGCCAGTGCAATGGACAGCACCAGCCTGAGGCCCGTCCGCTCGCCCAGCAGCAGTGCCGAGAACAGGGCGGCCGCCGCAGGCAGCGTGCCCGCCACGATGCCCGCATCCGAGGCACTGGCGAGTGACACCCCGAGGATCAGCAGCACCGAGTAGCCCACGCTGCCCGCCGCCGCCTGCACGGTGAGCAGCAGCGCATCGCGCCGGCCTACCCGTGGCAGCCGCTGGCCGTGCCAGCGCATCAGCGCCAGAAACACCGGCAGGGCCAGGGCATGGCGCAGCACGGTGGCCTCAAAGGGCTCGATGTCCTGTGCGATGACCTTGCTGACCACCACCGTGCTGCCCACCAGCACCATGGCCAGGCTGCACAGCAGCTGGCCTTTCCATGATTCCGAGATTCCCATCGCATACCGCCTTGCCTGTGTTGTCAAACTGCAGGCAGTGTGGATTCCCGGGCGCGAAGGGTCTTGAACGTTATTGCGGCAGCGGCCAGCGCCGCCTTCCCGCCGTGGCCTGCTGCCAGGCACCGGGCGTGAAGCCAAACTGCCGCGCGAAGACGCGCGTCATGTGGCTCTGGTCGGCAAAGCCGCAATCGGCTGCGGCATCGGCCAGTCTGGCGCCGCGCAGCACCAGGCTGCGGGCACGCTCGGCGCGCTGCTGCAGCAGCCAGGCATGGGGCGGCAGGCCATAGGCCTGGGTGAAGCGGCGCAGCAGTTGGTACTTGCCCAGACCCACCATGGCGGCCAGTTGGGTGAGCGTCGGCGGTGCCTGCGACGTATCCGCCAGGCAGTCGCGCACGCGGCGCACCTCGGCCGAAACGTCGGCGCCGGCTGCATGCAGGCGCTGCGCGTTGGCATGGCGGCACAGCAGCAGGGCACAGGTGTGCACCAGGGCTTCCTCGCAAGCCAGGGCGGCCACGCCCGTGCTGTGCTGCGGCGTGGTACCGCCGTGCGCCAGCCGCTGCAGCAACTGGTGCAGGGCGTCGCGCAGCGCCGTATCGTGCTGGATCACCGGGCGGGCCAGGGCCAGCCCCTGGGGCGATGCCGTGGCCAGGTCGCCGGCCATGGCGTGCAGCACCTGGGGCTCCAGGTAAACCATGCGCCAGCGGCGCGATGGGCCGCCCAGCGGCTGGCCGTCATGCACCTCGCCCGGGTTGGTGGTGATCAAATCGCCTGCATAGGCATCCACCGGGCCGCGTCCGCTGGCCGAGCTTTGTGCCCCATCGTCGAGCAACCCCAGGCCATAGACGGCATGCCAATGCCTGCCATAGTGGCGGGAACTTTCGATGTGCGTGCTGTACACACCTTCCCAGGGCGAGCCGAAAACCTGGCATGTATGGGCGGGCGCTGCGGGTTTCATCTGGCCATTATTGCCAACCGCTGCACTGCCACACCCTCAAGGAGCCAACGAATGCATCGCCGATCCTTTCTTGCTGCAGGGGCGCGCCATGGCGCACTTGGTAGCCTTGCGCTGGTGGCCGTCCGCAGCGCCCAGGCCCAGCCGGCCTACACCGTCTCTGCCGAGCAATTGCAGGAGGCGGTGGCGCAACGCTTTCCGCTGCGCTATCCCATGGCGGGCCTGGTGGACGTGGATGTGCAGGTGCCACGCCTGTCGCTGCTGCCCGAGAGCAATCGCCTGGGCGCCGCATTCGCGCTGAAGGCCGCAGGCCCGGCGCTGCGGCGCAGCCATGGCGGCACCCTGGAGGTGGAGTTCGCCTTGCGCTACGAGGCCAGCGACCGCAGCCTGCGTGCCCACCAGTTGCGCGTGGGGCGGCTGGATTTCCCCAGCTTGCGGCCGGAGGTGGTGGCCATGCTCAACAGCTATGGCCCTGCCCTGGCCGAGCAGTCGCTGCGCGAGGTGGTGCTGCACCGGCTGCGCCCGCAGGACCTGGGCGTGCTCCACGGCCTGGGAATGCAGCCCGGTGCCATCACCGTGACGCCCAGGGGCCTGTCCATCGCGTTTGTGAACAAGCAGGCCCCGTGACGGGCCTGGGCCTTTGCGCCCCGAATCGCTGTGCGCAAGGCCGTGCGCGCCAGCCGCCTAGGCCTTGCGCCTCGGCGAGGCCGGCGCAGGGGCGGCCAGCGCCAGATCACCCCGCACCCGCTGCGCAAACCCGCGCTGCCCGAACTGCTCGATGATGAAGTCCACGAACACCCGGGTGCGCGCGGGCAGCAGCTTCTTGTCCGGGTAGTACAGCGAGGTGGGCCCGGCATCGGACCACCAGCCCGGCAGCAGACGCACCAGGTCGCCGCTGGCCAGCCAGGGCTGGGCAAAGGGCATGGGCAGCAGGGCCACGCCCAGGCCCATGAGCGCGGCTTGGCACATGGCCTCGGGGTCGTCGAAGACGATGCGCGGGCGCAGCTCGGCCGCAGCCGCATCGCCCGCCTTGTTGCGCAGCGTGGTGACGTGGATGCGCCCGGTCTGGATCGAGCGGCGCGCAATGCCGTCCCACTGCGCCAGATCGGAGGGATGGCGCGGTGCCTTGCGGCCCTGCAACTGCGCGCGTGACGCCACGGCCACGATGTGGATGGTGCCCAGCGTGCGCGCCACCATGCCGGGGTTCAGGTTCAGCCCGCCGCCGATACCCGCATCGAAGCCCTCGCCGATCAGGTCCACCTGCCGGTTCTCGAAGCGCCAGTCGGGCTGGATGGCCGGGTAGCGCGCGAGGAACTCGCCGAGCAACGGCACCAGGTAGGCACGGCCGAAGGCCTGCCCCATGCTCACCTTGAGCGTGCCAGCCGGCTGGCGGTCGGTCTCGGCCGCGTGCTCCACGGCGTCTGCCAGGGTCGCCAGCGGAGTGCTGATCTGCTGCAACAGGCGCAGGCCGCCCTCGGTCAGAACAAGGCGCCGCGTGCTGCGCTGAAACAGGCGCACGGAGAGGTTGGCCTCCAGCCGCGCCACGTTCTTGCTCACGGCCGCAGGGGTCAGGCCCATGAGCCGGGCAGCGGCCGAGAAGCTGCCGGACTCGGCGGACTTCACGAAGGATTCGAGGTGGCTGAGCGGTTGCATGCTTGTTATTTTCAACCCGTGGTTGAAATCAGTACAGCTCATTCATGGCTACCAGCAATGCAATGGTTCCCAGACACTGCAGTTGTTGCCAGTGCATTCACTGGTTCACTTACCGGAGTTTCACCATGTCTGTCGCTTCTTCTGTCTCCCCTGCTTCCACCACCGGCGTCCTGGCTGGCAAGGCCGCCTTCGTTACCGGCGGTTCGCGCGGCATCGGTGCCGCCATCGTGCGGCGCCTGGCGCGTGATGGCGCTGCCGTGGCCTTCACCTACACCAGCAACGGTGCACCCGCCAAGGCCCTGGCTGCCGAGATCGAGGCTGCCGGCGGCCGCGCGCTGGCTCTGCAGGCGGACAGCGCCGATGCGGCGGTCCTCACGGCCGCCATCGATGGTGCCGCACGCGAACTGGGCCGCCTGGACATCCTCGTGAACAACGCCGGTGTGGCGGTGATGGGCGAGGTCGGCAGCGTCACGCTGGAAGACCTGGACCGCACCCTCGCCGTCAACGTGCGCGGCGTGTTCGTGGCCACCCAGGCCGCCGTGCGCCACATGGGCCAGGGCGGCTCCTATGGCCGCGTCATCACCATCGGCAGCACCAACTCCGATCGCCTGCCCTGGGCGGGGTTCAGCGTCTACGGCATGAGCAAGGCCGCCATCGTCGGGCTCACCAAGGGCCTGGCGCGCGACCTGGGGCCGCGCGGCATCACCGTGAACAACGTGCAGCCCGGCCCGGTGAACACCGACATGAACCCCGCTGACGGCCCCATGGCCGGCGACATGCACGGCATGATGGCGGTCAACCGCCATGCCGACCCGGCCGAGATCGCTGGCATGGTGGCCTACCTCGCCGGGCCTGAGGCCGGCATGGTCACCGGCGCCAGCCTGCTGATCGATGGTGGTTTCGCCGCGTGAACAGGCGCCCTCCGGGTCGCTTCGCGATTTCCCTCTGAGGGGGGCGCTGGCCCGGGCCTATATAGTGGCCTACCAATCCATCTGGGACCTTCCCGTGCACCACCTCCTTCGCCCCTTGCGCCATGCGCGCACCACCGCAGTGGTGTCGGCCGCCCTGATGGCCGCCGTCACCACCCATGCCGTCACACCCGCCGAGTCCGGCTACGTGGGCGAGTACCGGGGCGGTTCGGTGGACACCGTGGCCCAGCTGGCGCTGCTGGACGACAACACCTACTGCTTTGCCTTCACGGGCGGTGCGCTGGACCTGCTGGCCGCAGGCCGCTGGAAGGCGGAGGGCGGCGGTATCCGGCTGCAACAGGTACGGCAGGAGCGAACCCTGTTCCCCGCGTTTTCCAGCAAGGTGGAGGCGCAAGGGGCCATGGTGGAGTTCGACTTCCATGGCTACACGCTGTCCAATGCCCGCGCGCCGGTGTTCGCCGTGTCGGCGGACGACAAGGTCCCCGCCACGCTGCGCCCCCTGTTCTCCGAGGGCAACAGCAACTGGTCCGAAAGCTACAAGCTGCCCGCCATGCCTGCCGAGTCGGTGCGCTATTTCTACCTGGGTGACCTCGTGGAAGAGAGCCCCGGCAAGCCGCCGGTGGTGAAGGTGGTGCAGTACCGGCTGGAGAGCGGCAACTCCGTGCGCGTAGGCTTCGACGAACTGCAGGCCATGCCCCTCATGGACCAGCGGGCCGAGCTCAAGGGCCAGATGCTGTTCCTGTCCGGCAGCCGCCTGGGCCAGCGTCGGCCCTTGAACCCCGAGGTGCTCAAGGCGGTGCGCAGTGGCTGCATCGATCCCGCATTGAAGCCCGGTGTTCCACGTCCGCTCAAGCCAGGCCAGAACAGGGGCCTGGAGCCTGTGAAGACCTTCACCGTCAGCCCTTCAGCCGTTCAGGGCAAGCCCTTCTTCGAAGCCAAGGCCATCTGACAGACTGTCTGGTCAGGCCGACAGTGCTCCCACGGGGGTGCGGGGCGCCGTCTCGATCTGCGCCTTGGCCAAGCGCAGCGCCTTGCGCATGTAGCCGCGCCACAGCACGCTGGCCAGCAGCCACAGCACCGGTGCGGCCCACTTCGAGCGGGCATGGAAGGCATGGCGCCAGCGCACCGTGGTCTGCGTGCCGCCGGCCTGCGGGTCGAACCACCAGGCGCCGTCCGCCCCCGTGGCCAGCCAGCGCAGCACGCCCGTGAAGCCGCTCACGGTGTAGGCGAAGTACTGGGCCGGGCGGTAGTGCTTGAGCCCTTCCTGCGCGCTGCTGCCGTCGGACATGGCCACCGTGCGCGTCTGCCCTGGGGCATCCCAGGCACCCGTCTGGTCGCGCGTGCCCGTCACCGCCGGCAGGGGGCCGTAGCCGGTGAACAGCGTGGTGGGGTCGATGGGCGCGATGTGACCGAACGCCTGCGCGGGCGAGGCCTTGATCTGCGTCTGGACCGTGGTGGCAAAGGTGGTCATGGGGCGTTGTCCGGTTCGTGCCTGGGGAAGTGAACCGAATGTATTGTGGAAGCCCGAAACGATAAATACCGTTTTTCACAACGGACTGTTTGCCAAACCGTGAACAATTGCCCCTTTCCGCAGCGAAAGAACCGTGTGCAAGGCCGGTTCAGGTGGCGGGTTGTCGTCGCCGCCGGGGTTTCCGGGCTGTTGCGGCCAGTTCCTGCGCGCTCAGGCTGAACACCGGGTTGTCTGCCAGCATTTCCACCGCCAGGTCGATGAAGGCGCGCACCCGCGCTGGCTGCGCCGCACGACTGCCGTAGTACACGTACAGGCCCAGGTGCTGCGGGACGAAGTCGGTGAGCACCGGCACCAGTTGCCCGCTGCGCACCAGCGGGGCGGCCGTGACACCCACCAACTGGCCGATGGCATGGCCACCCAGCACGGCGCGCGCCTCCAGCTCGATGTCGTTGGCGCAGAAGGCGGGCGGGATGGCGTGGGCCACGATGTCCTCGCCCACGCGGAACTCCCAGGGCATGGGCTTGCCCGTGGTCGGGTGGCGAAAGCCGCTGCAGCGGTGCTGTGCCAGATCTTCGATGCGCGTGGGCGTTCCATGGCGCGCCAGGTAGTCCGGCGTGGCGCACACCACCAGCTGCAGCCAGAGCAGGCGCCGGGCAATCACCCCGCCCTCGGGCGGGTAGCCCGAGCGAAAACCCACGTCCACCCGGTCCTCCACCCAGTTGCCGATGCGGTCCTCGAGCTGCACATCGGGTTCCACCAGTGGGTAGCGGCGACTGAATTCGTCGACCACGGGCCAGATCACTTCCAGCATCATGGAGCGCGGCGCAGTGATGCGCAGCGGCCCGGCGATCTCCTCGCGCCCGCGCCGGGCGCCGTGCACGGCCCGCTGCAGCGTGGCCAGGCCGGGCTGGGCGGCGTCCAGGAACTGGCGCCCCTCCTCGGTCAGGCTCAGGCTGCGGGTGGTGCGGTGGAACAGCCGCACTCCCAGGTGCGATTCGAGCTGCCCCAGCGCCAGGCTGGCCGCCTGCGGCGTGATGCCCTGGGCCGACGCCGCATGGCGCAGGCTGCCCAGCTCGGCCGCCTTGGCAAAGGTGGCGATAGCGCGCAGTTCGTTTATGGCCATGGCGAAACTCCCGTTGATTGACAAGAATTGCTTGTGAATGAAGCGAGTGATTATGGGCTAGTGCGATGGCAATGGTGTGCCTAAAGTTCTCCCCCATGGCAACGCCCCGCGTTTGCCAGAACCCCAAATTCATTCTCTCCAAGGACTTTTGCCATGACCGCTCACGCTTCGCCCTCCTTTCCCCGTATCTGGCTCATCACCGGTGCCTCGCGTGGCATCGGCGCCCGCATTGCCGAGGTCGCGCTGGCCCAGGGCGATGCCGTGGTCGCCACCTCACGCAGTGCCGAGTCCATCGCGCGCCGCCTGGGCGCCAGCGATGCGCTGCTGCCCCTGGCCCTGGACGTGACAGACGAGGCGCAGGCCCGCCACGCCGTGGGCGCGGCGCTGGAGCGCTTCGGCCGCATCGACGTGCTGGTCAACAACGCGGGTTACGGCCTTCTGGGTGCGGTGGAAGAGGCCACCGCCGACGAGGTGCGCCGCCTGTACGAGACCAATGTGTTCGGCCTGCTGAACGTGACGCGCGCCGTGCTGCCTTCCATGCGCTCGCGCCGCGCCGGCCATGTGATCAACATCTCGTCGCTGGGCGGGGTGCAGTCCGCTGCAGGCTTCGGGGTGTACTGCTCGACCAAGTTCGCGGTGGAAGGCATCACCGAGGCGCTGCACGCCGAACTGGCGCCACTGGGCATCCATGCCACGGTGGTGGAGCCGGGCTACTTTCGCACCGAGTTCCTCGACACGGCCTCGCTCTCGGTGTCCCCGCTGGTGCTGGAGGACTATGCAAAGAGCGCCGGGGCGATCCGCGAGGTGGCCCGCCGCATCAACCTGAACCAGCCCGGCGACCCTGTGCGCCTGGCCCAGGCCATGATGCAGCTGGTGGCCAGCCCCACGCCGCCGCTGCGCCTGCCCCTGGGCACCGACACGCTGCAGACCATTGCCGACAAGCACGCCTTTGTGGAAAAGGAAACCGCCGCTTGGCGTGACCTGGCAGCCTCCACGGACTTCCCGGTGCAAGCCGCAGCCTGAACCCATACGTTACTTGCCGTCTGCAGCGTGTGGAACTGGCGCGGCCAAGGCCAGTGCCCCCGTGCAAGGGCCGCCCCGCCGCACTGGGGGCGTCCCCCTCCCGACTCNGCTTCACACCATGCCGCCGTTGGCGCGCAAGGTTTGTCCGTTGATCCACGCGCCATCGGGCCCGACCAGAAAGGACACGGTGCCCGCGATGTCGTCCGGCGTTCCAAGGCGGCCCAGCGGGCTCATCTGCGCCAGGCGCTCCACCAGCTCGGGCGTCTTGCCGTCGAGGAACAGGGCGGTGGCCGTGGGGCCGGGGGCCACGGCGTTCACGGTGATGTTCTTGCCGCGCAGCTCCTTGGCGAGGATCAGCGTCATGGTTTCCACTGCGCTCTTGGTGGCGGCGTATACCGCGTAGCCCGGCATGGCGGTGCCGACCACGCTGGTGGAGAAGTTGACGATGCGCCCGCCCGGCTCCAGCCGGCGCGCGGCCTCGCGCAAGGTGTTGAAGCTGCCCTTGAGGTTGATGGCGATCAGCCGGTCGAAGGTGGTGTCGTCGGTATCGGCCAGGTGCGGCGTGTGCGAGGGCATGACGCCCGCGTTGTTCACCAGCACGTCGATGCGTCCGAAGGTTTCGCTGGCCTGATCGAACAGGCGCGCCACGGCGGCGGCATCGGCCACGTCGGCCTGCACGGCGATGGCCTGGCTGCCCGCAGCGGTGATCGACTGGGCCACCACCTCGGCCTCGGCGGCGCTGCCCGCGTAGTTGACCACGACGTTGAAGCCGTCGCGCCCCAGGCGCTGGGCAATGGCGGCGCCGATGCCGCGCGAAGACCCGGTGACGATGGCGACGGGGCGGTGGGTGGATGTGTCGTTGGCGGCCATGAAAACTCCTGAACGGTGGTGATGGGTGTATTGTTCTGTTGGCGCAGGGGTTGATAAAGCCCCTTGAATTGCCATAACTGTTCAACAATCGCCAACAATCTAGACCTGCTGCCAATGGACCGATTTGACGCCATGCGCCTGTTCACCCGCATCGTGGAGCTGGGCAGCTTCACGCAGGCGGCCGAAGACCTGCAACTGCCCCGCGCCACGGTGACGCTGGCCGTGCAGCAGCTGGAAAAGCGCCTGGGCGCGCGCCTGCTGCACCGTACCACGCGCCATGTCGCGCCCACGCAGGACGGCGAGGCCTACTACGCGCGCTGCCAGCAGCTGCTGGCCGACCTTGATGAGACCGAGGCGGCGTTCGCAACGGCCGGCCAGCACCCCAAGGGCAAGCTGCGCGTGGACCTGCAGGGTACCCTGGCCCGCTATTTCGTGCTGCCGCGCATCGGCGAGTTCTTTGCGCGCTACCCCGGCGTGGAGCTGGAGCTGGGGATGGGCGACCGCCTGGTGGACCTGGTGCGTGAGCGCGTGGACTGCGTGATGCGCGGCGGCGAACTGGTCGACTCCAGCATGGTCGGCCGCCGGGTTGCACAACTGGCCCAGGTGACCTGCGCGAGCCGCGCGTACCTGGCGCGCCATGGCGTGCCGCGCACCGTAGAGGAACTGCGCGGCCACCGCGCGGTGAACTACCTGCCGTCGCGCACGGGCAAGCCCATGCCGCTGGACTTCGTGGTCGATGGCGTGCCGCGCAGCGTGCAGCTCAAGGGCGCGGTGTCCGTGACCGATGCGTTTGCCTATGTGGCCTGCTGCACGGCCGGGCTGGGGATCATCCAGGTGCCGCGCTACCACCTGGAGCCGCAGCTGGCCGATGGCAGCCTGGTCGAGGTGCTGGCCGGCTGCCGCCCCGCACCCATGCCGGTGACCGTGCTCTACCCGCACAGCCGCCAGCTCTCGCCGCGCGTGCGCGTGTTCGTGGACTGGCTGGCCGAGGTGATGCAGAACGCGCGCTGATTACGCCGGTGGGCGCGAGAACTCCATGACCCAGTTCGTCTCCCAGGTGCAGCCCTCGTCGTCGGAGAAGGCCTGCTGCCAGCGCGGAGTGCCGGTGGCGAGGTTCTTCGTCCACTCGAAGCGCACCAGGACCGACCGGCCCTCGAACAGCTCCTGGCCAAAGAACACGCCCTGGTCCGTGCCCGCGAAGCCGCCGCTGACAGGTGGTCGTAGCAGGCCCGTGGCCGTGTCCAGGCCTCCCGTCACGTTATCGAGCCAGTAGATGCTCCAGCGCCGTGCCTCGGGGTTGAACAGGCGCAGGGCCATGCCCACGTAGCCGGCATTCCAGGCCTCGGGGATGAAGTCATCGCAGTTGCCGATGCCGCCCGACAAGGGGCGCGCGGTGCCCGTGGCCTCGAAGGTTTCCCAGTCGGTGCAGCCCGCAAGCCGCTGCACGAGCCGGGTGTTGCGGATGCGCCAGGGGCCCATGAGAAAGTCGAAATCGTGGACATCGCCAGTGGGTGGGGTGATCGGCATGTGGTGTCTCCGGGATGGGTGTGCGTCATGCGTGCAGTGCCGAACGCGCCGTGGGCTGCAGCCGGTGGGCTTCGGGCGCACGCGCCAGCCAGGGCGCCAGGCCCGGTGCCACATCGCGTTGCCACGCTCCGCCCTGCGCAAAGGCGTCCAGCGCGCCGGCATCGTCGAACAGCGCCAGGCCCAGCAGCACGGGCTCGCCCTCGCGCACCGGCAGGCGGGGAAAGGTGTTGGGGCTCGCTTCACTGGCATACCAGGCGGTATGGCGCGCACCACCCGCGCGCAGCGTGGGGTCCATGCGCTCGCGGCAGTGGTCCAGCAGCGCGGGCGTTGCAGGCTCCTTGAGGTAGAACACCGTGGCATCGAGCAGGCCCGGGGCCGGGCCGCTGGCACCGGGGGGCGCACGTTCGGCAGGCAGGTCCGCCGCGGCGCCCGGCCATGCGGGGCGCAGCAGCAGCACGTTGTCCGAATCGACCATGGTGGCGTTGGCTGCGTTGCTATGCGCAGCCCACACCGGGCCGCTGTAGAACGCTTCGAGCGCCCGCTGGCGCGCCGCCATGTCGGCAAAGCCGCGCAACCAGGCGAACAGGTCCGGCCGCTCCAGGTCGCGGAACTGGCCGATCACGCGCATGCCTTCGCGCTCCTGGCTTTCGAGGAACTCGCGGTCGAACAGGTCGATCAGCACATCGCGCTGGCCGGGGTGCAGGGTGTACTGGCGCAGTTCGACGATGGCGCAGTCGGCAATCGAGGGGGTGGTGGGCATGCGGGGCTTCCTTGGATCAAGAAAAAGAGAGAAGCCCGCAGTCTGCGGCGCAATACCTGCCAAGGCATGGCAGGTATTCGCTGCATACTGGTACCAGTCGCTTTTCCGTTCCTTTTTCTCCATGCGTGCCAGCCGCCTGTTGTCCATCCAGATGCTGCTCGAAACCCGGGGGCGCATGAGCGCGCAGGCGCTCGCCGATGCGCTGGAGGTCTCGGTGCGCACGCTGTACCGCGACGTGGACCAGCTCACGGCGGCGGGCGTTCCCATCTTTGCCGAGCGCGGGCGCCATGGCGGCTTTGCGCTGCTGCCGGGCTGGAAGACCACGCTGACGGGGCTCACTCCGTCCGAGGCACAGGCCGTGTTCCTGAGCGGCCTGCCTGGCCCGGCCGGCGACCTGGGCCTGGGCGATGACGTGGAAGGCGCACGCCTGAAGCTGCTGGCCGCGCTGCCTGCACCCTGGCGCGAAGACGCTCAGCGCGTGAGCGACCGCCTGCACCTCGACCCGGTGGACTGGTACCGCGAGAGCGAGCCCACGCCCCACCTGGCCACCGTCGCTGCCGCCGTTTGGAGCGGCCAGCAACTGGCCCTGCGCTACGAGAGCTGGGCCGACACGGTGGAGCGCGCCGTGGGCCCGCTGGGCCTAGTGCTCAAGGCGGGTGTCTGGTACCTGGTAGCGCAGCCGGCGGACAAGGCCTCCGACGGCGCAGGGCCGCGCACCTACCGCGTGTCCAACATCCGCGCGGCGGCGGCGCTCACCACGCCTGTGCGGCGACCGGCGCGCTTTGACCTGCCCAGGTATTGGGGTGAGTCCATCCGCCGCTTCGAATCGGGCCTGTACACCGGCGAGGCCGAACTGTTGGCCACGCCGGCGGGGCTCAAGGGCCTTGCCGCACTGAGCAGTGCCGTTGCGCGCGCGGTGGCCGCCGCCTTGCCCTCGCGCCGCAAGGACGGGCGGGTGGCGCTCACGATTCCCATCGAATCGGTGGCCCACGCCTGCGGCCAGCTGATGCGCCAGTCGCCCGAGGTGGAGGTGCTGCGGCCGGCCGCGCTGCGGCGCGCCCTGGTGGAGCGCATCGAAGCCACGGCGCGGCTTTACGGCCTGCGCTGAGCCGCGCTACAAACCGCGTTCCACCATGTCCAGCAGCCGCTGGCCCAGCAGCTGCAGCATGTCGGCGGGCGTGCCGCGCAAGGGCCCGTCGATGCTCAGCAGGGCCATGCCGTGCACGGTAGACCAGGCGAGGTACTCGGCGCCCTGGCGGCGCTCGGGTGGCAGGGCGCCTGCGGTCACCAGGTCGTCGAGGGCGGCCGACAGGTGCTCGAAGGGGTTCAGGCCCGTGAGGCCGCCCATGGCGGGGTCGGGGTTCTGCTCCACGCTGAACTGGCCGCCGAACGCGGTGCGGAACAGCCCTGTCTCCGCATGGGCAAAGCGCATGTAGCCGGCCCCCACGGCGCGCACCCGGGCATGGGCCTGTTCGGTGGGCGTGCCGCCCGTGGGCACGTCGGCCATCTCGGCCTCCATGGCCTGGGCCACGGCGGCCACGGCGGCGGCGCGCACCGCCGCCAGCAGGTCCTGCCGGTTGGCGAAATGGCGGTAGGCGGCATTGGGCGCCACACCTGCGCGGCGCGTGGCTTCGCGCAGTACCACGGCGTCGGGCCCTCCCTGGCGCGCCAGTTCGATGCCGGCGTCCAGCAGGGCGCGGCGCAGGTCGCCATGGCGGTAGGTGCTGCGCGGCGAGGATGGGCTGCCTGGTGTGGCGCTGTTGCGGGTGGTTACGGACATCGGGATTTCAATGTGGACACTGTTCATTATCTTTGGTATTGTTTGTGAACGGTGTCCACAATGCATGGATGTCCGCTTTTGACCCACCTACCCAAGGAGATCCGCCATGAAAGTCGAGCCGTATCTGTTCTTCGAAGGCCGCTGCGAAGAGGCCCTCACGTTCTACCGCACCGCCCTGGGTGCCGAGGTGACCATGCTCATGCGCTACAAGGACAACCCCGAGCCCGCCGCCGGCCCGGGCTGTTCTGCCGACGGCAGCCCCGGCGCAGGGCCCCAGCCCGAGATGGTCATGCACGCCTCGTTCAACGTGGGCGACACCCAGGTCATGGCGTCGGACGGCATGGGTTCGGGAAAGCCCAGCTTCCAGGGCATCTCGCTGTCGCTGAGCCCCGAAACCGAGACCGAGGCCAAACGCCTCTTCGATGCGCTCGCTGCGGGCGGCCAGGTGCAGATGCCGCTGGGCAAGACCTTTTTCTCGCCCGCCTTTGGCATGGTCGCCGACCGCTTTGGCGTGTCGTGGATGGTGGTGGTGCCCCAATGACGGACGCCTCCGCACCAGGAGCTGGACCCGTGCGGTACCGGGGACGCTGCCACTGCGGCAAGGTGGCGTTCGAAGTGGAAGGCACCATCGACAGCGCTTTGGCTTGCAACTGCACCATGTGCCGGCGGCGCGGCTCGCTGCTGTGGTTCGTGCCGCACGGCCAGTTGCGGCTGACCACCCCCGAGGCGAACCTGGCCAGCTACACCTTCCACAAGCACGTCATAGAGCACCGCTTCTGCCCGGCCTGCGGCATCCATACCCATGGCGAAGGCACGCACCCCGCAGGCCACAAGATGGCGGCCGTGAACCTGCGCACGCTCGACGGCGTGGACCTCGACGCCATCCCCGTGCACCACCACGATGGCCTGGCCATGTAAGCCAGCCCCCAAGGAGACTCCCCATGCTGAATCCCGAACCCCAGGCGCAGCACCGCTGGCTGCAGCAGTTGCTCGGCGACTGGACCTGCGAATCCACCTGCGACGCTGGGCCCGGTGAGCCGCCCATGACCAGCACAGGCACCGAGCATGTGCGCCAGCTCGGGGAGCTTTGGGTGCTGGGCGAAGGCACGGGCACCATGCCCGGCGGCGGCGACGCGCGCATGCTCATCACCCTGGGCTACGACCCCGAGAAGGCGGTCTTCATCGGCACCTGGGTCGGCTCGATGATGGCCCATATGTGGGTCTATTGCGGCACGCTCGATGCCACCGAAAAGGTGCTCCCGCTCGAGACCGAAGGCCCGAGCTTCGCCGGCGACGGCAGCACCGCTAAATACCGCGACACCATCACCCTCCTGGGCCCCAACGAGCGCACATTGACCTCCTCCACCCAGCAGCCCGATGGCAGCTGGAAGGAATTCATGAAGGCGACATACCGCCGCAAGGCCCCCTGAGCCTGCACCCGACATGGCGTGGCGGCGGGCGTGGCCGCCGCTCTGGGCGGGCTGGCGCTGCGTTGCCCGCCGAGGGCGCGCAAACGGTGTTCGCGTGAAGTGAGGGCGCTGCCAGCGGGCCGGTGCGCTTGTCCCTAGAATCGCGCGGTCAGCCCGCAGATTGTCCTGCGGCATGCACCGCACCGTTCCACCGCTGGCACTTCTGTGGCGCTGCAATGTCCCCATCTGTTGCGGGCATGCCGCTCACGATCACGACGGCGCACCACCGAAGGAGGCCCCATGTCGAACAACCACCCCACGCCCATCCTGCAAAGCCAGCCGCTCGGCCCGCTGTGGCCTACGCTCGACCCGTTCCTGTTCTGCGCGCACCACGACGACGCCTACCCTGCCGGCAACGCGGCCTTCGGCCCGGCCGTGCCGGTGGACGACCGCCAGATCGGCAGCGACTTCAGCCGCAAGGACGGCTGGAGCATGTACCACGGCGACACCGTGCCCGGCTTTCCCGGCCACCCGCACCGAGGCTTCGAGACCGTGACGCTGGTGCGCAAGGGGCTCATTGACCATTCCGACTCGCTGGGTGCCGCCGCGCGCTTCGGCGGCGGCGATGTGCAGTGGGTCACAGCCGGCAAGGGCATCGTGCATTCCGAGATGTTCCCGCTGCTGAGCGCCACCGAGCCGAACCCGCTGGAGCTGTTCCAGATCTGGCTGAACCTGCCTGCACGCCACAAGATGGTGGAGCCGCACTTCACCATGCTCTGGAACGAGCGCATCCCGCGCCTGGTGCACCACGACGAGGCCGGCCGCACGACCACCGCCACCGTGGTGGCCGGCGCCCTGCCCGCTGCGCCGGAACCGCTGGCGCCGCCACCCGAGTCCTGGGCCTCGCAGCCCGGCGCCGACGTGGCGATCTGGACGCTGCGCCTGGACCCCGGTGCCCAGTGGCCCATGCCGGCCGCGCTGGGTGCGGGCACGCGCCGCATGCTCTACTTCTTCGTGGGCGATGGCCTGCGCGTGGGCCCGCAGGAGGTGCAGGGCCATGCCGCGCTGGAGATAGACGCCCGCCAGGAATGGCTGCTGACCAACACCGGCGCCACCGTGGCCGAGTGCCTGGTGCTGCAGGGCCGCCCCATCGGCGAACCCGTGGCGCAGTACGGCCCCTTCGTGATGAACACGCAGCAGGAGATCATGCAGGCCATGCAGGACTACCGCCGCACCCAGTTCGGCGGCTGGCCCTGGCCCGACAGCGACCCGGTGCACGGTACCGAGGCACGGCGTTTTGCGCGCTACCCGGGCCAGGCCGAGGACGAGGTGCCTGCGGCCGTTTGAGGGGCGCCACCCCTGCTTGGGCAGGGGTGGTTCGGGTCGTGGACAATCCTGCATTCCGATCCGCAGGGCAGCGGCCATGCCGCCCCCTGCTATTCCTTGCATGAAAGCGCGCCATCCATGAACATCGCCAAAGACACCGCCGTCACCATCGCCTACAAGGTCACCACGCCCGAGGGCAAGCCCCTGGACGCGGGCAACCTGTCCTACCTGCACGGCGGCTACGAGAACATCTTCCCCAAGGTCGAGGCCGCCCTCGAAGGCCAGGCCGCCGGCTTCAGCACCACGCTGGACCTGGCCGTGGAAGAGGCCTTTGGCGCACGCGACGAAGGCCTGGTGCGCACCATCCCCAAATCAGAGTTCCCCCCGGGCGTGAAGGTCGGCGGCCAACTGCAGGGTGTTGGCACCGATGGCCAGCCCGCCGTGTTCAACGTGGTCAAGATCAAGGGCCCTGAAGTGCTGCTGGACGGCAACCACCCGCTGGCCGGCCAGGCGCTGCGCTTCTCGTGCAAGGTGGCGAGCGTGCGCGCCGCCAGCGCCGAGGAGATCGCCCACCGCCATGTGCACGGCGACCACGGCCACCACCATTGAGCCTTGCGATGGCTGGCCTGCAGGCGGTTGCGCATTCAGACCGGGCCTTTTCCATCCCCGGCTTCCTGTCGGGTGGCGAGTGCGATGAGCTCATCGCGCTGGCCGAGCGCGAGGGCTTCGAGGCCGCCGGCGTGCGCACGGCCGGTGGTCCCAGGGCCATGCCCCTGGTGCGCAACAACGACCGGGTGCTGGTCGAGTCCGCCGCCTGGGTGGCCCTCCTGTGGCAGCGGTTGCAGGGCGTGGCCTTGCCACTGCTCGATGGAGAAGAGGCGCAAGGCCTGCCCAAGGAGCTGCGCTTTTACCGCTATGCCCCGGGCCAGCGCTTCAAGATGCACAAGGACGGGCCCTGGACCGAAGCGGGCATGACCAGCCGGCTCACGCTGCTGGTCTACCTCAATGCGGGCTTTGCGGGCGGGGACACCGATTTCAGGGATTTCGTGGTGCAGCCAGCCACCGGTGCGGCTCTGCTTTTCATCCACGACACCTGGCACGAAGGCCAGGCCGTCACCGAGGGCACGAAGTACGTGCTGCGCTCGGACGTGCTCTACGCGCCGGGCTGACCTGCCGGGCGTTCAACCGCCCTGCGCACCCTTTTCCAGGCTGAAGCCTTCGTCGAGCCAGCCCGTCACCCCGCCGATCATCAGCTTCACCGGCCGGCCCAGCCGCGCCAGCCGCACGGCGCTGCGGTGCGCGCCATTGCAGTGCGGGCCTGCGCAATAGACGACGAACAGCGTGCCGGGCGCATAGGCGGCCATCTTCGCTTCGATGATCTTGGCGTGCGGCAGGCTCACCGCGCCAAGCACATGGCCGGCCTCGTACAGCGCGTGGCTGCGCACGTCCAGCAGCACGAAGTCCTGCACGCCGCGGTCCATGGCGTCGTGCACGTCCCAGCAATCGGTCTCGAAAGCGAAGGCGGCCTCGAAATGCGCCAGCGCTGCGGTGCTGTGGGCTGCGGGGATGGCGCCCACGGCGCTGGGGGAAGAGGTCATGGCAACTGGCTCCTTGAATAGCGTTTCAGATGCCTCCAGTGTCGCCAGGGGGGGCCACTCCGGCCAGTGGCCGCAATGACAATCTTCGGTAACATTGCGCCATGCCCCACCTTGTCGCGATCCTGGCCTACGACCGCCTGTGTACCTTCGAATTCGGCTGCGCGGTCGAGCTCTTCGCGCTGGAGCGGCCCGAGCTGGAAGCGGTGGACTGGTACCGCTACGCCGTGTGCGCGGTGGAGCCCGGCCCGCTGCGCGCCATGGGCGGTGTGCAGGTGCAGGCGCCGCATGGCCTGGCCATGCTGGCGCGCGCCGACACCATCGTGGTGCCCGGCTGGCGCGATGCGGCCGAGCGCCCGCCCGAGGTGCTGCTGCGGGCTTTGCAGCGTGCCTGGCGGCGCGGCGCGCGCATCTGCTCCATCTGCTCGGGCGTGTTCGTGCTCGCGCATGCGGGGCTGCTCGCAGGCCGGCGCGCCACCACGCACTGGCGCCATGCCGAGCGCTTGGCCAGCGAGTTCCCCGACATCACGGTGGATGTCTCGGCGCTGTATGTGGACGAAGGCCAGGCCATTACTTCAGCGGGTTCCGCCGCGGGCCTGGACATGCTGCTGCACCTGGTGCGGCGCGACCATGGCGCGCGCGTGGCGAACACCGTGGCGCAGCGGCTCGTGATGTCGCCGCACCGCGATGGCGGGCAGGCGCAGTTCGTGCCGCGGCCCATGCCGTCCGCCGAGGAGAGCAGCATCGCGCGCCTGCTCGACTGGCTGCGCGAGAACGCCCGCCAGGCGCACACGGTGGATTCCATGGCGGCGTTTGCGCAGATGAGCCGGCGCACACTGCAGCGCCGCTTCAAGGACAGCACGGGCCTGTCGCCGCAGGACTGGCTGGTGCGCGAGCGTGTGGCCATCGCCAAGGAACTGCTGGAAACCCACCCGACCATGCCCATCGACGCGGTGGCCGACCTGGCTGGCCTGGGCTCGCCCGAATCGCTGCGCCGGCATTTCCGCCTGCACCGGTTGCCGGCGCCCTCGCGCTATCGGCAGATCTTTTCAGAACCTGTTCTCAGGCCCTTCGGGTGAGGCCTCGGCCCTGCAGCACGGGCTCGGCTGACAGCCGCTCGCGCGCGAATTCCACGAAGGCCCGCACCTTGGCCGGCGCGCGCCGCCCCGCCGGGTAGACGATGTGCACGGGCACGGGCGGCGGCTCGTGTGCGGCCAGCACCACGCGCAGCCGGCCCGCGCGCACGCCCTGCGCCGCCTGGTAGGCGAGGCAGCGCGTGAGGCCCAGGCCCGATTCGGCGGCGGCGATGTCCACCTCGTTGCTGTTGCTGATCCAGCTGAAATGCGGCTGGCCCACCACGCCCCCCTTGAACTTCCACGGCGAGACGCTGTTGTTGTCGAACGAGAAGCCGATGGCGCGGTGAGCTACCAGTTCATCGGGGTGGCGCGGCTCGCCGTGCTGCGCCAGGTAGGCGGGCGAGGCCACCACCAGCCGGCGCAGCGCACCCACCTGCACGGCGGTGAGGCCCGAGTCCGGCAGGTGGGCGATGCGGATCGCCACGTCCATGCCCTCTTCAAGCAGGTGCACCAGCCGGTTCACGAACAGCGTGCGCACCTGCACGCGCGGCTGCGCGTGCAGGAAGGCCTGCACGACGGGCGCCACATGCCGCATGCCGAACATCTGCGGCGCGGTGATGGCCAGCAGGCCCCGGGGCTCGGCCTGCCCGCCGCTGGCGGCCTGCTCGGCCTCCTGCAGGTCGGTGAGGATGGGGCGGCAGTCGGCCAAGAAGCGCTCGCCCGCCTCGGTCAGCCGCACGGTGCGCGTGCTGCGCTGAAACAGCAGCACCGACAGGCGCGCTTCCAGCGCCGCAATGGCGCGCGTGACGGCCGTGGCCGACACCCCCAGGCGCCGCGCGGCGGCGGCAAAGCCCCCCGCATCGGCCACGGCGACGAAGCAGCGCAGGGTGTCAAGATGGTCCATTGTTGCGACATCCGCAATTTTGATTGCCGCACTATGGCTATTCACGGCAGGTTTGGCAATGGATATCGTGGAGTCCTCTGTGTTTCCCCCTCTGACAAGGACCTTCCACCATGGCACCCTCCGCACCCCTCACGCTCTACCGCATGCCCATCTCGGGCCACAGCCACCGGGTCGAGCTCATGCTGTCCATGCTCGGCCTGCCCCATGCGCTGGTCCATGTGGACGTGATCGCCGGCGAGCACCGCCAGGCCGCCCACCTGGCGCGCAACCCGCTGGGCCAGATCCCGGTGCTGGTCGATGGCGATCTGGTGCTGTCCGACAGCAACGGCATCCTGGTCTACCTGGTGCAGCGCTATGCACCTGGCAGCCACTGGATCCCGCAGGACCCGGTGGGCCAGGCCGCCCTGCAGCGCTGGTTCAGCCTGGCGGCCGGCATGCTGGCGCCCGGGGCATCGAGCGCACGTTTTGCCGCCATCACAGGCCGCGAACCCAGCGAGGCGGCACTGGCCATCGGCCGCCGGCTGTTCGACTTCATGGAGCCCGCGCTCGAAGGCCGCGACTGGCTGCTGGGCGGTGGCGCTCCCACGCTGGCCGACATCGCCATGGTGAGCTACACCTCGCAGGCGCCGATCGGCGGGCTCTCGCTGGCGGCGTACCCACGCATCGCCGCCTGGGTCGCGCGGGTCGAGGCTCTGCCGGGCTATGTGCCCCTGGCCGACCGCCTGCCAGCCCCTGACGCTGCGGTGCCGGCATGAGCGCCGCGCCCGCCGCCGCCTTTCACGTGGGCGAGCAGGCCCTGCAGGAGCGTGTGGGCGTGCGCGAGCGCATGGCCGCCGTCGGGCCCGTGGTGCTGCGCGACCAGATGCCCGACCAGCACCGCGAACTGTTCGAGAAACTGCCCACCTTGCTGCTGGGCGCGCTCGATGATCATGGCCAGCCCTGGGCGACCATGGTGGCCGGGCCGCCCGGTTTCGTGCACACGCCCGATGCCGGGTCCATGCACCTGGCCGTGGCGCCCGATGCCGCCGACCCGGTGCTGGCCCGGCTGGTACCTGGTGCGCCGGTGGGCGTGCTCGGGCTGGAGCCGCACACCCGCCGGCGCAACCGCATGAACGGACGGGTGGCTGCATTCGGTGCCCGCGGGCTGGAAGTGGGCGTGGCGCAGAGCTTTGGCAACTGCCCCAAGTACATCCAGGCGCGAGCGCCCTGCCTGCGCGCGGTGGTGACGCCCCCGGCACCGGCCCAGGTGCTGGGCGCGGGGCTCGATGCCGCCGCGCTGGGCCTGATTGCGCGCAGCGACACGATGTTCATCGCCAGTGCCTCGGCCGCACAGCCGGGCACACGGCGCAACGAAGGCGTGGACGTGTCGCACCGCGGCGGCGAACCGGGTTTCGTTCATGCCGAGCACACGGAGCAGGGACTGGCGTTGACACTGCCCGACTACCCCGGCAACCTGTTCTTCAACACTCTGGGTAACCTCGCGCTGCACCCGCAGGCCGGGCTGCTGTGGGTGGACTACGAGGACGGTGGCCTGCTGCATGTGGCCGCCCGCGCCGAGCTGCTCTGGGACGAGGCCTCGCGTGCACGCTGGCCCGGCGCGCAGCGCGTGCTGCGGCTGCAGGTGCTGGGCGGCATCTGGCGCGCGAACGCCTTGCCCTGGCGCTGGACGGCGGCCGAGCTGGCGCCGCAGTTCAGCGCGATGCGTGCGCGTGTGACGGGATAAGGGGTGCGATGGCCTTGCGCGGCGTGGTGGCCTCGGCCTCCACCATGCGCGCGCTGCGCTCGTGGGCACCGCGCGTCAGTTCGGTGATCAGCGCGGCTTCGGGCAGGTTGTGCCAGTAGCGCTGCGGCATCTCCTTGCGCATCATGTCGGTCTTCAGGCGAGCGGGGTTGAAGATGTGGCGGTAGTAGGTGAGCCACAGGGCCTCGCCCGCATCGGGCGGTGGTGCGTCGCTGCGCTGGCCGCCGGGGCCAGTGTGCAATTGCGCGCCGTCCCAGCGCACGCTGGCATCGGGCGTGAGGATGGCCCAGTGCATCTGCGTGAAGCGCCGCACGAAGAAGCCGGCATTGGCTTCGGTGATGAAATGGTCGGGCTCGAACCAGGCCACCTGCACGGTGCGGCCCTCGCCGTCGGTCACCGGGCGAAAGCGCACGAAGGCGTGCATCTTGTGCATGTCGCGCGCCACGGCGCGCACCATGTGGTGGGCCTGCATGCGGTCGGTATCGAGCGGGTCGTGGCGCAGCCCGCGTTCGTGGGACATGCGCCACAGCAGCCGGTACATGAGCGCAAAGCGCGCCGGGTTGCGGTGCAGCACCAGGCGTTCGCACAGGCGCAGAAAATCCTCGGGCACCCGCGGCGCCGGGCCTCCTGCCTGCCGTGGCAGCGCATCCAGGGGCAGGCCCGATGGTGCGGGCGCGGCGAACAGGTCCTGTGCAGCGCCTTGCGCGGTGAACCACTCCACCTCCTGTGGCGGCACCCCGGCCTGCACTAGCGTGCGTGCGGCCTGGCGAAAGCCCGGCCAGTCGGTGGCATGTGCGAGGGTGATGGTGTGCAGTGCCATGGTGGCTTGTCTCAATCGAAAAGGCCGCGCTGCGTCGGCGGCGGGGCCATGCGGGCGGCCAGATCGGTCGCATCCAGCGTGCGGCCGGGCCGGTAGTCGGCCGCTTCCACGAAGGGCAGCACCTTCTTGAGCGGTACGTGCAGCCGCGCCAGGTCGGCGTGCCGCAGGCTGCGCACGCGGCGCGCGGCCAGCAGGCGGTCCACCGTCTGCACGCCGAAGCCGGGCACGCGCAGCATCAGCTCGCGCGGCGCGGTGTTCAGGTTCACAGGAAAGCGCTCGCGGTGCGCAATCGCCCAGGCGAGCTTGGGGTCCATGTCCAGTGCCAGCATGCCGTCCTGGCCTGCGGGAACGATCTCGCCGTGTGCGAAGCCGTAAAAGCGCATCAGCCAGTCGGCCTGGTAGAGCCGGTGCTCGCGCACGGTGGGCGGTGCAATCAGCGGCAGCGCGCGCGCCGCATCGGGGATGGGGCTAAAGGCCGAGTAGTACACGCGCCGCAGCCGGTGCACGCCGTACAGCCCGGCGCTGGTGGCCAGGATGGTGCGGTCGTCGGTGGCGTCGGCGCCGACGATCATCTGCGTGCTCTGGCCGCCCGGCGCGAAGTGCGGTGCCGGGGCCCGGCGGGCGCGCACCGAAGCGGGCATGGACACTACCTTGGCGGCAGCCTGCTCCTTGCGCGCCTGCCGCGCGTCCTCGATGTGCACCGCCATGCGCGCCATCGAGCGTGCAATGGCCGCGCCGTCCTTTTGCGGCGCCAGGGCCGTGAGCCCTTCGGGCGTGGGCAGCTCCACGTTGATGCTCAACCGGTCGGCATGGCGGCCGGCGCGCTCCATGAGCTCGGGCGAGGCATCGGGGATGGTCTTCAGGTGGATGTAGCCGCGAAAATCGTGCTCCTCGCGCAGCACGCGCGCCACCTCCACCACCTGCTCCATGGTGTAGTCGGGGCTCTGGATGATGCCGCTCGAAAGGAACAGCCCCTCGATGCAGTTGCGCCGGTAGAAGTCCAGCGTGAGGTCCACCACCTCCTGCACCGTGAAGCGGGCGCGGGCCACATTGCTGCTGACCCGGTTCACGCAGTACAGGCAGTCGTACTGGCAGAAGTTGGTCAGCAAGATCTTGAGCAGCGAGATGCAGCGCCCGTCGGGCGCATAGCTGTGGCAGATGCCCATGCCCTCGGTGGACCCCATGCCGCGCCCGCCCAGCGAATCGCGGGGTGCGGCGCCGCTCGAAGCGCAGGAGGCGTCGTACTTGGCGGCGTCGGCCAGCATGGCCAGCTTGGATTGTAAATTCACTGTATGAATTTACAGTGAATTGCGCGGTTTGACCAGTGCAGGGGTATTGGGCGTTGCCCGGCGGTGCCGTTCAGAACTCCACGTCCACCTTTACGCTGTCGGTGTAGGTGCCCACGGGCACGTTCGGCTGGTCCGCATAGACGCTCGCGGTGTAGGGCATCACCTGCAGGGTCAGGCCGTCGGCCATGCCCAGGCCCGCAGCGCGCGCCGTGCCGACGCTGCCCCAGACACTGATATCGGGCTTGAAGATGTTGTACTGCAGCCGGTTGCTGCCACTGGCCATCTGCCGCCGCGTGCCATTGGCTTGGCCGCCCATGTCCAGCCCCACCGAGTAGGTCATGCCCTTGGTGCACAGCAGGGAAATACTCTGCGAGACGGCGCTGAATCCGCTGGGCAGGGGCGCCGAACCGAACTGGATGTCCGGCGCCGTGATGGTGCAATCGTTGATGACCACCAGGGTCACGGTCAGGGTGCGATCCTCATTGCCGTTGCGCACGTTGCCCACGCAGGCAGAGCCCACGGCAATGCCTTCGCAGATGTTCGCATAGGTCCAGTTGACGGTGATGCTGTCCGTGTAGGTGCCTGCCGGCACGTTGGCGCCCGCCAGCGTGCTGATCTTGATGCCGATGGTGGCGCTGTTGTTGCTCAGCAGCGAAACCGCGTTGATGCCATTGAGGTCAAGTATCAACAGCCCGGAGGTGAAGGTACCGCCGCCCACCGGGCTGATTTGGTAGGGAATGGTGATGGCGCTGTTCAGCGTGTTCTTCAGCGTGAGGCCGGAGGTGGCGGTGGTGATCTTGGCCTTGAGCGTAGGCGTGGCAAACAGCGCCAGCACCACCGATCCGCAGCCGAGCTTGAAGTCTGCCGTGGTGGTGATGGGTGAGCCGCTGCGCACCCGCTGCGAAGGGTGGGTGCCCAGCGCACCGCTGGTCTCGGTAGCGGCGCAAATGGCCAATACCTGCACCGGGCATGAGGCCAGCACCAGGCAGGCCCACAGGCTGCGCCAGCGCTGCAGCAGGGTGTAGAGGGTTGTCATCGCACAGCTCCTTCCTGGGGGCGCGGGGTGGTGGGCAGGCAGCGGACGATCAGGTCACGCGATGACGCATACGCCGCTTCGGAAAAGTCGGCCTTGCAAAGCTCGCCCTCGGGGGTGCGCACCTGCAGGGCGTTCTGGGGCCGCAGCACGGTGAGGTAGACCACGCCATCCCAGCCCACCACGGTCTGCATGTTGCCCGGCGTGTGGAGCACGGCGCTGCCGGCCTTCATGGGCGTGCCCTGCGCATCCACCAGCGTGATGGTGGCCGTGCGCAGCTTGAGCACCGGCAGCTCCACCAGCATGCCGGCATTGCGCGAGACGGACATGCGCCGCTCCAGCGCCGGAATGTGCACGTCGGCCGGCAGGGTGAGCGGGTCCACCGCGTAGCGCCCCGGGTAGTAGGCGGGTACGCTGGGCACCAGCAGGTAGCCCTGGGCGTTGGTGTGGCCGGCCAACTGGTTCTCGTACAGGATGGGCACGTCGGGCATGCCCTGGGTAGAGACGAGCGCGAAGCCGTCGTACACGCGGTTGGCCGCGAACAGGTGCCCGTCGATGCTGCCCAGCGAGCCCGACAGCGTGCCCCACTGCATGGTCTGGCCAGGGCTGGCACTGACCCCACCCTCCACACTCAGCGTGCTGTTGCGGTACTGCAGAGCGGCCTGGCTGTAGCGCTGGGGGCCGCCCGAGAGCGTCTGCGCCACGTTCCAGCCATAGCCGCCTTCGGTGGGCATGGTGCGCTGGTAGCTGGCATAGGTCTGGGTGGATTCGCGGTTCTTCGACGTGGCCAGTTGGGCCGTAGAGCGGTCGCCCAGGAAATAGGTGAGCTGCAGCCGCAACTGGTTTTCCCGGGTTTCCACCGTACGCCCCGCCGTGACCGAGAGGAAGGTGTTGCCTGCGATCGGCAGGTTGTAGCTGGCGAACGCCAGGCGGTTGCGCTCGTTCCTGGCATTGCGCATGTCCAGCCAGCCCCCCGTGACCGAGCCCGTGCCCAGGTTCCAGCTCACGCTCAACTGGCGTGATCGCAGGGACAGCTGGTAGCCGTCGTCGGCATAGGTGCTGGCGTCGCCGAAGCGCGCGTCGCGGCCGGTCTGCTGGTAGGAGAAGCCTGCGCGCGGCGTATGGTATTGCCAGCCTGCGGAATACTGCCAGCCACTGCCAGAGCGCGCCGTGGTGCCGCGTGTCAGGGAGGCATTGGCGATGCCCAGCATGCCCAGGCCGGCCATGCCGCCGATGCCCACCACGCCAAGCCCCTTGCCCAACTGCGCCTGGGCTTCCAGGGTGACGCGGTCCGACAGGCCCTGGCGGTACACGCCTGCGGCAATCGGCCGGCCATAGGCAAAGCTGCGCAGCCCATAGGCCCTGCGCAAGGTGCCCAACGAGAGGGAGTAGTCCGTCCAGCCGGGGCGCAGCAGCTCCCGGTTCACATAGAACGGAATGGTTGTCTGGACCTGACGCCCAAGGGCGTCGGTGGTCACTACCGAGGCCGTGCCGGCACCGCTGACCACAGGAAGCTCGCCCAGCGTGAACGGCCCGGGGGCCACGCGGTGGCTGGCGGCCTTGAAGCCGTTGACGAACAGGTCCACGGCCGAAGGCAGGGCGGCCTGGCCGGCGAACTCGGGCAGGGGATAGGTGATGAGGTCGGGGCGCACGCCGAAGTTGCGCGCCCACTGCACGCCGGCCATGCGCACGGAGGTGGTCCAGGGCAGCGAGTCCGTCACCAGGTCTCCGTAGGTGGTCTCCGTGGCCCTGGCGTTGTCCACGCTCGTCCAGCGCGTGTCGTAGCGTATGTAGCCGCGGCTTGCGCCGCTGGAATGCAGGCGGACGATGCCGGTGTTGGAGGCTACGCCGCGGGGATTGAAGTAGCGTTGTTCGGACCACAGCGAGGTGAGCGACTGCGCGCGCGAGTGGCTCGTGTAGAGGTCATAGTTGAACAGCATGCCGCTGCCGGTGACGCTGGTGGGTGTTTCCTCGGGCGTCTCGTCGGCCAGGCGCTGCATGGGAAGCCACTGTGCGGGCACGGACAGGCGCAGCCGCTGGCCCAGGGCGTCGTAGTCGGCCGTGACGCCGGGCAGCGCATCCACCGCGACCCGGGCGCCCGCGGGCTGGCCGTTTTGCACATGCATCTGGCGCAAGGTCTGCGCTTCGATCTCGAAATGGGGGCCGCGCTGCAGCACTTCCACCAGCGCCCCGGACGCCTGGCCGTTGACCTCGACATCGAGGTACAGCACCACGGGTTGCGCGGCTGCATCCGGCGCCGAGGGCGGCGGCGGATAAGTGCCCGCAGAAAGCTGCGCAGGAAGGAAGGCACCGAGCACCAGGGCGCGGCCCGCGCGGGCCAAGAAGCCAGGGCGTTCATCGCGGTGCACGGGGAACCAGGGTTTCAACCCCGTTGATCGTGGCCTTGAGCTCCGGGTTGGCCGGCGGTGGCGCCTCCAGCTCCCACTGCATCTGGCTGCCTGGCAGCACATAGCCCATGAGTCCTTCATTGATGGAGATGGCGCCCCGGCTGCCGGCATTCCATTGCACGGAGGTCAGGCGGGCGTGGCCCGCCCCCTGGTTTCGCACCACGAGCTGGTGCCGGTTGCCCTGCTTCGTGGCCTGCCAAGTCAGGGAGGGCGGCAAGGGCTTGCCCTTGCCGCCAGCCAGCAGGGGCTTGGTCGGCCGAAACGGCTGCGCGCCCTCGCCATAGACGAACAACGGGATGGCGTAGCGCACGTTCAGGCGGATGCCCATGCCGGTTTCCGCGCCTGCAGGCATTTGCGCCGGGTCGCCGGGGGCGGGCAGCTCGTCGATCACCACCCGGTAGGCATCCTCCAGGCCCGTGGGTGGGCGCCGGGCGGCGATCAGTCGCACCATCTGCCGTTTGCCGGCCGGCACCAGGCTGATGGGCGGGCTGGCCACCACGTCCTTTTGCGCCGAGAAGAATTCCTCGCCATCGGTCTGGCTCCAGTCCAGTACCCGGACCTGCAGAGAGACGGCGGCGGTGCCGCGGTTTTCCAGCCAGACGGCCACGGCCTGCTGTTCCTCGGTGATCACGGGATCGACCGGCCAGATCATCAGCGGGGTGGCTGCATGCGCCCAGCCAGCGCAGGCAGCGAGCGCGAAGGCCATGCAGCGCGCGGTGCGCAGCCAGGCGACGGCAGAAGGGAAAGCCGTGAGGTGGTGCGTGCTCACCATGTCACGGTCACCTGCACCGTGTCCACATAGGTGCCGGCCATGGCGGCGGAGCCGGGCAGGACCAGATTGCCCCGGATGGGCAGGGCCGTCGGTGTTGTGCCCATAGTGATGCCGACTGCCACGTTGGGCGCCAGGGCGGTCACCGTGCCGGCCACCAGCGACAGCGTGTACGGGATGAACTGGCCGGCCCCGTTGGACAGGCGGCGCTGTGCGCCCTGCAGGTTCAGCCCACCGTTCACGCTGACCTGCGCCGCCGTGCCGGCCGTGCACACCAGTTGGGCCTGCATCCCCATGTCGTTGCTGGCCATGGCGGTGACCGTGCCGGTGCTGACCGCGGAGTGCGTGCCGAAGTTGACCGAGCCGAAGGGCACGCCCGTCACCTGCGAGGAGTTGCCGGACACGATGCAGCCGCTCACGACGGAGGCGTTCACCGCAAAGGAGGGGCTGGTGGGCGCCGTCGCGGCCATCGCTGCCAGTGACGTGCACAGCAACGGCAGCACGATGGCCACCTGCGGGCTGGCCTGGCTTCTGGCGCGCGAGCCTCTTCCTGCACGCGCATGCATTTCTTGAACCATGGATGATGCTCCCTCGGCCGCCCGCCACGGCCTGTGGTGTGATGCGGATTTGCCTTCAACCGTCTAACGTCGTTGGTTCGCCTTGCCGTGCTACAGCACTGTCTGCGGCTCCCGCCTAGTCATACGATCGAATGCAAATCCTCATTGGCGCTCCCGCGCTCTTCGCACACCCATTCCCCTGCTGCCTCTGTCTCCTGGTGGTTGCGACCGGTGGTCCGGCGCCCGGAGATCAGTAGGTCAGCGTGATCTGCAGCGTATCCGTGTACATGCCCGCCGGCAGCGCCGAGGGGTCTGACTTGTTGATCTGGCCATAGATGGGCAGCGCAAAGGCCACGCCATTGGCTGGCACCGTGATCCCCGTGATCGCCGCTCCGGTCGGATAGGCTTGGCTGTGCGCCGGGTCGCGGAACACGTCATACGGGATGTAGGCCGCCGTGCTACCGTTGCGCATGGCGCGGCTGCCGGCGCCGATGGAGCCCCCCTGGCCAGCGTAAGAGCCCGGGCCCACCAGGATGCTGATCCCCAGCACATCGGGTGAGCACACGATCTGCGTGGGGCCCGAGACGCTCTCGCCGCCGGAGGCCGTGGCGTTGACGATGCCCGTGAAGGTGCTGGGCCTGGTGCCGAAGTCCAGCAGGCCGAAGTTCACGCCGGAGGCGTTGCCGGAGCTCCCCGCGATCACGCAGCCCGCCGTGAGCTGAATCTGCGACTGCAGCGTGCCGGTGAGTGTGCCTGCCAGCGTCGGCCATGCCAGCATGCCGGCCGCCAGGGCCAGTGCCGCTGCGTAGCGCTTTCGGTGGGGTGCGCACGCGCTGGCAGGGGATGGGCGCAGGCTCTCCATCGGGTGTCGCCTCGGTCGATTTCGCTCGGTTGCTCGCATGGTGTCCTCCTCTCAAAGCCGGAAGAAAAGCAGAGGAGACCCGTTGTGACCGGGACCGTCTGCCGAAGCTACGAGAGCACCTTGCCCCGTTATTGGCCGAGCGTCCAGCTTTTTTTTACCCAGGTGGGTGCGAAGGCACTTTGGAGGCGCACGCGCTGCTGTTCCTCGAAGGGCGGCGAACGTGTGATGTGTGGGCGTTGATCAGCCTGGGGTTGTGGGTCGGCTGCGGCGGCTGTCAGAACGGTCAGAGCAAAGCGGGGTCGCTCAGGGCTGCTGGGGGATCAGAACGGGGCGGGCGGCACGTCTGTGGCGGCACCGCCCGGCGCGCCACCACTGCGCCGGGGAATGAGCTGCGCGTCAAGCAAGGCCTCGATGCGGGCGAAGATCTCATGGCGCGAGAACGGCTTTTTCATGAAATCGTCAGCGCCGATCCGATTGGCATAGAACTGCTCGGTGGCGTGCTCGTTGCCGCTGATCATGATCACCGGGATGTGCTGCGAGGCAGGCAGCCTGCGAATGGTGCGCAGTGCATTGAACCCGTTCATGCCCGGGAGGATGATGTCGAGAAAGACCAGGTCGGGTGGTTCCTCGGCGATCAGGGCCAGGCCCTTCTCTGCATCCAGCGCCTCGCGCGTTTCATAGCCTGCCGAGAGCAGCGTCTTGCGCAGGACGGCGACCACGGTCGGCGAGTCGTCGATGATCAGCACCCTGGTGCCTTTTCGCGCATTGACACGCCTGTGCTTGCGCCGCTCCAGGGGGTCTGCGGCACGTGCGGGGGGGGCGTCTGGACGGTCCGTCGTCTTGCGCATACCGCCCAGAAGGCGGTCGAAGATACTCATGGTGCGGGCTCGCTTCTCGCTGGATAGGGGCTCAACAGGCGCCAAGTATCCAGGATGTTGGGCTGCGGCAGAAGATGCCGGCGGTCCGCAGGCATCGCCAGGTGAGAACAATTGGGCGCTTTTGCTATTTTTTTAGCGGCCAGTGGCGCAGCCCCGCCATCATTGCTCCCCGGCCTTCTGCCGGTCCTTGCGCAGCGCCCGCCGCAGCAGCCGGGTGGCGCGGTCACGCAAGGGCGAGGCATGGGGCTCCGCCGGCGCTTGCGCCTTGGCCTTGGTGCATGCAGTGAGAAAATCCTCGAGGATGGCGGTGTCGTCCAGCGTATCGGAGCCCACCTTGTGGAACTCGGGGTGCCATTGCGTGGCGGCGATGTAGCCGCGCCCGGGGGCAGGCTTGAGGCGAATGGCTTCGGGCACGCCATCCGGTTCGCTCAGGGCCTCCACCTCGAAGTCCGGCGCCACGCGCTTGATGCCCTGGTGGTGGATACTGTTGACGCGTGCCCGGGGCTTTTCTGGATAGAGCTGCGCCAGGCGCGTGCCGGGCACGATTTCGATGTCGTGGAAATGCTGGTCGTAGGTGGTGGCGTTGCGGTGCTGCTGGGCGCCGGGGTGCTGGAACTCGATGTCCTGGTACAGCGCACCGCCGAAGGCCACGTTGATCAATTGCAGGCCCCGGCAGACGCCGAAGATGGGCTTGCGCACTTCGGCAAAAGCCTTGACCACCGCCAGGTCGTACAGGTCGCGCACGCGGTCGCCCACCCATTCTTCCCGCAGCGGCTCCTCGCCGTAGTTGCCCGGCCACACGTCCGCACCGCCGTGCATCACCACGCCATCGAGCCAATCGGCATAGTGGGCCAGCGTCACGTCGCCGCGTGCTGTTTCGCCCGTGGGGCAGGGCACCATCACCACCATGGCCCCGGCCGACATCAGCCAGTGCGCGATGGACTGCTCCACATACTGCAGGGTCTTGTTGGTGAACAGGGAGCGGGTGGGGTCGGCATGCTGGAAACAGGCGGACAGGCCAATCTTGAGGCGGGGGGCGGCGGGCATGGGTGGGGGCTCCATAGGCATGTGCACCAGAGGCTGCGCATGCAAGGCAATAGGTATTTACGTTGTAGCACCCGCACCCTGCGCCGTCTGTAGGAAAGGGCCGTGCACGCCTGTGGCTGCGCCACCCGGTGCTATGAAATGTGGCTTTCTTCATGAAATGGCGGGTTGCCGTTGGTGCCTGGTGTGCTGCGGCCCGCCCTCGTTCCCGATAATTTCGGTAACCGGGTGTGACGGGCTGCGGCCTGCCCGTTCGTGGCCGCACCTGCGTCGGCCGCTGCCCGCCCCATAGGAAAACAAGGCTTCTCCATGCGCCACCCCTCGATGCAGCTTTCCGCGCTCACCATGTTCCTGGCCCTGGCCTGGCCCCCGAGCCATGCCGCCGTGCCGCCGGGTGCGGCGGCCGAGATCGTGGGCCTGCAAGGCCCGGGCGACCAGCGCGCTGCGGCCACGCCGGATTGGAAGCCGGCACGCCAGGCCCAGGCGCTGGCGCCCGGCGACTTCGTGCGCACGCGCGACGCCGCACGCATGGCCCTGCTGTTTGCCGACGACACCCAGTTGCGCCTGCACCAGAACACGGTGCTGCAGGTCAAGGCGGTGGCCACGCCTGCGCAGCCCATGACCACGCTGATGCTCAGCGCCGGCCGGGCCTGGACGCAGACGCGCCGCGCCGACGGCAGCCGCCTCACGCTGGAAACGCCCGCCGCCACGGCCGCGATCCGTGGCACGGACTGGGACATCGAGGTCGCTGGCGATGGCCGCACGCTGATCACCGTGCTCTCGGGCACGGTGGAGTTCGGCAACGCCCAGGGTCAGGTGTCGGTGGCCGCCAACGAGGCCGCCTACGCCGATGTGGGCCAGGCCCCGGTGAAGATGGTGCTGAGCCAGCCGCGCGACCGCATCCAGTGGGTGAATGCGCTGCGCGCCGATCCGCTGCCTTCGCTCGCGGCGCAGGGCCATACCGATGGTGGCATGCCTGCCGCGCTGGACCCGGTGCGGCGCGCGCTGGCTGCCCGCGATGCGGCCGCTGCAGCCGCCGCATTGGCCCAGGTGCGCAGCCAGGTGCCCGCCGTCTGGGCAGCCGCCATGGAGTCCGCCGTGGCGCTGCAGGCGGGTGACCTGCAGACCGCCCGCGCCCGGCTTGCGCAGCAGGTCGACGGCGCGGGCCAGCCGCCCGTGCTGGCCGCCTGGCTCATGCAGTCGGATCTGCAACTGCTCGACGGCGATGGACCTGCGGCCGTGAACACCCTGCGCACGGCGCTCACGCAGCATTGGCCTGCCCATCCGGCCCTGGTGGCCCAGTTGGCGCGCGTGCAATTGCTCACTGACAGGGTCGAAGAGGCGCAGGCCACGCTGGCGGAAACCAGCGACGCAAGCGACGGGGGCCTGGCGCTGGTGCGCGCCGAGCTGGCCCGCCGCCAGGGCAATGGGCCGGCGGCCATTGCGGCCTACACCGAGGCCACGGCGCGCATGCCCGGCGACGCACGGGTCTGGCAGGGTCTGGGCAGCGCACATGTGGAGCGCGAGGAGACCGGCCCTGCACGCAAGGCACTGGGCCAGGCGCTGGCACTCGATGCGCAGACGCCGGGGGCGCAGGGCGAGCGGGGCACGCTCGAAACCTTTGTCAACCAGTTCACCGAGGCAGGGCAGGCGTTTGAAGTCGCCCTGCGCGACAACCCTGCCGACTATGTGGCGCTCACCGGGCAGGGGCTGATGCACCTCAAGCAGGGCAGGCCGCAGGCCGCGCTCGGCGACTTCCTGCGCGCCGGCGTGATGGAGCCGCGCTATGCGCGTGCCAAGGTCTGGACGGCGGTGGCTTACTACCAGCTCGGACGCACGCCCGATGCGCTGGCCACGCTGCGCCAGGCAAGTGCCCTCGACGACAAGGACCCCTTGCCCTACCTGCTGCTGGCGCAGATCCAGACCGATCTGTTCCAGCCCGGCGATGCCGTCGAGTCCGCCCGCGCGGCCGTGCAGCGCATGCCCTACCTCAAGTCGCTCAACCAGGTGGCCAATGACCAGAAGGGCAGCGCCAACCTGGGCGCTTCGCTGGCCTTCTTCGGCATGGAGGACTGGGCACTGGAGCTGGCGCAAAAAAGCTTTTCGCCGTATTGGGGCGGCAGCCACCTGTTCCTGGCCGACCGCTACCGTGGCGAGTTCAACAAGAACTCGGCCCTGTTCCAGGGCTTTCTGACCGACCCCATGGCTTTTGGCGCCAGCCAGCTGCATTCCTCGCTGCTGCAGCGGCCGGGCAGCCACGGTGCTCTGGGCATGATGCTGGACCGCGAGTTCTACCGCATGCGCGCGCCCTCGCTCACGCTCAATGGAATGGACAACAGCCAGGTGCCGGTGTCCTGGTTCTTCAAGGCGCAGAACGCACGCAGCAAGCGCTTTCCGATCGACGTGGGGGTGTTCAACGTACCGGCGTTTCACGACTCCACGGGAGGCGCCGACGTGGGGGCCGACGTGCTGACGCTGGGGCTGGGCATGCAGCCCACCGAGCGCCTGAACCTGTTCGTGTATGCCAACCAGTTTGACGTGTCGCTGCAGGGGCGCAACCGGCTGGACCTCTGGGGCGATGGGTCCGACGTGCTGCAGACCACGGGAAGCAACCGGGTGCGCCTGGGGATGGCGGGGCTGTCCTACCGCTGGAGCCCGGTGCAGCAAACCTGGCTCAAGCTGGGGCGCAGCACGGAGCACACGCGCTCCGAGAACTACCCCACCCTGTTTCTGTTCCAGCCGCTGGCGGCCCTCATGGGCCTCAAGGCCTCGCCCGACAAGGCCTTCACCGATCTGCAGCTGCGCCACACGGTGGACCCGCAGCCCGGCCAGCGCCTGAGCGTGACGCTGGAGCATGTGGCGGAAAAACAATCCAGCGAAGTCAGCGGCTACGGCCCCCTGATCCGCCGGGACAGCGCCGTGGCCCCCGACATCATGGTGTTTGCCGGCGTCAACGAGATCGACCGGCGCTACACCGGTCTGACCCTGGCCGGCAGCCAGCAGTTCACGCCGGACCTGCTGCTCGATGGTGCGCTGGGGCTGCAGCAGATCCGCCACCGGGTGCGCGGGGGCAATGCGGTGGGCCTGCTGGTGCGGGACGTCAGCGAATCGAGCCAGGCGCGCCGCGCGGACACGCAGCGGGTGGCCACCCCGCGCGTGGGCCTGGTGTTCACCCCGGCGGTGGGCAGCACGCTGCGCATGGCCTACCAGGACTGGCTGCGCCCGCTGAGTGCGTCCACGCTCACCAGCGTGGAGACGGCCGGCATTCCGGTCGAAGACCGCTTGGTGGAGGCCGGTGGCCGCCATCGGCGCACGGTGGCGCAGCTGGGCATGGAGGTCGACGAACGCACCTTCGTGAGCCTGCGCGCCGACCACCTGCGCGTGCGCAACCCCGGCGTGATCGGGGTGGACCTGCGCACGCCCAGCATGCCTTTCCTGGAGGAGATGCGCAACGCGCAAATGATCAACCTGTCGACCACCGATGTGCTCGAAGGCACCCCGGGATTCGAGGAGGGCAGCCTGCAGGCCCTGGGCGCGGGCGTGAACCGCATGTTCAGCCGCCAGTGGTCGGGCTATGCCAAGTACCTGTTCCAGCACAGCCGCAGCCAGTACCTGGACAGCACCAGCAACAGCCTGGTGCGCGACCTGCGCATCCCCTACATACCGCGCCACTCGGCGGTGATCGGGGCTACCTGGGCCAGCGCGCAGCGTGTGTACCTGAGCGCCCGGGCGGTCTACCGGTCCGAGCGCTTCGAGGACAAGCAGAACCTCACGCGCCGCCCGCCGGGCTGGAACCTGGACATCGCGGGCTACTGGGAAACGCAGGACAAGCACTGGGTGGTGGGCGCGGGGGTGCTGAACCTGTTCGGAGACCGTTCCGACCGCCAGTCCGTGCGGTACGTGATCGATGCGCGCTACCGTTTCTAGGAGTGCATGGCGCGAAGCGGTCCTGGCGCTCGCCGCCAGCGCGCTGGTGCTGCTGCTCGCCTGGGCTGCCACGTTCACCCGGCCCTGGCATGCGCTGGAGTTCAAGACCTTCGACGTGCTCACAGCGCTTTCGGCGCCCCAGCGGGGCGCCTATCCCGTGGTGATCCTCGCGATCGATGAGCCCACCTTCCAGGAGCTGCAGCAGCACTGGCCCTTTCCACGCAGCCTGCATGCGCGCCTGATCGAGCGTGTGCATGCGGACGGGGCTGCCGCGATCGGCATGGACGTGGTGTTTGCCGACCCGACCAGCGAAGAGGAGGACGCGGCGCTGGAGCGCGCCGTGGCCGTTGCCGCGCCCGTGGCCCTGGCTTCGGCGCGGGAGAAGATCGACAGCGGCAATTCCACGCTGTGGACCGATGTGCCGCCACTGCAGCGGTTGCTGGCTGCGGGCGGCCGGGCGGGCAGCGCGCTGGTGCAGCCCGACGACGACTTCGTGGTGCGCCGCGCCTTCGGTGAGTCCGACAGCCTGGCCATGCAGTTGGCGCGCCGGGTGGCGGGCGCTGGGGCCAACGACCTGCGGCCCGCCGAGTGGCTGGCCTACCGGGGCCCGCGCGGCACCTTTGACACGCGCTCGTACTACCAGGCGCTGGAGCCCGGGCTGCTGCCGCCTGGCTTTTTCAAGGGCAAGATCGTGCTGGTCGGGCGGTCCGCGCTAAGCGCATCGGAGCTTGAGAATGCGCGCGCGGACCTGTTCAATTCGCCCTTCGGTTCTGTCGGGGGCGATCGCCTTTTTCCCGGCGTGGAACTGCAGGCCACGCAGCTGGACAACCTGCTTGCGGGCGATGGCCTGCGCAGCGCACCTGGCCATTGGACGCCCGTGCTGGTGCTCCTGATGATCCCTCTGGTGGTATGGGCCGGTCGACGCCTGCACACGGGCTGGGCGATCGTGCTGATGGCGGCCTTGGTGGTGGCCATGGGGCTCGCTTCGTGGCTGTTGTTCGCCTACGCACGGTTGTGGTGGCCGCCGTTGATGCCCATGGCTGCTGCCCTGGGGTTGACGAGCGCTACCGCGCTGGTCATTTACGCCACGGTGCGCCAAAGAGCCCAGCAGACCCGCGCCATGTTCGCCCAGTACGTGCCGCCCGCCGTGGTGGCGCGCCTGGTGGCCGAGCCCGGGCTGATGCGCCTGGGCGGCGAGGTGCGCGAGGTGACCATCATGTTCACCGACCTGGCCAATTTCACGACCTTGTCCGAGCAGCTCAGCGCCGAGCAGACGGTGGAACTGCTCTCCGGCTACTTCGACGCCATGACGCCCATCATCCACGCCAGCGGCGGCACGGTGGACAAGTTCATAGGCGACGCCGTGATGGCCTTCTGGGGTGCGCCGCTCGACGATGCGCAGCATGCCGAGCATGCGGTGCACGCGGCCCTGGACATGCAAAAGGCCATGGAGCCGCTGGTGGCCGGTCTGCGCGCGCGCGGCCTGCCGCCGCTGCAAATGCGCATCGGCTTGCACACCGGTCGGGTGGTGGTGGGCAACGTGGGCTCGCAGCAGCGCTTTTCGTACACGGTGATCGGCGATGCGGTGAACCTTGCGGCGCGCCTGGAGGGCGCGAACAAGGCCTTCGGCACGGGCATCCTGCTGTCGCAGGCCACGGCGCGGCAACTGCCGGCCACCCTGCCCGTGCGCGTGCTGGACGAGGTCATCGTCAAGGGCCGGGCCGAGTCGGTACGCGTCTTCACGCTATGCGCGGACCGCGAGGTCTGCGCGCTGTCTGCCGCAGCCCTGGATGCCTTCCACGGGGGCGATGCGGCCACGGCTGCGGCTCTCCTCGACCAGTTGCTGCAACGCTGTCCCGGCGACCCAGCCGCCCTGCGCTTGCAGAACCGCGTGGCCGAGGCGGCGGCGCTGCCTTCGGGCATGCCCTGGCCCACCGCCGTCGCGCTGGACAAGTTGTAAGAACCTGTGTTTAACAGGTTCTTACCCGGCCGATTCGCGCTGTGGCGCCTTTGGTGCCACCATGGGGCCATGGCTGCGGCCTGTCGCCGCCGCCTTTTTCTCGCAACCACCCCAAGGAGCCCCGCATGCAAGTACAAGTCAACACCGACGACCACATCAACGGCAGCGAATCCCTGGCCCAATGGGTGACAGACGAAGCCAAGACCCGCCTGGCGCGCTTCCAGGACCATGTGACGCGGCTGGAGGTATTCCTGTCCGATGTCGATGCCGGCAAGTCCGGCGCCAAGGACAAGCGCTGCCGTATCGAGGCTCGCGTCACGGGCCGCCAACCCGTCACGGTGACGGACGAGGCCGACAAGATGGCCAACGCCTTCATCGGTGCCACCGACAAGCTGGCGCGCGCGCTCGACACCGATCTGGGACGGGCCAAGGACCGCCATGGCCGCGACACCATCCGCGCGGCCGAAGCTGAGTAGCTTCTAGAGATCCAGCACCAGCAGCTTGCCCTTGGCCCGCGAGCAGCAGGGCATGCACTGCTCGTTGCTGGCCCGCTCCTCCTCGGTGAGGTACATGTCGCGGTGGTCCACCTCGCCTTCGAGCACGCGCGTAAGGCAGGTGCCGCACACCCCCTGCTCGCACGAGGTCATGATGTCCACGCCCTGGGGGCGCAGCGCATCGACGATGGAGATACCGGCCGGTATGGTGTAAGTGCTGCCGGTGCTGGCGATGCGCACCTCGAACTCGCCATCGCCCGAGGTGTCCTGTGCCGGCGCACCGAAGTATTCGAGGTGAATGCGGTCCGCCGGCCAGCCCAGGTTCTGGGCGGTGTTCACCACATGGTCGATGAAGCCGGCGGGGCCGCAGACGTACAGGCGCGCGTCCGGTGCGACGTCGGCCAGTACGGCCATGAGGTCGAGCTTCTGCTCGGGCCCGCCCTCGTCGGTGTGCACCTGCACGTGGGGCGCCATGGCGGATGCGGCAATCTCCTGGGTGAACGCCGTGCGTGCCAATGAACGGGTGCAGTAGTGCAGCGTGAAGTCGGCGCCGGTGTTGGCCAGGCGCTCTGCCATGCACAAGAGCGGTGTCACGCCGATGCCACCCGCCAGCAGCAGGGTGCGCTGCGCGGGGTGCAGCTCGAAATGGTTGCGCGGCGTGCTGATGGTGATCACGTCACCTTCGTGCACGGCATCGTGCATGCCGGCAGAGCCACCGCGCGAGGCTGCGTCGCGCAGCACGGCGATGCGGTAGCGGTGCTGCTCGCCTGCGCTGTTGCACAGCGAATACTGGCGTGTGAGGCCGCCGGGCACGTGCACGTCGATGTGCGAGCCGGCGCTGAAGGCCGGCAGCGGCGCACCATCGGTGCGGGCCAGTTCGAAGCTGGCGATGCCCTCGGCCTCGGCCTGCTTGCGCACCACGCGCACCTGCAGGGTTTCCTGCGCGGTCGTCATGCTGCCTGCTCCGCCGCCAGGGTGCGGTCGATCACCTTGCGCGATTGCACGCCGCCTGCGTCAATGTTGAGCATGAGCAGCTTGCGCTCGGGGTGGCGCAGCAGGTTCAGCTGCTGCAGCTCCAGCATTTCGCGGTCTTCGGAAAAGATCTTGCCCTGGCCTTCGCGGATCTGCGCGGTGAGGGCCGGATCGTCGGGTTTGAAGTGGCGCGCCATGCCCCAGAAGTAGTGGATCGAGGTCTCGGTCTCGGGCGTGATGAAGTCCACGACGATGCTCGACGCCTTCTTGTCCGCCGGGGCTTCGTAGCCGCCGTGGCCGGCGAGCGCCACGCCCACTTCGATCAGCACGTGGCTCGGTGGCGTGAAGTGGCAGATCTGCCAGCGGTCCACGGGCTGGTCGTCGGGCAGGCCGTTCATGCGCAGCGCCATCTGCCAGAACGGGGGCGCCTGGATACCTTCCATGAAACGGCTGGTGATGACCTCGTCGCCCTCGACGCGGGTCTTGCAAGGCGCCTCGTCGATCTCCTTCTGGCCGATGCTGTTGGAATGCACATAGGTCTCGTGCGTCAGGTCCATCAGGTTGTCGACCATCAGCCGGTAGTCGCAGGCAATGTGGTACAGCCCGCCGCCGTAGGCCCACTCGGGGCTCTCGGCCCATGCGAGGTGGTGGATCTTCGCCGGGTCGGCCTGCGCGGCATCGCCGGGCCAGACCCAGATGAAGCCGTAGCGCTCCACCACCGGAAAACTGCGCGTGCGCGGAAAGCCCTGCACGCGCTGGCCCGGCATCGAGACGGCCTTGCCATCGCAGCCCACGCGCAGCCCGTGGTAGCCGCACATCAATTGGCCATCGCAGACGGTGCCCAGCGACAGGGGCGCGCCGCGGTGGGGGCAGAAGTCGTCGAGCGCGGCGACCTGGTCGGGTGCCGGGCGGTAGAAGACCATCTTCTCGCCGCAGATGGTGCGGCCCAGGGGTTTGTCGGCAATCTCGTCGGGGGTGCAGGCGACGTACCAGGCATTCTTGGGGAACATGGTGCTTGTCTCTCTCCGTGGGGGAAGGATGTGTCGCGCCGCAGGCTTGTATACAGCCAGCCTGCGAATCGCTGTATTCGTGGGTGGATTGTGCGAAAAAGCCCGATTTCTGTATACATCAAAAAGCCATAAATCAGCTATCGCGCACTGGCATATCACGTAAGATGTTGTTTTGTATAGGCCGGCGTCGAAGTGCGATGGAGGTTTGGCGGATTTCTGTATACATTCAGCCTTACGCCAGAACTCCCGCTCCGCACCAACCATGAACCATCCCGAACCCCAGGCCCTGGCCGCCCTTGGGGACGCTGCAGAAGCTGGCGCCTCGCAGTCGGTCAAGGCCCAGTTGCGGCTGCGCGAGATGATCCTGGCCGGCGAGCTGGCCGGTGGTGCGCGCATTGCCGAGTTGCCGCTGGTGGAGATGCTCGGGGTCTCGCGCACCCCCATCCGGGCCGCACTGATGCGGCTGGAGCAGGAAGGGCTGCTGCACCGCCTGCCCGGTGGCGGCTATGCCGTGCGAACCTTCTCGGAAACCGACGTGGCCGATGCCATCGAACTGCGCGGCACCATGGAGGGGCTGGCCGCGCGGCTGGCGGCCGAGCGCGGGGTGGCGGCGGACGTGATGGCCGAAACTGTGCAATGCCTGGACCAGATCGACACCGTGCTGGCGCCACGCTCGCTCGACGACGAAGGTTTTTCGGCCTATGTGGCGCTCAATGCGCGCTTTCACCATCTGCTCAGCCGCATGGTGGGCAGCGAGGTCATCGTGCGCGAACTCGACCGGGTCAAGGGCCTGCCGTTCGCCTCGCCCTCGGCCTTCGTGGTGGTGCAGACGCATTCGCCCGCTGCGCGCGACATGCTGGTGGTGGCGCAGGACCAGCACCGCCAGGTGCTGGACGCCATAGAGCGGCGCGAGGGCGCGCGGGCCGAGGCCATCATGCGCGAGCACTCGCGCATCACGCGGCGCAACCTGCTCGCAGCCGTGCAGGCATCACAGGGTCAGGGTTTGCCCGGGGTGCAGCTCATCAGGGAAAGCGCCTGACCTATAACTGTTGCAAGTTATCACAATCGGCGATATCTAAAAGTCCGAAATCCCGCTTGTGCATTGCCCTGCGCCGTACCAGACTCCGGCCAGCACACGCTGTATACAACGACACTCACAACGACATTCAACAGGAGACAAAGCACCATGCACAAACGCCACCTTCTGAGCGCCTCGGCCGCTGCCGCCCTGACCCTGGTCGGCGGCCTGGCGGCCCTGCCGGCCGCAGCCCAGGACAACGTCTTCAAGATCGGCCTGGTTCTGCCCATGACGGGGCAGCAGGCGACCACTGGCCGCCAGATCGAGGCCGCCGCGCGCCTGTACATGGCGCAGAACGGTGACACGGTCGGTGGCAAGAAGGTGCAGCTTATCGTCAAGGACGACACCAGCCTGCCGGACGTGACGCGCCGCCTGGCCCAGGAGCTGGTGGTGAACGACAAGGTCAACGTGCTTGCCGGCATGGGCATCACGCCTTCGGCCATGGCCACGGCGCCGCTGGCCACGCAGGCCAAGACCCCGCTGGTGGTGATGGCCGCGGCCACGTCCAGCATCACCGAGGCGTCGCCCTATGTGGTGCGCACCAGCTTCACCTTGCCCCAGGTGTCGGTGGCACTGGCCGATTGGGCGCCCAAGAATGGCATCAAGAAGGTTGTGACGCTGGTCAGCGACTATGGCCCGGGCATCGATGCCGAGAAATTCTTCAACCAGCGCCTGACATTCAATGGCGGCCAGGTGACCGAGGCGCTGCGCGTGCCGCTGCGCAACCCGGACTTCGCCCCTTTCCTGCAGAAGGTGCGCGACGCCAAGCCCGATGCGCTGTTCGTCTTCGTGCCCTCGGGCGCGGGCGCCGCGGTGATGAAGCAGTTCCTGGAGCGTGGCATGGACAAGGCCGGCATCAAGCTCATCGCCACCGGCGATGTGACCGATGACGACCAGCTCAACGACATGGGCGACGGCGCCCTGGGCGTGGTCACCTCGCACCACTATTCAGCCGCGCATCCCTCGCCGTTGAACAAGAAGTTCGTCGACGCCTTCGAGAAGGCCAACAAGGGCCTGCGCCCCAACTTCATGGCCGTGGGCGGCTACGACGGCATGCGCGTGATCTACGAAGCGCTCAAGACCACCAAGGGCGCGGGCGGTGGCGATGCGCTGCTGGCCGCCATGAAGGGCCAGGTCTTCGAGAGCCCGCGCGGCCCGGTGTTCATCGACGCGCAGACCCGCGACATCGTGCAGAACGTCTACCTGCGCAAGGTCGAGCGCGTCAACGGCCAGCTGTACAACGTGGAGTTCGACGTGATCAAGGACGTGAAAGATCCCGGCAAGACGAAATAGGTAACCCCCTGAGTCGCTTCGCGCCATCCCCCTACAGGGGGACGCCACCCCTGGCCTGGCGAAGCCAGTTCCACGGTGGCGCTGGCGTCGGGCACGCCAGTATCGAAGATGGGTGTTCCTCTGGCCGGTGGACGGCGCCGTGCTGTGTTCTATTGAAGTGATTGCATGCTGACCATTCTTTTCGACGGCGTTGCCTACGGCATGCTGCTGTTCATCCTGGCGGTGGGGCTGGCCGTGACCATGGGGCTGATGAACTTCATCAACCTCGCGCACGGGGCCTTTGCCATGGCCGGCGGCTACATCACCGTGCTGCTGATGCAGCGGCTGAACGTGCCTTTTCTGTGGTGCCTGCCGCTGGCCTTCATCGGCACGGGGCTGCTGGGGGCGGTGCTCGAGCGCACGCTGTACCGGCCGCTGTACCACAAGGCCCATCTGGACCAGGTGCTTTTCTCCATCGGCCTGGTGTTCATGGCCGTGGCTACGGTGGACTATTTCGTGGGCTCCACGGGGCAGATCATCCAGCTGCCGGCCTGGCTCAAGGGCCGCACGGAGCTGGGCAGCGGCGCCTTCATGCTCGGCATGGGGCACTACCGGCTGTTCATCATCGCGGTGTGCGCGGCCCTTACCGTCGGCCTGCAGTACGTGCTCACGCGCACGCGCTTTGGCAGCCGGCTGCGCGCCTCGGTGGATGACCAGCGCGTGGCCGCCGGCATGGGCATCAACGTGAACATCGTGTTCCTGTCCACCTTCGCCTTCGGCTCGGGCCTGGCGGGCCTGGGCGGTGCGCTCGGGGCCGAGGTGCTGGGGCTGGACCCGAGCTTTCCGCTCAAGTTCATGATCTACTTCCTGATCGTCGTGGCGGTGGGTGGCACCTCCTCCATCACCGGGCCCCTGCTGGCCGCGCTGCTGCTCGGCATTGCCGACGTGGCGGGCAAGTACTACATCCCCAAGCTCGGGGCGTTCATCGTCTACAGCCTCATGATCCTGATCCTGATGTGGCGGCCCCAGGGCCTGTTCGTGCGCAAGGGGGGCAAGTGATGGATGCATCGTCCACCAACGTCCTGCTGCGCAGCCGCCGCATGCGGCCCTGGGAGCCCGTGCTGTGGCTGCTGGCCTTTGCGGCGCCGCTGGCACTGCCTGGCCATGCGCTCATCATCAACGAGATCGCCATCGTGGCGCTGTTCGCCCTCTCGCTGGACCTGATCCTGGGCTACACCGGCATTGTCTCGCTGGGTCATGCGGCCTTCTTCGGCATGGGCGGTTACGCGGCCGCGCTGTTCGCCAAGCATGTGATGCCCGATCCGATGGTGGGGCTGGTGGTGGGGATCGCTGCATCCACGGTGCTTGGGGCGGCGGCCTCGTTCACCGTGATGCGCGGCACTGACCTCACGCGCCTCATGGTCACTCTGGGCGTGGGCCTGATCATGCTGGAGCTGGCCAACAAGCTCGACTGGCTGACCGGCGGTGCCGACGGCCTGCAGGGCGTGGTGATGGGGCCGGTGCTCGGCCAATTCGAGTTCGACCTGTTCGGGCGCACGGCGGCCTGGTATTCGCTCTCGGTGCTGCTGGTGTGCTTCCTGCTCGCGCGGCGCGTCGTGCAGTCGCCGTTTGGTGCCACGCTCAAGGCCATCCGCGACAACCGGCTGCGCGCCATGGCCATCGGCATCCCGGTGACGGCCAAGCTGGCGCAGGTCTACACGCTGGCGGCCGCACTCGCGGGTGCGGCGGGCGCGCTGCTCACGCAGACCACGGGCTTTGCCTCGCTGGACCTGTTCGAATTCCACCGCTCGGCCGATGTGATGCTGATCCTGGTGATCGGCGGCGTGGGCTGGCTCTATGGCGGTGTGGTCGGTGCCATCGGCTTCAAGCTGCTGCAGGACCTGATCTCTGCCGTGACGCCGCAGTACTGGACCTTCTGGATCGGCCTGTTCCTGGTGGTGCTGGTGCTGGTGGGGCGCGAGCGCCTGATCCGCCCCTGGGCCTGGTTCGGGGGGCGCAAGGCATGAGCGCCACCGCAGTCCACAACGACGCTCCCATCGTGCTGGCCGCGCACGGGCTGGTCAAGCGCTTCGGCGGCATCGCCGCGACCAACAACGTCACGCTGAACCTGCGCCAGGGCGCACGCCATGCGCTGATCGGCCCCAACGGCGCGGGCAAGACCACGCTGATCAACCTGCTGACCGGCGTGCTGGAGCCCACCGAGGGTTCCATCGTTCTCGAAGGCCAGGACATCACGCGCCTGGCGCCGCACCAGCGCGTGCAGCGCGGCATGGTGCGCACCTTCCAGATCAACCAGTTGTTCGACTCGCTCACGCCGCTGGAGACGCTGGCGCTCACGGTCTCGCAGCAGCGCGGCTTTGGCGGCAAGTGGTGGCAGCCGCTGGGTGCGCAGCGCGCGGTGAACGAGCGCTGCGAGCAGTTGCTGGAGCAATTCCACCTGACGGCGGTGATGGCCGAGCCGACGAAGGTGCTGGCCTACGGCAAGCGCCGCCTGCTGGAGATCGCCATCGCCCTGGCCTGCGAGCCGCGCGTGCTGCTGCTCGACGAGCCCGTGGCCGGCGTGCCGGCCGGGGAACGCGAAGAGCTGCTGCAGACCGTGGCCGCCCTGCCGGCCGATGTCTCGGTGCTGTTGATCGAACACGATATGGACCTGGTTTTCAGCTTTGCCAACCGCATGACGGTGCTGGTCAATGGCACCGTGCTCACCGAGGGTGACCCCGACACCATCGCCAACGACCCGCAGGTCAAGGCGGTGTACCTGGGCCATGGGGAGGATGCGCATGTCTGAGCTTTTGCGCATTGAAGGGCTGAGCGCGGGCTATGGAGAGGCGGTGGTGCTGCAGGGTGTATCCCTGGCGCTGGCCGAGGGCGAGACGCTGGCCCTGCTGGGCCGCAATGGCACCGGCAAGACCACGCTGATCAACACCCTGGCCGGCGCCACGCGCCAGCATGCGGGCACGGTGGCTCTGGGGTCCGTGCAACTGCATCGCCTGCCGTCGCACGAACGCGCAGCCGCCGGCATCGGCTGGGTGCCGCAGGAGCGCAACATCTTCAAGTCGCTCACCGTGCACGAGAACCTGACCGCCGTGGCGCGGCCTGGCCGCAAGGGCGCCACTGCAGCCCCGTGGACCCCGGACAAGGTGTACGCCATGTTCCCGCGCCTGGCCGAGCGCAAAACCAACCTGGGCACGCAGCTGTCGGGTGGCGAGCAGCAGATGCTAGCCGTGGGCCGGGCACTGGTGCTCAACCCGCGCCTGCTGTTGCTCGACGAGCCGCTGGAGGGGCTGGCCCCGATCATCGTGGAAGAGTTGCTGCGCGCCATTCGCCGCATCACGCGCGAGGAGGGGTTGTCGGCCATCATCGTCGAGCAGCACCCGCAAGCCATCCTGGCGATCTCGGACCATGCCGCCGTGCTCGACCGGGGCACGGTGGTGCACACCGGCACTGCGGCGGATCTGAGTGCGCAGCCCGAGCTGCTGGACCGGCTGCTGGGCGTCGCCCGGTAGCCAGCGATCCCACAACCGGGGCAACACCATGGACCTGCAGCACATCGGCGTGATCGGCTATGGCGAAGTCGGCAAGACCTTTGCCCTGGGGCTGCAGTCGCAGCCCGGCGTCACCGGTGTCGGCGCATGGGACCTGAAGTTCGCGCAGGCGGCCACGCGCGATGCCGAGCGGGCGCATGCCGCGCAGCACGGGGTCACGGCCCACGCTTCGGTGCAAGCGCTGTGCTTGGCCAGCGACCTGATCATCTCGGCCGTCACCGCATCGCACACGCTGGAGGTGGCGCAGCAAGCAGTTGCCCACCTGCGCCCTGGCACCGTGTTCCTGGACCTCAATTCGGCCTCGCCCGGCACCAAGCAGCAGGCCGCCGCGCTGATCGAGGCGCGCGGCGCGCACTATGTGGAGGCGGGTGTCATGACCTCGGTGCCGCCCTATGGCATCCGCGTGCCCATGCTGCTGGGTGGTGCACAGGCCCAGGCGCTGGCCGCCGTGCTGCAGGCCTGGGGCATGGATGCCAAGCCGGTCAGCGAACAGCTGGGCGTGGCCAGCGCCATCAAAATGTGCCGCAGCGTGATGATCAAGGGGCTCGAAGCCCTGGTGATCGAAAGCTATGCCGCCGCTCGGCAGTACGGTGTGGAGGCACATGTGCTGCCCACGCTGGCCGAGACCTTTCCCTCCATCGACTGGGAAAGGCAGGGCAGTTACTTCTTCAGCCGCGTGGTGCAGCACGGCCAGCGCCGCTCCGAAGAAATGCACGAGGCCGCGCGCACCGTGCGCGAGGCCGGCGTGGAGCCGTTGATGGCCAGCGCCATTGCGCACAAGCAGTCGGCGGTGGCGGCCATGGCGCGCGAGGGCGTGTTCGCGGGCCTGCCCAAGGATGCGCCCTGGCAGGACTACGCCGACCGGCTGCTGGCGCACCTGGATGCTGCACCGAAGAGGGATCAGGGCGCCTTGTAGATCGTCTGCAGCGTGCTGCGGATCAGCTCTGCCATGGCCTGCTGCGTCAGCGTGGCCGGGCGCTGCGAACTCACGGCCATCGACAGCTTGCTGCGCAGCCGGGGCTCGCCCGCCTGGCCAATGGGCCGGGTGCCGAACACCTCGGGCTTGCCGGAGGTGGTGACCGCATTCATGGGCAGCACCGCGCTGCCCGCGCCATCGGCCACCAGGTCCAGGATGGCGGCCACGCCGTCGATCTCCAGGCTGATCTGGGGGCGCAGGCCCAGCGCAGCCAGTTCCGACTCGACCAGCATGCGGATGGAGTTGGGCCGGGTGGGGATCACCAGCGCAAAGCGCGTGAGTTCCTCCAGCGCCACGGGCTGCCGTGCCTGGGCGTCGGCTTCGGCGTCGCTTTGCCCCACGGGGCGACGCTGCACGAGGAACAGGTCTTCCTCCAGCAAGGGCGTGATCTCGATGCCCGGCGAAGCGGGCGTGTTGTAGAGCAGAGCGATGTCCAGCAACCCCGTGGTCAGCGATTCGCGCATGGCCACCGTCAGGCCTTCGCTGATGGCCAGGGCCGCATCGGGCATCTGCACGCGAAAGGCGCGGGTGAGCGGCACCGTGAGCACCTTGGCCATGGTCGGCGGCAGGCCGATGGCCACGCGCCCGGCCAGCGCGCCCCGCACACGCCCAAGCTCCTCGCGGGCCCTTTCTACCTGGTGCAGGATGCCGCGCCCGTGCTCCAGCAGCAGCTTGCCGGCCTCGGTCGGTATGGCCCCGCGGCCATTGCGCACCAGCAGGTTCTGGCGCAGCTCCACCTCCAGCAGACGCACCTGGCGGCTCAGGGCCGGCTGGGCGATGTCCAGCACCACCGAGGCGCGGGTGAAACTGCCCAGTTCGGCCACGCGCACAAAGTACTCGATCTGCTTGAGGTCCATGGGGTGTGCTCTCCGCTATTTGCAATAGCTCCAATTCAACAATAGAAGAATGATATATCTGGTAGTGCCCCTGCCGGCTTTATGTCGGGCCCGGCACTGCCCACAATCGGCGGCATGTATACAGCGACTGCCACCTCCCCATGAGTGCGCCCATCCTTCGTGGAATCTCCTCCATGGCCACGCGCCAGGTGCTGGCCGAACTGCTGGCCGCCTACGAGCAGCAGACCGGCCAGCGCGCGGTCATCGACGCCGTGGGCGGCGTGGACGCCGCCAAGCGCGTGCAGGCCGGCGAGGCCTTCGATGTGGTGGTGCTGGCCTCCGACGCCATCGACAAGCTCATTGCCGCAGGCACCATCGATGCCGCGAGCAAGACCGACTGGGTGCGTTCCGGCGTGGCCGTGGCCGTGCGCGCCGGTGCAGCGCTGCCCGACATCGGCTCTGAAGACGCGGTGCGCAGCGCCGTGCTGGCCGCACGCAGCATCAGCTACTCCACCGGCCCGAGCGGCGTGGCGCTGGCCAGGCTGTTCGAGCGCTGGGGCATTGCAGACGAGGTGGCCGGCCGCATGGTGCAGGCGCCCCCCGGGGTGCCCGTGGGCTCGCTGGTGGCGCGTGGCGACGTGGAACTCGGCTTCCAGCAACTGAGCGAACTGCTGAACGTGGAGGGTATCACCGTGGTGGGCCCGCTGCCGCCGGCCATCCAGATCACCACCATCTTCTCGTCGGGCGTGGGCACTGCCAGCAAGCAACCCGTGGCTGCAAAGGCGCTGCTCGACTTTTTGGCCTCCTCGGCTGCCACCGAGGCCAAGCAACGCCAGGGCATGGACCCCGCCTGATCCCGCATACCAAGATCCAAGGAGCACAAAGCAATGAGCCTCATCATCGACTGCCATGGCCACTACACCACGGCACCCAAGGCGCTGGAGAACTGGCGCAACCAGCAGATCGCCGGCATCAAGGACCCGGCCGCCATGCCCAAGGTGGCCGACCTGTCGATCAGCGACGACGAACTGCGCGAATCCATCGAGACCAACCAGCTGCGCCTGATGAAGGAGCGCGGCAGCGACATCACCCTGTTCTCGCCGCGCGCGAGCTTCATGGCCCACCACATCGGTGACTTCAACGTCTCCAGCACCTGGGCGGCCATCTGCAACGAGCTGTGCCACCGCGTCTCCACGCTGTTTCCCGAGCATTTCGTGCCTGTGGCCATGCTGCCGCAAAGCCCCGGCGTGGACCCCGCGACCTGCATCCCCGAGCTCGAAAAGTGCGTCAAGGAATACGGTGCCGTGGGCATCAACCTGAACCCCGATCCCTCCGGTGGCCACTGGACCAGTCCGCCGCTGACCGACCGCCACTGGTACCCCATCTACGAAAAGATGGTGGAGTACGACCTGCCCGCCATGATCCACGTGAGCACCAGCTGCAATGCGTGCTTCCACACCACGGGCGCGCACTACCTGAACGCCGACACCACGGCCTTCATGCAGTGCATCCAGGGCGACCTGTTCAAGGACTTCCCCACGCTCAAGTTCCTGATCCCGCATGGCGGCGGTGCCGTGCCCTACCACTGGGGCCGCTTCCGGGGCCTGGCGCAGGAGATGAAGAAGCCCCTGCTCGAAGACCACCTGCTGAACAACGTCTTCTTCGACACCTGCGTGTACCACCAGCCTGGCATCGACCTGCTCAACACCGTGATCCCGGTGAAGAACGTGCTCTTCGCCTCGGAAATGATCGGCGCCGTGCGCGGCATCGACCCCACCACCGGCAACTACTACGACGACACCAAGCGCTACATCGAGGCCAGCAAGATCCTGAGCGGCGACGACAAGCACCAGATCTACGAAGGCAACGTGCGCCGCGTGTTCTCCCGACTCGATTCACGCCTGAAGGCAAAGGGGCTCTGACATGTACGAACTAGGCGTTGTCCACCGCAACATCACCCGCGCAGACCGCGCAGCCGCCGACGGCCTGGCAGCACTGGGTTCGGCCACGGTACACGAGGCCATGGGCCGCGTGGGCCTGCTCAAGCCCTATATGCGCCCCGTCTACCCCGGCCAGCAGGTGTCTGGTACGGCGGTCACCGTGCTGCTGCAGCCCGGCGACAACTGGATGATGCACGTAGCTGCCGAGCAGATCCAGCCCGGCGACGTGGTGGTGGCGGCCGTCACCTCGGAATGCACCGATGGCTACTTCGGCGACCTGCTGGCCACCTCGTTCCAGTCGCGCGGTGCGCGGGCGCTCATCATCGACGCCGGCGTGCGGGACGTGAAGACGCTACAGGAGATGAACTTTCCGGTCTGGAGCCGCGCCATATCGAGCAAGGGCACCATCAAGGCCACGCTGGGCTCGGTCAACATCCCCGTGGTCTGCGCCGGCATGTGGGTCACGCCCGGCGACGTGATCGTTGCCGACGACGATGGCGTGGTCTGCGTGCCTGCCGCACGCGCCGTGGAAACGCTCGAAGCCGCGCAAAAGCGCGAGAGCTTCGAGGGCGAAAAGCGCGCCAAGCTCGCCTCGGGCGTGCTCGGCCTGGACATGTACAACATGCGCCCCGGGCTTGAGAAGGCCGGGCTCAGGTACATCGACTGACCGCCACCACGCGGTAACCGCTCCAGTGACGTCTGCCGTGTGGCGGATGTCGCACCGCTGCGCACGGCGCAGCACCTGTTTTGATATTGACGAGACCTACCATGCGCCTTCTTTCCTCTTCCCTCTCCCGCCGCGCCGCCTTGGCCCTGGGTGTGGCCGCCGCTGCCGGCCTGGCGCCGCAATTGGCTGCGGCCCAGCAGTTCCCCACCAAGCCCGTGCGCATCATCACGCCCTTCCCGGTGGGCGGCGGCCCGGACGGCGTGGCCCGCCTCGTGGCCGAGAAGCTCGGCCGCGCATGGAACCAGCCCGTGGTGGTCGAGAACCGCCCCGGCGGCAACGGCTTCATCGCCATCGACGCCTTCAAGCGCGGCGCAAAGGACGGGCATGACCTGATCGTGCTGGACAACGTGCACCTGGCCGCCTACCCCAGCCTGTTCAAGAAGCTGCCCTACGACCCGGTGAAGGACTTCGACGCGCTGCTGCCGCTGTTCAAGACCTACTTCTTCTTCACCGTGGCCGGCGACAGCAAGTACAAGAACGTGGGCGACCTGATTGCCGACGCCAAGGCCCACCCGGGCAAGCTCAACTACGGATCCTGGTCGGTGGGCAACCCGGTGCACCTGGGCTCCGAGCTGTTCGAGAGCGCCACCGGCACGCAGATGGAGCACGTGATCTACAAGGAGACCACGCAGCTTTACACCGGCGTCTCCACCAATGAGCTGGCCTTTGCCCTGGGCAGCGCCGCCACGGCCGGGCCGCTGCAGCGCGCTGGCAAGCTGCGCTTCCTGGCCGTCGCCGCACCCCAGCGTGTGACGAGCTTCCCCGACGTGCCCACGGTGGGCGAGTCGGGCGGGCCCAAGGGCTTCGAGGTCACGGGGTGGAACACGATCGCCGTGCCGCCCGGCCTGCCCGCAGCAGTGACCGACAAGATCCGCAAGGACATCGAGCAGGCGCTGACCGGCGCAGACGTGCAGGAGAAGTTCAAGAGCTTTGGCTACGAGCAGTTCCCGACCACGCGTGCGCAGTTCACGCAGTTCGTCAAGGACGAGAGCCAGCGCTTTGGCGAGGTGATCAAGAAGGCCAACGTCTCGCTGGACTGAACCACAAGGAGTACACCGCATGAGTGAATTCACCAAGACCCCTGGCTGGCTCGACTGGTACGCCGGCCCGAGCAAGCCCCGCTTCCAGGTGCCCGCAGGCGCCGTGGATGCGCACTGCCACGTGTTCGGCCCCGGTGCCGAGTTCCCCTACGCGCCCGAGCGCAAGTACACGCCCTGCGATGCCAGCAAGGCGCAGCTCTATGCACTGCGCGACCACCTGGGCTTTGCGCGCAACGTGGTGGTGCAGGCCACCTGCCACGGTGCGGACAACCGCGCCATGGTCGATGCGCTGGTGCAATCGGGCGGCAAGGCGCGCGGCGTGGCCACCGTGCGCCGCTCGGTGACCGATGAAGAACTGCAGGCCATGCACGACGCCGGCGTGCGCGGCGTGCGCTTCAACTTCGTCAAGCGCCTGGTGGACTTCACGCCCAAGGACGAGCTGATGGAGATCGCCGCGCGCATCCACCAACTGGGCTGGCACGTGGTGATCTACTTCGAGGCCGTGGACCTGCCCGAGCTGTGGGACTTCTTCACGCAGCTGCCCACCACCGTGGTGGTGGACCACATGGGCCGCCCCGACGTGACCAAGCCCGTGGACGGGCCCGAGTTCGAGCTGTTCCTGAAGTTCATGCGCCAGCATCCCAACGTGTGGAGCAAGGTCAGTTGCCCCGAGCGCTTGAGCGTGGCCGGCCCCAAGGCCCTCGATGGCGAGCAGGCCGCCTACCGCGACGTGGTGCCGTTCGCGCGCCGCGTGGTCGAGGAGTTCCCTGACCGCGTGCTCTGGGGCACCGACTGGCCGCACCCCAACCTCAAGGACCACATGCCCGACGATGGTTTGCTGGTGGATTTCATTCCCCACATCGCGGTCACGCCACAATTGCAGCGCAAACTCCTTGTCGATAATCCCATGCGCCTCTACTGGCCTGAGGAAGTGAAAGGCTGAAGCCATGTCCCTCGACAAACCTTACCTGGACGTGCCCGGCACGACCATCTTCGACGCAGAGCAAAGCCGAAAAGGCTACTGGCTCAACCAGTTCTGCATGAGCCTGATGAAGGCCGACAACCGCGCCCGCTTCAAGGCTGGCGAGCGTGCCTACCTCGACGAGTGGGCGATGACCGAAGAGCAGAAGCTGGCCGTGCTGGCGCGCGACCTCAACTGGTGCATCCGCCTGGGCGGCAACATCTACTTCCTGGCGAAGATTGGCGCGACCGATGGCAAGAGCTTCCAGCAGATGGCCGGCTCCATGACCGGCATGACCGAAGACGAATACCGCAACATGATGATCGGCGGCGGCCGCTCGGCGCAGGGCAACCGCGTGGTCGGCGAAGACGGCGATGCCCAGGCGCACCGCCAGCCGCAGGGTGCTGCGGGAAAGAAAGGAAACTGAACATGGCGCGTATCACCGCCTCCGTCTTCACCTCGCACGTGCCCGCCATCGGCGCCGCGCTCGACCTGGGCAAGACGCAAGAGGACTACTGGAAGCCGCTGTTTGCCGGCTATGACTTCTCCAAGCAATGGATGAAGGACAACAAGCCCGACGTCGTCTTCCTGGTCTACAACGACCATGCCACGGCCTTCAGCCTGGAGATGATCCCGACCTTCGCCATCGGCACGGCGGCCGAGTACCTGCCGGCCGACGAAGGCTGGGGCCCGCGCCCCGTGCCCAAGGTCATCGGCCACCCGGACTTGGCTTCGCACATCGCGCAGTCGGTGATTCAGCAGGACTTCGACCTCACCATCGTCAACCGCATGGACGTGGACCACGGCCTCACGGTGCCGCTGTCGCTGATGTGCGGCCAGCCCGATCCCGTGGCCGGTGCCTGGCCTTGCCCGGTGATACCGTTCGCGGTCAACGTGGTGCAGTACCCCGTGCCCAGCGGCCGGCGCTGCTACAACCTGGGCCAGGCGATCCGCAAGGCCGTGGAGAGCTACGACGAGGACCTCAACGTGCACATCTGGGGCACGGGCGGCATGAGCCACCAGCTGCAGGGCCCGCGCGCCGGCCTGATCAACAAGGACTTCGACAACGCCTTCCTCGACAAACTCATCAACGACCCCGAGGCCGCCGCCAGCATTCCGCACATCGACTACGTGCGCGAGGCGGGCAGCGAGGGCATCGAGCTCGTGATGTGGCTCATCGCGCGCGGCGCCATGGCCGACGTGGCCGGCGGCAAGCCGCCCAGGCTCGTGCACCGCTTCTACCATGTGCCCGCATCCAACACGGCCGTGGGCCACCTGATCCTGGAGAATTCCTGACATGACTACGAACAAGACCATCAAGGTCGCCCTGGCGGGCGCCGGTGCCTTCGGCATCAAGCACCTGGACGGCATCAAGAACATCGACGGCGTCGAAGTCGTCTCGCTGATCAGCCGCGACCTCGACAAGACCAGGGAAGTGGCGGCCAGGTACGGCATTGGCCATGTCACCACCGACCTGGCCGAAAGCCTGGCCCTGCCCGAGGTGGACGCCGTGATCCTGTGCACGCCCACGCAGATGCATGCCGAGCAGAGCATCGCCTGCATGAAGGCCGGCAAGCACGTGCAGGTGGAGATCCCCCTGGCCGACAGCCTCAAGGGTGCGCAGGAAGTCGTGGCGCTGCAGAAAGAGACCGGCCTGGTGGCCATGTGCGGCCACACGCGCCGCTTCAACCCCAGCCACCAGTACGTGCACAAGAAGATCCAGGCCGGCGAGTTCAACATCCAGCAGATGGATGTGCAGACCTACTTCTTTCGCCGCACCAACACCAATGCGCTGGGCCAGGCGCGCAGCTGGACGGACCACCTGCTGTGGCACCATGCAGCGCACACCGTGGACCTGTTCGCCTACCAGGCCAATAGCCCTATCGTGAAAGCCAACGCCGTGCAAGGCCCGATCCACCCCGTGCTGGGCATTGCCATGGACATGAGCATCCAGCTCAAGGCCGCCAACGGCGCCATCTGCACGCTGTCGCTCTCGTTCAACAACGATGGCCCGCTGGGCACCTACTTCCGCTACATCGGCGACACCGCGACCTACCTGGCGCGCTACGACGACCTGTACAACGGCAAGGACGAGAAGATCGACGTGAGCCACGTCGACGTGTCGATGAACGGCATCGAGCTGCAGGACCGCGAGTTCTTTGCCGCCATCCGCGAAGGCCGCGAGCCCAACTCCAGCGTGGCCAGCGTGCTGGCCTGCTACCAGGTGCTGCACGACCTGGAGCAGCAGCTTCAGTAAGATCCCGCCTGCAGACACCCACAACCCGCCCGCAGATGGAACGCTGCGGGCGTTTTTCATGGAGCAACGACCACCATGCAGACACGCCAACTTGGCCCCTTTGAAGTCAGCGCCATCGGCCTGGGGTGCATGAACCTGAGCCACGCCTATGGCGCCCCCGTCTCGCCCGAGCAGGGCGAGCGCGTGCTGCTGGCCGCGCTCGACGCAGGCGTGACCCTGTTCGACACCGCCACGCTCTACGGTTTTGGCGCCAACGAGACCCTGGTGGGCCGTGTGATGAAGCCGCACCGCCAGCGCTTCACCCTGGCCAGCAAGTGCGGCATGCAGGGCGTGGACGTGGCCGGCGACGGCAAACTGGTGCGCGTGATCGACGGGCGCCCCGCCACCCTGCGCCAGACCTGCGAGGACAGCCTGCGCCGCCTGCAGACCGACGTGATCGACCTGTACTACCTGCACCGCTGGGACAAACAGGTATCCATCGAGGACAGCGTGGGCGCGCTCGCCGACCTGGTGCGCGCGGGCAAGATACGCAGCATCGGCCTGTCCGAAGTGTCGGCCGCTACGCTGCGGCGCGCGCATGCGGTGCACCCCATCGCTGCCGTGCAAACCGAGTATTCGCTGTGGACGCGCAACCCCGAGATCGCGGTGCTCGAAGCCTGCCGTGAGCTGGGCGTGGCCTTCGTCGCCTTCAGCCCCGTGGCGCGTGGTTACCTGTGTGGCGATCTGAAAGATGTGTCCGCACTGGACGCCAAGGACATCCGCCGTGCGATGCCGCGCTTTGCCCCCGAGGCCTACGCGGCCAACCTTGCGCTACTGGACAGCTACTTTGCGATAGCCCGCCAAGTCGGCTGCAGCCCCGCGCAACTGGCGCTGGCCTGGCTGCTGCACAAGGGCGAACACATCATCCCCATCCCGGGCACGACCAGCGTGGAGCACCTGCACGACGACCTGGGTGCCGACGCAGTGCAACTCGACGCGCAGACCATGGCCGCCCTCGATGGCGCCATCAACCAGCAGAACGTCGTGGGCCCCCGCTACAGCGCCCAGAGCGCGAGCGAGGTGGATACCGAGACGTTTGCCTGAAACAATGCACGCCCTGCACCGTTGCAGGGCGGGTCGCATCAGCGGCGTGTCTGCGCTTCGGTGTGCAGGCTGATCTGGGCGGTGCCGGAGTTGGCGGTGCGGATGTTGGCCGCCAGCATGCGCGCGCGTGCCGCATTGGTGGCAGCCTCGGCCTGCAGCGCCGCCATGTAGGCGATGTGGTTGGTTTCCGCCTCGTCGCTGGTCTTGCTCCAGATGCTGTTGGCCTGTGCCAGGGCTTCGGTGGCCTGTTTCAGTTCCAGGGCTGCGTGCCGGGCCACTGCCGGGTCGGCACTGGCGGTGCCTACGGCCGTGCGGGCCCGCTCCAGCGCCATGGACGGGGCCGTGGTACAAGCGGAAAGAAACCCTGCGGCCATCGCGCTGATGGCGAGAACGGTGGTGCTGCGAAGCATGGGATGCATGGTGGCTGTTTCCTTCAAGGACTCTGGTGAGCAGGTCTGCATGGGCTTCATATGTAACAAATGCATATGACCCGCCCGTGGCAGAAATTGAACAGCAAAACCTGTGCCGCCCCGCATGGGGCTTACCCTGGTGGGGTATTGCCGTTACCAGTGTCCTGAGCGCGCACCAATCCAATGCACCCAGGTAAAACCCCATATGTTACATATGGGTGAGTGCTTACTTGGATGGGGTCACCTTTTCGGACGAGGCGTCGACCCCATGATTGCCATGCCGGTCCGGGCGCGCCAGACATGCAAAGACCGCGCGGCGTGAGCGGCGCGGTCTGGGGAGGGGACCAGGGCGGCACGCCGCCCGGGGGGTCAGCGGCCCTTGAGGTTGCCCTTGTCGTCGGCGATCACGATCTCCACGCGGCGGTTCATTGCCCGACCCTCGGGCGAAGCGTTGTCCGCCACAGGATAGACCTTGCCGTAGCCGCGCGCCGTGATGCGGCTGGTGTCTACGCCCCGTGCCACCAGCGCATCGCGCACGGCGCCGGCACGGCGCGCCGACAGTTCCTGGTTGTACACGTCCGAGCCCACGCTGTCGGTATAGCCCTCGATCAGCAGCTTGCGCTCGGGAAATTGCTTGAGGAAATCGGCCAGCTTGTCCAGGCGAGGCCCGGCTTGCGCAGACAGCTCGGCCTTGTTGAACGCGAAGAGCACGTCGCCCAGGGTCACGAGCAGGCCGCGCTCAGTCTGCTGCGCTTCCATCTCGCGCAACTGGGCTTCGAGCATGCGCACGCGGTCCTGGGCGGCGCTGGCCTGGGCCAGGGCAGCGTTGGCCTGCGCCTGCTGCTGGGCTGCGCGCTGTTCTGCGCTCATGGCCTGGGCCTGGGCTATCTGGGCATTGCGCGCCTGGGCGTCCGCGCGCATGCGCGCTTCGTCGGCCTCGCGGGTGCGTGCCTGCAGGCGGATGCGGTCGGCTTCGGAGCTGGCGCTCTGGATGCTGGCATCGAGCATGCGGGCCCGCGCCGCATTGTTGGCGATCTCGGCGCGCTGGGCGGCGATATAGGCCAGGTGGTTGGTCTCGGCCTCATCGTGCTTGTCAGCCCAGAAACGGTCGGCACGGGCCAGGGCATCGCTGGCCTGCTTGAGCTCCAGGGGGGCGTATTGGGCCACCGCAGGGTCCGTGCCGGCACGGCTCACTGCCGTGCGGGCCTGCTCCAGTGCGGCGGAAGGTGCGGTACTGGCGCAGGCGGCCAGCAGGCCCGCAGCGATCAGGCTGGTGGCCAGGGCAGTGGTACGGCGAAGAATGGGGTGCATGGTGGGTATTCCTTCAAGATTCGGGGTCACGGGGCGTGACGGCAGGCGCGGTGGGGCTGAAGCGATCAGCGGGCGGGCGCGGCGCGGCGGTTGATTTCTTCCTGCAGCGCGCGGATGCCGTCCTGCACCTGGGCCAGGCTGGCGGCATTGCGCTCGGCATCGGCGCGGGTTTCTGCCACACGGGCGTCCACTTCTGCCTCGGCGGCCAGGCGGCGGGCGGCGGTGTAGTCCTGCGCGCCCATGGCCTTCTCGGCCGCCATGAGCTTGTCGCGGGCACGCTGCAGTTCGACGGGTGCGGTCGCAGTCACGCTGGGTGCGGCAGACACGCGGGTCAGCGTGGTGCGGCTCACGGCCATCTGTTCCGTGGGCGGTGGCGTGGAGGAGCAGGCGGCCAGGGCGCCCAGGGCGAGAACGGCGATGGCAAGGCGGAAAGGTGCGGATGAAGGCATGGTGTTCTGAACTCCTGTGGAGGGGGATGGGATCTGCCCTCCCCGATGCCGGCAAGCCGGGCGAGGGGGCGACCAGGAGACGGTGCTGGTACAGGTGCATTGTTCGTGCGGGGACCTCCAAGCCGCGTAGTCCCTGCCTCAGTTCGCCTGTGGGCCAGGTCTTACATCGGCTTACGTGTCAGGGGCCGCAGCGGGCCGACGCAGGCCAGGGTCCCGCAGGCACCAGGGTCAGGGCAGGTTCTCGCGAAAGACCACCTGGCTGCGTGTGGTCTCCACACCGGACAAGGCGGGACGCCCGTCGCGCAGGTTGGCGAAGATGCGCACGCAGCTGGTGATGGTGCTCAAGGGGTTCTGGGTGATCACCGCGTCCATGCTGCCGTCGATGAGCTGGGCGCGCGTGTCGGGTGTCAGGCCGTGGCCGATGAACACCACCTTGTGCTGCACGCTGCACTCCTGCAGTGCGCGGGCGATGCCGTCGGAGGCGCCGCCGATGTTGTAGATGCCGGCCAGGTCCGGGTGGCGTTCGAGCAGGGTGCGTGTCTGGCGGTAGTTCTTCTCGGTGTCGTCGAGCCCCTCGCGCAGGCCGACCACCGTGAGCTGGGGAAACAGCTCTTCGAGCACATGGAGGAAGCCAGCCTCGCGCTCCTGGTGCGCCGCATAGCGCAGGCTGCCTGCGACCAGGGCCACCTTGGCATCGCGCGCACCTATGAAGCGGCCGATCAGGTAGCCCGCGGTGCGGCCCGCAGCCCGGTTGTCCAGGCCTACGTAGCCCACGCGCTGCGAGTTGCCCAGGTCCGAGATCACCGTGACCACGGGCACGCCGCGCCCGGCCAGCGTGGCCACGGCCTCGCGCACCTGGGGGTGCTCCAGCGCCATCATCACCAGGCCGTCGTAGCGCTTGCCATGGTGCAGCAGCGCCTGGGCCAGGGCCTCGGGGTTGAAGCTGTCCACCGTCTCGGCGCGGCACTTGACGTGGAAGGGCGCCCAGTGCTCCTGCGAGTAGCTGACCATGTCGCCCAGCATGGTGAGGAAGCGGCTGGTATTGCGCGGCAGCAGGAACATCACGCGCAGGGGCGCAGGCGCCAGAGTGGCGGCCAGACCGTCCGCCGGCAGGTAGCCCAGCTCGCCCGCGGCCTGCACCACGCGCTGCGCGGTGGCCTGGCGCACGCCGCCGCGCCGGTTGAGCACCCGGTCCACGGTGGCAGTGGAGACGCCGGCCAGCGCGGCAACCTCCACCACGCCGGGCATGGCGCGGCTCACGGCGGCCCTCCGAAACCATCAAAACCCATCATGTTTGGCGGTTGGTACATCACGGGCCCGAGGCTATCGTAAGAGCCCACCGCATGCCAGAGGGCGGTGGTCAAGACAAGGAACAATGATGGAGACAAACAACAAGCGGCTCGTGGGCCGCGTCGCCCTGGTGTTCGGTGCCGGGTCCGATGGCGACGGCTGGGGCAATGGCAAGGCCGCCGCAGCCGCCTATGCGCGGGCCGGGGCCCGGGTGGTCGCGGTGGACCGTGATGGCACCGCCGCCGAAGTGACGCGCGACACCATCCTTGGTGAAGGCAACGAAGCCATTGCGGTCACGGCCGACGTCACGCAGTGGACCGATGTACAGGCCGCCGTGCAGGCGGCCACCGAGGCTTTCGGCCGCGTCGACATCCTGCACAACAACGTGGGCATCACCTCCCAGGGCGGCCCGGTGGAGACCACCGAAGACACCTGGGACCGGGTGATGGCGGTCAACGTCAAGAGCATGTTCCTGACCTGCAAGGCCGTGCTGCCGCTGATGCAGGCGCAGCAGTCGGGCGCCATCGTCAACATCGGTGCGCTCGGTGGCGTGCGTTGGACGGGCTATGCCTATTGCGCCTACGCGGCCTCCAAGGGGGCGGTGAACTCCTTTACCCAGAGCGTGGCCCTGCAGTACGCGGGGGAGGGCATCCGCGCCAACTGCATACTGCCAGGCGTGATGGACACGCCGCACATCTACCGCCAGATCTCGGGCTTCTACGCCAGCCACGAGGAGATGGTGGCCGCGCGCCACAAGCTCTCGCCCACAGGGCGCATGGGCGATGGCTGGGACGTGGCCAACGCCGCGGTGTTCCTGGCCTCCGACGAAGCCCGCTACATCAACGGCGTGGAGCTGCTGGTCGATGGTGGCATGCATGCGCGGTGCAACTGACGCTTCCTGAAACCATCAAAAGTCATCAGATTTTCGATTTGCGCAGGCCCCCGACCACCGATAAGGTCTGCCCTTGAACTAGTGTCCTGTCCCGCAAATAAATGCCAATAAAACCGCGTCTTTCACGCCAGGGCAGCGTTGCAAATCCTCGCGATAGCTACGGCTATCGCTGCGGTTTGCGCCTTGCCCCGGCGCGAAATCCATCGGCTTTATTTTTGGCATCTATTTGCGGGACAGAACACTAGCCGCCCCGCGCGTGCCGATTCCAACGATTCCATAAAGACAGGAGACAAAGACCATGGCCCATTCGAACCACTCATCCTCGCGCCGCAGCCTGCTGCGCGGTCTGTGCGCGTTGCCCGCCGCATCCGTCGCGGGCGCCTGGCCGGGGCTGGCGAGCGCTGCTGCGCCGGAGTACAGCTTCAAGTTCGGCAACAACCTGCCTGTGTCGCACCCGCTCAACGTGCGCGCCAACGAGGCGGCGGCGCGCATCCTGTCCGAGAGCAAAGGGCGGCTCGAACTCAAGGTGTTCCCCAACAACCAACTCGGCGGCGACACCGACATGCTCTCGCAGGTGCGCAGCGGTGGCCTCGAGATCTTCAACGCCGGCACCATGGTGATCGCCACGCTGGCGCCCATCAGCGCCATCACGGCCCTGGGCTTCGCCTTCGCCGACTACGAGCAGGTGTGGAAGACGGTGGATGGCAAGCTGGGCGACAGCATCCGTGCGGCCTTTGCCAAGGTGGGCCTGTACACCTTCCCGCGCATGTGGGACAACGGCTTTCGCCAGGTGACCACCAGCACCAAGGCCGTCAGCAGTGCGGCCGACCTGGGCGGCATGAAGATCCGCGTGCCCGTGAGCCCCATGGGCATCTCGATGTTCAAGGCGCTGTCGGCATCACCGGCCAGCCTGCAATTCAGCGAGGTGTATTCGGCCCTGCAGACCAAGGTCGTGGATGCGCAGGAGAACCCGCTGGCCATCGTGCAGACCGCCAAGCTCTACGAGGTGCAGAAGTTCTGCTCGGTCACCAACCACAGCTGGGACGGCTACCACATGGTCGTCAACGGACGCGCCTGGCGCGGCCTGCCGGACGACCTCAAGCTGATTTTGGGCCGGGCCTTCGATGAAGCCGGGCTGCAGCAGCGTGCCGACCTCGCCAAACTCAACGAGACGCTGCGCAGCGACCTCACCACCAAGGGCATGGCCTTCAACGATGCCAACCCGCAAAGCTTCCGTGAGCAACTGCGCAAGGCTGGTTACTACACCGAGTGGAAGGGCAAGTTCGGCGACGAGGCCTGGGCGCTGCTGGAAGCCTCCGTCGGCAAGGTGTCCTGATGCTCGCAGCTGCCGTGTCCGCCCCCGTTCCCACGGGCTGGCGTGCCGCGCTCGGTCCCGTGGATCGGGGCATCGGCGCGGTGGTGGAGTCCGCCGCCGCGCTGCTGGTGCTGGTGGAGATCTGCCTGCTGTTCTGCGGTGTCGTGTCGCGCTACGTGTTCCACGCACCCCTGGTCTGGTCCGACGAGCTGGCCTCGATCCTGTTCCTGTGGCTGTCCATGCTGGGCGCGGTGGTGGCACTGCGCCGCGGCGAGCACATGCGCATGACGGCCTTCGTGGGCAAGGTGCCGCCGGCGGCGCGCGCCTACCTGGAGGCGCTGGCCATGGCCGCGTCGTTCGCGTTCCTGCTGCTCATCCTGCACCACGCGTACGAGTACGCGGCCGAAGAGGCCGTGATCGTCACGCCGGCGCTGGAGATCAGCAACGCCTGGCGCGCCTCGGCGCTGCCGGCGGGCATGGCATTGATGCTGCTGGTGTGCACGCTGCGCATGCTGCGCGAGGGCGGTCTGGCCGTGATGCTGGCGGCTTGCGCCACGGTGGGCGCGCTGGTGCTGGCCTTCTGGCTGGCGCAGCCGGTGTTCCCGCCGCTGGGCAAGCTCAATTTGGTGATCTTCTTCGTCGTGGTGGTGGCCACCTGCGTGTTCGCGGGCGTGCCCATCGCTTTCTCGTTCGCACTGGCCACCTTTGGCTATATGGCGCTCACCACGCGCGCACCCATGCCGGTGCTGGTGGGCCGGCTCGATGAAGGCATGTCGCACCTGATGCTGCTGGCCGTGCCGCTGTTCATCTTCCTCGGCGCGCTGATCGAGATGACCGGCATGGCACGCGCCATGATCCAGTTCCTGGCCAGCCTGCTGGGCCACGTGCGCGGTGGGCTGTCGTATGTGCTGATCGGTGCCATGTACCTGGTTTCGGGCATTTCGGGCTCCAAGATCGCCGACATGGCGGCCATCGCGCCGGTGCTGTTCCCCGAGATGCAAAAGCGCGGCGCCAAGCCCGGCGACCTGGTGGCGCTGCTGTCGGCCACGGGCGCGCAGACCGAAACCATACCGCCCTCCATCGTGCTGATCACCATCGGCTCGGTCACGGGCGTGTCCATCGCGGCGCTGTTCACGGGCGGCATGCTGCCGGCCGTGGTGGTGGGGGCCTGCCTGTGCGCTGTGGTCTGGTGGCGCTACCGCCGTGAAGACCTGTCGCAGGTGCAGCGCTTCGGCCGTGCGCAGATCGTGCGCTTCCTGGTCACGGCCTTGCCAGCCATCGCGCTGCCGTTCGTGATCCGCGCGGCCGTGGTCGAGGGCGTTGCCACGGCGACCGAGGTCTCCACCATCGGCATCGTCTACGCTGTGCTGGTGGGCCTGTTCATCCACCGCCAGTTCGACTGGCGCCGGCTGCGGCCCATGCTCATCGAGACCGCTTCGCTCACCGGCGCCATCATCTTCATCGTGGGCTGCGCCACGGCCATGGCCTGGGGGCTCACGCAGTCGGGCTTCTCGCACGACCTGGCCGAGGTGATGAAGCAGCTGCCTGGAGGTGCCTGGGGCTTCATGGCGGTTTCCATCATTGCCTTCGTGGTGCTGGGCAGCGTGCTCGAAGGCATCCCGGCCATCGTGCTGTTCGGGCCGCTGCTATTTCCCATTGCCAAGGCCGTTGGCATCCACGAGGTGCACTACGCCATGGTGGTGATCTTCGCCATGGGCATCGGCCTTTTCGCGCCGCCGTTCGGTGTGGGCTATTACGGCGCCTGCGCGATCAGCAAGGTGCACCCCAACGAGGGCCTGTCCCATATCGGCGGCTACGTCATGGCGCTGTTCGTGGGCCTGGTCATCGTGGCTGCGATCCCATGGTTTTCCACCGGTTTTCTGACCAGGTAACGCATTCCATCCAGTCCCCCTGGTCTGGCCGCTGCGTGCGCCGGGCCCTCCTTCCCTTTCTGAAAGACGCAAACCATGAGCCGATTCTTTGGTGAGATCCGCCAGGTGGCCTACCTCGTGCCCGACATCGAGGCCGCCATGGACTACTGGGCCAACGTACTGGGCGTCGGGCCTTGGTACTACAACCCGCGCGTGCCGATCCAAAACTACACCTACCGCGGCGAGCGCCATGAACCGCACAACTCCGTGGCCCTGGCCAACGCGGGTGGCGTGCAGATCGAGCTCTTGCAGACGCGCAACGACGTGCCCTCCATGTACCGCGACTTCCAGCAGGCCGGCCATGTGGGCGGCCAGCACGTCGCGTACTGGACGGAGGATTTCGACGCCGACCTGGCGCGGGCCGAGGCCGCGGGCTTCAAGGTCTGCATGAGCGGCGAGGTGGGCGAGAACGGCCGCTTCGTCTACTTCGAGGACGGCAAGCACCCGGGGCTTCACCCCGGTGCGCTGATCGAGCTGTCCGAAGTGGCGGGGCCCAAGGGCCGGCTGTTCACGCTGATCCGCGAGGCGGCCAAGGGCTGGGACGGCAGCGACCCGGTGCGGCCTTTCCCCGACCTCAACACCCTCTGATCCCATGGACGCCCAGCATTTCGAAGCCACCTACCTGATCGAGACGCCGCTGGACCCGGCCCACGTGGCGGAGGTACTGGCGGGGGAGCAGTCGTGCGGCACCTTCACGCGTGTGGAGGGCGAGACCGATGCGCTGCGTGAGCGCGCGCGCGCCATGGTGGAGTCCATCGAGGAGCTCGAATCCGTGGCTGCCCCCAGCCTGCCCAACGGCTGGCTGGAGCGCCGTGCCTCAGCCGGCAAGCCCCTGGCTGGGCCGTTCCGGCGTGCGCGCATTCGGGTCCGCTTTCCGGTGGCCAATGTGGGCGCCAACCTGCCCACGCTGGCGGCCATGGTGTCGGGCAACCTGTTCGACCTGGGCGAGGTCACGGGTCTGCGACTCGAATCACTGCACCTGCCTGCGGAATACCGCACACGCTTCGACATGCCGCGCCAGGGTATCGCGGGCACCCGTGCGCTCACGGGGGTGCAGGGGCGCCCGCTCATCGGCACCATCGTCAAGCCCAACGTGGGCTTGTCGGCCGAGGAGACCGGGGCGCTGGCCGCCCGGCTGTGCGCGGCGGGCGTGGACTTCATCAAGGACGACGAGGTCTGCGCCGACCCCGTGCATGCCCCGCTGCAGGAGCGCGTTAGGGCCGTGATGCGCGCTGTGCGAGCGCACCAGGACCGCACGGGCAAGCACGTCATGGTGGCCTTCAACGTCACCGACGAGACGGACGCCATGCGCCGCCACGCCGACCTGGTGCAGGCCGAGGGCGGCAGCTGCGTGATGGCCAGCCTCAACTGGTGCGGCTACTCGGCTGTGCAGACCCTGCGCCGGCATACGCCGCTGGCGCTGCATGGCCACCGCAACGGCTATGGCGCGCTGTCGCGGCACCCGCTGCTGGGCTTCTCGTTCCAGGCCTGGCAGACCCTGTGGCGCCTGGCGGGAGTGGACCACATGCATGTGCACGGCCTGCAAGGCAAGTTCTCGCAGACCGACGACGAGGTGGTCGAGTCGGCCCACGACACGCTGGCCCCCCTTGCGCTGGGCCTGGACGATGCCGTGCTGCCCGCCGTCTCCAACGGCCAGTGGGCCGGCACCGTGCCGCTGACCTGGGAGCGCCTGCGCAGCACCGACCTGCTTTTCATGTCGGGCGGTGGCATCCTGGCCCACCCCGATGGCCCCGCAGCCGGGGTGGCAAGCATCCAGCAGGCCTGGGAGGCGGTGGCGGCGGGAACGCCCCTCGACCACTTCGCCCGGCACGCTCCCGAGCTGCAGCGCGCGCTCGGTTTCTTCGGCGCCAAGGCCTGAGTGTGGAGACCAGCGCATGATGGCTGCATCCACCGCCCGGCTGGGTTGGTACGGCGACGACTTCACCGGGGCCACCGACACCCTGGCCACGGCCGCCCAGGCGGGGCTGCGTGCCCTGCTGTTCATGGGCGTGCCCACGTCTGTGCAACTGCAGCGCGCAGGCCCGCTCGATGCCATCGGCATCGCCGGCGCGGCCCGCGCCATGGACCCCGAGGCCATGCGCGCCGAACTGGAGCCCGTGGGCCGCTTCTTCGCGCAGATGCGCGTGCCGGTGCTGCACTACAAGGTCTGCTCCACCTTCGATAGCGCGCCGCAGGTGGGCAGCATCGGCGTGGCGGTACACACGCTGCGCCAGCATGTGGAGAACCGCTTCGTCCCCATCGTCGGCGGCCAGCCCAGCCTGGGGCGCTACTGCGTGTTCGGTAACCTGTTCGCCCGCGCAGGGAGCGACCCTGCGGTGCATCGCATTGATCGGCACCCCACCATGAGCCGCCACCCGGTCACGCCCATGCAGGAGAGCGACCTGCGCCTGCACCTGGCGCAGCAGGCCCTGCAACCGGTGCCTGGAATCGATTACCCGCTGTACGCCCAGCCGCTGGCCCACCAGGAGGCGGCGCTCGATGCCATGCTGGCGGGGCACCCCGCTGCCGTGCTGATGGATGCCAGCCGCCCCGAGGACCTGCAGGCCGTGGGCCAACTGGTGTGGCGCCGGGCGCAGCAGGCGCGCCTGCTGGCGGTGGGCCCGAGCAGCGTGGTGCAGGCCCTGGCGACACAGTGGCCGCGCGCAGCGGCTGCGATGGACGCACGGCCATTGGCGGCGGCCCAGGGTCCTGTCTTCGTGCTGGCGGGCAGCCTGTCGCCGGTGACCGCCCAGCAGGTGCGCATGGCCGTTTCGTACGAGACGGTACCCGTCGATGTGGCAAGCCTGGTCGAGGGCGGCGATGCCGCTGCACAGGCCATGGCCGACCGCTTGGCTGCCTTGCTGCGGGATGGCCGCAGCGTGCTGGCGGTGACTGCGGGCAGCGCATCCGGCGGTGCCACGGCACACGCCGTGGCGCAGGCCGGCGGGCGAGTGCTGGCACGTGTGCTGGCACAGGTGGAGCTGCGCCGCATCGGCATCGCCGGGGGCGACACCTCCAGTCTCGCGGTGCAGTCGCTCGCGGCCTGGGGTTTGTCGTACCGGGCCTCGCTGTCGCCCGGCGTGGCGCTGTGCCAGCTGCACAGCGACCACCTGGCGCTCGACGGCCTGGAGATCATGCTCAAGGGGGGGCAGATGGGGCCTGAGGATCTCTTCGAGCGGCTGCTGCAAGGTGGGGCCTGAGGGTGCTGCCGGGCGCGGCAAGAAAGGGCCGGCCGCCTCTGGAGGGCGTGACCGGCCTGCTTGTTCAGGGGGCTGCTACGCGGCCGGCGGGGTCACGGGCACTGCGCTGCCTGTGCGAATGTTGAGAGAAACCCCAGGCGCTGAACCGCTGGCGTCGCCTGCGGTTGGTAGATGTACACGCTGGCCTGGTCAAGGGACGGCACTGCGGCATCGGCTCCCAGGCAGATCGCGCCGTTGGCGTAGCAGCGCAGGTAGAAGGGCGGCGCAGTGATGGTGCTCGTCGGGCTGGTCAAAATGGAGCGGAAGGAGTTTTCTGCCCAGTCCAGCACGCAGTCGGTGGGCTGGGCCAGGCCTGTACCCGTCACCGTGCGGGTCACGGCCGTTGCGCCGCGCACTGGGAAGACCAGGCGCGCCAGGCGGGAGCCCGGCTGCTTGGGGGAAAAGATCACCAGGGTGGAGCAGCCCTGGCCCGGCTGCAGCACGACGTTGCTGCAGCCATCGGAGCCGCCCGGGATCATGAAGTCGGCTGGGGCAATGGTGGGGCATCCCAGGGCTGCGCAGGTGGCCAGGGCGCTGTCCACACCGGCGGTACCCAGTTGCACCGCTGCGCTGGAGCGGTTGAACACCGAGAAATACTGCGTCGCGAAGGTGGAGTTGAGAGCGGCCTTGCCGAAGGTGTGGTCCTGCGGCGGGTCGGAGATCAGCACGTCCTGCGCTTGCGCCGACACGGCTGCCAGCGATAGAAGGGCCAGTGCGGCCAGCGACTTGCGGGAGAACAAGGGTGGGATCATGGCAATTCCTTGGGAAGAAGTCGGGGAAGATGCCAAGCGTGCCTCTGCCGTCCGGCGGCGTCAAGTCGGTTGCCACGCGCTGGCGTGCCGTAGATCACGCCAGCCTGCGTATTGGAGGTGTGCGCGCACTGCGGGCAGGAGACTTTGGTGCGCAATGGCTGGTCACCGCACGAGAAAAAGCCGGCAACCCCTGCGGGCTGCCGGCCTTGATCAGAAGCGGAAGCGGGTTACTTGGCCACCACGCGCACCATTTCCAGGCACTTGTTCGAGTAGCCCCATTCGTTGTCGTACCAGCTGACGATCTTCACGAAGGTGCCATCGAGCGCGATGCCGGCGTCGGCATCGAAGATCGAGGTGCGGGTGTCGCCGCGGAAGTCGGTAGCCACCACCTTGTCTTCGGTGTAGCCCAGCACGCCCTTGAGCGCGCCTTCGGACTGGGCCTTCATCTCGGCCTTGATCTCTTCGTAGGTGGCGGGGTTCTCCAACTCCACCGTCAGGTCGACCACGGAGACGTCGCTGGTGGGCACGCGGAAGGACATGCCGGTCAGCTTCTTGTTCAGCGCAGGGATCACCACGCCCACGGCCTTGGCAGCGCCGGTGCTCGAAGGGATGATGTTCTCCAGGATGCCGCGGCCGCCGCGCCAGTCCTTGTTGGAGGGGCCGTCCACCGTCTTTTGCGTGGCGGTGGCAGCATGCACCGTGGTCATCAGGCCGCGCTTGATGCCCCACTTGTCGTTGAGCACCTTGGCCACGGGGGCCAGGCAGTTGGTGGTACACGAGGCGTTGGAGACGATTGCCTCGCCCGTGTAGCTCGTGTGGTTCACGCCGTACACGAACATGGGGGTGTCGTCCTTCGAAGGCGCCGACAGGATGACCTTCTTCGCGCCGGCGTCCAGGTGCTTCTGGGCCGTGACCTTGTCCAGGAACAGGCCCGTGGATTCGATCACCACGTCCGCGCCGACCTCGTTCCACTTCAGGTTGGCGGGATCGCGCTCTTGCGTCAGGCGGATCTTCTTGCCGTTGACGATCAGCGTATTGCCTTCCACCGAGACTTCGCCCTTGAAGCGGCCGTGCACCGAGTCGTACTGCAGCATGTACGCCAGGTACTCGGGCTCCAGCAGGTCATTGATCGCAACGACTTCGATGTCGCTGAAATTCTGGATGGCGGAGCGCAGCACGTTGCGGCCGATGCGGCCAAAGCCGTTGATGCCAATCTTGATCGTCATTTCCAAGGTTCTCCAAACGTTAAGGAATCATGGTTGACACTGCGCCGCCTGCGCGAATGTCGAGAGGTATCCCAGGCGCTGCACCGAGGGGGTGGGCTGCGTCTGGTAGAAGTAGACACTGGGCTGGTCGAAGGTGGGTACGGCCGTGTCGGCACCCAGGCACATGGTGCCGTTGGCATAGCAGCGCAACTGGAAAGGCGATACGGTGGCCGTGCCGGTGGGCGTGGTCAGCAGCTGCGGGAAGCTTTTCTCGGCCCAGTCAAGCACGCAGTCCAGCGGCGTCGAGATGCCCGTGCCGTGCAGCGGGTACGTCGCCAGCGCCCCGCCAGCGCGCGACTGGACGATGAACTGGGAAATGCGCGCCCCGGGGGCGGTGGGGGTGAAGGCCACCAGAGTCGAGCAGCCCTGGTTGGGCTGCAGCACGGCGTTGGAGCAGCCGTCCGAGCCGGCCGGGATCAGGAAGTCCCCCTGCGCAACGACCGGGCAGCCAATGCCAGCGCAGGTCGCCAGGGCCGCACCGCTGGAAATCAACGTGCCCAGCTGCAGCGGCGCACTGCTGCGGTTGAACACCGAGAAGTACTGCGTGGAAAACGTGGCATTGAGCGGGACCTTGCCGAAATTGTGGCCCGCTGGCGGATCGGTGATCTCCACCTGGGCCTGTGCCGACAGGCAGGCCAGCGACAGCACGGCCAATGCGGCCAGCGACTTGCGGGGGAACAGGGTCGGGATCATGGCAGCTCCTTCAAAAAAGGGGGACGTCAATGAAAACGACTAGCGTGCCGGCCACATGTAACGGCGTCAAGCATGCAAAGAGGCCGCAACGTGCTGTAAGTCACGCGAAACCTCTGCATATTTGCACAATGTTACGTTCCTGCTCCGCCGCGCCCTGTCAGCGGCCGCCCTTGAGCACGGCCTGCACGGTGGCAGCCACGTTCTCTTCGGTGAAACCGAAGTGCTTGAACAGCACCGGTGCCGGAGCCGATTCGCCGTAGGTATCGAGACCCACGACGGCGGCGCAGCCATACTTCCACCAGCCATCGGTCACGCCCATTTCCACCGCCACGCGGGGGATGCCCGCGGGCAGCACAGACTTCTTGTACTTGGCGTCTTCGCGGTCGAAGGTCGTGTTGCTCGGCATGGAGACCACGCGCACGGCGATCTTGCGGTCGGCCAGCAGGCGCTGGGCCTTCAGCGCCAACTGCACTTCGGAGCCGGTGGCGATGATCACCGCCACGGCCTTCTTCTTGAGGCCCACGTCGGCCGGCTCGCTGAGCACATAGGCGCCGCGGCTGATGTCGCCCAGGTCGCGCTTGGGTGCGTAGGGCAGGTTCTGGCGCGAGAGCAGCAGGGCGGTCGGCTTGTCCTTGTTTGTCAGCGCCACGCTCCAGGCCACGGCGGTTTCGGCCGTATCGCCCGGGCGCCACACGTCCAGGTTGGGGATCAGGCGCAGGCTGGCGGCATGCTCCACCGACTGGTGGGTCGGGCCGTCCTCGCCCAGGCCGATGGAGTCGTGCGTGAACACGTGGATCACGCGCTGCTTCATCAGCGCGGCCATGCGGATGGCGTTGCGGCTGTAGTCGCTGAAGGTCAGGAAGGTGCCGCCGTACGGAATGAAGCCACCATGCAGCGCAATGCCGTTCATGATCGCGGCCATGCCGAATTCGCGCACGCCGTAGTTGATGTGGCGCCCGCCGATCTTCTGGCCTTCGGCCACTTCGGTCTTGACCACGTTGCCCTGCATGTCGAAACGCAGGTTGGGCGTGCTCTTGGTGTTGGTGAGGTTGGAGCCGGTCAGGTCGGCGCTGCCGCCGAGCAGCTCGGGCAGGGCGGCGGTGAAGGCTTCCAGTGCCAATTGGCTGGCCTTGCGGCTGGCCACGGTCTCGCCCTTGGTATGGGCGGCGATCACGGTGTCCACGGCCACCTGGGCGAAGTTGGCGGGCAACTGGCCCTGCATGCGGCGTGTGAGCTCGGCAGCCAGCTCGGGGAAGGCGGCGGTGTAGGCGGCAAAGCGCTCGTTCCAGGTCGCTTCAGCGGCCTGGCCGGTGTCCTTGGCGTTCCAGGCGGCGTACACGTCGTCAGGGATGCTGAAGGGTTCGTGGCTCCAGCCCAGGGCTTCGCGGGTCAGCGCGATTTCCTCGGCGCCCAGGGGCTCGCCGTGGGCCTTGGCGGTATTGGCGCGGTTCGGGCTGCCCTTGCCGATGTGCGTCTTGCAGACGATCAGGGTGGGGCGCTCGCCCTGTTTCTTGGCTTCGGCGATGGCGGCGGTGACCTTTTCGGCGTCGTGGCCGTCGATGGGGCCGATCACGTTCCAGCCGCTGGCCACGAAGCGCAGGGGCGTGTTGTCGGCGAACCAGGGGGCGACCTGGCCGTCGATGCTGATGCCGTTGTCGTCGTACAGCGCGATCAGCTTGTTGAGCTTCCAGGCGCCGGCCAGCGACACGGCCTCATGGCTGATGCCTTCCATCAGGCAGCCATCACCCAGGAAGACGTAGGTGTTGTGGTCCACGACGGCATGGCCTTCGCGGTTGAACTCGGAGGCCAGCAGTTTCTCGGCCAGGGCAAAGCCCACGGCATTGGTGATGCCCTGGCCCAGCGGGCCGGTGGTGGTTTCCACGCCGGGCGTGATGCCTACTTCGGGGTGGCCGGCGGTCTTGCTGTGCAGTTGGCGGAAGTTCTTGAGCTCGCCGATGGGCAGGTCGTAGCCCGTGAGGTGCAGCAGCGCGTACAGCAGCATGGAGCCGTGGCCATTGCTCAGCACGAAGCGGTCGCGGTCGAACCACTGGGGGTTGGTCGGGTTGTGCTTGAGGTGGCGACCCCACAGGGCCACGGCCATGTCGGCCATGCCCATCGGGGCGCCGGGGTGGCCTGAGTTGGCTTGTTGAACGGCGTCCATGGCCAGCGCGCGGATCGCGTTTGCCATTGGTTGGTTTTGCAGGGTGTTGGCCATGGAAGGGCGGCTCCGGGTGGGGGAGGTTCAGGGGAAACCCGGCATTTTACCGGTGCGCGCCCCTGGCCCTGCCGGCAGGCCTCGGGGAACCCCGCCAACCGGCCACGGCAAGCGCCAATGCACTACAGTGCAAGCCATGCAAGGACTGCACCTCACCGCCGATCTCCATGGCTGCCTCTGCGCCCCCGAATGGCTGCTGGACGCCGCCGCCCTGGGCCGTGCCTGCACGGACGCCGTGCGCGCTGCGGGCCTGCAGCCCGTGGGCCAGTTGTTCCATGGGTTTCCCGCCACGGAGCAGGGGCCGGGCGGGGTCACCGCCACGGTGCTGCTGGCCGAATCGCACCTGTGCGTGCACACCTGGCCCGAGCAGCGCGCCGTGACGCTGGACGTCTACGTCTGCAATTTTGGCGCCGACCATTCGGGCAAGGCGCGCGCGCTCATGGATGCGCTGCTGGCACTGTTCGAGCCCGCCAGCGTGCAGCGCCACGCGCTGCAGCGCGGTGCCGTGGGTGTCGCCGCGATGGAGGCCTCCGCATGAGCGCCGCAGCCCAGGTCCCGGCCCTGCTGCTGGCCGCCGGCCGCGGCGAGCGCATGCGCCCGCTGACTGACACCACCCCCAAGCCCCTGCTGCCAGTGCAGGGCCAGCCGCTGCTGGTATGGCACCTGCAGGCCCTGGCAGAGGCCGGCGTGGGCGAGGTGGTGATCAACACCGCCTGGCTGGGCGAGCAGATCGAAGCCCACTGCGGCACCGCCTTCGGCACGCACCACTCACGCCGGGGCAACCACCGGATCGAGATCGCCTACTCCCGCGAGGGCCGCGACTTCGGCGGCGCGCTGGAGACGGCGGGTGGCATTGCGCGCGCGCTGCCGCTGGTGGAGTCGGACGTGTTCTGGCTCGCGGCCGGGGACGTGTACGTGCCGGACTTCGTGTTTGATGCGAAGGCAGTGCAAGCCTTCAAGGCCAGCAGGCAGCTGGCCCACCTGTGGCTGGTGCCCAACCCGGAGCACCATCCACGCGGCGATTTCGGCATGTCGCCCGAGGGGCTGGCGCTGAACCTGCCGGCCGATGACCCAGCGCCGCGCTACACCTACAGCACCATCGCGCTGCTGCATGCAGAGCTATTTTTCACGCCTTGGTGCGACATTCCGGTCGGAAACCCCGGGGGTGAGAAGGCGGCTCTGGCGCCGCTGCTGCGCCGGGCCATGGACGCGGGCCGCGTGGGCGCCTCGCTCTACAACGGCCGCTGGACCGACGTGGGTACGCCCGAGCGTCTGGCAGAACTCAACCGCTGAACCAGAGGCTCACTGCCCCGGGCTGGGGGTTCCCGCATGGGCGGGTTGCACGGTGATGGCCGGGCCGTTCTCGCAGGCACGCAGCAGCCATTCGCTGGGCCGAAAGCGCGCCTCGGGCCCATCGGGCGCAGGCTTGCCGACTTCCGCCTGCACGTCGTAGGGGATAGGCGGTACCTGGAACACGGCCACCTGCCCCTTGCGGCAGGCCAGCGCGGGCACGAGCTTGTGCACCACCCAGCCCTGGGTGTTGCTGTCGAAGCGGTAGACGGGGCCCAACGTCTGGTCCTGCGCCAGTTCCAGGCGCATGGGGGTGGTCTGCAGTGCGCTCGCCCAGGCACCGGCAATCTCCACGGGCTGCGCAAAGCGCACCGATTCCAGTCCATGCAATGCAACCGGCTTGCCAAGCTCGCCCTTGTCGAACGGATCGGTGCGGTTGACGAGGCTGCCCGCCGGGATCAGCAGTTCGCCGTACTGGAAGTCCTGCGGCAGCACGAACCGCTCCCTGCTGGCACGAACGACGGCTCCGTCCAGCCGTGCCTGCCGGGCGCTGTTCGCCAGGTACCACTGCAGCACGATCAGGGCATTGCAGAGGACGGCCACGGCACACAGCACCTGGAGTGCGCGCCGGGTGAGCAGCCACTTGTGCGGGACGTTGATCCAGCGTGCGTAGACGCCGTAGGCCAGCAGGGCTGCGGTCAAGACCAGGCCCAGCAACGGCAGCAGCATGGTCAGGATGAAATTCAGCAGGGACGCAAGCAGGTTGAGCATGGTGCTTGAGTCTGCCACGCCCATGGGCTGGGCCGCCTGGCTGCAGGGCTTTGCGTGGCGCACAAGCCACGCGGGGCTGTGCGCCGAGCCCGGCCAAGCCGGGCTACCGGATCACTCGGCGGCGTGGCTGGCAGGCGCCGGCGCGGTCTGCGGCGGGTTGCCCAGCATGCCGGCCAGGCTGTGCGCCAGGCCGGTGATGCCTTCGTTGGACAGGCCCGCGTCCTTCATCACCGCGTCCACGATGGGCTTGGCGATCTGGTACTGCAGGGCCGAGTTCATGACCTGCTCGGGAAAGGTGCCCTGTGCCCCACTGCCGCCTTGCCCCGTACCATGGCCTCCCGAGCCGCCGGGCAGACCGCCCACCTGCACGATGCGGATCGAGTCGATCTTCTCCATCGGGCGCACGGCCTGCTGGATGATCAGCGGCAACTGCTGCAGCAGCAGGCTGCGCACCTGCAGGTCCACCTGCGCGGCCGACAGGGTGTTGAGCGCCTCGTTCAGCGCGCGCTTGCCTTCGGCTTCGGCCAGGGCTGCCGCCTGGCGCGCGCGGGCCTCGATGGTGATGGCCTCGGCACGGTCCAGGGCGGCCTCCTTCTCGGCCGATGCCGAGACCTTGACCGAGATGGCGCTCTGCTCGGCGTCCTTGGATGCCTCGATCAGCTGGATGTTCTTGTCGCGTTCGGCCACGGCCACCTGGCGCGCGGTGTTCACGGCTTCCTCGGCCTTCACGGCCTCGGCGCGCGCCAGGTTGGCGGCGGCGTCGGCATCGGACTGTTCGCGCGACTTGTTGGCAATCGCGATCTGCGTGTCCTGGCGCGCGATCTCCACCTGCTTGCGTTGTTCGGCGCGCTTGGTCTCGGTGTGGCGCTCCAGTTCGATCTCGCGCGTCTGGATCACCAGGTTCTTCTCGATCTCGGCGGCCTTGATCTCGCGCTCGGCCTCGATGCGCTTTTGGCTCACCTGGCGCTCGGCCTCGATCTTGGCGGCCTCGGCTTCACGGCTGCGCTCGGCTTGCTGCGTGGCGATCAGCGCGGCCTGCTCGGCGCGGGTGTTCTCGATTTCGCGCTTTTGCGACAGCGAGGCGAACTCCTGGTCCTTCTCGATGGTGAGCTTCTGGCGCGTGGCCTCCAGGTCCTTGGTGCGCACCTGCACCTCGGTGTCCTGCTCCACGTCGTTGCGTTGCTTGCGGCGGGCTTCGGTCTGTTCGGTCAGGCGCGTCAGGCCCTCGGCGTCAAAGGCGTTGTTGGGGTTGAAGAACTGCTTGTCGGTCTGGTCCAGGCTGGTCAGCGACACGGATTCGAGCTCCAGCCCGTTCTTCTCCAGGTCTTCGGCCACGGCGTTCTGCACGGCCTGCACGAAGTCGCGGCGCTTGTCCTGCAGCTCCTGGATGGTCATCGTGGCGGCCGTGGCGCGCAGCGAGTCCACGAACTTGTCTTCCACCAGCGCCTTGAGTTCCTCGGGGCTCATGGTGCGCGCGCCCAGGGTCTGGGCGGCGATGCTCACGGCTTCCTCGGTCTGCTTGACGCGCACGAAGAAGGCCGCCGTCACGTCCACGCGCATGCGGTCCTTGGTGATCAGGCTTTCCTTGGCGCGGCGCACCACTTCGAGCTTCAGGGTGTTCATGTTCACCAGCACGCGCTCGTGGAACACCGGCAGCAGGATGGCGCCGCCGTCCATGATGACCTTCTGGCCACCCAGGCCGGTGCGCACGAAGGCGGTTTCCTTGGTGGAGCGCTTGTACAGGCGCGCAAAGACGATGCCGATGGTCAGCAGCGCCAGCAGGGCAATGGCGGCGATTACGCCCAGTTCGAACAGGTTGGTCATTTCTCGGTGGCTCCCTCGGTTGGTGTTGGTATGGTGCTGGGAATGTGCGGCTACATCAAGCCCGGGTGCGGGTTGGCGATGCAGCGGTAGAAGGCCCCGGCCTTGCGCACGATGAGGATCTGCGCGCCTTCGTCGAAGACCTCGTCGTCCAGGTCGGGCTCCACCATCAGGTAGTGGGTGCGGCCATGGGCGTCGCGCACGCGCGCCTGGGCCGCCAGGCCACGGCGTGCCGCCCCGGCGGAGACAACGCCGTGCCGCCCGATCAGCGACATCTCGCTCACGGCCGAGGTCTCGTCGCGCGGAATGATGTGCGCGATCAGCGCGCCCAGGCTGCGCACAGTGGCCATGCCGGGCGCCACGGCCACCAGGCCCGCCAGCCACACGGGCAGGTAGCCGCCCAGCAGGCCATGGGCCACCTTCTGCAGGCTGTAGCCGAAGATGGCATAGCCCATGAGGAACAGCACCAGCAGCACCAGCGAGGGCACCTTGCCGATGTACAGCCAGCCCAGCACCCGGTCCAGTCCGGTGTCACCGTCGATGTCGGGCAGCAGGTCGTCGAGCCAGTTGCTCGGGCTCAGCGAGACCAGCATGCCCAGGCCTTCGATCAGCGCGATGCCGACGATGAGCGCAAAGGCCACGCCGAAGGGCCAGGTCTCCGGAGCGGTGAACAGGCCGACGATCACGGCTGGCCCGTCTTCAAACGTGCCATGCGCTCGGCGATCTTGTGGTCGCGCACCAGGTCATCGAGCTCCCTGAGCTTGGCGGCCTGGTCCAGCGTGTGGCTGCGGTCGGTGCCCGACAGGCCGGTCTGGCGCGCATACAGGCGGTCGAAGGCGCCGGTGACGGCGTCCATGCGGCTGGCAGGGCTGGCGCTGCCCGGTGCTGCTGCAGCGGGGGCTGGCGCCGCACTGGCACGGCTTTGGCGAAAACCTTCGAGGGCATCGGCCATCTCGCGCTGCTTGGCCAGCAGGGCGGCCACATAGCCCGTGAGTTCGCTCTCCTGCCGGGCGAAGTCGGCCAGGGTGGTCTCCAGCACCGGGATCTGCGCCTCGATGTCGAGCTGGCGCGCCACCGCAGCGCGCGCCAGGTCTTCGCGGCCGGCCGCCAGTGCCTGGTCGATCTGCTCCGCGAGTTTGCCGTGCTGTCCGTTGAGGTGGGCATGCTGCTGCTGGGCCAGGTGGCGGTTGGCACTGGTGCGGCCGAGCTCATGGCGCACTTCGCCGATCACGGTGTCGGCCTCGCGCAGCGATTGCTCCATCACCGCCAACGGGGCATGGTTCTCCAGGTGGTCCACCAGCGCATGCACGCTGCCGGCGATGATGCGGCCGACACGTGTCTTGAGCGAATCTGCCATCTCAGGCTCCTTTCGAAAGAGGGGATTGAATGGTCTGGGCCAGCTCCAGGGTCGCGGCGGCATGGCGCTGTACAACGCCTGGATCGTACGCGCTGGCCTGCGCGGTGGTTGCCTGGCGCAGCAGCATCTCACTGAGCGCAAAGCCCCGGCGCACCAGCAGGTCTTCGAGCCGCGCGGCCTCCTGCTCCGAGGCCGGGGCGTTGCTCACGACGATGGCCAGGCAGGTCGTGACATGGTCCAGCATGGCGTTGAGTACGTCCGAATGCCGGCCCGTCTGGCCCTCGGTGCGCACCAGGGACTCGCGCAACCGGCCCGTGGTGTCGCGCGCCCAGGCATGGGCGGCCACGTAGTCCAGCGCACCGTCGTGGTGGCGCTTGAGCTGGCCCAGCAGCACCCGCAGCTTGTCGCTGTTGGTGGTGGCGCCCTCCACCTGCAGCTGCGCCAGCCAGAGGTAGAGGTCGCTCGGTATCCGTGCGGAGAGGGGCTCCATCGTGGTGGAGGTGGTGACCATGGCGTCCATCCGGAAGTGGTTTGAATGCGATGGTATTCATATGAATACGTTTGTCAACAGCGAGATGCGCTGTTGGGTTTTTGGAATTGTTTGCAAGGTGGATGGCCTGAGGACAGGAGGGGCAGCGGATTCGCGATAAAAATAGCGGATGAACTCACCGTCCTCGCATTCCCTCTATGCCCAGCGCCGCGCGCGCCTTGCTGCCCAGCTGGGTGCGGGGGGCATCGCCATCGTCCCCACGGCCCCTGAGTACCCGCGCAACCGTGACACCGACTTCCTGTACCGCCACGACAGCTACTTCTACTACCTGACCGGGTTTGCCGAAGCGGGGGCTTGCCTGGTGATCACGGCCGAGGGGCAGAGCACGCTGTTCTGCCGCCCCAAAGACCTGGAGCGCGAGATCTGGGACGGCTACCGCCTGGGCCCGGAGGCGGCGCCTGGTGTGCTCGGGATGGACGCAGCCCATTCCAGCGCTGTGCTCGATGCACAACTGCCCCGCCTGCTCGAGAACCGCCAGAGCGTGTGGTACCCGCACGCCATCCACAACGGCCTGGCCGAGCGCGTGGAAGGCTGGCTCAATGCCGTGCGGGCGCGGGTGCGCTACGGCGCGCAGTGCCCTGCCGTGCAGCAGGACCTGTGCGGGCCGCTCGACGAGATGCGCCTCATCAAGGACGCGCACGAGCAGGACATCATGCGCCGCGCCAGCCAGATCAGCGCCCAGGGCCACATCCGCGCCATGCAGCGCTCGGCCCGCATGCTGCGTGCCGGCGAGGACGTGCGCGAATACCACCTCGACGCCGAGCTGCTGCATGCCTTCCGCGATGGCGGTTCGCAGTACCCGGCCTACGGCTCCATCGTGGCGGCCGGTGCCAACGCCTGCGTGCTGCACTACCGCGCCGATGCCGCTCCCGTGCGCGACGGCGAGCTGGTGCTGATCGATGCCGGCTGCGAGCTTGACGGCTATGCCAGCGACATCACGCGCACCTTTCCGGCCAATGGCCGCTTCACCGGGCCGCAGCGCGCGCTGTACGACCTGGTGTTGGCCAGCCAGGTCGCGGCCGTGGACGCCACCCGTGCCGGCGCCCGCTTCAACGACCCGCACGACGCCACGATCACTGTACTGGCGCAGGGCTTGCTGGACCTGGGCCTGCTCGACGCCAACAAGGTGGGCACGGTGCAGGACGTGATCGACAAGCGCGCCTACTTCCCGTTCTACATGCACCGCACCAGCCATTGGCTGGGCATGGACGTGCACGATTGCGGCAGCTACGTGGAACCCGGTGAGACCGATAGGACCACCGAGCGCAAGGACCCGCTCTCGGGCGAGACCATCCTCAATCGCCCGAGCCGCGTGCTGCAGCCCGGCATGGTGCTGACCATCGAGCCGGGCCTGTACGTGCGCGCGGCGGAGGGCGTGCCCGCGCAGTTCCACGGCATCGGCATCCGCATCGAGGACGATGCCATCGTCACTGCCACCGGTTGTGAGCTGATCACGCGCGGCGTGCCGGTGGATGCGGACGAGATCGAGGCGCTGATGCGCGCTTGATGCTATTTGTACTAGTACAAAACAATACAAACGGGCTCCCAAGGGAGCCCGTTTGTATTGGATGCACATGCCTTTGCGAGAAGGCTTGTGCCTGACCGTGAATTTACATCGAGCCGATTTCGCCCGAAGAAATCTGGCCGGTGCGCACGGCATCAGCGGCGGCTGCACGCACAGCAGCACGGTCAGCCGTCGACTTGTAGGTCACCACACGCGAACCAGCGGGTTCGGTGCTGCGG
>NZ_LMIJ01000011.1:871830-913669 GCF_001428665.1 Acidovorax sp. Root219
CAGTCGGGCGTGTTCGGCAGCCCAGCATCCCTGCGCAGCGCCCAGTCGATTGGCCCGGCCAGCCGGCTGGTAATCGGCATGTAACCGCTTTCGTGTGAAAATTGAAATTCGATTACATAACCGACGAAAGAGACAAGCCCATGCAAACCCGCCGCGCCACCAAGATCGTTGCCACCCTGGGCCCCGCATCGAGCGATCCGCAACTGCTGGAGGCGATGATCCGTGCGGGCGTCAATGTGGTGCGCCTGAACTTCAGCCATGGCAAGGCGCAGGACCACATCGACCGGGCCACCACCGTGCGCGCCGCTGCCCAGCGTGCGGGGCGCGAGGTGGCCATCATGGCCGACCTGCAGGGCCCCAAGATCCGCGTCGGCAAGTTTGCCGAGGGCAAGGTGCAGTTGGTGTCGGGCGCCCCGTTCGTGCTCGATGCCTCGCGCACCGAGCCCGGTGACAACGATGGCGTGGGGCTCGACTACAAGGAGCTGCCGCGCGACGTGAAGGCCGGTGACGTGCTGCTGCTCAACGACGGCCTGATCGTGCTCACCGTCGATGCCGTGCGCGGCGAAGAGGTGCTCACCACCGTGAAGATCGGCGGCGAACTGTCCAACAACAAGGGCATCAACAAGCAGGGCGGCGGCCTCACGGCGCCGGCCCTCACGGCCAAGGACATGGAGGACATCCGCACCGCGATGAGCTTCCAGGCCGACTACGTGGCCGTGAGCTTTCCCAAGAACGCGACCGACATGGAGATGGCACGCCAGCTGTGCAACGTGGCGGCCTCCGAGTACCGCCACAAGCCGGGCCTGATCGCCAAGATCGAACGCGCCGAGGCCATCCCGCACCTGGAAGCCATCCTGCGCGTGAGCGACGGCATCATGGTGGCCCGTGGTGACCTGGCCGTGGAAGTCGGCAACGCGGCGGTGCCAGCGCTGCAAAAGAAGATGATCCGCATGGCGCGCGACCTGGACAAGGTCGTGATCACCGCCACGCAGATGATGGAGAGCATGATCACCAACCCCGTGCCCACGCGCGCCGAGGTCAGCGACGTGGCCAACGCCGTGCTCGATGGAACCGATGCCGTGATGCTCAGCGCCGAGACCGCAGCCGGCAAGTACCCGCTGGAAACGGTGATGGAGATGGCTACCATCTGCGCCGCCGCCGAAGCCGCCGAAGACCACCCGCTGGACGCCGACTTCACCGGCCAGACCTTTGGCCGCATCGACCAGTCCATTGCCATGGGCGCGCTGTTCACGGCCCATCACCTGGGCGCCAAGGCCATCGTGGCCATGACCGACAGCGGCGCCACGGCGCTGTGGATGAGCCGCCACCGCATCCACATCCCCATCTACGCCCTCACGCCCAAGGTGGCCACGCAGCGCAAGATGGCCATGTACCGCAATGTGCGCCCGCTGCTGATGGATACCAGCGCTGACCGCGACACCGCGCTGGAGCAGGCCGAAGGCCACCTCAAGACGCGCAACATCGTGCAGAAGGGCGACGTCTACGCCATTACCTGCGGCGAGCCCATGGGGGCGCCGGGTGGCACCAACATGCTGAAGATCTGCCGCGCGAGCTGAGCAGGTCCTGGCGGCAGGCCTCCAGGCCTGCCGCTGCGCTTCACCGTTCGCTCTCGTGGCGTTCCGCGGCCGGCATTCGCGGCAAGAGCGGCCCTTGCTGCAGCAGGGCTGCGCTGCCGATGGCCTCTGTCCGAAAGCCGTCCAGTGCCAGCCCTGCGCGATGGGCGGCCCAGGCGCCCAGCATTCCGGTGAGTGCACCCGCCAGCACGTCGGACGGGAAATGCACGCCCAGGCAGACGCGGCTCCAGGCGATGGCCAGCGCGGCGGTCCATGCCACGCCAGCCGCCCATGGCATCCGGCCCAGTGACAGGGCCGCAGCCAGTGCAAAAGCGCCTGCTGCATGCAGGCTCGGAAAACCCGCCCGGGCGGCGTGATCGATCCATTGCATGCCCAGTCCCAACTGGGCTGGTCGCGGGGCCTGAACGCCATGGCGCAGCGCTTGTGCGCCCACCCACGCCAGCGCCATGCCTGCAAATGCACTCAATACGGCGCGCCGCTGCCGGCCTGTCCCCAGGGCCACGATGGCCGCAAGCCACGCAGCCATGGCCAGTGGCAGTGATTGGGATATCCAGCGGGCAGCCGCCACCACGCCCGCAGGGGTATCCACGCTGGCATTCAGCGACTGGAACAAGTCGAGCTCAAGAGGCAGCATGGGAGGACTCCTCTGCGGGCAATGAGTGAGAGAACTGCAGGCGAGGGCGCAAGCTGGACATTGCCAGGTCGCACAGCCAACCGGTGGTCCAGCACAGCCAGCCCGTCCAAAGGGTGTGGCTCATGAAATGAGCGCCTCTGACCTGCTGGGCCAAACCCAGAATCAGGCCCGCCAGCAGTGAACCGGACAGCCACCAGCGTGCGGCGGTGGGTTGCTTGCGGCGCAGCGCAAAGTAGCCGCCGACGAATGCAAACCCGGCGGAAGCGTGGCCGGCGGGAAAGCAACGGCCACCGCCCCCGTCGAGTACGCCCCAGGCCCAGTGCGATGCATAGCGCGCGACACCGCCGAACTCGGACAGATCCCAGGGGCAGCTCGTGGCGCTGAGGTTCTTGGCGATGCTGACCACTGCCAGTGCCAGCAGTGCACTGAGGGCCATCTGCAGCCGCTCACTTGCGTCGATGCGCCGCAGTACGCCCCTGGGCCACCACACACTCAACGCCAGCAGCAGCACCAGCACCCAGCCCAGGCGGCGTGCGCCTTCATGGAGCACGTGCACGAAGAACCACTGGTCGCGCCAGGGGAAACCTGTGGAGTCGCCAAAGGCATGCGCCAGCGTGAGATCCTGCCCCAGCACATCCCATGCGGCCACGCCAACCAGCAGGGCAAGAGTCCACATGAATGCGTTGCGCTGAAGCGAGGAGGCGGTGCGATGGGATGGGGTGGGGGCGGCTTGCATGGCGTGGAACATAAAAGCCGGCACTTAACCCCGTCTTAATGCCCTGGCGGTGGCCGCCTGGCCCGGCGACAATGGGCCCATGCGAATACTCGTGGTCGAAGACGATGCCGGCATTGCCAGTGGCCTGCGCACCAACCTGCTGCAGCGCGGCTATGCAGTGGACGTGTGCGATGGTGTGGCCGGAGCCTGGGCGGCGCTGCGTGCGGAGCGTTTTGATGCGGTGCTCCTGGACCTGGGGCTTGCCGATGGCGATGGCAGCGATCTGCTGCGCCGCCTGCGCCTGAGTCCGGCGCCTGGTGCGTCCTCTACCCCTGTACTTCCGGACCCGGCCACGCCGGTGCTCATCGTCACCGCACGCGACCAGATCTACCAGCGCATCGCAGGGCTGGACCAGGGTGCGGACGACTACCTGGTCAAGCCCTTCGACGTGGATGAGCTGGATGCGCGCCTGCGCGCCTTGTTGCGCCGTGCAGCGGGCAGGGCATCGCCGACCGTCCGGTATGGTGACATCGAGCTCGATCCGGCTGCCCGCACGATCCGCCAGTCGGGCAAGCCGGTGGACGTATCGCCCAGGGCGTTTTCGGTGCTGCAGGTGCTGCTGGACGCCAAGGGGCGCGTCCTGTCGCGCCAGCAAATCGAAGAGCGGCTGTATGGCTGGGATGCGGCGATCGAGAGCAATGCGGTGGAGGTCCATATCCACCACCTGCGCCGCAAGCTGGGCAGTGATTGCATCCAGACCATGCGGGGGGTCGGTTACTTCATGCCCCAGGAGGAGCCATGAGCGGCGCGCCGGGCCGCGCAGAGCCAGCAGGTACCGCGTTGCGCGGTGCAGTGACCCCTGCCCTGATCCAGGGGCCAAGGTCCAGGCGGTCCTCGTTGACACGGCAGTTGTTGCTGTGGTCGCTGGGCGCTCTGGCGCTGGTGTGGGGCAGCTTCGTGTATCTGGGCTACCAGACCGGTGTCCACGAAGCCGATGAGCTGACCGACGGCCACCTGGCCAGCGTGGCGGCGCTGTTGCTCAACCTGCGCGCCACCGAGGCCGTGGCCGGGCCTCAGATGACCGAGCGGACGGCCACGCCGTGGCTCAAGGCCCATGACTACCAGCAGTCGATCAGCGTCGTGCAGTGGGACGCGCAGGGGCGGCTGCTGGCCTTGAGCGGTAGCGCGCCCGAGCCCCCCTTCAGCGCCAGCGAGGGTTTTGCCAATCTCACCCTGGGAGCCAAGGGGTCCATGTGGCGCAGTTTTTCACAGTGGGATGCGGCCAAGGATCGGAAGATCATGGTGCTGCTGGAATTGCGCGAGCGGGACGAACTGGCGCAGGACATTGCCGAGCAAATGGTCGAGCCAGGGCTGTGGTTGTTGCCGGTCGTGGCCATTGCGCTGGGGCTGGCGATCCGCAGGGGCCTGCGGCCGTTGTACGACCTCTCGCGGGATGTCGCGGTGCTCGACCCCGCGAGTGCCGGGCGCCTGACCACGCGCCATGCATGGAGCGAGTTCGAGTCGGTGGTGGCCTCCATCAACACCTTGCTGGAACGCCAGCAGGCCATGCTGGCGCGCGAGCGCCGCTTGGCCAACGAGGTGGCGCATGAGCTGCGCACGCCCCTGTCGTCGATTGCGCTGCAGGCCGGCGCCCTCGGCAAGGGACTCGACGCGGACGGACAGGCGCAGGCCGTGGCGCGCATCGGGCAGGACGCCCTGCGCGCCGGCCACGTGCTCAATCAGTTGCTGGCACTGGCACGTGCCAGCCGGGCCGAACTGCACGACGCCAAGGCGCCGCTGGACCTGGCCGCCATTGGCCGGGCGGTGTGCGCCGACTACGCCCAGGCCGCCTGGCAGCGGGGCGACGAGATCGCACTGGCCGGGCCGGAGCAGGTGGCCGTGCTGGGCCATTCCGTGCTGCTCGACCTGGCGCTGCGCAACCTGCTGGAGAACGCCCTCAAGCACACCCCCGAGGGCACACGCATCGCTGTGCAGATGGGGTTTACCGATTCCGGCGCCGCATGGTTCCAGGTCTGTGACGACGGTGCCAGCGGCCCAGGGTCTCAGCGTGCTGTGCGACCGGCGGACAGCCTGCACCTGGGGCACGAGATCGTACGCCGGGTGGCTGAAGCACACGGCGCGCATTTCGGGCCTGCACCGGCTCCTGCGCCCTTTACCACCTGCTACCGGCTGGAATTCGCCGCAACGCCGGTGGCGACGGCCGGGTAAAATCAGGGTTACCAAGCGGTTACCACCGCCAACTGCCTGTATCCATGGCGCCCCATCAACCCTGAACGGACCTCACGACCATGCCCCTCGTCTCGATGCGCGAACTGCTCGACCACGCCGCTGCCAACAGCTACGGCATCCCCGCCTTCAACGTCAACAACCTGGAACAGGTCCAGGCCGTGATGGCGGCCGCCGACGAGGTGGGTGCACCAGTGATCCTGCAGGCCAGCGCAGGCGCACGCAAGTACGCCGGCGAGCCCTTCATCAAGCACCTGATCCAGGCCGCCGTCGAAGCCTTCCCGCACATTCCCCTGGTGATGCACCAGGACCACGGCACCTCGCCCAAGATCTGCGCGGGCGCCATCGACCTGGGATTCGGCTCGGTGATGATGGACGGCTCGCTGATGGAAGACGGCAAGACCCCCTCGTCCTTTGAATACAACATGGAAGTGACCCGCAAGGTGGTCGACATGGCGCACAAGGTCGGCGTCACCGTGGAAGGCGAACTGGGCTGCCTGGGCAACCTGGAAACCGGTGAAGCCGGAGAGGAAGACGGCATCGGCGCCGAAGGCAAGCTCGACCACAGCCAGATGCTGACCGACCCCGAGGAAGCCGCCGTGTTCGTGAAGGCCACGCAGCTTGACGCCCTGGCCATTGCCATCGGCACCAGCCATGGCGCCTACAAATTCAGCCGCAAGCCCACGGGCGACATCCTGGCCATCAGCCGCGTCAAGGAAATCCACAAGCGCATTCCCAATACCCACCTGGTGATGCACGGCTCCTCCTCGGTGCCTGCCGAGCTGCTGGCCATCATCAACCAGTACGGCGGCAAGATGAAGGAGACCTACGGCGTGCCGGTCGAGGAGATCCAGGAGGCCATCAAGTACGGCGTGCGCAAGATCAACATCGACACCGACATCCGCCTGGCCATGACCGGTGCGGTGCGCAAGTTCCTGGCCGAGAACCCCGACAAGTTCGACGCGCGCGAATGGCTCAAGCCCGCACGCGAAGCCGCCAAGCAGGTCTGCAAGGCCCGCTACCTCGAATTCGGCTGCGAAGGCCAGGGTTCCAAGATCAAGGGCCTGAGCCTGCAGCAGGTGGCCCGGCAGTACGCCGCCGGCACACTGGCCCAGGTCGTGCACTGACCCGGTTCCGCCCCCGCAAAGCCCGCCAGCCATGCGCTCGCGGGCTTTTTTCTTGCCCGAAGTGTCTCCTTTGCGATGGGGAGTTCTCTCTACATCAGGCGAAAGCGGCGGGCATCAAAGTTTCTTCATGTAAGCTCATGGTCAGCAAGTAAGTAATTCCACTGACCTTACCCCTGAGCAAGGAGACGACATGCTGATTGGTGTGCCTGCAGAGTCCATGGCCGGAGAGACCCGGGTCGCGGTGACGCCCGAGACGGTCAAGAAACTCAAGGCCCAGGGCCATACCCTGCGCATCGAGGCCGGTGCCGGCATTGCCGCCAGCGTCACCGACGCAGCCTACGAGGCCGCCGGTGCCGAGATCACCGATGCCGCTGGCGCCTGGGGCGCCGACCTGCTGCTCAAGGTGCGCTGCCCCTCCGAGGCCGAAGCACCGCGCCTGCGTGCTGGCACCACCGTGGTAGGCATGCTCAACCCCTTCGATGCCGCCGGCCTGCAGCGGCTGGCCACGGCCGGCGTGACGGCCTATGCGCTCGAAGCCGCACCGCGCACCACGCGTGCCCAGAGCATGGACGTGCTGTCCTCGCAGGCCAACATCGCCGGCTACAAGGCCGTGATGATCGCCGCCGACCGCTACCAGCGCTTCTTCCCCATGCTCATGACCGCCGCCGGCACCGTGAAGGCCGCGCGCGTGGTGATCCTGGGCGTGGGCGTGGCGGGCCTGCAGGCCATTGCCACGGCCAAGCGCCTGGGCGCCGTGATCGAGGCGTCGGACGTGCGCCCCAGCGTCAAGGAGCAGGTCGAATCGCTGGGTGGCAAGTTCATCGACGTGCCCTACGAGACCCAGGAAGAAAAGGACGCCGCCGAAGGCGTGGGCGGCTATGCCCGCCCCATGCCGCAAAGCTGGCTCGACCGCCAGAAGGCCGAGGTGGCCAAGCGCGTGGCCCAGGCCGACGTGGTCATCACCACCGCCCTGATCCCCGGGCGCGCAGCCCCCGTGCTGGTGACCGAGGAGATGGTCCAATCCATGAAGGCCGGCTCGGTGATCGTCGACATCGCCGCACCCCAGGGTGGCAATTGCCCGCTCACCGAGCCTGGCAAGACAGTGGTCAAGCACGGCGTGACGCTGGTGGGCGAGACCAATCTGCCGGCCCTGGTGGCGGCCGATGCCTCGTCGCTGTACGCACGCAATGTGCTCGACTTCCTCAAGCTCATCATCAACAAGGAAGGCGCCCTGCACATGGACCTGCAGGACGACATCGTGGCCGCCTGCCTGATGGCCCACGAAGGCACGGTGAAGCGCGCATGAGGCACCCGTTGTCCCGCCTGCTGGCTGCCGCGCTGGCGCTGGCAGTTCTTTCCGCCTGTGCCCCCATGCCCGCCGGCCCGGCCGAGTTCAGCGCCGGGCGTACGCGCGTGGTGCTGCCCTCCTCGGCCTGGGAAGACCTGGGCAGCTTCGACGAGACCCTCCTGGCACTGCCGCCGCCCGCCCAAGTGCCCTTGCAGACCCGTGCCGTGGCACTGCGCGGTGCCCGCAACGAAGTGCTGGCGGTGATGCTGGTGCAATCCCACCAGCGCAGCGACCCGCGCGACCGCACCCTGTGGACGGCTTCCTGCAGCCAGGAGCAGGGCCTGTGGGTGCAGGACGCTGCTGCGGGCAGCCCAGTGCGCGTGGACTGCCTGCGCTTCAAGCGCTGGGCCCACACCAGTGACCGCTTCATGGAAAAGGCCCACCCTGGCCTGGTCCGCTGGGTGAATGAGCGGGGCGCCGCGCTGGCGCAGCCCTACTCGCACCTGAACTACCGCTATGCCACCGAGGGCGGCGCCTACATCGAGGTGAATGCCCTGGTGGACTTGCGCCTGCTGAAGCTGCCGGCAGGCAACACGCCCGATTACCTGCGCGCTGGCATGCCGGCCGAGGCATGGAGCCAGCAGATGGCCCGCGCCGCACGCGTGAGCGTCGGCATGATGGATGGATTCCTGGCAGTGCCGCCTTTCCCCGCTGCACTGCCCCAATAAAAAAGCCAAGGGAGGCACGGAACATGGGGATCATTCTGCAAATCCTGGGCCTGGTCATCACCTTCACGATGGCCATGGAGGCCCTGCGGCGCTTCGGCATCGACGTGGGCTGGCTCAACCCGCTGACCTTCTTCCACCGGCGCGCCTGGCGCAAGAAGGTGATGACACCACCGCTCTACGCGCTCGACCACCCGGTCGACGTGGTCGCCGTGCTGGCCCTGGCCACCGTGCAGACCACCGGCGCCATCACCGTGCAGCAAAAGACCGGTGTGCAGGCGCTGCTGCGCGACCACCTGGCGCTGACCGATGGCGATGCCGGCAACCTCTGGGTGGCCAGCGCGCACCTGCTGCGCAACCGCGCCCTGGCGCTCTCCGAGCTGCCCGAGGTGCTGGCGCGCAGCGCCGACAAGTTCACCGATTACCACGTGCAAACGCTCAAGACCGTGATGCGATCGGCAGCTCTGATCGAGCCGCCCATCAACGCGGCCCAGCAGCAGCTGATCGACGCTGTGGATGCCTATTTCGCCAAGAAGAATGCCGCCAAAGGCCCCTGGTCTGCCGGAACCTAACGCCAATTGAAGGACACATTTCCATGGATGCCGTCTCTCCCACACTCATCAACCTCATCATCTTCGTGCTGGCCATCTACGTGGGCTACCACGTGGTCTGGACGGTGACGCCCGCGCTGCACACGCCCCTGATGGCGGTGACCAACGCCATCTCCGCCATCGTCATCGTGGGCGCCATGCTGGCCGCTGCACTCACCGAGACCACGTTGGGCAAGAGCATGGGCGTGCTGGCCGTGGCGCTGGCCGCGGTCAACGTGTTCGGCGGCTTCCTCGTGACGCGCCGCATGCTCGAGATGTTCAAGAAGAAGGAAAAGAAAGCCGCCCCCAAGGCTGAAGGAGGCCAGGCATGAGCATGAACCTCGTCACGCTGCTGTACCTGGTGGCCAGCGTCTGCTTCATCCAGGCGCTCAAGGGACTCTCGCACCCGACGACCTCGATCCGCGGCAATGTCTTCGGCATGACGGGCATGGCGATCGCCGTGCTCACCACCGCCGCGCTCATCGTGGAGCTGTCGGGCGGCAAGGCGCAAGGCATGGTCTATGTGCTCGGCGCCCTGGTGGTCGGCGGCGCGGCCGGCGCCATGATGGCCAACCGGGTCGAGATGACCAAGATGCCCGAGCTCGTGGCCTTCATGCACAGCATGATCGGCCTGGCAGCGGTGTGCATCGCGGTGGCCGTGGTGGCCGAGCCCTGGGCCTTTGCCATCGTGCCCAAGGATGCGCCCATCCCCGGCGGCAACCGCATAGAGCTGGCGCTCGGGGCCTTCATCGGCGCCGTCACCTTCAGCGGTTCGGTGATCGCCTTCGGCAAGCTCTCGGGCAAGTACAAGTTCCGCCTGTTCCAGGGCGCGCCGGTGCAGTTCCCTGGGCAGCACAAGCTCAATCTGGTGCTGGGCCTGGCCGTGCTGTTCTTCTGCTTCGGCTTCTGGCACTCGCAAAGCTGGATCGACATCGTGCTGGTGATCGCGCTCGGCTTCATTCTGGGCGTGCTGATCATCATCCCCATTGGCGGTGCCGACATGCCGGTGGTGGTCTCCATGCTCAACAGCTACTCGGGCTGGGCGGCAGCGGGCATTGGCTTTTCGCTCAACAACTCGATGCTGATCATTGCCGGCTCGCTGGTGGGCAGCTCAGGCGCGATCTTGAGCTACATCATGTGCAAGGCCATGAACCGCTCGTTCTTCAACGTGATACTGGGCGGCTTTGGCGGCGACACCGCCACTGCAGCGGGCGGAGCCAAGGAGCAGCGCCCGGTCAAGAGCGGCAGCGCCGACGACGCGGCTTTCGTACTGGGCAATGCCGAGACCGTGGTCATCGTGCCCGGCTATGGCCTGGCCGTGGCGCGTGCCCAGCATGCGGTCAAGGAACTGGCCGCCAAGCTCACCGAGAGGGGCGTGACGGTGAAGTACGCCATCCACCCCGTGGCCGGACGCATGCCCGGCCACATGAACGTGCTGCTGGCCGAGGCCGAGGTGCCCTACGACCAGGTGTTCGAGATGGAGGACATCAATGGCGAGTTCGGCCAGGCCGACGTGGCCATCATCCTCGGTGCCAACGACGTGGTGAACCCCGCCGCCCACACCAAGGGCAGCCCGATCTACGGCATGCCCATCCTGGAGGCCTACAAGGCCAAGACCGTGATCGTGAACAAGCGCTCCATGGCCGCAGGCTATGCCGGCCTGGACAACGAGCTGTTCTACATGGACAAGACCATGATGGTCTTCGGCGATGCCAAGAAGGTCGTCGAGGACATCGGCAAGGCCATCGAGTAAGCCCATCGAGCAGTCCTCCCCGCGGCGAAAGACCCTTCGGGTGCTACGGCAAAAGCTCTGCTGCCTAGGGGAAACTAACCACCCACGGAACCCGCACCGGCAGAGACAATGCCGGGGTTCCATTGCAATGAGAAGTTTGGAGAGACACGCACCATGACCGACCGCCCCTGGCTGGCCGCCTATCCGCAAGGCGTTCCCGCCGATATCGATACCACGCAGTACCCCTCGCTCGTCGCGCTGATGGACGAGGCGTTCAGCAAGTACGCCAGCCGTGTGGCCTACAGCTTCATGGGCAAGGATGTGAGCTACGCCCAGACCGACTCGCTGAGCGCGGCCTTTGCGGCCTACCTGCAGGGCCTGGGCCTGGTCAAGGGCGACCGCGTCGCCATCATGATGCCCAATGTGCCGCAGTATCCCGTGACGGTAGCGGCTATCCTGCGTGCCGGCTTCGTGGTGGTCAACGTGAACCCGCTGTACACCCCGCGCGAACTGGAACACCAGCTCAAGGACTCGGGCGCCAAGGCCATCGTCATCATCGAGAACTTTGCCAGCACGCTGCAGCAGTGCATCGCCAACACCCCCGTCAAGCACGTGGTGCTGGCGGCCATGGGCGACCAGCTGGGCCTGCTCAAGGGCACGCTGGTGAACTACGTGGTGCGCAACGTCAAGAAGATGGTGCCCACCTATGACCTGCCCGGCGCCGTGCGCTTCAACGACGCGGTGGCCCGCGGTACGCGCGGCAGCTTCAAGAAGCCCGACATCCGCCCCGACGACATCGCCCTCTTGCAGTACACCGGCGGCACCACCGGCGTGAGCAAGGGCGCCGTGCTGCTGCACCGCAACGTGCTCGCCAACGTGCTGCAGTCCGAGGCCTGGAACGCACCCGTGATGGCCAAGGTGCCCTCGGGCGAGCAGCCCACCAGCGTCTGCGCGCTGCCGCTGTACCACATCTTCGCGTTCACCGTGAACATGATGCTGTCCATGCGCACGGGCGGCAAGACCATCCTGATCCCCAATCCGCGCGACCTGCCCGCCGTGCTCAAGGAACTGTCCAAGCACACCTTCCACAGCTTCCCGGCCGTGAACACGCTGTTCAATGGCCTGGCCAACCACCCCGACTTCAATACCGTCAACTGGAAGAACCTCAAGGTCTCGGTGGGCGGTGGCATGGCGGTACAGGGCGCCGTGGCCAAGCTGTGGCTTGAAAAGACCGGCTGCCCCATCTGCGAGGGCTACGGCCTGTCGGAAACCAGCCCCTCGGCCAGCTGCAACCCCGTGACGGCCAAGGAATACACCGGCACCATTGGCGTGCCGATTCCCGGCACGTCGATGAAGCTGCTGGACGACGAAGGCAACGAGGTCACCACGCTGGGCCAGCCCGGCGAGATCGCCATCAAGGGCCCACAGGTGATGGCCGGTTACTGGCAGCGCCCTGACGAGACCGCCAAGGTCATGACGGACGACGGCTACTTCAAGTCCGGCGACATCGGCATCATGGATGAGCGCGGCTACTTCAAGATCGTGGACCGCAAGAAGGACATGGTGCTGGTCAGCGGCTTCAACGTCTACCCCAACGAGGTCGAGGAAGTGGTCGCCAACTGCCCCGGCGTGCTCGAATGCGCCGTCGTCGGCGTGCCCGACGAGAAGACCGGCGAGGCCGTCAAGCTGGTCATCGTGAAGAAGGACCCGGGGCTCACCGAGGCCCAGGTCAAGGAGTACTGCAAGGCCAACCTCACGGGCTACAAGCAGCCGCGCGTGATCGAGTTCCGCACCGAGCTGCCCAAGACCCCCGTGGGCAAGATCCTGCGCCGCGAGCTGCGCGACAAGAAGTAGCAGGCAACCACGTTCGGGTGCCGCGATCCGGTACCTGGAGCGAGTGGTTCCAAAAGGGCCCGCGGCTGGAATAATCGCACCAGCCGCCGGCCTTTTTTCTTTTTGCCCGAAGTTCCATGACCACAGCCATCCTCAGTGCCCTGCCCGAAGAGCAGGCCAGCCTCGTCGCCCGGCTCGAGCGCGCGCAGCGGCTTACCCATGCCGGCCGCTCCTTCTGGCGGGGCGAGATGTGCGACCGGCCCGTGGTGCTGGCGCTCTCGGGCATCGGCAAGGTGGCCGCTGCGACCACGGCCACTGCCCTCATCGAGCATTTCGGCGTGGCGCGCATCGTCTTCACCGGCGTGGCCGGCGGCCTGGGGGATGGTGTGAACGTGGGCGACGTGGTGGTGGCCCAGGCTTTCCTGCAGCACGACATGGACGCCTCGCCGCTGTTCCCGCGTTGGGAGCTGCCTGGCTATGCGCGCACGCGGCTGGACTGCGATGCGCACCTGTCCACCCTGCTGCGGGACGCGGCCCGCAACTGCCTGTCCGGCGCCGGCCGCCTGCCGGGTCTGGACGATGGGGCGCACCGCGTGCACCACGGCCTGGTCGCCAGCGGCGACCGCTTCGTCTCCAGCGCCCAGGAAGCCCGGCAATTGCGCGAAGGCCTGGGCCTGGCTGGCCACAACGCACTCGCCGTCGAAATGGAAGGCGCCGCCGTGGCCCAGGTCTGCCTGGACTACGCTATCCCCTTCGCCGCCATCCGCACCATCTCCGACCGCGCCGACGACACCGCCCACGTCGACTTCGCCCACTTCGTCCAGACCGTCGCCAGCCGCTACGCGGAGCACATGGTGCGGGGGCTCATGCAAACGTTGTGAGAGGATTTCGGCTTAACTGGCACGAAGGCGCGTAGCGCCTGAGGTGCGAACCGCAAGCCGCCGATACTGGCACACCCCACACCAGCGCCACCGTGGATCCGGCTTTGCCGGGCCACCGGAGGCGTCCCCCCTCGGGGGGGGAGGCGCGCAGCGCCACAGGGGGGCTACTTCAACCAGCCCCGCCTGCGGAAATACCACATGGGCACCACCGCGCTCGCCACCATCAGTGCAATGCCATAGGCATAGCCGTAGGTCCACGTAAGCTCGGGCATGAATTGGAAGTTCATGCCGTAGACGCTGGCGATCAGCGTAGGTGGCAGCAGTGCCACGCTGGCCACCGAGAAGATCTTGATGATCTTGTTCTGGTTGATATTGATGAAACCGACCGTGGCGTCCATCAAGAAGTTGATCTTGTCGAACAGGAAAGCCGTGTGGTTGTCCAGCGACTCGATGTCGCGCAGGATCTGGCGCGCCTCCTCGAACTGCTCGGAGTTGAGCATCTTGCTGCGCATCATGAAGCTCACCGCCCGGCGGGTGTCCATCACGTTGCGGCGGATGCGGCCGTTCAAGTCTTCCTGGCGTGCGATGGCGGCCAGCACCTCGCCGGCACGGGTATCGGTCACATCGCCGGCCAGCACCTGCTTGCTCACCGCTTCGAGCTCGTCGTAGATGTTCTCCAGCGTGTCGGCCGAGTATTCGGCATCCGCGTCGAACAGCTTGAGCAGCACCTCCTTGGCGTCCTCGATGAGGCCCGGCGCGCGGCGCGCACGCATGCGCAGCAGGCGAAAGACGGGCACGTCCTCGTCGTGGATGGAGAACAGCACGCCCCGGCTCTTGAGGTTGGCGTTGTGCTGGTTCAGGATGAAGGCCACGCGCACCGAGCGCGGGTTCTCGTCGTCGTCGATCAAAAAGTCGCTGCGGATGTGCAGCTCGCCGTTGTCTTCCTCGTAGAAGCGGGCGGACTCCTCGATGTCCTCGTCCATCGCATCCTCGGGGATGGACAGGCCATAGTGCTGCTTGATCCAGCGCTTCTCTTCGAGCGTGGGGGCTTCCAGGTCCACCCAGATCGGCTGGAACCTGGCGAGCTCTTCCAGAGATTCGATCTCTTCCTGGAACAGCCGGCCATTGGCAAGCGTAAAGATGTTGAGCATGGGCTCACTCCCTTGGTAATTGGCGTCTGCGGTGGGGGTTCAGGGGTTGCTTTCAACCCCACGGCAGGCCGGGGAGCTGAAAGCTACCAACTCGGGTAGGTTTCCAAGGAGCTTTCTCCGTTAAAAAATGCAAGCGCCGGATTATCGCACCGGGCAACCGGTGTGTCTGTGACAGGGCCTGCGGGTGGGCCCGCCACCTCGGCTTCAGGGGGTGGCAGCCGCCCGCACGGTGGCCAGTGCCCGGCAGAGGTCGGCCCAGGCGGCGGCCTTGTTGTCCTGCGAGCGCAGCAGGAAAGCCGGGTCGTAGGTGACCACGGCCGGGCAGCCCGCCAGGGTGTGCGGCCCTGCGCGCATGCGGCCCAGGGGCTCGGTGCTGGCCAGCGCGGCCCGGGCGGCCACATGGCCGAGCACCAGCACCATGGCCGGGCGCAGCGTGGCGACGGCCTCGGCCAGTTGCCCCGCCACGTCGGCATCGCTGCCACTGCCATCCTGGCCACCGGGTGCCGCGCGCTGCAGTGCCGCGAGGAACACCCGGGGGTGGCGGTGCAGTTGCATGGCACTCAGCATGTTGTCCAGCAGCTTGCCGGCATCACCCGACAGCGGCTCTGCGGGGTGGGGGATTTCGGCCACGATGAGCCAGCCGCTGCCCAGGCCTGCTGGCGTGCGTGCTGGGTCTGCCGTGGGGTACAGCGCCTGGGGCGCGTGGAGCGAGAGGCCGGTGGCCGCTGCCGCAGCGGCCGAGGGCACTGGTGTGCTGGCTGCGGGTGTGCGTGGCGCTGCCGGTGCGGAGATGTTCGCCTGCGCTGGCTGGGGTGCGGCAGGTGCCTGCGGGGCGGGGCGTACCGCCGTAGCCACTGCGCCATCGTGCACGCCACGGGCGGCCGGCGCAGCCACGGAGGCAGTTGCGGGCGGGGCCGCAGTGGCCTCGCCGGGGGCCCACACGGTCACCCCCATCTCCTGCAGCATGGCGCGCTGGCGCGCATCGAGGGAAAGGCTCATGGGGTGGTTCTCACAATGGCAGGCTCATGACCAACGCGTCCTCGCGCTGGCCATGGTGGGCCGGGTAGTAGCGCTTGCGCTCGCCCACGCGGCGAAAGCCATGGGTTTCATAGATCTGCTGGGCGCGCAGGTTGCTCACGCGCACCTCCAGCCACAGCCACTGGGCGCCCTTGCCGCGCGACCACAGTGCCAGTGCGTCCAGCAGCACACGGGCCCAGCCCTGGCGCTGGAATTCAGGGGCGACGGTGAGGTTCAGCAGGTGCACCTCGTCCACCCCCATCATGGCCACGAAGTAGCCCAACAACTGGTCGCCGCCCATCAGCAACTGGCACTCGTAGCGCGAGGCCATGGCATCGATGAAGTTGCCCCGCGTCCAGGGGTGGGTGTAGGCGCGCTGCTCCACATCCAGCACGGCATCGAGCTGTGACAGCGTGAGGGCTTGCAGGCGCGCCTCGGGTGCATCCGCAGACGGGGTGGGTACGGCGCTCATGGCAGAAGTCGTTGATTCAGGGTTTGGTCGGAGCCGCCGCCTGGGCAGCGCGCAAGGCGTCCCGCTCGGCCGTGGTTTTCGCCACTTTATCGCGGATATAGCGCGGCAGGGCATCGCTGGCGGGCACGGCACCCCCGGCGGCCAGCAGGCCTGGCGCCAGGCGCAGCAGTGCAGTCGCCGTGGGCAGGGCCTGCACATGCGCGGCCAGGGGGGCCAGGCGCTCGCCATAGGGGGTGTGCGCATTGCCGGCCACGCTCCATCCGGCCGGCACTTGCACGGTCTCGGGGGCTCCGAGGCCGAAGTCGGCATCGGCCAGCCAGCGGTTCTCGGCGGGCAGCCATGCGCAGCGGGCACTGTAGACCTCGTCCATGCGCGCATCGAGCACGGCCACCACCTGGGTGCTGCCATGCTGGTGGCGCGCCTCTTCGGCCACCGCTAGCAAAGTGTCCACCGGCAGCACGGGCACGCCCGCACCGCCGCGGGCCCCGAAGGCCAGCCCCTGGGCCACGGCGCAAGCCGTGCGCAACCCTGTGAACGAACCAGGGCCGCGACCGAACACGATGGTGTCCAGCGTGGCGAACGACAGGCCGGCCTCTGCCAGCAGGCGGTTGATGGCCGGGATCAGCGTGGCCGATGCCAATGCGCCCCCCGGGCCCGTGTGCTGGTGCACCATGTCCCCGTGCTGCACGGCGATGGACAGGGTATCGGTGCTGGTATCGAAGGCAAGCAGGTTCATGGCGGTGGCGGGCGGGGACATCAGGCTGCGGATTTTGGCGAAGCGGGCGGCAGGGCGGCGGGCGTGGGGCTCTTGCGCAGCACACCCAGCAGGATACCCGTGGTCACCAGCGCCAGGCCCGCGCCCAGGTTCCAGTGCAGGGGTTCGCCCAGCAGCAGCACCGCGCCGATGGCCGACAGCCCGGGCACCAGCGCCGTGATCATGGTGCTGCGCACGGGGCCGTAGTGCTGGATCATGCGCGTGAAGGCAATGCCCGAGATGACCACGGAGCCGCCGCCCTGGAACACCAGCTGGAACAGGATCTCGCGCCACGGTGCCTGGCCCAGGTGGCTGGAGACCGTGCCCAGCGCCACCAGCACTCCATAGACCGGGGCGTAGACCAGCAGCGCAAAGGCCGTGATGGCGATGGTGGCCTGCACCGCATCCACGGCGAGGCGCCGGGCCTGCACGCTGTAGGCGGCCCAGCTGGCGGCGGCCAGCATGAAGAGCACGTCCCCCTTCCACACATCACCCCCGGCAAAGCCCGCCAGCAGGCTGCGCCCGCCCACCAGCAGGTCGCCGGCCACGATGAGCGCCAGGCCCGCCGCGCGCAGGGGCGTGATGCGGTCGTGCAGCACGACCACCGCCAGCAAGGCGGTCCACAGCGGCAGGCTGCCAGGCATGAGCACGGCGGCATGGGTGGCCGGGGCGTGGAAGAAGCCGGCGTAGGCCAGCACGGCGTACAGCACCCCGCCGAAGATGCCCAGCAGGGCCGTGGTCGATAGCGGCAGGGGCGAGATGCCGGCCAGGCTGGAGGCCGGGGCGCTGGCGCCCAGTAGCGCACCGCGCCGGCGCACCAGCCACCAGCCCCAGGGCACCAGCACCAGGCTGGCGCCCACGATGCGCAGCAGCGTGATGTCCAGGGGGGTGAGGGTGCGCTGCGCCGAGGCGCGTGCGATCACGATGAAGCTGGTCCAGAGGGTGACGGTCACCAGGGCCGCCAGCAGGCCCTTGGCCCGGGGAGAAAAGCGCATCGGGGGATTATCGGCGGGCCGGGCAGGCCGTGCCGGTGGTGGGCGATAGACTCCCCGTCCATGTTGTCCGTACGCCTGTTGACCTGTCTGCCCCAGCCATCCTTCGCGCCTTCGCGGCGCCTTGCCGCCCTGCTGGCCGTGCTGTGGTGCCTGGCGCTTCCCGGCGCCCATGCCCAGGCACCCACCCCCACGCCCCTGCCGCCCGAGGTGGAGGCCGCACTCTCCCGTGCCCGCCTGCCGCGCGAAGCGCTCTCGGTGCTGGTGGTCGACGCCCAGGGCGGTGCGCGGCAGGCGCCTCGGCTGGCGCACCGCGCCCAGGTGCCCATGAACCCGGCCTCGGTGATGAAGTTGGTCACCACCTACGCAGCGCTCGACCAGCTGGGCCCGGCCTATGCCTGGAACACCCCCGTCTACGTGCAGGGCACGGTGCAGGACGGCAGCCTGCGCGGCAACGTCTACATCCAGGGCCAGGGCGATCCCAAGCTGGTGATGGAGCGCCTGTGGCTGCTGCTGCGCCGACTGCAGGGCCAGGGCATCCAAGTCATCGTGGGCGACATCGTGCTCGACCGCACCGCCTTCGACGTGCCCGAGCAGGACCCCGGCAGCTTCGACAACGAGCCCCTGCGGCCCTACAACGCCTCGCCCGATGCGCTGCTGGTGAACTACAAGTCGCAGGTAATGACCTTCGTGCCGGACATGGCCGCAGGCCTGGCGCGCATCCAGTACGACCCCCCGATGGCCGGCGTGCAGCGCCAGGCCTCCGTGGCGCTGGCCGCCCCAGGGGCGGACTGCGGCGACTGGCGCGGCGCCCTGCGCGCGGAGCTTTCCGACCCGGCGCGCATTGCCTTCCAGGGCGTGTTCCCGGCCAGCTGCGGCGAGCGCGTGTGGCCCATCGCCCCGGCCGATCCGCGCGGCTTTGCTGCGCGCGCGGTGGAGGGCATGTGGCGCGAGCTGGGCGGCAAGCTCACGGGCAGCGTGCGCGACGGCAAGGTGCCGGCCGGCCTGAAGCCCGCCTTCGTGGCCACCTCGCCCGCGCTGGCCGAGGTGGTGCGCGACGTGAACAAGTACAGCAACAACGTCATGGCGCAGCAGGTGTTCCTCACGCTGGCGCTGGGGAACAAGGGCGCGCCTGCCACGTTCGATGGTGCACGCGAGGCCTTGCGCCGCTGGTGGCAATTGCGCTTTGGCGATACCGACCAGCCCGTGGCCGACAACGGCGCCGGCCTCTCGCGCGATGCGCGCATCACCGCCCAGGGCCTGGCGCGCATGCTGCAATCGGCCTGGGCCTCGCCGGTGATGCCCGAGCTGGTGTCCTCCCTGCCCATCGCCGGGGTGGATGGCACCCTGCGCCGCAGCCAGGCCCGGGGCGCGGCCCATCTCAAGACCGGCAGCCTGCGCGACGTGATGGCCATTGCCGGCTACGTGGATGGCGCCAGTGGCCGGCGCTACGTGCTGGTGGCCATGGTCAACCACGCCAACGCCGCGGCCGCCCGCCCGGTGCTCGATGCGCTGACCGACTGGGCCGCGCGCGACCAGTAGGGCGCAGGCGCGCGCGGCAGGCAGCTGTCGCCCAGGCGTCCTGGGGCACTCGTATTCCCTAATGGTCGCTAGGGCGCAGGTGCGCGCACGATGCTGCGTTACCATCCGCCGACATAGCCCACATAGAGAGAGGATTGCGACCATGAAGTACTTTCGCCTGACCTGTATCGCCGCCGTAGCGGCACTGCTCGCCGCTTGCGGAGGCTCCGACGACGCCGGACGCGGCGACCTGGTGGAGCTCCCCGTCACCCTGACCACGTTGACGGCCGACCAGATCGATGCGGGCACCACGTCCAGCGGCCTCAGGGCCCTTGCCGGCAAGGCACGGTGCGACGTGAAGGTCGTGGCGCTCAACTACTACACGGCAGGCGCCAAGGCCGGCGAACTCACCAATGCCTCGGGCGTGATGCTGGTGCCCGCAGGCAGCTGCAACGGCGAGAAGGCTGCCCTGCTGGCCTATGCCAAGGGTACCGATGTGCAGAAGCCCCGCACCCTGGCCAACCCGCAGGACAGCGAGACCTTCCTGCTGGCCGCCATGTACGCCTCGCAGGGCTATGCCGTGGTCGCCACCGACTACCTCGGGTTTGCCAAGTCGGGCTACAGCTACCACCCCTACCTGCACGCCGATTCGGAAGCCACCTCGGTGATCGATTCGGTGCGTGCCGCACGCAAGGTCGCCGGCTCGGTGGGGGCCAACCTGTCGGGCCGCATTCTGTTCACCGGCTATTCGCAGGGCGGACATGCCTCGATGGCCGCGCACCGTGCCGCCGAGCGCGACTACGGCAACGAATTCGATGTGGCGGCCGGCGCCCACTTGGCAGGGCCCTACAACCTGTCGGGCTCGCTGCGCATTCCAGACGCGATCGCGGGCGTGCAGTTCTTCGTGCCCTACCTTGTGACGGCCTGGCAGAAGGTCTACGGCAACATCTATTCCGATGTGAAGCAGGCCTTCAAGGCACCGTACTCCAACTATATCGAGACGCTGCTGCCCAACCCGACGATGAACTACACCACGCTGGTGACCTCGGGCACGCTGCCGGGCGGCACGCCCAACCAGGCACGCGATGCGCTGTTCCAGCCGGCCTTCCTCGCCAGCAGCCAGACGAACGTGAACGACCCGCTCTACCTGGCCGCCCAGAAGAACGACCTCCTGGGCTGGACGCCCAAGTCGCGCGTGCTGCTGTGCGGTGGCTCGGGCGACCCCACGGTGCCGCCTGCCGTGCACCAGCGCGTGATGGCCGCCGATTTCGCGGCCCGCGGCGTGACCAACGTGATCTCGGTGGATGTGGACGGGCCCATCCAGGCCACCTTCGGCCCCGGCGGCGCAGCGCCTACCGACCCGACTTCTGCAGCCTTTGCCACCTACTACGGCGCCTACCATGGCACCTATGAGCCACCGTTCTGCCATGCCCAGGCACGCGCCGCCTTCGACATCATCGTGAAGTAAGCGACGCAGTCTCGCCAAGGGCCAAAGCCGACCTCCGGGTCGGCTTTTTTCATGGTGCATGGCTTAGTAGTTTCCCGGGCGGGCAAGAAGCGCATGCGGAGTTAGGATGGTTGTTGCAAAAAAGCACGGTCGTGCTTTTTGTAATCTTCTTTCCTGGAGAACTCCCTTGAACACAAGACAATGCAAGGCCGCCCTTTCGGTGCTGGCAACGGCCTGCCTGCTCGCAGCATGCGGTGGTGGCGGCTCGGACACCGCCCCTGCGGCGCCCGTGACCTTGGTGAAAGTGGCTGGCGACAGCCTGGCCGACAGCGGCACCTTCGGCTATAAATTCACCGTGCAGGGCACGGCCGCCACCGGCGCCGGATCAACGCCGATCTGGCCCGAGCGCGTGGCCACCAGCTATGGCCAGTCGCTGTGCGCACACTACGTCTTCAACGGCACGGCGTTTTCCGCCAATGCCGCCTGCTCGAACTATGCCGTGGGCGGCGGGCGGATCAACAACTTCACGGCGCCCACCTCGCCCGTGTCCATCACCCAGCAGCTCAAGGACCTGGGCAATGGCGGCTACACCGCCTCGGACCTGGTGCTGGTCGACGGTGGCGGCAACGATGCGGCGGACCTGGTAGGCGCCTACCTCCGGGCGGCTACCGACAATGGCCAGGCCTATGCAGCCGTGCTGGGCTCTGTGCTGCCTGCGGCCACGGTCAACGCCGCCCTGGCGGGTGGTGCCGCAGGCCAGGCCCAGGTGGGTGGCGCCTACATGCAGGCGCTGGCACAGCAGTTCGCGGCCACCATCAAGGCCAACACGGTCGCCAAGGGCGCTCCCCGCGTGGCCGTGCTGAATGCCCCCGGCATCACCCGCACTCCCCGCTTCCTGATGGTGCTGGCCTCGATCTCCGCCCAGCGCGGTGCCGAGGCCGCCAAGCAGGCCGAGGCCCTGTTCGACGGCTGGGTCCAGGCCTTCAACGCGCAACTGGCCACCAGCCTGGCCGGTGACGAGCGCATCGTGGTGGTGGACTTCTACACATCTTTCAAGGACCAGTCGACCAACCCGGCCCAGTACCAGCTCACCAACGCCACCACGCCAGCCTGCCCGGCCACGGGCGTGGGCAGCGATGGCCTGCCGACCTACAGCTTCCCCACCTGCACGGCCGCAGCCCTCTCGGCCATGGCGCCACCTGCGGGTGCCCCCGGCGGTGCGGACTGGTGGAAGAGCTATGGCTTCTCCGACAGCTTCCACCCCACGCCCTATGGCCACCAACTGGTCGGGCAGTTGGTGTCGCGTTCGCTGTCCCGGGCGGGCTGGCTGTGAGCCGGCTTTGCTCCATCCCTTCGAAGGAGTCTTTCATGCACCAATTTTCCAAGGCCGGTCTGGCTGTCGCGGCACTCTTGCTGGGTGCCAGCGCCTCGGCCCAGGTGGCGGGCACGTTCAGCGTGCGCGCCGGATTCACGCACATTGCCCCGCAGGTCAGGAGCGGCGACCTGAGCGCTCCGAGCTTTCCGGGCACCAAGGTCGACGTGGGCAATGCCACCTCGCTGTCCGGCGGCGTGAACTACATGCTGACCGACCACTGGGCCGTGGATGTCCCCCTGGCGCTTCCGTTCAAGCACGAGATCGAGGGCGATGGCGCCATCGCGGGCGTGGGCAAGCTCGGCGAGACCAAGGTCCTGCCGGTCACCGTGTTCGCCCAGTACCGTTTTGCCGAGCCCGAGGCGCGCTTTCGCCCCTATGTGGGCCTGGGCCTGACCTACAGCCGCTTCTTCAAGACCCGCACCACGGCCACCTTGAGCGGCCTGACCGGTGGCACGCCTTCACGCCCCACGACGGCGTCGGTGGACAACAAGTGGGGGCTGACTCCCCAGGTCGGCTTTGTGTGGAACTTCAATGAGCGCTGGTCGCTGGATGCCGCCTACTACAAGAGCTTCCTCAAGACCACGACGCACCTGTCTTCGGGCCAGTCGATCAGCAAGCGGTTGAACCCCGACGTGATCGCCATCGGCGTCGCGTACAGGTTCTGACCCGGGCCCGCCAACAAAAAAGCCGACCCCAAAAGGGTCGGCTTTTTCATGGGCCGGGGCCGCAGGGCTTGCTTACCAGCGAGCGCGCAGGCGGTCGTAGGCGTAGTTGCCGAACTGGCGGTGGGCGTTGGGCGTCAGGTAGACGCTGTCGGCGAACACGTAGGCGTCCTGGTTGGCACTGGCCACCAGCGTCGAGGTGGTGCACAGGGCCGAGTTGACCTGGCCGGCACCGATGCCGATGCCGTTGGTGGTGTCCAGCGAGGTGCACACCGGCGTGGTGGCGTTGTTGAAGCCGTAGTTGGCGGGGGTGCCGACGTACAGGTTCACGTAGTAGGCCGAGTCCACGTACAGCACGTTGGCGCCCAGATCGACGATGCTCACCAGCAGACCTTCGTTGAAACGGCTGCTGGCATCGCTCAGCAGGGCTTCGCGGTTGATGGCCTTGGCCCAGGGCGTCTTGCCCAGGTCATAGGTACCGGTGACGACCACGTTCTTGGCGCCCGCAGCGACCAGGCGGCGCACCTGGGTAGCCAAGTCCTGGCCAGCCTTGCGCGCAGCGGCCACCATGTCGGTGGTGCTCTGGGTGCCGGCCGTCACGGCGGCCATGCCGGCGATCACATCGCTCGGGCCGCCGTTGATGACGATCAGGTCGTTCGCGGCAACGCCGCCGGCGGCGAGAAAGGCGTCGATCTGCTCGGTCACGGTGGAGGTGGTCGCCACGCCTGCGGCGTCGGGCTTGATCGCCACGCGCGCATTGCCCACGGCATAGCTGCGGCCGCCAGCCGTGGACGATGCGGTCAATGTCTTGCCGTAGCGCGAGGCGATCTGCAGCGTCCAGTTGTTCACGCTGCCATCGTTGACCGTGTAGCGCGTGCCCTTTTGGCCCACATCGCTGTAGGCGTCGCCAAAGGCCACCAGGCGCTCGGGGTTGAAAGCCGACTCCGTCGTGCTCGAACCGCAGGCCGCAAGCAATGCGGCCGACGCGCATGCGGCCACCAGTACGGTGCGGCGCATCCAATTTGCTGCCATGTATTTCTCCAGAAAATGGGGGGTTAGTTTAACGACGCCATGTCAAGGCATGTAAAGCATTGTCACAGTGCGGGCAAATTGGTATTCAGGCGGCTGCTGCACGCTGCAAGCGGTCCCGCACGCCTTCCCACTCCGGGGTGGCGGGCGGGGTCTCTATCCAGATCAGTTTGACACCCTCGTCGTCGAAGCCGCGCAGGACCGCAAAGAGCTGTTGGGCCGTGGCCGTCGCATCATCGGGCATGCGGCGTATGACCAATTTGGACGAGCGCGTGCGCAGTGCCGCGCGGGCATAGATGGCCATGTTGGCCGCATCGGCACCCAGCAGGTCCAGGCCCGTCTGCAGGGCCTTGGCGTCCATCAGGCGCACCTTGGCGTTCGGAGCGTAGTGGGCCTCCAGCGTGCCCGAGGCGCGCGGGGTGTGCTCGGGCAGGTCTTCCTTGGACAGCGGAGCGATGCCGCAGGCGCGGGTGATCTGCGCGCGCGTGATGGCCCCCGGGCGCAGCAGCACCGGCGTGCCGCGCGTGCAGTCGACGATGGTCGATTCGATGCCCACGGGGCAAGGGCCGCCATCGAGCACCAGCAGGTCCTCGCCCAACTCGTCGGCGACATGCTGGGCGGTGGTGGGACTCACGCGGCCAAAGCGGTTGGCGCTGGGGGCGGCCACCCCCCACACGGGCGGGCCACCGAGTTCGCTGCCATTCCCGGGGGCTGCGCAGGCGGCCAGCAGTGCGTGGGCGACAGGGTGGGCCGGGCAGCGCAGGCCCACGCTGTCCTGGCCGCCGGTGGCGGCCGTGGCCACGCCGTTGCGGCGCGGCAGGATCAGGGTCAGGGGCCCGGGCCAGAATGCCTGGACCAGGGCCTGTGCAAAGGCCGGCACTTCGCTTGCGAAATGGCCGATGCCCGAGGCGTCGGCCACATGCACGATCAGCGGGTGGTCACTGGGCCGGCCCTTGGCCGCGAAGATCTGCGCCACGGCCGCATCGCTGCTGGCATCGGCCGCCAGGCCGTACACCGTCTCGGTGGGCAGGCCCAGCAGGGCGCCGCTGCGCACCGCACGGGCGGCGGCGGCAATGGATTCGGGCTGAGTGCCGTCGAGGATCATGGAATGCGGTCCGACCGGGTCAGAAGGGCGCAATGCCCAGCAGGGCCGCAGCCTTGAGGGCGGTGGCGCGTGCCGCATCGGCACTGTCTGCCGTGATGTTCAGGTGCCCCATCTTGCGCCCGGGCTTGGCTTCGCGCTTGCCGTACAGGTGCAGGTGGGTGCCGGGCAGGGCCAGTATTTCGGCCCAGGGCGGGGTCTGCCCGCTGCCGTCGGCAGCAAACCACAGGTCGCCCAGCAGGTTGAGCATGACCGCCGGGCTGTGCTGGCGCGGCTGCGTGAGCGGCAGGCCGGCCATCGTGCGCACCTGCAATTCGAACTGCGAGACATCGCAGGCGTTCTGGCTGTAGTGGCCGCTGTTGTGCGGGCGCGGGGCGATCTCGTTGACCACCAGAGCGCCGTCCTGCAGCACGAAGAACTCCACGCACAGCACGCCCACGTACGACAGGCCGGTGGCAACCGAGATGGCACCCGCGATGGCCTGGAGTGCCAGGTCGTCGGGCAGGTTGCCGGCATGCACCTCGGTCACGGCCAGGATGCCGTCGCGGTGCAGGTTGCGCTGCACCGGCAGGTGCACGCAGGCGCCGTCGGCCCCACGCGCCACGATGACCGAGCATTCGAGCGCCAGCGGCAGCATCTTTTCGAGCACGCAGGCCACCTGGCCCACCGAATTCCAGGCGGCCGCGAGTTCGGCCGCAGTCTTCACCCGCACCTGGCCCTTGCCGTCGTAGCCCATGCGCGCGGTCTTGAGAATGCCGGGCAGCAGGTCTGGCGAGACGGCGGCCAGTTGCGCGGCCGTCTCGATCACCGCATAGGGTGCGCACGGCACGCCGCAGCGCACGAAATGGGCTTTTTCCTGTGCGCGGTCCTGCGCCACGGCCACGGCACCTGCAGCGGGCGACACGGGGCGCAGCGCGCCCAGGGCCGCGAGGGCGGTGGCGGGCACGTTCTCGAATTCGGTGGTCACCGCATCCGCCACGCGGGCCAGCTCGGCCAGGCCGGCCGCGTCTTCGTAGCCCGTTTCAATGTGGTGGTGGCTCACCAGCCCGGCGGGGCTGGTGGGGTCGGCATCGAGCACGGCGGTGAAGTAGCCCATGGCCTGGGCCGTGTGCACGAACATGCGGCCGAGTTGGCCGCCGCCAAGGACGCCCAGGGTCGATCCTGGAAGGAGGGGGGCAGACAGCGTGGTCATGCAGTAGCGGGGGGCAGGGTCATGTTGCGCGCCACTTCGGTCTGCTCGGCACGGAAGGCTTCCAGGCGCTGGCGCAGTTCGGGGCTCTCGCTGGCCAGCAGGGCCACCGCGAACAGGGCCGCGTTGGCGGCGCCGGCCGTGCCGATGGCGAAGGTCGCCACGGGGATGCCCTTGGGCATCTGCACGATACTGTGCAACGAGTCCACGCCCTGCAGGTGGCGGCTGGCCACCGGCACGCCCAGCACGGGCACGGTGGTCTTGGCGGCGATCATGCCGGGCAGGTGGGCGGCACCCCCGGCACCGGCGATGATGGCCTTGAGGCCCCGGCCGACGGCGGCTTCGGCATAGGCGAACATGTCGTCGGGCATGCGGTGCGCCGACACCACGCGTGCCTCGTGGGAAATGCCGAATTGCTCAAGAATCTGCACTGCATGCTGCATGGTCTCCCAGTCGCTGCTGGAGCCCATGACCACGCCGATCTGGATGGGTTTCATGGTGTGTGTGGGGGCGCTGCGGCGGACTCGGGTCTGCTTCGGCGCTGTAGGTGGAACCCCCGATTTTACGATTTGCGATGGCCCCCCTGCCACGGGGTTGTTTCAATGCGCCAAAATAGCGCCAACTTGCTTCACCGGCCCTGGGCCCCCGACCATGATTGATGTCACCGTAGAAAATTTTGAAGCCGAGGTGATTGCCGCCTCGATGGAAGTGCCTGTGCTGGTGGATTTCTGGGCGCCCTGGTGTGGCCCCTGCAAGTCGCTGGGTCCGGTGCTGGAGAAGCTGGAGACCGAGTACGACGGCCGCTTCAAGCTGGCCAAGATCGACTCCGACCAGGAGCAGCAACTGGCTGGCATGTTCGGCATCCGCAGCATTCCCACCTGCGTGCTGCTCATGAACGGCCAGCCCGTGGACGGCTTCATGGGGGCCCTGCCCGAGGGCCAGGTGCGCGAGTTCCTCGACAAGCACCTGCCCACCGCCGAAGTCCTGGAAGCCGAGGAGCCGGAGGAAGAGACTCTGGATGCGCTGGCCGAAGGCGACACCGACACGGCGCTGGAGAAGCTGCAGCACGCGGTGGCCACCGACCCGGGCAACGACGACGCCCGCTTCGACTACGTCAAGCTGCTGCTGCAACTGGGCCGTGACGACGACGCCAAGGTGGCCTTTGCGCCGGTGATCGCCAAGGCCCCCAATTCGCGCAAGATCGCCGCGCTCAAGGTCTGGATGGATGCCATCGATGCGGTGCTGACCAGCGAAGGCGCCGGCGACACTGCCGCGTTCGACGCGAAGATTGCCGCCAACAAGCGCGACTTCGATGCCCGCCTGGCACAGGCGCGCTGGCTCATCACCGAGCAGCGCTGGACCGACGCCATGGACGAACTCCTGGAGATCCTCATGCGCGACAAGGCCTGGGGCGAGGAGGTGGCGCGCAAGACCTACGTCGCCATCCTGGAGATCATCGAGCAGCCCAAGGCCAAGGTGGCCGACGGCCAGATCCCGCCGGACGATCCGGTGGTGGCCACCTACCGCCGCCGCCTGTCGAGCGTCGTGCTCAGCTGACCAGCGCCCCCCCCATGCAAAAAGGCTCCCTCGGGAGCCTTTTTCGTTGCCGTGACCAGGGAATCAGCCGACCAGGCGTTCCAGCGCCTCGCGGTACTTGGCCGCGGTCTTTTCAATCACTTCGCGCGGCAGGCGCGGCGAGGGTGGGGTCTTGTCCCAGGGCTTGCCGTTGACCTGGGCCTGTTCCAGCCAGTCGCGCACGAACTGCTTGTCGTAGCTCGGCGGGTTCTGGCCAGTTGCGAGCGCCGCTTCATAGCCTTCCACGGGCCAGTAGCGCGAGCTGTCGGGCGTGAGCACCTCGTCCATCAGCACCAGCGTGCCATCGGGCGCGAGGCCGAATTCGAATTTCGTGTCGGCAATGATCATGCCCTTGGTGAGCGCGATCTCGGCGGCGGCCTGGTAGATGGCGATGCTCAGGTCGCGGATCTGCGTGGCCAGGGGCAGGCCGATCATCTCCACGGTGCGCTCGAAGGTGATGTTCTCATCGTGCTCGCCCGCTGCGGCCTTGGCGGCCGGGGTGTAGATGGGCGCGGGCAGCTTGGCCGCGTTGGTCAGGCCTTCTGGCAGAGGCACGCCACAGACCGAGCGCGACTCCTGGTATTCCTTCCAGCCACTGCCGGCCAGGTAGCCGCGCACCACCGCCTCGACCGGAATGGGTTGCAGGCGCTGCACCAGCATCGAGCGGCCGCGGATCTGCGGCGCCTCGGCCGGGGTGACCACGCTCTCGGGGGCGTCGCCGGTCAGGTGGTTGGGGCAGATGTGGCCGAGCTTGTCGAACCAGAACAGCGCCATCTGCGTGAGCAGCTCGCCCTTGCCGGGGATGGGTTCGCCCATGATCACGTCGAAGGCCGAGAGGCGGTCGCTGGCCACCATCAGGATGCGGTCGTCGCCCACGGCGTAGTTGTCGCGCACCTTGCCGCGTGCGAGCAGGGGCAGCGAGGTCAGGGCAGAGGTGTGCAGGGCGTTGGAGCTGGGCTGGGTCATGGTGTCGGTGTGGGGCAGTCGGTGTCCGCTGCAGGCAGGCCTTGGGGAAAAGGGGAGGGGCGCGCACCCGCGCGGCCACAATCTGTGCAATCTGCGATTTTACGCGCCGGGGCGGGCGGTCCGGTCGGGCAGGGGCTTGTAGGGCACCCCGAGGGGCGGCACACTGCCGGGCTTGCTTTCACCATGCCCTTGCCGGCCACCCTTTGTGCCCACTTCCCATCCCCTCACTCCCCGCCGCGAACTGTGGCTGCTGCTGACCCTGGCGGGCGTGCAGTTCACCCACATCCTGGATTTCATGATCATGATGCCGCTGGGCCCGCAGCTCACGCGCATCTTCTCCATCAGTGACGCGCAGTTCGGCCTGCTGGTGTCGGCGTACACGCTGTCGGCCGGTGTCTCGGGGCTGCTGGCCTCCACCTACATCGACCGCTTTGGCCGCAAGCGGCTGCTGCTGGCGCTGTACGCGCTGTTCGGCCTGGCCACGCTGGCCTGCGGCCTGGCGCCCACCTACGCCACGCTGATGGTGGCGCGCGTGCTGGCCGGCATGTTCGGCGGCGTGCTCTCGGCCCTGTGCCAGACTGTCGTGGCCGATGTCGTTCCCTTCGAACGGCGCGGGCGGGCGATGGGCATCGTGATGACCTCGTTCTCGGTGTCCACGGTGGCCGGGGTGCCGCTGGGGCTGGTGTTCGCCGAGTACGGAGGCTGGCACATGCCCTTCTTCGCCATCGCCGCCATGTGCCTGCTGCTGCTGGTGTTTGCCGCGCGTACGCTGCCCACCATGAACGCCCATCTGGCCGCAGGCCAGCAGCGCACGGCGCTGGGCGGCATCGCCGAGGTGCTGCGGGACGCCAACCACCGGCGGGCCTTCGTGTTCTCGGGCCTGCTGATGTTCACGGGCTTCACGGTGATCCCCTACATCACGATCTACATGCAGGCCAATGCCGGCGTGCGCACCGACCAGGTGCCATTGATCTACCTGTGCGGCGGGGTGGTGACGCTGTTCACGGCACGCCTGTTCGGGCGCCTGACGGATGCGCGCGGCAAGGTGGCCACCTTCCGCTGGCTGGCCCTGGCGGTCGGGCCCTGCCTGCTGGGCATCACGCTGGTGCACGGGGTGCCGCTGTGGACCGTGCTGATCGTGTCCACGCTGATGTTTGCCTTCATGAGCGGGCGCATGATTCCGGGCATGGCCATCATCACCTCGGCCGCCAATCCGCAACTGCGCGGCACATTCATGACGCTCAATGCCTCGGTGCAGTCTGCTGCCATGGGGGTGGCGTCACTGGTGGGGGGTGTGCTGATCAGCCGCGATGCCCAGGGGCTGGTGCAGGGCTACTGGATGGCCGCTGTGGTGGGCACCGTTGCCAGCGTGCTGTCGATCATGGTGGTGGGGCGGCTGGTGCTGCATGGCGCAGCGCCGGTGACTGCAGCCAAGGCTTGAGTCGCGAGGCGAAAGGGGGAGGTGCTCCCCCGCCAACTCAGCCATTGTGCGCCCTTTTCGGGCCGCTGGCACCTTGGCCGGCATAACCCAGCGGGCAGGGGCGGTATGGGATTGCATTTCGATGACAGCAGGGGCATAGTGAACCCGTCAATGGATGCATCCAAGTTCGCCGGGCCGCACCTCTGATCCAGGGCGGCATTTGTTCCACCGAGAGCCACAGGAGACTTATTTATGAACTTGACGATCAGCGGTCACCACCTCGAAGTTACCCCAGCCCTGCGCAGTTATGTGACCACCAAGCTGGACCGGATCAATCGCCATTTCGACCAGGTAGTAGATGTCAAGGTGCTGCTGACAGTAGAGAAGCAAAAGGAAAAGGAAAAGCGCCAGCGAGCGGAATGCAATATCCATGTGAAAGGCAACGACCTGTTTGCCGAAAGCTCCCACTCCGACCTGTATGCTGCGGTCGATGAGTTGGTCGACAAGATGGACCGCCAGGTGGTGCGCCACAAGGACCGCCTGCAGGACCACCACCACGAAGCTGCCAAGCGCGAAATGCACGCCTGAGCGTTGCATTGCGGGCCACAGCAACCGCCCCTGGAGGCGGTTTTTTTGTGGCTCCTTGTAAATTGCTCAGGGTTTTTGCCAATATGTGCATAATTGTTACCTCTGACCATGAACCGACTCGCCTCCATCCTGCCTCCCGCCCAAGTGCTCGTGAGCGTGGACTCCACCAGCAAGAAGCGTGCTTTTGAAGAGGCGGGTCTGCTGTTCGAGAGCCAGCACGGGCTCTCGCGTGCCCTGATCACCGACAGCCTGTTTGCGCGCGAGCGCCTGGGCTCCACGGGCCTGGGCCACGGTGTGGCCATCCCGCACGGCCGCATCAAGGGCCTCAAGGCCCCGATGGCTGCCGTGTTCCAGCTGGCCCATCCCATCGGCTTCGACGCCCCCGACGAAATGCCGGTGGCGCTGCTGATCTTTCTGCTGGTGCCCGAAGCGGCGACCCAGAAGCACCTGGAAATCCTCTCGGAGATCGCCGAACTGCTCAGCGACTCGGTCCTGCGCGAAAAGCTCAAGGCCAGCATTGACGCGGCCGAACTGCACGGCATGATTGCCGGCTGGCAGTCCACCCAGGCCGCCTGAGCCGAGCCGGCATCGCGCACCCGCCTTCTGCCGTGAAGCCCAATGTTGTCAGCGCCGATGTCCTGTTCGAGGAATTCCGCGGCCCCCTGAAATGGGAATGGGTCGCGGGCCTCGGCGCTTCAGAACGCCGCTTTGACGAAGTCGCCGTGCGCTCTGCGCGCTCGGGCGCCGACCTGGTCGGCTACCTCAATTACATCCACCCCTACCGGGTACAGATCCTCGGTGAGCGCGAAATCGCGTACCTGAGCAGCGCCTCGCCCGACGACTGCAAGCGCCGCATCGCCCGCATCGTGACGCTGGAGCCGCCGGTGCTGGTGCTGGCCGATAGCCAGACCGCGCCCGATGCGCTGGTATCGATGTGCGAACGTGCGCAGATCCCGATGTTCTCCACGCACGAGTCCTCGGCCTTCGTGATCGACGTGCTGCGGGCCTACCTGTCCAAGCACTTTGCCGACCGCACCACGATGCACGGCGTGTTCATGGACATCCTGGGCCTGGGCGTGATGATCACGGGTGAGTCGGGCCTGGGCAAGAGCGAACTCGGCCTGGAGCTGATCTCGCGCGGCAACGGCCTGGTGGCCGACGATGCGGTGGACCTGTTTCGCATCAACCAGACCACCATCGAGGGCAAGTGCCCCGAGCTGCTGCAGAACCTGCTCGAAGTGCGCGGCATCGGCCTCCTGGACATCCGCGCCATCTTTGGCGAGACGGCCGTGCGCCGCAAGATGCGCCTCAAACTCATCGTGCACCTGGTGCGCAAGGAGACGCTGGAGCGCGACTACGAGCGTCTGCCCTACGAGCCACTCACCCAGGACGTGCTTGGCGTGCCTGTGCTCAAGGTGGTGATCCAGGTGGTGGCCGGCCGCAACATCGCCGTGCTGGTGGAAGCCGCCGTGCGCAACACCATCCTGCAGTTGCGCGGGATCGATACCTACCAGGAATTCGTGGAGCGCCATCGCCGCGCCATGGAGCGCGATACCGGAGGCTGAAGCCAGGCGCGGCCCGCAGGGCTGCGGACTTCAGGCGTTCTTGCTGGCGCAGGCGGCGCACTGGCCGTATAGCGCCATGGTGTGGTCCTGCACCAGCCAGCCCTTGGCCTTGGCCACGATCTGCTGGCGCTTTTCGATCTCGGGGTCGTAGAACTCTTCCACCTTGCCGCAGGACGTGCACACGAAATGGTCGTGGTGCTGTCCCTCGTTGAGCTCATACACCGCCTTGCCGCTCTCGAAGTTGCTGCGGATCAGGATGCCCGCCTGCTCGAACTGCGTGAGCACGCGGTACACGGTGGCCAGGCCGATGTCCGAGCGCTCTTCCAGCAGCACGCGGAACACGTCTTCCGCCGTCATGTGGCGCTGTGCGCCTTTCTGGAAGATCTCCATGATCTTCAGGCGGGGCAGGGTTGCCTTGAGGCCGGTGCTTTTGAGTTCGTCGATGTTGGTCATGGATTGGTCCTGGTTGCCGGTGGCCCGGGAAGGGGAGAGAGGCTGCCGCTACAATGGTTTGATCATATCCTCTGCTCTTTCCCTCATGCCAGTCAAAGCCCGTATCAATGCCCGCCTGGGCTGGATCCTGTTGGTGGGTGCCGCTGTCGGTACCCTGGCAGGGTGCGGCAGCCTGGACGGCGCCAGCCGCCGCCTGGCCACCGTGGTCACGCCGTACAAGATCGACGTCGTGCAGGGCAATTTCGTCTCGCGCGAACAGGTCGAGGCCTTGAAGCCCGGCATGAGCCGCCAGCAGGTGCGTGAAATCCTGGGCACGCCCCTGGTGACCAGCCTGTTCCATTCCAACCGCTGGGAGTATGTCTTCACCCTGAAGAAACCATCGGCCGAGCTGCAGACCCGCAAGCTCACGGTGTTCTTCGAGGGCGACGTGCTGGCCCGCTCGGAAGGCGACGAGATGCCGTCGGAGGCTGAATTCGTCGCTTCGCTGGACGGCGGCCGCACCGGCAAGGGCAAGGTGCCGGTGCTGGAAGCCACGCCGGACCAGCTGTCGCGCTATCCCGCGCGCAAAGCCGAAACCCCTGCCGAAAAGGCTGCCGACGCAGCACCGCAGGAACTCGCGCCGGCGCGCTACCCGCCCCTTGAGGCGCCTGGGCGCTGAGCGTCCAGCCAGCCCCCTGCGGGCTTTTTGATGGATTGACATGGGTCTGCGGACCCCCTTTTTTGCGATACCAGGAAACACATGCCAGGGAACACATCGACTGCCTCCACCCCCGTGCGCGTGGCCGTGGCCGGCGCTTCGGGCCGCATGGGCCGCATGCTCATCGAGGCCCTGCGTGCCACCGATGACTGCGTGCTCGCCGGCGCACTGGACGTGGCCGCCAGTCCCGGCATCGGCTCGGACGCCACCGCCTTCCTCGGCCATGCCAGCGGCGTGGCCATCACCTCCGACCTGCGGGTGGGCCTGCAGAACGCCGACGTCCTGATCGACTTCACCCGCCCCGAAGGCACCTTGGCCCATCTGGCCGCGTGCGCCGAACTGGGCGTGAAGATGGTCATCGGGACCACCGGTTTCTCCGACGAGCAGAAGGTCGAGATCGCGGCCCTGGCGCAGCGCACGGCCGTGGTCATGGCGCCCAACATGAGCGTCGGCGTCAACGTCACGCTCAAGCTGCTGGAGATGGCCGCCAAGGCCATGGCCATCGGCTACGACATCGAGATCATCGAAGCCCACCACCGCCACAAGGTGGATGCGCCCTCGGGCACCGCGCTCAAGATGGGCGAGGTCATCGCCGAAGCCATGGGCCGGGACCTCAAGGAATGCGCCGTCTACGCCCGCGAAGGCATCACCGGCGAGCGCGATCCGTCCTCCATCGGCTTTGCCGCCATCCGTGGCGGCGACATCGTGGGCGACCACACCGTGCTGTTCGCCGGCATCGGCGAGCGCATCGAGATCACGCACAAATCGTCCAGCCGCACCACCTATGCCCAGGGCAGCCTGCGCGCCGTGCGCTACCTGGCCGCGCACAAGACCGGGTTGCACGACATGTTCGACGTGCTCAACCTGAAGTAAACAAACAGGCTGTTCAAGCGCATGGATGCACTCCATTGGTGGCGCCAGGGCGATGCGGTCACGCAGGCCACCGCCCTGGTGCTGCTGTGCATGTCCGTCGCCAGCTGGGTGGTGATCGTCTGGAAGCTGCGCCTGCTGCGCCGCGCCAGTGCCGACGTGGCGCGCTGCGTGGCTGCGGTCTGGCAGGCCCCCTCGCTGCAGGACGCCGCGCTGCGCCTGCAGACTTTCGACCGGCTGGCCCTGGTGCTGCCCATGGTGCAGGCCGTGAACACCGTGGCCGACCAGGCATCCCCGGCAGCGCTGGCTTCCATGGGCAGCCTGTCCCAGCGCCTGACGCGCGTGCTGCGCGACGCACTGCACGCGGTGTTGGGCCGCCTGCAGTTCGGCCAGGTGCTGCTGGCCACCGTGGGCTCCACCGCGCCGTTCGTGGGCTTGCTGGGTACGGTGTGGGGCATCTACCATGCACTCTCGGCCATGGCCGGCGCCGGGCAGATCACCATCGACCGCGTGGCCGGTCCGGTGGGTGAAGCCCTGGTCATGACCGCCGCCGGCCTGGCCGTGGCCATTCCGGCCGTGTTGGCCTACAACGTCTGTGGGCGCCTGATCGGGCGCATTGAAGCCGACCTCGAAGGCTTAGCGCGCGACCTGCGCGAGCTGCGCATCGATACCGCAGCCGGCGGCACCCCGCAGGGCGGGCTTTTCCGTCCGGGAGGCGGGGAATGAGCTTCGGCCGGTTGGAGCGCAGCCAGGGCTCGGCGCCCATGAGTGACATCAACATGACCCCGCTGGTCGATGTGATGCTGGTGCTGGTGGTGATCTTCATCCTCACCGCGCCGCTCATGGCCAGCGCCATCCGCCTGGACCTGCCGCGCGCCGATGGCGCCGCGCCGGGCGCCCCCGCAAGGGCCCTCACGCTGGTGGTGGATCGCACCGGCCAGGCCTACCTCGATGACCAGCCGCTGGCGCAGGCCGCGCTGGCCGAGCGCCTGCAGCGCATCGGCGCTGCAGAGCCCGACACCGAAGTACAGCTGCGCGCCGACACCGCCGTGCCCTATGGCCGCATCGTCGAGATCATGGGGGCGGCCCATGCCGCAGGCCTGCAGCGCATCGGCTTCGTGGCCGATCCACAGGCGGCTGCCACGGCCCCGAAAAACCCCTGAAAGCCGGCTGGCAGGGCATGCGCGCAGGGTGGTGCGCCCGACAGCCTAAAATCCGCGCAGCGCAGTCCTGTGGCTGCACCCCATTCTGACCCGAGCCTCCATGCAAGACAAATACTCTCCCCAAGAGGTTGAGCGCGCCGCGCAAGACCACTGGACCGCCCGCGATGCCTACCGCGTGACGGAAGACGCGAACAAGAAGAAGTTCTACGCCTGCTCGATGCTGCCCTACCCCAGCGGCAAGCTGCACATGGGCCATGTGCGCAACTACACCATCAACGACATGCTCACGCGCTACCTGCGCATGAACGGCCACAACGTGCTCATGCCCATGGGCTGGGACGCCTTCGGCCTGCCGGCCGAGAACGCGGCGCTCAAGAACGGCGTGCCGCCCGCCAAGTGGACGTACGAGAACATCGCGTACATGAAAAAGCAGATGCAGGCCATGGGCCTGGCCATCGACTGGTCGCGCGAAGTCGCCACCTGCGACCCGAGCTACTACCGCTGGAACCAGTGGCTGTTCCTGAAGATGCTGGACAAGGGCATCGCCTACCGCAAGACCCAGGTCGTGAACTGGGACCCGGTGGACCAGACCGTGCTGGCCAACGAGCAGGTCATCGACGGCAAGGGTTGGCGCACCGGCGCCACGGTGGAAAAGCGCGAGATCCCCGGCTACTACCTCAAGATCACCGACTACGCCGAGGAGTTGCTGGACTTCGTGACCGGCGACAAGCTGCCCGGCTGGCCCGAGCGTGTCAAGCTCATGCAGGAGAACTGGATCGGCAAGAGCGAGGGCGTGCGCTTCGCCTTCCCGCACGACATCCGCGGTGACGACGGCGCGCTGATCGGCGATGGCCGCATGTACGTCTTCACCACGCGTGCCGACACCATCATGGGCGTGAGCTTCTGCGCCGTGGCGCCCGAGCACCCGCTGGCGGCCCATGCGGCGCGCAGCAACCCGGCGCTGGCGGCCTTCATCGAGGAATGCAAGAGCGGCGGCACCACCGAAGCCGAGCTGGCCACGCAGGAAAAGAAGGGCCAGCCCACCGGCCTGTTCGTGACCCACCCCATCACCGACGAGCAGATTCCGGTGTGGGTGGGCAACTACGTGCTCATGGGCTATGGCGACGGTGCCGTGATGGGCGTGCCCGCGCACGACGAGCGCGACTTCGCCTTCGCCCTCAAGTACGACCTGGAAATCAAGCAGGTGGTGCTGGTGGACGGCGAGCACTTCGACTACCACCAGTGGAACGACTGGTATGGCGACAAGCAGCGCGGCGTGACCATCAACTCCGACAGCTTCAGCGGCATGGGCTACAAGGAGGCCGTGGCCGCCGTGGCCCACGCCCTGCATGCCAAGGGCCTGGGCGAGACCAAGACCACCTGGCGCCTGCGCGACTGGGGCGTTTCGCGCCAGCGCTACTGGGGCACGCCCATCCCCATCATCCATTGCGAAGAGCATGGCGCCGTGCCCGTGCCCGAGAAGGACCTGCCGGTGGTGCTGCCCACCGACTGCGTGCCCGACGGCTCGGGCAACCCGCTGCACAAGCACGAGGGCTTTCATGCCGGCGTGGTCTGCCCCGTCTGCGGCAAGGCCGCGCGGCGCGAGACCGACACCATGGACACCTTCGTGGACAGCTCGTGGTACTTCATGCGCTACTGCGACCCGAAGAATGCCGACGCCATGGTGGCCGACGGCACCGCCTACTGGATGCGCGACCAGCAGGTTGCCACCGGTGGCAGCGGCATGGACCAGTACATCGGCGGCATCGAGCACGCCATCCTGCACTTGCTCTACGCGCGCTTCTGGACCAAGGTCATGCGCGACCTGGGGCTGGTGACGGTCGACGAGCCCTTCACCAAGCTGCTCACGCAAGGCATGGTGCTCAACCACATCTACTCGCGCCGCACCGACAAGGGCGGCAAGGAGTATTTCTGGCCGCACGACGTCGAGCACCTGCACGACGAGGCAGGCAAGATCATCGGCGCGAAGCTGGTGAATGCCGTGGGCGACCTGCCCGTGGGCACGGCCATCGACTACGAGGGCGTGGGCACCATGTCCAAGTCCAAGAACAACGGTGTCGATCCGCAGGACCTGATCGAGAAGTACGGCGCCGACACGGCCCGCCTGTACACCATGTTCACGGCCCCGCCCGAAGCCACGCTGGAGTGGAACGATGCCGCCGTGGAAGGCAGCTACCGCTTCCTGCGCCGGGTGTGGAACTTCGGCTTCAAGCTCGCCGCCATCGACCGCGATGCGGCACTGGCCAGCGTGGCCGGTGCCAGCAGCCTGGCCGACGTGCAGTTCGGCAAGGAGGCCAAGGCCCTGCGCCTGGAGATCCACAGCGTGCTCAAGCAGGTGGACTACGACTACCAGCGCATGCAGTACAACACGGTGGTCTCGGGCGCGATGAAGATGATCAACGCGCTCGAGGACTTCAAGGCCACCGACTCGGCCGGCGCCCAGGTGGCATTGATTGAGGGCTTCGGCATCCTGCTGCGCAGCCTGTACCCCGCCACGCCCCACATCGCTCACACGCTGTGGACCACGCTGGGCTATGCCGGTGCGCTCGGCGAGCTGCTCGATGCGCCCTGGCCCCAGGTGGATGCCAGTGCGCTGGTGCAGGACGAGATCGAGCTCATGCTCCAGGTCAACGGCAAGCTGCGTGGCTCCATCCTCGTGCCGGCCCAGGCCGACAAGGCCGAGATCGAACGCCTGGCGCTGGCCAGCGAGGCCTTCATCGCCCAGGCCGCCGGTGCCGCGCCCAAGCGCGTGATCGTGGTGCCGGGGCGCCTGGTGAACGTGGTTGTATGACCATGATGAACAAGCGCACCCTGCTCCTGCTGGCACCTGCCGCCTTGCTCACGGCCTGCGGCTTCCGCCTGCGCGGTGTGCCCGAGTTCACATTCGATACGCTGTTCATCGCCGCGCCTCCCAGCTCGACGCTGGCGCGCGAACTGCAGCGTACGCTGGATGGGTCCGGCTCCAAGCTCACGGTGCTGCGCGACATGGCCGACCTGCCCAAGGCCCAGGTCGGGCTGGAGTTGTTGTCCGAGCAGCGCGAGCGCGTGGTCGTGGGGCAGAACGCCTCGGGCCAGGTGCGCGAGCTGCAACTGCGGCTGCGCGTGAAGTTTCGCGTGCGCAGCTCCACCGGCGCCGAACTCCTGCCCGAGACCGAGCTGCTGCAACAGCGCGACATCAGCTACAACGAAACCATCGCCCTGGCCAAGGAGGCTGAAGAGGCGCTGCTGTATCGCAACATGCAGACCGACATCGTGCAGCAGTTGCTGCGCCGGCTCGCAGTCGTCAAGCGCTGAAGTTATTTCAGCGGGGGCACGCGCATCAGCGTGCTCTTGCCGAACAGTGATTCGACCAGGTCCACGGCCACCTCCGCCGTCTGGTTGCGCACATCCAGGGCCGGGTTCAGTTCCATGATGTCCAGCGAGGCCAGGCGGCCGCTGTCGGCGATCATCTCCATGCACAGCTGGGCCTCGCGGTAGGTCGGGCCGCCGGGCACGGTGGTGCCCACGCCGGGGGCGATGGCCGGGTCCAGGAAGTCCACGTCGAAGCTCACGTGCAGGTGGGTCTGGTCGTCCATGCCGGCCAGGGCCTGCTGCATGGCCTGGCGCATGCCGATCTCGTCGATGGCGCGCATGTCGAACACCTCCAGCCCCTGTTCGTGCACCAGGCGCTTTTCACCGGCGTCGACACTGCGGATGCCGATCTGGCGCACCTGCTGCGGCCGCAGGGCCGGGCCGCCGCCGGGCATGCCGGCCAGGCCGGTGAGCTCGGGCGGGCCCAGACCGCACAGGCAGGCCACGGGCATGCCGTGCACATTGCCGCTCGGGGTCAGGGCGCTGGTGTTGAAGTCGGCATGGGCGTCGAGCCAGAGCACGCGCAGCGTCTTGCCTGTGTCGGCGCAGTGGCGTGCCACCGCACTGATGCTGCCCAGGCCCAGGCAATGGTCGCCACCCAGCAGAATCGGCAGGCGTCCCTGCTGCAACTCGGCATACACCGCGTCGAACACCAACCGGTTCCACTGCACCACCTCGGGCAGGTGGCGGTAGCCATCCACTGGCGGCTGCCAGGGGTTGGCCGGGCCGTTCAGGTTGCCGCGGTCCACCACCTGCAGATCGTGCCGTTCCAGGGCAGCCTGCAGGCCTGCCACGCGCAAGGCTTCGGGGCCCATGGAGGCACCTCGTGCGCCGGCACCGATGTCGGTGGGGGCGCCGATCAGGCTGGCGGCAAGCTGCGGGGCAGGGGAGGTGGTCATGCGAAAAGGCCTTTGTGGGGTGGTGATCTGGCAAGCCATTGCGGCACGGATAGCGCCGCAGCATTGCGGACCATTATTGTGGGTCTGCGCACGCGCAATGGAAAGCCAGAGGCCTGTGCAATTCTTGCAGTAAACCGATCAATTTGCAGCGATTTACTGGCAGTTTGCGCAGCGTGATCGGTGTATCGCTTCGTGGGGTGGTGCGGCGCGCACTCCGGGAGCGATAGACTTTGCCCCATGCAAGTCGCCCTGGCCCAACTCTCCACCCACCTCCAACGGGCCTTGTCGCCACTGTATGTCCTGCATGGCGACGAAGCCCTGCTGCAACAGGAGGCGGCCGACGCCATCCGTGCCACGGCGCGCACCCAGGGCTATACCGAGCGCAGCTCCTACACGGTAGCGGGCGCTCACTTTGATTGGAGCGCTGTGCTGGCAGCGGGGGGATCGCTGAGTCTGTTTGCCGACAAACAGATCGTGGAGATCCGCGTCCCCTCGGGCAAGCCTGGCAAGGACGGCAGCGTGGCGCTTCAGCAGATTGCCGAGGCCGCCAAGGGCAACGACAGCACTCTCACGCTGGTGATGCTGCCGCGCCTGGACAAGGCCACCCGCACCGGGGCCTGGTTCGCCGCGCTTGAAGGCAACGGCACTTCGATCCAGATAGACCCCATCGAGCGCGGCGTGCTGCCGCAGTGGATCGCCCAGCGCCTGGCCACCCAGGGCCAGCGCGTGGTGGCGGGTGAAGAAGGTCAGCGCACACTGCAGTTCTTTGCTGACCGGGTGGAGGGCAACCTGCTCGCCGCGCACCAGGAAATCCAGAAGCTGGCACTGCTGCACCCGCCTGGCGAGCTCACGCAGGCGCAGGTGGAGGCCGCCGTGCTCAACGTGGCGCGCTACGACGTGTTCAAGCTGTCCGAATCGGTGCTGGCCGGCCACACCGGCCGCGTGCAGCGCATGCTCGACGGCCTGCAGGCCGAGGGCGAGGCCGAGGTGCTGGTGCACTGGGCCCTGGCCGAAGACATCCGCGCCCTCAAGCGTGTGAAAGATGCGATGAACGCCGGCCGCCCCCTGCCCATGGCCCTGCGCGAGAACCGCATCTGGGGCCCCAAGGAGCGCCTGTTCGAGCGCATCCTGCCGAAGGCCAGCGATGCGGCGCTGGCACGCCTGCTGCAATCGGCCCACACCGTGGACGGCATCGTCAAGGGCCTGAAGTCGCCCGACTGGCCCACCGATGGCTGGCAGGCCCTGCAGCGCCTGGCGCTGCAGCTGTGCAAGCTCACCAGCGCGGCCCGCTGACAGGTCGATCGGCGGGGCTCAGCGAGCGTCCAGCGTGACTCGCGCCTTGTCCACCCACATCTGCAGGTTGGCCACCAGGTCCTTCTGGCTGAATGAGCAGCTCTCTTCGGAGAACAGCGCGCTCGATTCGAGCCGGTCCAGCAGATTCAGCAGCACCTCGCTGTAGCGCGGAGGCAGCGCCGCCAGCAATTGCGCCTGTCCGCGCGCCAGGTCGCTCAAGGACGCTGCACTGGCCGCGCCCTCGCTGAAACGCGCCAGGGCGCCTTGCAATGTGGTGAGTTGATCGTGTTCTGCAGCCATGCCCCAAGTATCGGCGAAAGGACGTGGCGACCCGGCGCCGGCACGACCGTGCGTTTTTCCGTACAGGGTTCGTGCACAAGTTCACGCCTGCCCCGCCGGCCTGTTCCGTACACCATTGTTTGCAAAGCCGGCCGTCGGCAGACTCGCAGCCAGGCGGGTCGCAGCCCGGCATCTCGGGGATGGAATGGCTGCAACACCGCTGGTTCATGGAGCCCTTGCAGGCTCTGAACGGTGATTCCATTTTCTTTTTTATTCTTATCGAGGGAACCGATGAAGTATCTGATGACGAAGAAGTCTTTGCGCACTGCCGCTGCCCTGGGTGCTGCCGCGCTGTGCTCCGCTTTCGTGATGACCTCCGCCCAGGCCGTGCAGCCTGCCATTTCCATGGGCTATGACCATGCCCTCGTGTTGCGTGCCGACGGCACGGTCTGGTCGTGGGGTTACGGCAATGGCGGGCAACTGGGCCTTGGCAATTCCAGCACTCGCACGGTGCCCACGCAGATCCCCACGCTGCAGAACGTGGTCCAGGTGGTGGCCCGGGGCTCGTTCTCGATGGCGCTCAAGGCCGATGGCACCGTCTGGGCCTGGGGTGACAACTCG
>NZ_LMIJ01000011.1:913726-913835 GCF_001428665.1 Acidovorax sp. Root219
CAGCAACAGCACGGCGCAACTGGGTACCGGGCAGACCAGTGGCGGCGGCAACCCCGTGCCCCGCCTGGTGGCCGGCGCGCAGGGCGCTGTGGCGGTGAGCGCATCGGAC
>NZ_LMIJ01000011.1:913887-914097 GCF_001428665.1 Acidovorax sp. Root219
AGCGTGCAGGCCGTGGCCTCGACCTCCATCAACATCGCCGGTCAGTACTACGCCCTCAAGAGCGACGGCACCGTCGCCGTCTGGGGCCAGGCATCGACCAACGCCCCCTACTGCGGCCAGAAGGGCATCCAGAATGGGGGCTACGCACTGATCGACATCTCGCCCATCCAGGGTCTGGCGCGCATCCAGCAGATCGAGCCCGGCGAAGGC
>NZ_LMIJ01000011.1:914102-925112 GCF_001428665.1 Acidovorax sp. Root219
GCAGCTTGGCGATGGCACCCTGGTGAACCCCTCGACCGAAGTACCCAAGATCGCGCACATTGCGGGCCTGCCGCCTGTCGTGGCCGCAGCGGCGGGGTCTGCGATCTCTGGCGTGATTGGAACGGACGGCAGCGTCTGGATCTGGGGCAAAGGCACCAACCTGGGCGGCACCGACAAAACTACCGCCCCCGTGCGGGTGATGCAGGCCAACGGGGCGGCGTTCGATGCGGGCCGGGTGGGGGACGCCACCGGCACCTTCTCCGGCGGGCAGACCGGCCCCCTGAGCAATGTGACGGTGGATGTGGGCGCCACGGTCTCGACACTGCACCGCGGCAAGACGGGCCGCGTCTACGTGGCAGCGCTGGCGGGATCGACCGTGCTGTTCCTGGGCCCCAATGGCTGGGCGCCCTACACCGGCGGAGCCTTTCCTGCCTACTTGTCGGGTGCGCTGCCGCGCACGGTCCCTGTGCGCATTGCCTCGGGCCTGAACTTCAGCGGGCTGGAGGGTGTGCAGCTGGTGGTGGGTTACGGTGTGGGTGACGATGCCACGGCCGCAGCGGAGATGGTCCGTGCGGGCCGCTACCAGGTCGTCCATACGCTGAACTGACCCCCTTGAGCCGGTGCGGGTGTCGGCGCGGGGCGCGGCAACCGCCCGGGAGCATGGCCCGCATGCCCTGCCCCTGGGTGCGCAGGGGCAGGGCGCTTCTGCGAGAATCGGGGCCATGAACGCGCTCAACGTGGCTGAATACACGCACACCCTCGGATCCCAGGCCAAGGCCGCCTCCGCCCTCATGGCGCGCGCGCCTGCGGCCGTCAAGAACAAGGCCCTGCGGTCCCTGGCGCGCCTGCTGCGCGAGCACACCGCCGCACTGCAGGTGGACAACGCCCGCGACCTGGAGCGCGCCCGCGCCGCGGGCCTGGCCGAACCCCTGGTCGACCGCCTCAAACTCACGCCCAAGGTGCTCGACACCTGCGCCGAAGGCTGCGAACAGCTGGCCGCCATGGCCGACGTGATCGGCGAGATCATCGGCATGAAGCAGCAGCCCAGCGGCATCCGCGTGGGCCAGATGCGCGTGCCCATCGGCGTGTTCGGCATGATCTACGAGAGCCGTCCCAACGTGACCATCGAGGCCGCCAGCCTCTCCATCAAGAGCGGCAACGCCTGCATCCTGCGCGGCGGCTCGGAAGCCATCGATTCCAACAAGGCGCTGGCGCGCCTGGTGCAGCTGGCGCTGGCCGAGGCCGGCCTGCCGCAGGACGCGGTGCAGCTGGTGCAGACCACCGACCGCGAGGCCGTGGGCCAGCTCATCACCATGCCGCAGTTCGTGGACGTGATCATCCCGCGCGGTGGCAAGGGCCTGATCGAGCGCATCAGCCGCGATGCGAAGGTGCCCGTCATCAAGCACCTGGACGGCAATTGCCACACCTACGTGGACGACCCCTGCGACGTGGCCATGGCCGTCAAGGTGGCCGACAACGCCAAGACGCAGAAATACAGCCCCTGCAATGCCAGCGAAGGCCTGCTGGTCGCGCGCGGCGTGGCGCCCGAGTTCCTGCCGTTGATTGGCGCTGTGTACGCCGCCAAGGGTGTGGAGATGCGCGTCTGCCCCGAGAGCCGCACCCTGCTGGCCTCGGTGGCCGGCGCCAAGCTGGTCGATGCCACCGAGCAGGACTGGTCCGAGGAGTACCTGGCGCCGATCATCAGCATCAAGGTGGTGGAGGGTGTGGACGAAGCGATCGCGCACATCAACCACTATTCGTCGCACCATACCGACGCCATCCTGACCACTAATCACGTCCACGCCCAGCGCTTCCTGCGCGAGGTGGACTCGGCCAGTGTGATGGTCAACACCAGCACCCGCTTTGCCGATGGCTTCGAGTTCGGACTGGGTGCCGAGATCGGCATCAGCACCGACAAGTTCCATGCCCGTGGTCCCGTGGGCATCGAAGGCCTGACTTCGCTCAAGTACGTTGTACTGGGCGAGGGCGAGGTGCGCAGTTGATGCTCGGCTTTGACTGCCGCTTGCGGCAGCTGGCTTGACGCGCCTGTCGCCTGTACCCATCATCCTCCCGTGAAAATCATCATCCTGGGTGCCGGCCGTGTCGGCCACAGCGTGGCCGAGAGCCTGGTGTCGGAACGCAACGACATCACCGTCATCGATACCGACGCCGAGCGCCTGCGTGACCTGGAGTCGCGCTTTGACCTGCGTGGCGTGGTGGGCAACGGCATCGACCCGGCCGTGCTGGCCGAGGCCGGCGCGCACGACACCGACCTGCTGATCGCCTGTGCCGCGCAGGACGAGACCAACCTGGTGTGCTGCAAGATCGCGCAGATCGTGTTCAACATCCCCACGCGCATCGCGCGCGTGCGCTCCTCGGGGTTCGACAACGACGAGCGGCTGGTGGGCCCCGAAGGCTTTGCGGTGGACCGCATCATCTGCCCCGAAGAATCGCTCACCCGCTACATCGGCAAGCTCATCGAGTACCCCGAGGCCATGCAGGTGCGCGAGTTCGCGGGCGGTCGGGCCTGCCTGGCCTCGGTGCGCGCGCGGACCGGGGCTCCCATGGTGGGCCACACCATTGCCGAACTGCGTGCCGGCGCACCCGACGTGGCGGTGCGCATTGTGGCCATCTACCGGCGCTTTCCCGACGAGCCCGACCGCTTCGTGGCCTGCGACGGCAACACGCGCATCGAGCCGGGTGACGAGGTGTTCGTGCTCGCAGCCAGCGAGCACATCGCGTACGTGCTCGCCGCATTGCACCGGCGCGGGGCGACGGCCGTGCAGTCCGTGCGCCGCATCATGATCGCCGGCGGCGGGCGCGTGGGCCTGCGCCTGGCGCGCCAGCTGGCGAAACAGGCCGGGCGCTTTCGCGTGAAAATTGTCGAAGGCGACATGCCGCGCTGCACCGAGCTGGCGTCCCTGCTGCCTTCGGACACGCTGGTGCTGCAGGGCGACGCCACCGATGAGGACCTGCTGGGCGACGAGAACATCGAAGAGATTGACCTCTTCCTGGCGCTCACCGACGATGACGAAAACAACATCATGTCCTGCCTGCTGGCCAAGCGCATGGGTGCGCGCCGGGTACTGGCGCTGATCAACCGGCGCAGCTATGCCGACCTGATGCATGGCACGCAGATCGACATTGCGCTGTCGCCCGCGCAGGCCATGCTCGGCGAGTTGCTGGCCTATGTGCGCCAAGGCGATGTGCAGGCCGTGCACAGCCTGCGCCGGGGTGTGGCCGAGGCGCTGGAGATCGTCGCGCGTGGCGACCGCAAGAGCTCGCGCGTGGTGGGCCGCATGGTCGGCGAACTGCAGTTGCCCGGCGAGGTGCACATGGGCCTCATCGTGCGCGGCCTGCCCGATTCGCCCGGTGTCTCGCCCGAGGACCTGCGCGAGCCCCAGGTCATCATCCCGCGCAGCTCCACGGTGATCGAGAGCAACGACCACGTGGTGTTCTTCCTGCCACACAAGCGATTGGTGCGCGAGGTGGAAAAGCTGTTCCGTGTGAGCGCCACCTTTTTCTGACGCGCCATGGTGGACCTGTTTCCCGTCCTGCGCGTGCTGGGCATCCTGGCCATGATCTTCTCGCTGACCATGGGGCTGCCGCTGGCGGTCTCGCTGTGGATGCGCGATGGCATCTGGCAGGTGTACCCACAGGCCATGGGCGCCACCTTCATGGCCGGTGCCTGGCTCTGGTGGCGCCTGCGCCACTTTCGCCATGAGCTGCAGCCGCGCCACGGGGTCATGCTGGTGTCGCTGGTCTGGATGCTGCTGCCACTGGCCGCAGCCCTGCCGCTGATGCTGGCGGGGCACTATATCGGGCGCCCCATGTCGTTCACGCACGCCTATTTCGAGGCCGTGTCGGGCCTGACCACGAGCGGCTCCACGGTGCTCAGCGGGCTCGACACGCTGCCGGTGTCGGTCAACGTGTGGCGCACCTTCCTGCAGTGGGTGGGGGGCATGGGCATCCTGATCCTGGCGGTGGCCGTGCTGCCCCTGCTGGGCGTAGGCGGCAGCCAGCTTTTCAAGGCCGAGGCCGCCGGCCCGCTCAAGGATGCCAAGCTCACGCCGCGCATGACCGGCACGGCCAAGGGCCTGTGGGGGGTGTATGCGCTGTTCTCCGTGTCCTGCGGTCTGGCCTACTGGCTCGCCGGCATGGCGCCGCTGGACGCGCTGATGCACATGTTCACCACGGTGAGCCTGGGCGGCCTGTCTTCTTACGATGCCAGCTTCGGGCACTTCCAGTCGCCGCTGCTCGAAGCCATCTGCATCTTTTTCATGCTGGTTGCCAGCTGCAACTTTGCGCTGTACTTCGTGGCCTTTCGCAAGGGGCACTGGCGCGGCTTCTGGGCAGATCCGGAGCTGCGTGCCACGCTGTTCGCGCTGATCGGCGGCGGGCTGGTGGTGTCACTGCTGCTCTGGGCCAAGGGGGTGTACGCGCCGCTCGATGCCCTGCGCCATGGCATGTTCAACACCATCTCGCTGGCCACCACCACCGGCTACGCCACGGTGGACTACCTGGCCTGGCCGGTGTTCGCGCCCGTGTCCATGCTGCTGCTGTCGGGTGTGGCCACCAGCGCCGGCTCGACCGGCGGCGGGATCAAGATGGTGCGCATGCTGATCCTGGTCAAGCAGGCGCGCCGCGAGATGAACCGTTTGGTGCACCCGCGTGCCGTGCAGCCGGTGTGCCTGGGCGGCGGCGTGGTGGACAACCGCGTGATCTTCTCCGTGCTGGCCTTCATGCTGGTGTACGGTGGCACGGTCTTCGGGCTGAGCATGCTGCTGCTGCTGACCGACCTGGACCCGGTGACCGCGTTTTCGGCGGTGCTGGCCAGTGTCAACTGCGCGGGGCCGGGTCTGGGCGGCGTGGGGCCGGCAGGGAATTTTGCGGTGCTCACCGACTTCCAGATCTGGGTCTGCACTTTTGCCATGCTGCTCGGGCGGCTGGAGATCCTGAGCTTTCTGGCGCTGCTCACTCCCTCGTTCTGGCGGCGCTGAAAGAAAGCGGCCCCGGGCTTGCGAAGAACCGGTCACGCCCCAACCCTACAATGGATTGCAATCGTTACCGTCTCCTCTGAGGGCTCCCCATGGTTCCGCATCTCATCACGGCCCTCACCGGGCCGATCAACGAACTCGAGCAGCGTGTGCTCGACTCCATGCCCGCCATCGAGCGCTGGTTCCGGCTGGAGTGGATGGAGCACACCCCGCCGTTCTACACCTCGGTGGACATCCGCAATGCCGGCTTCAAGCTGGCCCCGGTCGATACCAACCTGTTTCCCGGCGGCTGGAACAACCTGACCAAGGAGATGCTGCCACTGGCCGTGCAGGCGGCCATGGCCGCCATCGAGAAGATCTGCCCCGAGGCGCGCAACCTGCTGATCATTCCCGAGAACCACACGCGCAACACCTTCTATCTGTCGAACGTGGTGCAGCTGCAGCGCATCTTCAACATGGCCGGCCTCAACGTGCGCGTGGGTTCCATCAGCCCCGAGATCAAGAAGCCCACCTTGATCGAGCTGCCCAATGGCGACACGGTGACCCTGGAGCCGGTGGTGCGCACCAAGCGCCGCCTGGGGCTCAAGGACTTCGACCCCTGCACCATCCTGCTCAACAACGACCTCACGGCCGGTGCGCCAGGCATCCTGGAAGACATCCACGAGCAGTACCTGCTGCCTCCGCTGCATGCTGGCTGGAGCGTGCGCAAGAAGAGCACCCACTTCAAGAACTACGAAGAGGTGGCCAAGCGCTTTGGCAAGATGCTGGGCATCGACCCCTGGCTGGTGAACCCCATGTTCAGCCAGTGCGGGGACGTGGACTTCTCCGAGGGTGCCGGCATGGAGAACCTGCAGACCCATGTGGATGCGCTGCTGACCAAGGTGCGCCGCAAGTACAAGGAATACGGCATCAACGAAAAGCCCTTCGTGATCGTCAAGGCCAACAACGGCACCTACGGCATGGGCATCATGACCGTGCGCGACGCCAAGGAGCTGGACGCGATCAACCGCAAGACGCGCAACAAGATGGCGGTCATCAAGGACGGCCAGGTGGTCAACGACGTGATCATCCAGGAAGGCGTGCTCACCCAGGAGCGGGTGAACGATGCCGTGGCCGAGCCCGTGGTCTACATGATGGACCGCTACGTGGTCGGCGGTTTCTACCGCATGCATGCCGAGCGCGGCATCGACGAGAACCTGAACGCGCCGGGCGCGAGCTTCGTGCCCCTGGCCTTCGAGCACAGCACGCACATGCCCCAGCCGGGCATGCGCCCCGGGGTGAGCGCGCCGAACCGCTTTTACATGTACGGCGTGGTCGCGCGTTTGGCGATGCTGGCGGCCAGTTACGAGCTGGAAGCCACCAACCCCGATGCCGAGGTCTACGACTGATACGGCTTTGCCTTCAACCGGCTAGCGTCGTTGAGGAGCCTTGCCGTGCTACAGCACTGTCTGCGTCTCCCCGCCTGGCTATCCGGCTGAATGCAAAACCGTATGGGGTCAGCTCTCTAAAGAAAGAACTGGAAAGAGGCTTGAGGGCCGCCTGCCACGTCTGCCGCAGGCGCGCCAGAGGGAAGTTGCTGCGCTGCAACATGCCCCGGGCTGGTGCGCCGCTGCACCAGCGCAGGAGCACAATAGCGTTCCCAAAAGTAACGGAACCCCGGCAGCCACGTGTGCCGGGCGCGGTCAGTGCAAAGCTCCAAATCCTCGCTCGCAGCGCTCACGCTGGGCGCCATCGGTGTTGTCTACGGTGATATCGGCACCAGCGTGCTGTATGCGCTCAAGGAGGTGTTCGGGTCCGGCCATGTGCCCTTTACCCAGGACAACATTTACGGCATCCTGTCCATCCTCTTCTGGACCCTGACGGTCATCGTCTCCCTGAAGTACGTGGTGCTGGTGCTGCGCGCCGACAACAATGGCGAAGGCGGGCTGATCGCCATGCTGGCCCTGGCCTCCCAAGCCGTGAAGGACAAACCCCGCCTGCGCAGGGTGCTGCTCGGCGTGGGTATCTTCGGCACCTCGCTGTTCTATGGCGACGGGGTCATCACCCCCGCCATCTCGGTGCTGTCGGCGGTCGAGGGCCTGGAAGTGGTCTCGCCGCACTTCAAGCAGTACGTGATTCCGCTGACCCTGGTGGTGCTGTTCTGCCTGTTCATGGTGCAAAAGCGGGGCACGAGCGGCATCGGCAAGTTCTTCGGGCCGATCACGCTGGTCTGGTTTGCCACCCTGGCGGTCCTGGGCGTGTCCCACATCGTCACCCACCCCGAGATCCTGTGGGCCATGAGCCCGCACTATGCCTTGGGCTTCATGTTCGCGAACCCGGGCACCAGCTTCATCATCCTGGGCGCCGTGGTGCTGTGCGTGACCGGGGCCGAGGCCCTGTACGCCGACCTGGGGCACTTCGGCAAGCGCCCCATCCGCCTGGCCTGGTTCGGCGTGGCCATGCCGGCGCTCACGCTCAACTACTTCGGTCAGGGCGCGCTGCTGCTGGCCCAGCCCGAGGCGGTGAAGAACCCATTCTTCATGATGGCGCCCGACTGGGCGCTGTTGCCCCTGGTGGTGCTGGCGACCCTGGCCACCGTGATCGCCTCGCAGGCGCTGATCACCGGCGCCTTCAGCGTGACCAAGCAGGCCATCCAGCTCGGCTACCTGCCGCGCCTGAATATCCAGCACACCAGCGTGCGTGACACGGGGCAGATCTACATCCCGCTGGTGAACTGGGGCCTGTTCGTGGCCATCGTGCTGGCCGTGGTGATGTTCCGCTCGTCGAGCAACCTGGCTGCGGCCTACGGCATCGCCGTGACGCTGGACATGCTGATCACCACCACGCTGACCTTCTTCGTGATCCGCTATGGCTGGGGTTACCCGTTGGCGCTGTGCGTTGCTGCCACGGGCTGCTTCTTCGTGGTGGACCTGGCCTTCTTCGCCTCCAACCTGCTCAAGCTGTTCGCGGGCGGCTGGTTCCCGCTGATGATCGGCGGCATCGTCTTCACGCTGATGATGACCTGGAAGGAAGGGCGCCATCTGGTCAACGACAAGCTGCGCGCCGATGCCATCGACCTCAAGGATTTCCTGGAGTCGGTGTTCATCAGTCCGCCCACGCGCGTGGAAGGCACGGCCGTGTTTCTCACCGCCGAGACGGGCGTCGTGCCCAATGCGCTGCTGCACAACCTCAAGCACAACAAGGTACTGCACGAGCAGAACCTGTTCGTGACGGTCAAGAGCCATGAGGTGCCCTGGATTGGCATGGACAAGCGCCTGCAGGTGGATGCCCTGGGCCACGATTGCTGGCAGGTGGTGGTGCACTACGGCTTCAAGAACGACCCCGACCTGCCCCGTGCCCTGGAGCAACTGCGTGGCCGCGGCTGCGGCATGGAGCCCATGACCACGAGCTATTTCCTCTCGCGCGACACCGTCGTCCCCACCATCGGCAGCGGCATGGCCCCCTGGCGCGAGAAGCTCTTTGCCCAGATGCACCACAACGCCAGCGGTGCGGCGGACTTCCTGCACCTGCCCAACAACGCTGTCGTGGAGCTCGGGTCGAAGATCGAGATCTGACGCTTCATTTTTTGGGGGCAAGCGCGGACCTGCCATGCACCACACCGGTGCAATGCCAGAATCCAGCCCATGCAATTCTTCAAAGACCTGAGCCTGTCGGCCTTCACGGCGGGCTTCGTCGCTGTGCTGGTGGGCTTCACGAGTTCGGTGGCCATCGTGTTCCAGGCCGCGCAGGCCTTCCACGCAACGCCTGGGCAGGTCACCTCATGGATGTGGGCGCTGGGGCTGGGCATGGGCCTGTGCTCCCTGGTGCCCTCACTGGTGCTGCGCATGCCGGTCATGATCGCGTGGTCCACGCCTGGCGCTGCCGTGCTGGCTACGGCAGGGCTGGCCGGTGGCTTCAGCATGGGCGAGGCCATCGGCGCCTTCATGGTCAGCGCCGCGCTGATCACGCTGTGCGGCGTCACCGGCTGGTTCGAGCGCATCATGAACCGCATCCCTATGGAGATCGCGGCCGGGCTGCTGGCCGGCGTGCTGGCGCGTTTCGGCATCCAGGCCTTCACTGCGGCGCAGACGGCGCTGCCCCTGGTGCTGCTGATGCTGGCCACCTACCTGCTGGGCCGGCGCCTGCTGCCGCGCTATGCCGTGGTCCTCACGCTGGCTGTGGGCATTTCCTGGGTGGCCTTGCGCGGGCAGATGGCCTGGTCCGCCGTGCACCTTTCGCTGGCCGCGCCGGTGTGGACCACGCCAGAATTCAGTCTGGCCGCCACCGTGAGCCTGGCCATCCCGTTGTTCGTGGTGACCATGGCCTCGCAGAACCTGCCGGGCGTGGCGGTCATCCGTGCATCGGGCTACCCGCTGCCGATCTCGCGCCTGCTCACACTCACAGGGCTGGGCACATTGGTGCTCGCGCCGTTTGGTGCCTTTGCCCTGAATTTCAGCGCCATCACCGCGGCCATGTGCATGGGCCCCGAGGCGCATGAAGACCGCGCACGCCGCTATACGGCCGCCGTGTCCTGTGGCGCCCTCTATGTGGTGATCGGGCTGTTCGGCGCGGTCATCACGGGCTTGCTTACCGCGTTCCCTTCCGAACTGGTGGTGGCCATCGCCGGGCTCGCCCTGCTGGGCACCATCGGCAATGGGCTGGCGACGGCGTTGCGCGAAGAGGGGCACCGCGAAGCGGCGCTCATCACCTTCCTGGTCACGCTCAGCGGCGTGGTGGTGGCGGGTGTCGGCTCGGCCTTCTGGGGCGTGGTCGCAGGCAGCCTTGCGCTATTTGTGCAACAGTACGGGCGTTCGCGCGCCCAAGGCGGCTGACGGCTTCCTCTTATATGGGGCCCGTCCCCGCCCTGGGGACGCACGCCCTCTTCACACCCATCCACCACCCGCCCATGCAAATCCTCTTCATCGCCGACCCGCTGGCCAGTTTCAAAATCTACAAGGACACCACCTTCGCCATGATGCGCGAGGCCCAGCGCCGGGGCCACACCATCACGGTGTGCGGCCCGCAGGACGTGAGCTGGGTGCGCGGCGGCAAGGTGACGGCGCGGGTGCGCGACATCGTGCTCACCGGCCACCCGCAAGACTGGTACACCGAGCAGCCCGTGCGCAGCGCGGTGCTGGCCGACTTCGGCGCGGTGCTGATGCGCAAGGACCCACCGTTCGACAGCGAATACTTCTACGCCACCCACATGCTGGAGCAGGCCGAGCGCGATGGCGCGCGCGTGTTCAACAAACCCCGGGCGCTGCGCGACCACCCCGAGAAGCTGGCGATCATGGAGTTTCCGCAGTTCATCGGCCCCACACTGGTCACGCGCGACCCGGCAGACATCCGCAGCTTCCATGCCGAGCACAAGGACATCATCCTCAAGCCCCTGGACGGCATGGGCGGCATGGGCATCTTCCGCGTGGGGCCGGACGGCCTGAACCTGGGCAGCATCATCGAGACGCTGAACAAGGACGGCCGCGAGAGCGTGATGGTGCAGAAATTCCTGCCGCAGATCTCCGAAGGTGACAAGCGCGTGCTGGTCATCGGCGGCAAGCCCGTGCCGTTCTGCCTGGCGCGCATTCCCCAGGGCACCGAAGTCCGTGGCAACCTGGCGGCCGGCGGCAAAGGCGTGGCCCGCCCCCTTTCCGAGCGCGACTGGAAGATCGGCAACGCCCTGGGCCCCATCCTGCAGGAGCGCGGCCTGCTGCTGGCCGGCGTGGACGTGATCGGTGACTGCGTCACCGAGATCAACGTCACCAGCCCTACCTGCTTCCAGGAGATCTTCGACCAGACCGGCTGCGACGTGGCGGCGCTGTTCATCGATGCGCTGGAGGCGGTGCTGGCTGCCTTGCCTGCGCGATAAGTGGCCAACTTTGCCGGCAGCCCAAAAACTCATGCTATAGTCGAGGGCTTCGCTACCAAGACCTCTGTTCTTCAGGAGTCGGTCGGTTGAAGGTACTGCCCAGGCAGTGCTTTCAGCGGTTTGGGTAGACCGAAGCGAACTTTGCAAAAAGTTGGGGTCTTTGAGAAA
>NZ_LMIJ01000012.1:0-5051 GCF_001428665.1 Acidovorax sp. Root219
CCCAGTTTGGGCCCCAGGTCCGAAAGGCCCAGGTTGGAGAAATCATCAGCTGCAGCTCCAGGTCCCGCACCATCGAACTCCTTCACGCCATTGTTGACTGTCGCAGTTTCAGTCCCTGCCGGATCGCCTGCCAGATTGTTGTCTGCAAGTATTTTTTGAGCAAGTGCCGCTTCGTTGGCCCAGACCGTGACCTCCTTTTTTCGCACCTTCACATTGGTAACTCCACCGTTGCGAAGAACCGCGAGGATTTTCTTGGGATCGCCCTTGATCTTGAGCGCACCCGTTTCGAGCTTGGTTGCCACCATCGGCGCGGGCCGTGCAGTGGTTGATCGCGCATCCTGCACTGGCACAACCTGGTCCTCGTGATCAGTCGTTTGCGCCGTTGGCAGTGGTGCTGGTGCTGCCAATGCCTGCTTCGCCCTCTCGACACTGCCGGCCGTCACCACAACCTTCCCCGGCCCATCCATCATTGCGCCTTTGGGGATGCCCGCGCCCTCAAGCCACTGGCGCACCGCCTGGGTGTCTCCCTCCACGTCGAGCATGCCGCCCTCGCGCATCGTCATCTGCACCGGTGGTGGCGGCTGCCTTACCGCATCGGCAGCAGCGCCAGGCTGCGGCTGCGCCAGCACCTGCTGGGCCCGTGCGGCCTGCTCGGGTGCTACCCATACGCTGTCGGTCCACATCCACACCTGATCTACCCCGGCAGCGCGCAGTCGCTTGTCCAATTGCCAAGGGTCTCCTTCCACGCTCAGCGTGCCTTTGTCGGACAGGTGCATTGCGCCAACAGGCGCTTCCACCGCAGCATCAGCAGTCGACTCGGGCGCGGAAGTGCCTTGGGGGAGTGCCACATGCGAGTACGGCACGATCTCCTGCTGTGCATCTGCAACTTCAGCACCGGTCTGATGCGCGATCGTCCCAGCCTCGCCCCCGGGCACAGCGGGTGCCGCCAATTCGTCCATATGGCCGCTTGGCAAGGGCTGCGCATTCCTTTCCATGGATGAAGAGTCCACCGCCTGCGGCACGGCCGAGGCGACCGGGGTCACCGGCTGGCCTTGCACCAGGGACCGGAGCAAGTCGTCTCCATACCCACTGCCGCGCTCTGCAGCGCCCGCCGAGTTATCCAGCACGGGGTTGTAGGCATCGGGTGGGCCTTGCTGCGCGTGGCCCACCGGGCTATCCGGGCCGGGGCGATGGGGTGCAGCCTGTACCCGGGTTCCTTTGGAACCGCTCGGTACTGTGCCAAGGACGCCCCCGACAAGTGCGCTGCGGCCGGCGTCATCGAGCAGGCCCTTGTCCTTGCCCGACACATGGATGTCGACAGCGTTGCCGCCGATGGTGTTGAACGACTCCTGGATGGCCCCCGGTCAGGCCCTTGGTAGTGATCTCGGCGCCGGTCGCCAGAAGGCGCTTGCCGGCATCGGCCAGTACCTGGGCGCGCACCGGCGCCGGGATATGGAGCACCATGTCCCTGATCGCCTGCCCCGCGGTCAGTGGCAGCTTCTCGGATGCCAAGGCCAGCCCTCCCTTGAGCGCAGCGGCCATGGCGCCATCGCCCTCCGCATAGGCCGACCCCGCCGCGCTGGCCGCCATGGGCGCCGACAGGCTGGACTGCGCGCCAGGCACCATCATGGCCGCGAGAGCCTGCGCTGCAGGCAGGGAGTTGCCTGCCAGTTGGACCGTCATCCAGCGGCCGAACTCGCCGTTGTCCCAGGCTTGCGCCGGGCCTTGGCGCGACAGGGTGGAGGCGTAGCCTTCGCTCATCTGGCGCAAGTCATCCACCAAGGGCATGTTGGGTACACGGCCGAATACGGGAGAGCCGCCGCCATCGACCAGGACCTTGTTGACACCCTCGGTGACCAGCCCAGCCGCCACCGACGGGACATTGAGCGTCCCCGCCAGCGAACTCGCCGCGCCCTGCTTGAGGGCGGCCTTGACGGGGTTGGCTTCGGCATAGGCCTGCACCCTGTTCAAGGGCTTAGGTGCCCGCATCTGTGGCGAATTGGCCATGCGCTGGCGCTGCTCGACGGCTTCTGCATAGTCGCGGCGGGAGAGTCTTTCGGCCTCGGCCAGGTCCATGCCTCTCGCAGCGCCGACCACATCGGGGCCCTCCAGCACGCTCTTCCACTCCGGGCGCGGACCATTGGACGCCTCGATGGCCGGCCTCATCCAGGGCATCACTGCTGCGGCAGCACCTTTCACCAGGCCGTAGGCCTGGTCTGCAGCGTCCGACAGGATCGACGCCTGCCTGGGCGCATCCGTCCTGCGCGGGTCATCCACCTTGCGGCCATCCTGTGCGCGCGCGGCCGGCTCCATATCCACCATTGAAGTCGCCTGCCTACCATCGCCAGGCCCCAGCGCCACCAGCTCGAACGCAGACCAATCAATGCCTGCATTGGAAACCTCTGGCTCCTCCACCAGTTCGAAGCGGGACCAATCCATCACTGCGCTTTCGCCAGGGGCTCGGGCCGGCCATTGCGCACGATGTACCGCTGGCCGCTGGCGTCGCGGACCACCGTTCCGTCCTGCGGCGCGGACGACAGCGGCCGGCGCGCACCAGCGCTGGTGCTGGCGCCCACCCGCGAGCCAGTGCCGGCCTCGCCGATTTGGACCGGGGCCGTGGGGCGCAAAGCCGGCTCAGGCCTTGGACGCTCACTCGGGCGCTCGGGCTGCACGGCGCTGCTGCGCTGGAAGGCCGCAGCAGCATCGAGGGCAGAGCCGCCGCCCTGCTCCACGGCCACGGCACTGGCCTCCCCCCGGTCGTTCAGCCCGAACTGCCGCTCTCCCCGCGCATGCACGTCGAGCTTGCCCGGGTCCAGGAACAGCGTGTACAGCCGCTGCAATGCCTGCGCGCCCTTCTCGCGGTCGTAGGCGGCGCGCTCCAGCGTGGTGGTGGGCGGCGCAGCGTCCATGCTGCCGGCCCGGTCGTAGCGGGCAAAGTCGCCGGCCGTGGGGGCCACGGCGTTCATCACGGGCATGCCAAAGCCCACGTCGGCCAGGCGCAGGCCGGCGTCTTCATGGACGGCACGCACGCGGTTGACCAGGTCCTGCCGTTGCTCGGGCGTCCGGGCGCGGGCGGCTTCCTCCATCAGGTTGAAGCCCTTGCCGCTGCCAGCACCACCAGCGGACCCGACCCGCGTCTGCTCCTGCTGCCACTGCCGGTCGGCCGTGCGTTGCTGTTGCAGCTCCAGCGCGGCCTGCTGCTTGTCCTGCAGCAGCGCGCGCTGTGCCTGCAGTTTCTCATCGTCGACCGCCATGGCCGACATGCCGCCGCCCACGCCCTGCAGCGTGCCGCCCAACAGGTTGGCGAAGAAGCTCATTGCATACCCCCTTGCAATGGCTGTGGTTGCTGCTGCGCCATCTGCGCGAGGTTCAGGCCCTGCGGTCCGGGTGCGGGCCCGGGCGCCGGCAGCGGCTGGCCACCGGGTGGAGCACCGGGTGGTGGCATCAGCCCGTCCTCGGCATCCATGCGCAGGTACTCGGCGATGGACTCCTGCATCACCTGCTGCAGGAAGGGTTCGAGCTGCTCGTCGGGCACCATGCCCGCGTCGTTGGCCAGGGCGGCGATGTCCTTGACGAACTGCACGCCCACGTGCAGCAGCACGGCCGGGTCCACGGGCTGGCCGGCCTTCTCGGACTGCTGGGCCAGGAAGCGCAGGGTCTGCGTGCCGAACTTCACCGCTGCGCCGGCAGGATCGATGTCCATTGCGCCCTTCCATTCCACCGCAGACTCGCCCAGCAACTGGCGAGCGCGGCCCAGCAGCATGTCGAACTGGGCCTGCTGCTCTGGGCTGGCTGGGGTCTTGCCGCCGGTCGTGCCTGTGGTGGGCGCTTGCGCGGGCGCACCCTGTGCCATTTCGTTGAGGTTCATGGTCGTCCTTTACTGCACGATGCGGGTGGTGGGTGTGTAGCTGTAGCGCTGCTTCTGCCATGCCAGCTTTTTCTCCTCGGCCTTGGCGTTGGCCGCGCCGCTGATGCCAGCGCCCACGCCCTTGATCACTTCGCCCACGGCCTTGTCGTTGCTGAGCAGCTTGTCGAAGAAGCTGCCCGGCTTGGGGGCCGTGGTGCTGATCGTCTTGGGTGGCTCCACGCCCTTGCTGATGTCGCCTGCCTTAAGCTGCTGGTCAGAAGAAGCCCTGGACACTGCCGCATTGGTTTCAGCCGCAGATGGAGCGGTAGAGGCTGGAGCGGGGGCGATGTCGCGCGCGGCGCCCGAGTTCTCAGCTGTCCTGGCGGCCTCCACCACAGCCTTTGTGTCAGTACCCAAGGGCTGGCTGGTGTTGGCCAGGTTCACCCCCTTGGCGGGCCCGATGGAGTTGAGCTCGACAGAGTTCATGTCGCCTGGGCTGTAGGTGCTGTTCCCCAGACTGTCCGTGGTACCCGAAAAATCACCCATGGCTAAGCTGCCCAAGCCATCCGCAAGGTCGAAAGCTCCCGCCGCCGAGTTCGCACCGAAGGCGGTGGTTCCATCGAGCATCGCCTTGGTGCTCAGCGCGCCACCAGCTTCTGTCAGGCCTGCGGTTTCACCCCCGCCACCGAACCCTCCGTTGACAGCCCCGTACACCGCTCCTGCAATGTTGATCACCTTGACCATGTCCTCGCCGAAGACCTTGGAAGCCGCCTTGTTGACCTTGTCATTGATGCCGGTGACCTGAAAGGCAATGGACGCTACCGTGGAAACCACGGTGGCGGCTGCCGCTGATCCGATGGCGGCAGTCAGGCCCACGGCAGAGGCAATGGTGGCAGTGGCGCCCGTGTAGGCCATGATGATGGGGATAACGACGGCCATGGATCAGCTCTCCAGTGCGGACACGTAGGCCGTGCCCATGACGCCAAAGCCCCGGCGGGCCATGACCTTGTTGAAACGTGCCGGATCGGCGATGCCGGCGTAGTCGTGCACCACGAACTGCACAGCCCGCATGCGCGTGGCCCAGCCCTGCAGCGCCGCCAGCAGGCGCAGGCCCGAGCCGTCCTCGGCGTACCAGAGCAGCTCGTAGGCGGTCTGCCGGCGGTTGAAAAGACCGGGCTGCACGATGCCCGCGATCAGGCCGCGC
>NZ_LMIJ01000012.1:5102-16839 GCF_001428665.1 Acidovorax sp. Root219
CGGTCATAGTCCGCTACTCCCTGCATCGCCGGCAGAGGGGGCATTTGTTGCAGGCCCTGGCGATGGTGCGGTGGCTTCCCTCGGCGCCGTCTTGATGATCCAGCTGTCCGGGTTGTAGCCCAGCCGGTTCGCCAGCACGGTCAACTGCGGGTTATAGGTGGTCGCCAGGTCGGAGAGTGCGCGATCAGCCTTCTCGGGCGAGAGATCGGCTGTATTGATCTGGAACACCTTGGCGGCGTAGTCTGCCCGCAGGTTGTTCAGCGTACTGCGGTCATTCGCATCGGTCTGGCTTTGCTGGTTGCGGTCGTCGTGGTTCAGTTGCATCTGCAGCCGCGCCATGCTGGTGTCGGGCTGGATCGCCGCCGCGCGCGAGGCCGCATCCAGCTGCGCAATGGACATCTGGGTCTGCGCCGCGAACTGGTCGCGCGCCGACTGGTAGCCGTTCTGCACCGCGTCGCGCTCCAGCGTCAGCTGCTGCTGGCGGTCCAGCATCCGGTACTCGCGGTCGAACTGCTGCTGCGCCGCCCATTCGTTGGCCTGCACGTTGAAGTCGGCCATGGTGGCGTCGCGCACAAAGGCATTGTTGTCGCGCGCAAAGGTGTTGGCCTGGCCGGCGTTGAACTCGCCTGCGCGGGCATAGGTGCTGGCGTCCTGCTGGGCAATCGGCATGGCCGCGTCGTACAGGGCCGAGTCGGCCGCCGTCAACGCCATCGAGCTGTTGAGCAGGCCGCGCGTGTTGGCCGTCTGCAGCGCGCGGGCGCGGGCCTGCTGCATCAGCGGGCTGTCGTCCGCAATGATCTGCTGCAACTGGCTGCGCACCGTCTCGTTGGGCGCCACGTCCCAGCGCGTCATGCCCTGCAGCTGCGACAGGTTGATGCCGGTGGTGGGCGGCTTCTTGGCGTCTTTGGTCCAGCCCTTCTGGGCGTCGTAGGTGTAGTCGTAATAGGGCTTCTCCAGCCCACCTGCGGTGCCATAGCCGCCGATGGCCGAGTCCTCGGCCGACCAGCCGTAGAGTTGCCCGAACTGCTTTTGCGTGAGGCCCAGGCCCTGGGCCTGTGCGGCGACTTCCTGGCTGGTCTTGCCCACCGACCACTGCTTGCCGGTGTTGATCTCGTCGGCCGTGAGGTCGCGCCCGCCCTCCCAGCCGGTGGAGGCGGCGGCGGGTGCCGGCGATGGCGCATACGAGGGTGCCGGGGCTGGCGACGGCGCTGCGCCCCAGGCCTGGCTGGCCAGGTTGAACTGCGCGTCGGTGACGCCCAGCGATTTACCGATGCGTGCCAGGTCCTCGTCCGACGCGCCGTTGGCCCGCTCGGTCGCATAGGCTGCGTTGACGTGATCCTGCGTGTACTCTGCCATGGTCAATATCCTTTGCTGCGGTCGGTGGTGCCGCGCTGCTGCGCCTGCAGGGCAATGCGGCCTGGCAGGGCCAGCAGGGCCTGCAGCTCCTGGATGGCGGCCTGCGCGGCGCGGATCTCGGAGTCGCTGGAGCGCACGGTGGTGCACACGGTGGTCAGCTCGGCGATACGCTCGGCCGCGTAGGCCTGCACACCGCGCCACACGGCGGTGGCGGGGTTGATCTGTTCCATCCAGCTCATGTGAAATCCCCCGTGCTCATACGCCCTTGCCCATCTGTGCGCTGAATGCCATCTCGGCATTCAACATCTGCGCCTTGCTGTCGCGGTCGGCCTGGCGGTCGGCCAGCACGGCGCGGGTCTTTTGCACCTCAAAGGCCTGGCGCCGCTGGGCCTCGGTCTGGCCCGTGCGCTCGCGCGCCGCGGAGGTGGCCGCGTCCAGCGCCATGCGCTGCTGGGCCAGCTCGCGCTGGGCCATGGCCTCGTCGCGGCGCAGCTGCAGGCGGGCCTTCTCCAGCTCGCCATCCATCGCGGCCTGCTCGCGCTGCTGGGCCACCCGCTCGGCGTCGGGGCCGCTCTTGCCGGGGGGCTGCTGCGCCTCGGCCTGCTGCATGCGGGCGATCTCCTGCTCGGTGGGCAGCACGCGGTCGGGGTCGAGCTTGAAGGCGCGCGCAAACTCGCGCATCAGCCGCATCTGGTTGCTGGGCGGCAGGCCCATGGCCTGCGCCGTCTGCATGAAGGCCTGCAGCCGCTGCGCCTGGCCCTCCAGCTCCACCAATGCGGCAATGCCCAGCGCACGCACGCGGCTGTCGCCCTTGATCTCGGCCTTCTCGCTGTATTGCATGTTCCAGTCGAAAAAGCGCGTGATCAGCGGGGTGACGATGTCGTCGTCCCAGTTACGCACCGCGCGGCGCACCCACAGGTTGGCCGCGTTGTAGGCAATGCTGGCACCCGTGGCGCTCTGCATGTAGCTCGGCGCCTCGGTGCCTTGCAAAAAGGCAGGCAGCGTGCCCACCTCTTCGATCAGCTGCTTGCTCATGCCGAAGATGGCCTGCAGCTCCTGCAAGCGCGCATCGATGGCGATGAACTGAATGCCCTGGCGTGCGTCCGAGCCCGGGCGCTTGTTGCGCCAGAACTTGCCCGGCGCCATGCGCCACGAGCCATCCACCGGCTCGNGTCCACCACCACCTGGGGCAGCACGCACAGGCCCATGTTGTCGTGCATGGCGCGAAACGCGCTGTTGGCGCTCTCCTGGTTGTCGCGCACCTCGTACGGCATGCCAAAGCCGAAAATGCTGGCCTCGTCCATCTGACAGGTGAACACGCTGTAGGGGTGCTCGTTGCTGTCCAGCGGGTTCAGCGCCGCTTTCAGCACCTCACCCTGGCTGCCGAACCAAACCACGCCGGTGTAGGTCTTGAGCGGGTCGTCCTCCACAGCGCAGCCGCAGTCGATCAGGTCCTGCGCGGTGATGGGGCCGTGGTACTCCCACACCTCATAGCGCCGGTCCTTGGCGCCGCTGGCGCCGCTGATGGCGCGCAGCCGCTCGCGGTAGTTGTTGGTGGGCGTGGTCGGCTCGGCGCCCAGCATGCGGCGCAGGGCATCGGCGTCCACGTCGGGCATGTCCTGCAGGTCGGCCGCCTCCTGGCGCGTGAGGTAGTGGCGCTCGAACACGAACTCCGCTTCGCGGATGTGCGTGCTGCTCATGTCGGGGAAAAAGTTCCACAGGTCCACCCGCGCCGCCTGCGGCAGCGGCTTGCGCGCAAGGCTCATCACATACGCGCCATCGCCCTGCCGTGCCCAGCGCTTGGTGGTGCGAAACATCGGCACCGGCCCCTTGAGCACGCCCGTGCCGTACAGCACCGCATCGTGGATCACATCGCGCGCATGGCGCGGGTAGCTGCACTCGGCCAGTTGGTCGTCGATCTCGCGCTGCATCGCGTCGCAGCGCTTGGCCGCCTCGTCCACCATCTGGCCAATCGCCTGCTGTATGCCACCGGCCGTCAGCATCGGCCCCTCGGGCGACTGCATGGGCGTGTCGGGGGGCAGCTGCCCGGCCAGGTCCAGGGCCTCGTCCAGGTCGGGCACGGGCGTGGGCTCGATCACGTAGTTGCGCTCTTCGCTGGGGAACAGCATGTCGAACAGCCGCGCCTCCACCAGCCCGCACAGCCGGCGTGTCAGCGGCACAAAGACCCGGCTGCCGTACTCGCCCTCATCGCCGAACATGCCCGGGTCGTACTGCCCGTTGAACTGGCGCACGTCCTTGTACCAGCGCTCCTCGATCACCTGGCGCTGCTGCACCTGCTCCTGCGCCAGGGTGAGCAGCCGCCGGCCCAGGGCGCCCACGCGCACGGCGCGGGCCTCGGCCTCGCGGCGCTGTTGCGCTGCGAACTCATCGTCATCGATACGCTGCTGCGCGGCATCGGCCTCGCTCGCCTCGGCCAGCAGGGCCAGCACTTCGTCGGCGCCCATGGCGCCGCTGGCAACCAAGGTGGCAATGTCGTCGGCGGTCTGGCTCGGCAGGCCATCGGTCACGGCAAAAGAGGGATGGGAAAACGGTGGATTTCGCATGCACCGCAGTGTTGCGGGGCGGTGCCGCGCGAACAACGCGCGGCATATATGCAGGTTTGCGCGCAAGCCCCGCGCCTGGCGACATGGGCAAGCAAGGCGATACAGTATGCGCAGGCGCCGACGGATTGCCCTGTTCTTCTTACTGCCCGCACTTCATCCCAATGACCACTGCCTCTCCACGCTACCATTTCATCACCGGCCTGCCCCGCGCGGGCTCCACGCTGTTGTCGGCCCTGCTGCTGCAGAACCCGCGCTTTCATGCCGGCATGAGCAGCCCTGTGGGCGGCCTGTTTCGCGGCATGCTCAACCAGTTGGGCGCGGGCAGCGAGTTCGGCCCCGTGGTCACCCGCGCACAGCGCCACCGCCTGGCACGCGGCCTGTTCGACAGCTACTACGCGGACCAGGCGGGCGAGAAGGAGGTCATCTTCGACACCAACCGCATGTGGAGCGCGCAGATGCCCGCCCTCATGGAGATGTTCCCAGGCGCCAAGCTGATAGCCTGCGTGCGCAACGTGGCCTGGGTCATGGACAGCATCGAGCGGCGCTACCGCGCCAACCCCTTCGAGATCACCCGCCTGTTCAACGACGACACCGAGCGCAACACCGTCTACAGCCGCGTGGACACCCTGGCCCAGCGCAACCGCATGGTCGGCTACCCATGGACGGCGCTGAAAGAGGCGTTCTACGGCGAGCACGCCGCCTCGTTGCTGCTGGTGGACTACGACCTGCTGGCCCAGGCCCCGCACAAGGTGCTGCCGCTGATCTACCAGTTTTTGCAGGAGCCCGCCTTCGAGCACAACTTCGAGAAAGTGCAGTACGACGCTCCCGACTTCGACGAAGCCCTGGGCCTGCACGGCCTGCACAAGGTGCGCCCCACCGTGGGCCTGGAGCGGCGCGAGACCATCTTGCCGCCCGACCTGTTCGAGCAGTACGGCAAGCTGTCGTTCTGGCACGACCAGGCCAACAGCCGCGCCAGCGTGATCACGGCCAAGGCAACGTAGCAGGCAGCGCAGCCGCCTGCTTGGTGCCGGTCGGCAACGCCTGATGGCGGCGTTGCCGTCCTGCGGCGCACCGCTGTCATACGGCTGCCGCCAACGCTGCGCATGGCCAACACCGCCTTGGCTTCTGCTCTGCGGCCTGCGGCGGCAGCGGGCCGCACTGAATGGAATCAAGATGTTACGAGGGCTGCCACATGGCAGCTTTTTTGTTGACCCTCACATTCCTTTCACTTACTTTCAACCGTTGCCCCAATAAGGGGATTTTCGGCTGCAAGCCTTGTCATGGAATGAACGCAACAGACGCCTCGACCCTGCACGCATCAAGCGGCCCACGCCGCCATGCGGGTTGCCACGCGCCCGCACCGCTTGCGTTCGGCCCGTGTTGAAAAGGGGCCGGTCTGTGTGTGCAACTTCCCACTGCCATGCAGCCAGCCGCCTCTTCGTTGACCCGCAGCCCCAGTGGTTGGCGCCTGGCGCCACTGACCACGGCGACCGCCTTCGTTCACTCGTGCCGCCTGCAGTGCGTGCCAGTCAACCCACGCAACAGACCTGCTGCGAACACACCGATTTAACCGGATCAGCACCATGACCAACACGTCCCACACCACCGACACGGCCACGCACCAGATCGTCTTCATCGACAGCCGGGTGCCCGACCTCCAGTCCATCATCGCGGCCGCACAGCCGGGTGTAAAGGTGGTGGTGCTCAACGCTGCCGAGAATGGCGTGGCGCAGATGGCCAAGGCACTGCAGGGCGAGCAGGGCCTGACATCCATCAGCGTGGTCTCGCATGGCGACGACGGGGTACTTCTGCTGGGCAACGGTCCCCTGCACGCGGGCAACCTCGATCAGCACCAGGCCGACCTGAAAGCAATCGGAGACGCCCTTGGGCCTGACGGCGATCTGCTGCTCTATGGCTGCGATGTGGGTGCTGGGGAGGTGGGGGCCCAATTCCTGCAGGCGCTGGCGCAACTGACCGGGGCCGATGTGGCTGCGTCCAATGACGCCACCGGTGGTGCAGTCAAGGGAGGCGACTGGGATCTGGAGATCACGACGGGCGCTGTAGGGCACGACAGCGCGATCGATGTGAACATGCTTTCGAACTACGATGGCAACCTTGCCACGCTGACCGCCAGCACGATTGGCGAGCTGCGCACCGCGCTGGGAACTGCTGCCACCAATAACCAGAGCGACACGATCACACTGCTGGCCAACATCGGTGCCGCGGGCGCAGGCGACGTAGTGGCCAGCGTGACGGATGGACACAAGACCTTTGTCGATATCAACATTACCGATGGCCAGACACTGGAAATCGTGGGCGGTGGCAACACGCTGGACGCCAACTACTACGGCCGTGTGCTGGAAGTTCGGGGCGGAACCGTTACCATTTCCGACCTCACCATTCGCGAGGGCTTGGTCTCCGGTCGAGGGGGCGATACCGGCAACCCGGCGCCAGCAGCGGGCGATGCGTTGGGCGGTGGCATACGCAATGCGGGAACCCTGACACTTACAAGTGTCAACGTGACTGCCAACGGCGCCTCTGGCGGCGGCGGCGGCGGCGGTAACCTCGCGCCTGCCTTGGGTGGCGGCGGAGGAGGCGGCGGCGGCGGTGGACTTTCAGGTATTGGAGGCGGTGCCGGTGGCCATGCAGAGTCCACAATAAATGCGGGAGCATCGGGCGGGTCAGGCACCGGGGGGGACGGCGGCGGCGGCGCTGCCTATCTCAAAGGCAAGGGCGGCACCACGATCGGTGGGTCAGGCGCAAACGGCGGTGGCGGCTACTCCAACGGATCTGCAGGTGGGACAGCGATCAGTGGCGGCCTGTCCATCGGCGGCGGCGGCGGAGGTGCAGGCTATGACTCCGGTGGTGGCAAAGGTGGCAATGCTGCGGGTGGCATCTACAGCTCTGGCACGCTCACGATCTCCGGCAGCACGATCACCAACAATATAGGCGCTGGCGGAGGTGGTGGGGGGGGCTCTGTGGCGGGAAAAGGCACTGCCAATGGAGGCGATGGTGGCAGTGGCACTGGCGGCATCTGGGCTACCGGCGTGTTGAAGATGGATACTTCGTCTTCATCATCGTTGTCAGGGGGCACGAACAAGGGCGCCGGCGGCACAGGCGGCGAAGCCCCTGGCGGTGCCAGCGGGGTCACCGGCACCGCCAATAACAACAACCTTGGGACCATTACTCCCTATACACCTCCATCGATCACCAACGCCACCTACGACGCCGCCACCGGAGGCCTGTCGGTCACAGCCGTCGGCATGACCACCGGCGACACCATCGATGTAACCAAGCTCAGCCTCACCGGCCAGGGCGGCAGCTACACCCTGACCAGCGCCAACGTGACGGCCAGCAGCGCCACGGCGTTCTCCGTCACCTTGAACGCCGCAGACAAGCTGGCCGTCAATGGCGTGCTGAACAACAATGGCACAGCCTCGGTTGGTGCCACCACCTTCAACTTGGCCGGCGCGGCCAATTGGGATACCACTGCGGCCGCCCCGGCCGACCTCACCGGTAACGCCGTTACTGTCTCCAACGTCACCGCCCCCACCATCACCAGCGCCACCTACGATGGCGCCACCCACGTCTTCACCGTCACCGGCACAGGCCTGGTCAAGACCATTGGCGCCACCAACGACGTCACGGTGTCCACCCTGACCATCACCGGCGAAGGCGGCGCCACGCGTACCCTGTCCACCACCGGCAACGTCGAAGTCACCAGCGCCACCAGCTTCACCTTCACCCTGGCCGGTGCAGACATCGCCGCGGTCGATACCCTGCTCAACAAGAATGGCACCACCTCGGCCAGCAGCACCACCTACAACCTGGCGGCTGCCGACGATTGGAACAGCGTGGTCACAGGTGGCAATATCGCCGACCTCACGGGCAACGGCATCACCGTTGCCAACGCGGCGCCCAGCATCCTTTCTTCCACCTACGACGCTGCCACCGGCATCCTCACCGTCTCGGCCCTGAACATCGTCGGTGGAGACACCATTGATGTGACCAAGCTGTCCCTCACAGGCCAGGCAGGCAGCTACACCCTGACCACGGCCAACGTCACGGCCAGCAGCTCCACGGCGTTCTCGGTCACCCTGAATGCCGCAGACAAGCTGGCCATCAACGGCATCCTGAACACCAACGGCACTACGGCGGTGGACACCACCACCTTCAACTTGGCCGCTGCGGCCAACTGGGATGCGACCACCACGTCGAGTGCCGACCTCACGGGCAATGGCGTCACGGTCAGCAACGTCGCAGCCCCCACCATCACGTCTGCCACTTACGACGGCACGACCCATGTCTTCACTGTCACCGGCACGGGCCTGGTCAAGACGATTGGCGCCACCAACGATGTCACGATCAACAAGCTGACCATCACTGGCGAAGGCGGAGCCACCCGCACCCTGTCCACCAGCGGCAACGTGGAAGTCACCTCGGCCACCAGCTTCACCTTCACCGTGGCGGGTGCCGATATCGCCGCCGTCGATGCCCTGCTCAACAAGAACGGGGCTTCTTCTGCAGGTGCCACCACCTACAACTTGGCGGCGGCCGATGACTGGAACAGTGTCATCACCGGTGGCAACATCCAGGATCTCACGGGCAATGGCATCACGGTATCCAACGCCGCGCCCAGCATTGCCAGTGCCACCTACGACGCTGCCACAGGCATCCTCACCGTCTCGGCCCTGAACATCGTCGGTGGCGACACCATCGATGTGTCCAAACTGTCCCTCACCGGCCAGACCGGCAGCTACACCCTGACCACGGCCAACGTCACGGCCAGCAGTTCCACCGCCTTTGCGGTCACGCTGAACGCCGCAGACAAGCTGGCCATCAACGGCATCCTGAACACCAACGGCACCTCTGCCGTGGACACCACGGTGTTCAACCTGGCCGCTGCGGCCAGTTGGGATGCGACCACCACCTCGGGTGCCGACCTCACGGGCAATGCCGTCACGGTCTCCAACGTGGCCGCCCCCACCGTCACATCGGCCACCTACGACGGCACCACCAACACCCTGGTGGTCACCGGCACCGGCCTGGTCAAGACCATCGGCGCCCCCAACGACGTCACCGTCAACAAGCTCACCATCACCGGCGAAGGCGGTGCCACCTACACCCTGTCCACCTCCGGCAATGTGGAGGTCACATCGGCCACCAGCTTCACCGTCACCCTCACGGGCGCAGACATCGCTGGTGTCGCCTCGCTGCTCAACAAGAACGGTACTTCTTCGGCCAGCAGCGCCACCACCTACAACATCGCGGCGGCCGATGACTGGAACAGCGTGGTCACCGGTGGCAACATCGCCGACCTCACGGGCAATGGCATCACCGTTGCCAACGCCGCCCCGAGCATCCTCTCGTCCACCTACGATGCCGCCACCGGCATCCTCTCGGTCTCGGCCGTGAACATCGTCACCGGCGACACCATCGACGTCTCCAAGCTGTCGGTGGTCGGCCAGGGCGGGGGCTCCTACACCCTGACCAGTGGCAACGTCGCTGCTGCCAGCGCCACGGCGTTCTCGGTCACCCTGAATGCCGCAGACAAGCTGGCCGTGGGCGGCCTGCTGAACAAGGCCGGCACCACGGCCGCCGACGCCACCACCTTCAACCTGGCCGCCGCCGCCAGCTGGGATGTGACGACCACCTCGGGTGCAGACCTCACGGGCAATGCGGTGACCGTGTCGAATGTCTCGGCACCCACGATCACCTCGGCCACCTACGACGTCACCACCCACATCCTCACGGTCACCGGCACCAACCTGGTCCAGACCCTGGGGGCGACGAACGACGTCACCGTCGCGGCCCTGACCATCACCGGCGAAGGCGGTGTGGCCCGCACCCTGTCCACCACCGGCAATGTCGAAGTGATCTCGGGCACCAGCTTTGCCGTGACCCTGGCCGGCGCAGACCAGGTGGCTGTGGAGGCGCTGTTCAACAAGAACGGCACCACGTCCACCAGCGGCACCACCTACAACCTGGCCGCCGCCGACGACTGGAACAGCCCGGTCACCGGCGGCGACATTGCCGATCTCACCGGCAATGCCATCACGGTCTCGAACGTGCCCGTGCCCACCATCACCAGCGCCACCTACAACGTGGCCACGGGGGCACTGGTGGTCACCGGCACGGGCTTGGGCTCCAAGGCGGGGCCTGCCAATGACATCGTTGCGAGCAAGTTCACCCTGACCGGCGAGGGCAACGCCACCTACACGCTGACCACCACCGCCAATGTGGACATCACCAGCGCCACGTCGTTCACGCTGATCCTGAGCCCGGTCGACCAGGCAGCCGTGCGCGCCATCGCCAACAAGAACGGCACCAGTTCTACCAGCGGCACCACCTACAACCTGGCTGCGGCCGAGGACTGGGCTGCCGGGGCGGATGCCGCCGTGGTGCTGGCCGACCTCACGGGCAATGGCATCACCGTGGCCAGCGTGGCCGTGCCCACCGTCACCAGCGCCACCTACAACGTGGGCACCGGGGTGCTGGTGGTCACCGGCACCGGGCTGCTGGGCCGGGCGGGCGCTGCCAACGACATCGTCGCCAACAAGCTGACCTTCACCGGCCAGGCCGGGGGCACCTACACGCTGACCGATACCCCGGACGCCGACATCGCCAGCTCCACCAGCTTCACCCTGACGCTGAGCGCCACCGACAAGACCGCCGTGAACCTGCTGCTCAACAAGGAGGGCACCGCCTCCAACGGCGGCACCACCTACAACATTGCCCTGGCAGAAGACTGGAACGCCGGGGCCGACGCGGCCGTGGTGATCGCCGATCTCACGGGCAATGCGGTCACGGCCAGCGGCTTCCCCTCGGACGGTGGCGGCACCCCACCCATCGGCACCCCCATCGACGGCGTGCCTGTCATCACCGAACCGGGCCCCGGCGGCTCCACCATCATCACCATCCCGGTGGTGCTGCCCACCCGGCCCGATACCCCTGGCACCCCCTCCCCGCTGGCCGACATCCCCTTGGTCACCTCCCCCAGCGGCACCCCGATCGTCTCGGTCAGCGTGCCCACCGGGGTCGGGCTGCAGGCCGAGGGCCTGACCACCACGACCATGGGCTCTGCGGCCCTCGCCGAACTGGGGTTCCGCATCGAGCGGGTCACCGGCAACAACCCCGAGCTGACCAACGCCGGCCAGGTGTTCTATGCCACCCTCAATCCCAATGAACCGCTGTCGGTGCAGATCCTCAAACCCACCATCGGTGCCGGCTACAACGGCACCCAGCCCCTGGTGATCAATGGCAGCAACAACCCCGCCGACGGCAAGCAGGCCGTGATCCTGGATGCCCGCTCCCTGCCTTCGGGCACGGTGATCCAGGTGGACAACATCGAGTTCATCGCCGTGGTGGGCAATGTGCGCCTGATCGGCGGCGCGGGCCAGAACGCGGCCAGCGGCGACAGCGGTGCCCAGTGGATCGTGCTCGGCCCCGATGACGACATCATCCATGGCGGTGGTGGCAACGATGTCGTGGGCAGCGAGGGCGGCGATGACCAGGTCTATGGCGATGCGGGCGACGACATCGTGTTTGGTGGGGCGGGCAATGACCTGCTATCCGGTGGCACGGGCAGCGACAAGCTCAATGGCGGTACCGGCTTCGATGTGGCCGTGCAGGAGGGAGCTCGCAGCGACTACTCGGTCACCCTGGAGGGTGCCGGTATCAAGCTGACCCATACCGCCTCGGGCATCTCCGACTGGCTGCTCGATGTCGAGCAGGTGCGCTTTGCAACGGGCCCGAGCCTCACGGTGGCGCACAGCGCCGCCGAAGAAGCCGGGGCCTATCTGTTCCAGAAGTGGATT
>NZ_LMIJ01000012.1:16903-43786 GCF_001428665.1 Acidovorax sp. Root219
CCCGACCTTGGGCCTGGCGCGGTATGTGGATGGCGGTGCTGGCATCGACACCGTGGTCATCCCGGCCACCCTGGGCCAAACCTATGTGCAGTCCCAGAACAATGGCAGCTTCACCTTGCAGCGCCTGACCGATGGGGCGATGCTGGATGTGACGCGGGTGGAGCGGGTCACGTTCAATGACACCAGGCTGGCCTTGGACCTGAACGGCCATGCGGGTGAAGCGGCCAAGCTGCTGGGTGCCCTGGGCGGGCCGGCTTTGCTGACCAACAAGGGCGTGGTGGGCGAGGTGATCCGGCTGCTGGATGCCGGGGCCAGCAGCCAGACCANTGCGGGACTGGGGCTGCAGTTGCTGGGAGCGAGCACGCCCACGCAGATTGCGCAGACGCTGTGGACCAATGTGGTGGGCCGGGCGGGCACCGACAGCGAACTCAAGCTGCTGACCGACATCATGGCGGGTGGGGTGTCGGCCAGTGAGCTGACGGTGATGGCGGCGAATCTGGAGCTGAACGCGGTGCGGATTGATCTGGTGGGGCTGGCGGCCAAGGGGATCGAGTTCGCCTGATGGCGACGGGGACGCCAAAGCGCCCCAAACAATAAACACATCGCCCTGCCGCTTGCTTTCTGGTAGAAAGAATGGTCGCGGCCGATCACATCCTGGGCTTCTCCAGCCCATGCCGCTGTGCCGCACGCCCCCAAGCCGGACGCCCGCGCAGGTATCCGGTCCCCCATGGAGCTCTGATGCCGCAGGCATGCGGTCTCCTGGCCGCCAGAACGAGGATGCAATCAGCATGGCCTACCCTATCGACCTCACCCATCCCACAAGCGCTCACGGCCCCGTGCAGGTGGTCTTCATCTTCAACGACCTGCACGATGGGGCTGCGCTGGCGACAGCGGCCCCGCAGGGCGCCGAGGTCGTGGTGCTCGACGGCATGTGCGACGGCCTGGCGCAGATGGCCGCGCACCTGCAGGGGCGCAGTGGCATCGGCGCCCTGCATGTGCTCAGCCACGGCAGCCATGGCCGGCTGCACTGGGGCACCACGGTGCTGGATGCCGCCAGCGCCGCCGGGCATGCCGACCTGCTGCGCGCCATGGGCAGCGCGCTTGCCGACGATGGCGACGTGCTGCTCTACGGCTGCCACTCCGGCGCGGGCCGGCAAGGGGCCGCATTGCTGCGCACGCTGTCCGACCTGTTCGGGGCCAACGTGGCGGCGTCCACCACGCTCACCGGATCGCCGCAGCTGGGCGGCGACTGGGTGCTCGGGCGGCAGCACGGCACCGTGCACACCCCCACGCTGGTGGGCCCCGCCTCCTATGCCGCAGTGCTGGCCGTACCGGCCGACGAAAATTACGACTCCAATGGCGTCACCAACTTCTCCACAGCCAGCTTCACGCTGGATGGGATCAAGTACACGATCACGGGCACCGGCAGCTACACCAACCGGGTTTCCAACGACAGCAGCCTGTCGGGGCTTGGCAACGACGCAGGCGACTACTTTCTGCGCTTCGACCGGACCAACGTCTCGGGCATTTCCAGCATCAAGGTCGAGGCTGCCGACGGCAGCGCCTTCCGGCTCAATGGCCTGAGTTTCGGTGCAGCGGCAGATGGCAACATCACCGTCACCCCCGACGTTGGATCGGCCCTGACCTACGCCAGCAGCGGCGCGACCATCCTGCAGCAGAACATCAATACCTCGGCCAACACCAGCTTCCAGAACATCACCGGTTTCACCTTCGCGGGAACGAACCTCTCCCTGGCCCTTGATGACCTGGATTTCGAGGCAGCAGTCGTATCGCTCGCCGCCATCACCGGCGCCACCTACAACGCATCGACCGGGATTCTGTCCGTCACAGGCACCAACCTCGCCAGCGGCGGCAATGTCGATGTCGGCAAGCTCGCCCTCGCCGGCCAGGGCGGCGCCAGCTACACGCTGACCAGCAGCAACGTCAACGCCAGCAGCGCCACCGCCTTTTCGGTCACCCTCAACGCGGTGGACATGCTCAACGTCAACGGCCTGCTCAACAGCAACGGCGTCGCGGCGGTGGACGCCAGCGTCTTCAACCTGGCGGCAGCGGCGGGCTGGCAGTCGGCGGCCGCCGCCGATGCCACCGGCAACGCCGTCGCCGTCTCCGGCGTGGCCGCCCCCACCATCACCAGCGCCACCTACAACACCAGCTCCCATGTCCTCACCGTCACGGGCACCAACCTGGTCAAGGCCGACGGGGCCACCAACGACGTCACGGTCAACAAGCTGACACTCACCGGCGAAGGCGGCGCCACCCGCATGCTGACCACCTCGGCCAACGTCGAGGTCACGTCGGCCACCAGCTTTGCCGTAACCCTCTCGGGCGCCGACATCGCCGCGGTGGAGGCGCTGCTCAACAAGGTCGGAAGCAGCTCCACGGGCGGCACCGTCTACAACCTGGCCGCAGCCGATGACTGGAACAGCGTGGTCACAGGCGGCAACATCGCCGACCTCACGGGCAATGCCATCACGGTATCCATCCCGGGGCCGGCGCCCACCATCACCAGCGCCACCTACAACGCCACCAGCGGCGCCCTGGTGGTCACCGGCACCGGCTTCACCGCCCTGGCGGGGGCCGCCAACGACATCGTCGCCAACAAGTTCACCTTCACCGGCGAGGGCGACGCAGAGTACACGCTGACCACCACCGCCAACGTGGAGATCACCAGCGCCACCGCCTTCACCCTGACGCTCAGCACGGCCGACCGTGCGGCCTTGAACCTGCTGGTCAACAAGAACGGCACCGGCTCCACCAGTGGCACCACCTACAACCTGGGCGCCGGCGAGGACTGGGCCGCCGGGGCGGATGCCGCATCGGTGGTGGCCGACCTCACGGGCAATGCCATCACCGTGAGCAACGTCGCCGTACCCACCGTCACCAGCGCCACCTACGACGTGGGCACCGGGGTGCTGGTGGTCACGGGCACCAACCTGCTGGGCAAGGCCGGCACCGCCAACGACATCGTGGCCAACAAGCTCACCTTCACCGGCAAGGGCGGCGGCACCTATGTGCTGACCGACACCCCCAACGTGGACACCACCAGCGCCACCACCTTCAGCCTCACGCTGAGCGCCTCCGACAAGGCCTTCGTGAACCAGTTGCTGGACAAGACCGGCACCAGCGCCACCGACAAGACCACCTACAACATCGCCTTTGCCGAAGACTGGAACGCCGGTGCCGATGCGACCGTGGTGATCGCCGACCTCACCGGCAATGCGATCACGGTCGGGGGCACGCCGCCTGCATCGAACACCGTGGATGGAACGCCTGTCATCGTCACCACGGCGCCTGACGGCACCACCACCACCACGGTGCCCGTGGTCGCCAGCAACCGGCCCGAAACGGCCGGCTCGGGCAGCCCGCTGGCCGACATCCCCATCGTCAAGGCCGCCGACGGCCACCCCCTGGTGTCCGTCAGCATCCCCGTGGGCATGGGCCTCACGGCCGTGGGGCAGTCCGTCGGCACCACGGGCTCGGCCGCACAGGCCGAGCTCTTGAAGCGCATCGATTCTGCGGCGGGCAGCAACTCCGATCTGGCCCCCCAGGCGCAGGACTTCCTGGCCACCCTGGGCGCCAGCGAATCGCTGGTGGTGCAGACCATCAAGCCCACCACCGGCGCTGGCTTCAACCCCAATGTGCCGCTGGTGATCAACGGCGGCGCCGCGGCCGGTGACGGCAAGCAGGCCATCATCGTCGACGCACGCGCCCTGCCCGCAGGCACGGTCATCCAGGTGGACAACGTGGAGTTCGTGGCCATCGTCGGTGCCGTGCGCACCATCGGCGGTGCCGGCCCGAACATGGCCGTCGGCGACAGTGCCGCCCAGTGGATCGTGCTCGGCCCGGGCAACGACACCCTCCACGGCGGCGCCGGCAATGACACCGTGGGCAGCGAGGCCGGGGACGACCAGGTCTACGGCGATGCGGGCGACGACATCGTCTTCGGCGGTGCAGGCAACGACCTGCTCTCGGGTGGCACGGGCAGCGACAAACTCAATGGCGGCACGGGCTTCGATGTGGCCGTGCAGGAAGGCTCGCGCGCAGATTACACGGTGGTGCTCGAAGCCAATGGCATCAAGCTGACCCATACCGCCTCGGGCGTCTCCGACTGGCTGGTGGATGTGGAGCAGGTGCGCTTTGCGGCGGGCCCAAGCCTCACCGTAGCCCACAGCGCCGCCGAGGAGGCTGCCGCCTACCTGTTCCAGAAGTGGCTGGGGCGCGATCTCACGCAAGGCGAGGGTGCCGTCATCCAGCCCTTCACCAGCACGTCGGCGCTGGAGGTGGCCACCTTGTTTGCCCAGTTCTTCCCGCAGCAAAGCGCGGGCAAGACGCCAGCGCAGTTGCTCGACGGCATGAACGCCGCAGGCGCAGTGCGCGTGGATGCCATCCGCGAGGTCACCGTCACGGGCAATGCGGGCAACAACACCATCAGCCCCACATTGGGCCTGGCCCGGTATGTGGATGGCGGTGCAGGCACCGACACGGTGGTGATCCCTGCCACGCTGGGCCAGACCCATGTGCAGGCCAATGGCAATGGCAACTACACGCTGCAGCGCCTGACCGATGGGGCGATGCTCGATGTGACGCGGGTTGAACGCGTCACGTTCAGCGACACCAAGCTGGCGCTGGACCTCGCCGGCAACGCCGGCCAGGCAGCCAAGCTGCTCGGTGCCCTGGGCGGCCCAGCACTGCTGACCAACAAGGGCGTGGTGGGCGAGGTGATCCGCCTGCTGGACGCTGGCGCCACCAGCCAGACCATCGCAGGCATCGGCCTGCAGGCCTTGGGCGTGCAAACGCCCAACCAGGTCGCGCAGCTCTTGTGGACCAACGTGATGGGCCGCGCGGGCACGCAGGCCGAGCTCAAGCTGATCACGGACCTGATGGCCAGCGGGGTTTCGTTCAATGAGGTAGTGGTGATGGCGGCCAACCTGGATGCCACGGCCGTGCGCATCGACCTGGTGGGCCTCACGAACAAGGGGCTTGAATTCGCCTGAGGGCGAAGGGACCTGACTCTCGGATTCAGTGGACCAATGCATGCCAAACATGCTTTGCCAAACTGGTCGCCCCGGCGTTAGCATGCAGCAACCCTGGCATGCGCCTCGGCCCACCCACCGGGAACCGCCATGCCATCCAGCCCACCGCAATCCCCCATCACCGGCCGCCAGCGCGTGGTGCAGGTCTGCCTCTTCCTCGTCGCCGCCATCTCCATCTTCGGCGGCACGCTGCAGATGTTCCTCGGCCAGCCCGACACCACACCCCGGCTGGACAACGTGCACCGCTTCATGGCGGGCGTGTACCTGTCGATGGGCTTCATCTCGGCATGGACCGCCGTCACCATCCGCCAGCAGGGCACGCTGGTCTACCTGATCGCTCTGGGCGTGGCGATGGCCGCCGTGGGGCGCCTGGTCTCGATGAGCCAGGTGGGCCTGCCCGAGCCGGCTGCTGCCTGGATCGGCTACCTGGTGCCCGAGCTGGTCGTGCCCATCATCCTGGCCCTGGCACACCGAAGCCCCAGGCCGTCGGCCTGAAGAGCCGGCCGCCCGCGCACCTGCTGTCCGTGCAATTGGGCAAGGCCTTTTTCGACCTGCAGCTTCGCTTCGCACACCGCGTGGCGACAGTGGCGGGCATGCCCTTGGCCCAGGCCCTTCTCGACTACACCAACCTGTATGTGCGCTGGGGCCTGGGGCGTGAATTCGATGCCACGCACCCGGTATGGCAGGCCTACCTCTGCGGCCTGGCCTCGTCCTGCACAGCCAACCAGGATTGGACCTGGCATTTCTACCAAGGCCGCCGGGCGCACGACATTCCCGCTCCTGCGGCCGCCAGCGTGGGCTGCTTTGCGTACGTCCTGGCGGGCCCCGGCCATATCCGGCTGCACTTCCACAACTCCGACGAATCGGGGCAGTCACCACTGGCGGCCTCCCGCCGCGAGCACCGCGCGCAAGAACTCGCCGCCCTCTTCGACCTGGTCCAGCGCAACGAGCCGCCAGGGGTTCGCGTGCTGGGCACCTCCTGGCTCTACCAGATCGAGGCCTATCGCCGCCTCTTCCCCGCAGGCTACCTGGCCACGGCCATGCCCGTGCAGCGCTTTCGCAATATGCCGCTGTGGGGCCAGTTCCTGGACCGGCATGGCGCGCTCAAGCCCGAGATCGCCGAACCCTTCGTGCAACGTGTAGAGCGTGCCGCCGACCTGCAGGGCCTCACCGCCTGCTTCGCCCTGCAACCGCTCGCGCTGGATGCGCGGGTGGAGGTGTTCTGGAGCGGGCATGGCATCGCGGCTGGCACACTGCAGGGCCCTTCCAACGCTGCCTAAAATCAACCCATGGTGTTCTTCGCCCATACCCGCCAGGGATATGAAAACTACCTCTCTCTCGGCCTGACCGCCACAGCACCGCTGTGGGTGACCGCGAACGTGCTTGCCGAGGACGAGTTGCACGGCCCCGAACTCACTGTGGCCAACGTCAGCATCTTCAGCTACACCATCGACCCCGGCGACACAGATGCCATGGCGGGTGCCGTGCTCACCATCGCAGAGCACCACCCCGGCCACACCATCTGGGCCGAAGGCATGGCTGTCTTCGACTGACACCGGGGCCGAGGGCACGGAACCTATGCACGCAGGCTCATATGCCGCCGCCTGCACTCCCGTGACGCGGATCACTTTCGCGCGCATTTGCAAGACGCATCCTCTGGATTACAGACAGCGGCCGATGTAACATGTAGTTTCATATCACCACCCCGGTACGGTCGGCAAATTCTTCACCCCAATGGCTACCCGCGTGACTACGCTGCACACCCATTACGACAACCTGAAGGTGGCGCGCGATGCGTCGCCGGCAGCAATTGACGCTGCCTACCAGGCCATGGTGCGCAGGTTTGGCCCCGGGCACAACGCGGGCGACTCCCAGGCCGCGCGCAAAATGGCCATCATCGACACCTCGTACGCCGTGCTGTCCAACCCCCACCAGCGCGCGCTGCACGACCTGTGGGTGGACCAGAACGACGAGGTGGATACAGCGCCCCCTTCCATCCAGCCCCTGTGGATGCACAGCGAGGCGCCGCACTACAGCCACGCCACGGCGCATGGGCTGCAGTCGGGCAGCAGCAACCGCATCCAGAGTGGCAGCAACCGGCATCGCCGCAACCGGGCGCGCGCGCCCGCCACCAGCGCCCTGGCGCAGCACCTGCAGCGCAACTGGAGCCTGTACGCCCTGGGTGCCGTGGTGGCCTGCCTGGCCCTGGTCACCCTGGTACCCCGGCCCTTTCTGGGCTATGACAACGACATGGGCACCGCCGCCTCCGGGCCGCTGCGCGGGTTCGCGGTGCCCGTTTTTTTTGCGCCCCGGTACCAGCGCCCTGCCACCGACCCCAATGGCCAGCCCTGGCCCGCCAGTGCCGGCTACCTCGCCAGCTACCCGCAGCTGAACACCGACGGCGCGGCACGCCTGACCGTGGACAACAGCCACAACGACTGCGACATGTTCGTCAAACTGGTGTCGCTGGACGGCATGCAGCCCCAGACCGTGCGCCACCTGTACGTACCCGCCTTCCGCCGTTTCGCCATGGAGCAGCTCACCGCCGGCCGTTATGAGGTGCGTTACCGCAACCTGGCCACCGGCGCCCTGGCCCGCTCAAGTGCCGTGGCCGTGCAGGAAGCCGGCGCACCAACGGATCAGCAGGGCAACGCGAGCAGCGACACCGGCCCCACCGTGGCGCTGCACAAGCAGCCCCAGGGCAACCCCCGTGCGCTGCAGCTGGCAGAGGCGGATTTCTTCTGAGGGGCGGGGCAAACAGGCGCTGCGGTGGCGCGCATGCCACCGCATGCATCCTCATCGGGACGAGTTGCGCTGCCTGGCCCGGCGCGAAAACATATTGAGCAGCTCCACCAGCGCCGAGAACGCCATGGCCGCGTAGATATAGCCCTTGGGGATGGCAGCGCCAAAGCCCTCTGCGATCAGCGTGGTGCCGATCAGCAGCAGAAAGCCCAGCGCCAGCATCACGATGGTCGGGTTGGCCTGGATGAAGTTGGCCAGCGGCGTTGCGGCAAACAGCATCACCCCGACGGTGACGAGGATCGCCACCACCATGATGGGAATGTGCTCCGTCATGCCCACGGCGGTGATGATGCTGTCGATGGAGAACACCAGGTCCAGCAGCAGGATCTGCCCGATGGCGGCCGGCACCGTCAGCCCCACGCTCTGGGGCGTGAAGACATCGGGCCCGGGGTCCGGGTCCACGCTGTGGTGGATCTCCTTGGTCGCCTTCCACACCAGGAAGAGCCCGCCCGCGATAAGGATCATGTCGCGCCAGGAGAAGCCTTTGCCGAAGACGGTGAACACCGTTGCGGTCAACCCGACGATGAACGCGATGGTCCCCAGCAAGGCCAGCCGCATCACCAATGCCGCACCGATCCCGATGTTGCGCGCCCGGGCACGGTCCTTCTCCGGCAGCTTGTTGGTGAGGATCGAAATGAAGATCAGGTTGTCTATACCCAGCACCACCTCCATCGCTATCAGCGTGAGCAAGGCCACCCAGGCAGCGGGATCGGAAACGAGCGTTTGCAGGTAATTCATGGCGAGTTCGGCATTGGGCGGGGTCTCTCCATCATCCATGAACTCCGATGAAAACGCACCATGCTTGGCGAGAGCGTTTACGCCGTGGCTTTCGTCCTTTTAGGCTGGCCCGGCCGACCAGGCGCTTCGGGCCATGGGCCCGTCCGACCTTCTTCGTCAGCGATGGCCTACGTGGCACAGGCGCCAGCACAGCGACAGTGCACTGTCTCTCATCCAAGGAGGTTCACCATGAAGACCAACGTCATTGCAGCAGTCATTGCATCGGGCCTCCTGGCCTGCTCCGGCGCCCACGCCCTCACCGCCGACCAGCACAAGGCCGCCAAGGCAAAGATCGAAGCCGACTACAAATACCAGAAGGTCCAGTGCGACACCCTCAAGGCCAACGCCAAGGATGTCTGCGAAGAAGAAGCCGAGGCGAAGGAGAAGATCGCCAAGGCCGAGCTGGAGCAGCAGTACAAGCCCAGCCCCGCCCACGCACGCAAGGTGGCCGAAGCCAAGGCCGAAGGCGCGCACGATGTCGCCAAGGAAAAGTGCGACGACCAGACAGGTGATGCCAAGAACGCCTGCGAGAAGCAGGCCAAGGCCGACTACGACAAGGCCAAGGCGGACATCAAGGCCACCAAGTTCTGAGCCTGAGGGAAGGCATGCGGCGGGGTCACAATCCCTAGGTGACCCCCCCCCGCAAACCACCAGCCACTGCCGCCCGCGTGCACCTGCTGCCCGTGCAGGCCATGCACCAACCCGCATTCCTCGCCGCGGTGCGCGCCAGCCGGGCACTGCACCGCCCGTGGACATCACCGCCCGCCGCACCCGAGCAGTTCACTGCCTACGTGGCACGCATGCAGACGCCCGGCAACTGCGGCCTGCTGGTCGTGCGGCAAGGCGCCGCTTCGCTGGAGCTGGCGGGCGTGGTCAACATCACCAACATAGTAATGGGACCGTTCTGCAGCGGCTACCTCGGCTACTACGCCTTTGCGGGTTACGAGCGCCAGGGCCTGATGCGCGAAGGGCTCACCCTGGCCGTGCGCCATGCCTTTCGCACGCTCAAGCTGCACCGACTAGAGGCCAACATCCAGCCTGGCAACGCCGCCTCGCTGGCACTGGTGCAATCCTGCGGGTTCTCACGGGAGGGCTACTCGCCAAAGTACCTCAAGATCGGCGGACGCTGGCGCGACCACGAGCGCTGGGCCATTGTGAGCAGGTAGGCTGGCACCCAAGGCCCCTGTCCGCCTGCGGTCAATGGGGTGAAGGATTACGATGGCCGCCCCTGCCGACCGTGCGCTTAGCTTGCGCCGCCAATGGAGCAACCCATGTTCAGTACCCTCGCCGATATCGTCATCGGTTTCTTCGAGTTCGTGGTGGATGTCCTGCTGTTCCGGGGCCAGCGCCGCGCGCAGGGCCACCGGGAGCGCAGCGCCGTGGAGGACACAATCGAAGTCGCGCGCTTCGATTTCGTCACGCTGTTTTTCATCGCGCTGGTCAGCGCCGGCCTGATGTTCGTCCTGGCGTTCGCATTTGGCGTTCCGGCGGGCTGGAGCATGGGGATAGGCCTGGCCGTCGGCACGATCTGGGGGGTCTGGCGGTACCACCGGTTGGTGCGCGAGCCATGATAGGCACTCGCCACTGGCCGCTCCCCGGGACCCAGCGGTCTGCCGGGTCTTACGCTATCGGCGCGATAGGCAAGGCCGCTTGCAAGCTTTCTGCACCGCGCGGATAATCCAACCATTATGAAAATCCTCACCAACGTGATCAAGGCATCGTTCGCCACCTAGTTGCGCCCCTCGATCGCGTGTCGGAGGGCTGTGCGCCTTCCGGACCCCCAAACCCCGGCAGGCTTCGTCCCTCCCGGGGTTTTTTGTTTTCAGACTACTCACTCACTTCTCAACCCATGCGTACCTACGACAAGTTGATCGCCACGATTCCCGACCGCCGGAGCATGAGCCCCGTGCGCCCGGGCTCCGGCGACAGCACCAGCAATTCTCATCGACGCTAGCCCCCAGGCGAATCCTTTTTTGTGATGCCTGGGCTGGCGCAATGCCAACCAGGCGGCAACTGCTCGCAGAGCCGAGTGCAGCCGCAAGAAAGACCGAAAGATTCGCCATGACCAAGAATTCACGCACCCCCAACAGCAACGCGCAACTGCGCAACCTCGGTGTCATCGCCCACGTCGACGCGGGCAAGACCACGACCACCGAACGCATCCTGTTCTACACCGGCGAAAGCCACCGCATCGGCGAAGTGCACAACGGCACGGCGCACATGGACTTCGACCCGCAGGAGCAAAAGCGCGGCATCACCATCAACAGCGCGGCCGTCACCGTGCACTGGAAGGGCACGCAGCTCAACCTGATCGACACACCCGGCCACATCGACTTCAACATCGAGGTGAACCGTTCGCTGCGCGTGCTCGACGGCGCGGTCGTCGTGTTCGACGGCGTGGCCGGCGTGGAGCCGCAGACCGAGACCAACTGGCGCCTGGCCGACAAGTACCGCGTGCCGCGCATCGCCTTCATCAACAAGCTCGACCGCGTGGGTGCCGACTTCCACCGCGTGGTGGCCATGATGCAAGAGCGTCTGGGTGTGCGCGTGGTGCCGCTGCAGATCCCCATCGGTGCGGAAGGCGACTTCCGTGGCGTGGTGGACTTGCTGAGCCTGCGCGCCCGCATCTGGGACAAGGACGACGCCAGTGCGCCCTACCGCGAAGCCGACGTGCCCGCCGACCTGCTCGAGCAAGCCGTGCGCGCCCGCGCCCACTTGGTCGAGGCCGCCGTGGAGCAGGACGAAGCCGCGCTGCAGGCCTACGTGAACGGCGAAGAGATCGCTGTGGACGTGCTGCGTGCCGCCATCCGCAAGGGCGTGCTGGCAGGCGCCTTCGTGCCCGCGCTCGCCGGCTCGGCCTTCAAGAACCGCGGCGTGGAGCCTTTGCTCGACGCCGTGGTGGACTACCTGCCCTCGCCCGACGACATCGTCCGCGAAGGCGGCAAACCGGCAACGGCGGCCGACCCCTTCGCGGCCCTGGCGTTCAAGATCGTCACCGACGACCATGGCGCCAAGGTGTTCGTGCGCGTCTACAGCGGCCGGCTGGGCCGGGGCGATGTGGTGCTCAACACCAGCACGGGCAAGACCGAGCGCGTGTCGCGCCTGTACGAAGTGCATGCCGACAAGCACATCGAGCGCGACGAACTGGTGGCGGGCGACATCGCCGCCATCGTGGGCCTCAAGGACACGCTGACGGGGCACACCCTGAGCGACCCGGCACACCCCGTGGTGCTGGAGCAGATCAGCGTGCCCGAGCCGGTGATCCACATGGCCATCGAGCCCAAGGCGAGCGCGGACCAGCAAGGCCTGTCCAAGGCCCTGCAGTCCCTGCTGCGCGAAGACCCGAGCCTCAGGCTGCAGCACGATGCCGAATCCGGCCAGACCATTCTGTCCGGCATGGGCGAGCTGCAGCTCGAAGTCTCGATCGAAAAGCTGCGCGCACGCCACGGCGTCAACGTGTCGGTCGGCCGCCCCCAGGTGGCCTACCGCGAAACCATTTCGAAGAGTGTGGAGGTACACCATGTGCACAAGAAGCAAACCGGCGGCCCCGGCCAGTTCGCCGAGGTGAGGCTGCTGCTGGCGCCCCTGCCCCGGGGCGAAGGCATCCAGTTCGAGAACCGCATCGTCGGCGGCGCAGTGCCGCGCGAGTTCATCCCCGCCGTGGAGGCCGGTATCCGCCGCGCCGCCCTCACGGGCGTGATCGCCGGCTTCCCCGCCGTGGACTTCGTGGCCATGCTGGTGGATGGCAGCTTTCATGAGCGCGACTCGTCCACGCTGGCCTTCGAGCTGGCGGCCATGGCCGCCTTCCGCGAAGGCTTCGCCAAGGCCGGGCCCCAGGTGCTCGAACCCGTGATGTCCGTAGAGGTCATCACCCCGGCCGACTACCTGGGCGACGCCATCGGCGACCTGAACCGCCGCCGCGGCGTGGTGCGCGGCCAGGGCCAACGCGGCAACGCCGCCACGGTCGAGGCCGAGGTACCGCTGAAAGAGATGTTCGGCTACATCGGTAGTTTGCGTGCGCTGTCTTCGGGGCGTGCGCAGTACTCGATGCAGTTGGACCACTATGGGGTGGTGCCTGCGGGGGAGATGGCTGCGCTGGTGCAGTGAAGTGAAGTGAACTGAGCCGGGCTTGATTGCCTGGCAGCGCAAAGACGGGAGGGGCGTGGACGGGAGTCTGCGCCCCTTTTCTTTCTTGCGAAGAGCATGCATGGCCGCATTCCGCCAGAAGATCACATGGTCCTCACAGACTTCATGCTCAGCTCACACAGCGCCTCAACACTTGCGCGCAATTCTGAAACTCGTGAAGGTTGGCAATGGGTATCGTCATCATGGCTGTTGGCTTCGGCTTGTTCTGTCTGGCGCTTTTGGGAGTGGCGGTCTTCTTCACGGCAAAGGGGATCGCATACGCCCTCGGGTCAGTGGCCTACCTGCTGTTTCAACGCCGACCTCCGGCTGCAGCACTGCGTCTTGGGTCAGCCGCTTGCGCCCTCTGCCTGTTGATTCTGCTGCCCATGCGAGGGTGCGACTATCTGCAGGTGCAGATGTACCGCAAGGCGATCCCACCGCAGTTCGAACTGCTTGACACCCTCTACCACGATGAGATCTCTGGTTTTCGCGAGGGCTGCGGTGTGGCCATCTTCCGTCTTTCCGACGAGAGCATTGCGAGGATTCACCGCGGAGGGTTGACCTACCTGGAATCGGCTCGCCTGGGTCGGGTCGGCACGCCCTACTACCAGTACCAGCCGTGGACAGCCACCCCGGCTGCAAAGCAAGAGGACCTCTTTCGCGGTGCCCACTGCGTGAAAAATGCGCCCGCTTTGCTGCAGCAGGCACAGCGACTCGTTGACAAGGAAGGCGCCTTCTTCACCACCGGCCCCGAGCACGATCTGGTGCTCGTTCCTTCTCTGGGATTGATCATCTTCTCGCACAACGGCTGAGTTGCAGGCCCATGAAGGCGACGCGACCCCAGAGGAGCTGTCGAAACTGAAAAGCCAAAAAGAGTGCGTGACTGCTGCTGCGTTGGAGCGGCGCGGGGCCGATTTTCCTTGCCGTGCAACGGGGCGGATGATATTTTGGTCAGAATGACCAGATTCAACGAGCCCGATGGCCCACCTTCCGCCAGGCGCCCGGCCCCGCCTCCGGGGCACTGGCTGCTTCAGGATGCGAAAGCACGCTTCAGCGAGCTGGTGCGACGCGTGCGCAGCGAGGGTCCCCAGCATGTGACCATCCATGGACGGGATGAAGTCGTCGTCATTGCGGTGGAGGACTTTCGGCGCCTGCAGGGCGCGCGGACCGGCCAGGCATTGGTCGATGCCCTCCAGGCCTCGCCCCACCAGAACATCGAGCTTGCGCTGGCACCACCCGTGGCCGCACCCGTTCGGGACGTGGAGCTGTGAAGGGCTTCCTGCTCAACACGAACATCCTGTCCGAGTTGCGGCGTCCCCGCCCGGAACCCCGGGTGGTCGCCTTCGTCAGCGCCCAAGCGCTCGAAAGCCTTTTCGTCAGCGCCGTGACCTTCGCCGAAATCCGTTTCAGCATCGAGCGGATCGACGACCTTTACAAGCGTTCGGTCCTGACGGATTGGCTGAACCTCGAACTGCGTCCGATGTTCGAGAACCGGTTGCTGCCGGTCAGCGAGGATGCCATGCTTCGATGGAGACTCCTGGTCGAGGAGGGCCGCAAGGCGGGCCACACATTTCCTCAGCCGGACCCCATCATTGCAGCCACCGCCTTGCACCATGGCCTGTCCGTAGTGACCCGGGCGGGCGGGTATGACAAGACTGGCGTTTCGCTGGGCAATCCTTGGGTGAATTGAAGGTGAATTCGCAATAGCAAAGTACCCTATCTGATGGTGCAAAACGAGCGCAGAACCACCAGCTCACGCCGGCACTGCCTTCGTGCCATCAATTCCAGTGATTGATTGCACTCGCAGCATTTCTACAAACTGCGCTCCCGCCAACAGCAGCGCAATCGTCTCATTGTGGCCGCCATTGCGCTGGCTTCCGTGTTGCGTTTCCGCGCCACCGCTTGTCGCGGCGCTGGCAGCGCCCCTACCATGGCACTCCCATGCCAACAGACACCGGCGCCACCCCGACGCCCACCCTCCCCCGCCGCTTCCTGCGCTTCCTCGGCCCCCTGCTCGCCACCAACCTGCTCCAGGCGCTCGGCGGCACGGTGATCGTCATCTGCCTGGGGCAATTGCTGGGCGCACGCGCCCTGGCCGCTGCGGTCAGCTTCTTTCCGCTGTTCATGTGCTGCATCGCGTTCGTGATCGGGCTGGGCGCGGGCTCGTCGGTGCTGGTGGGCCAGGCCTGGGGCGCGCGCGACCCGGACAAGGTGCGGCGCGTCGCTGGCGCCGTGCTGGTCGGCGGCTTGGCCCTGGGCTGCGTGGTGGCGGTGCTGGGCGCTGCGGTCATTGGCGAGCTGCTGCGCCTGCTGGGCACGGCCGACTATGTGCTGCCGGAGGCCACGGCGTATGCGCGCATCCTGTTCCTGGCGATGCCGGTGCTGTTCGTGCACCAATTGGCCGCTGCCCTGCTGCGCGGCCTGGGCGACACGACCACGCCGCTGCGCGTGCTGGTGCTGGCCTCGGGCCTGTGGATGCTGCTCACGCCGGCCTTCATCCTGGGCTGGCTGGGGCTGCCCCGGCTGGGCACGGCCAGTGCCGGCTGGGCCAGTTTGATCGGCAACGGCGTGGCGGTGGCCTGGTTGGCTTGGCACCTGCATCGCAAGGACCACCTGCTGGCCCCCAGACACCTGCGGCCGCACCTGCGCTGGGATGTGCCCTTGCTGCGCACCGTGGCGCGGCTGGGCGTGCCCACCGGGCTGTTCTTCATCACCAGCTCGCTGGCCGACGTGATGCTGCTGCGCCTGGTCAACAGCTACGGGTGGCAGGCCACGGCGGCGTGGGGCACGGTGAACCAGGTGATGGCCTATGTGCAGATGCCCGCCATGTCGATTGCGATAGCGGCCTCGGTGTTTGCGGCGCAGGCGATTGGTGCCAACAACCCCGACGAGGTGCGCCGCGTCACGCGGGTGGGGCTGTGGATGAACCTGGGCCTGACTGGCGGCTTGGCCTGCATCGTGGCGGCGGCCTCTCCGCTGGCAACCCGCCTGTTCACCAGCGACCCGGCCGTGGTGGGCCTGGCCGCCACGGTGCTGCGCATCACCGTATGGGGCAGCCTCGCCTTCGGCATGGCCAGCGTGTTCACCGGCGTCATGCGGTCGGCGGGCACGGTGCGCGTGCCCACCACGATCTCGCTGTCGTGCCTGGCCTTTTTGCTGGTGCCGCTGGCCTATGCCCTGCAGCAGGTGCTGGGCCTGCAGGGCATATGGGCCAGCTACCCGCTGACCTACCTGTGTGCGCTGGTGCTGCAAGCGACGTACTTCTACGCTGTGTGGCGCAAGCGGCCGATCACGCGGCTGGTGTAGCGGGGCTGGCGGATCTGCTTGACCTCAAGTGCGGTTGATGTTTTAAAAACACGGGCAATGCAACTACCAAGGCCCCTGCACCATGGACATCCAACCCCTTGAAGCCCTGCTCCAGCGCGGGGTGGACAACGCCGTGCTGAGGTTCACGCTGGGATCGCACTACCTGAAGATGAACGACGCTGGCACAGCCGTCGCCCACCTTCAGCGGTGCCTGCAATGGTCTCCAGACTACTCCGCCGCGTGGAAGCTGCTGGGCAAGGCCCAAGCGCTCAACGCCAACCCTGCGGCCGCACAGGACGCCTGGACCCAGGGCATGGCCGTGGCCGAACGCAAGGGTGATCACCAGGCCCTCAAGGAGATGCAGGTCTTCCTGCGCCGCCTGCAACGCACAGACCAGCCCTCAGAGGCTGGGAGTTTTTTGACCGTGCCCGAAAGGCGTGCCACAACGCCCTGGATCTAGGCGCAAAGCGCAGCCATAGCTCGGGCTATGGTGAGCATTTGCAACGACGAGCCGGGGTGTTTTGGCGTGCAAGGCGGGCATGGACGAAAGACTCTCAGCCTCTTAGAGCGGCTAACAAAACTCAGCGAAGCGGTTCTGGCTAGGCGCTGCGTCGCAGGCAGTACNCCCTCCACATCCTGAATGTCACGTACAGGATGTATGCCAGGAACAGCACTATCCACGCCAGAAAGAACATGTTGCTCCAGTACTGGCCCGCCTGCTCTGCCAGGGTGTAGACCTGCCCTCGGCAGCCCTTTCCCACGCATTCGATCTCGCCCTTGGCCAGCGCACGCAGCAGGCCGAAGGACAGAAAGCCGGTGATGGCAGCGCACACCACGAAGCCCACCGGCCCCAGGGGCGGCTTGGTGACTTCGTCGTTCTCGTCGCGATAGCCTTTGGCAAGCTGCTTCTGCCCATAGCGGTACACGGCATACCCGAGAAGAAGCATCAGCGTGTAGTAAATGATGTCGATCATGTCATCAAGCCGTGGTGTCGATGAGGTGGATAAGCAGGCAGGCGGGCGGATAAGACGTTGACAACGATGGTATCCGAGCGCGGTTGGGGGGGCGCTTGAGCCCCTGCAGACACAGGGCCAAACCCGATCCGTGTGATGATGTCAACCGAACTAGAACGGACACACTTCCATGGCAACCCCCCCCGACAATATCAGCATGGCCCTGTTTTGCGACTTTGAAAACGTCGCCCTGGGCGTGCGCGACGCGCAGTACGACAAATTCGACATCAAGCCCATCCTGGAGCGCCTGCTGCTCAAGGGCTCCATCGTGGTCAAGAAGGCCTATTGCGACTGGGAGCGCTACAAGGGCTTCAAGGCCACCATGCACGAGGCCAATTTCGAGCTGATCGAGATCCCCCACGTTCGCCAGTCGGGCAAGAACTCGGCCGACATCCGCCTGGTGGTGGACGCGCTGGACCTGTGCTACACCAAGTCGCACGTCAACACCTTCGTCATCATCAGCGGCGATTCGGACTTCTCGCCCCTGGTCTCCAAGCTGCGCGAGAACAACAAGCAGGTCATCGGCGTGGGCGTCAAGCAGTCCACCTCGGACCTGTTGATCGCCAACTGCGACGAGTTCATCTTCTACGACGACCTGGTGCGCGAAAAGCAGCGCGCCCTGGCCCGGCGCCAGAGCCCCGGCTCGCCCCCAGCCCCGCGCCGCACGCCCGAGGAAGAGCGCAGCCGCAAGGAATCGCAGGACGTGCGCCGCGCCCAGGGCGTGGAGCTGGCGGTGGAGACCTTCGAGGCCCTGACCTCCGAGCGCGGCGACAGCGGCAAGATCTGGGCCTCGGTGCTCAAGGAAGCCATCAAGCGCCGCAAACCCGATTTCAGCGAAAGCTACTACGGCTTTCGCACCTTCGGCAACCTGCTCGAAGAGGCGCAGGCGCGCGGGCTGCTGGAGTTTGGCCGCGACGAACGGTCCGGCGCGTACGTGTTCCGTGGCCTGGGCACTGCAGGTGGCGATGCACCCGAGTCTGCCGGCCGCAGCGATGCAGCACCCGCCGAACGCCAGGGCAACAACAACGCTGGCAACCAGCGCCATGACTTCCACGCCGTGGCGGCGCTGCCAGATGCCTCCGGCGGCGGCAACGGCGAAGGCGGGGGCGGGCGCGGCGGCCGCTCACGCGGGCGCCGTGGAGAAGGCTCCGCGCGATCCGGCGCGACGCAGCAGCATGCCGATGCGCGGCAAGACCTGCAGCAGCCACAGCATGCAGACGCCCGCACAGACCACCAGGGCGCCGACGAGCGCGACGACGCGCCAGCCGAGCGCCCGGCCCGCACCAGCTACTTCACCCAGCCAGCGCCCGCCCCCGTGCCGGCGCCAGAGCCTGCTGAAACACAACCGCCCTACCGCGACGAGCCGGCAGACGATGCCGAGGCCGCCGACGAGCGTGCTGAGGCAGCAGCCGCTGCGATGGTAGACGCGCTGGACGACGCCGCGGACAGCGTTGGCGCGGCAGCTTCGGCCACCGCGCGCGCGCCCCGCAGCCGCCGTGCGGCCACGGCACCTGCACCGCGCAAGGGCGCAAGCAGCAGCGGCGGGCGCAAGCCAGCCGCAGCGCAGGCCGACGCACCTGCGGCCGAGCCCGCACCACCGGCAAGGGGCAAAAAGACGACTACTGCCGCCCCTGCAGCCGCACCCGCCAAGGCTGCAGCGGCACCCCGTGCACGCAAGCCACGCGGTGAAGGCAAGTCGGCCAAAGCGGCGGAATAGTCCCCTTTGCGCACCCTTGCGGCCGAGCGACTACCGCCGCTGGCCGCAAGGGCCTCCCTCGGACAACGCGGAGTAAGTCTTCGCGATGGGGCGTGCCCTGGTTCGGGATGGAGTGGGGTGGAAAAATGCCTACGCAGCGCAGCCTTCGCTCGTGAGAGTGCCTTGCAACTCGGCCTTGTGCCGCGCTCGCAGCTCCACTTCAAACTGAATGATCTTGGCCGGGGGCGTGCTGCGGCACGTCACCATCAACACCCTCCTGGGGTTGACGCGCACCACCTCGTCCACTGCAGGCGTTGCAAGCGCTGACTTGACGCTGCCGACCTGGTATGCATCGGGCCGGATGTGCACCTCCAACGGCCGGGTCATGGCCGAGCACCCGGCCAGTGCGAACAAAGCGAGCAAGCCCGAAAAACCAACAAATCCCATGCGCTTCTCCCATTCAGGTTGTACTTGTTCTGCGCCGACCAGCACCGAAGACGCTTTCACGTTATAGACACATCGAGCGCATGGCCTGTCACAAAAGGTACTGACAGGCTGAGACGCCGCACCCATGGCGGCACTTCAAGGCGGCGATGGGGCATGGCCGCCGTCGGCAAAGCCTGAAAGACCCGCAAGCCCACGTAGACTTCGGGGCAAACCGATCACGCCCCATGCCCACCGACACCCCCCACCGCCCCCACCTGCACCGCACCGGCCTGGCCTTGCTCATCGTGGGCGGCATCGACATCGCCGCCTGGCTCATCTGCCTGGTGCTCGACGTGCCCTATGTGTCGAGCTTCAACATCTTCTCCGTGGCGGGCGGCATCTTCCTGTTGCGCGGCAGCCTGCGCGCGGCGTCCATCGTGCGGCGCATGTCCATCTCCATGCTGGCGTTGCTGGCGGCGGTGGTGCTGGTGTCGCCGCTGCTGCAGCCGCCGGGCCTGACGCTGGCGATGATCAAGACGCATGCCGCGCTGGCCCTGCTCGGCGGCGTGCTGCTGGTGTTCACCGTGGCGCTGATGGCGTGGCTGGCGCGCGAGCTGGGCGCGCCGCCGGTGCTGGCGGCCACTGCGGCGGCCGGCCTCAAGGTGCGCAGCACGCGCTGGCCCATTGCCATGGGCGCGGGCATCGCCGTGCTGCTGGCCGGTGCCAGCATGGCCCTGCAGCACACCGATGCGGCGGCGCGTGCCATCGCCCAGGCCCGTGCCGCCCATGGCGATGGCTACCGCTACCACCTGAGCCTGATCCAGGCGAAGGAAACCCCTGCGGGGCGCGAGATCACGGGCACCGTGTCGGCGTGGAACGGCGATGGGGTCAAGACCGTGCCGTTCCGCTGGGTGCAATGAGGCAATGGCTGACAAACTTGTGCGCTGTGGTCCGGTTATCCTCGTAACCGCATGTCAGCCGACCCGATAAAACCCCTCCCCCATCGACCTTCTGCATTCCATGGTGGTGGTGGCCGAATGGGCGCCCGCATCCGCGCATTCGACTGGGCTGCCACGCCACTGGGGCCCATCGCGCAGTGGCCGGCTTCGCTGCGCATCGCTGTGGACATGATGCTCGGCTCCGACTTCGCCTCGTGCCTGTTCTGGGGGCCAGACCTGGTCGCGATCTACAACGACGGCTACCAGGCCATCCTGGGCGGTAAGGGCGAAGCGCTGGGCCAGCCCCTGCGCGTGACCTGGGCCGAGGCGTGGGAGGGGCTCCAACCCATTGCCGAGAAGGCCCTGGCGGGCGAGTCCACCTTCATCGAAGACTTCCCGCTTCGCATCGACCGCAGCGGAACGCTGGAGGATGCCTACTTCACCTTCTGCTACAGCCCCTGGTTCGACGAGCACGGCGCCATCGTCGCCATGCTCGACACGGTGGTCGAGACCACCGACAAGGTGCTCGCCGAACGCAAGGCGCGGTCTGAGCGCGCGCGCCAGCAGCGCCTGCTGCAGCAGATGCCCGGCTTCGTGGGCGTGCTCACCGGGCCTGAACATACCTTCGAGTACGTGAACGATGCGTACGTGAAGATATCGGGCCCGCGCGACTTCATCGGCCGCACCGTGCGCGATGTGTTCCCCGAGCTGGCAGGCCAGGGCTACTACGAAATGCTGGACCGGGTGTACGCCACCGGCGAGCCCATGCAAGCCTCGGCCATGCCCATCCAGCTGCAGGGCGAGGCCCACGAGCGCCATATCGACATCCTCTACGAAGCCATGCGCGACGACGCCGGCGCCATCCACGGCATCTTCGTCGGCGGCTACGACGTGACCGAGCGCGTGCAGGCCCAGGTCGCCGCGCAGGCCAGCGAGGCGCGGTTGCGCGCGCTCAACGCCGACCTGGAGCGCCAGGTGATCGAGCGCACCCTCTCTCGCGGCCGCGCCTGGGCCGTGAGCCCCGAGCTGCTGTGCGTGATCAACGCCAGCGGGTACTTCGAGGCCGCCAACCCCGCCTGGGAACGCACTCTGGGCTGGACGGAAGACGAGATGCAGCGCATGGGCTTTCGCGAGCTGGTGCACCCCGACGACCTGGCCGCCAGCGAGCGCGCCTGGGTGGATGCCAGCGAGCGCGGCCTGCCCGTGCTGCGCTTTGAAAACCGCTACCGCATGAAGGCCGGCGGCTGGCGCTGGCTGTCCTGGGTGGCGGTGCCTGAAGAGGGCCTGGTCTACTGCATCACCCGCGACGTGCAGGACGAAAAGGACCACGCCGCCGCACTGGCCGAGCGCACGGCCGAGCGCGACGTGCTGGCCACCATCGTGCAGACCACCGACGCCTTCATCCAGGTGCTGGACCGGGACTACCGCTTCCTGGCCATCAACCAGGCCAATGCGGACGAGTACGAGCGCGTGTACGGCGTGCGCCCCGCTCCCGGCGATAGCCTGACCGCGCTGCTGAACGGCACGGGGGCCGATGTGCAGGCCGCGCTGGCGCTGTGGCAGCGTGCCATGGCCGGCGAGTCCTTCACCATCCAGGGCCAGTTCGGCAACCCGGCGATTGCCCAGCGCCAGTATGAGCTCAAGTTCGAAGTGCTGCGCGCCGCCGACGGCACGCAGATCGGCGCGTTTGCCACCGGTGTGGACATCACCGACCGGCTGCGCCAGCAGGCCGCGTTCGACGAGGCGCAAGAGGCCCTGCGCCAGGCGCAGAAGATGGAGGCCGTGGGCCAGCTCACCGGCGGCATTGCGCACGACTTCAACAACCTGCTGGCCGCCATGAGCGGCAGCCTGCAGGTCATGAAGATCCAGATGGCCAAAGGCAAGCGCGAGGGGCTGGAGCGCTACATCGAGATGTGCGAGCGCTCGGTGCGCAGCGCCGCCAGCCTCACCCAGCGCCTCCTGGCCTTCTCGCGCCGCCAGACGCTGGACCCGCGCCCCGTGGACGTGAACCGCCTGGTGACCGGCATGCAGGACCTGATCGCCCGCACCGTGGGCCCCACAGTGGACCTGCAGGTGGCCGCCGCCGCCGACCTGTGGGCCACCCGCATCGACCCCTCGCAGCTGGAGAACGCGCTGCTCAACCTGTGCATCAACGCGCGCGACGCGATGATGCCCCAGGGCGGGCGCCTCGTCATCACCACCGCCAACCGGGTGCTGGACGAGCGCAGCGCCCGCGAGCACGAACTTGCCCCCGGCGAATACCTGGTGCTGAGCGTGGCCGACACCGGCTCAGGCATGCCACCGGGTCTCATCAAGCGCATCTTCGACCCCTTCTTCACCACCAAGCCCCTGGGCCAGGGCACGGGCCTGGGGCTGTCGATGGCGTATGGCTTCGTGCGCCAGTCGGGCGGGCAGGTGCGCGTGCAATCGGCCCCGGGCCAGGGCACCACCATGCACCTGTACCTGCCGCGCCACCAGGGCCATGCGCAGGAGGAAGACGCTGCTGCCCACCACGACCTGGCGCCAGGTGCAGGCGAGACGGTGCTGGTGATCGAGGACGAGCACACCATCCGCGAGCTGGTCAGCGAGGTACTGGCCGAGGCCGGCTACCGCGTGCTGCTGGCCGACAGCGGCCCCACCGGCCTGCACCTGCTGCAGGGCCCCGAACGCATCGACCTGCTGCTCACCGACGTGGGCCTGCCCGGCGGCCTCAACGGCCGCCAGGTGGCCGACGCCGGCCGCACCGTGCGCCGAGGGCTCAAGGTGCTGTTCATCACCGGCTACGCCGAGAACGCCGCCGTGGGCAACGGCCTCATGGACGAAGGCATGGCCATTCTCACCAAGCCCTTTGAGATACCGCACCTGGTGAACAAGGTGCGGCAGATGCTGGATGGGGCGAGGTAGATGGGCACGCCCCGCCTATTTGATTAAACAGACACCGAGGACCCCGATGATTTTCTGGTGTTCGACCCGCAGTGCGGCGGAGTTCAACCCAAGGCAGCCCTGTCGCCGCAGCCGCACCATAGAGCGCAAGAGACCATCTTCATCCTCAACTTCATCCTGAACCTGCAGGGCGCAGGCTTACCCTACATGCGCAGCGCCGCTGCATACGGCTACCAGCAGCAATTGAAGCAGTGGGCGGAATACGCCAGCCAGTTCCCAGAAGCTGATTTGGCGACCGCTTGTCGAGCAAGAGCTGCGGCAGGAAATTGCCACCACAGCCCACCTGTCTTTTTCCACCGCCATTCGCCACACACTGATGCGTGTGATCGCGTAAGAAAAACAAAAACAGCTGATCCCACAACAACCCAACAGGCGCAGACCCTATGAACGACAATTGCACTACCAGTGGGCGCTCTACAAGGTGCGGCAGATGTTGGGTGGGGGGAGGTTGGCGCACTCAGCCCCCCGCCACCTCTTCGCGCAGCACCCCATGCGTGTCGCACTGCTCGTCCAGGTCGCTGATGGCTTGGTCGGCCTGCTCGTCCGGGTAGATCAGGCGCACCACCAGAAACTCCTCGCCGCTGTCGTCCAGCACCTCGTGCCGGCGCGCGGCGCCCAAAGCCTGCCAGACGAGCACGACGCTCATCGCGTCCGTGGTCGCGCTGATCATGGTGCTGTGCGATTCGCGCCCGTCGCGCGTGAATCGGAAAACGGCTGACGACATTGGCATACAGGCAGGGGGTAGGGGCAGGCCCAGGTCTTCCTCTGAGCGATGCCCAGGTGGCACCATGGTAGCAACACTGGGCTGGCCGGGTGTCCAACAAAGCCTGCGCGAGAAGTAAGCCATTGTGTACTGCCCGCGCCCCCAAAAAAGGGCCCGCTCGGCGGCGGGCCCAACTCGCGATGGTCACGAGGGAGAGAGACGCCGCAAACCTCGCGGCGTAGCCATCGTAAAAGTGCCGCCCCACCCACCCATGTAGGACTGCAGGCCAACGCACAGGGGCCCTGTGCGCCGTGCGCTCGCTCACGCGGCTTACAAATCGGGGCCCCAGGGGGCCGCTGGATACCGCCCGTGCATCTGCTTACCGGGCATGGCGTTTTTCCGACCGGCGCATAGGACAAGACCTACAAAACCGCGCCACCGCGGCGCCCAAAAATGGAGTCACACACGGTCGTCGTGTGCATGTGTTTTCACCAACAGGAGAATGTGAATGCCCAACAACAACCCTCAAGGCAACAACCAGTACCAGGACGACAGCAACCCTCAGCGCAAGCCCTCGGGCGAGCGCCAGCAAGAGCAGAGCACCGGCAGCCCGGGGAACCGCCAGCAGGGCCAGCAGGACCGATCCAGCCCACAGACCGGCAACCAGGCCAGCCGCCAGCAGGGCGAGTCTTCGTCGTCGAACCAGCGGTCCTCCAAAAATCAGCACTGACCGGGTGGACGCAACCGCAAGGGTTGCAGCTCCCCGTAACGGCACCGGCTCTTTCGAGCCAGTGCGCTTGATCGATCAATTGCATTTGAAGAAAGAGGGGCGCGCGGCCAGGCCTGCGTACCGCACCCGCCGCCGCCCGCCCCACCCAAGGAGCAAGACAATGGGATACCGAGACAGTGACGACAGTGGCTTTTCGCGCCACGGAATGAACCACCGCGACAACGACCACCCCGACCTGGCCCGCGACGAAGACCTGCGCACCAGCCATTCCATCCCCGGGGACAGCCGCACAGGCCGCTACGAGCCCTTCGGCGGTCGCCGCGACGGCCAGGGCTACCAGGGCGGGCGCAGCTGGCAAGCCCACAGCGATGCCGGACGGGATTTTGGCCGCGAGCGCTACGACCAAGGCCAGGGCAGCGGTTACCGCAGCAACCGCGACAGCGGCTATGGCTACGGCGCGCGCAGCCCCGACATCGGTGGCTACGACCCGTACGAAGCAGAGCAACGCTTTCGCCAGCAGCAACAGTACGGTAGCGGCGGCAACTATGGTGGCGGCTACGGCCAGGATGACCGTGCACGCCTGAACCGCCCCGACGCCTGGGCCCGCGAAGGCTATGGCGGCCCTGAGCGTGACCAGGGCGACGGCTACTCCAGCCAGCGCGGCCGCAGCTACGGCTATGGTTACGACGGCCGGCCGGATGCCCGGCAGGAAGGCTACGGTGGCAACTACGACCGCCAGCAGCAGGGCAACCCCCTGTACCGCAGCAGCCAGCGCGAGCACCATGACCCCGACTACTCTGCCTGGCGCCAGGAGCAGTTGCGCCTGCTCGACGAGGACTACGACTCGTGGCGCAACGAGCGCTACCAGAAATTCTCTGACGAGTTCAACACCTGGCGCACCTCGCGCAGCCGCAACGAGGGGCTGCTCGGCTCCAACCAGTCGGGCCAGGTGGTGCAGAACCCGCCGGCCAAGAGCCAGCAAGGCAGCAGCACCACCAACCCGGGTACCACCGCAGGGGCAGCCCAGGGCAAGACCAAGGAGTGATGGGGCGCGGTAATGCAGGGCTGCGCCGTGCCAACCAAGGCGCGCCGCGCCCGGAAACCGCCGTCCAGCGCACAGCCAAGTGCCACGGGTGCCTGCGGCGTCGCCTTCATTGTCGACTGCGCCGTGGGCAGGCCCGCGTGCCTTGCGCAACCCACCATCCGGCGCCCGCGACATGGCAATGCCTTGCCAGCGGGCCGTTGGCTGGTGTGCAACAAGCTATCCGAAAAGCCCGGCCCCTCCCTGTCTTGCCGCCGTCCGGCGACACCACGCGGGCCCGTCCTACAGCACCCGACCCGCTCCAGCGCGACCATGGCCTGCGAGCCCCTCATACGGATTTGCCTTCAACCGTATAACTAGGCTGGAAGCCGCAGACAGTGCTGTAGCACGGCAAGGCGGACCAACGAAGTTATACGGTTGAAGGCAAATCCGTATCACCCGGCCAGCGCCGGACCCACGCACACGAAAGCCCCCCCACCATGCTGTTCCACTTCCCCTCGTTGCTGCAGCAATTGCTCGGGGCCACCCACCCCAGCCCCATGGGCCCGGTAGACCCCGTGCCCGATCCCCTGCCCGGCAACCCCTTGCCACCCGAGCCCGTGGGGCCGCACCCCACGCCAGCACCGATGTAGGTGCGCTGGCACAGGTGGTGGCAATTGTTTGATTGATCAAACGCGGGGTCTGTGGCTACGATGGCCCGATGACCCGGAGCACCCCATGCGATTAGTGCTTGCCTACCCCGAGGATGCAGACAGCACAGAGAAGGCTGCCATGGCAGAGCGCGCCGCGCTCGAAGTCTGCCTGACCGCTGGCGTGCACCCCTACATGGCCTGGCACGACTATTCCCTGGTCCACTCCGGGCTGAATCTGCCCTCCTCAGCCTTCGCCACGGCAGAGATCGCAGGCGCCTTTGTCTGGATCGAAGCCATCGCCGCCGCGCAGGAGTTTCTGAACCCGCCCCGCGGCGCCAAGGTCGAGATCGACGTGCTCTTCGAGCCCGGCGACGAAATGCCCCCTGTGCAGTTTGACCCCGGCCGCGCCGTGCTGCGCGACTATCTGTACCTGCAGATGTGCCTGGCGCCCCGGCCGGCGATCAACGCGCTGGCGGACCCGGATGACCCGCCGACCGGGCCCGCGCCGCTCAGTTCCTGGCCGGAGTTGAGTCTGGAGAACGGGTAGCAGCGGGGGCAGCGGGGTTGCGCCGCTGCTGGCTTGCGGTGCGTGGTGCTGCGGCTTGGTTCTGTGGTCGCTTCTGTTCTATTGCCGAGGGCGGGGGCCGGGGTGTGCGCCCGGCGGCGCAGTAACTTTCTCTTGCGTCGCCAAGAGAA
>NZ_LMIJ01000012.1:43800-43868 GCF_001428665.1 Acidovorax sp. Root219
CGATGGGCGAGGGGGCAGCCTGCGATGCTCGGTCCTGGGGTGACGCCGAAGAACTCCCTGCGCTGCCT
>NZ_LMIJ01000012.1:44029-44176 GCF_001428665.1 Acidovorax sp. Root219
AGCGATCGCGCCCAACCTGTCGGCAGCGCGCATCGCGCGCGTCACCGACCCCAGGCGCAGCTGCGCAGCAGCAGCCGTGTGGAGCCCGCTCCCCACCCCTGCTGGCTGCGCCGAGAAGCGCAGGGCCTGGGGTGGGTGCGTGTGCCG
>NZ_LMIJ01000012.1:44252-44377 GCF_001428665.1 Acidovorax sp. Root219
CGTCGCGGATGTTTGAGCGGAGTTCGAAGAACGCAGCGAGTTCCGCGACGCCACCCCAGGCACGAGCATCGCAGGTTGCCCCCGTTCGCCCGACAGGGCGAACGGGGGACGCAGACTGGGGGTCG
>NZ_LMIJ01000012.1:44406-56734 GCF_001428665.1 Acidovorax sp. Root219
TCCCGCCCTCCGCAAAAGAACAGAAGCAACCACAGACACCAAAGCACGCAGCAACACCAAAACCTGCCGCAACAACGAAACGAAGACCACCGCACATCAGCTAACATCCCACCCGCGGTGCAAGCCGCCCCCGGGCCCGCGGGAAGGGTAGAACCCACTTGCACGGAGGACACCAGCGCCACGCTGCTGCCTTCCCCCACACGCCTGTCCACCGCCTTTTGTGCAGCCGGATCTGCGGGCCATCGGCACATGATGCACGGAGGTTTTCTTCATGACGACGACGCCCTACAAGCGCCTTCCCGCCCGGCCCGACATCGGCCACCTCAAGAAACAGGCCAAGGATCTCCTGGCCTTGTACCGCGGCAACGACGCTGCCGCCTTGCAGCGCTTTCGCACCGCCCTGCCCGCCGCTGCAGGCAAGAGCGACGCCGCCCTCGCCGCCCAGGGCCTGCGCCTGCACGATGCGCAGTCGTGCATTGCGCGCGAATACAGCTTTGCCTCCTGGGCCGACCTGCAGGGCTTTGTCGTCGCGCGCCGGGCCCAGGCCGATGACCCGGGCAAGGCCCTGCTCCACTGGCTCGGCCTGGTGTACGCGGGCGACATCTCGGGTGGCATGAACCGCGCGCGGCCCGCAGTGGCCCTGCGCCTGCTCGAAGACCAACCCGCCTTGCTCGGTGATGGCGACCCCTGGCTGGCCTGCGCCACCGGCGACGAAGCCGTGCTGCGCCAGGCAACCGCACAGGACCCCGGCTGGGTGCACCGCGCGGGTGGGCCGCTGCAGCTGCCGCCACTGGTGGCGGTCACGCATTCCGGCCTGCTGCAGTTGCCAAGCCACCGCGAACGGCTGATCGCCTGCGCACGGCATCTGCTGGCGGCCGGTGCATCGCCCGACCAATCGGTGGGCAACCGCTGGCCCCCGGCCTCGCTGCAGGCACCTGCGGAAACCGAGCGCCTCTCGGCCCTGTACGGCGCTGCCGGCCGCAACCTCGACCCCGAGATGACGAAACTGCTGCTCGGTGCCAGCGCCCACCCCGATGACAACGAATCGCTCTACCACGCGCTCGACAACCCCGAGTGCACCCGGCTGCTGCTCCAAGCCGACGCGCGCATCACCGGCACCAACGCCATGTACCGCGTGCTCGACCTCGACGACCTGGCCACCCTGCAACTGCTGCTGGCGCACGGCGGCGATGCCAACGAAGCACCGCAGGGCCCGCCCACGTCGGACTGGGGCTCGCCGCTGCTGTGGGCCATCCGCCGGCGCCGCTCGCCCGCGCACATCGCAGCCCTGCTGGCCGCAGGCGCCAGGCCCGATGCGCGCATGCAGGACGGCACGCCCGCCCACACCATGGCCCTGCGCTACGGCCTGACCGAGGTGGCACAGCTGCTGCAGGCGGCCACGGCGGGAACCAGCGGCCATGCGCCGCCCGACACGGACGAGGCCTTCATCGCCGCCTGCGCACGCGGCGACGAAGCCGCGGCCCGCGCCCTGCAGGCCGCACACCCTGGCACCATCGGCAGGCTCAGCCCTGCCCAGCTGCGGCTGCTGCCCGAGCTGGCGGCCCAGGGCTGCGGCGATGCAGTGCGCACCATGGTCGCCCTGGGCTGGCCCATCGAGGTGCGCGGTGGCGACTGGGACGCCTCGGCCCTGAACCAGGCCGTGTTCCGTGGCGATGCGGCCCTCGCCCGCTTCCTGCTTGCGCACGGCGCCGACTGGCAGGCCCTGCACGGCTTTGGCGACAACGCCAGCGGCACCCTGTCATGGGCCTCGCTCAACGAGCCCGTGCCCGGCGGCGACTGGATCGGCTGCGCCCAGGCCCTGGTGGCCCACGGCATGCCCGGCGCGCGGCCCGACCCCGAAGGCACGGACGACGGCGCCGTGCTGCTGGGCGGGCGGCGCAGCAGGTTCTCGGAAGACGTGGCGGACTACCTGCTGAGCCAGCCCGCCAGCGCGCAGGCTTAGCGACCGGTTGTGAGACAGGCTGGCACGCTGTGGGTGGCAGTGGCACCCACGCCGCGCCCGCCCACCAGTTGTCAGCAACTGTTCACCCTGTGTCGGGGTGCGACGCGCCCTTGCGTGCGGCCTTGGGCGCGTTACCTGCGCTTGCATCCGGCTTGCGGGCCGCGCGGCGTGAACGGCCCCGTCCTACCGGGGGCGCGCCTGTGTCCCTACCGCGCGGCACGCGCGCAGGTTTCAACATGGGAGGCATGGTGGCACCACGGCCACCGCCATCCTTCAAGGAGCTCCCCATGTCGACCACCCCAGTCTCCCGTTCGCACCGCAGCCTTGCGGCCCCGCTGATCGCCGTGTCGGTACTCGCGCTCACCGTATCGCAGCATGCCTACAGCCAGGGCGGCTTCGGCAGCGCAAGCCCGGCCACGCCGGCCATCTCGACCATTGTCAACCCCAGCACCGCGACCCCGAGCACGGCCACACCCGGCAGTACGCTGGGCACCACCACTTCCACTACGCCGAGCAGCAACAGCAGCATCGGCAACACCACCGTTCCTGGCAATATTCCGAGCAGCATCCCGAGCAGCGGCAACATCGGCAACGCCACCACCAGCCCCTCCAGCATCCCCGGCAGCGTGCCCAGCAGCACCGCCACGCCCACGGCTGCCACCGGCAACCCGAGCACCACCACCACCACCACCACCACACCCACCAGCAACAGCAACAGCAACAGCAGCATCGGCAACGCCAGCATTTCGGGCAATATCCCCAGTGGCATTCCGAGCAGCAGCATAGGTACACCGGGTACGGGCAGCACGGGCACGACAGCAGCCACGACAGGCAATCCGACAGGGAGCGCGGGCACCACCGGTAACGGCACCCCGGCGGGCGGCACCAGCCCTGGCGCGAGCGCGAGCGCCAGCACTGGTGCAGGCAGCGCCACTGGCACAGGCACCGGTATCGCCCCGGGTACCAGCGCTGGTGTCGGGGTCAGCGGCGCAGGCGCGGGCAGCGTGGCAGGTGCGCCTCCTGGCACGGGCTCGGGTGGCAGCACCAGCGCGGGCACACCTGGCAGTGCGGCCGGCACCGCACCCGGTGCGGCCCCAGGCGCTGCAGCGGGTTCTGCAACGGGGAGCGGCGCAGGTGCCGCGAGCAGCGGGGCAGGCAGTGCGGGCGGTAGCGCGGGCGTGGGTGCCGGCGCACCTGGAGCCGGCGCTGTGGGCGCTGGGCCCGGTGCCGGTTCGGGAGCCGGTCCAGGAGTTGGCGCTGGAGCCGGCTCTGCAGGCGCAGGCGCTGGCAGTGCAGGATCCGGTGGTGCCGGTGCTCGTTGATCGACAGCATGACGCTTGCATGCAGGGGTTGAACGGGCCAGTCCACGCACCAAGCCCCTACCCATGCATGCATGCATGCCCGCGCGCGCAATGCCACGCGCTGCGCTGCGCCCCCCGCATCAAAAGACCGACAGCCCCGTGCGGTCGGTGAGCATCTCCAGCGCGCGCCTGCCCAGCAACGACCAGTGGTTTGCAGCCACTGATACGGATTTGCATTCAATCGTATAACTAGGCGGGAAGCCGCAGACAGTGCTGTAGCACGGCANCGTTAGACGGTAGAAGGCAAATTCGTATGAGGCAGGGGCCGCAGGTGCAGGCACAAAAACCGCATTCAACCCGCATTTGTCATCTATTTAGAGGACATACAAACACAGCACAAATCCCTAGCATTTGGTGGGTGCTGGGTGTGGCGCTGCCCATGGTGGTAGCCATGAAGCCATTCACAGCCCGTGCGGAACTGTAGTCGCTCAACCGTGCCGGTTGCGACCGGATCTGCCTTGTGGGTTGCCTGGCTGGCCATCAGCCGGGCTGCCGCCTTTCCCTTCAATCAACCACCGAATCGAAGGTCTCACCGTGAACTCCACTACCGTCTCGTCCGCACTGGCCAACCCACTGGCATCCTTCAACAACCTGCACAAAAACGGCGACCGCGAATGCCTGCAAGGCCCCTCGCACTACGACGCATTGAGTGAGAGCCACCTCCAGGGCATTGCCCAGTACGAGGACCTGTACCTGCTCACCCAGAACCGCTCCGGCCATGACAGCGGAAAACTCTATGTGTTTCGCGTCTCGCCACCCCAGCAATGCATCTTCACCACCCATCTTGATGTCAGCCAGTCGGCTGCTGCGCTGGGGGGCAATGGCCAAGCATTCAACCATCCGGGGGGCGTTCAACTGGCGGGCAAGTACCTGTTTGTGCCGGTGCAGACCGAGGACTACAACAACACCCGCATACAGGTGTACGACGTGCAAGCCCTGACCAGCGACAACCCCTCGATCGCGCTGGTCAACAACAGCCTGATCCCCGACTGCGACGACCGCAAGATCGAGTCCATCGGCGTCGCATTCGACGAAGCCAATGGCACCTACGTGATCGTCGGCCTCCAGGGCAGCGACCTGTACTTCTACCGCACTGCGGGCAGCGATCTTTCGGTGCCGGTCTCGGGCGGCTACGCGTTCACCTGCAAGGTGCCCGAGCACAATGATGCGGGCCCGCAGACCATCAACCTGCTCTACGGTGGGGACGGCCAGCTGTACCTGGTCAACTTCGCTGTGCGGGAGAAGGCGGTGGTGCTCTTCACCGACTACGCCTACCTCTACCAGGTCACTTGGTCAGAGGGCCTCGGAGATCCCGCCTCTGCCAGGCACTTCATCACGCATGGATCGAGCACCCCGGGCGTGAACCAGCCGCACTTCCGCTGGGGCTCCGGCATCCATATCGACGAGACGGGAATCAACCTGCTGGTGACGCAGAGGGTCATGCAGGAGAAGTGCTACATCAACCGCTTCGAGCAAAAGACGGATGGTTCCGACGCCGATGGCGAACCCGAGGGCATCGAAGCCATCGGGTGAGATCGCCCGCAGCACCAATGCTGGAGCCCCCGGTAGCGCCGCCGATGCAGTCGCTCCCGGCGCGGCATCGGCCGGCACCGGGGCTGGTGCGGGCCCCGGAGCAGGCGCAGGTGCCGATGCCGGCGTAGGTGCCTACTCCTCAGGAGTAGGTGCCGGGGCGTCAGGTGGAGGTGCAGGTGCAGGACCTGGCGCTGCTGGCGCAGGTGCCTCCGGCGGCCCCGGCGCGGGTGCAGGGGCTCGCGGACGCCGCGCGACAGAACCCATGGCTACTGTTGCTGCGCCGCCGCAGGATAGCCATGCCCACCTTGTGACAATGGTCAGGCGCCAGCGAAGCGTCACCTAAACTCCCGCAACACAACAACACCAGTGCCGGAGCTGATGGTGGCCCTTCAGGGTCACCCCGGTGCTCCAGGCGGGAGGAGCGACTTTGGGTCACAAGAGCTTTGCGCAGCATATCGCTGACGAGGGTTTGCCGCCCGCGCTGCTGATAGCGATCAACCTGGCCTTGTTGTCGGTGTTCGCAATGGGCATCAAGATCGAGCCGCGAATAGGGCTCTGGACATGCAAACTGATACTCCCGAACCGGCTTTTTGAAGGGCTTGCGGGGGACTACCTCAGCTATCGGATGTCGCTGTATGCGGTTGCCAGCGCCATAGCACTCTTTCTGACCCTGGGAGTGCTGCTGTTTGGCCTGGCGGAACACCTGGGCGGCTCAAAGAACAGGCTGCCCCGCTGGCAGGGGATGTTGTTGGGGGGCGGTATGGGTTGTACCCTCTTGCTCGGCTACCCGCCGCTCGCCCGGAGCAACCTCTCCGTCATGATCAACGACCTGAGCTACTTCGTTCTGACCGCTGTGATTTTCTCGACCCTGCCCTTGATGATGCGTGCCTTCAGCTGGCGGTATGGCCGCAGACGAAGAGGCGTCGAGACCATCCACCAGATGCGCTAGTGACGGCTCGGTGGCGCGCAGAGGCAGACCCCCTTCACCGGCCACCATACCTGCGTTCGCGCAGCCAGTCCATCACGATGGCGTGGTACGTGTCCCGCCAGCGGGCCTGCGAGAGCGCATGGTCGGCCTCCAGCAGCATGTGCCGCACGAGGCTGCGCGCATTGCCGAAGGCCCAGGCATAGCTGTCGATCACGGGGCGCGGCACCACCTGGTCATGTTCGGACTGCACCAGCAGCACATCGCCCTTGAAGGCGGCGCAGGCGGCCAGCGCGCGGTTGCCCTCGGGCGTGTGCACGGTGTGGCGGTAGGCGTTCACCTTGCGCCTTTCCAGATCCTCTTTGGGCAACATCCAGTCCGCATCGGGATAGATCGCGGGTGACCGCAGCACCAGCCAGTCGAACGGGTACATCCCCGCCAACAGGGCCGCCATGTACCCGCCGTAGCTGAACCCCAGCACGCCCACGGCGTCAGGCCGCTCCTGGGCGTGCAGCAATTGGTAGTCGCGCAGCGTCTGGCGCAGGGTGTCCTCGCGGTTCACACGGGCGCGGTCGGCCGCAGGCCAGCTGGCATCAGGCAGATTGCCGCGTCGGCAGTGCCAGCCCTGGGCAGACAGGTCCTGGTCGAGCAGGTCGAACTGGGCCTTGCCATGGTCGTCCCAGCCTGGCAGCACCAGCAAGGCCGGGCGCTGGATGCCATCGGGCCGCAACAGTGGCGCAGCAGGCCGCGCGCTGCCATGCGCAAGGGACAAGGAATCTGCGTGCAAGAAGGCCATATGCCCATGGTGTCCGCGCCTGCGTGCTGCCGGGTGTCAGCGGTGCGGCAGTCAACCCGTAAGACACGCCTGCAACGAGCGGCCCATGCGACGTAGCGGCCGGCATCGCCGCACCGCGCCTGCGCTGACAGCGGGTGGCGCATGCCACCCACGGCGCAGGCCCCAAACCAGCGCAGAATGGCCCGATGAATGTCATACGCCCACTGCGCTTCGCAGCGCACGCGCTCGCCTTCCTCATGGCCGGCGCCCTGCTGTCCCCTGCACTGCACGCGGCCGAGCAACTGGCCATCGGCTCCAAGCGCTTCACCGAAAGCTACATCCTCGGCGAGGTCATCACCCAGGCCGCGCGCCAGGGCGGCGCCACTGCGGAGCACCGCCAGGGCCTGGGCAACACCGCGGTGGTGGTCGAGGCGCTCAAGACCGGCTCCATCGATGTCTACCCCGAGTACCTGGGCACCGTGGAGCGCGAGATCCTCAAGCTGCCCACCGGGTCTTCCAGGCAGGCCATCGACCAGAAACTGCGCGAGATGGGCCTGGCCCTGGGCGTGCCGCTGGGCTTTTCCAACGGCTACGCGCTGGCGGCCAGCGCCGAGGTGGCGCGCAAGCACGGCCTCCAGACCCTGGGCGACCTGCAGAGGGCACCCGACCTGCGCATCGCCATTTCGCAGGAGTTCCTGGGCCGCGAAGACGGCTGGCCCGGCCTGGCCAGGCGCTACCAGTTGCCGCAGCGCCCCACCTCCATCGACCATGGCCTGTCGTACCAAGCGCTGGCCTCGCAGCGCATCGACCTGACCGACATCTACACCACCGACGCGCGCATCGCCGACCTGGGCCTGGTGACGCTGCAGGACGACGCCAACTACTTCCCGCGCTACGACGCGGTGCTGCTCTACCGCGCGGACCTGCCCACGCGCGCGCCGCAGGCCTGGCGCCAGATCGCCGCGCTCGAAGGCCGCATCGACGTCACGCGCATGATCGCCATGAATGCGCAGGCTGAGCTGCACGGCCAGGCGTTCCCGGCCATCGCCGCCGACTTCCTCGCCGGCAAGGCCACGCCGGCCGCTGCACCCGCAACTGCGTCCAGTGCGGCCAGCGCAGCACCGGCGCAGGCTCGCCCGTCCCTGTCCAGTGCCATCTTCGGCGGCAACTTCTGGCGCCTCACGCGCGACCACCTGTGGCTGGTGGCCGTGTCCGTCGGCATCGCCGTGCTCATCGGCATACCGCTGGGCACGCTGGCCGCCGCGCGGGCGTGGCTGGGCCAGGGCATCCTGGGTTTTGTCGGCCTGCTGCAGACCGTGCCCTCGCTGGCCCTGCTGGCCGCGCTGATCCCGCTGCTGGGCCGCATCGGCACCGTGCCGGCCATCGTCGCGCTCAGCCTGTATGCCCTGCTGCCCATCGTGCGCAACACCGCCGTGGGGTTGATGCAGGTGCCCAAGGGCACCCAGCAGGCCGCCGTGGCCCTGGGCATGACGCCCGCGCAAAGCTGGCGCCTGGTGCTGCTGCCGCTGGCCTTGCCCGTGATCATTGCAGGCGTGAAGACCGCCACCGTGATGACCGTGGGCACCGCCACCATCGCCGCGTTCATCGGTGCAGGCGGCTATGGCGAGCGCATTGCGCAGGGGCTGGCGCTCAACGACGGCACCACCTTGCTGGCGGGTGCGATTCCCTCGGCCGGGCTGGCGGTGCTGATCCAGGTGGTGTTCGAGGTGGTCGAGCGCATGTTCCGGCAACCAGGTGCGGCAGCCAGTTGATGCAGCACAAGTAAAAGTTCCCTCGGCGTGAAATGCGTCACACCGCGCCGCTCGCGCGTCCGCCAGCCGGTGCTTCAATGGCGGCTTCGCCACCGCACCGCCTGCATTGACTGCATTGCCCCCGCATGACCACCTACACCAGCCACTGGCTCCAGGCCGCCGCGGCCAGCAACAAGGCTCCGCTGCTGATCAAGATCACGCTGATACCGCATGGCTATGACGGCCATGCCTACTGGAAGCGCCAGGAGGCGCGCGCCTCCGACCGCGAGTTCAAGATGGTGGAGGACCTGCGCCTCGATCCCGATGGCGGCCCCCAGGCCGTGCTGCAGCGCCTGGTGGACCTGCGCCAGGCCCTTGCCAGTGACGGATGGCAGGAGATCGTCGTGCACGACAGCCTGACCCTCTTCCCCAAGGACCTGCTGGACCACCGCCCCAAGACCGATGACGAGTGCCTGATGGACCTGGCGGCGCTGCACACCGAGTGCAGTGACCACGAGAGCGCCCTGGCCGCCCTGCACCGCTGCCGCCACAGCGAACAGGCCTGGTACTGGCACACGGCGGCCCGGCGCGCCCATGCCAACCGGGCGCGCGCCCACCCCGGCCCGCAGGCAGATGGCGACTGGGCTGCAGCCGTCAAGCACGCCATGGTCATCATCCACCAATCTGCAGACGCTAACGCCGCCCAGCCAGACGCCATGTACAGCTTTGGCGACAGTTACCGGCACCCTGCATCGCAACTGGCCGCAGCCGCGCAGACCGTGGCGGAGTACCTGCTGTGCATTGCCGGCGACCCGGAGCAGGCGATGCAGGCCCTGGCCATCGCCGATGCCACAAACCATGGCACTAACCAGCTGCAGCAGTTGAAGGTGACAGCGCTGCTGCAGCTCAAGCGCAGCACCGAGGCGTACGAGGCCCACCTGAAGTGGCGCCTGCAGATGCCCGAGGTGCTCGAATCCCCCGGCTACCGGGCCTTCGTCGACCAGCAACAGACGCAGGCGTGCAGCGCCGAAAGCCAGCGCGTCAGCCAGCTGCGCTTTGAAACCGCCCCGGGCAGCCCGGCCTCCGAAAGCGATCTCGAACAACTGCTGCGGCGCTTTCCCCAGCCATCGCATGCCTACCTGCAATGGATCACCCAGGCAGAGCGGCACCAGCTCACCGTGGTCGATGGCGAGGGCAGCGAAACCTACGAGCTGTTCAGCATCTCCGCCGCGCTGGACAAGCACGAAGAGCTGCTGGGCTGGCTCAGCCTGCACGACGAAAGCTCGCCCGAGCTGGCAGAGGAGATCCGCAGCGCCATCGCCGACAGCGGCATCGACCCGCAGCACATGCTGCCCATCGTGGGCGCCGAGAACGCCTCGGACTGCTTTGTGCTGCGCATGGATGGCCCCGGCGCGGGCGGCATCTACTTCTGGGCGCACGACGAATGCACCGTGTTCAGCCCCATCGTGGACAGTGCCGACCAGTTGTTCCCGTGGCTGCAGGCGCAGGCCCGGGCGGGCGCGACCTTCGTGCTCTGAGAGCAGGGCATGGCGGCGTCTGGGCAGCCGGTTGCGCCGGCAGGCCCGGTCGGCCCATAGCATTCCCGCGCGCTGAAGGGCTCAGGACAAACCCGCTGCGTCGAGCAACACGATGCGGTTGCGGCCCGCGTCCTTGGCCTGGTAGAGCGCCTTGTCCGCCATGGCGATCATGTCCTGCGGGGTCAGCGCCTCGTCCCCGCGCATGGCCGCAATGCCGGTGCTGATGCTCACCACTGCACCCGTCGAGCATTCGCGGTGGGCAATCGACAGGCCCGCCACGGCCGCCTGCGCCCCAGCGGCAATGTGCATGGCACCCACCGAATCGGTCTCTGGCAGCACCAGGGCGAACTCTTCGCCGCCATACCGCGCAGCCAGGTCCGAGGGGCGCTTGCCATGGGCCTGCAGCGCGTGGGCAATGGCTTTGAGGCATTCATCGCCCAATTGGTGCCCATAGGCATCGTTGTAGGCCTTGAAGTGGTCCACGTCCAGCAGCACCAGCGCCAGCGGCCGCCGGTGGCGCTGGGCCAGGGCCACGTGCTCCGCCAGGTGGATGTCGAACGCCCGGCGGTTGGCCAGCTCGGTCAGCCCGTCCTGCATGGACGAGCGCCACAGCGTCTCGTTGGCACTTTGCAGCGCGGTGGTCAGCGCCCGCAGCCGGGCGTAATGCCGCGCGTTCTCGCCGAGCAGCACGATCAGCAGCACGCCCGCAGCCACCAAGCCATAGATGCGCCCCAGGTACCAGCCCAGGTCGTAGCGCCCGGCGTTCAGCACGGCTGCCAGGGCCAGGTCCAGCAGCCAGACACACAACGCCACCATCAGCCAGATGTCCAGCAGCGAATGGGGCCGGCTCCAGAAAAGAACCGCCAGCGCCCCGAAGCTCAGCACCCAGATGCCGATGAGAAACGCCTTGCCGGTGGCCGTGGTGCGGTTGCCGTCCAGAAACACCGGCAGCCATTCATGCCCCGAGGTGGCAAAGACGGTGAACCCCGCCACCAGCGCCAGCACCAGGGCCGTGGTGGCGGCGACCGCACGCAAGGCCCGGCGACCGCTTGGCCGCACAGCGCCCCGCACCCCACGCCGCCTGGCCACCACGTAGGCCACCACCCCCAGCGGAAAGCCCGCGTGCCACAGCATGTACAGGGCCGACGAGGTCTGGGGCCCGGACCCCAGCAAGCCCGTGGGCGCAAACAGGCCCGGGAAGATGAGCGCATAGGCTGCCGTCACCGTGGCGTTGAACAGATACACCCCCCCCAGCACCAGCAGCCCTGCGGACTTCAGGGCCCGGTAGTGGCCAAACAGCAATACGGCCGTGACCAGATCGAAGATCACCAGCGCGGTGACGTAGATCGGAATGAAGGCCGCAAATGCTGCGAGCGGCACCTTGGCATACGGCAGTGCCATGGCGCCAAGCGCCAGCGAAAGAACGACCGCAGTGCCGGCGACCACCTTCTCACGGGTGCCCGCCGGTTCGCTGGCCAGCGGGGCCATGGAAAGCCCGGGGGACGCAGTGAGGGGCATGGGGAACCTTCTGCGTGATGTCCCGGCCATGCTAGTCTCTTGTTACAGAAAATACCATTTGCTTACATAGCATTCCAGCAACGGCCCGGCACCTGGCCTTGCAATTTCCTGCTTAGTGAATCGGGAAACCTTGACTATGCTGTTTCTCAGCGCGTTCTTGGATCAGGTCGCCAGTTCGAAGCGGCATGCAGCGCGCCACCTTCAAAACACCCCGAGGGAGAACTGCCATGGACAAGATGACAATCGCCACCCGGCTCGCAGTGGCGTTCACAGCCATGGTGCTGATGCTCATTGCGCTGGGCGCCACCAGCCTCATGCGGTCCGCAGAACAGCGCTCCGAGCTGAGCGACGTCATCGACACCCGCGTGCCGATCACCAAGGCGCTGGGTGTGCTGGCGAACAGCGTGAACACCCAGGCGATCCAGTACCGCAACCTGGTGATCTTCAGTTCAGAGCCCGTCACCAAGTCAGCCCACGAACAGATCACCTCTGCGCGGGCCACCACGGCCGACCAGTACAAGCTGCTGGACACACTGATCTCCTCGCCCAAAGGGGAGGAGCTGCTGGCCAGCATGCTCAAGGCGCGTGCCGATTTCTACATGCGCGGCGACGAGTTCCTGGCCCTGGTGCAAAAGGGCCAGAAGGACGAGGCGATCAAACTGCTGGAAGAAAAGCTGCGCCCCATCCAGCTCGACTACCAGAAGACGCTGCGCGACCAGGTGGAGTTCCAGGCGCAACTCACCGACGAAGCCGGCAAGGAGGCCGAGGAAGCCGCCGCGGCCCTGCAGCGCGACGTGATGATCGCCGGCGCACTGGCGGTGGCGCTGGCGATCTTCCTGGCCATCACCATCATCCGCTCCATCACCCGCCCCCTGGCCCAGGCCGTGCAGGCCGCCGACCCCGTCGCCGCAGGCGACCTCAGCGGCACCATCGTCGTGCAGTCCCGCGATGAAACCGGCCACCT
>NZ_LMIJ01000013.1:0-143063 GCF_001428665.1 Acidovorax sp. Root219
GAGGGCGGCGACGCCGCGCTGCCGGACCAACTGTGCATAACTGCGTGCTGTGCATAACGCTGCTTATGGAGAGCTCTCCATAAGCAGCGGGAGCAGCCTTTCGATGCCCTGATTGCGAGGGTCTGCAATCAGCCGAGAGCCGCTGCAACCGACCGTTTTCCGGCGGCATCGGGCTGCTTTTTGCACCAAAGACCCCTGGTCATGGCCCCCGCCGCAACTCCCTGACACCGCGACCCAATTTTCGACGCAATAGAGCCCGCAGGGTGACCCCATCCGTGTACCCAACCTGGGCGGCAATCTGGTCGACACTCGCGTTCCCGGTGCGCAAGAGATGGACTGCCTGTTCGACGCGCAGGTCCTGGAAGTACGAGAGTGGCGTCTTTCCCAACACGCTTTGTAGCCGCCTCGCCAAAGTACGTTCGCTTGTGCCCGCGGCGCTGGCCGCCTCGGCCAGCGAGAAACCATGCGCTAGCCGACGTCTGGACCAGGACTCGAAGCGCTCGACTATGGGGTCGGCATGCGCAAGGTGGTCGGGAATCACGAACTCGGCTTGCGAACTGCGTGCCTCAACCAGTAGGTAACGCGCCACCAGGGTCGCCAGCGCTGGACTTTGCCCTCGGACGATGCGCAAGGCCAAGTCAACGTGGGCCAAAGCGGCACCCGCTGTGGTGAAGCGTGTCGTGCTCACGACCATGCGGGACTCGTCCAGCGTGACGTTCGGATAGCGGTGCCGAAACATTGGCCCAAGCCACCATGATGTGGTCGCGTGGTGCCCGTCAAGCAACCCACTCTCCGCGAGCAAAAAACCACCTGAGCAGGCGGTACCAAGGTGCGCGCCGGCGGTGGACCATTCTTGCAGAGCCGCGACCGCGTCAGGCATGTCGGGTCGTGCGAGTCGCGCGGCGAGTGTGTCAGGCATCTTTTCGCCAAACGCGGGCACGAGCACGACGTCAGGTTCAGGCACACCGCGCGCGGGGATCACGGGGACCGTCAATCCTTGCGCAGTCCGGATGCGACGCCGCACGGCCACCAGCGTTATCTCAATTGGCGCGGGAGCCTGTGGCAGCGAACCCGCCACGGCATTGGCCAAGCCCAGGGTGTCAGTGAGCGCCGCAAGCCCCAGATCAAACACGCCATCAGAAACAAGCAAATGTACCTTCATGGCAGAAATGATATCAATATTGTCATTCCTGCCGATAGAGATACCTTCAAGCCAGGCCTAGACTACACACCAGCCCATCCCTTTAACCAAGCTCCCGTCAACCCAAAGGATCACACCATGACCAAGCTCGCCCTGTTTGTTCGTCTCGAGGCCAAACCCGGACAGGAAGCTGCGCTGGCCGATTTCCTGGCCAGTGCACTTCCACTCGCTAATGCCGAGTCCGGCACCACCGCTTGGTTTGCACTGAAGTTTGGCCCTTCCACGTTCGGTGTGTTCGATGCCTTCGCCGATGAGGCAGGTCGCCAGGCACACCTTGATGGTCAGATCGCCGCGGCTTTGATGGCCAATGCAGCGACCTTGCTCAGCTCGCCGCCCAATATCGAGAAGGTCGAACTGCTTGCCGTCAAACTGCCTGCGTGATGACAACCGTCTTTGACCGCATCAGGTCGCGCCGGATGATTCAGTTGAGCGTTGAGAGGCGCGCGGGGGGCTTCACTCGGTGATTGACCGCAAGTGGTCAAGATCTGCCCTCCGCTAAGTGGAGCAGCGGTCGTCAGACATTTGCGGAACCCACGGCATCTGACAGGCAACCGGTCCAGAACTCAGTCCGGTCATCGGTAGCCGCAACCTGCGTGTGGCAGACAGCGGTATTGAAGCCGACACTCAACCTCAGCGCTCGAGCGACCGCACCCAGCCTGGAGCGGTCGTTGACTTTCACTTCCCAAATGGCCGCGTCTGACCGATTGCCGAAGTCTAGCCGACCGCCCCGACTGTTACTCAGCGAAGAGTTAGACAATCTGCCGACCTCCGACCGCGGTGTCGAACTCGGTGTCCACGGTACCGAGCCGGCTGTCCAGGAGATCCGAAATACGCAGCTTGCAGTTGAAGAGGTCCCGAAACACGTAGGCGGGACATTTCTGATGGACCCGACCCGCAGGTCGTTGCGAAAGCGGCTCGAACGCCTATAGTGCCGGCAGGTGGGCCTGTTCCCGGTGAGATGCGGCTTCGGGGCCGAGTGCAAAGGAGGCGTGGTGGGTGAACTGGATGACTATCTGCAGGCTGCCGACCGTGAGACCACGGTGCGAAGTTACGCAGCTGCGATCAAGCACTTCGAGCAGGACTGGAAAGGGTTGCTACCGGCCACCAGCGATACCGTCGCTCGCTACCTCGTGGCCTACGCGAGCACGCACAAGGTCAGCACCTTGAGGCAAAGGCTGGCGGCGCTCGCGCGCTGGCATGCAGAACAGGGCTTTGCGGACCCGACCAAGGCACCGTTGGTACGTAAGGTGCTCAGGGGCATTGTGGCGAAGCACCCGGCCAAGCAAAAGCAGGCGCGCCCGCTGGAGCTCGATCAGCTTCAAAAGATCTCCGACTGGCTGCAAGCCGAGCAGCGCGCGGCACGCGAACGAGGCGATGAAACGGCCTTGCTGCAACTGACGCGCAACCGGTCCATCGTGCTGCTGGGCTTCTGGCGCGCGTTTCGATCCGATGAGATTGTCAACATGCGAGTGGAGAACGTGACGGCCATCTCCGGTAAGGGCCTGGCCTGCAGGCTGGACAGGAGCAAGACGGATCGCGCGATGGAGGGCCGCACGTTCCATTGCCCAGCTCTGTCCCGGCTGTGTCCAGTGGACGCCTACCTGGAATGGATCGCCGTCAGCGGCCGCCAGGCGGGCCCGGTGTACTGCGGCATCGACCAGTGGGGTCACATGTCCGAGCGCCCCATGTACCCCACCAGCCTGATTCCCTTGCTGCGCAAGATGTTCCATGACGCCGGCGTCGAGTCTGCCGAGGGCTACTCGAGCCATTCGCTGAGGCGCGGATTTGCCGGATGGGCACGCGCCAGCGGGTGGGATATCAAGGAGATGATGGAGTACGTTGGATGGCGCGACATGGAGTCGGCGTTGAGGTACCTTGATGTCCCAACCGCGGGACTACAGGAGCGCTTCGAAAGCGGCCTCTGACGTTGTCTGGACAACTCTCCAACCAAAGGACAGCATGCAGCCGATTCTTGCCCCTTACGTGCGCACCTTCGTCGACTCCCTGACGGGTCTCCCGGTACTGCCTTCATCGGTGTGGCTGATCGGCTCGCAGGCCAGTGGCCGAGCCCAGGCGGGCTCTGACACAGACCTGCTTGTGTTCGGCTCATCCGGGTTTCTCGCCGCTGTGCGCGCGGCATTGCCCCAACCGAGCGGCATCGACTGCCTGGTGGTGGTGAACGGCAACGACTTCGAAGAACCCTGGCAGCACAAGCGTGGAGCCCTGGCCCGCTGGAATTGGGTCTTGAAATCAGCCACCGAGGCCCAGTACGAGGGGACGAAATTCATCGCAGATGAGCCTGACGGAACGCTTGGCCAATTTGAAACTCGGCAGGAGAGAGCCATCCGCATCTGGCCCAGTTGAAGTCGAGCTGCAAAAGAATCTTGTCACCTGGAGCCTTGCGGGCAATTCCACCGATGTTCGTTGGCACCCGACGCAGCGAGCTCGCCCAACCGTGAGCCAATGAGCCCATCAAATTCTGGGAGATGAGATGCTTCTTGTGTATGTGGACACCGGCGGAATGCTCAAGGAAGTGGCCGCCTTGGAGGCTGCTGGCCTTCTGAAAACCCATTACTTTCCTTTCGAGCAGCGAAATCGCCGGGTCAAAACTTTCGTCCCCGGCTCGGGCGCTACCTGGAAGCAGAGCAATCTGAGTTCGAAAGAGGCTCCTGGAACCTGGAACGACTACAAATCGTCCGCTCTCTTCGAACCGCTACGCAAGTTGTTGGGCGCCCAGGTCGACGCACAGCACCTCGATTCGGCGGCCAAGGCCGGTTGCACGGTCTTTCTCACGAGCGACAAGACAGACATTTGGTCCAAGCGCGACGCGATACAGGCGCTCGCCAACATCCGGGTGCTCCACATGCCTTCTGAGCTGGTGACACTTGGGCAACTGGCGCAAGCGGGGGTAGACGTTGGGCCGCCAACGGAATAATTTGCGCCCCGAACGACTTCTCCGCCGAGCCCTCAATAGCCTACTTAATTAGTCGGGTATTTCCTTTTTTGCACGGAATAAATGAAATGGCGAAATGCACGGGCGTGCTAAGTCGTTGATTTATATAGAGCAGCTTTCCGATTTTGCAGACGGAAATGCAAAAGCACGAAATAGGGTTATTTTTCGGCGCGTTTTGCGGGAGTGCGTTTCGAGGTCATTTCTCCCTTCAAAAGCACGCTGGCATACCGGGCAACACTGAAGCTCATGGTGCCCCGGAAGTTGATGTGCCCGAAGTGGACCGGCCCGATTCGGCGCAGGATGCTGTCGTCAATGCGTTGCCCGCTGGACTTCAGACGATCTACGGTTTCCTGCAGTTTCATCGTGTTCCAGCCGATCACGACGTTCGTCAAGAGCGCATGCGATCCCGAAATCGACTTGAGTTCATCGCGGCGGCGGCCTCTTTCGGCGGTGATTCGACCGTAGTAGATGGCCCGCTGAAGGAGGTGCACCGACTCACCGCGGTTGAGCAAAGTGTGGATTTCCCGCCGGAAGACGTCGTTGGTGAAATAGTCGCACAGGAACACCGATCGCAGCAGGCGGCCGTACTGGTCCAGGCAGCGGCGAACGTCATCCCCGGCCGCTGCGCTCCCGTGGCGGGCCAGCGCCCAAGCGACGCTCACGCGGCCAGACTTGATCGAGGCAATAAGGCGCATAGTCTGGTCCCAGCCTTCCCGGATAGCTTTTTCTGTGATGGCTGGTATGGCGATTTGCTCGAGGGCCTCGGACACCTTGATCGAGCGGGGTGTCCAGATCTTGCGGTCTGGCAGGCCGGCCAACTGGGGGCACAAGTCGAACTTCAGCAGCTTGGCCACGCTCATGCCGGAGTAGGTGTAGCCATGGGTGTCCACTGCCAAGAGGTCGACCTTGATGCGGTCCTCGCTGTTGGAGTTGTAGGCTTCGATTCCATGCACTGCCGGCGCGTCCTGGCGCGTCAACAACACGATGGGTTGGTCAAAGATGACCGGGTAGCTGCCCAGGATATGGGTGTAGATGCCTGCCGCCGCGGTCTTGCGACGGGGATCGGTGCGGGCAATGGACAGGTGGCGAGTTGCGTCGAGCGCCATCATGTCCGAGGAGGCCTTCTTCCCATCGCTCCACAGCTTGACGATCGGAAACCGCTGCTGGAATGCCACCACGCTATCGTTGGCGGAGCGCAGCCGGCCAGGCGCCTCGAGCATGCGCATGGCGGCCGATACGCGGCTGACGGGCACGCCGGGAATCATGGCTGCTGCCGCCTTGGCGTCGATCTCTGTGCCGTGCGCGAGCAAGCCCGCATACAGTGCGATGAGTTCTTCGGCGTCTTCCGGCTGGCGGCCCAGCAGCATGGTGCTGATTTGGGTCCGACTGTCGATCTCCAAAATGACGTCCGGCAGCTGGGTTGCGCCAATCAAGTCGCTGAGGCGTTGGTTCGTGTGTCGAAGTTCCGGGTCTTCCTCCGCGGCGCGAATCGCCGGTATACGCACGCAGCCGTCTTCATCGATCTCAAGCAGGCCTTTTTCAAGTCCGACCTCCACATCGGCAAGGCCGGCACGCAGCAACTCGTACTGGAGGTCAAGCGCTTTGCGCGGATCCAATTCCAGACCATAGGCTTCGCAGAGAGCTACCTTGTCGCGCTCCCACTCGTCCTGCGGAATCAGCAAACTCGCCTTGTTCTGGTAGGTAGCGCTGTGGTTCACATACAGGCTTCCTCCCCGCAGCCCCTTGCTGATGCGCATTAGTGCGCAACCTTCGAAAGCCCTGAGTGCCGCCTTGCGATCAGGAACATCGAGAAAGGGGCGCCATTTCGGTTCGACCAGGGAGGTATCAAAGTCGACTGGAAGCTCCTTGGCGCCTGCTGCTCGCAGCGCCTGCAATGCCAACACCAGGCGGCTGTCGGCGTGCTCGGGATCGCCCTTTAGGTCCAGGCAGCCCATGCCGTCCAGGATCGTGCGAACCTGAGTGCTCTGCTCGGTCAAGGTTTCCCGGACAACCTCAGCCTGGCTGACCAGCGGACGGCCCAGCATATCGTCAGCCAGCGCCATGATGGCTGCCAGCCGTTCATGCGCCTCACGCCCGCTGTCCGCAGCAATGCTCCGCATCGATTCGATGGAATGGCGGTACTCGATTGCACGCTGTGCCTGTTTGGCTTGGACACGCTTTTTAGCCCTGTGGACGAAATCGCTGGTGTGCCGATTGTTCCGAAAAATCGCCTCATCGCTGAGCTCACCGAGCAGGTGCTTGAGGAAGCACACGATCTCGATTGAGCGGGTGTCCTCGATGCGGCGGGCGGTCTCGGAGGGCGGCCGATTGACCACCGCTTGGGCGAACGCATGGAAGCGGCCGATCGAGAGCCCTTGCAGGTCCCACAGGTGCACGCCCAGCGTCTTGAGCGCATCAATGCGTGAGTTCACTTCTTTGAGGCCCTTCACCCCGTGTTTGCCGGCCGATTGCTTCAACCACTCCAGCAACGAGATGCCAGGAGTCGGACTCTCTTCGTGCATGACCTTGAGCACCGCGCGAAGGCGTACTGGAGTGACCGCTGCTCGAATTGTTGCCAGGGCCAGGTTCTCGACAACCTGAAACGCAGATCGGGCCAGGTCGAGCACCACACGCTGGCCTGGCAGGACGATCCTGTTGTCGAAGAGCCATTCCTGGGCGGAGGCGAGGAGTTCATCGACGGACGAGGCGTCGATCGCCTGCTGCGACAGGGCCGCTTTGAGGCGTTCTTCGGCGTTGGAGTCGTAGGTAGAGAAGAGGAGCTTTTCGCGAACCCAAGCCCTATGGTTGCTGATGGTCCGGTCGGCATTCGAGTACAGCGACTTCAGGGAAGCAATCGCCGTCGAGTGGATGCCCAGTTGCTCACACAGCATATTCAACATCGCAGTAGGCATCTTGAGCCCGGCGTCGGCGTTCCTGCCAGTCAGTGCGAGGAATGACAGCTGCACGGCCAGTCCCAGGTGATAGCGTTTCGCGTAGCCACTGTTCCTGATCTCCCTGACCAGCTCGTCTGGCAGCCGACAGTGCAGTTCCACGTCGCCTGCATTCAAGCCGGACGGCAGTTTTTCGTAGCCTACGAATCTGTATCGGTAGCTCGACATCAGCGTTCTCCTTCGCTCCAGAGAACACTATAAAGCGCAGCTAAGTTGTTGTCGCCAGTGGCTTATTCGGAGATGGATTCCGAAATTGCACGGAAACCGAGATCACCCCGCGCAAGCCGGCGGCACTCGCTGCGTAGCACCTTTACCCGTTACGGGTCGACTGCCATGCCGTTCTGTTATGCAGAACGGCTTTTTTTATTGGCCGGCCAATGCTTGACCCTCTCGTTGATGGTCTCCATAATTTCATAAGACAGATTGAAGTTCTTTCTTATAGAACACTACAGGAGACCCCGGTGCCCCATGCTTTCGATGTTCTGATCAGCGAGGTCGGCCCGCGCGATGGCCTGCAGTCCGTGAAGGCGACCATGGCCACGGCCGACAAGCTGCGCTGGATCGACGCGCTCTACGCCGCAGGCGTGCGCGAGATCGAAGTGGCGTCCTTTGTGCCCGCCCGGCTGCTGCCGCAGATGGCCGACGCGGCCGAGGTGGTGCGCCACGCCATCACCCTGCCCGGCCTCACGGTGATGGCCTTGGTGCCCAACCGCAAGGGCGCGCAGGCGGCACTGGACGCGGGGGTACACAAGCTCACCATGCCCGTGTCGGCGAGTGCGGCCCATTCGCTGGCCAATGTGCGCAAGACGCGCGAGGAGATGGTCGAGGAAGTGCGCGCCATTGCCGACCTGCGCCGCGACATCGCCCCGCATGTGAAGCTGGAAGCCGGCATTTCCACCGCCTTCGGCTGCACCCTGCAAGGCCTGGTGCCCGAGGACGAGGTGATCTGGCTGGCGGCCCAGTGCGTCGAGGCCGGTGCCGACGAGTCGGGCCTGTCGGACACCGTGGGCTATGCCAACCCGGCCCAGGTGCGCCGGCTGTTCAGGCGCCTGCGCGCCGAACTGGGTGACAAGGCCGGCGCCGCGCACATGCACAACACGCGCGGCCTGGGCCTGGCGAACTGCCTGGCGGCGTATGAGGAAGGCGTGCGCACCTTCGATGCCTCCCTGGGCGGCCTGGGCGGCTGCCCCTATGCGCCAGGCGCTTCGGGCAATGTGGTCACCGAGGACCTGGTGTTCATGTTCGAGGCCAGCGGCATCGCCACCGGCATCGACCTGCAGCGGCTCATGCAGGCCCGCGCCCCGCTGGTGGCCGGCTTGCCCGGCGAGCCTGTGTACGGCATGACGCCTGAGGCCGGACTGCCCAAGGGCTTCGTGCAGCAGGGAGCCCGCCATGTCTGAGGCCCTGCAGAACGACAAGCCCCTACCCTACGCCGGCATCCGCGTGGTGGAGTTCACCCACATGGTCATGGGCCCCACCTGCGGCATGGTGCTGGCGGACCTGGGCGCCGAGGTCATCAAGGTCGAGCCCATCAAGGGTGACAGCACGCGCCACCTGCTGGGCTCGGGCGCGGGGTTCTTCCCGACCTTCAACCGCAACAAGAAGAGCATTGCGCTCGACCTCAAGAAACCCGAGGGCATCGAGGCCGCGCTGCGCCTGATCGCCACGGCCGATATCGTGAGCGAGAACTTCAAGCCCGGCACCATGGCCAAGCTGGGGCTGGACCATGCCTCCCTGCGCAAGCTCAACCCGCGCCTGATCTACGTGAGCCACAAGGGCTTTCTGCCCGGCCCCTACGAGCAGCGCACCGCGTTGGACGAGGTGGTGCAGATGATGGGCGGCCTGGCCTACATGACCGGACGCCCGGGCGACCCGCTGCGCGCGGGCACCAGCGTGAACGACATCATGGGCGGCATGTTCGGTGCCATCGGTGCCATGGCCGCAGTGCGCCAGCGCGAGCTGACCGGCGAGGGCTCGGAGGTGCAGTCAGCGCTGTTCGAGAACAACGTCTTCCTGGTGGCGCAGCACATGATGCAGTTCGCCAGCACCGGCAAGGCGGCCAACCCCATGCCCAGCCGCATCTCGGCCTGGGCCATCTACGACGTGTTCACCGTGAAGGACGGCGCGCAGATCTTCCTGGCCGCCGTGAGCGACAAGCAGTGGGCCATCTTCTGCGAGGCGCTGGGCCTGGCTGACCTGCTGGCCGACCCGCGCCTGAAAACCAACAACGAGCGTGTGCAGGCGCGCGACTGGCTGATGCCCCAGTTGCGCTCGCACCTGGCACAGCGCAGCGCAGGTGAACTGGCGGCCATCTTCGAGGCGAACGAACTGCCATTCGCCCCGATCACCAGGCCCGAGGAGCTGTTCGACGACCCGCACCTCAACCAAAGCGGGGGCCTGGCACCCATCCGCCTGAACAACGGCACTGAATCCAAGGTGCCGCTGCTGCCCCTCACGCTGAGCGGCATGCGCCCCGGCGTCCGTTTGCAGCCGCCGCGCGCGGGCGAGCACACGGCTGCGCTGCTGCAGGAGGTGGGCTACTCGGACGCCGAGGTGGCCGCCCTGCGGGCGCAGGGTGCCGTGGCCGGCGACTGACGGACAGGGCCACGGCACGCGGGCGTTGCCGGCGGTCATTTTGGGAGTGCATGAATGCGCGCCGGCTGTTATAACTCCACCTAGAAACGGCCGCAAAGGCTGGCGAGGGGGAACACCATGACCGATGCGAAGGGGGCCACTGGCCCGTTGTCACGCCTGGCTGCAGGCGTTCTGGTGGCGGCGTGCATGCTTTTTCAAGCCCAGGCGCAGACGCTGGAGAAGCCCGCAGGGCCTGTGGTGTTGACCCTCCAGGGGGGCGTCAGCAAAACGAATCAGGGGGAGAAGGCACAGTTCGACATGAAGATGCTCGAAAAGCTGCCCCAGAAGAGCTTCACCACCCAGACCCCCTGGTACCCCCAGCCCGTCACCTTCACCGGGCCGCTGCTGCGCGATGTGCTCGCGGCTGCCGGTGCCAAGGGCAGCAAGATCACGGCAGTGGCGCTCAACGACTACAAGACCGAGATCCCGTTCGACGATGCCACGCGCCACGATGTGATCGTGGCCCGGCTCATGAACGACCGCTCCATGCCGATCCGGGAGAAGGGCCCCCTCTTCATCGTCTTCCCCTTCGATACCAAGGCCGAATTGCGTACCGAGCTGTACTACAACCGTTCTGCCTGGCAGCTCAGCACCCTGCAGATCAGATAGTGTGCTGTCCGGCAAATAAATGCCCATAAAACCGCGTCTTTCACGCCAAGGCTGCGTTGCAAATCCTCTCGATAGCTGCGGCTATCGATGCGGTTTGCGCCTTGCCCTGGCGCGAAATCCATCGGTTTTATCGCGGTCATCCTTTTGCCGGACAGCACACTAGTGGGCTCCCCATGCTGCGCAGCAAGCACCTCCTGCCCCTGATCATCGCCAGCCTGGTGGTGGTCTACGTGTCCATTGCGGCCGTCCAGTACCACCAGTACCGCAGCGTCGAAGCCGTGATGCGCCGGGGCGACGTGAACGCCCTGTGGTCCTTCCTGCAGCTCAATGTGGAGCACGAACGGCTGGACCACGCCCTGCACCAGTACGAGTTAGACCCCGAAAGCACCTCGATGGACGCGCTGCAGCTGCGCTACGACCTGTTCCTGAGCCGCTTCAGTGCACTGGAGAGCGGCACCGCGCGCACCCTCATGCAGAGCGAGCCGATCTACGCCAAGGCCCTGGCAGAGCTGCAGGAATTCGTCGAAGCCGGCGACAGCTATTTTGGTTTGGCAGCCGACGTGCGAACCAGCCAGGCCAACATGCGGCTGTTGCGCGAGCGCCTGGTCGATCTGCGCGCGACGGTGCAGGAGCTGTCGCTCAATGCCTCGCGCATCTCGGCCTTGCTGGGAGACCAGCGCAACGCCGAGGTGCAGTACCAGACCCTTTTGACCACGGGGCTTACGGCCTTCCAGGCGCTTTTGACTTTTCTGCTGGCCGTGGCCATGGGCCGCCAGTTCCTCAAGCGCGAAAAGGCCAAGTCGCTGGCCCTGGCCGCGCAGGCCGAGCTGGTGGAGGCCTTGAAGCGCAGCGAAGAGGTGCTCGAAGCCCGAGTGGTCCAGCGCACCGAGGAGCTGGAGCAGGCCAATGCCACCCTGCGCGAGCACGAGGACGAGCTGGAGGTGGCCCGCGCCCGTGCCGAAGACGCCTCGCAGATGAAGTCGGACTTTCTGGCCAACATGAGCCACGAGATCCGCACCCCCATGAACGCCGTGATCGGCATGAGCCACCTGGCACTCACCACCGACCTCTCGCCGCGCCAGCGCGATTATGTCGAGAAGATCCAGCGCTCGGGCCAGCACCTGTTGGGGCTGATCAACGACATTCTCGATTTCAGCAAGATAGAGGCCGGCAAGCTGGAAGTGGAAACCGTCGATTTCGGACTGCGCGGGGTGCTGGACAACGTGGCCAACCTGATCGGCGACAAGTGCTCGGCCAAGGGCCTGGAGCTGATGTTCGACGTGGACCCAGCCCTGCCGGATGACCTGCTGGGCGACCCGCTGCGCCTGGGCCAGATCCTCGTGAACTATGGCAACAATGCCGTGAAGTTCACCGACACCGGCGAGATCGTGGTGCGCGTGCTCGAAGTGGCACGCGATGCCGAGGGCCTGCTGCTGCGCTTCGAGGTGCAGGACACGGGCATCGGCCTCACGCCCGAGCAGCAGTCGCGGTTGTTCCGCTCGTTCGAGCAGGCCGACACCTCTACCACCCGCAAGTACGGCGGCACCGGGCTGGGGCTGGCCATCTCCAAGAAGCTGGCGGGCCTGATGGGCGGCGAGGTGGGCGTGGACAGCGCGCCCGGCCAGGGCAGCAGCTTCTGGTTCACCGCCCGGGTAGGCCTGGGCACGCCCTCGGCGCGCCCGCTCATGCCCGAGCCCGACCTGCGCGGGCGCCGCGTGCTGGTGGTGGACGACAGCGAACAGGCACGCCAGATCCTCTCGGGCCTGCTGGCCAGCATGAGCTTTGCCGTGACGACGGCCGCCTCGGGCGAAGAAGCCATTGTTGCGGCACGCGATGCCGACGCGGCCGGCCTGCCCTGCGAGATCGCGTTTCTCGACTGGAGAATGCCGGGGCTGGATGGCTTTCAGACAGCCGCCCAACTGGCCCTTTTGCCCCACCCGCCGGTACCGGTGATCGTCACCGCGCATGGCCGCGAGGAAGTGTTCCGCGAGCTGGAGAAGGCCGGCATTGCCCTGATGCTGACCAAGCCGGTCAGCCCATCCCAGCTGTTCGACACCGCCATCCGCGCGCTGGGAGGTGTGCAGGATGCCGGCCCGACAGACCGCGCAGCGTTGCACCGGACCCGTGCGCCCGACCTCGCCCCCATCCGCGGCGCCCGGGTCCTGCTGGTGGACGACAACGACCTGAACCAGCAGGTGGGCGCCGACCTGCTGGGCGACGCCGGGCTGGTGGTGGAGGTGGCCGAGAATGGCCAGGTGGCGCTGGACATGCTGCAGCAGCGCGCCGCCTACGACATCGTGCTCATGGACATGCAGATGCCGGTGATGGATGGTCTGACTGCCACGCGCCACATCCGCGAGAACCCCGACTGGCACAAGCTGCCCGTGCTGGCCATGACCGCCAATGCCATGAGCGGCGACCGCGACAGCTGCCTGGCCGCCGGCATGAACGGCCATGTGGCCAAGCCCATCGACCCCGATGAGCTGTTTTCGCAGCTCCTGCAGTGGGTGCCTGCGCGTGCCGGGGCCCCGGCCCTGGCTCCTGCTGCGTCCATATCGGCGGCGGAGCCTGCAATCGCCCTTGAAGCCCTGGCCCGCATTGAGGGGCTGGACGCAGCCGCCGGCCTGCGCCGGGTGCTGGGCAAGCCCGCTGCCTATGAGAGCCTGCTGCGCAAGTTCGTGGCCGGCCAGGCGGTCGCAGCGCAGAACACCAGCGCCCTCCTTGCTGCCGGCCAGCGGCAGGATGCCCTGCGCGCCATGCACACCCTCAAGGGGACTGCGGGCACCATCGGCGCCGCGCCCCTGGCCCAATTGGCCGAGGTGGTGGAGCACGCGATTGCGGCCGATGCCGATGTCCAGGTGGTGAGCACGCTGCTGGAGCCGGTGGACACGGCCTGTCAGGCCCTGGTGGCAGCGTTGCGCAGCGCACTGCCCACGGAGGAGGCCGCGGCCCAGCAGGCACCGGTGGACGCCGCAGAGGCGCAGCAATTGCTCGCGCGCCTGGAGGCACTGCTGGCGGACGACGATTCGGACGCCGTGGAACTGTTCAAGGACTCGGGCCCCGCCCTCAAGGCCTTGCTTGGCCCCGTCTACGGCGAGATGAAGCGCGCGCTGGACAGCTACATCTTCACCGACGCACTGGCGCTGCTGCGTGCAGCCCCGCTGCCCCGCCCCGCGATACAAGGAGGACCCACGTCATGAGCAATCCCATGGAAACGAGCGGCAAATGCACCGTGCTGGTGGTGGACGACATGCCCGACAACCTGTCGGTGATGAGCGGCCTGCTGCGCCCGGACTACAAGGTCAAGCTGGCCAACAGCGGCGAGCGGGCCCTGCAGATCGTCGCGGGCGACGGCAAGCCCGACCTGATCCTGCTGGACATCATGATGCCCGAGATGGATGGCTACGAGGTGCTGCGCCGCCTGCAGTTCAACCCCGAGACCGAGGACATCCCGGTGATCTTCCTCACGGCCATGAGCGCGTCGGACGACGAGACGGTGGGCCTGGAGCTCGGTGCGGTGGACTACATCACCAAGCCCATCAACCCGGCCATCACCCTGGCGCGGGTGCGCAACCACCTGCTGCTCAAGCGCGCCCGCGACCTGCTGGCGCGCCAGAACCAGTACCTGGAGGAAGAAGTGGCCCGGCGCACGCGCGAGGTAGTGGAGCTGCAGGACGGCACCATTCGCGCCATGGCCTCGCTGGCGGAAACGCGCGACAATGAGACCGGCAACCACATCCGCCGCACCCAGCACTACGTGGAAGTGCTGGCACGTAAGCTGCAGCACCACCCGCGCTTCCAGGACGAGCTCACCGAGGCGGCCATCGAGATGATCTTCAAGTCGGCGCCGCTGCACGACATCGGCAAGGTGGGCATCCCGGACCGCATTCTGCTCAAACCGGGCAAGCTCACGCCCGAAGAGTTCGAAATCATGAAGACCCACACCACGCTGGGACGCGACGCCATCGTGGCCGCGGAGCGCGAGGCCTCGCAGACCAACCCCTTCTTCCGCTACGCCAAGGAGATCGCCTACAGCCACCAGGAAAAGTGGGACGGCTCGGGCTACCCCGAGGGGCTGGTGGGCAACACCATTCCCCTGTCTGCGCGGCTGATGGCCGTGGCCGATGTGTACGACGCGCTGATCTCCGTGCGCGTCTACAAGGAGGCGTTTCCCCACGAGGTGGCCGTGGAAATCATCCGCGACGGCCGAGGCAGCCATTTCGACCCCGACATGGTGGACGCCTTCCTGGCGCTGTCCGAAGAGTTCCGACAAATCGCCCAGCGCTTTGCCGATGGCGAGCAGGCACTGCACGCCCAGGTAGACCGCATGGCCACGGATCTGCCCGCCGAGCACATCGAACTGACCGCACAAGACACCCCATCCTGAGACATGCATCCTTCCAAGACCACCGTGCTGCTGGCCGAAGGCGCCAGCGCCATGCGCCAGGCCCTGGCCAGCCAGCTGCAGACTTTCGGTCTCGGCCAGGTACTGCAGGCCCGTGACGGCACACGCGCCCCGCAGATGCTGCGTGCCGAACCCGTGCACGTGGTGATCTGCGACCTGGACATGCAGGGCATGGACGGCCTCACCGTGCTCGAAGCCATGCGCGCCGACCCCAAGCTGGCGGGCCTGCCCTTCATCCTGATGTCGGGCGGGCTGGACCGGGATTCGGCCGCCCGAGCCATCCGCCTGGGCATTGGCGACCTGCTGGTCAAGCCCTTTACCGTGCGCCGGCTCATCGAGCGCATGCAGCGCGTGATGCAGCGTGACGCCCAATCCCTGGTCTCCGCGCTGGCGCCCCCGCCTGCACTGGAGTCCACCCCCGAACTTTCCACTGAACCCGAGCGCGCGACCATCCTGGTGGTGGACGATACGCCCGACAACCTGCAGCTGATCGCCGGCCTGTTCCGCGACCGCTTCAAGGTCAAGATCGCGCACAACGGCGAGAAGGCCCTGTCCATCTGCCAGTCCGACGCGCCGCCGGACCTGATATTGCTCGACGTGATGATGCCCGGCATGGACGGCTTCGAGGTGGCGCGCCGCCTGCGCGAACACCATGCCTCGGAATGCACGCCCATCATCTTCGTCACCGCGATGACCGACGAAGCCTCACGCCACCAGGGCCTGAGCCTGGGCGCCATCGACTACGTCTTCAAGCCCATCGAGCCCGAGCTGCTGCGCCTGCGGGTCAGCAACCTCATGTACTACGTGGAGCACCGCAAGCAGCTGCAGAAGGATTTTGACCAGATGCACGAGAACAGCCGGCTGCAGGCGGAGGTGGAGCGGTTGCGGGCGGAGGTAAAAGGCCTGCGGGGCGGGTGAAGGTAATGAAATAGATGCTCAACTGCCCCCTTCAAAGGCGGCGAAGACCAACATGCGTGGTGCATGCACTATTTCATGAGCTGGGCATAGTGCCATGCATTGCATGGGCGCAATGGCAAAAAATCCTATTTGCTGCAAGTGATATTTGCCGATGAAATGTAGCCAAGTTTTTTATAAATACTTTCAATCGTCGGCTTTTCCTCGATGGACAGAGGCATTCCATCAAACCAATTGAATTGTCGACCGGCTGTTCGAAAAAATGGCTGTGGGAAATTGGCAGAACCAACCGCATAACTTGTTTCTGGCGACAGACGCAAAATAACATCCTTGCCTATGAGTTTTCTAAGATATCGTCCCACCGGTTCATCATCTAATGATCCGAGTATGTATATTTTCTCATGGTCGCATTGATATGATTTGGCATTTTTGTTATTTGGATGAACGGACAGCAATTTAACCCCAACCACCTCGACAAAGGAGGCGCCAGATCTACCGTCGTCGTTTTCCTCATGCAAGACCAATTCCTCCATAGGTATAGGCTCACCTCTTTTCCAAAGTTTGTAGTATAAACTTTTGTCTATCCAAACAATGCGCTTGAAATGCCCTTGAAAAATGAAATCAGTGTCATTTCTCAAACTTTCTTCGATAGTGATTTGCGGGGATGTCGGAATTCCAGCGTGTACGGATCTTGTCTCGATATGAAAGCAGCAAAACGCCGATATGAAAATTAAAAAATTGGAAAATACCACTTTGATCTTAAGACTCATGTAGCACCGATCAGAAAAGGTTGGAGTCATAATAATCTCAGACGGCTTCAACATCATGTTCGCGCTGTTTGGAGACGATCATGACTTGCGCGATGGGCACTTCGGCATGGCGGTTGCGGTCTCGCGGATGCACTGCCTTATGTAGAGGCTCGCCAGCCGCGTGCGCAGTATCCTCCCGAAATTCGTCCATCACGCTCCCTCACGACAGTCGCTCTTATTAGGGAGATGCTAGCTGTCTACGGGTTGAAGCAGGTGCTTCAGAGGTTCACCTAAACGGGTGAGTTTGAAACCAAACGATTCCGCTCTCGCGCCGTCGCCAGACTTCAAATTCAGTTGAGCTCCAGCTCCCTGGCGCATGCTTGGCCGGTTGCGCAAAGGCCCAGCTTGCGCAGCAACTGCTCATCAGCCCCCACATCCGGGTTCCCCGTCACCAGCAGCTTGTCGCCATAGAAGATCGAATTGGCCCCCGCCAGGAAGCACATCGCCTGCACCGCCTCGCCCATCTGTTGGCGCCCGGCCGACAGGCGCACGCGGGCCCGGGGCATGGTGATGCGGGCCACGGCGATCATGCGCACGAAATCGAGCGGGTCGATGGGCTCGCTGTCGGCCAGCGGCGTGCCGGGCACGCGCACCAGGCTGTTGATGGGCACGGACTCGGGGTAGGGGTTGAGGTTGGCCAACTGGGCAATGAGCCCGGCGCGGTGAACGGGCGCCTCGCCCATGCCCACGATGCCGCCGCAGCACACGCTGATGCCGGCACTGCGCACATGCTGCAAGGTATCGAGCCGGTCCTGGTAGGCGCGGGTGCTCACCACGTCGGTGTAGTACTCGGGCGCGGTGTCGAGGTTGTGGTTGTAGTAGTCCAGCCCTGCGTCCTTGAGCGCCAGGGCCTGGTGCGATTCGAGCATGCCCAGGGTGGCGCAGGTCTGCAGGCCCAGGCCCTTGACGGCGCCGATCAGCTCGCTCACCTTTTCGATGTCGCGGTCCTTGGGGGCGCGCCAGGCGGCCCCCATGCAAAAGCGCGTGGCGCCCGCGTCCTTGGCGGCCTGGGCGGCGCGCAGCACTTCGTCCACCGCCATCAGCTTCTCGGCCTTCACGCCGGTGTCGAACTCGGCCGCCTGCGGGCAGTAGCCGCAGTTTTCGGGGCAGCCGCCGGTTTTTACCGAGAGCAGCGTGGCCAGCTCGATGTCGCCCTGGGGCCAGTGCTGGCGGTGCACGGTCTGGGCCTCGAACAGCAGGTCCATCAAGGGTTTGTCGAGCAGTGCCTGGATGGCCGCGACTGTCCATTCGCCACGCACCACCGGTGCGGAGACGGGGCGGTGCAGCTGGATCGGCTGGGGGGTGGAAAGTGCGGTGTTCACCATGGGTTCGGTCCTTTCATCAAGTGGATCAGATGCCACACAAGGCGCCACCCCTGTACCTGCGGGAGCGAAGCCTCATGTTGCTATCACCATGATTTTGAATGAGGTTTTGGTTCAAATGCACCCTCATGGGTCACAAAAAGTGCCACTGAATTCTCGCGAACAACCTCGCTCATTTACCCATGCATGAAGAGCGGCGAAGCCAGCAATTGGCAGATGTAGGTTGCATATTGAAGGCACTGGGAAATGCGTTGTCAGAACATGCCGCCTATGTTCAGCTTCGGCATCCAACACCCATGGCAGGGCACGCCGCGTGCCTCGACGTTGGTGCAAGTTAGCGCGTTCCTGGCGCACGTTCGGCCAGCGCCAGAGCGCCCGCACCGGCCACCAGGCACAGCAAAGCCAGCACAACGGCCACGACCACGCGCTGCAGGTGGGCGTTGAACCCGCCGGTGGACTAGGGCGTGTCATCCATCATTTCGCCCCCGCGCTGGCCCCGGCATGCGGATGGATGCGCGAAGCGCGGCGCAGCCCATAGTGGACTATGGGCAAGCCGAGCGACAAAGCAGACGCCGCATGCCGGGGCCAGCCCGAAGGGAAAGCCTGCAGCGCGGCACATTGCGGCGTTGCCCTTCGCTTGTGTAGCCGAGCTACACGGCACTCAGGGCGCCTTGCACTGCACCGCGCTGCAGGCTTTCGCGGGGGTGAAATGATGGATGACACGCCCTACGCCAGCCAGAGAAAGGAAACGACGCTGAAGCCCCCGAGGACCAGCGCCAGCCATTGCAAAGCGGGTTTGAACGCGGCCAGCACGCACACGCCACCCACGATGCCGAACAGCACGGCGCGGTGGCGCATCAGGATCAGGGCGCTGGGGTCGGAGGGCGCGGCCCCATACAGACGGGCGAGGTGTTCATGCCCGAGTACGCCCGACAAGGGGATCAGATGGATGACGCCCACGACCAGCAAGGCCAAGGTGGTGAGGATACGCATGGGGCACAACTCCAGAAAGGGACGGAATGTCCCCGTTGTATCCCTCATCGGCATGTGGATCCATGACCCGCCAGGTCATGGGCGCACTGCTGGGTCAGCGCTTGAGCAGTTTCTCCAGCGCCTGGCGGATGGCGCCCGGCTTGTCCGCCGTGCCCTCGAAGGCAGCGCAGCTCGGGGCGCGCTCCACCTCGGGGCCGCGTGCGCCCGTCTGCGAGAACAGGCGTTCGCAGTCGCAGCGCAGCCGCGCCAGGGTCTGCCGGGTGCGGCGGTTCTTCACCTCGGCCACCCAGCAGCTGTCGGCGCAGCCGCAGGAGCGGTATTCCAGCGTTTCGCCAGCGTGCCCCCAGTCGAGTGGGGAGGTGCCTGTGCCACCTGAGGCCCAGAGGGTGGGACTTGCCAGCGCAAACAGCAGCGCTGCTGCGCTCCGGGCTCGCCCCATGAAGGCCATCGGCTGCAGCGGGCTCAGCCCAGTGCGGCGATCACTTCGGCCGGCGCCTGCACCAGCTCGATCAGCACGCCCTCGCCCGCAATCGGGAACTCGTCGTTGCTCTTGGGGTGCAAGAAGGTGATGTCAAAGCCCGCAGCCCCCTTGCGGATGCCGCCCGGCGCAAAGCGCACGCCCTTGGCGGTGAGCCATTCCACCGCTTTTGGCAGGTCGTCGATCCACAGGCCGATGTGGTTGAGCGGCGTGGTATGCACGGCCGGCTTCTTGTCGATGTCGAGCGGTTGCATGAGGTCCACCTCGACCTTCCAGGCGCCCTGCCCCATGGCCAGGATGTCCTCGTCCACGTTCTCGCGCTCGCTCTGGAAGGTGCCCGTCTGCGTGAGGCCCAGCATGTCCACCCACAGGGTCTTCATGCGCGCCTTGTCGGTGCCGCCGATGGCGACCTGCTGGATGCCCAGGACTTTGAAGGGGCGGGAGACGGCGGTATTCATGGCAGATCTTTCAAGAACAAGGGAATGGTTTCAGACTTCACCGAGGATCCAGCTGCTGGCCGTGGCAAAGTATTCGCGCAGCCAGGCGTTGTAGCGCAGGTAGAGCGGCGTGGGGGCCCCCGCCACCACGGATTGCGTGTAACCGATCCTGCGGGCGATGCGCTGGGCACGCACGGTGTGGAAGTCGCTGGTGACCACGGCCATGGGGCTGGTGAGTCCCAGGCCCTTGGCCTGCAGCAGCGGCAGGCTGTAGCGCAGGTTCAGCTCGGTGCTGGTACTGCGCTCTTCCTGCAGGATGCGCTCGGCGGCCATGCCCTGGGCTCGCAGGTAGTCGCCCATGATGCGGCCTTCGCTCGCGGTTTCGCCGAAATCCACCCCGCCCGAAACCACGACCCAGGCGGCGGGATGGGCGGCGGCCAGCTCGCGCGCCTTGTCCAGCCGCGCCCGCAAGGCCGGCGAGGGCTGGCCGTTGGGCGTTCCGCTGCCCAGCACGATGATAGCCTTCAGGGGCACATCGCCCGCCGCAGCGTTGAAAGCCTGCACTTGGCCGGCCAGCGCATTCCAGAACAGGGCGACGCTGGCAACCCAGGCCAGAAACAGCAGCCAGCCCGCGCGCCACGCGCGCCGCGTCCACCCTGCCCGGCCCAACCGGGCCTGCAGCGGGTGCCAGCCCCAGGTGAGCATGCACAGGGCCAGCCCCAATGCGCCGGGCACGGTGACGCCCATCGAGAACAAGCCCATGGACATCAGCACCAGGCCATCGGCCAGCAGCACGGCGCCCGCCAGCAGGCAGGCCAGGCGCAGCAGCGGCCAGCGCTCGCGTGGTCTGCTCGACCACTCATCCACCGTCACGAACACGGTTATGCGCGCCCTGGGTTCACACGAATTCCAGGATGACCTGGTCCACGGCCAGCGATTCGCCCTTGCCGGCGACGATCTTGCCCACCACGCCATCCTGCGCGGCAAAGAGGATGTTCTCCATCTTCATGGCCTCGATCACGGCCAGCTTCTCCCCGGCCTGCACCTTCTGGCCGGGCTGCACGGCCACGTCCACCAGCAGGCCGGGCATGGGCGAGAGCAAGAAGCGGCTCAGGTCCGGCGGCGCCTTGAAGGGCATGAGCTGGTGCAGGCGCGCACCCAGCGGCGAAAGCACCAGTGCATCGATCTGCGTGCCGTTGTGCGCGATGCGCAGCGCCAGCGGGTTCTTGCCCGGGCCGCGCTCGACCTGGGCGGTGAATCCCAGGCCATTGCACTGCCCCTGCACGCGCACCTGGCCCAGCGTGGCCGAGCTGCTGATCTTGTAGCTCTTGTCTTCCACCATCACCGCGCTGGAGCCGGACTTGTCCTCGAAATCCGTCACCGACACTTCGTGGTGGATGTTCTTGCCCTCGGCCCCCAGCGTGACCACCACGAACTGCTCGCCCACCTTGACCTCGTGGCCGGCCAACTGGCCGCTGATGCCCGAGGCGCGTGCGCGGTAGCGGCGGTTCATGTAGGCGGCCAGCGCAACCAGGAACAGCGGGTCCTCGTGCGGCACGTCCTCGGCGGCAAAACCCTGGCTGTAGTTCTCTGCGATGAAACCGGTGTTGAAGTCTCCCGAGACGAATTTGGGGTGCGCCAGCAGCGCCGCCTGGAAGGGGATGTTGCTGCTGATGCCGCGGATCACGAAGCCGTTGAGCGCCGCGCGCATCTTGTGGATGGCATCGTCGCGGTCGGTGCCGTGCACGATGAGCTTGGCGATCATCGAGTCGTAGAACATCGGGATCTCGCCGCCCTCGTACACGCCGGTGTCTACGCGCACGCCCAGCTTTTTGGCCGTGTCGGACTGGAACATCGATTCTTCCGGCGGCTGAAAGCGCACCAGGCGCCCCGTGCTCGGCAGGAAGTTGCGGAACGGGTCTTCGGCGTTGATGCGGCACTCGATGGCCCAGCCGTCGCGCTTCACGTCGGCCTGGGTCAGCGGCAGCGGCTCGCCAGCGGCCACGCGGATCATCAGCTCCACCAGGTCCAGCCCAGTGATGCACTCGGTCACCGGGTGCTCCACCTGCAGGCGGGTGTTCATCTCCAAAAAGTAGAAATCCTGGTCCTTGCCGACCACGAACTCCACCGTGCCGGCGCTCTGGTACTTCACGGCCTTGGCCAGGGCCACGGCCTGCTCGCCCATGGCCTTGCGCGTGGCATCGGTGATGAAGGGCGACGGCGCCTCTTCGATCACCTTCTGGTGGCGGCGCTGGATGGAGCATTCGCGCTCGTTCAGGTAGATCACATTGCCCTGGCTGTCGCCCAGCACCTGGATCTCGATATGGCGCGGCTGCTGCACGAACTTCTCGATGAAGATGCGGTCGTCGCCAAAGCTGTTGCGTGCCTCGTTCTGGCAGCTGGTGAAGCCCTCGAAGGCCTCCTTGTCGTTGAAGGCCACGCGCAGGCCCTTGCCGCCGCCGCCGGCCGAGGCCTTGATCATCACCGGGTAGCCGATGCCCTTGGCGATCTCCACGGCCTGCTCGGGGCCGCTGATGGCGTCGTTGTAGCCGGGGATGGTGTTGACCTTGGCTTCGTTGGCCAACTTCTTGGAGGCGATCTTGTCGCCCATGGCCGCAATCGAATGCGCCTTGGGGCCGATGAAGGCGATGCCCTCGTCCTCGCAGCGCTTGGCAAAAGCCTCGTTCTCCGACAGGAAGCCGTAGCCCGGGTGGATGGCCTGCGCCCCGGTTTCCTTGGCCGCCGCAATGATCCTGTCGGCCAGCAGGTAGCTCTCGCGGCTCGGCGCCGCGCCGATGCGCACGGCCTCGTCGGCCAGCTTCACGTGGCGGGCCTCCCTGTCGGCGTCGGAGTACACAGCCACGGTGGCAATGCCCATTTTCTTCGCCGTAGCGATGACCCGGCACGCGATTTCGCCGCGGTTGGCGATCAGTATTTTGGTGAACATGGTGAGTTTTCTTTTCTAGGACGACGACCTGGAACTGTTGGTGGCAGTACCGCTCACAGAGGGATGTTGCCGTGCTTGCGCCAGGGGTTCTCGAGCTTCTTGTCGCGCAGCATGACCAGGCTGCGGCAGATGCGCTTGCGCGTCTCGTGCGGCAGGATCACGTCGTCGATGAAGCCGCGGGCGCTGGCCACGAAGGGGTTGGCAAAGCGCTCCTTGTACTCCGCCTCGCGCGCGGCGAGCTTCACCGGGTCGTTCTTGTCCTCGCGGAAGATGATCTCCACCGCGCCCTTGGCGCCCATCACGGCGATTTCGGCGTTGGGCCAGGCCAGGTTGACGTCGCCGCGCAGGTGCTTGGAGCTCATCACATCGTAGGCGCCACCATAGGCCTTGCGCGTGATGACGGTGATCTTGGGCACGGTGCACTCGGCGTACGCATACAGCAGCTTGGCGCCGTGCTTGATGATGCCGCCGTACTCCTGGCTGGTGCCGGGCATGAAGCCGGGCACGTCCACGAAGGTGACCACGGGGATGTTGAAGGCATCGCAAAAGCGCACGAAGCGCGCGGCCTTGATGGAGCTCTTGATGTCCAGGCAGCCTGCCAGCACCAGCGGCTGGTTGGCGACGATGCCCACGGTCTGGCCTTCCATGCGCGCCAGGCCGATCACAATGTTCTTGGCGTAGTCGGGCTGCAGCTCGAAGAAGTCGCCGTCGTCCACCACCTTGGCGATCAGCTCCTTCATGTCGTAGGGTTTGTTGGCGTTCTCGGGCACCAGGGTGTCGAGGCTGCGGTCCATGCGGTCGGCCGGGTCGTTGCTGGGGCGCACGGGCGCCTTCTCGCGGTTGTTCAGCGGCAGGTAGTTGTACAGGCGGCGCAGCATCATCAGCGCCTCCACGTCGTTCTCGAAGGCCATGTCGGCCACACCGCTGCGCGTGGTGTGGGTGCCGGCGCCGCCCAGCTCCTCGGCGGTGACTTCCTCGTGCGTCACGGTCTTGACCACCTCGGGGCCGGTCACGAACATGTAGCTCGAGTCCTTGACCATGAAGATGAAGTCCGTCATGGCCGGCGAGTACACGGCGCCGCCGGCGCAGGGGCCCATGATCATGCTGATCTGCGGGATCACGCCGCTGGCCAGCACGTTCTTCTGGAACACGTCGGCATAGCCGCCCAGCGAGGCCACGCCCTCCTGGATGCGCGCGCCGCCCGAGTCGTTGATGCCGATGACCGGGGCGCCGACCTTCATGGCCTGGTCCATCACCTTGCAGATCTTCTCGGCATGCGTCTCGCTCAGGGCACCGCCGAAGACGGTGAAGTCCTGGCTGAAGACGAACACCAGGCGGCCGTTGATCATGCCGTAGCCGGTGACCACGCCGTCGCCGGGAATCTTGTTGTCCTCCATGCCGAAGTCGGTGCAGCGGTGCTCGACGAACATGTCCCACTCTTCGAAGGTGTTGTCGTCCAGCAGCAGCTCGATGCGCTCGCGCGCCGTGAGCTTGCCCTTGGCGTGCTGCGCATCGATGCGCTTTTGCCCGCCGCCCAGGCGCGCCAGGGCGCGCTTCTTCTCCAGTTGCTCCAGGATGTCTTGCATGGTCGCTCTTTCGGTGAAATGGCTGTGGTTGTCTATCTAGGGTGTAGCGGTATGGGATGCGGCCAGCAGCGTGCGCGCAGCGGTGGACGCCGCGATGCGCCCCGCGGCCACGTCGGTCTGCAGCGCGGGCAGCAGGCCGCGCACCTGCGGATGCTGGCGAAACGCCTGCTTGAGCCCGGCGTCGATGCGCTCCCACATCCAGGCCAGCGACTGCTTTTCGCGGCGCAGGGCCAGGCGGCCGTTGTCGGTCTGCTGGGTGCGGAACTGGGTGACGGCATCCCAGAAGCCGTCCACGCCCTGCCCCAGCAGCGCGCTGATCTGCACCACGCGCGGCTGCCACAGGGCGCCGTGCGTGGCATGGTCGGGGTTGCCGTGCATGCCCAGGAGGCGTAGGCTGGAGGTGATCTGCGCCTGGGCCCGGGTGGCGGCATTCTTGTCGATGTCGGCCTTGTTGATGGCCACCAGGTCGGCGATTTCCATCACCCCCTTCTTGATGGCCTGCAGGTCGTCGCCCGCATTGGGCAACTGCAGCAGCACGAACATGTCGGTCATGCCGGCCACGGCGATCTCGCTCTGGCCCACGCCCACGGTCTCGACCATCACCACGTCGTAGCCTGCGGCCTCGCAGACCAGCATGGCCTCGCGCGTCTTTTCGGCCACGCCGCCCAGCGTGCCGCTCGACGGGCTGGGGCGGATGTAGGCCTCCTCGCGCATCGACAACCGCTCCATGCGCGTCTTGTCGCCCAGAATGGAGCCGCCCGACACCGTGCTCGACGGGTCGATGGTGAGCACCGCCACGCGGTGCCCGCGGTTGATGAGGAACAGGCCCAGCGCCTCGATGAAGGTGGACTTGCCCACCCCCGGCACGCCGCTGATGCCCAGGCGGAAGGCCTTGCCCGTGTACGGCAGCAGAGCGGTGAGCAATTCGTCTCCCTGCGCGCGGTGGTCGGCACGGGTGGATTCGAGCAGGGTGATGGCCTTGGCCATGGCGCGGCGCTGCACGGGCTGGGTGCCGTGCAGAATGCCATCGAACCATGTGCTGGAAGGAGGCTTGAGGTCGGCCAAAGGCAGGGGCACGTTCATTCCACAGCCTCCCCGGCCCGCCACTCGTAGTGCACGTCCACATCCTCGTCGCCGGTCTGCACGAAGCCGTGGCGCAGGTAGAAGCGGTTGGCATTGCTGTGCTTGAGCGCCGTCACGCGCAGCACGGCGCCTTCGCGGCGCGCACGGTCTTGCACGCTGGCCAGCACCGCAGCGCCGATGCCGCTGCCCTGCCAGTCGGGGTGCAGGTACAGATGCTGCAGCCGCAGGATTCCCGCCCCTTCGGGCAGCACCGTGACAAAGCCCATGCGCTGGCCGCCGGGCGAGGCCAGATGCTGCATGTGCTCCGGGGTGAAGGCGGCGCGCAGGCGCTCACGCGAGCGCTCGGGCGTGTAGCGGCCCACGCGCTCCAGGCTCTCGCGCATGGCGGCGGTACGCAGCTTCAGCATCGGCTCGAAGTCGTCTTCGGCAACGGGGTGCAGCACGAACACGGGTGCACTCATCGGGCGGCTCCCGTGCGGCCCCTGGTCTGGCGCACGCTCATGCGGCAATGGCCTTGCGGATCTGTTCGAGCACATCCTTCGCGCTGGCCGGGATGGGCGTGCCCGGTCCGTAGACGCCCTTGACGCCGGCCTCGTACAGAAAGTCGTAGTCCTGCGCCGGGATCACGCCGCCGACGAAGACGATGATGTCGTCCGCCCCCTGGTCCTTGAGCGACTGGATGATGGCCGGCACCAGGGTCTTGTGGCCAGCGGCCAGCGTGCTCACGCCCACGGCGTGCACGTCGTTCTCGATGGCCTGGCGCGCGCATTCCTCGGGGGTCTGGAACAGCGGGCCCATGTCCACGTCGAAGCCCAGGTCGGCAAAGGCCGTGGCCACCACCTTGGCGCCGCGGTCGTGGCCGTCCTGGCCGAGCTTGGCGATCATCACGCGCGGGCGGCGGCCTTCGGCCTCGGCAAAATCGCTGATCTCGCTCTTGAGCTTGTCCCAGCCCTCGGCCGAGTCATAGGCGGCAGCGTACACACCGGTCACCTTTTGCGTATCGGCGCGGTGGCGCCCGTAGATCTTTTCGAGCGCGTCCGACACCTCGCCCACCGTGGCGCGCAGGCGCACGGCCTTGATGGCCAGGTCCAGCAGGTTGCCCTCGCCGGTTTCGGCAGCCGAGGTGAGCACGTCGAGCGCCTCCTGCACCTTGGCCGTGTCGCGCTTGGCGCGGATGTCCTTGAGGCGCGCGATCTGGCCGTCGCGCACCATCACGTTGTCGATCTGCAGGATGTCGACCGGGTCTTCCTTCTTGAGCTTGTACTTGTTGACGCCGACGATCACGTCCTTGCCGCTGTCGATGCGCGCCTGCTTCTCGGCGGCGGCGGCCTCGATCTTGAGCTTGGCCCAGCCGCTGTCCACGGCCTGCGTCATGCCGCCCATGGCCTCGACTTCTTCGATGATCTTCCAGGCGGCATCCATCATGTCCTGCGTGAGCTTTTCCATCATGTAGCTGCCGGCCCAGGGGTCGACCACGTTGGTGATGTGCGTCTCTTCCTGGATGATGAGCTGCGTGTTGCGCGCGATGCGCGAGGAGAACTCGGTGGGCAGGGCAATGGCTTCGTCCAGCGCATTGGTGTGCAGGCTCTGCGTGCCGCCGAACACCGCCGCCATGGCCTCGATGGTGGTGCGCACGATGTTGTTGTAGGGGTCCTGCTCGGTCAGGCTCCAGCCGCTGGTCTGGCAGTGGGTGCGCAGCATCAGGCTCTTGGGGTTCTTGGCGCCCGTCTCCTTCATGATGCGGCACCACAGCAGGCGCGCCGCGCGCATCTTGGCCACTTCGAGGTAGAAGTTCATGCCGATGGCCCAGAAGAACGACAGCCGGCCGGCGAACTCGTCCACGTCCAGGCCCGAGGCGATGGCCGTCTTCACGTACTCCTTGCCATCGGCCAGCGTGAAGGCCAGCTCCAGCGCCTGGTTGGCGCCCGCCTCCTGCATGTGGTAGCCGGAGATGGAGATGGAGTTGAACTTCGGCATATTGCGTGCCGTGTAGCCGATGATGTCGCCGATGATGCGCATGCTCGGCTTGGGCGGGTAGATGTAGGTGTTGCGCACCATGAACTCTTTCAGAATGTCGTTCTGAATGGTTCCGCTCAGTTGGTCCTGCGACACACCCTGCTCTTCCGCCGCCACCACATAGCCGGCCAGCACCGGCAGCACGGCGCCGTTCATGGTCATCGAGACGGACACCTTGTCCAGCGGGATCTGGTCGAACAGGATCTTCATGTCCTCCACCGAATCGATGGCCACGCCGGCCTTGCCCACGTCGCCGGTGACGCGCGGGTGGTCGCTGTCGTAGCCGCGGTGGGTGGCCAGGTCGAAGGCCACGCTCACGCCCTGCCCGCCGGCGGCCAGCGCCTTGCGGTAGAAGGCGTTGGATTCCTCGGCCGTGGAAAAGCCCGCGTACTGGCGGATGGTCCAGGGCCGCACCGCGTACATGGTGGCCTGGGGGCCGCGCAGGTAGGGCTCGAAGCCCGGCAAGGTGTTGGCGTACTGCAGGTCGGCCGTATCGGCCGCCGTGTACAGCGGCTTGACGGTGATGCCGTCGGGGGTGACCCAGTTCAGCGCATTGACATCGCCACCCGGCGCCGACTTGGCAGCGGCTTTCGCCCAGTCCTCGAGCGAGGAGGCAGCGAATTCAGGGGGGCTGTTGGGGGGCGTGGCACTCATGGCGAAGCGGTCTCCGAGGAAGCGTTGGACGTTGTCAGGGCTGTTCCCGATGTGGCGGCAAGTTTACATCATTCATAATTATTGATTCAAAATATTCTTCGCAGCTTACAATCCACCCATGTCTGCATTGACCCTCACGCCCCGCGCCCTGTACGAAGAAGTGGCTGAGCAACTGCGCCAGCGCATCTTCCGCCGCGAGCTGGAGCCCGGCAGCTGGATCGATGAGCTCAAGATCGCCGAGGAATTCGGCATCAGCCGCACGCCCCTGCGCGAGGCGCTCAAGGTGCTGGCCGCCGAAGGCCTGGTCACGATGAAGGTGCGCCGTGGCGCCTATGTGACCGAGATGTCGGACAAGGACCTGCGCGACGTCTACCACCTGCTCAGCCTGCTGGAGAGCGACGCCGCTGCGGTGGTAGCCACCACCGCCACCCCGGCCCAGTTGCACGAGTTGCAGGCTCTGCATGCCGAGCTGGAGGCCGCAGCCGGCGAGCGCGAGCGCTTCTTTGCCGTGAACGAGCGCTTTCACATGCGGGTGCTGGAGCTGGCCGACAACCGCTGGCGCAGCCAGATGGTGGCCGACCTGCGCAAGGTGATGAAGCTCAACCGCCACAACTCGCTGCTCAAGCAGGGGCGCATCGAGGATTCGCTGAGCGAACACCGTGCGGTAATGGCCGCCCTGGCCCGGCGCGATGGCGCCGCCACGGCCCAGGCCATGCAGGCCCACTTCGCCCAGGGGCTGGAAGCAGCGGCCTGATACGGATTTGCCTTCAACCGTCTAACTTCGTTGGTCCGCCTTGCCGTGCTACAGCACTGNNCGCCCTACCGGCACCTGCCGCTCGGTCAGCTTTCCGCCATTTCCACCCGGTTGCGCCCCCTGCGCTTGGCGGCGTACAGCGCGTCGTCGGCGCGTCGCAGCATCTGGTCCATGCTGGCATCGCCATCTGCCTGCGCCGCGATACCCGCAGAAATGGTGATCGGCAACGATGTCCCACCCGTGGTGAACGGCGTGCCCGCCACGGCCAGGCGCAGCCGCTCTCCGGCCGCATGGGCGTCGCCATGCTGGGCCACGTCCAGCAGCACCACGAACTCCTCCCCCCCGTGGCGGGCCACGAAGTCCAGCCCGCGTGCCGAGGCCTGCAGTTGGTCGGCCACATGCTGCAGCGCCCTGTCGCCCACCTCGTGCCCATGGCCGTCGTTGATGGCCTTGAAGTGGTCCACGTCGATCAGTGCCAGGGCCAGGCGGGTGCCGCCCTGGCGTGCCGTGGCAAAGCGCTTCGCGCCTTCGGCGAGCAAGGTGCGGCGGTTGGCCAGGCCCGTCAGGTAGTCGGTGGCAGCGGCCAGCTCCCACTGGCGGCCGATGCGCTGCGAGCACATGAACAAGAAGGCCGTGGTGCCCACCACGGGCAACAGGGCCGTGACCAGCGGGCTGGCCGCGTTGATCCAGGCGCCCTCGCCGGTGATGTCGAACGACGGCCCCACGCGCCGCACCAGGAAGTACGCGGCGCGAAAGGCCACGAACAGGCCGACCAGAAAAAACAGGCCCGCCAGCGCCCTGCGGCTGCGCGCCCGCTCCCCGGTGCCACCCCGCACCAGCTGCAGGGTGCCAGCCATCAGCACGAAAGCCACCACGCCCGACAGCAGCAGGATGCGGCTGGGCGTATCGGGCCGCACCCCCGCGAACCACACCACGCCGCCAATGCCCGCCACGGCCGGCAACAGCATCCACCAGCGGTCCGGCACGCCATCGAACTGGCGCAGCGCACGCCAGTAGCCCGTGCAGCCGAGCATCACCATGCCATTGGCCATGGGCGAGACCAGGCCCAGGGGCAATTCGTACTGAACGGCATACAGCACGGCGCTGCCTGCCAGCAGCAAGGTGGCGATGCGCCAGGTTTCGGCACAGGGCTGCAGCGACACCGGCAAGTCCTTGTGCATGAAACCCAGCACCGCACCATTGGCCAGCATCATCAGCGTCGCGACGATAAAGATGGTGATGGGATCCATGGACCGAAGGGGGCGCGGGCAGGCAGGACGCAGCTGTGGCAATGGAGGGATTGTGGCCGACCGGGGCCCGCCCCCAGAGCACTCTTTGGCGCGCGAAACAAAGAAGCACAGCTTGTGCCGCCCGGATGGGTATGATTCCGCGGGTTTTCCCCAGGATAGTGCAGCATGGCACCACCTTGGCACGGCGCACGCCGCCCCGGCACCCAACCATCCGATGACCTCTTCCCTTCCCGACATTGGCAGCGTCCAGACGCTGCCCCAGCTTCTCTCGTGGCGCGCCAGCCTGACGCCCGACGCCCCTGCCTTTCGCGCCTTCGATGCCGCCAGCCAGGCCTGGCTGACCTGGACCTGGGCCGAGACCGCCGCCCATGTGGCCCGCTGGTCGCGGGCCCTGGTGGCCCTGCAACTGCCGGCCGGTGCCCGCGTGGCCATCCTGCTGCCCAATGGCCTGGACGCCATGTGCGCCGACCAGTCCACCCTGGCCAGCAACTGCGTGCCCGTGCCGCTGCACGCCATCGACAACCCCGGCAGCATCGCCTACATCCTGGCCGACTGCGAGGCCTCGATGCTCATCGTGGGCAGCGCCCAGCAGTGGGAGAAGATCCGCGCCGCGGGCACCGACTTTCCCGCACTGCGGGCGGTGATCGTGACCGACACGGACGCCTCGTTCAAGGCCAGCGCTCCCAGCGCGCACAGCCCCGCCGTGGGCTCGCTTGCGCAATGGCTCGAAGGCGCAGCCCAGGCGGTGGAACAGGCCCCGCCGCAGGCCCCCGGCCCCGAAGACCTGGCCGCCATCGTCTACACCTCGGGCACCACCGGCAAGCCCAAGGGCGTGATGCTCACGCACCGCAATGTGGTGAGCGACGTGAAGGCCGTACTCGAGCGCATCGCCCCCACGGTGGACGACGTGTTCCTGTCCTTTCTGCCCTTGTCGCACACCTTCGAGCGCACTGGCGGCTACTACCTGCCGATTGCGGCCGGCAGTTGCGTGGCCTATGCCCGCTCGGTGCAGCAATTGGCCGAGGACCTGCAGACCATTCGCCCCACGGTGCTGGTCTCGGTGCCACGCATCTACGAGCGCATCCACGCCAAGCTGCTCGAAAAGCTCTCGCCATCGCCCTGGAGGATGCAGCTCTACGAGGCCGCCCAGGCCCGCGGCTGGCAGCAGTTCTGCGCCGCGCAGGGGCTGGCCCGGCCCGAAGACGACCAAGCCGGCGGCTGGATGGCCGTCCTGCCCTGGGGCCTGCTCCAGGCCCTGGTGGCCAAGCCCCTGCTGGCCCAGTTCGGCGGCCGCGTGCGCGTGGCCGTGAGCGGCGGCGCGCCGCTGTCGCCCACCATCGCCAAGTGCTTTCTGGGCCTGGGCCTGCCGCTGGTGCAGGGCTACGGCATGACCGAGACGGCGCCGGTGGTGTCGGTGAACTCGCTCCAGGACAACGACCCGGCCTGCGTGGGGCGCGCCCTGCCCGGCGTGGAGGTGCGGATCGGCGAGAACCGCGAGCTGCAGGTGCGCGGCCCCATCGTGATGCAGGGCTACTGGAAGCGGCCCGAGGACACGGCACGCATTCTGTCGGCCGATGGCTGGTTGGGCACGGGCGATCAGGCCGACATCGTGGACGGGCGCATCTTCATCCGCGGCCGCATCAAGGAGATCATCGTCACCTCCACCGGTGAGAAGGTGCCCCCGGGCGACCTGGAACTGGCCCTGCTGGCCGACCCGCTGCTGGAGCAGGCCTTCGTGGTGGGCGAGAACCGCCCCTTCATCGCCTGCGTGGCCGTGCTCAAGCGCGACGAGTGGCAGCGCCTGGCCGGCGACCTGGGCCTGGCCGCAGCCGACCCCGAGAGCCTGAACCACCCTGCCGTGCACCGCGCCGTGCTGGCGCGCATTGAAAAGAGCACGGCCAGCTTCGCGCGCTATGCCGTGCCGCGCGCCGTGCACCTGACGCTGGCGCCCTGGAGCATCGAGAACGGCTTCATGACGCCCACGCTCAAGCTCAAGCGCGCCCCGCTCATGGCGCACTTCGGGCAGGCCATCGAGGGCATGTACCAGCAAAAACCAGGGGCGCGCTGAACCAGCACCGGGCGGGCCAGGCCCCTGGGGTTGTAGACTTGCGCCATGATTTCCCGGCGCTTGCCATGCACCTTTGCCGCCCTGATTTGTGCTGCGGGTGCCTCCCTGGCGCAGGACACCGCCGCACAGCGCGCTGCCCAGCTGCAGGCCGCCGTTGATACGGCCCTGCCCACCAAGGGATTCAGCATCTGGACCAGCGCCAAAGGTGACCTCGACGGTGATGGGATCGCGGACCTGGCGGCGGTGGTGGTCAACCTCTCCGGGGAAGGCCCGCGCGAGGAACGGCTTCTGGTGCTGGCCGGCACGCCGGGCGGCGGCTACACCCCGCTTTCCGTCTCTGGACAGTTCTGCGAGGCAAACAAGGGCTACAACCTTGAGATCACCGCGACCTCCCTCTTGGTCCAGGGGGTCTGGCGCGCTGAATCTTCGGGCATGGACAGCTTCACGATGCAGTTCCGCTACAACCCCAAGCTCCGGGATTTCGAGCTCATCGGCAGGGAAGACCTGGCGGAGAACTACGACGCCCGATCGTCCTACCGGGCCAGCGTCAACTACCTGGCCAAGGTCGCCATTTACACCCGCATTGCCGGCAAGAAGCGCAAGGACCTGAAGGCGCCGCTCAAGCAGCCTGCCGTCCTGCGCCTGCGCGGATTCAATTGTGGGGATGAGAGCCCCATGGACCCGTTGGTCTACATCAACGAGGACTTCACCGTCCGCAGGTAGTGCACGGGGGTAGAACTCAGTCCTCCACAGAGTAGAAGTACGACAGCCGCTGCTGCGGATTGAGCCAGTCGAGCACCTCGGCAGGCAACGTGGACGGCCGGATCGCTTCGGCCACGCGGATGTCGGGCTCGGTGTGCAGCTCCACCAGCGGCGCCTCGTCCTTGGGGATTTCGGGGGTGTAGACCAGCACCTGCGGGCGCAGGGCCTCGGGCCCCGGGGCCACCACCAGCGCCAGCGCGCCATCGGTGAGCTGGACCACCGTGCCCGGCGGGTACACGCCCAGCAGCTTGATGAGCGAACTGAGCAGTGCCGGGTCGTGCTGGCCCGATTCGTTCTTGAACATGTGCGCCAGCGCCTCGGCCGGCATCAGCGGCTCGACGTCGCGGGCCTCGGGCGAGCACAGATTGTCATACCGGTTGACCAGCGCCAGGATCAGCGCCAGGCGCTGGGTTTCGCGCTGGCCGCGCGGCCAGCCCGAACCATCGGCCGCCTCGTGGTGGCTGGCGATGCAGGCCAGCGCCTCCTTGCTGAAGGCGCCCGAGTCTGACGCCAGCTGGGTGCTGTACATCACATGCTGGCGCACGAACTCCTCCTCGTGGCGCTTGCGCCGGGCGGTCTTGAACAGCTGCGGCGGCACCTTGGACTTGCCCACGTCGTGCGCCAGCGCCGCCATGGCCAGGTCGGCCAGTTCGCGCTCGGCAAGGCCGGCCTTCTTGCCCACCAGCATGCACAGGGTGAGCACGTTGAGCGCGTGGAACTGCGGCCCCTGGTCCTTCTTGTCGCCCAGCAGGTGCAGCAGCACCTCCTGGCTCTGGGCAATGCGGGCCGCCGTCTCGCCCGACAGGTCGGCCAGGATCCGGCCCGCCGCCTTGGGCGAGCGCGTGAGCGTGAGCAGCGCCTCCCGGGTCTGTCGCGCGGCGTCCTCCCAGGCCCGGTCGGCGCGCGCCGCGGCGTCTCGCTGGCGCTGGCGCTTTTCCTTTTTGGCCTGGTCACGCTGGCGCACCTCGGCGGCCAGGGCGGCCTGCCCGTCGGCGTGCTCCGGCTCCGGTGGGTGCGCGGCCATGGGCACCAGGGGCAGCGGCTGCGATGTGCTCCGGTCCGGGTGGTGGTACAGGTGGCCTTCGATGCCCAATGACTGGATCACCGCCACGTCCTTCGCCGTGCGGACCATGAAGCGGTTGGCGATGAAGGGGTGCTCGTCCCAGCGCATGTCGAGCCAGACGTACAGGCCGACGGTGAGTTGGGACGGGTCGATCGCTACGGCGATACCGGGGTTCTTCCACATGCAGGCGATTCAAAGAAAGAAATGGCTGATTCGGCCCCGGCGGCGTTCGCAGCACCGGATGCGGCTCCCCCATACTAAAGACAATGCGCGGCCATGTGCGTCAACAGAGTGCAAATTCGCGCAGAGGAACGCCTGTCTCGGGCCTCGGAAGCCCCTGAACCAATATATTGACCCAAGACCTGAGAAAATGCAGTCCGGCACCTCTTTGGAGCCCCTCGCCCTTGCAACACCGGTTTCTCGCCTTGGAAAACAGCCCCACCTCCCCTGCCGCCGCTCCTCCAGCCATCTTCAGCCCCTGGCGCATGTCCGTGGCCCCGATGATGGACTGGACGGACCGCCATTGCCGCTATTTCCACCGGCTGCTGACGCGCCAGACCCTGCTCTACACCGAGATGGTGAACGCGGGCGCCATCATCCATGGCGGTACGGAGCGGCACCTGCGCTTCAATGCCGAGGAGCACCCTGTGGCACTGCAGTTGGGCGGCAACGAGCCCGACCGGCTGGCAGAGGCTGCGCGGCTCGGTGCGCAATGGGGCTATGGCGAGATCAACCTGAACTGCGGCTGCCCGAGCGACCGGGTGCAGCGCGGTGCCTTCGGTGCCAGCCTGATGAAGGCGCCCCAGCTGGTGGCCGATGGTGTGAAGGCCATGAAGGATGTCGTGGACGTGCCCGTGACGGTCAAGCACCGCATCGGCATCGACAAGGACGAAGACTACGGCTTCGTGCGCGATTTCGTGGGCACGGTGGCCGATGCGGGCTGCTCGGTGTTCATCGTGCATGCGCGCAATGCCTGGCTGCAGGGCCTGTCGCCCAAGGAGAACCGCGACATCCCGCCGCTGCGCTACGAGGTGGTGCACCAGCTCAAGGCCGATTTCCCGCACCTGACGATTGCCATCAACGGCGGCATCCAGGCCGACGAGGTGGTGCACGGGCAACTGGCACGCCTGGACGGCGTGATGATCGGCCGCGAGGCCTACCACAACCCCTGGTGGCTGGCCCGCTGGGACCAGCTCTACTACGGCGGCGAGCCCTGCACCCTGACGCGCGAGGAGGTCGAGCTGGCCATGGTGGACTACATGGAGCGTGAGGCCGCGCTGCACGGCACGCCCTGGCCGCACATCGCCCGCCACATGCTGGGTCTGCGCCATGGCCTGCGCGGGGCACGTCTGTGGCGCCAGGTCTGGAGCAACCACCTGCTCAAGGACCGGCCCGCACGCGAGGTGCATGCCCTGGCGCTGGTCACCACCCTGATCCCGGAACCCGTCTAAGACCGTAAAAAGGTTTTCAGCCAGCCATCCAGCGGCTCCGGCCGGTAGAACAGGTAGCCCTGCAGGCATTCGCAGTGGCTGGCCACGAGGAAGTCGGCCTGGGCACGGGTTTCCACCCCTTCGGCCACCACGCGCAGGCCCAGGTGGCGCGCCACCGAGATGATGGACTGCACGATGGCCGTGTCGCTCGGGTCGCCGGGCGTGTCCTGCACGAAGCTCTTGTCGATCTTGAGCTCGTACAGCGGCAGCCGCTTGAGGTAGGCCAGGCTCGAATAGCCCGTGCCGAAGTCGTCGATGGAAAAGCGCACCCCGAGCTGCACCAGCTCCGTCATGCGGGCGATGGTGTCGTCCAGGTTCTCGATGAGCAGGCTTTCGGTGACCTCCAGGATCAGGCATGACGGCGTGGCCCCGGTCTGGGCCAGCACGTTGCGCACGCGCTCGACGAAGTCGTCCTGCCGGAACTGGCGCTGGCTGACGTTGACCGAGATCGACAGCGGCTCCCCCACGCCGCCCCGGACCAACCGGGCGGCGTGCAGCTGTGCAATCGCATCGCAGGCTTTCTCGATCATCCACGCGCCCATGGGCAGTATCAGCGCCGAGGACTCGGCGATGGGGATGAAGCGCGCCGGCGGCACGCTGCCGCGCACCGGGTGGCTCCAGCGCATGAGCAGCTCGCCGCCCACCACCACGCCCTGCGCATCCACCTGCGGCTGCACGAATGCGGCCAGTTGCCCTTCGGCCATGGCCTTCTTGAGGTCCTGCTCCATCGCCAGGCGCTCCTGCACGTCGGCCTGCATGGCGGCCTCGTAGAAGCGGATGCGGTTGCGGCCCAGGTCCTTGGCACGGTACATGGCCGTGTCCGCCTCGCGCAGCAGGTCTTCAACGCCCTCCTCCCGCTTGGGAAACAGCGTGATCCCCAGGCTGCCCGTGCTGCTGTAGAGGTGGGTGTCGATGGCGTAGGGCTGCTCCAGCGCCTCGCGCACGCGCTCGGCCACCTGCAGGGCCTGCCGCCCTGCGGTGGACATGTCGGTGGCGATGCCCTGCAGCAGCAGCACGAACTCATCGCCCCCCAGGCGCGCCACGGTGTCGCCGGGGCGCAGCAGGTGCGTCAGGCGCTGGGTGACCTCCACCAGCAAGCGGTCGCCCAGGGAGTGGCCGCGCGCGTCGTTGATCTGCTTGAAATTGTCCAGGTCCACATACAGCAGCGCCCCGACCTGGCCACTGCGGCGTGCGGCGGCCAGGGCCAGCCCCAGGCGGTCGAGCAGCATGCGGCGGTTGGGCAGGCCCGTGAGGGCATCGAAGTAGGCCAACTGGTGCGTGCGCTCCTGCGCCACCCTGCGCTCGGTGACGTCGCGGGCCAGCGCCACGAAGCGCGGGCCGGCGCCCGGGTTGGCGCTGTCCTTGCGGGCCACGGACAGCTCGAACCAGTGGGTGCGCCCCTCCAGCTCCAGGTGGAACTGGTGGCCCGCCGAGTAGCCATTCTGAAGCGCGGCCTGCACGGCAGCCAGGCTGCCGGCCGCCTCGCCGGGCGGCACGATGTCCTGCAGCCGGTGGCCCACAAAGCGCTCGGGCGCCAGCACCGGCAGCTGCAGGCGCGCCGAGCGGCAATGGTGGATGCGGCCCTGCGCGTCCAGCTCGAACAGCAGGTCGGGTATGGCGTTGAGCGTGCTTTCCAGGTCATCGCGCGTGCCGCGCAGCTCGGCCGTCATGCGGCGTGCCAGTGCCATGGCGCGCTCCCGCCCGGTGGCCAGGACCCAGGCGAACCAGCCCAGCAGCAGGCTCACGAATACCCCCATCACCGCCACCAGGTAGTAGCCGTCGTCGTCATGGCGCAGATCGAATGCGGGCAAGGGCGCCATCACCAGAGTCCAGCTGCGTCCGCCGACCTCCAGGCGCCGCTGGATCGGTAGCGCGCCGCGCGCCAGGGCTTGCGACTGCAGCCCTGCGTCGCCGTACAGCCGGGCTTCGGGCGTGGGATCTACGCCATCGTAGATGGCCAGGGCAATGTCGGGGTCGAACTCACGCGCCAGCCCCTGGACCACGTCACCCACCCGGAATGGGGCGGCCACCCACCCCCGGATCGCGTGGCGGCGGGTGGGCAGGGACTCGGCCTCCAGGCCCGGGGCGTACACCGGCAGGAACATGCCCAGCTCGCCCTGCAGAGTACTGCCCGGCGCGAAGGCCCCGAGCAGCCCCGACAGGGCCAGCCGGCCGGTGTCGCGCGCGCGCCCGAGCGCCTCGCGCGCTGCAGGCAGGGTCAGGACGTCCAGGCCCAGGGCCTCCAGGTTGCGCCCCTGCAGGGGTTCGATGTGGGTGATGGGCGCGTACTGGGCGCGCTCGCCGGGCGGATGCACGGTGTAGCCGGAAAAGCCCCGGCCCCGCACGTCCGCCAGATGGGCCTCCAGGGGACTGCCCTGCACGTACATGATCAGCGACACCCCTTGCAGGCCGGGCCGCGTCTGCTGCAGCTGCAGGGCATCGACATAGTTGTGGAATTCGGCCCGGTCGATGCGCTCGGACCCGTCCATGTAGCCCTGCACGCCCCGGAGCACCACCTCGTAGGTGGCCATGCGGTCGCGCAGGTTGTAGGCGATCTGCTCGGTTGCCGCATGCAGATTGCGCAGCCGCTTGTCCGCCGACTCGCTGTGCGCCCGGTACCAGTACAGGCCGGTGGCCCCGAGCATCATGCAGGCCATCAGCGGCGGCAACACCAGCACCAGCCAGCGCGGGCTGGTGGGGGCGTCCTGGAGCGTCTCGGACTCCGTGAACGCGGGGGGCTGGTGTTGTTCTGGTGTCATCGCATGGGGCAGGCGGCTGCTGCAGCGCCCCACCGGGGCGCTGGTAACGTGCGTTCTCATTATCAGGTTTCGCGCGGCCCTGCCAAGCGAGGTCACCCGATGCGCGGCGCAGACGGCATGCGTGTGAACTTGTACCGGGAGCGCGGCATCGGCTGACATCCCGGCTGCCAGAATGCAGGTATCGTTCGCGTGGCATTTCTTTCGCATTCCCGGCACCACCCGCCTCTTTGCAGACCCCACCATGGCATCGCTTGATTTTGAACGGGAAGAGTCCCGATTCCGTGCGTTCTACGCAGCCCAGAAACCCGTGCTGGAGGAGGCGTGCGCGGCCTTCACCGCCGCCATCGCCGGGGTGGTGGGCGATGCCCGCAGCGTGGATGTGTCCAAGGTAGAGGGGCGCGTGAAGGACGTGGACGAATGCATCCGCAAGTTTGCGCGCAAGTACCGGCCCGGCCTGGAAGAGAGCAACACCCCCTACGAGATCCAGCACTGGATCACCGATCTGGTCGGCGTACGCGTGGTCTGCCTGTACGAGGACGAGTTGGAAAAGGTGGCGCAGATCGTGCGCAGCCACTTTGCGGTGATCGACGTGACCGACAAGGCCTCCGCCGTGGAAAGCACCGAGGCCTCCTTTGGCTACAAGGGCCTGCACCTGGACCTGCGCCCCGGCCAGCGCGATCTGCCGGCGCTGGCGGTGCATGCCGACCAGCCTTTCGAGCTGCAGGTGCGCACCATCATCCAGGACTCCTGGAGCGTGCTGGACCACAAGATCAAGTACAAGAAGTCCATCCCCGGGCAGCTCAAGCGGCGCATCAACGTGCTCTCGGCCCTGTTCGAACTGGCCGACCGCGAGTTCCGCCAGATCCGCGACGAGACGGCCGCCGAACTGCTGCAGGCGCCCGATGAGACGGAGGAAGTGGGCGCGGAGATGGACGGCGATGCCGCCACGGCACCCAAGTACTCCTCCCTGGGCAGCGAGCTCAATGCCTTCACCTTCCTCAAGATCGCCACGCATTTCTTCAAGGACTTCGAGTTCGATCCTTCCAAGGTGGACAGCTTCGTGGACGATATCCAGGCCTGGTCACCCGGCATCACCCGCGCACGCTTCAACACCCTGATGCGGGAGACGGTGGGCACGGTCAAGCGCTACAAGCAGCACTTCGAGGAGCAGAACCCCCAGGGCAGCTTCAACCCCTACACGGTGATACGGCACTGCCTGTACCTGGCCAACCGCACGCAGTTCCGCCCCGCGCTGCGCAACGTGGCGCGCGAGGCCTTCGAATCCTGGCTGGCGGACAACGGTTGAGCAGGCACCACGCGTGGCGCGGACAGGGGGGCCTGGTTGCGGGCAGGGTTTTTCTGAACAAAATCATAGCAGCGAAGCTTTTCACAGCTGCACTGCCCCGGCCCATGTCCGGTTGTTGGACAGCGCTGTCACCAACGCGACTGGGCCTAGGTGGTTATCCCGCATGCAGAGGTAACCAAGTGCTGCTATATTGCACTGCAACATAACGGAGTTTCGACCCCATGCTCTACCAGATCTACGAAACCCAGCGCTCCCTGATGGAGCCGCTCACCGACTTTGCGCAAGCGGCGTCCAAGCTCTTCAGCAACTCCATGTCGCCCCTGAGCCAGACGACGTTCGCGCAGCGCATGTCTGCGGGCTACGATCTGCTGTACCGCCTGGGCAAGGACTACGAAAAGCCGGTCTTCGGCATCCATACGGTGGACGTGGACGGCGTGGGCGTGGCCGTGCACGAAAACATCGAGCTGGATAAGCCGTTCTGCGAACTGCGCCGTTTCAAGCGCTTTTCGGACGACACCGATACCCTGGTCAAGATCAAGGCACAGCCCGTGGTGCTGATCGTGGCGCCGCTGTCGGGCCACTATGCCACGCTGCTGCGCGACACCGTGCGCACCATGCTCAAGGACCACAAGGTCTACATCACCGACTGGAAGAACGCCCGCCTAGTGCCGCTGTCCGAAGGCGAGTTCCACCTGGACGACTACGTGAACTACGTGCAGGAGTTCATCCGCCACCTGCAGGCCACCTATGGCAACTGCCACGTCATCAGTGTCTGCCAGCCCACGGTGCCGGTGCTTGCGGCCGTGTCGCTGATGGCCAGCCGCGGCGAGAAGACCCCGCTGACCATGACCATGATGGGCGGCCCCATCGATGCGCGCAAGTCGCCCACGGCGGTGAACAACCTGGCCATGAACCGCAGCTACGAGTGGTTCGAGAACAACGTGATCTACCGCGTGCCCGACAACTTCCCCGGTGCCGGGCGCCGCGTGTACCCAGGCTTCCTGCAGTACACGGGTTTCGTGGCCATGAACCCGGACCGCCACGCCACGAGCCACTACGACTACTTCAAGGACCTGATCAAGGGCGACGATGCCAGCGTCGAGGCCCACCGCAAGTTCTACGACGAATACAACGCCGTGCTGGACATGGACGCGGACTACTACCTGGAAACCATCAAGACCGTGTTCCAGGACTACAACCTGGTGCATGGCACCTGGGACGTGCGCTCGCCTGAAGGCAAGGTCGAGCGCGTGCGCCCGCAGGACATCACCACCACCGCCCTGTTCACGGTGGAAGGCGAGCTGGACGACATCTCCGGCTCGGGCCAGACCGAAGCCGCGCACGACCTGTGCACCGGCATCGTGCGCAAGGAGCAGCGCCACCTGGAAGCCAAGGGCGCCGGGCACTACGGCATCTTCAGCGGCCGGCGCTGGCGCGACATCGTGTACCCCGAGGTGCGCAAATTCATCCTCGCGCACGAGGTGCCCCAGAAAAAGGCGCCCCGCCCTGTCGCCGTGACCGAACTGCCGGACGACAGCCCGCCCGTGCCTCCCCGCAAGGCGGTAGTCGCCAGCAAACCGGCAGTGAAGAAGGCGGCGCCCGCCAAAGCGGCCGTGAAGCCGGCGGCCAAGGCCGCTGCCCCCAAGAAACCGGCGGTGGTGGCCGTGAAGGCCGTGCCTGCGCCGGCCAAGGCAGCAGTGCAAGCCGCACCCGCCACCGGGGCCGCCGCCGCGCCCGAGCCGGACGCCGTGCCCACCGCCAAGGCCGCCGTCACCGCAGCGCCGGCACCACGCACCCGCCGCACCACGGCGGCCCGCAAGGCTTGAATCCGCAGCCGGACGCTCGCACACCCCTCCCTTCACCGCCTGCAGGGCCGGCTGCGCATGCGCTGGCGTCGCGCATCGACGCCGCTCTGCCGCAGACGCAGTGCACCCGCTGCGGCTACCCGGATTGCGCGGCCTATGCGCAGGCCATCGCCTTCGAGGCGGTGCCCATCAACCAGTGCCCCCCCGGCGGGGCCGAAGGGGTCGCCCGGCTGGCGGCCCTCACCGGCCAGCCGGTGCTGCCGCTGAGTGCCGACCATGGCCTGGAGGCGCCGCGCACCCTGGCCGTGATCGACGAGAACTGGTGCATCGGCTGCACGCTGTGCATCAAGGCCTGCCCGACGGATGCCATCGTCGGCGCCAACAAGCGCATGCATACCGTGATCGAGCCGCATTGCACCGGGTGCGAGCTGTGCCTCCCCGTGTGCCCGGTGGACTGCATCAGCCTGGAAACCGTGACCGGCCGGGCCACGGGTTGGGCCGCGTGGAGCCCGCAGCTGGCGGACCAGGCGCGCGGGCGCTATGCGGTGCACAAGGCACGGGTGGCCGCAGGCACGCCTGAGCTGGACGACGAAGAGGCTGCCGCGCCAGCCGATGCTGCAGCCATTACGGCCAGCGCGGCGGATGCCGCAGCCCAGGCGCGCAAGGCGGCCATTGCCGCCGCCATGGCCCGCGCCCGGGAGCAACGCGCACAGCGCTAGGCGGTTCGGGCCCGGAAGGCGTCAGCGTGCGGCCAGTGCCTTGTACACGCCGCAGCCCAGGTACAGGTCTCCCACACGTTCCACGAACGACATCTTGGTCTGCACCGCGCCGCTGGCCGGGTTGGTGATGTCGTACTCCACCCAGCCTGGTCCGATGTCTGCCTGGGCCGCAATTTCTGCCATCAACCGGTCACCGTCAATACCGGGAATGTCCTGCACCCGGGTGCCCACCTTGGCCGGGTTGCCGCCAAAGGCGCGGTAGGTGCCGCCGGCATCGAGCACGAAGACATACATGTCCCGGTCGTTGAAGGGCTGGCTCTTGTCGGTGATGCGCGCCAGGAACTGGTCCCGCGAGCTGCCCTTGTGCAGGGCTGCGGCGCGCTTGACCAGGGCCACCGCCTCTTCGGCCGTGCCCTGCTGCAGGCGAAACGCCGACACCGCGCGCGACAGCGTGGAGGCGCGGCTTTCCAGCGCCTCGGCCTGCCCCACCGCCTGGCTCACCATCTGCGCATTGCGCTGGGTGATCTGGTCGAGTTGCTGCACGGCGCTGCTGATCTCGCGCAGGCCCGTGCTCTGCTCGGCACTGGAGCTGGATATCTCGGACATGCTGGCCGCCACGCTGCGCATGCCGCCGGCCATGTCGGTGATGCCCTCGCCTGCGGTGCGGATCAGGCCTGCACTGGCCTCCACCTGCGTGACCGAGGCATTGATCAGGTCGCGGATCTCGCGCGCGGCATCGGCCGAGCGCTTGGCCAGCATGCGCACTTCGGAGGCCACTACGGCAAAACCGCGGCCCTGCTCCCCCGCCCGGGCTGCCTCCACCGCCGCGTTGAGCGCCAGGATGTTGGTCTGGAAGGCGATCGCGTCGATGGTGCCGATGATTTCCGTCATGCGGCGCGCGCCCTGCTGAATGGCCTGCACCGACTGCACGGCGCGGCCCATGGCCTCGGCGCCGGTGTCGGCTGCCTGGCGCATCTGGCCGGCGCGCTGGTCGGCGCCCTGGGCCGTCTGGGCGTTGTTCTGCACGGTGGACGACAGCTGCTCCACGCTGGCGGCGGTTTCTTCGAGGTTGGCGGCCTGCTGCTCGGTGCGGTCGGCCAGCTCGCGGTTGCCATGCGCCAGGCTCTGGCCGGCATGGGCCACCAGCGCGGCGTTGCTGCGGATGTCGGCCACCATGGACGAGAGCCGCAGCACCATGGCATCGAGCGCCTGGGCCATCTGCGCCATCTCGTCGGTACCGCCCGTGCCGGCGTGCACGCACAGGTCGCCATCGGTGATGCGCGCCATGGCGCCGGAGAGGGCCGCCATGTCATCCACCAGGCTCAGGTACAGCGCCAGCAGCGCATACAGCACCACCCCGGCGCCCGCCAGGTCCACCCACATGGGGGCCCCCAGCAACGCTGCCGCCAGCGTGCAGGCGATGAGCACGGCCAGCGTGGCCAGCTTGCCGGGAAGGCGCAGCCGGCGCATCCACCACAGCCCAGGCCGCAAGGGAAGGAATCCTGCCATGTTGTCTCCAATATCGTTATAGGCCGCAGCGGGCTTTGCCGCGATACTAGATACGCGCTCTTACGCCGGATTGACAAGGTGGCCCGACAAGGCGGCCTTGTGACGGCGCGCACCGGCTTGCGTGCACGGCATCACCCATAATGGTGCCCCATGAACCCCCTGCTTTCCCACCTGCAGCCCTACCCGTTCGAGAGGCTGCGCAAGCTTTTTGCCGGAGTGACGCCACCGGCCCAGTATTCCCCCATCAGCCTGGGCATGGGGGAGCCGCGCCATCCTACACCGCAGTTCATCAAGGACGCACTCAGTAACAACCTCAATGGCCTGGCGAGCTACCCGGCAACGGCCGGCGAGCCGCGCCTGCGCGAGGCCTTCACCGCCTGGCTGCACAAGCGCTATGCCCTGAAGCTCGATGCGGCCAGCCAGGTGCTGCCCATCAACGGCTCGCGCGAGGCGCTGTTCGCCTTTGCCCAGACCATCGTCGACCCGACCAAGCCCGACCCGGTCGTGGTCTGCCCCAATCCGTTCTACCAGATCTACGAAGGTGCAGCCCTGCTGTCCGGCGCCACGCCCTACTACGCCCCGAGCGATCCCGCGCGCAACTTCGCGGTGGACTGGGACAGCGTGCCTGCCGAGGTCTGGAAGCGCACGCAACTGCTCTTCGTGTGCTCGCCCGGCAACCCCACGGGCGCAGTGATGCCGCTCAACGAGTGGCAGAAGCTCTTTGCGCTGAGCGACCGGCATGGCTTCGTCATTGCCTCGGACGAGTGCTACAGCGAGATCTACTTCCGTGACGAGCCGCCGCTCAGCGGCCTGCAGGCCGCCATCCAGGCGGGCCGCAAGGACTTCGAGAACCTGATTTCCTTCACCAGCCTGTCCAAGCGCAGCAACGTGCCCGGGCTGCGCAGCGGCTTCGTGGCCGGCAACGCCGAGCTGATCAAGGCCTTCCTGCTGTACCGCACCTACCACGGCAGCGCCATGAGTCCCATCGTGCAGGCCGCCAGCATCGCGGCCTGGGGCGATGAGCAGCATGTGACCGAGAACCGCGCGCTGTACCGCAAGAAGTTTGCCCAGGTCACGCCGCTGCTGGCCGGCGTGATGGACGTGGCCCTGCCCGATGCGGGCTTTTACCTGTGGGCCAAGGTGCCCGACGCCCTGCAAATGACCGACGCCGAGTTCGCCCGCGAGCTTCTGGCTCAATACAATGTCACCGTGCTGCCGGGCAGCTACCTGGCCCGCGAGTCCGGTGGTGCCAACCCCGGCGCCCAGCGCGTGCGCATGGCCCTGGTGGCCGAAGCCGAAGAATGCGCGGAGGCCGCAATGCGCATCGTCCAATTCATCCAATCTCGTACTGTCTGACACCATGACCCAACAACTCCAGAACATCATCGACGCCGCGTGGGAGAACCGCGCCACCATCTCGCCTGCCGCAGCCCCCAAGGAAATAGCCGATGCCGTCGAGCACGTCATTGCCGAACTCAACAACGGCACCCTGCGCGTGGCCACCCGCGAGGCCGTGGGGCAGTGGACAGTGCACCAGTGGATCAAGAAGGCCGTGCTGCTGTCCTTCCGCCTCAAGGACAACGAAGTCGTCAAGGCCGGCGACCTGGGTTTCTATGACAAGGTGCAGACCAAGTTCGCCCACCTGAACGAAGCAGAGATGAAGGCCACCGGCGTGCGCGTGGTGCCGCCAGCCGTGGCCCGCCGCGGCAGCTTCATCGCCAAGGGCGCGATCCTGATGCCCTCGTACGTGAACATCGGAGCCTACGTGGGCGAAGGCACCATGGTCGACACCTGGGCCACCGTGGGTTCGTGCGCGCAGATCGGCGCCAACGTGCACCTCTCGGGTGGCGTGGGCATCGGCGGCGTGCTGGAACCCCTGCAGGCCGGCCCGACCATCATCGAGGACAACTGCTTCATCGGCGCGCGCTCCGAAGTGGTCGAAGGCGTGGTCGTCGAAGAGCACTCGGTGCTGGGCATGGGTGTGTACCTGGGCCAGAGCACCCCGATCTTCAACCGTGCCACCGGCGAGATCAGCTATGGCCGCGTGTCCACGGGCTCGGTGGTGGTCAGCGGCAACCTGCCCAAAACGGCGGCCAATGGCGCGCCCTACAGCATGTATGCTGCCATCATCGTCAAGCAGGTGGACGCGCAGACCCGCTCCAAGACCAGCATCAACGACCTGCTGCGCGACTGATTCCAGTCCCGCAGCGCCTACCAGCACGCACGGCCAGCGCCGGCAGACAGACCGACAATGAGAGGGGAAACACCATGAGTACGATGGAGCGGATTCTTCGCCTGATGAGCGAAAAGAAGGCGTCGGACGTCTACCTGTCGGCCAATGCTCCGGCGCTGATCAAGATCAACGGCGAGTGCGTGCCGATCAACAACCAGATCCTGCCGCCGGATGCGCCGCGCAACCTGCTGTCCGAGATCATCACGCCCGACCGCATCGAAGAGCTCGAAGAGACCGGCGAGCTCAACATGGGCGTGCCGCTCTCGGGCGTGGGGCGTTTTCGTATCAGCGCCATGCGCCAGCGCGGCAGCTATGCGGTGGTGATCCGCTTCATCTCGCAGCAGATTCCCGAAATCAGCACACTGGGACTGCCCCCGGTGCTGACCGAGCTGATCATGGAAAAGCGCGGCCTGATCCTCATGGTCGGCGCCACGGGCTCGGGCAAGAGCACCTCGCTCGCCTCCATGATCGACAGCCGCAACGAGGTGCTCACCGGCCACATCCTCACCATCGAGGACCCGGTGGAATACCAGTTCCGCAACAAGAAATCCATCGTCAACCAGCGCGAGATCGGCAGCGACACCCAGTCGCTGCAGACTGCCCTGAAGAACGCGCTGCGCCAGGCACCCGACGTGATCCTGATCGGCGAAATCCGCGACCGCGAAACCATGTCTGCAGCCATCGCCTACGCCCAGTCGGGCCATTTGTGCCTGGCCACGCTGCACGGCAACAACAGCTACCACGCGCTCAACCGTATCTTGTCCTTCTACCCTGTGGAAGTGCGCCCGACCATGCTCGGCGACCTGGCCTCGGCCCTCAAGGCCGTGATTTCGCAGCGCCTGGTGCGCACCCTGGATGGGGGCCGCCTGCCGGCCGTGGAGGTCATGCTCAACACCAAGCTGGTGTCCGACCTGATCGAAAAGGGCGATTTCGGCGGCGTCAAGGAAGCCATGGAAAAGTCCATGGCCGAAGGCTCGCAGACCTTCGAGGAAGACCTGGCGCGCATGATCATGGACAAGCGCATCGACAAGAAGGAAGGCATGGCCTTCGCCGATTCGCCCACCAACCTGATGTGGCGACTGCAGAACGACTTCTCGCTGGCGGCCAATGCCGCCAAGGCGCAGAAGGAGTCGCGCGACACGCCCGATGACATGCCCTCGTTCACCGAGATCGTGCTGGACGTGAAGCCAGCCGCCTGAGGCGGAGGCGCGCAGCGCCCCCATGTTCTTTTTGTCTTTGTCCTTTATTTGCCTGCGATGTCCCGTACCCTGCACCTGGCCGAACAGCTGATCTCCCTGCCCTCCATCACCCCCGACGACGCGGGTTGCCTGGAGGTGCTGGCAGCACGGCTCGCCCCCCTGGGCTTCGTGTGCGAGCGCATCGACAGCGGCCCTGACAACTTTCGCGTAAGCAACCTCTGGGCCCGCCGGGCGGGTGCCAATGGGGCTGCCGCCAAGACCCTGGTGTTTGCCGGCCACACCGACGTGGTGCCCACCGGCCCGCTCAGCCAATGGACCAGCGACCCTTTCGTGCCCACGCACCGTGACGGCAAGCTGTTTGGCCGCGGTGCGAGCGACATGAAGACCTCCATCGCCGCCTTCGTGGTGGCCGTGGAAGACTTCCTGGCCGCAACGCCCGAACCGCATGTCACCCTGGCCCTGCTGCTCACCAGCGATGAGGAAGGCCCTTCGGTGGATGGCACCAAGGTCGTGGTCGAGCAGCTCAGCGCACGCGGCGAGCGCCTGGACTACTGCATCGTGGGCGAGCCGACCTCGGTGGAGCGCACCGGCGACATGATCAAGAACGGCCGGCGCGGCACGCTGTCGGGCAAGCTCGCGGTGCGCGGCATCCAGGGCCACATTGCCTACCCGCAACTGGCACGCAACCCGATCCACCAGGCCCTGCCAGCGCTGGCCGAACTGGCCGCGACCGAATGGGACCAGGGCAACGCCTTCTTCCCGCCCACCAGCTGGCAGGTCAGCAACGTGCATGGCGGCACCGGTGCCACCAACATCATCCCGGGCGAGGTGGTGTGGGATTTCAACTTCCGCTTTTCGACCGAGTCCACGGCCGAGGGCCTGAAGCAGCGCGTGCACGCCGTGCTCGACGCGCACGGCCTCGACTACGAGCTGCGCTGGACCCTGGGCGGCCAGCCGTTCCTGACGACACCGGGCGAACTGGTCACGGCGGTGCAGCAGGCCATCCTGGCCGAGACGGGCATCACCACCGAACTGTCCACCACGGGCGGCACCAGCGACGGGCGCTTCATCGCCCAGGTCTGCCCCCAGGTGATCGAGATGGGCCCGCCCAACGCCACCATCCACAAGATCGACGAGCACATCGTGGTGGCCGACATCGAGCCGCTCACCAACATCTACCGCCGCACCCTGGACAACCTGCATGCCCAGGCCCTCGCGGCTGCGGCGGTGCCGGCATGAGCGCGGTGCTGAACGGGGGCACCGTGGGTGCCGTGGTGCAGTCCGCCGCCGCCCTGCTGGCATCGGCCGGCCTCGCGTTCGGCCATGGCACCGCCAACGCACACGACGAGGCCGCCTGGCTGGTGCTGTGGCGCCTGGGCCTGCCCCTGGACAGCGATCTGTCGGACGAGCCCGGCTCCATCAGCAGCCAAGATGTCTCGCCGGACCAACTGCGCGAGGTGCAGGCCTTGCTGGACGAGCGCATCAGCACCCGCAAGCCCGCCGCCTACCTCACGCGCGAAGCCTGGCTGCAAGGCGTGTCCTTCTACGTGGACGAGCGCGCCATTGTGCCGCGCAGCTTCATTGCCGAGTTGCTGGCCGACGGCAGCGTGGACGAATTCCTGGGCGAGCACACGCACCGGGTGCTGGACCTGTGCACCGGCAACGGCAGCCTGGCGGTACTGGCCGCCATGGCCTGGCCCGAGATTGCCGTGACGGGCGCCGACATTTCGCCCGATGCCCTGGACGTGGCCCGCATCAACGTGGAACGCCACGGTTTGCAGGATCGCATCACGCTGCAGCTGTCGGACGGTCTCGCCGCCCTGCCCGGCCCCTGGGACCTGATCCTGTGCAACCCGCCGTACGTCAACACCACCAGCATGGCCCAGTTGCCGGCCGAGTACCGGGCCGAGCCCGAGCTGGCCCTGGCTGGGGGCGCGGACGGCATGGATTTCATCCGCCAGTTGCTCAAGGATGCGCCTTCGCGCATGGCCGAAAACGCCGTGCTGCTGCTGGAGATCGGCAACGAGCGCGAGCATTTCGAAGCTGCCTTCCCACGCCTGCCGGTCTACTGGATCGACACCAGCGCCGGCGAAGACCAGGTGCTGCTGATCACCCGGGAGGCGCTGGTCCAGGCATGAACGGCATTTCCACCCCTCTGACCATCACTGCCCCCCTTTCCCTCTCGGTTTCCCCGGCGCCCGTGCGTGTCGCGGTGGTCATTCCCTGCTACAAGGTCACGGCCCACGTGCTGGGCGTCATCGAGCGCATCGGCCCCGAGGTGCAGGGCATCTTTGCGGTGGACGACAAATGCCCGGTCAATTCCGGCGCCTTTATCCAGCAGCACTGCACCGATCCGCGCGTGCAGGTGGTCTTCAACCCCGAGAACCTGGGTGTGGGCGGCGCCGTGATGCATGGCTACCGCTGCGCCATCGAGGCGGGGTACGACATCATCGTCAAGGTCGATGGCGACGGCCAGATGGACCCGCGCCTGTTGCCCGGCTTCATCGCCCCCATCTTGAACGGCGAGGCCGATTACACCAAGGGCAACCGCTTCTTCGACCTCGAAGAGATCCACCAGATGCCGCGCATGCGCATCTTCGGCAATGCGGCCTTGTCGTTTTTGACCAAGATCTCGTCGGGCTACTGGCAGGTGTTCGACCCCACCAACGGCTACACGGCCATCCACGCGCGCGTGGCCAGCCACCTGCCGTTCGACAAGATCAGCCGCAGGTACTTCTTCGAGACGGACATGCTGTTCAGGTTGAACACCCTGCGCGCCGTGGTGGTGGACGTGCCCATGAACGCGCACTACGCCGACGAGGAAAGCAACCTCAAGATCAGCAAGATCCTGCCCGAGTTCACTGTCAAGCACCTGCGCAACTTCAGCAAGCGGATCTTCTACAACTACTACCTGCGCGACATGTCGCTGGCCTCCATCGAGCTGCCGCTGGGCCTGCTGCTGCTGTGCTTTGGCACCTGTTTCGGCCTGCTGCACTGGATCAGCTCCAGCGCCCACCAGTCCTACTCGTCGGCCGGCACCGTGATGCTGGCGGCCCTGCCCGTCATTGCCGGCCTGCAGTTGCTGCTGGCCTTCATCGGGCACGACATCGCCTCGGTGCCCCAGAAGCCGCTGCACAAGGTGCTGCACAGGAAGATCGATCTCGCCAAGAATGGCTGAAGGATGGGTGTTTCCGTCCAGGCCACCGCCGCGCGCACCGGGACGCGCCACCTGAAATCCCGCATCGACCTGCGCACGGCAGGCCTGCCTGCGCTGGTGGGCGGCTTGCTGCTGGCGCTCGTGGTGGCATGGGGCCTGATGCGGCTGGTACCGGCCTTCCAGTCGCCTGACGAGAATGTGCACCTGCTGCGCGCCGACATGATCGCCCACGGCCAGTGGACCCTGCGCAAGGATGAGCCGGACGAGTTCGGCAACCAGGGCGGCTATGTGGACCGGAACTTCGTGGCGTTCACGTCGCGCATGCGGGCGATCTCCGGCACCGAGCGCGACTACGCGGCTTCGGCCAGCGCACTCATGGCCCAGGCCGCGGGGGAGCGCTGGGCGCACAAGGACCTGTTCGTCAACGCCGTGGGCACGGGCTACTACGCGCCCTTCATCTACCTGCCCCACGCGCTGGGCCTGCGCACCGCGCGCGCGCTCGACCTGTCGATGCGCGCAAGCTACGAGCTGACGCGCCTGCTGGTGGCGGCCACAGCCCTGGGCCTGATCGCATGGGCGTGGCGGCTGTTCACGCCCAATCTGCTGGTGCGCGCGCTGGTGCTGATGCCCATGGCCATGTTCCAGATCATCTCGCCCACCATCGACGGGCTGAGCATCGCCGCAGCGCTGCTGCTGGCCGCACTGTTCTCGGTGCGCTGCATGGCCCCCCGCAGCGACGCGAACCCGCTGCAGGAATACGCGCTCTATGCCTGCATCGTCCTGCTCGTGACTTCCCGCGTCAATCTGGCCCCCCTGCTGCTGCTGCCCCTGTGGCTGCTGGTGCGCAGGTTTTCGGCCGCGCACCTGCTGGCCTGGATCGCGCTGTGCGCGGCCTGCGCCGGCTGGACGCTCTACGGCATCGCCACCACGGCGGACGCGCGCCTGGTGCGCAACCACGCAACCATCGAGATACTGGCGATCTATCTGCAGCACCCACTCGGTTTCACCCGCCTCGTCCTCGATACGCTGCTGGACGGCAAGACCGGGTACTTCTACGCCTATTCCTTCGTCGGCATGATGGGCTGGCTCGATGCGTCCATCACCAAGGATGCGATGAAGGCCGTCTGGTATGGCCTGGCGGTTGCGCTGGCCGCGACCCTCGGGTCGGCGCGCTGGCTGCGGCGTGATGCGGCTGCCCGTGCGCTGCTCCTGCTCGTGGCGCTGGCCAGTTGCGTCCTGGTCTTCCTGGCCTTGGCCATCAGCTGGAACGACTACCCGGTGGCCATCATCAGCGGCGTCCAGGGCCGCTACTTCATTGTGCCCGCCCTGCTGGGCGCCACAGCGCTGGGGCCCATGGGCCATGCGGCCTCGCCCACCCACCGGACCGTGGCCAACGTGCTCACGGCCACCTTCGCCCTGGCTTCGCTCTACATCATGGCCACGACCCTGTCCGAGCGTTACGCCCTGCGGCTCCTTTAACATCGCCGGGCCCCTGCCCGATCACTCCCACCCGAGATCCCGATCCATGTACGTCTATCTTCTGACCATCCTTTGTGTGGTGGGCATCGCCATCGGCCAGATCCTGTTCAAGGTCAGCGCCAATTCCATGAACAAGACCGGCAGCTTCTTCGCCATCGAAACCCTGGCCGTGTTCTTTGCCACCATGGTGCTGTACGGCATCACCTCCATTGGCTGGGTGCTGATATTGCGCAAGGCCGAGCTGGGCAAGGTCTACCCCTTCATGGCCCTGGCCTTCGTCATCGTGCCGCTGGCCAGCCGCTTCTTCTTCGGTGAGCGCTTTGCCCCCAGCTACTTCATCGGCACGGCGCTCATCATGTCGGGCATCGCGGTCACGGTGGCCGCATCCCGATGAGCAGCGCCATGCCGAGGCGCGGGTACCACCTGCATCCGCTGGGCGCCGCCTGGCTTGCCGCTGTGTTCGCGGCGCTGCTGCTCGCCCTGCTGTGGCTGCCGCAGGCCGCCCGCGCCCAGCAGCCCCTGGCCCCCGGCACCTACGGCTTCGTCGACACGGTGGAGTACGACCAGGCCAAAGGCGTCGTGCGCATCACCGGCTGGTGCTATGACTCGCAGAACCAGCGCCTGCCCAAGGACTTCACCGTGCGCATCGGGGACACCGAGAAGCGCATCGCCATTCCCACGCGCAAGACCCGTCCCTCCGTCGCGGTCTACTTCAAGGATGGGGAGAGCATTCCGCTGGAGTTCTCGCTCGAAGTGCGCTACCCGCGCTACCTGGGGGGCGGCGAGCAGCCAGTGGGCGTGATCGCCCGCTTCGACGATACCGCGCGCTTCAACGTCGAGCCATCCTCCCCCGCCGCCGGCAAGGTGCTCGGCCCCGACATTGCCCCGCGGCACTGGCTCATCGCTGCTGCGGTGGCGGCCACCATCGTGCTGCTGCTGCTTGGCGCCACGGGCCGGGTGCTTGACCGCTGCGGCCAGTGGGTCGGTGGCCACAGGCGCATGGTGGCCGGCGGCATTGCCGGCGTCTTCCTGGTGCTCGTGGGCATCGGCGCCACCGGCTCTTCGCTGGAACTGCTGCTGGGCCGCACCGACCAGAGCGAGCACCCTGTGGTATCGGCCGACAGCGCCGTCACCCCCCTGGCGGGCCAGCCACGCGGGGTGCGCTCCGACGAGTGGATGGTGATCACCGCCAGCGCGCTGGCCCAGGCCAGCCACGACCCCCGCTTTCCGGTGATCAACCGCAACCTGGGCCTGGACGGGCAGAACATGCTGGTCATCGGCATGACTGGTGTGCCCGTGCTGCACGTGTCAGCCCTGGCACGCCCGGCCACCTGGGGGTTCTTCGCGCTGCCGCTGGACATGGCGCTGGGCTGGTACTGGTACTTCCCGTTCTTCGCCTGCCTGCTGGCGCTGTGGTGGCTGCTGGACGTGCTGGCCCCCGGCCGCTCTGGGCGCAACCTGGCGCTGTCCTTCGTGTTCTGCTTGGCGCCCTATGCGGCGGGCTGGTCGCAGTGGCCACTGTATGTGGTGTTCTTCCCGTCCGGGGCCCTGGCCGCCGCGCTGCTGATGCTGCGCCAAAAGCCCGGTGCCCGCCTGTGGTGGCTGGCCCTGGCACTGGCCTGGTTCCTGGCCGGGTTTGCGCTGGTGCTTTACCCGCCCTGGCAGATCACCGTGGCCACGCTCTACGCCCTGGTGCTGGCCGCGTGGCTGGCTGACCACCGCCGGCAGGTGGCCTGGAGCTGGCAGACCCCGCTGGCCTTCGGGCTGGCCGCAGTACTCATGGGCGCCCTGCTCTATTTCTGGTGGCACGACGCGCGCGAGGCGATTGCCACCATGCGCAGCACCGTCTACCCCGGCCAGCGCGCGGCGCTGCAGGGGGGCGACCTGTCCCCCCTGGTGCTGCTGCGCGGGTTCAGCAATGCCGATACGCTGTCCAACCTGCAGGGCAGCGTGTTCAACGAGAGCGAGTTCGGTTCGTACTTCCTGCTGCTGCTGGCCACCTGGTTCCTGTGCCTGCGGCAGATCCGGGACAGGAAGCCCTACCCCTGGCTGCTGGCGGCGTGCGCAGCGTTCTCGGCGTTCAGCGTGGTGTTCGGGGTCTGGGGCGTGCCCTTGGCACTGTCCAAGGCCATGTTCTGGCACTACGTGTCGTCGTCGCGCATCGATCTGGCGCTGGCGCTGTCCTGTCTGCTGGTCATGGCGCTGGCGGGTGGCCGCGAGGGGGCGGTGGCTTCACCACGCCCGGCGCGCATGGCGGCCGTGGTGCTGGGCCTGCTGACGGCGGCCCTGGCGGCACTGGTGGTGGCCGGCATTCCCGAAGACTTCTATCCGGGCCTGAGCGTGGCCATGCTGGCCAGCATGGCCGTGGCCGGTGGCTTCATGGCGTACTGGCTGGTGTACGGGAAGGTGGCGCAGTCGATTGCGCTCACCGTGGTGGTGTACGCCATCGCCGTCGCCGACTTCAATCCGCTGGGGCTGGCCCCCGCCAAGGTGGCCCTGAACGACACCGTGCAGGGCTATGTGGCAGGCCCGGCATCTGCAGACGGCACCGCGAAGCCCCGGCGGGTGCTGGCCTTGCTGCCCAGCACCTCGCTCGCCATGACGCTCGCCGCGGCGGGTGTTCCCGTGGTGGATGGCGTTTTCTACTACCCCCAGCCCAGCGTGTGGCGCGGCATGCAGTTGCCGGCTGCGGACCAGGACACGGTGAACCGCTACCAGCACCTGACCTTCGTGCAGGAAACCATGCAGGCCCCGGCCGCCTACCGGGTGATCAACCCCACGCCCGACACCGTGCGCGTGATGGTGGACCCGCGGCGCTTCGACTTCGCGCAGACGGGTGCACAGGTGGTGGTGGGCGGTGACCGCATCTTCGAGCTGGGCGAAAACCCCCGCCTGCGCCTGCTGGGCAGGTACGAGGGCTGGGCCTGGTACGAGGTGGCTGGCGCGGCGCCGTAGGGCCGTCCTACAGGGTTTGCCCGGTATCGGCGACAATACGGGGTTGCCTGGGGTGTCGCCGCTCCAGAAAAGCACCCACGCGGACACTGGAACCCGAGCATGCTGCAGATCATCGCAGTCGACACCGAAGACGGCTGGCGGCATTTCAGGGAACTGCTGCTCGAGTACGCACAGCGCGACCATGCCAACGCCGGCCAGAGCAGCATCTGGGCGGACATGGCCGGTCTGCCGGGCCGGTATGCGCATCCTGCCGGTGGTGCGGTTCTTGCCTATCGGCAGGGTGAACTCGCCGCCTGCGGCGCGTTTGCCCCGACAGAGATGGCTGGCCTGGCCGAGATCAAGCGGCTGTACGTGCGCGAAAGCGCACGCGGCCAGGGCATCGCCCGTGAATTGACGCGGGCCCTGGTGCGGCAGTGTGCGGGCGCGGGTTACGACCGTGCCGGCATCAGCACCTGGGACCACAACGAACGCGCGCAGGCGCTGTACCGGCAGATGGGCTTCGGGCCCATCACCCCTTTCAAGGATCATCCGATCCCCAACCTGGTTTACCTGGGCCTTGCGCTGCACGATGCAGCCGAGGCGCCGTGATTGAGTACTGAATGATCAACCTGAAGAACATCGTCCTGCGGCGCGGCGCCAAGGTGCTGCTGGACAACGTCTCCGTGACCCTGAACCCCGGCGAAAAGGTCGGCCTGGTGGGCCGCAACGGCGCCGGCAAGTCCACACTGTTCGCGCTGCTCAACGGCAGCCTGCACGAGGATGGAGGCGACTTTTCCATCCCCCGCCAGTGGCGCATGGCGCAGGTCGCGCAGAACATGCCCGAGACCGATGAAAGCGCCACCGCCTTCGTGCTGGCAGGCGACACGCGCCTGGCCGAGCTGCACACCCAGTTGGCGCAGCTCGACCAGAGCGATGCCGCGCACGACGACGCCGACCACGGCATGGCCATTGCCCAGGTCTACACCGACCTGGCCGACGCGGGCGACCACGACGCCGTGCCGCGCGCGCAGGCGCTGATCCTGGGCCTGGGGTTCCAGTCGCACGAACTTGAGCGCCCGGTGAACAGCTTCTCGGGCGGCTGGCGCATGCGCCTGCAACTGGCGCGCGCGCTGATGTGCCCGTCCGACCTGCTGCTGCTGGACGAACCCACCAACCACTTGGATCTGGACGCCCTGGTCTGGCTCGAAGCCTGGCTCAAGAAGTACGCCGGCACCATGATCGTGATCAGCCATGACCGCGAATTCCTGGACGCCGTCACCAACGTCACCTTGCAGATCGACAGCGCCAAGCTCAACCGCTTCGGCGGCAACTACAGCAAGTTCGAAGAACTGCGGTCCCAGCAGATGGAACTGCAACAGGCTGCCTTCTCCAAGCAGCAGGACAAGATCGCCCACCTGCAGAAGTTCATCGACCGCTTCAAGGCCAAGGCCAGCAAGGCCAAGCAGGCGCAAAGCCGGGTCAAGGCCCTGGAGCGCATGGAGAAGGTGGCCCCGCTGCTGGCCGAGGCCGATTTCACCTTCGAGTTCAAGGAGCCCGTGAACCTGCCCAACCCCATGCTGTCCATCAGCGATGCGGCGTTCGGCTACACCACGGACGACGAGATCAAAACCATCCTCACCGGCGTGAGCAAGTCGGTGCTGGCCGGCCAGCGCATCGGCATCCTGGGCGCTAACGGCCAGGGCAAGTCGACCCTGGTCAAGACCATTGCCCGCGAGATGGCGCCCATTGCGGGCACCGTGACCGAGGGCAAGGGCCTGTCCATCGGCTACTTCGCCCAGCAGGAACTGGACGTGCTGCGCCCCGCCGAGAACCCGCTGGAGCACATGATCCGCCTGGCGCGCGACATGGGCGCTGCGGCCCGCGAACCTTCGCGCGAGCAGGACCTGCGCAGCTACCTGGGCAGCTTCAACTTCAGCGGCGACATGGCCAAGCAGGCCGTGGGCACCATGAGCGGCGGTGAAAAAGCCCGCCTGGTGCTGGCCATGATGGTCTGGCAGCGCCCCAACCTGCTGCTGCTGGACGAGCCCACCAACCACCTGGACCTGGCCACGCGCGAGGCGCTGTCCATGGCGCTCAATGAGTTCGAAGGCACCGTCATGCTGGTCAGCCACGACCGGGCGCTGCTGCGCGCCGTGTGCGACGAGTTCTGGCTGGTGGGCCGCGGCGTGGTGGGCCCGTTCGACGGCGACCTGGACGATTACCAGCGCTACCTGCTCGAGGAGGCCAAGCGCCTGCGCGAATACTCGCGCCAGGCCGAAGCGGCTGCCGTGAAGGCGGCGGCCGCCGCCGCAAGCGCTCCTGCGCCCGCCCCCGCACCGGTAGCCGCCCCACCTGCGGTGGTCGCCAAGGCCCCCACACCGGCCCCGGCCGCCACGCCTGCGGCAGGGCGCGACCAGCGCAAGCTCGATGCCCAAAGCCGCCAGCAACTGGCTGAGAAGACGCGCCCCCTGAAAAAGGAGCTGGAACAGATCGACCAGCGCCTGGCGACCCTGTCGACCGAGCGCAGCGCACTTGAGCAGACCCTCACTCAGGCCCTGCCGCCAGCCGAGATCGCCGAGTGCGGGCGCCGCCTGAAGGCGGGCCACGACGAGACCGCGCAACTGGAAGAACGCTGGCTGGAAGTTTCATCAGCGCTTGAAGAAATTTCGGCAGCTGCCGGCGCGTGAAGTGTAAAACCCTGTAAACGATTACCTATGTTTCCAGCTATTGCAACTCGGCAGGCTTGAAATTGTTGCTATGAATTTTGCAGTGCTTGGCGGCGAAAAAACGTTTCCATTTAGGTTGCATTTTTTTGCGAAACGCTGTCAACCAAGCCGGGAGTGAACGCGTTGTTGGTACATCACAGGAGTTTTCCAGTATGAATACCACCGCAATCATGTCCGCCTGGCCCGAAGACGAACGCGACCGCAAGCGCGCCCCGGCCCGCTTCTGAGGGTGTGGCAGCCCCGGCTCCCAAACCGGGCCGCCCCTTCTTTTTGACGGTTCCAACCCACTCCACCAGGAAAGCCCCGCCACTGCGGGGTTTTTTTGCGTCCCTTCCAGGCGGCAGCCGCCGCATGACCGCAACGCGCTCTTCGCGGGCGCGGCTGCATAGCCCGCGTTCATAGCCCTTTGCGGTACCCTGGAGCGCTCACCGCCCCCTCCCGGTCGCGCCACCTTCGTCTCAGCCCTCTGAGGCCCTGCGCATGCCGTAGCCGGTGGCCTGCCCACGCCTGCGCGGCCGCCTCACGCCCGCCGGTGGACACATTGTCAAGCGCTGGCACAGGGCCGGTGGACAAGGCGGTGAACGCCCGCCAGGCCTTGCCGCAGAACAATCCATGCATTGCCCCACCCCACGGTCTCCACACCGGGTCGGGAGGCGGCCCGGCGAACCCTTTGCCGGCACCCGACATTCAATCCATGGAAAGGAAGACCCCGATGCAGATGCAGAACCACCTTTTGGGCCGCACGGCGCGTATCCGGCATGGTCTGCGCTTTGCTGGCGCCGGCCTGTTGCTGGCAGCGCTGCACTGCCTGGCACCGTCCGAAGCCAGCGCACAGACGCGCTACACCTGCCGGGACGACAACGGCAACAACTACACCTCCTCGCGTGCCTGCCCCCAGGGCATGAAGACCACGTCGGTATCGGCTGGGCCCACGGCCAGCGAGTACCGCTCCGAACGCTCGCCCAGCCGGTCGGTGTCCTCCTCGCCCGCACCGGACCACCAGCAGTACATGAGCGAGCGCTGCCGCACGCTGAACGACACCATGCGATCGGCCTACTCCCGGGGCATCAAGGCCGACGTGCAGGAGGGCATGCGCCGCGAATACAACCGCGACTGCCGCGAAGAAGAGAGCGAAGCCTCCTCCCGCTATGACAGGGAGCGGCGCGAAGCGCGCCTGCAGCAGCGCGACGAGGACCGCCAGGCGCAGCAGGCACAGCAGGCGTCGCAGGCTGACGAAGCACGCCGGGGACAGCAATGCGCCGAATCGCGCCGCATCCTGAACATCAAGAAGGCGCGCACCGACCTGACGGAAGGCGAGCGCAATGACCTCAAGCGTTTCGAGGACGCCTACCTGGCGCGGTGCGCACGCTGACCGCGAACACTGTCCGGACCATCGGCTATAAACAGCATGGCGCCGGCATCCGCGCGCACCACAACCAGCCGCAAGGAATACAAGGCATGAGCAGTTTCATCGAGATCGGAGGGCGGCGCATTGCAGCCATCGAATCGTCCGAGGGAATCACACTCACCACGGACACCCTCATTTCGCTCAGTGAGGTCAGCGAATTTCCGCAAAACGTGCGGGTGGTGGAAGGCTCCATTCACCTTCACAACGGCAGCCTTCGCAACTTGCCCTCCCCCCTCACCGTCCGCGGCACCCTGCAGATCTGGGCATGCCCCGACCTGGTGCTGCCCGACAACCTCGAAGTGACGGAAGACCTGGTACTACACGGCAGCGACATGGTGAGCGAGAGCCTGCCCTCGGGCTTGGTGGTAGGCGGCGCACTGCATATCGGCAACTGCAAGTTCCGCCAGCTGCCCGTCGACCTGTGCGTGGGCCGCAGCATCCTGGCAAGTGAAAGCGCGCTCGAGGCACTGCCGGATGCACTTTCACTGCCCGGCACACTGGACATCGCCTACACCACCATCTCCAGGCTGCCCGACCGGCTGGAAATCGGCAGCGCCCTGATCCTCACGGACTGCCCGATTTCCGCACTGCCGGAGCATTTCACCGTAGGGGACAGCCTTGACGTCCGGGGCACCAGCATCACCCAGTTGCCGACGCAGCTGACGCTGGGGACTGACCTTTTCGTCGCCGATACCGCCATTGACACGCTTCCAGAGAACCTGGAGCTGTGTACCCTGGACATCAGCGACACGCCGATCACCGAGATCCCGGAGTCGACCACCCTGCACGTGAGCCTGTGGGCGGAAAACGCCAAGATCCGCCGTCTCCCAAAGACCTTCGTCGAACTGGACGAGTTGGACCTCAGGGGCAGTGCCATTGAAGCGTTGCCCGAAGGCCTGTTCGTGCGCTTTGACCTGAACCTGGCCGACAGCGCCATCCGGTCGCTGCCCGCGAAGATATCCGTGAACGAGACTCTCTACTTGGGCGGAACCGCCGTTCCAAGAGAGGGGCTGCCCAGAAACGACAAGACGGGGGAGGCGTTGCGCGTCGATTGGGACTGGCGTCCCTGACGCGCCTGGCCTGCAGCACCCTCCCCCCGGTGGCGATCCAGGGTATCACTTGTCCTGCAACGCTCTTTTGACGGTAAGCAGCGCTGAATGCTAGAATAAGGGTTTTCCCTAAGGTTGCGCTATCCGTGCGACCAGGGCCAAGGCAACCACGGCAACCCGTGGCAGCGCCCCCTTCTTCGATCCATCGTCGTCTCCTTCCATGCACCGTCGCCAGTTCACCCAGTCCCTTCTTGCCACCGCCACCGGCCTCTCACTCGCACCGAGCGCATGGGCCGGCCCCCAGGACGCCATCGACGCCAAGATGGTCACCATCGGCTGCTCGCTGGGCCTGTCGGGCCCTCTGGCCAGCCTGGGCAAGGAACTCAAGCAGGGCCTGGACGCCGGCATTGCACAGGCCAACGCGCGCAGCGGCGGCACGGGCGGGCGTGAGCTGCGCCTGTTGGCGCTGGACGACGGCTACGATCCGGCCCGCTCCGAAGAGAACGTGCGCAAGCTGATTGCCGATGGCAACGTGGCGGCCCTGCTGTCGTGCATGGGCACCAGCAACAACCAGCGCATCATGCCCCTGGTGGACGAGGCGCAGATCCCCTACGTGGCCCCGCAGAGCGGCGCATCGTCGCTGCGCAAGCCCGAGTACCGCTCGGTCTTCCACGTGCGCGCCAGCTACTCCGACGAAGCCCAGCGCCTGGCCAAGAAGCTGGTGGCCATGGGTATCACCGACCTGGCCGTGGTCTACCAGGACACGGCGTTCGGCAAGGAATTCCTGGTCGATGTGAACAACGCGCTCAAGGCCGTCAACCAGCCCGCGCCCAAGGCTTTCAAGCTCGACGCCAAGGGTGAGCAAGTGGCCACCGTGGTCCAGCAGACGCTGGCTGCCAAGCCCATGACGGTGCTGCTCGGCACGGCAGGTGATGTGAGTGCCGCGCTGATCAACGAATTCCGCAAGGCATCGGCCAGCACGCCCCTGGCGGCCACCAGCGTGGCATTGAGCGGCGAAAACATCCGCCAGCTGGGCACCAAGGCCGGCGGTCTGGCCCTGTCGATGGTGATGCCCGATGCGTCGCGCACCAGCGTCGCCCTGGTGCGTGACTACCAGCGCGCCATGCGTGCCGTGAACCAGCAGGAATTCTCGTCGCGCAGCTTCGAGGGCTACGTGAACGCCCGCGTGCTGATCGACGGCCTGGACCGCGCCGGCCGCGACCTGAGCCGTGCCAAGCTGCGCTCGGCACTGGCCGGTTTGCGCAGCAACGACCTGGGCGGCTTCACGGTCGACTATGCAGGTGGCGCACCGTATGTGGGTTCCAAGTTCATTGACCTGGGCATCATGGGCTCCAACGGCCGCTTTGTGGGCTAAGGCCTGAACAAAGCTCTTGGCGTCGTTGCTGCGCCTTGCCGTACTAGAGGCGCAGCGCCTAGCCAGAACCGCTGCGCTGGGCTTTCTTCAGACCTCGGGCCTCGCTTGGGCAATGAAAACAAAGAAACCCGCTGAAGCGGGTTTCTTTCATTGCGGGCGGCCAGGAGCCGCTTGCGGATGGATCAGCCCATGTGCAGGCCACCGTTGACCGAGAAATCGGCACCGGTGGCGTAGCCGCCCTCTTCCGAGGCCAGCCAGGCAATGATCGAGGCGATCTCGCTGGGCTCGCCCAGGCGCTTGACAGGCACGGTGGCGACGATCTTTTCCAGCACGTCGGGGCGGATGGCCTTGACCATGTCGGTGCCGATGTAGCCCGGGCTCACGGTGTTCACCGTCACGCCCTTGGTGGCCAGCTCCTGCGCCAGGGCCATCGAGAAGCCGTGCATGCCGGCCTTGGCGGCCGAGTAGTTGGTCTGGCCGGCCTGGCCCTTTTCGCCGTTCACGCTGCTGATGTTGACAATGCGGCCCCAGCCCTTTTCCACCATGTCGGCCACCACCTGCTTGGTGACGTTGAACATGCTGTTCAGGTTGGTTTCGATGACGGCATCCCAGTCCTCGCGGGACATCTTGAGAAACATGCGGTCGCGCGTGATGCCGGCGTTGTTCACCAGCACGTCGATGCTGCCGTGTTCGGTCTTGGTCTTGGTGAACGCTTCCACGGTGGAATCCCAGTCGCCCACATTGCCCACCGATGCGTAGAACGTATAGCCCAGCGCCTTTTGTTCCGCCAGCCACTTGGCATGGTCACGGGTCGGGCCGCAGCCCGCAATGACCTTGAAGTTTTCCTTGTGCAGGCGCTGGCAGATAGCCGTTCCGATGCCCCCCATGCCGCCGGTGACGTACGCGACTTTCTGGCTCATGTAATTACTCCTTGTTTAGTGATGCGCTCCACGCCACTCTACCCAAGAAATACAACCCTCCCCTGAAGGAAAACACTGAGCGGCCTTTCTTTTTCATGCAACAAAGCGTGTGATAGCCTGCAGGGTTGCGGGCCCGCCGATGCCCCGCAAGCCAGGCGGGGCCTTGCTGTGCGCGGTATGCACTGCAATGGGGCAGGCCAGCGCCATGCGCATGCCGCACACAGGGCATGCAGTCATTGCATGCGCAGGAGCGCGCCGCTGCCAAGGCCAGGCGATCACGCCAACGCACCATGAAAAAAGCCCGCAGCGGGTGCTGCGGGCTTTGTCGATGCACGGGTGGCAAAACTCAATCGGCCGTGGCTTCTTCCGGCTCTGCAGGCTCCGACTTGGCCGAGCGCTCCTTCTTGGGCAGGGGCTGGATGTCGAGCAGCACTTCGGGTGTTTCCACGCCCTTGTCGTCGGTCTTCATCTCGATGTCCACCGTCAGGCGGCCACCCTCGGTCAGGCGTCCGAACAGCAGTTCGTCGGCCAGCGCACGGCGGATGGTGTCCTGGATCAGGCGCTGCATCGGACGGGCGCCCATCAGCGGATCGAAGCCCTTCTTGGCCAGGTGCTTGCGCAGCGTGTCGGTGAAGGTGACTTCCACCTTCTTCTCGGCCAGCTGGGTTTCGAGCTGCAGCAGGAACTTGTCCACCACGCGCAGGATGATCTGCTCGTCCAGCGCCTTGAAGTTGACGATGGCATCCAGCCGGTTGCGGAATTCGGGCGTGAACAGGCGCTTGATGTCGCCCATCTCGTCGCCCGCCTGGCGCGGGTTGGTGAAGCCGATGGTCGCCTTGTTCATGGTCTCGGCGCCAGCGTTCGTCGTCATGATGATCAGGACGTTGCGGAAGTCGGCCTTGCGGCCGTTGTTGTCCGTCAGCGTGCCATGGTCCATCACCTGCAGCAGCACGTTGAAGATGTCCGGGTGCGCCTTCTCGATTTCGTCGAGCAGCAGCACCGAATGCGGCTTCTTGGTGATGGCTTCGGTCAAGAGGCCACCCTGGTCGAACCCGACATAGCCCGGAGGCGCACCGATCAGGCGGCTCACGGCATGGCGTTCCATGTACTCCGACATGTCGAATCGCAGGAGCTCGATGCCCATGATGTAGGCAAGCTGCTTGGCGGCCTCGGTCTTGCCCACGCCCGTGGGGCCGCTGAACAGGAACGAGCCGATCGGCTTGTCGCCCTTGCCCAGGCCCGAGCGCGCCATCTTCACTGCGCTGGCAAGCACTTCCAGAGCCTTGTCCTGGCCGAAGACCACGCTCTTCAAGTCGCGTTCCAGGGTCTGCAGCTTGCCGCGGTCGTCGTTGGAGACGTTGGCCGGCGGAATGCGGGCGATCTTGGCCACGATCTCTTCGATCTCGGCCTTGCCGATGGTCTTCTTGCGCTTGCTCGGCACCATGATGCGCTGGGCAGCACCGGCTTCGTCGATGACGTCGATCGCCTTGTCGGGCAGATGGCGGTCATTGATGTACTTGGCGCTCAGTTCCGCCGCAGCCTGCAGGGCGGCCGCAGCGTATTTCACGCTGTGGTGTTCCTCGAAGCGCGACTTCAGGCCCTTCAGGATGTCGATGGTTTCCTGCACCGTAGGCTCGACCACGTCCACCTTCTGGAAGCGGCGCGACAGCGCAGCGTCCTTTTCGAAGATGCCGCGGTACTCCGTGAAGGTGGTCGCGCCGATGCACTTGAGCTGGCCGCTGGAGAGCGCCGGCTTCAGGAGGTTGGATGCATCGAGCGTGCCGCCCGAGGCCGCACCCGCACCGATCAGGGTGTGGATCTCGTCGATGAACAAGATGGCGTTGGGCTTGTCCTTGAGCGACTTGAGCACGCCCTTCAGGCGCTGCTCGAAGTCACCGCGGTACTTGGTGCCCGCCAGCAGCGCGCCCATGTCGAGCGAGTAGACCACGGCCTCGGCCAGGATCTCGGGCACGTCGTTCTGCGTGATGCGCCAGGCCAGGCCCTCGGCGATGGCGGTCTTGCCCACGCCGGCTTCACCCACCAGCAGCGGGTTGTTCTTGCGGCGGCGGCACAGGATCTGGATGGTGCGCTCCACCTCGTAGTGGCGCCCGATCAGCGGATCGATCTTGCCTTCCTTGGCGGCCTGGTTCAGGTTCTGCGTGAACTGCTCCAGCGGCGAGGCCTTCTCGTTGCGCTCGGCGGCAGCGCCCTCTTCGCCCTCGGCCTGGTTCTCGGCCTTGGCGGGTTCCGGCGGCTCGCCCTTCTTGATGCCGTGGGCAATGAAGTTGACCACGTCCAGCCGCGTCACGCCCTGCTGGTGCAGGTAGTACACGGCGTGCGAGTCCTTCTCGCCGAAGATGGCTACGAGCACGTTGGCGCCCGTGACTTCCTTCTTGCCGTTGCCGGTGGACTGCACGTGCATGATGGCGCGCTGGATCACGCGCTGGAAACCCAGCGTGGGCTGCGTGTCCACCTCGTCGGTGCCTGCCACCTGCGGAGTGTTGTCCTTGATGAAGTTCGACAGCGACGACCGCAGGTCATCGATGTTGGCCGAACACGCGCGCAGCACTTCCGCTGCGCTGGGGTTATCGAGCAGTGCCAGCAGCAGGTGCTCCACGGTGATGAACTCGTGGCGCTGCTGGCGGGCCTCAACAAAGGCCATGTGCAAGCTGACTTCCAGTTCTTGGGCAATCATGTGAACTCCTTTGTGCTTGCGTGGAATGGATAACTGTAGATCGGGATGAAAAACCTGTTATTCAACAGGTTCACTGACACATTGCAGCGGGTGCCCCGCTTTGAGGGCCGCATCCAGCACCTGCTCGACCTTGGTGGCGGCCACGTCGCGTGAATACACGCCGCACACGCCTTTGCCGTCGAGGTGGATCTTGAGCATGATCTGGGTCGCCTGCTCCCGGTCCTTGCTGAAAAACTCCTGCAGCACCACGATGACGAACTCCATGGGCGTGTAGTCGTCATTGAGCATGACCACCTGGTACATCTGGGGGGGCTGGGTCTTTTGCGTGCGTCTTTCCAGCACGACCGAACCGCCGTCATCCCGCGCAGGCCTGGTGACAGGCGGCGCGGCTTTGGGAGAAGGTGGTTTTGTTGCCATGAATTTCATTCTAGCGACCCGCGCGTACCGCTGCCGCAAGAGAAATCTGATGTTCATCCGTTTTTTTTCAAGGCTGGCCTGAGCAATATTCTTGCCAGGCCCTGTTCGCCCCTGCCTCCACCCCTGCCAAATGCCCTGCGGTGGCACAGGGCGTGGCGTGAAAAAGGCAGCGGTGCATGCCCTGCCAGGCACCGGTTGGATGTTGTTTCCTCGCGCATACCTTTGCCCTTTGCTGCACGATCACTCGTAGACCACCGTAGCAGACCCGGCCCCGACCTGGGCGCTCCAGGCGGCCAGGGCGGCATCGCTGGGGTAAAAGCGGCTGCTTTCGGAGAGCTGGACCTCGGCGACCGCCGAGGTACTGGCGGCCCCACCCACGCTGCCGGTGCAGCGCAGCCCCATGCGCACGCGCAGGCCGTGCAGCAGGTCGCCCTCGGGCGCCTCCTCCCGGCGGGGAGGGAATTCGCGCAGCAGTTTCTGCACTTCGGGCGCCTTGTCGCTCACCACGACGTGCAGGTATTTGCCAAAGCGCGCCCGCGCACCCGCCAGGTCCCACACCTGCTGCACCTTCACGCGCAGGCCGCCGCTGAAGCGGTCCAGCTGCAGGCGACCCATCATCACCACGAACTCGTCCTCCTTGAGCTGGTTCTTGTAGGTGTTGATCAGCGCCTCGTCGGCCGAAGCCTCGATCACGGCCGATTTGTCGTCGAGCTTGAACAGCGCGAGCTTGCCGCGCTGGCCGTTGATGACGCGCAAATCGCTGATGATGCCGGCCAGGATCTGCGGCTCGCGGCTGTCCAGCAGCTCGTCGATCTGCGTGCGCACGAAGCGGCGCACCTCCGTGGCCACTTCGTCGAACAGGTGGCCCGACAGGTAGAAGCCCACCGCCGTCTTCTCCAGCGTCAGGCGCTCCTTGATGCCCCAGGGCGTCACGTCCACCAGCTCGGGCTCCTGCGTGCTCGATCCGTGGGCATCGTCGCCCATCATGTCGAACAGGCCGCCCTGGTTGATGTTGGACAGGCTGGCCGCGGCAAAGTCGAAGGCCCGGTCGATGGAGGCCAGCAGTGAGGCGCGGTTGAGGTTCAGCGAATCGAAGGCGCCGGCCTTGATCAGCGCTTCCACCGTGCGCTTGTTCATGCGCGCGCGGTCCACGCGCAGGCAGAAGTCGAACAGGCTCTTGAAGGGGCCCTTGGTGGAGCCGTTGGGCCCCTCGCCGCGCCCCTCGCGCGCCGCCACGATGGCTTCGATGGCCGCCTGCCCGCCGCCCTTGACGGCGCCCAGGCCGTAGCGGATGACCTTGTCCGTCACCGGCTCGAAGCGGTACATGCCGCGGTTCACGTCGGGCAGCTCGAAGGTGATGCCGAAGTTCTTGCGCGCGTCCTCAAACAGCACCTTGAGCTTGTCGGTGTCGTCCATTTCCACCGTCATGTTGGCGCAGAAGAACTCGGCCGTGTAGTGCACCTTGAGCCAGCCGGTGTGGTAGGCAAGCAGCGAGTAGGCGGCGGCGTGCGACTTGTTGAAGCCGTAGCCCGCGAACTTCTCCATCAGGTCGAACACCTCGTCGGCCTTGGCCTCGCTGATGTCCTGCTTGGCCGCGCCGGCGCGGAAGATCAGCCGGTGCTCGGCCATCTCCTCGGCCTTCTTCTTGCCCATGGCCCGGCGCAGCATGTCGGCACCGCCCAGGCTGTAGCCGCCCAGCACCTGGGCGGTCTGCATCACCTGCTCCTGGTAGACCATGATGCCGTAGGTCTCGGCCAGCACTTTTTCCACCAGCGGGTGCGGGTACTCCACCACTTCCTTGCCGTGCTTGCGGTTCACGAAGCTGGGGATCAGGTCCATGGGGCCAGGGCGGTACAGGGCGTTCAGCGCGATCAGGTCTTCCAGCCGGCTCGGGCGCGCCTCGCGCAGCATGCCCTGCATGCCGCGGCTTTCAAACTGGAACACGGCTTCGGTCTTGCCGTCGGAGAACAGGGTGTAGGTGGGCCCGTCGTCGAGCGGGATGGCTTCGAAGGTGAAGTTCTCCTGGCCCTTGTGGCGCTTCATGATGAATTCGCGCGCGATCTCCAGAATGGTCAGCGTGGCCAGGCCCAAGAAGTCGAACTTCACCAGGCCGATGGCCTCCACGTCGTCCTTGTCGTACTGGCTCACGGCCGATTCGCTGCCGGGCTGCTGGTACAGCGGGCAGAAGTCGGTGAGCTTGCCCGGGGCGATCAGCACGCCCCCGGCATGCATGCCGATGTTACGCGTCATGCCTTCGAGCTTTTGCGCCATCTCGATGACGGTGCGCACGTCCTCTTCCTTGGCCACGCGCTCGGCCAGCAGGGGTTCGAGCTCCAGCGCGTAGTTGTTCTTGTCGCCCTCCTTCTTGACGGCGGGCGGGTACTGCAGCGTATAGGACATGCCGGGCTTGCCTGGCACGAGCTTGGAGATGCCGTCGCAGAACATGTAGCTCATGTCCATCACGCGGCCCACGTCGCGGATGGCGGCCTTGGCCGCCAGCGTGCCGAAGGTGGCGATCTGGCTCACGGCGTTCTTGCCGTACTTGTCCTTCACGTAGTCGATCACCCGGTCGCGGTTGGACTGGCAGAAATCGATGTCGAAGTCGGGCATGGAAACCCGCTCGGGGTTCAAAAAGCGCTCGAACAGCAGGTTGTACTCGAGCGGATCCAGGTCGGTGATCTTCAGCGCATAGGCCACCAGCGAGCCGGCGCCCGACCCCCGGCCCGGCCCCACCGGGCAGCCGTTTTCCTTGGCCCATTTGATGAAGTCGCCCACGATCAGGAAGTAGCCCGGAAAGCCCATCTTGAGGATGGTGCCGATCTCGAATTCGAGCCGTTCCACGTAGCGCGGGCGCTGCGCCTCGCGGTCGGCCTCCTTCTTGAAGAGCATCTTCAGCCGCTCCTCCAGCCCCTCGAACGAGGCAAAGCGGAAGAACTCGTCGATCGGCATGCCGTTGGGCGTGGGAAAGTCGGGCAGCTGCGGCTTGCCCAGCACCAGCGTCAGGTTGCAGCGCTGGGCGATCTCCACGGTGTTGGCGATGGCCGAGGGGATGTCGGCGAAGAGTTCCTCCATCTGGGCCGAGGACTTGAAATACTGCTCGCGCGTGAAGCGGCGCACCCGGCGCGGGTTGGCCAGGATCTCGCCCTCGGCGATGCACACGCGCGCCTCGTGGGCCTCGTAGCCTTCGGCATCGGCGAACTGCACCGGGTGGGTGGCCACCACCGGCAGGTGCAGGCGCGCAGCCAGCTGGGCCGCTGCAACTACGTGGGCCTCGTCGTCGGGGCGGCCGGCGCGCTGCAGCTCCATGTAGAAGCGGTGCGGAAAAAGGCCCGCCAGGCGCAGCGCCAGGTCGGCGGCGCCCGCGTCATCGCCCTTGAGCAGGGCCTGCCCCACGGGGCCGGCCTGGGCGCCCGAGAGCACGATCAGCCCCTCGGACAGCTCCTGCAGCCACTCCCAGGTGCAGACGGCCAGGTTCTTGACGATGTTGCGCGTCCAGGCGCGGGCCAGCAGTTCCGACAGGCTCAGGTAGCCCTGGCGGTTCTGCACCAGCACGATCATGCGCGACGGTGGGGCCGTGCCCTCCCCCTCCAGGAAGATTTCGGCGCCCAGCAGGGGCTTGACGCCCTTGCCCCGGGCTTCCTTGTAGAACTTGATGGCGCCGAAAAGGTTGTTGAGATCGGTGATGGCCAGGGCGGGCTGGCCATCGACGGCGGCGGCCTTGGCCACCTCGTCGATGCGGTTGGTACCGTCGACGACGGAATATTCGGTGTGCAGGCGCAAGTGGACAAACATGGGCTCCATTGTAGAAAGCCCACTGCATCCCGTAACCGAAACGTTTGCGACAGGGGGATTCAGGAGCCGGATGCCGCCGGTACAATGCGCCGTCAGGTGTCCGCTGGGGTGCACGCCTGCGGGGACCCCTTCCCCGCCGCCAGCCCCCGGAACATCCCGTTTCCTCTTTTTGCCTGAAAGCTGCTTGCGATGCTTCGTGCCCCACTGCCGTTTCTCTCCGCCCTGCTGGCTGCAGGTGTCCTCGCCGGGTGCTCGACCACCACCGAAGACAAGACCGCCAACTGGAGCCCCAACCGCATCTACTCCGAAGCCAAGGATGAAATGAACTCTGGCGGCTACGACAAGGCCGTGCCCCTGTTCGAAAAGCTCGAAGGCCGTGCCGCTGGCACGCCGCTGGCCCAGCAGGCCCAGCTGGACAAGGCCTACGCCCACTTCAAGGCGGGCGAAAAAGCCCAGGCCGTGGCCACGCTGGACCGCTTCATGAAGCTGCACCCCGCCAGCCCTGCGCTCGATTACGCCCTGTACCTCAAGGGCCTGGTCAACTTCAACGACAACCTGGGCCTGTTCTCTTGGCTGTCGCGCCAGGACCTGTCCGAGCGTGACCAGAAGGCGGCCAAGGATTCGTTCGAGTCCTTCAGCGAGCTGACCACGCGCTTCCCCGATTCGCGCTACGCCCAGGATGCGCGCCAGCGCATGACCTACATCGTCAATTCGCTGGCCCAGTACGAAGTGCACGTGGCACGTTATTACTACCAGCGCGGCGCCTACGTGGCCGCCATCAGCCGCGCCCAGGTGGCCGTGGCCGACTACCAGGGCGTACCCGCCGTGGAAGAAGCGCTGTACATCCTGATGCAGTCCTACGATGCCCTGGGCATGGACCAACTGCGCGACGACACCCGCCGCGTGATGGATGCCTCGTACCCGAAAAGCGAGTACGTGCGCGCCGGGCTCAAGGGCAAGTCGGATCCGTGGTGGAAGTTCTGGTAAGCGCCTGAACCTGTTCAGAACGGGTCTGAACTGGCCGCCAGCAGATCATCCAGCGCTGCCTCGAAATCCTCGAGGGTTTCCAGGCGCCGCATGGGTGGCAGGGCGCGCAGCAGCCTCTTGCCATAGCCCATGGTGGCCAGACGCGTATCGCCGACCACCAGCACCCCCCGGTCCGATTCGCGCCGTATCAGTCGACCCGCCCCCTGCTTGAGTGCCACTGCCGCCTCGGGCACCGAAACCTGCTGGAACGAGCTGCCCCCCGCCTCTTCGATGCGCTGGCTGCGCGCCTCGACCAACGGATCGCCAGGCGGCGGAAACGGCAGCTTGTCGATGATGACCAGCTGCAGCGCATCGCCGGGCACGTCGAACCCCTCCCAGAACGTGGCCGACGCCACCAGGATGCAGCCCGGTGCGCCGTGCCCGCTGCCTTCGCGAAAGCGCTCCATCAGGCGGCGCTTGGGCCATTCGCCCTGCACCAGCACCGACAACGATTGGCCGTCGCCAAACCGGCGGTGCAAGGCATCGCCAATGGTGGCCAGGGCCTTGAGCGTGGTGGTCAGCACCAGGGTGCGCCCGCCAATGCGCGCGGCAGCATCGCCGGCCAGGCGCGCAATGGCGGCACTGTGGGTCGGGTCGGCCGGCTTGGGCAGGTGGCGCGGCACGTACAGCGCGGCCTGCGTGGCGTAGTCGAACGGGCTGTCCACGCGCAGAATTTCGGCGCCTTCCAGGCCGCAGCGCTCCACGAACCAGGTCAGCCCCTCATCCGTCCCCAGCGTGGCCGAGGTGAAGATCCAGGCACGGGGGCGCTCGCCTTCGGGGTCGGGCCACTCATCGTCGCGTGCGCTGTGCGTGGGCTGCGTGAGCAGCCGGGTGCGCATGGCGTGCGATATGTCCAGCGGCGATTCGACCAGGCGCACCTGGGTGCTCCCGAGGTCGATCCAGCGCACCGCGTCCTGGCTGCAGGGCCCGACGAACCGGGCCAGGCGGGCCAGCAGCTCAGTGCTGCGTTCGTACAGCCGCTCCAGGTCCGGGGCGGTCTCGCTCAGTTGATCGAGCGCCTCCTGGGCCTGGGCGCAGGCAGTCGACAGTCGGCGCAGCGCGGCGTCCCAGGCCTGTACTTCAGCGCCCTCGGGGGCGGCCTCTGTCCAGCCGCGCTTGCCCTGGGCGCTGGCACTGCCGCCGGCCAGCCTCAGCGCGCCCACCGCCTGCTCCACCCGGCCGGCCAGGGCCAGCCAGTCGGCCAGGCCCCGCGCGTGGTGAAGGCCTGCGGCCAACAGGTCGCGCGCAAAGTCGAGCAATTGGCCCGAGGACAGCTGCAGGCCCAGGAACTGCACGCCGGTCTCGCTGATTTGGTGGGCCTCGTCGAAGACCACCACGCGCACGGTGGGCAACAGCTCGGCCACGCCCGATTCACGCACGGCCATGTCGGCAAAAAAGAGGTGGTGGTTGATCACCACGATGTCGGCCGCCAGGGCCTCGCGCCGGGCGATGTTCACATGGCATTCCCGCGCGCGCGGGCAACCCGCACCCAGGCAGTTCTCGCGCGTGGAGGTCACCAGCGGGATGACGGGGGAGCGCTCGTCCAGGCCCGTCAGTTCGGCCAGGTCGCCACTGCGCGTGCTGCGCGACCAGTCTTCGACCTTGGCCAACACGCGCACCACATTACGTTCTGTTACCGCGCTGTCCTGGCGGGCCTGCACCATGCGGTGCAGGCACAGGTAGCTGGCCCGGCCCTTGAGCAGGGCGGCGCGCACCGGCACGCCCAGCACCTCGGTCAGGAGCGGCAGGTCGCGCGCGAACAGCTGGTCCTGCAGCGCCTTGGTGGCCGTGGAGAGCAGCACGCGCTCGCCACTGAGCAGGGCGGGAACCAGGTAGGAAAAGGTCTTGCCCACGCCGGTGCCGGCCTCCACCACCAGCATGCCGCCCTCTTCCATGGTGCGGGCCACGGCGGCAGCCATGCGGGTCTGGCCTTCGCGCGGGCGAAACTGGGCATCGGCCCGTGCCAGCAGGCCGCCGGGCGCAAACACCTCCTGCACCACCTCGGCCAACGGCATCAGGCGGGCTCCCGGGTTTGTAGCAAGCGCTCCATGCGCAGCGCGATCGGTGGCCGCAGGGGCGAGGGGTGGGTGGATTTCAAAGGGGGCGCACGGCAGTCATGGCAAAAATGCCACAGGCGGGCGGATAATACGCGCTCCAGAGCACCCAAACGACAGCCAGGCCCGTCGGCACACCACAATCACCAGCATGACCAAAGCGTTTCGCCTCATCGCCTCCACCGGCATCCACAAGGGTGACCGCGAGTACCAGCAAGACCAGGTGGCCCTGATCTCGCATGAACGGCACAACGGCTGTGTCCTGGGTGTCGTGGCCGACGGCATGGGGGGCCGCAGCGGCGGCCGCAAGGCCTCCGACCAGGTCATGATGACGGCCCGCCAGCTGTTCGAGCGCTATTCGCCCGAGACCGACGACCCGGCCGCCATGCTCAAGAGCATGGTGGAAGAGGCGCACATCGTCATTCGCCTCACGGCCATCTCGGCCGAGCAGGAGCCGCACAGCACCATCGCCGCCTTCCTGATCAACCCGCGTGGCGACTGCCACTGGGTGCATGCCGGCGACTCGCGCATCTACCACTTCCAGGGCGGGCGCCTGACGCACCGCACCAGCGACCACTCCTACGTGCAGGCTCTGGTGGATCGGGGCGAGCTGACCGAGGCCGAGGCCAACAACCACCCGCACTCCAACATCCTGGTGGGCTGCCTGGGCACCGAGAGCGACCCGCCCATCACCACGCACATGATTTCCCAGCTGCACCCGGGCGACACGCTCATGGCCTGCAGCGACGGCGTGTGGCACTACTTCTCACCCACCGAGCTGGCCTCGGTGGTCGAATCGCTCTCGCCGCGCGAAGCCACGGAGTTCCTGATCGAAAAGGCCCGCACGCGGGCCCGTGGGGGCGGTGACAACCTGTCGCTGGTCATCGTGAAGATCGAGGCACTGGTCGAAGAGAAGAAGACCGTGCAGGGCATGGGCATGGGCACCCATCCCTCCGTTCCAGCAGGCGCCACCAGCAAGGTCTGAGAGGCTGAGAGGCCGCCCCCCTACCCGCCCCTGCGCTTCAGGGCGCCGCCCCTGCGCTTCAGGGCGCAGGCACGGGCAGTGGCGCAGCAGGCTTGCGGCCTGAGGCTGCAGCGGCGGCTTGGTCGCGGGCCACGCGGGCGCGGCGCGTTTCGGCCGCCTTCAATTCCTCGGCATGGCGCTCGCGGGCACGGCCCGCACGCTGGGCGGCTTCGGCGGCGCGCTGGGTCTGCTCGGCCTCGCGCTGCTCGATGTTCTGCGCGCGCGGGGTGGGTACCACGGGGGTCTTGGGTGTGCGCGGGTTGCGCGGGGCCTGCATGTGCGGCTGGCCACGCACGCCGATCCCCACTTCAGGGGCTTCACCCGGCGGGCCGGGCTGGGTAGCCTGCTTTTCCGCGATGCTGCGCCGCCGCTCGGCGGCTTTTTCCTTGCGCTCGGCATCGTTGATCTGCATCTCGCGCGAGCGCAGGCCGGCTTCGGCCTCGCGGGCCCGGTTGCGCTCCACGCGCAGGCAGTCTTCCACCGCAAACAGCTTGTAGCACTCGGTCTCGGCCGCCAGGCGCCGGGCGGCCACGGCCTTGCGCTCCTGCGCGATGTGCGCGCGTTCGGCAGCCCGGTGGGCATGGGCCGCCTTGCGCTCGGCCGACTCGGGCTCGGCTACAGCTTGGGCCAGGGCATGCGAGGCCATGCCCATCTGCGCCAGCAGGCACAGCGCCGGGATGATGATGAACTGCCGCATTGTGCTGGTCTTCATGTCAAGCCTGTGTCCACCGTACGGCGCTCGAGCGCCAGAAATTCCTTGGACTGCATCTCGTTCAGGCGCGATACGGTGCGCGGGAACTCGTGTGCCAGGGGGCCTTCCGTGTACAACGCTTCGGGCGGCACGGCGGCCGACATGATGAGTTTCACGCGCCGGTCATACAGCACGTCCACCAGCCAGGTAAAGCGCCGCGCGGGCGAGGCCATGGCGACCGGCAGGTAGGGCACGTCGGACAACAGCACCGTGTGGAACTGCGTGGCGATCTCAAGGTAGTCGTTCTGCGAACGCGGCCCGCCGCACAGTTCACGGAAGTCGAACCATACCACCCCGCCGGCCTTGCGCTTGGCGCGGATCTCGCGCGCCTCAATGTGCAGCACCGGGTCTTCGTCGTGCACCTCGGCCAACTGGTTGAAGGCCTCGTTCATCTGCGCATCGGCGTCCGGCCCCAGGGGCATGTGGTAGAGCTTGACCTGCTCCATGGTGCGGCGCCGGTAGTCGGTGCCGTTGTCCACATTGACCACCTCCAGGCGCTCGTTGAGCAGCGCGATGGCAGGCAGGATGCGGTCGCGGTGCAGGCCGCCCGGGTACAGGTCGTCGGGCTTGAAGTTGGAGGTGGTGACAAAGCCCACGCCGTTCTCGAACAGCGACGCCAGCAGGCGGTGCAGGATCATCGCGTCGGTGATGTCGGCCACGTGGAATTCATCGAAGCAGATGAGCTTGTAGCGCTTGGAGATGCGCTCGCCCAGCACATCGAGCGGGTTCTGCGTGCCCTGCAGGGCTGCCAGCTCGCGGTGCACTTCGCGCATGAACTCGTGAAAATGCAGGCGCACCTTGCGCTTCAAGGGCACGGCGTCGAAGAAGCATTCCATCAGAAAGCTCTTGCCGCGCCCCACCCCGCCGTACATGTAGACGCCGCGCGGGATGTCCGGGCGGTTGATGAGCTTCTTGAAGGCGTTGGAGCGGCGCTCTTTATAGGTGGCCCACTCATCGGCGCAGCGCTGCAGCGCATCCACGGCGCGCAGCTGTGCAGGGTCGCTCTGGAAGCCCTTGGCCTCGAGTTCGGCCAGGTAGGTCTGTTTGACAGTCACGGTGCGCTCGCCCTGGTGCTAGGAATGAATAAGGCATAAAGCGCCGCCGCCCTTCACAGGGCGACGGCGCCATCTATCTCCCGTGGGAGGAGATCAGAAGTTCAGCGTGCGCTTGTCCACGGCCAGGGCTGCTTCCTTGGTGGCTTCGCTCAGGCTGGGGTGGGCGTGGCAGATGCGTGCGATGTCTTCGCTGCTGGCCTTGAACTCCATGGCCACGACGGCCTCGGAGATCAGCTCGCTGGCCTGCGGGCCCACAATGTGCACGCCCAGGATTTCATCGGTCTCGGCATCGGCCAGCATCTTCACCATGCCGGTGGTGTCGCCCAGTGCGCGTGCGCGGCCGTTGGCCAGGAACGGGAAGCTGCCGGCCTTGTACTTGACGCCGTCGGCCTTGAGCTGCTGCTCGGTGCGGCCCACCCATGCGATCTCGGGGCTGGTGTAGATGACCCAGGGCACGGTGTTGAAGTTGACGTGGCCATGCTGGCCGGCAATGCGCTCGGCCACGGCAACGCCTTCTTCCTCGGCCTTGTGCGCCAGCATCGGGCCGCGCACCACGTCGCCCACCGCCCACACGCCAGGCAGGTTGGTCTTGCAGTCGGCATCGACCACGATGGCGCCGCGCTCGTCCAGGGCCAGGCCCACGGCTTCGGTGTTCAGGCCGATGGTGTTGGGCACGCGGCCGATGGAGACGATGAGCCTGTCCACTTCCAGCGCCTGGGATTCGCCCTTGGCGTTGGTGTAGGCGATGCTCACGCCCTTCTTACCGGTCTTGATCTCGCCGACCTTCACGCCCAGCTCGATCTTCAGGCCCTGCTTGTCGAAGGCCTTCTTGGCTTCCTTGGCGATCTGCTCGTCCACCGCGCCCAGGAAGGTGGGCAGGCCTTCGAGGATGGTGACTTCGGCACCCAGGCGGCGCCACACCGAGCCCATTTCCAGGCCGATCACGCCCGAGCCGATGAGGCCCAGCTTTTTGGGCACGGCGCCCACGCGCAGCGCGCCGTCGTTGGACAGCACGAATTCTTCGTCGAACGGCGTGCCAGGCAGCGCACGGGCGTTGGAGCCCGTGGCAATGATGATCTGCTTGCCCGTGATCGACTCTTCGGCGGCACCGGCCACCTTGATCTCGTAGCCACCTTCGGCGGCCTTCACGAACGAGCCGCGGCCGTGGAAGAAGCTGACCTTGTTCTTCTTGAACAGGTACAGGATGCCGTCGTTGTTCTGCTTCACGACGGTGTCCTTGCGGGCCAGCATCTTGGCCACGTCCATCTTCACGCCGGTGGCGGTGATGCCATGCTCGGCAAAGTGCTTGTTGGCATGCTCGAAATGCTCGGACGATTGCAGCAGCGCCTTGGAAGGGATGCAGCCCACGTTGGTGCAGGTGCCGCCCGGTGCGGGGCCGCCCTTGTCGTTCTTCCACTCGTCGATGCAGGCCACGTTGAAGCCCAGCTGGGCGGCTCGGATGGCGGCGATGTAGCCGCCGGGGCCGCCACCGATGACGATCACGTCGAATTGTTTGCTCATGTCGGTCTCAATCACTTGTTCATTGGAAAAAAGACCCACCGGCGGGCCTGGCACAAGCCAGTCGCACATGTGGGTCGATACGATGCATATGAAGGGGCGCCATGCGCCAACCCCGTCAGCCTGCGAGACGCGCTGGGCCCTGCCAGCGACCGCCGCGCAAGGGCCGCCCCGCCGCGCTGGCGGTGTCCCCCTTCCCGAATTGCGCAGCAATTCGAGAGAAGGGGGAAGGCGCGAAGCGACTCAGGGGGTTGTCGCCTCATTCTTCAGATGTCGAACAGCAGGCGCGATGGGTCTTCCAGCGCTTCCTTCATCGCCACCAGACCCAGCACGGCTTCGCGGCCGTCGATGATGCGGTGGTCATAGGACATGGCCAGGTAGTTCATCGGGCGGATCACGATCTGGCCGTTCTCCACCACGGCGCGGTCCTTCGTGGCGTGCACGCCCAGGATGGCCGACTGCGGCGGGTTGATGATGGGCGTGGACAGCATGGAGCCGAAGGTGCCGCCGTTGCTGATGGAGAACGTGCCACCGGTCATCTCTTCGATGCCCAGCTTGCCGTCCTTGGCCTTCTGGCCGTACTCGGCGATCTTCTTCTCGATCTCGGCAAAGCTCATCTGGTCCGCATTGCGCAGGATGGGCACCACCAGGCCACGGGGCGAACCCACGGCGATACCGATGTCGAAGTAGCCGTGGTAGACGATGTCGTTGCCATCGACCGAGGCGTTGAGCACAGGGTACTTCTTCAGGGCATGCACGGCCGCCTTCACGAAGAAGCTCATGAAGCCGATCTTCACGCCGTGTTCCTTGGTGAACGCGTCCTGGAACTTCTTGCGCATGTCCATCACCGGCGCCATGTTCACTTCGTTGAACGTGGTCAGGATGGCGTTGGTCGATTGCGACTGCAGGAGGCGCTCGGCCACGCGGGCACGCAGGCGGCTCATGGGAACGCGCTGCTCGGGGCGGCCGCTCAGGTCTTCCTTGCCAGCCGGTGCCGACACCTGGGGCAGTGCCTTGGTCGGCACGCCCGTGGGGATGGCACTGGGGGCTGCCACGGCGGCCTTGGCCGCACCGCCAGCGCCACCGGCCACCGCGCCGAGCACGTCGCCCTTGGTCACGCGGCCATCCTTGCCCGAACCGGCCACATCTGATGCGGACAGGTTGTTCTCGGCCAGCAGCTTGGCAGCCGCAGGCATGGCCACGTCGCCCTTGGAACCACCGGTAGCCGCTGGTGCGGCAGCAGGGGCCGATGCGGTCGCAGCGGCAGGTGCTGCTGCGGCAGCGGCCGCAGGCGCAGCCGCGCCGGCCTTGCCTTCGGTGTCGATCTTGGCGATGAGCTGCTCTGCCACCACGGTGGCGCCGTCGCCCTGCACGATTTCAACCAGCACGCCAGCCGAGGGGGCGGGCACTTCGAGCACGACCTTGTCGGTTTCGATCTCGATCAGGATCTCGTCCACTGCGACCGCTTCACCGGCCTTCTTCTTCCAGGTGAGCATGGTGGCTTCTGCCACGGACTCGGACAGCTGGGGGACTTTGACTTCTACGATAGCCATATCAATTCTTTCGGAATGGGGTTCTGTTCTGTGTAATCGGGGGTTGCCGGCCTTACTTGGTCAGGACAAAACCCTTGAGCTTGCCAAACGCGCCGTCCACCAGTGCCTTTTGCTGTTCCTGGTGCAGGTGCGAGTAGCCGACGGCAGGCGATGCGGAAGCCGCGCGGCCGGAGTAACCCAGCTTCTGGCCGTCGAGCATGTTCTCGTGGATGTAGTGCTGCACGAAGAACCAGGCGCCCTGGTTCTGTGGCTCGTCCTGGCACCAGACCACGTCGGTGGCGTTGGGGAAGCGCTTGAGCTCGTTGGCAAACGCCTTGTGCGGGAAGGGGTAGAGCTGCTCGACGCGGATGATGGCCACGTCGTCGTCTTCGCGCTCGGTGCGCTTCTTGACCAGGTCGTAGTAGACCTTGCCCGAGCAGGCGATCACGCGCTTGACCTTGGCGGCCTTCTTCACGATGGCTTCGTTCTGCTCCGGGATCACCGTCTGGAAGCTGCCCTTGGTGAACTCGGACAGGGGCGAGGTGGCGTCCTTGTTGCGCAGCAGCGACTTGGGCGTCATGATGATCAGCGGCTTGCGCAGATCACGCACCATCTGGCGGCGCAGGATGTGGAAGATCTGGCTGGCCGTCGTCGGCTGCACCACCTGCATGTTGGCATCGGCCGACAGCTGCATGAAGCGCTCCAGGCGGGCCGAGCTGTGCTCGGGGCCCTGGCCTTCGTAGCCGTGCGGCAGCATCAGCGTGATGCCGTTGACACGGCCCCACTTGACTTCGCCGGAGGCGATGAACTGGTCGATCACGACCTGCGCGCCGTTGGCGAAGTCGCCGAACTGCGCTTCCCAGATCACCAGGGTGTTGGGGTCGTTCGATGCGTAGCCGTATTCGAAGCCCAGCACCGCCTCTTCGGACAGAATGGAGTCGATCACGACGAACGGTGCCTGGTTCTCGCTCACGTTCTGCAGCGGCACGTAGGTGCCGATGTCCCACTTCTCGCGCTTTTGGTCATGGATGACCGAGTGGCGGTGCGTGAACGTGCCGCGGCCGCAGTCTTCGCCCGACAGGCGCACCGGGAAGCCGCTGGCCACCAGCGAGGCGAAAGCCATGTGCTCACCCATGCCCCAGTCCACCGGGATGTCGCCACGGCCCATGGCGGCGCGGTCGTCGTACACCTTCTTGACCAGTTGGTGCGGCGTCACGCCTTCGGGGATGGTGGTGATCTTCTCGGACAGGCGCTTCCACTCGGCCAGAGGGATGGCGGTGTCGCCCGCATCGGTCCACTTCTTGCCCAGGAACGGGCTCCAGTCCACGGCGTACTTGCTCTTGAAGTTGGTCAGCACCGGATCGACCGTGTGCTTGCCCGCATCCATGGCGGCGCGGTAGGCCTTGGCCATGTCGTCGCCCAGCGTCTCGCCCATGCCCTGGGCCGCCAGCTTGTCGGCATACAGCTTGCGCGTGCCGGGGTGCTGGCCGATCTTCTTGTACATCAGCGGCTGGGTCAGCGCGGGGGTATCCTGCTCGTTGTGGCCCAGCTTGCGGAAGCAGATGATGTCCACGACCACGTCCTTCTGGAATTCCATGCGGAATTCAAGGGCGAGCTGGGTGGCCAGCACCACGGCTTCAGGATCGTCGCCGTTCACGTGCAGCACGGGCGACTCGATCATCTTCACGATGTCGGTGCAGTACAGCGTCGAGCGTGCGTCGCGCGGATCGGAGGTGGTGAAGCCGATCTGGTTGTTGATGATGATGTGCACCGTGCCACCCGTGGAGTAGCCACGGGTCTGGGCCAGCGCCAGGGTTTCCTGGTTCACGCCCTGGCCGGCAAAGGCTGCGTCACCGTGCACCAGCACGGGCAGCACCTGCTTGCCCAGCGGGTCGGCGCGGCGGTCCATGCGGGCACGCACCGAGCCTTCGACCACGGGATTCACGATTTCCAGGTGGGACGGGTTGAACGCCAGCGACAGGTGGACCGGGCCGCCAGGGGTGGTCACGTCGGAGCTGAAGCCCTGGTGGTACTTCACGTCGCCCGAGGGCAGGTCTTCGGGGGCGGTGTGGTCGAACTCGGCGAACAGGTCCGCAGGCATCTTGCCCATGGAGTTCACCAGCACGTTCAGGCGGCCACGGTGGGCCATGCCGATCACGATCTCCTGCACGCCCTTGGCGCCGGCGGACTGGATCAGCTCGTCCATGGCGGCGATGAAGCTTTCGCCCCCTTCCAGGGAGAAACGCTTCTGGCCGACGTACTTGGTGTGCAGGAAGCGCTCCAGGCCTTCGGCGGCCGTCAGGCGGTCGAGGATGTGCTTTTTCTTCTCGGCGCCGAAGCTGGGCTTGCTGCGGATAGTTTCCAGCTTTTCCTGCCACCAGCGCTTCTGGTTCTGGTCGGTGGCGTACATGTACTCGGCACCGATGGAGCCGCAGTAGGTCTCGCGCAGGGCATTGATCAGCTCGCGCAGCGGCAGGGATTCCTTGCCGAAGAAGGTGTTGCTGATGTTGAAGACGGTTTCCTGGTCCGCGTCGCTGAAGCCGTAGAACGAGGCTTCGAGTTCGGGGATCGCAGGGCGCTCGGTGCGCTTCAGGGGATCGAGGTCGGCCCAGCGCTGGCCCACGTTGCGGTAGGCGGCAATCAGCTGCTGTACAGCGGTGCGCTTGCGGCCCAGTTCCGAATCGGCACCGGTGGCGACGACGACCTTGGTGCCGCCCTGCTTTGCGCGCTCGGCGAAGGCATTGACGACGGGAAGGTGGGGGACGTCCTTGGCATTGGAGCCATCGACGGCAGGCACGTGCTGCAGTGCGTCGAAATACTCGCGCCAGGTGTCAGGCACGCTGCCGGGGTTGGCGAGGTAGTTCTCGTACATCTCTTCGACATAGGGCGCGTTGCCGCCGAAGAGGTAGGTGTTGCCTTGGTAGGCTTGATAGACGGATGTCGTATCGCTCATATTCCGCTGACCTCCGCTTCCCTGAGGGAAGCATTAGCTGGTTGAGAAACCTTCCGCGACACGGCTGGACCGGTTGGCGGATGCGACTGTGGCTGGGGAAGGGCCTTGGTACGGGCTGCATTGTGCCACTGATCTGCATCAAGCCCAAAGAACCTGTTTACGATCTCGCAGGGGATCGCGTTGGAGCGCAATCGGGATGAGTGGATGCTTCGGATGCGCAGCATGGGCTCATGCCCATGCAAGCAGCCGGGGCATTCAATCGCCCGATTTCGCCCCAACCCTTCGGGCGGCGGCCTTGGCGGGCGGTCTGCGGCGTTGCGGCGCTTGCCAATAGCCGAGCTATTGGCTGCGCACCGCGCCTAGCACCCCACCCGCCAAGGCCGCTGCGCGCCCCCTGGGAGATCGTAAACAGGTTCCAAGCGCGGCCCATATGTATCCGCGTGCCATGGAAATGCAGGGCGCCGCAGCACCTCGCGTACATTGCGGGTACACGCGATAGGGCGGGTATACGTTCTCAACAGGTTCCAATGAGCCCCAACACACTCCAAGACAAGACTTTCCTGCTGCTACTGGTGCTGGTCACCGTGGCCTTCGGCGCCATCCTCTGGCAGTTCCACGGCGCGGTGTTCTGGGGCATGGTGCTGGCCATCCTGTTCGCACCGCTGCACCGCAAGGTGCTGCGGCGCCTGCGCCCGCGCACCAACCTGGCCGCGTTGATCACGCTGGGGCTGTGCCTGGTGATCGTGATCCTGCCGGTGGCCTTCCTCACCGTCTCGCTGGTCCAGGAGGCCACGGTCATCTATGAGCGCACGCGCACGGGGCAGCTCAACTTCGGCCTGTACTTCCAGCAGGTCATCGCCGCCCTGCCCCAGTGGGCCGTGAACCTGCTGGACCGCTTCAACCTGACTTCGGTGGCGCAGCTCCAGGAGCGGCTGTCGTCCGTGGCCGTGCAGGCCAGCCAGTTCATCGCCACCCAGGCGGTCAACATCGGCCAGAACACGCTCGAGTTCCTGGTGGGCTTCGGCATCATGCTGTACCTGCTGTTCTTTCTGCTGCGCGACGGCGCGGCCCTGGGCGCGCGCATCGGCCGCGCCATCCCGCTCGAGACCGAGCACAAGCGCCAATTGGTCACCAAGTTCACCACCGTGATCCGCGCCACCGTCAAGGGCAACATCGTGGTCGCCGCCTCGCAGGGTGCCCTGGGCGGGCTGATCTTCTGGATCCTGGGCATCCAGGGCCCCGTGCTCTGGGGCGTGCTCATGGCCTTTCTGTCGCTGCTGCCCGCCGTGGGCGCCGGCCTGATCTGGCTGCCCGTGGCCATCTACTTCCTGGCCACCGGCGCCGTGTGGCAGGGCGTGGTGCTGATCGCCTACGGCATCGGCGTCATCGGCCTGGTGGACAACGTCCTGCGCCCCATCCTGGTCGGCAAGGACACCAAGATGCCCGACTACGTGGTGCTGATATCCACCTTGGGCGGGCTGGGCTTGTTTGGCCTGACGGGCTTCGTCATCGGCCCGGTGATCGCGGCGCTGTTCATGGCGACCTGGGATCTGTTCTCGCCCGAGCCGGCCCAGATACACCGCGATCCGAGCTGATCGAAGCCTGCACACCATCTGGGAGCACTCGTTGGCAGCCGCTCGCAACGCAATTTTCCTGATCGCAGGCGCATGGTTTGCTGGCGGCCTTGCATTTGCGCAAGCTCCCGCCTGCAAAGGCCACACGACCTACCAGGGAGGTGCACTGTATTCAGATGGCGGCTCGGTCGAAGTCTGGTTGCAGCGCCCCTGCAAGGAAGGCATCACTACCCTGGCAGTGAAGCGCACCCTGACCGACGAGATCTATCCGCTGACAGTCGATGGACGGGTGCTGCCCAACAGGTCCAAGGAAGAGTCGGCGCAATTGCGGGAGCTCGATGCCATCGTCACCAGGCGCGCAGGCGCGAAAAGCCTCTCCGAGTTCATGAAGGAGCAGCTCGCCACGTTCCTCGATCTGAGCCCGGAAGACAACTACGTGGCCGCATTGGCCCTGATCCAGAGCAGTTGCGGCTCGCTCAAGACATTGGCGAAAAATCCCATGCTTTGCCTCAAGTACGCAGTAGGCGCCATCCCCTAAAGCCCGTGCCGGACCGCTTGGCAGGGCCAACCAGGCTTAGATCACCCGCACCCCCAGCTCGCTCACCAGCGCAGCCGCCTGGTCCTGCGAAATCACTGCCCCCTTGAAGAACTGCGCCACATTGGCGATGCGCAGCCCCGCCAGGTCCACCGCGCGCAGGTCGGCACCGTCGAAGCGGGCGTTCTTGAGGTTGGCGTCGCGCAGGCTGCCGCCCTCGAACACGGCATCGCGGAAATCGCAGCCGCCCAGGTCGGCGTCCGACAGGTCCAACTGGCCAATGGTCTGCTTGCGAAACGACATGCCGCGCAGGTCCGCCCCCACCAGCAGCGAATCGTGAAACGCGAGGCCCAGCGTGTGCGCCTCGCGAAAGCCCGCCCCGGTGAGCTTGACCTCGGCGAACACGGCCGAGCCCAGCTTGCTGCGTGCCCAGCTGGTGTTGTTCAGGTCGCAGCGGTACCAGCGCGCATCGGTCAAGTCCGCCAGGTGGAAGTTGGCGAGCCCGGCCCGGCAGCCCAGCCAGCGGCTGTCGGCGAGGTTCGATTTTTCAAAAGAAGCCTCGGCCAGCGCGCACTCGGTGAACTGCACCCCGCGCAGCTCCAGCCGCGACAGGTCTGCCCTTTCGAAGTCGCATTGCTCGAAGTGCAGTGGGCCGGCACCGCGCTCCAACAGGGCCAACACGTCGGCCCGCGCCAGGGTCTGGCCCATGATGGGCGCGACCCCAGGCGAGGTGGCAGCGGAGGAAGAGCAGGCGAACGAAGCGGTCATGGCATCACCAGAAATCAGAAAAGAATGAGCGGGCTCAGTGGCCCACGCTCTTGGAAAAGAGGTTCACGACCAGCACCCCGGCAATGATCATGCCCAGGCCGATCACCGCGGGCAGGTCGAGTTTCTGCCCGTAGACCACCCAGCCCACGGCCGAGATCAGCACGATGCCCACGCCCGACCAGATCGCATAGGCAATGCCGACAGGCAGGGTCTTGAGCGTGAGCGACAACAGGTAGAACGACAGGCTGTAGGTGATGATCGTGATGGCGCTGGGCCCCAGGCGGGTGAAGCCCTCGGAGGCCTTGAGCGCCGAGGTGCCGATCACTTCGGAGACGATGGCAATGCCCAGCAATGCGTAGGCGGTGGGGAGATTCATGGGGTACTCGCGTTTCAACAGGGGGATCAGTTACACAGGTCCAACAGGGTTTTCAGCACGCGCGCCTTGCGCGCTTCGTCCATCGGGTACACGTCGAGCATCTGGCTGAACCAGTAGCCGTCGGCCGCCATGCGGCAGGCCAGCAGGCGGTCGGCCACCTGCGGGTCATCGCCATCCTCAGCGAGGGCGGCCTGCATCGTGGCGCTCCACTGCTCCCGACAGTGCGGCAAGGTCAGCGCCAGCAGGCCGATGGCGCGCTGGGCCTCCACCCGGTTGCAATCGGTGCCCTCGTCGAACGCCGTGCGGACATAGGCGCGGGCATGCCGGCCCGGCCGGCCGTCCTCTTCCTGGGCCAGTGCCTGGGCGTAGCCCTGCTGGAATTCTTCGAACAACTGGTCGCTCAGCGCATCAAGCAATGCCTGCTTGCTGCGAAAGTGGTGCTGCAGCCCACCCTTGGTCACGCCGGCGCGGGCCGACACGGCATCGAGCGTGACCGCATGGGGCCCCTGCTCGACCAGCAGCGTACGCACCACGGCCAGCAACTGGCTGCGCACCAGTTCGGGGTGCTTCTGGCGTCGGTGGGCTTCGGTCATCAAAACAAACCATCTGGATGGAATGTTAAATGTACCCCATAGCGGAGAAGTCGGGGCCGCCCACCGTCCGCTGCGCAAGGAGGAATGCGGCCGCGTCCTCCTGCGCCCCATCACTTCAGACGGCATCGCCTGGGCAGCATGCCGCAGTGCTGCCCGTGGCCGTGCGCGCGGGCCTGACCGGTCGTTGCTATGGCAAGCGGGTGACCGCAGACGTTCCGACAGCCTTCTGGGTGACCCGGCCAATCGTCAAGCCCTGCACCAGAATGGAAAAGACCACCACGCAATAAGTCAGTGCCAGCACGATCTCACGCTGCGCACCAGCCGGCAGGGAAAGTGCCAGCGCGACAGAAATGCCGCCGCGCAGCCCGCCCCAGGTCATGACATGGGCCGCACCTGGAGGAAGCGCGAACCACCCGCGCCCGAGGGCGACAGGCAGGCCTACGGTGAGCCACCGGGCGCAGAGGGTGATCCCAATGGCCAACATGCCGCCAAACACCAATGGTGCCGAAAAAGCGATAAGAATCACCTCAAGCCCGATCAGCACGAACAGCACTGCATTCAGGATCTCGTCCACAAGCTCCCAGAACATGTCGATGTAGCGCCGCGTGCTATCGGACATTGCCCGCGCCCGTCCACCGTTGCCGATGATCAGGCCGCACACCACCATGGCCAGCGGCCCCGATACATGCAGGTGGCTGGCAAACGCGTACCCGCCCATGACCGCCGCCAAGGTCAGCAGCACCTCGACCTGGTACTGGTCGATGCTCTTGAGCATGCGAAAGACCACGTAGCCCAGCACCAGGCCAAAGGCAATGCCTCCCCCTGCCTCGCGCAGCAGCAACGTGCCGGCGGCTGCAAACGTTGGCGTCTCTCCGCTGGACAGCACACCCAGCAAAAGTGCAAAGACGACCACGCCGACGCCATCGTTGAACAGAGATTCCCCTGCGATGACCAGTTCAAGCTCCTTGGGTGCGCCAGCGGACTTGAGAATGCCCATGACGGCGATGGGATCGGTTGGCGAGATCAGGGCGTCAAACAGAAGGCAATACAGCAAGGGCAAAGGAAGACCGATGTGCGGCAGAGCCAGCCACATCAACCCTCCCACAACGACGGTGGACACGACCGTTCCCACCAGCGCAAGCGCCGCCACCTGCCAGCGGAATTTCTTCAAGGCGCCGAGGTCCACGTGCAGCGCGCCTGCGAACAGCAGAAACGACAGCATGCCCTGCATGAGTACGTCGGAAAAATCGATGGACCGGATGAACGACTCTTCGTACCGGCGCAGGCCATGGTCCAACCCGGCTGCGTCAAGCCCCACCATGGCCAGGGAAAGTGCCAGCGCAATCGCCATCACACCAATGGTGGTGGGAAGCCGGGTCAGGCGGTGGTTGAGGTACGCGAGGAGCGCAGTGATGACGAGGCAGATCGCGGCAATATCAAGCATGTTTTAAATCCGTATCTCCGAGTGTTCCGTTTTCACGCCGACGGCACCGAGTACACCGGAGGCCGCAGCACTTCGAAAACTGCGATAGCGGCGGTGCACGTCCTGACGATCGGATCGGTTGCCCAACTGGCGCCGCGCGTCCGCCCACACCAACTCGGCGTGGTGGGCCAGCGACTCCTTGCGATCAGTGGCAGATTCGCAGACGACCACCGCAGTCAATACGTCCAGGAGCTTGATCAGCACGGCCGCATTGGCGGCCGCGCTTTGCCGGATCATGTGAAACATCACATTCACCAGGCCGGCATATCCGATATCCGGAACCACCAACACCACGCTGTCGCCGCGCGTAGACACCCCGCTGGGCAAATGGTGCCCGGCGATATCGCACAGCGCAGCTCCCAGGCGATCCAGCACACTCATGGCGGTATTGGGGTCATTGATGCCCGGTGAAAGGGCCCTCACCGCCACCTCGACCAGTTGTCGGATCGCATACTCTGCATTGCCTCCACTGCGGGTGTTGCCCAGGGCCGTGGCATCGCGTATGGCGGCCTCGGCGCCCGGAACATGGACCGTCATCAAGGCAATCGGTGCGCCCGGAAAAACGTAGTCCCCTGGCCGCACAAGCAACCTGATGGCAGTGCCATGCTGCGAGGCCCAGTCGGCGAGTTTGGTTTCATCGAGTTGCTGCAGATAGCCTTGCCGGGCATCCACCACCGGCGTCGCCTGTGCCCAGAAGTCGCCAGGTGGAACCTGCGCTGGCGGCTCATCGGCCAGCACACCCCGCACTGCTGAGCGCACATCTTCGCTGACCAGGTTCACCACGGTGTCGACATTGATGCGGCCAGCCATGTGCGCAACAAAGTAGACGAGTGTGCCGACGCAGGCCAAGGCCAGGACAATGCCGAACGTCAATGCCAGGTGGGGCGTGAAGGGACCTTCTTCCTGGGTGCGAACACTGCGCAGAACCATCAGCGCATAGGAAAATGTGCCCAGGAATGCACCCAGCGTGATCTGAACGCCGCGGTCACGGGTGAAGTTGTGTAGCAGGCGCGGCCCCATTTGCCCCGCTGCCAGCGAAAGCGCAGCGATGGTGATGGAAAAGACGGTCCCGGCAACGCCAATGGCGGATGAGGCAATGACGCCCAGCAGCGTTCTCGCACCGGTTCCCCCGCCGTTGTAGATCCAGGTGCTGCCGATGAGCCATGCTGGCAGAAGGTCGCTCCGGTCCAGGCGCAGCAGCCCGAACGCCAGCAGAATCCCGAGCACCACCAGCGCTGCGGGCAGCAGCCAGAAGGAGTCACCGAGCGCACTCAGAAATTGGCGAAAGCGCGCCTTCATGGATTGTGAGCGCCGGATGCCGCGCGGAATCCACATCGCAAAGGGTCTGAAATGGGCATAAGTACTCTCGTGAAGGTGGCAATCACGGTCCGAAGCGGCGCCAGACAGGCACGCCAGGGAACCAGGGCCTGCGCAAGCGCAGTGAATTCGTCGACCACGATGTCGCAGTCGGGATGCGCCGTTGGATCGGGAGGACCCTCAGGCCCCCATTCATCGGGGCGTCGGGCAAAAGCGGTTTTGAAGCCGCAGGCGCGGGCAGCGTTCAAGTCGAAGTTGTGACAGGCCACCATCAGAATATCGGCAGGCAGCAGGTTCATCCATTCGGCCGCTTGCAGGTAGGCCTCTGGGTTGGGCTTGTATGCACCGATCATCTCGCACGAGATCACGGCATCCCAGGCGATGTCGTTGCGACGGGAGACAGCAACCAGCAAGGCAACAGGGAGCATGGAGAACGAGACCACGGGAAAGCGGGTGCGCATGCGTGCCAGTGCGTCTGCAAAATCAGGCCATGCATGCAGGCGGTGCCAGCTATCGGCGAGCTGCCCGCGCTCCTGTTCACTGAACGCCTGCAGGCCATGGTCGGCGACGACCTGCGACAGGCACGAGCGGTGCACGTCGTCCATGTTGAATTTCGGCCCCACCTGCCCCACGATGCGTTTCATGGCCCGGCGCCGGTAGTCGTTGGTGATGGAATGCCAGTCTCTTTGCAGGCGGTGCGCACCGCCTGTCCGGCGGAATGCAACGCGAACACCGCTGTGCCAGTCCAGCACAGTTCCCCCCGTGTCGACAGCGATGGCCTTGATGTCCATGGAGTCTCCTTTTGAAAGAGTGGGCGCTTGCGCAATGGAGCGAATCAGCCTAACCCATTTTTGCCAGTCCCTGCGCAATCTGCGGCCCACCTATGCCCGCAAAGACGTGCAGCGCCCTGATCAGACTTCCAGATCCGGGCGCGCCAGGGCCGGGTGCCACGCGACGAGACAGGCCATTGTGGGCACTCCGCCCCGGCAGAAAAGACAGATTCAGCGAGCCCGCGCGTCGGCAATGGGCTCTCGGTCTGAGTGGTGGCAGCGAGACCCGGCGATGAAAACCTGCGCGCGCCTGCAAGGACAGGTCAACTGTTCACCTGCGCCCACAGCTTCTCCAGGCGCTTGACGCTCACCGGCTGCGGCGTGCGCAGCTCCTGCGCGAAGAAGCTCACGCGCAGCTCCTCCAGCAGCCAGCGCAGCTCCTGCATGCGGCTGTCCACCTGGCCCTTGCGTTCGGCCACCAGGCGCCAGTAGCGCTGCTCCTGAGGGCGTACCTCGGCCAGCTTAGCGGCGTCGCGCGCGGGGTCGGCGCGGTATTTGTCCAGGCGCAGGGTGATGGCCTTGAGGTAGCGCGCGTAGTGGGCCAGTTGCGTCCAGGGCGCGATGGCGATGAAGTTCTTGGGCATCAGCCGGGCCAGTTGCTGCTGGGCGTCCTGCGTGGCCTCGGGGGCGTTCTTGGTGTCCTTGATCTTGCGCGCCGCGGAGGCAAACTCGATGAGGATGGTGCCTGCCAGGCGCGCCACCTCGTTGGCGATCAGGGTCAGGCGGCCCCTGCCCTCTTCCAGCCGGCGCTTGAAGGCGTACCCGTCGGTGGGCAGCGGGTCGAGCAGAAAGGCACGGTCCAGCGCCACGTCGATGACCTGGCTGCGCAGTTCCTCCTGCGTGCCGCCGCCCGTTCCGTCGGCGTTGCGGCCCACCTGCATGTAGGCCACGGCCATCTTCTGCAGGTCGGGGATGTTCTTTTCCAGGTACTTGAGCGCGTCCTTGATCTGCAGCGCGAACAGGCGGCGCAGGCCGGCGCGGTGCTTGGTAGCAGCCACCTCGGGCTCGTCGAAGACCTCGATGCTCACGGCGTCGCCGCCATCGATCAGGGCCGGAAAACCGATCAGCGTCTGCCCGGCCTTTCGGATCTCCATCAGCTCGGGCAGCTCGCCAAAGGTCCACGCCGTATAGCGCTGGCCTGCAGGTGCAGCGGGCTTGGCTGCCGGCTGTGCCGGCACCGGGGGCTGCCCCTTGCCCGATGCCAGGGTCGCAGCTGACCCGCTTTTGGCGGCGGGTGCCGGCACTTCTGGCTGCGGCGGCACGCCTGCGGCCAGCTTGAGCCCGGCCAGCGCCTGGAAGGCGCCGCGCGCCTTGGCGCCCCATTCGGCCTTCAAGGCGCCCAGGTTGCGGCCATGGCCCAACTGGCGACCATGCTCGTCCACCACGCGGAAGTTCATGAACAGGTGCGGGCTGAGCATGTCGAGCTTGAAGTCGGCGCGCTTCACATCGAGCGAGGTCTCGTCGCGCACCTGCTTGAGCAGCACGTCGGTCAGGCTGCCCGTGCCGAAGCGCTCGGGCGTGCCCAGTAGTGCAGCCAGGCGGGTCGCGTTCTCGGGCAGCGGCACAAAGCGGCTGCGTGGGCGCTGGTGCAGGCTCTTGAGCAGGGCCTGGATCTTGTCCTTGAGCATGCCGGGCACCAGCCATTCGCAGCGCTCGTCGTTCACCTGGTTGAGCACGAACAGCGGAATGGTCACGGTGATGCCGTCGCGCGCGTCGCCGGGCTCGTGCAGGTAGGTGGCGGCGCAATCCACCCCACCCAGGCGCACCGTCTTGGGAAACGCGTTGCTGGTGATGCCCGCCGCCTCGTGGCGCATGAGCTCTTCGCGCGTGAGCTTGAGCAGCTCGGGCTGCTGGCGCGAGGCCTCGCGGTACCAGGCCTCGAAGCCATGGCCGCTGCACACGTCGGGCGGCAGCTGCTGGTCATAGAAGGCGTAGATCAGCTCATCGTCCACCAGCACGTCCTGGCGGCGCGACTTGTGTTCGAGCTCTTCGACCTTGGCGATGAGCTTCTGGTTGGCGGCCAGGAAGGGCAGCTTGCTCTCCCAGTTGCCGCCCACCAGCGCCTCGCGGATGAAGATCTCGCGCGCCGCATGCGGGTCGATCTTGCCGAAATTGATGCGCCGGCCGTTGTAGACCACCAGGCCGTAGAGCGTGGCGCGTTCCAGCGCCGTGACTTCGGCCGACTTCTTCTCCCAGTGCGGGTCCAGCAACTGCTTCTTGAGCAGGTGCCCGCCCACCTCTTCGAGCCACTGCGGCTCGATGGCGGCGATGCCCCGCCCGAACAGGCGCGTGGTTTCCACCAGTTCGGCTGCCACGATCCAGCGGCCGGGCTTCTTGGCTAGGTGGGCGCCCGGGTGCTTGTAGAACTTGATGCCGCGTGCGCCCAGGTACCAGTCTTCCTCTTCGCTGCGCGCGCCGATGTTGCCCAAGAGGCCGGCCAGCATCGACAGGTGCAGCTGCTCGTAGCTTGCCGGTTGGCTGTTGATGGCCCACTTGTGCTCGGCCACCACGGTGAGCAGCTGGGTGTGGATGTCGCGCCACTCGCGCAGGCGGCGGATGCTGATGAAGTTCTGGCGCAGCAACTGCTCGTACTGGCGATTGCTCAGCTTGTGCGTGGGCGCATGCGCCTCGGCACTTGCCACGGCGGGCGCTGGCGCTGCAGCGGCCACCATGCGCTGCGCTACAGGCAAAAACGCCTGCGAGGGCGCACGCTGGTTGGCCATGGCCTTCTGCGCACGGGCCGACGGCAGCGTGGGCGCCCCGCCACGGGCCTCGTTGATCCACTTCCACAGCTTGAGGTAGCCGCTGAACTCGCTCTTCTCGTCGTCGAACTTGGCATGCGCCTGGTCGGCCTGCTGCTGCGCCTCCAGGGGACGGTCGCGCACATCCTGAACGCTCAGGGCGCTGGCAATCACCAGCACCTCGTCCAGCGCCTTGCGGTCGCGTGCCTCCAGGATCATGCGGCCCACGCGCGGGTCGAGCGGCAGGCGCGACAGCTCCACGCCCATGGGCGTGAGCTCGTTGGCCTCGTCCACCGCGCCCAGTTCGCCCAGCAACTGGTAGCCATCGGCAATGGCGCGGCCCGAAGGCGCTTCGATGAAGGGGAACTGAACCACGTCACCGAGATGCAGCGACTTCATGCGCAGGATCACGCCGGCGAGCGAGCTGCGCAGGATTTCCGGGTCGGTGAAGCGCGGGCGGGCGTTGAAGTCGGCCTCGTCGTACAGGCGGATGCAGATGCCGTTGGCCACCCGGCCGCAGCGGCCCGCGCGCTGGTTGGCGGCGGCCTGGCTGATGGGTTCGACCAGCAGTTGCTCCACCTTGCTGCGAAAGCTGTAGCGCTTGACGCGGGCCGTGCCCGCATCGATCACATAGCGGATGCCCGGCACCGTGAGCGAGGTCTCGGCCACATTGGTGGCCAGCACCAGGCGGCGGCCGGTGTGGCCGTCGAAGATGCGGTCCTGCTCGGCCTGCGACAAGCGCGCGAACAGCGGCAGCACCTCGGCGTTGCGCATCACCGGCTGGTGCGCCAGGTGCTTGCGCAGGTGGTCGGCGGCCTCGCGGATCTCGCGCTCGCCCGGCAGAAAGATCAGGATGTCGCCTGCGGCATTGCCCTGCCAGAGTTCGTCCACGCCATCGGCGATGGCTTCATTGAGGCCGTAGTCGCGCGTGTCCTCGAACGGCCGCCAGCGCTGCTCCACGGGAAAGGTGCGGCCGGATACATAAATGATGGGCGCTGGCCCTTTGGCCGACTCGAAGTGCTTGGCAAACCGGTCCGCATCGATGGTGGCCGAAGTCACCACCACCTTGAGGTCCGGCCGGCGCGGCAGGATCTGGCGGATGTAGCCCAGAAGGAAGTCGATGTTCAGGCTGCGCTCGTGCGCCTCGTCGATGATGATGGTGTCGTAGGCCTTGAGCAGCGGGTCGGTCTGCGTCTCGGCCAGCAAAATGCCGTCCGTCATGAGCTTGACCGAGGCATCGCGCGAGAGCCGGTCCTGAAAGCGCACCTTGAAGCCCACCACGTCGCCCAGCGGCGTCTTGAGCTCTTCGGCGATGCGCTTGGCCACGCTGCTGGCCGCAATGCGGCGCGGCTGGGTGTGGCCGATCATCTGGCCCTTCTGCCCTGCCGGTGCATTGCACTTGCCCCGGCCCAGGGCCAGCGCGATTTTGGGCAGCTGCGTGGTCTTGCCCGAGCCGGTTTCGCCGCAGACGATGACGACCTGGTGCTGGCGGATGGCCGCCATGATCTCCTCGCGCTTGCCCGAGACGGGCAGGGATTCGGGGAACTCGATGTGCAGCTTGGCGGGGGGCCTGGCAGGCGCGACGGGCTGGACGGGCTGGGAAAGGGGAAGCGTGGAGTCGGTCATGAAGCACGCATTATCCGAGGCAGGCGTTGGCCTTGTGCAACACCGGCCATGCGCGAGCGGCCAGGGGGCACGCTGCCGCCCCATCGGGTAAGCTTTTCGGTGCGAAACGACTGCTGGACCGGGTGATTTTCAGGATGTAATCACCCCATCACCAACCGGCAATGTCGTCACGCCGCGCGCACCCCAGAATATCCCGAATGCCTCCGCAGACATCTGCTTCCAAGCCTCCCCTGGACGAACGCCTCCCCACCCCATCGCGCCGCGACTGGCTGGCATGGACCGGCACGGCGGCCCTTGCCCCCTGGCTGCCCGGCTGCGGTGGCAGCGGCGCCCCCGCGCCCAACCTGGATGCCACCATGGCCTGGGGCCGCCGCCAGATCCGCCAGGCCATGCAGGCCAGTGACACACGGGCCGCCTCGATTGCGGTGATGTACGGTGACCGCATCGTCTGGCAGGAGGCCTTCGGGGTGCTGCGCGATACCTCTGCCAACCCAGCCACCCCGGCCGCCCCCGCCACGCCGGAAACGCGGTTCAACGTCGGCTCGGTCAGCAAGGTGGTCGCGGCGCTGGCCGTCATGATCCTCGCGGACCGCCAGCTGGTGCAACTCGATGCCCCGGTAGTGCGCTACCTGCCGCAGTTCAGCATGCTGTCGTCCGGCTACCGCGACATCACCGTGCGGCATTTGCTCAGCCACGCCTCGGGCCTGCCCGGCACCTACCTGCACAACATGTTCGCGTTTGCCCCGATTCCAGGGTATGCAGCCGGGGTGGAGGCCGCGCTGGCCGACATGCACCTCAAACACGCCCCTGGGGCCATGGCGGTCTACTGCAACGATGGCTTCACGCTGATCGAGCGCATCGTGCAGGCTGTCACGGGCCAGAGCTACCCCGCGTTCGTGCAGTCGGCCATCCTCACGCCGCTCAGCATGGGCCGCTCGGGCTTCACGCTGCGGCCCCTGCCCGAGGGCAGCTTCGCGCCGGGCTACATCGGCCAGGCCCGGCAAGGGCAGGAGTTCGTGATGGGCTACGCTACGAGCGGGCTGTGCACCACGCCCGGCGACATGATGCGGCTTGCCGCCCTGCTGATACAGGGCGGCGAGCAGGATGGCCAGCGCGTGGTCTCGAAAGCCGGCGTGCTGGAGATGGGCCGCGACCAGAACCAGGGCATGCGCATCGACCTCGCCCCCGACTGGCACTGGGGCCTGGGCTGGGACAGCACGCAGCAGCCGGGCCTGGACGCCGCCGGCGTGCGGGCCTGGCAAAAGAGCGGCAGCACGGTGTTCTGCGCAAGCGACTTCTACGTGCTGCCCCAGGCCGGCATGGCCTTGCTGCTCACGGGCAACGCCCCGGGCTTTCGCCCCGGCCCCATCGCCGAAGGCATCATGCTGCGGGCCTTGCAGGAGACCGGCCAACTGCAGGCCCTGCCTGCCAAGGTCAGCACCACCGTGCCTTCGGTGGCCACGTCATCCACCACCGACGTCGATGCCGTGCTTGGCATCTATGGGCGTGCGTCCAAGCCGTTGAAGGTGGTTTCGCCCGACAGCCAGCAGATCGATATCTCGGTGTGGTCCGCAGCGCTCAAGGATTGGGAGCCGCTGTGCGACGGCCTGCGTCTGCGCAGCGATGGCTGGTGGTGGGCGGATGCCAAGCCCGGCACGCACTACCGCTGGGAGCAGGCCGATGGCCGCCGCTACCTGCTGTCGCGCGAGCCGGCCCGCGCCGGGCACTACTGGGTTACCACGCCCATGGCACAGCAGATGCCGCGCGCGACCGCCCCGCTGCCCGCCGCCTGGGCCGACCGCCTGGACACCACCTGGATCCAGGCCAACGAAGCGCCGGAATCGATCCTGCTGGCAGCCGGCAGCATGGCCACCGCCACCCTGAGGGAGTTGCCCGAGCTGCGCGGCTACCTGTTCTGGGATGACCGCCAGTTCCTGCTCCCCCTGTCGGCAGACCGCGCGGGCATGGCGGTGCAGGTACCGCTGCACGAAGGCCGCGACCTGGTCGAACTGGTCGTACGGACGCAGGACCAGCAGGAGTGGCTGCACGCCGCGGGCTGGGTCTATCGCCAGGGCGATTGATCGGCGCACGCCATCACTGTTCCTTTCACGCGACAGTCAGCGTTTTTCGCAACGCCCCCGGCTTGCCACACGCTGCGCGGCTCGCCACAATGGCGCCTTCTTTCCGCAACGCTTGGCCATGTCGGCCACCGCTGAAAGCCCTGGAGGTCACCGCCATGTTTGTTCCCTTGTTCGCTCCTGCCTGACCACAGTCCACCGCCCCGGCTGGACTGTGCATTCACGAGTCCAGCCACGGCAAACAAGCGCACCTTGCACCCAGTGCAGCGCTCCACAAGCCCTGGCTACCTTGCCGGGGTTTTTTGTTTGTGGAGTGCACATGAGTGCCCAAAAATTGTCCCGCGCCTACGCCCAGGGTGAAATCAAGAAGCTGCGCCGCATGAAGCAGCCCCTGGTGCTGAAGCTCGAACCCTCGGGCCCGCCCCGAAACCCTGTGGCCACCGCGCTGGCCCGGCGCAGCCTGTCCAGCGCGGCAGGCAAGCACATACGCAGCCGCGGGGCCCAGCGCCGCGCGGACAACGTCGCCCTGCGCAAGGCGACCCAAGGCAAGCTACAGAACGATTGATTGATTGACGATATGAATCCATTCACCAACGACGTGCCGCCGCACCTGCGGCACCCCCTGCACCCCACCGCGGCACTGGCCGCGGGCGGGTTGCCCACCACCGCAGCGCAGGCAGCGCCGGCCCCCGTGCATGCGCATGGGGGCCCTGCCCCTGCGGGCGCCGTGACGGCGGCCGAGCTGGCCGTGCGCCAGCAGGCGCTGGCCCAGGCGGCCGCGCAGCTCAAGGCCGAGCTCTTCGGCATCGACGACGTGATCGACCGAGTGATCGATGCCGTGCGCGCCTGGTACGTGCTGCCCCAGCTCATCAGCCGCCCGGTCATCGTCTGCCTGTGGGGCCTCACGGGCACCGGCAAGACGCAGCTCACGCGACGCCTGGCGCAGCTGCTGGGCTTTTACGACCGCTTCGTGGAAGTGCAGATGGACGGCTTCAGCCATGGCGCCAGCTACCGCAGCTCCACCATCTCGGGCATGCTGGGCGACTCGGGCATCCACGAAGGCGCACCGGGCGTGCTGGTGCTCGACGAATTCCAGCGCTTTCGCACCATGGACCGCAAGGGCGAGGACGTGAAGGTCGAGCGCTACCAGGACGTGTGGACGCTGCTCTCCGACGGGCGCCTGCCGCCCGCGCTGAGCGCGCTGTCCAACATCGAGCGCAAGCTGGCCGACGCCCACTACGAGGCCGAGCGCGCCGAAACCGACGATGACGCGCGCGCGGGCAAGGCCCCCTACCGCTTCCAGCTCGACGCATGGGATGGGCAGGAGCTCAAGCGCATGCTCAAGCTGCAGGAGCCGCTGGCCGAGATCATGCAGTGGCCGCCCGCCAAGGTGCAGGCGCTGTTCACGCGCTTTCAGCAGTCGCACCACGCATGGGAGACCGACTACAGCAAGCTGCTGGTCTTCGTCTGCGGCAACCTCGACGAGATGTACCACGAGACCGCCCAGCGCGTGGAGGACTGCGATACCGACGCCGACATCTTCCACCGCCTCACGCGCAAGCTGTCGCTGATCGACGTGAAGAAGGCGCTGGGCGAACGCTTCAAGCCCGAGCAGATCGCGCGCCTGGGCAACGAGCATGTGATCTACCCCTCGTTCAGCAAGGCGACCTACGAGCAGCTCATCCGCAACCTGTGCACGCGCTATGTGGACGACATCGCTGCGCAGTGCGGCGTGCGCTTTGCCATCGGGCAGGACGTGCTCGATGAGCTGTATGCCAATGCCGTCTTTCCAGCGCAGGGCACGCGGCCGCTGTTCTCGTCGGTGCACGCCATCCTGAGCGCCAACCTGGTCAACGCAGCGCTGTGGGTCATGCAGGAGCAATTGCCGCTGGCGCAGGAGTTCCCCATCAGCCTCGCGCCTGGCAAGCGCCAGCTGCTGGTGCAGGGCCAGGGTCCGCAAGGGCCGGCAGAAACCACCTTCCCGGTGGTGCTGGAATTGAACCGCCTCAAGCAGCGCGCCAACGCCGACTTTCGCGCTTTGCTGGCGGTGCATGAGGCCGGCCACGGCCTGGCCTACTGCGTGCTGTTCGGCCATGCCCCGCAGGAGGTGAAGATCAACATCGCGTCGTTCGAGGGCGGGTACAACAGCTTCTCCAGCCTGAAAGCCACCACCCGGCAGAACGCGCTGGACATGATGTGCGTGGGCCTGGCCGGCCGCGTGGCCGAGGAGCTGGTGTTCGGCGAAATGGCCTGCACCACCGGCGCCGAGCAGGACTACAAGCAGGTGACGGCCGAGGCGGCACGCTACATCCGCCACCACGGCTTCGGCGCGCGCCTGGCGCGCACCGACGTGACGGTGGAGATGGACAACCACGTCAACACCGACGTGGCCCCAAGCAACGAGGCCATCGAGGCGCTGATGCAGCAGCAGTACCGGCGCGCCCAGGAACTGCTGCAGACCCACCGCGAGGCCCTGGGCCGCACGGTGGACGCGCTGCTGCACCAGGGCACCATCGCCCCGGTGGAGATGGTCGCTTTGCTCAAGGACTGCGGCATTGCGCTGGCAGCCCCGGTGCAGGGCGGCCTGCCGGACGAAGGGCTGGTGCTGGAGCCGTTTGCGGCCAAACTGGGCGCGTTCCGCCAGGCTGTGTGAACCGGCCCGCAGCGCGGGGCGGGGTACGCCCTTATGATGCCGGCCTGCCAACGCATTCTTATTGTTCGGTCGCCCCACCCCTCGCTGCCCATGTCCGCCGTTTTCAATTTTACCTTCGTCCCCTGGTTCCGCTCGGTAGCACCCTACATCCACAAGTTTCGCAACCAGACCTTCGTGATCGGGCTGACGGGTGAAGGCATCGCGGCCGGCAAGCTGCACAGCATTGCGCAGGATCTGGCGCTGATCCAGGCCATGGGTGTGAAGATCGTGCTGGTGCACGGCTTTCGCCCGCAGGTCAACGAGCAGTTGGCGGCCAAGGGGCATGAGGCCAAATACTCGCACGGCATCCGCATCACCGACTCGGTGGCGCTCGACTGCGCGCAGGAGGCCGCCGGCCAACTGCGCTACGAGATCGAGGCTGCCTTCAGCCAGGGCCTGCCCAACACGCCCATGGCCGGCGCCACGGTGCGCGTGATCTCGGGCAACTTCCTCACGGCACGGCCCGTGGGCATCATGGACGGGGTGGACTTTCAGCACTCGGGCCTGGTGCGCAAGGTGGATGTGGCCGGCATACAGCGCACGCTGGACATGGGCGCGCTGGTGCTGCTATCGCCGTTCGGCTTCTCGCCCACCGGCGAGGCCTTCAACCTGAGCATGGAAGAAGTCGCCACCAGCGTGGCCATCGAGCTGCGCGCCGACAAGCTGATCTTTTTGACCGAGGTGCCCGGCATCCGCATGCTGCCCGGCGAGCCCGAGGGCGATGACAACCCCATCGACACCGAGCTGCCGCTGGCCGCAGCCCAGGCCCTGCTGGCCACGCTGCCCACCGCGCAGCAGCCCACCGACACCGGCTTTTACCTGCAGCACTGCGTGAAGGCCTGCAAGGCCGGCGTGGAGCGCAGCCACATTCTGCCGTTTGCGGTGGATGGCTCGCTGCTGCTGGAGGTGTACGTGCACGACGGCATCGGCACCATGGTGATCGATGAAAAGCTCGAAGAGCTGCGCGAGGCCACCATCGACGACGTGGGCGGCATCTTGCAGCTGATCGAGCCGTTCGAGAAGGACGGCACCCTGGTCAAGCGCGACCGCACCGAGATCGAGCGCGACATCTCCGCCTACACCATCATCGACCACGACGGCGTGATTTTCGGCTGCGCGGCGCTGTACCCCTACCCCGAGGCGAAGACGGCCGAGATGGCCGCCGTCACCGTATCGCCGCAAAGCCAGGGCACGGGCGACGGCGAAAAGCTGCTCAAGCGCATCGAGCAGCGCGCCCGCGCTGCGGGCCTGGACAGCATTTTCGTGCTGACCACGCGCACCATGCACTGGTTCATCAAGCGCGGCTTTCAGCCCGCCGACCCCGACTGGCTGCCCGAGGCGCGCAAGCGCAAGTACAACTGGGACCGGCGCAGCCAGGTGCTGGTCAAGAAGCTCTGACGAATTTGCCTTCAACCGGCTAACGTCGTTGGGGAGCCTTGCCGTGCTACAGCACTGTCTGCGGCTCCCCGCCTAGTTATCCGATTGAATGCAAATTCGTATGAGCACCAATATATGACCCGGTCCGGCGTCCTGTTTGTTTTCCAACCAACCCTGGTGATCCCCCGATGAACAGCTTTGATGCCGACACCCTGCTGACCCGTTGCCGCACGCTGGCGCCGGCGCGCACTGCCATCGTCCACGCGGTCAGCGCCAATGTGCTGCAGGCAGCGCGCGAGGCCCACGAGGCCGGGCTGATCACCCCCGTGCTGGTGGGGCCCGCCGCGCGCACCCGCGAGGCGGCCAAAGCGGCGGGCGTGGACATCTCTGCCTGGCAGGTGATCGATGCCGAGCACAGCCACGATGCGGCCGCCAAAGCGGTGGCACTGGCCGCCGCCCGCGAGGTCGATGCGCTGATGAAAGGCTCGCTGCACTCCGACGAACTGATGGGCGCGGTGGTGAAGAGCGACGCCGGCCTGCGCACCGAGCGGCGCATCTCGCACGCCTTCCTGATCGACCAGGAGAGCTATTCCAAGGCATTCATCATCACCGACGCGGCGGTGAACATTGCGCCCGACCTGGCCACCAAGGTCGACATCGTGCAGAACGCCGTCGATCTCTGGCATGCGCTGTTCGGCGCCGACATCCTGCCCAAGGTGGCGGTGCTGGCGGCAGTGGAGACCGTCAACCCGAAGATGATCGCCACGCTCGATGCCGCCGCCCTGTGCAAGATGGCCGACCGGGGCCAGATCACGGGCTGCCTGATCGACGGGCCGCTGGCCTTCGACAATGCGATCAGCGTGGAGGCGGCCCGCACCAAGGGCATCGTCTCGGAGGTCGCGGGCAACGCCGACATCCTGCTGGTGCCCAACATCGAGGCGGGCAACATGCTGGCCAAGCAGCTCATCTTTCTGAGTGGTGCCGAGGCCGCCGGCATCGTGCTGGGCGCGCGCGTGCCTATCATCCTGACCAGCCGGGCCGACAGCCAGCGGGCACGCCTGCTGTCGTGCGCCGTGGCGCTGCTGCTGGCCCATGCCCGCAGCAAGGGGCTGATCAAATGAAGAAGGCCACCCCGGTGCTGCTGGTGCTGAACGTCGGCTCGTCCAGCATCAAGTTCCAGGTGTTCGAGCGCGAGTCGCTCGCCGTGCTGATGGCGGGCAAGGTGACCGGCATCGGCACCAGCGCGCAGTTGTCTGCAAAACTGGCCGGGGCCGAGGCCCCGCTGCGCACGCCCCTGCCTGCGGCCGACCACGACACTGCCATGGCGGCCGTGATCGCGCTGATCGACCAGCACGACGACGGCTGGCACCTGGCAGCCGTGGTGCACCGGGTAGTGCATGGCGGTGCGGACTTTCGCGCGCCGGTGGCCGTCACGCCCGACATCGTGGCCCGTCTCCAGGCCCTGGCCCCGCTGGCGCCCCTGCACCAGCCGCACAACCTGGCCGGCATTGCCGCATCAGAGCGCCTTGCCAGCCATGCGCTGGACATCGCCTGCTTCGACACCGCCTTCCATGCGCGCATGGACCCGCTGTTCCAGACCTTTGCGCTGCCCGAGAGCGTGCGCGCCCAGGGCGTGCGCCGATACGGCTTCCATGGCCTGTCGTACGAATGGCTGGCGCACGAGATCGCCCGCACGCGCCCCGACCTGCGGCAGGCCCGAGTGGTGGCCGCGCACCTGGGCAACGGCGCCAGCCTGTGCGCCATGCAGGCGGGCCGCAGCGTGGACACCACCATGGGCATGACCGCCCTGGACGGCCTGCCGATGGGCACGCGCAGCGGCGCCATCGATGCGGGCGCCGTGATCTACCTGCAGCGCGAACTGGGCATGGATGCCGCGCAGGTCGAGCAGCTGCTGTACCAGGAGTCGGGCCTCAAGGGCCTGTCCGGTGTCAGCAGCGATATGCAGACCCTGCTGGCCAGCGCCGACCCGCAGGCGGCCTTTGCGGTCGACTACTTCGCGCTGAAGGTGGCGCAGTACACGGCGATGCTGGCCGTGTCCATGGGCGGGCTCGATGTCCTGGTGTTCACCGGTGGCATCGGCGAGAACGCCGAGCCGGTGCGCGCCGCGGTGCTGGCGCGCCTGCCGATGCTGGGCGGTTTCGAGACCCTGGTCATCGAGGCCAACGAGGAAAAGATGATGGCCCTGCACGCAAAACATTTGCTGCCCCCCTGAGGCGCTGCGCGCCATCCCCCCAGGGGGACGCCCCCAGCGCGGCGGGGCGGCCCTTGCACGGGGGCACTGGCATTGGGCGTGCCAGTTTCAAAGCGCCGCGAAGTGCAGCCAGAGGTAGCGGATAGGCACACTTACGCAGCCAGGGCCCACTGCGCCACCAGCGCGCCAATCTCGGCCATGGCGGCATCGCGCTGCTCGGGCGGCGCCTCGCCGCCGGTCAGGTAGCAGCTCACCACGATGGGCTTGCGCGCTGGCGGCCAGAACACGCCGGCATCGTTGCTGGTGCTGCGCGATGCCGTGCCGGTCTTCTCCCCGGCCTTCCAGCCCTCGGGCAGGCGGGCGCGCAGGCGCTTGTCACCCGTTTTGTTGGCCAGCAGCCAACCCTGCAGCTTCTCGCGCGAGGCCGGTGACAGGGCCTGGCCCAAGGCCAGCGCCTGGATGCAATGCACCATGGCCACGGGCGTGGTGGTGTCGCGCGGGTCGCCGGGCTTGGCCTCGTTGAGTTCGGGTTCGATGCGGTCCAGTCGGGTGATGCTGTCGCCCAGCGAGCGCACATAGGCCGTGAGCGCGGGTGGGCCGCCGTTGCTGGCCAACAGCAGGTTGGCGGCGGTGTTGTCGCTCAGGGTCATGGTGCCGGCGCACAGCTCTTCCACGGTTAGGCCGGCACCATCGGCGTGCGGCTCGGTCACGGGCGAGTAGGTCACCAGGTCTTTTTTGGCGTAGGTCACGCGGCGGTCCAGCTTGTCGTGGCCCTGGTCCACGCGGCGCAGGGTCTGCGCGGCCAGCAGCAGCTTGAAGGTGCTGGCCATGGGAAAGCGCTCTCCCCCCCGGTGCGCGATCTGCCGGCCGGTGTGGGTATCGAGCGCGGCCACGCCCACGCGGCCGCCCACGCTGGCCTCGATGCGTTTCAGGTCTGCCAGCCAGGCAGCGTCGGCCGCAGCCCCACTGTTTTTCTGCGGGATGGACTGGGCCAAGGTGGCCAGGGGGATCAAGCCGAAAGCGGCTACGAAATCTCGTCGAATCATCATTTACCTCTGTTGTTGAACGGAATAGCCGCAACGATACCGATTCGACGCACAGCGCACCATCGACAATAATCGACCCGAGACCCAAGAAAAACTTATGCACCTGCCGCTCAACGCCCTGCGCGCCTTCGAGGTGTCCGCACGCCACCTGAACCTGACCCGCGCCGCCGACGAGCTCAATGTGAGCCAGACGGCCGTGAGCCAGCACATCCGCAACCTGGAGGACCGGCTGGGCAAGCCGCTGTTTCGCCGCCTGCCCCGGGGCCTGGCGCTCACGGACGAGGGGCAGGCGCTGCTGCCGGTGCTCAGCGACGCCTTCGAGCGCATTGCGGCCGCGCTGGAGCACATGAGCGATGCCCGCCCGCGCGAGGTGCTTACCGTGGGCGTGGTCGGCACCTTTGCCGTGGGCTGGCTGCTGCCTCGGCTGCGCGACTTTCAGCAGGCCTGCCCCTTTGTGGACCTGCGCCTGCTCACACACAACAACCGGGTGGACATGGCCGGCGAGGGCCTGGACTACGCGATCCGCTTCGGCGACGGAGCCTGGCACGGCACCGAGGCGCAGTGCATATTGCACGCCCCCATGACGGCCATGTGCGCCCCGGCCCTCGCCCACCACCTGCGCCACCCGGCGGATTTGGCGCGCCAGCCGCTGCTGCGCACCTACCGCGTAGACGAATGGGTGGCCTGGTTCGAGGCGGCCGGTGCCCCCTGCCCCGTGGTGCGCGGCGCCGTGTTCGACTCGTCCCTGACCCTGGCCGAGGCCGCCGTGCAGGGCGCGGGCGTGGCCCTGCTGCCGGTGAGCATGTTCACGCGCGAGCTGCAGCAGGGCCGGCTGGTGCGCCCGTTTGCGCTGGAGCTGCAGCGCGGCGCCTACTGGCTCACGCGCCTGAAATCACGTGTGCCGAGCCCGGCGATGGAGGCCTTCCACCACTGGCTGATGGCGCAAGTGGCCTCTTAGCTGACCAGCGCCCTGGCGATCACCTCAGGGGGGATCTCGTCCACCTGTGCAGGCTCCAGAAACTCCTTGCCATAGCGCGCGTAGACGCCCTCGCGCACGAACACCTGGAACAGGTCGGGGTCGATATGGCCGTTGTCGCGCATCTTGCACATGATGGCCAGCGCCTGCGACAGCGTCATGCCGCTCTTGTAGGGCCGGTCGGCGGCAGTCAGCGCCTCGAAGATGTCGGCAATACCCATCATGCGGGCCTGCACCGACATCTGGTCGCGAGTGAGGCCGCGCGGGTAGCCCTTGCCGTCCATGCGCTCATGGTGGCCGCCCGCGTACTCGGGCACGTTCTTCAAATGGCGCGGCCAGGGCAGCGTCTCCAGCATCTTGATGGTGGCAACGATGTGGTAGTTGACGGTGTCGCGTTCGGCCTGGGTGAGCGTGCCCGAGCGGATGGTCAGGTTCTCCAGCTCCTCGGCCGTGAGAAAGCTGGTCTGCACGCCCTGCGGGTTGCGCCACTGGCGCGCGGCCGAGATGTCGCGCACGCGCTGCTGGTCCTCGGCACGCATGGCCTCGGCGCCCTGGTTGCAGCGGCGCATGAACTCGCGCTCCTCTTCCAGCGCCTGGATGCCGTGCTGCAGGCCTTGCAGCTCCTGCGCCTCGGCGGCAGCGTCCACCACCGGGCGCAAGGCCAGCTGGCGGCGCAGGGCGGCCAGTTCGGCATCGCGCTTGAGCACCTCGAAGCGCGTGTCCACCAGGCCGATGCGGTCGTACAGGGTCTGCAGCTTGGTGGCCTTGTCCACCACGTGCACGGGCGTGGTGATCTTGCCGCAGTCGTGCAGCAGGCCGGCCATCTTGAGCTCGTAGCGGTCACGCTCGCTCATGGTGAAGGATGCCAGCGGCCCCTGCTGCGTGGTGTTCACCGCCTCGGCCAGCATCATGGTCAGGGCCGGCACGCGCTGGCAGTGGCCGCCGGTGTAGGGCGATTTTTCGTCGATGGCCAGGTTGATCAGGTTCACGAACGACTCGAACAGCCGCTCCAGCTGCGTGATCAGCAGCCGGTTGGTCAGCGCAATCGCCGCCTGCGAAGCCAACGACTCGGCCAGGCTCTGGTCGGCCGCCGAGAACTCGGTGACCTCGCCGGTCACGGGGTCGCGCGCATTGATGAGCTGCAGCACGCCGATGAGCTCGCGGTCATGGTTGCGCATGGGCACTGTGAGGAAGGACTGCGAGCGGTAGCCGGTGCGCTGGTCGAACAGCCGCGTGCCCGAAAAGTCGAAGCCCTCTTCGCTGTAGGCGTCGGCCACGTTCACCGTGCGGTCGTGGATGGCCGCATAGGCCGCCACCAGCGAATCGTTGGGCGAGCCATCGGCATTGCGCAGCGGCAACTGCGGAAAATCGATGGGCCGGCCCGTGGTGCCGCCCAGGCGGATGTCCAGCGAATCGGTGCGCACGATCTCGAAGCGCAGCGCCGTCTGGTCCTCGGTCACGCTGTAGAGCGTGCCGCCATCGGCCCCGGTGATGGCCTTGGCGGCCTCCAGAATGTTCTCCAGCAGCCGGTCGATGTCGCGCTCGCGCGAGAGCGCGGCACCGATGCCGTTGAGCTGCTCGAGCCGGCGAAAAAGATGGACGGTGGATTCCTTGCTCATGGCGACCTTGGCTGCGGCGTTGGCGACCACCCATCGTAACCAAAAGTGACCGTTATCATCAGCCCTTCTGTCCTGTTTTACACCCGCCTCCGTGCAGTCTGTCACGCCATCCATCCTCACTGCCGCCCTGTACCAGTTCGTCGACCTGCCCGACTTTGCGGATCTGCGCGACCCTTTGCAGGCCTTGTGCGACGCCCACAGCGTGCGCGGCATGCTGCTGCTGGCGCCCGAGGGCATCAACGGCACCATAGCCGGCCCGCCCGAAGGCGTGCACACGGTGCTGGCCTGGCTGCGCAGCGATGCCCGCTTTGCCGCCCTGCAGCACAAGGAGGCCCCGGGCGAGCGCCAGCCCTTCTACCGCATGCGCGTGCGCTTGAAGCGCGAGATCGTGACCCTGGGCGTGCCCGGCCTGAACCCGGCGCGCAACGCGGGCACCTACGTCAAGCCCGAGGACTGGAACGCCCTGATCGCCGACCCGGCCGTGGTGGTGGTGGATACGCGCAACGACTACGAGGTGGGCATCGGCAGCTTTGCGCGCGCGATCAACCCGCACACCAAGAGCTTTGCGGAGTTTCCGGCCTGGGTGGCCGAGCAGTCCGCCCCCGGCGGCGTGCTCGAAGGCAAGCCGCGCGTGGCCATGTTCTGCACCGGCGGCATTCGCTGCGAAAAGTCGACCGCGCTGCTCAAATCCCAAGGCTTCGGCGAGGTGTACCACCTCGAAGGCGGCATCCTCAAGTACCTGGAGACGGTGCCCGAGGAAGACAGCCTGTGGCATGGCGACTGCTTTGTCTTCGACGAGCGCGTCTCGGTGGGCCATGGCCTCGCGCCCGGCCACCACCAGCTGTGTCGATCGTGCCGCATGCCCCTGGGCGAGGCGGAACTGGCCTCGCCCCACTACGTGGCAGGTGTGAGCTGCCCCTACTGCCACGGCACGCGCACGCCCGAGCAGGAGCAGGCCCTGGCCGAACGCGAGCGCCAGATGCAGCTGGCCAAGGCGCGGGGCGAGGAGCACATCGGCGCCCGCCAGCCGGGCACGCCGCCCCGCAGCGGGAGTGTGGACGGGGAAGAAGGCGGGCCCGCATGAGCGCCCTGCCCGTCCTCTACTCCTTCCGCCGCTGCCCATATGCCATGCGCGCCCGCCTGGCCCTGGCAGTGAGCGGCCAGGTGTGCGAGCTGCGCGAGGTGGTGCTGCGCGCCAAGCCCCAGGGCCTGATGCGGGCATCGCCCAAGGCCACTGTGCCCGTGCTGGAGCTGCCCGATGGGACCGTGCTGGAGCAGAGCCTGGACATCATGCGCTGGGCGTTGGGCCGCAACGACCCCGCCGGTTGGCTCACGCCCAGCCACGGCGACGAGGCAGCCATGCTGGCGCTGATCGCCGAATGCGACGGCCCCTTCAAGCAGGCGCTGGATCGCTGCAAGTACCCGAGCCGGTATCCCGAGGCGGATGCTGCCCAGGCGCGTGTGCAGGCCGTGGAGTGGTTGCAGGGGCTGGAGGCACGGCTGGCCGGGCAACCGTTTCTGTTGGGCGATCATGCTGCGCTGGCCGACATGGCGATTGCGCCTTTCGTGCGGCAGTTTGCGGGCATTGACGCTGGCTGGTGGGATGCCCAGCCCTGGCCGCAGCTGCAGGCCTGGCTCGCGCGATGGCAGGCAAGCCCCCTGTTCGACAGCGTGATGCACAAGCTGCCCGCCTGGGTGGATGGCACGGAGGGCGTGCGCTTTCCGTTCAAGGAAGCGATGCTCGCCCTATGAATCTCAGTCTCATCGTTTTCAAGTCTAGAGACTTTGGCCTCTTGGGTTTAATGTGGGACAGTAAGGTCATCTTTTCGCACCGCCGCGCCGCCAGTACATCGCCATCCGCCCAGCAGAAATGCCCTGCATGTAGATTCTGGCTGGGAAGAGCGAATAGGATTTTCGATCTATGGAATCATGCGAGATGCGACAGCTGCACAAGACCGTCGCATGACCAATTGCATAACTTTCCCAACGCATCGTAGATGTCTTATGTCGATCCCATATTTTCCAGGCCTTGAACCGTTTGCCCTCAGTGCAGACCAAATGGCGGAGGTCCAAACTAGTTTTGCTTTGGTTCTGTCGGATGCCAGGCTCACAATTCTCAGCAAGCAGGACATTCGTTCCGCCGCGGCCAGTGTGCACAGCGGCCCAGGGGTCTACTTTTGGGCGATGGGCGTGGGCAACCAGAACTATCGAATCTATGTAGGAAAAACGAAATCTCTAGCGCGTCGTGTCTCGGACTACATGAAGGACTTTCAGGCCCATTCACCCAACGACTACAAGATCCGTGTATTTCAGCAAACCATAACTGATAAGCATCCCGAAGCACAGTTTCGCCTGCACTTCGTCGCAGCATCGCTTGAGACCTACAGTCAGGTCGAAAATGATTGGATTCAACGATTCGACCCCCTCCTCAATCGTCGCGCCTCAGCAAATGCCGGAGCTCGAGATTCATTTCGCAAGGCGTTCGAAGCGTACTATCGTGCAGGATTTGAGGAGATCCTCACGCGACCGCACTCGGCGACTTGACCGCTACAACCGCGTTAGTTCGCGCACAAAGTTCTAACCTGCCGAAACCAAACCCTCCCGGCCACGGTGATACTCCTGAATGCGGAGAATGGATCTCTCGCCGCGCGCAGATCAGTATTGTTCCAACCTTTCCTAGCAATGACGACAGACCAAGGCAGTGACGGTCAGGAGACGCAAGGCACCACGCAAGCAGCACCGAGCGGGACGTCGCCTGAACTTACTGGGGGCCAAGGCTTCAGCTTTGAGGATGCGGTTTCTTCGGTTTATGTGGCAGCGCTGCTCTGCGAAACGACAGCCCCAGGCCTTCCGGGCCGCGTAGTCAGACATGTCTCCGTGCAGCAAGGTTCGTTCGGACAGCCTCTTGACGACCTCATCGTTCGGGCAGAGGGCGCTGACCAGGTCGCAATAACTTTCAGCGCGCAGGTCAAGCGCAGGCTGGTAATCAGCGCGGCAAGCTCGAATGCTGACTTCCGAGAGACGATCGAGCGCGCTTACGAAACACTCTCGGACGCAGGTTTTCAGGTTGCGTTGGACAGGCTGGCCGCCATCGTCGGCGAAATCTCCGACGCAGCAAAGAGAAACTTCGAGACGCTTTGTGAGTGGGCGCGAGCAGAGAGCTCCTCGGAACAGTTCGTCGCGAAGCTGCAGACCGAGGGCGTCGCAGGAGAAAAGCTCTCGCAGTTCGAGGCAGTTCGCGACATCCTCTCGTCCAAAGTTGCGTCCGGCGAGATTGACGCCGCCACCCATAAGCTACTGAGTCACTTTGTCCTCATACGCCTGGACTTGCTTACCGAAGGCTCACCATCCGAGGCGCAGACAGTCGCTGGCCTCGCCGGTATCCTGGCTCCAATAGACCGTTCCCGCGCTGACGACCTGTGGCGCCGGTTGCTGGCCTTGGTGCGCGTCTCGCAAGGGCGCGCTGCAGGCTACGACCGCAAGACGCTTGTCGCTCGCCTAAATGGCGCTTTCCGGTTGGCTGGGGCACCGAGTGCGCAAGGAGCACTGCAAGCGATACAGCAGGAGAGCCAACTTGCCGCCGCAGAAATCGCGAACAGCATCTCTGGCTTGAGTGTGCCCCGCGACGCCAGCGTCCAAGCGGTGGTCGAGGCTGCGGCGTCGCCTGGCTTTGTGCAAATTGCCGGCATGCCGGGTGCGGGGAAGTCTGTCGTTCTCCGATCGGCGATCGAACAACTTGCCTCCTCTGGAACTGTCCTCTTCCTAAAGTCCGACCGTTTGCGGGGGAGCACATGGGCGCAGTACGCCGCCGCGGCAGGCATGACGCACGGCAGCCTGGAGGAGCTCCTTGTGGAAGTTTCGGCCTCCGGCGGCAGCGTGCTGTTTGTCGACGGTATCGACCGTGTAGAGGTCGAACACCGAAGCATCCTCCTGGACCTGCTGAACACCATCCAATCGTCGCCGTTGCTGTCAGGATGGTGCGTTGTGGCCACAGTCCGCGACACGGGAATTGAGCCGCTGCGCACTTGGCTTCCTGCGCAACTGTTTTCAAGAGGAGTGCGGACCCTGACCATCGATTCTTTCGACGACGAGGAAGCCGAGGCGCTTGCGCAAGCCAAGCCAGCTCTTCGATCGCTACTTTTCGGCAGTGATTCAGTTCGCGCGGTCGTTCGTCGTCCCTTTTTTGCGGCCGTGCTTGCCAAAGAGGTTGACTCGTCGAATGCGCAGGCCACTTCCGAAGTCGATCTTGCGGCGTTGTGGTGGGAGCGCGGGGGCTACGGCGCTGATCCCACGCGGGTAGGCTACCGGCGAAATGTATTGGTGCAGTTGGCTAAAACAGGAGCGCATCAACTTGGAAGGCGCATCCCCATAGCCGATGTCGATGCTTTGGCCCTCGTCGAACTGGAGGCAGACGGCATCGTTCGACCTGTCAGACGCGGGCATACCGTGCAGTTCTCCCATGACATCTTTTTCGAATGGTCGTTCCTGCAACACCTGGTCCGGGCGGATGACGCCTGGCCAGAGGTCATTCGCGAAATTGGAGAGCCGCCGGCGCTTGGGCGAGTGGTCGAACTCCTATCCCAGACGGAGCTTGCCCGCGGCGATAGTTGGGCAGAACGTTTGGCGGCCTTGGAGGGCAATCAAAGACTCCGCTCTCAATGGCTTCGTGCATGGATGGTCGGTCCGTTCTCCCTGGAGACCTTCGCGCAGTACTCCGCGGTGTTTGACCGAGCAATGCTCAATACCGCCTACTCGCGGGTCCGCAAAGTGGTCGTTTGGTACCAAGCTGAAAAGACTACGCCGAATGCGTCCGTTCTCGCGCAATCAGATGCTCCTGACCTCGACCTCGCTAGGCGCATGCTGTATGCGGACATTTGGGGGCATCCTTCGGACGTCGCAGCCTGGGCTCGCTTCTGCGACTGGCTTCTGGACCATGCTTCCGAGATTCCCACCAATGTCATACCAGATGTGGTTTCGGCGTTCGAGGTCTGGCAGAACATGTTCTCCCATTACCGAAACCCGGTATCCGAGCGAATCGTACAGACTTGCCTAGCTTGGCTATACCACGTCGAGCATCAACGTCATCGAAGGGAGTTCTCGAGGGAGCGCGGGGTTTGGGCCGAGATCGAGGAATGGCGGGACGGCTTGGACGAGCTAGAGTCGGCGTTGCGCACGTTAGTGCTGAACTCTTCGCTGACCCAGGGCCACCTGGTCACTCAATACCTCCGAGATTTGAGCCGCCTGGAACAAATGCCACGTCAGGCAGTGAAATCCGTGTTCACACATAGCCCATTTCTCGCACGCGCTTGTCCTTCAGAGTTGGTCGACTTCACTTTGTCTGTGGTGCGCAAGCACCTCCCAGTGGTTGTAAAGAAGAAAATGCGAGGCGGGGACCACCTGGTGCCACACAGCTTTGGTCACTTTGAATGGGACCATCTCTCCATCGACGACCATTTCTCCTTCTTTCCTGCGGCTCCGACGAGGGAGCCGTTCCACTCACTGCTGCAGCAAGCACCGGACCAGGGCAGGAGGCTGGTTCGGGAAGTTGCCAACCACGCTATTCGGTCATGGAGGCAGTTGCATCGCCTCTCCCACGAGCGTGATGAAACACCTATTCCTTTCGTTATGCAGTTTCCGTGGGGGCGACAAGTTTTCTGGGGCGACAGCCGCCTGTACTTGGGTGCTCGTGGATACTTCGGGCCCTCGGCCGTCAACTCAGGCTGGATGGCCCTTGAGGCCTGGGCATTCCGTGAGCTAGAAAAAGGTACCCCAGTCGACGACGTCCTCAAGGCGACCTTAGAAGGAAACCAGTCCGTAGGGGCCCTCGCTGTCGCTGCCGCCATCGCCCTACAGGCGCAACACACCTCCGCATCAACCTGGCCCCTCGCGACGAATCAACGGCTCTGGCACTGGGACATCCGACGTCAGGTGGAGGACATGACGCAGACAGCGAACCTTATCGGATTCATCACGCCGCAGGATAGACCTCACGGCTTGGCGGTAAAGAAAAGCAACGAACTGCCAGTGCGCCGTGCGGACATCCGCTCTCTTGGCACGCTCATGGTGCTCAGGGGCGGAGAGCTAGGAGAACAAGCGTCTGCGCGTATCCAAGGCTTCCCAGGGGACCTGCCCTTCGACTACGCCGAGCAACGAGACAATGCCGAAGTGCGTTCGGACCTCGCGGAAACAGCGGAGATTTGGGCGGAGATTGGCAAGCGTGAGAACTATCGCGCGGAGCTTAGCCCGGACGAATCAAACGTGGTTATCTCCCACGAGAACCCCAAGGCCACTAGCGAGGACATCCAGGCGCTGCAAGCCCGGCACATGGAGATGGGGCGCTATCTCAGTCTTCTGAACTGGGCCCATTCTTACTTCGATGATGGCAAGCTGAAGGAATCGCTCACGCTCGAAGCTGCTGCAACAGCGGCAATGGAACTCGACTCCGAAGACCTCTTCGAGACCGGACATGAATACACGGAACTGGCACATCAACGGCAATCGGCCGTTGCAGGTGTAGCAGCTATCCTGATGCTTGAAAAGTCTGAACCGCACTTGCAATGGGCGGTTGATGTGTGCACTCGTGCTGCCCGGACGCCAGAGGTGCCACAACCGTTCTTCAGCCGCACCATGAAGCTCATGCACCATCCGGTGCTGTACGCCACCAAAGGGCTGGGGGCACTGCTCGCAGTTGTTGAGGACGACGGGGACGTCCAGTCACTTCAGTCTTTGCTCACCGAGTTGTGCGCCGATCCATACGAGGAGATCGCAGTCGCGGCATTCGGCGCGTTGATGGGCGCGTGGCCCAAGTATCCAGATATCGCGTGGGCGGCGATCCGGCTGGCAACGGCGCTCGCGCTCTATGAGGTTCAGTACGGTCTTGAAGGAGACCCAGAGTCACGACACTACGCGCGAATTGAGGGTGTGGTCGCCAAAGAACTCCAACGTCTCCAAGATAGAGCGCGTGTCTTGGGGGCACTACCCACTTGGCCTGATCCGTGGGTGCAAATCACTGAAGGCGAGGCTGTTCAAGCTCGCCGTCGACGTGGCCGCACTGTCGATGCCGGGTGGCGGGTCAACCCCATGCACGTGGACACCGCGTTTCTGGAAAAAGTTCTGAAGGTCATTCCCTTGGAAGCCGCATTGGCGGATCCACCGCACGCGGGGCCATTCCTGGACTGGTGCGAGGGTCTGGCAAATTGGACGATTGTGCGAATCGCACCTGCTTGGGCGAGAAGCCGGCGAGACCTTGATGACACCTACGGCCCAGACTACTTCGAATGGCGTCGCCATCTGTACCGATTCCTGTCCCAGATCGCGCTGAGGGTACCTATAGAAGAAGGCACACGGCGGTTCCTGGAGCCTGCCATGGCCACCAATGACGAGACATTTGCGAGCTTGGGCGAGTGCTTCACAGATCATCTGATTGCCCAGATGGCCGACAGCCCTGAGATTCCTCGCACCGCGTTGGCGCTGCTCTCGTCTGTCACGCAACGCGTTCTGGCCTACCAGGGATGGAGCCACGATGCTCACGGCGGATACTCAGGGCAGGACTTCGTCGGCATCGTCAAGCACCTGTTCTTCGCTGACCTCGGATACGCAGGTGGTGCCGTTCGCTTTGCCAACCGAAACTGGGCCGAAGTGGAAACGGTGATTCCGATTTTCGAACCCATATTGCGAGCCCACGGTTCTGTCGCCTTCGTTGCTCGCTCTTGGATGAACCTTTGTGAAAGCAGCTTCGCGCACTATCCGATTCAGCATTTCGTTGACAACATTGAGCACCTCCTCGCCGGAGAGGGAACCCCTCCTGGATGGCGAAGCACACAGCTGCCAGGGCGGCTGTCGGGTTTGATTCAGCGCTTCAGCGAGCGGCAGCAACCGATGCCCTTAGCGATGTCGCAAAAGCTCTTGCGAGCACTCGACAGGCTCGTCGACATGGGAGACAGGCGTGCTGCTGCTGTGCAGCTTAGCGAGGTCTTCCGCTCTGTTAGAGTTACGAACTGAGCTTTCGTAGTAGCCTTGCTGCCTGCCACGCATCGCCTTGCCAGACCCGCTTCGCTGAGTTTGATAGCCGCTCCAACCTCTCGCAAAGACAAAAGGCGCTCCTCGGAGCGCCTTTTGCGTGGATGCAGAGAATTTTCAGGCCATCGAATAACCGGCCCCACCCCGGCGCCCACCCTTGAGATGCCGCCCCAGCACGACCAGCATCACCACCCCAAACCCCACAAAGCAGACAAACGACCAGTTGGCAATCGAGCCACCCAGAAAGGTCCAGTCAATCGCCGCGCAGTCGCCCGAGCCGCGGAAGATCATGGGGATGGCGCGGCTGATGGGGTAGTTTTCGATCATGCCGTAGAAGTCGCGGCCGCAGGTGGCGACCTCGGGCGGGTACCACTGCAGCCAGCTCTGGCGCGCGGCGACAAAGGCGCCGAAGCCGGCGATGAGGACGGCGATGCCGGCCAGCGACATCCACCAGCCGCGCGAATCACGCGCAGCAGCCAGGCCCGTGAAGATGGCCACGCCGATCAGCGCATAGCGCTGCACGATGCACATGGGACAAGGCTCCAGCCCCACCACATGCTGCAGGTACATGCCGAAGGCCAGCATGGCCACGCAGGCCAGGCTGATCAGCCCGAGGATGCGGCGCGGCGCGTTATCGATCCACTTGAACACCATATTCTTGTCATCCCTTGAGGCCCCAGCACCCTGGCTTGCGCCGGGTGCCAGCAAAAAGCACCAGGTAGGCAAGCGTCAGATGTTGGCAGCGTGGTCCAGAAAAACCCGGGCGCGCCGCGGCGTCACCACCAGCGTCTCACCCTCCTTGAAACCCATCTCCCGGAACTGCTGCGCGGGGATCTGCGCCTCGATCAGCATCTCGGGATTCGAATTGTCCGCTGGTTTGTGATCGTCCGATGGAATAAGTTCCAGCCGCGCGATGGGCCCGACCACGATGGCACGGCTCAGTTGCGCCACGATGCCGCGGGGGCGGCCTGCGGCGTCGATGCCGGCGCCGGGGGCGTAGCGCTGCACGTCGAGGTCGTGCGGGCGCACATAGGCAAAGGCTTTGGTGTCCTGCGCGTCGGCGTGCTCGGGGGCGTCGAGCTGCATGCCGTCGAGGTGTACCAGGCCTTCGTGCGCGCGGCCCTGGAACAGGTTCACGTCGCCCAGGAAGCCGTAGACAAACGGGCTGGCCGGGTTGTCCCACACCTGCTGGGGCGAGCCGCTCTGCTCGATGCGGCCCTGGTTGATGACCACCACGCGGTCGGCCACTTCGAGCGCTTCTTCCTGGTCGTGGGTCACGAAGATGCTGGTCACATGCAGTTCGTCGTGCAGGCGGCGCAGCCAGCGGCGCAGCTCCTTGCGCACCTTGGCATCGAGGGCGCCGAAGGGCTCGTCGAGCAGCAGCACCTTGGGTTCCACCGCCAGGGCGCGGGCCAGGGCGATGCGCTGGCGCTGGCCGCCCGACAGTTGCGAGGGGTGGCGCTCGGCCAGCCAGTCGAGCTGCACCAGCTTGAGCAGGTCGGTGACCTTCTTCTTGATCTGTGCCTCGCTCGGGCGTTCGCTGCGCGGCTTGACGCGCAGGCCGAAGGCCACGTTCTCGAACACCGTCATGTGGCGGAACAGCGCGTAGTGCTGGAACACAAAGCCCACGTTGCGCTCGCGCACGTGCACGTCGGTGGTGTCCTCGCCCGAGAAGTGGATGGTGCCCACGTCGGCCGTCTCCAGCCCGGCGATGATGCGCAAGAGCGTGGTCTTGCCGCAGCCCGAGGGGCCGAGCAGCGCGATCAGCTCGCCCGAGGCGATGTCCAGGCTCACGTCGCGCAGGGCATGGAAGTCGCCGAACTGCTTGCTGACGTTGCGAATTTCGATACTCATGGTGTGCTTTCTTCTTCCTTCAGCGCGCAGAGGGGGCGGTGGCAGGCGCGGGGCGCTCGGGCGGCAGTTCGGCTGCGGCCTTCATTTGCTGCTCGTTGCGCCACTCGGCAATCGACTTGATGACCAGGGTGACCAGCGCCAGCAGCGCCAGCAGCGAGGCGGCTGCGAAGGCGGCGACCGACTGGTACTCGTTGTAGAGGATTTCCACGTGCAGCGGGATGGTGTTGGTCTGCCCGCGGATGTGGCCCGAGACCACCGACACCGCGCCGAACTCGCCCATGGCGCGTGCGTTGCACAAAATCACCCCGTACAGCAGGCCCCACTTGATGTTGGGCAGCGTGACATACCAGAAGGTCTGCCAGCCGGTGGCGCCGAGCACGATGGCGGCCTGCTCCTCGTCGTTGCCCTGGGCCTGCATCAGCGGGATCAGCTCGCGCGCGATGAAGGGGAAGGTCACGAACACGGTGGCCAGCACGATGCCCGGCACGGCAAAGATGATCTTGATGTCATGCGCCTGCAGCCAGGGGCCGAACCAGCCCTGTGCGCCGAACATCAGCACGTAGACCAGGCCGGCCACCACGGGCGATACCGAGAACGGCAGGTCCACCAGCGTGGTCAAGAAGGCCTTGCCACGGAACTCGTACTTGGCAATGCACCAGGCCGCCGCCACGCCAAACACCAGGTTCAGCGGCACGGCGATGAGCGCGGTGATCAGCGTGAGCTTGATGGCCGACCAGGCATCGGGCTCGCGCAGGCCGTCGAGGTAGGCGCCAAAGCCCTTGCGCAGCGCCTCGGCGAACACCGCGGCCAGCGGCAGCACCAGGAACAGCAGCATGAAGACCAGCGCCACGGTGATGAGGGTGTAGCGCACCCAGGGTGCTTCGGTCGTGCCGGCGCGGGCACGGCGCACCGTACGGGAGTTCGCACCGCTCATGCTGGTGCCCCCGCGTGGCGGCGCTGCCAGGCCTGCAGCGCGTTGATGACCAGGAGCAGGATGAACGAGATCACCAGCATGACCACCGCCACGGCGGTGGCGCCGGCGTAGTCGTACTGCTCAAGCTTGCCGATGATGATGAGGGGCGTGATTTCAGAAATCATGGGCATGTTGCCGGCGATGAAGATGACCGAGCCGTACTCCCCCACCGCCCGCGCGAACGCCATGGCAAAGCCGGTGAGCAGCGCGGGGGTGATGGAGGGCAGGATGACCTTCGTGAAGGTCTGCCAGCGCGTGGCGCCCAGGCAGGTGGCGGCTTCTTCGAGCTCCTTTTCGGCGTCTTCGAGCACCGGCTGCACCGTGCGCACCACGAAAGGCAGGCCGATGAAGATCAGCGCGATCACGATGCCCGCGGGCTTGAAGGCCAGCTGGATGCCCAGCGGCTCCAGGTACTGCCCCACCCAGCCATTGCCGGCGAGCAGCGCGGTCAGCGAGATGCCGGCCACGGCCGTGGGCAGCGCAAACGGCAGGTCCACCAGCGCATCGACGATCTTCTTGCCAGGGAACTTGTAGCGCACCAGCACCCAGGCGATCAGCAGGCCGAAGAACAGGTTGACGAGGGCCGCGATGAACGAGGCGCCGAAGGTCAGCCGGTATGAGGCCAGCACGCGCGGTGCGCTGATGGCGGCCCAGAACTGCTCCCAGGTCAGGGTGAAGGTCTTGAAGATCAGTGCCGACAGCGGGATCAGCACGATGATGCTCAGGTAGAACAGCGTGTAGCCCAGGGTCAGGCCAAAGCCGGGCAGCACCCGTTTGGACGCACGCCGGCCGGCCTGCGCAGGGGCCGTCATGGCACCCCGCGCGGCCACAGAGGTCGCAGCGGTCATGGCTTACTTGGCGCCGGGCGTGTAGAGCTTGTCGAACTGGCCGCCGTCGTTGAAGTGAACCTTCTGTGCATCGCTGAGCGAACCGAAGTACTTGGCCACGGTGAACTGCTTCAAAGGCTTGAAGGTGGTGGCGTACTTCTTGAGTACGGTTTCAGAACGGGGGCGAATGGCGTGCTTGGCCGCGATTTCCTGGGCTTCTTCGGAGTACAGGTAGTCCAGGTAGGCCTTGGCCAGCGTGGCCGTGCCCTTCTTGGCCACGGTGCGCTCGACCACGGCCACGGGGTTTTCGGCCACCACGCTCACCGACGGGTAGACGGCATCGACCTTGCCGGCGCCGAACTCGCGTTCGATGGAGACCACTTCGGATTCGAAGGTGATCAGCACGTCGCCCTGGTTGCGCTGCAGGAAGGTGGCGGTGGCATCGCGCCCGCCCTTGGCCAGGATGGGTACGTTCTTGTACAGCTTGCCCACGAACTCGGCGGCCTGCGCCTCGGTGCCGCCCTTTTCGCGCACGGCGCCCCAGGCGGCCAGGTAGGCATAGCGGCCGTTGCCGCCGGTCTTGGGGTTGACCACGATGACCTGCACGCCGGGCTTGATCAGGTCGTCCCAATCCTTGATGCCCTTGGGGTTGCCGTTGCGCACCAGGAACAGCATGGTCGAGGTGGTGGGCGATGCGTCGTGGGGGAACTTCTTCGCCCAGTCCTTGGCCACCACGCCGCTGTCGGCGAGAAACTGCACGTCGGTGGTCGTGTTCATGGTGACCACGTCGGCCGCCAGGCCGTCGTTCACGGCGCGCGCCTGGGCGCTGGAGCCGGCGTGCGACTGGTCGATCTTCACGTCCTTGCCGGTGGTCTTCTTGTAGTGCGCGGTGAAGGCGGCGTTGTAGTCCTTGTAGAACTCACGCGCCACGTCGTACGACACGTTGAGCAGCGAGTCCTGGGCCAGCGCCATGCCGCTGGCAGTGAATGCCAGAGTGGCCAGAAGAGTCTTGAGTTTCAAAGAAGTCATGTGGCGTAGCCTGTAAGGAAAAACGGTAGATGCTCCATTGTCCACACAGCGCCTTAAAACTCAAAAGAATACATTCTTGTTAATTAAGCTGTTTTTTGGAATATAGAAACGGAAAGGCTCGCGCAGCAAGCCCGCAGCCTCAGGCCGTGGCCTGCAAGGCAGCTGGCGCAGGGGCCGGCGCCCCCACCCCGCCCTGCTCGCCCGTCAGCGACTGCAGCAGCGCCCAGCCCAAGGGCCATTCGCCATGGCCCGATTCCACATTGATATGGCCGGCCTGCTGCATGCGCACGAACTCGCTGCCCCAGGCGCGGGCGTACGCTCCAGCCAGGCGAATAGGGCAGTACGGGTCGTTGCTGCTGGCCACCACCACGCTGCGGTAAGGCAGTTGCGCGTAGGGCACGGGGGCAAAGTCGTTGAGGATGGCGCGGCGCTCCGGGTCGGCCGGCGCCACCAGCAGCGCGCCGTGGATGCGCGCCGCTGCTTCGGGCCCCAGGTGCGTGGTGGCGATGCAGCCCAGGCTGTGCGCCACGATCACCACCGGGTGCGGGGCGGCCAGCACGGTCTTTTCGAGCGTGCCGACCCAGGCGTTGCGGGTGGGGGTGATCCAGTCGTCCTGCACCACGCGGCGCGCCTCGGGCAACCGTTCGGTCCACAGGCTTTGCCAGTGGCCGGGGCCGGAGTCGCGCCAGCCGGGGACGATGATGATGGAAGTGGGGTTCACAGGTGTACCGCCTGGCGCGGCCCTCACGGGCCGCAGCCGGGCTTACTTACTTGTTGGGCTGGGGCGTGATGCGCAGGTAGGGGCGCACGGCCTTGAAGCCCTTGGGGAAGCGCTGGGCGATCTCGGCCGGGTCTTGCAGGCTGGGCACGATGATCACGTCGTCGCCGTCCTTCCAATTGGCGGGCGTGGCCACCTTGTGGCTGTCGGTCAGCTGCAGCGAGTCGATCACGCGCAGGATCTCGTCGAAGTTGCGGCCCGTGCTCGCAGGGTATGTGAAGGTGGTGCGGATGACCTTCTTCGGGTCGATGATGAACACGCTGCGCACCGTGACCGTGGTCGATGCGTTGGGGTGGATCATGTCGTACAGGTCGGCCACCTTCTTGTCCGCATCGGCCAGGATGGGGAAGTTGACGGTGGTGTTCTGCGTTTCGTTGATGTCGCCCACCCAGCGGTTGTGCGAATCCACGGGGTCCACGCTCACTGCGATGGGCTTGACCTTGCGCTTGGCGAATTCGGTGGCCAGGGCGGCCGTCTTGCCCAGCTCGGTGGTGCACACCGGCGTGAAATCGGCAGGGTGCGAGAACAGCACTACCCACGAGTCACCCGCCCATTCATGGAAGTGGATGGGGCCGGCGGTGGATTCCTGGGTGAAGTCGGGGGCGGTGTCGCCGAGTCGCAATGTGGCCATAGAGATGCTCCTTCAATGTCTGATGGAGCCATTCTGCGAGCCGGTCTTTAAAACCCAAACGAATATATTGTTCTGACTTAATCGCAAAAACGTCTATCAAAAGCGCAAAACCGCTCAATCGTCGTCCGCCAGCAGCCGATCCAGCCGTTCCCGGTAGTTGTTGAGGAAGTCGTGCGTTACGGCGTAGTGCTCGGTGTCTTCGAAGGCCACTTCCGACAGGCCCGTGCCGTCGAACTGGATGATCTTTGCGTGCGGATAGGACAGCAGGATGGGCGAGTGCGTGGCGACGATGAACTGCGACTTGTCCTCCACCAGTTGGTGGATGGCCGAGAGCGCGGCCAGTTGGCGGTTGGGTGACAGCGCGGCTTCGGGCTCGTCCAGCAGGTACAGGCCCTTGCCGCGGAACTTGTGGGCGAGCAGGGACATGAAGGCCTCGCCGTGCGAGATGCCATGCAGCGAATGGGTGCCGTAGGCGTCGGGAACACCGTTGTCGTCCACAAAGGTGGCGACATTGAAGAAGCTCTCGGCCCGCAGAAAGTACCCATCCTTGGGTTGGCGAAAACTCCGCGCCAGCCGCAGCACCTCGTGCAGGGGCGACACCGAGTCGGTGGTGCCCACCGCGAAGTCGCGGGTGCCGCCCTGGGGGCTATAGCCCAGGGCCACGGCAATGGCTTCCAGCAGCGTGGACTTGCCCGAGCCGTTTTCGCCCACGAGGAAGGTCACGTCCGGGTGGAACTCCATCAGGCCCATTTCCCGGATGGCGGGTATGTTGTAGGGGTAGCTGTCGAAATCCACCTCTGCATCGGGGCGGATGCAAACGCTCTGGATATAGGGTTTGGCGGCAAGCATGGTGCCGCCATGCTAACGGGCCGGCGTGCAGCTCAGAAGCGCACGGCCTCGAATGCCGGATGCAATTCGTCCACCCAGTGGTCCAGCTCTTCTTCCGACACCGCCAGGTGGTCCATGCAGGCCTGGCCATACTGCAGCCAGTCGCGCGTGGGCTGCAGGTTGTCGTGGTGATTCACCAGGTACTCGGCCAGCAGGCCCAGGGCCACCAGGTGGCGCACCGTGGTGTTGAATTGTTCGTCCTGCAGGGCCGCAAAGTCGTGGTGCAGCCAGATGGCCTGGGCCACGTCGCCCGGCAGGTGCCAGGTGCGCGCCACGATGGCGCCCATCACCGCATGGTCGGTGTGGTGGTTGGCGTTTTCGGTCTGGGTGAAGGTGCGGTCCTTGCGGGCCAGGGCCTCGGTCACGGTGGAGCCGTAGCCGCGCACGGCCTTGACCAGCACCGGCATGCCCACGTGGCAGAACAGGCCGAAGCTGTAGCCCAGGCCCGGGTCGAAGCTGTAGAGCTGGCGCCCGATGTGCTCGCAGGCGATGGCGCGGCGCTGCGAGCTTTCCCAGAAATGCTCAAGCAGCGGCGAGCGCACCATGAGCGCGTTGCGCGTGATGAAGGCCGAGAGCAGCTCCACGGCCGGGTTCAGCCCGAGCACCGTGAGCGCCATGCCAATGGTCTGCACCGGCTGGGCCAGGCCGAACAAGGGGCTGTTGGCCTGGCGGATCAGGGCGGCGGCCAGGGCCACGTCGGACGAGGCCAGTTGCTCCAGCGCGCCCGAGTCGAGCTCGGGCGCGGCCACGATCTGCTGCAGCCGCACCAGGGATTCCGGGCACGGCGGTATCACGATGGCCCGCACGGACGGGTGGACGCGGGCCTTCTGGAGGTGGGTGTCGATGGGGTGGGAGGTTTTCACGGCGCGCCCTGGGCACCTGCGCAGGGTAGCGCGCAGGCAACCGGTCAGTTGCAACTGGTTGCATTGTGGCCTGAAAACGCCCGCTCGGCAGAGACCCGCGCGCCTGGCGGACTTCGCCACATGGCGTATTGCGCCAGTGTTATATACCTGCGCCGTCCAGCCCCGCTCCGCCATCGCGCGCCGTCAGGCTGTTGCGCCCCGGCATGGCCTCGCCCAGGTAGTCGAGAAAACTGCGCACCGCTGGCGACAGCCCGCGCCGCGAAGGGAAGACCGCGTGCACGATGGCCGGCGGCGGCACCCACTCGGGCAGCACGCGCACCAGGCGGCGCTCGCGCATCTCCTCGTGGCACATGTAGTCGGGCATCCAGCCCATGCCGATACCGGCCAGCACGGCGAACTTCAAGGTCAGCAGGTCGTCGGCCACGTAGCGCGGGGTGTGGTGTACCACCTGGTGGGCGCCGCCGGGCCCCATCAGGTTCAGGGTGGCGCGGCCATCGGGGGCCGACATGGCCACGCTGTCCATGCGCGAGAGGTCTTCGAGCGTGGTGGGCGTGCCCTGGCGTATCAGCAGGTCGGGGCTGGCCACGAGGATGGTGCTGGTCATGTCCAGGCGCTTGACGACCATGCTGCCGCTGTCCTCCAGGGAGGGGCGCACACGCAGGGCCACGTCGATGCCCTCCTCCACCACGTTCACGGCGCGGTTGCTGACCATCATGTCCACCCGCACCTCGGGGTAGCGCGCCAGGAAGGGGGGCATCATCTCGGCCAGCACTGTCTGCGCCAGGGTCACCGGGCAGCTCACGCGCACGGTGCCGCGCGGCACCGTCTGCACCTGGGCCACGGTGTCGGCCGCCGCCTGGGCCGACTCGCGCATGGCCTGGCAGTGGCGCAGGTAGGCCTCGCCCACCTCGGTCAGCGAGAGCTTGCGCGTGGTGCGCTGCAGGAGCCGCACACCCAGTTGCGCCTCCAGATCCGACACGCGGCGCGAAAGGCGCGATTTGGGGATGCCCAGGGCGCGGCCGGCAGCGGCAAAGCCGCCGCGCTCGACCACCTCGGCGAAATACAGCATGTCGTTGAGGTCTTGCATAAAGTACATCGTTCTACTGATAGGACAATCTATCGCAAGTTCAATGCCTTATCAACAAACGAGTGCGTCTCCACAATTCACCCATGGCCACACGCTCTGGCTGCCACCCACAGGAGATTCCCTCATGCAACTGCTTCACATCGACTCGGCCATCACCGGCGAACAATCCGTTTCGCGCGAACTCACCAAGCGCATCGTCGCTGCCTGGAAGGCCGGCCACGCCAACACCATGGTGCAGTACCTGGATCTGGCTGCGCAGGCACCTGCCCACTTCACGGCCGACGCCATGGGCTTTCGCACCGGACAGGAAGCCTCGACCGATGCGCAGCGCACTGAAAACGCCCTGTCCGAAGCCCTGGTGAGCCAGTTTCTGGCGGCCGATGTGATCGTGATCGGCGCCCCGCTGTACAACTTCACCATCCCCAGCCAGCTCAAGGCCTGGATCGACCGCGTGGCCCAGATCGGCCGCACCTTCAAGTACACCGACAAGGGCCCCGTGGGCCTGGCCGGCGGCAAGACGGTGATCGTGGCATCGAGCCGTGGCGGCGTGTACTCCACCAGCGAAGGTGGCCAGGCCATGGAACACCAGGAAAGCTACCTGAAGGTGGTGTTCGGCTTCTTCGGCATCACCGACGTGCGCTTTGTGCGTGCCGAAGGCGTGGGCATGGGCCCTGACGCGAAGGCCCTGGCCTTTGCCAATGCCGACAAGGACATCGCAGCACAGACCGCCGTGCCCGCCAACCAGCCGCAAGTGGCACAAGCCGCCTGATCGGCAGGCCAACGGCCCCCAAAGCAAAACGCCGCCCAAAGGGCGGCGTTTCTCATGGTGCGTTCAGAAGACGCTCAGATGTGCTTCTTGACCCAGCCAACGTAGGCGTCCACCCAGCCCTGCAGGAACTTCTTGCTGCCCTCACCCACGTTGCCGTCGGCGTCGAACAGGCCTTCCTTGGCATGGATGAAGCCCTCGGGCTGGCCCAGCGTGGGCACATCGAGGTAGGCCAGCACGTTGCGCAGGTGCTGCTGCGCCAGCGCGGTGCCGATGGCGCCCACCGAGGCACCGATCACACCCGCAGGCTTGCCGCCCCAGGCGCTCTGGCCGTAGGGGCGCGAGGCGTGGTCCAGCGCGTTCTTGAGCACACCGGGGATGGAGCGGTTGTACTCGGGCGTCACGAACAGCAGGCCCTGGGCCGCCTTGAGCTCGCCCTTGAGGCGCACCACGGAAGCGGCCTGCTGGCCATCGTCGTCTTGGTTGTACAGCGGCAGGTCATCGATGCGCAGGTGGGTGAATTGGAAATCCGCCGGGGCCAGCCGCTCGATGGCGGTGGCCAGTTGGCGGTTGAACGAATCCTTGCGGAGGCTGCCGACGATGACGGCGATCTGGACATTGCTCATGAAAACTCCTTGTGAGTGGGACGACACGGAGAAAAGCACTGCGGGGCCTCTCAACCCCGCCGCACGAGGCGCTTGCCATGATAGCCACAGACCGTGGCCTGAGGATGAAGCAGGCTCAGCGCAATTGCTATATTTTGTATAGCAATTGCGCCAGAGGCCAAGACCTCTTACTTACCCTGCTCGCCGCTGCCCGGCCAGCCGCTGCACCACGGCCACCAGGCGGTTGATCTCGTCGAAGGTGTTGTAGAACGCCAGCGACGGCCGCACCGTGGTCTCCACGCCGAAGCGGCGCAGGATGGGCTGGGCGCAGTGGTGGCCTGTGCGCACGGCAATGCCTTCCTCGTTGAGCGCCTTGCCTACCTCTTCGGTAGAGTAGCCGGCAAGCACGAAGGACATCACGCTGGCCTTGTCGTCAGCCGTGCCGATGAGGCGTACGCCGCGGATGGCGCCCAGGTGGCGCATGCCGTAGACCAGCAGCTCGTGCTCGTAGCGCGCGATGTTCTCGATGCCCACGCGGTTCACGTAGTCGATGGCGGCGCCCAGGCCCACGGCGTCGGCGATGTTGCCGGTGCCAGCCTCGAACTTGTTCGGGATGGGTTGGAACACCGTCTTCTCGAAGGTCACGTCGGCAATCATGTTGCCGCCGCCCTGCCAGGGCGGCATGTCTTCGAGCACCGCACGCTTGCCCCAGACCACGCCGATGCCGGTGGGCCCGAAGACCTTGTGGCCCGAGAAGACGAAGAAGTCCGCCCCCAGGTCCTGCACGTCCACCCGCATGTGCGATACCGACTGCGCGCCGTCGACCAGGGTGGTAGCACCGGCCCGCTTGGCCAGCGCCACGATCTCCTTGACCGGCACCACGGTGCCCAGGGCGTTGGAGACCTGGGTGACGGCGACGATCTTGGTGCGGTCGTTCAGCAGCTTCTGGTATTCATCGAGCAGCACCTGGCCCGAGTCGTCCACCGGGATCACGCGCAGGCGTGCGCCCTTGGCGGCGGCCAGTTGCTGCCAGGGAACGATGTTGGCATGGTGCTCGAGGTTGCTGACGATGATCTCGTCGCCCTCGCCCACATGCTGCGCACCCCAGCTCTTGGCCACCAGGTTGATGGCCTCGGTGGTGCCGCGCACGAAGATCACCTCGTTCACATCGGGCGCGTTGATGAAGCGCTGTACGCGCTGGCGTGCGCCTTCGTAGGCATCCGTCGCACGCGCAGCCAGCTCGTGCGCCGCGCGGTGGATGTTGGAGTTCTCGTGCGCGTAGAAGTAGCTGATGCGGTCGATGACCGACTGCGGCTTGTGCGTGGTGGCCGCGTTGTCGAACCAGACGAGCTGGCGGCCATTCACGCGCTCCTGCAGCACCGGAAAGTCGCGGCGCACCGCATGCACGTCGAACGCCGGATGGGCGCTGCGGTCGGACTGGGGAACGCTGCGGTCGGCTGGGGTGCGGCCGGGCGTGGTGTAACCACCCGGCAACACCACCGCGTCGGCAAAGTAGAACCGGGGTTCGGTGGACGGCACGGTGCTGGGCACGCCGGTGCCGGCCGTGGGCGAGCCCACGCGCGGCACCTCGGGGGCCGCGAACGGCAGGCGCGCCAGGGCGTCGAGCCCGCCGGGAGCGGCGCCATGCCCGTCGGGCACGGTCAGCTTGGGCGCGCTGTCTGCCGCCAGCGGATGGCCGTGGCGATCACCGAGGAAGTAGAACGGCGATGCACCCTGGGCAGCCGCCGGAGCGGTCGGGCTGTGGGGCAAATCTGCTTGCGGATGCGCCGCCTGCGGCACGCCCAGCACGGCGCTGCCAAAGCGCGGCTCGTAGGCCGGCAGGGTGCTGATCACCGAATCAGGCACGCCGTTGCCCGCCACCGCATGCGGCAGCAGGGCCGGCGCGCGGTGCGCCAGCGATGCCAGCGGCGTGGGCGAGGCAGGCACCAGGTTGGCACCCGGCACCAGCCCTTGCGGGATGGGCGTGCCGGGTACGCCGGGGCCGAAGCCCGCGGGGCTGACCAGGGGCGAGCCGGCCGGTGCGATGTTGACGGGCGCCTGCACGCCAGGCGGCAGCGGTGTCGCCTGCCCCACCCCGGGCAGCGAGCCCGATGGCGTGGACGGCAAGGCACCCGCTGGCCCAACGAAACGGGGTTGCTCGCCGGGGGCAGCGGCAAACAGCGCCGTCGCCAGGCTGGCCAGCAGCGCCGTATCGATGGGTGGCTGCAGCGTGGCGGGCACGCCGGCAGGGGTTGGGGAAGAAGTGGTCACCACGCGGCCGCTTTACTTGTAGGTGTCGGGGTAGTCGTGGTACTTGTTGATCTCCACGTCGTCCAGCACGGCCAGGGCGTCGGGCGTGAGCACGGCCAGCGAGCAGTACAGCGAGATCAGGTAGGAAGCGATGGCATGGTTGTTGATGCCCATGAAGCGCACCGACAGGCCGGGGCTCTGCTCGCCCGGCAGGCCGGGCTGGAACAGGCCGACCACGCCCTGGCGCTTGTCGCCCACGCGCAGCAGCAAAATCTTGCTCTTGCCGTCAGCCACGGGCACCTTGTCCGAAGGGATCAGCGGAATGCCGCGCCAGGTGATGAACTGCGAGCCGAACAGACTCACCGTGGGCGGCGGCGTGCCGCGGCGCGTGGCTTCGCGGCCGAAGGCGGCAATCGCCAGCGGGTGGGCCAGGAAGAAGGCGGGTTCCTTCCAGACCTTGGTGAGCAGCTCATCGAGGTCGTCCGGCGTGGGAGCGCCGGTGAGCGGGAATACGCGCTGCTCTTCCGTCACCTGGGCCAGCAGGCCGTAGTCGGGGTTGTTGATGAGCTCGCTTTCCTGGTTTTCCTTGATCGTCTCGATCGTCAGGCGCAGCTGTTCCTTGATCTGGTCGTGCGGGCTGCTGTACAGGTCGGAGATGCGGGTGTGCACGTCGAGCACGGTGCTCACGGCGTTCAGGAAGAACTCGCGCGGGTTCTCTTCGTAGTCAACGAAGGTGCGCGGCAGCTGGTTCTCTTCCTCGCGGGCAGTGCAGGTGACCTTGATCAGCTCGGGGTTCTTGACCGTGTTGAGGCGGTAGATGCCTGCCTCGACCGGCACCCATTGCAGCAGGTGCGTGAGCCAGCGCGGCGAGATGGTCGAGAGTTGTGCGGTGGTCTTGGTCGCGTTGGCGAGTTGCCGTGCTGCGTTGTCGCCAAGAGCGGTCGTGCCGCCCACTGTTGCCGTCATGTGAGGCTCCGTATCTGAAGAAAGGTGAGAAGAAACTGAAAAGGGATTCCCGACCAGTGTCCGATGCAGGGGCTAGCGCTTCAACATGCTATAGCCGCCAATCGCACGCCTTTGGGCCCGTGGGTACTGCTCAGTTCGTCGCAATGGCCGAGCAAGGTCGCGCTGCTCACGCCCAGGGCCTGCGAGAGCTTGTCGATGGTGACCAGCGAGGCGATCGCCCGGCCGCGCTCGATCTCGCCCACGTAGGACCGGTTCAGGTCGGCGTGTTCGGCCAACAGCTCCTGCGACCAGCCGCGCGCTTCGCGCAGGCGCCGCACGGCCGTGCCGAAGCTGCGCACCAGCACATCGCTCATGCCGCCACCGTTCCCGAAGACTCGCCGTTGCGGCTGGCATCGTGGCGCGACAGGGCCTGCGTCACGTTGCCGCCCGCAGGCACGTCGTGCGTGATCCAGACATTGCCGCCGATGGTGGCACCGCGCCCCAGCGTCACGCGGCCCAGCACCGTGGCGCCGGCGTAGATGACGACGTCGTCCTCCACCACGGGGTGGCGCGGCAATCCCTTTTGCAGGTGCCCGTCATCGTCGGTGGGAAAGCGCTTGGCGCCCAGCGTGACGGCCTGGTACACGCGCACGCGCTCGCCGATCACCGCCGTCTCGCCGATCACGACGCCCGTACCATGGTCGATGAAGAAGCCCGCGCCGATCTGCGCGCCGGGGTGGATGTCGATGCCGGTGAGTGAATGGGCCTGCTCGGCCACGATGCGTGCCAAGAGCGGCAGCTCCAACTGGTACAGCCGGTGTGCCAGGCGGTGGTGGATCATGGCCAGGATGCCGGGGTAGCACAGCAGCACCTCGTCCACGCTGCGCGCGGCCGGGTCGCCGTGGTAGGCGGCGAGCACGTCGCTGTCGAGCAGGCTGCGGATGTCGGGCAGCGATGCGGCGAAGCTGCGGGCCGCCTGCACGGCGCGTTTTTCGATGTTCTGCTCTTCCACCGGCTGGTGGCGGTGCACGTAGCGCAGCTCCAGCCGGATCTGTGCCAGCAGGCCGTGCAGGGCCGCGTCCAGCGTGTGGCCCACGTAGAAGTCCTCGCTCTCCTGGCGCAGGTCGGGCGGGCCCAGGCGCATGGGAAAAACCACGCCCTTGAGCTGCTCCACGATGTCGGCCAGCGCATCGCGCGAGGGGAACTCGCGCCCGCCGGGCTCTTGCGAGCGTTTTTGCAGGCTGCGCCAGTCGCGGCGCACGGCGTGCAGCGACTGCACGATGGGTTCGATGTTGAAGACGGCCATGGGAAGATGTGGGGTGCAGTGGTTCAGTCGTGGGATCGGCCGTGGCAGCAGGGGTCAGGCTAATCCTGAATCCAGGGCAGGCCGTGAAAACGCCAGCCATCCGAGCCGCCGCGCTGCTGGCGTTCGTCGATCTCGCCCTCGAAGCCTTCGAGCACGTTGAAGACCTGGGTGAAGCCGGCCTTGGCCGCCGCTTCGGCTGCCAGGGCCGAGCGCTTGCCGCTGCGGCACAGCAGCAGCGCCGTGGCCTCCTTGCCGCCATGGCTGGCCAGGCGGGCTTCGAGCTCGCGCACGAAGCGCGGGTTGCGCTGCAGAGCCGTGCCCGTGGCCCACGGTACATGCAGGCTGTCCGGCACATGGCCGACGAACTTCAACTCTTCGGCGGAGCGCACGTCCACCAGCACGGCGTCGCCAGCGGACACGAGTTTCCACGCCACGGTGGGCGACACACCGCCCGCATAGGGCAGGCCAGAGGCCAGAGCGACCGAGCGGGCGGATTCCAGTTCCTGTGCGAGCAGGGTATCCTGGGTGTCCCGGATGGCGGATGAAGACATGGAGGGGTCCTTGAGGCTAGGTTTGGCAGCCCTCTTGTGTGGGGCTGCTATGAACGTGCACCCACTTTAAAACCCTTCCCATAAAACCCAAAAGAATAAAAACTGGTTTCTATAAAACCAAATCATCCTTTGGGTGGGCTGACAGGGAGCCTTCCGGCCGCCTGTCACGCCCCTGCGGCCGACGCAGGCTGATCTTCACAGCCTGTGCGCGCTACGGATCACTGCATGAACCAGCCGTGGCTCACCACCAGCGACTGGCCGGTCAGCGCGTTCGTCGGGAAGCCCGCGAACATCAGCGCGACCTGGGCCACGTCGTCGGTAGTGGTGAACTCGCCATCCACCGTTTCCTTGAGCATCACGTTCTTCACGACCTCCTCTTCGGTGATGCCCAGGGTCTTGGCCTGCTCGGGGATCTGCTTTTCCACCAGGGGGGTTCGCACGAAGCCTGGGCAGATGACGTTGGCGCGCACGCCGTGCTTGGCGCCTTCCTTGGCCACCGTCTTGCACAGGCCGATCAGGCCGTGCTTGGCGGTGACGTAGGGCGCCTTGAGCATCGAGGCCTCCTTGGAGTGCACGGAGCCCATGTAGATCACGCTGCCGCCCCGGCCCTGGGCGTACATATGCTTCAAGCAGGCCTTGGTGGTGAGGAAGGCGCCGTCCAGGTGGATCGCCAGCATCTTCTTCCAGTCGGCGAAGCTGAATTCCTCGACGGGGTGCACGATCTGGATGCCGGCGTTGCTGACCAGGATGTCGATGCCGCCAAAGGCGGCCACCCCCTCCTCGACCGCCGCGTTGACCTGGTCTTCGCTCGTCACGTCGACGGCAACGCCGATGGCCTGGGCGCCCGTGGCCTTGAGTTCGGCGGCCGTCGCGTCAGCGGCCTCCTTGTTCAGGTCGGCGATGACGATCTTGGCGCCCTGCTTCGCGAACACGATGGCGATTTCCTTGCCGATACCGCTGGCCGAGCCGGTGATGAAAGCGACCTTGTCCTTGAGCTGCATGAAGTTTCCTTGTGTGGAGATGGAGGGAGAGAGCGAATCAATACTTCGCGTCGAGATAGTCGTATTCGACTGTACCGAGCGCCAATGTCATGTCTGCAATGAAGTGCACGGCCGATTCGACCTTCAGCACGGGCAGGTCGGCCACGGGCGCCAGCGCATGGGGATGCAGCTCCAGCGAGGCGGGCGCGGTCCACGCGCCATGCAGCGTGACGTCGACCATGTGGTAGCGCACCAGTTCGCAGATACGTGTGGTGCCGTCCACATGCGGAATGATCTTGAGCAAGAAGTTGGGCTGGGCGATGCCCGCGAGAACCGGGCCAGGCGGGAGCGCCTGGTGCTTGAAACCCATCGTAGCCGTGGCCACGCGCACCTTGCCGTAGTCCAAGGTGCCGACCACCACATCGGTTTCATAGTCGAACACCGGCGACGCCAGCTTTTTCGGGAAGCCCCAGAGTTCGCGCCCGCCGGCGATGGGCGGGTGGTCGTTGAGGTACATGGCGTGCACATAGGCGCCCTGCTCCACGCCCTTGTCGGTGCGCAGTTGCACGGGAATGACCTGGCCGGATTCGGTGTAGTCGCCGAAGCCGGTGGAGTCCGGCATGCGGATGAACTCGTACTTGACCAGTGGCTCCACCACTTCAAGCGGCTCGGGCACCACGGCTCGCAGGGCATCGAGGTCGGTGCGGTAGGTGATGACCATGAACTCCCGGCGCATGAAGCGGTAGGGCCCCGGCGCAAATGCCGGGCTGGTGAGCGGCATGGCAAAGGCCTGGCGCCTGACGTCGTCGATCTTCATGGTGTGGAACTCCCTTGCAATCCGTTGAAGGCAGATACCAGTCTTTGCGCCAAGACTTAGGCCCCGCTTAAGCGGACCTGGCACGAGCAGAACTCACGGCACCGGCTGGGCCCTGCGTGGCTGGCTTCCCCGGATGTCGAGTGCCGGACGGCGCACGCGCAGGGCGCCGGGCTCGCTCAGGTCGAAGGTGGTCACGCCGTACTGGGTTTCGCTCTGCAGCCATTCGGGGTGCGACAGCGTGGTGCGCATGTCGCGCATGCCTGCCTCCCAGTGCTCGTTGACCGTGGTGCGCGAGAACTCGTAGTCCTTGGAATCAAGTTCGTAGTGCTTGTTGCGGTAGATGAGGTGCACGATGTCGATGGGCTTGTGCGTCATCTGCGCGCACAGCGCGGTCACGCTCGGGTCGTCGCGCAGTTGCGGCGGCAGCTTGTCGATCAGATCGGCCAGCGCCTGCTGCAGGTTGACGTTGGCCGACAGCGCATCGGTGTTCATGCGCGTGCGACTGGAATAGGTGATGTCCTTTTGCCGCTGCGCCACCTCCGACAGGGTGCGGGGCATGGTGCCGCGCGCACTGAACAGGTCGACCTGCAGCACCACCAGGGGCCGCGTGCGTGGGTGCACGTCGAGCACGTACTGCAGTGGTGTGTTGGAGACGATGCCGCCGTCCCAGTAATCCTCGCCATCGATGTGCACGGCCGGAAAGCCGGGCGGCAGCGCCCCGCTGGCCATGATGTGCTCGGCGCGTATCGTGTCCGTCATGTTGTCGAAATAGACCGAATTGCCGGTGCGCACGTTTACCGCGCCCACGCTCAGGCGCATGCTGCGATGGTTGATGCGGTCGAAGTCGATCAGCCGCTCCAGCGTGTGCTTGAGCGGTGCTGTGTCGTAGTAGCTGATCACGGGCGCTGCGGCACCGAGCAACAAGGCCGGGTCCAGGCGTGGCTTGAAGAAGCCCGGAATGCCGAACAGCACCGCCGTCGCCGCGCTCCACTGGTTGAGCGCCGTGCGTTCGCCCGCAGTGCCCGGCACCTGCTGGCCAAAGCCTGAGGAGACCTGGTGCCAGAACTCGCGCAGTCGTTCGACGCGGTGCTCTGGCGCGTTGCCTGCGATCAGGGCCGCGTTGATGGCCCCGATGGATACGCCTGCGACCCAGTCGAGGTGCTGGAACTTCTCGAAAAGGGCTTCATAGACGCCCGCCTGGTAGGACCCCAGCGCCCCACCCCCCTGGAGCACCAGCGCCCTGTCGGCGGAGCTCATCTCGATGCCCGCCGCAGGCCTTCTGCCCAATGCCGGCTTTGCCTTAGCCCGTTGTTTCGTCGCCATGGATGCCCATCTGAAAAGGGGTGGGTTGCACAGGATTTCCCATCGGTGAACCGGAGAAATGTGCGCCATGGCGACGTTGAACAACGTCCCCGCGTTGGCGCGTGCCTTGGTCAGAGGGGCACGGGCGCCCAAAGTTCAACGGCCGCCCGGCGCGCCCTGCTCCTGGTGCCGCTTCAGGCTTGGGTCTGCAGCTGCTGCCGTGGATTCCCGCCGTCCCCTGCAGTACCAAGCCCGCGCACCGCATGGCCGAAGGGCCGCAGGTCCACACCGCCCGCTTCGCCCAGCACCTGCTGCGCCAGGGCCTCACCCACCGCAGCCGAATGTTTGAACCCGTGCCCGGAGCATGCCGAGGCCACATGAACGCCCGACCACCCTGGCAGGCGGTCCACCACGAAGCCATGGTCCGGCGTCACCGTATACAGGCAGGCCCGCGCATCGGTACAGCGGGCACCTGGCGCATGAAAGCGCGGCAGCACATAGCGCTGGAGCATCGAATCCTTCTCGGCATCTGCCACCGCGCGGTCCACCGTATCGGGCGTGGTGGTCTGCAGGTACTGCGCGGTGGCCACCTTGAAGGCCGGAGCGCCCGCGTCCGCGACCGGAAAGCCGTAGATCGAATCGTCCGGCCCGTCGCGGAAGGTCCAGATGAAGACCGGGAACGCCCCGGGCTCGAACGATGGTGTAGCGGCCCCCACGTCGAACCAGAACATCACCTGGCGGTACACCGAGAGTTGGGGCGCCCAGGCATGCTGCAGCTCCTGGCCCAGCAGGCCCGGCAGCCACGGGCCGGCGGCCAGCACCACCTGGCCTGCACTGTAGCTGCCCTGGGTGGTCACCACGCGCCAATGTTCGCCCTCGCGTACGAGGCCTGTCACGCGCACCCCCGTCTGCACGGTGGCGCCATGCACCTGGGCCTGTTGCAGCTGGGCGCTGATGGCCGCCTCGGGCCGCACGAAGCCGGCGTCGCGCTCCCAGTAGGCAAACTCGTTGTCGTTGAGCTGGAACTGCGGGTAGCGCCGGCGCAGGTCGGCATGGTCCAGCACCTCGTGCTCTATGCCATGGCGGCGCGCAATCTCGATGGTGCTGTGCACGAAGTCGAGGCGGCGCCCCTGGTGCAGCGGCGCCCCGTCACGCGGCCCGAGCACCAGGCCATGCGTGCGGGTGTAGATGGATTGGCCCGTGGCCGCCTCCAGTTCGCGCCAGATCTCGTGCGAGCGGCGCACCAGGGGCACGTATTCATCGCCCTCGCCCACGGCCAGCCGCGTGATGCGGGTCTGGCCGTGCGAGGAACCCAGGCTGTGCGGCGGCTGGAACTGGTCCAGCCCGAGCACGCTGGCACCCCGTCGGGCCAATTGGTACAGGGTGGCGGAGCCTACGGCACCGAGGCCGATGACGATGGTGTCGAAATGATGGGGCATGCGGAGTCAGGCCAAAAGACAAGGCACGAGCTTAAACGCCTGGCCGCCCCCTTCCAACGCCACATATCGCATGAGTTCATGACGAAATCACTGTCAGTCATCACTTCGCAGTGCACGGCCATCACTGCGGCCAGATCTTGCCCTTGCTCACAAAGCCACCGGTGCTGGTCTTGTAGCCGAAGTGCACCTGCACGTTGAACGCGCGCAGTTCGGCGTCCGTGAAGTCCAGCGCGGGCGTGAACTTCAGGCTGGCGGCGTTGGCCACCTGGCTGGCGAAGGCGATGCCCTCTACATCGGCCGGTACCTGGCTGGCCCAGGAGCCGTTGGCCAGGCGGAAGAACCAGGCATCCGCCGGGAACGACAGGCCGTTGGCCGGAACCAGCGCCGCGACCCATGCGCTGATCTTCGGGTTGGCAGCCACATCGGATGCCGCCTGCGCCAGCGTGATGTCCAGCCGCAGCGGCTGGCCGGCAGCGGACGCCACCGAGGTGGCCACCGTGGACGGGACCGGCAAGGTCGTCGCATTGGCCGGCGGGGTGACCGTGCTCGTGCCCGTCCCTGCACCACCCGGGCTCGATGCATCCACCGGATCGGGATAGGTGCTGGTGGTCCAGACGATCTTTGCATAGCCGGCCGCGTACTGGGCCATGTCCACGTCGATGGCTCCTTGCACGTCGTACAGCGGGGCACCGCTCAGCTGGCGCACGTAGAGCCAGTTGCCTTCGCTGGTGCTTGCCCGGTTGGCACCGAGCTGGCCGCCCACGAAGCGCAAGGTGCCGCCGCCGTCGTGCACCACGAGCTGGTCGGTACTGCGCTCATTGACTAGGCGCGAGAACGCGCTGTCGATGCGCTCACCGCTCTGGGCTTTCTGGTACTCCGCCCCACTCAGGGCCGCCTCGCGCACCGGCGCCGAGCCGTAGCGCAGAACGAAGGCCGATTGCGTACGCTGCGCCGCATAGCCCGAGAACATGAACGAACGCGTCCCTGCGGGGATGAAGATCTTGAATTCCTTGTACTGCAGCTGGTAGCCGGTGAACTCGGGCAGCGCCAGCGATCCGCCGCCCGGAAACGCGCAGCCGCCCGTGGCATAGCCGATCACGCAGCCAGTGGCGCCTTGCGGTGCGTACTGCTGCTTGAAGCCGACCTTGGTATCGAATTTGTAGTTGTAGGAGCCGGCCGCCGGGGGCAGCGCAATCCTGAGCGCCGACTGGTGCAGCGAGACGAAATTGGCCGCCTGGGCAAAAGGCGCCACCGCAGCCAGCAAGAAAACAGCGAGAGACCGCATGGGATGCATCCTGAAAAAATAGACAGGGACCAAGAACGAAATGAAAGAATTAGCGGCATGCAGGTGGCCGTGAAACATGCTCTCAATGCCTTGTTTCCGGGCGCAGCTTCCACCGAGGTCTAGCGTACCCCGCTGCGGCCAGGACGATGGGCCGAAAAGCGGGAGGGCACGGCCGCTTATCCGAGCGTGGCGGGTGTCGGCGGCCAGCCGGGAGCCAGGAAGCCTGTGATGGACACGGCCTACACCGGCACGGCCCGCCCGTCCCTGTGCAGCAGCCCCGCCGCCATGTCGCCGATCTCCTTGCCCATGAACAGCTGGCTGCGCCAGTGCGCGGGAATGCCCTCGATGCCGTAGAACGCGCCCGCCACCTGCCCGGTGATGGCGGCGGTGGTGTCGGCATCGTCGCCCAGGTTGGCGGCTGCCAGCACGGCATCGGCAAACGATTCGGTAGTGGCAAAGCACCACAACGCCGCCTCGAGCGAGGCCACGCAGTAGCCGCTGCCGCGGATCGCGTCGCGCGGCTTGGCGCGGTACTGGCCCGCCGCGATGCTGCGCACCGCAGGACAGGCCAGCCCCTCCTGCGCCACGGCCAACACCTCCATCCTCGCTGTCTCGCCGCGCGGGGAGTCGGCCGAGAGGGCATTGGCAATCACCTCGGCCAACACGCTGCAGCACTCGACCGCCTCGGCCGCGCCGTGCGTGGTCTGCGAACTGAGCCGCGCCTGGCGCACAACCGCCGGCATGTCAGGGAAGTAGCGCAGCACCACGGGCGCCAGTCGCATCAGCGAGCCATTGCCTGCGGTCTGGGGATCGGTGGAGCCGGCCATCGGCTCGCCGTTGGCCATGAAGCGCGACAAGGCACCTTGCACGGTGATGCCGATGTCGAAGCAGGTGCCGGTAGGGCTGGGGTAGCCCCAGCGCCACCAGTTCAGATAGCGGCGCATCTGGTCTTCGGCATCGAAGCCGCCGCGGTGCAGCAGGCTTTGCGCCAGGCAGATGGCCATGGAGGTGTCGTCCGTCCACTGGCCCGGCGCCAGGCGAAACGGGCCACCGCCCACCATGTCGGCGAGGGGTTCGAAACTGCCGCGCGGGCTGAACTCCACCGTGGTGCCCACGGCATCGCCGCAGGCCAAGCCGACAAGGCAGCCCCGGTAGCGGCTTTCCAGATGGTCTCGTATGTCGTTGAAATCCGATGGCATAGGCCCTCCTACTTAGTTTCATTGATGAACTTATGATAGTTTCATTAAAATACTAAGTCAACCAGCCGCCACAGAAAACGACATGCCCAAAACCTCTGCAGAAACCCCGTTCCCGCCCGTCATCTGCACGGTGGACGTGGTGCTCATGGCGCTCAAGGACGATGCCCTGCACGTCGTGCTGCTCAAGCGCAAGAACCCGCCCTTTGCTGGCGCGCTGGCCCTGCCGGGCGGTTACATCCACGCGCAGGAAGACCGCACGGCCTGGGATGCGGCGGCGCGCGTGCTCCGCGACAAGACCGGCATCGTGAGCCCGTACCTCGAACAGCTGGCCACCTACTCCGGCGCCGATCGCGACCCCCGGGGCTGGTCGGTCTCCGTCGTCTACTACGCCCTGGTGCCGGCGGAGCTGCTGCCCGCCGACCGCGAGGGGATCGCGCTGGCGCCGGTGGCAGCACTGCCCGCCCTGCCCTTCGACCACCAGGACATCGTGGCGCTGGCCGTGGAGCGCGTGCGCGCCAAGAGCCAGTATTCCTCGCTGCCGGTGTACCTGTGCGGCGAGCGCATCACCCTGCCACGCCTGCAGGCGGTGTACGAGGCGGTGCTGGGCGAGCCCATCAACAAGGTGAGCTTTCGGCGCAAGATCGACGAGCTGGACATGCTGGAACCCATCGCGGGCGAGCAGGAGACCGGTGGGGCGCACCGGCCGGCGCAGATCTACCGCCTGCGCGAAGAGTATCGGCGCGCGCTGTCTACCGTACAGCGTGGCATCAACTCCTGAGGGAAATTACTCCAGCGGCGTGCCGGTGGCACGCACCGCCTTCTCCACCGCCTCGCGCTGCAGCGTGGGTGCAAAGGTCTCGATGAAGCTGTAGGCGTAGCCGCGCAGCCAGGTGCCCTTGCGCACGGCCAGGCGGGTGACGTTGACCTCGAACAGGTGGCGTGCGTCGAGCATGCGCAGCTGGCGGTCGCGCTCGGGGTCCACGGCAATGGAGGCCACGATGCCCACGCCCATGCCCAGCTCCACATAGGTCTTGATCACGTCGGCGTCCATGGCCGAGAGCACGATGTCCGGGCGCAGGCCCTCGCGGGCAAAGGCCTCGTCGATGTGGGCGCGGCCGGTGTAGCCCAGCTCGTAGGTGATGATGGGGTACTCGGTGAGCTGCTGCAGCGTCACGGGCTCGGTCAACGCCAGCAGCGGGTGCTCGGGCGGCACGACGATGCTGTGCGTCCAGCGGTAGCACGGCAGGGTGACCAGTGCGTCGTAGTGCGCCAGGGCTTCGGTGGCCACACCGATGTCGGCCTCGCCGCTGAGCAGCATCTCGGCCACCTGCTTGGGCGAGCCCTGGTGCAGGTGCAGCGAGACCTGCGGGAACATGGCGCGAAAGTCGCGCACCACCTGCGGCAGGGCATAGCGCGCCTGCGAGTGGGTGGCGGCAATCGACAGGCGGCCTTCGTGGCTGGCACTGTAGTCCTGCCCGGCGCGGCGCAGGTTGTCGGCGTCGTGCAGCAGGCGCTCCACAATGGGCAACACCGCTTCGCCCGGCGGCGTGAGGCCCGTGAGCCGCTTGCCGGCACGCACGAAGATCTCGATACCCAACTCCTCCTCCAGCTCGCGGATCTGGCGGCTCACGCCCGGCTGCGAGGTATAGAGGATGTTCGCCACCTCGGTCAGGTTGAAGCCGCTGCGCACGGTCTCGCGCACGGACCGCAGTTGCTGGAAGTTCATGGAGTGTCTCTATCGTTTGTGTCGGCAGGCGGATGGAACGCGCGGCCCCGGCTAGTGTTCTGTCCCGTCAATAGATGCCAAAAATAAATCCGATGGATTTCGGGCCAGTGCAAGGCGCAAACCGCAGCGATAGCTAGTGCTATCGCGAGGATTTGCAACGCGGCCCTGGCGTGAAAGACGCGGTTTTATTGGCATTTATTTACGGGACAGGACACTAGGAGGTCACCAATGAAAAAGGGCGGCACCTGGCCGCCCCTTCGCTTGCCAGGCTCAGAAGCCTGGCAGGACCGATCCCTTGAACTCGGTCTGGATGAACTTGCGCACCTCCTCCGAGTGGTAGGCCTTCACCAGCTTGGCGACCCAGGGCTTGTCCTTGTCGGCTTCGCGCACGGCGATCAGGTTGACATAAGGGCTCTTGGCGTTTTCTTGCGCAATCGCATCCTTGCCCGGGTTCAGGCCGGCCGACAGCGCGAAGTTGGTGTTGATGGCCGAGGCGTCCAGGTCGTCGAGCGAACGGGGCAGTTGGGCGGCATCGAGTTCCACGAACTTGAGCTTCTTGGGGTTGCTCACCACGTCCAGCGGCGTGGCCTTGAGGCCGGCGCCCTCGCGCAGCTTGATCAGGCCCTTGTCCTGCAGCACCAGCAGCACGCGGCCGCCGTTGGTCGGGTCGTTGGGGATGCCGAACTTGGCGCCTTCCTTGAGGTCTTCGAGCTTCTTGACCTTCTTGGAATACAGGCCGATCGGGAAGTTGACGGTCTGGGCAACGGAGACGAGCTTGTAGCCGCGGTCCTTGACCTGGTTGTCCAGGTAGGGCTGGTGCTGGTAGCTGTTGCCGTCGAGGTCGCCAGCTGCCAGGGCGGCGTTGGGCTGCACGTAGTCGCTGAACTCGACGACCTGGATCTTCAGGCCTTCCTTCTCGGCGACCTTCTTGACCACCTCGAAGATCTGCGCGTGCGGGCCGCCCGTCACGCCGATCTTCAGGGGCTTGTCCTGCGCCATGGCGCCCGTGGCGAAACCGGTGGCGAGGGCCAGGGCAAGGGCGGACTGCAGGAGGGAGCGCTTGTTCACGGAAAACACCTTTCGTTATGAGATGTTTCCACTATAGGGTTTGCCCTTTAAAACTCAAAAGAATAACTTTTAATTACCTTAGGTTTAATTGATATAAAGACATCAGCAAGCGTCAACCGCCCTGCCCCTCAACCCCTCAGCGCCACGTTGTTGAGCTTGTCCAGCCGCTCGGGCCAGGTGCCCTCGGTGGCCGACTGGTGCAGGATGCGCGTCCATGCCACCCAGGCATCCCACTGCACGCGCTTGTCCCAGGAGTTGCCCCAGGCACTGAACTGCTGCAGCGCGCTGGCGGCAGCCGCCGCAGCGTCTGCATTGCGGCCAGCGGACAGGTACAGCTGGGCCAGCACCATCTGCGGCTCGCCCACCCAGGGGTTGTGGCGCACCGCGCTCTCGAGCACGGCGGTGGCCACGTCGAGGTCGGCCAACGGCTGGTCCTGCTGGATCACCGACCAGTACAGCGAGGTGGCAGCCGCCTCATCGGTAGCCGACAGTGCGGCGGTGCAGTCGTTGAATACGGGCGGCGTGGGCAGCAGGCCCTTCAGGCCCGGGTGCTGCAGCGCCAGCCCCAGCGCATTGATCTGGTTCACCATGCGCCCGCTGGGCCGCATGGGGCCGGGCCAGAGCGATGCCGCCCAGTGCACGGCCTGCGGGCGCTGCTGCACGGCGGGAAAGCGCGAGTAGATGTCGTCCTGCCAGCTGAACCACTGCTCGATGGTGTCGGCCATGCTCACGATGATGAAGGCCGCCACCTCATAGGGGGTGAGCACGTGGGGCGTGCCATCCTTCTCCAGCACCAGGCTGCCATCGGCCTCCAGCGCACCGGCCAGCACGCGCTGCACGAACTGCGTGCGCGACTGGGTGCAGAACAAGTAGACCAAGTGCTCGGCCGATTCGCCTGCGATCTCGCGCACGCGGGCGCGCTCCTTGGCGGGGTCGAACTTCACCAGGTCCACGAAGGCGTTGCCATACACGCTGTGCAGCAGGCCCAGGAGGCGCACATCGCGCGGCTGCTGCCACATGGCCAGCGAACGCGCCACGCCCACCAGGTGGTGGCGGAAGGTGCCGGCCTTGTGCCAGTCCTGCCCCACATTGCGCGCCAGCACGGTGGGCAGCGCGGGGGCCAGGTCGGCGTCGCGGGCCAGCCACTCCTCGTCGAGCAGGGGCAAAGCACGGGCCAGCAGGTCGGCATCGAGCGGTTGGAATGGCAGCGTCGTCGTCACGGTGTCTCCTTCAATTCTGGATGTTCTCGTTGCCAAGTATCGCCGCTCAGCGAGGCCATGGGATGTGCACACACCATTCCAACATAATGGATTAAATATCCATTAAACTGGAAACATGGACATCCACACCCGCATTGCCCAGCGTTTGCGCGAATTGCGCGACGCGCGCGGCTACTCCCTCGAAGCACTGGCCGAACGCAGCGGCGTGAGCCGCTCCAACATCTCGCTGATCGAGCGCGGCCAGAGCAGCCCCACGGCCGCCGTGCTCGACAAGCTGGCCATTGGCCTGGGCGTGGCATTGGCTTCGTTCTTCGATGATGCAAGTGCCCAAGCGGCCGAACCGCCCGCGCCCCTGATCCGCGCGGCCGACCAGCCCGCGTGGCAGGACCCGGCCTCGGGCTATGTGCGGCGCCGGCTCTCGCCGCCTGCGCCGTCGCCGCTGCAACTGGTGGAGGTGGTGTTCCCTGCGGGCCGGCGCGTGGCGCTGGATTCGGCCGTGCACGAGGCCGACATCCACCAGCAGGTCTGGCTGATCGAAGGCGCCATGGACCTCAGCGTGGGCGAGACCACCTGGCATCTGCAGGCGGGCGACTGCCTGGCCATGCGCCTGAACCAGCCCATCGTGTTCCACAACCCGAGCCGCCACGACGCACGCTACCTGGTGGCGCTCGCCACCCTGCCCTTCCCCTCACCCGCCCCCACCCGGAGAACCCCATGAATGCCACCACCGACACCCCCATCACCGTGCGCCGCCTGGGCGCCGACGAGGCCGCCGCCAGCGCCGAAGCCCTGGCCGAGGTGCTGATCGACTGCGTGCAGGGCGGCGCGTCGGTGAGCTTCATGGATCCGCTGCCCCGCGACAAGGCCCTGGCCTTCTGGCGCGGCGTGGCCGACGGTGTGGCGCGCAATGAGCGCGTGCTGCTGGTGGCCGAGGATGCGGTAGAGGGCATCGTGGGCACCGTGCAGCTCATCACCGCCATGCCCGACAACCAGCCCCACCGCGCCGACGTGGCCAAGATGCTGGTGCACCGCAAGGCCCGCCGCCGGGGCGTGGCCCAGCGCCTGATGGCCGCCGTGGACGACGCGGCGCGCAGCGCAGGCAAGCGCGTGCTGGTGCTGGACACCGTGACCGGCGGCGATGCCGAGCGCCTGTATGAGCGCGCGGGCTGGCAGCGCGTGGGCGTGGTGCCCGACTACGCGCTGATGCCCGATGGCGCTCTGTGCAGCACGACCTATTTCTACCGCCACCTCTAGCCCTCAAGCCCGTAAGGGCCCAGGCGAGGCAAAGGACTCCAGCGCCTGCTGCACGGCCTGGATGGCCACGTCGTGCTCCTGGCTCTTGCGCCGCGCCAGCCCCAGTTGCCGCAGCAGCGGTGGATGCAGGGGGCACACCTGCAGGCCCGCGTTGTCGGGGTCGCTCCCGGTCACTTCGGCCTGCTCCAGCGGCAGCACGGCGGCACCCTGCCCCGCTGCCACCAGGCTGCGCAGGGCCAGCGGGTGGTTCAGCTCCAGGCGCGGCCGCGGGCTGAGCCCGGCCTGTGCGAACCAGGCCGCGATCAGGCGGTACATCTGCGTGGCCGGGCCGAACGACATCCAGCGGTGGGAGGCCAGCCATTCGGCGCTGATGCGCTCGGGCGCCTCCCAGCCCGGCGGCAGCAGCGCCACCATGGGGTCGCTGCGCCAATGGACCACCTGCACCTGGCCGGTGGTGGCCTGCGGCAGGGCGACGATGGCCAGGTCCAGCGTGCCGGCCGCCAGGCGGGCCATGGCCTCGGAGGAACCGAGCACGTCCAGCGCCACATCCACCCCCGGGCTCTGGCGCGCCAGCACGTCGAGCAGGCGCGGCAGCAGGTGCGCGCTGACGCCCGCCGTGGTGCCCAGCCGCACCAGCCCTTCGAGCCCCTGGGCGCGGCGGCGCACCTGCTCCACCACCTCATCGGCACCGGCCAGCAGGCGGCGCCCTCCGGCCACCAGGGCCTCGCCCGCAGGGGTGAGGCTGGCCTGCCGGCGCCCGCGCACCACCAGCGTGGCACCCAGGCGCGACTCCAGCTCGCTGATGTGCAGGCTCACCGTGGGCGGTGCCAGGTGCAGCGCCTGCGCTGCGGCGGCCAGGGTGCCCAGGTCGGCAATCGCGATCAGGGTCTGCACCTGGTCGAGGTTGAGGTTACGCATCAGAAATCCTGAATTCAGCAGTCATTGAATTCAACTTTACAGATGTTTGGGGCAAAAGCACCATGCCCCGATGCTCACCAACGACGTTTTTCTCATCGTGCTGCTGTCCGCAGCCCTCAATGCCGGCTGGAACAGCGCCATCAAGATCGGCGGCGACCGCATCACCGCCATGGCCATCACCACGCTCATCGGCAGCGCGCTGTCGCTGCTGGTGCTGCCCTGGGTGGCCTGGCCCGGGCCCGAGAGCTGGCTGCTGCTGGGCGCGTCCATCGCCATCCATACCGCCTACCACTTCGCGCTGCCCCTGGCCTACAACCATGGCGACCTGGGACAGGTCTACCCCATCGCGCGCGGCTCTGCACCGGTGATGGTGATGCTTGGAGGGGCACTGTTCGCTGGCGAGTCGCCCGGACCTGGCGCCTTGGCAGGCGTGCTGTGCCTGTGCGCCGGGGTGCTGTCGCTGGCGCTGCTCAAGGCCTCTGCGGGCAACGGCAACAGCAGCAGCCGCAAGGCAGTCGGCTACGCGCTGCTCACCGGCGCGCTCATCGCGGCCTACACCGTGGTGGATGCGCTTGGCGCCCGGCAGTCCGGCTCGGCCATTGGTTTCGCCGTCCTCATCACGCTGGGTGACGGCATCGCCACCGCACTCATCGTGCTGGGGTGGAAGGGGCGGCGCGCCTTCGCGGTGGACCGCCGTGCCCTCTGGCTGTGCGCAGCCGCCGGAACCATGCAGATGGGCGCCTACTGGACCGCCGTGTGGGCCCTGGCGCGCGCGCCCATGGGCCAGGTGTCTGCCCTGCGCGAAACCAGCGTGCTGCTGGTGGCGCTGGTCTCGGCCTGGCTGCTCAAGGAGCGGGTGGGGCCGGGGCGCATCGTGGCGGCGGGGCTGGTGTTTGCGGGCATCGTGGGCATCCGGCTCGGGTCATAGCGCGGTCGCCTGCGGTTGGTATAAATGGGCATGTCCCTTGCAATGCCCATGGCCATCGCGGCCCAGTCCACGTCGGTTGGCCCCGAGACCATCCGCGCCCTTGAAGAACGCGCCTTCAACGCCTGGCCCGCGCGCCAGAGCGTGCTGCATGGCGGCTGGGTGTTCCGCCTGTCGGGCGGCTTCACCAAGCGCGCCAATTCGGTGAACGCGCTTGCATCGAACGCATCCTTCAGCGGCGTGCGCGCTGCGGCCGAGGCGCTGTACATACGCCACGGCCTGCCGCCGGTGTTTCGCATATCGCCGCTGGCCCCTGCTGCCGCCGACCAGGAGCTGGCCAAAGCTGGCTACACGTACTTCGATCCTTCTTTGGTCATGGCAACCGCCGGGTTGGATGCGGCGCAGGCCCATGCGTGCGTGAAGATCGAAACCACCCCCACGGCCGCGTGGCTGGATGGCTTTGCCGCAGCCAATGGTGTGGCGGCGCAGAACCACGCGGTCCACCATTCCATGGTGCATGCGATCGCCCTGCCCTGCGCCTTTGCCACGCTGCATGACGGCGCAGGTCGAACCATGGGCTTCGGGCTGGCGGTGCTCGAACGGGGGGCCATCGGGCTGTATGACATCGTGGTGGATCCTGCCCTGCGCGGGCAGGGGCATGGCAGTGGCCTGGTGCGCGCGCTGCTGCAGTGGGGGCGTGATGTGGGGGCGGGGTCGGCTTATCTGCAGGTGCGGGCGGTCAATGGGGTGGCTCAGCGGTTGTATGCGGGGCTGGGGTTTGGCGAGGTCTATCAGTACCACTATCGGATTCCACCCGTGAAGGGCTGATGGACTGATATCGAGGGTTGCCGCATGCCTTTGCTGGCGTCGGAGGCCCGGGTGTGCGCCCGGCGGCGCACCTACCTTCTTTTGCTTCGTCAAAAGAAGGTAGGCCAAGAAA
>NZ_LMIJ01000013.1:143097-143211 GCF_001428665.1 Acidovorax sp. Root219
TGATGCTCGGTCCTGGGGTGTGCCGCAGAACTCGCTGCGTTCTTCGAACTGCGCTCAAACAGCTGCGGCAAGCCAGACAACGATGCGCGTGTCCTTCGGCACGCGCTCACCCCA
>NZ_LMIJ01000013.1:143279-143454 GCF_001428665.1 Acidovorax sp. Root219
AAACTGCCTCGCTGCGCTTGGCCTGGTCAGAGCGATCGCACCAGTCTCGTCGGCAGCGCGCACCGCGCGCGTCACCGACCCCAGGCGCAGCTGCTAAAGCAGCAGCCGTCCGTGACCCCGCTCCCACCCCTTCTGGCTGCGCCGAGAAGCGCAGGGCCTGGGGTGGGTGCGTGTG
>NZ_LMIJ01000013.1:143530-143698 GCF_001428665.1 Acidovorax sp. Root219
AGATGTTTGAACGGAGTTTGGCCAACGGCCAAACGCAGTGAGTTCTGCGACGCCACCCCAGGACCGAGCATCGCAGGTTGCCCCCGTTCGCCCGACAGGGCGAACGGGGGACGCAGACTGGGGGCCGCCTTCTCTTTGGTGACTTTCTCTTGGCGGCCAAGAGAAAGT
>NZ_LMIJ01000013.1:143708-182900 GCF_001428665.1 Acidovorax sp. Root219
AGCACAGGCACACAGCTCGCACAGCCCACCATCCGGCACGAAAAAATGGCCGCGATCAGCGGCCACTCTTCAGAACCTACAACCCATCATCACTTAGGCAGCAGCACCTTGTCCACCACATGGATCACGCCATTGGACTGGTAAACATCCGCAATCGTCACATTCGCCATACCACCCTTTTCATCGGTCAGCGAAATGGTCTTGCCACTGGCCTTGGCCGTGAGCGTGCCACCCGCCACCGTCTTGATGCTGGCCATGCCCTTGCCATCGGCAATCATCTTCGACAAGGCCGCCGCATCCCACTTGCCCGCCACCACATGGTAGGTCAGCACGGTGGTCAGCGTGGCCTTGTTCTCGGGCTTGAGCAGCGTGTCCACCGTGCCGGCAGGCAGGGCTGCAAACGCGGCGTTGGTGGGTGCGAACACGGTGAACGGGCCTGGGCCCTTCAGGGTATCGACCAGGCCGGCAGCCTTGACTGCTGCCACCAGCGTGGTGTGGTCCTTGGAGTTCACGGCGTTGTCGATGATGTCCTTGCTGGCCATCATGGGGGCGCCGCCCACCATCACATCGGCAGCCATGGAGGGGATGGCTGCGGCAGCCAGAGCTGCGGCGATACCGATGGACGCGAGGCGGGCATTGAAACGGATGGTCATGAAAATCTCCTGAAGTCGATTGATGGACTGACTGGTTGTCTTTGACCGCATGAGAAATGCCACGCGGCTGTCAATCAATACGGCGCCCGCAATGCATCGGATTCAACCGCAGAAAAAAAAGCCCAAAAAAAATCGCCCCCAGCGCTGGTCGGGGGCGATCGATCTGCAGGGTCCGGGCTTTGCCGAACCCTGCCATTGGTTGCTAGATGGTGCGGCCGAAAGGCCCGTCCGAACCCACCTGCACCAGGTTCTTGTCAGTCGCCAGCGGCTTGGGGTTCTTCTTGGTGGGCTTGGCTGGCACTTCCTCGGCCACGCAGTCGGCGTAGTAGCGCACGTGGCCGCCCTCGTCCTCGACCTCGACCAGGCCATGGATGTCGGTCTCGAAGCCCGGGCACAGCTTGGCGAATTCGCGGGCGAATTTGAGGTAGTCCACGATCTTCTTGTTGAACACTTCACCAGGGATCAACAGCGGAATGCCCGGTGGGTACGGCGTGACCAGGCCCACGGTGATGCGGCCTTCGAGCTGGTCGATCTCCACGCGCTCGGTCTTGCGGTGCGCGATGTGCGCGTACGCGTCCGATGGCTTCATGGCAGGCGTCAGGTCCGACAGGTACATCTCGGTCGTCAGGCGCGCGATGTCGTACTTGGCGTACATCTCGTGCACGTGCTGGCACAGGTCCTGCAGGCCCATGCGCTCGTAGCGCTTGTGCTGCTGGCAGAACTCGGGAAGGATGCGCCACATGGGCTGGTTCTTCTCGTAGTCGTCCTTGAACTGCTGCAGCGCGGTGAGCAGCGTGTTCCAGCGGCCCTTGGTGATGCCGATGGTGAACATCACGAAGAAGCTGTACAGGCCGGTCTTCTCGACCACCACGCCGTGCTCGGCCAGGTACTTGGTGACGATGGACGCGGGGATGCCGGTCTTGTCGAACTTGCCGTCCAGGTTCAGGCCCGGCGTGACGATGGTCGACTTGATCGGGTCCAGCATGTTGAAGCCGTCGGCCAGTTGGCCAAAGCCGTGCCACTTGGCGCCGGCCTTCTTGCTCTTGCTGTCGCTGCGGATGATCCAGTCTTCCGCACGGCCCATGCCCTCTTCCACGAGCTTGTCGGGGCCCCAGACCTTGAACCACCAGTCCTTCTTGCCGAAGTCGTTTTCGATCTGGCGCATGGCGCGGCGAAAGTCGAGCGCCTCCAGGATGCTCTCTTCCACCAGCGCGGTGCCGCCGGGCGGCTCCATCATGGCGGCCGCCACGTCGCAGCTGGCGATGATGCTGTACTGCGGGCTGGTGCTGGTGTGCATCAGGTAGGCCTCGTTGAAGAGGTGGCGGTCCAGCTTGGTGGTCTGCGAGTCCTGCACCAGCACGTGGCTGGCCTGGCTGATGCCGGCCAGCAGCTTGTGGATGGACTGCGTGGCATAGGTCACCGAGTGCTTGGGGCGCGTGCGCTTCTTGCCCATGGCATGGTAGGTGCCATAGAAGGGGTGGAAGGCCGCGTGCGGCAACCAGGCTTCATCGAAGTGCAGGTTCTCCACGTAGCCGTCGAGCATGCCCTTGATGGTCTCGGTGTTGTAGAGCACGCCGTCGTAGGTGGACTGCGTGAGCGTAAGCACGCGCGGCTTGACCTTGGCAGCGTCCACGCCCTTGAGCAAGGGGTTGGCCTTGATCTTGGCCTGGATGGCCGCCGGCTCGAACTCGCTTTGCGGAATGGGCCCGATGATGCCGAAGTGGTTGCGCGTGGGCTTCATGAACACCGGGATGGCCCCGGTCATGATGATGCTGTGCAGGATGGACTTGTGGCAGTTGCGGTCCACCACCACCACGTCGCCCGGGGCCACCGTGTGGTGCCACACCATCTTGTTGGAGGTGCTGGTGCCGTTGGTCACGAAGAAGCAGTGGTCGGCATTGAAGATGCGCGCGGCATTGCGCTCGCTCTCGCCGATGGCGCCGTTGTGGTCCAGCAGCTGGCCGAGCTCTTCCACCGCATTGCACACGTCGGCGCGCAGCATGTTCTCGCCATAGAACTGGTGGTACATCTGGCCCACCGGGCTTTTCAGGAAGGCCACGCCGCCCGAATGGCCGGGGCAGTGCCAGCTGTACGAGCCGTCTTCGGCGTAGTCGAGCAGCGCCTTGAAGAACGGCGGCTGCACGCCCTCCAGGTAGCTCTTGGCCTCGCGGATGATGTGGCGCGCCACGAATTCGGGGGTGTCCTCGAACATGTGGATGAAGCCGTGCAGCTCGCGCAGGATGTCGTTGGGCAGATGGCGGCTGGTCTTGGTCTCGCCGTGCACGTAGATCGGCACTTCGGTGTTCTTGCGGCGCACTTCACCGATGAAGCTGCGCAGGCTCAGCACGATGGGGTCGAGCCCCTCGCCCACGGTGAACTCCTCGTCGTCGATGGACAGGATGAACGCACTGGCGCGGCTTTGCTGCTGCGCGAACTGCGACAGGTCGCCATAGCTGGTGACCCCCACCACCTCGAAGCCCTCGGCCTCGATGGCTTGCGCCAGGGCGCGGATGCCCAGACCCGAGGTGTTCTCGGAACGATAGTCCTCATCGATGATGATGATGGGAAAACGAAACTTCATGCGCAGCCTCCGTGAAACCGTGCCCTGCCGGCCAAAAAACGAAATAGGCGCGAAGTGTAAGGAATAACGAAGTCAGGCCTTTGACCTGGGGTTCTTTTGACCCAGAATGTGGTGGATTAAGAACAGACACACAGGCTGTTCAGAATCGGAAGAACACACAACACAGGAGGAGGTACACATGGAGGAATCCACCATCTGGTGGCTGGCGGCAGGGATCGTGGTGGTGGCAGAAATGCTCACGGGCACGTTTTACCTGCTCATGATGGCCGTGGGCCTGGTTGCGGCGGCCTTGGCCGCGCACATGGGCCTGTCTTCGGCCTTGCAGATCATCGTTGCGGCCCTGGTGGGCGGCGGGGCCGTGGTGGCCTGGCACTTTGCCAGGCGCAAGCGCCCGGGCGACCCATCACCGCGCGCAGACCGCAGCGTGAACATGGACGTGGGTGAAACCATCCTCATCGAGGGCTGGAACCCCGATGGCACCACCACCGTGAAATACCGGGGCGCCATGTGGACGGCCATCCACCGCCCGGGTGTCACCCCTTCCACCGGCATGCACCGGGTCGCCGAACTGGTGGGCAACCGCCTGCTGGTCGACCCCATGTAACCCCCAACGTTCAAGAACACTGAAAGTCGTCCATGGACAAAACCTACATCGCGCTCGTCATCATCGTCATCGTGGCGGTCTTCATCATCCGCAGCTTCAAGCAGGTGCCCCAGCAGAACGCCTGGGTGGTGGAACGCCTGGGCAAGTACCACAGCACGCTGGCGCCTGGACTCAAGCTGATCATCCCGTTCATCGACAAGGTCGCCTACAAGCACAGCCTCAAGGAAATCCCGCTCGACGTGCCCAGCCAGGTCTGCATCACGCGCGACAACACGCAGCTTCAGGTGGACGGCATCCTGTACTTCCAGGTGACCGACCCCATGCGCGCCAGCTACGGCTCGTCCAACTACATCATGGCCGTGACGCAACTGGCCCAGACCTCGCTGCGCTCGGTGATCGGCAAGCTCGAACTGGACAAGACCTTCGAAGAGCGCGACATCATCAACGCCCAGGTGGTCCAGGCCATCGATGAGGCGGCCCTGAACTGGGGCGTGAAGGTGTTGCGCTATGAAATCAAGGACCTGACGCCCCCGGCCGAAATCCTGCGATCCATGCAGGCCCAGATCACCGCCGAGCGTGAAAAGCGCGCCCTGATCGCCGCCTCCGAGGGCCGGCGCCAGGAGCAGATCAACATCGCCACTGGCGAGCGCGAGGCCTTCATCGCCCGCTCCGAAGGTGAAAAGCAGGCCCAGATCAACAACGCCCAGGGCGAGGCCGCAGCCATCATGGCCGTGGCCGAAGCCACCGCCCAGGCCATCGAGCGCGTGGCCGCCGCCATCCGCCAGCCCGGCGGCGAACAGGCCGTGCAGCTCAAGGTCGCCGAAAAGGCCGTGGAGGCTTACGGCAAGGTGGCCGCCGATGCCACCACCACCCTCATCGTGCCCAGCAACATGACCGAGGTCTCGGCCCTGATTGGCTCGGCGATGAAGATGGTGCAGACGACGCAAAGAACCGTGTGACACCACGCTCCGGATGACGGAGCGCTCAGGCAGCGGAGCGTTTTTTTGCACCGCTCTGCCCCAACTTCCAAAAGCAGCCCAAACCTGTGGCTATAATCGAAGGCTTCGGAGAGGTGGATGAGCGGTTTAAGTCGCACGCCTGGAAAGCGTGTGTGGGCTAATCCCCACCGCGGGTTCGAATCCCGCCCTCTCCGCCAAAGATACAACCCCAAGTGGCTCACGCTGCTTGGGGTTTTTTCTTGGCTGTGCGGCCTTGCCCGGCCCGCATGCAACTGCCCCAGATCGGCAACCGGAGACAACGCGCATGAGGCTGTCAACCATCTGCCAACGGGCCATGCCCTTCCCCGAAGTGACCGAAGAGCAGCACCACGATTTCGCAGCGCTGCAGAACAAAGGCAAGATCTTCGCCACAGCGCAGGACAGCGAAACAGCGCCCCGGGCGCCAAGCGCGCGATCTGCCGGCTGATGGCGAGGTGATCCGCGAGCTGTGCGCGAGCGGGCAATGGCAGGGGACGCGCCTGCCCCAGGCCCGAAAGCCTGAATTTGCGCCCCCGGATCGAGAAGTAGTTAACACTCCAGCGCGGCCGAAGGCTTGTTGCCCGGGCCCCTCAGACCTAACCTTGGCGCACCTGGAATCATCGATCCAACGCCAAGCCGGCATTCCAGGAGTCAAGTGCGTGAGCTGCGGCAGGCACCCAAGCATCCCCAGCCCTTCCTGCCCTTCCAACTGGAGTAGTCCGATGAAGCATTTCTGCCTCCTGGCCATCACCGCGGCGATCGCGGCCCACAGCCCGCTCGCAAGCGCGCAGGCAACCCTCAACCTGAACGATGGCGCGTTGCGCATCCCCAGCCTGACGGTGGGAGCCGATATCTATACCAACGTGGTGCTGCGCTACGGCGCAGACGGGCGGTTCGGCCTGGAAGCAGCCACGCCCCCTGCCGGCAACCCGGGTGGTGGTGGCGGCGGCGGCGCAGCCCAGACCCTCCAGCTGGCCTATGCGCCCCAGCCGAACACCCAGTACTGGTACAACGCGCAAGGCCGGGTCGTCGCCACCTGCTCCAACCTGCCCCAGGCGGCCATCACCCTCAAGATCCCGGCCGGTGCCACGGCCCAGGCCAAGGTGCCGTTGGTGATCAGTCTGGCGGGCTGGGCACCCAATGGCAATCCGCCGGCGCCCGTGCCGCAGGACCCGGCCGGGCTGGACCAGTTCAGCGCTGCCGGCATGGCAGCGGCCACCTTCGAGTACCGTGGGTGCGACAACTGGAGCAGCCCGCTGATTGCGCGCACCAACGTGAACGAGACCTTCGACATCGCCAGTTCGGACTTCGGGCTGGGCCTGGCGGCGATCAAGGCCGCCGTCGCCGAGCGCAACCTGCCCATCGACACCAGCCGCATCGTCGTGGCCGGCACCTCGTTCTCGAGCAACCTCATCTTCACGGTGGCCACCAAGCACCGGCTGCAGGGCGCCATTGCGCTGGCCGGGGGCTGCGACTACGACTGCAATGCCACCGGCACAACGTACGAGCAGCCCAATGATTTCCGGGTCAACGGTGCCGCCATCCGCGTCGCAGCGGTCTCGGGCAGCGCCGACCAGCTGTTCCCACCGGTCGGTCTGGGCAGCTCGGGCTACGGGGCCTCGGGCGCCCGGGCGCGCATCCTGACGACCATCCCCGACGGGGCCAGGAAGCCCGCTGCGTTCTACACCTACGTCGCACCAGGCGCCGGCCATGAAGTCAATGCGGCGATGTGGGCCAAGGCGCGGACGTTTGCGCAGTGCATGACCAATGTGCGCCCGGCGGCAGACTGCGCGGCGGATGACCGCTGAGCGGAAAGGCCCCCCGCCGGGCTTCATGCGGATTTGCATTCGATCGTATAACTAGGCGGGGAGCCGCAGACAGTGCTATAGCACGGCAAGGCGAACCAACGACGTTAGACGGTTGAAGGCAAATCCGTATCAGTGCTGCAGCGCAGCGCTGCGGCGCTCGTGCTTGGCCTGGTACATGGCCTCGTCCGCATGGCGGATGGCCGCGTCGGCCGTATTCAGCCCGGGGTCGGAGCAGACCACGCCCACACTGGCCCCCGGGTACTCCAGGATGCGTTGGCCGGCCAATGGAATGCGGCACACCGTGGCCTGCTGCAGGCGCTGGCGCAGGCTGTGGATGGCTTCGTCGGCGTCTTGCTCGCGCTGCGGGCCCGGGCCGACGAAGACGAACTCATCCCCGCCGAACCGGCTCAGGAAGTCGCTTTCGCGCATGGCAGCGCGCAACTGGTTGGCAATGGCGCACAGCAAGGCGTCGCCCGCTTCGTGGCCGTGGCTGTCGTTGACCTGCTTGAAGCCGTCGAGGTCGAGAAAAGCCACCATCACCATGCTGCCCGAGCGCCGTGAGCGCGCATGCAGCCGCTCCAGCTCTTCGAACAGGGCGCGGCGGTTGGGCACGCCGGTGAGGGGGTCCAGCAAGGCCATGGTGGACAGCAATTCGTTCTTGCGCTGCAGCTCCTCCAGCAGTTGCTCGCGCTCGACCTGCTGGGCAATGAGGCCGGCGAACAGCTGCAGGATCTTCTCGGTCTCGGGAGTGAGTTCGGTGCGCTCGGCACTGGCTGCGCACAGCGTGCCATAGACCGCGCCGTCGGACAGCCGCACCGGCATGCTCACATAGGTCTGGATGCCCAGGGCGGCCGCAGCCTCCGAGTCGCCCCAGCAGCCCTGCACGTCGGCCGTGAACATGCGGCCTTCCTTGAGGGCACGGTAGCACAGGGTGTCGCCCCAGGGCACGGTCAGGCCCTCGGGAATCTCCATTTTGCGCGTATTGCGTGAGTACAGCACGTGCTGCAGCGCGCGCTGGAAGTCGATGGTGGTCAGGTAGGTGGATTCCAGCCGCGTGACCTTCTCCAGCATCTCCAGCAGCGGGCGGGTCAGTTCTTCCAGCGTCTTGGCCTGGACGACGGAGTCGGAAAGTCGGGCGAGAAGCGGTTCCATGGCAGCAGCAACGATGGGGTACATGGTTGGCATGTCAGTCCACCTGCGGACGCAGCCCAAGCTGGCAATGTACGCCAATTGTGGCAATTAATTTATTGCCACACGAAGAAATGCAGGATAGAGCCGCTTTTGCTATCGGGCTGCAGCTGCAGCCGCTGCGGGCGATCCAGCAACCTGTCATGACGTGCAGCAACTCACCTTTCCCTCACGCAGACGCGCCCTCCAGTTCCTGCGCGGCAAACACCTCGCGTGCCGCGGCCAGGCCGTTGAGCGCCGCCGGGAAGCCCGCGTAAACGGCCATCTGCATGATGACCTCGACGATTTCCTCGCGCGTGACGCCCACGTTCAGGGCCGCCTGCAGGTGCACCTTGAGCTGCGGCGCGGCATTGCCCATGGCGGTGAGTGCCGCAACCACGGCGATCTCGCGGCTGCGCAGATCCAGGCCGGGGCGCGAGTAGATGTCGCCGAACGGGAACTCGATCAGGTAGCGCGCAAAGTCCGGCGCAATGCTGGCCAGGCTGTCGATCACCCGCTCGCCGGCCTCACCGTCGATTTCGCGCAGTTTGGCCAGGCCCTGCTGGTAGCGGTCGGGGGCGGGATGTTTGGGGAAGGCTTGAAGCACGGGGTTTCCTTTCAGGTGGCGGGGGTGCGGCTGCAAGGGAACGCGTCTCCAAGGCCCGGTAGTGGGCGATCTTGTCCTGCAGCGCCCCGGCGGAGCGCTGCATGGACTCGATCATCGCCAGCACGTCTGCCAGGTGCTGCTCCAGCAACTGGCGGCGTTCTGGCACGGTTGCATTCCCTTCGCCGCGAAGCCTGGCGAAGGCCTGCATCTGCCCGATGGGCATGCGGGTCTCGCGCAGGCGCAGCAGGAATCCGATCCACTCCATGTCCGACGCCGCATAGCGGCGCTGGCCGCCGGGTGCGCGGTGGACGGGCGCGATCAGCCCTGCGCGCTCGTAGTAGCGCAGGGTGTGTGCGGTCAGTCCGGTGCGCTCGGCGACCTCGGAGATGGTGAGATGGGATGCCATGGGACCGATCCTAAAAGTTGGAGTGCACTCCAAGTCAAGGGATTAAAGCGCACCTATCATCGCTGGAAGATTCGCTGCGCCAGCGCACCTGCAACCCCCCAAGGAATCCCATGAACAGCCATCTGGCCCCGGTCGATCTGGCCAAGGCCTACCGCCTTCTCAACCACGGCCCCACGGTGCTGGTGTCAGCCCGCCACGCCGGGGTGGACAACGTGATGTCCGCCGCCTGGGCCTGCGCGCTCGACTTTGCGCCACCCAAGCTCACGGTGGTGATCGACAAGGCCACGCGCACGCGCGCGCTGGTCGAGCACAGCGGCCATTTCGTGATCCAGGTGCCCACAGCCGCGCAGATGCAGCTCACGCACGACGTGGGCAACACCAGCCTGCACCAGGACAAGGACAAGCTGCGCCACCACGGCGTGGAGCTGTTCGGCATCGAAGGGCACGACCTGCCCTTCGTCGCAGGTTGCTCGGCCTGGCTGGCCTGCCGGCTCATCCCCGAGCCGCACAACCAGCAGGCCTACGACCTCTTCATCGGCGAGGTGGTGGGCGCCTGGGCCGATACGCGCGTGTTTTCGGGTGGCCACTGGCACTTCGAGACGGCCGGGCCCGAATGGCGCAGCCTGCACTATGTGGCCGGCGGGCAGTTCTATGCGATTGGCGAATCGCTGGTGGCGAAGACGGCCAGCAAGGCCTGAGAGTCTTTCGTCCATGCCTGCCTTGCACGCCAAAACACCCCGGCTCGTCGAAAGCAAATGCTCGCCATAGCCCGAGCCATGGCTGCGCTTTGCGGCTAGATTCGAGGCGTGTTGACGCGCTCCTCGGACACGGCCGAAAAAACTCCCAGCCTCTGAAACCGGCGCTCCATGGCACACATCACTTCTGCTGCAACAGCGCACCGGCCGCAGCGCCGCCAGGCACCCGCACCTGCGGCAGGCAATCGGGGTACTCGCGCTGGATGAAGGTCACCAGCGCCTCGCGCACGCGGCAGCGCAGGTCGAACGCCAGGCCCGAGGAGCGGGCCGAGACCAGAACGCGGATCTGGATGGTGCGGTCCGTCGCCTCGGTGAGCTGCAGCACGCTCACGCGCTGGTCCCATTCTGGCGCACCATCGAGCACGCGCTTGAGCTCCTCGCGCAGCGGGTCCAGCGGCAGCGCATAGTCGGCGTAGATGAAGACGGTACCCAGAATCTCGGAGCTGGTGCGCGTCCAGTTCTGGAAAGGGTGCTCGATGAACCACTGCAGCGGGATGATCAGGCGCCGCTCGTCCCAGATCTTGAGCACCACGTAGGTGCCGGTGATCTCTTCCACCCTGCCCCATTCGCCCTCGATGATAAGCACGTCGTCGATGCGAAACGGCTGGGCCAGCGCTATCTGCAGGCCCGCGATCATGTTGCTGAACACCGGCCGCGCAGCGATGCCCGCGACGATGCCCACCACGCCGGCCGACGCCAGCAGGCTCGCGCCCACCTGGCGCGCGCCGGGAAAGGTCATGAGCGCCATCGCAAGGCCGGCCATCACCACCGCCGTCATGGCGGTGCGCGAGAGCACGCGCGCCTGGGTGGCGATGCGGCGGGCGGTGAGGTTGTCCTCCACGTCGGCCGGGTGCTTGGCGATGACCCCGTCGGCCAGCCCGCCGATGGCCGCGATCAGCAGCCAGCAGGTGCCGGCAATGGCGGCCAGGCCATTGAAGTGCCGCACCGTGTCGATGTGGCGCAGCTCATCGCTGGACGCCTGCCACACCAGCTGCAGCGCCATCAGCGGCAGCAGCAATCGCACCACCGGCACGCAGGCCTCGAACACCGCGTGCAACACGGGCACCTGGCCTGTGGCCCGCCGGAGCACCATGGTGGCAATGCGGTGCACGATGCCCGCCACCACAACGGCAGCCACGGCCACCGCGCCGGTGTGGGTCCACGAAGTGGGGTCGAACCAGTCCATCACATCCATGCGGGTACGGCAGGGGGCGTCCCCTGCATCGGCAAGGCATGGCGCCTGGGCTCTCGGGTATCCGGCATGGGCGGCTCCGCAAACGGTGAAGCCGCCATTGTCGAAAATTGCTGCACAGCAGCATGTCAGCCAATGCCGACAATGCTCCATAGAGCCTGATGTGGTTGGCCTTGATCAGTTGTACCGTGGCCCTGGCCTCGCGGTCCGTTGCCGCAGCAGTATGTTCTGGCTGCACCCGGCAATAACGCACTTTCTGCGGCTCCCCGCCCAGTTCTCCGACTGGATGCAAATCCGTAGGACACCGCCTACCGGGTGATGCGCGCGATCGCCGCATGCAGCATCTGCGGCGTGCAGGGCTTGGGCAGGACCTCGAAGCCCAGGTGGTGGATGTGGTCGAGCTGCTCGGCGTAGCCGGTCATCAAAAGCAGCTTCTGCGCGGGCCATGTGGCGCGGATGTGCGTGGCCAGGGCCACGCCGTCGATCTCGCCGGGCATCACCACGTCCGACAGCACCAGGTCGGGCCGTTCGCCCTGCTCCAGCAGCGCACGCGCCTTGGCTGCGCGGTCCATCCGCGTCACGCTGCAGCCCAGCGATTCGAGGATGGGCACCAGGGAGGCCGCGACCTCGTCGTTGTCTTCCACCACCAGCAGGGTCTTGCCCAGCGGGGCCAGCGACGGAGCGGGGCCCGCTTCCTCGCTCGCCGCCTGCGGCTCCGTGCTCGGAAAGTACAGGCGGATGCGCGTGCCGACCCCCTCTTCGCTGGCAATCTCGGCCCGCCCACCCATGCGCTGGCACATGCCGTACACCTGGCTGAGCCCCAGGCCCGTGCCCTCGCCCACGGGCTTGGTGGTGAAGAAGGGCTCGAACACCTTGCTGAGCAGCTCCGGCGGGATGCCCGTGCCCGTATCGGCCACCTCGACGAGCACCATGGCGGGCATACCCTGGCCCGCTTCGCTCTCGCTGGCGTTGCGCGCATGGATCTCGAGGGTGCCGCCCTTGGGCATGGCGTCCCGCGCGTTGATGGAGAGGTTGAGCAGCGCCAGCTCCAGTTCCGCCAGGTCCAGCACCACGGGGGCGGTGGCGGGGTCCACCCGCACCTGCAACTGCACCTGGCTGCCCAGCACGGGGGCGATCAGGTCCTGGATGGAGGGCAGTTTGTCCTGCAGCACGACATGCTCGGCCACCAGGGGCTGGCGGCGCGAGAAGGCCAGCAACTGGCGCGTGAGGTTGGTGGCCGACTTGACGGCCCGGGCGATGGAGTCGAGCTGGCGGGTACCCGCGTCGGGCACCGTGCGCTTGAGCAGGTGCAGGTTGTTGCTGATGACCATCAGCGCGTTGTTGAAATCATGAGCCACGCCGCCCGTGAGCCGGCCCAGGGCCTCGAGCTTTTGCGCCTGCAGCAGGGCCTCTTCGGCGCGGCGGCGGGTGACGATCTCCTTTTCCAGGCTTTCCATGGTCGAGAGCGCGGTACGCGCATTGCGCAGCGCCATGCGCGCGGCAAAGAACAGCGCAGCCACCGGTAGCGCGCCCAGTGCGAACAGGGCGCCCAGCTGGCGCAGCACTTCGTTGCGCAGCGCGGTCAGGTTCATGCCCGTGCCCACGAACAGGGGGTAGCTGCCCACCTTGCGGTAGGCGATGATCCGGTCCTGCCGATCCACCGACGAAATGCCGCGCATCTGGGCAGCCACTTCGCCCTTGAGCAGGCGTTCCATCACCGGGCTGCTCGGTGCCAGCCGGTCGGGTGCATTGGCGACGAGGGGCCAGCGGGTGTAGATGGCGCCGTCTTCGCGAAACAGGTTCACCGCCAGGCCGGGCTCGTCGGCCACCAGGTCGCTGTAGAAGTCCTGGAAGTACCCGGCGAGCAGGCTGACGTTGACGACACCCCCGAACTGGCCATTGTGGTCCTCGAAGCCGATGCTGATGTCGATGATCTTCTCCTGCGTGGTCCGGGCGACCAGAGGCGCCGAGAGGTAGCGCTGCCCCGGCGGCTGCAGGCGGTGGAACTGAAAGTAATCGCGGTCAGACACCTCGAACACCGGTACCTGCGCAAACCGGCTGCTGGCGATGGGCTTGCCCTCGGCATCGATGACCCAGATGGACTGGATCTGCGGCTGGTCCTTGACCCGGGCGAGCATGGCCGCATGCAGGTCGGTGGCATGGATGCGCAGCTCCTGCGGGCTCCTGCCGCTGACCATGGCCAGCACCCGATCCTGCAGCGCCTCGGACGCGGCCATCACCTTGGCCGCATGCTCATGCGCCACCCTGAGCGAGCGGCTCACGCGCAGCTCGGCCTCCTCGCGTGCATCTACGTAGCCCACAGCCCCGAACACCAGGTAGATGAACAAGGGCACGGCCACGCTCAGCAGGACCAGCAGCCGAAGCCACTTCACCGAGGCCCGGGCTCTGGACTGGTTGTCTTCACGCGCCACCGGTGGTTCCCATGTCGTTGTTGCCAGGATTGGCTGCCAGTTGTTGTTCGGGGGTCGATTGGGCTTGGTCGCCCCCTCAAAGTATCAACGAATTTGTGGGGAATTGCCCGCGCTGGCATGCAGGCGCCACCAACTTGCAGGAGCGTGGCAAGGGCGCGACACGGCTCCCTTGATCAGCCCACGCCGAGGGCCAGGGCCAGATAAGGCGCCGTGCGGCTACCCTTCGCCGCTGCCACGGTGGCCGGGGTGCCCTGTGCCACAATGCGCCCGCCCGCCTCGCCCGCGCCGGGCCCGATGTCGATCACCCAGTCGCAGGCCGCCACCACGCGCATCTCGTGCTCGACCACCACCACCGTGTTGCCGGCGGCCACCAGACCATCGAGCTGGGCAAGCAGGCGGTCCACGTCGGCCGGGTGCAGGCCGGTGGTGGGCTCGTCCAGAACGTAGAGTGTGCCGCCGCGCTGGGTGGGCCGCTGCAGCTCGGTGGCCAGCTTGATGCGCTGGGCCTCGCCGCCGCTCAGCTCGGTGGCGGGCTGGCCCAGGCGCAGGTAACCGAGGCCGATGTCGCGCAGAACCGCCAGGGGGCGCAGCACCTGGGGTTCGCCGGCAAAGGCGTCGCAGGCGGCATCCACCGTGAGGCCCAGCACGTCGGCGATGGACAGGCCGTTCCAGGCAATCTCCAGGGTGGCCGCGTTGTAGCGCGCGCCGTGGCAGGCGGGGCATGGCGCGTACACGCTGGGCATGAACAGCAGCTCCACGCTCACGAAGCCCTCGCCCTCGCAGGTGGCGCAGCGGCCCTTGGCCACGTTGAAAGAGAAGCGCCCCGCGTCGTAGCGCCGCTTGCGCGCGGCTGGCGTGGCGGCAAAGAGCTTGCGCACGCCGTCGAACAAGCCCGTGTAGGTGGCCAGGTTGGAGCGCGGCGTGCGGCCAATGGGTTTCTGGTCCACCTGCACCAGGCGCCGGATGTGCTCGCTGCCGGCCACGATGCGCCCTGCCACCGGGAGGGCCAGCGGCGACGCATTGCCCGCCGGCGCCTCGCCATCGTCGGGCATGGCGCCGGCCGTGTCCTCCTCGTCCGCCACCACCGGGCGCCCCAGGTGGGCCGAGACCAGTTCCAGCAGGGCCTGGCTCACCAGGCTGGACTTGCCCGAGCCCGAGACACCGGTCACCGCTGCCATGCAGGCCAGCGGAAACGCAGCATCGAGTCCGTGCAGATTGTTGCGCGTGATGCCTTCCAGCCGCAGCCAGCCCTGGGCCTGGCGCGGCGTGCGCTGCACTACGCTACGGGCCGCATCGCCGAACAGGTAGTGCCGCGTCTGCGACCGCTCCACCCCGGCCAGGCCGGCCGGCGGGCCGCTGTAGAGCACCTCGCCGCCGTGCTCGCCTGCCGCCGGCCCCACATCCACCAGCCAGTCGGCGCGGCGCATGGTGGCCACGTCGTGTTCCACCACGAATATCGAGTTGCCCGCGGCCTTGAGGCCCTGCAACGCGGCCAGCAGCGCCTCGCCGTCCGCAGGGTGCAGGCCGGCCGAGGGCTCGTCGAGCACATACACCACGCCAAACAGCTGTGACGAGAGCTGCGAGGCCAGGCGCAGGCGCTGCAACTCGCCAGGCGAGAGCGTGGGCGTGCTGCGGTCGAGCGAGAGATAGCCCAGGCCCAGGTCGATCAGGGCCAGCACGCGCTTGCGCAGGTCGCTGGCCAGGCGCTGGGCGGCAATCACCTTTTCTTCGGACAGCCAGTGCGTGCGGTGCACATCGGGCGCGGCGGCGTGGGCCGCAGGGCGCCTGCTTCTGGTGCGGCCTGCGGGTGCATCGGGCGTGGGGTCGCCCTCCCCCAGCCGCCCTTCGGCTGCAGGCCGCAGCAGTTCGGCCAGCGCCGTGAGCGGCAACTGCGACAGGCTGCCGATGTCGCGCCCCGAAAAGGTGACCGACAGCGCCTCGCTCTTAAGCCGCTTGCCCTGGCACACCGGGCACAGCGTACCCACCATGTACTGGGCCACGCGCTTTTTCATCAGCGCGCTCTGGCTGTGGGTGAAGGTGTGCAGCACGTGGCGCCGCGCACCGGTGAAGGTGCCCATGTAGCTCGGGGTGAGCTTGCGTTTCATCGCATCCTTCACCTCGTCGATGCTGAAACCCGCGTACACCGGCACGGTGGGTTGCTCGTCGGTGAAGAGGATCCAGTCGCGCAGCTTTTTGGGCAGCTTGCGCCAGGGCACGTCCACGTCGTGGCCCAGGGTGGTGAGGATGTCGCGCAGGTTCTGCCCCTGCCATGCCAGGGGCCAGGCGGCCACCGCGCGCTCGCGGATGGTCAGCGAATCGTCGGGCACCATCGATTGCTCCGTCACCTCGTACACCCTGCCCTGGCCATGGCAGTGCGGGCAGGCGCCCTGCGGGGTGTTGGGCGAAAAGTCCTCGGCATACAGCATGGGCTGGCCGGCGGGGTAGCGGCCGGCGCGCGAGTACAGCATGCGCAGCGGGCTCGATATCGCCGTGACGCTGCCCACCGAAGAACGCGTGCTGGGCGTACCGCGCTGCTGCTGCAGTGCCACGGCGGGCGGCAGCCCGTCGATGCTGTCCACCTGAGGCACGCCGGCCTGCACGATGAGGCGCCGCGCATAGGGCGCCACCGATTCGAGGTAGCGCCGCTGGGCCTCGGCGAACAGCGTGCCGAAGGCCAGGGACGACTTGCCCGACCCCGAGACGCCGGTGAACACCACCAGCGCATCGCGCGGGATGTCCACGTCCACATCTTTCAGGTTGTGCTCGCGGGCGCCGCGCACGCGGACCATGCCACGGGGCGGGGATGTAGAAGCTTGGTCAGGGGAGACAGGAGGCATCGGGGCACGGCGCGAGGCCGGGGAAATCGGGGGCATCGGGGGGTTATCCTAACGGGGACCGGCGGACCCTCTTGCGGTGCTGCTCGGCCAGCACCTGCGCCCTGCACCCTTCGGTCCCGAATTGCCTGGCCTGGCTCAGCGCACGGCGGCACCTTTGAGTTCCTTCAACAGCAGCACCACCTGGTTGGACGCGTGGCGGCAGTTGCTGCCCAGCACCCTGAGCGACTGCTGCTGCTCGCCCGCCTGGAACAAGGTGACCACGGCAGCCGCCTGCTGATGAAAGTATTGGTGCCGGGCCACCAGCATGGCAAAAACCGTGTGCTGCCCGTAACGCGCGTGTCCGGTTCCAAACAGCCAGCGGCCCAGGTCACACCGATGGTCCTGGCAGATCAGCTCCGGCCGCATCACCTCGGACGTGCGGCCATGGGCCATGTCCTCCAGGCGGGTGCGCCAGCGCTCGTGGATGGCGATGTATGCGTCGATGTCCATCTCCAGGGTGAAGTGGTCGGCAACCTCGTCGTCCAGCACGAGTTCGCTGGCGTTGTCCTCCGGGTCCCAGGCTGCTTCAGGGCTGGATCGGACTCGCTCACGGACCCTGAGCAACCGAGTGAAAAATCCCATCTTCATTCCTCTTTGTTCCGCCATTGAGCGGCCATCCCCATACGTTGTCCATGCGTGCCTGCCGGATCAGCCCCGGATCGGCGGCGACGCATGGATGCTGAATGAAGCGGCCACCGAAATCCATAACCCAAATGATCTAGCCCCGCTGTCCCTCGCCAGCCAAACTGGATTCAGCCCCGCACCGCCCCGTGCAGATCGAGTGCGTTGTCCGTCGCGGCGCCGCGCGCCGTGTTGTCGAAGATGCACCACACGCTGCACGCCTCGCGCGCTGCTGTCTGCAGCCGCAACGCCAGGGCGTTGATCAGCGCGGCGTCGTAGGCCGAGTAGTACACGCGGGGCGAGCCGTGCAGCCGGCAATAGACCAGCCCGGGCCAGCCGCCGGGTGCCCGCCCACGGTCGTGCAGCACCGGGTCGGCCAGTACGCGGGCGACCCGCCAGTGGGCCAGCAGTGCATCCCCTTCGGCCGTGAACCAGCTGGCATGGCGCGGTTCGACGGCAATGCCGCCCCCGGCATGCCGGCGCCGCAGGCTGCCCAGGAACGCATCGGCCACCGCAATGTCGAGCGACAGGCTGGGCGGCAGCTGGACCAGCAGGCAGCCCAGGCGGGTACCCAGGCCCTCCGCCTGGTCCAGAAAGGCCTGCAGCAAGGGCTCGGTGTCCTTCAGGCGCGCCGTGTGCGTGATGCTGCGCGGCAGCTTGGCGCAAAAGCGGAACGCGGGCGGCGTGGCCGCAGCCCAGCGTTCGTACGTGCTGCGCTGGTGCGACCGGTAGAACGACGAGTTGATCTCGACAGCCGGCAGGTGCTGTGCATAGCGCTCCAGATGGGAGCCAGCAGGGCCTGCCGAGGCAAACCGGTGCTGACTGGCACGCGGCAGGCCCCAGCCCGCGGTGCCGATCATCAGGGGTGCAACGGCGGTGTCGCTCGGATGTGCAGGGCTGTGGGCCACCCCTGCGGGCGTCAGCATGGGGCGGCAGACGCTCGCATGCCCTGCGAGCCGGCGCCGCTGTGTGCGTAGGGGCGCCATGCATGCAATGGCTGGGCCAAGCGGTCCGCCACCACCCTCAGCACGGCTGGGTTCCAGGGCATGCCGCAATGGCTGCCCTCGATTTCGATGGATTCGGCGCGTCCGGCTCGCTTCATGTCTCTGCATGCCTGCCAGGCGACCACGCCATCGGTCCTGCTGTAGATTGACGTGGTAGGCACTGGCGGGGCCGTGCGCAGCTTTCCAATCATTTTGGAGTCGGCTGGGGGCGTGCTGCCATTGAGCAGGCGGTACACCAGTCCCACGTTGGTGTGTTCGGCGGCGCCCGCAACCGGCGTCCCGATGGTGATTACCTGGCGCACGCGTGAGCGCAGGCGCTTGGCCACTTCGCGCGCATAGATGCCACCCAGGCTCCAGCCAATCAGGCTGATGGGCGCGGCATGGCCGGCGGTTCGCGCTTGCACGTCCTGCGCCAGCGTGTCGAGCCAGGCATCGATCTCACCCTTGGGGCCGGTATTGAGCCCCTGCCCCCAGTCGAAACAGCGGTAACCCAGGCGCTCGCAGAACGAACGCAGGGGCCGCGTCACCAGCCCATTGGTGGCCAGACCGGGAAACACGACGACGGCATGCCGATCACCCTGGGGCAAGGCGGCTTCGCGCATCACCTGGTGCTGCGCAAACTCCCATCCGGCGCGCACGGGCTCCAGCGCCAGCAGTGCGTACGAAGGGGGGCGAATGGGCGAGTTCGATGGCGATCTGCTGGGCATGGAGGGCTCCGATAAGGCTGGCCTCCATGGTGCCGTCACGGGCTCTGGCGCCGTGCAGCACTTCGCCCCAAGCTCGGGTCGGCGCTGTCTTACGCGCTCCAGCCTACTGGATCAGGTTGTTCTTGAGCGCGTAGTAGGTCAGGTCGCTGTTGGAGTCGAGGTGCAGCTTTTCCATCAGGCGGGTGCGGTAGGTGCTCACGGTCTTTACGCTCAGCGACAGGTCTTCGGCGATGTCGCCGACGTTGGCGCCCTGGGCCAGCTTGAGGAACACCTGGAACTCGCGCTCCGACAGGTGTTCGTGCGGTGGCCGCTCACCCGGCCGGTTGAGCTGCTGGGCCAGCAGCTCGGCCACGGTGGGCGTGAGGTAGCGCTTGCCCAGCGCGATGACGCGGATCGCCTCGACAATGTCGGCGGGCTTGCAATCCTTGTTGAGGTAGCCGCTGGCCCCCTGGCGGATGAGGTTGATGGCGTAGTGCTCCTCGGGGTAGCCGCTGAGGATGAGGATGCCCATGTCCGGCGCCTTGGCGCGCAGCATGGACATGGCATCGAGCCCGCTCTGCCCGGGCATGGCCAGGTCCATCACCAGGACGTCGATGTCATGCTCTCGAATGAGGTCGATGGCCTCGCGCCCGTTGGAGGCTTCGCCCTCCACCCGCAGATCCACATGGTCGGCCAGGAACTGGCGCAGGCCTGCACGAACAATTTTGTGGTCATCCACGATGCCGATCTTGATCATTGCGTCTTCTTCTTTGGTTAATGAAAAACTGGTGTAAGTACCGTCAATTCCTGGCCGCATCCTTGGGCACATACGCCAGCAGGCGCATCGCCCCCGACAGGGACACAGCCGCCGCCGCATAGCCGTCCCAGGGGGCATTGCCCTGGCGCAGGCGCTCGCCCACGGTGCGCACCGTCCAGTGCGCGCCGCTGGTGAGCTGGCCCAGTTCGGACCAGGCCACCGGCACCGAGATGCCCATGCGCTCGCGCGAGCGCGCGGACCAGGCACTCACCGTGGTGGCCCCGCGCCCGTTGCGCAGGTAGTCCACAAAGATCTTGCCCACCCGGTTGCGCGGGCCGCTCTTGGCGACGAAGCGCGCCGGGATGGTGTCAGCCAAGTGCTGCACCACGGCCTGCGAGAAGCCCTTGACCGCGTCCCAGCCCTGCAGCCGCTTGAGCGGCACGACCACATGCAGGCCCTTGCCACCGCTGGTCTTGAGGAAGGCCGGCAGGTGCAGCTCCTGCAGCATCACCTGCACCAGTTGGGCCGCCTCCAGCACGTTGTCCCACGGCACGCCATCGCCCGGGTCGAGGTCGAAGGTCATGCGGTCGGGCCGTTCGATGCGGTCCTTGCGCGCGTTCCAGGTGTGGAACTCCAGCACGTTCATCTGCGCGGCCGACAGCAGGCCCTCGGGTTTGGCCACCTCGAGCAGCGGCGCATGGCCTGCGTCGAGCGCGGGGTCGAGCAGCGTGACGCCGTCCATGGCCCCCTTGTCCAGGTGCTTCTGGAAGAACAGCTCGCCGCCCACGCCATCGGGCGCGCGAACCAGCGAGACGGGCCGGCCCTTGAGGTGCTCCATCATCAGCGGGGCCACGGTGGCGTAGTAGCGCACCAGTTCGATCTTGGTGATACCGGTGGAGGGGTCGATTACACGGTCGGGATGCGAGATGCGCAGCGAGTCGGGCAGTGCCTCGGAAGCCTTGGCCACACCAGCCTTGCGGGCCGGTTTCTTCTTTTTGTCGATGGCTTCCATGGCCTGCGGCTTCTCCTGCACGATGGCCCGCGCCGGCTTGTCCGCGCGCAGGCCGTGGAATACGGAGTGCCGGATGCGCCCTTCCTTGGTCCACTCGGCAAACGACACCTCGGCAATCAGGCGCGGCTTGACCCAGTGGGCCTTTCTGCCGATGGCGGTCCCCTCGGGGAACGGGCTCTTGGCGGTGGTCAGCGCGGTGAGTTTGGTGTGCAGCTCCTGCAGCGTGCGTTCGGTGAAACCCGTGCCCACATTGCCCGCGTAGCGCAGCGCACCATCGTCGCCATGCACGCCGAGCAGCAGCGAGCCGATGCCGGTGCGCGAGCCTTGCGGGTCGGTGTAGCCGCAGACCACGAACTCCTGGCGATGGCTGCACTTGAGCTTGATCCAGTCGGCATTGCGCCGGGAGGCATAGGCCGCCGACTTGCGCTTGCCGATCACGCCCTCGAAGCCCAGGTGGCAGGCCGAAGACACGAGGTCGGAAGGTTTGGCCTCGAAGCTTTCGCTGAAGCGCACGCGGTCGTTGGCCCCCTGCGCCACCAGGGCGCGCAGCATTTCGCGGCGCTCCACCACGGGCAGGCCACGCAGGTCGTGCCCATCGGCATAGGGCAGGTCGAACGCGTAGTACACCAGGTCCTTGGCCACGCTGGCGTCAAAGGCGTTCTGCAGGGCCTGGAAGTCGGGCGTGCCATGGGCATCAATGGCTACCACCTCGCCGTCGAGCCAGCCGGACTGCATCGGCAACTCGCCGATGGCCTTGACCAGCTGGGGCATGCGGTGCGTCCAGTCGTTGCCATTGCGCGTGAACAGGCGCACCGAGCGGTTGTGCACCCGGGCCAGCAGGCGGTAGCCGTCGAACTTGAGCTCCCAAAGCCAGTCCGTGGTGTCCGCTGGCGGCTTGTCCACCAGCGTGGCCAGCTGCGGTGCCAGGGTGTCGGGCAGCGGCACCTTGGCCAGCTTGGCGGCTTTGGCCTGCACCACGGCGCCACGGGCAACGCCTGCGGGCCGGGGCGGCGCCAGGGGCGCCAGCGAGGCCACGCTGTCGGGCATCTCCTCGACCACGCTGAACTCGGCTGCCGGCCGCTCGAAATCGTCGTGCTCCTTGATCAGCAGCCACGGGGGCTGCCGTTCATCGCTTTTGCCACCCTTGCCGTGCATGCGCACCAGCGTCCAGTGGCCCTTGAGCTTGTGGCCATGCAGTTCGAACTTGAGCTTGCCCTTGCGGTAGCCCTCGGCCGCATCGCCCAAGGGCACCCAGTAGCCCCGGTCCCAGACGATGACCTTGCCGGCGCCGTACTGCTTGGGGGGTATCTGGCCCTCGAACGTGTTGTACGAGATGGGGTGGTCTTCCACCTGAACGGCCATGCGCTTGTCGGACGGGTCCAGGCTCGGGCCCTTGGGCACGGCCCAGCTCTTCATGCTGCCGTCGAGCTCCAGGCGCAGGTCGTAGTGCAGGCGGCTGGCCCAGTGCTTCTGGATCACGTACTGCAGCGCCTCCCCACCCGGCGCCCCGCCATCGGCTGGCTCGGGCGTGATGGCAAAGTTGCGCTTTTGCTTGTACAGGGCAAGGGAGTCGGCCATGGGGTGGTCTTTCGCCATCTCTTTCGCCATACGTCAGGCCGCCCGGCGCGCCAGGGTCTTCTTGGCGAGCGCCTTCTTCGCCGGGGCCTTGGCGGCGGCCTTTTTTGCAGGCAGCTTCTTCGCCGCAGTCTTCTTCGCTGCGGGCAAGGGCGTGACCGATGCCGGCTTGCCCTTGGCCTGTACCGCAGTTGCCTTGCCGCCCTTGCCCTCCAGGCTGCGCTTGAGCAGCGCGGTCAGGTCCAGCACGTCGGCGCCGGCCGGGGCGGTTTCCTTGCCACTGTCGACCTTGACCACGGCAGCGGTTTCGCCCGAGGCCACCTTGGTCTCCACGAGCTTGTGGATCTCCTGCGCGAAGGAATTGCGAAAGCTGTCGGCATCCCAGGCCTGCGTCATGTCCTCGATGAGTTGCAGCGCCATGTCCATTTCGGCCGGCTTGATGCCGGCGGCCTTGGCGTCGAGGGGAGGCAGGTTCAGCTGCTCGAACGAACGTATCTCGCCACCCCAGCGCAGCAGGTTCAGCACCAGCGCGCGCCCACAGGGGATCAGCACCGCCAGGTGCTGCTTGGACTGGATGACCACCTTGGCCACGCCCACCTTGTTGCTTTGGCGCAGGGCCTCGCGCAGCAGCGCATAGACCTTCTCGCCGCGCTTGAGCGGGGCCGTGTAGTAGGGCCGCTCCAGGTAGACGAAGGGAATCTCGTCGGCATCGAGAAAGGTCTCGATCTCGATGGTCTGCGTGACCTTGGGGAAGGCGGCAGCGATCTCTTCGGGCGTGAGCACTACATAGTGCCCGTCCTCGTATTCGATGCCCTTGACGATGTCGGCCGTGGCGATCTCCTTGCCCGTGACCTTGTTCACGCGCTTGTAGCCCACGGGCTCCATGGAGCGCTTGTCGAGCCAGTCGAAGTCGATGCCCGAGCTCGCCGTGGCCGAGTACAGCCCCACGGGAATGTGCACCAGTCCAAAGCTGATGGCCCCCTTCCACATCGTGCGGGTGGAAGTCGGTGCCTTGCCTGCGTCCTCTTTGTCCTGGGCCATCGCAATGCCCCTCAGCGGGCGTGGCTCAGGTACTCGCGCACCTTGTCGGCCGAGGAGCCGACGGCCGCCACGGCCTCGCGCAGCTGCGCCTCGGTAACGCCCAGGCTGTTGGTCCAGTCGCGCACTTCGTAGTGCTCCGCGAGGCTGATGAAATGGCGGTCTTGGGCGGTCTTGCTGTGGTCGTCGCTCATGGCGTGGTTCCTTCTCAGAGGGTGCTCTGGAAATTACCACCCGCCTCGGGACGGCCTTGTAGGACAGCAGCCGATCCACCCCCCGGCGAAATGCCCGGCCTGGGCGTCAGGGGGTCTGCAGACGTATGTTCAGGTGCGGTCCGGCAGTCAGGTCGAAGACATCGGCCCGGGCCAGATCGGGGCAGTGGTGGAACTGCGCGTCGACGAAGTCCGCCGTGAGCTGGCTGGCAACGGCTTCGAGCAAAGCCTGGACAGTGGCCAGCCCGCCGCCCGCGACTCCGCTGCCCTCCAGCGTATAGCTGTAGCGGCCCTGCCGGTGCGTGACGAGAGCCAAAGCGATCAGGTGGCCCTCGGTATCGCCCGCGTAGACACGGCCTCCAGGGAAAAAGAGGGTGTAGCAGCGCACTTTCTGCAGCTGGTCCTGACCGGGAGGGTGGGTGATGGTGACCTCCGAAGAGATGGGCGGATGGCAAATCAGCGTTGGCTGCCACGGCAGCTGGCTTGGCAAATTCTGCAGCCTGAACCGCATGCGCGCAAGAGTCAGGGCCCGCCCGCGCAGCGCAATCCGGCCGTGTCCTACAGAGCCATGCCTGTGGATTTCCTACGATGTTTACGTCCGGTCACGTTCGCCGTGGCCTGTGCCTGCAGGGACATTGCAGGTCCCAGTACCGGAGGGTTTCCATTGCAGCCCACTCCATCCCATCTACTCTTGATCGCGCACCGATGGCAGCCACCAGAAACAAGAAGAATGCTCCTGCTGAAACGTCTGCAGGCATCGCGAAGTCGCCCACCGGCATTGCAGGCCTCGATGAGATCACCGAAGGTGGACTGCCCGCAGGCCGCCCTACCCTGGTGTGCGGCGCCGCCGGCTGCGGCAAGACCATGCTGGCGGCGGAGTTCCTCGTCAAGGGCGCCACGGAGTATGCAGAGCCTGGCGTCTTCATGATGTTCGAAGAGTCGACCGAGGAGCTGGTCGAGAACATGCGCTCGCTGGGCTTCGACCTTGACCAGTTGCAGCGGCAAAAGAAGCTGGCGCTGGACTTCGTGCGCGTGGAGCGCAGCGAGATCGAGGAGACCGGCGAATACGATCTGGAGGGCCTGTTCATCCGCCTGGGCTACGCCATCGATTCGATCGGTGCCAAGCGCGTGGTGCTGGACACCGTGGAGGCATTGTTTGCCGGCGTGCCCAACCACGCCATCCTGCGCGCCGAGTTGCGCCGCCTGTTCCGCTGGCTCAAGGACAAGGGCGTCACGGCCATCATCACCGCCGAGCGCGGCGAGAGCGCCTTCACCCGCTATGGGCTGGAGGAGTACGTGGCCGACTGCGTGATATTGCTGGACCACCGCATCGAAGACCAGGTCTCCACCCGCCGCCTGCGCGTGGTGAAGTACCGCGGCTCGGCCCACGGCACCAACGAATACCCATTTTTGATCGGCAGGCACGGCATCTCTGTGCTGCCCATCACCTCGCTGGCATTGAACCACCAGGCATCGCGCGAGCGCATGTCCACGGGCATCGGCGGGCTCGATGAAATGCTGGGTGGCCAGGGGATCTACCGTGGCAGCAGCCTGCTGGTGTCGGGCGCGCCCGGCACGGGCAAGAGCAGCATGGCCGCCAGCTTCGTCGATGCGGCCTGCGCGCGCGGGGAGAAGGCCATCCTTTTCACCTACGAAGAGTCCGAGAGCCAGTTGCTGCGCAACATGGAGTCCATCGGCCTGAAGCTGCGCCGCTGGGTGGACAAGGGCCTGCTCAAGATCGAATCCACCCGCCCCACCCTGCAGGGGCTGGAGCAGCACCTGGCCCATGTGTACGACCTGGTGCGCGACTTCCATCCGCAAGTGGTGGCGGTGGACCCGATCAGCAACCTGACCGCGCAGAAAGATGATTCGGGCCTCAAGCTCACGCTGATGCGGCTCATCGACTTCCTCAAGACCGAGGGCACGACGGCGCTGCTCACCAGCCTCACGGTCGATGCGGCGCCCTTGCCGGTCGCCACGTCGGAAGTCGGCGTGTCTTCTCTCATGGACAGCTGGCTGTTGCTGGCCAATGTGGCCGTCAACGGCGAGCGCACGCGCACGCTGCAGGTGCTCAAGTCGCGCGGCATGCCGCACTCCAACCAGGTGCGCGAATTCGTCTTCTCCGACACGGGCGTGGACCTGGTGGACGTGTACCTCTATGGCGACCAGGTGCTCACCGGCACCGCACGCGTCGCGCATGAGGCGCAGGTGCTGGCCGCCAACGACCTGCGCGGGCGCGACCACGAGCGCCGCCTGCGCGACCTGGCCAACCGCCGCAAGGCCCTGGACGCACAGATCGCGGCCTTGAACACAGAGGCACTGGAGCGGGCCGGCGAGGTGGAGTTCGCCATCGAGCGCGAAACCATGGAGGCCCTGGGCGCGCAGGAGCGTGCCCGCAGCATTGCGGCCAAGCGCGGTACCGCCAGCACCGGCGGCAAGGCAGCGTCCCAACCCGCGTCGCTCAAAGGATGATCGATATGGCAACCCCCTCCACCCTGCGCGAAAGGCCCACCGCCGAACCGCTCAAACCCGAGTGGCAGCTCAGGCTCTACGTGGCCGGCTCCACCCCCCGCTCCAATGCCGCGCTGGACAACCTCAAGCGCCTGTGCGAGACGCATCTGGCCGGGCGCTACAGCATCGAAGTCGTGGATCTGCTGCTCAACCCGCAACTGGCGGCGGGCGACCAGATCCTGGCCGTACCCACCCTGGTGCGCAAGTTCCCCGAGCCGATCCGCAAGATCATCGGCGACCTGTCGAACGAGGAACGTGTACTCGTCGGGCTCGATGTGAAGCCCCTCGTTTGAACCCCATGGCACGCACCGAAACCCGCCATGCCCAGCACGAACAGCCCGCCGAGGTTTCGCAGCCCAACGACTACCGGCTCTACGTGAGCATGGCCTCGCCGATCTCGCTGCGTGCCATCGCCAACGCGCGCCGCATTCTGCAGGAGGCCTATCCCGGCACGCACCTGCTCACGGTGCTGAACATCGCCGAACATGTGGATCTGGCGCGTGCCGACCAGATCATCGTCTCGCCCACCTTGCTGCGCCTGGCGCCGCTGCCGCAGCGCCGCTTCATCGGCGACCTGTCGGACCTGAACCGGCTGCGCAGGGCCTTCGGCATACTGCCGGCGCAGGGGGCCGCATGACAGCGGACGGATTCGACCCCACCCCGGGCCTGGTTGGCGAGGCCGCCCTTGCTGCCGAGAACGCCTCGCTCAGGCTAAGGCTGCAGGAGCTGGAAGAAACGCTGCATGCCATCCACACCGGCGATGTGGATGCGCTTGTCGTCAACAACGCCATCTACACGCTGGAGAGCGCGCACGCGGCCACCGACCAGCTGCGTCAGGACGTGCTGGGCCAGATGGAGGACGCCGTCTTCGCCTTCGACCAGGATGGGCTGGTGATGTACATCAATGCCGCCGCAGAGCGGCTCTATGGCGTGCGGTCCTCCGATGTGCTGGGCCAGCCCCGGCAGTTCATCTTTACCGAGATGCCTGGCATGGGCGAGCCGGATGTGCCATCTGCCGCCCCTGGGGCGCTGGCCACCCTGGGCACCCTGCACCGCCTGAACGATGGCCGGCTGATCGATGTGGAGGCCGTGGTTTCGCCCCTGCTCGGCCCGCTGGGCCGGCCCCTGGGTTCGCTGGCCGTGGTGCGCGACATCACCCAGCGCCGGCGCGCGGAGCACTGGCGCAACCTGCTGGCGCGCCTGCCTGAGCGGCTGCGCGAGGTGGGCGACCTGCCAGGCATGGCGCAGGAGGCTGCGCGCCTGCTGGGCGAGACACTGCGCCTGGCGCGCGTGTGCTACGGCACCATCGACGACACGGGCGAGCTGTGCACCATCGACCAGGACTGGTGCGTCCACGGCCTGGCCACGCTGGCTGGCACCTGGCGCATGCACGACCTGGGCTCCTGCGCCGATGGTCTTTGGCACGGAGAACCCCTGGTGGTTGCCGACACCGGGGCGGACCCAGAACGCTACCCAGAAGGCACACTCGATACCCAGGGCGTGTGCGCCCTGCTGAGCGTGCCACTGATCGAGCAGGGCAAGCTCGTGGCCATCCTGTTCCTGCACCATGCGGACGCGCGCCACTGGACAGCCGATGAAATCGACTTCGTGCGCGAGTTTGCCGAGCGCATCCGCTCCGTCTGCGAACGGGTGCGCAGCGCCAATGCCCTGGCGCTCAGCGAGGCGCGGCTGCGCGATGTGAATGAAAACCTGGAAGCCACCGTGGCGGCGCGCACGGGCGAGCTGATGGCGGTGGAAGAGGCACTGCGCCAGTCGCAGAAGATGGAGGCCGTGGGCCAGCTCACGGGCGGCATTGCGCACGATTTCAACAACCTGCTGGGCGCTGTGAGCGCCAGCCTGCAGGTGCTCAAGGTGCGCATGCGCCAGGGCAAGCTCGACCAGGCCGAACGCTACATCGGCATGGGCCAGGACTCGGTCAAGCGCGCCGCAGCGCTGACCCAGCGCCTGCTGGCCTTTGCCCGGCGCCAGACACTGGACCCCAGGGCCACCGACCTCAACCGCCTGGTGGCAGGGCTCGAAGAACTGGTGCGCCGCACCGTGGGGCCGGACGTGCAGGTCGAGTGCACGGCCGCCGAGGGCCTGTGGACCACCCGGGTGGACCCCTCGCAGCTGGAAAACTCGCTGCTCAATCTGTGCATCAACGCGCGCGACGCCATGCTGCCCGGCGGCGGGCACCTGGCCATAGTCACCGCCAACATCGCGGCCACGGACAGCGTGCTGCGCAGCCTGGGCCTGCCTGCGGCAGACTATGTGTGCCTGTCCGTCACCGACACCGGTTCGGGCATGCCGGCCGAGCTGATCGAGCAGATCTTCGACCCCTTCTTCACCACCAAGCCCACCGGCCAGGGCACGGGCCTGGGCCTGTCGATGGTGTATGGCTTCGTGCGCCAGTCGGGCGGCCATGTGCGCGTGCAGTCCGAAGTGGGCGTGGGCACCACCATGCGACTGTACCTGCCGCGCCATGATGGCCAGGTGCTGGAAGACGCGGCCGATGGGCCTGCCGACACCGTGCAGCAGGGCGAGGGCGAGACCCTTCTGGTGGTGGAGGACGAAAGCACCATCCGCACGCTGACAGTGGAGGTGCTCAAGGATGCCGGCTACGTGGTGGTCGAGGCCCACGACGGCCCGAGCGCCCTGCGCACCCTGGCATCCATGCGCCGCGTGGACCTGCTGATCACCGACGTAGGCCTGCCCGGCGGCCTCAACGGCCGCCAGGTGGCAGACGCAGCCCGCCAGGACCGGCCCGAATTGAAAGTGCTGTTCATCACCGGCTTTGCCCAGAACGCTGCCGTGGGCAACGGCCTGCTCGATGCGGGGATGGAGGTCATGACAAAGCCCTTCGAGCTCACGGCCCTGGCCCGGAAGGTGCGCGACATGATGGACGGGCAGACCGACCGCACGCGGCCCGCCGCTCCCCCATAAGCGCCTGCACAGCTGCAGGCCTTTGTGCCTGGGAATGCCACGGCCATGCAAAGCATGGCTGCGCCATCACTCGGACGAATCGGAAGGCCCGGCCTTTGCCACCGATGTGGCGCGGGCCGCCTGGGCCTGCACCTCGGTGGCCTGGTCGCGCCAAAAACCAGGGTCCATGCTGTTGGCCAGCACCATGGCCAGCACTACCAGGGCCCCCGCCACTTCGGCGTACAGCAGGCCACGGCTCTCCCATGGCGAAACGGGCTGTGGGAACTCGCCGGCAGGGCGGCGTGCAGGGTTGGCGGGCGGGGGCTGGGTGGTCACGGCATGCTCCTTGGGGTGGGTAGCTGAAAATAAGCCACGCCACGCTCCGGGCTTGTCAGACGGCATCCCCAAGCGATGTGGTGCACGCAAAAACCAGCCGGCACTGCCTCTCAGGCCAGCGCCTGGAGCAACAGATGCGGCTGCAAAGGCTTTCCCATGTGCTGGTCGAAACCAGCGGCCAGTGCGCGATCACGGTCCTGTGGGCGTGCAAAGGCCGTGAGTGCAATGGCGCGCAGGCGTGGATGGCCCGCAGCAGCCTCCATCTCCCGGACCTTGGCGATCAGGTCATGGCCGTCGCGGCCGGGCAGACCAATGTCGCTCACGAACAGGTCGGGCCAGGCCTTGTCGAACTGGGCGATGGCAGTCTCGTAGCTGTCTGCGACGCGCACGAGCGCACCTTCGTCGGACAGCACGATGCTCAGCATTTCGCTGGTGTCGGCGTTGTCGTCCACCACCAGGATGTCCTTGCCCTGGAGCAGACGGACTTCCCTGGTGTGGGGAAATGCTTGCTCACCTTCGCTGGCTGCGCTTGGCTCCTCATAGGCCACCATCAGGCGGGCGGTCATCGAGGTGCCTTTGCCAGTGCCTTCGCTGAACGCTGAAATGCTGCCTTGGTGCAGTTCCACCAGGTGCTTCACGATGGAAAGGCCCAGACCCAGTCCGCCATGCGCCCGGTTGCCGGGGGTACCGCTTTGCGTGAAGCGCTCGAACAGGAAGGGCAGAAATCCGTCGGGAATGCCCACTCCATGGTCCTTGACGACCAGCGTCAGCACATCACCGTCGCGCAATAGCCGCAGGTCGACCGCGCCCCCCGTCTCGGAGAACTTGATCGCATTGGTCACCAGGTTCCACACGATCTGCTGGAACCGCGTCACATCCAGCCATGCAGGCTCGTCGGTGTCGTCGGCCTGTACCGACAGCACAATGCCCTTGGCCTGGGCGAGATCGCGCAGGGCATCCAGCGAAACGCGCGTCAGTTCCATCGGGTGGGCCCACTCGCGGTGCAGGCGCAGCTTGCCGGACGCGATGCGGGAGACATCCAGAATGTCGGAAATGATGCGCCCCTGCGCCTTGGCCCCACGCTCTATGGAGTCGATGCCGCGCTTGAGCATGTCGGCACTGCAGTTGGGGCGCTTGAGCATGTGCACCCAGCCGGTGATCAGCGTGAGGGGGGTGCGCAATTCGTGCGACAGCACGGCCACGAAATCATCCTTGGTGCGGCTGTGCCGCTCGGCCAGCACGCGCGCGGCCTGTTCGCGCTCCAGGAGTTCCTCGCGGCGCCGTTCGAAATCGATCCGTTCGGACAGGTCGGATGCAATGCCGATGCGCACGCCGGGCTCCACGTGGCTGGACATGCTCCAGTCCAGCAGCATCTGCTGCCCATCGCCCCGCACCATCGGAAACTCGCCCTTCCAGGCGATGTCTTCGGAGCTCTCCAAACGGGCTTTCACGAAGTCTTTCCAGGCTTCGGGCACCAGCTCGGCCACCGCCATTCCGATCAGCTCGCCCCGTGGCCTCTGAATCAGCGCTTCGGCGGCGGGATTCACATCCGCAAAGCAACCCGCGGAGTCGATCAGCATCATGGCCACAGGCGCCTGCCCGTAGATGGCACGGAACCGGCTTTCGCTGCGCCGCAGCTCTTCTTCGGCGGTGCGCGCCCGTATCAAGGCCTGCAGGGTAGCCACCATCAGGGGCGGCTCGGCCGGGTGCACCATGTAGGCGTCGGCCCCCGCATTCAGGCCGGCCACCTTGTGCTCGCTCTTCACATAGGTGGCGGACAGATGGATGATCGGGGTCAGCGCCGTGCGCATGTCCGCACGCAAGACCCGGCAGACGTCGAAGCCGTCCATGTCCGGCAGATTCACGTCCAGAACCACTGCCGATATGTTCTGCTTGGCCGCTTCAATGGCTGCGCCCCCCGTGGCAACCTCATGGGTTTGAAAACCCGCAGCACGGATGACACGCGCAGTGGAGTAGCGCGTGACGGGGTTGTCATCCACCACCAGCACCGTGTGCAGGCTGCGGTCAAGGGTGGGCAAAATCATTCCAGAATTAGGCATGGCTCACACAGCGGCAGTGGCTTGCGCCGGCAGCAACTGCGCGGGCACGATGACCGAAAAGACGGAGCCTTCGCCCACGACGCTTGTCACCTCGATGGATCCGCCCAGCAGGGAGGCCAGCTGTTTGGAAAGCGCCAGGCCCAACCCGGTGCCGCGCAGCCGCTTTTGGATGGGTGCATCCACCTGGGTGAAGTCATTGAAAAGGGCCGAAATATGCTCCTGCGCGATGCCGATGCCGGTGTCGGAAACGGAAAAGCGGACCATGTCGCCCGCCTCGCGGACCGCAGAGACCCGCACTTCACCGCGCGCCGTGAACTTGAGGGCGTTGGAGATGAAATTGCGCAGGATCTGCGACAGCTTGCGGTCATCGGTGTACAGCCGGGGCAGGCCTTCTGCCTCCTCGAATACCAGGCTCAACTCATCATTGTCCAGGATGGGCTTGAACATGCCCCGCAACGCGGTGAACAGGTCCATCATCTCGAACCACTCGGGGGAGATGTCCACCCGGCCGGCTTCGATCTTGGCCAGGTCCAGCAGGTCGTCCACCATGTTGGAAAACTCCTGGCAGGTCATCTGGATGAACTCCACCTGGCGCTCCTGCTCCGGGGTGAGCGGGCCATCCACGTGATCGAGCAAAAGCCGGGCAATGCTGAGCGTCGCCCCGATGGGCGTTCGGAACTCATGGCTCATGTACGAAAGAAAGCGGCTCTTGAGCTGGGTGGCATGCTTGAGTTGCTCGGCCTGCTCATCGAGCTCGGCGTAGAGCGCCACCACCCCCCGGTTGGTCTCCTCCAGTTCGGCGCGCAGCGCCTGAACTTCGGCGCGGCATTGCTCCAGCTCAGCCTGGGTCGCTTCGCTCACGGTCATTCTCCCTGTTTCACCACGACCACGGTGGCGTCGTCACGGCCCCGTGTGTGCTGCCAAAGCAATGCGGCTGCAATCAACGCGGGATCGCGCTGCAGCAGCGGCACCAGGCTATCGGCTTTCCACCTCGACGCGATGCCATCGCTGTGCACCACCGTCACGGCGTGGGCGGGTACTTCAATGCTGGCCACGTCCGGACTGCGGACCTGCACCCCCACGGTGCCATGCTGCGTCATCAGGGACTTGTCGGACACCCCCGAAATGACACGCCCCATGACATTGCCAGCGCCGGCGTACTGCAGGCTGGACGCAGCGTCCATCTGCAGGACGAGCAGCGCTGCCCCGCGCGTGGCCTGCAACCCGGCATGCGCAGCCTTCAACAGGGCCTGCAGGGAGGCAAAAGGGTTGCTCTCAAACACGTCCAGCGCAGCGTTGGCCGCCACCGCAGCATGGGGTCCATGGCCCAGGCCATCTGCGACCACCAGAGACACCCTGCCGCCGTCGAAGGCAGCAGCCCAGGCATCGCCGCAAACCGTTTCCCCCGGGGCTGCCAGGCTCACCGCACCCAGCCTGGGCGGTGCCAATGGCCCCTGCGCAGCAGGCCGAACGCGCGCCAGGCACAAGGTCCCCTCGCCGCTCGAATGGATGCTGAAATCGTTGGCCAGGCGGCGTATGGCCCCCAGGCCCGTGCCCGGGGACCCGGAGCCGGTGGACACCCCGTCCTGGATGGCGCGCTGTACGTCGGCGATGCCAGGGCCCCTGTCCAGCGCGATGACCTCCACCTCCAGCGCTGCGTTCTTGATGGCGATCCACAACTCGCCCTGCACGGCATGGCGCAGCAGGTTGGTGCCCAGTTCGGTCACGACCAGCGACAGGCGCCCCGCGTCCACTTCGGACCAGTCCCAGTCCTGCACCGCACGGGCGCAATAGCGCCTGGCCTCCCCCACACAGCTCGCATCCGTGATCTGGAAAGGGCGGTGGATCCAGCTGCGGATCACTTCCATTTGGTGATGCTCACGCGCGTTCCACGCCCAGGGGCGGAGTCGATCTCGAAATCACCGACCAGCCGTTTGCTGCCGGGCAGGCCCAGACCCATGCCAGAACCCGAGGTCCAGCCATCGGTCATGGCCAGCTTCAAATCCGCGATGCCGGGGCCCTCGTCTTCAAAATGCAAGACCAGGCCCATGCGCAGCCCGACTTGCAGCACCTCCCAGCGCATGCGCCCTCCTCCGCCGTGGATGAGGGTGTTGCGCGAAAGCTCACTGGCCGCAGTGATCATCTTGGTCTGCTCGACCAGCGACAGTTTCAGGAGCTGGCACAGCGCACGCACCGTCTGGCGACTGGCCACGACGTGCTGCTCGGACGCAAGCGGAAGGGTCCCGACGCGTTCAACCGACAAGGCCGCTCTCCTCGCGAGCCCGGCGCAGCACTTCCAGCCCGCGCTCCACATTGAGCGCGGTCTTCACGCCGTCCAGCGACAGGCCCAGCTCCACCAGGGTGATGGCCACGGCAGGCTGCATGCCCACGACCACGGTGGTGGCCGACAGGATGCGTGCAATGCCGGAAATGCTGGCCAGCATGCGGCCCACGAAGGAGTCCACAATCTCCAGCGCCGAGATGTCGATCATCACGCCGCTGGCGCCCGTCTTGGCGATGCGTTCGGCCAGGTCGTCCTGCAGGGCCAGCGCAGTCTGGTCGAGCATGTCCACCTGGATCGTGACCAGGAGGGTGGAGCCCATGCGCAAGATTGGTATGCGTTCCATAGCTGTTGCTGCTGGCTCAGGCTTGGCGCGTCACGCGCCAACCGGTGCGCTGCAGTGCCAGCGACAGGGCGTCGGCCAGGCTGGCCTTGGTGGTGATGCCCTGCAGGTCGATGCCCAGGTGCACGATGGTCTGCGCGATCTGGGGCCGGATGCCGCTGATGATGCAGTCTGCGCCCATCAGGCGAATGGCCGTCACGGTCTTGAGCAGATGCTGGGCCACCAGGGTGTCCACCGTCGGCACACCGGTGATGTCGATGATCGCCAGCTCGGAGCCCGTCTCCACGATCTTTTGCAGCAAAGTCTCCATGACGATCTGGGTGCGGTTGCTGTCCAGGGTACCGATCATCGGTACCGCCAGCACCCCGTCCCACAGTTTGACGACGGGGGTGGACAGCTCCAGCAGCTCTTCCTGCTGGCGGTTGATGATCTCCTCGCGGGCGTGCTGGAACGTGGTGGCCGTGAACTGCGCCATGCTGTCCACCAGCTTGGTCAGGCCCCAGAACGCAGCCATCAGCTGCGCACTGTCACCCCCCGCCTCCCATGTCTGCAGCCCATCGAGCAAAGGCTTCTTCAGCGCCAGAACGAACACGCTGGTGTCACCCGCCGTCTGCCCTTGCGCCGCACGCGAGCGCGACAGGGCAGAAAGCACCTGCTGCAGCGGCAACCAGCGGGGGTCGCGGAAGGACCCGGCGTCGGCCCCTGCCTGCAAGGAAGCGCCAAACGCAGCGACCACCTCCGTGGCGTCTGCCGTGGCGGACTTCGCCAGGTCGGGGTTGCTGGTGCGGGCCTCGGCGATCCAGTCCTGTATCAGTACCGCACTGTGGGGGGCTTGTAGTGCGTCAAGGATGTACGTGGTCAGGTTATTCATGAAGTCGCTTGGATCCGTGTGCGCGAGGCCTGGATGCCCCCTGCGTGAGTTGTCGTAAAAATTTGTAGCACCAGGGTACAGCCTAAACAGGGCCAGCACGCGACCCGAATGGGGTTTGCGGCGCTGTCCTACGCGCACTGGCACCAAAACAACCCTGGGCGGGCCGCAATTCACCCCTCGGGATGCGCACGGCTGCCCAGCATTTGCCTGAGCTTGCGCGCCAGGTCTTCGCGTGCGTAGGGTTTGCTCAGCAACGCCACTCCGGCATCGAGCCGCCCACCATGGACGATGGAGTTCTCGGTGTAGCCCGAGGTGAACAGTACCTCGATGTTCGGCTGCACCAGCCGTGCCTTGCGCGCCAGATCGGGGCTGCGCAGGGGGCCGGGCATGACCACGTCGGTGAACAGCAGGTCGATCTGGACGCCGCTCTCCACCACCGCCAGGGCGCTTTGCGCATCGGGCGCCTTGAGGACCTTGTAGCCCATGTCGGTGAGCAGCTCGACCACGGTTTCGCGCACCTGGGCGTCGTCTTCCACCACCAGAATGGTTTCGCTGCCGCCTTCGGCCTCCACCAGCGGCAGGGGGCCGCTGGAAAGTTCTGCTTCGACCGACCGGGGCAGGTAGAGCTTGACGGTGGTGCCGTGGCCCACCTCGCTGTAGATCTTGATGTGGCCACCGCTTTGCTTGACGAAGCCATACACCATCGACAGGCCCAGCCCGGTGCCATGGCCTTCGGGCTTGGTGGTGAAGAAGGGCTCGAAGACCTTCTGCACGATGTCCTCGCTCATGCCGCAACCGGTGTCGGACACGGCGATCATCACGTACTGGCCTGCCGTGACTTCGCCGTGGGTCAGCGCATAGATGTCGTCCAGGCTGGCGTTGCCGGCCTCGATGGTCAGGCGGCCATGGCCCTGCATGGCGTCGCGGGCGTTGATGGCCAGGTTGAGCAGCGTGTTCTCCAGAAAGCTGCTGTCGGCCAGGGTGTTCCACAGGCCGCCTGCCACCACCGTCTCCAGCTCGATCGCTTCGCCCAGGGCACGGCGCAGCATGTCGTTGAGGTCGCGCAGCAAGCGCCCCACGTTGAGCACCACGGGCGACAGCGGCTGCTTGCGCGCGAAGGCCAGCAGGTGCGATGCCAGCTTGGCGCCGCGCGCCACGCCATCGAGCGCGCCGTTGATGCGGCGCAGCGCGGCCTCGTCCTTGGCCAGGGTCTTGCGCAGCAGGTGCAGGTTGCCCGAGATGATCTGCAGCACGTTGTTGAAGTCGTGGGCCACGCCCCCGGTGAGCTGCCCCACGCTTTCCATCTTCTGCGACTGGTGCAGCGCGGCCTCGGTGCGGCGCAGCGCCTCTTCGGCAGCGCGGTCGTCGGTCACGTCGCGGCCCACGGCAAGGATCACGCCGGCCTCCGGCACGGCGGTCCACATCAGCACGCGGTAACTGCCATCCTTGCACCGGTAGCGGTTGTCGAAGCGAAAGGTGGTCACCCCGCGCGCCAGGCCGCTCATCTCGTCGAGGGTGGCGGCCTGGTCATCGGGGTGCACCAGGTCCATGAAGCTGCGGCCCAGCAGTTCGCTGGCCTGCCAGCCCAGCAGGCGGGTCCACGCGGGGTTGACGGACAGCACCGTGGCTTCGAAATCGGCCACCAGCATCACGTCGGTGGACAGGCGCCACATGCGGTCGCGCTCGGCCGTGCGCTCGGCCACCTCGCGCTCCAGATTTTCGTTGAGGTGGGCCAGCGCCAGGGCGGCGGCCCGCTGTTCTTCGATGTCGGTGTTGGTGCCCACCCAGCGCACCACGCTGCCGCCTTCGTTGCGCAGCGGCACGGCACGCGCCAGGTGCCAGCGGTAGGTCCCATCGGCCCGGCGCAGTCGAAATTCCGATTCATAGCCCACGCCGCTGGCCAGTGCCTGGGCCCACTTCTCACCGGCCTGGGGCAGGTCGTCGGGGTGCACGATGCGGGTCCAGCCGGTGCCCAGCAGTGCGGCCGGCGGCAGCCCGCTGTACTCGGGCACCTTGTCATTGAGCCAGTCGAGCAGGCCGTCCGGCCCGGCCGCCCACACCTGGTTGGGCATGGCCTGCGCAAACACCTGGAACTGCGCCTCGCGGCGGCTGGCCTCTTCCTCGGCCAGAACCCGCGGCGTCACGTCGGAACCCTGCACGAAGATGCCAGCCACCCGGCCCTGCGCGTCGCGCAGCGGGTGGTACAGCACATCGATGTAGCGCCTTTCGTACGCGCCATCGGGTTGGCGCTGCAGCGTGGCGGGCAGCGCCGTGCCGAAGAACGGCTCGCCCGTGCCATACACCTGGTCAAGCAGTTCGAAGAAGCCCTGCCCTGCAATCTCCGGCAGGGCCTGGCGCACCGGCTTGCCCAGCACCTCGCGGTGGCCCACCAGTTGCATGTAGGCCGGGTTGGCCAGCTCGAACACATGGTCCGGCCCATGCAGCAGGGCCATGAAGCCCGGCGCCTGCTCGAACATGCTGCCCAGGCGCTCGCGCTCGCCCTGCACGCGCTTTTCGGCCGTGACCTTGGCCGTGGTCTCGGTAAGGATGGCCATCACACCCACGGGTTGGCCTTGCCCATCGGGGATAGGCGAATAATCCAGGTCCAGGTACACCTCTTCAGGCGCGCCGTTGCGGTGCAGCACGAGGAACTGGTCGCGAAAGCTCAGCGTGCCGCCCGCCAGGCATTCGGTGATCACCCGGTCGTTGAAAGCCTCGGCCTCGGGCCAGGCCTGGCGTGCGGGCATGCCCAGTATCTCTGGATGGCGTGCGCCGGCGATGACGGCATAGCCGTCGTTGTAGAGCAGGATGCCTTCGTGCCCCCACATCGTGGCCATGGGCACGGGCGATTGCAGCATCAGGTCCACCGCCACGCGGAGGGTGGGCGGCCAGGCATGCTCTGGCCCCAGTGCCGTGGCGGACCAGTCGAATCGGGCAAAGGCCTGGCGTACGGGGGTGATGGGCTCAACAGGCGTGGCAGGAGAGGGGGCGCTGTACATACACGGTAGGTTGCAAGGGGCCAAAAACGCACGCAGGTGCACGATGCCAAGGGCAGGTTCCAGGCGAAATCCTGGCAATCACCCAGAGAGAGACCCGCGGGATTCTCACATGGTTCAGGCCTGGGCCACCCTGTTTCGGCCCGCCTCTTTGGCCGAATACAGTGCCGCATCGGCGCGGGCATACAGGCTGCAGGCGGCTTCCCCGTCCTGCAGGGTGACTGCGCCGATGCTGATGGTCACGCCGCCGTGGGCCCCTGGCGTCTGGGCCACTGCAAGGCGCATGCGCTCGGCCACCTCGAAGGCGCCCTGCGCGCCCGTGTTCGGCAGCAGCACGGCGAACTCTTCCCCTCCCACACGGGCAACGATATCGATGACCCGGGCGCCCGCGCTCAGGACCTGCCCGATCATCTGCAGCACCTGGTCCCCGGCATCGTGGCCCAGGCGGTCGTTGATGCGCTTGAAGTAGTCCACGTCCAGCATCAGCAGGCTCAGCGGCGAACGGTGGCGCTCCACGATGGCCAGCTCCAGCGCCAGGCTGTGGTCGAACGCGCGCCGGTTGCGCAGGCCGGTGAGCGAGTCCGTCGTCGCCAGTTCGGCCAGGGCGCGGTTCAGTTCATCCACCCGCTGCAGTTGCTCCAGCAGGCGCCGGTTGAGCGCGTCCGATTCGCGCACGGCCCTGCGCAACTGGATTTCACGCAGGGCCGAATGCGCCAGCTCGGTCAGGACTTCGACGTCGGTCTCGGTCCATTGCCGGGGCTTGAAGTCCACCGCGCAGAAACTGCCCAGCACCTGCCCCTGGGCAGTCACGAGAGGAATGCCGGCATAGGCACGCACCCCCAGAGATTTGACGGTAGGAACATCGCAGAACACTGCCATTTGCGTGACATCGGCGAGCACCAGGGGCCCGTCAGACACCATGGCGTAGTGGCAAAACGAACGGCCCTCCAGCTGGCGCGTGGTGTTCAGCGGCTCGCCCAGGCCGAAGGCGCTTTTGTAGAAGTCCCGGCTCGAATCCACCAGCGACACGAAGGTGACGGGTGCCCCCGTGAGCTTGGCTGCCAGGCGGGTCAGCCGGTCAAAGCTCTCTTCGGGAGGGGTGTCCAGCAGGCCGGTGTCCCGGACCGCCGCGACACGGCCTGGGTCCGCCAATGCCGCCAGGATGCTGGCTTCGTCTGCGGGAACGGGAGACGGTGTTTCCATGGGATGCAGCACCTTTAAAAAGTGTGCAAACGTTACACGATCGTCCGAAGCGGCGCACGAGAGCGCGCAAAGCCCCTGAACACCCTGGCAAGCGTGCAATGGCGAGCGGATTCGCGGGGTATTCGGCCCACGCCCAACGGCGCAGTCCAGGCCTGACACACTCAGGTATTCGGAGGCAAACATGTTGATACAACTGATCTACGCGAGCCGCACCTCGCGCGTTCTGGGACCTGCAGATGTCAAGGACATCCTGGGCGCATCGCAGCGCAACAACACCCGCGCCGGCATCACGGGTGCGCTGTGCCTGAACAACGGCATCTTTCTGCAACTGCTCGAAGGCGACCGCGCTGCGGTGAACGCGCTGTACCACCGCCTGCTCAAGGATGGCCGCCACCGCGACACGGCGATCCTGGACCTGAGCGAAATCCCCTACCGCCGCTTCACGGGTTGGTCCATGGGGCTGATTGCATCGCTGGAAACCAACCGGCAGCTGTTTCTCAAATACTCGGGCACGGCGGATTTCGACCCCTACACCATGGGCACCGCGAGCCTGCGCAGCTTCTTTGAAGAGATCCTGCAGAACGTGCGCTGGCTGGAGTAGCTGGAGGGCCGTACGGCAGGGTAACGGACCGACCGAGAAGCCGAGGAGCGTGCGCGGCAGAAGGAGCATCGGCTGCAACGCCCGACAAACCGGTCTCGCCGGGTA
>NZ_LMIJ01000014.1:0-90093 GCF_001428665.1 Acidovorax sp. Root219
GAGGGCGGCGACGCCGCGCTGCCGGACCAACTGTGCATAACTGCGTGCTGTGCATAACGCTGCAAAGCCGCCACTGAGCGGTAGCGTGCGCAAGGACAGCCTCGGCCGATAGCGGGAGTCTAGCTGGTCGCGCGAGTGTCCTGTATCACCCAAGAAGGCGACTCGGCGAAGCTGCTCATCGGCGACGACCTGGGCATGGCCACTAGAGCCGTTCTCGGTGTCCAGTTCCCGCCGTTGCGGCTGTCCAACTCAATTCGCCCCCGCTGACCAGCAGCGACCGAAATACGCAGCAAGCCACAACGCCGGCTACCAAAATGCGCGTTGGTCGATGCGTGAAAGAAGCGAGGCGAGCACAACCAGCGACTGGCCGTCAATGTTCATCGGGGTGCTGCCTGCCCCCATCGGAACCGCGCCTTTGGAGTGCTCCATGGCTCGCGCCATCACCTGGTCGACCAAGCTGATCCTGGGCACCAGAACGTACCGCACGTCGCAGTTCAACCCATCTGCAATCTTGGCCAGGGTGTTGAGAGAAATTGAGCCATCAGCTTCCGACTTTTCAAGCTGCCTGACTCCTTGCGGAGAGATGCCGATGCGTCGACCCAAGGTCTCAGAGTTCATCCCCAGAGCCAGGCGCACAGTCTTCACCCACCCGCTCCTGGGCGTGCCTGGACCCTGCAGCTTCGCTAGTTCGCGAAACTGGCTGTCGAGTTCAACCAAGCGGGAAAGATCCAATCGATTCTTCAAGGGCGAGTGGCAGCGAAAGTTCAAAACAACACTCTGATTGCGCAGATGTCTTCGCAAGGCAAGTGGGAGCTTTCCATTTGCGCTGGACCGCCTTGAAACGGGTTTTGCGCGGAGAAAGTTCAGCTATCTTCGCACGCTCAGTCCCAAACAGGACCAACTAGTCCCCTAAATATTTGACGAGTATGTTGCAGTTAGACAAAGAACAGATCGGCCATTTCAGCGAGATGGACCTGGAAGAAATCCTTCAAACCGGTGGCTTTGATGCAATCCTTCCAAGAAGCCTTAGCGACGGCCAATTGGTGTGTGTTTCCGATCAACTTCGGGCCATGCTGTGGGGAGAAGGCACACGAGGTCCCGACGGCGAACCCAATGCAGCGATCGCGATGGCGTTGCTGTTGATAGCAAAGGCACATCCGTCGCCTCCCGTAAATGGCGAACTCATTTTTGAAGGCAGCCTTGAGCAGTTACGCGACGTGATGATGGTGCTCAGCATGGCCGCAGACCGCGAGATCGTGAACAGACTGCTCAATCGCCCAAACGACGACGAATCGTTGTCCATGCTGACAGGAATTGAAGCCATCATGGTCGGAGAAAGTTCTCCATCGCAGCCAAGAAGGGCTAAGCGACGTCCTCAGGCAGCAGTGTAGAGAGATCGGTTCGGACGGACTTCAGCACCTTCTCAATCGATGCTGCATCGAATCTGCGCGCGTATGCCACCGCAAGGAGAGTCATTGGATGAACCTGCAGGCCTTCAGCGAGGTGCTCCACCATGCCAATGCTGGGGAGCTGCTCGCCCTGCTCGAGACGCCCAATGTGCCGCCGGCTGATCGCCGGTGTCAGATCCTCCTGCGTGAAGCCGCGTGCGGTGCGCAGCTCCTTGAGCGCGCGACCGACAGCAGCTTTCGGTGGATCTGACTTTCGAGTTGGCATTCACTCGATTTCCGCCGATGGAGACTTAAAAGACCACGTCTAACTAGTCGCATTCTGGTGGAAATTTGATGATTTCCACTTCCGAATGGCTGCCGAAGAGTCCCCAAGCCAGTGTTTATCAGCCTTGGACTGACCCTCGATTTGGATAAGCACTTCTGCATCGCACTGCAGCGAATCACCGCAAACGGGGAACTACAGCCTGTTCGCCCACCTGATCAAAAACAAGGTACTGCATCGTGCAGATTCAATTTCTCAATGAGCGTCCCGCCCCCGATGTTCAAGTTCAGCCCGAGGTCCAACTGGACCATTGGCGAATCCTTCAACGTGGAACCGGGACGCTGCACATCGTCGCGATGCTGGGCCCTATGACACTCAGGGTTACTTCGGCCTTGGCTGCCATTGATCTTGCGAGCGCAATGGTCAAGACGGGATCAGGTCGCAACTATCACCTCGCAGCACCGCCCGAAGAAGACAAGGAGCTGCGGATGTTGATGGAGCTGCGTGGCAAGCTTGCCATCGGGACGGTTTCGGCTGATGTGAGCGATGGCGTCTGGCACGCGGTATCTGTCGGCTCGTGGCCAGACCATGGCGGCGGGCTACTGCCACCCTGGCAATAGTTCCGTTTCCTTACTACGCACTATGGATTTCAACGACGCACTGAACCTATTTCAGCGCACTCTGGCCACGGAGCGATCCCGGCCCGATGTGCACGCTGCGATGCTGGACCTCGCCAATCCCGACATCATCAACGATGCCAGCTCTCAGGTCGTGAATGCCCTGACCCGCGGTGAGCGGGTATGGATGACGTCCGATCTGCACCTGGGCCACGCCAACCTGATCGAGTACAGCAAGCGGCCTTTTTTCGACGTCATGCAGATGAACGAGCACATCATCACCCAGATCCAGAAGGTCAAGGACGACGAATGGCTGCTGATTCTCGGGGACCTGGCCATGGGCGACCACGACGAGGCCATGGAGTGGATCCGACGCCTTCCGGGCCGCAAGGTCCTGGTCCTCGGGAACCACGACCTCAAGCGCAATGGCAAGTGCCTCTACGTGAGGGAACGCGCGCTGCAGGGGCGGCAACCACTGTTCGACGCAGTGGTCCCATTTCTGTTCTGGCAAGACATGCTGGGTCGGACCGTGTTTGCGAGCCACTATCCGGCGACGGTGGACCACGGTTTCCGCAGGCTTGTGAACTACCACGGCCACTTGCACCGCGACGTGCTGGCTCCCACCGAAATCACCCATTTTGTGAATGTGGGCTGGGACGTCACCCAAGGATTGTTATGCCTTTGAACCCTCAATCCTTCAGTAAGCGATTCGAGCCCGAGCGCAGAGCGCACATCGACAGTCGCAACCGCATCCCCTTGCCGCCGGGCATGGGTTGGAAGGTGGGAGCCCGCGTGTACTTCTCGCTGGCCAGGAGTAGCGCTGACGGGGACGAACCACCAGAGTTCGTGATCACAACCAAACCAGGGATGCTGCTGAAAGGGAGATTGGTTTCCGCACGCATTCAGCGCGCTGGCTTCGCGCCGATGGTCAGGGCGCGCAGGAAGCCTCGCCGCTGTTGGCCATGAGTCCGCGCAACGCCTTCAACAGAGCCTCCATGAAACTGCTCGTTTACTCGGACCTGCACCTGGACCTGTGTCCCTTCAAGCTGCAGCTGGACCCGGACTTTCTCAAAACCGTCGACGTGGTCGTGCTGGCAGGTGACACCACCGAAGGCACGGGCGGGCTTCGTTGGGCGCGTGAGACATTTCCGGGCAAGCCCATCATCTACGTGGACGGCAACCATGAGTTCTACAGCCAACATTGGGATAAGCACATTGATGTGATGCGCAAGCTGGCCCAGGATCACGAAGTCCACTACCTGGAGAACGATGCCGTTTTGATCGGCGGTGTGCGGGTTCTGGGGTGCACGCTCTGGACGGACTACGCACTGCACGGCGCCGAAGAGAAGCTGATTGCGATGAACACGGCGCGCCATCGCATGAGCGACTACCAGCGGATCAAGATCACGCGACCGCCGGAGATGTATTGGCAGGAACGCAAGCACCGACTGGTCCCGGCGACGGCTGGGCGCCGGCACGACTCCAGCAGACTTTGGCTGGAGGAGCAACTGGGCCTGGGTGATCCAGAGAACACGGTGGTGGTCACCCACCATGCACCGCATCCGCGATCAATCCCGCAGGAGTTTGAAGGGCACCCGCTGTCACCTTGTTACGCGAGCGACCTGGAAGCGCTTATGGGAAAGGCCGGCACCTGGATCCATGGGCACATCCACGAGAGCCTGGACTACCAAGTGTGGGGGACCCGGATCGTTACCAACCCCAGGGGGTACAGGCTCCGGGGCGGTGGCATGCAGAACCCGGAGTTCCGGGCGGATTTCTGTGTGGATGTGGGCTGAACGCCGCTGCTCCGCGTCAGGAAGCACGCGAAGTGCTCATCACCGATGGTGTACTCGCCGGCGCCACTTGCACAATCGCAATGAGATTATTTAAAGGATCATCGACATGAGCATCAAGCCAATCATCGCCCTGGATGCGGATGGGGTGTTGCTTGACTATGGCCTAGCCTATGCCTCGGTCTGGGAGCGGGCATTTGGCCAGCGGCCGGTCGAGCGGGACAAGGACGCTTATTTCCCGTTTAACCGCTGGGCGGTTGAGTTTCTGGATGGGGATCGCCTGGCAGCATTGCGGGCCCGCATGGACGAGCAGTTCTGGTCTTGTGTGCCCCCCTTGGAGCGAGCTGTTGATGCCTGTCATCGGCTTCACGATGCGGGCTATGAGCTGGTATGTGTCTCGGCTCTGTCCCCGCAGTTCGAAACGGCGCGCCTCAGGAACCTGCGGGATGCGGGGTTTCCGATCGAGCGCGTGATCGCCACGGGAGTAGCTGCAGGGGCGCGAAGCCCGAAGGCTGATGCGATTGAACTACTTGGGCCAGTGGCGTTCATTGATGACTTCCTGCCGTACTTTCGTGGGATCGCTCCGAGCGTCCATCGCGCACTGATCTGCCGCGGTCCGAACGGAAGCCCCAACGTCGGACCGGAGCTCGACCAGATCCATTCCTTGCACGCTAATCTGTGGGAGTTCAGCGAGTGGATGCGGGTCCATGGCAGCTTACTGCCGTCGAGGGCGGTGTAGCCCGGTGGTAGGCCGATTAACTAGCGCTTAGAGGCACGAGGCCACAAGGGCAATCGGCTTCAGGCAGCTGACGCCGGATTTCACCGGGCGTACGCAAGGTATTGGCTTGTCTGCTGGTGTTGGCACGTGCCTGCATGCTGGTGCGCAAAGCCCCTATTTCTTCCAAGACCGCAACGTCAGGGCGTTGGTCACAACACTCACACTGCTCAACGCCATGGCAGCCCCAGCCACCATCGGGTTCAGCAAGCCAAACGCTGCCAATGGGATTCCCACCACGTTGTAGGCAAACGCCCAGAACAGGTTCTGCCGGATCTTGGCGTACGTGCGCCGGGAAATATCAATGGCATCCGCGATCAGTGCCGGGTCGCCGCGCATCAGAGTGATCCCCGCTGCGTGCATTGCCACGTCCGTGCCGGTGGACATGGCGATCCCCACGTCTGCAGCTGCCAGCGCAGGGGCGTCGTTGATGCCGTCGCCCACCATGGCGACGACCCTGCCTCCTCCCTTGAGTTGCGCAACGATTGCGGCCTTGCCCTCTGGCAAAACATCAGCACGAACCTGGTCGATACTTAAAGCGCCCGCCACCATCGCTGCGCTACCCTGGTTGTCGCCAGTCACCAGGACGGTCTTGATGCCCAGCGCTTGCAATTGGGCAATGGCCTGTTGGGAGGTTGCCTTGACGGTGTCACCGAACGCCAACATTCCGAGTACCTCTGGCGAATCGGTCACATCGGCCAGCCATGACACGGTACGACCTTGTTGCTGCATTTGTGCAGCGGCTACCGCCAGACTTTTCGTGTTGACCCCCAGCTCATTCATGTACCGGGTACTGCCCAAGCGAATCTGACGCCCTTTGACCACAGCGGACATCCCTCGTCCAGCCACGGCGGTTACTTCGGTGGCCCGGGGCACCACGATCGCCTGGGTGCGCGCGGCATCCATCACGGCCTTGGCCAGAGGATGCTCACTGCCGTTCTGGATGGCTGCGGCAAACGGCAGCAGGTGCTCCTTGCCTCCCTCGGCAGGGACCGCGGCCGCGAGAGTCGGCTTCCCCTCGGTCAGCGTACCGGTCTTGTCGAATGCCACGGTGTCGATGCGGTGCGCCGTTTCAAGTGCTTCGGCATCCTTGATCAGAATGCCATGGCGCGCCGCTACACCAGTGCCCGCCATGATCGCGGTGGGGGTTGCCAAACCCAGAGCACAAGGACATGCGATGACGAGCACTGCTACGGCATTAAGGATCGCTTGTTCCCAGTTGCCCGTGGCAACACCCCAGCCCATCAGCGTGAGCACGGCAAGGCCAAGCACCACAGGAACGAACACGGCACTGACTTTGTCCACCATGCGCTGGATAGGTGCCTTTTTGGCCTGTGCCGACTCGACCATGCGCACGATGCGCGACAGTGTTGACTCGGCGCCGATGGCGGTCGTTTGGACCAGCAGCAGGCCTTCCGCGTTCACGGCTCCTCCCGTTACCTTGTCTCCAACAAGCTTCGCGACAGGAAGACTTTCACCGGTGATCAGCGATTCGTCCACCTGGCTGGAGCCTTCGACCACCGTGCCGTCCACCGGAATTCTTTCCCCTGGGCGAACCACCACTGTGTCGCCCACTCTCACCCGCGCGAGCGGCTGGTCGATGTCGCCCTCTGGTGTGCGCACACGCGCCACTTCGGGCCGCAGAGCATGCAGCGCCCGGATGGCCGCCGTGGTTTGCCTCTTGGCCCTTGCCTCCAGCCACTTTCCCAAAAGGACGAGCGTGACGATGACGGCGGAAGCCTCGAAGTACAGGTGGGGCGTTCCATGCTCGGCATGCTTGAAGAGCAGATACAGGCTCAGGCCGTACCCAGCCGAGGTACCCAGCGCCACCAGCAAGTCCATGTTTCCCGCGCCTGCGCGCAGCGCCTTCCAGCCTGCCCGGTAAAACCGCGCACCCAGCCAGAACTGCACCGGCGTAGCCAAAGCCAGCTGAATCCATCCGCTCAGACTCCAGTCCTGACCAAATACCATGCCCAGCATGGGGAGCACCAGTGGCACAGACAGGAACGCGGCGAGCGCGACGGGCCACCAGGGCTCTGCATGGGTCTTGTGGTCCGCAGGCGCATTCGCGTCCACCACCTCTGCCTGGTAGCCAGCCTTCTCGATGGCTGCTACCAGTCGATCAATCGTCAATCCCGCAGCAAAACGGACTTGCGCGCGCTCGTTGGCCAGATTGACTTCGGCATGCGTCACACCGGGCAAGGCCTTCAGGGCTTTTTCTACGCGACCGACGCAGGAAGCGCACGTCATGCCACCGACGGACAGCTCCACTGACTCATCGGCCACTGAGTAGCCAGCCTTTTGCACTGCCGCGGTCAGGGTGGGTACTGCAACGGAAGCTGCGGCCACCACGCTGGCACGCTCGGTAGCGATGTTCACGGTCACATCCTGGACGCCAGGCACGGCTTTGAGGGCCTTCTCGACCCGCCCGACGCAGGAGGCACAGGTCATGCCGAGGATTGGCAGGTCCAGGAGTGCTGTTGGTAGGGAGTTGGCTAGCGTCGCGTCATGGACAGCGGAATTCATGGCAGTCTCCAAGTGAAGTTCAAACCCGGCGTTGGCCGGCACAGGGTGAACTTTCAGGGTTGACACGGGGGTAGACACAAGCGGGCCAGTTGCGTTTTAGCGCGGACCATGCAATGCCTTGACCTTGCCCCCGTGACAAGCCACAGACTGGGCACCTCTTAACTTTTCCCCCCGAGGTGAAACATGCATGAATTTCAGCTTCCCGACATGACCTGCGGCCACTGTGCAGGGATGGTGAGCCAGACGCTGCAGATGACGGACCCTGGATGCAAGATTCAGGTGGACATGCCCAAGCGCACGGTCACAGTGCAAAGCACAGAAGACCGCCAGACGCTTGCAGAGGCACTGACCGAGGCTGGCTATCCGCCCGCCTGATCTCCCGCCGGTACCCGAGAGAGCCTTCACGGGTATTGACATTGACACGGTGGCAAGGCTCAAAGTCATGGCTATCGTGTTTTACCCAATGCGCAGGAGCGACCATGACCGCACTCATGAATATCGGCGATGCTGCCAAAGCAGCAGGCGTATCGCCCAAGATGATCCGCCACTACGAGCAAACGGGCCTGTTGCCCGAAGCGGAGCGCAGCGAGTCTGGCTACAGGCTGTACGGCGAGCGAGAGGTCTCGGTGCTGCGTTTCATCCGGCAGTCACGCCGCCTGGGGTTTTCGATGCCGCAGATCGCTCAGTTGATCGGCCAATGGGGCGATACCCAACGCAGCAGCCGCCAAGTCAAGGCCATTGCTGAGCGCCATCTGGCGGATCTGCAGGAGAAGCTACGGGAGATTGTGGAGATGAAGTCGGCACTGGAGCAGCTCGTGGCTGTCTGCGCAGGCGATGACCATGCCAACTGTGCGATCTTGAACAACCTGGCCGCCGAGAGTCCATCCGCGCCAAATCACAGCGCAAGCTTCGTCAAACCGCAGCGCCGCGGCGCCAGCGTGGCAAAGACACGGGTGGCTCCGGGCACGGTGGCAACCAGCCATCTGGATCTCATGACGTGGATGCGCGGAGTGCACATCCATCGCGGGGGGCATTAAACGCTGTCTCTGGCGCCCGATCGCTCGGGCGTCGAACCGCCCTTGGACTACTTGGCGAGATCAATGGCCGTCACGACCATCTTTCCGCCTTCACTGACCACCATGAAGCGAACCTTGTCGCCGACCTGTACCTTGTCGAGCAGCGTCTTGTCCTTGGCGTTGAACACCATGGTCATGCCCGGCATCTCCAGGTGCTTGATCTCACCGTGCTTGATGGTGATCTTGCTGGTGTCCTTGTCGATCTTGCGAACTTCGCCATCGGTCATCGAGGCCGCGGCGGGGGAGGACTTGGCGGCGTCGGTTGCGGCTTGAGCCATGGCCGAGACTGGCAGCAGCGCGGCCAGCGAAAGCACAGCAGCGGCGATAGTGGTGTTGGCTTGCTTCATAAATATTCCTTGTTCAGTGGGTTGGTGCACTAACACGGGGGTTACTTCTTGGAGACCTTGACCTGGCCCTTCATGCCTGCGTCGTAGTGGCCTGGGTACAGGCATGCGAAATTCACATCACCGGCCTTGGTGAATTGCCAGATGATCTCGCCCTGTTTGCCTGGCGCGAGGGAGATCTTGCTTGGCTCGTCATGTTCCATCTCCGGAAACTTCTTCATGACCTCGTAGTGCTCCTTGAGCTCGGCCTCCGTGCCCAGGCTGAACTCGTGTTTGACTTGGCCGGAGTTCTTGATCACGAAGCGGATGGTCTCGCCCTGCTTGGCGGCGATGGTCGCCGGCGTGAAGCGCATGGTGTCGGACATTTCGACATTCACGGTGCGGCTGACCTTGCCGGCTTTGCCTGGCTGACCGATGGCCGACTCCGCACTACCGTGGCCATGGCCGCCCCCGTGGTTGCCGCCGGCGAAGCTGTTGAAGGACATGGCCACCAAGGCGGAGGCTGCGATCAGGGAAAGGGTGCGTTTCATGAGTACCTCGTGGAGTGAATCAGGGAGATGGGTTTTCAGTGCCCGTTATGGGACGAAGGCTTTCTGGCCTTGACGACGGTGTCGGAGGCGGACTGGTCCTTGCGTGGCATGGACTGCCCGCCCTCGGCCTTGAAGCGGGCTGGCTCGGCGACCGGCCCGGTGTACTCGTAGGCGACCGTGCCTTCGGGGTGCTTGTACCAACCAGGGTTCTTGTAGTCGCCTGGCTTTTGGTCGCGGCGTACCTTGACGACGCTGAACATGCCGCCCATCTCGACCGACCCGAAGGGGCCTTCGCCCGTCATCATCGGAATGGTGTTGTCGGGGATGGGCATCTCCATCTCCGTCATGTCCGCCATGCCGCGCTCACCCATCACCATGTAGTCGGGAATGAGGTTGTTGATCTTCTTGGCCACCCCCCGGTGGTCCACGCCGATCATGGTGGGAATGTCGTGCCCCATCGCGTTCATGGTGTGGTGGCTCTTGTGGCAGTGGAAGGCCCAGTCGCCTTCTTCGTCCGCCAGGAATTCGATCTGGCGCATCTGGCCGACCGCCACGTCCGTGGTCACCTCATACATCCGGGTGCTCTTGGGCGTGGGACCGCCATCCGAGCCAGTCACGAGGAACTCGTGGCCGTGCAAGTGGATGGGGTGGTTGGTCATGGTCAGATTGCCGATGCGCATGCGCACCTTGTCGTTCAGGCGCACGTTCAGGGAGTCGATGCCCGGGAAGATGCGGCTGTTCCAACTCCACAGGTTGAAGTCGAGCATGGTCATGATCTTGGGCGTGTAGCTCCCAGGATCGATGTCAAAGGCGTTGAGCAGGAAGCAGAAGTCGCGCTGCACCTCGTCAATCAGCGGATGCTTGGATTTGGGATGCGTGATCCAAAAGCCCATCATGCCCATGGCCATCTGGGTCATTTCATCAGCATGCGGGTGGTACATGAAGGTGCCCGGACGGCGTGCAACGAATTCGTAGACGAAGGTCTTGCCCGGCTGGATGGCGGGCTGGTTCAGGCCTGCCACGCCGTCCATGCCATTGGGCAGGCGTTGCCCGTGCCAGTGGATGCTGGTGTGCTCGGACAGCTTGTTGGTCACGAAGATGCGCACGCGGTCGCCTTCCACCACTTCGATGGTGGGGCCAGGGCTTTGGCCGTTGTAGCCCCACAGATGGGCCTTGAAGCCGGGGGCCATTTCTCGCACCACGGGTTCGGCCACCAGATGGAACTCCTTGACGCCCTGGTTCATGCGCCAAGGCAAGGTCCAGCCGTTGAGCGTGACCACGGGGTTGTAAGGGCGCCCGGAGTTAGGAACCAGTGGCGCCATGGTGTCTGGACTTGTCTGGAAAACAGGCTCCGGCAAAGCCGCCATTGCCACCCGACTCACGCTCGCTGCCGCCACTGCCCCGCCGGCGATACCTGCAAAGCGAAAAAAATCTCTTCTCGAACTCATGTTGGTTTCCTTTTGGGATCAGTGGCCTGCACCGGACTCTGCGGCGGCTGCACCGCCGCCGCTGGCAACGCCAGCGCTCGTGGGCTTGCCGATGAGGGAGGCTTGAAGGGCCGCTTCTGCCTGCCAGAACTGCTGCTCGGCATTGAGCGCCGCCATCACCGAGCTCACCTGGTCGCGGGAGTCGGCCAGCAGCTCGAACACGCTGATCAGCATCCCGTTGTAGCGAAGCTGGTTTTCTTCGGAGATGGTTTTCCTCAGCGGGATCACCTCGTCGCGGTGGTGGCGCGCTATGTCATACGCCGTGCGGTAGGCGGAGTAGCTTTCCCGGAGGTTGGAGCCGGCCGCTCTCGAGGTTGCCTCCAGGCGATTGGCTGCGGCCAGGGTCTGGGCACTCATCGCGCTGCGCTGCATACCGCCCCAGTCGAAAATGGGCAACCGCAGGCTGATCTCAAAGCCGCGGCGGGTTTGCTTCGTGTTCTCGGCCGCATCGAAGACAGAATCGCGTCGCACCCCCAGCTCGATGTCCGTGAATGTCATGACCGAGTTCCAGCCCTGCGAGCGAGCAGCTGCGTCATAGTCCGACTTGGCGATCTGCAGATCCAGGCGGCCTTGGGATGCCTGGCGGCCAGCATCCTGGGCCGACAGCGGCTCCTTGGGCAGCGTGGGTAAGCGCTCAGGCAGCTTGAGCATGGCAGCCTGGTTGTCATCCAAGCCCAGCAGGCGGACCAATTCTTCCCGGGCCGCCATGGTCTGGTGCTGGGCGCTGGCCAGCTGGGTCGCTGTGTCCGCGTAGAACGCCTGCTGGCGCGCACGATCGAGCTTGTTGAAGTTTCCGACCGCCTGCAGGCGCTTGGCCAATTCGGCGCTCGCTTGGGCGCTGGCAAAGACCTGCTGGGTGTAGGCCAGCGTCTGCTGGGCCGCGACAGCGCGCACCCAGGCTTGGCGAACTTGTGTCACCTGGTCCACCACGTCGCTGCTCAGGCGCAACTGGGCCTGCTTGATCCTCAGCTCCGCAGTTCCTTTGCGCGTAGGCAAGGTCAGCAGGTCCAGCAGGCCAAACGACAGCAGCCGGCCGATCTCTGTTTCATCGCCCAGGCGCATGCGCTCCAGGCTCAGGATGGGGTTGGCAATGCGACCGGACTGGGCCGCTGTAGCGGCATCAGCCCAACTCTGGGCCACGATGGCCTGCATGGATGGACTGTTGACCAGCGCGAGTTGCACGGCTTCCTTCTGACCGAGCGGCTTGCTCAGCAGATCGGAGGCGCGCTGGCGCAAGGCGTCTTGCTCGGACTTGTCGCGGGCCAGGTTGAGTTGGCCGTCCGTGAAGCTTGCCGTTGCGCTATTGGCGCTGGACAGGTTCTGCTCCAGGTTCACGCTGGCGCAGCCTGACAGCACCGCGACGGCCGCCAGCGCGATCACGAGCTTGGTACGGGGCAAGCGCAATGGGCGGATCATTGCTTGCCTCCGTGGTGCGCGTCATGGCCTTGGGCGGCTTGGTCCTTCCCGGACGCAGGTGCCGTCTGGCTCATCTCCTTGGCATAGGCACGCCATCCACCGATCTCGCCCACCTTGTCGTTGGCCTCCCTCCACGACTGGACGGATTGCTCCTTGTAGGCCTCGTAGCCCGTGAAAGTCGAGCGGTAGGAAAGCTGGTAGTCCACTTTCGTGGCCTCAGCGTCAGGCATCTGTGCAAATGCCAGGGAGGGCAGCACAAGCGCGACGGCCAGCCAGGGGCCTGAGGTTGGTCGTGAAAGCCAAGGATTTTTCATAGATTCACCAATGCGTTTCGTGATGGATGCATTGTGTGAACCCCTTGCTGCCGCCGACATAACGGGTCCATTACATCTTTGTAATGTTCAGGAAAGGCAGCGATCAACGGGCACACTTGCCCCAACAGGTCAAGGGAGCCTCCCGTGAAGATATTGGTCGTAGAGGATGAAATCAAAACCGGCGAATACCTGCGCCAGGGCTTGCGCGAGGCGGGCTTCAATGCCGATCTGGTGCACAACGGGGTCGATGGCCTTCACATGGCGCAGGAAGGCGACTACGACCTGGTCATCCTGGATGTCATGCTCCCGGGGATGGATGGTTGGCAGGTCCTGAAGAGCCTGCGGCGCCACGGCCTGGAGATGCCCGTCCTTTTCCTGACCGCCAAAGACCATGTGGATGACCGCATCAAGGGCCTTGAGCTGGGCGCGGACGACTACCTGGTCAAGCCGTTCTCGTTTGCCGAACTGCTCGCGCGGGTGCGAACCATTCTCAGGCGCGGGCGCAGCGGGACCGAGGTAACCGTGCTGCAGGTAGCGGATCTGGAACTCGATCTGCTGCGCCGGCGCGTGAGCCGTTCCAGCAAGCGCATTGACCTCACCGCCAAGGAGTTCGGGCTGCTGGAGTTACTCATGCGCCGCCATGGAGAGGTCCTTCCTCGCTCACTTATCGCCTCACAGGTGTGGGACATGAACTTTGACAGCGATTCCAATGTGATCGAGGTGGCGATGCGCAGGCTGCGGGCCAAAATCGATGACGCTTACGACACCAAGCTCATCCAGACGGTGCGGGGCATGGGCTACGTGCTTGAGGCGCCTGAGGAGAGCCCGTGAGCGCACCGTACTCGTTGACGACACGACTGACGGTCTTTTTTACACTCGCCTCCGCATTCGTTCTCATCGGCCTGGGAGCCCTGGTCGCCGTCTCCATTGACCGGCACTTCGTGGAGCTGGATCGCGACGCCCTGCGCGACAAGATCCATCTCATGCGGGAAGTGATCGGCAAGTCCAAATCCCCCCAGGACCTGCAGACTCGTCTGGACGAGGTGCTGCACAGCCACGAGGGTCTCTTTGTCAGCGTGACACGCGGCAGCGAAGCGCTTTATTCAACACCCGGGTTTGAGTTTCCCGACAACCTTGCGGAGATGACCCGTGGCGCGCGCCTGGGCGTTGCGGCTTGGCAGGCAGGAGCCAGAAACGTTCGTGGGATGTACGACTCAGTGTCTGCCTCTGGGAGCGGCGATGCGCCGCTGCAGGTCAGTGTGGCGCTGGATACGGCCCACCACAAGCACTTCATGCACGACTTGATCCGTGTCCTGGCGGTCTACGTGGCCTTGGCCACCCTGGTGGCGGGCATCCTGGGATGGTGGGCTGCCAAGAACGGGCTGGCACCCTTGCGCGCCATGCGCTCGCGCGCCATGGCCATCACGGCCAAGCGGCTCGATGAGCGCATGCCCAGCCAGGAATTCCCCATCGAGATGGCTGATCTTGCGACGACCTTGAATGAAATGCTGCGCCGCTTGAAGGAAGACTTCGATCGCCTCTCTGAATTTTCCTCGGACCTGGCCCACGAGCTGCGCACGCCCATCAACAACCTGATGACGCAAACGCAAGTCACGCTGGGCCAGTCCCGCACACCCGAGCAGTACCGCGACATCCTTGCCTCCAACGCAGAGGAATACCAGCGCCTTGGGCGGATGGTCGCGGACATGCTGTTCCTTGCGAAGGCCGACCACGGACTGATCCTACCCACGACGGAGAAGATCGCCGTGCACGCGGAGGTGCAGGCGCTTTTCGATTTCTATGAGGCGTTGGCCGAAGAAAAGCAGGTGCATCTGAAGCTGCTCGGTGCGGCGGAAATCTCTGGTGACAGGCTGATGCTGCGGCGGGCCCTGAGCAACCTTCTGTCCAATGCGGTCAGGTACACGCCGCCCGGTGAAACCGTGTTCGTTGAAATCACCGCAGACCTTCACGGAACCACGGTGAATGTCACCAATCGCGGGCCGGCCATCGAGGAGCAGATGGTTCCTCGCCTGTTTGATCGGTTCTTCAGGGCAGACAAGTCGCGCAAGCAACTGGACTCTGAAGGGTCGGGTCTGGGCCTGTCCATCACCCAGGCCATCGTGCATGCACACCGCGGCCGAATCTCCGTGAGCTCGGATAGCGGCAAGACATGCTTTTCAATGTACTTTCCCAGTGCACACAGCATTGGCAAGCACCAGACAACCAATAGCTGATTCCCTTGGCACGCTCATCGACTGCTGGAAGGCAGACGCGTGCAGCACCTACAACAGCTTGGCGATGAGCGCTTCAGCCTCAGGTCGGGCGGCGGCGTTAGAACCTGGGTTCATGGGCAGCTCCTGACGATTGGTTTGCCACCGCCGCGTGGTGGGCCGCATGGTAGCGATCGGGATAGATCTCGTTGAGCTTGCGGCCGTCTTCACCGACCGCCACGAGCTCCCCACTGCTGATAGCGCGCGCCAGTTCGCTCTTGACCTGGTCGCGGGTCTTGGAAGGTGCCGAGGCGACTGCAGGATAGCGTGCAGGATCAAGCTCATTGAGCTTCGCTCCCGATTCGCCGCCGGCCATCATGTGGCCCGTACGGATTGCCTGCTCCAGTTCAGCCCGCACCTGGTCGCGTGTCTTTGCGCCGAGCGCGGACGCTGCCACGGGGTAGGCATGGGGATTGAGCTGCCTGAGCGTCAGGCCCGACTCGCCAGAGGCGAGCATGTCGCCGCTTCGCACGGCCTGCACCAGCTCCGCCTGCACCTGCTCGCGCGTCTTGCTGACACTCTGGTCCGAAGCGAACGCGGGGGCGGCGATGAGGGAAAGAACGATGAGAGTGGATTTGAGTTTCATGGTGGTATTCCTTGTTGAATGGATGAGAGAACTGCTCACTACCGGGAGCTGCGAATGGCAGCCCATCGGCAGTGGTTCGTCTGGATGCGCGGTCAGGGCAGTTGGCGGGCATCGACCCAGCCGGCCTCGCCGCCCATGTCGCGCATGCCGTCGCGGCCCACGGGGTTGCGTTTGGCGGCTTGCAGCTCGTCAAGGACTTGCTGGCGGGTCTTCGTCAGTTGCGGGCCCTTGACCAGCGGATAGGTGGCTGGGTAGCCGCGGCTGATCCAGTACAGAGAACCGTCCTTCTGGGCGGCCAGCACGGTGCTTTCGACAGCCTGGCGGCTCACGGCGTTGCCCATGTGGTCAGGGGCGAAGCTCACGCCTTCCTCCTGGCTCGGGCTGGCGTGGTACACGGAAGTGGCGAAGGATGCCGTGGCAGATGCTGCGAGGCTGGCAACGAGGACGGCGGTACGGATTTTCATGATGGTCTCCTGTGGCGCCGGATGCCCGATATGGTCCATCCAGGTGGCGTTTAAATGCACCACGAAGAGAAGTCTAGAAAATGCACCCCCACAAAGGCCTGACCTGCCGATTACGCTTTTGACATGCATGTGCAAGCGAGCACTGCGCACCAAAAAACCAAGGCATGCTCGCCTTCAATCTGACGGTCCGATTACGGTTCTGAAAGCCCGTTGTAATCCTCGACCAGTAACGGGCGAAAAGCTGTCCGTTGTGGGGCAAATCGTCGGCGCCGACCTACAGTGCCGGTATCTCCGAGCGGCAGAAGATGGTCGCTCCTCGCAGCCCACTGCGCTGGATTTCGCACAGACCCTAGCCATTCCACGAATTAAAGGAGCTTCCAATGAACCACGCCCAAACCCAATACCAAAGCTGCATCCAGGCCTGCCTGTCATGCGCCACTACTTGCAACCAATGCTTCGCCGCATGCCTGCAGGAAGAAGACGTGAAGATGATGGTGCGCTGCATTGCCCTGGATGCAGACTGCGCTGCCGTGTGCAGTTTCGCTGCCAGTGCGATGGCGCGCAACAGCGAGCATGCCAAGGCCATCTGCGCGCTGTGCGCCGAGATTTGCCAAGCCTGTGGCGACGAGTGCGCCAAGCATGAAGCGGAGCATTGCCAAGCCTGCGCCGCCGAGTGCCACAAGTGCGCGCAGGAATGCCGGTCCATGGCCAGCGCCCGCTGAACCACAACGTCATCCCTGTCTGGAGAATCGCGATGAATGGTTCCTACCCTGTTCTGAAATTGATCCCCGCTACCGCACTGGCGGTCAGCGCCTTGGTGTCCCCATTGATCGTGCAGGCCCAACAATCACCGCACGCCGGAATGAAAGGCTCCGGCATGGACTCCTCGATGCCCGCCGGCAAGATGGACATGAAGTCCATGATGAAGGGGAACAACGAGAAGATGTCGTCCATGGCGATGACCGGAAACCCCGATGTGGACTTTGCGCAGATGATGCGCATCCATCATCAGGGCGCTATCGACATGGCCCAGGGCCAGCTGCGCGATGGCAAAGATCCGCAGTTGCTGAAAATGGCCAAGGAAATCATCTCGGCGCAGAAAAAAGAGATTGCAGTCCTGGACGCGTTCTTGGCCAGAAGCGGCAAAGCACCTGCAGGCGCCAAGTAGCCTGCGCGCAACCCCAGGCGCTGCCCCTGGACCTGGAGCCCATCCAGATCCAGGGGTAGTAGCTTGTGGGCTTCCTGCAATGGATTTACGCAGGGGCAGAGGCAGGACTCGCGATAGATCAGTGTTGCCCACGTTCAGGCTTGACATTGCCACCGTGTCAGACCCTATTGTTCGTACCAGGCCTACCGCCAAGCCGATAGACAGGAGTTCCATACATGTCAACCGCAACGCCGCACGACCACCACGCCCATGAGGGCCATGACGCGCATGTGCCCCATCCCCCGACGGGTCTCAAGGATCCTGTCTGCGGTATGGATGTGACGAATCAGTCCCATCATTCAGCGGAGCACGAAGGGCATCCCTTCTACTTTTGCAGCGCCAAGTGCCGCGCCAAATTCGTCGATGCCCCCGAGAAGTACGTTCCGGGAAGCGACGCACCCGCTTCGCCAGAACCCGAAGCAGCGCAGCCAGGCACGATCTATACGTGCCCCATGCACCCGGAGGTGCAACAGGACCACCCTGGAAACTGCCCCAAGTGCGGCATGAGCCTGGAGCCGATGCTTCCGACGCTGGAGGAAGGCGAGAACACCGAGCTGGTAGATTTTCGTCACCGTTTCTGGTGGACACTGCCCCTGACCATCGTAGTCACGGTCCTGGCCATGGCGGGACACCGCCTGCAGTGGTTCGAGATGGCCTCCCAGAGCTGGATCGAGCTGGTGCTGACTGTTCCTATCGTGCTGTGGGCCGGTTGGCCCTTCTTCGTGCGCGGCGCCCAGTCGGTGGCCAATCGCAGTCCCAATATGTGGACTCTGATCGGTCTGGGCACAGGCGCTGCCTTCGTGTACAGCGTGGTGGCCACCGTGGCTCCGGGTGTTTTTCCGGCATCGTTCCAGGCCATGGGGCGCGTGTCGGTGTACTTTGAAGCCGCGGCCGTCATCATTTCGCTGACGCTGCTCGGCCAGATGCTGGAGCTCAAGGCGCGCTCCCAGACTTCGGCCGCCATCAAGTCGCTTCTGGGCCTGGCGCCCAAGACCGCGCGGCGCATCGACCCGGACGGCCAGGAAAGCGACGTGCCCCTGTCCCATGTGCATGTGGGCGATCTGTTGCGCGTGCGCCCCGGTGAGAAGGTGCCAGTGGATGGAGTGGTCGTCGAGGGCAGCAGCGCTGTGGACGAAGCCATGCTCACCGGCGAGCCGGTGCCGATTGTCAAGGGACCAGGGGACGCGGTGATCGGCGCCACGCTCAACACCAACGGCGCGCTGATCATCCGATCGGAGCGTGTGGGATCTGCCACCATGCTGTCCCAGATCGTGCAGATGGTCTCGCAGGCGCAGCGCTCAAGGGCGCCCATGCAGCGCATGGCCGACCAGGTAGCGGGGTATTTCGTGATGGCCGTGGTCGGTATCGCGCTTCTGACGCTGTTCGCATGGGGCCTGTTCGGACCGGAGCCACGCTGGGTTTATGGCCTGGTCAACGCGGTTGCCGTGCTGATCATTGCGTGTCCCTGTGCACTGGGCCTTGCCACGCCCATGTCCATCATGGTGGCGACGGGCCGGGGCGCGACCAGTGGCGTTCTGTTCCGAGATGCCGCAGCCATAGAGAACCTGCGCAAGGTAGACACGCTGATCGTGGACAAGACCGGCACGCTTACCGAGGGCAAGCCGTCGTTCGAGCAGGTGGTGGCCATGCCCGGCCTGTCCGAGGATGAAGTGCTGCGTCTGGCGGCCAGTCTGGACCAGGGCAGCGAGCATCCCCTGGCGGACGCGATTGTCCATGCGGCGCGGACCAGGGGCCTGGCGCTGGATAAGCCCGAGGATTTCGAATCTGGATCGGGTATCGGCGTGCGCGGCCGGGTTGCAGGCCGCCAACTGGCCCTGGGTAACACTGTCCTGATGGAGCAAGTGGGTGTGTCAGCGGAGCCGCTGCTGGCGCAGGCCGAGGCTTTACGTGCCACGGGGGCCAGCGTGATGTACCTGGCAGCGGATGGTCAGTTGCAAGGGTTGCTGGCGGTCTCGGATGCAGTCAAGGCCAGCACGCCGGAGGCCTTGGCAACCCTGCACGCGGCAGGCATGCGCATCATCATGGCCACAGGCGACGGCATGACCACCGCCAAGGCGGTGGGCGCCAGGCTCGGGATCGATGAAGTCCACGGTGAGGTCAAGCCTGCGGACAAGCTGGCCCTGGTTTCCAGGCTGCAGGCCGAAGGCCGTGTCGTAGCCATGGCTGGCGACGGGATCAACGACGCGCCTGCACTGGCCAAGGCAGATGTGGGTATCGCAATGGGCACCGGCACCGATGTGGCAATGAACAGCGCCCAGGTCACGCTGGTCAAGGGTGACCTGCGCGGAATTTCCACGGCGCGCGAACTGTCTGAGGCGACGGTGGGAAACATGAAGCAAAACCTCATGTTCGCCTTCTTTTACAACGCCCTGGGCATACCGCTGGCCGCTGGTCTTCTGTACCCATTCACCGGCTGGCTGTTGTCACCGATGATCGCCGCCCTGGCGATGAGCCTGAGTTCGGCATCTGTGATCGCCAATGCCCTGCGTTTGCGCAAGCGCTAGCTGGTGATGGTGATGGCGATGGTGATGGCGATGGTGATGGCGATGGCGATGGCGATGGCGATGGCGATGGCGATGGCCGTTTTTTAGCGTGGTTGTGGAATTGGTTGCGGGACCGCCCGACCTTTTCTCGCCCGGCGCATGAGCAGGTATGCGGCGGGAACGACGAACATGGACAGCAATGGGGCTGTGATCATTCCGCCGACCATGGGTGCGGCGATGCGCTGCATCACTTCCGATCCGGTACCCGTTCCCCACATGATGGGCAGCAAGCCCGCCAGGATCACGGCGACCGTCATGGCCTTGGGGCGTACCCGCAGCACGGCACCTTCGCGGATGGCATCCAGTAGATCCTCAGGTTCGGTCCGTTGCTGGTCGATGCGGTCCTGCCAAGCGTGTTTGAGGTACAGCAGCATGATCACGCCGAATTCCGCCGAGACCCCGGCTAGCGCAATGAAGCCCACCGCGCCAGCGACAGAAAGGTTGTAGCCCAGCAGATACAGCAGCCAGATACCCCCCACCAAGGCGAATGGCAGCGTGGCCATGATGAGCAGCGCTTCCCCAATGCTGCGGAAGGTCAGGTACAGCAGCACGAAGATGATGAGCAGTGTGAATGGCAGCACCACCTTGAGCTTTGCCGTGGCACGCTCCAGGAACTCGAACTGGCCGGACCAGGAAACCGAGTATCCCGAGGGCAGCTGAACCACCTGCGCCACGGCCTTTTGCATGTCCTGCACGGCCGAGCGCAGGTCCCGGCCACGGATGTCCACGTAGACCCAGCCCGACAGCCGGGCGTTTTCGCTGCGCAGCATGGGCGGGCCATCGGAGATGCGCACATCCGCCACATCGGACAGCACAAGGCGTGCGCCTTGGGGGCTGAAGATAGGCAGGCTGCGCAGCTTTTGCAGGGAATCGCGGGTTTCCCGGGGATAGCGGACGTTGATGGGAAAGCGCTGCAGGCCTTCGACCGTCTCGCCGATGTTCTCGCCGCCCACGGCCGAGGCAATGACCGACTGCACGTCAGCAATGTTCAGCCCAAACCGGGAGGCCGCGTCGCGACGGATGTTCACGTCCACGTAGCGTCCGCCCGTGAGCCGCTCGGCCAGGGCGCTGGAGACGCCCGGCACGCCTTTGAGCACATTCTCGATCTGTGTCGTGATGCGGTCGATTTCTGCGAGGTCCGTTCCGGCGACTTTGACCCCCACCGGGCTCTTGATCCCGGTGGCCAGCATGTCGATGCGGTTGCGGATTGGTGGTACCCAGATGTTGGCCAGGCCCGGCACCTTGACGATACGGTCGAGTTCTTCCACCAGCTTGTCCTGCGTCATGCCCGCGCGCCACTGCTCGCGTGGCTTGAACTGGATCGTGGTCTCGAACATCTCCATCGGCGCTGGGTCAGTAGCGGTCTCGGCGCGGCCGGCCTTGCCATAGACGCTCGCCACTTCGGGCAACGTCTTGATCAGCCGGTCGGTCTGCTGCAGGAGTTCGGAGGCCTTGCCTGCCGACAAGCCCGGCAAGGCCGTGGGCATGTACAGCAAGTCCCCCTCGTCGAGCCTTGGCATGAACTCGCCTCCGATGTGCTGCAGCGGCCACAGGCTGATGACCAGGACGGCGCCCGCAATCGCCAGCGTGAGCTTGGGCGCACGCAACACGCCATTGAGCAAGGGCTGGTAGACAGCGATCAGAAGGCGATTGAGCGGGTTGGCCCGTTCCAGGGGTATGCGCCCACGGATGAGGTAGCCCATCAACACCGGGATGAGCGTCACAGACAGGCCCGCCGCGGCCGCCATGGCGTAGGTCTTGGTAAATGCCAGCGGGGCGAACAACCTGCCTTCTTGCGCTTCCAGCGTGAAAACGGGGATGAAGGACAGCGTGATGATCAACAGGGAGAAGAACAAGGCCGGGCCCACTTCGGCGGCCGAGTCCCCGATCACGCACCAACGCTCCTCGCCTTCGAGTTTCTCGTCGGGATGCGCGTGTGCCCAGTGTTCCAGGTGCTTGTGGGCGTTTTCGATCATGACCACCGCGGCATCGACCATGGCGCCGATGGCGATGGCGATACCGCCCAGCGACATGATGTTGGCGTTGACCCCCTGATAGTTCATGACGATGAACGCGGCCAGGATCCCCAGCGGCAGCGAGATGATGGCCACGAATGCCGAGCGCAGGTGGAACAAGAAGAGCAGGCACACGGCGGCTACGACCAGGAACTCCTCGAGCAGCTTGAACGAGAGATTCTTCACGGCGCGCTCGATCAGGCTGGAGCGGTCGTACACCGGGATGATTTCCACGCCTTTGGGAAGACTGGCCTGCAGGGACTTGAGCTTGGCCTTGACCGCCTCGATGGTCTCCAGCGCGTTCTTGCCCGATCGCATGACGATGATGCCGCCAGTGGCCTCGCCTTCGCCGTCCAGTTCGCCGATGCCGCGGCGCATCTCAGGGCCCAACTGGATGCGCGCCACGTCGCCCAGGCGCACGGAGACGCCCGCTGGTGTGGTCATGAGGGGTATCTGCCGGAAATCATCCAGCGACTGCAGATATCCCGAAGCGCGCACCATGTACTCGGCTTCACCCAGTTCCAGCACCGAGCCGCCGGCTTCCTGGTTCGCCCTTTGCACGGCTTCGGTGATGCGCGTGTGGGGGATGGCATAGGCGGCCAGCTTGTCGGGGTCCAGCACGATCTGGTACTGGCGCACCATGCCCCCCACGGAGGCGACTTCTGCGACGTTGGGAACGGTCTTGAGCTCGTACTTCAGGAACCAGTCTTGCAGGGCCCGCAACTGGCCCAGGTCCATGGTGCCGCTGCGGTCGATCAAGGCGTATTGGTAGATCCACCCCACGCCGGTGGCATCGGGGCCGAGCGAGGCCTTGGCTGCGGTCGGCAGCCTGGACTGCACCTGGTTGAGGTACTCCAGCACGCGCGAACGCGCCCAATAGGGGTCCGTGCCGTCCTCGAACAGCACATACACGAACGAGTCACCAAAAAACGAGTAGCCACGCACGGTCTTCGCCCCCGGTACCGACAGCATCGTCGTGGTCAGCGGATAGGTGACCTGGTTCTCGACAATGCGCGGCGCCTGGCCCGGATAGGTGGTGCGGATGATGACCTGCACGTCCGACAGATCGGGCAGCGCGTCCAGTGGTGTCCTGAGCAAGGCGTGAACGCCCCAGGCGCCGACGACCATCGTGGCCAGCAGTACCAGGAAGCGATTGGCGATGGACCAGCGGATCAGCCGGGCGATCACTTTTTGACTCCTGGCGAGGGCGCCAGCATCGGGGATACCCGCGTGAGCTGGGGCATCCCCTCCTTGTCCATGAAGAATTCAATCGTGACGTGATCGCCTTTCCCCAGGTTGCGCGGCAGCGCGTCCGGTGGCGGCGGCTTGAACTCCATGGTCATCGGTCCCCACTGGATGGACGGAATGGGCCCATGCGACAGCAGGATGGAATCCTTGTCGATGGCCACGATCTGTGCCTCGCCCTCATGGCGCGGCGCTGCGACGCCAGCGCCCTGTGCAGGCGCTTCGTTCAGGCGGGCTTCCACCCCTTTTAGGCTGGCCTCGGAGTCGATCAGAAACTGCGAGGACACCACCACACGCTGGCCAGCCTGCAGGCCGCTCTTGATCGCGGTCTGGCCGCCGAACTCGACACCGGCCTGGACCTCCACCGGCCTGAACCTGCCGTTGTCCTCGGCAACCATCACCACCGTGCGCTTGCCGGTCTGGATCACGGCTTCGGTCGGGATCAGTAGCGCGCTTTCTCCCTGCTCGTCCATGAACTGCATCGAGACGAACATGCCGGGCACCAGCCGCAGGCCGGGGTTGGCCAACTCCAGACGGGCCTTGAGGGTCCGCGTACTGGCGTTGACGTCGGGCAAGATGGCCTGAACCCGGCCTTCGAACTTGACGCCGGGCGCCGCAGGGCTTTGGGCCCGCGCCATCGCCCCCGGCCGTACCAGCGCCGCCTGGCTTTCTGGAACCTCGGCATTGGCCCATACGGTGGACATACCGTTGATCCGAAACAGCGGCGCCCCGGCCATGACGGTCATCCCCTCGCGCGCCGACAGTTCCACTACCACGCCAGCAATGGGCGAGAAGATCGTGGTGCGGGCTTGTGCCTTGCCGGTGCGCTCCACCAGCGCGATCTGCGCGTCGTTCATGCCGACCAGCCGCATGCGCTGGCGCGCCCCATCGATGAGGCCTGCGAGGTCGCTGCCGGGCATGCGCTTGAGGGACAGGAACTCCTCTTGCGCAGAGACCCATTCGGGCACGAAGAGTTCGGCCATGGGCTGCCCCTTGGCGACCCGGTCCAGCGTGGCGCGCACATGCAGCCGTTCGACATAGCCGGTGGCGCGGGCCTGCACTGTGGCCTGGTCGCGCTCATTGAAGGCAATGCTGCCAACGGCATTCACCTGCGGCGCCAGCTTGCCCTCGGAGACGATGGCGGTTCGCACACCCAGGTTCTGCTGGATGCGAGGGCTGACGGTGACTTTGCCCTGGTCGGCATCGCCGTCCGCATACACGGGCACCAGCATCATGTCCATGAAGGGGGACTTGGCGGGCTTGTCGAACTTGTTGCCCGGCACCATGGGGTCGTGGTAGTAGAGGATCCTGCGTCCGTTGGCCGGGTCGGTCTGTCCGGCCTGGATGCCTGCTGCCATGTGGCGCCGAGTGGCGTCCTCGCCTTCGGCAATCCCCTGAGGCACCGCTCCTGTCGGTACCGGTGGAGCAGCCTGTGTGGCTGCATCGGTTGAAGTTGGCGCACTTGTGCCGGAGGCGGCCATGCTGGCGCCGCGCCGCATCCCTATTTCAAAAGCGGCATAGCCGCCGGCGACGACGGCCAGCACCAGGGTGGAGGCCACGAGGATGTGGGAGTTTTTCATGGCTTTTCCTGGCGAGATGTGGGGAGGCTGTCGCTGGGTGACAGGAAATTCAACTGGGCCCAGCTCTTGGCGGTCTCCATTTCGACGGCGAGCGCCTGCATGCGGGCGTCGATCACATCGCGGCGTGCAGCCAGGGCAGCAGCCAAGTCCACCTTGCCCGTGCGGTATGCCGTCAGATCCGCCTGTGCGCGTTGTTCGGCCAGGGGAATGAGCTGTTCCCGATGGCGATGGACACGGCTTTTGCCAGTTTGCCAGTCGTTGAGCAGTCTGCGCACCTCGGCCTCGTGGCTGCGCAGCATGTCCTCGTACTTGGCGCGCGCTTCATCGACCATGGACAGCTTGGCGGCCAGCTCACGGTCCTGGCGATTGGCCCTGTCCCATTGCAAGGGAATCGAGACACCGACGGAGAGCATGTTCGAGTAGGCAGTGCCGCGCTGGCTGTACATCACCTCGACGCTCCAGTCGGATCGTCGGTTGGCGTCGGCCAGCCGCGACTCGGTCTGGGCGGCATCCACCTGCGCCTTGAGCACGAGCAGATCGGGGTGGAGCGGGATGTGCTCCTGCAGCCTGCCGTCTTCAAGCCGGCTCGTCTGCCAGGCCGGTGCCTCGGTGGCCGGCCGCTCGGCGTCCGGGCCGACCCATCTGGCGAGGACCAGGGCGGCGTTTCGTTGCTGCCTGTCCACCGTGCTCAACCGGTCTTCCAGCAGGACGAGGGCCGACCGCGCTGCAAACACGTCGGCCTGGCTGCTTCGTCCAATACCAAAGCCGGACTCGATCGCCTGAACCTGGAGCCTGGTTTCCTCGATCTGTCGCAGCACCAGGTCCCGCATCCGCTGGGTGTAGTAGCGCTCAATCCATGCGAGGGCGGTGTCCCGCTGGAGGTTGGCCAGGCTCATCTGGCCTTGCGCGACGGAGAGATCGGCTTCGCGCTCGAAACGCTCGGTGCGCAGTTGGCGCTTTTGCGCGCCGGGCAGCTCCTGCATCACGCCGATACGCCGCATGGTCATGAAGTCGCGCGACAGGCTCAGCCGGTCCGCTCCGTTCAGCGGGAGGTTGTCCAAGCCGAACTTGAGGACGGGGTCCGGCAACTGGCCCGCAGCGATGGCCATGTTCCGCGATGCAGCCGTCGAGGCTCGGCTGGCCACCAGTTGTTGCGAGCGTGCGGCAGCCAGGGCCAGTGCTTCGCGCAGCGAGAGGGGTTCATCGGGCGTACCGGCCCAGGCGGGCACGCTCAAGGCTGCCGCCATGGCAGCAGTGGCCCACCAGCGGGCCGAAATCAAACAAGACATGTCATCTCCAGACAGCGAAGAACAAGCTGCCGGGCACTCGAAGTGCCTCAGGCAACGCTCAGACGGTCTGGGATGTCAAATGCGAAAGCAGCAGAGCTGCACGGCCAAAGGTGGGGCCGTTGTGCGCTTCAGGAGCGGCGCCTGCGCGGGGGCACCCTCTGGCAGGTGCGGCGCAATGAAGGGGGTATAGGCAATGTCCGCCAGGGCGGCGGAAGCCATCGCAGGCAACTCGTACTTGTCGGCTGTTTGCTGGCTTGCCTGGCAGTGCGCCTGGCACAGATGGGGCTGCTCGTCGTCCATGCGCAGCGACATGGTTTCGGCGCACGGCATCCCAGCTTCGGCCATGGCCGCGACTTCGGCGACCCGGGAAGACTGCGCACCCGGGCAGGAGTAGCTTGCCACTGCCAGCTGCATGAACAGCAGGCTGACCAGTGCAAAAAGCACTGTGATCAGGCGGGTGCGGCGGTTGCGAGGCATGGGGATGAGTGTAGTGGACTCCCTGGCGCGAAAGAAGTTCTATGCACGCCCGTGAGGGCGGGTGCCCTCATGGTTCATTACCAGCTTGGATGACGGACCTGGCAAAGGATGGTGTCAGGGCGCGGGTACTGCCGCAACTGGTGCACCGACACGGCGCAGTGCCCAGCTTGGATGCTTCTGGGAGCGTTCCAGGTCAGCCAGCACTTCATCGCGGGTCGCGGCCTTGCCCTTGACCGGTACGGGAGCTCCAAAGCGGTGGTACTGCCACAGGCCGTCCTTCTTGGACTGATCCATCTCCGCCAGGACCTGATCACGCGATTTGCCCGCTTGCGCGTGTTCAGGGTGCGTCGTGTATCCCATCTCGGTGGTCGCAGGATGGATCACGCTGCTGGCCATGGCTGGGGCCACTGCCGCAGCAAGCGACAAGGCGGTCAGGAAGGTGCGAACTGTCATGTGTATCTCCTTGGGTTTGAATGCACGTGCCCCGGAAACTGCACCAACGTCTGGCCAGCCGACGAGTCACGTGTGACAGTTTGCTGACCGTATGCCAACAGCTTGCGCACCGCAGGATTACAAGTTTGTTATGTTGCCGCGCCTGGCTGTGTGATCGATTCGACACTGCCGGGCATTGCATCCGCCGGCGCTCCAAAGTGGCCGTTCCGCCTGGGATGCCACTACAATTTTCCGGATGCACTCCCGCACCCGTCTGCTTGTTTTCCTCTTGGTACTGTTGCCGCTGCAACTGTGCTGGGCGGCGGTGGGCGCGTACTGCAACGATGAAGGACCGGGCTCCTTGCCTCCTGTGGCAATGCATTGCTGCGAGCACGCCCAGCTGCGGGACGGAGCAATCGATGAATCCACCCGAGCTGGCGATGCAGCGCCCAGCGTGGACTGTGGTTCCTGCCATCTGCAGGGCACCGAAGCCGTTCAGGCGCAACGCGATCTACTGCCGGCCTTTCCCCTATGGCGCTTTCACACCGACACGCGCGGGTGGCCGTCTTCAGAGTCCGCCAGTCGCCCCGAACGCCCGCAGTGGCCCGCCCTGGCCTGACCAGGGCATCGGTCACCACCGTCTCCGATCCCCGCCAAGCGTGCCAGCACAGCGTGTGCTGGCCTCATTTGCATGCCTTCGGGATCTTTCCATGTCCTCCACTGTCGGGCCGAATGGCTCTGGAATCTACACACGCAGTTGTGCCTTGATCGGTGCCTCCTGCCAGAACCGTTGTTCAAGGAGGTGTCGATGAGCCGACCCTCGGTGCTGCTCCTGATCGCCTGGCTGCTGGCTGTGTCCGCCACCGGCAGTGCGTTGTTCATCGGCGAAGTCATGGGCATGGCTCCTTGCGTCTTGTGCTGGTACCAGCGCATTGCCATGTTCCCGCTGGCCTTGCTTCTTGGAATGGCCTTTTACAGCGACGACCGCCGGGGCGCTGTCTATGCCTTGCCTCTGGCGCTGGCGGGTGCGGTCGTGGCTGGTTACCACAGCCTCTTGGCGGCAGGCCTGGTGCCCAAGGCTTGGGTCCCCTGCGGCGCCGGCGTGTCGTGCGCCGATCAGAAGCTCGACATCCTCTACGGCATTGAGTTGCCCTGGCTTTCACTGGCGGCGTTCATTGCCATCGCCGTCTCGCTCTCCCTCTATCTGCGAAAAACAGACAAATGAAACACCGAAAACTCATCATCTTCCTCGTGCTGGGCATGGCCTCTGTGGCCTTCCTTGTCGGCGTGAATCTGTACCAGAGCCGCGTGCAAAGTGCACAGGAGCTGCAGGTGGCAGGACAAGCCGAACGCCTGGTCCGCATGCATTCACCCGTGATCGGGCCCCGTGAGGCACCCGTGACCATCGTCGAGTTCTTCGATCCCGCCTGCGAGACCTGCCGCGCCTTTTATCCGGTGGTGAAGGAACTGATGCAGCAGTACCCCACCGAAGTGCGGCTGGTCATCCGTTATGCGCCTTTCCACCAGGGCTCGGAGCAGGTGGTCAAGCTACTGGAATCGGCCCGGCGGCAGGACAAGTACCTGGCCGTGCTGGAAGCGGTGCTGGCCGCACAGCCGCAGTGGGCGGACCATGGAAACCCCAACCTGGAGTTGGCCTACAAGGCGGCTGAACAGGCGGGGCTGGACATGCAACGGGCGCGGGCGGACATCGCAGCCCCTGCATTGGACGCCGTGGTGCTACAGGACGTGCAGGACCTGACCGCCCTCAAGGTCGAGAAGACGCCGACCTTCTTTGTCAACGGGCGCCCGCTGCCCAGCTTTGGCCACAAACAGCTGGCCGACCTAGTGGCACAAGAGGTCTCCAAAACCAAGAAATGAAAGCGGGACATTCAGTAAGCGCTCCGCAATCCCACCGGTGGACTTGGCGCGCGCTGACGAACGCTCAGTGGGAATGCGCATGCTCCTTGGTTTCTGAGCGGCTTGGCTTGGCGGCTGGCTCCACCCGTGTACCGCGAAGCAGACGCAGTCCGTTGGCTACCACCAGCAAGCTCGCTCCCATGTCCGCGAAGACCGCCATCCACATGGTGGCAGTGCCAACGACCGCCATCACCAAGAAGACGCTCTTGATGCCCAGTGCCAGGGTGATGTTCTGCCAGAGAATGGCGTGGGTGCGCTTGGATAGACGCACTGTCTCGGCGACGCGCTGAAGGTCATCGTTCATGATGACCACATCGGCTGCTTCCATGGCCGTGTCAGTTCCCGCTGCACCCATGGCAAAACCGATGTCGGCCTGCGCCAGCGCCGGCGCATCGTTGATGCCGTCGCCGGTCATGCCGGTAGCGCCATAGCGCTTTTGCATTTCCTTGATGGCATCAAGCTTGGCTTCGGGCAGCAGATCTCCACGGGCGTCATCAATGCCGGCCTGCGCCGCGATGGCTTTTGCGGTGGCCGTGTTGTCACCCGTCAGCATCACCGACGTCACTCCCAGCGCCTTGAGGTCGACGATGGCCTGCCTCGACGTCTCGCGAATGGTGTCCGCTACCGCAAACAGCGCCAGGACGCGCGATTCGTCCGCCAGGAGGGTGACCGTGCGGCCTTGTTTTTCATGGGTGGCCAGCTCCGCCTCCAACTCCGGTCCGCACAGTCCTTGCTCATGGATCAGACGGTGATTGCCCAGTATCAAGCGCACACCATTGACCATGCCTTCGACGCCGCGCCCAGGCAAGGCCTTGAAGCTTTCTGCTTCTGGGCCCTTTACGTCCAAGCCCTGGACAATCGCCTTGGAAACCGGGTGGTCGGAACGAGCCGCCAGGCTGGCAGCCATCTGCTGGACTGCTGCCTCATCACCGGCACCCCACACCTGCCACTTCACCAGCTTGGGCTTGCCTTCGGTGATGGTGCCGGTCTTGTCGAGCGCCACCGCCTTCAGGAGCCGGGCATCTTCCAGATAGGTGCCGCCCTTGATCAGAATCCCGCGGCGCGCTCCTGCGGCCAATCCGCTGACCACCGTGACCGGCGTGGAAATGACCAGAGCGCATGGGCAGGCGATCACCAGCAGGACCAGGGCCTTGTAGAGCGCCTCCAGCCAGGTAAGTCCCATCAGGAAAGGAGTGAGGACCGCCACCGCCACGGCAATGGCGAAGACTGCGGGGGTGTAGATGGAGGCGAACCGATCCACAAAGCGCTGCGTCGGAGCGCGCGTGCCCTGCGCCTGCTCAACGGCTTGGATGATCCTGGCCAGGGTGGTGTTGCTCGACAAGGCTGTGACCTCGAACTCCAGCTCACCAGTCTCGTTGATCGTGCCGGCGAACACCTGGTCGCCAGGTGCCTTGTCCACGGGGATGCTCTCGCCAGTCACGGGGGCCTGGTTGATGGCGCCATTGCCCTTGGTCACCTTACCGTCCAGCGGCACGCGTTCGCCCGGCTTGATGCGCACGGTCGCTCCGATGGCCACCGAAGCCACCGGTGTAGCGGTCCATGCTCCGTTGGTGCCCAGTACCAAAGCCTCTTCGGGCGCCAGTTCCAGCAAGCCCTTGATAGCGTTTCGGGCCCGGTCCACCGCCTTGGCCTCGATCAACTCGGCAATCGCGTACAGGGCCATCACCATGGCGGCCTCCGGCCACTGGCCGATGAGGAAGGCTCCTGTGACGGCCACCGACATCAGCGCATTGATGTTCAGCTTGCCGCGCAGCAGCGCTGCAAGGCCTTTCTTGTAGGTGTCGATCCCGGCAAGCCAGATAGCCAGCGCGGCGATGGCCATGCCCGCCACCTTCCAGGCCATTTGATCGGGAGCAAAGAACGAGAGGACCTCAGCCCCCGTGGCGAACACCAGCGCGGCTACCAGTCGGGAGATGCCGCCTGCAAAACCATGTCCATGGTCGTCGCCTTCGGCTGGTTCGCCCGCCTGTCCGCCCTCGGAGCCATTGGCGCCGGCCACTGGCTGCGGATCGAAGCCCGCTTTGCGGATTGCGTCGAGGGCCAGCGGGTAGGTGCCTTCGTCGGCATCGATCTTCAGCGTCCGCGCACCGAGCTGAAAGCCCAGAGAGCGAATCCCATCCAGAGGCTCCAGCGCTCGGCGAATCTCCGCCTCCTCGGCGCTGCAGTCCATGGTCGCAATGCGAAACACCCGGCCCTGGCTACCCTGGGTGTTTGCCGCAGCGACCACCGGCTGTGGATCGAAGCCCGCCTTGCGGATGGCATCGAGCGCCAGGGGCAAGGCGCGATCCTCCGCATCGATCTTCAGCGTGCGCGCGCCCAGCTGGAAGCCCAAAGAGCGGATTCCCTCCACAGGTTCCAGCGCCCGCCGGATCTCCGACTCCTCAGCGCTGCAGTCCATGGTGGCGATTCGGAACAGCTTGCCTTGGCCCGGGCTGCTTGCGGCTGCAGGGGCCGCTGCTGCGGGACTGGAACAGCCCGAGGAGCAGCAGGTGTCAACAACGCTGGGAGGAGTGCTGGTTTCTGATTTCATGGCCTAATTGGAAACCCTGTAGTGACCTTAAAGTCAAGCGACAAGCCAGATGTCGCTGCCTTGTCCTACGTAAAACAGATTTTGCAAAGGACGCTTCATGAAAATCGGCGAACTTGCCAAGGCCACCGGCACGCAGACCGAGACCATCCGCTACTACGAGCGCGAGAACCTGCTGCCGATCGCGATGCGCACAGAAAGCAACTACAGGGTCTACGACAGCAGCCATGTCGAGCGCCTGGCCTTCATCCGCCATTGCCGTTGCCTGGACATGACGCTCGATGAGATCCGGGTGCTGTTGCATTTCAAGGACGCTCCGGATGAAAACTGCGGCGCGGTGGACGCGCTTCTTCAGGAGCACATCGGGCACGTGGTCTCTCGCATCCGGGAACTCCAAGCACTGGAGTCCGAATTGCGCAGCTTGCAACAGCAGTGCTCACCAGGCCACCTCGCCGGTGAGTGCGGCATCTTGGGCGGGTTGGCCAATGCGGCACTTCAACACAATCACATGCAGCCCAGCGAGGCCCACCCGCCAGGTGCCCATCGTGATATCGGCGTGGCTCCTAGGCAGCGGGCCAACAAACGACGCTGACTATCAGTGAGCGCGAATTTCTATCCCGACACTTGTCACCCCATTCTCTGACCTGGCCACTGGCTTGCCCTGGTGCATGCGGGCAATAGCGCCCACGATGGCCAGGCCCAGGCCATGGTTGCTCTGTCCATGACTGCGAGCAGGATCTGCCCGGAAAAACCGGTCAAAAAACTGCGGAAGCATTTCGGGGTCGATGGTGTTGCCGTAGTTGGTGACACTGAGCAGCGCGCGGTCCTCGTCAACCGCTCTCAGGTTGATCTGGACGATTGAGCCCGTGCTGGCGTAGCGAGTGGCGTTTCCCAGCAAGTTCGACAAGGCCCGGCGCAACAACGGCACGTCGAAGGAACCGTGCGCATCGCCGACCACTTTCGCTGTCAGGCCGGCCTCGGCCAGCGCGGCCTCGTGGTAGTCCAGCACGTCAGCAGCCATTGATGCAAGGCTCGCCACGGGGGCGCGACGCGCTCCCACGCCCCGATCTGCCTGAGACAGGAACAGCATGTCGTTGACGATACCGGTCAGGCGGTGCAGCTCCTCCAGATTGGACGCCAGCACCTCGCGAATGTCCGCCTGATCAGGGCGCCGAAGCGCCAGTTCATTGTTGGCAATGAGCGTGGCCAGCGGCGTGCACAGCTCGTGCGCCACGTCCGCATTGAAGCCCTCCATCTGTGAGTAGGCCTTCTCAATGCGGGCCAGGAGCGCGTTGAACTGGTCGATCAGAGGCACGAGTTCAAGTGGCTGCTCTGCGCCGTCGAGCCGCTGGTGCAGGTTGTCCGCCGACACTGCCCGCGTCTGGCTGGCCAGTCTTCGAACGGGCGCCAGGCCCAGGTTGACCAAGGAAAAGCCACCCAGAGATACCACGATGGTGCCTCCGATCGCCGCGACCAACAGGGTGAGCGCGAGCCGGTGCAAGAGCTGGTTATCGGTCTGGATATCCAGCGACAGCTTGACGCGCAAACCTTTGGCGGGAGTCTGGCCCACAGGCTGCGCCACCTCGAACTGCCGTTGACGCCATACCGTCTTCGCATTCTGGTTGCGGGTATGGGCGTAGAGAACGAATCCATCGGCTTGCGCTACTTCGAGCGACAGATCCCCGTGCCCCACAAGGAAGTCATCGAGCTTGTGAGCAAGGTCTTCCGAATCCCCGTGCTCCTTTCCATCCAGCAGCAAGTGCCGAATGACGTTTTCCTTTTGCGCCAGCGTTTCCTCCTGCCGATCTCGGAAATTGAATTCGGTCACCAGGTAGACGGCCAGGCAGACCAGCCCTAGCCCGGCAAAGCTCTGCAGTGCCAGCCACCACGACAACCGCTGGCGCAATGAGCGATGTTGGACCAGCGCCTTCATCCGTTGCGCTCCTCCATGACGTATCCCATGCCCCGGATGGTGTGCAGCAGCGCAGTATCAAAGGGCACATCGATCTTGGTGCGCAGACGTCGGATTGCGACCTCCACCACGTTGGTATCGCTGTCAAAGTTCATGTCCCACACCTGCTCGGCGATCTCGGTGCGTGAAAGCACTTCGCCTTTCCTTCTCAGGAACAGGGTGAGCAGCAGAAATTCCTTGGCGGTCAGTTCCAATCGTTGACCACCTCGGGATGCCTTGCGCCGCACCAGGTCGACCTCCAGGTCGGCCAGACGCAGTTGCGTGGGCTCTGCCGAGTCCCGCGCACCTTGGGTGCGCCTGAGCAGAACCTGGATGCGGGCGCTCAACTCGGAAAACGCAAAGGGCTTGACCAGATAGTCATCGGCACCCGTCTGAAGTCCCAGTACCCGATCCTCGACACTGACCCTGGCTGTGAGCATCAAGACAGGCGTCTGCCTGGTCTTGCGAAAGGCCGTCAGAAGGCTGAAGCCGTCGATCCCTGGGAGCATCGCGTCCAAGACCAGCAAATCGTGCCCACCTTCCAGCGCCATGTGCAGGCCGTCCACGCCGTTGTGGGCGACGTCCACTACATAGCCGACCTCTCCAAGGCCCTTGCGCAGGTACTCGGCCAGCTTGACTTCATCTTCGATGAGCAGAATTTTCATGGTGCCATTCTCGAAGAATGCAGGCCCTTCGTAGATTACGAATTTGTCATCTGGCTGTTGGTGCCTTGTCGGGGGCCGTTTTCTACAGTTCACCCCATGTCGCAAGGCATAGCCCAGGCAGGTTGCCGAAGGCTCACCACAAGCAAGGGACAACACCATGATCATCCGCAAACCTCTCGCACTTTCCCTGATCGCCCTGGCCATTGCCGCTCCCGGCCTGGCATCGGCGTCGTCGCTGTACCACCCCGCAGGAGGCGAGGTCGGTTTCACCACCCATCCCGACCACGTCCAGGGCTCGTTGTCGCGCGGCGACGTAATTCAGTCGGTCGCGACGGCTCGCCAGGATGGGACCTTGGCGATCCTTTCGCGCGGTGGTGCGGTGCCTGTCAAGGCGACCGGAGCGTCAAAGACCCGTGAGCAGGTGCAACAGGAATACCTGAACATGTCTGCCGCCGACAAGCAGCGCCTGCAGGAACTGCACGGCGCGGGCGGCTGATTTTTCGACACAATTGCTCTAGAACGGCCATCAATCCACACGCGATCACTTCATGGTCGCATGCTAGACTTCAAAAATGCGCCGCTTGATAGCTGTTTTTATGCTTGCACTGCTACCGTTCCAGTTCAGCTGGTCTGCGGTAGCTGCCTATTGCATGCATGAGAGTACGACGGCGCAGGCGCAGCATGTGGGACATCATGAGCACAAACATGATGCTGACAAGGCGGTCCACCAAGCCGACAAGGGCGATCAAAGCGCTGGTCAGTTTGATATCGACTGCTCGGTCTGCCATGGTGCCGGCATCGGTGCCCTCAATTTCTCTTATGCCAGCCAAGGCGCCTCGCACGATGGCAGTGTCGGTGCCCAGCCCCATGTGCGACTCGCTGGTGTAACACCCACCCCCCCTGACCGCCCCCGGTGGTCTGTCCTCGCCTAATCGGCGGGGCTTCTCTCCTTCTCCCAGTTGTCCGTGTCCGCCCCAATGGCGGATGCAGTTGCGCATGCCGCGACTGTGACGAGTGACGAGTTGACAGCAACTGCACGGTTGCCCCCCGCTGATCCTTCGTGTTTTGAAATCACTGGAGAATCGGATGTTCAAGGGTATTTGCTTTCAAGGAAAGCCAGACGCACGGCGCGGCCGCAAGAAAATCAAGCTCGCAACGGCTGCCGCAGCCATACTGCTCGCCACGTCCACCGGCGCCTTTTCCCAAGGCATGACACAACGACCCGTGGCCGGCTCGAATGCCTCTGCCGACGTTGCAGCACCCGTAGCGCCGTTGTCGCTAGCCAGGGCCATTGAACTGGCGCTGGAGGGAAACCCCGAGATGGCTGCTGCGACTCGCCAGTTCGAGGCCACCGAGGGGCAAGTTCTGCAAGGACGCACTCGCCCCAATCCCGAGCTCGCCTATTCGCTGGAGGACGCGCGCTCGAAAACGCGCACCCAAAGCTGGCAACTCAACCTTCCCGTGGAGTTGGGCGGCAAGCGCGCGGCCCGTACCAAGGCGGCCGAGAAATCGCGCGAGCAAGCGCAGGCCCAACTCGACGAATTGAAGGCGACCGTGCGAGCCAATGTGGCTGCAGCCTATTTCGATGTGCTGACTGCACAAGAACGCCTGGCGCTCGCCCGGGACAGCGTGGCACTGGCCAAGTCGTCTACGGACGCCGTTGCCAAGCGCGTAGCCGCAGGCAAAGTGTCGCCCGTCGAAGAGTCAAAGGCCCGCGTGGCGGAAGCTGGAATCCGGGTTGAACTCTCCCAGGCAGCTAGCGAAGAACGCAATGCCTTGTCGCGGCTGTTCGCGCTCCTGGGAAAGATCGAGGCGCCTTTCACGGCCCTGGAGGGCAAGGCAGAAAACATCCCTGCGGTGCCACAGCTCGCCGATCTGCAGCCACTGATTTCTTCTTCTCCAGCGATTGTCCTGGCGCGGATCGAGGTGGATCGGCGCAAGGCCCTGACCGACCTGGAGCAGAGCAAGCGAGTGCCGGATGTCACCGTCAGCGTTGGCATGCAGCGCAGCAACGAGACGCAGCGAAACGTGCTTCTGTTCGGTGTCTCCGTGCCTTTGCCGGTGTTCGACCGCAACGAGGGCAATCTGCTGGAGGCACTGAAGCTGGAGGACAAGGCACGCGACGAATTGCAGGTTGCCACTGTGCGCCTGCACAGCGAAGTAGCGCAGGCTCGGGAGCGACTCGCCACGATCGCATCGGAGATCCAGGCCCTGCAGCAGGACGTCCTTCCGGGGGCGAAGTCGGCGTATGACGCAGCCACCATTGGATTTGAAAACGGCAAGTTCAATTTCCTGGAGGTGCTGGATGCGCAGCGTACCTACTTCACAGCCAAAGCCCAATACCTCAAAGCACTTGGCGAAGCGCACCGCGCAGCGGCTGATGTTGACCGCTTGCTCGGCGGCACTACCGCTTCCCGCCTGATCGCAACGCAGAACTGAGAATGACCATGAACACCAGCAAATCCACCATCAGCAAAAAGCACCTGATCGCCATTGCCGTCGTCCTCGCATTGGGGGTCGGGGCCGGCGCCTTCATCTTGCAGGGCGGCGGAAAGCCCAAGGCGGCAGCTGCCGAAGGCGATGGCCACGGGCACGGCGGCCACACTGAAGCCAAGGGCCACGGCGACGGTGAGCACCACGGCAAGGCAGGAGAAAAGGGCCACGACGATGACAAGGGCCATGCGGACGGCGAGCACCACGAAAAGAGCGAAGCCAAGGGCGCTCACGGCGGTACCGTTTTCAAGGAAGGCGATTTCAGCCTGGAGGCGCTGCTATCCGAGGACGGTGGAGAGCCGCGGCTGCGCATCTGGTTGTTCGACAAAGACAAGGCGCTGCCGCTGAATGCCGCGACGGTCACCGCAACGGTGACCCGCCTGACAGACGAAAAGCAGAAGCTGACTTTCGTCCAGGAAAAAGACAGCCTGGTCAGTAAGGAAATCGTTCCCGAACCCCATGCATTCGAGATCGAGATCATCGCGCAGACGGCCACCGAGCCCTTCATGTTCGTGATGAGCAAGGAAGAAGGCAAGGTTGAATTGGCAGACGCCCAGATCAAGGCTGCCTCGATCACGGTGGATACGACATCCGCCGCCAACATCAAGACGGCACTTTTGCTGCCCGGTGAGATCAAGCTCAACGAAGACCGCACCTCGCATGTGGTTCCACGGCTCGCCGGCGTGGTGGAAAGCGTCAGCGCCAGCCTTGGCCAGGTCGTCAAGAAGGGACAAGTCCTGGCTGCCATTGCCAGCCCCACTGCCTCGGAGCAACGCAGCGAGCTGCAGACGGCCCACAAGCGCCTTGCGCTGGCCAAAACTACATACGAGCGAGAAAAGAAGCTGTGGGAGCAGAAGGTATCTGCCGAACAGGACTACCTGCAGGCCAGGCAAGCCCTGAGCGAAGCAGAGGTGGCTGTGGCCAACGCCAATCAAAAGCTGAGTGCGCTGGGCCTGTCCACCTCGTCGGCTTCCGGTCTCAATCGCATCGAGCTGCGTGCGCCCTTCGACGGGATCGTCATCGAGAAGCATCTGAGCCTGGGCGAAGCCGTCAAGGAAGATGCGGCCGTGTTCACCATCTCCGACCTCTCCACCGTGTGGGCGGAAATCAACCTTCCAGCGAAGGATCTGCCGTCGGTGCGGGTGGGGGAGAAAGTCACCATTAAGGCCACTGCGTTTGATGCGTCGGCCACGGGTACGGTTGCTTTTGTGGGCGCGTTGATCGGCGAGCAAACCCGCACAGCCAAAGCCCGCGTGGTTCTGGACAACCCCAAAGGCGCCTGGCGCCCCGGCCTGTTCGTGAACGTCGAGGTGATTTCTGAAGAAACAGCGGCACCCGTGACCATCTCGGCTGACGCGGTACAGAACCTTGGAGACAAGCCCGTTGTCTTCCTGAAGGTCAACGGTGGGTTTATTGCTCAGCCCGTGAAGCTGGGCCGCAGCGATGGCAAGCGGATCGAGGTCCTTGGGGGCCTCAAGGCCGGCATGCCTTACGCCTCGACTGGCAGCTTCGTCGTGAAGTCTGAGCTCGGCAAGGGATCTGCCGAACACACGCACTGATCCCGGAGCCTATACATGTTTGAAAAACTCATCCGATTCTCGATCGAGCAGCGATGGCTGGTGCTGCTTGCGGCCTTCGCCATGGCGGCCTTCGGCGTCTTCAGCTACCAGAAGCTGCCTATTGACGCCGTGCCCGACATCACGAACGTCCAGGTCCAGATCAACACTCAGGCAGCCGGGTACTCGCCCCTTGAGACCGAGCAGCGGGTCACATACCCGATTGAGACGGTCATGGCCGGCCTGCCGAACCTGGATCAGACGCGGTCGCTTTCACGGTATGGACTGTCGCAGGTCACCGTCATTTTCAAGGACGGCACCGACATCTATTTCGCCCGCCAACTCGTCAACGAGCGCATCCAGGAGGCGCGGGACAAACTGCCGGCTGGCATCACGCCAGCGCTGGGGCCCATCTCGACCGGACTGGGGGAAATCTACCTTTGGACCGTCGAAACCAAGGACGGCGCGAAGAAGCCCGACGGCTCACCCTACACCCCGACCGACCTGCGCGAGATCCAGGACTGGATCATCAAGCCACAGCTGCGCAACGTTCCTGGCGTGACGGAAATCAACTCCATCGGCGGCTTCGCCAAGGAATACCAGATCGCACCCATCCCCGAGCGCCTGGCTTCGCTGGGCGTGACGCTGCAGGATGTAGTGACGGCTCTGGATCGCAACAATGGCAACGTGGGCGCGGGCTACATCGAAAAGCGCGGCGAGCAGTACCTCATCCGTGCGCCTGGCCAGGTGAAATCCCTGGAGGACATCGGCAACGTGATCCTCAGCAGCGCCAACGGCGTGCCCGTGCGCGTCAAGGACGTGGCCGAAGTGGGCATTGGCCGGGAGCTTCGAACCGGAGCTGCCACTGACAACGGACGGGAAGTGGTTCTCGGCACGGTGTTCATGCTGATTGGAGAAAACAGCCGGACCGTCTCCCAGGCGGTAGACAAGAAGATGGTGGAGGTCAACAAGAGCCTTCCAGAGGGTGTGCATGCGGTGACGGTCTATGACCGCACGGTGCTCGTCGACAAGGCCATCGGCACGGTGAAGAAAAACCTGCTCGAAGGCGCGGTTCTCGTGATCGTGATCCTGTTCCTTTTCCTGGGGAACATCCGCGCAGCGATCATCACCGCAATGGTCATTCCCTTGTCGATGCTCTTCACGTTCACGGGCATGGTCCAGTACAAGGTGAGTGCCAACCTGATGAGCCTGGGGGCCCTGGACTTCGGCATCATCATTGACGGAGCTGTCGTGATCGTTGAGAACTGTGTTCGGCGTCTTGCCCACGCACAAGCGCATCACGGGCGGTCGCTGACCCGGGCAGAGCGCTTCCATGAAGTGTTCCTCGCGTCCCAGGAATCGCGCCGCCCCTTGCTGTTCGGGCAACTGATCATCATGGTGGTGTACCTGCCCATCTTCGCGCTCACGGGTGTTGAAGGAAAGATGTTCCACCCGATGGCATTCACCGTGGTTGCCGCTCTGCTGGGAGCGATGATTTTGTCGGTGACGTTCATTCCGGCAGCGGTTGCTCTTTTCATTGGCAACCGGGTCAGCGAGAAGGAGAACTTTCTCCTTGGCTATGCCAAACGCATGTACGCCCCGCTGCTCGATCGCGTGATGGGCGCCAAAACGCTCGTTCTCACCATCGCTGCAGTCGCTGTGGTCTTGTGCGGATTGATCGCTACCCGCATGGGCAGCGAATTCGTTCCCAACCTCAATGAGGGTGACCTTGCCATCCAGGCGCTGCGCATTCCGGGGACCAGCCTGTCCCAGTCGGTGGCTATGCAGCAACAGATCGAGCGGACACTGAAGGCGAAGTTTCCCGAGATCGAGCGCATCTTCGCGAGAACCGGTACTGCCGAAATTGCGTCGGACCCCATGCCGCCGAACATTTCGGACGGGTACATCATGCTCAAGCCCGTGGACGAATGGCCTGAGCCACGCAAGACCCGAGACGAGTTGCTTGCCGCGATTCAGGAAGTCCTTGGCAAAATTCCTGGCAACAACTACGAGTTCTCCCAGCCCATTCAGTTGCGCTTCAACGAGCTGATCTCGGGTGTGCGAAGCGACGTGGCGGTGAAGATTTTCGGTGACGACATGGACGTGTTGAACAAGTCCGCCGAAGAGGTTTCCGCCATGCTGCAGAAGATCCAAGGGTCATCCGAGGTGAAGGTCGAGCAGACAACAGGCCTTCCGATGCTCACGGTCAACATCGACCGCCAGAAGGCCGCACGCTATGGCCTGAACGTCGCCGACATCCAGGACACCGTGGCCACGGCCATCGGCGGACGTGAGGCCGGCACCATGTTCGAGGGCGACCGCCGATTCGACATCCTGGTTCGACTGCCCGAAGCCCTGCGCAACGACCTGGAGGGAATGAAGCGGCTGCCCATTGCGCTCCCACGCTCCGGAACGGGCACGGAGGGCAAGACCAACTTCATTCCGCTGGGTGAGGTTGCTTCGTTCGATCTGGCACCAGGGCCCAACCAGGTCAGCCGCGAGAACGGCAAGCGGCGCATTGTGGTGAGCACCAACGTGCGCGGACGCGATGTGGGATCTTTCGTGGCTGACGCCGAGCAAGGCCTCGCTCAAATCAAGATCCCTACGGGCTACTGGACGAGCTGGGGTGGAACCTTCGAGAACCTGCAATCGGCTACGAAGCGCTTGCAGATCGTCGTGCCCGTGTCCCTGCTGCTGGTCTTCGTCCTTTTGTTCGCGATGTTCGGAAACGTCAAGGATGGATTGCTGGTCTTCACCGGTATTCCATTCGCGCTGACGGGCGGCATCTTGGCGCTTTGGCTTCGCGACATTCCGATGTCTATCTCAGCGGCCGTAGGGTTTATTGCGCTGTCGGGGGTAGCCGTTCTCAACGGGCTGGTGATGATTTCCTACATCCGAAGCTTGAGAGAAGGCGGTGTGGGCCTTGACGAGGCGATCCGTGAAGGCGCTCTGACCCGCTTGCGACCCGTTCTGATGACCGCCTTGGTGGCCTCACTGGGCTTCATTCCCATGGCCATCGCTACAGGCACCGGCGCTGAAGTCCAGCGTCCCCTGGCAACCGTGGTGATCGGCGGAATTCTTTCATCCACGCTGCTCACGCTTCTCGTGCTGCCGATTCTTTATCGGCTGGCCCACAGGCCCGATGAAGAAGCTGAGGACGTGTCCGCTGAGCCCTCTCACCCGGAAGCACCGAAGCCCGTGTAGCCGTAGACGGTCCCGCTGATCGCGGGACCTTCCCTTTTCTCCAACCCCAAAGGAACTGCCATGAAACTCTCCCATCTCATCCTCGCCCTCACAGTGTCGATCTCGGGCGCGGCCGTCGCTGCCGACAACCATGGCCACGACGTAAAGCCGATGCACGGTGGTGCTGTCGCCGAAGCCAAGGACGTCGAATACGAATTCGTTGCCAGTGCCGACAAGCTGCAGCTTTATATGCGCGACCATGGAAAGCCAGTTGCCGTGGCGGGGATGACCGCCAAGGTCACTCTGCTGGCTGGCAGCGAGAAGCAGGACGTTCAACTCCAAGCCGGTGACGGCAAGCTGGAAGCCACGGGCAGCTTCAAAGTCCCCGCCGGTACCAAAGCCGTCGTCGCTGTTTCGAAGGCCGGCAAGTCTGTCGCCTCGGTCCGTTTCACGCTGAAGTAACACGAACGCCGCCTGGACCATCGCCCCCGCAGCACTTAAGGGGGCGATTTCGCTGTCTGCGATCAACGGTTCGACACCGTAGTGGCGGGCATGGACCGCCCCTCGGCGCTTTGCATGTTCCCGTCCCCAGGGGCAAAAGGAGCGATCCATGTCAATGCAAGCGGCTGAGGGAGGGCTCTTTGCCAAGCTGTTCTGGATCTGGATCGGCTTGTTGATCTCTGTGTTTGTGTTTTGGCGGCTGCGGCACATGTGGCTCAAACGCCATCCCCCGATGGAAATTCGAACCAAGTACAGCCGGCGCCTGGCCAAGCGACTGAGGGAGCGGCAGGCAGTCCGGTTGAAATGCCGAACTACTGGAAAACCGCAGAACCGGCGCCGACATTGAGCACGAAGGGCCCGAACGCGACCGCAGACAAGCCCAGTCAACGGAGTAACCGGATTCAATCTCAGGAGACAGACCATGGGTAAAGGTTCCGATCACGCCTTGCCGGCGGCGGGAAACGAAAAGGCATTGCGCTACGCGCTGATGCTCACCGGCGGCTTCATGCTGGCCGAAGTTATTGGCGGCGTCATGCTCAATAGCCTGGCTCTGCTGTCCGATGCCGCACACATGTTCACCGACGTGGCGGCTCTGGCCATTGCGCTGGCGGCCATTCGCGTCGGGCGCCGGGCTGTAGACGACCGTCGCACCTTCGGGTATCACCGGTTCGAGATCCTGGCCGCCGCGTTCAACGCCTTGCTCCTGTTTGGCGTCGCGGCCTACATCCTCTACGAGGCGTGGCAACGCTGGAGCAACCCGCCTGCGGTTCAAACCACGGGGGTACTGGTGATCGCCGTCCTTGGCACGATTGTCAACCTCGTGAGCATGCGCCTTCTATCCTCTGGCAAGGATTCCAGCCTCAACGTCAAAGGCGCGTATCTTGAAGTGTGGAGCGACCTGCTCGGCTCGATTGGGGTCATCGTGGGGGCGTTGGTCATTCTGTTCACGGGATGGAACTGGGTAGACACCGTCATTGCCGTAGCTATCGGCCTGTGGGTGCTGCCACGCACCTGGATCCTTCTGAGGGAGACGCTCAACATCCTGCTGGAAGGAGTCCCCGACGGCATCGACCTGCCTCAGTTAAAGCAGGCATTGGCGGATTTGCCAGGGGTGACCTCCGTCCATGAGCTGCATGTCTGGGCAGTGAGCAGCGCCAAGACAAGCCTTAGCGCGCACATTGTCTACAACCCCGAAGCGGCAGACCCCGGGGCCATGCTGGCAGCCATCAATCAGATGCTGGCAAAGCAATTCGAGATCACCCACACCACGATCCAGTTGGAGACCGAAGCGTGCGATAGGGCTGTGGTCGACGCTTCGAATGCGGGTGCGGATCACTGGAAGGCTTCTGTGTGATCCCCGCGCGGATGTCCACCGCCAGTTCATGCTTGCCACAGGTCAGCGCACGCCTGTTGCGCTGGCTGGCGCTGTGTGTCGTGACCGTGCTGGTCGCTGGCTGCGCCACCCCCGTGTATGAGGGCTCCCTGCCATGGGCAGATGGTTGGCGAGTTGGTAAGGTCAGCAGGATTGAAGCCACGGCGCAGGACTTGGCGTTCTATAAGCGCCGATGCATGCCCACACAGCTTGGGCGCGCGCCAGAGCGCTTTGCCATCGTCCAGTGGAGAGAGGTGGGTCGCTCACGCTGGACCGTTGCGCGTCTCCCTGCAGATGTGAGCGTGGTTGCTGGAGAAGCGGTCTACGTTAAGGTATGGGATTGCTCAGCGACCCTGGTAAAGCGGAAAGAAAGCTAGAGCCGCGATGCGGCTCAATTGGGCAGTCGAGACAGCACCGACGCTGGTCCAGCGCAAGCACTCCATACCTTACCGGCGGCACCAGGCCCTCAACCCTTGAACGACCCTGGCGCCCACCCCAAAAGGGCGTGGAATGAGCGCCAAGCCAACTCGCGGGATTCTGAATCGGATGTTCAGAGATCTTGGCCATTGCGGTGGCCCGAATGCGCGGCCGTCGAGCCAGCGTGGTGCGGGTGGTATTGGCCAGGGAAGATTTCGTTGAGTTTGCGACCATCCTCGCCTGCGGCCATCAGGTCGCCGGTATGGATGGCCTGTGCGAGCTCCTCTTTGACCTGCTCACGGGTCTTGCCGGCCTGCGCCACCTTGGCTGGAAACAACTCGGGCTGCAGTTCGTTGAGCTTCGATCCGGACTCGCCGGCGGCAAGCATGTCGCCGGCACGAACGGCCTGTTCCAGTTCAGCCCGCACCTGTTCCCGGGTCTTACCCAGTGCTGGGGTCGTCAACTGATAGCGGCCGGAGTTGAGCTCGCTGACTTTGGCGCCGATTTCCCCGCCTGCCATGATGTCGCCGCTGCGCAGTGCTTGCGAGAGTTCGGCTTTGACTTCATCGCGGGTCTTGGATTTGGCGCCATGGTTTGCATCGAAGGCGAATGCAGGGGCTGCGCTCAGCGCGAGGATGATGATGGTGGTCTTGAGTTTCATGATGGTCCTTGAGGTCAATGGTTAGAGGGAAGCCCGGTTGGGAATTCAGGAGATGCAATCTTTCCTGCACCACGGAGACAAGTCTAAAAAGCTGGCCCCCACACGGCGCTGACCGCTGCATTACAGTTTTGTCAGCACGGTGTCTAAGTGCAGCCACGCTCAACTGCGACCCGTTTGGGGGCCTCCGGCGGTCCGGCTCCGCTTAGCCTCTGGATTGGGAGATCACAAAGGGGGGGCCACCTGTGGACGTAGCCTCCTTGTAAAAACACCCCCTCCCGACGCGTTACATGGCGCCAACCCGGCTTTGGCGGCATTTCGCAGCCATCACAACAGATAAACCCTTATTAACTGCTCCGAATTTTCTAGAAATTTTCCCGTTCCCATCGCAATTAATGGTATGTAATATCATGGTATGTAATACAGTACGAAAAAATCGGAGGAAGCCATGGCCAGAGCGGGGATCTACAAGTCTGAGGTGTTGCGAGCCAGGGATAGGCTGATCAGCCAAGGCAAGTACCCGTCCATCGATGCGGTGCGGGTCGAGCTGGGCAACACCGGCTCCAAGGTGACCATCCACCGGTACCTCAAGGAAATCGAAGACGAGGAAGCCCACGCCACGGCACCCAAAATCAGCATCAGCGACGAGCTCGCTGAACTGGTCGGCCGCCTGTCCGCAAGGTTGGAGCTCGATGCCAACGCACGGGTCGTTGCGCTGATGGAGGAGTTCAACGCCAAGGAGGCGCATTACAAGGCCAGCCTGGAGACCTCCAAGAGCGAAACGGCCGCGGCCAGGCGGCAGCTGGAACAAACCCAGCTTGAGTTGGCCAGGGAACGCGAATCTCTCGAGCACGCCGGCAGGCAGTTGGCCGCCAAGGCGATCGAGCAGGCCCAACTGGTCGAGCAAACGACTCAGCTGCAGACCCGGCTTGCGAGTGCCCAAGCACACAGCCAGTCCCTGGAAGAAAAGCACACCCACGCCAGGGAGGCGCTTGAGCACTTCCGCGATGCGTCCAAGGAGCAGCGCGAGCGCGAGCTACGCCAGCACGAGCACCAACTGCAGTACCTGCAGACGGAACTGACCAAGGCCAATGCGGCCGTTTCGGCCAACCAGCAGCAGATGCGCAACGACCACCAGCAGAACCAGGCGCTCGCGCGCGAACTGGCGCAGCTCAAGTCGCAGTTTCAGCAGCTACAGGCGCAGTTGCAGGGTGCACAGCAGGCTGCCGAAGGCTTCGCGGGCATGCCCCAGCAGTTGGAGGAAATGTCCGCCAAGGCCCTGGGCCAGGAGCAGGACCTTGCCCGCCTGCACACAGAACTGCACCAGGCCACCCAGCGGAACCTGGAGCTGGAGCGGCTGCTCGCCGCGACCGCTGCAGCGGAGTCGGCACGCCAGCAGCTGACAGAGGAACTGATGCGCCGCCTGGACACCCTTCAGGCGCAGCCGGAGCCGCGCGCAGCAAAAGGAAAATGATGGAGAACCCCTTGCGGCAAGTTCGCCATCACGGCCATGTTTGCGTGCCAATGCCACGGCCCTCGATCTAGCCCGGGTGGTCAGCGCGATTGCCGGACGACTCCCAGTCGCGTCGCAAAGAATTCCTTGCTTGCTCAGTCCCTTCGGAGCAAAGTGCGCTGCTGCTTCGCACCCCGCACGCTGCGGTCGACGAGAGTGTCATTATTTCAAGGGAGATCCCATGAAATTGAACCAATGGATCGTTCTGCTCGCGCAGGCTACGGCCTGCATATCCGTCAACGCCTCGAATGTGGACCCGGTCGAGCTCGCAGAGATGAAGAAGATCGCATTCGAGGAGGGGGCGGTGCGTGTGGCCATTGTGGCTTCAAAGTCAGCGCTTCCCCCAACCACCGCGAACGACTATCCGGTCCTGTCCAGAGATCTCAAAACTAGAACCGATTCCATCAAAGCGGAATTGGGAGCCTACATGTACAGTGGAGGTTCTTGGAGCAGCCCCACAGGGCAGTTTGGTTTGACATTGAAAGCAGAAGGACTGGCCATTTTGGAAAGGAGTCCGAACGTCATCTCGTTTCGGCGGGATACCTCTGAAAAGACACGTAGCACCGCGCATGATCTTGATGGCAGCTTGAGTGCGCTGAAAAAAATCATCAAGCAGAATGGAAGTGCGGCAGCAGAGGTGGTATTGAATAGCGCGACGGTGCAGTATCAAATACTGCCAGACGCAACCACGAAGATCATCCCATCCAAAGAGCTGGATGAGGAGTCAGAGCGTTTGATCAGTCAGATAAAAGCGGCAGGTCTCGAATCCAGTCGCTTCGTCGACTCGATCAGTAAAAGCCCGTCGAATCCTGCGTTGGTCTTGGCCGAAATCGACTTGCCAACGCTGATAACGCTGCAGAGCCACCCTGCAGTTCGGTCCCTTCGCCCCCTCGGATACAAGGATCCGCGCGTCGCTAATTGGTCGTCATGGGCGTTGGAGGATGCCGAGCGAGAGGGGACAGTCGAAGTCACCATCATGATCCGGGGTGGGCTCTTCTACACCACAAAGATTCGATGGAACTCGCCGGCAGGCAGGAATCAAGCAAAGGCAAACCGCCAGGCTCTTACCGAGGTTCTGGCGAACGCTGGGATCAAAGCCCAACCGGAACAGTCAGCGCGCGACACCATAGGTTCGGCGCATCTTCGCTTGACGCCTGCGCAATACAAGCGATTGAAGGGCAACGATGATCCACGGATCCTGGAAGTAGCTGCCAACCGATTGGGAGGAGTCAAAGGACTCAGCGGGAGCGTTCCCCTTGTCAACGCGCCCACCGCCTGGAGTTCAGGCTTTACCGGCACCAATCAAGCCATCGTTGTCATCGATGAGGGGATCCGAAAGTCCCATGAGATGTTCACCATGAATGGCGCAACCAAAGTCATCGGAGAAGACTGCTACGGGACCCGCACTATCAGTGGGTGGCGCTCTGTGTGTCCGAATCCAAATGACAACTGGGATAGCCCTGTTGGGACGCCGAATTCCGGTGAGCCAAATCCGAATATTGCGAACTGCCTGAATGTGGACTTCACACAATGTGATCACGGCACTTATATGGCTTCGATTGCCGCCGGCATTGCTTCACCAAACGTCTCGGGTGGAGCGCTGCAAGGGGTAGCACCAGGGGCGCAGTTGTACTCGATGAACGTGTTTTCCTACAACATGATGTCCACACCAAAACAATCGGGCTTCCACATGTCTGATCTGGACTTTGCGTTGGAACGGGTAGTCTATCTTTCAGGCGCGGCGAATGCGGACCCCGACTCACCAGCGCAAATGGTGGTGAACATGAGCATTCGATCTCTACCCACTTATGGCAGTGACTGCGATGCCGCAGCGGGGGCCGTGTGGCTTCAAAATTGGATCGACTACCTCTACAGCGCTGGTGTGCCCGTCGTGTCCATCACGGGCAACTATGGAATTCTGAACGGAATCAGCCATCCCGCCTGTTCAGAAAACGTCATCAAGGTAGCAGGTGTACCGAACGACGGAGTTGGACTGACCCGAGCGAGCTACTCGAATCTTGCAGCCCCAAGCAACTTCACAAAGCCGATATTTTTCGCGCCCGGAGGAGAAAAGCCCGAGTTCGGTGGACCGTTAGTCGGTGCCGGGCGAGCAACGGCCACGGCCACTTTCAGCGGATGGGGCACCTCTCAGGCTGGCGCACATGTGTCTGGACTTGCAGCGCTGTTCAAAAGCCGTTACCCAGTCGCGGGTGTAGATGCCTTTATCGATTGGGTCAATGACTACGCAAGTGTGCCGATGAGCGTCTCCATCCCCGCAGGAACATTTCAGTACCGGCGCATTGCTTATTCAACCGGAGGACCTTAGTCGGCCCTGGCCAGGCATAGGCAACCTGCTGCTACACGGAGCCAAGGTGGCAGCCGTGCCGCCAATAGCAAGACAACCATCACCGTGCGTTTCACCGAAAAGTGATCTCCCGATGAACCGTACCCCTATGCATTGGCCGTCACTGCGCGGCGGGCTGCTGGCGCTGCTGTCGGCCGCGCTGTTCGGCGTGAGCATGCCGCTGGTCCAGCACTTCGGGGCCGGGCTGGGCGCCTTCACCACTGCGGCCCTGCTGTATGCGGGCGCGGCAGCGGTGGGCGCGTTGTCGCGTCAGCGGGTCGAGCAAGAGGCGCGGCTCACGCGCGGCGACATTCCCCGGCTGCTGTCCATGGCCGCCTTTGGTGCCGTACTGGGCCCCGTGGCGATGGCATGGGGGCTGCAGCACACCAGCGGCACCGGCGCCTCGCTGATGCTGACGCTGGAGGCGCTGTTCACGGCCGTGCTGGCGCGCCTGCTGTACGGGGAGACGATGGACCGCCGCGTCTGGGCGGCCATGATTCTGCTGCTGGCCGGGGGCATGGCGCTGGTGATGGGCCAGGGGCAGGCCGGCGGTAGCCAGCTGCTGGGCTTGCTGGCCGTGCTGCTGGCCACGGCCGCCTGGGGTGCGGACAACACACTGTCGCGCGCCCTGGCCGAGCGCGACCCGGGTCAGGTGGTGCTGGGCAAGGCGCTGCTGGGTAGCTGCGCCACCGCAATGCTGGCCTGGGTCTTCGATGACCCGCTGCCTTCGATGGGCGCTGCGCTGGCCTTGCTGGCGGTGGGTGCCACCGGCTACGGGCTGAGCCTGCGCTTTTACCTGCTCGCGCAGCGGGCCTTCGGCGCTGCACGCACGGGCTCGGTGTTCGCGTTTGCGCCCTTCATCGGCGCGGCCCTGGCCATCGCGCTGGGCGACCGCAGCGGCAGCTGGGCCATGGCGGCGGGTGGTGCGCTGATGGTGCTGGGCGTGCTGCTGCACTTGGCCGAGTCGCACGGCCACGAGCACCAGCACGAGGCCATGGAGCACGAGCATGCCCACCGCCACGATGACGGGCACCACAACCACAGCCACGCGGTGATGCCGCAGGGGCCGCACAGCCATGCACACGCGCATGAGCCGCTGCGCCACGTGCACGCCCATGTGCCGGATGCGCACCACCGGCACGGGCATGGATAGATCCAGGCCTTTTCATGGCAAGGTCCCGGTGATCGGATACGCTGTGCATCCTGAATGTTCGCAGGGAATCCCCCATGGGCACTGAAACGCATTGGGAATCGGTCTACGGCACCAAGTCGCCTGAAGCGGTGAGCTGGTATGCGCCGCACCTGCTGCAGTCCCTGCACTATGTCCGCAGGGCGGCCCGCTCGAAGCAGGCGTCCATCATCGACGTGGGCGGGGGCGAGTCCACGCTGGTCGATGACCTCCTGGCCGATGGCTACCAGGACATCACGGTGCTGGACCTGTCGCGTACGGCGCTGGAGGTCACGCAGCTGCGGCTGGGCCCCAGGGCCGCCGAGGTGGCGTGGCTTGCGGCCGATATCCTGGAGGTGGGGCTGCCTGCGGCGTCCGTGGATGTGTGGCACGACCGCGCGGTGTTCCACTTTCTCACCAGCGATGCGCAGCGTGAGCGCTATGTGGCGCAGGTGATGCACGCTCTGAGGCCCGGTGGCTTTGCGATCATCGGCACATTCGGGCCGCAGGGGCCTGAGAAGTGCAGCGGTCTGGAGGTTTCCCGCTATGCGCCCGACGAACTGCACGGTAGGTTTGGCGCACCCTTCGAACTGATCGACAGCCACACCGAGATCCACACCACGCCCTGGGGGGCGCCTCAGCAGTTCGTGTATTGCTTTTGCCGGCACCAAGCGCAATAGTTCCTAAGTGGCTTCGGGCTGCATTCAAAGACGGGCGGTTTTCCGTTAGCTCATCCACGCCCTCCATACCCGTCCCTCCAATCCACTGTGCCAGCGCCTCGATACCGCGACACGTTTCCGCAGCGAGCGCTCTGTGGCACAGAATGAATCCCGCCTGGGATCACTGCTTGTGGAGTTCCAGAGAATTCACCAGGCCCCGGTGGAGGCTCGCGCCACAATGGGCTACGCTGCTTTCAAGCTCTTTGAATGGAGATCGTGGTGCCTAGGACAATGACCCAAATGAAGAAACGCCTGGAAGAGGCGATGAACGACGCTTACGAGGCAGAGGAGATCATTCCACTGTTGAAGGAGGTGATCGCCAAATTCGAATTGGTGCCGGGCGACTTGTTTGAAGTGGCTGCACTTGAAACGAAAGCTGTTCCGAGTCTGCCCCCCCCAAGTCCTAAGCCTCTAAGCAGTCAGATGGGCATGTACCAAGATGATCAGGGCAACACATGGGGCGGCAAAGGCCGTCGCCCCAACTGGTTGAACGACGCCCTGGAACACGGCAAGCGCCTTGAAGATTTTTTGGTCCGCGGGAGGCGTCTCCGCGGCGCTAAGTAGTTGTGCTCTAAGGGAATTTTGACTCAGGATTCTGATCCTGCACAAAAACCGACATTACCCCTGCGCTTGCGTGTGGCCTTGGCGGGTGCCGCAGCGGCCGGCGCGCCGATCAGTTGCTCCACCAGCAGGCGCACATGGCCCTGCATGACTGGTATGGCCTTGGCATCGCCAGCCATGTGCCGCAGCAGGCACTGCTGGAAGACGCCGTCGAACAGGGCGTAGGTGAGGTCGATGGGCGCGCGCACCGGCAGGCTGGCCAGTTCGGACATGCGCGTGAGTACGCGCCAGACCATGTTCGCCAGGCTCTTGTCGATGGCTTCCACATCGGCGCGCAGGGCGTCCTCGAACAGCGACTGCGAACGGATGTCGTACCAGAGCCGGTGCATGGGCGCTTCACTGCGCACCGTCTCGCCCAGCACCGCCACGAAGCCATCGACCAGCTCGCCGAAGGTGGTGGAGTTGTTCGTCACCTCGTCATAGCGCGTGACGCAGCGCGCCTTGTACTGGCGCACGCTGCACAGGATGAGGTCGAGCTTGTCGGTGAAGTAGTAGTGCAGCACACCGTGCGAGAACGCGGAGTTTTGCGCGATCTCGCGCAGGCTGGTGCGGGCATAGCCCAGTTCGGCCAGCGTCTGCAGCGCGGCCTCGCCCAGTTCGGCGCGGCGCTCGGCGTATTTGTCACGGCGGGGGGCTCTTTCCATCGCGCCATTGTAGGCAGCGCCGGGCACTTCGCCATGTCTTTTCATGCATGGGCTGCGGCAGGTCGATTGAATTTATGACAACTGTCAAGAAAATGTCTTGACAGTTGTCAAGTCGATTCCCAGAATCAATCCCGTTCCTCGAAGAACACGATCTGCGAATCAGCGATCTCTACCTATCCATCAGGAGACAAGACAATGACGAAGTTCGATTTGACCGGCCGCAAGGCCCTGGTCACCGGCGGCGCGCGCGGCCTCGGTGAAGGCATGGCCCAGGCACTCGCTGCAGCCGGGGCCTCGGTGATGATTGGCGACGTGCTCACGTCGCTGGGCCAGGAGGCGGCAGGCAAGCTGCCGGTGACCGGCGGGGCCAAGGCCGGCTTCGTGAAGCTCGACGTGACGCAGGAGGCCGACTGGGCCGCCGCCGTGCAGGCCACGGTCGATACATTGGGCGGCTTCGACATCCTCATCAACAACGCCGGCATCGAGGTCACGGCCCTGGTGACCGAGATCGAGCCCGATGCGTTGCGCCGCATGCTCGACGTGAACATCGTGGGCACGGCACTGGGCCTCAAGCACGCCTTCCGGACCATGCGCCCGGACGGCGCTGCAGGCAAGGGCGGGGCGGTGGTCAACATCTCTTCGGTCGCCGCCACCATTGCCTTCCCGGCGATCGCCGGCTACTCGGCTACCAAGTCGGCCGTGGACCGGCTGACCCGCGTGGCCGCCATGGAGTCGGGCAAGCTCGGCTACGGCGTGCGTGTGAACTGCATCTACCCCGGCCTGGTGCCCACCGAGATGGGCATGAAGCTGGCCGCCGACGTGGTCGCCGCCGGCCTGTTCGCGTCGCCCGAGGCCGCCGTGGGCGCCATCATCGAGCAGACGCCCTCGGGCCGCCTGGGCGAGGTGGCCGACATGGCCGATGCCGTGGTCTTCCTCTGTTCCGACGCTGCGCGCTTCATCAACGGCGCCGGCTTGCCGGTCGACGGCGGCATGGGCATGTGAGCAGCACACCAGGAGACAACAACATGGCCAACAACACCAAGAAACCCGTCGTGGTCTACGGCGCCTCCGGCTACACCGGCCGGCTGGTCTGCGAATACCTGCGCGAGTACAACATCCCCTTCATCGCCGCCGGCCGCAGCAAGGACAAGCTCGACGAGGCGATGCAATCGCATGTGCCCGGCATCGAAACCGCCAGCTACGAGGTGGTCGAGGTGGCGCATACGCGGGAGGCGCTCACGGCGCTGTTCGAGGGCGCCTCGGTCGTGCTCAACACCGTGGGGCCGTTCGCCAAGTTCGGCCATGAGGTGGTGCAGGCCTGCCTGGCCGCGAAATGCCACTACACCGACACCACGGGCGAGCAGGACTGGTTGATCACGCTGGATGCCGAGTACGGTGCACAGTTCGCCGCCGCCGGCCTGCTGCTGTCGCCGGGCCTGGCGCAGATGTACACCACGGGCGAGATCGCTGCGCAGCTGTGCCTGGAGACCCCTGGGCTCGATACCCTGGACATCGCGGTGTTCTGGGGCGGCAGTCCCACGGTGGCCTCCACCCAGACCATCCTGGTCAACGCCGCCACGTCCAAGGCCTACTACCTGGAGCAAAACCAGTATGTGGAGTGGCAGCCCGACGCCGGCCTCTACAGTCTGGCCATCCCCGGCCAGCACGAGGCAGCACTGGCATTGCCCTGGGGCGGCACCTCGCACCCCGTGTGGTTCAAGAAGGACCCGCGCGTGGCCAACGTCAAGGTACTGGGCGGCGTATTCAACAAGCCGCTGATGCTGGGCGTGCCGCAGATCGTGGCCGCCGCGCTCAAGGCCACCGAGGGCATGAACGACGACGACCGCTACGCCGCCCTGGCGCAGACGGCCGCCGCCGTCATGGGCTCCATGCCGCCGCGCGAGAACCCCCGCATCAACAAGTCGGTGGATTCGGTGCATGCCTCGGGGCCGCTGGCGCGGGCGCACTGCGTGATCTACGGCAACTGCAACTACAAGCAGACCGGGCTGATGCAGGCCTTTGCTGCCGCCTCGCTGCTGCAGCAGGCGCCCCGGCGCGTAGGCTTTGCCTCGGGCTGCCAGGCCTTTGGCCACCACGAACTGCTGGGCGCGCTGCGCAGCTTCGGCCTGGTGCAGCCGCCGGTGCTCACGGTGCACCGCTGAGCGGGCCCCGCCATGCGCCTGATCGACTACCTCGACAAGGGGGCCATGCTGGGCGAAGGGTCGCCGTGCCTGACCATGGGCACGGCCGACCTCTCGTACGGCGACGTGCAGCGCACCAGCCACCGCGTGGCGCGGGCGCTGCAGCGCTCGGGCATCGCGCCGGGCGACAAGGTGGCGGTGCTCTCCAGCAACGACGCCCTGGCCTTTGCCTGCGTGTTCGGCATCTCGCGCGCAGGTGCCGTGTGGTGCCCGGTGAACCCGCGCAACGAGGCGTCCGAAAACCGCTTTGTGCTCGACGCCTTCGACTGCAGTTGCCTCATCTTCCACAGCGCCTATGCGCCGATGGTGGAGCAGATGCGCGCGCAACTGCCCAAGGTGCGCCAGTTGGTCTGCCTGGATGCGGCATTCGGGTGGGCACCCTCCTGGGCGCAGTGGGTGGAGGGCGTGGGCGACGAACCCATCGCCATCGCCCCCGTGGACGACCTGGCGATGATCGCCGGCACCGGCGGCACCACAGGCCAGCCCAAGGGCGTCATGCTCTCGGGCCGCAACCTGGAGACCATGTCTGCGCTGACCCTGATGGGCTACCCGTTCGATGGCCGGCCGGTCTACCTGGCGCTGGCACCGCTGACCCACGCGGCCGGGGTGCTGTGCCTGCCGGTGATGGCTCTGGGTGGGCGTGTGGTCATCATGCCCAAGCCCGACCTGGGCGACTTCCTCGCATTGATCGAACGGCATCGGGTGACGCACACCTTCCTGCCGCCCACGCTGATCTACATGCTGCTGCAGCACGAGAAGCTGGCCAGCACGAAGCTCGATTCGCTGCAGTGCTTCTGGTACGGGGCGGCACCGATCTCGGCGGCGCGGCTCGAAGAAGCGCTCACGGCCATCGGCCCGGTGATGGCCCAGCTCTTTGGGCAGACCGAGGCGCCGATGATGATCTCCATGATGGCACCGCGCGAGCATTTCCACGCGGACGGCTCGGTGGCGCGTGAGAGACTGTCCAGTGCCGGCCGGCCCGGCCCGCTGGTGCAGGTGGCGACCATGGATGCCGACGGCAAGCTGCTTGCTGCAGGCGAGACCGGCGAGATCGTGGTGCGCAGCTCGCTGGTGATGATGGGCTACTACAAGGATCCCAAGGCCACCGCCGAAGCAGGCAAGGGCGGCTGGCACCACACGGGCGACATCGGACGGGTGGATGCCGACGGCTACTTGTTCATCGTCGATCGCGCCAAGGACATGATCATCACCGGCGGCTTCAACGTCTACTCGGTCGAGGTAGAGCAGGCCCTGATGCAGCACCCCGACGTGCAGGACAGCGCCGTCATCGGCCTGCCCGACGACAAGTGGGGCGAGAAGGTGGTGGCCGTGCTGCAGCTGCATGCCGGCCGTGCGGTGCAGCCCGAGGACATCATGGCCTTCGTCAAGGCGCGCATCGGCAGCGTGAAGGCGCCCAAGCTGGTGGAGATCTGGCCCGATTTGCCGCGCTCCAAGGTGGGCAAGGTGATGAAGAAGGACATCCGCGCCGCCGTTCTGGCGCGCTGAGAAAGCAGGCTATGGCTACGGCACACAAGGCATTCATCGCGGGCGTGGGCATGATCCCGTTCGCCAAACCGGGCGCCAGCGCACCCTACCCGGAGATGGCAGGCCAGGCCGGGCGGCTGGCGCTGCAGGACGCGGGCATCGCCTACGGCGCCATCGAACAGGCCTATGTCGGCTACGTCTACGGCGATTCCACCAGCGGCCAGAAGGCCGTCTATGGCCTGGGCATGACCGGCATTCCGGTCTTCAACGTCAACAACAACTGCTCGACCGGCTCCACGGCACTGTTCCTCGCGCGCCAGGCCATAGCGAGCGGCGCGGCCGAATGCGTGGTGGCCCTGGGCTTCGAACAGATGAGCCCGGGCGCCCTCGGCACCGTGTTCAATGACCGGCCCAGCCCCTTCGAGGACTTCGACCGCGAGGCTGCCGAGCTGGTCGGCATGCCCGAGTTGCCCCTGGCGCTGCGCTACTTTGGCGGGGCAGGGCAGAGCCATATGCACAAGTACGGCACGCCGCTCGAATCTTTTGCCAAGGTGCGCGCCAAGGCCAGCCGCCACGCCGCGCGCAACCCGCTGGCGCTGTTGCGCAAGGAGCTGTCGGTGCAGGACGTGATGAACGCGCCCATGCTCTGGCCCGGCGTGCTCACCCGGCTCATGGCCTGCCCGCCGACCTGCGGCGCGGCGGCGGCGGTGCTGGTGTCCGAAGGCTTTGCCAGACGCCACGGCTTGCGCACCGACGTGTTCATTGCCGCCCAGGCCATGACCACCGACCGGCCCGATGCCTTCGACAGCCACGACATGATGAACCTGGTGGGCTACGGCATGACGGCAGCGGCAGCGCACAAGGTATATGAGCAGGCCGGCATCGGCCCCGAAGACCTGGACGTGGTGGAACTGCACGACTGCTTTGCGCAGAACGAACTCATCAGCTACGAGGCCCTGGGCCTGTGCCCGCCGGGTGGCGCGGCCGCCTTCATAGATGCGGGCGACAACACCTATGGCGGCAGGGTGGTCACCAACCCTTCGGGTGGGCTGCTATCCAAGGGCCATCCGCTCGGTGCCACGGGACTGGCCCAGTGCTACGAGCTCACGCACCAGTTGCGCGGCACGGCCGAGGACCGCCAGGTGCCCGGCGCACGCACCGCACTGCAGCACAACCTGGGCCTGGGAGGGGCCTGCGTGGTGACCCTGTACCAATCGGCCTGAAGCCGATCAGGCCGTAGCCGCTGTTTTGCCCCGGGGCTTCGGGGCGGCTGCTGCCTTTGCGCAATCGGCGCAGCGGCCGTACAAGGTCAGTTCGTGCCGCTCCACCGTGAAACCCTTGGGCGCCAGGTCACGCAGGTCGCCGGGGCAGTTGTGCACGTCGAACGCGCGCGAGCACGCCGTGCACTGAAAGTGGTGGTGGTGGCCATGGTCGTGCTCGGCGGCTTCGTACCTCGGGCTTTCGCCTGGCAGGTGCACGGCCTGCAGCGATCCATCCTCCAGCAGCGCCTTGATGTTGCGGTAGACCGTGGCCATGCCCAGCCCCTGCACGGCTTCGCGTGCGCTCTCCAGCACCTCCTGCGGCGTGAGTGGGCGTTGGGCGTCTGCAATGGCCGCCAGGATGGCGGTGCGTTGCCGGGTGGATCGTTCCATGGGGTGGGGCCGGTGCCGCAGGACTTGTTGTTGATAACCAATTATCAGGGAAACCTCAGGTGCACGCCTGTGCCACGCAAGGCAACTCCCTGAATACAAGGCAGCAGCATTTTTCCGCTCGGTCACTATTAATAATGAAGAAAATTCATTATCTTTTGTGAGTGTCGAATTTTGACTGGGTCTTCCAGTGCCTGCTCATCGATTTCTGAAGCGCTGGTGTCGGCATAGAAAGGCGGCCCATCGTCGGCAATGGATGACAGGCGGGCGGCGGTGGGCTGGCAAGAATGGTGCATTCCCCTTAGGAGTAGCCCATGCGCACCACACCGCTCCCCAAAGCCGAAGTCGACAAGGCCGAACGCAAGATCGACAACATTCTGGAAGACCTGGAGGAAGAGACACACTCGGAAGTGCAGGACATTGACCTCGAAGAGGTTGTCGAAACCGACCCTGCCACCGGTCAACCGGGCGTGCACAAGACCGTGGATGTCACCGTACAGCCCCGGCCGCAGCGCAAGTGGCTCAAGTAAAGGGGGCGGTGCCATGAAGAAATCCACCGCATCCCCGCGCAAGAGTGCCTCTGTGGAGCAGACCGCCAAGAAGCAAAAACGCATCCAGGCCGAGCAGGATGCCAAGGACGCCTCCAAAAAGAAGGCATCTGCAAGCAAGAAGCTGGCTCAACCGAAGAAAAAGGCCGTGGCCCCGGGCCCTGGTCGGGCCGAACCCGGGACGCCCCTGCCCAGCCAGCCGCTGGCCAAGCCCGGCATCGAGGCGCGCATGGCTCTGCCTCCGCGTTTCGAGGCCCCGCACTACAAGGGCAGCGGCAAGCTCGAAGGCATGTCGGCCCTCATCACCGGCGGCGACTCGGGCATCGGTCGGGCCGTGGCCGTGCTGTTCGCGCGCGAGGGCGCCGACGTGGCCATCGTCTACCTCAACGAGCACGAAGATGCGAAGCGCACCATCGAACTGGTGAAGGCGGAAGGCCGGCGCTGCGTCGCCATCTCCGGCGACGTGAAAAGCGCACGCTTTTGCAAAGGTGCCGTTGCCAAGACCGTCAAGGCCTTTGGCAAGCTCAACCTGTTGGTGAACAATGCGGCCTTCCAGGAGCATGCCAGCTCGCTCGAAGACCTGACCGAAGAGCGTTTCGACGAGACCTTCAGGACCAACATCTACGGCTACTTCCACATGGCCAAGGCTGCGCTGCCGCACCTCAACCGGGGCGATGCCATCATCAACACAGGTTCCGTCACAGGCCTGCGCGGCAGCAAGGAGTTGCTCGACTATTCGGCCACCAAGGGCGCCATCCACGCCTTCACCAAAGCCCTGGCGCACAACCTGGCCGACAAGGGCATCCGCGTGAACGCCGTAGCCCCAGGCCCGGTATGGACACCGCTGAACCCGGCCGACAAGACGCCCGAAGACATCGCCCAGTTCGGCGCCAGCACGCAGATGGGGCGGCCCGCGCAGCCCGAGGAGATTTCGCCGGCCTATGTGTTCCTGGCCGCGCCGTGCTGCTCGAGTTACATCACCGGCATCGTTTTGCCCATCACCGGCAATGCAGGCGACGGGGGCTAAGGCTCCGCTCAATTGCGGATGTTCGCGAACTCCACCACGCGCCTGAACTTCTGGATCTCAGCCTGCAGGAAGGGCACGAAATCCGTGCCTTCCATCATGGTCAAGCCCGCGGCTTCGAGCGTCTTGCGCAGTTCGGGCGCCTTGAGCAACTGCTGCAAGTCCTCGCGCAACCGGGTGGTGGTGGCCGGCGGCAGCTTGCCGGGGCCCAGCAGGCCGAACCAGACACCTGCATCGACCCCCTTGAACCGCGCATTCTCTGCCAGGGCCGGGATCTGGGGCGCCGCCGCAGAGCGCTCCAGCTTTGTCACGCCAATGGCCTTGACCTTGCCGTCCTTGATATGGGGCAGGGCGCTGGAAAGCACCATCACCGCAAAGTCCACGTCGCCGCTGTCCAGATTCGCGAGCATGGCACCGGCACCGCGCGAAGGCACATGCGCCATGCGCACCCCTGATTGCTGGCGAATGGTCTCGCCCGCCAGGTGCAGCGGTGTACCCATGCCCGACGAGGCATAGCGCATGGGCGCGGGCGCCTCGGCCGTGGCGCGCAGGAATTCCTCGATGCTGGCCACCGGCGTCTTCCTGCCGGCCACCAGCACCAGCGGCTGGCTGCCGATAAGGCCGATGGGCGTGGAGTCCTTGAGCGGGTTGTAGCCGTCGCGCCGGCGGCTCACCAGGTGGTTGATGCCCACCTCGGCGGGCGAGCCAAGCAGCAGTGTGTGCCCGTCCGGCTCGGCCAGGGCCACCCGGGCCGCGGCCAGCGCTCCGCTGGTGCCAGGGATGTTCTCCACGTTCACCGGCTGGCCCAGCCGGCGCGACAGGCCGGGCGCAATGGCCCGTGCCACCAGGTCCACGCTGCCGCCTGCCGGGTAGCCCACCACCAGGGTGATGGCCTTCCACGGGTAGTCCTGCGCCCAGGCCGCCATGCTGGACAGGGCCAGCACATGCACTGAAACAACGGTCCGGACCTTCTTCAAAATCATCGTGTCCATGGTATCCCTGTGGGTGAATTGGGTTACCCATGGTTACATTCGATGCAAAGGTGCGAGGTGCCGCTTTGGCACCGGTTGGTGCCGAATGGCTCCATTGGGAGCCGCTGTCCGCAAGGGGCGATGCGGCGCGACTACGCCGCGCGCTTGACCAGCGCGGGCTCAGCGCGGTAGCGGGCGGCAAACAGCCGCTTGAGGTGCGCCACCTTGGGCAGGTCGTTGACCACGATGTAGGGGTGGCGCGGGTTCTCGGTCAGAAAATCCTGGTGGTAGGCCTCGGCCGCGAAGAAGCTCGGGCCGCTTTCGATGCGCGTGGCGATGGGTTTCTTGAACACCTTGAGCGCATCGAGCTGGGCGATGTAGGCGCGCGCCACCTTTTCCTGCTCGGGGCTGGCGGCAAAGATGGCCGAGCGGTACTGCGTGCCCGAATCCGGCCCCTGGCGGTTGAGCTGGGTCGGATCGTGCACCACCGAAAAGAAGATCTGCAGCAGGGCGCCGTAGCTCACCTGTGCGGGGTCGTAGCTGATCTCCACCGATTCGGCGTGCGCCGTGCGCCCGCTGCTCACCAGGCTGTAGGTGGCCGTGGCGGCCGAGCCGCCGCTGTAGCCCGACACGGCTTTCTGCACCCCCTGGACATGCTGGAACACGCCCTGCACGCCCCAGAAGCAGCCGCCTGCGAAGATGGCCTTTTCCACCTTGGCATTGCCGGCGGGCAGGTCCTGCGCGGGAGGCGGGATCACCACGGCCTCTTCGGCGGAGTGGGCCAGGTTCTGGAACAGCAGGGCGCCGCCGGCCAGCGTGGCGCCACCGGCCAGAAGCTGCAGCAGGCCGCGCCGGCTGGGAGTGGATGCCGTGGAAGGGGTCGTTTTCATGGTGAGAGCGCCTTTATGGAAGGGGGTGGGAGTGTGATGCGGGTTCGCAGGAAATGTGCTCAACCGAAGGTAAAGGCGTAGGCGTCGACAGGGGCATCCAGGAATTCGATGCTGAAGGTGCGTTCGCGCACCTCGCCGCCCTGGCGCACCAGCTGGTACAGGCGCTGGTCGGTCACCGTGCCTATGCCGTCGGCGGCCACGTCGATGCCACGCGATTCGCCAGGGGCCTGGCCATCGACCGTGACCTTGAAGCGCACGGGCTTGCCGCCGGTGCCCGGCCCCAGCACCAGGTGCAGGTCCCGCGCCTGGAAGCGGTAGACGATGCGGCCGCTGCCGGCAGCCAGGGTGGCACGCTCGGCGCCCACCGTCCACTGGCCGGCCAGGCCCCAGGCATTGAGCGCCGGGCGGGCGGGGGCGGTATAGGTGGCCGCCCGGTCGCGCACCGCAGGCTCGGCCGAGGCGAAATGCTCGGCCCGCTCATAGCCCAGGTAGGTTTCTTGCGAGCGCACCGCGCCGAGGTCGGCCGGCTGGTGCACGCCCTGGGCGGCCACCTGGGCCAGGCCGTCCCGCACCGGTGTTGCGGCGGTGCCGGCCTCGCGCAGCAGTTGCTGGATGGCGCGCTCCGACTCGGCATAGTTGCCCTCGCCGAAGTGGTGGTAGCGCATGCGGCCCTGGGCGTCGATCAGGTAGTGCGCGGGCCAGTAGCGGTTCTGGAAGGCGCGCCAAATGGCGTAGTTGTTGTCGATGGCTACGGGGTAGGTGATGCCCAGGTCGCGCACGGCCTTGGCCACATTGGCGGCGTCGCGCTCGAAGGCGAACTCGGGCGCATGCACGCCGACCACCACCAGGCCCTGGTCCTTGTACTTCTCGGCCCAGGCCTTCACATAAGGCATGGCGCGCAGGCAGTTGATGCACGAATAAGTCCAGAAATCCACCAACACCACTTTGCCGCGCAGGCCGGCCGTGGTGAGCGCGGGCGAGTTGAGCCATTGCACGGCACCGTCGAGCGAGGGCACCTCGCCCTGGTCCGGCAAGCGCCCGGCCGCAGCGTTGCCGACAGCCATCATGGAAGGGCCGGCCCCTTCGGCGCCAGCGGCTGCCATCATGGCACCGCCGCCTTGCATCATCATCGACGGGCCGCCGCCCATGGCCATGGCGCCGCCCTGGGGTTCGTTGCCCAGCCGGTTCACCAGGGCCTGCTCGATACCCCCGGTGGATGCCGTCGACAGCCGGGCCAGCACCCCTGTGTCCAGCCCCAGCGCAATCGCGGCGACACCGGCCAGCATCGCGGCGCCCAGGCCGCGGCGCACCCACTCGCCCACACCCAGCGAGCGCTTGAGTGCGGCAAACACCCGGCCACCGAGCAGCAGGGCCGCCGCCATCGACGTGGCCGCGCCGGCCGCATAGGCCAGCAACAGCAGGCTGGTGCCCACGCTGGCACCCTTCAGTGCGGCGCCCGTCAGGATCAGGCCGAGCACCGGCCCGGCGCAGGGGGCCCACAGCAGGCCCGTGGCCACGCCGAGCAACAGCGAAGCGCCCACGCGCGGCTGGCCATCGCCCTGGGCCGTCTGCGACAGGCGGTCGCCCGCAGCGACCAGGGGGCGCGCCATGCGGTCGGCGAGGCCCGGCCACACCAGGGCCAGGCCGAACACCGCCACCAGCACCAGTGCTGCCCAGCGGCCATACTGGTTGGCGGCCACCACCCAGCCGCCGCCCACGGCGGCCAGCGTGGCCACGGCCGCGAAGGTCAGCGCCATGCCGGCCAGCAAGGGCAGGCCGCTGCGCACGAACGGCTGGCTGGCACGCGAGAAGACAAACGGCAGCACGGGCAGGATGCAGGGGCTGACGATGGTCAGCACACCGCCCAGGTAGGCCAAAAGGATGAGCAGCATGGCGTCGGTCCTCAGGCAGCGCCGGCCGCGAATGTGAGCGACAGGCCGTTCATGCAGTAGCGCAGGCCGGTGGGCTGGGGGCCGTCGTTGAACACATGGCCCAGGTGGCCGCCGCAGCGGCGGCAGTGCGCCTCGGTGCGCGCCATGCCCAGGGTGCGGTCAGTGCGCGTGGCCACGGCATTGTCCAGCGGCTTCCAGAAGCTGGGCCAGCCGGTGCCGCTGTCGAACTTGGTCTTGGAAGAAAACAGCGGCAGGGCGCAGCCCGCGCAGGCGAAGGTGCCGGCGCGGTGCTCCTGGTTGAGCGGGCTGCTGCCGGGCCGCTCGGTGTTTTCGTGGCGCAGCACGGCGTATTGCGCGGGCGTGAGCTTGGCGCGCCACTGGGCGTCGGTGAGGGTCACCTCGAAAACCTCGCTGGTGGCGGCTGCTGCCGGGGCGCGGCGCGGCGAGAACCAGGCGGCCAGGGCCAGTGCGCTGGCGCTGCCGGTGAACAGGAGATGGCGGCGGGTGGTGGTCATGGGGTCCTCGGTCGGTAGGGGGTTGGCCGGAGCTTAGGCCGGGCTCCATCGCGAAGTCCTCACGCAAACTTCAATAATTCGTGATAACTCGGCAGGCTGCGATTGCGCACAATGCTGGGCATCCCTCGCTTACCTGCCTTTTCATGTCCATACCCCCCTCCAAACGCGTGCTGCTGGTCGAAGACGATGCCCATATCGCCGACCTGCTGACCATGCACCTGCGCGACGAAGGGCTGCAGGTCGTGCATTGCGCGCGGGGCGACGACGGCCTGGAGCAGCTCACGCGCGGCGGCGAATGGGACGCGCTGGTGCTGGACCTGATGCTGCCCGGGGTGGATGGCCTGGAAATCTGCCGGCGCGCCCGCGCCATGCCGCGCTACGTGCCCATCATCATCATCAGCGCGCGGGCCAGCGAGGTGCACCGCATCCTGGGCCTGGAGATCGGCGCCGACGACTACCTGCCCAAGCCGTTCTCGGTGCTCGAACTCGTGGCCCGCGTGCGGGCCTTGCTGCGCCGGGCCGAGGCCATGGCGCAGAACGCGCGCCAGCAGGCGGGCAGCCTGTCGGTGGCCGGCCTGGCCATGGACCCCGTGGCGCGCGACGCGCGGCTCGCAGGCCAGCGCCTCGACCTGACGCCGCGCGAATTCGACCTCCTGTACTTCTTTGCGCGCCAGCCGGGCAAGGTGTTCTCACGCATGGATCTGCTCAATGCCGTGTGGGGCTACCAGCACGAGGGCTATGAGCACACGGTCAACACCCACATCAACCGCCTGCGTGCCAAGATCGAGGCCGACCCGGCCCAGCCGGCGCGCATCCTCACCGTATGGGGGCGCGGCTACAAGTTCGCCAGCCCCGAGGGCACGCCATGAGACTCACCCTGACGCAGCGGCTGTCGCTGGTTTTCGCCGTGCTGCTGCTGGTGTGCAGCGGCACCTCGGCCTGGATGCAGGTGCGCTCCAACCGCATGCACGAGCTGGAGGTGGTGCAGGGCCTCTCGCGCGACCTGGCCGAAAGCATTGCCCGCGACGCCCAGCTCACCGATGCCAATGGCCTCATGCCCGATGCCGTGCGCAAGCTGTTCAGCCAGCTCATGGTGGTCAACCCGAGTGTGGAGGTGTACCTGCTCGAACCCGATGGCCGCATTGCCGGCCACGCCGCACCCGAGGGCCGGCTGCGCCGCGACCGCATCGATCTGGCGCCCGTGCGCCGAATGATCGATGGTGCGCCGCTGCCCATCCTGGCCGACGACCCACGCAGCACCGATGGGCGCAAGGTCTTCAGCGCCGCGCCGCTGCGCGTGCATGGGCGCGACGTGGGCTTCATCTACGTGGTGCTGCTCGGTGAGGCGCACGACCTGGTGGCGGCGCAGGGCTCCACCAACGCGGTGCTGACCACGGCGCTGTGGTCCATCGCCATGGTGGCGCTGCTGTGCCTGGCGGCGGGCCTCGTGGCCTTCACCCTGATCACGCGGCCGCTGCGCCGCCTGACCGACACCGTGCGCCATTTCGACATGACCGGTGCGCCGCCGCCCATGCCGGCACCGGCGCCGGCCCCTGCAGACAGCCGCGACGAGATCGCCGTGCTCGGCGCCGCCTACCGCCAGATGGTGGCGCGCATCGGCGAGCAATGGCAGGTGCTCAGCCGCCAGGACCAGGAGCGCCGTGAGCTCATCGCCAATGTCTCGCACGACCTGCGCACGCCGCTGTCCTCGCTGCACGGCTACCTGGAGACCCTGCTGCTCAAGGACGCCACGCTGCAGCCGGCCGAGCGCCGGCGCTACCTGGGCATCGCCCTGGACCAGAGCCGCAAGGTGGGCGCGCTGGCGCAAAGCCTGTTCGAGCTGGCGCGGCTCGAATACGGCTTTGTCCAGCCAGAGGCGGAGCCCTTTGCTATGGCCGACCTGGTGCAGGACGTGTTCCAGAAGTTCGAGCTGGCAGCGCAGGAGCGCCAGGTGGCCCTGCAGGCGAACATCGCGCCGCAACTGCCACCGGTGCACGCCGACCTGGGCCTGGTCGAGCGGGTGCTGACGAACCTGCTGGACAACGCCCTGCGCCATACCCCGCCAGGCGGTACCGTGACGGTGGTGCTGGCCCGGCAGGGCGATGCCCTGGCCGTGCAGGTGCAGGACACCGGTCCCGGCATTGCACCGGAGCTGCGCGAGGGACTGTTCGAGCGCCCCTTCACCATGGGCGGATCGCGGCGCGGCGGAGGCCTGGGGCTGCGCATTGCGCACCGCATCCTGGCGCTGCATGGCAGCCAGATCGCACTGGTCGAGAGTCCGGCGCCGGGAGCGGCATTCCGGTTCACCTTGCCCTGGGCCGCCGGGCCAACCGGCAGGCCCCTGCACATCGAAGAGAGAGATGTGGCCCCTCCAGCGCTGCCGCGCTAAGCGTTTTCACCTAGGGCCGGCCCTGTAGGACAACACCGCTAGCGGTCTGCGCAATGTAATTTTTTGCTACCGCCAACCGCCTGTCGGGTGTAAGAATAGGTCATCCTGACATAACAGGGTTTGGGGGGAGGCCCATTGCTGCTGCGCTCGAGCTTCGAATCGAAGGTTCTGGCGGCGTTCATCGCTGCCGCCGTAGTGGTGGCCGGCGTCACGGTGATGGGCTGGAAGCTGGCCGATGACGCCGAAGAGGCGACCCATTGGGTGGCCCACACGCACCAGGTGCTGGGCAACGTGGCCCATATCCGCGCCAACACCCTGCAGATCGAGCTGAGCACGCAGAGCTTTCGCATCACCGGAGACCCCGCGCACATCGCCGAGCGCGATGCCACGGCCGAGGCCCGCGAGGCCATGCTGTCGCAACTGCGCCAGCTCACCGCAGACAACCCGCTGCAGCAGGAGCGCTGGACCCTTTTGCGCCAGATGGTGGACGAGCGGCTGGCCATCTCCCGCCGGGTGGAAATGCTGCGCAAGACCCAGGGGCCTGAGGCCGCCAATGCCTATGTGGCCACGGCCCCCCTGCAGAAGACGCGCGACCGCATCCACGAGTTGCTGCGCGGCCTGGAGTTCGAAGAGGCCGCGCTGCTGCGTGAGCGCACCGAAGCGCAGCTGCATACCCGGCGCCTGCTGCTGCTGGCCAACGGGGTGGTGGCGCTGTTGCTGGTGGGGCTGCTGGGGGGCGCCTATGCGCTGATCAGGCGCCAGTTAGGCGAAACCCGCCAGACCCAGCGCGCCCTGGAAGACAGCGAGGAAAGCCTGGCCACCACCATGCACTCCATAGGCGATGCCGTGCTGGCCACCGACACCGAAGGCCGCATCACCCGGATGAACCCGGTGGCCGAGCAGTTGACCGGCTGGACTTTCGAGATGGCGCGCGGCCTGCCCATCGACGTGGTGTTCCGCATCATCAACGAGATCACCCGCGAGCCTGCGGTGGTGCCCGTGGCCCAGGTGCTGGCCACCGGCGTGGTGCATGAGCTGGCCAACCACACCACGCTGATCGCGCGCGATGGGCGCGAGTGCCCGATCGCGGACAGCGCCGCCCCCATACGCTCCAGCGACGCAGAGGTGGTGGGCGTCGTCCTGGTGTTCCGCGACGAGACCCTGGCGCGCCAGGCCCAGCGCACGATCGTGCAGCACAACGCGCTGCTGGAGCAGCGGGTACAGGAGCGCACCGCGCAGCTGCGTGCCAGCGAAGACCACCTCTTCAGCGTGATCAACAGCGTGCCGGCCGTGCTGGCCTACGTCAATGCCGAGCAGCGCTACGTGTATGTCAACGCGCAGCACAAGGCGCTCTATGCCCCGGGCCGCGAGGACGTGCCAGGGCACACGGTGCGCGAGATCCTCGGCGAGGAACGCTATGCCCAGGCCGCCCCGATGATCGAGCGGGTGCTGCAGGGAGAGCGCCAGAGCTACGACTGGCAGCCGTTTCCCGGCATGTGGCAATCCATCGACTGCATACCCAAGTGCGATGAAAGCGGGCAGGTGCTGGGCTACTACGTGCTCGGGTCCGACATCACGGTGCGCAAGCACGCCGAGGAGAAGGTGCTGGCGCTCAACACCGCCCTCGAAGACCATGTGCTGCGGCTGGAGCACACCACCCGGGCCCTGAAGACCCTGAGTGCCGGCAACCGCACCATGCTGCGCGCCGTGGACGAGCAGGGCCTGCTCTCCAACATGTGCGAGGCCATCGTCACGGCGGGCGGCTACGCCATGGCCATGGTGTGGTGCCACGCCGCCGATGGCACCGGCGGCCTTCTGGCGCCCGTGGCCGAAAGCACTGCCCCCCTGGCGCAGCCCTGGCTGCGCGCCCTGAATACCCGCTGGGAGGCGGGCGATACCGGCCAGGGCGTGCTGGGCGATGCCGTGCGTTCGGGTCTGGCCAGCGTGGGCCGGGGAGGGGAGCCGCCCGGCCCCGATGGCCCCGCCTGGCTGGCCGGCATGCCGGCGGCGGCCTCGGTACTGGCATGCCCGCTGCGGGTGGACGGCGTGGTGATCGGCGCCCTGGCGATCTACAGCAGCCGCCCGAGGATCTTCGAGCCCGACGAGATCACCTTCCTCGTCGAGTCGGCCGATGACCTGGCCTTTGGCGTGGCAACGCTGCGCCATCGCGGCGAGCAGGCCCGGGTGCAGGAGGCCATGCAGCAGATGCGCCGCTATGACACCCTCACCGGCCTGCCCAACGAGGCGCAGTTCACCGAAACCCTGGTGTCCGCCATCGACGCTGGCCAGCCGTTTGCGGTACTGCAGGCCAATGTGGAGCGGCTCAGCGAAATCAACGATGCCCTGGGTTTCTGCTACGGAGACCAGATCCTCAAGGAAGTCGGGGCCCGCCTCGTCCAGGCCGTTCCCGCTTCTGCCACGGTGGGACGGCTGCGCGGCGACGAGTTTGCCATCCTGCTGCCGCAGTGCGATGCGCAGGCCGCGGTGGCCATGGTACGCACCGTTGACGGCGTGCTGGCCCAGCCGTTTCCGATTGCCGACATCTCGATGGAAGTCTCCGTGACGGCCGGGGTGGCCCTGTTCCCCGCGCACGGAGAAACCCCGCACGACCTGTACCGCCACATGGACACGGCGGTGCACCAGGCCAAGAAGGCCGGGCTCGGGCATGTGGTGTTTGACCCGGCGCAGAGCCACCACCGCAACCAGGCGCACCACCTGCAAATGGCCGGTGAGCTCAGGCGCGCCATCGAGAACGGTGACCTGTCGCTGTACCTGCAGCCCAAGATCGACATGGCCGCAGGCCGGGTGTGCGGGGCCGAGGGCTTGGTGCGCTGGCGGCATGCAGAGCGCGGCCTGCTGATGCCGGGCGACTTCATCGGCCTGGCCGAACACACGGGGCTGATCAAACCGCTGACCGAGTGGGTGATCGAGGCCGCCTTGCGGCTCAACCACGGCTGGGCTGCCAGCGGGGCCGTGCTGCCCATCGCCGTGAACCTGTCCGCGCGCAACCTGCGTGACGACTCCCTGCTGCAGACCATCCGCCAGCTGCAGACCGCCTGGCCCCTGGCGCCGGGGCTGCTGGAGCTGGAGATCACCGAAACCACCGTCATGGAAGACCCCGAGCGTGCCCTGCGCGTGCTGCAGGCCCTGCGCGACCTGGGCATTGCGCTGTACATCGACGACTTCGGTACTGGCTACTCGTCGCTCAGCTACCTGCAGCAGCTGCCCGTGGAGTTCATCAAGATTGACCAGTCCTTCGTGTACAACATGTCGGTGAGCAAGGCATCGGCCGTGATCGTGCGTTCCACCATTGACTTGGCCCACGACCTGGGCCGCAAGGTGGTGGCCGAAGGCATCGAAACCCAGGCGCACTGGGATCAGCTGGCCGCCCTGGGCTGCGACATCGGACAGGGCTATTTTCTGGCACGGCCCATGCCGGCGCAGGACCTTCCGGGCTGGGTTGCAGGCTTTGTGGCGCCCGTGGCCCGTACCCAGCCAGAGACCATGTTCGTGATTTGATTCGTGCGCGCTGTAGCCCGTGTCCTACACCGTGTTGCGGCGCACAAGAAGCGCCAGTAGCCCCCTCCAAAAATAGCATGTAGCCATGGTCATGCAGGGCAGGGCCCTGGTGTACCGAATATGTGCCAATGGCGGGTCTGCGAATCTTCTTGCAGTGCGCGCCCACCCATTCTGGAGGGCCCCGCCATGACATCCCACCCATCGGAGTTTCCGCTCGGTCTGGAAGCCGCCCACAGCGCGCTGGCCATGCGGCGGCGCGAGGCCCAGGAAACCGTCATGCCATTCACGCGGGGACTGCGCGGGCACGCCAGCACCCATGAGCAGATCACCCGCGAAGAACTGGTGCGCAGGCTGGCCGACATCAAGGGCTGTGCCTACAGCACCGACGAGCTGCCACAGCCCATCTGGCAGGGCCGCACCTACCTGGTGCCCAGCGACACGCTGGTGGGCATGGCCACCGCACACGCACTCGGCGTGCATGGGCAGGACGACCTGTTCGGCGGTGTCGTGCCGCAGGCCTTCATTGCCACCAAGGCCATCACCCATCCCCTGGTGTCGTTCGAGGCCGCCGCGCCGGAAGGCTGGAACCCCGAGTTCTCCCGGCTCGTTAAGCGCTCGGTGCTGCCCGGCTACACCGCGTTCTCTCGTGCGGATGCACTGCGCGCTGGCGAGGCGCTGTTCGCGCTTGGACCGCTGCGCGTCAAGCCGGTGGGTGAGACGGGTGGGCGGGGGCAGACCGTCGTCACCACCATGGAGGCCTTGGCCAACAGCCTGAACAGTTTGGGGGACAGCCTGCTGGAGAGGGACGGCGTGGTGCTGGAGCACAACCTGACCGAGGTGGAAACGCTGAGCATCGGTCAGGTGCGCGTGGCTGGGCTGCAGGCTTCGTACTACGGCTCGCAACGCCTCACACCTGACAACAGCGGGGCCCTGGTCTATGGCGGCTCGGACCTCACGGTGGTGCGGGGTGATTTCAATGCGCTGCTGGCCAGCACACCCTCGGGCCCGCTGCACGACGCGGTGACCCAGGCACTGGCCTATGACGAAGCGGTGCGCACCTGCTACCCGGGATTTTTCGCATCGCGCATCAACTACGACGTAGCCCAGGGCCTGAATGCGGCGGGCCAATGGTGCTCTGGGGTGCTGGAGCAGTCCTGGCGCGTGGGCGGGGCCAGCGGTGCCGAGGTGGCGGCGCTGGAGGCTTTCCACCAGGATCCGGGCCTGCGCAGGGTGCGGGCCAGTTGTGTCGAGAAGTTCGGTGCGCCCCAGCCCATTCCGGTCGGGGCCACGCTGTACTACCAGGGGGTCGACCCCGAGGCCGGGCCCCTGACCAAATACACCACGCTGGAGATCCATGACCACACGGCATAAGACGATCCACATCCCCGTGGCCGGCCGCAGCATAGAGGGCACCCTGGTGGCGCCCGATGTGCTGGTGCCCGGCGTGATGCTGGTGCACGGCTGGGACGGCAGCCAGACGCAGTACATCGAGCGGGCGCACCAGATTGCAGCCCTGGGCTGCATCTGCCTGACCTTCGATTTGCGCGGCCATGCCAACGACCGGGCCGAGCGCGAAACCGTGACCCGCGAGGACAGCCTGAACGACATGCTCGCGGCCTACGACCTGTTGGTGGGGCATCCGGCGGTGGACCCGGCCTCGGTGCTGGTGGTGGGCACCAGCTACGGCGCCTACCTGGCCGCAGTGCTCAGCGCCCTGCGCCCCGTGCGCTGGATGGCGCTCAGGGCGCCGGCGCTGTACAAGGACGAGGACTGGATGGTCTCCAAGATCAAGCTCAACCGTGCGGAGGTGGCCGCCTACCGCAGCCGTGCCATCGCACCGCAGAGCAACCGGGCCCTGGCAGCCAGCGCGCAGTTCAAGGGGGATGTGTTGCTGGTCGAATCCGAGAACGACGATGTCGTGCCCCACCCGGTGCTGGAGAACTACCGGGCGGCCTTCCTGCAGACCCGCTCCATGACCTACCGGGTGATCGGTGGTGCAGACCACGCGCTGACCCGCCCCGAATGGAAAGAGGACTACACCGGCATGCTGGTGCACTGGGTGCAGGAAATGCTCAACGGCGCCCGTAAAAAGGCCAGGCCCGTTACCGCCTCGCCACGCCAAGGAGACTTGCCGCCATGACCTGCTCCCTGTCGCTGGCCGCACGTGAATAGCTTCCCGCGTTTGCCGATTATTGGAATGTTCTCGCAACGCGCTGCCGAATGTATTTGCGAAATACGGTCATTGCAGAGGGAGGATGGCCCGCCGCCCCGTGGTTGTCCTACAGCCATGAATGGACGCCAGGTCCACCATGGATTCATCGATCACCCGCCGGTACGCTACATGGCCTCTTTGGCCATCGCATCTTCCCGAAGCTCCAGGACCTTGCGAGTACCAATGGATCCACAGGATCCAGGGTGAATGTTCTGGTACGCAGAATATCCGGAGCCCACTGGTGTGAGGTGCCTTTATGTCCCGTTCCAACCCCATCGTCCCCGCCCATATCGATACCTCGGTGCTCGGCGAAGAAGACCCCGGCGCATCGCTGGAGATATTCCGCCACGAAGCGCTCAAGAACCGGGCCAGGAAGAACCAGCCCGCCCAGCCCGAAGCGAAAGCGCAAACGGGCCAGGAAGGCAAGCCCTACCTGACGATCAATTGCTCCAACAACGGCCGGTGTTTCACGATCCAGGTGCAATGGCAGCCATCGCAGCAACGTGAATTCACCGATCTTCTGGGTTTGGTGATCGCCGAGCATGCAGTGATCTCGGACGTGGCCTGGACCCACCACATGCAGACGGGAGAGGACCCAGTACAGCTTGAAATGGGCGCCACTGCCGATGGAAGGGCTGCCGTGCAGGTCAAGACACTTGGTCTGCCAGGCGCGCCGCTACCCAAACGCAAGGTGCTGCACGAGCCCTTTGTAGCCGCCAACGATCACCTGCCCATGGCCTGCCATTCCAAAGCGGGGCGTTGATAGTCGGGGTTCGTTACGACAAAGGCAGGCCTCACCGCGCCGCGGTTCCGGACGCCCACAGCGGTACTCCGCTTCCATCGTAGACAACCAGGTTGTTGTCATTTTGTACGGCCAGATGGGGCGTGCCGTACTGTCTCAGGTAGCTTTTGCTGTCGATTCCATAGGGAGGCAAGGAATCCCAGAACGTTCGGTCGCGCTTCTTCGCATCAGCAGCCGAGTTCCACAGGGCATTTTCTACCATGTTGTAAACCACGAGGTTGCCATCGCCCTGGAAAACCGCGCATCGGGTCTCCTGGCGGTAGGTGCCCGCATTCCAGAGCGCTACCTGCGCATCTCTTCTCACCCGCTTGTACAGCACCAGGTTGCCGTCGCTCTGGTGAACCAGATACACCGACTTGTCTGGCGAGTAATAGCGTTTGTTTTCTATCAGCCTGGTGTTGGCCGGAATGATGCCTGGGGTGGCCTGCGGCCCTTTGGCGGGACGAGGGCACACTGCCTTGGCATTGGCGTTGGCTGTACCCGCCAGAATGCACAAGGCCACAAGACACTGGCCGGGTAGTTTGAGCGAAAAAGCTTTCAGCATTGCGCGTCCTTTTTTCCACGCCTGAAAAGAAAGCGCCCAGGCTGCGCAGGGGCAATTTACTGGAAAAGGTGGGCGCGCACCCGTTTTGATTGGGAACATGCTTGCAGCATTGATTGAAACCGTGAAATCCAGCACAGGGTGCGGGCGGTCAGGCCAGCGTGGCGGGTTTCAGCGCCGCGTCGACCTCGCTGCGCAGCCATCGCACGAAGTCCTGCGCATCGGGGTTGGCGCCGCCGCGAATACCCGACACCATGTAGTAGCCGCGCTGCGACGAGGCACAACTGCCGAACGGCGTCACCAGTCGGCCGCTTTCCACCAGCTCGGCCAACAGCGGCAGCCGGCCGATCACCACGCCTTGCCCCTGCATCGCCGCCGCCACCGCATCGGCGTACTGGGTGAAGCGCACGGTGTTTTTCATGCGCACTTCTGACACCCCCATCAGCCGCGCCCAGGGGTCCCATTCCACCGTGAGCGGCATGCCAGGGTGCTGGTCCACGGCGAGCAGGGTGTGGCGCACCAAGTCGGCGGGCTGCTGCAAGGGGTTGGCTGCGTTGGTGGCCAGGGCAGGAGAGCACATGGGGACCACCCATTCCTCAAACAAGGGAGTGCCCAGCCCATCCTCGGTCGGGCAAAAGCGCACCGCCAGGTCCAGCTGGCTGCGGTCCAGGTCCAAAAGCTCCAGGGTGGCGGAGATGCGCACGTCCACATCCGGGTGCTGCGCGGTAAAGCGCGCCAGCCGGGGGATGAGCCACAGCGATGCGAAGCCCGGGGTGCAGGTCATTGCCACCTGGCGCAGGGCCGGGGCGGCGCGCACCCGAGCGGTGGCATCGCGCAGCCGCTCCAGCGCATCCACTGCCGCCCGGTGCATGACGGCCCCCGCCTCGGTGAGCACCAGGGACCGGTGCCGGCGCTCGAACAGGGCCACACCGAGCCAGGCTTCCATCTGCTGGATCTGGCGGCTGACCGCAGACTGGGTGAGGTAGAGCTCCTGCGCCGCTTGCGTAAAGCTCAGGTGCCGCGCCGAGGCCTCGAAGCTGCGCAGCAGGTCCAGCGGCGGCAGCTCTTCCCGACCGATGGCCGAGGAAGACGTTTTCACATTCTGGATTGGCATGCGAAGGATTCCAAATGACCGTTTGAGTACAGAGAGTCGTCTCACTATATTCATTCCATCAGCGAATGGATAGGAGCATTTACCATGATCATCGAACTTACCCACCGCGGCTTGCACCATGTGCCCGACGCCGCGGGCCTGAGCATGCATTGCCAGAGCGGCACGGTCTGGATCACCCTGGACCACGACACGCGCGACGTCGTGCTGGAGGCAGGAGAGAGTTTTTCCACCCCCGAGCACAAGAGGGCGCTGGTGTATGCCCTAGCACCAGCGCGCCTGCTCATCGAGCCGCCAGCGGGTGATAGACCCGCCGTGCGCCTCCTGCAGCGCCGTCCGGAGCCGTTCCAGCCAGCGTCACCCCTGGCGGCGGGCGCTTGAGGCTCAGCGCCGGCTGTCGATGCTCACCACGTTCTGCATCTGGGCGGCGGGTGGTGACACCGTCTGTCCAAGCAGTTGCGCATACAGCTGCACGTACTGCCGGGCCGCAGCTTCCCAGCCGAAGGGCTGGGACATTCCCCGGCGCTGCAGGCCGCGCCAGAGCGCGGGCTGCGCCCAGGCCTGCAGCACGCGGCCCAGTGCACGGTCGAATTCTGCCTGCGTGGGAGCGGCCATCATGAAGCCGGTCCCCTCGTCCAGGCCAGGGCCGGCATCGCTCACCGTATCGGCCAGGCCACCGGTGGCCGTGACGACTGGCGGCGTGCCATAGGCCTGGCTGTACATCTGGTTCAGGCCGCAAGGCTCGAAGCGCGAGGGCATGAGAAAGCAATCGGCACCGGCCTCGATCTGGTGCGCCAGCGCCTCGTCGAAGCCCAGCGTGGCGTGGACCTGCCCCGGATGCGCTTTGGCGAGCGCCCGCAGACCAGCCTCCAGCGGCTCCTCGCCCCGGCCCAGCACCACCAGTTGGGCCCCGCTCGCAAGCAGGGCAGGGGCCCCCGCCAGCACCAGGTCCACCCCCTTCTGGGAAGTGAGCCGTCCCACCAGGCCCAGCAGCGGTCCGGGCGAATCAGTCATGCCGCAGCGCTTGCGCAAGGCGGCCTTGTTCACCGCCTTGGCCTCCAGGTTTTTCACCCCGTAGTTGGCTGCAATCAACGGATCGATCTCAGGGTTCCATACCGTTGTGTCGATGCCGTTGAGCAGCCCGTGCAGCCGGCCGGCCTGGGCGCGCAGCACACCGTCGAGCCCGAAGCCCAGGGCCGGTTTCTGTATTTCTCGCGCATAGGTCGGACTCACCGTGGCGATGGCGTCAGCGAACTGCAGGGCGGCCTTGAGCATGGACAACTGACCCCAGAACTCCACGCCCTCCATGCCCCGGTACATCGGTGCGATGTCCAGCACCTCGCAGGCATCCATGGGGAACACGCCCTGGAATGCCAGGTTGTGGATGGTGATCAGGCTTTGGGCCACGCCCTGCTGACCGGCGGCCCGCGCCTGGTGCAGGTACAAAGGGGCCAGCCCGCAGGGCCAGTCGTTGGCGTGAACGATGTCGGCGCGCCAGTCGCAGGGGCTGTGCTCCGTGCCGATCAATGCCGCAACGCGGCTGAGCAGGCCAAAGCGCAGGGCCTGCTCGTGCATGGGCGTGTGGGCCGGATCGCCGTACGGCGTGCCGGCACTCGCATACAGGGCCGGGCACGACAACAGCAAAAAGGGCATGCCGTCTGGCGACATCACCTGCAGCAGCTGCGCGGCCGGCCAGGGGCCGTAGGCAGGCACGGGCACGATGGCGTCGAGCGTGCCGTCGATGGCCATGCCGCCATACGCGGGCATGAGGATGACCACCTCGTGCCCCAGCGCCTTGAGGGCACGGGGCAGGGCGGCACTGACATCACCGAGCCCACCGGTCTTGACCAGCGGGGCGCATTCGGGCGTGGCGAACAGGATCTTCATAAAGGGGTATCTTGCGCCACCAGAATGGCAAAGGGCAGGCGGGCGCTGGAAGGGCCGACATCGCCCAGCACATCGTTCAGGGAATGCTCTGCTGCATTGGCCAGCGTGTTGCCGGTCATCCAGTCGCGCCAGCGGCCTGGGCGCGCCAGGGCCGGGTGGGCCGAGGCCAGGGCCACACGGGTGTCACCCCATCCGTTCTTGCCAAGGCCCAGCAGCAGGCGGGCGCAGACCACCACCACGGCCTGGTCCCCGCCAATGCGGGCAAAGGCCAGTGCGTGGGCCTGAGACGCGCCCTCCACGGCCAGCGGCAGGTACAGTGAATCGCGGAACAGCGCAGGCATCTCCCGGCGCAGTTGCAGCAGGCGCCAGGTGACCAGTTGCTTGGCGCCGGGGGGCATGGCAGGGCCGTCGCCCAACAGCGCATGCCAGTCGGCAGGGCTCGGAAATTGTGCATTGCCCTGGTACAGCGCGCGCAGCGGCTGCAGCGAAGCGGCCAGCTCCGCCAGGTCAACGGGGCGGCGGTTGTCCGGGTCCACCAGCGAGAAGTTCCAGACCTCGCAGCCTTGGTAGATGTCCGGCACGCCCGGCGCCGTGAGCTTGAGCGCCAGCTGGCCCAGGCTGTTGCGAAAGCCATGGGGGGCGATGCGTTGCACGAAGTCCTCGAGCACGGCGACGAAACGTTCCGTGGACAGGGCCTTTTCGATGTAATCGCGCAGGGCCGCCTCGTAGGCCTCGTTGGGGAACAGCCAGTTGCTCATGAGTTTGGCCTCGCGCATGGCCTTTTCCTTGTAGCGCTGGATGCGCTGCACCAGCTCCTGGCGCTCATGGGCGTCCGTGGCGCGGGCTGGCCAGATGCCCACCATGGCCTGGTACAAGCCCCACAGGTCGTGGGGCAGCGGCGATGCCTGCCCGTCGATTTCGACCTCGAAGCGCTGGCCGACCGCCTGCAGCGCCTGCACCGTGTCCTGCCAGGCATCAGGCATTTCAGACAGCACATTGAGCCGTGCGCGCACGTCTTCCGAACGCTTGCTGTCGTGCGTGGAGGTGGCCAGCAGTTCGTGCGGCAGATGCCGCGAGCGCTGCAGGTTGCCCTGGTGGAAAGCCGCCACCGAGACGCCAAAGCGCCGCGGCTCCGCCCCCACGTCGTTGAGCGAGACCAGCCGCACATAGCGGTAGAACAGCGTGTCCTCGACCGACTTGGCCATCACCGGTGCCGTGAACTGCTGCCATCGGCGGGTGAAGCGCGCGCGCAGAGTGGGCTCGGCCCCGGGCTCGCCCTGCAGCACTGCCTGCAGATAGGCCAACACGCCGCCTTCGGCAGACCCCAGGCGCCGGCGCGCGGCGCTGATGGCCCAGGCGATGTGCTGCCGGTCTGCCTCGCTGGGCGGCGCGCCGCCGGGTACCACGTAGGTGCGGTACACGGGGAACTGGGCTGCCACCTCCACCAGGGCCACGCGCAACTGGTTGCGCGTGAAGTCGCACACCGCGCGATCGGCCCGCGTGATCTTGCTCAGCGTGGCCACTAGCCAGGCCATGTCGCTGAACAGCGCCGTCTCGATGATCAGGCGCTTGCACTCGTAGGTGGCTTCCTCGAAGGGCTGGATGTCTCCGGTGAATTCGCCATAGATGGCGTCGAAGCGCTCCTGCGCGTCGGCTGCAATGAACAGGCCGTTGACCAGGGTGCTGAAGCGGTAGCCGGTGCCGCCATGCACCAGCCAGGCGGCAGGCAGCGGTTCGTGGTCGGCCATGATCTTCTCGACCACCAGGTACAGCGCCTGCTGCGGCTGCCCTCGGGCCTGGCGCTGCGCGGCGTGGCGCTGCTGCAGCCGCTCGAAGTACCGGGCCGGGTCGGCCAGGCCGTCCGGGTGGTCGATGCGCAGGCCCGTGACCTTGCCCTCGGCCAGCCAGCGCAGGGGCAGGGCGTGCACGGCCTCGAAGACCTCGGGCTCTTCCATGCGGATGGCGGCCAGGGCGTTGATGTCGAAGAAGCGCCGGTAGTTGATGTCGTCGCCCGCCACGCGCCAGTCGGCCAGCCGGTAGGCCTGGGCCTGAAGCACCGTGTCGAGCAGGTCGAAGCTCGCGGCATCTCCCCTTTGCCCGTTGGCCCGAACAATGCAGGCCTGCACCCAGTCCGATACCCAGTGGTAGGCCTGTGCCATCTCTGCCAGCCGGCGCTGGTACAGGGGAGCATCGCGCAGACGCGCCGCGCGCTGCTGCGGATCGTCGCTGCCCTGGGGCGGCACCTGGCCCAGCGCATCCACGAGCGAGGCCATTTCGGCCAGTTCCCCAGCCGGTGCGGCCGCCGGCATGGACACGGCCGTCAGCACGAGGGCGTAGCTGCGTGGATCGAGCGGAAACGCATGGTCCCAGTAGCCCACCTGCAAGCGGCCCTGAGCGGCATCGAAGCGCAGCTGCAGCTCGCCTGCCTCCAGCAGCTTGCCGTAGTGGTCGCCCAGCACCGGCAGCAGCACGCGCCGGCCGGTCTGGGGGTTGGCCGGCTGCCACTCGATGTCGAAGGTGGCCGCGTGCGGCGAGGCTTCACCATGCGCCAGCATGTCCTGCCACCAGCGGTTGGCCGGGTCCTCCACGCCCATGTGGTTGGGCACGATGTCCAGCACGTGGCCCATGCCGCGTTCGGTCAGCGCCTGGCACAGTGCGGCGTGCTCGGCCTCGGTGCCGATCTCGGGGTTGAGCACCGTCGGGTCCACCACGTCGTAGCCATGCATGCTGCCCGCGGCGGCATTGAGGTAGGGCGAGGTGTACAGGTGGCTCACGCCCAGCGCGTGCAGGTAGGGCACGATGGCCGTGGCCTGCGCGAAGGTGAAGCCGCGGTTGAGCTGCATCCGGTAGGTGGACTGCGGCACATCGGCCGATGCCAGCGGGGGCAGTTCGGCCGCAGGTTCGACCAGGGCAGCGCGGCGGGCACTGCCCACCGCCTGGCTGATGGCTTCGAAATACGGATCGCCGCTCAACTGCTCCAGCGGCACCGTCATGCGGTGGCGCCAGTTGGGGTACCGGTCTTCGGTGGTGCCCGGTACGTTGAGCTGTTCGCGCTGGCCGGTCAGGTCCTCGAGCTGCACGCCCAGCAGCTGGCATGGCGTGCGTGCCAGAAAGGCATGCACGGCGGCGGCCAGTGCGGGTGTCATCTCGGGGGTGGATTGGGCGTCGAGCGTGGTGCCCTGTGGCAGCAGTTGCTGGGCGTCGAGGGCGGCCAGCAGGTGGGTGCGGTCCTGCGCGCGCGCCAGTTGGGCGCGCACCTGGGCATCGCTGTCCCCGAGCCAGCCCAGCGAGTGCTGGATGGCGATGTCGTCCCCACCCCAGAAGCCCTTGAGCGTGGGCAGGTCGTGCGTGCTGACCACGGCCAGCGCCTGTGGCTGCCAGTCGGCCGGCGGGCGAAAGGCGCCGTCTTCCAGGCGTTCGAAGATCAGCGGGCGATACGACAGCAGCGCATGCTCGGCCATGGCCTCGCGCATGCGCGGCGCCACATTTCCTAGATCTTCCCCGATCACCATGCACTGGTGGCGGTGGCTCTCGATGGCCATCACCGCAACCAGCGCCTCCAGCGGGTAGCGCACATAGGTGCCGCCCTCGGGGCTGTTCCAGTACAGCCGCATGAGCGCCATGGCATGGTCCATGCGCAGCGCGCAGGCGTGGCGCATCACGCTGGCCAGCAGTTGCCGAAACGGCAGGAAGCGCGCATCGCTGAGTGCCACGGGATTGACGGGAGGCAGGCCCCAATCCTGGCCCTGAGTGCTGAGGGGGTCGGGCGGGGCGCCCACGTTCATGCCCCGGGCATAGAGGCCGGGGGACATCCAGGTTTCGGAGCCGCCGTCACTGGCGCCCACGGCCAGGTCGCAGTACAGGCCCAGCGGCATGCACGCGCGCGCCTGCTCGAACGCCTGGCCCAGCTGGACGTAGGCCAGCCACTGCAGCCAGTACCTATACGCCACCGCATCGGCATGTTCGCGTGCGAAGACCAGTTCCGCAGCGCCTTGCGGGTCTTGCAGATCCTGCGGCCAGGCGGGCCAGCCCCAGACCTGCGGATCCCGCGCACCCAGGTTCAGCTGGATGGCCTCGTAGCGCGCATGCAGGCCCAGTGTCGCCTGGTGCTGCGCCATGAATGCATCAAACTCCTGGCCTCTTGCTGTGGCGGCCTCCCAGTGGGTGGAGCGAAACTCCTGCCACAGCAAGGCCAGAACGGGTTCCTTCAGCGCCGCCACCTCGGCGTAGCGCACGGTCGGGCTGGCACGCACCTCGCGCAAGCGCTGCTGAAAGCCGCTGTCCGCTAAAAGGGCCTGGGCTTCGGTGCTGCAGGCAAATTCGGGCACAGCCGCCACGTCGATATGCAGCACATTCAGCGCCAGTCGGCTGCTGGGGCTGTAGGGGCTGGCCTGCTCGGGGTGTTCCGTGCGCAAGGCATGCAGCGGGCTCACGCCGACGAACGCGGCACCCCGCGAAGCCGCCAGCCGGACCAGGGTGGCCAGGTCGGTGAAGTCGCCGATGCCCCAGTTGCGCTCAGAACGCAGCGCGTACATCTGTGCGGTGATGCCCCACCAGCGCTCGCCAGACTGCAGGCCCTCGGGGAGCCAGCAGCGCCGGGGCGCCACGATGAGCAGCCTCTCGGCACCGGGCGAGTGCAGGAGGTAGTACCCAGAGCCCAGCGTAGCAGGCAGTTCTGCGACGCTGCCGGTCCCCTCCAGCAGTGCTGCCGCGCCGGGTTCTTCGGTTAGCAGTTGCCATGGGCCATCCGCGTCCAGCGGCACCTGCGCGGCATGGCCCTGTTCCACCACGATGGGTTGCGGCGCATTGCCATCGGCATGCGCGCCCATGGCGGCCAGGGCCCTGGCCAGGACTTCGGGGCTCACGGTCAGGGTTTCGCCCCAGAAGCTTGCGTATTCGGTAGCGATGCCGGCGCGCTCGGCGCGCTGGTGCAGGTCTGAACCGAGCGCATCATGAACAGCTGGCTCCTGGCTCATGCCAAACCTTCGGTGCAGGTCCACCGGGCCGACCATGGGGCCCACAGCCCCTCGTCACCTGTCCAGTGGTGGCTGAATACCTCAACGGCAGCGATGTCCGCCGCAGTTGCGGACGGTGTGGCGTCCACCGTGTCTGGTCCCAGGTTCATTTCCATCCTCAGTATTGCTCCGTCCTGGTAGTGCCAGGCCACGCGCAGGCCGCTCTCTCCCACGAACTCCGCCGTGTGGCCCCCTGCGCACAGTTGCTGCGCACGGGGCTGCAACCAGGTGCGCCGCGCCTCCAATGATCGCTGCACCAAGGCCCGGCGAGTCTGCCCGATTGACGTGTCCGATTCGTCCCATTGCAGTCGGCTGGCCTGAAGAGTGGCCACGTCGCAAGGGTCGGGCAGCACGGCATCGCTGGTCAACGCGTGGCCGAACTCGCGCGCGCGCCCTTCGCGCACCGCGTCGCGCAGGCCACCGTCCCAGTTGGCAAAGTACCGGAACGGCGTGGACGCTGAAAATTCATCGCCCATGAACACCATGGGTGTGGCCGGGGTGAGCAAGGCCAGCAGCAGCGCCAGTTCTGCCCCCTCGGCAGGCGCCAGTTGCCCCAACCGCTCGCCGAAGGCGCGGTTGCCGATCTGGTCGTGGTTGCCGACGAAGTTGACCATACACGTCAGCGGCACCGGATCGCCGCCGGCCACGTTGGCCGCCTCGGGAAAGGCGAAGCCATGGGTCAACACCCGCGCCAGCAAGGCCAGCGGGTGGCGCGCAAACTTGGCATAGTAGCCCTGGGATTCTTCCGTTAGAGCCACATGCACTGCATGGTGAAAATCGTCGTTCCACTGGGCATCGTACAGGCCGGGCTCGGGCGAGGAGGACAGCCGGGCGGGCTGGTTTTTCTCGTTTTCCAGCACCAGGTGCACCAAGCGCCCGCTGGCCGTGGCCAGCTCGCGCACGCGTGCGCTCAACTCCTGCAGGATGTCGGGACGGCTGTCGTCGGCGATGGCGTGCACCGCGTCCAGGCGCAGGCCGTCCATGCCGAACTCATCGATCCAGTACAGCGCGTTGTGCACGAAGAAATCGCGCACCACGGCGCTGCCCTCCTGGTCGAAATTGATGGCCGCACCCCAGGGACTGGCATGGCTGCTCGAAAAGAACTGGGGCGCGTACGCATGCAGGTAGTTGCCGTCAGGCCCGAAGTGGTTATAGACCACGTCGAGGAAGACGCATATTCCCAGCGCATGCGCCTCGTCGACCAGGCGCTTGAGGTCTTGCGGGCTGCCATAGGCCGCATGCGGCGCGAAAGGCAGCACGCCGTCATAGCCCCAGCCCCATTGCCCGCCAAAGCCGGCCAGCGGCATCAGTTCGAGCGCCGTGAAACCCAGGGCCGCCAGCTCCGGCAGCTTGCGGATGGCGCCTTCATAAGTACCCAGCGGGCTGAAGCTGCCCACATGCAGCTCGTAGAAGACCAGTTCGTTCCAGGGTCGGCCGGCCCAGTCCGTCTTCCATTCATGGCTGGCGGGATCGGTGACGACACTGGGCTCGTGCGGCCCCCAGGGATTGCTGCGCGAGGCCGGGTCGGGCACGGTGAGCTTGCCGTCGATGAGCCAGCGGTACGGGGTGCCCGCACCGGCGTCGGCGGCATTAGCCTGCCACCAGCCACCGTCGGCCCGGGTGGCGGGGAGGGTTCGGGCCGCCGCCTTCGGCGTCGGGCTGTACCACAATGCTGCTTCCTGAGCCGCAGGCGCCCAGAGCGAGAACCGGGCACCGCCACCGGCCAGCAGCCGTGCGCCGAAGGGCATGGTGTGCGTGCGCCTCATGCGGTGGCAGGGGGGCTGGGTGCGAAAGGTGCCGTCAGTATCGCCATCGAACGTGCCAGCAGGGTGTGCTGCCCGCCGGCTGCCACGGTGGGTGCGCCGGCTTCCTCGCCCACGGCTACCACGCGGGCATCGCGGGTGTCCATGCGCAGCGTCCAGCTGCGGCTGGAGCCCTCAGCGGGCAGGGTGAAGACGGCATCGGCATCGCTGGCGTTGAACAGCAGCATCACCGACAGCTCCTCCTCGGCCACGCTTTCCATGACCGCACCCACGCAGCGCACTGCGGGGTCATCCCATTCCTCCGCGGTCATGTCCATTCCCCACACGCTGTGCCACCTCACGGTGACTAGCTGCGGCAGGCCCGCCTCGTCCACGGGCCAGGTGTGGGGCCGGACCACGGGCAGCGCCCGGCGCAAGGCCGCCAGCGCCTGGGTGAAGGACTGCAGTTCGCCGTGCCGGCCCGCGCGTTCCCAGTCGTACCACGACAGGGCACTGTCCTGACAGTAGCCATTGTTGTTGCCCTGCTGGGTGCGCCCCAGCTCGTCGCCACCCAGCAGCAGCGGCGTGCCGTGCGACATGAACAGGGTGGCCAGGAAGTTGCGCACCTGCCGCTCGCGCAGCGCGAGCACGTCGGCATCGTCGGTATCCCCTTCGGCCCCGCAGTTCCAGCTGCGGTTGTGCGATTCTCCGTCCTGGCCGCCTTCGCCGTTGGCATCGTTGTGCTTTTCGTTGTAGCTCACGAGGTCGGCCAGGGTGAAGCCGTCGTGCACGGTGACCATGTTCACGCTGGCCGTGGGCCGGCGCCGCCGGGGCTGGTACATGTCGGCCGAGCCGCACAGGCAGGCCGCAAACGCCGGCAGGCTGCCGTCCGCGTTGATCCAGTAATCGCGCACGGCATCGCGGTAGCGGCCGTTCCACTCCATCCAGCCAACGGGAAAGCCGCCCAGCTGGTAGCCATAGGGCCCCAGGTCCCAGGGCTCGGCGATGAGCTTGGTGCGCGAGAGCACCGGGTCCTGCGCCATCGCTGCGAAGAACGGCGCGCGCAAGGTGTAGGCACCTGCGGCATCGCGCCCCAAGGCCGAAGCCAGGTCGAAGCGAAAGCCATCCACATGCATCTCCTGCACCCAGTAGCGCAGGCTGTCCATCACCAATTGCAGGGCGGGCGGGCTGCTGGTGTCCACCGTGTTGCCGGTGCCGGTGTAGTCCATGCACATGCGCCGGTCTTCGGTCAGGCGGTAATAGGCGGCGTGGTCTATGCCCTTGAGGCTGAGCGTGGGCCCCAGGTGGTTGCCTTCGCCGGTGTGGTTGTAGACCACGTCGAGGATCACCTCCAGGCCTGCCGCGTGCAGTGCCTTGACCATGGCCTTGAATTCATCGACCCCGCCGTCGGCGCCCGCGCGCGCCGCGTAGCGCGGCTCGGGTGCGAAGAAAGCCACCGTGTTGTAGCCCCAGTAGTTGGCCAGTTGCATCTCCACCAGCCGGTGGTCGTCGATGAAGGCCTGCACCGGCAGCAATTCGATGCTGGTCACGCCCAGCTGCTTGAAATATGCGATGGCAGCCGGCGATGCCAGGCCCGCGTAGGTTCCCCGCAGGTTCTCCGGCACGCCCGGGTGGGTCTGCGTGAAACCCTTGGCGTGGACCTCGTAGAACACCGTGTCGCGCGCCGGCACGCGGGGCGGCCGGTCGTCGCCCCAGTCGAAGCGCGAGCGCACGACGCGGGTTTTGGGTGCCGTGCGGCCATTGTCCCGGGTGCTGGGCACCAGGTCTTCATCGGGCTGCGCTAGTTCGTAGCCGAACTGGTCCGCGGCACCACGCACGGGCCTGTCCAGCGCCTTGGAGAACGGGTCCATCAGCAGCTTGGCGCTGTTGCAGCGCTGTCCGGCCTCGGGTTCATAGGGGCCATGCACGCGCAGGCCGTACTTCTGGCCTGCCTTGACGCCCGCCACATGGCCATGCCACACGTCGTCGGTCAGGCAGGGCAGGGCGATGCGCTCCATCTCCCGGTCGTTTTCGGAAAACAGGCAGATCTCCACGCGGGTCGCCACAGAGGAATAGACGGCGAAGTTGACGCCCAGCCGGTCCACGGTCGCTCCCAGGGGCCAGGGTCGGCCGGGGCCGACTTGCCTCACAGGGCGCACCCGCTTGAAGTGGTTCGTGGGAAGGGGGCCTGCGGCATGTACCTCGGGCTTCATGCAGCGGCTCTGAAGTCGTTGCCCAGGGCGGCTGGCACGGGTTGGCGCACCCGGTCCACCTTGAGCGTATTGCTCACGAACGCAGTGCGCGTTGGAAAGAACTGCCGCGGCACGACCACGATGCCGCTTTCCGTGACGTGGAACCGGCGGCGGTCCTCCGCTTCGTCGAAGCCGATCCGCTCGCCTGGGGGGATATCGTTGTCCTGGTCGATGATGGCGCGGCGCACGTGGGCACCTTGACCGATACGCGAGCGTTCCATGACGATGCAGTGCTCCAGCGTCGCATCGCGTTCCACCAGCACCGAGCGGCGCAGCATGGCATGGTTGAGCGTTGCGCCATCGACGATGCTGCCCGAACCCACCACCGAGCGGTGTATCACGCCGTTCTCGATCTGGGCCGACTCGGCCTGGTCGGGGCTGGCGTAGATTGGCCACTCGCGGTTGGTCATGCGAAAGCGCGGTGTGGCGCCCAGAGTATCGAAATGCGCATCGAAATACGCATCGATGGTGCCCACGTCGCGCCAATACGCATGCTCTTCATAAGACGCGGTACCGGGGATCTCATTGGCGGTAAAGTCATAGGCCATCAGCCGATGAGATTGCAGCATGGTGGGCAGGATATCGCGGCCGAAGTCGCTGTGGCCTGTGGCGTGCGCCTTCTTCAGAGCGTCGAGCAGAACATCGGCATCGAACAGATAGTTGCCCATGGATGCCAGCGCATGCGTGCTGCTGCCGGGCATGGGGCGAGTGTTCTTGGGCTTTTCCACGAAGTTGGCAATGCGATGGTGGGCGTCGATCTCCACGATGCCGAACTGGTTGCATTGCGACAGGGGCACCGGCAGTGTTGCTACGCTCACATGGGCTTTGCTGTCTCGGTGGAAGTCCACCATCTGGCGCACGTCCATGCGGTAGATGTGGTCAGCACCAAAGACCGCCACGATGTCGGGTTGGAAGGATTCGATCAGGTGGATGTTCTGGTACACCGAATCGGCCGTGCCCTGGAACCACTCGGGGCCGTTGCGCATCTGCGGCGGCACCACCGTCACGAAGTGCTGGGGGATGAAGCGCGTCATGGTCCAAGAGCTGCGGATGTGCTCGATCAGGGACTGCGACTTGTACTGCACCAGCAGGTAGATCGAATAGATCTCCGAGTTGACCAAATTGGACAGCACGAAGTCCACGATGCGGTGCTTGCCATTGAAGGGCACTGCAGGTTTGCAGCGCTCGTCCGTCAGGGGGTGCAGGCGGGAGCCTTCGCCCCCTGCCATCACGATCGCCAACACATTTCGGGTACGCGACATAGCATCAGCTCCAGTGAAGAATCAAGCCCTTGTGGGGCGGTTGGAAAGAAGAACGGTCGAAAGAGGGGGCACGGTCAGGTGCACGTGGGCCGGTTGGCCTTCGAGCGGCGTGGGCGTTGCATCCACTCCGCCAAAGTTGCCCATGCCGCTGCCGCCGTACGCTTCGGCATCGCTGTTGAGCAACTCATGCCAGTGCCCGGCCACCGGCACGCCAACCCGCAGTGCGGCGACAGGCTGCGGCGTCAGGTTGTGCACGGCCAGTACGATGTCGTCGCCAGCGCGGCGGATGAAGGCCAGCACGGTGGTCTGGTGCGGTGCCATGGGCGCCCAGGCAAAGCCTTCGGCATCGAAATCGTGCGCGTGCAGGGCAGGGCGCTCGCGGTAGGTGCGGTTGAGGTCGGCCACCCAGCGCGCCATGCCGCTGTGGCGGGCCTCGGCCCACAGGTGCCAGTCCAGCGTGCGCTCGTGGTGCCATTCGTCGATCTGGCCGAACTCACCGCCCATGAAGAGCAGCTTCTTGCCCGGGTGCGACCACATCATTCCGTAGAGCGTGCGCAGGCCGGCAAAGCGCTGCCACTGGTCGCCCGGCTGGCGAGACAGCAGACTGCGCTTGCCATACACCACTTCATCGTGGGAGAGCGCCAGCACAAAGTTCTCGTCGAAGGTATAGACCATGGAGAAGCGGATATCGCCCTCGTGCCAGTGGCGGTGCGCGTGGTCACGCTGCATGTAGCGAAGCGTGTCGTTCATCCAGCCCATGTTCCACTTCATGCCGAAGCCCAGGCCGTTGGTATCGACGGGGCGCGACACCCCGGCCCAGGCAGTGGACTCCTCGGCGATCACGTGCACGTCGGGGAACTCGGCGTAGACGGCGCAGTTCAGGTCCTGCAGAAAGCGCACGGCTTCCCAGTTCTGGTGCCCGCCATCGGCGTTGGGCACCCATTCGCCGGGCTTGCGCGAAAAATCCAGGTAGAGCATGGATGACACCGCATCCACGCGGATGCCATCGAAGTGGTACTTGCCCAGCCAGAACAAGGCGTTGCTGATGAGGAAGTCGCGCACCTCATAGCGGCCGTAGTTGAAGATCAGGCTGTTCCACTCGGGGTGAAAGCCCTTGCGCAGGTCTTCATGCTCATACAGCGCCGTGCCGTCGAAGCGGGCGAGGCCATGCGCATCCGATGGAAAGTGCGACACCACCCAGTCCAGCAACACGCCGATGCCGTGCTGGTGCAGGGTGTCCACCAGCACCATCAGGTCCTGCGGATCGCCATAGCGCGCCGTGGGTGCGAAGTAGCCAGTGGCCTGGTAGCCCCACGATCCATAGAAAGGATGTTCTGTAATGGGCATCAGCTCCACGTGCGTGAAGCCCAGGGCGTTGCAATGGGCTGCCAGGCGCTGCGCGATATCTCGGTAGTTCAGAAAACGCCCGTCTTCCTGGCGCTGCCAGGAGCCCAGGTGCACCTCGTAGATGGACATCGGCGCGCCCAGCGCCTGCCGCTCGCCGCGTGCGGCCATCCAGGCGCGGTCGTTCCATTCGTAGTCGAGGTTCCAGATCTGGGAGGCTGTGCCGGGAGGGTGCTCCTGCCGGGTGGCATAGGGATCGGCCTTTTCTGCCCACTGGCCATGCGAATCCTGGATGCGGTACTTGTACAGATCGCCATGGCCGGCGCCATCCACGCGCGTGCTCCAGCGGCCCGAGCCGTCCTGTGCGCGCTGCATGGCCAGGGGCGCCCAGTTGCTGAAACTACCGATGACTTCGACCTGGCGGGCATTGGGCGCCCATACCGTGAAGGTGGTGGCTGTGGAATCCACATGGGCGCCCAGCACTTCATAGTGATGAAAGTGGGACGACGCCGCAGCCGAAGTGGCTGCGAAGGGAGTCGATTGCGCTGCGTCGTTCATGATGGAGGGGTTGTTGACCTCCATGTTCTGCTGCACTGCAATATGCGACCGCAAGACCGGTGCGCATGCGCTGGTAGGTATTTACCTACACGGTGTTCGTGCAGAGGCGTTGCAAAAGGCGAGAGCCCTGATTTGCCGTAAAGGTGCGCATGGAAGGAAGTGGCTCAGGTAGCGATGCCCGTCTTTTGGGGCATAGCGTTCACCTTCATGCGTCTACGCAGCCGATGTCGGGGACAGAAGCCTCTACAAGCGCCAATGGCACCGGCACACACGAAGTTCACTGCGAGCCAAGTCGCAGCTGAATGGGAGCCGTACCTAGGTTTCCCGGGAAATTCGCCTCAGGACAACGCCGCCCAGGCGGACGACACCTCGGGGCTTCGCTGTCGGATGACCTGTTTGGCGACTTCGGCGAGCAGCGAGGCCCTGCCCAGGCCGGTGATGGCGACCACGCGGGCGGGGCTGCCGCGCTCCTGCGTGAACTGCACTTCCACCATGCCGGCGGCTTCCAGCACCCGCAGCTTGTCCACGCCTGCCTCATCGTCCACGTCGAACGGAAGCATCTCGACAGCGATCACTTTCAGGTACTCCATCGGCATAGAACCCCCGCATGGTTGGAGACAGGGCATTCTGAACCGCAGTAAACGGGAGTCGGGCAACCATTCGCAACAGCCCTGGCACGGGAGGGGTTTCGACGCAGCGCAGCACAAAAAAGGAAAGCCCGCGTTGAGCGGGCTTTCTGCTTGCAGTGATGCAAGTGGGGGGATGTCGACTGCGGTATCGACAAGCCAATGGTAAGCGGGAGCAGGGCCTCTGGATGTAGGACGGCACCGCAAAGGGCCTGCGCTGATCACAGGGCCCAGGCTGGTGGCTTTTCCTGTGCGAGCAGCGCTGCGGCCAGGGCGGTATCGTCGCGATCACCCTGGCTCTGGCGCATGAAAGCCGGCAGGGCTGCCGCCATACGCGCAAAAAACGTGTTCCGGCTGAACGCCGTGCCCTCCAGAGCCCGCCCCGTTTCCTCCAAGACCCGCAAGGCGCCATTCCCCACCGCCTGCCGGGTGCGCAGGGCCAGGGTCATCGCCGCATCGCCAGGGTGGGCGTCGATCCAGGAGGCGCTGTCGCGCAACACGGCTGCGGTACTGTTGACGACCACATCCACCCGGCCCAATGCTGCAGCGCGCGTGGCATGCAGGGGATGGGTGGAAGGGCATTGCTGCACCGCTGCATACAGCACCTGGGCCACCGCACGAATGCCACCGTGCCAGCACGCCGCGATGCCTGCGCCGCCTTGCCAGTAGCCGCAGCGCCGCATGAAATCGCCTGGGGACCCGAGCATGATGGCGGGTGTGTTGTGGAAGGTCACATCCGCACTGCCGGTATCCGCCATGCCCACGGCGTGCCAGTCATTGGTCTGGATGGTGACGCTGGGATCATCGAGCTCCACCGCCATGAGTTGCGGTTGCTGCCCGGGAAGCCACGCCGTAAGCAGCGCATGGCTGGCACCCAGGGCGCCAGCACACGAGGCCTTGGAGCCCGACAGCACGATGCCCGCAGCGCCCCGGTCGATGGCTTCGAGCCGCCGCCCTGGCGACTCGGCCGCCCACATGGCCCACACCTCGCCGCGCGATCGTGGCTGACCGCCCAGTTCACGCAGGATGGCCAGGGCATCGGTATGGCTTTCGTACAGCCTGGCCAGCGACAGGTCGTGGCCGGCCACCAGGCTCAGCGCCTGCCAGCGCTCCAGCGTGCGGCCAGTGCCGGGCTGGGGCAGATCGGCCAATCCGTTGTCCACCAAGTGCCGCAGCTGCCGGATCACCGGGGCAGAACCCATCGACGCCAGCGCACCAGGCAAGGCCTGCGCTGTGCTGAAAAGGTTTTGCGAATCGGTCATCATGGCGGCACCTCTTGGCCAAAGGGGGGCCTGGCTGCGGGCAAGCGCAGTGGCAGGGATGACTGATCGTACGGATCGACCGGTTGCAGCCTTGTAGGAGGATGCAGATGCGGCGCATAGGTGCCGGGAGCAATCGTTATGTGGCTGAATCAGAGGCTGGGAATTTTTTGACCGTGACCGAGGGGCGCGTCAAAACGCCTCGGATCTAGGCGCAAAGCACAGCCATAGCTCGGGCTATGGCGAGCATTTGTAACGACGAGCCGGGGTGTTTTGGCGTGCAAGGCGGGCATGGGCGAAAGATTCTCAGCCTCTCAGTCGACCACCACGCCGGCATCGCGGATGACCTTGGCCCATTTCGCTGTTTCGCTGGCGATGAAGGCATCGCACTCCTGCGGGGTGGAGCCCTCGGCGAACGTGCCCATGCTCTGCTCCAGACGGCGCGACACCTCCGCGCTGCGGATGATGCGCGCGACCTCGGCAGACATGCGCTGCACGATCTCGCGCGGCACACCCGCCGGGGCCAGCATGGCGGCCCAGGTGCTGCCGACGATGCCGGGATAGCCTTGCTCGGCAAAGGTGGGTACGTCCGGCAGCGCCGGAACGCGCTTGTCGCTGGCCACCCCGATCAGACGGATCTTGCCGGCCTTGGCGGGCTGGATCAGGTTGGGAGGTGGGTCCAGGAACAAGGGGATCTGCCCGCCCATGAGGTCGGCCAAGGCGGGGGAGGCTCCTTTGTAGGGCACATGCACCATGTCCACCTTGGTGACCAGGCGCATGAGTTCAGAGGTCAGGTGCGCGGCCGACCCTGAGCCCGATGACGCGTAGCTCAGCTTGCCCGGGTTGGCGCGACCATAGGCCACTAGCTCCGCCGTGGTCTTGTACGGAGCATTCGTGGCGACCGCGGCCACCAGCGGCGAAATCCCCATGAGGGATACGCCCACCAGGTCCTTCTTCGGGTCGTAGGGCAGCTTGGGGTACAGGGTGGTATTGGCCGCGTAGGCCGCAATCACCACGGCGAAGGTGTGCCCGTCGGGCGCAGCCTTGGCCACCGCATCCACGCCGATGATGCTGTTGGCACCCGGCTTGTTGTCGATCACAACTGGTTGCCCCAGCGCCTGCTGCAGCCCGACCTGCAGCAGGCGCGCCATCTGGTCGGTGAAGCCGCCCGCCGTGTAGGGCACGACGATGCGGATCGGCTTGCTGGGCCACGATGGGTTGGCCCAGGCGGGTGCTGCGGCGGCGGCGATGCCCGCCGTGGCGGTTGCCAGCAGACGGCGGCGATTGAGAGGTTGGTTGTTGTGCATGCTTGTCTCCATTGTTTGAAATGCCATAGGCCCCCGGCGGATCACAGCGCCCGGGCCAGCTCCGGCACAGCGGTAAACAGATCCGCCTCCAGCCCATAGTCCGCCACACTGAAGATCGGCGCCTCCGCATCCTTGTTGATCGCC
>NZ_LMIJ01000014.1:90099-91110 GCF_001428665.1 Acidovorax sp. Root219
CCCCGCCGCGATGTACAGCTGCGGCGCCACGATCTTGCCCGTCTGGCCCACTTGCCAGTCGTTCGGCGCGTACCCCGCATCCACTGCGGCGCGGCTGGCACCCAGCGCGGCGCCCAGCTTGTCGGCCAGCGGGGTCATCACTTCGTCGAACTTTTCCTTGCTGCCGAGGGCCCGGCCACCGGAGACGATGATCTTGGCGGCGGTGAGTTCCGGGCGGTCGCTCTTGGCGATCTCGCTGCCCACGAAGGTGCTCTTGCCGGTGTCAGTGGTCGCTGCTGCGGTTTCCGTCGCTGCGCTGCCACCGGTGGCTGCTGCCGGGTCGAACCCCGTGGTGCGCACGGTGATGACCTTGACGCTGTCTGCGCTTTGCACGGTGGCAATGGCGTTGCCCGCGTAGATGGGGCGCTCGAAGGTATCGGGGGAGATCACCTTGGTGATGTCGCTGATCTGCGCGACATCCAGCTTGGCCGCCACGCGCGGGGCCACGTTCTTGCCGCTGGCAGTGGCGGGGAACAGGATGTGGCTGTAGTTGGCAGCAATGGCCAGCACCTGGGCGGCCACGTTCTCGGCCAGGCCGTGTTCCAGGCCGGGGGCATCGGCATGGATGACCTTGGCGACGCCGGCAATTTGGGCTGCGGCCGTTGCTGCGGCACCGGCATTGTGGCCGGCGATCAGCACGTGCACGTCGCCACCGCAGGCGATGGCGGCGGTCACGGTGTTGAAGGTCGCACCCTTGACGGTGGCGTTGTCGTGTTCGGCAATAACGAGTACGGTCATTTGGTTGTTCTCCTTATGCTTCAGATGACTTTGGCTTCGTTCTTGAGCTTGTCGACCAGGGCGGCCACGTCGGCCACCTTGACGCCGGCGCCGCGCTTGGCGGGTTCGGTGACCTTCAGGGTCTTCAGGCGGGGGGTGACATCCACACCCAGGTCTTCGGGCTTGACGATGTCGAGCTGCTTCTTCTTGGCCTTCATGATGTTGGGCAAGGTGACGTAGCGGGGCTCGTTCAGG
>NZ_LMIJ01000014.1:91243-197444 GCF_001428665.1 Acidovorax sp. Root219
CACCACGCGCTTGACAGCGACGATTGCTTTCATGGAATTCTTTCTGGAGTAGGTGGAAAGCTCAGCGGGCGAGGCCCGCCAGGCGTTCGTGGATCAGGGCGTGGGCCTCGGCCATGGTCCGGTCGATCAGCTGCTGCACCGTCGGTACGTCGTGGATCAGGCCGGCGACCATGCCGCAGGACCAGGCGCCGGCATCCATCTCGCCGCTTTGCATGATGCGCGGGTAGACGCCAGCCACCTCGGGCAGGATGTCTTCGAAGGTGATGGCGGCGCCCAGCTCGCGTTCTTTTTGCAGCAGCCGCTCCACGGCCGCGTTGCTCAGCACCCGCTCGGTGTTGCGCAGCGGGCGCATGACCATGCGCGTATCGAGCTCGCTGGCCGCGACTATGGCGCGCTTGACGTTCTCGTGCACCGGCGCCTCTTGCGTGGCGATGAAGCGCGTGCCCATGTTCATGCCCTCGGCGCCCAGCGCCAGCGCGGCCACGAGCGAGCGGCCGTCGGCCATGCCGCCCGATGCAACGAAGGGGATGGTCAGTTCTTCGGCGGCCCGCGGCAGCAGGATGAAGTTGGGCACATCGTCCTCGCCCGGGTGGCCGCCGCACTCAAAGCCGTCCACGCTGATCGCATCGCAGCCGATGGCCTGGGCGGCGCACCGAGGTGCACTTGTGGATGACCTTGATGCCGGCCTCCTTGAGCGCCGGCAGCCATTTCTGCGGGTTGTTGCCTGCGGTCTCAACCACTTTCACGCCGCCGTCAATGATGGCCTTCACATAGCCCGGGTAGTCGGGCGGGTTGACCGAGGGCAGAAAGGTGAGGTTCACGCCGAAAGGCTTGGCGGTCATTTCGCGGCAGCGCGCGATCTCGCGGGCCAGCAGCTCGGGTGTGCGCTGTGTCAGCCCCGTGATCATGCCCAGCCCGCCCGCATTGGAGACCGCCGACGCCAGCTCGGCCAGGCCCACATGGTGCATGCCGCCCTGGATGATCGGGTGCTGTATGCCGAAAAGTTCGGTGATGCGTGTCTTCATGGCCGTGTCACTCCGAGGCGATGGACTTGTCGCGGATCAGCTGGCCCCACTTGGCATAGTCCTGCTGCAGGTGCTGGCCCATCTGCGCGGGGTCCTGGAAGCGGGCAATGGCTCCCGCGTGCAGCAGCTTCTCCTGGGTTTCCTTCTCGGCCAGGATCTGCCGGACCTCGCCGGCGATGCGATCCACCACGGCCTTGGGCGTGCCCGCAGGCGCCAGCAGCCCGCCCCAGGACACCGCGTCATAGCCCTTGAAGCCCTGCTCGGCGATGGTCGGCACGTCGGGCAGCATGGCCACGCGCTGGGGCGACCCCACGGCGATGGCGCGCAGCTTGCCGGCCTTGATGTGGGGCAGGGCGGCTACCAGGTCGGCATACATCACCGGCACCTGGCCGCCGATGGTGTCGGTGATGGCCGGCACGCCGCCCTTGTAGGGCACGTGCTGCATGTCGAAGCCGCCCATCTGCTTGAGCAGCTCCATGCTCAGGTGGCCGAAGCTGCCCGCGCCGGAGCTGGTGTAGTTGAGCGGGTTCTTCTGCGCCTTGGCGTTGGCGATGAGCTTGCGCAGGTCGGTCACGTCCGGCAGCTGCGTGGGGTTGACCACCACGACGATGGGCAGGTCGTACACTGTGGCCACGGGGGCGAAATCCTTCACCGTGTCGTAGCCCGCCTTCTTGTACAGGTGGGGCGCCAGCAGGGTGGGGGTGGCCAGCATCATCAGCGTGTAGCCATCGGGTTCGGCCTTCATCACCTGCAGCGCAGCGATCGAGCCTGAGGCCCCGGGGCGGTTTTCCACCACCACGGCCTGCTTGAGGCGCTCGGCCAGCTTCTGCCCGACGATGCGAGAGGCCGTGTCGGTGGGGCCGCCCGCGGGGAAGGGCACGATCAGCTTGATGAGGCTGGCGGGCCAGGCGTCCTTGGTGCTCTGGGCCAGGCTGGTGCCCAGCAGGCCCGCGCTGCCCAGTGCGGCCAGGCCCTGCAAAGCGGTGCGGCGATTCAAATGCGTTGTCATGGTCTTGTCTCGGTGTTGTGGATGTCGGTGGGTGGAAACTGGCGCGCCCCAGGCCAGCGCCCCCGTGCAAGGGCCGCCCCGCCGCACTGGGGGCGTCCCCCTCCCGTATTGCGCAGCAATACGAGAGAGGGGGAAGGCGCGAAGCGACTCAGGGGGTGTTCATCTCAGGCTTCGGGCAAGGTCAGCACGCCGCGCTGCTGCAACTGCTGCAATTGCTCGTCGTTCAGGGCAAGCAGCCGGTGCAGCACCTCGCGCGTGCCTTCGCCCAGCGTGGGCGGGGCATTGCGCAAGGGCAGGCGCTGCCCGTCCAGGCGGTAGGGCGGTGCGAACACCGGCGTCGTGCCCGTCACGGGGTGGGGCATGTCGTGCACCAGGCCGCTCGCGCGCGTGCGCTCGCTGGTCAAGGCCTCGTGCAGGCCTGCAACCCTGCCGCAAGGGATGCCGGCCACCGTCATGCGCTCGATCAGCACGTCGCGCTTGAACGAGTGGATCATGGCGTTGAGCAGCGGCACCAGTGCGGGGCGGTTCTTGGCGCGCTCCACATTGGTGGCAAAGCGCGGGTCTTCGACGATGTCCGGCCGCCCGATGACCTGGCGGCAGAACTTGTCGAACTGCGCGTTGTTGCCCACCGCGATGATCAGCGGGCCGTCCGCCGCCTCGAACATGCCGTAGGGCACGATGGAAGGGTGTGCGTTGCCGTAGCGCGCGGGGTCCCGGCCCAACTGCAGTGCATCGAGCCCGTAGTAGCCCGTGACCATGATGCCGCAGTCGTACAGCGCCATCTCGATGAGCCGGCCCTTGCCCGTGCGCTCGCGGCGGAACAGGGCGGCCAGCACGGCCTGGGCCGCATGCATGCCGGTCACCAGGTCCACCACCGCCACGCCGAACTTCAGGGGCGGCTGCTCGGCTTCGCCGTTCAGCGCCATGAGGCCGGCCTCGCCCTGGATCACCAGGTCGTAGCCGGGGCGTTTGGCCTCGGGGCCGCTCGCGTCGTAGCCGGCCACGGCGCAGTAGATGAGGTCGGGCCGGATGGTCTTGAGCTGTTCGTAGCCCAGGCCCAGCTTCTCGGCGCCGCCGGTCTTGAAGTTGTGGATCACCACGTCACACTGCGGCAGCAGGTCGTGCACGATCTGCAGGCCCTCCGGGCTTTGCAGGTCCAGCGTGATCGACCGCTTGTTGCGGTTCATGCTGTTGTAGTAGGTGGTCTCGGTCTTGCCGATGCGCATGCCCCAGTCGCGCGTGTCGTCGCCGCGGCCCGGGTGCTCGACCTTGATGACTTCTGCGCCGAAGTCGGCCAGCACCTGGCCGCACAGCGGCCCGGCAAAGACGCGCGACAGGTCCAGCACGCGCACCCCTTCGAGGGGCAGGTCGATTTCCTGGGACGGTTGTTGGTTGGTCATGGTTCAGTCTCCTTGGGTGTCCCGGAAAAATTCTGGCCCGGTATCAGCCCAGCGCCATGTAGCGCGCCAGGTGGTGGTCTTCATCGCCCAGCTGGTGGTCGATCATCACCAGCCGCTTGGCATAGTGCGACAGAGGCAGCTCCCAGGTCATGCCGATGCCGCCGTGCATCTGGATGCTCTCTTCGGACACCAGGGTGCCGATGCGGCCGATAGTGAACTTGGCGGCCGACAGCGCCCGCTCACGCGCCACCCGCTCGGCGTCCATGGCCGCAGCGGCGTTGATCACGGCCGAGCGTGCCTGTTCGACCTCCAGCAGCAGGTCGGCCATGCGGTGCTGCAGTGCCTGGAAGCTGCCGATCGGCACGCCGAACTGCTTGCGCGTCTGCAGGTATTCGAGCGTGTCCTTCTTGGCCACTTCCATGGCGCCCAGCGCTTCGGCGCACAGTGCCATGACGCCCCAGCCCACGGCCAGCTCCAGCGTGGCAAAGCCCTGGCCCTCGGCGCCCAGCAGGGCGTCGGCGCCCAATTGCACCTGCTCGAACGTGATGTCGGCCGCGCCCCCGCCGTCGATGCGGCCGTAGCCGCGGCGCACCACGCCGGGTACATCGGCGGGCACGAGGAACAGCGAAATGCCGTCCTCGCTGTCCACCGCGCCCGCAGTGCGGGCCGATACCAGCAGCAGCTGCGCCTCTCCACCCTGCAGCACCACGGCCTTGGCGCCCGAGAGTGCCCAGCCCTGGGCGTTGCGCACGGCCTGCGTGGCGACGCGCTCCAGTTCGTAGTGGCTGCCGGGCTCATCGTGCGCCAGCGCGGCCACGGTGCTGCCGTCGATCAGGCTGGCAATGCGCTCCTTCTGTGCTGCCGTACCGGCCGCCGCCAGGGCGCGCCCGACCAGCAGGGCGCCCAGGAAGGGCTCCACCACCAAGCCACGGCCCAGGGCCTCGAAGACCACGGCGATATCGAAGCCAGCACCGCCAAAGCCCCCATCGGCCTCGGGGAAGAGGGCGCCGATGGCGCCCAGCTCGGCAAACTGGCCCCAGAGGGCCGGCGACATGCCGGTGCTGCCATAGGCAATGGCGTTGCGGGTCTCCATGGGGCACTGCCCGGCCACGAAGCGGCCCAGCGTGTCCGCCAGCATGCGGCGGTCTTCGGTGTGTTCAAAGTTCATCGCATCAGCCTCACAGGCCCAGGATCATCTTGGAGATGATGTTCTTCTGGATTTCATTGGAGCCGCCGAAGATCGACAGCTTGCGGTAGTTGAAGTAGTTCGCCGCCACCGTGGCCGCCTCGGCGGGGCCTGCGGATGCGTCGGCCATGTCCTGGTACTGCGCTTCCTCGATGTAGGGCAGGGCATGGGGGCCCATGGCGCGGCGGATCAGCGACAGGATCTCCTGGCGGATCTCGGTGCCGCGGATCTTGAGCATGGAGCTCTCGGCCCCCGGCACGCCGCCGCCGGCTACGGCGGCGATCACGCGCAGGTTGGTGGTCTTCATGTTCTCAAGGTCGATCTCGACTTTGGCCATGCGGGTGGCGAACTGTGGGTCCTGGGCCAGCGGGCGGCCATTGCGCTGCACCTTGGCGGCAATGACCTTGAGCTTTTCGAGTGCAGCGACCGAGAAGCCCACGCCGGCGATGCCGGTGCGCTCATAGGTGAGCAGGTACTTGGCATAGGTCCAGCCCTTGTTCTCCTCACCCACCAGATTCTCGGCGGGCACGCGCACATCGGTGAAGAACACCTCGTTGACCTCGCTGTCGCCGTCGAGTGTGCGGATGGGGCGCACCTCCACGCCCGGGGTGTCCATGTCCACCAGCAGAAAGCTGATGGCTGCCTGGGCCTTGGCCTCGCGGTCGGTGCGCACCAGGCAGAAGATCATGTTGGCATGCTGGCCCTGGGTCGTCCAGGTCTTCTGGCCGTTGACGATGTAGTGCTCGCCATCACCATCCGATCCGCGCACGGCCGTGGTCTTGACCGAGGCCAGGTCCGAGCCCGCGCCGGGCTCCGAATAACCCTGGCACCACCAGTCGGCGCCGTTCAGGATGCGCGGCAGCCAGTACTGCTTTTGTGCCTCGTTGCCGTACTTGATCAGCACCGGGCCCAGCATGTTGAGCCCGAACGGCACGATACGCGGCCCACCCGCGACAGCGCACTCGGTGTCGAAGATGAACTTCTGCACCGCGCCCCAGCCGGGGCCGCCGTACTGCGCGGGCCAGTGGTTGGCCAGCCAGCCGCGCGCGTTGAGGATGGCGTGCCACTCCTCCTGGTCGGCCTTGGTCAGGCGCTGCCCGGCCTTGACCTTGTGCGCCAGGGCGGCGGGCAGCTGGTCTTTCAGAAAGGCCTGCACTTCTGCGCGGAAGGCCTGCTCTTCAGGGGTGAATTGGAGATCCATGTCGTGCCTTGCTTCAGAATATTTCAAACAGGCCTGCGGCGCCCATGCCACCGGCGATGCACATGGTCACCACGCCCCATTTGGCCTTGCGGCGCCTGCCTTCGAGCAGGATGTGGCCGGCCAGCCGCGCGCCCGTCATGCCGAAAGGGTGGCCGATAGAGATGGCGCCGCCGTTGACGTTCAGCCGCTCCATGGGAATGCCCAGCCGGCGCTGGCAATACAGCGCCTGCGAGGCGAAGGCCTCGTTGAGCTCCCACAGGCCGATGTCCTCGACCGTGAGACCATGGCGCGCCAGCAGCTTGGGCACCGCGAACACCGGGCCGATCCCCATTTCGTCGGGTTCGCACCCGGCCACGGCCATGCCGCGAAACGCGCCCAACGGCTGCAGGCCCAAACGCTCCGCTTCCTTGGCCTCCATCAGCACGCAGGCCGACGAACCGTCCGAGAGCTGCGAGGCATTGCCGGCCGTGACGAACTGGCCGGGGCCCTTGACGGGTTCGAGCGCCAGCAGGCCTTCAAGCGTGGTGCCGGGGCGGTTGCAGGTGTCGCGCGTGGCCACCACCTCGCGGTACGTGACTTCACCGGTGTCCTTGTTCTTTTCGGCCATGCGCGTGGCGCAGGGGATGATTTCACCGTCGAACAGGCCAGCCGCCTGCGCCGCCGCCGTGCGCTGCTGGCTTTGCAGCGAGAAGGCGTCCTGGTCCTCGCGCGAGATACCGTAGCGCTGGGCCACCACGTCGGCGGTGTCGATCATGGCCATGTACAGGGCCGGCTTGTGCTCCACCAGCCAGGGGTCCATGTCGGTGGGCAGGTTGTTGCCCGGGCGCATGCCCGAGATGGTTTCCACCCCGCCGGCAAGCATCGCCGGCACGCCTTCGGCCACGATGCGGCCCGCAGCAATGGCGATGGACTGCAGGCCCGAGGCGCAAAAGCGCGTGACCGTGGTGCCCGCCACCGACAGCGGCAGCCCGGCGCGCAGCACGGTCTGGCGGCCCAGGTTGCGGCCCTGGAAGCCATCGGGGTTGCCGCAGCCCAGGATGAAGTCCTCGAACATGGCGGGGTCCACGCCCGCGCGCTCGACGGCCGCCGTGAGGGAGAACGCGGCCAGCTGGGCGGCCGGCGTGGCATTGAATTCGCCGCGGTGCGACTTGGCCAGCGGGGTGCGGGCGGTGGATACGATGACGGCTTCGCGCATGGGGTATGTCTCCTGTCTCTGTTAATTTGGTGGTGACTTCGAGCGGCTGACAAAACTCAGCGTAGCGGTTCTGGCTAGGCGCTGGGCCGCAGGCAGTACGTTAGTACGACAAGGCACAGCAACGACGCCAGAAGAGTTTTGTTAGCAGCTCTCAGGCGGGTTGGTTCAGACTGTCGAAATTGCGGCCCTCGGCCACGAGCTGTTCGAGCAGGGCAGCAGGCTTCCAGAACAAGGGGTCGTCCTGGGCGAATTCGCGGATGTCGGCGAGCACTTTGTCCAGGCCCTGCATGTCCGCCCACTTCATGGGGCCGCCACGAAAGCGCGGAAAACCGTAGCCGGACAGAAAGGTCACGTCCACATCCAGCGGGCGCAGGGCGATGCCCTCGGCCACCACCTTGGCGCCTTCGTTGACCATGGCGGCCATGTAGCGGCGCATGATCTCGTCGGCGCTGAACGGGCGCGGCACCACGCCCTTCCTGGCGCGCTCGGCATCGACAATGGCCTGCACCTCGGGATCGGGCTGGCCGACACGGGCACCCTCGGGGTAGAGGTAGAAGCCCCGGCCGGTCTTCTGGCCAAACCAGCCGCGCTCGCAGATGCGGTCGGCAATCTCCACGTAGCGCGCCTTCGGGTCGCGCGTGGCGGCGCGGCGCTTGCGCGTGGCCCAGCCAATGTCGCCACCGGCCAGGTCGGTCACCTGGAAGGGGCCCATGGGGTAGCCGAAGCCGCGCACGGCCGCGTCGATCTCGTACGGGCTGGCACCGTCTTCCATGAGGTAGTCGGCCGCCTGCTTGTACACGGCCAGGATGCGGTTGCCGATGAAGCCGTCGCACACGCCGGCACGCACCGGCACTTTTTTGAGCCGCTTGGCCAGCTCGAAAGCGGTGGCAACCACGTCGGCGCTGACCCGGGCGGGCACCACGATCTCCAGCAGCTTCATGATGTTGGCGGGGCTGAAGAAGTGCAGGCCGATCACGTCCTGGGGGCGGGCGGTGGCCGCCGCAATGGCGTCGATGTCGAGGTAGGAGGTGTTGGTGGCCAGCACGGCGCCGGGCTTGCACCCGCGGTCGAGCTCCCGGAACACGGCCTTCTTGACCTCGATGTCCTCGAACACGGCCTCGATCACCAGGTCCGCGCTGCCGATGTCCTCGTAGCGGGTGCTGCCGGTGTAGCGCGCCATGGTGGCGGCCTTGGCCTCGGGGGCCATGCGGCCCTTGGCGACCAGGGCGTCGTAGACCTTTTCCACATGGGCTCGGCCGCGCGCGATCGATTCCGCGTCACGCTCGATCATGGTCACGGGCAGGCCGGCGTCCAGCGCCGAGACGGTGATGCCGGCGCCCATGGTGCCCCCGCCGATCACGGCAATGGAGGTGATGGGGCGCGGCACCGCGGCCTTGGCCTCGGGCACCTTGGCGACCTCGCGCTCGGCAAAGAAGGCGTGGATCAGGCCGGCGCGCTGCGGGCTTTCCAGGCAGGCGAGGAACTGGGCGCGCTCGAACTGCATGCCTTGGTCAAAAGGCAGGTCCAGCGCGGCCTGCACGCAGTCGATGATCTTCAGCGGCGAGAACAGGCCGCGAGCGGCCTTGGCGGTGTCTGCCCGAAGCACATCGAGTTCTGCCTGGGCGGCGGCCTTGTCGGCCAGGCGCCCGGCCTGGGCGCTGGTGGGGCGCACCGGTGCCTGGCGTGCCAGCAGCTCGCGCACATAGGCCAGCCCGGCGGCGACGGGATCATCGCCCTCGACCACCACGTCCACCAGGCCTGCGGCCAGGGCCGCCTGGGCATTGAGGTGCTTGCCGCTGAGCATGAGCTCGGTCGCCGCCTTCACCCCCATGAGGCGGGGCGCCCGCTGCGTGCCGCCGGAGCCGGGCAGCAGCCCCAGCAACACCTCGGGCAGGCCCAGTTGGGCGCTGGGCAGCGCCAGGCGGTAGTGGGCCGACAGGGCCACTTCCAGCCCCCCGCCCAGTGCCGCACCATGGATGGCGGCCACCACCGGCTTGCTGCAGGATTCGATGCGCTGGCAGACCTCGGGCAGGGCAGGCGCCACGGGCGGCTTGCCGAACTCGCGGATGTCGGCCCCGGCAATGAAGGCCCGGCCGTCGCCCACGATCAGCACCGCCTTGACATGTGCATCGGCCTCGGCCTGGGCGATCGCCGCCATCAGCCCCTGGCGCACCGCAGCGCCCAGGGCGTTGACGGGTGGGTTGTGGATGCTGACGAGCTGCACGCCGTCCTGCAGGGTTGAACGAACGACGGAAGCCGGGGATTGAAGGATCACGCGCATGTCTCCATTGGGGGCTTGAACAGCAAACCGGGATTCTTGCGGTGACAATGATTTATAACAATCCCCGCTGGAATTGACAGACTGTCAAAACATTTAAGACAATCGGTGCATGGATTCACACTCTCTGGCCTTGCTGGTCGAAATCATTGACTGCGGCAACCTGAGCCAGGCCGCGCGCAAGCTCAAGGTGTCCCGCGCCAATGTCAGCTACCACCTGACCCAGCTCGAAAAGTCGGTAGGGGTGCAACTGGTGCGGCGCACCACCCGCCGTGTGGAGCCCACCGAAGTGGGGATGCGCCTGTACGAGCACGGCCGCAGCATCCAGAACGAGATGCTGGCTGCGCGCGAGACCATTGCCACCCTGGGGCAGGGCCTGCAGGGGCGCGTGGGCATCAGCGTGCCCAGCGGCTACGGGCAGATCGTGATGAGCGACTGGCTGATCGAGTTCAAGCGCCTGTACCCGGGCATCGTGCTGGACGTGCTGTTCGAGAACCGCGCCGACAACTTGCGCGACGAGGTGGACATCGCCATCCGCGTGATCCAGGAGCCGCCGCTGTCCCTGGTGGCACGCAGCCTGGGCACCGTGCGCTACATCGCCTGCGCCTCGCGCGCCTTTGCCCAGGAGCACGGCCTGCCCCAGACACTGCTGGAGCTGCGCAGCGCGCCGCTCATCACCGCTGGCGTGACGGGCCGCCAACTGCGCCTGAGTGCCTACCAGGGCGAAGAGCGCCAGGAGCTGTTGCTGGAGCCCACGCTGATCTCGGAGCATTTTCCGTTTCTGCGCCAGGGCATTCTGGCGGGCCTGGGCGTGGGCCTGGTGCCCGACTACGTGGTGAAGGACGCCATCGAGTCCGGCGAGGTGCTGAGCACGCTGGACGACTACCGCCTGAGCATCTTCGGCACCCGCATGCACCTCTTGTACATGCCCAACCGCCACCAGACACGGGCCGTGCGCCTGTGCATCGAATTTTTGCTCGACAAGGCGCGTGCCGCGCAAGGGGAAGAGGGGGAGGGCGCATGAATACCACCAGGGCAACGCCGTTTTCGGGCTTCGATCTGCCCGGCTTCTGGGAAGACAGCGACTATGCGCGCAAGGAGTATGTGGAGCCACCGCCCACGCCAGAGACCATTGCCGCCGTAGAGGCGCAATTGGGCTACCGGCTCCCGGCCAGCTACATCGCACTCATGCAGTCGCAGAACGGCGGCATTCCCGCCCGTGGGTGCTTTCCCACTCAAACGCCAACCTCCTGGGCCGAGGACCATGTGGCGATCAGCGCCTTCAAGGGCATTGGCTTCGCACAGCAGTGGAGCCTGTGCGGCGGCCTGGGCAGCCGCTTCAAGATCGAAGAGTGGGACTACCCGGACATCGGCGTGTATTTCGGCGACTGCCCCTCGGCCGGCCACGACATGATCGCGCTCGACTACCGGGCTTGCGGGCCGTCCGGCGAGCCCGCCGTGGTGCATGTCGACCAGGAAAGCGACTACTGCATCACGCCGCTCGCACCGGATTTCGAAACCTTCGTGCGCGGCCTCGTGCATGAGTCCGAGTACGAGGACGACCCCGAGGAGGTGAAGAACGACGCGCTGGCGCATGTCCGCAGCGCGCCTTTCCACACGCGGCTGCAAAAGCTCTGCGACCAGTGGCCCGACCCGCGCATGCCCGCGGCCATCCGCCGCCTGGCCGAGGCCGTCGTGGAGGACAAGGGCTATTTCGCGCTGCATGCGGACGCGAACTCGCACCTGCTGTATGCCGCGCAGTTCCTGCTGCTCAGCCATGGCCGGCCGGTGCGGTCGATGGAAGGGTTCATGCAGTCCTACCCAGGTGTCATCGCGATGGTGGGCGGCGCGCATTTTGGTACCGGTGGCTGGGCACCGGGCTTCGTGGAGGACTGGTTCCAGGCGCGCGTGGGCACCGGCGAGCTGGTGCAGACCGAGGGGCAGTGGCACTTCAGTGCGGATTTCCGGGCTGCGCTGCTGCGGCAACTCGTCGATGGCCGCCAGGAGACCGCATGATGGGCCCCACGCGCACCACCCTGGCATTCTCCGCAATGCTGGCCTGCGTCTCCTTCCATTCTTGCGCCCAGGCCGAGCCAGTTGCCACCGTCCACGTCGCGGCCTGCGGGCTTGAATTCGATCTGCCGACCGGCTACAGGATCACCCGGCCCAAGCGCTTCGCAGATGAGCGCGATGGCCGCGCCTGTGCGTTCTACATCGCCAAGATCCGGCCCGAACCTGCGCCGCGCGGCGAATGCAAGGGCAAGGAGGAGGGCGGCCAGCCACCCTACAAGGTGTGCGACTGGATGGTCGATACCGGACCCGCGTCGCCAAGCGTGCAGGTGGCGCGCACACGGCCTGGGGGCACTGCGCTGCTGGACTCGTTCACGCTTGCAGAGGATGGCCGCTGGATGGTGCCGAATGCACAGGCCGGCGACCAGCCCGCGACAGCCGCCGACTTTTGCGGCAAGCCCGCGTGGAAGGGCGAAACCGTCGTGCGCATGTTCTGGGGGCGAACACGCACCAAGAACTACACCGAAATCTATGCCGGCTCGGGTGGTTCCGATGTCACGCTGGTGCCGCTCGCACCCGATCTCTTCGTGCAATTGCAAGACCCGCCCATCGACGACACGGGCGAGTTCTCGGCCTTCTGCGCCAGCCTGCGCCTGGGCGCACGCGCGCAGGATCTTCCGTAGCGCTGGTCGTCGCCCGCATCAAGCCTGGGGGTCTTCTTCTTCCAGCAGCCTCGCCGCCTGGCTGGCGTCCGAAACCCGGAAATACCCCAGCAGGCTTGCCACGCTCCGGTGGCCCGTCATGGCCATCGTGTCGGCCATGGGGACTTTCTGGGTGGCGGCCTCGGTCACGAACCCGGATCGAAGCGAGTGCGCTGAAAACACATCGGGCAGCCCGGCCGCCCGGGAACGCTCCTGAACGATGTCGCGCACGGCGGCGGCCGACAGCGCCTCACCGAGCCTGCCGCCTTTTCGCACGCGCCTGAAAATGGCCCCCTCGGTGATGCCCGTGGCCGCCAACCATGCCTGCAAAGCCTCGCCCGCCATCCCCTGGATGGGTTTGTGGTTCTCCGGCCGGTCTGAACCGGTCTGGTTGGTCTTGGAGTGGGCGAGGGTGTAGACGAACGCGGCAGGCCCGCTTTGCCGCAGGTGCCTGATTTGCGCCGACGCGACCTCCGAGCGCCGCCGACCACCGCTGGCAAAGGCAAACAGCAGCAGGGCGCGATCGCGCAGCCCTTTGAGGGTGGTGGCATCGCAGGTAGCCAGGATCGCCATCAGCGGATCCTTGGTCAGTGCATTCTTTTTCTGGGGCAAGGCCCCCCGCTTGGCATAGGCGCGGCGGGTCTTCGACAGCAGTTCACGCACCTGGGCGTCCTGGCAGGGGTTCTTCATGTCCCGCACCTGGTGGGCCTTGGACAGCACCGACACACGGTGGACCAGGGTGCTGAGCGCCATGGGCCCCAACTTGCCTTTGAAACCTGCTTTGACGAGCATCGCGTCGATGGCCTGCGGCAGCTCGTGGGCCAGCCCCTCGGCAGTCGTCCGTTGGGCATGGTCAACAATGAACTGAAGCACCGCGCTCGGCGGCAGCGGAAGCGTGATCGGCAGGCCATAGCGCACGTTGAACCAGGCGGCCCAGTAGCGCAGGGCAGATCGGTAGCTGGCCAGGGTGTTCGCAGACTCCCCCTCGCGCATCAGCTGATCGACGGCAAGCGCGGTCATATCCGAGAGCACGCCGGGCTCGAGCGCGGCATGCGTTTTGAGGGCTGGCAAGCGCATTCACGATCTTTCAGACCAAATTTTGCATTTATCGTACATATGATGTATTGTTTACTATGAATATGGCAATTTACCCACGATAACCATCTATTATCGTGGGTAATTTCAAGAAGTGGAGTCGGGCGATGCAAGCGAAAAGTGTGAGGGGCCCGCGCGGCGTTCAGATGGAAGAGGTGTGGGCCGCTGCGGACGCCGTGCTCGCCCTGGGGGAGCGCCCGACCATCGAGCGGGTGCGCCTGCAACTGGGCCGGGGCTCGCCGAATACGGTGGGCCCCATGATCGATGGGTGGTTTGGCTCGCTGGCCGGACGGCTGCAGGCGCCAGTTGACCCCGCTGACTCGGCCAACGGGCCGACAGATGCCGAGACCCCGCTGCCGGGGCCCGTCATCCGGGCGGCAAAGACCTTGTGGGGAAGGGCGCTGCAGCAGGCCGACGAAAGGGCGGCCGAGCAGTTTGCACAGGCCCGCACCGCGCTGGAGGCCGAGGCTGAATCACTGCGCCATGCGCAGGAGGCGTTGGCCCGGGAACAGCAACGCCTGGACGACCGCAATGAGGCCTATGCCGTGGCCATGCAGGCCCGGGATGCCCAGATCGCCGAGCTGGCGCGCCAGGCCCAGGAGCTGCAGCAGCAACTGCAGACCAGCCAACAGCTACTGGAAGCCACGCGTTCCGAGGGCGCGCAACTGCGGCAGGAGGCGGATGCACAGCGGCGGCGCCACGAGGCCAAGGAGGCAGAACACCAGGCCGAGCGCTCGCGGCTCGAAGAGCGTGCCCAGGCCCAGGAGCGCAGGCTCAATGCCGAGGTCGACCGGGCCCGCCAGGAGTCCAAGCGGCTGGCGCTGCAGCTGGAGGCCGACGGCAAGAAGGCCGCCAAGGCCCTGGCCGATGCCATGGACCGAGCCCGCGAGCTCGACACCCATGTGGGCGCCCTTCAGATCGATAAAGCGGGCCTGTCCCAGGAACTGCAATCCGCCCGCGACGAGGTGAAGGGTTTGCAGGCGAAATTCGATGAACGCAGCAACGACGTGTTCGCACTGCTCAACGAACTGCGGGACCGGTTGCCGACGGGTGCCGCCGTGGGGACTGCGCCACCACCAACTCGGGCCAGAAGGAAAAGAAGTTAGGACGGCCCTACACCCAGCGAGCCCTTGGGCACCAGCTCAAATTCGCGCGAGCAGCTCCGCCTTCTTGGCTGCGAATTCCGCCTCGGTGAGGATGCCTTTGTCCTTGAGCGCTGAAAGCTGCGCGATGGATTCGAAGATGGAAGCCTGCGCGCCATGGGACGCGCCGCCTGCGCGGGGCGCCTCACTGGACGCAGCCATCGGAGCCTGCGCCAGACCAACCTTGCGGGCCAAGGGCAGGGCCGAGAGGTTCACGGTTCCGTGCTGGCTGGTAAAGGTCAGCGCAGAGTTGCCACCATGCTGCTGGCCGAAGCCGCTGATCCGATGGTCCAGCGTGTCATACAGCGACACGTCGCCGCCGGCATCCACCGCAAGGCGGCGTTGGTCAGCGAAGTATGCGTAGCGGGTGCTGTTCTGAGAGCCACTGCTGCTCGGCGTCCCCAATTCTGCCGGATACCACTGGGCCCGCGGATCGGAAACGAAAAACGCAGATGAATGGACGAACGCGGCCGCACCGTCACCCTGGGATTGCGCCTGAAAACTGCCCGTTTGCACGAGCCCAGGGGCCGTGGCGATGGCACTGGCCAGTTCGTTGGCCAACCCATCCACGCGTGCCTTCAATTCGTTGTTGAACATGTCGCCGAGCATGACCATGCCACCGCGCGCCCACTGGCCGCTGCCGCCGAACTCGGGATGCGAAAACTGCGCCATGGCGCCGTTGCCTCGCAGCAGGGCCATCAGCAACTGCGTGACTGCCTCGGGGCTGAAACCCGTGCGCGAAGCCAGCCTGGAGACAAGTTGCTGACCTGGTTCGGTGAGTTCTGGTGCCATACGGTTCTCAATGAGGATTGAACTTCCAACCTCAGCCAGTATAGAAGGGGCGAGTGGTGCAGGTTGTTTTCCCGCCCTTGGCAAGGTGCCGATGCAGCCACCGTGTTTGGCCCGTATTTTATTTAACATAATATACATCGTATCTAGTTAGGTATCGTCAGGGCCACCGTCGCCACGACCCCGACACCCGCGCCCAGCTTGCCCAGTCCTTCCGGTCCATGTACCGCAACCTGGGCCTGGATCTGGCCGGCTGCGCGAAGCTTCTTCACGTCACCGAGCGCACTTTGCATAACTGGGCGTCGGGCAAGCACGACATCCCCTATGCCACCTATCGGCTGCTGCGGCTGCTCAACCGGATGGAGCTGCCTGGGCCTGGCTGGGCTGGCTGGTGCTTTCATGGCGGCAAGCTCTGGTCGCCTGAAGGACGGTCTTTTGTGGGCACGGACAGCAATTGGTGGTCCTTGTTGATCCGCCGGGCCGACATGGCTGCAGTGCTTCAACACGATTTGCACCTGGCTTTGGGGCGTGCTGCGGGTGCTGAGCGAGCACCGCAGGCGCGCAGCGATGCACCCGCTGCTGGCACCTCCGCAGGGATGAGGTCGCCTGTAACACCTCATCCTAGTCTCACCACTGAGAAAAACTGCTTAATTGTTGCGCAGCAGACGGACATGCCTGTAACACGTCCGTCTAGTCCTAAAACTAGCACACCGGCAAGCCCTGTGGAACGGAAAAACCGCTCTTCAAACGACGCCCGATGGGAGGCCGCATGACCGCCTGGAACAGTCCCAAGCACGCTGAACATCAGAAGGCCCACAGCGAGCGCAAGCGCTCCGGGCTGCAGGCCGTTGCACCTGCCTGGCAGGGTCTGGGCACCGCCAAGGTCCAGGACGCAGCCAAAACAGCCTTCAAGGCAGTCACCTGGCATCACCGAGCCTGCGGCTCGGTTGATGCCCAGACGTTCCGTCTGGACCTGGCCAGGGCCTTTGCGGCCCTGGTTGAGCGCCAGGCCGGCAACCTCGATGCGGCCGCCTGGCTGGATTCCTGGTCGGCCGACATGCCGGCGAGCTGGACGGCCCAGTACCCCGTTTATGCAAACCCCGATCAGCAGATGAGGGCGCAAAGCGCATAGCAGGCATGACCACCAATTGGCACCTCTTGCCCATCTGTGGCCCCCCTGCTCTGCCTTGAAATAAATCGGGGTGCTTCGCTGCGCGAACAGCTGGCACCCCTTACCAAAACCAGTTAACCAGGAACTGAAATGGCTAGTGATAAGTTTAGTCTGAAAGCGCTCCAGCGAGCCACCGTGAGAGGCGGCACGCCCCGGGGTATGGGGCAGCGCCCCATGTCCACCCGTCCACCTGGTAGCGTGCCCCGTGCTTCATCCAGCAAAGCGGCGATGGTTCGACCTGGTCGAATGCCGCGTGGTGCAGCATTTACCAATGACGTGCTGTCACCGCGTCATGGTAAACATGTCTTTGGAGCCTTTGATTATGTGAGCAAGTCACCATCGCTCCATTTTTTAAAGTACGATGAAGATTATTCCGCCATGGAGGCGAGATAATGACTTATACATCGTATCTAGTCACAGATGCTGCGCCCCACAACCCATTCCTACCAGCGTCCTGCTTCTGCTTTGGGCTGCTGCGCCCTTACGCTGGCTCACTTCAGCCCCAGGCCCGCGCCGTCCAGACTGCGCTGGGCCAGGTTCATCTGCTCCAGCGGCGCCGGGCGGCCAAACCAGTAGCCCTGGGCGCTGGCGCAGCCCAGCTGCAGCAGGCGCCGGGCCTGGGCCTCGGTCTCGACTCCCTCGGCCACGACCGTCACGCCGAATCCCTTGGCCATGTGCAGTACGGCCGTGACGATGGCGGCATTCTGGGACGACTCGACCAGGTCGCGCACGAAGGTCTGGTCGATTTTCAGGCAATCGAACGGCAAGCGGCTCAGGTACGCCAGCGATGAGTAGCCGGTGCCAAAGTCGTCGATGGCGATCTTCAGCCCCAGGGCACGCAGGCGCGAGAGCTGCTGGTGGGTCACGGCGTCGCCTTCGATCAGCACGGATTCGGTGAGCTCCAGCGTCAGGTGCCGTGCTGGCAGGCCACTGGCCTCCAGGGTGCGCTGCACCTGCTCGACGAAATCCGACTGGATCAGCTGGCGGGCCGAGACATTGACATGCAGACCGAAGTCTTCGGGCAGTTGCGGCAATTGCTGCGCAATGTCCCGGGTGGCGCGCAGCATGACCCAGTCGCCCAGCGCCAGTATCAGATCGCTTTCCTCGGCCATGGTGATGAACACGCCGGGCGGCACCATGCCGCGCGTGGGGCTGCGCCAGCGCAGCAAGGCCTCGGCACCGGTGACGCGGCCCGTGGCGAGGTCGATCACGGGCTGGTAGTGCACGAGGAACTGGTCCTTGTCCAGCGCCTGCCGCAGTTCGGACGCCAGCCGGGTGCGCTCCATCGCCTGGTCTGCCATGCCGGGTTCGAACACCATCCACTGGCTCTGGCCATGGCGCTTGGCCTCACCCAGGGCGATGCTGCCGTTGCGCAGCCATTCCGGCAGTCCTTCGCCACGCAGGTGCCCCGCCACCAGCCCCACCGATGCGTACACCATGACCTCGTCGGCCCCGGCCGAGAACGGTGTGGCAAACAGGCCCAGCACGGCCTTGCCGAACCGCTCTGCGGTCTGGTCCCCCTCCTCCTCCACCAGGCTCAGAAGGGCGAACTCGTCCCCGCCCACGCGGGCCAGCAGCACCGGCGCGGGAAAATGCCCCCGCAGCCGGTTGGCGACTGCCTGCAGCAGCCGGTCACCCGTGCCGTAGCCCACGCTATCGTTGATGGCGCGGAAGGCGTTCAGCCCCACGAGGCTGAGCACGGCGCGTTTGGGTTCCGTCCACTGGACCTGTTCCAGCAAGCCCCGGCGCGTGAGCAACAGCGTGAGGCTGTCGTGGGTGAGCAGTTCCTGCATCTGCTGGAACGAGCGCTGCAGCCGGTGGGCCATCTCATTGAAGGCGAGCACGAGGACCGTGGTCTCCCGCAGGGGACTGCTGGCAGCGATGTCCGTGTCCCAGTCGCCACGCGCGATCCGGTTGGCGGCCTCGGCCGTCCTGAGAATGGGCCGCGCCGCCCACTGGATCACCCACAGGCCAAGCAGCAGGCCAATGATGGCAATGGCGCCAGCGGCCAGCAGCGCCCCCTGGCCTGCACTGCGCGAATCTCCGAGCAGCTCGGACTCGGGCAGCAGCACCACGATGCGCCAGTCGATGCCACGGGGGTCCGCATAGGAAGTGACGCGCCCGAAATAGCGTGCGTCCAGGTGCTCGAAGTGAAAGCTTGCGCCGTCCGCCGCCGGCACCTCGCGCAAATAGCCCTCGGCCGTGCGGATCTGGGCACTCGTGCTTTCCGAGATGCGCAGGCGCTCGCGCTGGCCTGCGGCATTGCGGCGGTCGCTGAGCACGGAACCCGGTTCCGAATGGGCCACGATCAGGCCCTGCGCATCGACGATGAAAATCTGCCCCTGCCCGCGCAACGGCTCCTCGCGCAGAAAGCGGTTCAGACTGTCCAGCCGCACATCGGCCTCCATGACGCCCAGCAGGCTACCATCGGCCACCACCGGCGTCGCGGCCGAGATGGTGATGTCGCCCCGTTCGCCCGCCGTGGTGTAGATGGGCGACCAGCGCGACTGGCCCGACCCCGCCACCGGTGCATACCAGGGCCGCACACGCGGGTCGTAGTTGGGAAAGGCCGCCGCCACCTTGCGCAGCGTATCGTCCTCGTACACATTCATCATGCCGTTCGTCGTGGCATCCTTGAGGATCAGGCGAAACCCCTCACCGGGCTCCCGGCGGATGCCGGTGTACTCCCCCGCCCTGCTCCCGAAGCTCAGCAGGCTGATCTGCTGCTGCCCGGCATACAGGTCGGAGAAGACGCCCCGCAGATGGGTGTACACGGGGCGCAGATTCCCCTCCTGGTACAGGCCATGGCGGCTGATGGCGTCGGCTACCGTGTTCTGGATCAGGAACGGGGTTTCCAGAAACTCCGCCAGGCGCGCGCGAGAGTTGGTGGTGAGGGCTGCCAGCACGCGCACACTCTCCTGGTCGATCAGCTGGCTGATCTGCCGGTGCTGCGTGACCGCCTGCAGGACGACCGTGGCCGCGAACAGTGCCGCAAAAGGCACCGCAATGGCAGTCCGCAGAGACAACTGGAAGGCACGCATCCTCAATGGCTCCGGTTACGTTGCAGCCGCATGCAACACGCGTGCCTGCGATCCTGGTGCCATGGTGTAGCAGCCTTTCACAAGAGATTTTTCATCACGGCACGGGCGGGTGAGAAGCAACGCCCTGGTGCCCTTCGAGCACCTGCGCCAGGGGCACAGGGTAGCCGACAGCGTAACCCTGCGCATAGTGCACGCCAATGTCCTTCAGTATGGCCACCAGGGCCTGGCTTTCGACAAACTCGGCCACGGTGCGCTTGCCCATCAGGCAGCCGATCTCGTGGATCGATTTGACCATGGCCAGGCTCACCGGGTCGCGGTCGATGTCCCTGACGAACTGGCCGTCGATCTTGAGCACATCCACCGGCAGGTTGCGCAGGTAGGCAAACGAGGACAGGCCGCTGCCAAAATCATCGAGCGAGATCTTGCAGCCGCGCCCGCGCAGGGTCTCGATGAAGTGGCTGGCCGTCTGCAGATTGCTGATGGCCGCCGTCTCGGTGATCTCAAAGCACAGCTTGGAGCACGGCACCTCGGGGTTCCCCAGCGCCTGCAGCACAAAGGCCGTGAAGGCCGCATCCCCCAGCGACTGGCCCGACAGGTTGATCGAGCACTGTCCGATGCGGCTTTGCTGCGCGACCACCCAGCGCAGCGCATGGGTGACGACCCAGCGGTCCACCCGGGCGGCCAGGTGGTAGCGCTCGGCGGCCGGCATGAACAGGCCCGGCAGCACCAGCTCGCCCTGCTCGCTGCGGATGCGCAGCAGGATTTCGCAGTGCAATCCCTGTGAATTACCGCTCTGCAGCGGCACGATGGGCTGCGCAAACAGCTCGAAATGGTCGTGCAGCAGGGCATGCTCGATGCGGCTCACCCACTCCATGACGCCATAGCGCTGCGCCAGCGCCGGGTCATCGATGGCGTACACGTGGATGCGGCTGCGCCCTGCGTCCTTGGCCACGTAGCAGGCGCTGTCTGCGGCCTGCAGCAGGGCACCCACGCTTTCGGTCTGCGCGTCCAGCGCCACCATGCCGATGCTGACGCCGACGCCAAAGCGCTGCTCCAGCCACACGAAGTGGTAGCCGGCCAGGCGCTGCTGCAGCCGCTCGGCCACCTGCAGCGCGGCGGCCACGCTGTGGCCGGCCAGCAGGATGCCGAATTCATCCCCGCCGATGCGGCACAGCAGGTCGTCCTCGGCCAGCAGGCCGGCAAACAGCTGGGCGATCTCGCGCAGCATGGCATCGCCTGCCGCGTGGCCACAGGTGTCGTTCACGACCTTGAACTCGTCCAGATCCAGGTAGCACACCACATGCTGCAGCGCATGGCCGCGCGTGCGCTCCACAGCAAGGGCCAGGGCCTGCTCGAACGCGCGCCGGTTGCCCAGCCCCGTGAGCTCGTCGTGGGTCGCCTGGTAGGCCATCTCGCGGCTCAGGCGGCGCTGCTCGGTCACATCGCGGAACACCAGCACCGCGCCCTGCACTTCGCCATCCGCATCCTTGATGGGCGACACCGTCGCCTCCACCAGCACCCGGCCACCGTGCAGGGTCTGCAAATGCAGTTCCGGATGGCGCTGGGCCTGCGCTGTCGCAATGGTGCTGGCCACCATGTCGGGCGCCGGCTGCGTCGATCCATCCGCAGCGAGCAGACGGAACACCTCGCCGTAGGGCTTGCCCACGGCGGCGGTCAGGCTCCAGCCCGTCAACACCTCTGCCGCCGGGTTGATATAGAGCAGGTGCCCCTGAGCATTGGTCGAGATCACCGCATCGCCAATCGAGTGCAGCGTGACCTGCAGGCGCTCCTTCTCATGGTAGAGCGCGTCTTCGGCCTCCTTGCGCGCCTGCATGAAGCGCACGCGGTCCATGGCCACCGCCACATGGGCCGCCATGGCCTGCATGAAGTCGATGTGCCAGGGCAAGGGCGGGCGCACGCCTTCCGCATCGCCATAGGTGCCCATGCCCACGGCACCCAGCCGCTGCTCCGCCATGATCAGCGGCACATTGATGATGGTGCGGTTGTCCAGCGCCGCCACGATCTCCTTGTTGGTGCGCGGGTCGGTGCGTGCGTCGACCACCACCACCACATGGTCCGCAGCAATGATCTCCTGGACCATGCTGTCGCCTGCGATGGGTATCTCCGTGGTGTCGATGGCCCGGGCGAGGGCCGGGTCGTTGATCTGGCTCGAATGCAGCAGGATCGATACGAACCCCGGCTTCAGCCCGTACACGCCCAGCCAGCAATGGGGGTAGCCCAGCACCTGCTCCGCCACCGGATACACCGCATCCAGGATATCGGGCAGGCTCCACGCCCGCTCCAGGCGCTTGCACAGCTGCAGCAAGGCCTTGGTGTGCGAAGGCGCTTCGGTCGTGGTGGCCGTCAGGTCGCTCATGAACGCAGTGTATCCAACGGTTTCAACAAAACCCCGCGTACCGGGCAGTTTGTTGATGATTGTTTACACCCATGGGACGGGAATTCGCGCTGTGATAGCTTGTGCCCCATGGAGTATGTCGATTTTTTGGTGTCCTGGCTGGGCGGCAACCCCAGGATGGTGACCGCCTGGGCGTTGGTGCTCATGCTGGCACTTGCCTGGCTGTGGCGCGGCCACCGGGCTAACAAGGAGCGCGCCCGCTTCAAACCCTTGCCGCGCAGCCGCGCGAAACAGGCCGGCGCCAAGGGGGCCGGCACGGTCGTCACCCCCAAGGCCCAGCGGCGCGTGCGAACACGCCGGTAGGCCAGTGCCACCGCGCGCCAGGCAAACCGCTACCATCCCGGGCATGACATTGCCTACTGCGCCCTCCCCCATCGCCTCTTCCACCGTCCACTTCGGCCACCAGGGCCGTGTCTGCATCGTCACCGGGAGCGCGCAGGGCATTGGCGAGGCCTGCGTGCGGCGCTTTGCCCGCGAAGGCGCACACACGGTGATCGCCGATGTCGACGATGCCCGGGGCACGGCCCTGGCCCAGGAACTCGGTGCGCTCTACGTGCGCTGCGACGTGGGCGACAAGGCCGCAGTGGATGCCCTCGTGGCGCGCACGCTGCAGGCCCATGGCCGTATCGACGTGCTGGTGAACAACGCCGGCATCTTCCGCGCGGCGGATTTCCTCGAAGTGACCGAGGAAGACTTCGACGCCGTGCTGCGCGTCAACCTCAAGGGCTCGTTCCTGGTCGGCCAGGCCGTGGCGCGGGCCATGGTGGCTTCGGGCGGCGGCTCCATCGTCAACATGAGCTCGGTCAACGGCGTGCTCACCATCCCCAGCATCTCCAGCTACAACGTGAGCAAGGGCGGCATCAACCAGCTCACGCGCGTGATGGCGCTGGCCCTGGCCGACAAGAACGTGCGCGTGAATGCGGTTGCGCCCGGCACCATCGCCACCGAGCTGGCCGCCAAGGCCGTGCTCACCAGCGACGAGGCCAAGGCCAAGATCATGTCGCGCACGCCGATGAAGCGCCTGGGCGACCCGGCCGAAATCGCCGACGTGGTGGCCTGGCTGGCCAGCGATGCAGCCAGCTACGTCACGGGCGAAATCGTCACGGTCGACGGCGGCCGCATGACCCTCAACTACACCGTCCCGGTCTGACCATCAGGCCTGCTGCACCCGCCTGAGCAGCCCAGCCGGGCTGCTTGGCCAGCCCACACGGCCAAACCAGGCGCCGCCGGCAATCGCCCAGCCGATCACGATGCCGTAGACCACCAGGGCCACACCCTGGGCGGCAAACACGCCGGCCAGGCCGCCGTCCCATCGCAGCGCCAGCCAGCCGCCCACCACGGCGATCACCAGCCGGGCCAGGTTGCCGGCCACCGGCCAGAACAGGCGCCCGGCCCCCTGCGAGGCGAAGTACAGCACCAAGCCCAGGCCGAAAAAGCCATACACCGGGCCCACCGTGCGCAGGTACTGGCTGCCTGCGGCGATCATGGCCGGGTCGCTGGCGAACAGCGACAGCCAGGTGGCGGGAAAAAACGCGGCCCACAGGCCGATGGCCTCGGTCATGCCGAACGCCATGGCGGCGCCGATCCAGGTGGCGCGCAGGGCGCGCTCGCGCTGGCCCGCGCCGATGCAGGTGCCCACCATGGCCACCAGCGGCGCACCAAAGCCGAACACCAGAGGCACCATCAGGTATTCGAGCCGCGATGCCGTGCCGTAGCCGGCAATGGCCGCTGTGCCGAAGCCGCCCACCAGCGCCGTGGTGACGCCGATGGCCACATTGGTCGCCACGGTGGAGACCGCCCCCACCAGGCCCACGCGCAGAATGTCCACGAACAGCGCCCAGCGCAGTTGCAGCCCCTTGAACGCGGGCCGCAGCAGGCTGCGCGGCGACCACAGGTACCAGGCCAGCACGGCACTGCCCAGCACGTAATAGGCCATGAGGGCGATGGCACCGCCCGCAATGCCCAGGCCCGGCAACGGGCCCCAGCCAAAGATCAGCAGCGGCGACAGGGGGATGAGCACCAGCGCGCCCCACACCGTGACATAGGCCGGCACGGCCATGTTGCCCGTGCCGCGGATGATGGCCGCCAGGGTGTTGAACACCCAGACGCAGACCGCGCCGGCAAACACCCAGTTCGAATAGATGAGCGCCGCCTCCAGCGCGCCCCCGGCCCCGCCCATGCGGGTGTAGAGCCAGCGCCCGCCCCCCACCACGGCCAGGGTGAACACGAGCGAAAACACCAGCCCGATGACCAGCGCATGCAGCACCAGCGCATCCGCGTCCTCGCGCCGGCGCGCACCCAGCGCCCGCGCAATGGCCGCCGCCACACCGCCGCCAATGGCGCCGGCCGACATCATCTGCATCAGCATCACCACAGGGAACACCAGCGCCATGCCGGCCAGCGCATCGGTGCCGAGCCTGCCGACGAAATAGGTCTCGATCAGCCCCACGCCGGCCTGGGCCAGCATCACCAGCACATTCGGGGCCGCCATGCGCAGCAGCGTGGAGGCGATGGGTGCCTCCAGCAGCATGCGGGTGCGCGGGTTCATCGCGTCTGCGGAGGCGGCGGCGCTCATGGCGCAGCCCCGGGCTTGCGCGGCACGACGATGCGAACGGTCGAGACCTGCAGCACGTCACCATGCTGGTTCAGGGTCTCGCCGAACAGCGTGCCCTTGGCGGCGGCATCGTCCAGATGGAAGGGCTGCGGGTCGAACTGCCTTGCAAAGCTGACGATCTGCTCGGCGTCCATCGCGTGCTCGCCGCTGGTGAAGCGCCGGCCCACGGTCATGTCTTCAAGGTACAGGGGCTGCGTTGCAGCAATGGTATCGGTCATGGTCAACAGGCTCTTTGCAAACGGGATCGGGGTATCAGGCGGCGGCGGGGACCAGGCGCTTGAGCGGCGCCTCGCGGATCGGCAGGTTCACCAGCGCAGCACCCAGGGCCAGCGCGATGTCGATGTACCAGACCCAGTCGTAGCTGCCCGTGGCCTGGAACACGCTGCCGCCCAGGTAGGCGCCGAAGAAGCCGCCGATCTGGTGCGACAGCATCACCACGCCGAACAGCATGGCCATGTTGGCCGTGCCGAACATCTTGGCCACCAGCCCGGCCGTGGGCGGCACGGTGGACAGAAAGGTCACGCCCATCACTGCGGCAAAGATCAGCATCACGGCCGTGGTCTTGGGTGCGAACAGAAAGATCAGCACCGCCAGGCCGCGCGTGGCGTACAGCAGCGACAGCAGCGACTTCATGCGCCAGCGGCCCACGGCCCAGCCCATGGCCAGGCTGCCGATGATGTTGAACAGGCCGATCATCGCCAGCGACCAGCCGCCCACCTCGGGTGGCAGACCGCAGGCGGCCACCACACCGGGCAGATGCGTTGCCAGAAAGGCCACGTGAAAACCGCACACCAGAAAGCCCGCCGACAGGTACAGGTAGCTGCGCGTGCCCAGCGCCTGGGCAATGGCTTCGCGCGCCGTCAGCGCCTTCACGCCCGATGCCGCTGCGGCCTGCGCCGCCAGTGCCTTCGAGTTGCCCTTGAGCACGAAGACCGCCGGCAGCGCCAGCAGCACCAGCACGCCCAGCCACTGCATGGCACTGGCCCAACCCACCGCGGCCGTCAGGCCAATGGCAATCGGCGCCATGGCGAACTGGCCGAACGAGCCGCCCGCGTTGACGATGCCGGTGGCCAAGCCGCGCTTGTTGGCGGGCACCAGCCGGGTGCTGGCGGCCATCAGCACCGAAGGGCCAGCCATGCCGGCACCACCCGCCGCCAGCACGCCAATGGCAAAGATCAGCCCAGCCGTCGTCGTCATCAGCGGGGTGATGAACGTGCCCAGGGCCACCAGCACCACCCCCAGAAAGATCACGCGCCCGGTGCCGATGCGGTCGGCCACCGCGCCCGCAAACGGCTGCGTGAGGCCCCACCACAGCTGGCCAAAGGCAAACGCTAGGCTGATGCTGCCCACGCCCAGGCCCGTGGACGTGTTCAGGGAAGAGAGGAACAAACCCATGGTCTGGCGCGTGCCCATGGTGAGTGCAAAGGCGCCTGCGGCGGCCAGAAGCACCAGCCAGATGGCGATGGGTGGGACGGCAGGCTTTGGGGAAGCTGGCGCGGAAAAGGTCTGTTCATTCGCCATGGTCGAGCTCCGAGATGGGGGACAGCAGTTCAAGGCACTCATCTGCCAGGGTGTGCAGCGCCATCACACGTTCCACGCCCAACAGGTCGTTGAGCGACAACTGCGCCACCTTCCAGCAATGCTGGGCTTCGGCGCGCTTGTCACGGCCCGCATCGGTGATGTGCACCAGGCGGCTGCGGCCATCGGCGCCGGCCTGCAGGGTCACCCAGCCGGCATCCACCAGCGGGCGCAGGTTGCGTGTGAGGGTGGAGGCATCCATCTTCATCTCCGCCGCCAGGTCGCCGGGGCGGATGGGGCCGAGCTTGAGCACATGCGACAGCAGCGAGTACTGCGTGGTCTTGAGGCCGCACTTCGCCATCTCGGCGTCGTAATGCTGCCCGACCCGGCGCAACAGCTGGCGCAGCTTGAAGTTGGTACAGCCCTGCGGACGCGCCGCAGCGGGTGAAGGAAGGGTGATTTCGGCTTGCATGGATTCGATTGTATCTGCAATAATTGCATATACAACACTTCAACTGAACGAAGACCCATGACACAACACAACCAACTCGAACAATGGCTTGCCCTGGAGCAAGAGGTGATGGCCCGCATGGATGGCGGCGTGGGCCCCGGCGTGTCCCGGCCCGACCAGGTGGCGGGCCTCGACGGCCTGCAGATGATGCAGGCCATGCTGCGCGGCGAGCTGCCCTACCCTCCCATCGCCCGCACCCTGGACTTTCGCCTGGTGGAGGTCAGCGCGGGCGTGGCCATCTTCCAGGGCACCCCGGGCGTGGAGCACCTGAACCCCATGGGCACCGTGCACGGCGGCTGGTTCGCAACCCTGCTCGACTCGGCCCTGGGCTGCGCGGTGCACACCCGCATGCTGCCCGGCCGCGGCTACACCACGGCCGAACTGGGCGTGAACCTGGTCAAGGCCATCACCCCCAAGGTGCAGCGCGTGCGCGCCGAAGGCCGTGTGATCCACTGCGGGCGCCAGTTGGCCACGGCCGAGGCGCGCCTGGTGGGACCCGACGGCACCCTGTACGCCCACGCCACCACCACCTGCCTGGTTTTCGATCTACCGGCACAATCGAGGGCATGAGATTCCTCCACACGATGCTCCGCGTTGGCAACCTTCAACGCTCGATTGATTTCTACACCCAGGTGCTGGGCATGCAGCTGCTGCGCCAGTCCGAAAACCCCGAGTACAAGTACTCGCTGGCCTTCCTCGGCTTCGACGGCGGCAACCCCGGCCAGGCCGAGATCGAGCTGACCTACAACTGGGGCACCGAGAGCTACGACCTCGGTACGGCCTATGGCCATATCGCGCTGGGCGTGCCGGATGCGTATGCGGCCTGCGACAAGATCAAGGCGGCGGGCGGCAATGTGACGCGCGAGGCGGGGCCGGTCAAAGGCGGTAGCACGGTGATCGCGTTTGTGACGGATCCTGATGGGTACAAGATTGAGCTGATTGAGCGCAAGAACGATACGGGTGGCACGGGATTGCGCTGAGTGCCTGCCCCCCACGAAAGTTGCCCGGCGATGCCGGGCATTTGCGTTCATGCCTCTGCACGCCGGAACGCAGGTCCAACCTCTACGCGGCACGATTCGGCAAAGTCGATGCGGCACTCGCCCACGGCGAAAATCTGTATGCGATTTTGTTACATATAGGCATATGCACCGGCCACTGGACAATTTGTCCAGCCGTGAACCTATGCTTTGCATACCATGGGGCTAGGCTGCTGGTGGACAGCACCTTCTTACCCCGCGCGAAATCTCACAGGCCTGCGACCACACTGGGGTGAAGAACGCTACGCACCGGGTTACGTAGACAGCACAGCCACCGAACCCATTTCAAAGTTAAACCATGATCTACCCAACCCTCAATTTCGCAAACGGCGTCTTTTCCAGTAACAAGGCGCTCTATTTTCGATCCGGGTTGGTCAACAAGGTAGAGAACGGCGCCCTGAGCATCGGCCACTCTACCGACAGAGTGGTAGACCCTTGGGTAGCTGCCGACGGCGCCGTTTTGAAACAGGCTCACAACGGCAAGGACGGTATCGGATTCAATTTCGAGGTCTCGCACAACCATGAAGCGAACCATTTCACCGACTGCTCTCTGATCAGCTTCGCGGAGGGATGGCTTCTTCTCGAAGAGAACGAAACAGGCAAATTCATCGCGTACAACTACCTGGAAAAGCGTTACCTGGAATTCAACAATGCCAGAGTGCGGAGTTTGAATCACGCTGGCGGTTTCTTCTTTGAAGAAGGCCGACATGGATGGTCGGTATACGACCACCAAGGCATTAAAGTATGCGAGTGCAATGCTGTCAGCGACGGCAACCGTCCGGAAAATGCGCTCAGCTTGTTCAAAATCGGCGAAACCATCCATCTCAGCGTGGGCGGTGAAAATGGCGCAGCATTCCTCGTGCCTTTTTCTCTGAGCCGGGGCGAGTTGGGGCCTCGTGTAGAGCGACCCAGCGGATATATCGTTTCCATTGTTCAAACCCTCGATGGGGTTTTCTTCGCAGACAAATCAGGCATTTTCAAAGCCGCTTCGGATGATCTGTCAATTGCAGAGAAAATTGCCGTTTTCGACCCAGACAAGTTCAAGGGCACACTGCTGTTCTGGCACAACGACCAAGCGCTGTATGCAGCGTCTTGCGGCGCCAATTTTCTCAACAGCTATCTGCCCGATGGCACCGTGGTCAGCTCGGTAAGCCTGCCCTCCCAATGGAAATTCTGGCTGGGCAACCCTGTACACCTCCAGGTGGTAGGCGGCCGAAGCCTGGTTTTCTTGAGTCCCGACGATTACCACCAATGGGGATGTGGGGCACTGTTGTCCATACCCGCCGGTACATCTTTCGGCCAAGAGATTTTCGCGGAAGAGAGTTTGCAGACCTTGAACATCAGCCAGACCATGGCAGTCGATGGTTCCCACGGATACCGCTTGAAGATCGGCTCCGTTGATGCAGAGGTGGCCACCCGGCACGCCGCCCACCACCTGGCGAGCCTGGTGAACAAGGTGGCCCCGGGTCTCATGAACAGCGGCTTCACCCAGGACAAGAGCTTCAATGGAACCTTGGAAATCGAACTGATCACGCCACAGCCCATCGACGGCGGGCATTTACACATGGACTACCTCAAGGAATTGTTCCGCCAGATGCAAACCAGTCCGCAGAGTTACAAGGCGGGCAACCGCAAGGGCCCGCTGCGCCTGAGCGTTTTTTGGCATGCCGCTACCGGCGGGTCTGAGGAGCTGGTCTTTTCAAGCACCTGAGCGTTCCAGCCCGGGCTGGCATAGCGCAACATCATCGCCGATGGCGTGTGGCACGCAGACATGGAGCCTCGCGCCGGAACACAGGGCTTGTCCGAGTGATCAGATCGCAGCCAGCACCACTTCCACCCGCCGCGCCTCCGCATTGCTGCCACCCGCAGTAGTTTCCTCAGGCTTCTTCAGCTCGATCTTGTCTTCGGCCACGCCCAGGCCCTTGAGCGCGTCGCGCACCGCGTAGGCGCGCTGCTTGGCCAACTCGGCATTGGCGGCGGCGTCGCCCGTGGCGTCGTGGAAGCCAGAAACCACAGCCTTCTTGCCTTCGGCCACGCCTTTCACCACGTCAGCCAGGGCTTCGTTGGCGCCTGCGGCCAGCTCGGCCTTGGCGCTGGCGAAGTAGAACTTCACCACGCCGTTGTCCACGCGCACGCTGGCGGCGTCTGCTGCAGCAGCCGCAGCAGCCGCAGCAGGGGCAGCCATGTCAGCGGCCGGGGCGGCTGGCGCGTTGTTTGCAAGGGCGGTGGTGGACGCAGGCGCTGCCTTGCTGGCAGACGCGGCGCCCAGGCGCTTGACCACCACGGTGCCGACCGCGGTGGAGATGACCAGAGCGATCAGGATGAACAAAAAACCGAGGGCAAAACGTTCTTGGCTGTCGTTGTCGGAACTACCGGACATGGGGTCTCCCTGTATGTATGTATATCTATGTGCGTGATGGATGTTTCGGGTGCCAGGCTTGGGCACCTTCTTCATTGTAGAGTGATGGCATGACGAGTCTTCCCGCACCGCTGCGCGATCCCGCTCCCATGCTGGAGCGGGCCCTGCACGAGTGGGGTGGCCACAAGGACCTGTGGGTGTTCGGCTACGGCTCCCTGATCTGGCGCCCCGATTTCGACTTTTCCGAGCGCCGTGCTGCGCGCGTGCATGGCTGGCACCGCGCATTGAAGATGTGGAGCCGCATCAACCGTGGCACGCCCGAGTGCCCGGGCCTGGTGTTCGGCATGCTCTCGGGCGGCAGTTGCCGGGGCATGGTGTTCCGCGTGGACAAGGCGCATGCGCGCCAGGTGCTGATCAACCTGTGGCAACGCGAGATGATGACCGGCGTGTATGACCCGCGCTGGCTCACCTGCCATACGCCCCATGGCAGCGTGCAGGCGCTGGCCTTCACCCTGTCGCGCAAAAGCCCCAACCACACGGGCGAGTTGCCCGACCAGGAATACTGCCGCATCTTTGAGCAGGCCTGTGGCAAGTTCGGCACCACGCGCGATTACGCCCAGGCCACCTACGACGAGTTGCGCCGCATGGGCATCCACGACCGCTCGCTGGGAAGATTACTTTCGCTTACCGACAAAAAGCAGGCATAGTGGCGCACTTGGAAGGTGCGAATCGTTCGCAGCCTTCACCACGTTCACCACGCCCAACGCGCCAGGGCGGTGCGTCTTTTTTTCTTGTCTTCTGGAGTCCATTGCCATGAACAGTCTTCGCATTGCATCGCTTGCCCTCGCTGTCGCATCCCTGGCGGGTTGCGCCGCCTTTTCGTCCTCCGGCCCCAGCGCCACCGGCAAGCTCGAAGCCACGCGTGGCAACACCACCACCGGTATGGTGACCTTCACTCAGACGGGCGAAACGGTCAAGGTAATGGGCGAGGTGCGTGGCCTCAAGCCGAATGCCGAGCATGGCTTCCACATCCATGAAAAAGGCGACTGCTCCAGTGGCGACGGCATGAGCGCCGGCGGCCACTTCAACCCCGGTGGCAAGCCGCACGGCAACCACGGCGGCGCCGAGCACCACACGGGCGACCTGCCCAGCCTGAAGGCCGACGCCGGTGGCGTGGCCAAGATCAGCTTCGAGTCGCGCTCCATCCGCGTGGGCAGCACCGCCAACGACATCGTCGGCAAGGGCCTGATCGTGCACCGCGACCCCGACGACTACACCACCCAGCCCACCGGCAATGCCGGCCCGCGGCTGGCGTGCGCGGTGATCACGGCGAAGTAAGTCTGCCCGCCAGGATCTGCTCGGCGCGGGCCAGATCCTGCACGGTGTCCACATCGGTCACCGTGCCTTCATCATGCACCTCCACCAGGCGCAACCTGCCCTGCTGCGCCTGCTCGCGCACCACGCTGGCGGCGCCCTGCTCGCCCGCCAGGGCCAGCAGGCCAGGCAGGCACAGCGCTGAAAAAGCCACCGGGTGGCCGCGCTCGCCACGGTGCACCGGCACGGCCACCGCGCACCCGTACAGCGCACCCACCATGCCGCGCAGGGTTTCTGGCCGCACCAGGGGCAGATCCGCCGGCAGCACCAGCCAGCCGGGTGCAGTGGCCGTGGCCCGCACCGCCGCCGCAATCGAATCCCCCATGCCCGGGTGGCCGGCGTCTTCCAGGTGCCAGGGCAAGCCGCTCTCGCGCACGGCGGCCAGCGTGTGCTCCAGCACGGGCACGCCACGCAGCAATGCGCTCAGCTTGTGCACGGACCCACCCGATGCGGCAAAGCGCTCGCCCCGGCCCGAGGCCAGGACCAGCACCACGGGGGACGGCAGCGGGTCCGGAACAACAACCATCACGCCAGCTTGAAGGGCAGCTCGCGCGGCGTCTTGCCGGTGAGCTGCGCAATGGCGTTGGCAAACGCCGGCGCCAGCGGTGGCAGGCCGGGCTCGCCCATGCCCTTGGGTGGGTCGGCACTGGGCACGATGTGCACGGCCACCTGGGGCATGTCGGTGATGCGCGGCACCGCGAAGTCGCCGAAATTGCTTTGCTCCACCACGCCGTCCTTGAGGGTGATGGCGCCACCGGGCAGGCACATCGACAGGCCCATCAGCGCCCCGCCCTGCACCTGGGCCTCCACGCTCTTGGGGTTGACCACCAGGTTGCAGTGCACCCCGGCGGTGATGCGGTGCAGCTTGGGCGTGCCGTCCTTCACCGAGGCCTCGACCACATAGGCCACCACGGATTCGAACGACTCGTGCACCGCCACGCCCCAGGCGCGGCCCGCAGGCAGCTTCTTCTTGCCGTAGCCCGACTGGGCCACGGCCAGTTGCAGCGCCGCCTTGTGGCGCGGGTGCTTGTCGCCCATCAGGCGCATGCGGTAGGCCACGGGGTCTTGCTTGGTGGTGCGGGCGACCTCATCGATCAGCGTCTCCATGGCATAGGCGGTGTGGGTAGAGCCCACGCTGCGCCACCACAGCACCGGCACATTGACCTGCGGGTGGTGCACCGAGAGCTTCATGGGCACATCATAGGGCTCCTTCATGCCTTCGATGGCGGTGGCGTCGATGCCGTTCTTGACCATAAAGGCCTCGAAAGGCGTGCCCTTGACGATGGACTGGCCCACGATCACATGGTCCCAGGCGAGGATGTTGCCCTGCGCGTCAAAGCCGATCTCGGCGCGGTGCACGTGCATGGGGCGGTAGTAGCCGCCCTTGATGTCGTCCTCGCGGCTCCAGAGCGTGCGCACCGCCGCCGTGAGGCCCGCGCTCAGCGCGGCCTTGGCCACGCCGCAGGCCTCCACCACATAGTCGCTGGTGGGAATGGCGCGGCGGCCAAAGCCGCCCCCGGCCATCTGCGTGTGGACCTTGATGTTCTGCGGTTGCAGGCCCAGCACCCTGGCGGCGGCCAGCGCATCCGTGCCCGGCATCTGCGTGCCCATCCACAGCTCGGCCTTGTCGCCGCTCAGCAGCACGGTGCAGTTCAGCGGCTCCATGGGCGCATGCGCCAGGTAGGGGAAGACGTACTCGGCGCTGATCTTGTGCGCCGCGCCGGCCAGCGGGGCCGTGTCGGCCTGCATGGCGACCAGGCCGGGCTTGGCCGCAAGCTCGCGGTAGCTGGCCAGCAGCGCGGTGGTGTCGGGCTTTTCCACGGCGCTGGTGTCCCATTCCACCTTGAGCGCATCGCGGCCCTGCTTGGCCGCCCAGTAGCCATCGGCGATCACCGCCACACCTTCGCCGCCCCGGTCAGTAGGCACGCGCAGCACGGCCTTCACCCCCTTGACGGCCTTGGCGGCCGAGTCGTCCAGCGACTTGAGCTTGGCCGCAAACACCGGCGGGCGCGCCACCACGGCGGTCAGCATGCCGGGCAGGCGCACATCGATGCCATAGTCCTGCAGGCCGCTGGACTTGGCCTTGGCGTCGAGCCGCCCCGTGGGTTGGCCAATCAGGCGGAACTGCTTGGGGTCCTTCAGCGTGACCTTCTCGGGCACGGGCAGCTTCATGGCGGCTTCGGCCAGCTCGCCATAGCCGAGCTTCTTGCCGCCGGGGCCCACGACAAAGCCGTTCTGCGTGCGCAGGGCCGAGGCGTCCACGCCCCACTGCGCTGCAGCAGCCGACACCAGCATGGCGCGGGTGCGGGCACCGAGTTCGCGGTACTGGGTGTAGGAGTTCTTGATCGAGTTGGAGCCGCCCGTGAGGTGCATGCCGTAGGCCGGGTCGGCATAGGCCACGTTGGCATCGCCGTGCGTGCTGCGCACCTTGGACCAGTCGGCGTCGAGCTCCTCGGCCAGGATCATGGGCAGGCCGGTCTGCACGCCCTGGCCGAAGTCCAGCCGGTTGATGGTGACGGTGACCGTGCCATCGGGCTCGATGCGCACGAAGGCCGAGGGCTGCTCGAAGGGCTTGAGGCCGGCGGCCGGCGCGGCGGCGCCCTGCGCCACAGCCGCCAGTGGGAACGCGCCCAGCGCAAAGCCGGAGGCCGCCGTCACCTTGAGGAAGGTGCGGCGCGCCAGGCCTTCTGAAAAACCGGGGCCGGTGGATTCATCGGCGCTCTGCGCCTTCTCCATCAGGGCCAGAAGGTGCTTGGGCATGTGGGCCTGTACGGCCACGGGGTCGAAATGCATGGTGTGGTTCTCCTTCAGGCCAGGGTGCGGGCGGCATCGTGGATGGCCGCGCGGATGCGCACGTAGGTACCACAGCGGCAGACGTTGCCGGCCATGGCGGTGTCGATGTCGGCGTCGCTCGGCTTCTTCTTGCCCTTGAGCAAGGCCGTGGCGCTCATGATCTGGCCGCTCTGGCAGTAGCCGCATTGCGCCACGTCGTGCTTGACCCAGGCGGCATGCACGGCCTTGCCCACCTTGTCGCTGGACGCGATGGCCTCGATGGTGGTGATCTTCTGGCCCGCCGCCGCCGAGATGGGCGTGATGCACGAGCGGATCGGCGCCCCGTTCAGGTGCACGGTGCAGGCGCCGCACAGCGCAGCGCCGCAGCCGAACTTGGTGCCGGTCATGCCCAGCGTGTCGCGCAGGGCCCAGAGGATGGGGGTGGATTCATCGGCATCTACAGCCGTTTCTTTGCCATTGATGTTGAGGGTGGGCATCGTGGGTTCTCCGTGGGGGATATTTTTGAGGGAAAGCAGGTAGAACGGTAAAGCGGTGATATGTCAGGCCGACAGGTCAGCGGCGCCATCGCCGTCGGTCAGGGCGCAGCAGGTGCAGTTGAAATCGCGGCATTTTTAAGAGAATATTTATTCGATTAAAGCGCAAATCGGCGGCTTATGCTTTGAGCGCATCCCAGCACAGGCTGAAGGCGGTCTGGTGCAGGGCCTCGTCGTCGGGCAGGACACCGGTGCGTATCAGGCCGGCGGTTTCGCGCACCGAGCCGATCAGGCTGGCCGTGAGCAGCGGCACCGGCACGGCCTTGAGGATCTCCTGCTGCTGGCCCTCCTGCATCAGCGCGAAAAAGCCGGCCATGAGGCGGGTGGAGAACTCGCGGTTGCCCTCGGTGAACCAGGGCGAGTTGTAGTACTGCTCCTGGAACACCACTTCGGCATGCTGGTCCAGCCGGTGGCGCAGCAGGTTGCCCCAGATGCGGCGCACCCGGGCGCGGTACGGCAGGCCGGGCACCACGCCCTCCATGATGCGCGCGGCGGTGACGGTCTTGGCGTCCTGGTAGAGCTGGCTGATGAGCTCGTCCTTGGACGGGTAGTAGACGTACAGCGTGCTCGTGGCAATGCCCGCCGCCCGCGCGATCTGCGCCATGGTGAGTCCGCTCAGGCCCGTCTGGCCGACCAGGTCGAAGGTGGCCTGCGCAATGGCGCGCTGCTTTTCATCGTCTTTGGGTTTCATCGCCTCGCCAATATAAGCGAATTTTTATTCGCCAACAACCAGCACCGCGCGGCCCGTCTGGTGGGGATGCACAATCGTGGCCATGACCACCTCCATCGCCGATCTGCGCAAGAGCTACGAGCGCGCCGAACTCAACGAAGACGCCTCGCATGCTGCACCCCTGCAGCAGTTTGATCAATGGCTCAAGGAAGCCATTTCCGCGCAGGTACCCGAGCCCAATGCCATGACCCTGGCCACCGTGGGCGGCGACCTGCGCCCCAGCACGCGCATCGTGCTCATCAAGGGATTCGACGAGCGCGGCATCGTCTGGTTCACCAACTACGACAGCCGCAAGGGCCGCCAGATCGCGGGCAACCCATTTGCGGCGCTGCAGTTCCACTGGGTGGAGCTCGAGCGCGTGGTGCGCATCGAGGGCGTGGTGGAAAAGGTCAGCGACGAGGAAAGCGACGCTTACTTCGCCAGCCGCCCGCTCGACTCGCGCATCGGTGCGTGGGCTAGCCCCCAAAGCCAGGTGATCCCGGGCCGCAGCGTGCTGGTGGCCAACGCCGCCAAGTATGGCGCGCAGTTCCTGCTCAAGCCCCCGCGCCCGCCGCACTGGGGCGGCTACCGCCTCAAGCCCGAGCAGTGGGAGTTCTGGCAGGGCCGCAAGAGCCGCCTGCACGACCGGCTGCGCTACCGGCTTGACGGTGCCGACTGGGTGCGCGAGCGGCTGGCGCCCTAAACCAGAAAACGGGTCACCAAGATGATCACCACCGGCATGGTGATCAGTGCCAGTGCGGTCGATACTGCCACGCTGGCCGTCACCTCGTCCTGCGCCACTTCGTAGCGCTGCGAGAACAGGAACACGTTGGCCCCCACGGGCAGCGACGCGGCCACGATCATCACGGCCAGCGGCATGCCTTTGAGGCCCATGGCCCAGCCCACTGCGGCCATGGCCACAGGGTGCACCAGGCACTTGACCAGCGCGATGCGCATGGCCGCGCGGAAATGCGTGCCCACCGTGGTGAAGGCCAGCGTCACCCCCACCAGCAGCAGCGCCAGCGGCCCCAGGGCCTGGCCCAGCAGTTCCAGCGGCTTGTCGATCACCAGCGGGATCGGCAGCCCAGTCTGCGCATACAGCAGGCCCACGATGATGGGCATGGGGATGGGGTGGATGATGCCGTTGCGCACCGCCATGAGCACCGTGCGCAGCATGGAGCGGCCCTCATGCCCTGGCGTACCCGCGCGCTCGCGCGCCGCGGCCAGCTCGAACACCACGGTGGCCGCGGTCAGCAGGATCAGCGCGTGCAGCGAGATCAGGGTGAACAGCGTGACCAGGCCCGCCTCGCCAAACACCAGGCCCACCAGCGGCACGCCGATCATCACCGTGTTGCTGAACATGTTGGCCAGCGCCCGGGCCGCTGCCAGGCTGGTGAAGCCCAGCAGCGCCATGGTGCCGCCGAACACCAGGCCCGCCGCCGCGAAGTAGGCAGCGATGGGCGCAAAGTCCACATCGCCCAGGTGCACCGAACTCATGGTTCGGAATAGCAGCGCTGGGGTGAGCACCATGAACACCAGGTTAGAGAGGTCCTTGACCGACCCCGCCCTGATCCAGCCCCGGTTGCCCGACAGGAAGCCGATGGCGATGAACAGGACGACGGGGATCAGGGAGGCGAAGACGGGGGAGTTCACAGGGCAGCGGCGCGCGGGAGAGGAGCCTGCGAGTGTAGTACCTGCAAGGGTTTTCCCTCAGTCCAGCCCGTCGAACACTGCGTCATCGGGCCCCACATGGGAGGGCGAGCGCCAGCCGGCATCGCGCATGCTGCGCGCCACCTGGTTCTCCACCCCCATCAGCACCGCGAACAAGGCCATGCGGATGGGGATGCCGTTGTCCGTCTGGCGGAAGATGGCCAGGCGCGGGTCGTGGTTGAGGTCGGTGGACAGGTCGTTGGCACCGGGGCGGCCATCGCGCGGCAGCGGGTGCATGAGGATGGTGTCGGGCTTGCACAGCGCGTCCACCAACGCCTTGCGCACCTGGAATTCGGGCGTGTAGCCCTCAATGGCTTCGCCCACGAAGCGCTCCTTCTGGATGCGCGTGGCATAGACCACGTCGGCACCGCGCAGCCCCTCCTCCAGCGAGGCCGTCTGCTCGATCACATGGCCGTTGCGCGCCACCAGCTCCAGCAAGTAGGCTGGCATCTCCAGCGAGGGCGGGGCCACCAGGCTGAACTTGAGCCCCTTGTACAGCGCCAGCAGGCGGATCAGCGAGTGCACCGTGCGCCCGTACTTGAGGTCGCCGACCAGGGCCACATGCGTGCCGTCGACCAGCTTGCCCAGGCGCGAGAACTCGCGCTGGATGGTGTACAGGTCCAGGATGGCCTGGCTCGGGTGCTCGCCCGGGCCGTCGCCCGCGTTGATCACCGGGATGTTGGTGGCGCGCGCGAACTCGGCCACCGCCCCCTGCTCGGGGTGGCGCACCACCAGCGCATCCACATAACCGGCCATCACCCGGCTGGTGTCGTAGATCGACTCGCCCTTGGCCATGGACGAGAAGGTGAAGCCCGTCGTGTCGCAAACCGTGCCGCCCAGACGGCAGAACGCCGCGCCAAAGCTCACCCGGGTGCGCGTGCTGGCCTCGAAGAACAGGCTGCCCAGCACAGCCCCTTCCAGCACCCGCGAGACCTTCTGACGCCGGGCGATGGGCTGCATCAGGTCGGCGACCTGGAACAGTTCCTCCAGGCTGCCGCGGTCGAACTGGGCCACCGAGAGCAGGTGCGGCCGGCCTTCGGCCGCGATGCGCTGGGCCAGCGGCTTGGCTGCGGGCGCCCTGCCCGGCCCGGCCCCGGTGTCTCGCGCCTCGTGCGCGAGGATTTCGGAGACGAACTTTTCCACCATCTCCGGCATGCTGCGCGCCTCGCCCGAGTCGGCTGGCAGCAGCCAGGTGTCCAGGGCCCGTCGGCGCACGCCCAGCCGGTCGGAAAACGCGTCGCGCGTCAGGTTGAGGCGGCGCATGGCGTCGCGCAGGAAGTCTTGTTGGCTGTTCATGGCCATAAATTATACGCAATGCGTTTTCAAATAAACGCATTGCGTATATTTTTATTGAAAAAGTTCAGGAGCCAGTGATCTTGAACTAAGGTAAACACGGGCCTCAGCGACCACCAGAGGAGTAGCATGCAAGCAGTTGTTACCGCCATCTGATGCGCGTTGGTGGCCGTTGCAAGACATGCCACTCGATAGGGATGCCATGACCAACACAGCCCTCCATGCAGGAAGCAGCCGGCTTGCCCTCGGGATCTGCATGGCCGCTTGCCTGGTGCCCAGGGCACACGCCCAGGCCGATGTCGCCCAGTTGCCGCTGGAGCAACTGATGCAGATGGAGGTCCGCACCGCGAGCCGCTACCTGCAGAGCGCTCTGGAGGCCCCCGCGGCGGTCAGTGTGGTGACCTCCGAAGACATCCGCACCTTCGGGTACCGCAACCTGGCCGAGATTTTGGCCAGCATGCGCGGGCTGTATGTGTCCTACGACCGGTCCTACCACTACCTGGGCATGCGCGGCTTTTCCACGCCCGGGGACTACAACACCCGGGTGCTGCTGCTGGTCGACGGGGTCCGGTTCAATGACAACCTGTACGACCAGGCGCCGGTGGGCACGGATTTCCCCATCGACGTCGACCTGATCGAACGCGTCGAGTTCGTGCCCGGCCCCAGTGCGGCCGTGTATGGCGCGAATGCCTTTTTCGGCGTGCTCAACATCATCACGCGCGAGGGCCGGCAGTTCAAGGGCGCGCAGGTCAGCACCGAGCTGGGCAGCCACGGCCACGCCAAGCTGCGCTGGACGCTGGGCACGGTGGACGAACACGGTGGCGACTGGCTGCTGTCCGCATCGCGCTCCACCACCCGGGGCGATGACCTCTACTACCCCACCTACGATACGCCCCAGCAGAACCACGGGATCGCGCAAGGGCTGGACTACGACCGCAGCACCACCTTGTTTGCCAAGGTGCGGCGCGGGGGCGTGACACTCTCACTGTCGCATGGCGAACGCGTGAAGGGCCTGCCCACGGCCGCCTTCTCGCAGGTATTCAATGACCCGCGCTCGCGCGTGGCCGACTCCAGCACGCGCGTCTCTGCGGAGTACGCAGGCCTGTGGAGCCCGGCCCTGCATTTCACGGCGCGCATCCATGGCGGCCAGTACCGGTATGTGGGCGACTATGTCTACGACTACCCGCCCGTCACCGCCAACCGGGACCTTGGCCGTGGCCGGTGGGTGGGCTCGGAACTGCAATGGGTCAGCACGGCGCTGCAGCGGCACAAGATCTCCTGGGGCGTGGACTACCGGCGCGACTTGGACATCACCCAGCGCAACATGGACCTGGCGCCCGCAGCGCAGTACCTGGACAAGAGCAGCAGCGGCGATGTCATGGGCATCTACCTGCAGGACGAAGTGGCGCTGCGCTCCGACCTGGTGCTGCACGCCGGGCTGCGCTGGGGCAAGCACTCGGACAGCAAGGGCAGCCTGCACCCGCGCCTGGGCCTGGTGTACCTGGTGGGGCCCGCCACGGCCCTCAAACTGCTGTATGGCACGGCCTACCGGCCCCCCAATGCCTATGAGCGCGACTACCGCGTGGAAACCCCTGGCGGGGTGGTGGGCACGGCCAGCCTGCGCTCGGAGCGCGTGCGCACCACGGAGCTGGTGCTGGAGCACGCCCCCTCGGGTGCCACGCGGGCACTGGTCACGGTGTTCAAGTCGCGCGTGTCGCACCTGCTGGCCATCGGCGATGCGCTGCAGGCCGACCGGCTCATGTTCAGCGACGCCCACAGTGCCGGCGTGTACGGGATGGAGGCAGAAATCGAGAGGCGCCTGGGGCCCGATGCCCGGTTTCGCGTGGCCTACAGCTGGCAGCGGGCGCGCGATGCCGTCACCCGCGAAACACTGGCCAATTCGCCCCGGCACCTGCTGAAGGCGCACTGGTCCAGCGCCATCGGCGGCGCCGACGCTGCCCCCTGGGCCCGAGGGCGCTACGGGGTGGAGGCCATCGCCATCGGCGCGCGCAGCACGCTGGCATCGCGCCTGCCCGCCCACGCGGTGGCCAACCTGACCTACACCACGCGGCTGGCGGGCACCGACGTCGCCCTCGGGGTGTACAACCTGTTCGACAAGCGGTTTGCCGACCCGGCGTCCTTCGAGATCCGCGGGGACTCGATGGCGCAGGACGGCAGAACCTGGCGCCTCAAGCTCACCTACGCGTTCTAGGCCATGCTGCACGTGTACCGCCTGCACAAAGCCCTTTTGGCGGGCCTGTGCGTGCTTGCGTGCTGCCCCTGGGGCCGTGCACAGGAGAAGGTCGGCGAAAACGAGATGAAGGCGGCCTATGTCTTCAACTTCATCCAGTTCATCGAATGGCCCCAGGGGGACGGCCGCGCGGGCAGCGACTGGACCATCTGCGTGTCCCCCTTCAGCCCCCTGAAGCGCACCCTGCTGGCGCTGGAGGGGCGGCCCGCGCGCAAGGACAACCCCATCCGCATCCGGCTGTGGGAGGCCAACGAGCTCGACGACTGCCGCGTGCTGGTCCTGCATGGCGCGGACACGGACCGCGCCCTGCGTGCCTTGCGCGCCATGCCCGGCAAGACGGCGGTGCTGACCATTGCCGACGACCCGGCCACCGCCCCGGCGGAGATCATGATTACCCTGCACCGGGAGGGCGACCGCATCGTCTTCGACATCAATGCCGAGGCGATCGGCAAGGCGGGCCTGTCGGTCAGCTCACGCCTGCTGCGACTGTCCAGGGGGGCCCGATGAATTTCGACAGCCCGGCCACCACCGACTCAGCGCAGCTGTCATCGCGCGTGGTGGCAACCGGGCTGCTGGCCACCGGACTGGCCCTGTTGACCATGGTCCTGGCCCTCACGGCCTTCGACTACTGGAGCAGCCGCAAGGCCATGCTCGCAGACAGCCGGGTGGAAGCGGCCATCGTGGCCGACAACGTCTCCACGGCCGTGATGTTCCGCGATGCACACACCACCGAAGAGATGCTGGGCGCACTCAGGGCCTCGCCCATGGTGCTGATGGCCGGCATCTACGATGCGCAGGGCGTCCTCCTCGCCTCGTACCAGCGCGATGGCGACCAGGTGGCGCCCGGCACGCTGCCGGGTGGCGGCAACGGGGACTTCGAGTACCAGAGCCTGTACCTGCTGGAGATGGCCAAACCGGTGAAGTTCAGGGGCAAAAGCTCGGGCAGCATCTACCTGCGCAAGTCGATGGCCGAGGTCTACACCCACCTGGTCATCCGCTTCGGCGGCGCACTGCTGATCGCCGGGGGCACCATGGCGCTGGCCACCGCGCTGGTACTGCGCAGCCGCGCGGCGGTCGGCGAGGCGGAAAACCGCCTGCAGGTGCTGGCCCACCAGGATGCGGTCACGGGGGTCGGCAACCGGCACTTCTTCAACGAACGGCTGGCGCATGAAATCGCCCGGGCGTCGACCCTGGGGAGCAAGCTGGCGCTGGTCTACATCGACCTGGACAATTTCAAGGCCTTGAACGACACCTTCGGCCATGCCGCCGGAGATGGCCTGCTGCGCCAGGTGGCGCAGCGCCTGCAGTCGGTGGTGCGGGCGGGGGATGACATCTGCCGCATGGGGGGCGACGAATTCTCGGTCATCCTGCGGCTGGACATGGACGAGGCAGCCCTTGGCAGCTACGCGGGCAGGATCGTCGCCGTGTTCGAGAAAGGCTTTGTCGAGTCGGACCAGGAGGTGATGGTGACCTGCAGCGCAGGCATCGCCACCTACCCGGGAGACGCGCCGGACCGGGACAGCCTCATCAGCAGCGCCGATACGGCAATGTACCGCGCCAAGGACCTCGGCAAGAACCGCTGCGAGCGCTTCGACGCGTCCATGAACCTCGCTGCCGTGCGCCGGCATGCCATCGAGAAAGCGCTGCGCCAGGTGCTGGAGGACGGGCAAGGCCTGGCCCTGCACTACCAGCCGGTGTTTTCGGCCGGGGACCAGAAGATGATCGGTGCCGAGGCGCTCTTGCGCTGGTCGCATGACAGGCTGGGAAATATCCCGCCGCTGGAGGCAGTGATGGTCGCGGAAGAATGCGGCCTGATCGTGCACCTGGGCTACTGGGTGGTGCGCACGGCATGCCGGGACGCTGCGCGATGGCAGGCGCAGGGCCAGGACCCCTTGCGCGTGGCGGTCAACGTCTCGGCGCGGCAGCTTAACGACCCGCAGTTCCTGGAGCGCGTGATGGACATCCTGCGCGAGGAAGGCCTGCCGGCCCACCTGCTGGAGATCGAGCTGACCGAGACCGTGCTCATGGAGAACATGGACGCCTGCGTCAGCACGCTGCACCGCCTGAGCCAGCTGGGCGTGCACCTGGCCATCGACGACTTCGGCACCGGCTACTCGTCGCTGGCCTACCTGCGGCGCCTGCCGATGAAGCGGCTCAAGATCGACCGCAGCTTCATCCGCGACCTGCCCGAGCAGGAGCACAGCCGGATGATCGTCAAGGCCATCATCGCCCTCTCGCACGGCCTGGGCCTGGCCGTCACGGCCGAAGGCGTGGAGACCCAGGCGCAGATCGACTACCTGGTGGGCGCCGGGTGCGATGTGCTGCAGGGGTTTGCGTTTGCGCGGCCCATGCCGGTGGAGCAGTTCGAGGCGATGCAGGGCAAGCGGTAGACAAGGGTGCGGCAATGCCCTGCCCTTGCCTCGTCCTTCAATGGGACGTCCGCACGATCACCTTGCCTCGTGCATGACCGGTCGCCACTTTGTCGATGGCGGCATGCGCGCCATCCAGGGAATGGACCGTGTCCAGCACCACCTGCAACCGTCCAGCGCCAAAGCGCTCGACGATGCGGTCCAGCACCGATGCATCGTGCTTGAAGAAGGCGAACGCACCGCGCACCGCACCCTGATCTGCGATGGCATGGTCCACCAGCGACACCAGGGCACCTCCAGGGCGGATGAGAGGCCAGGAGCGCTCGGTGGCAAGGCCGCCTACTGTGTCGATTACCAGGTCCAGCCCATGCGCCTGCGCAGCGAAGTCGCCCGCCTGGTAGTCAATCACCTCATGCGCGCCCAGCCAGGACACCAGCTCTTGGTTGCGGGCCGATGCCGTGGCGACCACATAGGCCCTTGCCTGCCGCGCCAGTTGCACGGCGAAGCTGCCCACACCCCCTGCTGCGGCATGCACCAGCACGCGCTGCCCGGCCTGCAGCCGGCCCACGCCAAACAGCGCCAGCCACGCGGTGCCCGCCGCGGTGGGCAAGGCTGCCGCCTGCTCCCAGGCCATGCTGGCGGGCAGCAGGCAGAGCGCCTGCTCCGGCACCAGCGCGGCCTGCGCCAGGGCGCCACCCTTAGTGGGTTCCAGTCGGCCCACCACCCGGTCCCCGAGGCGGAACCTGCTGGCCAGCGGGCCGACTGCCTCCACCACGCCTGCGAAATCGGTGCCCAGGGTGTAAGGCAGCGCCACCGGAAACACGGATTGCATATGGCCGGCCAGGATCTTGAGGTCCAGCGGGTTGATGCTGGCGGCCTCAACCCGCACGGCGACCTGGGCGTCGACCGGTGAACGCAGCGCGGCCTCTTCCAGCACGGCCTGGTCCTGCCCGCCGAAGCCGTGGATGCGCAGGGCTTTCATGCGGCCTCCTTGACGGAGGGCTGGGCCCCTTCGGACGGCGGCGGAAAGCTGCCCATCTGCAAGAAAGCCCCGAACCAGTCTTCCAGATGCCAGGTGCGGCTGATGCGGCTATCGCGCAGCTCATGGAATTCATGAATGGGAATGGTCAGCCGCTTGCCCGTGGCCGCAATGCCGAACAGTGCACCGCGGTGCGTGCCCGTGATCTCGGCCCGCACAGCCACACGGCCCGGGAGCTGCAGCAGATCATGGATGGTGATCTGCACGTCCGGCAGGGCTTCGATGAAGCCCGCGATGACTGGCTTGAGCCCGCCGGGTCCGGGGCCCTGGCCGGGGGCCAGGGGAATGTCGTCCCAGTCCGGCGTCACGGCCTGGTCCATGAGATCGGGGTTCTTGTCGCTGAAGGCACGGTACAGCGTCTCCACGGCAAGGCGCTCCTGGCGCAGCTGCTCGGCATGGGGGAGGGTTTCGGTCATCGGTCGTCCTTTGAAAAAGGGGTTGCACAAGGGATAACGCGATTCTGTGGACGCCCCTAAAATCCGTCCAACAAATGGACGATATAAATAAATATCTGATTTATGAATTTTTATGGCGTCGACCTGAACCTGCTGGCCGCGTTTGACGCGCTGATGGACGAGCGCAACGTGACCCGCGCCGCCGTGCGCGTGGGCGTGAGCCAGCCGGCCATGAGCGCCGCCCTCTCGCGCCTGCGCAACTTGTTCGCCGATCCGCTGTTCCTGCGCAGCGCCGACGGCCTGCTGCCCACCCAGCGTGCCCGGGACCTGGCCGAGCCTATTGCGCAGGCGCTGCGGCAGATCCAAGCGGCTGTGGTGCCCCGGCCGCAGTTCGACCCGGCCACCGCCTCCTTCACCTTCAACCTGGGCCTGTACGACTACCCCGCCATGGTGTTGCTTCCAGCCCTGGTAGAGGCCCTGCGCCTGCAGGCGCCCGGTGCGTCGTTGAACGTGCATGCCGTGCGCGGCCGCGACAGCGCGGTGGACCTGCTCGATGCAGGCAGCATCGATGCGGCCGTAGGCGTGCCTCCGACCCAGCATGACGGGCGCATCCTCACCCGCCCCATCCTGCAGGACGAGTTCGTGACCATCGTGCGGCGCGGCCATCCGCAGGCGTGCCATGGCATGGACCTGGAGACCTACCTGGCGTTGTCCCACGTGCTGGTGTCACCCGAGGGGGACCGCCATGGCCTGGTCGACCAGGCGCTGGCGCAGCTCGGCAGGCGCCGCCACCTCGCCGTCACCCTGCCGCAGCTGTTTGCGGTGCCAGCGCTGGTGGCGCGCACGGACATGGCGGCCACACTGCTCAGACGCGTGGCGCTGCACTCGGCCGGACACCAGCAACTGGCGATATTTGCGCCGCCGGTGGCGCTGCAGCCCATCGCCTTCCACCTGGTCTGGCATCGGCGCGGCGATGCGCATCCCGCGCAGCAGTGGCTGCGGGAATTGATCGCCGACCAGGCGCAGTCGCTCTGAGCGTGCCCGCCCGGCAGTTGCCCTTTTCAGGCAATCGCCGGATAGCTCCCCGTGCCTTCGGGCCAGGCCGTCAGCACCTCGAAACCATCGGCCGTCACGGCCACCATGTGCTCCCACTGGGCCGAGAGGGAGTGGTCGCGTGTGACCACGGTCCAGCCGTCGGGCAGCTCGCGGGTGTCGCGCTTGCCGACGTTGATCATGGGCTCGATGGTGAAGACCATGCCCTCTTCCAGCACGATGCCCTGGCCACGCTGGCCGTAGTGCAGCACCTGCAGGTCCTCATGGTAGATCTGCCCGATGCCATGGCCGCAGTAGTCGCGCACCACGCTGAAGCGTTCGCGCTCGGCCACGCTCTGGATGGCATGGCCCACGTCGCCCAACGTTGCGCCAGGGCGTACCTGGCGGATGCCGGCGCACATGGCTTCGTAGGTGGTCTCCACCAGGCGCCGCGCCAGGCGGTTGGGCTCACCCACGTAGTACATGCGGCTGGTGTCGCCGAACCAGCCATCCTTGATGACGGCGACATCGATGTTGATGATGTCGCCCTTCTTGAGCACCTTGTCGGCCGCCGGCACGCCATGGCAGACGACATGGTTGACGGAGGTGCACACCGTCTTGGTGAAGCCGTGGTAGCCGATGTTGGCCGGTATGGCCTGCAGCTCGTGCACGATGAATTCGCGGCAGCGGTCGTCCAGCGCTTCGGTGGAGACACCGGGCTGCACGTACGGGCCTATCATCTGCAGCACCCGGGCCGCCAACTGGGCGGCAATGCGCGACTGGGCAATCTCGGCGGGCGTCTTGATGATCACCTGGGGAGGCCTGGCTCCCATCACTGCACCCGCCTTACCTGAACGCTGGGCTTGCTGCCACCATCGGCAGACGGCAAGGCCTGGGCCAGCACGGCCAGATCGAACCCGCCGGACTGTTCGGCGCGGATCAGCATCTGGCAGATCTGGCTGTGGCTGAGCTCGGGGTGCAGCTCGGCGAGCATGCCCACGCGCATCCAGTGCTCGGCCTGTGAATTGATGGAACGAGACAGCGCATTGCTGGCAATGCGCAGGTTCTCATGCATTTGGTCTGAAATTTTGACGATACCCATGGGCAGAATTATACGAAACATATACGTTTCGTGTAAACCCTGGGCCGTTGGGCCGGCCCTGCGGCCGGCCCAGGCATCAGAACGCGACCTTGACCCCCAGCGTCAGGTTGCGGCCCATCAGCGGTGCCGCGTTCTTGATGAACGAGGTGTGGGCATAGGCCAGGCGGTCCGTCAGGTTGTTGGCCTTGAGGTAGACCTGCCAGGGCGTCTCGCCGTTGACCTTGCCGCTGTAGCTCACGCCCAGGTTGAGCATGCCGTAGCCGGGCGTGGCCGACTCGAACTCGGCCACGCGGTTCTGGCGCGCCACCTGCACCCATTCGACCTGGCCGTCCCAGGCGTTCCAGTTGGCATCGAGCCGCACACCGGCGCGGGTGGCAGGAATGCGCGGCAGCAAGCCGCCGCCGGCCAGGCGGGCACGTACCGTGTCGCCGAACAGCGTGACGCCCAGGTTGCGCGTGAGGCGCTGGCGCACCTGGCCTTCGATGCCGGTGAAGGTGGCGTCGGCCTGGGCGTATTGCAGCAGCTGCAGGCCGTCCACCTCGTCGAGCGTGCGGCCGTAGATGTAGTTGCTGATGCGGTTGCGGAACACGCTCACGCCGAAGGTGGTGTCGCCGCTGGTCTTGCGCAGGCTCAGGTCGATGTTCTGCGAGGTTTCGGAGCGCAGGTCGGCATTGCCGCGCTCGTAGGTGCTGGTGGCCATGTGCAGGCCGTTGGCGTACAGCTCTTCGGCCGACGGTGCGCGGCTGGCGCGGGTGAGCGACGTGCCCAGTTGGTAGCCGGGCGTGAACTGCCACACGGCGCCCAGCGATGCCGAGGTGCCGTTGTGGCTGCGCTCGATGCCCGAAGTCTCTGCCTCGGCCGTCTGGCGGTCATGGCGCAGCGCGCCTTCGAAGCGCCAGTCGCCCAGGCGGTATTCCTCGAGCACGAACAGGCCGGTCTTGCGCGTGGTGGTGGGCTGCACGTAGGCCTCCTCCCCCTCGGCGCTGAACTTGCGCTGCGATGTCTGCAGGCCGAACACGCCCTTGAAGCCGGCAATCGGCTCGTGCTGCAGCTCAAGGCGGGTGTCGTAGGCCTTGTTCTTGAAGGTGGTGCTGATGGCACCGTCCTCCACCTCGTCGTGCACGTAGTCGGTCACGCCCGCGCGCAGGCGCAGGGCCGAGAAGCCGGCAAACGGGTTGCGCAGCTCGCCGCGCACGTCGAAGCGCTCGCTGCGCAGGTCCACCACCGGCACGTCGCCGGCCTCGGCGCCGTGGTCATGGTCATGCCCATCGTCGTCGCCATGCTCGCCGCAGTGCAGGTGGTCGCCATGGGTGTGGCAGCCCTCGAAGCTGTGGTTGTGGCCGGGCAGGCCGTAGCGTGCGGTCTGGCGCGTGTACGCGGCGCCCAGGTAGCCCCGGTCGCCCACCCAGGACAGGCCTACGCTGCCCGTGTCGGTGCGATTGAAGCTGCCCAGCACCTTCTTGGCCGGCTCGCCATTGGGCGCCCAGCCCTTGCCCACGCGGTAGTCGCCGGCATCGCGAGAAACGCCTTCCACGTGCACGGCCAGATTGCCGGCGCCGCCGGTCAGCGAGAAGGCCCCTGCCCCCTCGCGCGCACCGGTGTTGGCGCGCAGCTCGGCGCTGCCTTCATAGCCCTTTTGCGGAATGGCGGTGGGGATCTTGCCATCGAGCACGTTGACCACGCCGCCCACGGCGCCATTGCCATACACCAGGGCCGAAGGACCGCGCAGCACTTCGATCTGCGTGGCCAGCAAGGGCTCCGACACCACGGCGTGGTCGGGGCTGATGGTGGAGGCGTCGTGCAGCTCGGCACCATCGGACAGCACCTTCACGCGCGGGCCGTCCATGCCACGGATGATGGGGCGGCTCGCGCCCGCGCCGAAGTGGCTGCTGGTGATGCCCGGCTCGCTGTTGAGGGTTTCGCCCAGCGTGGCCTCGCGGCGGCGCACGAGTTCGTCGCCTTCGAGCACGCTCACCGGCGTGGTCATTTCGCCGGCGCCCAGTTGCAGGCCGCTGGCAGACACCGTGACGGAAGGCAGGGTGGATGCGTTGGTTGCGGCGCCGGGCGCTGCGGGGGGAGCCGTCTGGGCGAAGCTGCCGCCCGACGAGATCGCCAGCATGGCGGCCAGGGCCACGGGATGCAAGGTGGGATGCAGGGCAGTACGGCGAGGGGTGAAGTGGCGTTGTGGTGTCGTCATGGTGTTCGTAGGCAAAGGCCAGGCGCAGGTGCGCGCATTCATGCTGCTAGGCAGGCATGGAGAAAAAAGGGGACGCACGGCTGAGCCGCCTGGATTCAAGGCAGCTGCCGCTAGGGGATCAGGGAGATCAGGGGGAAGGGGGCCGGATGCACCCGCCAGCCCCTGCGCAGTGCGGCAGGGATGGCAAAGGCAGAGTCTTCAGCCCCGCAAGGCGGGCGGCCCGCGCGCCTGGAACAGCGCGACATGGCGCGCCAGCACGCGCTCGGCGTGCGTGGCCACCGGCGCCAGGGCCGGCAAGCTGGGCAGCAGCGCCGGTGCGGCGCTGTGCAAGGTATCGCCCAGCGCGAGCTGGTCGAGCAAGAGGCAGTCCACCAGGCTGTGGCTGGACAGGAAGCCGCCGAGCATGCCCGGTGCATGGACGGACGCATGCTCCACCACGGCCAGCGCGCCATGGCCGGCATGGATCTGCGCCAGTGGCTGGGCATGGGCGATCTGGTGCAGGCGACCGATGGTGGGCACCCAGGCCAGCGCCAGCACCAGCCATACCAGCGCCGCATGGGCCGCCCACGCGCGCCCACCCTGCCGCCGCCAGGGGCGAGTGGCAAAGGCTGCAAGGGCAGTCGGCTGGATGCGCGGGTGGGTCACGACAAGGATGGTCTGCTTACTTCACCGGCACGGCTTCGACCACGCGGTAGTACAGGCCGTAAGGATCGTTCTGCAGCACCGTGAACCGGCCCTCGACCACCACGGGTTCGAGCGAGTAGCGCACGGGCGTCTTGGCCTTCACTTCGACCATGCTCTCGGGCCCGCCCGGAATGCAGAACGAGCATGTCAGCGGCACGGAGGTGAGCAGGAAGTGCGTCTGCGTGGCCTTGGCATCCAGCGGCATCATGAAGCCCTGGATGCGCTGCACCGTCTTGTCCATGCCCTGCTGCTGGGCGTTGAACACGGGCAGGATGCCGTCCTTGGTGGTCTTCTTGGTCAGGTCACTGAGCAACGACCATGGCACCACGTCGGTGCGCTGGGGCAGTGGCGCAATCGGGCTGTTGGGGCTGTGGTAGCCCGCGCCGGAGCCCGTGGGCGCCGTGCCCGGCATGGGCGAACTGAGCACAGGCGTGTTGTAGGGCGCGCCGGCCGTCGCCGCAGGCTTGCTTTCGGCATGGGCGCTGCCCACCCCCGCCAGGGCGCAGGCCAGCACCAGTGCGGCAGACTGGGCTGGCAAGGAACGGGACGAGAGAGGGTGGCGGTGCATGGAAAGTCCTTGGTGACAGGGCTGGCGTATTTTCTTACAGATGCGCGGGCGTGGCGTGCAATGGGTCAGTGCACGTGGCGCATGCCGCAAAATTTACCGATACCTAGACCTTTGCAAGCGACCTGGAGTTCCTTCTGGCACTGGTCATGGCCCTTGCCCGATTCCAGGCACTTGGCTGCGGCCTCGTGCGCGGCCGCCATGGCGCGGTGGCGCTGGATGTCGGCCTTGGTTTCCTGATCCGAGTGCGCGCCCTGGGCGTGCGCCAGGGCGCCAGCCAGCAGCAAGGGGGCCAGGGCCAGGGCGGTGAGCAGCTTTTTCATGGAAATCCTTTCGGGAGCAGTTGGTAATCAGGGTTGACTCAAGAGATCGGCCACTTCGGTGCGGTAGGCCTGCATGGCGGGCAGCAGCGCCGCAAAGGCGGCCACGAGCACGGCGATCAGCGGCACGCCCGCCTCGGCTGGCAGCCACACCAGGCCGCTCACGGGCAACAGGCCCTGCGCCTGCAGCACCCAGCCCAGCACCTGCACCAGGCCATGGCCCAGCAGCAGGCCCAGGGCCGTCGCCATGGCGGCCAGCCACAGCGCCTCGCACAGCACCAGGCCGGCGACGCGGCCCGGGGGCGCGCCCAGCATGCGCAGCATGGCCAGGTCGGTGCGGCGCTCGCGCACGGCATTCCACAGGGCGATGAACACGCTGAGCGCGGCCACGGCCAGCAGCACGCCGCCAAAGGCGCGCAGCACATCGGCCCCCACGCCCAGCAGGCGCAGCAGGCGGGTGACCTCGATGGCGGGAGCGGCCGCCTGCATCGACGTGTCGGCATTGATCTGGCGCGGCAGCGTGACGGCGGCCATGGGCGTGCGGTAGCGCAGCAGGGCCACGGTCACCTCGCGCTCCTCCTTGAGCACCGCCAGGTCCTCGGGCTCGGTGGCGGTGGCGGTCTCGTGCACCATCCAGACGGACTCGGTGGAGGTGAGGATGAGCCGGTCGAGCACGCAGCTGCAGGCAGCCAGCACGCCGGCCACGCGGTACGGGTGCTCGCCATGGGCATGCCCTCCCCCGCCCAGGCCATGGCTGCCGATGAAGGTGGCGCCGACCAAGGGCGCGCCTGCATGCGCTGCGCCCACGATGCCGCGCGCCACCGTGGCGCCCAGCACCGCATCCATGGGCTGCTGCCAGGGCTGGCCCTCGGCCAGAGTGGCGCCATAGAGCGCCAGGTAGTCGGGCGTGGTGCCCACGATGCGAAAGCCCTGGTAACTGTCGCCCAGGCTCAGCGGGATCACCTGCGCCACCAGCGGGTTCTTCTGCAGGGCCTGCACCTCCTGCAGCGGGATGTTGCCGGTGGGCACATCGATATGGAACACCCCCGCAAGGATGAGCTGCAGCGGGCTGCCCTTGGCCCCCACCACGAGGTCGATGCCGTCCAGGTCGCGCTCGAAGGCGCGGTCGAGCTGCGTGGCCACCAGCAGCACCAGGGTAATGGCCGCCAGGCCGAGCGTGAGCACCAGCAGGTTGAGCACGGCGGCCAGCGGGCGCGCCCACAGGTAGCGCCAGGAAAGGGAGAGAAGCTTGGCCATCGGGTCGGTAGACGTCAGTCGGCACGCATGGAGTTCAGGTCGAGCTGCTGCAGACCTGGCGTGGCCGCCAGGGCCTGCACCACGCGCTGGTCGTGCGTGGCGATCACCAGGCTGGCATCGCAAGCGGTGGCGCTGGCCTGCAGCAGTGCCAGGGCATCGGCGGCGGCCTCGTCATCGAGGCTGGCCGTCGGTTCGTCCGCCAGCAGGATCTGGGGCGTGAGCAGCACGGCCCGCGCCAGCGCCACGCGCTGCGCTTGCCCGCCCGAGAGCTGGTGCGGCCGGCGCGCGGCCAGCTCGGCCACACCCACCTGGGCCAGCGCGCGGTTGATGGCCGCATCGTCGCGCGGCAGGCCGGCCGCAAAGTACACCAGGGCCAGGTTGTCGGCCACCGTGAGCGCGCTGCTCAGGTGCAGCTTCTGCGGCAAAAAGCCGACGCTGCGCGCGCGCCAGGCATCGATCTCGGCGCCGCGCTGCGTGCCCAACTGGGTGCTGGCCACGAACAGGTCGCCGCCCGCAGGCGAGCGCAACCCAGCCATGAGAGCCAGCCAGGTCGACTTGCCCGTGCCCGAGCGCCCGCGCAGCAGCAAGGTGCCACCCTGGCGCAGGTCCACGTCGGGAAAGCGCAGTGCTTCGCTGCCTGCGGCATAGGCGTACGAAAGGCCCCGTGTGCGGATCATGCGGCGGCCCCCTCGGCCGGATGCGCGCACCCGGCGCAGCGGCCCCGCACGGCAATCTCCACCGCCAGGCTTTCGTGCCCGGCCGTGGCCAGCGCCTGCAGCACCTGCTTCAAGGCGCTTTGCACGCGCGCCGAGCCCTGTGCCAGGCGAAACTGGCGGTGGCAATCACCGCACTCGAAGCGGGGAACAGCGCCCTCCCCCCCCTGCGGCGCCAGCGCAAAGCGCGTGACGCGGGCGGCATCCACCTGCCGCTGCAGCAGGCCGGCGGCGGCAAAGCGGTCGAGCATGCGGTAGACGGTGACCTTGTTGACCGGTGCACCGGCTGCTGCCAGAGCAGATTCCACCTCGGCTTCGGACAGTGCGGCGTCGGGCCGCGCCTCGAACAGTTGCGCCAGCGCCCGCGTGGCGCGCGTGGCCCGCATGCCGGCGGGCAGGGTCCAGGCGCTTGGCGTGGCGGCGACAACAGAAAGAGGGGAGCGAATCGTGGGCATGAAAGGAATGGCTGACCGGCGCAGGCCTGGTAACGCAATCGATTTGCATTATGCATGCTGCATGCCGGTCACCGGCCATTTCCGGACGAACCCTGCGGTCAAGACCAGAGTCGATAGAACCAGTAGCTGTCGTCCGTGTCCACGCCGCGCGCCAGTTCGCCCGGGCTGTGGCCGGTGACGCGCTGTGTCTCGCGGCACAGGTGCGACTGGTCCGCATAGCCGGCGCCGGAGGCCACGTCCTGCCAGCGCGGCACCTGGCCGCTGTGCTCGCTGTCGGTGCGTGCCTGCAGCAAGGTCGATTCGGCGCGCGACAGCCAGGCCAGGCGGCGCACGGGCTGGCCTGCCCAGGCGCGGGCATGGCGCTCCAGGCTGCGCAGGCTGCCGCCCAGCCCGCTGGCCGCTGCATGGGCCTGCAGCGCACGCATCCAGCGGGTGCCAGGGGCACCGTCGGCACCATCGGCAGCCTGCGCGCCATCGCTGCTGCGCCAATGGGTGGCCACCATGTCTTCGATCAGTGCCATCCGGGCGGCATCGTCCTGCGCATGCCTCACGGCATCGCACAGCGCACGCCATGGCGCCGGCAGCACCTCCTGGGCGGGCAGCAGGCCATCCACCAGTGCGCTGATGGGCAGGCCGGTGAGCTGGTGGAAGGCATGGGGCTGGAACACCACCCCGAAGGTGCGCACCGGCCCGGGATTGCGCGTGGCCCAGGGACGGGTCTGCGGTCCCAGCAACAGCGTGGAGGCCAGGGGCTGGGGTGCACCGCCTTCGGGATCGATGCGCTCGGAGCTGCCCTGCAGAAACCAGGCCACGCCGCAGTAGACCGATGCCGGGTAGCGGTTCAGGCGCGGTGCCTCCTGCAGGTGCTTGCCGCCCGTGGTGTCCTTGATGAGGTAGGCACGGATGCAACCCGCCAGCGCAAGGGGCGGCAGGGCGACGGTGGCAAAGGGGAGCTGGAATCGCAGGCGCACACCCCACATCGTAAACGGGTTCGCCAAGCAAGCGCCCGGGGTGCGCTTGGCGAAATCGTTCAAGACGGCCGGGCGCGGACCTTTCAGAATCGCCTCCATGGCCCACAACCTATCCTCCATCTCCCCTGCCCTGCAGCCCCTTCTGGCCTCGGCCCAGCCCAGCCGCACGGCCTTGCTGTGCGGCATTGCCCGCGCCCGGCACCAGTTGCTGGACGGGGGTGAAGTGTTCGCCGACCCGCTGGCCCTGGAGATCCTGGGGCCGGAGCTGGGGGTAGCGGTGCGCCAATGGGCCATCGACCACGGACCCGGTGGGCACCTGAGCGACCGGGGCAGCTTCTCCGAAGCCATGCGCGGTGCCCTGGCCGCCCGCAGCCGCATCGCCGAAGACACCCTGCGCGAGGCGGTGGCCGCCGGGGCCACGCAGTACGTGGTGCTGGGCGCGGGCCTGGATACGTTCGCCTTGCGCAGGGGCTGGCCCAAGGGGCTCGCCCGGGTGTTTGAGGTCGACCACCCGGCCACCCAGGCCTGGAAGCAGCAGTTGGCCGCCTGCGCCGGCCTGTGGATGAGGCCAGGGGCGACCCATGTGCCGGTGGACTTCGAGCGCCAGGACTTGATGCAGCACCTGGTAGCCCAGGGTCTGGACCCGCACGAACGCACCGTGTTTGCCTGGCTGGGCGTCAGCATGTACCTGGCCCCCTCGGCCGTACGGGCCACGCTGGAACGCATCGGCACGCAGATGGCGCCGGGCAGCGTGCTCGTTTTCGACTACGTGCGGCGCCCTGCACCGAAGGAGCTTGGCCGGCGGCTGACCCTGGGTCTGATGGCACGCCGCTTTCGCCGCATGGGCGAGCCCTGGCATTGCTTCCTGGATGACAGCGAACTGCAGGCAATGCTCGCGGACTGCGGCTTTGCGCCCCCGGAAATCATCAGTGCGCAGGACATCATGCGCACCCTGCTGTCGAGCCGCCCGCCTCCCGGCTGCAACGGGCCATGGGTGGGCTGCTGGGCGGCGTGGTGCGCGTGCGGGTAGCGCCCGGGGCGGGTACCGTCAGTCCTCCTTGAGGTACTTGCGGAAAGTCTTGCGGAACTTGTCCACCTTGGGGCCCACCACCATGGCACAGTAGCCCTGCCCCGGGTGCTTGGCAAAGTAATCCTGGTGGTAGTCCTCGGCCGTGCTGTAGTTGGCCAGGGGCTTCACCTCGGTGGTGATGGGCGCGCCGAACAGCTTGTCCTGCGACATCTGGCGCACCATGGCGTCGGCCAATTCGCCGTGGGCCGGATCTTCGTAGTAAATACCGCTGCGGTACTGGGTGCCCACATCATTGCCCTGGCGGTTGAGCGTGGTCGGGTCGTGGGTGTGGAAGAAGATCTCCAGGATCTCTTCGAGGCTGATCTCGTCGGCATCGAAGGTCAGGCGCACCACCTCGGCATGGCCGGTGTCGCCCTGGCAGATCTGCTCGTAGGTGGGCTGGATGGTCTGGCCATTGGTGTAGCCGCTTTCCACGTCGGTGATGCCGCGCACGCGGTCGAACACCGCCTCGGTGCACCAGAAGCAGCCGCCGCCCAGGGTGATGGTTTGCAGGTTCTCTGCCATGTCGGTCTCCATGCAATGACGTAGTTTCATGGCATGGTACGCGGCCTGGGGTGCCGCAGTGCGGGCGGGGCCATTGCTTCAGCGGGCGTGGGCTTTTTTCGAGCTGCCCTCGTGCGACTCCACCACAGGCGGAGGAACCGTAAACCATCCGCTTCTCGCATCTCTTTCCACCACCGTGAAAAACACGTAGTCCGGCTTCCAGCTGTCGACCAATTGAACAAGGCGCCCACCGGGTTTGATGGCCTCATGCCAATGCAATTGCAGCACGTCACTGAATGTTCCCTCCATCATCAGCGACATCGAGTCCCCAAATGAATCTCTGAGCCACAGCACCTTCTTGCTGTTCAAGGCATTGCTTGTGTGGACAAGGACCGGCTTGATCGGCGGTATCGTGGTCAGGTGCCCGCCCGTGTGCAGGACTTTCTGGGTGTCGAAGTCGATCCGGGTGGTTTGCAAAGAAAACTCGGACGCGCCAATGGCCAATCGGGTATCGGAAAGCTGTGTCGGCAGCCGAAGAAATTTGGCCAGGTCCCCGCCCTTGGTTTCCTGCCTGGATGTCAATGCATACGCTTCACTGGGTGGCCAACGCAGCTCTGGCACCACGGAACCAACCTGCTGCGCAAAGGCGCGAAATCCCATCGCAGAGCCAAGATTGTTCCAATGGGTATCCAGCTTGTAGTAAAAATCAGCCGTCTGATGTGCCTTGGCTTCCAGCAAAGGCGCACGAAGGTCGACATAGAGAACGTTGCCCGTTTCAGCAAACAGGGCATCCGTGGCATTGGGTGATACTGGCTGAGCCCAGCGTGGCAAATGCTCGGGGTAAATGCTTCCCTTGTTGGGGCCGATCATGACCCTGAAGAGTTGCACCCCCTTGCTTGCGAAATATGCATCCCAGGCAGCAGCGGCCACACCAATCTGCTTTGTCAGTTGCACATCTTCCGCCAAAGGCGGGTGGCGGGCAGCCGACAGCGTGGCCTGGAATGAATCGCCCAGGAAAAGCCAGCCGTCATAGCCGATGACGACGCTCTTGGGATTGATGCTGATTCCCAATGGATACAGCCATTTCGCCGCAAAGCTCGATGCGAAATCCATGTTGTAGAAAAAAGACTTCTCCCACTTGATCGATTCAAAATTGCGTACGCAAGAAATGTTGACCGCCGGCACTATCAGCAGACTTGCCAACAGGGCGATCAAGAAAACGCTTTCCCGATGTTTCATCGTGATTTTTTATTATTAGAAATTGAAGTACAAGAACACCGAACTCGTGGTTGCAAGCATGGCGTACATTGCAATGGAGAAAATAATTCCGCCATAAACAAGCTTGGCATTCCCCAAGGACCCGCTTGCTATTTCGATTGAATTTTTCTGGCGAACAATGGCAAAGGCGAAGGCAATGGCCATGTATGCAGGCAGATGCCCAATCAACCCTGCGGGGAGGTATTGCAGCAAGACATCGGAAAACCAGCCCGCCCACGCAAAATCAGCCGTCGGTGCAGAGGCAATGGAGTCGCCAAGGATCGAGCGGAAATCAACCATCCCCTGCAACACGCGCTCCGCGTCTTCCATTGTTTTCGCACGAAAGAAAACCCACGTCATGTTCACGAACACAAAAGTCAACAGCCATGCCAAGGCGGTTGGCATCGGGCGTCCCCACTGCTTCCAAAGGCGGTGAACTCCGAGTGCACCTCCATGCAGGGCACCCCATACCACGAACATCCAGGTCGCACCATGCCACAGTCCACCCAGCACGAATGTGATGAAAATATTGATGTAGGTCTGGTATTCCAGCCCTCGGTTACCACCCAGGGGAATGTACAGATAATCCCGCAAAAAACTGCTGAGAGTGATGTGCCAGCGCCGCCAGAAGTCCTGAATGTTCAATGACTTATAGGGTGAATTGAAATTTATGGGCAATGAAATGTTGAACAGTAACGAAGCGCCTATGGCCATGTCGCAGTACCCGCTGAAATCGAAATACAGCTGAAAGGTGTAGGCCAGACTGGTTGCCCATGCGGCGAAGAACCCGAGATTCTGGCCTCCATCGAACCCGGCGTCCGCCCAGCCTGCAAAGTTGTCAGCAATGACCACTTTTTTGAACAGGCCGATGGCAAAAATGAACAACCCCTTGAGAATGTTCGATTTTCTCAGCATCAGGTTCCAGCGCGAAGCGAACTGCGGCATGATTTGCTGGTGGTGAACAATAGGTCCCGCAATAAGGTGCGGGAAAAATGTCACGAACAGCGAGTAGTTCAATATGCCATATTTTGCAGTTTCCCCACGGTAGCTATCCACCAGATACACGATCTGCGTAAACGTGAAAAAACTGATCCCCAATGGCAGCACGATGTGGGGAAGGGCATGCGCCGTGCCAAAAATGGTGTTGACGTTGTCAAGCAGAAAGTCGGTGTACTTGTAATACCCCAGCACCAGCAAATTGGCGGCAATGCCTGCGGCAAGAATGGTTTTTCTGCTCAATCGTCGGTTCGATTTTCGCTTATCGCCGGGGGACGGAGAATACGACCTTGCCAAGCGTGAGCCAACCAGGAAGTTCAAAAAAATGGACGCCAGAATCAGAGGCAGGTATTTTACGTTCCAGTACGAGTAGAAAAACAGGCTCGCTATGACAAGCCAGGCCTTTCCAGCAGTGATCCAATGCCGGCGATTCATCGCGAAATAGACGAGCACCACGATCGGCAGATAGACCAGAATGAACTGCCAAGAACTGAAAACCATATTGACTGGCCATCTCCGGCAAGGCCGGGGGCTTGGAGAGGTGAGCCGCTCCGCGCGGTGAGACGGGGAGGCGACCTGCCCCTCTTGACTTGCTGCTTAACCCTCCAATTATGCAGGGCAAATTCAGCCGTGAAGTGCATGCAACAACCTTCAAGGAATAGGGGCGTTGATCGTACCCCAGCCCGTTGGGAAGAGCGTCGGTGCGCGCCGGGCCTGGATGAACAGGGCGTCAGCCCGGCACTCCAGGTAGCGTTCGGCGCGCTCGAAGGCGTCCTCGGTAGAGCTCGCCTCGGCTCGACCCCTCGTAGCAGCTATCTATGTAGTACCCCGGGTGCCCAGGTCGTTGCACCGGCCGTGAGCGTTGTCGGGTCGTCCGTGGGAAGAAAGCCTCCAGGATCTCCTTCCGAGACCCATCCCCAAAAAGCAGTATTGCTGCATTTGACACGCAGCCAAAGTCTTAGCCGTCAGTAGCCTCGTGGACGAATCGTCACCTTTCCTGATCTTTGCAGCTCTCGCCAAAACTCCAGGTGCTCTGAGGGTGAGTCTGCATCGGTCCAGTAGGGAGCAGGCCAATTCTCTTCCGAAGCGTCATCGTCTTCTCCATAGCTTCCTGCTGGGGTGGGTGCTACCCGGAGACTTGCGCTGAGATCGTGGATGCCCATCTGCTTTAACACGGACTCGGGCGTGACCCTAAGCTGCTGTCCCAGGCGCTCCAGTACTTCCTGCACCTTGGCCAGGTCATACGGTTCTTCGGGACAATGGTCCCAAGTCAATTTAAAGACGACGTCGCTGATTTGCATTGTCAGTTCGAGGCCATCCTCGCTGGTGACAACAAACAGCATGTGCTCATGGTCCAGGTCGCCGAGTGCTGCACGGCGGATTCTCCGAAACTCGGCAAAATTCCGCCGCACTTCAACGGTCTGGTCCACCGACAAAATTCTGGGTGGAACAGGAGCGATGCCGATCTTGCCGTGGCGAGCCTCCAAGCCTTTGAGTTCGACGACCAGATCTTCAAACACCTTCACGTACTGCTGGCGATCAAAGACAAATTCGCGCGGCTTGGAGTGGCCGTCTTTTGTATTTGCCAAATAGTCATATGGCTCTTCGGGGAACTCCCACCGAACCGATGTGCCGTCCACCGTCATGAGGGTGGGCTCATTGATCCGGGCACATCCAGGGGTTCCACACTCGCAATTGAAAGGCCAGATTTCGCCCGAGATCAGTCCAAAGCCATAAACCTCCAAGGCTTCAAACGGATAGTCCTTGAATTTTTCAATGTACGGGTCTGCGTCAATGACGGGTACGACATGCACAAGCACGTACGGTCCCGACAATCGATTTCTCTCGGGCACCTCTTCTGTTTGAATTTCAAAGCGCAGCGTGGACGTCATTTCCAATCTCGTTAGCTCAATAACGGATTGCCATTTTGCCCGAGGCTCGCGTGCTGTACCGCAAACAGGTGGTACAAATGGGCACCTCTCCCTACCCGCCGCATTTGGCGCCTCATAAAAATCAATGACTTACAACACCGAAATGTGAATTTTCGGGGGTTTTGAGAGGTCCCCAAATGAAACCGATGGATTTCGTGCCATGGCAAGGCGCCAACCGCAGGGATAGCCCATGCCATCGAGAGGATTTGCAATGCAGCCACAGTGCGAAAGACGCGGTTTCAGTACCACTTATTTGTGGGACTGCACACCAGACGGTCGCCAATGACCTGAGTATTGTCTATTCATACTTTCGCCCCTGTTCCATCAACTCAGATGTTCCGATCAACGCGTTCAGGCCGTCGAAGTCCAGCATGCGCTCCTTGAACGGCGCCGTGGTCTGGTGGGCCTGCAGGCTGGCGTAGTAGCCCCGCAGGGTGTGGGCCACGGCGCGCGCCGTGCCGCCCGGGAAGATGGCGATGCGAAAGCCGCGCTGCCCAAGCTCCTGCGCGCTTTGCACCGGGGTCTTGCCGCCTTCGACCATGTTGGCCAGCAGCGGAATGCGGTGGGCAAAGCGTTCACAGGCCGCATCCATCTGCTCCGGGGTGCGCAGGGCTTCGATGAAGAGCGCATCCACCCCGCACTCCAGATACTGCTCGGCCCGGTTGAACGCAGCCTCGATGCCCTCGACCGCCAGCGCATCGGTGCGTGCCAGCACCAAGGTGTGGGAATGGTGGCGCGCGTCGAGCGCGGCGCGCAGTTTGCCCACCATTTCGGCGGCAGGCACCACGCTCTTGCCGTCCAGGTGGCCGCAGCGCTTGGGAAAACCCTGGTCCTCGATCTGCACCATGGCGGCGCCCGCGCGCTCGAAGCCGCGCACCGTGCGCTGCACGTTCAGGGCGTTGCCGAAACCCGTGTCGGCATCGACGATCACCGGCGTGCGCACCCGCTCGGTGATGCGCGCCAGGGTGTCCTCCACCTCGGTGTAGGTGGTCAGGCCCACGTCGGAGCGGCCCAGCCGGGTGTAGGCGATGGAGGCACCCGAGAGGTACAGCGCCTGGAAGCCCGCCTGCTCTGCCACCAGGGCGCTCAGCGCGTCGTAGACGCCAGGGGCCAGCAGGATCTGCGGCTGTTGCAGCCGTTCGTGCAAGGAAATCGTGGTCATGGGATGTGGCCCGTGGAGGGACGAAGCAGGTGTGCGGCGGTATGGGCCGCCAGGTAACCGCCGGCCACTGCGCTCAACAGGCCGTTGCCCGAGAGGTAGCCCCAGACGGCATCGCCCGAGACGCCGCGCGCCGCGCCGCCGGCCGCCAGCAGGTTGGGAAACGGGCAGCCTGCGGTGTCGAGTACCCGGCATTGCGCGTCGATATCTAGGCCGCCCTGGGTATGGAACAGTGCTCCTGTGACCTTCACGGCGCAGAACGGTGCCTGCAGCGGCCGGGCTTCCGGACGCGGGTACGGGCCCTGCCCCCCGATGGTGGCCGCCAGCGCGGCCTCATCACAGCCGATCACGGCCGCGAGGGCCTGCACGCTGTCGCAATGCTTCACGGCGCCCGCAGCCTCGGCATCCACGAAGTCCGGAAAGCCGCGCGCCAGCGCCAGGAGGGGCGCGTCGAACACATTCCAGGCCACGCCACCCGGTTGCGCCAGCACATGCACCGAGGCCTCCGAGTAGCCCTGCGTCTCGTCGTGGAAGCGCCGGCCCAGCGCGTTGACCTGCAGGCCCCCCTCCATCATCAGCGCCCACGAGATCAGAGCGCCCTGGGGAATGGCCCAGGAGCCATGGCCCTGGTAGCCGCCCAGGTCGGCCAGGCGCGCACCGAGGGCACGGCCCCAGGCGATGGCGCTGCCGTCGTTGCCCGTGTGGCCGGCGAACAGGGCATCGCGCATATCGGGCAGCAACTCGCGCACCATGGCGGCGTTGCCGCCAAAGCCGTTGCAGGCCAGGATGGCCGCGTCGCACGACAGGTGTTCCAGCCGGCCGCCGGGCCGCTCGTAGCCCACGCCGATCACCAGGCCGGTGTCGTCCGCCCACAACTCGCGCACGGTGGCATCGGTCACCAGGGGGATGTCGGCCGCCGCGACGGCATTGGCCAGGCGGCCCATCAGGCCCACCCCGGTCTTCTCGGGCACCGCATGCATACGGCGCACGCTGTGGCCGGGGTACAGAAAGCCGTCTAGCACCTGCCACTGCAGGCCGTGGCGCTGCTGCAGCGCATCGAGCGCGGGGCCGATGGCCCGGGCATAGGCCTGCACCAGCTGCGGCGCCGCCCTGCCCTTGGCCTTGGCGCTGATGTCGGCGGCAAAGCGCTCGGGGCTGTCGTCAATGCCCAGTTCCTTCTGCACCCGCGTGGCCGGTGCCGGGATGAAGCCCGAGGACAGGGCCGAGGAGCCCGTGGGCGTGGCATCGCGCTCCAGTACGGCGCATTCGACACCCAGGTCGTGCAGCATCAGCGCGGCCGTCAGGCCGCAGGCGCCGCCGCCAACGATGGCCACGGGCACATGGTTGCCCTGCGCGGCCGCGGGCATCCGGTCGGCGCGGCGAATGTTGGGCAGCGTGCCCGTCATGGCGTGCCCGCCGCCAGCGCAGCCATGAACTCTGCGCAGCCCAGCACCTGAGCCACGGTGGCCATGTCGGCCAGCGCGGTGTCGTGCACGTCCTGGCGGAAGGCGGCGCAGCCGTCCGACAGCACCAGGGTGCGGTAGTCGCGCATGTGGGCATCGCGCACCGTGCTGGCCACCCCGCCGTTGGTGACGATGCCGCACACAGCCACGGTATCGATACCGGCGCGGCGCAGCACCCAGTCGAGCTGGGTGTTGAAAAAAGCCGAATAGGCCACCTTGCACACCGAGAGGTCCACCCAGGGCGCGATCTCGGGCACATGGGCCTGCCCCCGGCTGCCGGGCGCGAAGTCTCCGCGCCGCAGGAAGGGCCGCAAGGTCTTGAGGTGGGGAGAGACCATGGGCTCGCCCTGTGCGTCGGGCCACAGCGTGAACTGGCTGCCTGCGACCAGGCCGTCCCCGGCCTTGACGGATGTGGCCACCTGCGCCACACGCGCCGGCAAGGCCTGCGCAGCCGGGCTCACCGCGCCGCCGCGCGCATAGGCCCCGTCGGCCGCGAGAAAGTCGTTCTGCAGGTCGATGATGACCAGCGCCACGCGCCGGGTGTGCAGGGGAGCTGCGGCGGCGGTCATGCGGAACGCACCAGAAGATTGCCCAGCGTATCCACTGTGGCGTGAAAGCCCGGCTCCAGCCACACCGTGGTGTCGGGCTGTTCCAGGATGGCCGGACCATCGATGCGGGCGCCCACCGGCAGCTCCAGCCGCGCATGGCGCGCCGCATCCCACCACTGGCCGGCATGGAACACGCGCTGCACGCCCAACGAAGGGTTCAGCGTGGTCGATTGCGGGGCCAGCACCGTGAGGTCGAACTTGGGGCGCACACCCACGCGGGCGTAGCGCAGGTTCATCACCCGCACGGCGATGCCGTCGAGCACGCGGCCGAAGGCGGCGCGGTAGGCGGCCTCGAAAGCCGCCTGGATGCCCTCGCGGTGGAGTGCCTCCGTGGCGAGCGGCACCTGCACGGTGTGCGTCTGCCCGGCATAGAGCATATCCAGCGCAATGACCTCTTGCACCTGCACGAACTGCACACCGGCCGAGTCCAGCCGCTGCTGGCAGGCAGCCGACAGGGCCTGCACGCGCTGTCGCAGGTCGGCCACGTCCAGGTCTGCCAGGGGTTTGTTCAGGGTCTGCACCGCGTCATGGCGCATGTCGGCCATCACGCAGCCGAGGGCAGAGGTGACGCCGGGGTAACGCGGCACGATGCCCGTGCCCACGCCCACCTCGCGCATCATGGCGCAGACATGCAGCGCGCCCCCACCGCCGAAGGGCATGTAGGCGAACTGGCGCGGGTCGTGCCCGCGCTCGATGGAGACCACGCGCACGGCGCCGGCCATCTTGGCATTGGCCACGGTGAGGATGGCCTCGGCCGCCGCCATCACCTCCAGGCCCAGGGGCTGGGCCACGTGGGTCTCGATGGCGTCGCGGGACTTGCCTGCATCCATGGCGGCGAGCAGCCCGCCACCCAGCGGCCGGTCGGCCGCGATGCGGCCCAGCAGCACGTTGGCATCGGTCACCGTGGGCCGGGTGTTGCCGCGCCCGTAGCAGGCGGGGCCGGGGATACTACCAGCCGACTCTGGGCCCACCTGCAGCATGCCGCTGGCATCCACCGAGGCGATGGAGCCTCCACCGGCGCCAATGGTCTCGATCTGGATCATGGGCGAGCGCACCACCATGCCGAATTCGATGGAGGTCTGCGCCGCCAGTGCCGCCTCGCCGCCTGCCACCAGCGACACGTCGAACGAGGTGCCGCCCATGTCACCCGTGATGGCATCCGGGAAGCCCGCCGCCCGCGCGATGGCCGCACAGGCGATCACCCCCGCCGCCGGGCCCGACAGCGCCGTGCGCACCGGCACGTCGCAGGCGGTCTGGCGCGACATGACGCCGCCGTTGCTCTGCACAATGAGCAACTCGCCCGCGAAGCCCTGGGCGCGCAGGTCGCCCTCCAGCCGCTCCAGGTAGCTGCCCACCACGGGCTGCAAGGCGGCGTTGAGCGTGGCGGTGGAGCAGCGCTCGAACTCGCGGATCTCGGGCAGCACCTCGCTGGCCGCCGTCACATGCGGGTTGGGCCAGAGGCTGCGCACGGCGGCCACGGCGGCCTGCTCGTTGGCCGGGTTGGCATAGGTGTTGATGAAGAACACGCAGACCGCTTCGCAGCCCGCGTCCAGCAATGCCTGGGCCTGGGCTTTCACCTGGTCCAGGTCCACCGGCGTGTGCACCGTGCCGTCGGCCAGCACGCGCTCGTCCACCTCCAGGCGCAGGTGGCGCGGCACGATGGGCTCGAAACTGCCGCGCAGGCCCCAGGTCTGCGGGCGGTCGCGCCGGCGCATCTCCAGCACGTCGCGAAAGCCGCGCGTGGTGATGATGCCGGTGCGCGCCACCTTGCGCTCCAGCAGCGCATTGGTGCCCACCGTGGTGCCATGCACGATGGTGGCGATGGCCGCCGCCGAATCCGCCACGCGGGCCACCCCGTTCATGAAGCCGCGCGCCTCCTCGCCCCTTGTGGAGGGCACCTTGACGATGCGCGCACTGCCGTCGGCCTCGTCGAGCACGAACAGATCGGTGAAGGTGCCACCCACGTCCACCCCCACCACAAAGGAAGCCTTGCCGCTCATGCTGCGCCTTTCACTGCTGCTGCGCTGTTGTCCGCCACCACATAACCCATCGCTTCGTCGCTCTGGCGCGCTGCGGCTGACCGTGCCGCCGGAATGCCGTAGCCCCCGCCACCGGGCGTCTCCAGGCGCACGCGCTCGCCCTTTTTCAGTTGGATGCCGATCATCTTGGAGTGCATGGGCGGCGTCTTCCACTCGCCCGCGTTCTCGTAGCTGAAGACGTTCATGGCAGCCTCCGCGCCCCCGGCAATGCCCTGGGGCGCAGCCTTGCCGCGCTCGCCGAAGATGAAGACCTCGGCGTCCTGCTCCAGCAGCTCGATCTCGTAGATGGCACCCAGGCCGCCCCGGTGCTGCCCGTCGCCGCCCGAGCCCGGGCGCAGCGCCCATTGCGTGAAGCGCACGGGGTACGCCGCCTCCAGGATCTCCAGCGGTGGAATGGTCGCCGTGGAGATGGGCGCGTTGCCGTGGCTCATGCCATCGCCGTCCGAATGCCCGCCATGGCCGCCACCGAAGAAGCTGAACATCACCCAGCGCTGACCCTTGCGCGCGGCATCGGTGCGGTGCCCGGCGATGGACAGGGCATTGATGGTGCCGTAGGCCTGGGCCATGGCGCGCTCGGGCGCGGCCAGGGCCGTGGCGCTGAAGATCACGTCGATCATGCGCAAAATGGTCTCGGTGTAGCCGCCCACCGGGCGCGGGCGCGCCGCGCTGATCACCAGGCCGTCGGGCAGCACGAAATCCACCGCGTCGAGCACGCCGGCATTGGCCGGCACATCCGGAAACAGGTGCTTGAGCGCCACATAGCAGGCCGCGATGGCCGTGGCACGCGAGATGTTCACCGGCCCGGCGCACTGGGGCGAGGTGCGCGAGAAGTCGAGCGTGAGCCGGTCGCCCTGCACGGTCATGTCCAGGGCAATGGTCAGCGCCTCGTCCTTCACCCCGTCGTTGTCCAGCATGTCGCTGAAGCTGTAGCGTCCATCGGGCAGTGCCGCGATGTGCGAGCGCATGAGCCTGACAGCGCGCGTGCGCAGCTCGCCCATGGCCTGCAGTACCACGCTGTCGCTGTACTGGTCGAGCAGGTCGTGCAGGCGCCGCTCGCCCAGGTCCAGGGCCGAGAGCTGGCCATTGAGGTCACCCCACAGGCTGTCGGGCAGGCGGGTGTTGGCTTTCAGGATGGCCAGCACGTCCTCATCGAGCGCGCCGCCGCGCACGATGCGCACCGGCGGTATCTGCACCGCCTCCTGCCAGCATTCGGTGGCAGCCGGGTTGTAGTTGCCGGGCACGTTGCCGCCCACATCGTGCCAGTGCGCGGCCGAGGCGAGAAAGCAGTACAGCCTGCCATCGCGAAAGAAGGGCCGCACCAGCTTGAAGTCGTTGGCGTGCGTGCCGCCCTCGTAAGGGTCGTTGAACAGCCAGGTATCGCCTTGTGCCATGCCGCCGCGCCCGGCGGCGATGCGCATGGCCGCGCGCACCGCGAAGGCCATGGCCCCCACGAACACCGGCAGGCCCGACTTGCCCTGCACCAGCGTGTCGCCGCTCATGGCATCGTAGAGGCCGTGGCAGGCATCGTGCGCCTCGGCGATGATGGGGTTGAACGCGCTGCGGTACAGCGTGGCGTCCATCTCGTCGGCGATCTGCTCGAGCCGCCCGCGCAGCACGGCCAGCGTGACCGGGTCCATCGACGTTGCTGTGGTGGTGGTGTTTTCAGCCATTGATGGCCTCCTTGCCAAATCGGGTGCGCAGCTGGTTCATCAAGCCGCCAGCGCGCACCATGTCCATGAGAAACGGGGGAATCGGATCGCACGCCAGGCGCGTGCCATCCGCGGTGATCACCGCAGGGGCCTGCCAGTCGAGGGCGATCTGCTCGCCTTCGCCCACCTGGTCTGCCTGCGGGCAGGTCAGCAGCAGCAGGCCCAGGTTGAAGGCGTTGCGAAAGTACAGGCCGCTGAACGATGGCGCGATGACCGCCACGACGCCGAGCCGCACCAGCACCGCAGCGGCCTGTTCGCGCGAGGATCCGATGCCGAAATTGGGGCCGGCCACGATCACGTCGCCCTTCCCTGCCCCGCCCACGAAGTCCGGCCGCACCGATTCCAGGCAGTGCCGCGCCAGCACATCGATGCCATGCTTCATCGCGTGGCCGGGGGCCAGCACGTCGGTGTCGATGTCGGCACCGAGCTTCCAGACCCTGTGCAGTGCGGCGTTCATGCCAGCACCTCGCGCGGGTCGGCAATGCGGCCCTTGAGGGCCGAGGCGGCCACGGTGTAGGGCGAGGCCAGGTACACCTGGGCCGTCGCCGAGCCCATGCGCCCCTTGAAATTGCGCGCCGTGCTGGAAATCACGGTGGTCCCATCGCCCACGCTATCGCCATAGCCGGCGCAGGCGCCGCAGGTGGTCGGGAACAGCTCGGCGCCCGCGTCCTCCAGCACCTGCAGCACGCCTTCGGCGCGGGCGGCGGCCTGGTCCTGCTGGCTGGCGGGTGCCACCATCAGGCGCACGCCGCTGGCCACGCGCTGGCCGCGCAGCACACTGGCTGCGGCGCGCAGGTCGTCGAGCTTGGCGCCCGTGCAGGCGCCGATGTAGGCCACGTCGATGCGCGTGCCCGCATGCTGGCCCACTGCGGCGGTATTGGCGGGGCTGTGGGGCGCGGCCACCTGGGGGGCCAGGGTGCCGGCGTCGAAATCATGGCGGGTGAGCGGCGCGCCGAGGTCGGTCGCCCAGGCGTCCAGGCCTTGCAGGTCGGCCTCTGGCACGCCGTGGGCGGCCAGCCAGTCGCGCGTGGTCGCGTCGGGTGCGATCAGGCCGGCCTGGGCGCCCAGCTCGGCGCTCATGTTCGAGAGCGTCATGCGCTCCTGCATCGACAGGGCCTGAACGGCCGGGCCAGCGAACTCCACTGCCTGGTACTGGCCGCCATTCATGCCGAAGCGGCCGATCATGTGCAGCATCATGTCCTTGGCGGTCACGCCAGCGGCGAGCTTTCCACTCCAATGCATCTGCAGCGTGTGCGGCACGCGCAGCCAGATCTCGCCGGTGACCACCACGCCCAGCATCTCGGTGCTGCCGATGCCGAACATGTAGGCACCGAAGGCCCCACCCGTGGGCGAATGCGAATCGCCCCCCACGCAGAACATGCCGGGGCGGATGTGGCCGTGCTGCGGCACCACCACGTGGCAGATGCCCTGGCCGTCGTACACGTGGGGCAATGCCTGCTCACGCGCCCAGTCACGCGCGATGCGCACGATGCGGCGCGACTCCTCGTCGCGCTCGGGCAGGTAGTGGTCCATGACCAGCACCACGCGCGACTTGTCCCAGATGGTGGCGCCCAGCTCGTCGAGCATGGGTTTGAGGCGCCGGGGGCCGGACGAGTCATGGAACATGGCCAGGTCCACCCGGCAGTTGACGATGTCACCCGGCGCCAGGCCGGTGCGCCCGCTCGCGCGGGCCACCAGCTTCTGTGCCAGGGTGCTGGGTGCGGAGCTCATTCGGGCTTGGCTCCGGCAAAACGCACGACCTTGGCCCAGCGCGGGATCTCGGCCTGCACGAAGCGGGCGAATTCCTCGGGGCTGTTGCCCACGGGCACGGCGCCCTCGGTCTCCAGGCGCTTTTTCACCTCGGGCGTGGCGATGGCCTGGCGGGCTGCGTCGCTCAGGCGCTTGGCCAGCTCGGGGTTCATCTGGCCAGGGCCGAACAGGCCAAACCACGCACTTGATTCGTAACCTGGCAGTACCTCTGCGATGGCTGGCACGTCCGGAAAGGCCGGCAGCCGCTTGGCGCTGGTGACGCCGAGCGCACGCAGTTTGCCCGCCCGCACTTGCGCCTGGGCGTTGCCCACAGCGGCAAACATCAGCTCGACCTGCCCTGCCAACACGTCCTGCAGTGCCGGCGCCGTGCCCCGGTAGGGAATGTTGACGATGTACGCGCCCGACTGCATCTTGAACGCATCGCCCGCCAGGTGCAGCGAGGAGCCCACAGCACCGATGGCGAAGTTGAGCTTGCCTGGCCGCGCCTTGGCCAGCGCGATCAGCTCGCGCACGTCCTTGGCCGGCACCGAGGGATTGGCCACCAGGATCGAGGGCGAGGTGGCCACGCAGGTGAGCGGGGTGAAATCCTTGATCGGATCGAACGGCAGTGAGGGGTAGAGGCTGGCGTTGATGGCGTGGCTCGTGAAGCTCATGAGCAGCGTATTGCCATCGGGCGCGGCCTTGGCCACGGCATCGGCCGCGATGTTGCCACCCGCGCCAGGGCGGTTCTCCACCACCACGGTGCGGCCAAGCTGGCGCCCCATCTCGCTGGCCAGGTTGCGCGCCAGGGTGTCGGTGGAGCCGCCCGCAGGCGCGCCCACGAGGATGCGGATGGGCGCGTTCTGGGCCAGCACATGGCCCATGGACAGGGCCGCCGGCAAGGCCAGCAGCAGTTTTCGGCGGGGAACGGTCATGTGGTTGTCTCCTTCTCAAAGGCCCAGGTAGGCCCGGCGCAGTTCGTCGCTGCGCAGCAGTTCGTCGGGGGCGCCCGAAAACCGGATGCTCCCGTTCTCCATCACATAGGCGCGGTCGGCGATCTCCAGCGACTGGCCCACGTTCTGCTCCACCAGCAGCACGGCCAGACCCGTGGAGCGCAGCTGGCGGATCAGGCCGAACATCTCTTCGACCAGCAGGGGCGACAGGCCGAGCGAGGGTTCGTCCAGGATCAAGAGGCGCGGCTCGGCCATCAGGCCGCGGCCAATCGCCAGCATCTGCTGCTCGCCGCCGCTCATGGTGCCGGCCAGCTGGGTGGTGCGCTCCTTCAGGCGCGGGAAGGTCGCGAACACCTTGTCGATGTTCTCGGCCCGGCGCTCGCGGGCGCGCGAGAAGCTGCCCAGCGACAGGTTTTCGAGCACGTTCAGGTTGGGGAAGATCTTGCGCCCCTCGGGCACCTGGATCAGCCCGGCCTTGACGACCGCCGTGTAGTGGGCCCCGCTCAGGTCGGCGCCACCGAAGGCCACGCGCCCGCCCCAGGCCGGGTAGATGCCGCAGACCACGCTGTTCAGCGTGGACTTGCCCGCGCCGTTGCTCCCCAGCAGGGCCACGGTCTCGCCGGGGTTCACCTGCAGGTCCACCCCGCGCAGCACCTCCACGCGGCCATAGCCGCCGCGCAGGCCGGCAATATCGAGCAGCGGTGCCGTGCTCATGCGGCCTCCTTCGCGGCAGCGGCACGCAGGCGCGCCGCCGTGCCGTGGCCCAGGTAGGCCTCGATCACGCGCTCGTCGGACGTCACCGTGGCGGGGTTGCCCTCGGCGATCAACTGGCCCTGGGCCAGCACCCACACGTGCTCGGCCAGGTTCATCACGGCCTGCATCACGTGCTCGATCATCAGCACCGTCACACCGCCCTCTGCAATGCCGCGCACCACGGGAATCATTTCGGCAATCTCCTGGGGGTTGAGGCCGGCCAGCACCTCGTCGAGCAGCAACAGGCGCGGCCGGGTGGCCAGCGCGCGCGCCAATTCCAGCCGCTTGCGCCCGGCCACCGTGAGGTCGGATGCAGGCTTGTCGAGCTGGGCCGACAGGCCCACGCGCGCCGCCACCTCGGTGGCCAGCGCCAGGGCGGCCGCACGGCGCGCCTCGTGCAGGTGGGCGCCCACGGCGATGTTCTCGCGCACGGTCTGCGCCGCAAAGGGCTGCACGATCTGGAAGGTGCGCGCCATGCCCAGGCGGGCGTTGAGGTGCGGCGCCTGGCCAGTGATGTCGCGCCCGGCAAACTGCACCGTGCCCGAGTCGGGCTTCACGAAACCGGTCATCAGCGCGAACAGCGTGGTCTTGCCAGCGCCGTTGGGTCCGATCAGCGCGGTCAGTGAGCCTTCGGGCACCGTGAGGCTGACGTTCTGCACCGCCTTGAGGCCGCCGAACGACTTGCCCAGCCCTTTGAGGGTCAGCAGCTCATTGGCCATGGCGGCCTCCCGAGCGTTTCCACAGGTCCACCACCGACTGGCCCAGGCCCGCGATGCCGCGCGGCAGGAACATGACGATGAGCACCAGCACCGTGCCATAGATCACCATGTTGATCCCCGGCAACTGGCCGAACAGGTTGCGCGTGAGGTCGGCCAGCACATGCAGCACCAGCGCGCCGAGCACCGGGCCCCAGACGGTGCCGATGCCGCCCACGATGGCCGCCACCAGCGCCTCCACCGAGGTCACCGACCCATAGGCAATGCCCGGGTCGATGTACTGGAACACCTGCACGTAGAACGCGCCGGCCGCGCCCATGAAGCCGCCCGACAGGGCGATGGCGCCCATCTTCACGGTGAACGGGTTGACGCCGATGGCGCGCGCCGCGTCCTCGTTGTCGCGCACGGCCTGCAGCCAGGCGCCGAAGCGCGAGTTGCGCAGCCACCAGCTCACCAGCAGCGCCAGGGTGACCAGCGCCAGGATGAGGAACACATAGCCCTTGCGCGAGCCGAACTGCATGTTCGCGAGCGACTCCCTTAGCGGCAGCATCAACCCCACGCCCGCGCCGGTGAACGGCACCGACAGCGCCAGTATGCGGAACACCTCGGCAAACGCCAGCGTGACCAGCGCGAAGTACGAGCCCTTGAGCCCGTAGCGGAACGACAGCCCGCCCACGAAAAGCCCCACCAGCGCGCTGCCGGCCACCGCCATGGGCAGCGCCAGCCAGGCATTGATGCCGCCCTGCATCTGTGCAATGGCCTGGATATAGGCGCCCGTGCCGAAGAACAGCGCATGGCCGAACGAGAACTGCCCGCCGAAACCGCCCAGGATGTTCCAGGCCTGCGCCAGCAAGGCCGCATACAGCGCCATCATCACGAAGTTGAGCAGCACGCCCGAGTCGGACCAGCCCGTGAGGGCCGCGATGGCGAGTGCGAAGAGGCCGATGGCCCAGAGTTGCTTGTTCACTGCCTGGCTCCAAAAAGGCCCTGCGGGCGAAACAGCAAGACGGCGATGAAGATGGCGAAGATGCCGATCTGCCCCAGCGATTCACCCAGGAACAGCCCCCCGAGCGACTCCACCACCCCGATCAGCAGCCCGCCCACCAGCGCGCCGGTGAAGCTGCCCATGCCGCCGAGCACGACGATGGTGAAGGCCACCAGCACGAAGCCGCTGCCCACCTGCGGATTGACGTAGTAGGCCGGCAGCAGAAAACACGCGGCGGCCCCCAGGCAGGCCAGGCCGATGCCAAAGCTCATGGCGTAGACATGGTCTACATGGATGCCCATGAGCTTGGCGCCGTGCTTTTCGCGCGCCACGGCGCGGATGGCCCGGCCCAGGTCGGTGCGCCCCACGATCCACAGCAGCAGGCCCGAGACCACCAGCGCCCCGGCGAACGACACCAGCTTGGGCAGCGCGATCATGGCCGGGCCGATGGCCACGGTGGTCAGGGTGTAGGCGGTCTCGATGGTGCGCGTGTCGGACTTGAAGAACAGCAGCGCCAGGTTCTCCATGACGATGGAGATGCCCAGGGTGACCAGCAGGATGTTCTCGTCCTTGCCGTGGCTGGCGCGATTGATGACCACGCGCTGCAGCACATAGCCCAGGGCGAACATGCCGGGCACGAGGATGGGCAGCGCCAGGTAGGGATCGATCCCCCAGTGCTGCTTGAGCAGGTAGACGGCGTACAGCGCCAGCATCAGCGACGCGCCATGCGCGAAGTTGATGATGTGCAGCACGCCGTAGATCAGCGTGAGGCCCAGCGCGATCAGTGCGTAGACCGCGCCGGTCGTCAGGCCGTTGAGGACCGAGGGGAAGAGGATGCTGAGCTCGAACATGGGTGGTGTGTGCGGCAGTCAGGCAAAGGCGCGGCCTGGCACCAGAGGGTTCTGGCGCCGTGCAGACCTGTGCATGGCCGCAAAAGTGGGAGTTGTCAGCCGCTCAGGCCTTCAGCGGAAAGAGCGGGTCCGCTTCGCGGTAGTCGCGCGGGATGATGACCTTGATGTCCTTGTTCAGCACCTGGGTCATGAGCGGCTGGGCGCCCTGGTTCTGCCCGGCCACGAACTTCGTGGCGCCGTACGGCATGATGTGGTCAGCGAAGGTGCTCTTCTCCAGCGCGTCGATGATGGCGGCGCGGTCCACCGATTTGGCACGCTCCAGCGCATCGGCCAGCAGCCACATGGACGTGTAGGTCATGAACAGCTCGTAGCTGAAGAACAGGCCCTTGGCCTCCACGCGCTTCTTGAGGTCCTGCGCCCGCTTGTCCTTGGGGTTGAACCAGTGGTTGCAGTCGATGATGCCGTTGGCCGCGTCCGGAAACTCCTTGACGAACTTGTAGCTCGACGCGGCGCCGCCCAGCACCGAATAGATGGCCTTGGGCGTGACCTTTTGCTGCTGCATGGTGCGCACCAGCAGCGCGTACTCGTTGTAGTAATTGGCGGGGATCACGATGTCGGGGTTGATCGCCTTCATGCGCAGCACGATGTTGTTGAAGTCGCGCGTGGGGTTGGCGTGCTTGACGACCTCCTTGACCTCGTAGCCGTAGCCGGGTAGCTCGCGCGCCAGCAACTGGGCCGTGCCCGAGCCGAACAGCGACTCCTCGTGGATGATCATCACCGTCTTGGCCGGCTTGCCGGCCGCCGTGTTGAGCACGTGCAGGTTGGCCACGGCGGTTTCGGCGCATTTCTTGTAGCCGGGGCCGAAGCGGAAGGTGTTCTTCAGCCCGCGCTCCACGATCTGGTCGGCCACGCCCACGTCCACGATGTGCGGCAGGTTGTACTTGGCGGCCGCCTGCGTGGTCGCCAGGCAGATGGCCGAGGCAAACGCCCCCACCACGGCGGACACGCCGGCCTCGTTCATTTTCTCCACCTCGGCCGCGCCGGCCTGGGGCTGGGACTGCGCATCGCCCAGCAGAGCCTCAAGCTTGGCGCCGCCCAGGGACTTGATGCCGCCGGCCTTGTTGATGTCCTCGATGGCCATCATCGCGCCTTCGCGGCATTGCTGGCCCGAGTAGGCCAGCGCGCCCGTCACGGGGTGCAGCACCCCCACCTTGACTGCCTTGGCCTGTGCGCCGCCCACCAGGGGGAAGGCCAGGGCCGATGCGGCGGCGGCCGACTGGGATAGGAAATAGCGGCGGTTGCTCATGGGCGTTCTCCTTGGGGGATGGTCGAAGGGGGGTCGTTGAAATCAGTGGAACTGGGCCGACAGCTCTTTGCTGACCCAGACCTTGGCATCGATGCTGCCCACGCGGGACAGCTGCATTTCGTATTCATAGCGGTCTGGCCGGTACAGGCCGTGCAGCCACTGCACGGGCCGCTCCTGGTCGTCGTAGATCAGGCGCCGCACGGCCAGCAGAGCGGAGCCCACCGACACATCGAGGTGGCGGGCCACCACGGCATCGGCCAGCCTGGCGGAAATGGTCTGGTGGGCGCGACCGACCTTCACGCCGGATTCCTCCAGCAGCACCAGAATGGGCTTGCGCGCGAGTTCGCGGCGGCCGAACTGGCGGGCGATGTCGGCCGGCACATAGGTGGTGATGTGCGACAGCGGGCCTTCCCGCGTGCTGCGCACCCGCACCGCCTTCTGCACCGAATCACCGACGGTGATCTGCAAGGCCCCGGCCACCGCGCGGGATGCCGTGACCGTCTCCACGTCGAGCACCTTGACGGACGTGCGCAGGCCCATGCTGACCAGGTTTTCGAGCAGGCCGGTGAGCTGGGCGCGGTTGCTGTGGGGGTGGCTCTCCTGGCCGCCCTGCCCTGCGTCGGGCTGGGGCACGGGCCGGGTGCCCCTGCCGGGCTGGCGGGAGATCAGGCCCTCGCCCTGAAGCAGCTCCAGCGCGCGGCGCACCGTCACGCGCGCCACGGAGAACTGCTGCATCAGCGCCAGCTCGCCCGGCAGGCCCGCAGCAAAACAGCCTTCCTGCAATTGCTCGCGCAGCACCAGGTAGATCTGGTGGTACTTGGGCAGTGGCAGCTTCGGCGACATGGGCCCATCGTCAAACATCCTTAATGTCCTGTCAATGAGACATTTGAGGCTATTTGGTCCTGTTTTAAGGACATTTGTCCCCGAGAGCGACTGGCTGCAAGGCGCTCCCATTTTTGGAGCATGATCGCGCACCTGTTCGGGGCCTGGAGAGGCACCATGCACCGCCGTGGAGCACCTCGTCGCGGCGTTCGCCACAGCGATTGGGGGTAACGCATGCGTCGCTCCCAGGGTTTACCCCAGAAGGCAACAGCGCTCGGTCTTTTGTCTCGTTCGCCCACCGATCAATTGACTGGCGCAGGCGCAGTTGCTATATTACTAACCAGTCAGTCATTAACTAGAAAGTCTCTTGAGCACTGTCCCCACCACCCCTTCTGCCGGTACCAAGCGTGAGCGCCGCAAGGAAGCGCGCCCCGGCGAACTGCTGGAGGCTGCGCTCGACCTGTTCGTCGAGAAAGGCTTTGCCGCCACCCGGGTGGACGACGTGGCCGCGCGTGCCGGGGTGTCCAAGGGCACGCTGTTCCTCTACTTCCCCAGCAAGGAAGAGCTGTTCAAGGCCGTGGTGCGCCAGAACATCGTGGGCCGCTTCGAGGAATGGAGCCACGAGCTCGAAGCCTTCGAGGGCACGACCGGCGAGCTGCTGCGCCACTGCTACCAGGTCTGGTGGGAGCGCATCGGCGCCACCAAGGCCTCGGGCATCACCAAGCTGATGTTCAGCGAATCGCAGAATTTCCCCGAGATCACCCTCTTCTACCAGCAGGAAGTGATCCAGCCCGGCCAGGACCTGGTGCGCCGCATCCTGCGCCGCGGCATGGACCGTGGCGAATTCCGCTGCGTGAACCTCGACTACGCCGTGCACGTGGTGATGGCACCCATGATCTTCCTGATGCTGTGGAAGCACTCCATGGGAGCCTGCATGCCCGATGCGCTGGAGCTCGGGCCCGAGAAGTTCATCGATGCGCAGGTGGACAACGTGCTGTACGGCCTGTGCGCCCGCCCGGAAGCGGGGCCTTTCGCCCCGGCCCCCGCGTCCCCTCCTCCCTCTTCTTCTGCGGCCTGACCCATGAAACGCTGGATTCCCTGGCTGGCTGCGGCCGCCGTTGTCGTGCTGGTGGGCGGGGGCGCGTGGCGCGCCATGGCCGCACGCCAGGCACAGCAGAAAGCCCTGGCCCAAGCGGCCACCCAGCGCGCCGAGGCGCCCTTGCAACTGGCCACCAGCGAACTGGTGGGCGTACTGCGCAGGAGCCTGGTGCTGGGCGTGCCGGTGTCCGGCTCGCTGCGCGCCACCGAATCGGCCATGGTCAAGGCGCGGGTGGCGGGTGAACTGCAGGGCCTCACAGTGCGCGAAGGCGACAGCGTGCGCGCCGGCCAGGTGCTGGCCCGCATCGAGGCCACCGAATCCCAGGCCCGCCTGCGCCAGGCGCAGCAGCAGGCCGACGCGGCCAAGGCGCAGGTCGACATCAACCAGCGCACGGTCGCCAACAACCAGGCCCTGGTGAACCAGGGCTTCATCTCGGCCACGGCCCTCGTCACCTCGCAGGCCAGCCTCGAATCGGCCCAATCCACCTACCGTGCGGCTCTGGCCGCCGCCGATGTGGCAAAAAAATCGCTGGACGACACGGTGCTGCGCAGCCCCATCAGCGGCCAGGTGTCACAGCGCCTGGCCCAGCCCGGCGAGCGCATGCCCATCGACGGCCGCGTGCTGGAAGTGGTCGATCTGTCGCGCCTGGAGCTCGAAGCCCTGCTGAGCCCGGCCGACTCGCTGGCCGTGCGCGTGGGCCAGAAGGCCCAGTTGCAGATCGAAGGCAGCACCGAGCCCGTGGTGGCCACGGTGGCCCGCATCAACCCCAGCGCCCAGGCCGGCAGCCGCACGGTGCCGGTATACCTGGCCATCGCGCAGAACCGCGGCGCACCCGCGCTGCGCCAGGGCCTGTTCGTGCAGGGCCTGCTCGACACCGGCCGCGCCGACGTGCTGACCGTGCCACTCGATGCGGTGCGCACCGACAAGCCCGCGCCCTATATACAAGCGGTACAGGGTGGCAAGGTGGCCTACCTGCCGGTCAAGACCGGCGCGCGCGCCGTGGTCGACGGCCAGACCCTGGTCGCCATCGAGGGTGCGCCCGAAGGCACGGTGGTGGTCTCCGGCCGCATGGGCCAGCTGCGCGAAGGCACGGCCGTCACCACGGCTGCAGCGCCCTCGGCAGCGGCTTCCGCGGCGGCCCCTGCATCGCGCACCGCGCCCTGACCCGCCATGTGGTTCACCAAGGTCAGCCTCAAGAACCCGGTGTTCGCCACCATGGTGATGCTCGCCATCGTGGTGCTGGGCCTGTTTTCGTACCAGCGCCTGAAGGTCGACCAGTTCCCCAACATCGATTTTCCGGTGGTGGTGGTCACGGTGGACTACCCCGGCGCATCGCCCGAGATCGTCGAGAGCGAGGTCACCAAGAAGATCGAGGAAGGCGTCAACTCGATTGCCGGCATCAATGCCCTGACCTCGCGCAGCTATGAAGGCACGGCCGTCGTCATCATCGAGTTCCAACTGCACATCGATGGCCGCAAGGCCGCCGAGGATGTGCGCGAGAAGGTGGCCACGGTGCGCCCCCTGCTGCGCACCGAGGTCAAGGAGCCGCGCGTGCTGCGCTTTGACCCCGCCAGCCGCGCCGTGTGGTCGCTGGCCGTGCTGCCCGATGCACAAGACGGTGCCCCTGCGCGCAGCGCCGTCGAATTGACCACCTGGGCCGAGCAGATCCTGAAAAAGCGCCTGGAGAACGTGCGCGGCGTGGGCGCCGTGAACCTGGTGGGCGCCACCAAGCGCGAGATCAACATCTACCTGAACCCGCAGGCGCTCGAGGCCTTCGGCGTCACGCCCGACCAGGTGGCCAGTGCCGTGCGCAACGAGAACCAGGACCTGCCCGTGGGCGCCATCCGCTCGCTGGCGCAGGAGCGCGTGGTGCAGATCGACGCACGCATGCAGCGGCCCGAGGACTTCGGCCGCATCATCGTGGCGCGCAAGAACGGCGCCCCCGTGCGCCTGGACCAGGTGGCCCGCGTCAACGACGGCGCGCAAGAGGTCGATAGTCTGGCGCTGTACAACGGCCAGCGCACGCTGCTCTTGTCCGTGCAGAAGTCGCAGGGCGAGAACACCATCGAGGTGGTGGACGGCCTGAACGCGGCCGTGGTCGAGCTGCGCAACCAGCTGCCGCCCGGCGTGCGCCTCGAAACCATTGGCGACAGCGCGCGCCCCATCCGCGTTGCGGTGAACAACGTGCGCCAGACGCTGATCGAGGGTGCCATCCTCACGGTGCTGATCGTCTTTTTGTTCCTGAACTCCTGGCGCTCCACGGTGATCACGGGCCTCACTCTGCCCATTGCGCTGATCGGCACCTTTCTGTTCATGAACATGTTCGGCTTCACCATCAACATGATCACGCTGATGGCGCTGAGCCTGTGCGTGGGCCTGTTGATCGACGATGCCATCGTGGTGCGCGAGAACATCGTGCGCCACGTGCAGATGGGCAAGTCCGCCTACTACGCGGCCATGGACGGCACGCAGGAGATCGGCCTGGCGGTGCTGGCCACCACCTTGTCCATCGTGGCGGTGTTCATGCCCATCGGCTTCATGGGCGGCATCATCGGCAAGTTCTTCCACGAGTTCGGCATCACCATCGTGGCTGCGGTGATGATTTCGATGTTCGTCAGCTTCACGCTCGACCCCATGCTGTCGAGCATCTGGCACGACCCGAGCATCCACAGCCATGGCCAGAAGACGGGGCCCGTCACCTTCTACGACAAGACCATCGGCCGCGTCACGGGCTGGTTCGACCGCGCCACCGACGCCCTGGCCGAGGGCTACCAGCACATCCTGCGCTGGGCCCTGGTGCACAAGCTGACCACCATGGCGATTGCCCTGGCCATCTTCGTGCTGAGCATCTTCATGGTGCCGCTCTTGGGCACCGAGTTCGTGCCCAAGGCGGATTTTTCCGAGACGTCGATCAATTTCTACACCCCTGTGGGCTCGTCGCTCGAAGCCACCGAGGCCAAGGCGGCCCAGGTGGAGGCCATCCTGCACGAGCTACCCGAGGTGCGCTACACGCTGTCCACCATCAACACCGGCAACGCCCAGGGCAAGATCTACGCCAACATCTACGTGCGCCTGGTGGACCGCAAGGACCGCAGCCGCAGCGTGGACGCGATGTCCGACGTGCTGCGCGAGCGCCTGAAGACCGTGCCCGGCATCACCGTCACGCACGTGGGCCTGCTCGACGCCGTGGGCGGACAAAAGCAGGTGGAGTTCTCGCTGCAGGGCCCGGACCTGCAGGAGCTCGAACGCCTGACAGCCACCGTGACCGCGAAGATCCGCGGAATCCCCGGCCTGGTGGACCTCGACACCAGCGCCAAGCCCAACAAGCCGGTGATCGCCCTCGATATCAAGCGCGACGTGGCCTCGGACCTGGGCCTGTCGGTGGCGCAGATGGCGGCATCGCTGCGCACCCTGGTGGCCGGCACCACGGTGGGCAACTGGCGCGCGCCCGACGACCAGACCTACGACGTGAACGTGCGCCTGGCGCCCGAAGCCCGCATCGCCCCGCAGGACCTGGAGCGCCTGCCCTTCGCCATGAGCGCCGCCGACGGAACGACGCGCATCGTGCGCCTGAACCAGGTGGCCAGCGTGACCGAGTCGACCGGCGCCAACCAGATCAACCGCCGCGACCTGACGCGCGAGGTGGCCATCAATGCCAACGTGTCGCAGCGCTCGGCCGGCGAGGTATCAGCGGACATCAAGACCGCGCTGGAAAGCGTGAACTTTCCGCCCGGCTACCGCTACCAGTTCGGCGGGTCCACCAAGAACATGGCCGAATCCTTTGGCTACGCCATCTCGGCGCTGGTGCTGGCCATCGTCTTCATCTACATGATCCTGGCCAGCCAGTTCCGCAGCTTCTTGCAGCCGCTGGCGCTCATGACCTCGCTGCCGCTCACCTTGATCGGCGTGGTGCTGGCGCTGATGATGTTCCGCTCCACGCTGTCGATGTTCTCCATCATCGGCGTGGTGATGCTCATGGGCCTGGTGACCAAGAACGCCATTTTGCTGGTGGACTTTGCCATCCGCGCCCGCGAGGAGCACACCGACGACACCGGCGCCACCGTGCCCGGCCTGCCGCGGGCCGATGCCCTGCTGCTGGCCGCCCGCGTGCGCCTGCGCCCCATCCTCATGACCACGCTGGCCATGATCTTCGGTATGGTGCCGCTGGCCTTTGCTTTGTCGGAGGGTTCCGAGCAGCGCGCCCCCATGGGCCAGGCCGTGATCGGGGGGGTCATCACCTCCTCGCTGCTGACCCTGGTGGTGGTGCCGGTGGTGTATTGCTACATGGACGATCTGGCGCGCTGGGCCCTGGCGCGCATGGGTCGCGGCCAGAAGGCGCCCGAGGCCCGTAAAATCGAGGGTTTGTCCTGACACCCGCCCCACGGAGAACTTCCATGAACATGCCACTGAACACGTCTGCCAACATCAGCGACCCTGTCGCCCAGGCCCGCTACAACATGATCGAGCAGCAGATCCGCCCCTGGAACGTGCTCGACTTCGACATCCTGGAACTGCTGGCCGTGGTGCGCCGCGAGGAATTCGTGCCGCCGGCCTACCGCAGCCTGGCCTTCATGGACATCGAGGTGCCGCTCCTGGGCAGCGATGCCGAAGACGCCGTGCGCCTGGGCCACAGCATGCTGCAGCCCCGCGTGGAAGCCCGCATCCTGCAGGACCTGGCGATCAAGCCCACCGACCGCGTGCTCGAAATCGGCTCCGGCTCGGGCTACATGGCTGCGCTGCTGGCCGCCCGCGCGCAGCAGGTGGTGTCGATCGAGATCGTGCCCGAGCTGGCCGAAATGGCCCGCGAAAACCTGCTCAGCGCCGGTGTGCAGAACGCCGAAGTCCGCCTGGCCGATGGTGCCAACGGCACGACCGATGGCCCGTTTGATGTGATCGTGCTCAGCGGCTCCGTGGCCGAAGTGCCTGCGGCCCTGCTCTCGCACCTGCGCGACGGTGGCCGCCTGGGCGCCATCGTGGGCAACGATCCCGTGATGCGTTTCACCCTGACCCGCCGCACCGGCGACCGTTTCGAGACCACGTCGCCCTGGGACACCATCGCGCCGCGCCTGGTGGGCTTCCCTGAACCCTCCGGCTTCACTTTCTGACCTGCCTTCTCTGGATTTTTTTGCATGATCGAGCACATCCGCCCCGCCCAACTCGCCGCCTGGTTCGCCACCGCCCCCGCTGGCAGCCGGCCCGTGGTGCTGGATGTGCGCGAGGCCTGGGAACTGCAGACGGCCAGCGTGCGCGCTGAAGGCTTCGAGCTGGTGGCCATCCCCATGGGGCAGCTCACGGGCCGCCTGGCCGAACTCGATGCCGCCCGCGATGCGGGCACGCCCATCGCCTGCCTGTGCCACCACGGCGCACGCAGCCTGCGCGTGGCGGCGTTCCTGGAGCAACAGGGTTTCGAGCGGCTGGCCAACATCAGTGGTGGCATCGACGCCTGGTCGCATGAGAACGACCCGGCCGTGCCCCGCTATTGAAGGTTCCCGGTCTCTTTCGTCCCATCCCCGACATGCAGCTACTCCTGAAAGGCATCCATGACATCGTTCCGGCTACTTCCCCTGTCACTGGCGCTGGGCGCTGCCTTGTGCGCACCCGCACAGGCCCAGAGCCTGACGGAGCTGTTGGAGTCTGCGCGCACCTATGACACGGCCTGGCAGTCGGCCCGGCTGCAGCTCGATGCCTCGGCCCGCCGCGCCGACCAGGCCCGCGCCGGCCTGTTGCCCAGCGCCGGCCTGTCGGCGGGTGTCTCGCGCGCCAACACCGATGTGAGCCGCCCGCCCATCGAGCGCACCGCCACCACCCAGACCCTGGGCGTGAATGCCTCGCAACCCCTGTACCGCCCGGCCAACCGCATCAACCTGGAACAGGCCCAGCGCGGCGTGGACGTGGCCCAGGCCCAGCTCGACGCCGCCAGCCAGGACCTGCTGGTGCGCGTAAGCCAGGCCTATTTCGACGTGCTGGCCGCGCAGGACACGCTGACCTTCGTGCAGGCGCAAAAGGCCGCCGTATCCGAGCAACTGGCCTCGGCCAAGCGCAACTTCGAGGTCGGCACCTCTACCGTGACCGACTCGCGCGAAGCCCAGGCCCGCTACGACCTGGTGATCGCCCAGGAAATCGCGGCCGAGAACGACCTGCGCGTGAAGAAGCTGGCGCTGGACCAACTGGTGGGCATCACGGGCACCCAGCCCAAGCCCCTGGCACTGCCCTTGCAACTGCCCCCGGTGCAGCCCGACAACGTGATCACCTGGGTGTACACCGCCCGCGAACTGCAGCCCGGCGTGCGCCAGGCCGCGATTGCGCTGGACATCGCGCGCCTGGAGACCAAGAAGGCCGAAACCGGCCACCTGCCCACGGTGGACCTGCAGGCCGGCTACAACATCCAGCGCAACCCCACCGGCACCATCACCGCGCCGGGCATCAACAGCCGCACCAACAACGCCAGCCTGGGGGTGGCCTTCAACCTGCCGCTGTTTGCGGGCTTCTCGGTGCAAAACCGCGTCAAGGAAACCCTGGCCCTCGAAGAGAAGGCCAGTGCCGACCTGGAGACCACGCGCCGCAACGTGGCCCAGGCCACCCGTGCCGCCTTCTTCGGCGTGCAGTCGGGCCAGGGCCAGGTGCAGGCCCTGCAGGCCGCCGAGGCATCGAGCCAAAGCGCGCTGGATGCCAACAAGCTGGGCTACCAGGTGGGTGTGCGCATCAACATCGACGTGCTCAATGCACAGAGCCAGCTGTTCCAGACCAAGCGCGACCTGGCACAGGCCCGCTACAACGTGCTGCTGGGCATGCTCAAGCTGCGCCAGGCGGCCGGCACGCTCACCATCGAAGACGTGCAGGCCATCAACGCCCTGCTCACACCCTGACAAAGGGCTCAGAGGCTGGGAGTTTTTTGGCCGTGTCCGAATGGCGCGTCAAAACGCCCTGGATCTAGGCGCAAAGCACAGCCATAGCGCGGGCTATGGCGAGCATTTGCTTTCGACGAACCGGGGTGTTTTGGCGTGCAAGGCGGGCATGGACGAAAGATTCTCAGCCTCTCAGAGCTTGCGAAAGCGCGGGCCCTCTCCCATCCGGGAGAGGGCCTTTTTCGTGGCCTTGACGGACTGCTCGCGCCGCGCCGCGAGCCAGCCCACGCCGAACCAGGCCTTGGGGTCCTTGGTTGCCATGCTGCGGTAGAGCTCGCTGGCCACCTGCTCGTCGTTGAGCCGGCCCAGTGCAGACAGGGCCGGCTGCAGGCGGGCCAGAAAATCGTCCGCTCCACCCTCGAGTGCCGGCGCGACGAACTCGGCCAGGAAGCGCAGGCGCTTCAAGCGCTTGCGCACGCGGTGCTGCGCCTCGACCGACAGGGATTCGAAGCGGCGCGCATCCCGGTGGACCTTGGCGCGCAGCGCCTGCAGGCGCTTGTCCAGGTACCTGCGGGCCTTGGCCGCCCCCAGTTCGCCGTCGCCCTCGGCCGCAGGGGCCTGGGCCGTGAAGCCCATCAGGCCGATCAGCACCGCCTGGAAGGCAGGCGTGCTGACAATGGTGAGGGGCGATGCCTTGGCACCCGCAGGCCGGGCTGCCGATTTCGGCGCCCCCGCCTCGCGCAGTTCGGCGCCAATGGTGTCCAGCGCCTGCTCCCGGTCGCGCAGCTGGCCCAGGCGGCGGAACACGTCGACCAGCGGTGGCTCCCAGGCGGGATCGAAGCGGCCCGGGGCCAGGGCATCGAGCTCGCGCAACGCCGTGCGCAGGCGGCGGATGCCGATGCGCAACTGGTGCACATGCTCTTCGCCGGCCGAGCCTTCCACGATCTCGCTGGCATTGGCCAGGATTTGCGCCAGGCAGTTGGCCAGGGCGACGCGCTGCAGGTTCGGCCCTTTGAGAAACTGCTTTTTACGGCTGCCGGCGGCCATGGGCCGGGCCTTGGCCGCGGGCCTGGCCCATTGCGCGGCCATGAGCCGCTCGCCGCGCTCGGCCTTGGACACCGTGTTCAGCACCAGGCCATGTTGGGCCGCCCACTGCGTGGCCACTTCGACCAGGCCCGCCACCGGCCCCTCCTTGAGCTCCAGTTCCAGCTCGCACACCGGTGCCTGCTTTTCCTGCGCCGTGCCGCCATGGGCCACGATGCGGCCGAGGTCGAACGCCAGTTCGACCACACCGCCCCGAAAGGCCAGGTCGCGCGTGACGCGGTCGATCTCGGTGCGGTAGGTCTCCACCAGGGGGGCCTGCGCGTTGTCCAGGGCATCGCGCAGACGCTCACCCGCCTTGGTGCCGGCATGCAGCGCCGGGCGCGCCAGCGGCGTGGCGCCATCAACGCTGACGTTGTGCTCCTCCCGGTCCAGCGGGCCATCGCCCGTGGCCTTGACGGTCTGCACCCACTGCCCGCCCTCGTTGCGCAGGCGCAGCGCAATACCGCGCGATGACAGTGCCTTGTCGGCGGTATCGAAATAGCGCGCCTCCAGCCGGATGCCGCTGGACGTCCCCCTGCGGGCCGCTGCCTTCACGGCGGCCAGGCGCCTGGCCGGGATGGTGAATTTGAATTCGACTTCCATGCTTTCTTTTCTCGGTGATCGGGCCAGGTCGTGTGCCTGTCATCAAACCGCCATCTTCGCACCCTAAGCTGCTGGCGCCAGGGCGCTTGGCGTGGCCTTGTTCCATTGCAGCCAGAGCATCGGGGCCCTTGCTGCGGCATTGTCCCCTGACCGACAAAAACAATCCCCCTCCCCCACCGAAAGATTCTCATGGCCAAGGACTTCGCCACGATGGAAGACAGCAACCGCTCGGGCAACCCCAGCATCCACGAGGTGTCGGCGCTGCGCCGGCGCACCGTGCTGGGCGGTGGCCTGGCCTCGGCCGTCGGCGGCCTGCTGGCGCCGCTGGCCGCCGTGTCGCTGCCCGGCTGTGCCACGGGTGCCGGCATCGCCAGCGGCCCGCTGCTGGGCTTCAAGAGCGTGCCCATCGGCACGGCCGACCGCATCGTCGTGCCCGAGGGCTATGTGGCCCAGATCATTGCGCCCTGGGGCGATCCCGTGGGCCTGTCGGGCGAAAACCCGGCCTTCAAGGAAGACGGCTCCAACACCGCCGCCGAGCAGGAAGCGCAGCTCGGCATGCACCACGACGGCATCCATTTCTATTCGCAGGAAGGCAGCCGCCAGGGCCTCTTGGTGATGAACCACGAGTACACCGACGACGGCCTGCTGCACGCCGACGGCATGAAGACCTGGACGGCCGAGAAGGTGCGCAAGGCCCAGGCCGCGCACGGCGTCTCGGTCATCGAGGTGGAGCAGAAGGCCGATGGCCAGTGGGATATCGTGCGCCCCTCGCCCTGGGCCCGCCGCATCACCGCGCGCACGCCCATGGCATTTGGCGGCCCGGCCGCCGGCCACGCCCTGCTGCGCACCGCAGCCGATCCCGCCGGCCGACAACCCTTGGGCACGCTGAACAACTGCGCCAGCGGCATCACGCCCTGGGGCACCTACCTGACCTGCGAAGAGAACTTCATCAACTACTTCAAGGGCCCGGACGCGCCCAATGCCCACGACACCCGCTGGGGCCTGCGCAAGGGCGAGCCCGCCGGCTACCGCTGGGCCGAGCACGATGCACGTTTCGACGCCACCAAGAACCCCAACGAACCCAACCGCTTCGGCTGGATCGTGGAGATCGACCCGTTCAACGCCAGCTCCACCCCGGTCAAGCGCACGGCGCTGGGCCGCGCCGCGCACGAAGGCGCCACGGTTGCCGTGACCCGGGACGGCCGTGCCGTGGTCTATTCGGGCGAAGACTCGCGCTTCGAGTACATCTACAAGTTCGTAAGCCGGGACGCGATCCGCAAGGGCGGCGCGCGTGAAAACGCCGACCTGCTCGACCACGGCACGCTGTACGTCGCCCGGTTCAACGCCGATGGCAGTGGTCAGTGGATCGCCCTCACCCATGGCCAGGGCCCGCTCACCGCCGCCAATGGTTTTGCCGATGCCGGCGAGGTGATGGTCAAGACGCGCCAGGCCAGCGACCTGCTGGGCGCCACAAAAATGGACCGCCCCGAGTGGATTGCCGTGGGCAAGGACGGCGCCGTCTACTGCACGCTGACCAACAACAGCAGCCGTGGCACGGCAGGCCAGCCTGGCGTCGATGCAGCCAACCCGCGTGCCAACAACAGCATGGGCAACATCATCCGCTGGAAGGAAGCCGGCGACTTCGATGGCGCCCGCTTCCAGTGGGACCATTTCATCCTGGCCGGCGATCCGGCGAACGAACGCGCAGATGCCAAGGGCAGTGTCAAGGGCGATATGCTCGCCTGCCCCGATGGCTTGTGGGTCGACGGCCGCGGCGTGCTCTGGGTGCAGACGGACATGTCCACCTCGGCCATGGGCAAGGGAGACCTTTCGCGCATGGGCAACAATGCCATGCTGGCGGCCGATCCGCGCACGGGCGAGATCCGCCGCTTCCTGGTCGGCCCCTCGGGTTGCGAGATCACCGGCGCGACGATGACGCCCGATGGCAAGACCATGTTCATCAACATCCAGCACCCTGGCGAGAGCCCGAGCGAGCGCAGCGACCCCAGCGAGCCGCGCAAGTTCTCGAATTGGCCTGACCAGCGCCCCGCTGGGCGCCCGCGTTCGGCCACGGTGGTGATCCGCAAGGCGGATGGAGGCGTGGTGGGGACGTAAGGCAATCAAGGCCTTTACTTTGCGCAGCCCCAGGCAAGGTCAGCCAGATTCCTGGGCGCTCAAGCCGGCATAGCGTTTGAGAAAGCGCCGCTCATCCGGCGCGTAGCCCTGCGCCGCATAGAAGGCATGCGCTGCAGGCCGGTGGTCGCCGCTGGTCACTTCGGCGCGCACGCAGCCCTGTCCGGTGAAGGAGCGGTCGGCTGCGGCGACCAGTGCCTCCCCTACCCCGCGGCCCCGGTGCCCGGCATCGACCACCAGCGAGGTGATGCGGCCGATGCGGCCTTCGGCGTGGAAAAGCTCCATCACGTGCAGGCTGATGACGCCGGCCACACAGCCATCGACCTCGGCCAGCAGCACGCTGTCACAGCCATTCGCGACGAGGATCGCGAGCTTGCGGACGATCAGCGCCTCATTGGCCTCGTAGCCCAATTGCCCCATCAAGCCAGCGATGGCCGGCGCGTCGGCCGCCACCGCCGTGCGGATGTGCGGCGGAGACGGCTGCGGCTCAGGCATCGACGTCTTCTTCGTGCCGTCCCACCGTGCGCTGGCGCACCAGTTGCAGCAACTCCCGCACCGTGGCGCGGGCGGCGCCCCGGTGCTGGCGCGCAAAGCGGGCCGCGCGCTCGCTGGCAGCGGCCTGTTGCGCGGGGTCGCGCGCCAGTTGCATGGCCTGCGCCACCCCGGCCTGGAGGTCGGGCACGCGCTGCGCCGCCCCGGCGGCGCAGGCCAGTTCGGCGGCCTCCGCAAAATTGAAGGTGTGCGGGCCAAGCACCACGGGGCAGCCGCAGGCGGCGGCCTCGATCAGGTTCTGTCCGCCCAGGGGGGCGAAGCTGCCGCCCAGCAACGCCACGTCGGCCATGCCGTAGTACAGGGACATCTCGCCCAGCGAGTCGCCCAGCCACACGTCCGCCGGTTCGGGTTGCAGGCTCCAGGTGCTGCGCCGCGACACCGTGAGGCCGGCGCCCTGGAGCAACTGCTGCACTTCATCGAAGCGCTGCGGATGCCGGGGCACGACCAGCCATTGCACGGGTTGCGCCGCATCTGCGCGCGAGGTGATCCAGGCGCGCACCGCGTCCAGCCACAGCGCCTCTTCGCCTTCGCGGCTGCTGGCCAGCATGGCCACCGGGCGCAGGGCCTGCACGCGCCAGGCGCGGCCCAGCTCCAACTGCGCCGCATCGGGCACCACGTCGAACTTGAGGTTGCCGAACACCCCATGCACCTGCGCGCCGATGGCGTGCAGGCGCTCGGCGTCGTCCTCGGTCTGGGCGTACACGGCGGTCAGCGCCGCATAGGCCGGGCGCGCCAGCGGGGACACGCGCCGGGCCTTGCGCAGCGAGTGTTCGTTGAAGCGGGCATTGGCCAGCACCAGCGGCACACCGCGCTGCCGGCAGGCGGCCACGAGGTTGGGCCAGACCTCGGTCTCCATCAGGATGCCGATGGCCGGGCGGAACTGGCGCAAAAAGCGCAGCACGGCCCCCTGAGTGTCCCAAGGCTGCCACACCTGCACGTCGCCCGCCTGCAGCAGCTTTTCCCCCTCGGCACGGCCGGTGGCCGTGCCGTGGGTGAGCAGCAGGCGCATGCCGGGCAGTTGGGCACGCAACTCGGTCAGCAAAATGGCCGCTGCGCGCGTCTCGCCCAGCGACACGGCATGGATCCAGACGAACTGGCCCAGCGGGTCGGTGCTGCTGTGCAGCACCAGGCTGTCGATGGGCTGCGGGTAGCGGCCAAAGCGCTCGCCCACGGCCACGGCATAGCCGGGCTCGGCAGCGGCGCGGCGGCGCAGCTTGCGGCGCAGCAACGGCTGGGCCGCCCAGGTGACCATGGAATACAGGGCGCGTGCGGTGGTCATGCGGGGTCTCATTGCGCGACGACGTCGACCACGCGGCCTTGCCATGCCAGGCCCTGGCGGGAGGCGATGACCAGGCAGGCCCCTGCCCCCGGTGCGGCCACGACGGCCTCGCCCCCCGGCGCCCAGAAGGCGCTGCGGCCAGCGCAGGTGTAGCCCCCGGTGGGCGCGCCATGGTTGGCCATGAGCACGGCCAGGCCCAGGTCGGCCGCGTAGCCCTGCAACTGGCTGGAATCCCTGGCGTACCCGCCCTCGGAGATCACCGAGCCGCAGGCATACAGGGCCGCCCCGCCATGGCGTGCCGCCAGGGCATGTTCAGGGTGCGTGGTGTCGGCACACACGGCCAGCGCCGTGGGCTGGCCCGCGAGCGTGCGCAGGTGGACATCTTCGCTGCCCGCACTGGCAAACTGCTCTTCGCCAGGGTGCAGGTAGCGCTTGCGGTACAGGGCAGCGCTGCCATCGGCCCCGAACACCCAGGCGCCGATGGCCGGCTTGTCCCCCGCCACCACCGGGGCCACGGGCGCGCCCACCACCAGCGCCATGCCGGCGGCGCGGGCGGCGTCGCGCAGGGGTGCGAGCAAGGCATCGTCCGCATACAGCACCAAGCCGGCCACCAGCGCAGGCTCATAGCCGGTGAGCGACAGCTCGGGAAACACCAGCAGCTGCACGCCATGGCGGGCTGCTTCGTGCACCATGGACAGGTGCCCCTGCACATTGGCCCGTACTTCACCGGGAGCGGAAATCGACTGCGCTGCGGCGATGCACAGCAAGGAAGGCATGGGGGTGGTCAAGGAGAACGCGTTCGCAAAAATGGGATCGGGCCTGGAAATCAGTGGGCAGCCGCGCCCAGCTTCGCGTCGGGCTTGACCCGGTGGAGCAGCGCCAGCATGGCCGCCTCGATGCGCGCCAGCGCCTCCTCGGTATGGCCCTCGAAGCGCAGCACCAGCACCGGCGTGGTGTTGCTGGCGCGGATCAGGCCAAAGCCGTCCGGCCAGTCCACGCGCAGGCCGTCGATGGTGTTGACCTTGGCAGGTTCACTGAAGCTGCCGGCCGCCAGGGCCTGCAGCTCGGCCGTCAGGCGGTGCGGCTCGCCCTCGGCGCAGGCCACGTTGAGCTCAGGGGTCGAGAAGCTCGTGGGCAGTGCATTGAGCACGGCGCTCGGGTCGGCATGGCGGCTCAGTATCTCGAGCAGGCGGCAGCCGGCGTAGGTGCCGTCGTCAAAGCCGTACCAGCGCTCCTTGAAGAAGATGTGGCCGCTCATCTCGCCGCCCAGGGGCGAGTCGAGCTCCTTCATGCGCGCCTTGATCAGGGAGTGGCCGGTCTTGAACATCACCGGCACGCCGCCCGCGGCGGCAATCGCCGGCGCCAGGCGCTGGGTGCATTTCACGTCGAACAGGATGTTGCCACCGGGCACGCGCGAGAGCACGTCCTGGGCAAACAGCATCATCTGCCGGTCGGGGAAGATGTTGACGCCGTCGCGTGTGACGATGCCCAGGCGGTCGCCGTCGCCGTCGAAGGCCAGGCCCAGCTCGGCATCGCTGCCCTGCAGCGCGGCGATCAGGTCGCGAAGGTTCTCGGGCTTGCTCGGGTCGGGGTGGTGGTTGGGGAAATTGCCGTCCACCTCGGAAAACAGCTCGATCACCTCGCAGCCCAGGGCGCGGAAGATGCCCGGGGCGGTGGCGCCAGCAATGCCGTTGCCGCAGTCGACCACGATCTTCAGGGGGCGGGCCAGCTTCACATCGCCGATGATGCGCTCGCGGTAGGCGGGCAGCACGTCCACATGGCGCACGCTGCCACCGGGCGCAAGCTGCCAACTCTCTTCTTCCATGGTGCGGCGCAGGGACTGGATCTCCTCGCCATAGATGGCGCGGCCGTTGAGCACCATCTTGAAGCCGTTGTAGTCGCGCGGGTTGTGGCTGCCGGTTACCTGGATGCCGCTGGCGCACAGTGTGCTGGCCGCGAAATACAAGAGGGGCGTGGTGACCATGCCCACGTCGATCACTTCAATGCCCGCCTCCACCAGCCCCTGGATCAGCGCAGCCGACATGGCCGGGCCGGACAGGCGGCCGTCGCGGCCCACGGCCACAGCCGTCTGGCCTTCGGCGCGGGCTGCCGTGCCAAAGGCGCGGCCCAGGCCCAGAGCGACTTCTTCGTTCAGGGTCGACGGCACGATGCCGCGGATGTCATAGGCTTTGAAAATGGCAGGCGTGGGTTGCACGTGGGGGGCCTTTGCTGTGAGCGTTGGAACGGTGCGCTGGATTGTAGGGGGCACCCCATGCTGCGCCGGGGATGCCCCTCAACGGTAGACCAGAGCGCTTGGAGGCACATGTCCGAAAACGGCCAGACTGCTTGTAGGCGGGGCCTATCATTCCAGCCATGCCCACCCCTCTCAACCCCCTCGGCCCGTCGCCCACCGCTGCCGCTCCAGCGGTGGAGGACGAGGGCCGCTACCTGGCTCTGCAGACCCGCGATGCCCGCTTCGACGGGCGCTTTTTCACAGGCGTGACGTCCACCGGCATCTACTGCCGCCCGGTCTGCTCGGTGCGCACGCCCCGGCGCGAGAACTGCCGCTTCTTTGCCATGGCAGCCCAGGCCGAAAGCGCGGGTTTTCGACCCTGCCTGCGCTGCCGGCCCGAGATGGCGCCGCAGTCCCTGGCCTGGTCGGTGCAGGACGCCTCGGGCATTCTGGTGCAGCAGGCCGTGCGCCTGCTCGACGCTCCCGAGGGCTGGGCACGGGACAACACCCAGGGGGCCACCGTCGCCCGGCTGGCCGAGCGCCTGGGCGTGAGCGACCGACACCTGCGCCGCATCTTCGAGGCGGCCCTGAGCGTCTCCCCGTTACAGTACCTGCAGACGCGGCGCCTGCTCACGGCCAAGCAGTTGCTGACCGATACCCCCCTGCCCATCACCCAGGTGGCGCTGTCCAGCGGCTTTGGCAGCGTGCGCCGCTTCAACACCGCGTTTGCAGAGCACTACGGGCTCAACCCCACCCAGTTGCGCAAGAGCGGCAGCGTGGAAGGTGCGGGCAGCACCGGCACGCTGCGCCTGGCCTACCGCCCGCCGCTCGATGTGGCGGCGTTGCTGGCTTTCTTCGAGCGCCGTCGCTTTCTGGGGGTTGAATGGGTGCAGCAGGAGGGCGAAGGCGCCCCGGCCCTGCGCCGCACGGTGCGCCTGTCCCCCGCCGTGACCGGCGGGCTGGAAGCCACCGGCTGGCTCAGCGCCCGCTTCGACACCACCCGCCACCAGGTGCTGCTGCAGACCAGCGACAGCCTGTACCCGGTGCTGCCGGTGGTGATCGCCCGGGTGCGTGCCATGCTGGACCTGGATGCCGAGCCCAGCGCCATCAACGCGGTGCTGCACGGGCGCTTCCCCGACGGCGACGGCCTGCGTGTGCCCGGGGCCTTCGATGGCTTCGAGCTGGCCGTGCGCGCCGTGCTCGGCCAGCAGATCACCGTGGCCGCCGCCCGCACGCTGGGCCAGCGGCTGGTGGAGCGGCTGGGCGAGCCGATTGCCACGCCCTGGCCCGAGCTGGGCCGGCTGTTTCCTCCACCCTCCGTGCTGGCGCGGGCCGAGGGCGACGTGCTCGGCCAGATGGGCATCGTGCGCCAGCGCCAAGCGGCCATCGTGGCGTTGGCGCAGGCGGTGGACAGCGGGGCCCTGGCCGTGCATGCCGGTGCCGATGTGGCCGCCACGACAGCGGCGCTGTGCGCCCTGCCCGGCATCGGCGACTGGACCGCGCAGTACATCGCCATGCGCGTGCTGCGCTGGCCCGATGCCTTTCCGGCGGGCGACGTGGCACTGCACAAGGCCCTGGGCGTGCAGGGCCAGAAGAATCCGGCCCGCGCCGCCACCGAGGCGTCCAACGCCTGGCGCCCGTGGCGCAGCTATGCCGTGCTGCGCGCCTGGGCGGAGCTACCCCTGCCCGGCGCTGCCGCGCAAAAACCCCTCTGAATCAGCCCCTCCCATGCAATTCCATCCTGCCACGGTGCAATCGAGCACCCCTTCTCCGCTCGGCCTGGTGCGCCTGGCGGCCTCTCCCCAGGGCCTGGTCGGCCTGTGGTTCGACGGCCAGCGGCACCAGCCCACCGCCTTGCTGGACGGGCCAGGCGCCTGGCCCGAAGCGCCGGGCCATGCCCTGATGCAGGAAGCCGCCTCGCAGCTGCAGCAGTTTCTGCACGGCAAGCGCGGGGGCTTCGACCTGCCGCTGGACCTGTCGGGCGGCACACCGTTCCAGCAGGAGGTATGGCGCGCCCTGTTGGCCATCGGCTTCGGCGCCACCACCACCTATGGCACCCTGAGCCAGGACCTGGGCCGCCCGCGCGCGGTGCGGGCCGTGGGCGCCGCCGTCGGGCGCAATCCCGTGAGCGTCATCGTGCCCTGCCACCGGGTGCTGGGCGCCGACGGCAGCCTGACCGGCTATGCCGGCGGCCTGGACCGCAAGGGCGCCCTGCTGGCCATCGAGGGCGCGCGCCCGCTGGCGGCATGAGCGATTGCGGATCCAAACCCGTCTCCGCCTGGATCGGCGAGTTCGTGCTGCTGGCCTCGCTCTGGGGCGCGTCCTTTCTGTTCATGCGCATGGGCGCCTCGGAATTCGGGCCTCTGCCCACGGCCGGGCTGCGCGTGACCCTGGCCACCGTCTTCCTGTGGCCCATCATGCTGCGCCAAGGCCATTGGCCCGCCTTGCGCCGCCACTGGCGGCCCATCGTGGTGGCCGGCATCATCAACTCGGCCATTCCCTTCGCGCTGTTCTCCTGGGCGGTGCTGCACATCGCCACCGGGCTCAGTTCCATCCTGAATGCCACCGTGCCCCTGTTTGGTGCGCTGATCGCCTGGCTGTGGCTGGGCGACCGCATCGGCCGCCTGCGCTGGGTCGGGCTGGCACTGGGATTTCTCGGGGTCGCCCTGCTGGCCTGGAAGGCCCCTGCGGGCACAGGCTTCAAGACCGACCAGGCGCTGTGGGCTATCGGCGCCTGCCTGCTGGCGTCGGCGTTCTATGGGCTGGCGGCCAGCTTTGCGCGCACGCGCCTGGTCGGCATTCCCCCATTGGCCACCGCCACGGGAAGCCAGTTGGGCGCAGCCCTCGGGCTGGCTCTGCCCACCGTCTGGTTCTGGCCTGCGCAGATGCCGGGACCCCGCGCCTGGGGCGCCATCGTCGCCATCGCCGTGCTGTGCACAGGCATTGCCTACATCCTGTATTTTCGGCTGATCGCCCATGCCGGTCCGAGCCGGGCTCTGGCGGTGACATTCCTGACCCCGGTGTTCGCCCTGCTCTACGGTGCCCTGTTCCTTGAGGAGCGCATCACCGTGTGGACGGTGGGCTGCGCACTCGTGATCGTCACCGGCACGCTGTTGTCAACCGGGCTTGTCAGGACGCGCGGCCCCGCCTTGGAGGCCCCGGAACGGCCCTAAACTCGATGCATGGTCTTTGTTGCGTCGGTTTTCGGCACGCTTTCACATGCCACGGGATTGCCGTGCAAGCCTGACGCCACCCACAAGGCGGCGGGCGCAAGCCTGCGTGCAAACACACCGGGCCGCGGGCACCATGGCGCATAACACCCTGCTGGCGGGCAGCCTGCTCCTGCTGCTGGCCGTTCTGGCGCTGGCCCTGCTGCCGCCCATGGAGGTGCTGGCCCCTTCGCGGCGCACCGAATGGCTGGCGGGCGTGGCCGGCGGCCTCGTCTCGGCGGCCATGCTGGGCATGCTCAATTTTCAGGCGCTGGGCCCGGGCATGGTGGTCTACCCGACGGCCACGGCCTTCGTGGCCCTGTGCTTTGGCGCCCGGGCAACCGCACTCACCGCAGGCCTGGCGCTGCTGGCAGGGACCTGGATACAGGGCTCGCCTTCGCTCATCGGCGCCTGGGTGCTGGCCGGCGCCTGGGCCACTGGGGCCTTGTGGCGGCAACTGGCGCTGCGCAGCGGGCGCAGCAGCTGGCGCGAACTGCTGGGCCTCGCACTGACACTGCCCGTGGTCAGCGGGTTCATGCTGGCGCTGGCGGGCATTCCCTCTCCCGGCCCTGCCACGGTGGACTGGTGGACCAATCTGCCCTGGAACCATGGCGTCGGCATCGTGGTACTGGGCGCCTGCCGGCTGCTGCTGATCAGCAAGGCCCAGTCGCTGGTGACCACGCAGTCGGCCCTGCACGCCCTCGGCCAGCGCGAGCAGCAGTTGCGCATGGCCCTTGAATCCCTCAATGGTGGCCGCTGGGAGTGGGACGTGGACACGCGCCAGTTCCGCTGCGAAGAGGGTTTCTACGACCTCTTCGGCATCACCGACGACGTTCGCGCGGCGCCAGACCTGTGGCAACGCTGGTACGACCTGCGCCACCCGGTGGACAGGGAGCGCAACGCCGCCCGGCTGGCCCGTGCCATGGATGGGCTGGAGGAGTCCTACGAAGCCGAGTTCCGCGTGCGCGATACCGCCGGACGCTGGCGCTGGCTGATGTCGCGCGGCATGGTGGCGCTGCGCGATGCCAAAGGCAGGCCACTGCGCATGATCGGCATGGACGTGGACATCTCCGCGAACCGCGAAGCGCAGCAGGCGCTGCGTGACTCGGAGGCCAAATACACCTCCTTCTACCAGACGCTGCCCGATGCGGCGGGCATCAGCCGTGTCTCGGATGGCCGCTATATCGACGTGAATCCCGCGTTCTGCGAGCTGCTGGGCGTCCCGCATGACCAGGTGCTGGGCCGCACCTCGACCGAGCTCAGGATCTGGGCTACCGACGAGGAGCGCAAGCGCCTGCTGGACGCCTTCCAGCGCCACGGCCAGGTGGACCGGCTGCCCCTGGTGGCGCAGCGGGGCGGAGTGCGCATTCCGGGGCTGATGTCGGCACGGTCCGTGCTTGTGGATGGGGAAGACTGTTTTGTCTTCGTTTTCCACGACATGACCGAAGCCCAACGCACCAGCGACGAGTTGCGCGCACTCAACGGGCTCCTGCAGCAGGCCGGCCGGCTGGCACGCCTGGGCGCCTGGGAGGACGTGCGCGGCCGGGGCCTGGTCTATTGGTCGGACGTGTGCTTCGACATCCACGGCATGCCCCCCGGCTCGCCCCTGCCGAGCGACTACATCGACCGCATGGTGGCACCCGCCTACCGCGAGACGCTGCGCAACCACTTTCGCGCCAGCATCCTCGAGCGCGCCGAGTGGAGCATGGAGCTGGAAGTGCACCATACCGATGGCCGGTTGGTCTGGGTGCGCGCCCGCGGCGAGCCTGTCGTCGAAAACGGCCGTGTCACCCGCGTGCGCGGGGTGATGCAGGACATCGACGAAGCCAAGCGCGCCAACGAGCGCCTGCGCCAGTCCGAGGAGCGGTTCTCGCGCATCTTTCAGCTCATGCCCTTTCCCATGGGCCTGTCGCGCCGCAGCGATGGGCAGTACCTGGACGTGAACCCGGCCTGGGAGGCCCTGCTGGGCATACCACGCGAGGAGGCCGTGGGCCAGACTGCCGTACAACTGGGCATCTTCACGGCAGAGGACCGGCGACAGCTGATGCAGGCCTTCGAACAGAAGGGCCCACAGGCCAGCCATGAGGTGACCCTGCATGGCCGGCCCAACACCCGGCTGACCGTGCTGCAGTCCATGCGCGCCATCGATTTCGACGGCGAACCCTGCTGGCTGTTCTCGGTGCATGACATCACCGACCGCAAGCGGTACGAAGAGCAGATCCGCGAGCGCGAGGAGCTGCTGTCGCTCACCATCTCCGCAGCTTCCCTGGGCCTGTGGGACTGGGACATGGCGCGCGGCACCATCACCGGTGACAGCCGCTGGGCCACCATGCAGGGCAGAACGCCGGGCCCCATCGCGCAGACTTCGGTACGCTGGACCAGCGCGGTGGCGGCGGACGACATCGACCGCATCACGGCCGAAGTGGCGCGCCACGCGGCACGGCCGGCCACGCCCTTCGATGCCACCTGGAAAGTACCCGCCCCCCACGAGGGCACGCGCTGGATGCGCAACCTGGGCAAGATCGTGAGCTTCGACGCCGACGGTCAGCCCCTGCGCATGCTGGGCGTGGCGCTCGACGTGACCCCCCAGCGCGAGCAGGAGGTGCTTCTTCACAAGCTGGCGCACTTCGACGCCCTCACCGGTCTGCCCAACCGCGTGCTGCTGGCGCGCAGGCTGCAGGAGTGCCTGGACCAGGCGCGCGAACATGGCACCCAGCTCGGGGTGGGCTACCTGGACCTCGACGGTTTCAAGCCCGTGAACGACCGCCTGGGCCATGGCGCGGGCGACCGCCTGCTGGTGATGGTGGCGGGCCGGCTCTCGCGCGCCCTGCGCCCCGGTGACAGCGTGGCCCGCCTGGGCGGCGACGAATTCGTGATGCTGTTGCCCGACCTGGCCGACACCGCCGAGTGCGAGCGCATGCTGGGCCGGGTGATGGAGAACATCTCCGCTCCCTACGCGCTCGATACCGAGCGGGTGGTCGTCACCGCCAGCATCGGCTACACCGTGTACCCGCTGGACGAGGCCGACGCCGACACCCTGCTGCGCCATGCCGACCAGGCCATGTATGCGGCCAAGCAGGCCGGGCGCAACCGCTTCCACCAGTTCGATGCGGCGCAGGAGCGGGCCCTGGTGGCGCAGCGCGAGCAGGGCAAGCACCTGCAGGACGCCATCGCGGGGGCACAGTTCATCCTGCACCTGCAGCCCAAGGTGGACATGCGCAGCGGCGCCATCGTGGGCGCCGAGGCCCTGGCCCGCTGGCAGCACCCCGAACGCGGCCTGCTGCCGCCCGGTGCCTTTCTGCCGTTGCTGGAAGGCACCGAGCTCGAGATCGGCTTTGGCCAATGGGTGGTCGGGGCAGCCCTGGACCTTCTGCGGCGTTTGAACGGCCATGGCCTGGCCCTGCCCCTGAGCATCAACATCTCGGCCCTGCACCTGCAGCACCCCGGCTTTGCCGGCTGGATGGCGCACATGCTGGCCGAGCATTCGGACATCGACCCGCGCCAGGTGGAGATCGAGATCACCGAGAGTGCCGCGCTCTACGACATCAGCGCCGTGGCCGCCACGCTGACGCAACTGCGCGAGCTGGGCGTCACCGTGTCGCTCGACGACTTCGGCACCGGCTATTCGTCGCTGACCTACCTGCGCCGCCTGCCCATGGACACGCTCAAGATCGACCAGAGCTTCGTGCACGGCATGATGGGCGACCCCGGCGACCTGGCCATCGTGCAGGGCGTGATCGGCCTGGCCCGCTCCTTCGGCTACCGCGTGATCGCCGAGGGGGTGGAAACCATCGAGCAGGGCCAGATGCTGCAGCAACTGGGCTGCGCCCAGGCCCAGGGCTACTGCATCGCGCGGCCCATGGCCATGGAGCAGTTCGTGGACTGGGCCGCCCAGTGGCAGACGCCGGCGGGATGGCAGCGGCAGCGGCACTAGGGCGGCTAAGCACGGCCTGCAGCAGATGGCACACTGCAGCCATTTCGCCATGCCTTGATTGCCATGCCCCTGGAAACCACCCTGCACTACCACCCCGACCTGGTGCGCCACGCCGTCATCTGCTTCTGGCGCCGCTCGACGGGCCGGCGCACGCTGCTGGTCAGCGCGGCGCTGGCTATCTGGTTCGGGGTGTTGGTGGCGCGCGGCGACCGGTCGTGGCAGATCGGCGTGACCGGGGCGGCGGTGGCCATCAGCCTGCTGATGTGCGCCACCGTCTATGTGGTGCACTACCGCAATGCCATGGGCAAGCTGCGCGACATGGGCGGCACGCCAGAGGCCACGCTGCGGGCGGACGAGCACAGCTTCACGCTCGCCTCGGCTGCGGGCCTGGCCACCTTGCCCTGGTCCAGCGTGAAGGAGGTCTGGCAGTTCGAGCGCGTCTGGCTGCTGCTCTTCTCTCCGGCCCAGTTCAGTACCCTGCCGGTGGCCGACCTGTCGCCCGAGATGCAGGCCCTCATCGGGGCCAGCGTGCGCGGCACCGGTGGCAAGGTCCACCGGCTCTGAAGAAAGCGCTCCGCGCTATCCCACCAGTTCCCGCACCTGCTGCAGCGCTGCCGGGTCTTCCATGGTGGTCAGGTCGCCCGGGTCGCGCCGCTCGGCCACGGCCTGCAGGGCGCGGCGCAGCAGCTTGCCGCTGCGCGTCTTGGGCAGCACGGTCACGAAGTGCACGCGCGAGGGCCGGGCCACGGCGCCCAATTGCTGGTCCACGCGCTGCATGACCTCGCCCTCGAGCTTCAGGCGCGCCGCCGAGTCGTCAAGCCCGCTGGCATCGCGCGCCACCGCGAAGGCCATGGCCACCTGGCCCTTGAGCGCATCGGCCACGCCCACCACCGCCACCTCGGCGATGTTGGGGTGTGAGGCGATGCTCTCCTCGATCTCGCGCGTGCCCAGGCGGTGGCCGGCGACGTTGATGACGTCGTCGGTGCGGCCCAGGATGAAGTGGTAGCCATCGGCATCGCGGATGCCCCAGTCGAAGGTGCTGTAGATCAGCTTGCCGGGGATGCTCTTCCAGTAGGTGTTGACGAAGCGCTCGTCGTCGCGCCACACCGTCTGCATGCAGCCGGGCGGCAGAGGCCCCTCGATGGCGACCACGCCCTTCTGGTTGGCACCAGTCAGTTCCTCCCCCGTGGATTCGTCGATCAGCTTCACGGCATAGCCGTACATGGCCTTGCCCGGGCTGCCGAAGCGCGTGGTCTGCTGCTCGATGCCATTGGCCAGCGTGAGGATGGGCCAGCCGGTCTCGGTCTGCCAGTAGTTGTCGATGATGGGCACGCGCAGCGCATCGCTGATCCACTGGGCGGTGGGCTCGTCCAGCGGCTCGCCGGCCAGCCACAGGGCCTTGAGGCTCGATACGTCGTACTTGCGCAGCCAGCTCGCGTCCTGCTTCTTGAGCACGCGCACGGCCGTGGGGGCCGAGAACATGTGGGTGACCTGGTACTTCTCGACGATGCTCCACCACACCCCCGCGTCGGGCCGGGTCGGCAGGCCTTCGTACATGATGGTGGTCATGCCCGCGATCAGCGGCCCGTAGACAATGTAGCTGTGGCCCACCACCCAGCCGATGTCGCTGGTGGCGAAGTAGGTGTCGCCGGGCTTGGCGTCGAAGATGTGCTTCATGCTGGCAGCCAGGGCCACCGCATAGCCACCCGTGTCACGCTGCACGCCCTTGGGCTTGCCGGTGGTGCCGCTGGTGTACAGGGTGTAGCTCGGGTGGATGGATTCCACCCACTCGCAGGGCACTACGGCGTTCAGGTGCTGCGCCCGCAGAGCGGCCCAGTCATGGTCGCGGCCGGGGTGCAGCTGCATGGGTGCCAGGCCCCGGTTGACCATGAGCACCGCGGCCGGCTTGTGGCGCGACTGGACGATGGCCTCATCGAGCAGCGGCTTGTAGGGCACGACCTTGCCGCCGCGTGAACCAGCATCGGCGCTGACCACGGCCACGGGCTCGGCGTCCTCGATGCGCGAAGCCAGCGAGCCCGATGCGAAGCCGCCAAACACCACCGAATGCAGCGCCCCGATGCGCGCACAGGCCAGCATGGCAAACGCCGCCTCGGCGATCATGGGCATGTAGATCAGCACGCGGTCGCCCTTCTTCACGCCCAGGGCCCGCAGCACGGCCGCCATGCGCTGCACCTCGGCATGCAACTCGGCAAAGCTGTAGCTGCGCTCGCTGTCCGTCTCGGTGGAGATGGCCACCAGCGCCGGTTGGTCGGCCCGCGCGGCCAGGTGCCGGTCCACCGCGTTGTGGCACAGGTTGGTGGTGCCGCCCACATACCACCGCGCAAAAGGCGGGTTGCTGTAGTCGCAGATCTGCTGGGGCGGGGTCTGCCAGTCGATGAGGGTGGCCTGCTCGGCCCAGAAGGCATCAGGCTGCTCGAGGGAGTGGCGGTAGAAATCTGCGTAGCGCGTCATGCGGTGTCTCCTGCATCTCGTCTGCACTCCTCGGCTGGGAGCGCATTTCTGAATTCATAATTATTCATGATGGGCTTGCTGCAAGCTGACGCACAGACCCGCCGATCTTCAGGGCGTCTTCCCTTCCAAGCGCTCGCGCACCCGCTTGCTGGGGTCCTGGAGCAGCAGGCGCGAGATTTCGGACCGCTGAGGCTCCGCAAGATCCTCCACATGGCAAGCCACGCGAAAGCGTACCGTCGCGCTGCGATGCGCGGCAAGCTCGGTCCACAAGGCCTGTGTGGCGGGATAGTCGGTGCCCAGCTTGCGCAACCAGCCGCCGGCAGACTCCCAGGTCCCCGACTGGCCCTCGACCAAGGCGGTGCGCAGGCAACCCAGCACCACCACCTCGGAGTCATGCCCTTCCAGCAGGTCATGGACAGCTTCGATCACCGCCACCAGCAGGACTGCTTTTTCAGGGGACCCGACGAAACGCACCGCATGCTGGACCTCATGGGCGCGGCCAAAGGTGAACATGTGCCTGCCAGCGCCTCGCTTACTTGATCAGCGCCAGCACGTCCTTGAAGTCAGGGTGCTCGCAAGTTCCCAGCCATTCGAAAGCCACCATCTCGGTGGTCACCAGTTCGGCGCCCGCGCCGGCCAGGCGGTCGAAGGCGGCGTCGCGGTTGCGGTCGGTGCGCGAGCCGCAGGCGTCGGTCACGACCCAGACCTCGAACTCGTCCTCGATCAGGTCCAACGCGGTCTGCAGCAGGCAGACATGGGCCTCGCAGCCGGCGATGACGATGGTGCCGCGCTCGGGTGCCTGCTGGGCAGGCTTTTGCAGGTGCTTGGGCAGGCTGCGTGCATTGCCGCCCTGCTGGGCCTTGGCGGGGGGGCGCAGCCATTCGCCCAGGCCTTCTTCGGCGGCGCTGAAGTGCATCTTGGCCAGGGTCTTGGCGCACAGCGCGCGCAGCGCCGGGTCATTGGGTCCCAGGCGCGAGGGGTTCTGCTCGGTACCCCAGACCGGCACCTCCAGCAGCTGCGCGATCTGCGCAAGGCGGCGGGCATTGGCCAGCACGGCGGCGCCTTCGGCAATGGCGGGCATCAGGCGTTCCTGGTAATCCACCAGGACGAGTTGGGATTCGGAGGCGTCGAGCAGCATGGCGTGTACCGGGGATTTCAGTAGGAATCCCCCATTGTCGCAGCCCCGGCGCTCTCCAAGCGCCTTCAGGGTGCCGGTGCCAGCCGCAGCAGGCGCCCCTGCGGGCTGTCGGTCAGCAGGTAGAGCCAGCCATCGGGCCCCTGGCGCACATCACGGATGCGCTCGTTGTTGCCCTGCAGCAGCTTCTCCTCGCGCTGCACCTTGCCGCCTGCCACGTCGAGCCGGTGCAGCGTGCCGAACTTGAGCGAGCCCACGAACAGGCTGCCGCGCCAGGCGGCGCCATAGCGGTCGCTGGTCAGGAAGGCCATGCCCGACGGCGCGATGGAGGGGACCCAGTAGTGCAGCGGCTGCTCCATGCCGGCCTTGGCCGTGCCCTCGCCCACCTTGCCGCCGCCGTAGTTCTCGCCATAGGTGATCACCGGCCATCCATAGTTGCGGCCCGGCTGGGGCAGGTTGATCTCGTCGCCGCCCTGGGGGCCATGCTCGTGCATCCAGAGCTTGCCATCAGGCGCCAGTGTGGCCCCCTGGGCATTGCGGTGGCCGTAGCTCCAGATCTCGGGCAAGGCGCCTGCGCGCTCGCGAAACGGGTTGTCGGTCGGCGCGGCGCCATCGGCCGTGATGCGCACGATCTTGCCGTGGTGATTGTCGAGCTTTTGCGCATCGTCCTTGCGGTGGTAACGCTCGCCCAGGGCCAAAAACAGGTTGCCGTCACCCGCCTGCACGATGCGGCAGCCAAAGTGCAGGTTGCTCGCCACCTTGGGCTTCTGGCTGAAGATGACCTTCACGTCCTGCAGCGAGCGGTTGTCCGGGGCCAGGGTGGCACGCGCCAGCGCCGTGCTGTTGTCCGAGTTGCCTGCGGCGCCGGGCTCCGAATAGCAAAAGAAGATGCGGCGGTTCTTCGCAAAGTCGGTGTCGGTCACCACGTCGAGCAGGCCGCCCTGCCCTCCTGCGGCAATGCTCGGCAGGCCCGCCAGCGCCGGGCCGAGCTGGCCATTGGCCTCCACCACCCGCATACGGCCAGGCCGTTCAGTGACCAGAAAGCGGCCTTCAGGCAGAAACGCCACGGCCCACGGGTTCACCAGACCGGTGGCGACTGACGCCAAGGTGACAGCCTTGGCGGGCGCTGAGGTCGCCTGGGCATGGACGCTCCCCACGCTTGCGGATGCTACGGAAAAAAGAGCAAGAAACTCCACGGCGCGCGCAGAAATGCGGCATTTCGATGTCAGATACATGTCAACCTTGGTGGACCTGGGTTCCATGCAACCCATGGGTATAAGGGAATGGAGGGGGCAAGTCCAGCACACACATGCAGGCATACGTGACTTCCCTCACAAAACGGGCAATTTAGCGTGGTACCCTTCGCCCCCATGTCCAAATGGTTTTGCACCCTCCTCATGGCTTGCGCTGTCAGCGCACAGGCTGCACCATCCACCGGTCAAGCGGATGACATGGAGCGAATACTGATGGACAAGGGGCTCCTGTCCCAGCTCAAGGACATGCAGCACACCGTGGCCGACAAGGCCCACACGGTGGCGGACAAGGCGTCCGATCTGGTGGGCAATGCCATGGGCTTCCTGGGCGTCCGCTACAAGCGTGGCGGCAACAGTGCCGAGACTGGCTTTGATTGCAGCGGTTTCGTGCGCGCCATGTACGAGCAGACGGTGGGCCTTTTGCTTCCCCGCCGCGCAGACCAGCAGGCCGCCACCACCACAGTGATCGACAAAAAGGAACTGCAGCCCGGCGATCTGGTGTTCTTCAACACCATGCGCCGTGCGTTCAGCCATGTAGGCATTTACGTGGGTGATGGCAAATTCATTCACTCTCCTCGCAGTGGATCGGAAATCCGGGTCGAAGACATGCGTATTTCGTATTGGCAGCGTCGCTTCGATGGGGCGCGCCGCGTCACTCCCGAAGCCAGCGCGGTCGAAACCAGCGCACCTGCCGCAAAGTAAACCGCGTCAGTGGCTACGAAAAAAGCGCGCCTCGGCGCGCTTTTGCGTTGGGTCATGGCTTGACCACATAGGTGGATTCCGTGCTGCGAATGGGGCCGCCCATCACGTTCACCGGCCGTGCATTCGGGTTGCGCAGGAACTCCTTGGCAGCCGCCATGTCCGCTTGGTAGCGTGCCCGGGCCTGCGCCTCGCACGGGCGCCGCTCGGCAGCGGCCAGGGTTCGGCACTCCTCCAGCGCGACCTTCATTCCGCCACCCGCCTCGCTGATGGCCGTGTTGTATCGCTGCTGCGGCGTCATGTCCGCCACGGCACCACGCTGCAGCGATGCCTCATCGCCCTGGGCGTGCGCAGTGGTTGTGGAGGCACAAAACACCCCGACCACGAGCGCGATGGCAACCATGAGGGAAGTGGGAGAAATGGGAGGGATCAATGGACGCATGGCGGGCCTCTTTCTGGCGGTGCTGGGCATGTCCATGACTTTAGGCACTTGCTGTCCCGGCCGTCATCAGCGCTACGCGCGCCAGCCTGTGAGAAAAGTCCTACATGGCGCCCCGGCATTGTGAACAATGTGGCACCAACTCGGGCCAAGGCATCCCGTCCGACAGACGGGCATCCGTGGTGCAGCTACAGTCGGGCCATTCTTTCACCTGCATACAAAGCGACAAACCATGTTCTCACTGATAGGAACGCTGTTGATTGGACTTGTCGTGGGCTTCATCGCGCGCGCCATCAAACCCGGAAACGACTCCATGGGCTGGATCATGACGGCCCTGCTGGGCGTGGCGGGCTCCTTCCTGGCCAGCTATGTGGGCGTGGCCATGGGCTGGTACCAGCAAGGCGACGCAGCCGGATGGATCGCGTCCATCGTAGGCGCCATGGTGCTGCTGTTCATCTACAGCCTGATCAAGGGCAAGAGCTGAGCGCTGGCCTCTTGCCCTGGGCCGCGGCGGCCCCAGATCAGAGCCAGCACTTTTTCAGGACCTGACCGATGCCCACTGCCCAGACCATGGCCGCTGACGACCCCGCCCTGGCCGCTGCCGTGCAGCGCAGCCGGCGCCTGCTACACCGGCGCGCGCTGGTGGCGGCCGCTGCCAGCACCGTGCCCGTGCCGGGCCTGGACTGGGCGGTGGACGCCGCCCTGCTCTCGCGCCTGCTGCCGCAGATCAGTTCGGAGTTCGGCCTGTCGGCCCAACAACTCGACCAGCTCGACCCCGAAAAGCGCGAAAAAGTGCAAAAGGCCGTGGGCCTGGTCGGCTCGGTGCTGATCGGCAAGCTCATCACCCGTGAACTGGTGATACGCGCCACGCAGACCGTGGGGCTGCGCCTGACCACCAAGCAGTTGGCCAAATACGTCCCCCTGGCCGGTCAGGCGGTGTCAGCGGCCATCGGCTACGCCACGCTGCGCTACCTGGGCGAGCAGCACATGCAGGACTGCGTGCGTGTGGCCAAGGAAGCACAACTGCAACTGCCCGCCCCCAGGAAATAGGCGCGGGCAGTCGCCACCAGTTCACTATTGAACGGAGCAGACGAAACTGCCGGCATCCTCCACACTGCCCGTCCCTTTGTACTTGGCGAATTGGGGATAGGGGCACAGTGGCCGCGTGCGGTTCGGGTAGTCGGCCTGCGTAGGCAGCGCCCGGGCCGCGATCGTGTCGGGCGCCACGCCCTTCTCCACCCAGTCCACCATGGTCTGTATCGAGTCGAAGCTGTCCGTGGCCGGGCCGCCCGAGCAGTGGTTCATGCCCGGCACCAGGAAGGTCCGCGCAAAGCCCTGGGTGCTGGCCATGCCGCCGTTGTTGGCCGCCAGCCGCTCGTAATAGTCCACCGTGTCCTTGGCCGAGAAGATGGGGTCGGACATGCCGTGGATCAGCAGCAGCTTGCCGCCGCGCTGGCGGAAGGCCGTGAGCTTGTCGTCGGCATAGGTGTCATAGATCGCCGAGTAGGCGGCCATGCGCGCCGGGTCGGTGTCGAAGTTGAAGGCCAGCGGGTTGAAGCTGAGGTCCGGCGGGGTGAAAAACTCGTTGATCAGCGCGTCCACCATCAGCGTGATGTAGCGCGCGTCCGGCGTGGCGGTGGTGGAGCTGCCCAGCGTCCAGGCGCGCCAGCCGGGGGCCGCCAGGCCCGGATCCCAGGGCTGGCCGGCGTACAGCGCCTGGCCGGCCGAGTTGCGCGGCCCGGTGAAGACCTTGGCGAGCGCATCCACCTGCCCCGCCGAGAGGCAATCCGCCCCCTTGGCACCGCTGCACTGCAGCACGGCCGGTTTGAACTGGCAGGCCTTGGTGTTGTTCACCATGCCGTCGGCCACACCGTCGGCGGCGTCGCAAGACGATTTGACCGCATTGGCTACCAGGTTCAGGTCGGCGTTGCTGAAGGCCTGTGACAGGATGCGGTTGCCCGAAGCGTCCTGCGAGGCTATGGCGTTGAAGGCAATGGTGTTCCACATCGCCGCCACCGTGGCGCCGCTGGATACGCGCATGGCCGGCGCGCCGGCCGTGATGGCGTCGAAGTAATCCGGAAAGCGCTGCGAGAACACCATGCCCTGGCGCCCGCCGCCAGAGCAGCCCGAAAAATACGAGCGATCCGGCTTGCGGCCATAGTGCGTGGCGATCAGCGACTTGGCCGATACAGCCGTCTTGTCGTAGGAGTTGTACGCATGGTCGATGCGCGCCTGCGGGTCGGCGCCGAAGCTGGCGGTGGTGCCGATGTGGCCGCCGTCGGTGGACACCACCGCGAAGCCCTGCCCCAGTGGCGACGGCGTGCCGCCCGAGATGCTGGAGCTCAGCGAGGTATCGCGCAGAACGCCATCGTTGCCGCCGCCCCCCACGAACAGGAAACGGCCATTCCAGTTGTCCGGCAGGCTCAGTTGGAAGCCGATGGCGTAGTTCTTGCCATCCACGCCGACGCGCGGATTGATGCTGCCCGTGACCACGCAATGGCCGGGCAGAAAGGCGCCGGTGGCGGCTCCGCCGGGGCGTTTGCTGTCGGGCGCCACATAGCTGGTGGCCAGCGTGGTGCCCGCCAGCTTGGCACTGGCCACCAGGCCGGTACAGGCGGCCGAGTAGGCGCCATTGGCCGGGGGCCACATGGGCCCGTCGCTGCCGCCGCAGGCGGCCAGCGCGACGGGCAGCAGCACGACAGCGGGCCATGCGGTGCGGGGCATGATCCGTGCACGGGATGGAATGGATGGCATGGGGTTTGTCTCCTGTTGTGTGTTGGTTGTCTCTAGCGTCCTGTCCCGCAAGTAAATGCCAATAAAACCGCGTCTTTCACGCCAGGGCCGCGTTGCAAATCCTCGCGATAGCTACGGCTATCGCTGCGGTTTGCGCCTTGCCCTGGCGC
>NZ_LMIJ01000014.1:197454-263517 GCF_001428665.1 Acidovorax sp. Root219
CTATTTGCGGGACAGAACACTAGCCTGCGGTCCTCAATCCGCCTTGAAGCCGGTGGCCGCCACGGCCTTGCCCCAGGTGACCGTGTCGGCCGCGATGATCTTGGTGAACTCCGGCGACCCCGTGCCCGTCACGCGAAAGCCGGCTTCTTCCATCTTGGCCTTGCCCTCGGGCGACTGCACAGCCTTGACGATGTCGGCGCTGAGCCTGGCCAGGATCTCGGGCGGCGTCTTGGCCGGCGCCACGATGCCGAACCAGGACGAGAACTCCAGGTTGGCGTAGCCCTGCTCCTTGATGGTGGGCACGTCGGGCAGCGCGTTGGTGCGCGTGGCGCCGGTGCTGCCCAGGGCCACCAACTTGCCGGCCTTCACATTGGGGGCGGCCAGGCCCACGCTGGCGAACACTCCCTGCACGTCGCCGCTGAACAGGCCTCCCAGCGCGTCCGCCGTGTTCTTGTAGTGCACCGGCTCGGGCTTCAACTGCACCGCATCACCGAACATGAAGGCACCGAAATGCCCCGGCGTGCCGGCGCCGAAGGTGGCCAGGAACAGGCCCTTTTGCTGCTTGGTCCACTCCACGAAATCCCGGACGTTGCGCGCGGGCACCTTCTGCGGGTTGACCAGCAGCACGAAGTCCGAGGTGACCACCTGGCTCACCGCCACGAAATCCTTTTGCGGCGAGTACGGCAGCTTGCTGTAGCTGCTGGGCGCGATGCTCAGCTGGCCGGTTTCGCCCAGCATCAGCGTGTAGCCATCGGGTGCTGCACGGGCCGCTTCGCTGGCGGCGATCAGGCCACCGGCGCCCGGCTTGTTGTCCACGATGACCCCCATGTTGCCCCAGCCCTCGGAGAGCTTTTGCGCCAGCAGGCGCGCCACGATGTCCGGCCCCGTACCGGCCGGAAAGCCGACGATGATGCGTACCGGCTTGTTCGGGTAGGCAGCGGGCTGCGCCTGAGCGCCGGCCCACGGTGCGGCCAGGCCTGCTGCAACGGCCGCAGCCAGCAAGGCGCGCCGCACGGGTTTGAAAGAGGTGTTCATCATGCTTGTCTCCAGTGGTTCTTGTGAGGGAAAGTCGGGGAAGAAAAAATGGAAAGCTCAGGCCAGTTCGAAGAAGCGCATCGCCACCGCATCCGGGTAGCGCGCGCCCGAGCCCACGAACATGCGCTCGGCAATCCAGGCCAGCGTGGGCGAGGCGGTCTCGAAACTCGGGCTGCAGCGGAAATAGATCTGCCCCGGGTCCACCGGCTCGCCACGCACCAGGCGGGCGATCAGCTCGGGCGGGCCCGAGCGCACGGCCCGGTTCTGCACGTAGATGAAATCGCCGCCATCGGTTTCGAGCACATAGCGCGCATCGAGCTCGGACAGGCGGTCATTGACGATGAGCTGAAAGTCCGCGCCGCCCGGGAGCACGCGGGCCGTCCAGCCATCGCCCGTGGCCGTGCCACCGGTGATGGGGATCAACCGCCGCAGGCCATGGGCGGTCTGTCCCACCTCCTGCGGCACACCCACCTGCACGCGCAGGTCGGCAAAGAATTTCAGGCGGGGTTCGGGCAGGGGGGGCAGGTCGGACATGGGCGGTGTTGGCGGCAAAATTGGTTATGAACCTAGCGTAAATCCGGTTGTGCCCACCGCCTGTCATCCCTGAGGATGACAGCGCTATGACACGGATCTCCCCCACCCCATGAGGCAATGGCTTCCCCCTGTGGCGCCCGCATCGGGCAGGCAACCCTCCAGCGGCCAGGCCCTGGCCGGCATGGTGCAGCGCCTGGGCGAGCCCGGTTTTGCATCCGGCCTGCTCGACGACCTGGCGCCGGTGCTGCCTGCGGCCTCCTGGTCGGTGTACCGCACGGGCCAGCGCTGCAAGCCCACCCTGTTCATGTCGGCCAGCCGGGGCGTGCCCGACACCACGCAGGACTGCTGGTGGGCGTACCTGTCAGGGCCCTACCGCCGTGACCGCACCTGGGGCCGCGCGTTCGAGGACGTGCCTTCGGAGCCGCTCACCCGCCTGTGCCATGTGACGGCCACCGAGGTCGAGGGCGAACACCGCGCCCGCGTCTACGAAGCGCATGGCGTGGCCGAGCGCGTCTCGGTGGTGGACTATGAAAGCGACGGCTCGGTGTTTGCCGTCAATTTCTACCGCCACCTGCACCAGCCGCCTTTTCGGGATGGCCAGATCAGCGGCTTCGAGAGTGTGGCGCCCGTACTGCTGGCCCTGGCCCGCAAGCACATCGCGCTGGCGCGCCCGCAGGCCATGGTGCCGCTGGTGCAGGAGGAAGACACGGACCATGCCGTGCTACCTGCCCTGGTCGCCCTGCCCCAGGGCCTGCCGGCGCTGCGCGAGCGGCTGCTGCGCCTGCAGCATGACCTGACAGACCGCGAACTCGACGTCTGCGCGCGCGTGCTGCAGGGCATGACGCACGAGGGCATCGCCGCCGACCTGGGCCTGGGCGTGCCCACCGTCAAGACCTACCGCAACCGCGCCTTTGCCCGCCTGGGCATTCACTTTCGCAACGAGCTGTTTGCGAAAGTGCTGGGGCGGTAGCGTTCAGCCGCCGAAATTCCAGGGCGGCGGCCGGCGCCGTATGGTCTGCGCCTTGACGATGGCGGTGCTGGTCTGGGCCTTGTCGGCGATGCGGTCGAGCACGCCGTCGAGCTGCTCGATGGAGCGCACGTAGACCCGGGCGATGAAACAGTCGTCGCCCGTCACCTTGTCGCATTCGCAGAACTCGGGTGTATCGCGTATCAGCGCCTCCACCGCCGCCAGTTGCCCCGGCAGCGGCTTGATGCGCACGATGGCCTGCAACTGGTAACCCAGCGCGCGCGGCTCGATGTCGAGGGTGAAGGCGCGGATCACCCCGCGCTCCTCCAGCCGGCGCAGCCGCTCGGACACGCTCGGTGCCGAAAGGCCCACGCGCTCGGCCAGCAGCTTGAGCGAGGTGCGCGAGTCCGCGTGCAGCACAGACAGAATGGATTGATCGACCAGGTCCATGGAAAATTACTCCAATTTCGAGCCATGCCTTCGATTATGAGGACTATCTGAAAATCAGCCTTCTTTCAACCATTCACTCGGCACTGCCATTTTTCTACACTCGGTGCATCTGACTACAAGGTGGAACGGTGATGGACAAGAAGACGCAGGGCACGCTGGAAATGAGCGGCGCCATGGCCATTTCAGGCACGATCGGCTGGTTTGTCGTGCAATCGGGGCAGGCCGCGCTCGACGTGGTGTTCTGGCGCTGCGCCTTCGGCGCGGCCACGCTGGCGCTGGTCTGCGCGGCAATGGGCATTCTGCGCGGCGTGCTCAGCTGGCGCCAGGCGGCCTGGGCCGCGCTCGGCGGCGTGGCCATCGTCACCAACTGGCTGCTGCTGTTCGGCGCCTACTCGCATGCCTCCATCTCGATTGCCACGGCGGTCTACAACACCCAGCCCTTCATGCTGGTGGCCTTTGGGGCCCTGCTGTTTGGCGAACGCGTTACCCTGCCCAAGTTCGGCTGGCTGGCCCTGGCCTTTGGCGGCATGCTGCTCATCGTGCAGGCGCGCCCGGGTGCCGGCGATGCGGGCAGCAACTATGCACTGGGCATTGCCATGGCGCTGGGCGCGGCCTTCTTCTGGGCCGTGGCCTCGGTGATCGCCAAGCGGCTCACAGGCACACCGCCGCACCTGATCGCGCTGGTGCAGGTCTGCGTGGGCGTGCTCATGCTCGCGCCCTTCGCCAATTTTGGCGCCCTGCCCCAGGATGCGCGCACCTGGCTGCTGCTGGTCACCGTGGGCGTGGTGCATACCGGGCTCATGTACATCCTGCTCTATGGAGCCGTGCAGAAGCTGCCCACCTACCTGCAGGGCGCGCTGTCCTTCATCTACCCGGTGGTGGCCATTGCGGTAGATTTCATCGCCTTCGGCCACCGCCTGCAGCCCGCGCAGTGGTTCGGAGCAGCCGCCATCCTGCTGGCCGCCGCAGCGATGAACTTGCTGGGTCACCGGCCGCGGGCGACGACCACGGAGCCCGCAACGCAGGGTGTGAAATAGGCAGGTGAGATAAGCACAAAATGTCAAAGCCCGGATGCGGCGATGGGCACCATTGGCAGCTTCTATTCACCCCAAGGAGCACACATGGACCACGCACTGCAAACCACCTGGGAGACCTACGTCGCCTCATGGAAGGCCCCCACACCCGCTGAAAAGCAGGCCCTGTTCGCCGCCAGCCTGGACGAACACTGCACCTACACCGACCCGCTGGGCGTGGCCTCAGGCTGGGAGGCGCTGGCGCAGACCATGCAGGGCTTTCACCAGCAGCTGCCCGGTGCCTATTTCGTGACCGAGCGTTTCGCCAGCCACCACAACGTCTGCATGGCCCAGTGGAAGATGCACGACGGCAGCGGCGCAGTGATGGGGGAAGGCGTGAGCTTTGGCCAGTACAACGACCAGGGTAAGCTGGTGGCCATGACCGGCTTCTACGACACCCCCTGAATCTCGTACAGCATGTTCTACCTGCACCGCATCCAGCGCGGAATCGACTTCATCGAAGCGCACCTCGATACCGACATTGAGCTGTCGGAGGTGGCGCGGGCGGCGGGGCTGAGCCAGTGGCACTTCCAGCGCATCTTCAAGGCCCTTACCAACGAGACGCTGAAGACCTATATCCGCTCGCGGCGCTTCGCCAAGGCGCTGGACCAATTGCTGAACACGCGCCTGGGCATCCTGGACATTGCCCTGGCGGCGGGCTACGACACGCAGGAGAGCTTTACCCGTGCGTTCAAGGCCTGCTTCGAGCTCACCCCCAACCAGTACCGCAAATTCGGCAGGCGCAGCCTTTTCGTGAAGAAGATCCAGTTCGACGAAGACTACCTGCGCCAGCTGGACCGCAACCTGTCGCTCACCCCGGACATCCGCGAGCGTGCGCCCCTGCAACTGGTGGGGCTGGCCACCCACTTCTACGGTGCAGACTCCGACAAGGACAACCTGGGCCAGAAGCTGCCCCCGCTGTGGGCCCGCTTCATGCCCCGGCTGGCAGAAATCCCCCACCGGGTGCCCGGGGTCTGCTATGGCGTGGTGAGCCAGACCGCGAGCACCTCGGACCTGCTGCTGTACCACGCCGCCATCGAGGTCTCGCAAGCCGGCGACTTGCCCGAGGGCATGGTGCATTTTGAAGTGCCGGCCGCCCGCTACGCGACCTTCGAGCACCGGGGCGCGCCCGAAAACGTGAACCATACCGTCAACTACATCTACGCCAACTGGCTGGCGGGGGCCGAACAGCGCCACAGCGGCGGTGCGGACCTGGAAATCTACGGGCCCAGCTACCAGGGCGGATCGGAAACTTCCGTCATGCACTACGCTGTGCCGGTGCTCGGGTAGTGTCGGATCGTGTGGATAGTGCGGGCACAATCACCGCCCAGTGACACGCCCCGGTGACCCTCCCTCCTATTCCGCAGAACCCGTCCCACCGCGCTTTGACCGCCAGGCGGTGATCGCTGCCTGGGTGGCCGCCCTGCGCCGCCAGGCCGATGCCGCCGCCCTGAAGGCCCTGCCCCCGTTGACGGACGCCGAGGCCGCCAGGGTGATGGGGCTGATGCGTGGAGACGGGGAGGCCAGCACCGAGGCGATCCCATCCAGGCGCCCCACCCTGCCGCCCGGCATTGCCGCCGGCCACTTCCAGCCGCGCATCACGCTCATGACCCTGGGCCGGGGCGAGGGGCTGCTGGGCCTAAAGCCCCAGGGCAAGATGGGCCCGCGCGGGGACAGCGTGACGCTGGCGCAGATTGACTGGACCTACCGCCTCGAAGACATGCCCCAGGCCACCATTGCCTGGCAGGCACCGGCCCCCACCTCCATTCTCAACTCGCGCCCGGCGCCGCTGCAGGACCTGTACGACACCGGCGGCCCGGTAGTGCGCATGCAGCGCGACCTGGCGGGTGAGGCCGACGCCATGGACCTGGTCTGGGAGCTGGGCCTGCAGCCCCTGGACGCACGCACCCTGCAGTGGCGCAACCGCGATGCGGCGGCCAACCTGGGTCCGCTGTGGACGCTGGCGCAGGAGGCCTTCTTCGGCGACTTCTGGGCCGAGCAGGTGCCGCGCCTCTCGGCCAAGGGCTGGAGCGTGGTGGTGCGGCCCGGCTTTGCGCACGAGAGCGTGCCCGTGCAGCGCTGGAAGCTCCTCATCACCCCCGACACCGGCGAGGTGCTGGGCAAGGAGGTGGCCGGCCCCGTGGGCCCGCGCGAGCGCCCCGTGCAAAAGCTGCAGTTGCCCGCACGCGAAGGCGCCTGGCTGCTGAGCCTGGGCATCGAGATCGACGGCGAGACGCTGGACCTGGCCCCCATGCTGGCCGACCTGCTCAAGCGCGACGCGCGCTGGCTCATCGCGCGGCGCATGGCCCGCATCGACGACCTGGAGATCGTCTCGCTGCGTGCCCCCGGCGGGCGCCGCATCGACGCGCCCGCCGGCCCGCTCAAGGCCATCGTGGGCGCCATGGTCGACCTGCTCACCGACCCAGAGCGCGCCCAGCGCAAGGAGGGCGACCCGCTGCGCCTGGGCGTCTGGGAATTGCGCCGGCTCGAAGCCCTGCGCGCCGGCCTGGTGCAGGTGCACCGGGTGGACGCCTCCAACGACTGGCAGTTGCAGGGCGATATCGGCCTGTCCCAATTGGCCAAGCGCCTGAAGGCCATCGGCAGGCCCGAGCCGGTCGCCGCACCCAAGGGCTTGCAGGTGCAGTTGCGCCCCTACCAGCTCGAAGGCCTGGCCTGGTTGCAGTACCTGCGAGCCCAGGGCCTGGGCGGCATCCTGGCCGACGACATGGGCCTCGGGAAGACCGCGCAGGCGCTAGCCCACATCCTGGTGGAGAAAGAGGCTGGCCGCCTCACGCGCCCGGCCCTGGTGGTGCTGCCCACCTCGCTGCTGTTCAACTGGCAGGCCGAGGCCCAGCGCATGGCGCCCGGCCTGCGCCTGCTGGCCCTGCACGGGCCCGAGCGGGGCAAGCTGTTTGCCGAGATTGCCGAGCACGATCTGGTGCTCACCACCTACCCCCTGCTCTGGCGCGACGTGGAGGCGCTGGCAGCACAAGCCTTTCACCTCCTGATCCTGGACGAAGCCCAGATGGTCAAGAACGCCGGCAGCCGCAGCGCGCGCGCCCTGCGCCGCCTGCAGGCCCCGCACCTGCTGTGCCTGACCGGCACACCGCTGGAAAACCACCTGGGCGAGCTGTGGGCGCAGTTCGACTTCCTCATGCCGGGTTTCCTGGGCGACGTGCGCAGCTTCAACGCGCGCTGGCGCAAGCCCATCGAGGAGAACGGCGAAACCCTGCGTGCCCAGTTGCTCTCGCAGCGCGTGCGCCCCTTCATCCTGCGCCGGCGCAAGCAGGACGTGGCCACCGAGCTGCCCCCGCGCACCGAGGTGGTCCAGCGCGTGCAGCTGCAAGGCAAGCAGCGCGAGCTGTACGAAGCCGTGCGCGCCACCGCCGACAAGCAGGTGCGCCGCGTGCTGGAGCGCGAGAGCTTCGACGGCGCGCAGATCACCATCCTCGACGCCCTGCTCAAGCTGCGCCAGGTGTGCTGCGACCCACGCCTGGTCAAAGGCAGCAAGACAGCAGCCAGCATGGAACGGGCCAAGCTCGAACTGCTGGCCGACATGCTTCCCGCCCTGGTGGCCGAGGGCCGGCGCGTGCTGGTGTTCTCGCAGTTCACCGAAATGCTCAACCTGGTGGCCGGGCAGCTGCAAGCGCTGGAGCTGCCGTTCCTGAGCCTCACGGGCGAAACCCCGCCGCGCCAGCGCGGCGCCGTGGTGCGGCAGTTCCAGGCGCAGGACGAGACCAGCCCGCCCATCCTGCTGGTCAGCCTCAAGGCGGGCGGCGTGGGCCTGAACCTCACCGCCGCCGACACCGTGGTCCACATGGACCCGTGGTGGAACCCCGCCGTGGAGGAGCAGGCCACGGCCCGCGCCCACCGCATCGGGCAGGACCAGCCGGTCTTCGTCTACAAGCTGGTGGTGGAAGGCAGCATCGAAGAGCGCATGCTGGAGCTGCAGGCCCGCAAGGCCGCCCTGGCCCAGGGCGTGCTGGGACACGATGCCGAGGGCGCCGTGAAGTTCAGCGAGGCCGACCTGCACGCCCTGCTGGCACCGCTGTCGGAGCCGCAGTACAACCCGCTGGCGATACCGGGCGAGGATGCGAGGCGCTGGGGCGGCACGGGCCTGCGCAGGGCGCGGCCCTTTGTGCCTGATCCCTGACCCCACAGCCCCCCTGCCATGCGGCATGGGTGCAGAATTCAAAAGCAAGCTTCGGGGTGCGTGGATCGCAGGCTGTTTCTACAGTCAGGCCATCTCCATTCCCTTTGCGAGGCCACCCATGCATTCCACCGCCACCGCTGATAGCACCATGCCGCCAACCCGCCGCTCCAGGGCCACCAAGGCCGCCCAGGCCGCAGCCACCCTGGCCGATCCGCGCTGGGCGGCGGTGCGCACGCGCGACGCCAAGGCCGACGGCACGTTCTACTACTCGGTGCAGACCACCGGCGTCTACTGCCGCCCGAGTTGCGCCGCACGGCCGGCGTTGCCAGAGAACGTAAGCTTCCATGCCACCGCTGCCGATGCCGAGCAGGCCGGCTTTCGCCCCTGCAAGCGCTGCAAGCCAACCCAGGCGTCGCCCGTAGCGCACCACGCCGCGCTGGTCACCGAGGCCTGCCGCATCATCGAGGCGGCCGAAACCCCGCCCACGCTGGACGAACTGGCCGGCCGCGTGGGCATGAGCGCCCACCACTTCCACCGCATCTTCAAGCAGGCGACGGGCCTCACGCCCAAGGCGTACGCTGCCGCCCAGCGCGCCCGGCGTGTGCGCAGCGAACTGGTGGCACCGGTCGCAAGCGTCACCGATGCCATCTTCAACGCGGGCTACAACACCGCCAGCCGCTTCTACGAAGAAGCCGATGGCGTGCTGGGCATGACGCCCACGCGCTACCAGGCGGGCGGCAATCAGGTCACCATCCGCTTTGCGATTGCGCAGTGTTCGCTGGGCGCCATCCTGGTGGCGCAGAGCGCGCGCGGCGTGTGCGCCATCCTGCTGGGCGACGATGCCCAACTGCTGGCGCAGGACCTGCAGGACCGCTTCCCCCAGGCCCACCTGGTGGGCGACGACCGCAGCTTCGACGCGCTGGTGTCGCGGGTGGTGGCCTTTGTCGAGGCCCCCGGCCTCGGCCTCGCCCTGCCACTCGACGTGCAGGGCACGGCCTTCCAGCAGCGTGTATGGCAGGCGCTGCAGACCATCCCCGCGGGCGCAACGGCCAGCTATGCCGAGATCGCCCAGCGCATCGGTAGCCCTACCGCCGCACGCGCCGTGGCCCAGGCCTGCGCCGCCAATGCCCTGGCCGTGGCCATCCCCTGCCACCGGGTGGTTCGCAACGATGGCGCCCTGTCGGGCTACCGCTGGGGCGTGGAGCGCAAGCAGGCCCTGCTGGACCGCGAACAGCGGCAGGCCAGGCACGGCGAAACCGAGGGCCAGCCCGCATGAACGCCCGCCTCCCCGAACAGACCACCGACTGGGCTGCCCGCGCCGGTGCCATGGATTGGGCCACGGTGACAGACACCCTGAACACCGAGGGCGCGGCCATTCTCTCCGCCCTGCTCAGCCCAGGCGAGTGCCAGACCCTGGCCGGCCTGTATGCAACAGAAGGCCTCTTTCGCAGCCGCGTGGTAATGGCCCGCCACGGCTTTGGCAAGGGCGAGTACCAGTACTTCGCCTACCCGCTGCCGCCGCTGGTGGCCGGGCTGCGCGAGGCGCTGTACCCGCACCTGTGCCCCACGGCCAACCACTGGAATGCGGTGATGGACATCGCCACCCGCTACCCGGCCACGCATGCCGAGTTCATCGACCGCTGCCACGCGGCCGGCCAGGTGCGCCCCACGCCCTTGCTGCTGCAGTACGAGGCGGGCGACTACAACTGCCTCCACCAGGACCTGTATGGCGAGCATGTATTTCCGCTGCAGGTGGCGATACTGCTGTCGGAGCCGGGCCGCGATTTCACGGGCGGCGAATTCGTGCTCACCGAGCAGCGCCCGCGCATGCAGTCGCGTGCCGAGGTCGTGCCCCTGCGCCAGGGCGATGCCGTGGTGTTCGCGGTGCACCACCGCCCGGTCTACGGCACGCGCGGGCCTTACCGCGTGAACATGCGCCATGGCGTGAGCCGCCTGCGCTCGGGCATGCGCCACACCGCCGGCATCATCTTCCACGACGCGACATGACCCTGAACCTGTTCAGCGACGACGAAGAGGCCTTGCTGCTGGGGCAGCAGGCCGGCACCCGCGAAGCCCTGGCCCCCGGGGCGGCGCTGCTGCGCGGCTTTGCACTCGGCCTGGCACCGGCCCTGCTGCAGGCCGTGGAGGCGATCACCGCCCACGCCCCATTCCGCCACCTCGAAACGCCCGGCGGCCAGCGCATGTCGGTGGCCATGACCAACAGCGGCCCGCTGGGCTGGATCTCCGACCGCAGCGGCTACCGCTATGGCCGGGCCGACCCGCTGACCGGCCGCGCCTGGCCACCCCTGCCCACCGTGTTCGCCACCCTGGCGCGCGAGGCAGCCGATACCGCAGGCTTTGCCGGTTTTGAGCCCGACGCCTGCCTCATCAACCGCTACGCCCCCGGCACGCGCCTGTCGCTGCACCAGGACAAGGATGAGCGCAGCCACGACCACCCTATCGTCTCGGTGTCACTGGGCATCCCTGCCGTGTTCCTGTTCGGTGGCGATGCGCGGGCCGACAAGCCGCAGCGCATTCCCCTGGTCCATGGCGACGTGGTGGTCTGGGGTGGCCCGGCGCGCCTGCGCTACCACGGCGTGATGCCGCTGGCCGAGGCCGTGCACCCATTGACGGGGGCCTTTCGGATCAACCTGACCTTCCGCAGGGCGGGGTGAGGCTCGCCCCTCAATCCAGCGTCGATCCCTTCGTGTAGCCCGTCTGGCGGCACAGCGAGGACAGCAGTTGCTGCGCCGCCGCCCTGCCGCGCAGGCTGTCGGCCACGGTGATGCCCTTGCCGCTGGCCAGCACTGCCTGCAGGCGGTAGTAGGTCTCCTTGTTGCCGCCCGTGGTGGTGGAATAGCTTTCCTGGATCTCCAGGCGCGCCACCTCGCTCGCCGAAGCCGCGCTCTTGAAGCTTGCAAGGCCGAGCAGCCGCCGCTCGGTCCGCAGGCCGTGGCGGTCCATCTGCACCGTGAGGCTGTTGCCCATGCCATAGATGGCGCCCAGCACCACCAGCCAGCCGATGCCGCCAAAGATCACACCGAACAGCAGCGGTGCATCGCTGCTCCACAGCAGGGTGCCCGCGCCCGCGAAGATGGCACCGAACACGAGCAGCGCCAGCATCTGCTTGTAGCGCCGCCCATAGGGGAAGTACAGCCGCACACCGCCGGCTACCTGCTCCACATCGGAGACGTCCTCCTCGTCCGTTTTGGCCACCTCGCCCAGTTGCGGGTGCTGCGCCGCATCGTGCTGCAGCCAGACGGATTTCTGGTTCGTGAGGTACACCGGCACGTCGAAGCTGCACCCGAACCCCGGTGCCAGGTTGTCGCCCGAGGTGCCCGGCACGCTCTTGACCTCGAGCTCCCAGCGGTGGTACTCGCTGCCAGGGTCTTCCGATGCGGGCAGGTGCGCCGGCAGGTCGAAACGCCAGGCCAGGCGCACGCCCTCGCCCTGCGCCTCCACCTGCGGCAGGCCGCGCACCTGCCACAGCGTGCGGCTGTCGTAGCTGGTCTTGCCGCCCGAGCGGGAGCGGGTGTGCTGCACGCACTGCAGGGTGGCCAGAAAGCGCAGCCCCGAACTGTAGGCCACAGGCAGCGCCAGGATGGCACCGAAGTGCCCACCGATGGAGCCCGGGAACGGGTCGAGTTCCAGCCGTACATCGCCATAGCGGCGTGCATGCAGAGCGCTGCGCAGTGCCCAGACCAGCAGGGCCAGCCCAGCCAATGGAAACAGCAGCAAGGCGCCCGCCAGCAGAGGGTCGCCGCGCTCCAGCGTGCGCGGCACCACCATGGCGGCCATGGGGAGCGCCACCCCGTTCCACACCAGGGCCAGGACCCACAACACCCACCGCCCGATGCGCCGGCGCGCCCGGATGCGGTTGTCCTTCCACTCGGGGCGGGACTCCCAGGGGCGTGCCTCCCAGGTCCGCTCTGCCACCCGTTCCTCGCTGGACAGCACGGACCGCATGCGCCATGCGAACAGCATGATGCCCAGGCCCGCCCCGCCAAACACCAGCGCAAACACCAGCTTGAAGGCCAGCATTCCAGGCCGCAGGCTCCTGTCCAGCACCGCTTCGGCAGGGTTGTCGGGGTTCACCCAGGCCTGCACCGGTGTGCCGCTGCGCTGCGCCTCTTCCAGCCGGGCGCCCAGTTCCTTCTGGAACTCGCCCACGTTGTCGCTGCCCGAGCCGATGGCCACGCGCCGCCCGGTGTACTCCTGCCCCGCCACGCGGTACTGGTACTCGGCTTTCACGCTGTAGGTGGTGGACTTGCTGCTGCGGCTGGCCACCGTCTCGGCCGAGGCCAGCGTGGCCTGCACCGGCTGCCAGCCCTGCATGGTCGACCAGTCGACCAGCGTGGGCAGCACGCTCAGCAGCAACAGGCCCAGGCCCGCGGCCGCAAAGGGCAGCCCGAACAGCGCCAGCACCCAGGTGCCGGGGCCTTTGCTCTTGCGCTTGGATGGTTCAGCCATTGCTTGCTTCGCCACGGCCCATCTGGACCGCAGCGCCTTTCCCCTCACGGACGTTGTTTGCGTCGGCCCCCGACTCTTTGCCAGAATGGTGCCATGACATCCCCCTCCAGCGCCACCCCCCGCCACTGGCTCATGAAATCCGAGCCCGAGGAATGCTCCATCGACGACGCCCTGGCCGCCCCCAAAGCCACCGTGCCCTGGACCGGCGTGCGCAACTACCAGGCGCGCAACTTCATGCGCGACGGCATGCAGGTGGGCGACGGCGTGCTGTTCTACCACTCCAGTTGCGCCGAACCGGGCATCGTCGGCATTGCCCGCGTAGCGTCCGGCACACGGACCGACCCCACCCAGTTCGACCCGGCCTCGCCCTACCACGACCCCAAATCGCCGCCCGACGCGCCGCGCTGGCTGCTGCTCGACGTGCAGGCCGTGCGCAAGACGCGCCTGCTCGGCCTGCCCGAGCTGCGCCAGCACCCCGAGCTGGCCGACCTGCGCGTGCTGCAAAAGGGCAGCCGCCTGTCCATCACGCCCGTGGATGAATCCCACTGGAACCGGATCATCGCGCTGCTCGACGGCAAAGGCTGACACCGGGCATCAGACGGTGCTTTGCGCAAGCACCAGCGCCACATGCTGCAGCAGCATGATGGTCTTGCCATCCTGGATGCGGCCCGAGGCGATGGCGGCCAGGGCTTCGGCCAGGGGCATCTCGATGACTTCGATGTCCTCGCCCTCTTCCATCAGGCCGCCGCCCGCGCGCACGCGGTCGCCGGGCTCGTACTCGGCCACGAAGAAGTGCAGCTTCTCGGTCACCGAGCCCGGGCTCATGTACGCCTCGAACAGCTTGCGCGGTGTGCGGATGCGGTAGCCGGTCTCCTCTTCGGCCTCGCGGCGGATGCAGGCCTCAGGCTCGTCGCCATCGAGCAGGCCGGCGCAGGCCTCGATCAACTGGCCATCGGGTGAGCCATTCAGAAAGGCCGGCAGGCGGAACTGCCGGGTCAGCACCACCGTGCTGCGGCGCGGGTCCCACAGCAGCAAGGCCGCGCCGTTGCCCCGGTCATAGGCCTCGCGGCTCAGCCGCTGCCATTGGCCGTCGCGGCGGCGCAGCTCGACGCTGATCTTGCGCAGGGTGTACCAGTTGTCCGACAGCACCTGGGCATCCAGCAATCGGACATTGTCCGTATCGCCCGGCAGTGGCATGGGCTGGGGCCGCTTCATGCCGCTGCCCTCTCTGCCGCCTGGCGCACCGGCAGCTCGTCGATATGGTGATAAACCGGCAGGCCCAGGGCCTTCGCCCGTGCCACGTCTATATCGGCACCCCGCGATGCGCCCGGCAGGCGCAGCACCGCATCGCAGCGCGTGAGCAAGCGTTCGGCTACCGGGTACTGGTAGGCATGGAACACCGCATCGCCCTGCTCACGGCCGCCGGCCGCGTGGATGATGGGCAGCGCCAGCCATTCACCCAGCATTGGCAGGTGGCCGCGCTGGTAGATGGGCAAGGCGGCGGCCTCCAGCCGCTCGCGGTTGGCGGCGATGCGGACGGGGTCGCCATCGGTGCCCGAGAGATAAGGGCCGGCGATGAGCACAAGCAGGGGGCGGTCAGCCGCCATGGGATCGGGCATGGGTTTCTCCAAAAACGCATTCGTGCAGTATCATGCATTTTCATTGAATTTCATGCAATCGGCCAGCCCATGCTCACCACCCAGCGCAAGCAACTCATCCTCCAGCGCCTCGCACATGAGGGCCAGATAGTGGCCAAGGCGCTCAGCGACGAATGGGGCATCTCCGAAGACACGGTGCGCCGCGACCTGCGCGAACTGGCCGCCGAGGGCAAGCTGCAGCGTGTGCACGGCGGCGCCCTGCCCGCCTCGGCTGCCGTGGGCGACCTGCGTGTGCGCCAAGAATTGGCGCCCGACGAAAAGCGCCTGCTCGGCCGCGCCGGGGCGGCTATGGTGCGCCCGGGCCAGGTGGTCATTCTGGATGGGGGCACCACTTCGCTGCAGGTGGTTCAGCACCTGCCTTTGGACCTGCGCGCCACGGTGGTGACCCACAGCCCCGTGGTGGCCGCCGCGCTGGCCGGGCACGCGCACATCGAGGTGCTGAGCCTGGGCGGGCGCCTGTACCGGCACTCGATGGTGAACGTGGGCGCCAGCGTGGTAGAGGCGGCCGAGCGCCTGCGCGCAGACCTGTTTTTGATGGGCGTGACGGGCGTGCACGCCGAGGCCGGGCTCACCACCGGCGACTTCGAGGAAGCCACCGTCAAGCGCGTCCTGCACCGCCGCGCGGCGGAAACCGTGGTTCTGGCTTCCCTGGACAAGCTTGGTGCCGCATCGCCCTTCACCGTGGCACCGCTCAAGGAGTTGGCCGCGCTCGTGGTGCCCGCCACCGCACCCAGGCGCATCCAGAAGGAACTGCGCGCCACGGGCATAAACGTGTTCCTGGCAGACTGAGCCTGATTTGAAAACGCAAAACCCCGGGGCATCACTGCATCCGGGGCTTCACGTGCGGCAAGCGGGCGCACCCGCTGGGCGTCACTTCACGGCGTCTTTGACCGCTTCCTTGGCGTCGCCATAGTTCTTCTGGATGTTGCCTTCCACCTGCTTGGCGGCGCCCTTGGCTTGCTGCTCGGGGCTGTTGATCACCTCCCCGGTCTTTTGCTGAACCTTGCCAGCTGCTTCTTTCAATGCGCCCTTGACTTGATCGGTGTTCATATTGGTTCCTTGGGGTGGTAGAGCAGAGCAGGATCGCTTTGCATGGCCCCAAGGTTACGCAGGCACCTTGGCGCACGAAGCGGGCCAATGCCGATCAAAGCCGTCGGAACCCACCTACACCCCCTGGCGCGCGCCACGACTGCTGCGCAGGTGCTCGACCAGCGCGGCCGCAAAGCCCGATGGCTCTGCTCCCCTGCGCACGCAGATCTGCAGGTCGCGCCGGGCCCAGGGCTCGTCCATTTCCACGACCACCGGCAGATCGCCAACACCCGCCAGCTTGACGGCGCTGCGCGGCACCATGCCGATGCCCACACCTGCGCCCACCATGCGGCAGACGGCCTCGAAGCTGCGCACCTGGATGCGCACATCCAGGTGCCTGCCCAGAGCGGCGGCCGCATTCATCGTGAAGGTGTGGATGGCCGATCCCGCATGCAGCATGACGAAGGCGTGGTCCAGCACCTCGGCAAAGCCGACCTGCGTACGAGACGACAGGGCATGGCCGGTGGGCACGATCAGCACCAGCCGGTCCTGCCGGTAGGGGGCCAGCTCCACGCCCGCGCTGTGGCCGCTGTCCGCCAGCACACCCACTTCGATCTCGCCACTGGCCACGGCCACCACGATCTCGGCACTGGTGCGCTCCTCCAGTGTCACGCTGACCTGCGGGTGCTGCTTGAGAAAGCCAGCCAGATCGTCCGGCAGAAAGGTGTGCGTGGCATGCGTGTTGGCCCACAGGCTCACATGGCCGCGGATGCCGGTGGCAAAGGGCGAGAGGTTGGCATGCATCTGCTCCAGGCTGGCCAGCACCTGGCGCGCATTGCGCAGCAGCGCTTCGCCGGCTCGGGTGAGTTGCACGCCGCGCGTCTGCCGCTCGAACAAGGTGGTGTGGAGTGCATCTTCCAGCCGGCGCAGCCGGTGGCTGGCCGACGATGGGGCCAGGCAGGCGCGGGCAGCCCCGCGGGTAAGGTTGCATTCTTCGGCAATGGCGACAAACAGGCGCAGGTCAATGAGGTCGTAGTTCATGAACAAAGGCCCCGCCATCGTTCGGCAAAAACGAACGCAGGCTTGCGGGAATAGCAATTGTGCACCGCGACATCGTCGGGCACCATGGCCTCACCGATTTGCCCTCCCCGTATCGCATGCATGCATAACGTTCGCAGTAGCCGCATGCACCATGTCACAAGACTTCCCCATGCCTTCCTGGAAACACTGGCCCGCCGAACGCATCGGCCTGGCCCTGGCCGTTCTCGCCGCCCTGGGCTTCTCGTTCAAGGCCATCTTCGTCAAGCTGGCCTATGCCGTGCCGCAGGCCACGCCGGTCGATTCGGTCACCCTGCTCGCCCTGCGCATGGCGTTCTCGCTGCCGGTGTTTGCCTGGGTCGGCTGGCGCGCCAGCCGCAGCCTGGCATCGCTGGCCAGGCGCGACTGGCTGCTGGTCATCGCGCTGGGTCTGCTGGGCTACTACGGCGCCAGCATTCTTGACTTCATCGGCCTGCAGTACATCACGGCCAGCCTGGAGCGGTTGATTCTGTTCACCTACCCCACGCTCACCATCGTGATCGGCGTGCTCTTCATGGGCGAACGGGCATCGCGGCGCGAAATCGGCTCGCTGCTGCTGTCGTACGCGGGCATCGGCCTGGCCTTTGCGCACGACCTGCATGTGGCCGGCGATGCCCGGGCCGTGCTCATCGGTGCGGGCTTCGTGTTCGGCTCGGCCGTGTCGTATGCCTTCTACCAGGCGGGTAGCGAGCCGGCCATTCGCACCCTGGGCGCGGCGCGCTTCACCGCGCTGGCCATGCTGGTGTCCACTGTCGCCACGCTGGCCCACTTCATCGCGACCCAGCCGGTCGCGGCTTTGGCGCAGCCCGCGCCCGTGTACCTGCATGCCCTGGGCATGGCCGTCTTCTCCACCGTGCTGCCGGTGTTCATGACCTCCGCCGCCATCCGCCGCATCGGCGCCGCCCGCACCGCGCTGATCGGCAACCTGGGGCCCATGCTCACCATCTTCTTCGGCTGCTGGCTGCTGAACGAACCGCTGTCCTGGTGGCAGATGGCGGGTGCCGGGCTGGTGCTGGCGGGGGTGCTGCTGATCAGCAAGCGCAGCAAGCCGGTGGCAGCCTCTGCAGTGGCGCCGCCGAAGGGATTGGCAGCCAGCAAGGCGGGCTGACGGTAGCAGGACCATCGAACGGGGATGGCGCCTGCCCCGGCTACAGGTCGATGCAATTTACTGCAGGGCCCGTCTGCCCGGCGGCCCTTACGCGGGGTCGTCATCGGAGCTGCGCCGCCCGCGCTGGCGGTCCGCGCCCACATCCAGCACGATGGAGCTGTTCACCACCTCCGCGTGGCGCGTGAGCACCGACAGGATCTGATCCAGCGCCTTGACCTGCCCCGCGTCGAGCACCGACACCACCCCCCGATTGATATCGGCGATCTGCGGAAACAGTTCCTTGTGCAGCGCCACGCCTTCGCGCGTGGCTGCAATGAGCGCAAAACGGCGGTCGCCGTCCTGCACCTCGCGGCGCACCAGCCGTTTCCTGGCCAGCGCCGCGATGACGCGCGACGCGCGGGCCGGGTCCAGGTGTGCCAATTCGCTCAGGCGCGACGGGGACACGGGACCGCCGTCGACCACCAGGCACAGCAGGCGAAATTCGCGCCGCGTCACACCGTAGCGCCCCTCGCACAGGCGCACCACGGGCGCGCCCGCCAGTGCGAACAGCCGCAGCAATCGATAATTCACGAAATCGTCCGGCACACGGGGATTGCGCAACATCAGGGAATGTCTCCTCTTTTCTTCATTAGATGAACCATCGGCTGAGGCCTAAGAATTCTCTGCAGAGTTCTCTATGCCGTTGGAGTCAGCCCTTGCCCATTCGTACCCTCATCTTCTTCGCGGCCCTTCAGGTGGCCACTGCCCATGCGGACATCGTCATCGCCCAGGTATCGCCCACCAAGGGCCCGCTGGCCGTGACGGCCGTGGGCAACTACGAGGGGGCCGCAGCGTATTTCAACACCGTGAATGCCAAGGGCGGTGTCAACGGGCAGAAGATCCGCTTCGTGCACGAAGACGACCAGTACAAGCCCGAGGATACCGTGCGCTTGGTCGAGATGATCGCCACGCGCGACAAGCCGCTGGCCTTCATTAACCTGTTCGGCTCGGCCAATGTGCTGGCACTTCAGTCCAGCAAGGTGCTCGACCGCGTGAAGATCCCGGCCGTGGGCGCAACCCCGGGCGCGGAGGCCATGCGCACCCCCGGCAGCCCGTGGATCTTCCACGTGAGCGCGGGCGACCGCGCGCAGATCCGCCACATCCTGCAGCACCTGTCCACACTGGGCATCCGCAAGGTGTCGGTCGCCCACCAGGACAACCCCATGGGCAAGAGCGGCCTGGGCCACTTCAACGAAGCGGCTGCGGAGTTCAAGCTCGAGGTCGTCGGCCGCGTGCCCGTGCCCCCAGTCGGAGAGCAGCTCGCGGCCACGGCCAAACAGCTGCAGGCAACAGGCGCGCAGGCCTATGTGATGGTGCTGGTGCGCAACAGCGGCGCGGCGCTGGTTCGCGACGTGCGTGCAGCCTCTGACCGCACGCCGATCTATGGCATGTCCTACGTGCCGGCAGAAGCCATCATTGAAAAGACGCCACTGGAATCGGCCATCGGCGTGGGGGTGGCGCAGGTGCTGCCCAATGCCTCTGCCGACAAGACCCGCCTGACGCGGGACTTCCGTGCCGCAATGCGCACCCACTATCCGAAATCCGAGCCGTCCAACCCGCACCTGACCGGCTACGTGGCCGCCCAGGTCGCAGTGGAGGCCATCTCTCGCGCTGGCGCATCCCCCACGCCCGAGAAGGTAACGGCCGCGCTGCGTCAGTTGCGCATGGACCTGGGGGGCCTGCCGCTCGATTTCACCGATGGCCAGAACATCGGCACGCAGTGGGTGGACATCGGCGTCGTGAACCGCCGCGGCCAGCTGATGTACTGAGCTTCGACAAGGAGTAACCATGGGCATTTTCAAGACGATCCGCAGCGCCGGTGCCATCGGCCTCATTGCGCTGGCGCCCTGCGCCGCGCTGGCACAGGCCTGGCCCACCGGACCGGTGCGCCTCTTCGTGGGCTCGCCGCCCGGCGCCCCGTCGGACATCACGGCGCGGCTGTTCGCCGACCAATTGGGCAGGCTGGTCAAGCAACCCGTGATCGTGGACAACCGCCCTGGCGCCGGCAACAACCTGGCCGCCATCGCGGCAGCCAAGGCGGAACCCGACGGCGCCACCCTGGTCCTCAGCCCTGATACCGTGCTCACGGTCAACCCGCATATCTACAAGAACCGCGATTTCGATCCCAAGGCCGATCTGGTGAACGTGTCCATCATCGGCAGCTTTTCGCAGATGCTGGTGTGCCACCCTTCGGTGGGTGTGAAGACGGTCAGCGAATTGGTGGCCAAGAGCAAGACCGAGCGCATCCTCTACGGATCCGGTGGACCGGGGGTGCCCGGGCACCTGGCGACCGAAATGTTCCTGGATGCAGCGCACGCACGCATGGAGCACATCCCCTACCGCGGGCCCGCGCCCGCTACGCAGGCGGTGCTGGCCGGCGAAGTGCAATGCGGCTTCCTCGCCACGCCCACCGTGCTGCCGCATGTGCGGGCCGGCAAGCTCACGGCACTGGCCGTCTCCTCGGCCACGCCATCGCCGCTGGCGCCCGAAGTTCCCACGCTGGCCCAGGCCCTGAAGCAGCCAGGCCTGGACGTGAGCTTCCGGCTGGTGCTGCAGGCCCCCAAGGGCACGCCGCCCGCCGTCATCGCCGAACTGGCGAAACGGGCGCAGGAGGTGATGAAACTGGCGGAGGTGCGTGCCAAGCTGCAAAACAGCGATGTGACGGCCCTGGGGACCACCAGCGCGCAGGCGCAGACGACGCTGACCCAGGAAATGGCCCGTTGGGAACCCGTTGTGAAGCGCCTGGGGCTGACGGCCGATTGAGAACCGGGGGGGTGACGACCTGCGCCCTTCGCAAAGCATCCATGGGGCTGGCTGGGGCGCCGGCCTACAGGGCGGCAGCCGGCTTGCCTTTAGGATGGGCGCACCGTTCGCCCTCAGCTTTCCGCATGCGCAACCTGCTCGACTTCACCTCCTGGTCCACCCTGCTCACCACACTGATGGGCCTGCTGTTGGCCACCCTGGTCATGGTGGGCACGCGCCTGGTGTTCATGCAGACCATCCAGAAGCGCCGCGAGCGCGAGAACCGGCAGATCAACGAACGGCTCAAGACGCTGATCGCTGCGTACAAGACACTGGGTGGATCCTTCACCGGGCAGTTGCAGGTGCACCCCACGCACATGCGCGACCTGCGGCGCCAGCAGGTGCATGACAGTGCCGTGCAGATGGCGATGGCCACCCCACAGGAAACCGATGCATCCGAAGCGGAGGAATCGGACCTGCCCTCTCCGACCCTCACCAGCACCGAACGCCAGCGCCGCATGCGCGATGCGGTGGAGGCCGCCCTGTCCGACGTGATCCTGCTCGGCACCGAGGAACAGGTGGAACTGGCCGCCAAGGCCGCGCAGGACATGGTGGCCGGCCGCAGCATCGAGACCGCGCAGCTGGTCGTGTCGCTGCGCCACTTCATACGCTCGGCGCTGGACCTGGAGCCCATCCCGGCTGCAGTGACCATACCCAACCAGGGCCCTCTGCGCCCGGCCGCAAGTGGCGGGGCGGCGGGCAAGCGAGCGGGAGGCGCAGGCAATGCCGAGGCCGGCGGCGGGCGTGGAGGGGGTGCAGGCGGTGGAGGCTCCGGCGGGGCCGGCATGGGCGGCATGGCCCTGGGTGTCGGGGTGGGCTCACACCGCGCAGACAGCGACACAATCGAAGGCCCGGGACGCTGAACCGGAGGACGTTGTCAGTCTTCGTTCTCCTCGAACAACGCATACAGCGCCACCGCCACGCTCAGTGGGAGCCCTTCGTCAAAGCCCTCCGGGTCTTCGGAGACCTCGACCAACTCGCTGCCGTTGACCGGCCCCAGCATGATGGCTGGCACAGGCCGCACCACCGGCACCTTGGGGTAGTCATCGGGCCGGCCGCCTTCGGAGGTGTGCGGGTCGAACCAGATATTGCCGGCTTGATAAAAACCCTCCGCATAGCGCTCCTCGATCAGGCGCAGCAGCGTGAAGGTTTCGGGGCTCAACGCCTGGTCCGCCGAGGTGAATTGCACGTGCCACGCGGCCCCCAGGTACCAGTAGATCAGCAATGCAGTGCCCCGGTCCAGCGTGGGCTGGTCGAGCAGCCAGCGCAGGGCCTGCTTGTTGCCGTCGTAGTTGGAGCGCGCGGCGAACACATGCCATGCGGCGGGAGATGCATCGGCCAGGTAGGCGTGCACCAGGTTCCAGGCGCGGGCTTCAATGTCGTTGTCGGAAGTCATGCAAAAAGTTGGTTGGATCAGGCGCCCAGCACAGGAGGCCGCTCGATCAGGCTCTGGAGGATGGCGTCGAACAAGGCATTGCCATCGTTGCCGCTGACGGGCTTCCACTGCACATGCTGCGTCACACGCTGGCGATGGCGCAGGGTTTCGATCCACACCTCTCGCAGGGGTGTCTTGCAGTGCAATGCCAGCACCAGCAGGGCCATCTGCTCCTGCAAGGTGAACAGGCCGTGCACGCCGCTTTCGCCGTCCCTGAGCACGCGGCTGACCTGGTCCACCGAGAGCAGCAGCTTGCCCAGGGCCGCCATGTCCTTGGGCGCATCCTGCCAGAGGATGGCGCGCTCGGCGGCCCAGAAGGCCAGGGCCTTGGCAAACTCGTCCAGGTCGTGCGCGCTACGCAGGTCGTTCTGGCCCAGGCGCGGGTTGCGGTGCCAGGGAATCTGCTGGAAATCGCTCAGGGTCCGCTCGTAGTCAGGGATGAAGGCCTTGATGCGGCTGCGCAGTTCGGGGCCGCCGATCTCATCGAGGCGCGCCAGCCAGGCCTCGCGCACGCTGGGCAGCCACCAGTGCACGGCGCAATGGATGTACTGCCGGTCATGTTCCGGCTGCACCTGTATGAAAAACGCCTGCACGGTGGGACCAAAACTGCGCTGCACCAGGCGTGCGCGTGAGTTCACCGGATGGGGATGGACCTCGAAGCCCAGCGGCGCAAGCCGCTCCATCAGTGCGCCGCACAGCACATCCAGGCTATGGGGCACCCGCGCCGGAGCAAAGCTGCCGGGCGCTGCATGGACTTTGGGCGGCTCCACCCGCAGGGAACGTTCGGCAAAGGGCTCGACCGTGCCGTCCTCGTAGACCACCTGGCGGTCCAGCCGGTACAGCGCCCCGCCCTGCGGCTCGAACAGCTGCAGCCCGGCGTCGGCCGCCACATGGCCCAGGGTGGAGAGCACTGTGGCGTCGAGTGCCTGCACATCGACACCCAGGTTCAGGGGCCAGTGGTCCAGCGGCCCGAACGGCAGGCCCTCGGTCCAGATCAGGGGCTGCTCCACGCCGTTGGCACCAGCGGCCAGCGGGTAGTGGCACTGCACCTCGCGCAGGAACTGGTCGAACATGGCCACCACCCGCGGCGTGGACCGCTGGTCGCGCTGGCACGCGGCCAGGGCCGTGGGCACGTCGGTGGCCGTGATGCGGTCGAAGATCTGGACGATGGTGCTCATGGAAACGGCAGGCGCCCGAATATGTAACGGGATCAGAGGATTGTGCGCAATGGCGCGCCGGGCGGCTACCGGAAAACCCCGCCTGCATGGGACTCGATGCATTCGCACAACGGCTTGTAGAAAGCCATGTTGTAGCCGCGCACGCTAGATCAGTGCGTAGCCGGGCACAAAAAAGCCGCACGTGCCCAAAGGCATGCGCGGCTTTTTGCTGGAGTGAAGCGGCTCGTCTGCCTACTTACTTCTTCTGCGGCGGCACATCCGTGCAGCTGCCGTGCGCAATCTCCGCCGCCATGCCGATGCTCTCGCCCAGCGTCGGGTGCGGATGGATGGTCTTGCCGATGTCCACCGCGTCCGCGCCCATCTCGATGGCCAGCGCGATCTCGCCGATCATGTCGCCGGCGTGGGTGCCCACGATGCCGCCGCCCAGGATCTTGCCGTGGCCATGGGCCTCGGGGCTGTCGTCGAACAGGAGCTTGGTATAGCCCTCGTCGCGGCCGTTGGCAATCGCCCGGCCTGAGGCCGTCCAGGGGAACAGGCCCTTCTTGACCTTGATGCCCTGGGCCTTGGCCTGGTCTTCGGTCAGGCCCACCCAGGCCACTTCGGGGTCGGTGTAGGCGACGCTCGGGATCACGCGGGCGTTGAAGGCGGCGCTGGCCAGTTCCTTGTTGCCCTGGATCTCACCGGCGATGACTTCCGCCGCCACATGCGCTTCATGCACCGCCTTGTGCGCCAGCATGGGCTGGCCCACGATGTCGCCGATGGCGAAGATGTGCGGCACGTTGGTGCGCATCTGGATGTCGACGTTGATGAAGCCGCGGTCCGTGACCGAGACGCCCGCCTTGTCGGCGGCGATCTTCTTGCCGTTGGGGGTGCGGCCAACGGCCTGCAGCACCAGGTCGTAGACCTGGGGTGCCGGCGCGGTGCCGCCCTCTTCCGCCGCGGCAAACGTCACCTCAATGCCTTCGGGCGTGGCCTTGGCCCCCACCGTCTTGGTCTTGAGCATGATGTTGTCGAAGCGCTTGGCGTTCATCTTCTGCCAGACCTTGACGAGGTCGCGGTCGGCGCCCTGCATCAGGCCGTCCAGCATTTCCACCACATCCAGGCGCGCGCCCAGGGTGCTGTACACCGTGCCCATTTCCAGGCCGATGATGCCGCCGCCCAGGATGAGCATGCGCTTGGGCACTTCCTTCAATTCCAGCGCGCCGGTGGAGTCCACCACGCGCGGGTCGTCGGGCATGAACGGCAGGCGCACGGCCTGGCTGCCGGCGGCGATGATGGCGTTCTTGAAGGCGATGACCTTCTTGCTGCCCGTCTTCTCCTGGCCGGTGGCGCCGCTGGTTTCCTCCACTTCAAGGTGGTGGGCACCGACGAACTGGCCCAGGCCGCGCACGGTGGTGACCTTGCGCATCTTGGCCATGGCGGCCAGGCCGCCGGTCAGCTTGCCGATGACCTTTTCCTTATGACCGCGAAGCTTGTCGATGTCCAGCGTGGGCTCGCCGAAGCTCACGCCCAGGTCGGCCATGTGGCTCACTTCGTCCATGACAGCCGCCACGTGCAGCAGCGCCTTCGATGGGATGCAGCCCACGTTCAGGCACACGCCGCCCAGGGTGGCGTAGCGCTCGACCAGCACGACCTTGAGGCCGAGATCTGCCGCGCGAAACGCCGCGCTGTAGCCGCCGGGGCCGGCGCCGAGCACGAGCAGGTCGCACTCGAGGTCGGCCGTGCCTCCAAAGCTTGATGCCTGGGGTGCGGGTGCGGCAGGGGTTGCCGAGGCGGCCGGGGCCGGGGCTGCTGCTGCAGGCGCAGCCGCCGGTGCGGGAGCGGCGGCACCTGCGTCCGCTGCCTCCAGCGTCAGCACCACGGCGCCCTGGGCGACCTTGTCACCGATCTTGACCTTGAGCTCCTTGACCACGCCAGCGTGGCTGGAGGGGATCTCCATGGAGGCCTTGTCGGACTCCACGGTGATCAGGCTCTGCTCGGCCTTGATGGTGTCGCCGGGCTTGACCAGCACTTCGATGACGCCGACTTCGTCGAAGTCGCCGATGTCCGGAACCTTGATATCAATGATTGCCATACCAGGGTCTCCTCGTTACAGCAGGATGCGGCGGTAGTCCGCCAGCACCTGGCCCAGATAGGCATTGAAGCGCGCAGCGCTGGCACCGTCGATCACGCGGTGGTCGTACGACAGCGACAGCGGCAGCACCAGGCGCGGCACGAACTGCTTGCCGTCCCACACCGGCTTCATCTGGCCCTTGGAGAGGCCCAGGATGGCCACTTCGGGCGCGTTGATGATGGGGGTGAAGTGCGTGCCGCCAATGCCGCCCAGCGAGCTGATGGACATGCAGCCGCCCTGCATGTCGGCCGAGCCGAGCTTGCCGTCGCGGGCCTTCTTGGCGAGGTCTCCCATTTCGGTACTGATCTGCATGATGCCCTTCTTGTCGGCATCCTTGAGCACGGGCACCACCAGGCCGTTGGGCGTGTCCGCCGCAAAGCCGATGTTGTAGTACTGCTTGTAGACCAGGGTGTCGCCGTCCAGGCTGGTGTTGAACTCGGGGAACTTCTTGAGCGCGGCCACCACGGCCTTGATCACGAAGGCCAGCATGGTCACCTTGACGCCGCTCTTCTCGTTCTCCTTGTTGGTGGAGACGCGGAAGGCTTCGAGCTCGGTGATGTCGGCCTCGTCGTTGTTGGTGACGTGGGGAATCATCACCCAGTTGCGGTGCAGGTTGGCGCCGCTGATCTTCTTGATGCGCGACAGGTCCTTGCGCTCCACCGTGCCGAACTTGCTGAAGTCGACCTTGGGCCATGGCAGCAGGTCCAGGCCTGCGCTGGAACCACCACCGCCGCCTGCAGGCGCCTTGGCGGCCTGGGCTTTGGTCTGGGTGGCGCCGCTCATCACCTGCTTGGTGAACGCCTGCACGTCGTCCTGGCTGATGCGGCCCTTGGTGCCGGTGCCCTTGACTTCTTCGAGCGGCACACCGAGTTCGCGGGCGAACTTGCGCACGGAGGGGGATGCGTGGGGCAGGCCTGCCGTGGGGGCGCCTGGCTGGTGGGCCGGCACGGCAACGGCGGCTGCTGCGGGCGCTGGGGCCGCTGCGGCCTGGGCCGGCGCAGGTGCTGCGGCTGCAGGCGCAGCAGCGGGTGTTGGCGCCGCTGCCGCTGCTGGGGCAGAACCTTCGAGCACGGCGATCAGGTCGCCGATGTTCACGGTGTCGCCGATCTTGACCTTGAGTTCCTTGAGCACGCCAGCGGCGGGCGAAGGGATCTCCATGGAGGCCTTGTCGGATTCGACGGTGAAGAGCGACTGCTCGAGCTTGATGGTGTCACCCACCTTGACCAGCATCTCGATGACGGCCACGTCCTTGAAGTCGCCGATGTCGGGCACGCGCACTTCCACCGGACCCGAAGCTGCTGCAGGGGCGGCCGCCGCTGGGGCGGGCGCTGCAGCGGCAGGAGCCNGGGGACGCGGCGGCTGGCGCGGGTGCAGCAGCAGCGGGAGGCGCGGCCGCTTCGCCCGCCACTTCCAGCGTGAGCACCACGGAGCCCTGCTTGATCTTGTCGCCGATGGCGACCTTGACCTCTTTGACCACGCCAGCGTGGCTCGACGGGATCTCCATCGACGCCTTGTCGGATTCGACCGTGATCAGCGACTGCTCGGCCTTGACCGTGTCGCCGGGTTTGACCAGCAATTCGATCACGCCGACTTCGTCGAAGTCTCCGATGTCCGGAACTTGAATGTCTACCAATGCCATTGTTGTCTCCGGTTCTTTTATGCGTACAGCGGGTTGACCTTGTCGGCCTGGATGTTGTACTTGGCGATGGCCTCGGCCACCTTGGAAGCAGGCACCTTGCCTTCTTCGGACAGCGCCTTCAGGGCCGCGACGACAATGTAGTGGCGGTTGATCTCGAAGTGCTCACGCAGCTTGCTGCGGAAGTCGCTGCGGCCAAAGCCGTCGGTACCGAGCACCTTGTAGGTGCGACCGGCAGGGATGAACGAGCGGATCTGGTCCGCATAGTTCTTCATGTAGTCGGTGGAGGCGACCACGGGGCCTGCGGTCTTGCCCAACTGCTCGGCCACGAAGGAGACGCGTGGCGTTTCGGTCGGGTGCAGCAGGTTCCAGCGCTCCACGTCCTGGCCGTCGCGGGCCAGTTCGTTGAAGCTCGGGCAGCTCCAGATGCCGGCGGCCACGCCCCAGTCCTTTTCGAGCAGTGCCTGGGCAAAGAACGATTCGCGCAGGATGGTGCCGCTGCCCAGCAGTTGCACGGTGGGTGCATCGGCGGCCAGGGCGGGCGCCTGCTTGCACAGGTACATGCCCTTGATGATCTGCTCTTCCGTGCCGGGCTGCAGGCCGGGCATGGGGTAGTTCTCGTTGAGCAGCGTGATGTAGTAGAAGACGTTTTCCTGGCGCTCGACCATGCGCTTCAAGCCATGGTGCATGATCACGCCGACTTCGTGGGCGAAGGTCGGGTCGTAGCTCACGCAGTTGGGGATGGTGCCGGCCAGGATGTGGCTGTGACCGTCTTCGTGCTGCAGGCCTTCGCCGTTGAGCGTGGTGCGGCCCGAGGTGCCGCCCAGCAGGAAGCCGCGGGCCTGCATGTCGCCCGCCGCCCAGGCCAGGTCGCCGATGCGCTGGAAGCCGAACATCGAGTAGTACACGTAGAACGGGATCATGATCCGGTTGTTCGTGCTGTAGCTGGTGGCCGCTGCGATCCAGCTGGCCATGCCGCCGGCTTCGTTGATGCCTTCCTGCAGGATCTGGCCGGCCTTGTCTTCACGGTAGTACATCACCTGGTCGCGGTCGACCGGGGTGTACAGCTGGCCCTTGGGGTTGTAGATGCCGATCTGGCGGAACAGGCCTTCCATGCCGAAGGTGCGGGCCTCGTCCACCAGGATGGGCACCACGCGCGGGCCCAGGGCCTGGTCGCGCAGCAGCTGCGTGATGAAGCGCACGTAGGCCTGGGTGGTGGAGATTTCACGGCCTTCGGCCGTGGGCTCCAGCACCGCTTTGAAGGTGTCGAGCGAGGGCACGGTGAAGCTCTCTTCGGCCTTGGGCAGGCGCTTGGGCAGGTAACCGCCCAGGGCCTTGCGGCGCTCTTGCAGGTACTGCATTTCCGGCGTGTCGTCGGCCGGCTTGTAGTACGGGATGTCGGCCAGCTGGCTGTCAGGGATCGGGATGCTGAAGCGGTCGCGGATGTACTTGATGTCCTCGTCCGAGAGCTTCTTGGTCTGGTGCACGGTGTTCTTGCCCTCACCGGCCTTGCCCATGCCATAGCCCTTGACGGTCTTGACCAGCAGCACGGTGGGCTGGTTCTTGTGCGCGTTGGCAGCGTGGAAGGCGGCGTAGACCTTGGCGGGCTCGTGGCCACCGCGGCGCAGCTCGAAGATCTCGTCGTCGGTCATGTGCTCGACGAGCTTCAGAGTCTCGGGGTGGCGGCCGAAGAAGTTCTTGCGCACGAAGGCACCGTCGTTGGCCTTCATGGCCTGGTAGTCGCCGTCCAGCGTCTCCATCATCAGTTGCTTGAGCTTGCCGGTCTTGTCGCGGGCCAGCAGGGTGTCCCAGCCATTGCCCCACAGGAGCTTGATGACGTTCCAGCCGCTGCCGCGGAACTCGCTTTCGAGCTCCTGCACGATCTTGCCGTTGCCGCGCACCGGGCCGTCCAGGCGCTGCAGGTTGCAGTTGATCACGAAGACCAGGTTGTCCAGATTTTCACGCGCGGCCAGGCCGATGGCGCCCAGCGATTCGGGTTCGTCCATCTCGCCGTCGCCGCAGAACACCCAGACCTTGCGGTTTTCGGTGTTGGCGATGCCACGGGCGTGCAGGTACTTGAGGAAGCGCGCCTGGTAGATGGCCATCAGCGGGCCCAGACCCATCGACACCGTGGGGAACTGCCAGAACTCGGGCATCAGCTTGGGATGCGGGTAGCTCGACAGGCCCTTGCCGTCCACTTCCTGGCGGAAGCTGTCGAGCTGCTCTTCGTTCAGGCGGCCTTCGAGGTAGGCGCGGGCGTAGATGCCGGGCGAGCTGTGGCCCTGGATGTACAGCAGGTCGCCACCGTGGTCTTCGCTCGCGGCATGCCAGAAATGGTTGAAGCCAGCACCGAACATGCTGGCCACCGATGCGAACGAGCCGATGTGGCCGCCCAGGTCGCCGCCGTCGGCGGGGTTCAGCCGGTTGGCGCGCACGACCATGGCCATGGCGTTCCAGCGCATGTAGGCGCGCAGGCGCTTTTCAATGGCGATGTTGCCGGGGCAGTGGGCTTCCTGGTCGGCCTCGATGGTGTTCACGTAGGCCGTGTTGGCCGAGAACGGCATGTCGATGCTGCTCTGGCGCGCGTGCTCCAAAAGCTGTTCCAGCAGGAAATGGGCACGCTCGGGGCCCTCTTTGTCGATCACGGCGGACAGCGCATCCATCCATTCGCGGGTTTCCTGCTGATCGACGTCGGTACCGAGGCCAAAAGCGGCCTGAGGGTCGGGCTGAGCTGACATGCTTTGTCTCCTATAGGTGTGGCAGCAATTTAGAACACTGCCCCTAGTTTCGCACAACTTTTTGCGAATTTCAAATGGTGCCCATTGATATCATATTATGAGAATTTGCTGCAAACGCACAAGAACGAGCGTTCGCAAAAGATCCACGTCCTGCCCGAAAACACCATGCAAGGGATCGTGGACAGGTTTGCCCCTGCTGTCCGTTACCAGGTGTGCGCCTCCTCTACACTTGAGGGACATGCATCCCACCGACCCAGCGCCCCCCACCACGGTCTCGCCCATCGCGGCCCCTGCGCGCTGGTGGCGCAAGTGGTGGCGCAGCCTCTCGCCCACCCGGCAGGACCGGTTTGCCGCGCTCGCACCCCTGGCGGCGGTGCTGATGTTCCTGGCGGCCATCGTGGCGGCCTTCTGGTACCTGCGCGCCGAAGAGGCCGAGCGCGAGCAGGAGGCCCTGCGCCGCGACGTGGAATACGCCCAGCAGCGGGTGCGCCTGCGCCTCCTGGAGCGGCAGGAGCAGCTGATGCGCATTGCGCGCGACCTGTCCAACCAGGAGCTCGAAAAATCCGAGTTCGTGAGCCGGGCCGAGACGCTGATCAGCCAATACCCCGAACTGCAGGCCATCACCTGGATCGACGAGCGCCGCCGCATCCGCGCCAGCCACGCGGCACCCACCCTGGCCAGCAGCGAGCTGCGCATTTCCGGCGAGGTGCTCAAGGCTGGCGACACGGCCGACACCTATGGCCTGGCGCGCGACCTGCAGCAGCCCGTGTATGCCCAACCGGCCGCGACGGCGGGCGACATCACCCCCCTGCTGCAACTGCAGGTGCCGCTGAACAACCAGGGCAAGTTCAGCGGCGTGGTGCTGGGCGAATACTCCATCGACAGCCTGCTGCGCTACGGCACGCCCACCGAGGTGCTGGCGCGCTACGCCGTGACGCTGCTGGACAGCAAGAACCAGGTGCTTGCGGGCACCCCTCTGGGCCCGCGCAACCCGGCCACGCAGCTGCTGCCCTGGAGCCCGCGCGCCAATGAGTACGAGGTGCCCGTATCCCCCGTGGGCAACGGGCTGGTGCTGCGCGCCCAGGCCTACCGCACCTCGCTGGGCGTGGTGGGCAGCGGCCTGTTCTGGCTGGTGGGCACGCTCAGTGCCATGACGGCCTGGATGCTGATCGCCACCTGGCGACACACGCGCCGGCGCATGCAGGCCCAGCAGGCCCTGGTGGCCGAAACCAACTTCCGCCGGGCGATGGAGAACTCCATCCTCACCGGCATGCGTGCCTTGGACATGGAAGGCCGCATCACCTATGTGAACGCCGCCTTCTGCCAGATGACGGGCTGGAGCGAGGCCGAGCTGGTGGGCTTGAAGGCGCCCTTCCCCTACTGGCCCGACTCGGACCACGAGGCCCTGCACGCCAAGCTGCGCGACGAGCTCAGCGGCAAGACCATCGTCGGCGGCTTCCAGGTGCGGGTGCGGCGCAAGAGCGGCACGCTGTTCGATGCGCGGCTGTACGTGTCGCCACTGATCGACGCCCATGGCCACCAGACCGGCTGGATGACGTCGATGACCGACATCACCGAGCCCAACCGGGTGCGCGAGCAGCTCTCGGCGTCGCACGAGCGCTTCACCATCGTGCTCGAATCGCTCGATGCCTCGGTGTCCGTGGCGCCGCTGGGCAGCGAGGAACTGCTGTTTGCCAACAAGCTGTACCGCCAGTGGTTCGGCTCGCAGACCGGAGGCCACCTGCAGCTGGTGGCCCAGGCCGGCGTGGTGCCCGTGGCGGGCAGCACTTCGACGGGCGTGGACGACGAGGACGGCCTGATGGGCCTGCCCACCGACACGCTGACCAGCGCCCGCACCGAAAACGCCGAGATCTTCCTGCCCGACCTGGGCAAGTGGCTGGAGGTGCGCTCGCGCTACCTCAACTGGGTGGACGGGCGCCTGGCGCAGATGGTGATCGCCACCGACATCACGCCGCGCCGCCAGGCGGAAGAGCAGGCCTCGCGCCAAGCCGAGCGCGCCCAGTCGGTCAGCCGCCTGATCACCATGGGCGAGATGGCGTCCAGCGTGGCGCACGAGCTCAACCAGCCGCTCACGGCCATCAACAACTACTGCAGTGGCATGGTCTCGCGCATCCAGAGCGGCCAGCTGACCGAGGAAGCCCTGCTCACCGCCCTGCAGAAGACAGCGCACCAGGCGCAGCGCGCCGGGCAGATCATCCAGCGCATCCGCGCCTTCGTGAAGAAGAGCGAGCCCAACCGGGCCCTGGCCGACGTGCACCTGATGGTGACCGAGGCCGTGGAGCTGGCCGACATCGAGCTGCGCCGCCACCATGTGCGCCTGACGCTGTACATCGCCGCGCGCCTGCCGCCCGTGATGGCCGACACCATCCTGATCGAGCAGGTGCTGGTGAACCTAATGAAGAACGGCGCCGAGGCAATACAGCACGCCAACCGACCGACGGCGGGCCGCAGCGTGGAGCTGCGCGTGGTGCCCAAGACCATCGAGGAGCGCGAGGTGGTCGAATTTTCGGTGCTGGACACCGGCAAGGGCCTGGCGCCCGAGGTGCTGGAGCGCCTGTTCGAGGCCTTCTTCTCCACCAAGCAAGAAGGCATGGGCATGGGCCTCAATCTGTGCCGCAGCATCGTCGAGTCGCACCAGGGACGGATGCGTGCAGAGAACATCTACAATGGTTCAGACGTCACGGGCTGCAGGTTCTCCTTCTGGTTGCCGCTTGCCAAGCCTGCCGATGACACTACAAATTCTGTAGCAAACGCACATATTCCAAGGACAATTGCATGAGCTTGATTCCGAAAAAGGGCACCGTATACGTCGTGGACGATGACGAAGCGGTCCGCGACTCCCTGCAATGGCTGCTGGAAGGCAAGGACTACCGGGTGCGCTGCTTTGATTCGGCCGAGACCTTTCTGTCGCGCTACGACCCCCGCGAAGTGGCCTGCCTGATCGTGGACATCCGCATGGGCGGCATGACCGGCCTGGAGCTGCAGGACCGCCTGATCGAGCGCAAGTCGCCCCTGCCCATCGTCTTCATCACCGGCCACGGCGACGTGCCCATGGCCGTGAACACCATGAAGAAGGGTGCGCTCGACTTCATCCAGAAGCCCTTTGACGAGGAAGAGCTGGTCGGCCTGGTCGAGCGCATGCTGGACCACGCCCGCGAGGCCTTTGCCGGCTACCAGCAGGCCGCCAGCCGCGACGCCCTGCTGTCCAAACTCACCAGCCGCGAGGCACAGGTGCTCGAGCGCATCGTCGCCGGCCGCCTGAACAAGCAGATCGCCGACGACCTCGGGATCAGCATCAAGACGGTGGAGGCGCACCGCGCCAACATCATGGAAAAGCTCAACGCCAATACCGTGGCCGATTTGCTCAAGATTGCCCTCGGACAAAACGCCCCCAAGGGCTAAGCCACCGTAGCCCAGTTCCCCACCAGGGCGCCACCCGGCGCCCTTTTCGATCCGTATTCCAGCCATGACAGCCCACATCATCGACGGCACCGCCCTTTCCCGCCAACTGCGCAGCGAAGTCGCCCAGCGCGCCGCAGCCCTCACCGCGCGTGGCCACCAGCCCGGCCTGGCCGTGATACTGGTGGGCGAAGACCCGGCCTCGGCCGTCTATGTGCGCAACAAGGTCAAGGCCTGCGAGGACAGCGGCGTGCGCTCGATCTTCGAGAAGTACGAGGCCACGCTGAGCGAGGCCGACCTGCTGGCTCGCATCGCCGCGCTGAATGCCGACCCGAGCGTGCACGGCATCCTGGTGCAGATGCCCCTGCCCAAGCACATCGACCCGCACAAGGTGATCGAGGCGATTTCCACCGCCAAGGATGTGGATGGCTACTCGGTGCTGTCGGCCGGCGAACTGATGGCCGGGCTGGAGGGTTTTCGCCCCTGCACGCCCTACGGCAGCATGAAGCTGATCGAATCCACCGGCCAGTCGCTCAAGGGCAAGCATGCCGTGGTGATCGGGCGCAGCAACACCGTGGGCAAGCCCATGGCCCTGCTGCTGCTGCAGGCCAATGCCACCGTGACCGTGACGCACAGCGGCACGCCCGACCTGGCCTACCACACGCGCCAAGCCGACGTGGTGGTGGCGGCCGTGGGCCGCGCCAACACGCTCACGGCCGACATGGTCAAGCCCGGTGCCATCGTGATCGACGTGGGCATCAACCGCAACGCCGAAGGCAAGCTCTGCGGCGACGTGGACTTCGAGGGCGTCAAGGAAGTGGCCGGCTGGATCACCCCCGTGCCTGGCGGGGTTGGCCCGATGACCATTACCATGCTGCTGGTGAACACCATCGAGGCGGCCGAGCGCACGGCTGCACGGTAAAAAACCCTTGAACCAACGCCCCGAGGCGCCATCTACACCGCATGAGCAACGCCCTTCTCGAATTTTCCGGCCTTCCCCAGTTTGACCGCATCACGCCAGGCGACGTCGCACCAGCCGTCGACGTGCTGCTCGAACGTGCCAACGTGGCGCTGGAGACGGTGACTGCCCCCGACTTCCCCGCCCGCTGGGACGCCATCGCCCAGGTGCTGGACGTGGCCACCGAACAACTGGGCACGGCCTGGGGTGCGGTGAGCCACCTCAACAGCGTGGCCGACACGCCCGAATTGCGCGCCGCCTACAACGCCGCCCTGCCGCGCGTGACCGAGTACTGGACGCGCCTGGGCGCCGACGAGCGCCTGTACGCCAAGTACAAGGCCATCGACCCCGCCGCGCTGAGCGTGGAGCAGCGCCAGGCACACAAGAATGCCGTGCGCAACTTCGTGCTCAGCGGTGCGGAGCTGGCCGGCCCGGCCAAGGAGCGCTTTGCCCAGATCCAGGAGCGCCAGGCCGAGCTGAGCCAGAAGTTCAGCGAAAACGCCCTGGACGCGACCGACGCCTTTGCCTACTACGCCACCGACGCCGAGGTGGATGGCGTGCCGGCCGACGTGCTGCAGGCCGCGCGCGACGCCGCCCAGGCCGAGGGCAAGGACGGCTACAAGCTCACATTGAAGATGCCGTGCTACCTGCCGGTGATGCAGTTCGCCCACCAGAGCGCCCTGCGCGAAAAGCTCTACCGCGCCTACGTGACCCGCGCCTCCGACCAGGCCGAGGGCGATGCCCGCAAGTACGACAACACGGCGTTGATCGGCGAGATCCTGGCGTTGCGCAAGGAAGAGGCACAGCTGCTGGGCTACGCCAACTTCGGCGAAGTCTCGGTGGTGGCCAAGATGGCCGATTCTCCCGCCGAGGTGGTCACCTTCCTGCGCGACCTGGCGCACCGCGCCCGCCCCTATGCCGAAAAGGACGTGGCCGACCTGCGCGCCTTTGCTTCTGGCGACCTGGGGCTGGCCAATCCGCAGGCCTGGGACTGGCCCTACGTGGCCGAAAAGCTCAAGGAGGCGCGCTATGCCTTCAGCGAGCAGGAGGTCAAGCAGTACTTCACGGCGCCCAAGGTGCTGGCCGGGCTGTTCAAGATCATCGAGACGCTGTTCGAGGTGGCGATCCGACGCGACAGCGCTCCCGTGTGGAACCCGGCCGTGGAGTTCTACCGCATCGAGCGTGGCAACACGCTGGTCGGCCAGTTCTACCTGGACCAGCCGGCCCGCACCGGCAAGCGCGGCGGCGCCTGGATGGACGACGTGCGCACCCGCTGGCTGCGCCCCGACACCGGCGTGCTGCAGACCCCGGTGGCGCACCTGGTGTGCAATTTCGCCAGCGGCGTGGACGGCAAGCCACCCCTGCTCACGCACGATGACGTGATCACGCTGTTCCACGAATTCGGCCACGGCCTGCACCACATGCTGACCCAGGTGAACGAGCGCGACGTCTCGGGCATCGGCGGCGTGGAGTGGGATGCGGTGGAGCTGCCCAGCCAGTTCATGGAGAACTTCTGCTGGGAGTGGGATGTGCTCAAGCACATGACCGCCCATGTGGACACGGGCGAGCCCCTGCCGCGCGCGCTGTTCGACAAGATGATCGCTGCCAAGAACTTCCAGAGCGGCATGCAGACCCTGCGCCAGATCGAGTTCTCGCTGTTCGACATGCTGCTGCACACCGAGCACGACCCGGCCAAGGACATCATGCCGCTGCTGGACCAGGTGCGCGCCGAAGTGGCGGTGCTGCAGCCGCCGGCGTTCAGCCGAACCGCGCACACCTTCAGCCACATCTTCGCGGGCGGTTATGCTGCGGGTTACTACAGCTACAAATGGGCCGAGGTGCTGAGCGCCGACGCCTATGCAGCCTTTGAAGAGACCGTGGGCAGCGATGGCCAGCCCAGCGCCGAGACCGGCCGCCGCTACCGCGAGGCGATTCTGGAAGCCGGGGGCAGCCGCCCGGCGATGGAGTCGTTCAAGGCATTCCGGGGCCGCGAACCGCGCCTGGATGCCCTGATGCGCCACCAGGGCATGGCCGAGCCTGCTGCGGCCTGACGCGTCCCACAACAAACCGACCCCGAGGAGAAAGACGATGCGCAAGAACCTGCTGTCCCTGCCGATGCTGGCCCCCATGGTGGTCCTGCTGGCCTGTGCCGGTGCCCAGGCACAAGCGGTGTACCGCATCGTCGGGCCCGATGGCAAGGTGACTTTCTCGGACCGCGCGCCGGCAGATCCCTCCGCCAGGCCCACCACCACGGGCGCAGCGCCTGCAGCCGGCAGTGCCGGCGCCGGTGCCGGACTGCCGCTTGAAATCTCCCGGGTCGCCCAGCGCTTTCCGGTGACGCTGTACACCGGCAACGACTGCGCGCCATGTTCAAGCGCCCGCAGTTTTCTGGTCAACCGCGGCATTCCCTTCACGGAGCGGACGGTCAACAGCAATGCAGACATCGATGCTCTGCAGGCGGCTAGTGGCAGCAGCACACTGCCTTTTGGCACCATCGGCGCGCAACGGATGGCGGGCTTCTCCGAGGGGGAATGGGCGCAATACCTGGACGTAGCCGGCTATCCCAAGCAGTCTCAATTGCCGGCAAACTACCGCCGCCCGGCAGCCACGCCATTGGTGGCTGCAGCTCCCGCCGCGCCGGCACCAGCCGCCGCGCCGGCGTCGGACGCAACGGTCTCACCCCGCGCACGCCCTGCACCTTCGACGGATGGCACCGCACCGACCAATCCTGCGGGTATCCGGTTCTGATCCAAACGCGATACCTGCACCTCAGGTAAATGGGCCGCAGCAGCGGCCCATTGGCTTTGTAGTCCGCCCCCCCCGAGGAGGAGCGAAACCACCGGAAACGGGCGTCAGTAGTTCAGCGTCTTCACACCCTGCGCCGTGCCCAGCAGGCAGACCGAGGCCTTCTGGTGCGCAAACACACCCACCGTGACCACGCCGGGCCACTGGTTGACGTCGGATTCAAAGGCCAGCGGGTCGGTGATGGACAGGCCCGTGACGTCGAGGATGTGCTGGCCGTTGTCGGTGACCAGGGGCTGACCGTCTTTCTGGCGGATGGAGGCCTTGCCGCCCAGGGCCGCGAAACGGCGCGCAATGTTTTGGGACGCCATCGGAATCACCTCCACGGGCAAGGGGAACTTGCCCAGCGCTGGCACCAGCTTGGATTCGTCGGCGATGCAGACGAAGCGGCCGGCCAGTGCCGCCACGATCTTCTCGCGCGTGAGCGCGGCACCGCCGCCCTTGACCATGTGGCCCTGGCCGTCGATCTCGTCGGCGCCGTCGATGTAGACCGACAGGGCTACGACCTCGTTGGCGTCGAACACGGGAATGCCCAGGGCCTTGAGGCGCTCGGTGCTGGCCACCGAGCTCGACACGGCGCCCTTGATGTCGCCCTTCATGCTGGCCAGGGCGTCGATGAACTTGTTGACGGTGGAGCCCGTGCCCACCCCCACTATCTCGCCAGGCACCACGTATTGCAGGGCTGCCTGGCCTACGAGGGCCTTGAGTTCATCTTGGGTCAGGGGGGTGGAGGTCGTCATGGAGGAAAATCGGAGGTAATTGCGCAATTATCCCTTGTCATACCCCCATGTCCCTGATCCCCTACGCCCTCGCCCGCCCTTTCCTCTTCGGCCTGGATGCCGAAGCCGCGCATGAACTCACCATGGACATGCTGGCGCGCGGGCAGCGCACGCCGCTGCAGTGGGCCTGGTGCAATACGCGGGTGGACGACCCGGTGGAGCTGGCCGGCCTCGCCTTCCCCAACCGCGTGGGCATGGCCGCCGGGCTGGACAAGAACGCCCGCGTGATCGACGCCCTGGGCGCCATGGGCTTCGGCTTCGTGGAGGTGGGCACGGTCACCCCCAAGGCCCAGCCCGGCAACCCCAAGCCACGCATGTTCCGCCTGCCCGAGAAGCGTGCCCTCATCAACCGCCTGGGTTTCAACAACGAAGGGCTCGACGCCTTTTTGCGCAACGTGCAGCAGTCGCGCTTTCGCGACCAGCAACGCAGCGGCCCGCGCATGCTGCTGGGGCTGAACATCGGCAAGAACGCCAGCACCCCCATCGAAAACGCCACCAGCGACTACCTGACCTGCCTGGACGGCGTATACCCCCATGCCGACTACGTGACGGTGAACATCAGCTCGCCCAACACCCAGAACCTGCGCGCGCTGCAAAGCGACGAGGCGCTGGACGGCCTGCTGGGCGCCATTGCCGAGCGCCGCGAGGTGCTGGCCAGGCAGACCGGCAAGCGCACGCCCATCTTCGTGAAGATTGCCCCTGACCTGACCGAGGAGCAGGTGTCGGTGATCGCCGCCACACTGCAGCGCCACGGCATGGACGGCGTGATCGCCACCAATACCACCATCGGCCGCGATACCGTCAAGGGCCTGCGCCATGCCGAGGAGACCGGTGGCCTGAGCGGCGCGCCCGTGCTGGAGGCCAGCAACCAGGTGATACGCCAGCTGCGTGCCGCGCTGGGCAGCCGCTTCCCCATCATCGGCGTGGGCGGCGTGATGAGCGCCGAGGACGCGGTGAGCAAGGTGCGCGCAGGCGCGGACGTGGTGCAGATCTACACCGGGTTGATCTACGAAGGTCCGGCGCTCGTGACCCGGGCGGCACAGGCCATCAAGGCCATGCGCTGAAAGCAGCGCTGCTGGCGGTTAACATTCCACCAAGTGGTAAAACTTGGGATGTCGCAATGCATGGACGCCAAGACCATGGCATAGTCGGTGTGATACCAGATGTGTCAGCCGATGGCAATCCAATCCATTTTGACTGTGCATGCCGCCTTGGTGGCGTCACGGCGATGCCCCGTATTCCCATCCCATGAATGTTCTTGTCATTGACGATCACTCCCTGTTTCGAGAGGGGCTTCGCCTGCTGCTCGCCGAGCTCGGCTTCGGCATCAACACCCAGATCGCCGGCAGCTGCGAAGAAGGCCTCGAAAAATTGCGCCAGCAGCCTGCGGACATCGTGCTGCTGGACTGGCACATGGACGGCCTCTCGGGCGCCGAGGCCATGGTGGCCATCCGTGAACTGGTGCCCCAGGCACGCCAGATCGTGCTGTCGGGCGAGAAGAGCGCTGCCCTGGTCCGCACGGCCATCGACAACGGCGCGGTCGGCTTCATCGCCAAGGACTCCGAACCCGAAACCCTGCTGCTGGCCCTGAACACCATTGCCTCGGGTGGCATCTACCTGCCTGCCACCCTCCTCTCTGGGCCTGGGAGGACGGCCGCGCCCTCGGACACCAACCTGCCCAGCGATCTCACCCAGGCGTTCCCCGAGCTCACCCAGCGCCAGGGGGATGTTCTGGCCGCCATCCTGCGCGGTTTACCGAACAAAGTGATTGCGCGCGAACTCAATATCAGCGACCAGACGGTGAAGTCGCACCTGAGCGTCATATTCCGCCAATTGAACGTCCAAAGCCGCACCGAGGCCGTCTACGTCTGCGCACGACAAGGCGTGCGCATCGCCTGAGTCCGCCCAGCGGCCTCAGTCGACCTGGGCCGGAGCCGGAACCACGGCCTGCTCACTGAGTTCGGCCAGCCAGTCGATGAGCAGTGAGGGCAGAACCGGTTTTTGCCACATCGCAATATTGCCCAGCCGCTCGACCTCGTGGAGGTTGATGCCGGGGTCCCCGGTGATGATCGCCACCGGCAGCCCGGGCCAGCGCGAGCGCAGCCGCTGCGCCACATCCAGGCCGGTGGCATCGCCCGCGAGCCGGTAGTCCGCGATCAGCGCATGCGGGGGCGTGGTGATCGCATTCATCGCGGCATCCGGGGGCATGCCCTCCCATTGCGTGACCTTGCAGCCCCACGACTCCAGAGCCTGCGTGGTTGCCATCCGCACCAGGGCATGGTCCTCGACGAGCCAGACTTCCACGGCCGTGGTCAACGCGGGCTGGGCGGGTGCGGAAACGGCCCCCATGCCCATGTTTTCAAAAATCGGCGCCTGGGGCAGGATGAGGGTAAATGTGGTTCCCTCGCCAGCATCGGACCGCATGCCCATTTCGAGCCCGAGAAGGTTGGCAAGGCGGCGCACGATGGCCAGGCCCAGGCCACTGCCCTGCCCCGGGTCGCGCGACGGATTGCCGACCTGGAAATACTCCTCGAAAACGCGGGCCTGCGATTCGCGGGCGATGCCGATGCCGGTATCGCGCACCTGCAGCTGCACCACGCTCTCCTGCGCCAGCACCGAGACCACCACGCCACCTTCGTTGGTGTACTTCACCGCGTTGTCCACCAGATTGCGCAGGATGCGCTCCAGTAGAAACGCGTCGCTCAGCACCCACGCTTCATCGGCCCCCTCGGCCTCCATGGAAACCCCTTTGGCGGTGCATCGCGGCTGGAACTCCTTGACCAGATCCCGGACCATGGCGGCGATGTTCAGGGCCTGCATCTGCGGCACGATGGAGCCGGTCTCCAGCTTGGAGAGGTCGAGCAGGCCCGAAAACAGCTTGTCCAGCGATCCCGCTGCGTCGCGGATGTGGGCGATCAGTTGCGAGGTCTGCGGCGTCTCATGGCGGTGCAACAGGGACGAGAAGACCAGCAAGGCATGCAGGGGCTGGCGCAGGTCATGGCTTGCCGCAGCAAGAAACCGCGACTTGGCGGCATTCGCTTCTTCTGCCACCTGTTTCTCCTCTCCCAACTGGCGCAGCAGATCTGCATTTTCGAAGCGGATCTGCAGCGAATCACGAAAGGCCTGCGCCGTCTGCCGCGACGAGGCGGCGATGACCAGGCCCACACCGAACAGTGCCAGCGCCAGCGGCAGGCCATTGGTGCCGCCCTGGGTAAGCCAGAAGAGCGCCGCAAAAGCGAGGTTGATCCACGCGCCCGCAATGAAGGTCGGCGGGTGCGTCGAAGCATTCACCAGCGCCCCCCCGAGGTAGATGAGTTGCAGCGCGGTGGCAAACGTGGCCGAACCTCCGGCGCTGCCATACCCGATCCACCAGACCGTCACCCCCATCAGGGTCTGGTTGGCCACGGTGATCCACCAGTGGTGGGTTTGTTGTTCGGTCAGCGCTGCTGCGTCTGACGTATCAAGCGCTGCCAGCGCGCGCGCGCTGAGCACCGCATTGATCTGGGCCATGAGCAGCACTGGAAACATCCACGCCAGCACGCGCCAGACCGGGGTGGTGAAGCCAAAACAGATCGCAGCAACCACAGCCGCCACGACCACCATGCTGCGCGCTTTCACGGACTGCAGTGCGCGCAGCCGCAGCGACTCGCGCGCCATGGCTACATCCAATGGGTGATTGGCATCAACGGGAAAGGGCGGTAAAAGACGCATGTAAGTAATTGTTACCCAACAACGGATATCCACGGAAAGGCACCATGGCGACCCATTCTCGCTGTTCAGAGTCCATCGAAACGATGTTGCAGGCCCACCCGGCGCCCCAATGCGACGTGCTCATTGTCGGTTCTGGCTACGGGGGAAGCTTCGCGGCACGTGAACTGGCCGGTCCCGGCGTGGAAACCTGGGTCGTCGAGCGCGGCAAGGAATACGCCCTCGGTGAGTTCCCCGAAGACATCGGCCACCTGCCTGGCCACCTGCGGATGCAGCGCGGCGCCAGCGGAAAGGCCCTGGGCAACGCGCAGGCACTTCTCAACGTCCGCAATTTCGACGAGGTGGCGGTGCTGACCGGCAGCGGCCTGGGCGGCGGCTCCCTGGTCAACGCGGGCGTGGCCTTCAAGCCGGCGGCAAAGACCTTCGACCAGGAGCACTGGCCCAGCGTGTACCGACACGGTGGCGCACGGCGGGAGGCCCTGATGGAGGCCCTGGACGAAGTCGTATCGGCGCTGCAAGCGGCACCACTGGAGCGCGCGGCAGACCTCTCCAAGTTCCAGGCGCTGTCGCGCCTGGGAGGTGCGCTGCGCGCAGGCGGCGCGCAGCCGGTCCCCCTCACCATCTCGAACACGCAGCACACCAACGCGCACGGGGTGGAGATGCAGGCCTGCGTGCGCTGCGGCAACTGCTTCACCGGCTGCAACATCGGCGCCAAGGGCACGCTGGCCACCAACCTCATCCCGGCGGCGCACGGTCGTGGCGCACGTTTTTTCGTCGGCGGCAACGCTTTGCGGGTGGAGCCCCTGGAGACCCCCGCACGCAGTGCGAACGGGCGCAGCCTGCGTTGGCGTGTGCACTTCCAGTGTTCAACGGGCAGCCGCAACACAGCGCCCGTCGAGTTCAGCATCGACGCCCACACCGTCATCGTCAGCGCCGGCAGCCTGGGCAGCACGGAGTTGCTGCTGCGGTCCTTCCATGTACCGCACTCCGAGGCGCTGGGCTCGGCCTTTTCCACCAATGGCGACGTGCTCGCGATGGGCTGGCGCCAGCACCGGGCCGTCAATGCCGTCTCGGCCCCCGAAGCGGACAGCACGGCACCCAGCCGTGACGTCGGGCCGACGATCTGTGGAACGCTGCGCGTGCCGCTGGATGTGGAGGGCGTAGGGCAGGAAATCCTGGTGCAGGACGGCGCCATCCCTTCTGCGCTCGCCCAGGCCACCAGCACACTGGGCCACGCGCTGTCGACCCTGCACCGCTATGTGCACGATGTGGACGCGCGGTTTCCAGGCACCGACGACCCCTTGGCCCTTCCACGTGGGGCGGCGCGGCACGCGCAATTGCTGTTGGCCATGGGCCATGACGCATCGAACGGGACCATCTCCCTGCGCCCGGCCTCCGGTACCAGCCCCGGGGATCCAGACACCCTGGAACTGGATGTCAGGTGGCCCTCCAGCAGCTCCAGCGCCACGGCAGGGCATGCAGACTACTACCAGGCTGTGCACCGGGCATTCAGCCAGGCGCATGCTGCCGGCGGCTTCGATGGGGGCGACTACCTCCCCAACCCCTTGTGGCACCCGACACCCGACGGCTTTTCCGACATCATCGCGGGCGCCCAATCGGAAAAATCGATCACGGTCCACCCGCTTGGCGGCTGCCCCATGGGCGACGATGGCACGCAAGGGGCCGTCGACTGGCGCGGTGCGGTGTTCAAGGGCCGGGGGAATGAAGTCCACGCGGGCCTGCATGTGCTGGACGGAGCCATCGTTCCGCGCGCCCTGGGTGTCAACCCGTTCGTCACGATCTCCGCCCTGTCCATGCTCGCGGCCCGGGACATCGCCAGCGGGCTGGCGCAACCAAACGCGGACAGCGCAGCGCCTGTTGCGGCGGCACAGGGCTCCAGGTCGCAGCCCCGTGTGGCAGATGCTGGACAGAAAGCATCCGACACAGGGGTGGTGCTTTTTCGCATCCACGAGCACCTGCTGGGCAGCACCGACAAAGCCCACCTGCCCGACTGGGCCCAGCGGCTCCTGTCCCGGCACGACACACCGCTGCCCCCTGGGGCGGCCACGCAGCCGCGCGCGTTCATCGCAGCAGTCGAGGTCACAGTCGACCTGCACCAATGGCTGGCCAACCCCTCGACCCCATGGGATGCCTCATTGGCGATCTATGCCAACCCCGTCCCCGGCTGGCCGGCAATCCACGCCGACGCCTTGAAGGGCGAACCCCTGCTGCGCGGCACGGGGCAAGTGTCGCTGCTCGCGCTCGAGCATGCCGGCTTCCTGCGCCGGGCCTGGCGCGGCGTGCTCGCATTCAGCGCCTACCTGAAACGCCGGCCCGGCGGCATTTCCCAGGATGTGGGCCCCGACTGGCGCAAAAAACTGCTCGGCTTGGCCCGTGCGGGCTGGCTGCATACCCAATACCGCACGCTCGACTACCACTTCACGCTGGTACCCCAAGGCGGTGCCGCAGGCCAGGCCATGGCGGTCGTCGCCCAGGGCCGCAAACTCTTGGCCTACCGCAACGGCGCGCGCACGCTGTGGGACGCCCTCACGATGCTGGACCTGGACCTCAGGTGGCAGGACAAGGCGCCCTGGAAGCTGGCGCTGCGCGTCGATCTGGCAGACCTCGTGAGCCGGCTGCGGCTGCAGGTCCGTGAAGCATCGAGCACGCCAGCCACCATCGTCGCGCTGGTGTCGTTCGCCTCCCTGTGGCTGCGCGCCGTGATGCAGACGCACTTCTGGTCGCTGCGCGGCCTGGACTACGCGAAGTACACGCGCCCCGCGCTGCCGCCGCATCCCTCGCTGAAAACAGCCGGGGGCGTCGATGTCCGGCCGCAGGCCGAGGTGCTGAAGGTGGCGCGCCGCAGCGGAGAAACGGACCAGATCGACCTGCAGCTGACGGTCTACCGCCACCCTCAGGGCGCGCGGCATGTCCTCTTCATCCACGGGCTCGCCCACGGCAGCGGCGTGTATGCGACCGACACCGTGGACACCAACCTGGCCGGCCACTTCCTGCGCGAGGGCTATACCGTCTGGCTGCTGGACAACCGCATGTCCAACCGCCTGGGCTACGCGCGCGATGCGCACACCATGGACGACATCGCGCACACCGACATTCCGGCAGCCATCAACCGCGTCCATGCCCAGGCAGGCGGCCAGCCCATCGACGTCTTCGCGCACTGCGTGGGCGCGGGCGCCTTCGCCATGGCGGCGCTGCAGGCGCGCTTTGACACCGCCAAGGTGCGCGCGGCCATCATCCATGCGGTGCACCCCTGGGTGGTGCCGTCCGTGTCCAACCGGTTCTCGGGAGCGTTGGCCGCGCTCTACCGCAACCTGCTCACGGGCCGCGAAATGATCGACCCCCTCCCCCCGGCCAAGCCGGGTGCAGCAGATGAACTGCTGGACCGGTTCGCGGCCACCCTGGCCTGGTCGGATGAAGAGCGCAGCCTGCACGAAGCGCACCGCGACTCGCCTGGCGCAGGGTGCGCCATCTGCAACCGGATGACCGCTTTCTACGGGCGCGAGTGGGTGCATGCCAATCTGGATCCGCGCACGCATGAGCGGCTGGGCGAACTCGTGGGGGCGGCGGGGGTCGAGGTGTTCCGCCAGCTGTACTTCATCGTGCTGCGCGAGCGGCTCACCAACCGCGAGGGGGAGAACAGCTACCTCCTGGAAGACAACTTCCTCAGGAACTGGCGCTTTCCCACGCTGTTCGTACACGGCCTGGACAACCAGGTGTTCGATCCGCGCGGAGCGGCACGCACCTGGAACCGGTTGCGCAGGGTCTTCGCGCACCAGCCCGGGCCGGTGGTCCGCACCTTCATCCGCAAGGGCTACGGTCACATGGATTTTCTGTTCGGCAAACATGCCCATACGGACATTTACCCGCATCTCACAGACTTTCTGGAGAATCCCGCCGCGTTCAAGGACATCGCCGATGGCTGCCACATCGACCCCGACCTGCCATGCCCGGATGGTCAGTCCAGCGACACGGATCTGGCCGACCGGGACTTCATCGCACCCATCCGGCCACTGACCGGCCCCATGCTGCAGACGGAACGCGAACCGCACGGGAAGCGCCGGCTGGTGGTCTGGGTGGAACAGTATTTCGACACCACCAGCACACCGATGGTGCCGGAGGTCCGGATCGGCGGCGCGCTGTGCGACTCGGTAGAGGTGAAAGGATTTCCCGGCGTGCTGGAACCCAGCTCCCCACCGGCCCTGCCAAGCCCCCCGCCCACCGGGCAGGGCTACTACTGGACCTGTGTAGTCGAGGAAAGCGAGAAGCTGCGGTTTGCCGATCTGCCGCAGATCAGCCTCACGCTGCGCTGCAGTCCACAGGAATCGAGCACGGCCCGGCCCATGGAAACCGACGGCCCGCCGCCGGGCGCTGCGCCAAGCATGTCGCTGCCCATCGTTCTCGATCTGGCCGAGCTGCCCTGGTGGCAGCGCTGGACCGCAGATGACCAGGCGCACGCCAGCACCAGTTTCCTGGCCACCTCCTGCCGCTGGCCGGGCCTGGCCTTCGAGCGCCGCGCGATCGACGCGCTGGCCGGCGACATGGAGCAGCACATCGCCCACACCCCAGCGCCTGTGCAGGCCCTGCTGCTGCTGGGCGACCAGATCTATGCCGATGCCACGGCCAATATTGCAGAAACCACGGAGCGCGATGAGCGCGGCGCACAGCGCTACCGTGAGAGCTGGGGCAGCGCTGCCACGCGGCAATTGTTCGCGCGCCTGCCCGTCTGGCTGGTGGTGGACGACCATGAGTTCGAGGACAACCTCGATGGGGCGGACAGTGCCACGGCGGACTCCCTGCGTGGGCAGCGTTTCTACAGCGGTTTCCTGGCGGCCACGGCCTACCAGTCACGCTTTCACCGCAAGGAGCTGCCCAGGCTGTCCCTGACCCCCCAGGGATGGACCGTGGAACACGGCCTGTGGCATGCGTTCGAGGTCGGCGGCATACCCGCCTTCGCCGCCGATACGCGCACCGAACGCGCACCCCGCACGCTGCACGACTGGAAAGGTGTGCCCATCATGCGCGAAGAGCAGATGCAGGCCATCGAAGGCTGGCTGCTGGCCCACCCCAAGGGGCCCAAGCTGCTGTGCAGCGGCAGCGTCTTCGCCCTGCCCGAGAACCGTTTCGTTGCCGAACCGGCGACCTGCATCGCTGCGGACAACTGGCTCGGCTATCCGGCCAGCTGGCGCAGGCTGGTGCGGTTCATTGTCGAGAACGACGTCGAGGGGCTGATCTTCGTGGCTGGCGACTACCACCTGAGCGCCCTGGTCGAGCTCGAACTCACAAGCCAGGGCAAGTCCGCGACTGCGCTCAATCTCGTGTGCTCGGCGTGGAATGCCAGCCTGCCCTTCGCCAACGCGCAGCAAGCCGATTTCACCTTCGACACACCGGTGCGCGCGCCAGGCAGCGACGCGGATGCAGCCGTGGTTTCCACCGCGCGCTTCGCGTCAGGTGCCCTGCGGCAGTTCTCCAAGATCACGATCACACAAGACCCTGCGGCCAGCGGCACCGCAACCGTCGCCATGGGCATTTACGAGCCTGGCAATGTCCTGGTCAAGGAACTGCAGGCGCAACTGGCTGTCGGGAGTGTCTCCCCCACTTTTCGCTAGCGTGCGAAAGAGCCCCGGACCTGTTCCGAGGCCACCTGAGGGAGACCGTCAGGCCCTGCGCGCCAGAAAGGGCCGCAGCCGGGTGACCAGCGGCATCGCCAGGCCCACCCATCGGACCAGGCGGCGTGGCCCCGCCACCAGGGCCACACCCACCAGGGCAGCCACCGCTGCCGGGTGCTGCTTGGCAAAAGCCGCAGCCCGCAGCGCAAACGGCTCCTCCGACGAGGCCTGCTGCGCGGACTGGGCCAGCGCCACCGATTGGGCGCGTGCGATGCGCCGCGCGCGGATGCGCTCGCGCTGCTTGGCAATGCGGTCGAGCACGCGCTGCTGCTCGGCCGTGGGTTCGGGAACAAAGGCTTGGTTGTCGGCAGCCATCACAGGCGCTCCTTGATGTCGCGCCAGTCCTGGGCCAGCTCCTGGCGGGTCAGCGCAAAGCCGTTGCCGGCCCGTTTTGCAACGGACACGAGGCTGAGCAGCGTGCCACCCCAGCCCAGCAACCAGGCCCCGGCCACCAGCCAGCCCACCAGCACGCGGTGTTCGGTATCCCAGAAATGCACCAACACCGCCATGGACAGCATGATGAGTGCCACCACCGTAAGCCCGCCGAGCAGAATGGTCAGCACCAGCAGTTGCTGCAGGCGCTGCTTCTGGTCCCGCCATTCCAGGCGGGCCAGATCCATCCGGTCTTCGGCTGCAATGGCCCCTTCTATGACATTAGCGCGCCAGCGCGCCACCAGCGCATCCAGGCCCAGAAGAGCAAGCCAGTTCATCAGTGTCCTTGGGTTCTACGAAGTGGAGACAAGCGGTGTCTGTGCAATGTCAGAGCGTCGTCGTTTCAGCGGCGGGCCAGCACGAAGCCCACCAGCGCACCGACAGCCAATGCTGCACCGGCGACACGCCACGGCTCGTCGTGAGCATAACGGTCTGCCGCGAGCGCTGCGTCCTTGGCTTGGCGGGCTGCGTCCTGCGCGGCACGCACTGCCGATTCGCGTGCAGTCTGCAGGCCATCGTCCAGCTTCTGGCGCAACAGCTTGATGTCTGGCACGGAATCAAGGTCCTTGCTCGACAGCAGGCCGCGCAGATCAGAGACGAGTTTTTCCAGATCGGCCTGGGTCGTGGAGATGGAGTCGGAAACGCTCATATGGCAAACCTTTCTGTGTACAAAAGAAAAAATCACATCCCCTGTCCGCCTACCGGCCAATGATGTGGCGCTCAGTACCATCTTAGCGGACAGATCGCCAAAACCCTTGTAGGACTTGGACGCAATGGCTTACGACTGGCATGGAGTTGACACGCATCACAGCGCTGCCACGTGCGCGCCGATGGCCAGTGAACTGGTCAACCCCGGCGACTCGATGCCGAACAGGTTCACCAGGCCCGGCACGCCATGCACTGCCGGCCCCTGGATCACGAAGTCGGCCGCAGGCTCGCCCGGGGCACTGATCTTGGGGCGCATGCCGGCATAGGCTGGAACCAACGCGCCGTCCTTGAGGCCAGGCCAATACCTGCGCACCTCGGCGTAGAAGGCATCGCCCCGGGCAGGGTCCACCTGCAGGTCGGCCGGGTCGTCCACCCACTGCACGTCGGGGCCGAAACGGGCCTGCCCGCCCATGTCGAGCGTCAGGTGCACGCCCAGGCCGGCGGCCTCGGGCGCGGGGTAGATGAGGCGGCTGAAGGGCGCCCGCCCGGCCAGGGTGAAATAGCTGCCCTTGGCGTAGTGCGGCGTGGGCACATGGCGGGCGTCCAGGCCCTCTAAGCGCCGCGCCAGGCCGGGTGCGGCGAGGCCCGCCGCATTGACCACCGTACGTGCCAGCAATTCGGTGCCGTCGGCGGCCTGCAGGTGGATGCCTTGGGCCGTGCAGCGGGCATGGGCCAGCGGCGAGTTGAGCGCCACCAGGCCGCCCGCATGCTCCAGGTCGCCCTGCAGGGCCAGCATCAGCGCATGGCTGTCGACGATGCCCGTGCTGGGTGAGTGCAGCGCCGCCACGCACTGCAGCGCGGGCTCCAGCGCTTGCGCGGCCTCGGCATCGAGCCATTGCAGGTCAGTGACGCCGTTGGCACGGGCGCGCACTTCGATGCCCTGCAGCGCAGGGATCTGTTCTGGGGACGTGGCCACGATCAGCTTGCCGCAGCGCCGGTGCGGCACGCCGCGCTCAGCACAGTAGGCGTACAGCAGATCGCGCCCCTGCACGCACAGCCGGGCCTTGAGCGAGCCCGTAGCGTAGCGTGGATGACCTCGCTGTTGCGCGAGCCAGGGCCCTGGCCACCGCCAGGCCCACCACGCCGGCACCCACCACCACGCAGTCGACGGTATCGCTCATCGCGCCGCTGCGTGATCGAAGCCGTCGAGCACGTTCACGGCGTTGTTGCCCAGTTCCGCCGCCGCGTACCCCCCTTCCAGCACGAACACCGTGGGCAGCCCCAGGGCCGCCAGGCGCTCGCCCAGGCGCGTGAAGTCCGAGGTCTTGAGCGCGAACTTGGAGATCGGGTCGTCCTCGAAGGCATCGAGCCCGAGCGAGACCACCAGCGTGTCCGCCCGGTACTGCGCGATGCGCACGCAGGCCTGCTCCAGCGCGGCAAACCATTCATCAGCCGTGGTGCCTGCGGGCAGCGGCAGGTTGAGGTTGAAACCTGCGCCCTCGCCGTCGCCGGTTTCGTCGGCATGGCCCAGGTAGAACGGGTACTCGGTCAGCGGGTCACCATGCATGCTGATGAACAGCACGTCGGCACGGTCGTAGAAGATGCTCTGCGTGCCGTTGCCGTGGTGGTAGTCCACGTCCAGCAGGGCCACACGCTGGCTGCCCTGGTTGCGCAGCCACTGGGCCGCCACGGCGGCGTTGTTGAGGAAGCAGTAGCCGCCCATGAAGTCGGGCCCCGCATGGTGGCCCGGCGGGCGGGTACAGCAGAACGCGGCCCGCGCGCCCTGGGCCACGCGGGCCGCTGCGCTGGCAGCGGCGTCGGCCCCGGCCTTGGCGGCCTCCCAGGTCCCCTCGGCCATGGGCGTGCCGTTGTCCATGGAGTACAGGCCCAGTTTGGCCACGAAGTTGTCCGGCTCCACGTCGCTGCGCAGGCTGCGCACCGGCCACACCGAAGGGAAGGGCTGGACCGAGGCGTTGGCCGCATCCAGCGCCAGCCACTGCGACCATGCGTTCTGCAAGAAAGCCAGGTAGCGCGGCGCATGGACCTGGGCCAGCACTGGTGTGCTGTCCACGTCGGGCGCCAGCAGGCCATGGCCGCGCTCCAGCAGGGCGTCCTCCACATATTGGGCGCGCACCGGCTTCTCGAAGCACGGAACGCGCTCGCCACGGTAGAACTCATGGACCGGCGCATGCCGGTGGTGCAAGGGGTTGTGGAAGGAAATCATGCGGGCACAGACAGGAAATGGTTTCGCCAGCGTCCGTCGATGCATCCCACGGAGGCCGGCAGGGCTCACCACTTTAGCGCGTCCCACACCGCTCGAAACGCAGCCCATGCACCAGACCGCAGCAAAAGCGGGCGCCCGTCAGCGCCGGCAGCCGGCCGCACGTGCCGCGCCTCACGCGCCGGCACCAGGCCTGGTCCGGGCCCAAAAGCCACGGGCTTCCCTGTGCGCGCTAGGCGGTTCGCGCCGGACTTCCCGCCTTGCGGCACATGGACCTGACCGATCCGCTGCGGACCAGGCCGCCCTGGCACAGCGCTTGCATCTCTTTTTGTATCCAAGATTGAATTCTTCAAAATGGTGCAAGCAACAAACTCCCTGGTGGCCGAATTTCCTCCTGTGCCTGACGGTTCACCGCCCCTCCCGCTGGCTGAGCAGGCCTGGCTGGTGCGCTGCGAGCCCGCCGTCGCCGGCAGGCCTGGCGGCCCGCTCAGCGGCCTGCGCTTTGCGGTCAAGGACAACATCGACGTGGCCGGCTACCCCACGTCCGCCGCCTGCCCTGCCTTTGCCTACACGGCCACGGCCCATGCGGCGGTGGTGCAGCGCCTGCTCGATGCGGGGGCAACGCTGGTGGGCAAGACCAACCTGGACCAGTTCGCCTGCGGGCTCAACGGCACCCGCTCGCCGCATGGCGCAGTGCCCAATGCGCTGGACCCGGCCTACGTGTCGGGTGGCTCCAGCTCGGGCTCGGCCTATGTGGTGGCCACCGGGCAGGTGGACTTCGCGCTGGGCACCGACACGGCCGGTTCGGGCCGGGTACCGGCCGGGCTGAACAACATCGTGGGCATCAAGCCGACCAAGGGCCTGGTCAGCGCCCGGGGCGTGGTGCCGGCCGCGCAGAGCGCCGACTGTGTCTCGATCTTCGCGCGCACGGTGGACGTGGCGGCCCGCGTGCTCCAGGTCGCACAGGGCTATGACGCGCAGGACCCCTATGGGCGGCAGCTCACCCTGGCCGCCGAGCCATTGCCCGCCAGCTTCCGTTTCGGCGTGCCCGATGTGCTCGAGTTCTTTGGCGATGCAGCGGCCGAGGCGGCATTCGCCGAGGCCGTGGCCCGCCTCAAGGCCCTGGGCGGCACGCCGGTGCCCATCCCCTACGCGCCACTGGCCCAGGCAGCAGCCCTGCTTTATGAAAGCGCGCTGGTCGCCGAACGCTATGCCGCCGTGCGCAGCTTCTTCGACCAGCACGAGGACCAGGTGGTGGAGCCGGTGCGCAGCATCCTGGCCAGCGGGCGCGGCTACAGCGCGGCCGACCTGTGTGACGCCCAGACCCGGCTGCGTACCCTGGGCCAGCAGGTGGCACCGATGTGGCAGGGCGCCGAGGCCATCGACCTGCTGCTGGTGCCCACGGCCCCCACCCACTACACCATTGCCGCCATGCAGGCCGACCCGGTGGTGCTCAACCGCAACCTGGGCGCCTACACCAACTTCGTCAACCTGCTGGACTATGCCGCCATCTCGGTGCCCAGCAGCCTGCGCGCCGATGGCCTGCCCTTCGGCATCACCCTCATCGGCCCCTGCGGCAGCGACTGGCAACTGGCCGAGCTGGGCCAGCGCTACCACCACGCCACCGGCCTGCCCCAGGCCGCCGGCAGCACGCCCTTGCCCGCGCCCCAACCTATCGCCGGGCTGCAGGCACCCGCCACAGTACGGGTCGCCGTGGTCGGTGCCCACCTGAGCGGCATGCCACTCAACGGTCAGCTCACCGAACGCGGCGCCACGCTGGAGCTGGCGACCGAAACGGCCGCCGACTACCAGCTCTACGCCCTGCCCGGCACCGTGCCGCCCAAGCCCGGCCTGCTGCGTGTGGCGCCGGGCCAGGGCAAGCGCATCGCGGTCGAGGTGTGGCGCATGCCCGCCGCGCACTACGGCAGCTTCGTCGCGCTGATCCCGCAGCCGCTGGGCATAGGCACGCTCACACTGGCCGACTCCAGCAGCGTGCAGGGCTTCATCTGCGAGCCGCTGGCGCTGGCCGGTGCGCGCGACATCAGCAGCTTCGGCGGCTGGCGGGCGTACATCACGTCGCTCAAGGCCAGCAACTGACGCATGCCCCTTTCATCCCCTCACCTTTCAACCTTGCTGCAGGAGCCTGCCATGACATCCCACAGTTCCATCCCATCCACCGGCACTATCACCAGCACTTCGCGCCGCCGCGTCCTCACAGCCTCGGCCGCCACGCTGGGCATGCTCGCAGCCCCTGCCCTGGTGCGCGCCCAGTCCGGCCCCAAGGTCCGCATCGGCTTCTGGCCCGTGGCGGCCGGTTTGCCTTTCTTCGCTGCGGTGGAGAAAGGCTATTTCAAGGAGGCGGGCCTGGATGTGGAGCCGCTCAAGTTCGCGGGCGCCCAGCAGGTGATGGAGGCCATGCTCTCGGGCCGCTCCGACGGCAGCTCCAACGGCACCGGCTCGGCCAACCTGGCCATCGGCGAGATCGCCCAGCCGGGCCTGTTCAAGATCTTCGCCACCAACCCGAGCAACGCCAAGTTCGTGCTCGACCAGTTCATCACCGGCAAGGACAGCGCCATCAAGACCATGGCCGACCTCAAGGGCAAGAAGGTCGCCTCGGGCCCCGGCATCCAGAACATGACGCTGTGCAAGACCATGCTGGCGCGTGCCGGCGCGACGGGTGCCACCGTGACCGAGCTGCCCATTGGCCAGCACATCGCCTCCATCGTCGCCGGCCAGGTCGACGCCTGCTACACCCTGGAGCCCACGGGCACCATCGGCCGCATGAACGGCACCACGCGCATCATCGAATCGGGCGTGGTCGCCAAATACATCCTGGGCGACGCGATGGCGCCCTGGCACGGCGGCGCAGCCAGCCTGACCAGCGAATTCATCAAGAAGAACCCCGAGGTGGCCAAGAAGTTCATCGCCGCCTACGCCCGCGGCATCGAGCTGGTGCGCACCAAGCCCGACGAGGCGCGGCAGTTCATGAAGGGCTACACCGCCATCGAGGGCGCGCTCACGGCCGAGGTGCCGCTGGCCTCGTACATGCTGCACAACGAGTTCAAGCCCAGCGACCTGGCGTACTTCCAGAAGTTCTACGACCTGTTCACCGAAAAGGGCATCTTCGAGAAGAAGGTCGTGGTCGACAGCCTGATCTACAAGGCCTGAAGGGGCGCGCCATGGCCGAAACCACCTCCACCACCGCCGGCGCCTGGTCGCCGCCCGCAGGCAAGGCGGCATCCGCTGCGCCCAAGACGCCCGCCTGGGACAAGCTGCTTCCCTTCGTCGGCCCCCTGGCCCTGTTCATCCTTTGGGACCTGGTGGTGCGGCTGGGCTTCATCAAGCCCATCCTGCTGCCACCACCCGGCGCCACCGTGCTCACGCTGGTCACCGGCCTGGCGGGCGGGCCGCTGCTGCTGGACTTCGCGGTGACCGTCTGGCGCACGGTGCAGGCCTTCCTGATCGCGGCCGTGATCGGCGTGCCGCTCGGGGTGCTGCTGGGCAGCAACGAGCGCGCCTACCGCAGCGTGGAGTTTCTGATCGACTTCTTCCGCTCCACCCCCTCGTCGGCACTGATCCCGCTGTTCCTCCTGATCTTCGGCGTGTCGGACGTGAACAAGGTGGCCATCGCCGCGTTCGGCGCCTTCCTGATCGTGATCTTCAACAGCGCCTATGGCGTCATCAATGCCCGCAAGCAGCGCGTGATGGCGGCGCGCGTGATGGGCGCTTCGCGCTGGCAGATCTTCAAGGACGTGCTGGTCTGGGAAAGCCTGCAGCCCACCTTCGTCGGCCTGCGCTCAGCCGTGTCGATGGCGCTGGTCATCGTGATCGTGGCCGAGATGTTCATCGGCTCCGATAACGGCCTGGGCCATCGCATCATCGATGCGCAGCAGGTGCTCAACGTCAAGAGCATGTACGCCGCCATCCTGGCTGCAGGCGCCCTGGGCTATGCCCTCAACATCCTGTTCCTCGTCGCCGAACGCAGGATCGTTCACTGGAGCGGCCGATGAACACCGTCGTCAATGGCGCCGTGTATGCCGATGTGCCCAAGCGTGTTTTCACACCCGGCCCGGCAGGCACCCACATCACCATCCGCGGGCTGACCAAGTACTTCGCCGGCTGGCCGCTGTACGAGGACTTCGACCTCGACATCCCCAAGCACAAGATCGTCTCGGTCTTCGGCCCCAACGGCTGCGGCAAGAGCACGCTGATCAACATGATCGCCGGCCTCGTGCCCATCGACAGCGGCGAGATCCTGTTCGACGGCAAAAGCCTCAAGGACACCAAGATCGGCTATGTCTTTCAGAACTACCGCGAAGCGATGTTCCCGTGGATGCGCACCATCGACAACATCGCCTACCCGCTCAAGCTCGAAGGCAAGAGCAAGGCCGAGGTGGACCGCCGCATGGCCGAGCTGGTGGCCTCGTTCGACGTGAAGTTCGACCTCAACCGCTACCCCTACGAGCTCTCGGGCGGGCAGCAGCAGACGGCCTCCATCATGCGGGCGCTGGCGCCCAACCCAGAGGTGCTGTTCCTCGACGAGCCCTTCTCGGCACTCGACTTCGAGATGACGCTGTTCATCCGCGAGAAGCTGCAGGAGGTGTTCATGCAGACCGGCACCACCATGCTGCTGGTATCGCACGACCTGGAAGAAGCCGTCTACCTGGCCGACGAGGTGCTGCTGCTGACCAAGCGCCCCACCCGCGTGGCCGAGATCCTGCACTACGACGATGCCCGCCCGCGCACCCTGGCCACGCTCAGCGAGCCGAGCTTCGTGGCCATGAAGAAGCTCAGCCTGGAGATCTTTCAGCGCGAGGTGCGCCGATGAACGCGGCCGAGCTCGAACGCTACCTCGACGCCGCGGCCACGGCCGTCGGCCTGCCCATCGCGCCCGAGCACCGCGCGGCCGTGCTCGGCTACCTGGCGCTGGCCAACGGCTTTGCCGACACCGTCAACGCCGTGCCGCTGGACGCGACGGACGAGCCCGCCATGGCCTTCGTCCCGGTGCTGCCTGCCGGGGGAGGCCGCGCATGACGGCGCACTGGTGGCAACAGGATGCCGCCGGCATGGCACAGGCCGTGGCGGCGCGCGACGTGACCGCCACCGCGCTGGTGACGGCCTGCCTGGACCGCATCGAGCACACCGACGCCCGCGTCAACGCCTTCACCGCCGTGCTGCGGGCACGGGCCCTGGCGCGTGCCGCCCGCATCGATGCCGGCCTGGCTGCGGGGACGCAGGCCGCCCTGCCCCTGCTGGGAGTGCCCTTTGCCGTGAAGAACCTGTTCGACGTGGCGGGCCTCACCACGCTGGCTGGCTCCAAGATCGAGCGCGACCGCCCTCCCGCCAGGGCCGACGGCCTGCTGGTGCAGCGCCTGGAGGCCGCCGGTGCCATCCTCGTGGGGGCGCTCAACATGGACGAGTACGCCTACGGCTTCACCACCGAGAACAGCCACGAGGGCGCCTGCCACAACCCGCACGACCTGGCCCGCATCGCGGGTGGCTCCTCGGGCGGCTCCGGCGCGGCGGTGGCCGCGGGCCAGGTGCCCATCACGCTCGGGTCGGACACCAATGGATCGATCCGCGTGCCGTCTTCGCTGTGCGGCGTGTTCGGCCTCAAGCCCACCTTCGGGCGGCTGCCGCGCACGGGCAGCTTTCCCTTCATCTCCAGCCTGGACCACCTGGGCCCCATGGCACGCAGTGTGCGCGACCTGGCGCTGGCCTATGACGCCATGCAGGGCCCCGAAGCACCTGCCGCACACACCGATGCCGGCTGCGCGCAGCGGCCGGCCCAGCCGGTGGCCCGCGACCTGGACAAGGGAATCACCGGCCTGCGCATTGGCGTGCTGGGTGGCTACTTTGCCGACAATGCCCTGCCTGAAGCGCGCGCCGCCGTGGCCCGGGTGGCGCAGGCGCTGGGCGCACAGGCCGAACCGGTGGAGCTGCCGCTGGTGGAGGCCGGCCGTGCGGCGGCGTTCCTCATCACCAACGCGGAGGCCGGGGCCCTGCACCTCGATAACCTGCGCACGCGCGCAGCCGACTTCGAGCCGCTGTCACGCGACCGCTTCCTGGCCGGCGCGCTGATCCCTGCCGCCTGGGTGGCACGCGCCCAGCGCGTGCGCAGCCGCTATGCCCACGAAGCCGCACGGGTGCTGTCGCGCTACGACCTGCTGCTGGCCCCCGCCACGCCCTGCGCGGCCACGCCCATCGGAACCGAGCGGTTCGACCTGAACGGGCGCGACCTGCCGCTGCGCCCCAACATGGGCCTGCTGACCCAGCCCCTCTCGTGCATCGGCCTGCCGGTGTGCGCCGTGCCGGTGTGGGGCGCGCACGCAAGCCTTCCGATCGGCGTGCAGATCATCGCTGCGCCCCGGCGCGAAGACCTGGCGCTACGCGCCGCCGCCGTGCTGGAGGCCGCGGGCATCTGCCGCGCGCCCATCGCCACTTTGTGAAAGCCATATTTTTCATGCCCTACACCATCAACCAGCCCGAGGTGCTCGCCGAGGTCGAGGCCGTGTTCGCCCGTTACGAGGACGCACTGGTGAACAACCACGTCGAGGTGCTCGACGCGCTGTTCTGGGACAGCCCCCACACCCTGCGCTACGGCGCCACCGAGAACCTGTACGGCTACGCGCAGATACAGGCCTTTCGAGCCGGGCGCCCGGCCCTGGGGCTGCAGCGGCGCCTGCTCAGGACCGTGATCACCACCTACGGCCGCGACTTCGCCACCGCCAATGCCGAGTTCCAGCGCGAGGGCAGCGCCCGCACCGGCCGCCAGAGCCAGACCTGGCTGCGCACCGAGGCCGGCTGGCGCGTTGTCGCAGCCCACGTGAGCCTGCTCGACTGACCCCATCCCCTTCCCGTTGAACCCACCCCTGCCGAAAGGACCGCCATGAAACACGAGAAACCCATGACCCGCCTTGCCAACCCGAACCGCCGCGAATCCCTGCAAGCCCTTGCGGCGCTGGGCGCTGCTGGCACCCTGGGCGGCTGGGCAATGCAGGCCAACGCGCAGGCCCCGCTCACCGTGGGCGTGATCTACGTCGGCCCGCGCGACGACTACGGCTACAACCAGGCCCATGCCCAGGCCGCGGCCGAGCTCAAGAAGATGCCCGGCATCAAGGTGGTGGAAGAAGAGAACGTACCCGAGACCGCCGCCGTGCAAAAGACCATGACCGGCATGATCGCGCAGGACGGCGCCAAGCTGCTGTTCCCGACCTCGTTCGGCTACTTCGACCCGCACCTGCTGGCGCTGGCCGCCAAGTACCCCGACGTGCGCTTTTCGCACTGCGGCGGCATGTGGACCGAAGGCAAGCACCCCAAGAACGCGGGCAGCTTCTTCGGCTACATCGACGAATGCCAGTTCCTCAACGGCGTGGTGGCCGGCCACATGAGCAAGAGCGGCAAGATCGCCTTCATCGCCGCCAAGCCCATCCCGCAGGTGCTGCGCAACATCAATGCCTTCACGCTGGGCGCGCGCTCGGTCAAGCCGGGCATCACCTGCAGCGTCATCTTCACGGGCGACTGGTCCATGGCCGTGAAGGAGGCCGAGGCCACCAACAGCCTGGCCGACCAGGGCTGCGACGTGTTCACCATGCACGTGGACGGGCCCAAGGTCATTGTCGAAACCGCCGCCAAGCGCGGCAAGATGGTCTGCGGCTACCACGCCAGCCAGGCCAAGCTGGCGCCCCAGGCCTACCTGACGGGGGCCGAATGGAACTGGCTCACGGCCTACACCACCATCATCGAGGCGGCCCGCACCGGCAAGCCGCACCCCAACTTCCTGCGCGGGGGCTTGAAGGAAGGCTTTGTGAAGATGTCCGCCTACGGCCCGGCCGTGAGCGAAGCCGCCAGGAAGCAGGCCGACGACACCAAGGCCAAGATGATCGCGGGCGGCTTCGACATCTTCAAGGGCCCTCTCAAGAACAACAAGGGCAAGGAGGTCATCGCCAGCGGCAAGTCGTTCAAGCAGACCGACCTGGAGCTGGAAAAGATGGACTACCTGGTCGAAGGCGTCCTCGGCTCGTTCTAAGCAAGGGACTGCCATGCATTCGGCCGCCAAGGACGTCCTCTTGCCCGTTGTCGCCATCGGGCTGGCTCTGCTGCTGTTCGGCGGCTTCGTCGGCTTTGCGGGCGTGAACCCGATTGACGTGTGGACTACGCTGTTCAAGGGTGCGTTCGGCGACTGGTTCTCGTGGCAGAACACCCTGCAGCGCTCCGCACCACTCATGCTCACGGCCCTGTGCGTGGCCCTGCCCGCGCGGGCGGGGCTGACCATCATCGGGGGCGAGGGCGCACTGGTGCTCGGCGGCCTGGCCGCCGCGGCGCTGCCCATGGCCGTGGCCTTGCCCGACAATGTGGCGGGCACGGCGCTGGCCTGTGCCGCAGGCGCCGTGGCCGGTGCCCTGTGGATCGTGCTGGCGGGCTGGCTGCGCCAGTACCGCGGCATCAACGAGACCATCAGCAGCCTGCTGCTGTCGTACGTGGCCATCGGCCTGTTCAAGCACTTCGTGGAGGGCACCCTGCGCGACCCTGCCAGCCTGAACAAGCCGGCCACGCCCAGCCTCGATCCGGGCCTGCTGATCGGCGGCATCGGCGGCTCGGACGTGCACTGGGGCCTGGTGCTGGGCGTGCTGGCCTGCGTGGCGCTGGGCCTGTGGCTGCACTGGACGGCCTCGGGCTTCTCGATCCGCGTGGTGGGCGGCAACCCGCGCGCCGCGCAACTCGTGGGCCTGCCGGCCACCCGGCTGATCCTGGTGGCCTGCGCCCTGGGCGGCGCGGCGGCAGGCCTCGCCGGTGCCGTGGAGGTGGCGGCGGTGCACACCAATGCCAATGGCGCGCTGATCGCGGGCTACGGCTACGCCGGCATCCTCGTGGCCTTCATCGCGCGGCACAACCCGATCGCCATCATCCCGGTGGCCATCCTGTTCGGCGGCTTCGGCGCAGCCGGCAGCCTGCTGCAGCGCCGCCTGGGCCTGCCCGATGCCTCGGTGATGGTGCTGCAGGGCATTGCCTTCGTGCTGATCCTGGCCAGCGAGGCGCTGCGTGACGTGGACTGGCGGGCCCTGTGGGCCCAGCGGCGCAGCCGGCCCGCCGAGGCGACGACTCCAACCGCCCCTCCCACCGCGAATGTGGAGCCCATATGACCGCAGACCAAGGGATTGCCCTGGTGGCCGGCATCGTGGGCGGGGCCCTGCGCGTGGGTGTGCCCTTCCTGTTCGTGAGCCTGGGCGAGTGCCTGACCGAGAAGTCGGGCCGCATCAACCTCGGGCTGGAGGGGGTGCTGGTGCTCTCGGCCATGACCGCCTTCGGCGGCGCCTACCTGACCGGCTCACCCTGGCTGGGCGTGTTGGCAGGGGCCACGGCAGGTGCCCTGCTGGCCACGCTGCACGGCGTGCTGTGCTCGCTGCCGCGGGTGAACGACGTGGCCACCGGCATTGCGCTGATGCTGCTGGGCACGGGACTGGCTTTCTACCTGGGCAAGCCGCTGATCCAGCCGCAGGCACCGCAGATCCCGGCGCTGGCGCTGGGCGGCTGGAGCGATTCGCCGGTCGTGCAGTCGGCCCTGCAGGTCAACGCCCTGCTGCCGCTGGGCATCGTGCTGGCCGTGGCCCTCTGGTGGGCCTTTGCGCGCACCCGCTGGGGCCTGCTGGTGCGGCTGGCGGGCGACTCGGCCAACGCCACGCGCGCGCTCGGCTATTCGGTGCCCGGCATCCGCATCGCGGCCACGGCGGCGGGCGGCTTCATCGCCGGGCTGGGCGGGGCCTCGCTCACCCTGTTCTACCCCGGCAGCTGGAACGAGGGCATCTCCAGCGGCCAGGGCCTGATCGCCGTGGCGCTGGTGATCTTTGCACGCTGGAGCCCCTTGCGCTGCATGGTGGCTGCCATGCTTTTCGGCGGGGCCGGCGCCATCGGCCCGGCGCTGCAGTCGGTGGGTGTGGGCTGGGGCTACCACCTGTTCAACACCGTGCCCTATGTGCTGACCCTGCTGATCCTGGTGCTGACCTGCAAGCCCGGCAGCGTGGCCGCTGGCAGCCCGGGCGAACTCTCTTCCAGCAAATAACCCTCCGAAGGAACCGCCCTCGTGACCACCCCAACCACCCGCCATGTCCAGGCCAACCCCTATGCCTGGCCCTACAACGGCGACCTGCGCCCGGACAACACCGCGCTGATCGTGATCGACATGCAGACCGACTTCTGCGGCATCGGCGGCTATGTGGACGTGATGGGCTACGACATCGCCTTGACGCGCGCGCCCATCGCGCCGCTGCAGCGCCTGCTGCCGGCCCTGCGGGCGCAGGGCTACCGCGTCATCCACACCCGCGAGGGGCACCGGCCTGATCTCGCCGACCTGCCGGCCAACAAGCGCTGGCGCTCGCGCCAGATCGGCAAGAACAGCCTGGGCATCGGCGACACCGGGCCGTGCGGGCGCATCCTGGTGCGCGGCGAGCCCGGCTGGGAGCTAGTCCCGGAACTGGCGCCGCTGCCCGGCGAGGTGGTGATCGACAAGCCCGGCAAGGGCTCGTTCTACGCCACCGACCTGGACATGGTGCTCGGCCTGGCAGGCGTGCAGAACCTGGTCCTCGCTGGCATCACCACCGACGTCTGCGTGCACACCACGATGCGCGAAGCCAACGACCGCGGCTACGAATGCCTGCTGCTGTCCGACTGCACGGCCGCCACCGACCCGGCCAACCACCAGGCCGCATTGAACATGGTGACCATGCAGGGCGGCGTGTTCGGTGCACATGCCCCCTCCAGCGCGCTGCTTGCCGCATTGGCTTGAAGGAAAAGGAAGCTCCCATGCCCGAACAACCCATAGGCGCCCTGCCCACAGGCACCGGTGCATTGGCGCTGGAGACCTGGAACCTGACCAAGCGCTTTGGCAGCTTCACCGCCATGGACCGTGTGAGCATGCGCGTGGAGCCCGGCAGCGTGCACGCCTTGCTGGGCGAGAACGGCGCGGGCAAGAGCACGCTGGTCAAGTGCGTGGCGGGCTTCCAGAGGGCCGAGGAAGGCGCCATCCTGCTGGACGGGCGCGAACAGGCCATCGCCAACCCCATCGTCGCGCGCGGCCTGGGCATCGGCATGGTCTACCAGCACTTCACGCTGGCCCCGGGCATGACGGTGGCCGAGAACCTGCTGCTGGCCGGCGGCCAGACCCCCGCACTGATCGACTGGCGCGCCAAGCGCGCCGAACTGCAGGCCTTCCTGGCCACCACGCCCTTCCAGCTGGACCTGGACGCACGCCCCTCGGAGCTGGCCGCCGGCGAAAAGCAGAAGCTCGAGCTGCTCAAGCAGCTGTACCTGCGCCCGCGCCTGTTGATCCTGGACGAACCCACCTCGGTGCTGACCCCGCAGGAGGCCGACGAGGTGCTGGGCCATGTGCGCGCCTTTGCGCGCAGCGGCCAGTGCAGCGTGGTCATCATCACCCACAAGTTCCGCGAGGTGATGGCCTATGCCGACGCGGTGACCGTGCTGCGCCGCGGCCAGGCCGTGCACCACGGCCGGGTGGCCGACACCGGCCCGCAGGCGCTGGCCCAGGCCATGATGGGAGACAGCGTCGCGCCGCCAGGCGCTCCCACGCAAAGGCGGGACGCTCCCGTACCAGGGGCGGCGTCGGCAGCGACTGAGCCCGTGCCGCCCGGCGAGGTGGCGCTGCAGGTGGAAGGCCTGCAGGCCCTGGGCGACCGTGGCACGCTGGCCGTGCATGGCCTCGCGCTGTCGGTGCGCAAGGGCGAGGTGCTGGGCGTGGCCGGCGTCTCGGGCAACGGCCAGCGCGAACTGGTCGAGGCGCTGGTGGGCCAGCGCCCGCGCCTGGCGGGCCGGGTGCGGGTGCTGGGCCGGGACTACACGGCCACCCGCGCACAGAACCGTGAGCTCAAGGTGCGCAGCCTGCCTGAGGAGCCGCTGCGCAATGCCTGCGTGGGCGACCTCTCGGTGGCCGAGAACATGGCCCTGCGCGATTTCGACCAGCCGCCGCTGTCCCGGGGCGGCGTGCTGCGTTTTTCGGCCTGGCGCAGCCGGGCGCGCGAGTGGATCGCAGGCTACGGCGTCAAGACCCAGGGCGAGGGCGCCCCCATCCGCAGCCTGTCGGGCGGCAACGTGCAGCGCGCGGTGCTGGCGCGCGAGCTGGCGGGCGAGATCAATGTGCTGATCGCCGCGAACCCGGTGTTCGGCCTGGACTTTGCGGCCGTGGCCGAGATCCACAGCCGCATCCTCGGCGTACGCGAGCGCGGCGGCGCCGTGCTGCTCATCAGCGAAGACCTGGACGAATTGCTGGAGCTGGCGGACCGCATCGTCGTCATGAGCGAAGGCCGCATCGTCCACGAAACACCGGCCGCCACCGCCGAGCGCCATGTGCTGGGCGCCTACATGGGCGGCGGGCACGATCACACACCCTACCAGGAAGCGGCATGAGCCTGACGACCATCCACGCCAACCCTTTCGCCTTTCGCTTCGCGCTGGCGCACACCGCGCTGGTGATCATCGACATGCAACGCGACTTCATCGAACCCGGCGGCTTTGGCGAGACCCTGGGCAACGATGTGTCGCTGCTCGAAGCCATTGTGCCGGCATGCCAGGCCGTGCTGCAGGCTTGGCGCACCGCAGGCGGCCTGGTGGTGCACACGCGCGAATCGCACCGGCCGGACCTCTCCGACTGCCCACCCGCCAAGCGCCTGCGCGGCAACCCGCAGCTGCGCATCGGCGACGCGGGGCCTATGGGCCGCATCCTGGTAGCGGGCGAGCCAGGCAACCAGATCATCCCCGCGCTGGCCCCGGTCGATGGCGAGATCGTGGTCGACAAGCCCGGCAAGGGCATGTTCTACGCCACGGGGCTGCACGAAACGCTGCAGGCGCGCGGCATCACCCACCTCGTCTTCATGGGCGTGACCACCGAGGTCTGCGTGCAGACCAGCATGCGCGAGGCCAATGACCGCGGCTATGATGGCCTGCTGCTCGAAGACTGCACCGAGAGCTATTTCCCCCATTTCAAGGCAGCCGCCATCGAGATGCTGCGCGCCCAGGGCGCCATCGTCGGGTGGACCGCGCCATCGGCCGCGCTGCTGTCGGCATTGGCCGACGCGGTACTGGCCCCGTAGTTGCTAAAGTCGTTTTGTGCAGACCCCTCTCCCCGCCTCCCCTCCTTCCAAACCCAAGCCGGTGCGCAGCTCGCGCGCCGACGATGTGTACGCCCAGCTCAAGCGCGACGTGGGCGAGTTCAAGCTGGTGCCGGGCGACCGCTTCACCGAGAACGAGATCTGCGAACGCCTGGGCGTCTCGCGCACGCCCGTGCGCCAGGCACTGGTGCGGCTGCAGCAGGAGGGGTACGTGGAGGTGCTGTTTCGCAGCGGCTGGCGCGTGCTGCCCTTCGACTTCGACCAGTTCGAGCAGCTCTACGACCTGCGCATGGTGCTGGAGACCACCGCCGTGCACCGCCTGTGCGACGAAGGCACAGGGGCGCTCAAGTCCATCCAGGTCGACCACCGGTTGCTCGACGAGCTCAACAACATCTGGCTGGTGCCACCGGAGCAGCGCAGCACCGACACCCTGCAGGTGGCGGCCTGGGACGAGGCCTTCCACTGCGCCCTGGTGCGCGCCGCCGGCAATGCCGAGATGACGCGCGTGCACCGCGACGTGACCGAGCGCATCCGCATCATCCGCCGGCTCGACTTCACGCAGCAGGCGCGCATCGATGCCACCTACGACGAGCACGCCACCATCCTCAAGGCCATCCGCGCCCACCGCGGCGACCAAGCCGCCATGCTGCTGCGCGCCCACATCCAGACCAGCCAGGCCGAGGTGCGCAAGATCACACTGCACCAGGTGCACATGGCGCGTTTGGGTCCCAGTGCAGGGTAAGTGACACAATCTCCGGGCGTGGGGGATCGCAGCATCCGCCGCTCCCCTCGCCACAGAAGGAGTTCTGCCTTGCCTCTCACCAGCACCCTTGCGCGGCGTCCGTCGCGCATCCACCTGGCGCAGCTGCTGTGTGCTGCCGCCCTGAGTGGCTGTGCACTCACGGCTCCCAGCAGCCCCCAATCCACCACTGCGTCCCCCGCCCTTTCGGCAGAAGCCATCCGGGCACTGGCGCCGGACGGGACGCTGCGGGCCTCAATCAACCTGGGCAACCCGGTGCTCGCCTCGCGCGATGCGGCAACGGGTGCGCTCAAGGGCGTATCCGTCGATCTGGCGCAGGAGCTCGGGCGGCAACTCGGTGTTCCGGTGGAGCTCAAGGCCGTGGATGCGGCCGGCAAGTCGGTGGAGGTGGTGCGTGCGGGTGCGGCCGACGTCGGCTTCTTCGCCATCGACCCGGTGCGCGGTGAAGGCGTGTCGTTCACTGCGGCCTATGTGGTGATCGAGGGTGCCTACCTGGTGCGCGCCGATTCGCCGCTGACGGCCAACGCCCAGGTCGACCGGCCCGGGACCACGGTGGTGGTCGGCAAGGGCAGTGCCTACGACCTGTTCCTCACCCGCGAGATCAAGCAGGCCACGCTGGTGCGGGCCCCGACCTCGCCCCAGGTGGTCGACGAATTCCTCTCGCGCAAGCTCGACGTTGCGGCGGGCGTGCGCCAGCAACTGGAGGCCGATGCCCAGCGCGTGCCCGGTGTGCGAGTGCTGCCCGGCCGCTTCATGGTGATCGAGCAGGCCATGGGCGTGCCGGCCAGCCGCCCGCCGCTGGCGCGGGCCACGCTGCATGCCTTTGTGGAACGCATGAAGGCGAGCGGCTTCGTCGCCACGGCGCTCAAGCGCCATGGCATCGAGGGCGCTGCCGTCGCCGATCCGGCCCCGCTTCGCTGACCCCTTTCCATCCCACTGCAAGGAGATCCCATGCGCCTGAAGTTCTCTGCCGCCGCCCTCTTCCTGGCCACCGCCTTGTCGGCCCAGGCCCAGACCGTGAAAGTGACGCCGCTGGGCGGCATCGACGGCGAACTGTGCCCGCAGGACCGGGCCCTGGTCTTCGAGGACCCCAACGGCACGCGCGTGCTGTACGACCCGGGCCGCACGGTGGCCGGCCCCAACGACCCGCGCCTGGGGAAGATCGACATCATCCTGGTGAGCCACATGCACGGCGACCACATCGGCAATGCGCACAACAAGGCGCCCAACTCCGGGACCTGTGCCAGCCCCGACATGTCCGTCTCGGCCCTGCCCAACTCCAGCGCAGTGAACATCGCGCTGGCCAAGAAGTCCAAAATTGTGACCGGCAGCGAGATGCCGCCCTTCTTCGCGGCCAAGCTCAAGGCCAATGGCGGTGACCCGGCCAACTCGATGCTGGCTCGCTTCGGCGGCAGTGTCACGGTGGGGGGCGTGCGCATCGCCACGGTGACGGCCGTGCACAGCAACGGCGTTGACCCCGACTACATCGGCGGCCAGTTGGGCGATGCGATGAAGGCCGCGGGCATTGCCGGCGATGTCGGCCTGGCGACCGGCTATGTGCTGACCTTCAGCAACGGGCTGGTGGCCTACCTGTCGGGCGACACGGGCATCACCGCCGATCAGGAGCGCGTGGTGCGCGATTACTACAAAGCGAAGCTGGCGGTGATGAACATCGGCGACGGCTTCAGCACCGGCCCTGCCGAGGCCGCCTACGTGATCAATGAGCTGGTCAAGCCAGCGTCCGTGATCGCCTCCCACGTCAACGAGGTCGGCACGGTGGACGGCGTGGTGCGGCCGGGCAGCAAGACCGAGGCCTTCATCAAGGCCTCGCGCGTCCCGGTCATCGTGCCGCTGTCTGGCCGAACCATGGAGTTCACGGCGGCCGGCAACTGCGCGGCGGGCTGCGGCAAGACGAGTAACTGAACCGAAACGAAAAAACCCTTGCAGACCGCAATCTGCAAGGGTTTCGAATTGGTGGGAGATGCAAGTTTCGAACTTGCGACCCCTGCAGTGTGAATGCAGTGCTCTACCCCTG
>NZ_LMIJ01000014.1:263540-263657 GCF_001428665.1 Acidovorax sp. Root219
GCAGCGCCATCCTTCGTGCGAAGGATTTTGCCGTGGCCTGTCTGCGAGCGTGGGTGGTGGGAGATGCAAGTTTCGAACTTGCGACCCCTGCAGTGTGAATGCAGTGCTCTACCCCTG
>NZ_LMIJ01000014.1:263677-435645 GCF_001428665.1 Acidovorax sp. Root219
TTTGTCGCTGCGACAAGCCTTCGATTATAGCCCAACTTTTCAGGCCGTCTGGAATTTTCGCCAGATTGTCTTGCCGTTGCTGGCCTTGTCGATCTGCGTGAGCACATCGGCGTGCGACGCCACTTCCTGTTCGCTGGCGGGCAGCACGGGCAGCACCAGGGCGCTCAGGTCGATGGCAGCCACGCTGATGCCGCCGGCGCTGTCGTCCGTGTCGTCGATCACCAGCAGCGCATCCTGCCCGCGCGTCATGTTGATGTAGACGTCGGCCAGCAGCTCGGCATCGAGCAAGGCGCCGTGCAGCGTGCGGCCCGAGTTGTCGACCTCCAGCCGGTCGCACAGGGCATCCAGCGAGTTGCGCTTGCCGGGGAACATCTCCTTGGCCATGGCCAGGGTGTCGGTCACGCTGCCGACATAGGTCTTGAGCGGCGGGCGGCCCGTGAGCTCGAGCTCCTTGTTCAAAAAGCCCACGTCGAAGGCCGCGTTGTGGATGATGACCTCGGCGTCCTTCAGGTACTCGAGGATGTCGGGCGCCAGCTCGGCGAACTTGGGCTTGTCGCGCAGGAACTCGTTGCTGATGCCGTGGACCTTGAGCGCGTCCTCGTGGCTGTCGCGCCCCGGGTTGAAGTAGAAATGCAGGTTGTTGCCGGTGAGCTTGCGGTTGAACAGCTCCACGCAACCGAGTTCGATGATGCGGTCGCCACCTTCGGCCGAGAGGCCGGTGGTTTCGGTATCGAGAACGATCTGCCGTGTCATGTCAGTGATTCTCTTTCGCGTGGTTGATCGTGTACTTGGGGATTTCCACGGTCACATCGGTTTGCGCCAGGATGGCCTGGCAGGACAGGCGCGATTGGGGTTCCAGGCCCCAGGCGCGGTCCAGCAGGTCTTCCTCTTCTTCTTCGGCATCGTTGAGCGAGGACAGGCCCTGGCGCACGATGACGTGGCAGGTGGTGCAGGCGCAGCTCATGTCGCAGGCGTGCTCGATGTCGATGTGGTTGTCCAGCATGGCCTCGCAGATCGAGGTGCCGGCAGGCGCCGTGATTTCGGCGCCGGCAGGACAGTATTCCGGGTGGGGCAGGATTCGGATGACGGGCATGGCGGGCGTCTTGTTCTTGTAAGGGATGAAAAAGGAGCGGTCAGAAGGACTGCACGTTGCGGCCGGCCAGCGCCTGCTGGATGCCGCGGTTCATGCGCTGCGCGGCAAAGGCTTCCGTGCCCTTGGCCAGGGCTTCGGTGGCGGCTTCGATCACGGCGGCGTCCTCGGATTCGCGCTGCTGGCGCAGGGCGTGCATCAGGGCGTCGATACCGGCGCGCTCTGCCGCCGAGAGCACGTCGCCATCGGCGTCGAGTGCGCTCTGGGTGGCCAGCAGCATGCGGTCGGCGTCCACGCGGGCCTCGACCACGGCGCGGGCACGCATGTCCTGCGCGGCGGTGGCAAAGCCGTCCTGCAGCATGCGGGCGATCTCGTCGTCCGAGAGGCCGTAGGAGGGCTTCACGTCGATGCGTGCCTCCACCCCACTGCCCTGCTCCTTCGCACTCACGCTCAAGAGGCCATCGGCATCGACGGTGAAGGTCACGCGGATGCGCGCCGCTCCGGCCGCCATGGGCGGAATGCCGCGCAGCTCGAAGCGCGCCAGGCTCCGGCAGTCCTGCACCAGGTCGCGCTCGCCCTGCAGCACGTGGATCGCCAAGGCGGTCTGGCCGTCCTTGTAGGTGGTGAAATCCTGCGCCTTGGCGGTGGGAATGGTCTCGTTGCGCGCCACGATGCGCTCCACCAGGCCACCCATGGTCTCGATGCCCAGCGACAGCGGGATCACGTCGAGCAGCAGCAGGTCGCCCGCCGTGTTGTTGCCAGCCAGCTGGTTGGCCTGGATCGAGGCGCCCAGGGCCACCACCTCGTCGGGGTCCAGGTTCGTCAGCGGCGTGGTGCCGAAGAAGTCGGCCACGGCGCGCTGCACCTGCGGCATGCGGGTGGAGCCACCGACCATGACCACACCCTGCACTTCCTCGCGGGTGAGCTGCGCATCGCGCAGCGCACGGCGCACGGCCACCATGGAGCGCGTCGTGAGCGGCGCCGTGGCGGCCTCGAAATCCGCGCGCGAAACGGCGTGCTGCACGCCCTCGCCCGCCAGCTGTGCGGTGAAGGTGGCGCTGTCGGCGGCGCTCAGCGCCTCCTTGCAGGCGCGGGCCGCCATGCGGGCCGCGACCTTGTCGCCGGGCGCCTCCACCGTGCGGCCCAGTTGCTGCAGCACCCACTCGGCCAGGGCGGCATCGTAGTCGTCGCCGCCCAGGGCAGAGTCGCCGCCCGTGGCGATGACCTCGAACACGCCCTGCGTGAGGCGCAGGATGGAGATGTCGAAGGTGCCGCCACCCAGGTCGTACACGGCGTAGACGCCCTCGCTGCCATTGTCCAGCCCGTAGGCAATGGCAGCAGCCGTGGGCTCGTTGATGAGGCGCAGCAGGTGGATGCCGGCCAGTTGGGCCGCATCCTTGGTGGCCTGGCGCTGGGCGTCGTCAAAATACGCGGGCACGGTGATCACGGCACCGTACAGGTCGTCGTTGAAGGTGTCTTCGGCGCGGTAGCGCAGCGTGGCCAGGATCTCGGCGCTCACCTCCACCGGCGACTTCACGCCGCCCACGGTGGCCAGGCTCACCATGCCCAGGGCGCTGTCGGCCGGGGGCACGAAGTCGTAGGGCAGCTTGGCGGCATCGGCCACGTCGGCCAGGCCCCGGCCCATGAAACGCTTGACCGAGGCAATGGTGTTGCGCGGGTCCTCCACCTGCGCGGCCACGGCGTCGTGCCCGATCTGGCGGCCACCCGCCTCCAGGTAGCGCACCACCGAGGGCAGCAGCACCCGGCCCTGGTCATCGGGCAGGCATTCGGCCACGCCGTTGCGCACGGCCGCCACCAGGGAATGCGTGGTACCGAGGTCAATGCCCACGGCAAAGCGCCGCTGGTGCGGGTCGGGGGACTGGCCGGGTTCGGAGATCTGCAAAAGCGCCATGGAGTGATTCTTGTCGTCGTGTTCTACGTTGTCTGCAGGCCCGCCGCGCGGCCCGCAGGAAAGGGGGCAAGCCCCACTAACCTCTATTGTCCCAGTTGATCCCGGCGGCGTTCGATGTCGTCGGCAAATCGCGCAATGAACATGAGGGCTCTGACCTCGCGCGCCGCGCCAGCGGCATCGCCCTCCTCGTCCAGCAACTGGCCGCAGCGGGCCAGCGCCGCGCGCCGCGCCTGCTGCACCTCGCCGTCCAGGGCCTCCAGGGCGGCCTCACCCTCTGCGTCTTCGAGCGCTTCGCGCCATTCCATCTGCTGCATCAGAAAGGCCGCCGGCATGGCCGTATTGTCCTCGGCGCGGATCGGCGCATCGCGCAGCTCGCACAGGTAGGCGGCGCGGCGCAGCGGGTCCTTCAGGCGCTGGTAGGCCTCATTGATGCGCACCGACCACTGCATGGCCACGCGCTGGGCCGCAGCGCCCTGGGCCGCGAACTTGTCGGGGTGGGCCTCACGCTGCAGCTCTTTCCAGCGCGCATCGATGGCGCTGCGCTCCTGTGCAAAGCGCTGCGCCAGGCCGAACAGCTCGAAATCGTCGGATTGCAGGTTCATGGAGGGGAAAGGGTCAAGAAAAAACCGCCAGCACAGAGGTGCGATGGCGGTTTGGCTGGGCAGTCGGCGCCGGCACCAGGGCCGGCACAGCAAGCGACTAGACGCGGAAGCTCTCGCCGCAACCGCAGCGGTCGCGTTCGTTCGGGTTGTTGAACTTGAAGCCTTCGTTCAGGCCCTCGCGCACGAAGTCGAGCTCGGTACCATCGATGTAGGCCAGGCTCTTGGGGTCGATCAGCAACTTCACGCCGTGGTTCTCGAACACCACGTCTTCAGGCGCGCTGTCGTCCACGTACTCAAGCTGGTAGGCCAGGCCCGAGCAGCCCGTGGTCTTGACGCCCAGGCGCACGCCCAGCCCCTTGCCCCGGCGGGACAGGTAGCGGGTCACGTGCCGCGCAGCGGCTTCGGTCAGCGTGATGGCCATGGTCGATCAGGCAGCCACTGCGGCAGCGTGCTTGGTCTTGTAGTCGAGCACTGCGGCCTTGATGGCGTCTTCCGCGAGGATGGAGCAGTGGATCTTGACGGGCGGCAGGGCCAGCTCTTCGGCGATCACGCTGTTCTTCAATGCAGCCGCTTCGTCCAGCGTCTTGCCCTTGACCCATTCGGTCACGAGCGAGGACGAGGCGATGGCCGAGCCGCAGCCATAGGTCTTGAAGCGTGCGTCTTCGATCACGCCGGTTTCGGGGTTCACCTTGATCTGCAGCTTCATCACGTCGCCGCAGGCGGGCGCGCCCACCATGCCGGTGCCCACCGAATCGTCACCCTTGTCGAACGAGCCCACGTTGCGGGGGTTCTCGTAATGGTCAACCACTTTGTCTGAATAAGCCATGATGTGTACCTCTTCAATTCTTCAAAATGCAATTCGGTCAGTGCGCAGCCCACTGGATGGTGCTGATGTCGATGCCGTCCTGGTACATCTCCCACAGCGGGCTCAGCTCGCGCAGGCGGGCGACGTTCTCGCGGATGGTGCCAATGGCGTAGTCGATCTCTTCCTCGGTCGTGAAACGGCCGATGGTCATGCGCAGGCTGCTGTGGGCCAGCTCGTCGCTGCGGCCCAGGGCTCGCAGCACGTAGCTGGGCTCCAGGCTGGCAGAGGTGCAGGCAGAGCCCGACGACACGGCCAGGCCCTTGATGCCCATGATGAGCGATTCGCCTTCGACGAAGTTGAAGCTCATGTTCAGGTTCTGTGGCACGCGGCGTTCCATGCTGCCGTTGATGAACACCTGTTCGATGTCCTTCAGGCCATTGAGCAGGCGCTGCTGCAGAGCAAGCGCCTTGGCATTGGACTCGGCCATTTCTTCCTTGGCGATGCGGAAGGCCTCGCCCATGCCCACGATCTGGTGCGTGGGCAAGGTGCCCGAACGCATGCCGCGCTCATGGCCGCCCCCGTGCATCTGCGCTTCCAGGCGCACGCGGGGCTTGCGGCGCACGTACAGGGCGCCCACGCCCTTGGGGCCGTAGGTCTTGTGCGCGGTCATGCTCATCAGGTCGATGGGCAGGGTATTCATGTCGATCTCGACGCGGCCGGTGGCCTGCGCGGCATCCACATGCAGCAGCACGCCCTTTTCGCGGCACAGTGCGCCGATGGCCGGGATGTCCTGGATCACGCCGATCTCGTTGTTCACGAACAGGATGCTCACGAGCACCGTGTCGGGGCGGATGGCGGCCTTCAGGGCCTCCAGGTCCACCAGGCCGTCTTCCTTGACGTCGAGGTAGGTGGCTTCAAAGCCCTGGCGTTCGAGCTCGCGCACGGTGTCCAGCACGGCCTTGTGCTCGGTCTTGAGCGTGATCAGGTGCTTGCCCTTGCCCTTATAGAACTGGGCCGCGCCCTTCAGGGCCAGGTTGATCGATTCCGTGGCGCCGCTGGTCCAGACGATCTCGCGCGGGTCGGCGTTGATCAACTCGGCCACCTGCACACGCGCCTTTTCCACGGCCTCTTCCGCTTCCCAGCCCCAGGCATGGCTGCGCGATGCCGGGTTGCCGAAGTGCTCGCGCAACCAGGGGATCATGGCGTCCACCACGCGGGGGTCCACCGGCGTGGTCGCGCCGTAGTCGAGATAGATGGGAAAGTGTGGAGTCATGGCGTGGCTGGCTCAGGAAGGTTGCTGGCTTGCAAACAACAAGGGGCAGTACAGTAAAAAACGTTCAGGGCGGTGCCGACCCCAGGGCCGGCATGATCGACCTGGAGGTCAGGACTTGGCGAACACGTTGCCGAGTGCGAACACCGAATTCGGTGCATTCACACGGATCGGCTTGACCACCGGGGTGGTCGAGATGGCGCGGCGCACGATCGGCTTGTCTTCGATCTGCACACCCTTGGCCAGTTGCTCTTCCACCAGCTTTTGCAGCGTGACGGAGTCGAGGAACTCGACCATGCGCTGGTTCAGCGAGGCCCACAGCTCGTGCGTCATGCAACGGCCGGCTTCGCCCAGGCAGTTTTCCTTGCCGCCGCACTGGGTGGCGTCAATGGGTTCGTCCACGGATACGATGATGTCGGCCACCGTGATGTCGCCCGCCTTGCGGGCCAGGGTGTAGCCGCCGCCGGGGCCACGGGTGGATTCCACCAGTTCATGGCGGCGCAACTTGCCGAACAGCTGTTCCAGGTAGGACAGCGAAATCTGCTGGCGCTGGCTGATGGCAGCCAGGGTGACGGGTCCGTTGTTCTGGCGCAGGGCCAGGTCAATCATGGCGGTGACCGCAAAACGGCCTTTGGTAGTGAGACGCATCGCAAGCTCCTTGTGCTAAGGCTTGTTCGTTGTAGAAACTGCCGACTGCTGACTGTTGGCCAGCAACGACACCGTCTCCGCCCCTTACTCCGCACAGTTGTCCGCTGCGGAGCCCTTCATCGCTGGGCTTTGTTCTTGAGTAGTTTGTAGGAGTATAGCACAAATCCCTATCGAATCAGTCGGGATAAGAAACCATCGGGTCACTATTTCCCCATACGCGTTTTTACTGACCGCCCAATTCGCCAGGAATGCGCTTCCCCGTCCTCATGTCGGGGTGCAAACTCGCTTTCACAAGGCCACGGAATCATTGCCATGCGCACCGAAGGCCTGGTCCTTCAGGCGCGTGAGCTGGTCCCGCACACGGGCCGCCTGCTCGAACTCGAGGTTGCGCGCATGGTCGAGCATGGCCTTCTCCAGCCGCTTGATCTCGCGCGCCACATCCTTCTCGGACATGTCCTCCACCTTGGCGCGCTGCATCGTTTCCTGCTCCAGGCGCTCGGCATCCTTGCCCGCTTTCTCGCTATAGACGCCGTCAATCAGGTCTCTTACCCTCTTGACAATGCTGCGCGGCGTGATTCCGTGGGCCTCGTTGTGTGCGATCTGTTTGATGCGCCGGCGTTCCGTCTCTCCCATGGCTTTTTTCATGGAGTCGGTGATGCGGTCGGCATACAGGATGGCGTGGCCATTCAGGTTGCGCGCCGCACGGCCTATGGTCTGGATCAGGCTGCGCTCGGCCCGCAGGAAGCCCTCCTTGTCGGCGTCCAGAATGGCCACCAGCGACACCTCGGGGATATCGAGCCCTTCGCGCAGCAGGTTGATGCCCACCAGCACATCGAAGGCGCCCAGGCGCAGGTCGCGGATGATCTCCACGCGCTCCACCGTGTCCACGTCGCTGTGCAGGTAGCGCACCTTGACGCCGTTGTCCGTGAGGTAGTCAGTGAGCTGCTCGGCCATGCGCTTGGTCAGCGTGGTGATGAGCACGCGCTCGCGCTTCTCGGCGCGGATGCGGATCTCCTGCAGCACATCATCCACCTGGTGGGTGGCGGGGCGCACCTCCACAATAGGGTCCACCAGGCCCGTGGGGCGCACCACCTGGTCCACCACCTGGCCGGCATGGGTTTTTTCGTAGTCGGCCGGCGTGGCCGAGACGAACACCACCTGGCGCATGCGCTGCTCGAACTCCTCGAACTTCAGCGGCCGGTTGTCCAGCGCCGACGGCAGGCGAAAGCCATACTCCACCAGCGTGGTCTTGCGCGATCGGTCGCCGCTGTACATGGCGTTGAGCTGGCCGATCATCTGGTGGCTCTCGTCCAGGAACATCAGCGCGTTCTTGGGCATGTAGTCGGTCAGCGTGCTCGGCGGGTCGCCCGGCGCGGCGCCCGACAGGTGGCGCGTGTAGTTCTCGATGCCCTTGCAGTGCCCTACCTCGCTGAGCATCTCCAGATCGAAGCGGGTGCGCTGCTCCAGGCGCTGGGCCTCCACCAGCTTGCCATCGGCAAGCAGTTGCTTCAAGCGCTCGGCCAGCTCGATCTTGATGGTCTCCACGGCCGCCAGCACCTTGTCGCGCGGCGTCACGTAGTGGCTGCTGGGGTAAACGGTGAAGCGCGGGATCTTCTGCTTGACGCGGCCCGTGAGCGGGTCGAACAGCTGCAGGCTCTCGATCTCGTCGTCGAACAGCTCGATGCGGATGGCCAGCTCCGAGTGCTCGGCCGGGAAGACGTCGATGGTGTCGCCGCGCACGCGGAACTTGCCGCGCGAAAAATCGGCCTCGTTGCGCTGGTACTGCATGCGGATCAGCTGGGCGATCACGTCGCGCTGGCCCAGCTTGTCGCCGGTGCGCAAGGTCATCACCATGCGGTGGTAGCTCTCGGGCTCGCCAATGCCGTAGATGGCCGACACGGTGGCCACGATGACCACGTCGGTGCGCTCCATCAGGCTCTTGGTGCATGACAGGCGCATCTGCTCGATGTGCTCGTTGATCGCGCTGTCCTTCTCGATGAACAGGTCGCGCTGGGGCACATAGGCCTCGGGCTGGTAGTAGTCGTAGTAGCTCACGAAGTATTCCACGGCGTTCTTCGGAAAGAACTCGCGGAACTCGCTGTACAGCTGCGCCGCCAGGGTCTTGTTGGGCGCGAACACGATGGCCGGACGGCCCATGCGGGCGATCACGTTGGCCATGGTGAAGGTCTTGCCCGAGCCGGTCACCCCGAGCAGGGTCTGGAAGGCTTCGCCGTCGTTCAGCCCCTCGACGAGCTTTTGGATGGCCTCGGGCTGGTCGCCCGCAGGAGGGTACGGTTGGAACAGCTCGAACGGCGAATCGGGGAAGCGCACGAACTCGCCGTCTTGCTGATCCGGTATGACTTCTGATATTTCCAGCATGGGGTAGGTCAACGGTTGGTGGGGGCTAGCCGTTAAAATCGGCGGAACCTGGCACGTTACACCACGCCCGGATTCTTCGCTACTGACAACCTTTCAAGGATTTTCATGTCTCTGTTCACCGCCGTCGAAATGGCACCCCGCGACCCCATCCTGGGCCTCAACGAGCAATTTGCTGCTGACACCAACCCCAACAAGGTCAATCTGGGTGTGGGCGTGTATTTCGACGACAACGGCAAGCTGCCCCTGCTGCAATGCGTGCAGGCCGCTGAAAAGACCATGATGTCGACCCCCACGGCCCGCGGCTACCTGCCCATCGACGGCATCGTGGCCTATGACAATGCCGTCAAGGGCCTGGTCTTCGGCGCCGACAGCGAGCCCGTGACCTCCGGCCGCGTGGCCACGGTGCAGGCCATCGGCGGCACCGGCGGCCTGAAGATCGGCGCTGACTTCCTCAAGAAGGTGAGCCCGAACGCCAAGGTGCTGATCTCCGACCCGAGCTGGGAAAACCACCGCGCGCTGTTCACCAACGCGGGCTTCGAAGTCGACAGCTACGCCTACTACGACGCCGAAAAGCGCGGCGTGAACTTCGAAGGCTTCCTGGCCAGCCTGAACGCGGCCGTGGCCGGCACCATCGTCGTGCTGCACGCCTGCTGCCACAACCCCACCGGCTACGACATCACCGCCGACCAATGGGACCAGGTGATCGCCGCCGTCAAGGCGAAGAACCTCACCCCCTTCCTGGACATGGCCTACCAGGGCTTTGGCCATGGCATCGCCGAAGACGGCGCCGTGATCGGCAAGTTCGTGGCCGCCGGCCTGAATTTCTTCGTCTCCACCTCGTTCAGCAAGAGCTTCAGCCTGTACGGCGAGCGCGTGGGCGGCCTGTCGGTGCTGTGCGCCAACAAGGAAGAAGCCAGCCGCGTGCTGAGCCAGCTCAAGATCGTGATCCGCACGAACTACTCCAACCCACCCATCCACGGCGGCGCCGTAGTGGCTGCCGTGCTGGGCAACCCCGAGCTGCGCGCCCTGTGGGAGAAGGAACTGGCCGAAATGCGCGTGCGCATCAAGGCCATGCGCCAGAAGCTGGTCGACGGCCTGAAGGCCGCCGGCGTGAAGCAGGACATGTCCTTCATCACCACCCAGATCGGCATGTTCAGCTACTCGGGCCTCTCCAAGGACCAGATGGTGCGCCTGCGCAGCGAATTCGGCGTGTACGGCACCGACACCGGCCGCATGTGCGTTGCTGCGCTGAACAGCAAGAACATCGACTACGTCTGCCAATCCATCGCAAAAGTTGTCTGATTTCGACGATGAAGCGGTGCTGCGGCACCGCTTTGTGAGCCAGGCGCTCCAGAACCCGCACAACGCGGCCATTCTGGAGCGTTTGCCGCTTATGGGCCTGCCCGATGCCTGGCTGGTCGCGGGCTGCCTGTTCCAGACGGTGTGGAACCTGCACGCTGGCCATGCGCCCGATGCGCGCATCAAGGACTACGACCTGTTCTACTTTGACGCGGGCGACCTGTCGGCCGCCGCCGAAGAGGCCGTGCAGGCGCGTGCCGCAGCCCTGTTCGCCGACCTGCCCATCACCGTGGAAGCCAAGAACCAGGCGCGCGTACACCTGTGGTACGAGGAATGGTTCGGCTACCCCTACACCGCCCTCACCTCGGCGCGCGAGGGCATTGGCCGCTTTCTGGTGCCCTGCACCTGCGTGGGATTGCAACCGACGCCTTCAGGCCCGGTACTGCATGCGCCTTACGGACTCGATGAGCTGTACGCGGGCATCCTGCGGCCCAACCATGCCTGCCCGCACCTGCCCTTGTTCGATGCCAAGGCGCAAAGCTACCAGCAGCGCTGGCCCTGGCTGCGCATCGAGCGTGAATTCACCCCCACAGCACCGAGCGCATCGAAATAGACGCCGACTGGAAGCCGGTATTGAAGAAGCGCGGCATTTCGGTCGATTGCACCGCCCCGGCCGCATACAGCAGAGGCAGGTAGTGCTCATGGGTGGGATGGGCCTGTTTCGCCACGGGGCCCAGCTTCAGAAAGTCCGCCAGCGCACCGAGCTGGCCCTTCTTGATCTGGTCCTGCACCACGACATCGAACTCCTGGGCCCAGTCATAGGCCTCGTTGGCCGCCGTGCCGCGGCGCGTCACGCGCAGGTTGTGCACCACATTGCCGCTGCCCACGATGAGCACGCCGCGCTCGCGCAGCGCCGCCAGCTGCCGGCCCAGCGCATAGTGTTCGGCCGGGGCACGGCTGTAGTCCATGCTCAACTGCAGCACAGGGATCTGCGCCTTGGGGAACATGGGCTTGAGCACCGACCAGGTGCCGTGGTCCAGGCCCCAGTCGCCCTCGTCCACCCCCAGCGCCGCGCCGGTGGCCGGTGATTTCAGCTCTCGGGCCAGGCTGCGCGCCACGGCCGGTGCGCCCGGCGCGGGGTACTGCTGGTCGAACAGCGCCTGCGGAAAGCCGCCGAAATCGTGGATTGTCTTGGGGCTGGCCATGCCCGTGAGCTGCCAGCCACCCTTCGTAAGCCAGTGGGCGGAGATGCACAGGATGAGCTGGGGTTGCACCGCGCGCGCCATCAGCTCCGTGCCCAGCGCCTCCCAGGCACGGCGCCAGGCGTTGTCCTCGATGGCGTTCATCGGGCTGCCATGGCCCACGAACAGCACCGGCATGCGCGGCGACGGCTTGAGGGCTTGCAACGCGGGGAAGGCGGCGGCACTGCTGAGCGAGGTCACGGTAACTCCCGGAAAAATGGCCAGGCCAGCGAGGGCGGCCAAAGAGGTTCTGCGGTGCATGAATGGGAGAAGGTAACAAATTTTGTATAACGCAGGGAGTGAGCGCTCGGCCTGGCCAAAGTTCCGGCCATCGGGTGCCCGTGCATCGCAGTCCTTCCATTCCCATAAAGAGACATGACCACCACCACCCCGCCCCAACCCCTGCGCAACACCCGCGTCCTGAGCCTTGCCCTGAACCTGCCCGGCCCCGCCGCGCTGATGCGCTGCGCGCGCATGGGCGCCGAATGCACCAAGCTCGAACCGCCGCCGGTGGCCGGCTACCCAAGCGCCGACCCGATGGGCATCTACAGCCCGGCGGCCTATGCCTCGCTGCACCAGGGCGTGCGGGTGCTGCATGCCCACCTCAAGACGGCCGAGGGCCAGGCCACGCTGCACGAGGAACTGGCGCGCACCGATGTGCTGATCACCTCGTTTCGCCCCTCGGCCCTGGCCAAGCTTGGCCTGGATTGGGAAGCCCTGCAGACGAAATACCCGCGCCTGTCGCTGGTGCGCATCGTCGGTGCCGCCGCCGGGCGCGCCGAGGAGCCGGGCCACGACCTCACCTACCTGGCCGATGCCGGCCTGGTCACCGGCACCGAGATGCCGCCCACCCTGTACGCCGACATGGGCGGATCGCTGATGGCCAGCGAAGCCGTGCTGCAGGCCCTGCTGGAACGTGCCCACACCGGCCACGGGGTCTGCATCGAGGTGGCCCTGGCGGATGCTGCGGCCTGGCTGGCCCAGCCGCGTGACTGGGGCCTGACCACACCCGAGGGTGACGTGGGCGGCAACCACGCCGGCTACCGCATCTACCCCTGCGCCGACGGCCGCGTGGCCGTGGCCGCGCTGGAGCCCCACTTTGCCGCCAGCCTGTGCGCGGCCGCCGGCCTGCCCGCCACGGGCGACGCCCAGGTACTGCGCGCCCCCGCCACCCACGAGGCGGTGGCCGGTTTCCTGCGCACGCAGACCCGCGCGCAGCTCGATGCCCTGGGGCAGGCCCAGGACATCCCCCTGCACACCTTGGCCTGATTGGAGCCGACGCCATGCAAAAGCAGGGGACCGTGGCGCGCTGGAACGCGGAGCGCGCATTTGGCTTCATCCGCAGCCCGGAGACGGATGCGGATGTGTTCTTCCACGTGCGGGACTTCCGCGGCGGCGGCGTGCCGCGCGAAGGTCAGGCCGTGGTGTACGAAGAGATCCACGTGGGCGGCAAGGGACCTCGTGCCATGGCGGTGCAGCCCGTGGGCACGCAGGCGGCGGCCGGCACCACGGCACGCGGCAAGGGCACCGCGCCGAAGGCACCGCAGGCACGCCAGCCGAGCAAGGCACCAGCGCCCGCACCCCGCCGTCCGCAGCGTATGCGCACAAACCACGCGGGCAGCGCGGCATCCACCGGGCCTGCGCTGCTCCTGATGGTGCTGTGGGTCGCCCTGCTGGCTTGGGGCGTCTGGAGCGCACGGCTGCCCCTGTGGCTGCTGGGCGCTGCCGCCGCAGTCAATCTGCTGACCTATGTCGTCTACGCCATGGACAAGGGCGCCGCGCAAAGAGGCCAGTGGCGCGTGCCAGAGAAGAACCTGCACCTGCTGGCACTGGCGGGCGGATGGCCCGGCGCCTGGGTGGCGCAGCAGACACTGCGACACAAGTCGAGCAAGGCCGAGTTCCGGGTCGTTTACTGGGCAACGGTGGTGCTGCACTGCGCAGGCCTTGCGGCCTGGGTGATGCGCTGGATCGGCTGAAGGAACAGCCCCAATGTGTGATGACAGGTAAATTGTCCCTGGGACTACACACGGCGACATTGCCAACGGCTCCAATGGAAGAAGTATCCACCCCTCCAAAGGAGACGGCCATGAAGCCAATGATTCTTGACTCCACCATGACCAATATGGGCGGCGTGTTCTATCCCACAGGGCATGTGTTCGCCCTGTTCCCCGACGAGGACTGCGTGCGCCAGGCGGCGACGGCACTCGAAGCTGCCGGCCACAAGGGCGAACTGGCCTATGCCAGCCCCGAGGCCATCATGGCCGACATCGTGCGCACACTGGGCACTGCCGATGCGCCCCTGCCCTCCGTAGGCGCCGAAGGCGACATGGTGCGCCGCATTGCCGACCTGGCAGGTACCGGCCACCACGGCCTGCTGATCCAGATGGACAGCAAGGACGAACCCGATACGGTGGTCGCGGCCATCGCTCCCGAAGGCGCTGCCACGGCCTTCTACTACCGCACCTTCATCATCGAAGACCTGGTCACGCCGCCGGTGCCGGACGAGAAGACCCAGTCTGTGGTGGTAGGGACGCACGCAGCGACGAGCTGATCCCTCCCCCGGCCACCCCACCCCGAACCCGCGCTCCGCAAGGCACGCGGGTTTTTCCACATCTGCGGCCGCAGTGCCTGCAGCCAAGGATTTGGTGCCAAGCCGACCGGTTGCCGATATAGTGGTCTTGCGCGGCCAAGGCTCGCACGCTCGCTCACCCACCGGCTCGGTGGCCTGGGGAGCAGATGTAGCCCACCGCATGGGAGGAACCGGTATGGGATTGTCCAGCCACACAAGCCCGCTCCAGGCGCACCGGGCCGCAGGGCCCTGAAGCGCAACAGCAGCCGCCGTGCATGACCAACGCGCGCGAGCCACCAGGCCAAGGACCGCTGCGTTCGACGCTGCGGATCACCTGGCCTTTCCTGCTGATGGTGCTTTTGCTTGCCGCTTGCGCCTCGGGTAGCCTGTATGTGCTGTCCGCCGTGCGGGCCTTCGTGGCCGGCGAGAGCCTCTGGACCAAGGGGCAAAAGGACGCCATCTACTACCTGGACCGCTACGCCGCTACCGGCTCCCCAGACGCCTACGCGCAGTACCGCAAGGCCGTCGAGGCCCCCCTGGGCGACAAGGCGGCCCGGCTGGCCCTGCTGGAATCACACCCCATCGACCTGAACGCCGCACGCGAGGGATTCGCCCGCGGCGAGAACCACCCCGATGACATCGACAGCCTGATCTGGCTGCTGCGCTGGTTCCACCACTTCGAGATCATGCAGCAGCCGCTGGCCCACTGGCTGGTCGGAGACCAGCACATTGCCAGCCTGCAGCTGCTGGCCGAAGAGATTCGGCAGGGCCATGCCGCAGGGCTGGTGGACGCTGCCACGCGCCGCGGCTGGCAGGCCAGCATCCGTGCCATCAATGCGGGCGCCACGCCGGCCGCCCGCGCTTTCAGTACATCACTGGGAGACAGCTCCCGGCGCATCGTGCAATGGCTGCTCTGGGCCAACATGGGCATGGCCGCCGTGCTGATTCTGCTGACCACCTGGCACACCAGGGCGCTGCTGGCCCAGCGACAGCGTGCGGAGCTGGCACTCGACGCGGAGCGCGAGCAGGCGCATGTCACGCTGGCAGCCATTGGCGATGCCGTAGTGACCACCGATCTGCATGGCAGGGTGCTGTACCTCAATCCCGCCGCCGAGGCCCTGGTGGGCATGGCGGCGCAGGAGGCCACCGGTCGCCCCCTGGCCCAGGTGCTGCAGCTCAATGACGGCACGGGCCCGCTGGGCGCCGACCAGTTGGTGGAGCGGGTGCTGCGCGGCGGACCCACGCACCGCGATGGCTTCACGCCGACCGTGGTGCGGCCCGACCAAAGCCTGGTGCCCATCAAACTGGTGGGCTCGCCCATCCACCACCAGGCCCAGCCTCGCGGGGTGGTGCTGGTGCTGCACGACGTGACGCGCGAACAGCACTATGTGGAGCAGCTGTCCTGGCAGGCCAGCCACGATGCACTCACGGGCCTGGTGAACCGGCGCGAGTTCGAGCGCCGGCTGGAGGCCCTGCTCGCCCAGCCGCGTGCCATGGGGCGCGAAGGCGCCCTGCTCTACGTGGACCTGGACCAGTTCAAGCTCATCAACGACACCTGCGGCCACCAGGCTGGCGACGAGATGCTGCGCGGGGTCTGCCGCATGCTGCAAAGCCACCTGCGCGAGGGCGACACGTTGGCGCGGCTGGGCGGGGACGAGTTCGGCATCCTGCTCAAGGACTGCCCGCCCGGCCCCTCGGCACGCATTGCAGAGCAACTGCGCCAGGCCGGGCACGAACTGCGCGTGCTGTGGGAGGGGCGGCAACTCTCCACCGGCCTGAGCATCGGCATGGTGCAGCTGATCCCCGCGCTCAGTACCATCCAGGAAGCCATGCGCGTGGCCGACATGGCCTGCTACCGCGCCAAGGAGGGCGGGCGCAACCAGGTCTTCATCTACCAGGCGGAAGACATCGAGATGAGCCGCCGTGAAGGCGACATGGATTGGGTGCGGCGCCTGCGCCTCGCGCTGGAGCACGACCGGTTTCGGCTGTATGCGCAGACCATCACGGCCCTACAGGGTGCCAGCATGGGCATGCACCTGGAGGTGCTGCTGCGCCTTGCCGAAAACCATGAAGAGCTCGTATCCCCCGGCTGCTTCATCCCCGCAGCAGAGCACTACGGCATGATGCCCGCCATCGACCGCTGGGTGGTAAGGCACACGCTCGCCCTGCTGGCGCAGCACCAGGCCACGGATGGCCTACCGGTGCACACCTGTGCCATCAACCTTTCGGGCACCAGCCTGGGCGACGAGAGCCTGCTCAAGTACATCCGCAGCGAAATCGAGCAGTCGGGGGTGGATGCGCACAGGCTGTGCTTCGAGATCACCGAGACCAGCGCCATCTCCCACCTGCCCAGCGCGGTGCGGCTGATGAAGGACCTGCAGCAACTGGGCTGCCGTTTCGCGCTTGATGATTTCGGCGTGGGAATGTCCTCCTTCACGTACCTCAAGCACCTGCCGGTGGACTACCTCAAGATCGATGGCAGCTTCGTGCGCGACCTGCTGGACGACCCGACCAACCGGGCCATGGTGGAGATGATCAACCACATCGGCCATGTCATGGGCAAGGAGACCATCGCCGAATTTGCCGAGTCCACGGCCATCGTCGATGCGCTGCGCTCCATCGGCGTGGACCATGCGCAGGGCTATGCGCTCTCGCGGCCCGTCCCGCTGGCCGACTGCCTGCGCAAGGGTTGAGCCAGAGCCCCGCTGCCCAGCGCCAGGCCAGGTACCACCAGCAGCACGGCGGTCAGCAAGGCGCCAGACACCGGCTCGGCCAGCAACCAGGCCCCACCCGCCGCCGTGAGCAAAGGCACCAATGCTGCGGACAGGGCAGCCCGCGCCGGGCCCAGCCGTGCAATCGCCACGCTGTAGACCGCCAGGCCCAGCAGCCCGGCCGCCACGCCCTGCCCCAGCGCCTGCCAGGCCACATCGCTCCAGGGTGCCGAGAGCAGGCGCGGGGCGCCCGCTACCAGCAGCACGGGCAGCAACAGCAGGGCCGAGCCCAGATTCACGACGGCAGCGCCCTGCCATGGCGTGAGGCCGCTGCTGCGGAACGCCAGCGTGTACACGGACCACAGCAGCGCCGCCAGCAGGAACAACAGGTCGCCGCGCCAGGCACCCTCCACCGTGCGCCAGCCGGCGGCCCCGAAGGCCGCCATGCCCGCCACGATCAGCGCCAGGCCCAGCAGGCGCGAAGGCGCCGGCCGCTCCCCGGACACCAGCCAGCCGCCCAGCGCGGTGAACACCGGCAGGCTGCCCGCCACGAAGATGCCCATGTGCGCCGCAGGCGCCCACCGCGCGCCGGCCAGCACCACCAGCCCGAACGGCAGGCCGCCGCACAGCACCAGCAGCGCACAGCGCCTGTACGACAGGCCTGCCGGCCACCCGCAGCGCCGCAGCCACAGCGGTGCCAGGACCAGCGCAGGAATGGCATAGCGCAGCACGGCCAGCTCGACAGGCCCCAGCGTGGTAGTGACGCCATGGCGCGACGCAAGCTGCCAGCCGCTGCCGATGAGCGCGGCAGCCAGAGCCGCCAGCCAGCCGATCCAGGGCGACGGAATGGAGGAACACAGGCGGCGAAACAAGGAGGCGAAGACAGGCATGCCCGCAGTCTGGGCGCAGCACCCCCGGTGCGGATATCAGAATCCTGCGGAGATCATCAGCCCTGCAGTGCCTGCCGGGCCTGCGCCGGCGTCACGCCGACTGCGCGGCGGAACGCGGTGCCCAGGTGGCTCTGGCTGCTGTAGCCCAGGTCATGCGCCAGGGCCGCCAGGTCGCCCTCCCCCTCGTCCAGGCGCTGCAGCGCCGCGGCCAGCCGCAACTGCTCGCGGTAGGAATGCAGGCGCAGGCCGGTGTGGGCGCGGAACAGGCGAGCGAGATGGAAGTAAGAGCAGCAAGCCGCATCGGCCACGTCGTGCAGCGACCAGGCCTGGCCGTCTGCCGCCGCCGTGCGCGTGGCCATGAAGCGCCGTGCGCGCGCCACGGCCGCATGGGCCATGCCGCTGTCGCACAACATCCCTTGCCCAAACACGGGCCCGGTGGCCTGCTCTCGCCCCTGCGCCAGCGCACGCCAATGCAGGCGCAGCTGCCACAGGGCCCGGGGTGGCAGCGTCCATGCAAGTGCACTCTCTGGACTGCCGGCCGATGCGCAGCCCGGCTGCATGCTGACCACCATGTGGCTGCGCGGCGCGGCCTGCCATTCGCGGATCTGGTACGGCAGCCCGGTGGGCAGGGCCACCACGGTCAGCCCGTCAAGCAGCACCTGCCGCCCCTGCACATGGAACTCGGACACGCCGCACACCGGGAAGACCCAACGTGGCGTAGCCACCTGGTAGACGGGGTTGCCGGCATGGGCCGCGCCCGCCGGCTTGACCACCCGCTCCACCCGCCACGCAGCGGTGTCGGCGTAGAGGATGCGCTCTTGCGGCATGGGAGGGCCGTGGCTAGCGGCCCTTGCGGCCGGCCGAGGGCTTGGCCGAGCCGGTCACGCGCGGTGGCAGGCCGGTGTGCTGGGTGAGCATGCGGCCCTTTTGCGGCTGCGTGGACTTGAGCGCCACGCCCTGCGACGGCTTGGATGCCACGCCAGGCGTGGCGGCCTTGGCTCCACCCGGGGTGGAGTTCTTGCGCCGTGCGCTCTGGTAGCCCCCATCGGTCAGCGGCTGGAAGGTCGGGATCAGGTGGTGCTTGCCGTTGCCGATCAGGTCGGCGCGGCCCATGGCCTTGAGCGCGTCGCGCAGCAGCGGCCAGTTGTTCGGGTCGTGGTAGCGCAAAAAGGCCTTGTGCAGGCGGCGGCGCTTGTCGCCGCGCACGATGTCCACACCCTCGCTGTCGCGCGTGATCTTGCGCAGCGGGTTCTTGTTGCTGTGGTACATGGCCGTGGCCGTGGCCATGGGGCTCGGGTAGAAGGTCTGCACCTGGTCGGCGCGAAAACCGTTCTTCTTGAGCCAGATGGCGAGGTTCATCATGTCCTCGTCGCTGGTGCCTGGGTGCGCGGCGATGAAGTATGGGATCAGGAACTGCTTCTTGCCCGCCTCTTCGCTGAACTTCTCGAACATCTGCTTGAACTTGTCATAGCTGCCGATGCCAGGCTTCATCATCTTCGTGAGCGGGCCCTGCTCGGTGTGCTCGGGCGCGATCTTGAGGTAGCCGCCCACGTGGTGCTGCACCAGCTCCTTCACGTACTCGGGGCTCTTCACGGCCAGGTCGTAGCGCAGGCCCGAGCCGATCAGGATCTTCTTGATGCCCTTGAGCGCACGGCCGCGGCGGTAGATCTTGATCAGCGGGTCGTGGTTGGTGCCCAGGTTGGAGCAGATGCCCGGGTACACGCAGCTGGGCTTGCGGCAGGCGGCCTCGATCTCGGGGCTCTTGCAGCCCAGGCGGTACATGTTGGCCGTGGGGCCACCCAGGTCCGAAATGGTGCCGGTGAAGCCGCTCACCTTGTCGCGGATGTCCTCGATCTCCTGGATGATGGAGTCCTCGGAACGGCTCTGGATGATGCGGCCCTCGTGCTCGGTGATCGAGCAGAAGGTGCAGCCGCCGAAGCAGCCGCGCATGATGTTGACCGAAAAGCGGATCATCTCCCACGCCGGGATCTTGGTCGTGCCTTCGTGGCTGCCGTTCTCGTCGGCGTAGCTCGGGTGCGGGCCGCGCGCGTAGGTCAGGTCGAACACGTAGTCCATCTCGGCCGTGGTCAGCGGGATGGGTGGCGGGTTGATCCATACGTCGCGGGCGGTCACGCCCTCGCCGTGCGCCTGCACCAGGGCGCGCGCGTTGCCGGGGTTGGTCTCCAGATGCAGCACGCGGTTGGCATGGGCATACAGCACCGGGTCGCTCTTGACCTGCTCGAAGCTGGGCAGGCGGATCACGCTGCGGTCGCGCGGCGGCACCTTGAGCTTGGCCTTGAGCGCCGGGTTGGCCACGAACAGCATGGGCCGGATGGCGGGATTGGGCTCGGCCGCAGCGGCTGCGCCGGCCTCGGCATCCAGCGTGCCATCTTCCTTGCTGCAGGTGCTGCCCTGGGCGGCGGCCTGCTCGCTGGTCGTCATGTAGGGGTTGATGTGCGCCTCGACCCGGCCCGGCTCGTCCACGCTGGTGGAGTCGATCTCGAACCAGCCCTTGCCGGTCTCGTCGTCAGGCCGGCGCACGAAGGCCGTGCCGCGCACGTCGGTGATCTGCTCCACGGGCTCGCGCGCGGCCAGGCGGTGCGCCACCTCGACCAGGGCGCGTTCGGCATTGCCGTACAGCAGCAGGTCGCACTTGGCATCGACCACGACCGAGCGGCGCACCTTGTCGCTCCAGTAGTCATAGTGGGCAATGCGGCGCAGGCTGCCTTCGATGCCGCCCAAGATGATGGGCACGTCCTTGTAGGCTTCGCGGCAGCGCTGGCTGTAGACGATGGCCGCACGGTCGGGGCGCTTGCCGCCGATGTCGCCCGGGGTGTAGGCGTCATCGCTGCGGATCTTGCGGTCCGCCGTGTAGCGGTTGATCATGGAATCCATGTTCCCCGCCGTCACGCCCCAGAACAGGTTGGGCTTGCCCAGTGCCTTGAACGGGTCGGCGCTCTGCCAGTCGGGCTGGGCGATGATGCCCACGCGAAAGCCCTGGGCCTCCAGCGTGCGGCCGATCACGGCCATGCCGAAGCTCGGGTGGTCCACATAGGCATCACCCGTCACCAGGATGATGTCGCAGCTGTCCCAGCCCAGTTGCTCCATCTCGGCGCGGCTCATCGGCAGGAACTTGGCCGTGCCGAAGCGCTTCGCCCAATAGGGGCGATAGCTGGTCAGCGGCTTGGCTGCGCGCGCGAAAAAGGAGACGTCGACAGGGGCGTTCATGTGGGGGGTGCGAGACCTCGAATGGGCGAGGCCGCTATGGATAACCCGCGATTTTACGTTGGCGGGCCCTTTTTGTCGCCTTGCATCGCTTTGTCCTACCCCTCGTCCGGCCATGCATGCAAGGATATACTTGCCAAAGTCAATCAATTGAATGACAGAGGCAATCAACCATGAGAAACAGCCCCCCCGAAGTCCCCGCTGACGCAGTCAAGGCCGTCCGGCGTTTCAACCGTTTCTTCACGCGTCGCATTGGCGTACTCGACCCCTACCTGGGCAGCGAGCTATCGCTGACCGACGTGCGCGTGCTCTATGAACTGGCCCACCGCGACGCCCTGGTGGCCAGCGAACTGGCGCGCGAACTGGGGCTGGACGGCGGCTACCTGAGCCGCATCCTGCGGCGCTTCGAGGGTGCGGGCTGGATCAGCCGCACGCCGAGCGCCAAGGATGCGCGCCAGAGCGAACTCACGCTGACGCCTGCCGGGCACGCCGCCTTTGCCCCGCTGCAGCAGCGCTCGCGCGACGAGGCAGCCGCCCTGCTCGCCCCCCTGCCAGCCCCCCGCCAGCAGGAACTGGTGCAGGCCATGGAACGCATCGAGGCATTACTTGAGCCCGCCGCAGCCACCGGCGGCCCTGCAAAGGTGGCCGTGCTGCGCGACCCGGTGCCGGGCGACATCGGCTGGGTGGTGCAGCAGCACGGCGAAATCTACGCCCGCGAATACGGATGGGACATGCGCTTCGAGGCCCTGGTGGCCGACATCGCGGCGCAGTTCGTGCGCAAGTTTCAGCCGGCCTGGGAAAAATGCTGGATCGCCGAGCTCGACGGCGAGCGCGTGGGCGCCATCTTTTTGGTGCGCAAGTCGGCCACCGCGGCCAAGCTGCGCATGCTGATCCTCTCGCCCAAGGCCCGCGGCCTGGGCCTGGGCGCTCGTTTGACGGACGAATGCATCGCCTTTGCGCGTGCCAAGGGTTACAAAAAAATGGTGCTGTGGACCAATAGTTGTCTCATTACCGCACGTTCGATCTATGCCAAACGGGGTTTCACCCTCGACAAGTCGGAGCCGTACGAGGACTTCGGGCAACAATTGGTGGGAGAAACCTGGTCGCTCAAGCTATGACCCGCCCCTCTTCAACACCCACCCTGCGCCTGCTCACCCCGCACGACGACCTGGAGCGGCTGACGGCGCTCATCCACTCGGCCTACGCACCGCATGCCGCCAAGGGCCTGCGCTACTGGGCCACCCACCAGACAGTGGAGGACACGGCCAAGCGCCTGGCCTCGGGCCTGGCACTGGTCATGGAAATCGAAGGGGACTATGCGGCCACGGCCACGCTGCGAGCGCCGCAGCCGGAGTCGAAGGTGGCGCTGTACCGCGACAGCACTGTCTGGTCCATCACGCAGTTCTGCGTGGCGCCCCGCTTCAAGGGCCACGGCCTGGGGAAGTTGCTGCACGCGGAGCTGGTGCAGAGGGCGCGCAATGCCGGGGCCGCCACCCTGGCACTGGACACCGCCCAACCGGCCCATGCATTGATTGCGATGTACGAATCCTGGGGCTACCGAGTGGTCGGCGAATGCGACTGGAGGCCGCTCACCAACTACACCAGCGTGCTCATGTCACGCCCGGTCGACAGCACGGCCGCATAAGCAGCCGCCGCCCCATGCGCCGATAGTTCTTACCACTCACCCACTTCACGCACGCGCTGGGCCAGGTCGAACTCTTCCTCGTCCTCGAAATCGGTCGCCGCATCGGCCCGCAGGGCGCTGGCGGCAGCGGCAGGAGACTGCACGGCCATGCGTGGCGTGGAAGATGCAGCGAAGCGGCCGAACACGTGGCTGGCCAGGGTGCTGGGGAGGGAGGCGGTCAATGGCAGTGCGAACATGGCGGGTCCTTGGGTACGTTTGCTTGCTTGTTGTTTGCCGAGAATAGTTATCGGCTATGGGGTCAAGTGTAGGAACGCACCGCGTCTGCGCTTGTGACAGAACGCACACTTACAGGCCCGAGCCCGACCAGCGGGCGCGCGGCTGTGACAGGCGTCACATAACTGCCACCTCCAGCGCCGCAGGTGAGGCATTTGCACCACACCCATCTGGGGGATGCCGGTGTACAGGCCCTGCCGCCGAGTGGCGTGGGCAACGCACAAAAACGCAATCCGCTGTGCCTTATGCTCTGCGCCCCATGCCACAGACCCTTGCAGCCCCCGCCCACAGTGAGCTCATCATCAAGAAGAGCCGCTTCATCGGCTGCGTGCAGCCTATGGCCGACCGCGCCAGTGCGCAGGCCGCCGTGGACGCGCTGTGGAAGCAACACCCGGGCGCCGCACATGTCTGCTGGGCGCTGCTCGCGGGCGGGCAGTCGGCCGCCGTGGACGATGGCGAGCCCGGCGGCACGGCCGGCCGGCCCATGCTGGACGTGCTGCGCCACCAGGACCTGGAGGGCGTGCAGGCCGCCGTGGTGCGCTATTTCGGCGGGGTGAAACTGGGCGCGGGCGGGCTGGTGCGGGCCTACACCGACACCATCGCCCAGGCCTTGCTCACGGCGCCCAAAATCATTTTGCAGCGCATGGCCACGCTGCAGTGCATGGTGCCCTATGCGCTGGAAGGCCTGCTGCGCCGGGAGGTGGAGGCCGCCGGTGCCGAGCTGATCGACGTGCAGCACGGCTCGCTGGTCACCCTGCAGATGCGGTTGCCGCAAGCGCAGGCCGACGCCTTCGTGCTGCGCGTCAATGACCAAGGCCAGGGCCGGGTGGGCTGGACCGATACCGCCGCCTGAACACATTGGGCAACCCGCCTACAAGCCCAGGGTGCCACGCCCTTCAAACTACCGGCTCCAATGCACCTCGGGAGACGCGATCCATGGGCCAGCCGCTCGACACCATCATCATCGGCGCAGGCACGGCTGGCCTGGCCGCCCTGCGCGAGGTGCGCAAGCGCACCGAGCGCTACCTGATCGTCAATGACGGGCCCTGGGGCACCACCTGCGCCCGCGTGGGCTGCATGCCGTCCAAGACCCTGATCGAGGCGGCCAACGCCTTCCACCGGCGCCACGCCTTCGGCGAATTCGGCATCCGGGGCGCAGATGGCCTTACGGCCGACCTCCCCGCCGTGCTGCAGCGCGTGCGGGCGCTGCGCGACGATTTCGTGGCCGGCGCGATGCAGGCCACCGACGACCTGGGCGGCGCCAGCCTCTCGGGCCGCGCCGTGTTGCTGGATGCGCACACGGTGGACGTAGGCGGCGTGCGCTACCACGCCGACAGCATCATCATCGCCACCGGCTCAAGGCCCGTGGTGCCCGAGGAGTGGCTGGCCCTTGGCGACCGCATCCTGACCACCGACACCCTGTTCGAGCAGCAGACCCTGGGCCCGCGCGTGGCGGTAATCGGCATGGGCGCCATCGGCGTGGAGCTGTCGCAGGCCCTGGCGCGCCTGGGCCTGGAGGTAGCGGCCTTCACCAGCGGCCACACGCTGGGCGGCCTGAGCGACCCGACCCTGAATGCCGAACTGGCGGCACTGCTGAAAAAGGAAATGGTGCTGCACACCCATGCCAAGGCCGAGCTGCGCGAGGTGCCCGGTGGCATCGAGGTCAGCAGCGGCGCCAACCGCGTGGTGGTCGACCACGTCATCGCAGCCATGGGCCGCACGCCCAACATCGAGCACCTGGGGCTTGAGACCCTGGGCGAACCGCTGGATGAAAAAGGCATGCCCCACGTCGATCGACAGACCCAGCAGATCGGCAAGCTGCGCGTGTTCCTGGCGGGCGATGCCAACGACGATGCCGCACTGCTGCACGAGGGCGCCGACGAAGGCCATATCGCCGGCATGAATGCCCTGGCGGCCGAGCCCACGCGCTTCGTGCGCCGTGTGCCCTTGGCCATCGTGTTCTGCGACCCCAATGTGGCGGTGGTCGGCGTGCCCTTTTCCCAACTGGATCCGGCACACACCGTGGTGGGCGCCGTGGACTTCGACAGCCAGGGCCGGGCCCGAGCCGCCCTGCGCAACCAGGGGCGCTTGTGCGTGTATGCGGACAAGGGCAGCGCCCGGCTGCTGGGCGCCGAGATGTGCGCCCCCGGCGGCGAGCACCTGGCCCACCTGCTGGCGCTGGCCGTGCAGCAAAAGCTCACGGTGCACCAGTTGCTGGGCATGCCCATCTACCACCCGGTGCTGGAGGAAGGCCTGCGCACGGCCTTGCGCAATGCCGCCCGCCATCTTCCCGACGCCAGCGCATCGGACCTGGCGGCCTGCACGCCCATCGGGGTTGCCGCGCTGGAATGAAGGGGGCCGCACGGCGCCCCAGGATGTAACAGTGCGCAAACGCCCTTCATTTCAGGCGCAGAATGCCGATAAGAGAGACAAGATTCGGAGAACCCGCATGGATGTCGCACTCACCAACAGCATCGTCAACACCGCCACGGCCCTGGCCAGCCGCGAGACTTCGGACGCCATCAACATCACCGTGCTGAAGAAGGCGCTGGACATCCAGGCCACTTCGGCCGCCACGCTGCTGCAGGCCCTGCCCCAGCCACCGCTGGCCACCTCGGGCTCGCTGGGCACCCAGGTCAACACCTTTGCCTGACCACTGGACCGGAATCTTCCCTTTTTCTCCAAGGTAAGCCCCTCCCAAGCCGCCCCTAGAGGCGGCATTTTTTTGTGCCTTTGCCTGGCCCTGCGGGTGGCGGCCTCCCTGCCATGGCGGCACAGAAGCCCCTCGTGCGCAACGGCCACCGGCATCGTTACAAGATGTAGGTAGACTGGTGAATGAAGAGTAGCCCTGCCTGTCACTGCAATGCGCATTCCATGTACCGCACGGTGGCAAGGCAGTTGGCGGGAGGTGCCGCACTGGCCACCAACGGCTGTGCGCGATGCAGTGCATTCCATATCCACTTGAAAGGCGAAAAATGGCTGAGGCAGTCAAGATGATCAACAACTCCACCGGAATCACCAAGACGGGATTCCATGGGTTTTCATGGACCACTTTTTTCTTCGGTCCGTTCCCCGCCTTGTTTCGAGCGGACTACCTCACGTTCATCGGATATTTCGCCGTTGCCGTCATCTTCGCCGCCATGACGGCAGGCTTGAGCTGGCTCCCGATGTGCATCATCTGGGCCTTCATCTACAACGGCTTCTACACCAAGAAGCTGCTGGAAAAAGGCTACACCTTCAATGACATGCCAGAACGCGTGAACGCAGCCATTGCAGAGCTAAAGCTGGATTCGTCCAGGTACCAGCCTGATGTGCCCGCAGCGTCCCCCAGCCAGGCAACCAATCGATTCATGGGCGAGATGTCCGTGGACAACGACGCCTACAAGCTGTTCCTGGTCAAGAAATACAACATCGAGAAGAACACCACGCTCGATAAATTCGTCGCCAACGAAAAGCTCTTTGGCACCGTGGAGGATGCCATTGCCTACGTCGATGGCATCGAAAAAGGAATCGCGGCCGAACACAGCCAGCGCGCGGCACAACAACAGAATGAAGCCCGGCAGCAGGAGGAAGCTGCCCGCCAGTCCGCCCTGCTGAGCGAGACGGTCGTCGAAGAGGGCAAACTCGCAGGCACACAGTGGACGTACCGCCTGCACCAGGACGGCTCCGTCGTGGTCAAGGATGAGCACCGTGCTGAAACCCGCTACAAGTCCATGGCAGCCGCCAAGGCGGTCATCACCTGGTGGGAGTGACACCCGGCAGCGGCCCGGGTTGCGCCCGTCAGGCGCCAGCCGCCGCAAACCGCTCGCGGTAGCCCTTGGGTGACACGTTCAGGTGGCGCATGAATGCGCGCCGCATCACCTCTTCCGAATTGAAGCCGCACTGCACCGCAACCGCCTTGTTGCTGTGCCGGTGCGCCTCGATCAGGCGGCAGGCCTTCTCCAGGCGGATGCGCTCGACCGCATGGGCGGGCGTGGTGCCGGTGTGGGTGGTATAGAAGCGCGCAAAGGTGCGCAGGGTCATGCCCATCTGGTCGGCCATGCGCGCCACATTGATGTCAGAGCGCAGGTGCTCGGCAATCCAGGCGTGCAGCCGGGTGATGCGCTGGTCGCCGGCCGTCTGCTCCAGCAGCGCACTGCTGAACTGCGACTGCCCGCCGGGCCGCTTGTAGAACACCACCAGCTTCTTGGCAACGGCCATCACGATGTCGCGGCCCAGGTCGGCCTCGACCATGCCCAGCGCCATGTCGATGCCGGCCGTGACCCCGGCCGAAGTCCACACCCGCCCCTGGCGGAAGTAGATCGCATCGGGCTGCACCGCAATTGCCGGAAAGCGGGACGACAGCTGCTCGCAGGCGGCCCAGTGGGTCACCGCCCCCGCCCCATCGAGCACGCCGGCGTGCGCCAGCACGAAAGCGCCGGTGCACACCGATGCCAGCCGCTCGATGCGCGGTGACGCCTGCTGGATCCACCGCGCCAGGGCTGCCGCCGCAGGCGTGTCTGCCGCTTTGCATGATGGGGTCGCCGGCAGGAACACCCCGGGCCCTCCAGGCACCACCAGGGTCTGCACGGTTCTGGCCAGCCGCTCGGGCAAGGGCCGCGCGAGCACTTCGACCCCGCTGGAGCTGCAGGTCGCGCCACCTTCGAGGCCATAGACAGCGGTCTCGTAGACCGCAGGCCGCCCCGCCAGCCGAAGCTCGTCGTTGGCCGTGGCAAACACCTGCAGCGGCCCGCTCACGTCGAGCAGCTGGAACTGATCGAACACAAGAAACCAGACCTGGTGCGCGGGGTGGGCCATTGGGGGCAAAGCGAGTTGGCAGAAATCGTGGTTGTTGTGTCCTGACGGACAAACAGCCCGATCCTACAGTGGAGCCATCCCTCCCACCCACGAAAGCCAACCCCCATGAACATCGGCATGCTTGTATTTCCGGAAATCACGGCCATCGACTACGTCGCACCCGCAGACCTTCTGGTGCGCATACCCGGCGCACAATTGCACCTGGTGTGGAAGCACACCGACCCGGTCCGCACGGAACTGGGCTGGGAATTCCGCCCCACGGCGTCCTTCGATACCTGTGGCCAGTTGGACATGCTGGTCGTCCCCGGCGGGCCGGGCATCGAGGCGCTGCTGAGCGATGGGGAGACCCTGGCATTCCTCGCACGCCAGGCCCAGGGAGCGCAATGGATCGTGGGCATCTGCACCGGCCCGCTGGTGCTGGGCGCGGCTGGCCTGCTGCAAGGCTACCGGGCCACCTGCCACTGGGGATCGCACGAACTGCTGTCCCTGGTAGGCGCCACCCCGGTCGATGAACGCGTGGTGGTGGACCGCAACCGCATCACCGGTGCCGGCATGACCTCGGGCATCGACTGTGCGCTGCAGGCGATTGCGCTGGCCAGCAGCACCGAAGTGGCCCAGGGCATCCAGCTGTTTGCCGAGTACGACCCAGAGCCGCCCTTTGACACCGGCTCGCCGCACAAGGCGCCGGCCTCCCTGGTGCAGGCCGCGCGGGCCCGGCTTCACCCCATCGTCGAGCGGCGCCGTGCGCTGCTGACCCAGCGCCAGGCCGCCTGACCACCATCCCCCCAGCCCCACGAGGACGCCATGCCCCACCCTTACCCATTCGCTCTGTCCCGCCGCCGCTGCCTGCAAGCCGCGCTGCTGGCCCTCCCACTGCTGGTCGCAGCCGGCGCCGCCCAGGCGCAAACCTACAGCGGCCCCATCCGCATGCTCGTGGGCTACCCGCCGGGCGGCCCTGCGGATACCACGGCGCGCATCGTGGCCGAAAAGCTCGCTATGCAACTGGGCCAGCCCGTGCTGGTGGACAACAAGCCCGGCGCGGGCGGGCAGATTGCCGCCCAGGCCCTGAAGGCCGCGCCCGCAGACGGCTCCGTCATCTTCATGAGCAACACCCACACCGTGGCCATGGTGCCGCTGACCATGAAGGCGCCGGGCTTTGCGCCCGCCACCGACTTCCGGCCCCTGGGCGCCGTGGCCAATTTCGAGCTGGCGCTGGCCGTGCACCCCAAGACAGGGGCTGCGAACCTGGCGGAACTGGGTACCTGGTTCGCCGCGCACCGCAGCGAGGCCAGCATCGGCGTGCCCGCCCCGGCCAGCGCACCGGAGTTCATTGCCGGCGAAGTGGCGCGCCAGCTCAAGGCCGACATCGTGCCCGTGGCCTACCGGGGCGCCACCCCCATGGTGACGGACCTGCTGGCCGGGCAGATCGCGGCCGGCGTGTCGGGCATCTCGGATTTTCTGCAGTACCAGAAGGCGAGTCGGCTGCGCATCCTGGCAGTCAGCCGCACAACGCCCTTGCTGCCGGGTGTACCCTCGTTCGCGCAGGCGGGCCTGCCCAGCCTGGACGCAACCAGCGACTTCCTGGGCCTGTACGCCCCTGCCGGGCTGAACGACGCGACCGTGGCCCGCTACAACACGGCGCTGAACCAGGTGGTGGCCCTGCCCGAGGTGGTGGCCAAGCTGCAGGCCAATGCCATGACACCGGCTGCAGGCACGCCCGGCGAGCAAGCACTGCGGCTGGCACAGGTATCCAGGGCGCTGGCAGCGCTGGTCGCGCAAAGCGGGTTCGTACCCCAGTAAGCGGGTCCGGATTCATTGCTTGGCCGGACATGCCCAGGCTGTTACAAAGGAGTGCCCGCACAACCCCAGCACCCACAGCTATTTGCCTCCTGCATGTCCTCCGCACCGCACTCCGCCGACACCCTCTGCTCTCCCCATGACCGCGGCGCGCTGCAGGTGCCCTACCTCAAGCGCTGCTGGTCCAGCTGGATGGCCGCGCGCCAGGGCCAGGCGGGCTCGGGCATGCAGGAAGCACATCGCACCCAGATCGTGCTGGCCGCACTGGGTGTGGGGCTGGAGCAGACCATGCAGCACGTGCTGCGCGAAGCACCGGACTTCGCCGACTTCGAGGACTGGATCGTGCGCACTGCGGGTGCACCCGATGCCGCCACCGTGGCACGCATCCAGGCCCTGGTCGACGGTGGCCCGCCGCCCGATGCGCTGCGGGAACTGCACGCCCGGATAGAGGCCATGCCGCCCGTGCTCGACGCGGCCGATCTGGCGCACTGGGACACCCATGGCTACGTGGTCGTGCGGCAGGCCGTGCCCGCAGCCGACAGCGCCGCCGCCGCGCAGGTGGTGTGGGACGCGGTGAACGCCACGCCGGACGACCCGGAGTCCTGGTACCCCCATGCACCGCGCAACATCATGCTGCAGTTGTTCCAGCACCCGGCCTTCGAGAAGAACCGCCGCTCCCTGCGCATCCACAAGGCCTTTGCCCAGCTGTGGGGCACGGCCGACCTGTGGCGCAGCACCGACCGCTGCGGCTTCAACGTGCCCGAGCGCCCGGGCCATGCCTACGGTGCACAAGGGCTGCACTGGGACGTGAGCCTGGCCCAGCCCATCCCGTTCTGCACCCAGGGCATCCTGTACCTCACCGACACACCGCCCGAGCAGGGGGCACTCACCGTGGTGCCCGGCTTTCACCGCACGGTGGGCGACTGGCTGGCCCGCCTGCCACCCGGCGCCGATCCGCGCCGCCAGGACTTCCAGGCCCTGGGTGCCACGCCCGTCGGCGCAGGCGCAGGCGATCTCGTGATCTGGCACCAAGCCCTGCCCCACGGTGCCAGCCCCAACCGGGGAACCCGGCCGCGCCTGGTGCAGTACATCAACATGTTCCCCGCCGAGGTGGCGACCCACGACACCTGGCTTTGACAAGGAGACACCCCGCCATGGACACCACCCCAGCCAATCCAGCCTCCACCTTCGTGGCCACGCACGCCACCAACGCCACCTTCACGCGCGGCCTGCGCTCGTTCTTCGAGTACCGCGACCTGGGCATCAAGGACGCCACTGACGGCCGCTTGGTGGCCCACGTGATCCGCGCTGCGGGCGGTGCCGAATTTTCGAGCCAGCCGCACCTGCACCGCACCACTTTCCAGCTCGTCTACATCCTCAAGGGCTGGATCGAGTTCGAATACGAGGGCCAGGGCGTGGTGCGGCTCGAGGCCGGCTCCTGCGTGTACCAGCCGCCCGGCATACGGCACCGAGAGCTGGGGCACAGCGAGGACGTGGAGATGCTGGAGGTGGTGATGCCGGGCGAGTTCCCCACCGAGCTGGTCGATTCGGTGGGCGCCTGACAACGCCAGGGCGCCAGCGCGCGCCGGTAGACTTCATGCACCAGGAACAAAGCGAGGGAGTGCAATGGGCGTCGGCAGATTTTTTTCGTGGGTCATCGTGGTGATCCTTGCGCTGGTGCCGGTCAACTGGCTCCGGCTGTGGCTGCAGGGGGAGATTCCCCCCAGTGCCACGCTTTTGCAGGCCGTGATCGGCGTGGCCCTTTGCTGGGGTATCGCGGGCGCCCTGGGTTTCTTTCTGGTGGTGAGTGCGCGCGGCATCAGAATCCGCAAAGCCCGCGAACAGCAAGCCCTCGTGCGCTTGCAGGAACAGCCCCTGACCCCAATGGTTCCGCGCCAGGCCTTGGTGCGGCCCGGAGAAGTCGCCTATGCAGCGGTCGAGGCGGGCCTGCGAGAGGTCCACACCGTGGGCTACGAAACCGAGACAGCGGGAACCAGCCACCCGCAACTGTTTGGCGTGGGCACCAACCACCACAGCAATGCCACCAGCATGGCAGTGAACGAGGCCCTCATCGTCGCTACCGGGGAGCTGGTGGTGACCGACGAGCGCGTCATCTTCGCGGGCGACCACAAGTCCTTTGCCCTGCCGCTCAACTCTCTGGTGAATATCAGCGCGTACACCAACGGCTTCACGCTGAGCGACGGCCGGGCCACCCACACGGTGGTCATTGCAGACCCCTACCAGCACACGGTCTTCCGGATCACGCTCCAGAAGGCACTGCAAGCGGTCGGAATGCGCTGAATTCCGGGCTACCTGGGTGCTGCTGCACCCACGCGCCACACGGCGTTGCCCACGTCATCGGCCACCAGCAAACCACCGCGCGCATCCACGGCCACACCCACGGGGCGGCCATAGGCATCGCCGTCCGGGCTCACAAAACCGGCGAGCACGTCGATGGGCAGGCCCGAAGGCTGGCCATCGACAAACGGCACGAACACCACCTTGTAGCCGCTGCGCGGCTTGCGGTTCCACGAGCCATGCTCGCCCACGAAGGCGCCGCTGGCCAGCTGTGGCGCCAGGGCCGGCCCTTGCGAAAACGCCATGCCCAGCGGCGCCACATGCGAGCCCAGGGCATAGTCAGGCGACACGGCCTTGGCCACCAGGTCGGGCCGGGGCGGCTGCACGCGCTCATCCACATGCTGGCCGTAGTAGCTGTAGGGCCAACCGTAGAAGGTGCCATCCTTGACCGAGGTGAGGTAGTCGGGCACCAGGTCGCTGCCGATCTCGTCGCGCTCGTTGACCACCGTCCACAGCGCGCCCGTACCGGGCGCCCAGCCCAGGCCGTTGGGGTTGCGCAGGCCGCTGGCGAAGATGCGGTGGGAGCCGCTGGCGCGGTCCACCTCCCAGATGGCGGCACGGCCCTCTTCGGCCTGCATGCCGTTCTCACCCACGTTGCTGTTGGAGCCCACGGTCACGTAGAGCTTGCTGCCGTCGGCGCTGGCGATCAGGTTCTTGGTCCAGTGGTGGTTGATGGGGCCGCCGGGCAGGTCCACCAGCTTGGTGCCCGGGGCGGTGATGCTCGTTTGCCCCGCCTCATAGGGAAAGCGCACAACCGCATCGGCATTGGCCACGTAGAGTTCGTTGCCCACCAGGGCCATGCCGAACGGCGAGTTCAGGTTCTGCAGAAAAACGCTCTGTGTTTCGGCCCTGCCATCGCCATCGGCGTCGCGCAGCAGCGTGATGCGGTTGGCCGAGGGGCGTTTGCCCGAGCCGGCCTTGCCCATCACCGTTTTCATGACCCAGCCCTTGATGGCGCCGAGCACACCACCCGATGGCGCGCCCTCGCCCTTGGGCGGGGCCTGGCTTTCGGCCACCAGCACGTCGCCGTTGGGCAGCACCAGCACCCAGCGCGGATGGTCGAGCCCGGTGGCCAACGGCGTGACCGACAGGCCCGGGAGGCTGGCGGTGGGCATGGATCCCTCGGGCCAGCCTTTGGCAGGGGCGATGTGCAGCGTGGGAATCAGCGATTGGTTCGGCGCCGGCAAGGTGGGCGACTTGCCCATGCCCTGCTCGGGCGAGAGGATGGCGGTGTCACCGCAGGCGGCCAGGCTGGCCGCCAGCACCGTGCCGGTGAGCAGCGCCGGCCAGGGACGCGATGTCAGGGAGAAGGAAAATGGCATGGCGATGGGCCTTTGTGGCGAGCGATGGCTGCAGTGTGGAGGGCCAGGCACGCGCGCCCTGTCAGCCAATTGCGCAAAATGCGCAGCCCCGCGTTACATTTATTTCCACAACCCTAACGCATTGGCCGCCGCAAGAACTTCCATGAGACTCAAGACCGTTGTCCTGCTGGCGATCATTTTGCTCATCGGCTTTTTCGCCGTCGAGAAGCTGCGCCTGGGCCGGGTGGACAAGCGGCTGCAGGGCCAGTCGGCCACGCAGCAGGTGTTTGCCGAGGTACCGCAGCAGACCTCCACCAGCGCTGCCCCCTTTGCGTTGAAGGAGTACCAGGTCAAACCACTGGCCCAGTTCGCCATACGCGCCAGGGTGCTGGGGCGCGAGGAATACTCCTTTGGCCGCGAAGCCGATCTGTCCCCCGTGGACCTTGCCTTGGGCTGGCGGCGCATGGCCGAGCCGGCGGTGTACGAGCCCTTGAACATCACCCAGGGCGGGCGCTGGTACCGCTATTCGTGGTCGAGCCAGCCACCGATCCCCCTGCAGGAGATCATCGAGTCATCGGCCAACATGCACATGATCCCGGCCAACGCGGCCGTGGAGCGGGTGCTCAAAAAGGCGCGCACGGGGCAATTCATCCGCATCACCGGCCAGTTGGTGGAGGTAACGCACCCCGGCGGCTGGCGCTGGACCAGCTCACTCACCCGCTCGGATTCGGGCGCCAACTCCTGCGAGCTGATCTTCGTGGAGACGGCGCAAGTGGAGTAGCCACTTCGGTGCGCTGAAAAAGACAAAATTTCACCGACAAGGTGTCCATATGTGACGCCTGTCGGTTCCGTGGAATTTTTCACGGTTTTTTGGATAACCTTGCACTGGCGACACAAGGCAATGCCGCCGGCGCGACTTTTGGCCCCGTCTCCAGTGCACGAAGAGGAACTCCCCATGGCGAAGATTCTGGTCACCAAGTACGAACACCAGGCCGATGCAACCGTCTGCGAAGTGGCCCATGAAAGCCAGGCCGACCTGTGCTGGTACGAGGCCGCCTACGAGCCCCAGGCGCGCGGGGACACCACCTGGTACTTTGTTGACTACGCAACCCAGGCCAGCTTCAAGATCTTCAAGGTGAAGTTCGAGAGCCAGGCCGACATCAAGGCCTTCCAGGTCAAGACGCCCGAGCAGGCGGGCTGGCGCGATGCGGGTAACAGGTTCAAGGGCAAGATGGGCTGAGCCGCTGCCCGCCAGAAATGAAAAACCCCTGCCTTGCAATGCACGGCAGGGGTTTTTGCCATGGGCGGCATCGCCGCCGCCCTGCAGGCATCAACGCAGCTGGCGCTTGATGGCGTCGTAGCGGGCTTCGTTGCTCACGTTCGCGGCCGAGCCAAACTTGCTGGACATGAACGGCTGTAGTTTCTCCAGGCGGTCCTTGGGGGCCGGATGGGTCGAGAACAGCACTTCATACGCCTGATTGGAGCCTGAACCGGTGGCTGCATACATGTTCAGCACCGTGGGCAGACCAATGGGTGCGTAGCCGGCCCGGGCGGCGTAGAGCACGCCCTGGCGGTCGGCATCGAACTCGTCCGACTGGTCCAGACCCTTGGTGTACAGATTGCGCACCAGGCCCACCATGGCAGAGCTCACCATGGCATTGCCCGAGCGTGCCTGCACCACGCCGCCGGCAGCCTGGGCAAAGCCACCCTTCTTGATGGCGGCCAGGTAGTGGCCGCGCGTCACGTGGGCGATTTCGTGGCCCAGCACGCCGGCCAGTTCCGATTCGGACTTGAGCTGGCGCAACAGGCCGACGGTGACGAACACGAAGCCGCCGGGTGTGGCGTAGGCGTTCACGGCGTCGGAGTCGATCACGCCAAAGCGCCAGGCAAACTGGATGTCCTTGCCGTCCTTGTCCTTGGGCTTTTCAGCCTGCGCGGCCACCCACCAGCCGACCTGGCTCACATAGCGCTGCACAGCTTCGTTGCGCAGCAGCGGGCGGGCACCCAGCAGCACGGACGCGAAGTCATTGCCCATGGCGCGCTGCTCTTCGGCCGAATAGTCCTTGAATGCAGCGGATGCACCCTGGATCACGTCCATGACGCCGCCAGCACGCGAGCCGCCGCCGGAACCGCCACCCAATACGGAGGAGATGGCCCCCAGCCCGCCGGGTGCGCCGCCAGCAGCAGGCATGGTTTCACAACCGGTCAGCAATACGACGGCAGCCAGCACCAGCGCGGCGGCCTTCAAGCGTTGGAGTTTCATTTTTCTGCTCCGGTGTAAGCGTCAATCTTCTGCGCCACGACCTTGCCGCTGCGCGCAAACTGCTCGGCCTGGCCCATGTTGATGGCGTACTTCTCAAGCTGTGCCATTTCAGCCGGATTCGGCTGGGCGTTGGCGATCTGTTCCTTGGTGAGTCCCTTGGTGCCGGTGGACGCAGTAGGCGCATTGCTGCGTGGGGAGAACAAGCCTGCCAGGTTGGTACCAGAATTGGACGGAGCAGCGGCTGGCGCGGCAGCTTGCATGGTTTTCACGAAGTTCAAGCGCACCCAGCCTTCCAGTTCACCGAACTTCACCTTGATCCAGCCGACCTGCGCTTCGATCTGTTCGAGCTTGCTGCCCTTGACCAGCCTCGTTACCACCTTGCCATTTGTGGCCGGCATGGCGCGCAGCTCGGTTGGGGTGGTGACTTCCAGCTGTTGGGCGTGCGCACCGAGGCCCAGCCCCAGCAGCAGCGCAATCAGCAGGCCCTTCAAAAGGCCTACGAATGATGTGTTCACTTTCCTTCTCCTCTCTCTATGTCAAAACCGGGGTTGCGGCGGGTGCCGATTCCCCCATTGGCGAGCGGCGCTGCGGCTCAAAAAGCCGCACCGCCTGGTCACGGCCCTTTACTTCGAAATCGCCGCGGTCAATGAAAACAAATGTTTCCCCACATTGTGCCCTTGTCGACTCGGAAACCAAAACCCGGGCTATGCCTTTTGTGCAACCTTCGATGCGGCTGCACAGGTTGACGGCATCGCCGATTGCGGTGTAATCCAGCCGGCGCGATGTGCCCAGAAATCCGACGACGGCCGACCCCGTGTGCACGCCGATACCGATGTCGAATTTGGCGGTGGGGTCTTCGCGTGCCATGTCGTCGGCAAAGCGCTGCAGTGCATCGGCCATGCCCAGTGCCGCCTCCACCGCCAGCACGGCGTGGTTGGGCTGGGCGATGGGCGCCCCCCAGAAGGCCATGATGGCGTCGCCGATGAATTTGTCCAGCGTGCCCTGGTAGCGGAAGATCACCTCCACCTGCATTTCGAAATAACGGTTGAGGATGTTCACGATCTCCTCGGGCTTGCGGTGCTCCGACAGGCTGGTGAAGCCCCGGATGTCCGAGAACAATAGCGTGATCTCGCGGCTGGCGGAAACCTCGGCCTGGGCAACCGTTTCAGACAAATCCTGCACGATGCGTGGATCCACGAAGCGCGAGAACATGGCCTGCACATGGCGCCGTTGCCCCATCTCCAGCCGCGAAGACAGCAGCCCAAAGGCCAGCAACGCCACCGCCCCCAGCACCAGCGTGGACACCGGCATCCAGTACACATGGCTCTGCTGCAACACCAGCAGACTGACCCCAATGGCCGCAGCCACCAGCGCGGCATAGCCCGTGATCACCCAGATGGGTGACATGCGAACAACGAAGGCCACCGCAAGAGTGCAGATCAATACCAGCACCAGGGCCGGATTTGCCCAAACCGGGGCCTCACGCAACCAGTCATTGTTCTGCAGGTTGGCTATTCCAGTGGCCAAAACAAAGGGGCCGGGGGTCGTGGCATCGAACGGCGTGGGAACGAAGTCGAAAATTCCGCTGGCCGTGGCACCGATCACGATGATCTTGCCATGGGCGTCGAAAGGCAGTTTGCCTCCCTCCATCTGGGTCGCCAGATAGGCCTTGGCATAGGGAATGCGTGTGAACTCCGTGCCGTACCAGTTCAACCGGAAACCCGGCTGCTTGGGTTTGGGCAGTTGCAGCGCGTCTGCCACCCGCCCGATCATGTGCGGTATCCACCAACCATCGACCTCGCGGCCCAATTCGGTATGGCGGCCGATGCCATCGCGGTCCTTGATGAAGTTGATGTACCCCGTGCGCCAGGCGTCGGGGGGCAGGGCCAACGGCGCCTCGATGCCGTAGCTGGCCTTCGGGTCGGCATGCTCCAGCGCTCGTATGCCCATCACCGGCGGCGCCATGGACAGTGGCGCCTTCTGCTCCGCCCCATCCATGAGGAGCATGGGAACAAAGGCGCGCTCGAAAGCCAGCGCCTTCGCCAGTTCTGCGTCGTTTTCGGGGCGAAAGCGGTCGGGTTGCGAAAGGAACAGATCCAGCACGATGGCGCGCGGCTGCTGTGCCACCAGCGCATTGATCAGCTCGGCGTGGATCACGCGCGGCCAGACCCACTTGCCCGCGATGTCGAACATCTGCGGGTCCATCAGCGATGGCTGGTCAATGTCGATCAGCACCACGTCGTCCGGCGGCTTGCGGCTGTCCGCATGCCAGCGCAGGAGCGCATCCCCCACCCGGTTGTCGAGGGCATCGAGCTTGTGCCACGTGGTCACCTCGAACAGCGCCAGCGCGCAGAGCATGAGGCACAGCACGGCATACAGCGCACGGCGGCCAAAGCGCTGGCGCAGCCGGGTGAGCACGGTCGATGAATGGTGGGAAGGGGCGGACGGCACAGGCCAGAGTATCCACGCCCGGCTTTGCCCGCGGCAAGCGCATCTACCCTGCGCGTTGTGCGCCCCCTACTCCCCCAAGCCCATCAGCCGCCCGCGCAGACCTGCCGCTGCTCGCCCAGCCCCGTCGCGCCCAGGCGCACCACGTCGCCGGGCTTGAGGAACCAGGGCGCGGGCTTCTGGCCCAGGCCCACGCCGGCGGGCGTGCCGGTGAGCACGATGTCGCCGGGCTCCAGCGTCATGAACTGGCTGATGTACGCAATCACCTTGGGCAGGCCGAAGATGAAGTTGCGCGTGTTGCCGTTCTGCACGCGCTGGCCATTGACTTCGAGCCACAGGTCCAGTGCATGCGGGTCGGCCACCTCGTCGGCGGTCACCAGCCAGGGGCCGATGGGGGCAAAGGTGTCATAGCTTTTGCCCTTGACCCACTGGCCGCCGCGCTCGATCTGGTAGGAACGCTCGGACACATCGTTGGCCAGCACATAGCCCGCCACGTGCTGCAGCGCGGCTGCCTCGTTCACATGGCTGGCGCGGGTGCCGATGACCAAGCCCAGCTCCACCTCCCAGTCGGTCTTGAGCGAGCCGGGCGGAATGCGCACCTCGTCGTTCGGCCCGCTCAGCGAGGTGATCGCCTTCATGAACAGCACGGGCTCGGCCGGCGCCTGCATGCCTGCCTCGGCCGCATGGTCGGCGTAGTTCAGGCCCACGCAGACGATCTTGCCCACGCCACCAACGGGGCAGCCCAGGCGGGGCGTGCCCTCCACGGCCGGCAGGCGCGTGGCGTCGATGGCGGCCAGGGCGGCCAGCGTGCGCGGGTTGAGCTGGGCCGGGCCCAGCTCGGGCAGCAGCATGGAGAGGTCGCGCAGCACGCCCTCGCTGTCGAGCAGGCCGGGGCGCTCGGCGCCAGGTTGTCCGTAACGGATGAGTTTCATGTCGGGATTGGTTCAGGATGCGGGAAGGCGCCAGCATACCCATCTGCGAGACGTTTAAGGCAACGCTGAATAAGTCCTCGCGATGGCGCGTGCCCTGATTTGGGATGGGCTGCCAGGCGCAAAGCGCAGCCATAGCCGGTGCTATGGCGAGCATTTGCAACGCCGCAGACCGCCCAAAGCAGGGTGTGCGACGCGTGAAGGACTTGTTCAGCGTTGCCTTAACATCACGGGGTAGCGCCGCGATGGCGTCCAGCCCCTGTCCTGTCCAGCTTTCCATGGCTCCAGCCGCCCCACCCTCCCCTGCGCCCCACACCCCGCTACCGCCACGCCCGGCGCCGCGCAACTGCACCGACCTGTTCTGGTCCTTCACCTGGCTGGCGCTGCAGGGTTTTGGCGGCGTGTTGGCCGTGGTGCAGCGCGAACTGGTGGAACGCAAGCGCTGGATGACGAACGAGGAATTCGTCGAGGAATGGGCCGTGGCGCAGATCATGCCGGGCCCCAATGTGGTCAACCTGTCCATCACCATCGGCGACCGCTACTTCGGCTGGCGCGGCGCGCTGGCCGCGCTGGCCGGCATGCTGCTGTTTCCACTCATGCTGGTGCTGTCGCTGGCCGTGGTGTATGCCCAGTTTGCCAGCCACCCGGCCGTGGCCGGCGCCCTGCGTGGCATGGGCGCGGTGGCCGCCGGACTGATCGCAGGCACGGGCCTGAAGCTTTCGGCCACGCTGCGCACCCACCCGCTTGGGCCGGCGGTGTGCTCGGTGGTCACGGTGCTCACGGTGGTGGCCATGGCCGTGCTGCGCTGGCCGCTGATGTGGACGCTGCCGATCCTGGGCGGCGCGGCCTGCCTGCTCACCTGGCGAAAGCTCGCACCATGACCGGCGCCACCATCAGCCTGGGCTGGGCCGACTGGCTGCAGCTGTTCCTGTACTACATGTCGCTGTCGCTGCTGGCCGTGGGCGGTGCGATTGCCACCGCGCCCGACATGCACCGCTTCCTGGTGGAAAAGCAGGCCTGGCTGGCCGACCCGCAGTTCAATGCCTCCATCGCCATCGCCCAGGCCGCCCCCGGGCCGAACGTGCTCTTCATCGCCCTGCTGGGCTGGAACGTGGGCCTGAACGCGGGCGGCGCCGGCCCGCTGGGCTGGGCGCTGGGCGCCCTGGGCATGGCCGTGTGTATGGTGGGCGTGATGCTGCCCAGCAGCCTGCTGACTTGGCTGGCCACGCGCTGGGGCCACCGCAACCGCGAGCGGCGCGGGGTGCGCGCCTTCAAGCAGGGCATGGTGCCGGTGGTCATCGGCCTGCTGCTGGCCACCACCTGGGTACTGGCCCAGGCCCACGGCGGTTTGGCCACCGCCTGGCCACTGTGGCTGGCGACCGTGGTGACCATGCTGCTGGTGTGGAAGACGCGCCTGCACCTGCTGTGGATGCTGGGGGCCGGTGCGCTCCTCGGTGCCCTGGGCTATATGGGCTGACCGTTGATGTGCGAGCTGGATTTGATGTACAGCGTGATCGGGTTGCCTGCACCATCGTCGCCGGTGATCACCAGGGGCAATCCGCTGCCCTTGGCCGTCCACCCCGCTGATTGGCGCGCGCCATTTGTCCATTCGAACTTGCAGGCCGTATAGGTGCCGGCCGGCACGGTGATGCTTTCCTGGCCTCGATAGGTAAAGGTCTGCGCTTCGCGGACGGTGCTCGTCTGGGTTGGCAATCCCGGTATTTCCATGGTGGTCTGCCGCACCTCGTTCAAGGTGTAGCTCTCGTTCACGGCCAGCGAAAAATCGCGGATCCGGTTCACCGGGGTGTTCACGATCGTGGTTCGGGTACCTGCCAAGGGCACGTCCATGAGCACGATGCTTCCGTAGCGCAGCAGTACGGGCCCCTGCGGCGTGTTCTCCACGCTTTCGTACTCCCGCACGCGGGAGGTGAATGGGGGCGCCCCGGCCCGGCCCACCGACACGGTGCGCTCGGTTTCGATCACGCCCGTCTGCCCCGCAAAACTGGCCGGGCCATTGATGCGCCCCTCGGTGCTGAACTGCACGGCGCCGTCACTGGACTGCCAATCCCAACGGTAGGTCGTTCCCTGCTGCAACAGCACCGGGTTGAAGCAATCCGACGCGGCGCCGGTGCCCGTGCCGGGGGGAGGCACGGACGTGGTCTCGCACAGCGCAGCATTGAGCTGGCACATGGCCGCCGTCAGGTCCACGATCTGCCCCGCGGTCTGGGTCTGGCTGGCCACGAGAAACTTGCCATCGCTGAAGGCAAAGGCATTGCCCACCGAAGGGTAGAACCGGTAGGCATAGGGCCCGGCCATTCCGTCCTGCCCGGCACCGGGCGGAAAAAGGGCGGGGAACGAGCTTTCAAGCCATTGCCGCGCCGCGTCGCGGCTGGAGGGGCGTACCGACAGCTGCGCCTGGGCGGTGGCGGCAACCGATACGCCGAGTGCCAGCGCTGCAAAGCGCCTGATTGATGATCGCATCATGGTTTCTCCGGTGAAGGCGTAGACCAGGAGCTCTGCATACCCCGGCTTGCCAGATATCCCCGCGTGAACAGACCCTGTCACCTGCAAGGCACGGGTTCCCTGCAGGCTGGGCGAAGTGTCCTCTTTGCAGGGCACTGAAGTCCATAGGCCCACTGGCTGGCAGGCGCCCCCGCCGTGAACAACATCACGCACAGGCCTGCCCCTATCGCACGCACGAAGGGCGCTTGTCCCCAGCAGGACTCAAAAAAAGCAGCAACAATGCTTCCGAACAGTCCCCCGCATCCCCATCCAAGGAACCCCACTCCATGAACCTTCGTCCCCTCGGCCGCTCGGGCCTGCAAGTTTCCCCTCTGTGCTTTGGCGGCAACGTCTTCGGCTGGACGGCCGATGAGGCCACCTCGTTCCGGCTGCTCGACGCCTGGGTGGACGCCGGCTTCAACTTCGTCGACACGGCCGACGTGTACTCGCGCTGGGCGCCGGGCCACACGGGCGGCGAGTCCGAGGCGGTGATCGGCCGCTGGCTCAAGCAGAACGGCAAACGCAACCGCATCGTGCTGGCCACCAAGGTCGGCAAGGACATGGGCGACGGCAAGGTGGGCCTGCGCCCCGAGTACATCCGCCAGGCGGTGGACGCCTCGCTCACGCGCCTGCAGACCGACCACATCGACCTCTACCAGTCGCATGACGACGATGCCGCAGTGCCGCTGGCCGACACGCTGGGCGCCTACAGCGACCTGATCAAGGCCGGCAAGGTGCGCGCCATCGGCGCCTCCAACTTCACGGCGGCACGCCTGGCAGAATCCCTGCAGACCAGCGAAAGCCTGGGCCTGGCCCGCTACGAGAGCCTGCAGCCCCTGTTCAACCTGTACGACCGCGCCGTCTTCGAAAAGGAACTGCAGCCGCTGTGCGTGGAGCAAGGCGTGGGCGTGATCAACTTCTATGCGCTGGCCGCCGGCTTTCTGACCGGCAAGTACCGCACCGAGGCCGATGCCGCCAAGAGCGCCCGCGGCAAGAACACCACGGCAAAGTACCTCAACGAGCGCGGCCTGCGCATCCTGGGCGCGCTGGATACCGTGGCGGCCCGCATTGGCGCCACGCCCGGCCAGGTGGCCGTGGCCTGGCAGATCGTGCAGCCGGGCATCACCGCACCGATTGCCAGCGCCACCTCGCTGGCGCAGCTGCAGGACCTGGTCAAGGCCAGCCAGCTCACGCTGGACGCCGAAGCCTTGGCCACACTGGGTGCTGCCAGCGCGGAGTGAAAGGGTCAAAACCCACGGAAGCATTACACACCGTGGAATCGATGCGAACCTGGCATGCATAAAAAAAGCCCGTCACCACAGTGACGGGCTGGCTTCCAGGGTCCTCAAGAACCCAGGTCAATCACGATCACATGTGGTCGATCATCACCTGCCCGAAGCCCGAGCAGCTCACCTGCGTGGCCCCATCCATCAGCCGCGCGAAGTCATAAGTCACCTTCTTCGACGCAATCGACTTCTCCAGCGAGCTGATGATCAAATTGGCCGCCTCGATCCATCCCATGTGGCGCAGCATCATCTCGGCCGAGAGGATTTCGGAGCCGGGGTTCACATAGTCCTTGCCGGCGTACTTGGGGGCCGTGCCGTGGGTGGCTTCGAAGCAGGCTACCGAGTCGGACATGTTGGCGCCCGGCGCGATGCCGATGCCACCGACCTGGGCGGCCAGTGCGTCGGAGATGTAGTCGCCGTTGAGGTTGAGCGTGGCCACCACCGAGTATTCGGCGGGGCGCAGCAGGATCTGCTGCAGGAAGGCATCGGCGATGCTGTCCTTGATGGTGATGTCCTTGCCCGACTTGGGGCTCTTGAACTTGCACCAGGGGCCGCCGTCAATCAGCTCGGCGCCGAATTCCTTTTGCGCCAGGGCATAGGCCCAGTCGCGGAACCCGCCCTCGGTGTACTTCATGATGTTGCCCTTGTGCACGACGGTCACACTGGGCTTGTCGTTGTCAATGGCGTACTGGATGGCCTTGCGCACCAGGCGCTCGGTGCCTTCGCGCGAGACGGGCTTGACGCCGATGCCCGAGGTGTTGGGGAAGCGGATCTTCTTGACGCCCATCTCGTCCTGCAGGAACTTGATGAGCTTTTTGGCCTTGTCGGATTCGGCCTCGAACTCGATGCCGGCGTAGATGTCTTCCGAGTTCTCGCGGAAGATCACCATGTTGGTCTTTTCGGGCTCTTTCAGGGGCGAAGGCACGCCCTTGAAATACTGTACCGGGCGCAGGCAGACGTACAGGTCGAGCTCCTGGCGCAGGGCCACGTTCAGCGAGCGGATGCCGCCGCCCACGGGCGTGGTCAGCGGGCCCTTGATGGACACCACGTACTCGCGCAGCACGGCCAGCGTTTCCTCGGGCAGCCACACGTCGGGGCCGTAGACCTTGGTGGATTTTTCGCCCGCGTAGACCTCCATCCACTGGATCTTCTTTTTGCCGCCATAGGCCTTGGCCACGGCGGCATCGACCACCTTGATCATGACCGGCGTGATGTCCAGACCGGTACCGTCACCTTCGATGTAAGGAATGATCGGCTCGTCCGGCACATTCAGGGACATGTCGGCGTTGACGGTGATTTTCTGCCCTTGGGCAGGCACCTTGATGTGCTGGTAGCTGGTCATGGGCGAAGGTCTCCGTTGGATATCTGAAACACAATGGGGCAGGCCGTGCGGGGTGCAGCCAACCACAAAGATTCTATAGACAAAAAAATGCCGGAAAGCCCTGTCAACCGTGCGGGGGCTGCTATCGTTGCAGGTGGAGCTTCGTGAATTTTTTGCGAAGCCCTCAACCCGATAGTTCGTCTAGGAAATGGCATATATGAAAAAACTCCTCGCTGTCCTGATGGCTGGTCTGTTCTCTGCCGGTGCTTTCGCACAGGCCCCAGCCGCCCCTGCTGCCGCACCCGCTCCAGCAGCTGCTCCCGCAGCAGCCCCCGCCCCCATGGCCAAGGCGGCACCGGCCCACAAGCAGTCCAAGAAAATGGCACAGAAGAAGACCAAGAAGCACGCCAAGAAGGCCGCAGCCTGATGCGGCTGGGGGTTTGTGCCCTGCACTGACCCCTGCCCCGCTGGTTTGCTTCAGAATCGCCCGCAACTGCGGGCGTTTCCGTTTCTGGCGCCCGTCCCGTCATCCCGTTGCCGAAAGAGTCCCATGACCCGCCTGAGCCGTACCCGCCCCGCCGCCCGAGCCCTTGCCCCCCTTCGCCTGCTGGTCGCTGGCGTACTGGCCATGTCGCTTGCTGGCTTGGCTGCCACCGTCCAGGCCCAGGAAGGCCCGCAGCTGAACCTGCAGCGCGTGGAGCTCTCTGCCGGCATGCACCGCATCGATGCCCAGGTGGCCATGGCCCCCGTGGAGCGCCAGATCGGCCTGATGAACCGCCCCGAGATGCCCCAGCACGAGGGCATGCTGTTCGTCTTCGAGCAGCCCAGCGAGCAGTGCTTCTGGATGAAGAACACGCTGCTGCCGCTGACGGCCGCCTTCGTCGCGGACGACGGCACCATCGTCAATCTGGAAGACATGAAGCCCCAGACGCTGGATTCGCACTGCTCCAAGAAGCCCGTGCGCTTCGTGCTGGAGATGAACCAGGGCTGGTTTGCCAAAAAGGGTATCAAGGCGGGCTTCAAGCTAGGTGGCGCGCCCTTCTCGCGCAAGTGAACCTGCTGCGCCCATAAAAAAACGGCCCGAAGGCCGTTTTTTTGTGCCCACCCGGCAAGGGCAGGCAGGCCGGTAGCCGGCAATCAGGCGAAGTTGGCTTCGGCGAACTTCCAGTTGACCAGCTTGTCCAGGAAGGTTTCGACGAACTTGGGGCGCATGTTGCGGTAGTCGATGTAGTACGCGTGTTCCCACACGTCCACCGTCAGCAGGGCCTTGTCGGCAGTGGTCAGGGGCGTGCCGGCGGCGCCGGTGTTCACGATGTCGACGCTGCCGTCGGCCTTCTTCACCAGCCAGGTCCAGCCCGAACCGAAGTTGCCCACGGCGCTCTTGACGAAGGCTTCCTTGAAGGCGGCGTAGCTGCCCCACTTGGCGGTGATGGCCGCAGCCAGCGCGCCCGATGGCTCGCCACCGCCGGCGGGTGCCATGCAGTTCCAGAAGAAGGTGTGGTTCCAGATCTGGGCGGCGTTGTTGTAGATGCCGCCGCTGGCCTTCTTGATGATCTCCTCAAGGGTCATCGTCTCGAATTCCGTGCCCTTTTGCAGGTTGTTGAGGTTCACCACGTAGGCATTGTGGTGCTTGCCGTGGTGGTACTCCAGCGTTTCCTGGCTGTAGTTCGGGGCCAGGGCGTCGATGGCGTAGGGCAGCGGGGGAAGGGTATGTTCCATGGTGTTTTCCTCGTGGTGGTTTGAATTGTGGTGGGCCCGCTGCGCCATGAGTTCCACGCGGCGTGCCTGTGGGTGAACGGGCATTGTAGGAAGAACATGTAACCTGTGCAGAGAAGGGTGCAACGATTCGTCATAGTCCATGACAATGCCGCGATTGTCCTACAGCAAACGCGCCTGTGCAGCAGCGGTGACGTCGACCACGCCATCGGCCAGCGTGGCGCGCAGCGCGTCGCCAGGATGCACCTGGCGCACGCTGGTGACTGCGTGGCCATCCGCATCGGCCAGCAGCGCATAGCCGCGCTGCAGCACCAGGCGCGGGTCGAGCAGCTCCAGGCGCAGCGCGGCGCGGTCGACCCGGTCGCGCAGGCCGTCGATGCGGCGCTGCACCTGCAAGGGCAGTGCCGCAGCGGCGGCCTGCTGCGCCTGCTCCATGCGCTGCAGGCGCAGCAGCACGGTGTGGCGCATGCGCTGGGCCATGCGCGCCATCTGCATCTGCTCGCGTGCCACCAGGCCCGAGGGGCGGCCCAGGCGGGCGGCGGCCTGGTCCAGGCGTTGGTGGCGGGCATCGAGTTGGCGCTGCAGTCCGTCGGCAATGCGGCCTTCGATCAGTTCCAGGGCACCCAGCCACACCTCGCGCGGCTGCGCCACCAGCTCGGCCGCCGCCGTGGGCGTAGGTGCGCGCAGGTCGGCGCAGAAGTCGGCGATGGTGAAGTCGGTCTCGTGCCCCACGCCGCTGACCAGCGGCACCGGGCTTTGCACGATGGTGCGGGCCAGGTGCTCGTCGTTGAAGGCCCACAGGTCCTCGATGGAGCCGCCGCCGCGCACCAGCAGGATGGTGTCGATGGCCGGCTGGCTGGCCGAAGGCCCCTGCTCCGCCAGCCGGTACAGCCGGTTGAGCGCGGAAATGATGGACTGCGGCGCGGCTGCGCCCTGCACCTGGGCGGGTGCCAGCACCACGGGGATGTGCGGCACCCGGCGGCGCAGCGCCGTGACCACATCGTGCAGTGCGGCTGCGCCGAGCGACGTGACCAGGCCAATGCCACTCGGCTGCACGGGCAGTGGCCGCTTGCGGGCGCCGTCGAACAGGCCTTCGGCCTCCAGCTGGGCCTTCAGGCGCAGGAACTGCTCGAACAGCGCGCCCTGGCCGGCGCGCTGCATGCTTTCCACAATGAACTGCAGGTCGCCCCGGGCTTCGTACACCCCGAGCTTGCCGCGCACTTCCACCAATTCGCCATCGCGCGGCGAAAAGTCAAGCAGGCTGGCGGCGCGGCGGAACATGGCACAACGCAACTGGCCCTGAGCGTCTTTTACCGAGAAGTAGCAATGCCCGCTGGATGCGCGCGAGAAGCCCGTGATCTCGCCGCGCACCGCGACAGGATTGAAGCGCGCCTCCAGCGCATCAGCAATGGCGCGGCACAGCGCGCCAACTTCCCACACGCGGGGCGCCACTGTGGGGCTTCCACGCTCAAACATGAGCAACGGCGGCCATTGGCGCCCCATTGGCAGGCCGAGTCTTCCACAGAAGCGGCGATGCAGCGGCAACAGGTGCCGGATAACCACTTGCCCACGGCAAATCACGAGAGCACGTGCAAGTCATTGATTTATATGTATTTTTCACTGCGCAATTTTTCATCAATCTGTTGCAAGCACGGCGCCAAGCCACTTTGCGGGCCTGAGCGACCCGGTTGCCCACAAAGTTATCCACAGATTTTGTGGGTGACGCTGCGGTCACCCGGGGCATCCGCCAAGGTAACGGTTTGTGACGAAAAGTGGCCAGCAAGCTGGGCCATAATCGCCGATTGCCCCTCATCTGCGCGGAGAGAGATTTGCTGTCCATCATACAAGCCGCAGGCTGGCCCATCTGGCCGCTGATCGTGTGTTCCATCCTCGGTATGGCCCTGGTTATCGAACGTTTCGTGGCCCTCAAGACGGCCCGTGTCGCGCCGCCCAAGCTGCTCGACGAAGCCATCACCGTTTCGTCGAAAAGCCTGCCCACACCCGACGTGGTGAACCAGCTGGCGCAGAACTCTGCTTTGGGCGAGGTGCTGGCCAGTGGCCTGCGCACGCTCAACAGCAACCCCCAGTGCAGCGAGGCCGATCTGCGTGCCGCCATGGAGGGCACGGGCCGCTCCGTCGCCCACCGGCTCGAAAAATACCTCAGCGCCCTGGCCACCATTGCTTCGGCGGCCCCCTTGCTCGGCCTGCTGGGCACGGTCATCGGCATGATCGAGATCTTCGGCTCGCAGACCGGCAGCGGCGGCGTGGGGCAGGCCATGGGCGGGGGCAACCCTGCCCGGCTGGCGCACGGCATCTCGATCGCCCTCTACAACACGGCCTTCGGCCTGATCGTGGCCATCCCGGCGCTGATCTTCTGGCGCTACTTCCGTAGCCGCGTCGATGCCTACCTGCTGACCCTGGAACTGGCCTCGGAACAGTTCGTGCGCCACATCCTGCGCCACAAGAAGTGACGGGGCGGCCATGAACTTCCGCCCCCGCGCCAAGGAAGAGCCCGAGATCAACCTGATCCCGTTCATCGACGTGCTGCTGGTGATCCTCATCTTTTTGATGCTGACCACCACCTACAGCAAGTTCACCGAGTTGCAGCTGACCCTGCCCGTGGCCGATGCCGACCAGCAACGCGACCACCCCAAGGAAGTGGTGGTCGCGGTGGCGGCGGATGGCCGCTATGCGGTCAACAAGACTGGCGTGGAAGGCAAGAGCGTCGACGCCGTGGCCCGCGCACTGCGCGAGGCGTCTGCCGCCATCGGCAAGGACAGCGTGGTCATCATCAGCGCCGATGCGATGTCGCCCCACCAGGCCGTGGTGACGGTGATGGAGGCCGCGCGCCGCGTGGGCCTGACGCAGATCACGTTTGCCACCCAGTCATCGGCTGGCGCGAGCGCAGGCAGCGGCCGCTAGCGGACATGGCTGCCGCGGGGCCGCAGCCGCCCTCGTCTGCCGGCCTGGTGCAGGCCTGGCAATCCCGGGGCCTTGCGGCCTGGGCTCTGTGGCCCGTCTCCCTGCCTTACAGCCTCCTGGTGCGGCTTCGCCGGGCCCTTTACCGCCACGGCACACTGCGCTCTGAACACCCTGGGCGCCCGACCATCGTGGTGGGCAACGTGATTGCCGGCGGCGCCGGCAAGACCCCGGTAGTCATGGCCTTGGTGCAGCACCTCAAGGCCCGGGGGCTCAAGCCAGGCGTCATCTCGCGCGGCTATGGCCGCAGCACCACCGACTGCCGCGAGGTGCTGGCCGACAGCCCGGCCAGCGAGGTCGGCGATGAGCCCGCCCTGATCGCCCGCAGCTGCGGTGTGCCGGTCTTCGTGGACCGCCAGCGCACAACCGCAGCGCGCGCGCTGCTGGCGCGCTACCCGGGTACCGACGTGATCGTCTGCGACGACGGCCTGCAGCACCTGGCGCTGCAGCGCGACCTGGAGGTCTGCGTCTTCAACGACCAGGGTGTTGGCAACGGCTTTCTGCTGCCCGCCGGGCCGCTGCGCGAGCCCTGGCCGCGTGCGGTGGACTGGGTGCTGCACCCCGATACCACGGCAGCCCCTGCCGGCACGGCAGCCGCGTTTGCATTGCGGCGCGGCCTGGCCGACCATGCCGTGCGCGCCGACGGCAGCAGCCTGCCCCTGCAGTCGCTGCGCGGCCAGCCCGTGCATGCCCTGGCGGCAATCGCCCGGCCCGAGGACTTCTTTGGCATGCTGCGGGCCCGGGGGCTGACCCTGGCGCGCACCAGCGCCCTGCCAGACCACCACGACTTCACCGGCTGGACCGATGGGGCTGGCGCAACGCAGGGCGGACAGTTGCCCCTGCTGTGCACGGCCAAGGATGCCGTGAAGCTCTGGCCACTGCGCCCCGACGCCCTGGCGGTGCCATTGGAGGTGGGCCTGGACCCGGCCTTTTTCGCGGCACTGGACGCCCGGTTGGCCACATTGGTACCGCCACCCTCGCTATCATCGCCCCTGCCCGCCCCCTAGGATTGAACGAACGTTTGCTGGAAAGCTGCCGCCATGGACCCCAAACTGCTTGAACTGCTGGTCTGCCCCGTCACCAAGGGCCCGCTGACCTTTGACCGCGAGCACCAGGAACTCGTCTCGCGCAGCGCGCGCCTGGCGTACCCGGTGCGCGACGGCATCCCGGTGCTGCTCGAAAACGAGGCGCGCACGCTGACCGACGAAGAAATCGAGGCATGAGCGCGGTGGCCGCATCCGAAGCCTTCACCGTCGTGATTCCGGCGCGCATGGCCTCGAGCCGCCTGCCGGACAAGCCCCTGGCCGACATTGCCGGCCTGCCCATGGTGGTGCGCGTGGCGCAGCGCGCCGCGCTGAGTGGCGCCGCCCGCGTGGTGGTGGCCGCCGATGACGCCCGTGTGCTGCAGGCCTGCCAGGCGCATGGCGTACCTGCCATCCTGACCCGCACCAACCACGCCAGCGGCAGCGACCGCCTGGCCGAGGCCTGCGAGCAATTGGGTCTGTCTGGCGACGACATCGTGGTCAATGTGCAGGGCGACGAGCCGCTGATGGACCCCGGCCTCATCGATGCCGTGGCGGCCCTGCTGCCGGCGCGGCCCGAGGCCAGCATGGGCACGGCGGCCCACGCCATCGCCACCCTGGCTGACTACGAGAGCCCGAATGTGGTGAAGGTCGTGCTCGATGCACGCGGCCTGGCGCACTACTTCAGCCGCGCGCCCATCCCGCTCGCACGTGACCATGCGGGCACTGCGTGGTGGGACAACGCCACGGGCGCCGTGCCCGCCGGCTTTGCCCCGTTGCGCCACATCGGAATCTACAGCTACCGCGCGGGTTTTCTGCGCGCCTTTCCCACGCTGACGCAGGCCCCCACCGAGGTGATGGAAGCGCTTGAGCAGCTGCGCGCGCTGTGGCATGGCCACCGCATTGCCGTGCACGTCACCGATACCGCGCCCGGCCCCGGCGTGGACACGCCGCAAGACCTGGAGCGCGTGCGCGCCCTGTTGGCGTAGGCCGGCGGATGCCCCGCAGGGGCCGGCAAATGCCCCATGCTGGTGCGCAAACGGGCCATCCTACGCATTTATACGCACGCCATATCGCGCGTGTAAGCCAGTGCAAGGCGGTCACATGCTATCCTCGACCGCAACGAGAGCATTGCATCCCGGGCCCCACAAGCGCCTGCGCGAGCACTGCCGTTGCAGCACACCCCCGCAGGCCCCGCCCCATCCGTGGAGCACTGCGGTCTTTTTTTGCTGTCATGGCCGTGATCGAGCGCCCGCGCGTGGTGCAGCCCCAGCCAGCATTGCCAGCCGATTTCTAACCTTCGAGGACCTTCATGAGACTGATTCTGTTGGGCGCGCCTGGCGCCGGAAAGGGCACGCAAGCCACGTTCATCTGCCAGAAGTACGGCATTCCGCAGATTTCCACCGGAGACATGCTGCGGGCAGCCGTCAAGGCAGGCACTCCGCTGGGCCTGCAGGCCGATGCCATCATGAAGTCGGGCGCCCTGGTCAGCGACGACCTGATCATCAACCTCGTCAAGGAACGCATTGCCCAGCCCGACTGCGCCAAGGGCTTCCTGTTCGACGGCTTCCCCCGCACCATCCCCCAGGCCGATGCCATGAAGGCTGCGGGCGTGAAGCTCGACCACGTGCTGGAGATCGATGTGCCCTTCGAGGCCATCGTCGAACGCATGAGCGGCCGCCGCTCGCACCCCGCCAGCGGCCGCACCTACCACGTCAAGTTCAACCCACCCAAGGTGGAAGGCAAGGACGACGTGACCGGTGAAGACCTGATCCAGCGCGACGACGACAAGGAAGAGACCGTCAAGAAGCGCCTGCAGGTCTACAGCGACCAGACCCGCCCCCTGGTGGACTACTACAGCCAGTGGGCCAAGGCCGACCCGGCCGCCGCCCCCAAGTACCACGCCATCAGCGGCATGGGCAGCGTGGACGACATCACGCAGCGCGCCTTCACGGCCCTTTCCAGCTGACCCGCTGTGACCCGCTGTGACCTGCTGACCTGCTGACCTGCTGATTTTTCAGCGGCACCAACGACAAAGCCGGGCATGCCCGGCTTTGTCGTTTTCTCACGGGTGCTTCGCACCCGCCATGCTTACTTCTTGGGGGCCGGCGTGGCAGGCACGGGCATGTTCGGCATGGTTGGCATGCCGGGCTTCTGGCCTGGCGCGCAGGCTCCCACCCAGCGCGCCTCGATCACCGAGGTGTCGCTGGACTTGCCCATCATCGGCGGATTGAAGGTACTGTTGACCACGACCTTGTAGGCGCTGGTGAAATCGCCCGTGGCCACGCTCTTGGAGGTGACACTGATCGAACCCATCTTGCACTCCGCGCTGCCGGTGATGGTGTTTCCCTCACGCTTCATGTCATTCTTGCTGCACATAGTCTTGGACGTCTCCAGGGCCATCTTCTGCATCTGTGTTTCGAAGGCCTCATCGGTGCACTGCTGCATGACCATGGGGGGCGCACCCTCACCGGAGGTGGACTTCATCTCCCACAGCCCCGGCTTGCGCTTGGGCAGCTCCAGGGATTGCGCAGGCAGGGCTGCCAGCGCCACGGCAGCGGCTACGAGAGAAAGGGATACAAAGCGCATGACGACGACTCCTGCAAAGTAATGTGCCGGATGATAGTGGCGGTAAACCCAGCGCTGCACGCAGCGAAGCACATCAAGGAAACGAAACGTGCACTATTCGACGATCCCGGCGCCCACCCGTCGGGCCATCAGAGATCAGGCCGGGCTCGAGCGCAGCCCGTAGACCTTGCCATCCACAAAGAGGTACTCGGCCCGCAGCACCGCATCGCCCTTTTCCTCGCGCAGCGTGAAGCCCAGTACCGAGATCGCTGTGCCCGGCTTGATCTCGGCCACCTGCCAGGCCTGCATGCGGGTCAGCGGGGCCAGCTCGATCTCCCACTTGCGGTCCTTGCGCGTGGGCAGCACGGCACGGGCCAGCAGGGCCTTGCCATCGACCGGCGCCGTCTGCGCGGGCAAGGCGCGCTGCGCCAGGTTGGGCGGCAGTGCCAGGTTGGCGGGCAGCTCCAGCTCCAGCTCGGCATGCGGGTTCTGCCAGCGCACCTTGCGCACCGTGCCTTCGAGGTAGATAGGGCGATCCGCGTCGAAGCTGCTCCAGCCGTGGTGGGCATGGGCCGCCAGAGGAACCAAGGGAAGAACACTGGCCACGGCGAGAACCTGGCGACGCTGCAAAGGCATGAAAATTCTCCTTTCGAATGTCAGAGGTACGCGATCCACCGGCCACAGGCGACGATGGCGAGCCAGATGAAGGTGGACAGCAGCATCTGCGCCCGCGCCAGACCATCCAGCCGTGCGAGCGAACCACGCCCATGAAACCACGCCGCGTTGCAGCCGGCAAGCATCAACAACAGCATCTTCAGGGTGAAGGCCCGGTTGGCGAGCAGCTCCTGCGGCTGGGTGGCGAACATCACCAGGCCCGACAGGGCCGCCATGCCAAAGCCGCACAGTGCCAGCGAGAGGCTCAGGCGCGCCAGGTCCCGGGGCGGCAACGCGGCCCCCAGGCCAAAGACCCGCAGCTCCAGCAGCACCAGGTTGCCCAGCAGCAGCGCGATGCCCACGATGTGCACCACCTCCAGCGCGGGGTAGGCCCAAACATGGGAGCGGAGTGCGGTGAACATAAAGGGCTTCCTGGCGTGGTGATCAGTGCAACAACTCGAGCATCAGCGTGATGCGGGCCTTGACGGGCGACAGGCCGGGCGCGGCCGCAAAGGCATCGCCGGCCGTGGGCAGCAACCGCCCTTCGGCGCAGCGCGTGGAACGCACCACACGCACACCCACCGCCTGCGCACGCGCCAGCGCGTCCCCCAGGGTATGGTGGATGGTGCCATTGCCTGTGCAGGCCACCACCAGCCCCTGCACGCCCTCACGCACCAAGGCATCCACCGCGCGGCCACTGGCCCCTGCATGGCTCACGACCATTTCCACCCAGGGCCAGGGGGAGTCGGCCGGCAAGGCGGCAATGGCGGTGGCAGCCGTGCCGCCAGTCGCCTGGGGCCAAGCCTGCACCAAGCGGGCCGCGCCCTCCTCCACCCACCCCAAGGGCCCGGCATCACCGGAGCTGAACGGGTCCACCCGGTAGGGGTGCACCTTCTGCACGCGCTGCGCGCCATGGATGGTGCCGGCAGCCACCACCACCACGCCCTGCGCACCGGCGGTGGCGGCCACGGCCACGGCGTCGAGCAGGTTCTGCGGGCCATCGGGCACCAGCGCGGTCGATGGGCGCATGGCGCAGGTCAGCACCACGGGCTTCGAGGCATGGAGCACCGAATGCAGGAACCAGGCCGTCTCTTCGATGGTGTCGGTGCCATGGGTGATGACGACACCGCGCACGGCCGGGTCCCGCATGCACTCGGCGCAGCGCAGCGCCAGGGCACGCCACACGCCCATCTCCATGTCCTTGCTGTCGATCTGGGCCACCTGCTCGACCACCAGGGGCCCGCCAGCCACCGCTTCAAGCCCGGGAACCGCCGCCAGCAGCTCCCCCACCCCCACCTGTGCGGCCGTGTAGCCGATGTTGTCCCCCGCCTGCGCAGCGGTGCCGGCAATGGTGCCGCCCGTACCCAGAACCACAATTTTTTGCGCACTCACTTGCATACTCCGAAAAACTGGTGAAAAATACAGCTACTGGATTAAAAAACAGTCATTTGCCACTTTACCGGCACACACTGGAAACCACCATGCTCGACAACCCCAAGCTCACGGCCCGCCAGCAACAGATTCTGGACCTGATCCAGACCGCCATTGCGCGCACCGGCGCCCCCCCTACCCGCGCCGAGATCGCGACCGAGCTGGGCTTCAAGTCCGCCAACGCTGCCGAAGAGCACCTGCAGGCCCTGGCCCGTAAGGGCGTGATCGAACTGGTCAGCGGCACGTCGCGCGGCATCCGCCTGCGCGGCGAAACCGTGCGCTCCATCAACGCAGCGCGCGGCACCCAGTTCAGCCTGCCCATTCCCGGCCTGTCGCAGCTGATGCTGCCGCTGATCGGCCGGGTCGCGGCGGGCTCGCCCATTCTCGCGCAGGAGCATGTCGATCAGACCTACAGCGTGGAAAACAGCCTTTTCCAGCACAAGCCCGATTACCTGCTCAAGGTGCGCGGCATGTCCATGCGCGACGCCGGCATCATGGATGGCGACCTGCTGGCCGTACAGTCCACGCGCGAGGCGCGCAATGGCCAGATCATCGTGGCCCGCCTGGGGGATGACGTCACCGTCAAACGCCTGCGCCGCACGGCCACCGGCATCGAGCTGCTGCCCGAGAACCCCGATTACCCGGTAATCACCGTGCAGCCCGGCGAGCCCTTCGAGATCGAAGGCCTGGCGGTCGGCCTGATCCGCAACACCATGCTCATGTAGCGCCACGGGTCCGCGGCACCCCCTGCGCAAGGCAGGGATGCCGCAAAGGACCCGGCGTGCATGGCCTAGGTGGCGGGCGTTTGGCTTGCGGGGTGCGGAGTTTCCGCGCCACTGCGGGTCAGCCCTGGGCTCGTGCACATCCCTCGCAATCCTGCCTGTGTTCACCACCGACCTTCGGAGTCTTCACATGGGAATTGCTTCTTTGACCCTCTCGGCCTTCTCGCAACCGCTGCATGCCCTGGCACGCTGGCTGCAGCCGGCCATGCATGGCGGGCACGATACCGCTGCAGCACGGCCACGCACCTGCAAGGCACCGCTGCCAGCCACCATCCAGGTGCCTGCATGGCCGGGTGCAGTTGCAGCCCGCATGCCGCGTGACGAGCCCACGCTGGCAGCAGCAGGAAGCCGCTCGCCAACCCCTGCCCCAGGCACCGAAGCCCCGTGCAGCCATGCCCAGACACGCCGCGTGGTACGGGTGCTCCGGACAGCCGCCTCGGGTGCCGATGCAGGGCGCCTCGTGATCTCAGGCCGCATGGCCGATGTCTGCGCGGAGCTCGACCGCATGGCCGCCCGCGAGGCACTGCAGCACTGAAGAGCGCTCATCACCCCATGGGCATGGCGGGCAAGGCCGACAGGGGCCTCGCCGGGCCATGGACTGCGCATGGGCCCAGTACAAGTGCGGGGCGGCGCTCCTGCTCCGGGCCAATCGGAGCCTCCAGAGCTGCCGGCATTCACGCAGCGTTGCAAATGCCGTGCGCCCGATGGGCCTTGGGGCGAAAAGACTACAGCGCTCCAAGGCACAATGTCGGGATGAACATCGTGATTCTTGACGACTACCAGGATGCAGTGCGCAAGCTCCATTGCGCCACCCGGCTCGACGCCTACACCGCCAAGGTCTATACCAACACCGTCAAGGGTCTGGGGCAATTGTCGATCCGGCTCAAGGATGCCGACATCATCGTGCTGGTGCGCGAGCGCACCCAGATCACCCGCCAGCTGGTCGAAAAGCTGCCGCGCCTCAAGCTCATCGCCCAGACAGGCAAGATCGGCAACCACATCGACGTGGCGGCCTGCACCGAGCGCGGCATCGCCGTGGCCGAGGGCGTGGGCTCGCCGGTGGCGCCTGCGGAGCTGACCTGGGCCCTGGTGATGGCGGCCACGCGCCGGTTGCCGCAGTACATCTCCAACCTCAAGCACGGCGCCTGGCAGCAGTCGGGCCTCAAGACGGCGTCCATGCCGCCCAACTTCGGGCTGGGCACGGTGCTGCGCGGCAAGACGCTGGGTATCTGGGGCTATGGCCGCATCGGCCAGCTCGTGGCCGGCTATGGCCGGGCCTTCGGCATGAACGTGCGCGTCTGGGGCCGCGAGGCATCGCGCGCCCAGGCCCTGACCGATGGCTACCAGGCCGCCACCACGCGCGAGGAATTCTTCTCGCAGTGCGACGTGATCTCGGTGCATCTGCGCCTGAACGACGAGACGCGCGGCATCATCTCGCTCGAGGACCTGTCGTGCATGAAGCCCACCTCGCTGTTTGTGAACACCTCGCGTGCCGAGCTGGTGGAGTCCGATGCCTTGATCGCCGCCTTGAACCGGGGCCGCCCCGGCATGGCCGCAGTGGACGTGTTCGAGAGCGAGCCCATCCTGCAGGGCCACGCCTTGCTGCGCCTTGAGAACTGCATCTGCACCCCGCACATCGGCTACGTGGAGCAGGACAGCTACGAGCTCTACTTTGGTGCAGCCTTCGACAACGTGATCAACTTCATCAAGGGCACGCCCACCAACATCGTGAACCCGGGTTCGCTGCAGGTGCGCCGCTGACGCCCCCCCCTGCCGCCAACGCAAGCAGCGTCGGCAGCACCAACGAAAAAGGCTTCCCGAGGGAAGCCTTTTTTGATTCCGCAGGGCACTGCCCGAAGGCAGCGCTCCCGCACGGGATTGCGTTCGACCGGATAACTAGGCGGGGAGCCGCAGACAGTGCTGTAGCACGGCAAGGCTCCGGAGCGACGTTAGCCGGTTGAAGGCAAGTCCGTCCCTTAGTTCAGGGGGGTCTTCTTGCCGTCCTTGTAGTTGTACAGGGTGATGGCAGGGTTCTTCATTTCGCCGTTGGGTTCGAAGGCGATCGTCGAGGTCACGCCCTTGAAGCTGGACTTGAGCAGCTCGGGGGTGTAGACCTTGGGGTCCACCGAGTTGGCACGCTTCATGGCGTCCACGATCAGGTACGTGGCGTCGTAGGTGTAGGGGCTGTACACCTGGAACTGGTTGGGGTACTTGGCGTCGTACTTGGCCTTCCAGGCCGTGCCGCCAGGCATCTTGGCCAGCGATGCACCGCCTTCGGCGCAGATCACGTTGGCCAGGGTCTTGGCACCGGCGGCCAGCTTGGCGATTTCAGCCGTGCAGATGCCGTCACCACCGAAGAACTTCACGTTGCCCATGCCCAGCTGTTCCATCTGGCGCAGCATCGGGCCACCTTGGGGGTCCATGCCACCGAAGAACACGGCATCAGGGTTCTTGGACTTGATGGCGGTCAGGATGGCCATGAAGTCGGTGGCCTTGTCGGTCGTGAACTGCTCGTCCACCACCTTGATGCCCTTGGCGGAAGCGGTCTTCTTGAACACGTCGGCAACGCCCTGGCCGTAAGCGGTACGGTCATCGATGATGGCAACCGTCTTGAGCTTCAGCGTGTCCACGGCGTAGGCAGCCAGGCCAGCGCCCAGGGCGTTGTCGTTGGCAATGATGCGGAACGTGGTCTTGTAGCCTGGCTTGGTCAGGTTGGGGTTCGTGGCCGCGCCGGTCACGTGGGGGATGCCGCAGTCGTTGTAGACCTTGGAAGCAGGAATGGTGGTACCGGAGTTGAGGTGACCCACAACGCCAGCCACCTTGGCGTCGCACAGCTTCTGTGCAGCGGCCGTGCCTTGCTTAGGATCGGCTGCGTCATCTTCTGCCTGCAGTTCGAACTTGATCTTCTTGCCGCCGATCGTGATGCCCTGCGTGTTCAGTTCTTCAATGGCCATGCGGGCGCCATTTTCGTTGTCCTTGCCGTAGTGGGCTTGGGCGCCGGAAACCGGAGCCACGTGGCCGATCTTGACCACCTGCTCTTGTGCAGAGGCCACACCAGCAGCAGCCGCGATAGCAGCAACCACGGTCAGTTTCAACTTCAATTGCATATCAATCTCCAGTAAAGATAAACGCTGAGAATTAGTCTTGTGTCTCAACGCAGGCGAACATATCGCAATTTACGGGCCAGATCATTAGGGAACACGATTAAATGAGGGAGAAACCACAGGGGAATACCCTGTCATCCCTTTGTCGGCGCAGTGTGGCTGCCTGCGAGCTCATCGGCCACGGCCTCGTATACCGCGTGGCGGACCACGGATTCGATCTCCTCGCGCAGCCTGGGAAGCACCGACCGCGTCTGCTCCTGCACCACTGTGGCGATGGCATCGCGCAGGCGCTGGTCCAGCGCCACATCCACCCGCTGCATGACCCGGTGCACCATGTACTCCTCCATGCCCTCTGGCAGTGCACGCGCGGCGGCCTGCCGCCCCATATTCGGCACCACGGGGGCTGCTGCAGGCGCTGCAACGGCCACGGCCACGGCCACCGGAGCTACCACGGGGCGAGCCGCTGCGGCTGGTGGCTGGGCGGGCAAGGATGCCGCAGGCACTGCGGGTGAGGGTGTGGGCGCTGGCGCAAGCGAGGGTGCCGCCATGGCCTGCGGTACCGCCGGCGAAGCCACAGGGGCGGCCAAGGCCGAGGGGGCGGCCGCCGCGATCTGCGCGCGGCGCAATGCCAGGGCCTCCAGGGCACGGCTGGCCGCCTGCGCCACCGGTGAGGCGGCTGCGGGTGTGGCGGCGGCAGGCGCCAGCGCAGGGGCAACCACCGGGGCCGCCTGGGGCACTGCACGGCTGGGCGTGGCGGCGGCAGGGGCTGCCACCGCAGGAGACGGGCGCGCCGCAACCGCAGGGGACACGGCCGCAGGCAGCTTCGCCACCAGGGGCACGGGCATGGCACCCGGCACCTGCACCACTTCAGTGAGCGTGGGCACAAAACGGGGCGGCGTGCGGGGTGGCGTGGTGGCCATCAAGCGCCTTTCAGCACCAGATCGTGGCGCACGATGGCGTAGCCGCGCGAGGCATAGTGGCGCCAGCGGTTGCGCGCGTGTCCCCGGTCCTCTTCGTCGTGGGCGCTGACCACTTCGATCAGCTTCTCGAAACGGCCAAAGCCTTCGGGCACCTCGGCGCCCAGGTTCAGCAGCACCTCGTGGTGCGGTGCACCCTGCACGTCCGAGGTCAGCAGCACCGGCGAGGCCAGGCGCAGGTCCTCGTCAGCCGCGTCGGTGCAATGTGCGACGAAATCCTGCGGTGCCATGCTCCACATCTGCCGGTCCAGCGCCGCCAGCACATGGGCCGGGCCGGCGATGACCAGGCGCGCATCGCTGCGCAGCACCTTGCGCGCAAACCGGCAGGCGTACGCCACCTTGTCCGGCGCGTTGAAATGGAAGGCGACTTCTGTCATCTGGCTCAGGCAGCCTTGGCGCGGGTGGTTCGGGTCGCGCGCTTGGCGGCCGGCTTGGGGGCCGACGAGGCATCTGCCTCGCGGTCCAGCAGGTACTGCACCAGCAGGCCCACGGGGCGACCCGTGGAGCCCTTGGCCGCCCCGCCCTTCCAGGCGGTGCCGGCGATGTCCAGGTGCGCCCAGGGCATGTCGCCCACGAACTTCTGCAGGAACTTGGCGGCCGTGATGGCACCACCCGCGCGGCCGGCCACGTTGCCCATGTCGGCAAAGTTGCTCTTGAGGCCGTCGGCATAGTCATCGTCCAGCGGCATGCGCCAGCACGGGTCCTGGGCGGCATCGCCGGCCACCTGCAGGGCCTGGGCCAGGTCCTCGTTGTTGCTGAACAGGCCGCTGCGCACGCCGCCCAGGGCAATCACGCAAGCGCCGGTGAGGGTGGCGATGTCCACCACGGCCGCAGGCTTGAAGCGCGTGGCATAGGTCAGCGCATCGCACAGCACCAGGCGCCCTTCGGCGTCGGTGTTGAGCACCTCGATGGTCTGGCCGCTCATGCTGGTCACCACGTCGCCCGGCTTCACGGCCCGGCCATCGGGCATGTTCTCGCAGGCGGGGATCAGGCCCACCACGTTGATGGTGGGCTGCAGCTCGCCCAGGGCACGGAACACGCCCAGCACGCTGGCGGCGCCGCACATGTCGAATTTCATCTCGTCCATCTCGGCCGCCGGCTTGATGGAGATGCCGCCGGTGTCGAAGGTGATGCCCTTGCCCACCAGCACCACGGGCGCCTGGTCCTTGGCCGCACCGCTGTAGCGCAGTTCGATGAAGCGCAGCGGCTCTTCCGACCCCTTGGCCACCGCCATGAAGGAGCCCATGCCCAGGCGCTCGACTTCGGCCGGGCCGTGCACCTTGCACTGGATGCGCGGCTGCTTGGCCAGCGTCTTGGCGGCATTTGCCAGCAGAGTGGGCGTGGCATGGTTGGCGGGCCGGTTGCCCCATTCGCGGGCAAACTCCACCCCTTCCACCAGGGCGATGCCCTGGTAGAAGGCCACACGCACCTCGGAGGGGTCGGGCACGCCCACCACCACACGGTTCAGGCTGCGCGCCTCGGCCTTGGGCTTGGTGGTGGTGTAGACATAGCTGGCGTCGGCCACGGCCTGCACCGCAGCGCACACCGCATCGGCCTGGGCGCTGCCGGCAAAGCACACCACCACGCGCTTGGTCTGGGGCGCCTTGAGCGCCGAGGCCACCGCGCCGAGCGCCAGGCGCACGGCACGGGCCGCGCCATCGCCCACGCCCAGCAGCAGCACGCGGCGCGCCGCCACGGCGGGCACCTGGTACAGCGCCAGGCTCTTGCCCGGCTTGGCGGAAAAGTCGCCTTGCTTGAGCGCCAGGGCCGCCAGCGTGGAAAGGGCATCGCGCCCCGGCTTGAAGCCCTCGGGGACCAACACGACCAGCAGGTCGCATTTCTCGGAGGCAGCTGCCGGCAACTCAAGGGTCTTCAGATCAAAGTTCATAATCGGTGTTTTCCATAGAACGTGTTTGCGATCTCGACAGCGCGGTCTCGGAAAGATCGCAAGCAGGTTCTTCTATAGCAATGTTATTCGATTCATCCATCCGCAAGGAGCTGGCGCGCAGCTTCGGGGCCACACTGGTGGTGCTGGTCACCGTGGTGATGACCATGATGCTCATTCGCACGCTGGGCCAGGCATCGCGCGGCAGCGTGAGCCCCTCTGACGTGATGCTGGTCATGGGCTTCACGGTCCTGGGCCAGCTGTCCACCATTTTGACGCTAAGCCTGTTCGTCGCCGTCGTCGGCACGCTCTCGCGCATGTACCGCGACAGCGAGATGGTGATCTGGTTCGCCAGCGGCCGCGGGCTCATCAGCCTGCTGCGCCCGCTGCTGCGCTTTGCCTGGCCCTCGATGCTGGTGATCGCCGTGCTCTCGCTGCTGGTGTGGCCCTGGGCCAACACGCAGATCCAGGAGCTCAAGACCCGCTACGAGCAGCGCAGCGACATCGACCGCATCGCCCCCGGTGAGTTCCAGGAGTCGGCCAACGGCAGCCGGGTGTTCTTCATCGACAAGGACAGCCCCGACAACATGGTGGGCAACAACATCTTCATTGCCACCAACGTGGGCAACAAGGAGACCGTCACCTCCGCGCGCAGTGCGCGGCTGGAGACCCAGGGCGGCGAGCGCATGGCCGTGCTCAGCCAGGGGCAGCGCCTGGAGACCACGCACGACAAGCCGGGCCTGAAGATCAGCGAGTTCGAGGAGTACACCACCCGCATCGGCTCGGCCCCCGCCGGCTCTGCCGAAGAGCTCTCGGTCAAGACCCGCGCCACCCATGAGCTGCTGATGCAGCCCCTGCCGGCCTACCGGGCCGAGCTGGGCTGGCGCATCGGCCTGGCCCTGGCGGCGCTGAACTTCGTGGTGCTGGGCCTGGCCGTGGCCACCGTCAACCCGCGTGCGGGGCGCAGCACCAGCCTGGTGTTCGCGCTGTTCGCCTTCATCGTGTACTACAACCTCATGACCCTGGGCACCAGCTGGGTCGGTGCCGGGCGCCTGGGGCTTGCCAGCTTCATGCTCATGCTGCACGGCGGCATACTGGCCTTCTCGCTGCTGGTGCTGACCGCGCGCCACAACCACTGGAGCCTGCGCCGCCTGTGGCAGCGCCGGAGCCCCGCATGAAAACCATCCGCCGCCTGATCCACCGCGAGGCCTTCTTCGCCGTCGCCTATGTCACCATCGGCTTCCTGGCCCTGTTCTTCTTCTTCGACCTGGTCGATGAGCTGCGCTGGGTGGGCCGCACGGGGCCCCAGGGCTACCAGCTGTCGCACGCCATGCTGTTCGTGGTGCTCAGCATTCCCAGCCACCTGTATGAGCTGCTGCCCATCACGGTGCTCATCGGCACCATCTTCGTGATGGCACGACTGGCGCAAAGCTCCGAATTCACCATCATGCGCACCAGCGGCATGGGCCCCTGGCGGGCCATGCGCACCCTGCTCACGCTGGGCGGGTTTTTCGTGGTGCTGACCTTTGCCGTGGGCGACTACATCGCACCCCTGAGCGACAAGGCCGCTCAGCTGATCAAGGTGCGCCACCTGGGCCGCCTCACCTCAGGCGCCACCGGCGCCTGGCTCAAGGAGCGCCAGGACGACCACTCCTACGCGGTGAACGTGCGCGCCCTCACGCCCGACGGGGGCATGCTCGACATTCGCATCTTCGAGTTTGACGCCAAGGGGCTGCTCGCCTCGCAGACGCGCGCGGCATCGGGGCGTTTTGGCGACGGCGGCGCCTGGGAACTCACGGACGTGCAGCGCAGCAGCTTCCAGCAGCGCGGCGAAGACCAGGCCCGCGTGGACCGGCTGAGCGTGCCCGCACTGCAGTGGCCGACCCGCATCAGCGCCGACATGGTGGCCGCCTCGCTGCTCAAGCCCGACCGCATGGCCACGGTGGACCTTTTCCAGTACATCCGCCACCTGGACAGCAACGGCCAGTCGGCCCAGCGCTACGAGATCGAGTTCTGGCGCAAGGTGTTCTACCCCCTGTCCTGCCTGGTGATGGTGGTGCTGGCCCTGCCCTTTGCCTACCTGCACTTCCGCTCGGGCGGCATCGCCGGCTATGTGTTTGGCGGCGTCATGGCCGGCATCAGCTTCTTTTTACTGAACAACGTGTTCGGCTATGCCGGCAACCTGCAGAACTGGTCACCCTGGCTCACGGCAGCAGCGCCGGGGTTGATCTACTCCCTGCTATCGCTGGGCGCCTTCAGCTGGCTGGTTCTCAGGCGATAGCGCACCATGTCCGCCATTGTCCTGTTCGCTCACGGGTCCCGCGACCCACTGTGGCGCGCGCCCATGGAGGCCGTGGCTGCGCGCATCGCGGCGCAGCAACCCGGCCGGCCCGTCGCCTGCGCCTACCTGGAGCTGTGCGCCCCTGCCCTGCCCGACGCTGTCGCGTCGCTGGTGGCACAAGGCGCCCGCCAGGTCACCGTGGTGCCCATGTTCCTGGGCACCGGCAAGCATGCGCGCGAGGACCTGCCGGTGCTGCTGGAGCAGCTGCGTGCCAGCCACAGCGCCGTGCAGTTCAGCGTGCAGGCCGCCATTGGCGAAGACCCCCGCATGACCGCACTCATGGCCGAGATCGCCTGCGAGTTGCCTGCCATCTGAGTTTTTGCCAACCGTCTCCGATATCTCTTAGATGCTTGCAGCATAATGATGCAACTCTTTAGGCGATATCAGATATGAATCTGCACCAATTCCGCTTTGTCCAGGAGGCCGCGCGGCGCGGCCTGAACCTGACCGAAGCCGCCAAGGCCCTGCACACCTCGCAACCGGGCGTCTCCAAGGCCATCATCGAGCTGGAGGAAGAACTGGGCGTGGATATCTTCGCGCGCCACGGCAAGCGCCTCAAGCGCATCACCGAGCCTGGTCAGCATGTGCTCAAGAGCATCGAGGTCATCATGCGCGAGGTGGGCAACCTCAAACGCATTGGCGAGCAGTTCAGTGCCCAGGACAACGGCACGCTGAGCATTGCCACCACCCACACCCAGGCCCGCTACGTGCTGCCCGTGCCCGTGGCGCGCCTGCGCGAGGCCTACCCCAAGGTCAACATCAGCCTGCACCAGGCCACCCCCGACCAGGTGGCGCGCATGGTGATCGACGAGGTGGCCGAGATCGGCATGGCCACCGAATCGCTGGCCGACTACCCCGAGCTGGTGACCCTGCCCTGCTACGAATGGGAGCACGTGCTGGTGCTGCCCCCCGGCCACCCGCTGGCGCAGAAGGAACGCATCGGCCTCGATGACATCGCGCACGAGCCGCTGATCACCTACCACCCCTCGTTCACCGGGCGCGGCAAGATCGACCACGCCTTTGCCGCGCGCCGGCTGCAGCCGCGCATCGCGCTCGAAGCCATCGACTCGGACGTGATCAAGACCTATGTGCGCCTGGGCCTGGGGATCGGCATCGTGGCCGAGATGGCCATGCGCGACGACCCCGTGGGCGACCTGGTGGTGCGCCCCGTGGGCCACCTGTTCGGCCAGAGCGTGGCGCGCGTGGCCTTCAAGCGCGGGGCCTACCTGCGCAATTTCGTGTACAAATTCGCAGAATTGCTGAGCGACCGCCTGAGCCGCGAGCTGATCGCCCGCGCCATGACCGGCCACGTCAACGACTATGAACTCTGATAACCGGACCATGAATTCTTCTTCGACAACCGCAGCCCCTTGCGTTTGCTGCGGCCAGACCCTGCGCGCCGGACTGGAGGAATGGCACTGGGTATGCGCGCTGTGCGGCTACGAATTCGCACAGTTTGCGCCCGCGATCAATGAAGCCGAATCCCACAAGAAGCTCGATGAAGCCCAGCGCGACACCGCACTCAAGAGCCTGCGCGAGGCCAATTTCAACCAATTGCTGGACCGCATCGGCCGCCATACCGCCCCCGCTGGCACGCGCCTGCTGGACGTGGGCGCAGCCCATGGGTGGTTTGTGAAAGCTGCCACATCCCGGGGCTTTACCGCCCTGGGACTGGAGCCGGACCACGCCGTGTGCGAGCAGGCGCAGCGCAACGGGGCATTGGTGCGCGAGGGCTTCTTTCCCGATGTGCTGGCTGCGCACGAGCAGTTTGACGTCATCGTCTTCAACGACGTGTTCGAACATATCCCGCATTCCGATGCGCTGCTGTCGCAGTGCATTGCACGGCTGGCCCCCGGGGGGTTGCTGGTGCTGAACCTGCCCTCCAGCCGCGGAGTGTTCTACCGAGCCAGCAAGCTGCTGCACCGGTTCGGCGCGGGCGCATTTTTTGACCGGCTCTGGCAAAAAGGCATGCCGTCGCCCCATCTGCACTACTTCCATGCACGCAACCTCACCCAGCTGAGTGCGCGGCATGGCCTCACCCTGATCGACTCGGCCCATCTGGCCAGCGTGCACCTCGATGGCCTGTATGCGCGCATCACCTACTTCAAATCGGGCGTGCGCTGGCTGGCCCCTCTGATCTGGCTGGCCATCGTGGCGGCGTACCCACTGGTGCGCTGGGGCGCCCCGAGCGACATTGACGTGGTGATATTCCGCCGCAACGGCGGCTAGGTCGCCAGCCATCGGCGCACCCGCATACCCCTTTCCTTCCCTCCTCATCCCCGTCCCATGACCCTCGCGACCGACACCGCACGCACCCCCGTCCTTGCCAGCAAGCTGCCCCAGGTGGGCACCACCATCTTCACCGTGATGTCGGCCCTGGCGGCCGAACACAATGCGGTGAACCTGGGCCAGGGCTTTCCGGACTTTGCCTGCGACCCGGCCTTGGTCGATGCGGTCACCGCCGCCATGCAGGCCGGCCACAACCAGTACCCGCCCATGACCGGCGTGCCTGCTCTGCGCGAGGCGGTCTCTGCCAAGATCGAGGCCCTGCATGGCCGCCGCTACGACCCGGCGAGCGAGATCACCATTACCGCCGGCGCCACGCAGGCCATCATCACCACCATCCTGGCCATCGTGCACCCGGGCGACGAGGTCATCGTGCTCGACCCCTGCTACGACAGCTACGTGCCCAACATCGAGCTGGCCGGCGGCCGCGCGGTGCGCGTGCCGCTCACGCCCGGCACCTTCCGCCCCGACTTCGGCAAGATCAGCGCCGCCATCACGCCGCGCACGCGCGCCATCCTGATCAACAGCCCGCACAACCCCAGCGCCACCGTCTGGAGCGCCGAGGACATGCTGGCACTGCAGGACCTGCTGGCCCCGACCGACATCCTGCTGATCAGCGACGAGGTCTACGAGCACATGGTGTTCGACGGCGGCCAGCACCAGAGCGCTGCGCGCTTCGCGGGCCTGGCGGCGCGCGCCTTCATCGTCTCGAGCTTCGGCAAGACCTTCCACGTCACGGGCTGGAAGGTGGGCACCGTGGCGGCGCCCGCCGCGCTGACGGCCGAGTTCCGCAAGGTGCACCAGTTCAACGTGTTCACGGTGAACACGCCCGTGCAGTACGGCCTGGCCTCGTACCTCAAGGACCCGGCCCCCTACCTGCAGCTGCCCGCCTTCTACCAGGCCAAGCGCGACCTGTTCCGCGAAGGCCTGGCCGGCTCGCGCCTGAAGCTCTTGCCCAGCACCGGCAGCTACTTCCAGTGCGTGGACATCTCGGCCGTGAGTGACCTGAACGAATCGGACTTCTGCCAATGGCTCACACGCGAGATCGGCGTGGCGGCCATCCCCCTGTCGGCCTTCTACGGCGATGGCTTCGACCAGCGCGTGGTGCGTTTCTGCTTTGCCAAGAAGGATGACACCCTGCGCGCGGCACTGGAGCGGCTGCGCAAGCTGTGACCGGCGAGCCGCGTCAGCGGTAACCCGCCACGTCCACCGGCTCCCCCCCCCCCCCCCCCCCNGCCCCAGGCATCGGGCTGGCTGCCGTCCAGGTCCGTGAAGCCATAGACCCGCGCCAGCTGCCCGCTGGAGAGGGATTGCCCATTCCAGCGCGCCACCTGCGGGTCCTGCGCCAGCGCCACCACGGCCCGGCCCACGTAGGCCGGGCTTTCGGCCACCGCGAAGCCGGGCACGCGCGCCACCGCATTGCGCCAGTGGGCCTCGGTGACGCCAAAGGCCTCCAGCATCGCTTCGGAGCGCATCCAGCCGGGCGACAGCGACACGGCGGTGGCGCCATGCGGCCCAAGTTCATGCCCCAGCGCAAAACCCATGCGCAGCACTGCGGCCTTGGCGATGTCGTAGAAGAAGGAATTGCGGTAGCGCGTGCCGTTGTACTCGGCCGTGCCGTCGTTGACCTCTACCACCAGGCCACCCGGCGCCTTGAGCAGCAAGGGGATGGCAAAGTGGCTGGTGATGGCATGCGTGTCCACCGCCAGGCGCAGGGTGCGCAGGCCGTAGTCCAGGTCGGACTCCCATACAGTCTTGTTCCATTCGATGTGCGTGGCGCCGAAGATATCGTTCACCAGCAGATGCAGCGCACCCTGCTCGCGCTCGATGCGGGCCACCAATGCACGCACTTCGTCCTGCACCAGGTGGTCCACCCGCACGGCGATGCCCTTGCCGCCAGCCTGGTCCACGAGGGCCGCGGTTTCCTCGATGGTCTCGGGCCGGTCCATCTCCGAACGCTGCGCGCCCGATGAGCGACCAGTCACGTAGACGGTGGCTCCGGCCGCGCCGAGTTGCACGGCAATGCCTCGGCCAGCACCCCGCGTGGCGCCGGCCACCAGGGCGACTTTTCCCCGGAGGGAGGTGGGGCTTGGGTTCATATGGTCCTTCCTGTTGTGTCCATGGACTGCCACGGTACCGATGCCTGGAGCCTAGGTCTTGGAAGAAAGCGAAACGCCGCGCTGCAGGAACTCGGTGGGCGACAGCCCGCACAGTGCGCGGAACTCGTTGGCCAGGTGCGCCTGGTCGTAGAAGCCACCATCGGCGGCCAGCGCGGCCCACGGCGGCGCCGCTGGGCCACTGCGCAGCGCGCGCAGGCAGGCATGCAAGCGCGCCAGCCGGCCCCAGGCCTTGGGCGACATGCCCACCTCGGCACGAAAGATCTGTTGCAGGCGCCGCTCGCCCATGCCGACGGCTTGGGCCACGTCTCGGGGGCGCATCCGGCCAGCGGAGGTAGCCAACAACGCCGCAGCATGCACAACACAGGGGTTGGCAGGCCGCGCACTCTGCGACAGACGCTGCTCCAGCGCGGCCCGCAGCAGGGCAACGCATGCCGTGTCGTCGCGCTGCCCGGCCATGCGTTCGCGCAATTCGGCAAAGGCCCCGCCCCACAAGGCATCCAGCGTCACCGCCCTGCCCTGCAGCTCCCCGGCTGGCACCCCGAGCAAGGCCGATGCAGTGCCAGGACGCAGCGCCACCGACACACTGTGCATGCTGCTGCGGCGCCAGCGCAGCAGCACGGGCGCGGTGGCGGCGCCCAGGGCGACGCTGCCCTGGCGCTCACTCGCCAGGCCGGACAGCGTGCTATCGCCCAGGTGAATCACCAGGCGCACGGCCCCGTCGGGCAGCACACGCTCGGCCACCTCGGCGTCGCCAACAAAGGTCTCGCGGTACAGCAGGATCTGGGAGACATGGGCACCCAGTTGCTTGCCCACTTGAAAGGCGCTCAGCGTGTCGGCGGGCACCGTGGTTTCGGGCCCGTGCGAGGGGTCACCATCGAGGCGGAGAAAGAGGCGCTCGGTCATGGGATGCTGCAGATGGCTCCATCCTAATCCACTGCCTGTACCGGCAGGCGCCCGCGCGTTCCGCTACAGCAGCACGATGTCGTACTGCTCCTGCCCCATCGCGCTTTCGGACTGCAGCGAAATCGGCTTGCCGATGAAGTCCGACAGGCCCGCCAGATGCTGGCTTTCCTCGTCGAGGAACAGCTCCACCACGCGCGCCGAGGCGACCACGCGGAATTCGCGCGGGTTGAACTGGCGCGCTTCGCGCAGGATCTCGCGCAGGATGTCGTAGCACACGCTGCGCGCGGTCTTCACGCTGCCCTTGCCCTGGCAGGCCTCGCAGGGCTCGCACAGCATGTGGGCCAGGGATTCACGGGTGCGCTTGCGCGTCATCTCCACCAGGCCCAGTTGCGAAAAGCCGCCGGCCATGGTTTTCACGCGGTCGCGCCCGAGCTGCTTCTTGAACTCGGAGAGCACCGCCTCCTGGTGGCCGCCCTGCACCATGTCGATGAAGTCCACGATGATGATGCCGCCCAGGTTGCGCAGGCGCAGCTGGCGGGCAATGGCCTGGGCGGCCTCCAGGTTGGTCTTGAAGATGGTGTCGTCGAAATTGCGCGCGCCCACGTAGCCGCCGGTGTTCACGTCGATGGTGGTGAGCGCTTCGGTCTGGTCGACGATGAGGTAGCCGCCCGATTTGAGGTCCACGCGACGGCCCAGGGCCTTGGCCACCTCTTCGTCGATGGAGTACAGGTCGAAGATGGGGCGCTCGCCCTTGTAGTGCTGCAGCTTGGGCGCTGCCGCGGGCATGAATTCCTGCCCGAAGGCGCGCAGGCGCTGGTACTGCTCGAGCGAGTCGAGGCGGATGGTCTGCGTGTGGTCGCCCACCAGGTCGCGCAGCACGCGCTGCAGCAGATCCAGGTCCTGGTGCAGCAGCGACATGGGCGGCAGCCGCAGCGATGCCTCCTTGATGCGCGCCCAGGTCTTGCGCAGGTAAGCGATGTCCTCGGCCAGCTCGGCATCGGTCGAGTCCTCGCCATTGGTGCGCAGGATGAAGCCGCCGCCACCGCCCGTGGCCTTGTCGCCCACCATGGCCTGCAGGCGGGCACGCAAGGCATCACGCTCAGCCGAGGGGATCTTCTGCGACACGCCGACATGGTCGTCCTGCGGCAAGAAGACCAGCAGGCGCCCGGCAATGCTGATCTGCGTGGACAGGCGCGCACCCTTGGTGCCGATGGGGTCCTTGATGACCTGCACCATGAGCGACTGGCCCTCGAACACCTGCTTTTCGATGGGCACCTGCGGCTCGCCCTTGCGCGCGAACGCGGGTGGTTCGCCATCGGGCTGGCGCTGCCAGACATCGGCCACGTGCAGAAAGGCGGCGCGCTCCAGGCCAATGTCGATGAAGGCCGACTGCATGCCCGGCAGCACGCGCGAGACCTTGCCGAGGTAGACATTGCCCACCAGGCCGCGCTCCAGCGTGCGCTCGATGTGCAACTCCTGCACGGCGCCGTGCTCCACGATGGCGACGCGTGTCTCCTGCGGCGACCAGTTGATGAGAATATCTTGTTGCATGGTCGTCAACGCTTGTTGTTCTTCAAACAGGGAATCCGGCGGCGCGCAATAGCTGCGCCGTCTCGTACATGGGCAGGCCCATGATGCCCGAATAGCTGCCGCTCAGTTGCGGAATGAAGGCCGCCGCGCGGCCCTGCACGCCATAGGCACCGGCCTTGCCCAGGGGTTCGCCAGTGTTCACGTAGTCATCGACCTGCTGCGGCGTGAGCGCTGCGAAGGTGACGCGCGAGACCGACAGCGCCGCCACCCGGCGCGTGCCCATCTGCAGCGCCACGGCCGTGAGCACCCGGTGCGTGCGCCCCGCCAGTTCGGTCAGCATGCGCCCGGCATGCGCTGCATCGTCGGGCTTGCCGTAGATGGCGCGGCCCAGTGCCACCGTGGTGTCGGAGCACAGGATGGGCGCCTCGGGCAGGCCCCGGCGTGCGCGGCGCGCCATGGCGGCATCGAGCTTGAGGCCGGTGACGCGCTGCACGTAGGCGGTGGGCACCTCGCCAGGGTGGACTTCCTCGATGGCCTCGGCATCCTCGCCCATGTCGCCGTCCACATTGGGCACCAGCAGTTCATGGCGCACGCCCAACTGGTCGAGCAGCTGGCGGCGGCGGGGGCTTTGGGAGGCGAGGTAGATGAAGTCCGGCATGGTGGATGAAGGATAACCAAGAACGTGCAGTAGAACCGCGAATTCCTATCATCCCTTGCTACGCAATCGGTAGCAAATCACGCCCGGGACATCATTCCCGGTGGTAGGGGTGGCCTGCGTTCACGGACCAGGCTCGATACAGCTGCTCGATGAGCAGCACGCGCACCATGGCATGCGGCAGGGTCAGGTCGGACAGGCGGATGCGCTCATGCGCCGCCTGGCGAAAGGCCGGGTCGAGCCCGTCGGGCCCGCCGATGACCAGGGCCACGTCGTCCCCGCCCAGTTGCCAGCCCTTGAGCCGCTCGGCCAGGGCCTTGGTGGTGAGGTTGGAGCCACGCTCGTCGAGCGCGACCACGCGGGTGCCCCGGGGAATGGCGGCCTCGATGCGCTCACGCTCGGCGGCATACAGCGTCTCGATGGTCTTGGAGCCGCGCGGCTCGGTCTTCACCGCCTTGAGCTCGACCTTGATCTCGAACGGGAAGCGCTTGGCATAGTCTTCGTAGGCGGTCTGTGCCCAGTCGGGCACGCGCTGGCCCACGGCCACGATCAGCAGTTTCATGGCAATTCAGGCGCCAAAAGATTGTTGCGGGAGACGGGCCGAAGCCATCCTCCATCGCCTCACTTGCGGCCGGGCGCCCTTTTGGCTGGGGCCTTGGCCGCTGGCCGTGCACCACCGCGCGAAGCGGGCTTGGCGGCCTCGGCATTGGCCTTGCTGCGCGGCACCGATGGCTTGACCACGATGGTCTTGATCGGGGCCTTGGTAGCTGCGGGCTTCTTGGCTGCGGGCGCCTTTGCCGGTGCGGCCTTGGCGGCAGCGCCGGACTTTGCGGGTGCGCGGCTCGGTGCCTTGGCGGGGGCCTTGGCTGCTGGCTTGGCTGCCGCCGGTGCGGGCCTGCCTGCCGACTTGGCGGCGGGGCGGGCAGCGGACTTGGCAGGCGCTGCCGCCTTCTTGGCCGCGGGGCGCGCCGAGGTACCGCTCTTGGCGGCCGACTTGGCATCGGACTTGGCGGCCTTCTGGGCCGACTTCTTCTCGGCCAGCTCGGTGGCTGCCGACGATGCCGGCTTGGCCGCGCCCAGCTTCAGGCGCACAGGTATTTCGCCCCACAGCTCTTCCAGGCGGTAGTACTGGCGGATGGCGGGCTGCATGATGTGCGCCACGGCGGCGCCGCAGTCCACGATGATCCATTCGCCGTTGTCTTCGCCTTCGATGCGCGGCTTGGAAAAGCCGGCTTCCTTCACCGCGTCGCGCACGCTGGCGGCCAGCGCCTTGGTCTGGCGATTGGAGGTACCCGATGCCACGATGACCCGTTCAAACAGCGGCGAGAGATGCTCGGTGTTGAAGACCTGGATGTCTTGCGCCTTGACGTCTTCCAGGCCATCGACGATGGCGCGCTGGAGTTTGGTGACGTCTTTCTTGGCGGCGGTTTCCGATTTGGTGGATGTGGTCATCAGGCGGTGATTTATGAGGAATGGAATCAATATAGCGCGCAACGGGGCGTGCAGCCAGTGGGCTGGGCCTTGGGTGTTGCGCGGTGGCGCTCAGGCGATAAAGGGCGTTGGAGCCCTTCGCTGCTGGCGCCAAAAGCGCGTGCAGCTATTGAAATTATAGCTTTTTGCGGACAATGGCCGTTTCAGTGCGTATCCGCGAGCCAGTCGCGCCGCACCAGGAAGCGCTCGGCCAGCGCCGCTTCGGCCGAATCGGCACCCTCCCGGCGCTGGTACGACCACGACACCAGGGGCGGCATGGACAGCAGGATGGACTCGGTGCGCCCGCCCGATTGCAGGCCGAAATGGGTGCCCCGGTCCCATACCAGGTTGAACTCCACATAGCGGCCGCGGCGGTAGAGCTGGAACGCGCGCTCGCGCTCGCCATGGGGCATGCCCTGGCGCTTCGCGACGATGGGCAGGTAGGCCGCGAGAAAGGCATCGCCCACGGCCTGCGTCATGGCCAGGCTCCGATCAAACCCCAGCTCCGAGAAATCGTCGAAGAACACCCCGCCCACGCCGCGCTGCTCATTGCGGTGCTTGAGAAAGAAGTACTCGTCGCACCACTGCTTGAAGCGCGGGTATTTGTCGTCGCCAAAGGGCGCCAGCGCATCGCGGCAGGTGCGGTGAAAGTGCACCGCATCGTCCTCGAAGCCGTAGTACGGCGTAAGGTCCATGCCGCCGCCGAACCAGCAGGTCGGCGCCTGCCCAGGGTGGCCTGCAGCGATCATGCGCACGTTCATGTGCACCGTGGGCACATAGGGGTTGCGCGGGTGGAACACCAGCGACACGCCCATGGCCTCGAACGGCGCACCCGCCAACTCGGGCCGGTGCTGCGTGGCCGATGGCGGCAAGAGCGGCCCGCGCACATGCGAAAAGCCGCAGCCTGCGCGCTCGAACACGCGCCCGCCTTCGAGGATGCGCGTCACGCCATCGCCCTGCAGCGCCTCGCCGGGCGCCTTGTGCCAGGCATCGGCCAGAAAGCGGGCTCCGCCCTCGCCCTCCACGGCCTCCAGGGCGTCGATGATGCGCAGCTGCAGCCCCTGCAGGTAGCTGCGCACGCGCTCCACCGTGGCGGCGGTGTTCAGGGAGTCAACCGACATCAGCCTTTAAGGGCGCGAAAGCCGATGTCACGGCGGTATTGCGCGCCGTCGAACTGAATGTTGCGCGCCACATCGTAGGCGCGCTGCTGTGCCTGCTTGACGCTGTCGGCCAGCACCGTCACGCACAGCACGCGGCCGCCCGTGACGCTGACCACGCCGTCCTTCAGGGCCGTGCCCGCATGGAAGGCCACGGCGTCGTCCGCATCGGCCGGCAGGCCGGTGATGGTGTCGCCCTTGCGCGGGTTCTCGGGGTAGCCGTGGGCGGCCATCACCACGCCCAGCGCGGTGCGGCGGTCCCACTGCAACTCGATCTGGTCGAGCTTTCCGTCCACGCCGGCACCCAGCACGTCGGCCAGGTCGCTTTTAAGGCGCATCAGAATGGGCTGGGTCTCGGGGTCGCCCATGCGGCAGTTGAATTCGAGCGTCTTGGGATGGCCCTTGGCGTCGATCATCAGGCCTGCGTAGAGAAAGCCGGTGTAGGGAATGCCGTCCTTTTCCATGCCACGGATGGTGGGCAGGATGATCTCGCGCATGGCGCGGGCGTGCACATCGGCCGTGACCACGGGCGCGGGCGAATACGCACCCATGCCGCCGGTGTTCGGGCCTTCGTCGCCGTCCTTCAGGCGCTTGTGGTCCTGGCTGGTAGCCAGGGCCAGCACGTTCTTGCCGTCGCACAGAACGATGAAGGAGGCTTCCTCGCCTTCGAGGAAGGCTTCGATCACCACGCGGGCGCCCCCCTCGTTGTGGGTCACGCCGTACTTGTTGTCCACCAGCATGAAGTCCACGGCATCGTGCGCCTCTTTCAGCGTCATGGCCACGACCACGCCCTTGCCGGCCGCCAGGCCGTCGGCCTTGATGACGATGGGCGCCCCCAGGCGGTCCACGAAGGCATGGGCCGCGACCGGGTCGGTGAAGGTGTCGTAGTCTGCCGTGGGAATGCCGTGGCGGCGCATGAAGGCCTTGGAGAAGGCCTTGGAGCTTTCGAGCTGCGCGGCCGCCTGCGTGGGGCCGAACACGCGCAGGCCATGCGCACGGAATTCGTCGACCACGCCAGCGGCCAGCGGCGCCTCGGGCCCCACCACGCTAAGGCTGATCTTCTCGGCCTGAGCCCAGATGCGCAGCTCGCGCACGTCGGTGATGGCCACGTTCTCCAGCTTGGAGTTCAGGGCCGTGCCGCCGTTGCCGGGCGCCACGAACACCTTGGTGACCTTGGGAGACTGGCTGAGCTTCCAGGCCATTGCGTGTTCACGGCCGCCGCCACCAATTACAAGAACCTTCATACCAGCCTATTAGAACCTGTCTGCAACCGGCCAAACGGCTGTTACAGGGACAGTGTTGTGAATTCAATCGTGGCAGCGTTTCAGAGCGCAGCGTTGTGGTAGATCTCCTGGGCATCGTCCAGGTCTTCCAGGATGTCGAGCAATTTTTGCATTCGCACGGCGTCTTCGCCCTCCAGCTCGATGGTGTTTTCAGCGCGCATGGTGACCTCGGACACCTCGGGCGTCAGGCCTGCGGCCTCCAGGGCGTTCTTCACGGCCTCGAAATCGGCCGGCGCGGTCAGCACCTCGATGGCGCCGTCCCCATCGGTCAGCACATCCTCGGCGCCAGCGTCGAGCGCCACTTCCATGACCTTGTCCTCATCGGTGCCCGGCGCAAAGATCAGCTGGCCGCAGTGCTTGAACTGGAACACCACCGAACCCTCGGTGCCCATGCTGCCACCGTGCTTGCTGAAGGCGTGGCGCACCTCGGCCACCGTGCGCACGCGGTTGTCGGTCATGGTGTCGATCATGATGGCCACGCCACCGATGCCATAACCTTCGTAGCGGATTTCCTCGTAGGTCAGGCCTTCGGCGTTGCCGGTGGCCTTGTCGATGTTGTACTTGATGCGGTCGGCCGGCATGTTGGCCGCCTTGGCCTTGTCCACCGCCAGGCGCAGGCGGGGGTTGGCAGACAGATCCCCGCCGCCCGAACGGGCCGCCACGGTGATTTCGCGAATGATGCGGGTCCAGATCTTGCCGCGTTTTTCATCCTGCCGCCCCTTACGGTGCTGGATATTCGCCCATTTACTGTGTCCTGCCACGGGAAGTCCTTTTGTACTGATTTAATCTACTGTGCGCGATTTTACTTTTGCCGAACCCGCATCCCCGAGGAAACCCGAAATGGCCGAACCACTCCTGATAGCCAAGCACGACACCACCGAATGCCACCTGCTCCCGGGCCTGGCCAACCGCCACGGGCTGATCACCGGGGCCACGGGCACCGGCAAGACGGTGACGCTGCAGACGCTGGCCGAGAATTTCTCGCGCATTGGCGTGCCGGTGTTCATGGCCGACGTCAAGGGCGACCTCACCGGGGCCAGCCAGCCGGGCAAGATCGGCGAGAAGCTGGCCGCCACGCTCAAGGAGCGGGGGCTGGACCTGCCCGCCCCCCTGGCCTGCCCCACCACGCTGTGGGACGTGTTCGGCGAGCAGGGCCACCCGGTGCGCGCCACGGTGTCGGACATGGGGCCGCTGCTGCTGGGGCGCATGCTCAACCTCAATGAGACGCAATTGGGTGTGCTCAACCTGGTGTTCAAGATCGCCGACGACAACGGCATGCTGCTGCTGGACCTCAAGGACCTGCGCGCCATGCTGCAGTATGTGGGCGACAACGGCAAGGAATTCACGACCGAGTACGGCAACGTGAGCGCGGCCAGCGTGGGCGCCATCCAGCGCGGGCTGCTGCAGATCGAGCAGCAGGGCGGCACACAGTTCTTCGGCGAGCCCATGCTCAACATCCAGGACTTCATGCAGACGGTGGATGGCCAGGGAGTGGTCAACATCCTGGCGGCCGACAAGCTCATGAATTCGCCGCGCCTGTACGCCACCTTCCTTTTGTGGATGCTGTCCGAGCTGTTCGAGCAGTTGCCCGAAATCGGCGACCCGGACCAGCCCAAGCTGGTGTTCTTCTTCGACGAGGCCCACCTCTTGTTCAACGAGGCTCCCAAGGTGCTGGTGGAGCGCATCGAACTGGTGGTGCGCCTGGTGCGCTCCAAGGGCGTGGGCGTGTACTTCGTGACGCAGAACCCCCTCGATATCCCCGACACGGTGCTGGCCCAGTTGGGCAACCGCGTGCAGCATGCGCTGCGCGCTTTCACCCCACGCGACCAGAAGGCCGTGAAGGCCACGGCCACCACCATGCGGCAAAAGCCGGGCCTGGATATCGAAACCGCCATCACCGAGCTGGCCGTGGGCGAGGCGCTGATCAGTTTTCTCGACGCCAAGGGCCGCCCCAGCGTGACCGAGCGCGTCTTTGTGCTGCCGCCGGGCAGCCAGCTGGGCCCCATCACGCCGCAGCAGCGCCAGGCACTGATGGGCAGCTCGCTGGTGGCCGGGGTGTACGAAAAGGTGGTGGACCGCGAGTCTGCCTATGAAAAGCTCAAGGGCCGCACTGCAGACGCAACGGCACAGGCGACGCCCGCAGGCAAGGGCTCGGTGGCAGCGCCTGCAGAAGAAGGCGGCGGCCTGCTGGGCGGGCTGAACGACGTGCTGTTCGGATCCACCGGCCCGCGCGGTGGCAAGCGCGACGGCTTGGCGCAGACCATGGCCAAGTCGGCCGTGCGCACCATGGGCACCTCGCTGGGCAAGGAAATCCTGCGTGGCGTGCTGGGCAGCGTCTTCGGTGGAAGGAAGCGGTGAGCGCACTCTAAAAATAGTCACATCAGCCCCTCGAAAAAGAGGTAAAACCCCGGAAAACAGACACATAACAAAGGGGGAAACCGATGGGCAAGATCGACAGGCTGCTGGTGCGCTACGGCGGCAACGTGGTGCAACTGGCCATCGCGTTATGGGCACTGGCCCTAGTGGCCGCCTTTGCAGGCTTGCTGCGGCCCAACTGGCGCTGGGCCATCTACCTGGTGTGCACGGTGGCGGTCACCGCCATCGTCGTGCAGTGGACACGCACGGTGCGCGAGCGCTACATCCGCGAGGCGCGCCTGCCCGCGTATCTGAAGCGCAAGCTGCGCGAAACCTACCCGCACCTCTCCCAGAAGGACTGCGAACTCGTGGAGCGCGGGCTGCGCCAGTTCTTCATGGCCTGCATGCGCAGCCGCAAGCAGTTCGTGGCCATGCCGTCCAAGGCAGTGGATGCGCTCTGGCACGATTTCATTTTGCACACACAGGCCTACAAGACCTGGTGCCACAACGCGCTGGGCTTCTTTTTGCACCACACCCCTGCCGAGGCCCTGGGCGCCAAGGCCAGGAACAACGATGGCCTGCGCCGCGCCTGGTTCTGGGCCTGCAAGGACGAAGCCATCAACCCCAAGGCCCCCAGCCGGCTGCCGCTGCTGTTTGCGCTGGACGCCAAGATGGCGATTGCCGGCGGCTTCACCTACCTGCCCGACTGCAGCAACATTTTGGCCAAGAACGCCGCAGGCGGCGATGGCAGCGGCACCTACTGCGGCACCAGCTTTGCCGATGGCAGCCACAGCGGCAGCTCGGATGATTTCGGCGGGGCCGACAGTTCCAGCAGCAGCAGCAGCGACAGCTCCAGCGACGGCGGGAGCGATGGGGGCAGTTGCGGCGGTGGTGGCTGCGGCGGTGGTGGGGGCGACTAAGAATGCCATGACGGAAAACTGACGGCGCCTGCCGGCCGGATAACCGTTGCCGACCACGGCAATAACCACACCCCTACAATGGACAGCTTCTGAACTTCAAGGGGGCCGTGTGTCCCCTGTCTATGGAAATCGCAATACTGTTCGCCCTCATCCTTTTGAATGGGCTGTTCGCCATGTCAGAGATCGCTCTGGTCACTGCACGCAAGGCCCGGCTGCAAAAGATGATTGATGAGGGCGATAGCGGCGCAGCCGCCGCCGTGAAACTGGGCGAAGACCCCACCCGCTTCCTCTCCACCATCCAGATCGGCATCACGTCGATCGGCGTGCTCAACGGTATCGTGGGCGAGGCCGCCCTGGCGGCCCCGCTGGCAGCCTGGCTGGCATCGCTGGGTGTACCCCCTCCCTACGGCGGCTACGCCGCCACCGGCCTGGTGGTGGTGCTGATCACCTACTTCTCCATCGTCGTGGGCGAACTGGTGCCCAAGCGCATCGGCCAGTCGCACCCCGAAACCTTTGCGCGCCTGGTCTCGCGGCCCATCAACTTCCTGGCGCTTGCGACCAAGCCCTTCGTCATCCTGCTGTCCACCTCCACGCGCACGCTGCTGCGCCTGCTCGGCGTGAAGGAAACCAGCGGCAGCCCGGTGACCGAGGAAGAGATCCACGCCATGCTGGTGGAGGGCACGACGGCCGGCGTGATCGAATCGCACGAGCACACCATGGTGCGCAACGTGTTCCGCCTGGACGACCGCCAGATCGGCTCGCTCATGGTGCCGCGCGGCGACGTGGTGTGCCTGGACCTGGACCTCAGCTTCGAGGAGAACCTGAAACTCATCGAGGAGTCGGACCACGCCCGCTTCCCGGTGGTGCGTGGCGGCATGGACAACATCCGCGGCGTGCTCAATGCGCGCCAGTGGCTCTCGCGCACCATCCGCGACAAGGCGCACAGTCTCTCCGACCAGCCGCTGCAGACGGCACTGTACGTGCCCGAGACCATCACCGGCATGGAGCTCCTGGACAACTTCCGCCTGTCGGACGTGCACATGGCCTTCGTGATCGACGAGTACGGCGAGGTGCAGGGCATCGTCACGCTGCAAGACCTGATCGAGGCCATTACCGGCGAGTTCCAGCCGCGCGACCCCGAGACCTCGTGGGCGCTGCAGCGCGAGGATGGCAGCTGGCTGCTGGACGGCCACATCCCCGTGCCCGAACTCAAGGACCGGCTGAACCTGGACGCCGTGCCCGAGGAAGAGCGCGGCCGCTACCACACCCTGAGCGGCATGATCATGCTGCTGACCGGCCGCCTGCCCAAGGTGACCGACACCGTGGAGTGGGAAGGCTGGAAGCTCGAAGTGGTGGACATGGACGGCAAGACCATCGACAAGATCCTGGCCAGCCGCCTGCCCGTGCCCGAACTGGCCAACGCCACGGAAACCACGGACGGCTGAGCCCCCGCCCCCGCCTGCCCCATCTGCCACGGGGCGGGCTCGGGCAAAACCCGCGCAGAGTCACCCACGCGACGATGGCGGCGCGGGCGTGCGGCCTACAGTGTTCGCCCATGAACACTGCCGCTCCCACCCTCACCTGCTTTTCCCTGACCACCACCGGCCATGTGGCCCACCTGGTGATGAACCGGCCCGAGGCCATGAACACCATGCACCCGACGTTCTGGCGCGAGCTGGACGCGGTGCTGGTGCACCTGCACCAGGCCGGCGAGGCGCGCGCGCTGGTCATCAGCAGCACCGGCAGGCATTTCAGCGCGGGCATGGCGCTCGAGACCTTCGGCGGCGCCATCACCATGGACGACCAGAGCCCCGAAGGCCGCGCCGCCATCTTCGACCTGCTGACCGACATGCAGCACACCTTCACCCGCCTGGAAAACCTGCGCATCCCGGTGATCATGGCCATCCACGGCGGCTGCATCGGCGGCGCGGTGGACATGGTGACGGCGGCCTGCATCCGCTACGCCACGGCAGATGCCTTCTTCTGCATCCAGGAGATCAACATCGGCATGGTGGCCGACGTGGGCACCCTGCAGCGCCTACCCAAGCTGGTGCCCATGGGCGTGGTCAAGGAACTGGCCTACACCGGCCGGCGCATGCCCGCGCAGAAGGCCCTGGGCTACGGCCTGGTCAACGAGGTCTTCGACACGCAAGAGGCCATGCTGGCCGCCGCGCTGCAGTGCGCCCAGGAGATCGCCAGCAAGCCGCCCGTGGCCATCTGGGGCACCAAGCAGGCCGTGAACTATGCGCGCGACCACTCGGTGGAAGACAGCCTGCGCCAGATGGGCTGGCTGCAGGGCGCCATCTGGAGCAACCGGCATGTGCAGGAATCGGTCGCGGCCATGAAGCAAAAGCGCGCGGGCGACTTCCCTGCCCTCACCCCGCTGCAGCGGTTTTCAGAGCTGGGGTAGGGCCTGCCTCAGCTGCGCTCGCTGCGCGCCATGTGGTGCTCCAACCGGCGCAGCAAGGTGGTCAACGCCAGCGTCATGCACCAGTAGGCCAGCGAGATGGCCAGGTAGGGCTCCCAGTAGCGCGCATAGGCGCCGGCCACGGTGCGCGCGGCATACGCCATCTCGGCCAGGCCGATGGCCGAGACCAGAGACGTGTCCTTGAGCAGCGCGATCATGTTGTTGCCCAGCGGCGGCAGCATGCGCCGAAAGGCCTGGGGCAGCACCACGTAGCGCAGCACCTGCATGGGGGTCAGGCCCAGCGAGCGCCCCGCGTCTGACTGGCCGCGCGAGATCGACTGGATGCCCGCGCGGAACACCTCCGAGATGTAGGCCGCCGAGTTCAGCGTGAGCGCCGCGATGCCCGAGATCAGCGCGCCATGCTCCTGCTTGAGCGTGCGCGCCAGGTCGCCATCCACCAGCAGGCCCGACACCGGGTGGATGAACAGCGGCATCACCGCAAAATGCATGAGCAAAATCTGCACGAACAGCGGCGTACCGCGAAAAAAGCTCACGTACACGGTAGACGGCCAGCGCAGCAGAAAGCGGCACACCCAGTTCCACGGTGCATGGCGCGCCTGCGCCAGCCGCGCCAGGGCCAGCACCAGGCCCCAGCTGCCGCCCAGCAGCACGCAGACCACCGTCATGCACAGGGTCATCCACGCGCCCTTGAAGAACAGCTCGCGGTATTCCACCAGGATGTCTGGCCGGAACCAGCCAAACCACAATTCGGGTTGATCCATGCGTCTCTCCTTCTACCCAGGGCGCGCAGCGTGGCAACCCTTCGTCAGAAAACAAAAAAGCGGCCGCATGGCGGCCGCTGCAAATGACTCAATCGAAACCCGGCTCAGCGGCCTTTGTATTCTTTTGCGAACCACTTCTTGTAGATCTCGCCGTAGCTGCCATCGGCGCGCACGGCGGCCAGGCCGGCGTTGAGCTTGTCCTGCAAGGCCTTGTCGCCCTTCTTGACGACGATGCCGAAGCCTTCTTCAGGGAAGGAAGGGTCTTCCACCGTCTTGAGCGCCGCATTCTGGCTCACGCGGTAGGCAATCACGCCGTTGTCGCCGATGGCCGCATCCACGCCGCCGCCGGCCAGTTCGGAGATGATGAGCGGCGTGCTCTCGAAGCGGCGAATGTTGGCGTTGGTCTTGCCGAACTCGCGCGAGGCCACGTCGTCGGCGGTGGAGGCATTCACCACGGCGATCTTCTTGCCGGCCAGGTCCTTGAGCGAGGCCACGGTGCTGCCCTTGGCCACGGCGATGAGCTGGTGCGCCGCGAAGTACGGGGCCGAGAAGTCGTAGCTCTGGCGGCGCTTGTCGTTGATGGTCACGCCCGAGATCACCAGGTCCACGTCGCCATTGTTGAGCGCCGCGAAGATGCCGCTCCAGGGCGTGTTCACGACCTTGATCTTGAAGTTCTGCTGTTTGGCGATGGCATTGATGATGTCAATGTCGAAGCCGACGATCTGCTTGTCCTTGTTCTCGAACGCGAACGGCGCATAGGTCGCGCTGGAGGCCACGGTGAGCTCGCGGGCCTGTGCCTGGGCGGCCAGGGAAACACCAAACGAGGCGGCCAGGCCGAGGCCCAGGGTGGCAATGCGTCGAGAAATGGACATGGTGGGCCTTGGGAAAGTCGCGAAAATGGGCAGTATATCCACGCCCCGCGCGTGCTGGCATCAATATTCATAGCGGCCTGTGCCCTGTTCTTGGGCCTTGCGCGGGCCCCGTGGACAAAAGTCAGGCAGTTTTATGATGGGTGGAATGTCAGAGCCCTTTCCGACCCGAAAGATTCCACCATGAGCAACGCCAGCCTCCCCCTGCCCACCTACGCGGATGTTGTTTCTGCCGCACAGCGGCTCGCTGGCGTGGCCCACCGCACGCATGTGCTGCGCTCCAACATGGCCGACGCGCTGCTGGGCACCCAGGTGTTCTTCAAGTGCGAGAACCAACAGCGCACGGGTTCGTTCAAGTTCCGCGGGGCGTACAACACCCTCTCGCACTTCACCGAGGCGCAACGCGAGCGCGGTGTGCTGGCCTTCTCGGCCGGCAACCACGCGCAGGCCATCGCCCTGTCGGCCCGGCTGCTGGACATGCCCGCCGTGATCGTGATGCCCGAGGACGCACCCACCGCCAAGATGGCCGCCACGCGCGAGTACGGCGCCCAGGTCGTCACCTACGACCGCTACACCGAGGACCGCGAGGCCATCAGCCAGCGGCTGGCCGAGGAGCGCGGCATGACGCTCGTGCCCCCCTTCGACCACCCGCATGTGATTGCCGGCCAGGGCACGGCCGCCAAGGAGTTGCTGGAGGAGATGCCCGACCTCGACTACCTCTTCGTCTGCGTGGGCGGCGGCGGCCTGCTCGCGGGCAGCCTGCTGGCGGCCGAGGCCCTGGCCCCGAACTGCCGCGTGGTGGGTGTGGAGCCCGAGGCGGGCAACGACGGCCAGCAGTCCTTTCGCACCGGGCAACTGGTGCAGATCCCCACGCCCCACACCATTGCCGATGGCGCGCAGACACGGTCGCTGGGGCAGATCACCTTTCCCATCATCCAGCGCCTGGCCGAAGACATCGTCACCGCCACCGACGAGCAACTGGTCGAGGCTCTGCGCTTCTTTGCCGAGCGCATGAAGCTGGTGGTCGAGCCCACGGGCGCCCTGGCCTTCGCGGGCGCGCGGCACGGCAGCGTGGACGTGCATGGCGCAAAGGTCGGCATCCTCATCAGCGGGGGCAACGTGGACATGGCGCGCTATGCGCGCTTTCTGGCAGACTAGGCGCGACCCAAAAACAAGCGAGCACTACGCCATGAGCACCAACGTCACCGTCATCACCCACCCCCTCGTCCAGCACAAGCTCACGCTGATGCGCAAGAAGGATGCCAGCACCAACAGCTTTCGCCGCCTGCTGGGCGAGTTGAGCACGCTGATGGCCTATGAGGTCACACGCGATATGCCGCTGCAGAACATCGAGATCGAAACCCCGCTGGAGACCATGACCGGCCAGGTGATCGATGGCAAGAAGCTGGTGCTGGTCTCCATCCTGCGCGCTGGCAATGGCTTCCTCGACGGCATGCTCAACGTGGTGCCTGGCGCCCGCGTGGGCCACATCGGCCTGTATCGCGACCCCGCCACGCTGCAGCCGGTGGAGTACTACTTCAAGATGCCGTCCGAGATGGACGAGCGCGACATCATCGTGGTCGACCCCATGCTGGCCACCGGCAATTCGGCCGCCGCCTGCGTCGACCGGCTCAAGAAGCTCAACCCGCGCTCCATCAAGTTCGTCTGCCTGCTGGCCGCCCCCGAGGGCGTGGCCACGCTGCAGAAGGCGCACCCCGACGTGCCGATCTTCACCGCCGCCATCGACCGCGAGCTCAACGACCATGGCTATATCCTGCCAGGCCTGGGCGATGCAGGCGACCGCATCTTTGGCACCAAATAAGAGCGGGCCAGATCGAACAGCCGCCGCAGGGACTCAGTCCTTGGGCGGCTTTTTTACGCCCCAAGCCGGTGCGAATTTTTACCAACTGGTGGCTTTCTTCTGGCAGACTCCATGCCAGCGCCTGCCATCCATTGGCGCACTAATTGCTTGAGACAACGCCAGATCCGATCGCCCATCCTCCATCCGAAGAAGGAATCACCCCATGACCTCACGCCGCATCTTCACCGGCCACCTGTTCTCCACCTCGCTGGCGCTGTCGGCCATGATCGGGCTGGCGCCCGGCGCCGCGATGGCCCAGGCCAAGACCAAGGTGGCGGCGATCTACACGGTGCCCTACGAGCAGCAGTGGGTCAGCCGCATCCACAAGGCGCTCAAGGCGGCCGAGGCGCGCGGCGAGATCGAATACAAGTCCAGCGAGAACGTGACCAACGCCGACTACGAGCGCGTGATGCGCGAGTACGCCACTGGCGGCAACCAGCTCATCGTGGGCGAGGCCTTCGCGGTGGAAGCCGCCGCCCGCAAGGTGGCCAAGGACTTCCCCAAGACCTCGTTCCTGCTCGGCTCCTCGGGCAAGCCGCAGGCGCCCAACTTCAGCGTGTTCGACAACTACATCCAGGAGCCGGCCTACCTGTCGGGCATGGTGGCTGGCGGCATGACGAAGAGCAACAAGATCGGCATGGTGGGCGGCTTCCCCATCCCCGAGGTGAACCGGCTGATGCACGCCTTCATGGCCGGCGCCAAGGAAGTGAACCCCAAGGTGGAGTTCACCATCAGCTTCATCAACAGTTGGTTCGACCCACCAAAGGCCAAGGAAGCCACGTTCGCCATGATCGACAAGGGCGCCGACGTGCTCTACGCCGAGCGCTTCGGCGTGAGCGATGCCGCCAAGGAAAAAGGCAAGCTGGCCATCGGCAACGTGATCAACACGCAGGACAAGTACCCCGACACCGTGGTCGCGTCGGCTCTGTGGCACATGGAGCCCAGCATCGACCGCGCGCTCAAGCTGGTCAAGGAAGGCAAGTTCACGCCCGAGGACTACGGCCCGTACTCGATGATGAAGCACAAGGGCTCGGAGCTCGCGCCCCTGGGCACCTTCGAGAAGAAGGTGCCGGCCGACATCGTGGCCAAGGTCAAGGCCAAGGAGGCCGACATCCTGGCCGGCAAGTTTTCCGTGAAGGTGGACGACAGCCAGCCCAAGTCCACGGCCAAGTAAGCTAGAGCGGCTAACAAAACTCTTCTGGCGTCGTTGCCGCATCTTGTCGTACTACTCGTACTGCCTGCGACGCAGCGCCTAGCCAGAACCGCTTCGCTGAGTTTNNNGGTGGCGGTGCCCACGCATCTTCACCAGCATCCGGGCCACCACCTCACCGCGGTGGCTTTTTTCATTGGGTCCTACCGTAAGCTGTCGCCCATGACGATTACCTCTTTGCTCCCCCGTCGCATCGCCTACCTGGTAGGAGCGCTGGCCCTGGCTGGTGCATTGGCGGGCTGCGCCTCCAACCCGGCCCTGCAAGGTGCCCGCCTCGACAGCACGCCACGCATCGCAGTCATCTCGGCCTTTGCCCCCGAGATCACGGTGCTGCTGCCCCAGGTGCAGCAGCCCGCCAGGCACAGCGTCAACGGCGTGGAGTTCACCACCGGTACGCTGCAGGGCCAGCCCGTGGTGGTGTTCCTCTCGGGCATCAGCATGACCAATGCGGCCATGAACACGCAGCTGGTGCTGGACCGTTTCAACGTCAGCCACATCGTCTTTTCCGGCATTGCCGGCGGGGTGAACCCGGGCCTGCACATCGGCGACGTCACCGTGCCTGCGCGCTGGGGCCAGTACATGGAGTGGCTCATGGCGCGCGAAGACCAGCCCGGCAAGTACACGGCCCCGGGCTGGATGCAGGCCGAGCTGACCCTGCCCGCCTTCGGCATGATGCACCCGCGCCCGGTGGAGGTTCGGTCCGCGGCCAACCCCGAGGTCACGCAGAAATTCTGGTTCGAGGCCGACCCGCGCATGCTCGCCGTGGCCAACGGCCTGGCCACCGTGCCGCTGGAACACTGCCACGCCAGCCACTGCCTGAAGGAGCGCCCGCGCATGGTGGTGGGCGGCAATGGCGTGTCGGGCCAGGCCTTCGTGGACAACAAGGCCTTCCGCGAATACGCATTCAAGACCTTCGAGGCCAATGTGCTCGACATGGAGACCGCCGCCACCGCCATGGTGGCGCACAGCAATGGCGTGCCCTACATCGCCTTCCGTTCGCTGAGCGATCTGGCAGGCGGCGGCGATGGCGCCAACGAGATGGACACCTTCATGCACCTGGCGGCGGCCAACTCGGCCAAGGTGCTGCAGGCCTTCCTCGCTGCCTGGAAGTAGCCAGACCCATGGAGCCTGCTGAAACCGTTCTTCGCCTGACCGGCATCACCAAGCGCTTCGGCAAGCTGGTGGCCAATGATGGCATCGGCCTCACGCTGGCGCGCGGCGAGGTGCTGGCCCTGCTGGGCGAGAACGGCGCAGGCAAGTCCACGCTGATGTCCATCCTGTTCGGTCACTATGTGGCCGACGAGGGCCACATCGAAGTCTTCGGCCAGCCCCTGCCCCCGGGCCAGCCGCGCGCCGCGCTGGCGGCCGGCATCGGCATGGTGCACCAGCACTTCACGCTGGCTGACAACCTCACGGTGCTGGACAACGTGCTGCTGGGCAGCGAGCCGCTGTGGCAGCCGTTCTCGCGCCGCGGCGCGGCACGCGAGAAGCTGCTGGCCGTGTCCGCCCGGTTCGGCCTGCCGGTGCAGCCGGATGCGCGCGTGGGCAGCCTCTCGGTGGGCGAGCGCCAGCGGGTGGAGATCCTCAAGGCGCTGTACCGGGGCGCGCGCATCCTGATCCTCGACGAACCCACGGCCGTGCTCACCCCGCAGGAGAGCGAGGCTCTGTTCCACACCCTGTCGCAGATGGTGGCCGAGGGCCTGTCCATCATCTTCATCAGCCACAAGCTCGCCGAAGTGCTGCGCGTCTCGCACCGCGTGGCCGTGCTGCGCCAGGGCAGGCTGGTGGCCGAGGCGCCCGCGCAGGGCACCACCCAGGGCCAATTGGCCCAGTGGATGGTGGGCCATGCCATCGAGGCCAGCGCACGCCGGCCCGCCAAAAGTGTGAGCGCGCCGGTGTGCACGCTGGCCGACGTATCCACGGCGGCCACCGGGCGCGACCGGTTGCGCGGCGTGTCGCTCACCCTGAATGCGGGCGAGATCCTCGCCATTGCCGGTGTCTCGGGCAATGGCCAGGTGGCGCTGGCCGATGTGTTGTGCGGCGTGCGCGCCGCCACGGCCGGCCAGGTCACGCTGCTCGGCGCACCGCTGCAGGCCAGCCCCGCCTGGGTGGTGAACCAGGGCGTGGCCCGCATCCCCGAGGACCGCCATGCCGTGGGCGTGGTGGGTGACCTGCCGGTGTGGGAGAACGCCGTGTCCGAACGCCTGCGCAGCCACTGGTTCGCCCACCCCTGGTTCCGGGCCTTCTGGGTCAAGCGCGGCGCTGCGCGCCAGCACGCCCAGCGCGTGGCCGAGACCTTCGACGTGCGCGGCGGCGGGCCCGACACCCCGGCCCGCGCGCTCTCGGGCGGCAACATGCAAAAGCTCATCCTGGGCCGCGCCCTGCTGCCGCCGTATGACGCCCACCAAAGCGCACCCGCCCCGCGCCTCATCGTGGCGCACCAGCCCACCTGGGGCCTGGACATCGGCGCCGTCACCTTCGTGCAGCAGCAGCTCATCAACGCGCGCGACGGGGGTGCGGCCGTGCTGCTGATCTCGGACGACCTCGACGAAGTGCTGGCCCTGGGTGACCGCGTGGCGGTGATGCACGAGGGGCACCTGAGCGAAGCGCGGCCCGCCGAGGGCTGGACACGCGAGGCCATCGGGCTGGCCATGGCCGGCTCTGCCCCCTGACCCTTTCCCTCTGCCCATGAGACTCGAAAAACGCAACCACATCTCCCCCGCCGCCTACGTGGCGGCGCCGGTGGGCGCCGTGGTGTTCACCCTGCTCATCAGCGGCCTGCTGGTGCTGTGGGCCGGCGCGCCCGTGGGACGTACCTATGGGCTGCTGCTGCAGGGTGCGTTCGGCTCGGTGTTTGCGCTGACCGAAACCCTGACGCGTGCCACGCCGCTGATCCTGACCGGGCTGGCCGCCGCCGTGGCCTTCCGCGCACGGCTGTTCAACATCGGGGCCGAGGGGCAGCTTTATTCGGGCGCGCTGGCCGCCGTGGCCGTGGGCGGCTTGCACGGCGGCACGGGCCTCGAATGGTCGCCCTGGGTGCTGTTCCCGTTGATGATGCTGGCGGCGGCCCTGGCCGGGGCCCTGCTGCTGCTGGGCCCGGCGCTGATGAAATCGCGGCTGGGGGTGGACGAAGTGGTGACCACGCTGCTGCTCAACTTCATCATGCTGCTGCTGGTGTCGGCCCTGCTCGATGGTCCGATGAAAGACCCGCTCTCCATGGGCTGGCCGCAGAGCGTGGCGCTGCAGGGTGACATGGAGCTGTCCAAACTGGTGCCGCAGACGCGCCTGCACACGGGGCTGCTGTGGGCCATCGGCCTTGCGCTCATGCTCTGGGCCATTTTGCGGCGCACGGTGCCGGGCTTCGACATCCGCGCAGCAGGCGCCAATGCGCGGGCGGCGGCGTTTGCGGGCGTGCCCATCACCCGCACCGTGGTGCTGGTGGCCCTGCTCTCGGGCGGGCTGGCGGGGTTGGCCGGCGCCATCGAGGTGGCGGGCCGCACGGGCTACGTCACGCTCGACATGTCACCGGGCTATGGCTACAGCGGCATCGTCATCGCCATGCTGGCCGGGCTGCACCCTTTGGGCGTGATCGCGGCGGGCACCTTCGTGGCCGGCGTGCTGGTGGGGGCCGACAGCATGAGCCGCGCGGTGGGCGTACCCACCTACATCGCCGACGTGATCGTGGCCACGTCGCTCATTGCAGTGCTCGTCGCGACCCTGCTCACGCAATACCGGGTGAAGTGGAAATGACCGAGTTGCTCGACATCCTGGCCAACCCGGCCTTCTGGATCGCCACCCTGCGCGTGGCCACGCCCCTCATCCTGGGCACGCTCGGGGTGCTGCTGTGCGAGCGTGCCGGCGTGCTCAACCTGGGCATCGAGGGCATCATGGTCGCAGGCGCCTTCACGGGCTGGCTCGCGGTGTATGCCGGCTACGGCCTGTGGACCGGGGTGCTGGTGGCTGCGCTCACGGGCGCGGCATTTGGGCTCTTGCATGCCTGGCTCACGGTGGGGCTGGCGCTGTCGCAGCACGTCTCGGGCCTGGGCATCACGCTGCTGGCCACGGCGCTCAGCTACTACGGCTACCGCGTGAGCTTCCCCAAGGTGAACACGCCGCCTACCATCGAACCCTTCGCCCCCATGGAGTGGCTGGGCATTCCCATTCTCTCGGCGCAGACGCCGCTGACCCTGCTGGCGCTGGCCCTGGTGCCCATACTGGCCTGGGTGCTCATGCGCACCCCGCTGGGCCTGGCCGTGCGCATGGTGGGCGAGAACCCGCAGGCGGCCGAAGGCCAGGGCCTGTCGGTCGCGGCCACGCGCACGGGCACCATCGTGGCGGGCTCGGCGCTGATGGGGGTGGCGGGCTCCTTCCTCACGCTGTCAGCGTTCAACGCCTTCTTCTTCAACATGGTCAACGGGCGCGGCTGGATCTGCGTGGCACTGGTGGTGTTTGCCTCGTGGCGGCCCGGCAAGGCACTGCTGGGCGCCCTGCTGTTCGCCTTTTTCGATGCATTGCAGCTGCGCCTGCAGCAGGCCGGCGATGCCTGGCTGCCCTACCAGTTCTACCTGATGCTGCCCTATCTGTTGTCCATCCTGGCGCTGGTGATGGTGGCGCGCAAGGCGGCCTACCCGCAGGCGCTGATGAAGCCCTATCGCAAGGGCGAGCGATGAGCGTGGCCCGATGCCTGGCAGCGCTGGCACTGGTCTGCGGCGCGCCCGCCCATGCCCTGGGCATGGATGTGCCCTACGAACGCTTTGCCACCGCCGACGCGGTGGACTGGGTGCAGGTGTGCGGCCAATGGCCCACGCGCAAGAACGAGGGGGTCTACCGCATCGTGCATGGCTCGCAGTACGCGCAGTCGTTTCTGTACCTGCAGTGGATGCAGCGTGACGACAACGGTACTTTGCAGGCAGTGCACACCCAGGGCATTCCCGAGCTCAACAGCGACCATGCGGAGATCACCCTGACCCGCATCGCCTGCCGCAGCACGCGCACCGGCATCCGCATCACCGCGCAGGCCCGCTCGGGGCACGAAGACAGGCTGCGCAACATCACCATCGAGGCCGGCCACCGGCCTGGCGTCTACCGCTACACGCCCACCCCCAGGCGGTGATGTGATCGAACACGCCACACTGGCCCTGCACTCTGCCGTTCTGGCCCGCTGGCAGCACACGGGCACTGACGACAGCCCCACCACGGTGCTGCCCGATGGCTGCAGCGACCTCATCCTGCACATCGATGCCCAGGGTGCATGCGGCTGGCATATCTCCCCGTTGGGCAGTAGGGCCCTGCAGGTGCCCGGCCGTGCGGGCGAGCTGTGGCTGGGCTACCGCCTGCAGCCAGGTGTGAGTATCCAGCACACGCCACTGCTGTCCGCCGCGCAGGCCCTGTGGCAGCAGGCGCAGGGGCATGCACGCGCCAGCGCTGCGCCCCCCTGCATCGATACGGCGCTGGAAACTGCAGTCCTGGAGGCCATCGACACCCATGTGCACCTGGACTTGCGTGCCCAGGAGGCCCTGCACACCCTGGCCCATGCCCCATCCGTGGGCCAGGCGGCCAAGTCGCTCGGCGTATCGGAACGCAGCCTGGAGCGCATGGCCCTGCAGGCCACGGGTCAGCCGCCGCGCTTTTGGCGGGCGCTGGCCCGCGTTCGCCGCGCGGCCCAGGCACTGGGCACCCATGCGCCCCTGGTCGCCATTGCAGCAGACCATGGCTATGCCGACCAGGCCCATTTCAGCCGCGACTGCCTGCGCTGGCTGGGCGCCACACCCATGCGGCTGCGCCAGTCCCCGGCGCTGCTGGCCACGGTCGCGCAGGCGGGCTATGGGTAATCAATCCGCAGGCGGCGGCCCCATGGGCGTACACAGTTCCACCAGCGCATCGTTGATGTCGGCCACATAGGCCACCGTCTGGCCCCAGGGCATCTGCTCGGGCGCCTGTACCAGGCGGGCTCCGGCGGCCACGGCACGCTCCACCGCGGCGGCCACGTCCGCTGTGGTGAATGCGATCTCGAAGCTCGGTGCGCCGGCCGAGGCCCGCTGCGGGTTCTTGCCCAATTCGGTCATCAGGCGCAGCGACGAGAAGGCCAGCGCCGTGGCACCCGTGTCCAGTTCGCCAAAATCCCCGGCCTCGTGCACGAAGCGGCGTTTGAGGCCAAAGGCGGCCTCGTAGAAGGCAATGGTGCGGGGCACGTCTTGGACGTAGAGAATGGTGTAGCCAAATTGCATGGAAGAATTCCTTCAAAAAGAACGGTCTTGGGCCAAGCTTAGGGGCGCCCAGCCCCCAGGTCTTGAACAAACCCGACAAATCCGCACAAGCACACGGGCCCTGCCGCCAACGGCATCCTCAAGCACCCTCTACACTGGCAAATACCACGCTGCCACAGCCCCGCACACACCATCACCCCCATGCTCGACCTGCTCATCCACAACGCCACCCTGCCCGACGGCCGCAGCAACATGTCCGTGGCCGTGCAGGACGGCCGCATCGCCGAAGTGACCGAGGGCCTGCAGGCCCCGGCCAACGAGACGCTGGACGCCGGCGGCCTGCTGCTGAGCCCGCCCTTCGTGGACGCACATTTCCACATGGATTCCACGCTGAGCTACGGCCAGCCGCGCGTGAACCAGAGCGGCACCCTGCTCGAAGGCATTGCGCTGTGGGGCGAGCTCAAGCCGCAGCTCACGCACGAGGCCATCGTGCAGCGCGCGCTGCAATACTGCGACTGGGCCGTGGCCCAGGGGCTGCTGGCAATCCGCTCGCATGTGGACACCAGCGACCCGAGCCTGCTGCCGGTGCGTGCGCTGCTCGACGTGAAACAGCGCGTGGCGCCCTACCTCAACCTGCAGCTGGTGGCATTTCCGCAGGACGGCGTGTTGCGCTCCACAGGCGGGCTGGACAACCTGAAGCGCGCGCTTGACCTGGGCGTGGACGTAGTGGGCGGCATCCCGCACTTCGAGCGCACCATGGCGCAGGGGGCCGAGAGCGTGAAGATTCTGTGCGAGCTGGCCGCCAGCCTGGGCAAGCGGGTGGACATGCACTGCGACGAGTCGGACGACCCGCTCTCGCGCCATGTGGAGACGCTGGCGCATGAAACCCACCGCCTGGGCCTTCATGGCCGCGTGGCGGGCTCGCACCTCACGTCGATGCACAGCATGGACAACTACTACGTGAGCAAGCTCATTCCGCTGATGGCCGAGGCGCAGCTGGGCGTGGTGGCCAACCCGCTGATCAACATCACCCTGCAGGGCCGGCACGACACCTACCCCAAGCGCCGCGGCATGACGCGCGTGCCCGAGCTGATGGCCGCGGGCCTGACCGTGGCCTTTGGGCACGACTGCGTGATGGACCCCTGGTACGGCGGCGGCAGCGCCGACATGCTCGAAGCCGCCCACATGGGCCTGCACGTGGCCCAGATGACCAGCCAGGCGGCGATGCGCCAGTGCTTCGAGGCGGTGACCACCAATCCCGCAAAACTGCTGGGCCTGGAAGGCTACGGCCTTGCCGTCGGCTGCCATGCCGACTTCGTGCTGCTGCACGCGCGCAACCCCGTCGAGGCCATCCGCCTGCGGTCTGCCCGCCTGGCGGTGTACCGGCGTGGCCAGAAGATCGCCAGCAGCCCCGCACCCGTGGCCCGCCTGGCCCTGCCCGGCAGGCCGGACAGCGTGGGGTTTCTGGCGGAGTGATCAGTGCGCGGGGCCAGCCAGGCTGAGCGTAACCACCCCGGCCACCACCAGCACCAGTCCGGCGAACCGAATGCCCGAGAGCGGCTCACCAAACAGCGCCATCCCCAGCAGCGCCGTCAACGCCAGTCCGCTGCCTGCCCACACCGCATAGGTGGTGCCCATGCCGATGTGCTTCATGGCCAGTGACATCCACCACACCGCCAGCACGTAGCAGGCCCCAGCGGCCACCGAGGGCGCCACGCGGGACAAGCCATCCGATTGCCTGAGCGCCACGGTACCAGCCACTTCAGAGGTGACACTGGCCGCCAGCAACAGCCAGGCCAGGGGTTTTGCTTCCAACAGATACGCCAACGCCATAGGCACTCCATATGCCCGCCAGCCGCTTGTACCGAGCGGAGCGAACAGACAGACGACAGGAAAGCGGTACCCGAAAGGAATGAGCAGAACGAACGGCTATGACTCTACACGGCTTCGCGCAGGGGCCTGTGACAGGGGGCCGTGGCCGGTACACCCCCCGCAGTGCCACCGATGCTCAGAGAGCGGGCACGGCATTGGCTGCCGCCACCGCCCTCTCGGGCGCCTGCACCACCTCCACCCGGTTGCGCCCGCGCTTCTTGGCCAGGTACATGGCCTCGTCGGCACGCTGCAGTGCTGCATCAGGCGTGTCACCCGCAGTGCACAGGGTGACTCCGATGCTCACCGTCAGTGCAATCGGCCCCCGGGCTGTGGGCATCGGCTGTGCGGCGACCATGGCGCACAGGCGCTCGGCCACGATGCAGGCTCCCTCGTAGCCGGCGTTGGGCAGCACGATGGCGAACTCTTCTCCTCCCAGGCGGCCCAGCACGTCTTCACGGCGCAGGCAGCGGTTGGCCAGCAGCACGAAGTGGCGCAGCACCTCGTCGCCGCATTGGTGGCCCCAGGTGTCGTTGACCTTCTTGAAGTGGTCCAGATCGATCACCAGCACGGGGGGCCCGCCCCCCGCCGTGCGCTGGGCATGGCTCATGGCCTTGTCCAGCAGGGTCAGAAAGGCCCGGCGGTTGAACACATTGGTCAGCGGGTCCACCTCGGCCAGGTGCCGCAGTTCGCTGGTGATGAATTCATTGGCCAGCATCAGCGTCCCAAAGGCCAGCAGCAGCAGCGCCACCAGGGACTCCAGCACCACGAACTGCGAGATCTGGGCCACCACGGTCGCGTTCAGCGGCCCGTCCATCGGGCCGTCTCCCAGGGTGAACAGCAGCGGTCGCAGCAGCAGGAACAGGCCATGCCCCCCGGCAGCCGCCGCGAACATGTAGCGGGCAGGCACCAGCCCGATGCCCCCATGGGCCAGCGTGCGGGCCGTCAGCAGGAAAAACACCCCGGCACCCAGGCCCGCAAAGACGAAGCGCATGCCCAGATGCGGTCGCACCACGGTGAAAAAGACCGCAAGCAGCACCAGCGCCCCTATGGCCACTGCCGCATATCCATGCGACACCGCACGCCGCCCCATGTAGGCACGGGCGCCCAGCAGGCACAGATAGGCCGCCAGTGACACCGACCCCTGCGAGAGCACCACCGACACCACCTCGGGCAACTGCCCGCGCGCCAGCAAGCCCACGCCGAACACGAAGGCAAAGAAATACGACAGCATCCACAGCCTCAGGCCCGGGATATTCCTGTTGAAGTGCCACATCGCAAACAGCACGGCGGTGACCAGTGCAGACAGGATGGCAGCGAGGATGACGAGTGTGGGACTGTGCACTGAGGGTTAAAGGCTGGCGGTTGTCGGGCGCGCGCGTTGGTCGAGCAACAATCAGTGATGGAATGCCGATGGGGCCCCAATGTTACCCTTGCGCCATGACCGGTGTCTGACTGTGTTGCTGCAGGTTTGCTGAAAACAAACACCTGTGCCAGCCCGCATCCAGAGAAATGGCTGCGCACCACGCCCCGCCCTGCAGCCACGCGCCTTCACCATGATCGCCACGCACTCGCCCATCCTCATCGCCCATCCTGACGCGACCATCTTCCACTGCGGCAAAGACGGAATCGAGGAGATCGCCTACCAGGACACCGAGCACTACCGGTGACCCGTGATTTCCTCATGGACCCGCAACGCATGCTGGACCAATTGTTCGCGCAGTAGCGCTCCAACCCACCGGGAGAACCCCGCCTTGGCCATCGATCACAGCATCCCGCCGGCACTGCACAGCGACGGAGCACGCTTTCGCGGCGCTTTCAGCGGCGATGGCAGCGTGATGTCGGGCACCTGGTCGCTGCAGGCCCAGGGCAGCGCGAACTGGGAGCCGTGGATAAGCGTGGTGCTCAGGCAAGAAAGCCGCGTGGGCTGAAGGCCTGCCACAAGGAGACCGCCGCCATGCGCAGACACGCGACCGCCTTCATTGCCGCGTTGACTTTCAGCGACGCCACCAGGGCCGAAGCCGCCCTGACGGACCTGATCCTCCTGATACCCAAGATCATCCTCATGGGCCTCTACCAGGAGCTGGCACGGCCCTGGGTGCTGGGCACCATCTGGGGGATCGCTGCGCTGTGCTGGGTGGCGTATTTCGTGACCGGCCGCGATGCGGTGGGCGACCTGATGGACCGATTCAGCCGCCCGGGCAAATCCCTGTTTAACCCGACCACCTACGGCGCCATGGGCTTCGTGGCCGTCGCGTCGCTGGTCTACGTTCTCATCGGCTACGCGGTATGGGGCTCGCCTCCAGAGCGCCGTGAAAGCCCGGCCTACCAGCACAATGCAACCAGGCAACCAGCCAAGCCCCGCGTCAAGCACACCTTGCCCTACCCCTACGGCAAGTCGCCTCGCAATGCCCGGGGCGAATGGCCGAGCTCCAGCGACACCCTGCCCGACCAGCCCTACCTGGCCTATGGCGGCAGTGCCATCCTGCTGCTGCGCAACCCCGGGGATGAAGGCCTCTGGGCACGCCTGTGCGCGGCCGAGGCCGATCCATGCGTTCCGCTGAGGCAGATCTACCTGGAACCACGGCATGCCTACAGCACCGAGCGGCTGGACGCAGGCCGCTACCGGGTCATCTACACCCAGACCAGCGGAAAGAACCTGTCGGGAAGCAGCGCCGCCTTCCATCTGGGCAAGAACCCGGCGGGCGCCGAAACGGTGGTCCTGTCGGACTTTCAGCAATAGGCGACAGGCCGGGCGGCCCGCCAGCCGTCAGCCCGCCACCACGTTGCACTCCCGGCGCAGCAGCGCCAGGGCATCGTGCATCTGGTAGTCCATGTCGCTCAGCAGCGTGGCCTGCGACTCCTGCACGAAGCTGTTCCACAGGTCCACATAGTCGGCCTGGCGTGCACCGGGCGCATTCGCGCGGATGAAATCCGCGGCCAGCGCGGGCTGCCAGCCGCTCTTGCGCAGCTTGCGCACCAGGCTGGCGGCGGTCTTTTCGGTCAGCACCGTCTTCTTGGGCGTGGCGGTGGCCAGGCACAGGAACAGGGTGAGCAGGCTGGGCTCGTCCTCGTTGCCCTGCACCGTCTTCGTCCAGGTCTTGCTGGCGGGCTGGGGCGCATCGCCCTCTTCGTCCAGGTCGGCCAGGTTGCGGTGGTAGTCGTCCACCTCGGCCAGCGGGTCGTCGAGCAGAAAGTAGCGCGCGCGGAAACCGCTGGTGGGCCGCAGCAGGTTGCGCAGCGGGGTGGCAGCGTCGAGCAGCTTGGGCAGGTCGGCCAGCACGGCAGCGCGCTGCGCCTCCACCACGTCTTTCAGGTCCGCAGGCAGGCCCGGCGGCAGCGACAGCCTGACCTGGTCGGCCGTGGTCTTCTTCTTGCGGTGGGCGGTCGCGATCTTCTCGAACACCACGGCGTTGGGCCAGTCGCCCACCTTGGGGGCCAGGGCCTGCAGCAGCAGGCCGGCGCGGACCACGGCCTCCGCGTCGGCACCCGACTCTTCGAGCGCATCGTCGTCCAGGTCGTACTGCTCGGCCATCCACCGGGCGGCGCTGATGGCCGCTGCGATCTGGCTGCGGCGCGCCAGCTCGGCGCGGTAGTCGGCATGGCTGCGCAGGGACCACACGGCCAGCAGCGGCGTTTCGGCGTCGGCATAGCCGCCCATGCCGAAGTTGCTGCTCTCGGGCATGGCGATCAGGCGCTTGAGCATGTCCGAGCCGCCCTTGGAGCGCGACAGGAAGGAGTTGTCGCGCAGCGATACCGCCGCCTTCTGCAGGTCGCCATCCGTGGTGTCCAGGAGGAACAGGCTGATCAGGTTGACCATGCGGTCACGGGCCTTTTCCAGCTCCGGGCGCAGGAACTCGCTGCCGAAGTAGCGTGCGATCTGCACCATGCCCTTGGGGGCGTCGGTGTTCATTGCCGCCAACTTCGCCGCGTCGATGATGCCGTGCGCCACGCCGTGGGCCAGGGCCTTTTCAAAGAACGGGCGCGCATCGTGCAGTTGCAGCGCGTTGGCGGCTGCAGGCGGATCGATGGCAGGAGATGTATCGTGCGCGGTCATGGTCGCTTAAATCGCCGATTCCTCGTCGGAAGCGCGCGCAGCGGGCGTGGCCTTGCCGCGGTCGGTCTCGCTGGTCTCGAACTTGCCGTCGTCCTCTTCCGCCGCCTCGTCGCCCTCCTCCAGGCCCAGGTCGAAGGCACGGGCCTTGGCGCGCAGCACCAGCAGGGTTTCGATGAACAGGTCGCGGCACTCGTAGCGCAGCAGCCAGGCCATCTGCATCCAGTCGCGGTCGGCCACCTCATCCTGGTCGATGCGCGGCTGCACATAGCCCGAGGCCAGCAGTTCGTCGTCGGTCAGCGTGGGGCCGTAGTCTTCCACCGCGTCGAAAGTGCCGGTGCGGGCAAAGGCCTCGATGCGGCTCCACTTTTCGGCAAAGTAGTTGGCCAGGGCCTCGCTGCCGCCCTCCAGGTCGCCAATGGCGGTGAGGAAGGCCACCGGGTCGGCATCGTCGCGGAACACCACGGCGTTGACCATGTTGCGCAGGTGCGTGTGGGTAAGGTCCTTGTACTGCTTTTCGAGCACCATGGCGCGCGCAAACTGCTCGGGCGTGACCAGCAGGTTGACCACCGAGGCCTTGGAGTCGTCGTACTCGCGCATCACGGCCAGGATGTCCTTGGGCGCAAGCTGGTCCAGCACCACCATCAGGGCTTTGTCGCCATCGGTGTCGGCCAGCTCGGCCAGCGCCGACTCGGCGCCCACGATGTCGCCAGCCGCGATGAGGCTGGTGGTCTTGGTGATCAGGGCCAGGTGGTTGTTGCTCATGGTCAGTCCTTGCGGTCAAAGCCTACGTCGGACAGCCAGTTGTCGCTGGCCTCGTCGCGGGAGCGGGCGTTGTGCGGGTCGGCGGCGTCGTCGGCGCTCAGGTTGTCGTAATCGTCGTCGTGCTCGGCGGCGTCTTCATCGTCGCCCTCTTCCTCGGCTTCGGCATGCTGGGCCGCAGGCGCCAGGCGCGAATGCACCTGCAGGTATTCGAGGCCCGCTGCCACGGCCATGAAGCGCTCGCCACCGGGTTCGGCCAGCACCGTCTTGGCCAGGCCTGCAGCCCAGGGTTCGAGCAGCACCGCCCCGTCGGCCAGGGTGTTCCAGGCCGGCAGGTTGTCAGCGCCCCTGCTGATCAGGTTTTCCAGCGCCGCAGGGCGCGCGAAGCGAAAGCCCTGGTGAAAGACCACGGCCACCATCTCGGGGGCCAGCTCCATCATCTGCACGAGAAAGGCGATTTCGCTGCGCTTTTGCGTGAGCCGCTTGCGCAGCACGTCCTTGCCTTCGGAATCCTGGGTCAGGTCATCGAGCTCGGCCTGGTAGGCCGAACGCAGGTCATAAAAATAGGGAGAGAGTTTCACGAAGGAAGAATGCCTTGGGTATAGGTGTGCCAGATTTCCTGGGCGGTCTGCAGCGGGTCGTCCAGCAGGTTGCGGCGGCGGTTGTCGTCGTAGGCCTGGCGGGCTTCGTCGTCGGACAGCACGTCGTAGGCCTTCTGCACCAACTGGAAGCGCTGCGCAGCATCGGGCGCCGGGTTGCGGTCCGGGTGGTAGAAGGCCGCCTTCTGGCGGTAGGCCTTCTTGATGTCGGCGAGCGAGGCGTTGGCCGCCAGCCCAAGGGCAGCGTAGTGGTCTGCGGTCATGGATTTGAAGGGTTGCTGCGGCCAGGCGCTAGGAGCGTGAGCGGAAGAAGGCATCGAAGCGAAACGCTCGAAAACCGAGGATCGCTGGGTAGCACCGACAAGCCCAGGGTGGACCCCTGGGCGCAGGAAGTGATACCCGGCGAGACCGGTTTGTCGAGCGTTGCAGCCGATGCTCCTTCTGCCGCGCACGCTCCTAGCCTCGCAGCCACCAGCCTTTTAACCACCCAGGCTCACGTAAACGTTCTGCACGTCGTCGTTGGAGTCGATGGCGGCCAGAAAGGTTTCCACTTCTTCCAGCTGTTCTGCAGTGAGGTTGGCGGGGTTCACCGGGTTCTTGGGCTTGTAGCCCAGCTTGGCCGACAGCACCGTGAAGCCCTGGGCCGGCAACGCGCGGCTCACCAGATCGAGGTCGGTCGGGTCGGTCCAGAAGGTGGTGGTGCCTTCTTCGTCGCCGGCTTCAAAGTCCTGCGCACCGGCCTCGATGGCGGCCAGTTCGGGGTCGGCACCGGCGCTGGCGGGCTCGGCTTCGATCATGCCCACGTGGTTGAAGTCCCAGGCCACCGAGCCGGAGGTACCCAGTTGGCCCTTGCGGAACAGCACGCGCATCTCGGGCGCGGTGCGGTTGACGTTGTCGGTCAGGCACTCGACCATCACCGCCACCTGGTGGGGGGCAAAGCCCTCATAGATCACGTGTTCGTAGTTGACCGCGTCGGCGCCCGTGCCCGAGCCCTTCTTGATGGCGCGCTCCAGCGTTTCCTTGGGCATGGAGACCTTGCGGGCTTGCTCGACCACGAGGCGCAGGCGTGCATTGCCGGCCGGGTCGGCACCGCCGCGTGCAGCGACCATGATTTCCTTGACCAGCTTGCCAAACAGCTTGCCCTTGGCATCAGCGACCTGTGCCTTGCCTTTTGCTTTCCACTGCGCGCCCATGTTGGATCTCTTCCTAGGTGGTGTATTGGTTGTTGGCGCGCCAGGGCGCCCAAATGGAGGTCAAGGGCTGGGATCGGGGGCCGCAGGGCGTTGTAAAAAAGCCGCAGGGCACAACCCAGCCGAACCCTGTAGGGTACCACTGTCACACCATCGGCCCGCAGGTATTTGTGCATGCCCCCGCCGGGGTAATCTCGGAGCCTGCAATCTTCGTGGAGACCGGATGCTCAACACCCTGTGGCTGGGTTTTTTCATCGTCGCCGCCATGGCGGCCTTTGCCCAGTGGCTGGTGGGCGGCAATGCGCAGATCTTCGGCGCCATGGTCGAGGCGCTGTTCGCCATGGCCAAACTGTCGGTCGAGGTGATGGTGCTGCTGTTCGGCACGCTCACGCTGTGGCTGGGCTTTTTGCGCATTGCCGAAAAGGCCGGCATCGTCGACGCCCTCGCCCGCTGGCTGGCGCCGCTGTTCGCCAAGCTCATGCCCGAGGTGCCGCGCGGCCACCAGTCGCTGGGGCTGATCACGCTGAACTTTGCCGCCAACGCCCTGGGGCTGGACAACGCGGCCACGCCCATGGGCCTGAAAGCCATGCGCTCGCTGCAAGAGCTCAACCCCCGGCCCGATACCGCCACCAACGCGCAGATCCTGTTCCTGGTGCTCAACGCATCCTCGCTCACCTTGCTGCCGGTGACCATCTTCATGTACCGCATGCAGCAGGGCGCGCCAGACCCGACGCTGGTCTTTCTGCCCATCCTGCTGGCCACCTCCGCCTCCACCCTGGTCGGGCTCGTGACGGTCGCCATCGTGCAGCGGCTGCCGCTGTGGCACCCCGTGGTGCTGGCCTACCTGCTGCCCGTGGCGCTGCTGCTGGGCGGCTTCATGGCCTTGCTGACCACGCTGAGCGCGGCGGCGCTGGCCAGCCTGTCATCGCTGCTGGGCAACCTCACGCTGTTTTCGCTGGTGGTGATGTTCGTGGTGCTGGGCGCCTGGCGCAAGGTGGCCGTGTACGAGGCCTTCATCGAGGGCGCGCGCGAGGGCTTCGACGTGGCAAAGGGCCTGCTGCCCTACCTGGTCGCCATGCTCTGCGCGGTGGGCGTGTTCCGCGCCTCGGGCGCGCTGGGCTATGTGCTCGACGCGATCCGCTGGTGCGTGGAGGCGGTCGGCGCCGACACGCGCTTTGTGGACGCATTGCCCACCGCCCTGGTCAAGCCCTTCTCGGGCAGCGCCGCCCGCGCCATGCTGATCGAGACCATGCAGACCCAGGGCGTGGACAGCTTTGCGGCGCGTGCGGCCGCCATCATCCAGGGCAGCACCGAGACCACCTTCTATGTGCTGGCGGTGTACTTTGGCGCGGTGGGCATACAGCGTGCACGGCACGCGGTGGCGTGTGCGCTGCTGGCGGAGCTGGCCGGGGTCATCGCAGCGATTGCTGTCTGCTACTGGTTTTTCGGTTAAGGAAGGTCTGCAAAACCTCCCCGCCTGATCCTCCCCAGCGCCAGGCCAAGCATCCAAGACAATGGCGCCATGGATCAATACACCCTGGGCCTGGACCCACTGCCCAAGAAGACCCGCAAGGAGGTCTTTCTCGATGAGATGGATCAAGTCGTGCCCTGGGCAACGCTGGTGGCCCTCATTGCCCCGTTCGCCCGAGGTGCACACCAGGCCCTGGGTGGGCGCCCACCGTTCCCCATCGAGACCATGCTGCGCATCCACTGCTTGCAGCTGTGGTGGAACCTGAGCGATCCGGCCATGGAAGAAGAACTGCACGAGCGGCCGCTGTACCGCCGCTTTGCCGGCCTAGACGGCGCAGCGCGCATGCCCGATGAGACCACCATCCTGCGCTTTGGCTAAACCCCAAGTCCACGCCATCTGCTGGAGAAGCACCAACTGGCTCCCCAGGTACTGGCCGCCATCAACACCGGACTGGCCCAGCAGGGCCTGATGCTCAAGACCGGCACCATCGTGGACGCCACCATCATTGCGGCGCCGAGTTCGACCAAGAACAAAGAGGGCGAGCGCGACCCCGAGATGCACCAGACCAAGAAGAGCAACCAGTGGCACTTTGGAATGAAGGCACACATTGGCGTGGATGCCGACTCGGGACTGGTGCACACCATCATCGGCACAGCAGCCAACGTCAACGATGTGACGCAGGCAGCAGGACTGCTGCATGGCAAAGAGAAGCATGCCTGGGGTGACGCGGGCTACCAGGGCGTGGACAAGCGCCAGGAGATGCAAGGGAGCAAAGCCAAGGCCAGGATCAAGTGGCACGTGGCCATGCGCCCGGGCAAGCGCAAGGCGCTCGATGCCAATCGGGAGCTGCACAAACTGCTGGAGAAGGTCGAGCGACTGAAGGCCAGCGTGCAGGCCAAGGTGGAGCACCCGTTCAGGGTGATCAAGCAGCATTTTGGGTATGCCAAGCTGCGCTACCGGGGTCTCCAAAAGAACACGGCGCGCCTGACGATGCTGTTTGCGCGGGGCAATCTGTGGATGGCCAGGAAGCGGATCATGGAGCTGCAGGGATAGGTGCGACTGCGGGGTCCCGAAGTGGCACCGCAAGGGCTGAAACAGGCCTGCAAACCATGCCGACTGGGCCAGAAAAAAGCGGATTGTGCAGGAATCAGGCGACCCCGCGCTCAACATCGGGCTGTGCCGGTCTGGCGAATGGGGTTTTGCAGACCTTCCCTGGGTAACGTGTAAAGAAATGTTTGCCAAGTGCGCCGCCTCCGGCTAAAAAGCTCTGGGAAAAAGAGGAGGGTCTATGTACTACACCGGGCTGAAGAAGATTGAAGATCCAAAAGTTCGCCGTCGCACAGTCGTAGGCCTTCAGGATCTACGAAAGGCGTTGTCCAAGGAGATTCCGTCGCGTTCCGCAATTGACACCCTGTTATTGGCGACATGGAACATCAGAGAGTTCGATTCCGAAAAGTATGGATATCGGGGTGATGAGCAGTACTTCTATATTGCAGAGATAATCAGTCGATTCGATCTCATCGCAATACAGGAAGTACGAGACGGCTTGTACCCGCTTCAAAAGCTCCGCCGCATATTGGGGGATGACTGGCAGTTTTTGGTCACCGACGTCACACTCGGCGATTCCGGCGCTACGGAGCGAATGGCCTATTTTTACGACAGTCGTAAGGTTAGCTTTACCGGTTTGGCCGCCGAGTTGGTGCTCCCCAAAGCGCGCAATGCCAAAGAAAACCCACTTCAGCTTGCTCGATCCCCTTACATTGCCGGCTTTCGCGCAGGCTGGGCATACCTGACACTCGCGACGGTCCACATTTACTACGGTAAAGGAGTAAAGGTTGATCCTAGGCGGCTCGAGGAAATTAGGGTTTTTGCCAAAACAATTGCCGAGAACGCACCACGCCTTTCAGGTGCCCCGCAATATGAGCCGGGCGCAAGATCCAAAGCCGATAATCTTATTATTTTAGGCGATTTTAACATCTTCAACAGAGAAGACGTCACAATGCAGGCCATCACTGAGGCCGGCTTCAAAGTACCCGAAGAACTGCAAGAAATCCCAGGAACCAACGTCGCAAAAGAGAAAAAGCACTACGACCAGATTGCCTACTTTAATGGGCTATCTCGAATGAAGTCAACAGGTAAAGCTGGTGCTTTCGACTTCTACAATCATGTTTATCGAATCGGTGACGAGGAACTCTACAACGACGAGCGGGGCGAATACCCAAAGGTGAGCTACAGGGAATGGCGAACATTTCAAATGAGCGATCACCTTCCCATGTGGATTGAACTGCAAATAGACGACACTGACAGCTATCTTGGCGACCTCATTCAAGATATAGACAAATAATCGCAATATCAATGTTTTCAATCGAACATCCAAGCCTATGCAAAGCAGCACTTCAGTTCCCCAGCGGCCTTCATTGCGTACGCGTTCCTGGCGAAAGCACGTCGAGAATAATTCTTAAGGCCCCCGTGGGCTACCTCTTGCCCGCGAAAGTCAACAAGGGGTTCCGAATTTACGTGGTGCCTATTAACTTTCCTTCTGGCGCCTCAGTGGGACTTCTGTGCGCCTTCTTTGATGATGAAGAAGAGCCCTTGACGATTTGGCGTCCGCTTGACAATACAGGTCAATCAGCCGACCTAATTCATGCCATTCTAAGACCCGACGTTCTTGTCCATTTATTCGACGATCATAATCGAGAGCGTCTTGGGTATCGTGCAGAAATAATCGTGCCACTTCTAGCAAAGGTCCAACTAGAGCACATCAAGTACGGCCCACAAACTCATGAAACTGAGCACCTATCACACCAACACTCCAAGATATGGTTTGGGCTTAGAAATAGTGAGAATGATGCCAACTCGATTCGGGTCGAATTCAAGGAATCACTTGTTCCAGAAGACATCGTCACAATTGACTTCAGAGAAGAAGTTAACAACTTCAACAATGGTCAAGGATTCATTTTCTCGACCCTTGAACGTCCGGAACCGGGTTCATATCAAGAGTCGGACATCATAGGTCAACTGCGCAGAATTTTTCCGCCAGAGCAAATATATCACGCACCAAAGAGACACTACGATCTCGAGGAAATCGCAGACATAGTGGTCATTACGGATTTGACCTGTTTGATCGTTCAGGCCAAAGACTCTCCAAACACCAAGGCAACACTCGACCGAACCATTTCTAGAAAAAAGCGAGTATCCATCAATATGGTAAAAGAGGCTACAAAACAAGCCTCAGGAGCTATCAATTACCTCCGCAGGACTAGACCTCTGAGGATGATTCTAAACGATCGGGAAGTCACTATCGATCTCGGGAATCGCTCCGTCCTGTCGCTAGTGGTCGTAAGAGAGCTATTTCTGGACACATACGGGGAATACAGCAAGGAACTTTTCGCATTTCTCGACAAAGAAGACTTGCCATGTATCGCACTCGACTATGAAGAGTTGCATCAATACACGACCTTTTGCGGGGATGAGCACGGCTTTCTGCATGCGTACTTTCAATTATTTAACAACGCGAGAAATCTCGGCGAGTTTCCTCGATTGCGATTCGGCTTGGACGACGCCAAAAGGCTGTTGGGAGATACCAATTAGTATGCACAAAACTCGCTTTATTAAATTTTAACTATGGAAATCAAGCGCATTAGAGAGAAAATTATCGCACTCATCCCAGTAACTACGCGAGAGCCAAATATATATGGCTGGCTTAAGCAATCTAGAATCAAGCCCTTCTAACGATGCCTCCGTATATGCACTCGCAGTACAGCAAGTGCATCTGCTTTAGCAACTGCATGAAAATCGTAGCCAACGAGACCTGACAGCATTATAGGACTCATTCATTCACCGCATTTCAAATGAAATATATTTCAAACCAGAGAATTATGAACATAGGGAAACCAAATAATGAGTGAAAGCTTTACTTCGATAGTCCGACGCAAGAAAATTCCATCACCCACAGCCAAAGAATTTACTATCGAAAAATGGAAGCTGGCTTGGGAACAGTGCAAGGAAAAGGACCTTGCAAGCGAAAACCTCTTTAATGCTGGACTGGTGCTGTCCTATACGCTTAAGGACTTGAGAGAAAAGATCGATGAACTGTACTCACGCCCGGCTGGAGCCTCCGCCCGCGAAATGATAACCGCATACTGCGGACTTGCAAATAGAGACATATTTATCACAACCAGAGCAACCGCAAAAAAAGGGGCCGATCTAACTTCACTTCGCTCTGCTAACAATAGGATGAAGAACGAACTCAGCCATGTCGAAATTTCAAATGGCGCAGTCGATGGGCTCGAAAAGGCAATCAAGCAACTCGTTTTAAACAAGGTGCCTGTGGGCGGTGCAAAAGCATCCTCCGATCCATTTCATTTCATGGTGACTGAAACAAATATCTCTCAACTCTATGCGATGATTGAGAGCTATTGGCAGGCACTCGTCTGGGATGACTACAAGCTTCAGCTCAAAAGCCAAGAAGATTTAATAATCTACCAAGAATCAACAAGCTTTTCACTTGCGTATGAAGCAGGTCAAATTCGCAATGAGAAGCGAATTCTTGCCCTTGCCCAACAACTACTAGACGAACACTTTGCAGCACCAGAAATTCGGCTTCAGAGTATTATTCTCTACGAACGAATCGGCAAACGAAAGAAATTAGTCACCAAAACGATTGGAGACTCAGAAAAAGGATATCAGATCCTGAATGTGGCTTTTGTAGCTCAGCAAATGGCGCTTGAGCAACAATTTCCAGTCGATTTCCTAAATTCCAGCCTCGAAGGAAGAAACTTCACTCTGTTCGATCTGATCGAAGCATTCCGACTGCTGTTCCTCTTGGCTCATGTCAGTCTAGAGGCATTCCCTCACTTTGAAAAACTTGACACCATTGGGAAAGCGTCCAAGTTCTCACCCACTGTAAGCTTAAATGAGCTGACAAGAGCAATCACGTCGGCAACGGGCTGGCCTCACCAAAAGGCCACCGATGTAATTGAATTCTTGATTTACGACGCCACCAATAAGAAAGATCTGTGGTGTCATCCACTTGTTAAAGTTGATGCTCATAATCTAACATATTTAGTTGCTTCACTCAACTCTCCAGTACTGCAGCGAGTCATAGAGCACTGGCATGGGGCGCTCAATATACCACTCAAAGAGAAGGGGACAGCCTTCGAAGACTATGTGCTGGAGCAAACTAATACCGCCCTAGAAGAAAACACAGTTATTCAAGATTATAACAAGGCAGTCAGCAGGACGTTGAAATCCGCAGAAGGAACTAGCGAACAAATCGATTTAGTTCTCAGACTAGGAAAAACAGTCCTCGTCGGTGACATGAAATCCATCGTAACAACAGACTCTCCACATTCTATTTTCAGAGGAAGGGAGCGGGTCAGCCAAGGAGTTTCCCAGATTAAGCGGAAGGCAAAATTCTTTAAGGAAAATATTGAACAATCTTTCCAGGCGTTAGGGTGGAAGTTTGATCCTAGCGCGGACTACAACATCATCAGCATGATCGTTTCCAGCAATCAAACTCTGTCGGGAGTCGTCTACGACGACGTCCCAGTCGTCGATGTTGAAATTCTATCAAAATACTTCCGAGATCCAGTTGTACCTCTAATGTCACTTGGAATTAACGATCACCTCGCCTGGTTTGAGCTTTATAGAAATTCGGAAGAGGTCGAAAATAACATAAGGCAATATCTGTCCACACCTCCGCAACTACCTTTGAGGGAAGCAGATTTCGAGCGCAAGGAATTTCAACTCCCACCACTAGGTGACTCTGATCTCAAAATTACCGTATCCAGAATACTTAAAAAGCCTCAAGATACACATACTCTGCTCAATAGAGAATATGATTTCCCACTACTAAAAAAACCAAACATTGACGATTATCTAAAAAAAATAGACGTCATGCTTTAAAAAAACAGTCAAAACACTTGTTTTTTCGACTATCAGAGTCCATTCGAAACTCGAAGTGTCTGCGAAGGTAGTTCTGCAAACCCCAAAAGGGCGGCAGGCGTTGTCACCATAAAAAGTGAAGCAGGCCTCAAGCAGGTCTGAGGACAGATTTTGCAGACCGATCCTAGATAGCCACGTCCTCCACCCGCCGCTCACTCCCCGGCGACCTCCCCGACCAGCGCTTGTACGCCCGGCTGAACGCCGCCTCCGACTGGTAGCCCAGGCTGTCGGCCAGCTCGGCCAGGCGCACCTGGCCTTCCTGCAGGCGCGACTGGGCCAGCGCCATGCGCCACAGGGTCAGGTACTGCATCACCGGCATGCCCACCGATGCCGCGAAGCGCGCGGCGAAGGCCGAGCGCGACATGGCCACCGCGCTGGCCAGCGAGGCCAGGGTCCACGGCGTGCCCGGCTGCTCGTGCATGAGCACCAGGGCCGGGCCGAGCTGGGCGTCCTGCAGGGCGCCCAGCCAGCCGGTGCGCGCGCCCGGGTCGTTCTGCAGCCAGGTGCGGATGGCCTGCAGCACCAGCACATCGGCCAGGCGCGTGGCCACGGCCTCGCCGCCGGGCTTGAGGTGCTGCACCTCCTCCTGCAACAGCGCCAGGATGGGCGAGAGCCAGTTCGATGGCCCGAGCGCCTGGCCGCTCAGCACGATCTGGCGCGGCAGGGCATGCACCAGGCGGCGCGCCAGCACGTCGTCGAAGCGCACGGCACCACAGACCAGGGAAACCGGGGCAGTGCCCTCCCCATGGCGCATGATTTCGAAGCGGCCACCAAGCTGCACGCGCGGCAGGCCGAAGAAGGCATCGGCCCGTGACGTGGCGGTAGACAGCAGGTCGTGCCCCTCGCCGCGCGGCACCAGCGCGAAATCGCCCGCGCGCAGCAGCACGGGCTCGGCCCCTGGCACACGCAGCCAGCATTCGCCGGCCGTGATGGCATGGAACATCAGGCAACCCGGAATCGGCGGCAGCGCGATGCCCAGCGGCGGGTGCAAGTACGAGTAGCAGTAGATCACGCCCGTCATGCGCAACAGGTGCAAGGCCCGGCCCAGCGGGTCGTTGGCGGCAGAGGCGGCTTCAACCTGGATGTCCATGCCGTACTCTAAGCCGGCCTGGACGAATAATCAATAAACACCGACCTTTCATCATTGGCATGCCTGCCCGTGGACGAGACACTGGACGCCTGTTTGTTCCACAACCCCTTGGAGTTCCACATGTCAGACATCGCAGTAATGGGTGCCACCGGCCACACGGGCAGCGTGATTGCCCGCAATCTCTTTGCGCTGGGCCACCGCGTGCGCGCCATGGGCCGCTCGGCCGAGCGGCTCGACGCCTTGCGCCAGCAAGGTGCGCAGGTGATCGTGGGCGACTGTGCCGACCCGGCCTACCTCACCCGCGCCTTCGAAGGCGCCGACGCCGTGTACGCCATGATGCCCTTCGACCCCACGGCCCCCGGCTTCATGGAACTGCAGCGCGCGCAAGGCTGGGCCATCGCGGAGGCACTGCAGGCAGCCCGCGTGCCCCATGTGGTGGCGCTCAGCAGCCTGGGAGCAGACCAGCCCACTGGCACCGGTGTACTGACCAGTCTGTACGAGCAGGAGCAGCGCCTGCGCACGCTGCAGCAAAGCCATGTGCTGATGCTGCGCCCTGCCATGTTCTTCGAAGGCCTGTTCAACCTGCTGCCCGGCGTGAAGTACGGCGGCAGCCTGGCCGATGCCTTCGCGCCCGGCTTGGCCATCCCCATGATCGCCACGCGCGACATTGCCGATGCCGCCACTGGGGCACTGGACCAGCGCGGCTGGACCGGCCACAGCGTGCGCGAGCTGCTGGGGCCCGGGGACCTGAGCCACGACCAGCTTGCAGCCTTCGTGGGCGGGGTGATCGGCCAGCCGGCGCTGGCCTACCAGCAGTTGTCCTACGACGACGCCGCCCAAGGCATGGCCGCAGCCGGCATTGCGCCGGACCTGGCCCGATTGCTCACCGAGATGGCGCGCGGCCTTAACGAGGGGCGCGTGCACTCTCTGGAAGGTCGCAGCGCGCGCAATACCACCGCCACCCCGCTGCAATCCCTGGCCCCGGCGCTCAAGGAAGCGTACGAGGCCCTGCCCTAAAAAGAAAGAGAAGGCTGTCACCCATATACCGCCAGGGGGTGCTTCATTTCATCAACCCAAAGCCGTATCCAGCACCATCATGATCACAAAGCCCAGCATCAGCCCACCGGTCGCCCAGGCCTCATGCCCCTTGCGGTGCGATTCGGGGATGATCTCGTGGCTGATCACGAACAGCATGGCGCCGGCGGCAAAGCCCAGGCCCCAGGGCAGCAGGCTCACCGAGTAGCTGACCACGGCGGCACCGACCACCGCGCCGATGGGCTCCACCAGGCCCGAGGCCATGCCCAGCCCCACCGCCAACCAGCGCTTGTAGCCGGCGGCCAGCAGCGCCACGGCCACGACCAGGCCCTCGGGCACGTCCTGGATGGCGATGCCGGTGGTCAGCGCGCTGGCACGCATCGCGTCGCCGCTCGCATACCCCACGCCGATGGCCAGGCCCTCGGGCAGGTTGTGCAGCGCGATGGCGAACACGAACAGCCAGGTACGCCGCAGCGTGCGCGAGGTCTGGCCCTCCACGCCCTTGATGAAGTGCTCGTGCGGCAGCAGGCGCTCCATCAGCAGCAGCACCAGCGCACCCAGCAGGATGGCGGCACCCATGGTGCCGCCCGCCTCCCAGGCCCCTGCCCCGGCTGCGCGCGAGGCATTGATGCCCGGGATGATGAGCGAGAACGAGCAGGCCGCGAGCATCACCCCGGCGCCAAAGCCGAACATGGTGTCCTGCGTGCGCTCGGAAATGCGCTGCGACAGCATCACCGGCAAGGTGCCCAGGGCCGTGGCCAGGGCGGCAGCGCTGCCGCCCAGCAGGGCCGACAGCACCACCGGCTGGCCCGCAATCCACTGCCAGATCTGCCAGGTGCCGACCACGCCCCCGGTGACCACGATGGCCAGCCCCAGCCACTGGCGCCAGTGCAAAGGCTGCTGGCGGGCAGCCGGGGTCAGGCCGGCCGGCAGCGCGGCATGGTCGGGGGATGGCGGGGGAACAACGGGCATGGTGTCGGCTCCGGGTGGCATCGGGTCAGGGTGCAAGGCGCAGTGCCGGTCGGCTCAGCCGCGCGCCAGGGCGTAGCGGCGTGCCACCTCGGCCCAGTCCACTACGTTATAGAACGCCGCGATGTACTCGGGGCGGCGATTTTGGTACTGCAGGTAGTAGGCGTGTTCCCACACGTCCAGGCCCAGGATGGGGGTGTTGCCCGACAGCAGGCCGGCCATCAGCGGGCTGTCCTGGTTGCCCGAGCTCTCCACGACCAGTTGGCCGGCGCTGGTCACCGACAGCCAGGCCCAGCCGCTGCCAAAGCGCGTGAGCGCCGCCTTGGTGAAGGCCTCCTTGAACGCATCGAAGCCGCCCAGCTCGGTGGCAATGGCCGCCGCCAGTTCGCCCTGCGGCTCGCCGCCGCCTGTGGGGGACATCACGGCCCAGAACAGGCTGTGGTTGGCATGGCCGCCGCCGTTGTTGCGTACGGGGCCCTGCAGGTTCTCGGGCAGTTGCACCAGCCCCGCCACCAGCTCGTCGATCGGCAGACCGGCATGGGGCGTGCCTTCCAGCGCGGCGTTCAGGTTGTTGATGTAGGTCTGGTGGTGCTTGGTGTGGTGGATCTCCATCGTGCGGGCATCGATATGGGGTTCCAGCGCATCGTAGGCATAGGGCAAGGCGGGCAGCGAATAGGGCATGGGGTCCTTTCAGGGGTGGGGAAGAATAAGAAAAAGCTCAGTGGGCAGCGCCTTGCAGCACGCCCGAAGCAGCGGCCAGCACGGCGCTGATGTCGGGGTGCGCGCCATGCGCCTGCACATGGCGCAACAAGGCGGCGTGGGTTTCACGGCTGTGGCGCCATGCGGCCTGCTGCAGCGCAGCGCCCCGGCTGCCATCGGCCATCAGGCCCAGCAGCGTGGCGTGTACGCTGCACAGCAGTTGCGCGCACTCCTCCAGTGCGCCGGCCTCGACCTGCAGGTCGGCGAGGTTCAGGTGCGAGACCACCAGGGCGGCAATGCAGTCGTCCTCGCGGCCGGCCGGGGGCTCCTGGGCAATGCGCAGGGCAATGACCAGAGCCTGCTGCTGGTAAGCCAGCGCCATGACGGGCTGGCCCATGCGCAGCGCGGCATTGGCGCGCTGCAGCGTGCGCTCCCAATGGGCCAGCGTGGCGGGCTCGGGCGCCAGGGCGTCGCGGGCAGTGTTGGCGGTCGAAAGGCTGGCTGCGTGGCGCAGGTCCATGGCAATGCTCCTGGTGGGAGCCTTTTGCGGTGGACGGGGCGTAGCGTACTCAGGCAATTAAATGATATGCATTCTCATTCGTATTGTCTAGTGAGGAGGCTTTGGGGGTCCGTGGGCGTGAACTCGGAAGCCTGCATCCGACGCAAGATCAGCGGAAGACAAGCTGAAGGGAATTGAGATAAACCAACCAAAAACGCGACAAATGGGATTTTCGGGAACGTGGCGGGGATGGAGTGGGACAGGCCCGGTGTAATGGCGGCAACGATTGTCGCCAACCGCTCAGCCGACTCGGGCAGGGTCGAAAAGGTCGTGCAGGGTGTCCGCTGCCAGCTTGGTGTGAATGCGGGTGATCAGCTTGCGCATGCCGCTGACGGTCATGTCGTACTGGCGGGCCAGTTCGTCATAGTTGTCGCCCAGAAACTTGCTCCAAATTTCCAGTTCAAGGCGCACCAGCTAGCAGCAGGTCTTTGGGGGAAGGAAATGATCTGCCCGCCCCAGTGCTTCGCCCTCAGTCGACGGCAGCGTGATCCACGCCGAGCAAACGCAAGTAGCGGCCACCTAGTCCAAATGGGGGAGGCAGGCCCCAAATCCCCATCCTTTGTTCACAATGGCTGTAACAAAGGAGATACAAATTGATCGAATGGGCTTGGATGCAGCGTCTGGTCGAAGGCTTGAAGTCGCAGGCATATCTGAAGAATTGGGGCGATGGTGCAGTTGGCTGCGTCCAAGGCAACGTCATAGTGGTGGACCTGATCCTGCCGATGCGTAGCTGCTGCGGCACCTGCCACACACTGAGCGCAGGCTCAAACAAACATCAAAAACGAAGGAGGGACGTATGAACAAGGGAACGAGCGCTACCACTATCGCTGCGCTGGCAGCGGGTCTCGCGCTGTCCGCAGCACTGGCAGGCTGCGACCCGAAACAGCCGCAAGCCGCTCAAACAGCTCCGCTGCCTGTGGCGGACGTCTCCACCCCTGACAGGGCACTCAAGTCCTACTGGGCCCAGATCGACTGGCTGACTGCGTCGGACCATGCCCTCAAACGCCATAACCGAGCTGGTGATTCTTTCCAGCAGGGAACAGCGGGCCTGTCGAAGGTGGCGACCGCGCAGCTCGTAAGCGACGTGAAGTTTGAACAACCGCTCTACACCTACTCGCGCGAGATCTCCGAGGCCAAGGTCGAAACGGACTCGCGGGCGATAGTCGTCACTAAGATTCGCAACAGTACGCCGCTGCCACCTGGGACCACGTTGACTGCCGCCGACACAAAGCGCCGGGAGGAAGGTGACCAGTACAAGTATGTGATGGAGAAGCAGCAAGAGGCCTGGAAGGTGGCCGAGATCTGGCGCTGGAGCTCCTACGGCTCCACGTATGAAAAGGTGCAGCCGATTGAGGGCTCCGTTCCGCCAATTTATGTGACGTTCGGCGGGTACTGATGGGGCCCGGTTCGTGGCGCGGTTGCTGTTTCCGGTTGCCTGCGGCGTGTGCCTGGCAGATTGGCGGCACGCGAGCGATCTACGGCACGCTCAAAGCCAACGCGCGCCATCCCACGCAGGAAGAGAGCCACAAGGCTGAGTTCGAATACATCTAGAACGCAGCCAGCCAGCTTAAGCCGCACCGAGGTGCATTAAGGATATGAATGGAATCGGTTCGGGTCAATATCGCCTATAGGCCGCTGCGCATTTGTTGGGCAATAAGAGCCGGGGACAAAGAGGGCTTTCGAAAGGCCGTGCGTCACTCGCACGCACTATGGGGGGGACGCTTCAATCCGATTGTGATTGTTGACCGCGAGCCTGACGCGACGCTAATCGTTGAGCTCTTCCGCCCTGACATCATCCTCCCCGTCGGCGACTCCGATGAGGTGCAAACCTTTGCGAAGAAGTTCCCGCATCTGATCAACCCTTTCCATCAAGACGAACTTTTCGTGGGGTCTGGGTCTGAGGACACTCGCGCCCATGTGCTCGACATCCAAAACACCCTTCAATATCTGCATCACCGACCTGAGTGGAAGGAATGGAAAGATAGGGGATTTCGACTCTATCGATGGGAAGAATACGATGCACTCGCAGACATTTTTTTGATGCAGTTTGGTAGCTACCCTCAAGACGTAGAAATCAACTACTGGAAGATGGTGAAAGAGTCCACTGACGCCCAAGAGTACGACCTTCACGACGGCGACGAACTGCCCTCAGACATCTTTGACCATCCGACCATTGCTTCTTTTTCAAGGTATGGTTTGGAGCGGCACTACAGCTCTCATTTCAGTGGGCACCGTCCGGGATTCTTTCTCGGCGATTCGAATAATCTCGATGATCTTGTCGCATGCTGGAACTTGAGGGCTGGCGATGAGAGCCTGTGGTTTGTAGACCTTAATCACATCGACAGATACAAGGCCATTGTTCCAAACTTTAGAAAATTGGCGCGCGCACTTCTTTCCTATCGAAGCGCCGAAGGTGGCTCAGCTGGTATCGCTATTTGGTCACGGGAGGGCAGCCCCGTCGACGTGGATACGGAAGCAATCAAAGTCAGCTTAGGTGATGGGCCCTGGCTGTACTGCACTGCAGGCTCGGCTTCGTGGAATGGACTCAATATACAGCCTCCTATGATGCATCTCGGGGAAGTGAACACTCTTGGTGTGTTGACGAAGGCAGCATCAGGAAAGCCAAAGGTTTCATTTGGCTTCACCGAGAAACCGTACTCTGGGGACATCTGGTTCGGGACGCAGCATCTTGTGGCATCTCTCTCATTCGGAGCAGGCTTCCGCGACGACGCGACAGACTATACGTTAGCCCCTCCGTTTGTACCTGAGCTGAACGAGTACTGCGCGCGTGCAATGCTGTTTGGCTATGCCAACCTTCGGCTCGAATCACAGCGGATTGCGGTGATCATTGACGCCTTCGATACCGACGAGACCATCTATCCGCTGCCTGTAGCGCCTCTGATTGAGAAAATTTTCGATCTAGTAGGCTTTGAGTCGAAGCTTAGTTCAGGCGGGCTTATCACTCGGCAATTGATCAATCAACTGGGGGGCGTGTCAGGCGCCATCGTTTTTAAAATCCCAGGCGTTAGGCGTCTTCTCAAGACCTACCGCCCCACAACTGCCTTCACCAAAAAATCTGCCGTACAGCTGATTGGAGCAAAAGAACCAGGAAAGAATGGAAGCAGCTTCGCAGATCATGAATATCTCCATCTTGGTCCCAGGCCGCCAAGAACAAAACTCCGGGCGCCAGATGTTTTTTCGCACCTGGTTGAAAAGGGGCTTTTCCGAGTAGGCGCTGAGCTGATCTGTACAAATTGTCAGATGCCCAGTTGGACGTCATTGGAGCAGCTTCGACAGAAGATCGATTGTGAAATGTGTGGTCAGCAGTTCGATGCGACCAAACAGTTGGTCAATGAAGAATGGCACTACCGACGTTCTGGAGTCTTGGGCGCCGAACGGAACGCGCAGGGCGCCGTTGCAGTAGCCATGACCCTCCAGCAGTTGGACACCAACCTAGATTCCGCATACCTACTTTCGCCATCTCTGGAACTAACCAGGAAAAACGGGGGGAAGGAACCGTTTTGCGAGGTGGATTTTGTTTGGATTGTTGCTAGACCTTTCCCCAAGAAAACGACCGTTATTCTGGCTGAATGCAAGGATGAAGGATTAGCATCAGCAAGGTCAGGAGATGGCGGCACGATCAACCAGAAGGACATAGAAAGCCTGAAAGCCGTTGCAGACGCGTTCCCTACAGATCGGTTCGATACATTCGTCTTGCTAGCCAAGTTATGTCCATTCACAGCCCAGGAAATCGAACTTGCCAAGTCGCTTAACGGACCCTACAGGCGCAGGGCCATCCTTCTCAGCGACAGAGAGCTGGAACCCTATCAACTTTACGATCGCACCGCCTTGTTATTCAACATCGCAGCCCGCGTGCGTGAGGCAGAGGACCTGGCCCTTGCAACAGAGTCGATTTTTTTTAACCCTCAACCGAAGTGAGACTCCTTAGCCGTACCTAACCGATCCGAGATGCGCCGCTGTAGCGCAGTTGGTTGAATAGTTCCCTCGTCCACAAGACGCCCCAGTCCCTCCTACAGACACTGATGGCTCACCCCTCGCGGGGTCTGTTCCACCACTGTCCTGCCCTTGGAGGGGCCCATGCAACTCAGAGACTCCGTTCCCGCCTGGCTGCGCGCCCCGCGCACGTCCACTTGGCTCGTCCCGGCGCTGGTGCTGATCGCGGTCATCGCCCCGCAGAAGTTCGGGCTCACGATCTACAAGGCCTCGCTGGTCTCGCTGGCCGCCGTCATGGCCTACTGGGTCGACCGCGCCCTGTTCCCCTGCACACGGCGCGACGGCTACCTGGCGCGCGACTGGCGGCTCGGCTCCAGTGAGCCCACTGGCGGAAACAGGCCCGACGTCATTAACAGGTAGTAACATTCAAACCTAGAAATGAAGCCGGGCCGGGGCATGGACACCCATCCGGTAGGCAGGGTACGGCCGATTGCCCACTGCCCCAAAACACGCCAGCATCGACCCTCATTGCAAGGCCCCTGCCCTCACCGCCGCACCCATGAAACGCTTCTACGTCGTTGCCTCGGTCCCCCTGCTGCTGGCGGCGTTGATTCCCATTGCGGCGTCGCTCTACCTGGCCCAGCGCAAGGCCCATGACGACCAGATCGCTTACCTGACCTCGCTGGCAGACGAGGTGCTGCGCCGGGGCATCGCTTCGCGCCAGCAGTTGGTGGCGGCGTTGAACGAGTTGGACAAGGACGCGAGCCCACCCTGCAGCCAGGCCAGCCTGGCCCGCATGCAGCAGATGGTGGGCACCTCGTTCTACCTGCAGGGCATGGGCTCGGTGGTGGACGGCCAGTTGGTCTGCAGCACGCTCACCCTGGGCAGCGGGCCGGTACCGCTCCCGGGCAAGCCGATGGTCACCTCGACCGGCATCTCCAGCTGGATCGGGGCGCGGCTGCCCTTTGCGCCAGAGCAGCCTTTCAATATCTACGCGCGCAACGGCCATGCAGTGATCATCCACCCCGGCATCGTGATCGACATGCCGGTGCTGCATGCCGACGTGTCGCTGGGCCTGGCGATCATCGCGCCCAAGGCACTGATCCGCTCCCGGGGGCCGCTGCAGGAGGCCTGGCTGGACCTTTACCAGGCGCCAACCCACAGCCTGGTGGAAAGCGACACGCACCACGTCGTGTTTCGCAGCTCGAAAGAGAACAACATCGCCGCCCTGGCCGCTGCGCCAAAGGCCCTGGCTTATGAAGGCCTGGCGGCCCAGGCGCTGGTGCTGGCACCCCTGGGGCTGTTCGCCAGCGCCACCCTGGCGCTGGGGGTGGCGGCGCTCACGCGCTGGACCCTGTCCTCCCGGTCGCGGCTGCGCGCGGGCCTCAGGCGGCGGGAGTTCTTCGTGCTCTACCAGCCCATCGTGGACCTGCAGACCGGCCAGTGGGCAGGCGCCGAGGCCCTGCTCCGCTGGCGCCGCAACAACGGTACGCTGGTCCCACCCGACGAATTCATTGCCGAGGCCGAGCGCACGGGCGTGGTCGCGCACATCACCCGCTACGTGATGGACCGCGTGCTCGAAGACCTGCCCGATCTACTCAAGGCCAGCCCGGGCTTCCATGTCAGCCTGAACCTCTCGCCCCAGGACCTGGTGGCCGATGGGCCCGTGCAGTACCTGCAGCAGCGCTTCGAAGCCATCGGGATGCCGCCCGGCTCGCTGATGCTGGAGGTGACCGAGCGTGGCCTGGTGGACATCGAGGCCGCCAGGCCCGCGCTGCAGGCGGGCCGGCAGATCGGCGCATCGATCGCCATGGACGACTTCGGCACCGGCTATTCGAGCCTGTCTATGCTCGAATCCATCGACATCGACACGCTCAAGATCGACCGCATCTTCATCGCCAGCATTGGCGCGCAGGCCGCCATCAGCCCGGTCACCACGCACATCATCGAGATGGCGCAGAAGCTGGAGCTGGACCTGATCGCCGAAGGCGTGGAAACCCAGTTCCAAGCCGACTTCCTGCGCGAGCGCGGCGTGCGCCATGCGCAGGGCTGGCTGTTTGCCAAGGCCATGCCGCTGGCCGAACTGTTGGCGGGCTTGAAGACCCAAGTCGGCCGGTAGACAGGCTCAGGCGCCCTTTTTCGCCCTCGCCGCAGGCGGTAGCACGCTGGCGCACACCCGCTGCAGGGCGGAGATGCTCGCATCGCGTGCGCCCGGGTACACCTCGGCCGGGTGGCGCGCAAGCCAGCGCGCCAGCTCGTTGATGGCGCCATTCAGGGCCGAGGCGCAGGCATCCACTTCCAGGGCAGACAGGCCCGCGGGTGCCAGGATCTCCGTGACCACGGCATGCAGCTGCTGGTAGCCATGGCGGGCATCGAGCTCCGCCCAGGCCTGGGCGCCCAGCACCGAGGGGCCGTCGATCAGCAGCACCTGGCGCGGGCCGGGGTGGGATACGGCGTCGATCCAGGCCAGCGCGCCCGCCATCAGTTGGTCTGCAGGATCAGCCTGGCCATCGGTCGCCCCGTCGATGGCGGCACTGAGCTCGGCATGCACGGCCTCGCAGACCGCAACGAACAAGTCCTTCTTGTCGCGAAAGTGGTGGTACAGCGCGCCGCGCGTCAGGCCCGTGGCCGCCAGCAGGGCCTCGGTGGAGGTAGTGGCATAGCCGTCCCGCTCGAACAAAGCGCGCGCCGCCGCGATGAGCCGGGTGCGTGATTGGGCGCCCTTCTCCAGCCGCCGGTTGCCCGCAGCGGGCCTGGAACTGGATTTTCCTATTGACATACAGACTGTACGTATCTACATTTATTGAACATACAGACAGTATGTACCCGATTGACATCTGCGGTCATCCCATCCTCGCCACAGGAGCCCCATGCCAACCCCCTCCCCCGCCACCCTTTCGCAACTGACCTCGGCCTACCCCCTGGTCACCACCGCCACCGTGCAGGCCTCGCGCGACTTCTTCGTGCAGCATCTGGGCTTCGAAGTGGTGTTCGAGGCCTCGTGGTTCGTGCTGCTGTCGCGCGGCAGCACCGAGGGCGGCACCACCTCGATCACTTTCATGGCGCCCGACCACCCCTCGCGCCCACCAGGCCCCGAGGTCTTCAACGGCCAGGGCCTGCTGCTGACCCTGCAGGTGGAAGACGCCCGACGCGAAGAAGCCCGCCTGCGTGCGGCCGGCGTGGAGATCGCCTACGCCGTGCAGCACGAGCCCTGGGGCCAGGTGCGCTTTCAGGTGCGCGACCCCTCGGGCCTGGTGCTCGACATCGTGGAGCAGGCCGAGCCTGCGCCTGGCTTCTGGGATGACTATGTGAAGTGACTTCAGGGGCACCCAGCGGTCTCGCCCGCGAGCAACCCGTTCAGTTGCCGTCAGGCCCTTCGGGTGCAAACACCTGGCCAGCCACCATGTCCCATTCGGCGATCTGCTCGTTGGCGGCGATCAGCCGGCCCACCAGCAGCTTGATGAAGGCCTTGTCGAAGCGCGACTGCAGGTCTTCGGACGCCTCGCGCAGCGCGGGGTTGCGGATCTTGAGCACCAGCACTTCGGTCTCGGCCACGGCGGTGGCGGTGCGCTGGCGGTTGTCGGGGCGCAGGTAGGTCATCTCGCCCAGGGTCACGCCCGCACCCAGGGTGCTCAGGGTCCAGCCCTGGCGGCTCACGGTCACCTGGCCCTCGATGAGGATGCAGAACGAGTCGCCGGGCTGGCCCTCGCGCATGAGCACGGTGCCCTGCTCCAGTCGGCGCCAGTTGCCCAGGCGCATCAGCTCCCACAGCGCCACGTCGTGAAAATCGGCAAAAAAGGGCAGCTCGCGCAGGCGCCCGAAGCGCTCGGCCTCGGTGTCCTGCGAGCGCTGGCGCGGCAGGTCGCGGTGGGCGTCGAGCAGCGCCTGGGCAAAGTCGCCCCAGGTGGCAAAGCGGTCGGCCGGCTTCTTGGCCATGGCGCGCAGCAGCACGGCATCCACATGCCCAGGCAGCGAGGCGCGCAGCAGGCTCGGGGGCGTGGGTTCTTCGTGGCTGATCTTGTACAGCGTGGCGAAGTCGGTCTCGCCGTCGAACGGGCGGCGGCCCGTGAGCAGCTCGTACACCACGATGGCCAGCGAGAACATGTCGCTGTGGTGCGTCAAATCTTCCTCGCGCACCTGCTCGGGCGACATGTAGGACGGCGAGCCCACCATGCCCGACAGCTGCGTGGCATCGCTGCGCAGCGACAGCGCGGCGCCGAAGTCGGTGAGCTTGACGTCGCCGTTGGCGGCCAGCATCAGGTTGGCGGGCTTGATGTCGCGGTGTACCAGGCCTTCGCGGTAGGCGTATTCGAGCGCATTGCAGCACTTGAAGGCGATGTCCAGCACCTGGGGCACGGGTAGCAGCGCATCGGCCCGGGCATGGGCCGCCAGGGGCTGGCCGTCCACGTATTCGAGCACCAGGTAGGGCTGGGCGGCGTCCTCGTCGGCGTCGAGCAAGCGCACGATGTGGGGATGCTTGAGCCGGCCGGACATGGCCGCCTCGTTGCGCAGCAGGCGGCGGTAGCGCTCGGCCTGGTCGGGCTGGGCCAGCAGGTGGGCGTGCATCTGCTTGATGGCCACGCGCTTGCCGCGGAACCCGTCGAGCCCCAGGTACACGATGCCGCTGGCACCGCGCCCGAGCTCGCGCTCGATGCGGTACTTGCCGATGGTGGCGGGAATGGTGGTGGGGGTAGCGGTCATGGGCATCCGGGTGGCGATGCCCTCATTGTGGCAAAACCAGCGGCCCGCAACCACGCCCCGGGCTCCAGGGCGGGCATTTCGCACGCAAGCGACTGCCATGTGTGCAGGGCTGTGCCACCTGCGCTGTTCCGTTGTGGAACAACGGGTGTGCCATGGCACACCGGCATGGCGCGCCAGCCGCTGCCGGCGCACGCCCGCCGATGGGGGCGCAAGCCGCATGGGCATTGGGTTGGCGCGCCTTCGCCGACACCGCACCCTGCCCCGCGTGCCGCTGGCACGGGCATTGCGCTCTGCAGGGGGTACAGGCACCGGCAACGGCGCCTGGCACATCCCAACCACCGCAGGAGACAAGCACATGAACATGGCAGAAATCGCGAGCCTCGGCATCGCCAACCCCTACAAGAAGCAATACTGCAACTACATCGGCGGCCAGTGGGTGGCCCCCATCGACGGGCAGTACTTCGAGAACAGCTCGCCCATCAACGGCCAGGTGTTCACCGCCATCCCGCGCTCGAACGACAAGGACATCAATGCCGCGCTGGACGCCGCGCACAAGGCCAAGACCGCCTGGGGTAAGACCTCGACCACGGACCGCGCCAACATCCTGCTGAAAATCGCCGACCGCATGGAGGCCAACCTGCTGACCATCGCCGTGGCCGAGACCATCGACAACGGCAAGCCGCTGCGCGAGACCATGGCGGCCGACATTCCGCTGGCCATCGACCACTTTCGCTACTTCGCGGGCTGCATCCGTGCGCAGGAAGGCGGCATCAGCGAGATCGACCACGACACCATGGCCTACCACTTCCACGAGCCGCTGGGCGTGGTGGGGCAGATCATCCCCTGGAACTTCCCGATCCTGATGGCGGTGTGGAAGCTGGCCCCGGCCCTGGCCGCCGGCAACTGCGTGGTGCTGAAGCCCGCAGAGCAGACACCCGCCTCCATCCTGGTGCTGCTGGAGATCGTTGGCGACCTGCTGCCGCCCGGGGTGCTCAACGTGGTCAACGGCTTCGGCCTGGAGGCCGGCAAGCCCCTGGCCAGCAGCCCGCGCATCGCCAAGATCGCCTTCACGGGCGAGACGACGACCGGCCGGCTGATCATGCAGTACGCCAGCCAGAACATCATCCCGGTGACGCTGGAGCTGGGCGGCAAGAGCCCCAACGTGTTCTTCGAGGACGTGATGGACGCCGACGATGGTTTCTTCGACAAGGCGCTCGAAGGCTTTGCGATGTTTGCGCTGAACCAGGGCGAGGTCTGCACCTGCCCGAGCCGCGCACTGATCCAGGAATCGATCTACGACCGCTTCATGGAACGGGCGCTCAAGCGCGTGGCCGCCATCAAGCAGGGCCACCCGCTCGACAAGGGCACCATGATCGGTGCGCAGGCCTCGCAGGAGCAGCTCGAAAAGATCCTCTCGTACCTGGACCTGGGCAAGCAGGAAGGCGCGCAGTGCCTGATCGGCGGCGAGCGCAACCACCTCGAAGGCGACCTGGCCGGCGGCTACTACGTCAAGCCGACCGTCTTCAAGGGCCACAACAAGATGCGCATCTTCCAGGAGGAGATCTTCGGGCCCGTGCTCTCGGTCACCACCTTCAAGACCGAGGAAGAAGCGCTGGAGATCGCCAACGACACGCTGTATGGCCTGGGCGCCGGGGTGTGGAGCCGCGACGGCAACCGCGCCTTCCGCATGGGCCGTGGCATCCAGGCCGGGCGCGTGTGGACCAACTGCTACCACCAGTACCCGGCGCACGCGGCCTTCGGCGGCTACAAGCAGTCGGGCATCGGCCGCGAGAACCACAAGATGATGCTGGACCACTACCAACAGACCAAGAACCTGCTGGTGAGCTACACGCAGGCGCCGCTGGGCTTCTTCTGAGCACGCGCAGCATGGCCGATACCCTGGCCCCTGTAGCCCATGAGGCCGACCGGCAAGGCCATGGCACGGCCCCACCGGTCCGCGTCACGGCCACGCCCGCGGCCCTGGAACTGATCGCGCGGCTGCACGCGCAGCACGGCCCGCTGATGTTCCACCAGTCGGGTGGCTGCTGCGATGGCAGCGCGCCCATGTGCTTTGCACGCGGCGAGTTCATGACCGGCGATTCCGACGTGCTGCTCGGGTATGTGGCTGGCGAGCCCTTCTACATGAGCCGACCGCAGTTCGCCGTGTGGGAACACACGCAGCTGACCATCGACGTGGTGCCCGGCGGGGGCGGCATGTTCTCGCTGGAGCGGCCCACGGGCCTGCGTTTTCTGATCCGCTCGCGGCTGTTCAGCGAAGCAGAAGCACAGTTTCTGAAGCTGCACCCGGTGGCTTGACACGAAGCCCGCCCGGGGCACAAAACATCTCAGGCGGGCTTCATTCAGTGCCCTGGCCATGCCTTCAAGGTCCACCGGCGGTATGCTCGCGCAAAGACCCACCGAAGGAGACCCTGTGACCGCAAATGCCACCACGTTCCGCGGGCTGCACGCCAATGGCACCCTGCTGCGCCTGCCCAACGCCTGGGACGCTGCCAGCGCCAGGCTGTTCGAGAGCCTGGGGGCCACGGCCATCGCCACGACCAGCGCGGGCGTGGCCTGGTCGCAGGGGTACCCTGACGGCTACGCCATGCCCGTCGAGGTGGTGCTGGCGTTCGCGAAGAACCTGGTGCGGGTGCTGCAGGTGCCCTTGTCCGTGGACATGGAAGACGGCTATTCGGACGACCCGGCACAGGTGGCGGACCTGGCTGCGCGGCTGGCCGAAGTGGGCGTTGCCGGCATCAACCTCGAAGACGGGCGCAAACCCGCTGAGCTACTCGCACGCAAGGCCGAGGCGATTCGGGAGCGGCTGGCCAAGGACGGGCTGGACCTGTTCATCAACGCACGCACGGATGTCGTGCTGGCACGGCTGGTCGATGAGGGCAGCCAGGTCGAAGAAGCGATCACGCGCGGCCATCTGTACCGCAGCGCGGGCGTGGATGGCCTGTTCGTACCCGGGCTGACCGATGCCGCGCAGATCCAGGCCGTCGTGGCCGGTGTCGACCTGCCGCTGAACCTGATGGCCTGGGGCGGCCTGGCCAACGCCACGCAGCTGCAGGCCCTGGGGGTGAAGCGGCTCAGCGCGGGCTCCGGCATCCCGCAGGTGTTGTGGGGCCATGCCGCGAAGCTGGCGACGGATTTTCTGCAGGGCGGCGAATCGGACAAGCTGCAGGGGCAGATCCCGTACGGGCAGATGCAGAACCTCTTCAACGGCCCCTGAAAGGCCCGCGCTGCCGCGAGGCCGCGCGCTTCAGCCCACCGCCTGGGCGCGCAGGTGCCGGTACACCGTATTGCGCGATACGCCCAGCGCACGCGCCACGGCTGAAACATTGCCGCCCTGTGCGGCCAGGGCCTGCGCGATGGCCGCGGCGGTGATGGCCTGCAGGGGCTGCGCGGCGGGTGCGGGTGCGATTGCGAGCGCTGCAACCTCCTCGCATTCCTCCAGAAAATCCTCGGGCAGGTGCTCGCGCCGTATGGCGGTATCGCCCTCGGCCATCAGCGCCGCTGTGCGCAGCACATTGGTCAGCTGGCGCAGGTTGCCCGGCCAGGCGCAGCGCGCGAACAGGTCCATGACCTCGGGGCACACGGGCAGCGGCGGAGCGGCGGGCTCGGTGCCCGATTGCAAAATGCGCTGCACGATGGCGGCCAGGTCGCTGCGCTCGCGCAGCGCGGGCAGGCGCACCACCAGGCCATTGAGGCGGTAGTACAGGTCCTGGCGAAAACTGCCCTCGGCCATCATCGCGCGCAGGTTGCGGTGGGTGGCGCAGACCACCTGGATGTCCACCTCGACCTGGCGCGTGCCGCCCAGGGGCGCCACGCTGCGCTCCTGCAGCACGCGCAGCAGGCGGGCCTGCAGCGCCAGAGGCATGTCGCCGATCTCGTCGAGGAACAGCGTGCCGCCATGGGCCTGCACGATCTTGCCGGGGCTGCCCTTGCGCCGTGCACCGGTGAAGGCGCCCTCCTCGTAGCCGAACAGCTCTGACTCGATCAGCGATTCGGGGATGGACGCGCAGTTGACCGCCACGAACGGCGCCTGTCGGCGCGGCCCGTCGTGGTGGATGGCGCGCGCCAGCAACTCCTTGCCGGTGCCGGTCTCGCCCAGGATCAGCGTGGCGATGTCGCGGCCCAGCAGCTTGGTGACACGGTCAATGGCCTGGGCCAGCGCGGGGTCGCCGGTGTTGAGGTAGCGCAGACCGGAGAGCCCCGCGGAGCGGGCAGGCCGCACCTGGACGGGGGCCCCGGCCTGCCTTGGCGCATCACCGGACCACAGCCGCTCGGCCTGCGGCCGGACCTCGGGCCGGGCCATCACCGTCACGCCGCCTGGCAGCCGCAGCGTGAGCAGCGCCGTGGGCGCCCTGCGGCAATGGTCGAGCACCTGCCCCATCTCCACCCCGAACAGCGAGGCAAAGGTATGGGCCTGCAGCGCACTGTGCGACAGGCCCAGCTGGAACTGCCCGCTGCGGTTGGCCGAGAGAAAGCGCCCGTCGGTGCCGAAGGCCGCGAGCCCCTCTACCAGCGTGCCCAAAAACTCGGGCCGCGCGTGGAAGTGCAGTCGCACCGCATCTGCGTGGACCTGGTTCCAGAGGTGGTTTTCCACCATCTGGGCGGACATGCGCACCAGCGCCATGGTGTGCTTGCTCTGGCTGCGGTGGTCGCCGCTCACATCCAGCGCACCCAGCGCCCTGCCCTGCGGGTCGAGGATGGGGACGCATGAGCAGGTGAGGAACTGGTTGGCCCGCAGGTAGTGCTGGCCCGCATGCACCTGCACGCCCTGACCCAGGGCCAGCGCGGTGCCGATGGCGTTGGTGCCCTTGCGCTCCTCGGTCCACACGCCGCCGGGTCGCAGGGCCACGCGGTCGGCTCGGGCCACGAAATCGTCATCGCCCAGGGCATGCAGGATCACGCCCTCGGGATCGGTGAGCAGCACCATGCTGTGGGTGCCGGCGATCTGGTGGTAGAGCGTCTCCATCACCGGCAGCGCATGATCGGCCAGCAACTGGTTGCGCTGCAGCGTGCACCGCAGGTCCGCTCCAGCCAGGGGCATAACGTCCATCACGTCCTGCTCGCGCAGCCCGTAGGCGGCCGAGCGGGCATGGGCGTGGGGTATCAGGTCGCGCGGTGCCGCCATGGCGGCTTGCTCCAGGTGCATGGTTGTCTCCTTGCGGCCGTGGCAGTTTGCACTGCCCGGCATTTCAGGAAACCTTAGCATGCCGGCCTTACGCCAGCTTGCACCGGCAGGCTGGCATCGGGGGCATTTAGGCGAGGGCCTGTTCGAAGTCCGCCAGCAGGTCTTCGATCTCCTCCAAACCCACGGACAGGCGGATCATGCCGTCGCCAATGCCCATGTTGGCGCGCACGGCGGGGCCCGCCTCCCAGAAGATGGTGTGCGCCACGGGGATGATCAGCGTGCGCGTGTCGGCCAGGCCCGTGGCGTTGATCGGCAGTTGCAAGCGGTTGCAAAAAGACAGGCATTGGTCGGCATCGCGCAACTCGAAGGCCAGCAGCCACGAGCCGGCCTTGAAGTGCTTGCGCGCGATCGCATGCTGCGGGTGCGATTCGAGCATCGGGTAGTGCACGCGGGCGATGGCCGGGTGCTGCTCCAGCCACTGGGCCAGGGCCAGGGCCGTGGCGCTGGTGCGGTCCATGCGCAGGGCCAAGGTCTCGGCGCCCAGCGCGATCTGGTGTGCCGCTTGCGACGAGAGCATGCCGCCCATGTCGCGCAGGCCCTTCTTGCGCACCTGCTGCAGGCCCCAGCCTTTGGCGTCGCCCTTGCGGTAGGGGGCGAAGATGTTGGGGTAGCTGCTCCAGTCAAACAGGCCGGTGTCGGTGACCGCGCCGCCCAGGGCATCGCCCAGGCCGCCGATGCTCTTGGTCAGCGAATTGATGACAAGGCCAGCGCCCACGGTGACGGGGCGGAACAGGTAGGGCGATGCCACGGTGTTGTCCACCACGTAGAGCAGGCCGCGCTCTTTGCACAGGGTGCCGATGGCTTCGAGGTCGGGGATCTGCGTGCCAGGGTTGGCAATGGTCTCCACGAACACCATGCGCGTATTGGGGCGCACGGCGGCGGCCACCTGGGCGGCGTTGGTCACGTCCACCGTGGTCACTTCGATGCCCAGGTCGGCCAGGGTGCCGAACACGCTGTTGGTGTTGCCGAAGACGAACTTGCTGGCCAGCAGGTGGTCGCCCGCCTTGAGCAAGGTGAGGAACACCGCGCAGACGGCCGCCATGCCGGTGGCAAACACGATGGAGCCCTGGCCGCGCTCCATCTGCGTGACCTTGGCCTCCAGCGCCGCCGTGGTGGGCGTGCCCTGGCGGGCATAGTTGAAACCGCCCTTGATCGTGCCCTGGAACACGCCAATCAGGTCTTCCACCTTCTCGTAGCCGTATTGCACCGAGGTGTGGATGGGTTGGTGCACCGCACCGTACTCAGTGCCGGCCAAGCGGTCGGCATGCACGATCTCGGTGGTGAACTGGCGGGTGGGCTTGTCGTTGCTGCTGCTCATGGGAATGCGGGCCTGCTCGGCAGGCGTGAAAAAAGGAAGGTTCTCAGCGCTCGGGCGCGATGTGTTCGGCGTAATCGTACAAGGCGCCCAGGATGTCCTGGGTGCGGTCGTCGTCGGCAGTCTCCGAGAGATTGTCGATCTCGGTGAACAACTGCTCCACCGTGCGAGCACCACCCGCCCCGTCGAACAGGCAGGCGGCGCGGTGCGCCTCCCAGCGCTCCTGCTCCTCGGGCGAGAGGGTGGCGGGGAAGTTGCGTGCACGGTAGCGCCACAGCAACTCCTTTAAGCGCGGGTCGTCGAACGAGGGGCGGGTGCGCGCCAGCTTCTCGCCGCTCATGGCGCGCATGTCGTTGAGCTGGCGCCGGTCGCCGTTGCCCACGAAGCCGCCGTACAGGTCCTGGTCCACGTCGGGCGTGGGCTCCTCGGGCCGGGCGAACACCTGGGGCCAGATGCCGCTCATGTCGGGCAGCACGCGGGCGATCTCGGCGTGCTGGGCGGCCTGGGGCAGGTCCATGTTCCAGTGCCGGGCGCGCTCGGCCGTAAGCGTGTTCACGTTGCCCACCACCATGGGCGACTTGTTCAGGTGGATGGTCTTGATGGGCAGGCGCGTGACGCCCTCGGGCAGGTCGGCCGCGCGCGAGAACATGCGCAGGCGGATCTCCTCCACCCCCATGCTGGCCAGGGGCGTGGGGTCGTGCGCGAGGTCCCAGGCGATCAGCTCGTTCTTGTTGGTGGGGTGGCTGGCCAGCGGCCACATCACGGCCAGGCAGCCGCGCTCGACCGGGAACATGCCGGACACATGCAGGAAAGCCCTGGCCGTGATGGCCGTGGCCGGCAGGCGCAGCTCGGCCGCCACGCGGTCCTTCTTGTGCAGGCTGAGCGCGAAGTCGAAGAGCTTGGTATTGTGCTGGCGGATGAGGCGCGCCAGGGCAATGGTGGCGCGCACGTCCGACAGGGCATCGTGCGCGGCCTCGTGCAGCAGGCCATTGGCCTTGGACAGGTGCTCGAGCTTGAAGCTCGGCGCGCCGTCTTCCTTTTGGGGCCAGGTGATGCCGTCGGGGCGCAGGGCGTAGGTCATGCGCACCACGTCCAGCAGGTCCCAGCGGCCGCACTGGTTCTGCCACTCGCGCGCATAGGGGTCGATCAGGTTGCGCCAGAACATGAAGCGCGTGATCTCGTCGTCGAAGCGGATGGTGTTGTAGCCCACGCCGATGGTGCCGGGGCGGGCTAGTTCGGCCTCGATGCGGGCCGCGAAGGCGTGCTCGGGCATGCCCTGCTCCAGGCACTGCTGGGGCGTGATGCCGGTGATGAGGCACGAAACCGGGTCGGGCAGGTAGTCGTTGGCCGGCTGGCAGAAGATGTTCAGCGGCTCGCCAATCTCATTGAGGTCGGCATCGGTGCGGATGGCTGCGAACTGCGCAGGCCGGTCGCGCCGCGTGTTGGCGCCGAAGGTTTCGTAGTCGTGCCAGAGGAAGGTATGCATGGAATGAAATTGCTACGGTCAGAAACACCGGAACCCGCAAGTATGCCGGGCACGGGACAATGGGGAATGCCCATTTCGCTTGCCCCCCATTTTGCCCGCCGCTTTTTGCAGGTTGCACCCCACTCCGCCCTGACTGCCTTGGCCCTGGCCTGCGCCCTGTCAGGCTGCGCTACATCGCCCGCGCCCATCCCGCCTGCAGCGATACCAACACCGCCCCCCGCTACGCCGATAGCAGCCGCCCCCGTCACCAGCCCCGCGCCGCAGGATACCGAGCAGGCCGGCTTTGCCACCTGGATCGCCGGCTTCTCGCGCGAGGCCCTGGCTGCGGGCATTCGACCGGCCACCGTGCAGCAGGTGCTGGCCCATGCCACGCTGCAGCCGCGCGTGATCGAGCTCGACCGCGCCCAGCCCGAATTCAACCGCACGCCCTGGGCCTACCTCGACAGCGCCGTGTCGGCCCAGCGCATCGCCCAGGGCCAGGCCAAGCGGGCCGAACACCAGGCGGCCATCGACGCCGCAGCCACGCGCTATGGCGTGCACTCCTCCATCATCACCGCCATCTGGGGCATGGAGAGCAACTACGGCAGCAACTTCGGCAGCTTCCGCGCGGTCGATGCGCTGGCCACGCTGGGCTTCGAAGGCCGCCGCGCGGCCTGGGCGCGCAGCGAGCTGCTGGCGGCCCTGCGCATCCTGGACCAGGGCGACATCAGCGACGAGCGCATGGTGGGCTCCTGGGCCGGCGCCATGGGCAACACGCAGTTCCTGCCCTCGGTCTTTCTGGCCTATGCGGTCGATGCCGACGGCGATGGCCACCGCGATATCTGGGGCAGCATCCCGGACGTGGCGGCCTCCACCGCCAACTTCCTCGCGCGCATGGGCTGGCAGGCCGGCCAGCCCTGGGGTGTGGAGGTGCGGCTGCCGCCGGGCTTTGACTACGCGCGTGCCGAGCAGAACGTGCGCCAGGCGGCGGCCCAGTGGGCTGCCGAAGGCGTGCAGGGTGTGGACGGGCAACCGCTGCCCACGCTGGAGGCCGCCTCCATCGCCACGCCGGCCGGCGCACGCGGCCCGGCCTTTCTCGTGGGGCCGAACTTCCGCGCCATCCTGCGCTACAACAACTCGGTGAGCTATGCGCTGGCCGTTGGCCTGCTGGCGCGCCAGATCGACGGCGGCAGCGGCGTGGCCACCGCCTGGCCGCGTGACCTCGCACCGCTGTCGCGCAGCCAGATGCAGCAGATACAGACCCTGCTCAACCAGCGCGGCTTCAACACCGGCACGCCCGACGGCGTGATGGGCCCGGCCACGCGCGCCGGGCTGCGCCAGTACCAGCAGAGCCTGGGCACGGTGGCCGATGGCTACCCGACCACCGAGTTGTTGCAGCGGCTTGCGGCGCCCTGAACGCAGCACTGACCGTTAACAACCGCATACAATCGCGCCCTGTTGGTGCTCGCGGTCCTCTTCTGGAACGCAGTTCAACGGGAAGCAGGAGGGCTTGGCAACAAGCCTGACCTGCGCTGCCCCCGCAACGGTCGGTGGAAGAGCCTTACGGCTCGGCATCCCTCTTGAAGCCACTGGACGTACAACGTCTGGGAAGGCAAGGGACGCTTTTTCCACCCAGCCCGGATACCGGCCAACGAAGTGGCTTGCAGGCCTGCCTGCATACCGTTCAGTCCAGACCCGGCGGGGATGCCGGGGAGGACGCCCCTGTATCCGTTGCCCCATGAACCCCCACTTTTGCAGCCCCTCGGCCGGGCATGCGCCCGTGCGCTTCCATGTCTCGTGCCTGTATGGCGCCGTTCTCACGCTGGCTACCGTCACGGGCGCGCAGGCCCAAACGGCCACCCTGGCACCGGTCACCGTGCAGTCCGGTGCCTTCATCGAAACACCCCAGACGCTGACCACGCCCACCAGCACCGGCAGCCGGCTGGGCCTCACGGCGCTGGAAACGCCGGCCTCGGTCGAGGTGCTCGAGGGCGAGACCATCCGCCAGCGCGGTGACCAGTCGATCGCCGACGCCGCCTCGCGCGCCACCGGCATCACGCAGACGGCCTCGGCCGCCGGCGGCGCCCTGGTGGCGCGCGGCTTTGCCGGCAATACCTCGGTGATGCGCCTGTACGACGGCACGCGCCAGTACGTCTCGGGCGGCACCGTCACCTTCCCGTTCGACCCCTGGCAGGCCGAGCGTGTGGAGGTGCTGCGCGGCCCCGCCTCGATCATGTATGGCGAGGGTGCCATCGGCGGCGCCATCAACACCGTGCCCAAGAAGCCCACGCGCGGTGCCATTTCCAACGAGGTGCGCCTGGCCTACGGCTCGCAGGACACAGTGCGCACGGCATTCGGCAGCGGCGGCGCCATCAACGAGCAGTGGTCGTACCGGGTGGACCTGTCGCACAACCGCTCGAACGGCCATGTGGAGCGCAGCGGCTCCAAGTCGCTGGTGGCCGCAGGCGCTTTGCGCTTCGATGCCACGCCCGACCTGCGCTTCACCCTGTCGCACGACTACGGCAACCAGGAGCCCGCGCCTTACTTCGGCATTCCACTGGTCAACGGCCGCATCGACCCGGCACTGCGCAAGGCCAATTTCAACGTGGCCGATGCGTACCTCAAGTTCCGCGACCAGTGGACGCGCCTGGACACGGAGTGGACGCCATCCAGCGCACTCACCCTGCGCAACTCCCTGTACCGCATCGCCTCGGACCGCCACTGGAACAATGCCGAGGGCTATGCCTACGTGCCCGCCACGCGGCGCATCACGCGTTCGGGCTTCATCGGCATCGACTACACGCTGGACCAGGTGGGCAACCGCTTCGACGCCACGCTCAAGCAGCCCATTGCCGGCCTGCCCAACACCCTCACGGTGGGCTTCGACGTGAACCGGCTCGAATACGCCAAGACGCGGGGCGACGGCGCGGCCGCGCAGTCGCTCGACCCCTACCAGTTCGTGCCCGGCAACTTCCCCACCACGGGTGTGACCGTGGGCGAGCTGTTCAAGGCGCAGACCGATACGCGCTCGCTGTTCGTGGAAGACCAGTTGCAGCTCACCAAGCAGCTCTCGCTGGTCACGGGCCTGCGCTGGGATTCGATCTCCTATGGCAAGCAGGATTCCAAGCGCATCGATCCCGATGTGAACAAGGGCTTCAACCACCTGTCGGGCCGCATCGGCGCGGTGTATGCCGTCACGCCGGTCACGTCCGTCTACGCACAGTATTCGACGGCGGCCGACCCGCTGGGCGGCGTGGTCAACACCTCGGCGCAACAGAGCCAGTTCGACCTGGCCACGGGCAGGCAAGCCGAAATCGGCTGGAAGCAACTGTTCGACGACCGCAAGGGCGAGTTCACGCTGGCCGCCTACTGGATCGAGAAGAAGAAGCTGCTGATCCGCGACGCGGTGGACCCCAACCTCTTCCAGCAGGTGGGCGCCCAGTCCTCGCGCGGCATTGAGGCATCGGTCAGCTATGCGCCGGTGTCCACCGTGCGGCTGGACCTCAATGCCGCCGTGCTGGACGCCAAATTCGACGACTTCAACGAAGTGGTCAGCGGCCGCGTGGTCTCGCGCAACGGCAACACCCCGCCCGGCGTGCCCGAGCGCACGGCCAATGCCTGGGCGACCTGGGCCTTCCTGCCCGCGTGGGAGGCGGGCCTGGGCCTGCGCTACGTGGGCGCACGCAAGGTGGACAACGCCAACAGCAGCAGCGCGGCCTCTTTCACCGTGGCCGACGCCAGCCTGCGCTGGGCCGTGCGCCCGGGCACGGTGCTGGCGCTGCATGTCTACAACCTCACGGACCGCATCTACGCGCAGACGCTGTACAGCGGCAACAACCAGTGGATCCTCGGCCGCCCGCGCTCGGCAGAGCTGTCGGCCCATGTGCGCTTCTGATTGCGCAGCGTGAGCCCCGCGCTGCACGCCCTGTGGCGCCCGCTGCGGCGGGCGCTGTACTTCACCCACCGTTGGCTGGGCATTGCCGGCTGCATCCTGTTCGTGCTGTGGTTCGTGTCGGGGCTGGTGATGCTGCATGTGCGCTTTCCTGCGCTCACGCCGCAGGAGCGCATCGATGGCCTGCCGGTGCTGGACCTCGCGCAGGTGACGGTCACACCGGCCGAGGCGCTGGCGCAGCTCCAGCTGGCGGCACTCCGCAGGATGGCGCTGGAGCAGAGCCTGGATGCGCCCGTATGGCGCGTCATCGACGTCAAGGGCAACCACCACGTGGCTTCTGCATCGGCCACGCCGCTAAGCGCGGTCACGCCCGAACGCGCCGAGGCCATTGCACGCGGATTCGCCCGCTCGGCGACGGCGCGCTACCTGGAGACCAGCGTCGATGACCAGTGGACCCTGCCCAATGCCAACAGCTTCGACAAGGCGCGGCCGCTGCACCGCGTCGCCATCGACGACGGCGCAGGCACGGAACTCTACGTGTCGCAGAAGACGGGCGAGGTGGTTCGCGACACCAGCGCCTTCGAGCGCCGCTGGACACTGTTCGGCACGCTGCTGCACTACTACACCTACGCCCCCATCCGCCGGCATGCAGACTTCTGGCGGCAACTGGTGCTGTGGACCTCGGGCCTGGCCATGGTGTCGGCCGGCACCGGGCTCATCGTGGGCGTGCTGCGCGTGCGCCTGCGCCGCCGCTACCGGGGCGATTCGGCCACGCCCTACCGGGGCTTTCTGGCCTGGCACCATGTGCTGGGCCTCATCGGCGGCATCGCCATCCTGACCTGGGTGTTCAGCGGCTGGTTCTCGATGGGTCCCAACCGCTGGCTCTCGCACAGTACGCCGGGCAACGCGGCGGCGAAGTTCGGACAGGCCGGGCCGGAGTTCACGCACGGGCTGCCAGGCCTGCACACGCTGGCCAGCGCCCCATCGCCCGCCAAGGCGGTTGAGGCCGCCTGGTATGGCGGCCGCCCGGTGTGGGTGGTGTCGGACGCCGCCGGCGGGCGCCGCAGCGTGGATGCCGCCACCGGACTGGCTGTGGCGGTCGTGCCCGAGGACCTGGCGAGGGCCACCGCGGCAAGCTACCCAGGCATCGCCGCGGACACCCCGGCGCTGCTGACCGAGCCCGACCGCTACTGGTATGCGCGCCACGTGCCGCCCGTGCTGCCGGTGTGGCGGATCGTGCTGCACGACGACGCGGCCACCTGGCTGCATGTGGACGCTGCCACAGGGCAGTTGCTGTCCACCAGCACCTCAGACAGCCGGCTGCGCCGCTGGCTCTTCAACGGGCTGCACAGCCTGGATTTTCCGCTGTTCCTCAAGACGCCAGCCTGGTACCTGGCGATCTGGGTGCTGTCGCTCGCGGGCCTCGTCGTGTCGGTCACAGGCGTGGTGATTGGCTGGCGCCGGCTGGCGAAATGACCGCCCGCCGGGTGTTCAGCGCGCCTTGGCCTGTGTGGACTGTATGAGCCCCACTTCGCGGGCCACATAGGCGTACTGGCGGCCATGGATGTCGGCCACGGCCCACGCGCTGGCCTTCACCTGCTTGGCGGCGGTGCATTTGGAGACCCGAGGGTCGGGGCCGGAGCTCGCCGTCACTGCCTGCATGAGCGTGGACACATGCGGCTGCTTGGCCTTCTCAAGTGCCCAGTAGCCTGCGGAGCTGTAGGCCTTGCGCAGCATCTCGGCCTGCTGCTCCTGCGACCAGCCGCGCGTGGCCCCGCTGGCCTTGAGCTGGGATTCGAGGCGCGCCCGGTTGCGCAGCGGCCCGTCGCCCACGGTCTTGAGCGCGGCATCGATCTCTGCCTGTGCGGCGGTGAACCGGACACCCGAAGTGCATTCGGTCGGGCTCGCCTGCGCGGCCCATGCCAGGGTGGATCCCAGCAGCAACAGCGATGCGGTGAATCGGGTCAGTGCCATGGTGTCGATGCCCCCGTGCAGGAAGGGGCCGCGCGGGAGCGGCCGAATCGACCAATGTAGCGCGCACTCCACTGCGTGCCAAGGGCTGCGGGCCGCAGGGACTGTGCAGCGCCCCTGGATGATGCGCAAACCAGACACTGCCGCCAGCGCCCCTGGGCCGTGGGGGCTTGGGCAGGCCGGCCCTGCACGGCGGCCGACCAGGCCGTAACATGCCGCCCATGCCCCTGCTCGACCCTGCCCTGATCCGCGACTGGCACGCCCATGTCTACTTCGACGCCGAGAGCCGCGATGCGGCCTGGGCACTGCGCGAGACCATCGCGCGCGAACTGGCGGGCCGGGTGGAGATCGGCCGTTTCCATGAGCGACCCGTGGGCCCACACCCGGTGTGGAGCTACCAGCTCGCCTTCGGCACGGCCGACTTTTCGCACGTTATCGGCTGGCTGGCGCTCAACCACGGCACGCTCGACGTGTTCGCCCATCCCAACACCGGTGACGGCCTGCGCGACCACCGCGATTGCGCGATCTGGCTCGGGCACTCGCACACGCTGAACCTGGTGGGCTTTACCGGCTGAGCGAGCCAGGGCCATGAAAAAAAGCCCACCGGGTGGTGGGCTTTGGCTGGCTGCAGAACCGCAGGGTGCTGCTGCGCCGAGGATGATCAGCGCTCCAAGGCCAGGGACACGCCCATGCCGCCGCCAATGCACAGCGCGGCCACGCCCTTCTTGGCGTCGCGGCGCTGCATCTCGTGCAGCAGGGTCACCAGGATGCGGCAGCCCGACGCACCGATGGGGTGGCCGATGGCAATGGCGCCACCGTTGACGTTGACCTTGGCGGGGTCGATCTCCAGCTCCTTGTTCACGGCGCAGGCCTGGGCAGCGAAAGCTTCGTTGAGCTCGAACAGGTCCACGTCGGCGGCGTTCCAGCCGGCGCGCTGCAGGGCCTTGCGCGTGGCCGACACCGGGCCCATGCCCATGGTGGCGGGGTCCAGGCCGGTGGTGCCGAAGGAGGCGATGCGCGCCAGGGGCTTGAGGCCCAGGGCGGCGGCCTTCTTGGCGCTCATGACCACCACGGCGGCGGCACCGTCGTTCAGGCCCGAGGCATTGCCTGCCGTCACGCTGCCGGCCTTGTCGAAGGCGGGGCGCAGGCCGGCCAGGGCTTCGGCGTTGGTCTTGCGGTTGAGGTATTCGTCGGTGTTGAAGAAGATGGGGTCGCCCTTCTTCTGCGCCAGGGCCACGTCCACGATCTCGTAGGCGAACTTGCCGGCGTCCTGCGCGGCAGCAGCCTTGAGCTGGCTGTTCAGGGCCAATGCGTCCTGCTGCTCGCGGGTGATGCCGTACTGCTTGGCCACGTTCTCGGCCGTGATGCCCATGTGGTACTGGTTGTACACGTCCCACAGGCCGTCGACGATCATGGTGTCGACCAGCTTCCAGTCGCCCATGCGCTGGCCGTCGCGCGAGCCGGGCAGCACGTGGGGTGCCAGGCTCATGCTTTCCTGGCCGCCGGCCACCACGATCTCGCTGTCGCCCCAGGCCACGGCCTGGGCTGCCAGCATCACGGCCTTGAGGCCCGAGCCGCAGACAGCGTTGATGGTGAGGGCAGGCGTCTCCTGCGCCACGCCGGCCTTCATCGAGGCCTGGCGCGCAGGGTTCTGGCCCACGCCGGCCGCCAGCACCTGGCCCATGATGACTTCACCCACCTGGCCGGCAGCCAGGCCCGCGCGCGCGAGGGCTTCGCGGATGACGATGGAGCCCAGCTCCGTGGCGGGTACCTTTGCCAGTGCGCCGCCAAACTTGCCCACCGCCGTGCGGGTGGCCGAAACGATGACGATGTCTTCCATGGAATGTCCTTCTTTCTGGGGGTGGATACGGGCCCATCGGCGGAACAACGGGCCCTGTGCTTTCGGATCTTGCGGTGAATTCTCTCAGGTCTGCAGGCTCAGGCTTTTTGCTTCACATAGCGGCCGGGGGCCGGCTCGATAGCCTTGAACTTGGGGGCCTTGCCATAGCCCTTGGGCGCGGCGATCTGCTTGCCCGCATGGCCCTTGAGCCAGCCGGACCAGTCGGTCCACCAACTGCCGGGGTGTTCGGCCGCGCCCTGCAACCATTGGTCGAGCGTGCCGGGGAACTTGCCGTCGGCGCGGATCCAGTGGCTGCGCTTGCCCTTGGCAGGCGGGTTGATCACGCCGGCGATGTGGCCCGAGGCCCCCATCACGAAGCGCTTCTTGCCCGGCAGCACCTGGGTCGAGGCATAGGCCGCCGTGGCGGGCACGATATGGTCCTCGCGCGAGCCGTAGATGTAGGTGGGCAGGGTGAGCTGACCCAGGTCCATCTTCTCGCCGCAGACGGTCAGCTTGCCCGGTTGGACCAGGCTGTTTTCGAGGTAGAAATTGCGCAGGTACCAGGCATAGAACGGCCCGGGCAGGTTGGTGCTGTCGCTGTTCCAGTACAACAGGTCGAACGGCGGCGGCGTTTCGCCCTTGAGGTAGTTGCCCACCACGTAGTTCCACACCAGGTCGTTGGGGCGCAGGAAACTGAAGGTCGAGGCCAGGTCCTGGCCCTTCATCATGCCGCCGTTGCCCATCTCCATCTCGCGGTACTTCACGAAGGCCTCGTCGATGAAGACGTCGAGGATGCCGGTGTCGGTGAAGTCGATCAGCGTGGTCAGGAAGGTGGCGCTGGCCACGGGCTCGTCGCCGCGCGCGGCCAGAACGGCCAGCGCGTTGCTGAGAATGGTGCCGCCCACGCAGAAACCCAAGGCGTTGATCTGATCGGCGCCGGTGATGTTCTGCACCACGTCGATGGCCGCCATGGCGCCGTCTTCGACGTAGTTGTCCCAGGTCTTTTTCGCCAGGGCGTCGTCGGGGTTGCGCCAGCTCACCACGAAGGTGCGGTGGCCCTCGCTCACCGCATAGCGGATCAGGGAGTTCTCGGGCTGCAGGTCGAGAATGTAGAACTTGTTGATGCACGGCGGCACCAGCAGGAAGGGGCGCTCGTAGACCTTGGCGGTCAGCGGCTTGTACTCGAGCAGCTGGAACAGCTCGTTCTCGAACACCACGGCGCCCTCGGTGGTGGCCACGTTGCGCCCCACCTCGAACAGGCTTTCGTCGGTCATCGAGACATGGCCCTGCTTCAAGTCGTGCAGCAGGTTCTGCATGCCCTTGGCAATGCTCTCGCCTTTGGTTTCGATGGCTTTTTTCTGCGCTTCGGCGTTGAAGGCCAGGAAGTTGCTGGGCGCCATGGCCGCCATCCACTGCTCCACGCCGAAGCGGATGCGTGCGCGGGTCTTTTCGTCGGCCTCGACCGCGTCGGCCAGGCCCATCAGGGTGCGGGCGTTGAGCAGGTAGGCGGCGGCAGAGAAGGCCGCCACCGGGTTGGCGGCCCAGCCTTCGCCGGCAAAGCGCTTGTCCTTGACCTCGGGTTTGCCCTGCAGGCCCTGGGCCCACAAGGCCTTGGCCTCTTCGAGGTACTGCTGCTGCAGGGTCTGCAGCTTGGCAGGCGACAATTGCACGGGTGCTGGTGTGGCCGCACCGGGTGCGGCCAGGTCGATTTTCTGGAAGGATTGGACGGCCTGTGCCCAGCCTTGACCGAAAATCTGCTGGAATTGCTGGGCGCTCTGGTCCCAGATCGATTCTTCTGAACTCATCCCGTCTCCTCTGATGGTGTTCGGCTGCACCGGCACCTTGCCTTCATTGTTGCCCACGCCGCGAGGGCTGGCAACCTGCAACCGCGTTGATCGCGCCAAGAACCCGTAAACACGTTTCCAACACAATGTACCTGATCGTCATCGCCTGGCTCTACGTCACCCTCATGATGGCTGTGGCGGAAGCCACCAACACCACCGGCACGGTGCTCGGGGCCATCGTCACTTTCGTGCTGTACGGGCTGCTGCCCATGGGGATCGTGGTCTACATCATGGGCACGCCCTCGCGCAAACGGGCCATCAAGCAGCGCGAGCAGGCAGAGCAGGCTGCCTGGGATGCCGAGCAGGCGGCACTGCGGGCCGCGCAGGCCGACTCAGCCGCGCCAGATGCAGGCGGCGAAACGCCCGCTGCCGCCCAGGACGGCGGTGTCGCGCCGGTGCGAAAAGAACCGTGAGGCATTGCGCACCGTGCACCAGGGTGCCGTGCCATCGTTGCCATAGACCCCTGTGAGCCCCAGGGCCGCCAGGCGCAGCCGGGCCAGGCCTGCCAGATCGGCGAGGAACTTGCCCCCGGGCTGGGGCACGAAACAGGCCTCGGCGGCGGCATCATGGCCGCAGAACGCCGCGCGCACCTCCGCCCCCACCTCGAAAGCCGTGGGCCCGATGCAGGGCCCCAGCCAGGCAATGACCTCGTTCGCAGGCGCGCCCTCCCCGGCTAGGCGCTGCACCGTGGATTCGAGCACGCCCTGCCCTTGAGCACCGGCCAGGCCGCGCCAGCCGGCGTGGGCGGCAGCCACCACGCTGCCCGCGCGATGGGCCAACAGCACCGGCAGGCAGTCGGCCACCATGATGGTACAGACGGCGCCGGGCGCGGTGGCCAGGCAGGCATCGGCCGCCGTGGCGTCGGGTGTGGCGCCGTCGATGTGCGCCACGTCGGTGCCATGCACCTGGTTCAGGAAAACGGCCCGGGCGCCCGGCGTGGCGGCCTGCAGCACGGACTGCAGCACCTGTCGGTTGGCCTGCACAGCGGCCACATCGTCCCCGACATGGGCGCCCAGGTTCAGGTGTTCATACGGGGCCGCGCTCACGCCGCCAGCGCGTGTGGTGCACAAGGCATGCACGCCGGGCGGCGCAGGCCAGTCGGGTACCAGCCAGTCGGCCGGCAGGGAAGCATCCATGGGAAGCAATCAGGAGCCGGAAGTGCCTGCAGGGTCCTGGTGTTGGTAGACGACCTTGGTCAGCAGGGTCATCAGGACTGCGCGCTCTTCGGCATTCAGGGGGCCCATCAGGCGCTCCTGCACGCGCTGGGCGGCATCGCGCATCTGCAGTGCGGCGGTTTCGCCCTCGGGGGTGATCCACAGCAGCTTGCGGCGCCGGTCGCGGGTGTCGGCCTCGCGGCGCACCCAGCCGCGCTTTTCGAGCCGGCCGATGACCGAGCCCGAGGTGGCGGCATCAAAGGCCACGCGCGAGGCCAGCGTCACCTGGTCCTCGCCCGGCTGGGCCAGCAGCTCGTGCAGGATGGCAAACTGCACCGGGGTCACGTCGAACCCGGCCGTCTCTTCCATGAAAAGCGCCACGGTCCGCTGGTGCGCGCGGCGCACCAGGTGGCCCGGCGTGTTTTGGAAATCGAAGCTCTTTGCCATGGGCGCGAGTGTAGCGCCCCACCCCCAGCAACTGCGGCGCGGGCGTGGCACACTGGCAACAGGCTCGCCTTGCACCGCATCGCCCACAGGGCGTACGTGCATCGGCAGACTCCCCAACACCCTTGAAAGGCAGACATGAGCTATGTGTTTTCCCCCGCGCCGGTGGCCAGCGTGCCCGTGGTGGGCAGCGGCGACCGCTTTCCCGTGCACCGCATCTACTGCGTGGGCCGCAACTACGAAGAGCACGCGAAGGAAATGGGCTTCACCGGCCGTGAGCCGCCGTTCTTCTTCATGAAACCGGCCGACGCCATCGTCGTCGTCGATGCCGGCCAGACCGGCGAGTTGCCCTACCCCAGCCTCACCGCCAACCTGCACCACGAGATCGAGCTGGTAGTGGCCATCGGCAAGGGCGGCAAGGACATCAAGGCTGCCGACGCGTTCTCGCACATCTACGGCTACGCCACGGGCCTGGACATGACGCGCCGCGACCTGCAGAACGACATGAAGAAGCAGGGCCGCCCCTGGTGCATCGGCAAGGGCTTCGATGCCAGCGCCCCCATCGGCCCCATCACACCCGCGGCCCAGGCCGGCGACGTGGCCAAGGCCGGCATCTGGCTGCAGGTCAACGGCACCGACAAGCAGCGCAGTACGGTGGCCCAGCTGATCTGGAACATTGCGGAGACCATCGAGCACCTGTCGGCCGCCTGGGAGCTGCAGCCCGGCGACCTGATCTACACGGGCACGCCCGCGGGCGTGGGCGCCGTGGTGCGCGGCGACACGCTCGAAGGCGGTGTGGACGGCCTCACGGGGATCAAGCTCAAGGTGGTGTAATCCCCATCGCCATCGCCCGCCGCAGGCTCGTCCTGGCGGGCTGTACACTATTATTTTCATAGCTGCGGGCGCCGGTCCAGGCCGGCAGCCCCACGCTTTACCCGCATGACCTTTCGCAGCCCGATCCGACACTGCCGCGCCTGCGGCACCGCCGTGGTGTACCGCCTGCCCGACGATGGCGACACCAAGCTGCGCGCCGTGTGCCCGGCCTGCCACACGGTGCACTACGAGAACCCGCTCAACGTGGTGGGCACGGTGCCTGTGCTGGCCGATGGACGCGTGCTGCTGTGCAAGCGCAACATCGAGCCGCGCTGGGGCAAGTGGACGCTGCCCGCCGGCTTCATGGAGCTGGAGGAGACCACCTCGCAAGGCGCCGCGCGCGAGACCGACGAGGAGGCCGGCGCGCAGATCGAGATGGGCCCGCTGTTCAGCCTGCTCAACGTGCGCCGCGTGGGCCAGGTGCATTTCTTCTACCGCGCCACGCTGCTCAGCGAGGTGTTTGACCCCGGCCACGAGACCATCGAGGCACGCCTGTTCACCGAGGCCGACATCCCGTGGGAAGAGATCGCCTTCCGCACGGTGAAGGAAACGCTGGAGTGCTATTTCGCCGACCGCAAGGCCGGCGCTTTTGGGCTGCACTGCATCGATATCGAGTGAGTCTTGAGAGAGGTCTGCCATGAACAGCACTCCACCCGACAACCTGCCCACCTACCGCCTGCTGACCGGGCCCGATGACGCCGCCTTCTGCAAGCGCGTGAGCGAGGCGCTGGCGCTGGGCTACGCGCTCTATGGATCGCCAGCCGCCACGTTCAACGGCGAGCGCGTGATCGTGGCGCAGGCCATCCTCTGGCCCGGCGCCCAGCACCGATAAGTCCTCTCAGTTATCCATTGCGCTGCGCGCCACCCACGGCGCATGAAACTGGCGCGGCCCAGGCCAGTGCCCCCTCGCAAGGGCCGCCCCGCCGCGAAGGCGGCGTATCCAGCCCTTGCGCTGGGGGCGTCCCCCTCCCGCCTCGCGCAGCGAGACGAGAGAGGGGTGAAGGCGCGAAGCGACTCAGGGGGTGTTTCACTTCAGGGCGGCACCTCGGCCCCTGGCACCTGTCCACCGGGTGGCCGCACGCCGACCGGTGGGGGCATGGCAGGCGACAGCGGCGGCAGCACCATCTGCTCGGCCGGGGGCGTCGGAGAGCGCACAGGCGCTTCAGGCAACGGCAGCAGGTCGGGCTCGCGGATCACGGGCGGCAGGGTGCCTGGGGGCAGCGGTGGCGGGTAGCTGCCGGGCTGTCCAAGCTGGCCAGGCGGTTGGCCCGGGGCATCGCGGCCGAACAGGTCCATCACCCAGCTGCGCATGCCGGCCATGGCATTGCCCACGGCGCTGGTGTCTTGCTCGTCGATGAAGCGGTCCTTGCCGTCGAGCACCTGCGAGCGGAAGGACTGCTGCACGAAGTCACCCACCATGGGCAGCGCGCTGTGGGCGCCCTGCCCCCAGTAGTCGCTGCGCAGGGTCACGCGGCCGTCGTTGAAGCCCACCCAGGCGCCGGCGACCACGCGCGGGTGCATGAGGATGAACCAGCCATCGGTGTTGTCCTGCGTGGTGCCGGTCTTGCCCGCCACGTCGCCCTGGATGCCATAGCGCGTGCGGATGGCGCGGCCCGTGCCCTTGTCGATCACGCCGCGCATGGTGGCGCGCAGCGTCTGCGCCACGCCCACGGGCAGCACCTTCTCGGCCGCGGGCGGGGTGAAGGTCTGCAGCACCTTGCCATGGCGGTCCTCGATGCGCGTGATGAGCACCGGCGACACGTAGCGCCCGGCATTGGCGATGGTGCCGTAGGCCGAGACCATCTCGCGCAGCGTGACCGGGCTGGTACCGAGCGCCAGCGAGGGCACGAGTTCGAGCTTGCTCTCGCGCACGCCCATGGCGCGCGCCAGCTCGGCCACGTGGGCGGGGCCGACCTTGTGCATGAGCTGGGCCGTGATGGTGTTCTTGGACAGGGCCAGGCCGTCGGCCAGGGTCATGGGTTCGTCGCTCGGCGGGCCGCCGTCGGTGGGGCGCCAGACCTGGCCGCCGCCCAGGGGGATTTCCACGGCCTCGTCCATCAGCGTGTCGGTGGGCAGCGCGCCCTGCTCGAAGGCCGCGCCATAGACAAAGGGCTTGAAGGTGGAGCCCGGCTGGCGCCGTGCCTGCTGCACGTGGTCGAACGGGTCCTGGCCGAAATCGCGGCTGCCCACCCAGGCCAGCACGTGGCCGGTGACCGGGTCCATGGCCATGAAACCGGCCTGCACGCGGGTCTTGTTCTGTCGCAGGGTGCGCATGAAGGCGGTATCGGCCACCAGGGTCTTGAGCGCTTCTTCTGGCGTAGCACCCTGCTCCACCGCCGTGCGGTATTCGGGCGTGTCGCGCACGAAGTCCTGCACCAGGTCGGACTGCGGGTTCCACGCGCTGCGCTGGGCCCAGGCGGTGTCGGCAATGCCCTGCAGCTGCTTGCCCTGGCGCGCCACGGCCTGGTTGGCGAAGGCCTGCAGGCGCGAGTCGATGGTGGTGTGCACCAGCAGGCCGTCGGCATGCAGGCTGTAGCCATTGGCGTCGGCCCAGGCGATCAGGGTCTTGCGCAGCTGCTGGGCAAAGTGCGGAGCCAGGCCCGTGGCCTCGCTCTGGCGCTCGAAATCGACGCGCAGGGGGCGTTTTTGCAGGGTGTCGAACTGGGCCTTGTCGAGCTTGTCGCGCTTGACCATCTGCGCCAGCACGGTGTTGCGCCGCGCCTGGGCGCGCTCGGGGTTCATCACCGGGTTGTAGTAGGCCGTGCCCTTGAGCATGCCGATCAGCGTGGCGCTCTCCAGCAGGTTGAGCTTGTCAGCCGACTTGTCGAAATAGGTGCGCGCCGCCATCTCGATACCGTAGGCGTTGTACAAAAACGGCACGGTGTTGAGGTAGGTCTCCAGGATCTCGTCCTTGGAGTAGGACATCTCGATCTTGATCGCGGTGATGGCCTCCTTGAGCTTGCGCGTCAAGGTGCGCGAGCGCCCGATCTCCTCGGGGAACAGGTTGCGCGCCAACTGCTGGGTGATGGTGGAGCCGCCCTGCGGATCCCCGCGTAGCGTGTGCAAGACGGACGAGGCGGTGCGCCGCCAGTCCATGCCCCAGTGCTCGTAGAAGCGGTGGTCTTCGGTGGCGATGAGCGCATTGATCACGTGCGGTGCGATGCGGTTGAGCGCCACCCACTCGCGGTTCGCCCACCGGTATTCAGACAGCACCTTGCCGTCGGCCGAGATCAGTTGCGCAGGACGCTCGGTCTTGGCCTTGGTGATGTCGCTGATGGAGGGAGTGAATGGGATCAGCGCCACGGTGAAAAGCACCAGGGCCAACGGCAGCGCCAGGATGGCCAGCAGCCACTTGCGGCGTGAGGAGCCCTTTGCATAGGCCACCACGCGACGCAGGCCGGCGGCCAGGCGCGCGCCCAGGTTGGTGAGAAGGGGCGGCATCACGCTGCGGGCCCGCCGGCCAGCAGCGCCAGCATGCCCGCCTCGTCGAGCACGGGCACGCCCAGCTCCTCGGCTTTGGCCAGCTTGCTGCCGGCCTCTTCGCCGGCCACCACATAGCTGGTCTTCTTGCTCACCGAGCCCGAGACCTTGGCGCCTGCAGCTTCGAGCATGTCCTTGGCGGCATCGCGGCTCAGGGTGGGCAGCGTGCCGGTGAGCACGATGGTCTTGCCGGCCAGCACCTGGGCACCCTTTTCTGCCGGCGCGCCTTCGGGCCAGGTCAAGCCGCAGGCGCGCAGTTGCTCGATCACTTCGCGGTTGTGCGGCTGCTGGAAGAAGGTGTAGAAGCTTTGCGCCACGATGGGGCCCACGTCGGGCACTTCGAGCAGTTGCTCCACCGTGGCGGCTGTCTCGGCCGTGGCGCCAATCATGGCGTCCAGCGTACCGAAGTGCTTGGCCAGGTCTTTGGCGGTGGATTCGCCCACGTGGCGGATGCCCAGGCCGAAGAGGAAGCGTGGCAGCGTGGTCTGCTTGGACTTTTCGAGCGCGACCAGCACGTTCTGGGCCGATTTCTCGGCCATGCGCTCCAGCGCCACCAGCGAAGTGAGCCCCAGGCGGTACAGGTCGGGCAGCGTGCGGATCACGTTGGCCTCGACCAGTTGGTCCACCAGCTTGTCGCCCAGGCCCTCGATGTCCATGGCGCGGCGTGCGGCAAAGTGCAGGATGGCCTCCTTGCGCTGCGCGGCGCAGAACAGGCCGCCGGTGCAGCGGTGGTTGGCCTCGCCGGGCTCGCGCACCACGTCGCTGCCGCACACGGGGCACTGGCGCGGCATGCGGAAATTGGGCACATAGGCCGGGCGCTGGCCAGGCATCACGCCCACCACCTCGGGGATCACGTCGCCCGCGCGGCGCACGATCACCGTATCACCCACGCGCACCTGCTTCTTGCGGATCTCGAACAGGTTGTGCAGCGTGGCATTGGTCACCGTGACCCCGCCCACGAACACCGGCGCCAGGCGCGCCACAGGGGTCAGCTTGCCGGTGCGCCCGACCTGGATGTCGATGCCCTCCACGCGCGTGGCCATCTCCTGCGCAGGGTACTTGTGGGCCACGGCCCAGCGCGGCTCGCGGGTCTTGAAGCCCAGGTCGCGCTGCAGGTCCAGGCGGTTGACCTTGTAGACCACGCCGTCGATGTCGTAGGGCAGCTGGTCGCGCGAGGCGCCCACCTGCTGGTGAAAGGCCACGAGCTCGGCCGCGCCCTTGGCGATCTGCACCTGCGCCGCCACCGGGAAGCCCCACTCCTTGAGGGTCTGCAGCATCTCGTAGTGCGTGATGAAGGCCTGGCCGCCTTCGTTCACCGGCGTGGTGGCGCCCAGGCCGTAGGCGAAAAAGCTCAGCGGGCGCCGGGCCGAGATGTCCGAATCGAGCTGGCGCACCGCACCCGCCGCGGCGTTGCGCGGGTTCACGAATGTCTTGCCGCCCTGCTCGCGCTGGCGTTCGTTCAAGGCATCGAAATCGGCGCGGCGCATGTAGACCTCGCCGCGCACTTCGAGCAGCGGCGGCACGCCGGCCGGCAGGATCAAAGGGATCTGGCGGATGCGGCGGATGTTGTGGGTCACGTCTTCGCCCACTTCGCCATCGCCGCGCGTGGCGGCCTGCACCAGGCGGCCGCCTTCGTAGCGCAGGCTCATGGCCAGGCCGTCGAACTTGGGCTCGGCCACGTACTCGATCGCCGGGTCGGACTCGGCCAGGCCCAGCTCGCGGCGCACGCGGGCATCGAAGGCCTGGGCGCCCGTGGCCTCGGTATCGGTCTCGGTGTGGATGCTGAGCATGGGCACGGCATGGCGCACCGGCGCCAGGCCGTCCGCGACGCCACCGATCACGCGCTGCGTGGGCGAATCGGGGGTGATGAGGTCGGGGTTCGCCTCCTCCAGGGCCTGCAGCTCACGGAACACCCGGTCGTACTCGGCATCGGGCACCGTGGGCTCGTCGAGTACGTAGTACTGGTGGGCCCAGCGATTGAGCTGGTCGCGCAGCGCGTCGACGGCCTCGGCCGGTTGCAGGGACAGCGCACTGGCTGCGGAGGGATTGGAATCAGTCACCACGGATGGCACCCAGGAAAGTAGGAGGCTCCTGCACGGTTACAGGAATGGCGGCAGGCATGGCGCGCAGCAGAAAGTCGATGACTCGGGCGTCGAGGCGCCCAAACCCCGGGCGCACCTCGATGGGCTCGCCCGCATGGCGCTCGAACACATAGCTGCGCAGGCCAGGCGTGCCTTTGACCACGAGCGCCCGGATGTCCGCCAGCGGCACCTGCACGTGGCCCGGGCGCACATTCTGGGGCATGCTCAGGTAGATCCCTGCGCCATCGATGCGCACCAGCGGCTGCCCCATGGGTCCGAACTTGCGCCGTGCGCGCCAAGCCAAGGCCACCGGTGCAATGACGAAGCCCAGATACCCCAGGATGAAATAATTGGTCCGGCCTGCCAGGGATGCCCTGAGGAACATGCCCACGATGACCAGAAAGCCGATCACGGGCAAGCCGTAGTCGATGAAACGGTTCGAGGGGCGAAACAGCCCCTGGGGCATTTCCACCACCTGCGGAAACAGCACGTGCCACCAGCGCATGGGATCTCCTTTCGGCCCGGGATGCCCGGCCACTCAGCTGAACAGGCGCCGCGCCAGCACCGAGCCGGCCGACAGCTCGCGCCCGTCGAGCTGGTCGTACAGCAGCTCCAGGTCGGCCGCGATCGGGTCCATGGCCATGGCGGGCAGCGGGTGGCCGTTCTGGTCGCAGAGCACGCCGTCCATGGCCTCGCACAGCGCGGCGGCCACTTCGCGCAGGCGCGTGAACGGCTGTTCGCCGCGATGCACCTGGGAGACATCCAGGCTCAGGGTCACGTCGCGGATGGCGGACTGGTCCGGGTCATCGGCCAGTGCGGCCTGCGTGTCGTAGCCCAGGGTGAGCAGCGGCGGCAGGCCCGGGCTGCCAGTGGGCAGCACCAGGCGGCCTGGCATGGCAGCGGACACGAAGCCCAGGCGCGCGGCGTTCTGGTGGATGTAGCCGGGGCTCCAGGCGGCCTGGCGTGCGCGCAGCATGAAGGCCAGTTGCGCATCGTGGTCGCTGGCGAACTGGTCGAGCTCGCGGGCACGGGCCACTTCCTGCAGCATGTCGGGAAAGTCGGGGGCGGCGTTCACCGCATCGGCAAAGGCCTGGGCCTTGACCACGAATTCGGAGTATTCGATCTCGTTGAGCGCGCCCATGCGGTTGGCCAGCTGCACGCCAGCCTGGAAGCTCTGGTAGCGCTGGCCAGGCGACGGCGTCTCCCACTGCTGGGTGGCTTCGTTGTAGCCTTCGATGGCAAATGGCTTGCTGCCCGCGCGGCGGGTGGGCGGCATGGCGGCCAGCGCGGCATCGCCTGAAACGATGAGCTCAGGCTGCAAGGTGGCGATCACGTCGATCAGCGGGTCGAGCCCCGGCCGGCGCTCCAGCGACATCGGCGGCACCGGCATCTGCAGCGCATCGAGCACGTCCACCGTGTGCACCGAGGGGTCGGGGCCGCGGTCCAGGCTGTCCAGTTCCGCCGCCGTGAGCTGGGTGGCACCGGCATCGAAACCGGGCTCCTGGCGCAGCGCCGGGTCGGCCCCGTGCTCGGGCTCCTCGGGCGAGGCGCGCCGCGGCGCGTTGCGGTGCGACGTCCAGGCGTTGTAGGCCACGATGAGGGCCAGCACCAGGCCGCCGATGATCGCCAGACTCAGTTGCAATGTGCTCATAGATCTCGGTCCGGTCAGTGCCCGGCGGGAAGGCTGCGGAAGCTTGTCTTGGTCATCATGTCATGCATCGGCCATCGAAAGGGCCGATTCCATGTCCACTGCCACGATGCGCGAGACGCCCTGCTCCTGCATGGTCACGCCGATCAGTTGTTCGGCCATTTCCATGGCGATCTTGTTGTGGCTGATGAACAGGAACTGCGTGCTCTTGCTCATGCTGGAGACCAGCTTGGCATAGCGCTCGGTGTTGGCGTCGTCCAGCGGCGCGTCCACCTCGTCCAGCAGGCAGAACGGTGCGGGGTTGAGCTGGAAGATGGCGAACACCAGCGCAATCGCCGTGAGCGCCTTCTCGCCACCCGACAGCAGGTGGATGGTCTGGTTCTTCTTGCCGGGTGGCTGCGCCATCACCTGCACGCCGGAGTCAAGGATTTCGTCGCCGGTGATGATGAGCCGGGCCTGGCCGCCACCGAACAGCTCGGGGAACATGCGCCCGAAATGGCCGTTGACAGTGTCGAAGGTGCCCGAGAGCAACTGGCGCGTTTCGCCGTCGATCTTGCGGATCGCGTCTTCGAGCGTGTTCATGGCCTCGGTCAGGTCGGCCGTCTGTGCGTCGAGGAAGATCTTGCGCTCGCTGGCCAGCTTGAGTTCGTCCAGCGCCGCCAGGTTCACCGCGCCCAGGGCCGCGATCTCGCGGTGCAGGCGGTCGATTTCGCCCTGCAGGCCAGAGACGCGCACGTTGCCGTCGGCGATCGACTGGGCCACGGCCTCCAAGTCGGCCTGGGCATCGGCCAGCAAGGTGGTGTACTGCTCCAGGCCCAGGCGCGCGGCCTGCTCCTTGAGCTGGAATTCAGTGATGCGCGCGCGCAGCGGGTCGAGCGCGCGTTCGAGCTGCATGCGCCGCTCGTCGCTGGCGCGCAGCTTGGCGGTCAGGTCGTCGTACTCGCCACGCTGGGCAGACAGGGCCTTCTCGCGCTCCATCTTCACGTCCAGCGCGGCCTGCAGGCCGCCCTGGGCGGCCGCGTCGGACAGGCGGGCCAACTCATCGCGGGCGCGCTGCTGCTCGTCGGTGAGCGAGGCGGCCTGCTGGTTCGCCGTCTCGATGGAACGGTTGAGTTCGCCGCGGCGCGCCTCCAGGCTGCGCTGCGAGAAGGTGGCCTCCTGCGCCTGGCGCTCCAGCGTGCGCTGCTGCTCGCGGCAGGCGGCCAGCTTGCGCTCGGCCTCGATCACGCGGTCGCCCAGTTGCGCCTCGCGCTCCTGGCTGTCGGCCAGCTGCATGTCCAGCTCTTCAAAGCGGGCTTCGGCGGCCACGCGGCGCTCCTGCAGGTCCGCCAATTGCGCCTCGATCTCGGCGATGTCGGCACCGATCTGTGCGCTGCGCGCACGTGTCTGCTCGGCCAGTTGGGTCAGGCGCAGGGTCTCCACCTGCAGCTCGTGGGCCCGGCTCTGGGCCTCGGTGGCCTCGCGGCGGGCGCCCACCAGGCGCTGCGAGGCGTCGGCATAGGCGGCCTCGGCGCGGACCAGCGCGGTGCGCGACTCCTCGGCGATCAGGGCCTGGGCGCGCAGCTCCTTCTCCAGGTGCTCGATCTCCTGCGCGCGGGCCAGCATGCCCGACTGCTCGGAGTCCTGCGCATAGAAGCTCACGCTGTGCGCGCTGACGGCATGGCCCGAGGGCACGAACACCACCTCGCCCGGTAGCAGCGTGCTGCGGCGGTTCAGCGCTTCATCGAGCGTGGGGGCGGTATAGCAGCCCTGCAGCCAGTCGACCAGCACGGCACGCAGGCCGGCATCGTTCAGGCGCAGCAGGTCGGACAGGCGCGCATGCGGCGAAGCCGTCTCGGGCGTGCCGGCGGAAGGCATGCTGTAGAACGCCAGGCGGGCCGGGGGCGCATCGGTGCCGCCCGAGCCCAGGAAGCCGCGCACCATGTCCAGGCGCCCGACTTCGAGTGCGGCCAGGCGCTCGCGCAGCGCGGCTTCAAGCGCGTTTTCCCAGCCCGGTTCGATGTGGATGCGGCTCCACAGGCCTTGCAGGCTATCGAGGCCGTGCTTGGCCAGCCAGGGGCGCAGCTTGCCATCGGTCTTGACCTTTTCCTGCAAGGCTTTGAGGGCTTCCATGCGGGCAGACAAATCTGCCTGGCGCGCGCTTTCGCTGTTCACGGCCTGCTGGCGGGCGCGGCGGTCGTCGTCCAACTGCGGCACGGCCTCCTGCAGCTCGGCCAGGCGGGCCTCGGTAGTCTCGGCCAGTTCCTGGGCCTCGTCCAGTTGCTCCTGCAGGTTGGCCAGGCGCGCCTCGTCGGGCGCGGCCAGGGCATTGCGGTCGGCGCGCAGGCGCTCGTAGCGGCCATCGAATTGGCGGCTTTGCTCGTCGATGCTGCGCTGCTCGGCGGCCAGCACGCCGATCTGCTGCTGCACCTGGACCACGCTGGCGCGCTGCTCAGAGGTGCGGCTTTGCGCCTGGCGCAGGGCGTCTTCGAGGTCGGGCAGCTGCATGGCCTGCTCTTCGACCTGGGCGGCCAGCAGTTCGGCGCGCTCCTCGGCGTCCACACCGGCACCGGCGAGATTTTCGAGCTCGATGTCGGCCTCTTCCTTGCGGGCGGACCACTGGGCAATCTGCTCGGCCAGCGTCACCAGGCGCTGCTCCACGCGCAGGCGGCCTTCCACCACGTAGCGGATCTCGGCCTCCAGGCGCCCCACTTCGGACGTGGCCTCGTAGAGCTTGCCCTGGGCCTGGTTGACGTGGTCGCCAGCGGCATAGTGCGCCTGGCGGATGGTCTCGAGGTCGGACTCGACGGCGCGCAGGTCGGCCATGCGCGATTCGAGGTCGTTCACGGCCTGCAGGCCATCCAGGCGCACCTTGGCCTGGTCGGCCTCGGCATCGGCGCGCTTCAGGAACCACTGCTGGTGCTGCTTGAGCGTGGCGTCGGCGTTCAGCGCGTTGTATTTGGCGGCCACCTCGGCCTGCTTTTCGAGCTTTTCGAGGTTGGCGTTGAGCTCGCGCAGGATGTCTTCCACCCGCGTGAGGTTCTCGCGCGTGTCCGAGAGGCGGTTTTCCGTCTCGCGGCGGCGCTCTTTGTACTTGGAGACGCCGGCAGCCTCTTCGAGGAACAGGCGCAGCTCTTCGGGGCGCGACTCGATGATGCGGCTGATGGTGCCCTGGCCGATGATGGCGTAGGCGCGCGGCCCCAGGCCCGTGCCCAGAAACACGTCCTGCACGTCGCGCCGGCGCACGGGCTGGTTGTTCAGGTAGTAGCTGCTGGTGCCGTCGCGCGTGAGCACGCGGCGCACCGCCACCTCGCCGTACTGGCCCCACTGGCCACCGGCGCGGTGGTCGGAGTTGTCGAACACCAGCTCCACGCTGGCGCGGCTGGCCTGCTTGCGCGTGGTGGTGCCGCTGAAGATCACGTCCTGCATGGACTCGCCGCGCAGCTCGCTGGCCTTGCTCTCGCCCAGCACCCAGCGCACCGCATCCATGATGTTGGACTTGCCGCAGCCGTTGGGGCCCACCACGCCCACGAGTTGCCCCGGCAGCATGAAGTTGGTGGGCTCAGCGAAGGACTTGAAGCCGGAAAGCTTGATGGAGGTGAGACGCACGTGTCAGGGACAGACAGGAAATGGGTGGGCGAACGAACGCCAGGCGGAAAAACACCGGCAAATGCAAAGCGGGATGATACCGCGGCGCCTACTGGCTCCTGCGGAGGGAAGCCCCCTTGCAGCCAATCCCGGAGGTCCTGTCGGCAATATTTAACAAATATTGATCCTACCGCTTGCCTGGCATGCGCTTGCAGCTATCAATTTTGCACAGCGGGACGGATGGGTTTCACTGCACCACGCGCACCTGGTTGCGCCCCTGCGATTTGGCGTCGAAGAGTGCCTGGTCGGCGCGCGCGATGGCCTGCGCCAGGTGCTGCATCGCAAGCACCTCACAGGCGCCGATGGAGACGCTCAGTGGCTCAGGCTCGGTGACCCCCTCCACCCCGCGGCGCAGCTTCTCGGCGACCTTGAGGGCGTCGGCCAGCGGGGTCTGGGGCAGGCAGACCAGGAATTCCTCACCGCCCCAGCGGATGATCTCGTCGCCCCGGCGCAGGGCATCCCGCAGCACCCGGGCCACGGCCTGCAGCGCCGCGTCGCCCGCATCGTGGCCGAAACGGTCGTTGATGCTCTTGAAATGGTCCAGGTCCAGCATCAGGATGGACGAGGCCGGCTCGAACAGCGAAGTGCGGTACAGCCGCCGGTCGATCAGGTCCAGGGCGTGCCGGTTGAGCAGGCCGGTGAGCGCATCGTGGTAGGCCGCGCGTTCCAGCTCAACACGCTCGGCGGCCACCGTCATGAGCGAACCGAACAGCTCGGCCAGCCCCGAGAAGAGCCCCACCCCCAGGTCGTCGAAGTAGCCATCGCGGTCCGCATACAGCACGAACATGCCGCTGTAGCCATTGAAGGTGGAGCGGATCGGCAGTGCCAACACGTGGCGGATGCCATGCTCGCGCGCGGCCTCGCGCCACGGGCCGTACAGCGAATACTGCGACACCGTGAAGGCCTGCGCAGGCTTGCCGTCCAGGGTGGAGAAGGCCGGGCCGATCTGCGTGAGCAGGTTGCGCTCGATGTGCAGTGCCTCGGCATATGCGACCGCCGGGCCGGCGAACACCTGGGGGCGGATGGATTGCGTGTCCGAAGGGCCGAACCAGGTCCAGGCCAGGCGGATATGGGGCGTGACCTCGACGATCGCCTGGCAGATGCCGCGGATGATCTCCAGCTCGCCCCGCCCGAGGATCAGCTTGGCAGAACTCTTGAGCAGCATTTCGGCAATGGCCGACTTCTCGCGCTGGGCATCGAACGCCTCGGGAGGTGGCTGGGCCTGGCGCTGCGATCGCCTCGTATTGAATAGCATGGCGCGGGTCAGATGGTGCAAAGGGCTTGTGCAGCCGGTGGCAAGCTCATGCCAGGGGCAGGCCCGGGGCGTTATGCCGGCGCACCAATTCCTCGAACTCGGCCACCTGCAAAGGAGGGCTGAGCAGATAACCCTGCCAGGCATGGCAGTTGTTGCGCGCCAGGAACTCGCGCTGGGCCTCGGTCTCCACGCCTTCGGCGATCACGCGCAGGCCCAGGCTGGTGCCCAGCGCCACCACGGTGCGGGCGATGGCCGCGTCGTTGGGGTCGGTGAGCACGTCGCGCACGAAGCTCTGGTCGATCTTGAGCTGGTCCAGCGGCAGCCGCTTGAGGTAGGACAGCGACGAGTACCCGGTGCCGAAGTCGTCCAGCGAAAAACCGACCCCATAGGCCTTGAGCTGGCCCATCTTGGCGATGGTGTCTTCCACGTCCGAGAGCAGCAAGCCCTCGGTCATCTCCAGCTTGAGGCGGTTGCCGTCGGCGCAAGCACCCGCCAGCGCGGCCAGCACCTGGGCCACGAAGCCGCTCTGGTGGAACTGCCGCGGGCTCACGTTCACGGCCAGGCCCAGGCCCGCCAGGGCGGGTTCATGTGCCCAGCGGGCCAGCCGCTGGCAGGCCACCTGCAGCACCCATTCGCCCAGCGGCAGGATCAGGCCGTTCTCCTCGGCCAGCGGAATGAACTGCGCCGGCGAGACGAAGCCGTCGCGCGGGTGGCGCCAGCGCAGCAGCGCCTCGGCACCGGTGATGCGGCCCTGGTCGATCTGCGCCTGGTAGTACAGCTCGAACTGGCCCTGGGCCATGCCCACGCGCATGTCCAGCTCCATGGCCGCGCGGGCGCTCACGGCGGCCTGCATCTGCGGGTCGTAAAAGCGCAGCGTGTCGCGCCCTGCCGACTTGGCCTGGTACATGGCCAGGTCGGCGCGGCGCAGCAGCTCGTCCACCGTCTCGCGCACGCCGCTGAACAGGGTCACGCCCATGCTCAGCGAGCTGTGGTGCGCCTCGGCGCCAATGGCGTAAGGTTCACGCAGCACGGCCAGAATGCGCTGGCCGGCCTCCTCGCAGCGTGCGGCGGCCTCCTCGGGCGTGGCGCCCAGGTCTTCGAGCAGCACCACGAATTCGTCGCCGCCCTGGCGCGCCACGGTGTCGTCCTCGTGCACGCAGGCGCGCAGGCGGTTGGCCACCTGCAGCAGCAAGGTGTCGCCCTTGTCGTGGCCCTGGGTCTCGTTCAGGGTCTTGAAGTTGTCGAGGTCGAGCAGCAGCAGCGCGCCGTGGCTCTGGTGGCGCGCGCTGGTGGCCAATGCCTGCTGCAGCCGGTCGATGAGCAGGCGGCGGTTGGGCAACTGCGTCAGCGGGTCATAGTAGGCCAGGTTCTTGATTTCATGCTCGGCCGCCTTGCGCTGGCTCAGGTCTTGCAGGGTGACGAGGTGGTCGTCCCCGATGCGCACGCCGGCCACCTCCACCGGGCGCACCACGCCGTCGCGGCACAGGAAGTGGTATTCGGCGGCGGCGATGATGCCGTCGCTGTCGTCCGCGCGCTGGCGCTCCTCGCGCCAGGCATTGCGCATCACCTCGCGCTCCTCGGGGTCGGGGTAGGTCTTTTGCCACCACACGTCCACATTGGGCACGTCCTGGGCGGTATAGCCGCAGATCTGCAGGAAGCGCTCGTTGCGAAACGAGATGGTGCCGTCCTTTTGCACCAGGCACAGCCCCATGGGCAGGCGCTGCAGAATGCCGCGCAGGTGCGCCTCGTTGCCGCGCAGCGTGTGCTCCATGCGCTTGCGCTCGCTGATGTCCTGCACCACGGCCATGTGGAAGTCGGGTTCAGTGCCCGGCGTCCACATGGGCGAAACCGTCAGGTCCACCCAGATCTCGGAGCCGTTCTTGTGGAAGTACCGCTTTTCCATGCGGAACTCGTGGATCTCGCCGGACTTGAGGCGCTCCATCTGGGCCAGATCGAGCGCCAGGTCCCCGGGCTGGCTGATGGCCCGGAAATCGAGCGCACGCATCTCCGGCACCGAGTAGCCCAGGATGTCGCAGTATTTCTGGTTGATGCGCACGAAGCGCCCGCTTTGGGTATCGATCTGCGCCACGCCCACGGCGGCCTGATTGAACAGGGCGCGAAAGCGGTCTTCACTTTCGCGCCGGGCCTCGTCAGACACCTGCGCACGCGCCAGGGCCTGCGTGCGCTGGCGCGCCAGCAGCGTGACCAGTGCCGCCAGCAGCAACGACACCAGGGCCCCCGAAGCCCCTGCCGCCCAGGGCAGGCTGCGCTCGGAGAGCGACAGCAGTGACTGCGTGGGCATGAAGCGCAGGCGCCAGCGCCGGTCGTGCACCAGGATATCGCGCTCATAGGGCACCGAGCCCGGCAAGGCCTCTGCGGTGGGCGGCAGCAGCACGCGCACCGTGGTGTCGGTGGCGCCGGGGCGGGAGGGCCCCTGGTCGGTGATGGAGACCGCTATGCCATTGAGCAGGCCCTCGCCGCGCATGAAGCGCACCAGGTCATAGACCCGGATGGTGGCGGCCACGGCCCCGATGAACACCTGCGGCTTGAGATCGGTCACACCCGAACGGTCGAACACTGGCACGCGGATCACGAAGGCCGTGCGGTGTGTCTGCTCCTGCACCAGGTCGAACGGGGCCGAGGCCACAGTGTGGCCGCTGTCACGGCTGTACTGCATGGCCGCCAGGTTGGTGGGCTGGGCACTGATGTCGAGGCCCAGCACGGCCTCGTTGCCCTTCATGGGCCACAGGTACTCGGCCACGAAGTACTCGGGGCGCTCGCCGGGCGGACGGATCGAAAACTCGGGATAGCCGGCGGGGTTGATCGAGGTGTCGCCCCGCACACGGGCTTCGTAGTCGGCTTTCTCGGCCAGCGCCACCCGGCGTGTGAACGACAGGTTGCGCACGCCGGGGTAGCGCTCGGAGATGTCGAGCTCGCTGGCCACCTGTTCGAACTCGGCCCGCGTGAGCTTTGGATTGGCAGAAAACAGTCCGCGCAGGCCATGCACGATTTCCGTGTGCGTAGCGATGCGCTGGACCAGCGCGTCGGTGAACAGCCGTGTCTCCTGCGTGAGGCGCGCCTTGGCCACGGCATCGGTGGCATCGGCCTGCTGCCGCGCCAGGCCGAAGCTCAGCAGCAAGCCAGCCGCAGCCACGCCCAGGCCAGGCAACCAATGCCGGTAGAAGCCGTTGAGGGGTAGCAAAGCCATTGAGAGCAGGGAGTCAGCGAAAGCCAGACAGGGTTGCACACGGCGTACCAGGGCACTGCCGCAACAGCCCCTGAGGATAGCGGGATTCGGCCCCTCATCCGGCATGCAAGGGTCCACATCTTGTAACAACGCCGCTGTTTTTGCCGTACCGTTTATGCAACACCAAGGGCGGGTTTTTTTGTCGCCCCCGAGGATCACCCACCGATCACCGGGTAGGGCGCAAAACGGCTTCGATTCTCATTCACATCCAGCGCCCGGCCGATGGGCGGAAACGCGCGCTGCGGGCAGGCCTCGCGCTCGCAGACCTTGCAGCCCATGCCGATGGGCACGGCCGCCTCGGGGTCGGCCAGGTTCAGGCCGCGCGAGTACACGAGCTGCGCGGCATGGCGCACGTCGCAGCCCAGAGCCACCGAGAACTCCTTGCCCGGCGCGCCCCAGCCCCCTGCCCCGCCACCGCCGCGCGTGACGGTGCGCGCCACCCACAGGTAGGCCCGGCCGTCGGGCATGCGTGCCAGTTGCGGCACGATGCGCCCGGGCTGGGCAAAGGCCTCGTACACGTTCCACAGCGGGCAGGTGCCGCCGATCTTGCTGAAGTGAAAATGCGTGGCCGACTGGCGCTTGGAAATGTTGCCCGCCCGGTCCACGCGGACGAAGAAGAAGGGCACGCCGCGCGCGCTGGGCCGCTGCAGGGTGGACAGGCGGTGGCACACCGTCTCGAAGCCCACGCCGAACAGGTGGCCCAGCCGGTCGATGTCGTAGCGCACCGCCTCGGCTGCGCGCAGGAAGGCGGTGTAGGGCAGCAGCAAGGCGCCCGCGAAGTAGTTGGCCAGGCCGATGCGTGCCAGTGCCCGCGCCTGGTCGCCCGACAGGCCAGCCCCGTCGGCCAGGCGACGCAGTTCGGGGCCCATCTCCAGGAAGGCCAGTTGCGTTGCCATCTGGAAGGCGCGCTGCCCGGCTTCGAGCCCCCGGGCCAGTTGCAGCACCCCGCTGCCGGGGTCATAGTGGCGCTGCGCCCCGCCCGGCAGCTCTGCCGCCATGGCCACATGCACGCCATGGGCAGCCTGCAGGCGGCGCGCCAGCCCCTCGTCGGCCCGGCCGGGCTGCAGCGCCCAGTCGGCCGCCAGCCGCTCGGCCGCGTCGTCGAGCTCGGCGATGTGGTTGTGGCGGGCAAAGAAGAAGTCGCGCACCTCCTCGTAGGCCATGGGCTGATGGCTGGCGCTTGCCAGCGCTCCACTGCGCCCGTCGCCCCACTGGGCGCCCAGGGCATCGAGCCGCTCCAGCGCCTGGCGGTGGCGCTGGTGCAGGGCCAGCAGGGTGCGCGCCACGGCAGGCATGCCCGAGGCCAGTTCGCGGATCTCGGCCAGGGACACGGCCTGGCCTTCCATGCCCGGCTCGGAGGGCGTGTCCGCCAGCACCTCGCGCAAGCCGGTGATCAGGCGCGCCTCGTCGTCGTCGGAAAAGCGCTGCACGTCCACGCCGAACACGGCATTGATCTTGAGCAGCACCGGCACGGTGAGCGGCCGCTGGTTCTGCTCGAGCTGGTTGAGGTAGCTGGCCGACAGGTCGAGCGCGCGCGCCAATGCGATCTGAGTCATGCCGCGCTCTTCGCGCAGGCGGCGCAGACGCACGCCCATGAAGGTCTTCTTCATCGCGCGACCATCTCTGAGCCACTCATTCGCAAGATTCGCAATTCATCCATTTTTTCTTCGCAATCATTCGCCAATTCAGCCCTGTACGTGGGATATGGGCTTGCGTACATTGCGAATCATGCAACAAACCAGCGCCCTGCACCAGCCCATGCATTTCACGGAAATGGTGTTTCCCGGCCGCACCAACCACTACGGCACGCTGTTCGGCGGCCAGGCCCTGCTGCTGATGGGCCAGGCGGCCTTCGTCACGGCCAGCCGCCATGCGCGCTGCGCCGTGGTGATGGCGCGCTGCAGCGACGTGCAGTTCATGGCGCCCGTGCCCCAGGGCCAGGCGCTGCGGCTGACCGCAGAAGTCGTGCGCACCGGCAACAGCTCCATGACCGTGGAGGTCAGCGGCAGCGCCGAGAACCTGCACACCGGCCACCAGCAGCCCGCGCTGCGCGGCGCCTTCGAGATGGTGGCAGTGGACTGCGATGGCAGGCCTCGGCGCATCTGACCCATTGCCATCTTTCCCTACCGATCTATCCAACAACAGGAGACTGCCAGCATGAGCGACACCCTCGCCACCGGCTTCAAGCCCAAAAAATCCGTCGCCCTCTCGGGCGTGACCGCTGGCAACACGGCGTTGTGCACCGTGGGCCGCACGGGCAACGACCTGCACTACCGCGGCTACGACATCCTGGACATCGCCGATGTCTGCGAGTTCGAGGAAATCGCCCACCTGCTCGTGCACGGCAAGCTGCCCACCACGGCAGAGCTGCGCGCCTACAAGGGGCGCCTGAAGGCCCTGCGCGGCCTGCCGGCCAACGTGAAGGAGGCGCTGGAGCAGCTGCCCGCCAGCAGCCACCCCATGGACGTGATGCGCACGGGCGTATCGGCCCTGGGCTGCGTGCTGCCCGAGAAGGACGGGCACCACACGCCCGGCGCACGCGACATCGCCGACCGGCTGATGGCATCGCTCGGCTCCATGCTGCTGTACTGGTACCACTGGTCCACCCAGGGCAAGCGCATCGGGGTGGAGACGGACGACGACTCCATCGGCGCGCATTTCCTGCACCTGCTGCATGGCAAGAAACCATCGGCCGCGTGGGAGCGCGCCATGCACACCTCGCTGAACCTGTATGCGGAGCATGAGTTCAACGCCTCCACCTTCACCGCGCGCGTGGTGGCCGGCACAGGCAGCGACATGTACTCGTGCATCACCGGCGCCATCGGCGCGCTGCGCGGGCCCAAGCATGGCGGCGCCAACGAGGTGGCCTTCGAGATCCAGAAGCGCTACGACAACGCCGACGAAGCCGAGGCCGACATCCGCCGCCGCGTGGAGGCCAAGGAGGTGGTGATCGGATTTGGCCACCCGGTCTACACCGTGAGCGACCCGCGCAACGAGGTCATCAAGCGCGTGGCGCGCCAGCTGTCGCAGGACGCGGGCAGCACCAAGATGTTCGACATCGCGGAGCGGCTTGAGTCGGTGATGTGGGAGGCCAAGCAGATGTTCCCCAACCTCGACTGGTTCAGCGCCGTGAGCTACCACATGATGGGCGTGCCCACGGCCATGTTCACACCGCTGTTCGTCATTGCGCGCACCAGCGGCTGGGCGGCGCACATCATCGAGCAGCGCATCGACAACAAGATCATCCGCCCGAGCGCCCACTACACCGGGCCCGAAGACCTGGCCTTCGTGCCCATCAACGAGCGCAAGTAGATTCCACAGGAAGCGAACCGCCCTACCCCACGTCCATGAACACCAATTACCGCAAGAACCTGCCCGGCACTGCGCTGGACTATTTCGACGCCCGCGAAGCGGTCGACGCCCTGGAGCCCGGCGCCTGGGCGCACCTGCCCTACACCTCGCGCGTGCATGCCGAGAACCTGGTGCGCCGCTCTGACCCTGCCACCCTGGAAGCATCGCTGCGCCAGCTGATCGAGCGCCGGCGCGACCTGGACTTTCCGTGGTTTCCGGCGCGCGTGGTGTGCCACGACATCCTGGGCCAGACGGCGCTGGTGGACCTGGCCGGCCTGCGCGATGCGATTGCCGACAGAGGTGGCGACCCGGCCCAAGTGAACCCGGTGGTGCCCACCCAGCTCATCGTGGACCATTCGCTGGCCGTGGAGTTTGGCGGCGACGACCCCGAGGCATTTGCCAAGAACCGCGCCATCGAGGACCGGCGCAACGAGGACCGCTTCCACTTCATCGAGTGGACGAAGAAGGCGTTCAAGAACGTCGAGGTGATCCCGCCGGGCAACGGCATCATGCACCAGATCAACCTGGAGCGGATGTCGCCGGTGGTGCATGCCCAGGGTGGCGTGGCCTACCCCGACACGCTGGTGGGCACCGACAGCCACACCCCACACGTGGATGCGCTCGGCGTCATCGCCATCGGCGTGGGCGGGCTCGAGGCCGAGAGCGTGATGCTGGGCCGCGCCTCGTGGATGCGCCTGCCCGACATCATCGGTGTGGAACTGACCGGCCGGCCGCAGCCCGGCATCACCGCCACCGACACCGTGCTGGCCCTCACCGAGTTCCTGCGCCAGCAGAAGGTGGTGGGCGCCTACCTGGAGTTCTTCGGCGCCGGCGCCTCGGCGCTGACCCTGGGCGACCGGGCCACCATATCCAACATGACGCCCGAGTTCGGCGCCACGGCGGCGATGTTCTACATCGACGAGCAGACCATCGCCTACCTGCGCCTCACGGGCCGTGAAGCGGAGCAGGTGCGGCTGGTAGAGACCTATGCCAAGGCAACCGGCCTGTGGGCCGATGCCCTGGCCACGGCCGAGTACGAGCGCGTGCTGTCGTTCGACCTGTCCCGCGTGGTGCGCAGCATGGCCGGGCCCTCCAACCCGCACAAGCGCCTGCCCACCAGCGACCTGGCGGCACGCGGCATTGCCGCGCCGTGGACCGAGCCGCCCGGCCAGATGCCCGACGGCGCGGTCATCATCGCTGCCATCACCAGCTGCACCAACACCAGCAACCCGCGCAACGTGATCGCCGCCGGCTTGCTGGCGCGCAATGCCAATGCCCGGGGCCTGGTGCGCAAGCCCTGGGTCAAGTCGTCCCTGGCGCCCGGCTCCAAGGCCGTGCAGCTGTACCTGGAGGACGCCGGGCTGCTGGCCGAGCTGGAGCAACTCGGCTTCGGCATCGTGGCCTTTGCCTGCACCACCTGCAACGGCATGTCGGGCGCGCTGGCCCCGGCGATCCAGCAGGAGATCATCGAGCGCGACCTGTACGCCACGGCCGTGCTCTCGGGCAACCGCAATTTCGACGGGCGCATCCACCCCTATGCAAAACAGGCTTTCCTCGCATCGCCGCCGCTGGTGGTGGCCTATGCGATCGCGGGCACGGTGCGCTTCGACATCGAAAAGGACGTGCTCGGCACGGACGCCGAGGGCCGCCCCGTCACGCTCGAGGACATCTGGCCCGGCGACGAAGAGATCGACGCCATCGTGGCGCAAAGCGTCAAGCCCGAGCACTTCCGCCGCGTGTACGAGCCCATGTTCCGCCTGCAGGCGGCCAGCGGCGAGCCCGTGAGCCCGCTGTACGACTGGCGGCCACAGAGCACCTACATCCGCCGCCCGCCCTACTGGGAAGGCGCCCTGGCCGGCGAGCGCACCTTGCGGGGAATGCGCCCGCTGGCCGTGCTGCCCGACAACATCACCACCGACCATCTCTCGCCCTCCAACGCCATCCTGATGGACAGCGCCGCCGGCGAGTACCTGCACCGCATGGGCCTGCCCGAGGAGGATTTCAACTCCTACGCCACGCACCGCGGCGACCACCTCACGACCCAGCGCGCGACCTTTGCCAACCCGCAGCTGGTCAACGAGATGGCTGTGGTGGACGGCCGGGTGAAGAAGGGATCCTTCACCCGCATCGAGCCCGAGGGCCAGGTGGTGCGCATGTGGGAGGGCATCGAGACCTACATGCAGCGCGGCCAGCCGCTGATCATCATCGCCGGGGCCGACTACGGCCAGGGCTCGTCGCGCGACTGGGCGGCCAAGGGCGTGCGCCTGGCGGGGGTGGAGGCAATCGCGGCCGAAGGCTTCGAGCGCATCCACCGCACCAACCTGATCGGCATGGGCGTGCTGCCGCTGGAGTTCAAGCCCGGCACCAACCGCCTGACCCTCGGCCTCGATGGCACGGAGACGTACGATGTGGTGGGCGAACGCCGCCCGCGCGCCAACCTCGTGCTGGTGGTGCGGCGCAAGGGCGGCGAGCGCATCGATGTGCCGATGACCTGCCGCCTGGACACCGCCGAGGAAGCCTCGATCTACGAGGCCGGCGGCGTGCTGCAGCGGTTTGCACAAGACTTTCTTGCTTCCACCTCCCAGCCACCGGTTGCCTGACATGCCCCACCCACCCCAGATCAAGATCCCCGCCACCTATATGCGCGGCGGCACCAGCAAGGGCGTGTTCTTTCGCCTGCAAGACCTGCCTGCCGCAGCCCAGGCACCGGGCACCGCACGCGACGCCCTGCTGCTGCGCGTGGCCGGCAGCCCCGACCCCTATGGCAAGCAGACCGACGGCATGGGCGGCGCCACGTCGAGCACCAGCAAGGTGGTGATCCTCGCACCCACAACCCGGCCCGGCCACGACGTGGACTACCTCTTCGGCCAGGTGGCCATCGACTCGGCCTTTGTCGACTGGAGCGGCAACTGCGGCAACCTGTCGGCCGCCGTGGGGCCGTTCGCCATCGCCAACGGCCTGGTGGATGCCGCCCGTGTGCCGCACAACGGCATCGCCACGGTGCGCATCTGGCAGGCCAACATCGGCAAGACCATCGTCGCCCACGTGCCCATCACCGGCGGGGCCGTGCAGGAGACCGGCGATTTCGAGCTCGATGGCGTCGCCTTCCCCGCAGCCGAGGTGCAGCTCGAATTCATGGACCCGGCGGCCAACGAGGACGGTGCGGGCGGCGCCATGTTCCCCACCGGCAATGTGGTGGACGAGCTCGCCGTGCCGGGCGTGGGCACGATGCGCGCCACCCTGATCAACGCCGGCATCCCCACCATCTTCGTCCATGCCGCCGACATTGGCTGCACCGGCACCGAGCTGCAGGATGCGATCAACAGCGACCCCGCCGCGCTCGCGCGCTTCGAGGCCATCCGCGCCCACGGCGCCGTGCGCATGGGGCTGATCGCCACGGTGGACGACGCCGCCCGGCGCCAGCACACGCCCAAGGTGGCCTTCGTCGCGCCGCCGGCCGGCTACACCGCATCGAGCGGCAAGGCCGTGGCCGCCGCCGATGTGGACCTGCTGGTGCGCGCCCTGTCCATGGGCAAGCTGCACCACGCCATGATGGGCACGGCGGCCGTGGCCATCGCCACCGCTGCGGCCGTCCCCGGCACGCTGGTGAATCGGGCCGCCGGTGGCGGGCAGCGCAGCGCCGTGCGCTTTGGCCACCCCTCGGGCACGCTGCGCGTGGGCGCCGAAGCCACCCGGCAATCCAACGGCGAGTGGACGGTGACCAAGGCCCTGATGGGCCGCAGCGCCCGCGTGCTCATGAGCGGCTGGGTGCATGTCCCTGGCGACGCCTTCTGACGCCCTTCGCAGAACAACCTGACTCCCATCCATCCATGTCCACCCGCAAGACCCTCAAAGCCCTGGCCGAATCGCGCCTCGGCATCCTCGTTCCCGGCGCCTTCAACGCCCTGTCGGCCCGCGTGGTGGCCGACCTGGGCTTCGAAGCCCTCTACGTCACCGGCGCCGGGGTGACGAATATGTGGTTCGGCCTGCCGGACCAAGCCTTCATGGGCCTGACCGACATTGCCGACCACACGGCGCGCATCCGCGACGCGGTGGAGCTGCCGCTGATCGTGGACGCTGACACCGGCTTCGGCAACGCGCTCAACACCTACCACGCGGTGCGCACGCTGGAGCGCGCGGGCGCCGACTGCATCCAGCTCGAAGACCAGGTCAGCCCCAAGCGCTGCGGGCATTTCAACGGCAAGGAGGTGATCAGTACCGACGAGATGCTGGGCAAGATCCGTGCGGCCGTGGATGCCCGCCGCGACCCCGACACCCTCATCCTGGCCCGCACCGACGCCTGCGCCACCCAGGGCTTCGAAGCCGCCGTGGAGCGTGCCCAGCGCTTCGGCGAGGCCGGCGCCGACATTTTGTTCGTAGAGGCCGTGACCACGGCCGAAGAGATCCGCGCCCTGCCCCGGCGCCTGGCCAGCAAGCCCCAGCTCATGAACATGGTGATCGGCGGCAAAACGCCCATCTTCAGCGCCGAGGAACTGGCCGACCTGGGCTATGGCATCGTGCTGTATGCCAATGCCGCGCTGCAGGGCGCGGTGGCCGGCATGCAGAAGGCGCTGACGGTGCTGCGCGACACGAAGCGCATCGACGAGGACCCGGCCCTGGTGGCACCGTTTGCGGAGCGGCAGCGGCTGGTGAAGAAGAGCGAGTGGGATGCGCTGGAGCAGACGTACCGGTGATCGGGGAGACCGCAGACAAGCCTCAGGCCTGCACGTAAGCGTCCATGATCCGTTGCTCTGCGGGCTGCCTTGCAATGTGCAGGAGCACCGTTTGAGCCAACGGCACGGAATCAAAAAGCACCAACTGCTTGCAGTAGGCAAAAACCTCGTCGAGCGTTTGATTTTCGTGCCAGGACGTCATGACGAATCGGTCTTCCGGAATATCCCCAAACTCGAATTCTTCCAGCAAGGTCCAGTCCACCACGTCATCCCACAGGTCGCAACGCTCGCCCCAGGCCGGCATGCAAAGGCAACCTGAACGCACGAGCCAGGAGCTTGCAAGCGCCCGCCAAGCGGGAGCCACATCCACCTCGGCAATCACCACCACCCGGCTTGGTAAGAAGTTGGAGACCAGCGGCAGTTGACCACCCGGTAAAAGGTGCAGGTAGTGCACTGTCGCGAGAGTCTTGGGCTCAACACCCATCATTTTCCGAGACCCATCGAAACACCGTCAAATGCGGCGAGGTTCTGAATTCGGGCATGGCATCTCCCAGGTGCAAATGGTCATAGGCCGCGCCCATTCGGTCCATTTCATCTGCAGCCGACAGGAAGAATGCGGCGATATCGCGCAACTCCTGCGGGCTGGCCTCCAATGTCACCTCTGCCAATTCAGCGGACGCACCGATATCCTGCGGGCCTTCCTTTGGGTATCCGTGAAGCTTCATGGAAGCATGCTAAATCATTGCCCTTGCATCAACCCAATGAATCCGGCGCCAAGGCCGGCGAGCAGGCCTCCACGGCGGACTGCAGACATCCGAACCAATAGCCCTCCCGCTCGCTGCCCTGCAAACCATCCGCAAGGGCCTGGAGTGCGGGCAGCAGCAAGGGGCTTGCCAACTGCTCTGCCGCATCCAGCTGATAAACCCGGCATTCGGGCCCCAGTTGCGCCAAGAGGTGGTCTATCACCCTCAGGTCTTGCCGTGCCGCCAGGCCCACCAGGGCCTCACCCCGGACGTCCTCGTCTTCATCATTCAGATTGCGCCACAGGACCTCGCGCAGGCCCGGCGTGTCGGCGTTCTGCAAGGTGCCAAGGCCGAAGGTGGCCCAATCGCGCACGTCCGAGTCCACGTCGGTTGCCAGCTGGATCAACGCGCCGATGGCGGCCGGATCCTGGTAGCAACCCAGCGATACGGCGACATTCCAACGCATTGCACTGTCGGCATGCCTCGCCAACACCACCAGGGTCTCCAGAGCATCTGGATGTGGTCGATGCCCGAGACCCGACACTGCGGCACAGACTACGCCGGAGTGCGAATCCATCAGGCCTGCCAGCAGCAGCGCCTGCCTGGCATCCAGGGCGTATTCCATCGCTCCGCCCATGCCTGAACGCCTGCGCCGCTGCAACTGTGACGCGACATGCAAGCCCAGGGCCCTGCGCCTCCAACTGCGGCTCGCACAAAGTGAGCGCACCAGGTCCAGAAGCAGCAGAGAAGCGCGCACCTGCATTTCGACGACGGCACTCCAGCCCCGGTCAGTGTCCCAGGCACGCAGTGCACTGCGCACCAGTTGCTGCGGGGTCCGCTGCCGGTTCAGGTTCCGGGATGGCCTTTTCATGAACACGATGTTAGCCCCAGCGGCCGACCCATCGCCCCGCTTGCGCGCGGCTACGCTTCCATGCGCTCCAGATTGCCGCCGATGCGCACCAGCATCGCGCCCAACTGCTCCACCTCCTGCGGCGTAAAGCCGGCCAGCGCCTCGTCCACCTGCGCATCGAGCAGGGCCTTGCCCTGGGGTAGCTTGCGCCGGGCCGCGGGCGTCAGCGATACCAGCCGGCTGCGGCCGTCGGCCGGATCGGGCGTGCGCTGGACCAGGCCGTCGCGCTCCATGCGCGCCAGCAACTGGGCCATGCTGGGCTGCTCGACCTGGGCGATCTGCGCCAGCTCGGCCTGCGAGCGCGTTGCGCCGTCCTTGAGCGAGACAAGCACGGGCAACTGGCCCATGGCCAGGCCCAGGTCGCGCAGCCGGGCGTCACCCAGGCGCGTGAAGCCGCGCGCCACGTGGCCGATCATCTTCAGGGGATTCATCGTGACGGAGCTTGCTTGACTTTGCATAGGTACCTATCTTAATATAAATAGGATCCTATTTAATTTGATTGGCGCACATGACCTATCCCCGCATTGCCATCATCGGCGCCGGCCCCGCAGGGCTCACGCTGGCCCGCACACTGCACCTGGCCGGCATGGCCAGCACCGTGTTCGAACGCGAAGCCAGGCCGCTGGTGCGGCCCCAGGGCGGCACGCTGGACCTGCACGAAGGCTCAGGCCTGCTGGCGCTGGAGCGCGCCCGGCTGCTGGAGCCCTTCCAGCGCATTGCGCGCTACGACGACCAGGGCTCACGCCTGCTGGACCGGGCAGGCCAGGTGCTGTTCGAATCGGCAGATGCCAGCAGCGGCAACCGGCCCGAGGTGGACCGCACCGCCTTGCGCAGCATGCTGCTCGATGCCCTGCCGGCCGGCTGCGTGCGCTGGTGCAGTGAACTGGTGCAGGTGGCAGATGCAGGCCAGGGCACCTGGAAGCTGGTGCTGGCCGATGGGGACGATGGCGAGGCCGGGCCATTCGACCTGGTGGTCGGTGCAGACGGCGCATGGTCGCGCGTGCGGCCCCTGCTGTCGGCCTACCAGCCGCAGTACAGTGGGCTCACGTTCATCGAGTTCGGCATTGACGACATCGATGCCCGGCACCCGGCCCTCTCGCGCCTGGTGGGCCGCGGCAAGCTGCAGGTGTGCGGTGGCGGCAAGGAGATCATCGCCCAGCGCAACGGCAACGCCCATGTGCGTGGCTATGCCATCTTCAGGGTGCCGACCGACTGGGCGCACAAACGCTTCGACTTCGCATTGCCCGCAGCCGTGCGCGAGGGGTTGCTGGCCGAGTTTGCGGACCACGCCGAGGGCATCACCGACCTGTTTCGCGCCAGCACCGACCATTTCGTCGCCCGCCACATCCACGCCCTGCCCGTCGGCCACCGCTGGCAGCACCGCCAGGGCCTGACCCTGCTGGGCGACGCCGCCCACCTGATGTCGCCCTTTGGCGGCGAGGGGGTGAATGCGGCCATGCTGGACGCCAGCGACCTGGCCATGCGCCTGATCGAGCAGGTGGGCTGGGCCCGGGCGGTGAAGGACTACGAGCAGCACATGTTCGAGCGCGTGGTGCAGGCAGCCGCCGGCTCCGCCGAGGCCGCTGCCACCGAGTTGTCGCACGACAGCCTGGCCCTGACCCTTGGCCACATGCGGATGCACGAGGCGCAGGCCGCCTGAGACAGGCAGGATCAGGTGGGGGGCGGCGCCTGCACCGCCAGCATGTTCGCATCCCGCGCCAGCAGCCAGCGGCCCCGTTCCTTGCGGAACACGGTGAGCACCGGGCCCGAGCGCACGGTGGGCGGCGCAGCACCGCCGGGTGGGGTGACGGTCACGCTCAGTTGCGACCTGGCAAACGCCCACTCGCCGGCCACCTGCACCTCCTGGATGTCGCTGGTGCCGTCCACCTGGGGGCCGGCACCGCCGGCCCGCAGCCGGGCGGCGGCCTCGGAATCGGCCCTGGACATGGCTGGCCTGCCGGGCATGAGAAAGACCACGTCGTCGGTCATCAGGCCCATCACGGCCTCCACGTCACCGGCACGGGTCGCCACCATCCAGGTTTCGATCAGTGCCCGGATCTGTGCTTCATCGTCAGAGTGCATGGCTGCTCCCGCAAAGGTGTCTGTCGGGCCAACGTCCGCTACGCGCCCTCGCGCAGCAGCGCCATGGCATGGCTGTCATGGTAGTCACCATCCACGCGCACCGAACGGCGGCGAATGCCCTCCAGCTCAAAGCCCAAACGCTCGTACAGGGCCCTGGCATTGGTGTTGTCGGCACGCACGCTCAGCTCGATGCGCGTCAAGCCCCGGGCCCAGGCGCCGTCGATGGCGGCGCGCATCAGTTGCGCCCCGATGCCCCGGTGCCGCGCGGCGGGGATGAGCCCTATGCCCAGGGTGCCCACATGCATCCGCGTCTGCCCCATGCCGGGCAGGACGTCGCACCAGCCCACGACCTGGCCGTCGGCCACGGCCACCACCTGGCACTGGTCGTTGGCGATGATGTACTCATAAAAGGCGCGCGAGGACTCCCAGGGCGGTGCCTCGGTAAAGGCCAGGAAGCGCTTCTCGCGCGCGACCGTGTCGAGGGCGCGCCACAGGCCCTCGAAATGCGCTGGTGCCACCGGTTCGATGGACAGGTTCATCCCGCAGATCTCCAGTCAGCGGGGCCCATGCCCCGAGCCACCGCAGTCTACCGGCCTGCGGAGAACACCCATCCCGCACCCAGATCGACAGGCTGCACGGCAGCGCCAGCGCCTGCCGCATCCGCCCGGTGCTTGTCCATGATGCGGTGCAGGTTGCCCTCGATCCAGTCCACCAGCCCTTCGACCTGGCGTGCCACTTCGGTGCCCATGGGCGTCAGGCTGTATTCGACATGGGGCGGCACCACCGGGTGGGACACGCGCAGCACAAAGCCATCGTGCTCCAGCCACTGCAGGGTCTGGGCGAGCATCTTCTCGCTCACGCCGCCTACCTTGCGGCGCAGATCGCTGAAGCGGTGTGTGCCCGCGAGCAGGGCCACCAGCACGAGCACGCCCCAGCGGCTGGTCACATGCTGAAGCACCGCGCGTGATGGGCAATCGGGCGCGAACAGCTGGCCGCGCTGCAGCCGCTCGGCAATTCCGTCAGGGGATACCGCGTTGGTGGGGGGTGGTGAAGGGTTTGCAGACATAGGGGTACTTACCTTTATGTGCGTACTTACAAAAAGTTAGCTTGACCGCTATTCTGCCTTTTCTGTCTTTTTCAACCAAGGTTTTTCACCATGATCGCCATCACCGGAGCCACCGGCCAGCTCGGCCGCCTCGTCATCCAGTCCCTGCTCAAGAGCATCCCTGCCGCCCAGATCGTCGCGGCTGTGCGCAGCCCCGAAAAAGCCCAGGACCTCGCTGCCCTGGGCGTGCAGGTGCGCAAGGCGGACTATGGGCAGCCCGACACGCTGGATGCAGCCTTCCAGGGCGTGGACAAGCTGCTGCTGATCTCATCGAGCGTAGTGGGCCAGCGCACGGCGCAGCACAAGGCGGTGATCGACGCGGCAAAGCGTGCCCAGGTGCAACTGCTGGCCTATACCAGCGTGCTGCGTGCCAACAGCTCCCTGCTGGGCCTGGCTGCGGAGCACGTGGAGACCGAAGCCTTGCTGCGCGCCTCGGGCCTGCCGGTGGTGCTGCTGCGCAATGGCTGGTACACCGAGAACTACACGGCCAGCGTGCCGGCCGCCCTTGCCCATGGCGCTGTGCTGGGCAGCGCGGGCAACGGCCGCATCGCCTCGGCGGCGCGCGTGGACTATGCCGAAGCCGCAGCCGTGGTGTTGGCCACCGATGGCCACGCCGGCCGCGTGTACGAACTGGCGGGCGACAGTGCCTACACCCTGGCGGACCTGGCTGCAGAGATCGCACGCCAGTCGGGCAAGACCGTGGTTTACAAGGACCTGCCCGAGGCCGACTACCAGGCGGCACTGGTGCAGGTGGGCTTGCCGGCAGGCTTTGCCGCACTGCTCGCCGATTCGGACGCCGCAGCGGCCAAGGGTGCGCTGTTCGACGATGGCCACCAGCTGAGCCAGCTGATCGGCAGGGCCACGACGCCGCTGGCGACCACGGTGGCAGCGGCCTTGAAGGGCTGATGGCAAGGGGTGAGGCGCCCGCAGGCGCCCCACGCCCACTGCCTCATGGGGTGGCTTCGATGAGCTCGGCGATGCGCGTGTAACCCAGTCGCCTGGCGTGCTGCGCGGCGCCCAGGCCTTCGCGGTCCACCAGGGCCGGGTTGGCGCCCAGGGCCAGGAGTTTCTGGACCGTGGTGGTTTGGCCGCCCATGGCCGCCAGCATAAGTGCGGTTTTGCCAGCGTTGTCGCGGGCGTCGATGGGCGCCCCCTGGCGGATGAGGCTTTCCACCTGCAGCGCGTGGCCCGTGCGGGCCGCCTCCCGCAAGTCATCGGGCAACGAGGCACTGCCCCCGCTGTCGGCACGGGGCGCGGCCGCAGCCAGGCTGTTGCCCGCCGCGCTGCTGTCCTGCCGCCTGGGGACCGCTGTCGGGGCAGGCAGTGCCTGAACCGGTGCGGCGGAGCGGGAAGTTTCGGCTGCAGCGGCAGGGGCTGCCGCTGGGGGTGGCGGCACCGCTACCCCGGCAGCCGGGGCATCCTGGACGGCCAGGCGCTCGCGCATTTCACCGCGTGGAGCGGAGGGAGCGGAAGGCGCCACTGGCGGCGCAGATCCAGACACCGACGAGCGGTCGGCCGTGAGAGGCGGCGATGCGGGGAAGCCCGACACCGCGCCGGCCGCGCCCGCAGCCGTTGGGGATTCGGCCTCCTGGATGGCCGGTGCGGGTGCCGTCTTGGCCAGCGGCCCGGCTTGGCTCAGCGCCGGTGCAGCAGGTATTTGCGCCGCAGACCTCGCAGATGGACTGGCCTCGTCACGGGCACGGCCTTGCGGTACCGCAGGTGCTGCCGAAGGCGCTTCTGGCGCCGCTGCAGGAGCAGGTGCAGGGAGTACGGCAGACGGCCGCTGCACGCGCGCAGGCGTCTCGGCACGGCGCTGGCCGTAGGCGATTTCCTGTTCTTCGGGCGTCCCGCGCTGGAACTGCAGCAGCAGCAAGCCGGTCAGGCCCACCACGGCCACGGTGGCCAGGGCCGTGATCTTCCAGTGCGACTGGTTGGCGGCAACCGGGCTGGGGGCGGCGGGCGCAGTGGGCAACGGGGCTGCCGCCAGCATCTGGGCATGTGCACGCACGGCAGCGCGGACATGGGCACCGGGGCGGGCATCTTCCTGTTCGCTGGCTTCGCGGTACCGCTGGGTCAGCTCGTCGTCCCGCGCGCTCATGGTGCAAACTCCTGTAGCTGTTGGCGAAGGCTGGCCCGCGCATAGCGCAGGCGGCTCTTGGCGGTTTCAAAACTGACGCCAGTGGCCTGTGCAATCTCCTGCACGCCGAGGTCACCTTCGGCCTGCAGAAGAAAGGCCTGCCGCTGCTCGAACGGCAGCTGCTCCACCGCCGCGATCAGCGCCGCCGCCTGCTCGCGCGACTGCAATTGCCGAACCGGGCCGAACCCGGAGTCTGCCGCCAGGGTGTTCACCAGGCTGCACTCGTCATCGTCGCTCGCGTCCAGGCTGGCGTGGTGCTTGGCGGTGCGCAGGTGGTCCACCAGCCGGTTGTGTGCCAGGGTGAACAGCCAGGTCCTGAATTTCGCCTTGACCTCATAACTGCCGGCATTGCGCGCCACGGCAAACCAGACGTCCTGCAGCAGGTCGTCGGCCACCGCCTGGACCTTCACGCTGCGAAACACAAACCGCCATACCGCCAGCTCGTGCCGGCTGTAGAGCGTGTCGAACGCGCCCAGCTCACCCCCGGCATAGCGCAGCATCAGCGCCTCGTCGGTGTCGTTGGTGTCGTCGGGTGATGGGAGGGCCGGCACCTGTGCATTATGCGGGGCCCTCATCCACCGGCGAAGTCTGCCACGCTCCGCTAGGCCGCATCACTTCGGGTCCGGCACATAGGACACGTTGTCCGACTGCGGAAACGCGCGGGGTACCGGTGGCCGCACCGGCTGCTCGCGGATCACGCCGCTGGCGACCAGGTTCTCGCGGCTGTCGTAGCGGATGCTGATGACTTCATTGGGCTGCTCCTGCAGCCGCGTGAAGGTGGTCTGCGTGACGACGGAGGTCTCGCGCTGGCCATGTGCCGTGCCCAGTTTGGGCGATGGTGCAGGCGCCGCCTTCGCCAGGCTGCCCGCCGACTGCGAGCGCGCGGAGGACTCGGCTTCCGAGGCGGGGGTGGGAGCTGCGGCGGCGGGCGACGCTGGCTCCTCGCGCAGGCGCCCGAGCCTGTTGTCGCTGCTGCTGTCGCGGCGCTGGCCCAAGGGCTCCTGTACCACGGGTGGCGCGGGCAAGGGCGGCTGCTCGCGAAACAGCGCCACGCCGATCACGCCCACGTTGGCCGGCCGGCCGGTGCGGCCGGCATAGGAGTTGCCTGCGCTGGAGAACTCAAAGGCGGCGATCTCGCTGCTGCTCTTGCGCCAGCCGGTGATCTGGTAGCGCTCGTAGGGAGAGAACACATAACCGCGCTGGTCCCAGGCGGCGGTCTCGCCACTGAGCACATTCACGCCGTCCACCGAGGGCACAGCCAGCACCCGCTCGCCCAGGCGGTTGTGTACCGTGACGGCATAGCGCGCGCCAGGGCGGCCGGCCACCCAGTATTCGCCTTTGGCGTAATGCACCGGCAACGTGGCGCCGGTTTCGCGATCGACGATGGTGATATCGGCCAGGCGGCCAATGGCCTGGGCCGGCAGGCTGGCCAGCGCCAGCATTGCAGCCAGAGCGGGAAGGATGAATGAACCGGATTTCATGGCAGCTCCATCAAAGTGTTGGTGCTGAGTGAAACGAACGGCGGGGATGAACGGGGTTAAGCGCCACCCAAAAAAATGAAAAATAGTAGGGCCAGGGCTTCCGGGCGAGGCGGACCTCAGGAATCGGCCGGAACGTCGGACGCATTTCGCCGGCCCAAACGCAAAACCCCCCAGTCCTTTGGAGACTGAGGGGGATTGGGGCTATAAGAGCCTGA
>NZ_LMIJ01000015.1:0-54917 GCF_001428665.1 Acidovorax sp. Root219
GACGCAATCTACGATGTCGGAGACCGGCCGCCTATCCAGGGCGCGGCGACCATGATGTCTAGAGGGCGCGCAGGCGTTGCACCAGGTCTTGCGAGGCCACCATCATGGGTGCGCGCAGTTCATTGCGCATCTCTCCTGCATGCGCGAGCATGGCCTTGAGCGGGGCAGGGTTGGGTTCTGCAAAGCAAGCCTCGATCCAGGGTTGCAGGGCCTGCCATGTGCGGCGGGCCTGGGGTAGATCGCCCCCGCGCAGCAAGCCCACGAGTTCCACAAACTGCGGTGTCTGCCAGTGCGCGCAGGCAGAGATGGCGCCCGCGCCGCCCAGCGCCAGCGTATTGAAGATTTGCGCGTCTTCACCCGTCAGCACCTGGAGGCGGCCATCCGCGATCAGGGCTTGCGTCTTGGCCGTGCTGCCGCCGCAGTCCTTGATGGCCTGGATGCGTGGGTGTGCCGCCAGTGCCAGCAGCGTCTCGGGGGTGAGTGTGGCGCCCGTGCGGTACGGAATGTCGTAGATGACCACGGGCACCGTGCTGGCGTCGGCGATGGCGCGGAACCAGTGCAGCAGACCGTCCTGTGACGGGCGGATGTAATGCGGTGCGGACACCAGCAGGCCCGCCAGCGGGTAGCGCGCCAGTGCCTGCACCTGGTCCAGTACCTGGCGCTGGTGGTAGCCCGAGACTCCCATCACCACGGGCAGGTCGCGGGCGGCTTCGAGCGTGGTTTCCAGCACCTGCAACTGCTCGGCCTTGTCCAGGGCTGCGGCCTCCCCGGTGGAGCCGCAGGCCACGAAGCCCGAGACGCCTTCGGCACGCAGCCGGGCTGTCAGGGCGGCGAGGGCAGGGTGGTCCACTGCGCCGTCCTTGAACGGCGTGACCAGGGCGATCCAAAGACCGCTGAAGACGGGGCTGGTGGGGTGGTTGGCTGTGGCAGCAGGTACATCCGCAGTGGCAATCGTCAGGGGGGACATGCGAAAACATCCTTTCAGGGTTCGACCAAGGGAAGAACCGCCAGGCTGCGCGCGCGGAATACCGGGAAAGAAAGGGGGAGGGGAAAAGGGAGCTGTCTTTCTGCCAGGGGTTCCGTCGCTCATCCGGACGGAACCACAGCTCCGGTCAGATGAGCTCTGGTTTTTTGGCTTTGACCACGCACGGCACGGCCACCGCGGGTGCGGTAGGAAGGGCCAGGGTGCAGTGGGTGGTCATGGCGAGCAGTATAGCGGGGAGCGCGTCAGCCCTGCTCGGGCGCCGGCTCCACAGGGGCGATCAGTTCGGGGCACTGCCATACCAGCAACTCGGCCAGGCGCGTCACGATCCAGGTGGCCTCGGATACGGAGACGCCGGACTCGGCGGTGCACAGCCCGGCATGGATGCGCCGCAGGATCTCGGTTTCGGAAGGTGCCTGCACGTGGTAGAGCGTCTGCGCATGCTCCACCAGGTGCCCGGCCAGGTCTTCGCACAGCTCGTAGCGCGTGCGCACCACGCTTGCCGGCTCGCGCAGGCGCTGGCGGGCATCGCTGTACACGGCCATGAAGGACGGGGGAACGTGGATCTGGTTGTCGTCGTCGTGCATGGCGCAGGCAGGTCGAAAGGGCAATGGAAGGGTCAGGCCGCGGCGCTGTCCGGCACGCTGCTGCGGTTCTTGCTGCGAAAGCGCTTGCCGTAGTCGATCATGGGCTGTTCCACGGTGTAGTACAGCGCAGTGGCCAGCAGCAAGGTGGCAATGACGACGGTGAGGTGGGCGCCTGCGCCCGACCATTGCAGGTTGGCATAGACCACGACCATCACCTTGGCATGGACGAGGTACAGCGAATAAGAAATCTTGCCGATGTAGCGCACCAGCACGTCCTTGATGGGCGGCAGCTTGAGGAACAGGATGAACACGCAGGCCAGGCCCACGGCGGCCAGCGGCTGCGGCGCCAACCCCACCACGACCTGCCACTGCGACCACAGCAAGATCAGCAGCAGCGCCACCGGCCACAGGATGCTGCTGGGGATGCGCCTGAGCACCTTCTCGTACCGGTAGATCACCGTGCCCATCACGAAGAAGTACAGGTAGCCCACGATGTTGGACTTGATCAGCACATGCTGCAGCAGGGGCGTGAATTCCACCCCGGCGTTGCGCGCCTGGGCCAGGTACAGGAAGTCGAGCGCGCCGGTGTTGGTCGTCTTGATCCAGGCGATGGACAACAGGGTGGACAGGACCAGCACGCCCAGCCAGAAATGCCGCCAGCGCACGCGGTGCGCCACCAGGGCCAGCACCACCACGATGGCATACCAGAAGAGCTCTACCGTGAGCGTCCAGCCCACGTGCACGCGGTCGAAGAACAGGCTGCTGCGCACGGACAGCTGCTGCAGGTTGAGCAGGTTGAGCAGGAAATGCGGGTAGTCGTTGGCCACCAGTTGCCGGAACCCGGGGACCAGCGACACCTCGACCAGCACGATGCCCACCAGGGCCACCCAGTACACCGGGAAGATGCGAAAGAACCGTGCCTTGGCATAGTCGCCCAGGCTGTTGCGCTCGGCGCTCTGGATGATGAGGTAGCCCGAGATCAGGAAGAACAGCTGCACGCCGATGCCGCCGCCATCGGGGCCGAACAGCGGCACCGGGATGCCGGCGTAGACCGAGAAGTGGTGCAGCGCCACCGAGAGGATGGCGCAGGCGCGCAGGACGTCGATGTTGTTGTCGTGTTCTACCGATTGCAGGCGCTGCGTGATGTCTGAAAATTTCATGCTGGAGTGAAATGCCCTTGCGAGGACGGTGTATGGGGCGGCCGGTCCGGCGGCACCGCACGCATTATTGGCGACTCGGCCGGGCCGTCAGTCGGGCGTGAACAGCCGCTCGAACTTCGTTCGGTCCGCATCCAGCTCGAAGGTCACCACCTGGCCCATCTTCATGTCCGACAGCCGGCAGGCGGCGAACAGCGTCGACTGGCCTGCCAGGTCCATGCTGTCCAGGTCCACCAGGGCATAGGGGTAGGGCACGAACACCTCATACGCGAAGATATCCTTGCTGCGGTTGCGCGGCGACGGGTAGAGCTTGTATTTTTCGGTGGTGATGGTTTGTGTGGCCATGTCAGGTAGGGGTACAGTTCTCTGGATCCTACAGACAATCATTTCCTTCAGAAAAAAACAGATCCATGGCAAAACCCAAGAGTGAATGGCCCACGAAGGTACTGGCGTTGATCCAATCCGGCAACCACCCTGCGGCCATCGCGCAGGTGAAAGTGGCCCCGACGGTGACCGATGTCACGCGTTTGCAGGCCCTGGTGGCCAAGCTGCCACGCACCCCCGCGCTCGTGCAACTGGAAAAAGTGCTGGAAGAGGAGCGCGCCCTGCTGGCCGCCCCCCGCCTGCACCGCTCTCCATGACTACCCGCCCGGCAGGCAGTGTCTCCATCCAGACGGCGGACTTCGACCTGTCCGCCGAAGTCGCCGCGCTGCGCCGCGAAGACCGCCGCGTGGGCGCGGTGTGCGCCTTCGTGGGCACGGTGCGCGACCGCAACGATGGCGACGACGTGGCCTCCCTGGAGCTGGAGCACTACCCGGGCATGACCGAAAAGTCCATTGCCGCGATGGTCGAGGCCGCCTTCGGGCGCTTCGAGCTCTTTGGCGTGCGCGTGATCCACCGCGTGGGGCTGCTGCAGCCGCTCGACCAGATCGTGCTGGTGGCGGTCACCAGTGCCCACCGGGGCCAGAGTTTCGAGGCCTGCGAGTTCCTGATGGACTACCTCAAGACCCAGGCGCCATTCTGGAAGAAGGAAGTCACCCCTGCGGGTGCGCGCTGGGTCGATGCGCGCGTGAGCGACGACGCGGCGCTGGCCCGCTGGGGCATTGCACCGGCCCACGGTGACATGTAAATATTGGTAATTTTGTGCGCCGCGCCTCCAAAGCAGGCGCACAAGGTGGGACTGACGCCGCCTGATGGCCCTGACCCAGGCTCGGGATGCTTGAAAAGGGTGCCGAAAGTCCCCATGTGTGACGCAATTCGGAAGGACATTCACCCATGCGTCTCGACAAGTTCACCACCAAGTTCCAGGAAGCCCTGAGCGACGCCCAGACCCTTGCGCTGGGCAATGACAACGCCTACATCGAGCCCGTGCACATGCTCGTGGCCATGCTGCGCCAGGAAGACGGGCCGCGCGCGCTGCTGCAGCGCGCCGGTGCCAATGTGCAGGGCCTGCTGGCCGCTGCGGAAAGCGCCGTCAAGCGCCTGCCGGCCGTGCACGGCCAGGAGCAGGTGCAGGGCGGCCCCGAGCTGGGCCGCGTGCTGCAGGCCACCGAGAAAGAGGCCATCAAGCGTGGTGACCAGTTCATCGCCAGCGAGCTGTTCCTGCTCGCGCTGATCGACAGCAAGGGCGAGGCCGCCACCATCGCCAAGGACAACGGCCTCACGCGCAAGAGCCTGGAGGCGGCCATCGAGGCCGTGCGCGGCGGCCAGAAGATGGACAGCGCCGATGCCGAAGGCCAGCGCGGCGCGCTGGCCAAATACTGCATGGACCTCACCGAGCGCGCCCGCATGGGCAAGCTCGACCCCGTGATCGGCCGCGACGACGAGATCCGCCGCGCTATCCAGGTACTGCAGCGGCGCACCAAGAACAACCCCGTGCTCATCGGCGAGCCTGGCGTGGGCAAGACCGCCATCGTGGAAGGCCTGGCCCAGCGCATCGTGGCTGGCGAGGTGCCCGAGTCGCTCAAGGGCAAGCGTGTGCTCAGCCTGGACATGGCTGCCCTCCTGGCCGGTGCCAAGTACCGTGGTGAGTTCGAGGAACGCCTGAAGGCCGTGCTCAACGAGCTGGCCAAGGACGAGGGCCAGACCATTGTCTTCATCGACGAGTTGCACACCATGGTGGGCGCCGGCAAGGGCGAGGGGGCCATGGACGCGGGCAACATGCTCAAGCCGGCCCTGGCGCGCGGCGAGCTGCACTGCGTGGGTGCCACCACGCTCGACGAATACCGCAAGTACATCGAGAAGGATGCCGCGCTGGAGCGCCGCTTCCAGAAGATCCTCGTGGGCGAGCCCACGGTGGAGGCGACCATCGCCATCCTGCGCGGCCTGCAGGAAAAGTACGAGGTGCACCATGGCGTGGACATCACCGACCCGGCCATCGTGGCCGCGGCGGAGCTGTCGCACCGCTACATCACCGACCGCTTCCTGCCCGACAAGGCCATTGACCTGATCGACGAGGCGGCCTCCAAGATCAAGATCGAGATGGACTCCAAGCCCGAGGTCATGGACAAGCTCGACCGCCGCCTGATCCAGCTGCAGATCGAGCGCGAGGCCGTGCGCCGCGAGAAGGACGAGTCCTCGGTCAAGCGCTTCGGCCTGATCGAAGAAGAGATCGTGCGCCTGCAAAAGGAGATTGCCGACTACGACGAAATCTGGCAGGCCGAAAAGGCCCAGGCCCAGGGCAGTGCGCACGTGCGTGAAGCCATCGACAAGCTCAAGTTCCAGATCGAGGAGTTCACCCGCAAGGGCGACTTCAACAAGGTGGCCGAGCTGCAGTACGGCAAGCTGCCCGACCTGGAGCGCCAGCTCAAGGAAGCCCAGGCCAAGGAAGATGGCAAGGACGGCGTGGCGAGCGCGCCGCGCCTGTTGCGCACGCAGGTGGGTGCCGAGGAGATTGCCGAGGTCGTGAGCCGCGCCACGGGCATCCCGGTGGCCAAGATGATGCAGGGCGAGAAGGACAAGCTGTTGCAGATGGAGGGCAAACTGCACGAGCGCGTGGTGGGCCAGGAAGAGGCCATCACCGCCGTGGCCAACGCCATCCGCCGCTCGCGCTCGGGTCTGTCCGACCCCAACCGCCCCACGGGCTCCTTCCTGTTCCTGGGCCCCACGGGCGTGGGCAAGACCGAGCTGTGCAAGGCGCTGGCAGGCTTTCTGTTCGATAGCGAGGACCACCTGATCCGCATCGACATGAGCGAGTTCATGGAAAAGCACTCGGTGGCCCGCCTGATCGGTGCGCCCCCGGGCTACGTGGGCTACGAGGAGGGCGGCTACCTGACCGAAGCCGTGCGCCGCAAGCCCTACAGCGTGCTGCTGCTCGACGAGGTGGAGAAGGCCCACCCCGACGTGTTCAACGTGCTGCTGCAGGTGCTCGACGATGGCCGCCTGACCGATGGCCAGGGCCGCACCGTGGACTTCAAGAACACCGTGATCGTGATGACCAGCAACATCGGCTCGCACCTGATCCAGGCCATGGTGGGGCAGGACGCCGAGGACATCAAGGAAGCGGTGTGGGGGGAACTCAAGAACCATTTCCGACCCGAATTCCTGAACCGGATCGATGAGACGGTGGTGTTCCATGCGCTGGATGCGAAGAACATCGAGGCGATTGCACGCATCCAGCTGCAACTGCTCGAAGCGCGCCTGGCCAAGATGGACCTGCACTTGCAGATCTCGGCCCCGGCGCTCGAAGAACTGGCCAAGGTGGGGTTCGATCCGGTGTTCGGTGCCCGTCCGCTCAAGAGGGCCATCCAGCAGCGCATCGAGAATCCCCTGTCGAAGCTGCTGCTGGAAGGCCGTTTCCCGCCCAAGAGCGTGATCCCGGTGACGGTGGACCCGGTGCTGGACCCGGGGGTCTTCCATTTCGGCGGTGCGTCCGAGCCTGCTTGATCGGGGAAAGGGCGGCCATGGGAGGCCGCCCTGTTGAAAGGAAAGGTGTCGTTTGAACAATCTTGTTTCGGCTCTGGTACGCTTTACCGTGCGTGCCCTGGTGCTGGCCATGGGGCTGGTGGTGTTCCTGAGCCTGCTGGCTGCAGCGCTGGTGCTGGGTTTGGCGTGGGCAACGCGCGCGACCTGGGCACGGCTCACGGGCCGGCCCACGACCCCTTGGGTCATGCGGGTCGACCCGCGCACGGGATTCAGCGCTGCCATGCGCTCCAGGGCGCAATGGGGGGCTGCGCGCCCGCCCGATGGGGCCGCGGAGCCTCCAGCGCCGTCGCGGCGCGGCGGGGTGCTGCCCAGCGCCGTGGAGGTGACCGACGTGGAGCCGCGCGAGCTGCGCTGAGCGCTGGTGCAAAGCCGCAACAGGCGCTGAAAGCGGTGCTCGGCATGCCCCTCTAGACGCGCCGGCATGGTCCGGCGGCAGGGGCCGGGCGCTCTATCATGCGCTCCATGACACCAGCTGACATCCACGCCCTTTTTGAAACCCAGCGGCAGGCCAGCCGCACTCAGGTCGAGGTGCCTTTGCTCGTGCGCCGCGAGCGCCTGCTGCGCATGCGCAAGCTGCTCAATGAAAACGGGGCCGTGCTGGCGGCGGCGGTGCAGGCCGATTTCGGCATGCGTTCGCCCCGGCTCACCGAGGTGGCGGATTTCTTCGTGCTGCGCACCCTGCTGTCGCATACCTTGAAGCACCTGGCGCGCTGGATGAAGCCGCAGAAGGTGCGCACACCCATCTACCTTCAGCCTGCCTCCGCGCACATACAGCGCCAGCCGCTCGGTGTGGTGGGCGTGATCGCTCCCTGGAACTACCCTGTGCAATTGGCGCTTGCGCCCGCCATCACTGCACTGGCTGCGGGCAACCGCGTGATGCTCAAGCCCAGCGAGCTCACGCCGCACACCTCGGCCCAGCTGGCGCTGCTGGTGGCGCAGTTCTTTGCCCCCGACGAATTCTGCGTGGTGCAGGGCGATGCCAACCTGGCGGCACTTTTTGCCTCGCTGCCGTTCGACCACCTGGTGTTCACCGGTTCCACGCCCGTAGGGCGCAAGGTGGCCATCGCGGCCGCGCAGAACCTCACACCCACCACGCTGGAGCTCGGTGGCAAGTCGCCCTGCATCATCGACGGCCACTGCGACATGCAGGACGCGGCGCTCAAGATCGCCCACGGCAAGCTGCTCAATGCCGGCCAGACCTGCATTGCGCCCGACTACCTGCTGGTGCCGCGCGGGCGCGAGACCGAGTTTGCCAATGCCTACCGGGCCGCCGTGGCGCGCCTGTTCCCCACCATCGAGGGCAACCCGGACTACGCCTCCATCATCACGCCGCGCCACCATGCGCGGCTGCGCACCATGCTGCAGCAGGCGCAGACGCAGGGGGCCGAAGTGCAGCCCATCGATCCCGCAGCGGGCAAGCCGGTGGTGAACACCGTGGGCACGCTGGGCGATGGGGCGAGCCGCCAGATGCTGCCCACGCTGGTGTTTGGCGTCACCTCCGACATGCAGATCATGCAGGAGGAGATCTTCGGGCCCGTGCTGCCCGTGATCTCGTACGAACGCCTGGACGACGCCGTGGCGCACATCAATGCCGGCCCGCGGCCGCTGGCGCTGTACTGGTTCGGCCAGAGCGAGGCGGCGCGCGACGACGTGCTGCGCCGCACCGTGAGCGGTGGTGTGACGGTGAACGACACGCTGATGCACATCGCCCACGACAACCTGCCCTTTGGCGGAGTGGGTGACAGCGGCTGGGGCGCCTACCACGGCGAGCAGGGCTTCCTGCGCTTTTGCCACCAGAAGTCGGTCCTGGTGCAGTCGCGCTGGGCGATGGGCTCGATGTTCTACCCGCCTTATGGCGCGCGCTTCGACCAGGTCATGGGGCTTCTTCGCCGCTGGCTGTAGCGGCTTCGGTTGGCGGGGCCTCGGTGGGTGACGGCGTGCCGCTGACCAGTTGCACGATGGCATCGCGCAACTGCCCGGTGGACACCGGCTTGTGCAGCAGCAGGGCCGAGGTGGTCTGCGCGTCGCGCAGGCGCTGGGGCGAGGTGTCCCCGGTCATGATGATGGCGGGCACCGACACCCCCAGGTAGGCACGCAGGGCCTGCAGCACCTGCTTGCCGGTCTCTTCGTGGCGCAGGCGGAAGTCGGTGATGATCAGGTCGGGCGTGCTGTCCTCGATGTGTTCGAGCGCATCGGCACTGGATTCAGCCGTGGTGCAGTGGCAACCCCAGCTTTGCAGCAGGGCCTGCATGCCCAGGCGCACCGATTCGTCGTCGTCGATGGCCAGCACATGCAGGCCCGTGAGATCGAAGTGGTTGAAGGAGGGCGGGGCCTCGTCCTCCAGGGCGCCCTGCCAGGCGTCGAGCCAGAGCCGGAACACCGAGCCCCGGCCGGGGCGGGAGCTCAGCTCCACCGAGGTACCCATCTCGCGCGCCAGGCGTTTTACGATGGCCAGGCCCAGACCCAGGCCCTTGCGGCGGTCGCGCTCGGGGTTGCCCAACTGGTGGAATTCCTGGAAGATGTTTTCCCACTGGCTTTGCGGTATGCCTGCGCCGGTATCCCACACCTCGAGCGCGATGCGCCGCCCCCGGCGGCGGCATGCAATGAGCACGCCGCCGCGCGCCGTGTAGCGTAGCGCATTGGAGATGAAGTTGTGCATCACCAGCATGACCAGCGAGCGGTCGGCATGGGCTGCGGTGGATGTCTCGTGCGTGCGGTACACCAGCCCGCAATTGTCGGCCTGCACGCCGAACTCCTGCTCCAGCGCGGTCAGCAGGGGTTGCACGGCGAAGGCGGCGGGCCGCATCTTGACGACACCGGCCTCCAGCCGCGAATAGTCGAGCAAGGTGGTGAGCATCTCTACCGCCGCGCCCGAAGCCGCCTGCGCGTGGCCCAGCACAGTGAGCTGGTGCGGGCTCATGGGGCTGCGCTGCAGGGTTTCGAGGAACAAGCCCATCGCGTGCAGCGGCTGGCGCAGGTCGTGGCTGGCGGCGGCGAGAAAGCGCGATTTGTCGCGGTCGGCGCGCTCGGCCTCTGCCTGTGCGGCCAGTGCGCGGTGCGACTCGGCGCGCAATTCGGCCACCAGCCGCTCGTTTTCGAGCTTGAGGGCGATGCTGCGGCGCGTGGCGGTGTCCCCGGTACTGGCCTGCAGGCCGGTCAGGGCGTAGTACACCAGCACCAGGAACAGGGCGGGCCACATGGCCGGGCCGCCGCTCATGGCCACGGCCACGAAGATGCCCCCGACCGCGCAGGTGAGGTAGGTGATGTAGGCGCGGTACAGCGGTGCCCCCAGGCCCAGCGCACCGGAGGAGACGGTGCTGACGATGCCGATGGCGTAGATCACGCTCTCCGGCGTGCCCCAGTACAGCACAACGTAGCCCAGGCTGCCCCAGCTCAGGCCCATGGCGGCCATGCAGGCCATGAGCTTGCGCGCCGAGTGCAGCACCGGGTCGCGCTGCGGTGCCATGCCGCGCAGCGTGGCGTACACCCCTATGACCACCAGCGCGTGCGAGACCAGCCAGATGCTGACCACCTGGGTGTCGGCCACGCGCGCCATCACCCACAGGGTGCCCAGGGCCGTGGCCAGGGATGCCAGCAAGGTCATGGGGAAGTTCTGGCGCAGCAGCGTGACCTGCTCGCGCAGGACTTCATCGCGTTCCCAGCGCCGGCGCGTCCAGGGCCAACGCGGGATCAGCGGCAGGGCTTCAGACAATGTCATGGAGCGGCGGCATGGACAGGCCCAGGCGCTGCGCGGCCAGCAGCGCCGCGCTGCGGCTGTTGACGCCCAGTTGCGCAAAGATGGCCGCCACATGCACGCGCACGGTGTTCTCGCTCAGGCCCAGGTGGCGCGCGATGACCTTGTTGGGCTTGCCGGTGCACAGCAGCGACAGCACTTCCAGCTGGCGCGCGGTGAGGCTGGGCGCAGCCGACGTGCGGGTTGTGGAGGCATTGCCGCTGTTCGGGGGAAAACAGGGCGCGCCGGACAGGGAGACGCTGATCGCCTCCAGGATGTCCTCGCCGCTGGCCGACTTGGGCAGGAAGCCGTCGGCGCCGCGCGAGCGCGCCTCGTACACCGCATCCGGCGCAATGCTGGCCGAGACGAGCACGATACGGGCGCTGGGGTAGGACTGGCGCAGCAGGCGCAGCCCGTCGAGCCCGCTCATGCCCGGCAGCTGGATGTCCAGCAGCACCAGGTCCATCGGGGCAGGGGGCAGGGCACAGGCTTCGGCAATGGAGCCCGCTTCGGCAATGGATCCCACCAGGGGGTGGTCCTGCACGATCAGGCGCAAACCGGTGCGAAACAGGGTGTGGTCGTCAATAAGCAACAGGCTGGCAGGCATCCCGTGAGTATTGCGCACAACAACGCGCCAGGGAACTGTGCGAACTAGTCCATTTGTGCGATGGACGCCGGCCCCTGCGGTTTCTAGACTTTCCCCCATGCAGTGAACAGAATGTCGCATGGCGGCTGCGCACTGCGGCGGTTGGGTCGGACCAACCATCCATCAACCACCAGGGGAATACAACATGACTGCCAGCGCTCTTCAGAACCCACCGCTTTCGTCGCCAGAGCACAAGCCCTCCGCCGGAGTGGGGGTGGGCGGCAACTGCCTTGCCCAGATCGTGCACGACAACTGCCCGGACCTGTTGGCCTCGGCAGGCGTCATCGTCGAGCACCTGGATGCACAGGCGGGCAACTGGCAGTTTTCCACCGACAACGGCCTGACCTGGCGCAGCGTGCGCACCGACCTCATCAACCGCCCTGGCTGCATGGGGCTGGCGCTGGACCGCGATGCCCGCCTGCGCGTGCTGCCCTTCAGCGGCCATCGGGTGAGCGGCGTGCGCATCGTGTTCCATACCGTGCAACGCAGCCACGGCCAGGGCAGCGGCAGCTACCGCGCCTATGCCCCGGATGAACGCGATGGTGGCTCGCGCAGCGTGACGCTGGTGGTGGGCCTGAACGCCATCAACGGCATGCCGCCGGAGGTGAAAGTGCCCCGCCCGCGCAACAAGCGTGCGCTGGCCCAATCGGCCCGCGAGCGCGCTGGGGACGGGCTCGGAGGCTCTCTGGCCATGGCCTGACGGCCCGCTTTGCTCCCCCGCCTGCGTGGGGCGCGCAGGGCCGGGTACCCTACTGGCGAGGGGTGAAAAACCGTTTGCGGCGACAATGCCGGTCCTTTTGTTTTTTCACCCCCCGTTTTCGTTCGGTTTTTTCATGTCCAGTATCCAGGTTCGTCCCGCTACGCTTCGCGATGCCAAAGCCATCGCCCAGATCCACACCGTCTCCGCCCAAGAGGCTTACAAAGGGCTGGTGCCAGACGAGCAATTGAAGTCCATGTCTTCCGTCGACAAGCGCCAGGCCTACTGGCGCGAAGCCATCGAATATTGCGAGCCCCAGGTGCAGGTGGCCATCGATGGCGAGAAGATCGTCGGCTTTGTCGGCTATGACCGCTCGCGCGATGAGAAATCCCGCCCCACCACGGGCGAAATCTGGGCCATCTACGCCGCCCCCACCCACTGGAACCAGGGCGTAGGCCTGGCCCTGTGGGACGCCGCCCGTGATGGCCTCCAGGAAGAAGGCTGCACCAATGTCACGGCCTGGGTGCCGCTGCGCAACGAGCGCGCCATCCGTTTCCACGAAATGGCCGGCTTCAAGCAGGAACTCTCCACCGCCAAGACCGCCGTGATCGGTGGCGTCAAGATCGAAGAAGTGCGCCTGAAGCGCCCCATCAACTAAGGCCCCGATGATCGAGTGGAACCACCTGGGCCAGGCCCACAGTGCGCTGTGGCGCTCCGAAAGCAGCGCCCCGCCCCCCCGCCGGGTGGTGACCGCCGATGACACCCTGTCTGCCGATACCGCCTACCGCCTAGCGTGCGAGGGCACGGGCCTGCTTTGGCAGGGCGATTTCCAGAATGCCCGCATGCTGCTGCAGGCGCTGATGCGCCGGGTGGACCGCAAGCCGGCCAAGGCGGCGGCCAAGGCCGCCGAAAAGGCGGCCACGGCCACCCCGGCGCAGGCGTTTCACCTGCACCGCCAGGCGCAAGCCCAGCGCGCGCGGGTGCTGTCGTCGGTCCTGATCCCCCTGGGGGCGGACTACGGCATCGATCTGCGCCGTGCGCCGGACTGGCGCCAGGCCTGCACCGAGGCCTGGGGCCCGGCCAGCGGCGACGGCTCGGTGGCCACGCTGCGCGAGCTGCTGGGCCTGGTGGGCGCCTACGAATGGCGCAAGAAAGGCGTGGAAGTCCCCGCCCTGGGCGAGGGCCCGCACAACCGCATCCACCCCCACTACGGCGTGTTCTCGCCCGTGCGGGGGGAGTACGTGGACCTGGTGGCAAACACCTCCTTGCCATCCACCGCCTTGGCGTTCGACATCGGTGTGGGCACGGGTGTGCTGTCGGCCGTGCTGGTGCGCCGCGGCGTGCAGCGCGTGGTGGCCACCGACCAGGACCCGCGCGCCATGGCTTGTGCGCTTGACAACCTGAAGCGCCTGGGTGTGCTCGACCGGGTGGAGCTGCTGCAGGCCGACCTGTTCCCTCCGGGGCGGGCGCCGCTGGTGGTGTGCAACCCCCCTTGGGTGCCTGCGCGCCCGAGCTCACCCATCGAGCATGCCGTGTACGACGAGGGCAGCCGCATGCTGCGTGGCTTTCTGGCGGGCCTGGCGGCCCACCTGGAGCCAGGCGGAGAAGGCTGGCTGATCCTGTCGGACCTGGCCGAGCACCTGGAACTGCGCCCGCGCGAGCAATTGCTGGCCTGGATCGCCGAGGGTGGCCTGCGCATCCTGGGTCGGCACGACGTGCAGCCCCGGCATGCCAAAGCCGTCGACGCCGGTGATGCCTTGCACGCCGCCCGCTCCGCCGAGGTGACTTCGCTCTGGCGGCTGGCGGCCATCGGCTGAACCCAGGCCCTGCGGCAGCCTCCGATTACACCGGGGACGGTGTGCCCGCAGGTTCCTGGGGCAGCAGCTGGTCCATGCGGTCGCGAATGGTCTGGGCGCGCTCGGGCCCTGCCATCTGCGCCACTTCATCCAGCAGGGCTTCGCCCACGTCGAGCATGCTGGAGCGGTCGCGCGCACCGCGCAGGGCCTCGTGGAACTGCCGGGCCAGGGCGGGGTCCCGGCGCGCGAACATGCGCTCGCAGATGTCGAACAGGTACATGCGCGTACCTGCCAGCGAGCGCAGGGCGTCGTTGGGTTTCCCTGCCGATGTTGCTGCAGGGGGCTCGGGTGTTGTCACTGCAGCCACTGTAGCCGTGGGCAGCGGCGCTTCGGGCAGGGTGGCCGGGCCGGTGAGGTAGCCCTGGCGCATGAGGTTGTCCACGATCTGCGCGCCGATGCCGTTGTACATGGCCTGCAGGTCCGACAGGGATTTGCCGTCGGCCAGCAGCAGCAGTGACCGCTCGCGCAGGCTCAGCGTGCGGACACCGGGCGAGAGTTCCAGGCGGGCTTTGTCGGTTTTTTGGAGCAGCATGGTGAAGGCGCAAGGCAATGACCCACCATTGCAGCACCGGGGCATGACGCTGTGATGACCCGCCTGCCGCACAATCGCAGGTTGGCTGCGCCCACAGGGCGGGCTTTCTTTCTGTGATGTTTGCTGCGCGATGACCCTGCTGCTCGCCCCGATGGAGGGGCTTCTCGATTTTGTGCTGCGTGACGTGCTCACCCGGGTGGGCGGGGTGGACCGCTGCGTGTCGGAGTTCATCCGCATCACGGGCACGTTGCTGCCAGACAAGGTGTTCCTGCGCTACCTGCCCGAGCTGCGCAACGGCAGCCGCACGCTGGCCGGGGTGCCGGTGCGCGCCCAGTTGCTGGGCTCCGACCCGGTGAGCATGGCCGAGAATGCGGCACGCTTGGCGGCTCTCGGGCCCGAAGGGATCGATCTGAACTTCGGCTGCCCGGCCAAGGTGGTCAACCGCCACGGCGGCGGGGCGGCCCTGCTGCAAGAGCCCGAGCGCATTGCCGCGCTGGTGGCGGCGGTGCGGCGCGCCGTGCCGGCGCATCTGCCGGTCTCCGCCAAGATGCGTTTGGGCTTCAACGACAGCGGCCTGATGCGCGAGTGCGCACAGGCCATGGAGGCGGGCGGCGCCTGCGAGCTGGTAGTGCATGCCCGTACCAAGGCCGACGGCTACCGGCCCCCGGCCTACTGGGAGCAGATACCGGCCATCCGCGCGGCCGTGGCCTTGCCCGTGGTCGCCAATGGCGAGATATGGACGGTGTCCGACGCGCTGCGCTGCCGCGAGGTATCGGGCTGCGATGCGCTGATGCTGGGGCGTGGCATGGTGGCCGACCCTGGGCTGGCGCGCGCCATCCGTGCCACGGATGCGGGGCAGCCGAGCTCGGACACCGTGCAATGGGCCGACCTGCTGCCGCACATCGCCGCGTTCTGGCAACTGGTCTGCGAGGACCTGGAGCCGCGCCAGCGCGCGGGCCGCCTCAAGCAGTGGCTGAACCTGATGCGCCGGCGCTTCCCCGAGGGCGAGGCGGCGTACCAGCATGTGCGGACCATGACGGACCAGCGCGCCATCACGGTCTGGGTGGACGCGTTGCAGGACCGCGTCACGGTCTGAATCACAACAGGTGGTCCGGGGCGAGCGGGCCGAGCAGTTGCAGCAGCAGGCGCAGCGGCGCGCTGGCATCGGGCTCGGTAGTGCTGTCCTGCAGGCCGCTGCCCTGTGGCGCGTGCCACAGCAACTGGCCGCCCGGCTGCTGCAGTTCCACGCGCCAGGCCAGTTCGCCCAGGGCCGGTTCGAGTCGGGTGGTGATGCGCCGGGACAGCTCGGTGCTGCGGATCAGCAGCGCGATCTCGGTGTTCTGCTTTTGCGAGCGCATATCGAGGTTCATGGAGCCGATGGCGACCAGACGGCCGTCCATCACCAGCAGCTTGGAGTGCAGCATGGCGCGCGAACTGCCCACCGAGCCGGTGGGCGAAGAGCCGCTGCGGCCCGAGGAGCCGCCCGGGCTGCCGAAGGCACTGCCCAGGCCGGTGAGCTCGCTGCGCATTTCGTACAGCTCCACCCCCATGGCCAGCAGTTCGGGCCGGTGCCGGGCATAGCCGGCATGGGCTATGGGGGCGTCGTTGGACGCCAGGGAGTTGGTGAGCACCCGCACCCGCACGCCACGTTGGCGGGCCTGGGCAAAGGCCTGCTTCATGTCGGGGCCGGGCACGAAGTAGGGCGAGACGATGAGCAATTCGCGCCGGGCCTGGCCCATCAAATGCAGCAGGCCGTCCACCACCGTGTCGCCCTCACCGGCATCGGCTGCGTCTGTGGACGGGAGCACCGCAGTGCCGCTGGCGGCGGCTACGCCCCCTGCAGGAGGGGCGATGCGCGCGGCCTGTCGGGCGTTGGATCCGCTGGCAGGTGCTGCGTCGGGAGATGGAGGGGCGGCGACGCCTTCGGCCGGGATCTTGGCGGGTTGGTCAACCAGCACCACAGCCGGTGCCCAGACAAAGGACACGGCGCCCAGGTCCATAGGCTGGTAGTCCCAGATGCGGCTGCGCTGGGCGCCAACACCGCCAGGGTCGTCCTGGCCCGGGGCTGGCGCGCTGGCGGCAGGGGGCGGTGGCTTGGTGTCAAGGGCCACCTGGCGTTCCCGTTCGGCAACGTCGGCCGCCTCGTACTGGCTGCGCATGGTGTCCAGTTCCTCGCGTGTGACCAGGGACTGCACGGGGTAGGCGCGCTGGTTGTTCCAGTAGTGGTCGAAGCTGCGCGAGAGGTCCTGCACGATGGGCCCGGCGGCCAGCACGTCCAGGTCCACGAAATTGCCCGCATCGGCCGTGCCGAAGTAGGCGTCGCCCAGGTTGCGCCCGCCGGTGACGCCCATGGCGTTGTCGGCGATGAAGAGCTTGTTGTGCATGCGCTGCTGCGCGCGGGAAAAATCGGCCACGGCGCTGAACATGCGCCCCATCGAGGAGCCGCGCGCGCCGGTGAGCGGGTTGAACATGCGCATCTCGATGTTGGGCACGAAGGCCAGGCGCATGACCTGCGCATCGCGCCCGGCGCTGTGGAAGTCATCGAGCAGCACCCTGACCCTGACCCCGCGTTGGGCGGCCGACACCACGCCCTTGAGCAGGCGCTCGGTGCTGGCATCGGCGTGGATGGCGTAGTACTGCAGGTCCAGGGTCTTGTGCGCCGCTTCCACCAGTGCCAAGCGGCTGCTGTAGGCCGCCTGGGGCCCGCCCAGCAGCAGAAAGCCCGAAGGGTAACGACCTGCCGCCGCCTGGCGGTTGGCCTCCACCATTTGCCCCAGCGGCGTGCCGGCAGGGGAGGCGAGGGCGGTGGATTCGGGGCGATCCACGTCCTGGGGCAACCCAGCGCAACCGGTGATCACGGCCACCGCGAGTGTGGCGACCAGCCCCATCCAGCCATAGCGGGCGGTGGCGGCAAGGTCTTTGAGAGCGATGGGGGCTGGCATTGGAGGGGACTTTCTGGATACTACAGAAGGTATATCCCGCCGCCCCAGTCGCCGCTGTCGGACGGTGCGCCGAAACGTAACGCTGTGTGAACGGTGCCGCCGCCCGGTCGCTGCTTACCAGCTCACTTCGCGGTCCGGCGTTGCGCTGATTTTGTGGATGGAAAGGTCTGCGCCGTCGAACTCCTCTTCCTGCGACAGCCTGAGGCCCACAGTGGCCTTGAGGGCCCCGTACACCACCAGTCCGCCCAGGAGGGCCCAGACCACGCCCATGCTGGTGCCGATCAGCTGTGCGCTGAAGGCCACACCGCCCAGGCCGCCAAGGGCCTTGCTGCCGAAGATGCCCGCCGCCAGGCCGCCCCAGGTGCCGCACAGGCCGTGCAGGGGCCAGACGCCGAGCACATCGTCGATCTTCCACTTGTTCTGCGTCAGCGTGAACAGCAGCACGAAGATGGTGCCGGCAATGGCGCCTGTGACCAGCGCGCCCAGCGGGTGCATCAGGTCGGAGCCCGCGCACACCGCCACCAGGCCGGCCAGAGGGCCGTTGTGCACGAAGCCCGGGTCGTTCTTGCCCAGCACCAGGGCGGCTAGCGTGCCGCCCACCATGGCCATCAGCGAGTTGACCGCCACCAGGCCCGAGAGCTTGTCCACGGTCTGTGCGCTCATCACGTTGAAGCCGAACCAGCCGACCACCAGAATCCAGGCCCCGAGGGCCAGGAAGGGGATGTTTGATGGCGGGTGGGCCGAGATGGCGCCATCCTTGCGGTAGCGGTTGGCGCGCGAGCCGAGCAGCACCACGGCGGGCAGGGCGATCCAGCCGCCCACGGCGTGGACCACGACCGAGCCCGCGAAGTCATGGAACTCTTCGCCGGTCAACGACTTGATCCAGGCCTGCACGCCGAAGTGCTGGTTCCACGCGATGCCCTCGAAGAAGGGGTAGACGAAGCCGACGATGATGGCCGTGGCCATGAGCTGCGGCCAGAACTTGGCGCGTTCGGCAATACCGCCCGACACAATGGCCGGAATGGCCGCTGCGAAGGTGAGCAGAAAGAAGAACTTGACCAGCGAATAGCCGCTTTGCTGGACCAGGGTGTCTGCCCCCACGAAGAAATGCGTGCCATAGGCCACGCTGTAGCCCACCGCAAAGTACACCACGGTGGACACGGAGAAGTCCACGAGGATCTTGACCAGCGCATTCACCTGGTTCTTCTTGCGGACCGTGCCCAGCTCCAGAAAGGCGAACCCGGCATGCATGGCCAGCACCATGATTGCCCCGAGCAGAATGAACAAGGCGTCCGTGCCCTGTTTGAGTGCTTCCATACCATCTCCACGCGTTTGTTTGATCTGTTTTGGTGCGTTTCACTGCGGTATGCAATGAGTGCACCAAAATTAAGCAAAAAATGCGCCAGGATGTGGCGTGCGTCACCGGGGTGGTGCTGGGCTGTTTTGGTGCATGGGCCGGAGCTGGGCCCATGGGGTCGGCTGGTCAGAAGCTATCGCGCCCCTGAACCCGGGCGACGATGCGCAGATCGGGTCCGATCCGGTCCACGGAGACATAGTCGAGAGCGGTGCCATCCGCCAGGGTTTGCAAAGGCGCTGTCTGGGCCATGCCCAGGCCCGGTCCGAGCAGCCGGGGGGCCAGGTAGAGCAGCACTTCATCCACCAGCCCTTCGCGCAGGAAGGACCCATTGAGCTTGTGGCCCGCCTCCACATGCAGTTCGTTAACGCTGCGTTGGCCCAGGTCCTTGAGCATGGCGCGCAGGTCCACCTTGCCCTGTGGGTTGGGCAGGTGGATCACCGTGGCCCCTCGGCCCTCCAGGGCCGCTTTTTTCGCGGCATCGTCGCTTGCGGTGTAAATGAGGCAGGTGCGGCCCGGCACGGAGAAAAGGCGGGCCTCCAGCGGGGTTTGCAACTGGCTGTCCACGATCACCAGGTGCGGCTGGCGCGGCGTGGCGACCTCGCGCACGTCCAGGCGCGGGTCGTCGTCGAGCACGGTGCCTATGCCCGTGAGCACGGCGCAGGCGCGGGCGCGCCAGGCATGGCCATCGGCGCGGGCTGCGGGCGAGGTGATCCACTGGCTCTGCCCGTTGACCAGCGCGGTGGTGCCATCCAGGGAGGCTGCGGTCTTGATGCGTACCCACGGTGTGCCGCGCACCATGCGGCTGAAGAAACCGATATTGAGTTCGCGCGACTCCTTGGCGCCAGGGCCCACGACCACTTCCACGCCGGCAGCGCGCAGGCGCGCGAAGCCCTGGCCCGAGACCAGGGGGTTGGGGTCTGCCAGGGAGGCCACCACCCTGCCGATGCCAGCCCCTATCAGCGCATCGCAGCAGGGCCCCGTGCGGCCCTGGTGGGAGCAAGGCTCCAGCGTGACGTAGGCGGTAGCTCCCTGCACCTTGTTGCCCCGGGCTGCCGCATCGCGCAGCGCCATGACCTCGGCATGCGGGCCGCCGGCCTGCTGGGTGAAGCCCTGGCAGAGGACGTGGCCGTCGGGCGTGGTGATGACACAACCCACGCGGGGATTGGGGTTGGAAAGACAAAGCGCCTGAGTTGCTAGCTCAAGCGCTTGGGTGGTGTGTTGTTGTTCCGAAGAGGTCGCCATGGTGGCGTGCATGCTAGCGCAACTACTGCCTTTCAACAGTTGCGGCCCGGTTCATTTGTTCCAGCATTCCGCGACATCAATTGCAAACGGGGGCGACACAATATTGCGCACACCTGCCTGGGTGAGTGTCAGGTTGCCGCACTTGTCACCTACTTGGGCGGTCCCCACCTTGGGGGTGGCCGTCAAGGTGAAGCTGGATGTGGTCGCTGGGCCTCCGATGGAGATCAGATAGCGCTTGGCTGGATCGGCAGACCACGTCATGCTGGCGGGGATAGTCGTCGGATAGACCCCCGTCGCTGTAGACGCTCGCTCCAGCCACTGCGCAGCCTGCAGCAAACCGGCCCGCGCATCGGCGCGGTGCCCGCGCCGAATGTACTCTCTGTAGCTGGGTACCGCGATCGCAGTCAGGATACCAACGATTGCTACAACGATCATGAGCTCAATCAGCGTGAAGCCCTTGTTGTTCTGGTGGCGCATGGATGGCGACCCTCCTTGGTATTGCATTTAATTATTGCAGTTGGCGCCAGCTCGGGCGCATGGGCTGTTCGGGCATCCGGGCCAGTTCCTTGTTCTTGTTGTTCCCCGCGCCCTTGATAGAAATGGTCTTCTTCCCCGTGGTGGCACTGGACGCACCCGGGTCAATGGTCATTCTCGATGTCAGCCCATCGCTTGCTTTATTGTAGATGCCATCCCCATTGGTATCCATCACCTGCACGCTCGGCCGCTTTCCATCCATGATGTTGAGCAAGGTCAGGTAGGCTTTTTCGGCAGTGCCCGCTGGCTCACAGGATTCCGCGCCAGTGGCGTTGCCTCCGTAGGCGGGTGTGACGGACCACACCATGAGGTTGTTGCTGCCGTCAAAGAAGCTCATTGGCTTGAGCACGCGTTCACTGCTGACCTGGAAGTCGAAGTACCAGCCTTGGTTCACGGTGCCTTTGGTCTTGTCATAGTTGACGGCGTTGTCGCTCATTTTCCAAAAGCGCTGGTCTGCGTTCACCCCACCGCCTGCGATGCCTGTGGCGCTTGTTTCCATTTCCTGCTTGACCAGGTTGGTGCGGCCACTCACGGCCACCGGTACCACTCCGTTGTCGCTGGTCACGGTGTTCACCACCAGGGTGCCGTCAGCGGCCTGCTTGTACTTGGTGTTGTCGTGTACGGAGTACATGCTTTGTACTTCCGTGCTGATGCGGTGGGCGTCGGTGACATTCACGCCCGTCCCGAAGGCGACCATCACCCCGCCCACACCACGGTCATTGGCTTTGACAATGGGAGGAGCCGATATTGGTTGCCGCTTGCCATCGACATAGGTCGCAACGAACAGGGGCTTGGAGCTGCCGCCAAATTCCGCCACTTTCCAGTCGGAGGCGGTCTTGCTTGTCAGATCGAACTTCCAAAGGTTGCCCTTCAGGTCGCCAGCGTAGGCCACATCCACCTTGCCGTCGCTGTTGAAATCCAGCAGTTTGGGGGCTGACAGTCCATTGGCCAGCACGTTGGTGTCCGTTACGGCGTTGACGGGGCTGCTGACGACCTGGGCGCCAGTGGCCACAATCTTTTTCAGGGCCTTGTTGCCATCCAGGTACTGAATGAGCAGCACGGGGCGTTCATTCTTGCTGTTGTAGCCATTGCCCATCACCACGGCCCAGCGATTGTCGTTCATCAGTGCGACCTGGGTTGTCCTGAATGGGTTGACGTCGTCCATGACCGGCGGCGCGAAGATATGGCCAATGTCTTCATCATCACTGCCTGCTGTCAACGGCGCGCTGGGATGCAAGGTCCTGTCCAGAACCACCGCGCTGGCTGCCTTTGCCGTGGTGAAATCCGAGGTAACGGTTCCATCCTTGCTGCCGGGTTGCGTCACATTCAGGACAAAATAGCCTTTGCCTCCGGCGCCCAAGCTTCCCACCAGCATGGTGCGCCAATCGGGGGCGTATCCTGGCACCGATTTGTCGGCAATATCTACATCTCCAGTAAATGGCGAACCATCCACATAGGCGCGGTGCGCGTAGCTGGGGTCGCTGAGTTTGTACAATTCAGGGATGACCGCTTTCGGAATATATGCGATTTTCTCTTCGCCATCAACTGCGGAAAATCCATGCAGCATGCCGTCATTGCCACCGACGTAAATCATGGGTAGGCGATTTCTGTTCGCTGCCGTAAAGGTCTTGTAGCCCTTGTGGGGGTAGTTGCTGGATGGTGAGGCGGTATACCAGACGCTTGAATTGACGATATCCCCTTGGCGAGAATCCCGCACACGGAATGGCTTGGCCGTAGTGCCTTCTTCCTTGGTTCGATCTCCTCGCAGGAAGTTGACCCGGTCTTCCCCCTTGCTGCCTGTGTCGAGCAGAAGTTTTTGCGCCGCACTCAACTTGGTCACACCCGTCTCCCACTCAAAGGAAACCCCTTGGTTGGTCAGGTCGTTGGTAGTGAGAATGACTCGGTTGGTGACCGATGGCAGCGCATCGAGTTTCTGGGCAGTGGTTTTACGGTCCTTGGGGGCCGGCAAGCCTGTGTTGACGCCCCACCCGGTATCCGGGCTGACGCTGCCGTCGGTTTTGATGGTGTCTGCGTACACGTATCCAGACCACTTCTTGGGTTCAAAGCCCGCGACAAAACGGCTGACGTCTGTTCGGATGTTCGTGCTCGCGCTCGCGCCCATAGTGGCCACGTCCGCGGTATTCTGTAGATTGATGTTCTCCAGGATATTGCGAAATGCTTCTTTCAGATCGTATTTTCGACCCGGACCTGTGGGGTAGAACTTGCCCCGGCTGTTGATGGCCATGTGCCAAAGTTCGGCGGGGTTGTTTGCATTCAGATCACCGAACACCGTGGGCGACCACAGTGCGGTTCCCTGAATCAGGTTTGAGTAGTCACCGCCATAGTTGTCATCGGTCGCGGAGTCCCAGGTGGGGTCGCTGGGCCAGGAGTATGCATCTTTGCCGTAGCCAATCGTGTACTGGACCACATGCTGCCAGGTCGCGGGATTGTGCTTTGGGTTCCAGTACCTCTGAAGGGCCACGGCGCCGAATGTTTCTGTGGACTGCACACCGTCGGTCGTACTGGGCTTGAGGTCGTTAGTAATACCAGTTTGCAAATCCTCGGACCACATTTTCATGGCCCAATCGGCAAGCAAATTCGAGACTGCACCTCGGTAAACGTTGGTCTGCGCCGATGTTTTGTCGTAGATTGTGCCATCGGGCAAGGTAATGTTGTTATTGTCAGTATTGCCTGGGCGTACCGATGCATCCTGGCCGTTCCAGCCGCCATCGGTCATGAATATCTGATAGGAGCGACGGCAGCCCATGTAGGGCAATTCTGTCGTTCCCGGCTTGGAGGCCCAGGGGCTGTTGATGCCTTGGGCAGTTTTCATGTAATCGTACGTCTGCTTCATCATCCTGTGTGATGGTGTGCCATTGTTGGCCTTCAATGAAGCAGCAAAGGCGAGAAAATTCGTTCGGTGCGTATCATCCAGAATTTTCATCGAGTTGACTGCGCCCGGAGTCAGGCTGCCTGCTCCGGTTGCGCCGCCGTTGTTCCACATCACCTGCCATGCAAGTCGAATTTTGCCATCGGGTAGCAGCAACTTGTCATTGAAGACATCTGCCAGTGCGGCTTTCAGTGCCGTGATCTTGACTGGCGTGCCTGCGCCGTCGATGTTTTCGCCCATACTGCCGGAATCATCGACGGTTACAACGACGTTGGGCGTCGGCGGTATGGCCACTAGGCCTGGTGGCAGTTGGGACAGGTCCAGTGGGGCTGCAAAGGCTGCATAGGGTGCGCACATCGAGCCAATCACAGCGCACAAAATGGTTTTCTTGAAAATAGGATTGTTTTTCATGGTATTTCCATTCAATTCTTGATCTTCTGCCGTACAAAAGTGGATTGGAGTACGACCTTGGTACTCGGCTTAAGGCCATGCGCCACTGCAGTGATTCGGTATGCGACGTTGGGGGTCAGGTTGAGCGCCAGATTGGCATCGCTGTTGGTAATGAGTCCGGAGTTTCCTGCGTTGGCGTCGTAGGGCATGATTTCTATCCAGTACCATCCGCCTTGGGTGGCGCTGTCACCAGGCTGGTTGAGTTTGAGAATGGGGTTGCTGGCGCTGCCGCCCTTGGCTCCGGTGAACTGGCCATACCGTGCGCCAACGCCATTGACCATCATGGCGGTCAAAGTCGGCTTGTCGTTCCAGAAATCCTGGTTGGTAACACGCTTGAGGCACAGGCCCTTGACGCATTTGGTGGTGGCTTTATCGAGTTCTGCCAGCAGGTCGCCGGTTTCCTTGTCCTCGGCTGGAATCCAGACCGGGTTGACCACCACATTGGGAACCCGGCACACCTCGGCGTTGCCGCCGTCGGGTACGCAGGGCGTGCCGTCAGAGCGTTCGCCCCGGATATCGAATTCGGCGTCCTGCATCAGGGCCTGGGCTGCTTCGAATGCGCGTTGGTAATCTGCATCGTTGCCTACGATCATTTCGTTGAACAAGGATGTTCGCGAGCCCCACAGGGCCAGCAGTGCCGAAAGCATCACCAGCACAATCACGATGAACAGCGATATGCCGCGCTGGCGACGGGAGGGGGAAATGGGCATGCGTTGCATGGAATATCTCTCTGTGGCTTCAGCCTGTCAGGCCCTGGCTGCGCAATTGGTACACATTGCGAAAAGTCATGTGCAGGCGATTCTTCCTCGGGGCCAGCAATGTTGTCATGTCGACATTGGTGGTGCCGTCGCAATTCTTGTAGGTGCTACCAGCCGGCATGTCGATATTTTCCGTGCCGTACAGGGAGATGCAGACCTCCACGCCAAACACCCGAGACCAGTCGGCAGTGGCCGTGGCCGCATTGACATACTGGATTCGAGGGAGGCCCAGTGCTGCATCTGTTTGCACCAGATAGCGGACCTGGAAGTCGGCCACGTTTTGAATAATGGCTTGACGGGTTCCGTCCGATCCCGCACACATCAGTTCATTGGTGGTGGTGTCCAGGGCGAACTGGCTTTGGATTAGCGTGGGTTTTGCGGCATCCTGCTGCCCCAGGCAGTTTCGGAACAGAGATGCCTCGGCGGCTGCTGGGTACAGTGCTTCCGTGTAATTGCGGTAGCCAACGGCCAGCTTGAATTCGCTGCTGGTGGGCGAATCCTTGCCTGACAGTGTGTTGATCGAGGGGTCGAAATCAGTGGACTTTGTTTCAAAGGCCACGGGGTCTGCCACGTCAATGCTGGCGGTGGCCTGCTTCTGCGCTGCCAGATTCAATCGCAGCGACCCTGCTTGTCGCAACTGCTGGCCCAGGACGCGAAATGTATAGGCCGCCTGCTGCTGCAACTGGCTGGCGTCGCTGACGGTGCCTGAGATGCCGCGTGACACCATGAGTGAGCCAATGGCCACCGCAATGGTCATCAAGCCGATGGTGATGCCGACCATCAGCTCGACCAGAGTGACACCACGCTGGGATCTCTGTGAAATCCATGCTGGGGTGTCCGCCACGCGGCGGGGCCTGCAATCCTTGGCAGTAGGGTGGTCGGAAGTCATTTGGAATGTCTCTGTGCGGGGTGCTTGGGCGTGGGCAAAACAGTTTCCTGGCTGCGCGAACTAGGTTTTGGATGCCGGGCAGAAAAATTGGGGGGTCGCATCCAGGGTATAGGGCGCACAGCGAGCGTTCAACTGAACATACTGAAGGTGGCAGGTGCTGCCGGCAGGGCAGCTGACGTTGGCTCCTCCCGTAGTGGCTGTCGCCAGCGGGTTGGTGTAATCAGCAGTGCTTTCGCGCTCGTTTTCGCGCCAACTGATCATCACCCCCAACTGCCTGCGGTTGGCGGCATCGGTCTCGTCGGCGACCACGAAGACGTTGGCATCGGCACTGGGGAGTGTGTTTTTGACCGACTGCTTCCACTGCACCAAGTCATAGACCGCGAGCTGGCCGCTATTGCAGGCCGTGGTTTTGCAGTCCGCTGGGGAGGTGGGTGTGTTGTTCCAGGCAGTGGTGTAACTGGCCATGCTGCCCAGGGCGCTGGGATTGACCTTCATGCGCTCGCTCAGGTCTTCGATCAGACGAATTGCCTGGGCTCTGCGCACGCTGGTCTGTGTGTCTGCCAGGGTGCGCATCTGTACGCCCAGAATGCCCAGAATGCCCAGTGACATGACGACGATGGCGACGAGGGATTCGATCAGGCTCACGCCACGCTGTGAATCCTTGTGTTGAACATTTGCGGTGTGCATGGAATATCCTCTACGGATGTGCGCGGTGTCGGCGAGGTTGGTGGTTGCAACCTGCGCGAATATCGGAGTGGGGCGGGCGCTCAGCATGTCTCGCTCCCTTTCTTGCGGACAATGCGGCCGCCCATGCCGACGCACAGGCGTGCTGCGTTGGGGTCGGTCATCGTCTTGCCCTGAGGGGCAATGGCAAAGAACATATTGGTTGGAGCGGTGCTGCCGCTGCCGGCGTGTGATGCCATGCCCCAGCGATCAATCACAATCTTTCCTTGAACACTCCCTGCCAGAGTCACCGCCACCCGGGTGGGTGCCGTGACTGTCTGAATGGAGCACTCATTGGGTGTCGCTGTGGCTACGCAGGCGTCTTGCGACCCGTTGGCATTGACGTCAAGGAAGACATTCCAGCCGCATCCCCATTCAGTCGCTCCAGTGCCGTTGTTGCAGGTTGGGGCATTAATGTCGTTGCTGTTGTTTTTAAGGATGACGACGTTGCCGCCCCGCTTGATGGCCTCCGAGCGTGCCAAGTAAACGGAGGCGGTGATGCTTTCTGCGGCCTCACGGACACGCCAGCGCTCGATCAGCGGAGTGAAACTCGGTGCTGCGAGCGCGGTCAATACGCCCACGATGGCCACCACCACCATGAGTTCAATGGCCGTGAACCCTGCACTGGCGCGCGCAGCCCCCCGAAGGGCGCGAAGTCCAGGCGAATGGAAGGAGGGCGATGCTTTCATGATTTTCATATTAGGTGACCGGATGTGACGTGACCATTGCGTACTGACCAGTGGCATGGAAGCCGGGACGAGCGGGCGGAGCCTGTGTCCTGAAAGGAACAGGCGCTGCCTTCAGGATTGTCGAGCGGCCCAGCGCATGCACCTGGTGTTCCGCGCTTTCTGTTGCACTTGTGGGTGTTTTGTCGCTTGCTTTTGCGCGATCTGTGAGGTTCGGACGCGCTGTAACTTTGCGGTGGAGTGCATTCTGGGCGCACCCATGGGGGTTCGGCAAGCCCAAAAAGACCGATTTGCCGGGGCGCAGGCTATAATCCGACTGTTTTGCATGGTGCAAGACGCACGCTACCGGCCTTTCCAGCGGGTGGCGCAAGTAAAAACCGGGGTCTTCGGCTGTCTGCCTGGGCCTCAGTCCAAGGAAAAAGTAATGATCGCATCCTCCATCAAGGCCGAAGTCGTCAAGGCCAACGCCCGTGCTGCCAACGATACTGGTAGCCCAGAAGTGCAAGTGGCCCTGCTGACGGCCCGCATCAACGAACTGACCCCTCACTTCAAGACGCATGCCAAGGACCACCACGGTCGCCGCGGCCTGCTGCGCATGGTGAGCCGTCGTCGCAAGCTGCTGGACTACCTCAAGGCCAAGGACGCTGACCGCTACACCGCCCTGATCGCCAAGTTGGGTCTGCGCAAGTAATCCCCATTGCATGCCAAAACGCCTGGGTTAGTCCGCTAGCTCAGGCGTTTTTTACTTCGGAGCCGCAAAACAGAGCGAAGCTGTGTCATTCCAACGGGCCTGCCGCCGCCGTGCGCAGGGGCAGGTCCGCTGGAATGGCATCGTGTTCTGAATTGCCCTCCACGCCAGGCTGGCACTGTGCTGCCAGCTACAACAAAAGGAGCTGAACATGAGCATTTTCAACAAAGTCACCAAGACCTTCCAATGGGGTGACAAGACCGTCATCATGGAAACGGGCGAAATCGCCCGCCAGGCCTCCGGCGCCGTGCTGGTGAACATCGACGACACCGTGGTGCTGGCCACCGTGGTGGCTTCCAAGTCGGCCAAGCCCGGCCAGGACTTCTTCCCCCTGACGGTGGACTACATCGAGAAGACCTACGCCGCAGGCAAGATCCCCGGCAGCTTCTTCAAGCGCGAAGCCAAGCCCAGCGAGCACGAAACGCTGACCAGCCGCCTGATCGACCGCCCGATCCGCCCGCTGTTCCCCGAAGGCTTCTTCAACGAAGTGCACGTGGTGATCCACACCGTGTCGCTGAACCCCGAAGTCGACGCCGACATCGCCGCCCTGATTGCCACCAGCGCCGCCCTGGCCATCTCCGGCATCCCGTTCACCGGCCCCATCGGCGCCGCGCGCGTGGGCTACATCAATGGCGAATACGTGCTGAACCCCGGCCAGACCGCGCGCAAGGGCTCGCAGATGGACCTCGTGGTCGCCGGCACCGAAGCCGCCGTGCTGATGGTGGAATCCGAAGCCCAGCAGCTGTCTGAAGAAATCATGCTCGGCGCCGTGGTGTTCGGCCACCAGCAGGGCAATGTCGCCATCAACGCCATCCATGACCTAGTGCGTGATGCTGGCAAGCCCGCATGGACGTGGCAAGCCCCCGCCAAGGACGAAGCCCTGATCGCCAAGGTCGGTGCCCTGGCCGACGAGAAGCTCGCCGCCGCCTACCAGATCCGCAACAAGCAAAGCCGCACGCAAGCCTGCCGCGAAGCCTACGCTGCCGTGATGGCTGGCCTCAAGGCCGAAGGCGTGGAATTCGACGCCGTCAAGGTCGAAGGCATGCTGTTCGACATCGAAGCGCGCCTGGTGCGCAGCCAGATCCTGGCCGGCGAGCCCCGCATCGACGGCCGCGACACGCGCACCGTGCGCCCCATCGAGATCCGCAACAGCGTGCTGCCCCGTGCCCATGGTTCGGCCCTGTTCACGCGTGGCGAAACCCAGGCGCTGGTCGTGACCACGCTGGGTACCGAGCGCGATGCCCAGCGCATCGACGCCCTGGCTGGCGAGTACGAAGACCGCTTCATGATGCACTACAACATGCCTCCCTTCGCCACCGGCGAAGTGGGCCGCATGGGCTCGACCAAGCGCCGCGAAATTGGCCACGGCCGCCTGGCCAAGCGTGCCCTGATGGCCGTGCTGCCCACCAAGGAAGAATTCCCCTACACCATGCGCGTGGTGTCGGAAATCACCGAATCCAATGGCTCCTCGTCCATGGCTTCGGTCTGCGGCGGCTGCCTGTCGATGATGGACGCCGGCGTGCCCATGAAGGCGCACGTGGCCGGTATCGCCATGGGCCTGATCAAGGACGCCAACCGCTTTGCCGTGCTGACCGACATCCTGGGCGATGAAGATCACCTGGGCGACATGGACTTCAAGGTCGCCGGTACCACCGCCGGCATCACCGCGCTGCAGATGGACATCAAGATCCAGGGCATCACCAAGGAAATCATGCAGGTCGCCCTGGCCCAGGCCAAGGAAGCGCGCATCCACATCCTGGGCAAGATGCAGGAAGCCATGGGCGAAGCCAAGACCGAAGTGTCCAACTTCGCGCCCAAGCTCTACACGATGAAGATCAACCCCGAGAAGATCCGTGACGTGATCGGCAAGGGCGGCTCCGTGATCCGTGCGCTGACCGAAGAGACCGGCTGCCAGATCAACATCGAGGAAGACGGCACCATCACCATCGCCGCCACCGACAACGCCAAGGCCGATGAAGCCAAGCGCCGCATCGAGCAGATCACGGCCGAAGTCGAAATCGGCAAGATCTACGAAGGCCCTGTGACCAAGATCCTGGACTTCGGCGCACTGATCAACCTGCTGCCCGGCAAGGATGGCCTGCTGCACATCAGCCAGATCGCGCACGAGCGCGTCGAGCGCGTTGGCGATTACCTGACCGAAGGCCAGATCGTCAAGGTCAAGGTCATGGAAACCGACGAAAAGGGCCGCGTCAAGCTGTCCATGAAGGCTTTGGCCGACCGCCCTGCGGGTGGTGGTTTCAGCGATCGCCCGGCTCCCCAGGAGCGTGGCGACCGCGAACCCCGCCGTGACCAGGGCCGTGATCGCCAGCCAGCCGACCAGCAGCAGCAACAACAGCAGTCGCTGCCATCGGATGGCGCTTCCGGCCAGGTGAACGGCTGATCCATCGCCTTGGCTGCCGCCATCGGGTGGGCCGCTTGCAGCGGCCTCCTGCGGGCGGTGGTCGGGACTGGTGATTTCCATGCCATCAACCACGGACCTTCCTATGCAAGCGGTGGAGATTTCCTCGTTCGGTGTGCCTGAGGTCTTGCGCCTCGGTGAGCGCCCCGTACCCGTGCCGGGTGCGGGCGAGCTGCTGATCCGCGTGGGTGCCAGCGGCATCAACCGCCCTGATGTGCTGCAGCGCATGGGCCACTACGCGCCCCCGCTTGGCACCTCCGACCTTCCCGGTCTCGAGGTGGCGGGTGTGGTGGAGGCGGGTGACGCCGATGCGCTGGCCCGGTCGGGCCTGGCCATTGGCGACCGTGTCTGCGCGCTCGTGGCCGGTGGTGGCTACGCGCAATGGTGCGTGGCGCCGGCCGAGCAGTGCCTGCCGGTGCCTGCCGGGTTCAGCGATATCGAGGCTGCCTCGCTGCCCGAGACCTTTTTCACGGTGTGGAGCAATGTCTTTGACCGTGGCCGCCTGCAGGCCGGTGAAACCCTGCTGGTGCAGGGCGGTACCAGCGGCATCGGCGTCACCGCCATTCAGTTGGCGCGCGCCTTCGGTGCCACGGTGATCGCCACGGCGGGCAGCGACGACAAGTGCCAGGCCTGCCTGGACCTGGGCGCGCACCATGCCATCAACTACAAGTCGCAGGACTTTGTGGTGGAGGCCAAGCGCATCACCGACGGCAAGGGTGTCGACGTGGTGCTGGACATGGTCGCGGGCAGCTATGTGGCGCGCGAGGTCGAGTGCCTAGCCGAGGATGGCCGCATCGTCATCATCGCCGTGCAGGGCGGGGTCAAGGGCGAGATCAACGCCGGTCTGGTGCTGCGCCGCAGGCTCACCATCACCGGTTCCACCCTGCGCCCGCGCTCGGTGGCCTTCAAGGGCGCCATTGCCCGTGCGCTGCGCGAGCAGGTGTGGCCCTTGCTGGCCGCCGGTACGGTGCGCCCGGTCATCCACAGCACCTTTGCGGCGGCCGATGCGGCCCAGGCGCATGCCCTGATGGAATCCAACCAGCACATTGGCAAGATTGTTTTGACGTGGTGAACATGAAAAAGAAGCTCATCGCAGGCAACTGGAAGATGAACGGCGGCCTGGCCGCCAACGAAGCGCTGCTCAAGGCATTGCGGGATGGCATGGCCTCGGCCGCGCCGCAGTGCGATGTGGCCGTGGCGGTGCCCGCGCCTTACTTGGCCCAGGTGCAGGCGCTGGTCGCCGGCTCGGGTGTGGCCCTGGCTGCGCAGGATGTGTCGGCGCACGAGCAGGGGGCCTACACCGGTGAAATGTCGGCTGCCATGCTCAAGGAGTTTGGTGCGCGCTATGTGCTGGTGGGGCATTCGGAGCGCCGCCAGTACCACGGCGAATCCGATGCCGTCGTGGCCATCAAGGCGCAGCGCGCGCTGGCGCTGGGCATCACGCCCATCGTCTGCGTGGGCGAGACCCTGGCAGAGCGCGACGCGGGTGAAACCGAAGCCGTCGTCAAGCGGCAGCTGGCCGCGGTGATCCACCTCAATGGCCACTGCATCAGCGAAATCGTGGTGGCGTATGAGCCCGTCTGGGCCATCGGCACGGGCCGCACGGCATCGCCCGAGCAGGCGCAGGCGGTGCATGCCGTGCTGCGTGCGCAGTTGGCCCTGGCCAGCGAGCATGCCGACCGCATCCACCTGCTGTATGGCGGCAGCATGAATGCCGCGAATGCGGCCGAACTGCTGGCGCAGCCGGACATCGATGGCGGCCTGGTGGGCGGTGCTTCGCTCAAGGCGGGCGATTTCTTGCAGATCATTGGTGCTGCCCGTCCGGGCCGCGCCTGAAGCTATTCAAATCAGGAGTAAACAGAGAATGAATGTGATCGTGAACGTGGTTCTGGCGGTGCAGATGATCACCGCCCTGGTAATGATCGGGTTGATCCTGATCCAGCACGGCAAGGGTGCCGACATGGGTGCTGCCTTCGGCAGCGGCAGCTCGGGCAGCCTGTTCGGCGCCAGCGGCAGCGCCAACTTCCTGTCGCGCACCACGGCGGTGTTGGCAGCGGTGTTCTTCGCTGCAACGCTGGCTCTGGCATACTTCGGCAACGCGCGGCCCGCCAGCTCCGGCAGCGTACTCGAAGCGCCTGCAGCAGCCTCTTCGGCGCCGGCCTCGGCTGCGTCGGGTGCCGCTCCTGTGGCGATTCCTGTGCCTGTGGTGCCGGCCTCTGGCGCGGCGCAGATCCCGACCAAATAATCTGCACTAATTTGGGCCCTGAACCGCAGAGCAGGGTTTTTACGGAGTAGAATTCTGGATTGTCTGGAAAGCCAAAACCGCAAGGTTCCTCATGCCATCCAGGCACATACATCCAGCCGTCGTGGTGAAATTGGTAGACACGCTATCTTGAGGGGGTAGTGGCGAAAGCTGTGCGAGTTCGAGTCTCGCCGACGGCACCAAAACAAAGGCCTCCCCGACATGACCCAGCAAGGGCCATGTCGGGCCAGGCTACAGCGGTGAGCACATCCTCAAGATGAACCTCGATCAGTACCTCCCCGTCCTTTTGTTCATCTTGGTCGGCATCGCCGTAGGCGTTGTTCCCCTTGCCATCGGATATGTCCTGGGCCCCAATCGCCCGGATGACGCCAAGAATTCCCCCTACGAGTGTGGCTTTGAAGCCTTCGAGGATGCGCGCATGAAGTTTGACGTGCGCTATTACCTCGTCGCCATTCTCTTCATCCTGTTCGACCTCGAAATCGCGTTCCTCTTCCCGTGGGCGGTCACGCTGCACGAGGTGGGTGCCGCCGGTTTCGTGGCTGTGGTGATTTTCCTGACGATCCTCGTCGTGGGCTTTGTCTACGAGTGGAAAAAAGGCGCCCTCGATTGGGAATGACAGCGGGCTTCAACAAGGACTGATGCAATGATTGAAGGCGTGATGAAGGAAGGCTTCATCACCACGAGCTATGACTCCGTGGTGAATTGGGCCAAAACCGGTTCGCTGTGGCCCATGACCTTTGGTCTGGCCTGCTGCGCGGTCGAAATGATGCACGCAGCGGCTGCCCGCTACGACATCGGCCGCTTCGGTGCCGAAGTGTTCCGTGCCAGTCCCCGCCAGTCCGATCTGATGATCGTGGCCGGCACGCTGTGCAACAAGATGGCGCCTGCCCTGCGCAAGGTGTACGACCAGATGTCGGAGCCCCGCTGGGTGCTGTCGATGGGTTCGTGCGCCAATGGCGGTGGGTACTACCATTACAGCTACTCTGTGGTGCGCGGTTGCGACCGCATCGTGCCCGTGGATGTCTACGTGCCCGGCTGTCCCCCCACGGCCGAGGCGCTGATCTACGGCATCATCCAGCTGCAGCAGAAGATCCGCCGCACCAACACCATTGCGCGCGTCTGAGGGTTGACGATGACATCTGTTGCCATTCGCCCTGAAAAAATCAAGGACACCGTTGCCGCCGTGCTGGGCGACAAGGTCCGCAAGATCCACGTGGCCCTCGGTGAGGTCACCGTCGAAGTCTCCGCCGCCGATTACCTTGCTGCCATGCAGCAGCTGCGCGATGCGCCCGGCTGCCAGTTCGAGCAGCTGATCGACCTGTGCGGCGTCGACTACTCGGCCTACGCCGACGAAGTCAACGAAGGCGCGCGCTACTGCGTGGTGTCGCACCTGCTGTCGGTCAGTCTGAACCAGCGCCTGCGCGTCAAGGTGTTCTGCGCCGACGACGATTTCCCGGTGGTGGCCTCGGTGGCCGACCTGTGGAACTCGGCCAACTGGTACGAGCGCGAAGCGTTCGACCTGTTCGGCATCGTGTTCGACGGCCACAACGACCTGCGCCGCATCCTGACCGACTACGGCTTCATCGGCCACCCCTTCCGCAAGGACTTCCCGCTGTCCGGCCATGTCGAGATGCGCTATGACGCAGAGCAGCGCCGGGTGGTCTACGAGCCCGTGTCGATCGAGCCGCGCGAAATCACGCCGCGCATCATCCGCGAAGACAAGTACGGAGGCCTGCACTAAGGCGCCCGCGCCCCACGTGACCCACCATGGCTGAAATCAAGAACTATTCCCTGAACTTCGGACCGCAGCACCCTGCAGCGCACGGCGTGCTGCGCTTGGTGCTCGAGCTCGACGGCGAAGTCGTCCAGCGCGCCGACCCGCACATCGGCCTCTTGCACCGCGCCACCGAAAAGCTGGCCGAGCACAAGACCTACATCCAGTCGCTGCCCTACATGGACCGCCTGGACTACGTGTCGATGATGTGCAACGAGCACGCCTACTGCCTGGCCATCGAAAAGCTGATGGGCCTGGAAGTGCCCGAGCGCGCCCAGTACATCCGCGTGATGTTCTCCGAAATCACGCGCTTGCTGAACCACCTGATGTGGCTCGGCTCGCACGGCAACGATTGCGGCAGCTCCACCATCCTGATCTACACCTTCCGCGAGCGCGAAGACCTGTTCGACATGTACGAAGCCGTCTCCGGCGCGCGCATGCACGCGGCGTACTTCCGTCCGGGCGGCGTGTACCGCGACCTGCCGGACTCCATGCCGCAGTACAAGGTCAGCAAGATCAAGAACGCCAAGGCCCTGGAGGCCATGAACCAGAACCGCAAGGGTTCGCTGCTCGACTTCATCGACGACTTCACCCAGCGCTTCCCGGGCTGCGTGGACGAGTACGAGACCCTGCTCACCGACAACCGCATCTGGAAGCAGCGCACCGTGGGCATCGGCGTGGTGCCGCCCGAGCGCGCGCTGAACCTGGGCATGACCGGGCCCATGATCCGTGGCTCCGGCATTGCATGGGACCTGCGCAAGACCCAGCCCTATGACGTCTACGACCGCATGGACTTCGACGTGCCCGTGGGCAAGACGGGCGACTGCTATGACCGCTACCTCGTGCGCGTGCACGAAATGCGCGAGTCCAATCGCATCATCAAGCAGTGCGTGGACTGGCTGCGCGCCAACCCCGGCCCGGTCATCACCGACAACCACAAGGTGGCTGCGCCCGACCGCGAATCCATGAAGTCCAACATGGAAGAGCTGATCCACCATTTCAAGTTGTTCACCGAAGGCTTTCACGTGCCCGAAGGCGAAGCCTATGCCGCCGTGGAGCATCCCAAGGGTGAGTTCGGCATCTATCTGGTCAGCGATGGCGCCAACAAGCCCTACCGCCTGAAGATCCGTGCGCCCGGCTTCGCGCACCTGGCCACGCTCGACGAGATGGCCCGCGGCCACATGATCGCCGACGCCGTGGCCATCATCGGCACCATGGATATCGTGTTCGGGGAGATTGACCGATGAGTACGACCGAATCGAAGAACCTGACCGCTGGCACCGCCGCCATCACCGAGGCAACCCTTGCCCGTTTTGCGCGCGAAGTCGCCAAGTACCCGCCCGAGCAGAAGCAGTCTGCCGTGATGGCCTGCCTGGCCATCGTGCAGCAGGAGCAGGGCTGGGTCAGCGTGCAGAGTGAGGCCGTGATCGCCGACTACCTGGGCATGGCCCAGATCGCGGTGCACGAAGTGACCACGTTCTACAACATGTACAACCAGCAGCCGACGGGCAAGTACAAGCTCAACGTCTGCACCAACCTGCCTTGCCAGCTGCGCGACGGCCAGAAGGCGCTGCACCACCTCGAGAAGAAGCTCGGCGTGACCATGGGCGAGACCACGCCGGACGGCCTGTTCACGCTGCAGCAGTGCGAGTGCCTGGGCGCCTGCGCCGATGCGCCCGTGATGCTGGTCAACGACCGCACCATGTGCAGCTTCATGGACAACGACAAGCTCGACCAGCTGGTCGACGGCCTCAAGGCTGCGGAAGGACAAGCATGACCACCGCCGCACAGATCCTCTCGCAGTTCCAGGCCACGGGCGTGCAGACCTGCTTCCACGACCGCCACATCAACCCACAGATCGTTGCGGGGCTCGACGGCACGAACTGGGGCATCAAGGACTACGAAGCGCGCGGCGGCTACGAAGCGCTGCGCAAGATCCTGGCACAGGGTGAAGGCGCAGGCCTCACCCAGGACCAGGTGATCGCCACCGTCAAGGAATCGGGCCTGCGTGGGCGCGGCGGTGCGGGCTTCCCCACCGGCCTGAAGTGGAGCTTCATGCCCCGCTCGTTCCCCGGCCAGAAGTACCTGGTGTGCAACTCCGACGAAGGCGAGCCAGGCACCTGCAAGGACCGCGACATCCTGCAGTTCAACCCCCACATCGTCATCGAAGGCATGATCATCGCGGCCTACGCGATGGGCATCTCCGTGGGCTACAACTACATCCACGGCGAAATCTTCCAGACCTACGACCGCTTCGAAGAAGCGCTCGAAGAGGCGCGTGCCGCCGGCTACCTGGGCGACAAGATCCTGGGCAGCAATTTCAGCTTCCAGCTGCATGCGGCGCACGGCTTCGGTGCCTACATCTGCGGCGAAGAAACCGCGCTGCTCGAATCGCTCGAAGGCAAGAAGGGCCAGCCGCGCTTCAAGCCGCCGTTTCCTGCCAGCTTCGGCCTGTACGGCAAGCCCACCACCATCAACAACACCGAGACCTTCGCGGCCGTGCCGTGGATCATCCGCAATGGTGGCCAGGCCTACCTTGAGTGCGGCAAGCCCAACAACGGCGGCACCAAGATCTTCTCGGTCTCGGGCGACGTGGAAAAGCCCGGCAACTACGAAGTGCCCATGGGCACGCCGTTCGCCAAGCTGCTCGAACTCGCTGGTGGCGTGCGCAAGGGCCGCCAGCTCAAGGCCGTGATTCCCGGCGGCTCTTCCTCGCCGGTGCTGCCGGCGTCCGTCATCATGGAATGCACGATGGACTACGACTCCATCGCCAAGGCCGGCTCCATGCTGGGTTCGGGCGCCGTCATCGTGATGGACGACTCCCGCAGCATGGTCGAGAGCCTGCTGCGCCTGTCCTATTTCTACTCGCACGAATCCTGCGGCCAGTGCACGCCGTGCCGCGAAGGCACGGGCTGGATGTGGCGCGTGATCGACCGTATCCAGCATGGCCAGGGGCGCGATGGCGACCTGAACCTGCTCAATTCGGTGGCAGACAACATCCAGGGGCGCACCATCTGCGCACTGGGTGACGCAGCGGCCATGCCGGTGCGCGCCATGATCAAGCACTTCCGTCCGGAATTCGAAGCGCTGATCCGCCAAGAGAAGACCCCTCAGGCTTCCGCCTCCGCCTGATCCCGAGAAACGCATATGGTTGAAATCGAACTCGACGGGCAGAAGGTAGAAGTCGCCGAAGGCTGCATGGTGATGCATGCAGCCGAAAAGGCCGGCACCTACATTCCCCATTTTTGTTACCACAAGAAGCTGTCCATTGCCGCCAACTGCCGCATGTGCCTGGTGGATGTGGAAAAGGCACCCAAGCCCATGCCCGCCTGCGCCACGCCGGTGACGCAGGGCATGATCGTGCGCACCAAGAGCGACAAGGCCATCAAGGCCCAGCAGTCGGTCATGGAATTCCTGCTGATCAACCACCCGCTGGACTGCCCCATCTGCGACCAGGGCGGTGAGTGCCAGCTGCAGGATCTGGCCGTGGGCTATGGTGGCTCCTCCTCGCGCTACGAGGAAGAAAAGCGCGTGGTCTTCCAGAAGGACGTGGGCCCGCTGATCTCCATGCAGGAGATGAGCCGCTGCATCCACTGCACTCGCTGCGTTCGCTTTGGCCAGGAAGTGGCCGGCGTGATGGAGCTCGGAATGATCCACCGCGGTGAGCACTCCGAGATCACCACCGTGGTGGGCGATACGATCGACTCCGAGCTGTCGGGCAACATGATCGACATCTGCCCCGTGGGCGCGCTCACCAGCAAGCCGTTCCGCTACAGCGCCCGCACCTGGGAACTGTCGCGCCGCCGCTCCGTCAGTCCGCACGACTCCACTGGTGCCAACCTGATCGTTCAGGTCAAGAACCACAAGGTCATGCGCGTGGTGCCGTTCGAGAACGAAGCCGTCAACGAGTGCTGGATCGCCGACCGCGACCGCTTCTCGTACGAGTCGCTCAACAGCGACGAACGCCTGACAGAGCCCATGCTCAAGCAAGGTGGCGTCTGGAAGGCCGTCGACTGGCAGACCGCGCTGGAGTACGTGGCCAATGGCCTCAAGAACATCAAGAATGACCACGGCGCCAACAGCATCGGCGCCCTGGTCAGCCCGCACAGCACGCTCGAAGAGCTGTACCTGGCCTCCGCCCTGGTGCGCGGCCTGGGCAGCGACAGCATCGACTACCGCCTGCGCAACGCCGAATTCGCGGCGCCCGAAGGCATCCGCTGGCTCGGCACCTCCATCGCCTCGCTGTCCACGCTGCAACGCGTACTGGTGGTGGGCTCCAACCTGCGCAAGGACCATCCGCTGTTCGCCCTGCGCGTGCGCCATGCCGTGCGCCACGGCGCCCAACTGAGCGTGGTCGACTCCTCCGTCGGCGACTGGGCCATGCCCATCAAGCACCAACTGCTGCAGAACGCCAGCCAGTGGGTGCAGGCCCTCGGCTCCATCGCCTCGGCCGTCGCCCAGGAAAAGAACGTGGCGGCGCCGGCTGGCGCAGCCCAGGCCACCGAGGCCAGCCTGGCCATCGCCCGCTCGCTGCTGGGTGGTGAGCGCAAGGCCGTGCTGCTGGGCAATGCCGCCGCGCACCATGGCCAGGCCGCAGCGCTGCTAGCCCTGGCCAACTGGATCGGCGAGCAGACCGGCGCCACCGTCGGCTACCTCACCGAAGCCGCCAACACCGTGGGTGCCCAGTTCGCTGGCGCCCATCCCGTGGGCAGCGGCCTCAACGCCGGCCAGATGCTGGCGGGCGGCCTCAAGGCCGTGCTGCTGCTCAACACCGAACCGGCTTTCGACGCGGCCAACGGCGCACAAGCCGCCGCAGCCATCGGCCAGGCGCAGATGGTCGTGACGCTGAGCCCTTTCAAGGCCAACATGGACATCAGCGATGTGCTGCTGCCCATCGCGCCGTTCACCGAAACCTCGGGCAGCTTCGTCAACGCCGAAGGGCGCCTGCAGAGCTTCCACGCCGTGGTGCGCCCGCTGGGCGACACGCGTCCCGCCTGGAAGGTGCTGCGCGTGCTGGCCAATTTGCTGGGTGTGCCCGGTTTCGACTTCGAGACCTCGCAGGACGTGCTGGCCCGTGCCACCAACGCCCCTGCAGGCAAGCTGGCCATGCTGCCGGCCGAGCAACTGTCCAATGCCGTGGCCCAGGTGCCGCAAGCGGTTGCGTCCGTGGGTGAACCGGTAGTGGCCTCCATCTACCAACTCGATGGCCTGGTGCGCCGCGCCACGTCGCTGCAATTGACAGCCGATGCCCGCATGGCGGCCGGTGAAGGAGTGGCGGCATGATCGACGCGCTGTACAACGGCGGGCTGAACCTCCTGCCCTTCGCCTGGTGGACGGGCGCGGCCTGGCCCGTGCTCTGGATCCTGCTCAAGATCGTCGTGATCGTCGCGCCCCTGATGGGCGCGGTGGCCTACCTCACGCTGTGGGAGCGCAAGCTCCTCGGTTTCATGCAGGTGCGCCACGGCCCCAACCGGGTCGGCCCCATGGGCCTGCTGCAGCCGCTGGCCGACGGCCTGAAGCTGATGACCAAGGAAATCATCCAGCCTGCGGCCGCCAGCAAGGGCCTGTTCGTGCTGGGCCCGCTCATGGCCATCATGCCGGCCCTGGCTGCATGGGTGGCCATCCCCTTCGGTCCCGATGTGGCGCTGGCCAACGTCAATGCCGGCCTGCTGCTGGTGATGGCGATTACCTCCATCGAAGTCTATGGCGTGATCATCGCCGGCTGGGCATCGAACTCCAAGTACGCCTTCCTGGGCGCGCTGCGCGCCTCGGCACAGATGGTGAGCTATGAAATCGCCATGGGCTTTTGCTTCCTGGTGGTGATCATGGTCTCGGGCAGCATGAACCTGACCGAGATCGTCATGTCCCAGTCCCGAGGCATGGCCGCCAACATGGGGCTGAGCTTCCTGTCCTGGAACTGGCTGCCGCTGCTGCCGATCTTCCTGGTGTACCTGATCTCCGGCGTGGCCGAAACCAACCGCCACCCCTTCGACGTGGTCGAAGGCGAAGCCGAAATCGTGGCCGGCCACATGGTCGAGTACTCGGGCATGGGCTTCGCGGTCTTCTTCCTGGCCGAATACGCCAGCATGTGGCTGGTGTCCATCCTGGCAGCGCTGATGTTCCTGGGCGGCTGGCTGTCGCCCATCGACAGCGTGCTGTTCAACTGGATCCCCGGCTGGATCTGGCTGGGCATCAAGACCTTCGTCGTGGTGTCCATGTTCATCTGGATCCGCGCCACCTTCCCGCGCTTTCGCTATGACCAGATCATGCGCCTGGGCTGGAAGATCTTCATTCCGGTCACCCTGGTGTGGCTGCTCATCGTCGGCGGGTGGTTGCTCTCGCCGTGGAACATCTGGAAATAAGCGGGGACACACATGACTGCTGTTGCTGCTGCTGCACCTTTCTCGTTCAAGGATTTCTTCAAGAGCTTCATGCTCGTGGAGCTGCTCAAGGGCATGGCCCTGACGGGCCGCTATGCGTTTCGCCGCAAGGTGACCGTGCAGTTCCCCGAAGAGAAGACACCCTTGTCGCCGCGCTTTCGCGGCCTGCATGCCCTGCGCCGTTACGACAACGGCGAAGAGCGCTGCATCGCCTGCAAGCTGTGCGAGGCCGTGTGCCCCGCCATGGCCATCACCATCGAGTCCGAAGTGCGGGATGACGGTTCGCGCCGCACCACGCGCTACGACATCGACCTGACCAAGTGCATCTTCTGCGGCTTCTGCGAAGAAAGCTGCCCGGTGGACTCGATCGTCGAGACGCACATCTTCGAATACCACGGCGAAAAGCGTGGCGACCTGTACTTCACCAAGGACATGCTCCTGGCCGTTGGTGACCGGTACGAGGGTGAGATTGCTGCAGCCAAGGCTGCGGACGCCAAGTACCGCTGAGCGGTCGCGATCCCATCCATCCCGTCGCCAGACTTTCTATAAAGACCTGATTCATGGACGCCAAGACTGGTTTCTTCTACCTTTTCTCGGTCGTGCTGCTGTTTGCAGCCTTCCGGGTGATCACCGCGCGCAACCCCGTGCACGCGGTGCTGTACCTCATCCTGGCTTTCTCGCAGGCGGCGGCCGTGTGGCTGCTGCTCAAGGCCGAGTTCCTGGCCATCGCCCTGGTGCTGGTGTACCTGGGCGCGGTGATGGTGCTGTTCCTGTTCGTGGTGATGATGCTGGACATCCACATCGACACCGTGCGCAAGGGCTTCTGGAAGCATTTCCCGCTCGCTGCCTTTGTGGGCGCCCTGATCGCGCTGGAAATGGCCGCTGTGCTGATGGGGGGCTTCCGCGGCATGGAAGAACCCAAGGCCGCTGCGGTGGTGCTCGATGCCGCCGGCAAGGTGGTGCAGTACTCCAACACCAAGGAACTGGGCAAGCTGCTGTACACCCAGTACCTGTACCCCGTGGAAATTGCGGCCGTGATCCTGTTGGTGGCCATGATTGCCGCCATCGCCCTGACCCTGCGCCAGCGCAAGGACAGCAAGGCCATCAACCCGTCCCAGCAGATCCGCGTGCGCGCCAAGGACCGCCTGGAAGTGGTGAAGGTCACCGCCACGCAAAAACCCGCACCCGAAGTGCCGGCCGAGCCCGCCGCCGAGGAGAAGAAGCCATGACATTGACGCTGGGACATTTTCTTTCGCTGGGCGCCATGCTGTTCGCCCTGGCGGTGATCGGCATCTTCCTGAACCGCAAGAACCTGATCGTGCTGCTGATGGCCATCGAGCTGATGCTGCTGGCGGTCAACATGAACTTCGTGGCGTTCTCGCACTACCTGGGTGACATGCACGGACAGGTGTTCGTGTTCTTCATCCTGACGGTGGCCGCGGCCGAGTCGGCCATCGGCCTGGCCATTCTGGTGCTGCTGTTCCGCAACAAGTCCAGCATCAACGCGGAAGACCTCAACACCCTCAAGGGCTGATGAGCCACCCGTATTCCCAAGGTTCTCAAGAATGAGTCAAACCCTCTCTGCTTCGACGCTCCTGGCCGTGCCCCTGGCACCGCTGGCGGGCGCACTGCTGGCCGGCATCTTCGGCACGACCTTTGGCGGCAACTGGATCGGCCGCCGGCTGAGCCACACCCTGACCATCCTGGGCGTGCTCGTGGCCTTCGTGCTGTCGGCCATGACGCTCAAGAGCGTGGCGGTCGATGGCGCGCGCTTCAACGAGACGCTCTACACCTGGATGGTGGTGGGCGGCCTGAAGATGGAAGTGGGCTTCCTGATCGACAGCCTCACGGCCATGATGATGGTGGTGGTGACCTTCGTGTCGCTGATGGTGCACATCTACACCATCGGCTACATGGAAGAGGACGAGGGCTACAACCGCTTCTTCTCGTACATCTCGCTGTTCACGTTCTCCATGCTCATGCTGGTCATGAGCAACAACCTGCTGCAGCTGTTCTTCGGCTGGGAAGCGGTGGGCCTGGTGTCCTACCTGCTGATCGGCTTCTGGTTCAACAAGCCCACGGCCATCTTCGCCAACATGAAGGCCTTCCTGGTCAACCGCGTGGGCGACTTCGGCTTCATCCTGGGCATCGGCCTGATCGCCGCCTACACCGGCACGCTCAACTACAGCGAGATCTTCGCCAAGTCGGGTGAGCTCGGCGGCCTGGCCTTCCCCGGCACCGACTGGCTGCTGATCACCGTGATCTGCATCTGCCTGTTCATCGGCGCCATGGGCAAGTCGGCCCAGTTCCCGCTGCACGTCTGGCTGCCCGACTCGATGGAAGGCCCGACGCCCATCTCGGCACTGATCCACGCGGCCACCATGGTGACCGCCGGCATCTTCATGGTCTCGCGCATGTCGCCGCTGTTCGAGCTGTCGGACACCGCACTCAACTTCATCCTGGTCATCGGCTCCATCACGGCGCTGTTCATGGGTTTCCTGGGCATCATCCAGAACGACATCAAGCGCGTGGTGGCCTACTCCACGCTGTCGCAGCTCGGTTATATGACCGTGGCCCTGGGCGCATCGGCCTACTCGGTCGCCGTGTTCCACCTGATGACGCACGCCTTCTTCAAGGCGCTGCTGTTCCTCGGTGCCGGTTCGGTCATCATGGGCATGCACCACAACCAGGACATCCGCTGGATGGGCGGCGTGCGCAAGTACATGCCCATCACCTGGATCACCTCGCTGCTGGGTTCGTTGGCGCTGATCGGTACGCCCCTGTTCTCGGGCTTCTACTCCAAGGACAGCATCATCGAAGCCGTGCACGCCAGCCACCTGCCGGCGGCCCACTTCGCCCACTTCGCGGTGCTGGCTGGCGTGTTCGTCACGGCGTTCTATTCGTTCCGCATGTACTTCCTGGTCTTCCATGGCAAGGAGCGTTTCGATCAGAACCCCGACGCACACCACGATGCGCACCACGACGACCATGGCCACGGCCATGGCGAGCACCACGATCCGCACGAGTCCCCCTGGGTGGTGACGGTGCCGTTGGTGCTGCTGGCAATTCCCTCGGTGGTGGTGGGCTTCCTGTTCATCCAGCCCATGCTGTTCGGCGACTTCTTCAAGGATGTGATCTTTGTCGATGCGGCCAAGCACCCCGCCATGGCGGAGCTGGCCGAGATCTTCCACGGCCCCGTGGCCATGGCCCTGCACGGCCTGCAGACGGCGCCGTTCTGGCTGGCCGTTGCCGGTGTGGCCCTGTCGTATTACATGTACATGGTGAACCCGGCGCTGCCGGCAGCCATCAAGCGCATGTGCATGCCGATCTATACGCTGTTCGAGAACAAGTACTACCTCGACTGGTTCAACGAGAACGTCCTGGCGCGCGGTGCGCGTGCCCTGGGTACCGGCCTGTGGAAGGGCGGCGACCAGGCCATCATCGACGGTGCGCTGGTCAATGGCTCGTGGAAGCTGGTGCGCGGCGTCTCCGGCATGGTGCGCTGGGTGCAGACGGGCTTCATCTTCCACTATGCCCTGGTGATGATCCTGGGCGTGTTTGCCCTGATGACGTGGTTCGTCTGGGGCGATTTCTTCATGCAGCTCATCAAGAAATAAGGAAAAGAACAAAATGGGTCTGTTGAGTCTTGCAATCTGGGTGCCGATTGCCTTCGGCGCGCTGCTGCTCGCGGTTGGCCGCGATGAGCATGCCCCCGCCGTGCGCTGGTTGGCCCTGCTCGGGTCGGTGATCGGTTTCCTGGTCACCATTCCTCTGTACCAGGGCTTCAAGCTCGGTACGGCGGCCATGCAGTTCGTCGAAAAAGCCGAGTGGATCGAGCGCTTCAACGTGCACTACCACCTGGGCGTGGACGGCATCTCCTTCTGGTTCGTGCCGCTCACGGCCTTCATCACGGTGATCGTGGTGATCGCCTCGTGGGAGGCCATCACCGAGCGTGTGAACCAGTACATGGGCGCGTTCCTGATCCTGTCGGGTCTGATGATCGGCGTGTTCAGCGCGCTCGACGGCATTCTGTTCTACGTGTTCTTCGAGGCCACGCTGATCCCGATGTACCTGATCATTGGTATCTGGGGCGGCCCGAACAAGATCTACGCGGCGTTCAAGTTCTTCCTGTACACGCTGCTCGGCTCGCTGTTGATGCTGATCGCGCTGATCTTCCTGTACAACCAGTCCGGCGGCAGCTTCGACATCGCCACCTGGCACCAGCTGCCCCTGAGCTCCACGGCCCAGACCCTGCTGTTCTTCGCCTTCTTCGCCGCCTTCGCGGTGAAGGTGCCGATGTTCCCGTTCCACACCTGGCTGCCCGACGTGCACGTGGAAGCGCCTACCGGCGGCTCTGCCGTGCTGGCGGCCATCATGCTCAAACTCGGTGCCTACGGCTTCCTGCGCTTCTCGATGCCCATCGCGCCCGATGCCGCACGCGAGTGGGCCTGGCTGATGATCACGCTGTCGCTGATCGCCGTGATCTACGTCGGCCTGGTGGCCATGGTCCAGAAGGACATGAAGAAGCTGGTGGCCTACTCGTCCGTGGCGCACATGGGCTTCGTGACCCTGGGCTTCTTCATCTTCAACGACCTGGGCGTCTCCGGTGGCCTGGTGCAGATGATTGCCCACGGCTTCGTCTCGGGCGCCATGTTCCTGTCCATCGGCGTGCTGTACGACCGCGTGCACTCCCGCGAGATCGCGGCCTACGGCGGCGTGGTCAACACCATGCCCAACTTCACGGCCTTCGCGCTGCTGTTCGCCATGGCCAACTGCGGCCTGCCGGGCACGGCCGGGTTCGTGGGCGAGTGGATGGTGATCCTGGGTGCGGTCAAGGCCAACTTCTGGATCGGCCTGGCTTCGGCCACGGCCCTGATCTTCGGTGCGGCCTACACCCTGTGGATGTTCAAGCGCGTGTACCTGGGCCCGGTGGCCAATGACCACGTCAAGGAACTCACCGACATCAACAGCCGCGAATTCCTCGTGATGGCGCTGCTGGCGATTGCCGTGCTGGCCATGGGCCTGTACCCGCGTCCCTTCACGGACGTGATGGACACTTCGGTCGCGGAACTGCTCAAGCATGTCGCACTGTCGAAGCTGAACTGACCAGACTGAACTGAGAGATTCGAGATGATTGACAACATCAGCTGGCTTGCGATTTACCCCGAGATTGTTCTCCTGGTCATGGGCTGCGTCATTGCGCTGGTCGACCTGGGTGTGCACAGCCCCCGCCGCACGGCCACCTACGTACTGACCATGCTGACGCTGGCCCTGGTGGCCGGCCTGCAGGCCATGTACGCCAGCACCGGCAGCACCTTCTACGGCTTTGGCAACATGGTGGTCAGCGACTCCATGGGCAACTGGCTCAAGTGCTTCGCCACCGTGGCCGTGATGGTCACCCTGGTCTATGGCCGCCCATACGCGGCAGACCGCGACATGATGCGCGGCGGCGAGCTGTTCACGCTGTCGATGTTCGCGCTCCTGGGCATGTTCATCATGATCTCGGGCAACAACTTCCTGATGATCTACCTGGGCCTGGAGCTCTTGACCCTGTCGAGCTACGCCCTGGTGGCCCTGCGCCGCGACAACGCCACCGCGACCGAAGCGGCGATGAAGTACTTCGTGCTTGGCGCCATGGCCAGCGGCTTCCTGCTGTACGGCCTGTCCATGGTCTACGGCGCCACGGGTTCGCTGGACATCGGCCAGGTGTTCAAGGCCGTCAACTCCGGCCAGATCCGCCACCAGGTGCTGGTGTTCGGCCTGGTGTTCGTGGTGGCCGGCCTGGCCTTCAAGCTCGGTGTGGTGCCTTTTCACATGTGGATCCCCGACGTGTACCAGGGCGCTCCCACGGCCGTCACGCTGATGATTGGCGGGGCGCCCAAGCTGGCCGCCTTTGCCATCACCATCCGCCTGCTGGTGGACGGGCTGCTGCCGCTGGCCATCGACTGGCAGCAGATGCTCGCGGTGCTGGCCATCGGCTCGCTGCTGGTGGGCAACCTCGCGGCCATCGCGCAGACCAACCTCAAGCGCATGCTGGCCTACTCGACCATCTCGCAGATGGGCTTCGTGCTGCTGGGCCTGATGTCGGGCGTGGTCAACGGCAACGTGGAAGCAGCCGCCGTCGAGAACGCCTACAGCGCCTCCATGTTCTACGTGGTGAGCTACGTGCTGACCACGCTGGCCGCCTTCGGCGTCATCTTGCTGCTGGCCCGCGAAGGCTTTGAGAGCGAAGAGATCGCCGACTTCGCCGGCCTGAACCAGCGCAGCCCCTTGTACGCCGCCGTGATGGCCGTGTGCCTGTTCTCCATGGCCGGTATCCCGCCCATGGTCGGCTTCTACGCCAAGCTGTCGGTGCTGCAGGCCCTGGTGGCTTCGGGCCAGGCTGCCTACATCGCCATGGCAGTGTTCGCGGTCGTGATGTCGCTGATCGGCGCCTTCTACTACCTGCGTGTCGTCAAGGTCATGTACTTCGACGCCCCGCTGACCGCCACCAGCGTTTCCGCTCCCTTGGATGTGCGCGTGGTGCTCACCATCAACGGTGCGCTGGTGCTGGGGCTCGGCCTGCTGCCCGGTGGCCTGATGGCGCTGTGCGCCGAAGCCGTCGTGCGTGCCCTGGCCACCTGATCGACCGGCCGGAGCGAGCCTGTGTCCCTGACCGGTTCCGTCTGGCTGGTGATCGTGGCGGCCCTCATCGCTGCGAACCTGCCCTTTGCCAACCAGCGCTGGCTGGTGGTGGGGCCGGTGGCGCAGCCCAGGAAGGGCCTGCCCGTGCGCATCGCAGAACTCGTGCTGGCCTATTTCCTGGTGGGCGGCTTGGCGCTGCTGCTGGAGCGCCGGGCGGGGCAGATCGCGCCCCAGGGCTGGGAGTTCTATGCCATCACCGGCACCATGTTCCTCACGCTGGCCTTCCCCGGCTTCGTCTACCGCTACCTGCTGCGCCGCCACGGCTAAACAGCTTCGGCGTCCTTTTTCCTCTGCTGACCATCCCATGAAAGTGCTCGACCTGCACTGCCACGAGGGCCATGTCTTCGAAGGCTGGTTTGCCTCGGAGGACGATTTCCAGAGCCAGAACCAGCGCGGCCTCGTGCAATGCCCCTGGTGCGGTGATTCGAGCATTTCCAAGCGCCTGAGCGCGCCGCGCCTGAACCTGGGTGCCAAGCCACCGGCCGTGGCACCCGCCAAGCCGGCGGCAGCCCCTGTCGGCCAGGAGTCCGTGGCCTTGCCCCCGGCGCTGCAGGCCGCCTGGCTGGAGCTGGCGCGCAAGATCGCCGCCAACACCGAGGATGTGGGCAACCGCTTCGCCGACGAGGCCCGCCGCATGCACCACGGCGAGACCGAGGAGCGCGCCATCCGCGGCCAGGCCACGCCCGACGAGGCCGCGCAACTGCTCGACGAAGGCATTGCCGTGCTGCCGCTGCCCTTGCCTGCTGCGGCGAAAGAAACCCTGCACTGAATCTGCGCGTGGGCAGGGCAGGGGCACTACGTTGGCCTCTGCTCAGGCCGTGAACTGCAGCGCCGCCAGCCGCGCGTAGATGCCATTGACGGCCAGCAGGCCGGCGTGCGTACCCTGTTCCACGATGCGCCCGTGCTCCAGCACCACGATGCGGTCGGCGTTCTGCACGGTGGCCAGTCGGTGGGCGATCACGAGTGTGGTGCGCTGGCCGGTGTGGCGCTGCATGGCGGTGTCCAGGGCAGCCTGCACCATGCGCTCGCTTTCTGCGTCCAGGGCGCTGGTGGCCTCGTCGAGCAGCAGCAGCGGCGGGTTCTTGAGCATGGCGCGGGCGATGGCGATGCGCTGGCGTTGCCCGCCTGAGAGGCGCACGCCGCGCTCGCCCAGGAAGGTGCCATAGCCCTCGGGCAATGCCATCAGGAAGTCATGGGCGAATGCCGAGCGTGCGGCGGCCATTACTTCCTCGTCGGTGGCGTTTGGGCGCCCGTAGCGGATGTTCTCCATCGCCGATGACGAGAAGATCACCGCATCCTGCGGCACCACGCCCACATGCGATCGCAGCTCGGTCAGCGACATGGAGCGGATGTCCGTGCCGTTCAGCCGTATGGTGCCCCGTGGCTGGCGGCCATCCGCCGCATCCACGTCATAAAAGCGCTGCAGTAGCTGGAACACCGTGGTCTTGCCCGCACCGCTGGCACCCACCAGGGCCACGGTCTCGCCCGCAGCCAACTGCAGGTTGAAGTCGTGCAGGGCCGGCTGGTCCGGGCGCGAGGGGTAGTGGAAGTCCACCTGGTCGAAGTCCACGGCCAGGCCCCTGCCGGTACCGGGCAGGGCTACGGGCGCGGCAGGCTCGGCCACGGGGGAGCGGCTGCCCAGCAGTTCCATCAGCCGTTCGGTGGCGCCCGCAGCGCGCAGCAGGTCGCCATACACCTCGCCCAGCACGGCCACGGAGCCTGCCAGCAGGACCACATAGACGACGGTCTGCCCCAGGTGTCCGGCCGTCATCTGGCCGGCCAGCACGGCCTGCGTGCCCTGGTACAGGCCCCACAGCAGCAGGGCGGCGTTGGCGATGATGATGAAGGCCACCAGCACCGCGCGCGCCAGCGTGCGCCGCACGGCCACGTGGAAGGCGTTCTCGTTGGCCTGCGTGAAGCGCTGCGCCTCGCGCGGCTCGGCCGTGTAGCTCTGCACCACCGGAATGGCGTTGAGCACCTCGGCTGCGATGGCACTCGAATCGGCCACGCGGTCCTGGCTGTCGCGCGAGAGGCGCCGCACGCGCCGCCCGATCCACATGGTGGGCACCACCACCAGCACGATGGCCAGCAGCACCCACGACATCACATAGGGATTGGTCCACACCAGCATGGCCAGCGCGCCGATGCCCATCACCGCGTTGCGCAGCCCCATGGACAGGGACGAGCCCACCACCGTCTGCACCAGGGTGGTGTCCGCCGTCAGGCGCGAGAGCACCTCGCCGGTCTGCGTGGTTTCGAAGAACTGCGGGCTTTGCTGCAGCACATGCCCGTACACCGCATTGCGCAGGTCGGCCGTCACGCGCTCGCCCAGCCAGCTCACCATGTAGAAGCGCCCGGCCGAGAAGACACCGAGCGCGATGGCCACGGCGAACAGGGCCTCGAAATGGTCGCGCAGCGCCATGGCCTGCTCGCCCTTGTCGGCATGGACCAGGCCGCCATCGACCAGCGTGCGCAGCGCGATGGGAAACGCCAGCGTGGCCAGTGCCGCCAGCACCAGAAAGACGCCCGAGAGGGCGATGCGCCCGCTGTAGGGTCGCAGGAACGGCAGCAGGCCGCTCAGGGAGCGCGGCGCACCGCGGGCTGGGGATGTGGGGGAAGATGCCATGCGCGCAGTGTAGGGGGCCGGGCGATTGCGTGCGCTGATGGGGCCGTTGCCAGCCTGTACGGGTGGATACAGGTCCCAACGGGCCCACGGCACCCCGGCAGTCAGTAAAAAGTCAGCACCCCTGCGGTCATGCCGCAGTGGCAGCCAGAGGTGCTGAAACCGGCCAGCCGGGCCGTGTTCCAGAGGCGGCATTCGGGTATACGCGCATGCCCTGGGCGCACCGCGCGCAGCCTCGCACTGTCACCTAGGCGTTTATACATAGGCATTAGTCCCAGTATCTGCGCAGGGGCTCACCCGCATACGATGCGTTGCAACAAATAAGCATGCATGGAGACCTTGTTGCAAGGCTCTTCCACCCTGCACACAACGGAGCAGCCAAGGCGCAATGAGCGACGTCATCCTCGAAACCACCAGCCTGACCAAAGAGTTCAAGGGCTTCACCGCAGTCAGCGATGTGAACCTGGCCGTGCGCCGGGGTTCCATCCATGCACTGATCGGCCCCAATGGCGCAGGCAAGACCACGTGCTTCAACCTGCTGACCAAGTTCCTGGAACCCACGTCGGGCGTCATCCGCTTCAACGGCCATGACATCACGCGCGAGCAGCCCGCGCAGATCGCGCGGCGCGGCGTCATCCGCTCGTTCCAGATCTCGGCCGTGTTTCCGCACCTCACGCTGATGGAGAACGTGCGCCTGGGCCTGCAGCGCAAGCTCGGCACATCTTTCCACTTCTGGCGCAGCGAGCGCAGCCTGCACCAGCTCGACGACCGGGCCATGCAACTGCTGACCGAAGTGGGCCTGGCCGACATCGCCGACGAAGTCACCGTGAACCTACCCTACGGCCGCAAGCGTGCGCTGGAGATCGCCACCACCCTGGCCATGGAGCCCGAACTCATGCTGCTCGACGAGCCCACCCAGGGCATGGGCCACGAAGACGTGGACCGCGTCACCCAGCTCATCAAAAAGGTCTCGGCCGGCCGCACCATCCTCATGGTGGAGCACAACATGAAAGTCGTCTCCACCATCGCCGACCGCATCACGGTGCTGCAGCGCGGCGCCGTGCTGGCCGAAGGGCCGTACGCCGAAGTCTCCAGCAACCCCCAGGTGATGGAGGCCTACATGGGCACCACCGACGGCCAACTGCAGGGAGCCCACTGATGGCCGGCACCCCCGCACTCGAAATCAAGAACCTCGAAGCCTGGTACGGCGAATCGCATGTGCTGCACGGCGTGGACATCGTCGTGCAGCCCGGCGAAGTGGTGACCCTGCTGGGCCGCAACGGCGCGGGCCGCACCACCACCATGCGGGCCATCATGGGCCTGACCGGCGCGCGCAAGGGCTCCGTCAAGATCCACGGGGTGGAAACCGTGAACATGGCCACGCACCGCATTGCCCACCTGGGCGTGGGCTACTGCCCCGAAGAGCGAGGCATCTTCTCCAGCCTCTCGTGCGAGGAGAACCTGCTCTTGCCCCCGCAGCTCAAGACCGGCACGCCCGGCATGTCGGTGCAGGAGATCTATGCCATGTTCCCCAACCTGGCCGAACGCAAGAACAGCCAGGGCACGCGCCTGTCGGGCGGCGAGCAGCAGATGCTGGCCGTGGCCCGCATCCTGCGCACCGGCGCCAAGCTGCTGCTGCTCGACGAGATTTCCGAAGGCCTGGCGCCGGTGATCGTGCAGGCCCTGGCCCGCATGATCACCATGCTGCGCGAGAAGGGCTACACGGTGGTCATGGTGGAGCAGAACTTCCGCTTTGCCGCGCCGCTGGCCGACCGTTTCTACGTCATGGAGCATGGCCGCATCGTCGAGAAATTCGGTGCGGCCGAGCTCGAAGTCAAGATGCCGGTGCTCACCGAGCTGCTGGGCGTCTGACCCGACAGCAGCAGCACCCGCTCCGATCCTCTTCACCACCACCCACCCACAGGAGACAAAAACCATGAAGAACCAACTCAAAGTGCTGGCCTTGATGCTCGGCGCAGCAGGTCTTGCAACGTCGGCTGCACACGCGCAGGACAAGGTCAAGATCGGTTTCATCACCGACATGTCCAGCCTGTACGCGGACGTGGAAGGCAAGAACGGCGCGCTGGCCATCCAGATGGCCATCGACGACTTCGGCGGCAAGGTGCTGGGCATGCCCATCGAACTGATGAGTGCCGACCACCAGAACAAGGCCGACATCGCCGCCTCCAAGGCGCGCGAGTGGATCGACACCCAGGGCCTGACGATGATCTTCGGCGGCACCAACTCCGGCACCGCCCTGGCCACGGCCAAGGTGGCGTCCGAGAAGAAGCGCGTGTACATCAACAACGGCGCGGCCAGCTCGGCACTGACCAACGAGCAGTGCTCGCCCTACACCGTGCACTATGCCTATGACACCGTGGCGCTGGCCAAGGGCACGGGATCGGCCATCGTCGATACCGGCGGCAAGAGCTGGTACTTCCTGACCGCCGACTACGCCTTCGGCCACGCGCTCGAAGCCGACACCACCACCGTGGTCAAGGCCAAGGGCGGCAACGTGGTGGGTGCCGTGCGCCACCCGCTCAATGCGTCGGACTTCTCCTCCTTCCTGCTGCAGGCCCAGAACTCCAAGGCCCAGATCCTGGGCCTGGCCAACGCCGGCGGCGACACCATCAACGCCATCAAGGCCGCCAAGGAGTTCGGCATCGGCAAGACCATGAAGCTCGCTGGCCTGCTGATCTTCATCAGCGACGTGCACAGCCTGGGCCTGCGCAACACCGAAGGCCTGCAGTTCACCACCAGCTGGTACTGGGACCTGAACGACGAGACGCGCAAGTTCTCGGCCCGCTTCTTCGAGAAGACCAAGCGCATGCCGACCGAAATCCAGGCCGCCGACTACTCGGCCACGATGAACTACCTCAAGGCCGTGGAAGCCGCCAAGAGCATCGATGCCGACAAGGTCATGACCACCTGGCGCGGCATGAAGATGAACGACTTCTTCGGTTCGGGCCAGCTGCGTGCCGATGGCCGCTACGTGCACGACATGTACCTGATGGAAGTCAAGAAGCCTTCGGAATCCACCAAGCCATGGGACTACTACAAGCTCGTGAAGAAGCTGCCCGGCGACACGGTGTTCACCACCAAGGCCGAGAGCAAGTGCCCGCTCTGGAAATAAGCCCCCGCCCACCGACCTGATCCACTTCGCACCTCCTGCCGCCTTCGCCCATGGAAATCTTTGGTGTCTCATTGCCAGGCCTGTTGAGCCAGCTCCTTCTGGGGCTGGTCAACGGATCCTTTTATGCAATCCTCAGCCTTGGGCTGGCCGTGATCTTCGGCCTGCTCAACGTCATCAACTTTGCGCATGGAGCGCTGTTCATGACCGGAGCACTGATCACCTGGATGGCCATGAACTACCTGGGCCTCGGCTACTGGTGGATGCTGTTGCTGGCGCCGCTGGTGGTGGGGGTGTTCGGGGTGGTGATCGAGCGGCTCCTGCTGCGCTGGATCTACAAGCTCGACCACCTGTACGGGCTGCTGCTCACGCTGGGCCTCACGCTGCTGATCGAGGGGGTGTTCCGCTCCATCTACGGCGTGTCGGGCCTGGGCTATGACACGCCCGAGCTGCTCGAAGGCGCGACCAACCTCGGCTTCATGATCCTGCCCAACTACCGGGCCTGGGTGGTGGTGGCCTCGGTGGTCGTGTGCCTGGCCACCTGGTATGTGATCGAGAAGACCAAACTCGGCGCCTACCTGCGCGCCGGCACCGAGAACCCGCGCTTGGTGGAGGCCTTCGGCATCAACGTGCCGGTGATGGTGACCCTGACCTATGCCTTCGGCGCGGCGCTCGCCGCCTTCGCCGGCGTGCTCGCCGCGCCGGTCTACCAGGTCACTCCGCTGATGGGGCAGAACCTCATCATCGTGGTCTTCGCCGTGGTGGTGATCGGCGGCATGGGCTCCATCATGGGCTCCATCCTCACCGGGCTGGGCCTGGGCGTCATCGAAGGCTTCACCAAGGTGTTCTACCCCGAGGCTTCTTCCACCGTGGTGTTCGTCATCATGGTCATCGTTCTCCTCATCCGCCCCGCCGGCCTGTTCGGCAAAGAAAAATAAGCAGGGGCTGCTCGCATGAATCTCAAGAACCTTGCCCCTATCGGCTACGGCCTGCTGCTGCTCTCCTTGATCGCCGCGCCCTTCCTGGGGGCCTACCCCGTCTTCGTGATGAAGCTCATGTGCTTTGCACTGTTCGCTTCGGCCTTCAACCTGCTGCTCGGCTTCACCGGCCTGCTGTCCTTCGGCCATGCGGCCTTCCTGGGCGGCGCTGCTTACGTGGCCGGCCATGCCATCAAGGTCTGGGGCCTGACGCCCGAAGTGGGCCTGCTACTGGGCACGGCCGGCGGCGCGCTGCTGGGCCTGCTGTTCGGCTGGCTGGCCATCCGCCGCCAGGGCATCTATTTCTCGATGATCACGCTGGCCCTGGCGCAGATGCTGTTCTTCGCCTGCCTGCAGGCCCCGTTCACCGGTGGCGAGGACGGCCTGCAGGGCGTGCCGCGCGGCAAGCTGTTCGGCGTCATCAGCCTGCAGAGCGACCTGGTGATGTATTACGTGGCGCTGGTCATCGTGACGCTGGCCTTCCTGGTCATCGTGCGCACCATCCACTCGCCGTTCGGGCAGGTGCTCAAGGGCATCAAGGAGAACGAGCCGCGCGCCATCTCCCTGGGCTACGACACGCACCGCTTCAAGCTGCTGGCCTTCGTTCTCTCGGCCGCCCTGGCCGGGTTGGCGGGTTCGCTCAAGACGCTGGTGCTGGGCTTTGCCACCTTGTCCGATGTGCATTGGACCGCGTCCGGGCAGGTGATTCTGATGACCCTCGTGGGCGGGCTCGGGACTCTCTCCGGGCCACTGATCGGGTCGGCTGTGGTGGTGATGCTGGAGAACAAGATTGGCGAGTTCGGTAACTTGCTGGCTGCGCTGACCAGCGTGGAATGGTTCAAGACGCTGGGTGAGTCGGTCACCATGGTCACGGGGTTGATCTTCGTGATCTGTGTGTTGTTGTTCCGGCGCGGGATTATGGGGGAGATCATTGCGTGGCTGGCCAGCCGTCGGGCATCAGGTTCGCGGCACTGAGGTTCTTATTGTCCCCATGCCTTTGTTGAGGGCGGAGGCCGGGTCTCGGCCCGGCGGCCGAGGTACTTGTTTTTTGCTTCGCCAAAGAAAAGTACCCAAAAGAAAGGCGACCCCGCTGCCCGTGTCCCCACTCGCCTGGCGGCGAGCGGGGCAGCCTGCGATGCTCGGTCCTGGGGTGTGCCGCAGAACTCGCTGCGTTCTTCGAACTCCNNAAGCTTGACAACGAGGCGCGTGTCCTTCGGCACGCGCTCATCCCAGGCCCTGCGCTTCTCGGCACGGTCAGAAGGGGGTGGGATCGGGCTCCACACGGGCCATTGCTTCGCTCGGCCTGTGGTCCTTCGCTGCGCTCGGCTCGCCAG
>NZ_LMIJ01000015.1:54970-55089 GCF_001428665.1 Acidovorax sp. Root219
GGCAGCGCGCAGCGCGTAACCGACACCCGGCGCGGCTGCGAAGCAGCAGCCGTCTTTGTCCCCGCTCCCCACCCCTGCTGGCTGCGCCGAGAAGCGCAGGGCCTGGGGTGGGTGCGTGT
>NZ_LMIJ01000015.1:55110-55292 GCF_001428665.1 Acidovorax sp. Root219
TTGATCTGGCTTGCCGCAGCTGTTTGAACGGAGTTCGCCCGAAGGGGGAACGCAGTGAGTTCTGCGGCACCACCCCAGGACCGAGCATCGCAGGTTGCCCGTAGCGAAGCGCAGGGACACAGACTGGGGGTCGCCTTTTCTTGGCCCACCTTCTTTTGGCGACGCAAAAGAAGGTGGGTGCG
>NZ_LMIJ01000015.1:55304-65879 GCF_001428665.1 Acidovorax sp. Root219
TCCTCAGCACAGGCATGCTGCAACCACCAACCACCAACCACCAACTACAACTTCAAAGCCCTCGCATACCCCGTCATCTCCAGATACCCCTTCCCCACCACCGTCCCCTCCCGCACCAACTCCGACAACCCCTCCCAGTAGATAGCCCCCGTAGACGCACTGCTATCGAGCTCCTGGTTGTCCAGCAGGCTGCGCACCAGAAACACCCCCACGGGCGTCTGCACCCGCCACTGCACCGGATACCGCGCCCCGCTCACAGCGCTCGTCCACCACCGTTCGGGCGTGAACGCCACCTCGGTTGCATCGAACACGCGTGCCACCTGCCCCGGGGCACGAAACGACCCTCCGGCCCACAGCGCAGACCCATCCGCACGCCGCAACCGGAACGCCGTGAGCGCACTGCCATCGAGGAGGTTCATCCCGATCCAGTCCCACCCCTGCGCCTCGGGGTGCAGCAGCGCCTCGCTCCACTCATGGTCCATCCAGGCGCGGCCACCTCCTGGGTCGATGGCCATGCGCTTGCCATCGAGCACTATGGTGCCGCCCACGGCCAACTGAGGTTGGCTGTAGTAGTAGCTGGCCTGGGTGCTCTCGGGGCCCTTGCGCGAGAGGCCCTCACGGCCCTGCAGCAGCACAGGCTGGGTGGCGTCGAACTCCAGTTGCAGGCCGAAGTGCTCGCCCTGGATGCGCGCGGCATAGTGCCCACCTTGGCCATCGGACCGATCGCTGCGCACCAGGCTCCAGTCCTGCAGGCGGATGGCCGTGTCGGCCTCGCTGGCCTGGGCCACGCCGAAGCCTGCACGGGCGATGCGCTGGTCGTGGTGCAGGCGCAGGCCTTTCAGGTCGGTGAGTGCCGCATGGGCGAACAGCAACTGCTTGGCCGCGAAGGCCGATTGGATGCCCTGTGCGGTATCCACGCGCGAGCGAAAGAACGTGACCTGGAAGCCCCATCCGCGGCCGCCTGCCAGTGCGTACCCGGTGATGTACCACCACTCGGTGCGCAGCTCGGGGTGGCTGCCGTGGTCGCGGGGAAAGGCCAGAGTGCGCGGCGGCAGCGCATGGGCAGCGCTGCTCCAGGCGGCTGTACCCATGGCGCCTGCCATGCCCAGCACGAGCGCCTTGCGGCGCGTAGGGTCAGCTGGCAAAGGGGGAAACATCAACTGCCGCATGCGCATGGACCCGGTCAGTCCATCAGTGCCTGTACCTTGCGCTGCGCTGCCGTGCAGTCACCGAAATTCTTCGCCACCCATTCGGCGTTGAAGTACGTGGGCAAGTAGCGCTCGCCTGCGTCGCACAGCAGCGAGAGGATGGAGCCTTGTTCGCCGCGCTCGCGCATCTCGCGCGCCAGCGTGAGCATGGCCACGAAGTTGGTGCCGGTGGAGGGCCCTACGCGGCGCCCGAGCAACTGCGACAGCGCCTGCATGGCGGCCACCGACTCCACGTCGGCCACTTCCTGCATGCGGTCCACCAGGGTGCGGATGAAGCTCGGCTCCACGCGCGGGCGGCCGATGCCCTCGATGCGCGAGCCGGAAGCGGTCAGCGTGGCGTCGCCCGTGCGGTGGTAGGCGCTGAACACCGAGCCCGCAGGGTCAGCCACGCAGACCTCGGTGGCGTGCTGCTGGTAGCGCAGGTAGCGGCCGATGGTGGCGCTGGTGCCGCCCGTGCCCGCACCCACCACGATCCAGCGCGGCACGGGGTGGGGCTCTCGCGCCATCTGGGTGAACATGCTCTCGGCGATGTTGTTGTTGCCGCGCCAGTCGGTGGCGCGCTCGGCGTACGTGAACTGGTCCATGTAGTGGCCGCCCGCTTGCTCGGCGATGGCGCGGGCCTCTTCGTACACCTGGCCTGCGCTCTCCACCAGGTGGCAGCGGCCGCCATGGAACTCGATCTGCGCGATCTTCTCGGGCGAGGTGGTGCGCGGCATCACGGCCACGAAGGGCAGGCCCAGCAGGCGCGCGAAGTAGGCCTCGCTCACGGCGGTGGAGCCGCTGGAGGATTCGACCACCGTCGAGCCCTCGCTGATCCAGCCGTTGCACAGCGCATACAGGAACAGCGAGCGCGCCAGCCGGTGCTTCAAGCTGCCCGTGGGGTGCGTGGATTCGTCCTTGAGGTACAGGTCGATGCCATGCGCGCCATAGGCGGGCATGCGCAGCGGGATCAGGTGCGTGTCGGCACTGCGCTGGTAGTCGGCTTCGATGCGGGCAATGGCGTTGTGCAGCCAGGCGCTGGCATGCACGGGCGGGAGGGTCTTGGCAACGGTCATGGGGGGATTGTCTCGCAGTGCCCACCACCTGCCCATGGACTTACCAGTCTTCCTTGACGGCCATCACCGCATCGCGCCCCGCAGCGGCCCTCCCGGCCAGCCAGGCGGTCACCGTGCCCGAGATGACCACGGCCGCGCACAGCGCCGCCAGGCGCCAGCCCGGGATGCGCAGGTCCATGGTCCAGTGAAAGCTCTGCGGGTTCACCACGTATACCAGCACCACCGATACCGCCAGGCCCAGCAGCACCCCGGCCACGGCGCCCACGCCCGTCCAGGCGGCGCCCTCGGCCGCCACTACGGCCAGGATCTGGCGGCGCGTCAGGCCCAGGTGCGCCAGCAGGCCGAACTCCTTGCGCCGCGCCAGCACCTGCGCGCTGAAGCTGGCCGCCACGCCGAACAGGCCAATGCCGATGGCCACGGCCTGCAGCCAGTAGGTGACGGCAAAGCTGCGGTCGAAGATGTGCAGCGAGCGCTCGCGGATCGCGCTGGCGGACATGAACTCCAGGGGCAGCTCGCCTGCGCCACGGGCCGCCGCCAGGTCGCGGATGGCCTGCTGCAATGCCGCCAGGTCGGCGCCCTCGCGTGGCCACAGGGCCAGGTCGCTGGTGCGCGCGTCGCCCGTGAGGAGCAGGTAGTCGGCCCGGTCCAGTGCCACTGCGCCCGACTGGCGTGCATAGTCGCGCCAGACTCCGGCGACGAAGAAGCGCGGTGCGTCCACCCGGGTGCTGAACGCCCGCGACAGCCCATCCCACTGCATGCCGGCCGCCAGGCCATAGAGGTCCACCACGGCTTCGCTGATGTAGATGCCGATGCTGCCGGCGGGCACCGGCAGGGCCGTGCCCACCAGTGGCAGCTGGCGCGCCGGGTCGGCACCCAGCGGGCGGCTGATGAGCATGAGCGCAGGGCGCGAGGGGTCGAGCTGCAGCGGGCTGGCACGCAGCGACTGCACGCGCTCGATGTCCGGCAGCTGCGCCACGGCTTCGGCAAGGCCAGCGGGCAGCAGGGCGGCCTCGCTGCCTGCGCCGCCCAGCGCCGAGCGCACGTACAGCGGCGAGGGCAGCACCCCATCGAGCCACTGCGCGACCGAGCCGCGAAAGCTCGACACCATCACCGTGAGCGCCACGGCCAGGCTCAGGCTGGCCACCACACCGCCCACGGCAATGGCGGCGCTGCCGCGCATGCGGCGCGCGCGCTCCAGTGCCAGCAGGGGCAGGGTGTGTTGCGCGGCCAGCGGCTGCAGGCGTGCCAGCAGCGCCGCCATGCCGCGCGGCAGCAAGGCGATGCCGCCCACCAGCAGCAGCGCAATGGCGCCATAGGCTGCCAGCGGAATGCCGCCCAGGGGCGGCGCGAACGACAGCGCCACGCCTGCCGCCACCAGGGCCAGGCCCACGGTGCCCCGGTCGGCCCTGGTGGTGGCACTGCCCAGGCCCTTGAGCGTCTGCGCGGGTGGCAGGCTCTGCGCCGCGCGCGCGGGCCACCAGCCACCGGCCAGTGCGGCGGCAAGGCCCAGTGCGCCATAGATGGCCGCAGCCGGTGCGCTCCACTGCAGCGCCGGCTGCACGCCCGCGAAATAGCCGCCGCCCAGGTCCCCGCCCAGCAGGCGCAGCGCCGCTGCGGCCAGGCCCGTGCCCAGCGCGATGCCGGCCACGCTGCCCACCACGCCCAGCGCCGCCGATTCGGCCAGCACCAGGGCCAGGCGCTGGCGCGGCGTGGCACCCAGCACGGCCAGCAGCGCGAACTGCGGCCCGCGCTGTGCCACGCTGAGCGCCAGCACCGAGAACACCAGGAAGGCCCCCGTGAACAACGCCACCAGCGCCAGCACCGTGAGGTTGACGCGGTAGGCACGCGAGAGGTTGCTGATGCGCTGCGCCGCATCGCCCGGCTCGGCCAGTACGGCCTGCGCGGGCCAGCCGGGCAGGGCGCGCAGGCTCTGCATGAAGGCCTGGCGGTCGGTGCCCGCCTGCAGCTGCAGGTCGATGCGGGTCAGTTGCCCGGCACGGCCGAACAGATCTTGCGCGGCACCGATATCCATCACCGCCAGCGGCGCACCGCCTGCGCCCACCGTGCCTGCCACACGCACCGCCAGGCGCTGCAGGCCCGTGTGCAGGGTGATCTGCGGCAGCGGCGCCCCCGCGTCGGCAGGTGCGGTGGACAGCCCCAGTGCTTGCAGCGCCGAAGCATTGAGGAACACCGTGGCGGGCGAGAACAGTGCGAAGCGGTCTGCCTGGGCCCAGGGGCGCGGCAGGAGTGCCGGGGCCACGGCGGGCAGCAGCAACGCATCGGCCCCCAGCACGCGCAGCGGTACGCGCGCGGCTTGGGCGCCTGATGCACCCGCGGGCGCCGCCACCGCCGACAGCTCCAGCACCGGGCTGGCCCGGGCCACCTGCGGGTGCGTGGCCAGGCGACCGTACAGGGCTTCGTCCAGGCTGCCCTGCATCGCGCGCAGTTCCAGGTCGGGCTGGCCGTTGACGGCGCGCACCGCCTGCGAGAACTCATCGAGTGCCGAGGCATTGATCACATGCACCGCAAACGCCAGCGCCACGCCCAGCATGACGGCGACCACGGCTGCCAGGCTGCGCCAGGGGTGGTGGCGCAGGTCCTGCCAGGAGAAGGTGCGCAGCAGGGCGAGCATGGCGGGCGGGCCTGGCGCAGTCAGCCCGCGCCGATGCCGTCGCTGCGCAGCCGCAGCACCCGGTCGGCCCTCGCGGCGGCCGCATCAGAATGTGTGACCAGCACCAGCGATGCGCCGTGTTCGCGCGTCTGCGCGAGCAGCAGGTCCATCACGCGGGCGGCGGTGGTGGGGTCGAGGTTGCCGGTGGGCTCGTCGGCCAGCAGCAGGGCCGGGCGGTGCACCAGGGCTCGGGCAATGGCCACACGCTGCAGCTGTCCGCCGCTGAGCTGCTGCGGCAGGCGCGCGCCCAGCTCGGCCAAGCCCACGGCCGCCAGCATGTGCTGCACGCGCGCGGCATCTTTCTGGCCCAGCAGCATCAAAGGCAAGGCCACGTTCTGCGCCACGTCCAGATGCGGCAGCACGTGGAAGGCCTGGAACACGAAGCCCACGTGTGCGCGCCGCCACAGGGCGCGCGCCGTGTCGTCGAGCGTGCCCAGGTCGGTGCTGCCGTGCGTGATGCGCCCGGTGTCCCAGGTATCCAGGCCCGCCAGGCAGTTGAGCAGGGTGGACTTGCCCACGCCCGAGTCGCCCACGATGGCCACGAACTCGCCGGGCTGCACGGCAAAGTCGACACCAGCGAATACCGTGGCCTCGCCATAGTGCTTGCCCAGGCCGCTGACGGTGAGTGTGGCCGTCATGGCGCGGCGGCATCCAGCCGTGCCAACACGGCCTGCACCAGCGCGGCCGTGGCATCGGGATGGTCGCAGGCGATGGCATGGCGCGCGGGCATGCTGCGCAGCCAGGTGATCTGGCGCTTGGCGAGCTGGCGCGTGGCTGCGATGCCGCGCTCGCGCAGGCTGTCCATGGGGAAGGGGCCGTAGAGGCTTTCCCAGGCCTGGCGGTAGCCTACGCAGCGCATGGAGGGCAGGTCCGGGTGCAGGTCGCCGCGTGCGTGCAGGGCCTTCACCTCGTCCAGAAAGCCGGCCACCAGCATGGCATCGAAGCGCAGGGCAATGCGCGCATGCAGCCAGGCGCGGTCATCGGGTTCCAGGCTGAACAGGGCGGTGTCTGCCGCCACCTGGCTGGGGGCGCGGTCCTTGGCCGAGTGAAAGCTCGACAGCGGGCGGCCCGAGACATGCCATACCTCCAGCGCGCGCTGGATGCGCTGGCTGTCAGCCGGTGCCAGGCGCGCGGCGGTGACCGGGTCCACGCGCGCGAGTTCGGTGTGCAGTGCGGGCCAGCCCTGTTCGGCGGCCTGGGCTTCGATGCGCTCGCGCACGGCGGGGTCGGCAGCGGGCATGTCGTCGATGCCATCGAACAGCGCCTTGAAGTAGAGCATGGTGCCGCCCACCAGCAGCGGCAGCGCGCCGCGCGCGCGGATCTCGGCGATGAGCCGAGTGGCGTCCTGCACGAACTCGGCAGCGCTGTAGGCCTGCAGCGGGTCGCGGATGTCGATCAGGTGGTGCGGTACGGCGGCCAGCTCGTCCGCCGTGGGCTTGGCGGTGCCGATGTCCATGCCGCGGTAGACCAGTGCCGAGTCCACGCTGATGATCTCCACCGGCATGCGCGGCGCAAGCACGGCTGCCAGCGCCAGGGCACCAGCGGTCTTGCCCGAGGCCGTGGGGCCGGCCAGCGCGATGGCCGCAAGGTGTTCAGGCGCGCTCACCGGGATCTCCGAATTTCTGCACCAGCGTCCACGAGATCACGGCCAGCACCACCGACCAGAACCAGATGCCGTTGACCAGCGGCCACACCGTGCCATCCAGGCGCAGGCCCAGCCAGCCGCCGATGGCGAAGGCCGCCAGCATCATCATGAAGCCGTTGAGCGCCGAGGCCACGCCCGCCGCCTGGGGGAACGGCCCCACGGCGCCGCTCTGCCCGCAGGGCTGGTGGATGCCATGGGCCAGCATGAACAGGTAGAACGGCAGCAGCAGTGCCACGGGGTGGTGCCAGCCCATGAAGGCGACCAGCCCCATCAGCGTGCCGCCTGCCAGGCTCAGGCCGCCCGCAATGGCCACGGAGCGCTTGAGTCCGAAGCGGGCCAGCAGCCCTCGGCACAGGAAGGTGCCCGCAAAATAGGCCACGCAGGCCGATGCCATGGCCCCGCCGTACTGCGTGCGCGACAGGCCCAGCACATCGATGAACACGAAGGACGATGACGCGAGAAAGGTGAACAGCCCGCCATAGGTGGCCGTGGTCTGCAGCGAAAAGGCCCAGAAGGTCGGGTGGCGCAGCACCTGCAGCCAGGTGGCCAGCAGGGTGCGGGGCTGCAGGGCGCGCGGGTTGCGGTGCACCAGGGTCTCGGGCAGGCGCAGGGCCACCAGGGCCAGCGTGGCCACGGCATACACCGTGAGGGCCGAGAGCGAGGCACGCCAGCCCAGCCACTCGGCCAGCAGGCCGCCCAGCGGCGCGCAGATGCAGGCCACGAAGCCCAGGCCGGTGAGCGCCTTGGACATGGCGCGTGCACCCTCCAGCGGGGTGTACAGGTCGCGCACGATGGCACGCGCGCACATCACCACCGAGCCCATGGCCGCCCCCTGGGCGATGCGCCACAGGATCAGCAGCGACATGCTGGGCGCCAGCGCGCTGCCGATGGATGCCGCAGTGTAGATGGACAGCCCCACCAGCAGGATGGGCCGGCGGCCGAAGCGGTCCGACAGCGGGCCCCAGACCAGTTGCGAAGAGCCGAAGGCCAGCAGCAGGCCGCTGAGGGTGAGCTGGGCGGCGGACACGGGCGCACCCAGGCTGCGCGTGAGGGCTGGCAGCGCCGGCAGGTACAGGTCGGTGGTGACGGGCTGGATGCTCAGCAGCAGTGCCAGTATCAGGATGGCCAGGGCCGGGGAAATGGCAGCGGGCGCGGCCGGTTGGCGGGCGGTGGCGAAGGTGGCAGACATATCTGTCTGAGCGTACCAGATGGGTCGGGACAAACCCGCGCACGGGGCTTTCGCGTCGCTTGCACGACATTGCCGGGCCCATGCGCGCCCTACAGTGCATCGCGGCACTGGACGCCAGGCCCTCACCACAACAACAGGAGACAAGCGCATGCACCGCAGCAATCACCCCCTGACCCCCTCCCCATTTCGCAACCCCCTGAGCACCCTGGCCCGTGCAGCGCTGGTTGCGGTGCTGGGTGCGGCCTTGGCAGCCGCCCACGCACAGGCGCCCGCTGCGGCGCCGGCTTCGCCTGCGGCCGCTCCCGCTGCACCGGCCCTGCCGGCACCCGAATCTGTCTCGCTCGACAAGCTGGGCTACATGGGCACTTTTCCGCCCGAGGGCGCGCAGCGCGTGGACCTGAGCAACTCCTACAAGTACCCGCAGATGCGCTGGGCCCTGCAGCACCTGCGCGAGCTGCAGCCCACGCGCAATATCCGCCGGGGCGCGGCCCCTGCATCGGCCCTGCCGGCCGACCCGCGCCCGCTGGGCGCGTTCTCGTTCGACGACGACAAGGGCCAGCCCATCACCGTGGACCAGTGGCTCACCCGCACCTACACCGACGCCATCGTCGTGCTGCACAAGGGCAAGGTGGTGTTCGAGCGTTACGACAACCAGATGAAGCCCTGGACGCCGCACCTGCTGTTCTCGGTCACCAAGTCTTTCACGGGGCTGATGGCGGCCCAGCTGGCGCACGAGGGCAAGATCGACCCCGAAGCGCTGGTCACGAAATACGTGCCTGAGCTGGCCGATTCGGCATGGGGCGACATGAAAGTGCGCGAGGTCATGGACATGACCGGGGCCGTGCGCTTTCGCGAGGTGTACACCGACCCGACGACTTAGAACCTGTTCACGATCTCCCAGGGGTCGCGCAGCGGCCTTGGCGGGTGGTGTGCAAGGCGCGGTGCGCAGTTGATAGCCCGGCTATCAACAAGCGCCGCAACGCCGCAGACCGCCCGCCAAGGCCACTGCCCTTCGGGTTAGAGCGAAATCGGGCGATTGGACGCCCCGGCTGCTTGCATGGGCACGAGCCCATGCGGCGCACCCGAAGCATCCACTCATCCCGATTGCGCTCCAACGCGATCCCCTGCGAGATCGTGAACAGGTTCTGAAATCTTCGGCTACAGCTGGTCCGCCGGCATGCTGCCGCGCCCACCGGGCTACCAGGGTGCAACCAACATCTACGACTTCCTCAAGACCTTGAGGAAGGAGGGCGAGCATGGCGAAGGTTTCGTCTACCGCACCGTGCATTCCGAGGTGCTGGGCTGGATCGTCTCGCGCGCCACGGGCCGGCACTGGGCGGAACTGATGGGCGAGAACATCTGGCAAAAGCTGGGCATGGAGGAGGACGCCCATGTGATGGTGGACAGTGTGGGCACGCCGCTGCAGGGCGCGGGCCTGAACGCCACGGCGCGCGACCTGGCGCGCTTTGGCGAAATGCTGCGCCTGGGCGGCAGCTTCAACGGCCAGAAGATCTTCGACAAGGCCGTGATCGACGACACGGCCAAGGGCGGCGACCGCACCAAGTTCCAGTTCCGGGGCATCCAGACCGCGCGGCCCGGCTACAGCTACCGCAACCAGTGGTGGGTGCTGCACAACGCCGACGGCGCCTACGAGGCCTCAGGCATCCATGGGCAGATGATCCATGTGAACCCGGCCGCCGAGATGGTGGTCGTCAAGCTCTCCTCGCACCCGGTTGCCAGCGCTGCGGCCACGCAGGCGCTCACGCTCAAGGCGTGGTCGGCGCTGGCGCAGGCCGTTCGGCGTTGAGGCCCACGATGGGCGCGGGATCGCCCTCGTAGCCGGGCGGCGTGAGATGGAACAGCGAGACCAAGGCCTCGCGGTACATCTCCATGCCCACGTCGTTGGTGTTGTGGTGCGATCCCCCCTCCACCAGCACGAAGCGCTTGGGCTCCTGGGCGGCGTCGTACAGCTTGCGCCCGAGCGCCGGGGCGATCAGGCTGTCCTGGCTGCCATGCACCACGAGCAGCGGGGACCCGATCTCCGAGACCTTGCGCACCGATTCGAAGCGCTGCGTGATCAATGCCGACACCGGCAACCAGCCCCATTTGAAGGTGCTGAGCACCTCGGGGATGCTGGTGAAGGTCCCCTCGACCATGACGCCTTTTTCGTCCTTGACCTCGCGGGCCAGGTCGATGGCGATGGCCCCGCCCAGCGAGTGACCGAAGATGTAACGCGCCGCCTGGGGGTGGCGCTGGCCCAGCCAGTCCCAGGCAGCGTGCGCGTCCTCGGCGGCCATGGCCTCCGAAGGCAGGCCGGCGCTGCTCTGGCCAAACCCCCGGTAGTCGATGGCCAGCACCGAAAAGCCCAGTGCGTGCATGCGCCGGATGCGCGGCGATGAGCCTGCCACGTTCCAGCGTGCACCATGCAGGTACAGCAGCACCGGTGCGTCTGCACGGTCCGAGGGCATCCACAGCCCGTGCAGGCGCTCCGCCTTGTCCGTCGCTCGCGATGCGAAGTCGATCCACACGTCCTGCATGCCTTCGGTCACCCCCGTGCCGCCCCAGCTGCGGTTGCTGGGCTGGAAGATCCACTCGCGCTGCTTGGCATCGAGGGTCGAGCAACCAGCACTGACCGCCAGGGCCAGGACCAGTGAGAGCAGGAGGGCAGTGCGTTTCATTGCAGGAACTGACTCGCGTGCATGTAGGAAAGTTCTGATTTCCATTGCATGCATCGTGCCTGTTACGAAAAAACGCGGCCTCGGCCGTAATGCCGTTCACTTAAAGCGAACTTGCCTGATTGGATAGCG
>NZ_LMIJ01000016.1:0-87456 GCF_001428665.1 Acidovorax sp. Root219
GAACCCCAAGGTGATCGAGTTGCTGCGCCAGCACGGCGCCGACGACAGCGCCACCAACGTGGCGGGCAGAACGCCGGCCGACCTGTATGCAAGCCGGCGCGAGTAGGCGCCTTCAATCAGTCAATCAATCAGCTTGCATATCGGCTTGGCATATCGGCTTGCACCGGTGCGGTCGCAGACCCCTGCGCCGGCTGCCGGGCCGCGGCGCAAGCCGCTGCACAGTGAGATGGCCCGTGGTGCACGAGATCAATAAACCGGCCATGGCACCCCCAAGTCCGGCCCCAGCTCCAGCACCTCGCGAAAGCGCTGAGCACGCAGCATCTCGTCCACGTCGCTGCCATAGCCGATGAACAGGCGCAGGCCCTCCAGGCCCGGGCCGTCCAGGCGCGGCAGCAGGGTGAGGGGCACGGACTGTGCATCGCTCGTGAGCTGCACGTTGTTGGCCAGGGCCGGCACGGGCCAGCGCAGCGGACCCCAGTGGCCTTGCGCGTCGAGCTGCACCCACGTGCCGCCCTGGCCGGGGGTGCCCATGGTGGCCAGGGCGTACACGTTGGCACCGGCTGGCGTGCCGGCGCTGCCGAACACCTCGCCCTTGAAGGCCAGGCTGCGCGGGTTGCCCACCAGTTCCATGTTCACGCGGAACGGCGGGCGCTGGGGAGTGCCGGCCGTGGTGGGTACATTGGGCGTGGCGGGGTCCAGATCCAGGTCGCCCCGGCCGGCCTCGCCTGCTACGGGCGTGGGCTCGGCCGCGCTGGCGTAGGCGCCCGTGCCCAGTTGCCCGTAGCGGCCCTGACCAAGGGCCCACACCGTGCCGTCGGCCAAGCGCAGGTGCACCGAGCCGCCGCGCTGGTTGAAGATGCTGGTGAGCTGCTTGTCCTCGTCCATGCCCATGGACACCGCCACGATGGGTGCGTGCATGCGCAGGCGCCGCCCCAGGTGGTTGTTGAACAGCTTGCCGTAGCACTGGGCCGTGCCGTCTTGCAGCACCGCGCAGGCGTTGAACTCGCCGCCGTGGATGGACACCGCCTTGCCCGGCATGGGCAGCACGATAGGCTCCATCACCAGCCAGTCGGCCACAGGCAGAGCGCCGCCATCCACCCCGGCAATGCCGCTGTTCATGCGCTGTCCCCAGAACCACACCTGGCCCGCTGCATCCAGCGCATAGGACGCGCCATACGCGTCATCCACCGTGGCCACCTGCACGATGGTGGCGGGCAGGCCCAGCACCTTGCGCGGCGTGCGCAGCCATGCGCTGGCCGCGTACAGGTCGGTGCCCGCCGGCAGGTAGCCCGCGCCGCCGCTGCTGCCAATGCGCCACACCGACCCATCCACCCCCAGGATGAGCCCGAAGCCACTGCCGCCCACCGCCACATCGCGCGCCAGCGGCATGCCCGGCGACGATTCGCCCAGCATCACCGGGCGGTTGTGGGTTGCGGTGGACACGCCCCAGCCGCCCGAACTCCACACCTTGCCATCGGCATCCACCGCCAGCCACTGGCCCAGCGCCGTGGCCAGCTTCTTGACAGGCGCCGCCAGCGCGAGCTGAGTGGGCACCTGCGCGGGAATGCTCGCCACGTAGTTGGCGCTGGGCACATACAGCGCCGCCCCGGTGCCCCAGGCAAAAATGCGCCCGTCCTGCAGCAGCGCATGGCTGCCCTTGCCGCTGGCATGCACGCTGATGGCAGGCGCGGGCAGTGCCACCCGGCGCGGGCTGGCCGACGACTCCAGCTCGCCCGCCGCCGGCATGGCCAGGTGCAGGCCTGAGTTGGAGCCCTGGGCATACAGCTTGCCGTCGCTCGTGATGTACATGACCACCGAGGCCAAGCCCAGCGACTCCGTGCCGGAGCCACTGGCATCCACCACGTTGGTGGCCAGCTTCTCCAGCGAAACCTGCCAGCCCGGTGTTTCGTTCGGGTTCACATAGCGCCAGCGCCACAGGTCGCCCTCGGCCGTCAGGCCCAGGTAGCCATCGCCGCCGCTCACAGTCGTCTTGATCTGCACGCCGTTGCGCACCAGCTCCGGGTGCATCGAGTAGCGGTAGGGGTCGAGCGGGTCGTACCCAGGGGTGGCACTGGCGGCCTGCCGCACGGGCGGGCAATCGGTCTTTTGCGGAGGCGGCAGCGACGTCTGGCTGCGGTACACCGGGTCGGTGCCCCAGGTCCACCGCGTGCCGTCGGCCGCCTTGCCCGTGATGCGCGAGGCGGGCACCTCCCGCGGCACATAGCCGTTGCGGTCCGCCACCGGTGCCGACGCAGCCACCGACAAATCCACCAGCGGCGGCACATCGCGCATCGCCACCGGCTGCGCCGTGTACGCGGCCGATGCGCCGCACGCCACCCCCTCGCCCCACGACCATACCACCCCCTGCTCGTCCAGCGCCACCGTGGTGCGCGCACTGTGCAGAATGCGCACCAGCCGCGCCGGCACCCGCGCAGAAGCCCGCTCGGGCACGGTCGCATCCACCCCCGTGGGCAACGGCCCCCACCACCAGGGCTGGCCGTCCTTGTCGATCAGGAACGAAGGCGCCCACTCCCCACCATTGGCGATGAAGGTCGCCCCGCGAAAAATGATTTGCGGCGTGGGCCGGTCCGCCCGCGTGCCATCGCCCAGCTCGCCCCGCAGGTTGGTGCCCCAGCTCCACACATTTCCTTGCTCATCCAGTACCAAGGCGGTCGTGCGGCTGGTGCGCACCATGGTCGCCTTGGCCGGCAGCGCAATCTCGCGCGCCGTGGCGGCATACACCGTGCGCCCCTGGCCCAGCTGCGCCTGCCGGTTGTCGCCCCAGGCGAGCACGCTGCCATCAGCCTGCAACGCCAAGCCGTGGCGGGCGCCGGTGGCGATGGTCTGGGCGTGGGCGGTGGTAAGGAGGAGCAGGGCGGCTGCGCAAAGCAGGAGGGAGGGGGTGAGCGGGTGTGGCCGCCACGCACATGCCCGGGCGGGGGCGGAAGAGTTCTGATGTGCGGGCGGTACTGATCGCCCTCTGGTCGCTGTCATGGCCTCGCCTCTCGGTCTGTGTTGTTGCGCCTATTGTGGGGGCGCTGGCAGAGGTGAGGCGGTGATAGCCGTCACTTGTGGATCGGCTTTGGCATGCGTGGTCTTTGACTACTGCCCCGTTGCTAACGAGCCCGCGGTCCCGGCTCTTTGAAGCGGGTCACGGTAGCTGGTGTGCCAAAAAGGACTCTCTTCCTTCAAAAAAAAGTTCATTGTGCCGCCCGAATCCGTATTGCCATCGACAGCAGGAAAAAGCGCACTTCTACTACTAAAAACAATACCAATAATGTGGTCCGGTGCTCGATGCAGGAAGTCACTAACTCTAATTTTCAGCGCCGTTGGTTGCTCTCCAGGTGCACTGTCTTGTTCGTGGAGAGACAACAACTGGTCTGCGTCAATGTCTTGCAATGCAACCCAGAACAAGGCGCCTCGCTTGAGTGTGAACTGCCGCGCCGCAGAGTCGCCGAGTGTGGCAAGCACCTGATTTAGCACATCGTCTTCAATAGCACTCTGCATCACGAACACCAGCACCCCACCAGCAGGCGTCCCGTACACCGCTGCTTCACGATTGACGGTACCTGTTGCTAAGTCAATGGCTTTTTTCAGCTCGTAACGGCTAGTGTCCTTGGCCGCTTTGATCATGGCCGGATCGAAGGTGTTGATGCGCACTTCTGCGCCTCCGCCAATTGTCGCGCTGCTACCCGCCAAGATCTGAGTGATGATGCCTTTTCCGAGCGCGCTTCTCTCCCCTGGTTCCCCCGGTAGGCGATTGGGAAGGGTGAGTACAACCGCAAGCCCTGAACTCAGGTTCTTTGAAATGCGAGCCACGTCCTGCCATAGTTCGCCCCAGAACTCTAGCGCATCGCGGCGATGAATACGGCGCCCTTTGTTTTTTGAGATGAACTTGCACTCGACTTCGAGTCCAGTTGGACCAAGATCATCAATCAGCAGATCAAAAGATCCCTCGTTTTTCACTCGGTGCAGAACTACGTGGTGTCCGCGACGAGTGAAATGGGTCGCTGCTTGCAGTTCCAATAGCAGGCCGTGCATCTCAGTGGAATTGCTGAAGGCAGTTCGTACACGTCTGACGAACGATTTAGCTTGCTTTGCCGAACTAAGCTCCAAGACTTTGAGTACTTGCGCAGCGAACGCCAGAGACGGGAGTATTCGTGGTTCGTCGCAGACCTCGTGCGGTACTGTTCCAAACCTTGCTACTAACATTCGCAATTGGTCCAGCTGGTATGCGATGGCGTACTCAGTGCGCAGGTAGTCATCGAGAAAGGGATTCGCCTGAATTGCAACTTGCTGACGCGCTACAGCCCCCTGCCAATGTTCAGCACCAATTGCGGTTGCAAGGCGCCGGTACATGCTAGGCATTTCCGCGGTGGTCATCTGGGTAGCGGGCACGCTGACTTCCTTTTGCTTTTCGGTCGAAAGGCAGGGCTAAAAAACCAAAGAAATGCGGAAGCGCAGTAAGGCGCACGCCGCGTCCTCGGTTACCTTGGACTGATGCTAAAACAGGACTGGCTATCGTCTACTACCGTTCGCAGAGCCTCCAGCCTCGACGGTCTCGATTTGCTTGCCCCGTAGCAAGAAGTCGGGGATGCCAAGCGTATCTGCAGCGCGCCATGCGCGTCGGCTTTGAGCCTCCTCCCCCTTCACTTCGACAACAACCGCATCGTCTCTTCCAGCCCCTTCAGCGACAGCGGAAACATCCGATTCCCGATCAGTTGCTGCACGATGCTGATGCTCTGCCGGTACTGCCATACGCCCTGGGGCTCGGGGTTGATCCACGCGAACTTGGGGAAGGCGTGGGTCAGGCGCTGGATCCACTCGGCGCCGGGTTCTTCGTTGTTGTATTCCACGCTGCCACCGGGCTGCAAAATCTCGTAAGGGCTCATGGTGGCGTCGCCCACGAAGATGAGTTTGTAGTCCTTGTTGTACTTGCGGATGATGTCCCAGGTGGGGAACTTCTCGGCAAAGCGGCGGCGGTTGTTCTTCCACATGAAGTCGTACACGCAGTTGTGGAAGTAATAAAACTCCAGGTGCTTGAACTCGGTCTTCACGGCACTGAACAGTTCTTCCACGCGCTGGATGTGTTCGTCCATGGTGCCGCCCACGTCCATCAGCAGCAGCACCTTCACGTTGTTGTGGCGCTCGGGCACCATCTTGATGTCGAGGTAGCCGGCGTTGGCGGCGGTGCTGCGAATGGTGTCGGGCAGGTCCAGCTCCAGGTCGTTGCCTTCGCGCGCAAACTTGCGCAGGCGGCGCAGGGCGACCTTGATGTTGCGGGTGCCCAGCTCCTGCTGGTCGTCGTAGTCCTTGTAGGCGCGCTGCTCCCACACCTTCACGGCGCTCTTGTTCTTGCCGGCGCCGCCAATGCGCACGCCCTGGGGGTTGTAGCCGCCGTGGCCAAAGGGGCTGGTGCCGCCGGTGCCGATCCACTTGCTGCCGCCCTCGTGGCGCTCTTTCTGCTCTTCGAGGCGCTTTTTAAGCGTCTCCATCAGCTCGTCCCAGCCCATCTTTTCGATGGCGGCCTTTTGCTCGGGCGTCAGTTCGTTCTCGAGGATCTTGCGCAGCCAGTCGGCCGGGATCTCCTTGGTGAAGTCGGCCAGCATCTCCACGCCCTTGAAGTAGGCGCCGAAGGCCCGGTCGAACTTGTCGTAGTGCTTCTCGTCCTTGACCAGGGTCAGGCGCGAGAGGTTGTAAAAATCGTCCAGGCTCCACGAGTCGTCGGAGCGCGGGCCCACCACGCCGGCCTCCAGCGCCTCCAGCAGGGTGAGGTATTCCTTGACCGACACGGGCAGCTTGGCCGCGCGCAGGGTGTAGAAAAAGTCGATGAGCATGGTGGGGTGCCTCCTCGGTCAGGCAGGGGTCTTCGTCATGCGGTGTCAGGCCGCGGTTTCGCGGCGCGCGCGCAGGTAGATGAGCTGGGCGCGGGCCTCGGGCCATTCGCCGGCGCGCATGCTGTACATCACCGTGTCGCGGATGGTTCCGTCGCGGCGCAGCGCGTGGCCGCGCAGCACGCCGTCCTTGTGCGCGCCCAGGCGCTCGATGGCGCGCTGCGATGCGAAGTTGTAGTTGTCGGTGCGCCAGCCCACCACGTTGCAGCCCAGGGTGTCGAAGGCGTGGCCCAGCATCAACAGCTTGCAGGTGGTGTTGACGTGGCTGCGCTGCACGCTCTGGCGGTACCAGGTGTAGCCGATCTCCACGCGCTTCACGGCGGGCAGTATGTCGTGGTAGCTGGTGCTGCCCAGCACGGTGCCGCTGGCCTCGTCGACCACGGCAAACGCAAAGCGGTCGCGCGTGGCCAGGGCCGTCTCGATGTAGGCGCGCGTGTCCTGCGGCTCGGGCACCGAGGTCACGCGCAGCGTCCACAACTGGCCGTCGGCCGCAGCGGCCTGCAGGCCGGCTTCATGGTGCGGGGCCAGGGGCTCCAGGCGCAGGCCCTGGTCGCGCAGGGTGACGGGTTGCACGAATGCGGCGGGCGGGGTGGGGGCGCTCATTTCTTGTTCTTCTTCGTGCTTTTGGCGGGCGCCTGAGGTTGCGGTGCCTGTGCGGTCACTGCTTCCTGCAGTCTTTGGCGCCGCTGCTGCTGCCAGCGCCGTGCGGCATGCAGGCCCAGGCCGCCGCCCAGGCCCACCAGGCCGATGCCGGCCAGCGTGCCCATGCCGTAGCCCGGCGCAAAGATGTCGAAGCCCGCGAGCTGGCCCAGCCAGAAGCCGGCCAGCGCGCCGCCCAGGAAGCCGATGGCGTCGGCAACGCCGTCGAGCAGTGAAGGGGTGGGCGGGGTGGGCTGCGTCATGGCGGTCCGATCAACGGTTGCGTTGATTCATGAACACCAGCTTTTCGAACAGGCTCACGTCCTGCTCGTTCTTGAGCAGCGCGCCCACCAGCGGGGGCACGGCCACCTTGTTGTCGGCGCTTTGCAGGGCGCTCAGCGGGATGTCTTCGGCCACCAGCAGCTTGAGCCAGTCGAGCAGTTCACTGGTGGAGGGCTTCTTTTTCAGGCCGGGCAGGTTGCGCACGTCGTAGAAGGTCTTCATCGCCACGCTGAGCAGGTCGGCCTTGAGCGTGGGGAAGTGCACCGCCACGATCTGGCGCATGGTGTCGGCTTCAGGGAACTTGATGAAGTGAAAGAAGCAGCGGCGCAAAAACGCGTCAGGCAGCTCTTTTTCGTTGTTGGAGGTGATGAACACCAGCGGGCGGTGCTTGGCCTTGATGAGCTCGCGCGTCTCGTAGCAGTAGAACTCCATGCGGTCGATTTCGCGCAGCAGGTCGTTCGGGAACTCGATGTCGGCCTTGTCGATCTCGTCGATCAAGAGCGCCACGGGCCGGTCGGCCGTGAAGGCCTGCCACAGCACGCCCTGGATGATGTAGTTGCGGATGTCCTTCACGCGCTGGCTGCTGTCGCCATCGTTGAGCTGGCTGTCGCGCAGGCGGCTCACGGCGTCGTACTCGTACAGGCCCTGCTGCGCCTTGGTGGTGGACTTGATGTGCCATTGCAGCAGCGGCATGCCCAGCGCCTGGGCCACTTCCTCGGCCAGCATGGTCTTGCCGGTGCCCGGCTCGCCCTTGATGAGCAGCGGGCGTTGCAGGGTGATGGCGGCGTTCACGGCCAGCATCAGGTCTTGGGTCGCAACGTAGTTCTGGGAACCTTGGAATTTCATGGCAGGGAAAACACCGGATCGTTGATGAATGGGCTTGACAGGCGCTGGCTATAATTGCCCGGTTAAGCAGAGCCCTCAGGCTGAACTTCCACGAGATTGTGCGCGCAAAATGAACAAGACGTTGACCACGATATTTGCCCTGGCTGTCGCTTCCGTGACCGCCTTCTCCCACGCTCAGGAAGTCAAGGGCGATGTGAAAGCGGGGGAAAAGAAGATCGCCATGTGCATCGGCTGCCATGGCATTGTGGGCTACCAGGCCAGCTTTCCTGAAATCCACAAGGTGCCCATGATCTCGGGCCAGAGCGGTGCCTATATCTCCTCGGCGCTCGACGCCTACCGCAAGGGCGACCGCAAGCACCCCACCATGCGCGGCATTGCCGACTCGCTGACAGACCAGGACATCGCCGACGTGTCGGCCTACTACGCGCAGCACGGCAAGGCCGGCGCCGCCGAGCTGCCCGCCAAGCCCAAGCGCGAACCCAGCGTGCAGGTGGCCGAGCTGCTCAAGAAGGGCGCCTGCGTCTCTTGCCACGGCGACAACTTTGCCAAGCCCATCGACCCCTCGTACCCGCACATCGCCGGCCAGCACGCCGACTACCTGTTCGTGGCGCTCAAGTCGTACAAGGCCGAGAAGAACCCCAACCTGGGCCGCAGCAACGCCATCATGGCCGGCGTGGCCAGGCAGTTCACCAACTCCGAACTCAAGGCCCTGGCCAATTACCTGGGCAGCCTGGAAGGGGACATGCACACGGTGCCCCAGTCGCGCTTCCGCTGAGAGCGGCTAAAAAAACTCTTCTGGCGTCGTTGCTGCGTCTTGTCGTACTACTCGTACTGCCTGCGACGCAGCGCNGAGTAAGTCACGGATTCCAGAAATGCAAAAGCCCGCAGCTGCGGGCTTTTTCTTTTTGCGCTGGACGGGCTCAGTCCCTGGTCGCGCGCCTCTGCACGGCGGCAATATAGGCGTCGCCATCGGGCGGGCGGCCCGAGCGCTGGCTTTCCCACAGCATCTGGCCCAGGCATTCCATGGTGGCGTGGTGGGCGTCGTGCAGCGAGTCGAGGCGCTTGGCCAGCAGCTCCACCGCCTGGCGGATGCCGCGCGGCTGGTCGATGCTGCACTGCTCGCTGATCGACAGGTGCATCGACAGGTGCAGGAACGGGTTTGTGCGGTCCGGCGTCTCGTCGTAGTTGCGGGCCACCGCGGCATCGGCATCGGCGAAGTCGGCGTGGTATTCGGGGTGCTCGGCGATCCACAGGCTGGCCAGCGTCTCGATAGCCTCCATGGGTGCGCCGGTCTGGGACTTGGCGTGTACGCCGCAGATAAAGCGGCGCACGTCGGCTTGGGACGGGTTGAACATATTGGGGCAGCAGCGTAGCACGCAGCGCGTGCCGGGGTAGGGTGCGGGGGTATGTGCGCGTCGCTGCCAAGGGGGCTGACTACCGCTGCCTGAAGCGGCCCGGCTCGCACCAGAAACGGGTTTTGACGCCCGGCTGGCCTTCGAACAGGTCGGCCGCATGGTCGCAGTTGGCCAGGTTGTAGGCCTTGCCATCGGCCGCATCGAAGGTGGCGACATGCATCCTCAGCGTGCCGTTGACGGCGCTGTTGCGGTACAGGGTGAACACCACACCGGAGTTGTCGTCCGGGGCGGCGGTGGTGGTTGCCGAAATGGCCGCGCAGCACGCGAACAGTACCGCGAGGCCCAGCCAGCGGGAGCCTGGAGGGAGCGTCATGCTTTCAATCTAGCAGCCTGCCGTGACAAGCGGTAGTGCCAAATTACCAGCCCGCTGCGCTCGGGCTTTTGCGCCAGCTTGGTGCCAATGCGGCGGAACGTCTTCAGCGCACCCGGCCAGGTGGCTGGTGGGTGGCTGGCGATTTTGCTGCACAGGGCGGGGCGAATCCGTCCTACGCAATCGCCCCAGGCCCGCCCCTACATTGGAGCCGCGGGGGACACAGCTTGTCACCGCCCGATACAACCCAAGACAAACAACCACCATCCAAGGAAACTGCCATGAACAACAACGCAACGCGCATCATCGGGGCCCTGCTGCTCATCGTCGGCCTGGCCGGCTTCTTCACCGGCGGCTTCAGCTTCACCAAGGAAACCACCCAGGCCAAGCTCGGCCCGCTGGAACTCAAGGTGCAGGAGAAAGAGTCCGTCAACGTGCCCCAGTGGCTGAGCGTGGGCGCCATGGCGCTGGGCGCGGTGGTGCTGGTGCTGGGCTTTCGGCGCCGTAGCTGAGGCGTGTGTGGGTCACGGCCTTGGGCCAATGGTGAAGCGGCCCACGGTGACGGTGTCTCCCTGGCCCGTCAGGCGCAGCACCACGTCCTCGTCCTTCTGCGCGGGCGTGCCGAAGCCGGTGCTCAAGCGCAGCATCAGCGTCGTCGCCGGGGCCACCACCTGCTGGCGGTGGCCGTAGAAGCGGGCGCGCACGGTGTAGGTGCCGGGCTTTGCGTTCTTGAGTGAAAACTCCTCGGGGCCATAGCCGCCCGTGAAGTCGGCCGACATGCGCCCGCCCTGGTAGGTGAGGCGGTTGCCGAAGTAGGCTTCTTCGCCATTGGGGTCCAACACGTACAGGTCGATGTCGGTGTTGTCCGCATCCCATGAGAGCACGGCGCGCAGGTCGAGCGGCAGGTTGCGCAGCATGCGCGGGTCCACGGCGCTGGTGTTCACTGTCTGTCCATTGGCCTGGGCCTGGGCCACGATGGCGTTGAGCTCGGCCAGCGCGATCAGCTCCACGCCGGGGAATCGCCCGGCCCAGGGTTTGGCCACCACCTGCCACAGCTGGTCCGCCGCCGCCTGGGGCTGGCCCGCCTTGGCCAACGCCAGGCCCAGGTCGCGCCATGATTGGGGTTCGTCGGGGCTCAGCGCCAGCACCGTGCGCAGCACGGGCAGGGCCACGGCGGTGTCGCCGGCCTGCAGCAGCCGGTAGGCCAGGATGCGCAGCACATGGCGGTTTTCCAGCTCCATCTCGGCCAGGTTCGACAGCACTCGGCGCGCGAGGGCACCATGGCCACGCTCGTACAGCAGGTCGGCCACGTCGAGGAAGAACGCCGTGCTGTTGGTGTGCGAGGGGCGCTCGTCGAGGTAGATGGCCTCCAGGTCTTGCACCGAGCCTGCCGAGCGCAGGCGGCGCAGGTAGGGCGCGTCGGGCTGCCAAGCGCGCAGCTGGATGGAGGCGGAGGGTGGTGCTGCGGCCCGCCCAGGCGCTGCAGCCATGGCATCGGCACCTGGTGCGAAGGGTGCTTCCCGCGTGAGGCCCCTGGTGCCCGTGGATGCGGTCGAGCGATTGGTGCTGCCGTCCATCTTGGGGAGCACGGCGGGCGATGGCGTAGGCGGTGGCGGCGCTGCCGACATGCCCACCGCACCTCCGCGCGCCTGCTCCTTCAGCCTGGGCGGCGCCTCGTCCTTGGGGAAGTCCTTGTCCCACCAGGCCAGCTTCTCGTCGAACTGGCGCGCGATGCGGTCCAGGTGCTGGGCGCGGGTGGCCGCCTCGCGGCTGGCAGTGTCGGTGCGCAGCTGGGCCCAGCGGGCACGCAGCGCAGGCGGTGGTTCGATTTGGTGGCGTGCATAGTCCTGCACGGTGTCCAGCACGATCAGCGAGGTCTCGCGGCCGGCGATGCGAAACGCCTGCCCCAGGCGGCGCACGGCGGCGCGCTGGCGCTCGCCCTCGGACTCGAGCCGCGCCATGCGCAGTGCGGCCCAGCGGTGGGCGGCCACGCCGGGGGCCGGGACGGTGGTGCTGTCCGCTGCGGGCGCTGCGATGCGCAGCGTGCGGGTTTCGCTCTTGCCGCCGGGCTGCGGCCATTGCAGGGTGACCACCGCCTCGGGCCCGGTGAAGCGCCCGGCCAGCGCGATGCGGCCTTGCTCAGGCAGTGCCGAGGCCAGCTCCACATCCTCGGCCCCCTCGCTGGTGGCCACTTCCCCGCGCGGCGCCTGCTGGGCCAGTGCGTCGAGCGCTTGGGTGGTGGACACGGCCAGCAGGTCCAGGTAGCCGCCGCCACTGGCATCGGCCATGCGGCGCAGCCCGGCTGCGTTGCTGCCGGCGCTAGCGGTCACGGCATACGTCGGCACGGGTTGCGCGGGTAGGGCAGCGGCGTCGGGTCCGCTGCCCCAGTTGCCCAGCCCGTCGCTGAACACCAGCGCCATCTGCACGTCTTCGGGGGCGCGCAGCGCGGCTGCCTGGGTGGCGCCGTCGTAGGCCATGCCCTTGAGTCGGTCGCGTAGGGCCGACCAGTTGCCGCCCTGCACGGCAAAGCGCTCGATGGGCCCGGCCACGTCGCGCACGGGTTGCAGCAGCACCTCCACCGTGCCCAGGCGGCGCAGCCAGCCGTCCAGCAGCGCAAGCTCGCGCGCATGGTCGCGGGCTGCGCCCGAGCCCGAGGCGTCCCACACCAGGCCCACGCGCTCGGGCCGTGCGCGCTCGGCGCTGCGCGCGGCTACCGGCACCTCGGCATAGAAGTAGCTGGCGCCGTCAAAGCGCTGCGTGGCCACCAGGGGCTGGGGCTTGGAGAACCAGGTGGATGCCTGCGCCGGCAGCTCCACGCGCAGCTCCTCGCCCCGGCTGTGCTGCGCGCCCACCAGTGCGATATGCGTGTCGGCTCCCTCGGCGCGGGCCGCCATGCCCAGCGTGCCCAACTGGGCTTTCACGTCACCTGGCGCCACGCCCGCCACGCGCACCGACACATCGAGCCGGGTGGCCGGCGCCTGCAGGCCCAGGGGCAGACGCCACACCGGTGCAGCGGCATTGGGCAGCACCTCGCTCAGCTCCAGCACCACGCGCCGGCTGCCGTTGGCGGGCAGGGGATAGACGCGCAGGCGATGGTGGTTGCCGCCCACCGATTCGAGCAGGGCCGGGTCCACGCGGGCGCGCGTAATGTCCTCGAAGACCTGGCGGCCCTTGGCTTTTTCGACCGGCACGGCCGGGCGCAGCTCGCCGTCGATGTCGAGCGCAAAGCCGGTCACGCTCTGCCCCTCGGCCAGGGGGAACTGCAGCTGCGCCTCCAGTTGGCGCCCATTGGGGTTGAACAGCTCCAGCTCGATGCGCGTGGCCGCCGTGCGCCCGACGATGGTGGCCTGCACGTCGAGGCGGCGTAGCTCGATGGGTGTGGCTGCTGCGGGCACCTGCCAGGTGAGCACGCGCGGGGGCTGCACCGGGCCCTGGGGCGTGGGCATCACGCGCAGGGAGCGCAGCAATGGCGATTCTTGCGGGGCCTGGGCGCCGACCGGTGCCGCCAGGGGCAGCAGGGCCAGGGCGCAGAGCAGGCCGATCAGGGTGCTGCGCGGCCAGGTTCGGCGCGGCTGCTGCAGGGGGGCGGGGGCCAGGGGCTTGGTCATGGTCGTCGCTCGCTCAGGGTGGTGCTGGCGGGACGATACGCGGGGCTGGCGGCGCGCGGTCGGCCGCGCGGCGAGGCGGGCCGCGCTTTCGTGACATAGTGGGCGAAACGCCGCCAGGCCTCGCTCAGTGCCGGTGCCCGTGCCGGTGGTGGGCGTCCGGCACGTGGGCATGGGCATGGCGCAGCGGCGCATGCACATGGGGGTGGCTGTGCGGGCCCTGCGGCATCACCGCGTGGCTGTGGTCGTGGTGCCCGTCGTCGTGGCGATGGGCATGCTCGTGCTCCAGGGCTTCGTGCTGGTGTTCGTGGCTGTGAGACTCCATCAGGTGCAGCAGCACGCCCAGCACCATCAGCACGCCGCCCACCACCATGGCCCAGCTGCCGCTGCGGTCGCCCAGGCCCATGGCCAGGGCCGCGCCGATGAATGGCGCAAACGCGAACACCGAGCCCGTGCGCGCAGCGCCAAAGGCCCGCTGCGCCAGCAGGTAAAAGCGCAGGCTCAGCCCGTAGCCCGTGGCGCCCACGGCCAGCAGCGCCGCCGCCGCGCCCAGGGTGGGCAGCGGGTCGCCGAAGGCCACGGCCAGCAGGGCGGTGGCAGCCGCCCCCAGCAGCGCCTTGCCCAGCACCACCTGGCCCGGGTCGCGCTCGGCCAGTGCGCGCGAGAGCGTGTTGTCCACGCCCCAGGCCGCCGTGGCCAGCAGCACGGCCAGCAGGCCCAGCAGCTGGCTGCCGCCCGCCTGGCCCTGGTCCAGCACCAGCGCGACGCCCCCGGCCAGCAGCAGGAGCATGGCCGCCCACACGCGGCGGTCCATGCTCTCCTGGTACAGCAGGCGCGCGAGCAGGGCGGTGAACAGCGCCTCCAGCGTCAACATCAGCGAGGCGCCGGTGCCGCTGGTGTGCTGCAACCCCCAGGCCATGGCCACGGGGCCGAGCACCGCGCCGAAGGCGGCCATGGACAGCAGCCGCGGCAGGTCGCTGCGCTGCAGGCGCGCCTCGCGTTCGACCCGCTGGCGCGACACCGCGCCCACCGCCGCAGCGCCCGCATACAGCAGAGCCGCGGTGGTGAACGCGCCCAGCCCGGCGCCGAAATGCTGCACCAGTGGCATGCTCACGCCGAACAGCGCAGCCGCCAGCAGCGCCAGCAGGCCGCCGCGCAGCGAAGGCCAGTGCAGGTGGGCGCTTTTCATCGGCAGCCCATTGCGCCGTGGAGCGCGCGGCAGCGGTCGATCGCAGAGGCCACCGGCACGGCGGCAACGGCGACGGTCTGGGCGTGTTGCCGGTGATGGTTCTGTCCATTCACGGGACGGTCCTTGGGTGGGGCCAGGCAGATCAGCCGCGCGGCGAGCCCATCATCCGCGAGATGGTGCGCGCCGCCTTGAGCAGCGCCGGCAGCATCGCCTCCTGCATCACCTCGGCACTGGTGCGGTTGGCCTGGCCGCTGATGTTGAGCGCGGCCACGGTCTGGCCGGTGCGGTTGGTGAGCGGCGCGGCAATCGAGATCAAGCCCTCCTCCAGCTCCTGGTTCACCAGGCACCAGCCCTGCTGGCGCGCCTGGCGGATGCGGGTGAGCAGGGTGGGCACATCGGTGGCGGTGTGCTCGGTCCAGCGCTGCAGGGGGTGGGCTTCGAGGCGCGCCTGCAGTTCGTCGTCGGGCAGGGCGGCCAGCAGCATGCGGCCCATCGATGTCCAGCACGCGGGCAGGCGCGAGCCCACGCCCAGGTTGGTGCGCATGATCTTGTGCGTGGGCACGCGCAGCACGTAGACGATGTCGAGGCCGTCGAGCACGGCGGCCGATGACGACTCGCGCACCTCTTCGACCAGGTCTTCCATCACCGGCTCGGCCAGGTTCCAGATGGGCAGCGATGACAGGTAGGCAAACCCCAGATCGAGGATGCGCGGCGTGAGGCGGAACTGCCGGCCATCGGTCTCCACATAACCCAGTGTCTGCAGCGTGAGCAAGATGCGGCGCGCCCCGGCGCGCGTGAGGCCCGTTTGCGCGGCCACCTCGCTCAGCGTCTGCTGCGGCGCGCTGGCGCTGAACGAGCAAATCACCTCCAGCCCGCGCGCAAAGGATTGCACGTAGCTGTCGCTGGGCTTGGGGTCTTTGGCGGGCGCAATTTGGGTGTTCATGGGCTGTGTGACTATAATTCTTTTGGCGAACATTTGTTCTTTAGGCGAACATATGTCTGTGGATTTTTACGGCGAAGTTGCGGGCACGAGACAACACGGCGACACACAGGCCCCCGCACGCAGCTTGCCTCCATTCTCAGGAAAGCAGATCGATGATCAACAAGATTGCAGAGTCGGTGGCTCAGGCGCTGGCTGGCGTGAAGGACGGCGCCACGGTGCTGATCGGTGGCTTCGGCACGGCCGGCATCCCTGGCGAGCTGATCGATGGGCTCATCGCCCAGGGCGCGCGCGACCTCACCGTGGTCAACAACAACGCCGGCAATGCCGACCACGGCCTGGCGGCGCTGCTCAAGGCCGGCCAGGTACGCAAGATCATCTGCAGCTTTCCGCGCCAGGTGGACAGCTACGTTTTTGACGAGCTGTACCGCAGCGGCAAGCTCGAACTCGAACTGGTGCCCCAGGGCAACCTGGCCGAGCGTCTGCGCGCCGCAGGGGCCGGCATCGGCGCCTTCTTCTGCCCCACGGCCCATGGCACCGAGCTGGCCGCAGGCAAGGAGACGCGCGAGATCAACGGCAAGCACTACGTGCTGGAGTACCCCATCCACGGCGACGTGGCGCTGATCAAGGCCGAGAAGGGCGACCGCTGGGGCAACCTGACCTACCGCATGTCGGCACGCAACTTCGGGCCCGTGATGGCAACGGCGGCCAAGACCACCATCGCCACCGTGCACGAGGTGGTGGAGCTGGGCGCGCTGGACCCCGAGGCCATCGTCACGCCCGGAATCCACGTCACGCACGTGGTGCGCATCGACCGGGTTGCCACGCAAGCCGGCGGTATCAAAAAATGAGAAGCCCCCCTGAGTCGCTTCGCGCCATCCCCCCAGGGGGACGCCCCCAGCGCAAGGGCTGGATATGCCGCCTTCGCGGCGGGGCGGCCCTTGCACGGGGGCGCTGGCATGGAGCGCGCCAGTTTCAACGTGCGGCAGGTGCCGCACACGCCTCGGACAACTGCAACGACAACCGCGGATGAAGTGCCCAATATGACCACCACCAGCTACCAAAAACGAAGCAAGGACGACCTGGCCCGCCGCGTGGCGCAGGACATCCACGACGGCGCCTACGTGAACCTGGGCATCGGCCAGCCGACCCTGGTTGCCAACCACATTCCCGCGGGCCGCGAGGTCATCCTGCAAAGCGAAAACGGCATCCTGGGCATGGGCCCGGCGCCGGCTGCGGGCGCGGAAGACTATGACCTCATCAACGCCGGCAAGCAGCCCGTGACCTTGCTGCCCGGCGGCGCGTATTTTCACCATGCCGACAGCTTTGCCATGATGCGCGGCGGCCACCTCGACATCTGTGTGCTGGGCGCCTTCCAGGTCTCGGCCACGGGCGACCTGGCCAACTGGAGCACGGGCGAGCCCGGCGCCATACCCGCTGTGGGCGGCGCCATGGACCTGGCCATTGGCGCCAAGCAGACCTGGGTGATGATGGACCTGCTGACCAAGCAGGGCGCCAGCAAGGTGGTGGCGCAGTGCAGCTACCCGCTCACCGGTGTCGCCTGCGTCAAGCGCATCTACACCGATCTGTGCACACTGGCCTGCACGCCAGCGGGCCTGCAGGTCATCGACACGGTGGACGGGCTCTCGCACGCCGAGCTCGAACGCCTGGTGGGCCTGCCCTTGCTCGCAGCCTGACCCCTTTTCAATAGACGCTTCACAACCATCCTCAGGAGACAAGACCATGAGCCAGCAAGCCTTCATCTGCGACGCGATTCGCACCCCCTTCGGCCGCTACGGCGGCGCGCTGTCCAGCGTGCGCACCGATGACCTGGGCGCCATCCCCCTCAAGGCGCTGATGGCGCGCAACCCCGGCGTGGACTGGGCGGCGGTGACCGATGTGCTGTACGGCTGCGCCAACCAGGCCGGCGAAGACAACCGCAACGTGGCGCACATGGCGAGCCTGCTGGCGGGCCTGCCCATCGAGGTGCCCGGCGCCACCATCAACCGCCTGTGCGGTTCGGGGCTGGACGCCGTGGGCTCGGCCGCGCGCGCCATCAAGGCCGGCGAGGCGGGCCTGATGATCGCCGGCGGCGTGGAGAGCATGAGCCGCGCCCCTTTCGTGATGCCCAAGGCAGAGACCGCCTTCAGCCGCAACAACGCGGTGTACGACACCACCATCGGCTGGCGCTTCATCAACAAGCTGATGAAGGAAAAGTACGGCGTGGACTCGATGCCCGAGACGGCCGAGAACGTGGCCACCGAGTTCGGTATCGAGCGCGAGGCGCAGGACCGCATGGCCCTGGCCAGCCAGCTCAACGCCGTGGCCGCGCAAAAGGCCGGCCACCTGGCGCGCGAGATCACGCCCGTGACCATTCCCCAGAAAAAGGGCGATGCCATCGTGGTCGACACGGACGAGCACCCGCGCGAAACCAGCCTGGAAGCGCTGGCCAAGCTCAAGGGCGTGGTGCGGCCTGACGGTACCGTGACCGCCGGCAACGCCAGCGGCGTGAACGACGGCGCCTGCGCCCTGCTGCTGGCGGACGCGGCCAGCGCCGGCAAATATGGCCTCAAGCCCCGCGCCCGCGTGGTGGGCATGGCCACGGCCGGCGTGGCGCCGCGCATCATGGGCTTTGGCCCCACACCCGCTACGCTCAAGGTGCTGGCGCAGACCGGCCTGACCATCGACCACATGGACGTGATCGAACTCAACGAAGCCTTTGCCGCACAGGGCCTGGCCGTGCTGCGCGCCCTGGGTTTAAAGGACAACGATGCCCGCGTGAACGCCTGGGGCGGCGCTATTGCCCTGGGCCACCCGCTGGGTGCCAGCGGTGCGCGCCTGGTGACCACCGCCGTCAACCGCCTGCACGAGCACGCCGGCCAGTACGCGCTGTGCACCATGTGCATCGGCGTGGGCCAGGGCATTGCCATCATCCTCGAACGCGTCTGACCCGCAGCTTGTCTACAGGAGCCAGGCCGTGCCCACTACCTTGTTGCAGACCCCCGCCGGGGCCTTTCGCGTCGCCATCGACGGCCCCGAGGGCGCGCCCGTGCTGGTGCTCTCCAACTCCCTGGGCACCACCCTGGAGATGTGGGACGCGCAGGCCGCGCGCCTGGCCACCAGCCACCGCGTGGTGCGGTACGACACGCGCGGCCACGGCGGCAGCGTGGTGCCGCCTGGCCCCTACAGCTTCGAGCAACTGGGCGGTGATGTGCTGGCCCTGCTCGACGCCCTGCAGGTCGAGCGCGCCAGCTTCTGCGGCATCTCCATGGGCGGCTTCACCGGCCTGTGGCTGGGCGTGCACGCCGGCCACCGGCTGAACCACCTGGTGGTGGCCAACAGCGCCGCCAAGATCGGCACCGAAGAGGGCTGGCGCACCCGCGCCGCCCTGGTGCGCGAGAAGGGCGCTGCTGCCATGGCCGAGCTGGCCGCATCGTCGCCCGGCCGCTGGTTCACCGAGGCCTTCGTGGCAGCGCAGCCCGCGCTGGTGCGCCAGGCGCAGGGCTGGATCGCCGGCATCGCCCCCGAAGGCTATGCCGCCTGCTGCGAGGCCCTGGCCCAGGCTGACCTGCGCAGCAGCATCGCGCGCATCGCCGTGCCCACCCTGCTGATCGCCGGCGCGGCCGACCCGGTGACCACGGTGGCCGACGCCCAGGCCATGCAGGCCGTGATCCCCGGCGCGCAATTGGTGCAGTTGCCGGCATCGCACCTGTCCAACCTGGAAGCCCCGGCCGAATTCGACGCCGCGCTGGCCGCCTTCGTGGCCTGAGCACCGGAACACGCCGCCCCCGCCACCGCGCCGAATGGCGCATGTGGCGCCCGCTGGCTGGGCGCAACCCTGGCCGCCCCTTGAATCTGTGAAGGAAGAATCCCCATGACCCACCCCAGCACCCAGCGCGAGCGCGTCCTCATCACCGGCGGTGGTGCCGGCATCGGCGCGGCCACGGCCGAGCGCTGCCGGGCCGACGGCTATGAGCCCGTGGTCATCGACCGCGTGGTCGACCACGTGCCCGGCGGCATACAGGCCGACCTGTCGAACACGGCCGACACGGCGCGCGCGCTGCAGCAGGCGCTGGCCGGCGGCCCCATCACGCGGCTGGTGAACAACGTGGGCGTGGTGGTGCCGGCCGATGCCGAGCACCAGACGCTGGACGAGTTCGATCTGGCCGTGGCGCTGAACCTGCGCTGCAGCCTGCAGTGCATGCAGGCCCTGCTGCCCGGCATGAAAGAGGCGGGCTTCGGGCGCATCGTCAACATGTCCTCGCGCGCCGCGCTGGGCAAGGAGCTGCGCACCGCGTATTCGGCCACCAAGGCCGGCCTGATCGGCATGACGCGCGTGTGGGCGCTGGAGCTGGGGCGCCACGGCGTCACGGCCAACGCCATCGGCCCCGGCCCCATCCGCACCGAGCTGTTCGACCGCGCCAACCCGCCCGACGCACCGCGCACGCGCGCCATCATCGAATCCGTGCCCGTCAAGCGCGTGGGCACGCCGGACGACGTGGCGCATGCCGTGTCCTACCTGCTCGATGCGCGCAGCGGTTTTGTCACGGGCCAGGTGCTCTATGTCTGCGGCGGCATGACGGTTGGCGTCGCCGGCCTCTGACGCCACATCTTCTCCCCCGGGGTCCCTGCAGTGCCAGTGGCCTCGCCTTTCTCGCTTCCCCATTTCTAACCGTGTTCAGGAGATGACATGAACCCCATCCGTTTTCCCTCCACCCGCCGCACCCTGCTGGCTGCATTGGCCACCGCCGCTGTCGGCGCTGCGATCCCTGCCGGCGCGCTGGCACAAGCCGCCTACCCCAGCAAGCCCGTGACCATCGTCGTGCCGTTCGCGGCGGGCGGCACCACCGACATCCTGGCGCGCATCATCGGTCAGGCCCTGACCAGCGAGCTGGGCCAGCCGGTCGTCGTGGACAACCGCGCAGGCGCGGGCGGTAACATCGGCGGCGCGCTGGCTGCCAAGGCCCCGGCCGACGGCTACACCCTGTTCATGGGCACGGTGGGCACGCACGCCATCAACGCCAGCCTGTACAAGAAGATGCCCTTCGACCCGGTCAAGGACTTTGCGCCCCTCACGCGCGTGGCCAACGTGCCCAACCTGCTGGTGGCCAACCCGGCCCAGCCCTACAAGAGCGTGAAGGAGCTGATTGCCTACGCCAAGGCCAACCCCGGCAAGGTCAACTTCGGCTCGTCGGGCAACGGCAGCTCCATCCACCTGTCGGGCGAGCTGTTCAAGTCGCTGGCCAAGGTCGACATGGTGCACGTGCCCTACAAGGGCAGCGCCCCCGCTGTGACCGACCTGCTGGGCAACCAGATCGGCATCATGTTCGACAACATGCCCTCAGCCATCCAGCACGTGCGCTCAGGCAAGCTCGTGCCCATCGCCGTGACCACCGCCAAGCGCTCGCCCGAGCTGCCCAACGTGCCCACCATCGCCGAAGCCGGCGTGCCCGGCTACGAGGCCACCTCGTGGTTCGGAATGTTCGCCCCGGCCGGCACGCCCGCGCCGGTGCTCGCCAAGCTCAACACCGCCCTGGTCAAGGTGCTCAACCAGGCCGAGGTGAAGAAGAAGATCAACGAGCAAGGCGCCGAGACGACCAGCGAAATGCCCGAGCAGTTCGCCGCCTTCATCAAGGCGGAAAGCGTGAAGTGGGGCAAGGTCGTGCAGGAGTCGGGCGCTAGCCTGGACTGAGAGAGAAAAAAGCCCTCGCTGGCAGGCGCCGGCCAGCGGGGCTTTGCACACGCTGCGTGCTCAGCCTCTCACTGCACGCGGTACACCCGCCCGGTCTGCCCGCCTTCCACGCTGCGCTGGTAGGCCAGTGCAGCACGCGCGGCGGGCACGGTTTCGAAGCCTGGGAAGAAGGGGCCGTAGCTGCCCACCGATTCGGTCAGGATGGTGGGGCTCACGGCGTTGATGCGCAGGCCGCGCGGCAGCTCGATGGCGGCAGCCGCCACGAAGCCGTCGATGGCGGCGTTCACCGCCGTGGCGTTGGCCCCGTTGCGGATGGGCTCGATGCCCACGATGCCGCTGGTCAGCGTGATCGACCCTCCATCGTTCAGATAGTGCTGGCCCAGCAGCGCCAGCTGCACCTGGCCCAGCAGCTTGTCCTGCAGGCCCAGGTTGAACTGCTCGGCCGTCATCTCGGCCAGCGGGCCGAAGTGCAGGTTGCCAGCGGTGCTGACGATGGCATCCACCTTGCCGACCGCCTTGAACAAGGCCGCCACCGATCCTGGTTGCGAGAAGTCCGCACGGTGCGTGCCGCTGGTGCGGCCCACGGTGATGACCTCGTGGCGTGCCGAAAGATTGGCCAGAACGGCCTGGCCGATGGTGCCGCTGGCGCCGATGAGAAGAATCTTGCTGGTGGTGGACATGGCTTGTTCCTTTTTGCGGGTGTTGCCCGAAAGCGTTGAAGAAGCCTGGATTGTTTTGTGAATCAATCGGCGCATAAAGTACAGTGAAGTTATTCTTGAACTAATCTGGGGTTCGTAATCGCCATGGACAAGCTGCGCAACATGGAGGTCATGGTGGCGGTGGTCGAGGCCGGCAGCTTTGCCGCTGCGGCGCGCCAGCAGGACATTTCGGCCGTGATGGTGGGCAAGCACATCCGCCAGCTGGAGGAGCACCTGGGTGCGCGCCTGTTTCAGCGCAGCACGCGCCAGAACAGCCTGACCGAGGTGGGCGCGGCCTTTTACGAGGACTGCCGGCGCGTGCTCGAACAGGTGCGCTGGGCAGAATCAGCCGTGGAGCGCAACCGCGCCGTGCCCCAGGGCCTGCTGCGCGTGAGCGCACCCTTCACGCTGGGCAACCAGGTGATCGCGCCGCTGGTGGCTGATTTTCTGCTCGCCCACCCGCAGGTGCGTGTGGAGCTGCAACTGACCGACAGCGTGGTCGACATGGCGGGCGAGGGCTTCGACGCCGCCGTGCGCATCGGCGCCATTGCCGACGAGGGCCTGGTGGCCCGGCCACTCAAGCCCTACCGCATGGTGATCGCCGCCACGCCCGGTTATCTGGCGCGCCACGGCCACCCCGAGCGCGTGGCCGACCTGGCGCAGCACCAGTGCCTGAGCCATTCGGTCTGGCAGCGGCGCGTGGAGTGGACGCTGTACGACGATGGCGGCAAGGCCTTCCAGTGGCCGGAACTGGCGCGCTTCACCTGCAACCAGGGCGACGGCCTGCGCCAGGCCGCGCTGCGCGGCCTGGGCCTCATCATGCAGCCCGAGGTGCTGCTGGCCGAAGAGATCCGCGAGGGGCGGCTGGTGCCCGTGCTCACCCGCTGCGTGCCGGCAGCGCGCCCGGTGCATCTCGTCTATGCGCCAGACCGGCGCCAGTTACCCAAGCTGGCGCGCTTCATCGAGTTCATGGTGCGGGCGATGGGGGAGCCTGGCTAGAGATTGCGCACCTTGCACGCCGCCGAAATCATGCGCCGCGACCATTCGCCCGACATGTCCTTGAACAGCACCGGCGCCTCGCCTTCCTTGTACTCCTCGCGGCCGACTATGGCACCGGCCCACTCGGGCTGCGCGTAGTACGAGAGCCACAGGTACCAGGCCTTGCGCGAGGGGCAGTCGACCACGACCTTGGCGTAGTAGGAGCGGTATTTCTGGCCCCGGAACGAGGTGCGCTGCTGGTCGCGCGATACGCGCAGGTCAAGCACCACGCGCTGGTCCACCCCGATGGGCTCGGGCAGGATCTCGATCAGGTTCTTGCCCGCCTCGGCGCGGTCACCGCTCAGCGTGAACCAGCCATCCGATGAAACGGGCCGTTGCTGCGGTTGCGCTGGTGGTTGCTGGCCCCCAACCAGGGCTGCGATACATAGAACAACGGCGCAGAGCATGGGAGGCTTGGGGGTGTCCAGGGACGGGTGGTGGCAATCGGAAAATCATTATCACTGAGGCTGGTGCTCAGTTTCTACCTGTTACAACAGGGCGCGCGCCGGGCCGTGGCGGGCCCACCCGTTCAGGTGATGCGCCAATCCGATGTTTCTGCCAACAGCCAATCAACTGTAGTTGTTGGGCACGTCCGAGGCAAAGGGTTTGATCAAACGCCCTACCGTAATGTCCGCCGAGACCACCATCCGGCTGCAGGGGCTGGCGTTCGGGGCGTGCATCCTGGTGGTGCCGGGGATGATGGCAGTGTCGTGACGAGCCATTGCGGATTTTGATCGCTGTCGGGCACTCAACTTCGCAGAGATGGGGTTTTGGACAGGATTCGACCTGTCCCACACTACGTTTGTACTCTTTCACGCCGGCGTGCCCAGGCCAGCAGCGCCCACCCTGCGACCACGACGACGACCGCGATTCCCACTGCATACACCGCCACGCCGCCGTACCCGCCCACCTTTGCTGGATTCAGGAAGGGGTAGGGATACCACCCAACGGCAGCGCCGCGCACCATTGAATACGCGAGATACAGGCCCGCAAACGCCACCACCCAGCGCAGCGGCCGTACGCCCACGGCCGGGCGCGGCGGCCACAGCAGCCAGTCAAGCAGCACCACGACGGGCATCACATGGTGCAGCACCGAGTTCACCCAAGGCCTCAGCGCGCCCAGATCCACGTCGCGCAGCAGCAGCGCGAACACCACGCCGACCACCAGCATGCAGGTTGCGGCCACGGCGCGCAGCGATTCGAAAGCCGCCGAGGGCCGCGCGTGTGTCCATTGGCGGCATGCACCAGCGATCAAGACGCCAGCGGCCAACAGGTTCGACAGGTTGGTGAAGTAGCTGAAGAAGTTGAGCGCGCTGTAGCCCAGTCCCACATGCAGCCAAAGTTGCCAGCCGATGGCGGCGAGTGCGAGCAGGGCGAAGGCCAGGCGGAGGACGGCAGTGAGGGGCGTTGGGGTCATGGTGGATCGTCGTTGATGGCGATGAAGCTGCTGCGTGGCCGGAGCATCACACCCGCCACGCCGGCAACTCCCAGTTGCGCCACAGCGCCAGCCCGCGCAGCCCGGCCGTGGCCACCACGCAGGCCAGCAGCGGCGCCCAGCCCGGCGCATCCAGCTGGCGCAGGGCCACGTCGATCCAGCCGCCGGCAAACGCGCACAGGGCGTACGGACGGTGGTCGCTGAAGGCCTGGGGCACCTCGTTGCACAGCACGTCGCGCAGCACACCGCCGAAGACGCCGGTGGTCACGCCCATCATCACGGCGATGATGGGCGGCATGCCGATGGCCTTGGCGATGTCCACCCCCACGGCGGCGAACAGGCCCAGGCCGATGGCGTCGGGCAGCAGCATGGCGCGCTCGGTGGGCTGAAAATGCCGCTGGCGCATGAACAGCATGGCGCACACGCACAGCGCGATGAGCCCCCAGATGAAGCCGGTGTGGCGCACCCAGAAGAAGGGCCGCTGGTCCAGCAGCAGGTCGCGCAGCGTGCCGCCGCCAAACGCTGCCACGAAGGCCACCACGCACACGCCCACCACGTCCATGCGCTTGCGCGCCGCGGCGATGATGCCCGATAGCGCGAAGGCGATGGTGGCCGCGACTTCGAGAAAAAAGCGCAGCGTCTGAATCCAGGGGGCGTCGAGCAGGTCCATGGCGGCGATTGTGCCGCGCGACCTGTCACCAGGCCAGTGCGTGAATAAGCAGGCCCAGTACGCAGCCAGCCCAGCCCACCGCGCCAATGCGGCGCGCCCAGCGCAGGCTGCCCTTTGGCCACTGGTTCATGGCCAGCACCAGGCCCCAGCCCAGCACCATCCACGATGCGAGCGCGATGGCGATGCCCGCAGCCGGGCCGGCGGCCATCGTGGCGGCACTGGCCTGCAGCGCCAGCGTGGCCAGCGCCAGGCCCCAGGCCTTGCGCTGCGTTGGCGGGCCGGCGAGGACATCGCCCCAGGCGCGCGTAGCAGTGGCCTGGGCCCAGTGCACCAGGGCCAGCAGGCAGGCGGCGGCCGTGCAGGCCAGGGCGAGCGTGTCGCCCATCATGCGGCAGACTCCGCGCGCTGCCCAGGCCGTGTGGCGTGCACGGAGGAGGCTGCGCGGTGCTTCCATTGGCGGTGCAGCACCGCGATGCCCATGGCCAGGCACAGGGCCGCAGCCCCGCCCCACACTGCCATGCCCGATCGCCAGGCCAGCCCCGCCAGGGCCGCTGCGGCCAGCGCTGCCAGCACGGCGGCGGCGCGTGGCCACCAGGCCTGCAGCATGGCGGCCGGCAGCACCAGGAAGAAGGCCACCAGCAGACCCAGCATGCCGGCCGAGCGCGCCGGCTCGGCCGCCACGATGTGCGCGATGCGAAACGACTCGATGGCCAGCAGGCCCGCCAGCCAGAAAGAAAGGGCCTGCGTGGAGGGCATGGCGGGCCAGTGCCATCCCCCGCGCGCGGCGCGGCGCGGTGGGTGGCTGCCGTTGTCGCGGCGGCGGTTCGCCTGCACCCGCGCCGGGCCAATGAAGGCGGCCAGGCCCGACAGCACGGCGCCCAGTGCCACCAGGCTGGCCAACATGGGCCACTGCAGCGGCGCGCCCAGCACCATGCCCGCCGCGCCGGCCAGCCCCAGCAGCCCGCCGGCCGCGCAGAGCGACACGCGCCACAGCGCCAGGTGGCGTAGCGCCCAGGCCGCGAGCAGCGAGGTGATGAGCCAGGTGGCAATCAGCGTCCACACGGCCCACACCGGCCGCTGCGCCAGCGGCGGCAGGCCGGCGGGTGGCCACAGGTGCATGAGCACGGCCACCAGCACGGCGGCGGGCACGGTGGCGTGCAGCGCGAGGAAGCAGCGCACCACGAAGGAGGCGCAAGGGGCTGCGGCCTGTTTCGTCATGCCTGCAGCCCTGGCGGCCCGCTGGCCTGCTGCCCTGCCGGTTGCGATTCACGCCGCCGCTGCTGGCGCGAGTCCAGCCAGATCAGCGTGCCCGAGATGGACAAAAACGCCGGCGTCATGCCCAGGATGAAGTAGAGCCACTTCAATGCCAGCCCACCGAAGTCGCCGAAGTGCAGCGGCTCCATGAGCCCGTTGACCAGCGACCAGAAGCCCGCCGTGCGCGGGTCCAACGTCTTCTTTGGCGCACCTGTGGCGGCGTTCATGTCCACCCGCGCCGTGCTGGCCAGGTGGCCGGCCAGGGCGCCGGTGAAGCTGGCCTCGGCCGCGCTGGTACCCCAGCGGCGCAGCGACACATAGCGTGCCTCCAGCCCCGGCACGGCCTGCTGCGCGCTGCGGTACAGGGCGTCGAGGGACTGCATTGCCGCGGGCTCGGCGGCCGGTGGTGGCTTGCGCGCGGCGCTGGCGGCTGGCGCGCCCGCCATCACGTATTTGTATCCCTGCTCGAACAGCGGCGCCAACCCCAGCCAGGCCCCCGTGGCCGCGATCAGGACGTGAAAGCCCAGCCCCCAGATGCCGGCGGACTTGTGCAGGTCCGACATCACCACGCGAAAGCTGCGGCCCCAGCGCTGGGTGAACAGCTCAGCCAATATCTTGCGGTGGATCACGATGCCCGTGCCGATCAGCACCAGCATGGCCGCGCCGAGAAAGCCCACGATCCAGCGCGGCCCGAAGAACAAGAACACGTGCAGCATGCGCAGGTACTGGCCGAGCTGGCTGTCCACCGGGCCCATCACGGCGCCCGTGTCCGAGCGCAGGGCCACCTTGGTGCGCTGGCTGGCGGGGGCGCCGCGCTCGCGCACATGGGCGAAGTAGCTGGGGTTGGTGGCGTCGGGCAACGCGATGGTCTCCACCGTGGCGCCCGGGTAGTGCGCCTGCAACTGCGCCAGCACGGTGGCCAGCGGCGCGGGCGGCTCGGTGCGCGGCAACCCCGCCAGCGACGGGTTGGCCCACAGGTCGATCTCGTTCTTGAACACCACCACCGCGCCCGAGAAGCAGACGATGAACATCAACAGCCCCGTGACGATGCCCGCCCACGAGTGCAGGACGAACAGGCGGTTCAGCGTGCGCTGGCTGGTGGGCATGGTGGCGCCGGGTCAGAAGAAGTACGTCAGCCCCAGGCTGAAGTTGCGCGGCAGCGCGGGCGAGACCACGTTGGCGTTGATTGCGCCGTCGTAATACGCCTTGTTGAACAGGTTCTTCACCCCGGCCGTCAGGCGGTAGTTCTCGCCCGCGTAGCTGATGGAGGCATCGGCCACCACGTACGAGGGCAGCGTGAACGGGTACGAGCCGATCTGCTCGCTCACATAGCGCCCGCCCAGGCCCAGCGTGACGCGCTGGTACTGCGGCAGCTTGTAGGTGGCCCAGGCCGTGAGCGTGTGGCGCGGCGTGAGGTTGAGCGGCAGGCCCACGATGGCGGCGTTGTTGTCGCGCGTGACCTTGGTCTGCGTGTAGGTGTAGGCGCTGGTAAGCTTCCAGCCGTTCTTCATATCGGCCCCCAGCTCCACCTCCAGGCCGCGCGCACGCTGCTGGCCGGTCTGCACGCTGAAGCCGGTATTCACCGGGTCGGCCGTGGTCACGTTCTCGCGCACCAGGTCAAAGAGGGCCAGCGCACCCGTGAGCTGGCCGCCCGGGGCCTCGTACTTCAAGCCGGCTTCCCACTGCTTGCCGGTCTCGGGCACAAAGGGCGTGCCGTTGAACGCCAGGCCCGAGGTCGGCAAAAAGGACTCGCCGTAGCTCCCATAGGCGGCCCAGCCGGGCTTGAACTCGTACACCAGGCCGGCCGACAGCGTGGTGGCACTGTCCTTTTGCTGCGTCTGCACGCGCGTGACGCGGTTGTCGATGTCGTTGGTGGACCAGTCGCGGCGCAGGCCCACCAGGGCCGTCCAGCCCTGGCCGAACTTGATCTGGTCCTGCGCATACAGGCCCGCCACCGTGAGCTTGCCGGGCGCGTCGCTGGTCCGCGCCGCAGGGCAGTTGGCCTGCACGCCGTAGGCCGGCGCGAACAGGTCCAGCGCGGCAATGGAGCAGGTGCGGCTGGCCAGCAGGCTGTGGCCGCTGCGCACATCCAGGCCCGTGACCAGTTGGTGCTTTGCGCCCAGCGCCTCGAAGCGCGTGAGCAGCGAGGTGTCGGTGGCCAGCAGGTCGTAGTCCATGGTCTGGCGCGAGGCGCTGCGGTTCTGCAGCCGCTGGTTGGCCTGCAGCGCCTGGTTGGAGACAAAATTGCCCGTGCCCTTCTCGGTCTCGTAGCGCACGTTCTGGCGGAAAGTCATCGCAGGCGAGACCTGGTGCTCCAGCGCGTAGCCCAGCGTGGTGCTCTCCACGTCGTACACACCAAACGCGGGATCACCGGTGAACAGCGTGCGGGACAGCGTGCCGTTGCGGTTGGGCAGCAGCGTGCCATAGGGCGTGATGCCCTGCTGGCGCATCCACTCGCTGCGGCTGTAGGTGGCGAACAGCACCAGATCGGTCTGCGCCCCCAGGTCGATGGAGAGGGACGGCGCGAACCAGCGGTCCTTGCGGTAGACGAACTGCGTCGGGTCGTCGGCATCCGTCACCTGCGCATTGATGCGCAGCGCTGTCTTGCCCGATTCGGACAGCGGCCGGTTCACGTCGGCCTGCAGCGTGCGCTGGCCGAAGCTGCCCACCTCCACCCCCACCTCGCTCAAAGGCTCCTTGCGCGGGCGCTTGCTCACCGCGTTGACGATGCCGCCCGGCTGCACTTGGCCATACAGCACCGAGGCCGAGCCCTTGAGCACCTCGAAGCGCTCATACCCATAAGGCTGCAGCTTGGCCCACATGCCCGGGCTCTGCACCAGGCCATCGACAAGGATGGATTCGGTGGCGCGAAAGCCCCGGATGTTGAGGTCGTCAAAGCCCCGGCGCCCGAAGTTGACAGGGCTCACCCCCGCCACCGTCTGCAGCGCCTGCTGCACATTGGTGATCTGGCGCGACTCCATCTGCTCGCGCGTCACCACGCTGACGGACTGCGGGGTTTCCAACCGCCGCATGGGCGCCTTGCCGGCCGTCTGGGCCTCCACAGGCGCAAAGCCCATGTCCTTTTCGGTGCTGGCGTTGATGCGCACTTCCTGCAGCTGGGGCGCAGTGGTGGCCGGGGCATCGGCGGCAGCTTGTGCAAAGGCGGACTGCGCCAGGCACAGGGCCAGCGGGGTCAGGGCGAACAGGCCGGCGGCACGCGATGGAGAGCGGGTGGGCGAAAGGGCAGGGCGGTGCGTGGCGGTTGCACGCAGGCGCAGCGCTGCGCGTTGGGGCAGGGTGTGCATGGAAAGGGTCCGGGACAGGAGGAGCGGCGGGAGCTGGCGGGCATCCTGACGGGACACTTGGCTTGCTTGAAGATAAGAATTGTAATGCGAATGAATCGCGTTTGCGAAGAATTGTAAAGAGGGGTGGAATCGTCCTCTCGCGTACCACCTTCCGTGGGTCGGTCAGGGCCGCCCGGATTTCATCGGCACTTCAGGCGGGGCCCATTCCATCCCTGCAAGTGCCGATCCATCGCGATGTCTTTGGCCGGCTTGTCTCAGCGCTCTTCACCGCCGACAGGAGGATTGCTGTCTGGCCCTGCATACCCAGGATAGCCGCCGTCGCCGCCCGCCGCCGCAGCCTCCTGCCGCTCCCTGGCCATCTGCTCCGCCAGTTGGCTGCGCCCCTCGCGCGCTACGGCGATCATCTTGGCGCGGTCGCGGTGGTGCGGGTACATGCGGTCGGACAGGGCGATGTTGTGCTCGCGAAAGCGCCGGGTCATCTCACTGGCCTCTTCAGGCGGCAGGCCCATGAGCTCGAGCACCGTGCGGGCGCTGTGCATGCTCGACTCGAACAGCTCGCGCTGCACCAGTGTCACGCCGGCGTCGCGCAGATTGTTCCAGTGCGTGAGGTCGCGCGCGCGGGCCACCACCTGCAGGTGCGGGAAGTGCTTGCGCGCCAGCACGGCGATCTTGACGGACTGCTCGGGGTCGTCCACGGCGATCACCAGGATGCGCGCCTGCCCGGCACCCGCGATGCGCAGCAGGTCGAGCCGGGTGGCGTCGCCGTAGTGCACCCGGTAGCCGAAGGTGCGCGCCACCTCCAGCATTTCCACGCTGTGGTCGAGCACGGTGGTGCGTATGCCCTGCATCAGCATCACGCGCGCCACGATCTGGCCGTAGCGGCCGAAGCCTGCGATCACGATGGGCGCCTCCTGCGGCTCCGAGATCTCGTCGGCCTCGGGCGCCTTGACGTGCGCATAGCGGCGCAGCAGCACGCGGTCCAGCACCACCAGCAGCAAGGGGCTCAGCAGCATCGACAGCGCCACCGCACCGATGAGCAGCGAGGCGGTTTCGGCGGGGAACACCTGGGCGCCGGCGGCGGCCTGGAACACCACGAAGGCGAACTCGCCGCCCTGTGCCAGCAGCAACGTGAACACGGGGCGCTCCTGGTAGGGGATGTTCACCGCGCGCGCCAGCGCATAGATCACCACCGCCTTGCAGGCCAGAAAGCCGAAGAGGATGCCCGCCATGAGCCAGGGTGAGCGCATGAGCACGCCGAAGTCGATGCTCATGCCCACGGCAATGAAGAACAGGCCCAGCAGCAGGCCCTTGAAGGGCTCGATGTCGGCCTCCAGCTCGCGCCGGTACTCGCTGTCGGCCAGCAGCACGCCGGCCAGAAAGGCGCCGAGCGCCATCGACAGCCCGACCATCACCATCAGCATGGCGATGCCCACCACCAGCAGCAGCGCGGCGGCGGTGAAGACCTCGGGCGTCTTGCTCTTGGCGATCCAGCGCAGCACGGGCCGCAGCAGCAGGCGCCCGCCGAGGATGATGGCGGCGATCACGCCGACGATCTTGGCCACCTCCAGCGCCACCTCGCCCGGCGAGTGGCTGGTGCCCGCGCCGGCTGCGGCGCCCAGCAGCGGCAGCAGCGCCAGAATGGGGATGGCCGCCACGTCCTGGAACAGCAAAATCGAAAAGCCTGCCTGCCCGCTGCTGGTGCGCATCAGGTTGCGCTCGGCCAGGCTTTGCAGGGCGATGGCCGTGGACGACAGTGCCAGCCCCAGCGCCCCGACCAGGCCCACGCGCCAGGGCAGGCCCACCAGGCTGGCCAGCACGAAGAGCACCGCCGCGCAGCCCAGCACCTGGGCGCTGCCCATGCCGAAGATGGGGCGGCGCAGCGCCCACAGCCGGCTGGGCTGCAACTCCAGCCCGACGAGAAAGAGCATCAGCACCACGCCGAACTCGGCGAAATGCAATATGTCCTGCACATTGCTCACCAAGGCCAGGCCCCAGGGCCCGATGGCGATGCCGGCCGCCAGGTAGCCGATGATGGCGCCCAGGCCCAGGGCCTTGGCGATGGGCACGGCCAATACGGCGGCCGTGAGGTACAGAAAGCCGTAGGTGAGCCAGGTGGGTGCGTGTTCCATGGGGGCAGGTCGGGCCGGGGGTGGTCTGTTGTGTTGGGGATGTGTGTTCCCTCGGCGTGTACATTTTGGCATCGCTGCGCTTTGCTCTGTTTTTGGTAGCGCAATAGGCCGACATGCTGTGCGGGCCGACCATGGTTGATAAGATACGCGCCCTTGCTTTTGTGTGGTGGTTGCTCCATGGATTTCCAGACTTGGTTGGCTTTTTTCGCGGCCTCGTGCCTGATTGCGGTGTCCCCCGGTTCGGGCGCGGTGCTGTCGATGAGCCATGGCCTGTCGTTCGGCGTGCGCAAGACGGGCGCCACCATCCTCGGGCTGCAACTGGGCCTGCTGCTGATCCTGCTGGTGGCGGGGGCGGGCGTGGGCTCGCTGCTGCTTGCGTCCGAGCTGGCCTTCAGCGTGGTCAAGGTGCTGGGCGCCGGCTACCTGATCTATGTGGGCTTTTGCCAGTGGCGCTCGGGCGATGCCTCGCCGCTGCAAGGCGACGAAGAGGTGCCCGCAGGCACTTGGCAAAAGCGCTGCCTCACCGGCTTTCTGACCAATGCCACCAACCCCAAGGGCATCATTTTCATGGTGGCCGTGCTGCCGCAGTTCATGACCGATAGCCGCCCGCTGTGGACGCAGCTGCTGGTGATGGCTGCCACCACGGTGGCCGTGGACGTGACCGTGATGCACGGCTACGCCGCCGGCGCCAGCGCCATGCGCCGCCTGATGCGCAGCGCCCGGGCCCTGCGTGTGCAGAATCGGGTCTTCGGCGGGCTGTTGATGGCCGTGGGCGCCGGGCTCTTCTTCGTCAAGCGCGGCGGCCAGCACGCATGACGGGCTTGGGTCTTGCTATCGATTGGGTAGCATGACCGGGCGAGTCGGAGTCAGCGCCTGCCTTTGTCTTTCCAGCCGATTTCATTGCCAGACCCAACGCAAGGAGTTTCGTGATGCCAGTGATCGTCGTTGCCAACCCGAAGGGGGGCGTGGGCAAGTCCACGCTGTCGACCAATGTGGCGGGCTACTACGCCAGCCACGGCCACCCCGTGCTGTTGGGCGACACCGACCGCCAGCAATCTGCGCGCCTGTGGCTGGGCCTGCGCCCGCCCGCAGCGCGGCCCATCGGCGTGTGGGACGTCAACTCCGACGTGATCAGCAAGCCGCCCAAGGGCACGACGCATGCGGTGCTCGACACCTCGGCCGGCCTGCACGGCTGGCGCCTGAACGACGTGCTCAAGGTGGCCGACAAGATCATCGTGCCGCTGCAGCCCAGCGTGTTCGACATCTTCGCCACGCGCGAATTTCTGGACCAGTTGGCCGAGCACAAGCGCTCCGCCGGGGTACAGGTGGGCATTGTGGGCATGCGCGTGGATGCGCGCACGCGTGCTGCCGACCAACTGCACCAGTTCGTGGACAACCTCGGGTTTCCGGTGCTGGGCTACCTGCGCGACACGCAGAACTACATTCACCTGGCGGCGCACGGGCTCACGCTGTTCGACGTGGCACCGGGCCGCGTGGCGCGCGACCTGGAGCAGTGGCAGGGCATCTGCGAGTGGCTCGACGCATGAGCGCTGCTCGCCTGAGGGTTATTACCTGTCACCCGGCCGACAAGGCGGGCTGTGGCGCAGCGCTACATTGGTGCCATGAAAATCTTCCGCTCCTACTCCGAAGTCAGCGCCTGCGTGGGCCAGGAGGTCGCCGTGACCGACTGGATCACCATCACGCAGGAACAGGTCAACCTGTTTGCCGAAGCCACGGGCGACCACCAGTGGATCCATGTGGATCCCGAGCGTGCCAAGGCTGGGCCCTTCGGCGCGCCGATTGCGCATGGCTTTCTCACGCTGTCGCTGATTCCGCGCTTCTTCGAGTCGGGCATTGCCATCGAGGGCGCGCGCATGGGCGTCAACTATGGCCTGAACAAGGTGCGCTTCACCTCGCCGGTGCCGGTGGGCAGCCGCGTGCGGGCACGCCTGACCCTGCAGGCCGCAGAGCCGCTGGCGCCGGACGGCATGCAGATGACCTGGCTGGTGACCGTGGAGCGCGAGGGTGGCGACAAGCCCGTGTGCGTGGCCGAGTCGCTGGCCCGCAACTACGGCGCCAAGCCTTGAGGGCAGGGCGCCCGGCGCCCTTTCACCCGGCGCTCTTTCACATTTGGCAGGAGGGCTGAACGATGGACCGCCTGCAAGCCATGAAAGTCTTCGACCGCGTGGTCGACGAGGGCGGCTTTGCCGCCGCCGCCCGCGCGCTCGACATGTCGCCCCCCGTGGTCACGCGCATGGTGGCCGAGCTGGAGCAGCACCTGGGCACGCGGCTGCTGCAGCGCACCACGCGCAAGGTGGCGCTCACCGATGCCGGCGAGGTCTACCTGCAGCGGGTGCGCAGCATCCTCAACGAGATCGACGATGCCGAAGCCGAGGCCGTGGCCAGCACGCGCGACCTGCGCGGCACCATCCGCATCGTGGCGCCGCCGGTGCTCACCACCAACTTCCTCGCGCCGCTGACGGCGCTGTGGCATGCGCGCTACCCCAAGCTGATGCTGGACATCAGCGTGGATTCGCTGGCCCTGCGCCGCATCGACGAGTTCGACGTGACCATCATGGTGGCGGGCGAGGACTTCGACGCCAACATCGTGGCCCGCGCCCTCCTGCATGGCGAGGCCATCGTCGTGGCGTCGCCCGAGTACCTGGCGCGCAAGGGCGTGCCCCAGGTGCCGATGGACCTGCTGCAGCACGAGTACCTGCGCGATACGGGCGCACCCGCACGCTCGGAAATGGGCGGCGGGCGCAAGCTGCGCCTGTACCCGGCCACGGGCGATGCGCCCTCGCAGGAGGTGGATGCGCCGCCGGTGCTGCAGTCGGACAGCAATGGCGTGCTGCTGCGCGCGGCCATCGATGGCGCGGGCGTGGCGGTCACCGCGCGCCTGTTGATCGAGGAGCAATTGGCCAGCGGCGAGCTGGTGCATGTGCTGCCCGAGTGGATCGTTTCGCGCTACACGGTGTATGCCGCGCTGCCCTCGGGTCGCATGCTGCCCGCGCGCACCAAGGTGTTCCTGGACTTCATGTCCGAGCAAGGGCCCCAGGCCATTGCGGACCAAAGGTATCACCCCGGCTGAAGCTGCGCCAGTTCGCTTGGAGAGGGGGCGGCTACAGCGCCAGCGGCGCCGAAGCTGTTCTGGCGCCAGGCCTCGAATACCGACACCGCCACCGCGTTCGACAGGTTCAGGCTGCGCTGCCCGGCGATCATGGGCAGGCGCAGCCGCTGGGCGGGAGGGAAGGTCTCGCGCAGTTCGGGCGGCAGGCCGCGCGTCTCGGCGCCGAACACCAGCCAGTCGCCTGGCAGAAAGCAGTTGTCGAACAGGTCCTGCGATCCATGCGTGGTCATGGCGAACATGCGCGCCGGGTCGGGCTGCGCATCGCGCAGGAAGGCCGTCCAGCCCGCATGGCGCAGCACGGCCGTGTACTCGTGGTAGTCCAGCCCGGCGCGGCGCATCAGCCGGTCTTCCATGGAAAAGCCCAGCGGCTCGATGAGGTGCAGGGTGCACCCCGTGTTGGCCGCCAGCCGGATCACATTGCCGGTGTTGGGCGGAATCTCGGGCTCGACCAGGACGATATGGAACATGGGCGGTATTTTGCTGCGAACCTGGTCCTTTGCGGCCGGGCTTTGTAACAAATCATGGGAGGCTTGCGGTGTGGTCCCGGTGCGGTTCCGTGCGGGCCAACACCAGGGCGCTGATGGATGCCACGCCCGCCTCGCGCAACGTGGTGGCGGCGGCATGCAAGGTGGCGCCGGTGGTCATCACATCGTCGATGAGCACGATGCGCTGGCCCCGCAGGCCGGCGGCCCGGGCGGGCTCCACGGCAAAGGCGCCGCGCAGGTTGCGCAGCCGCTCGGCGCGCGTCAGTTGCGCCTGGTGTACCTTGGTATCGCCCGCCTGCAGCCGCAGCAGCATGGCGGGGTGTGCCTTGTGGGGTGACAACTGCCGGGCCAGCAGCAGGGCCTGGTTGAAGCCCCGCTCCCGCAACCGCTCGGGCGACAAGGGAATGGGCAGCACCAGGTCGGCCGCGTCGAGTGCCTGCGCCAGCCCAGGGCTGCCGCGCATCAGCGCTGCCAGTGTGGCGGCCCAGCCGGGGTCGGCGCGGAACTTGAAATCGGCCAGCACGCCGGACCAGGGGTAGGCGTAGTCCACGGCGGCGAGGCAGCGCTCGAAGACCGGTGGCGCGCGCAGGCAGGCGCCGCACACCGTGACACCCTCGGGCACACGCAGGGCACAGTGGGTGCAGCGCGACACCGGCTGGGCGAAGCGGGCCGTACAGGCCTTGCACACGCGCGTGGCGGGCCAGGCATGACAGACGGCGCACTGGCTGGGCAGGGCGCCGGCCAGCGCAAACCGGTTGGGCAGGGCGCCGGCCAGCGCCCTGAGCCTGCGCCCCACCCCCGATAGCCCTGTGAACGCCTTGAACTGCATGAGTCAATATACTCGTTGGGCCCCCGGTTCCTGCGTGGGGCCCGGTTCCTACGACATGCCCACAGAGCGCCCCCCCACGATCGATCCCCTTGCTGCTGCCCGCTGGCATGCCGCCGCGCCTGCCATGGCCCCCTGGCTCCACGAAGAGGTGGCCCGCCGCATGGAGGACCGCCTGCAGTGGATACGCCAGGCCCCCGCGTCCTGGTGCCACTGGGATCCTGTGCGCGGCGGCCTGCAGGGCCATGCGCTGGTGAGTGCCCGCTATCCCAAGGCCGCCTGCCAGGTGGCCGAGACCGCCGCTCACTGCGTGCCGGTGGCCGAGCAGGCGCTGGCCCGGCCCTGGTGGAGCCCGGCACGCTGGAGCGGCCCGGCGCCGCAGTTCGGCCTGCCGCCCGATGCCAGCGTGCAGATGCTCTGGGCCAACATGGCGCTGCACACGGCGGCCGACCCGCAGGCCCTCATCGGCCAGTGGCACCGCGCGCTGGCGACCGACGGATACCTGATGTTCTCCTGCCTGGGGCCCGACACCGCGCGCGAGCTGCACGGCGTGTATGCCGCGATGGGCTGGCCGCCGGCCGGCCATGCCTTCACCGACATGCACGACTGGGGCGACATGCTGGTGCACGCCGGCTTTGCCGAGCCGGTGATGGACATGGAGCGCATCACGCTCACCTTCGCCACGCCCGAGCGCCTGCTGCAGGAGCTGCGTGAGCTCGGCTGCAACCTGCACCCCGGCCGCTTTGGCGCCTTGCGCGGGCGCGGCTGGCGCAAGCGCATGCACGCGGCCCTGGTGGAGCACCTGGCCGACCCTGCGCAAGACGGGCAGTTGGCACTGACTTTCGAGATCATCTACGGCCATGCCTTCAAGCCTGCGCCGCGCCTGAAAATGAGCGCCAGCAGTGCGGTTTCGCTGCAGGACATGCGGGCCATGCTGGCCACCGGTACAGGTAGAAGTACCGGGTAGGCTCGTGTCAATGACATGGAACAAGGCACGCTACAATTCAGGGTTATTGGGATTTCGGGCATCTTCCCGCGCAACGTAGCGGGCTGCGCATGCCGCGCCAGTGGCTTTTCTGGTGTGGTCTGCAGCCGGCAGTCTTGTGGGCACCTCCGGTGACAGGCTTGGTTTTTCGTTTTGCCACTGTCTCGGGTCAGCGCATCGATTGGCGCCTGGCCCGCAACTGCTCGGTCACCCCCGCGCAGATGGGCTGGATGTACCTGTCGCTGTGTTCGGTTTCGCTGGGCATTGCAACGTTCTTCTGGATGCTCGGAGCCCGTCTGGTCATGCCCTTCGCGTGGCTGGAGATGGTGGTTGTTGGATTGGCATTCGCCATGTACGGACGTCATGCGGCCGATGGCGAGAGGATTTCACTGCAGGGCTCGCGCCTGGTGGTGGAGTTGGAGACAGCAGGCAAGCTCGAGCGTGCCGAATTCGACCGGAACTGGGTTCGCGTGGAACCCAAGACCGGCGACCGGTCGCTGATCACCTTGTCTGCACAGGGCCGATCGGTGGAAGTGGGGCGCTACGTGCGCCCCGAACTTCGGCCGGCCCTGGCATCGGAGATACGCATGGCCTTGCGCGCAGCCTGACCCCACGCAGGCGCGCCAGCAGGGATTGGTTAATTTGAGGCTTAGAAGTAAATGAGAACTATGAAGAGCATTTCCAACAAGCTGGCTTCTCTGCTCCTGATCGCCGGTGCATGGGTGGGCGGCGTGGCCCATGCCGTTCAAGACCTGCCTGGCGGTCCCGCAGTCAACCAGCTCAATCTGCACCCCCCTGTCACCAGGATTGCAGAGGAGCAGCATTTCCTGCACTGGATGATGCTGGTCATCTGCACGGTGATCTTCGTAGCCGTCTTCGCCGTGATGTTCTATTCCATCTGGAAGCATCGCAAGTCCAAAGGCGCCAAGGCGGCCAATTTCCATGAGTCCGTGACCGTGGAAGTGGTCTGGACCATCATCCCCTTCATCATCGTGATCCTCATGGCCCTGCCCGCCACCAAGGTGCTGGTGGCCCAGAAGGACACGACCAATGCCGACCTGACCATCAAGACCACGGGCTACCAGTGGAAGTGGGGCTACGACTACATCACCGGCGAGGGTGAGGGCCTGGCCTTCATCTCCACGCTGGACAGCAGCCACCGCGTGATGTCCGACAGCGGCAACGTCAAGGACGCGCCCGCCGACTACCTGCTCAAGGTGGACAACCCGATGGTGGTGCCAGTCAACAAGAAGATCCGCATCATCACCACCGCCAACGATGTGATCCACGCCTTCATGGTGCCCGCCTTCGGCATCAAGCAGGATGCGATCCCCGGCTTCGTGCGTGACACCTGGTTCCGCGCCGAGAAGATCGGCGACTACTACGGCCAGTGCGCCGAGCTGTGCGGCAAGGAGCACGCCTACATGCCCATCCATGTGAAGGTCGTGTCCGCCGAGGACTACACCACCTGGGTGGCTGCCCAGAAGAAGAAGGCCGCCGCCAAGCTTGACGACCCGACCAAGGTCTGGACGCTGGAAGATATCACCAAGCGTGGCGAGAAGGTCTACGCGGCCAACTGCGCCGCCTGCCACCAGGCCAACGGCAAGGGTGCCGGCCCGATCAAGCCCCTGGACGGCTCGGCCATCGTGCTCGACACCGACCATGCCAAGCAGATCCAGATCCTGCTCAAGGGCGCGGCCAACGGCGCCATGCCTTCGTGGGCGCAACTGAGCGACACGGACATCGCCGCCGTGGTCAGCTACACCAAGAACAACTGGTCCAACAAGACCGGTCAGCTGGTGCAGCCTGCTGAAGTCCTGGCCCAGCGTGGCAAGTAATCACCGCCCCATCGCATTGAGGAATACAAAATGAGCGCAGTTCTCGACGACAAGCATGGGCACGCAGGCGACCACGCACACGACGACCATGGCCACCACGGCCCCACCGGCTGGCGCCGCTGGGTGTACGCCACCAACCACAAGGACATCGGTACCCTGTACCTGCTGTTCGCCTTCACCATGCTCATGGTCGGCGGCGTCCTGGCCCTCTTGATCCGCGCCGAGCTGTTCCAGCCCGGCCTGCAGCTGGTGAACCCCGAGCTGTTCAACCAGCTGACCACCATGCACGGCCTGATCATGGTGTTCGGCGCCATCATGCCGGCCTTCGTGGGCTTCGCGAACTGGATGATCCCGCTGCAGATCGGCGCATCCGACATGGCCTTCGCGCGCATGAACAACTTCAGCTTCTGGCTGATGATCCCGGCAGCGCTGATGCTGGTGAGTTCGTTCTTCATGCCCGGCGGCGCCCCTGCTGCCGGCTGGACGCTGTACGCACCGCTGACCCTGCAGATGGGCCCCTCCATGGATGCCGGCATCTTCGCCATGCACATCCTGGGCGCCTCGTCCATCATGGGCTCGATCAACATCATCGTCACCATCCTGAACATGCGCGCCCCCGGCATGACGCTGATGAAGATGCCCATGTTCGCCTGGACCTGGCTGATCACCGCCTACCTGCTGATCGCCGTGATGCCCGTGCTGGCCGGCGCCATCACCATGACGCTGACGGACCGCCACTTCGGCACCAGCTTCTTCAACCCCGCCGGCGGCGGCGACCCGGTGATGTACCAGCACATCTTCTGGTTCTTCGGCCACCCCGAGGTGTACATCATGATCTTGCCGGCCTTCGGCATCGTCAGCCAGATCGTGCCCGCCTTCGCGCGCAAGAAGCTGTTCGGCTACGCCTCCATGGTGTATGCCACCTCGTCCATCGCCATCCTGTCGTTCATCGTGTGGGCCCACCACATGTTCACGACCGGCATGCCCGTGACCGGCCAGTTGTTCTTCATGTACGCCACCATGCTGATCTCGGTGCCCACGGCCGTGAAGATCTTCAACTGGATCGCCACCATGTGGCGCGGCTCCATGACGTTCGAGACCCCCATGCTGTTCGCCGTGGGTTTCATCTTCGTGTTCACCATGGGTGGTTTCACCGGCCTGATCCTGGCCATGGCGCCCATCGACATCCAGCTGCAGGACACCTACTACGTGGTGGCCCACTTCCACTACGTGCTGGTGGCCGGCTCGCTGTTCTCGATGTTCGCAGGCGTGTACTACTGGCTGCCCAAGTGGACCGGCCACATGTACTCCGAAACGCGCGGCCAGATCCACTTCTGGGGCTCGCTGATCACCTTCAACGTGACCTTCTTCCCGATGCACTTCCTGGGCCTGGCCGGTATGCCCCGCCGCTATGCCGACTACCCCATGCAGTTTGCCGACTTCAACGCCATCGCTTCGGTGGGCGCCTTCGGCTTCGGGCTGATGCAGGTGTACTTCTTCCTGGCCGTGGTGCTGCCTGCCATGATGGGCAAGGGCCCTGCTGCCCCCGCCAAGCCATGGGACGGCGCCGAGGGCCTGGAATGGGAAGTGCCATCGCCCGCACCGTTCCACACCTTCGAGACCCCACCCAAGCTGGACGCCACGGCAACCCGCGTGATCGGCTGAACACCATGCCCATGACCCCCGAACAAAAGAAGAGCAACCTGCGCCTGGGCCTGATCCTGGCCTCCGTGGCTGCGGTGTTCTTCATCGGGTTCATGGTCAAGATGGTCCTCCTGTCCTCGCGCTGAAGAGAAGACACAGGGCTCCATGCCATGAACCTGCGCCACGAAAACGCCAAGATGGTGGGCAAGCTGCTGGTGATTGCGGCCGGCATGTTCGCCTTTGGCTACGTGCTGATCCCCATCTACAAGCACATCTGCGAGATGACGGGGATCAACATCCTGTCGCTGTCCGAGCGCCAGGTGCCCGGCAACGGCGTGGCCGGCAAGGATGTGAAGGTGCCCGCCAACACGCAAGTGGACAAGAGCCGCACCATCACCGTCGAGTTCGACGCCAATTCGCGCGGGCCGTGGGACTTCAAGCCCGCGCAGCGCTCGGTGCAGGTGCACCCCGGCGAGCTGACGACGGTGATGTACGAGTTCCAGAACGTGCAGAACCGCCGCATGGCCGCCCAGGCCATCCCCAGCTACGCACCGCGCCAGGCGGCAGCGCACTTCAACAAGCTGGAGTGCTTCTGCTTCAACCAGTATGTGCTGGAGCCCGGCGAGAAGAAGGAATGGCCCGTCGCCTTCGTGATCGACCCGCGCCTGTCCAAGGACGTCACGACGATCACGCTGTCCTACACCTTCTTCGAGGTGGGTGGCAAGACGCCTGCGGCGCCCGAATCCACGGCTGCAGCGCCCGCGCTGCAGCACCCTGCCGTCGAAGGAGCCGGATCATGACCGACAAGCCTCTACCGCACCCCGCTGAGCCCGTGGCACCCTCGCCGGTGCAGCGCAAGGGTTCGCTGCTGCGCACCATCCGTGCGGTGGCCTGGTCGTTCATCGGGCTGCGCAAGGGCAGCGAATATGCGCAGGACGTCGAGAAGCTCAACCCGGTGCACATCATCGTGGTCGGGCTGGTGGCGGTGTTCCTGCTGGTGATTTCATTGATCACGCTGGTGAACGTCATTGTCTGACGCTGCCAGCCAAGTGTTCCCGCGATTACGATAACAAAAGATTTTGAGATTCAGGAGCTGAAATGAGTGCATCGACCCACGGAACGACCCCGTACTACTACGTGCCCGCCGAGTCGCGCCACCCGGTGATGGCGGCCATCGGCCTGTTCTTCGTGATCTTGGGCGCTGGCCAGTGGATCAACGGCCACGACTGGGGCAAGTACTCCCTGCTGCTGGGCATGGTCTGGTGGCTGTTCGTGCTGTACCAGTGGTTCGGCGACGCCATCCGCGAAAGCCAGGGCGGCCTGTACGGCCACAAGATCGACCTGTCGTACCGCTGGAGCATGAGCTGGTTCATCTTCTCCGAAGTGATGTTCTTCGGCGCCTTCTTCTCGGCCCTGTGGTGGGCGCGCGCGCACTCGGTGCCGGCCCTGGGCAGCCTGGACAACGCGCTGCTGTGGCCCGACTTCAAGGCCGTGTGGCCCAGCCTTGCCGCCGGCGTCACGGCATCGCCCGCCGGCATCGTCGAGCCCTTCCAGACCGTGGGCCCCTTCTGGCTACCCACCATCAACACCGCGCTGCTGCTGACCTCGGGCGTGACGCTGACCATCGCCCACCACGCCCTGCGTGAGAACCACCGCGGCAAGACCATCGCCTTCATGTGGGCCACCGTGCTGCTGGGCTTCGTCTTCCTGTGCGTGCAGGGCTATGAGTATTACCACCTGTACACCGACCTGAACCTCAAGCTCAGCTCCGGCGTGTTCGGCTCCACCTTCTTCATGCTGACCGGGTTCCACGGCTTCCACGTGTTCCTGGGCATGCTGATGCTGCTGTTCATCACCCTGCGCCTGCAAAAGGGCCATTTCACCCCCGAAAAGCACTTCGGCTTCGAAGGCGCCGCCTGGTACTGGCACTTCGTGGACGTGGTCTGGCTCGGCCTGTACGTTCTGGTCTACTGGATGTAATCCGGCGCGGCCTCCAAAGAAAAAAGCGCCGCGAGGCGCTTTTTTTGTGCCGGCCGAAGCCCGCGAAGGCGTTCCGTTCCGTCGGCCTTCAGCGCGAGGCGGCAGGCAGCCCGGTGGGCTGGATGTAGCCCAGCTGCCATGCGACGAGAATACACAGGAACAGCGCGATGGACAACCCCACCCTTATGGCCAGCGCCCACGCCATGCGGTGGCCCTTGGCCTTGTCGGCGCCGGCATCCTTGCCGCCACGCATCATGAAGAACAGGGCCGAGGCCAGGCTGGCCAGAATGGCGATGAAGGCCAGCACAACGAGGTATTTCATGGAGCACATTATCCTGTGACAAGCACGCGACGCGCCCTGGGCCCGCTTTTCTGGCTGATTCTGATCGCGGCCCTGGCCTCCGTGCTGGCCACGGCCTCGCTCGGGCGCTGGCAACTGGCGCGCGCCGCCGAGAAGGAGGCGCTGCAGGCCCGCATTGACGAGCGCACGCGCCAGCCGGCCATCGACGGCCGCTCGCTGCTGGCCCCGGCCGGGCCCGAGGCGCAGCAAGCGCTGGTACACCGCTCCGTCGCGCTGCAAGGCCGCTGGCTGCCCCAGCACACGGTGTACCTGGACAACCGGCAGATGCAGGGCCGCCCCGGCTTCTTCGTGCTCACCCCCTTGCAACTGGTCGATTCCAATGCGGTGGTGCTGGTGCAGCGCGGCTGGGCGCCACGCAATTTCCAGGACCGCATGCAGCTGCCGCCAGTGCAGACACCGGATGGCACGGTGCAGGTCGCGGGCCGCGTAGCGCTGCCGCCTTCGCGCCTGTACGAGTTCGAGGGCGGCGATAGCGCCAAGGGGTCTTCCCGCATCCGGCAAAATCTCGACCTGGCTGCCTTTCGGGCAGAGACGGGCCTGGCGCTGGCGCCCCTCACGGTCTTGCAGACCGGGGATGCTGCGGAAGGGCTGTCGCGCGACTGGCCCGTCATCGGCGCGGGCGTCGACAAACACTACGGTTACGCATTTCAATGGTTCGGGCTCTGCGGCCTGATTGCACTTCTCTATGTCTGGTTCCAAATCGTCCGACGCTTCATTCGCCCACGCAGCCAGCCAGGCACCTGAGCAGCACAGCAACGGCGGGGCCCACCCGCTGGGCCTTACCGTGCACAGCTTGCCCGAGGCGCGCGATGCCGTGGCCGGCACGCAGCGCACCCGCCATGGCCGGCTGAAGATGCTGGGCGTGCTGCTGATCTGCGCGGCGCCCGTGGTCGCCTCGTACTTCACCTACTACGTCATCCGCCCCGAGGGCCGCCGCGTCTACGGCGAACTGGTCAACCCCCAGCGCCCCATGCCCGAGCTGGTGGGCACCGCGCTGGACGGCAAGCCCGCGCTCCTGGCCTCGCTCAAGGGCCAGTGGCTGCTGGTGAGCGTGGCCGGCGGCGACTGCAACGACGCCTGCCAGAAGCACCTGTACCTGCAGCGCCAGCTGCGCGAAACCCTGGGCAAGGAAAAGGACCGCGTGGAATGGGTCTGGCTCGTCAACGATGCCGCCCTGCCGCCCCCGCTGCTGGCCCCGGCCCTGCAGCAGGCCACCGTGCTGCGCCTGCCCCCCGAGGGCGTAGCCGCCTGGCTGGCCCCCGCTGAAGGCCATGCGCTGCAGGACCACCTCTACGTGGTCGACCCCATGGGCAACTGGATGATGCGCTTTCCCGCTGCGATGGACAGCAGCGGCGCGGCCAAGGCCAAGCGCGACCTGGATCGCCTGCTGCGCGCTTCTTCGTCGTGGGATGAGGCCGGCCGGCCCGCCAAGCCATGACCGACGCACAGCCCCTGTACGACCTGGCGCCGCTGGCCCGGCTCATGCTGCTGGGCGTGCTCATCGCGCTCGGCCCGCTGGTCTGGGTCTGGCTGCGCAACCGCAACAGCACGCCGCTCAAGCGCCTGCAGGCGCTCACCGTGCTCACGCTGTTCCTCACCTTCGACCTGGTGCTGTTCGGCGCCTTCACCCGGCTCACCGATTCGGGCCTGGGCTGCCCCGACTGGCCGGGCTGCTACGGCAACGCCAGCCCGGTGGGCGCGCACGCCGACATCGCGGCCGCGCAGGACGCCATGCCCACGGGCCCGGTCACCCACGGCAAGGCCTGGGTGGAGATGGTGCACCGCTACCTGGCCACGGGCGTGGGCGTGCTCATCATCGTGATCACCGTGTCGTCCTGGGTGCAGCGCCGCCAGGCAAGGCGGCAAGGTGTTGCCGAGCCACCCATCAGCCCCTGGTGGCCCACCTTCACGCTGTTCTGGGTGTGCCTGCAGGGCGCCTTTGGCGCGCTCACGGTCACCATGAAGCTCTTCCCCGCCATCGTCACCCTGCACCTCATCGGTGGCCTGGTGCTGCTGGCGCTGCTGTGCGTGCAGGCCGTGCGCCATGCCCACTGGGCGCAGGGCAGGGTGGCCGAGCGCATCGCGCCCGCGCTGCGCCAGGGCCTGGTGTGGGCCACCGTGCTGGTCACCGTGCAGATCGTGCTGGGCGGCTGGGTGAGCACCAACTACGCCGTGCTGGCATGCACCAGCTTCCCTACCTGCCAGGAGAGCTGGTGGCCGGCCATGGACTTTGCCCAGGGCTTCCAGGTCTGGCGCAAATTGGGCCTGCTGCAGGACGGCAGCCACATCAGCTTTGCCGGCCTCACGGCCATCCATTACGTGCACCGGCTGATGGCCTATGTGGTGCTGGCCGCGCTGCTGGCGTTGGTCTGGCGCCTCTACAAGGCAGCCGTGCTACCGGTGCAGGCGCGCTGGCTGCTGGTGCTGGCGCTGGCACAGCTGGCCACCGGCTTGTCGAACGTGGTGCTCGGCTGGCCGCTGCTGGCCGCCGTGCTGCACACCGGCGGTGCGGCCGCCATGGTGGTGGTGCTGACCTGGGCGCTGGCAGCCAGCCGCGCGGCCACCGCACCACAACGAGACGAAACCCCAGCGCCTTCGCGCGCATCGAGAAGAGTGTCCGCATGAGTGTCGCCCCCGCCCTTTCCTCTCCGCCCTCGCGCGTGGCCCAGTTCTATGCCCTCACCAAGCCGCGCGTGGTGCAGCTCATCGTGTTCTGCGCGCTCATCGGCATGGTGCTGGCCGTGCCCGGCATGCCCACCGCGCCGCAGTTCGGCCTGATGGTGATCGCCTGCGTGGGCGTGTGGCTGGTGGCCGGTGCCGCTGCCGCGTTCAACTGCATCGTCGAGCAAGGCATCGACGCCAAGATGAAGCGCACGGCCTGGCGCCCCACCGCCAAGGGCGAGCTGTCTAACTCGCAGACCCTGCTGTTCTCGGCCGTGCTGTGCGGCGCCGGCTCGGCCTTGCTGTACTTTGCCGTCAACCCGCTGACCATGTGGCTCACCTTCGCCACCTTCGTCGGCTACGCCGTGGTCTACACCGTCATCCTCAAACCGCTCACGCCGCAGAACATCGTGATCGGCGGGGCCTCGGGCGCCATGCCGCCGGTGCTGGGCTGGTCGTCGATGACGGGCGACGTGGGCCCCGAGGCGCTGATCCTGTTTCTCATCATCTTTTTGTGGACGCCGCCGCACTTCTGGGCCCTGGCGCTGTACCGGGTCGAGGATTACCGCAAGTCCGGCCTGCCCATGCTGCCCGTGACGCACGGCAACGAGTTCACGCGGCTGCAGGTCTTCCTGTACACGCTGATCCTCTTCGCCGGCTGCCTGATGCCTTTTGTCTACGGCATGAGCTCGTGGATCTATTTGATCGCTGCCGTGCTGCTCTCTGCAGGCTTCTGCGGCTATGGCTTCGCGCTGTGGCGCAACTACTCGGACGCGCTCGCGCGCAAGACCTTCCGCTTTTCCCTCATCCACCTGAGCGTGCTTTTCGCCGCGTTGCTGGTGGACCACTACGTGCTTTGAACGGCCACACCATGCACAAACGACATGCTCTCCGAATGATCGCCATGGGCGCAACCGCGCTCGCCGGCAGTGCGCTGCTGGGTGCCTGCTCCGAAAAGAAGCTGGAGTTCCGTGGCGTGGACGTCACCGGCGCCGACTACGCCCGCGACCTGCCGCTGACCGACCACAACGGCCAGGCGCGCAGCCTCAAGGACTTTGCGGGCAAGGTGGTGGTGGTGTTCTTCGGTTTCACCCAGTGCCCCGACGTCTGTCCGACCTCCATGCAAGAGCTGGCCGAGGTCAAGAAAGCCCTGGGCAAGGACGGCGAGCGCCTGCAGGGCATTTTCGTCACCGTGGACCCGGACCGCGACACCCCCGAGGTGCTCAAGGCCTACATGGCCAACTTCGACCCCACCTTCCTCGCGCTGCGCGGCACGCCCGAACAACTGGCCGCCGTGGCCAAGGACTTCAAGATCTACTACAAGAAGGTCGAGGGCAAGACCCCCACCAGCTACAGCATGGACCATTCGGCCGGCAGTTACATCTACGACCCGGCCGGGCGCCTGCGCATCTACAGCCGCTATGGCAGCGGCGCCCAGGCCCTGACCGAGGATGTGCGCGCGCTGCTGAGCGCCGCCTGAACGCACCCACAAAAAAGCCCTCCGTCGCCGTTGCAGGCGTGGGGAGGGCCGTTGGGGCCGGTGGGCTTATTCCGCCTTGATCCCGCGCATGGCGATCACGCCGCCCAGCAGGTTGGTGTCCGCCTTGATGCGGTTGGCCAGGCCCTCGGGTGAAGTGCCCACCACCTGCCAGCCCTGCTGGAACAGCTTGCTGCGCACGTCGGGGCTGCGCGCGATCTCGCTGATCAGTGCCGCCACCTTGGCCTGGATGGGCTTGGGCATGGTGGCGGGAGCCGCGAAGGCGTTCCAGATCTCCAGGTTGTAGTTGGTGATGCCGGCCTCTGCCAGGCTCGGCACGTCGGGCACCAGCGGGCTGCGGCCGGCGGAGGTGACGCCAATGGCGCGCAGCTTGCCCGCCTTGATCTGGGCCTGGGCCAGGGCCGGCGGCAGCAGCGCCATCTGCAGCTGGCCACCCAGCATGGCCGTGGCCACCTGGGGGTAGCCAGGGTAGGGCACGTGCACGGGGTTGATGTTGCTGCGCGACTTGAGCAGTTCGGTGCCGATGTGGCCCACGGTGCCCACGCCGGGGGTGCCATAGCTCCACTTGTCGCCGCCGTTGCGCGCGGCCACGAAGAACTCGCGCGCATCGGCCGTGGCCGATACGCCTGGCTGGCTCACGGGCGCGGTCAGCACCAGGGGCGAGGTGCCGATCAGGCTCAACGGTGCCAGGTCCTTGATGGGGTCGTAGGGGACGGCGGGGTTGAGCATCTTGGCGATGGTCATGTTGCCGTTGATCATCAGGCCGATGGTGTGGTCGTCACGCGCCTTGGCCACGGCGTCGGCGCCGATGTTGCCACCCGCACCCACCTTGTTCTCGACGATCACCGGTTGGCCCAGCGCCTTGGACAGGGGCTCGGCGATGGTGCGCGCCGTGAGGTCGGGCGACGAGCCGGCCGGGAAGCCGACGATGATGCGCACCGGCTTGGTCGGCCAGGCCAGGGGGGCTGCCGCTGCTGCTGGCGCGGCGCCGACAGGTTTGGCTGCCGGGGCTTTTTGCGGGGTCTGTTGGGCAATGGCCCAGGGCGACGACAGGGCAGCGAGCGCGAGCGCAAGCGCGGCACGGCGGGGAACAACAGGGCGTGACAAGAGCATCTCCTTGGAATTTATCGTCCGGAGGCGGAAGGGCAAAAGAAAAGGGCCCCGACGGGGCCCTTTCTCGAAGGTACTTCAGCCGCGAAGCAGCGATGTTAACGCGGCCTCTGTGCCAAAGCGTGGCGCTGCTTATGCGTATTCGGCCAGCGTCTTCTTCATCTTCTTCATCGCGGCGACCTCGATCTGGCGGATGCGCTCGGCGCTTACGCCGTACACGGCTGCCAGTTCGTGCAGCGTCATGCCGCCCGAACCATCGTCGTTCACCTTGAGCCAGCGCTCTTCCACGATGCGGCGGCTGCGCTCGTCCAGGCTGGACAGGGCGGTGGCGATGCCATCGGTGGCCAGGGAATCGCGCTGGCGCGACTCGATCATGGCCGTGGGTTCGTGCGCGGCATCGGCCAGGTAGGCGATGGGGCCGAAGGCCTGCTCGCCGTCATCCGAAGGGGCCGGGTCGAGCAGCACGTCGCCGCCCGACATGCGGGTTTCCATCTCGATGACTTCCTCGCGCTTGACGTTCAGCTGCTGCGCCACCGAGTCGATTTCGCTCTCGGAGAGGGTGTCGCGGTGCGTCGCAGCGTCGGCGGCTGCCGCGTCGGCCTTGAAACCCTGCTTCATGGACCGCAGATTGAAGAACAGCTTGCGCTGGGCCTTGGTGGTCGCCACCTTGACCATGCGCCAGTTCTTGAGGATGTACTCGTGAATCTCGGCCTTGATCCAGTGCATGGCGTAGCTCACCAGCCGCACGCCCTGGTCGGGATCGAAGCGCTTGACGGCTTTCATCAGGCCCACGTTGCCTTCCTGGATCAGGTCGCCGTGCGGCAGGCCATAGCCCAGATACTGGCGCGAGATGGAAACCACCAGGCGCAGGTGCGACATCACCAGCCGGCCGGCGGCGTCCAGATCGTTGTTGTCCTTGAGCGCGCGTGCATAGGACTGCTCTTCCTCGTGGGTGAGCAGGGGCAGGCGGTTGACGGCCGAAATATAGGCGTCCAGGTTGCCCAGCGGGGGCACCAGCGCCCACGGGTTTGCGGGCGCCAAAGTCGTCGTAGCGGTTCCAGATTGAATGTTCATTCCGGGAATCCTTTCCTCTAAGGCATGATATTAGCACTCTCTTGGAGTGAGTGCTAAGGCCGAAGTTCCCCCTGCTTTTTCTGGGTGCTTTGGCAGGGATTTCGATTGTCGATTCCTGTCGATTCCCGGTGAGTTTTGTACTTTTCTCACTGAGTTTTGTACCGTTTTCCCTCTGTAGGTCACTTCGGCTGCTTAAAAAATAGTCTAAACAGCGTACTTTTTGTCGAATGTAGGAGCCACGCTTGGCTTGCTGTCATGCAATGCGACTGTTGCTTAAATTTGAGGCGCATGGGCGCACTTCTGTGTGGTCACCTGCCGGTACGGACGTCGAACGGAGGCTTGCGCAAGCGCTTGGGGACCGCAGGTCCCGCATGGAAGCTCTTGGAGGTCTGAGGAGAACGTGGACAACATCCGCAATCTGGCTATGAGTGATAGCGATAGCGGTGCCTTGCGAAACTGAGTACTGTGACTACAACAAATAAAGTCCGTCGGATGAAATCAAGGTTCGTCGGGCGTTTCCTGCATTGTGGAATTTAAATGCATGGCTGATTCAGTCAGTGCGTAGGCACTACGCTTGCGTCAGCGGGGCTTCGAATTGGCTCCGCAGATGGGCTAGTGGACTTTCGTCATGCTGAGTGAAGCGACTTAGGCTACGCAGCGGTGAGGGTTAAGCGGTTTGGGTTCGCCAGCCACTCTCTCGCAGATTTAGCATTCCCATATGGCTGGCAAAAACTGGGAGCCATCGTGAAACCACACAGACAGCCCTTCGGGGACTGGACGCGTGCCCACTATAGCGAACAGTAGAGCTTTCAAATGGGTGGAAGCCGCACGCGCATAGTCCGCAGCGAGAAGCGCATCAGTGGGGGACGGACGCGGGCTGGGTTCAGGATGAGAGTGCCAAAGACCTACGCAATGCAAACCCCGCTCGAACAACTGTGTGCGCTCTTTGGCTGCAACGTCGGGGTTGAAATCAACGCTCGTGAACCCGGCTCGTGATTTTGGAAGGACTGTTGCATGCTCGATGACGATGTTGGTCAATGTCAAGTCTCTGCAGTACAACTGACCTACCGACTCTTTGCTCGAGTGATGCGTTTGAGCATGAGAGCCGATCAATTGCAGTGATGCTTCACTAAACGTGAGCACCCACCCGGCCCCGGCAAGGCGACAGCTTGCGTCAAGCTTGGGGCTGACCACCAATCAACTCCGAATATATACGTTCGACTGAGACGCTCTCGAATTTGTTCTTTGTGGGAGGCACTAGTGGGCCTGGCTGAGCAGCCACATGCAGTGAATCGAAATACGCAGTACCCCGCATCCAACTCCACACTGTTGACACATCGATCTCACCGTCAAGATGCGCAAGTAGCCGTTCGGCACAGAATCCTGCTGCCTGCCAAACGTCGGACATGCCGTACGGATGGAAGCCGGCGCCGCATGCGGGGAGCCGTACGCGCACGTCGTCTGGCCAATGAGCGACATTCACTAGCGTGTCTGCAGGATCGTCGGCCGGCCATTGATCGCCAGTCATCAAATAGACCAAGTGCGCGGCCGCACAGAAGGGCTCCATCCAAGCGTGAGCGATATCTACGCCAGCCAATTGCTGGCGAACTAGAAGCGAAAGCAAACAGCGCACTGCACTCTCGCCAGTGCAATCAATGATCAGGTCAAAATCCTGGGGGCGGAAGCGGTGTGCAAGCCATGACGATGCCAATGCGTGATGCCCTTTGACGTCGATATTTGGAAGTTCTTGCCGAAGGCGATTGGCCAACTCGATCGCTTTGCTGCTGTTTACCGATGAGTATCCCAAGATATGCCTTGCGGCATTCTCAGGCTCAAAGTTTTCCATATCCACAAGCGAAAGGTGGCCCACGCCTGCCCTGGCAAGGAGTTCCGCAATGGGCGCTCCGAGCGAGCCGCAACCCAAGAGTAAGGCGCGTTGTTCGCGACGTGAATGAAGAATTGAAAGCTCGTGGTCGCGAGCCAATGCCCAGTTCGCGTCAACCCGCTCGATGATGACTGGAACTAAACCCAGTGCTGTAAGGCCTGGGACGATTGGAGGTGCCAAACAGAAACCAAAGGCTACGGTTGATTGAACCAGAATGACGAGGAATGGCTGCGGCTTGTCTTTTCTTCTGCTCTCGATCCAAGACGAGACAGAAAGCGTGTTGTCCGTCCATTCAGTCACCTGTTGATCTAGACTGTCGAAGGTCGTTGGCCAATCGGCCGGGGTCCATTTCGCGGCCTCTGGCATCTCAACGAATAGAACCTGGCCTAACTGCAAGCTGCCTTTTGCCCAACGGTGCCGGTGCGCCAGTTTGTTCCCGTCAACGCCATCCATCGTCGCGAGCCAAAGCAAGCTGCGTTCACTTTTTTTACCCTGCGTATAGCCTGCAAGACTACCTTCAGCATAGCTGCTGAAAGGCTGCAAGTCGGCTTGAACTACCTTCGGCACCGGGAAGCTTCGCCTGCGCTTGTGTGCTTCGCAGTAACGCATCCAGTACGAGAGCCTTTCGCGTTGGAACTCTTCACTGATCCACGAACCGTCAGAGCATCTAGTGAGAAAGGCGTCAAAGTCTCGGATAGTATCCGCTACTGCATGTGCGGGACTCTCATAGTCTCCGGGCTTTGATGGTGACCCAAGACAAACCTTTCCGTTCTCTTCAACGTGCGGTAGGACTAGACAGAGTTCTCTGTGCACGTAGACCTCCGCCGGTCGAGCCGGGAAATCTAATGGCAAGACAAGTTTCGCAGGCGACCCACCTAGTTGAGCAGCAGTGCTCAAGAGTTCCCACGCATACGGCTTCCGGCCAGACTCCGGCGCTCTCAGGCGTTGGACGTAGGCCGATCCGTGCCCGTCAAGCCATTCAGCGACGGCCTGCGCTGGGCTGGCGAACGGACCTCGTTGATTTCCTGGAGGCTCAGGCAAGCTGATTCCTCGAGCCAGTAGGTACTGGGTTTTGTGGATTGGAGCGAGGCTCGGCCGGGAGAGTATTCAGCAAGCCCTCCATCAGGCCACCCGCTGCGAGTCCATCCTTCCAAGCTTGCACTCCGTGTTCACCGAAGATGCGTTTCACGCGACCTTCGTCCTTCTTCGTGTGCTGGTCAGCAAACAGCGCTTCCAGATCTGTCACAAGCTGGGCGTGCCAAGTCGAAAATTCGTGGCTCCGAACCCCTCCATCCCCATTCCAGCGGTCAGCGAAATTTTCCCCCACAGGACCTGACAAAGCCGGGTTCATAACCTGTACTTTTGAGCGAGAGCGATCAATATATTTCGGCAACCGATCAACTATTTCTACGGCAACCTCAATCGCGCTGCCAAAGGAGGTGGCTTCACGAGCCAGCATGTCGCGGAATGCAGAAGACGCCAGAGTTACAAGGATGACCGAAATCGGCATCCCATCGCGCCGATGCTCCGAAAGACCGCGATAGTAATTGTCACGGTGCAATTTGACGAGCTGAACAGTGCGGCGAAGTATGTCGTCGATTCCCACCCGACCTGTAGGTACTGGATCGACTTGCGTTCGCGCATCGGCTGCCTTTATGACCTGTTGCCGCTGGAATGGGAATCGACCTTCAGCAATCTTGCAGAACCAGGAAGCAAACTCTTCCGGATTTGAGGGGCTCCATATCGTCTTTGGATCGCGCACTCGGAGGTCAGTTCCGACAATGCCTGCACTGAGCGGAATCGCTGGTGTCACGTCAAAGTAGAAGGGCTCGCCGGGATACTGAAGCCTCCAGCACCGATTTTTCGCTACCGGTTCGCCAGCTTCCGGAACGCCCCTGAGAGCAAGTCCAAACTCCTGAAAGAATCCCTCTGATTCTTTCAGGCCCGAGAACCTGGAGGACGACAGCTTCACCACGATATCCAAGTCAAACTTGGTGTTTCCCCACATTGCAGTAGTGGTCTGTGTCCGCATTGAACCCTGTACAACCACGTGCACGTCCACATCGCTGACGCTTAGCTTTCTTGCGATGTGACGAGCTAGTTCGTCGTAGCGCTTCACAGCCTTTGCGCGCTCCGAGGGAGACAACTCGAGTTTCTGCAACATTGAGACAATGAAGGACTCCCACTGTGCCCCTTCTTTGCGAGCTGCGAGAGCATCAGAAATTCTCTTCGAAAGAACCGGCGGATTTGTTGTCATGAAACTTCCCTCATTGGTTGTGACTGTGACGTCAAAAGGTAGGCTTACTCATGCTTGCAATTCAACGGATTGACCGTTGCCGGATACAAGCTCGCGAACATGGGTTGAGGTTAATTCAATTGTGGGGGCATATGCCGAATTTGGGCCACCGACCGCCTCATAGCAGACATATTCCGCGTGATGTCGTGCCTGCATCTTCTGCCCCATTAGGAGCGTCGCTGTAGTAGGAGCACTCACAAACAAGTGGACTCGCTTGATATGCCACTCATCCTGCAGTCGCCGCACCGCCGAATCTATCGAGACAGCCAGATGCTCCAAGTCTGATGGATGTTGGATGCAGTCTTTTCCCAACTCAGGACCGATCTGCAACGTTGGCAGTGTAAAAGCACCTCCGCTTGAGAAGCTATCCGGCATCCTCGATGAAGGAATCGATGAGGTTAGTGAGAGGATCAAGCAAGCCTCTTCAGCGCCTAGTGCGTACGGATGCAACTCGTTGAGTGTGAACTTTGCCGCCCTCGCCGGACGGGGTGAAGTGTTCAGTGCTGCAGGTACCATCGGCTGTGCGTCATCCGGCCAAGCCCAACGGTTTCTCCGACCTTGCACGTCACGATGAGGTTGAAATAAGTGAGTTCCGGCCATGTCGCCCAGCACCCGACCGGCAAGAATCAATACGGAAGTGCAGTGCAGTGGGAAGACCGCCAATCGAGGCCGAGGTGCGCCGCCCTCGCTGGTGCCATTGAGAAAGGCCTGTAGCCGAGGCAGATCCAGCTTCAAGGTACGAAACAGTGATGGCCAGTAATCCGGCTGATGTGGACTATGGTGCTGACCGCCTGGGTAGAAAAACCATCTTGCGCTATTGCTCTGAGAGCGAAGTTTTTGACCCCACAGGGCTTCATGCGCATCTTGAATACCGAATTGGGGTGGCTGTCCGGCGATGTTTCCCACGATGGCAATCACCTCGGCTGACTGATGTTTCAGGGCTCCTAGCAGCCGATCTACCTCAGCGATGCTTTCTTCGCGCATGCGTCGTAGCACAGGTGCGGTGTAGATGGCTGGCGCGACTTTGTCGATTAGTCGATGACATTCGTCGCACAACAGCAAGTAGTTGGAGGGTTTGTCGGCCAGCAATCTAGACTCGACCGCGTTTCCTCTTGGACCAGTGGGTGAGGCCGCAACGATGTGCGCGAAGTAACTGGACCGCATCCTTACTTTGGCCGTTCCATGAGTCTTCAGGTCCTTGCCGCAGCCAGAGAACTGGCATCGCCAAGCGGACATCGACGTTACCTCCTCATACAGGGAGTCCGAGACGCTGCTGCTTTCCCTTCCAGTCTCTTTATCAGCTGCTTTCAGCCAGCGTGTAATAAGCGCTTTGGTTGCCTTCTCAGGTTGGAGATTGCCCGTCTTCAGCGACCACGGCGCTTTGTCCACGCTGGCCCACCACAGTCGCTTTGGCGCAAAGGGTTTCAACGCCGCCCCCGTCTCATCCCCAAGTTCACCAATGCACAGTGGCGACCAATCATCGGAGGTGGCGGCACGTACATACAGCGCTACGGTAAAAGTATTTGCCACGACTAGTAGTTCGGCTCTTGCTCCTTGGGACTGAACAATCGCTGCGATTTCCGAATCCTTGTGAGCGGGAAGACTGTCTGGCGGCGGCACGAGCGAGCCATGATTTGAGTTGTCTGCCTCACCCGCAATATCCGGATCGGATGGTGCGGATCTGTTATCTCTTGGCGGTACGGTAGTTGGCATTTTTTGCTATGGAGAAATTTGAGAATTCAGCGCCGAGGGCCCACTCCTAGACCCTGGTACCTAGGTTCTGCATAGCACCCATTTTTTCGCTGCTGGGGAACTACTGGCGACTCGGATCAAGTGACCCGGCAGCTTTTGGCGTTGTGTGGTACGGTCCCGAATCCGCTTCTGCTGTGCGATCCCTTGGCTCAAAAATGCAGTCAAAAAACACACTGGCTTCAGCCCAGCTCTTCCTGTCTTTCCACATCGAGAGGAACGACCGGCTCACATCCACTGCACTCGGGCTGATCTGCGTGGTGTGAAGCCCCAGGGCCTTCGGCGTATCTGCCTCGTCGTGCGATGTGCTGGACTGGTTAGCGTAGCTGTGAAATTTCTGGATCTGACCAGGCTTGGCAAATCCGGTTGTGCCGCACATAGCACCGGTGTCCACACCACGCTCGGCATGCGCGTTGGAAAAGCTGTCCTGCACCATGTGCAGCAGGGCACCGATGGCCACCTTGTCCAGGTCCTTGCGCACTTCCACGATTCCGGTGGCAAACAGATTCGTCGCCGTGATGTCTCCGGGGAAGTAGGTTGCCAACTGGCTGTTCCCCAGATCTCGGATGAAGGTGCCCGTCGACGTAGTTCCAGCGGCCACGCCCCAAAGGAACTCCGCCCACATCTTCATGCGGTCCACGGTCTCACCGGCCGTCTCACCGTCGTACGCGCCCATGGAATGCACGAACTGCAGATCGCCGTAGTGGGAGCGGTACAGCATGTAGTCGCCAGGGCCGAAGGCCGGTGCCTTGACGTGGGACTTCTTCTTCGCCTGGGCTCCCGCATCCGAAAACATGCCCCACCAGCACAGAGGTTGCGAGGTGGAGCGCAGGGTCACGCTGACATCGCAGCCTTTGATGCGCGGAGGAGACTTGCTGTTGAGCTGAAACGGCGGGTCATCAGGCCACCGCACGCCGTAGAGAACTACCCGGTGCTCCCTGACCGCTTCGATGGTGACGCAATCGCTCTCGGAGCCCAGGCTGGCATTGCACCCGATCGCAGCAAGCGTGATGGACTCGTGCACAGGCGACTTCATGATGGGAATGGTGGAGCCCACAAACCATTGCCCCAGATAGTCCAGCACCGGATTTCGGCCGAAGGTCGAGATCTTGCGATCCACGTCGCTGACCTTGGGCAAAACCTGAAACGCCGCTGCGCCAGATGCAGTGAACAGTGCCGCTAAAAACATGGCTCCCGCGCGAGCACGCGCCCTGACGTTGGTCTGCTGCATGTCTCTCCCTCCAATTGTTTTCTTGTAGCGGCCCGTAGGGCCTGCGCAGAAACTATTGCGGCATTTGCAAGAAATTGCAACATTGTTTTGGCATGCCGGATCCGCGCTTGATCGAGGTCAAGTTTTCGTTCGTGTATAGGGAAAACACCCCACACGAACCCAGCAAATCTCGTTCAAGGAACGCAGAATTCCAGTGCTGTAATTCCATCCAGTCATGCACAATCACCGCATGGAACTGGACCAGATCGCCATCGCCCTGTTCGGCGCCCTCGCAGCCTGGCTGTCCCAGGCCCGCAGCGAGAAGCTGCGGCGCTGGGCCTGCATCTTCGGCATGCTGGGCCAGCCCGCCTGGTTCTATGCCGCGTGGAAGGCGGACCAGTGGGGTATCTTTCTCGTTAGCGTGATCTACCTGGGCGCCTGGATGCGTGGTGTTTGGGTCCACTGGATCGCTCCACCGCCCGCGTCTGGTGTGGGCACCATCCAGATCGTCCCCCGCAAATGACGTTGCCGCGAAGTCCGGCCGTGGGCAATCAACAGGAAACAGCCGCGTGAAATTCATCCACACCGCAGACCTGCACCTGGACAGCCCCCTGCGAGGCCTCTCCTCTTACCCCGATGCCCCCGCGGAGCGCCTGCGCACCGCCACTCGAGATGCCTTCGAGCGCCTGGTCACGGTGGCCATCGACGAGAAGGTGGACTTCATGGTCATCGCCGGCGATGTCTATGACGGCGACTGGAAGGACTTCAACACCGGGCTCTTCTTCGTGCGCCAGATGGGTCGCCTGCGCCAGGCAGGCATCCCGGTGTACCTTCTCTACGGCAACCACGATGCCGACAGCGAGATGACCAAAGGCCTGGAGCTCCCGGACAACGTCCACGCCTTCGCATCGCGCAAGGCCGAAACCTTCCGCATCGAACCGCTCAAGGTTGCCCTGCATGGGCGCAGCTTTAAGGTGGCAGCCACCACCGAGAACCTGCTACCTGGCTACCCCATGCCTGTTGCCGGCTGGCTCAACATCGGCGTGCTGCACACCGCGCTCGAAGGCAACCACGAACACGCCAAGTACGCCCCGTGCTCCGTGGCCGAGCTCCAGGCCAAGGGTTACCAGTACTGGGCCCTGGGCCACGTGCATGAGCACTGGATCGAGCGCGGGGACACCACCATCGCGTACCCAGGTAACCTGCAGGGCCGCCACATCCGCGAGACCGGCCCACGCGGAGCGCTGCTGGTTAGCGCTGAAGAAGGCGAGATCACCGAGGTAGAGCGGATCGAAGTCGACGTGCTGCGCTGGCATGCGCTGGCTGTCGATGTCAGTGCCTGCGATGACCTGCGCATCGCCGTCCGGTTGGCGGGCCAGGCCATGGAGGACCTGCTCACCAACTCACCCGCGGGCCTGCCCTTGGCGGTCCGCGTGAGCTTCACGGGCCAATCCGGGGCCCACGCGGCGCTGGCCAGCGACGAGGGGCAACTGCGCCAAGAGATGATCGCACAGGCCGTGGCGCTGGATCCGGACCGCATCTGGATCGAGAAGGTGCGCGTCGCCACTACGGCGCCAGCGACGCAAGCCGCCGGCCTGGAGGGCGAAGCCCAGGACGCGCTCAACGCATTGCAGGAACTGGCCGCGTCTGCCCATGCCGACCCGGAGTTCCTGCAGTCGCTCCAAGCCGACTGGCAGGCCATGCTGGAAAAGCTCCCGCACGACGTGCTGCAGGCATCTCTCGAACTCGCAGAGCTTCGCCAGGCGGAGCCAGCGCTCATTGCCGATAGGGTCCGCCAGGCCACCCCCGTACTCATGGCACGGGTAGCTGGCGCCAGTGCCGCTGCCTGACGCACCTACCCAGCTCGACACCCATGCGCATCCGCGAACTCAAGCTGATCCGGTACGGCAAATTCACCGACCGTCACCTGTCGCTGCCCCAGCAGCCCAGAGACATCCATCTGATCGTGGGCCCCAACGAAGCCGGCAAGTCCACCGTCCGCTCGGCCATCGGAGACTGGTTGTTCGGCATTCCTGTCCGAACGTCGTTAGGGTTCCTGCACCCGATGTCCGAGCTGCGGATCGGCGGCGTGCTGGAACGCATGGCAACGGGCACGGCAGTGCAACAGCAACTGGCCTACGACCGCACCAAGGGCAACAAGAACACCGTGCGCTCGCCCGACGACGCGGCACTGTCGGAGGCGGTGCTGCAGCCCTGGCTGGGAGGGATGCAGCTCAACGCCTTCCAGCGTATGTATGCGCTGGACCACTCCACGCTCGTCGAAGGCGGTGCTGGCATCCTGTCGGCATCGGATGACGTCGGGCGGCTGCTGTTTCAGTCGGCCGCTGGCATTGAAGGACTCGCCAATGTCCTGCAGAAGCTAGAAGCGGAAGCGGATGCCTTGTGGGGACCGAAGAAAGCCGGCTCTCGGCTCTACTACCAAGCACTCCAGAGCCACGAAGCTGCGAGCGCAGAGCTGAAGCAGGCCGTTCTCAAAACCAAGGATTGGAAAACCCAGCACGACGCCTTGCTAGCAATCGAGCAGGCCCTCGCCGACACCCGCCAGCGCGACAGGGACACCCGCCAGCAGCTGAACCAACTGGAACGCATTCGCCGCGTGCGGCCCATGCTGCAAGCGCTGGATGCTGCCCAGGCCCAAAGGGAAGCACTGGGCCTCACTGACGACGTTCCGCTACTGCCAGAGAGCGCATCCTCCACCATTCGAGATGCGGCCCAGGCGATGGCCCTGGCGCACGTAGAGATCCAGCGCCTCGCACAGGAGAGCTCTGCGCTGCGCACCCAACTCGAGGGCATCCAAGTTGACCAGGCTCTGCTGACTCTGGCCGCGGATATCACCGACCTCAACGAACGCAGGCTGCAGTACCGCAGCCACCGAACGGACATCGTCAAGCGCACCGAAGAGATCCAGACCCACTGGACTCGGGTGAAAGAGCTCGCCGGCGGTTTGGGTTGGACGACCGACACCGAAGACGCGGTGCGCAGGCGCCTGCCGGCGGTGACCACGCGCAGCCGACTGGTGAGCCTGCTCAAAGAGCGAGGCACATTGAACCAGCAACTGCGCAGCGCCCAATCCGCGCTGACCGATCGCGAGCAGCAGATGGAGCAGGCGCAGCAAGCGCTGGAGCGCCTGGTTGCGCGCGAGGTACATCCAGGGCTGGCAGGCTCTGTCGAGAAGGCGCTGAAACTCGGCGACCATGCCGGAGCAGTCTCCCAGCTGGCTCAGAAGGCGAATGCACAGAGGGCATCCCTTGCGACTGCCCTGGCCGGCCTTGGCAAGTGGCGAGCCGAACCGGACGCTCTCGCAGGTATGCTCGTGCCCGACGACGCCGTGGTGCAGGGCCTGCTGGATGAGAGCCGCACTGGAGTCGCCGAGGCCCAGGCGCTGCAGGACGCGGCAGCGACGAAAGCACAGGAGTTGCAACGGCTGGAGTTGGAGCTGCAGCAGTTCGTCCAGGACTTTCAGCCGGTGACCCGAGAACAGGTCGACGAGGCCCGCCGGTCACGAGACCAGGAGTGGCGGGCGATCAAGGCCGCGCCAAGCGAACTGACCGCCAAGGCCAATGCCTATGAGCAATGGGTGGGCAAGGCCGATGGGCTCGCTGACACCAGGCTTGATCGCGTCCAACATGAAGCGACCCACCGGTCCAGGGCCGAACGCATCGAGCATGTGCGTCTGGAGCTGCAGGGACAGCAGACACGGCTGCAGGCCGCAAATGACCGGATCGAGGCCCGAACGCGCCAATGGCAAACCTTGGCGGAGGCGAGTGGACTGCCACAGTTGCCGCTTGAGATGGCGCCGGTGTGGCTGCGCCAACGCAGGACAATTCTGGAGATTGGTGCCGACCTGGGCCAACTCGACCAGCAGCACAAGGATCTGCTGACCGCCGGTGTCGAACTCGCAACTGCCCTCTGGTCGATGCTGAGCGGTGCCGCGGAAGAGACTGAGATGCCCACCCTCCACGACGGCCTGCAGCGAGCACGCAAGCTGCTGGCTGCAGTCGACCAGGCGCAAGGCCAGCGCAGCGCGCTGGAGCAGCAGGTGGCCGACGCCCAGAACAGCGTTCCCAGACTGCAGAGCTTGGTGCAGCAAGCGCAGTCAGCGTGGAGCGAGTGGGAGACCGCTTGGCAGGCTGCCGTGAAAGCCGCAGGCTACGAGAGTGCGGCGACGGCTGGCCAGATCGAAGCGGAGTTCGAAGCAATCCAAGAGGTTGAACGGTTGCTGACCCTGATCCGCAGTATCCGCAGTGAGCGCATTGAACCCATGCAGATGGATCTCTCCGACCTGAAAGCGTCCGCAGAGGCCCTTGCTCAGCGTGTCGCCCTGGACTTGGTCGAGCAAGATGCCGACGTAATCGCCCAGGAACTCTTCGCGCGCCTCACGACCGCCAAGCAGTCCGAGAAGACGCAACGCGAACTGCGGACCAGGCAAGCCCAGGTCGAGGCCGAGCTCGCCGAGGTCCAGCAGCGCCAAGCAACTCAGAACGCGCGCTTGGCGCCATTGATGGCCACGGCAGGTGTGGACGATATCAACGCGCTCGCCGCGGCAGCCGAGCAGTCCGAACAGCGCCGAGCCTTTGAAGCCAAAGTAGATGCAGCCCAGTCCGACCTGGTGCACGGCGGGGATGGACTGGGCCTGGAGCAACTCCGCCAAGAGGCGCAAGGCGTCGCTCCCGACGAGCTGATGGCAGAGATCGAGCGACTGGGCGCACAGTCCGCGCAACTGGTCGAAGAGATCGCCCAGCTAAGCAGCCAGCACGGAACCCAGCGCAAAGCTTTCGAGGCTTTGGACGGCACAGACGCCGCGGCGAGGGCCGATGCACGCCGCCAGGAGGCGGTCGCTTCAATGGCGGATGCGGCCGAGCGTTACCTCAAGCTGCACACGGCAGCGCGCCTGCTGAAATGGTCGATGGAGAAATTCCGCGAGACGAGACAGGGTCCGATGCTTGCCAAGGCCTCGGCAACGTTCAACACCCTGACCCTGGGTTCGTTCGAGCGCCTGCTCGTTGACTCCGCTGACGAGAAACCCAAGCTCTTCGGGATTCGTCCCAATGGTGCACAGGTTGAGGTATCGGGGATGAGCGAAGGGTCCCGGGACCAGCTGTATCTGGCACTGCGTCTCTCGGCCCTGGAGCTGCAGATCGAGCAAGGCCTGAACATGCCGCTGATCGCGGATGACCTGTTTATCAACTTCGATGACCGGCGCACTGCGGCTGGGCTTCAAGTTCTGGGTGAGCTGTCGAGGAAGATGCAGGTGATCTTCCTGACCCACCATGATCACTTGGTTCCCCTGGCCAAAGAGGTACTTGGTGAAGAGCTCAATGTGGTGACGCTCTGACGGAACAAGCTGAGTTGCAAAGTCTGCCTGCTATGCTTTCTTCATCAGAATTTTGAAGCGGAGTGAAAGAATGGATGCCAATGAACGCCTGGTGGCTTTGAGCCGCATGCAGGAAACGTCGGATGCGTTCTATCGCAGTGCGGTGTCGATCGGCAACCATCCATTTATCGAGTTTGCAGGGCTCATGAATGAGTACATCTCGGCCTGCCGCGCCGCGCACGCCAAGGGCATTGATTTCACGCAGTGCAATGTCCATAACGGGCAGGTCCTGCCCCTTCATCCCGTGATGTCGGACTACATCAATGAGAAGCTGGAGTGCATCTTCTCTGGGGCGAAGGTGCTTGAGGCCAGCGAGACGGCCTGAGGCCGCTGAAGCCGCGCAAAAACTGCTACTGGGCCTCGGCCAGCAAGGCCAGAGCCTTGCGCTTTCCCAGGTCGAGAACCTCGCGGATCCGCAGCAGTTGCGCTGCGCGAGGATATGCCTTGCCGGTCTCCCAACGGTAAACCGATAGGTGGCCTGCCTGAAGCAACTTGCCCATTTCCTTGGCCGTGAGGCCCAACTCGGTGCGCTTGGCTGCCAACCCCTCTGGTTTGAAAACCCATTTGCGGCCGCTTTTGCGCGCGGGTGCCTCTTCTTCCACGGCTGCCTTCGCAGGAGCCTTGACCTGTCGCTGTGCGGCTTTGAGCTGCGACGTCAGCGCCTTCACATCACGCTTCAGCGCGGCTATCTCGGAGCGATGGGATGTGATTGCCTTGCGCATGCCCTGGATCTCTGGCTTGAGTTCCTTGCGGGCCATGCGCACAACTTCTGCGCGGAATGCATTCGAGAAAGTATTCATGGACGCATTGTGTATGAATCTGCTGCGACACTTGAAAGTAGCACTTGTAATGAAAAACCGCCAAAGGCCTTAAGCCTTGGCGGTCTCTTGAATTATTTGGCTTTGGGAGCCAGAGAGATTACTTGCCGGCCTTGTCTGCCTTGCGCTTCGCAGCCTTGGGATCGACTACAGCCTTGAACTTTGCACCAGCCACGAATTTCGGCACGGTCGATGCCGGAATCTTCAATGCAGCTCCGGTGGACGGGTTCTTGCCCGTGCGTGCCGCACGCTTTGCCGACTTGAAACTACCGAAGCCGACCAGCTGGACGGTATCGCCCTTCTTGACGGCGGTCTGGATGGTGTCGATCAGGGTTTCGAGGATGGCACCAGCGGCGCCCTTGGACAGGTCGTGTTTGGCGGCCAGGACTTCAACGAGATCAGCGCGGTTCATAGGCTTTTAAGAATGAGTTGGAAGGCAGTTTATAGCGCATTTGCCACGCTCGAAGGGTGGTTGCTGACATGGGTAGCGTCAGCCCGCGCGTGTCGAAAGTGATGGCGAAATTTCAGGCTATTTGAAATCGCGGCTCTCCAACCGCCCCAGCCTCCCCAACCATGGCGTCAGATCGACCAACCGATCCGCGATCAGATTGGTCACCTGCCCCCGCCGCTGCCACACCCCTTTGACTGCGAGCAGCCGAGACTCCAGCAGCACCTGCCGCTGTTCATCTCGCACCGACGACCAGACGATCACCTGCACAGTCCCAAACTCATCTTCCAAAGATACGAAGATGGTGCCTTTGGCCGTGGACGGCTGCTGTCGCAAGGTCACGATGCCTGCCGTGCGGATCACCCGCCCATCTGGGATATGGCGCAAGTCACGCGATGTCAGCAGTTTCTTCGCGGCCATCCGTGGCCTCAGCAGCGCCAACGGATGCCGGCGCAAGGTCAGCCCGGTGGATGCGTAGTCCCATACGATTTCCTCGCCCTCCGGGGCCTCCTGCAGCTCCAGATACTCCTCGTTGATCGGTGCGTCCTGCAGCAGCTCCGGCGTCGAGTGCAGGCCTGCCGCGTCCCACACTTGCTGGCGGCGGTGGCCCGACAGGCTGAGCAGCGCATCTGCTGCTGCCAACAGCTTCATCTCGTGCTGTTCCAGTCGCGCGCGCATGGCCAAGTCTTCCGCACTGTCAAATGGGCCGTTTTCACGGGCCTCGACAATGCGCGCGGCCGAAGTGGCGTGCAGGCCTGCAACCATGTGCAATCCAAGCCGCACGGCAGGGATTGTGGGCAAGTCCTCCAGCGTCGATTCGACTGCGCTGTGCATCACGTCAATCCTCCGCACTTCCACGCGGTGTCGTTTAGCGTCCTGCACAAGCTGGCTTGGCGTGTAAAAGCCCATCGGCTGAGAGTTGAGCAGTGCCGTTAGAAAGGCTGCTGGCTCGTGCCGCTTGAGCCAGCAGCTGGCATAGACCAGTAACGCAAAGCTGGCCGCATGACTTTCCGGAAACCCGTACCCACTGAAGCCCTTGATCTGTTGGTAGATCGACTGGGCAAAGGGCTCGTCATATCCCCGCGCCCTCATGCCCTCGATGAGCTTGGTCTGGTACTTCTCCAGTCCTCCGCGCTTCTTCCAAGCCGCCATGGCCCGCCGAAGGTCGTCGGCCTCGCCTGCTGTAAAGCCGGCAGCGACCATCGCCACCTGCATGACCTGTTCCTGGAACAGCGTTACGCCCAGGGTGCGGCTGAGCACCTGCTTCAAATCCTCACTTGGATAGATCACAGGTTCTAGGCCCTGTCGGCGGTTGAGGTATGGATGCACCATACCGCCCTGGATCGGGCCGGGGCGCACGATGGACACGGAGATCACGAGGTCGTAGAAGCACCGTGGCTTAAGCTTTGGCAGCATCGACATCTGCGCACGACTCTCCACCTGGAAAACGCCCACCGTGTCCGCACGAGAAATCATCTTGTACGTTTCGCGGTCCTCCACTGGAATGTCCTGCATTCCAAAGTCGTACCCCTTGCGCCTGCCCACCAGGTTCAGGGCCTTGCGGATGGCAGTGAGCATGCCCAGGGCCAGAACATCGACCTTGAGCAAACCCACTGCATCCAGGTCGTCCTTGTCCCATTCGATGACCGTGCGGTCTTCCATGCTCGCGTTCTGGATCGGAACCATGCGGCTGAGCAGACCGCGTGTGAGCACGAAGCCACCGGGGTGCTGTGACAGATGTCGAGGAAACCCGATGAGCTGGCTCGTCAGCAAGATGAGCTGCTTCACCGCCAAGTCGTTCTCGGACAACCCCAGCTCCTCGAAGCGCTCCAGCCGTACACCCTCGCCATCCCACCACTGGTGTCCCTTGGCCAGTGCATCTACCGTCTCCAGGCTGAAGCCCAGGGCCTTGCCCACATCGCGGATAGCTGACTTGGGTCCGTAGGTAACCGCAATCGCGGCCAGTGCAGCGCGGTCACGTCCGTATTTGGTGTACAGGTACTGGATCACCTCTTCGCGCCGCTGGTGCTCAAAGTCAATGTCAATGTCCGGCGGCTCGTTGCGCTCCCTGCTGATGAAGCGTTCAAACAGCGTCGACATGCGATCAGGGTCCACCTCGGTCACGCCCAAGCAGTAGCAGACCACGCTATTCGCAGCGGACCCACGGCCTTGGCAAAGGATGTGCTGCGAGCGCGCGAAGCTGACGATGTCGAATACGGTGAGGAAGTAGTGCTCGTAGTGCAGGTCGCAGATCAACTCGAGCTCGTGCTCTATCTGCGCTTGCACCTTGGCGGTGATGCCGTGTGGCCAGCGGCGGCCTGCGCCTTCGTAGGTGGCCTGGCGCAGGTAGCTGGCAGGGGTGTGGCCCTCGGGAACGACTTCGTCCGGGTACTGGTACCTCAGCTCGTCGAGACTGAAGGTGCATCGCTCGGCCACGCGAATCGTTTCAGCCAGCAATTCATCGGGGTAGGTCTGTGCCAATCGGAGGCGGCTTCGCAGATGGCGCTCGGCGCTGCGCTGCAGTTCGTAGCCGCACTCGGTTAGAGGCAGTCCTACCCTCGTGGCGGTCATCACGTCCTGTAGTGGTTTGCGGCTGCGCCGGTGCATGTGCACGTCACCCATAGCCACCAGCGGTATGGCAGTCAGCGCAGACAGCTCCCGCATGCGGTGCAGCCACAGCTCGTCATCGATGCGGCGGTTCAGGTCCACGCCAATCCAGGTTCGCCCGATGAAGTGCGTCAAGGCCCAGCGCCCCAGCTCTTCCAGCTGCTCGTCGGTCCCTGTCCGGTCGGGTGTCACCATCACCAGGCAGTCGGCCAGCGCGTCGCCTTCGATGGTGGAGCGTTCGAGAAGGTATGTGCCTTTCTCCGCGGTGCGTCGCAACCGTGTGATGAACTGGCATAGGTTGCCGTAACCATCGAGGTTCTGCGCAAGGACCACCATCGTGAAGGGCAGGGCTGCTTCAACCCTGAACTGCGAGCCCACCAGCAACTGCAGCCCCTCCTTCTTGGCGGCAACATGCGCGCGCACGACACCGGCCAGGGTGCATTCGTCGGTGATGGCGATGGCGCTGTAGCCCAGTTCCTTGGCGCGCTCGACCAGTTCGTCAGGCCAACTGGCCCCGACAAGGAACGTGAAATTGGAAACGCAGCGCAGCTCTGCGTAGAAGGGTAGCGCCATGACAGTTGCCTGAAGGTCGATGCATCGTTCAGGCGTACAGGCCGTGAAGGAACCAGCCTGTCTCGTCCTCGGCCAGGCGGCGTTGGAAGATCCACAGCACGCCGGCGTGCCGGCTCAAGGCGATCCAGTAGTCGCGCTGCACGTTGAGCTGGCCGGCAGTTGCGCTGGTAGCCACCGAAGGCTCTCGGTGCCACCAGCCGCCTTCCACGCGGTCCGGGCCCAGCAGCAACTGCAGTTGGCCTTGGTATATCGGGCGGTGCTCCCGCTCGGCCAGACGCAGCGGTTCGGGCAGCACCCATGCGGGCAGCGGCAGCTCGTGGCAGGGGAGCGAAGCGCGGGGGCGCGCCATCTCCGCACCCTGCCAACACTGCATCCATTCGGGGCGGTGGTCGGCATTCAGGACGGGGCGTACCACGCGATCCTTGCCCAGGCGGGCCTGCACGCGCTCCAGCACCAGGGACGTGGCTTCACCCTGGCGGATGGTCTCAGGCAGGAGCGACTTGCTCTCCTGCTTGATGGGGATGGTCTCGGAAGCAAGCAGCTCAATGTCACCGGCGGGTGCCAGCAGCTCGACCTTGGACAGGTGCTCGCTGAGCAAGCGGCCCAGGTGGTCCACGTTCTGCGTGGGCTCTGCCGTGCGCACGGTGATCTCGCCGCCAGTGCCTGCGGTCTTGGCGCGCATCGCGTCATGGGCCCAGCGAAGCGTGAACGAGGTGACGCCCATGTGCCTGGCCGCTAGCCAGCCGGACATCTGGAGTAACAAGCGGCGGGCGCCGAACATCAGTGCCATCGCGTTTTCGACACGGAACATGAACTCCAGGCGGGCACTGAAGGTTTCGGGAAGTTGCTGCCACTCGCAGACCTCGGGACGCAGTCCGTAGGCCTGGTCCAGGCTGTGAAGCAGGTCCTTGTCGAAGCGCCGACCCAGGCCACCCCGGGGCAGCTTGCGCACATCACCCAGCGTGCGTGATCCGAGGCGGTGCAGCGTGCCTTGATGGCGCGCCACGGCGGTGATCATCTCCAGCGGTAGTTTGTCGAGGATGGATGGCAGCGGGCCGGCAAAGCCATCCACCACGCGCGAGCGCACCAGAGCCAGCGCGGCGGTGCCCGTCGGGGCCCAAGCGAAGGCTTCAACGCCCAACTCACTGGCTTCCGATTCGATGCGCCCTCGCAAGTGCGACAGGCCGCCAAACAGGCGTGCGCTGGCCCCGACCTCAACCAGGACCACTTCTTCGCGCACTGCCACCCTTGGAGAGAACTGCAGCGCCCAAACAGCCAGGGAAGGCAGGTCAATGGCGGTGCAGGACTCGGTGCTGGTCTTGTGCGGTAGCAGTGCGGCCCAGATGCCGATCATCGGTGGCCTCCTCTCTGCGCAGGGGGATGGCGAAATCGGTGTCCAGGCGGCGCAGTCGCGGCGGCAGCACCTGGCTCAGGCGGCCGGGGATGGCCTGCAGTTCCAGCACGTCATGGCAGGGCGTACCACGGCGCTTGAGGATGCGCACGTCGATGTTCCAGCCTGTGCCGAGCGACACCAGGGTGCGCAGTGGCGCCGGCGAGGCCTCTCGCTGCGCGTTCAAAGGCCGAAAGAGAAAGACAGGCGACTGGCAGGACTGGGCATGCACCTGCAGGCGCCTGATCTGGTCCGAGCGGACTTGGGGGAGCCAGGAAAGCACCGCGCCGCGGGGATTGGACTTCACCAATTGCTCCGTCACCCACAAGCGCTCGGCTGGCGTCTTGGCCTGAATCCAGACGATCTGGTCGGCGGGAACTCCGAGCTGAGCCAGGCCACCGGCATGGGGCTGCTGGGGTGGGGCAACGAGCAGTATCTGGCCGCCGTTCTGGACCAGGCTGGGCAAGCTTCTGCCCAGCAGGCGCCATTCGCACAGCGGTGCTTGGGCCGTGAGGACCTCGGTCAGGGCGCGTGTGGGCCAGCCACCCCCGGGCAGGGAGGCGTCCAACAGGTCAAAACCCGTGGAGATTGTCGGGTGGCCGTCGTGCACCAGGTCGTCGCCCAGCCATACAGATTCCCGTACCGAAATGGGCAGGCTCTGGGTGTCGAAGGACTGGGAAGCGTGGGCGGCAGGCATGGCAAAATACTGTAATTAAATACAGTATATGGACAGACTTACTGACATGGAAAGAGGGTTCCGACGGCGGTTGAAGGCCATTGCATGCGGCTCGCACTGAAATCGATAGCGGCGAAATCAGCGCCTGCGCGGGAGGATCAAGTGATCGAGTACGGTGGAAAATATTTGCGATGACCAGGCGGGCCATGCCGACGAAACCCTGGTGCAAGGTCAGGATGCCGCTATGCCTGAAATGACTTAAAGGCACATTTCTGTATAAGAGCTCAACGATGGAAACCGATCAGACTGCCCCCATGAATCGCTGTGGCTACTGTGGATTTACCAACTACCGCAGGGTGGTCGAGCGCGATGCCCAGGGAGCGATGCGCTACGGCGATCGCTTGTTGTGGGACGATGACTTCCCCTTCTAGCTGTGACCGGCGACCGATGCGCGAGGAAATACGAATGAAACGCATGGAACCACTTCGCCACGTTCGGGCCGGCGTGCTCGACATCGCATACTTCGAGCAAGGCCCTACCGCCGGGCCGCCTGTGGTAGTGATGCATGGCTTTCCGTACGACATCCACAGTTACCAAGAAGTAGCTCCTTTGCTGGCGGATGCAGGCTGCCGCGTGCTGGTGCCTTACCTGCGCGGGTATGGCGGCACGCGGTTTGTGAACGCGTCAAACTTGCGATCCGGCGAGCAGGCCGCGCTTGGGGCCGATTTGCTCGCGTTCCTGGACAGCCTTGGCATTGAGCGGGCGGTGCTTGCGGGCTACGACTGGGGTGGCCGGGCCGCGTGTGTGGTCGCCGCGCTGTGGCCCCAGCGTTGCGCGGGTCTGGTCTCGGTGAACAGCTACAACATCCAGAACATCGCCAGGGCCATGGAGCCGGAAGCACCTGAAAAAGAGCTGCGGCTCTGGTATCAATACTACCTCCATGGCGAGCGCGGTCGAGCTGGGCTTGAGCAAAACCGCAGGGCATTTTCCAAGCTACTGTGGCAACTGTGGTCACCGACCTGGCGCTTCGACGATGCGACTTTCGAGCAGAGCGCTGCCGCCTTCGACAACCCGGATTTCGTCGAAGTGGTAATCCACTCGTACCGGCACCGCTACGCCTTGGTGCCTGGTGATCCGGCCTATGCAAACATCGAAGCGAAGCTTGCCCAGCAACCCGTCATCACCGTTCCATCTATCACCTTGGATGGCGCCAACGACGGGGTGCGTCCGCCTGCGGATGCGTCGGTACATGCAGCACGCTTCAGCGCTCTGCGCGACCATCGAATCCTGGACGACGTCGGCCACAACCTACCGCAAGAAGCACCTCAGGAATTCGCCATGGCGGTGCTGGAACTAGTCAGAGACAAAGGCTGACCGCGCTGGCGCATCACTTCCGAAATCCAGGCCCAGCCGTTGACGTGGCTATTTGGAAGACTGGCTGCGCCTGCCCTTGATGATTCCAAGTTTGGCCTGCCAGCACTCGGCGCATATCCAGACGGACGGTCGAATTTCGCATCCGCCTTGGATACTGCGTTGGTCCTTGTGCACAGCACATTCACGCGTTGTGTCCGAGACCCGGCTGTTCGGAAGTTTGAAGAGTGGCTGAGTCATAACAACATCCTTGATGTAGAGCGAGACTGCAGCTTTTGGGTTCAGGCCCTCGTAGGACAACGCCAGTTGCCCACCCTTCAATATGCGCAGTTTGCCAGCCGCAACAAAACGGGTGACGCTGACAAGTCGCTCGGGCTGACCATCATTTAGTTGCAACTTGCCTGCTCCGCCGGGCTATTTCTTTGTGCTGATCGGTTGAGCCAAAGTCCTACAAACCGTCACGGCGAGGACCTTAACCTGTGCCTTCCCCACAACCCAGTGACGAAGGTACACAATGCCCAAAGATCCTACGCGTGCTGCCAAGGGCGCTGCCGCGCCTGTTCCATCAACTGCTGCAGCACCTGCCAGAAATACGGACAGCGCGCCTTCCGCTCTCGGGCCAGCTGCTGACGTTCTCTCCGCGAAGGCGGGAGAAACCAACGACCTCGCCTCCGCGAAACCATACAACGCCAATAAAGCGGGAGAGCATGGTTTCACCAACGGGGTGAGCCCTGCGCCAGGTGCTACTGTGGAGCCGGCCTCGCGGCTGCCATCAGGTAGCACCGTGTCGGAAGCAAACAGCAGTGCCAAGACTGGGACGGTTGCCCCTGAAGGCGTCAATGCGACCATCGCACCGCTCGACCGCGTGCGCGTCGATTCCGCCGGCCAGGTGCTCACCACCAACCAGGGTGTGCCAATCGCCGACAACCAAAATTCTCTCAAGTACGGCGAGCGCGGCCCGGTGCTGCTCGAAGACTTCATCCTGCGCGAGAAGATCACGCATTTCGACCATGAGCGCATCCCCGAGCGCATCGTGCACGCGCGCGGATCTGGTGCGCACGGTTTCTTCGAATGCTACGAACCCCTGACGGACCTCACGCGCGCCGCGCCGTTCAATGAGGCCGGCAAGATCACCCCCGTGTTCGTGCGCTTTTCTACCGTGCAGGGTGAGCGAGGCTCCAAGGACACGGCGCGCGATGTGCGCGGCTTTGCTGTCAAGTTCTACACCGACGAAGGCAACTGGGACCTAGTGGGCAACAACATGCCGGTGTTCTTCATCCAGGACGCGATGAAGTTCCCGGACCTGGTGCATGCTGTCAAGCCTGAGCCACACCATGCGATGCCACAGGCCGCGAGCGCGCACGACACCTTTTGGGACTTCGTTTCGCTGATGCCCGAGTCCACGCACATGCTGATGTGGGCCATGTCGGACCGCGGTATTCCACGCAGCTACGCCACTATGCAGGGCTTTGGCGTTCACAGCTTTCGCTTCGTGAATGCCGCGGGCGAGTCGGTCTTCGTCAAGTTCCACTGGAACCCGAAGGCAGGCACCCATTCGCTGGTGTGGGACGAAGCGGTCAAGATCTCCGGCGCCGATCCAGACTTTCACCGCCGTGATCTGTGGGAGCGTATCGAGGCGGGCGCCTATCCCGAATACGAGCTAGGCGTGCAGGTATTCACGGAAGAGCAAGCGGACAAGTTCAGCTTCGACATTTTGGACGCGACCAAGATCATTCCGGAAGAGCTGATCCCCGTACGCCCCATCGGCCGCATGGTGCTCAACCGCAACCCCGACAACTTCTTTGCCGAGACCGAGCAGGTGGCCTTCTGCACCGCGCACGTGGTGCCGGGCATCGATTTTTCCAACGACCCTTTGCTTGCGGGGCGCATCCACTCATATGTGGACACTCAGATCTCGCGCCTGGGCGGCCCCAACTTTCACGAGCTGCCCATCAACTCACCCATCGCCCCGGTGCACAACAACCAGCGTGACGGCATGCACCGCCAGGCCATCCATCGCGGCAAGGTCGCGTATGAGCCTAACTCGCTGGGCGGCGGCTGTCCGTTCCAAGCCGGTGCAGCTCAAGGCTTTGTCTCCGTCCCCGCCAGGATTCAGGCCAAGGAGTCCCAAGGCAAGGTACGCGCAAAACCTGAAAAGTTCGCGGACCATTACACCCAGGCAACTCTGTTCTTCAACAGCCAGACTCCTGTGGAGCAAGCCCACATTGCGGCCGCATTCCGCTTTGAATTGAGCAAGGTGACGGTGCCAGCGATTCGTGAGCGCATGGTTGCCTCCCTGCGCAATGTGTCCGATGACCTCGCGCAGCAGGTGGCAACGGGTCTTGGCATGGCAGCGTTGCCTGAAGCGATGCCCCGGGCGCTGGCTAAAGCTCCGAAGCCTGAGGTGTCCAAATCGCCGGCCTTGTCTCTTCTCGCTCGACCAGGCGACGGAAGCATCAAGGGACGCAAAGTTGCCATTCTTGTTGCCGATGGCATTGTTGGCAAAAGCGCGGTGGCGCTGCACGAAGCCCTTTTCACCCAAGGCGCCGTACCGCGCTTCGTTGCGCCACGCATTGGCCCGGTCAAGACCAGCGACGGTGTGGCGATTAACGCCGACGCTTCACTGGAGAACGAGCCCGGGTTCCTCTTCGATGCACTGGCTTTGCCCGATGGTGAAGCAGGTGTGCAGGCCTTGGCGAGGGATGGTCACACTGCGGAATTCATCAAGGATCAGCATCGCCACTGCAAGACCATCTTGGTGATGCCGGCCTCGGCAGCTCTGATGCTCAAGGCGCAGATTCCAGCAACTCTGCCGTCAGGCGACCCGGATCCTGGAATGTTCCTTGGAGCATCGGCCACCGACTTCAACTCGTTCATCCAAGGGATAGCGCGACATCGGCACCCAGAGCGGGAAACTGACCCGCCAATGGTTTAACGGACGGGCCCACTCGGGCCCTTCCTTCCGTCCTTTCACCGGAGATAACTGATGAATACAGCTCAAGTCGCAGCGGCCCTATGCGTGGCCATTTTGTCCTTTGGCGCTCATGCGGAGGTTAGCAAGAAAGATCAAGAATTCTTTACCAAGGCTGGTGGTGGAGGCCTGTACGAGGTGGAGGCCGGAAAGCTTGCACAGCAAAAGGGCGGATCTGAAGCAGTGAAGTCCTACGGCGCAATGTTGGTTAAAGACCATGGTGCCGCAAATGAAGAGCTGAAGGCACTGGCGAAGGCGAAGGGGGCCGTGCTGCCTGAGGCGGTCCCCGCCGACAAGCAAAAAAGACTGGAGAAGATCGCGACCGCTAAAGACTTCGACAAGGAATTTGTGAAAGAGGTGGGCATTGATGACCACAAGATGGATATTGCCCTGTTCGAAAACACCAGTAAGCGTGCGGATGACGCAGAGGTCAGGGCATTTGCCTCAAAGACACTGCCCACATTGAAGGCGCACAAGGAACACGCTGAAGGTCTCAAGAAAGCGCACAAGCATTGATGCCGGGAGCGTAAGGCGATTTCGGTGAGTGGAGTTGACCGAGGACCTATGGAACAACATCCAAGTGAAGCGCATTCGCCGCCGGCGTCCATCCAAGATTTGGAGGCGGCCATTGAGCGCCAATCCCAAATGCTTGCCGGCTTGGCAGCAGAGGCGGAACGCAATCACTCGACAATTGCTGCCTTGATTGCGCTGGGTCAGGCCCTAGTCGAATCTCACCCCACACCTTCTGCCGTGGCAAAAAGCTTTCTCGACCAGATCGACCTCGTCGGTAGTGTTGTGTCGAGTGAGCAGGCGGAACGGTATCGTGATGACATTCAGAAGATCAACATGTTCATACTGGATGTGGTCAACCGCCGGAGTCATCCTTGATCGCACTGCGCCTGTTCCTCACTGATTGACGCAAAAGTGAAGCCCACAAACCCGGCCGACTCGACCGCTGGCCGCGGGGCAATGCCATTTCAGAGCGTGCGTACACCGGCGAAGGTGAAAGTCGCGCAGCCGTCGCCTCCGTCGTATTTTGCTTACTTATAGGCTTCGGGCAAAGAGTGGCCAGAGGTGGGGTGCGGCATCCAGGCCTGTTGGGGGGAAACAAGGCACAAGCACTTCTGGCTCCTGCGTCTACAGGGCGCCAGATAACAAACGGCCGCGCCGATTTTCTTCGCGCAAATTTGATGCTGGAGACAGGGCGTCCATCGAATTTCGAACGGCGTGAGCAATCATCCTTCGGAGTTTCAAGGTGGGACTCCAACCCGCAACGAGGGCCGGTGCCTCAATCCGGTAGTTCATCCGTTGCAGCAGGCAGATGGTGCTGTTCGCCTACAGTGCAGACCGGCTCACATGGCTAGCATTTGGAACGACAGACCAACCACAAAGGACATATCTGATGACGCAATCAAACCCTCAACCAGATCGCATTGACGTCGATGACGCCGCATCACTGGCTCGTTGGACGCGTGAGCTTGACACGACTGAAGAACAACTGAAGGACGCAGTTGCCCAGGTCGGCGACAAGGCGGCCGATATTGAGATGCACCTTAAGGGAGCGCGAAGTACAACAAATGCTGATAGGGTTCAACAGTCGGGCTCTAAATAGCGGACTCGGCGGCAGGTGTTGCGTCGCCCTTGCGAATACGCACAGCCCTCAATGGATGCCGTTGTCAATCGATGAGGCCTTGCTTTAGCGCGTAGTAGGTCACCTCACTGTTGCTTTCAAGCCCGAGCTTTTTCAAGGTTCGGGTGCGGTAGGTGCTTACTGTCTTGGTGCTTAAATTGAGCATTCTGCCGATTGCACCAACATCCTCCCCTTGAGCCAGTTTCAAGAAGACCTGAAACTCCCGCCCCTTCAGCGACTCATGGGGAAGGCCTGGCGTTGGTTTGAAAACCTCCTGGGCGAGCAACTCAGCCACCTCGTTTGTGAGGTATCGGCGACCTTCGCCGACGACTCGAATAGCGCGCACCACTTCTTCAGGATCGCAGTCCTTATTGAGGTAGGCAGCTACCCCTTGTTGCAGGAGGGTGATGGCGTATTGCGAAACTGGCATGCCCGAGAAAATGAGAATACCCGTATCTGGCGAGCGGGCCTTCAAGCTGGCCAATGCATCCAAGCCACTGAATTGGGGCATCGTCAGATCAAGCACCAGAACGTCAATGGCGTGGTCGCGCACCAAGTTCATCGCTTCACGACCGTTGCCTGCTTCGGCAACGATGTGAATGTCGTCATGGCTTTCGAGGTATTCGCGCAACCCTCTGCGCACGATCGCATGGTCGTCCACCAGTGCAACTCTGAAGTTCTTTTGCGTGAGCTTAGATTTTTTAAAGTCTGCTTGCAGCATTGATCCCTCACAAACTTTTTATTGGTTGGAAACCGCAATCACTCTATCAATCGGAACTGCCATAGCACTTCCAGCCTTTCTGATTTCGATGTAGGAAAACTCCGAAGGCAGCTCAGCATTGGCGGCTCAAGGACGTGCTCAGTGGTTGGTCGCGCTGCCCTCGTTAGGAATCGCCCTGTTACCAATTTGCCTGACCTGCTGACAGGATCTGTCGGTAGGAGGTCAAAAAATGGATACCTGAATTTCGTATGGAGGATCTGCATATGTACGTAGTCATGGGAGGCACCGGTCACGTGGGCTCTGGTGTGGTCTCAACTCTTTTGGCGCGAGGTGAGCCTGTTGGCATCGTCACTCATCACGCCGAGTACGCGAACGAATGGAGACAACGCGGAGCGGAGATTCTGGTGGCGGATATCTGGAAGCCTGCTTCTCTCAGGGCCGCGTTCAAGCAAGGACGCCGCGCTTTCGTGCTCAATCCGCCCGCAGACACATCGCTGGATACGGATATCGTGGAACGGCAGACTGTCGCCAATATCCTGGAAGCGTTGGAAGAATCGGGGCTGGAGAAGGTGGTTGCGGCTTCAACCGGCGGGGCCCAGGCCGGAGATCGCATCGGGGATCTCAACGTGCTTTGGGAACTAGAGCAAGGCCTGGGGAGGTTATCCACTCCCGCCGCTGTGCAGCGCGGTGCTTACTACATGACCAATTGGTTCGCTCAGATCGACGCCGTGCGCCAAACAGGCCAGTTGCATTCAATGATCCCCGCTGACATGGCGATTCCGATGGTGGCGCCAAGCGACTTGGGCAAGTACGCAGCTGAACGATTGCTTTCCTCGGTGGGCGACGTGGCCCTTCGCCATGTCGAAGGGCCTAGGCGATACAGTCCAAGGGACGTGGCACAAAGCCTTTCTCAAGTGTTGGGCAGACCCGTGGAGGTGGTTGTCACGCCGCGCGCCCAACTGGAAGAGGCGTTCCGGGCGCTGGGATTCTCGGCAGCGGCGGCTGAGTCATACGCCAGGATGACACGCCTCAGCATAGACAATGGTTTTGCGATGCCGGACGACTCTGTGCGGGGGGATACCAGCTTTGACGAATATCTGCATAGTGCATTTGCAAGAGCTTGATCGGTCCCGGCGGCCCTCCACGGCGAGATCGCGGAGAGGTACGGGTTCCACGTGAGTCGCAAGCCTAGTGCTGTTGGCCTTCATCAGTCCGATGGAGTTTCCCGGAACTGAAAACTTGGTGCCAGCCGCACTACAGGGGGGCTTCTTGGTGGAGCAGGCCATCGGGCGCCTTGCCAGTGTCCTGATGTGTAGGAGGGTAGCGCTAGGAGGCGGTATTTGGCTATTTGGGGGCGGCCGTTTCCTCTTCAACAATGCCCAGCATGTGCAGCTGGCCGCGGATCACGGAGACGTCACCTAGTGCGAACACGATCTGATCTTCTTCGCTGAAGCTCATAGGTTGGAGTCGCGATAGTTGCCTGCATGCGTCATCCAGTTTGGTCAGGCGCTCAAGCACATAACTGTCGGCTTCACTCACCCCCGCGAGTTCTGAGCGGAGGCTGGGAAGTTGCGACATCATGAGCCTTCGCCCTTCGCGTGTACTGGCCTTGAAGTTACCCCAAAAGGTCTCAAGGTCGCTCATAGCCTTTTCGCCGCGCATGAGGGTCTCGGCATTCCATCGCTTTTTGTCCATCTTTTTTCTCCTGGGTGTTGCGGCCATCCTGCCGTGGATCGAAACCAGGCTTTCCACGCACGCTGGGTTCGTCTATCGGCGCGGTTGCGTCCTCAATGGCCTTGACTCTGAGACTTCCTGGCAGACAGTGCAAAGGGTGAGACGCTCGAACTCAAGCATCCCTGGGCATGTCGTTGAAAGCCAGCCGGAACGCAGTCCCCAGTGCTGCGGTGGATGTCACCTCGATCACTCCTCCATGGGCTTTCGCAATCTCGTTGACGATGAACAGTCCTAAGCCCACGTTTCTGTTTCCGCTGTCTTCCGTCACGCCTCGCACCATGGGCATGAACAACATCTCCATTGCAGCGCCAGCGATGGGATGACCCCAGTTGTGCACTTCAACGTACCATCCTTTCGGAGTCATTGCCGAAGTCACCGTAATGTCGGTAGCGATCTGCCCATAGGCGACCGCGTTGCTGACCAGATTTGCAAGTGCCTGGGCGATCCGGTTGGCATCAAGCTCGCAGCTCCCCGTTCCCTCGCGAAGATGAGCAATCCGCCGGTCAGGAAAAGCCAGTGTCAGCTCTTCCACGGTATCGGCAACCACATCATGCAGATTTGAGGATTTGAGGTTTACAGCAATTCCAGAGCCTATACGTGCCGAGGTGAAATCGAGGAGGTCTTTGATCAATTGGTGGGCTCGATCAACTGCTCTATTTACGCGACCAAGCGTTTCTCGCTGTTGAGGCGTTACCCCTTGCCTGTCCAATAGCTGCATTCCGAGACGGATAGCAGAAAGTGGATTGCGCAGATCATGGCTAACGATGCCGATCATCTGCTCCGCGAAAAGCGCGCGATCCTCAGACTGCTTCTTGAGGCGGGTTGCTTCGGCTGCAGCGCCTTCAAGTGTCTTCCGTGAAAGAAGAAGCTCACGCTCATACTTGTCCCGATCGCGGGCGATGAACGCGGCAACCTTCAGTAGCCATTCGCCGTCGCGCAGGAGGCGCTTGGCGTTGATGACGATGGGGATGTGGCTCCTGTCTTTGTGGAGTACATCAAGTTTCACCTCTGAGATGGAACCCTGCATGACCAATAACGGCGCCAAGTGGGTCTGGTAGAAAAGCCGGCCCCCCATGGTCAGAAAGTCCTGAAGGCGGCGCACGCCGATTACTTCATCGCATCCATATCCAGCCCACTCGCAAAACGTGGAATTCGCCTGAAGAATCAGGCCTTTAGAGTCGGTGGTCAGCACTCCGCAGGGGAGGCTTTCCAGCGAATCAGAATCGGGACTGGAGCCGGCTGCTTCCATCAAAGACTATGTTCCGCCAGGAACTGATCGATAGCGTCTGCGCTCACACTGGGCTGGCTCAAATGCGGACAGTGACCCACGTTCTCGATGATTTTGAGCGTGCTGTTTGGCAGCATCCTGTGCATGTACTCACCTACCGCGACAGGCGCAATCATGTCTTCGTCGCATTGAAGAATCAGGGAGGGGGTCGTCAGCTGCGGCAGCTGAGCCCGGTGGTCCGAGAGGAAGGTGACCCGAGCAAAGTGCTTAGCGATTTCAGGATCGGTACGGCAAAAGCTGTTGCTCAGTTCCTGGCCAAGCTCAGGCCGCTCTGGATTGCCCATGATCGCGGGCGCCATTGTGCTGGACCAGCCGAGGTAGTTGCTTTCCAGCGTGTCCAAAAGAGACTCAATGTCTTCGCGTGAAAACCCACCGATGTAGTCGCCGTCGTTGATGTAGCAGGGAGAGGGGCCCACCATGACGTGGGCCGCAAATTTTCCTGGTGCTGCAAGGTCAGCCAAGATGCCTACCATCGCACTGACGGAGTGACCGACGAGAATGGCTGGGCCATCACTGAACTCTTCGACGATCTCAACCAAGTCGTCAGCGTAGCCTTGAAGGGTGCTGTACTTGGCAGGATCGAACGCTGTAAGGTCTGAGCTTCCGCTTCCTACCAGATCAAACAAGACTGTCTTGTAGCGGTCTGCGTATGCCGGGGCGAGGAGGCGCCACATGTTCTGGTCGCAGCCAAACCCATGGGCGAAGAAGAGCGTCGCAGGCCCCGAGCCTGAAACACGGACATTGTTTCTAACCGCTGTTGACATGACACCTTCTGGTAGAAAGCCTTAAATTGGACCGGGTTCCGTCTGGGAATCAGATGAGCACACATTCGGCGTAAAGCTCTCGCGCCGTCCTCGGCAGTGCTTGCCTGATCAACAGACGGCCAGCTTCGTGAGCATTTCTCGGGTGTGTGGGTAGCTGTCAACCACCATGAGTTGGGGTTGAAGCAGACAGGCTTATGTCTGCATCGTATGCGGCGTTGGAAAGCCATGTCTCAACAGACAGAAACCATCTCCTAACTATCATTTCTTGTGGACCAAGAAGGATAGTCCATAGGTGCTGCGAACGTCACGACTGCTGAATGACCCTTTAGTCACGCGAAGTTGTCCTACAGTAGCGGCGCTTGGCGTGCCTCGTGAAGTGGACTGAGGTGCCCCGCGGAGAGCGGTCAGGAATTTGCAACGTCTGTCGGAGGTCCGGTCTCGACGTTCGTCTAGGCATCCCCACACGAGAAAATCTTTGGCGCGTGGACTGGTTGAGGTTTGCGCGTGTGGACACCAGCAAGCGGGCGGTCTTAAGCCAGTGGACAAGTTGCCAAGCCAGCGGTCACCAAGCCTCGACGCGATGACGCATGGCCGCTACTGCCCGGTCCAAGGCCTACCTTGTGCGTCGTTCACTATATCGGCCGCATCCAAGTTCTGACTAATTAGCACGCGCACTACGACTTATTGCCCTTCGTCCTGCAGAAGGATGATTGCGACCAGTCTGTTTGTCACCGGCCCTAACTTGGGTCTATGCCGTCGCGCCCGAAGTCACGAAATTGCTCAGATCCCGCTTGAGAAATCGACTCATTTCATCTGCGGTGATCGGTTTACTGAGGGAGAAGCCTTGGATTTCATCACAGCCATTCGCTCGCAGAAAGCCTAACTGCTCCATGTTCTCGACGCCCTCGGCCACCACCTTTAAACGCAGGCTGCGCGCCAACGCGAGAATGCCCGCAGTCAGGGCTGAAGCATCCTCGTCAAGCGGCAGATCCTTGACAAAAGATCGATCGATTTTCAAGGTGCTCAAGGGGAAGTTGCGTAGATAAGACAACGAGGAGTACCCGGTGCCGAAATCGTCGATCGCCAGGGACACACCGAGATGGCGAAGCTCGCGCAGCCGCACTGCCGCCTGGGCGGGGTTGCGCATGACGCCGCTTTCGGTTATCTCGAGTTCGAGTTGGGCGGGTTGGAGTCCGGCCCTTGCCAAGACCTGCGCCACCTCCTCAGCCAGAAGGTGGCGGTTGAGCTGCCGCGCCGACAAGTTGACGCTCACCTGAATGGGGTGGCCCTGGTCACTCCACGTTCTCGCATCCCGGCAGGCGACTTCCAACGCCCAGTGCCCCATGCTGTCAATCAGGCCGATGTCCTCCGCGATGGGGATGAATTGCAGAGGCGAGACAAGGCCCATCGTAGGGTGGCGCCATCGCATGAGCGCTTCTACTCCCGTTACAAGCCCGGTAGTCAGATCGAGCTTGGGCTGGTACACGAGGAACAGTTCGTCTCTCTCCAGAGCGCGAGGAAGACTACTCTCCAGCGCTAGTTGCTGCTTGCCCTGCGCGCTCATTTGCGACGAATAGAAGTGATGGTTTCCTGGACCCATTCCCTTGGCTCGATACATCGCCGCGTCAGCGTTCATCAACAGGGTCTCGACATCCTGCCCGTCGTCCGGAAACAGACTGATGCCTATGCTTGCGGTGGTTGGCAGCTCGCCCCCCTTGACTTCGAAGGGGAGGTTGAACAAGCTCACAACTTTCGCCAGCGGTGCGATCACGTCCTGCGCGTTCTCCAGGCCCTCGAACACCAATACGAATTCGTCACCACCGAATCGAGCCACGGTGTCGCTTAGCCGCACGTTCTCCCGCAGTCGATTCGCGCAGGCCCGAAGCAACACGTCTCCGGCACTGTGGCCCAGGCTGTCATTGATGGATTTGAAACGGTCGAGGTCCATGAACAGCACCGCGACCTTGGTCTTCTGCCGTGCAGCGCGCTGCAGGGCCTGCGCCAACTGATCCTGCAGCAAGGAGCGGCTGGCCAGGCCGGTCAACTCGTCATGGTGCGCAGCATGCCGCAGCGCCGCCTCGGCTTGCTTGCGGCGCAAGTACTGCGCCAACTGACTCCCAATCGAGCTCATGAAACCCTCGATCTCGCGGTCGATGGCGATCGGGGCGTGGCTGAAAAATTCGAGCGCCATGAGCTGCGCACCTGCAACGACCGGGATGACCACTGCTGCATTCAGGCCGCATCGGGCGGCGAGCTGATCCCGAACTTGTGATGCGTCGGCCAAGTCGATCACGCGCCACAGGGGTTTGCCGGCGGACCAGGCGGCGTCGAGGTTTCCGTCCGGGCGCAGTCCACTGAAGACGCGCATGGCCGCGCTGAACTCGTGCGATGCCGCATCGTCCGACGCCGCCCAGGCACTCAGGCAGCGCACCCGAGAGTCGGCTTCCATGCCCCAACACACCCCGGCCGCCCAATCCATCTGCGCGCCAATCGACGACAGGATGAACGCCATCGCGCTCTCGGGCTCGACGTCTGCGGCCAGTTTCTGGGCGACGTGGTGGGCCAACGCCAATCGCAAGGCGGACTTTTTGTTGGTGGTCTCGTCGCGCACTGCGGCACGGACGATGATGACGTCGTTTTGCACGGATCCTTGCAAAGTGACATGGATCCACCTTTCGGCCCTGTCAGGTGCGTTCACGCGGTGCTCGAACTCAAGAGGGGCCTCGCTCTGCGCTGCCTGCTGGATCGCCTCGTTGAGTCCAACCCGCTCAATCGCTGGCACGAGCGCCATCAGGCGAACCAATGTGGGATTCTCGGTTGTCAAATCGAACCCATAGATGCGGCGAGCCTCGTCGGAGAAGTCGATCTGGCCGGTCTCCGGATCGAGCACCCAACTGCCCAGCTTCGCCAGCTCCTGCGCTTCGGCAAGCCGTTGTTGGCTGGTCCGAAGGCGTTGCGCCAGCACTTTCCCGTCGTCCAAAGACTTGTTCTTGGTTTGCAGCAGGAATAGGAGGTCGACGACGGGATCGTGCACAGCGAAATCGCTGAGCGCCAGCCCAAGCCGGCTTATGTCAGCCATTTCGGCCACCCAGGGCGATCCCAGGAAGACCAGTCGCCGGTCCTGCACGACGAACTGACCTCGCAGGCGCAAAGGTCCCGCGCGGTGCTGCAATACGAAGAGCGATTTCTCGTGCAGATGGATTGCGTCGTAATCCAGACGCTTTAGGACGGGACGCTGAACCGTGAAGTGCTCGTCGAACCCGGCGCCCTCCACCAACGCCGGGCAAAGGCGGTGCAGCACCGCCCCAGTCTGCAGCACTCGGAGTTGCTCGTCGAACGCGACATGAAAAGGGAACGCAGCGGCGAACTGTTCAGGTGACAGGTTGAACTTGGGCGCTTCCATCACTGGGCGGGCGATGGGTCGGCATCGACGTACTCGATGCGGAAGACGTCATGGTCGTCCACCCCACGAAAAGCCGTCTGTTGGACATTGATTTTTTGTGAAAAGCGCTCGCCCAGGCCCTTCAGCAGTCCGACCACCATCGGGGCCAATCCCGCGCGCTCGCTTCGATAGTGCAACAGCAACCCCGCGCTGCCCTCGACCTCTTCTACCGTGAACGAGGGCGGCCTCAATGCGGGGAAACTCATACCTACATGGCTGTGAAGATTGTCCAAGTTGTTGAGAAACGACCGAAGATCCGAACCGAACATGTTGAGCATCTCGCCATAGCCAGACTCCGCGGTATAGAGCACCCAGTGGTTGCCGAAGCCTTCCAGTACCTGCGCGGCATCAAGGCCCAATACCTGGGTGGCTGCAGTGACGAGCTTGAAAGTCGTTTGGTCCGGGTAGCCATCCATCGCGATGAACATGTCATCGTTGATGCCCGCACCCTGACGAATCCTTTCCCACGCAGAATTGCCGAACCCCTGTATGACGAAATCCTCAAGCGCCTGATTGACCAGTCCATACATAGCATCACTCCCTAGTCATGACCTCAAGTCCGCGATGCGCAGTTATTGCAGCAACCCATGTTAACGCGGAACGGCGACTCCCATGAATCTGCCTTTGACTGGTGATAGTTGACATGTCCGATTCGGGGCGGACTTCTGCCTACCATCTGATTGGTGCCCAGGGCTTTCAACACATATCTGAAGCCCGGAAAATCGGCCAATTGATCCGCGCTGACTCCTTGATGTCGACTTCGATGTCATTGCTCCCTGGCCATACGTGATGCCTCTGGCCCCAGGCAAATTCGGAGCCTTCAAGAATTTTTATAGAACACTTCACCATATGCGCCATAGCGAGACCGGCGAAAACTTCCATTCAATCCGTGCTTCTCAACCGTCGCCTGCTCGAGCCCATTGGCTACATCCCGCCCACCGAAGCTGAGCCAACAGGTACTGGCAACTCGCCGGCTAGTCTGCCACGGCGGCTGGATACTTTTTACCGCCGAACTCCATGAAAGCCGGGGGCGATTCGAAGCACTGTGCGCAGTGCATTTCAAGTGGCAGGCAAGTTAGCGAAGGAATCATTGTGGAGCGAGCGCGAGACACGTTTTGCCGCTTCAGGCCTTTGCATCGCGGGAAAGTACTACAGATACCGCCGCAAGCACCTCGGCCGGCTCGATAGGTTTGGACAGGTGCATATCAAACCCGCTGGCCAGAGAGCGGGTGCGATCTTGCTGCCTGGCGAATGCAGTCATCGCTATGACGGGGGTTCTTCCTCCCTGCACGTCCGAGCGCTGGCGCAGCCATTTGATAAATTCATACCCGTCGATGCTAGGCATGCCTATGTCGCAGCAAATTATTTCTGGCCTTTTGCTCGCTACCTGAGCCATTGCTGCGTGGGCGTCCGAGACGGCAATCACATGTGCACCACTGTCCTGAAGTATTGTTCTCAGCAACTCCAGGATGTCTTCTTCATCGTCGACCACCAGAATCCGTTTGCCGGACAAGTCGATTTCTATCGCATCTGCTGCTTCAACATCTGGAGCCTGGGCTTCTCCCCTGTAGGCTGGCAAAGCCACGGTAAACGAAGAACCTAAACAATCGCCCTCACTACGGGCTGTTACCGTACCACCGTGCAGCTCCACCAGGTGCTGAACAATCGAGAGGCCGAGACCGAGCCCACCATATTTGCGGGTGATCGTCCCGTCCGCCTGGCGGAAGCGCTCAAACATGTGCGGCAAAAAGTCTTTGGGAATCCCGATGCCAGTGTCAGAGACCGTGATGACGACTTCCGCGCCATTGTTGTTGACGCTCACGGTAACCTTGCCACCTCTTGGCGTGAATTTGAGGGCATTGACGAGCAAATTCCAGACGACTTGTTGCAGTCTGCTCGCGTCGCCCAAAACCGCATGCACGGCCTCGATGTGTGTCGAGAGATGCACGCCAGCGATTTGAGCTTGGGTCATCATCATCTCGCAAGCGGACCGAACCGAAACAGCCGGGTCAAGCGGCTGCAAGTCCAGATTGAGCTTGCCCGAGCCGATCTTGCTCATGTCTAGCAAGTCGTCGATGAGGCGAATCTGCGCTTTCGTGCATCGCTCAATCACGTCCACACCTTTGTGAAGCTCGACCTGGTCGGAGCTGAGCTTTTTTCTGAGGATATGTACCCATCCCGTTATGGCGGTCAGTGGAGTGCGCAACTCATGCGAGAGGGTGGCAAGAAAATTGTCCTTGACCGAATTGGCGCGCTCGGCCTCTTGACGCGCAGCACGTTCGCTATTGAGCAACTGCAAACGAGCCTCCTCAGCGCGGATCCGCTCAAGCGATTCCCAACACCGATCGACCGCCGTTTGCACCAGATCGATCTCGTTACGAGTCCAAGCTCTAGGCGTGGCTTGGTGTACCGCCATCGCCGCGACGAACCTTCCGTTCTTATGGAGAGGCAGGCAGATAACCGCTTGGATGGCCGTCATGCGATAGGCCGAAAGGTCCGTGCCTTTTGTCAGAGCATGCGTTTCGACATTGTCATTGACGTAGGGCTGGTTGGCCTTCATCAAATTGCTCACTGGCACACCGAAGTCAGTGAACTTGTATCTGCCCACGATGCTTTGGACCCCGTCGTTATAGTCTCCAATGAGATCGAATGTGTTCTCGTCATCGAGCACATGCGCATACGCGCAGCGGTTTACCCCGAGGTACTCACCAAGCATGCGTGAGGTCGTGTTCATCACATCTTGTGGAGCATTGATGTGACGCGTCGCCTGAGCGAGATCATCCAGGAACTTGTATCTGCGTTCTCCCAAGACCTTGCTGGTGGTTTCCGCGAAGGTCACAAAAACGCCAGCGACATGACCGTCGTCATCGCGTACGGGACTATAGGAAAAGTTGAAGTAACAATCCTCTGGGTATCCGTACCTCTCGATGGTGAGCTTGTAGTCGTCGAATCCTATCGATTTACCGTTCAGAACTTCGTCCCACATGGGCCCGATGGTGGGCCAGATCTCTCTCCAGGTATCGCGTGCCGAACGACCCAATGCCTCGGTATGCTTGTCACCCAAGATCGGCCGGTATGCGTCGTTGTAGAACTGTGTGAGTTCCGGTCCCCATGCCAAGTACATTGGAAGTTTGCACTCAAGCAAGAGCATCACCGCATTTCTGAGGCTCGGCGGCCAAGCTATGGGCTCGCCTAGCGTGTGCGCTTGCCACGGGAATGCTGCAATGGCGTGAGCCATTTCCCCATCCAATGCAGGCTTGGCACCCAATGTTGGCAGAGAGGCGTTTGTATTGGTCTGCATGATCAAATTATTGGGTAGTCTCAGCGAAACGCGATGCGACCCGAGCCTCTCGGTGGTGAGTGCTAAGTACTCTACGGTAAGCGAACACTAAGGTTGGGTCTGTGTCTTATGCGCCAATTGCTATCAACGTCCGTAGCAGTTCTAGTGGGCCTAAACCCTGGGGCGCTAGGCATAGCTCAATACAGAGGTGATACCCTGCGATACCTTCCGTTATCGTCGGCCATGTTAGGGCTAGCTATCAGATCTCGCTAGAAATTAGCACCCTTATCCATCGATCTGGACAGGTGCTTACCATTCGCCCAAGTTCCCCGGGCTACTAGCGTTCTCGCCCAGCTCAAAGCGATCGCATTCGCTTCAGCCTCTGAATCGAAACAACGCAGCGCGGCGAGCGCCTCGACAGTTGGACCCGCACCGCTCTCTAGATGCATGATCACATGCGCTCGCCACTGCCCCGGACCAATTTCATAAGACTGCGGCGTCAACCTCACCGCTTTAAATATGTGCCCCATGTGCCTCGCTACTGAAGTAAACGCCTGCTTGAGATCGGCAAAAATCTGGCATCACAGCAGTCTGCAATCAAAGCATCGAAAACATCAAAATTGAGCGGTTTGAGAATGAGGTGATCGGTCCCGGACCAACCTGCAACTTCATCGTGCACCATATCCCCACGGACTGCGATGGTGATGCATTTGGTGTGCCACGCGACTTCGGCAGCCTCTTTGAGATGAGTTGAAAGATCGACGCCCGTGAAATCGGGGAGGTCGTCGTCGATCACTACAACAGGTGCAAGTTGATGGAACATTTGAGCAAGAGCAGCTGCGCCTGTCATCGCCTGCCGTACGCTGTAGCCCGATTGCTCGAGAAGCTCGACCATGAGTTCTAGCGCCTCTGGAAAACTGGCGACCACGAGGATGTCCTTCACAGCAGCCTCAATAAAAGAAGGGATTGTGCGCTTTTTTACTACTTTTTCGCGAGCCCATTCCGTGCAGTTTTGGGTTACAAAATGTGCGGCCTCAGGGACTGGACGACAGGTTGATGCAGTGTTTCGAGCCGGTGTGGCCGGAGGATGGACATGTGCTCATTCATCAGCCATAGTGATTGTGGAGACTATAAAACCAATGGAGACGCAATGAGCAAGTTCAAGATTTCCGTGCGATTAACGCTTGCGTTTGCTGCGATGGTGCTGCTTCTGATTGCACTGGGCGCCACCAGCCTATTTCGGTCTGCGGCCCAGCGGTCCAAGCTCGACGACGTCATCAACACGCGCGTGCCGATCACCAGAGCCCTCGGGGTGCTGGCCAACAGCATTAACACGCAGTCAATTCAGTTTCGCAACCTCCTGATCTTCAGTGCAGAACCCGTCACCAAGTCAGCCCTCGAGCAGATAAGCTCTCAGCGAGCCATCACTGCGGATCAATACAAGCTGCTGGACACACTGGTTTCCTCACCCAAAGGAAAGGAGTTGCTTGCCAGTATGCTCAAGTCGCGTTCCGAGTTCTTCGCGCGAGGCGACGAGTTTCTGGCACTGGTGCAAAAAGGCCAGAAAGACGAGGCGACCAAACTGCTGGAAGAAAAACTGCGCCCCATCCAGCTCGACTACCAGAAGACACTGCGCGATCAGGTGGATTTCCAGGCGCAGCTCACCGACGAAGCCGGCAAGGAGGCCGAAGAAGCGGCTGCGGCCCTGCAGCGCGACGTGCTGATCGCCGGCGCACTGGCCATCGCCCTGGCGATCTTCCTGGCCATCACCATCATCCGCTCCATCACCCGCCCCCTGGCCCAGGCCGTGCAGGCCGCCGACCGCGTTGCCGCCGGCGACCTCAGCGGCGACATCGTCGTGCAGTCCCGCGATGAGACCGGCCACCTGCTCAGCGCCCTGCAGCGCATGCAGCAAAGCCTGGTGAATACCGTGACCACGGTGCGCGGCAACGCCGAAAGCGTGGCCTCGGCCAGCGCCCAGATTGCCTCGGGCAACANGCTTGGCTCCACCGTGCGCCAGAACGCCGACAACGCACGCCAGGCCAACCAGCTGGCGCTGAGTGCCTCCACCGTGGCCGTACAGGGCGGCGACGTGGTGGCCGAAGTGGTCGAGACCATGAAAGGCATCAACGCCAGCAGCAGCAAGATCGCCGACATCATCAGCGTCATCGACGGCATCGCCTTCCAGACCAACATCCTGGCCCTCAATGCAGCGGTGGAAGCCGCCCGGGCGGGCGAACAAGGCCGGGGCTTTGCCGTGGTGGCCAGCGAAGTG
>NZ_LMIJ01000016.1:87481-87602 GCF_001428665.1 Acidovorax sp. Root219
CGAACGCGTGGAGCAAGGCACGCTGCTGGTGGACAAGGCCGGGACCACCATGACCGAAGTGGTGGCAGCCATCCGGCGCGTCACGGACATCATGGGCGAGATCAGCGCCGCCAGCAGCGAG
>NZ_LMIJ01000016.1:87618-167795 GCF_001428665.1 Acidovorax sp. Root219
GCAGCAGAACGCGGCGCTGGTGGAAGAAATGGCGGCGGCGGCGAGCAGCCTGAACAGCCAGGCGGGCGAGCTGGTCAACGCGGTGGCGGTGTTCCGGCTGGCGGGCGACGGCGGTGGTGCAGGCAACTACCGCGCATCGGCACCCGGACCGGCCCCAGGGGTGCGCAAGCCAATGGGCATGCCGGCACCGGCTGCGCGCGCCGCAGTATCGACCGAGCCTGCGGCCAAGGCTGCAGCGGCCAGCCGGCTGGCGGCGCCCAAAGGGCCAGCAGCACCCAGCCCGGCAGCGGGAGCACGCAAGGCGCCGGCCAAGGCAGGCGGGGGCGGGGAGGATGAGTGGGAGAGCTTTTAGCACGCGGCCAAAGTTCCGTGGCTGCGCAGCTTTTGCCAGGAAGCGAACAGTCCATTTCTGTGCTTCTGGCGGAACACGCGCTTGCGAAGCGTTCTTTGTGGCGCTGCCCGGGATCTATTTTTTCGTAAGGCCTTGGCTGCGCGGTGCTGGCGCTAAAAGTGCAGCGCGTCCATACCCAGTGATTTTGTGCACCACTGCAACGCCTGTTGATCCAACAGAGGGTAAGTCTACGTCGATCATCTGAGCGGCGGCCAGCACACGCAACTGGTCGATCTCCTGCTGGCCGGTAACCGTCAACGGCAGCGGTTCATCAGAGATTCGTCGAAGGAAATCTAATGGCATATGTTCTCCATCTATTGGGCAGTACGGTACGCCAATCAATCATGCTGATGTCTATACAGAAGAACGCGGGCCTAACCCAGGCGAACTCAAGGGAGGTTTGCGGACAGTGAATAGATGGGCAACACCAGCTCTCTCACCCAGAATAGATGTGCGCTACTCACTCCGCAGTTTCAACGCACACCCGGTTGCGGCCTTGGGCCTTGGCTTCATAGAGCGCGTCGTCACTTCTGCACAGAAGCGCTCTGGAGGAATCGTGCTGAGCGCGAAAGCTCGCCACGCCGGCACTTACGGTTATTCGTCCAACCAGTGGCATCTCTTGTGCCGCGACGCTTTCAACGATCGCCTGGGCAAGAGTTCGTGCGCCATCGCAGTCCGTGTCAGGCAGTATTACGACGAATTCCTCGCCACCTAACCGGCCAATGATGTCGCAAGCCCTTACGCGCTGTTGGAGTAGCTGAGCCAGACGCCGTAGTACTTCATCGCCCGCATCATGGCCAAACGTGTCGTTCACTCGTTTGAAATAGTCCACATCCACCGATACGAGACTCAACGACCGTCCGCTTCGACTTGCCAACGCCACAGCAAACTCGATCTGTGTATTGAACCCGCGCCTATTCATCAATCCTGTCAATGCATCAGTGCGCGCTTGGAGGTCCAACGCTCGGTTTGCCGCTTCTAGCTCCGCAGTTCGAACGCGAACTTGCTTTTCCATTTCTGTGTTGGCCGTCAGCAGGCGCGCTGTCATTCCACGCAACGCGAAAGAGAGCTGCTTCACGTCCCTATTCCGGTCGACGAGCGGAATCGTGGCTCCTAGCTTTCCTGCTTCTACCTGGCTAGCCGCTTCACACAAGGTCTTTATGTCTTCGCTAAGACGTCTTGCCGCGAGCCATGCCAGCACAATTGCAGCCAGCGCCGCGAACGCACCGAAGATCAGCGTGGCGTTGACGGCTCTATAGGCGTCTGCGAAGGCGACGTCCACCGGTTGCCTGGCAACAATAGTCCACCCGAGATCACTCGCTTGGTTTCGCGGCTGTAAGGGTACCGCCGAGGTGAGGTAGCTTTTCCCATCTACCCACGATGTCACTGCTGCAGGCGCCTTCGATCCCTCGGTGAAGGACGGCGGTACAGGCAGTCGTTGTTTTCCACGCTCCAACTCACTTCTGTACGCCGGAGGTGAATAGATCAGCGCACCTGAGCGGTCGAACACGAACAATGCAATCGACGAAGCTTGGGTGACAGTGGGCGCGAGACTCTCCAACACATCCCTGGTCCATTCCCAACTGCCATGCATCCCGAGCACTCCCACCGTCGTGCCGTCCATCTTGATAGGAGCTGCAAAATCGACAAATCGATGAGGCTCACCCGAAACGTTGGGAGGCAGGAGCTTCTCCAACAGCTTTGCGGGGTGAACGTCTCCAACGTGCAGGTCAGCAAGGCCAGCGGTGAACCATGGACGCTCGCGCACGCTATCACCTTCCAGCATGCCTTGTGTCGCGGCCTTCACGTCGCCTCCTGCGTCAGCGACACCGATCCATAAGCTGTAGGGGTCAATTGCCTGGTTGCGGGTGAGGAGCTCGCGTACCTCCGGCGAGTCAAGTCCCTTCTCCCAGATGCCTCGCGCTTGGGAAAGCACCTGCACGACGCGACTTCGCTCAAAAAGGCCTTGTGAAAGCTGTCGACTGGCGTTGTCTGCGACGGTGTAGAGCACCTGGCTCGCATCTTTTTGCACACTCGATCGAAGCAACCCGCCCAATCCTGAAGAGAGAACCAGAGTCAGGACCGCGACAAGAGCAGCGAACACAACAGAGAGTTGGGTTCGCAGGCCAAGTTGTCGAAATGGCGCAAAATTAATCATGCTGACCCCACTGAAGTGGCCCAAAACACCCTCTGGCACATGGGCCTTCCAAAGGCTGATACTCCAGGGACTACCGAGATCACACCTCAGATCGTAGCACTGTCAACTGGCCGATTCCAGGACTGCTGTCAAGAATTAAATGGCAATGAAAATCATATCGATTTCGCTGCGGTTCTGACGAGGACAAGCAGTTTCTGATAATTTCGATTGCATGAAAATCATCACTACAGAGCACAGGCTTCGATGCGATGCATACAGCAGTTGTTGGGTGCTTCTTGTTCGACAACGGAAGTGGTCTGTCGCTTCCGTAGAGCTCCCAGATGGCAAGACAGAGTTCGTTTACCCAGCCGAATCATTCGACACAGAAGAGGAGGCGTTGAACTACGCCAGAACCTGGATGTGCGCTTACAGTGGGACGCAGTTCCAATAGGGATGCCAGCGCTGCAACGCTGAGAAACCGCGAAGATGATGCAGGCTCGGTGCCAGATGAAGTCTTTATTGCGCCCGAGAAGGGTTGCGTTTGCCCTGTTAGTAAGCACACTAGCAGTGGTCATCAGCTACTACTAGGTAGCCAGCAGTTCCAGACGCATTTATGCCCTTTAAGAATCAACTTTTCTTTCTCGTCATTTCGGTGTTGATTCCAGATCTGGCGCGGGCATGCTGACTATTTTGTGCGGGAAACGGGCCTGATGGAATCTTTCGCACTTGGTAGACTACGAGCTCCGGTCAGACCAGAACGTTCTGCGCACTCTTGCCAATTCGCCATCTCTCTCAAGCGGCTACATGGCCACGTCCTACGAGTTCGCCAAGAAGACTGCGCCACGCCAGACACAGCCATCATCCTGATCGCCCATTGTGTTCGGGGAGGGGACTTCGGCGTTGACTCAACTGCCGGATTTCATCAAGAGATCATGAGGATCACGATGGGCCCACACTAAGGCATCGTGAGTGCGAGATATTGACGATGCAAAAACGTCACGCTCTCAGGCTAAAGTTCGTTGCGCTCCCCAAGTTCACCGGGGCTACCGGCTCCCCAGCCCCGGCCCCACCCCGGGGCACAGGACAAATACGCCACACCACTATCCAGGCTTGCTTAAGCCACGTTGGAGCCCTGGCGTTCCGATTCGGTCGGGACGCTACCCTCCGAGGCGCTGGCATGACTACCGCTATCCCCAGCGGATGCAAGCGGAAACTGCCTTCGACGCACAGGCTTTCGGTCAAGCAACATCCCTGAAAGCCTGGGCGCTCAGCGCGCAGCTTGAGCCTGATTATCTTGTCGTATATTAAGGAGATATCAATGACGGTCAAGCTCATAGACAACATTGGCATCGTGGTGGACGACATCGGTGCGGCCATCGAATTCTTCATTGCGCGTGGGCTCGAACTCAAGGGGGGCGCTTTCGGGGCGGAGTCATGGTTGCCGTGGGGATGAGCATTGGCGTGGCCCTGGCCAACGGGAGGACTCAGGCTGAAGCCTAAGTGGCGGAGGCCGACGAGGCAACGCTGTTGGCCAAACGTGCAGGCAAGCGCCGAACTCATCTGGCTTCACCAGGTTCTTAAATCCGGCTGGAGGGCGCCAGACCATGAACCTTACGCTGCTGAAACTATTGCTTATGACGGTGGATAGCAAACTACGACATATATGGCGTACATGGTTGACGGCTGCCGGATGTCGAGCTGAACGCGGCATGTAAGACAACCGGCTGAAATCTGGCAAAGGGGTTTTGTATCCCCAATGCTTTGGTTACATTCCAATCGCCGTGCGTGCATCGCGTTCAGAGCCGCGTTGTAAGTACAGTGAAAACCCCGCCGCACAAAGCGTGGCGGGGTTTTGTTTTCTAGGTCTATCGCTCACCAAAGGATTGGCAAACTGTACCGAGTGGTTACTGCACGACCACCGTCTGCACCAGGCCATCGGCCAGGCGCAAGTGCAGCAGTAGTTGCCCCTGCAGGCGCTCCAGCCAGAAAGCCTCTGCACCCGTTGCACCGATGGCACTCGTTGCGCGCTGGAGTACCGGTTGCGGATAAAACCGGTAGGCCTGTCCCAGCAGCAGCCCCGTGGCCGTGCCGTCCAGCCCTACCTGCCATTGCAGCAGGGGGTCGGCACCCACCAGCAGCGCCTGCAGCGCGCGGGGTTCGGCCAAGGCGGGCAGCACCGGGGTCTGCAGCCCGTTGGCCTGCAACAGCCATAGGTTGCCAGCGGCATCCAGCTCGAAGCGCAGGGCCTGCGCTGGCGCACCCCCTGGGCTTGCCAGCCAGCCCGGGCGCACAGCCAGGGCCAGGGCCAAGCCGTTGGGGCCGGGTCCCGATGCGTCGATGCGCCATGTGCCTGTGGCGCCCACCCTCAATTTTGCCGCGGGCACCAGCGCCTGCAATGCCTGCAGTGCCGTGTGCAGGTCTACCGGCGCGGGGCCGAAGGTTTGCACCACACCGCGCCAGGCGATGGCCAGCGTGCCATCGGGCCTCAGCGTGGCGCCGTCGGGCGTGTTCAGATCGATATGCGGCAAGGCCAACGGCAGCAGGCCGAGGGTGCTGCCGTCAGGCAGCGTCCACAGCGCGTTGCCCAGCGCCTGCTGGCCATGGCCTGTGACAGCGGGCCCGAACAGCGCCTGCAGCGCGGCGTTGGCTTGCGCCAGCAACGATGCACCCGGCGTGCGCGCAGGCGTGGTGCCGCTCAGGTCTGCGGGCGCGCTGGGCAGTTGCAGGCCGGCGGGCACGGGCGTGGGCAGCGGCGCGGGCAGCAAGGTGACCGTCTGCACCAGGCCCTGGCGGTTGACGTGGGCTTTTTCGCCAGCCAGCAGGGTGATGGTGGTCGCCGGGCTCACGCAAGGCCCGGCGCAAGGGATAAGCACGCTGCCTTCGAGCACCTGCACCGTCAGGCTGCCATCGCCTGCGCGATCGGCCAGGATGCGCGCACCACCGGGCCCGGCAACGGCTTGCCGCCCGCTGGCCGTGCTGCCCGCTCCGGGCGCCCCCACGTCGAGCAGCACCTGCCCGCCCTGGCCGCTTCCTGTAACGGTGCCTGAACCAGTGCCTGGAATGGTGCCTATGGACAAACTGCCTGACGCCAGTCCCAGCACCATGGCGCCTGAGCCCGCAGCGGGCGCCAGTACCAGCGCCCGGCCGCCACCCAGCGCCTGCGCCAGGGTGACGCTGCCTCCCTGCCCGCCCAGGCGCACGGTGGCAGTGCCTGCAGAAGGTGGCGTGATGGAGCCGCCTGCCGCGGCGGCTTGCACCGCCAACGCCGACCCCGCACTCAGCGTGGCGCTGCCGGGCGTCGACAAAGTGCCGCTGCTGCCGGGTGCCAGCGTGACATCTTCCTTGGCAGGTGGGGCGGGTGGTTCATCCGCTGCGACGGGCGTGGCGTTGGCGCTGGCCGCAGACAGTGCACCCGTTCCCGCGGAATTCATGGCGGCGACCCTGAAGGCATAGGTGGTGCCGTTGGACAGGCCCGTTACCGTGATGGGCGACGCCGCGCCCGTGGCCGTGCTGGTGGCGCCACCGGGCACGGTGGTCGCAGTGACCGTGTAGCCGGTGATCGGCGCTCCGCCGGTGAACGCCGGGGCGGCAAAGGCCACCACTGCCCGCGCGTTGCCCGCCGTGGCGCTGCCCATCGTGGGGGGCCCGGGGACGACCGCATTCACCGTGAAGGTGCGGGTGACCTGCGCGGCTGGCAGGAACGTGCCATTGCCGGGCTGGTCTGCGTTGATGGTGCACGATCCTGCCGTCACGAAGGTCAGCGCCCCCAAGGTGGTGATGGTGCACACCCCCGTAGTGGATGACGAGAATACAGGGTTCAGGCCCGAATCCGCCGTGGCGTTGAATGTCGGGGTGGTGCCGAAGTTCTGCGCCCCTGGCGCGGCAAAAGTGATAGTCTGCGTCGCTGCGGGATTGATCGGCGCAGAGGGTGCGGACGCAATCCCCGGGCCGGCCAGGTTGTTGGCGATCACGGTGAAGGTGTAGGGCTGCCCATTGGTCAACCCCACGACGATGACCGGTGACGAGGGGCCACTCACCGGCGCCACATCAGGTGGACTGACGGTGACGGTATAGCCGGTGATGGCCGAGCCTCCCAGATTGATCGGCGCCACAAAGGCCACGCCCGCCTGCGTGTCGCCCGCCGTGGCCACCACCGATGTGGGTGCCCCGGGGGTGATGGGCAGCACCGTGAAAGTCTGGCTGACGGTGGACGCTGCAAGCCAAGCCCCGTCGCCAGGCTGGTCGGCGTTGACGGTGCAACTGCCTGCGGCGACAAAGTTCAACACGCCCCCCAGCGTGATGGTGCACACGCTTGGCGTGGGCGTGCTGAATTCGACCGCAAGGCCCGACGTTGCATTGGCAGTCAAGGTGGGCGTGGTGCCGAAGTTCTGACTGCCCGGATTGTTGAAGGTGATAGACTGCGGGCCGGGAGCGGCAACCGCCAGGCTGCCGTGGGCCAGCACCCAGCCCGACAGCAACACCACTGCAAGCCGCACAAGCCACAGGCCCGGGTGCCTGCGCAGCGTGGGGGATGTGGGGTAAATGCCCGGCACAGACGGAAAAAGCATGGGTACCTCGTTGGCAAGACAGGCGTCTTGCAGTGAACGGTGGAAAACAAGAATGGCAGCACACAGGCCCGTCCCCTGGCTCCTAGACGTGGTGGATGCTGAAACGAGGCAGCCCAGGGCCGGGCAGTGCACTGGCAATGCATGGTGCGGTTGCACTCTAGACGCTTTCACCCCGACTGTCAGTACCCAGAACTGATGATGGACAGCGGCGCGCCACTGCCGATAATTTCTGCGCAGGCAGACCAGGGTGGCCGACCCAGGGGTGCACAGTTTCGCCCGCTGCCCACCGGCGACTGGGGCAGCTGATCGCGGAACACTATCTGCGCGGCACTATATAGGCCGTGAGCTGGGGGCGCCTGTGGCGCTCCACGTCCTCGGCGGTCAACGCCGAAGAAGCTGCTCCACCCACACACTCATCTCTGAGCAGTTGCTTGACGCCGCCCACAACACTCTGGCCACGCTCGCGCGCCGCGCCGGCAGAATGCTGAAAGCCTTGTTCAAGCGGCTGGCCTGCGTGCCCGGTTGCCACTACCACGTCGGCACCGTGGCTGAGTTAGTCAATGGCGAGAACAGCGCTATCCATATGGCTGCCTGGACGCTTACCCTCGTTCTCTAGTTGCATCACCTTGTCAGGGGTCATCGGTGTACTTCGCACGCGTTTGCCAGTGGCATGGAAGATGGCATTAGATATGGCAGCCGCGACACCCACCTGGCCGATTTCACCCACCCCTTTGGCGCCGAGCCGGCTCACGATCCGGTCATCTTCATCGACGAAAATGAGGTCGATGTCGTGGATGTCCGCCTGCACCGGGATGTGGTATTCGGCAAAGCTGTGGTTCATGAAGCGACCCAGTGAATTGTCGGAATGCGCTTCCTCATGAAGAGCCTGGCTGATGCCCCACACCACGCCGCCGTAGATCTGGCTGCGGGCCGTCTTTGCGCTGATGATGCGGCCGGCTGCGATGGCGCTCACCACGCGCGTCACACGGACGGTGCCCAGCTCTTCGTCCACCCGCACCTCGCAGAACACCGCAGAGTGGGTAGCCCTCGAATATTTGCGCTGCTTGAGCATGTGCGGCAGCATCAGGTACTTCTCTTCAAGAGGCTCGCCGCCAGCAGCTGCAAGGATCTGCGAAAGGGGCAGCTGCGCTCCTGACACCCCCTTCAAGCGCAGAGTGCCGCGAAAGAACTCCACGTCTGCGATGCGCGCCTTGGCAAACGGCGAATCGTCCAGGCCGCGCGCAATCTGGAACAGCCTCTTTTGCAGCTTTTCACACACTCCTTCCACGGCCGACCCCACCGTGGCCACGTGCGATGAGCCCCCCTCGATGGGCGCGACCGGTAGGGTGGAGTCTCCGAGCTTGAAGGTCACGTTCTCTAGCGGCAGACCAAGGGCCGCGGCGGCAATCTGCGCCATCACGGTGTAGGTGCCCGTGCCAATGTCGCTCGCAGCGCTGCTTACTTCCAGTCTGCCGTCAGAGTGGAGCACTGCCCGGGCGCGGGCGAACATCTGCATCGCATCCCAGACACCCGTCGCCATGCCCCAGCCGACCAATTCGTTTCCCTCCCGCATGGAGCGTGGCTCCAGCGGGCGTTTTGCCCAGCCGAAGCGCTCGGCGCCCTGTGCATAGCAGGCCCTCAGCTCCTTGGTGGAATGTGGTAGGTCCCTGGACGGGTCGCGCTCGGCATAGTTCTTCAACCGCAGCGCCAGGGGGTCCATCCTGAGCGCGTAGGAGAGTTCGTCCATCGCGATTTCGAGCGCGTGGACCCCATGGGCGGCGCCGGGTGCGCGCATGTCGATGGGGCTGTAGCGGTCCAGGTCGACGAGCTTGTACTCCAGGCGAACGTTGTCGCTCGTGTACAACTGGCCCGACCAGTTCACGACCACTTCAACGTAGTCTTCCAGGCGCGATGTCTCTGCAACCGCTTCGTGGATGACGGATTGGAGCTTTCCATCGTGGTCAGCGGCGAGCCGCACTCGCTGCACGGTTTCCGGCCGATGCCCGAAGGTGAACATCTGCTGGCGGGTCAGCACGAGCCGTACGGAGCGCTCTGTATGCAGTGAAGCCATCACCGCGAGGATGAGGTTGTACTGCGGCCGAAGCCCCGAACCAAAGGCACCCCCGACGAACGGGTTCTTTACAGTGATCTTGTCCTTGCCCAAGCCAAACACGCGCGACACCACCCAACGGCTGTTCTGCGATCCCTGCGTCTTGTCGTAGATGGTGAGGTGCCCCTCTTCGTCGCGGATCACCGTGGTGGCGTGCATCTCCATGGGGTTGTGGTATTCGGCCCCGCTGTAGTACTGCGAATCGATCTTTACTGGCGCCGCCGCAAACGCGGCGTCCGCATCCCCCTTGGGCTTCGGTGGCGGCGCATACCCGGCCTTGAACCCCTTGGGCTCGTGGGCCCGGTGAAGCGCGGCCATCAGGTCGGCTTCATGCTTTTCGACTTCGTATTCCACCTCCACCAGCTGTGAGGCCTCGCGGGCCGCCTCGAAGGTTTCTGCCAGCACCAGGGCGATGGGTTGCCCGCTGTAGAGGATCGCATCGCTGTGCAGGGGCTTGAAGGGGGAGCCACCCGGTGCCGTCATGTCCTTGTAGAAGATGTCCATGGACCGGGTTTTGGGCCGGTTCTCATGCGTCAGGATGTCGCGCACGCCGGCAACGGCCATGGCGCGCTCGAGCGCGAAGCGGACGATGCGGCCGCGGGTGATCGTGCTGTTCACCACCACGCCAAAAAGCATCCCTTGCACGAAGTGGTCTGCCGCATACAGCGCCTGACCCGTGACCTTGGCACGCCCGTCCGTGCGCGAAATGGAGTCTCCAATCCGGACATAGCCCGTTCCGGCTTCCGCCATGGGCTGCTGAGGACTCTGATTGATCGTAAATGTCATGCGGCTTGCCCTTTCGCGGAGCTGCCTGGCAGCAGGCTGGTTTGCCCGGCCAGGGCCATTTCAAGGGCGCGCACCACGGCGCGCTGGGCCATGGGGATTTTGAAAGCGTTGCTCCCGGGTCCTCTGCCCTGCGGGACCGCGCCAGCCAGCAGCGCTGCGCCTGCCTCGGCAAACACGGCCCGCTCAGGGCTTTTGCCTTGAAGTAGGGCCTCTGCCTGCGTTTGGCGCCAAGGCTTGTGTGCGACTCCCCCTATCGCTATTCGCGCTTCTACGATCCGGCCACCTTCGTCCAGATGAAGCGCCGCAGCCACTGACACGAGGGCGAAGGCGTACGACGCCCTTTCCCTGATCTTGAGGTAGGCGCTGTGCTGGACAAACTGAGGGGAGGGAGGCAGCTCGATTTGCGTGATCAACTCGCCTTGGTGCAGGGTATTGTCGATTTCGGGACGGTCCCCGGGCAGCCGGTGGAACTCGGCGAATGGAATGCTTCTGGCACCAGTGGGGGACTGGACGTGCACCACCGCGTCCAGCGCAGCGAGCGCGACGCACATGTCTGAAGGGTGGGTGGCGATGCACTGAGAGCTGGCGCCCAGGATGGAGTGCTGGCGCGCCAGGTTGCCTATTGCCGAGCAGCCGCTGCCGGGATCGCGCTTGTTGCAGGGCGTGCCGGTGTCGTAGAAGTAATAGCACCGGGTGCGCTGCAGCAGGTTGCCCCCATCGGTGGCCATGTTGCGGATCTGCGGGGACGCTCCCGAGAGGATGGCAGCAGAGAGCATGGGATACCTGTGGCGCACCAGCGGATGGTATGCCGTGGCCGCGTTGCGGGCCAGCGCGCCAAGCAACACCCCGCCGTGCTGCGTTTCCTCGATGGCGCTCAGCGGCAGCGGGTTGATGTCAACGAGCGTCCGCGGGCGCGCCACGCCCTCCTTCATCAGATCGAGGAGGTTCGTGCCCCCGGCAATGAACGCGCCCTCGCGGCTCGCCGCCAGCGCCTGCGCCATGTCTGTGGCCGCCAGGTAGGTGAAGCCTTTCATTGCGTTCCTCGCTCGCCCAATGCGACTTCGCTCACCGCGCTGAGAATCTGCACATACGCACCGCACCGGCACAGGTTGCCGCTCATGAGTTCGCGCACCTCGTCGCGCGTACTGGCATGGCCCTCCTTCATCAGGCCCACGGCGGAACACAGCTGGCCAGGCGTGCAGTACCCGCACTGGAAAGCGTCATGCGCCACGAACGCCTGCTGCAAGGGGTGCAATTGGCCGTCCTTGGCAAGGCCCTCCACGGTGGTCACCTGGGAGCCATCCCGCATGACAGCCAGGGTCAGGCAGGAGTTGATGCGCTCGCCATTGACCAGCACAGTACAAGCACCGCACTGACCATGGTCGCAACCCTTCTTGACGCCCGTGAGGCCGAGCTTGTCGTGAAGGAGGTCCAGCAACGTGACCGATGGCTCGATGTCGAACCTGCGGGTTCGGTCGTTGACTGTCAGGGAAATGGAATGCGGCATGGGGCGGCTCTTTTGACGAATCTGGGAAATCGATTCTTATGAGTGGCGCTAGGTGATCCTGTCGGACAACAAGCCATCCCGTTACTCGGCTGCGTAGTTCGGCTACTGCACGAGATTCAACGCCAAGTGGTTAGAGCACTTCTTGCCCTACTTGGTAGCACCCATCTTGCCTTGAAGCACCGCCAGCAGGTGCTGTTTCGCTTCGGCGAGCTGTGCTTTGTCGGTGTCGTGGACCTTCTTGAAGAATGCGGCGCACTCTGGGGAGCCTGCTGCTTCGGCGTCCTTGATGTACTGGTCGTAGGCCATCAATGCCTGGGCCTTGTTCTGAATCAAGGTGATCCAGTCGTAGGCGAGGTCGCTGAGAGGATGTGGATCACTGGGTTTTTCTTGCATGGGTTTCTCCAAAAGTTGAGACAGCAAAGGGGCATTGAAGATGCCCCGTATGCGGTTCTTAGCGACCGTCCTTGTCGGAATCACCGGGAACTGCCCGCTCCACAGCGTTGCTCACCCGGTGCCATGCATCGCGGGTCGCGTGCTTCGCCTTCTCCCATTCAAGTGAAGACCGCCCGCGGATTCCGCCCCAGCCTCTGCCAAGCTCGGGTTCGATGTCTTCGTACGTGCGATTCGGGTACCTGGAATAGGAATCCACGCCATACTGAAAGGCAGGTTGATACTCCTCGTAGGTCGATCCGCTGCCATAAGGACGCGAAGAAAAGTTCTCGCGCCAGTAGGTGTCTTCCGCTGCGGGATCCACTGCCTTGCTGCCCATCACGGCGCCCGCCACGGCGCCCACCACTGCCCCTATGGCAGCGCCTGCTGGCCCAGTCAGACCGCCTGCCAGGGCGCCTGCAGCGGCTCCACCGGCAATCCCTCCTGCTGCGCCTCCGACGACGGCGCCAGCGCCAGGTTTGTTCTCGGGATCAAGTGGACTGGTACGAAGCTCGCTCATGATGGTCTCCTTGGGGTCACCCGCAGACTGCTCGATTGAGGCCTGCCGCGGCTGGGTTGGAAAACTGTCAAAGTACGGCCTGCAAACGCAGGTGGGACTAGGCAGACATGCCAACTTCCCGGCAGGTATCTCCTACAGAGGGCACCGCCCGCTGCGCCCTTTCCTACGCGGCAGTTCGCACGATGCTGACACCCATACATTCGTCTGCGGCGCACCATGAATTTGTTCGCCCACCCTGCGGTCGGCGCCTCATCAGGAAATGCTATGTCTCAACACCAAACTCAGTTGTCGTCGCAGAAAGACGGCAATCAGTCTGATCGCAACCAGGCCGGACAGGTGCCGCCAAGTGGCTTGAACAAAGGCGATCGCGGTGTCGTGGATTCTCCGCCCACGACATCCGAACAACTGAACTTTGACGATGGGAGTGAGGACCACCCGCGCGGTAACACCAGACGCACTGGTGGAACTTGGGTTACGCCAGACCACAATACAGGTGATCAAGGCGATGTTGGCAAAGCGCCTGGTGCGGGCTTGTCAGACAGTAACGGCCCCAGCGTTCCGGATCCCAAGGATAAAACGCCTCAGGCCTGATCTGCCAACGGCGATTACTGCGCCGGTTCTACCCTGGCCACTTACCGCACTGGGTAGCGTCGAGATTTCCAATGGAGGATATGCCGCCATGCCAAAGCGCTTATGGACCATCACGGCCGAAAACGATGAAGGCACCGAAATTTATCTCTCGGACCTCTTCGAAACTGAGCCCTCGCGCTCTGCATTGGCCCGAGGCCTCTGCACTCTCGCGATGGAAAAGGCGGGCGGTTCTATACCGGACGGCCGGGAGGGCGCCACAGCGGAAGAACGGCTCGCCGAACTGGGTTACACGATTACCGCCATCACAGGCAAAGACCCTACGCGCTGAGCACCGCGCCACCGCAGCCGGCCTCCGATTTGCGCGTGAGGCAAGGCTCACCGTGGTTTCTGAGATTTCGTGCCGGGGGAGAAACCAATCAAAGCCAGGAGAGCATGCATGGAGGACGCCAACAAGGAAACTTTGAGACAAGCCAACGCGGCCATTTCGCGACTCGACTTTGAGGGATTTCTCGCACTCTGCACCGAGGATACGGAATGGGCATTCGTGGGCGATAACACGCTGCGGGGCAAGGAAGCCGTGCGCCAATGGATGCCAACGGCGTACCCAGAGCCACCAATATTCCAGGTGCAGCACATGGTGGCCGACGGCGACTGGCTCACCGCCATTGGCGAAATCACTTTGAAGAACGACGCCGGCGAGTCCGTACGGCACTCCTACTGCGATGTGTGGCGCTTCAAGGATGGCAAGCTGTACCAGTTGCAAGCTTTCGTGATTCCTGTGGAGTGAGCCGTTGATGTGCTGTCCGCATCTATTGGGTCACCTTCATAACGCCCCTGGGGTGTGCGGCACGGTGCAGGTGCGCGACTGGAATGCGCACGCGGATGAGGTGCGCGCCCATTGCCATTCGTCTATCAGGACCGCGATGGGCACCTCCGCATTCATAGAGCCAATCTGGGTATCACTGCCCAACCTACAACGCTGCTGGGGGCTTCCGTCCGTCGGTGACGGGAGAGGACGTGGCACTGGTCCAGGATCTCCCTGGCCGCCATGAACATGCGCGGCCTGGCAAAGACCGATAACGAGAGTGAAGTGAGTTGAGGAATGCAGCCAAGCTACTTTCAACAGGCCAGAAAACCACATCTTCGGCCCAGCCCGAGGGTGCTGCTGCTGGTGGACTTCATCAATCCCATGCAGTTTCCTGGGGCTGAAAAGCTGGTGCCGGCCGCATTGCAGGCCGCGCAAGCCACAACGCGGCTCAAAAAGCGCTTGGCCGCCAGCGGCGTGACGGCCATTTACGCCAACGACAACTACGGGATCTGGCGCTCGGAATTCAAAGACCTTCTTACCGCCTGCAAGGCTCTGCCTGGGGCGCGCGGGGAAATGGCCACGCTGCTGGAGCCTGGGGACAACGACCTCACCATCCTCAAGCCGCTGCATTCTGCGTTCCATAGCACTCCGCTAGAGCACCTGCTCAAGCAGCTCAAGGCGCGCGAATTGATCGTTGCCGGGTTGGCTGCCGATATGTGCGTGCACCTTACGGCGATGGATGCGTACATGCGTGGCTATAAGGTGTGGGTGCCGCGCGACTGTACGGCCGCGGAGAACGAGGAGTTCAAAGAGGCTGCGCTGCGGCAAATGTCGCAGGTGCTCAAGTGCTCTGTGCGAAAGTCCTCCTCCATTACCTGATTGGAGGACTCACGCTTTGACGGCGTATCAAGACAGTGCGCGGGAAGATGCCAAGCCAAGAGCTTTCACCGCCTCGTGCACGCGCGCGAGATAGCCTTGAGGGTTTGGCAGAAAGACAATTGCTCAGCATTGTTTTGAGCTGCTCGAACCAATACGCTAGCTCTTGGTGCCCAAGCGCCACTGCCGCTCATCCGACACGATGGCTTCCGATAGATCGCGCCACGAGCGGATCAGCGGGTGCCTGCGCCAGTGCCAGTGCCAGCTCCGCTGCCTGTGCCCGCTCCGGCGCCAGTACCTGCTCCTCCGCTGCCTGCTCCGGAACCTGCACCCGCGCCTGGTCCAGTTCCAGCGCCTGTGCCGGCACCTCTATCGCTGCCAGGGTTGCCGCTACCAGCGTTTGTGTTGCCAGCAGGGCTCCCAGAAGCAGCGCCTGATGTCGTACTTCCAACGGAGCCTGTACTCGCATCACCTGCCGCTGTGCCTCCGCTGGGCGCCATGCTGCCGCTGCTTGTAGAGCCGGAGGGAATGCTGTCTGCAGAGCTTGGCGTCGGCGCGGATGCTGGGCCCATCGATGAGCTAGGCGTGGTACCAGTCTGCGGGGTCTTGTTGCGATCACAAGCTGTCATCGCAAGCATGGAAGCCGCGATCAGTGGCACAGCGATCCAGCGGCGTGAAACAGGGTTGGAACCTTGGTGAGAATGGGTCATAGTTGTCTCCTTAGAAGGGTAGCAAGGCGCCACCTGCACGCATGCTCAAACTGGCAAAGGTGTTTCAGAGTAGGACGGTGCCGATAGACAGCTCTTTAACCGATGGCTGCTGTCGGTATGTTCCTGTTAGTGGCTTGGTCCTACAGCGCTTCGTGCACCCTCGCACTACAACGATGAACCGCGATCGCGAGCCACGGCCCAGGCGATGCCTGCAAGCTCCGCCTCAGGCGTGATCGCAGTCCCGTACCAACCCGAGCCAGAGCCATGACGACACCTGTAGAAATCTCCCCCAATGCTGTAGTTTCTTCAGCGCCAGCATCTGTCTCAGCGCATCGGGGCATCGTGGTGGTGATCACGGGGGCCTCTAGCGGCATCGGGCATGCCACTGCACTTGAATTTGCCAGCCGCGGTGCCCGCTTGATCTTGGCCGGGCGTGACCAGGAGACCCTGTCACCTGTGGCCATGTCCTGCATGGCCGCAGGCGCCCACGGCGCCCTCGGCGTGCCGACGGATGTCACCGATGCCGATGCCATGGATCGCCTGGCTCAGGCGGCACTGCTGGCGCATGGGCGCATCGACGTGTGGGTGAACGGCGCTGGGGTAGGTGCCATTGGCCGATTTGACGAGACGCCGCTGGCATCGCACCGGCGCGTGGTCGAGGCCAATCTGATGGGCCATATGAATGGGGCCTATGTGGCATTGCGCCACTTCCGCGAGCGTGGGCGCGGCACGCTCATCAATATGATCTCGGTGGGCGGATGGATCCCTGCCCCCTATGCTGCGGCTTACACCGCCAGCAAGTTCGGTCTGCGCGGCCTCTCAGAAGCGCTGCGCGCTGAGGTGTCCAGCCTGCCGCACGTCCACGTGTGCGACGTGGCCCCCACATTCGTGAATTCGCCGGGGTTGTCCCACGGCGCCAACTACACCGGTAGCAACATCCAGCCGCGCATCCCTTTGGTGGACCCGCGCAGGGTGGCGAGTGCCGTGGTATCACTGATAGACCGACCGCGCGCGGTGACCTGGCTCGGTGCGGGCGCGGGCCCGGGGCGGCTGGCCCATGTGCTCGCGCCTAACTGGGTTGGCGCCACCATGGAAAGGGTCACGCGCTGGGCACTGCGCCGTGCCAAGCCCGCCGCGCGCTCCGATGGCAACCTTTTCTCGCCCTCGCGAGGCACCGCTATCGACGGGGGTCAGCGCGACGCTACCCACAGTGCGGCCGCCAACCTCGTGGCGCTTGGCCTTGTAGGTCTGGCCATCGGTCTTTGGGTTGGAAGTCAGCGATCCGAACGGCAACGGACGACCGGGCGCTGAGCTTCGGCATCAGCTCAAGCACGCAAGCCCCTTGCCCAGGCTAAGCTGCGGCTGCTAGCCTACTCCCCCAAGCCCTGTTCAAGCCGCTGCACCACGGACTCCCGAAACCGCTGCAGCTGGGTGGCTACCCGGGCCTGCAACTCTAGCGCCACGTCTTCGGACATGGGCTCTGTACGCCGGGAACTCGTGCGCGCCATGTCGATGGCGCCTTCCATGAACTCCTCGAAGGCCTCGGGCTGGTTCAGGAACTGCTGCGCATACAGCATCTCCAGCAGGTAGCGCTGAGCGGAAAGTCTGGCGCTTTGCTCCATCAGCTCCATGTGAAAGGGTTCGGCCAAGCGGTCAAAAAGTTCTGCCATGCGCTCTGGCAGCTCGTCTTTCGGCGTCGTCATGTCGGTCTCTCCCGGGCTTGGTTAGTTGGAAAGGCGTAAGGGTTTCGCCTTCACTACTACACAGGGTAGTCGATGGGGAGCGTCCGGTTCGAACACAGGATGTTGTCTGACTTACATCCAGTGCAGGGGGCCCGACCATCACCCTGTCCAACCAGAAGCTCGTCCTGTCCGCTACTGAGTACACACCATGTTTCTCAAACTAGTTACCGACGCGCCGTATCCGGATGAACGCACCGCCCTGGGAGCGCTCGACGCCGTGCGGATGGTTTGCGCCCTGGGCGGCGTGGAGCCCCTTATGGCTTGGCGAGACCACGTTGCCTTGCTGGCTTGGCACGGCCACTGGTCTGCCGATGGCATGGTGTCCGCCGCAGAACGGGAGGGCGCTGCGCTATGGGAGTCGGCCTTGGTCGCCACCCGGCGTGCGCTGAAATTGCCCCTGGGGGCACAGCTCGATATCGAGTTCGTGTTTACACACCGCATGCCGCTGGCCGAGCAACATGGCCCGGACCGCTACCTGTGGCGCCGCAACTGGGCTTGGTCGCTAGATGAATGGGCCCGGACGACCTTGACCAAAGTGCACCGCGTGTAGCTGCACTGTGCCGTGCATGACTGAAGTATGCCCCCCTCGATTGGCGGGGCTTACCGCGGTCTCATCAGCGGCAGATCTACGAAGAAATCAAGAGCCGTGCACCGGCGAAAAGGAGGTACTGCAAGCAAAGATATGGTGCGTTTTTGTTGAAGGTTCAGCTGATTTCCATCGACATATTCTCAAAAACATGGCGCATAGCCAAAGCAACTATGAGCAACCTTACTCACCCCAACAGCAAGCGCGGCCTCGATTTCGCACATGTGGCTTTGAATCTGGCCACGCAATGGCAGGGCCCTGTCATCATCAAGGTAAGAAGCTATCGGGCCCTGGTTCTAAGCGGCCTGGAAACCTTCAGGGCAGATGCGCTCGAGGTTCCGCAAGCGACCGGCTTCATCGAACTGATCGGTCCGCGCTCAGGCACCGCCGCGACATCTCTGCTCGTCGGATTCTCAAACCAGGACCAAGGGCCGATCGGCACTTTCGAGCTTCGCAGCAACGAAGCAGTGGGAACGTTGATCCTGCCGGGGAAGCACTTCACTTCCTGGCTGGAAATCGCCAAGGCCCCCAATGCCCACTTCCGAATAGGCGGAGATGGCCAGCGCAATGCGTTGGCGTCAGATGCGGCGCTGCTGCACTTCTAAATCGCGAGTACATAGAAAACACCCGCAACTGTTCGAGAGTGCTGGGCACACAAGCGAGCGCATTGATCTAGCTGCTACGTAGCAATTCGCCCATGGTCGGCAGGGGTGGAGAACCTAGGCTACGCTGTGTGAACTCGGTGGCGCTGGCATCGGATGTCACCTCGACCGCGCCTCCTTGAGCGGACGCAATCGCGCGCACTTCGAACAGGCCAAGCCCCAGGTTGGCACCCACCTGGGCGCTAAAAGCGTGAGCGCCGCCGAACTCAAGATGGCCAGGCAGCTTGTTGCCGCGATGTCCGGCAAATGGAATCCGGCGACTTCAAGGACGAGTTCCGCATCCAGGTGATGAAGCACTTGGAGAAGAAAGCCAAGGCTGACGAGGGCAAGACCGTGGTGGAGCCTGAAGAGGAAGCGCCACAGTCCGGTGACGAGGTGATCGTCCTCACCGCACTGCTCAAGCGCAGCCTGAAGAGCGGCGCCAAAGACGGCGCTAAAGCACCTGCCGAGAAGACTCCCGCGAAGCACGCGGCTGCCTAGCGGGCTCCAGTGAAAGCCGCCCCTCGAAGAAAAGCCAGTTCACCAGAGCTACCAGGCCATGGCGCCAGGGCCTCTTTGCACCTCCAGATCATCGCGCCACGTAGGACTCCGCACCCTGTGCATTGGGCTGGTTTCTGACGATCCGGGCAGGGGCGCAATTTCACAATGGCTCGTTTCAGGAGTCGTACTATGTCCAACCCCTATCGCCCCCTTGCCGTCGTTACTGGAGCCTCCTCCGGCATCGGTTTCCACCTGGCCCGCTGCTGCGCCGAAGAGGGTTTTGACCTGGTGATCGCGGCCGACCAGGCACTGGACCAGGCGGCCAGTGACCTGCGCATGCTGGGCGCCAACGTCGAGGTGGTGCAGGCAGAACTCGCCAGCCGCCAGGGTGTGGACGCGCTGGTCGAGGCCATCGCCGGGCGCCCTGTGGATGCATTGCTGGCCAATGCCGGGCATGGGCTGGGCAAAGGTTTTCTGGAGCAGGATTTTGCCGATGTGCAGCATGTGATCGACACCAACATCACGGGCACCCTGTATCTGCTGCACAGGATCGGGCACCCGATGCGCCGGCGCGGCAAGGGGCGCATCCTCATCACCGGATCCACCGCAGGCTTCATGCCAGGCAGTTTCCAGGCCGTCTACAACGGCACCAAGGCCTTCATCGACTCATTCGCCGCGGCACTGCGCAACGAGCTCAAGGACTCCGGGGTCACCGTCAATTGCCTCATGCCCGGTGCCACCGACACGGAGTTCTTCGCCCGCGCCGACATGCTGGACACCCAGTTGGGGGCTGACGAAGGCAAGGCCGACCCGGCGGACGTGGCCAAGGTCGGCTTTACGGCCATGATGGACGGCGAGGCCGACGTGGTGCACGGCCTCAAGAACAAGCTGCAGGCCATCATGGCCAAGGTCACGCCCTCGCAGGTGCTGGCCGAGCAGCACCGCAAAATGGCCGAGCCGGGCTCGGCGCTCAAGGACTGAGGGGCAGGCATTCATGAACCAGCAAGTCCTGACCCAGGGCGATGGCACCGATGCCCTGGGCTCGATGCCGTCGACCAGCAGCCCCTCGTACGCAGACCGCTCGGCACTGCAGACCGCGTTCGACCATTTCGCCTCGCGCGTCACGCGCTGGGCGGGTTCGCCCGGCATCTTCTGTGCGGCGTTGATCACTGTAGTGCTGTGGGCGGCAGCCGGGCCCATTTTCCACTTCTCGGAGAACTGGCAACTGGTGATCAACACCGGCACCACCATCGTCACCTTCCTGATGGTGTTTTTGATCCAGCAGAGCCAAAACAAGGACAGCGTCGCCATCCACCTCAAGCTCAACGAGCTGCTGGCAGCCAACCGTGAGGCGAGCAACCGCATGATAGGCATCGAGGAGCTTGACGAGCAGGACTTGCGCGACGTGGCCAGCTTCTATGTGCGCCTGGCCGAACGGGCCAAGGTCGCTGGCTCCAACAAGGAGGTGCACTCCATCGACGAAGAGGGCATGCCTGCCTCGCAGGCCGACAGGGCGCAGGGCGGCCCCCACACACAGATGGGGCAGTGAGCTAGGCAAAACGTGCTGTAGCAGCCTGAAACGCCGGTATCCAATCGATTCACTCACAGGCGGTTTGCCTACATGGGTACGCACCAAAACGGAACACCTTGCGCATTGCGTGCTGCCTACCCTTGGGGCATCTCAACAGGAGGCACATGCCATGACCACCACCGCCTATGAACCGGGCTCCGACCGACTGGTCGCACAACCATTGGAGAGTGAAGTTTCTCTGCGAAACGCAAGCGGCGTGAGCTGGGCGGCCATCCTTGCAGGTGCCGCAGGCGCTGCTTCGCTGTCGCTCATCTTGCTCGTACTTGGCACCGGGCTCGGGCTGTCATCGGTATCACCGTGGGCGCAGTCGGGCATCGCTGCCACCACCTTCGGTATCTCCACCATCCTGTGGATCACGTTCACGCAGATCGCTGCGTCCGGCATGGGCGGCTACCTCGCCGGGCGGCTGCGGGTGAAGTGGGTGGGGGTGCACACCGACGAAACCTATTTCCGCGATACGGCCCACGGCTTTCTGGCCTGGTCCGTGGCCACGCTGGTGACGGCAGCCATGCTGACTTCGGCCATCGGCTCCATCGTGGGCAGCGGGGTGCAGGCGGGTGCGGCCGTGGCGGGTGGCGCGGCCACCACCGCAGCCGCTGCCGGTACGGGGGCCGCCGCTGCAGCTGCCGGCCAGGCATCGCAAAGCGACTCGTCGCCGAGCTACCTGGTGGACTCGCTGTTCCGCAAGAACGTGGCGGCGGCCGATCCGGCTGCACCCGCATCGGCACCCGTTGCAGCGGACGCTACCGCCGCGCCGGCCGCGTCGAACCCGCAATCTCCACCCAACTCCACCGCCGAAGTGGCACGCATCTTCGCCAACAGCCTGACCGCTGGTGCTCCACTGCCGGCGGAGGACGTGAAGTACGTCGCCCAGTTGGTTGCCCAGCGCACCGGCATCCCGCAGCAAGAAGCTGAAAAGCGCGTGACCGACACCTACACCAAGGCCCAGGCCAAGCTGGCCGAGGCCAAGGCCAAGGCCACCGAAGCGGCAGACACTGCGCGCAAGGCCTCTGCCTATGGTGCGCTGTGGCTCTTCGTGTCCCTGCTGGTGGGTGCCTTCGTCGCCAGCTTTGCTGCCACCTTCGGCGGCCGCCACCGCGACCTGTAATCCCCACAGCCAACTAACCCCCCAAGGAGTTTCCCATGCGTTCTCTGCTCTTGTTGTTTCTCGGTGTTCCCATTCCGATCATCATCCTGATCGCTATCTTCCTTCGCTGACCAGCAAGAGAGCCTTCGGGCTCTCACCTTTTCTGGCGGAGGCGCAGCTCCTGCAGCCGAACGACGTTGATACGTGTGACAGCGCTGTATCCCCCGCCTCGCCGTGAGCGGTGGGTAATCTGGGCTTTGGTTCCCATGAACGATCTCAGCCACATCGTCGCTGCAAGAGTGTGGCCGGCTGCAGCATGAAAGACTTCAAGATCCGCTCTCATGAACGAGCATTGCACCGAACCATCTCACGGACATGATCAAGACGCTTTGGAATTGCGCGTTGTGCTCCTGGAAAATGTGAACCCTCATATCAGCATCTTCTACAGGCATGCAGTGACCGGAATCCCTCTCCGGCATCCCGCACTGAAGCATCGCCTCAAGGGGCCGCTGGTCTGCTTGGCTGATTGCGCCAAATTGGTCGAGCACGAATCAGAACGCACCACCGACCCAGCCCTCACTCCTCCACCGCACGTTTCGCCTCTTTGCGCTTCTCATAACCCCGCATCAGTGGCGTGACCGAGACCCCGTGCAACAACATCGACACCAGGATCACCGCCAGCGTGATAGCTAGCAGCCGCTGGGCGATGACGGGCTGCAGGTCGTGGGTAATCGCGTACATCAGGTAGTACACCGAGCCGATGCCGCGGATGCCGAACCAGGCGATCAGCCGGCGCTGTGATCGCTGCATCCGAACCCCCACCAGCCCGGCGTAGACCGCCAGCGGCCGAATCACGAATAGCAGCAGCGGCACAAACCACAGCACCTCGGCGCCAAAGTCCACCACCGCGAGCAAAGCACCGACCACCAGCACCACAGCCACTTCGGCAAGGCGTTCGAGCTGGGCGTTGAAACGCTCGACCGACTCCATCAGGTAAGTGGGCAACTCATCAATGAGCGGCGTCTCGGGCGAGCGCTCGGCGGACTGCGCATCGTCCTTGGCCTTTTGCTCCTTCATGGCAGGCTCGACGTCTTCAACCTGCCCCGGCGCCACCTGTGCCAGCGGCTGCGCGGCCACGCGCCGCAGCGCTAGCCCCGCCGCAAACACGGCCAAAAAGCCGTAGGCGTGGCACAGCATCGCCACCCCGTAGGCCAGCCCGATGAGGCCCAGCACCATGAACTCATCCGGCCCCAGCGCCTCGCGCCGACGGATGCGCAGGTACAGGATGGCGCGGCCCACGACGGCGCCCAGCGCAAAGCCGATGCCCACGCCACCCACCACGGCCCAGAGCACGTCCACCGTCCACCAGCGCCAGCCGCCGTCGCCCAGGTCGTGCAGCGACAGCATCCCCAGGCCTAGCATCACTATGGGAAAGGCCGTTCCATCGTTCAGCCCTCCCTCGCCCGTCAGACCAAAACGCAGTCGGTCGCGGTCTTGCGGGTCTGAAACCTGTACGTCCGACGCCAGCACCGGATCGGTGGGCGCCAAAATTCCGCCCAGCAGTACGGCAGCGCCCAGCGGCAAGTTCAACAGCCACACGCCAACGGCCGTGATCGCTCCCACGGTGATCAGCATCGACACCGTGGCCAGCTGCAGCGGAATGCGCCAGCGGGCGTCGCGCAACGGCAGCTCCAGCTTTAGGCCCACAGTAAATAGCGAGATCAGGACTGCGACTTCGGTCAGGCGCTCGATCAGCCCTGCGTCCTTGATCGGATCGAGGGTGAGCAGCTCCAATCCCCAAGGGCCGATGCACACGCCCACGCCCAAGTACAGGATGGCCGAGCTGAGCGGAACGCGCGCGATGAAGGAACTGGTCAGCGTCATCACCACGAGCAGAAGGCCCACCAGCGCAAAGCTAAGGGCTGGGAGCAGTGCTTCGTTCATTGGCTGAACGCAGCCTGTGGGCCGGCACCGGAGGTCTTGAAACGCGGGCTGCGGTGTCCGGCGGCGACGTAACGGGCGACACGATCGCTCCAGCTCGCTGCCGCGACGTGGGGATTGAGTGGGTTCGGGGCTGAGTGCATGTGCCAGATTGCAAGCCGCACCGCGCCATGGATGCCAGCGTGGGGCGCAATTGCCTGTCAGATCGGGCCGCGATAGGCCTGTTGTAGCCGGACGCTAAGATCCGGTGAATTCGTGGCAAAGGACAGCGTCGGGCACGGTCTCGACGCGCCCGTCGTTGACGCCCAATTGGGTGAGGCCTCGCATGGGGTTCATGAAGTTGAAGGAGGGCGGCATGGCCAGCCAGCTGTGCCACGAACGCTCTGCGCTGTAAATACCTGCTGGGCGTAGAACTCCCTACCCCGTATGAGGCCTACACGCGTACGCGGTGATGGACCACAACAATACGAGGGGTTCCCGCGCAGCGGGCAGTTGATCGCGCGCAAAATCGATCCACGCATGCAAGATGGCGGCGTGGTTCTCGGTGATGAATACGGCAAGTCGCATAACGCATTGTCCCTCGCGACACCTAACCGATAGATGGTGCGATGGCCTACGAAATGCGTGAGAAAGCACCTACGTAAGCAAATATGGGCGGATCGCAAAATTGCGACCACCCGGGATCCCCGCGCGTGGAGAAGATCAGCATGGCAACTGGAAGCCGCACCCTCTGGAAAGGTGCCATCACCTTTGGCCTCGTCCACATCCCGGTGGGCCTGCACACAGCCGCCACCAGCGAGGGTGTGGACTTCGACTGGCTGGACAAGCGCACCATGGACCCGGTTGGCTACAAGCGCATCAACAAGCGCACCGGCAAGGAAATCGACAAGGACAACATCGTCAAGGGCGTGGAATACGAGGACGGCAAGTACGTCATCATCAGCCCCGAAGAAGTCGAAGCGGTGTTCCCCAAGACAACGCAGACGATTGAGATCGAGCGCTTCATCGACGCCAACGAGATGCCTTTCATCTTCCTGGAACGGCCGTACTTCGTGGCGCCAGTCAACAAGAGCGACAAGGTGTATGCGTTGCTGCGTGAGACGCTGATCGCCACCGGCAAGATCGGCCTGGCCAAAGTCGTCATCGCCACGAAGCAGCACCTGGCCGCGCTGGTGCCTTCGGGCCCGGCACTCGTACTCAATCTGCTGCGCTGGGGCGACGAGGTCAAGGGCTTCGACTCCCTGGAACTGCCGCCTGCCGGCGCAAAGAGCGTGAGTGCCGCCGACCTCAAGATGGCCAAGCAACTCGTCGCCGAGATGTCCGGCAAATGGAACCCCGACGACTTCAAGGACGAGTTCCGCATCCAGGTGATGAAGCTCGTCGAGAAGAAGGCCAAGCCCGGGGAAGGTAAGACCGTGGTGGAGCCCGAAGAGGAAGCGCCACAGTCTGGTGGCGAGGTGATCGACCTGACCGCGCTGCTCAAGCGCAGCCTGAAGGGCGGCGCCACGGAAGAAGCGAAGTCCCCTGCCAAGAAGGCCCCCGCGAAGAAAGCAGCTGCCAAGAAAACACCAGCAAAAGCCGCCCCTCAAAGAAAAGCCGCCTGAAGGTCATAGATCACCAACCCCAACGAGACGACCATGTCCGATGACAAGACCAAGACCGGCGGCCAGGACCGCACCCGCATCAGCCTGACTGAGGACTACGAAGTGCGCGACTGGGCCAAGAAGTTCGGTGTGACCGTCGACGAGCTCAAGGCCGCCGTAAAGGCCGTGGGCAACGACGCCAAAGCAGTCGAGGCGCACCTGAAGGGCGGCCGGTGAGCATTCGGTGCGCGTTGCGACCTGGAACATCAACCACGTCAACAAGCGCATAGAGCTGCTTGTCGATTGGCTGCGCCGCACGCAGCCTGACGTCGTCGCGTTACAGGAGCTCAAATGCCCTACGGCGCAGTTCCCCACCGCGGCCATCGAAGCGGCGGGCTATAGCGCCGTAGTGGTGGGCCAACGCGCGTGGAACGGTGTGGCCCTGCTGTCTCGCAGGCATGAGCCCTTGCCGGTGATCACCACACTGCCCGGCGACACGGCGGACAAGGAGGCACGCTACGTAGAAGCCGCCATCAACGGCGTACTCTACGCCTGCCTGTACCTCCCCAACGGCAACCCGCAGCCCGGCCCCAAATTCGACTACAAGTTGCGCTGGTTCGAGCGCCTGCGGCTGCGCACGCAGGAGCTGTGGGATTGTGGCTACCCCGTGGTGCTGTTGGGTGACTGGAACGTTGTGCCGACCGATGCCGACATCTACAAGCCCGACACTTGGCGCGACAACGCGCTGCTGCAGCCAGAGCCTCGCGCGGTATACGCCTCCATCTTGGCCCAGGGCTGGACCGATGCCATCGCACAGGTGCACAAGAAGGGTGTGCCCTTCACCTTCTGGGACTATCGCCGCAAGCGCTGGGAGCGGAATGCCGGCCTGCGCATCGACCATATCCTGGCAGGGCCGATGCTGAAGGTGGTGGACGCCGGTGTAGACCGCGACGAACGTGGTCAGGAAGGCGCCAGCGACCACGCCCCCGTGTGGGCTGAACTGGCGGTGCAGAAGAAGGCTCCCGCACGCCGCAAGACCTTTGCGGAAGCCAGCCCGGCGCCAGCGAAGATGTCAAAGGCCCCGCCGGCATCGGCGCCCGACACCCCCCTTGCCAAATACAACGCGAAGCGCGACTTCAGCAAGACCGCAGAGCCGGCCGGTGTGCACAAGCCCATTAGGCGCGGCAAGAAGGCAGTCCCATCGGATGCGCTGCACTTCGTCATCCAGAAGCACTGGGCCTCGCGCCTGCACTACGACTTCCGGCTGGAGCTCGATGGCGTCATGGTCAGTTGGGCCGTGCCCAAGGGGCCGTCGTACGATCCGGCCGCCAAGTCCATGGCGATCCACGTCGAAGACCACCCGATCGACTACAACACCTTTGAAGGCTCAATACCCAAGGGCGAGTACGGCGCGGGCAAGGTCATCGTATGGGACCGCGGCACATGGGAGCCCGTGGGCGATCCGCGCGACGGCTTGGCCAAGGGCAAACTGATGTTCAAGCTGCACGGCCAGAAGCTGGCCGGGTTGTGGGAGCTGGTGCGCATCTCCAAGACCGGCGAGAAAACGCAGGACCAGTGGATGCTGTTCAAGAAGCGCGGCGACGCATGGGCAAGGCCAGGCACCGAGTACGACGTGATCACCGCGCTGCCTGATAGCGTGGTGGACAAGCCCCTTGGATTGATCGAGGAGCGGGAGCCGAGGGAAGCTACAGCACCCCGGCGCACAAGCGCAGCGGACACCGACACCGCACTGAAGGCGGCCCGAAAGGCCAAGCTGCCCGCCAAGCTTGCGCCTCAACTCGCCACTCTTGTGTCCTCCGTGCCGGAAGGGGACTGGGTAATCGAGACCAAGTTCGACGGCTACCGTGTGATGGCACGCATCGACGGCGACGACATACGCATCTTCACGCGCAACGGCAATGACTGGACCGACAGGCTGCGCCCCATCGCCGATGCTGTTGCCCAGCTGGGCCTGACCAGCGCCTGGCTGGATGGCGAAATTGCCGTGCTCAGCGACGCCGGCATCCCCGACTTCAACCGCCTGCAGAACGCCATTGACAGCGCCCAGGTTACCGACATCGTGCTGTTTGTGTTCGACGTGCCCTTCCTCGGCGACATTGACCTGCGCGCTGTGCCGCTCGCAGCGAGAAGGGCCGTGCTCAAAGAGCTCTTTGACGAGCGTGAGAGCGATACCGTGCGCTTCAGCCAGTCGTTCGACGTGGCGCCTGTTCAGTTGCTGGGAGCTGCCTGCCAAATGGGCTTGGAAGGCGTGATGGCCAAGCGCGCAGACGCACCCTATGTGTCAGGTCGCACCGATACCTGGGTCAAACTCAAATGCCAGCATCGTCAGGAATTCGTGGTGTTGGGCTTCACCGTACGCGCAAACGCCACCAAAGAGGTGGGCAGCCTGCTCCTGGGGTACCACGATGACGGGCAGTTGCGCCATGCGGGTTCGGTTGGTACGGGCTGGGATTCGGCTGCGGGAAGGGAGCTGCACACCCGCCTGTCCAAACTGGAGGTGAAAACGCCGCCGGTGAGTGCGGCTGAGGTCAAGCCGGGTCGCTGGTCCAAGCGCAGGGCTGGGAGCGAGAGGTGGGTGAGGCCGACCATGGTGGTGGAGGTCGCCTTCGGCGAGTGGACGCCCGACCAGCATATCCGCCATGCGGTCTTCCGAGGCATCCGCACGGACAAGCCAGCTAGCGAGATCGTTCGGGAGCGAGCCAAGGCGGCGCCCGCAAACGCAGGCCCCATCGCGGCCGCCACGCCAAAAACGAAGTTGAAGGCCAATAGGCTGAAGATCAGCAACCCGGAGCGTGTCATCGATCCCACGACCGGGGTGCGCAAGATCGACCTGGTGCGCTACTACGAGAGCATTGCCGAACGGATGCTGCCGCACTTGAAAGACCGGCCGGTGTCGCTGGTGCGCGCGCCCACCGGCATCACCGGAGAGTTGTTCTTCCAGAAGCATTCCGAAAGCAAGATGCCCGGCGTCAAGGACCTGGACCCTGCCCTGTGGCCTGAGCATGCAGCGTTGTTGGCGGTCGATTCAGCGCAAGGGCTGATCTCCGCGGCGCAGATGAATGCCGTGGAGTTTCACACCTGGAACTCGAGGATCGCGCGGATCAACCAGCCGAACCGGTTCATCCTCGACCTGGACCCGGGCGAAGGCGTGACTTGGCCCATGCTGCAGGAGGCGGCCGAACTCACGCGGGTGATGCTGACCGAGCTCGGGCTGGAGAGCTGGCTCAAGACCAGCGGGGGCAAAGGCCTGCACGTCGTGGTCCCTATCACCCCGAAGCTCGATTTCGATGAGGTGAAGGCGTTCTCGCAGGCCGTGGTCAAGCACATGGCCAAGGTCATCCCGTCCAAGTTCGTGGCCGTCATGGGCGGCAAGAACAGGGTGGGCAAGATCTTCATTGACTACCTGCGCAACGGGCACGGGCAAACGACGGCGTGCGCGTTCTCGGCGCGGTCACGGCCAGGCATGGGTGTCTCAATGCCGGTGGCCTGGGAGCAGATCAGGGAGCTCAAGGGCGGGGCGCAGTGGACCATCGCGACCGCCCGTGAATACCTGAGCTTCCAGCAGGAGGACCCTTGGCTTGGCTACTGGAAAAAGAAGCAGGCCATCACCCGCGCATCCCAGATCCTCAGTAAAACCATCCCCGACTTGAAACGATCATGACAAGCCCTTCATCGACATCGAAGATCCGCTCTGGCGGTTGCCATTGCGGCGAAGTGCGTTACGAGCTGCAGGGAGACGTGGCCAATGCCACTTTATGCCACTGCACGCTGTGCCGCGCGACAACGGGGGCGCCGGTGGTCGCCTGGTGCAGTGTTGAGGCGATGAATTTTCGGTTCACGCAAGGCTTCCCGCGCAACTACCGGTCAACGCCGCGTGGCATGCGCACCTTCTGCGCCAAGTGCGGCACACAACTGACTTTTCGTGAGGATGGGGAGACGTGCATTGACGTCACGACAGCCAGCTTGGACGATCCGAACGCAGAAGCCGTTTCCCCCCGAGACCAGACCTACGCGCGAAGCCAACTTTCCTGGATGGGTAGCTCGCATGCATTGCCTTACTTCAGCACCACAAGGCAACATGAACGATGAGCGAGATTCGTCCAGTCCGACAGGCATTCAACTGCAGTCTCAATGCCTAGCCCGACGAAAGGCTGTACCGAGGAACGATGCATCCGGGTCCGCGAGCTCCGGCGTTCCGGTCTGACGTTCAGAACCGGCCGATGTGCTACTGCAAGGGTCGGGTCTGACAATATGAATGACGCCCGCGAATTGGAGAACGAACTGCGTCTGACCAACCTCTACGCGTGGAGATCCGATTTGTAGCGCTGGCCTGCTTGCGCCGCCGGGAGCTAATATTGCTTGCCGGCTTCGTCCCCGTGGGCGCGAATGCTGATCGGACTGGGCCTGCGCTGCGCAATGCGGCGCTGACGATACCCTCGCTGCTCGCCCGCGGCACCTCACAACGCTGTTGATTGCAAATCTGCCCTTGAAGGGCAACGCTGCTTTGCAGGCATGCGCCGCACCATGACATCTGCTGAAGGAGCCGTCCGACATGAAGCCCAGAAGGCAAACGTTAGCGTTGCTTCCATCACACGCAGGAGGCCGAAATGGCGACCGAACAGAACCATGCCACTACTTCTCGCAACTTGGCCGGCGAGTTTCCCCAACCTGTTTCGCCATGGGAGAACCGTGGGCTACTTTGGGCCGAAGTGGTGGCGACGGCAGCTTTTGCCATATGGCTGCTCATAGGTGGATTGGTTCCTGAGGAAATTGCCCGGGTCGAGGCGGGGGCCCGGGCGCAGACAGCGCAGTCAGCCATCTCGATTTCAGTCGCCGCAACCGAGGTGAAACCATGACCGGCTTTAACCGTTTGCTCGAAGCGCGAGGTGTCCGGCGATGATTGCGGTTGTCGTTCCCGCTCACAACGAAGAAGAACACATTGCGCAATGTCTGCGCTCCCTTACTGTGGCAGCCCTATGCCCCACCTTGGCGACCGAGCCGGTGATCGTCATCGTAGTGCTCGACGACTGCTCTGATGGCACTGCGCGCATTGCCCGAGGGTTCGCGCGTGTGCGGACCGTACAAAGTCGGGCTCGCAATGTTGGCGCGGCCCGTGCAATTGGAGCGCAAGCGGCACTGGCTGCCGGGGCGCGATGGCTTGCCTTCACCGATGCGGACAGCGAGGTAGCGCCCGATTGGATCAGTCAGCAGCTCGGGTTGCAGGCAGACGCCGTTTGCGGAACGGTACAGGTGCGCGACTGGGGCGCACACGGCGATGAGGTGCGCGCAAGTTTCCAATCGTTTTACCAGGACTGCGATGGCCATCGACATATCCACGGCGCCAATCTAGGCATCACGGCCGACGCCTATCACCTGTCCGGCGGTTTCCTACCACTGGCCACGGGCGAGGATGTAGCCCTGGTACACCGCCTGCTGGAGCGGGGTCTGTCGATTGCGTGGACTGCCGCAGCGCGCGTGACCACCAGCTCTCGAAAGCATTTTCGGGCACCTGGAGGCTTTGGCGCCACGCTGATGCAACTGAGCGGTGCCCTGGTGACGTCGTCTGCATCCTGAACTTCGACGGAGATTTCAACCATGGATGACTGGCTTGACTGGGTACAGTGGCCCGCTTTCGTGGCATCGGTGCTGGCTGCATGGCTGGTCGGTTCCAACGACGCCAGTCGCCGCAACGTCGGGTTCTGGGTGTTCCTTGCAAGCAATGTCCTGTGGATGGCTTGGGGCCTGTATACCCATGCCATGGCGCTCATGGCGCTACAGGTGTGTCTGGCTTTCATGAACATCAGGGGTCTGTTCAAAACCGAAGACAAAAAAGATGACGAGGGCTAGCCGCCACATCCCGCGAACCCGTCACGACATTCGGCCGCTGAGCGTGAGGAGTTCCGGGACGGTGCCTTGCACCGACGGTTGCGGATGCAAAATGGCTCAGTAAAAATCAATGCCAGGCGCTTGACTCCATCCCTCGGCTACGCAGGTCTGTTCGGGCTGGGCGCAGAAAGCGCGGCGCGGCCATATCCGGTGATCTCGCGAACGCTCGCTGAGCCCGCCTTGCCCACTTCGGGTAGATCTGCAACGACCATGTCGGCCGCTGCAAGTACCCTCAGCTTGTCGATTTGTGCCACGCCGCTCACTTCCAGCGGGAGCGACCCCCGAGAGATTTCGCGCAAGTATTCCAGCGGCATACCATCACCCCCGAAGAGTTCTCAGGCATCGCATGGTAGCAAAAAGGACAACGCGAAAATGCCGATGAACGCGCGCACGAGAGAGTTCCATATGCCATCACGGCATTTGGAAGAACGCCACTTAAGGCGCCCGGGCGAGGCACCGGGCAGGATGACTTAATACTACTCGCGACGACCCTCTCGCTGGGCTACGCTCTCCCGCGCGCTTGACCAGATGTCCAGGCAGAAGTCCGCATCACACCACTGGGCCACACGCGGCATCTGAAGGTGTCCGTGCATGATCTCGTGCACGCGCGCCCCGCCCAACGGGAAGCTGTCGAATGGATGTAGCCAGTGACAGGAAGCAACGGTGGCAGCCGAGCCAGAAGCGAGCAGAGTGGCGCGGCATCGCTGTGCTAGACGCTCGATATCGGTCTCTTGGAGGTAGTACAAGAACTCGCCGAGCACGATCAGTTCGAAGCGCCCCTGAGGCCATTGGTTAGGCACCCAGCCTTGTGCGACCTGGGCGTGGGCGAAGGGCTTGAGCCGGTTGGCCGTGTACTCCACTGCTCGCACTGCGCCGTCCCAGGCCAGAAGCCGGTCGCAGCGCTGCGCCAAAGCCTCGGAAACAAAACCGCCAGCGCAGCCCGGTTCGAAAATGGACTCGTATCGCGCATGCGGCAAGCTGGCCAACAACAGGTCGCGCTTGCGGGCCTCGTACCAGCTACCCTCGAAATGCCAGGGGTCCGGGCCCCGGGCGAACAGCGGAGGCACCGCTCGCTGATGAGGCGAGTGGCCGGGGGGAGGCCCTCGGCTGCAGCGGGATGGTTCAGAGTGCCCATGGGTAGTTCTCTTGCGCCAGCACTGCGCTGGCAAGGGCCGCATCGTCGCGGTATCCGTGACTCTGGCGAATGAAAACCGGCAGGTCTGCCGCAGCGCGTGCAAACGCCGCGTCGCGGCAGTAGGGCGTTGCGCCCAGCGCGCGCCCGGTTTCCTCCAGCACGCAGTGGGCCGCAGCCTCTGCTGCTTGGCGTACACGCAGTGCCGTGGCCATGGCGTCCGCGTGCGGGTTCGCATCGATCCAGGCGGCGCTCTCGCGCAGCAGCGCGGCCATACCTGCCAACACCCGATCCACCTTGCCGAAGGCTGCAGCGCGGTATGCGAAAGCCGGGTGCTCGGACGACTGACCGCGCATACCGCGATATAGGGAGTCGGCCACGGCCAGCGTGCCGCCATACCAGCAGGCGGCAATGCCTGCACCCCCATGCCAGAAGCCGGGCCTGCGCAGGTAATCTCCAGGCTCGCCCACCAGTGTGGCAGGCGTGGCATCGAAAGCCACCTCCGCGCTCAGCGTGTCGGCCATGCCCACGGCCTGCCAGGCGCCGGTGTTCATGCGGATGCTGGCGTGGCCGAGTTCGACGGCGACCAACTGGCTCTGGTCCAGCCCCGGCCGCCATGCGGTCAGCAGGGCGTGGCTGACCCCCTGTGCACCGGAGCACCAGGCCTTAGCGCCGGACAGTTTGGCCAGACCGCTGTCGCCTCGTGGCAGAACTTGCACCCGCTGTCCGGGGACCTCGGCCGCCCAAACCGCCCAAGTCTCGTTGGTCTCGCCTCGATCATGGCCTAGCTCTAGCAGAATGGCCAGTGCATCGCAGTGCCCCTCATACAGCTTCGCTAGTGACAGGCTGTGCTGCGCCACGTGACTCAGCGCCTGCCAGCGCTGCAGCGTCGAACCCGCGCCCGGTCGGGGCAAGCGAGCCAAGCCCATGCCAACCAGTTGCCGAAGCTGTGTGGCAACGGACAGTGCTGCCATACCGGGCAAGGCCTGGGCGAGTGAGGACACGGCGGCGAGCGCATAAGGGTGGGCTCGGCGGTCAGGGATGGGCATGCGGGCAAGAGTCGATCTGTTGCTGATTCCGCTCAATTTGGCGGTACGACACTCGTTACCCGGTCAGCAAGCGGCGCCCACTTCTGTGGGACAGACTCCTGACCGCTCGCGCGCAGAGCAAGCGCCTATCCCCATACCTACCGAGTCGAACCCCAAGAGGATGGGATTTGGAGTCGGGCCTCCTCATGGGAGCAAAAGGGCGCGTCCCAGGAGCACGCCTCAGTGGCGCTCGTTGCTTTTCAAGTTCGAACCGACTCCCGTTCAAGTTGCTCTTCCACACCCCGCCGGCGGCAAAGCGGGTCGAGTGGGCCGTCATTCGCTTTGCAGTTTTTCCTACACACTTGTGCAGTCCTTCATTCCATGATCGTCGCTGTAGCGTTATGGAGGTTCTTCATGTTCTTCTCCCCGCATTCCACTTCTCGCGCGGCGACCTTCATCGGTGCCGGCTTATCCATGGTCGCCTACGGCGCATCGGCTTCCGTCGGGCTGACAGAGCCAGCAGAAGCGTTTGCTGGGGAGGAGGAGGGTTCTCAGAGGCAACCGATCAAAGTTGGCCCCGACCTAGCTCAATGCTTGGGGCACCGGCTGGAGGTCCATCTGGCCAAGGGATGCTGAACGATCGCATGGTAACGGCTACTTCGACTAGCCCTGAATAACGCTCAACATCATGAATGATCACTGCGTTGCCCGGTTGGTAGACCTGGGCAATTTCCTGAAGTCAAGGCACTACGAATTCACTACTCCCACGCCATTGACGCACCATCGCGTGCTGCGCAATCGCGTGGAAAAGGCTGCGCGAGATTTGCGTGACATATTCGGCTGGAATTTGCCGTTCGATGGCGCGTTGCTGCCACTGCCGTTGCGTGACAAGCTTGTCAGCGAAGGACTCACTCAACTGCAGGATACGGGCATGTACCAAAGCATGGTGCGCGTGAGCAGCTTGGGCGGTGAGCTATACGCCCATTCGCGGTTCCCTACCTCGGAGGCGGATGCCGTTTTCTTTGGCCCCGATACTTACCGTTTTGCGGCACTGATTGCTCAAGAGCTGGCTGCCCACCCGTTGGGAGCGTACGGTCGCATCTTGGACATGGGCTGCGGTGGCGGGCCTGGCGGTATTGTTGCGGCGCGCTCCGCAGGCGGCAGTGTTGATGAATTGGTGCTTGCCGACATCAATCCTGAGGCCTTGGCGCTGGCCAAAGCCAACGCACGCCTTGCACAGGTGGAGTTCTGCACCTTCGTCCAGTCTGACCTGTTCCAAGGCATCACGGGCGACTTCGATCTGATCGTCTCCAACCCTCCGTACCTGGTCGACGCAGAGCGGCGCACGTACCGGCATGGCGGCGGCGACTACGGCGAAGGGCTGTCGCAGCGCATCCTGGAGCAATCCATCGCCCACCTCAGGCCTGGCGGCCGCTTGGTCCTCTACACCGGCAGCGCCGTGGTGCAGGGGGTGGACTCGTTTTCCGAATGGGCCGCCGGCATTGCCGCACGCACGGGCTGCGCGTTCACGCGCCGCGAGATCGACCCCGACGTCTTTGGCGAAGAACTCGACCGGCCCGAGTACGCAGGGGTGGACCGCATCGCTGCCATCGGGCTCGTGGTGCAAAGGCCGCCAGCGTGAGGATCCTGGGCATCGGTGACTGCAATGACCTGGCTGCCATGTACGGCGGCATGCAGGCACGCGGCCACGAGGTGCGGCTGTTCGTGCGCGACCCGGCCAGCCACGGAGTGTTTGCCGGCATGCTTACGCGCACCCATGATTGGCAAAGGGAACTGGGCTGGATCAGGGAGGCTGGGCCCGAGGGCCTGATCCTCTTCGAGACGGCGGACCAGGGCGCTCAGCAGGATGCGTTGCGCAGGGACGGCTTTCAGGTCATCGGTGGCAGCGCCCTGGGCGACCGGCTGGAGGCCGAGCGCGAGTATGGCCAGGCCGTGCTGCGCGAGGCGGGCCTGTGCACCGCGGCCAGCCACTCGTTCAGCAGCTACCGTGAGGCCTCGGATTTCATCGCCTCGCGGCGGCAACGCTATGTGCTCAAATTCAACGGCGCCAACAGCCCGCGCACACGCAACTACATCGCGCAGAAGGGCGACAGCAGCGACTTGGCCGCGCTGCTCCATTTCTACGGCGTGCATGAAGCACCCGTACCGTCCCCGGACTTCGTGCTCATGGAGTACATCGACGGCATCGAGATCGGTGTCGGCGGGTATTTCAACGGCACGGATTTCATGGAAACCGCGTGCATCGACTTCGAGCACAAGCGATTCTTTCCGGGTGAGTTGGGCGAGCTGACAGGCGAGATGGGTACCGTGGTCAGCTATGCCGGCAGCGGCAGGCTGCGTGACCAGGTGCTCAAGCCCCTGGCAGGCGTGCTGCGCGATGGCGGCTACTGCGGCTACATCAACGTGAACCTCATGGCCAATGCTGACGGGCTGTGGCCGCTGGAGTTCACCAGCCGCTTCGGCTACCCCGGCTACGCCATCTGCGAGCGCCTGCACCGGGAGCCATGGGAAGCCATCTTCCAGAAGATGCTGCACCGCTCGGCCAACCATTTCGACACAGTGCCGGATTTTGCCGTGGGCATCGTGTTGACGGTACCGCCGTTCCCCTACACCCAGGGATACGAGGAAATCTCCAAGGGCATTCCCGTGATCCTGGACGAGGGCCTGTCAATGGCAGAGCGCGCCGCCATCGCCTTTGCCGAGGTGGAACTGCGCCAGGGCGCGCTCATCACCAGCGGCACCAGCGGCTATGTGGGCGTGGCAACGGGCTGCGCGCCTACCGTGGCGGCGGCCAGCGCCAGCGCGCTGGCGCTGGCGCGCAAGGTCTACGTGCCCAACCTGCGCTACCGCGAAGACATCGGTGTGCGGGTGTCGGACGAGGCCCTTGGCAACCTGCACCGGTGGGGCTATTTGTAGGCACCAGAGGCCGGCCGTAGGAGGCCGCCCACGCGGATCGGAGCGCTGGCCCGATGGTGGCGCAGGCGGCGATGGCCCACCCTCAGGGACATACCTACACACAACACGCCATGTACCTTCATCTGCAGGAACGCCTTCGTTCCGAACCGACCATCGCCCCTCTCGTCTCCATGGCATCCGCCCCGGCTGCGCTCCATGCGCCTCTCTATGACCGTCTGGCCAACCACATTCCGACGCCACCGGAGCGCGAAGCGGCAGCCGATTTTCTGCGCCGCACCCTGCAGGACGTGGCTGCGCACGCGGACGATCTCCCTGAGAATCCCGCCGACCTGACGGCCTGGATGGAGGCCAATATCCAGAAGGTGCACGGCCTGTACCAGGCTTATCTGGACGAGCGCAAGGCCGGTTCGCCGCGCCGCTATTTCAAGAACCGCGCGCATGCCCTGTACTTTCTGCGCAATGTGGCGCCCACAAAGCTGGTCGATGGCTCCTGGCTGTACGGCCTGTGCGCACATGCCGACAACTCCCGTTTGTCCGACCTGGTCACCACCTATGTGGAAGAACTGGGTGATGGCCTGGCCGACAAGAACCACGTAAAGCTCTACCGCGCTCTGCTGGCCAACTACGGGCTCGACCCGATCGAAGACCTGCCCGACGCGCTGTACCAGCAAGGGCTGGTGCAGGTGGCACTGGGCTGGAATGCGCAGGAGTTTTTGCCCGAGATCGTGGGCTTCAACCTGGGATATGAGCAGTTGCCCCTGCACCTGCTCATCACCTCCTTCGAGCTCAACGAACTGGGCATCGACCCCTACTACTTCACTCTGCACGTCACGGTCGACAATGCCGACACCGGGCATGCCAAGCGCGCCTGCGTAGCGGCGCTGGAAGCCGCCCCGCGCATCGACGATGGCGGTGACTACTGGCGCCGGGTGCGTGCCGGCGCCAAGCTGGGCAACGTGGGCGTCAGCACACTGGACGTGATCAGCGGTTTCGACATCGACAGCGAGGTGGTCGCCATCCTGGCGCGCAAAGCGCCGTCGGGATACGGTGCGCACTCCGACTTCTGCAAGGTGGCGGGTCGCAGTGTGAACGACTGGCTCTCCAGTGCCGACGACCTGCCGCAGTTTCTGGCCGCACTGGAGCAAGCCGGCTGGATCAAGCGCAACCAACCGGTGACCGACAGCCGCTTCTGGCACCTGCTGCAGGGCGAGCGTGCCGAGATGTTCGGCGTGTTCTCGCCCTACGAACTGCAGGTGATCCACGACTGGATCCGCGGCCCGGCCAGTGCCGATGGTGCGCCCTTCGAGACAGGCGCCACGCCCGGTACGGGCAAGCGGCAGATGAGCTTTCGCGTGGCCGAGCGGCTCAAAGCCGCCAAGGGTGGCCGGTCCGAGCCCGTTGCGGCGGGGCTGGACACGGACCTGGAAATCTTTGAGAAGCGCTACCCCACTCTCGGCACGGCCGAAAAGCGCGACTTGCTTGTGCAGGCCATGTCGCCTGCCCTGCACTGGACACCGGTGGGCTTGCTGGCCACCAGAATGTTCCTCAACCGTTCAGTCTAGTCAAAAACGGGGCCTAGCTGGATTGGGTTCCCGATCGAGAAGGCGTCTGGTTACGCACTTCATCCAGCCCAGCATTTCATCAGCGTCCGCGATTTGAGGCGCCGTGCAGACCTACGCTGCCCCCGAACGCAACGTGCGACCAGGATCGAGCATCCACTCGCTGAACTTCCACAAATCACCGTGTGAGGAATGAATCTCGTCGAGTTCCGGCCCGACGTTGGGCGTCCCATTGAGGCCCCTGCAGATCAGAGCGCGATGAACACTCGGCGCGATCCCTCGGAAGTACGGTAGGAAGTCGTCAACGAAAGCCAGTGGCGCAAGCTGCTCAATGGCGTCGGCCTTCGGGCTTCGCTCCCCTGCTGAGCGTCCTGTCGCGATCACACGCTCAATGGGAAACCCTGCATCCCTCAGATTCCTGAGGCGGGCCCCTTCAAATTGCCGAGCAAGCGCAGAGACGCAGACCAAGTCATACCCCGCGTCGTGAAGCCGATGGCATGCTTCAACTGCCAGCTTCAGAGGTGGAACAGAAGACCAAAATTGCTCGTCCATGCAGGCCCGCAGCGCGGCCAGGCGCTCACCTTCAAGAAATCCGACGGCCCACCGATCGAGGGGAGAGTAGGCATCCCTATCCCGCTCCAGAGGTCGACGACCAAACGCGCGCTCCCAGACAGATGCATAGGCCAAGCCGTAGTCGAGGAGCACGCCATCCGCATCCAGGGCGATGATTGGTTTGGCGCTCATATCAGTGCTCCTGTAGGAAGTCTGGGAATTGGAGCCGTGTCACTTCCGGGTGTTCCCGAACCGACCAAACATGGCCATGTTTGCAAACACGCCCATGTTACGAGCCCGAGCCATGCTATTGCCAACTGCTGGTCGCTGTCTTTGCTCGATGAGACGAGGTAGGTGCTGCTCATTGATCTGCCTCGGGCGGAATTGGAATCCATGGATCACCCTGGCGCCATGACTGCACATCCAGAAACTCCCATTCGCAACCGGTGCAGCGCAGCCGCTGCGTCGTGCGCATTGCACCGTGGGCATCGCGTTCGATCCCTTGCGGTAGCTGGTCGCGCAGCAGATGCCGCAGCAGTTCCGGGATGATGGGGAAACTGGTTGCATACCGGCAGTTTTACCCTCGATCGTCCACCACGTTGAACTCGAACCGGAAATTGACTGCTGCCGTGTCGGGCAGCGTCAACACCAGCCGGGTTTCCTGGGGATGAAAGATGGTCTCGCCGTCACTCTCGAGAGCGCCATGGCTCACTGAAAGCGTTTCCATCTTGGTGGTGGTGGTCTTGCGGGTGGCATCCCAGCCGAACTGGCCGGGGCGCAGCTTCTGGCGCTGCAGCCAAGTCCAGATCTCGACCAGCTCGGCTTCTACTTCGGGTTGTTGGGTTCGGCTGGTCTGGGCCAGGGCGGAGAACACATATTGCTGGTCCCGAAGGACCCATTTGAATTGGAAGTGCTTCATCGGTGGGAGGTTGGGAGCCTCGATTGTCCCAAAAGAGGACGCGCGTCCATTCGTCTGGCGCGATATCGCGCACCCCACTGCCACATATATTTAGCATTTCGCGAGCAAATGCCCAACATATGTGGCATCGAAGTTGTCTCCGGCAGGCCGCATACCTCCGATAGCGCGAACAAGTTGCCGCACTAGCCTTTCCGCGCACAAAATCCATGCAGACCTATGGCCCGGGCGCTAATGAATGGGCGGCAGCAAGCTGCCCTCTTCGCCATTCCAAGCACCGGACGAGACTGCCTTCCAGATGGCCTCGCTCACGTCATCGGATACCACGACAAGATCCCGTGCAGCGTTCAATGTGATCAGGCCCCGCAGAAACTCGTTTTCCTCTGGTGGAGCGCACAGTCGATAGCTGCGACCCGAGTCTGTCTTGATGATGGCGCGGACAAGGTCGATGGCGAGCAGAGCCGATGTAACCCTGAACGATCCTGAGGCCATCTGAGCCGCAAGGTGGAGGGCACCATTGCCCCGCTGCAAAACGCGCCAGTGACGAAGATCTACTTCGGACTGAGATTGGACATCAGGGGCTGGTCGCTCATTTACAAAGACAAGTGCATTCATCGTTGTCCTCTCGCGCACTCGCACGAGCCACATTTGAGGTGCTTCTGGGGGCGCTGGCCGCTTACAGATCAACGGCTACTGGCAGGTTTGGTGTCGTCGTCAAGATCGCATGGCTGGTCGCTTGCCTGACAGTTGGTGCCGGAGCATCTATCGCGTGAGAGCTGTTAAGGCCTAGCTGACATGTTATGCAAGCAAAGCATCGTGCTGCTCCGCTAATATTGAAATTTCAGTGTACAGCGAGTATGTTGGACTCCTTTGAAAGGAGCACAAATGCTCGATGTCAACAGAGCCGCCTACCCTGGAGTACCGCTGGACTTTCCCGTTACAGCGGTACATTCCGCCCTCGCAGGCGCTCAGCCAAAAATCTCAATCGTCGAGGAGGCCGGGAAGTTCTATGCCCTGGGTACCTCACCTACCGAAGTGATCAAGGCCTTCGAAGTCTGCGCGGATTTGGTGGAGCAGATGATTCCTTACTGCCAGTGCAAGCTTGTGGCTTTTGACGGCGACCACGATGCCACCGTGCATGCAGTTCTGCAGAGTTTGGTTGCCAAACAATGGTGCACTGCGGAGCGGTCTATCTGGATCATGCGCACGACTACGCAGCGTCTGGAATGGCATTTGCGCAATGACACCTTGCCCGACTGATTGTCGCTTGGCGAGATACGCCTAGTAGCCGCGAACCTTAACGTCAATAAGGTGGGGTGCGAGCACTGCCATGTAACTGAAACCAGACAAAGAAGGCCACAACACATCGCAGTCCCAGAGCAGCGATATCTCCCTGCTCTTCGTGCGGTATCGAAACATTCAGGAGAAACCCACCCTAGAAAGAACAAACGCCAACCACCCTTTCAGATGATCGGCGCTGTCGGTCGCGGAGTTAACTGCCACCTAAGGATTCGGCCCCTTTGTGGTGAATTTACTCCTGTGACTGCGGCGATGTCAAGCCGCGCCCGCAAATCTCTGGTTGCGGGTGGGCTGAGCCCAACCTACAGGAGTAACTATGCCAAGAAAAGCTACCAGCACAACGCCCGGCACCGAGCCGGGTGCAAGCCCTCCCGCGCGAAAGGTCGTGACGCGCTCACCCGCTCACACAGTCCGCGCGATCAATCTACCCCACCTGCAGAAAACCGCTATCGAGGCCGATAGTTCGCTCGAACGCGACTTCGTCTATGTCTGCCTCGGGTTCCCCTATGTGCGCTCCATCGTGCACCAGCCATTCACGCTCGAACTCGCAGCTGGCCGGTACACGCCGGACTTTCTCGTTGGATTCGTGGACGGATCCAAAGCCGTGGTGGAGGTGAAGCCTGTTTCGAAGATCAAGCGATACAAAGAAAAATTCACCCAAGCAGAAAGCAAGCTGGCAACCCAGTCCATGCGCTTCGTGGTGGCTCACGACCTCCTACTGAAAAAGCATGATCTGCATGAGCGTGCCAAGCGGATTCGCAGATACGCCAAAGGTACCTACCCTCTGCTCGAGAAAGCGCTTGTGATCTCCGCCTTGCAGCAGGCTTCACAAGGTCTGTCCTTCGAAGAGCTGATCAATCGAGGCGTACAGAAGGTCACGCTGCTGCACATGGTGGCTCACCAACAACTGCAGCTTGGCGCTGATCTGGACATCAGCGACGGCGCCATCGTCCATCTTCCCGATCAACATTGCCTGGGAGGTAGCCATGCGATTCGCTTTGCAAGCTGGCTTGGCGCTTAGGAACGGCCAACGAACGCTGGAGGTCGTGAGGGAACTTGAAGGCGGCAGCTACCTGCTTGAGGATGTCATTACCCGCCGACCCATTGAGTACACCAGACAGCGGCTGGTCGGGGATATCCAGGCCAAGAAGCTTGTGATCATCGTGGGTGAAAAGCCGCTCACCGACGGTGAGGACTCGGTTGAGCCTCCGATCGTAGTGGATCTCTCAACTCTTTCGGCAAAGGAGCGTGCGAGCCTCGACTACCGTCTTCTCTATGTCAGGGCCCTCCAGAAAGGGAAGGTGAGCCGTGGCCAGCGCGCGAAGGTGGCTGTCGTCATCGCCGAGACGGCGGCGAAAAATGGCCACACGCGACCACCTTCTGCGACCGCCGTCATGTTGTGGGCGCGCAAGTATCAAACCGCCTGCATGAATGTCGTTGCCCTCATCGATGCGCACAGGCGACGTCGTTCTCCTCGACGGCTTCATGAGACGGTGGAAAAGACAATCTGGAAGGTACTCAAGCGCTCATACTTCACCACCGCCCGGCATACACTTCAATTCGCGCATGATGATCTAAAGCGCGAACTCAAAGCGCTGTGCAAGAGCGGGGAGATCCCTGCTGAAGAGGCGCAAGTGCCCTACTCGACGCTACAGCGCCGAGTCAAAACAGTGGACCTCTACCAGCGCGTCGCGAGCCGCGAAGGTGTCGCTCGTGCTCGAATCGTGTGCCGAACCGCCTTTCCTGAAGGATTTGCTTCCTACGCGATGCAGTCTGTTCAGATTGACCACACCCCATTGAATTGGGTTGTCATCTGCGACCGGACTGGTCTTCCGCTCGGGCGCCCGCTCCTTACCATTGCGATCTGTGCCTACAGCGGGTACATCGTCGGCTTCTATTTAAGCTTCTATGGTCCAGGAATGACTTCTGTCAGCGGAGTTGTGAGAAATGCGATTCAGATCAAGGACGATCTGGTCGCGTGTGCTGGCTTGAAGAATGCGTGGCTATCCGGCGGACTATCCGACGAGTTCGTCGTCGACAACGGCCTGGAATTCCACTCGTTTAGTTTCAAGACCATGGCGATGACGTTGGGCGTTGATCTCACGTACTGCCGAGTTCGGACACCTTGGCTGAAGCCACAGGTAGAGCGCTTTTTTTCTACGCTGAACACTCTGACCTTGCTCAAGGGAAAGATAACTAAAACCGTGGCCAACGTGCTGCGCATTGATCCATACAAAGACGCGGCCATCACCTTCTCCGACCTGGTCAAGGGCTTGATGATGTTTGTTGTGGATGTGCACGCTCAGCAGCCAAACTGGCACAAGATGGCAACTCCTCATGAGCTGTTGGTAGAGAGTCTTGCGCAGATTCCTCCAGTCCAGTACCCATCGAGTCTTGACGAACTCAAGCTTGCTACTGGCATGAGTAAGTACTTAACCCTGGGAAAAGGGGGGATTGAGATGATGGGGTTGCCTTTCGGATGCGTTGACTTCAGCAGAGTGATCAACAAGCATGGCTCGGGACTGAAACTCCTGTGCAAGTGGGACCCCGACGACATCTTCAACCTTCATGTCCTGGACCCCGATGGCTTCACGTGGCACACAGCCGAGTGTCGTTGGAAGCACTACGCGAAGGGCCTGAGCTTTAACCAGCACCGGCTGATCCGCGACTTTGGCCGCAAGACGTTGACAAGTCCAGAGCGTGAAAAAGGTCTGTTGGATGCCAAATTGGCGCTTCACGACCATTGGATGGATGCAACCACCAGCCGAGGGCGCGCGGATGCATTGCAAGCGGGCCGGTACCAGAACATGACTTCGTCAAAAGTACTTGCGGGCGACGCTCTCGAGCCCTCTGCCCCCTCCCCTTTGATGCTGGTACTGCCCTTGGAGGCCCTGCCAGCGGACGCCCCCATCCCCACTTTTGATTCCTTTTCCTACGCAAACCCATGAATGCCAAGTCTTCCTCCAATTTCTCGGATTCCATGGCTCTGGATGCTCTGGATCCAGCCGAGTCCGAGATGCATGCACGTCGTCTGACGATGTACTCAGTGAATGCATTGCGCGTGGCTGCAGGGATTGAAAAGATCTACGTCAACCACACAGCCTTCGCCGCGGGTCTACGCTCGCTAGACCGGCTTTTTCAACTTGGGACGGAGCTGTCAACGCCCAATGGAATTCGGCTCATCGGCCCGCCCGGGAGTGGGAAAACCGTGTTGTTTCAGTTCTTCCGTGATTCACTGCCGCGGTCGTCCCTGTTCGCGAACAGCATGGGTGCTATCGGACTTCGTGTTCCTAAGCGACCCTCATCCGGCCTGTTTGTTCGTGAGCTCCTGCGGCAGCTGCGGTATCCGTTTGCTGGTGGTTCCTACAAGCAGCTCTACGAGCGCAGGCATTTGGTTTTCGAGGCACTTCGTTCCAATGGCACGCGCCTGGTTTGGTTGGATGAAGCGCATCACTTGCTGAACAAACATAGCACCAAGGTCCTGGAGCTCGAGGAGCACGAGTCGATTGAGTTCTTTCGGGAGCTGATGGATGAGTGCCGAGTCAGTTTGGTGCTCGCGGGGTCAAGCGAATTGGACAACCTGAAATCGGTTGCGCCTCATTTCTGCTCTCGGGTTGCAGGCCGCGAGACGCTGGATCCGTTTGCCGCGGATGTCAACTGGTTGGGATTCTTGCGAGCCTTCGCCGGCCAGTCGGTAGTTTTCAATGTGGGGCTGATTGCTGACAATGCCTTTGGCACCTTGCTGCACATGGCCACCAACGGAAATTTGCGCACCTTCAAACAGTTGATCGTCGAAGCGGTACTGGTTGCACACGACAAGGCGGATCTTGCGCTCAAACGTGAATCGTTCCAGCAGGCGTTCGGGCTTGTGTTTGGTCAAGGTAGTCTGCGGAGCAATCCCTTTGCCTAGTCATAGTGACCGGCTACCCATAGCGGTGACCCCGTACCCGACCGAGTCTGGTATTGGGTTCATGTTGCGGGTGGCGTCCGCCAACGCTATGAGCCTGGCGAAGCTGCGGCAGTTGGTGGGCATGGGAGAGAACGAAACCTTCAATGCCCACCACGAAGTCGCGCTCATGGGGCTGGTGGGACTGACGGCGGAACTTCGGTCCAATCTCTTGCCTCATGGTGCGCGACATGGTGTCGGCAATGTCGCGTGCTATGGACATCATTTCAGAATCAGGGCCATGCTGCGGACTCGACGTCCGCAGGTGTGCCTGGCATGCGTGAGAGATGCCGCGTACTGTGAGGCCCATTGGGACCTTTCATTGTCGGTGCTCTGTCTGCGCCATCGATGTCTGCTGCAGGACAAGTGTCCATCCTGTGGCGCGTCACTTCGGTGGGCCCGACCTTCAGTCGAATGGAGTCATTGCAAGCATTACCTCGGGCGCGATGTTGGTGTACAAGAGATCCCTGCGCAGATCACCATTGCGCAGCAGATTACCCATGATCTGTTTTACGGGAAAGAGCCGGACTTCGGCTTTCTGGGGATGGCTTGCCCTGGGATCTCACTCGATGCCTGGCTGAGTCTGCTATGGGCCCTCGGAGCGATGGACGCTGCATTTGTGTCGCCGCGACGTGGCGCCTTGATCGCGGCGCCAAGTGCTGCCGATGCGTGCGGGATGGTACTCCGTGCCGTGACCCGAATTCAACGTTGCCAGGAATCCGGGAAAGGCCTGCATGACCTTCGGAACGAGGTCGTAGAGGCGCCTTTGCTGGGGACCATTCTCAATCCTGTCGGACGGAGGGATCGGGCGCTGGCAATGGGATGGTACGCAGCGATATTTGGCGAGCGAGAAGCCGAGGCGCTCGCGCTACGACATCGGGAAATTGCTCAGATGAGTCTCTTTTGAACAACCCATGAAGCTACTGGATGTCCCTGATCATCAGGAAATGGAAAGTCCCTCGTCATGGTTGATGCGGGTGGCGTTTCGCCAAGTGGTCGCGCCAAGGGAGCTGGCTCGATTCCTGGGTGTGGGGATCGGCGTGGACTGTGAAATGGCGTTCGCCAAATTGTCGTTTCAAGCGCTCGCAAGTACCCACACCAGCGCTGCAGGAACCTTCAGGCATGTGGATCTGCTGATGGAGCGGCTGAGGAAAGTAGATCCCTATGGCGAGCGGTTTCTTTTGAGGCACAACTCAGTCGCTTACCACCGGTTCTGCGCTGCTTGTCTTGCGACGGACAGGGTCAAGTACTTTCGCCTTGAGTGGCGCTTCAAGTGTTGGCGATGGTGCCCAGAGCATTCGTGTCTGCTCTTGGAGTGTTGTCCGCACTGCGGCAAGCGAGCCAGTCTGCCGCAAGATATGTGCGATGCGGGCCCAGATGGTCTGGGGGTAGCAACCCTAGATCGGTGCATGCATTGCGCAGAGCTTCTCACCACGAACTGGCAGGTGTCGGTGGACACTTTGGCCCAAGAGTTGACTACGCCGTGGGAGCAGGCGCTGCTCAACAACGGGCGCGCGGCGCTAGCCGCTCTGGTGCTTGGAAAAGTGCAGATCCAGGGTGAACAAAAGGCCCATGGGTTGAGGCGCTTGAAGACGATCGAACGGCAAGGGTTCTTGCCGCACGCCTCGCAGTTTCGGCTTACACACGACGAGATGATGCGTCGTCACGAGCAGAGCTTGCTGACGATGCTTGAGTCCGCGAGTAGCCATCCGCTGCAAACCACAGCACACTCTCAGAATTGAATTCGCTCTTCACTGGGGAGTTTCCATGGCAACCAAAAATCCAAAGCTCGAATCCGATTCCTCGGTCCGCAGCCAACTGAAGCGGGAAAGCCTCAGACGAACCGTCAAGGCACTCGAGGCCGCAGTTCAGGAAGAGCGACTCGTTGTCCTGCGCCCTGCTACGCCAAGCGGCAGACGCCCGGGTGAGGTTCGCATTTCCAGGCGATCTACTCCGAGGGCGTAGGCGACCGGTTGGCCGGCTGGGCCGGTCCCAGGCAGAAGTGCGGGCGGCATTGAGTGCTCTCAGCCCCATGTTGCCTTTCGACAAGTACAACACTTAGTGAATAAGGCTCGGAAAAATACAACACTGAGTGAATAAGCAGTACAAACGTTGCCCTTGGGCGTCTCTGTAACCTGTTGATTTGATTGAGACGGTAGTACAAGACTCACGAGGAATCGACATCGATGCCCTGACCGTCTCTGGGCGGGGGCCAGGTACTGGCTGTCCCTTGATCGGACCTTTGCACTAGCCAATGAGTCTAGGCGGGTCGATTCGTGTCACCTGTAGGAGCCGAGGCCGGACGATTGTGGTGAACCAGAGGCTGATGGCGCTCGCTACCCAGCCGTTCCCGCGGCTCCCCACCCTCAGGTCGTGCGGAACTGCCTGCGGTACGCCAGGGGGGAGACCTTCATGGCCGCAGCAAAATGCTGGCGCAGCGAGGCCGGGGTGCCAAAGCCTGCCTGGTCGGCCACCGCGTCGATGGATTCCTCGGTGGTCTCCAGCAGGCGCTGGGCCAGGGCCAGGCGCTGGTGCAGTAGCCACTGGCCGACGGTGGTGCCCATGGCCTCGCGGAAATTGCGGGTGAAGCTCCGGCGACTCATGAGGGCGCGCTGTGCCAGGGCGTCCAGGTCGTGCGGCTGCTGCAGGTTCTGCAGCATCCAATCGACCACGGGACTCAGGCGGTCGCGTTCGGGCGCGGCGCGCACCGGGGTCTCTATGTACTGTGCCTGGCCACCCTGGCGGTGCGGGGCCACGACCATGCGGCGGGCTGCTCGGTTGGCCGCATCCGCACCGTGGCGCATACGCAGCAGGTGCAGGCAGCAGTCGATGCCGGCAGCGGTGCCTGCGGACGTGAGCACGTCGCCGTGGTCCACGTACAGCACCTCGGGCTGCAGCACCACCTGCGGGTAGCGCTCGGCAAATCTCCCGGCCAGGTACCAGTGGGTGGTGGCCGTACGCCCCTCCAGCAGGCCCGCCTCGGCCAGCACGAAGGCCCCCAGGCACAGGCCCACGATGGTGGCGCCGCGGCGGTGGGCACGGCGCAGCGCGTCCAGCAACTCTACGGGTGCCGCCCGGGTGTCGTCGAACCACGAGGGCACGACGATGATCTGCGCCCGGCGCAGTATCTCGAGCCCATGCGCGACATGGATCGCAAAGCCCGCGTTGGTGCGCAGCGCGCCGGGCACCGCGGCGCAGACCGAGAGCGCGAAGCGGTGGCGGCGGTCCTCGTCGCGGTCCTCACCGAAGACCAGGCAGGGCACCGACAGGTGGAAGGGGCTGATGCCGTCGAAGGCGACCACGGCGACGGTTTCGGGCTGGCGGGCGATCATGGCCCGATTCTATCGATGATTGGCATTCGGGCCGCTATCGGCCAGGCGTGTCGCTGCCTAAGATCCAATCCATCGCAACCCAATGGAAATACCGACCATGTCCAACGCACCCCGCCGCGCCCTGATCGTCATCGATGTGCAGAACGAATACTTCGAAGGCGGCCTGCTGCCCATCGAGTACCCGCCCGTGGCGCAAAGCCTGCCCAACGTCCTGCGCGCCATGGATGCCGCGCACGCTGCTGGGGTGAAGGTGGTGGTCGTGCAGCACCATGCGCCCAAGGGCGCGCCGGTGTTCCAGGCCGATGCGCACAACGGCCAACTGCACCCCGAAGTGGCGCGCCGCCACCGCGACCACCTGATCACCAAGGCCACGCCCAGCGCGTTCACGGGCACCGACCTGGCGCAGTGGGTCGCCGACAACGGCATCGACACGCTCAGCATTGCCGGCTACATGACGCACAACTGCGATGCGTCCACCACCTTCGAGGCCATGCACCGCGGGCTGGCGGTGGAGTTCCTGTCGGACGCCACGGGCGCGTTGCCGTACGAGAACGCGGCCGGCTACGCCAGCGCCGAGGAGATCCACCGGGTCTTCAGCGTCGTCTTCCAGAGCAATTTCGCGGCGGTGGCCAGCACCGAGGGCTGGCTGGCTGCGGTGCGCGATGGGCAGGCCCTGGCCAAGGACAACGTCGTGGTGTCGAACCAGCGCGGCCGTGCACGCGCAGCACGCGCCTAAGAGGCTGAGAATATTTCGTCCATGTCCGCCTTGCACGCCAAAACACCCCGGCTCGTCGTTGCAAATGCTCGCCATAGCCCGAGCTATGGCTGTGCTTCGCGCCTAGATCCGGGGCGTTGTGACGCGCCTTCCGGGCACGGTCAAACCATTCCCAGCCTCTGTGCCCTCACCCGGCCAGGTCGCGCAGCGCCCCGGCCAGGGTCGGGTGCTGGAAGCGGTAGCCGGCGTCCAGCGCGGCTCTGGGCACCAGGTTCTGCCCATCGAGCAGCAGCGTGGCCATTTCGCCCATGAGCCAGCGCAGTGGCGCCTCGGGCATGCGCAGGAAAACCCTGCGGCCGAAGGACTGCGCGAGGGCGCGGCTGAAGCCCTCTTGCGACGGGGTGTCCGGCGCCACGGCGTTGACCGCACCCGCCAGCGCCTGGTGTTCCAAGCCGAAGCGGATCAGCCCCAGTGCATCGTCGAGGTGGATCCACGGGGCCGGTTGCCGGCCGGAGCCGAGCACGGAGCCCATGCCCAACCGGGCCGCCAGGGCCAGCATGGGGTAGGCGCCATCGCCCCGGCCCAGCACCACGCCCAGGCGCAGCCGGACCACGCGCACGCCCAGCGCCTCCGCGCGCCGGGCCTCGTGCTCGATGGCCACGCACAGGTCGGATTGGAACTGGCCAGGCTGGGGCGGGCCATCCTCGGCGAGTGCCTCGCCAGACACAAGATTGGCCGCACCGTAGTAACCCACCGCCGATGCGCTGACCAGCACCTCGGGCACCTGCTGCAGCCGCCGCATCAGCTGCACGAGGGCCTGCGCCACCTTCACCCGGCTGTCCAGCAGCTCACGCCGCCGTGCCGCCGTCCAGGGCCGGCCCACCACCCGCGCGCCGGCAAGGTGGACCACGGCATGGATGCGGGTCTCGCTGGGGATCTGGTCCAGGTGCTCCACCAACCACACGCCTTGGCCGAGCAGGGCTTGCGCCTGCCGCGTATCGCGCGACAGGGCGATGACGCGCCGGCCATCGGCCTGCAACTGCCGCACCAGGGCACTGCCCACAAAGCCGGTGGCGCCGGTGACCAGCACCGTAGGCCCCCGGGGCGGTGTGTCCGCCAGAGGGGCGGGCGACGGCTCCTGCCGCGCGGCTGACTGCCCCAGCCGACGCACGGCGCGCACATTGCGCACGCTCCAGGCGAGCACGCCCAGGCCATACAGCGTGAAAAGCCAGGAGATCCAGCCATGCGGGCGAAAGTGCAATGCGGTGTTCATGGAGGCCCAATCATGCAGCACCGGCACCATCAGCGCCACGAAGGCCCCATAGCTGATGGTCAGCACCGTGTGCAGCAGGCGTTCGAGCGGCGGCAGCCGGCGCGTTCGATCTTCTTCCAGAAAGTCGGCCAGGGTGACCAGCACTTCCGCAGCCAGGATGAGGGCCAGCAGCCCCGCCAAGGCGCCGCGCCATTCAAACCAGGCCAGGCCCAGGAAGACCAGGCCGTAAAGCGCCTCGCGCGCCGCATGCAGCGCCAGTTCGCGGCGGGCCGACACGCGCTGGGGCAGGTGGGCCTGCCATTCGTGGTGCCAGAGGTTGTCGAAGGCGCCCAGCACCGACTGGAAGGACAGGAGGATGAAAACGGCCTGCATGGTGGTCATTCGACTTGGAGGGGGTCGGTGAAGACGCCCGACTGGTGGAAGGTCTCGCCCCACAGCGGGTGTTGCATGGAGAGGGTGAAGCGGAAGTCGCCACCGCCCAGGTCGGTGTGGGTCACGCGGCACTGCCCGGGTGACAGCCATTGCGGCACCGGGATGCGCAGCGGGCCCAGCGCCAGGAAGAAGCGGCGGCTCTGGAAGACCAGCGTGCCGTTCTCCTCGAACACATCGAGCGCCATGGCCAGGCCGCCGTCCGTGCGCTCGGTCAGCTGGCCTTCTGCTCCGGGTTCCTTGGTCGAGCGCACTATGGCCGCCCCGGTGGCGCCATTGGCGGCCTCGCCGAACACCCGCTCCCACACCACGCCGCCCTGGTCGTTGCCGCGCACCCGCACGGTGGCCGCCAGGCCCCGGGCCTGCAGGCTGGTGAGCGGGCTGCCGAAGGCGCGCGACAGGCTGGCGTAGATGCGGCCGATGGCGGAGCAACGCAGGTCCATGCGGCAGGTGTAGTCCACGTCCGGGTGGCCGGCACCAAAGCGCCGGCGCACGGCGGCCGGCAGGCGGGCCCAGCCCGCGGCGCCCACGTAGTCGGCCAGGTCCAGGTGGCGGGCGGCGTCGGCTGCGGGGGCGAAGGAGGTCAGGGCGGTGGAGGGCATGGCGGGTTTCCTGTGGGTTGCTTGATCCCTCTTCTGCGAAAACCGGGCCAACCCTCCACACCACTGCAAGTCGTTGATTCATTGGACTTTTCGCCAATGGCCTGCATACTTCGTTTACAGTGCGCGCAGGCTATGTTGTCAACGCTGGCAACAGGTCACCCCCTCGCCGGCACCGCTTTTCATCCCATGCTTATCCGCGCCGTCCTCGGCTTCTCCATCATCGAAACCCTGGCCCTGGCGGGCATGCTGCTGTGGTGGGCCGACCGGGTGGCCGGCGCCCGGCTGCTGGCCGCCTTCCTGAGCGGCATTGCGCTGTGGATGGCGGGCAACGAGCTGCCCAACTGGCTGGGGCCAGGCAGCGGCGACATCGCCATGGCGATGATCGGCTTCTCGCCGCTGACGTCGGCGTTCTTCTTTCACTTCTGCGTGGTGTTCTGCGGTGTGCGGCTGCCGCGCTGGGGCGTGGTGGCGGCGTACCTGCTGGGGGGCTCGGCCACCCTGGCCGTGCAGCTGCTGACACCGGGCGCCCTGGTCTGGCGCGAGCACGTGGGCCTCATCGCCATCGCCAACACCGTGGGCATGGTCGCCAGCATGGCCTGGGTGCTGCTGGGCCTGGGCGGCATCGCGGTGCTGCTCACGGCGCTGGCGCGCGCCCGGCGGCCGGCCTTCAACCAGATCGCGGCGGTCACCGCGTCCTGCCTGTGGGGCGTGGTCTGCCTGTCGGGCTACGGCATCGTGGTGCTGGACCTGCCGCTCTACCCCTTCCCGCTGCTGGGCCTGCCGCTGTACCCGGTGATCCTGGTCTACGGCATCCTGCGCTACGGCGTGTTTGTGTCCAACGCCTGGGCGCGCCGCGCGCTGGCCTGGGCCCTGCTGCTGGCGCTGGGGGCCGTGGTGGTAGCACTGACGCCGCTGCTGCCCATCGAATCGCGCTGGATCGGCGGCTTCGTGGTGGCCATCAGCTGCATCGCGCTCAACGGGCCCGTGCGCCAGTTCGCCGAGCGCCTGGTGTACCCGGGCGGTGCGGTCTCGGCGGCCGACCTGCAGTCCTGGCGCGAGGCGCTGCAATCGGCCGACAGCATGCAGGCGCTGGAGAATGAGGCCAGCACATTGCTCAGCCGCCGCACGGGCACCCAGGTGCGGGTGCTGCTGGGCGATGGCAGTGCCCAGGCCCCTGGCGACATGCCCTGCCTGCTGGGCGCGCCGTCCAGCCACGGTTGGACCATCACGCTGCACGGCTGGGAGGCCGCGCCCCCCGGGCCGCGGCGCGTGGCCGAGCTCTTCGGCACCGTGGTGGCCGATGCCGCCGAGCGCGTGGCCCAGGGCGAGCAGATCGCGGCGCGCGAGCGCGAGCGCCAGCTGCAGGCGCGCCTGGCCGAGCTCGGCTCGCTGGCCGCCACCGTGGCGCACGACATCCGCAACCCGCTGAACATCATCGCCATGGCGGTGGCCACGGCCTCGCCCGACGTGCGCCGCGAGGTGGCCGGCCAGGTGGGCCGCATCGCGCACCTGAGCAGTGACCTGCTGGACTACGCCAAGCCCTGGAAGCTGGTGCCCCAGCGCTACGACCTGGCGGCCCAGGTGCGCGCCGCCGCCGGCCGACTGCCGCACTGCACGCTGGGGGCCGCGCTGCAGGCGCCGCTGCTGATCGACGGCGACTCGCGGCGCGTGGAGCAGGCACTGACCAACCTGCTGGAAAACGCGCGCGCCGCATCCGGTGCCGACACCCCGGTCGCCGTGCACATCGACGCCGAGCAGCGCGCCGATGCCGTGCTGCTGCATGTCTGCGACGACGGGCAGGGCGTGCCCGAGGAAATTCGCCACCGGCTGTTCGAGCCCTTCGCCTCGCGCAGCCCCGGTGGCACCGGCCTGGGCCTGGCCATCGTGGCGCGCACCCTGGCCGCCCATGGGGGCTCGGTGGCGCTCACACAGCGGCCGCCGTGGACCACCTGCTTCACTCTGACCTTCCCCCTCAAAGATGCAAACCCCTCCTGACGCTGCAGACCGTGGCCGCATCCTGCTGGTCGACGACGAGCCGGCCTTCCAGCGCCTGGGCGCCAACTTTTTGCGCGGGTTGGGCCACGAGGTGGTGGTTGCCGGCGACGCCGAGCAGGCCCTGGCCGCCTTCGCCTCGCAACCGGCGCCCGATCTGGTGCTGCTGGACCTGGCCATGCCGCCATCGATGGACCCCGAGGCCGGGCTGGCGCTGGTGCCCCGCTTCGCGCGGGTGCCGGTGATCGTCTGGTCCGGCCACGGCGACCACGAGCTGGCCCTGCGCGCGGCCGAACTGGGCGCCTGGGACTTCCTGACCAAGCCCATCGACCCGGACATGCTGCGCTTCGTCATCGCGCGCGCCATGCGCAAGGCCAAGCTCGACGCCGAGCTGCGCAGCCTGCGCGCGGCGCAGGCCGGCGACGACGACATGGGCTTGGCCGGCCAAGCGCATGCCACCGTGCAGCTGCGCGCCATGGTGCGGCGCGTGGGGCCCACGCGGGTCAGTGTGCTGGTGCTGGGGCCCACCGGCAGCGGCAAGGAGCTGGTGGCGCGCGCCCTGCATGCCTGCAGCCCGCAGTCGGCCAGCGCCTTCGTCGCCATCCACTGCGGCGCGCTGTCGGCCGAGCTGCTGGAGAGCGAGCTCTTCGGCCACCTCAAGGGCAGCTTCACCGGGGCCTACCGCGACCAGCCGGGCCTGGTCGAGGTGGCCCATGGTGGCACCCTGTTCCTGGACGAGGTGGGCGAAATGCCCCCGCCCATGCAGGTCAAGCTGCTGCGCTTTCTGCAGGAGGGCACTTTCGTGCCCGTGGGCGGGCGCAGCCAGAAGAAGGCCGAGGTGCGCGTGGTGGCCGCCACCCACCGCGACCTGGAGGCCATGGTGCGCGACGGCAGCTTTCGCGAGGATCTGTACTACCGCCTCAAGGGCGTGGTGCTGCGCACCCCCGCGCTCAGCGAGCGGCCGGCCGACGTGCCGCTGCTGGCCACCCGCTTCCTGCACCGCGTGGCACCCCGTGCCGGCCTGTCGGGCAATGCCCTGGCCTGGCTGGCCGCGCGCGAGTGGCCGGGCAACGTGCGCGAGCTCAAGGCCCTGGTCGAGGCCGCGGGTGCCCTGCTGCTCCAGGACCAGAGCGAGGTCGATGCACCGCTGCTGCGGCTGGCCGCGGGCGAGGCGGACGAGAACGGCACCGCCACCGAATCCGCAGCCCCGCTGGAAGGGCTGGGGCCGCTGGACGCAGCGCTGGCCGAGCTGGAGCGGCGCCTGGTGCGCGATGCCATGCAGTCGGCCGGCGGCAACCAGTCGGAGGCCGCGCGGCGCCTGGGCATCTCGCGCGTGGGCTTGATCAAGAAGCTGGCGCGGCTGGGCCTGCGCTAGCCTTGCCAGGCAAGCGCGCCACGCGCTCGGCCAGAAACTCCACCAGCACCCTCACGCGCTGCGGCTGGTAGGGGCGGGCGGCATAGAGCAGGTGCGCCTGCTGCGCCGGGCCGGTGTACCGGGGCAGCACGCGCACCAGGCGGCCGTCGGCCAGCAGCTCGGCCACCATCCAGGTGGGCTGCAGCGAGATGCCGGCGCCGGCCAGCACGCTCTCGAGCAGGGCCACGGCGTTGTTCACGCGGTAGCGGCTGTGCACCGGCACGCTCACGGGGCCGGCAGGGCCTTGCACCAGCACACCGTCGTCACCCGCCGCATAGCGCAGGTAGTCGTGCGCCGGCAGGTCCTGCGGCTGGCGCGGCTTGCCGCGTGCTGCCAGGTAGGCGGGCGAGGCCACCAGCACGCGCGGCCAGGTGCCCAGGTGGCGGGCGGTCAGGTCCGGGGGCAGGGGGCCGCCCAGGCGCAGTGAGACGTCGATGCGCTCCTCCAGCGGGTGGATGAAGCGGTCGTCCAGCACCAGCTCAAGCGCGATGTCGGGGTAGGTGGCGAGGAACTCGCCGGCCATGGCGTTGAGCCGGCACTGGCCCAGCGCCACCGGCGCGCTCACGCGCAGCAGGCCGCGGGGGTGTGTGGTGCACTGGCGCACGTCGGCCACCGCCTCGTCGTAGCCCTCCAGCGTGCGCCGCGCATGCTCGTGAAAGCGCTGGCCTTCTTCCGTCAGGCTCAGCCCCGCCGGGGCGCGGCGCAGCAGGCGCACGCCCAGCGACTGCTCCAGCCCGGCCACCAGCTTGCTCACCGTGGGCTGGGTGGTGTCCATGGCGCGCGCCGCGCCCGAGAGGCTGCCCAGCTCCACGCTGTGAACGAAGGCCGCGAGCGCGCGCAGGGTGTCCATGAGTATTCCGATTTCGAATGAATGGCATGCCATTTTGCCGTCTGTTCATGGATTGTGGAATGCAAGACAGTGGGCTCTTCTTTCAGCCCCCACGAGGATCGACCGACATGAACAAGCCCTGGAATCTCACTGCGCACCTGCGCCGCGCCGCTCTGGCGCTGGCCATGGTTGCTGCCGCGCTCCCCGCCGCCGCAGCCGCCGAACACTGGAGCCCGAGCTGGATGGCCGCCACCCAGCCCCTGTGGGGTGGCGACTTCGTGTTGCCGCTGGGCCTGCCCCTGCGGTACCAGCAGCACACCATCCGCCAGGTGGCGCGCTTGAGCGTGGGCGGCACGCAGCTGCGCGTGGTGCTTAGCAACGAGGGCAGCACCGTGCCGCTGCACATCGGCGCGGCCCGCGTGGCAAGGCATGCCCGGGGATCGGCCACCGTGCCGGGCACGAACCGCCCGCTGCTCTTCGGCGGCCAGGCCGCCACCACGCTGCCGCCTGGTGCCCGCTGGGTCAGCGACCCGGTGGACCTGCCCCTGCCCGCGCTGGCCGAGGTCGCCGTGTCGCTGTACCTGCCCCGGCCCAGCCAGCCCGCAGGCTTTCACTTCGATGCGCGGCAGACGGCCTATGTGGCCAATGGCGACCACACCGCCGCCCTGCAGTTGCCCGCATCGGCCACCGAATGGAGCACCCGCGCCTACGTGAGCGGCTTGCTGGTGCAGGCGGCAACGCCGCCGGTAGCCGTGGTCGTGCTGGGCGACTCCCTCACGGATGGCAACGGCGCCACGCCCGGCGCCCACGCGCGCTGGCCCGATGTGCTGGCCGAGCGCCTGGCGGGGCAGGGCGTGGCCGTGCTCAACGCCGGCATCTCCGGCGGCCGGCTGCTGCGTGACGGCATGGGCCGCGCGGGACTCACGCGGGCCGCGCAGGACGTGTTCGGCCAGCCCGGCGTGCGCGCCTTCATCGTGCTGCTGGGCACCAACGACATCGGCTGGCCCGGCGGCCCCTTCGCACCCGGGGAGACTGCGCTGCGCGCCGAGGAACTGGTGCAGGGCTACCGCCAGCTCATCGCCATGGCCCGCGTACACAACGTGCGCGTCGTGGCCGGTACCATCCCGCCGTTTGGCGATGCGTTGGCCGGCACGCCGCTGGCCGGCCACTACTCGCCCGAAAAGGACTCCGTGCGCCAGGCTGTGAACCGCTGGATCCGCGAGGGCGGCGCCTTCGATGCGGTGGTGGACTTCGATGCGCTGCTGCGCGACCCGGCCCGCCCCTCGCACCTGCGCGCGGCCTTGGACTCGGGCGACCACCTGCACCCGGGCGATGCGGGCTACCGGGCCATGGCCCAGGCCATCGATCTGGAGGCGCTGCTGGGCTGGTGAGGGTTGCCCCACCCAGAACCTGCTACAACCCCTGGACGGCCTTCGCTCTGGTCGCGGCGTTTTTCTGGAGGATCCGATGTCCCACCACCCCCGCTTCAACGTCTTCGGCCGCATCGTCGAAGTGCAGCGCCAGGGCGCGCAGTGGCAGTCCTATCTGATCGGAACGGACGGCAAGCGCGCACCGGCGGGCTGGGTGGTGCCCGACTTCATCGAGGCGGATGAGCTGGCCCAGTACCTGGCCGACCTGTTCCATGAAAGTGCCATGCCGCACAACGGCGAGGTGCATCGGATCGGATAGTCCACCGAAACCGAGAAATCGGCTGTGGGACTTGGGTGCGGGATCACCCTGCGTCGGCAAGGTACACATACAGCCGGTTGCGCCCCATGGTCTTGGCCTGGTACATCGCGTTGTCGGCCTGGCGCAGCACCTCGTCCACCGTCTGGGTGTGGCCTGACACCAGGCTCACCCCGATGCTGGCTTCGCAGTGGTAGGGCTGGTCTGCAAGCGCGTACGGTTCGCGCAGCGCTGCCAGCATGTTCTCGCCCACCGCCCGTGCCTTGGCCGTGGCCTCGGGTGCTTCCTTGCCCAGGCTTTGCAGCAGCACGACGAACTCGTCCCCGCCCAGGCCGGCCACGGTGTCCTGCTCGCGCACGCAGGTGCGCAGGCGGGTGGCCACCTCGCGCAGCAGCAGGTCGCCCATGGCGTGGCCCCGGCTGTCGTTGAGGGCCTTGAAATGGTCCAGGTCCACGAACAGGGTGGCGGCGATCTGGCCGCTGCGGCTGCTGGCGGCCATCACCTGCTCCAGGCGGTCGGTCAGCAGGCGACGGTTGGGCAACTGGGTGAGGGTGTCGTACAGGGCCAGGTGGCGCGCCTCCTCCTCGGCCGCCTTGCGCCGGGAGATGTCGATGTCGATGCAGAACATCTCTGGCTCCTGGCCTGGCACGTGCACATAGGCGTGGCTTGAAAACACATCCACCGGTGAGCCATCCTTGCGCTGCAGGCGCAGCTCGCCTGCGGGGATGGGCTCGCCCGAGCTGAACATGTGCGCGACCTGGGCCGTCACGGCATCGTGCATGGGAGCGGGGATGATCAGCTCCAGCAGGTTCCTGCCCAGGGCCTCCTGTTCGGTGTAGCCGTACAGTTCTTCCGACGCCTTGTTCCAGTACGTGGTGGTGCCGTCTGCCCGGTAGCCCTGCACCGACACCGAGGGGATGCCCAGCAGCAGCGAGCGAAAGCGCAGCTCCGATTCGTGCAGCGCCTGCTGCGCCTGCCAGCGCTCGGTGATGTCGCGCGCCAGAAAGAGGGCGGCTGCCTGGCCATCCACCTTCGTGCCCAGGGGCTGCGCCCGCCCTTCGAAGTACCGAATGCCCGATGCGGTGTACACCGTGTACTCGAGCTTGCGCGGCACGCCCGCAGCCAGCGTGTCCTGCAGCAGCTGCACCAGCCGCTGCGCCTCACTCGAGGGCAGTACATCGTGCATGCGCTGCCCGACACGCTGGGGGGCCCCCGCAGCATGCACGCCGTCGTTGCGCGAGAACAGCTCCATGCAGCGGCCCTTGCTGTCGAGCACCATCAGTGCATCGGGAATCGCCAGGGTGATGGCCCGCAGGCGGGCAGCACTGCCGGCCAGGGCGAAGTCGGTGGCCTGGCGCTGCTCCACGTCGCGCAGCAGCACACCCAGCAGGGCGGTGGCGACCGGAAAGATCATCAGGTAGGGAACGGCGACGGTGTCGTTGATGCGCGCCGCCACCTCGGCCGGCAGCCCCTGGAACAGCCCCACCACGGCCAGGTGCAGCAGCACGCCAAAGACCAGCAGGGGCCAGATGCCCACGCCCAGGTGCCAGCGGTGGCGCGCATAGCGGTAGGCCAGGCCGGCGGCCACGCAGGTGGTGATGGTCAGCACCCCGATGAAGGCCCCTGCGCCGCCCAGCCACAGCCGCCAGCCGGCCGCCATGGCCCCGGCCACCAGGGCCACTGTGGTGCCGCCGAACAGGCCCGCCATGCACAGCACCACTGAGCGTGCATCGATGATGACGCCCGGGGCAATGGTCAGGGGCGAGAGCATGCCCACGATGCAGATGCCGCCAAACAGCAAGCCCGAGAAAGCTTTGCCCACCCGTGGCTGCCTGCGCCACAGCCGCAGGTTGGCCCCGTGCAGAAAGCATAGGGCGAGCAGCAGGGCTGCGCCTTTGACCAGTTCGACGAACAAGGAACCTCCCCGTAGCCTGTGGCGACGTTCCATCATGTGGCAATTGCTGCCAGCGGTAAATGCAAATTTGGTGGGGTTTACGCCTCCCGGCGCCCCGATCAGGTCAGCAGCGCCTGGGCGAACTCGCGCGCGTTGAAGGTTTCGAGGTCTTCGAGCTTCTCGCCCACGCCGATGAAGTACACCGGGATCGGGCGCTCCTGCGCGATGGCGGCCAGCACCCCGCCCTTGGCGGTGCCGTCGAGCTTGGTGACGATGAGGCCGGTGAGCTGCAGCGCATCGTCGAAGGCGCGCACCTGGGCCAGGGCGTTCTGGCCGGTGTTGCCGTCGATCACCAGCAGCACCTCGTGCGGGGCGGTAGCGTCGGCCTTGGTCACCACGCGGCGGATCTTCTTGAGCTCTTCCATCAGGTGCAGCTGCGTGGGCAGGCGGCCGGCGGTATCGACCAGCACCACGTCCTTGCCGCGGGCCTTGCCTGCGGTGACGGCGTCAAAGCTCACGGCGGCGGGATCGCCCCCCTCCTGGCTGACGATCTCCACGGTGTTGCGGTCGGCCCAGACGCCGAGCTGCTCGCGCGCCGCTGCGCGGAAGGTGTCGGCCGCCGCCAGCAGCACCGCCGCGCCTTCGCCAGACAGGTGCTTGGTCAGTTTGCCGATGGACGTGGTCTTGCCCGCGCCATTGACCCCTGCCACCATGATCACGGTGGGCGTGTACTTGCCGATCACCAGCGCTTTTTCGAGCGGCCGCAGCAGGTCGGCCAGCGCATCGGCCAGCAGGCCCTTGACCAGGGCCGGGTCGGTGGTCTTGCTGTCCTTGACGCGGCGCTTGAGGTCGGCCAGCAGGTGCTCTGTGGCCTTGACGCCGGTGTCGGCCATGAGCAGGGCCTCCTCCAGCTCCTCGTACAGCGCGTCGTCGATCTGCGTGCCGGTGAAGACCGTGGCGATGCTGCTGCCGGTTTTGCGCAGGCCGAGCTTGAGCCGGTCGAGCCAGCCCTTGCGCTCGGCCACCACGGGGGCCGCAGGCACCGGGACCACCACGGGCGGCGGTGCGGGAACCGGCGCCGGGGGGGGCACCACGGGGGCAGGGGCCGCCACAGGGGCCGCAACCGGGGGCAGCGCGGGGGAGGGCGCCCAGGCGGCAGGTGCTGCTGGCGTGGGGGCTGGCGTGGACGGCGGCACGGCCGTGGCGGGCGCCGGTGCAATGGTGACAGGCGGTGTCCAGGGTGCGGGTGCCGCAGGTACTGGCGCTGCCAATGGGGCAGGGGCCGGGGGGAGGGGGACGGCAGGTGCCGGGGCGATCGGCTGCGCTGGCGCGGGCTCCGCCTTCCCGCCAAAGGGATTGCGCAGCCAGCCCAGGCCGGGGATGGCCGGTGCGGGGGCCTGGGCCGGCTGCGGCGCAGGGGGCTCGGGCTGGGCCGCGGGTGAGTAAGCAGGTGCAGGGGCTCCGGGCGCGGCCACCGATGGGGGCTCATCGGCAGGGGCGGGCGAGGTGGGGGGCTTTTTCTTGAAAAAACTGAACATTGGCGGGTTCTTAGAATCAGCCATTCTATGAAACGCGCTTTCACCCTACTGGGCCTGCTGGCCTGCCTCGGCGCCGGAGCCACCACCAACGTGGTTTCTCCGGGTTCCCATCCATCGTCTGCAGCGGGCGGGGCCGTTGTGGCGCCGCCGGGGCCGGGAGGTGCCGGGCCGCGTGCCACAGCCTCCGGCGCGCAGCAGTTCACGCTCGCCAACGGCATGCAGCTCATCGTGCAGCCCGACCACCGCGCACCCACGGCGGTGCACATGGTCTGGGTGCGCGTGGGCTCCATCGACGAGGTGGACGGCACCTCCGGCGTGGCCCATGCCCTGGAGCACATGATGTTCAAGGGGTCGAAGAAGGTGCCGCCCGGCGACTTCTCGCGCCGCGTGGCGGCCCTGGGCGGGCGCGAGAACGCCTTTACCAGCCGTGACTACACGGGCTACTACCAGCAGATCCCGGCCAACCGGCTGGAGGACGTGATGCGCCTCGAATCCGACCGTTTCGCCAACAACCAGTGGCCCGACGCCGAGTTCAAGAAGGAAATCGAGGTCATCAAGGAGGAGCGCCGCATGCGCACCGAGGACCAGCCCCACGCCGTGCTGGCCGAGCAGCTGTTTGCCGCCACCTTCAACGCCTCGCCCTACCGCCGGCCCATCATCGGCTGGATGAGCGACCTCGACTCCATGACACCCGGCGACGTGCGCGCCTTTCACCGCCAGTGGTACACGCCCACGAATGCGGTGGTGGTGGTCGCAGGCGACGTGGACCCGGCCAAGGTCCGCGCCCTGGCCGAAAAATACTATGGCAAGCTGCCCACGCATGCGCTGCCCGAGCGCAAGCCGCGCACCGAGCCCGAGCAGAAAGGCATGCGCCGGCTGGAGGTGAAGGCCCCCGCCGAGCAGGCCTACGTGGCCCTGGCGTTTCGCGTGCCGGGCCTCTCTCGGGTGGAGAACCTGCAGGAATCCGACCGCGACGCGCTGTCGCTGATGGTGCTGTCGGCGGTGCTCAGCGGCTACGACGGGGCGCGCCTTGAACGGGCCCTGAGCCAGGGCGACAAGCGCGTGGCCGACAGCGCCGACAGCTCTGCCATGCTCACCGGGCGCGGTCCCTCGCTGTTCATGCTGACCGGGGTGCCGGCCGACGGCAAGACCGCCCGGCAGGTCGAGGACGGCCTGCGCGCCGAAGTGGCGCGCCTGGCCAGCGAAGGCGTGAGCGAGGCCGAACTGGCGCGCGTGAAGACGCAGTGGATCGCCTCCACCGTGTACGAGCGCGATTCGGTGCACAGCCAGGCCCAGGAGCTGGGCGGCAACTGGATACAGGGCTACCCGCTCGACGTGCAGGAGCGCCTGCTGGAGCTGCTGCGCACGGTGACGCCGGCCCAGGTGCAGGCCGTGGCCGCCAAGTACTTCGGCGACGATCAGCTGACCGTGGCGACGCTGCTGCCCCAGCCGCTGGCCGCCAATGCCCGTCCCCGCCCGGCCATCGCCCCCGGCGCTGCCGTTCATTGAGAAAGCTGGGTCCCCTTCCATGATCAAGTTCAAGAAATTCGCGGCCAGCGCCTTGCTGGCCAGCACCTGCGCACTGCTCGCCAGCCCGGCCTGGGCGCTGCTGCCCATCCAGCAATGGACCGAGGCCAACGGCGCCCGGGTGTGGCTGGTCGAAAGCCCGGTCATCCCCATGGTGGACGTGCAGATCGACTTCGACGCCGGCAGCCGCCGCGACCCGGCCGGCCAGTCCGGCCTGGCCAGCGCCACGGCCTCCATGGCCTCCAAGGGCGTGAAGGCGCAGGGCGCCGAGCCCGCCCTGGACGAGAACGCCCTGGGCGAGGCCTGGGCCGACCTGGGCGCCAGCTTCGGGGCCGGTGCCGACAACGATGCCACGCACTATTCGCTGCGTTCGCTGACCGACCCGCCGCTGCTGGACAAGGCCGCGCGCCTGGCCGCACGCCAGATCGCCGAGCCCAGCTGGCCCGCCGACATCTGGGAGCGCGACCGCGCCCGCTGGAGCGCGAGCATCAAGGAGTCGAACACGCGCCCCGCCACCGTGGCCGAGAACGCCTTCGGCGCGGCGGTGTACGGCAGCCACCCGTATGGCGTGCGCACGACGGAAGAGACGCTGTCGCGCATCACCGTGCCGGACATGCAGGCCTTCCATGCCAGCGCCATCGAGGCCTGCCGCGCCAAGGTGAGCATCGTCGGCGCTGTGACGCGGGCCCAGGCGCAGACGCTGGTGGCCACGCTGCTGTCGCGCCTGCCTGCATCGGCGTCCTGCGCACCTCTGCCTGCCGTGGGTGAGATTGCTGCGCTGACCGCACCGGTGGAGAAGACCATCCCCTTCGCCTCCGCACAGGCGCACGTGCTGATCGGGCAACCCGGCTTTCCGCGCCGCGACCCCGATTTCATCGCACTGCTGGTGGGCAACCACATCCTGGGCGGTGGCGGCTTCGTCTCGCGCCTGACCAACGAGGTGCGTGAAAAGCGCGGCCTGAGCTACAGCGTGTACAGCTACTTCGCGGGCGGCCTGCACTCCGGGGCCTTCACCATCGGCCTGCAGACGCGGCCCGACCAGGCGGCCCAGGCTGTGAAGGTCTCGCGCGACGTGCTCGCTCGCTTCGTGGCCGATGGCCCCACCGCAGCCGAGCTGCGCGCCGCCAAGGACAACCTGATCGGCGGCTTCGCGCTGCGCATCGACAGCAACAAGAAACTCTTGGGCAATGTGGCCAACATCGCCTGGAACGACCTGCCGCTCGACTACCTGGACCGCTGGACCGAGCGCGTTGACGCCCTCACCGTGGCCGACATCCGCGCCGCCATGCAGCGCAAGCTGCAGCCTGAGCGCATGGTGACCGTGGTGGTGGGAGGCAAGCCATGAGCCGCTCCATACTGCGCACAGGCGCCATCAGCGCAGAGATCCGCAAGGCCCAGGCCGCAGCCGCTGTCGCGCCCACGGCCAAGAACGCCAAGCAAGGCGCTGCCACCAAGGACAAGGCAGCCGCTGCGGCTGCGCCCAAGGGTGCGGGCGAAATCCGCATCATTGGCGGGCAATGGAAGCGCACCCGCCTGCCAGTGGCCCAGCGCCCGGGCCTGCGGCCCACGCCCGACCGGGTGCGCGAGACCCTGTTCAACTGGCTGGGCCAGGACCTGACGGGCTGGCGCTGCCTGGATGCCTTTGCCGGCACCGGCGCCCTGGGCCTGGAGGCCGCCTCGCGCGGCGCGGCGGCCGTGCAACTGGTGGAGAGCGATGCCGCGCTGGTGGCGCAACTGCACACCCTGCAGCAGCGCCTGGAGGCCAGGGCCGTGCGCGTGCAGCGCGGCGACGGCATTGCCGCGCTGCGCCAGGCCGCCCCCGGCAGCCTGGACTTGGTGCTGATCGACCCGCCTTTCGACAGCAAGCTGTTCGAATCGGCGCTGGAGGCGGCTGGCAAGGCCGTGGCCGCCAGCGGCTACGTGTACCTGGAGGCCCCGGTCGCCTGGACCGATGAAGGCCTGGCCGCCAGCGGCCTGGTGGTCTACCGCCACCTCAAGGCCGGTGCGGTGCACGCCCACCTGCTGCGGCCCGTGGGCGCCGCGGCTGTGCCTGGAGAGGCCGGCTGAGCTTCGTTCGCGCTGGCGCGCGCCTTGATGTGTCAACTGGTGGGGCGAGAGCCTGGCTACAGCCTTTTCGGCGCTGCGCATGTGCCTTGCCGGGATGGGATGCTAGGCGCGGTGCGCAGCCAATAGCGCGGCTATTGGCAAGCGCCGCAACGCCGCAGACCGCCCGGCAAGGCACTTGCCCGAAGGGTCGGGGCGAAATCGGCGATTGAACGCTCCGGCTGTTTGAACGAGCGTAGCCCATGCGGCGCACCCGCAGCATCCACCCCTCCCGATTTCGCTCCGACGCAGCGCCGAAAAGGCTGTAGCCAGGCTCCATGTTGCAGTGCACTGCATAATGCGCCCAAGCGGCCCGGCAGGCCCACAAGAGGCCGGGGCCAGTGCCAATTCCGCCGTACAGGAGACAACCCGCCATGGCCCAGAACGTGCTCGCCGTCTATCCCGGAACCTTTGACCCCATCACCCTGGGCCATGAAGACGTGGTGCGCAGGGCCACCCAGTTGTTCGAACGCGTGATCGTCGCCGTGGCGGCCGGCCACCACAAGAAGACCTTGTTCAGCCTGGAAGAGCGCATCGACATGGTGCGCGAGGCGGTCAAGGGCTACCCCCAGGTGCAGGTGGAAAGTTTTTCGGGCCTGCTGCGCGACTTCGTCGTGTCGCGCGGCGGCAAGGCCATGGTGCGCGGCCTGCGCGCCGTGACCGACTTCGACTACGAGTTTCAGCTCGCCGGCATGAACCGCAGCCTGATGCCCCAGGTGGAAACCGTTTTCCTGACCCCCAGCGACAAGTACCAGTTCATCAGCAGCACCTTTGTGCGCGAAATCGCGGTGCTGGGCGGCGAGGTGACCAAGTTCGTCTCGCCCTCGGTGCAGGAGCGTCTGGCCGTGAAGGTGCGCAGCCTGGCGCCCCAGACCTGAGGGGTCAGCCCGTCCAGCCGCCGCGCTGCAGCCACTGGGTGAGCAGCGTGTTGACCACCTCGGGCCGCTCCATGGTCAGCATGTGGCCGCAGTCGGCCACCACCTCGAATTCGGCGCCAGGGACCAGGCCCGCGATCTCCTCGGAGCAGACCAGCGGCGTGAGCTGGTCCGCTTCGCCGCAGACCACCAGCACGGGGCATTTCACCTGGGGAAGGTGCAGGCGGGCGTCCGGGCGCACGATGACGGCGCGGTTCTGGCGCACCAGTTGCTCGGCGCCTGCGCGCAGCACGAAATCTAGGTAGTCCTGCACCAGGTCGGCCCGCGCCGCGCCGCCGGGGTGAAAGGCGAAGGCCACGTTGGGCTCGATCACCTCGCGCACGCGCCCCTGCTCGAACAGCGCGATGGCCGCTTCGCGCAGCGCCTGCATCTCGGGGGTCTCCGGTCGGGCGGTGGTGCCCAGCAGGGCCAGCCCGACCACTCGGCCCGGTGCCTGCCGGGCTGCTTCCATGGCGATCATGCCGCCCATCGAGGCGCCGCACAGCAGCAGGGGGCCGGGGTATTGCGCGAGCAACAGGGCCGCCATGGCCTGCACGGTCGTGGCTTCGGGCCGGGTGTGCACTTCGGTGATCTCCGGGCGCAAGGCCGCTGGCAGTACCGCGCGCTGAAAGCGCCACATGGTCGCGTCGCCCGCCAAGCCTGGAATCAGCAGCAGTTGCGGAGCAGGGCTGGGAGGCGGATTGGTCGTCATGGCAGTCATCGTCGTCGGAGTCGTCATCATCAGGGACAGCGCAGGGGCGGGGCCTTCCTGCCGCTCACCCCACTGCGCTGGTGGCCGGGTGGGCTGGCGCGTTGCTGCTGCCGCTGGACTGTGCTCCCTGCACGATGTCGTGCACGAAGCGCAGCTTGACCATGGCCCCGGAAGACAGGGCAAACGGGTAGGCATCGTCCTGCCCGAGGCTGCGGTTGAGGCTGTTGAGCAGCAAGGTCAGCGGCACCCATTGGCGCACCATGTCGTGAAAGTCCGGGTGGTTGGCCACGAACGGGTCGGTCACATGGTGGCGCATGGCCATGTGCGGGTCGGGCACGGTCACTGCGGTCTGGTAGCTGGCAGCGGTTTCCAGCAGGTCCACCATGTGCAGGTAGTGGGCCCAGGTTTCGGCCCAGTCTTCCCATGGGTGGGCGGCGGCATAGGCGCTGACATGGTTCAGGAACCAGTCGTTGCCATTGCTGCCCTTGGCATAGTGCGCATCGAGCGCGGCGGCGTAGTCCTGCCGCTCGTCACCGAACACTGCGCGGAACGCGTCCAGCCGGTGGCCATCGCGCACCAGCTGGTCCCAGTAGAAATGGCCGGACTCATGGCGCAGGTGGCCGATCAGGGTGCGGTAAGGTTCGCCCAGCGCGATGCGCCGGCGTGCACGCTCGTCGTCATCGGCTTCGGCCACGTTGAGGGTGATGGTGCCGCCCTGGTGGCCGGTGAGGATGGCGGGCCCCCCCAGCATATCGGCCAGGAACTCGAACACCGGCCCGTAGCGGCCTGGGGCCGGCTCCAACCCCAGGCGGGCGAGGGTGTAGAACAGCTGGCGCTTGGCGCCCTCGATCTGTTTCCAGCGGCGCAGGTTGGCCATGTCCGACAGATCAGGCAGCAGGCGCGTCTGCCGGCACGACACGCACAGCTGGGCATAGTCGTTGGACGGCACGGCGAAGTTGCATGCGTCGTAGGTGGTGTGGTTGTGGCACATGCGGTACAGCCGGCCGCTGTACTGCGCTGTACCCCGCTCACCCAGGCGCCGCCACAGGTCCGGGCCATCCTGGGGGGCCGGCGTCAGCGCCGCCATCGTCTGCTGGTCGGGCAGAAAGGCCAGCGCGCTGCCACAGTGCAGGCATTGCACGCTATCGAAAAACACCAGATGACCGCAGTGGTCGCAATTGAATACCCGCATGGGCTGAGCTTAAACCCAGACGCCGTGCGACAGTGGACTCAATGGAGGGTCTTCCATGCAAATGGGGCTCCAAGCCATGCCGCAATGGCAAAAGCAGGCCCGGCGGTGAAGCCGGAGCCTGCTTTTGGGCCATCAGCGGTTTTCACCGGCCGATGGCGGGCGTCGTTCAGGGACGAACGACGATGCTGTTGCGCACTTCGCGCACATGCTTGGTGTTGCGGGCAATGTTTTCAGCCTGGTTCTTCTCGGAGGCGGACTTGGCGAAGCCCGACAGCTGTACCGTGCCGTTGAGCGTTTCCACGCTGATCGAGGTGGCGGAAACGGACTTGTCTTCAGCCATCTTGGCCTTCACGGCGGTGGTGATGCCTGCGTCATCGACGTAGGAGCCCACAGTTTGCTGGTCGCGTGCCACCGAGCAGCCCGTGGCGGTGACGATGGTGAGGCCGGCAACTGCGGCAAAGGCGAGGGCACGTGCGTATTTCATGGTTTTTCCTTCTTCAGTGGTATTGGGAACGCGGGTGCTTTGGCAATTTCAATCAACCGGTCTTTTGCACCCTCCATGACCGGCTGACTGTAGGTTCTGGAACACTGGCCTGTGGCCCCTGTCCCAGTAAATTTCGGGTTCGTCGGCGGTTGCTTGCCCGCCGGCTGGATTCAATAGCTGCGGCGGCGCGATGCCCACAGGATCAGGCTGGCGGTCAGGGCCCCCACGCCGGCAGCGATGACGATCGACTTGCCGGGCTGCTCGGCCACGTACTTGCTGGTCGCATCGGCCACGTCCTGCACCTGGCGGCGGGCGCGGGCGCTGGCTTCGGCCGCGTAGTCGATGCTGCGGCTGGCCAGTTCCTGGGCGCGTGCGGCCAGATCGTCGATGGCAGGGTCGGCTTCCCGGCGCAGCGCACGGACCTTGCTTTCTGCCTTGTCCAGTGATCCATTGGCGAGGTTGCGCGTGCTTTGCACTGCATCCTGGGCGCTTTGCAGCACGTCGTCGGTCAGGGTGCGGGCGCTTTCGGCAACCTTGTTGGTGGCGGATTGGATGGTCATTGGTTCACTCCTTGGTGTAGACGATGGGATGGTCGGCAAGCTGGGAGGGGGCTTTCAGCCCCTTCGCAGCAGGCCCACGACGAAGGTGACAACGGCCATGATCACGAACACGAAGAACAGGATCTTGGCGATACCCACGGCACCTGCGGCAATGCCGCCGAAGCCGAAGAGGGCTGCGATCAGTGCGATGACCAGAAAAACGACGGCGTAGTGCAGCATGTGCTTCTCCATTGGGGCCGGACATCCGGCGAGAGGTTCAGTCAGCGCCTTTCGTTGGCGCCTGACTCCAATGTAGGTGGCCGGTGTCGGGCAGGATGCCGGTGGCCGGCGCGCCGTTTTGTCGGTGGCTGGACGCCCGCCTTGTAGGACAGCGGCTTGCTGGATGGAGCCGGGCGGGTCGTGGGCTGGCGAACCGGGGGATTGCCCTTTCCCCAGTCCTGCTGTTGCGGCAGGGGAAAAGGCTTTCAGGACGGGGCAGGTGCGCCTGCTGCGCGCCGGTCAGGCGGGGCTGTGCTGCAGCGGCAGAATGGCCGAGACCAGCGCGCCATTGCCAGGCCGCGAGGTGATGGTCAGGCGCCCGCCGGCCGCCTCCACGCGGTGGCGCATGCCGGCCAGGCCATGGGAGGACGGGCTCACGCTGGCCGGGTCGAACCCCTGGCCATCGTCGCGCACCTGCACGGCCACGTGCTTGGGGTGGCTGTGCACAGAGACCAGCACCTTCTGCGCCTTGGCGTATTTGCCGATGTTGGTGAGCGATTCCTGCACCAGCCGGTAGACGGTCAGTTGTGTGGTGTCTGGCAGCTGCACGGGCTCCAGGCTGGTTTCCACCTCGATGCCGGCGCGTTCGCCGTACTCGCGCGCAAGGATCTCGATGGCGGCCGTCAGCCCCAGGTTGGACAGCGACGAGGGGCGCAGGTCTTCGATGATGCGGCGCTTGAGCGCAATGCCGCTGTTGAGTGTCTCGGTCAGGTGGCGCAGGCGCTCGGCGATCTCGGGCACCTGGATGTCGATCTTGGATTTGAGGCGCGCCACGTCGAGCTTGGCCGCCGTGAGCAGGGCGCCCAGTTCGTCGTGCAGTTCGCGCGCCAGGTGCCCCCGTTCGTCTTCGCGCACCTGCTGCAGGTGGCTGGCCAGCTCGGACAGCGTGGCCGTGCGCTCGCGCACCAGGCCTTCGAGCCGGTCGCGCTCGCGCTCCAGCAGCAGTTGCTCGCGCAGGCTGAACTGCTGCAGCGCGGTGGCCTGGCGCAGGTACATGAAGAACGCCAGCAGCCCGATGGCGGTGACGGTGGCGATGCCGATGCGCGAGAGCATCAGCGAGCGCAGCACCTGCGCCTGCCCCTGCTTGACAACGACCGCGCTGCGGTCGATGAGGGCCTGTGCATGCTTGCGGATGGCCTCCATGTTCTCCATGCCCACGTCGGTGTGCAGGATGAACTTCCAGGCATCTTCGTTGCCCTGGCGGCGCAGTTTGAGGCTGAGCTCCATCTCGGCGAGCTTGCGCGAGATCTGGCGCGACAGCAGCGACAGCTCCTGCATGTCGTCGGGCGAGTCGAGGAACTGGTTGCGCAGGTTGTCGAGGTCCTGCTGCACGCTGGCCAGCGCCTTGTCGTAGGGTTCGAGGTAGCGGTCGTTGCCGGTGAGCAGGTAGCCACGCTGCCCGGTCTCGGCATCGAGCATGCTCTGCAGCAGCCGGTTCAAGGCCCCGTGCGTCACCTGGCCATGGGCCATCTGCGTGACGGCGCCCTGCGATCGCATGTGGCCGACCTCGTTGATCCCCACCAGCACCATGGCCGCGAGCAGTGCCATCGGCAGGCTCAGGGCCATTTTGCGGACTTTGGGAAGCAAGTCCTTGGAGATCTCATGCAAATTCATATGCGTTATTCTGGATAATGTCCACAGACCAGCTGACGGCGCTGCCAAATGGCGGGTGATCTGAACGCAGGTGCATTCAACAAAAATTGGGAGGGGCAAGCCTTCTCCCCGAAAGAACGCTCAATGATCAAGATCGGCATTGTGGATGACCATGCAATTGTTCGCTCCGGACTTCGCCAGTTCCTGTCCGAGCATGTGGACCTGCGCGTGGAAGGCGAGGCCTCCAACGGCCGCGAAGCCATCGACCTGGTGCGCACCCACGAAATCGACGTGCTGCTGATGGATCTGTCCATGCCCGGCCAGAGCGGCCTGGATGCGCTGGCCATGCTGCGCGCCAAGGCGCCCGACATGGGTATTTTGATCCTCAGCGGCTACCCGGAGGAGCATTACGCCATCAATCTCATCCGCCAGGGGGCCAGCGGCTACCTGAACAAGGAATGCGACCCCTCCGAGATCGTGGAAGCCATCCGCATCATCGCCCTGGGCAAACGCTACCTCACGCCCGCCGTGGCGGACCTGCTGGCCCAGCAGCTCAACCGCAAGGACGACGCCCCGCCGCACGAGCAGTTGTCGGAGCGCGAGTTCCAGGTGTTCCTCAAGCTGGCCAAGGGCGAGACGGCCGGTGACATCGCCAAGTCGCTGTCGCTGAGCGTGAAGACGGTAAGCACCTACCGCACGCGCCTGATGGAAAAGATGAGCCTGTCGTCCAACAGCGACCTGACCTACTACGCGCTCAAGAACCGCCTGATCGATTGAGCGCAAGGCCACCTGGCTGCAAGGGGGCCGCAGCTTCCGCGCCGCCCTTGCCCTGCCCAGGCAGGCGCGCTTCTTCATCAAGGCTAGAGTGCGTGCTGGCGGTGCGCCAGCGCGCTCAAGGCGTGCCGCGCACGGGCGTGCGGGCGTCGGGGGAGGGGTGTACGCTGCCATGCTCTATGCAGTAGTCCACCAGGGCATCGATTTCGTTGGATTTGTCGAACACCGCATCCACGCCCAGTTGGGCGCAGCGCATGCGGATGTCGGGGGTGGCATAGTTGCTCAGCACCACCATCTTCTGGTGGGGCCTGCGGTCGCGGCAGGCGGCCAGCACGCCCAGGCCACTGCCTTGGCGCAGGAACAGGTCCACGATGGCCAAGTCCCACTGTTCCTGGTGGCCGGTGAGCCAGCCCTTGCCTTCGTCTTCGGTTTCCGCCACCCCCACCGCCTCGACGGATGCCAGTTCTTCCAGAGTACCGATGAGGTTCTCGCGGATGGTGGCATTGTCTTCAACGATGTACGTGCGGAGTTTCACTACGGATCCAGGTGACGGTCGGTGCAGCCAAGCGTTGGCCCGGTTCTGAATTTAACCGAAGTGCCTCTTACATTCTGACAGCGGCTGCACGCAGGCTGTGTAGGAGTGCTCCTACGGTGACGCACACACAACACATCCGGGTGCTCGCTCCACGTGCATGGTGCTCCATTCCATCGAGCGGCCATCCAGCATCATCAGCCGCCCGGCCAGCGTGGTGCCCACCCCGGTGATCAGCTTCAGCGCCTCAGCCGCCTGCATGGTCCCGATGATGCCGACCAGGGGCGCGAACACCCCCATGAGCGCGCAGCTGACCTCCTCGAACTGCGCGTCCGGCGGGAAGATGCAGGCGTAGCAGGGTGCCTTGCCGTTGCGCGGGTCGATCACCGTGATCTGGCCATCGAAGCGGATCGCCGCCCCCGCCACCAGCGGCACGCCGTGGCGCACGCAGGCTGCGTTGACCGCATGGCGGGTGGCGTAGTTGTCGCTGCAGTCCAGCACCACGCTGGCGCCGGGCAGCAGTTCGTTGAGCAGGGCCGCATCGGCGCGGGCCTTGATGGCCCGGACCTGGACTTCGGGGTTGATGGCCGCCACCGCCTGCGCGGCCGACTGCACCTTGGGCGTGCCCACGCGCGCCGTGGTGTGCGCGATCTGGCGCTGCAGGTTGGTCAGGTCCACCGTGTCATCGTCCACCAGCGTGATGCGGCCCACGCCGGCGGAGCCCAGGTACAGCGCCGCAGGCGAGCCCAGGCCCCCGGCGCCGATGATGACGGCATGGGCGGCCAGCACGCGCTCCTGCCCCTCGATGCCGATCTCGTCGAGCAGGATGTGGCGCGAATAGCGCAGGAGTTGGTCGTCGGTCATGGGGCGAGGTTGGGTGCTGCAGGTCGGGCTGCGATTGTGCGGGAGATTGCCTGCGCGCGATGGCAGGCGTGAAAAAGGCCAGACTCCCTGGGGAGGCCGGCCTTGTGCGGGTTTGGGCTGCGCTCAGCGAAGAGCTCAGTTTTCCTTCTTGTCTTCCTTGCGCTCGGTCAGCGTCTTGCTGACCAGCACGGGGCGGCCCTTGAGCTGGTTCAGGGCCTGCACGAGCTGGAAGTCCTTGTCGGTGCCGAACTCGGGCGCCTTGCGGTCGGCGGCAGGCTTCTTGGCCTCTTCTTCCAGGCGTTTGCGGGCTTCTTCGCGGGCCTTTTCACGGGCGGCGTCCTTCTTTTCTTCGCCCTGGCCGCTGCCCAGGTGCTTGTCCAGGTCGGCTTCGCGCATGCGCAGGGCGGCGAACACGTTGCCTTCCTCGGACTCGTCGATCATCACGTCGGGCACGATGCCCTTGGCCTGGATCGACTTGCCGCTCGGCGTGTAGTAGCGCGCCGTGGTCAGCTTGATGCCCGTGTCCGGGCCCAGGGGGCGCACGGTCTGCACCGAGCCCTTGCCGAAGGTCTGGCTGCCCATGATGGTGGCACGCTTGTGGTCCTGCAGCGCGCCGGCCACGATTTCGCTGGCCGAGGCCGAGCCTTCATTCACCAGCACCACCATGGGCACCGACTTGATGGAGGCGGGCAGGCGGCGCAGAGGGTCGCCGCCGCTGCGGCGCTGGTAGTACTCGGGCGCTGCCTTGTAGGTGGACTTGCTTTCGGCCAACTGGCCGTTGGTGGTGACCACCGTGACGTTGTCGGGCAGGAAGGCGGCGGAGATGGCCACGGCCGCGTCGAGCAGGCCACCCGGGTCGTTGCGCAGGTCGAGCACCAGGCCCTTGATGTTGGGGTCCTGCTTGTACATCTCTTCCATCTTGCGCACGAAGTCGTCGACCGTGCGTTCCTGGAACTGCGACAGGCGGATCCACGCGTAGCCGGGTTCGATCACCTTGCCCTTGACGGACTGGGTCTTGATCTCTTCGCGCGTGATGGTCACCGGGAAGGTGCGGCTCTCGTCCTTGCGGAAGATGGTGAGCGTGACCTTGGTGTTGGGCTCGCCGCGCATGCGCTTGACGGCGTCGTTGAGCGCCAGGCCCTTCACGGCCGTTTCATCGATCTGGGTGATCAGGTCGTTGGGCTTGAGGCCAGCGCGGAACGCGGGCGAGCCTTCGATGGGGGAGACCACCTTGATGAGCCCATCCTCCTGCGTGATCTCGATGCCCACGCCGACGAAGCGGCCCGACGTACCTTCGCGGAATTCCTTGAAGGACTTCTTGTCGAAATACTGCGAGTGCGGGTCCAGGCTGGCCACCATGCCGGAGATGGCATCGGTGATGAGCTTCTTGTCGTCCACCGGCTCGACATAGTCGGTCTTGACCAGGCCGAACACGGCCGAGAGTTGCTGGATTTCTTCCAGAGGCAGTGGGGTCATGGCGCCGCGCGCGACGGTCTGCAATGACACCGTGGTGAGCGCTCCGGCCACCACGCCTACCGATACCCATCCTGCAATTTTGAGTTTTTGGCCCATAGAACACCTTTTGCCGCGTCAATATACACCTTGGAAGGGCCAAACCCGCCGCAGTTCCGCGCCGGGACTCGCTTTCAGGCGTTTTAAGGGTTTTATCAGCGGGCTTTACACCCGCTTCACGCCCTTTCTTACGCCTTGCCTTGCGAAGCGACTGCCGCAGCGGCCTTGGCCGCCGCTTCAGCGTCACCCAGATAGTAGTGGCGTATGGGCTTGAGGTCGGCATCGAGCTCGTATACCAGTGGAATCCCGTTGGGAATGTTCAGGCCCACGATCGCATCGTCCGAGATGTTGTCCAGGTACTTGACCAGGGCGCGGATCGAGTTGCCGTGCGCCGCCACCACCACGCGCTTGCCGCCCTGGATGGCCGGAGCGATGGATTCGCTCCAGAAGGGCAGCACGCGCGCCACGGTGTCCTTGAGGCATTCGGTCAGCGGCACCTGGCCGGCATCCAGGCGGGCGTAGCGCACGTCGCTGCGCTCGCTGCGCGGGTCCGTGGCTTCCAGCGCCGGTGGCGGCGTGTCATAGCTGCGGCGCCAGACCAGCACCTGGGCATCGCCGTACTGCTTGGCCATGTCGGCCTTGTTCAGGCCCTGCAGCGCGCCGTAGTGGCGCTCGTTCAGGCGCCAGCTGTGCACCACGGGCAGCCAGGTGCGGTCCATCTCGTCCAGGGTGTGCCACAGCGTGCGCGTGGCGCGCTTGAGCACGCTGGTGTAGGCCACGTCGAACTCGTACCCCTCGGCCTTGAGCAGGCGGCCAGCGTTCTTGGCCTGGTCCACGCCGGTGGGGGTGAGGTCCACGTCGGTCCAGCCGGTAAAGCGGTTTTCCAGGTTCCAGGTGGATTCGCCGTGGCGGATCAGTACGAGTTTGTGCATGGTTTCCCTTGGAGAAGCGGGTCAAAACCATACATTCTAAAATTGCGCTGTTCGCCAACCCAAGGAATCCCCGTGAAATTCATTATCGACAACTGGTATCTGTTCTTCGTTGCACTGGCTTCGGGCGGCATGCTGATGTGGCCTTTGCTCAAGAACGCCAGTGGTGGCACGCTTTCGCCCGCTGGTGCCGTGCAGCTCATCAACCGCGAAAAAGCCGTCGTCATCGACGTCTGCGAGACCGAGGAATTCGCGGCCGGCCACGTAGGTGGTGCCAAGAACGTCCCCCTGAACCAGCTCGAAGAGCGCCTGCCGACCACGGTGAAGAACAAGGCCCTGCCGCTGGTGCTGGTATGCGCCACGGGCGCGCGCGCCAACCGCGCCGTGGGCATCGCCAAGAAGCTCGGCTACGAGAACGTCCAGGCCCTGGCCGGTGGCCTCAATGCCTGGCGCGAAGCCAGCATGCCGGTTGAAAAGGCCTGAGAAGCCCCTAGATAAAAGGCATGGGCGCCTGGCGCCCCCCTCCGCCGCCGCAGCCCCTCTACGAAAGATGCCCGCCATGCAACCCGTGAAGATGTACACCACCGCCGTCTGCCCCTACTGCATCCGTGCCAAGCAGATCCTCAAGTCCAAGGGCGTGGAGCAGATCGAGGAGATCCGCATCGACACCGACCCAGCGGCCCGCAACACCATGATGGAGATCACCGGGCGCCGTACCGTGCCCCAGATTTTCATTGGCGACACCCATGTCGGCGGCCACGATGACCTGGTGGCGCTGGATGGGCGCGGTGGCCTGATGCCATTGCTGGGTGCGCAGTGATCGCTTAGGCCCGTTCCCGGGCGCTGCATAATGCAGCCCCATGTGCCCGCTGCGGGAGCTCTTCCCCGGCGGGTTTTGTTTTGCCACACACGCTCGTTCTGAGCACAAGAGACTTGTCAACCATGGCCGACCAAGAGAACCCCGTTTTCCAGATCCAGCGCGTCTACCTCAAGGACATGTCGCTGGAACAACCGAACTCGCCCGGCATCCTGCTGGAGCAGGAACAACCCAGCGTGGACATCCAGCTGGGCGTGGAAGCCACTCCCGTGGCCGAAGGCATCTTCGAAGTGGCCGTGACCGCCACGGTGCAGACCAAGGTCAAAGACAAGACCGTGTTCCTGGTCGAAGCCAAGCAGGCCGGCATCTTCGAGATCCGCAACATTCCTGAAGACCAGATGGGCGCCATCATGGGCATCGCCTGCCCGCAGATCGTGTACCCCTACCTGCGCGGCAACGTGGCCGATCTGATCAACCGCGCCGGCTTCCCGCCTGTGCACCTGGCCGAAATCAACTTCCAGGCCATGTTCGAACAGCAACAGGCTGCGGCTGCGGGCAATCCGTCGCCCATCATCACGCAGTAAGCGTGGTTCGCGGGGACGCAGCATGCCGTCCCCGCCGCTTGATCTCCCTATCGCGATGAAAATCCTTGTTCTGGGCGCTGGCGCCTGGGGCTCTGCCGTGGCCATGAGCGCCGCGCAGCACCCTGCCGGCCATGCCGTCACGTTGTGGGCGCGCGACGCCGCGCAACTGGCCGGCATGCAGGCGGGCCGCGAGAATGCGCGCTACCTTCCCGGTATGGCCTTTCCCCCCACGCTGGCGCTGGCCGGCGGGGACTTTGCCGCGCCCGCAGGCGCGGCCGATCTGGTCATTGTGGCCACGCCCATGTCGGCCCTGCGTGGCATGCTGCAGGCGCTGCGCGACTGCGCGGCACCCGTGGCCTGGCTGTGCAAGGGCTTTGAATCGGTGGCTGGCGACGCGCCTGGCCGTTTCGGCCTGCTGGCCCACGAGGTGCGGGCCGAGGTCGCACCCCAGCTCAAGGCCGGGGCCCTGAGTGGCCCCAGCTTCGCCCAGGAAGTCGCCCGAGGCCAGCCCACGGCCCTGGTGGCGGCCAGCGAGCACGCCAGCGTGCGCGATGCCCTGGTGGATGCATTCCACAGCCCCAGCGTGCGCGTCTATGCCAACGAGGACATCGTGGGCGTGGAAGTGGGCGGGGCAGTGAAGAACGTGCTGTCCATCGCCACCGGCCTGTGCGATGGGCTGGAACTGGGCCTGAATGCCCGCGCTGCGCTCATCACGCGCGGCCTGGCCGAGATGACGCGGCTGGGCCTGGCGCTGGGCGCGCGGGCCGATACCTTCATGGGCCTGTCGGGCCTGGGTGACCTCGTGCTGACCGCCACAGGCGATCTTTCGCGCAATCGCCGCGTGGGCCTGCTGCTGGCGCAGGGACAGACGCTTGCGCAGGCCGTGGAATCGCTCGGCCATGTGGCCGAAGGCGTCTACAGCGCACGTACGGTGGCGCAGCGCGCCCGGTTGCTGGGGGTGGACATGCCCATCACCGATGCCGTGGTGGCCCTGCTCGATGGCCGGCTGCAGCCTGCAGAGGCGGTCGCGCAGCTCATGGGCCGCGGCCCGCGCGAAGAAATTTGATCAATTGCCCGCCGAGAGGCGGCGCAGCAGCCCCTCCTCGTCATCGGGGTGGAAGAAATAGGGATAGAAACTGCGCTCCTGCGCCGACAGGCCGGGCCGGCCGCCGAACTGGTCGATCAGGCGGCGCCCCTTGTTGCCATCCATGTGCAGCAGCACGGCCGGGGCGCCCACGCGCTGGCACAGGCGCGCCGATCCCACCGGGTCGAAGCGCAGCATGCGCATGTAGAACGGTGCATGGCGCGGGTTCACCTCGATCACGATATCGGTCGCCCGGCGTGCGCGGAAGGCCACGATGAAGGCGATGTGGAAGATGGCGCCCAGCACCTGCTTGGAGCGCACGCCCGGGTCCATGGCGAGCTTGCCGATCTCGCAGATGCGGGCGCCGCGCGCGCGCAACTCGCCGATGAATTCGGGAAACTGCTCCGCCGCAGCCAGGTTTCCGTCATCGAGCCGCACGGAGATGGTGCCTGCGGGCTGCCCGTCGATCTGCACCACCAGGCTGCTCAGGTCGAAGTCGTGCGTCAGTGTGGCCTGCATTTTGTAGCCCCTGCTGGCGTACATGCGCGCCAAAAGGCCCTGGCCCTTGCGCGACAGGCGGATCTTGCAGGTCTTGGTCTCGGTTGTGCCCAGGCGGCTCAGGTACTCGCCCGGGTATTCCAGTTCGAAGATGGTCCGTTCGTCCACTTGCATGGCATGCTCCTTGCGGTGTCTCCATGTACCTTGTCTGACGCGCCGAAAGGAGTGGACCAGGGCATGGAAGCAACCAGCGTAGCGGCGACGGGGGCCATCGGCAAACATTAAAACGCAGGTGGCGATCAATGGTGAAGTGGCCTGCGCAAACGGTGCTGCACAGCAAAAAAGCCGCATCCGCCCTTGGGAGGCGGATACGGCTTTGTGCGGTGGGCACGGTGCCCCGTGGGGCACGGGATCAAAGCACCCCGAACAGCATCAACAACAGGACGAGGGACAGTGGGACGCCGAGCAGCCAGAGAATGATGGGCATGGTGATCTCCTTGGAAACGGGTGGAAGTGGATAAGTGACTCCACTGTATTCCCGCCCCCTGGCGCCGCCTGTCCGCCAACGCGGCGCCCGGGCGTAGGTCCGAGCCTACCGGCCTTGCAGGGGCCGGCGCCATGCCTGCGCGCCGTGTTTACAGACCTTCTTCCAGTGCCAGCAGCTCCTGCACGGTCTGGCGCCGGCGGATCAGCCTGGCCTGGCCCCCGTCTACCAGCACTTCGGCGATCAGCGGGCGCGTGTTGTAGTTGGAGGACATGGAGGCGCCGTAGGCGCCCGTGTCATGGATCACCAGCAGGTCGCCCACCTGGGCCGCCGGCAGGTCGCGCGGCAGCACCACGCCGCCATCGCCCTGGGTGAACACGTCGCCCGACTCGCACAGCGGGCCAGCCACTACCGTGGGGCGCGCGGCTGCCGTGCCGCCATCGCGGCGCAGTACCTGCATGGCGTGGTAGCTGCCGTACATGGAGGGGCGCATCAGCTCGTTGAAGCCCGTGTCCACCAGAACGAAGTGGTTGTTGCCCGCGTTCTTGGTGGCGCGCACCTCGCCCAGCAGAACCCCCGACTCGGCCACCAGGAAGCGCCCGGGCTCGATCTCCAGCCCGAGCTTGTGGCCGACGATGGCCTCGGCCTGCTGGCGCGCCGTGTCCCACAGGCCGTGGTAGTGCTGCGTGTCGATCACCGGGTCGCCGCTGCGGTACGGGATGGACAGGCCGCCGCCCGCCGAGATGGCGTGCAGGTCGTGTCCGGCCGCATGCGCCGTGCGCACCAGCTCCACCATGGCGCCGCAGACTTCAGCCAGGTGGACGTAGTCCACGCCCGAGCCGATGTGCATGTGCAGGCCCGTGAGCGCCAGGCCGTGCTGCCTTATGGCGGCCAGCGCCGCGGGCAGGTCGGTGTGCCAGATACCGTGCTTGCTGTGCTCGCCGCCGGTGTTGGTCTTGTTGCTGTGGCCGTGGCCGAAGCCGGGGTTGATGCGCAGCCACACCGCGTGGCCCGGCGAGGCCTGGCCCAGCTGGTGCAGCATGTCGATGGAGCCGGCGTTGACCGGCACGCCATGCTCGACCACGCAGGCCAGGGTGTCGGCATCGAACAGGTCGGCCGTGAACACGATCTCCGAGGGCTCACCACCGGCTTGGTAGCCGGCCGCCAGCGCGCGCAAGATCTCGCCGCGCGAGACAGCATCCACCTTCACGCCCTGCTCGCGCATGAGCTTGAGGATGTGGATGTTGGAGCAGGCCTTCTGCGCGAAGCGCACGGTGTCGAAGTTGGACACCTGGGCGATGCGCTGGCGGATGGTGGCGGCGTCGTAGATCCACAGCGGGGTGCCGAACTGCTCGGCCAGGGACTGCAGCTGGGCGGGGGGGAAGGGGTTGGACATGGAAACGGCTCCAGGAAAGGGCGAGGCAAGGGGTGCGATGGGCCGGATCATGCCGCCCTCCAGTCATCCAGTCCAATGCTTGTTTTGTGGATGCTATTCAATTTGGATATGCTTGGCGCATGCCCCACCCCCCTGACAACAGCGCCCCGCGGATCGGCCACCGCCATGTCGAAGTGTTCCGCGCCGTCATGCTGGCCGGCAGCGCCACAGGTGCCGCCGAGTTGTTGCACACCTCGCAGCCGACGGTGAGCCGTGAGCTGGCGCGCCTGGAGTCGCTGCTGGGCTACAGCCTGTTCGACCGCGTGCAGGGCCGCCTGCGCCCCCATGCGCGGGCTCTGGCGCTGTGGGAGGAGGTGCAGCGCTCCTGGCAGGGCCTGGACCGCGTGGTGGACCGGGCCGTGGCGCTGGGGCGCTCTGCCGGTGCTGCACAGTCCCTGTCCGTGTTGTGCCTGCCCGCGCTGTCCCATGCGTTGCTGCCCGGCGCCGCCGCGCGCATGCTGGTGGAGCACCCTGGCGCCCGGGTCTCCGTCACGCCCCAGGAACCGCCTTTGCTGGAAGAGTGGATGACGGCGCAGCGCTTCGACATGGCACTGAGCGAGCAGGTCTCCACCCCGCCCGGTACGCGCTCGCAGCGGCTGCTGACCTTGGACGAGGTGGCCGTGCTGCCTGCAGGCCATGCGCTCGCTGCAAGGCCCGTGCTGCAGCTGGCCGACTTTGCCGATCAGCCGTTCGTGAGCCTCTCGGCCGACGACCCGTACCGCCGCCAGATCGACGCCCTGTTTGCCGAGGCCGGCGTGCAGCGGCAGATGCGCATGGAAACGCACAGCGCGGTGGCGGTGTGCGCGATGGTGCAGCGGGGGCTGGGGGTGGCCATCGTTAATCCGCTCACGGCGCTGGCCGTGGCGGGGCAGGGGGTGGTGGTGCGCAGGGTGGGGTTTTCGGTGCCGTTCAGTGTGAGCCTGGTGTTGCCGTTGTACCGGGCGGCGTTGGAGGAGGTGGGGTGGATGGTGGAGGCTTTGGAGGTGGAGGCTGGTGATCTGGAATTGAAGCTGCGGCGATTGATTTGATTGCTTGTTACCGTTGCCAGCTGCATGCCTCGGTTGAGGGCGGGAGCCGAGATGTGCGCCCGGCAGCATGGCTATTTTGATGGCATGCTTTGGCAGCGGGCGGGAGCCGGGTCTCGGCCCGGCGGCCGAGGTACCTTTCTTTGCGTCGCCAAAGAGGGTGTAGAAGAAATCTATTTCAACCGCCCCAACAACATCCGAGCCTGCGCAA
>NZ_LMIJ01000017.1:0-36573 GCF_001428665.1 Acidovorax sp. Root219
GTACGCCGCAGGTGATCAAAGAAAAACCACCCAGTCGCGAACTGACTGTTCCAGTTTTGGAAATAGTCGAGGCTGCGGGTACGAGGTGTGCGGCAACAGGAGGGTCATGTTGCAGACATGCCATTGCCTTGTTTTTGTCATGCAAATGTCATGATGGGGACGCATCCTCATCGCATAACAACAACAAAAAGAAATGGAGGGACATCCATGGCAAGAGAGAACAACCCCGAAAACATAGACACCCTGGCCAAGCGCCTGGGAATGCTGCTGTTTAGCGGGCTATTCGCAGCGGCCTTTGGTCTGGGCGGCTACTTCGCGGGGCTCCAGCCCCTGGCGCAGACGCTCCGGGCGGCGCTGGAGGTGCGCAGCTGGCATCCGGTGGCGGCCCAGGTGCTGGGCACCGAGCTCAAGCGCCACACGTCCAGCGATGGCACCACCTACCGGGTGCACGCCCGCTACCGCTACGAATTCGCGGGCCGGCAGTACGAGGGCACCCGGGTGGGGCTGGACCCCGAGGCCGGTGCCGACAACATCGGCGACTGGCACCAGCACTGGCACGGTCTGCTGCAAAGCGCCCAGTCCCGTGGGCAGCCCATCACCATCATGGTCAACCCGCAGGCGCCCTCGCAGGCCCTCATCGACCCTTCCATCCGCTGGGCGCTGCAGATGTTCCGCGTACCCTTTGCCCTGGTCTTCACGGGCGTGGGGCTGGTGGCGGGCTGGTTCTTCCTGCACATACTGCTGGGCGGGGGCGGCAGGAAGCCGGAGGCCGAGCTGGGCGCTGCGCCCGAGCCGCTGCAAAAGGGCGCGGCTAGCAAGTCGGCGGGCGCCACCTGGTTCTTCACCGTCTTCTGGTGCGGCATCGCCTTCCCCATGGCCGCCATGCTGTGGACCAGCGGCAGCGCGCCCTGGTTCGCCAAGGCCTTCATTTCGATCTTCGTTATGGTGGGGTTGGTGCTGATCGGCTTGGCATTGCACCAGACGCGCAAGGCCTGGCGCTATGCGGGCGCGGCGCTCACGGCGCTGCCGGCCCAACCGCGCGCCGGCCACCCGGTGGAGCTGACGCTGCTGCTGACCGAGCGCGCCGCCGCCCACCAGCACGAGCACCGCCCGCAGCTGCGCCTGGCCCAGTACCGGGTGGACGAATCGGGCTCGGGCTCGCCCGAGCGCTGTGTGGAGTCATTCACCGAAGCGGCGCGCATGCAGCGCACGGCCGATGGAGGGCTGCGGCTGGCCGCGCGCTTCGATCTGCCGGCCGATGCGCCACCGCACGGCAGCCAACGCTCCGGCGAGCGCGTGGACTGGCGGCTGGAGCTGCTGCACGGCCCGGACGGCTCGGTGGAGCTGACCTACGACCTGCCCGTGCAGGCCGCGCCGCGCGGCTTCGAGGGTGGCGGCGAGGAACTGCCCGACCGCTTCGACCGGCGCGCCGCCTGGAAGCAAGTGGTGCCCATTGCGCCCCTGAGCGAAGCCGAGGTCGCGAACGAAGGCCCCCTGCCTTTGCCCCTAGCGGTCACGCTGCAGGAGACCCCAGAGGCATGGACCTACGAATTCAGCCAGAGCGGCTGGCGCTGGGCCGCCGGCCTGGTGCTGGCCGGCCTGGCACTGGAGGCGGCGATCAACAGCCGCCTGAGCGCGCAGGGCCTGGTGCTGCCCCACGGGTTCTTCGCGGCGGGCGCCTGGATCGGGCTGGCCGCCTTTGCGCTGCACGCCGCCACCCGCCGTTGGAGCCTGACCGTGCAGGACGGCGGCATCACCGCGCGCCGCCACTCCTGGCTCTGGTCGCGTGCCGACACCGTGCCCGGCGATGCCAGCCGCACCCTGGCGCACAAGCTGCTGTACGCCACGGGCAGCGGTGCCAGCGAGCACCGCTACCACGCCGTGTATGCGCGTGGGGCAGGGGACACGCTGGTACGCCTGACCCCCGGCCTGGGTGGCGAGGCGGCGGCCACGGCCCTGGGCCATTCGCTCGCGCAGGCCTGGGCGCGCCGGCGTGGCCGCTTTGCGGCCGGCATGCAGCGGCCCGTTCGGGCTCAGTATTCCCGCCCGGCCTGGGGCGCGCTGCTGGTGCTGGCCCTGGTGGTCTGGTGGGTTGTGGGGCCCAAGGTGGCTGGCATGGCGCGCCGCACGCCAGCGGCTGAGGCGGCTGCGCCCGCCGTGTCGTACTCCGCCGTAGACGGCCGTCTGCTCGACGCCCAGAACGCCGGCGACGCCGCCGCCCTGCGCGCCGCGCTGGCGGCCGGCGCCAACCCCGACCTGCTGGCGCCCAACGGCTCCAGCGTGCTCATGCTGGCCGCGCACCGGGGACAGCTGGAGCACATCGAGGCACTGCTCGCCGCCGGCGCAAAGCCCGACCTGCGCCAGACGCAAAAGGACAGCGAGTTGGGCGACACCGCGCTGCTGCGCGCCTTCTATGGCGGCAACCTGGCTGCGGCTCAGCGCCTGGTGCAGGCCGGGGCCGGCCTGTCGGCCCGCAACCGCTGGGATTGGGGCCCCGTGCACATGGCCGCGCAAAGCGGCTGCATCGCCTGCCTGGAATGGCTGGCTGCGCAAGGCCAACCGCTCGATGAACCCGCAATGGCCAGCCGGGGCGAAACCCCGACCATGCTGGCCGCCGGCCGGGGCCGGGTGGAGGCGCTGCAGTGGTTCGAGGCCCGGGGCATCGACCTGGCGCGCAAGGACCCCCATGGCAAGACCGCGCTGGACTGGGCGCGCTTCAAGAAACAGGCTGAAGCGGAGCAGTGGCTCTTGGAGCGAACGCGCTGAGCGTGGCTCCTATGCCTTGCGCTGCACCTGCGCACGCAGGTACGCCAGCAGCCGGTCGACCCGCTGCACCATTTCTTTCTTCATAGCGGGGGGCGCCGTGCGCTCTTCATTCGCTCGCTTCTGTTGGGCCACCTCCTGGAACTGGTCGCCGCCATACAGCCAGGCGCTGACCAGCGCGGCGTAGCCGAAGTTCTTCTGCGCGTGCTCTGCCAGCGTCTTGTGGCCCAGAGGATTGCCAGGAAGCGGGAAAACGGTGGTGCCCGACATGATGGCGTGCATGCCCTGCGGCGTGCGGGTCATCTCCAGAATGGGCCCCACCGGGTCCTGCACCTCTTTCACCATGCGCTGCAGGTCTGCCGAACCCTTGATGGGGAAATAGGCATAAGTGTCCTGAAAAATCCCGATATAGAAATTCAGCTGGCGCCGGAAATACATCTCGTCATGCTCGGGAAAGACGGCCCGCAGGATGTTGGCGATTTCTTCACTGAACACATTCACGTCGATGGTGAGGCAAGGCAGGTGGTTGGTGTTCGACGTCAGCAGCGTGACGCCCTGTCCACCCGCCGGGGTGGGCCGGAAATACGTCGCCTCCGCCTGGGCGTGGTAGTACGGCACCTCGATCGCCTGCCGGGGTGATATGAAGCCGTGCTGTGGCAGCATCGACGAGAGCACCGAGCGCATCTCGTCGCGCGCCGATGCAAGCGCCATGGACAGGGGCGCACGCGCGGGCGCTGCGGCGGGCGTGGGCGCAGATGCCGGTGTGGGTGCGTGTGGGGCCGAGTCCAGGGGCGCTTCTTCCAGCACCTGCATCGCCTGTTTCCAGAAGTCGGTGCGCTCCGGCGGCAGCACGCGGTGGGGCGCCACCAGCGCCAGGCCCACCTGGTCGTCCAATACCGTCAGGCCCAGCGCGTTGGCCCGCTTCACCACGGCGCCCAGCAGCTTCATGCGGTTCTCGGCGGGCAGTGAAAACGTCCACACGGCCTTGCGGCAGTTTTTCGCATCGTTGACCGGATCGCCGTCCCAGGGCGCCTCGCCGCAGTCCTTGTAGGCCACCATTTGCGCGGCCAAGGCCGCGAACTTGGGGTTGGGCCCGGGCTCCAGCAGCTCCAGCTCGAACCAGTTGCGAAGGGCCTCTTCGAACGACGTCGGAATGGCCTGGCCGGCCGGGGGTTCCCAAACACGAAGGTCGTAGCTCATCGTGCGGGTGTGAAAGAGGGTGGGGCGGTCTCAAGACGGGGGCTTTGCAGCAGCATGGCACCCATCTTCTCAGAGTTGGGCAACGGGCAGCAAATGGTGCACCAACTGCTGCGCATGCTGTGGCAAATCTTCCAGCTTGCGCAGGCACAGCACCAATTGCCGGTCGGCCCAGGCATCGGTCAGGCGCACGGCCTTCACGCGCTGCGCGCGGGCGTGGCGCATCGCCGCCGCGCGGGGCAGTATGCCCACGCCCACCCCCAGGCCGACCAGTTGGCACACCGCCTCGAACTGGCGCAGCCGCACCCGGTAGCGCAGCCGCTGGCCCTGGCGCTGGGCGTGGCGCACCACCAGGGCCTGCAGCGCGCTGCCTTCGGCCAGGCCGATGAAGTCCAGGTGCGCCACCTCGGCCAGCGCCACGCTGCGGCGCGCGGCCAGTTCGTGCCCCTGCGGCACCACCAGCACCAGCGGGTCGGGCCGCAGCACCTGCGTGGCCAGGCCTTCCAGGTCCACCGCGTCGGACACCAGGCCCATGTCGCACAGGCCGGCACGCACCGCATCGGCCACCTCCTGGCTGGAGCGCTCGTCCACATCCACCGAGATGCGCGGGTGCCGCGCCAGAAAGCCCGCTATCGCCTGCGGCAGGTATTCGCTGAGCGCCGAGCTGTTGCACAGCACGCGCACATGGCCCGCCAGGCCCGCGCCGTACTCGCCCAGGTCGCCGCGCAGCTGCTCCATCTGCTGCAGCACCAGCCGCGCGTGGTGCAGTAAGGTGTGGCCGGCCGGCGTGGGCTGCACGCCGCGCTGTGCGCGCAGCAGCAGCGGCACACCCAACGCGTCTTCCATGCCGCGTACGCGCTCGCTGGCCGATGCCAGCGCCATGTGGCTGCGCTCGGCACCGCCGGTGATGGTGCCGGCCTCGTGCACGTTCAAAAACAGCCGCAGATCGGTCAGGTCAAAGCGCATGGGCCACAACGTACCACAACGGCCTTCGGCCCAGCCTGAGGCTGGGTGCGCCGCATTCCGCATTTTCAGGCGCGCCCGCCTTGCCAAGAATGGCGGCCATGGCCTGCTGCACCGTGCGGGCCGCCGAGGAATGTCCGCGATGAATCCAGCACAATTTCAAAATTGTCCTACATGCCAGAGCCTGCGGGCGGGGCCGCAACCATGATGGCCGGCCTGTTCGGTGGGGGCTCCTGGGCCTGGCTGGCGGGCGCCGTCACCGTCTTTCTGGTGGCCGGCGGCGTCAAGGGCATCGTCGGCCTGGGGCTGCCCACCGTGTCGATGGCCCTGCTGGCGATGCTGATGGCACCGGCCGAGGCAGCGGCACTGCTCGTCATGCCCTCGCTCATCACCAACCTGTGGCAACTGCGCCCATGGGCCACGCTGGGGCCGCTGCTGCGGCGCCTGGGCGGCATGCAGCTGGGCATCTGCGCAGGCACCTGGCTCGGGGCCTGGGTGCTGGGGGCTCCGGCCGGTGCGTGGTCGCGCGCGCTGCTGGGCGTGGCGCTCATCGCCTATGGCTGCTGGGGCCTGGTGGGGGCGCGCCTGGCGGTGCCGCCCCGGGCTGAGCGCTGGCTGTCGCCCCTGGTGGGCTTTGCCACCGGCTGGGTCACCGCCGCCACCGGCGTCTTCGTGGTGCCGGCCGTGCCTTACCTGCAGGCCCTCAGCCTCCAAAGGGACGCGCTGGTGCAGGCCATGGGCATCTGCTTCACCGTGTCCACCATCGCGCTGGCGGGCGGCCTGGCGCTCAACGCCAGCTACCCGGCATCCGCCCTCGTGCTCTCGGCCTGGATGCTGCTGCCCGCGCTACTGGGCATGGCCCTGGGCACCCGCATCCGCCAGCGTCTGTCGGCCGTGTGGTTCAGGCGCTGCCTGATGGTGGGTTTGCTGGCGCTTGGCACTTACATGGTGGCGGACGCGCTGGCATGGCATGGCTTCGCCTCGCACGATGGCGAAGGCGCACTGCGCATGGGCCGCGACAAGGCGGCGTAAAGGGCGGGCCTAAACCGGCCCCGGCCACACCGGCTTGGCCGCACTCTCCAGCACCCACAGCGCGGCCCGCGCGCGCGTGGTGGCCACGTAGAGCATGTTGCGCTCTCGGTAGGCTTCCTGGTGCGATGCGGGGCCGGGAAAGCGCCCGCGCTCCACGAAGGGCACTGCCACAAAGGTGAACTCGCGGCCCTTGCAGGCGTCCACGCTCAAGAGGCGCAGGCTGATGGGCTCCTGGCTTTGGTGCATGCCGATGCTCGTCGTCACCAGCAGCGTGAGCCGGCCCAGCAGCTCCGCCACCGGCAGGCCGTGCGCCAGGCGGGCCAGGCTTTGCAGGCTGGCCAGGCAGGCGCTGCGCTCCGTGCCGTTGATGGGCGCATCGGCAAAGATGCGCCGCACCAGCGGGTGTTGGCAGAACGTGCCGGCATCGGCCAGCACGGCGGCCCGCGCCGCAGCGGGCAGGGCCATGATTTCGGCGCAGGCATCGTTGAGTTCGGGCGCATTCGGGTTCAGCGTGCCGTGCGCGATGTAGCGGCGCATGCGCGCGGCGCCGCTGTGCAGCGTGGCGGCGAGCTTGCTGCCCTCATCGGCGCCGGGCAGGTCGGTCCAGCCTGCGTTGTCGAACTGGCCCTGGGCCAGCAGGTCCACGTCGGCCGCGCCGCTGCGCGCCGTGCGCCGGCCATAGTGCAGCAGGCCCTCCACGGCGGCGCCCACGATGCCCGGGGTCAGGTAGCGCTCATGGCCGTCATCGCCCTGCAGTGCCCACATCAGCGCCAGCGCCAGTGCCACCTCGCGGCGCAGGTAGAAGGGGCTCATGCCCTGGCAGCCGTAGTGAACGCCTTCGTGGCCAAACACCCATTCGAGCAGGATGCTGTCCTGCGGGTTGCGCAGCACCACGTTCAGCGAGCTGTTGTGCTGTGCGCCTTTGTCCCCCTTGCTTTCTTGCAGCGCGCCCCAGCCATTGACGATCTGCCCATGCAGCTCCACCAGCTGCGCGGCGCAGTGCTCGTCGCTGTCGTAGGTGAGGTGGGCAAACGCGTCCGAGCTGCCCGCCACGTGCGCAAACTCCGCGCCGAACAGCGGGTTCAGCGCTGCGCAGATATCGGCGCCAAAGCGGCGCGTGGTGTTGATGGTCAGCACCTGCGTGTCGGCCGGCAGGCATTCGCGCACGCGCTCCATGCCGCCGCCAAACACCGAGAACGAGCCCTCGTGGATGTGCTGGTTGAAATCCCCCGCGCCCACGAAGAAGCCATTGTTGCCCTGCACCAGCTTGCGCAGCACCATCAGCGCGCCCTCGTCCAGGTCGTGCAGCTCGTCGAACAGCACGGCGCTGTAGCGCTCTTGCAGCCATTCAAACGGCTGGTCCCAATCCAGCGCACCCAACTGGCGGCACAGCTCGAAGGTGCAGTCGCCCTCGGCATAAAAGCGCGGCTCGTGGTTCATGCCCACGCGCATGCGCTCGTACTGCCCGTACAGGCGGCACAGGCCGTAATCCAGGTCGCGGTCTTCACAAAAAGCGCGCAGGTCCAGGCCCGAGTCTTCCACCTCGCGCGCCAGCAGCCGCTTCTTGGCCAGCGCCTCGAAGGCCAGAAAGGCATCGATGTCCACGTTCTGCCCCAGCAGGGCATCGTCGATGCCATCGCTGCCGCCACCACTGTCACTGTTGCGCTCCAGTTCCAGCCGCAGGGCCTCTTGCGCCTGCAATATGAGAAAGCGCCGCCGCACCGGGTCGTCGAGCTTCTCCACCGGGTCGCCCTGTTCCTTGAGCACCTGCTCGCACAGCTGCTCCATGGTCAGCACCTCCATGCTGCGCGGCACGGCGCCGTGCAGCTGCAGCATGCGGTCGCGTATGGCAGTCACCCCGGCGCGCGAATACGCCAGCACCAGAATGCGCGGTGGCGCCGCCTCGCGCTGGCCCTGCAGGCTGGCCAGCAGGTTGCAGGCCTTCATGCACAGCGTGGTCGTCTTGCCCGTGCCCGCCAGCGCGCTGATGATGATGGCCGGCGCCGTGGAGTCCAGCACACGCCGCTGCTCGGCGGTGGCCGTGATCCGGGCGTGGGCCCAACTGCGCGCAGGCGGCTTTGGCGGAATGGGCGAATTGTGCACAGGCATGTCCGGGAGAAAGGGGTGCCATTGTCACTGACCCGGTCAGGGCCGTTGGCGGCAGCAACCCTTGCTTCCCCCAGCGAATCGCCATCCCCAGCGCATTGCGCGCGCTACCGTAGCCTCATACGGATTGGCATTTGATCGTATGGCTAGGCGGGAGCCGCAGACAGTGCTGTGGCACGGCAAGGCGAACCAACGACGCTAGACGATTGAAGGCCAATTCGTATCACTGACGCAGGGCCGAATCCCAGTGCTCCACGATCTTCCCGTTCTCAATGCGGAACATGTCGAACCAGGTGGTGGTGTACTTCTTGGAAGCGTCCTTCGGATCGGGGTACTCGCGCACGAAGCTCAGCGTCACCAGATCACGCTCGGCCGTGATCGAAACCAGGGGCGCCTTGATCCGGTCTTCCACCGGCTTGGGGGTGGCATGCCGGCTTGAAATGAAACCGACCAGCGCGGCCCTGCCGTTGGGCACATTGGGATTGTGCTGGATGTACGACTCGGCCACGTATTTTTCCACCGAACTTACCTGGCCCGACTCAAAGACCTCACGCCAGAAGTCGTACACCAGGCGCTTGTTGGCGGCGATCTTGGGGTCGCTGCTGGCGAGCTGCGCCGCCTGGTCCGTGGTCGGGGTGACAGGCGTCTGGGCGAATGCGGGCGCCCCGAGGGTGATGGCCAGCGCGGCGATGGCAAGCAGTTTTGAATGGTGCATGGTGATGTGAATGGTTGCGATGGTGATATCTGCATGCGCCTGCCATGGCAGCCGCATGCAGGTGGTGGACTTGGCCAGCCCGGCAAAGTTTCTTACGGCGCGTTGCCCATTGCCTGGCGCACCAGCAGCGTGTCGGTGAATTGCTCGAAGGCCACGATCTGGCCGTCCTGCACCTTCCACACATGGGCCACGCGGGCCTGCATGGCCTTGCCCGTGGCGCGGAAGGTGCCGTGGTAGGTGCCCACCCCGATCACCTGGTCGCCCGCATCGATCAGGGTTTGCAGCTCGAACCGGTAGCCGATCCAGTCGCGGCCCAGCACGGCAAACACGTTTTCGGCTACCGCCTGCGGCCCCACCCAGGTGCCCGCGCACGGAAACCCGGCCATCTCGGTCCAGCGCACCTGGGGCGACACGTGGGCCATCATCTCCTGCACATTGCCCTGGGCCGACGCGGCGTAGTGCGCGCGCACGATGTCGATAGGTTGGGTCGTCATGGCTTCAGCCCCACTTCATTTCGCCGGTGGCCACCTTGGCACCGATCTGCAGCGCCACGCCCATGCCCGCGTCCGGGTACCGCTGCGTCATGGCGGCGATCAGGGCGGCACTGTCGGCCGCCTTGGCCAGCTCCTGCTCAAACGCCAGCAGGTAGTCGCGGGTGTAGGCAAGTGCCGATGCATCGGCAGCGGCAGTGACCGCCATGTGCCCTGGCACCACCACCGCAGGCTGGCGCGCGGCCATGGCGTCAAGGTTGCTGATCCACGCGGCGCGCGCATCGGCGCCCTGCGTGTCTGCCGTCCACACATGCACGCCAGAGAACACCAGCACCCCGCCGAAGACGGCGTTGAGCGATGGCACCCAGATATAGCGGCGATTGGCCAGGCCGTCGGCATTGGCGATGTCGATGGCGTGGCCGTCCAGGCTGAGGCTTGGGCCGTCGAAGGCCTCGGGCATCACGATGTCTGCCAGCGCCTGCGGGCCGTTGTCCTTGAGCTGCGGGCCCCAGGTGGCCAGCTTCTTTTGCACATTGGCTTCAATGGCGGCAATGGTGGCCGACGCAGCGATCACCCTGGCATCCGGGAAGGCCGCCTTGATGGGCCCCAGGCTGAAGTAATAGTCCGGGTCGCTCTGGCTGATGTAGATGGTCGTGAGCTTCTTGCCGCTGGCCTTGATGGCCTCGGCCAGCGCCTTGCCATCGGGCAGCGTGAAGCCGCCGTCGATCAGCACGGCATCGCTCGCGCCAGAGATGAGCACCGGCGCGCGGAAGAATCCGTGCTCGCCAGCGGGGAAATGTTTCCACGTCAATCGGGTCGTATCAGCCATGGCGTTTCACTCCTGAAAATCAACCATCGCGACGCCTGCGGCGGTTGCATTGTGGATCACTGATTGCAGCTTGGCGCGGCTCCTTTTGCGGGCAGTTGCCGGCCCGGTGCAGACGCGCTGGGGCCATGGTAGGTACTAATGATTGACTCTGAAATACATACATGCTAAACACAATGTATGCTAAAAACATACAATCAGGCCGACAACAGCCTGGGCGGGCTGGGCAACCTACGGCGGCTGGCCTACTTCGTTGCGGTGGTCGAGACGGGTTCTTTCACTGCTGCAGCCGAGCGGCTGGGCATCACCAAGGCCGTGGTCAGCCAGCAGGTGGCCCGGCTGGAGAGCGAGTTTCGCACCTCGCTGCTGGTGCGCACCACGCGCAAGGTGCAGCCCACCGAGGCCGGGCAGGCCTTCTACCTGCGCTGTGCATCCATCCTGCACGAGGCCGAAGACGCCTTCGACGAACTGGCCGAATCATCGGCAGAGCCATCGGGCACGCTGCGGCTCACCGCGCCGTTCGACTACGGCGTGGGCGTCGTCGTGCCGGCCATCGTCGCCTTCATGCAGCGCTATCCTGCCTGTAAGGTCGACGCCATCATGAGCGACCAGACGCTGAACCTCATGACCGGCAACATCGAGCTGGCCATACGCGTCGGCTGGCTGGCCGAGACGGGCCTGCAGGCCCGCAAGATCGGCGCGTTCAGGCAACTGCTGGTGGCGCCGCCTGCCATGGCGCGGCAGGTGGCAACGCTCACACAGCCGGGCGAGCTGGCGGGGCTGCCCTTCGTGGCCAACACCGCCTTGCGCGACAACCTCCGGTGGGATTTCGCGCGCGACGGGGCCGAACGCCAGGCGGTGACCATGCAGGCATCCATCTTTCTCGACGCCACCCTGGCCGTGCGCGAAGCCGTGTGCCAGGGCGCCGGGCTCTCCGTGCTGCCTGACTATGCGATTGCAGACCACCTTGCCACCGGCCGCCTCATCCAGGTGCTGCCGCAGTGGGAGCTGCCCTCGGGCGGCATCCATGCGGTGTTCCCCGCAGCGCGGTTTCGCCCAGCCAAGGTGCGCGCGTTTGTGGACCTGCTGGCGGGCAGGGAGGCGGTGCGCCAAGGCGCCAGCCCAGGCCAATAGCCGCGGTGCACGGTCGATGTCTACCGGCAGCCGGCTGACCGCATGTCCTCCGATTCCACCCGCAGCGTGCTGCCCGGCGGCGTGATGGCGCAGCGCGATTTGAAGTAGAACGACAGGCGTTCGCGCGTGGGTGTGCCCTTCACCAGGTAGGACAGGTTGCCCTTGTAGACCGAGCCTGCCGCGGTGGCGGCGGCCGGGTCGTACAGCCCCTGGCTGATGTTGTGCCGGTCGGCAGAGTCGTCGAACGCCTGCGCCGTCAGCCGGCGAAACGCGTCCGCTGCCACGGCGGGGTCGCGCGCGCCCTTCAGGTACCGGTCAAACCAGGCCAGCGTGTAGTAGTTGATGGCGCTTTCGCCATACCGGCTGGCCGGCCCGCCAAACAGCGAGAAGTCCAGGTGCGTGGCCGCGCGCAGCACCAGCAGCATGCTGTCCACCCCGGCTGTGCGCACCTCCTGGTAGCCCAGGTCCTTGGGGTGCGGTTCGGCACCGCGCCCGCGGCCGGCCTGGGTGTTGACCTTGGCGGGCTCGGGTGGCTCGGTGTACGGCGCAATGGTGAAGTTGTAGTCTGCCCCAAAGCCCAGCGCCGGCGTGCGTATCGCCACGCCCGCTGGCGGGTCGATGCCGATCTTGTCCACCCAGCCGCTGCGGATGGTGGTCAGGTTGTCCCAGGCCACGATGGCGGAAAGGCGCTTGTCCGTCTGCCCGATCAGGCTGGCCGTGCTGGCGCCCTGCGAATGCCCGGCAATGCCCACCGTGCGGGGGTCCAGCTGGCTCCAGTAGGGGAAGTAGCTGCCGTCCGCCAGCGGCGCGCTGGGGTTGGAGAACAGCCAGTCCACCACGTCCTGCGTGTCGATGCCGTGGGTGCCGATGGCGGCCGTCGTATCCAGCGCGATGGTCATGTACCCCGCCTCGGCCAGCGACTGGCTGGCCGAGCGGTGCAGCCGCTTGCTGCTGCCGCCGCCGTGCACGATCACCACGGCAGGGTAGGGCCCCTCAAAGGACCTGAGCGTGGCCGGCATGCCGCTGCAGGTGCCCGCTGCGCAGGGCCGGTACACCTCGGTGGCAACGGCCTTGCCCAGCCGGCCGGGCGCAGTGGCCTCGGCAAACCGAAAGCGTGTGTTGGCATGCAGGGCCGGCGTCCGGTAGGCGTCCAGCGCGGGCAGCTTGCCTGCGGTGAACAGGGCGGCGGGTTGCTGCGCAAAGTCGTCGGTGCGCTCGCGGGCACAGGCCATGTTGTCCGCGTCGCGCTGCTTCCATGCGTCCGAGCCGGGCGCGGGCGATTCGTGCCGCACAGCGCCCTTGCAGTCGTAGACCAGCGCTGCGGCAGGCCCGTCGTCCGACCCGCCGCAGGCCGAAACGGCCACGGCCATCAGCGTGCCCAGGGCCATCGCGCCCCACAGTCCGCGCCAGCGGGTAGTGTGTTGGTGGTGGTGCTGTTGCATGTTGCTGCGCATCACTTGGCACCCCCGGCGCTCGCGTTGCGCTTCATGAACGCCGCCAGCGGCCGGATCACGTTGTTCGTCGCATCGTCATCGGCCGTCACGATGTCCACGTGCGAGTAGCCCTCGCTCATGTGTACCTCGAAGCCACCTTCCACCCCGCCGTACTGGCGGTTGGCCACCAGCGTGGGCTGGCCTGCGGGCGTGCGCGCAATGCCGGCCTTGCAGCTGGCTGCGGCGCAGGGCGCTATCGCCTCGGCAAAGCCACGCCAGATGCCGGCCACCGGCGTGAGGCCGTTGGTGCCGCCAAAGGCGATGACGGGGATGTCGATCTTGCGCGCCTGCGTCTGGTTCACGATGTCGGCCCGGCCGCGCCCGCCCTGGCTGGCGGGCAGTGAGAGGGCGCTGGTGTCCAGCCCCAGGTTGGCGCCGCCGCTGCCCTCGGCATTGGCGAGCAACAGGCCCGAACTCGGGTAGTACCAGTCGCTGTAGGTGGTGTTGCCCAGGTACAGCGCGCGCGACAGGCGCTTGAGGTTGGTGGGCTCCACCTCCTTGCCCCAGGCGGGCGGGTTGGCCACCAGCGTGGCCGGCTGCGGGCCAAAGTCGCGGTAGGCCGCTGCGGGCAGCGGGTCGGTATTGTCCAGCCAGGTGCGCAGGCCGTCGGCCCGCGCCGGGCCCAGGGCGCCCATCGACACCGAATAGAACACCGTGCGCTGCAGGTTGTCGTCGTCCATGAAGGTGCCGATGGCCGCGCCCGCCGTCACGGCAAAGTCGCGCTTGGTGAAGTCCGCCACGCGGTTGTAGACGTTGTTGCCCGCCACACCCCCCTGGTCCGCCTGCAGCAGCGCCTGGGTGCCGTTGATCGTGCCCTCGAAGGCCATCTGCATGCCCGCGATCTCGGTCGATGCGCTCACTCGCGGCGTAAGGCCCGGGCGCGACACAAACCCAGGCTCGGCTCCCGAGGCCACCGCCGCATACAGCCCGCCATCGGCCGCGCGCACCACCGCGTCGAGCTGCGCCGTCGTGGGCGCGTTCGTTGCCAGCGCACCGCCGGGGCCCTCGAACAGCACCAGCCCCTTGAGCCTGGCGTAGCCCGGCTGCGCCGGCCCCGTGCCCGTGAGGTTGAAGTCCGTGGCCGCATAGCGCGCCACAAAGCCCGTGCCGGCCGAATGCCCGCCCAAAAACACATTGCCATCGCGCGCCACCGTGTGCGCTGCGGTCACCACCGCATCCAGGTCGTGTGAATGCACCTGCGGCGTCCACTCCGCCAAAAACGGGATCTCGCGGCTTTCGTGGAACACCGCGCGCCGTGCCAGCTTGGCCGGCAGCGGCAGCCCCAGCTCGCCGCCGTACAGAAAGTTCAGGCCCAGCGCCGCATCGCGCTCGCGCTCTGCGATTTGCAGGCCCTCCATGTCCTGCAGCGCCACGGACCGGCGGTCCACCCCCCACACCTCCACCACCGCCTGGTGGTCGGCCCACATGCGGCGCACCAGGTTCTCGGCCAGGATGAGGTAGCTGTGCGACGCCGCCAGCGTGCCCGGCATCGCCACCAGCACCGCATCCACCGGCTTGCCCGCGTTGGCCGCCAGCCCATAGCGCGTGTAGCGCACCCGGTTCAAATCCGGCCCCGCCGCGCCGAACTGTGTGGCCAGCTTGCTGCCCGCCGCCACGGTGACCCCCGCCGTGCCTGGCGTGCGCGCCGCCTTGGCGCGGCTGGCCAGCTCGTGCGTGCTGATGGTGAACTCGCCGGTGGTGCCCCCACCGTCCACCAGCGCCTGCCCACCACCGCCACAGGCGGTAAGCGCAGCGGCCAGGGTCAGGCCCAGCAGCGTGCGGCGCAGGGGCGCGCCGACGTGGTGGTTGCCGATATCTCTTTTGTTCTTCTGCATGCCTGTCTCCTTGATGGTTGTGTGAGGCGGTGGGTAAAAAATGGGCGCAAGCTAACGCTGCAGGTGCGTTGCCCAAGCAACGCACACGCGTGTCAACATCAGCAGGGAGTTAAGCGGTTAAGAAAGCCTCTCTGGCTAGGCGCTTCTGTCGCAGACAGTACGTTCAGTACGGCAAGACAGAACAACGACGCCAGGGAGGCTTTATTAGCCGCTCAACCCAGCCACCAGATAAGTCAAAAACTCTTCTTGTTCGCGCGCTTCGTTGCCGGGCATGGACAGTTCCATGGCCCCGAACGGCGAGCGCCGCATGTAGCTGCGGTACGAGATGCCGTAGTACACGGCGTTCATGGTCAGCAGCAGCCGAAACTGGATCGTCTCGCGCCCCACGGCGGGCATCAGTGTTTGCAGCCGCGCCAAGGTCAGCTCCAGCGTGCGGCGGTGCAGGGCGGCCGATATTTCCTGCCCCTTTTCGCCATAGTCCCACCCCAGCCGCCCGATGAAGTTGACCGCATCGCGCCCCAGCGCGGGCTCGCTCAACATGGCGATCACGGGGCCAAAGGCCGCCTCCACCACGTCGCGCACGGTGTAGCCCGGCTGGTCGGCCAGCGCCTGCAGCCGAGCACAGGCCCGCGGCTCCAGCCATTGCTGCAGGAAGTTGGTGATCGCTTCGATCAACTCATCGCGCCCACCAAAGTGGTAGTGCAGTGCAGAAGGGTTCTGCGCCCCCGCCGCGATCACGATGCGCCGCAGCGACACGGCGTTCATCCCCTCGCGCGCCATGAGCTGCATGGCCTCTTCGATCAGGCGGGTACGGGTGGCCTGGGGGTCAGCGGGGGATATAGCCAAAGGGTCTGCTGGCGTGGCAAGGGCAGGCGTCATGGAGTGAATAATGCACTTGAATTAATTCATGTGCATTAGGGCTTGCCCTGAAGGAGCGTGCAGACCAGGGAGCCCACCGCGCTGGCGCTGTTGCCGGCACGCAAGAGGTGAACCGCCCGCTGACCGCCGACCGCAGGCCGCCGGTGGCCACGGCCTCGGCCTCGGCACCTTGACGACCTGGCGCGCACCCCGCTGCACCATGCCCTCCAGGGTAAGTGTCGAGGGGCATCGCAACGGCAATGGCTGATCCAGCAGGGCGCCAACGCCAACGTCCATCACGAATGCTTTGCATCGGGAGCCACCAGGCGTCGGGCGCTTCACTGGCCAAACGATCAGTGCATTTTCGGCATTTGTCATCTAGTTAGAGGACAGACATTCTTGGCAACCCTTCGTAACATCGCCCGCACGCCGTGGACGATCTGGCCGCGGCACATCCAGGGGAATTTATGAAGCTACAAAAAATCGGCCGGGCTGCGCTCCTGGCATTTGCAATGGGGGCTGCTGCAGCTTCTCTGGCGTCTGCAAATTCCATTTACTCCACCACAGACGGCCTTTTGTCGGCCTCGACCGTCAACATCCCGGGGGCCGGGGCGTTCAATGTCACCTTCCGTGGCAAACCGGGCGAGAAACTGCAGGTCGGGTCGGAATTGACCATTGCGGATTTTCGGGCGCTGACCGTCAATGACGCCCCCGGGCTGCCTGCCAGCTTTGCCAATTCCAGGCTGGTATTGCCGGCCCTGGCCATCGTCGGGGCAGACGGCATGCTGCTCTATTACGACCTGACCCTGATGCCCAAGGCCGGGAGCGCCTCCGTATTCACGGTCACAGACATCGCAGACACCTCGGTGGGACGCAGCATTGCAGGCCCGCGTGGCCCGGCAGGCCCTCCCGGCCCTGCCGGGGCATCTGGCTCGTCAGGCGGGGGAGGCGTGGGCCCTGCAGGGCCGGCTGGACCCGCAGGAGCAGCGGGCCTTGCAGGGCCGACGGGTGCCACAGGCCCTGCCGGTCCCACGGGGGCGACAGGGCCGACAGGTCCCACCGGGCCGACAGGCGCATTCGCTGCAACCTACACCAGCCTGCAATTGTCAACTCCCTTCGTTGTCAGCGCGGGGACCAACACCATCGTCTTTCCGCCCACTTCGATCGGCATGACCAGTGACGGTACGAACACCACCATCACGGCAGACGGCCATTACAGAATCGCCTACTCATTTCGAATGAGAATGAGCATTCCCGTTGGAACGGAGACCCATGTAGCGCGCAATGGCGTGCCATATACCTTCGCCAGCAACGGCAATCTCGGCGGCGATCCCACCACGCAACTGGATGGCGAAATGCTGAAGGACTTTGTCGTAGGAGACGTCATTTCATTGCAACTGATCCTGCCAACGCCACAAACGGTAGACCGCGTTAGATTCATCATTCAGCGGATCTTCTAACGAAAGCATTCATTCCAGCGCGCACGGGTCGGTTGCCCTAAAGAGCCCGCCGTCGCTCTTGCCAACGTACTGCCGCTTGCTCTGGACAACGGCACCCACCTGCACCATGCCGCCGAGGACGCTTGGATGAAGCCATCAGGCAGAAGCAGCCCTCTGCGAGTGGACGATTTCATCCGGCCAGAGCGCTCAAAGGCAATGGGGCGGTAGGTGGACACACGATTTTGGATGGTCAAGCTGGATTGATGCAGGCAGTTGTTTGACGCGCCTTCATGGATCAGATCATGAAATCACGATGACCTCCAGCAAGGGCCTCTTTTGCCGGCGTCCGAGAGATCGAGAACCTCAATTCACTTCAATGACCAGAGTCCAACCCGGCGCGCAAGAGCGCCTCTCGTGGGCGAGCACACGGGCGACGTTCTTTTATCCTTCGGATTCAACGACGGTGAAGTGCGTGCATTGATCGACCCGAACGCGGCCTTTCAACCCAGGCCAGACGCCAATTTCGGTGCGGCACCTCATCGGAGCTGGGGCAGCCACTGACGCGCGTTGACAAGACTCGATTGGATTGGATTGGCGGCCGCTGGTGAAATGAGCCTGCCGTGCGCTGGTATCGGTTGATTGTTGGCGGGCGAGTTCGGGGCGCAAAATGGCGCAGTTCTTGCGGTGCCGTTGGCTTGTGTTGGCCAGCATGGCACACAGCCGCTTTCCTTTCTCTCGCCAAGGTGTTTTCAATGCTCTTCAACCCGTCTTTCCACCCTGCGCGCTGGCTGTTGCTGGCCCTTGCTGCGCTGTCCATTTCCGGCTGCGCGACATCGCCCTCGGCCACCAGCACCGCACCCATCCGCGTCAAGGTCTTCGTCGCCGCCATGTTCGAGATCGGCAAAAACACCGGCGACCGCGCGGGTGAGTTCCAGCACTGGTACGAGCGGTATTGGAAAGAGGCCACCCCCATCACCGTGCCCGGCGCGCTGGGCCCCGTGTACTGCAACGCCGATGGCGTGTGCGGCGCCGTGCTGGGCATGGGCAAGGTCAACTCGTCGTCGTCCATGCAGGCCATTCTGCTGAACCCGAAGTTTGATTTTGCGCAGGCGTACTACGTGATCTCCGGCGTGGCCGGCACGCCGCCGCAGCGGGGCACAATTGGCGACGTGAGCTGGGGCACCTGGCTGGTGGACTACGACCTGGGCCACCGCTGGGCGCCTGAGGAAAACAAGCCCGGCGAGCCCACCTTCATGCCGCGCAAGGGCTATGAGGAATACCGCCGCTTTCAGCTGAACCCCCTGCTGGTCGACTGGGCCATGAACCTGAGTGTCGACGTGCCGCTCAAGGACTCAGAAGGCGCCCGCGTCTATCGCCAGCGCTACCCCGACGAGGCCGCCCGCCGCGGCCCCAGCGTCATCACTGGCACCCACATGACCGGCGACACGTTTTTCCACGGCCCCGGCATGTCCAAGCAAGCCCAGTACATCGCCAAGCTCTACGGGGCCGATGACTACGTAATCACCGAGATGGAGGCCGCCGCCATTGCCCTGGTGGTCAAGCGCACCCACGGCACCGACCGCCTGATGAGCCTGCGCGGCGCGGTCAATTTTGACCAGGGCAACCCCAAAGAAACCACGCTGCAGCATCTGGACCCGGCACCGGGCGAAACGGCCGGGGGCTTTGCGGAAACGGTGGAGAACGTGGCGCTGGTGGGCACGCGGGTGGTGGACCACATCGTGCGGAATTGGGGGTTGTGGCGGGGTGGGGTGCCGGCGCGGTAGTTGTCGGTTTAACACTCTCTGCATCTTGGGCCATTTGTTCGGCGCTTGGGGCTCCGATTCAATCGTGTCATTGCGAGGTCTGCTTAAGCTCCTCGTTTGACATGCTGTGTTCTATGAACGAATGAGACCTTCTGCGCAGCACCAAGAAAAGACTTTTTCACCGAGTTGCAGCCAGTAATCTTTCCAGTGACCGTGAAAAAGCTGAAATGCCGCATGCTTGCTTCTACTTTCAAACCATTTTAGAAGTGGGTCCCCGCAGTTTCCGACAGACTGTAGAAGAAAATCGTTTTTCTTTAAATTTTCTAACTCGTGATCCTCTATTTTAATTCCGCTTTTCTTGAAATACTTTACGTAGAATTTGTACTCGGGGCTAGTCTTTTTCATGGATCTGAGTGTTGAAACTTTTATTCCTTGTTTAATATCTGCGCACCGCCATCCCTCTAGTTCTTGTCCTAGAATTTTTTCAATCTGTTCAACGGAATAGTAGCCATTTTTATTTGAAAAAATATCCTTTAATATATTTAGAGGAATCATATTTTCCAGTTCGCGCGCCGGCAATCTATACGCTTCGCATAACCCACTGCTGGCGTCTGCTACTTCTTTGCATTTTTTCTCGACCGGTGTTGCCGGTCTTGATGGCCAATTCTCATCACTATCCACAACAGCCAAGCATAAATTTCTATTTTGAGAAATATTTTTAAATTCTTGCGCTATAGATGTACCCCCGCCACCAGAGGTCTTTCCGCAAATAGATAGACCTGAGATTTTTTGATTAATAATGTAATGATGCGCAGCCTCTATATAGATTTTTGCATCATTGACATGTTCGGCTAGAAGTCGCGGCTCCATGTCCAGTAAAAGCAAATCGGCGAATGTTACTTCGCATCTTGCCCCTGCCTCATCTTTTTTGGCAACTACGAAAATGGTTTTTGCTTTTAGCTCCTCTAGATACCCATGAAAGGCAAATTTCGATCTTGCTTTGATTAAAACTCCTCTGGATATGATGCTGATCTTTTCAAAAACTTCTCTTTCTAAAAAATCAACTACATCAGTGTTTTCTAGTGTCAGAATATTTTCCCCGCGATAGATCCCTAGGCACAATCTCTCTATCCCGGCAATTTGACCGTCATTGAGTTTTTCTTTGATTTTTGTAATGCTCGAAGTGATTTTTATTATCATTATGCATCGAAGAAACCATAAGGCCAATCCTTGAGTTGGCCCTTCTCGCTGAATTCGGACTTTTTGACGGTGGTGTGAAAATCACCCTCTTGGCGCTCGAATCGAAGAATTTGAACGCTTTCCGGGTCCAATCGCTTTTTAGATATAAGGATGCCGAGTCTATTTATTATGGATGAGCTATGGGTTTCAATTATCAGGTTTAATGGCGCTTTCTCTATGGCGCTTACAAATAGATCCGCCAGCTTTGCTTGATATTCTGGGTGTAAGTGAAGCTCGGGTTGCTCGATAACCACTGTTGATCTGACGGTGTTTCGTTTTGTTGATGAGTTGGAATTATCCGCAGAATGCCATAATTGCAAGGCGATGGGAAGGACTTGAGAAAATCCAAATCCAACGTCAGCCAGATTTGCTTCAATGCCCGAGGAGTCTTTTAGTTTTAAGGAGAGATGTCCACCTTCCGACTCAGCTGAGATCGATGCATTAAGATGCTCTTGCATCCATTCATTGAATCTGTTTTTTTCGAATTGTGAAAGAGAGTCGAAAAAAAATGGAACATTTGCACCTTTTGAATCCACTTCGGCTACTGATAGTGATTGCTTTCTGTAGTACCTTTCTGCCGTTGCCCGTAGTGGCTCCAAGTATGTGCTCTGGGTTACGAATCCTACGATTATTCTATTAATTGAGCGTAGAATGCCATTGAGATTTACGGCGAGCAAAAGATTTCTAAATCTGATAAAATCGTAATTGCCCGTTGTTAGAATCGCCACTCTTAGCTTCCAGGTTTGCGGTGCGTTTATAACGCTTTTCATCGTTGCTAATAAGTTTTCAGGTGTGCCTGGATCCAATTGCGCTAAAACGTCAACGATTGCATCCCGGCTGGAATTCCCATGAAAAAAGCTAGCGTTTCTAACGAATGATAGAACGTTATTGATGTGCGGATCATGTCGCACATAAGCTTGCACTTCCCCTTCTTTCACGGCTATTCGCCGCGGTTGATGAAATTCAAGCGTAGGTATTAAAGAGTCCAAACTTATCGTTTGCCTCAAAGATGAGTTCGGAATCCATTTGTAGTTATTAATTTCAATCGATGCAACTTTGCCTGCCTCAAAGTTTATACCATAGCTGTCATTTCCCATTTTAATGGAAATACTACGATGTTCAGATAGCTTGCCAGCAGCACTTTGAGCAATGCTTATTCCGACTTTGGCTAAGCTCGTTCTATTGTCAGGTAATTCAATAAAATAGTTTGATGTTTCGAAAATCATCCCATCGGAGCTGGAATCCATCTCCAGTTCGAAGTCAAATTCTATTTCTTGTCGCAAACACTTTTTATTGACTGATTCTGCAAATGAGCCAAAATCGACAAGATTGCCCCACCATAGTATGGGCTCTCTCTTATTTTCCATGGAGGTTTGTCGGAGAAGTGGTATGGTTCTGGCGAAAGTACTTTTTCCAGCACTATTTCTTCCGACAAGAATGGTCAAGGGCTTAACCTTGACCAACCCTGTATCTTCAAGTGATCTTAGATTCTTAACCCCAAAGCCAAGAAGCTTGTCCATGCGACCTATCCCCAATTTTAGTTAAAATTACAACTAATTAGATCAGGAAAGAACATTGAAATCTACTAAAATTTGCGAAAAAACGCTATGAAAACGAATTTGGCTGAGCTTTGCTTGGATGATTGGGGGATGCCAGTGGCCTCTTATTTAATACTGTGTGCCTTCTGTTCGGGTACATGCGGAGCGCAAGCTAGGTGTGCTGACCTTTCGGAGTACTATAACTAAGCGCCATGGCGAGTTGCTAGGAGCGGGGGTAGGCCAAGTGTGTGAATATGGGTCTACGGTAGCATGTTTGGTCCCTCCAACTAACCTGCTGCTGCTTCAACTTCCGCGCGAGCGTCCTCCTGTGCATTCCCCGCAACAGCGCCGTCTCTGATATGTCGAACCACGTTCGGCCAGCACCACGTGGATCTTCTCCTGCTCCCGCTCCGGCTTTGAGCAATCCAGTGCAATGGCCGCACTCACCTCGGTATCGCCCTCCCAGCTGTTGGATCCATTTGGCTAGATGGGCCTGTCGGCTAAGGCCATGCGGACCCGGCGTCCCCTCTCCAAATTCCCCGCCAATTCCTCCTGCGTCTGCCTCCAATACGCCGTCCAAGCCGGCTGTCCAGGCCCGCTGCGCCACGACTCACTCAGCGGGCTATGGTCCACCGTGTCAAACCCCAACTGGTCATACAGCCGTGCCACAAGTTCCACCGCCTCGGGGTAGTCGCTCGACGCCGCCAGCGCCAGCCGGCCGGGCACGCCTGCAGGCTGCCCCGCAGTGAGGATGCGCGGCGCCTGGATGTGGGTGAAGGCCTTGACCACTTTGGAGGTCGGCAGTTGCTGCTGGCGCAACTCATGCTCTGTGGCCTCGCCCGATTCGACCACCGCGTACAGGCCGTCGCGCCAGGCCATGTAGTTGTTGGTGTCGATCACGATCTTGCCCGCCAGCTCTTGCACGGGCATGTTGTTGACCAGCTTGAGGGGCACGGCGATGACCACGAAGTCGCCGGCCGCCGCAGCGCCGGCCGCGGTGGCGGCGCGGGCCTGGGGGCCGAGTTCGGCCACCAGCCCTGCCAAGGTCTCGGGCCCGCGTGAGTTGGCGATCACTACGTGATAACCATTGGCAATGGCGGCGCGCGCAATGTGGCTGCCGACTTCGCCTGCGCCGATGATGCCGATGACGGTGGCCATGCGTGCGTGCCCCTGCGTCAGATCTGGAAGCCGCCGCTCACGTCGAGCACACCGCCCGTGACGTAACCGGCCTCTGGCCCGGCCAGAAAGCACACGGCGGCGGCCACTTCTTCCACCGTGGCGATGCGGCGTATGGCGTGCAGGTCCATGATGCTGTCGGGCAGGTTGCCGGCTGCGCCAGCGGCCATGTCGGTGGGCATGATGCCGGGCTGCACCACGTTCACGGTGATGTTGCGCGGGCCCAGGTCGCGGCCCACGCCCTTGGCGTACCCGACGATGGCCGCCTTGGTGCCGGCATAGTCGGCCACGCCCGCAAAGGCGACGCGGCTGCCCAGGCCCGAACCGATGAAGACGATGCGCCCGCCATCGGCCAGCCGGGGCGCGGCAGCGCGGGTGGTGGCCACGGCGCCGAGCACGTTGATGCGCCACTGCAGGTCCAGGCCTTCGGTATCCAGGCCAGGGTCGCCCACGGCCTTGCCTTGCACGGCAATGGCGGCGTTGTTGACCAGGATGTCGAGCTGGCCGAAGTGGGCCAGCACCGCGTCGAGCAGCGGCTTAGCGGCCGTAGGGTCTGCCTGGTCGCTCTGCACGGCCAGGGCGCGCACGCCCTTGGCCTTGAGTTGCTCGACGATGGCCTGCGCCTTGTCGGCAGACGCCACATAGCTGATGGCCACGTCGGCCCCCTTGTCGGCCAGCGCCAGCGCGGTGGCTGCGCCCAGCCCGCGCGAGCCGCCCGTGACGAGTGCCACCTTGCCTGCCAATGATTTCTGCATGAAAAACTCCTGTGTGGGTGAGTTGATCGCCCTCGCCACGATGGCTCAGATCGAAGCATAACAATCGTTATGATAACGAATGTTATGAAATTCGACAGAAGGGGTCAAGCGGTTTAATATCGACCGTTATGAAAAAAGCCGAGGCGGTGGTCTGATGGGGCGCCAGCGAGAGTTCGACGTGAACGTGGCGCTGGATGCCGCGCTGTGCGTGTTCTGGCGCAAGGGGTACGAGGGCGCCTCGTACACCGACTTGGTGCAGGCCACGGGGGTGGAGCGGCCCGCGCTGTACTCGGCCTTTGGCAACAAGGAGGCGCTGTTCCTGCGGGCGCTGGAGCGGTATTACGAGCACTACATGGATTTCATCCCCGTGGGGCTCACGCAGCCCACCTCGCGAGGGGTAGCGGAGTACATCCTGCGCAATGCTGTGGAGCTCAATACCCGATACCCGGACCACACGGGTTGCCTGGGCATCAATGGGGTGTTGGCAGGGTCGGACGATGCCGAGCCCGTGCGGCGCGCGCTGATCGATGCGCGGGCCAACGGTGAGGCATTGCTGCGCGAGCGCTTCGAGCGCGCACAGCAGGAGGGAGACCTGCCCCCCACGGCCAACTGCGCGGCGCTGGCCACCTATTTGTGCACGGTGCTGCACGGCATGGGGGTGCAGGCCAAGGCGGGGTTCAGCCGCGAGGTGCTGAATGGGGTGGTGGACCAGGCGCTGTCGACCTGGCCCACTGCGGGCTGACCCGCTTTAGCTGACCTGCTGCTTTTCGAGCTTGCGGGCCAGGGTGCGGCGGTGCATCCCCAACCGCCGCGCCGTCTCCGAAATATTGAACCCCGTCTCCGCCAGCACCTCGTGAATCCGCTCCCACTCCAGCGTCTTGAGCGAGCTGGAGCGGTTGGTCACGTCCACCCCGGTGTCGCCGGCCTTCAAACCAAACGCAGCCTCGATGTCGTCGGTGTTCGACGGCTTGGCCAGGTAGTGGCAGGCGCCCAGCTTCACGGCCTCCACCGCAGTGGCGATGCTGGCGAAGCCGGTGAGCACGACGATGAGCATGGCTTCGCTGGCGGCGTGCAGCTTTTGCACGCAGGCCAGGCCGGATGCGTCGCCCTTGAGCTTCAAGTCGACCACGGCGTAGCCGGGGGTGTGCTGGGTGAGCAAGGCTTCCACCTCGGGCAGGCTGGCGGCCTGGAGCACGCGGTAGCCGCGGCGTTCGAACGAGCGGGCCAGGGTGCGGGCAAAGGCCTCGTCGTCTTCGACGATGAGCAACTGGGGCTTTTCCTTGGCATCCTTGGTGGATGGGTCTGCTGCGGGGCTGCTGCTGCTGCTGCTGCTGGCGGTGGTGATTTCGTCCATGGCGGTCGGGCTCGGGTTTTGTACTAGTACGAATTCAACTTTGACTGGCTACAAAAGCTGCTTGTTGGTCTGGTTGGTTGTCCAGCCAACCATCCAGCGCACGCCAATCCGTGGCCATCATCACACCGGCCGGTGGCCGCGCGGCATCGCCACGGCTGCCAGGGGCAGGCGGATGCTCACTTCGGCCCCGCCCTCGGGGGCGCGGTTGCGGGCCGTGACGCTGCCGCCCAGGGTGCGCGCCACGTTCACCACCAGGTACAGGCCCAGGCCGCTGCCGGGGCGCTGCTTGGTGGACTGGTAGGGCTCGCCCAGGTGGTCCAGCATGCCGGGCGCAAAGCCGGGGCCTGCGTCGTTGACGGTGATGCACAGGGCGGGCACGTCGGCCTTGTCGTCGCGGGTGATGAGCAGTTCCACCCACTGGGGCGAGGCGTCGCGTGCATTGTCCAGCACATTGAAAACCATCTGCTTCAACGTGGTGTCCGACACCATGGGCGTGTCGTCGCCAAAGTCGTTGCGGTACGAAAACGCGGGTATTGACCGCGTGGTGCGCCATTCATCGGCCAGGGCGTCGACAAAGGTGCGCACGGTGGTCTGGGCCGATTCCTCACCGCGCGCCTCGCCGGCCGACAGCAAGATGCCGCTGACAATGCTCTTGCAGCGCTGTACCTGGGTGCGCATTTCTTCGATGTCCTCGCGCAGCACTTCGTCGCCCATCAGCTCCTGGTCGTGCTGCCAGTCGCCCAGAATCACGGCCAGGGTGGACAACGGTGTGCCCAGCTCGTGTGCCGCGCCCGATGCAAGCAGGCCCATGCGCACGATGTGCTCTTCTTCCACCCGGCGGCGGCGCGCGGCGGCCAGGCGGGCGTCGCGCTCGCGCAGGTTCAGGCTGATGCGGGTGATGAACACCACCACCAAAATCGCGTTGAGCAGAAAGCACACCAACAGGCCAATGACGTACAGGCTCGACAGGCCCTGGTGCAGGTCTTGCGGCAGCTCCAGCGGCAGGTGGTGGGTGGCCAGCACGCAAAAGCACACGGTGGTGATGACCACCATGCTCCAGATGTAGGCCCCGCGCAGCAGTATGGCGCCCAGCGCAATCTGCAGCAGGTACAAAAAGACAAAGGGGTTGCTGGTGCCGCCGCTCAAATACAGCTGGGTGGTGAGCACGGCCACGTCCACCAGCAGGGCCAGAAACAGCTCCACATTGCGCACCTGCACGCCGGTGCGCAGGCGCAGCAGGCTGACCACGTTGAACACGGCCAGGCAGCCCACCACCATCAGCATCTGGTGCAGGGGGATGGTCAGGCGCAGGCTGTGGTGCGCCACCTCGATGGTGAAGACCTGGCCGATGACGGCCATCCAGCGCAGCTGAATAAGCTGCTGCAGGTTCTTGATGCCGGCGGCGGCATCGGCAGCGCGCGGGTTGCGCAAGAACTCGGCGCTCTTGGCGATGCGTAGGAGGGGCATGGCTTGAGTTTAGTGCCCTGCCTGGGAGGCCCGGCGCCGCTCGTAGCGCACCACGAACCAGCCCGCGCCCAGCACCATCAGCGCCAGGCCGTACCAGGTGAGGGCATACACCGCATGGCTGTTGGCAAAGCGGATGGTGGTGAGCCCCGCGCGCGGCCAGGTGGTGCCCGCTGTGGTGGCGGCGGTGCCGGCCACTTCCACCGCCTCGGCAGTCGGGTTGGTCACGCCGCGCGTGGGCAGGCCGGCGTCGATGAAGAAGGGGGCGGGGCGGGGCAGTTGCAGTGCCTGGGCGATGGCCGCGACGTCGCGCGAGAACCAGCGCTGCTCGGCGGGATCGTTGGTGCGCAAGAAGCCGCCCTTGGGTTCGGTGATGCGGATGAGGCCTTGCACGGTGGCGGGGGCGGCATCCGTCTGGTTTGCCCATTGCGCGCGCTGGTCCTGCGGGATGAAGCCGCGGTTCACCAGCACCTGGGTGCCGTCGCCCTGCTGCAGCGCGCTGATGACCCAGAAGCCCGAGCCCAGGGCCGTGACGGCCTGGGTGAGCACGGTCTTGCCGGGCAGCCAGTGGCCGGTGACGGCCACGGGCAGGTATTCATGCGTGTCGGCCGTGATGCCGGGCCAGTCGCTGGCCGGGGGCAGGGCCACGGGGGCGGCGTGCACGCGCTGGTCCACGCGCTCGATGAGGTCGAGCTTCCACACCCGCCGCTGCACCTGCCAGGTGCCCAGCGCCACAAAGCCCAGGAAGAGGGCGATGCCCAGCACCAGCAGCACGGCGCGGCGCCAGCGCCGAGGGGCTGCGTGGTTTGCATGGGTTGTGGTCATCGGGAATTCCTTGGCTTGGTCGATTGCACGGGCCCCAAAACGGCTGCGGCCGCTGTGAGCGGCCGCTTCGCAAGGGTTGCCCGCCCCGTCTCGCTGTTTGGGCGTCGGGGCGCTGCACCCATCAGGGGGTGTGGTGGCTTGCCGCCGCGCCGGCTTCGCTCTGGGTGGGCGGGGTAGGAGTGGGGTGGTCGGGCATCATGTTGGCGTTCATGTGGAACATGACCCAGAGCGTGCCGCTGATGGCGATGGCCACGAAGACCACGGTGAAGATGGTGGACAGCAGCGTCCAGCCGCCCTCGACCTTGCCGTTCATGTGCAGGAAGCAGACCATGTGTACCAGGATCTGCAGCACCGCGAAGCCGCCGAGCACGAGGATGGCGGTGTTGCGGTCGGCAATGACCTTGGACATGACCAGCCAGAACGGGATGGCGGTGAGGATGATGGACAGCACGAAGCCGACCATGTAGCCCGAGAAGGTGCTGTGCGGACCCACGTCGCCATGGTGGTCGTCGTGGTGATCGTCATGGCCGTGGCCATCATGGGCGTTGGCGGTGTGTTGTGCGGCGCTCATTTACAGCACTCCCATCAGGTACACGAAGGTGAAGACGCCGATCCAGACGACGTCCAGAAAGTGCCAGAACATCGACAGGCACATCAGCCGGCGCTTGTTCTCGTGGATCAGGCCATGCTTCTTGATCTGCAGCATCAGCACCACCAGCCAGACCAGGCCGAAGGTGACGTGCAGGCCGTGGGTGCCGACCAGCGTGAAGAAGGCTGACAAAAAGGCGCTGCGCTGCGGGCCCGCGCCCTGGTGGATCAGGTGGTGAAACTCGTACAGCTCCAGCCCCAGAAAGCCCAGGCCGAACAGGCCGGTGATGGCCAGCCAGGCGAGCGTGCCGCCCACCTTGTTCTGCTGCTTTTGCAGCATGGCAAAGCCGAAGGTGATGGACGACAGCAGCAGGAAGGCGGTGTTGAGCGCCACCAGCGGCAGATCGAACAGCTGCGCGCCGGTGGGGCCGGCGGCGTAGCTGCGGCCCAGCACGCCGTAGGTGGCGAACAGCGCGGCGAAGATGAGGCAGTCGCTCATCAGGTAGAGCCAGAAGCCCAGGGCGGTGCCGTTCTCGGGGTGCGGCTCGTGCGCCAGGTGGTATTCGCGGCGGGCCAGCGTGGCGGCCGTGGGGCCGCCTTGCGTGATGGCGGCGGCGGCTTGGTTGTAGGTGATATCAGACATGGCTGGCACGCAGTTGTTGGGTACGCAGGTTCTCGGTCTCCGTCACTTGCGTGGCGGGGATGTAGAAGTCACGCTTGTAGTTGAACGTGTGGACGATGGCCACCAGCACCACGCCCGCGAACGACAGGCCGGCCAGCAGCCACATGTGCCAGATGAGGGCGAAGCCCAGCACCAGCGACAGCGCCGAGATGATCACGCCCGCGCCCGTGTTGGCCGGCATGTGGATGGGCGCAAAGCCGGTGAGGGGGCGCGCGTAGGCGTGCTTCTTCATGTCCCACCAGGCATCGATCTCGTACACCTTGGGGGTGAAGGCGAAGTTGTAGTCCGGCGGGGGCGACGAAGTGGCCCACTCCAGCGTGCGGGCGTCCCATGGGTCGCCGGTGTGGTCGCGCAGCTGTTCGCGCTTCAAGTAGCTCACCACGATCTGGATCAGCAGGCAGGCGATGCCCAGCGCGATCAGGCCGGCGCCAATGGCGGCGATGACGAACCAGATCTGCAGCGACTGGTCTTCGAAGTGGTTGGCACGGCGGGTAACGCCCATCAGGCCCAGGATGTACAGCGGCATGAAGGCCACGTAGAAGCCCACCACCCACAGCCAGAAGGAGCACAGGCCCCAGAAGCGGTCGAGCTTGTAGCCGAAGGCCTTGGGATACCAGTAGTTGATGCCGGCGAACAGGCCGAACAGCACGCCGCCGATGATCACGTTGTGGAAGTGGGCGATCAGGAACAGGCTGTTGTGCAGCACGAAGTCGGCCGGGGGCACGGCCAGCAGCACGCCGGTCATGCCGCCGATGGCGAAGGTGACCATGAAGGCCAGGGTCCACATCATGGGCAGCTCGAAGCGGATGCGGCCCTTGTACATGGTGAACAGCCAGTTGAAGATCTTCGCGCCCGTGGGGATCGAGATGATCATCGTGGTGATGCCGAAGAAGGTGTTCACGCTGGCGCCGGAGCCCATGGTGAAGAAGTGGTGCAGCCACACCAGGTACGACAGGATGGTGATCACCACCGTGGCGTACACCATGGAGGTGTAGCCGAACAGGCGCTTCTTGCAGAACGTGGCCACCACTTCGGAGAAGATGCCGAAGCACGGCAGGATCAGGATGTAGACCTCGGGGTGGCCCCAGATCCAGATCAGGTTCACGTACAGCATGGCGTTGCCGCCCAGGTCGTTGGTGAAGAAGTTGGTGCCGGCATAGCGGTCCAGCGACATCAGCACCAGCGCTGCGGTGAGCACGGGGAAGGATGCGACGATGAGTGCGTTGGTGCACAGGGCCGTCCACGTGAAGATGGGCATGCGCATGAGGTTCATGCCGGGTGCGCGCATCTTGATGATGGTGACGATCAGGTTGATGCCCGAGAGCGTGGTGCCCACCCCGGCGATCTGCAGCGCCCAGATGTAGTAGTCAAGCCCCACCCCTGGGTTCTGCGCCCCCAGGTTAGACAGTGCCAGCCAGCCGGCGGTGGAGAACTCGCCCAGGAACAGCGACACCATCACCAGGATGGCACCGGCGGTGGTCATCCAGAAGCTGAAGTTGTTGAGGAACGGGAAGGACACGTCGCGCGCGCCGATCTGCAGCGGCACGAGGTAGTTCATGAGGCCCGTGACCAGCGGCATGGCCACGAAGAAGATCATGATCACGCCGTGGGCGGTGAAGATCTGGTCGTAGTGGTGCGGCGGCAGGTAGCCCATGTTGTCGCCAAAGGCCATGGCCTGCTGCAGGCGCATCATCAGCGCGTCGGCAAAGCCGCGCAGCAGCATGACCACGCCCAGGATCATGTACATGATGCCGATCTTCTTGTGGTCGATGCTGCAGATCCAGTCGCGCCACAGGGTGCCCCACAGGCGGAACTTGGTGATGCCGGCCAGCACGGCCAGGCCACCGAGCACGACGCCGATGAAGGTGATGAGCACGATGGGCTCGTGCGCCATGGGGATCGAATCCCAGGTGATTCGGCCCAAGGCCCAATGCGGTTCGGTTACAACGGGTGAGGTGGACATGGTTGTCAGTCTCTTAGGCGCGGATCATTGGCGGGAAAGGGTGCGGTCATAGACCGTGGCGTGGCGCGCTTCGAGGGCCGCCACGATCTGGCCGGCGTTGTCGACGGTGCACACGTCCTGGGGCAGGTTGATGCCCATGGCCTTCATGTAGGCCTCGCCGCCGCGCTCGTCGATGCTCATCATGTGGTGCATGCACATCTTGCCTTCTTCGACGCAGCGGTTGAGCACCTTGTAGTACAGGCCGTCTTCCACGCTGGCAAAGCGCTGCACGGGGTCGCGCTCGCTGGGCTTGACGAGGTTCAGGTAGGTGGTCTTGTCCAGCGCCTTGCCTTCGGTCTTGGCCTTGGCAACCCATTGCTCGAAGTCGCCCTGGCTCAGGCCGTGGAACTTGAAGGTCATGCCCGAGAAGCCCGCGCCGCTGTAGTGCGAGGCGATGCCGGGGTACACGCCCGGCTTGTTGATCACGGCGTTCAGCTCGGTCTGCATGCCGGGCATGGCGTAGATCATGCCGGCCAGGTCTGCCACGTAGAACGAGTTCATCGTGGAGGTGGCGGTGAGCTTGAACAGGATGGGGCGGTCCACCGGGGCTGCCAGCTCATTGACGGTGGCAATGCCTTGCTCGGGGTAGAAGAACAGCCATTTCCAGTCCATGGCGACCACCTGCACCACCAGGGGTGTGGCCTGCGCTTCGAGCGGCTTGGTGGCCGAGATGCGGTCCAGCGGGCGGTAGGGGTCGAGCTTGTGGGTGCCGATCCAGGTCAGCGCGCCCAGGGCGATGATGATCAACAGGGGCACCGTCCAGATCACCAGCTCCAGCGTGGTGGAGTGGTGCCAGTCGGGGTCGTAGTCCGCTTCGGTGTTGGCGGTGTTGGACTGGCGGTACTTCCAGGCGAACCACAGCGTGAGCGCGATCACCGGGACGATGATGATCAGCATCAGCAAGGTGGCCTGCACGACCATGTGGCCTTGCTGCGAGGCGACGTCGCCTGCGGGGTTGAGGACGACAGCCTTGCTGCAGCCGGCGAGGCTGGTGGCTGTGGCCGCCAACGCAAGCCATGCCGGCCCGCGAAGTTGGGGAAGTTTGAACATGTGATGGGCCCAACAAAGGCGTTTAGGGGTAAACGCGAATGACAATTTGCCGCTCAATGTAATAGAGCAGGTAAATTTGTCCATTGGACATTTTGTCCAAGGTCAAGTTTTTGCCCCATTCCGGTGCCACCGGCGCCATGCCTTGACCCCGTCGTGAGCAGACTATGGCATTTGTCCTGCAAGAACTTCAGGGAAAGCGCACTTGCCCTCAATAGGGCCAGGGTGTAAAACGTAGGTGTATCTGTTACACAACAAGGAATTCCGTTCATGAGCAGTCCCGCCTCTGCTATCTACCCAGCGAATGGCTTTGAAGAAGGCCAAGACTCTCTTTCCCGCGCGGACACCCATGAAGACGTCACCCCCAGCGAAATCGCGGTGGGCGTGATCATTGGGCGCTCGTCCGAGTATTTCGACTTCTTCGTTTTCGGGATCGCCTGCGTGCTGGTGTTCCCGTCGTTCCTGTTCCCCTTCATGTCGCGCCTGGACGGCACGCTGGCCTCCTTTGCGCTGCTGGCCGTGGCCTTCGTGGTGCGGCCCATCGGTACGGCCATCTCCATGGCCATCCAGCGGCGCTGGGGCCGGGGCACCAAGCTGACCATTGCGCTCTTTTTGCTGGGCGTGTGCACGGTGGGCATGGCCTTTTTGCCGGGCTACAAGGACCTGGGCACTACGGCCATCGTGGCGCTGCTGATCTTGCGCATCGGCCAGGGGCTGGCGCTGGGCGGCTCGTGGGACGGCCTGCCGTCGCTGCTGGCGATGTCGGTGCCCAAGCACCGCCGCGGCTGGTACGCCATGATCGGCCAGCTGGGCGCGCCCGTGGGCTTTGTGCTCGCGGCCGGCCTGTTCGCCTATCTGTATGCCAACCTCACGGTGCAGGAGTTTCTGGCCTGGGGCTGGCGCTACCCGTTCTTCGTGGCCTTTGCCGTGAACGTGGTGGCCCTGTTCGCCCGCCTGCGCCTGGTGGTGGGCCAGTCGTACACCGAGCTGCTGCAGGACCGTGAGCTGCAACCCGTGCCCGTGCACGAGGTGATGCGCGACGAGGGCGGCAACGTGCTGCTGGGTGCCTTTGCGGCGCTGGCCAGCTTTGCGCTGTTCCACCTGGTCACCGTGTTCCCGCTGTCGTGGATCACGCTGTACACGGACCAGCCCGTCACCCAGATCCTGGGCGTGCAGATCGTCGGTGCCTTCCTGGCGGCCGGGGCCATCATGGTTTCGGGCTGGCTTTCTGACCACTTGGGCCGGCGCAAGCTGCTGGGCGGCATGGCGGTGCTGATCGGGGTGTTCAGCTTCATGGCGCCGGTGCTGCTGAACAGCGGCGAAGTGGGCAGCACCATGTTCCTGCTGCTGGGCTTTGTGCTGCTGGGCCTGTCGTACGGCCAGGCCTCGGGCACGGTGACGGCCAATTTCTCGCCCAAGTACCGCTACACGGGCGCGGCCCTGTCGGCCGACCTGGCCTGGATCATCGGCGCCGCCTTTGCGCCCCTGGTGGCCCTGGGCCTGTCGGCCCAGTTCGGCCTGCTGGCCGTGACGGTGTACCTGCTGTCGGGCGTGGCCTGTACCTTGGGCGCCCTGAACCTGAACCGCCGCATGGAGCGCCGCGACCGCTAGGCCGAGCTTTACAAGAGAGAGCGAGGGGCGGGCCTGTTGACAACAAGGCACGGCCCCGTAGAGAAGCGATGCAAGAACCCGGTGGCTGCCTTGGCGGCCACCGGGTTTTTTGTCGATTGGCTGCCGGCTGGTGCCTGCCGGCGTCTGCATCAACCAGGGCACACCAGCCGGCAGCTCAGCGGCATGGGGGACAGTGCGCTGGGTGCGTCACTTGGAAGGTGCTGGGCTCGGGCCTTCAAGCACGAAGTTAATGGGAACGACCATCCAGGTCGGTTCCAGCCCTGTACCTGCGGTGCCGGGCTGGTAGCGCCAGCGCATGGTCGCCTGGCGTGCGGAAGTGTCCAGCCGGGGAAAACCGCTGGAGCGCTTTACTTCGGCCTTCAAGGGCACACCCTGGTTGTCAACCAGTACCCTGACTTCGACCAGTCCCTCCTCGCCGTTGCGCAGTGAGATGGGCGGGTAGTCCGGGGGCTCATTGCGAGCGGGGCCGGCTGCGATGGATGGGGTGGCGGCAGGGTTGGCAATGCCCTGTGCCGCCGTGAGCCCGGAGGCCAGGACCAGGGTGCACAAAAGGAGACAGCGGTGCAATTGCATGAAGCGATTGCCAATCAATCCTGCGGCCTGAACCCGATGGTCAGCGAGGGCGGCACGCGCCCGTCCACGTCGCGCGGCAGGGTTTCTGTCTTGTCCAGGGCGCGTAGCACGGCATCGTCCCAGGCCTTGTTGCCGCTGGACTGCACCAGGCGCTTGCCGACGATGGTGCCGTCGGGCGCCAGGCGCACTTCGACCTCGGCGCGCGGGTTGCCCGATATCGCGTCGGGGTAGACGATGTTGGGCTTGACCTTGGCGGCCACGCGGCCGCCGTAGCCGCCCGAGGGGCCAGCATCGCGCTGCGCGGTGCCGGTCGATTTTTCGTTGCCTTCGGAGCCCGCCAGCCCCTGCATGCGGCGCAGGTTGGCTTCGCGCTGGGCGGCGAGTTGCTTGGCCTCGGCCTCGGCGCGCTGCTGCTTCTTGGCTGCGGCGTCCTTGGCTTCTTTTGCGTCCTTGGCGTCTTCGGCCTTGCGCTTTTCTTCGGCGAGCAGCTTCTTTTGCTTTTCCTGCTCGGCGGCCTTCTTCTGCTCGGCGAGCTTTTCCTTCTTTTCCTTTTCGAGGCGCTCTTCGCGCTCGTCTTCCTTGCGCTCACGCTCGCGCTCACGCTTTTCGCGCTCGAGCTTCTCGGCGCGGGCTTTTTTCTCCTGCTCCAGGCGCTTTTTCTCGCGCTCGATGGCGATGTCGGCCTCGCGCGTGTCGGGCTCCACGGCGCGCGGCGGCGGTGGCGGGGGAGGAGGGGGCACCGGCGCGGGCCGGGGCTCGGGCGGCGGTGGCACGGGGGGCGTTGGCGGGGTCGGGGGTGTCGGCGGCGACACTTCAGGCGGCGCGGCCTGTTGGGGCACGGCTGCCCACAGTTCGGCCTGCACGGCGGGCTGGTCGGAGCTGGCCTTCCAGTTCACGCCCCAGGTGAGTGCGCCGATCAGCGCCAGGTGCACCAGCACCGCCAGCGAGATGGCTCGCAGGCGGGCAGGGGGTGCGGGGGGCGCAAATTGGTCGCGGTCGTCTTGGGCGTGCATGGAGGGAGTAGAGCGTGTACGTCGTCTTCGGTTCAGTCAATCAGGGAAGGCGGGGCACTTCGGCTTCAGCCGCCCTGTTTGACGGAGAGACCTACGCGCTGCACACCGGCTTTCTGCAGTTCGGACATGGCCTTGACCACGTTGTCGTATACAACGCCCTTGTCGGCCGTAATGATGACAGCCGTCTCTTTTGTCTGGTCTTTCTGCCAGCGCAGCGCGGCTTCGCCGATCTCGCGCTGGCTCATGCTGCGGGTGGCCTCGGGGGTCTTGAGCTGCAGCGAGCCGTCCTTGTTGACGATGACCTGCGCCACCACCTTGGGCAGATTCTTGCCCTTGCCCACGCTGGGCACGTCGACCATGCCGGGGGTGAGCATGGGGGCTGTCACCATGAAGATGATGAGCAGCACCAGCATCACGTCGATGAACGGGACCATGTTGATCTCGTTGATGGTGCGGCGGCCTCGGCCGCGGGATGCCATGGCGGGCATGGTGTCAGTGCCCCGATGCCGAGACGGGTTGCTGCGCGCCCAGGTTGCGCTGCAGGATGTTGGAGAACTCTTCGATGAAGGTCTCCTGGTGTGTGGCCACGCGGTCGATGTCGCGGGCGAAGCGGTTGTAGGCGATGACGGCCGGGATGGCGGCGAACAGGCCGATGGCGGTGGCCACCAGCGCCTCGGCGATGCCGGGGGCCACGGTGGCCAGGGTCACCTGCTCCATGCCGGCGAAGCCGGTGAAGGCGTGCATGATGCCCCACACCGTGCCGAACAGGCCCACGTAGGGCGAGACCGAGCCCACGGTGGCCAGGAACGACAGGCTCGACTCGACCACGTCCATCTCGCGCTGGAAGCTGGCGCGCATGGCGCGGCGTGCGCCGTCCATCAGGGTGCCGGCATCGGTGATGCGGCGCTCGCGCAGTTTCTGGTACTCGCGCATGCCGCTGGCGAAGATGCGTTCCATGGGGCCGGCGTTCTTGGCGTTTTGTGCGGCGCTGGCGAACAGGTCGTTCAGGCTGGTGCCGGACCAGAAGTCGCGCTCGAAATCGTCGTTGAGCGACTTGATGCGCTTGAGCGCGAACAGCTTGCGGAAAATGGCGGCCCAGCTGGCGACGGAGACGACCAGCAGCAGCAGCATGACGAGTTGCACCACCCAGCTGGCCTGCAGCACCAGGCTGAGGATGGACATGTTTTGGGAATTCATGGTGTTGTTGAGAGTTGTTCCAGAAGGGTGCTCGGTATTCTCGCTGGCCGCAGGGTGGCGGCGTCCACCCAGCCGATGCGGATGGTGCCTTCGCTGAGCAGTGCGGGCGGATTTTCGGTCATGTCGTGCTCCGGTTTCAGGAGCGCTTGCTGCAGTATTGTCAACGATGCGCGGCCGGCCTCTTGCAGCTGGGCGGTAACAATGAGTTCATCGTCGAGCCTTGCAGGTCGCAGGTAACGTACCTGGCTGTGGGTTACGACAAACATGCCGCCGGTTTGTTCCCTGAGCGCTTGTTGGCCGATGCCGAGGGAGCGGAGCCATTCGGTGCGGGCGCGTTCGAAGAACTTGAGGTAGTTGGCGTAGAAGACTATGCCTCCTGCGTCCGTGTCCTCCCAGTAGATTCGGATGGGGAATTCAAAGGGCATGTGCTTGCCTCTTGTGTTGTGGTTGCTGCTTGCTTGTGTTGAGGGCGGAGGCCGGGGTGTGCGCCCGGCGGCGCAGTAACTTTCTCTTGAGTCGCCAAGANNNGCCTGCGATGCTCGGACCTGGGGTGGTGCCGATGAACTCGCTGCGTTCCCCCTGCGGGTGAACTCCGCTCAAACAGCATCGGCAAGCTAGATGACGAAGTGCGTGTGTCCTGCGGCACACGCACCCACCCCAGGCCCTGCGCTTCTCGACGCAGCCAGCAGGGGTGGGGAGCGGGTACCACACGGCTGCTGCTGCGCAGCGGCGCCGGGTGTCGGTTACGCGCTGCGCGCTGCCGACGGGCGGCGCAGCCGCCCTGCGTGCCGAGCGCAGCGATGGCACACCGGGCCGAGCGAAGCAATGGCCCGTGTGGAGCCCGCTCCCACCCCCTTCTGACCGTGCCGAGAA
>NZ_LMIJ01000017.1:36689-51918 GCF_001428665.1 Acidovorax sp. Root219
CAGATCACCCCAACAAACGACGCAACCGAGCAACAGACTCCTCCAACTGCGCCATCGAATTCGCAGTAGAGAACCGCACAAACCTCTCCGTCTCCGCAGTCCCGAAATCCCGCCCCGGCGTCACCGCGACATGTGCCCGTTTCATCACCTCGAATGCAAAATCCCAACTGCCACTCACCCCAAGACGACCAGCAGCCTCGGAGCAATCCGCCCACGCATAAAAAGCACCATCCGGCATCACCGGCACCGACAAGCCCATGGACTGCAAGGCAGGGATAAAGAAATCGCGCCGCGCCTTGAACTCCGCCCGCCGCCGCTCATACTCTGCAATGCTCTCGGCCTCGAAGCAGGCCAGCGCCGCATGCTGCGACACCGTGCTCGCGCAGATGAACAGATTCTGCGCCAAGCGCTCGACCACGGGCACCATGGCCTCGGGCACCACCATCCAGCCCAGGCGCCAGCCGGTCATGTTGAAGTACTTGCTGAAGCTGTTGATGCTGACGATCTGGTCGTCGATGGCCAGCGCCGTGTGGCCGAACTCTTCTTCGTACGACAGGCCCAGGTAGATCTCGTCGATCAGCGTGATGCCGTCGTGCTCGCGCACTACGTCGTGGATGCGGCGCAGCTCATCGGGCGCGATCGATGTGCCCGTGGGGTTAGATGGCGACGCCAGCAGCACGCCGCGGGTCTTGTCGGTCCAGGCGGCGCGCACCTTCTCGGCGCTGAGCTGGTAGCGCTCGGCCGCAGTGGTGGGCACGAGCACGGCCTTGCCGTCTGCAGCGCTCACGAAGTGGCGGTTGCAGGGGTAGCTCGGGTCGGGCATGAGGATCTCGTCGCCCGACTCGATGAGCGCCAGGCAGGCCAACTGCAGCGCGGCCGATGCGCCGGCCGTGACCACGATGCGCCGGGCCGGCACGTTCACGCCGAAGCGCTGCTGGTACCAGGCGCTGATGCGCTCGCGCAGGGGCTCCAGGCCCAGAGCGTTGGTGTACTGGGTGGCGCCGTCGCGCACGGCGCGGGCGGCGGCCTCCTGCACCAGGGGCGGGGCGGTGAAGTCGGGCTCGCCGATGTTCAAAAAGATCATCGGCTGGCTGGTGGCCGCCACTTCGCGTGCCATGGCCTGCGCAGCCTTGGCCACTTCCATCACGTAAAACGGTTCGATGCGCTCAGCGCGGGAGGAGAACTTCATGGGCATGGGTCCTGGTCCTGCCGGCGGGGCAGGGGGTGGCTGGCGCGGGGGAGAAGGGGGGAGGGGCCGCGGGCTGCGCACCATGGCGGCGGCCCGGGGCAGGGGGCTGTCAGCCCTCTGCGCTGTCGTCGGCTGCTGCGGCGGCTTCAGGTGCCGATGCTGCGGCAGGCGCCGTGGTGGCGCCCGAGGCCTTGTCGGCCGCGACTTCCGCCGCGCGCAGTTGCGGGGCCAGGCCATTGAGCACGGCGTTCACGTACTTGTGGCCGTCGGTGCCGCCAAACTCCTTGGCCAGCTCGATGCACTCGTTGAGCACCACGCGCCACGGCACATCCAGGCAGTGCTGGAACTCGTACACGCCGATCCACATCACGGCATGCTCGATGGGCGAGATCTCGGCCATCTTGCGGTCCAGCAGCGGGGTGATCAGCGCGTCCATCTCGGCGGCCAGCTTGATGGAGCCGTGCAGCAGCGCGTCGTAGTGCACCGAGTCGGCCTTGTGAAAGCCGGCCAAGTCGCGGGTAAATGCGTCGATGGCCTCGGGCGCATTGCCGCCCACCAGGTGTTGGTACAGCGCCTGCAGCGCGAATTCGCGTGCGCGGCTGCGGTTGGACTTGGAGGCGGCCTTGCGCACGCCGGTGCTCTTGAGGCCGGTGCGCGCCTGCTTGGGCGGGCGGGTCGAGGGGTGGCTGTTGCCGGCGGTGGTGGCGTCGTCGCTGTTGTGGTTGTTGTTATCGCTCATGACAGGTCTTCCAGCAGGTTGGCCATCTCCACGGCGACGCGGGCGGCGTCCGTGCCTTTCTCGGTCTGGCGCGCAATCGCCTGCTCGAGGTTTTCGGTGGTGATGATGGCGTTGGCAATCGGGATCTGGTAGTCGAGCGACAGGCGCGTGACGCCCGCGCCCGATTCATTGGCCACCAGCTCGAAGTGGTAGGTCTCACCGCGGATGATGCACCCGAGGGCGATCAGCACGTCGTACTCGTCGGCTTCGCACAGGGCCTGCAATGCCACGGGCACTTCGAGGGCGCCGGGCACCCGCACGTGGGTGATGTGCTTTTCCTGCACGCCCAGGGCCAGCAGTTCGGCACGGCATGCCGCTGCCAGGGCGTTGGTGATGCCCTCGTTGAAACGGGCCTGCACGATGCCGATGTGCAGCTTCTTGCCGTCCAGGCGGTCCGAGCTTCCTTTTTCTGCGCCAAACATAGTCTTTTATTCCTTGGGGATGAAGCCGGTGATTTCGAGGCCATAGCCGGCCATGCTGGGCATGCGGCGGGGCTGGCCCATGAGTTGCATCTTGTGCACGCCGCACTCGCGCAGGATCTGCGCGCCCACACCGTAGGTGCGCAGGTCCATGCGGCCGCGCTCGGGGGCCTGGGCGGCGCGCGCCGTGCCTTCGAACTGTTCGAGCAGTTGCTCTGCTGTCTCGCCGCAGTTGAGCAGCACGGCCACGCCCTTGCCCTGGGCTGCCAGGTACTGCAGGCTCGAATCGAGGCCCCAGGAGTGCATGGAGCGGTTCACTTCGAGCGCATCGAACACCGACAGCGGCTCGTGCACGCGCACGGGCACCACGTCGTCGGCGCCCCACTGGCCCTTGACCAGCGCCAGGTGCACGGCCTGGCTGGGTTGGTCGCGAAAGGCGTGCACGGTGAACTCGCCGGCGGCGGTCTGCAGCGTGCGCGTGCCGACCTTCTCAACCAGCGTCTCGTTGCGGCTGCGGTATTCGATCAGGTCGGCGATGGTGCCGATCTTCAGGCCGTGCTCGGCCGCGAAGAGCTGCAGATCGGGCAGGCGGGCCATGGTGCCGTCGTCCTTCATGATCTCGCAGATCACCGAGGCAGGGCTGCAGCCGGCCATCACGGCCAGGTCGCAGCCGGCTTCGGTGTGGCCGGCGCGCATGAGCACGCCGCCGTCCACCGCCTGCAGCGGGAAGATGTGGCCGGGCTGCACCAGGTCTTCTGCGCGTGCATTGGGCGCCACGGCGGCCTGCACGGTGCGCGAGCGGTCGGCGGCCGAGATGCCGGTGGTCACGCCCTCGGCGGCTTCGATGGAGACGGTGAACGCCGTGGCGTGCTTGGTGCCGTTGCGCGTGACCATGGGCGGCAGGCGCAGGCGCTCGCAGCGCTCGCGGCTCAGCGTCAGGCAGATCAGGCCGCGGCCGAAGCGGGCCATGAAGTTGATGGCCTCGGGCGTCACGTGGTCGGCGGCCAGCACCAGGTCGCCTTCGTTTTCACGGTCTTCTTCATCCACCAGGATGACGATACGGCCGGCGCGCATCTCGGCCACGATGTCCTCGACGGGCGAGATCGGCACGGGGGTGAGGGGAGAGTTCATGGAAGGCTTGGGCTTTCTGTGGGGACGTCTGGCGAGTGTGCGCAGCGCAGGTTCCCGTGGCCGGAGGTCGCCACACGGCACACACCTCCAAGAAACCGCCCAAAGAACATGCGATGCGGCGCTGCCGCACGTCAAAGGGACATATTGCCCCAGAAGGCGTGGATTTTAATGCACCCGGCAGCGGAGCGCATGCAGGTGGCCTTGCGCCAGGTCAGATCATGCTGCCCTGGATCACCACGTCTGACTCGGGATAGGCCACGCAGGGCAGCACGCAGCCCTCGGCCTTTTCCTCGGGCGACAGGCCCGGCCATTCGATGTCGTAGCGCACACGGCCCTCCACCAACTGCCCGATGCAGGTGCGGCAGGTGCCGTTGCGGCAGGAGCTGGGCCAGTCGATGCCGCCCTGCTCGATGGAGACGAGCAGGGGCTGCTCGGGCCAGGCATCGCACTGGGCACCGTCGGGCTCGATGCGGGCGGTGAAGAAGGGGATGGCGGGCTGGGTCATGCGGTGTTGCGAGGGGCTGGGGTGCGTTGCCACACCAGGAGAAGGTTGTTGGCCGGCAGGGCGTGTCGCTCGGCCAGGTGCAGGCCGGCGGCCGCGGCCTCGCGCTCCACATCGGCGCGGTTGCGGATGCCCCAGTCCGGGTCCTGCGCGCGCAGGGTGGCGTCGAAGCCCTGGTTGCCGGGCGAGGTGGGCACGCCGTCTTCGATGTAGGGCCCGTAGGTGACCAGCCTGCCTCCGGGCGCCAGATGCCGCGCCGCACCCTGCATGAGGCCCGCACAGCAGGCCCAGGGGGCGATGTGCAGCATGTTGGCGCAATAAATCAGGTCAAAGTGCTGGGCAAAGGGGGCCGCACCATCGGGCCAGGTGGCAGAGCGCACGTCCAGGCGCACGGCGGGCCGCACGTTGGTGGCGCCGGCCTGCAGGGCCCAGCCGGCGATGGCGAAGAACAGCTCGTCCTTCAGGTCCGTGGGCTGCCAGGTCCAGCCGGGCAGGGCGGCGCCGAAGCAGGCCACATGCTGGCCCGTGCCGCTGGCGATCTCCAGTGCCGCGCCGGTGTCGGGAACCAGGCCGCGCAGCAGGGCCAGGATGGGCGCCTGGTTGCGTTCGGAAGCGGGGCTGCAGGGGAGGGCGGGAGAGGTCATGGGTGTGGACAAAGTACGGGGCGCGATGCTATCAAATTGAAAGCAAATGGCATTTGGCAGGGTCTTTGCCGGAGTGCCTTAATTTTCATCAATGCAGTGATATCCCTTGCAAATCAAGCACTTGGCGCGGCCATACAGGGCTTGTGCAAAGTTATCCCCATGATTGTCCAGTGCGGGCAGGGATAACCGGGCACCTTCTGCCTAAAAAATGAGCACTGCATTCATTTTCGTTGTGAATCAATGGCTTGGATCGCCCATACACGGCTTGCCCAAACTTATCCACATGATTGTCCAGCGCAGGCAGGGATAACCGCAGGTTTTGGCCTGCCGGTCGCTGCCCAAAAAATGGGCGGCGGGTGGGTTTTCGTTGTAGATCAAGCACTTGCATCGGCCATACACGGCTTGTCCTTAGTTATCCACACGATTGTCCAGTGCCATCAGGGATAACCCTGGGCAGGCGCCAGGCCAGGCTGCCCAAAAAACGGGCGGTGCAGTGATATCCCTTGTGAATCAATCACTTGGCATGGCCATACAGGGCTTGCCAAAACTTATCCACATGATTGTCCAGTGCGGGCAGGGATAACTGCCGCGTGCGTCAGGCCTCGATCTTCACGCCCTTCCAGAAGGCGACACGGCCGCGGATCTCGTCGGCCTCGGGCTTGGGATCGGCGTAGAACCAGGCGGCGTCGGTGTTCATTTCGCCGTTGACCAGCAGCGAGAGGTAGCTGGCCTGGCCCTTCCACGCGCAGGTGGTCTTGTGGTTGCTGAAGGTGACGTACTCGCGCTTGAGCGATGCGTCGGGGAAGTAGTGGTTGCCTTCGACCACCACGGTGTCGTCGCTTTCGGCAACGACCACGCCGTTCCAGGTTGCTTTCATGGGGAAATCCTTCGATAAGGAAAAGAGGGGGGGCGCAAGTGCCCGGCGTCCGTGCGGTTTGCGGGGGCGCCAGCTGCGATTTTGCCTGCACCGGGAGTGCCGTGCACTGCCAGTCGCGCGCGGTACCGCGTGGGTTCGCGATGTGGCTTAAAGTCGCTGCGGTTCCAACCGCCTTTTCAAAACCACCACAGGAGAACATTGACCATGGGTATCGATTTCAAGGGCCGTGTGGCCATCGTCACGGGCGCCGGTGGCGGCCTGGGCCGCCAGCATGCGCTGGCACTGGCGGCGCGCGGCGCCAAGGTGCTGGTCAATGACCTGGGCGGGGCGCTGGATGGCAAGGGCGGCTCGGTGGGCGCGGCGCAGGCCGTGGTGGACGAGATCATCGCCGCCGGCGGCGAGGCGATTGCCAACGGCGCCTCGGTCACCGACTACGTGGCCGTGCAGGCCATGGTGCAGCAGGCCATCGACGCCTGGGGCCGGGTCGACATCCTGGTGAACAACGCCGGCATCCTGCGCGACAAGTCGTTCAGCAAGATGGAGATGGACGATTTCCGCCTGGTGGTGGACGTGCACCTCATGGGCGCGGCCCATTGCTGCAAGGCCGTGTGGCCGCACATGGTGGCCCAGCAGTACGGCCGCATCGTGATGACCACCTCGTCCACGGGCCTGTACGGCAACTTCGGCCAGTCCAACTACGGCGCGGCCAAGCTGGCACAGGTGGGGTTGATGCAGACCCTGGCCATCGAGGGCGCCAAGTACCATATCCACGTCAACGCCCTGGCGCCCACGGCCGCCACGCGCATGACCGAGGGCCTGATGCCGCAGGAGGTGCTCGACGCCCTGAAACCCGAGGCCGTGGTGCCCGCCATGCTGGTGCTGGCCCATGAAAGCGCGCCCACGCGCACCATCCTGTGCGCCGGCGCAGGCACCTTCGAGGCGGCGCACATCACGCTGACTCAGGGTATTCACCTAGGCATTGGCGCCGACACCCCCGAGCAACTGGCGGCACGCCTGTCGGAAGTGACCGAGCGCGCTGGCGAGCAAGTACCACAAAGCGGTGCAGCACAGGGAACCAACGAGGTGAGCAAGGCACTGGCGGCCAGGGTTTAAGGCAAGTCCACACGCACAACCGTGCGCCGTGCTAAGTTCCGGGCCGACACGAGATCGGTAATAAAGATATGAGAACTTTGCAGGAACGACTGACCGCCTACCCCGCCGATGCCCTGGCGGGGATACGCCGCGGCATCGAGAAGGAGGGATTGCGCGTGCGGCCCGGCGGGGGGCTGGCCCTCACGCCGCACCCGGCGGCACTGGGCTCGGCACTCACGCACCCGCTGATCACCACCGACTACAGCGAGTCGCAGCTGGAGCTGATCACCGGTGCACGCAAGGGCGTGGACGAGTGCCTGACCGAGCTGGCCGAGGTGCACCAGTTCGTGCACCGCGCGCTGCAGGCGCAGGGCGGGGAGCTGATGTGGGCGTCGAGCATGCCCTGCGGCCTGCCCACGGATGAGACGATTCCCATCGGCCGCTACGGCAGCTCCAACGTGGGCCGTGCCAAGAGCGTCTACCGCATGGGCCTGGGCCACCGCTACGGCCGGCGCATGCAGACCATCTCGGGCATCCACTACAACTGGTCGCTGCCCGGTGTGGGCAGCGATGACTACTTCGCGCTGATCCGCAATTTCCGCCGCCACGCCTTTGTGCTGCTGTACCTGTTCGGCGCATCGCCCGCGCTGTGCCCGTGCTTCGTGCAGGGGCGCGAGCACCGGCTGCTGCCGCTGGGTGACAAGGGCCAGGCCATGTACCTGCCGCATGCCACCTCGCTGCGCATGGGGCGCCTGGGTTACCAGAGCGACGCCCAGGCCACGCTGGCCGTGAGCTACAACGGCCTGGCGGGCTATGCCAACTCGCTGCATGAGGCGCTGACCAAGCCCTACCCGGCCTACGAGACGGTGGGCGTGCGCAACCCCGGCGGCGACTACAACCAGTTGGGCACCAGCCTGCTGCAGATCGAGAACGAGTTCTACGGCACCATCCGCCCCAAGCGCACTGTGCACACGGGCGAGCGCCCGCTGCACGCGCTGCGCGAGCGCGGCGTGGAATACGTGGAAGTGCGCCTGATGGACCTGGACCCTTTCGTGTCCGTGGGCATCACGGCGTCGACCATGCGCCTGCTGGACGTGTTTTTGCTGCACTGCCTGCTGTCCGACAGCCCGCCCGATACGCCCGAAGAGATTGCCGAGCTGCAGCAGAACCAGCACCTCACGGCCGAGCGCGGCCGCGAGCCCGGCCTGCTGCTGCACCGCGCCGGCCAGGCCGTGCCGCTGACCACCTGGGGCGCCGAGGTGCTGGCCGAGTGCGAGCCGCTGGCCGCCGCGCTCGATGCCACGCACGGCACCACGGACTACAGCGATGCCCTGCGCGACGCCCGGGCGCTGATGGAGGCGCCGGACCGCACGCCCTCTGCCCGCGTGCTGGCCAGCATCGTGCAGGACCACGAGAGCAATTTCGAGCGCTTCGCCTTCCAGCAATCGGCCAAGGCTCAGAACACGCTGCTGGCCCTGCCCTGGAGCGATTCGCAGCAGGCGCGCTACCTGGCCATGGCGGACGAGTCCATCGCAGCGCAGAAGGCCATCGAGGCAGCGGATACGCTGCCGTTCGAGCCCTGGCTCGAACAGTACATGGCGGTCGAGGGGCTGGGCTGAGCTGACCCAGCGGCGGCTGCGGATCAGTCCTGCAGCCGCTGCAGCGCCGCCTGCACCCACCCAAATCCCACGTGCTCCTGCTCCAGCCGCAGGTTGGCTTGCAGCCGGTTGTCGCGCAAGTCGTCGTACAGGGCTGCTTCGGCCTCTGTCAGGCGGGGCAGCTCGCGCCGGGTGGGCTGGTTTTCCTGGCCCCACAGCGGCGCATGGGCCTGCAAGGTGGCCTTGTCCATGAGAAATGACTGGGCATGGTGCCATTGGTGGCGCAACTGGTCGAGTATGGCGAAACCGTGGGTATCGATGTCGCCCCAGTAGTGCAGGGGGCAGTGGGCCAGCCATTGCGCCTGCCGCAGCACGTCAAACCCATACCCGGCGCCAAAAACCACCAGGCTGCGCGGGTGCGCAGGCAAGGCCAGGAAGTTGGTTTCGTTCTCGGTCATGAACACGCGCGCGCCCGCCAGGGGCAGCTGGGCGAAGGGCTCTGCGTCCAGGGTCACGTCCTGGCCCCATGGCCCTGCAAGCAGGGCGGGGTCCAGCAGGCGCAGGCGAATGCGCAAGGGTTTTCGCAGCAGGCCGTAGCGCTCCTCGAACAGGCCGGCCCCCGATGCACCCCGGTCGATGGCGTCCTCGGGCAGCGCCAGATCCAGCAGGTCGGCCAGCACCGCGCGGTGGGCTTCGACAAACTTGCTGTGCACGCCCGCCACATCGATCTGCCGTGCATAGACGCCGGGGCGGGGGTGCTGCTGCAGCCACTGCACCACGTCCAGCAGGCGCTGCCAGTCGTGCGTCAGCGCCAGCGCCTGCAGGGGGCGCTGCGCCAGCCATGGGAGCAACAGGGGCTGTTGTTGCCGGGTGGTTTCCACCAGGGCGTTGAAATCCGCCAGGTCGCGGCGCTTTCCCAGCCAGGCCATGGCGTCGTCCAGGCTGTCCACCCAGATCTGGTCTGGAACTTCGTTGGTGCCGAAAAGGCGGTGGCGAAAGCTGCGCATCTCCACGCGGCAATGGGGGAGCGCCCTGATTTGCGCCACCCACGCGCGCACACTGGCAAACTGGTCGGTGATGTCGCCCGAACTGGGGCCGCGCAGCGCCAGGCGGCGCGGGAAAAGCGGGGTGGGCTGCAAGGCGTCCGGCGCGGCGGGCACGGCGCTGGCCAGCAGGTCGCCGCGGTCCCAGAGCCTTTGCAACTGCGCCAGCAGATCGTCGGGGCGGCTCCAGTTCATTCACCCGCCTCCGGGCGGGAGGCCCGATATTCCTCGATGGACAGGTTGCGCAGTTGCGAGGACCGGCCGTCCGCGTTGTGCACGAAGCCCACGCTGGAGACGAAGGGTTCGATGGTGTGGATTTTCTGCAGCGGGGTGATCACCAGCAGCTGCAGTTGCAGCTGCGCGAACAGCTGCAGGCCGTACTGCGCGGATTCGTCCGAGCCCCGCCCGAAGGCCTCGTCGATCATGACGAAGTGGAACCGGGGCGAGCGCGCAGCGCCCCATTGCAGCCCGAACTGGTAGGCCAGGCTGGCCGCCAGGATGGTGTAGGCCAGCTTTTCCTTTTGCCCGCCGGACTTGCCGCCAGAGTCGGAGTAGTGCTCGTGCTCGCTGTCGTCCTCGCGCCAGCGCTCGCTGGCGGCAAAGACGAACCAGTTGCGCACGTCGGTGACCTTGGCGGCCCAGCGCCGGTCCGCTTCGCCCGTACCCTCCCGCCCCCGCAGGCGTTCGATGATGCGCTGCACCTGCAGGAACTTGGCCTCCGAATACTGCGCATCGTCCGAGCCCGTGATGCCGCCTTCGGTGCAGGCGCGCAGGTCGTTGCGAAAGTCGCGTATGTCCACGTCCGGCGCCGTCTGCGCCTCCAGGCGGATGGTGCGGCCGGGGTTGTAGTCGATCTGCGTGAGCGATGTGTTGATGCGGCCGATGCGGTCCAGAATTGTTCCCCGCTCCCTCTCCAGCATCGACAGGAACATGGCCACCTCATGGATGGTGTTCTCGTTGAGCAGGTTCTTGAACGTGGCCTCGAAGCGCGGCAGGTCGTCGGCACGCAGGTTGTCCAGCATCGTCCGGTACTCGTGGCTGGCCTCGATGCTGGCGTCCACCTCCTGCGTTTCGAGGGGGTAGGTGTTCTTGTAGGCCGACATGTCGCGGATGATGCGTTCGCGCAGGCGCTTGAGCTGCAGATCCTCGGCATCGATCTTCTTTTGCAGCCAGTCGCGCAGGTCGCGCTCACGTGCGTCGCAGGACTCCAGTGTCAGGCGCTGGTCAAGCTGTGCCTGTGCGCGCAGCGCCTCCAGCTGCGCCGGCAGGTGCGCGTCGCCGGACAGCGGGTGCTCCGCCAGCAAGGCCTGGGTCTGGCTGCGCAGGGCCTGGGCGTCGGAGCGCCGCTGCTCGGTCCTGGCGCGGGCATCGCGCTGGTGGTCCATGTCGGCCTCGATCTTCTTCAGCTCTTCGAGCACCGCATCGCGCTGCTCTCCCAGGTGCCGCAGCAGGTCGGAGGCCGCGCGCAGGGCCTGCTGCTCGTGCTGCAGCCTGGCGATGTCGGCCACCAGTGGCTGCCAGTCCAGATCGCGAAAATCGGCATACACATCCAGCTGCGTGAGGTTGCGCATCTGCAGCTTCAGTGCCTGCTGCTCCAGCTGCCGCTGCGCAATGCGCTGGCCGACGTCGCCCAACTGGTTTTCGAGCTGCCGGGCCTGGGCCTGCAGCGCGCTGACCTTGCCCGTGTTCTCCCAGCCCAGCACGTAGCGGCTGCGGTCATCCAGGCGGTGGCGGTCGTCCTTCTCATGGCGTTCGCCCCGGGACTTGATCTGCCCGGTGCGTGTCAGGGCGTGCGCTTCCCGGCGGAACTGTTCGGGCGTGGTGCAGCAGGCCACGTCGAACCGGTGTGCCAGCTCGCGCTCCAGCCAGTCGTAGAACGGTGTGTCGGGGTGGATCTGCAGCTTGTGGACCAGGGACTCGCGGTGCAGCGCGGGCATGTCGCTGCGTTGCCCGGCGCGGATGCGGTAGTACACCAGCCGTCCCTTGAGGTGGGTGGCATCGACCCATTCGGACACGGCAGCGTAATGGCTGTCCGAGACCAGCAGCGACAGGCCGAAGCCGCCGAGCAGCCGCTCTGCCGCGCCTTCCCAGTCGCGCTCGGTTTCGTGCACCTGCAGCAGTTCGCCTGCGAACGGCAGCGCCCGCGCTGGCAGGCCCAGGGCCTCGCACAGCTGGTGGCGCAACGCGATGTGGTGGGCCGGAATGTTGTTGCGCCGGGCCTTCAGGCTGGCAATCTCGCCGAGCAGTTGCCCGTGGTTGCGTCGCCCTTCGGCCATGGCGACTTCATCCTCGATCTGGCTGTTCTGCAGGGCTGCTTCCCGGTCCTGGGCCAGTTGCTGCATGCCGGCCAGGCTTTGCCGCTGTGCCAGAAAGTCGGCGGCGCTGCCCATGCTCAGCAGGCCTGCGGCGCGTGCCAGCTCGTTGTAGCTGTCGGCCTTGGCCTTGCGCCGTTGCGCCTGGTCCTCTTTGTCGGCAATCTCCTGCGCCAGTTGCTCCAGCCGGTCGCCGCCGTTGTCCGCCATGCTGCGGCGCAACTCGCCCTCCAGGGCCTGCTTGGCCGAGCGCTGGCCTTGCAGGCGCTGAACCCGCCCGTCATGGCTCTCCCACTCGTCATCGAGGTTGGCAATGCGTTCTTCCAGCAGCACCAGCTTGTGCTGGGCAAACCAGGGCTTGAGTGCATCGCGGCATTCCCGCAGGCCCTCGCTGTGTGCGGTCTGCGCATCGTGGCGCCCGCAATCCTCCACCAGGGGAGTGAGCAGTTCCACCTGCTTGTGCGCTTTGAGCACGGCGGCATGGGCGCGGCTCAGGTCATCGAAGTGGCCGATCAGTGCCGCAATGGGCGGTGCCATGTCGAATGGCTCCAGCATGTGGCTGCGCACGAACCCCGTCAGATTGCCCACGGACTTCATCGATACCGTCTGGTGGAAAAGCTCCAGCGCCTGCTCGTTGTCGATGCCAAAGCGCCGGCGAAACCAGGCGCTGTAGGGCGGAAAGCTCTCGTGCAGCGTGGCGCCCCTGGCGCGCAGCTTCTTGCGCAGGGCACCGATGTCGCTGCCAAAGTCGGAAAAATCGCTGGTGATGGACAGCGCGCTCTCGGCGCACACGTAAAAGCGCGCCGGCTGGCCGTGCGGCTCCTTCATCCAGAACACCTGCGCCAGTGTCACCGTGTGCCCATAGGCGGCGTTGTGGAACACCCCGAGGATGACGGAATACGTGCCGGTGTCTCGCAGCGCGACCGGCTTGGCGCTGCCGCTGGCCTCGTTGCGCTCGGACTTGTAGTGGCCCAGCACGTAGGACCGCAGGGACCGCTCTTTGCCCTGTGCGCCAGCGGCCTTGTTGTAGGCGATGCGCTGCGCCGGGACCAGAAGCGTGGTGATGGCGTCCACCAGCGTCGATTTGCCGGAGCCGATGTCTCCGGTGAGCAAGGCGTTCTTGCCGCCGGGGTGCAGGCTCCAGACGTGGCCATCGAAGGTGCCCCAGTTGAAGACCTCGAACCGCTGCAGCCGAACGCCTGGAGGCACGTCGCCGGCTTGCTCTGCGCTGTGCTGTGCGTGCAGGTCATTCATCGGAGGCCTCTGCCGCTTGCATGGGGGCACTTGCCAGCTGCGCCTGGTAGGCGGCCAGGCGCTCGTCGAATTCACCCAGCCACTGCGCATCCACGAAGGCCTTGAGGATGCGCCGCACCTCGTACACGGCGCTCTGGCCGCCGACGGGGCTTTTGTGGCGGCGCAGGAAGCCCAGTTCGACGACCTTGTTCAGGTGCGTGTCGATCTGGTCGATCAGGCGCGCTTCGTTGCTGTGCTGGGGCAGGAACACGCGCACCATCTCCACCAGCTCGTCGCGGGACATAACCAGCCGGGTGTCCCCTCCCACGGCGTCGAACTCGAGCAGTTTCTTGCGCAGCAGTGCCAGCATGAGGCTGACCTGGAAGGTCAGCGGCCGGCGTGCTACCAGGCGGGGCACGGGGGCCGTAGGTTCTTCCGGCTCCGGGCGCGCCCGCAGGTAGGCAAAGCCCTCGGCCTCGTCGATGTGCAGCGCCAACCCCAGCACGCCCACGTAGTCGCGCACCCGCGCCTGCAGCCCCAGCAGGGCATGCCAGTAGTTGGTATCGCCCTCCTGGTACATGACCCCCTTGAGCAGCGGGATCACCAGGGTGGAGAGGTCGTGCGTCGGCAGTGCGGGCGGGGCATCTTCTGCGTCTTCTTGCATGCTTACCTTACAAAAATGACCCGTGGCAGGCGTGCGCGCTTGAGTCTGGGCGGGTCGCCAGAGGCAGGGCCAGGCGCGGCGCTCCAGGTGATGGTTTCGGTGCTGGTCTCATCCACGGCAGAGGCGAAGCTGCTGCTGGCCAGCTGCAGGTAGGCGATCAGTTCGGCCAGGCCGTGCTGCAGCGGGTGGGCCTGGCACAGGTCGCCCAAGGTGATCTGGCCCTGCCGCTGCAGCGCGCGGCGGATCTGTTGGGCGAGCTTCGCCTTGTCGATGACGATCTGCGAATACAGCGCGGCGTCGTCCATGTCGGCCTCTCCGGCCTGCAGGGCAATGCTGGCGATCAGGGTCTTGACGCCGGGGGCATGCAAGGGACGTTCAAAGGGCAGGGCGATGTCGATGCCCGGGGTGTCCAGGTGCATCGCCGGGCCTTGCGGCGGCGCATCGCGCAACCGCAACGCATGCCCTTCGATGTTGCGCATAAGGTCCATGATGCGGCGATTTTCCAGCCAGGACTGGTCGTCCAGAAAGCGCCGCAGCTGCTGCGAAAGCAGGGCCACGGTGCGCTGGGTGTGCTCGCCGGCTTCCATCCAGTCGTGGTGCACACGGCGCACCCGCATGTCGGGCTGCATGGCCGCCACGGCCTCCAGCTGCAAGACCTGCTCCAGCATCGCCGACAGCTCCTGCTGGCGCTGGCTGGACATCAGAAAATCCCAGAAGGCCCGGAAACTGCGGCCCTGGTCGGAGTCGGCAATGGCGTCGCGCTCGCCCAGAATGTCCTCCAGCAAAGCGCCCCGCGAGCCCCGCCAGAGGGTGATGCGCTCGCGCACCGTGCGGTCCAGCAGGCGAAAGTTCTGCTCCACCTCGCGAAAGTCCGCGAGCAGCTCGCGTGACAGCTGCGTGAACTGGGCAAACCGCTCCTTGACTGCCGTGTCGCCGAGCACCGGCAGGTTGCCGGACAGCACCTGGGCTATTTCCGCGTCGATTGCATCGCGCTGGCGCTGCAGATCCAGCAGGCGCACGTTCACATTGGTCTGCGTGCCGGTACTGATCTGGCGCAGCAGCTCGAACAGGGTGAGCAGCCGCGATTCCGTGCCCACGAAGCTGCGTTCGGTCAGCGTGCCCAGCCAGGCAATGGCTTTCTCGCTGGCCGGCGTCATGTCGAACACCGGGGCATCCGAGCCCGCGCGGTAGAACTTGCGCAGCCAGCCCTTGTCCACGCCGGCCCAGTCGTTCAGGTACTCCATTGCCGTTCTGGGAAATGCCTGCTCCCCCAGCTGTTCGCGCAGCAGGTACAGGTCGTCTTCGAGCGCTTCGCACAGGTCCGCCTGGGCGATGGTGCGCACATTGGGGGTGATGAAGACCCGGTGCAGGAAGCTGGCCACCAGTGCCACGTGGTCTGACCGCAGCAGCCGCCACGCCGGGTGGTTTTGCAGCAGCTGGTCTAGCTTGGCATGGTCCAGGGACATGGAGGGTGGAGATTGGCCAGGCGGCGGGGCAGGGTGGGAGGGGGCGGGCGACTTTTTTCAGCCGTGCCTGCCATCTTAGGGTACGGCCGGGGTGTCTTCTTTGTTGCCTTCTTCGCCTGGGGGTTGGGTGCTTGCCTCTTTTGAGTGGTCCGGTGTGTCTGGGCGTTGTTTTGCGGCTTGGCTTTCGTGGTTGCTGCGTGCTGTGATTGAGGGCGGAGGCCGGGTCTCGGCCCGGCGGCCGAGGTACCTTTCTTTGAGTCGCCAAAGAAAGGTACCCCAAA
>NZ_LMIJ01000017.1:51944-52095 GCF_001428665.1 Acidovorax sp. Root219
CGCCTGGCGGCGAGTGGGGCAGCCTGCGATGCTCGTGCCTGGGGTGTGCCGCAGAACTCGCTGCGTTCTTCGAACTCCGCTCAAACAACTGCGGCAAGCCAGACAACGATGCGCGTGTCCTTCGGCACGCGCTCACCCCAGGCCCTGCGCT
>NZ_LMIJ01000017.1:52104-52313 GCF_001428665.1 Acidovorax sp. Root219
TGGGAGCGGGCTCCACACGGGCCATTGCTTCGCTCGGCCCCAACTGCCTCGCTGCGCTTGGCCTGGGCAGGGCGGCTGCGCCCCAACCGTCGGCAGCGCGCAGCGCGCGTCCCCGACCCCAGGCGCAGCTGCGAAGCAGCAGCCGAGTGGTACCCGCTCCCCACCCCTTCTGGCTGCGCCGAGAAGCGCAGGAGCTGGGGTGGGCGTGT
>NZ_LMIJ01000017.1:52322-52444 GCF_001428665.1 Acidovorax sp. Root219
GAACTGACTTGCCGCAGCTGTTTGAGCGCAGTTCGAAGAACGCAGCGAGTTCTGCGGCACCACCCCAGATCCGAGCATCGCAGGTTGCCCCCATCGCCCGACAGGGCGATGGGGGACGCAGA
>NZ_LMIJ01000017.1:52474-78140 GCF_001428665.1 Acidovorax sp. Root219
CCCGTCCTTGAAACAAGCAAATAGCAACCACAGCCCACGAGCCCAAACAGCAAGACACGAGCCGCCAGGCGCGCATCAACCCAACTGCAGCAACGCCTCCTCGCGCCAGTAATCGGCCGCATCCAGAAACCCCTCCCACACACAGCCATTGCACCCCCGCCCACAGCAACTCGTAGGCTCGGGCGGTGGCGCGCGCAAGGTGATGCCCGCCGCCCCAGCCTGCTGCTGCAACTGTGCAAACATCGCCTGGGCCGAGGCGGCGTTGGTCGCGCGGGCGGGCATGGCGGGGGCGGTGGTGCCGCTCACGGCTTGCGCTTGGCCCTGCGCAGCAGGTAGTTCACGATGAAGCCGCCGCCCAGCACCAGCGCGAACCAGCCCACCAGCGTGGCCTGGGCCATCAGGTCGCGCACGCTGCCCGAGCGCGCCACGTAGGGCGCCAGCAGGATCACCAGGCCGATGAGGGCGCAGGTGACGCCCTTGAACAGCATCTCCTTGTCGGCCTTGGCCTGGGTGGAGGTGCGTGGGGTGTTGTTGGTTGGCATGGAAATGAGGGCAAAAGCGGGCGCCGAAAAACCGCGCGGAAAGCGCTGGGGCCAACCGCGATTATCCTTCCCACCCTGATTCCCGCTCCGCACGCTCAAGAAAGTACCCCCCCGCATGGCCATCCAGTGGTTCCCCGGTCACATGCACCTGACCAAGAAAGCCATCACCGAACGTGTCAAGGACATCGACGTGGTGATCGAGGTGCTGGACGCGCGCCTGCCCGGCTCCAGCGCCAATCCGCTGCTGGTCGAGCTCACGGGGCACAAGCCCACGCTCAAGGTGCTCAACAAGCAGGACGTGGCCGACCCGGCGCGCACGGCGCTGTGGCTCGACTGGTACAACGCCCAGCTCAGCACGGGCGCCGTGGCGCTCGATGCCTCCGAAGCCGCGCCCGCGCGCAAGCTCATTGACGGCTGCCACCGCCTGGCGCCCAACCGGGGCGGCATGGCCAAGCCCATGCGGGTGCTGATCTGCGGCGTGCCCAACGTGGGCAAGTCCACGCTGATAAACACCCTGACCAACAAGCGCCAGGCCAAGACCGGCGACGAGGCCGGCATCACCAAGATCGAGCAGCGCATCACGCTGGCCGACGACTTCTACCTGTGGGACACGCCCGGCATGCTCTGGCCGCGCATCATCGTGCCCGAAAGCGGCTACAACCTGGCCGCCAGCGGCGCCGTGGGCCGCAATGCCTACGACGAGGAACTGGTGGCGCTGGAGCTGCTGCGCCGCCTGCAACAGCACTATGCGCCGCTGCTGGAGGCGCGCTACAAGCTGGGCCTGCCTGAAGGCGCCATGGCCACCATGCACGACGAGGAACTGCTCGAAGCCATTGGCAGGAAGCGCGGCGCCATGCTGGGCGGTGGCCGGGTGAACCTGCAAAAGACGGCCGAGATCGTGATGACCGACTTTCGCACCGCCATCCTGGGGCGCATCACGCTGGAGACGCCTGACGAGTTCGAGGCCTGGCGCGCCGTGGGCCTGGCCGAGGACGCCAAGCGCCAGGCCAAGAAGGACGCGCGCGCCAAGTCCAAGGGCAAGGGCTCGGGCGTGCGCGAGCCGGCACCTGGCGACGACAGCGGCGACGCCGGCTCATAAACCCTTCGGGTGACGGGCGGCTGAACTGGCTGTTCGGCCGGTGGCAATTGAGGACTCGATAGGCGCGGTGTATCGCGTTACCATGGTCACCACCGGTTGCCACCGCTTACACCATGCGCGCTGTTGCCCACCTGCTGCCCTCTGAGCGAGACGACGCCACCACGCAGCAGTTGGTGCGGGCCGGCTCGTGGGTGGTCGCGATCACCGGGACCCTGATCGCCGCGCTGCTGCTGCGGGACAGCCCCCTGTCCTGGACGCACGTGCTGCTCAACCTGGGTGCGGGCGGCATGGGCGCCCTGGCCGTGGTGCTGGGCCGCATGGGGCGTTGGCACCAGGCGGCGCTGGTGCTGGTCTGGGGGGTTTGGGGCGTCGTGGCACTGGTGGCGGCCAGCAATGGCGGCCTGCGCGGGCCCAACCTGCTCAATTTTCCGGTGCTGATCGTGTTTGCGGGCTGGATTCTGGGCGCACGCGCCACGCTGTGGCTCACCGGCTGCACGGGTGTGCTGCTGCTGTTCTTCCTCTGGGCCGACCTGCGCGGCCTGCTGCCGGACGCACGCTATGGCAACCGCCTGGCCTACCTGGCCTACCTCACCGGCGTGCTGGCCGTGACGGCCGCCGCCACGCTGCTGTCGCGGCGAAGCTACCTGCGCCGTGTGCAGGAGGCGCAGCACACCGCGTCGAGCCTGGCCGCCAGCGAGGCCGAGCTGCGAAAGCTGCTGCGCGCCGTGGAGCAAAGCCCCGAGAGCATTGCCATCACCGACCTGACCGGGCGCATCGAGTACGTCAACGCCGCCTTCCTGGCCCGCACGGGCTATGCGCGCGACGAGGTGCTGGGCCAGCCCTCGGCCGTGGTGTCGAGCAACGGCATGGCCGCAGCCCAGCGCCTGGGCCTGCGCGACACGCTGGCGCGTGGCGAGAACTGGGCGGGCGAGCAGGTCAACCGGCGCAAGGACGGCGCGGAGATCATCGAGGCCGTGGTGGTGGCGCCCATTCGCCAGACCGACGGGCACATCAGCCACTACGTGGAGCTCAAGCAGGACATCACCGAGCGCAAGCGCGCGGCCGAGGAGATCCACCGCCTGGCGCATTTCGACGCGCTGACCAGCCTGCCCAACCGCCGGATGCTGGTGGACCGGCTGGCCACCCTGCAGTGGCGCACGGGGCGTGCGCCCGGCGCACCGGGGGCCCTGCACGCGCTGGTGCTGCTGGACCTGGACCGTTTCACCACCTTCAACGACGCGCGCGGCAGCGAGATGGGCGACCGCCTGTTGTGCGCCGTGGCGCTGCGCCTGTCGGAACTGCTGCCCGAGCAGGGCCTGCTGGTACGGGTGGCCGGCGACGAGTTCGCCATCGTGCTGCACGACCTGGCGACCCAGGGGCCGCAGGCCAGCCGCCGCGCGCTGGCCTTTGCCGAGCAGGTGCAGGCGCGGCTGCTGCAGCCGTTGCGCCTGGAGGGCTATGCCGACGAGGCGCAGCTCGGCGCGAGCATCGGCATCACGCTGTACCCGCAGAGCCCGGCCGACTCGCCCCAGGAGGCGCTGCGCCGCGCGGGCACCGCGCTGCACCGGGCCAAGCAGGCGGGGGGCGGGCGCTCGGCCTTCTTCGAGGAGGGCATGGGCGAGGCGGCGGAGCAGCGCTTTCAGGTGGAGCGCACGCTGCGCCAGGCGATTGCGGGCGACGAGCTGCGGCTGTTCCTGCAGTCGCAGGTGGATGCGCAGGGGCAGCTCACGGGGGCCGAGGTGCTGGTGCGCTGGCAGCACCCGCGCGATGGCCTGCTGGCGCCCGGCGCCTTCATCCCCATCGCTGAAGAGTCGGACCTGATCGTGAACCTTGGCACCTGGGTGCTCGCGCATTCGCTGGCGCTGCTGGCCTTGCCCGCCATGCGCGAGCGGGGCCTGCGCCTGTCGGTCAATCTCAGTGCGCGCCAGTTCCGCCAGGCCGGCTTCATACCGCAGCTGCGTTCGCTGCTGGCGGCCTCGGGGGCCGATCCGTCCCTGCTCACGCTGGAAGTCACCGAGGGCCTGGTGATCGACGATTTCGACGATGCCGTGGCCAAGATTCGCGAGCTGGGCGCGCTGGGGGTGGAGTTTTCGCTGGACGACTTTGGCACGGGCTACTCGTCGCTGGCCTACCTCAAGCGCCTGCCGATCCGCGAGATCAAGATCGACCGCAGCTTCGTGCACGAGGCCCCCACCAACGCCGACGACGGGGTGCTGGTCGAGGGCATCCTGTCGGTGGCCAGCCACTTCGGGTTGCGCGTGGTGGCCGAAGGGGTGGAGACGCGGGCCCAGGCCGACTTTTTGCGCCAGCGTGCGCCCGGCATCTTCTACCAGGGTTATCTGTTCGGCCGGCCCGAGCCGCAGGAAGACTGGCTGGCCAGGCTGGCTCCGGGCCCCCTCGTCTGAATTCAAAAAAGAAAGCCCCCGCTGCCTGTGGTAGCGGGGGCTTTCTTTCGGTACGGCAAGGGGGCGCCGGACTTTCTTACTTGTTCTTTTCCTTGCCGCGTGGCACGACGGCCGTCACGGGCGGCATGGGGCGGTCGGAGCCGTGGGATTCCTTGGGAATCGACGTGTCCTTCTTGGGCTTTTTCGCCATCTTGTTGCTGCGCTGTTCACCTTTGGCCATGGGTCCTCCTGTGTGGGTCTCCGGATGGGACCGCTGCGCAGCATGGTACGCCACAACCGGGGTGGTCGGGATGACGGGGTGGGGCTCTTTTTTCAGGGTGCCGGGCAGCGTGGTGGTGTCATGCCTGCGCGGCTGCAACCACGGCCGTGGCCTCCACCTCGACCAGCATGCCGTCGAGCGCCAGGCGCGGCACGGGGATCAGCGTGCAGCCGGGCGTGGGCGCATCGCCCCACACGCGGCGCGCGGCCTCGGTCCACAGGGCCAGGCGGGCCTCGGTGTGGTCCACCACCAGCAGCGTGAGCCGCACCACGTCATGCACGCTGGCGCCCGCCGCCTCCAGCACCGTGCGCATGTTGGCCAGCGCCTGCGCAAGCTGCTCGGCAAAGTCGGGCGACAGCTCGCCCGCCTGGTTTTCGCCGCCCTGGCCCGAGGCATAGACGGTGCGGCCCGCCGCAGGCGCCACCACCACATGCGTATAGCCGTTGGGGGCAGGGTCGTACACGCCCTCGGGGTTGATGTGGGCGAGCGTGGCGGCGTGGGCCGGGGTCAGGCGCGAAGCGATCTGCAACATGGGTGTGGTCCTGAAAATCGTGGAAGAGGCTGTTAGTATTCAACCTCAAGTTAAGTTGAGGTCAACGGGCACTTTTCGGAGCAGGGTCATGAAGCAGCACGACGACGCACACGGCGATTCCATGGCAGAGCTGGCCGCCGATCTTTCGGTGGGCGAGGTGGCGCGGCGCAGCGGGCTGGCGGTGTCGGCCCTGCATTTCTACGAAACGCGCGGCCTGATCGCCAGTGTGCGCAACGCGGGCAACCAGCGGCGCTACCCGCGCTCGGTGCTGCGCCGGGTGGCGGTGATCAAGGTGGCCCAGCGCATGGGTGTGCCGCTGGCGGCCATCGGCGAGGCGCTGCAGGCCCTGCCCGCTGGCCGCACCCCCACGGTGGCCGACTGGCGCCGGCTTTCGGAGCGCTGGCGCGAGGACCTCGACGAGCGCATCCGCACGCTCACGTCACTGCGCGACCAGCTCGACGGCTGTATCGGCTGCGGCTGCCTGTCGCTCAAGGTCTGCCCGCTGCGCAATGCCCAGGATGCGCTGGCCCAGGAAGGGCCCGGTCCGCATTTCTGATACGGATTTGCCTTCAACCGTCCAACGTCGTTGGTTCGCCTTGCCGTGCTACAGCACTGTCTGCGGCTTCCCGCCTAGCTATACGGTCGAATGCAAATCCGTATGAGCGGTCGGGCGAGGGCTCACCAGCGCAGTGGTGTGGGCTCGTTGTCCCAGAAGATCCAGCGGCGTACCTCCATGTAGGGCGAGGTACCGATGGAGTAGGGGTCCAGCCCCGTCTCCGTGCGCTGCAGCACGGCCAGGTAGCCGCCGTAGCTGCCCACCAGCAGCGTGCTGCCGTCCCCCGAAGCCTCAATGGCGCTGATACTGCTGCCCACGTGGTGGCGCCACAGCGTGCTGCCCTCATCGTCCATGGCATGCACGTAGCCGCTGGCGTCGCCCATGGCCACCATGCCGGGCAGCGTGGCCGAGGCGTACACGCGCCATTGGGCGTCGACCACCGTGCCCTCGGTGTCGTCCGCCGCATCCACGGGCGTGGCGATGGTGATGCCGTTGTACAGGTGGCAGGAGTTGAACCACAGCCGCGTGCCGTCGTGCGAGAAGCGCGCGTGGTGCGGGTACGAGGACTGGGTGCTGAGCGTGCGCAGCGGCCGGCCGTCCTGCGCGCTGAGCAGGATGTGGGCGCTGTCCTGGTCGCCCAGGGCGATGAAGCGCTCATCGGGCGACAGGGCCATGTGCAGCATGTCCATGGCCAGCAGGCTGCCCGGGGGCTCGCCGTCGGCCGCATCCTGGTGGTTCTTGGGCCAGGTGTAGGGGCCGCCATCGTCCGCGTCGCCATCGCCCTCGTCGAACTCCTGCGGGTGCAGGCGCTGCACGCCGTGGGCCGCGCTGACCAGGTACACCCCGGTGGGGTTGCGCAGCAGCACGCGCTGGCCGTCGTTGAAAGGAATGATCTCGTCGCAGCGCTGGCCCAATGATCCTGCTACCAGCCCCATGGATTCGGGGATGCCCTCGTTGCCCCGTGGCAGCGGCAACTGCGCAATCTGCGCGCCGCCAAAGCCCTGGTGCGTGGTGATGTGGATGCCGTCGCTCTGCGCAAAGCAGCTGCCGTCGGCCGAGCGCCCCAGGCCCTTGAGCGCTGGCAGCGAGGTGGGCACTGCGCCATCGATCTGCACCCAGTGCGCCGATTCACTGTAGCTGGGGCCGATGCGCGCGAGGATGCGGCCATCGGCCAGCAGATAGACCGGGCCGATGAACTGCCCCGCCTTGGCCGCCGTGCGCACATAGGCATCGGGGGCAAAGGCAAAGCGCTGGCGAAAGCGCGCGGCCAGCGCTTCGTCGGCATGCCGGTTCACCAGGCGCGCGAGCTGCAGCACCGTGGGCGCACTGGCCTTGCGCGGGTCTTCCGGCAGGTCGGCGGTGGGCTCGTCTTCATCTTCATCTTGCGCGCCGTCGTCGCGCTCCTGCTCGCGGGCGGTCATCGCGAACTGGTGCGCGCGGATCGCGGCCACATAGGTTTCGCCGCCGCTCTGCCATTGCCCGGACAGCAGCATCAGCTCGACCGGGAACACGGCAGAATCCGGCAGGTCGTCGGCCAGGGGCGGCGTGGCCAGCAGGTGCACGGCCGTTTCGATACGGCGCTGTTCTGCCTGGTGCGCCTGCTGCTGCTCGTGCGCGCCCTGTATTTGGGCCTCTACCTGGGCGTAGATGCGCAGCAGCCGGGCAATGTGGTCCACCGCACCGCGGGGCAGTGTGGTGCGGGCCTCGCTTTGCCGCTGGGTGTACTTGAACTCCACCACCGGCGGGCCCGCGCGGGCCTCGTCGATGTCGAGCTGGTAGGCGCCGTAGGCATCGTCCGAATCGTCGCCGGGCCGGGGTTCGCCGTTCTCCCAGCTCAGCTTGAGCGCGCGGCCATAGGGCTCGCCCTCGTGCAGGCAGGGCTGGCGCGCACCCACCCACACGTCGCCATGCCACTCGCCGTTCTTGTCGCTGTCCCACCAGTCGTTGTACTCCTCGGTGAAGTAGGGCAGGCTGGTGAACTGCTCGATGCGCCGGGGCGTGAGCTCGGCCTGCAGCCGGTGGTATAGCGGGTAGCCGGCGCGCGACTGGCCCACCGCAAGGCGCACATAGTCGAGCACGCCGCGCCAGGCCCGGGTAGCGGCCTCGCGTGCCTCGGCCGGCGCCTCATCGTCCAGCACCTTCCAGCCGTCGGGCGTGCCCTCGGTGTAGCCGCGGTAGATCAGCGTGGCCACCTCGGTGAACGGGATGGGCCGGCGCAGCACGGCAGCCGCCAGGCGTGCCAGCAGGCCTGTGCGCTGGGGCTCGCGCTCCACCGAGAGGTAAAAGTCCCAGGTCTTCCAGACGGTGATGAACACGTTGTTGTCGCGCTGGTCGCCATCGGCATCCACATGCCGGCGGCACAGCGAAAAGTCGGTCTGGCCAAACCAGCCGGGCGCCTTCTTCTCCTTGTGCGTGACGATGGGCGAATTCACCACCGCCAGGATGTTGGCCACGCTGATGGCTTCATCGGCAAAAAGGTCGCTGGCCAGCGGCATGTCGGCGGTGATTTCAGCGCTGGCACGCAGGGGGCTCTCACCCGCGCGCACGGCCTCCACCATGCGGTCGCGCGACAGCAGGGCGCCGATGCCGTCCGCCCCGTCGTCGATGCCATCGAAGAACTCGGGCGCAAACACCAGGCCTGCCACCTCGGCGGAAAACTCCGCCAGGCTGGGCACGCCGCGCGCTTCGTCGAGCAGAAATTCCACCTGCTCGCCGCCCGCCACCTGCACGTGGTATTCGTCGGTGAACAGCGCCACGCGCGCGGTAAGGCCGCCGTTCACCTGCAGGTCGCCGTGGTTGTAGTGGCCCCAGAGCAGTTCGTCCACCGTGAGCGCGCCCTGCACGTACACCAGTTGCCCGCCGATCACCGCGTGCTGCACGTGCAGGCCGCCCAGCACCACCAGGTTCGTCGTGCCATCGGTGTCGCTGGCGGTCAATGCGCCGTCGATGCGCAGGCTGCCTTCGATGAGGACCAGGTAAGGCGCGCGGCGGGGCAGGATCACCGGCTCGGCCTGGCCCTGGGCCAACCGGTGCAGGCCGCCATCGGCCACGAGCGGTGTGTCCAGGTGCAGCTCGGGCCACTGCACGTCCCCCGCGATCCAGGCGGCGGTTTCATCGGCCAGTTCCTCGGGGTCATCGCGCAGGCGCCTGGCGATCCAGGCATCGGCCGGGAGCAGGTGGGCTACATCGGCCAGGGGGACGAAACTCAGGCTGGGCAGGCTGGGCATGGTGCTTTCAGGGCGATGAACAGTCGGCGGGCATCGTACACCGCGTGCAAGCGCTGCGTTTTGGGTCGACAATGATGTGTTGTCTTATTAATTAATCGCTCCATCACAGCCATGAGTCAGAACCCGCCCCTGTTTGAAGTGTTGCCCCGCGACCTGTCCGCCTACCGCCAGGGCAACGTCGGCATCGACTATGTGCACCGCTTCGAATCGGGCAAGCCCGGCCCCCATGTGCTGATCAATGCGCTCACGCACGGCAACGAGATCTGCGGCATGGTTGCGGCCACGCACCTGCTCGACAGCGGCGTGCGCCCGCTCATCGGCACGCTGACCATCAGCTTCGCCAACGTCGCTGCGTATGAGTCGTTCGACGAGTCGCGGCCTTTCGAGAGCCGCCAGCTGGTGCACAACCTCAACCGCGTCTGGTCGGCGGCCGAGCTCGACGGCAGCGACGACAGCCCCGAGCTGCGCCGCGCGCGCGAATTGCGCCCGGTGGTGGCTGCGGCCGACCACATCCTCGACATCCACTCCACCAGCCAGGACGTGCCGCCCTTCTGGGTCTACCCGGCGTACGAGCGCAACTCGGCGGCGGCCCTGGCCATCGGCCTGCCGCCCGTACACATGGTCATGCCCAATGGCCTGGGCTCGGGCACGCCGCTGATCCAGCACGGCCGCCACGGCCAGGCCCTGGGCGATGCCGGGGTGGCGATGGTGGTCGAATGCGGCCAGCACTTTTTGAAATCGGCGGCCGACCTGGCCACCCTGGTGGCGCAGGATTTCATCGCCCACTTCGGCCTGACCGCCCCGCGTGCCGACCGCGCCGCCCCTGACGCGCAGCGCCGCTTCGAGCTGCTGGAGACCTGCATGGTGCTCACGCCGGACTTCGCGTTCACCCGGCCACTGGAAGGCTTCGAGACCTTCGCCAAGGACGAGCTCATCGCCACCGACGGCACCGTGGAGATCCGCGCGCTGTGCGACGACTGCACGGTGATGATGCCCACGCGCGAGCCCATCGTGGGGCGCGAGGCGGTGTACCTGACGCGGCCGATCTGAGGGGCTGACGCCGCGCAGGCGCGGCCTACCCCCTACGCCTCAAGCGCAGGCGGGTTCCTGCGGGGTCTGCGCGCTGGTGTGGCGCGGCGCATGGTGCGCAGCACGTGCCGGGCCGCGCGCGCCAGCGCTTCGTCCAGTGCAGTGCGCCAGTCCTTGGCTGCCGACGACACCACCACCGATCCCGCGCCATCCGTGCGCAACTCGATCTGGCAGCGCTTGTCCAACCCGCCCCGGGGGCCGTTCACGTCGGCCAGTTGAACATCGGCACGCGGCACCAGCGCTTTGAGGCGCCGAAGCGCAAAGCGCACCCGGCGCTCGACGGCCTCGCGCATCAACGCAGCATCGGGATGGCGGGACTTGAAAAGTATCTGCATCAGCGTTCTCCTTGGGTTGGAGTGCGCACCTTAGCCCGCGCAGTGTGGCGGTAACAGCAGGTTTTTTCTGCAGGCAGTATCAGTAAAGCCTGTGGTTGGCGTAGGCATCTTTCTGATTCAGGTTCGGTAAAACCGATGCAGGTGTCATGAAAAACCTGCTTCTTGAAGCACCCTGGTGGCCGCACATTCAAGCTTGTTCCAACCACTGCAAGGTGCTTCATGAAGCCATTGATGTCTGTCCATTCCCTGCTGAACTCGCTGCGTGCCAAGGTGCTGCAGTGGGTCTGGCCGTGGTCGCAAGGGCGCAGCGCACTGCTGCGTGCACCGGCGCTGGTTCCCATCCGGGTCCATTCCTCCCAGCGCGAACACCCGCGCCGCCGCTACCGCTACCGCGACTGAGCCTCTGGGCATGCGTCCCGCACCTGCACCCAGAACCCACCCTTGTGGCATGGCCACACCGTCCTGAATACAAAGCCCCCGAGAAGGAAAAAATCATGCGCAGCTACCCCCACAACAGCCCCGAAGCAGCAGCCCGTATCGTTGCCCTGTTGCTGATCTCCGACGGCAACGTCAGCCGGCAGGAGCTGGAGGCCCTTTACGGCCAGGACATCGAGCGCGAAATCGGCCTGGCGCCCGGCGACTTCGCCCAGGTGCTGCACACCCTGTGCGAGGACCTGCTGATGGCCGCGCACGAGCGCCGCCTGCTCACCGGCAGCATCGACCAGGCCACCCTGGACGCGCTCATGGCCGAAGTGACCGACCCTGGCCTGCAGCACAAGGTGCTGTTCTTTGCCGACGCCGCTGCCATGGCGGACCGCCACGTTGCGGCTGAGGAGGCATGGATCATGCGGGCCGCGCTGACGCAATGGCGCATCGGCAAATTGCCTGCGCACAGCTGAGGCAGCGCACCGGCTGCGCACTACCGCGGCGCAGCTACGGTGCGCGTGCAGCGTCCACCATCTGGCGCACCAGCGGGTGGTGCTGCCCGCGGCGTGACCAGATGGCATGCACCTCCTCGCTGATGCCGGGGCAATCGCCCAGCAAGCGCAGCCCGCGCACCAGCCCCACGTCCTGGGCACCCAGCTGGCTGACCGGAAACACCCCCAACCCCCGTGCCGCGAACACGGCCAGCAGGGCGCTGTCTTCAAACTCGCCCACCACCCGGGGCTGCACCCCGATGTCCTGGAACCAGTGGTCCAGCGTGGAGCGCAGCGGCGAATGGAAGGTGGGCAACAGCACCGGCAGGTCCTGCAGCGACTGTGGAAACCGGTCGCGCGTGCTCTTTCGGACCAGCGAGGCCGGCCCGTACCACTGCAGCGCGGAGCGGGCGATCCGTTCGCTGGACAGGCGTTGGTTCGGATTGCGCGGCGCGGCCTGCCCGGCCAGCACCACGTCCAGTTCGTGCAGCGCCAGCTCGGACAGCAGCTCGTCGAACTCCCCCTCGTGGCACACCAGGCGCAGGTGCGGGGTGGCCAGCACCGGCTCCAGCAGCGCATGTGCTGCCAGCTTGGAGATGCCGTCGGACAGCCCCACCGAGAGCCGCGCGACCTTGGCGCTGGCCGCTTCGCGCACTTCATCGGGAATGCTCTGCCCCAACTGGAATATCTCTTCGGCCCGCGCATACGCCGCCTGGCCCGCCTCGGTCAGCGCCACCCCGCGGCCGGCTGGCTTGAGCAACTGGTGCCCCAGGGCCTTCTCCAGATCGCGCACCTGCGCACTGATGGTCTGCACCGCCATCTCCAGGCGGTCGGCGGCGCGGGCAAAGCCGCCTTCCTTGGCAACCATCCAGAAATAGTAAAGATGGCGGTAGTTCAGCATGCGGTCTCCGGTTCGGAAAAACCGAATACTAGATTCGGCTGAGCCTGGTGTCTATTCCGTTCCACCATGCCCATACTTGGCGCTTGATATTTCAGAAAGACAACGTTCCATGTTTTACGCAATCAGCTGGTTTCTGTCGTTCATGCTGCTGGCCCTGTGGTCACTGGCCTGCTGGGGCGCGCACGCGGTGACGGTCTGGGCGGTCGGCAGCGCCGGCGCCCTGGCCGGCGGTACTGCCGCCATGGATGCAGTCCTGCTGCCCGAGTGGATCAAGGTCTGGATACCGCCCCAGTTGGCGCAGGAGTTCGGCGGCGTGATTGCCTCCGTGGGGGGCGTCGTGCAGGCGGCGCTGGAAACCGTGCCGGCACTGTCCGGGGCTGTCTCGGTACTGGCCTGGGTCATCTGGGGGCTGGGTGCACTGGCGCTGATGGCGCTGGCCGTGGGAGCGCATGTGCTGATTGCGGTGCTCAGGCGCCGTACGACGGGTTCCGGCCTGTCGGGAGTGTCCGCCGTGAGATGACGCGGGGCTGATTCGGCTCGTCCCTCTGCCTACGCCGAGGGGGCGGGGATCGATGGGGAGCAACGATCTGCAGCCGCAACGTTCAGCGCTCCAACCATCGCCTTGCGATGCAGCTTGGTCATATGTCGGATGACCTGATATGGCCTGGTGGTGGGAGCACCCATTCGGACGGGTGGTATGCCGCCTCGTGAGGATCTCCGGGGTGTTTGCAGGGCTACTGCTGGACCAATTCAATCCGGTAGCCGTCCGGGTCCTGGATGAAGGCGATGTGTTCGATGTCTGTCCGGTCTGGCGACATTTCAGAGAGGGGGCCGGGTTGGCGGATGACCGTGGCGCCGGCGCGCTCAAGCAGTCTGCAAGTCGCATGAACGTTGCTGCATCCTACTGCGATGTGCCCGAAGGCATCCCCAATGGCATAAGTCCGGTCGCCCCAGTTGTGCGTCAGCTCGATGACCGCGGCTGTGCTTTCCTCCCCGTATCCGAGAAAGGCCAGAGTGAATTGCCCCTGCGGGTAGCGCTCCTTGCGCATCAGTGTCATTCCCAGCAGCCTGGTATAGAAGTCCACGGAACGCTCTAGGTCGTAAACCCGAAGCATGGTGTGTAACAGGCGCGTGGGTCGGCCATTGAATGAAGTCTCTGCGATGTTGGTCATGCTCTGGCCTGTGCGGCTTGTGGGGATTCGTGAACTGGCTGCCCATCGGCGGATCGGCAGCCAGTCGGGAGCTTTGTCAGCCTCGGGCTGCCGCAGCGCCCAGTTCTTCGTTGGTGAAGGCCTTGCCACCAATGCCCCACATGCCGTCGATGGCGTACTTCAGGTTCACCCAGATTTTTTCGCGCGGGTGCTTGCCGTCGCAGGCGTCGTAGACGATCTGCGTGGCCTCGGCCACATAGGCTTCCTGAATCTCTCTGGACGCAAAAGCGAAGGCTGGCGTCAGCCACTCGACGATGGCGACAGGTGTGGGCTTCAAGCCCGCAAATGTGCTGTCGGCAGAAACGTCGGCAATGTGTCCAATCACATTGGGTGTGAAGAATTTGTTGCCGGTCAAGCCGTGCAGCTTCAAGAAAGCTTCAGAGAGCCGGGCCATCGTCGTATGTCGGCGGTCTTTCGGCAGAAGACCTTCGGTGATGATGAGTGTGAGTGGCATTTTTTCTCCAGGAATGATTTGCTGGGTGCATGACTCTGCGTGGCTCGGTCTTGCGCTGTGCACGGGACATCCGCGCTGGCGTACTGTGCGATGTCCACGGTGTTGTGGAAATCCTTTGCGCAGATCAATGCTTGTGCAGAAAATGCACAACCATGAATGATTTGAGCCTGGATGATTTTTCTTTGTTTATGCAAGTGGCGAACGCGCAGTCGTTCTCAACGGTTGCACGTGATCGCAATGTTGCCCCTAGCCATGTTTCGCGAAGAATTGCGCGCATTGAGGCCGCTTGCGGTTTGCGGCTTGCCCATCGAACTACCCACAGCCTGTCCTTGACAGAAGAAGGGGAAGTTTTTCTGGAGCACGCCCGCAGAATCCTTGATGAAGTTGGCCAGCTTCAGGACGGTATTGGCGGGCGCAGCAATAGCATTTCGGGCATGGTGCGAATCAGCGTGAGCCAGTTGCTGTCGGAGTATGTGGTGATCCCCCGCTTGCACAAACTGGCCGACCTCCATCCCGGGCTGTCCCTGGAACTGCAGGTGGAAGATCGCTTGGTGGACATGGCGGACGAATCGATAGACATCGCCATTCGCGCGGGCGCTGAACCTGCTCAGGCTGCAATTGCCAGAACGCTGGGTACACATGGCCGTGCCCTCTATGCATCACCAGCCTACTTGCGCAAGTGGGGCACTCCGAAGTCGATCGACGACTTGTCAGAGCACCGACTTATCTCCAATGCGGCCACCAGGTCCCACAATCGATGGGAGTTTCATTGCGACGGGGCTCCAGTCACCTTGGAAGTGCAGGGGAATGTGCGTGTGAACAGCAGCGCCTCTGTCATTTCTCTGGCACTGTGCGGAGCCGGAATCGCGCGAATCAATGACGTTGTTGGCAACGCTCTTGTTGAAGAGGGGCGGCTCCGTCCAGTCTTGGGCAAGCTCATCCGTCCGGGTAGCAGCCCTGTGTATGCTGTGATTTTGAGCACCAGGCACAGGGCTCCCAAGATACTGGCAGCGATGGCCTTTCTTCAATCCTGCTTTTCGGAATTCAGAGAGCCGGCAAGGAAGTCCTGACCTATGGACTTCTCCGCCCGCGCATCAATGATGAAGCGCGAACTTTGGCCCATAGCAGAACTGAAATACCGGGCGCCACCCTATTCATTCCGCAGCGAACCCACTTCACACCCGCAGCCCATCCAGCAACCGCGCCACATGCACCGCCTCGCGCTGCGCACCGTCGGCAATCTGGTGCCGGCAACTCGTCCCGTCCGCCACCACGATGGCATCGGGGTTCTTGCGCACTGCGGGCAGCAGCGTGGTCTCGGCCATCTGCATCGACACCTCGTAGTGCGATGCCTCGTAGCCAAAGCTGCCGGCCATGCCGCAGCAGGAGCTTTCGATGAGGTCGGGCGCGGCGCCGGGAATCAGGCGCAGCACCTCCAGGATGGGGGTCACGGCGCCAAAGGCCTTCTGGTGGCAGTGGCCGTGCAGCAGGATGGGTTTGCCTGCGGGCTTGAAGGATGGCGCAAAGCGGCCGGCCTTGGCTTCGCGGGCCAGGAATTCCTCGAACAACAGGGCTTGCTGGGAGACCGTCACGGCCTTCTCGCCCAGGCCCATCACCAGGGCCTCGTCGCGCAGGGTGAGCAGGCACGAGGGCTCCAGGCCCACGATGGCGATGCCGGCCTCGGCCAGGGGCAGCAGGGCGTCGATGAGTGCGCCGGCCTTTTTCTTGGCTTCATCGACCATGCCGGTGGCCAGGTACGTGCGGCCGCAGCAGTGGTGGCCGCCGGCCTTTTCCACGGTGTGCAGCACATAGCCGGCCGCGTGCAGCACGCGTGCGGCGGCCAGGGCATTCTCGCTCTCGAAGGTGCCGTTGAAGGTGTCCACAAACAGCACGGCGGCCTTGCGGCCTGCCTGGGCGGCGGCGATGGTGTCTTGCTTGCTGCTGAACAGCGCCTTGTCGTGGCTGCGCCAGAAAGTGTCGCTGCGCCATTCCGGTAGCGACCGCTTGGCCGAGAAGCCCAGCAGCTTCTCGCCCAGCCAGGCGGCGCCGGGCACGGTGTTGCGCAGGTTGAGCAGCCAGGCGAAGTGGCTGGCGGTGCGCGCGTAGCCGGGCAGGTGGGCCACCAGCCGGTCCTTGAGCGTGTGGCCGTGGCGGCGCTTGTAGTGGTCCAGAAACTCGACCTTCATCTTGGCCATGTCCACGCCCGTGGGGCAGTCGCGCTTGCAGCCCTTGCAGCCCACGCACAGGTCCATGGTGTCGTGCATGGCTTCGCTGGTGAAGGCGTCGGGCCCGAGCTGGCCCGACACGGCCAGGCGCAGGGTGTTGGCGCGCCCGCGCGTCAGGTGCTGTTCGTCGCGCGTCACGCGGTAGCTGGGGCACATGGTGCCGGCGTCGAACTTGCGGCAGTGGCCGTTGTTGTTGCACATCTCCACGGCCTTGGCAAAGCCGCCGGTCACATCGCCGCCGGTGCCGGGGGCGGTGGTCACCTCGGTCACAGGGTCGGCCTGCACGTTCCAGGCGGACCAGTCGAGCACGGGGGTGAGGGGGATGCGCTTGTAGGGTTTGGGCGCCGTGGGCGGGGCAAAGCGGAACAGCGCGCCGTCGTCCATCTTGGGCGGGTCGATGATCTTGCCAGGGTTGAACAGGCCGATCGGGTCCAGGTGGTTCTTGATGGCGCGAAACGCCTCGTTGATCGCCGGGCCGAACTGCCATTCGATCCACTCGCCGCGGCACAGCCCATCGCCATGCTCGCCGCTGAAGGCGCCCTTGTACTTGCGCACCAGGGCGCTGGCCTCTTCGGCAATGGCGCGCATCTTGGCGGCACCATCGGTGCGCATGTCGAGGATGGGGCGCACGTGCAGCGTGCCCACCGAGGCGTGGGCGTACCAGGTGCCGCGGCTGCCGTGCCGGGCGAACACTTCGGTCAGGCCGTCGGTGTATTCGGCCAGGTGTTCGAGCGGCACGGCGCAGTCCTCGATGAAGCTCACGGGCTTGCCGTCGCCCTTGAGGCTCATCATGATGTTCAAGCCCGCCTTGCGCACCTCCCACAGGTTCTTCTGCGGGGCCTCGTCGGGCATTTCCACCACGCTGCCGGGCAGGCCCAGGTCGCCCATCAACTCCACCAACTGGCGCAGTTGCGGCAGCAGGGCGGCCTTGTCGGCGCCCGAGAACTCTACCAGCAAAATGGCGGCGGGCTTGCCGATCAGGGCCGTCTCCACCGTGGGGCGAAAGGCCGGGTTGGCCAGGGCCAGCTCGATCATGGTGCGGTCCACCAGCTCCACCGCCGTGGGGCCGAGCTTGACGATGTGCTGCGCCGAATCCATGGCCGCGTGGAAGGTGGGAAAGTTGACGATGCCCAGCACCTTGGCGCGCGGCAGCTCGCTGAGCTTGAGCGTGAGGCTGCGCGTGTAGGCCAGCGTGCCCTCGGACCCCACCAGCAGGTGCGCCAGGTTCACGCTGCCGTCGGCGGTGTAGGGCTTCTCGCTCTGGTTGTCGAAGATGTCGAGGTTGTAGCCCGCCACGCGGCGCATCACCTTGGGCCAGTGCTCGGCGATGTCGCTGCGGTGCTGCAGCGCGAGCTGGTGCACATGCTGGGCAATGGCCGTGGCGCGCGGGCCCAGCGTGGCCAGCGGGCCAAAGTCCACCAGCTCGCCGTCGCTCAGCCAGGCGCTCGCGCCCAGCACGTTGTGCACCATGTTGCCGTAGGCGATGGAGCGCGAGCCGCAGGAGTTGTTGCCCGCCATGCCGCCCAGCGTGGCCTGCGCGCTGGTGGACACATCCACCGGATACCACAGGCCATGGGGCTTGAGCTGGGCGTTGAGGTGGTCGAGCACGATGCCCGGCTGCACCGTCGCCGTGCGGGCTTGCACATCCAGCTCCAGCACGTTGCGGAAATGCTTGGTGTTGTCGATCACCAAGGCTGCGCCCGTGGTCTGGCCGCACTGGCTGGTGCCGCCGCCGCGCGCCAGCACGGGCACCTTGAGGTCGCGCGCGATGTCGATGGCCACGGCGATGTCGCGCTCGGTGCGCGGCACCAGCACGCCGGCCGGCATGATCTGGTAGATGGAGGCATCGGTCGCGTAGCGCCCGCGCGAGCCGGCATCGAACAGCACCTCGCCCTCGGTCTCGGCGGACAGGCGCCGCGCCAGCGCCTCGCAGGTCTCGTTCGGGGGCAGGGTGGTACCGGCTGGCTGCAGGGTGCTGGCGGGTTCGATGCGCATGGGGAGGGGGTCCTAGGTAGAGGCTTTTCGCTTGGGCTTGGGGTAGATCTCGCCGGCGCGCAGCAGCTCCAGCACGGTGTCGCGCTTGCGCAGCACGTGCACCACCAGCACCCGGCGCATGGCATCGGCGTCGTGGGCGGCCAGGGCTTCGATCATCTGTTCGTGCTCGGCCACGGCCAGCTTCCACTTGGCTTCGTTCTGGTTGGTGCGAAAGCGCAGCGACTGCACGCGCGCGTCGATGGAGCGGTAGGTGGCCGTGAGCACCGGGTTGCGCGCCGCCGCGTTGATGGCGGTGTGGATGTTGTTGTTGATGCGGTAGTAGCCCGACAGGTCGCGCCGGGCGAAGCAGGCCATCATTTCGTAGTGCACGGCGCGCAGCTCGGCCAGCTCTTCATCGCCGATGCGCTGCGCGGCCAGTTCGCCCGACATGCCTTCGAGCATGGCCAGCACCTCGAAGGTGTTCATCACGTCCGCCTCGGTGAGCTTGACGGCCACCGCGCCCCGGTTGGGCAGCAGGTCCACCAGGCCTTCGGCACCCAGCAGCTTGATGGCCTCGCGCAGCGGGGTGCGCGATACGCGCAACTGCTCGCTCAGCTCGCGTTCATTGAGCTTGGCGCCGGGCGCGATCTGGCCTTCCACCAGCATGGTGCGCAGCCGCGCAGCGACCTGGTCGTGCAGCGCGAGGCGGGAGATTTCAATGATTTCAGCCATGGATTGCCTTCTTGATTGAATTTTGCATGCAAAAATTTGGCGGTGCAATCCGCTGATTAAAGGGTATTCCCGCATGCAATTGTGTTTTTTGCATGCAAAACTGAAAGCAGAAAGGACGCTCCATGCTTCAACTCGACTTTCATCCCACCGGCCGCCACTTCCTGCAGATTCCGGGCCCGAGCCCGGTGCCAGACCGCATTTTGCGGGCGATGAGCCTGCCCACCATCGACCACCGGGGGCCCGAATTCGGGGGTCTGGGGCTGAAGGTGCTGTCAGGCATCCAGCAGATCTTCCAGACCCGCCACCCCGTGGCGATCTACCCCGCGTCGGGCACCGGCGCATGGGAAGCGGCCCTGTGCAACACCCTCAGTGCGGGCGACCATGTGCTGATGTTCGAGACCGGGCACTTCGCCTCGCTGTGGCAGAAGATGGCCACGCGGCTCGGTATCTCCACCGAGTGCCTCACCTGGGAGGGCAAGGATGAGCACCTGCCCCTCGCCGGTGGCTGGCGCCGTGGCGTTCAGGCCGACCTGATCGAGGCCCGCCTGCGCAAGGACACCGAGCGCAAGATCAAGGCCGTGTGCGTGGTGCACAACGAGACCTCCACCGGCGTGACCTCCGACATCGCCTCGGTGCGCAAGGCCATCGACGCGGCAGGCCACCCGGCCCTGCTGATGGTGGACAGCATCTCGGGCCTGGCCAGCGCCGACTTCCGCCACGACGAATGGGGCGTGGACGTGACCATCAGCGGATCGCAGAAGGGCCTGATGCTGCCCCCGGGCATCAGCTTCAACGCCCTGTCGCCGCGCGCGCTCGAAGCCTCGAAGACGGCCACGCTGCCGCGCGCCTTCTGGGCCTGGGACGAGATCGTGGAGATGAACAAGGACGGCTACTGGCCCTATACGCCCAACACCAACCTGCTCTATGGCCTGTCCGAAGCGCTGGACATGCTGCTCGCCGAGGGCCTGCCCAACGTCTTTGCGCGCCACCAGCGCTGGGGCGCGGGCGTGCGCGCCGCCGTCAACGCCTGGGGCCTGCCCATCCAGTGTGCCGACCCTGCGGTGTATTCGCCCGTGCTCACCGGTGTGATCACGCCCGAAGGGGTGGATGCCGATGCGCTGCGCCGCCTGATCCACCAGCGCTTCGACCTGTCGCTGGGGACGGGCCTGGGCAAGCTCAAAGGCCGCATGTTCCGCATGGGCCACCTGGGCGATAGCAACGACCTGACGCTGATCGCCATGGTGGCGGGCGTGGAGATGGGGCTAAAGCTCTCGGGCGTGGCCCTGGCCGGCAGCGGCGTGCAGGCAAGCATGGACTACTTCGCCAGCCATGCGGCGCCTGCCGCGCTGAAGAAGGCGGCCTGAGTCCGGCCCCCTTGTTTTCTTCCTGCAGATGGATTGACGGCCGGCGCCTGCGGGAGGCGCTGGCCGCTGGCATGTGTTGACCCGCTTGCGGCCCCTGGCGGCGCAGCGGTGGATTCCTCGATGGATCGATAGACCCCGTGTTTCATGCCACCGGCCGTGCTGCCGGGGCTTTGCTGAGTTCATTCAACCCGGCCTGCACAAAAAAGGGCCAACGAAGGAGACAAGCGATGATGAAAAGACGTTCCCTGATCCAGTCCGCGGGCGCGGCGGCGGCCACGCTCGGCGCGCCGCGCCTGTTCGCGCAGGAGTGGCCCAGCGGCCCGGTGCGCATCATCGTGGGCTTTCCGCCCGGGGGTGGCACCGATGCGCTGGCGCGCGTGGTGGCGACCAAGCTGTCGACCATGTGGAAGCAGTCGGTCATCGTGGAGAACAAGGCCGGTGTCTCGGGCGTGCTGGCGGCCGAGTACGTGTCGCAGCAGCCCAGCGACGGCAGCACGCTGCTGATGGCGCACATCAACAGCCATGCCCTGGCGCCCAGCCTGCAGCCCAAGCTGCGCTACGACGTGCAGCGCGACTTCGTGCCCATCGTGATGGTGGGCGTCACGCCCAACCTGCTGATCGCCGGTCCGGGGCAGAAGGCCCTGACCGTCAAGGAGATCGTGGCGCTGTGCAAGGCCGACCCCGGCAAGGTGAGCTTCGGCTCGGCAGGCCCGGGATCGGCCCAGCACCTGGCGCTGGAGATGTTCAAGCTGCAGGCGGGCGTGGATGCGCTGCATGTGCCCTACAAGGGCAGCGCGCCCGCGCTGGCCGACCTCATGGGCAACCAGATCCAGTACTGCTTCGAGACGATGACTGCCGCCACCCCGCACGTGAAGAGCGGCAAGGTGGCCGCCGTGGCGCAGACGCGCACCAAGCGGGCCAAGGGGCACCCCGGCGTGCCGACCATGCAGGAGCAGGGCTTCAACGGCTTCGAGGCCACCACCTGGTACGGGCTGGCCGGGCCGGGCAAGCTACCATCGGGCATCGCCGACAAGATCAACCGCGATGTGAACACCGTGCTGGCCATGCCCGACGTGCAGGAGCGCATGGACACCTACGGTGCCGAGGACGGCGGTGGATCGCGCGACAAATTCAAGGACTTCATCGCCACCGAAATCGCCAAGTGGGGCAAGGTGGTGAAGGAAGGCAACGTCAAGGTAGAAAGTTGAACAACGATGGCTGAGCAAGACCCGACGACCGGATTGACCCAGGCCCTGGTGGCCGCATGGCAGGCTGGGCACACCATCAGCGCCTTGCCCTGGGGTGGGGCGCTTGCCGATGCGCCTGCGGCCTATGCCGTGCAGGAAGCGGTGGGTCATGCCATGGGCTGGTTCCCTCCGGGGCCGGCGCGGCACTGGAAGTCAGGTGGGGCCAACCGCCAGGCCGTGCTCACGCATGCACCGCTGCCGCCAGCGGGCGTGCGTAGCAGCCCGGCGCAGTATGCCGACATGCAGTTCCACACCATCGGCATCGAGGCCGAGATCGCGCTGCGCCTGGGCCAGGCCGTCTCGCCCGCGCAGGCGGCGGCGCTCACGCCCGATACCGCAGGCATGTTCGTCGATGCCATGGCTGTGTCCATCGAGATCGTGGATTCGCGCTGGGCCGAGGGCGGGGCCGCACCGGCCCTGCTGCGCCTGGCCGATCTGCAGTCGCACGGCGCGTTGGTGCTGGGCGAGTGGTTGCCCTATGTGGCGCGCGACTGGGCGGCCCAGCGCTGCGTGGCCCGCATCGGCACGCGCGAGCCGGTGCTGCGCACGGGCACGCATCCGCTGGCAGACCCGGTGTGGCTGCTGCCCACCTGGCTGCAGCACGCCACGCGCAACGGTGCGACCGTTGCGGCCGGTACGGTGGTGACCACCGGGTCGTGGGTGGGGCTGCTGCCTGCTGCCAGGGGTGAGTCGGTGGAAGTCGAATTCGACGGCGTGGGCCGCGCTTCCCTCACGCTTTAGAAAGACGATCCCGGCTGCGCGAGGAATGCCGTTTCCTCCGCCGTCGAGACCCGCCCCAGCACCTGGTTGCGGTGCGGGTAGCGGCCAAAGCGCTCGATGATCTCGCGGTGCTTGATCTCGAAGGCCAGGTTGTTCTCCAGCCCCGGCTGGTCGAACAGCTCCATGGCGTGCAGGTGGATCACCAGCGATTCGCTGTGCATGTAGGGCATGTAGGCAAAGGCGCGCTGCGCGACGGGCAGTGCGTGGTGTTGCCCGCTGGCCACCAGCTCCTGTGCCAGGGTCAGGGCCTGCGCATCCTGCGCAAACGCCTGTGCGGTATCGCGGTAGATGTTGCGGGAGAACTGGTCGAGCACGATGATCTCGGCCAGCCGACCTTCGGGCGTGGCGCGCCAGGGCGCCAGCTCGCACTGCCTTGCGGCGTGCAGCGTGGCGCCGAAGCGGGTGGCAATGGTCTGGTCGAGCACCTCGTCCTTCTGGAATTGCTGCTGGGGCGTGAGTTCCTGGAACCAGAATTGGAGAATGTCTTCTTCGCGGTGCATGGGCAATGGATCTGCAGAGGGGCACCCATCATAGGTGCAGGGGCGTTGAAAAAGGCCTGTCAGCCGAACTGGTAGGAGGCCATGGCCACCTCCATGACATGGTCGACAAAGACCCGGTGGCCCACGTCGGCACCGGCGGCGCCTGCCACCACCATCAGCGGAATCAGGTGGTCCTCCTGCGGATGCGCCAGGCGTGCGCCTGGGGCCTCTTGCCAATGCACCAGCATGTCATTGCGCTGCTGCGCGCTGGGGGCGGTGATGGCCGTGTTCAGGAAGGCCTCGAAGGCCTCTGCCACGGGCGTGGACTGCGTCCGGCCAAAGCCGCGCATGTTGTGGTACGTGAGGCCGCTGCCCATGATGAGCACGCTTTCGTCCCGCAGCGGCGCGATGGCCTGGCCCAGGCGGATGTGCTCCGCCGGGTCGTAGCTGGACTTCATCGACAGCATGACCACCGGCACATCGGCCTCGGGGTACATCAGGCTCAGGGGCACGAAGGTGCCGTGGTCGAAGCCGCGGTGGGCGTCTTCCTTCCAGCCGATGCCGGCGGTGGTCAACAGCTCGCCGACGCGTCCCGCGATTTGCTTCGACCCAGGGGCCTTGTACTGGATGCGGTAGGTGTGCTCGGGAAAGCCGGAGTAGTCGTACTCCATGGGCGGGTGCTCGGCGGTGGAGATGGTGAACTCCTGCGCCTCCCAGTGGCCGGTGATGACGAGTATGGCCTTGGGCCTGGCGGGCAGCAGGCCAGGCATCTTTGCAAACTCGTGTGCCGTCTTGGCGAACAGCTGCTTCATGCCATCGACCCATGGCCAGGGGCCGCCGCCGTGCGAGACGAAGAAGGTGGGAAAGGTGGGGGTGGTCATGCGGCTCCTTGGCCCGGGGGAGAAGTGGGGGTTCCCGGTGCGATGGATCCAATATAGGGTCCATCAGGAGGTGCACAAGCCGACATGGCCGGGACACACTGTCCGGCAGGCAGGACAATCAAGGCCCGCTCCACACCTTGCTGTCTTGGCTGGAGCGGGTGCGGGCGTGTTCAGTGCTTCGTCAGGCGGATCTTACCGTCGCGGACGTACTGGTTGTACTGGTCCTTCGGTATCGCGGCCGAGCCTGCGATGTCGTCCTCGACCGACCAACTCAACGTGGTGCTGTCGGGTGACGTGATCAACTCCACCGGACCTTCGGGGATGGTGATGGGCGCGCCATCGCCGGGCGTGTAGGTCACATGGCCGTGGATGGTGGCGTGCTGGGTGTGTGCTGGTTGTGTCATGGCAAATCCTCATGCGGCAGGGCCGCTGTTGGCATTTTTCCATTACAGCGTTGCGCGCGCCCGCGCATTGTGGGACCACGCGCCGTGGCGGTGCGGGCCAGGGGCTCAAGGTGGCAGCACCGCCTGCTGGTTGCGCTCCGTGCGCACCAGGTACAGCCCGCTGCCGATGATGATGGCCCCACCGATCAGGGTGTAGGCACCCGGCACGGCCTGCCACAGCACCCAGTCCAGCCCCATGCCCCAGGCCAGGGCGGTGTACTCGAATGGCGCGACGACCGAGGCCTGGCCGTGGCGGAAGGCCTCGGTGATCGCCAGTTGGCCGAGAAAGCCCGACACCCCCATGGCGGCCACCAGCGGCCAGTGGGATGCGTCCAACGCCTTCCACTGCGGCAGGGCCAGGGCCGTGGCGCCCAGGGCCAGCATGGCCGTGGTCCAGAACACCAGGCTGGCACTCGAATCGGTGCGCGTGAGCAGGCGCCCGGCGATGGCCGAGATGGCGTAGCCCGTGGCCGCGCCCAGCACGGCCAGCGCGCCCACGGAGAGCATGGCCTCCTGGCTCGGGCGCAGGGCCACCACCACGCCCACCAGGCCGAGCACGATGGCCACCCAGTGCGCGCCGCGCACCTTCTCGCCCAGCACCACGGTGGACAGAGCGGTGATGAGCAGCGGGGCGATGAAGAACAGCGTGTAGGCCTCGGCCAGGCCCAGCTCGCGCAGCGCAAAGGCGAACAGCGCCAGCATGGTGATGTTGATCGCGCCGCGCAGCAGGTGCAGCGGCCAGCGCACCTTGAGCAGGCCGCGCACCTCGCCGCGCCACAGCACGTACAGCGTCACCAGGGGCAATGCCGCCAGGCCGCGCATGGACGCGACCTGCATGGCCGGGTAGCTGCCCGACAGGGTCTTGAGCAGTGCGTCCATCACCGAAAAGCAGCCCACCGCCAGGCACATGGCGATGATGCCGCGCAGGTTGGCCGAGAGGGGCGCGGTGGCGGAGGTCTGGCTGGATGTGGCGGCCTGGGCGCTGGGCTCAGCCACCGGAGGCTCCTGGCAGGGCACTGGCTGCAAGGGCAGCCGGGGTCGGGTAGGGCGTCATGGCGGCAATCAATCGTAGGCAATGGACCGGTCCCCAACGCAGTGCGGGGCTTTGCAAAAAGTGTAGCCCAGGCCTGCTGCCAGTGGGCTGCCCGCATTCCCATGCCGCGAGACGCTTGCCCTGCCGGCTGGTCAATCGACCTTCGCTTTGTCCTTTTCTTTGCCACCGCGCTGCGAGCGGCCCTGCGTCGCGTCGTGCAGCATCGGGATGGCCCAGAGCACGGCCAGGGCCAGCACGGTGCTCAGCACCGCCGTCATCTCGCGCCCCAGGCCCGCGGCCACGCCGATGGCCGCCGTCAGCCAGATGCCGGCGGCGGTGGTCAGGCCCCGCACCTGGGACTCCCCATCGCCATCGCCCTTGAGGATGGTGCCGGCACCGAGAAAGCCAACCCCCGCGACGATGCCCTGGATCACGCGGCTGTTGTCCGCCGGGCCGATGCCGACCTGCTGCGCCACCAGCACGAACAGCGCGGCGCCCATGGCCACCAGCATGTGGGTGCGTATGCCGGCGGCCTTGCCTGCGTGCTCGCGCTCCCAACCGAGCAGGCCGCCGAGGATGCCGGCCACCATGAGCCGCACGACGATGCGGGTGGCTTCGCCGGCGTCGGGGACGTCGGAGAATTCTGAGGCGATGGTGGTGGCGATCTGTTGCCACCAGGCTTGGGATGGGTCAGCCATGGTGGCGGCCTGGTGGGTGAGGGTTGTGGTGGTGTGTTGTGGTTATGGGGGCGCGCATGGCATCTCCGGGTGCCGTGCCCACGGCGGGCACTGGCGACAATGTGCTTGCTTGTTGCTTGGGGCGCTAGCAGTGGAATGCGAGTTGGGGGGTAGGACGCGGCCGACGCTGAGTTGTGCGTTCATGGTTGCTGCGTGCCTTGGTTGAGGGCGGAGGCCGGGGTGTGCGCCCGGCGGCGCAGTAACTTTCTCTTGGCCGCCAAGAGGGTGTAGAAGAAATCTATTT
>NZ_LMIJ01000018.1:0-204 GCF_001428665.1 Acidovorax sp. Root219
GGGGCCACCCTGGGCTTGTCGGTACTACCCAGCGATCCTCGGTTTTCGGACGTTTCGCTTCGACGCCTTCTGCCGCGCACGCTCCTAGGCGCAAAGCACAGCCATAGCTCGGGCTAAGAGCGGCTAACAAAACTCTTCTGACGTCGTTGCTGCGTCTTGTCGTACTGCTCGTACTGCCTGCGACGCAGCGCCTAGCCAGAACCG
>NZ_LMIJ01000018.1:210-33956 GCF_001428665.1 Acidovorax sp. Root219
GCGAGCATTTGCTTTCGACGAGCCGGGGTGTTTTGGCGTGCAAGGCGGGCCTGGACGAAAGATTCTCAGCCTCTCAGTCCTTGAGACTCACGCTCAAGGCATCCAGCTTCTTTGCGTACGTGTCCCGCCGTTTTGCCGCCTTTGCAGCTGCGTCAACGGCTGCTTGGATGGCCTTCGGCCCCTTTTTTGCAGCAGCTTTGATCAATCCGGACTTGTGAGCAGCATCAGCCTCTGCGCGCTTGAAAGTGGCGATGATTTCGAAATCGGCAACAGATTGATTCACAGGTGCCCTTAAAGCTTGACGTCAGTGCGAAGCAACGCTGTTCTCAATTCGCGGGTAGCTGGTTTTGAAATATCGATGCCTTGAACCGCCAGGTCGAACGTGGAGCCAGGTTTGATACTGGTTGGGAGTATTTTTTTTACGGGATTCGTACCGGGGTGCTTGCCACCTGCAGCACACATGCGAACGGAAAACCCGAATTCTTCGAGCACCCCCTTTGCATATAACTCCGCCAAATGCTGAAACGAAACGAATGTTGAGCACTTCACTTCTTTATCCCCAAGCTTACGCACGCTACGTACGATCTCGAATTTACCCAGAGAATCCCGTTGAGTATTCGTAAAGGGATGCAAAAAAGCGTCTCACGAGGTCCTCCATTTTTAGACGCCAGCGTGTGCTCGACGGCGATATCAGTTAACAGCACGTTTTTTTCCTCGTGATTCCATAAGCCACAGTTATAAGAGCCCAATTATCCTCCATCACACCCCAAAGTCCCGCTCGCGATTTTCAAACTGGGCTTCAGCGGAGCGATGCCCCCTGAGATGCGAAGTGTTCGACATTGGCCGTGTTTGCCTTGCGGGACGGGGCTTTAACCGAACGACTGCGAATGGCCGATCCACATGGCAAGGTGATAGACCGATCTGGGCCCAAAGCCGTCCTTCTCGATCCGGGCATCACACCTTCTTCTTTTCCAAACGCGCCAGCGCCGCCTCAAACGCTTGCAGCACATCCGGCCGATCTTCGGCGGCGGCATCGAACCGGCTGGCCAGCACAGCGGCGTCGGCCTTGCTGCCCAGTTGGCCGATGGCCTTGAAGATCCTTTTCATGAAGACGGCGTCGCCACCGACGATGTGCCGCACCGCTTTTGGCCGACAACGAAAGTCTAGCTGCTCACGCCCATGCCCTCGATCACCCAAGAAGGCGACTGAGCGAAGCGGAAAAGCGCCCATCGTCAGCGAACTGGAGATGTCCACAAGCGCCGATATGGGTGTCCGATTCACCCCGGCCCCGCCGTACCACTGAATTCGATCCGACTGCCCGGAAGTTACCGAAGTACGCAGCGCACGGGTTCCACCCGTGTTCAGGTACCGGCACCCCCCTCCATGCGCACCTTCAAAGCCGCCAGGCCCCGGCCTGCCCGTTGCCGCATGACCCGCCTGGCCAGCGGGAGCAGCAGGCAGCGGACGGCAAGGCTGCGGCTTCGGCTGAACATGCGCCAGGTGAGTTCGCAGGACTGCGGCGCCGTGGCATGCAGGGAGATCTCCATGCGCGGCAGCAGCGGCAGCAACCGCCCCTCGGTGGCAAAGAACCCGGGGGCCCGGGCTTCGCGCACCTGCAGGGTGACCTGCCGGCGCCCCCTGAGCGGCACGACCACGGTTTCAAGGTACTCCTTGCCCGGCTGTCCATGGGCAAGCGCGCCGAGCGATTCGATCGCGATGACGCCCGGGAACCACTCGCCAAACTGCTCCATGTTCGATATGTAGCCAAACACCGCCTGCACAGGCCGATGGATGGAGACCGTCTTTTCGACCAGCAAATGCATGGTGTGCCCTCTTCAAAAAAGCCATGCTAATCTGTAGCGCAAGGTCTACAGTCAAGGGAAATTCGATGCGCATATCGGAGCTGGAAAGCCGCACCGGCCTGGGCCGCCACGCGCTGCGTTTTTACGAACGCGAGGGGCTGCTCGTCGGCGTGCAACGCGGCCAGAACAACTACCGCGACTACCCCGAGTCGGCCGCCAGGGACGCGGCCCTGCTGCAGCAACTGCAGTCGCTGGGCTTCTCACTGCAGGAGATTCGCCAGGTGCTCGATGCCATGCGCGCCAAAAGCATCGACTGCGCCAAGGGCGCCCGCCTGATGGCCGACAAGCGCACGGCGATCGAGGCCCAGATCGCCAACCTGCGCAAGGTGAGCAAGGTGCTGCTGCGCGAACAGCAGCGCCTGCAAGACCGTGCCGCGCGGTACGGGCTGCCAAAGCACTAGCGTGGCTCACAAAACACCTCTGGCGTTGTCGTTTCAGCGGGTCGAGCCAGCCCGTGCCTCACTCAATCCTGCAGGTCCACCCCCAGGGCTTTGAGCTTCTGCGCGTACGAATCCCGGCGCTTCGCGGCCTTGGCTGCGGTGTCTGCAGCCGCTTGAATAGCGCCAGGCCCTTTCTTCGCAGCCGCCTGGATGAGCCCGAACTTGTGCGCAGCATCAGCCTGCGCCCTTTTGAAACAGGCAATGAGTTCGGCATGGGGATGGGTTGGGCTCACAGGGACCTCATTGTCTAAAGCACCATTCTCCTCGCTCCGAGGGATGCCAGGGGCGCACGCGGCACGAGGGGCCTGGGCTCCAACGCCCGCCTGAGCGAACCGCGCTCGCAAATCCATAGCAGCCCCGCCAGCACAGTCACTATTTGGCCCGGCCGCACAATCTTCTGCCCGCGCGCCGCAGAAATACTGTAAATTCATACAGTATTTTGGAGATTGACCATGGATGTTCTGGACGCCACCTACACCGTCGCCCTGTGCGACTACCCCGGCCTTGCGCAGGCCGAACGCACCGCTGCAGAGGTGCGCTTTGCCGTCGCCCTGGAGCACCAGTTCGGCAGCCCCGACGACATTGCCGCCACCATGCACACCATCGACGCCCTGGAGCGCGTGGAGCCCGAAGATGTGTCGGCCCACGACCTGGTGGCGCTGCAGCGCTGGGTGCGGGCACTTTCTGTGGCGCGCCTGGCGGGCTACCGGGGGCTGGCCGTGCGCGATGGCAGCCGGTTTGAGGTGCGGTTGGGGTAGCGGCGGCGGCATGGCGGTGGTGCTGACCAACGCCTGCTTGGTGTAACGGCACCTTACATGCAGGCACTTGCCAAACCGGCCAACGCGCTTACCCTGTAGGGAGTAGACACTCTGGCGCATTGCTGCGCGCACCCTGACACCGCATGGACCTGATCTTTCTGCGACGGCTGACCCTGGAATCCATGCCCTTGCGGCTTGTTGAACGATCCGACATCGAGGCCTACCAAGCCCTCGCGCGGGCGAATCTGGTCGAGGGCAAGGTGGTGGCATGTGCCAGCCCCGAGCCGCATGTCGTCGTCGACTCGGTCACGCCGTATGGCCGGATATTCCTGGCGCAAAGACAGCGCCGCACAGGGTAGCCAGCAGCCTGCGCCGGCCCCGCACTTCCCCCACCTCCGGCTGCCTGTACACCCCATGTGGCTGCAGTGTTTGCAACGAACTGCAACGCACGCATGGTGCAACGGACCACTGGCTCACTGTGCCACACGCTGCCGCAGGGCAAGCTGCAAGCCCGGCGTGGCACGGTGCATGTCCCGCAGAAACGATGCCACGAGGTTGTGAACGCTCTGGGCGTCGAGCTGGCTGTCCAGCCAGATCTCCAGCCCCTGCTCGCCGTGCTCGGCGGCGGTGAGTGACATGCCCATGCGCGGCACGGATTGAAGAAACTGCCCCAGCGCATCGCTCAGGCGGGTGTATGCCTGCAGCAGTTCGCCGGGGCCCGGCGGCCTCTCGCCCGGGGACGAGGCATCGGGCGCGTCGATGGGTGCAATGTGAAAGCGGTAGATCATCGGTCAACTTGAAACGGTGCAACCAGTTTCTTGGCAGCGCCGAAGGGCCTCTGTAGGAAAACCCCCTGGCCAACCGTTCATGAACACCGCTGTTACCCGCGTCCACCCTGTGCGCGCTACAACCGCAGCGCAGGGGGTCCCTGTAGGACCCGCCCTTCCTTGGTCTGCCGAAGTGGGCTGACTTTCGTTTCGACACCGCCCATTCAAAATTGGATACATCTGCGCAACGGGCCGCTCCTTACCGCGACTGGCCTTGTCCCACAGGGAATGCATGCGCTGCACGGGCCCCACCCCCAGCGGGGGCGGGCCACAGAAAGGATCCATTTGACAAGCACCCTCAGCACCCCTATCGCAACCGCACCCGCCACGCAAGGCATCGCACGCACCGGCATTGCCGGGCTCGACGACGTGCTGGCCGGCGGCCTGCCCACGCGGCACCTCTACCTGGTCGAAGGCAGCCCCGGCACCGGCAAGACCACGCTGGCGCTGCAGTTCCTGATCGAGGGGCGCGAGAAGGGCGAGCGGGGGCTGTACGTCACCCTGTCCGAAACCTCGGAGGAGCTGGAGCAGGTCGCCCAGTCCCACGGCTGGTCGCTCGACGGCATCAAGGTCTTCGACCTGGTGAGTGACGAAGGGTTGAGCGAAGACGCCGAGCAGACCATATTGCACCCCTCCGAGTTCGAGCTGGGCGAGACCACCCGCGAGGTGATGAAGCTGGTGGGTGAGCTCAAGCCCCAGCGCGTGGCATTCGACAGCCTGTCCGAGCTGCGCCTGCTGGCCCAGAGCCCCCTGCGCTACCGGCGCCAGATACTCGCTCTGAAGCGCTTCTTCGCGCAGATGGGCTGCACCGTGCTCATGCTCGACGACAAGACCTCGGGCGAAGGCGACCAGCAACTGCACAGCATTGCGCATGGCGTGGTGCATTTGAACCAGAACGCCAACACCTACGGGCCCGACAAGCGCCAGCTGCGCGTGGTCAAGCTGCGCGGGGTCAAATTCCGCAGCGGCGACCACGACTTCGATCTGGACCGCGGGGGCCTGGTGGTCTTTCCGCGCCTGTCGGCGGGCGAGCATGGCGGCAGCTTCGACGACGCGCCCATCCCCACCGGCACGGCGGCCTTCGATGAAATGCTGGGCGGCGGCCTGTCGCCCGGCAGCAACCTGCTGCTGGCCGGCCCGGCCGGCGTGGGCAAGACCACCACCGCCACCAGCTGCGCGGTGGCCGCCATGCGGCGCGGCGACAAGGTGGCGTTCTACCTCTTCGACGAAGGCCTCAACTCGCTGCGCCAGCGCTCGCTGGCCCTGGGGCTCGACATCGACCCCTTCATCGCATCGGGCCAGCTGCTGATCCGCTCTTTCGACCCGGCCGAGGTATCACCCGGCCAGTTCGCCCAGGCCGTGCGCAATGCGGTCGAAGTCGACGGGGTGAAGATGGTGGTGCTCGACAGCCTCAACTCCTACATGCAGGCCATGCCCGGCGGGCAGTACCTGCTGCTGCAGATGCACGAGCTGCTGTCGTACCTGAACCTCAAGGGCGTGGTCACGCTCATCATCCTGTCGCTGCACGGCACCGTGGGCGAGATGAGGGCCGACATCGACCTGAGCTACCTGAGCGATGCCATGGTGCAGTACCGCTTCTTTGAGGCGCGCGGCGAGGTGCTCAAGGCCATCTCGGTCATCAAGAGCCGCACCACGGCGCACCAGACCACCATCCGCGAGTTCCGCCTGGGCGCCAACGGGGTCGAGATCGGCAAGCCCCTGTCCGACTTCCACGGCATCCTGGTCGGCGCTGCGCAGTACACGGGCCGCCAGCCCCTGCTGGGCGACAGCGACAACGCGCATTCGCGCGCATGACCGGGCACCGCATGGAGAGCCGTGTCCTCATTCTGGCGCCCCACGGGCGCGACGCCAAGGTCATCGCATCGGTGGTGTGCGGCGATGGCGTGCAATGCGTGGTCTGCCCCGACGCGGCCGCGCTGTTGGCCGAGCTGGAGGTTGCGGCTGCCGCCGCCATTCTCACCGAGGAAGTGCTGGCGGGGGGCCTGGGCGAATCGCTGCGCCAGTACCTGGCGCGCCAGCCCGCGTGGTCGGATTTTCCGTTTGTCGTGCTGGCCACGCGCCAGGCCAGCCGCCGGTCGCTGCGCGCCACCGCCTCACTGCACGAGCTCGGTAACCTGGTCATTCTGGAGCGCCCGGTCAACCCCGAGACGCTGGTGAGCGCGGTGCGCTCGGCACTGCGGGCGCGCAATCGGCAGTACGCCACGCGGCGGCACCTGTCCGACCTGGAGACCGCGAAACAGACGGTGGAGCGGCTCAACGCCGGGCTCGAAAGCCGCATCGCCGCGCGCACCAGCGACCTGGCGAACGCCAACGACCGGCTGATGCGCGAGATCGCCGACCGCGAGCGCATGCAGTCCAAGGTGGTGCAGGGCCAGAAGCTCGAAGCCATTGGCCGGCTCACCGGCGGCATTGCGCACGACTTCAACAACCTGCTGCACGCGGTCAACCTGAACCTGCAGTTCATCATGCGCCTGGCCACCGAAAAGCGCCTGGCCGACTACGCACGCCGCGCCAAGGATTCGGTGGACCGCGGCGCACGCCTCACCGCCCAGCTGCTGTCGTTTGCGCGCGCGCAAAGCCTGCTGCCCCGGCTGCACGACGTGAACGCCATGGTGCTCAACCTGCGCGAGCTGATCGAGGTGTCGGTGGGCTCCAAGGTGCAGGTCCGCATCGACATCTGCGACGGCCAGGCGTGGGCCCTGCTCGACGGCGCCCAGTTGGAGATGGCCCTGCTGAACATGGCCGTCAACTCACGCGATGCCATGCCCGACGGCGGCACCCTGACCATCCGCACCGCCCTGCCCTGCGCGGCAGATGGCAGCCGCCAGGTGCACATCAGCGTGCAGGACACTGGCTGCGGCATCCCCGAGGCCCTGCAGGCCAAGGTGTTCGACCCCTTCTTCACCACCAAGGGCGACGGCGAAGGCACGGGCCTGGGACTCAGCCAGGTCTACGGCTTTGCCAACCAGTCCGGCGGCAGCGTGGAGATGCACAGCACCGAGGGCGAGGGCACCACCCTCACGCTGCGCTTCGCACAGGCCCACGACGCCTCGGGCGACGGCGACGGCAGCACCGCAGCCGCCGACCGCAACGGCACGGGGCATGCCAAGGCCCGCACCGAAGTGCTGGTGGTGGAAGACGACGACGCCGTGCGCCAGGGCATCGCCGAAGGGCTGCGGCTGCTCAGCTACAGCGTGCGCGAAGCCAGCGACGGCGAGAGCGGCCTGCGCGAGCTGCGCCGGCGCATGCCCGACCTGCTGATGGCCGACTACCTCATGCCCGGCATGAACGGCGCCGAGTTCATCACCGCCGCGCGGCAGATCTACCCCGGCATCCCGGTGCTGATGGCCACGGGCTACGCCGACATGGCCGAGGTCGAAAAACTCGTGGGCGTGCAATCGGTGCTCAAGAAGCCTTTCGACCTGGAGACGCTGAACGCGGCGGTGGGCAACGAGCTGGCGCGCGCGCGGGCGCAGGGCTGAGCGCCGGGCCGTTTTTATAGGAAACTTCTGACATGCATGGCCTGAAATCCAGGACATCATGCACGTTGTCCTGCGCACGGCCGCAGGCCGTTCTACCTTTGTTCATGACGTCAAACCCAGGCCTGCCGCCCACCGCTGACCCTGATCTTTTCTCCTGTCACACAGAGCCCATCCGTGTGCCTGGGGCCATTCAGCCCCACGGCCGCTTGCTGGTGCTCGATGCGTCCACGCGGCAACTGCTTGCCTACAGCGACAACTGGCCCGACGGCAGCCTGCAGGCGGCACTGGCCCACCTGACAAGCAGCGCGCTGCCAGCCAATCCCCCTGGGGCGGTGCCAGTGTCCCTGGGGGTGTGGGCAGCGCAGGCCGGCGAGCGGTGGGACGTATCAGCCCACTGCACGGACCGGCACCTGCTGGCCGAGTTCGAGCCCGCCGCGCCTGCCGATGGCAACGGGGCCCCCATCTACTCGCTCACCCGCATCTTTCTGCCGCGCCTGCAGGCCGCAAGCTCCATCGAGCAGCTTGCCCAGCTGGCCGCCACCGAAATGAAGCGCCTGACAGGCTTCGGGCGGTGCATGGTCTACCGCTTCGACGACGCGGGCCACGGCCAGGTGCTGGCCGAGGACGTGGACCCGGGCTACGACAGCTATGCCGGCCACCACTTTCCGGCGGACGACATTCCCCTGCAGGCGCGTGCACTGTACGTGCTCAACCAGTTTCGCCTGATTGCCGACGCCAACTACACGCCGGTGCCGCTGCGCATCCACGGCGCAGCACTGCAGCCCTCGGACATCGACCTGTCCCAGGCGCAGCTGCGCAGCGTATCGCCAGTGCACCTGGAGTACATGCGCAACATGGGCACGCTGTCGTCCATGTCGGTCTCCATCGTCATCGAGGGCAGGCTGTGGGGGCTGGTGTCCTGCCATGGCCATGCGCCGCGCCACGTCGGCGTGGCCACGCGGCTGGCCTGCGAGCACCTGGGCCAATTGCTGGCCCTGCAGATCCAGTCCAAGGAGGCGACCGGCCAGGTGGCAGAGCAACTGGCCTTGCGCCAGCTCACGCTGGAGATCGTCTCGCACCTGTCCGACAGCGATGGCACGCTGAGCCTGCTGGCACAGGTACCTGCCATGCTGCGGTTTGCCCGCGCCAGCGGCGTGGCGGTGGTGCGCGACGACGAGGTCTGGAGCGTGGGCGAGGTGCCACCGCAGCAGGCCGTCATGGACCTGGCCAACTGGATCGAGGGGCTGGGTGCAGAGGTGTTCCACAGCCACCAGCTGGCGCAGGACCATGCGCCGGCACAGGGCTTCAAGGACGTGGCGGCCGGGGTGCTGGCCGTGTCCATCTCCCAGGTGCACCGCCACGTGATCCTGTGGTTTCGGCCCGAGATCGTCAAAACCGTCACCTGGGCCGGCAACCCGCGCAAGAACCAGGTGGCCGCAGACGGCCGCATCCACCCCCGGCGCAGCTTCGACAGCTGGCAGGAAAGCATCCGCGGCGCCTGCCTGCCCTGGTCGGCTGCGGAAGTGGCCGTGGCAGGCGAGCTGCGCCAGGCCCTCATCGGCATCGTGCTGCGCCGCGCAGAAGAGTTCGAGGAAGTGGCCCACGAGCTGACGCGGGTGAACAAGGAGCTCGAAGCCTTCTCGTACACCGTGTCGCACGACCTGCGCGCGCCCATGCGCCACATTGCGGGCTATGTGGACCTGGTGGTCGACCTGGAGAAAAAGGCGCTGTCCGAACGGGCCCTGCGCTACCTGGGCAACGTCAAGGACGCGGCCGCCTACGCGGGCCAGTTGGTCGATGCGCTGCTGGATTTTTCGCGCATGGGGCGGGCCGCGCTCAAGCAGCGCCCGGTCGACATGCAGGTGCTGCTGCAGGAGCTGGTGCGCGAGCTGTCGCGCCAGGAGCCCGGGCGCAATGTGCAATGGGCGCTGGAGCCCAGCTACCCCGAACTCTTTGGCGACCCGCTGCTGCTGCAGGTGGCCACGCGCAACTTTCTGAGCAACGCGCTCAAATACTCGCGTGGCCGTGACCCCGCGCGCATCAGCGTGCGCGCGCTGCGCAGGCCCGAGGGCGACGGCATCGAGGTCGAGGACAACGGCGTGGGCTTCAACATGGAGTACGCCAACAAGCTGTTCGGCGTGTTCCAGCGCCTGCACCAGGCCGACGAGTTCGAGGGCACGGGCATCGGCCTGGCCATCGTCAAGCGCATCGTCGAGCGCCACGGCGGCACCGTCTGGGGTTCAGGCACGCCGGACCAGGGCGCCCGCTTTGGCTTTATATTGCCGCGCGTGGCGCCCGCCGCGGCGGCAGACGCCCCCTCTCCATCCAGGAACACCCCCTCCCTCAGGAGCCTTTGATGCTAAAGCCCATTTTGCTGGTCGAAGACGACAAGCGTGATCTGGAACTCACCCTCATTGCGCTGGAGCGCAGCCAGTTGGCCAACGAGGTCGTGATCATGCGCGACGGCGCGCAGGCCCTGGACTACCTGCGGCGCGAAGGCGACTTTGCGGGGCGCGATGCGGGCAACCCGGCCGTGGTCCTGCTGGACCTCAAGCTGCCCAAGGTCAATGGGCTGGAGGTGCTGCAGGCCGTGCGCGCCGACCCGGCGCTGCGCAGCCTGCCGGTGGTGATGCTGACCTCGTCCCAGGAAGAAAACGACGTCGTCAAGAGCTATGAGCTGGGCGTCAACGCCTACGTCGTCAAGCCGGTGGCCTTCGACCGCTTCGTCTCTGCCATCGGCGACCTGGGCGTGTTCTGGGCCGTGCTCAACGAGCCGCCACCGGGCTCCTCCAAAGCCAGCCGCCGTGGCGAGCCCCTGTAGCCAGCTGCCTGCCATGGACTCGACGACGCACCTGCGCGTGCTGGTACTGGAAGACTCCCGCTTCGACGCCGAACTGCTCGCCGAAGCGCTCAAGAGCGCGCTGCCCGCCGCGGACATCACCCTCGTGAGCGATGGCCCGAGCTTCACCCAGGCGCTGGGGCAAACGCGCTTCGACGTGGTCCTGTCCGATTTCGAGCTGCCCGGCTTTTCAGGCGGTGCGGCCCTGGAGCTGGTGCGCAGGCACGCCCCCGACGTACCCTTCATCTTTGTCTCCGGCGTGATCGGCGAAGACAACGCGGTCGAGCTGCTCAAGCGCGGCGCCACCGACTACGTGAGCAAGAACCGGCTGGAACGCCTGCCCTTCGTGCTGGACCGCGCACTCAAGGAAGCGGCCAGCCGGCGCACCCTGGGCGTGGCAGAGCGCCGCCTGCAGCAGGCAGACGCAGCCATCGTGCAAGCGCAAGAGCGGCAGCTGGCCCTGGTGCAGCTGAGCGACCGCATCCGCGACATGGACGACGTGGTCGAGATCGGCTATGCCGCGGCGCAAACCCTGGCGCACCACTTCAACGTGGACCGCGCAGGCTATGGGGTGGTGGACAAGACCGCCGAGACCATCACCATCGAACGCGACTGGAACGCGCCCGGCGTGCAGACCCTTGCGGGGGTGCTGCAGTTTCGCGACTACGGCTCCTACATCGACGACCTGGCGCGCGGTATCACCGTGGCTTTCGCCGACGCCCGCGAAGACCCGCGCACCCAGGGCAACGCGCACGCGCTGGAGGCCATATCGGCCCGTGCCGTGCTCAACATGCCGCTGCGCGAGCAGGGCAATTTTGTCGGGCTGCTGTACCTCAACCACAGCCAGCCCCGTGTCTGGACCGATGACGAGGTGGACTTCGTGCGCGAGGTCGGCGACCGCCTGCGCTCCGTGCTGGGCCGGCGCGAGGCGCAGATCGCGCTGCAGGCGTTTGCCGCTTCGCTGGAGCGCCAGGTCGAAGAGCGCGCCGCAGAGCTGGAGGCGGCCAAGGAGCAGCTGCGCCAAAGCCAGAAGCTCGAAGCCGTTGGCCAGCTCACCGGCGGTCTGGCGCACGACTTCAACAACCTGCTGGGCTCCATCACCGGCGCGCTGGAGCTGCTGCGCCGGCGCGGCGGCGCCAACCTCACCCCCGACATGGAGCGCTACATCGGCATGGCGCAGGGTGCAGCCAAGCGCGCCGCATCGCTCACCCACCGCCTGCTGGCCTTCTCGCGCCGCCAGACGCTGGAGCCCAAGACCCTGGCGCTCAACCAGCTCGTGCGCGGCATGGAGGAGCTGCTGCGCCGCACGGTCGGCCCCGAGATCCATGTCGAGGTCATCGCTGCGCCCGGCCTGTGGAACGTGCATGTGGATGCCGGCCAGCTCGAAAGTGCCTTGCTCAATTTGTGCATCAACGCGCGCGATGCCATGCCCGAGGGCGGGCGCATGGTCATCGAGACCGGCAACCGCACCCTGGATGCGCGCGCGGCCCAGGCCGCAGACCTCACGCCCGGCAGCTATGTGTCCCTGTGCGTGCGCGACAACGGCACCGGCATGCCGCCCGAGGTGGCGGCCAGGGCCTTCGACCCCTTCTTCACCACCAAGCCGCTGGGCATGGGCACGGGCCTGGGTCTGTCGATGGTGTATGGCTTTGCCAAGCAGTCCGGCGGGCGCGTCAGCATCGAGTCGACGGTGGGTGTGGGCACTACGGTGTGCATCGATCTGCCGCGCAGCGAGCGCATGCCAGAGCAGGCGCCGCCCGAGCAACGCCCGGCCGCACCGCCGCGTGCCGACCAGGGCCAGACCGTGCTGGTGGTGGACGACGAAGCGTCACTGCGCATGCTGATCGTGGAGGTCATGCAGGACCTGGGCTACGCCACGCTGGAGGCCGGCGACGGCACCGAAGCCATGCACTGGCTGCGCTCGGACCGCCCCATCGATCTGCTCATCACCGATGTGGGCCTGCCCGGCGGCATGAACGGCCGCCAGGTGGCCGACGCCGCGCGCAGCCAGCGCCCCGGGCTCAAGGTGCTGTTCGTGACCGGCTACGCACAGTCCGCACTGGACGCCAGCCATCTGGAGCCCGGCATGCACGTCATGACCAAGCCTTTCGGGATGGACGCCCTCGCGCGGCGTGCCAAAGAGGTCATCGAAGCGCGGTAGGCGTGGCCCGCGTCTGCACACGCAGGGCCAATTCCATGCCGCGCGGTTCACCTGCCGGCACCCACGGCCGGCAAGCACACGCGCGTTCTACCTTAGCGCGGGGTGTAGCACTGCCCGCCAGCAATCGCCGCGCTCACGGCAGTGTCCAGGCTGGCAGCGTTGGGGAAGGCCGATGGCACGGCGGTGTCTTCCAGCAGGCACAGGTTGTTGGCCTTGCGCACCAGCACCACGGGGGTGAAGACCGCAGGGTTCAACAGCCCACCCGGGAAGGTCTGGCGCTTGCCCCAGAAGGCCGCCAGGCCTGCGCCGGCCTCGGTGCGTTCCGGCTGGAACCAGAAGGTACGGCTCAAGGCACCCGTGGCGGCGACACCTACGCCATCGCATTGCGCGTTGCCGTAGGTCACCGTGCCCACACCGACCGTGACCTGGCCGCTGGTCGCGTTGGTCGACAGGCTCCACAGCTCGCGCACGCCGCTGCTGCCACTGGCCGGTGGCTGGCACCGGTCCTGCTCCCATGCGCCATCCGACAGGGTGGCCAGGGGCACGCAGCGCACCGCCACCGTGTTCACCGCAGCGCCGGCCACGGTGCCGGAGCCATTGCGCACCACGCAGCCCGAGCCTTGGGGTGCCGTCTTGACGGCGACCGAATACCTCGCGCCATCCGCCAGCGGCTTGGTGAAGGTGAAGCTGCCATCGGCGGCCACGGTCAGGTCCTCCCCACTGCCGCTGCTCAGCAGCACAGGCTTGCCGCTGGGCACGCCGCTCACCGTGCCGCCCAGGCCATAGGGTGTAGCGACGGGGTCGTCACCACCACCGCCGCCACAGGCGGCCAGGCCCATGAGCGTGGCAGAGGCCATGAGGGCCTTGAGCGCCTTGGGTGGCGTAACTCGTTGTGTCCAGTACATGCGATCTTCTCCTTGTTGTATGGTTCGCAGTTGTCGAGGATGGTCAGGCAGCACACGGTGATCGCGGACTGCCTGCCCGGAATTATTCTCGCCGTGGACCATCCGGTTGCGCTGCTTTTTTTGCACGCCGAACGTGACGCCTGTCACCCGATTGGATGCCAGGCGTTGCGGGATGGGCGCTACCGCGCTGGAGGCTTGAAAGGCTCTTTTCGCCGACCTTGCAGCGAAAAGAAAAGGCCTTGCGTCGCAGGCAGAACGACAGGACGCAGCCAGAACGCCAGAAGAGTTTTTTCAGACGCCCTCAGCGCGTCAGCACGACGATCTTGCCCTGCGCCTCGTTGGCTTGCATCACGCGGTGGGCCTCAGCGATCTGGTCGATGCTGAACACGCGCCCAATCGACACCGGCAGCGTACCGGCGGCAACGCCATCAAAAAGCTTTTGCAGTGGCATGCCCATGAAGTCCGAGACGTCGCCGGAATACGTGGTCAGGGATACGCCGGTGGGAATGGCATCCATGGGCGCAAAGTCGGCCAACGACCATTGGTCGCCCACCATGCCCGCCATGCACACGGTGCCCGGCTCGCGGGTTGCGCGCAGGGAGTCTTTCAATGTGCTGGTGCCCACCAGTTCGAGCACCTTGTCGGCGCCGCCCGGCCACAGGGCCTGAACCTTGTTGGCGATGGCGCCATCGTCCGCGATGAAATGCTGCGCCCCGGCCGCTTCGACCAGGGCCCTGGACTGGGCCTGCCGTGATGTCGATGCCACCTGCGCACCGTGGGCGCGGGCCATTGCGGCCGCCGCCAGGCCCACCGACGTCGTGCCGCCACGAATCAGCAGCCGGTCTCCCTCGCGCAGCCGCAGGCCGCGGAGCAGCGCACCCCAGGCGGTTTGCAGCATTTCCGGCAGCGCGCCCAGCGTGTCCCATGGCAGCGGCGACGTGAACGCCCGCACCTGGCCCGCGGGCACCACGGTGTACTGCGCATAGCCCCCGTCGAATGCCCGGCCCATGCCACCCATGACGGTGGCCACCATCTGCCCCTGCGCAAACTCGCCCCCGGGTGCCTGCGCCACGGTGCCAACGGCCTCGATGCCCAGCACGCGGGGGAACGCGACCCCAGGCGAGTGCCCCTGCCGGGTAAACAGCTCCGAGCGGTTCAGCCCGAAGGCTTCTACGCGCACCAGCACCTGGCCTGGGCCCGCGTGCGGGATGGGGCGCTGCTCCACCCGCAGCACCTCTGGCCCGCCCGGCGCGTGCATGACCACCGCCTTCATCATCCCTGTCGCCATGGCTGCTCCTTCAACGTCCGGCTTTCACCGCTGCATTCAACCGGCAGTGCCTTGCGCAGGCGCGCCGAACAGTTTGCCTGCGCCCGCCCAGTCCGCAGGCTTCACGTCTTCAAAAATCACATAGATGTAGTTCGGGTCGGTGGCCGTGTTGCGCACGATGCTCTGCGTGATCTCCGCTGCCACCTTCTGCTTTTGCGCGTGGTCCTTGCCTTCAAACCAGCTCACTCGTACGACGGGCATGTGCCGCTCCTTCACATCGATTCAATGCAAAACCTCAAGGCCAAGAGCGGCGCTTCAGACTGCTGACCCAATGCTAAAGTAGAACCACTTTGCCATTGTCACCCCGTTCTACCCTCAGAGTAGAACCCCAATCTACTATGCAAGACCTCGACCCTCTGGCCGGCATCACGGTCTTCGTCACCACAGCCCACAGCGACAACTTCACGCAGGCCGCCGATCGCCTGGGCCTCACCAAATCTGCGGTGGGCAAGTCCATCGCCCGGCTGGAGGACCGCCTGGGCGCCAAGCTGTTCCACCGCACCACCCGGCTGACACGCCTCACCGCCGATGGCGAGGCCTATCTTGCAGCCTGCACCTCGGCCATGCAAGAGATCACCGCCGCGCAGGCAACGCTGTCATCTGGCAACCCGGTGCTCAAGGGCCGGGTGCACATCGACATGCCGGTCGCCTTCGGGCGCCGCGTGGTGCTGCCGGCCCTGGTGCAGATCGCCCGCCCCCACCCCGGCCTGCAGCTGAGCCTGACCTTCACCGACGCCACCAGCGACCTGCTGGCAGACGACGTGGACATCGCCATCCGCTTTGGCGCACTGAAGGACACGGGCCACCTGGTCGCACGCCGGCTGGCCACCCAACCGCGTGTGATCTGCGCCTCGCCAGGCTACCTGCGCGAGCATGGCGAGCCCACCCACCTCGCCGAGATTGCCGGGCACCGCTGCGTCGTGGGCGCCCTGCGCGGGCCGCCCATGGTCTGGTTCGTCAGGGACCAGGGGGTAGAAAAGCGCATCACGCCCCCGGCCACGCACCAGATCAGCGACGGCGAGGCCATGGTCGATGCCGCCCTGCAAGGCCTGGGGCTGGCCCAGTTGCCCATATCGATGGTGCGCGACCAGGTGGGTGACGGCCGCCTGCGCCTGGTGCTGCACCAGTACGCCGGCAGCCAGATCGACATCCACGCCATCTGGCCCCAACGCGCGCACCTCAGCCCCCGCGTGCGCTACATCGTCGACGGGCTGGTGGCCTGCGCTGCGCAAGGGCGATTCAACTGATTGGCGTGCATGGCAGCGCACGCATCTGCACAGCTCAGCCACGTTCGATACTTCAATACCACGATGGGGGGGTGTTTGGCCCCCCGGACCGGCGCCTGCAATCAGTCTGGCTTGAAGCCTGAGGCCTTCACCGGCTGTTCCCAGCGTTTGAGCTGCTCGGCTTGCAGCTTCTTGAGCCCCGCTGAATCCAGGTAATCGGGCATCAGCCCCAGTGCGGCAATCTTGTCCCGCGCATCCTGGGCGCGAAGCGCCTCGGCTACGGCCCGTTCGATGCGCTGCACGACGGCCGGCTGCATCCCCGCAGGGCCGTACAGAGCGAAGTACCCATCCGCAGTCATGTTGATCCCCGCTTCCTTCAGGGTGGGCACGTCGGGCAAGGCGCTGGAGCGCTCTTGACCAGTCACCGCGACAATCCGCACCCTGCCCGCCTTGTGATGCTCCAGGGTTTCAGAAGCTGTGTCCACCATCATGGGCAGCAGCCCGGCTACCAAATCTTGCGCCGCGGGTGCACCCCCCTTGTAGGGTATGTGCGTGAGATTGACGCCGGTGGTCTGCGAAAGCAGCACGCCCGTGAAGTGGCCCAGTGTGCCGGCGCCCGACGTGGCAAAGTTCGCCTTGTCGGGGTTCGCTTTCATCCATGCCAACACATGTTTGATATCGCGTTGGGGGCCCGCAGGGCCAATGGTGAGCGCAAAGTCGAAGCTCGCGGCGCGCGCGATCGGCGTGAAGTCCTTTACGGAATCGTACGGCAGATTGGGATAAAGCCAGGGAGCCACCACCAGCGTGCCACTGGTGGCCATGACCAGTGTCTGCCCATCCGGCGGCAATCGCTTGAGCTCCGCCATGGACACCCGTCCCGATGCGCCCGGCTTGTTTTCAACGACGACGTTTTGCCCCAGCGAAGCGCGCAGCTTGTCGGCCAGAATTCTGGTCAGTTGGTCGGATGAGCCACCGGGCGCAAACCCGACAATGAGCTTCAGTGTGCGGTCTTGCCCAGATGCTGGCAAACCCAGTGAGAGTGCTGAGGCTGCCGCTGCTGCGGAAAAGATTCGTCGCTTCATTGTGGGTGTCTCCTGGCTTGTTGCGCTGTTGCAGTTGAGGGGAAAGGAATTTCAGTGCGTTAAGGAGACGCCATGGCGTCGTCGATCAAGACAGATTTGCCAGCAAGGGGGATGCGCCTTGGCCGCTCACGCTAAAAGCCAACGGCCTGTCCGTCCCGACGCGAGTCGGAAGCCGCGACGTACCCATGCTCTGCCTTGTAGATCAGCTGGGCTGATCCGAAGTCCAGGCTTTGGCGCTGCGCGACGGTGACCTTGTGTCCGCGGGCGCGCAGGGCGTCCGGCACATCGCCAGGCACATGCGATTCCAGCGTGACCGTGGGGCCGGGCTCCACGCGAAACCGCGGAGCATCGCTCATCGCTTGCGGGTTTTGTCCGAAGCTGGCAAGCCGCATCACCATCTGTACATGCCCTTGTGCCTGCATCGATCCACCCATGACACCCATCGCCATCACGGGTGCGCCATCGCGCGTAATGAAACCCGGGATGATGGTGTGCAATGGCCGCTTGCCTGGAGCGACGATATTCGGATGGCCCGGGACCAGGCTGAAGTCTTCGCCGCGATTGTGCAAACTGATGCCGGTGCCTGGAACGACCACGCCGGAGCCAAAGCCGTGGTAGTTCGACTGGATGTAAGAGACCATGGTGCCTGCCGCATCCGCTGACGCGAGATAGACCGTGCCGCCGGTCTTTGGCATGCCGGGGCCTGGGTTGGCCGCACGCTTCATGTCGATGAGCTTCGCGCGCTCTGCCAGATACGCAGCGTCGAGCAAGTGCGCAGCCGAGACGGGCGACATGGCAGGGGCATCGGCAACGTACTTGTTGAGGTCGGCAAAGGCCAGCTTCATCGCCTCCAGGCCAACGTGGTAGTAGTCGGCACTGTCTACCCCCATCCCTGCCAGGTCGAAGTGGTCCAGCATTCCCAAAGCCATCAGTGCCGCGATCCCTTGGCCATTGGGCGGAATCTCGTGCAGCGTATAGCCGCGAAACGACTGCGCAATGGGCTCGACCCATTCGGCCCGGTGCGCCGCGAGATCGGTTGCGCGCAGCGCACCGCCGCACTGCCTGGCAAACGCTTCGATCCGCTCGGCAAGTTCGCCCCGGTAGAAACTCTCGCCGCCGCTCTCGGCAATCTGCTCGAGCGTCCTGGCTTGTGCCGGAAAGCGCCAAATCTCACCGGCGCGGGGGGCGCGCCCATCCAAGGTGAACGCTTCGCGAAATCCCGGTTGGTCGATGAGCCGTGGAACCTGGTTGGCCCACTGCCTCGCAATTTGCGGCGACACCATGAAGCCTTCTTGCGCGTACCGAATAGCCGGTTCGAACAGGCGCGCAAAGGGCAGCTTGCCAAAGCGATCGGACAGCGCCTTCCAACCCGCAACCTGGCCCGGCACGGTCACCGAACCCCAGCCCTTCTCCGGCATCTTGTCATGCCCGTCAAAATACTGCGGCGTCCAGAGCGAGGGCGCGCCTCCGCTGGAGTTCAAACCATGCAACCTGCCTTCATGCCACACCAGCACGAACATGTCGCCGCCGATGCCGTTCATGACGGGTTCGACCACCGTCAGCGCAATAGCGCAGGCAAGCGCGCTATCGATGGCGTTGCCCCCCTGGTACAACATGCTCAATCCTGCCTGCGCCGCCAAAGGCTGGCTGGCGCTCACGGCATTGGCCGCGAGCAGTGGCATCTTTTGCGAGGCATAGGGGAACGACCAGTCAAGGGGCTGCATGCCCCAAAGTATATTCGTGTATCCAATCAAAGTGAATGGCCATCATGCTCACACCCTTTTCCAGCCCCGCAACGGCCGAGGAAGAAGCCTATCGCTTCCTTCTCAACGGAATCCGCATGGGCCAGTTCAAGGCGGGCGACCGCTTGGTGCCCGAGGAGATTGCATCGCAACTGGGGATGAGCCGAATGCCGGTGCGCGAAGCGTTCCGGCGCCTTGCGACGCAAGAACTGCTGACCATCCGCCCCAACCGCGGTGCGGTGGTGCGCGGCCTGAACCACCAGGAGGCGATCGAGGTGTTCGAAATGCGTGCGGTGCTCGAAGGTCTGGCAGCAACCGCTGCTCTGGACCGGATCGGCCCTGCAGACCTCGATGAACTGGAGCGACGGCTGGACGCCATGGACCGGTGCGCAGAAGATCTTTCCGCATGGGTCACCGAGCACCGTGACTTCCACCTGTACCTGTGCGGCTTGAGCGCCCGTCCGCGGCTGGTGGCACAGATTGCGGCGCTGCACGTGTGCATCGAGCCCCATATGCGGCTGTGGCTGCAGTCGACCTACAAGCCCAGGCCGAGCCGCGAGGAGCACGGCTTCATCATCGACGCGCTGCGCCGCAAGCGCCCGGAATTGATCGAAGCGGTGGTCCGCGAGCACGTCAGCAGCACGCTGGTAACGCTCGCCAAGCTCATGCGCACATAACCAGCATTTGGCGATGAATTGGATACAGTCTTACGCTTTCTCGCCTTGGCTGTAAGCAGGCGCGGACGCGCAATGCCGCTCGGACTTCCCTGCAGTCAAGATAGGAACCGAAGGGCTGAATGCGCGGGGCGTGCGCCCTCCCAAGCGCGGGTGCATGCCGCGGCGTGCACCGGACATGATCTATCACCAAACCAGACTAGGCTGATCCAAGTCACCGCACCTCGTTATCGCAAGCGGCTGCCCATGTCATATTCACCGAAAGCTGCGGCAGGCGGCTAGACCTCGGCTATCTATGGGTGACAGCGCCACTGGACAATCCGTCCAGTGCGCCTGCGAGGGCGCGTCTTATGATCCGTGAAGCTCGCCACCAGTGCACTGTGGGTGATGCCGGAAAAACTGCGCAAAAGCCGTTCCCGCATGCGGGGTCAGGCACCGCGCCAAGGCAATCCGCACCTTTGCCCACCCCATCACGTACATCCCAGCCCCAACACTATGTCCAAGCTCAAATCCAAGTGGACCGACTGGCTCCACTCCCGCGCCAACGTACTCAACCACTCCAGGGGCCTGCGCCTGGAGCGCTTCACCAGTGAGGACCTGGACCAGATTGCCGACTGCGACGATGTGCTCGAACTGAAGCTGGACCGCAGCAAGATGAAAGAGCCCTTGGACCTGGCGCGCATCGCCCACATCACCAGCCTGTGCAAGCTGGAGCTGGAGGGGCTGAAATTCACGAACCTGGAGGCGCTGCGGGCGCTGCCCCGCCTGCAGACGCTGATCATCGACAATTGCAAGTTCTCCAACTTCGATGCGCTCAACGGCTTCAAGGTGTTGAGCCACCTGTTTCTGTACGATAACAAGCTGGCGGCTTTTCCTGCGGGGCTGGACCTGCCGCAACTCGAGGCGCTGTTTCTGTCGGGCAACGGCATCGCGGACCTGGGCTTTGTGCAGAGCTACCCCGGCCTGGCCTCGCTGCAGCTGAGCCGCAACCAGATCACCGATCTGTCCCCGTTGGCCGCATGCCCGGCCGTGGTGGACCTGGACGTGCAGGACAATCCCATCACCAGCCTGGCGCCGCTGGCAGGCAGAAAGTTCACCCGCTTCTATGCCGACCCACAGCACCGCGAGGAACAGATCGCCCTGCGGCTGAAGCAGGATGAATGGCCCAGGGGGGAGCCCATCGCAGAGGACGACAAGGCGCCGCGCCGCGTGGCCGACCTGATGGCGAAAAATGATTGGCCAGCGCTCTACGCGATCACCGACCTGGCGCTGCTGGGCCAAGCCTTCGCCAGTCTGGTGGACCGGCGTTGCGACGCAGCGACCCTGCGCGGCGCACTGGCGCACCCGGCGCAGGGCGCCTTCCACGCCATGGTCGCCAAGGGGCTGCGCCCGGACGATGATGTGTCGGACCTGGTGGTGCACGTGCTCTGTGGGTACGGCGAACGCACCATCGCGCCGATGACCGAGTGCTTCTACACGGCGCTGGCTCGGCCCACCTACCAGGACGAGTTCTACGTCGGCAAGATGAAGAACGAGCACGAGATCATCATGTGCGTCCTGTCGGGTATCGCCAGCCCGGCCTGCACCGACCTGTTTCTTGCCTTCTTCAACGAGCGCGAAGGCTTCTCCGAGAACCACCTGTACCTCTACAAAAACCTGCTCGACATGGTGGGAAAGACCAAGTCTGCGCAGTTGGTGGAGCCCATCATGGACCTGCTGCGCTTTGAGGGGCGCATCATCGGCGGCGACGCGGCCTTCATGAAGAAGATCTTCAAGGCCATCGGCCAACTGGGCACTAAGGCCGACGCAGCGGTTCTAGCCAGCCGATTCGACGCCGCCGCCGATGACCGGCCTGACGTGGTGCAAGCGTACGAAGCAACGCTTGAGCGCTTGGGGCGGAAAAAGATCTGAACCGTCGGTCTCGAAAAACGCTGGGGTAGCACTTTGCGCGCTATGCAGCGGCTACCAGCCGAAATGCAGGATACGTGAGGTAGGTGCTGCAGCTGGTTCAGCGTACAACAGGCTCTAAGGCCCTTCAGCCAATCGATTCAACCTGGCGGTACTGCTGATACGCCCGGCCAAAGCGATTGGCCAGGAAGTCCGGGAGGGCCACTTGCTCCTGGCGAATGAACCCGCGCTGGGGCAGCTTCTGTTCCCGAAACAGGTCCAGGGCCGCACAGATCCCCGCAGCGGTTGTGATCTGGATGGCGGACAACGGGTACGCACCATCACGCTCGGCGAAGATCTTGCGCGCGAATACCTCCTGCACGAGCGAGCCGTTCTTGGTGCCTGATACGGTGACGAAGACCAGCACCACGTCCTGCATGGTGGCGGGCATGCTGCGCCGAAGAACGGTCTTGAGCGTGTCCTGGTCGCTCTTGAGTTGCAGCTCGTCCAGCAGAAATTGCATCAACGCGCGATGCCCTGGGTAGCGCACCGTCTTGTAGTCGAGGTTGCGCAGCTTTCCGTCCCACGTCTCGCACAAGGTTCCCAGGCCACCCGATGTGTTGAAGGCTTCGTACTCCACCCCGTCCAGCGAAAAGTGCTCCAGCCCCTCCAGCGGCAGGGCCGAGATCACCCGACCGTCGTGTATCGCCTCGCACGGATGGCAGTACTCATTGATCAGGCCATCCACGCTCCACGTCAGGTTGTACTTGAGCGCATTCGTGGGAAACGCCGGCAGCGCGCCCACCCGCATCTTCACGTCGTGCAGAGCCTCAAAGCCGCTGGCAAGGTGGTGCGCCACGATCCCGATGAAGCCCGGGGCAAGACCGCATTGCGGCATGAACGCAGTGTCAGCGTCCTGTGCGAGGCGCTTGATTTCCTGGGTTGCAGCCACGTCCTCCGTCAGATCGAAGTAGTGACAACGGGCGCGCAAGGCCGCCTGGGCAGCAGAAATCGCCAGGTGGTACGGGAGCGCATTGACCACTGCGGTGTGTCCGTCCAGGGCATTCGTGAGTTCTTCGGCACTTGATGTGTCGATGCACGTGGTACGGATGCCCTTTTGGGCCAACCGATCCAATGCTGCCTGGTCACGGTCGAAGACCGTCAACGCAAAGTCGCCACTGGTGTGCAGCAGTTGGGCAATGGTCTGGCCGATGTGGCCTGCGCCGAGAAGAGCTACTTTCATGCGAATTTCCTTCAGAACGAGATTGGGGGTGGAGACCCACCCAGTGTTCTGAAACCCCATGACGAAAAAAAGCATGAGTTCGACGAAATGGCATAGATTTTCGCCGTAATGGCAGACAATTCCGCCGAATCGTCACCTTGTCATTCTTTTTGGCTTTCGCCCCTCACCATGAACGCGCCGACCAACCTTCCCGAAACACTGCTGCGCGACAAGTTCGATCGGGAGCTGATTGCGCTGCTGCAGGCCAACGCGCGCGAGAGCACTGCCAACCTGGCCCGCAGGCTCGGCGTGGCCAGAACAACGGTCGTGGCACGCCTTGCAAAACTCGAGGCCAACGGCCTCATCGGCGGTTACTCCGTGCGCCTGGGAGGCGAAGCAGTCGCACGGGGCGTGCAGGCATTTGTAGGGATCGTGGTGCAGCCCAAGGCCGGCAGGGAAGTCATTCGGGAGCTGACGAAGTTTCCCGAGTTGCTGCAGCTCGCGTCGGTCAGCGGCGAGTTTGACTATATGGCCACCCTTCGGGCAGACAACACGGCGCGGCTTGACGTGTTGCTGGATCAAATTGGGGACATCGAGGGAGTCACCAGGACAAACACCTCGGTCATTCTCGCCCTTCGCATCGACAGAGGGGGCTAGGGCCATGCCTGGAGCGAGGCTCGCCGGTGGTGGAGATTGGCACGGGGCCAGCGCCCGTCGGCAGGGGAATTGAACGCGCATACGCATGGCCCAAGCCGGGTGGCGCAGACAATCACGGCATGTCCCCTCACTTCAAAATTCTCTACCTGTTCGTTTCCGCCCACGGCTGGCTGGCCGAAGTCAAACGGCTCGGCATGGCCGCCGGTGCGCCGAAGGATCAGGTTTACCAGTGGGCATGGATCAGCACGGCCCAAGTAGTACCGCTGCGCTTTGTCAGCATGGCAGCCACCGGGCCCCGCCAGCAGCGCGAGTTTGAAGAAGCCAGCCTGTGGTTCGACACCAGGCGGGGCGCGCTGGCGTGGCATGGCGGCGCTACGGTGGCGCTGGAAGTTCAGGCCGACAATGCATTGCCGTCGCCGCAAGAGCAGCTGCTGCAAGCGCATTTCAGCATGGCTTGAGTGCCCGCGCTGGCGCTTGATACGGATTTGCATGCAATCGGATAACTAGGCGGGGGGCCGCAGACAGTGCTTCAGCACGGCAAGGCGACTCAACGACGTTATACGGTTGAAGGCAAATTCGTATGATGCGATTCGGTGATCTGGGTGCCGTTGCACGGACTCGTCATGCCCAAGGCCGACGGGCTGATCGAAAGCGCCTTGGGCCGGTTCGTGAAGATGTCGCCGCTGTTGGCGCCCCGGGCAGATGGAGCGAGGCGCCGCGCAAGGGCTGATTGCACAACACCGCTTCGCCGCCTGCGTATTCCAGGCCATCTGAACAGCAAGACCAGCGGTAATGCCCAAATGCAGCCCGCGTCGTTGGCCTGTGTTGGCCCGCCTAAGGCGTCAGGACCCCCGCCACATCGGGCCCAGCCGACTTGGACAACCGAATCCTCACACGCTGAAGGCCTCGTGGCGCGATGCCGAAGCTCGCCGCAAAGCTGCGACTCAGATGAGCGCTGTCAGAAAAACCCGACGCATATGCAGCCTCGGTCAGAGTGGCTCCCTCGGCGAGACACCGAAGGGCTTTTTGAAGCCTGAGCCATCGTACATAGGGTCGAAAAGGCAAACCATGCACCTGCGTGAACCAGTGCAGAAAGCGCCCCTCCGACAATCCAAGTACCTGCGCAGCATCGCACGCGCGCAGTGGTTGGTCCAGCTTTGCGCTGAGCCATTCGGCCAGTGCTTGTTCGCGAGTTCCTGCCAAAGGTGGATCGTTGGAATCGTCTGCTTTTGCGTGAATCCATTGCTGCAGGCGAGTTTCCAGCTGCTGCACCTGGACGGGATCCAACTCGCAAACGTTTCCGCCTGAAATCGCACGCCAGCCACGCGCAATCGGCATCGCTGGATCGAGGAACAGCAGCCGAACCGGTTCGGCGGATTGCATGCAGTGAGACGCACCGGCATCCACCACATGGCCCATGCCTCGCACCTTGTAGTCTCCAGCACTCAACTCAAAAGCAGTGGACGGCGACCAGGCGATCTGAATCAGATGATGGCTGTGCGGCCTGTTTTGCTGAACAGGCCCCAAGTAGGTACCCCACCCACGGCCGAGGCACAGCAAGGGCACGCCGGCCTGCTCTGGGACCTTGGCGTTGTCGCCAGCATCAGCGAATCCTTCGTGGGGGCGAACGCCCATGCCCTGGGGATCATGGGCGGCGGTAGCCGGTTTGTTCAAGACTTGGGCGGGTTGCACTGATCCAATCCTTCCTCATGACTGACATTCATCATGCCCCCGCAGTGCCCAGGTTCAGGTCAGCACGGCTGGCCTATCGGCATGAAATCGCGATGATGAAATCCGCCTTGCTGGCCTGCGATGAAAAGGCTGCTTTGCGGCATGTGGTTCGCGCCCACATCCTGGGCCAACGTTACCTCATCCCCCATTTGACCAGCCATGCCTGGATGATGCGCATGGCATGGACGCGGGGTGACAAGTTCGAATTATTGGGCCAACTGCGTCGGCTTCTGTTTGCCCTCCCGGCATGGCTCGTGGGCTGGGTTCCTGTCGGCAATCCTGGGCTGGCCAGCGTGAGCCCGCTTCGTCCCGTCCCGATGTCGCAAGACCTGGCGGTTTACTTCGTGAACGACAGCATATGGCGACATGTTCTTCTAAGGCTCGGGCTGCTGGCCCTCGCCGCGCTGATGGCGTTCGCATCCACGCTTTTAAGCATCAATGCTTGAAGAAATATAGATTGATAGCTGAGGTAACCATGGATCGCAGAACCCTTATGACTACGCTGATCGCCGCAGGCGCGGCATCGGCGGCCCCCTGGGCAAGCGCTCAGCCCAAGGACAAAGAAAATCGCCCTCGCCTGCAGCGTTTGCTGCCAGGAGCCAAGCAACGGCTGATCCGCGAAAAAGATGATCCGCCATTGCTTTGGGCTTGGAGCATGAACGCCGTGCTGAACGAAAGAAATGGCGTTAGCAACGATATTTATGCAGGCCGAGAAAAATCACCTCGACTCTATGAGGAATCTAGGGACGTGCTGCGGGAATGGTGGGGTGTCCATAACCGCGAAGACGCCCTGAAAGCCATTGATAACCTGAACAACATGAGGATGGGGCAGGCCAATTTTGAGAAAAACTGGGTTCCGATGCTTGATAAATCCGAGGCCGAAGTGCGCAGCTTGCTGGACGATGAACTTGGGGTGTTTGGCCGCATGGTGCTGGATAACCGTGAGTTCTTGCGAGTGCATGGTGTCAAAGGCTGGGATTTGACCCGTGCCCAAGGCGTAATCTCCTTTGCCTGGTTGGCAGACTGGATCACGCTGCCGGAGGCCCGCGAGCTGGCTCTCACTGCTGCGCAGCGTGCACAGCAAGAATTCAATGGCTGGAGCAGCCTGGGCTTGAGCTACCTGCTGGGATTTGCCGCCTGGAAACCAGAGGTGCAAGCCATCCGGGAACGGCAGCGCAGCGTGCAAAACCTTGTCCACAGTCCCGACAGCGTTTGGTCGCGCCGCCCATGGCGAACACCCCTGGCCGGCCTTGCCGGTCGAGCGGATTTTGAGGTTGCATGAACCGATCATTCGGCTCTGTCATCCGGACGTGGAATTTCTTGAGTTAAAGGATAACGCATGTTGCGTGTATTGGCTGGTGGGCTATTTTTGTTAATCTTGACAGTCGCTGCTGTCAAGTATTCTGATGGGGAAAAGAAGTTATTTGAACCGGCTGCAGGAACGATTTGGATAGAAGCGACGACCGGGATGCAATTTGTGTGGGTGCCAAGCGGGTGCTTCAACATGGGATCTGACAAGAGCAGGGATGATCAAAAGCCAGTTCATGAAGTTTGCTTGAAAGGCTTCTATCTCGGTAAATATGAAGTTACGCAAGCTGAGTATGAAAAGATAGTTGGCAAGAATCCATGCGCTGTGAAGTGCAATACTTATTTGGGGCCTGATCGAGCGGTAGTCAACCTTTATCGAGAAGATGCCGAACTTTTGGCTGAAAAATTTGAAGTACTCACTGCGAATCGATTCAGGGTACCGAGTGAATCTGAGTGGGAGTATGCCTGTTTGGCAGGTGGCAGGCACAAGGAGTATTGCGGCGATGGCGATTTCATGGAGTTGGCATGGATGGGGGGTTACACCTACGGTCCACAGCCTGTTGGCCGCAAAAAACCCAACGCCTGGGGACTGTTCGACATGATGGGCAATGCCAATGAGTACGTTCAGGATTGCTGGCATGGGAACTACGTCGGCGCACCAAACGATGGGAGTGCCTGGATTGACGGCGGCTACTGCCATGCCCGGATGTTCAGGGGGGGCGCAACTCGGTCGCACGATAGTACCAAGGCCACCTTTCGCATGTCCATCGAGAAGGACATGGACGCTCCCAATTTCATGGACAAAGGTGTTCGACTGGTCAAGATACCTTGAGCCAATGTCCACGCTAGTCAATTATCCATTTGCTTTTTTATGACGAACCATGCGCTCCACACGCGATCAATCCATCGGTTTTATTTGCGAGCATCGCTCATAATCCTTGTAATTGGTCTCGCAGCCTGCAAGCCAGCCAGACCAAAACAGCCGAAGCTGCCGGAAGTGATAAATAGTATTGGAATTACTATGATCTCTTTGCCCAGTGGCACGTTCATGATGGGTGATAATGCGGAGTCGGCCAAGAAAACAGGACGGCCTGCAATACCGGCACATGCAGTTGATGTGCCCGCCTTTCAGATGGGTAAGACGGAAGTCACTGTCTTTCAATACAAGAAATTTCTTTCATCAATTGGACGGGAAGGCGAAAAGAAGCTAAATGACACTGGTTTTCTAAAACATAACAGTGTTAGTGATGACGCTCCTGTACGATATATCGATGGCCAGGAGATAGACGATTTTATCGAATGGCTAAATCGTGTTGATGGGCCGGGGTATCGCTTGCCTACAGAGTCCGAGTGGGAATACGCCTGCCGGGCGGGCAATAGCACGGATATGTATTGCGGTGGAAATGATATTGATCCGATAGGCTGGCACAGGGAGAACAGCGGACAGAAGATCCACCCCGTTGCGAAGAAAAGGCCCAACGCTTTCGGGCTCTACGACATGTCAGGCAATGCAGAAGAATGGACGGCGGACTGCTGGCACCAAACGTATGAGGGTGCGCCAACTGATGGCAGCGCACGGGAGAAGGGTCCAAACGATCGCGCACAGGGGAGAGGGCTCAACAGGTGCAAATTCATCGTTGTACGCGGTGGTTCGGTCGAGCAGTGGCGTAACCGCGCAACAGCAACATACCGCGACTCCAGATTCCCTAGGGCTTGGCATCCTGAAACAGGATTTCGCCTCGCGCGAACGAACTGACCGGTTGAGCATTGGGGGCATGTACAGGGGGCGCCTGGGATCAAGACTGGCCCTTTGCGCGCCCTGGGCGAGCAAGACCCTGCCGGAAGGTGATGGCGAGGCTCTCGCGTGGTCCTAGATCACTTGGCTGCGTATCGCCACAGGCTACTCCAGGTACCCGTCCGCGACGCGCAGGCTGAAAAATCAGCCCATGCAAGGGAAGATCAAGGATGCTGGAGGTCGTCGCCTCGGATGGCTTGCAGTCTCCATGTCATTGTGTCAATGTCAGGGTTCGAGCGGCCATTGGAATTCTTGAAAATTTATGACCGATCCCAAAAAAATAGCCAGCCTGGAAAAAATCTATCAAGCAATGGATTCCGCTGAAAATGAATATCGGCTGGCACATGGTGAGCTGAGTCCAATAGCCCGCGAAGTTGCAAAATCGGAGTTGGAACGAAGGAGTGCTGCTTATGCCAGCGGTGTTGATTCCGAGGCGGCTAAGATTCCGAATATTTCAGACTCAGGTGTATTATTCCAACTTTCGCTTGCTGCTTTGATTATTTTTCTTGGCTATGCATTCCTGCGGATTGTAATGGGGTGGTCAAACGGCGTTTTCGTTGCTATCTTCGTTGTATTTGTTTTACCCTGCATCGCTGCAATGTTTGGAAAGTCCTTTCCGAGATTTGGTGGTTTAATCGGTGCAGCCATTATTGTTTATGGAGCATACTTCTATTTTTCCACCGAAATTAAAGGAGATCACCTAGAACGCGGGCTGACTCATGTTTTTTTGGCGGTGTACACCATGGGATACGTCATACTAGGTTCTTTTTTCTTGATGGGCGCATTTTTCAAAGGTACTGATGATGAGCTTGACGATAAATTGAATGAATACGTTGACGATATGACTGAAGCTGTTCGGAGATTGCATTAGGATTATGCAGTCCAAGAGAGTGATTTTATCAGACTAAATATTTAGCATATGGCTAGCATTAAACGATTTTTCTTTGTCGCATTCCTGATAATTAGTTTTATTGCGTTCATGCTAGCCAATTTTATTTTCATTGCCACGCCTAGTAACTTAAACGAACTCAAAGTTGTTACTGGACGTATTAAGCACGCATATTACCACCCGGGCAACCCTAGCACTGGCAACCCACTTCGTGGTGCGTACAGATCGGGCAGCCCGCCGCAAATATCTTTGACGGTTTTTGGTTCTGACATTACCTTCAAATTAGTTTATGAGCAGGACCGACTTGATAAAATAAATAACGCACCCAAGGATTCAATTGTCAAAGTGACCTATCAAGGTGCCGGCTTGCAAGGCAGTGTCTGGGGGTTAGAACTCAACGGAGTTGTAATTGAAAAACCAGAAGATCACTTGAAGCAAGACAGAAACCTTTATCAAGGACTGTATTACGCAGCAGTTTTTTTTATTGCCATAGCAATCGTGCTATCAAAACTTACAAAATCACAACCAGAAAATAGATCCGAGCGCAATCATTCAAGATCAGCTGGTGCCTACAAGAAATTGATGGTTGAAAATGATCCGCAACCGTTTAAGGGTGTCTTGCACATCATAGGGCTTGTTGCTGGCGGATTGTGGGGAGCCATGTTCGTGCGCTGGTATTACCTCTATGTCGTACCAAAGACAGATTTGGGCGCTGGTGGTACGCTGTTTATGCTGATCACAATATTTCCTCTTATATTGGGTATAACGCTGGGCTATTTTTTCGTGATGGTTGGAGCCCGTCCACTTCCTTCTGTCGCACGGGTTATGGCTGTCTTTACGCCATTCTTAATTGCATTTTTTGGCTTTGTGCTGCCAATGCAAATCAGCTCTGCAAAATCAGAACAGTATCAAAAAAACGCCTTGGCCATCCGTTCGTCTGCTGAAAATCATAATGCAGTTGCTGGAGGCGCACAACAATTCACGCCTAAGGAACTGGGGGAAATTTTTGCTTTGAAGATGCAAACTCCTCACGCCGCACCAGGTGTCATCCCGTCCATGCTCAGCGTGAGTCCAAGTGGTTCGGGTTTTCTCATTGGAAACCGATCAAATAAACCGATTAAGGTCCAAATCTCCCGTGTGCTGCCTGTAGCCGGTACCTGGGAGCATTGCGACATTGGATTTGAGGACACACCGGCACCCGCAATCTCATGGAGATATAGGGGAGAGATTCTACCCGGACATGGAAAAATTTATAACTTCGAGACTTGCACAGAACGGTTTAAAAATGCAAGCATCGAATACGTTGTATTTGATAGCACGGATCAAGTTATTTTTAGATCTGAATCATCCTTTTACCGCCGATATCCATAGTTGCAAATTAAGGCTTGGCCTGACGCGCGAACCCAGTCTCAGAATCGTCCCAAGGGCAATAAAGGCTTGCTAGGCTTGATTGAAAAATACGATTGAGTTTGAGGCGGCTGCGTCAGTTGCTCCATCCCATCAAGCGCTTCGGATCACGGACAAAGGGGGATCTATGCGGATACTTTGCTGCGGGCGTGCATGAATTCGGGGAGAGGTCTCAAACGATGCGAATTCCTCGCCGTGCGTGGTGGTCGGGTGGACTGGAGAGCGGGCTCTGCCAGCGTCCACAGTCGCGACTTCAAAGCAGCGCAAATCAGACATGCCGAAACAGGATTTCGCCTCGCGAAGACGAACTGATTGGCCAGGCACCGGGTGCTTGGGGCAAGGGCACGCAGGTGGATCCCTGGCCTGCTCCCGGATGGTCTGCACCACCGGGCTGCGTATCGCCACAAGGTACTTCGGGTACCTGCCCTCGACGCGCAAGGAGAAAAATCACGCAGTGCAAGGGGCGATCGAGGATGCTTGGGTTCGTCGCACCAGAAGCGTTCATGATCCCTGTCGTTGTGTCCCTGTCGGGGCTTGAGCGGCCATTGAAATTCTTAAAATAATCATGACTGACCCCAAAAAAATAGCCAGCCTGCAGAAACTGTACAAGGCAATGGATTCCGCAGAGATTGAACACCGACTGGCGCATGGCGAGCTCAGCTCGATACCCCGCGAAGTCGCAAAATCCGAATTGCTGCAGAGAAGTTCTTCAGATGCCAGAATGGTTGATGGCGACTCGGGTGAGAGTGAGCGAACTTCTCTTTCGAAGGCTATTTTTCAAATGACGCTGGCCGCCATTATTCTCCTGATGATTTTTGCATTTCTTCATTATGTACTTGGTTTTTCGAAAGCATTTTTCGCCTTTATGGCAATTGTCGTTTTGATACCCTGCTGTGGAGCCATGTTTGGAAAGGCATTTCCGGTGCCCGGTGTCGTGATTGGTTCAGCCATTCTGTGTTATGCGGCATATTTTTATTTCTCCGCCCCCGACCTGAAAGGAACAAGTTTGGAGCGCGGGCTTAATCATACATTTCTAATTGCCTACACCATTGGTTTCATCATGGCAGGTTGTTCTTTTATCATGGGCGCCTTCTACAAAGGCACTGATGAAGAACTGCAGGAAAATTTGAATAAATATATTGAAGGCATTGGAAAAGCCGGAAAAAAATTATGAAAATACATTTGAGCTGAAGATCGTGAAATTCGTGCACTTTAAGATAATCTCAATCCTTGGCGGATTTTTCGTGGCTTTGGCCGCTTCTGCACACACGCCTCTTCGCCTTACAGACGCAGATGTGCAGGCATGGGAGGCGAGAAAGGATGTCGCTGAATCGATTCAGTGCAACAGCCTCTTGGGGGACGCGATTTCGCTTGAACGCCGCTTTGAAGCGATGGGCATGATCAAGGTGCAGGACGGTCTATTTCTGCCAGTGGGCAACAAATACAGGCCCACTTTGTTTGGAGACTATCTGGTGGCAGCGCAAGTCGGCCGCTCAGCTGGACATCGGAATGCCACGGTGGCTACCGTCTACCTGCAGAACCAGACCGGCAAGCTTTTCGCCGAAATGCTGGAGATGTCCAAGATTGACGAGGCGGCGAAGACCAAGGAGCCCTCATATATCAAAAGGACTGGCTTGAAAACCACCTTGCGCGTTGGCTCGGCCTCCGAGCTTTCCGTGGGGAATGCCACGCTCAAGTACCAGTCGTCCATATCATGCCAAGTGCAATAAGGGCGTGCTTGGCCGGGATTGAAAAAGACGAATGAGTTTGAGGTGGCCACGTCAGTTGCTCCATCCCATCAAGCGCTTCCGCGCCGCCCGTGCTACCAGGCCATTTCCCCCTTGGCCACCTTGGCGCCGATGTCCAGCGCGATCGGCAGCCCCGCGTCCGGGTACTGCCTCTTGAGTGCCCCCGACAGTGCCTGCGAATCCTTGGCCTCAGGGATGGCCGCTATGAAGTGCTTGAGGTACCGGCGGGTGAAGTCGATGGAGCGCCCGTCCAGCGCGTCGCCGACTTTCATGTGGCCCGGCACCACCAGTGCGGGCTTGAGCGCCTGCATCTCGTCCAGCTGCGCCAGCCATGCCAGGCGTTGGGCAGGTGTCTGCGTGTTGGCGGTCCATACATGCAGGTTGGACCACAGCGCCACATTGCCGGTGATGGCCCTGGCCGAAGGAATCCAGACATAGGGGCGGTTGGCAAGCTCGCCAGTGGTGCCCCGGATTTCCACGCTGTGCCCGTCCACGCTCAGCACCGTGGTGGGCAGCACCTGCGGCGCCACCGGCCGCCTGGGTGCGTTGGCGCCGAGGCGTGGGCCCCAGACTTTCATCTTCTCCTGCATGTGTTCCCTGATTTCCTGTGCCACCGCCTGGGTGGCTACCACCTGCGCATCGGGGAAAAGCGCCTGGAGCGCTTCTGCGCCGAAGTAGTAGTCGGGGTCAGCATCGCTGATGAGGATGGTCTTGAGCGCCTTGCCGCTGTCGAGCACGGCGGCGGCAATGCGCAGGGCATCCGCCCGCGTGAAGCCCGCGCCGATCACCATGGCTTGCTTGTCGCCGGTGACCAGCGTGGCGTTGACACCGAAGCTGGTCTCCGGTGCCGTGACCACGCTGATTTTGAGCGGCTCGGCCGCCTGCGAGAAGAAGGTGATGCTGGCCAGGGCGAGGGCGCTGATGGCAGGGAGGTATTTCATAAGGCTCTCGTTCGAGGGATGGGTTGTGAACAGCCCGGGATGGGTACTGCGGCAGGAAGGTGAATGCACTGAATCAGACGGCGACCACGATGGGAAACCGCGCCTGCAGCCCATCGGCGCCGGGCGCAAACGGCACGGTGACGGCGCTGCGTTCGGCCTCTGACAGGCCGCGCCACACCGGGTCGCGCGCGTTGCCCGCGTCGCCGGCCACATACAGCTGCGTGGTCAGCAGCTCGCGCTGGCCCAGCCGCACCTTGAAGTGCACGTGCGAGGTGCGCCCTGCATAGGGCACGGGGCGGATGGTGCGAAAGCGGTAGCTGCCGTCCTGCGCCACGGCCACGCGGCCAAAGCCCTGGAAGGCGGCGTCCGCCCTGCCCCAGTCGCCCGGGTGGTGGTAGTGGCCATCGGCATCGCTCTGCCAGATCTCGACCTGCGCGCCGCGCACGGGCCTGCCCGCCATGTCGGTCACCGTGCCGTCCAGCCAGGCCGGCTGGCCGCCGCCGTAGCTGAGCCGGCCATTGCGCAGCAGGTCGTGGTCGGCGTCGGCAGGCAGGCGCACGGGGTAGAAGGGCCCTTCGGTTTGCGATGGCGTGGCGATGCGCGCGGCAGCGGGTTGCGCGCGGGCGCCCAGCCAGAGCGCCGGGGCGGCCACCAGGGCGGCTGCAAAGGCGCGCCGATGGAGCGCGCCCGCATTCACCCTCACGCCCCCGGCCATCATGCCCACCCCTGCAGCACCACCTTGCCGCGTGCCGTGCCCGATTCGAGCAGCGCATGCGCCTTCTTCAGGTTCTCGGCGTTGATGCTGCCAAAGCGCT
>NZ_LMIJ01000019.1:0-221 GCF_001428665.1 Acidovorax sp. Root219
CGGTCAGAAGGGGGTGGGAACGGGCTCCACACGGGCCATTGCTTCGCTCGGCCTGTGGTCCTTTGCTGCGCTCGGCTCGCCAGAGTGATCGCCCCACACGTCGGCAGCGCAAAGCGCGAACCGACACCAGGCGCAGCTGCGCAGCAGCAACCGTCCCTGACCCCGCTCCCCACCCCTGCTGGCTGCGCCGAGAAGCGCAGGAGCTGGGGTGGGTGCATGTG
>NZ_LMIJ01000019.1:281-124447 GCF_001428665.1 Acidovorax sp. Root219
TGCCGGGCGCACATCCCGGCCTCCGCCTTCAACCCAAGCCCGCCCCATCAGAGCGAAGCGACAACCCCAATCACGCAATCAGAACTGGTAAGTAGCCGAAAGCCACAGCCGCCGCCCATCCTGGCTGTTCGTATAAAGGTTCCTATAGTTCGTCACCGCGGGCGCCCCCGGCACCGTATATGCCGTGTACTCCACAAAATCCTTGTTGAACAGGTTGTACAACGCCGCGTTGACCGGCCTCGTCCATATTGATGGACTGGCCAAACGCATCTACGCACGGTTGCAACGCGCATAAACGCGCGCATGCGCCGCCCTCAATAGACATCACGCCGGTAGCGCCCGCTGCGCACCAGCTCGGCCATGGGTGCAGGGCCCAACAAACCCGTGAGGGCCATGTCCACCCCCTGCGCCATGCCCTGCAGGCTGCCGCACACGTAGACGGCCGCGCCCTGCTCCTCGACCCAGGCACGCACGCTGGCGGCCTGCGCCTGCAGCAGGTCCTGCACATAGACCTTGTGGGCCGGGTCGTCGCGCGAGAAAGCCAGGTCAAGCCGCGTGAGCACGCCAGCCGCCTGCCAGGCGGTGAGCTCGTCGCGAAAGAGGAAATCGTGCGCCGCATGGCGCTCGCCGAACAGCAGCCAGTTGGGCCCTGCCCCCTCCAACGCGCGCGCGCGCAGGTGGCTGCGCAGGCCGGCGATGCCCGTGCCATTGCCCACCAGGATCAACGGACGCGAAGCATTGTCTTCGAGCCGGAAATTGCGGTGCGCGCGCAGGCGCATTGGCACCGCTGCGCCCACCTGAGCGCCCGTGGTGAGCCAATGCGATGCCAGGCCTGGCGTGCCATCCTCGCGCGTGGCCTGGCGCACCACCAGGTGCACCCGGCCATCGCTGGCGAGCGAGGCGATCGAATACTCGCGCGGGTGCTCCATGTCGCCGGGCACGCACACCTGCACCAGGTCGCCCGACTCCCATGCAGCCGCCGCGCCAGCGGGCGGTGCCAGCTCCACCAGGTGCACGGGCGCCCCCTCGCTGCCGGGGTTCAGGTGGCTGCGCGCTGCCAGGGTCCACCGCTCGAAGGCGGGCGCCTCCCACGCAGGCAGCTCGCTCAGGCTCGACACCTGCGCCAATTGGTGCTGCCAGGCCGTGAGGGCTGCCGGCGCGCCGTTGTCCATCTCCACGCGCTCGAACAACGGTGTGGCGCCGCGCGCGCGCAGCCATGCGTCGAGCTGGCGGCCAAAGCCGCAGAAGTGGGCGTACTGGCGGTCGCCCAGCGCCAGCAGGCCGTACTGCAGTTGCGACAGGTCTGGGGCACTGTCTTCGCTCGCCCCCATACACGCCTGCTGGAAGGCCGCCGCATTGTCGGGCGCATCGCCCTCGCCGTAGGTGCTGGCCAGGAACAGCGCACGCCGGCTGCGTGCGAGCAAGGCCGCATCGAGCTTGTCGAGCGCGCACAGGTGCACGGGCTCGCCCGCCGTGTGCAACAGGCGCGCCGTCTCGCGCGCCAGTTCCTCGGCCTGGCCGGTCTGGCTGGCATACACCACCAGCAGCGGCTGCACCCCCTCGCGCGCCGATGCCAAGGCCAGGGCCTGTGCGGCCTGCGCCTGGTGCCTGCGCCGCTCGCGCAGCCAGATGGCGGCGCACAGGGCGGCGTACAGCAGCACCAAAGCGACGGCAGCGGCCAGCCGCACGGCGGGGTCGGAACCATTCATGAAAATTCGGGGAAGTGCGCAGCAAACGCCGGGCTCGCGGTCCATACCGGACCTTGTGCAGTGCGCTCACGCAGCAGCGCGGCCACCCCTTGCTCCAGAGCAAAGGCCAGGCCTGCTGCGGGCCCTAGCACGGTGAGCACCGTGGCCAGGGCATCGGCATGCATGCATTCCTGGTGCAGCACCGTCACACTGGCCAGCGCATGCACCACGGGCTCGCCAGTGCGCGGGTCTATGGTGTGCGAGTAGCGCCGGCCCCCGTGGTCAAAGGCATGCCAATGGTCGCCCGATGTAGCGATGGCCATGCCCTGGAGAGGCAGCGCCCGGGCCGAGCCCGCCTCGCCTGCCACGGCCACGCGCCAGGGCTGGCCGCCGGGGCGTGTGCCGCTGGCGCGCAGCTCGCCACCGACCTCGGCCAGAAAATCCACCCAGCCCTGCGCCTGCAGGGCCTGCACCACCAGGTCCACCGAGTAGCCCTTGGCAATGCCCGACAGATCCAGCTGCAGGCCCCCGGGCTGCAGCGCCTGCGGCCCCTCGTCGCGCAGCACCAGGCCTGCGCCCACGCTGTGCGGACGCAGGGCCTGCAGCTCCTGCGCCGAAGGCATCGTGGCGGGAGCCATGTGGTCGGCCTGCGGGTCGTGCCGGGGGCCGAAACCCCAGCGGCCCACCAGTTGCCCCACGCCCACATCGAACGCACCGCCACTGGCCACCGCCCAATGCTGCGCAGCCTGCAGCACGGTGAAGAACTCGGGCGACAGCGCATGCCAGCTGCCCGCGGGCGCGCGGTTGAAGCGGGAGACCTCCGATTCGGATTCCCAATTGCTCATCTGGCGCACGACCAGGGCCAGCGCTTCTTCTATGGCGGCGCGCACGGGTGCCAGCGGCACGAACTGCGGATTGCACAGCCGCACCGACCAGGTGGTGCCCATGGCCTCGCCGACCAGGGTCTGCAAGACAGCGGGATCGGCAGCGCGCACGGGCGCATGCGGGGCGGCATGGCCTGCCCCGCCGAACGATGCCAAGGCAGGAAGAGGCGCCGCAGCAACGGCTGCGCGCCCAAACCCCTGCCCGTACTGCACCTGGATACTCATGCGCGCCGAAACCTCAGCTGCAACAGATCAAGGCAAAACTTCGAGCGTGCCCACGTACGACAGACGGCGTTCCTTGGCCTGGGGCAGCGAGGTCTTCTCGTCCTTGGCATCGGCATCCACCCAGTACATGCCGGCGGCAGGCCAGGTCACGCTGAACTCGCCCTTGGCATCGGTGGTGGCCTTGATCTCACCGATCTTGTCGCGATAGCGGGTGGAACCGGCGATCAGCACCACTTCGAGGTTGGCGGCGGGCTTGCCGTCCACGTGGAAGGCAAACGTGGCCTTCTCACCCTTCACGAGGTCGTTGGGGTGCGTCACGGGCACCAGTTCCAGGCCCTGGCCCGTGGGCTTGATGGCGCTGGGCTTGCCCACCGTCACGAAGGTCTCGATGCGGCCGGCCGACTGCGTCACCTTCAGCTCCTGCGCGTCGGCAGGCACTTCGGCCGCGAACTTCTCGGCCGTGCCGCGCCAGCGCTTGGGCTGGCCGGCCTTGTCCTTGTAGCTGGCGTTCAGGCCGCTGCTCACCACGGCCAGGTGGTAGGTGCCGGTCTGCGTGAGGTTCAGGTCGAACACGCTGCGCAGCTTGCCGCGGTGCGAGTTTTCGGGCTTGACGGCGGAGCCATCGGGGGCCACCACCACGAGGTTGTCCAGGCCCAGCGGAAAATGGTTGAAGAAGAACAGGTCGTTGGAGACGGCGGCGTCCACCGTGATCCACTCGGCCTTGGAGAGCACGGTGGTCGATGGCAGCAGCCACACGTTGTGGGCCTGGGCCGAGAAGGCACCGCACAGCAGGGCGATGCAGGTGGCGATACGGGTCTTGAATTGCATGAAGGTACTCCGGGTATTCGTCAAAGGGTTCAGGGCTTGAGGTCGAGGGTGACCTCACCGAGCTCGCTGCTGCCCTTGGCACTGAGCTGCTGGGCCTTGGCGGCGGGCCAGGTGAAGGGAATCGTCACCAGCTCGCGGCCGCCGACCTCGCGCGAGGCCTCGACCACCAGCTTGTAGCTGCCGGCGGGCAGTGTGGCCAGTTGCTTGGTGCCTTCGTTGAAAGCCACCTGGTGCTTGCCCACGGGGCGCGTGGGGCTGGTCACGCCGTCGATGGGCGCGGTGAGCTCACGGCCCGTGCGGCGCCACCACTGGCGCAGGTCCTTGAGCCACTTGGCGCCCTCTTCGTTCTTCATCTTCACGTCGTACCAGACGGCCAGCGTCGAGGCCACCGAGTTGTCGGCCCGCTCGACCCACATCGCCACGTAGGGGCGGTGGTACTCGGCCACGTCCAGGCGCGGGATCTCCACGCCCACGCCCAGGCCGGCGGCAAACGCCGGGGCACCCAGGCATGCGCCCAGCGCTATGCTGTAGCGCAGGTGCAAATGCTTTGTCACAGGCATTCTTTTCTTCTTTCGGTTCAGTGGATAAACAGGAGCGCCAGCACCACCGGGATCACCAGCCCCATGCCCACCATGGGCCAGGTGAAGGGGCGGTTGCCCGCGTGCATCTTCAGGATGAACAGGCCGGTGACGGTGAACACCAGGCAGGCGGCAGCGAAGATGTCGATGAACCAGCTCCAGGCGGCACCGGTGTTGCGCCCCTTGTGCAGGTCGTTGAGGTAAGAGATCCAGCCCCTGTCGGTGCGCTCGTACTCGGCCTCGCCGTCGGCCAGGTTCACGCGCAGCCAGGCATCGCCGCCGGGGCGCGGCAGCGAGACATAGATTTCATCGGCCGACCACTCGGCCTCACGGCCCGCCGTGTCCAGCGACCACCGTGTGCGCGCCCAGGCCTGCAAGGCCTCGGGCAGTGGGGCACGGTCTTTCGGCGGCGCAGGCAGGGCCTTGAGCGTGGTCAGCAGTGCATCGGGTACGGGGGCCTGCTGGCTCACCACCTTGGGTTTGGACTCGATCTGCCCGGCATGGTTGAGCGTGAAGCCCGTGACGGCAAACAGCAGCATGCCGATCAGGCACATGGCCGAGCTGACCCAATGCCATTCGTGCAGCGTCTTGAGCCAGTAAGACCGGCGCCGGTTGTCCTGTGGTTTGTTCATTCCTGGAGGGGTGCGCGCGATGGAGCCTTGTCAGGCGGTGCGCCGAGTGCGAAGCCCGTATTCTAGTTTCAGAGAATGACAACCATTTGCATTTGCAAAATCTTTACTTTGCCTGGTGCAAGGAGATGGCCTGCAGCATGGCACACAAGGCTTGCAGGCACCCAATCAACAAGAATGGTTATCATTCCCTGTTTTTCAGCAGCACCGCACCGCGTACCTTCCACCACTCCATGTCCTTCCCGCTCGCGCTGACCGATCTCTACGTACAGCACCATGGCTGGCTGCGCAGTTGGCTGCAGCGGCGGCTGGGCCATGCGGGGGATGCGGCCGACTTTGCCCAGGACACCTACCTGCGCGTGATCGAATCGCGCACCGTGCTGGCCGACATCCGCGAGCCGCGCGCCTTCCTGACCACCGTGGCCAAGCGCGTGGTGGCCAACCACCTGCGCCACCGCGAGATCGAGCGCGCCTACCTCGAAACGCTGGCCCACATGCCCCAGCCCCTGGCGCCCTCGCCCGAGGAGCGCGCCATCGTGCTGGAGGCACTGCTGGAGATCGACGCCATCCTGGACGGCCTGCCGCCCAAGGTGCGCACCGCCTTCCTCTGGGCACAGCTCGACGGCATGCCCTATGCCGAGATCGCCGAGCGCATGGGGGTCTCGCTCAGCTCGGTCAAGCAGTACATGGCGCGCGCCATACGGCACTGCTACTTTCCAGGGGCAGGCGCATGAGCGCCCACCTGCCTGCACACCCCGGCACGGCCCTGCCCGCGCCTGTGGTGGATGCCGCGGTTGAGTGGCTGGTGCACCTGTGGTCCGGCACGGCCACCGCCGAGAGCCGGGCCGACTGGCAACGCTGGCGCGCCGCCCACCCGCAGCACGAGCAGGCCTGGCAACAGATCGAGGCCACCGACACACGCCTGCGCGGGCGCACGGCCGGCATGGTCACGGCCGCCACCGCCGTGACCACGCTGGCCGGACCGCCATCACCCCGCCGGCGCCATGCGCTGCGTGGCATCGGCGGCCTGGCCGTTGGGGGCGTGGCTGCGTGGTTGGGCTACGAGCAACTGCCCTGGCGCGGCTGGGGCGCCGACCTGCGCACCGCCCGGGGCGAGCAACGCAGCACCACCCTGCCGGACGGTACGCGCATCGTGCTCAACACCAGCAGCGCGCTCGACGTGCGCTACACCGCTGGCCTGCGCCGCCTGCACCTGCGCGAGGGCGAGGTGCTCATCACCACCGCACCCGATGATGCGGCCACGCCGCCGCGCCCCTTCGTGGTGGACACGCCGGCCGGACGCATCCGTGCCCTGGGCACCCGTTTCACGGTCCGGCACGATGGCATCGCCAGCGAGGTCGCCGTGTACGACGGCGCGGTGGAGCTGAGCCCCCTGGACAGGCCGGACGCCACCGTGCGTGTCGACGCAGGCCAATCGGCCCGGCTCGCATCCGGTGCCGCCACCGCCCTCAGTGCCGGCGCAGCGGACCCGGCCTGGGCCGAGGGCGTGCTGGTAGCTTCCGACATGCGCCTCTCGGACTTCGTGGCCGAGCTGCGGCGCTACCGCAGCGGCGTGATCAGCCTGGCACCCGAGGTGGCGCACCTGCGCCTGTCGGGCGTGTTTCCGCTGGCGGACACGGACCGCATCCTGCAATCGCTGGCCCAGGTGCTGCCGGTGGAGGTGCGGGTGCCGGTGCGCTACTGGGTGCGCATAGGCCCTTCGGCCTGAGCGCCGGTGCGCAGCGGCAGGCGTGCCGGCCTGTGAGAACTATTTCGCGCCCGGTCTGTACCTTTTGCGCCTTCGCGTGACAAGGAAGGGAATAGCGCATTCCACTCCTTCCACCTTCCATCCGACCACCATGCCCACCGCACCCCGGCACGCTGCTGCCCGCACGCCTTCTTCCCAGCCCCTCTTCACCCTGCGCCCCACCGCCGTGCTGGCGGCCACGCTGGCCGGCGCATGGTTCGCCGCTGTAGCCCTGCCCGCCCACGCACAGGCGCAGCAGACGGCGCAGGCCAGCCGCAGCGCCAGCTACAGCATCCCCGCCGGCCCGCTGGAGCCCGCGTTGACATCCTTCGCCAAGGCATCGGGCGTGCTGCTGGCCTACACGCCGGACCTGGTCCACGGCCGCAGCAGCCCGGGCCTGCAGGGCAGCCACACCGCGCCGCAAGCGCTGGCCGCCCTGCTGGTGGGCACCGGCCTGTCTGCCGTGGTGGCCGACAACGGCACCTACACCCTGCGCCGCGCCCCAACCCCCACCCAACCGCCCGGCGCAGCGGCACCCGCCGGCAGCGTCACCCTGTCCGAAGTGCGCGTGACGGCCGAGGCACCGCGCAACGATGCCACCACCGAGGGCACGGGCAGCTACACCGCACGCGGCCCGAGCGGCACGGCCACGGGCCTGGCCCTCTCGCTGCGCGAAACACCGCAGTCCGTCAGCGTGATGACGCGCCAGCGCATGGACGACTTCAAGCTCGAGACGCTGACCGACGTGATGGAGCAGACGCCCGGCATCAGCACCTACCGCCAGGGCAATGCCACCGACTTCCAGGCGCGCGGCTCCAGCGTCAACCTGCAGACCGATGGCGTGCGCCAGCTCACCAGCGACTGGTACTACTTCACCAGCACCATGTACGCGCTGGACGACATGGCCGAGATCGACCGCATCGAGGTGCTCAAGGGCTCCTCGGGCCTGGTCAACGGCTATGGCAGCGCGGGCGCCACCGTCAACCTGGTGCGCAAGCGCCCCACCTCCGAATTCCAGGCCCATGTGGGCGCCAGCGCCGGCAGCGGGAACACCCTGCGCAGCGACGTGGACGTGGGCGGCCCGCTCAACGCCAGCGGCAGCCTGCGGGGGCGCATCGTGGCTTCGGTGTCGGATGCCGATTCGTTCCGCGACCACGAAAAGAGCAATAGCCAGATGCTGTTCGGCGCGCTGGAGGCGGACATCGCGCCGCAGACCTCGGTCAACGGCGGCTTCACCTGGCGCCGGCGCGAGCTGCGCGGCATGGGCAGCACCCAGCCCATCCAGCGCTACACCAGCACCGGCGACACCGTGGCCTGGCTGCCGCGCTCGTTCAACCCCGGCGCGCCCTGGGCCGGCTACCAGCAGGATGCACTCAATGTTTTCGGCAGCGTGGAGCACCGCTTTGCCGGCGACTGGTCGACCAAGCTGCAGTTCTCGCACCAGAGCGTGCAGATGGACGACATGCTGCTCGGCTACCTGTACGACCGCAGCAGCGTCGCCACCGCACCCTACCAGGGCATCGACAACCGCAACTGGACGGTGAACCTGGACGTGAAGGGCCCCATCGAACTCTTTGGCCGCAAGCACGAGCTGCTGATGGGCGCCGGCACGGCCCGCTACCAGGGCGAGATGCAGACCAGCAACAGCGTGCGCACGCAGCTCGCCAGCCTGGGCATGGCCTATGCCGACGGCGGTGCACAGATTCCGACGCCCGACTGGAGCCGCTACAGCTACGCGCCCAATCGCTTTTCGCGCAAGCAGCACTACGCCTATGCAGCCGGGCGCTTTCACCTGGCCGACCCGCTCAAGCTGATCACCGGCGTGCGCATCACCGACTATGCGCAACTGGACACCACCCCCTTCTGGTGGAACTACGACCTCAAGGAGCACGGCGTGGTCACGCCCTATGCAGGCCTGGTGTTCGACGTGCACCCGAATGTCTCACTGTACGGCAGCTATACCAACATCTTCGAGGCCCAGAGCGGCCAGGACGAGCAGGGCCACGCGCTTCCGCCCGAAAAGGGCGTGACCTACGAAGTCGGCGCCAAGGGCGAGTTCTTCGACAAGCGCCTGAACGCCGCCATCAGCCATTTCTGGATGAAGACCGACAACACGGCCGAAGAGACCGGCCAGCTCACCCCTTCGGGTGACATGGCCTACCGCGCCGTCACCGGAGCGACGCGACGCGGCTGGGAGGTCGAACTCTCCGGCGAGATCGCCAAAGGCTGGCAGGCCCAGGGCAGCTACGTGACCCAAAGCAGCAGCCTGACCAGCGCCAGCCAGCACCCCAGGCACCAGTTCAAGCTGGGCAGCACCTACCGCCTGGGCGGCAGCGCATTGCAGGGCCTGATGGTGGGGGCCGCCACCCGCTGGCAGAGCGAGACTTCCACCCGCAACGATGCCGCCACGCTGGCCCAGAAGTCCTACTGGCTGGTGGACCTGATGGCCCGCTACCAGGTCAACCGCCACCTGAGCGTGGGCGCCAACATCAACAACCTGTTCGACAGGAAGTACTTCTCGGGCGTCACCAACTTCAGCAGCCTGCACTACACCTGGGGGGCACCGCGCAGCTTCCACCTGAACATGCGTTACATGTTTTGAGAGGCACCCCTTGAGTCGCTTCGCGCCTTCACCCCCCTCCCGACTCGCTACGCGAGTCGGGAGNCTACGCGGCTTGGCGGCCCTTGCACGGGGCACTGGCCTTGGCTCCGCCAGTTTCATGCGCCGCAGGTAGCGCGTACCGCGGTAAGGCCCGATATTGCACCTCGCACGACGGGCATCTCAATCCATGGTCACATGCGCGTTCTTCACCACCTGCGCCATGCGGGCCAGTTCGCTGCGCATGAAGGCCGTGGATGCCTCGGGCGCCGTGAGCTTGATCTCGTAGCCCTGGGCGACCAGGGCATCGCGCGCTTCGGGCATGGCCAGGGCGTTCTTGAAGCCGTTGTACAGGCGGGCGAGTTCGGCCTTGGGAATGCCGGCGGGCGCCACTGCGGCGATCCAGCCGTCCAGGGCATAGCTGGGCAGGCCCTGCTCGGCAATGGTGGGCACGTCGGGCAGCGAGGGCACGCGGGTGGCCGTGCTCACGCCCAGGGCGCGCAGGGTGCCAGCCTTGATGTGGGCAGCGGCCGGCGCTACCGCCACCACGCCCAGCTGCACCTGCCCGCCCAGGATGTCGTTCATCAACGGTCCCATGCCCCGGTAGGGGATGTGCTTGATGTCGAGCTGCGCCTGGTCCACGAACATGGCCGCGCCCAGGTGCAGGATGGTGCCGTTGCCCGACGAGCCGTAGTTGAGCACGCCCGGTTTGGCCTTGGCCAGGGCGATCAGTTCCCTGACGTTCTTCGCCGGCAGTGCCGGGTTGGCGACCAGCACGAAGGGCGTGGCGCCGATGATGGTGATGGGCGTGATGTCCTCGATGGAGTCGAAGGGGATGTTCTTGTAGACGCTGGGGTTGACCACGTGGTTGTTGGACACCACGCCGATCACCGAGCCGTCCTTGGGTGCGCGCACCAGTTGCGTGGTGCCGGTGATGCCACCCGCGCCCGGCAGGTTCTCGATCACCACCGGCTGCCCCAGTGCCTTGGCCAGGCTGTTGCTGATGGCGCGGATGGCGCCGTCGGCCCCCGAGCCGGCCGACAGCGGCAGGATGATGCGCAAGGGCTTGTCGCCCAGTTGGGCAAGCACGAGACCTGGGGCCGCGAGGGCCGCGAGGGCTGCGGCGCCCTGCGCCAGGGCGCGGCGGCGGGAGGTGGTTATGAGGGGAAGGGTCGGCATGGTTTGTCTCCTGTGGGGGCGAACCGCCGGGGGCGCGCAGACTGCTGCTGCGCTCATGTCACCTGGCGGGGAATGGGAACTCAGGCCACTGCCGCGGCCGCCTGCAGTGCCTGCACCTGGTCGGCCGTATAGCCCAGGCCAGCGAGCAGTTCGGCGGTGTGCTGGCCCAGTTGGGGCGGGTCCATGCGCACGCCCATGCGCTGGCCATCCAGGCGCAGCGGCAGCAGCGTCACGCGCGCCGTGCTGCCAGCACGCTCGCCATCGGGCAGCGTGATGTCGGCCAGGCCGCCGGTGGCATTCAGGTGCGGGTCATCGAACAACTGCTCGGGCCGCATGATGGGCGCGAACGGCAGGCCGTGCCGCTCGAAGATGGCCGACAGCTCCTCGGCCGTGTGCAGGGCCAGGCGCTGGCGCAGGTCGGGCAGCAGGGCGCCACGGGCGCGTACGCGGTCGTTGTTGCTGGCCAGCGCCGGGTCGGCTTTGAGGTCGGCATAGCCCATGGCATCGCAGAAGGTGACCCACTGCGCATCACTCACGGCGGCCAGGAAGATCTGCCCGCCGTCCTTCACGCTGAACACGTCGTACACCGCCCAGGAGGAGATGCGCTCGGGCATGGGCGCCGCGGGCTGGCCCGTCACGGCGTACTGCATCATGTGCTGGCCGACCAGGAAGACGTTGTTCTCGAACAGGGCCGAATCCACCTCCTGCCCGCGCCCGGTGGCCGCGCGCTGCATCAGCGCCGCCATGGCACCGATGGCGCCGAACATGCCGCCCATGATGTCGTTCACACTGCTGCCCGCGCGCAGCGGGTCGCCCGGGCGACCCGTCATGTAGGCCAGGCCGCCCATCATCTGCACCACCTCGTCGAGCGCGGTGCGGTGCTCGTAGGGGCCGGGCAGAAAGCCCGCGTGGTTCACGTAGACCAAGCGTTCGTTCAGGCGCGAGAGCGCAGCGTAGTCGAGGCCGTACTTGGCCATCACCCCGGGCTTGAAGTTCTGCGCCACCACGTCGGCCGACGAAGCCAGGCGGATCGCCACCTCCAGGCCTTCGGGCCGGCGCAGGTCGAGCGCAATGCTTTTCTTGTTGCGGTTGAACATGGGAAAGAAGCCGGCACCAGCGCCCAGGAGGTGGCGCGTGCGGTCGCCGTCCACCGGTTCGACCTTGATGACCTCGGCCCCCAGGTCGGCCAGCACCATGCCGCAGGTGGGGCCCATGACCATGTGGGTGAATTCCACCACGCGCAGGCCGGCCAGGGGCAGCGCCGGGGGGGCAGAGACAGCGGATTCGAACGGAGACAGTGGGGAGTTCAGAGAAGCATTCATGGGTCAGCACGATAAACGGTCCCGCCCGAGCCGGCGGCCACGGGTCGGGAACAGGGACTGCCGCAGTCGGGCAATCCCGACATCAGCAGGCCGGCACTGCGCTGCCAACGGCCTTGCGCGCGACGATGGAATACATCAACGGCATGCGCGCAATGCCCGGCGGCATGCCCCAGCGCCGCCCGCCCAGATCCTGCATCCCCTCGAAGGCGCGCCAGCCATTCAGGTACGGGTACTCCTCCAGCGCCTCGACCTGCAGGCCGGCGCCCAGCAGCGCCGTCACCACGCGGCCAAGGCCCCAGGCGAACTCGTGGCTGGGGTGGGGGTTGGCAAACACCTCGGGCCCCGCGGTTTCCTGCCCTTCGCGCGCCTTCTGCGTCTCGCCCACGTAGTCGCCCACCCCGGCCTCGTGCACCGGTGCCTCGTTGAAGTAGTCGTAGCGCGCCTGCCACTGCGGATCGAACACCAGGGCGACAGGGTGGAACTCCACGAAGACGAAGCGCCCACCCGGGCGCAGCGCCCCGGCAATGCCGCGCGCCCAGCGCGCCAGGTCCGACAGCCAGCAGATGGTGCCGTAGGAGCTGAAAACGGTGTCGAACAGCCCACCCGGCCCTGCCGAGGCCGCCAGCCCGTCGAAGTAGTCGTACACATCGGAGCGCACGAACTCCGCTGCAATGCCGCTGGCATCGGACAGTGCCCGGGCAAAGGCAATGGCCTCGTCCGAGATGTCCACCCCCGTCACCCGGGCGCCCAGTTGGGCGATGCCCAGGCTGTCCTGCCCGGCATTGCACTGCAGGTGCAGCACGGCCTGGCCGTGCAGGTCGCCCAGCAGCGCCGTTTCTTCGGAAAACAACGGCGAGCCGCCGTTCCGCAAAAAGGCGGCCTGGTCGCCCTTGTGCTGGTTGTGGGCACGGGTGGCGGCGTTCCAGGACAGCCGGTTGGCCTCGTGCAGGTGTTTGTGTTCCATGAATTCCTCGCAAGGCAGCGCGCCTCGATGGCCGGAATGCTACCCACTTCACCCCGCCGTGGCAGCACCGCAACACTTCGCAAAAAAGACCCTTGGTTAAGGGGGTTGGCGCATATCAGTGCTGCGTTCAGAGCTATTAAACTTGTAGCAAAATCGTTTCCAAGCTATATTGACAGCGTCTTGCGGGCAGTGTCCGGCGGGCCGCCACTGTTTTCCATACACACCGCGCGAGGAGAAGCTTGCATGAGCTCCAAGGAAAATTTCGCCATCAACCAGCTGTTCGAGCGGCTGGAATGCCGCTATGCGCTGCGTGTGCTGTGGGCCCTGCGTGACGGACACCCCCAGACCTTCCGCCTGCTGCAGGACAGCGTGGGCGGCATCACCCCCAACACGCTCAACACCCGCATCAAGGAACTGCGCGAGGCCGGCCTGGTCGACCACGGCAGCGACGGCTACACCGTCACCCCCTCGGGCACCGACCTGCTCAAGCGCCTGAGCGACGTGCAGGCCTTTGCCACGCGCTGGGTGGCCAGCCGCGTGAAGAAGCCTGCCGCGTAAAATCAGGCCGTTCTACAGGGCCAGCGCCCTCCACCAACACCCATCAACCGGCGTTTTTCCGTTGCAATACAACGGCATCGCGCTACCAACTCCATAGCAAACGAGGATTTTCATGGCGTTCACCACCACCGCATCCGGCCTGCAGTACGAAGACACCACCGTGGGTGAAGGCGCAGAAGCCACCAAGGGCCAGAACGTATCGGTGCACTACACCGGCTGGCTCTACAACAACGGCGAACAAGGCGCCAAGTTCGACTCCAGCCGCGACCGCAACGACCCCTTCGAGTTCTCGCTGGGTGCCGGCATGGTCATCAAGGGCTGGGACGAAGGCGTGCAGGGCATGAAGATCGGCGGCCAGCGCACGCTGATCATCCCCGCAGCCCTGGGCTACGGCGCGCGCGGCGCCGGCGGCGTGATCCCTCCGAACGCCACGCTCAAGTTCGACGTGGAACTGCTCAAGGTCGGCCGCTGAGCCCAGCGCCTCCTGGCGACCGGAAAGACCAAGCGGCCTGCGGGCCGCTTTTTCATGGCCGGTTGTGACTGCTCTCAGTCAAAAAGCGCTTTGTCGAAGCGCGCAAACTTCGCATCCCCCACCGCCTCACGGATCTTGGGGGCCAGCGCGGCCAGGTCGGAGAAGCTGCCAGCCCCCTCCACCGCCAGGTTCAGGCGAAAGCCCCGCAGCCCCAGGCCGGCCGTGAGTTCCGTGGCAATCGGGTAGGCATCCGTGTAGCGCTGCTGGTCCGAGCGGCCGCTGCCCTTCACGGCCTCCATGGCCACCGTGGCTTCGTACGACGTGCTCGAGGCCGAAGACGCGGCATTGGCAGCTGCCACCGCCTGTCCCGTGCCCTTGGCGGCGGCTGCCGCAGCCACGGCAGCGCCTGCGCCGCTGCCGGACTGTGGCTCCAGCAGGCCCAGGGATATCATGGCCTGCACGTCGTCCTGCGTGATGCCCATGGCCGCCGTGGCCGCCAGCACCTCGCCTGTGGAGCGCTTGCCATCGAACAGAATGAAGGCGGAGCGCTGCCGCGATGTCAAACCACCCTGGCGGTCCTTGAGCGCTTCCTGCCCCGCCTGCGTTTTGACCAGAACCATGACTCTCCCCCGAAATCTTTTGAAATAGCCCACCGCAGACTGAGCACAGCCCAATCCACCGCCTCCCGCAGGAGCCGGTTTACAGGGTGTCACGTTTGCGGCGCCTTGAGAAGTCGGGTTTTTCCATGCCCCTTCGGCCTGTACCGATTTAGAGCGGCTCAGGGCCCCATCCCGCAGGCCACGGCCGCCAGGCGAAGCGCGTGGCTACATCTCCATGCGAACGCGCGGCAGCTCGGGCGCAGGCCGCGTGATGCGGCTGACCACCAGCGCCACCAGCAATCCCAGGGGCACGCCGAACACCCCGGCCGAGATGGGCTGGATGCCCAACCACAGCCCATCGGCCAGCAGCCAGGCCGGCAGCAGCGCCTTCACGGCCACCACATGCGAGAGCATGTAGTACACCGCCACGCCCAGGCCCGCCAGCATGCCCGCCACCGCCCCCTGGCGCGTGGTGCCGCGCCAGAAGATCCCGAGCACCATCACCGGCACGAAGGCCGATGCCGCCAGCGAGAACGAGGCCGACACCATGGGCAAAATCTCGGCCGGCTTGAGCGCCGCCACGAAGGCCGCCGACAGGGCCACCGCCAGCAGTGCGAACTTGGTGAGGATCACGCGCTGCTCGGGCGATGCCTCGCGGTCGGAGCCCTGGAAGTACAGGTCGCGCACCAGCGCATTGCTGATGGTGAGCAGCAGCCCGTCGGCAGTGGACAGCGCCGCCGCCAACCCGCCCGCCGCCACCAGGCCCGAAACCACGTAGGGCAGGCCGCCGAGTTCAGGCGTGGCAAGCATGATCAGATCGGCCCCGAGCCGGATCTCGCCGAACTGCACGATACCGTCGCCGTTGACGTCTTCGATCGACAGCAGCGAGCCATCCACCCGCGCCCACTGGGCCATCCAGTTGGGCAGCGCCTCGAAGCTGCTGCCCACCAGGTTGTGCATGACCTCGAACTTCACCAGCACCGCGAGCGCCGGCGCACTCAGGTACAGCAGGGCGATGAAGAACAGCGACCAGCCCACCGAGGCCCGCGCGCCCGACACCGTGGGCGAGGTGTAGTAGCGCGTGAGCAGGTGCGGCAGCCCGGCCGTGCCCACCATCAGGCAGAACATCAGTGCCATGAAGTTGCGCCGGCTCAGGTCGAACTCGCGCTGCTCCTCGGGCGTGCCATCGGGGTCGCCCGCAAAGGCCTGGCTGTGCTGTGGCAGGCCCCCGAGGGGGCGGGCGCGCTCGGTGTTCTCCTGCATCTCGCGCGTCCAGCGCTCGCGCGCGGCGGCAGGGTCGCGCGGCAGCGCCGCCAGGTCGCGGCTGGCCAGCACGATCAGGCCCACTTCGGCGTTCTGCGCGCGCAGCGTGCGGATGCGCTCACGGCCCTTTTCGCGCTCGCGCTCCAGGGCCGCTTCCACGTCCTTCAGGCGCTCCTCGAATTCCTGCGCGCGCTGGCGGTAGATCTGCACCACCTGCTGCTCGGCGGGCGAGTCCAGCAGTTGCGCCTCCAGGTCGGCGATCTTGGTGATCTGTGCACCGTACACCAGCGGCGCCAGCGGGCTGCCCAGTTGCTTGTAGGCCAGCCAGGACACGGGGATCAGAAAGGCCAGCAGCAGCACCACGTACTGCGCAACCTGCGTCCAGGTGATAGCGCGCATGCCGCCCAGGAACGAGCACAGCAGCACCCCGCCCAGGCCGAGCATGATGCCGATCTCGAACTGCACGCCCGTCAGGCGCGAGGCGATCAGCCCCACGCCGTAGATCTGCGCCACCACATAGGTGAAAGAGCACAGCACGGCGGCCAGCGCCGCGATCACACGTGGCCAGCGCCCGCCAAAGCGCACGTGGAAGAAATCAGGCACGGTGTACAGGCCCATGGCCCGAAGATGCGGCGCGATCAGCATGGCCACCAGGCAAAAGCCCCCCGTCCAGCCCAGCAGGTAGGCCAGCCCGCCGGGCTGGCCGGGCGTGCCCGCAAAGCCCTGCAGGTACAGCGCCCCCGAGAGGCTGATGAACGAGGCCGCGCTCATCCAGTCGGCGGCCGCAGCCATGCCGTTGTACATGGGCGGAATGCGCCGCCCGGCCACGTAGTATTCCTCGGGGTCCGAGGTGCGGCCATAGACGCCGATGCCGGCGTACACCATGACGGTGAGGAACAAAAAGATCGGCCCGATCCAGTGGCGCGACAGCCCCTGGTGTTCGGCCCAGGTCATGAGGGTCAGGAAGCCGAGCACCCCGGCGATGTACAGCGCCAGGATGCGGTGCAGGCGCCAGGAATAGGCTTTCTCCACCGCGCTCGGGCCGGCCCCGGACGCATTGCCGGGAGGCGCTCCTGCAGGGCCCTGCTTGCGCATGGCGTCAGGCCGCGTCCGCAGGGAACTTGCCGTCCGCTGGCAAAGCGGCTTCCAGCGCCAGGCGGCGCCGTTCGTCCTGCCGCTCGAAGCGGTTCATGGCCCAGGCATACACCACCACGATGGCAATGAACACCAGCACCGCGCCCTGGGCCTCGATCCAGTAGCCCAGCGGCCAGCCGCCCGGGATGAGGAACTGCAGATCACGTGCGAAGTAGGTGGCCACGAAGGACACCAGCACCCAGATCACCAGCAGCCCGGCCTTGAGCCACAGGTGGCGCACGTCGTGCAGGTCGGGCGGAAATGGGCCTGCGAGCTCGGGCTCGGCAGGCTTGATGGGGGAACGGGGCAGCACGGGCATCGGGTCAGCCAGGGCGCTGCATGGATTGGCGTGCCCGTGCCCGCAAGGCGTCAGCCCGCAGCCAGCTGCTGCCAGGTGGCCATCACGCTGTCGGGGTTCAGCGAGATGGAGGAGATGCCCTCGGCCGCCAGCCACTGCGCGAAGTCAGGGTGGTCGCTGGGGCCCTGGCCGCAGATACCGATGTACTTGCCCTGCGCCAGGCAGGCCTTGATGGCCTGGTGGATCAGCGCCAGCACGGCGGGGTCGCGCTCGTCGAAGTCCTGCGCCAGCAATTCCAGGCCCGAGTCGCGATCCAGGCCCAGCGTGAGCTGGGTCAGGTCGTTGGAGCCGATGGAGAAGCCGTCGAAGAACTCCAGGAAGCGCTCGGCCAGGATGGCGTTGCTCGGCACCTCGCACATCATGATGACCTTGAGGTCGTCCTTGCCGCGCTGCAGGCCATGCTGGGCCAGCAGCTGCGTCACGCGCTCGGCCTGGCCGAGGGTTCGCACGAAGGGCACCATCACCTGCACGTTGGTCAGGCCCATCTCGTTGCGCACGCGCTTCAGTGCCTCGCACTCCATCGCAAAGGCCTCGCCGAAGTCGGCGCTCAGGTAGCGCGCCGCACCGCGAAAACCCAGCATCGGGTTCTCTTCCTCAGGCTCGTAGCGACTGCCGCCGATGAGCTTTCGGTATTCATTGCTCTTGAAGTCCGACAGGCGCACGATCACCGGCTTGGGGTAGAAAGCCGCAGCGATGGTGGCCACGCCTTCGGCGACCTTGTCCACGTAGAAGGCGCGGGGGCTGGCATGGCCGCGGGCCACCGACTCCACGGCCTTCTTCAGGTCGGCGTCGATCTGCGGGTAGTCCAGTATCGCCTTGGGGTGCACGCCGATGTTGTTGTTGATGATGAACTCAAGCCGCGCCAGGCCCACGCCTTCGTTGGGCAACTGGCAGAAGTCAAAGGCCAGTTGGGGATTGCCCACGTTCATCATGATCTTGGTCTTGATGGCCGGCATCTCACCGCGCTGCACCTCGGTGACCTCGGTTTCCAGCAGGCCATCGTAGATGTGGCCGGTGTCGCCTTCGGCGCAGCTCACCGTGACCAGGGTGCCGTCCTTGAGCAGCTCGGTCGCGTCACCGCAGCCCACCACGGCCGGGATGCCCAGCTCGCGCGCGATGATGGCGGCGTGGCAGGTGCGCCCGCCGCGGTTGGTGACGATGGCGCTGGCGCGCTTCATCACCGGCTCCCAGTTGGGGTCGGTCATGTCGGTCACCAGCACGTCGCCGGGCTGCACCTTGTCCATCTCGGAGATGTTGTGCACCAGGCGCACGGGGCCGGTACCGATCTTCTGACCAATCGCGCGGCCCTCGGCCAGCACGGTGCCCTGGCCCTTGAGCTTGTAGCGCATCTCGGCCTGGCCCTTGGACTGGCTCTTCACCGTCTCGGGGCGCGCCTGCAGGATGTAAAGCAGGCCGTCGGTGCCGTCCTTGCCCCATTCGATGTCCATCGGGCGGCCATAGTGCTGCTCGATTACCAGGGCGTAGTGCGCCAGTTGCTGCACGTCGGCATCGGTCAGCGAGTAGCGGTTGCGCTGCTCGGTGGGCACGTCGGTGGTCTTGACCAGCTTGCCCGATGCGGCCTTTTCCTCGGCCGTGGAGAACACCATCTGCACCAGCTTGCTGCCCAGGTTGCGGCGGATCACGGCCTTCTTGCCGGCCTGCAGGGTGGGCTTGTGCACGTAGAACTCGTCGGGGTTCACGGCGCCCTGCACCACCGTCTCGCCCAGGCCGTAGCTGCTGGTGATGAAGACCACCTGGTCGAAGCCCGACTCGGTGTCAATGGTGAACATCACGCCCGCTGCGCCCAGATCGGAGCGCACCATGCGCTGCACGCCGGCCGACAGGGCCACCACATCGTGCGCAAAGCCCTTGTGCACCCGGTAGGAGATGGCGCGGTCGTTGTACAGGGAGGCGAACACCTCCTTCATCTTGTGCAGCACGTCGTCGATGCCCACCACGTTCAGGAAGGTCTCCTGCTGGCCGGCGAACGAGGCGTCGGGCAGGTCTTCGGCCGTGGCCGACGAGCGCACGGCAAAGCTGGCCTGCGGGTTGCCGGCGGACAGGGTGGCAAAAGCTTCGCCAATGGCTTTTTGCAGGTCGGCCGGGAAGGGCTGGGCCTCGACCATGGCGCGGATTTCGCCGCCTACCCGGGCCAGGGCGCGCACGTCCTCGGTATCGAGGCTGGCCAGCTTGGCGCTGATCTTGTCGGCCAGGCCATCGTGGGCCAGGAATTCGCGGAAGGCATGTGCCGTGGTGGCAAAACCCGTAGGGACGCGCACGCCCTCGGGCAGCTGCGAGATCATTTCGCCGAGGGAGGCGTTTTTACCGCCCACCGACTCGACATCGGTCATTCTCAGGTTTTCAAACGGTACGACCAGGGCGGTCGGGCTGAAAAGTGCAGACATGGGAAAGCTCCAGAAGTTGAAACCGGGTCGTCTGCGCGCCCGCCCCCACCAAGGGGCACCGTGGGGCGAGCGGCCATGCACTGGCTCAGGCTTTGTCGTTGTGGTTGTGTGCCGACGGCGTGCATGGTTGAGAAATTTGGATAATTGACACAATTGTAGGCCTGCCGCGCCGGGAGCACGCAGGAACCTGTTTACGATGCCTGTAGTCCTCGCACTACGATCCACCCGAACCCAAGGCGCTGCCAAAGCGACGAAAGGCCCTGCCCCTCATGCACACGCGCACCGTATTCTTCGTCTCGGACGGCACCGGCATCACGGCAGAGACCTTCGGCAATGCCATCCTGGCCCAGTTCGAGCTCAAGCCCCGCCATGTGCGCCTGCCCTTCATCGACAGCGTGGACAAGGCACACCAGACGGTGCGGCAGATCAACCACACGGCCGAGATCGAGGGCAAGAAGCCCATCGTCTTCACCACCTTGGTCAACATGGAGGTGCTGCGCGTCATCCAGGAAGGCTGCAAGGGCATGCTGCTCGACATGTTCGGCACCTTCGTGCACCCGCTGGAGGAAGAGCTCGGCATCAAGTCCCACCACCGCGTGGGCCGCTTTTCGGACGTGAGCCGTAGCAAGGAGTACACCGACCGCATCGAAGCCATCAACTTCAGCCTGGCGCACGATGACGGCCAGAGCAACCGAGACCTGGCCGGTGCCGACGTGATCCTGGTGGGCGTGAGCCGCAGCGGCAAGACCCCCACCAGCCTGTACCTGGCCATGCAGTACGGCATGAAGGCCGCCAACTACCCGCTGATCCCCGAGGATTTCGACCGCCGCCAGCTGCCGCCCGCGCTGGAGCCGCACCGCAAGAAGATCTTCGGCCTGACCATCCAGCCCGAGCGCCTGTCCGAGATCCGCAACGAGCGCCGCCCCAACTCCAGGTATGCCGACCTGGTCAACTGCCGCCACGAGGTGGCCGAGGCCGAGGCCATGATGCGCCGCGCCGGCATCCGCTGGCTGTCCACCACCACCAAGTCGATCGAAGAGATCGCCACCACCATCCTGCAGGAGATCCGGCCCGAACGGCTGGTGTATTGACGGCGGCGGGCCATGCCCGCGCCAGCCGTCAACCCCAGGAATCGGTCCAGGCCTTGAATTCGGCTGCTGCGGCAGGCGGGTTCAGGCGGGCCACCCACTGGTTCAGCACCTCGGCCGGCTCATCGCCATCCGAGACCGACACCTGCAGCAGCAGGGACTCGCGGGCGAAGGCCGGGTCTTCGCGGCGCAGGCGCTCCAGCACCTGGACCATGGTTTCGAGCAGTTGCGCACGAAAAGCCGTGAAGGCGGCATCGCCACCCTCGTCCGGCAGCGCAAGCACATGTTCACGCACCAGCGTGCACAGGTCATTGAAGGCGCCATTGGCGCCCTCCCCCTCCAGGGGCCATTCCGAGGAGCTGTAGAGGTAGAAGCTGGCCTCGTCCGGGTGGCGCGCTGTGAGTTCGCGCACCTGCGATTCGGTCAACAGGGCCGGGCAGACGGTCATGGCCCCGTCGTCGGTGTACAGGGTGAAGGCACACACGGGGTCGTGCGGGCCGCAGCGCTCGGAGATATCGGCCAGGGCCGCGCGGCTGGCCTGGGCGATGCCCTCGGCCAGCGCGGCGAAATCGAAGTCGGTGGAAGCAGGCATGCTTGCATGGTAGGCCCACCCTGGGTCGCAGGCAGACCATGCCAGCGCCACGGGGCGCCCTTTTCGTGACGCATTGCGCACCGGCTGGCGTTGGTGCCTGCTTACTTCAGCGCAAAACGCACATTCGCCGGCTTCTTGCCTGGCAGTGTCACCAGCGCCACCACCTTGGTGCCCGCCGCGACCTTGAATGTGCCCTTGGCTTCAAGCTTGCCCTCGCCGGCCGGTACCAGCACGGCCTCGGACTTTTCGGTGCCGTTGAGCAGCGTGAGCTTGGCGCCCACCCCTTCGGTCTTCACCGGCTTGCCGTGGTCAAGCAGGTGCAAGGTCAGGGTGTCGGGCCGAGCCACGAGTTCGTAGCCGATCTCGCCGGCCTCGGCCACCACGCCGCCGTGCTCGGGTTTAGGGGCATGGCTGTGCTCGCCGGCGGCAAAGGCGCTGCCAGCCAGAGTGAGTGCCAGGGCGGCCAGGAGTTGTTTGGTTGTCATGGGTGTCCTTTCAAAGGGTTGACGGGAAGAGGGGAAAAGCTCAGAACGCCTCGGCGTTCTTGTCATCGAGCAGGCGTTCGGCGTCACGGCGGCCGAACAGCCAGAACAGAGCGGGGGTGAGGAAGGTGTCGAGCAGGGTCGAGCTGATCAGCCCCGAGAAGATCACCACCGCCACCGGGTGCAATATCTCGGTTCCGGGGCGCTCGGCTTCCAGCAGCAGCGGCGCCAGCGCGAAGGCGGTGACCAGGGCCGTCATGAGCACGGGGGAGAGGCGTTCGAGCGAGCCGCGCACGATCATGGCGTGGTCGAAGTTCTCACCCTCCACGCGCATCAGGTTCAGGTAGTGGCTCACCTTCAAAATGCCGTTGCGCACCGAGATGCCCGCCAGCGTGATGAAGCCGATCAGCGCCGCCACCGACAGCGGCTGGCCCGAGATCCACAGCCCCAGCACGGCACCCACCAGCGCCAGCGGGATGTTGGCCATGATCAGCGCCGACAGCGTGGCCGAGCGGTAGCGCGTGTACAGCACCACGAACATCAGCACCAGCGAGACCACGGCCAGCATGCCCACCAGGCGGCTGGCCTCCTCCTGCGCCTGGAACTGGCCGCCCAGGGTGATGAAGTAGCCATCGGGCAGGCGCGTCTCGCCCACCACCTTGCGGATGTCGGCCACCACGTCGGACAGCGCCCGGCCCTGCGCGTTGGCCGACAGCACGATGCGGCGCTTGCCGTCGTCGCGGCTGATCTGGTTGGGGCCGTCGCCGTCCTCGATGCTGGCCAGGCGCGACAGCGGCACCCGCCCGCGCGGGGTCTCGATCATGATCTGCGCCAGGCCTTCAAGTGAGCGCGCGCTCTCGGGCAGGCGCACCACCAGCGCAAAGCGGCGGCTGCCCTCCACGATCTGCGTGACTTTCTCGCCCTCCACCAGGCCCTGCAAGGTGGCCAGCACCTGCGCGGCCGGCACGCCGTACTGGGCTGCGGCGGCATGGTCCACGCGCACGGTGATCTGCGGCGCCAGCACCTGCTTTTCCACCTCCAGGTCGGCCAGGCCGTCGATGCTGGCCAGGCGCGCGCGCAGCGCATCGGCCTGGCCGCGCAGGGTGTCGAGGTCTTCGCCAAAGAGCTTGATCGCGATCTGCGAGCGCACGCCCGAGAGCATGTGGTCGATGCGGTGCGAGATCGGCTGGCCGATGGCAATCGCCGCCGGCATCTGCGCCAGCCGGCTGCGGATGTCGGCCTGCACCTCGGCCATGCTGCGTTTCAGCTCGGCCGCGGGCAGCAGGCCCACGTCGAGTTCGCTCACGTGCACGCCCTCGGCATGTTCGTCCAGCTCGGCCCGGCCGCTGCGCCGGCCCACGTGCGTGACCTCGGGCACCTGGCGCACCAGCACCTCGGCCTGGCTGGCCAGGGCGGCCGACTCGGCCAGCGTCACGCCCGGGTTCAGGCGCATGCCGATGAGCAGCGTGCCCTCGTTGAACGGTGGCAAAAAGGTGGTCGGAAAGAACGGCACCGCCGCCACCGACAGCACCACCGCCACTGCGCTCACGGCCATGGCGATGCGCGGCCGCGCCAGCACGCCCAGCAGCCCGCTGCGGTAGCGCGCCTTGAGCCAGGCCACCACGCGCGTGTCGCCATGGTCCAGGTTCTTCATGCGTGGCAGCAGATAGAAGGCCAGCACCGGCGTGACCGTGACCGACACCAGCAGCGAGGCCACGGTGGAGACGATGAAGGCAATGCCCAGGGGCACGAACAGCCGCCCCTCGATGCCTGGCAGCGCGAACAGCGGCAGGAACACCAGCACGATGATGGCCGTGGCGTAGAGGATGCCCGAGCGCACTTCCATCGACGCGAGCTTGACCACCTCGATGGGGTGCAAGCGGTGGTTCGGGTGCTTGGCGCGGTCCATCTTCAGGCGGCGCAGCACGTTCTCCACGTCCACCACGGCATCGTCCACCAGGCCGCCGATGGCAATGGCCAAACCGCCCAGCGTCATGGTGTTGATGGACAGGCCGAAGTACTTGAACACCAGCGCCGTGATGAAGATCGACACCGGGATGGCCGTGAGCGCGATCACCGTGGGCCTGAGCGTGCCGAGGAACACGAACAAAATCACCGCCACGAACACCGAGGCGCCCATGAGCTTGCCCTGCAAGGTGGTGACCGAGGCCTCGATGAAGCTGGCCTGGCGGAAGGTGACGCGCGGCACCTCCATGCCCGCTGGCAGCGACTTCTTCAAGTCCCCAAGTGCCGCCTCGATGCTGCGCGTGAGCGCAATTGTGTCGGCCGTGGGCTGCTTCTGGATACCCAGGATCACTGCCGGCTTGCCTTCGAAGCCCGCGTCCCCGCGCTTGAGCGCGGCGGCAAACGTCACCTCGGCCACCTGGCGCAGCAGCACGGGCTGGCCGTTCCTTGCGGTGAGCGCCAGGTTCTGCAGGTCTTCCAGGCGCGAGGTGCGGCCCAGGTGGCGAATCAGGTACTCGCGCCCGTTGAGCTCCAGAAAGCCCCCCGAGGTATTGGCCGAGAAGCCCTTGAGCGCCCCTGTGAGCTGGTCGTGTGTGATGCCCAGCTCGGCCATGCGCGCCGTTTGCGGCTGCACCTGGAACTGGCGCACCTCGCCGCCGATGGGTATCACTTGCGCCACGCCGGCAATCGCCAGCAGGCGCGGGCGCAGCACCCAGTCGGCGTACTCGCGCACGGCCATGGGCGTGGTGCGCTGCACGTCGATGGGGATCGCCACCTGCATGATCTCGCCCATGATGGAGCTGATGGGCCCCATGCGCGGCGTCACGCCCACGGGCAGCCCCTCCTCCATGGACGACAGGCGCTCGGACACCATCTGGCGCGCACGGAAGATGTCCGTGCTCCAGTCGAAGGTGACGTAGATGAAGGACAGGCCCGCGCTGGAGGTGGAGCGCACGCTCCCCACGCCGGGCAGCCCGTTCATCGTGGTTTCCAGCGGGAAGGTGATGAGCTGCTCCACCTCTTCAGCGGCCATGCCGCCGGCCTCGGTCATCAGCGTGACGGTGGGCTTGTTGAGGTCGGGGAACACGTCCACCGGGGTGCGCGAGAGCGTGAAGGCGCCATAGGCCATGAGCACGCCGGCCGCGATGAGCACCAGCAGCCGGTTGGCCAGGCTGTTTTCGAGTAGCCACTTGAACATCGGATGGCTCCTAGCGGACCTGGTTGATCAGCGTGGCGCCCTGCGTGGCCACGCGGTCACCGGCCTTGAGGCCCGAGGTCACGGCCACCGAGGTGCCGTCCAGCGGCACGTAGGTGACCACGCGGGGCACGAAGCGCTCGGGCGACTCCTTGACCCAGACGATGGTCTGGTTCGCGGGGTTGCGCAGCAGCGAGGCCACGGGCACCTGCACGCCGGCGGCCTGCTCGGTGGACTGCACGAACACGCGCACGGGCTGGCCCAGGGCCAGGGTGCCCAGCACTGCCGAGTCCCCCGCAAACTGCAGCGGCAGCGCCTGGTCGCGCAGGCTGCGCGCCGCGCCCAGAAAGCGCAGCGGCACGCGCTGCCCGCCCACGGCCAGCGCGGCACCGGCCACGCTGTGGGCCTGCGCCGTGTCGTAGGCCAGGGCTTCGACGCGCAAGCGCGAAGGGTCCACCACCTCGAACACCAGTTCGCGCGCATCCACCACCTGCCCTGCCACGGCGTTGGCCGAGGCGATCACGCCCGACACGGGTGCCACCAGCGCATCGCGCGTGGACAGGCCCGCCCCCACGGCGCCCAGGCGCTGGGTGAAGCTTTGCAGCTCGCTCTCGGCCGCCTCGATGTCCTTGCGCGGCACGGTGTCCGCCAGGTCCTTCAAACGCGCCACTCGGCGCGCAGCCAGGTCGCGCGCAGCGCGCAGCTCGGCCTGCTGGGCCAACTGGTTGGAGCGCTCGATGGCTCCCGCCGTAGGCACCACATAGGCCAGCACCTCGCCCTTGCGCACTGCCTGGCCCACGCCGGGCAGGCCCTTGGGCCCTGCCTCCAGCCGGCCGGCCAGCGCGGCCTGCACCTTGCCACCGGCATTGGGGTCCATCACCACCGTGCCGGCCAGCTCGAAGGCCTTGGCATGCTGCCCTTCAGCAGCCACCAGGGTGCGCACGCCCAGCTGGCGCTGCGCGGGCTTGGGCAAAAACACGCTGCCATCGGGCTGGCGCTTGGGACCATTGCCGTCGGCGGCCGCAGGTGCGTCGCCATGGTCATGGCCTTCGCCGGCCACCGCGCCCAGAGGGGCGTACAGGCCGGCGGCCACCAGCAAGGCGGCCAGGGTACGGGTTGCAATTGAGCGCTTCATGCGGCACCTCCCACACGGGCGGCGCGGCTGCGCCGCAGACCCCACACGGCGCCCAGGGCCAGCAGCACGGCGCCCACGGCACCGGCCACCAGCGCGTTGCGCCGGCCCGCAGGCTCGGCGTGGGCATGCGCAGCGGCATGCACATCGATCTCGCCGGCCAGCAGGTCGGTCTCAGTGCCGGCCACCACAGTGGCGGTGACAGGGCTCACGCCCTCGGCCAGCGGTGCCGCCAGCGCAGCCTGGAACTCGCCCTCAGCGACGCGGGTGACGGGCACGCGCGTGCCGGCGATATCGAGCTCCAGCTGGGCCTCCTTCACGGGGCTGTTGTCACCCGCATGGTCGAGGTAGAGCGCCAGCTTTTTCCCATCGAGCACGCCCACGAGCTCGAACAGGTCGGAGGTGGCGGCAAAGCGCGGCAGGCCCGGGCCGGCCGCAGCGGCGGGAGCCTCGCCATGGTCATGGCCGGCATCGGCATGGACTGCCGGCGGCAGCAGCACCAGGGCCAGGGTGAAAAAGAGAGAACGGAGTTGCATGGTGATCACAAGAAATGGTGTCGGGGTGGATGGGGCGACGCTCACTGCGGCAACAGGCCGAGGGCCTGGCGCAAGGTGGAAACGGCGGCCGCTGCATCGATGCGGGCACGCGCCAACTGGCGTTCTGCCTGCACGGCTTCGAGCTCCACGCGCAGGCGCGTGGGCCAGTCGGCCTCGCCCAGGCGGAAGGCCTTGTCGATGAAGCCGCGCGTGTCACGCGCCAGCGCTGCGTGGCGGGTCATGGCCTCGCGCTGGGTCTGGGTGGCCTTCACGCGGGCCGTGGCGGCGGCCACGTCGGCGGCCAGCCGGTCCTGCTCCACGCGGGCGCGCACCTCGGCATCGAGCGCGTCGGCGCGTGCGGCGGCCTCCTTGGCGCGCGCCCGGTCGCCACCGCCCAGGGGAACGCGCAGGCCGACGGTGAAGCTTTGCAGGTAGCGCTCGCCCGATTGCTCACGCCCGCGCGTGGCGGCCACGGTCAGTTCGGGGTTAGCGCGGGTCTGCACGGCAGCCAGGTCAGCGGCGCGGCGCGCCACCTCGGCCTGGTCCTGCCAGTCGGCCACGGCGGGGTGGTCGGCGGGCAGGCCGGCGCCGGGCACGGCCTCGGGCTCTGCCCCGTCGGCCAGCTCCACGCCGCCACCCCAGACAGCCAGGGCCGCCTGCGCCACATCGCGCGTTCCGGTGGCTTCGGCCACGGCGGCTTCTGCCTGGGCCACAGCACCCTCGGCCTGGGTCTGGTCGGCACGCGACATGTCGCCGGCCTGGAAGCGCCGGGCCACGTCGGCCGCCAGGCGCTGGGCGTTCTGCAGGCGGTACTGGGCCAGGCCCAGTTCCGCCTGCGCACGCTGCAGGGCCCACCAGGCCTCGCGCACGCTGGCGGCCAATTGCAGCTGCGCGGCCAGGCGGCGGCTCTCCACGGCTTTGATCTCGGCATCGCCGAGTGCGGCCTTGCGTGCGCGCTCGCCGGGCAGCCACAGCGGCAGGGCCACGCCCAGCTCGACCTCGCGGCTGCCCTGGTTGCTGCCGGGCCGGTCGGTCTTGGTGGACAACTCCAGCGCGGCGGGCTCGGCCGTAAAGGACGATGCGCCGCTGCGCGCGGTCTGCGCCGATTCGCGCCGCAGCGCGACCGACTGTGCCTCGGGCTGGCGCTCCCAGGCCCTGTCGAACAGGGCCTTGAGCGTGAGCGGTGGTGCCGGCGGCTGGGCCAGCGCGGCACTGCCGGCCAGCGCCCATCCAAGGGCCACAGCCGCCATGGACAGCCGTGGTGTGTGGTTCGTTCTTCTCGTTCGTTGCATCCGATTCCTCTGCAGTGGCCAGGGGCCACGGGGTTGAAATCGGCAAGGCACGATGCCCGGCGCGCAGGTGCGCACCGCCGCGGCCCGCCGGGGCCACGTGGAATCGTCAGGAAGGGGCTACCCGGTGCCCGCCTCGCCGCTCAGGCGAGGCGGAACCAATTGGGGCGTTCGGGGCGGGAGAGGGGTGGGTGGACCCAGGCTGGCGCCGCCTGGGACGCAGGGCGGCCCACCGACACCACGATGGCCTGGGCGCTGGCGCTCAGCGCCATGCCGCTGCCCGCGCCATGGCAGGCATGGCAATCCATGTCGGCCGTGCCAGAGGTGGCAAGGCCCCTATGGTCGGGCGTTTCACTGGTCTGGGATGGTGCGGCTTGGTCATCGGCCTGGTGCTCATGCACATGGTGGCCAAAATGCGAGGCCTGCGGTGCGGCCTCGTGCCCGCAATACGGCGATGCAGCGGCCCAGATGGACTGGAGCGGCATGAACAGCAGCAGGAAGACGAGGAGCAGGCGGCGCATGGTGGTGTGCGCGCATTCTAGTGACAAGAACGTGCAGCGCAGCATGCGCAAGCGCGCATGTCCCCATGGGGCCAAGGGCATGGCCATGGCAGATGACCGAATCGTCATCTGCACATCATCCGGCCGCCACGAGAAACTGCGGCGTGCCATCGCTGGCATGCACCTCGGAGCACTCCACACCCCACACGCGCGCAATGGCCGCGGCATCCAGCGTCTCGCCGGTGGGCCCCACGTCGCAGCGCCCAGCGCCCATCAGCACCGTGTCGTGCGCATAGCGCAGCGCCAGGTTCAGGTCGTGCAGCACCGCCACCACGCCAATGCCCTGCTCCACCGCCCAGCGGCGCACCAGGGCCATGGCCTGGTGCTGGTGCGCCAGGTCGAGCGCTGCAGTGGGTTCGTCCAGCAGCAGCCATCGTGTGGCGCCATCGGGCCTTGGTTCCCAGATCTGGGCCAGCGCCCGGGCCAGGTGGGCGCGTGCGCGCTCGCCGCCCGAGAGGGTGTTGACGCCCCGCGTCGCCAGGTGGGCCACGCCGGTGGCCTCCATCGCATCGTGGGCAATGCGCACCTCGTGCCGACTGGGCAACTGGCGGTGGGGGAAACGCCCCATCTCCACCACCTCCTGCACCGTGAAGTCGAAGGCCACCGCTGTCTCCTGCGGCAGCACGGCACGCAGGCGCGCCAGTTCCAGCGCGGCCATGGCCGAGAGCGCCCTGCCCCCCAGGCTCACCGAACCCGAGCGCGGCGCGCGCTGGCCCGAGAGCATGGACAGCAGCGTGGACTTACCCGCCCCGTTGGGCCCGAGGATGGCGGTAAAGCGGCCAGGCGCCAGGCGTGCATGCACGGTGGCCAGCAGCGGACGCCCTAGTAGGCCGACCCCCAACTGATCGCATACCAGCGGATAGCCAGGATGGAGGGAACTTGCGCTCACACTTTGCTCCTGAACTGGCGCAGCATGGCCAGGAACAGGGGCACGCCGATGAAGGCCGTGAGCACCCCGAGCGGCAGCTCGGCCGGCTTGACGATGGTGCGCGCCACCACGTCGGCCGCCAGCACCAGCGTGGCGCCCAGCAGCGCCGAGCAGGGCAGCACCACGCGGTGGTCCGGCCCGGCCACGAGCCGCACCCAGTGCGGCGCCACCAGGCCGATGAAACCGATGATGCCGGTGGCCGCAGTCACGGCACCCACCGCCAGCGCCGTCACCAGCACGGCCAGGCGCTTGGTGCGCTCCACCGGCACGCCCAGCAGCGCGGCCTGCGCCTCGCCCAGGGCAATGGCATTGAGCGGGCGCGCCAGCGCCAGGCCCAGTCCGCAGGCCACCGCGACCAAACTGCCCACCAGGGCCACAGCGCTCCAGCGCGCCCCGCCCAGGCTGCCCAACAGCCACATCTGGATGTTGCGCAACTGCTCGTCGGTGGAGATGAAATTGAGGTAGCCGATCCCCGCCAACGCCAGCGCATTGACGGCCACGCCGGCCAGCAGCATCAGCCCCATGCGCGTGCCGCCATCGGTCTGCGCCAGGCCGTAGATGAGCGCGGTGACCAGCAGGCCGCCGCCAAAGGCCATGAGCACCAGGGTCCAGCTGCCCAGGGTGCGCGGCAGATCGGGCAGAAAGTGCATGCCCAGCACGATGGCCAGGGCCGCCGCCAGCGCGGCACCGCTGCTCACGCCGATGAGGCCGGGGTCGGCCAGTGGGTTGCAGAACAGCCCCTGCATCAGCGCACCGGCCAGGCCCAGGCCGGCCCCGGCGGCCACGCCCATCAGCAGGCGCGGCAGGCGGATGTTGACGAACACCAGGTACTCGGGCGCATGCTCGGGCACCGGCGCGGCGCCCAGGGCCTGCAGCAGCACCTGCCACAGCTCTACCGGCGTGATCGCATAGGCGCCCTGCGTGCTTCCCCAGACGAAGGCCAGCAGCACCAGAGCCAGGCCCAGCGCCAGCGCGGTGCGCGGGGACAGGCGCCCCGGGGTGAGCCGCACCAGGGGCTGCACGGCCGCCAACCCGCTCACGCGGTGATCGCCTGCATACGCACCTGGATCTCCCGCACGGTGCCAGGCAGGCGCGGCCCGAAGCCGAGCAGTTGGCTGGCCTCCATCGTCACCAGGGCCTTGCGGCGGAATGCCGGAGTCAAGGCCAGTTCCGGCCGCTGCCAGAAGGCAGCCTCGCCGCCCAGCGCCTCGATGCCTTGCGTGCTGTTGAGCAGCACCTCGGGCGCGGCGCTGGCCATGGCCTCGGCCGTGAGCGGCCGGTAGCCTGCGAACTGGGTGATGGCATTCGTGCCGCCGGCAAAGCGGATCAGCGCATCGGCTGCGGTACCGGTGCCGGCCACCATGGGGCTGCCGCTGTGCGAGAGGATGAACAAGGCACGCGGGCGCCGCGTGGCCGCGGCCACCGCCTTCTGCACCGCCGCCCATTGCGCGTCCAGGTCGGCCTGCAGGGCTGTGGCCTCGCGTTCGCGGCCCGCCACGCGGCCCACGGTGGCCACCTTGCGCTGCACTTCGTCCCAGGTGTGGTCGGCCTTGACCAGCTCCACGCGCACACCGGCGCTGCGCACCTGGTCGAGCACCACGGGCGGGCCCGCCTCGGTGGTGCCCACCACGGCATCAGGCTTGAGGGACAGCAGCCCCTCGGCCGAAAGCTGGCGCATGTAGCCGACCTTGGCGGTCTTGAGCGCGGCCTCGGGAAACAGGCTCGTCGTGTCCGTGCCCACGAGCTGGCTCTGCGCGCCCAGCAGGTAGACCACCTCGGTCAGCGCGCCGCCCAGCGAGACGATGCGGGTAGCCCCTGCGGCATGGACCTGGCCCAGCGCGAAGGACAGCGGCAACGCCGCAGCACCGCGCAGCAGATGGCGGCGTTCGATCCAACCGGTATCACGCGGCATGGGCCAGCTCCTGCAATCGTGGCAGGCGTGCCGCCAGGTCGCGCCAACCCTGCAGCTCGGGCTTGCCGGGCTTGCGCGCACCAAAGAACATGGCCATCAGCTCGCCCGCAGGGTCGAAGGCCTCGACCGAGGTCACTACGCCGTCGGCCGTGGGTTTTTCCACCAGCCACACGCTGGCCACCATGTCGGTGCGCAGGTGCAGGTTGAAGCCGGGGTCGAGCACATTGATCCACTGCGCTCCGGGTGTGTCCAGTGGTTTGATGTTGTTCATGGGGCCGGTATGGATCTGAATGCAACCGCCGCTGCTAACGAAGACCATGATGGGCAGACCGCTTGCCGCCGCGCCCTGCAGCAGCGTCGCTACGGACTCCTTCGCCAGGCGCCAGGCAAACTGCCCCTCGACCAGGCGAAAGCTCTGCTGGCGCTCCACCGCGAACTTCTTCGTGAGGCCGAAGAACTCGTGCGTGTCCTGCATCCCGGCCCAGGCCTCGCGCAGGCCGGCGGCGTCGATCTCGGTGTCGGGTCGCGGCACTTCGGCCAGCGGCGCGGCACCGAACACATAGCCCGCGCTCGGCTGGGCAAAGCGCTGCACCACGGCATCGAGCGCGGCCAGGTCGGTGGCTTCGCGCACGAACACCTTGTGCACCGCACGCCCGTGGGCGTTGAAGAACTGCAGGCTGCGCTGGGGCGCGCGTGCCGGGTCGCTGGCGGCCTCGGTCACGGCAAAGCCGGCATGCCACTGGGCGAAGAACAGGCGCAGGTCGATGTCCTCGCTCAAGGCCAGGCCCACGGGCCCCGCGGCCGAGATGTTCATGTAGACCCCGGTCTTCTCATGCACCACGCCCTCGTTGCGCGTCAGCGCCATCAGCGGGCCGCAGGCTTGCAGCGACTGCAGCAGTTGCAGCCACGAGCCCTGCAGCGGCACGGCCTTGAGCGGGTACTCGTGCTCGCCCGCATGGGCCGCGATGGCTGCACCTTCGGACAGGCCCAGGGCTTCGGCCGCATCCTTGGCGCGCTTGCCCGTGGCCCGCACGGCGGCGAACTGCTCGCGGATGGCGGGCGCGGTCTGCAGGCGCATGCCGTTCGGGTCGGCGTTGTTCGTCATCAGTACATCGCTCATTGCACGGTCTCCGGTGCGGTCAGCCACAGCGCGCGGCGCTGCTCGGCGGCCGACAGGGCGGCGCTGGCGGCATCGCCCCCCTGCCCTGCCCCCTGCTGGGCCCAGCGGCCCTGCAGGCTCCAGACCACGGTGCGAAAGTGCGGCGTGAAGCCCTCGGCGTCGGCCAGCATCTGCAGGTTGGCGGTGATCTTGCGGCCCATCGCATCGCGGTGGCTGTCGCAGCAGGCCTGCACATAGCCCGTCATCAGGGCCAGGGTGCCGGCCAGCAGCGCCTCGGCGCAGGGCAGGCTGTATTCCTCGTCGCAGTGGGCGCCGGAGGCGGGGCTGTCGGATGCATGGCTCATGGTCTGTCTCCTTGCGCGATGGATGGGTTGAAATGATCGATCAGAAGTCCGCCACCAGCGAGACACGCACGTTGCGGCCTGGCTGGCTGTAGGCGTCGATGAAGCTGGCGTTGGCGGCCAGGCCGCGCACGTCGGCCCAGCGCCAGTGCTTCTTGTCGGTCAGGTTGTAGATGCCCGCGTTCAGGCGCAGGTCCTTACGGATGCGCCACTGGCCCGACAGGTCGAGCACCGTGTACGAAGGCGTGAGGTACTGCGTGCTGCCCGTGGCCACGGTCACGTCGCTGGCCTTCTTGGCGGCGGCGTGCGTCAGGTCCAGGCGGGCCATCCACGCGCTGGTGTCGTAGCGCAGGCCGGCCGTCAGGCGCTGCGGGTCCACGGTGTTGACCGGCTTGCCGGTGGCGGTGTCGCACCCGCGTGTCTGGCCATAGGCGAAGGGGGTGCTCAGCTGGCCGCCTACGAAGCTGCCCCAGCGCATGTCGCCCTTGACCTCGAAGCCATTGAGCTTGACGCGGCCGATGTTGACCGACTGGAACACCAGCGGGTTGCCCGGCGCGCCCGTGCCGCCCACCTGGCGCAGGTCTTCGATGAAGTCCTTGTAGCGGCTGGTGAAGGCGGCTGCCTCGATGGACAGCGCGTCCATGCGGCCGCGCACGCCAAGCTCGAAGTTCTGGCTCTTCTCGGGCTTGAGGTCGCCGTTGGGCACCGTCTTGTAGTTGCTGACCGGGTTCTCGAAGAAGGCGTTGACCTGGCCGGCGTTGGGCGCACGGAAGCCCGCGGCATAGTTGCCGAACACGCTCCAGGCATCGGTGGCGCGGTACAGCACGCCGAGCTTGGGCGAGGTGGCGTTGCCGGACAGCGAGACCGCCTGCGCGCCGAAGCCGCTCTGGTCGGCCTTGATGCGGAAGGTGTCGAAGCGCACGCCGGGCGTCACGCTCCAGGGGCCGCTCATGATCTCGTCCTGCACATACAGGGCGGTGCTGGTCTCGGTGGTGTCGGGAAAGCGCTTGAGTGGGAAGGTCTCGCCCACGGGCGGCGTCACGCCGTCCTGCAGGTTGGTAACCTTGGCGGACGAATGGTCGATGCCGTAGGTGATCTTCTGCACCCAGTCGCCACCCGAGCGCAGCAGCTTGCTGCCCTGCACATTGGCCTGCCAGCTGCGCTCGTCGTAGGTCACGTCGCGCACACGGTCGGCGGCGGTGCTGCGGTCCTCGAAGGCGTAGTCGCGCGAATGCGCGTCCTGGAAGCTCAGCGTGGCCTTCACATCGTCGGCGAAGCCGGTGTTCAGGCGCCAGTGGCCCTCCCACGTGGCGCGCGTGCGCTGCATGTCGGTGGATGAGTTGGATGCCAGCGTGGACGTGGCCGCCAGCGGCGGCTTGGAGCGCGCGGTGAGCAGCTCGTAGTCGGAGGTCTTGTCCACATGCTCCAGCGTGAACACATGGCGCTGGCCACCACCGGTCGTGAGCACCACCTTGCCCATGAGCGCACCGCCCTGGTCCTTCTGCGGGTTGGGCAGGGTGCGATCGGCGTTGGCCGAGTCTTTGGTGCCCATGTTGTCGAGCTCGCGCGAACGGTTCACGCTGCCGGCCACCAGCCATTGCACCGTGTCGTTGGCGCGGCCGGCCACCGTGGCACCCAGGCGCTTGCCATGGTCATCGCCGTCGTAGCCGGCATTCACCTGGCCGCCCAGGGTCTTGCCGTCCTTGAGGAAGTTCTCGGGGTCCACGGTGATGAAGTTCACCAGGCCGGCCATGCCATCCGAGCCGTACAGCGCCGACGTGGCGCCGCGCACCACCTCGATGCGCTGCAAGAGGCCCATGTCCAGGTAGTCGCGGCCGAAGGCGTTGGCGCTGAACACATAGCTGCGCGGCAGGCGGATGCCGTCCACCATCATCAACACGCGGTTGCCGTCCAGGCCGCGGATGTTGAAGCCCGCGTTCTGCTCGCGGCCCGTGGAGCCGCTGGCCAGCGAAAAGCGCGCGGGCGAGCGCGTGACCGACACGTTGGGCAGCTCGCGCACCGCATCGCGGATATCGCGCACCTGGCCCTCTTCGAGCGCGCGGGCGTTGATCACGTCGATGCTCATCGGCAGTTCGTCGGGGTTCTGCTCGCTGCGCGAACCGCTGATCACCACCTCCTTGAGCGCCGGGCCCGCAGCCACGATCTGCACGGGCGCGCCCGCGGTCTGCGCCTGGGCGCCGGTGAAGGAGGTACACGCCAGCGCGGTCAGCAGAGCCAGCGGACGGAGTGCGAAACGGGGGGATTGGTCGATTGGTTGCGCCACGGCAGGAAACCCTTTTTCTCTGAGACGGATGGAAACAGAGCTGGCTTCGGACGCCGGGAGGCCCTTTCAAAGGGCTGGCAATGGCTGGCTACCGCTGCATTATATGAGAATAATTATCAATACGAATTGACTCTGCCCATTGCCCAGTCCATAAAACAGAAACGGGAGCCCGAAGGCTCCCGTTCATCCCATGCTGGGCCTGCAGAATCACGCAGCCACAGCCTCGGGCACTGCCTCAGCCGTGGCCTTGGCCACCACCGGCATGCGGATCAGGTGGTCGAAGGCGGCCAGGGCAGCCTTGGAGCCATCGCCTGCGGCAATGACGATCTGCTTGAACGGCACCGTGGTGCAGTCGCCTGCGGCGAACACGCCGGGCAGGTTGGTGCGGCCATGTGAGTCGACGATGACCTCGCCGAACCTGGACAGCTCCACCGTGCCCTTGAGCCATTCGGTGTTGGGCACCAGGCCGATCTGCACGAACACGCCTTCAAGCGCCACCAGGTGCTCTTCACCCGTCGCCCGGTCCTTGTACTTGAGGCCATTGACCTTGCCGTCGGCACCGGTGATCTCGGTGGTCTGCGCGTTGGTGTGGATGCTCACGTTGGGCAGACTCTTGAGCTTGTTGACCAACACGGCATCAGCCTTGAGCTGGTCGGCGAACTCGACCAGCGTGACATGGGCCACCAGGCCGGCCAGGTCGATGGCTGCCTCGACACCCGAGTTGCCGCCGCCGATCACCGCCGTGCGCTTGCCCTTGAACAGCGGGCCATCGCAGTGCGGGCAGTAGGCCACGCCCTTGTTCTTGTACTCGGCTTCGCCGGGCACATTGACGTTGCGCCAGCGCGCGCCGGTGGACAGGATCACCGTCTTGGAATGCAGCGTGGCACCGTTGGCCAGTTGCACGCCGATCAGGCCGCCGGGCTCGCTGGCGGGGATCAGCTTGTCGGCGCGCTGCAGGTTCATGATGTCCACGTCGTAGGCACGGGTGTGGGCTTCCAGGGCAGCGGCGAACTTGGGGCCGTCGGTCTCCAGCACCGAGATGTAGTTCTCGATGGCCAGCGTGTCGTTCACCTGGCCGCCGAAGCGCTCGGCCGCCACGCCGGTGCGGATGCCCTTGCGGGCAGCGTACACCGCGGCTGCCGCGCCGGCGGGGCCGCCGCCGACGATGAGCACGTCATAAGGAGCCTTGGCCGACAGCTTGGCCGCGTCGCGGGCCGCCGCGCCGGTGTCGAGCTTGGCGATGATCTCCTCGACCGACATGCGGCCCGAGGCGAAGACCTTGCCGTTCATGAACACCATGGGCACGGCCATGATCTCGCGGTCGGCCACTTCCTGCTGGAAGGCACCGCCCTCGACCACCGTGGTCCTGATCTTGGGATTGAAAATGGACATGAGCGACAGCGCCTGCACCACGTCCGGGCAGTTGTGGCAGGTCAGGCTCATGTAGACGTCGAACTCGAAGTCACCGTCGAGCGCGGCGATCTGCTCGATCACTTCGGGCTCGACCTTGGGCGGATGGCCACCGGTCCACAAGAGGGCCAGCACCAGCGAGGTGAACTCATGGCCCAGGGGCAGGCCGGCAAAGCGCAGCGAATTCGTGCTGCCCACGCGCTGCAGGCTGAACGAGGGCTTGCGTGCGTCCTGGCCATCGGTGCGCAGGCTGATCTTGTCGCTGCGCAGGGACTGGATGGTGGTCAACAGCTCCAGCATCTCGCGCGAGGTCGCGCTGTCGTCCAGGGAGGCCACCAGTTCGAACGGCTGCGTCACGCGCTCCAGGTAGGCGGCAAGCTGGGTCTTGAGTTGGTCGTCGAGCATGGTGGTGTCCTTTCGAGTTCTGACTTATAGGGTGGGGGCCAAGGCCGCTTGTGGCAAGCCTGGGTCCGCAACAGAGCGTAAAAAATGGGCGAAAAAAAGCCGGACGGCATGGCGCACGCGCGCCATGACGCTGTCCGGCTGGGGAGCGGCCCCAAGGCCGCTCTGCCGATGCAATCAGCCGATCAGATCTTGCCGACCAGGTCCAGCGAAGGAGCCAGGGTCTTGGCGCCGTCGTTCCATTTGGCGGGGCACACTTCACCGGGGTGGGCGGCGGTGTACTGGGCGGCCTTGAGCTTGCGCACGGTTTCCTTGACGTCGCGGGCGATTTCGTTGGAATGCACTTCGGCGGTCTTGATGATGCCGTCGGGGTTGATCACGAAGGTGCCGCGCAGAGCCAGGCCTTCTTCAGGGATGTGCACGCCGAAGGCATTGGTCAACTGGTGCGTTGGGTCGCCAACCAGGGGGAACTTGGCCTTGCCCACGGCGGGCGAGGTTTCGTGCCAGACCTTGTGCGAGAAATGCGTGTCGGTGGTGACGATGTAGACCTCGGTGCCAGCCTTCTGGAATTCGGGGTAATTGTCGGCCGCGTCTTCGATTTCGGTGGGGCAGTTGAAGGTGAAGGCGGCAGGCATGAAGATCAGCACGGACCACTTGCCTTTGAGATCGGCTTCGGTCAGGTCAATGAACTCGCCCTTGCCATTGCGGTTGACGAAAGCGGTGGTCTTGAAGGGTTGAACTTGCGTGTTGATCAGGGACATTGCTGTTTCCTTAAGGGTGGTTGAACTGACTAGGGACTGAAGTTTAGGCCTTCTGAGGCCATCAATCCAATTAATTGATTTGATTGAATCAATTGCCTGTGACTATACTTAGAAACCCGGCCCTGCGTCTGTTGCGGGTTGAAAGCGGCTGTTTCAGGCGCCTGGGTCCCCGGCATGACTGTGGGCAGCTTCTGTGAATTTTTGGCGAAAACCCCTGGGCGAGGCACCGCGAAGAGCACCGAACGCGAACACAACTCAGCATCACACGCAGCCAATGCGAAGGTACGGGGGCTTGCCTTGCGTGCGGCGCCCGCGCTCACGACAATCAGCGGCGAATCACATAACAAGGAGGTCTCCCCATGCAAGGCGACGCACAGGTCATCGGCCATCTGCAGGCCCAGCTCAAGAACGAGCTCACCGCCATCAACCAGTACTTCCTGCACTACCGCATGCTCAAGCACTGGGGCTTCGACAAGCTGGCCAAGAAGGAATACCAGGAGTCGATCGGCGAGATGAAGCACGCCGACGTGCTCATGGACCGCATCTTCATGCTCGACGGCCTGCCCAACCTGCAGGACCTGGCCAAGCTGCAGGTCGGTGAGGACGTGCCGGAGATCCTGGCCTGCGACCTGAGCTCCGAAAAAGGCGCCCAGGCCACCATCAAGGAGGGCATTGCCCACTGCGAGACCGTGCGCGACTACGTCTCGCGCGACATCCTGCAGAAGATCCTCGACGACACCGAAGAGCACATCGACTTTCTGGAAACCCAGATCGAGCTGATCGCCAAGGTCGGCCTGCAGAACTACCTGCAGTCCCAGATGAGCGAAGAAGACTGAGCTTTCCCCATTCACGAGTCGCCCCACGAAGACAGTAGAAAAAGCAGACTCGACCATAAAAAGACTGACAAACCAGCGCCAACGACAAGTACCCCACACCTTCCACAACGGGCCTCGGCCCGTTTTTTTATGCCCGCTCGCCGGACAACAGTGGCTCGACGGCGCCAACGTTGTTGCAAACGCACACACGTTGCAAACAAATAATGAGAACCGTTCTCAATTAAGTAAACTACGGGCCCAGCCAGCAGCCCGCCTCCACAGCGCACCCCCAGCACCGGGGCGCGTTCGTTCACGCACCCTCTCCTGCCAGCCAACCATGAATTCCGGGATGCCCCCGCATCCCGCGCCGCGCCTGTGCGCGGCCTTCATCCGTTGGCTGCGCACCGTCGTCATGGCGCCGCCGCCTTCGGGTGCCACGCCTTGGGTGTCGCCGCGCCTGCCATGCAAGCACTACCAACACCCCTGGCCGCAAGCAACCACCGAACGCGACACCAGGGAGTACCGACATGCACCGCCGCTTGCCCCACCAGAACGACCACCACCGCCTGGGCCCGTGCACCGCCTCGCCCACACGGCGCGGCGGCTTCTGAGGCAGGGAGGCTCGTCATGAAAACGACCCATCCCGGCTGGCGCTACCGCCTGGCCATCACCTCGCGCGCGCTGGCCGCCACGGCGGGCGGGTATGCGCTGGCTGCGGCCTTCACCGCCGCCCTGTCCCTCGCCCTGGCCCAGGCCATGCCGCGCGTGGAAGCGGTGCTCACCGCCACCATGCTGGCCTGGCTGGTCTACGCGGGCGCCGCAGGCTGGGCCTTCTACGCCCGCACGGCCTGGGGCGCCTGGGGCGGCACCCTGCTACCCGCGCTGCTGCTGGGTGCCTGCGCCATGGCGCCGCGCTGGCTGGAGACACTGCAATGACCGATATCACCCCTGCTTCCCCCGCGCCGCGCGCAGCGCGCGAACAGGCCCGCGAGGGCTTTCGCCAGGCCATGTCCTGGCTGCACACCTGGGCCGGTCTCGTGCTGGGCTGGCTGCTGTTTGCCATCTTCCTCACGGGCACGCTGTCGTTCTTCAAGACCGAGCTGAACCTGTGGATGCGGCCCGAGCTGCACGGCATGCCGCCCGCCACTGCCGACGTGGCCGAGCGCGCCGTGGCCGCCATGAACCGCAAGGTGCCCGACGTCACGCAGTGGATTCTGCGCATGCCCGACGAGCGCCAGAATGCCGTCACGCTGCTGTGGCGCGACACGGGCAATGGCCGCTTCGAGACCCTGCTCATGAACCCGCAGACCGGCGAGACGGTGGATGCGCGCAAGACCATGGGCGGCGAGTTCTTCTACCGCTTCCACTACGAGTTGCGCACCGCGCAGAAAAGCCGTTGGGCCATCGAAGGCCGCTGGGTGGTGGGCCTGGCCACCATGCTGATGTTCATCGCCCTGCTCACCGGCGTGGTCACCCACCGGCGCATCTTCAAGGACTTCTTCACCTTCCGCCCCGCCAAGGGCGGGCAGCGCGCCTGGCTTGACGCCCACAACGTCACCGGCGTGCTGGTGCTGCCGTTCTACCTGATGATCACCTTCAGCGGGCTGATGATCTTCCACACGCTGTACATGCCCTCGGGCATCGCTGCGGCCTACCAGGGCCCCAAAGGCGTGGATTCACAGACCTACTTTGCCGACCTGCAGGGCGAAAAACCCGAGCGCCGCGTGCGCCGCAATCCCGGCGACAAGGTGGAGCCGCTGCCCGCAGCGATGCCACTCGCCGCCATCCTGCAAACCGCGCGCCAGCGCTGGGAGGGCGGGCGCATCGGTGGCATCCAGGCGCGGCGCGACGCACAGGGCACGCCGGTGGTGGAGGTCACGCGCCACGAAGGCGACCGCCTGCAGTACCGGCCCGAGCGCATTCTGTTCCACGGCACCACCGGCGCCGTGCTGGAACAGACCGACGCCACCACGCCCGCCGCCGTGACCTATGGCGTGCTCTATGGCCTGCACCTGGGGCGCTTTGCCGGCCCGGGCATGCGCTGGGTGCTGATGGGCTTCGGCCTGCTGGGCAGCCTGATGATCGCCACCGGCATGGTGCTGTGGTCGGTCAAGCGCAGCGCGCAGGGCCAGCGCAAGGGCAGCGCTGCAGCCGATGGGCCGCTGCGCCTGCCATTCGGCCAGCGCCTGGTGGCCAGCCTCAACATCGCCTCGCTCGCAGGCCTGCCACTGGCCTGCGCCGTGTACATGGCGTCCAACCGGCTGATTCCACTGGACGCGCCCGAACGGCCCGATGCCGAGCTGTCGTGCTTCTTCGGCGCCTGGGGCGTGGCCCTGCTCTGGGGCGTGCTGTTCCCCAACCGGCGCGGCTGGTCGCTGGTGCTGGCCCTTGCCGGCGCCGCCTGGGCGGCGCTGCCGGTGCTCAACGCGCTGACCACGTCCACCCACCTGGGCATCAGCCTGCCTGCGGGCGACTGGCTGTGGGCCGGCATGGACCTCAGCTTCCTGGCCACCGGCGCGCTGCTCTCCTGGCTCGCCTGGCGCCTGCGCCCGGGCCGGCCGCTGCCGGGCAAGGCAGGCCGCAAGGCCGAGGTGCCCACCCGCGCCGCAGCCATGGCCACCCCCGATGCCCTGCCGGCCTCCCAGGCCTGAACGAGTCGCCATGTCCGCCTTTTTCTTCTGCTTTGCCGCCTGGTCCGCGATTGCCCTGGGCATGGACCGCCACCACGAGGATGCCCTGGGCCGCGAGACCGCCACACCCCGCCTGGCGCAACTGCGTCGCGTGGGCTGGCTGCTGCTGGCCCTCTCGCTGTGGCTGGCCGCGCGGCCCCACTCCGGCCCCCCCTCATCGCTGGGTGTGACGGCCTGGACCATCGCGCTGTCGGTGGCCGCCGTGGCCGTCACCGCGGTGATGACCTGGCAGCCCCGTCGCGCGCCAACGCTGGCCGGCGCAGCCCTGCTGGCCGGGCTGGCCGCCCGGGCCGCCGGGTGGTGATGGGCTGCCCCTCCCCCGCCCGCCCCCTCTCTCCGGTTTCGTTTTCTTCCATCGCTGTGTCCCGCCCAAGGTATCCCATGCCCCTGCATCCCCTGTTCTCCGCCGTACGCACGCCTGTGACCGCGGCCCTGATCGCCGCCTTCGGCACCCCTGTTCTGGCCCAGTCCGTCCCCGGGCCCCGCGCGCCCCAGACGCTGGGCGAGGTCACCATCAAATCGGGCGCGGCGGACGACGCCTACGCCCCCGCTGCCAGCACCACGGCCACCAAGGGCAGCGCCCCGCTGCGGGATGTGCCCCAGGCCGTCAACGTGGTGCCGGGGCAGCTGCTGCGCGACCAGGGCGCGCGCTCCATGGAAGACGCGCTGCGCAACGTGCCCGGCGTGGCCATGAGCCATGGCGACGGCCAGCGCGACCAGGTGGTGATCCGCGGCTTCACGGCCATCGCCGACCAGTTCGTCGATGGCGTGCGCGATGACGCGCTGTACTTCCGCGACCTGGCCGACATCGAACGCATCGAGGTGCTCAAGGGCCCGGCCGCCGTGCTCTACGGGCGCGGCTCGTCGGGCGGGCTCATCAACCGCGTGACCAAAAAGCCCGTCTTCGGCACCACCTTTGGCGAAGCCACCGTGGGCCTGGGCAGCCACGCCTTTCGCCGCGCCACGGCCGATGTGAACCTGGGCATCAACGATGCCGCCGCCTTGCGCCTGAACCTGGCGGGCGAGGATTCGGGCAGCTACCGCGACCAGCAGTTCGTCAAACGCCACAACTTCGCACCCTCGCTGGCGCTCAAGCTCGCACCCGAGACCCAGTTGCTGCTGCAGTACACCAACGCCCGCGACCAGCGGCTCACGGACTTCGGCATCCCCGCGCTCAACGGCCGCCCCGTCAACGTGCCGGCCGGCACCTACTACGGCTCGGGCACGGCGGTGAAGGACGACACCAGCACCAGCAACGTCCAGTCCTTAACGGCCACGCTCAACCACCGCTTCAACGACGACTGGTCGGTGCGCAACGTCACCCGCGTCTATGACTACACGCTGGACCGCTACAACACCCTTCCCAGCGGCACCACCGACCCGGTCACGATGACCGTGGGCCGCACACGCAGCCTGGTCTTTCGCGACGAAAGCGGCGTGTTCAACCAGACCGACGTGACCTGGCGCAACCACCTGGGCGGGCTGCGCCAGGAATGGCTGATGGGCATGGAGCTGGGCCAGCAGAAAAAGCGCGCCGAGTCCGTCTCGGGCGGCGTGGTGGACCGCGTGAGCATCCTGAACCCCGGCAACGTGCCCACGCCTGCCATCCCCGTCAGTGCCTACACCGCCACCGGCGCCATCCCCAGCCACACCGAACAGGGCACCGTGGGCCTGTACCTGCAGGACCAGATCACCCTGGCACCGCAGTGGAAGGCCCTGGTGGGCGCGCGCTACGACGTCTTCAAGCAGGACACCCGCTTTGACCGCACCCTGGCCAGCCTTGAGCGCACCGACAAGAAGTTCAGCCCGCGCGCCGGCCTGGTCTGGCAGCCCAGTGAGCAGGTGTCGTACTACGTGTCGTACAGCAAGTCCTTCCAGCCCTCAGGCGAGACTTTCGCTCTGGCAGCCAACAACACGGCCAACGAGCCCGAGATCACGCAGAACAAGGAGATCGGCGTCAAGCTCGACCTGCTGGATGGCCGCCTCAACCTCACCGGCGCGCTCTTCCATCTGGAACGCACCAACATCAAGAACACCGACCCGTCCAACCCTGCGCGCCAGATCAACGTGGGCACGCAGCGCACCAATGGGCTGGAGCTCACCGGCAGCGGCCGGCTGTCCGGCTGGGACGTGAGCGCGGGCTACGCCTACCTCAACGGCCGCATGACGAAGTCGCTGGCCAGTGCCGCCAGCAGCCAGTTGCCCGTTGTGAACGTGCCCTCCCAGGGCAAGGTGGCCGCGCTCACGCCACGCAACTCGGCTTTCCTGTGGGCCATGAAGGATGTGGGCCACGGCCTGCGCCTGGGCGGTGGCGTGAGCCACGTAGGGGAGCGCTACACGTCGCTGACCAATCTGGTCAGCCTGCCCGCCTACACCACGGTGGATGCCGCCCTGCAGTACACGCTGGGCCAGTGGGGCCTGGACGTGAACGTGAAGAACCTCACCAATCGCAAGTACTACGTGTCGGCCCATGGCAGCAACGACAACCTGATCCTGCCCGGCTCGCCACGTGCGCTGCAGGTCACGCTGCGCACGCGCTTCTGAGTCTTTTATTTCAACCGTCATCCACCGTGCCCATGCCATGACACAACGCCGCCTTTCCACCCACCACCTTCGCGCATCCAAAGTGCCCTCATTTCCACTGACCACCATGGCCCGGATGGCCGCCTGCAGCTGCCTGATAGCCGCCACCGCCAATGCGCAGGATGCCGCCCTGCCCGAGGTGAAGGTGACCAACTCCATCGACACCACCGAAGGCACGGGCCAGTACACGGCCCGCAAGCTCAGCGTGGGCAAGATGGAGCAGGCGCCGCGCGAGATTCCGCAGTCCATCAGCGTTATCACGCGCCAGCAGCTGGACGACCGCAACGTCACCAAGGTGGAAGACGCGGTCAAGTTCAGCACCGGCATCAACGTGACCCGCTTCGATGGCGCGGGCAACTACAACACCTTCCAGTCGCGCGGCTTCGACCTGGGCTCCATCCAGCTCGACGGTGTGCCCATCCCGCAGGGCAACTACAGCACGCTGGACGCCGCCATGTACGACCGCATCGAGGTGCTGCGCGGCCCCGCCGGCATGCTGCAGGGCGGCAGCGAGCCGGGCGGCACCGTGAACCTGGTGCGCAAGCGCGCGCCGGGCAAGCTGATGCTCAACGCCGATGCGTCCGTAGGCTCCTTCGGCCTGCGCCGCGGCGAGGTGGACGTGGGCGGAGCCCTCAACGCCAGCGGCACAGTGCGCGCCCGCGCAGTGGCCGTGGCAGAAGACCGCGACAGCCATGTCGACACGCTGTTCAACAACAAGCGCATGGGCTACGGCACGCTGGAATGGGACATTGCCCCGTCCACCACGCTGTCCATCGGCGGCGCGCAGCAGCGCGTGCGCGCGTCCATCGACCAGGGCCTGCCCACCTATGCCGACGGCCGTCTGGCCAGCCTGCCGCGCAGCGCCTTCTCGGGCCTGGCGTCCAACCGCCAGGACCTGGAAACCACCGACCTCTTCGCCGAGCTGGAGCACCGCCTCTCGGGTGGCGGCACGGTGCGCCTGTCGGCCCGCGATGTGGACCGCACCGCCTTCTACAGTGCCGCCCGCGCCAACAGCGCCCTCGCCCCCAATGGCAACTTCACCATGGAAATGGTGGATGGTCTGACCCATGTGAAGACACGCAACTACGACCTGTTCGCCAGCCTGCCGGTGGACGTGGCGGGCCGCACCCACCGCCTGCTGGTGGGCGCCAGCCGCAGCGAGAACAAGAGCTACGACAACAACTTCGTCTATGGCATCCCCTCAGAGGTTAACCTGCTCACGCCCAATTACAACGCGCCCTACCCGGCTCTCGTGCTGCCCGGCTACACGGCCATCACCACGCGCAACGAGAACGCGCTGTACGGCCAGGCGCAGGTCAGCGTGGCGGACGCCGTCAAGGTACTGGCCGGCGGACGCCTGAGCTGGGCCGACGCTGTGACGCGCAGCACCAGCACCGGTGCCGCCACGAGCGTGGCCGACCCGGGCCGCCAGTTCGTGCCTTCGGTGGCAGTGCTGTACGACTTCCACCCGCAGTACACCGCCTACGCAGGCTACTCCGAGACCTTCGTGGTGCAGAGCCAGCTCGACGCGGCCAAGAACCTGCTCGCGCCACGCACTGGCAAGCAGGTGGAGTTCGGCGTAAAGGGCGAGTTCCTGGACAAGCGCCTGCAGGCGCATGCTGCCGTGTTCCGCATCATCGACGAGAACCGCGCCATGACCGACCCGAACGCGACCAATGCGTCCATCGCCGGCGGCAAGGTGCGCTCGCAGGGCTTCGAGGCCGAGGTCAGCGGCCAGCCCCAGCCCGGCTGGGACGTGGTGGCCGGCTACGCCTACAACGACACGCTCTACCTCAAGGCACCGGTGGCCCAGCAGGGCCAGGTGTTCAGCCCCGTCACGCCCCGCCACAGCGTGAACCTGTTCACGCGCTATGCCTTCACCTCGCCCGCGCTGCGCGGCTTCAGCATCGGCGGCGGCATCTCCTACCGCAGCGAGTTCTTCGCGCAGAGCGGTGCGCTGCGCATCACCCCGGGCGACTACGTGCTGGCCAGCGCCCAGGTGGGTTACCAGATCAACGACCAACTGGCGCTGAACCTCTCGGTGGACAACCTGTTCGACAAAACCTACTACGAGAAGGTCTCCAACACCTTTCGCCAGAACTTCTACGGCGAGCCGCGCCGCGTGACGCTGGCGCTCAAAGCAAGGTACTGATCACGCCCACCCTGCGGCGTTGGCAAAACCCGGCGCTCCCCAAGGACGCCGGGCCTTTTTTTGGGCATCAAAACAACAAGCCAAATACAACGCAAAAACAAATCATTCTTACTTGCATTGTAAAATTTGGGCCCAAATGCCGTCTCGGCCCTGCAGCCGTGGCGGCACTCGTCCATCGACATGACCCAAAGGGGGTCCACCGAGCCCCGAACCATGCTGTCACCCACCGCCATCCGCCGCTGGTCCTGGACCCACAAGTGGTCCAGCCTGGTCTGCACCATCTTCATGCTGCTGCTGTGCCTCACCGGCCTGCCGCTGATCTTCCACCACGAAATCGGCTACCTGCTGGGAACCGAGGTCGAGGCGCCCGCCATGCCCGAGGGCACGCCGCGCGCCAGCCTCGATACCGTGATCACCGCCGCCAAGGCCGTGCACCCCGGGCGCATGGTGCAGTTCGTCTCGCAGGCCGAGGACGACGACAAGGTCTGGTTCGTCACCCTCACGCACACGCCCGAGCCCACCGAGGACTTCAAGTCCGTGGCGGTCGATGCGCGCACGGCCAAGGTGCTGTCCGACGTGCCTACCAATCAGGGCTTCATGAACCTGATGTTCCGCCTGCACGTGGACCTGTTCGCGGGCCTGCCGGGCAAGCTGTTCCTCGGTTTCATGGGCCTGCTGCTGCTGGTGGCCATCGTCACCGGCGTGGTGCTGTACGCGCCCTTCATGCGCAAGCTGCAGTTCGGCGACGTGCGGCGCGAGCGCTCCACACGCGTGAAGTGGCTTGATCTGCACAACCTGCTGGGCGTCGTCACCTTGGTCTGGGCCCTCGTGGTGGGCGCCACCGGCATGATCAACACCTGGGCCGACCTGATGATCAAGTACTGGCAGTACGACCAGTTGTCGACCCTGCTGGCGCCATACAAGGGCAAGCCCGTGATCGCCATGGACCAGCGCGGGCCGCTGCAGCAGGCAGCGGACGCCGCGCGCACGCACGCGCCAGGCAACAAACTGTCGTTCATCGCCTTCCCCGGAACCTCGTTCTCAAGCCCGCACCACAACACCGTGTTCCTGCGAGGCGCCGAGCCCCTGACCTCGCGCCTGCTGCAGCCGGTGCTGGTCGACGCGCACAGCGGCCAGGTCACCGCCGCACCGCAGTTGCCCTGGTACCTCACGGCGCTTCTGGTCTCGCAGCCGCTGCACTTCGGCGACTACGGCGGCATGCCCATGAAGATTCTCTGGGCGCTGCTCGACATTGCCACCATCGTGGTGCTGGGCAGCGGCCTGTACCTGTGGCTGCGCCGCAGGGCGCCTGCCTCGGCCGCCGCGCCTGCAACCGCCACGGCCACCGGCCTGCCCGCTGGCGCCACGGCCACCATGGCCCGTCCGGAGCAGTCCGCATGAAAAACGCACCCACGCCGTTTCGCACCCTGTGGGGCTGGCCCATCGTGCTCGGGCTGCTCACCGCCAGCGGGCTGGCCACCGCGCTCATCTCGGATACCTGGGGCGACTGGTGGTCCTGGGTCGGCCTGGGCCTGCCCGTGGCCGTGATGGCCTGGTTCGCCTGGCGGCCCACGCCGGCCGCATCCCCAGCCGATCCCGACCCCGGCGATGACCCTGCCGCCCCTTTCTGACACCGCCCACTCCGTTCACTTCCTCTGACCGCCATGCACCACTCCCCACGCTTCCCTCTGGTCCCACGCACGCCAGCGGCCCTGGCCGCCGCCCTGCTGTGCACGCTGGCCCTGCCCGCAGCACTCGCGCAGACCGCTGCCGGCAGCGACAAGACGCTCTCCACCGTCACCGTGAACGCCAGCGCCGACGCATCGGCGCAAGGCCTGTCGCCCGCCTACCCCGGCGGCCAGGTGGCGCGCGGCGGCCGCGTGGGCATTCTGGGCACGCACGATGCGATGGAAACGCCGTTCTCCACCATCAGCTACACCAATGAACTGATCCAGGACCGCCACGCCCGCAGCGTGGGCGACGTGCTGCAGAACGACCCCACGGTGCGCGTGGCCCGGGGCTTCGGCAACTTCCAGGAGTCGTACTTCATCCGCGGCTTCATCCTGGGCTCGGACGACACGGCCTACAACGGCCTGTATGGCCTGCTGCCGCGCCAGTACATCGCCACCGAGTTGTTCGAGCGCGTGGAAGTGCTGCGCGGCGCATCGTCCTTCCTCAACGGTGCCAACCCCGGTGGCGGCGGCCTGGGCGGTGCCATCAATCTGCTGCCCAAGCGCGCCCCCAACGAGCCCCTGAGCCGGGTCAGTGTCGGCGTAGGCAGCGGTGGCCACAGTGATGTGGCAGCCGACATCGCCCGCCGCTTCGGCCCCGATGGCAGTGCCGGCATCCGCGTGAACGTGGCCTCGCACAATGGCGGCACCGCCGTCGACGACGAGAAGGCCAAGCTCGGCCTGGCCGCCGTGGGCCTGGACTGGCGCAGCCGCGATGTGCGCCTGTCGGGCGACATCGGCTGGCAGGACCACAAGCTGAACCGCACCCGCACCAACGTCACGCTCGGCGCAGTGACCGCTATGCCGACCGCACCCGACGGCAACACCAACTTCGCGCAGCCCTGGGCCTTCTCCAACGAGCGCGACACCTTCGGCACGCTGCGCGGCGAGTGGGACATCAGTTCCAACATCACCGCCTGGGCCGCTGCCGGCGCGCGCAGCGGCACCGAATCGAACTCGCTGGCCAACCTCTCGGTGGCCAATGCGGCCACCGGCGCAGGTACGACCTACCGCTTCGACAACAACCGCAAGGACAATGTGAACACCGGCGAGCTGGGCCTGCGCGGCAAGCTGCAGACCGGCAGCGTGGGCCACGAATGGGTGCTCGCGGCGTCCACATTCAGCCTGGACAAGAAGAACGCCTATGTCATGGACTTCGGCAATACCCAGGCCACCAACCTCTACAACCCGTTGTACACCGCCACGCCGGCCTACAGCGGCACCGCGCTGCGCGGCGGGGTGATGAACAACCCGCTGACCACAGGCCGCATCAAACTAAGCAGCGTGGCGCTGGGTGACACGCTGTCGATGCTGGACAAGCGCCTGCTCGTGACGCTGGGCCTGCGCCACCAGAAGTTCGACATCGCCAATTTCGCCTACGCCACCGGCGCCCAGAGCGACCGCTATGACCAAAGCCGCACCAGCCCCCTGCTGGCTGCGTTGTACAAGCTGGACAAGAGCCTGTCGGTGTACGCCAACTATGCCGAGGGTCTGAGCCAGGGCGATACCGCCCCGTCGACCGCATCCAACCGGGGTGTGATGCTGGCACCCTACGTGTCCAAGCAAAAGGAAATCGGCGTGAAGTACGACGCCGGCCGCGTGGGCGGCAGCGTCGCGCTGTTCTCCACCGACAAGCCACGCTCCGTGGTTGATGCAGCGGGCATCTTCAGCGCGAGCGGCAAGGACCGCCACCAAGGCGTGGAACTGGCCATGCAGGGCGAGGCCGTGAGCGGCCTGCGCGTGCTCGGCGGTGCCACCTGGCTCGATGCCAAGCAACAGCGCACCGGCTCGGCCCTCACCGAAGGCCAGCGCGTGATCGGCGTGCCCAAGCTGCAGGCCAACCTGGGGCTGGAGTGGGACGTGCCCGGCGTGCGCGGGCTGGCCCTGGATGGCCGCCTGGTGCACACCGGATCGAGCTATGCCAACGGCACCAACACCTTGCGCGTGGCCGGCTGGAACCGACTGGACCTGGGCGCCCGCTACCTGACCGAGATGGGCGGCAAGCTGGTCACTCTGCGCGCACGCATCGACAACGCGACCAACAAGAACTACTGGGCCTCGGTGGGCGGCTACCCAGGCTCGGGCTACCTGGTGGTGGGTGCTCCCCGCGCCTTCAGCCTGAGCGCCAGCGTCGATTTCTGATTTTCCGGTTCCCCGCCTGCAGGGGGTCGGTCAGCCACTGCCACCGGCTGCGCCCGGCGCAGCGAGCCACATACCCCGTCCCCGCTTCGGCAGGGGTGGGGCGATTGTTCGAGTCCGTTTTTTTCTGCATCCAACCCTTGAAGGGAAGACTTCCATGACATGCTCCCTGAAACCCCTGCTGGCCGCCGCCCTGCTGATCGCCGGCGCCACCACGGCCCAGGCCCACCAAGTGTGGCTCGAAAACGCCGGCGGCCAAGCCCGCCTGCACTTCGGCGAGTTCAATGACAACCTGCGCGAAACATCCCCCGGCTCGCTGGACAAGTTCAAGGGCGTGCCCGTGCTAGAGCAGCGCGCCGGCACCGCCAGCCAGAAGGTCGAGGGCAAGCTCACCAAGGACGCCTTCGCCTACACCGTGACCGGCAATGCCGACACGCTGTTCGCCGCCGCCACGTACCCGCTGATCGACCGCAGCAAGCGCAACCTGCCCGCCATGTACTGGCAGCCCTCGGCCCGCTGGGTCGCCAGCCTGGCACAACCGGTAACCCCCGGCCAGACGCTGGACCTGGTGCCCACCGGCAAGCCCGGTCAGCTCAAGGTCGTGTTCAACGGCAACCCCCTGCCCAAGGCCAAGGTACAGCTGGTCTCGCCCGCCGGCTGGAGCCGCGAAGCCGAGTCCGCCGCCGACGGCACCGTGGAGTTCCTGACCCCCTGGAAGGGCCAGTACGTGGCCGAAGTGCATCACACCGACAAGACCCCGGGCGAAGCGCAGGGCGAAAAGTACGGTGAAGCCAGCTACGTCACCACGCTGAGCTTCGTGCAGGCCGAGGGCGCCGTATCGCCACCGCTGCCACCCGCACCCGAGAAGCACTGACAACCCGCGCCCGCAAGGGCGCCAACCCCCGACACAGGTGGCTGCAGGGCCATCGAGCCTGGAAGGGGGATTTCCAGGGCATCCGGACCTGCACCCGGCCCTTTTCCTTTCGCCAGCCACTGCCACCGGCAGCCTTCACGGCGCCGGTCGTGCACCGCCATCCCCCAGCCAACCCGCCTTCGCTGCCGCATGGCCGCAGGCTTTACCACTGCATCGACGACCATGCCATCCCATTGCCTCGCGCGGCTTCCGCGCACTGCCATTGCACACGCCGCGTTCCTGATGGTCTGCAGCACCTGTGCACAGGCCCAGACCGCCACGCCCCCCGCCGCTGAAGCCACCCTCGCCCCCGTGACCGTGCAATCCGGCGCAGAGCGGGAGAACCCCACGGCGCCGGTCTCCGGCTTCGTGGCCAAACGCGCCCTGAGCGCCACCAAGACCGACACGCCGCTGCTCGAAACACCGCAGGCCATCAGCGTGGTGACGCGCGACCAGATGGAGGCCCAGGGCGTGCAGACGCTGCGCCAGGTCACGGCCTACACCGCAGGCGCGGTCTCCAACTACTTCGACAGCCGCGTGGACAGCTTCAGCGCGCGCGGCGCCAATGTGTCCCAGTACCAGGACGGCCTGCTGCGCACCTACGGCACCTACAACAGCAGCCGGCCCGACCCGTACACGCTGGAGCGCGTGGAATTTTTGCGCGGCCCGACCTCGGTGCTCTATGGCCAGGGCAGCGTGGGCGGCGTATTGAATCTCACCAGCAAGCGGCCCCAGGCCGAGACTGCACGCGAAGTGCAGGTGCAGGTGGGCAGCCATGCGCGCAAGCAGATCGCCGCCGACCTGACCGGCGCGCTCGATGCCAATGGCCAATGGCTGTACCGCCTGGTGGCCGTGGGCCGCGACAGCGGCACCCAGGTCGACCACGTGGCCGATGAGCGCGTGGTGCTGGCCCCCTCGCTGACCTGGCGCCCCAGCGCGAACACCTCGCTCACGCTGCAGGGCCTGTACCAGAAGGACAAGAGCGGATCGCTGATCGGCTTTTTCCCCTGGCAGGGCACGCAGTTGCCCAGCCCCTATGGCCAGATCCCGCGCTCGGCCTTCATCAGCGAGCCGGGCTGGGATGCGTTCAACACCGAGAACAGCTCCTGGGGCTACCTGTTCAGCCACCGCCTGAACGACGCCTGGACGGTGCGCCAGAACCTGCGCCGCACCGTGACCGAGGTGGACTACCGCACCATCTACACCAGCTTCACGGCCAATGCCGGCGCAGGCCGCCCCGCGCGCCCGGTGTTCAACAGCGACAACCGCAGCGTGGTGCGCGACGCGGTGTGGAACCTCAACACCGGCCGCATGCTGCTCATCGACACCCAGCTCGAGGGCAAGCTCAATGCGGGCGCCACGCAACACACGCTGCTGGCAGGCCTGGACATGCAGCGCAACCAATCGGGCCAGTCGGCCTGGCGTGCGCTGGCCCCGTCCATTGACGTGTACAACCCCGTCTACGGCAATTTCACAGCCCCCAATGCATCGGCCCTGGTGCGCCAGCCCGGCGTGGCGCAGCGCCAGCTCGGCTTCTATGCCCAGGACCAGATCACCTGGGGTCGATGGACGGCCACGCTGGGCCTGCGCCACGACAGCGCCAAGACCGACACCGAAGGCCGCCCCGCAGCCGCCGTGGACGACAAGGCCTGGACCAAGCGCGCCGGCGCCACCTACCAGATGGACGGCGGCTGGGCCCCGTACGTGGGTTACTCCGAATCCTTCCAGCCGCTGGGCGGCGTGGACTTCCATGGCACGCCCTACAAGCCCACGCGCGGCAAGCAGTGGGAGGCGGGCGTGAAGTGGCAGCCGCCGGGCCAGGGCATTTCGGCCTTTGTCGCCGCCTACCAGTTGCGCGAGACCAACCGCAAGACCAATGACCCGGCCAACCCGCTCAACAGCCTGCAGATCGGCGAGGTCAAGGTCACCGGGCTAGAGGCCGAGATCACCGCCAGCCTGGCCAGCCACTGGGACGCCACCCTGGCCTACGGCTACACCGATGCCAAGATTTCTCGCAGCAATGCTGGCGACCAGGGCCTGCCCGTGGCCAGCGTGCCCAGGCACACGGCATCGGCCTGGCTGTCGCACCGCTTTGCCTCCGAAGGGCGCGGCGGCTGGACCGTCGGCGCCGGCGTGCGCTACACCGGCTCGCAGTGGAGCGGCACGTCTGCCATCACCACCCCTTCGGCCACGCTGGCAGATGCCCTGCTGGCCTACGACGCGGGCGACTGGCGCCTGGCCTTCAACGTGACCAACCTGGCCGACAAGGTGCACATCACCCAGTGCCTGGCGCGGGGTGACTGCTTCTATGGGCAGGGACGCACCTACGCACTGACCTCGACCTACCGGTTCTGAGAGACTGAGAATCTTTCATCCACGCCCGCCTTGCACGCCAAAACACCCCGGATCGTCGTTGCAAATGCTCGCCATAGCCCGAGCTATGGCTGTGCTTTACGCCTAGATCCGAGGCGTTGTGGCGCGCATTTCGGACACGGCCAAAAAATTCCCAGCCTCTGAGGCACCGGTCCGGCCGCTGCTGCTGCGGCGGCGGCGTGCAAAGCAAAGCTTTCAGCCGCCGCAGGGAACCGCTAGCATGGTTGTCCGACGAGGATGTCCACGCGTTTCCCAGGGGAGGTGTCGATGAGTCTGCGCATGCCAGCCGCCCCGCACAGGGGCCGGATCCCGGGCGCCCATGCAGGGTAGCTACGACCTGGTGCTGGTGCTGCTGTCGGTCGCGACGGCGGTGGTGGCATCGTTCGTGGCGCTGGACATGGCCTCGCGGGTGGCAGCAGCCATCGGCAATGCGCGCCGCGCACTGCTGTGGCTGGGGTGCGGCGCCCTGGCCATGGGGACCGGCATCTGGTCCATGCATTTCGTGGGCATGCTGGCCTTTTCGCTGCCGGTGCCACTGGCCTACGACGCCGGCACCACGCTGGCATCCTGGCTGGTCGCCGTGCTGTCCTCGGCATTGGCCCTGCACACGGCCAGCCGGCGGCACCTGGGCTGGCAACGCCTGCTGGGTGCAGGCACGCTTATGGGCCTGGGTATCGCCGCCATGCACTACCTGGGCATGGAAGCGATGCAGATGCGCCCGCGCATCGCCTACGATCCCTGGCTGTTTGGCCTCTCGGTGCTCGTCGCCATCGCTGCCTCGAGCGCTGCGCTGCTGATCTGCTTTCGCCTGCGCCACGAAACCGTGCTGACGGGCTTTCGCAAGAAAACTGCCAGCGCACTGGTCATGGGGGCGGCCATCGCCGGCATGCACTACACGGGCATGGCGGCCGCCAACTTCGCCCCCGGCAGCGTCTGCGGCGCAGGGCCGGCCGGCATCGGTGGCAGCTGGCTGGGCTTCATCATCAGCGGGCTGGTGGCGCTGTTCCTGGTCACCACGCTGCTGATTTCTGTCTATGGCGCCATGCCACCGACCATCCGCTCGCGCCTGGTGTTCCTGGTGGTGGCGGCCAGCCTGCTCGTGTCCCTGATGGCCGTGGTGGTCATGGTCTACGACTACCAGCGCCTGCGCGAGCAGCAGGCCAGGGCGCTGGTGGTCACGGCCCGCGCCATCATTGCCACCGTGGACAAGGACCTCGCCGGTGTCGAGTCGGGCCTCAGGGTGCTGTCCACGTCCCGGTCGCTGCTGGACGGCAACCTGCCCGCCTTCCAGCTGCAGGCCGAGGATGCGCTGGGCCACCTGCACGTGGCGGCCCTCGTGCTGGAGGACGGCCATGGCAGCGTGCTGATGGACACCCGTCTGCCGCCAGGCACCCACTCCACCACCCCATCGCACGGCCCCCGCCCAGCCTCATCCTCCTTCTCGCAAGCGGCCTTTCTGCAAACCCGTTTCGAGAAGGAGACCGCTGTCACCATCGCGGTGCCCGTGGCGCCCGGAAACGCCGGCAAGGCCCCTGCTTCGGACCAGTGGCTGAGGGCCAGCCTGTGGCCCGAACGGCTGACCCAGTTGCTGAACAACCAGCACCTGGCCAGGGACTGGATCGTCTCCATCCACGACGCCGAGGGGAGCATCGTCGCGCGCAGCCACGAGATGCGGCGGTTTGTCGGTGCCAAGGGCGCCCCCCGGCTGCTGGAGCGGCTGGCCCAGGTGGATGAGGACTCGGTGGATGCCGTGACCCTGGAAGGCATTCCCGTGCTCTCGGCCTTCAGCCGCTCACCCGCCACGGGCTGGGCGGTCTCCATCGGCATTCCAGGCAGCAGCCTCAGCACCCCGCTGCTGAGCACGGTCGCGTGGCTGATCGCAGGCCTGGTGCTGATGCTGACCGCCAGCCTGCTCCTGGCCTGGCGCATCGGCGGCAGCATCGCCAATGCCGTGCAGGCCTTGACCGGGCCGGCGTTGGCCCTGGGTTCGGGCGCCCCCATCGTGGTGCCGCCCCTGGGCCTGACGGAGGCCGACAAGGTGGGCCACGCACTGCGCCAGGCCGCTCACCTGCTGGACACGGCGAAGCACGAGGCCCACCATGACATGCTGACGGGCCTGGCCAACCGGACGCTGTTCCGGCAGATCGTGCAGCAGCAGCTGGCGCAGGCCCACCGCAACGGCGGCAACGTCTCCATCCTGTTCGTCGATCTCGATGGGTTCAAGGGCATCAACGACGCCCACGGCCACGCGGTCGGCGACGCCCTGTTGCAGCAGGCCGCCCAGCGCCTGTTGCTGGAGGTGCGGGGCGGCGACCTGGTTGCACGGCTGGGGGGCGACGAATTCGCCGTGGCACTGGTGCAGCCGGGCTTGCGGGGCACGGCCAAGGTGGCTGGCAAGCTGGTGGAAAGCCTGGCATCCCCGTTCCTGATCGAGGGCCTGGTGCTGCAGATTTCCGCGAGCATCGGCGGTGCCAGCTACGGCCCGCATGCCACCACCGGCCTGGCCAGTTGCGAGGCCCTGCTGCAGCAGGCCGACAACGCCATGTACCGGGCCAAGGAGGCGGGGAAACGGCGCTTCGTCATGGCCGAGCCCCTGCGCTCCAGGTAAGGCCGGCGTGGCCCGGGCAAGCGTTTGCAGGCAACCTCGCCCGGGACTACCGCGCCAGCACGGCCACCTGCACCTCCGTGCGGGTCTGGAAACCCAGGCTTTCATAGAGCGCGATGGCCGCGTGGTTGGTGGTCCAGGCATGCAGGAACGCCTGTTCGCCACGCTGCTGGATGGCGTGCGCCACCACCGACGACAGCTGGCGCGCGAGGCCGCGCCCCCGGAAGTCGGGATGGGTGCAGACCCCGCTGACTTCCGTGGCGCCCGCAAAATGCATGCGCTCGCCAGCCATCGCGGCCAGCCGCCCCCCGATCCTCACGCCGACGAAGCGACCCATGGTGTGCGTGCGCGGCAGAAAGGGGCCGGGCTCGGTCAGTTGCGCGAGCGCCAGCATCTCGGGCGCATCCGCATCGCCCAGTGCCAGCACGGCCTCTTCTCCCCGCTCGGGCGTGACGGGCTGCATGGCCAGCATCTGCACGCCCTGGGCACTGCGCACGATCTGCAGGCCCGGCGGTACCTGCACGGGTGGAACCTGCGCCAAGTAGACGGATTCTCCCGCCCCCACCAAGTCCGCCAGCGCCGCAAGGCTGGCGCTGTCGTCATCGCGCGCGGACGCGAACAGGTTCACGTCGCGCCGGTAGCGCCTGGCGAGGTCCCTGCCTTCGGCGAGCTGCGGCGCATGCAGCAGAGAGGCCCACACAGGGCGGTCGAGTGGGCTGTTCATCGGGATGCCTTTCCTTGGAATCGCGCGGGCTGTGCCGCGATGGACACTGCGGCACGCTGCAGCAGCGAGGTATGTTCCAGGCCCGCCTCCAGCGCGGCCAGTTGTTCCAGCAGCGGGCCTTCGAGCGGTGCGCAGATCTGGGCCACCGAGGCCTCGATCACCGGCCAGACCTCGCGCCGGGCACGCTCGACCAACACATGCCCGGCCTCGCTGAGTTGCACCTTGCGGATGCGCCGGTCGTCCTTCAGGGAGCGGGATTCCACCAGCCCGCTGGCCTCGAGCCCCCGCAGTGAGCGCGTGACCACCGGCTGGCTGACACCGACCGCTGTGCTCAGTTCCCCCACGCCCAGCGGGCCATGCCGGTCCAGCGCTGCGAGCAGCGGGAAATGGGCCGCGGGCATGTCGATGCCATGCCGGGCCATGAGCGCCTGGGTCTGCGCCTGCAGGGATTCGCCGATGCGCCGAAAGCGGGTGCCGAGCGTGAGGAATCCGAGTTCCTTGACAGTGTCGTGGACCATGGTATTAATCTTTAGATATATATCATGATATGTATTTACCGAACCGGTGTCAAGCTTCGTGCAATCCGGCAGGTAGACAGGCAACCGGGCCTTCGCCCGGCTGCCAACGCGAATGGCGGTCCCCATCCGCCCGGTCCGCACGGCTTGTGCAGTCCGGGGAACGAGGGAACAGGCTCAAACGTTCATGATCGAGACCAGGCGCGTGTTCAGGTGCGCCTCGACGGCTTCGGAGCCGCCTTCGGAGCCATAGCCCGAGTCCTTCAAGCCGCCGAAGGGCAGCTCGGCCGCTGGCGCCGCGGCCTGGTTGATCCACAGCATGCCCACTTCCAGGCGCTGGGACAGCAGATGCGCGTTCTTGAGCGAGCGCGTGAAGGCATAGCCGGCCAGGCCGAAGGGCAGGCGGTTGGCTTCGGCAATCGCGTCCTCGATCTTCTCGAAACCGCGCACGGCAGCCACGGGGCCGAAGGGCTCTTCGTTGAAGATGCGGGCCGACAGCGGCACGTTGTCGAGCACGGTGGGCTGGAAGAAATTTCCTTCGCTGCCGATGCGCTCGCCGCCGGCGGACAGTTGGGCGCCCTGCTGCACGGCGTCGGCCAGCAGGTCGGCCATGGCGGTGATGCGGCGCGGGTTGGCCAGCGGGCCCATCTGCGTGCCCTGGACCATGCCGTCGCCGACCTTCAGGCCCTGGGCATGGCTGGTGAGCGCGGCCACGAACTCGGCGCGGATGCTTTCATGCACCAAAAAGCGCGTGGGCGATATGCAGACCTGGCCCGCATTGCGGAACTTGGCGCCACCGGCGGCCTTGATGGCCAGGGCCACGTCGGCGTCCTCGGCCACGATCACGGGGGCGTGGCCACCGAGCTCCATGGTCACGCGCTTCATGTGCTTGCCGGCCAGGGCCGCGAGCTGCTTGCCCACGGGCGTGGAGCCGGTGAAGGTGACCTTGCGGATGATGGGGTGCGGGATCAGGTAGTTGGAGATCTCGGCCGGGTCGCCATAGACCAGGCCCACGGTGCCGGCGGGCACGCCGGCATCGGCGAAGGCACGGATCAGCTCGGCCGGGCTGGCCGGGGTCTCTTCAGGCGCCTTGACGAGGATGGAGCAACCGGCCGACAGCGCGGCTGCGAGCTTGCGCACCACCTGGTTGATCGGGAAGTTCCAGGGCGTGAACGCCGCCACGGGGCCCACGGGGTCCTTGATGACCAGTTGCTGGGCCTTGAGGTTGCGCGAGGGCACGATGCGGCCGTAGACGCGCATGGATTCGTCGGCGAACCATTCGATGATGTCGGCAGACGCCATGGTTTCCACCTTGGCTTCGGCCAGGGGCTTGCCCTGCTCCTGCACCATGATGGCGGCGATCGCGTCCACGCGCTCGCGCATCAGCACGGCAGCGCGGCGCATGGTCTTGGCGCGGTCTGCCGCAGGGATGTCGCGCCAGGCCTCGAAGCCCTTCTGGGCGGCTTCGAGTGCACGGTCCAGGTCGGCCTTGCCGGCATGGGCCACACGGCCGATTTCCTTGCCGGTGGCGGGGTTGTGTACGGCGATGGTCTTGCCATCGGCGGCGTCCTGCCACTGGCCGGCGATGAAGAGGCGGGTATCGGGATAACTCATGCGGATGCTCCTGCGTGCAAGGGAAGTGAGGGGGATGGCCGCAAAACCAACCCATCGGTCGAGCGGCGGCACCCGGCACTATAGGCCCCTTGCAGCAGGCCGGGGCGGGCACCCCGGAAAGCCCCTGTCAAGCCCGCCCGCGACAACGACCGCTCAGGCGGGTGCCTGCGCCAGGGCTGCGCCCTTGCCATCGCCCCAGCCGCCGCCCAGCGCGCGGATCAGGCCCACGGTGGCCGTGTACTGCGCGGTGCGCACCTGCAGGGCCTGGCGGCGGTTGCGCAACTCGCTGCGGCGCGCGTCCAGCAGTTCGAGCTGGCTCACCAGGCCGTTGCGGTAGCGCGAGTCCGACAGCTGCGTGGCGCGCACGGCCGATTGCACGGCACGGCTTTGCGCCTCGGACTGGCCGGCCAGCAGGCGCAGTGCGCTCAGCTGGTCCTCCACTTCGCGAAAGGCCACCAGCACCTGGCCACGGTGGGCAGCCATGGCGGCCTCCAGCCGGGCGCGGGCGCCTTCTTCCTGCGCCTTGCGTTGGCCACCGTCGAAGATCGGCAGCGACAACAGCGCACCGATGCCCCAGGAGCGGGCCGACCACTTGAACAGGTCACCGAGCTCGGGCGAGGCCTGGCCGGCATTGCCGGTGAGCGTGATGGCCGGGAACCAGGCCGCCTCGGCCACGCCCACGCGTGCCTGCGCCGCCAGCACCGAGGCCTGGGCGGCCGACACGTCGGGCCGGCGCGCCAGCACCGTGCCGGGCACGCCGGCCGGGATCACGGGCAGGGCCGCATCGCTGGCGGCCGGTGCCACGGCAAAGCCGGTGGCCACATCCCCCACCAGCACCGCCAGGGCGTTGGACAGCAGCGCCTGCTGGCGCTCCAGGGCCAGGGCCTCGGACTCGGTGGCCGCCACTTCGGTCTGCACGCGCGCCACGTCGAGCTCGGCCACGTCACCGGCCTGAAAGCGCCGCTGCGTCAGGCGCAGCGTGTCGCGGTAGGCCGACAGGCTGCCCTGCAGCAGCAGTTGCTCGGCCTGCACCGAGCGCAGTTGCAGGTAGGTCTGCGCCACATCGGCCTGCACCATGAGGCGCGTGCTCTGCAGCAGCGCATCGCGGGACTGGGCATCCAGGCGCGCCGCATCGCTGGCCTTGGACAGGCGCCCGAACAGGTCGAGCTCGTACGAGACGTTGAGGCCGGCCGTAGTCAGCGTGGACGCCTGCGTGCTGCCCGTGGTGCCCGCACCGGCCTGGCGGCTGGCGCCGGCCGAGGCACCCACCTGGGGAGCCCGGGCCGCATCGGCCGAGCGCAGCAGCGAGCGCGCCTCGGCCAGGCGGGCCGCGGCCTCCTGGATGCTGGTGTTGCCGCTGGCTGCGCGCTCGACCAGGCTGCTGAGCACCGGGTCCTGGAAGCCCAGCCACCACTCACCGCGCGGCTGCGCCTCGGCAGGGGCGGCGGTGGTCCAGGCCGGCGCGCCATCGGCCACGCTGAAGCTGGCGGGCACGGCCACACCGGCATGCTCGGGCTGCGGCGCGATGGGTGTGCCCATGCAGCCGGCCAGCACCAGGGCCGCGACCAGCGGCGCCAGGCGCGCGGCGCGCCGCACGGTCAGGGAAGGGTCGGAAAAAATCGTAGTCGCATTCATTGCAAAGGCTCCTTTGCGCTCATTCGTCATGGCCGCGCGGTGCAGCCAATATGGGGTGGGCCACGGCGCCAGGGCCGGAGGCATCCGTCAGCGGCGCGACATGGCTGCCGTGCTGCTGCAGGGGGCGGTTGCCCGCCAGGCGGCGCAGCACCACGTAGAACACGGGCGTGAGGAACAGGCCGAAGGCCGTCACCCCGATCATCCCGGCGAACACCGCCACGCCCATGGCGCTGCGCATCTCGGCGCCGGCACCGGTGGACAGCACCAGGGGCAGCACGCCCATCACGAAGGCCAGCGAGGTCATCAGGATGGGGCGCAGCCGCAGGCGGCTGGCCTCGATGGCGGCCTGCACGGGCGTGCGCCCGGCAAACTCCAGCTCGCGGGCGAACTCCACGATCAGGATCGCGTTCTTCGCCGATAGCCCCACCAGCACGATGAGCCCGATCTGGGTGAACACGTTGTTGTCGCCCTTGCTGAGCCACACGCCGGTCATCGCGGCCAGCAGGCCCATGGGCACGATCAGGATGATGGCGATCGGCAGGGTCAGGCTTTCGTACTGCGCGGCCAGCACCAGGAACACCAGCAGGATGGCGATGGGGAACACCAGCAGGGCGGAATTGCCGGCCAGGATTTCCTGGTAGGTCAGCTCGGTCCACTCGAAGCCGATGCCCTTGGGCAGCGTTTCGGCGGCAATGCGCTCGATGGCATCCTGCGCCTGGCCCGACGAGAAGCCGGGACCGGGCTGGCCATTCACGTCGGCGGCCAGGAAGCCGTTGTAGCGCATGGCACGCTCGGGGCCGAAGCTCGGCTCGAGCTTCATCAGCGCCGACAAAGGCACCATCTCGCCCGTGGTGGAGCGCACCTTGAGCAGGCCCACGTCGTCGCTGCGGGCACGGAAGGCCGCATCGGCCTGAACGCGCACGCTGTAGGTGCGGCCGAACTGGTTGAAGTCGTTCGCGTACAGGCTGCCCAGATAGATCTGCAGCGTCTCGAAGATGTCCGTCACGGGCACGCCGAGCTGGCGCGCCTTGGTGCGGTCGATGTTCGCGTACAGCTGCGGCACGTTGACCTGCCAACTCGTGAACAGGCCGGCCAGCTCGGGGGTCTGGTAGGCCTTGGCCATGAAGGCCTTCACGGCGCCGTCCATGGCTTCGTAGCCCAGCGATGCACGGTCTTCGATCTGCAGCTTGAAGCCGCCCGTGGTACCCAGGCCCGCCACCGGTGGCGGCGGGAACATGGCAATGAAGGCTTCCTGGATGGCACCGAACGACTGGTTCAACTGGCCCGCCACCGCGCCGCCGCTCTGGTCGGCACGGGTGCGCTCGGCAAAGGGCTTGAGCGTGGCGAACACGATGCCGGAGTTGGAGCTGTTGGTGAAGCCGTTGATCGACAGGCCGGGGAAGGCGATGGCGTCTTCCACGTTGGGGTTCTTCTTCATGATGTCGCCCATGCGGCGGATCACGTCCTCGGTGCGGTCCAGCGTGGCACCGTCGGGCAACTGGGCAAAGCCGATCAGGTACTGCTTGTCCTGGCCGGGCACAAAACCGCTGGGCACGGCCTTGAACAGGCCGAAGGTCACGCCCACAAGCGCCAGGTAGATCACCAGCATCAGCGCCTTGCGGCCGATCACGCGCTTGACGCCGCCGCTGTAGGCTTCGGAGCCGCGGTGGAACACGCGGTTGAAGCCGCGGAACACGCCGCCCAGCACCTTGTCCATGCCGCGCGTGAGTGCGTCCTTGGGCTCGTTGTGGCCCTTGAGCAGCAGCGCGCTGAGCGCGGGCGAAAGGGTCAGCGAGTTGATGGCCGAGATCACCGTGGAGATGGCAATGGTGACCGCAAACTGGCGGTAGAACTGGCCCGTGAGGCCGCTGATGAAGGCCAGCGGCACGAACACCGCCACCAGCACCAGCGCGATGGCGATGATGGGGCCGGAGACTTCGCGCATGGCGCGGTAGGTCGCCTCGCGCGGGGTCAGGCCGGCCTCGATGTTGCGCTCCACGTTCTCCACCACCACGATGGCGTCGTCCACCACGATGCCGATGGCCAGCACCAGGCCGAACAGGCTCAGCGCGTTGATCGAAAAGCCCAGCAGGTGCAGCACGGCAAACGTGCCCACCACCGACACCGGCACGGCCAGCAGCGGGATGATGGAGGCGCGCCAGGTCTGCAGGAACAGGATCACCACCACCACCACCAGCGCAATGGCTTCGAGCAGGGTCTGGATCACGGACTTGATCGATGCGCGCACGAACTGCGTCGGGTCGTAGGCGATGCGGAACTCCACGCCCTCGGGCATGTTCTTTTGCAGCTCGTCCATGGTCTTGCGCACGTTGGCCGAGATGTCCAGGGCATTGGAGCCCGGCGCCTGGAACACGCCCATGCCCACGGCAGGGTCGTTGTTGAGCAGCGAGCGCAGCGAATAGTCGGCCGCGCCCAGCTCCAGGCGGGCGATGTCACGCAGGCGCGTCACCGCGCCGTCGGCGCCGGTCTTGACAATGATGTCGCCGAAGTCGTCTTCGGTCTGCAGGCGGCCCTGGGCGTTGATGGACAGTTGCAGGTCCACGCCGGGCAGGCCGGGCGATGCGCCGACCACGCCGGCAGCGGCCTGCACGTTCTGGCCACGGATGGAGGCCACCACGTCGCTGGCCGAGAGGCCGCGCTGCGCGACCTTCTGCGGGTCGAGCCAGACGCGCATGGAGTAGTCACCACCGCCGAAGATCTGCACCTGGCCCACGCCCTGGATCCGCGCGAGGCGGTCCTTGACGTTGAGCACGGCGTAGTTGCGCAGGTAGTCGATGTCATAGCGGCCGTTGGGCGAAACCATGTGCACGACCATGGTCAGGTCGGGCGCGCTCTTGACCGTGGTGACGCCCAGGCGGCGCACTTCCTCGGGCAGGCGCGGCTCGGCCTGCGACACGCGGTTCTGCACCAGTTGCTGGGCCTTGTCGGGGTCGGTGCCCAGGGCGAAGGTCACGGTCAGCGTCATCACGCCGTCGGTCGTGGCCTGGCTGCCCATGTAGAGCATGCCTTCCACACCGTTGATGGATTCCTCCAGCGGCGTGGCCACGGTTTCGGCGATGACCTTGGGGTTGGCACCGGGGTACTGGGCGCGCACCACCACCGAGGGCGGGGCCACTTCAGGGTATTCGGAGATCGGCAGGCTGCGCAGCGCGATCAGCCCCCCGAGGAAGATGAGCACCGACAGCACCCCGGCGAAGATGGGGCGGTCGATGAAGAAGCGGGATAGATTCATGGCAGGTCTTTCAGCATGGCGTGGTGTTCACGTGTGCGCTGGTGTGTCTTCTTCATGCGGCGGGCGACTTGGCGGCGCGGGCTTCCTTGCGGTCTGCAGGGATCTCGGCCTTGGCGGTCATGGGGACGGATTGCGGGGCGACGACGGCGCCGGGGCGCACGCGCTGCAGGCCGTTGACGATGATGGTCTCGCCGGCCTTCAGGCCCGAGGTGACCACGCGCAGACCTTCGACGGGCGCGCCCAGCGTGATTTCGCGGTACTCGGCCTTGTTGCCCTCGCCCACCACCAGCACGAACTTCTTGCTCTGGTCGGTGCCCACGGCGCGCTCGTTGATCAGGATGGCCTGCGAGCTGCGCGACTGGCCCATGCGGATGCGCGCGAACTGGCCGGGGATGAGTTCACCGTCGGCGTTGTCGAACACGGCGCGCACGCGCACCGTGCCGCTCTTGGCATCGACCTGGTTGTCGATGAGCTGCAGCTTGCCCACGTGCGGCGTGCCGCCCGAGGTGCCGGTGCCCATCTGCACGGGGATGCGTTCGATCAGGGTGCGCGCGCTGCTGCCGGACTTGAGGTCCTGCAGCGCCTTCACCACGATCTGCTCGTCGGAGTCGAAGCTCGCGTAGATCGGGCTCACCGAGACCAGCGTGGTCAGCACCGGCGCGCCAGCGCCCGAGGCCACCAGGTTGCCCACGGTGACTTCGATGCGGCCCACCCGGCCCGCTACGGGGGCCCGCACCTGGGTGTAGCCGAGGTTCAGGCGCGCGGCCTGCAGAGCCGCCTGGGCGGCACGCAGGTTGGCATCGGCCTCGCGCTGGGCGTTCTGGCGTTCGTCGTGCTCACGCTGGGCGATGGCGCTTTCCTGCAGCAGGCGCGTGGCGCGCTCCATTTCGCTGCGGGTGTAGGAAACGCGGGCCTGCGCTGCGGCGACCTGGGCGTCAGCACGGTCCACCTCGGCGGCATAGGGGGCCGGGTCGACGGTGATCAGCAGGTCGCCCTGCTTGACCAGCGAGCCTTCACGGAAGTGCACGGCCTGCACTGCGCCCGAGACGCGCGGGCGGATGTCCACGCGCTGCACGGCTTCGAGCCGGCCCGAGAACTCGTCCCACAGGGCGATGTCCTGCTGCAGCACGGCGGCCACCGACACGGGCACGGCCTGGGGCTGCGCTGCGCCGTCAGTCGCCTGGGCGGAAGGAGACTGGAACACCAGCACGGACGAAGCCACCACGGCGGTGACAGCGGTGGCCAGCGTGGCCAGGCCCAGGGGGCGCTTGGGGAAGGGAAGATGGAAGTTCATGGTGACTTTCAGTGGCGGGACAGTTCTCGTGGAACACGCCCCGTTGCGGTTTTCAAGATCGGGTGGAATGGATGCGGAGGAAGTCTGGGCACTGACACGGTGGCAAGGTCAACACCGGCGGCGTGCGGTGGCGGCCTGGGCGTCGGCAGTGGCAGTGCTCCCGGGTGCAGCCGCCTGCAGGTGGATGGTGTTCATGGGCAATTCCTCCGTGTCGTTGATATGGGCAAAACAGATCGTCAAAAAGCGCGGGCAACAGCCGGCCCGTACCGCTCGCAGACGGCACTTGCACCAGCTCTTGGCCAGTCACAGGCAAAGCCTCTCCCCGCCGGCACCAATGGCCGGAAATTACGGGGTGAACCTTGCTCGGTTGTTGTGGGTGGCGGGAGTATCGAACCTCAACTTAAGTTGAGGTCAACCACATCCTACAAACCCTGGGGTCTCAGGTGGGGGCCGGACATCGGGTGTCCTCGAAAAACTGCCGGATCTGCACCAGCGCGCCTTCGGCGCAGGGGCATTCGCGCAGCCCCGACTCCAGGGCTTCGGGCATCTCACCGGCTTTGGGAAACACATGGCGCCGCACCAGCAGGCCGGCGGACTCCAGGCGCGCGGCATAAGCCAGCGCCTCGTCGTGCATGGGGTCGGTGTCGCCCACCATCACCAGCGTGGACGGCAGGCCGGCCAGGCGGTGCGCAGTGGCAGGCACAGCATAGGGGTGCTCGGCATCGCGCGGGCAGCGCAAGAAGTTGCGCCAGCCCTCGGTCCACTTGCAGCCGGTGGCATCGCCCGTGGCTTCGCGCACCGACGCGGTGCCGACACAGGGGTCGAGCATGGGCGACAGCAAAATCTGCCCGGCCAGCGGCGGGTGCGACTGGTCGCGCGCCATCACCGAGACGGCTGCGGCCAGGTTGCCACCGGCCTCTTCGCCGGCCAGGTAGATCTGCGCGCCCTGGCCGCCGAGCTTGACGCGGTTGCGAAACGCCCACTGCAGCACACCGTAGCCGGTGTTGACGGGCTGGGGGAAAGGTGTGAGCGGGTAAGCCACCGACACCACCACGGCGCCGGCGCGTTCGAGCAGGTCGGCCACGGTGCAGCCGGTATCCAGGTCACCCGTGGTGAACGCGCCGCCGTGGAAGTGAACCACCAGCGGCGAAGGCTTGCCGGGCTGCTTGCGGCCGTAGACGCGCACCGCCACCTCTTCGCCCTTGGCCACCTCAATGGTGGCATCGCTGCGCTGGGGGGCGCCCACTGCGGCGCCAGGGGCCTTGGAGGAGGCTCCGGCACGGGTGGGCGACGATGTGGGGGACGGACGATCGGGCTGCATGGCATGGACCCATTGGATTGACGATGGATGAAATGTAGTACCTTGCCGCTTTCGGATAAACAGGCCAAACACCACTGCACTGTTTCCAAAAGCTCAACAATCGAGCGCAGGCCGCGTGTGAGAATTGCCCTGCACCCACTGGTGGGTGCAAGTACAAAGTACAAGGAGAGCCCATGGACCAGATACAGGCCATGCGCATATTCGTGCGGGTGGTGGAGGCCGGCACGTTCACCAGGGCAGCGGATTCGCTTTCGCTGCCCAAGGCCACGGTCACCAAGCATGTGCAGGCGCTGGAGGAGCGCCTGCGCGTGAAGCTGCTCAACCGCACCACGCGCCGCGTCACCGTGACCGCCGACGGCGCTGCCTACTACGAGCGCACCATTCGCCTGCTCACCGACCTCGATGACATCGAGGCGAGCATGACCAACGCCCGCTCCAACCCGCGCGGACGCCTGCGCATCGACGTGGGCACCTCGATGGCACAACTGCTCATCCTGCCCAACCTGGCCGAGTTCCATGCGCGCTACCCCGACATCCAGGTGGACCTGGGCGTGAGCGACCGCATGGTGGACCTGATCAGCGACAACGTGGACTGCGTGATCCGCGGGGGCGAGCTGACCGACCAGTCGCTGGTGGCGCGGCGCATTGGCAACCTGGAATTCATCACCGTGGCCTCGCCCGAGTACCTGGAGCGCCACGGCACGCCCACGCACCCGCTGGAGATCGAGGAGAAACACTCCATCGTGGTCTATTTCTCGCCCCAGAGCGGGCGCCACTACCCGCTGGAGTTCCGCAAGGGCGAGGAGTCCGTGGACATCACCGGCCCCTACCAGGTCAGCGTGAACGAGACCAATGCCTATGTGACGGCGGTGGTGTCGGGCCTGGGCATCGGGCAGATCACCAGCTTCCAGGCCACGCGCCACTTCGAGAACGGCACGCTGGTGCGCCTGCTGCCCGAATGGACGCAGGCGCTCCTGCCGATCTACGTGGTCTACCCGCCCAACCGCCACCTGAGCGCCAAGGTGCGTGCCTTCGTGGACTGGACGGCCGAATTGGTCCAACGCAACTCCCACCTGCAGCGCACGACCTGACTCCCCGGAGCCGCTGCGCGCCATCCCCCAAGGTATGCTTGGGACATGAGCGACGCCCCCGACACCCCGACGCCCGAACCAGGGACCCCGCCAGAAGCCACGCCCGACAAACCCGCCCAGCCGCGCAACCCGCTGCACGGCGTGACGCTGGAGGCCATGGTGACGGCCCTGGTCGATTACTTCGGCTGGGACGAACTGGGGCAGCGCATCCCTGTGCGCTGCTTCCAGAGCGACCCCAGCGTGGCCTCGAGCCTCAAGTTCCTGCGCAAGACGCCCTGGGCGCGCGAGAAGGTCGAAAGCCTGTACCTGTACATGCTGCGCGACTACCGGCGCAATACCAAGGAATAAGGTCAGGCCGGCTCTGCCACCGGCAGATAGCGTTCGATATGGCCCATGGCGCGGGCCACGTACTCTTCCTTCTCGCCCACCGGGGCGAAGTAATGCAGGGCAGCCGCCGCCTCGTCCACGCCCGCCAGGCGGGCAATCACCCAGCCGGCCAGGTACGACGATGCCAGGCAGCCCCCGGCCGTGGCGACGTTGCCCCTGGCAAACAGTGGCTGGTCGAGCACCGTAACGCCCGCCGCCTGCACCCAGGGCTTGGTGGTCAGGTCGGTGCAGGCGGGTACGCCATCGAGCAGCCCGAGTTTTGCCAGCACCAGCGCGCCCGAACACTGGGCGCCCAGCAGTTGGCGGCTGGGGTCGAACTGCATCTCTCCCATCAGCGCCGCGTCTTCCACCACCTCGCGGGTTTGGATGCCGCTGCCGACCAGTACCGCATCGGCGCCCTGCGCCCAGGCCAGCGAGGCATGGTGCGGCTCGACCACGATGCCGTTCATGGAGCGCACGCGGGCCTCGGGGCAGACCAGCGCCACCTCCCAGCCGGGGCGCTTGACCCGGTTGAGGATGCCCAGGGCGATCAGGGAGTCGAGTTCATTGAAGCCGTCAAAGGCGAGCAGGGCAATGCGCATGGGGGGTTCCGTTGGAGGGGGATGGAGCCGCCATCGTAGGCAAAGCACTTAGTACAATCAAAAAATTGTCATAGATACATTGGGATGCCATGGGTGTGGTTCGGTACAAGCAGGTGGTCGATGCGCTCGCGGCCGACATCCGCGCCGGCCGGCTGCGGCCTGCCACCCGGCTGCCCACGCACCGAGAACTGGCCACCAGGCACGGCCTCGCGCTGGGCACGGCCAGCCGGGTGTACGCGGAGCTGGAGGCCATCGGCCTGGTGGTGGGCGAAACCGGGCGCGGCACCTTCGTGCGCGACCCCTCGTACCCGCGGCCGGGGGCCGACCTCACTGCGCCGCAGGCCAGCTCCATCGACCTGTCGTTCAACAACCCCAGCGTGCCCGGGCAGACCGAGCAGTTGCGCGAGGCGCTGCGCCAGCTCGCGGCCTCGGGCGACCTGGAGTCGCTGCTGCACTACCAGCCCTATGGCGGGCGCCTGCACGAGCGCGCTATCGTGGCGCGGCACCTGGAGTCGAGGCTGCTCAAGGTCAGCGGCGAGCAGGTGCTCATCGTCAACGGCGCGCAGCACGGCATGGCCATTGCGGCGCTGGGCCTGCTCAACCCCGGCGACGTCGTGGCCGTGGACGCCCTCACCTACCCCGGCTTTCGCGTGCTGGCCGAGCGCCTGCGGCTGGACCTGGCCCCCGTGCCCGTGGGCTCCGAAGGCACCGACCTCGATGCCCTGCAGCGCCTGTGCCACGCACGGCCCGTGCGCGCCATCTACACCATGCCCACCTTGCACAACCCGCTGGGCTGCGTGATGCCAGCGCGCGCACGGGGGCGGCTGGCCATGATCGCCCGCCAGCACGACCTGCTGGTGATCGAGGACGCACCCTACGCCTACCTGGCAGTCGACGCGCTGGTGCCCATCGCCGCGCTCGCGCCGGAGCGCACGGTGTACGTGTCCAGCCTGTCCAAAAACGTGGCCACCGGCCTGCGCTTCGGCTTTGTCGCAGCAGCGCCCGCGCTGATCGCACCGCTGGAGCGCGCCATCCGCGCCACCTCGTGGAACACGGCCGGCGTGCTCACGGCGATTGCCTGCGCCTGGATCGAGGACGGCACCGTGGCCCGGCTGGAGGCCGAAAAGCGCGCCGACACTGCGCAGCGCCAGGCCCTGGTGACCAGCGCGCTGCGCGGCCTGCCGATGGTGCGCCACCCGCGCTCCTACTTCGTCTGGCTGCCGCTCGGCGATGACCAGCGTGCCGACCGCATCGCGGCCACGCTGCTGCAGCGCGGCGTGACCGTCTCCACTGCCGAAGGCTTTGCCACCACGACCCACGTGCCCCAGGCGCTGCGCGTGGCCTTGGGCTCGGTGGCGCTGGAGGACCTGCCCCACGCCCTGGCGCTGGTGCGGCAGGCCGTGGAGCAGGACTCCTCCTAGTCGGTAAAGGCCACCGTCTGGCGTGCGCGCCGGTCCACGTGCAGGCTGAAGATATCGGGCCGTGCGTAGTGGCCCACCACATCGAAGTCGTAGCGCGCCCGCACCAGTTCGGCCGTGTCGATCTGCGCGGTGAGCAAGCCCGTCTTGCCCTGCAGCGGGCCGGCCAGCACATCGCCCAGCGGCCCCACGATGACGCTGTTGCCGCGGATCAGCGGGCGGTCAGCGTCCCAGCCGGGGGCATCCACGCCCAGCTCGCGCGGCGAGGGCTGCACCTGGCAGGCGCTGATGACAAAGCAGCGCCCTTCGTGCGCGATGTGGCGCATGGAGCATTGCCAGATATCGCGCTCGTCCACCGTGGGCGCGCACCAGATCTGCACGCCCTGCGCATACATCGCAGTGCGCAGCAGGGGCATGTGGTTCTCCCAGCAGATCACGCCACCCACGCGGCCGGCGGCCGACTCCACCACCGGCAGGGTGGAGCCGTCGCCCTGCCCCCAGATCAGGCGCTCGGTGCCCGTGGGCATGAGCTTGCGGTGCTTGGCCACCAGGCCCTTTTCGGGGTCGAAGTACAGTGCCGTGCAGTACAGCGTGCTGCCTGCGCGCTCGATCACGCCAAGCACCAGGGTGGCCCCCGTGCGCTGCGCCAGGCCGGCCAGGGCTTCGGTCTCGGGCCCGGGCACATCGATGGCGCTGGCGTGGTAGCGCGCATAGGCCTCGCGCCCCTCGGGCAGGCGGTAGCCCAGGCGCGTGCCGAAGATCTCGCCCTTGGGGTAGCCGCCCAGCAGCGCCTCGGGCATGACGACGAGGCGGGCCCCCGCGGCCTTGATCTCGCCCTCGAAGGCGAGCACGTTGGCCAGGGTCTGGGCGGTGCCCTCGGGGGACGATCCTATTTGCAGGGCGGCGACGGTGGAAACAGCCATGGTGTGGGTCCGGTGGATGGAAGACAAGCGCAGTGTTGCCAAAGCCCTAAGATGAATCAATGCCTCTCCATTGCTGATTGATATGAACAAGATTGATATCGGGTTCGACCTGAACGTGCTGCGCGTGTTCGAGGCGCTGTACGAAGAGGGTGGCGCCACCCGCGCCGCACTGCGCCTGTCGCTCACGCAGTCCGCCGTGAGTGCGGCGCTGGGCCGGCTGCGCAAGGTCTACGGCGACCCGCTGTTCACGCGCACGGGGCGGGGCCTGGCGCCCACGCTGCGCGCGCAGGAGCTCAAGCCCGTGATCGGCGAGGCACTCAACAAATGCCGCGAGAGCCTGGCCCTGGGCACCTCGCCCGCAGCGCGCTACCAGGGCCGCTCGGTGGTGCTGGGCCTGTCGGACGATTTCGAGATCGCCATGGGTCCGTGGCTGGTGCAGCTGCTGGCGCAGCATGCGCCGGGCCTGCGCCTGGCCTTTCGCCAGACACACAGCCACATCGTGGCCGAGATGCTGATGGCGCGTGAAGTCGACCTGGCCATCACGGCGGGAGGTTTTGCCACGCGCTGGCTCAGCCACCAGTCGCTTGGAGAAGGCGGCTATGCCTGCGTGGTCGACGCACCCACCGGCCGGCGCAAGGCGCCGCTGCGCCTGACGGTAGAGGACTACGTGGCGCGCGACCACATCCTCATTTCATCGGGCGGCTTCATCGGCGTGGTGGACGAGGTGCTGGCCGCCCTGGGCCACAAGCGGCGTGTGGTGGCATCGACCACGCACTTCGCCGCCCTGCCCTACCTGCTCAAGGGCACCCAGGCCGTGGCCACGGTGCCCGTGCATGCAGCCCATGCGATGGCACGCCTTGCCGGCCTGACCGTACTGCCCTGCCCCGTGGCAATGCCGCGCCATGCAGTGGAGCTGGGCTGGCGCACCGATGGGCTGCGCGACTCGGCCGTGGCACAGGTGCGGTCGGTGGTGGCCGGGCAATGGGGGCGCATGCCCACACCCTCGGCAGAATGACGGCACCCGCATCCGCCGTGCGGCAGATGCGGGGCCAGGGCCTCAGTCCCCGTTGGCGACCAGAAAGTTGCGGCTGATGCCGCCACCCAGGTCGTTCACGCGGTCCAGGAACTGCGTGAGGAAGGCGTGCAACCCGGTCGACAGGATCTCGTCGATGCGGCCGTACTGCAGGTCGGCCAGCAGGCGGCCGGCGCGGCGCTGGGTCTCGGACGAATGGTCGTTGGCCAGCACGGCCAGGTTGTCCACCACCTCGCGCATGCTGGCGTGCAGCGAGCGCGGCATGTCGCGGCGCAGGATCAGCAGGTCCGCCACGCGGCCCGGCGTGATCACGTCGCGGTAGACCTTGCGGTAGACCTCGAAGGCCGAGACGCTGCGCAGGATGGCGCTCCAGTGGTAGAAGTCGTTCTCCTGGTTGCGCTCGCTGGCGCGGCCGAAGAAGTCCTTCTTCACCGCATGGAACTTCACGTCCAGCAGGCGCGCGGTGTTGTCCGAGCGCTCGAGGAAGGTGCCCATGCGCAGGAAGTGGAAGGCCTCGTCCTGCAGCATGGTGCCCAGCGTCACGCCGCGCGACAGGTGCGAGCGGTACTTGACCCATTCGAAGAACTGGCCCGGATCACGCTCGTAGGCATCGCCCTTGAGCAGGCGCTGCAGCTCCAGCCAGGTCTGGTTCTGGGTTTCCCAGATCTCGGTGGTCAGCGCGCCGCGCACGGCACGCGCGTTCTCGCGCGCAGCGCGCAGGCAGGAGACGATGGACGAGGGGTTCTCGCCATCGCGCACCATGAAGTGCAGCACGCGCTCGGGCGTCACTTCGCCATGCTTGGCGGTGTAGGCAGGGATCAGCTCGCTGATGGACAAGAGGCCCTCCCAGCCCTCCTGCGCCACGGCAGCAGACTGGGGCAAGAGCGAGGTCTCGTAGCTCACATTCAACATGCGGGCGGTGTTCTCTGCCCGCTCGGTGTAGCGGGACATCCAGAACAGGTGGTCGGCGGTACGGCTGAGCATTATGGGGTCCCTCCTTCTCCGAGAACCCAGGTGTCCTTGGTGCCCCCGCCTTGTGATGAGTTGACGACCAGCGAGCCCTCCTGCAGGGCCACGCGGGTCAGGCCGCCGGCGACCATCTGCACCTCGCGCCCGCTGAGCACGAAGGGGCGCAGGTCGATGTGGCGAGGGGCGATGCCGCTTTCCACATAGGTGGGGCAGCTCGACAGGCTGAGCGTGGGCTGGCCGATGTAGCCGGCCGGATTGGCCAGCAGCGCACGGCGAAAGTCCTCGATCTCGGCCTTGGTGGCGGCCGGGCCGATGAGCATGCCGTAGCCGCCCGCGCCGTGCACTTCCTTGACCACCAGCTCGTGCAGGTGGTCCAGCACGTACTGCAGGTCGTCCTGCTTGCGGCACATCCAGGTGGGCACGTTCTTCAGGATGGGCTCCTGGCCCAGGTAGAAGCGGATCATCTCGGGCACATAGGGGTAGACCGACTTGTCGTCGGCCACGCCCGTGCCCACTGCGTTGCAGATGCCCACGTTGCCCGCGCGGTAGGCCTCCATCAGGCCCGCGCAGCCCAGCGTGGAGGTGCGGCGGAACACCTGCGGGTCGAGGAAGTCGTCGTCCACGCGGCGGTAGATCACGTCCACACGCTGCAGGCCGCGCGTGGTGCGCATGTAGACGAAGCGGTCCTTGACCACCAGGTCCTGGCCTTCGACCAGCTCCACCCCCATCTGCTGGGCGAGGAAGGCATGCTCGAAGTAGGCGCTGTTGTGCATGCCCGGCGTGAGCACCACCACCGTGGGCTCGTCGGCCGTGGCAGGGGCGCTGGCGCGCAGGGTTTCGAGCAGCATGTCGGGGTAGTGGGCCACAGGCGCCACCTTGTGCATGCTGAACAGGTCGGGGAACAGCCGCATCATCATCTTGCGGTTTTCCAGCATGTAGCTCACGCCGCTGGGCACGCGCAGGTTGTCCTCGAGCACGTAGTACTCGCCCTCGCCCTGGGCGTTGGGGGCGCGCACGATGTCGATGCCGGCAATGTGCGCGTAGATGTTCTGTGGCACCTGCACACCCGCCATCTCAGGGCGGTACTGGGCGTTGTTGAGCACCAGGTCGGCCGGCACAATGCCGGCGCGGATGATGTCCTGCCCGTGGTAGACGTCGTGGATGAAGCGGTTGAGCGCCGTGACCCGCTGCACCAGCCCCTGCTGCATGCTGGCCCACTCGTGCGAGGGGATGATGCGGGGTATCAGGTCGAAGGGGATGAGGCGCTCGTTGCCGGCGCCGTCCTCGTCCTTGGCGCCATAGACGGCAAAGGTGATCCCCACGCGGCGGAAGATCATCTCCGCCTCGGCCCGGCGGGCCTGCATCACGTCCACCGGCTGCCTGGACAGCCATTGCGCGTAGCGCTTGTAGTGTTCTCGCACGTCGCTGCCGTCAAAAGGCAGCATGGCGTACATCTCATCAAATTTCTGCATGAACTGGCCTCCTGCTTGCAGGATAGCAAGTTGTGCGCCCAGTTTCCCGAATCGGCCTACCAAGGCACTGTGCCATCACCGGCCCTCAAGACTCAGCGCGGCAAAGCTGGCACCATGCTGTGCTGCCAATACCGCTGGCCGGATTCGCGCTGGCAGGCCACGCCATCGGGCCAGGCCGATGACCAGGTGGCTGCCCCGCAGCGCGCCGACTCCACCACGGTGATGCCTCGCTCCTGGTAGCGCGCCAGCACATCGGGCGCCGGATGGCCAAAACGGTTGCGGTAGCCGGCCTGCACCAAAGCGGTGCGAGGCGCCACGGCATCCAGGAAGCCGCCGGTGGACGAGGTCTTGCTGCCGTGGTGCGGCACCAGCAGCACATCGGCCTTGAGCGGCACGCCACGCGCCACCAGGGCCTGCTCCTGCCCGGTCTCGATGTCGCCCGCCAGCAGCGCCACGGCGGCCTGCTCCCCGGCCGCCACGATGCGCAGCACGCAGCTGATGTGGTTGGCGCGCACGGCCGCGCCGGCATCCCCGGGCGCGGGGTGCAGCACCTCGAAGGCCACGCCATCCCACTCCCAGCGCTGGCCCGCCAGGCAGGGCGTGGCGGGGCGCAGGGCCTGCAGCTCGTGCCCGGCCTCGATGGAGCCGGTGAGCCGAGCACCGGGCTGCTGTGCCAGCACGGCGGCGGCACCGCCCGTGTGGTCGGCATCGCGGTGGCTGAGCATGAGCACGTCCACCCGCTCACCCAGGGCACGCAGCAGCGGCACCAGCACGCGGTGGCCGGCGTCGCTCTCCAGGCTGAAGCGCGGGCCTGCGTCGTACAGCAGGGTGTGGCTGGCCGTGCGCACCAGCACGGCATTGCCCTGGCCTATGTCGGCGGCCAGCAGCTCAAACTGGCCCGGCGCGGGCCGACCGGGCTGCCACCACAGCACCGGCAGCACCAATGGCAGGGCCAGCAGGCGCAGCCGCCACGGCAGGCGCATGGCCAGCAGCACGCCACCGGCCAGGGCCGCCGCGCCGGCCCACAGCGGCGCCACGGGCAGGTACAGCACCGCCATCGGCCAGGTCGCCAGCCACTGCAACAGGGCGGACAGGGGCTGCAGGCTCCACAGCGCCAGATTCCACAAGGGCACGCAGAGCACCCCGCCCAGCGCCAGCGGCGTGACGACGAGCGTGACCCACGGGATCGCCACCAGGTTGGCCACGAAGCCGACCAGCGACACCTGGCCGAACAGCAGCAGGGACAGCGGCGTGAGTGCCAGCGTGACCACCCACTGCTCGCGCAGCAGCGCCAGCACACGCGCCCGACCCTTGGGGCGCGCGCCGCCCACGGCACGCGTGTCGGTGGCGAACAGCACGGCCACCGCCACGAAGCTGAGCCAGAAGCCCGCCTGGTACAGCGCCCACGGGTCCACCCAGACCACGGCCGCGCAGGCCAGCAGCCACACCTGGGGCCAGGGCCAGCGGCGGCCCGAGAGCTGCAGCAGGGCCACCGTGGCCAGCATGGTCACCGTGCGCTGCGCCGGCACGCCCCAGCCGCTGAAAAGGGCATAGGCCGCCGCCAGCAGCACCCCGGCCACCAGCGCAGCTGTGGGCGCCGGCACCGCCAGGCACAGGCGCAGCGAGCGGCGCCACAGGGCACCCACCAACAGCGCCGCGAGCCAGGCGAAGAGCGTGATGTGGAGCCCAGAAATACTCATCAGATGCGCCACGCCGGTCGCGCGGAACACATCCCAATCGGCCCGGTCGATGGCACGCTGGTCGCCCGTGACCAGGGCAGCCACCACGCCGGCCATGCGTGCGCGGCCAGGGTCGTCGGGGTCCAGCCCCGGGGCCAGCCGCGCCAGGATGGCATCGCGCACGGACTGGCGCGCCTGCTCCACCGGGTACTGCCAGGTGCTGGCCAGCCGCACGGGCGCCAGGTCCTTGGGGCCCGTTCGCACCGTGCCTGTCGCCTGCACGCCCTGCTCCCAGGTCCAGAGCTCGTAGTCGAAGCCGTGCGGGTTGCTCAGGCCATGCGGCGCGCGCGGGCGGATGGTCATTTCCCAGCGCTCGCCCGCATGCAGGGCCGGGGGCCGGCGCTGTGGCTCCAGCGGCCTGACGGTGGTGGTCGCGCTGGTGGCGCCGAAGAAGAAGCCGCCGTACCAGGAAACGTCCATGCGCTCGGGCAGCTGAACAGGCTTGCGTGCGGCCCCCGCACCCTCACCGGGCAGCCAGGCCGATTCCACATCCAGGCGCAGGCGCACCCCCGCCTCATTGACCTGGGGCATGGCGGCGATGGTGCCGATGACACGGATGTTCTGCCCCTCCAGCGCCGGGTCCAGCGCGCCCTGCAGGTAGACCGTGGCGCGCAGGCCGGTGGTGGCAAACAGCAACGCGGCGCCCGCACAGGCCACGAGCACTTGGCACAGCCAGCGGCGGGCGCCGCCGGACCGCACCAGCAGGCCCGACAAGCCCCACAGCACGACCGCACACGCCAGCACGAGCGCATAGCCGTGCCAATGCCACAGCACCGGCTGCTGCAGCTGCAGCGCCGCGCCCACCAGGCTGCCCGCCAGCAAAGCGGGCAGGCGCCACAGGGCCGGCGCATGGCTGCGCGCAACCGCCACCGGAGTACCCGTGGCGGTTGCAGCTATCACAGTGGCGTGCAGCTCCGGCATGCGCAGATGCTAAACCGCGAAGACAGCAGGCCTTCGCCAGGCACGCCGCGCGGGTATGTAACACTCACGTGCTGCCCTGGCCCGGCCCGGCGCCGCGCGCCGCCCCAGGCCAATGTCAACCACCACCTCCACCGAAGGACAACGACCATGAGCGTTTACGACAAGCTTTCCGAACTGAACATCACCCTGCCACCGGTGTCAGTGCCTGCGGCCGCCTACGTGCCCTACGTGCAGACCGGCAACCTGGTGTTCCTCTCCGGCCATATTGCGCGCAAGGACGGCAAGCCATGGGCCGCGCAGTTCGGCAAGAACATCAGCACCGAAGAAGGCAAGACCGCCGCACGCGCCGTGGCCGTGGACCTGTTGGGCACGCTGCATGCGGCCACCGGCGGCGACCTGAACCGCATCAAGCGCATCGTGAAGGTGATGAGCCTGGTGAACTCGACCGGCGACTTCACCGAGCAGCACCTGGTGACGAATGGCGCGAGCGAGCTGTTCGGCCAGGTGTTCGGCGACAAGGGTGTGCACGCACGCAGCGCCTTCGGTGTGGCGCAGATCCCCATGGGTGCCTGCGTCGAAATCGAGCTGATCGCAGAGCTGGCCTGAAGCACCTGCCGACCAGGCCCGACCGATAAGGACCACCTGGTCAGAACGACTCCCAGTCCTCCTCGGCCCCCTGGGCCAGGGCTGGTGAGCGTGCCGGCGCCGCCTTGGCTGGCGCAGCGGCCTTCGTCGCCGGCTTGCTGGCCGCCTGGGTGATGCGGGGAGCGGTGGACTTTGCTGCGGCTGCGGGCTTGGCCGGCGCTGCGGGCTTGTGCGCCGCACGCATCGGCGGCGCCACGCCGCCATAGGCGGCCCCGTTGACCTTGAACACCGAGACCACCTGCGCCAGGTGCTCGGCCTGCTCGCGCAGGCTCTGGGCTGCGGCGGCGCTCTCTTCCACCAAGGCGGCATTCTGCTGCGTCATCTGATCGAGGTTGCCCACCGCCTGGTTGACCTGGTTGATGCCCAGGCTCTGCTCGGACGATGCGGAGGTGATCTCGCCGATCATGTCGGTCACGCTCTGCACCGAGCGCACGATGTCGGTCATGGTGCTGCCTGCATCGGCCACCAGGCGGCTGCCGGTTTCCACCTTTTCCACCGAGGCGCTGATCAGCGCCTTGATCTCCTTGGCCGCCTCGGCGCTGCGCTGGGCGAGGCTGCGCACCTCGCTGGCCACCACGGCAAAGCCCCGGCCCTGCTCGCCGGCACGGGCCGCCTCCACTGCCGCATTCAGCGCCAGGATGTTGGTCTGAAAGGCAATGCCATCGATGGTGCCGATGATGTCCGAGATCTTCTTGCTGCTGTGGTTGATGTCTTCCATGGTGGAGACCACCTGGGTCACCACCGAGCCACCGCGCTCGGCCACGCCCGTGGCGCTGGCGGCCAGGGTGCTGGCCTGGCGGGCGCTGGTCGCGCTCTGCGCGATGGTGCTGGTGAACTGCTCCATCGCCGCCGCCGTTTCCTGCAGGTTGCTCGACGTCTGCTCGGTGCGTGCCGACAGGTCGTGGTTGCCGGTGGCGATCTCGGCGCTGGCAATGGCGATGCTGTCGGTGCTCTGGCGCACCTGGTGCACCATGCGCCCGAGCGAATCGCTCATCGCATACTGCGAGCGCAGCAGGTCGCCGAACTCGTCGCCGCGCGTGACCGAACCCTGCTCGCTCAAATCGCCGGCAGCGATCTTGGCCGCGAGGTCATTGGCCTGCGCCAGGGGCCGCTGGATATGGCCGATCAGGTAGTAGGCCCCGGCGATGATGGCCAGCAGCAAGGCGCTCACTGCCACGGCGGCGATCTTCACCGTGAGCATACGCGAGGCCGCCATCTCGGCCAGCCGGGTCTGGGCGGTCTTTTGCTGCAGCTCCACAAAGTCGCGCAAGGTGGTGAGGTAGGCCGCCACCGCCGGGTTGTAGGTCTGCTTGACCAGGGTCACGGCTTCCTCCGCCTTGCCATCGGTCTTGAGCTGGCGGGCCTTGCCGCGCAAGTCGATCATGGTTTTGCGGGCGTCGGCGATCTTGGCCATCTGCGCCTTGTCCGCGTCGGACAGCGCCATGGCTTCGAGCGACTTCTGCACCTCGGTGATCTGCGCCGAGGTGGCGGTGATCACGTCCTTGAATTCGGCCTCCACCGCCGCATCGCTGCTCACGATGAGCGCCTGCGTGCGGGCCGCATTGGTCTCCGTGAGGCCGGCCCAGCGGATCGCAGCGCCGACACGGGTCTGCATTTCACTGGCAACTTCATCGGCCTCGGCCTGCACCTTGGCCGAACGGTAGGCCGAAAAACCCACCACGCCGGCCAGCATGACCACAATGAAGATGACGGCGAGCCACAGTTTCTGGGCAATGCGGATGCGTTGGAACATCATGGTCTCCTGTCGTTGTCGATTTTTTCAGGGCCTGCCCGCCACCACCGGGGCAAAACCCGCGCCTGGCGCCATTGCAGACACTTCTTTACATATGGTGCGCCCGTTCCAGGCTTTCGTCCAATCCGTAGCAACCCGTGGAGTGTTGCCATGCACCAAAAAAGAAGCCACCCGGGTGGGTGGCTTCCTGGCAGTCGGGGGGTGACCGCTATTCGACGCGGGTCACCGACGCGGGCTTGAAGCCCAGGTCCGCCGCCTTGCCCTTGCGCCCGCGCGCGGCCCGGGCATTGTTGAGCGAGCGGATCTCCAGCGTTTCCTCGCGCTCCTTGCCGCCCCGGCCCATGCCTTCGATGCGGATGCTGCGCGTGTAGGCCGCAGCGCCGGCCAGCGTGTCCTTGGGCTCCAGGTCGATCAGCATCAGGCCGCGCCCGCCATTGGCCATGGTCTTGAGTTCGCTGATCTCGAAAGTCAGGATGCGCCCGCCAGCCGAGGCGCAGGCCACATGCGTGGCCGACACCAGCGGCTGGCCGCCGGTGCTGCCCGCCGCATGCGAGGGTGGGCACACGGTTTCGCCCTCGCCCAGCGTAAGGAAGGCCTTGCCGCCCTTCTGGCGCGAGACCATGTTCTCCACCGAGGCCAGGAAACCATAGCCCCCCGAGTTGGACAGCAGCAGGCTGGCGCTGGCAGGGCCGGCAAAGTAGTGCAGGAGCTGCGTGCCCGATTCGAGCTCGACCAGCGTGGTCACGGGCTGGCCGTCACCGCGAGCCCCCGGCAGCACCGACACCGGCACCGAGTACACCCGGCCATTGCTGCCAAAGGCCAGCAAGATGTCGACCGTGCGGCACTCGAAGGTGCGGTACAGCCCGTCGCCGGCCTTGAAGGCGAAGCTCCCTGCCTCGTGGCCATGGCCGGTGCGCGCGCGCACCCAGCCCTTTTGCGAAACCACCACGGTCACCGGCTCATCCACCACCTTGACCTCGGCCACGGCCTTTTTCTCGGCCTGGATCAGCGTGCGGCGGTCATCGGCAAAGGTCTTGGCATCGGCCTCGATTTCCTTGACCATCAGGCGGCGCAGCGAGCCGGGGTTGTTCAGGATGTCTTCAAGCTTGCCCTGGCTTTCGCGCAGCTCCTTGAGCTCCTGCTCGATCTTGATGGCTTCGAGCCGCGCCAGTTGGCGCAGGCGGATTTCCAGGATGTCTTCGGCCTGCCGGTCCGACAGCGCAAAACGCTCGATCAGCGCGGCCTTGGGGTCCTCTGCCTGGCGGATGATGGCGATCACCTCGTCGATGTTGAGCAGCACGATCTGCCGCCCTTCGAGGATGTGGATGCGGTCCAGCACCTTGCCCAGGCGGTGCTGCGTGCGGCGGGTGATGGTGCTCTGGCGAAAGGAGATCCACTCCTCCAGCATCAGGCGCAGCGACTTCTGCACCGGCCGGCCATCCAGGCCGATCATGGTCAGGTTGATCGGCGACGAAGTCTCCAGGCTGGTGTGGGCCAGGAGCGCAGTGATCAGCTCCTGCTGCGGGGTCTTGCCGGTCTTGGGCTCGAACACCAGGCGCACCGGCGCGTCCTTGCTCGACTCGTCGCGCACCACGTCCAGCACGGCCAGCATGCTGGCCTTGAGCTGCGTCTGCTCCAGGCTCAGCGCCTTTTTGCCGGCCTTGACCTTGGGATTGGTGATCTCCTCGATCTCTTCGAGCACTTTCTGCGAGCTCACGCCCGGCGGCAGCTCGTTGACCACCAGTTGCCACTGGCCGCGCGCCATGTCCTCGATCTTCCAGCGCGCGCGCACCTTCAGGCTGCCGCGGCCCGTGCGGTAGGCGTCGGCGATGTCGGAGGCAGCGCTGATGATCTGCCCGCCACCGGGGTAGTCGGGGCCGGGCACCAGGGCCAGCAGGTCCTCTGCCGAGAGCGAAGGCGTCTTGATCAGCGCCACGCAGGCGTCGGCGATCTCGCGCAGGTTGTGGCTCGGGATCTCGGTGGCCAGGCCCACGGCAATGCCGCTGGCACCGTTGAGCAGCGCGAACGGCAGGCGCGCGGGCAACTGGCGCGGCTCCTCGGTGCTGCCGTCGTAGTTGGGCATGAAATCGACCGTACCCTCGTCGATCTCGTCGAGCAGCAGGCTGGTGATGCGCGACAGGCGCGCCTCGGTGTAGCGCATGGCCGCAGCGCCGTCGCCATCGCGGCTGCCGAAGTTGCCCTGGCCATCGATCAGCGGGTAGCGCTGGGCAAAATCCTGCGCCATGCGCACCAGCGCATCGTAGGCCGACTGGTCGCCATGCGGATGGAAGCGGCCCAGCACGTCGCCCACCACGCGGGCGCTCTTGACCGGCTTGGCCGCCGTGTTGCGCGTCGGGCCGCTGTACCCCAGGCCCATGCGGTCCATGGAGTACAGGATGCGCCGCTGCACGGGTTTGAGGCCATCGCACACGTCCGGCAGGGCACGGCCCTTGACGACCGACAGCGCATATTCGAGGTAGGCCCGCTGGGCGTAGCTGGCCAGGCCCAGGGAATCGCCGCCGTCGTCGGAGGCCGGGAAATCGAGAGTGGGTTGGTCGCTCATTCGTTCTTGCTGGATTCAGGTTCAGTCATTGCGGGCGTCTGTGCCACGCGGGCGGGCGGCAGGTTGCCCCGGTTCAGGGCGCCGCCCGAGAGTTCCATGCGCACGCGCCCGGGCACGGCACGCTGGGCCAGCACGGGTGCCGGCGGCTTGAGCTGGGTGTACAGGCCCATCACGGTGCGCACGTAGTTCTGCGTTTCCTTGTAGGCCGGGATCTGGTTGCCCGCGCGCTGCACCGCCCCTTCGCCCGCGTTGTAAGCGGCCAGCGCCAGGTCCAGGCGGTTGGGAAACAGGTCCAGCAGGTGGCGCAGGTAGCGGGTGCCGGTGGGCACGTTCACCGCCGGGTCGGCGAGTTTCTTCTCGACCGAGCGCTTGGCATCGGCTCTCACGCCAAAGCGGGTCGCCGTGGCCGGCATCACCTGCATGAGGCCCACAGCCCCCTTGGGCGACACGGCATCGGCATCGAAGCCCGATTCGGTCGCGATCAGCGCCTGCAGCAACTCGTAGTCCACGGCGTGCTTGGCCGCAGCGGCACGCAGGTGGTGCTTCACACGCTTGTAGTCCGGCGCAATGTCGAAAAAGGCCAGCAGCCGCGCCCCCGCAGGCGGCAGGGCATAGGGCATGGCCGGCGCATCGCCGGGCGCGTCGCGCGTGGAGTCGAATTCGTTGCCCTTGAAGAACAGCTGGTAGTTGGCATCCACCTGCTCGGGCGCGAAGTGGGTCACGCCGCGCGCATCGACGAAGGCCCAGAGGTCGGCGTGGGCAGCCGTGTGCGCCAGGCACAGCAGCAGGCCCGCGCACGCCAGGCGCAGCCGGTCAGATGTCGATCTCGACCGCATCGCCGTGCAGCTCCATCAGCTCGCGCCGCGAGGCCGCCTCGCCCTTGCCCATGAGCTTGGTGATCAGGCCCTCGGTCGCGGCGAAGTCCGTGCTGCCCAGCTGCACGGGCAGCAGGCGCCGGGTATCGGGGTTGAGGGTGGTCTCCCACAGCTGCGAGGCATTCATCTCACCCAGACCCTTGAAGCGGCTGATCTGGCACTTCTCGCGGGCCACGCCGTCCTTGGCGCACTTGTCGAGAATGGCGGTGAGCTCGCCGTCGTCCAGTGCATACATCTTGGCGGCAGGCTTCTTGCCACGGGCCGGCACGTCCACCCGGAACAGCGGGGGGCGCGCCACATAGATATGGCCGGCGTCGATGAGCTTGGGGAAGTGGCGAAAGAACAGCGTGAGCAGCAGCACCTGGATGTGCGAGCCGTCCACGTCGGCATCCGCCAGGATGCAGATCTTGCCGTAGCGCAGGCCCGTAAGGTCGGGCGTGTCGTTAGGGCCGTGCGGGTCCACGCCGATGGCCACCGAGATGTCGTGGATTTCGTTGTTGGCAAACAGTCGGTCGCGCTCCACCTCCCAGGTGTTGAGCACCTTGCCGCGCAACGGCAGCACGGCCTGGCTTTCCTTGTCGCGGCCCATCTTGGCGCTGCCGCCGGCCGAGTCGCCCTCGACCAGGAAGACCTCGTTGTGGGCCAGGTCGCGGCTTTCGCAGTCGGTGAGCTTGCCGGGCAGCACGGCCACGCCCGAGCCCTTGCGCTTTTCGACCTTCTGGCCGGCCTTCTGGCGCGTCTGCGCAGCCTTGATGGCCAGTTCGGCCAACTTCTTGCCGTAATCGACGTGCTGGTTGAGCCACAGCTCCAGCGCCGGGCGCACGAAGCCCGAGACCAGGCGCACGGCGTCGCGCGAGTTCAGGCGCTCCTTGATCTGGCCCTGGAACTGCGGGTCCAGCACCTTGGCACTGAGCACATAGCTGGCGCGCGCAAACACGTCTTCGGGAAGCAGCTTCACGCCCTTGGGCAGCAGGCTGTGCAGCTCGATGAAGCTCTTGACGGCATTGAACAGGCCGTCGCGCAGGCCGCTTTCGTGCGTGCCGCCGGCGCTGGTGGGGATCAGGTTGACGTAGCTTTCGCGCACGGGCTGGCCGTCTTCGGTGAAGGCCACGCACCAGGATGCGCCCTCGCCTTCGGCAAAGCTTTCGTTGTTGCGGTCGGCAAAGCCTTCGCCCTCGAACAGCGGGATCACCGGTTCGCCGTTGAGCGTCTGCATCAGGTAGTCGCGCAGGCCGCCCTTGTACTGCCAGGTCTGGGTATCGCGCGTCTTCTCGTTGACCAGGGTCACGGACACGCCGGGCATCAGCACCGCCTTGCTGCGCAAGAGGTGCGTGAGCTCGCCCATGGGCAGCGCGCTCGATTCGAAATACTTGGCATCGGGCCAGGCGCGCACGGTGGTGCCCTGCTTGCGCTCTCCGGCTTCCAGCGCGCGGGTCACCAGGGGCTCGACCACGTCGCCGGCCGAAAACACCAGCCGCGCGACCTTGCCTTCGCGGTGGCTGCTCACTTCCAGGCGGGTGGCCAGCGCGTTGGTCACGCTCACGCCCACACCGTGCAGGCCGCCCGAGAAGCTGTAGGCGCCGCCCTTGCCCTTGTCGAACTTGCCGCCCGCATGCAGGCGGGTGAACACCAGTTCGATCACCGGGGCGTTCTCTTCGGGGTGCATGCCGAAGGGGATGCCGCGCCCATCGTCCTCAATGCTGACCGAACCGTCGGTGTGCAGCGTGACCTTGATCTTCTTGCCATGCCCGGCCAGCGCTTCGTCGGCGGCGTTGTCCAGCACCTCCTGGATGATGTGCAGGGGGTTGTCGGTGCGGGTGTACATGCCCGGGCGCTGCTTGACGGGCTCCAGGCCCTTGAGCACACGGATCGACCCTTCGGAATATTCGCTGGCGGAGACGGAAGACGGTTTGGCAGACATGCGGCGGATTGTAGTGCGGCGCAGCAAAGACTGGATAAAAATACAGCCCCACCACCCCCAACTGTACTGTTCGGCAGTGTGCGGGCAGATTGTGGCCAATCTGGCTACATTCTGCGCATGTCTATGCATCCTCCGAAACTGTCCATGTTCCAGGTGCTCGCGTGCGGCGCGGCCATCGTGACCCTGTCCATGGGCATCCGCCACGGCTTTGGCCTGTGGCTGCTGCCCATCACCCAGGACATGGGCTGGACGCGCCAGTCCTTTGCCCTGGCCATCGCCATCCAGAACCTCTCGTGGGGCCTGATCGGCATCTTCGCCGGCATGGCAGCCGACCGCTTCGGCGCCTTCCGCGTGCTGCTGGCCGGCGCTGCCCTGTATGCGGCCGGCCTGGCGGGCATGGCCCTGTCGCCCACGCCCACGCTGTTCGCGCTGACGGCCGGGGTACTGATCGGTGCAGCCCAGGCAGGCACCACCTATGCCGTGATCTATGGCGTGCTGGGCCGCCAGATCGCGCCCGAAAAACGCTCCTGGGCGATGGGGGTGGCGGCAGCGGCCGGCTCCTTCGGCCAGTTCCTCATGGTGCCCATGGAAGGCTGGCTCATCGCCAACTTCGGCTGGCAGCAGGCGCTGCTGGCGCTGTCGCTGGCGGTGCTGCTCATCATGCCCCTGGCCTTCGGCCTGCGCGAACCGGGTTTCAAGGGCGCGGCCCCGCCCCAGCGCGACCAGACCGTCGCCCAGGCACTGTTCGAGGCCTTTCGCTACCCCAGCTTCTCGCTGCTGATGGCGGGCTACTTCGTCTGCGGCTTCCAGGTGGTGTTCATCGGCGTGCACATGCCCAGCTACCTCAAGGACCACGGCCTGTCGCCCCAGGTGGCCAGCTATGCGCTGGCGCTGATCGGCCTGTTCAACGTGTTCGGCACCTACATTGCCGGCACCCTGGGCCAGCGCCTGCAAAAACGTTACATCCTGGCCTTCATCTACTTTGCGCGGGCGATTGCCATTGCGGTGTTCCTGGCGGTGCCGCTGTCGCCGGCCTCGGTGTACATCTTCTCGGCCGTCATGGGCACGCTGTGGCTGTCCACCATTCCGCCCACCAATGCCACCATTGCCCAGATCTTCGGCGTGCAGCACCTGTCCATGCTCGGCGGCTTCGTGTTCTTCAGCCACCAGATCGGCAGCTTCCTGGGCGTCTGGCTGGGCGGCTACCTGTACGACGCCACGGGCAGCTACGACATCGTCTGGTACATCGCCATCGCCCTGGGGGTGTTCGCCGCCCTGGTGAACCTGCCGGTCAAGGAAAGCCCTATCCAGCGCGCAGCCCCCGTGCCGGCATGATGGCGGCCTGAACCTTTGCACCCGATCACCATGCCAGCCGCCCCCGAACACGCCCCCCACCGCACCCCGGCCCTGCCGCTGGCGTGGCGGGTGCTGGCCTGGGCCGTGGCCATCCTGGCGTGCCTGGCCGTGTTTGCCATGTACACCGTGCCCGAGTTCATGGTGATGCTGGCCGACCAGGTGTGGAACTGCTTCTAGGGCGCATGCACGGATCTGACAACCCCTCGGACTGGGTGCGCCGCTGGTCGACCCTGATAGCACCCCGCAGCACCGTCCTCGACGTGGCCTGCGGTGCCGGGCGCCACCTGCGCTGGCTGCACGGCCTGGGCCACACCGTGGTGGGGGTGGACCGCTCCCCCGAGGCCGTGGCTGCAGGAGCCCCGCTCGGAGAGATGGTGTGCGCCGACATCGAAAGCGGCCCCTGGCCCTTTGCCGGACGCCAGTTCGGTGCCGTGGTGGTCACCAATTACCTGTGGCGCCCGCTGTTTCCCACGCTGGTGGCCAGCCTCGCGCCGGGCGGCGTACTGGTCTACGAGACCTTTGCACACGGTAACGAAACGGTGGGCCGCCCGGCGCGGCCCGAATTCCTGCTGCAGCCGGGCGAATTGCTGGCCGCCTGCAGCGGATTGCGCACCGTGGCCTACGAGGACGGCTTCCTCGAAGAACCCGCGCGTTTCGTGCAGCGCATCACGGCCATCAGGGAACTTGCGGACGCCGGGGCACCCTCAAGACATCTGCTGGCCAGTGCGGCTAGTTAGAATGCTCTTTTATCCCGTTCACCACTGCGGACATGACATCTTCCTTAGTGCCACTCACTGGCAGCATCGTCGCCCTCGTCACCCCCTTGCATGAGGACGGTAGCGTCGACTACGCCGCGCTGCGCAAACTGATCGACTGGCACATCGCCGAAGGCACCGATTGCATCGGCGTTGTGGGCACCACGGGCGAATCGCCCACGGTGAACGTTGAAGAGCACTGCGAGATCATCCGCGTGTCGGTGGAGCAGGCCGCCAAGCGCGTGCCCATCATGGCCGGCTGCGGCGCCAACTCCACGGCCGAGGCCATCGAGCTGGCCCGCTTTGCCAAGAAGGTGGGCGCCGACACGCAGCTGCAGGTCGTGCCCTACTACAACAAGCCCACGCAAGAGGGCCAGTACCAGCATTTCAAGGCCATCGCCGAGGCCGTGGGCGACCTGCCCACCATTCTGTACAACGTGCCCGGCCGCTCCGTGGCCGACATGCAGCACGACACCGTGCTGCGCCTGGCCCAGGTGCCCGGCATCATCGGCATCAAGGAGGCCACGGGCAATATCGAGCGCGCACAGTGGCTGATCCGCGAAGCCCCCAAGGGTTTCGGCATCTACTCGGGCGATGACCCGACCGCCGTGGCCCTGATGCTGTGCGGCGGCCACGGCAACGTGAGCGTGACGGCCAACGTGGCCCCGCGCCTGATGCACGAGCTGTGCGTGGCGGCGATTGCCGGCAACGTGCAGCGCGCCATGGAAATCCAGTTCCAGCTGATGCCCGTGCACAAGCAGCTCTTCGTCGAAGCCAACCCCATTCCCGTGAAGTGGGCCGTGGCCCGCATGGGCCTGTGCGGTGGCACACTGCGCCTGCCCATGACACCGCTGAGCCAGGGCAACGAAGCCGTGGTCGAGGCGGCACTGCGCTCCGCCAGCCTGATTTAACCCTGGCTGCGCCTGTACCAAGAACACTCCGAGGATATTCGCGTGAACGCTGTTACTACCCGAGTGGGCCTGCTGGCCCTCGCCCTGGCCCTGTCTGCCTGCTCCGCCCTCGAAGGCGACAAGATCGACTACAAGAGCGCCGCCAAGGGCTCCACGCTGGAGGTGCCCCCGGACCTGACCCAGCTCTCGCGCGACTCCCGCTACAACGTGCCGGGCGGCGCCGTTTCGGCTGCTGCCATGCAGGCCAGCCAGGCCGCCCAACCCTCGGGCACGGCCAATGCGGCCGCCACGCAACTGGGCGACGTGCGCATCCAGCGCGACGGCAACAAGCGCTGGCTGGTGATCGACCGCCCCGCCGACAAGCTGTGGGAGCCCGTGCGCGACTTCTGGCTGGAGAACGGCTTCACGCTGGACCTGGACCAGGCCAACCTGGGCATCATGGAAACCGACTGGGCCGAAAACCGCGCCAAGCTGCCCCAGGACCTGATCCGCTCCACCCTGGGCAAGGTCATCGATTCGCTGTACTCCACGGGTGAGCGCGACCGCTTCCGCACCCGCCTGGAGCGCAATGCCGCTGGCGGCACCGAGGTCTACATCACGCACCGCGGCATGGTCGAGGTCTACAGCAACACCACCAAGGACCAGACCGTCTGGCAGCCCCGCGCGGCCGACCCCGAGCTGGAAACCGAGTTCCTGCGCCGCCTGATGGTCAGGCTGGGTGTGAGCCAGGAGCAATCCAAGGCCGTCGTGGCCGCCGCAGCCGCGCCCGTGGCGCAATCGGCCACCGTGGCCACGGTGAACAACGTGCCCGTGGTGCAGATGAAGGAAGGCTTCGACCGCGCCTGGCGCCGTGTCGGCGTGGCGCTGGACCGCACCGGCTTCACCGTGGAAGACCGCAACCGCAACGATGGCGTGTACTTCGTGCGCTATGTGGCGCCCAATGCGGACAAGAAGGAGTCCGGCTTCTTCGGCAAGCTGTTCACCCGCTCGCCGGACGCCGTGCCGCCGCTCAAGTACCGCATCGTCGTGCGCAGCCAGGGTGAAGCGACCACGGTGTCCGTGCTCAACGAAGGCGGCACGCCCGAAGCCTCGGCCAACGCCGAGCGCATCGTGCGCGTGATCGCAGACGAGCTCAAGTAAGCCACACCGACACCCCTGACTGCATGCGCCTGGACGCCACCCTGCGGGGTGGGGCCCAGGCGCAATTCATTTCCACATGCTGCGTTTGAAGAACCTGGCCAGCGGCAGTGCCGGCAATGCGACCATCGTGGAGGCCAGCGATGGCCTGCACACGCGCCGCCTGCTGGTCGATTGCGGGCTGGGCATACGCCAGCTGCAGACCCGCCTGGCTGCGGCTGGCCTGCAGCTGGGGCAGATCGACGGCGTGTTCATCACCCACGAGCATTCGGACCATATCGGCTGCGCGCACCTGCTGGCCCTGCGCCACCGCATCCCGGTGTGGATGAGCCAGGGCACGCACATGGCCATCGGCGCGCCGGATTTCGACGGGCTGCTGCAGCTGGCCTGCGACATGCAGGCCATCGAACTGGGCCCGCTGTCCATCCAACCCTTCACCGTGCCGCACGATGCACGCGAACCCCTGCAGCTGCGCTGCAGCGATGGCGCCATGCACCTGGCCCTGCTGACCGACCTGGGCCACGCCACACCCCATGTGCTGCAGCAGGTGCAGGGCTGCCACGCCCTGTTCATCGAGGCCAACCACGACCCCGACCTGCTGGCGGCCTCGGCCTACCCGGCCTTCCTCAAGCGCCGCGTGGGCGGCGCCTATGGCCACCTGGCCAACCACGCCAGCGCCGCCATCGTGCAGGCCGTGCGGCACGATGGCCTGCAGTGGGTGGTGGCCGCCCACCTGAGCGCGCGCAACAACACGCCCGACCTGGCCCGGCTGGCGCTTGCGGGCGCGCTGCAATGGGCACCGGAGCTCATCGTGGTGGCCGACCAGGCCCAGGGGACGGGCTGGCTCACCGTGGGAGAGCAGCCCGTGCCCTGCGGCCACCTGTCGCCGCCACCCCCGGCCACCTCGCTGTTCTGAGCAACGCAGGCGAAAAAAAACCCTGCTCTCTTACGAGGGCAGGGCTTCCGAACCAAAGGCCGGCGCCGTGGCGCGGCCAGGGTTCAGGCGTGCTTAGTTCGAAGCAGCGCTGGCAGCAGCGGTAGCGGCCGTGGCAGCTGCGTTGGCAGCGGCAGCGGCGTCCGAAGCGGCAGAAGCTGCTTCGGAAGCGGCAGCTGCAGGTGCTGGATCAGCAGCAGGCGCTGGAACCACCACGGGTGCGGGTGCTGGTGCTGGAGCGGGTTCTTCCTTCTTGCCACAAGCGGCGAGGGCAGCAGCAGCGATCAGGGCGGCCAGAACGAGAGAGTTCTTCATTGCGATTTTTCCTAGTTGGGACAGACAGAATCTTGAAAAGCCACAGCGCCCGGCTCCAGAAAGCCTTTGCGCATTGGCACAGTGCACTTGAGTAGCACCATTTCGGCGCAGCCGCCGATTATATTGGCATTTAGTCAATACTGACTAACACGGATGCAAGGTTTACCGAGCCTTCACATGGTGCAAGGCCTGGAAACACCAAGTCGGGCGTTTGTCCTACAGCCCGAGCGTGGAGGCAGGAAAGCCCGGGGCACTTTTTCCGTGCAGCCATTCATTGAGTGTTTCACGCACCAGCACGCGGCGCTCGGGCTCGCGGCCCGTCACGCCCACGCAGCGCTCCGGGTCCAGCCGGTGCATGACCCATTGCGGCGACCATAGCACACTGGGAATGTCCAGCGGGTCGGCCGAGGCGCTGCGCCGGCAGGTGATGATGTGGTCCCAGGTGCCGCGCCAGCGCACGAAGCGCGCATGGCGGCGGATCACCTCGTCGTACGAGCGCGCCAGCATGGTGAAGCGCCGGCCCGTGCGCGCCCAGGCCTGCAGCGACTCCACCACCGCCCGCTCGCCCAGGGGCCAGTCATGGAAATGGGCATCGCTGACCACGATCTCCTCCCAGCCGTCGCGCGCCGCCGTGGCCAGCGCATCGCGCACCAGTTGGATAAAGGTCTCGCGGCTGGCGAAGCGGCCCGAAGGCAGCTCGCCCGGCGCAGCGGCAGACGGTGGGTTGCTGGGATCGTGCGTCACGGTCAGTCCTCCTCGGTGTCCTCGGTATCGGAATGGGCCCATCCTGCATCGCACCAGGACGAAATCAGCTCCAGCGCGTCGTCGCTGGCACGCGCCAGCTCGCGCTCGGACAGACGCCGGTGGTCGGCCAGGCGCCGCATCAGCGTGGCGTCGCGGCCGGCGGCGCGGTAGCTCTCGCCGTTGATGAACACATGCTGCGCGTCATACATCATGCGGGTGCGGCGATCCAGCACCACACCCTCGATCATGGCGCCGGATTCGTCGGGATCGAACCAGACATTGGGCTTGGGCTCGGTCAGGTACTCGCCTAGGGCGCGCTCCAGCGCCAATGGTTCGGCCAGGGCCCGGGCCAGCGCCTCGCGCGCGAAGTCCTGCAGGCTGGCGGGAATGGCTGCGGGCTGCTCCACCGCCTCCTGGCGCGGGTCGCGGTAGAGCACGCGGGCATCGCCCTCCTCGGCCTCTTCGGTCAGGCGCACCAGCAGCTCGTTGGCGAGCTCGGCCCGTGCCGGCGCGCGAAAGCCGATGGAATAGGTCATGCACTCGCCCTCGGCTATGCCGTCGTGGGCATAGCGCGGCGGCAGGTAGAGCATGTCGCCGGGCTCGAGCACGAACTCATCCTCGGGCTCGAACTGCGCCAACACCTTGAGCGGTATGCCCTCCTTGAGCGCCAGGTCCTTCTGGCGACCGATGCGCCAGCGCCGCCGGCCATGGGCCTGCAGCAGGAACACGTCATAGCTGTCGAAGTGCGGGCCCACGCCGCCGCCATCGCTGGCGTAGCTGATCATGAGGTCGTCCAGCCGCGCCTCGGGCACGAAGCGGAACTGCTGCATTAGCGCATGCACGCCCTGGTCGTGCAAGTCCACGCCCTGCACCAGCAGCGTCCAGTCGGGCTGCTTGAGCGAGGGCAGCGCGCGGCGTGTGAACGGCCCCTGGCGAAGCTTCCAGACGCCCTTGACCTGCTGCACCAGGCGCGACTCCACCCCCTCCTGGCCTGCCAGGTCGAACAGTGCACGAGGCTGCACCGGTGCCGCGAAGCCCGGGATCGCCTGGCGCACCAGGAGCGGCTTTTTCTGCCAATGGCGGCGCATGAACTGGGCAGGGGTGAGTCCGCCCAGAAGGGTCAGGGGTTGGTGGGCGTCCATGGGTACTGTGTGGCCCTTTGCAGGGCGGTTGGTCAAACTGCGACAATTCTCCTATGGAAATTACCGAACAATGTGTGGTCGCCCTGACCTGGATCCTGAAGGACACCCTTGGCGATGAACTCGACGTGCTCGACGAGCCGGTGGAGTTCCTGGTGGGGGGCGATGATCTGCTGCCCCGTATCGAAGAGGCCCTGCAGGGCCACAGCGCAGGCGCCTCGGTGGCGCTGCACCTGGAGCCCGAGGACGCTTTTGGCGACTTCAACGACCAATTGCTGTTCCTGGAGCCGCGCTCGCTGTTCCCGCAGGAAATCGAGGAAGGCATGACCTTCGATGGCACCGCCCTGCCCGAGGGCTGCAATCCCGACGCACCGCGCGACGTGCTGTACACGGTGGCCGAGATCTACCCCGAGCATGTGGTGCTGGATGGCAACCACCCGCTGGCGGGCATCGCGCTGCGCCTGCAGCTCACGGTGCAGTCGGTGCGCGAAGCCACCGAAGACGAAATCGGCCAGGGTAGTGCGGGAACCGGGTTCTTCCGCGTTCAGCCCCAGGCACCCGGGAACGACCTGCTGCACTGAACGACCACGGGCCCTCAAGAGGGCCCGTTCGTTGCTCGCAGCGCGAGCGGTCGCCGGATGGATCAGATGCGCGAGATCTGGCCGTCGAACAGGCGCACGCGATCGCCTACGCGCAGGTCGCCGGGCGATGGCACGTCATAGGCGCGGTAGCCACCATGATCCAGCTGGATGGAGACCCGGTACGCCTGGGTGTACCCGCTGTTGTTGCGCCCTTCGACTGCATTGCCGGCCACCGCACCGCCGAGCACGCCCACGGCCGTGGCTGCGGCGCGGCCCGAACCGCCACCGATCGAGTTGCCGATCACACCGCCGACCACAGCGCCGATGATGGCACCGGCGCCCGAGGTGCGCCCCTGGCCCTGGGACTGCATCACCTCAATATTCGCCACGCGGCCAAACTCGGTGGGAACCGGGTTGGCAGACGAGTAGACCGGCGCCTGGGTCTGGTAGCCGCCGCCGGCGTAGTATTCCTGCGAACGCGGGGGAGCACCGCAAGCGGCCAGGCTCCCGATCAGGATGAGGGAGCCAGTCAGCGTGGCGATACGGGTCGTCTTGTTCATTGCAATCTCCTGAAGATGGATCTCGGCGGGCGACCAACTGCACCAGCGCAGCGGTCCTTGCCCGACCATGCTGAGATTGAATCACCGGCCAAGGGTTCCCGGCGCCATCCGGCAGCGGGAGGCCGCGTCAGCCATCACCTACAGGATAGGAAGCCGGCCAGGCCGCCCGCAAGCGTTTGTTCAGAAGATGACAAATGGCAGGCGTGGGGTCAGGCCTTGCCGGTCGAGCCGTAACCACCTTCGCCGCGCTCCGTCGCGGTGAACTCGGTGACCACGTTGAACTGCGCCTGCACCACGGGCACGATGACCAGTTGCGCCAGGCGCTCCATGGGCTCGAGCGTGAAGGCCGTGCTGCTGCGGTTCCAGGCGCTCACCATGAGCTGGCCCTGGTAGTCGCTGTCGATCAGGCCCACCAGGTTGCCCAGCACGATGCCATGCTTGTGACCCAGGCCCGAGCGCGGCAGGATCAGCGCGGCATACCCAGGGTCCTTGAGGTAGACGGATATGCCCGTGGGCACCAGTTGCCAGGCATTGGGTTCGAGGGTGAGCGGCGCATCCAGGCAGGCCCGCAGGTCGAGCCCCGCGCTGCCGGGTGTGGCGTAGGTGGGCAACTGGTCCGCCATGCGCGGATCGAGAATCTTGACGTCAATCTTCACTTCTTGTTTCCTGTCTTGCGCTGCTGGGCCCCTTGCCGCTGGCGCTCCTTCACGGCCGCTGGCGGCACCACTGCGGTGCCTGCCGATGCGGCAGCATTGATCACGATGCCCATGAACCACCACAGGCCGGCCATCACCGCCAACCCAAACCACGAGCCCTGGCCCACCATCACGAGCGTGAGCGCATGCACCGCCGCGACCACGGCCAGCAGCGTGCGGGCGATGCGCACCATGCCGAGGAAGGGCGACACTACTTTCAGCAGATCGGGCGGCAAGGCCACGGCCAGCGCTGCGGGGCTGGCGCCGCCCTGGCGTGCCGCCGCCTGCGCGGAGCCGGGGGCCACGCCGCCGGGCAACGGGTGCTGCTGCGTGACCTGCGCGGAATGGGCCGCCTGCGCCCGCCCCGACTGCAGCGCCTGGGAGGCGCTCAGCCGCTCCACATAGCTGGCGAAGTCGCCATTGGGCGGGGTGTCCCATTCGGGCTTGATCGAGTGCATCGTCATAGGGCCTCCCCGCAGGGCTCAAGAAATGGGCGAAAAAGCATCAGCCGCGCCGCGCGGGCAGCCGTGCAGCCACCTCGCCCACCAGGCGCTGCGCCAGGGAGCGCTTGGACGCCAGGGGCAGTTCGCGGTGGCCATGCTCATCCACCAGCAGCAGGGCATTGTCGTCCTGGCCGAAGGTGGCAGGGCCGATGTTGCCCACCAGCAGCGGAATTTTCTTGCGCAGGCGCTTGGCCGTGGCATGGGCCAGCAGGTCGTGGCTCTCTGCTGCAAAACCCACGCAGTAGAGTTCGCCGGACAGCGCCTCTGGCAACCGGGCCACGGTGGCCAGGATGTCGGGGTTCTCGACGAAGGCCAGCGTCGGGGCCTGGCCCGAGCCGTCCTTCTTGATCTTTTCATCGGCCTGCGTGGCCGGGCGCCAGTCGGCCACGGCCGCCGTGGCGATGAACACCGAGGACGTGGGCGCCAGCGCCATCACCGCAGCCAGCATCTGCTGGGCCGACTGCACGTTGACCCGCTGCACGCCACGCGGCGTGGGCAGGTGCACGGGCCCAGCCACCAGGGTCACCTCTGCACCCGCTTCGCGCGCGGCGCGGGCGATGGCAAAGCCCATCTTGCCGCTCGACAGGTTGGTGATGCCGCGCACCGGGTCGATGGCCTCGAAGGTCGGGCCCGCCGTGATCAGCACCTTGCGCCCGGCCAGGGGCTTGGGCGTGAAAAAGGCGATCAATTCGTCGAGCAGCTCCAGCGGCTCCAGCATGCGGCCGTCGCCGGTTTCGCCACAGGCCTGGTCGCCATTGCCCACGCCGAGCACCCGGGCGCCGTCTTTCGCGACTTGGGCCAGATTGCGCTGGGTCGCGGGGTGGGCCCACATCTCGCGGTTCATGGCGGGCGCCAGCAGCAGGGGCACACGGTCCATGGGGCGCGCCAGGCACAGCAGGCTGAGCAGCTCGTCGGAGCGGCCCTCGACGAGCCGGGCGATGAAATCGGCGCTGCAGGGCGCGATCAGGATGGCGTCGGCCTCGCGGCTCAGGTTGATGTGGGGCATGTTGTTGGGCTCGCGCGCGTCCCACTGCGAGCCGTACACGGGGCGCCCCGACAGGGCCTGCATGGTCACCGGCGTGATGAACTGCCCGGCCGCCTCGGTCATCACCACCTGCACGGTGGCGCCCTCCTTGATCAGTTGGCGGCATAGATCGGCCGACTTGTAGCAAGCCACGCCTCCGCTCAGTCCCAGAACAATGTGTTTGCCAGCAAGCTCATTCATGGGCGCGAATTTAGCAGACGGCCAGCCTGCCGGTGCATGGTTGCGAAAGACCTTGGCAGGCCCGGTGCCGGGCGGCCATCTATAATCCCAATTTCCCACCACCAAAAAAGACATGACCAAATTTGTCTTCGTCACCGGCGGTGTGGTGTCTTCCCTGGGCAAGGGAATCGCCTCAGCCTCCCTTGCCGCGATCCTCGAATCGCGGGGCCTCAAAGTCACCCTCATCAAGCTCGACCCGTACATCAACGTGGATCCGGGCACCATGTCACCGTTCCAGCATGGCGAAGTGTTCGTCACGGACGATGGCGCCGAAACCGATCTCGACCTGGGTCACTATGAGCGTTTCATCGAAACGCGCATGAAAAAGACCAACAACTTCACGACCGGCCGCATCTACCAGAGCGTGCTGGAAAAGGAGCGCAGGGGCGACTACCTGGGCAAGACCGTGCAGGTGATTCCGCACGTCACCAATGAAATCCAGGAGTACATCAAGCGCGGCGCCGGCGTCGGCACCGATGACGCCGTGGACGTGGCCATCGTGGAAGTCGGCGGCACCGTGGGCGACATCGAGTCCCTGCCCTTCCTGGAAGCCGTGCGCCAGCTGAGCCTGAAGCTCGGCCCCAACAACGCCGCCTTCGTGCACCTGACCTATGTGCCGTGGATCGCCGCGGCCGGCGAGCTCAAGACCAAGCCGACCCAGCACACCGTGCAGGAGCTGCGCAAGATCGGTATCCAGCCCGACGCGCTGCTGTGCCGCGCCGACCGCCGCATGCCCGAGGACGAGCGTGCCAAGATCTCGCTGTTCACCAACGTGCCCGAGTGGGGCGTGATCAGCATGTGGGACGTGGACACCATCTACAAGGTGCCGCGCATGCTGCACGAGCAGGGACTTGATGGCCTGATCTGCGACAAGCTGCGCCTGAACACGCCGCCCACGAGCTTGAAGCGCTGGGACCAACTGGTGTACGAAACCGAGCACCCACAGGGCGAGGTCACCATCGCCATGGTCGGCAAGTACGTGGACCTGTCGGACAGCTACAAGTCGGTGAACGAGGCGCTGCGCCACGCCGGCATGAAGAACCACGTGCGCGTGAAGATCGAGCACGTGGACTCCGAGACCATCAACGCCGCCGACGCGGCCGAGAAGCTCGCCAAGTACGACGCCATCCTGGTGCCCGGCGGCTTTGGCGCACGCGGGGTGGAAGGCAAGATCAGCACCGCCCGCTTTGCCCGCGAGCAGCAGGTGCCCTACCTGGGCATTTGCCTCGGCATGCAGGTGGCCACCATCGAGTATGCGCGCCATGTGGCCGGCCTCAAGGACGCCAACAGCACCGAATTCGAGCCTGCCACGCCGCACCCCGTGATCGCCCTGATCACCGAGTGGAAGGACGCCGACGGCACCATCAAGCAGCGCGACGAGAACTCCGACCTGGGCGGCACCATGCGCCTGGGCGCGCAGAGCTCGGACGTTTCGGCCGGCACGCTGGCGCACGAGATCTACGGCAACATCGTGACCGAGCGCCACCGCCACCGCTACGAAGCCAACGTGAACTACCTGGACCAGTTGCGCAAGGCGGGCCTGGTGATCTCGGCACTGACGCAGCGCGAGCAGCTCACCGAGATCGTCGAGCTGCCCAAGAGCGTGCACCCCTGGTTCATCGGCGTGCAGTTCCACCCCGAGTTCAAGTCCACCCCCTGGAACGGCCACCCGCTGTTCAATGCCTTCATCAAGGCGGCGGTGGAGCACCAAAAGAGCCTGCAGCAGCCCGCCGTGGCGGCCTGATCGGCACAACCCATCCAGAAAAGAAGAGACCCTGCCATGAAACTCTGCGGCTTTGATGTCGGCCTCACACACCGCTTCTTCCTCATCGCGGGCCCCTGCGTGATCGAGTCCGAGCAACTGCAGATGGACGTGGCCGGGCAGCTCAAGGAGATCACGGGCGCCCTGGGCATTCCGTTCATCTTCAAGAGCAGCTTCGACAAGGCCAACCGGTCTTCGGGCACCAGCTTTCGCGGCCCGGGCCGCGACAAGGGCCTGGAAATCCTGGCCAAGATCCGCAAGGACCTGGGCGTGCCGGTGCTCACCGACGTGCACACCGAGGACGACATCACCGAGGCAGCCAAGGTGGTCGACGTGCTGCAGACGCCGGCCTTCCTGTGCCGCCAGACCGACTTCATCCGTGCCGTGGCGCAGTCGGGCAAGCCGGTGAACATCAAGAAGGGCCAGTTCCTTGCGCCGCACGACATGAAGAACGTGATCGACAAGGCCCGCGCTGCCGCCAAGGACGCCGGCCTGCCCGAGGACAGCTTCATGGCCTGCGAGCGAGGCGCGAGCTTTGGCTACAACAACCTGGTGTCGGACATGCGCAGCCTGTCCATCATGCGCGAGACCAACGCCCCGGTGGTGTTCGACGCCACGCATTCGGTGCAGCTGCCCGGCGGCAACGGCACCAGCAGCGGCGGCCAGCGCGAGATGGTGCCGGTGCTGGCACGCGCGGCCGTGGCCGTGGGCGTTGCCGGCCTGTTCATGGAAACCCACCCGGACCCGGCCAACGCCCTGTCCGACGGGCCCAACGCCGTGCCGCTCAAGCACATGAAGGCGCTGCTGGAGACGCTGGTGGCGCTGGACGGCATCACCAAGAAGAACGGTTTTCTCGAAAACAACTTTGGAGCCTGAGACATGAGCAGTGGTTACGTCATCGCATCGGTCACCGTCACCAACCCCACACAGTACGAGGAGTACCGCAAGTGGAGCACCATCGCCATGCAGGCCCATGGCGCCGAAGTCTGCGTGCGCGGTGGCAAGGTCGAAGTGCTGGAAGGCGACTGGAACCCCGGCCGCACCGTGATCCTCAAGTTTCCGAGCTTCGAAGCGGCCCGCGCTTTCTATGACACGCCCGAATACCAGAAAGCCAAGGCGGCGCGCGAAGGCGCCGCCATCATGCGCATGGTCTGCGTAGAAGGCGTATAGCCACCGCAGGCCGCAATACGTACCCGGTACGTACCGCATCTGCCCCGAACACTATCAAATCGGTAGCATAGAATCGCGACCGACGCGCGGCGGCGCCAGGCACCGCAGGTGGTTTGCCCCTCCTCCCTGCCCGTCCGGATGAATTTCAAAAACCCTCAAGGAAGATCATGAGTGCCATTGTTGACATCGTAGGCCGCGAAGTGCTGGACAGCCGCGGCAACCCCACCGTCGAATGCGACGTGCTGCTGGAGTCGGGCGTGATGGGCCGTGCGGCCGTGCCTTCGGGCGCCTCCACCGGCAGCCGCGAAGCCATCGAGCTGCGCGACGGCGACAAGAGCCGCTACCTCGGCAAGGGCGTGCTCAAGGCGGTCGAGCACATCAACACCGAGATCTCCGAAGCCGTACTGGGCCTGGATGCCTCCGAGCAGGCCTTCCTGGACAAGACGCTGATCGACCTGGATGGCACCGACAACAAGGGCCGCCTGGGCGCCAACGCCATGCTGGCGGTCTCGATGGCCGTGGCCCGTGCAGCCGCCGAAGAATCCGGCCTGCCGCTGTACCGCTACCTGGGCGGCATGGGCAGCATGCAGCTGCCCGTGCCCATGATGAACGTGATCAATGGCGGCGCACACGCCAACAACAGCCTGGACCTGCAGGAGTTCATGATCATCCCCGTCGGCGCACCCACCTTCCGCGAAGCCCTGCGCTGGGGCGCCGAGGTGTTCCACGCACTGAAGAAGATACTGCACGACAAGGGTATCAGCACCGCCGTGGGCGACGAAGGCGGCTTTGCCCCCAGCGTCGAAAACCATGAAGCGGCCATCGTGCTGATCCTGCAGGCCATCGAAGCCGCCGGCTACACGGCGGGCGAGCAGATCGCCCTGGGCCTCGATTGCGCGGCCAGCGAGTTCTACAAGGACGGCCACTACGTGCTCGAAGGCGAAGGTGGCCTGAAGCTCACGGCCACACAATGGACCGACATGCTGGCATCGTGGTGCGACAAGTACCCCATCATCAGCATCGAAGACGGCATGCACGAAGGCGACTGGGATGGCTGGAAGATCCTGACCGATCGCCTGGGCAAGAACGTGCAGCTGGTGGGCGACGACCTGTTCGTCACCAACACCAAGATCCTCAAGGAAGGCATCGACAAGAAGATCGCCAACTCGATCCTGATCAAGATCAACCAGATCGGCACGCTGACCGAGACCTTCGCCGCTATCGAGATGGCCAAGCGCGCCGGCTACACCGCCGTGATCTCGCACCGCTCGGGCGAAACCGAAGACAGCACCATCGCCGACATCGCCGTGGGCACCAACGCCGGCCAGATCAAGACCGGCTCGCTGTCGCGCTCGGACCGTATCGCCAAGTACAACCAGCTGCTGCGCATCGAGGAAGACCTGGGCGACATCGCCCACTACCCCGGCCGCGCTGCGTTCTACAACCTGCGCTGACCCCTGCCCGCATGCCGGCCCGGCCGCCTGCCCTGTTGCGCGCCGCCCGCCCCCCACGGGGCGGCGCGGTGGCCATGGTGCGTGGCTGGTAAGCTGAAGCGCCATGGTCAACCGCCTTGTTCCCGTTGTGCTGCTGGCCCTGCTGGCAGCCGTGCACGCCCAGCTGTGGCTGGGGCGCGGCAGCCTGCCGCGCGTGAACGAGATGCAGCGCCAGATCGACGTGCAAAAGGCCGCCAACGCACAGGCGCAGCAGGCCAACGAGCGCCTGACCTCCGAGGTGCATGACCTCAAGGAGGGCCTGGACATGGTCGAGGAAAAGGCGCGCAGCGAGCTGGGCATGGTGCGGCCCAACGAAATCTACGTGCAGTTCACGCCGCGCTGAGCGGCGTAGGCTCTCCCTTTCACAGACCGATTCCGTGCCTTTGAAGATCGTGCTGCTGGGCGCGCCCGGCACCGGCGCACAGGATCTGGCCGACGCCCTGGCGGCGCACCTGGCCGCCACGCCCTCCTCCACACCCGTTACGCTGGTCGTGCTGGCGGACTTCTCCGCCCTGGACCAGACCGCCTCCATGGCACTGCTGATGGGCCTGGACCTGCCCTGCCCGCCAGACCAGCAGCCCGCCCAGCAGGCGGCCGACGCGCAGCTGCGCGCGGCGCTCGATGCGGCGGGCGTTGCCTACCGGGTGGTGTATGGAACAGGGCCGGCCCGTCTGGCCAGCGCCTTGCGCGCACTAGGCGCCGTGCTGGGCATGCCTGAAAGCGATGCCGTGCAGGCCAACGAATCCCGCGCGGCCCGTCTGCGCGCCTATGGGTGCGAAAAATGCAGCGATCCGGTGTGTGAGCACCGGCTGTTCACTGCGCTGACCCGGCCTCCTGCGCCAGGCTGCGCTTGAGCTCCTTGAGCAGCAACACCACCTGGCTGGAGCCGTGGCGGTAGCCGCCATTGAGCACCTGCACCACGCGCGGCCATTCGCCCTGCTGCGCCAGCTCGACAATGGTGGCGGCCTGTTCGTGGAAATACTCGTGGCGCGCCACCAGCAGGGTGAAGGCCGGGCGGTCGCCCAGCAGTTCGGCACCCACACCGTGCAGCCAGCGGCCCAGGGCGTCCTGGTCGGTGCGGCGCACCATGGCCGGGTCCAGCCCCTTGGAGGAGCGGCCTTCGAGGTAGTCCATCAGCCGCTCTTTCCAGCGCTCGTGGGCGTTGATGGCGGCGTCCAGGTCGAGCACGGCCAGCACCGTGTCGGCACGCCGGGAGTCCTGCGCGAGCGAGCTTTCGTAAAGCGCCAGTGGCGGCACTCCCCTGTGGCGGGAACCCATGCCCATGACGCGACTCAGAAACCCCATGACAGCCCTTTGTAACAGGCCTTGATGGTAGACCCGCCGCGCTGCACGTGCCGGCCGCGATTGTCAACGATGGTCAGATGGCCAGCCCGGTGCGGCGGCCACCGCCCCTATTGCATGCCCGTGGGCGCTGGCGGCTGGATGATGGCCGGCTCCACGAAGATCTGCGCCGCATCCACCGCATCGAAGCGGTACTGCTGGCCGCAGAACTCGCAGCCCACCTCGATCTCGCCGCGCTCGGCCAGGATGCTCTCGGCCTCCTCTGCGCCCAGGTTGCGCAGCATGGCGCTCACGCGTTCGCGGCTGCAGGTGCACGCAAAGCGCGGGCCCGTCTCGCCCTGCTGGGGCTCGAAGCGCACCAGCTTCTCCTCCCAGAACAGGCGGCGCAGAATGGTGTCCACGTCCAGGCTCAGCAGTTCCTCGCGGGTCAGGCTGGCGGCCAGGTGGGCGATGCGGTTGTAGTCTTCGTTGTGGCCGATCTGGTCTTCGTTCTCGCGGTGCGACAGACCGGAGGCCAGATTGCCCTCGCCCTTGATGGGCATGCGCTGGATCAAGAGACCCGCCGCCACCTTGTCGTTGGCGCCCAGCACCAGCACGGTGTCGAGCTGCTCGGACTGCAGCATGTAGTGCTGCAGCACGTCCGACAGGCGGTCGAGCTTTTCGTGGTGGTCGCCGTGCAGCGGCACCACGCCCTGGTAGGGCTGCTGGCCGGGGTGGCGGTTCTTGGGGTCGAGCGTGATGGCGCAGCGCCCGCCGCCGCCCACGTTCACCATCTGGCTCAGGCGGGCGTCGGCCGGCACCTCGCCGGTGACGGTGGCGGTGGCGCGCAGGGAGAGGTCGGACTGCACCTCGGCCACGGCCAGCTTCACCGGCCCGTCGCCGAACACCTGCAGGACCAGCGCGCCATTGAACTTGATGTTCGACTGCATCAGCACGCCCGCCGCCGCCATCTCACCGAGCAGTTCGGTGACCGGGGCGGCGTAGGCGCCCGTGGCCGAGTTGCCGGCACGCCGGGCCAGGATGTCGGTCCAGGCGTCAGTCAGGCGCACGAGCATGCCGCGCACAGGCAGGCCATCGAAGAGGAATTTGTGAAGTTCAGACACTAAGCAGGGTTCCAGGTAAATACAAGGATCGGTGGAGAGGTGCTCCCATGCGGATTGGCATTCAATCGGATAACCAGGCGGGGAGCCGCAGACAGTGCTGTAGCACGGCAAGGGTCCTCAACGACGTTATACGGTTGAAGGCCAATCCGCATCAGCCGATCCGGTGCAGACCGCTGTGAAAGCGGCGCGCATTGTCGATGTAGTGTTGCGCGCTCTGGCGCAAGCCCTCGATCTGCTCGGGGCTCAGTTCGCGGACCGCCTTCGCGGGGCTGCCGATGATCATGGAGCCATCGGGAAACTCCTTGCCCTCGGTCACCAGGGCACCGGCGCCCACCAGGCAGTGCTTGCCGATCTTGGCGCCATTGAGCACGATGGCCCCGATGCCGATCAGCGATTCGTCGCCGATGGTGCAGCCGTGCAGCATGACCTGGTGGCCCACCGTCACGCGCTCGCCCACCACCAGCGGCTTGCCGATGTCGGCGTGCAGCACGCTGGCATCCTGGATGTTGGAGCCGGCGCCGATGGTGATGCTTTCCGTGTCGCCACGCACCACGGTGCCGAACCAGACGCTCGCGTCCTCGCCCAGCACCACGTTGCCCATGACCTGGGCGCTGTCGGCCACCCAGGCCGAAGCGGCCACCTGGGGAATCGCACCATCGAGTTCGTAAATCGCCATACCGCAGACTCCAGACAGAAAGAAAATATTGCCCGCATCGGGGCCTGCCAATGGTTACAAAGCGTTTGCGGCGTTGCAGATGGCAGGGCCTAGAATTGTAAGGATGGAGCTACGCCAACGTGCACTGCAGGTCTTGTGCCTTACAGACCCCGAACAAAAAGCGGCGCAGTCGCTGAGCCTGCACGCGCAGGCCGCTCAGCTTTCAATAGCAGACAAAGCCCCTGAAGGCCCTGCGGACCCTGGCGCACTGCCCGGTCGCCCGGAGCGCCCGGTGTTGCTGCGGCACACCGAGTTGGCCCGCCGCTCCCCCGCCACGCCCGAAGGCCGGGCCATTTTGCTGCACGCCATCGCCCACATCGAGTTCAACGCCATCAACCTGGCGCTCGACGCCGTCTGGCGCTTCGATGGCATGCCAGGCGCCTACTACCTGGACTGGCTGCGCGTGGCGGCCGAGGAGGCCACCCACTTCAACCTGCTGCGCGAACACCTGCGCACGCACGGCCATGACTATGGCGACTTCCCGGCCCACCAGGGCCAGTGGACCATGTGCGAGAAGACGCAGGACGATGTCCTGGCGCGCATGGCTCTGGTACCGCGCACGATGGAGGCGCGCGGCCTGGATGCCACCCCGCAGATCCAGCGCAAGCTGCGCCAGGTTGGCTCGCCCGATGCGCTGGCCGCCGTGGACATCCTCGAGATCATCCTGCGCGACGAGGTGGGCCATGTCGCCATCGGCAACCACTGGTACCGCTGGCTGTGCACGCGCCAGGGGCTGGAGCCCGAGGCGCACTACGGCGTGCTGGCGCGCCAATATGAAGCGCCGCGCCTGAAGCCGCCGTTCAACGATGCCGCCCGCCGTGCCGCCGGGTTCACCGACACCGAGCTCCTGTGGCTCCAGCAGGGCTGAGCAGGCTGCTCGGACACCCGAACTTCCCTACAATGCCTCGCGTCCCCCCTCCCTTCATGCACAGCCAACGCATCCACGATCCATGTCCACCCACCCTGCCCATGGAACCACCTACCCTGCCCGGCCTGCCCCGGGCCAGTCTTCCGTGGCAATGATCGCGCGCCAGGCCATCGTCAATGGCCAGCAGATCGTGGTCGGCTACGAGCTGTTCAACCGCTCGCGCACCGAAGCGGCCCACACGGCGGCCAGCGATGTGATCCTGATCTTCAATGCCCTCTCGCATGCGGGCACCGAAGAGCTCGTGGGCAAGAAGCTGATCTTCGTGAACTGCACGCACGAAAGCCTCTCGGGCGGCCACCTGGAGCTGCTGGACCCGGACAAGGTGGTGCTGGAGATACCTCCCCTGGGCCACGCCGCAACCGATGAGGTGGCTGCGCGCCTGCCCATCCTCAGCGGCCTGCGCGAACGCGGCTTTCACCTGGCGTTCAACCATACGGTGCTGCAATCGACCTATGCCCCCTGGCTGCCGCTGGCCGACTACATCAAGCTCGACCTGTCGGTGCTGGCGGTCGACCAGCTGGCGGTGCTGATCAGCTATGCCGGGCGCCACTCCCAGGCCGAACTGATCGCCGAGAAGGTGGAAACCGCCCAGCAGTACGACACGGTCTCCACCCAGGGCGTGCAGCTGTTCCAGGGCTACTGGTTCGCCCGCCCGGCACTGGTCGAGGCGAAACTGCTCACGCCGGCCCAAAGCAGCATCATCCAGCTGATCAACCTGGTGCGCCAACAGGCCAGCACCGACGAGATCGAAGAGGTGCTCAAGAAGGATGCGGGCCTGGCCTTCAACCTCATGCGCCTGATCAATTCGGCCGGGTTCGGCATGAACCGCGAGATAACCTCCTTCCGCCAGGCGGTGATGCTGATGGGCCTGAAAAAGCTCTTCCGCTGGGCAGCCCTGCTGCTCACGGCCTCGCGCACCAGCGGCGCGCCCTCGTCCGTGGGCCAGACCGCCGTGGTGCGCGGGCGCCTGATGGAACTGCTGGCGCTGGAGACCCTGCCCCCCGACGAGGCCGACCAGGCCTTCGTCGTGGGCATCTTCTCCCTGCTGGACGTGATGCTCTCCATCCCCATGGAATCGGCCATCGGCCTGCTCAACGTGCCCGAGGCATCCGCTGCGGCCCTGCTGCGCCGCGAGGGCTTCCTCGGTGACCTGCTGAACCTGGCCGAGGCCTGCGAATCCAGCGACGACGCCGTTTTCGACCGCGCCGCCGGCACCTTGCACCTGTCCAGCCAGCAGATCAACCTGGCCCACCTGCAGGCCCTGGCCTGGGCCGACCAATTGACCGAGGATTGACCCTGCGGTCGAGAGACGTGCAAGATGCATACAGAAGGATTACTGCAGCGGGTCTAGAATCCGATCCAGTAGCCCTCTCTGTCTATCCCTATCCAAGCGCCCATGTCGACCACCCCTGAACAAGCCGCCTCCGAAGTCGATCCGACCCAGGAGAACGTCGAAGACAGCAATCTGGCCATCATTGCGCGCCAGCCCATCGTGGACCAGCACCGCGCCGTGTATGGCTACGAGCTGTTCGACCGCTCCACCGCCACCGCCTCGCACACCGCCGCCAGCGATGCCGCCCTGCTGTTCAACGCCCTGTCGTACGCAGGCACCGAGGCCCTGGTGGGCAAGAAGACCGTCTTCATCAACTGCACGCACGACAGCCTGGCGGGCGGCCATCTGGAGCTGATCCACCCCGAAAAGGTGGTGCTCGAAGTGCCCCCGCTGCCCGACAGTGCCACCCAGGAAGAGATCGACGGCCGCGTTCCCGTGCTCGAGTCGCTGCGCGCCCGTGGCTTTCGCCTGGCGTTCAACCAGCATGCCCTGCGCCGGGCCTATGCCAGCTGGATGCCGCTGGCGGCCTACATCAAGCTGGACATGCAGGCCTTCAAGCCCGAGTTGGCAGGCCCGCTGGTCAAGTTTGCCGGCAACTACGCCAAGGCCACGCTGGTGGCTGAAAAGGTGGAGACGCCCGAGCAGTTCAAGATGATGCTCGACCTGGGCGTGAAGCTGTTCCAGGGTTTCTGGTTCGCCAAGCCCTCGCTGGTCAAGGCCACCACCATCCGGCCTTCGCAGGCCACCATCATCCAGCTGATCAACCTGGTGCGCAAACAGGCCAGCACCTCCGAGATCGAGGACCTGCTCAAGAAGGACCCCACGCTGTCCTTCAACCTGCTGCGCTTCATCAACTCCTCGGGCTTCGGCCTGTCGTGCGAGATCACCTCGTTCCGGCACGCGGTGATGATCCTCGGCCTGAAAAAGCTGTTCCGCTGGGCGGCGCTGCTCATGACTACCTCGCGCGCCGACGGCTCGCCGCCGGCCGTGGGCCAGACCGCCGTGGTGCGCGGCCGCCTGATGGAGCTGCTGGCCACCGAACTGCTGCCGCCCGAAGAGTGCGACAACGCCTTCGTGGTGGGCGTGTTCTCGCTGCTGGACACCATGCTCAACGTGCCGATTGAGAAGGCCCTGGAATCCGTGGCACTGCCCCAGGCCGTGACCGACGCGCTGCTGCACAACACCGGTGTGTTCGCCCCGTTCCTGGAGCTCACCAAGGCCTGCGAAAGCGGCGACGAAGTGGTGTTTGCCCGCACGGCCGAAGCCCTGCACCTGTCGAACCGCCAGGTCAACTGGGCCCACCTGCAGGCCCTGACCTGGGCCGAAAGCCTCAACGCAGACTGATCGCGCACCGACCGCACCATGCGACAAAGGGGAGCCAGTGGCTCCCCTTTTGCATTCTTCGGGAGCTTACTGCCCCTTGATGCCCGCCGCGCGGATGATGCGCAGGTTGGCCTCGGACTCTGCGGCAATGCGCTTGCCGAAGTCGGCCGCCGTGCCGCCCAGGGGCACGTTGTCGGAGGCGTCGAGCTTGGCGCGCACCTCGGGCAGGGCCAGCACCTTGTTGATCTCGGCATTGAGCCGGGCCACCACGGCTGCGGGCATGCCCGCCGGTGCGAACACCCCGAACAGCGAGGACAGGTTGGCCGCGCCCTGGCCCAGCTCTGCCAGGGTGGGCACGTCGGGCAGGGTGTCGAGCCGGTCAGGCGCGCCCACGGCCAGGGCCTTGAGCTTGCCGCTCTTGATGTGCTGCAGCACGGCCGGCCCGGCGTTGGTGGACAGGATCTCGAACTGCCCGCTGAGCGCGTCGTTCATCTGCTGGCCGCCGCCCTTGTAGGGGATATGCGTCATCTGCACGCCGCTGGTGTGCATGACCTGCTCCAGCATGATGTGGCCCAGCGACGCCTGGCCCGAGGTGGCCCAGCGGATGGCGCCCGGTTTGGCCTTGGCCTGCGCCAGCAGGTCGCGAAAATCGCGCGCGCTGCTGGCCGGCGTGCCCAGCAGCAGCACGGGCGAGTACATCACGGTGGCCACCGGCACGATGTCCTTGGCCGGATCGAAGGGCGATGCGCCCAGGTGTGGATTCAGCGCCAGAGGGCTGATGGCCGCAAAGCCCAGGGTGTGCCCGTCCGTCGCCTTGGCCACGGCATCCAGGCCGATGCTGCCGCTGGCCCCGGCCTTGTTCTCGATCACCACCGGCTGGCCCAGCGGGCCTGCCAGCTTGTCGGCCAGCAGCCGCGCCACCACATCGCTCACGCCCCCGGCCGGGTAGGCCACCACGATGCGCACCGGCCGCGTGGGCCAGGTCGGCGCCTGGGCGTGCGCCAAGGCAGGCGCCAGCAGCAGCGCGGCACTGCTGGCCAACCCTCCCAGCGCAGCGCGCCGGCTGGAGTTCACGCTATGGTTGTCGGATTCCATGTTCAGTCCTTTTTTTGGATTCAATATCTCGGGGGATTGTGGCCCGATCAGCCACGCGGATGGTGCTGCGCATGCAGCGCCTTGAGCCGCTCGCGCGCCACATGGGTGTAGATGGTGGTGGTGGAAATATCGGCATGCCCGAGCAGCAACTGCACCACGCGCAGGTCGGCACCGTGGTTGAGCAGGTGGGTGGCAAAGGCATGGCGCAGCGTGTGCGGCGACAGCGGCGTGGTGATGCCGGCCACGGCCGCCCATTTCTTCACGATGATCCAGAACATCACGCGCGTCATGCCGGCACCGCGATGGGTCACGAACAGGTCGTCCGTCTGCTGGCCCGCGAGGATGGCGCCGCGCGCCTCGGCCAGGTAGCGGTCGAGCCACTGGCGCGCCTCTTCGCCAAAAGGCACCAGGCGCTCCTTGCTGCCCTTGCCCATGACGCGCAGCACGCCTTCATTGAGCCCGAGCTGGAAGGTCTTGAGCGTGACCAGCTCGGTCACGCGCAGGCCGCTGGCGTACATCAGCTCCAGCATGGTGCGGTCGCGCAGGCCCAGGGGGTTGCCCAGATCGGGCGCGGTGAGCAGGGCCTCCACCTGCGCCTGCGACAGGGTCTTGGGCACGCGCAGAGGCTGGCGCGCCGCCTGCAAGCGCACGGTGGGGTCGGCGCTGATGCGCCGCTCGCGCAGCGCCCAGTGGAAGTAGCGCCTGAGCACTGTCAGGCGCCGGTTGGCCGAGGTGGCGCGGGTCTCTTCATGCCGTGCCGCGAAGTAGCCCTGCAGGTGCTGCTCGGCCGTGCCGTCCAGGGCCAGCCCGGGATGGTGCTCGGCCAGCCACTGCGCATACAGCGTGAGGTCGCGCCGGTAGGCGGCCAGGGTGTTGCGCGAGAGGCCGTCCTCCAGCCACAGGGCGTCCACAAAGGTATCGATCGCGTTCAGGCTGGCGGTGAGCATGCCAAAACCATAGCACGTAAAAAAGCCGCCCGTGGGCGGCTTGGGTACAGCGTGGGCGCGCCTGGTTTATTCCAGCGTCAGCTTCTGCTTGACCACCACGTCCTTGTAGACCGCGAATTCGGCCTTGATCTGCTCGGCAAACTGCTCGGGCGTGTTGCCGATCACGATGGAGCCGGTCTCCTCGATGCGCTTCTTCACGGCCGGATCTTCCAGCGCCTTGCGCACGGCGGCGTTGACCTTGTCGACCACTTCCTTGGGCAGGCCCTTGGGACCGACGATGCCGTAGTAGGCCATGCGGTTCACGGGCTCCAGCCCCAGTTCCTTGAACGTGGGCACGTTTGGCAGGGCGGCGACACGCTGGGGCGCCGCGACGACGATGGGCACCAGGCGGTTGTCCTTGATGAAGGGCAAGGCCGAGGGCAGGTTGTCGAAGATCATCGGGACCTGGCCGGCCACCGTGTCGTTCAGCGCCGGGCCCGCACCCCGGTAGGGGATGTGCGTCACGAAGGTGTTCGACAGGCTCTTGTACAGCTCCATCTGCAGGTGGCCGATGCCGCCCGTGCCCGACGACGAGTACGAGTACTTGCCCGGCGACTTCTTGAGCTCGGCCACGAAGGCCTTGTAGTCCTTGGCCGGAAAGCTCGGGTTCACCGCAATGATGTTGGGCGTGGCCGCGATATTGGTGATGGGCGTGAAGTCCGTGATCGGGTTGTACGGCGTCTTGGGGTTGATGGCCGGGTTGGCCGCCGTGGTGGACACAGTGGCGATGCCCAGGGTGTAGCCATCAGGCGCCGAGCGGGCGGTTTCGCTGGCACCCACGATGCCGCCGCCACCGGCCTTGTTCTCCACGATCACGCTCTGGCCCAGGGCACGGCCCAGCGGGTCGGCGATCACGCGCGCAATGATGTCGGTGGTGCCACCGGGGGCAAAGGGCACCTGCAGCTTGATGACCTTGTTGGGGTATCCCTGGGCGGCGGCAGATCCTGCGGCAGCCACCAGCGTCAGCGCGAGCCATTGACGACGATGCATTGATTTCTCCTTCATGAGGGGGTAACAGACAGCGATGATGGTATGCGCAATGGCAACCACCGCGCCTTATGGATTTCACATAGGTGCTTACCCGTGGACGGTGCGGCGTCTCGGGTATTCTCGGAGTGTGAATTACGCCCAGCTCCTGCTCCCCGATTTCTCCTTGATCCTGTGCGGTTATCTGGTGTGCCGCTTCACCGCATTGAACCGCGCCGTTTGGCAGCCGGTCGAGAGCCTGGTGTACTACCTGCTGTTCCCGGTGCTGCTCTTCCAGTCCATCGTCAAGAGCCCGGTGGACATCGGCGCCGCATCCGGACTGATCGCCGCCGGCATGCTCACCGGCATCGCCGGCATTGCGCTGGCCTACAGCATGCCGCACTGGCCCTGGCTGGGCAAGCGCCTGGACCTGCGCGACCACGCGGCCAGTGCGCAGATCGCGTTCCGCTTCAACTCCTTCATCGGCCTGGCGATTGCCGAGCGGCTGGCCGGCGCACAGGGCCTGCTCATGATCGCCGTGCTGATCGGCGTGTGCGTGCCGCTGTTCAACGTGGCCGCCGTGTGGCCCATGGCACGGCAGGGCGAGCACGGCTTCGTGCGCGAGCTGGCGCGCAACCCGCTGATCGTGGCCACGCTCTCGGGCCTGGTGGCCAACCTGCTCGGGTTCCAGATCCCCGCCTGGATCGAGCCCACCGTCACGCGCATCAGCGCCGCCTCGCTGGCCCTGGGCCTGATGGCGGCGGGTGCGGGCATGCAGTTCGGGCTGCTCACGCGCGGCAAGGCGCTGAGCATCTCGGTGCTGGCCATCCGCCACCTGGTGCTGCCCGTGATCGCCTTCGGCCTGGCGCACCTGTTCGCGCTCAACCCGGTACAGACCACCGTGCTGCTGGCCTTCTCGGCCCTGCCCACGGCCAGCACCTGCTACGTGCTGGCCGCGCGCATGGGCTACAACGGCCCTTACGTGGCCGGGCTGGTGACGCTGTCCACCCTGCTCGGGGTGGTGAGCCTGCCATTTGCGCTGGGTGTCCTGCGGTGAATGCCCTCCACGCCCTGGCACGCAGACGCGTGCTGGCGGCCGGCCTGCTGGCGGCCGGCATCGCACCGCTGGCCGCTTGTGGACGCAAACCAAGCCGTGGGCAGGCCGTCCCGTCCGGGGCCACCGTGCTCGCGCTGGGTGACTCGCTAACCTCTGGCGTGGGCGCTTCTGCCGACACGGCCTACCCCGCCGTGCTGCAGCGCCTGACGGGGTGGAAGGTCATCAACGGTGGCATCTCGGGCGACACCTCGGCCCAGGCCCTGCAAAGGCTGCCGGAGCTTCTGCAAAAGCACCAGCCCGCGCTGGTGATCGTCAGCATCGGGGGCAACGACTTCCTGCGCCGTCAGAGCGCCAGCGCCACGCGCGCCAACGTGTACAAGATCTGCGAGCAGGCCCGCGCCGCCGGTGCGCAGGTATTGCTGGTAGCCGTGCCCGAATTCACGGTCATGGCCACCCTGGGCCAACTGAGCGACCATGCGATGTACGAGGAGATCGCCAGTGAACTGAAGATCCCCCTGCACCGCAAGGGATGGTCGGGTGTGCTGGCCGACGCCAAGCTGCGCTCGGACCAGATCCACGCCAATGCGGCCGGGTACGAACTGTTCACCCAGGGGCTGGTGGACAGGTTGAGGGAAACCGGCCTGCTCGCAAGATAGCCAGGAGCGTGCCTGCGCTCCAGCAGATCCTGCATCCAGGGCGGACTTGCACGCCCGCAAGAGCCCGGGCCAGCCGGTCAGTAACCGCGTGCGGTGTCTACCTGGTTGAACAGCGCAGCGCCCGCACGCAGTTGCGCAATATTGCGCGCCACCTGGCCCACGACCACGTCGTAGGTGGCCATGGTGGCCATGTGGGGCGTGACCACCACGCCGGGCGCCGACCACAGAGGGTGGTCCTGCGGCAGGGGTTCCTGCTCGAAGACATCCAGCACCGCACCGCGCAGTTGCCCGCTCTCCAGCGCCGCCAGCAACTCGCCCTCCACCAGGTGCTCGCCCCGACCGCAGTGGATGAGTGCAGCGCCGCGGGGCAGCGCGTCAAAGGTGCGGCGGCCCAGGATGCCGCGCGTCTGCTCGGTCAGCGGCAGCAGACACACCAGCACATCGGTCTGCGCGAGGAAAGCGTCGTACTGCTCCTCGCCGCTGAACACGGTGATGCCCGGCACCTTGCGCGGTGTGCGCGCCCAGCCACTCACGGTGTAGCCCAGGACGGGCAGGCGCGCGGCGATCAGGCCACCGAGCTCACCCAGGCCCATGAGGCCGATGCGGCAGGTGGATGCCGGCGTCTGCAGCGGGCGCTTCCATTCGCGGATGCGCTGGCTGGCCAGCGCCGCATCGAGCTTGCGGTGGAAGTACAGCACGCCCCAGAGCACGAACTGCAGCATGCCTTCGGCCAGCATGGGGTCGACCACGCGGCACACCGGCAGGCCGCGCAGGTCCTGCCCTGCCACGACGTTGTCCACGCCGGCGGCAATGCTGTGCACGAGCTTCAGGTTGGGCATTTGCGCGTAGAGGCCAGGCGGGGCCTGCCAGCAGACGGCGACTTCGGCCTGCAGGGCGCGCGGGTCGGGCCAGGTGCAGACGTCGAGCGTGGGGTCGGCAGCCTGCAGCATGGGGCGAAGGAAATCCAGATTGGCGGTACGGCTCAGAAGGGCGACGGAGGTCATGGAGAAAAGGCAATGGGGTGCTGTGCCAGCGAGTAGCGCGCCAGCGGGGTGGTAGGGTTCGGCGGGGCACCGGCGACCCATGGGGCGATGCAGGTTTTGTGCCCGCAGACACCTGTCGGCAGTATGCCGCGTGCAGGCGGCAACCGCAGAGCGCCCGCTCACCCCCCCTGCGCGAGCCCCCACGCCACATGCTCGCGCACCAGCGCACTCTCATGCCCCGCGCGCGATTGCAGCGCGCTGCGCAGGCCGTCGTCGCCGGGATCGGCGCGCAGCGCGTTCCCCAGCGACACGGCCACGTTGCGCAGCCAGCGCTCATGGCCGATGCGGCGGATGGGCCCGCCCTCGGTCATGCGCAGAAAGGTGGCCTCGTCCCAGGCGAACAGGTGCACCAGCTGCTGGCCCGACAGGCCGCTGCGCTCGTCGAAATCGGGCAGGCGGCTCACCTGCGCGAACTTGTTCCAGGGGCAGGCCAGCTGGCAATCGTCGCAGCCGTAGATGCGGTTGCCCATGGCCGCGCGGAACTCCACGGGGATGGGGCCGCCGTGCTCGATGGTCAGGTAGGAGATGCAGCGGCGCGCGTCGATGCGGTGCGGCGCGATGATGGCCTGCGTGGGGCAGATGGCGATGCACGCGCTGCAGCTGCCGCAGTGCGCGGTGACGGGTGCGCTCTCGGGCAACTGCATGTCCACGTAGATTTCGCCCAGGAAGAACATCGAGCCCGCCTCGCGGTTGAGCACCAGCGTGTGCTTGCCGCGCCAGCCCTGGCCGCTGCGCGCAGCGAGCTCGGCCTCGAGCACGGGTGCCGAGTCGGTGAACACACGGTGGCCGAACGGGCCCACGGCCTCGGCGATGCGGTCGCTGAGCTTTTGCAGCCGCGCGCGCAGCACCTTGTGGTAGTCGCGGCCCCGGGCATAGACCGAGACAATGCCCTCACCCGGGCGCGCCAGGCGCGACAGCTCCATCGCCTGCCAGTCGTCCATGGACTTGCCGCGCGGCAGATAATCCATGCGTGCCGTGATCACGCTCACGGTGCCGGGCACCAGCTCTGCCGGGCGGGCGCGGCGGGTGCCGTGGGAGGCCATGTAATGCATCTCGCCATGGAACCCCTGGGCCAGCCACTGCATCAACCCTGCTTCGGCGGCAGACAAATCCACCCCCGCCACGCCGATTTGGGAAAATCCCAGCTCGCGGGCCCACTCCTGCATTTGAGGAACGAGTTGACTGTTGCACCACATACCGGCCCGATTGTAGAAAGCCCCGCGCTCCCGGCCGCGCAGGAAAGCCCTCGCACGCAAAGCCCTCGCATCTGGCACTGGCACGGCGAGGACGACACCGCCGCCTTCGCGCAGGCACTGGCCGCCCAGCAACCCTTGCTGGCCAACGCCTTCCTCACCCTGCACGGCGACCTGGGCGCGGGCAAGACCACGCTGGTGCGCCACCTGCTGCGTGCTTTGGGGGTGCAAGGCCGCATCAAGAGCCCCACCTACGCCGTGGTGGAGCCGCACGAGGCCCCGGGCCTGGCCCCGCACGCCACCACGGTCTGGCACTTCGACTTCTACCGCTTCGACGACCCGCGCGAGTGGGAGGACGCCGGATTCAGGGACATTTTTGCCAACCCGGGCCTCAAGGTGGCAGAATGGCCGGAAAAGGCTGCAGCGCTGACCCCGCCTGCCGACCTTGCTATACACATTGAAGCAATTGACGACACCGAAAGGCAAGTCACCGTGCATGCACACACCGCCGCCGGCCACCGGCTGCTGCAAGGACTCTGAACGAATGAAGCTGCCCGCCCGCCCGGCGCCCCGCCAGCCGTCTCGCCGCACCCTGCTGCAGACGGGCAGCCTGGTACTTTTGCTGGGCACACAGCAGATCGCGCGCGGCGCCACCATCCTGGCAGTGCGCGTCTGGCCCGCCCCCGAGTACACGCGCGTGACCATCGAATCCGATGGCAAGCTGGTGGCCAAACAGTTCTTCGTGACCACGCCGCCGCGCCTGGCTGTGGATATCGAGGGCATCGACCTGAGCCCCGAGCTGCGCGAGCTGGTGGCCAAGGTCAAGCCCGACGACCCGAACATCGCTGGTATCCGCGTAGGCCAGAACGCGCCCAACGTGGTGCGCCTGGTGGTGGACCTGAAACAGCCCGCCATGCCCCAGGTGTTCACCCTGCCCCCGGTGGCCGCCTACCAGCACCGCCTGGTGTTCGACCTGTACCCTGCCGAGCCCGTGGACCCGCTGGAGGCCCTGATCGCCGAGCGCCTGCGCGATACCACGGGTGGCCGTGCAGCGCCCCCCGTGGCCGCCGCTGCCGTGCGCCCCCCTGCCGCCGCACTTGCGACGGCCCCGGCCCCGCAGGCCGACCCCCTGGGAGACCTGATCGCCCAGCACGCCAACCGCCCCGGCCCGGCCCCCGCCCCGCCGCCAGCTGCGGCGGAGCCGCCTGCGCCTGTGGTGGCAGCCGCCCCGCCGGCCAAAGGCGGCGGCAACCGCGCCACGTCCACGCAGACCGACCGCATCATCATCGTGGCACTGGACCCCGGGCACGGCGGCGAGGACCCCGGCGCCATCGGGCCCGGTGGCACGCGCGAGAAGGACGTGGTGCTGCGCGTGGCCCACCTGCTGCGCGACCGCATCAACGCCACCACCGTGGGCGGCAACCCCATGCGCGCCTTCCTCACGCGCGACGGCGACTTCTTCGTGCCCCTGGGCACGCGCGTGGAAAAGGCCCGCCGCGTGCAGGCCGACCTGTTCGTGAGCATCCACGCCGACGCCTTCACCACGCCGGCGGCACGCGGCGCCAGCGTGTTCGCGCTGAGCCAGAGCGGCGCATCGAGCACGGCCGCGCGCTGGCTGGCCAACAAGGAGAACCAGGCCGACCTGGTGGGCGGCCTGAACGTGCAGAGCCAGGACCGCCATGTGCAGCGCATGCTGCTGGACATGAGCACCACGGCGCAAATCAACGACAGCCTGAAACTCGGCAGCGTGCTGCTGGGCGAGATCGGCAACATGGCCAAGCTGCACAAGCCGCGCGTGGAACAGGCCGGCTTTGCCGTGCTCAAGGCGCCCGACATCCCCAGCGTGCTGGTGGAAACCGCCTTCATCAGCAACCCCGAGGAAGAGGCCAAGCTGCGCAGCAGCGCCTACCAAGTGCAACTGGCCGACGCGCTGATGCGCGGCATCACCCGCTACTTCGCCAAGAACCCGCCGCTGGCGCGCAGCCGCTCGGTGTAGTCGATTGCCCTCTTCAGCAGTGCGTGGCTTGCCTCATGCAGCCTTCGCAGGCACAGTGGGAGCCACGGCCCCACGACAACGGTGAAGGAGAAGAACCATGGCACTGCCCCACGCACAATCCGGAGAAGTGGCCAGCGTGCGCCCCCTGGGCGCGCAACTGGCCAGCGCCACCACCTCGGCCATCCTCAAGGCCGGCCAGCTGGAGGTGATGCGCGTGGTGCTGCCCGCAGGCAAGGCCATGCGCGAGCACCAGACCCAGGGCGAGGCCACCGTGCAGTGCCTGGAAGGCGCCGTGGAGTTCCACGCCGGCGATTCGGTGCAGCTGCTGCAGCCTGGCGACTTCGTGCACCTGGCACCGCGCTCGCCACATGCACTCAAGGCGGTCAAGGACTCGTCGGTGCTGCTGACGATCTGCCTGCTGCCGGGCTGAGTTCAGGAAAGCCGGAAGACACTCACGATCTCGGCCAGGCGCGCCGCCTGGTGCTTGAGGCTGTCGGCTGCGGCAGCGCTCTGCTCGACCAGCGCGGCGTTCTGCTGCGTGACCTGGTCGAGCTGGGTCACGGCCTCGCCGACCTGGCCGATGCCGATGGTCTGCTCGCCCGTGGCGCTGGAGATCTCGGCGATCAGGTCGCTCACGCGCTGCACCTGGGCCACGATGTCTTCCATGCTGGCGCCGGCGTCGGCCACCAGGCGGGTGCCGTTGTCCACACGCTCGGCACTGGCGCCGATCAGGGACTTGATCTCCTTGGCGGCTTCGGCGCTGCGGCCGGCCAGGCTGCGCACTTCGCTGGCCACCACGGCAAACCCCCTGCCCTGCTCGCCCGCACGGGCCGCTTCCACCGCCGCATTGAGCGCCAGGATGTTGGTCTGGAAGGCGATACCGTCGATGACGCTGATGATGTCGGTGATCTTCTTGGAGGCCACCGAAATGTCCTGCATGGTGGCCACCACCTGGCCCACCACTTCGCCGCCCTTGACTGCCGCCTGCGATGCCGTGCCCGCCAGCGTGGCGGCCTTGCGCGCCGTATCGGCATTGTTCTTCACGGTGCTGGTGATCTCCTCCATCGAGGCCGCCGTTTCTTCCAGGTTGCTGGCCTGTTCCTCGGTGCGCTGGCTCAGGTCGGCGTTGCCCATGGCGATCTCGCTGGAGCCGGTGGCAATGGAGTCGCTGCTCTGGCGCACGGCACCCACGATGCGCACCAGCGACGTCTGCATGTGCTGCATGGCCTGCATCATCTCGGCCACCTCGCCACGGCCCTGCACGGCGATGTGCTGCGACAGATCGCCCTCGCCGATGTTGCGCGCCACTGCGACCACCCCGTTCAACGAAGCGCGGATGCGCCGCACCACCACCCAGGACAGCAGCATCAGCAGCGCGAGACCCACCACGCCAGCCACCAGCACCGTGGTGCGGTAGGAGCGGATCAGGCCGGAAGCCTCGGCGGCCTGGTCGGCCGAACGCTGGACCTGGTAGGCCACCATCTTGTCGGCCACCGCGTTGTACTGGTTGACCACCGGGACAAAGGTGGACAGGGCAAACGACTTGGCAGCCGCCATGTCGCCCCCCTTCTTGATCGCCAGGGCCTTGTCACGCGTTTCCAGGTAAGGCTTGCGCACCGTGGCCAGTTCTTCCTGAATGCGCAGGCCCTCGGGGCTGGACTCCAGTTCGGTGTAGCGCTTTTGCACCTGCGAGGTGTCGGCCGTGGTGGCTGCGATCTGGTCCTTGAAGAAGTTCTGCAGATCGTCGCCATCGGATTGCACGACCGAGAACACCCGCGTGGAATTGACTGCAATGTTGCTGCGCCAGCGCAGCGCCAGTTGCAGGCGCTCCACCTGCTCACTGGCCAGGTGGTCCACCGTGGCACCCAGGTGCTGCACACGCACCAGGCTGAGCGCCAGCACAACGATGAGCACGGCCGCCGCCAGGGCCACGACCAGGCTGATCTGCTGGGCCACCGTGAGTTGCCCTCCCCAGGTGCTGTTGCTGCGGGGTGATGGAAGTGCGGGGTTGCCCATGGTGTGTCTCCTTGCTTGTTATGGCCGCGTTGGCGGCAGCAGTCTTCTGCTGGAATGAGCGCAGCATAACCCTCCCCCGGCACCACCTGGCCATCGAAAAGTGCCTCGCGTGCACAATTTTTGGGGACACGGCGCCCGGACAGGGTCCTACAGCCGCTGCCCCCGGGTACCTACACCGCAAAAACGCCTGGCGCGTGACAGTAGAGGCACAGGTCGAACACCGAAAGCCCACGGGTTTTTGAACTTCAAGGCCTGACTCCACCCACCGCAAAGGAATCCCGCCATGACCAATACCCTTCGAACCCTTCTCGTCGCCGCTTCCGCCACCGCCGCCCTGGCCATGGGCGGTTGCGCCTCCAACCCCACCAACGCACAGGTCGGCACCGGGGTTGGTGCCGTGGTCGGCGGTGCAGCCGGCAACGCCATCTTCGGTGGCCCCGTGGGCACCATCGGCGGTGCCGCCGCCGGCGCCTTGGTGGGCCACGAAATCGGTGAAGACCGCGACCAACGCCACTACTATCGCCGTTGATCTGGAGGGCTGAACCACAGCCCCCGACCATGCAAAAAGCGCCGCCATCTCGCGATGGGCGGCGCTTTGCGCATGGGGGCAATGGATCAGGCCATAGCCTTGGCCTTGCGCCCGGCACGCCAGGCGCCGAAGATGGCGATCAGCCCGGGGATGAAGATCATGGCCCAGATGATCTTGTCCAGGTTCTCCTTGACCCAGGCGAAGTTGCCGAAGAAGTAGCCTGCCGTGGCGATGCCCAGCACCCACAGCAGCGCGCCGCCCACGTTGAACGCCGTGAACTTGCTGCGCGACATTTCGGCCACGCCGGCCACGAAGGGGGCAAAGGTGCGGATGAAGGGCATGAAGCGCGCGATCACGATGGTGACGCCGCCATAGCGCTCGTAGAACTCATGGGCCTGGTTGAACGCCCGGCGGTTGAACCAGCGCGAATCCTCCCACTGGAAGACCTTGGGCCCGAAATAGCGGCCTATGGAGTAGTTGCACTGGTCCCCGAGGATGGCGGCCACGATCAGCACCGCACAGGCCAGCGGAAAGTTCATGAGCCCCGCACCGCACAGCGCGCCCACGATGAACAGCAGCGAATCGCCCGGCAGGAAGGGCATGACCACCACGCCCGTTTCGACGAAGACGATGATGAACAGCAGCGCATAGACCCAGGGCCCGTAGTTCTGCACGAACATCTCGAGGTACTTGTCCACGTGCAGGATGAAGTCGATCAGGAAGGTGATGAGTTCCATGGGGTCCGGGGCTGTTGAGGGCAGCGCGCATTATCCCCACCGGCATCCAGCCCCTGCCGGCAAGTCCCCACGGCAACCGGACCTAAAATCCGCAGGGTGACCTCCAACGCCCTTCCCTCCCCCGCAGCCGAACCCTCCGCCCGCCGTCCCATCCGCGACCTGCCCGACGAGCTGATCAGCCAGATCGCGGCCGGCGAGGTGGTCGAGCGCCCCGCTTCCGTCGTGCGCGAGCTGGTGGACAACGCGCTGGACGCGGGTGCCACGCAGGTCACCGTACGGCTGTCGGCCGGTGGCGTGCGCCTGATCACGGTGGAGGACGATGGCGGCGGCATTCCACAGGACGAGCTGCCGGTGGCCCTGCGCCGCCACGCCACGAGCAAGATCACCAACCTCACGGACCTGGAGACCGTGGCCACCATGGGCTTTCGCGGCGAGGCCTTGGCCGCCGTGGCCTCGGTGTCCGAGATGTCGCTGCTGTCGCGCCCGGCCAGCCAGGCCACGGCCTTTCTGCTCGATGCGCGCAGCGGCGAGCTGCGCCCTGCGGCACGCGCCACCGGCACCACGGTGGAGGTCAAGGAATTGTTCTTTTCCACCCCCGCGCGGCGCAAGTTCCTCAAGACCGATTCCACGGAGCTTGCGCACTGCATCGAATCCGTGCGCCGCCATGCACTGGCCCGGCCCGACGTGGGCTTTGCCATCTGGCACGAGGGCAAGCTGGTCGAGCAGTGGCGCGCCACCTTCTTGCCCGGCCAGGGCAGCGATGCGCAGGATGCGCTGGCCCGGCGCCTGTCCGATGTGCTGGGCGAGGACTTCGTGACCCAATCGGTGGCCGTGCAGCACCGCTCGGGCGCGGTCACCGTGACCGGCCGCGCCGGCCTGCCCGATGCGGCACGCTCGCGCGCGGACCACCAGTACTGTTACGTCAACGGCCGCTTCGTGCGCGACAAGGTGCTTACGCACGCGGCACGCAGCGCTTACGAGGATGTGCTGCACGGCCACAAGCAGCCGGTGTATGCGCTGTATGTGGAGATCGACCCGGCGCGTGTGGACGTGAACGTGCACCCCACCAAGATCGAGGTGCGCTTTCGCGACAGCCGCGAGGTGCACCAGGCCGTGCGCCACGCCGTGGAAAATGCCCTGGCCGCCCCGCGCGCCGCCGCATTGGCCGCTGCCGCCCTGGCCGCAGAAGCGGCCCCTGCGGCCACAGAACCAGCCCCCTTCACCCTGGCCAAGTCGCCGCTGCCCGACTGGCGCGCCCAGTCGGCCATGCGCTTCGAGGAGCCCGTGGGCCACCGCGTGACAGACCTGCAGGCGTTGTGGGGCACGCCGGCAACCGCCACCCCGGTCCCGTCCACCGGCTTCGCCAGTGCAGCACTGCAGGCCGATGCGCCGGTCGCCGAGCGCACGGCATTCCCTGCCAGCAGCCTTGCAGCGGCAGCACCTGCGACACCGCTGCCCCAGCGCTCGGCGGGCGATGCCCCCCTGCCCGTGGGCCGCGATGGCCAGGAATCCGCCTGGCCCCTGGGCCGGGCCGTGGCGCAGTTGCATGGTGTCTACATCCTGGCAGAGAACGCGCAGGGCATGGTCATCGTGGACATGCATGCCGCGCACGAGCGCATCGTCTATGAGCGCCTGAAATCCCAGGTGGACAGCGGCGCGCGCATTGCCAGCCAGCCCCTCTTGATCCCCGCCACCTTCGCGGCCACGCCCGAAGAGGTGGCCACGGCCGAGGCCAGCGTGGACGTGCTGGCCATGCTGGGGCTGGAGGTCGTGCCCTTCTCGCCCAAGACGCTGGCCGTGCGAGCCGTGCCCACCACGCTGGCCCAGGGCGACGCAGTGGAGCTGGCGCGCAGCGTGCTGGCCGAGCTGGCCGCGCACGACGCGACCACGGTGGTGCAGCGCGCGCGCAATGAGATCCTGGGCACCATGGCCTGCCATGGCGCGGTGCGCGCCAACCGCCGGCTCACCATCGACGAGATGAACGCCCTGCTGCGCCAGATGGAAACCACCGACCGTTCGGACCAGTGCAACCATGGCCGCCCCACCTGGCGCCAGCTGTCCATGCGTGAGCTGGACGCGCTGTTCCTGCGCGGGCGCTAGCCGCCCACTGCATAGCCAAGGAGCATGCCGCAAGAGCGCGCTCCTCAGCCAACCTACGACCACCATGCGTAACCACCTGACACCCGGGGGCCTTGCCCGCCTTCCCAGCCGAGCCCGCCAATGGGGCACTGCGGCTGCCCTGGCCATCGTGCTGCCGGCAGAGGCCGGACGCCCTCTGAGCGTGGACGATGCGGGCGTTGCAGAACAGGCAGGAGGCCAGTTGGAAGCGTGGTGGGAAGGAGGCCGCGGCACAAAGGGCAGCGCCTACCTCGCCCCAGCCTATTCGCCCTGGCAGGGCGTGGAGCTGGGCGCCGTGCTGGCGCGCGACTTCGAGGGCCACGCCACAGTGCAGGGACTGCAGGTCAAATGGTTGTGGACTGCATCGCAGGAGCAGGGATGCAACGCCGCCAGCACGGGCGGCCTGCTGCACACCCGCCACGCACCCGGCAACACCCTGGCCCTGGGCCTGGTAGGCACCTGCAATACGGCCTGGGGTGCCCTGCATGCCAACCTGGGTGCCCTGCGGCTACCAGCGCGGCACTGGATTCCCGCCTGGGGCTTTGCGGTGGAGCGCGCCTTGGGGCCCATCACCGTGCACGCCGAAGCCTTTGGCCAGCGCGGCAGCGCCCCCACCTTCCAGACAGGGGCCCGGTGGGAGTGGGCACCGCAGTGGCAAATCGACGGCAGCCTGGGCCGACAGCAGGGCCGCACGCTGCTGAGCATGGGTATCCAGCGCGGTTTCTGAGGGTTCGCCCGCGCAGAAAAAAGCCCGCACGCGGCGGGCTCAGGGCAAAAGCAACACAGCTCAATTGTCGCGCGCAGCCTTGGCCTGGTCGGGGAAGTCGCTGAACAGGCCATCCACACCCAGGTTGAAGAACAGCTTGTACTCGGCCTTGGGGTCGCCCTTGAAGTCCGAGGCGAGCTGCTTGGGTTCGCTGCGGAAGGTGTAGGGGTGCACGAACAGGCCTTCGGCGTGGGCGTTCTTCACCACGTCGGTCGGGGGCAGCATCACGCGGTCGCGGTTGTCGATGATGCCGTCGCCGTTCAGGTCGTCGGCCTTGCCGTCGTTGTTGGCATCCACCTGCTTCGAAGGAATCAGGTACGGCTTCCAGGGGCCGATGCCGTCGGCGTAGGTCTTCACTTCCTTCAGACCGGCCGGGGTCAGCAGGCTGGCGAAGGTGCGGGCATCGCCGGCCACGGCGAAGTCGTAAGGCTTGTCGTAGGGGGCCACCAGCGACATGCTTCCGTCGGCCTTCACGTCGTCCGCGTCGACCAGTTGCACAAGGCGCACCTGGGTCTTGCTGCGCAGGTACTTGAGGTTCGCGACCTCGAACGACTGGATGATCACCGGCGAGTTCTTGGCCGTGTAGCCGTTCTTGGCCAGGATGGACAGCAGGCGGTCTTCGAGCGCCAGGTTCAGGCCCACGTGGTAGGTAGGGTGCTTGGTCTCGGTGTACACGCCCACCGTGCGGTTGGCCTTGGCGCCTTCGGTCTTGGCCAGTTCCAGGATTTCCTCGTAGGTGGGGATCAGGAACTTGCCGTTGTTGGACTGGTCGCGGTCTGCCATGGGCTGCACGGCACGCAGGGTCTTGATCTCGGCCAGGGTGAAGTCGCTGGCGAACCAGCCTTCTTCCTTCACACCGTCCACGGTCTTCTGGGTCTTGCGGCTGGCGAACTCGGGGCGCTGCGAGACGTCGGTGGTGGCCGTGATGTTGGGCTCATGGCGCGCGATCAGCACGCCGTCCTTGGTGGCCACGAGGTCGGGCTCGATGAAGTCGGCGCCCAGTTCGATGCCGCGGCGGTAGCTTTCCAGCGTGTGCTCGGGCAGGTAGCCGCTGGCGCCGCGGTGGCCAATGACCAGGGGCGTGGCGCCATTGAGCGTGGGGTATTTGGAATCGTTGTCGCCACCGCAGGCCGTGAGTGCCACGGCGGCCAAAAGGGCCAATGAACCGGCTTTCGCACCAGTAATGTGCATCGTCTTCTCCTCGTGTTGTGGATTGGAATCGCCGAACTGTGGGGCCGGCTTGTGACAAGACCGTGACGCCCCATTACAGGGCATTTCAGCCATCAAAGCCAGGGCTTGCGCACCACATTGAAGCAATACAGCCGTCATAATCCCCACAATTGTGCATTTGCACACATGAGTTCATGACTTTTTGACATAACCCGCGGGTCTGGCCATTTCCGCCGGGCCTTTTCCTCCTCCCTGAAGAAAGCCTTTCTCTGATATGAAGTACGAGTCCGCTGGCAGTTTCCTTGCGCAAGTGGCGCAGCGCAACCCCCATCAACCCGAGTTTTTGCAGGCTGTCACAGAAGTCATGGAGAGCCTGTGGCCCTTCATCGCCCAGCACCCGCGCTATGCCGAGCATGGCCTGCTGGAGCGCCTGGTGGAGCCCGAGCGCGTGGTGATGTTCCGCGTCTCCTGGGTGGACGACCATGGCACGGTGCAGGTCAACCGCGGTTACCGTATCCAGCACAGCATGGCGATCGGCCCCTACAAGGGCGGTTTGCGCTTCCACCCCTCGGTGAACCTGTCGGTGCTCAAATTCCTGGCGTTCGAGCAAACCTTCAAGAACGCGCTGACCACCCTGCCCATGGGCGGCGGCAAGGGGGGCTCGGATTTCGACCCCAAGGGCAAGAGCCCCGGGGAGGTGATGCGTTTTTGCCAGGCCTTCGTCTCGGAGCTGTTCCGCCATGTGGGTGCGGACACCGACGTTCCGGCCGGCGACATCGGCGTGGGCGGGCGCGAGGTGGGCTTCATGGCCGGCATGATGAAGAAGCTCAGCAACCGGGCCGACTGCGTGTTCACGGGCAAGGGCCTGTCGTTCGGTGGCTCGCTGGTGCGCCCCGAGGCCACGGGCTACGGCACGGTGTACTTCGCGGCAGAGATGCTCAAGCAGAAGGGCCGCAGCTTCGACGGCCTGCGCGTGTCGGTCTCCGGCTCGGGCAATGTGGCGCAGTACGCGGTGGAAAAAGCCCTGGAGCTGGGCGCCAAGGTGGTCACGGTGTCCGACTCCAGCGGCACCATCGTCGATGAGGAAGGCTTCACCACCGAGAAGCTGGCCATTCTGATGGACGTGAAAAACCATCACTACGGGCGCGTGGCCGACTATGCGGCCCGCACCGGCGCGAAGTTCGAGGCCGGCGTGCGCCCCTGGCATGTGCCGGTGGACGTGGCCCTGCCCTGCGCCACGCAGAACGAACTCGATGCCGACGACGCGGCCGTGCTGATGAGGAACGGCGTCATCTGCGTGGCCGAAGGCGCCAACATGCCATCGACCATCGAGGCAGCCAAGGCCTTCGAGGCGGCGGGCGTGCTCTACGCACCCGGCAAGGCCAGTAACGCGGGTGGCGTGGCCACTTCGGGACTGGAGATGAGCCAGAACGCGGCCCGCCTGTCCTGGCCACGCGAAGAGGTGGACGCGCGCCTGCTGCAGATCATGCAGGGCATCCATGCCGCCTGCCTGCGCTACGGCAAGCGCGCCGACGGCAGCGTGAGCTATGTGGACGGGGCCAATGTGGCAGGCTTCGTGAAGGTGGCCGACGCGATGCTGGCGCAAGGCGTGGTGTAGCCATCAACGGCATCCAAAATCCCGCCAAAAGCGGGAAATAGGTAACAAAAGGGAGGCAAGGCCTAATGCCGTTCACTTAAGCCAGTGAGCGGCATTTTTCCTGTCTGCACATAGCCCATAC
>NZ_LMIJ01000020.1:0-236 GCF_001428665.1 Acidovorax sp. Root219
TTTCTTCTACACCCTCCAAGAGAAAGTCACCAAAGAGAAGGCGGCCCCCAGTCTGCGTCCCCCTTTCGCCCTGTCGGGCGATGGGGGCAACCTGCGATGCTCGGAACTGGGGTGGTGCCGATGAACTCGCTGCGTTCTTCGAACTCCGCTCAAACAGCATCGGCAAGCCAGAGCACGAAGTGCGTGTGTCCTTCGGCACACGCACCCACCCCAGCCCCTGCGCTTCTCGGCGCAGC
>NZ_LMIJ01000020.1:291-3702 GCF_001428665.1 Acidovorax sp. Root219
GGAGTTCGAAGAACGCAGCGAGTTCTGCGGCACACCCCAGCTTCGAGCGTCGCAGGCTGCCCCCTCGCCCACCGGGCGAGGGGGACACGGGCAGCGGGGTCGCCTTTCTTTGGGGTACGTTTCTTTGGCGACTCAAAGAAAGGTACCTCGGCCGCCGGGCCGAGACCCGGCTCCCGCCTTTTATCGAGGCATGCAGCAAGCAAACGCGACCGCTATCGGCAACATAATCAGACCTCGCCATTCACTTGTTGCAAGCAGCCAAACCATGTCCCATTCCCTTCGTCCCCTGGTCGCCTCCCTCTCCCTGGCCTTCGCCGCCGCCCTGGCCCACGCCGCCCCCGTGGCCGAAGTCCACGCCCTGGCACAGAAGGAGCAGCAACCCCTGCTCGACACCCTGCGTGACCTGGTGCACATCGAATCGGGCAGCAAGGACATCGAGGGCCTGAACCAGATCGCCAACCGCATCGCCGCCCCGCTCAAGCAACTGGGCGGCACGGTGGACGTGCTGCAGACCAGCGACGTCTACCGCCTGGACGACACGCCCGAGAAGGTAGGCCCTGCCGTGCAGGCCGTGTTCAAGGGCACGGGCAGCAAGAAGATCATGCTGATCGCGCACATGGACACGGTGTACCTCAAGGGCATGCTCAAGGGCCAGCCCTTCCGCATCGAGGGCGACAAGGCCTATGGCCTGGGCATCTCTGACGACAAGCAGGGCGTGGCCCTGATCATCCACACTGTGGCCATGCTGCAAAAGCTCAACTTCAAGGACTACGGCACGCTCACGGTGCTGATCAACGGTGACGAGGAAATCAGCTCGCCCGGCTGGCGCAGCACCATCACCCGCGTGGCCGCCGACCAGGACGTGGTGTTCTCGTTCGAAGGCGGCGGCACCGACGGCACCCTGCGCCTTGCCACCAGCGGCATTGGTGCGGCCTACATCACGGTGCAGGGCAAGGCATCGCACGCCGGCGCCAAGCCCGAGGACGGCGTGAACGCGCTGTACGAGCTGTCGCACCAGTTGCTGCAGATGACGGACCTGTCCAAGAGCGACGAGGGCCTCAAGCTCAACTGGACCGTTTCCAAGGCCGGCACCAACCGCAACGTGATCCCCGCCGAGGCCACGGCCCAAGCCGATGCGCGTGCCCTCAAGGTGGCGGACTTTGATGGGCTGGAAAAATCGCTGCAAGAGAAGATCAAGACCAAGCTCATCCCGGCCTCCAAAGTGGACGTTAAGTTCGAGGTGCGCCGCCCACCGCTAGAGGCCAGCGAGGCATCGCGCCGCGTGGCCGGCTACGGCAAGGTCATCTACCAGGAATTGGGCCTGCCGCTCAGCGTGGTCGAAAAGGCCACGGGCGGCGGTACCGATGCGGCGTTCGCGGCCTTGAAGAACAAGGGCGCCGTGGTCGAGGGCATGGGCCTGTCGGGCTATGGTGCCCACTCCAACGATGCCGAGTACGTGCAGGTCAACACCATCGTGCCGCGCCTGTACCTGGCCACGCGCATGATCATGGATATTTCCAAAGGCGTGTTGAAGTAACGCACCCACGCGCGCCCCGGCTGCGCGTATTTTTTGGCCCTCGCCGGTGCACGCCGGCGGGGGCCTTTTCACGTCAGGCGAGCGGAACGGGCACGCGCACCGCGCCCGTGGCGTAGAAGGATTCCAGGTTCTCCAGCACCAGGTCGGCCATGGCGCGGCGGGTTTCGTGGGTGGCGCTGGCGGTGTGGGGCGTGAGGACCACGTTGTCCAGCGCCATCAGCGCCGCAGGCACCTGGGGTTCGTTCTCGAACACGTCAAGGCCGGCGCCAGCGATGCGCTTGTGCTGCAGGGCCTCGACCAGCGCGGCCTCGTCCACCACGCTGCCGCGCGCCACGTTGACCAGGTAGCCCCTGGGGCCCAGGGCGTCCAGCACTTCGCGGTTGACCATGTGGCGCGTGGAGGCGCCGCCGGCCACGGTGAGCACCAGGTAGTCGGCCCATTGCGCCAGCGCCAGCAGGGATTCGAGGCGGGGCAGCGCAGAGCCTTCGACGGGTCGGCGGTTGTAGTAGCCGACCTCCATGCGAAAGCCGGTGGCGCGCTCGGCCACAGCCAGGCCGATGCGGCCCATGCCGACGATGCCCAGGCGCTTGCCCGAGACGCGCGTGAGCGGCGCATAGCGGGTTTTGGGCCACTCGCCGCGGCGCACGAAGCGGTCGCTCGCGGCCACGCCGCGCGACACGTCGAGCATCAGCGCGAACGCCATGTCGGCCACGCAGTCGTTGAGCACGTCGGGTGTATAGCCGACCGGAATGCCGCGCGCCCGCGCCGCAGCGATGTCCAGCGCATCGAAGCCCACGCCGAAGCTGCTGATCACCTGCAGGCGGGGCAGGGCCGCAATCACTTCGCCCTTGAGGCCAATGGATGCGGACGTGACCACCCCGGTGAAGCTGGCGCCGTGCTCTGCCAGAAAGGCCACCGGGTCGGCCTGGTCGGACAGGCAGACCACGTCGTAGCGGGCGGCCAGATCGGTCTCCAGGGCGGCAAGGGGCAAGCGGGCGATTTGCAGGAGGCGGGGCTTGGAGGGCTGGGTCATGAAGAGGAGGAAATGGGCCGGCGCCGGGAGCCAGGCCAGCCGTTTTGAAAACGGGCCGCAGCGCTGGCGCGCTGAAGCCCATGGCTGCAATCTTACGTCGCCACGCGTACCGCCTGGCGGGCGAGCAGCTTCCATTGGCTGCCTTGTTGTTGCCACACGCCCAGGATCTTGATCTGCACCTTGCCGGGCTTGCCCGAGTCGTTGGTGTCGGCCGTGAGCGTGTGGCGCACGATGGCGGTGTTGCCCACCACCTTGATGGTCTGGTCGCTGATGGCGATGGTGACGAAGTCGGACTTGCCGGCGAGCAGGTCGCCGATGAAGCTGTCCTTGGTGTCCACGCGGCCGCCCGAGTGGCCGTAGCTCAGGTCATCCGCCACCAACTGGGCCAGTGTGGCCTGCGTGGGGTCGACCATGGCCACGCGCAGGCGCTCGGCCGCAGCGGCCACCGATTGCTCGGACGCGGCGGACGATGCTGCAGGCGAGTTGCTCGCGCAGCCGGTAAGGGCTGCGATTGCCACGGCAGCAGCGGCTGTGAGGACGATTTTCTTGAACATCTTGTCTGTCTCCATTGTTGTGTTTGAGGATGTAGGTACGTGCCGCAGGGAAAATCCACGCGCCCGTGCACGGCCAGGCGAATGGAGATCGTGAAATGAAAAAGGGCCTGGTGATCCAGGCCCTTTCAGGCGCTTACTGCGGGCCGAGCTTGTCGATCAGCGCTTTCAGCTGCTCCATCTCGGCAGGCTTCAAGTCCGTCAGCGGCGCACGCACAGGCCCTGCATCGTGGCCCACCAGCTTGGCGCCGGCCTTGATGATGCTCACGCCATAGCCTTCCACCTTGTTG
>NZ_LMIJ01000021.1:0-237 GCF_001428665.1 Acidovorax sp. Root219
GGCTGGTCGGCTTGGCGGATACGGAAGGTGCCGGGCTGGATGAATGAAGAAGCGTCTTGCATGAAGTCTGTGGGTCTGTCTGTTGTCTTGATGGGTGTGGTGCCCACGGTGCATGGTCGGCCAAGGTGGGATGCCTTCGAGCGGCTAACAAAACTCAGTGAAGCGGTTCTGGCGAGGCGCTGCGTCGCAGGCAGTACGAGCAGTACGACAAGACGCTGCAACGACGCCAGAAGAGTT
>NZ_LMIJ01000021.1:245-70687 GCF_001428665.1 Acidovorax sp. Root219
GCGATGATAGATGGTGCCTCTCGTGCCGCACTGGACGAATTGTCCAGTGGCGCATGCCCATGGGCCCTATGCGGTCTGGGCAGCAGCGCGACCGGAGGCCGTGATGCCCGGGTGCGGCCAGGGCGGTGGCTTTGCACTGGCCCTGAGCCTGATCGTGATGCGCAGCGGCAATGCGCAGGTCACGGCCCAATTGTCGGCCACGGCCAGAGTTCAGCTATTCATTCATTTATCGCCGCGCCGAGTGCGCCAATGCCGTTGGCTCCACGGTTGGGCCGCAATCTTGCCAGCAGTGGCTCCATTGCTTTGGCGACAGACAGCAAATGCCAGTCGTCAAAGCGGCGGCCGACCAACTGAAGGCCGACGGGCAAACCTTGTGCGGTCTGAGATGCGGGTATGGAGACCACGGGGCCCTCTGTGACACTGAACAATGTCGTGTAGGACTGCGTGACGTTGTAGTACGGCACAGCCTTGCCATCCACTGACAGCGGCTCATCGTACACATTGAAGATTCCGAATGTCCGGCTGTGCTTGTGGTGCGCAAAAGCGGGCACCGGCGAGACAGGGACGATCCATGCGTCATAGCCAATGAGGAATCGCTCCATTGCATTGGTTTGCTGCGCCTGCTCTGTCAGCGCTCGCATGTAGCTTTCAACGGAGATCGGGTCGAGGATCCTGCGCTGGTGGGGGATATCTTTTACCGATTTTCCTGCAAACATGCGCCCGATGCGGCGTGCAAGGTTCGAGCGCTCATAGCCGCCTTGCATCCCTACAAGTGCCCCCCAGGTTTCCCAGGTGCGTTGGTACGAAAAGCCTTGGGGTTCGGCCTTTTCGACAATTGCGCCTGCTGCGCGCAGCGCGTCCACCACCTGTTCAATGGCCTTCTTGACGTCCACACCGACAGGCATTCCCCCCAACTCGACCGCATAGGCAATCTTCAGACCTGTCAACGCTACCGGTTGGGCGGATCGAGGATGCAGCGGAGCGACCGTTGCGTCTTCGGGCGAGGTTCGCGCCAGCACCGACAAGGCCAGTTCGAGATCCTCGACACTATTGGCCAAAGGCCCCAACACAGCCATGGTCCTGATGCCGTCCACCTCGTCGGGCTTGGGTGGGATATGGCCAAGCATCGACACAACACCATGGGTTGGCCGCAAGCCCCAGACACCGGTGTAAGCGGCGGGAAGGCGGATCGAGCCCGCCAAGTCGGAGCCGAAGGAAAGAGGCGACATGTGCGAGGCGACCGCGGCAGCGCACCCACCGCTGCTACCGCCTGTGGTCAGTTTCACATTCCAGGGGTTGTTGGTGGTTCCAAACAGGGTGTTGGTCGTCTGCATATCCATCGCCAGCGTTGCGGCATTGGTTTTGGCCAGGACAATGGCCCCCGCCTGGCGCAAAAGAGCCACCGCAACGGCGTCATTTTCGGGAACGTAGTTGGCCAGATCAGATGAGCCGGCAGTCGTGCGCAGCCCGCGTGTTGCATAGGTATCCTTCACCGTCACGGGAACTCCATGCAACGGGCCCCAGATCTCACCGCGCCCCAACGCCTGGTCCGCAGCCTGTGCACGTTCCATTGCGGCGTTCAGATCCAGCACGACGATAGCGTTGAAATCTTCGTTGTAACGCGCGATCTGGCTGACAAACGCCCGCACCACCTGAACAGAACTGAGCTCCCGTGCCTGGATCTTGCGTGCCAAGTCAGACGCCGTCAGTGTCACGATCTGTGTGTCCTGCTCAGAAACAGGCCAACTGTCGCTGGAGGGTATTGCGCGATGGGGTCCGGGCATTGAATTGCCCGATGCATTGGGTGTCAGTGCTGCTGTTAGGACGGAAGATCCCGGCAAGGTGTGTTTGAGAGTGTTCACGAAGGAGGTTCATCAGTGCTTGATGGCTCAATCATCAAGATCTAGAATCAATGCGTCTATTGCATATTTCAGATGAACCCATTCAGAATATGAAACTGTCAGGACTGGACCTGGATCTGCTGATTGCACTGGATGCGCTTTTGGACACCGGTTCTGTAAGCGCAGCCGCAGGAAGGCTCCATCGGTCCCAACCAGCGGTGAGCAGGATGTTGGGGCGGCTGCGGGAATGCTTTGATGACCCGCTGTTTGTTCCCCATGGGCGAGGACTCGCGCCCACCCCGCGTGCAATCGCGTTGCGTGGGCCGTTGAAATTGAGTTTGAGCGAAGTTCAGCAGTTGTTCAACCCACCGCGTGCGTTCGATCCGTTGCGGGACAAGGCGCATTTCCGCATTGTGAGTTCGGACTACGCAGCGGTCGCGCTGATGGGCTCCATCGTCAGCTGGCTGCACGACCATGCACCCCATGTGCATATTTCTCTGCTCCCTGTTACGGGCAATCCCGAGAACCTGCTTGCCAGTGGCGAGGCCGAAATCATGTTCGGTCCACAAGAGTTCTGTCCTGGGTGGTGTGCGAGTACCCCTTTTATCGAGGACTCCTGGATGTGCGTGCGGCGAAAAGGCGAACCGCTGCCGACCACTTTGAAGGAGTACCTGCAAATGGCACATGTGGCAGTTCACATCGAACGCGCCTTTGGCAATCAGGTGGATGAAGCGTTGCGCAAGCGGGGACGGGCAACGCGCCGGGTACAAGTCACGGTGCCCGATTTTGCGGCAGCTGTTTTTATCACCGCCAACAGCCCACTGCTGGCCACGTTGCCCAGCCCGGTGGCGCGCGCTGCATCGAACCTGCTGTCAATGGAGTTGGGTGAAGTGCCACTGCGCGTGCGCGGATCGTCCGTGTCCATGATCTGGCCACGCCGTCTGGAACGCGATCCGCCTCATGTATGGCTGCGCCAAGCTGTCCTTGACAGTGCAGGCTTGTCTTTCCGGGGCTGAGCGCGTCGCTGTTGCATTGACCGGGTGACGCAACTTGTCTGGGTCAGGGCCAGCAATGGGTTTCAGCGCTTTCATTCTCTGTGCCAACGGTCACGCTGAAAACACGCGAAAGACGCTCGATGTTCCGACGTGCTCAAAGATCGACGTCTGGCGGCCCACAGCGCATGATCTCGGTGCGGGCAATGGTTGAGGTATCCCCTCAAGAGGGGGTGAACTATCGAACGACAGCTCCTGGCCGAAACCTGCCATCCATCACTGGATCGCGCAACAGCACCAGAACAGCCCCTCACCCCGACCCATGCAAGCGCGCCGGCGTCGTCGCCGTCCCATGCCGCGCCATGTCGTTCGCGCGGTCGATCACATGCCGCACCATGGCCTGGGCCAGGGCCTCTTCGGCCAGGAAGACGGTGCTGCCATTCTCTTCCTCCAGCAGGCGCGCCTCCTGCTCGCTGTGGCTGCGGATGACGGTTTCGATCATGGGGTTGAGCAGCTTGGCGGTGGCGATCATCTGGCGCACCTTCAAGGTGTCGGGCGTGGCGATGACCAGCATGGCGGCGCGGGCGATGTGGGCCTGGATGAGCACGGCGGGCTCCACCGCGTCGCCGAACACAGCGGCGATGCCCTTGGCGCGCAGGGCTTCGACCAGCTCGCGGTTTTGCTCGGCGACCACGAAGGGCACGTCGTTGGCGGCCAATGCGGCGGCCAGGCGGCGGCCGACCTTGCCGTAGCCCACCAGCACCACCTGGTGCGCGAGGAACTTGGCGTGCGTGGTCATGGGCAGCTCGGCCAGGGGGTCGTCGCGCTCTTCGAGCCGGCGCGCCAGGGCCGAGCGCGTGCGCAGCCAGCCCTGCAGCGGCGCAATCGCGTGGAACAGCATGGGGTTGAGCGCCATGGAGATCAGCGCGCCGGCCAGCACCAGGCTCGTGCCCTCGGCCGGCAGCAGGCCCAGCGACGCGCCCAGGCCCACCAGGATGAACGAGAACTCCCCTATCTGCGCCAGGCTGGCCGAGACGGTGAGCGCGGTGTTGAGCGGGTAGCGGAACGACAGCACCAGGGCTGCGGCCGCGAGGGTCTTGCCGACCATGATGATGGCCACCACGGCCAGCACCTGCAGGGGGCGGTCCCACAGCACGGCGGGGTTGAAGAGCATGCCCACGGAGACGAAGAACAGCACGGCAAAGGCGTCGCGCAGGGGCAAGGATTCCTGCGCGGCGCGGTGGCTGAACTCCGACTCGCGCATCACCATGCCCGCGAAGAAGGCCCCCAGCGCGAACGACACGCCGAACAGCGCGGCCGAGCCGAAGGCGATGCCCACGGCCGCGGCCACCACGCACAGCGTGAACAGCTCGCGCGAGCCGGTGCGGGCCACTTGCCACAGCACCCAGGGAAACACGCGGCGCCCCACCACCAGCATCAGCACCACGAAGCCGCCCACCTGCAGCAGGGTGAGCCCCAGGGTCCTGGCCAGGTCCGAGGCATCTGCACTGGCCCCGTTGCCGCCCAGCACGCCGGCCAGCGGCGGCAGCAGCACGAGCACCAGCACCATGACCAGGTCTTCGACCACCAGCCAGCCGACCGCGATGCGGCCGGTGTACGTCTCGAGGATGCCCAGGGTTTCGAGCGCGCGCAGCAGCACCACTGTGCTGGCCACCGATAGCGACAGGCCGAACACCAGCGCCCCGCCCAGGCCCCAGCCCCACCAGTAAGCCAGGCCCATGCCCATGAGCGTGGCCACCATGATCTGCACCACGGCCCCCGGCACGGCGATCTTGCGCACCGCCAGCAGGTCACCGAGAGAAAAGTGCAGCCCCACGCCGAACATCAGCAGCATCACGCCGATCTCGGCCAGTTGGCTGGCCATGGCCGCATCGGCCACGAAGCCCGGCGTGAACGGCCCGATCACCACCCCGGCCAGCAGGTAGCCCACCAGCGCCGGCAGGCGCAGCCGCGTGGCGACAAACCCCAGCGCCAGCGCCAGCCCGAGCGCGGCTGCGATGGTGTGGATGAGGTTGACGCTGTGGGGCATGGTGGTGAAAGGCGGTGGAAAAAACTGGGCGGGTGCTTGCCTGGAACACGCAGGCAAATAGCGTGCCTTAGTTCACACAAGCGGTCAGCAATCTTATAACCGCAAGCACGCGCGGTGCAAAAATCAAGGGCAATGCTGCGCCCTGAAATTCACCCCATGCTCCCACTCACCACCACCCCCCTGCCCTTCCCCGCCGGGCATGCCGCAGGCCCCCTCTCCCGCCACCCTCATGGATTCCTGGCCATGGCCGGTCTCGCGCTGGCGCTGGTGCTGGCATCGCCCGCACCGTGCTGGGCCCAGCAGGCGGCGGCACCGGCAGCCAAGGCTGCGCCCAAGCTCACCCAGAGCTACCATGATCGCGTGGAGGAACTGCAGGACCAGGTGAACGAGGGCAAGCTCGCTGAAATCCGCGCTCGCATCGTCCCCACCACCGAGCGCAAGGTCTTCGACGTGGACGATGTGAACGACTCGCAGACCTGGTGGCAGTACGAGGACGACACTACCTTCGTCCACATCGAGAACGGCACCGGCCGCACGATCACGGGCCTGGTGCTGGACTTCTGGGTCGACAGCTGTTCACAAAAGGCGAAGCCCCCCAATACCGTGCATGTTCTGCTCAAGAAGCCCCTGCGCAAGAACGCCCAGGCGGTGGTGGTGGTACCGCCGAGCAAGCTGCTGCACACCAAGAACGAGGTGAGCTGCCTGAGTGTGCGGGGCGGATGGTAGCGCGGCGGATCGGTTAGGGCTTGCGCCCCCAACGGGCTTCGTAGTCGCGCTCCATCTTTTCGCAGGCGCCCGCAACGAACCACGCCGTCGACGCGTCCAGGGATTTGCGGCCCTGCTCGCTCCAACACAGTTTGATGGCGTCCTGCGCCCGCCAGCGCGCATCACGTTCCGGGTTGTCGGGCATCAGGGCCCCGATCAGCATGAGGCCCCCGATGGCGATCACCGGGGCGAGCAGGACCCAGCCCCACCAGGGCAACAGCCGCTTCTTGCGGGGCTTGGCGGCTGGCGGCTCTTCTGCAGCCGCCGTAGCGGATGGCGGCGTGCCGCCCGCCACCTTGGCCCGCATGTAGGCCGCCTTGGCGCGCTGCTCGTCGCCTTCGCTTTCGGCAAAGCACTTGGCCCACAGCGCCGGGTCCCGGTCCTCGGGAGACTCCGCCTCTTTCATGGCCGCCGCCCAGCTGTCTTCCGATCCTTGCATGCACCCTCCTTCAATCAATCATTCAATGTTCTTGCGGATTGGGCAGCGCAGCACGGCCTGCCGTTTGGCCAATCCAGCCCGCCCGAACAGGTATCATTCGGTACCTGCACAGCTTGGATTCGCGGATCGCCCCGCGAACACCATCAAAATAATAGCGCCAAACGCAACGTTGGCGCTGTCTGCCCGTAGCTCAACTGGATAGAGCAATAGCCTTCTAAGCTATAGGTCGGGGGTTCGAGTCCCTCCGGGCAGGCCACATTCCCCCTATGAAAAATCGCTCGTCGGCAATTCCTGGGGAAACTCCAGGGAAGTAACCGCCTACAGCTTGACGCCGGCCACCGGCTCAGCCCGGCAACGCCACCAGAAGCCAGTCGCCGTCGCCCTGCCATGCGACGTCCGCATCGACCTGCAGGGAACACGGCGGCAAGCCCCCGGCCCCCAGCACGCACACCGACAACAGCACCGCATGGCCGCCCGCCGTGGCTCCGTGCCATGCCCTGGCATGCGCCAGAACCTGGCCCTGGCTTGGCAGGCCCGCAGGCTGGCACACGATGCGCCGGATCGCCGCGAAATCCACGCCCGTCCCCGTGCATTTGAAATAGGCCTCCTTGAGGCTCCAGATCTGCAGGAAGTGGCGCTGGCGTGCAGGGCCATCGTCCAGCGCCTGCAGCTGCGCCAACTCCCCTGGCGTGCAGGCCATGCCGGCCAGGGCGAGCACATCGCGCCGGCTGGCGTGCAGGTCTTTCACCTCCAGGTCGATACCCACCGGGTGCGGGGCCGCCGCGCAGGCAAGCCAGGCGCCGCTGTGCGACAGGGACAAGTGGGTGGCGGCTGCTGCTTCATCGCCATGGTGCTGCGCGTTCAGGTGCGGCGCCCTGCCCTCGGGCGCGTCCAGCCGCCAGTGGTCGGGGGTGGTGCCGCGGGCCATGGCCAGCTGGTGGCGCAGGGCGTAACGGCAGGCGATGAACTCCTGGCGCCGGGCCGGGTGTTGCATGCCGGCCAGCCGGGCCGTTTCACTCTCCGTCAGCCACTCCGGTGCGTTTTGCTGCTGCGCGCGGGCCGCCAAAGGGGCCTGTGCGGCGAGCAGCAGTTGCAGCGCCGGGGTGGTAGTCGTCACTGCCCGAAACGGACGTAGGTGCCCTTGAAGGTCACGCCCGTGAGCATGCTGCCCGCGTGGCATTCGTAGTTGACCGGGTCCTTGTAGACCTTGCCCTTGAAGGTGCTGTGCAGGTCCACCACGGCGTTGGCGCCGCGCTTCTTGGCGAATTCTTCGAGCGAGATCAGCGTGGACAGGGCCACCCAGTGGCAGGCCTCTTCCTTGGTCCGGCCGCCGGAGGATGTCTTGCGGTTGGCGGTTTCTTCACCGATGGCGGTGCCGCCCTCGGGCGTGGGCGCACCCGACAGGTAGAACTTGACGCTGCCGTCGAGCTTCTTGAGCTCCAGGCCCAGTTGCACGGCCTCTTCCAGGGGCAGCAGCAGTACCTTTTCTGCGTGGGCGGCCATGCTTGCGCCAGCCAGTAGGGCCAGTGCAAGGATCGTTTTCTTGATGGTCATGCTTTGCTTCCCTCTTTTCGATCTCTTTGTTTTGATGGATGGATGGATGGCCGGGGCGCGCGCGGGCCCGGGCGGCAAGGCCACCCGGCGGGTGGCTTCACACCTTGGCGAATGTGCCCTTGAGCGTCACGCCGATCACGACCGCGCCGGCATGGCACTGGTAGCTGACCGGGTCCTTGACGGTGGCGCGCTTGTAGTAGCTGTGCAGGTCCACCACCGCGTTGGCGCCCTTTTGTTTGGCCGATTCCTGGAAAGCGATCAGCGCCGACAGCGCCGCCCACTTGCAGCCATAGGCATCGTCCTTGCCCACGCCGTTGGTCTTCTTGTTGGCGATGTCTTCGCCCAGGCGGGCGCTGACCCGGGGCGTTTTGGCGCCCGAGAGGTAGAACTTGACGCTGCCGTCAAGCTTGCCCTGCTCCACGCCCATGCGCACCACCTCGTCCAGGGGCAGTGTCAGAACGGTATTGCGGGCGTGCACCGCGCCCAGGGCCGACAGCGCGGCCAGTGCCACGATCCATTGCTTCATGCGGATTCTCCTGTGGTGCCTCTCCGCGTGGGAGGGGCGGTTTCGAATGGTTTGTTTGCGTGCCCCGGCGCTGCGCGCCGGGATTCAGGCACCGCCGCTGATGCGCTGCATGAGGTTGCGGATCCAGCGGTTGTAGTTGGGGTGGATCAGGCGACCATTTCCCCCCTCGGCGTAGTTGAGGTTGTAGCTGTTCAGGTAGTCGATCTTGTAGCCCGTGTGGTCGTAGCGCACCACGATGGCTGCCATGTGCTTGCCGTTCTTGTCGTACTGCAGCTCCACCGTGCCCGGGGTTTCGCGGGTCACCGCCCAGCCCAGCGACTGGCCGGCCAGGATGATGCGGTCGCGCACCTGCGCCGGGGTGGGCACGTAGGCGCTGGTGAAGACGACCTGCGGTGCATCGACAAGTGCCTCGGCGCGCGCATGCACACCGCCGCTGTGCAAAGCCAGCGCCAGCACGGCGCCGATGGCCAGGGCGCTGCCCCGGGCGAAGGATTTCTCAGTTCCCATTACTTACTCCCTCCAACGTTTGAAAATCAAGGATGTGTTGATGCCGCCGAATGCAAAATTGTTGCTCATCACCACGTCGGTCTGCCGCTGGCGCGCCTGGCCCATGATGAAGTCCACCGCGCCGCAGCGCGGGTCGGGCTCGGTGAGGTTGGCGTTCTGGGCGAACCAGCCTTCGCGCATCATCTCCAGCGTCATCCAGGCCTCCAGTGCGCCGCAGGCGCCCAGAGTGTGGCCCATGTAGCCCTTGAGGGTGCTCACGGGCACTGCGCCGCCAAACACCGCGTGCGTGGCGGTGGTTTCGGCGATGTCGCCCTGGTCGGTGGCCGTGCCGTGGGCATTGATGTAGCCGATGGCCTCGGGCGCCAGGCCGGCATCGGCCAGTGCCATGCGCATGGCCTGGGCCATGGTGACCGGGTTGGGGTGGGTGACGTGGGTGCCGTCGGAGTTGGTGGCAAAACCGATGATCTCGCCCAGAATCTGCGCGCCGCGCGCCTGGGCATGTTCGAGCTCTTCGAGCACGAAGGTGCAGGCGCCCTCGCCCAGCACCAGGCCGTCGCGGTGGGCGTCAAAAGGCCGGGGCGTGAGCTCGGGCGTGCCGTTCTTGGTGCTGGTGGCGAACAGGGTGTCGAACACTGCAGCCTGGGTGGCGTCGAGCTCTTCGGCGCCACCGGCCAGCATGGCCAGTTGCTTGCCGCTCTGGATGGCCTCGTAGGCATAGCCCAGGCCCTGGCTGCCCGAGGTGCAGGCGCTGGACGTGGGGATGACGCGGCCTGTGGCGCCGAAGAACACGCCCATGTTCACCGCAGCCGTGTGCGACATCATCTTGATGTAGGTGTTGGCGTTGATGCCTTCGGTGCTCTTCTCGGCCATCATGCGGCCGAAGTCGCCGATGGCGGCCGGCGTGCCGGCCGACGAGCCGTACGAGACGCCCATGTGCCCGCTCTTGACGAAGGGGTCGCCCAGCAGGCCGGCGTTCTCCAGCGCGATCTCGGTGGCGCGGGTGGCCATCAGCGCCACGCGGCCCATGCTGCGCATGGTCTTGCGGTTGTAGTGCGCGGGCAGCTCGAAGGGCGCCACGGTGCAGCCCAACTGGGTGCTCAGGCCCTCGTAGCCTTCCCACTCGTGCATCACGCGGATCACGTTGCGGCCACTGAGCAGTTGGCTGCGCACCGTGGCCCAGTCGTTGCCCAGCGGGCTCAGGGCACCGATGCCGGTGACGACCACGCGCTTCTTGCCTGTTGTTGTTGAAGTGCTCATCCGACCATCCCCCCATTGACCGAGATCACCTGGCGCGTGATGTACGAGGCCTCGGGGCCCAGCAGGAAGGCGACCACGCCGGCCACCTCGTCCACCGTGCCCATGCGGCGCATGGGAATCATCGCCAGGGCGTGCTCCAGCACCTCTTCGCTGACCATTTCGGTGTCGATCAGGCCCGGGGCCACGCAGTTGACGGTGATGTCGCGCTTGGCCAGCTCGATGGCCAGCGACTTGGTGGCGGCGATCACGCCGGCCTTGGCCGCGCTGTAGTTGGCCTGGCCCCGGTTGCCCATGAGCGCCGAGACCGATGCCAGTGTGACGATGCGCCCGGGCTTGCGCCGGCGCACCATGGGCATCACCAGCGGGTGCAGCACGTTGTAGAAGGCGTCGAGGTTGGTGTGCACCACGCGGTCCCACTCCTCGCCGGTCATGGCGGGGAAGGCGTTGTCCATGGCGATGCCGGCATTGCAGACCACGCCGTAGTAGGCGCCGTTGGCTTCGATGTCGGCCTCCAGCACTGCGGCGCAGGCGACGCGGTCGGCCACGTCGAACTGCAGCACGCGCGCACTGCGGCCCAGGGCCTGTATCTCGGCCACGGCGCTGTGTGCCTGGTCCAGGCCGCTCCTGCAGTGCACCACGATGTCATGGCCGTCACGCGCCAGGCGCAGGGCGATGGCCCGGCCTATGCCGCGGCTGGAGCCCGTCACCAACACGGTGGTGGCAGCAGTGGGCGTTGGTGGTGGGGTTGTCTTCGTCAGCTCGTTCATTCTCGGTATCGATGGCCTGTTGTCTGTGTGGGGTGGGCTTGCCTGGGGTCTGGCGGCCCGGTCACCAGTGTCCCGTCCCGCAAATAAATTCCAATAAAGCCGCGTCTTTCACACCAGGGCCGCGTTGCAAATCCTCGCGATAGCTACGGCTATCGCTGCGGTTTGCGCCTTGCCCTGGCACGAAATCCATCGGCTTTATTTTTGGCATCTGTTTACGGGACGGAACACTGGCCCGTGGCGGGCGATGGTGGAATATAGGCGTTCCCGTCGACCGGCTCAAAGACGGAAATGCGCGCGGTTGCCAACTCTTTCGCACCATCGGCTTCGATCCGGCAGTCGAACATGCTCAGGCCGTTGTCGCCCAGCAGCTCGCAGCGCACGCTGACGGTGAGGCGGGTACCGGGCGAAAAAAAGGGCTGCGCGGTCTCGTACCGGCGCGAGCCGAGCAGAAAACCGATCTGTACCGCCCTGCCCTTTTGCAGCGCACGCCAGCCGGCCCAGGCCGCCACCGTCTGCGCCATGTACTCGATGCCCACCCACGAGGGCATGCCGGCGTCGTGCATGAAAAGCCCGTCGCGCGGCACCGTGACCTCGGCAACGGCGCTCTCTTCGTCGGCGGCCAGCAGGCGGTCCAGCAGCAGCATGGCGCTGCGGTGGGGCACGTAGTTCTCTATGGGTAGAAGTTCACTGCTCATCGGCTTGTCGTCACTCTATCAAGCGGCCTCGAACAGCAAGGTGCTGTTGCTGCCGCCAAAGGCAAAGGAGTTGCTCATCACCACGCGCGCCGCGCGCCCCAGCTGCATGCCGGGCGCCACGGCGGCCAGGGCCGGCATGGTGGGGTCGGCTGCGCCATCCCACCAGTGCACGGGCAACACGCCCTGCGGATTGTGCTGCAGCACGTGCCAGGCCACGGCGGCCTCCAGCGCGCCGGCGGCGGCCAGGGCATGGCCGGTGAGCGGCTTGGTGGAGCTTACCGCGACATCCAGGCCCAGAACGGCCTGCACCGCCCGGCTCTCCATGGCGTCGTTGTGCGGCGTGGCCGTGCCGTGCAGGTTGACATAGTCCACGGCGGCCGGCTGCATGCCCGCGCGCGCCAGCGCCTGCTGCATGGCCGCCACGGCGCCCTGGCCGGTGGGGTCGGGGGCGGACATGTGGTGCGCGTCCTGCGACTCGCCCCAGCCGGCCAGGCGCACGGGGCCCGCGTCGCGGCTCAGCACGAAGAAGGCCGCCGCCTCGCCCAGGTTGATGCCCCGGCGGTTGGCCGACAGGGGGTTGCAGCGCTCGGCAGACACCGCCTCCAGCGCGCTGAAGCCGCCCACGGTGAAGCGGCCCAGCGCATCGACGGCTCCGGCCACCACCGCATCGGCCATGCCGGACTGCAGCAGCCGCGCGGCCGAGGCCAGGGCCTTGGCGCCCGAGGAGCAGGCGGTGGAGATGGTGTGCGCAGGCCCGCGGATGCCCAGGTGCTGGGCCAGGAATGCGGCCACGTTGCCCATCTCCTGCACGGGGTACTCGAAGCCGGGGGGAAAGCACCCTTCGCGCGCCAGGTGGCGGGCTGCCGCCTCACCCTCTTCGATGCCCGCCGTGCTGGTGCCCACCACCAGGGCCACGCGCGTGGGGCCACAGCGGGCAATGGCCTGCTGCACCGGGCCCTGCAGCGCCTGCAGGGCGCCCCAGGCCAGCGCATTGTTGCGCGAGCGCTGGTGCGGCGGCGCAAAGGCCAGGTCAGGCAGCACCGCGCCCTCGGGCAGGCAACCCAGCGGCAGGGTGCGGCCGGGGGAGTAGCGGTCGGTTCGCTGCAGGGTCTCAGGGTCGGTGGCGGACAAGAGGTTGGCGCGCATCGCTTGCGCGCTGACGCCCAGCGCGCTGTACGCCGACGCGGCGTTCAAATAGACATGCGGGCGGGTGGTCACGAAGGCTCCTGCGCCGGGGCGCACAGTTGGGAGCCCCCGGGCGATTCGACGCGCAAGGTGAAGGGCCCGCCGGGGTAGATGATCTCGACGGCAGAGTTGCCGATGAACTGCACGCGCACCTGCTCGCGGCCGTCGCGCAGCAGGCGGCGCCCAGTGGGGCCTGCTTCCACGCTCCAGGGCGGCTGCACGGCGCGCTGCACGGCGCGTGCGGGCCAGAAGGCGAGCTGCAGGTCGCTGAGCACCTGCTCGGGGGCGAGCTGCGCGGGCCAGTAACGCGAGAGCTGCTTGTCCCACTGCCAGCCGTCCCACACCAGGGTGCCCATGCCCTGCCCCATCACGAAGAAGGCCAGGCGCACGGCCTCGGCATCCACTTCGAGCAGGGCTTCGAGCTGCTGCGCGGGCCGGCCGGGCACCTCCACGGTGAGGCGCTGCTGCACAGCGACCTCGCAGCGCAGGGCTGCGGGTGCCAGGGCCAGCAAGGGGCTGCGCGTGGCATCGGGGGCGCCCAGCGATGCACAGCCTGCGAGCAGCACGGCACACACCGCAGCGGCCAGGCCACCAGGAATTCGCGCGAGGTTCATGCAGGCACAGCCCCCTGGCCTGGCGCCTGCCGCTGCTGCCGGCACACCTCGCCCAGCACCTGCAGGCGGCGCTGCGGCTCGGCGACATAGGGGTTCTTTGCGTCCCAGGCGTAGCCCGCGAGGATGGAGGAAATCATGCGCCGAATCTCGGGGTTGCTGTGCTGCTCGTGGAAGATCACGTCCTGAAAGCCCCCGTCGTACCAGCCCTGCACGAAGGCGCGAAAGGTGTTCACCCCTGCCTGCAGCGGCACGGCATAGTCCTGCTGCCAGTCCACCGCCTCGCCGCGCCAGGCACGCGCGATGCAGCGCGCGGCCAGGCTGGCCGAGGTGACGGCGATGGTCACGCCGCTGGAGAACACCGGGTCCAGAAACTCGCCCGCATTGCCCAAGAGCGCAAAGCCCTTGCCCCACAGCGCGGTGACGTTGGCTGCATAGCCGGTGATGGAGCGGCCCGGCGTGTCCCACACGGCGTTGCGCAGCACGTGGGCCAGGCTCGGCGTCTCGGCAATGATGGCGCGCAGGCGCTCGACCTCGCTGCCCTCATACCGCGCCAGGAACTCGGGTGTGGCCACCACGCCCTGCGAGCAGCGGCCGCCGGCAAAGGGGATGGTCCAGAACCAGACCTCGTGGTGCACCGGGTGCACCGTGATCAAAATCTTGCTGCGGTCCATGTCGCCATGGGCGATGCCGTCCTGTATGTGGGTGAACAGCGCCCCGCGCACCGGGAAGTCCGACGGGCGCTCCAGCCGCAGCAGGCGCGGCAGGATGCGCGCGAAGCCGCTGGCGTCGAGCAGGAAGCGCGCCTGCACGGTGTATTCCTCGCCCTCGGGCGAGGTGACCGACACCTCGGGCCGCTCGCCCGACACGTCCACGGCGGTCACCGTGTGGCGGTAGCGCACCTCGGCACCGGCCTTGGCGGCGGCATCGGCCAGCACCTTGTCGAAGTCGCCGCGCTGCACCTGGTAGGTGGTGCCCCAGCCGGGCGAGAACTTGTCGCGAAAATCGAAGTCGGTGCGCAGGTCGCCCTTGGCGAAGGCCGCGCCGTTCTTGTACTGGAAGCCCGCCTCCACCACGTCCTGCAGCATGCCGGCCTCTTCGATATAGGCCATGCTTTGCGGCAGCAGGCTCTCGCCGATGGAAAAGCGCGGAAACGTCTCCTTTTCGAGCACCAGCACCTGGCGGCCCTGCTTGCGCAGCAGGCCGGCAGCCACGGCGCCCGAGGGGCCCGCGCCCACGATCAGCACCTCGGTCTGTTCCAGTCGGCGTTGTTGCATCAATGTTCCTTGTTGTCCGTGGCGCCGCGAAACAGCGGCGCCAGCACCAGCACCAGCGGCAGGCCGAGCATGAGTGTGAGGCCAAAGGCCTTGAGTGCCGGCGTGGCCGACAGCCCCAGCAGCCCGAACGACAGCCAGGTGCTGCCGGCGCCGATGACCACCGCCAGCCAGGCATGGGGGTCGTCCTCGTGCTCTTGCAGGAAGATACCGTAGTCGATGCCCACGCCCAGCAGCAGCATCAGCGCCAGCACGTTGAACAGTTGCCAGGGCGCGCCAAAGGCGGTGAGCACGCCCACCACCACCAGGCTGGCCAGCACCGTAGGCATCCAGGCGCGCCAGGCCTTGCGGCCAAAGCGCAGCCACAGGGCGGCCAGCACCAGCACGTGGCCCAGCAGCAGCAGCTCGGTCATGGAGATGCGGTAGCGCTGCAGCAGGGCGGATATCTCGGCCGGCTTGTCGACCCAGGCCACGCCTTCCAGGCCCTCGGCAGCGCCGGCCAGCTCGGGCAGCGATGCGAGGTCCCGCACGCCGCGCAGCATCAGCAGGCTGCGGTAGCTGCCGTCGCGCTCGCCCAGCCACAGCGGCCGCGCGGCGGCCGAGATGGGCTGCGCCAGCCAGGCCTGCACTGTGATGGGCGTAGGCGGCGGCATGGCGGGCCGGGCAAAGCTTTCGCCGAGCTCGGCGTTCACGCCCTTGAACACGGCCTCGTGTGCGCGCGCCACCAATTGGGCATCGCTGTCCTGGCGCCGGGCCGAGGGCACCCAGTCGGACACGCCGCTGTAGCCCACCAGCAGCTGGCGCGCCACCAGGGCGTCGAGCCGGTCCTTGAGTTCTTCCTCGCGCTGCAGCACCTGCTCGGGCGTGTTGCCCTGCACCAGGTAGAACTGCGCGGGGCTGGGCAGGCCCAGGACCTCGCCCACCTGGCGCTGCTGGGCAACGAGCGGGGTGGATGCGTTCTGCAGCTGGCGCACGTCGTCCTGCGCACGCAGGCCGCCCAGCAGCCACAAGAGCAGCGCCATGGCCACGCACACCGCCACCGAGCCGGGCAGCGCATGGCGCCAGCGCGGCCAGGCCATCAGCGTCTGGCCGATGCGCTGGGCCAGGGGGCTGTGCGGCATGGTGCCCCGGTCGAGCCAGGGGAACCAGCAGACCACGGTGAGCATGGCGGCCGTGAGCCCCACCACCGAGAACACCGCCATCTGCCGCAGGCCCGGGAAGGCCGCCGCGCCCAGCGCCAGGTAGGCGATGGCGCTGGTGCCCAGGGCCAGCCACAGCGCCGGCATCAGAGCGCGCATCAGCCCATGCGGGCTGCGCGCCGGCGCGCCCTGGCGGCTGGCGAAGTAGTGGATGCCATAGTCCTCCGCCACGCCCACCAGGCTGGCGCCGAACACCAGGGTCAAGAGGTGCACCTGCCCGAAGAACAGCGCCGTGACCGACAGCGCCACCGCGCAGCCCACCAGCAGCGACACTCCCACCAGCGCCACCGGCCGCAGCGAGCGGAACGCCATCCAGGCCAGCAGCAGCACGCCGGCCAGCGAGCCCCAGCCGATGGTGTTGATCTCCCAGTTGGCCTGCACTGCAGCCGCCTCGGCATGCAGGGGCACGCCGGCCGTGACCATGCGGGCACCGGGCCACTTCGCGCGCACCTGGGCCAGCGCAGTCTGCAGGGCGCCATCGAGCACCGGCTCGCCCGACAGCCGAAAGGCCGAGCCCTCCAGCGTGAACTGCAGCACGGCCCATTGCTGGCCGTCGGCCGCCACCCACAGCTCGCCATCGCGCGGGCGGGCCTGGCTTTGCGCGCCGCGCGCCGTCCACCACTGGGTCCACAGGCCCAGGGGGTCGCTCACCCAGTCGGACAGACGGGCCTGCACGGCGGGCTGGTACAGGTCCTGCAGCGCCTTTTGCACCAGCGCGGCATCGGGCGTGCTGGCCAGCATGCCGCGCTGCGCAGGCGTGAGCAGGCGCTCGCGCCAGGGCTGGTAGAAGCCGAGCGCAGCCTCCATGGAGGTCTTTTGCGCGATGGGGTCCTCGCGCAGGCGTGCACCGGCCCCGGTGGCCAGGGACTGGCGAAACACCTGCACCGCGGCGCGCGCATCGGCCCACTCGCTGGCGCCAAGCAGCACCACCACCTGGCGCGACATCTGGCCCACCAGTTGCTCGGTGGCCACGGCCACGTCGGGTGCCTGCTCGTTCACGGGCAGCAGGGCCATCACATCTGTGTCGATGCCGTCGTGCTTCCAGAACTGCCACTGGTGCACGCCCACGGCGATGACCACCAGCAGCCAGGCCAGCGCGGCCGTGCGCCAGAGCCAGCCGGGGGGGGCGTCTTGCACCGGGGTGTGCGCGGTCATTCGAACTGCGCCGCGTCCTGCGGGCGCAGCGCGTTCTCGGCCACGGGGGTGAGGATGCGGATCAGGCTGCTGTCACCGCGTGCCTCCTGCAGCTTCACCTCCTGCACGAACTGGTTGCCCTGCAGCTCCACGGCGGCAAGCCACTGGGCCAGCGTGGGGTCGCGCGGCACCAGGTGCAGCGACCAGCCCTTGGCGGCCAGTTGCCCCGTCACCTCGAAGTGCTGGGCCAGCTCGGCCAGGTTGGCCGACATGACGGAGAACAGCATGGCGTTGACGGTGCGCAGCACGGGCTCGTCCTGCGCGCGCATCTGCGTGGTGAGCTTGCCGTCGCTGCCGCGCGACTGCAGGCTGTCGGGCCGCACCACCAGGGTGGACTCGAAGGGCCTCTGCACATGCCAGACGATGCCCTTGCCGCGCGCCACGACGAAGTCGCCACTGGAGCGCAGCGGCTGCTTGAAACCCTTGACGGTCTTGAGCTGCTCGAAGCCGCCGCGCACCACGGGTGCGTCGTGCACGCGCTGGCGCACCTGGGCCAGCAGGTCCTGCGCGGCAGGCGTTGCTGAGGGAGCAGTCTGGGCCGTAGCCGACAGCGCCAGGGCGCACAGTGCGGCCCCCAACACGGTTCTTTTTGTCCAGGCGATGAGGCTCATGGCGCCACCCCCAGCCGTTGCCACAGCACGGGCGGGCAGACGAAGCACATGGCACGGGTCTGCATGTCCACCGCCACCTGGATGGTGTGGGCGCTGTTGACCTTCTGGCCCGTGGCGGCGTCGCTGATCAGGTAGTCGATGCGCAGGCGGTTCTCCCACTCGGTGATGGTGGCGCGCACCTTGAGCACCTGGCCGAAGGTGGCCGGGCGCACGTATTTGAGGCGCATGTCCACCACGGGCCAGCCATAGCCCGATTCGCGCATGCGCGGGTAGTCGTAGTCGAATTTTGCGAGCAGCGCGCTGCGCGCCAGTTCGAGAAAGCGCACGTAGTGGCCGTGGTAGACGATCTCCATCACGTCGATGTCGTAGAACGCGGGGGTGATCTCGATCTCATGGCTGAGCCGCTCGCGTGAGGCCAGCTCTTTCTCAGTGGACATGCGGCAGCCTCCGGGCGGGCGTGGGGGCGTAAAGGTGGATCATGCAGGCAATCATGCAACGGGGACGGGGCGCGCCGGGCCCGCCTGATCCCAAAAGGGGAAGAAGTTGAACCAGTCGTAAGGGGCCTTGCGCAGCATGCGCTCGAGCTGCTGCGCGAACAGGCCCGCATACTCGGCCAACGCCTGCTCGCGCCGGGCACGCGGCAGCAGCACGCGCTCGGCCAGCGGCACGAATTCGACCGCGTAGCCTGCGCCATCGTGCACGCAGCCCATGAAATACAGCGGGCATTCGAGCACCGAGGCCAGCACGTAGGGACCACAGGGAAACGGCGCCTGGTGCCCGAGGAAGGTGGCATGCGTGACGCGGCCCTCGCGCACGGGCACGCGGTCGCCGGCAATGGCAATGAGCTCGCCGCGGGCCACGCGCTCGCCGAGCATCATGGCCGTGGCGGCGTTGAACTCGGTCACCTGCAGCAGCTGCACGCCGCTGTCGGGCGCCAGGCGCTGCAGCACGCGGTTGAAGCGCTCCGCATGGGCCGTGTGCACCAGAATGCTCAAGCGCAAGCCCGAGTGCCGCTCGGCAATGGCCCGGCACAGCTCGATGCAGCCCATGTGCGCGGTGACCACCACGGCGCCCCGGCCCTGCTGCTGGAGCAGCGCACTGAACTGCTCGCGCCCGGTGAAGGCCACGCGGTCGAAGCGGTAGCGCCCGGTGAGGGCCAGCAGCTTGTCGAGAATCACCTGCGCAAACATGCGAAAGTGCCGCTGGCTCTGGCGCCAGCCCGGCATGTGGGGCCACAGGCTGTGGGCCGCCTGCATGCGCTGCAGGTACTGCAGCGACGAGCGACGCGCCACCGGGCTGGCCAGCCAGTAGTAGGCGACGATGGGGTACAGGCACAGCAGAAACGGCCAGCGCCCGAGGAACCGGTGCACCTGGTACAGCAGCCACATGCCGGCGACGAAGGTGTTCTCGCCCATCTGCGCCCAGTGCGGCGCTTCGGCCGCTGCGGCAGCAGTTTTGGCGTCGGGCGCCGGTGCCGTCATGCCGCGTGCCCGGTACGGCGCCGCCCCACGAGCTTGCGCGCCAGCAGCAGGGGGCTGCGCAGCAGCATGCCGCCGAACAGCCGCGTGTGCATGCCCGAGATGAGCACGTTGTCGCGCCACACGCGAAAGTGCGAGAGCCCGTCCTGCGGATAGGTCACGGCCGTGCGCTGGGTGACGAAGGGCACGCCCTTCCAGTGCATGCGTACGAGGATCTCGGTGTCGAACTCCATGTGCTTGCCGATGCGCGCGCCGTCCATCACGCCGATGGCCTCGCGCAGCGGGTAGACGCGAAAGCCGCACATCGAATCCTCGATGTCCAGCGACAAGGTGTTGATCCACACCCACACATGCGTGGCATAGCGACCGTACAGGCGCGCCTTGGGCACGCTGGCATCGTAGCGCGGCGCACCGCAGACCATGGTGCCGGGCTGTGCGCGGGCCAGCGCGATGAAGGCGGGGATGTCGGCCACGGCGTGCTGGCCGTCGGCATCGATCTGCAGGGCGTGGCTGTGGCCTGCCGCCAGCGCATGGCGCATGCCGGTCATCACGGCGCCGCCCTTGCCCTGGTTCTGCGGCAGGCGCAGCAAGGTGAGCTGTGCGCCGTGCTGCACGGCCAGCGCGTCGAGCACGGCGGCGCAGCCGGGCTCGGAGCCGTCGTCGACCAGAATGCAGTGCAGGCCCGCACCGAGCACGCCCTGCACCATGCGGGCGATGGTGGTGGGGTGGTTGTAGACGGGGATGATGGCGACGGGGTTGAATGCGGCGTGCGTCATGCAGCACCTCCCTGCACCAGGCGGCCACTGGCGTGCGGGCCTCGGTGGGACGTGAGCGAGAACTGCAGCTGGCCCTTGTCGGGCACCCATTGCAGCTGCACCTGCACGCTGGTGCCGGGCAGGATAGGCTGCTGGAACTTGACCACCTCGGCGCGCATGAAGGCCGCCGGGATGCCGAAGGCCTGTGTGCCCAGGGTCACCACCCAGTGCAGCTGCGCCACGCCGGGCACGATGGGCGCGCCGGGGAAATGCCCGTCGAGCACGCGCAGCCCGGGGTCGACCTGCAGCGTGGCCGTGGCCCGCAGGTCGCCGCGCTCCGTCCACAGCGGCTGCGGCATGAGCGGGCGAAACAGCGCCAGCAGGTCGTGCTGCGTGGTCTTGCCCTGCGCGTTCTGCGGCATGCGCAGCACGTAGCGCCAGCTGCGCGGCAGGGCCACGCGGTCCACGCAAGGCTCCAGCATCGCGCGCAGTGCGGCACCCAGGCCGCGGCGCCCTCGCTGCTGCAGCGCCTGCCAGCCGGCGTCGCTGAGCGCCAGCACCATGCCCACGCGGTCGGCGGCGGGCGGCGCTTCGAGCACCACGGCCCGGGCCGCGGCCACCCAGTCGCTGGCCAGCAGCGTGGTTTCCATGGCGGTCAGCGAGATGCGCTTTTCGGCGATTTTCACGATGCGGTCTGCCCGGCCCTGCAGCACGAAGCCGGCGCCGCCGTCCTGCGGCAGCGCGCGGTCGGCGGTCTCCCACCAGGCATCGGCATCGGGCAGGTGACCCGAGCGCACCGAGAGGCAGCCGCTGTCGGCCAGGCGCACCTGCACGCCCGGCAGGGGCTGCCAGGCATCGCCCTGCTCTGCCCTGCGCCGCCAGGCGATGCCGCCGGTTTCGGAGCTGCCGAAGACTTCGGTGGGCGAATGGCCGAGCAATGCCAGGCAATGCGCCGAGGCCTCGGGCGGCAGGGGGCCGCCCGATGAAAAGATGCCGCGCAGGCCCTGGGATGCGGCCGCCCAGTCGAGCGCATCCGGCAGGCGGCTGAGCATGGCGGGGCTGGAGATCAACACCGCAGGCCCGGGCTGCGACAGCTGCGTCACCAGCTCTTCGGGGTAGCGCAGGAACCCGGTGCCCAGGTGCCGGCCAGCCGCCAGAGGCCACAGCACGCGGAACAGCAGGCCGTAGATGTGCTGGTGCGACACGGTGGCCAGCGTGCGCAGGCCGGGCGCTTGCGCCATGGGGCCGAACACCGCCTGCAGCGCGTGCACCTCGGCATCGAGCTGCGACAGCTGCTTGACGATGCGCTCGGGCACGCCTGTGGAGCCCGAGGTGAACAGCACCACCCGCGCATCGCACAGGGACAGGGGCTGCAGCACCACGGCCGGGGCCCCGGCTGCATCAGGCTGCAAGGCACCGGGCAGCAGGCCCGCGGTGGCCTGCACCTGGGGCAGCAGGTGCGCCAGGGTGTGCGGCTGCAGGTCGCTGGCCAGCACCGGGGTCTTGCCCGCGTGCCAGGCGCCCCAGAGCGCGGCGGCAAAAGCCAGCGGGTCGTCGAAATACAGGCCCACCTCGGTGCCCTGCACCTTTTGGAAGGCGGCGCACCAGGCCTGCACGGACAGCACCCAGTCGGCGTGCTGCACCGTACGACCGCCGATAGCCGCCACCGCATGCGCGGCGGCACGTGCCTGCGGCAAGGCCACTTCAGACAGCGCTGTAAATACGTTCACTTTGCTCGATTCCTGGATTCTTGGAGTTGTTGGACAGGGACGGGAAATTCAAACTCAGGCCAGCGCGCCACGGCGCTTGACCCACTGGCGCACACACCACTCGGTACCCATCAGGCAGCCCATCAGCACATAGGCGATGAGCCCGTTGTACAGCGCCCAGGTAGCATCGCTGCTGAAGGCGGCGGTATAGGCCGCCGCAGCGCCGTTGGCCACGAAGAACACGCACCACACGGCCGTCACCTTGCGGGTGTAGCGTACCCCGGCGGCGGGCAGGTCGGGCTCGGTCAGCCGGGCCAGGCGCTCGACCACCGTGGGTGGGTGGCGCAGGCTGACCAGAAACACCACCAGCAGCACGGCATTCACCAGCACCGGGTAGAGCTTGACGGCCAGCGCATCGCCCTGCCACCAGGCGGCCAGGGCCAGTACCGCCGCGCCCAAGGCCACGGCCCACCAGAAGCGCTGGCGCGTGACCAGGGCGCGCAGCACAGCCAGCGCCACCAGCAGCACGGCCAGCCACTGCGGCGCCACATGGCCCATGGCCAGGTACACGCCCAGCGGGTACAGCACCGTCAGCACCACCAGCACGGCGGTCACGATCTTGTGCATGGCGGGCAGGTCGCCGGGCGCTCGGACCGTCTCAGGCGGCGGGGGCGGCGTCGTTCACCAGTTGGTGCAGCGCATCGACCACGTCCTGCACGGTGCGCACCGACTTGAAGGCGTCGGCATTGAGGCGCTTGCCCACCCAGGGCTTGAGCTGCACGATCAGGTCCACGGCGTCAATGCTGTCGATGTCCAGGTCGTCGTACAGGCGGGCCTCGGGGGTGATGCGGGCGGCGTCGATTTCAAACGTCTCGCGCAGGATGGCGGCGATGCGTTCGTAGATGGCTTCTTTGTTCATGTTGGATTTTTCCGTGAAGGCCGCCCGGTTCAGTGCGTGCGGCTGGCGGCCACGAAGGCGGCCAGCGCCTGCACGCTGCCAAAGTGCTTGCGCGTCTGCTCCGAGTCGGCCGACATGCTCAGGCCATAGCGCTTTTGCAGGGCCAGGCCGAGCTCCAGCGCGTCGATCGAATCCAGGCCCAGGCCTTCGACGAACAGCGGCGCTGCGGGGTCGATGTCCTCGGGCGCGATGTCTTCGAGCGCCAGGCTGGAGATGATTATTTCTTTGATTTCTTGCTCAAGTTGAAGCACAGGCAGGTCCCCTGAATAGTTGTACGGACAGGTGCTCGGTCACATGGCGCGCGGCCAGCGTTTCGCTGGCGGCCGAGTCACAGAATTCTTGCACCGCGATGTCGGGCTGCACCTCGATGGTGAAGTGCGGCTTGCGCACGGGCACCTTCCACCACGGCGTGCCCTTGGTCAGCATGGGCAGGCTGCTGTGGATGTGCACGGGCGTGATGTCGATGCGCCCGCGCACCGCCACATGGGCGGCGCCGCGCTGCAGCCGGTTGGCACCCTGCAGCGGCGTGCGCGTGCCCTCCGGGAAGATGATGAGGTTGTTGCCGTCCTTGAGCGAACGCACGCAGTCCTCCAGCAGCCCCGCACCATCGCCATTGGTGATGAAGCCCGCCGCCCGGATGGGGCCGCGCGTGAAGGGGTTGCTCGCCAGCGCCGCCTTGACGATGCAGTCCGCATGGCGCACGAAGGAGATCAGGAACACCACGTCGATCAGCGAGGGGTGGTTGGCCAGGATCAACAGGCCCCGGCGATTCAGGCGCTCGGCGCCATGCACCTCGTAGGAGATCACGCCCACCCAGTTCATCAGCCCCACGAAGCCGCGAAAGCAGTAATGGATGATGGTCTGCGACAGCTGCTGCTGGCGCGCGGCACCGCGCACGAAGAGCATGGCCACGGGGCACACCACGATACCCAGCACGATGCCGCCCAGGCCAAACACGGAAAAGCAGAAACCCGTGGCCACGATGCGCCAGGCGCGGTTGATCACTTCAAGCATGCACGCGCTCCCACATCCATCGGCCCGAGGCATGGCCACGCACCAGGCTTTGCCGCTCGCCCTGCAGCAGGAAATGCAGCGCATCAAGCCCGTGCGGCAAGCCGCCCACCTGGCCCTCGCCCTGCGGCGCATCGTCGTCGAGCGCCTGCAGCACGAAACCTGCTTCGCCCGCCTGCAGGGGCGCCAGCAAGGCGGCCCAGGCGTATTCGGCTGCGGGCTCATCGTGGAAGGCCGCGTAGTCGGGCGGCAGCACCTCGTCGTAGCAGACCAGCAGCACCTCGGCCGCACCCGGAGGTGCATCGCTGAGCAGGCCCAGGGCTTCGACCACACCGGCCTCGGGCGCGCAGTGCGAGGAGGCAACGCAGACCGCGTTGGCGCGCATGCCGCGCAAAATGGAATGCTGGGCCCCTACGGCGTTGTGCACCGACAGGCCGAAGGCGGTGGGCGACAGGGGTTCATCCAGGGCCTGGGTGCGCAGCAGCGCCAGCGCCTTGTCGGCATCGCCATAGCGCGAGGCCCAGACCACGGGGATGTCGGCGCCGTCTGCGGGCGGCAGCACGGTGTCGGCTACGGCAACCGCCATCTTCGCCAAGTGGCCCAGGCGGCGGCGCGACATGGCGGGCACGTGGGGCAGCTCGACCGCCGTGTCCCCCACGGGGCACACCGGGGCCTTGGCCCATTGCAGCCATTGCTCCTGACTTTGCAGGCCCGGTGCTATCGCAGCCCACGCCCGAACGGCGAACGCAGCGCGCACGGCCCTCTCCTGATTTCATTGGTTAGCGTGTGCACGGCGCACACGGTTCAATTATCTCAGAAAGGCCCTTTGGGGCGACAGTTTTACCGTTCCAAAAGAGCACAAATACCCACCCCTGTGCGGGTTGCGCGTGCTGGCGCAACGGTTTAGGGGTTAGTACCCACCCGTTCGGGTGGGGTCCGCTTCGTTGCATACAGGCGACAGGGCGCCACCCCACCCCTACCCTGCCCCCGCTGCGTCCTACTCCTCGAACCCAAACCCCACCGCCGACACCCCGGCCGCGCTGGCCCGGGCCACCAGGTACTGGCCCGGACCGACCACGATGGCCGTGCGCTCGAGCACGCCCGAGGGTGGCAGGTACACGTCGTATTCGATCCACTCCGCATCGGTGGGTGTGGCTGCGGCGGCCAGCGCCACCCGGGCCAGCACGGCCCAGGTGTTGCGGTTGACCAGCGACAGCGTGAGCGTGCCGGTCAGCGTGGCTGGCTGGTAGAGGGTGGTGGCCGTGGCCGCAGCCAGGTCCAGCGCAAAAAGACGTCCGTTGGCCATGTCGATCAAGCTCCTGAAAGAAAGAAAACCTTGCTGCGCGACTGCACCGGCGCCCACTGGTGCACGCCGGCAACCACGAACAGCGCCAGCGGCCGGGCCTGCACCGGCGACACGGGCAGGCCGATGGCCCCGCCCGCCTGGGCGCTGACCCAGGCCTGCACCCAGTTCGTGCTGGCCAGGGCCTGGCTGTTGTCGCCCGGCGGCACGGGCGTGGCGGCGGTGACGGTGCCGGTCACCGTGACGTTGCCGGTGACGGACTGGTCCCCCGTGAGGGCGTTGCCGCCGGCCAGGTTGGCCTTGGTGGCCAGGCCGGTGGCGAGCTGGCCGGTCTGCCCGGCCACGCCGTCGAAGCCCAGCTCGACGCGCTGGAACTCGTCCTTGAGGACCTGCTCGTCCACGCGCTGGCCGGGCAGCGGGTTGAAGACGCGGTGGTAGAAGGTGTTGGCCATGGGTGTGGTTCCTTTGGTTGGCTATCGGTCCAGGCGCCGCGGCGTGTACACCACCGATACGCTCTGCAGCGTGTGGGGCAGCTCGTCGCGCGCGGTGCTCACGATGTTCAGGCTGAGGTCGGTGCCCACGCCGTCCAGCCGCACCTTGGAGAGCACGTTGGCGGGCACGCTGTAGTAGCTCTGGCCGTAGTTGCTCACGCTGTAGTAGGCGCCGCCGGCGTTCTGCAGCACGTTGACCACGTCGGTCAGGCCCACCTCGGGCTTGCCCAGGCTGTACTCGCCCTGCACCAGCAGGCGGCAGGCGCTGCGGTTCTTGCTCTCCAGGTCGACGCGGCGAAAGCGCTTTTTCTCCATCGGGCTCTTGGTGTGGTTGAAGGCCAGGCGCAGGTAGGCCTGGATCGGCGCACCATCGAAGCTGCGGCCCCGGTCGGCCTCGTAGACAAAGCCGTCGTCGCTGCCGAAGAAGTTGCGCGGCTCGCCGCCGACCACCGCATCGCAGGTGCAGCGCACCGTGCGGCCATAGTCGATGGGCATGAAGGCCAGCGCGCTGCCGCCGTCGGCCGTGGGGATGGGCGTGACGCTCAGGCTTTCGCCCGTGGCGAAGAACAGGCGCATGCGCTTGTCGGCCCGGTTGACCACCGAGGCCGTGACCTGCCGCGCCTTGAGCAACCGCTGGATGCGCGAGGACAGCGGCAGCCGCTCGAAGTTGCCGAAGGCCTGCGTGGCGCTGACCACGGCCACGCCCAGGGTGTCGAACACCAGCACGCGCCCCAGGTTCTGCACGCTGCCGCGCTGGGCGCCCACGTCGTCGGCAAAGTTCACGAAGCGCCAGTCCGCGCTGCTGCTGCCGTACAGCACCCAGGTGCGCTCGGCGGCAAACACCATGAGTGCGCCGCCCTCGGCATCCGACGGCAGCACCTGGAAGCCCGTGACCACATCGCCGGCCGCGATCTCGGCGGCGCCCACCACGGCGGACCAGCGGCAGGGGTCGCCCACGGCACTGTGCTGCACCGAGCCCTCGAAGCTGAAGAACAGGTGGTTCTTGTGCGCCACGCAGTGCACGGGCTTGTCCACCGCCATGCCGGTGGCCAGGGGCACCAGCACCTCGCCGTCGAACTCGAAGCCGCGGTTCACGCCATCGGCGCCGTAGATGCGCTGCTGCCCTGCGCGGCCGTTGAAGTTGTAGACCACGGCATCGAGCCGGCCGCCGGGCAACTGGGTGATGGCCGCCTCGGCGCCGCTGGCGGTGGCGGCCACGCCGGCCGTGAAGGCGCCTGCGGTGAACGGCCCGCCCGACGGCGCCGTGACGATGAAGCGCCCCTTGGCCGTGCCGGCCGCCCAGGTGCCCGACTCCACCACCACGCGCTTGACCATCGCGGACACGGCCCCCTTGGTGATGTTGGCGCCCACGGCCGGCTCTGCCCCGCTGCCGCCGGTGAAGGCCAGCTCGTGGTGATGGAACACCGGCATCCAGCCGGTGGCCGAGCTTTTGTAGATGCTGCAGGCCGTGGCGGCCACGTTGTCGCGCCAGGCGTAGACCGTGCCATTCAATACGGCAATGCCCCGCAGCGGCCCCGACCCCGGCACGGCGCCAATGGCCGCGCGGTAGTGGTCGGCGGCCAGCGCCGCAAAGGCGTTGTCGTCAAAACCGTCGATGTCCGAGGCATCGCCATCGAACACGCCCACAGCGCTGCCCGCCACCGTGAGCGGCTCGCCCACGGCGAATGCGCCCGTGAGCTTGGTCACCACCATCTGCGCCGCATTGCGCAGCGCCAGCACCAGGGCCGTGGCCCCCGAGGTGGCACCCGCCACCGTCTGCCCCACGGCTAGGCCCGTGAAGGCGGTGGCGGCGCGCAGGCACTTGAAGGCCGCATCGCTGGGCCGGGGCCGGCCGTCAAAGCGTTCGTAGCCGCCGATGCGCTCATAGCCCTCCAGGGCCGAGCTTTCGTAGTTGATCGCCCCCGTCACCATGCCGGGGCGCAGGGTGAGCTGCGCCGACTCGGCGTCGAGCCCACCCGCGAGCGGAAAGTACTGGGTTTTGAGCGCTGGCATGCGCACTTCGCCGGTCATGCGAGAGGCCTCGCACCAAAACCCGGGCGTGGAAGCTGCGACTGCGCCAGCGCCGAGAAGCCCATGCTGTAGTTCTGCTCGGCGCGCTGGTAGACCTCGCTGGCCGCGTCGAAGCCGCCGTACTCGCGCAGCGCGCGCCAGCCGATCAGGTTGTGAAAGCGCGCCGGCAGGGCCGGCTCGTCGGCGTCGAGCACCATGTCCACCACATCCTTCACATAGGCCGCGCGCACCATGTGCGCCGCGTCGGGCGTGGGCCCCACCAGCAGCTCGCCGCCGGGCGCGATGCTCCAGCACTGCAGCGCGCCCGGCGCATGCACACCCACCAGAAAGCGCTGGCGGAACGCCTCGTAGTCGAGCCAGGCCAGCGCATGCTCGCTCACCTGCCCGTCGGCCACGCGCCAGGCGCTGGGGCGGTAGCCATCGGCTGCGGGCTTCCAGGCGGCAAAGTCGGCCAGGGCGAAGCCGGGGGCCGCAGCCTCGGGCACCATCAGCAGGGCACCGGCCGCCACTTGGCCCAGCGCCTCACCACGGCGAAACAGCCAGGACTCGTGCGCCAGCGCGATGTCGCGCCAGGCCCAGTTCACCCACTCGAACACGCGGGCATCGTCGCCACTGGCCGTGGTGGCCGATGCCGGCGGGCCGCCGGACAAGCCGCTCTCGCGCTTGACGGCCCGGGCCAGTTGCAGGAAGTTCATGGTGCGCGCCCTCCCCGCTCAGCTTTTGCGCTGCAGGGGGAAGCGGGGCTTGTCCACCCAGCGCATCCTGTCGATGTTCTCGGGCTCTTCGGGATCGGCCTCGCGCACCGTGTAGGCCAGGCCTTCGATGTGGTCGGCCATCTCCACCGGCACGCGCACCCAGCGCTCGCGCTGGATCTGGATCTGGTAGTTGTTGAGCCCGAAGAACGGCTGCTGCGGTTCGTGCAACTCGCCCTTGAAGAGCTTGATCTCGCAGGTCTGGCCCGAGAAGCCGTGCTGCTGCACGGCCACGTCGATGTCGGTGTCTGTGCCGGCGGTGGGTTCGGCCAATGCGGCGGCCTTGGGTTGTGCTTTTGCCATGGGGGTATTCCTTCAAAGGAAGGGGCCGGCGGCTTGCCGGCCCCTGGGTTGCGATGTGAAGCGAAGGTCAGGCGGACACGCCGTGCTCGATGCGCGTCATCCAGGCGTCGTTCAGGATGGCCGCGGCCGACCACATCTTGAAAGCGACGTGCCCGCGCTGGCCCATGGGGTCGATGTCGCTGGGCTTGGGGTTCACCACGATGGGCGTGAGGCCCGAGCCCGATGCCGACAGGTTCACCGTGGCATAGGCCTCCTTGCCGACGATGACCGACTGGTACACGTCCACCGCCGTGCCGCCCAGCATGCCGTTGAGCGTGGCATTGCCGGCGTTGACCAGCGGCGCGTACAGAGTGGACGAGACGAAGCGGATGTTCTCGAACGAGCCGATCTCGTTCTCGCACAGCGGCTTGAAGGTGCCGTAGTTCTGGATGCGCGTGTAGCCGGCCGGGAAGAACGCGGGGTTCTGCAGGTCCATCTCCACGTTGGGGTGCACGAAGCACACGTAGCACGGCGGGATGGGCAGCGTGCCCACGCCATCGGTGGCGTTGAGCACGGTGGTCAGCGCCCGCGCGTCCTGCGCCTTGAGCTGGCGGATCGCGCGGCGCGCCACGTTGGCCGTCATGGTCGTGTTCACCGTGTTGCGCGCCACGCCGTTGGCGTACAGCACCTGCGTGCCGGCCTTGATGGTGTTGTACAGGATCAGCTCCTGCGTCTGGCCCGCGGTCTCGCCCAGCGAGGCGCTCAGTTCGCTGAGCACCGGGTCTTCGTGCGTGTCGGCGATCACGTCGGTGATCTGCACGCGCTGGCCGTATTGCTCCAGGTTGGCCGACACGTCGGTGCTGGTGATGTTGCCCTGCACCGGCGTCACGCCCTCGGTCAACGGCGTGGTGGTGGGCGCCAGGCGGCCATAGCGGCGCCACTTGACCACCTTGGTCTTGCCCTTGGGCACGGCAGTCACCACGGCAAACTTGGCCATGTTCAGGGAGGGCTGGGCGCGCTCCAGCATCTTGTCCACCGCATAGGCGGCGGTACGGGGGGTGATGTCACCATAAACGGTCATATCGATTGCTCCTCATCGGGAAAATTGGGTACAGGTGTCCAGGCGCTGCGGGTGGCCGCAGCGCCTGTCATGGAGCGCATGGGGGCGTCAGCCCGCGCGCGTCAGGCGCTGGCGCCGAAAGAAGTCCAGCGACGCCTCGAAGTCGTCCTCAGGGGGCAGGCCGCCCTTGGCGCCGCTGGCGCGCGAAGGCAGGCCCGCCGCCGACTGCAGCCGCGCGGCATTGGCGCTCGCGCGCTGGGCGGCCGGCTGCTGGGGGTAGTGGGCAATGGGCGCACGGCCCGCGCGGCGCAGGTGCGCGTCGTAGGCGTCCATCACCGCGATGGCCTCGCCCGGGTCCTGCCCCTGGTAGAAGGCCGCCTGGATGGGCTGCGGCTGGGTGTGGATCCAGGCGCTGAAATCCGTGCTGCGCACCACCTCCACGGCATTCGGGTAGGTGGATTGGAAGGTCTGCATCGCGGCCTCGTAGGCGGCGCTGCGTTGCTCCTGCGCGCGCTGCTCCTGCTCGGCACGCAGGCCGTGCAGCGGCTCGACCATGCGGGCGGCGGTCTGCTCGGCCACCGTCGCGGCTTGCGCATCCACGGCCTTCAGGGCCTGCTGCACGGCGCCCACCAGCCCATGCAGCTCGGGGAACTGCTGCACCTTCTGGGACAGCTCGGCCAGCCGGGCTGCGGCGGCGGATCCATCCGCGGCAGCGCCCGGCGCGGCCTTGCCGCTGCCCTTGAGCTGGGTGTTCTCCTGCAGCAGGCGGTCGCGCTCGGCCCGCGCCTGGTTCAGGTAGCGGTTGAGCTGGCCCACGCGGCCCATCTCGCTGCGCGCCTTGTGCAGCTCTTCCTGCGTGCGGCGCAGCAGCTCGGCGGGGTCGGGGTTGCCGTCCCTGCCAGCGTGTTGCGCGGCGCTGGATGCAGGTGCGCGCGCACGGGCCTGCGCGGCATCGGTGCCCGTGGCTTCGGCGCCCATCGCCGTTGCTGCGGGCATGCCCCCGTCGGGGCCTGCCGGCATGGCGGTGGTTGGCGCCTGCACCTGGGCATCACCACCGGTTTCCGCACGCTCCTGGCGCAGCGCATCCAGCGCCTGTGCCATCTGGTCCTCGGCATCCATTGCGCTGGCGGCGCCCTCTCCGGGTTCCAGGCTGGCGGCGGAGGTGGAGTGGTTGCTGTTGCTGTTGCTGCTGTCGGTGGCGTTCATGGTGCGGTCTATCCTTCTTCGGCATGGCCCGCGCGGGCCAGAGGCAGTGGTGGTTGCTGACACCGGGCACATCGCCCGTGAAAGCAATGTCCGCGAAGAGGCGACCGCGCTGAAGGGGTGGCATATATGCCGCCGTTTCAAAGGCCCGCCAAGTCGAGAGGAGTGATGAGGGTGGTGGTTTTTCACGGCACGCCAAGCGAAAAAAAAGCCCGCACTCGGCGGGCTTGATTTATCGGATTCCCATCAGATGTCGGGAAAATTCTGGCTGACGAAAGACTCCACAAAGGCGAGCGCATCGGGCTGCAGCCGGTCGATCTGGCATACCTCCTGGTAGCTCCTCCAGAACATCTGCACCCGATCGGTCACGCCCGGTGGAAAATCCATCTGCCTGGCCACGATCTCCTGCCACGACCCCTGATCGCGGTACACTGCGGCCAGTCGCGGCTGCATGGCAACCAACGCAGCGTTCTGTGCCTCTCCCAACTGGCCGATCACGTCCAGAAAATAGCTGTCCAGCAGCCTCAGAAAGGGCTTGCCTGCGTAGCGATCCATCTCAATCCTCCTTGGGTTTATCGGGGTTCAGCTCTGTCGTGAGCGGAGCCTTGTTTTTACTATCTTTCCGGCAAAGCCTGGCCATTGACTGGCCCTTCTCCACGGTTTTTCGGCTTTTTCTTTTTGTTGGCTGGCGCGCCCGCAGGGATTGCCCATTCCGAATAGCCACCCCGAGCTCCATCGTCGGGGTGAAGAGCTCGCCAAAATGGCGAGCCAGGGGTGTGTTGCTCCTGAGGGACCAAGCGCATCACACCGGCCTCGCCATGAGCAGCCGACCTGGAGGCATGCTCCCACACCCAACCCGCAGGAGTTTTGCGCCCCCCCGTCGATGACACTGCACCCATCACACCCGGGATCAGCCGCTCCATCATCTGTGCAAACTCAGGATCGAGAACAAAGGCGCCATCAAGGGCCGCATTGGCGCGATTGAAATGCACCGCCCGGCTTCTTCCAAAGTCCTCCAGCTTCAACTTCATCTCGAAAGCTACCGTGTAGGCGTGGGAAGCCCAGGGCAATCCGTCAGCCCCCATCTTGGGCCACAACGCCTTGCGAGAATCGGCTTGCGCCTCACCGCTTTCAATCGATGGGCCTGTTCTATCGCCCACATCCGGCATCGCGAGATCTTCCGATCCAGCATACCCACCAGCCATGCCGGACTGCATGGATTCCGCCACCTGCGCGCCAAGGGGCGCAGCCCTTTCCGCAAAGGCGGGTAATGGGACGTCTTGTTCCTGAGCCAGCACTTTCTTTGCACGCGACGCGCTGCGTGGTGCCACATGCAGCTGGTTGCCAGGCATCTCGAGAAGATCGCCTTCGGGGATTCCAGCCTTTCTCAGCCGTGCCAATGCCGACTGCCCGTTGCTCACCACCGACAGGGTCCCTTCGCTGAGCAACTTCATGCGCGTTGGCAACGCCGGTGCAGCACCGTCGGCGCCGCCCAACGGATCGAAGGAGCGTTCGGCCGGCTCAGACACCTCTTGCCTGCTGGCAAGAAGCTTTCCAGGCAACAACGACAAAACCTCCTGCGCTCGCCTCGCGCTGCCTGGCTCCACCATCACCCCGCCTGGACTTGCAAAGATATCCGAGAGCGCTATTCCCGCCTGCTGAAGTGCTTCACCTACGAGGACGGGGTCCCCCCGCACGGCCAAGGTACCGCTGTCCAGCACCTCCATCCGGGATATGGCGGCCATTGCAGACGGCGAGTCTTGCGCGCCCCGCTCCCGTTGCACCGAATCCGCCTGCACAGGCGTGGACTTCATGGCGCTCGCTGTCGCGGCCTGCGGCGCCTCGAAGGGCAGATCGTCGGTACGTGGCCAGCCTGCCTCACGACCTTGTGCTTCATTGGGACCACCGTGCCGACTGCGGCCATGGCCACCCAACTCCTTCGGTCCTGCCGAACTCTCACGCTCGGGGGCAGGCAGGTGCGGCGATGGCTGATACGGCGTCTCGGGCGGAATATCACCTCCGGGAACATCGTCTTCAGAAACGGACGCCACAGCATCGACACTCCCGGGGCGCCTTCGCCCCCTGGCGCCCGACGCAATGCCGAACAGTGCGCCTGCAGCAGCTTCGTCGAGGTACTGAGCCACCTGGCCCTGGCCATACGGATCACGGCCGGCCCCCCACTCCTCGGGCACACGCTGCACAGCCTCGGTACCGCCCTGCACGGCCATCTGGGTGCCCATGGACTTGCCCAGGCGCTCCAGTGCATTCCCCTTGAAGGTCTTGGCGGTCAAGGCATCCAGGCCGATCCTGTTCGCGAGCGTGTCGATGGCCGTGGAGACCGTGGCACCGGTCAGCATCGTTGGCAGGTCGAGCAGCTTGCCAGTCCTGCGCGCCTCCTCGGCCGCATCGGCGTAGACAGAGCCAAAGGTCTGCATCGTGCTGTTCAAGGCAATGCCAACAACCTCTCCCAGGGCCTTCTTGCCCACCGTGTTGGCAATCAGGCCGCCCATGCCGGCCGAGAGAATGGTGGTTGCCGCCTGAAAGCCCGCGTAGCCGCTGTTTTCCAACGCCCACTCCAACGCGTCGCCTGTGCTGCGAATACCGGTGAAGGTCGGCGCAAGGCTGATGTTGTTGACGCCGCGCATGGTCTCCCGGTACCCCTCCAGACCCCAATCGCGCAGTTCCTCGCTCCCGGTCAATTCACCCGCCAGGCCGGCCGCGCCCATGGCGGTGGCATAGAGCCCACCCGCCCCCTGCGCCAGCCCTCGTACGACGGACGGCATCTCCTGCGCTGCGGCGCGCTGGCGGGCATCGGCGCGCAAGGCACGCATTTCCTTTTCTTCGGCGACAACGCGCTCGCGCTCAGAATTGGGGTTGTAGTGCTGCACGATGCGCTCGCCTGTCACGGCGTCGGGGCGCGCCTTCTGCGTCCGCGCATTCAGGCGCTGTTCCAGATTGGCGTCGAACCGCGCGTTGCCAGCGGCATCGGCAGCCGCATAGCCCAGCGCCATGTACTGCGCCCCCCGGTCCACAGGCTTCTGCTCGATGGCAGGCTGGGATAGGTTGAACTCCGCCAGCGCGTGCAGCCGCTCACGGCTGGCAGGGTTGATCTCCACAAGCCGCTGCACCTCCTGTTCCAGCGCCAGTTCGCGCCGGCCAGCGTCGGTATCAAGCCGCATGCCTGAAGCAGCCCCCCGCCCTCCACCGGCGCCGCGCCAGGCGTGGGCCGACGTGATGACCTGCTGCTCGGACATATCCTCCTGGTCATCGGCAGCGCCAGGCCAGGCCAGCTTGAAAAGGTTCATTGGCAGCCCTCAAACGGGACGAGTGGATCGGCTTACCACTGTCCACGCCGGCAGGTTGGCCGCACAGGATCTGCATATATGCGCAGGCAGGGCTGCGCCGCGCTCCAAGGCCCTCAACCTGACCGAAGCAGCGGCCAAAAAGAAGCCCGCACAGGGCGGGCTACTTGGGGAGGGGTGTCGCGTATGGCCGCGCAATCATCACCACAGCACCCCAATCAGCGCAAACGCCCCGCCCAGCACGAACATGGTCTGGAACAGCATGCTGCGCAGCTTTTCATCGGCGCTTTCGCCGGACCACGACTCCACGCCAGTGAGCTGGATCACCGAGCCCCAGGTGGCGAAGATGGCGCCCAGGGCGGCCAGGACCTTGCCCATGTCGTCCGGAAAGATCAGCTCCAGCGGCCGGCCCAGGCCCGAGTACATGATGACCAACAGCATGAACACCCCCACGATGGTCAGGCCCGAGCGCCAGAACTGGGTGCGCGTACGCAGCAGGCGCGCGAGCGATGCCTGGCGCATGGCCTCCAGCTCGGTGCCGGTGCTCCATGCGCCCGCGTTGTAGCGCGCCAGTTGGTCTGCGGGCTGGATGATGATGGCCAGGTCATGCGCGGCCGCCATGTCGGCGAAGCGCTGGCGGCTGAACAGAAACGCCCACAACGTCGGGAAGGTACTGAGACGCTTGGGCACCACGGGGGGCACCGGGGACGGCATGCTAGGTTTCCGCCCTCTTTTGCGCTGGCAGCAGCAGCCCATGCACGGCGCCCTGCGAGGGTGCGGTGCAACGGTGCGTGAAGTGGGAAATGCGATCTACTGCCATCCCTGGATCATAGGGGCAGGTGGCACAGGTGCAATAAAACAATGGCCGGCTCGGCGCACCCGCCCGAGTTCACTTCGCCAGCAGCCTGCCCTTGAGGTTCTGGAATTCCAGCTCGGTGATCGTGCCATCGGCCCGGAGCTTGCCCAGCTTCTGCAGCTCATCGGCCACCGAAACCGGCCCTGCAGCGGCAGGCGCTTGCGCGGCTGGCGGTGCCAGCACGGGTGCCGCAACCGGCATCACCGCCGCCGCCGGAGCACTCACCTTTCGGTACTTCTCAGCCTCCACGCCCGCCTGGGCCACCAGGTCGTTCACCACCTGCGCATCGATCTCGATCGGGGTGGGGTTGGCGCCCAGGCCCGACAGCTGTATGCGCAGGGGCTGCGTGCGGGCCCGCTCCACGGCAGCGGGCGTGAGGTCGATGAAGATTTCTTCCGCGTAGGAGCAGCCGCTGCGGCACGACACCACCCGTGCGCCCAGGCGGCCGAGCTTGAGGCCTTCGCCAGCATCCGTCTGCGCCACGGAGAGCGCCTTCCACGAGCTTGCGCGGTAGATCTCATAGTAGTGCACGTAAAAGTCGACGTCGCCCGTGGCCTTGCTCACCAGGGCCGACAGTGTCCAGCGCCGCACGTCCATCGCACCGGCTTCGCGGCTGACGGGCTGCGCCTCCAGCTTGGCGAAGCGGTAGAAATCGCCAGTACCCGGCTGGAGGGCTCCGCGCTTCTTGGCCGCCGCGTCCTTCACACTGCCGCCGAGCGGCGGTGCAGGCGTATCGGAAAACACGCCCCGGTTCATGGCCTCCATGTTCGTGGCCTGCTGGGCAAAGGCCGCAGCGGCGCTCAGCGCCATGGCGGCCACGGCCAGATTTTTTGCAAGTCCCTGCATGCGTCTCCCTCTCGACTTTGTTGTGTGGGCCCGGCTCTCACCAGGCAGCCGCGCGATCATAGAACCTGCCTACAGCAACGCCGCAGATGCCGCGGCAGATGACACAGGCGCTAAAAGGACAAAGGGCCCACCCGCGCAGGGCCGATGCAGAGGCAACCCCGCCTTGCCCGGCATCACACCCCGGCGCCCACGCCTGGCGCCATTTCCACCGAATAGAACACCCGCCGCAGCTCCGCATCGTCCGACTGCACACTGGCCTGCACCTGCTCGGCAAAGTGCGCCAGGAAGCGCTGTGCGGCGAGCGACGGGGTTTCGTTGCTGCGGCGGATGATGCCCACGGTGCGCGGGGCGAACTGCTCGCGCAGCTGCAGCGCCACCATGCTGCCGCGCAGCGACGCGGTCTCGGCCAGCGGCCAGGGGCAGAAGGTGAGCATGTCGGTCTTTTGCACCAGGGTCAGCATCAGCGCGGCCGACTGGGCCAGGTGGATGTGGTGGCGCGGCACGGCGGCGCCGTGCTGGGTGAAGAGCTGGTCCATCAGCTCTTTTTCACCGCCGGGGCCGAAGTTGAGCACCCAGTCATCGCCCAGCAATTCGTGGATGGACGATGCGCCCGCACGCGGGTGGCCGGCGCGGGCCATCACTGTGGCCTCGTAGGTGAAGAGCGGCGTGGACTGCAGGCCCAGCATCTCGTCGGACGCGGCGATGCGGCCGATCATCAGGTCCAGGCTGCCCTCGCGCAGCTTGGGGTAAGCCAGGGCCGAGAAGCCGTCGAACAGCTCCAGCTGCACATGCGGCATCTCGGCGCGAAACGGCGGCAGCACGCGCGCCAGCAGGGTCTGCGCCACCCAGGGCGTGATACCGATGGACAGGCGCTGCGGCGCGCCCGCGTCGCGGTGGCGGGCCAGGTCCTGTTCGGCCTGGTGCATTTGCTCCAGGATGCGCTGGGCGTGCTGCACCAGGTCGCGCCCGGCGGGGGTGAGGCCAATGCCGCCGCTGTGCCGGGTGAACAACGCCAGCTGGCAATCTGCCTCCAGCTCGCGCATGCCCTGGGTGACGGCCGCCTGCGTAACGCCCAGCGCACGCGCCGCCGCGCGGATGCTGCCATGCGCGGCCACCGCGGCGATGTAGCGCATCTGGTGCAATTTCATGGTGGCCATTATGGGTGCCCGCAGGCCCAGGCCGCCCTTGCAGCCCGGCCACAGCACAACCCTGTGACAACAGCAAGACAAGCACCGCCATGCGGTGCAAGGCAACCCCTGTCTGCCGCCGAGAGGGTGGGGTTTCTAGACTTTGCCTGCATACCGCACACCACTCCAAGAACCGCCATGAACCAGGTCACCGAACGAGACAACGAAAAACAACAGCAACCGCACCAGCTCGCCCATGCGCACGGCAGCGCCTGCGCCGCCGACCCCGTGCTGCCCGGCATCCGCGCCATCGAGGCAGAGATGGTGGCGCTGCGCCATCACATCCACGCGCATCCCGAGCTGGCGTTTGAAGAATTCGCGACCGGCGACCTGGTGGCCGAGCGCCTTGCCGAGTGGGGCTACACGGTGCATCGGGGCCTGGGTGGCACCGGCGTGGTGGGCACGCTGCGCCTGGGCAGTAGCCCGCGTGTGCTGGGCCTGCGCGCCGACATGGATGCCCTGCCCATCCACGAGGAAACCGGCCTGCCCTACGCAAGCACCCACCAGGGCAAGATGCACGCCTGCGGGCACGATGGGCACACCGCCATCCTGCTGGCCGCGGCGCGCCACCTGGCAAAGGAGCGCAGCTTCGACGGCACGCTGCACCTGATCTTCCAGCCTGCCGAAGAGGGTCTGGGCGGGGGCCGCAAGATGATCGAGGACGGCCTGTTCGAGCAATTCCCCTGCGACGCCATCTTCGCCCTGCACAACATGCCCGGCCACCCGGTGGGCACCTTCGGCTTCATGGGCGGGCCGTTCATGGCCTCGTCGGATTCGGTGACCATCACCGTCAAGGGCCGGGGTGGCCACGGCTCGGCCCCGCACCTGGCGGCCGACCCGGTGGTGGCGGCCGCGCACATCGTGCTGGCGCTGCAGACAATCGTCTCGCGCAATGTGGACCCGCGCGAGATGGCCGTCATCTCCGTGGGCGCCATCCACGGCGGCGATGCGCCCAACGTGATCCCCGGCAGCGTGCTCATGCGCCTGACGGTGCGCGCCTACCGCCCCGAGATCCGCGCCATGCTGCGCGAGCGCATCACCGCGCTGGTACAGGCCCAGGCCGCCACGCTGGGCGTGCAAGCCGAGGTGGACTACCACTGGCGCTACCCGGCTCTGGTGAACGACGTGGCCAGCACCGACTTTGCACGCCAGGTCGCGCTCGACTGGCTGGGCGAGGACGGCCTCATGCCCAACCTGCAGCCCCTGACCGGCAGCGAAGATTTCTCCTTCATGCTGGAGCAGTGCCCCGGCAGCTACCTCATCGTGGGCAACGGCGTGGGTGATACGCATGGCAGCGGCGGCTGCATGGTGCACAACCCCGGCTACGACTTCAACGACGCATGCCTGCCGCTGGCATCGACCTACTGGGTCAAGCTGACGGAGCGCTTTCTGGCAGCGCCGGCCTGATCCCTGCTTGCCCCGCCCCCTCACCCTGTTCGCAACCCCTCACCTCCACGGCCCCCGACCATGCACATGCCCATCTCCCGTTTGTTGACCCCCTTCCTCGCCGTGCGGCCCACGCGCCGGGGCGCCCTCGGGCTTGCCGTGGCTGCGGCGGCATGGGCCTGCCATGCGCCCGCCGCCCTGGCCCAGGGCGCGCCAGCCTGGCCCACCAAGCCGGTGAAGATCGTCATTGGCTACCCACCAGGCGGCTCGGTGGACCAGGCCGCGCGCATCATCGGCGACGCGCTGGGCCCCAGGCTCGGCGCCACACTGGTCATGGACAACCAGGGCGGCGCTGCCGGCGCCATTGCCGCGCAGCGCGTGGTCAGCAGCCCGGCCGACGGCTACACCCTGCTGGTGGGCTCCAGCAACGAGATGGCCGCCACCGGCCTGGTGAACCCGGCGCAGAAGTACGACCCGCTCAAGGACCTGGCGCCCATCGGCCTCATCGCCACCGCCCCCGTGCTGCTGGTGGCCGGTCCCAAGACGGGTGTGAAGACCCTGGCCGAGTTCATCGACCTGGCCAAGCGCAACCCCGGCAAGTTCAGCTACGGCAGCTCGGGCGTGGGCTCCACGCTGCACTTCGCGGGCGAGCTCATCAAGCAGCGCGCCGGCATCTTCATGGCGCACATCCCCTACCGCGGCACCGCCTCGCTCACAAGCGACCTGGCCGGCGGCACGCTGGACTTTGCGATGCTGTCGCCCACCGCCGCCCTGCCCTTCATCCAGAGCGGCCGCCTGGTGCCCCTGGCCATCACCAGCGCCGCGCGCAGCCCGGCCCTGCCCAACGTGCCCGCGCTGGCCGAGCACCCGCTGCTCAAGGGCTACGATCTGGTCGGCTGGTTCGCCATGGCAGCGCCGCGCAACCTGCCGCCCGCCCTGGCCCAGCAGCTCACCCAGGGCCTCAAGGCCACCCTGCAGGACCCGGTCGTGCGCCGCCGCCTCGAAGACGCCGGCATGGTGCTGCCCACGCCCCAATCCGACCTGGCCACGCTGATGCGTGACGACATGGCGCAATACGCCAAGCTGGTGGACTTTGCCAAGATGAAAGACTGACCGCCTCGTCAGGGCGTGCGATCATGCGGCAGACCTATTTGTTCTTCCAACGACCTGCCCATGACGACCACCCCCGCCACCCCTGAACAATGCGCGGCCCTGCGCACCGCCCTGCTGGCGCTGCACCGCCACCTGATCGAGCTGGAGCGGCGCGACTATGAGAAAGTCCACGGCCGCCAGTCGGCCGGCGAGTTCCTGCAGGTCATGGCGTATGCCGAATCCATGCGCTGGCTGGAGCCGCTGAGCCGCCTCATCGTGATGCTCGACGAGGCCATGGAGCCCGACAACGCCGATGCCGCCGAGGCACCCCACATCGTGGCACGCCGCGTGCGCGAGATGCTCAAGCTCGAACATTCGGCCGAGGCGGATTTTTCAGGGCACTACCAGCGGCACTTTCACACATCGCCGGAGCTGGCGATGGCGCATGCGGCGGTGATCAAGGCGCTGGGGTAGGACTGCACCTGGGCTCGCAGGGGCGCTTCCTGCGGTGCAGCTCAGCCAGCCTCATCGGGTTGAACGAGATTGATCAGGTTGCCACAGGTATCCTCCAGCAGCACCATCGTGATCGGCCCCGCGCGCATGGGCTCGCCGCGGAACTGCACCCCATTGGCCTTCAGCCGCGCGTAGTCGCCCGCCAGGTCCTTGGTGATGAAGGCCGTGGCCGGAATGCCCGCCTCGAACAGCGCGCGCTGGTACACGGCCGAGGGTGGGAAGGCCATGGGCTCGAGCACCAGTTCTACACCCTCGACCCCCTCGAGCGAGTGGACGGTGAGCCAGCGGAAGGTACCCATGGGGATGTCCTTGTCCTTCACAAAGCCGAGCTGGGTCGTATAGAACTTCAGGGCCTTTTCCTGGTCGTCCACAAGGACGCTGGCGAGTTTGATCTGCATGGTGGTCAGCTCCTCAAAGCGGTTTGCGCGCTACTGCATTGAGCAGGGTTTCCTCGCGCTCCTTGGGCACGCCAAAGCCCATCCATTCCAGGGCGCCCAGGTCCTTTCGGCTCCACCACAGGTAGGGCATGCTGATGTGCTCGGGCTTCACCTCGAAGCCGGCTTCGCCCAGCATCGCCAAAAACTCCGGCGCGCTGCGCTGCACATGCATGGGGTGGCGAAACAGCAGCCGGATGGCCAGGCTGTGGATGTACGCCCGGGTACTTTCGGCCAGCAGCAGGTGGCCGCCCGGCTTGAGCACACGAAAGATCTCGGCCAGCGCGGCCTGCTGGTCCACGATGTGGTGCAGGGTCTGGTGGCACAGCACCAGGTCCACCGATGCGTCGGGCAGCGGGATGTGCTCGGCATGCGCATGGTGCAGTGTGACGGGGGGGCTGACCGTCTGGCGCATCGCCGCGCTGCGCGCGGCAAAATCCGGCTCGGGATCGAGGGCATGGATCTGGCTGGGGCGAAAGCGCTCCGCCAGCTCCGGGATGGAGTGGCCCAGGCCGGTACCGATGTCCAGCACGGCACCGCCCTTGTGCAGGTCGGGTGCCAGGCGCTGCAGGTCGTTGAGGGCGCGCTGCAGCACATGCACGCGCCAGGTCGCGGTGGACAGGAACCACAGGCCGAAGCGGGTCTCGGGGACAAAGGCGTGTGCCGGTGTTGCGGCCGGGGGGGACGAAAGAGAAGGCATGGATGGGCTTTGGCGCAGGGCCTGTGCGATGTTCTGGTGGGCGAGCCGGAGGACAGTTGTCACATCGGGCGGCTTTTCTCCAATAGATGATAGGTCAAGAGAAGGCCCAGCCCCCTATCCCCTGGTTCATGGAACGGTAACAGGCGCCTTCACCCAGACAATACACCATTGCACCACAATCATTTGAATTCAAATGATTGTGGTAAAATCGTTTCCCATGAAAGAAGCCCTGCCCGACCCACGCCACCGCATCGGTATCCGCCTTGTGGGCCTGGCACGCCGCTGGCGCCAGGCGCTGGATGCTCGACTGTCTGCCAGCGGCTTGAGCGACGCCACCTGGGCGCCGCTGATGCACCTGCACGAGTTGGGGAGCGACAACGACGTATCGCAGAGCGCGCTGGCCGCGGCCGTGGGGCTTGATGGCTCCAGCCTGGTGCGGCTGCTCGACATCCTGGTGGAGCGCGGGCTGATCGAGCGCCGCCCCCACCCCGAGGACCGCCGCGTGAAGCTGGTGCACCTGACGCCCGCCGGCCGGCGCACCGTGGCCGCGCTGCGCAAGCAGCTGCAGGCCATTGAATCGGAGCTGCTCGCCGACATTGGCAAGCAGGACGCGCTGGCGATGCTGCGCGCCTTCGAGCGCATCGAGGCGCGCATCGCCGCACAGTGAAGCACCCCCTGAGTCGCTTCGCGCCTTCACCCCTCTCTCGACTCGCTGCGCGAGTCGGGAGNCCTGGGCTGCGCCAGTTGCAGAGGTTATGGGCAGCACCTAACACCATTGAAAACTGACATGCAGAACCGCGCCGTACCTTCATCATCTACCCATTCCACCAGCTCGCACCTGGCGAGCCTCCTGAGGCTGCTGGCACCCGCGCGCCTGCGCGAGAGCTGCGCCATCACGCCCCTGCCCTCGCTGCGCAATGCCGCCGTGGTGGGCCTGCAGACCTGGCTGGCGGTGCTGATCTCCGCGGGGGCCACGCACCTGTCGCCGTGGGCGCACCTGGTGGGCTATGCGGCGCTGGGCGCGCTGGCGGCGCTGCTGGGGCGCTTTGCACCCGTAGGCCAGCGCATGCCTGCCGTGCTGCTGGCGGGCGTGCTGCTCGTCGGCGCGGTCGCGCTGATGTCCCTGTTGGGCCTGGCAGGTGCAACACCGGCTGCCCTGCTGCTGTGCCTGGGGTTGCTGGCCGGCACAGTGTCGTGGCTGGCAGGCCGCTGGCGCCTGGGCCCGCCGGGCGCGGTCATCTTTGTCTTTGCAGGCTGCGCAGCCATGGTGCCGGTGGACGGCTGGCAGGCCGCCGCTGACCGCGTGCTCTTCACCCTGGCCGGTGTCGCCACGGCCCTTGCCGTCTGCCGCGCCACCGACCGGTTGCGCTCCGCCCCCGCAGCGCCGCCTGCCGCACCCGCGTTGCAGGCACCGTGGCTGGCCTTTGCCCGCATTGCCCTGTGTACTGCCTGCGCGGGCCTGGTGGCCCTGGCCGCCGGCTGGCAGCACCCTGCCTGGGCCGCCATCGGCGCCATGGCCGTGCTGCAGGGCGGCCCCCTGCATGCCGCCATGCACCGCGCCCTGCAACGCACCCTCGGCACCCTGGTCGGCGCGGCCCTGGCCTGGCTGATCCTGGCGCAGCACCCCTCGTTCTGGCCGCTGCTGGCGGCCGTCATCATGCTGCAGCTGGCCACCGAGGTGGTGATCGGCGCCAACTACGCGCTGGGCCAGGTCTTCGTGACCCCCATGGCCCTGCTCATGACCTCGCTGGCAGCGCCTGCGGCGAGCAGCGGCATGCCACTGGCGCGCGTGCTCGACACCGTGCTCGGCGCGCTGGTGGGCATGGCGTTTGCGGTGGTGTTCTCGACGCTGAAGGACAGGGTCCATCTGGCGCAACACCATGAGAACGCGCGGCCATAGAAGCGCGCCCTCAGGTCAGTTGGCACCGCCCGCTACATAGGCGCGCAGGGCTTGTGTGAATTCAAGGTCCGGGCAGGCATGGCCGCCTTCATCGGCGCGCAAGATTCTCGCGTGCGGCGCCATGGCCCAAACCTGCCGCAACAACTCCAGCAAGGCACGCAGCGTCTGCTCGTTCCAGTCCGGCCCCATGCGATAGTCCATCGAGAGACCACCGGACTCCACACTCACCGTGAGCGGCGGCAGCTCCACGTCCCCCACTCGCAGGCCGACAAGGCAGTGCCGAAAACTGTCGACCCTGCCCTGCACGAAGTCCCTTGCAGGATGGGGCACATCGCGCACCAGAACATCCTGCTGCAGGTCGATGCGCCACAGTGTTGAATCGCCCGTTCCAGAGGACTCGCCCCTGAGCCATTCGTACACCGCGACGATCTGCTCTGGCGACAGATCCTCGACGAAGATGTCCGGCAGCGAGCCGTCGTCCACCTCAAAAAGATGCCGCAGAATCGGCCACCATGGCGTGGTCATATCATGGCCTTGGCTTGCCCGGCGCAACAAACCGTGCGACCGCATCCACCACCCCTGGCGCCAGCGGCTGGCCCGGGTTGGCATAGGTCGCCATGTTCGCTGCGGGGTCGTCCGTCACCACCACCTTGAGCACATGGTTGGTATCGGGCAGCAGCACCAACTGGGCAGCGGGCTTGGCCTGGGCCAGCAGGCGCGCGTCCTGCACACCCACCTGCAGGTCGCGCTCGCCCTGCAGCACCAGCACGGGCTTTTGGGTGGTGGCAATGAGCCCGGCCGGGTCTTGCGCAAAGGCGCTGATCAGAAAGCCCTGCACTGACTCGTTGAACAAGGGCTGCAAGGCAGGGTGCAGGCTGGCAGTGTCCACACGGCCGCCGCCCTCCAGCTTGGTGATCGCGGCCAGCGCCTGGTCCAGGATGGGCGCGTTGGCCGGGTTGGCGCGCCATTGGTCACTCAATTGGTCGCGCAGCACCTGGCCCAGGGGCCGGCCGGGTGTGGCCACCAGCAGCAGGCCGCAGATGCCCTGCACCTCGCTGCCCCCTTGCGCTGCGGCCAGCGCAACCAGTCCGCCCTCGCTGTGGCCCAGCACCCACACGCAGGGCACACCGGTGGTGCGGCGGATGGCGCCCACCCAGCTGTGCACGTCGGCCGCATAGTCGGGGATGGTGACGGCATTCGCATCGGCCACGGCCTTGGCACTGCCGAACATGCCGCGCTTGTCGATGCGCACCGTGGCAATGCCCCGGGCCGCCAGGTCCTGCGCGAGCAGCTTGTAGGTGGCGGCATTCACACCCAGGGGGTTGTTGCCGTCGCGGTCCGTGGGGCCCGAGCCGGGCACGATCAACACCACGGGCGCGCCCGGCTTCGCAGGCGACAGCAGAGTGCCCTTGAGCGGCCCCAGCGGACCCCGGGCTTCGATGGGCTTATCCCGCGGATCGGCGGCGGGCTGTGCTGCGGCGGCCAGCGATGCGGCCACAGCCGCCAGGGCCAGGAGGAGTACTTTCATGTGGCCAAGTATTGCCGATGTGCAGCCATCGGCCGTTACAAGTGGTGGCTTCGTGGGTGCACCGGCAGGGCTACCGTCAAACCCGTGGGCTACCCATCAAGCCCCGGCCTTGCCCCCATCCACGCCTTTGACATCGCCATCGCCGCCGTGCGGAACCGCGCCGCGGGCCGCACCACCAGATGTAGACCTACCGCAGGCGCCCGCGTCGACACCGACCCACCCGAACGGGTGATCACGTGTCTTTCGTCTGTCCACAAGGCGCCAAAGCTGCTAGAACACGCGCCATGAACCGAACCCGCCCTTTACCCCAGCGCATCACCCCCTGGCTTCTGGCACTTACGGCCTGGTTGCTGCTCGCCGCGACACCGGCACCCGCCACGGCCACCACCGTCAGCGCTGGCTATGACACCTCGTGCTCGGTGTCCGATACCGGGGCCGCGCAATGCTGGGGGGCCATGGCGCTGGCAAAGACCAGCACGGCCGGCATTGCCGACGTTCGCGTGGGCAAGGGCTTCGGTTGCGCCCTGCTCAAGACCGGCACCGTCAGTTGCTGGGGCACGATGGGTGGCCTCTCGCTGGGCGCAGCGTCTGCGGACACGCTGGGTACACCGATCACCGGCATCTCGGATGCAATACAGCTGGTGGCAGGGGCCAGCCATGCCTGCGCACTCAGCCGTTTCCGCGAGGTGTACTGCTGGGGTGACGGCAGCCAGGGCCAGTTGGGCGAGCCGCTGCGCGCGACACCCACGGCCGAGGCGACCAAGGTGCCAGGCTTCTCGGGTACATGGCGCATTGCAGCCGGCAATGGCAGCACCTGCGCAGCGCTGACCATTCGCACCGTGGTCTGCGTGGGCGCCGGCAGCCTGTTGGAAGGGGCGCAGTCCGATCCAGGCAAGGCCCGCACGGTGCCAGGCATCCGCAATGCATACGACGTATCGATCTTCGATGGCCATGCCTGCGTGCTGCTGGGCAATGACAAGGTCGCCTGCTGGGGCAACAACCAGCATGGAGAATTGGGCGCGCCCGCCAGTAGCGGCGTGGCCACCAGTCCTTTCGACGTGGAGGGCCTCTTGGGCCCCGTCAAGGCCCTCACGGCGGGCCACCGCTTCACCTGTGCGCTGCTGGCCAACGCCACACTCCAGTGCTGGGGCAACAACGCCAACGCCCAGTTGGGCACGGGCCTTCCCTACGCAGATAGCCAAGCGCCCACCCAGGTCGTGGGCATCACCGAGGCCGCCGAGGTCAGTGCAGGACAGGGGTATGCGTGCACCGCCCTGTACGGCGGGTACGTCAACTGCTGGGGGAAGCCAGAGCCCCTCCAGGCGATGGGCCATGGACTGTGCGATACGCACATTGCCACGTATCCCGGCTTCGACTATGTCGCATCCCGCGACAACCTTCCGGTGTGCCATGCCAGGCTCACCGGTGCGATCACCCCCTATTCCGTGCAGGGCCTCGGGCCCGCCCACGACATCGGCCTGGTGCTCGACTGGGCCGAAAAGACCTTGCCCTCGCTGTTTCCCGCGCGGTCGCATTCTCTGGCCGACCCACTGCAGGACTTCTACACCGAGAACTACCCAGGCGGCCACACCCTGGCTGTCACGGGCCATGGCACGCCCCGCCTGTTCTACCAAGGGCCGGAAAGCGGCGGCAGCGTGGTGGAGCTGGGAACCCTGGCCCACTGGGCGCAACTGGCCGCCCGGCCCGCCCTGGCACTGCAGGCCACCGTGTGGATCGACTACATGCCAGGCCCTCCCAGCCCCGGCTGCAACAACCTGTTTGCCGCCTACGCGGTGCGCGCCGGAACCACCGGTTTTCCCGCCGGTTTCAGGGCTACGTCGGTGCGGCTGGAAAAGCCCGGCCTGGTGGTCGATGTGCCCGTGCGGGACCGGTATCTTTACGCACGTTTGACGACTGCCGCCGACTGGCTCTCCAACCGCGGCCGGTTGCCCGGCGCACCCATCCCGCCCGGAATGATGGAAGAGCCGGTTTACAGCGGCGTCGCCCAAGGCTGCCCCCCGGCCGGACTGACGCCCGGCGACGACGTGGATGTAGTGCTCTTCTACACCACGGACCAGGGGAGCGGGTCGCTGCGCGTCAAGGCCAAGGGACCGATTCTGGCGACTTCCTGAACCTGAGGGCCTGCGCTGGTCGCCAGCGAAATCTCTTTGGCCAAACCCGCTTTCCCACCCATGAAGTCCTTGCCATGAACGCCCACCGATTTTTACTACAGCGGCAGCGCATTGAAGTCTGGCTTCTCGCCCTGGCCGCCGGGCTATTGCTGCTGCTGGCCGCGGCGCCATCCCCCGCCCGGGCAACCACGCTCAGCACCGGGTACGACACCTCGTGCTCCGTCTCCAACGACTGGGTGGCGCAGTGCTGGGGTGCGGTGCCGCTGGCCAAGACCGGCACCGCGGGCATTGCCGACCTGCGCGCAGGCAAGGGCTTCAATTGCGCGCTGCGCAAGGACGAGACCGTGAGCTGCTGGGGCGACATGGGCAGCCTGTCGTTCGGCCCCGCAACGGGCGACACGCCGGGCCAGGCCATTGCGGGCGTGCGGCAGGCCACCCAGTTGGCCGTGGGCGCCACCCACGCCTGCGCGCTCAGCCGGGGGGTGGTGTACTGCTGGGGCGATGCCAGCCGGGGCCAGCGCGGTGCTCCGGTGAGCCCTACACCCTCGGCCCAGGCCACCTACGTGGAGGGCCTGTACCAGGTGGTGCGCGTGGCCGCCGGCAACGGCAGCACCTGCGGGGTCAAGGTTGATGGCACCGTGTGGTGCTACGGCAGCGGTAGCCAGCTCACCGCACCGGGCGGCATGGCCCCCGCGCCCGGCACGGGCACCATGGTGCCGGGCATCAGCGACGCGGTGGACGTATCGCTCTTCGACGGCCACGGCTGCGTGCTGCGCAAGACGGGGGCTGTGGCCTGCTGGGGCAGCAATGCCAAAGGGGAGTTGGGCACGACGCCTAGCACCACGCCGGTGACCGCTCCATTGGACGAACCGGACCTCGGCGGCGCAGCCAAGGCCGTTGCCGTGGGACCGGGCTATACCTGCGCCGTGCTCGCCGACGGAACGGTGAAGTGCTGGGGTGGCAATCCCAACATGCAGTTGGGCGTAGGCTACCACCGGGACTCCGCCACGCCAGAAACAGGCAAGGTGCTGGGCATCGCCGATGCCACCACCATCAGCGCAGGCGCAACGCATGCCTGCGCGGTGCTCGATGCTGGCTACGTCAACTGCTGGGGCACCGGCGTCGGCCGTGGCGATGGCCTTTGCGATACCGTGGGAGCCTACTACCCAGGCGTGCAGTACAGCTACCCCAGCTCCAACCTCGCGGCCTGCTTCAGTGGGGCATCCGCCACGCCCTATGCCGTGCGGGGGCTTGGCCCGTTGGCCGATGCGAACCAGGTGATGGACTGGGCAGAGGCCAGCCTGCCACAGACCTTTCCACCCCAGTTCCAGATCCCCTCTTTGCCTGACCGCATCCCCAACTACCTGGTCCGCGCCTACCCCGGCAACACCTACCTCGCCGTCAACGGCCACGGCACGCCGCACCTGATGTACCTGGGCCCCGACAGCGGCGGCCAGCTGCGCGACCTGGGCCGTCTGGCCCAGTGGGCGCGGCAGGCGCGCGCCTCGCAGCCCGTTACGCCGCCCATCAACACCACGCTGCAACTGCTGCGGACACTGGTCACCGTGGACTTCTTTCCCGGGGCTCACCGCACCGGTTGCGACAACCTGTACGTCTGGTACCAGTTGAGCGCCACCGCTGGCAACGCCCTGCCCGCGGGGTTCACGCCGACCTCGGTACGGCTGCTCAAGGGCGACACCTATGTCGATATACCGAGCGTCCGCGAGGACAGCAGATCCCCTGTGTCACCTGACACCTACCTGGGCACGGCCGGGGGCTGCCCCGCCACGTTGATCCGTGGCGACGACGACGTGGAGGTCGTGCTGTACTTCACCATCGGCGGCGAGGCGGGGCAGGTGCGGGCCAAGGTGAAAGTGATGGAAACGTCCTGAGGGCCAGCCCCCACGGCGCCATGCCGAATCAGGCCCGCAGGCCTGGCGGGCGCTGATCCGTCAAAAATCGTACTTGATGCGCGCGGTCAACATATTGCCGCGCTGCCCGTAGGTCTTGCCGTAGAGGTAGGCAGCCTGCCAGCCGAACTCGTGGTCGCCGAACTTGAAGCTGCCGAACAACGCCGGGCCTGCACGGTGCGACTGCTCGCGCCGCGGCGCCCAATCGTCCCACCGACCCACCTCGCCGAAGCCCTGCGCACCGAAGTGCAGATCTGGCCTCCAGCGGTGGCGCACCTGCCACTGGTACTTGAGCTGCGTCGGCCGCCGCGAGAAGCCGCCGTAGCCCTTTTCGAAGAACACATTGAAGTTCAGTTGCGTGCGGCCGATGTCGGTCTGGAAGGCCGGGCCGAACTCCAGTGTGTGCCCATCACCCAGGTGCTTGGGTGCCGATACCAGCGCGTGGATCGCCAGGTCGAACGGGCACTCCCCCTGGGTCAGCAGCACGTCGTTCTGCCAGTTCCAGCTCGACAGCGTGGTGGGCGTGTCGGACGCGGTGATCCAGCTGGCAATTACCTCGGTGTACCAGCGGGCGTTGACGTTCCAGCCCAGCCCCACCTCGGGCCACTTGGTCAGCGCCGAGCCCCGCGAGGCCACGGTCCAGTAGCGGAAATCAATGGTCATTTCACCGGGATCACTGTACGCGGTGACCACGTAGTAGCCCGGCTCCGCCAACGCGGCCCCGCCGGCCAGGGTGGCAGGGATGCACAACACGCGGAGTATCGAGCGCAACAACCGGGGCCTTTCCGGCACGCAGGCACATGGACAGCGCGCCCATGCGAATGGATGAACAGCCCATTGTGCGGGTCCCTGGCAGCGCGGTCGAGCGCTGTTACCTGGGTGAGGCCCTGGCGTTGCAAATGCGAGAAAGGCGCGGGCGCTCGCTCAGCAGCCCCTGTGGTGTGAACTCACCGCCCGTGCACCTGCTCCACATACAACCCCAGCCGGGAGATGCGCCCCGACACGGCAACCATCTCACCGGGGCCCGGCAACGTGCCCCGCACGCGCCCTTCCAGGCAGATGCGCGAACTCGTTCCCTTGAATTCAACCTCTGCAGATTGGTCGCAGCCTTTGGCCCCGGGTGAGAGTCTGCCCAGGGAAACAAGCCGCACCTCGGTGCGCGAGAAGGTGCCTAGCCCCCACCCCAGTGCCGCACTCCACCCCATGGGCGAGGCCACCAGCATGCCCGCAAAAATCAGGACCATGCAGGGATACACGAAAAGCCAGCGCACGAACCAGGTCGGGTACCGGTTCCGCAAACCGTGGCCTGCCCGCTCAGCGCAATACAAGGCCAAAGCGACAAGGGGCAGTGCAGCAAGAAAAATCCACGGTGCCACGGTGCCATAGCCCGCGCCACTGGACCAGATGAAGGCATCACCAAGAGCCATCCCAAGCATCCCGCCTGCAATCCCCAACATGCCGGCAACTGCCAGTGGTACGCTGACCGCCCTGGGCAGTGGCGGGCCTCGATGGGCCGGTTCGGCGAACCCATACTCTGCCCGGAGCGCCTGGATTCGGTCTTTTGCTTCTTGCAGACTCCGGTCCATTTCGCGCCGGTCTTCATCCAACCGGTGCAGCAAGGCCTCCCTGCGGGCGGTAGCGTCGGGATCCGGTGCCCTGTACCCCGGACGCCGCTCCTCACTGGACGTGGATTGCGCTTGCCCGGAGCGGCTCTCGCCGGCCGATGGTACGCTCCCTTGCCGGTCCCTCAAGTCTTGCATCTGGGCCTCGTAGAGCGCGTGCAGCCGTGCCTCGATGCGCTCAGTCGCCTGCGCATCCAGAAGCCCCTTGCGCTCCAGCGCGAGGCCTTCCCGCAGGACGCTCGCCACCTCGGGCCCCAAGCTGTCGATGGCATCGCCCGCACCGGGGCTCAGGGCCGGGTCCTGAGGCGCATCGCCGAACGCTGGCGACGATGCCGGTCCATGGGTAGAAGACTCACTTCGCATGGACCGACTCCACATGCACGCCCCAGCGCGAAACGCGACCGGACACCACCAGGATATCCCCCGCACGCGCCACTACACCGGCAGTGGCGGAGTGCACGCAGACACGGGCCATGGCGCCCCGAAGCTCCACGCTAGCATGCTGCTGGCAGCGGCCGGAGCGACGTGGTGCGTCCACCGACATGACGCGCACCTCCATGCGCGAGGCCGTGCCCGACAGCCCCCCCAGGTAGGCGAGCCAGCCCCAAGGCGCAGCGCCAACTGCAGCCGCCCCCAGCAACGTGGCAAAGGGGATCACCACCATGCGCCGCACGAACCAGGTGGGCATGTCCTCGTACAAGCGGGGCGCCCAGACCTCCGCCCGGCACAGCGCCCAATACCATGCGGGCAGTGCCGCCAGCACCAACCACGGGGTTGCCGCGCGCAATGCGGCGTTGCCCGTGGCCAGGAATTCACCGCCCCGCGACATCTCGAACCACGCGCCACCGAAGATGAAGACCAGCAGCGCCACCAGCGGTACGGCAAAGCGGTAGGGCAGCCGCAGAGGCCTTGCAGCCGGCCTGCTCAGCACTTTCTGGTGGAACCGCTGCTGAACCTTGCGCACCAGGTCGCGACGCTCTGTGTCCATCTGCCGTTGCACCTCGGTACGCACCCGTGCCTGGGCACGCTGGTGGGCCGCGGCGAGCTCTTCCCGGCTTCTGCGACGGGCAGGCGGCTGCTTCTCCTGCTCTGCGGTGCGATGGGGCGTGGTGGAGACGGTCTCCGGCAACGCTTGCGCCAGGGCCCCAGGACTGCTGTGGTCTCTCATGTTGTCGTCTTTGTTGTGGCTGAAAATTCCCTCGCAGCCATCCTAAGCGCAGCCCCTGAATCGGCAAATTTCGCGTTTGCCATGCAGGTTGTGGGTGCTTTGGGCCGCCCTCAAGACGAGGGAGCAAGCGCATGCAGCCCATGTGCCCAGGCACCGCACAACAGAGCCTGCAGCATTCCTGTTTGTCACGTACCATGGCACGCCCTGCCGCAACTGTTTTTGACCGAAAAGGAGCTGGACCACCATGTGCGATTCGAATGACGACCTCCACAAGTACACCCGCCGCGACTTCACCGCGTGGGCTGCGTCGGCCGGTTTGCTCACCGCCTTGCCTGCGGTGGCCAACGCTGCAGCGGTGGCCGAGCGTGAGGTGACCATCACCACGCCAGACGGAAGCTGCGATGCCTACTTCGTCGCGCCGACCTCGGGCCCGGCCCCTGGTGTGCTGGTGTGGCCCGACATCTTCGGCCTGCGCCCGGCTTTCAGGCAGATGGGCAAGCGCCTGGCAGAGTCGGGCTACAGCGTGCTTGTCGTCAACCCTTTTTACCGGCAGAAGAAGGCGCCTACCGCAGCACAGGGCGGCCAGACGCCGATTGCCGAAGTGATGCCGCTGATGCAGGCCCTGACGCCCGCCATGCACTTGAGCGACGGCAAGACCTTCGTGACGTGGCTCGACGCCCAGGCCGAGGTGGACAAGGCGCGCAAGATCGGCACCACCGGCTACTGCATGGGCGGGCCGATTGCGGTGCGCACGGCCATGGTGGCTTCGGGCCGCGTCGGTGCGGTGGCCAGCTTCCATGGCGCCGCCATGGTGACGCCAGCGGCTGACAGCCCCCATCGGCTGGTGGCACAGACCAAGGCGCAGTACCTCATTGCGATTGCCGAGAACGACGATACCAAGGACCCCGAGGCCAAGGCCAGCCTGCGCACCGCGTTCGACAGCGCCAAGCTGCAGGCCGAGGTGGAGGTCTACCCCGCCGCCCACGGCTGGTGCCCGTCCGACTCGCGGGTCTACGACGCCGCCCAGGCAGACCGCGCCTGGGCACGCCTACTCGCCACCTTCGGCAAGGCACTGGCCTGATACCGGGCTGGACGCATGCATCCCGGGCGCTGCAGCGTCCGGGCATGCATGTGCCGGGCTGCCGCACGCCCCTTGGCTCTCTCACTCCCGCCCGCGAAACGACCGGAACAGCATCCACACGCTCACCGCCATGCCCACCATGGGGATGGCCGCTACCACCGCCACTGCGGCGCGCGCGGCAGGCGGCCAATCGAAGTCGCGCCCCGTGCGCCAGGCGCCGAAGGCGGCGATCAGGCCCATCACGGCCATGCCCGTGCGAAAGCTCGCACCCTCCTTGAAGAACAGGATCAGCAGCACCACGTTGGCCGCGCCAATGAGCAGGGCCAGGTGGCCCAGGTGCAGGGAGAAGGTGGTGCGCTGGTAGCTGCGGTCGCGCTCCGGCATGCGGTCGCCGTCATCCTCGCCATCGTCCTGCGCCAACTGGCCGCGCGCTCGGCCCGGCGGCGGGCTTTGCGGGGATGCGGCAGCGGCCGGTGGAGTCGGCGCGCCGCCGGCGCGGCCCCAGTCCGTGCCAGACAGCCCGGCCGCTGCGGCAGCGCCGACACCAGCCGCCACAGCGGCGCCCGCCGCACCCTTCGGGGGCGCGCCGATGCCTCCCGCGCCGGCCTGCAGCCCCTTCTCGCGCAGCACGGCGCGCAGGCGGCCTGGTTCACGCAGGGCCGCCACCAGGGAGCGCACGGGGCCCTGCTCATGCGGCGCAATCTTCAGGTCATCCACCCGCATGGTGGTGCCGCGCGTGTTGGCCAGCATGAACAGCGCCTTGGCGACCTGCTTGTCCCTGGGGCCTCCGGTGCCGTTCTCGATGGCGACCCCAAGGTTGTAGGTGCCGTCGGCATGGCCGGCCTCGGCCGCCTGGGCATACCAGTCGCGGGCCTGAGCCAGGTTCACCAGGCCGCCGTCGCGGCCGTGCTCGTCCAGCGTGCCCATGTAGAACGCCGCATGCGGGTTGCCCTCGCGGGCAAACCAGCCCACCAGGTCACGCAGCACCGATCCGGTCCACACCACCGGGGCTGTGGCGGGCGCCGACGGTGCCATGGGCGCCAGGCTCAGGCCGCCGGGGGATTCAGCCTCTTCCTTCGCCTGCCGCAGCTTTTGCTCCTGCTGCCACTGGTCCCTGGCTGCTGCATTCCATTTGGCGGCCTCGGCAATGTCCACCGGGCCGCCCCAGCCGCGCTCGTGCATCAGTGCCAGCAGCCGCTTGGCGGGCTCGTGGTCCCAGTCCACGGCGCGCTGGCACCAGTAGCGGGCGTTCTCGTAGCTGGGCTCCTCCCAGCCGATCACCGACTCCAGCGCGGTGTAGAAGGCCGCCAGCTCGTGGCCCATCGACGCCGCAGCCTTCATGCCATCCGCCGCCTCGATGCGCTTTCGGGTGTACAGCAGCATCTGCTCGTTGTGCACATAGGCATCGTCCACCGCCTTGCGCTCGCCATCCACAACCGTGAGCAGCATGCTGCCCGATGCGGATTTGAGGCGCGCCATCAGGGTCTGTATGCGCCCTTTGGCCTCGACGGGAAAGCGCTCGTAGAAGGCCTGCGCGTCCTGCCGGGTCGGCGCATCGTGCGCGCCCAGCAGCTGCAGCGCGGCCGCCAGGTCAAAGTGCCGGCGCTGGCCCATGGTGCCAAAGCGCAGCGCGCGTCCCATGGCATACAAGGCGTGCAGGTTGCCGCGCGCGGCATGGGCGCGGTACCCGGCCCAGGCCGTGGCATCGTCGCCAGCCTTGCGGGCCTGCTCGGCGCGCTTGAGCTGCAGGTCCGGCTCCTCGGGCACATCGCCATTGCCCAGGTAGTGCACGCCGCTTTGCGGGTCGTACAGGTTCAGGCCCAGCCGGGTGGCCTGCGCCCAGGCAAACTCGAAGGCATCTTCCCAGTGTTCGGTGCGGGTGTTGATGCCAAAGCCGAGCGTGGCATCTTCGGTGACGCCTTCTTCGCTGCCGTCCAGCCACACGTCCATCGCTTCGGGGTAGCGCTCCTGCAGCGCCCTGCCCCACACCAGAAATCGGGGGTTCTGCCCCGGCGGCGGGGTGGCGAACACGCGCTCGAACTGCGCGTCGGCCTCCGCCTTGGTGGCGGGCCACGGCCAGTCGGCCGGCTTTTCCCAGAGCTGCAGCGTGTAACTCATCCTCGGTGCCCTCCCCAGGCTCAGCAGTGTTTGTCGCGGATTTTAGGGCGACAACGCAAGCTCTTGTTGCGTGCTGAAAGGCCAGCCGTCGCGGGCCGGCAACGCCACCGGGCGCAGCGCCGGACCCCTTGCAAAGGCCAGTTTTGCGGCACTTCGTTACATCGACCCTGTGATCGCGGCCACATGTGCTGCGGGCCCTTCGTTCCTAGAATGGCCGAAAACACATTGAGAGGTTGAGGACTATGGACGACAGACACACCCCGATGCTTGCATCGCGACTGGTGCGCAGGGCACTTGGCATCGCAGCGCTGCTGCTGCCCGCTGCCTTCACACCATCAGCCTCCATGGCCACCACCGTGAGCGTGGGCCACAGCCACGGTTGCTCGGTGCCCGACACCCACCAGCCCACCTGCTGGGGCAGCCTGCCCATACAGGACCAAGCGCCTGACACGGTGCTCGACGTACGGGCCGGGCGCGATTTCAGCTGCGCTCTGATGGCGGGCCGCACCGTGCGCTGCTGGGGCAACAACGATTTCTCGCAGTTGGGCGTCAACTCCCCCTCCTCCGCCGGCCCGAGCGTAGGAGGCCTGTGGCGCATCACGCAGCTGGCCGTAGGCGCAACGCATGCCTGCGCCCTGCTCGACACCCAGGCCTACTGCTGGGGTGACGGCAGCCGAGGGCAATTGGGTGCCGGCAGTGCTGCCAGCTCGGCGGCGCCCATCGCGGTGGAAGGGTTGTCCAAGGCCGTGCACCTCGCGGCGGGCCAGGGCGCCACGTGCGTGGTGCAGTGGGACGCCAAGGTCGCCTGCGTCGGCCTGGGCAGCGAGCTCTCCGGCGGCCTCGATGAGCCCCGCGTGGCACGCACCGTGCCCGGTATCACCGATGCACGCGAGGTTGCACTCTTCGACGGCCATGCCTGCGTGCTGCGCGCCGGGGGCAAGGTGTCGTGCTGGGGGCAAAACAGCCATGGCCAGTTGGGCATACCGGCCGGTGGCGACATCCAACGCAGCCCTGTCGAGGTGACGAACCTGGGCGCTGCGGCCAAGGCCGTCACCGTGGGCAACGGCTTCAGCTGCGCCCTGCTGGTCAACGGCACTGTGAAGTGCTGGGGCAACAACGCCAACGGCCAGCTGGGCACGGCCCTGGGGGGTGCCGCCACCGGGCTGGTCACCGGCATCACCACCGCCACCGCCCTCAGCGCCGGGCAGACAGCGGCCTGCGTGGCCTTGCAGGGTGGCTACGTGCAGTGCTGGGGCCAGGGCGCGGGTTGGGGCAACGGCATCTGCGGCACACTGGGCGGCACCTACCCGGAGCACCCCGCTTCGTGGGGGCCCATCGTCGACATCGCCATCTGCCGTCCGCCTGGCTCGTTCGCGCCCCTGGCCATCAAGGCCCTGGGCGTGGCCAGCGACGCAGGCCAGGTGCTGGACTGGGCTGAGAAAGCCATGCCCGGCACCTTCCAGGCCCAGGCGTCCAGTGATCCCGATCCAGGCAATACCCAGTTCTACCTGCGCCAGTACCCGGGCGGGCACACGCTGGGCGTCAACGCCCACGGCACACCGCACCTGCTGTACCTGGGGCCCATCAGCGAGGGCCGGCTGCTCGACTTGGGCCCGCTCGACCGGTGGCTGAGCGAGGCGCGCCAGGAAGAAGGCACCAAGAGCGGCATGCAGTTGCAGGCCGCGCCCTACCTCAACCTCATGCCTGGTGTCGCCTTCATAGACAGGATCCCCAGCCCGTGCAGCTACTTCCTGGTGCCCTTTGCCATTCGCGGCGGCGCGAACGGCCTACCCAAAGGGCTGGTCGCCACCAGCGTGCGGGTGCAGAACACCAGCGGCACGAGCATGGAGTTCCCCATCCGTGGCCTGGGCCAGTATGCGAGCGAGCGCCTCATCACCGAGACGGACTGGGTCACGCAGCGCTTCCTCCAACCGGGCCAGGCGATGCCGGCCGGTATGAAGCTGGAGACGGTGCTGAGCGACATCGCCGAAGGCTGCCCCGTGGCCGTGCGCCCGGACGACGAGGTGGGTGTGACGGTTCTCTACTCCCTGGGCGGCCGCAAGGGGCAACTGCGCACGCGGGCCAAGGTGGGGGCGGCGTACTGAGTTGCACGCCCCTGCGCACAGCGCTCTGCAGCATCAACGTCCACCATCCCGACATCTTTGCCCCGGCGCGTTTGCGCTTTCCCGCCTTCAAGGACCATGACCATGCACAGCACAACCAGCGCGCCGCGGCTTCTCCAGAAAATGGTGCTCCTAACCGCAGCGCTGCTGCTGTCCGCGGCCTTTGCGCCAACGGTGGCCATGGCCACCACTGTGAGCATGGGCACCAGCCACGGCTGCTCGGCGGCGGACACCCACAAAATCACCTGCTGGGGCAGCCTGGCCGCCCCTGACTTCGGCCCCTATTCGATCAAGGATGTGAAGGTGGGGCGTGACTTCAGCTGCGCCCTGCTGACCAATGCATCGGTCAAGTGCTGGGGGAGCAACGATCTACAGCAACTGGGCGGGCCACCCGTGCCCGAGACCGTCGCGCGCTACTACAACGCCGACGCCATTGCCGTGGGCGCAACGCATGCGTGCTTTCGCTTTGTCACGCGCATCTCGTGCTGGGGCGATGGAAGCCAGGGGCAACTCGGCAGGCACGTGCAGACCCAGATAGGCACGGAAACAGCGGTGGATGGCCTGTCGGACGTGCGGCACGTAGCGGCTGGTCATGGCAGCACCTGCGTGGCCCGGCTGGACGGCAAGGTGGTCTGCGTGGGCGCCGGCAGCGGGCTTGCGGGGGCTGCTGACGACCCGCGCCAGCCGCGCACCGTGCCGGGCATCTGCGATGCGCTGGAGGTATCGCTTTTCGATGGCCACGCCTGCGTGCTGCGATGGGGCGGCAAGGTTTCCTGCTGGGGCAACAACCGCTATGGAGAACTGGGCGTGCCGGCAGGCAGCGGCCCGCTGACCACGCCGGTCGAGGTGACAGGCCTTGCCGCCGCCGCCAAGGCCGTGGCGGTGGGCAACGGCTATACCTGCGCCTTGCTGGTGAACGGCACCGTGTCCTGCTGGGGCAACAATGCCAATGGGCAGTTGGGCACGGGCCTCGCCGGAGGCACTGCCGGCCAGGTCACGGGCATCACGGACGCCACGGCCATCAGCGCAGGCAGAACAGCCGCGTGCGCCGTGCTCGAAGGCGGATACGTGCAGTGCTGGGGCGAAGGCGCCGGCTGGAACAGCGCCCCCTGCCGCATGACCACCAGCTTCTACCCCGGCGTGCCCGCCACCTACAACCCACCCCCCGATCTGGCCATCTGCCTGCCCCAGGGCTCTGCAGCGCCCATGGCGGTGCAGGGGCTGGGCCCTGTGCACGACGCGGCGCTGGTGCTGGACTGGGCAGAAAAGACGATGCCGCAGACCTTTGCGCCGCAGGCAGCCCAGGTGCCCGCGCACATCGACGGCCCCTACTACCTGCGCGAGTACCCCGGCGGCCACAAGCTCGCCGTCAACGGCCACGGAACTCCGCACCTGATGTACCTGGGGCCGGAAAGCGGCGGGCGGCTGCTTGACCTGGGGCCGCTGAGCCAATGGGTGTTCCAGGCGAGCCGGGACGCGGGCATCGCCAGCGGCATGCAGCTACAGGCTGGCCCCTACGTCGACCTGATGCCCGGTTCGGGCCCCTGCTGGGAGATGATCGTCCCCCATGCCATCCGGGGCGGAGCACAAGGCCTGCCCGATGGACTGGTCACCACCGCCGTGCGCATCGAGAGCGGGGGGCAGTCCATGGAGTTTCCGATCCGAGAGCGGCACCGCTTCACCGTGCTGACCACGGCGACAAACTGGCTCTCACAGCAGAGCTTGCAACCAGGCCAGCCGGTTCCCCCAGGGATGAAGCAGGAGCCCATCTACTACGGCGCAGCAGAGGGATGCCCCACCATCGGCACCTCGGGCGAGGTGGATGTCATTGTCTTCTACACCCTCGGGCAGAAAAAGGGCCTGCTGCGCGCCAAGGCGAAAGTCGGCTCTGCCGCGTAGACTGCATCACACCACCGACACCGACGCAGCAGCCCCCTGCGCCGCCGTACCCAGCACCGGCGGCATGGTCACAATCGACCGCAAATCCGGCACCGCCCGCCGCAGCGCCGCCAGATCCGGCCGGGGCCGGCGCAGCTCGGGCTTGGCCGCAAACGCCCGCTCCAGCGCCAGCGATGCCCCCAGCACCTGGTGGTCCTGCCTAAAACCACCCACGATCTGCAGGCCAAACGGCATGCCCGCATGGTCCACGCCGCAGGGCAGCGACAGCGCCGGGTGCGTCATCAGCGTGACCACATAGGTCAGGCTCAGCCAACGGTAGTAGGTGGCCTGCTGCTCGCCGTTGATGACATCGGCATACAGCTGTGTCCACGCGAAAGGCGACACGGGTGTGGTGGGCGACAGGACCAGGTCGTAATCGGCAAACGTGCGCTGCGTGGCCTGGATGATGCGCGTCTGCTCGGCCTGGGCCCAGGCGCTGTCGAGCAGGCTCATGCGCTTGCCCATTTCGTAGTTGGCGCGGGTGTTGGGGCCCAGGCTGTCGGGGTCGCGGTCGTAGGCGGCCTGCATGCCGGCGACGAAGGCCTCGGCGCGCAGCACGTCGAAGCAGCGGTGGGTATCGCCCAGGTCGAATTTCACCTCGTCGCAACTGCGAAACAGATGGCGCATGGCCGCGATCTTGCCGCGGAAGCTGGAGCGTATGCCCTCGTCCACCGCGCAGGTGCCAAAGTCTTCGGTGTAGGCCACACGCAGGCGGCCCAGGTCCACCTCGGGCGGGGCGAGGAAGCCCATCGCATCGAGCGGGTAGCTCAGCGGGTCGCCCGCGTGCATGCCGGCCGATGCGGCCAGTTGCAGGCAGGCGTCTTCCACCGTGCGGCCCATGGGGCCGACCACCGAGATGGGCGTCCACCCCAGCGGCTTGCGCACGCTGGGCACCACGCCCGGCGAGGGGCGAAAACCCACCACCCCACACTTGGCCGCCGGTATGCGCAGCGAGCCCCCGGTATCGGACCCCGTGCACACCGGCAGCAGGTCACACGCCAGCGCGGCCGCCGAGCCACCCGACGAGCCCCCGGCATTGAGGTTGGGGTTGAACGGGTTGCCCGTGGCGCCCCACACCGTGTTGCGCGAATTGGCGCCCGCGCCCAGCTCGGGCACATTGGTCTTGCCGGCCACGATGGCACCGGCCCGGCGCAGGCGCGCCACGAGCTCGATGTCCTGCGTGGGCACATGGTCGCGGTAGATGGCCGAGCCCCAGGTGGTGAGCAGGCCCTCGGTGGGCTCCAGGTCCTTCACGCCCAACGGCAGGCCGTGCAGCAGGCCCAGGGGCGCAGTGCCATCCACCACGGCCTGCTCGGCAGCGCGCGCCTCGGTGCGGGCGCGGTCGAAGCAGGTGGCGGTGACGGCGTTCACGAAGGGGTTGATGCGTTCGATGCGGTCGATGCAGGCATCGAGCAGCTCGACCGGCGAGATCTCCTTACGCCCGATGAGCCGGCGCAGCGCCACAGCGGATTGCTCCACCAGCGCGTCGCCGGGGCGGCTGGAAGTATCTGGGCGGTCGGGTTGAACGAGGGTGGACGAAGCGGTATCGGGCATGGTCAGTCTGCAATGATGTTGGAGCGGGCGGCCACGGCACGCATGGCGGGCAATTCGCGCTGGATCAATTCGCTGGCCGCAGCGCCGCTGCTGAACGCCGGCTCCATGCCCTGCGCGGTGAGCTTGGCCTTGGTCTCGGGATCGGCCACGGTGGTGGCCAGGGCCTTCTCCAGCTTGGCGCGCACCTCGGGCGGCAGGCCCCTGGGCGCGGCCACCACCAGCCAGGTGTCCAGGTTGATGTCGGGGTAGCCGGCCTCGGCCAGCGTGGGCACGTTGGGCAGCAGCGGCGAGCGCTTGGCCGTGGTGACGGCAATGGCCTTGATCTTGCCGGTCTTGAGCTGCGGGATGGCGGCGCTCACCGTGTCCACGGTGAAGGGCACCTGCCCGCCCATCAGGTCCGTCATGGCCGGGGCGCTGCCCTTGTAGGGGATGTGCGCCATCTTCAGCCCCGTGGCCTGCAAAATGGTCTCGCCCGCGAAGTGCGCCGTGGTGCCGCTGCCGAACGAGCCGTACGAATACTTGCCCGGCGCCGCCTTCACGTAGTCGACGAACTGCTTGACGCTTTGCACCGGCACCTCCTGGTTGGCCAGCAATATCAGCCCCGTGCGGCCCGAGATGCCGATGGGCTCGAAGCCCTTGACCGGGTCGTACGGCAGGTTGCTGCGGATGGCCGGGTTCACCGTGAAGGTGGTGCCCGAGCTCATGAGCAGCGTGTACCCGTCTGCCGGCGCTTTGCTCACGTAGCTGGCGCCGATGATGGTGCCCGCCCCCGCGCGGTTCTCGATCACGATGGGCTGGCCCAGCGCCTGGCCCATGCGCAGCGCGATCACGCGGCCCAGCACATCGGTGGCGCCGCCCGGCGGGAAGGGGATCACCAGCGTGATGGGCTTAGTGGGGAATGCGGTTTCAGCCGCCTTCGCGGGGGCACTGAACGCAGCCAGCGCGGCCACGCTGGCCAGGCCGGCGAACAGCATGGCGTGCAGGCGGTGGGCACGCGCAGGGTTGGATCGGGTGGCAGACAGCGGCATCGGTGTTTTCATGAACAGCATTCCTGAAAGAGAGGTCGGTTGGTCGTCAGCGTCACATCCACGCCATGCAGCCATGGTAGGAGGCGGTATTGAATGCAACAAGCGCAATGTTTAGAATTGTCGATTGCCGAAAAAGCAATTGAACCAGATGCCCCCTGAGTCGCTTCGCGCCTTCCCCCTCAGGGGGACGCCCCCAGTGCGGCGGGGCGGCCCTTGCACGGGGGCACTGGCTCTGGCCGCGCCAGTTGCATGGGCTGCGGGCAACGCATAGCGCGATAGATAACTGAACCGACAGGAAACCCCATGGCCAGCCACATCCTGCAAGAGACCGCCGTCCGCTACTTCCTCGAAGTGGTGCGCGCCGGCTCGGTGAAAGACGCCGCCCTGCGCCTGAACGTGGCCCCCTCGGCCGTAAGCCGGCAGGTGGCGCGCCTGGAGCGCGAGATGGACACCCTGCTCTTCGAGCGCCAGGCGCGCGGCATGGTGCCCAATGCGGCAGGCGAGCTGCTGGCCGCGCACGCCAAGCGCGTGCAGCAAGACAACGAGCGTGTGCTCAGCGACATATCCGCCCTGCGCGGCCTGCGCAAAGGCTTTGTGCGCGTGGCCAGCGCGGCCGGCTTTGCCTACGACCTGCTGCCCACGCTGATCGCGCGCTTCGGCGAAACGTATGAGGGCATCCGCTTTCACTTGGAGATGTGCGCCCAGGGCGACGTGCCGGGCCGCATCCGCGACGGCGAGGCCGACATCGGCATCACCCTGAGCGGCCTGCCCGAGCCCGGCATCAAGCTCGAGCTGCGCCACCCCTGCCCGGTGCTGGCCGTCATGTCGCGCCGCCACCCGCTGGCCGCGCAGCGCCAGCTATCGCTCAGCCAGGTGGTGGCCTACCCGCTGGCCCTGCCCACGCCGGTCAGCTCCATCCGCCAGTTGCTGGACACCAGCTGCAGCCGCCAGGGCCTGCAGTACGCCACCGCCATCACCAGCAACCACGCCGACTCGCTGGTGAGCTACGCCGCCACCGCGCTCGAATCCATCGCCTTCTACGGCGAACTCTCGGTGCGCACCCGCCTGCAGTCGCTGGAGCTGGTGGCCATTGCCCTGCGCGACCGCGAGATGAACGAGCGCTACCTGGAGGTGCAGACCCTGGCCGGCCGCGCCCTCCCCGCCGCAGGCAAGGCCTTCGTGCAGTTCCTCACCGAGCACATCAGGGCCGGGTAGCGGCGGGCGGGCGGGCGGGTGGGTGGGGGTTGGCCCCCCGCCCTGCTGCATATATGCCGGCACTCCCCAGCGGCTGATCCGCGCGCCAGAGTGGTCTCGTACCACCAACCTCCGCGCGGAGCCCTTTCCATGAACCTGTACGAACTGGCCTCGCAAGACGAGGCCTGGGGCGCTTTCACCCTCGACGACAACGACGACGGCACACCGTTGTCTGCCTGGCCTGCGGACCCGCCCGCCTCCATGCCGCCCGGCCCAGTACCTCTTGACGCAGCCCTGGAGGCTGCCGCCCGCGAATACGGGGTGGACGCCGACGTGCTGCGCGCGCTGGGCCACGGCGGCTCGGTCGATTCCATTTTCGACACCGCAGCCTCGCTGCGCTCGCGCCTGGAGGCCTTCGATGGCGACTACGCCCAGGCCCTGGCCTCCCACCGCCGGGAAGAAGAGGGCAACGCTGGCGATGCCTTGGCGGCACCGGCCGCTGCACCCCTCTCGCCCCCAACGCAGGCCGATGCGCAGGTGCCCGCCCCGGGGCCTGCACCGACGCCGGCCCCCTCGGAACGGCCCAGGCCCGCAAGGCCCCAGGCAGCCGCGCCCGTGCCGGGGGCGCCGCCATCGCAAGCCGCAAGGCCAGACCAGCCCCCTGCCCCGCCAGACGCCAGGCTGGGCGCCGCCGACGACCCGCGCAGCCTGCTGTACCGCCAGGCCCCGGCGACGCAGAAGCCTTTCGTGGATGAGGTGAAGAGCCAGCTGGCGTCGGGTGCGAAGACCCTGGCCCGGATGCTGCCGGGCATCGGCGCCGCCGCACGATGGGTGGCCACCCAGCCCGAGGCCACCGCCGGCAAGGCCACGCCAGCCAGCGTTGGCAGCGTGCTGGAACGCGCCGCACCGCCTGCGGACTTGCCCAGCGCCAGCTTCGCCCCGGTGCGGCCCGAGGTGCGCCAGGCCTTTGGCAACGCATGGAACGCAGCCAACCCTGAAGACCGCCAGCGCATGCAGTCCATGCCAGGATGGCAGGGCCAACTCGCACGCGAGAGGGCCGCGCAGTTCGCGCGGGCAGACGAAGGCGCCCTGTCGCGCTCGCCCACCGCAACCCTGCTCGATACCCGCGCCGAAGGCCGCACCAAGGCACTGATCACCAAGGGCGAGCACCCCGACTTCGCGCGGCGCGCGGCCAGTGAAGGCGCAGCCGCAGGCGTCGCACCGGGGCAAGAGATCAAGGCCCTTGGCGGCACGGTGCAGCCTTCCACCTACGACTTCGACACCAAGAACCTGTTCGACCCCGACCGCCCCGCCAACCTGCTCAACAACGCAGTGGTGCGCGGCGTCGCCAAAGGCGGGCTGGGCCTGGGCAAGGGTGTGATGGGCTTGAGCCAGGCCATCGAAGACCTGACCGGCGCAGACGATGCAACCCGGCAACGCACCGCAGACCGCGCCACCTCATTGCGCGGCATGGAGCAGGCCATTGGCGAGCGCGGCACGCACCTGCAGCGCAACTTCGAAGGTGCCGTCAGTTCCATCACCCAGCAGTTGCCCATGCTGGTCACGGGCAGCTTCGTACCGTCGCAGTTGCTCAGCATGGGCGGCATAGCGGTGCAATCGTTCGGGCAGGAGTACAGCGACGGCAAGTCGCGCGGGCTCGACCCGCAGCAGGCGGCCGGGCGCGCAGGCGCATTCGCCGCCTTCGAGGTGATCGGCGAGAAGTTCGGCTTCAAGGGCAACATGGGGGCCATCCGCAAGGCCACCGCCGGCATGCACGGGGATGCGCTGGCGGGCTTTCTGGCCAACCTGGTCAAAAAGGAAATCCCCGGCGAGGTGCTCACCACCACCGGCCAGTTCGCCGTGGACAAATGGGCCCCCGCCGGCATGGCGCTGAACCCGAACGCCACGCTGGGCGACTACGTCCAACAGCTGGGCGACACCATCACCCAGACCGTGATGCAGGGCGCAATGATGAGCGGGGGACGGCGCGTGCTGGGAGGTGGTGTGACGCAGCCCGCACCGCGCGTACAGGACCAATCCACCGCACCGCACGCACCCCAGGCCGGTGAAGGGACCTATGAGGGAGGCACCGGCAACACCACCGCCCCCACTCCAGCGCCCTCATCAGGCTCCACGGCACCAGCAACGGGCTACCACGGCGAGCCCGTGCCCAACACCACCCAATGGTCGGACGTAGCCGCCGCCGACAAGAAAGCCCGAGCCGAAGCCGAGATACTGCGCCAGGCCGAGGCCCTGCCGGCACAGGATGCTGCAACCGGCGCGGCGACCACACCAAGCCCTGCCGCCCCATCGGCCACGCCCACGATGCCCATGCCGGCATCGACGGACGGCAACAGCAGCGGCACACAGCAAGGCGCCAACGCCTTGCCGCACGGACAGGTCAACAGCGACGCAGATCAGGCAGAGACAGCCACCCAGGCAAGCGCCGCCGATCCCGCAACCAATGCACCCGGCACCCCAGCTCCGGCCCCAACGCCTTCCGCTGCGAACGCTGAAGCCGATGCCAGCGCCGCAGCCACAGACATAGCGCCAGCCACTACCCAGCACGGCTCGGCCCACCACACGGCAACGGCACAGGTCCAGCCCCCGGCCTCCGCCCCCATAGACGCACAGGTCCAGGCCCTTGACTCCGGCATGCTCGTCATCGGCGGCATCCTGGCGCACCTGCAAGCAGGCGGCGTGCGCGGTGCCGAGCCATTCGCGGGCGTGACCGTGGTGCCCGTCGACCAGGCGGCACTGGCGCAACGGGTGCTCAGCCGCCCACTCGCCGTCACGGCTGGCCCGCAGGTGGGGAGCGGGTCTCAGCGCGCATCGGCAACGGCCACCCTGCCACAGGCCAGAGCCGCCTCGCGGTTCGCGCCCGCAGACCCTCGAGGTGGAGCGCCAACGGCTGGCAGCTCCAAGGAGGGCTCCAGCGATGTGGGCGCCGGCGCCTCACGCACAGAGCATGGCTCACCGGCGAATGGGGGAGCATTTCAGCCTGCGCCAGTCATGCAGATGCAGCGCGACGGCACGCTGATGGTCAAAGGAGACCCCGCACAGTTGCAGGAGCGCCTGCGACAAGGCGGCGTGGACCGCGTGCTGCGGCGCAAAGGCGGCGTGGTTGTCGGGCTCGATCAAGTGGGCAAGGCGCGGCAGTTGCTGGGCGGCCTGCAGCCTGCGCAACCTCACAATCCTGCACCCAGCCAAGGCAAGCTCGTTGCAGAGAGCTACCGCAGCGGCTACAGTAGTGTCAATGGACGCGTTCAAGAACCAACCCAGCCCGACGATGGACTCGGACCCACTCAAGGCGACGCCCGAGCGGCCGGCGATGGTGCTTTGCGGCGGGGTGGTGGAGCACCCTTACCGCATCGGACCGCCTCTCTCGTGGGAGTCGGATTTGCCGGGCGAATGGAGCCAGCCGACGACCAAGGGAGCAGCCAGGGGATTCTGCGGCGGGATGGAAGAACATCCCTACCACGTAGGACCGCCGCTCTCGTGGGACTTGGAATCGCCGAGCGAATCGAACGCTCCGGCAGCCAATCCCTCCTTGGCGAGCAAGTAGACAGCCCGCAACGCCTGGCCGAGCTGGCCCAGGTGTATCGCGATCCCCGGTTCGAGACGTTCCGGGTTTTCTTTGTCAAGGACGGCGTGGTGGTGCATGCCACCGGCGTTAGTTCCCGCATGCCTGGCACAGCGCCCATGGCTCCTGCTGGCGTCAGCGAGCAAGAGTATGTGAACCAGATGCGCGACATCAAGCAGAAGACTGGGGCGGACTCTTACTACCTGCTGCACAACCATCCGTCGGGCAATCCCACGCCCAGCCCTGAGGACGTTGGACTCACACGCATGCTGGGGGCGCATGTCCCGGGTCTCGTGGCTCACGTTGTCATCAACAGCAACAAATACGCCGTGATCGACGCTGCGAACCAAGGCAGAGAACCTGCCGACATGGTGCGCTACCAAGACTTCGGCGAGGACAGGCTGCTCAAGGCCAGCAAGCCCATGGCGGTATTGGGCGAAAAGATGGCTGGGCCAGACGACCTTGCCATCGTGGGCAAGTCCATGCAGCGGCCAGGCTGGATCACGCTCATCGGCACCGGCGCGGATGGCAAGGTGCGCGCGATCTCCGAGGCCCCAGCCAGCATCCTCACGCGCAACTATCCCTACCTCGCGGCCACCGTGCGCCGCTTCATGCGCCAGTCAGGCTCGGGCAGCGTTTTCGCGGTAGGCGACGCGGGCGACATAGGGTCCAAGCCTGTGCGCGATGCACTGGCCGCCGGCATCCTGCATGACGCGCTGCCCGATGCAGGGCGCACACTGCACCAGCAGGGCGTGCATACGGGCGGCAAAGGCTTCTCGCTGACCCGGGGGCGCCGGGTCGCCGAGGGCGAACCTGGGTCGAGCGCCCCAAGCGCCGTGAGCATGCACACGCAGCGCGACGGCACGCTGATGGTCAAGGGCGACCCCGTACAGCTGCAGGAGCACCTGCGCCAAGGCGGCGTGGAGCGCGTGCTGCGGCGCGAGGGCGGCGTGGTTGTCGGGCTCGACCAAGTGGGCAAGGCGCGGCAGTTGCTGCAGCAGCAGCCGCCACGCACCTCGGCCTCGGCGGACCACTCTCTGCCCTCCCCCCTTTCGGGCCAGCAGTTCAGCCGCAACGCATCAGCAAGCAAAGCCGAAGATGGACCTCCGCCTGCCAGCCGCTACAGCACCCGTTCAACGCTCCCCAAGGCGGAGCTTTCGCTTGAACGCATCGACCAGGTGATCCAGGAGACTCTTGCGGGGGTTGCTGGTGCGCCACCAGTCAAGGCCGTGGGCAGCCCCGGAGATATCGAACTCGTCGTGCCTGCGGAAGTAATGGTATCGGGCATTACCCTCGGGAGTGGGGATATCTATGTGTTCCAGTCGGGCGTAGGCTCGGACCTGGACGTGCGGCTGGTCGTTTTCCATGAACTGCTCCATCGGGGTGTGCGCTTTCTGGTGCCACGCGCGCAGTACGTGCAGACCATGCTGGACCTGGCGGCAAGCGACACGCGGGTTCAGCAGTATGCCAATGAGTGGAAGCGCACTGGCATCGTGCCGCAACAGCGTGAGCAACTGGCGCGCCTTGGATACACAGGCAGTGAACTGCAAGGGCAGTTGGAGGCGATGGCCATTGAGGAAGGCCTGGCACGGATATCCGAGGAGCTGAATGTCGATTTGAGCATGGGAACGCGCTGGAAGCCATCGCGCATCCGAGCACTGGCGCAATGGTTGGCCACCGTGGCTGACAAGGCAGGCATGGCCAAGCTGGCGCGGGCCATAAGAGCCATGACCTACAACGAGGCCGAGCGCTTTGTGATGCGGGCAATCGAGCATGCGGGGCGCAAGGATGGCGATGCCCAAGGCAACAGCCAAGCCCGGTTCAACACCACATCCGCACACCAGTCGCAGGGATCGGGTGCAGCCGGTGCAGGTACGTTGCAGTTCTCTCGAACTGCAGCGACCAAAACTGCCTACGAGGCCCGAATCGATGCATTGTTTGCGGGAGCGCCAGCAAACAGAATCGGCGTCACTGTTCTGGACTCGTCTGACATGCTGGGTTTGCTTGGATACGCGGCAACACCACTGTACTTGCAGGAAAGCAAAGTCTTGCAAGGACAGTTCAAGCATCCCCACATGACTGCTGCTGAGTGGATGAAGGTACCGCAATGGCTGGAAAGCCCAGCTGCGGTTTTTGATTCGGATACCGTTGCAGGAAGGCTGGTGGTGGTCGCCCCAGAGACAGTGCAAGGTTCGCATGTACTCATGGTCGTAGAGCCTGACGCGGAAATCGGCTCCGCGGCGCTGCGACTGCATTTACTGGTCAACGCATACGACAAGGACGACGGGCCGCCGCCCTATGGCCGCTGGTTGAGGGACGGACTGGCGCGGTATGTCGACCAAAAAAAGTTCCCGACCATCTTGGCGCAGGCTGGGCTCCGATTGCCCAGTACGGCGGTCCAAAACAAGCCGGGAACGCGACGGATTTTATCGGAAAAGCACTTGGCTGGCTACCGCCGCGCACAAGGCGAAGGCCCTGGCGCGCGTCCAGGCGCCCACACCAGCCAGGGCCTGCCCTCCCAGCCCGCCACCGTGCAGTCCGTAAAGGCTGCCGTGGCCAAGCTCACGAACAGCATGGGCCTGCTGGCAGAGGGTCGTGGCCGCGTGGTGGTGGCCACCTCAGCAGATATCCAGGCGCACTGGGAGCCTCTGGTCGGCGAAGTCGATCTGGGGTCGCCGGTTTCGGGCTTGGCACAAGGTTTCTACGACCCCAACAGCAAGACCGTCTTCCTCATCGCCGATCACATCGAAGCCGGCCAGGAGATGGCCGTGGCCGCGCATGAGCTGGTGCACAAGCATGGCAAGGCGGTGCTGGGAGAACAAGGATGGAAGCAACTGCACGAGGTGATCGGCAGTTGGGCGAACAGGCCCAAAGGGAGCCTGGAGCGCCGGGTCTACGACGAAGCCATGGCACGCGTGCAAGCTTCGCGTCCAGACAGTGCAGAGCCGGGCACCTACAGCAGCGAAGAACTGTTTCCCTACGCCGTGCAGGTGGCGATGGAGCTGGGCGTGCAACCTACGGCGCTCATGCCAGCCAACTCGGTGCAGGGCTGGTTGGCGCGGGTGCGGGCATCGCTGCAGGCCTTGCTGGGCAAGCTGACCGGGAATCCGCAGGCTTTCGATGGGCAGGACCTGGTGGATTTGGCGTTTGGCATTGCGCAGCGGGAACGCTCCACACGCGACGATACTTCTGGTGCCGCAACTGACCTTGTGCATGGAACGGCCCAACGCACTGCCTTGTTGTTCAGCCGAACACGTGTTCCGAAGGTGCGCGAAGCATCAACCTTCAGCGAAGCACGCGAGGCGGTTAAGCAATTTCAGGGCAAAGAGCTAACCAACGAGTCCACTGGCCTCAAGGCAGTGGTATCGCGCAATTCACTCGACAAGATGCTCAGCGGCAAGGCGGTGGCCAAGTCCGAGACACCCGCTACGCATGCCATGGCCGTAGCCAATGCGGACAGCTTGTTTGAGCATGCAATCCTGGGTTGGAGCAAGCAGGACCGAAGTGACGACGTGAACATTCGGGCAGTTCACCGCTTCTTCGCACACATGCAGGTGAATGGACGCTCAAAGCTGGTCAAGCTGACCGTTAAGTAAACGGGGCAAGAAGGACGGGCCAACCCACTGTACACAGTGGAGGCGGTGGAACTCAACGAGCATGTGCCCAGCGCCCAGTGGTTGGAAGCTGCAGCCCGCGAGGACGGGCTGGAATTGAACACAAAAGATCCCCAGCGGGGGGAGTGGGTTGGCGAGATAGCCGATCCACGAAAGACCGACCCTAGAACAACCCTCTATGGGGTGCAGCTCCCGGCTCGCGCCGTGAACCACTCCGCTGGGGACCTGTTCAGTTTAGCCCAGGAGATAGAGCGGCGCAATGCGCGTGGGGACGCTGCCGGTGATGCGACGCCTCGGTTCAGCACACGCAGCAATGACCAGGGCCCAGGCCTATCGCTTGAACAGGTGCAGCAACTTGTGCAGCAGGCTTTGTCGGGCCTCCGGAACCCGCCACCAGTCGATGTCGTGCTGCGGGCCGCTGACCTGGGGATAGTCGCGCCGGAAGGTGCAATGGGTGTATGGACGGGGAATCGGCTTGCCATCGTCGTCGAGAATCATCGGCAGGTCATACAGGTTCGAGAGACGGTTTTTCATGAGCTGTTCCATGCGGGGCTGCGCAACATCTTGCCCCGGCGTGATTATGTGCAGGCCATGCTCGATCTGGCAAAGCGCGACGCCAGAGTGCACCAGTACGCGATGGACTGGAAGAAGGACGCTCCTGAAGCGGCGATGCAGCTACAAGCCCTGCGCGATGCCGGGTTCGCCGGCAGCGAGCTGACAGCGCAGTACGAAGCCCTGGCCATCGAGGAAGGCCTGGCCGTGGCGGCCGAGGAACTGCGCGGGCGCATGCAGGCAGGCTTGCGTCTCGGAGAGCAGGTGCGAGTGCTTGCGGGTTGGCTGGCCAGCGTTGCCGACCGCATGGGCATGAACCGCCTGGCAGATGCCATCCGGGCGATGACCTACAGCGAGGCCGAGCGCTTTGTGATCCGCGCCATCGCCACGCGGGAGCGGCAAGCGGCGAGATGGAGAACTCTGGCCGGGCACGGTTCAGCACCCGCCGCGCACAAGCTCCGCAAGCCGGTGCTGCAACTTTTTTCGCGCAGCCAACCGACTCAGTGCAGATGCAAATCCAGCGCGACGGCACGCTGATGGTCCGAGGCGATCCCACACAGCTGCAGGAGCGCCTGCGCCAA
>NZ_LMIJ01000021.1:70702-88720 GCF_001428665.1 Acidovorax sp. Root219
GTCGTCGGGCTTGACCAGGTACACAAGGCGCGGCAGTTGCTGCGGCAGCCGCCAAGCGCCCCAGCCTGGGCAGGCCCCTCCCTGCCCTCCCGCCCCTCCCTGTCGGGCCAGCAGTTCAGCCGCAGCGCACCGCCTTCGCCTGACCGCACCTCGCGGTCCAGAGGCTTGCCCGCCAAGCCCGCCACCGAGCAGTCCGTGCGCGCCGCAGTGACCAGGCTCACCAACAGCATGGGCCTGCTCGCCGAGGGTCGCGGCCGCTTGGTGGTTGCCACCTCAGAGGACATCAAGGCGCATTGGGAGCCCCTGATCGGCGAAGTCGACATGGGCTCGCAAGACACCGGTCTGGCCCAGGGGTTCTTCGACCCCAACACCGACACCGTCTTCATCATCGCCGACCACATCGAAGCCGGCCAGGAGATGGCAGTGGCCGCGCACGAACTGGTGCACAAGCATGGCAAGGCAGTGCTGGGCGAAGCGAGGTGGAGGCAACTGCACGAAGTGATCGGCAGTTGGGCGAACAGGCCTGAGGGGAGCCTGGAGCGGCGGGTCTACGACGAGGCCGCAGCGCGCGTGCAGGGTTCGCGGCCGGCCGGAGCGGATGAGACCAGCTACAGCAGCGAAGAACTGTTCCCCTACGCCGTGCAGGTTGCGATGGAGTTGGGCGAGCAGCCTACGGCGCTGATGCCGGCCAACTCGGTGCAGGGTTGGCTGGCGCGGGTGCGGGCATCGCTGCAGACAGCGCTCAACAAGCTGACCAACAACCCGCAGGCGTTTGACGGGCAGGATCTGGTGGACCTGGCGTTTGGCATTGCGCAGCAAGAACGCGCAGGGGCTGCCCCGGTTCAGTGGCAAGGCGAAGTGGCACGGTCCGCGGGCGGCAGCGCAAGCCCTTCCTCTCCCTCGTCCTCTTCACCGCCCCGCCCCCTCCAGATGAGCCGCGATGCAGGCAAGGACGGTGCGGGGGCGGCGAAGGAGAAAGGCCCGCTGGGGTCGGAGAACAATCCGCGTCCGGTTCCGCTCACAGATTTCAAGGTTCGGATAATTGCGGACGACCACCCAAGTAACGCCATTACGATGCTCGTGGACGGAGAGCATGTTGTTTTTTCCGGCATCGAAATAAAGGATGGCTATCCCATCCTATTTATTGGAAAAAATGGGAAAAAGAAATCAGGAGAGCACATAGTAATCGACGCCCATGGAGTGACAGAGGCGATGCTGAAGGCAGTGATTTTTTATTACATTGAAACGAAGGGCGCCCCTCCGGTTGGATTTCCGGTAATTTGACTGATGATAATCGCAAAAATTTCCGAAAAGAGTTCGACAAACATCGCGCAAGAGATCACAATGGCACAATAGATGATTGGGCGCAGTCCGCAATAAGGGAAATATCGTTCGGTAAAGCCAGGCAGAAACTGGGGTATGGGGTTTTTGAAATAGAGTTGCTGGGCTTTGTCAATGTCGGTGATTTTAAGAATGCGCCCAAAAAATAAATGTTATTGCAAGGCGCTATTGATTTTTAAAGGAGTTACCATGACGGGGTTGGATGAAGAAGGTTTGGAGATGCTGAAGTCTTATCTTGGGAGAGACGTTTCCCAGGAGGTAGGGAGCTGTCGTGATTACATGGATGTGTACAATCTGCATATCGAGGATTTGCGCGAGCTTGTTCGAAAAAGAGCGGATGTGTATGCAGCGATGTACGTAATGCATCTTCTTGGGAAGGGGGGGCTTCGGAATGCAAAGTTATTTATATATGATGTTGTTAAAGAGAATGAAAATATTGATGATTGGTTGAGAGATAGTTACCAGGAAGGGTGAGATAATTTTCTGCGAAAGCTATAAGGATGGTCTGCAAAACCCAATTCGCCAGACCGGCACAGCCTGATGTCGAGCGCAAGGTCACTTGATGCCTGCGTAATCCGCTTTTTGGGACCGGTTTGACACCGTTTGCAGGCCTGTTTCAGCCCTTGTGGCGCCACCTCGAAACGGCGAGTTCAAACACGGTCGCGGCACGCTGGCTGGAATTGCTGAACAAAGAGATCGACTCGGAAGTGATCGCCCTCTGCAACGGATCTTCTACAGCCGCGACAGACGATCCAGTGACGTAGCAGGCTGCCCCGACCCCATAGACGCACAGGTCCAGGCCTTGGACTCCGGCATGCTCGTCGTCGGCGGCGACCAGGCCACCATCCTCGCGCACCTGCAGGCAGGCGGCGTGCGCGGTGCCGAGCCATTCGCAGGCGTGACCCTGGTCCCCGTGGACCAGGCGGCACTGGCGCAGCAGGTGCTCAGCCGCCCACTCGCTGCAGCGGCGGGTACGCAGCCAGGCCGTGGGTCTCCGCGCGCATCGGCAACCGCCACCTTGCCCCGGACCAGAACTGCCGCACAGCTCGCACCCGCTGCTGCCCGCGCGCCGGCGGCGGGCGACTTCACAGCGGGCCCCAGCGCAGCGGGCGCCGATGCACCTCGCAAGGAGAGGCGGCATGGCTCGCCCGCGAGCGCTGCAGCGCCTCAGCCTGTGCCCGTCATGGAGATGCAGCGCGACGGCACGCTGATGGTCCGAGGCGATCCCACACAGCTGCAGGAGCGCCTGCGCCAANNNNCTCGTCGGGCTTGACCAGGTGGGCAAGGCGCGGCAGTTGCTGCAGCAGTCACCAGAGGCCCAAGCCTCGGCAGGCCCCTCACTGCCCTCCCTGTCGGGCCAGCAGTTCAGTCGCAGCGCAACGCCTTCGCCTGACCGCACCTCACGGGCCAGGGGCTTGCCCGCCAAGCCCGCCACCGTGCAGTCCGTGCGCGCCGCAGTGGCCAAGCTCACCAACAGCATGGGCCTGCTCGCCGAGGGCCGCGGCCGCATGGTGGTCGCCACCTCAGCAGATATCCAGGCGCACTGGGAGCCTCTGATCGGCGAAGTCGACATGGGCTCGCAAGACACCGGTCTGGCCCAGGGGTTCTTCGACCCTAGAACCTGTTCACGGTCTCGCAGGGGATCGCGTTGGAGCGCAATCGGGATGAGTGGATGCTTCGGATGCGCCGCATGGGCTCATGCCCATGCAAGCAGCCGGGGCGTTCAATCGCCCGATTTCGCTCCAACCCTTTGGGCAGTGGTCTTGGCGGGCGGTCTGCGGCGTTGCGGTGCTTGCCGATAGCACGGGCTATCGGCTGCACCCCACGCCTTGCACCCCATCCCGCCAAGGCCGCTGCGCGACACCTGGGAGACCGTGAGCAGGTTCTAAACCAACACCATCTTCCTGATCGCCGACCACATCGAAGCCGGCCAGGAGATGGCCGTGGCCGCGCACGAGCTGGCGCACAAACATGGCAAGGCGGTGCTGGGCGAAGCGGGGTGGAGGCACCTGCACGAAGTGATCGGCAGTTGGGCGAACAGGCCCGAGGGGAGCCTGGAGCGGCGGGTCTACGACGAGGCCGCAGCGCGCGTGCAGGGTTCGCGGCCGGCCGGAGCTGATGAGGCCAGCTACAGCAGCGAAGAACTGTTCCCCTACGCCGTGCAGGTGGCAATGGAGCTGGGGGTGGAGCCTACGGCGCTCATGCCAGCCAACTCGGTGCAGGGTTGGCTGGCGCGGGTGCGGGCATCGCTGCAGACCGTGCTCGGCAAGCTGACCGGGAATCCGCAGGCTTTTGATGGGCAGGACCTGGTGGATTTGGCGTTTGGCATTGCGCAGCGGGAGCGCGCTACGGCAGTCAAAAGGAAAGGAAAATCAGTCAAAAAAATATCTAGGCATACAAAAATTGAGACGGTGAGCATGCCCAAACGACCAGGATCACAACTCCTTGCTCGACCTTCCCGGCGCACCTTAATAGAACTCCATAAATTTGGAATGAATGCAAAACAACGCAGAGATTTTCTTCAAGGTGAACAGGTTATTTTCGAAGACCCATCCACTGAAAAATCAGTGATATACGTTTTCAAATTAGATAGAGGAATCTTTAGAGCAGGCATTTGGGATTTGATCAGCGATGAGAGTGGCGCTATAATGAATTTTTCAAACCAATCACGATCACTAGGTCAGACTCTTGGAGTTAGCCATCTGGAACTGTTTGGAGCAGACATTAGGAATACTCGTCTCGCAAGGCTATTGGCTAAGCGTGGTTTTTCAGAAGGGGAATCCGTCTTCATTAGAGGCTATGGATTCAGCAAGCATGTGCCAACATTGCGCAAAATGGAGCGTTTGAAAAATGAATAATTCCACATCCGAAAAAATGAGGCCTTACATAGAGATGAAAAATTCTGGCGCAAGCAGCCATGAGGTATTCGCGAGACTAAAAGTTGATGGTTGGACAACCTCCGACTGCATGCTAATTGTGGCTGGCATATTTGAGATGGAATTGGGGGATGTCCGAGAAATTTGGCATGACTTCTACAGGCGGCACAAAACAGTAAAAACTTAATCCTTGCAAATCTAGATTTCGCATGGCTGAACGTCGAGCGCCCTCAGCCCCCTGAAGGTTCCTACGAAGCGACCCGCCGGCAACGCAGGGTCATAAGGTGCGCACGGCACCGGCAACTCAAGCTGCCTCATGCCGGTGCCGTCACCGGTCCCTACGTCGTCAGCAACGGGCTACCAAGACGAGTCCGCGCTCAATGTCACCCAATAGTTTGACGTAGGTAGCTACCGCCAGGGAAAGCCGAGACTCTCCCGACACAAACAGCACTAGGCCATCAGGACCTGCCGCTCCATCGGCCACCCCCGCGACGCCCTTGCCGGCATCGACTGACGGCAACCGCAGCGGCACCCAACAAGGCGCCAACGCCTTGCCGCAAGGACGGGTCAACAGCGATGCGAGCCAGGCGGAGAGAGTCCCCCAGGCACCCGGCACCCCAGCTCCGGCCCCAACCGCGTCCACGCTGAATGCCGAAGTGGATGCCAGCGCTGCAGAAGCAGCACCCACAACTACCCAGTACGGCACAGCCCGCCATACCGCAGCGGCACAAGTCCAGCCCCAGTCCCCCGCCCCCATGGACGCCCAGGTCCAGGCCCTCGACTCCGGCATGCTCGTGATCGGCGGCGACCAGGCCACCATCCTCGCGTACCTGCAGGCAGGCGGCGTGCGCGGTGCCGAGCCATTCGCGGGCGTGACGCTGGTGCCCGTGGACCAGGCGGCACTGGCGCAACGGGTGCTCAGCCGCCCACTCGCGGCACCGGCTGGCACGCAGGCGGATCGTGGGTCTCAGCCCGCATCGGCAACGGCCACCTTGCCAGGGACCAGAACTGCCGCACAGCTTGCGCCCGCTACTGCCCGAACGCCAACGGCTGGCGACTTCACAGCGGGCCTCAGCGCGGTGGGCGCCGATGCACCTCGCACAGGTCATGGATCGCAGGCGAATGCTGGAGCGCTTCAGTCCGTGCCAGTCATGGAGATGCAGCGTCATGGAGATGCAGCGCGACGGCACGCTGATGGTCAAAGGCGACCCCGCACAGTTGCAGGAGCGCCTGCGCCAAGGCGGCGTGGACCGCGTGCTGCTGCACAAGGGCGGCGTGCTCGTCGGGCTCGATCAGGTGGACAAGGCGCGGCAGTTGTTGGGTGGCCTGGAGCCTGCGCAACCTCACAATCCTGCACCCAGACAAGGCAAGCTCGTTGCAGAGAGCTACCGCGGCGGCTACAGTGATGCCGATGGACGCGTTCAAGAACCTACACAGCCTGACGATGGCCGAGGACCAACAACTGGTCGATCCAGTGCTTCCACCACTGACAGCGTGCGGGGGGCGGGTGATGCCATACCGCCTCGAACCGCCACTCTCGTGGGACTTGGAATCGCCGAGCGCGTTCAGCTTGCCGACAGCCAAGCCCTTGTCGGTGAACGGGTAGATTCGCCAGAGCAGCTTTGCCTGCCGGCCGTTCAACGGCTGCGGCCCATGGCTTCCCGCTTGCCCGCCCTCCTCACCCCCCGGCACGCCGCCACACCAGCCCCAGCGCCTTGAACTTCTGCCAGGCAGTGGCGCGTTCGTCCGAGAGCACGTCCAGAAAGTCCGACAGGCGCTTGGACTTGACCATGGTGTAGATGGTCAGCGCGGTGGTGAGCGCGAACACGAGGGCGAAGATGCCCAGCTTGCGGCCCAAAGGCGCGTCGGCCTCGGCCAGCAGGTTCATGCCCAGGAAGCCCGTGGTCACGGTGCCGATCAGGCCGAAGATGGTGACGACCGTGAGCCGCACGACGGTGTTGGCCTGGCGGCGCAGGCTGTCGGCGTCCAGGTACTGGTTCATTTCGCCGATGCGCTCCTTGACCTCGGTGTACAGCGAGTCCAGCCCGAGATGGTTGGCACACATGCGGAACAGGGCGCGCACCTGGGCCTGCTCGGACACTTCGTGGAACCAATAGCGGTGCGTGAAGCGCAGAAAGCCGGCAAAGCTGTCGCGGATGGTGCGCTTGAAACGGCGCACGCTGGCGGCGTCGGCAATGTCCAGGTCTTTCAGGGCCTCGGCCAAGCGGTCCGAGAACATCAGCAGCGCCGCCTTCTGGAAGTGCGCGATCAAAAACAGCAAGAAGTGCTGGTGCCGGAACTGCGCCAGCACGCCCCGGTCGCGGCACACATAAAACGGGCTGCTGGCATTGCCCAGCACCAGCAGCGAGTGGCCGCTGCACAGATAGCGTGTGTTGGGGGCGGCACCGCTGCTGCTCCAGAAGCGGTCGTAGCAGAACCGCTTTTCAAAGTCGGCCAGGTGCTCTTCGGAATAAGGCAGGCAAGTGTCGTCGTCGCTGGGCGGGGCCGCCCCCGTGACCAGGCCGAAGCGGATGAAGTCGCTGCGGCTGAGCGCGCGCGGGTCGTCCAGCGCCAGAAAGGCCAGCTGCGGCATGCGGTAATACTCGATCTGCCGGTAGCGCAGGGGCCCGCTGCGCTCGGAATGGTCGCTGACCAGCGGCTCCAGCAGCCAGGCCCAGTGGGCCGAGATGCGCGGGGCGCGGTGGCTGCTGACGTGGGCCATGAAGAGGTCGCGCTGGTTGGCGTCGGACGCGGCCAGCACCTGCCCGGCGGCGTCAAGCCACTCGGCGCTGTACAGGCAGTGCTGGGCATGGCCATCCGCGTCCCAGCCGGCGGGGTAGCCACGGCCGAAGCGGTACAGCAGCTCCTGCGCCTGGGCGAGCTGCAGGTCGCGGGCGCTGACCTCGACATTGAGCAGCACCAGGTCCAGGTCGAGAAAAAAGTACAGGTCCACATGCACGATGTCGAGCGTGATCGGCGCATCGCCGGGGCGCAGCACCGCCCGCACGGCGCTGACGTCGCTGCGCCGGAACACCCGCATCGGTGAGCCGGTGGCGCGGCCGCCTTCCCGGCTGCGCCCTTCGCCATACAGGAAGCGCTGCACATAGGGCAAAAAGGTCACGAACTCGTTGTAGTGGCGTTCGTGAAAACGGCTGCTGTCGCCCGTGAATTCGTCCACCACCTCGCGCCAGGGCGAGGCCTCCTCGCCCATGTCCGCCAGCAACTGCCAGGGCTTGGCGTGCTGGCCCTCGGAGCCCCGCACCGGCATCAGGCGCAGGGGCCACAGCAGGACCTGGCGAAACTCCCGCACGCAGGCGGGGTGGGATTGAGCAACTGGCATGGGGGTGGTCTTTCGTCGAGATCGCGGGTTTCGCAGGAAAGTGCCACAGGGTGGACTGTAGAGACCATGCTACCCAAAACCGCAGGGGCTGGGTGGCTCAACACCGTGTTGCAGGCGCCGCCATGCGTGTGCTACGCCTGCGCCATGGCTGCTGCGGCGAGCCCCGGCGCGTGACGGCGACGTTCGGCTACCAGTGGTGGTGATGGACGGTCAAGCCCGTCTTCCGCGCCCGGCCGCCTTGGCGCGGTAGAGCGAGGCGTCTGCACGCTCCATGAGGCCGCGCCAGCCGTCGTCGCCCGCAAAGGCCACGCCGACGCTGGCGCCGATGTGCACCCTGCGCCCGCCCAGGTCAAAGGGCTGGCCGGCGGCGGCCACCAGCTTGTCGGCCACCTGCTCGGCTGCTGCCTGGCCGGGCATGCCGCCCAGCACCACCACGAACTCGTCGCCGCCCACGCGCGCCACCAGGTCCAGGGGCCGCACCAGGGCGATGAAGCGCGCGGCCACCGCCTGCAGCAGTTGGTCGCCCACCGGGTGGCCCCAGGTGTCGTTGACGGGCTTGAAGCGGTCCAGGTCCACGTACAGCATGGCCACGCCGTGTGCTTCGGCCAGGGGGATGCGCTGCAGGTGCGCCTCCAGGCCCTGCCGGTTCACCAGGCCGGTGAGCGCATCGCGCTCGCTCAGGCCGATGAGGCGCGACTCGCGCTGGCGGTGGATGGTCACATCGTCCAGCACGGCGATGAAGCCATCGGGCTGGCCGCTCTCGGACTGGCGGGGCACCAGGCTGATGGCCATATTCCTCGGGCGCCCGCGCAGCTGCAGCACCAGCTCGAAGGCGGTGGGCTCGCCGGCCAGCGCCTTGTCGATGAAGCCCATGCTGTCGCGCAGCTCGGCCAGCGGCACCACCTCGCCGATGCGCCGGCCCACGATCTCTGCGCGCGTGGGGCCCACGAGCTTCTCGAACGCGGAGTTGACGAACTCGTAGCGGCCTTCGCGGTCCACCACGGCGATCACGTCGGGAATGGCCTCGGCAATCGAACTCAGGGTGCGCTGCTGGCGGAACAGGTCGGCACGCGCGCGCTGTTGCGCAGAGATGTCGCGCATCACTGCCGTGTAGCGCACCACCCGGCCATCGGCGTCGCGGTGGGACAGCACCGAATGGTCTACCGCAATCGGGTGGCCGGCCACCAGCACCGTGCTTTCGCCCATCCACACCCCGGTCTTGATCACCGACGGCATGACCTCGTCGCGGTAGCGCCGGGTGGTTTCGGGCGTGTTGAAGTCGGTGAAGCGGTGCTGCGTGACGTCGTAGCCGTCGCCGTAGCCCTGGGCCTTGCGCGCGGCGGGGTTCATGTAGGTCACGCGTCCTTCGGCATCGGCCTGCACCACGAAGTCGGGCGTGGCCTCCAGGATCTGGCTGAGCATGTGCAGCGACTCCTCGGCCCGCTTGCGGTCGGTGATGTCCTGCAGCGCACCCACCACGCGCACCGGGGCGCCCAGTTCGTCGTATTCGGTGTTGCCGATGGCGCGCGCCCAGACGCGCGTGCCATCGGGCCGGCGCAGCGGGGCTTCGATCTCCCACTTCTCGCCGGTGGCGATGCCTTTTTCAAAGGCGGCGATGAGCCGCTCCTGCGCGCCGTCCTCGTAGAAGCCGACCACGCCGGGCAGCGTGGGCACGAAGGCATCGTCCACGCCATGGATGCCACGCACCATGGGCGACCAGTGGACCTCGCTGGTGTGCAGGTCCACCGTCCAGGGGCCCACCAGCGCCAGCTCGCCCATGCGCTGCAGCAGGGCCTGGTTGGTCTGCAGCTGGCGCTCGGCAGTGTGGCCGTGGCTGGCTTCGCGGATGAACCCGGTGGCACCAATGCCTCCGGCCATACGCAGCGGGGCGATGGACAGCTCCACAGGCAGGCGGTGCCCGTCCTTGTGCAGCGCCTGCAGCTCGAAGCGGCGGCGCAGCACGGGGCCCTCGCCCGTGCGCTGCAGCCGGGCCATGCCATAGAGATGGGCGCTGCGCAGCTCGGGCGGGATGATGAGCTCGTGCATCGGGCGCCCCATGGCTTCGTCGTGGCTCCAGCCCAGCGTCGCCTGCGCCTGGTGGTTCCACTCGGTGATGAAGCCGCCGGGGTCGATGCTGATGAAGGCGTCCTGCGTGCTGACCAGCATGCTTTGCAGTGCCTCGTCGCTTGCCGACCGGGTCGGCAAGGTGTGCGGACTGCCTGATAGGCCCGGGGCCAGGGAGCCTGGCACCCGCGCATGCGGGTCGCTGCCCAGCGGCTCGCGCAGGTCCCAGCGGGGGCGCTGGCTGGCAAAGGCGCTGCGCGTGCTGCGGATCGCGCCCGGGTCGTCGAGCGTGCCCACCGCCACCTCGACCACGTCGGGCCGGCCCTCCTCCAGCCGGAACAGCTGGCTGCCGCACTGCGGGCACAGCTGGCGCACCGCGTGCTCGGAAGATTGCCAGGTGTGCAGGGCCCCGTAGGTGCGCAAGGTGGCACGCTCGCCCTCCAGCCACGCCATGCCGGCCCCACCGGACGCCCTGCGGCAGCTCTCGCAGTAGCACACGGCGGCCTCCAGCTCCAGGGCATGCACCGCGTACTCGACGCGGCGGCAAGCGCATCGGCCTCTCATCACCACCGGAGCTGTTCTCATATGCGCCCTCCAACCCCGGCGTGCATCCCGGGTTCTGTTCTTGTGTCTTGCCATGCAGGCAGCAGCGGCGGTCCACCGCAGGGCTGCCCTCGCTCCCTGCCCAAACCCTAACCGGTCTTGCCCCCGGGCCCTGTAGGACAGCGCCCACGCGCACCCTGCAGCGCGCTCGTCTCCCGCGCCACCAGTGTGCAGTTGGATTGCCAATCGGGCAATCCAGTCGTCGAAAAATGGCGCCCCAGCCGGGCTCGGCATGCGTTGGGGGCCGGCACAATGGGTGCCTTCCGCCCGACCGTTCGGCCCTGCCCTCCCCCTGCCCGCAGCCGCAATAATCACCCCCATGGAAACCCTTGTTCTCGGCGCCGGCATCGTCGGCGTCAGCACCGCCCTGGCGCTGCAGCAGCGCGGCCACGCCGTGACCCTCATCGACCGCCAGGCGCCTGGCCGCGAGACCTCGTACGGCAATGCCGGCATCATCCAGCGCGAGGCCGTGCAGCCCTACGCCTTTCCGCGCAGCATCGCCACGCTGGCGCGTGTGGCCACCGGTTTGAGCAACGACGCCCACTACCACTGGGGGGCCCTGTTGCGCCTGGCGCCGCAGCTGTTCAGCTACTGGGCCGCATCGGCCCCCGCGCGCTATGCGCCCATCGCCCAGGCCTACAGCCGCCTGATCGAGCACTGCATTACCGAGCACCGCGGATGGATCGAGCAGGCCGGCGCCAGCGACCTGGTGCACAAGGATGGCTGGCTGCAGCTGTACCGCAGCGGCCCGGCGTTCGACGCGGCGGCAAAGCAGGCCACCGCCGTCGCCGCATCGCACCACCTGGCCTGCCAGGTGCTCGGCACCGCCGCCCTGGCCGCCGCGCAGCCGGTGCTGCAGATGCCGCTGGCCGGCGCCGTGCACTGGCAAGACCCGTGGACCGTGCGCGACCCCGGCGAGCTGGTGGCTCGCTACGCGCGGCTGTTTGTGCAGCGCGGCGGGCATCTGGCCACGGGTGACGCGCTGACGTTGCGCCAGCAAGGCAGCGGCTGGGCCGTGCAGGTGGACTCTGGCAGCATCAGCGCGCAGCACGCCGTCATTGCCCTGGGCCCCTGGGCCGGCGCGCTCACCACGCGCCTGGGCTACCGCCTGCCGCTGTTCAGCAAGCGCGGCTACCACCGCCACTTTGCCGGCGGCCCCAGCCTGACCATGCCCGCGCTGGACATCGAACGCGGCGTGATGCTGGCCCCCATGGTGCGCGGCCTGCGCCTGACCACCGGGGCCGAGTTCGCCCTGCTGGATGCACCCGCCACCCCCGTGCAGCTGCGCCGCGCGGAGATCTCCACGCGCGAACTGCTGCCCCTGGGCCAGCCGGTGGAGGCCACGCCCTGGCTCGGCGCCCGCCCCTGCACCGCCGACATGAAACCCGTGCTCGGCCCCGCGCCGCGCCATGCGGGCCTGTGGTTCAACTTCGGCCACGCGCACCAGGGCTTCACCCTGGGGCCCGTCACCGGCCGGCTGGTGGCCGAGCTGATCAGCGGCGAGGCGCCGTTCGTGGACCCGGCGCCGTACTTGGCGCAGCGGTTTTTGTAACAGCGCAGTCCGCGCACGCGCCGCGGTCCCGCCCCTCGCCCCGCCCTGCAGGGCGTTTGGCGGTAAACCCTGCTGGCATCACCCATATTGGCGATTGTGGTGATCGCTCCATTGCTTTGAAATCAAGAAACCAATGGATACAAGTGTGTCCATGTGGATACATGCGCTTCGTGCGCGTTTTCCTTGTCACCCTCTGCCGGCCACCACAACCCCAAGAATCCCACGCCGGCTCAACTTCGATCCATCACCGACATGCGCCTTACCTGCACGCTCAAGAAAATTGCCGCCGCCACCGCCATCGTCGCCAGCCTGGGTGCCGCCAGCCCCGCATGGGCCGACATCACCGCATCGGCCACGGCCAGCGGCCCATCGAGCGCTTACACCCTGGTTGCCCGCGTCACGCCCGAAGCCCAGTACGTGGGCCGCGGCAAGCTGTATTTCGTAATGCTGCACGGCTCGCAGATCTACGCGCTGTCGGAGACACGTGGCTTCGTCCCTTACACGGGTGGCGAACCGCCGGAATACCGCACCATCTCCCAGGCCACCGAGACCATCAACGTGCAGGGCTGGAACACCACGGCCCAGGCCGGTGCCTCGATCTTCGTGGGCTTTGGCACCGACGTGATGGACATGATCAACAACGGCAGGTTCAAGCTGGTGGCAACGCTGCCGGCGGCGCCTGCGCCGGCGCCGACGCCCACACCGACCCCAACGCCCCCGGTGACCACCAACCCCTATGCGGTGCACAACGGCACCTATATGTGCTACGACGACTATGGCCGCTCGGGCACCGTCACCGCCACGTTCACCGCCAGCAACACGGTGATCGACACCACCCGGCTGACGACGATTCCGGTGTACTCGTACAACCTTTCGCTGAGCACCATCGTCAGCCAGCCCGGTTACAGGACCTACAGCAGCACGAGCCTGCCGCTCAAGCTGGTCATGCTCAATCCGTCCGGGGGGCCTTACAGCTTGGCGATCGGCTACCAATCGAACGCCTACAGCAGCCAGATTGTTTACGTCTGCACCAAACGCTGAGACGGCGCGGCAAACGCAAGCAAGAGTGCCCTGCGGCAATCACCGCCGCGAGAACACGCTGGCGGCCTCGGTGCTTCTTTTGCAAGCGAGCCGGGCCATCCAGCACATCCCGTCACAGATTACACATTCACCGCCGCCCCATCCACCGCCCAGCGGCACTCCGCCATCCAGGTGGGCAACGCGGGGTCGCGCACCACGGGCGCCAGGGCGCGCAGTGCGGTGTTCATCTGGCTGTCGAACCAGTGCAGCTTCTGCTCGGCGAACTGGATGGACGACAGCGCCTGCAGTACCAGCTTGCCCCCATCCACCACCGGCAGTGGCAGCGCCGCGTTGAACGCCATGTCCAGCGACGGGTGCTCGCGCACCAGCTCCTGCAGAAAAGCGCAGGCCCCATCGATGGCCTGCGCATGCCGCGCGTGGAAGGCCGGGCTCATCTCTTCGGTGCCCAGGAACTTGGCAACGCCGGCGAGCGACTCGAACGGGGTGGGCAGGCGGGTAGGGGTGGGGGTTGTTGAGGGCATGGTGGCGGTCGGCTGGGCTGAGGAATGGCAACGGCAACAGCGCGCAGGCGGTGTGGGCACGTATCCAACGTAACAGTATGCGCCCACCGCGTGCCCCGCGGCCCAGACGGGGCGCAAAATGCACTGCGCGAGCCTGCTGCTGCTGCTGCAGCGGCACCGCGTCCGTATCCACGTAAACCGCATTCAACGCCACCGCGTTGAATGCGCTGAAACCGGACACCGCCATGCCAACCACCCTGCCCCGAAGTACCCTGAGTAACTTGCGCAACCTCCTCGCAGGCGCCGCACTGGCACTGGGCTTGGTCGCCGCGCCCGCCTTCGGCCAGATCACCACGGTGGCCACCACCATCAGCGGCACCACGCAGGCCCTGAATTTCGCCGTCAGCGTCAACACCGAGGCCCGGTTCCTGGGCCAGGGCAAGCTGTACTTCGTGCTGCTGCACAACGGGCAGTTCTACCTGCTGTCCGAGACACGTGGCTTCGTGCCCTACACGGGCGGCGAGATCCCCGAGTACCGCACCATCCGCCAGGCGACCGAGACCATCGCCGTCAGCAACTGGAACACCCGCGCACAGCTGGGTGGCGCCATCTTCGTGGGCTATGGCACCGACTTCTGGGAGATGCTGGCCAGCGGCCGCTACCGCCAGGTGGCCACCCTGGCGGAGTACCCCATCCCGCCCGTGGCGGGCGATCCCTATGCGGCCTACAGCGGCGCCTACGTGTGCTCCAGCAACACGGGCGCCACCTACAACGCCACCGCCACCTTCACAGCCGCCCAGGCGGTGGTGGACACATCCCGCATGCCCGCCATTGCGGTGCCCAGCATCAGCGTGCCTTTCGACGGCCTGGGCAGCAGCGGCGACCGCATCTACGCCAACCGCGACTTCCCGCTGTACCTGGTGTCGCTGGATACGACGGCAGCCGCCCGCTACCCACTCGCGCTCGCCTACCAGGCCAACGACTTCAGCGCCTCGCACATCTTCGTCTGCGCAAGGCGCTGATAGCGCCCTTCTCCCTTCTCTCAAGGCATCTCGCGCGCGGCTGAGCCCCACCGGGGGCGAAGCGCCTGCAGTGCGCCGTCCAGCGCCTCCCCGATACCGCCCGTCGGCGCGCAGCGCCATGTCGTGACATTTGGTTTCACGCCACAGTGTGCGCCCCACCCCGGTGATAGATTCGCCGGTCGCTCGGGCCACGCGCCGGGCGCTCTCCCGATCCACCGCCAACAGATACACACACCATGGCCGTTACCGTCTCCGACCTGCAGAACATGCGTTTTTCCGGCAACCCGCAGGCCGATGCCTTGCTGGGGGGCACCCCGGTGTGGAACTTCTGGCCCGACGGCCGCAAGGTGATCTACTACACCTTTGACGCAGGCGCTGGCAGCGAGGCGGCCAAGACGGGTAGCCCGGTCACCGCCTTCAACGCCGCGCAAAAGCAGTCCGCCAAGCAGATCCTGGCATATGCATCCAGCGTCACCGGCATCACCTTCGCCGAGGTGGCCACTTCCGCGCAGGCCGACCTGCACTTTGCCGCCACCAACCTGCAAGGCCCCTCCACTGCAGGCCTGGCATCGTCGGGCTACAGCTACGGCTACACCGTCCCAGGCCAGGTGTTGACCTCGCTGAACATCGAGGCCGTGGTGTACCTGGACAATGTGGAGCACGCCGGCATCAACAACAACCCCACGGCCGGCGGCTCGGGCTACGAGGTGCTGCTGCACGAAGTGGGGCACGCGCTGGGCCTGTCGCACCCCTTCGACTCCTCGCACCCCCTGCCCTCGGCGCAGGACAACACCAACAACACCGTCATGTCGTACACGCATGCCGGTCCGAACAAGACCACCTTCCAGAGCTACGACCTGCTGGCGCTCGACTGGCTGTATGGCCGCGACGGCCTGGGCGGCACCTACGGGTTCAACTCGACCAAGGGCCCGACGCTGACCTTCGATGCAGCGCCCGCACCGGCCCCGGCACCTTCCCCCGCCCCGGCACCGGCACCCACACCCGCTCCAACGCCGAGCCCAACACCCGCCCCTGCGCCCACAACACCGACAACGCCCACGGCCCCAACCACCCCCACCAAGCCCACGCCCGCACCAACACCTACGCCCACCAATCCCAACCTGCCCACGGGCAACCAGGGCACGGGCGATGCCGACCTGTTCAACAGCAAGCCCGCCGCCGAGACCTTCAACGGCGGTGCGGGCGTGGATACGCTGGTGGCCCACGGCAACCGCGGGCAGTACACGCTGCAGCCGCTGTCGGGTGGCAACTGGCTGCTCAACGACAAGGGCACCGGCCTCGACGGCATCGACACCCTGCAGCAGATCGAGCGCGTGCGCTTTGCAGACCACTCCGTGGCGCTGGACCTGAACGGCGCTGCCGGCACCGCCGCGCGCCTCATCAGCACCTTGCTGGGCTCCGACGCGCTGAAGAACAAGGGCCTGGTGGGCGCCGTGATCAAGGCCGTGGACGAATCGGGTGCCACGCCCCAGCAACTGGCAGAACTGGCCCTGGCCGCCGTGGCCGGCCCCTCCGCTACGCCCCAGCAGGTGGTGGCCCTGCTGTACGCCAACCTGTTCGGCACTGCGGCCGATGCCGCCACCGTGCAGAACCTGGCAGGCCTGCTCCAATCGGGCAGCTACACCGGCGCATCGCTGACCTGGGCCGTGGCCAGCTCGGACCTCACGGCCAGCAAGATCAATCTGGTGGGGCTGAGCCAGGTGGGGCTGGAATACATCTGAACCGAACGGATGCGCAGGGACGGCCTGCGCATCCACGGCCTTGGCGCAGCCCTACCTTTGGGGGATACCGCCTGCCAGAAATTTGCGTTTGAATCACGTTCGATGCTCCTTGGCAAGCCATTTTTTGCCAAGGGCAGCCATGTTCGCCCCCGGCGACTGCAGGCCCCGGAGAACAACTCCCCGCTGGTGCCAAGGTCCCGGGCGCACAACACCTGGCCAACCCAGTGACTGGGGCATTCCCAACGTGATTACCGCACTCTTCGAATTCACCCGCTCCGGCGTCTGCAGGTTTGCGCCCAGCGTATCCGCCTCCACAGACGCCCAGGCCGTGCTGCTCAACTGGACACTGATGGCCAATGACCGCGCATTCCGCACGGTGCTCGACCTGCCCGACCGCCTGGTGGCCGAGCTCAGCTGGAACGAGCGGCACGACACCGCCCAACGGCACGACCTCGACTCCTGGGCCCGCCGCCTGGACATCACCGTGTCCAACGCCCTGCGCATGTCGCACAGCGACTGGCAGACCGCACGCCCCCTGGCGGCGTAAGGCGCCCCGCCCGCCCCGCCACTGGTCAGCCCACCGGGCCTGCCGGCACCTGGCAGGGCCTGATCGCACCGCCCCTGGACACTCCGCCGTTGCAGTGAACAAAGCGGCCAGCCGAGCTACTCCGGATAGGGAACCTCTCAATACCCCGACTTCCCGCCAGCAGCTGAACAAACATCACTTTCGGCGCGGATGCGACTTGATCCAGCCGTGCTTTCGCGTGCTGCGTGGGCAGTTTTTGCAGCTCTGCATACAACTCGTTGGCAACCGAAGCGCACTGCTGCGCAGCCGATAGGCGCCAGCCTCCAAAGCGGGGCAGGGCAATCCAAGCGCCCCGGGCTGCCGGCAACCATCTTGCGTGGGCTTGCAGCGCGCGAATGAAGGGCTGGATCAGGCCATCTGCGTCTGCAGAGCGCGCGACTGTTCAGCTGTTGGCTGGAAGCTGAGGGTATTGAAAGGTGCCCCCATGGCTCAGCAAAAGCTTACCACCTGAAGCTACAGCAAATGGATTTCGTAAAACCTAGAGCCCAGTTTGGACTGCGCTGTGTCCCATGACATGAGTCCAAAATTCAAGGAACCATTGCCCAATCCGTCTGCCACAACAAACTTGCCATTTTTTTTCCAATGCAAGCACAACCCGACCTCGCATGGCCGACTCTCCAATCTAGGATTTACAGGATTTTCCTTGATGATGGACAACCCAAGCAAAAAATCCCCGACAAAAGCATTCCAGTATGCTATTGAAAAAATGGGATCTGAAGAATCAACAGGAAATATATCCACATCCTCGTCCATTGGATGGAAATCAGGATCTCCAGCCTCATCCCTGTCAAGCCAAACAATGACGCTGTTCAGGCTATCGTCACCCGCCATTCCAAGGACCCGGCCATCTTCGAATGTGAGCGCCAACGGCCCTTCCGTCCTTTCAAAAACCCGGGAAAATGGAATCCCTCCCTCGACTGCAGCAACGTCCTTGGGCGAAAGACTGTACCTCCTCATCGACAAGAGCCTTTTACCCAAAAAACTCTTAAATAGCAAAGCCGATTGAGATGGCAGCGCCGCAGAATATGAATCCATCATCTTTTCCCCATATTTCTCGTCATTTCAATCAGCAGATCAATCATTTTCATATTCTCCTTCTTATACCCCCTCTCCACACCCATTGGATCAGATATTACCACGCCGCCATCCCTATTCACAAGAAATTGCAAATCCTTGATTTTTATCTCAGCGTTTAGCAATTTTTCCTTTATCAGCATCAAGTCGGCAATACTCTTTCCATTCAAAACACCTAGATCACCAACCACCGTGACACGGCCTCTGATCACTTTGACCGCATCTTTGGTCCCCGCCTCAAATCGATCGTACACAAGCGCAGGGCGATCACCTACCA
>NZ_LMIJ01000021.1:88762-90761 GCF_001428665.1 Acidovorax sp. Root219
TCCGCACCATCGAACTCCTTCATGCCATTGCTGGTTGGCGCAGTTTCAGTCCCTGCCGGATCGCCTGCCAGATTGTTGTCTGCAAGTATTTCTTGAGCAAGTGCCGCTTCGTTGGCCCAGACCGTGACCTCCTTTTTTCGCACCTTCACATTGGCAACTCCACCGTTGCGAAGAACCGCGAGGATTTTCTTGGGATCGCCCTTGATCTTGAGCACACCCGTTTCGAGCTTGGTTGCCACCATCGGCGCGGGCGGAGCAGTGGCTGATCGCCCATCCTGCACTGGCACAGCCTCCTCCTCGTGATCAGCCGTTTGCGCCGTTGACAGTAGTGCGGGTGCCACCGGTGCTGGTGCTGCCAAGGCCCGCTTCGCCCGCTCGACACTCCCCGCTGTGACGATCACACCCTCTGGCCCATCGGTCATGGCACCCCGGGGGACGCCCGCATCCTCAAGCCACTGGCGCACCGCCTTGGTGTCGCCCTGCACGTCGAGCATGCCGCCCTCGCGCATCGACATCTGCACCGATGGTGGCGGCTGCCTTACCGCATCGGCATCAGCGCCAGGCTATACCGGTGCCAGCACCTGCTGGGCCCGTGCAGCCTGCTCGGGCCCGACCCATACGCTGTCGAGCCACATCCACACCTTGTCCAGGGCCTGTTCACACCCATTTCGGGGTCGCGAAATTGGTGTGAACAGGCCCTACAGCGCGCGGTTTGCGGCCGCCGCGGCCAGGATGCTTCGGGCCTTGTCTTCGCCGTGCTCCCGGGCCAGTTGCTGGAACTCAGGCTCCGCCGCAAAGGCGGACGTGGGCAGCTTTTGCAGCTCTGCATACAACTCGTTGGCGACCAAAGCGCCCTGCTGCGCAGCCGATAGGCGCGAGTCCCCAGAGCGGGGCAGGACAATCCAAGCGCCAGGACACCGGCCCCGGCCTGCCGGCAACCATCTTGCGCGGGCTTGCAGCTCGCGAATGAAGGGCTGGATCAGGCCATCTGCGTCTGCAGAGAGCGCGACTGTTCAGCTGTTGGCTGGAAGCTGAGGGTATTGAAAGATGCCCCCATGGCTCGGCAAAAGCGTACCTACCAACTGAAGCTACAGCAAAGGCACTTCGTAGAATCGGGAGTTCAACTTGGGCTGCACTGCATTCCATAGTATCAGCTTGTTGGACCCCCAATAGTCATCGCCTTGCCCTCCCAGTATCGCTGCAAGCTTGCCATTTTTTTGCCAGCTCAAGCACAGAGCAACCTCGCACGGCCGATTCTCCAGTCGAGGATTAATCGGATTTTCCTTGATGATGGACATGCCAATCAATTGATCACCGACAAAATCGCGCCATTTCGCTTGCGAAAAGACCGGATCCGATGCTTCAATTGGAAAAAGCACACCCTCCTTTTCGCTCATCGGCGTGGCGCCAAGCCGCCTATTTCTGTCACTGTCAAGCCAAACAATCGCACTATTAAGGCTGTCATCCTCCCCAACCCCGAGGATTCCGGCTCCTTCGAACGTGAGACCCAGCGGCCCTTCAGTCCCTTCAAAAACACGCGAAGGCGACTCTTCCATTTCGGCTCCCGCCTCTTCCTTGGGAAATATGCTGTATCTCGTGAATGAAATCAGCTTGCGCCCCAAGAAAGTTCGGAGAAGAGGAATAGATTGAGATGGCGTCGGTTGATCTTTATATTGGTCAATCATTAAAATCCCTATTTTCCTTCGGCCAATTTTACCAAATAATCGATCATCTTTATGTTTTTTCGATAACCCACACCACCCACCGCAAGCCTTAATGGGTCAGATATCACAATACCACCATCTTTTCCCACAAGAAACTGCAGATCGGATATATGCAACTTGGCCCCTTCAATTTTTCCTCTGATGAGTATCAAATCAGAAATACTTCGCTTATTCAACAAACTTAGATCGCCGACAACCGTCGCATGGCCATCCACCATTCTGACCGCATCTTTGGTCCCCGCCTCAAATCGATCGTACACAAGCGCAGGGCGATC
>NZ_LMIJ01000022.1:0-250 GCF_001428665.1 Acidovorax sp. Root219
AGAAGCGGTCACGCAGATGGACCAGGCCACCCAGCAGAACGCAGCGCTGGTGGAAGAGATGGCAGCAGCGGCGAGCAGCCTGAACAGCCAGGCGGGCGAGCTGGTGAATGCGGTGGCGGTGTTCAGGCTGGCGGGCGATGGCAGCGGTGCAGGCAGCTACCGCGCACCTGCATCCACACCAGCACCAGCGGTGCGCAAGCCGGTGGCCATGGCGGCACCGGCGGCGCGGGCGGCCGTAGCGTCCAGGCCT
>NZ_LMIJ01000022.1:265-2185 GCF_001428665.1 Acidovorax sp. Root219
TCGCCCAAGGCTGCAGCGGCCACGGCCCCCAAGGCGCCGGCCAAGGCGGCTGGGGGTGGGGATGATGAGTGGGAGAGCTTCTAGCGCGCCTGGCAGCCGGAACGGCTCCCCCCGAGGTCCCAGGCCCCCAGCACGATGGGCCGGCCGGTCGATCTGGAGACTCCAGCCGTGTCGTTGTCCCAGACCAGGGCGTAAAGCGCCGCCGGCCCAGGGGCTGCAAGGCATGCAGCCCCACGACGGGCCATTGGCCTACACCACAGTACCGCGCGGGCTTGTAGGGTGCTGGGGTTGCACACAGGTGCTGGATGCTTGGCAGATTTCGCCGCAAAGCAGCACGGGCAACACCGCATGCCCTGGATTTCGACCGCCGGACCCATGATCACCCGCCCTACCCTCGCCCACGACACCGCGCCCATCCTGGGCGAAGTGGATGTCAGCAAGCACTTGGCGTCCCGCCCGGGCTATCCGGCCGACTACGAGGCCGAAAGCCTGATCATGGCCGAGCTGGTGCAGGTGCTCGCCACCCGCCCCCACGACATGGCCCAGGCCCTGGCCGATGCGGCGATGAAGCTCACCGGTGCGGCCTCGGCCGGTGTCTCGCTCGAACAGAGCGAGGGCGAGGGCGAGCCCATGTTTCGCTGGATCGCCACGGCCGGCGAGTACGCCAGGTACCTCAACGGCACCATGCCACGCAATTTCAGCCCCTGCGGCGCCGTGCTGGCCCGCAGCGATGCCATCCTGCTGCACGAGCCTGTGCGGGCGTTTCCCTACATGCAGGAATTGCACATGGAGGCGCGCGAGGTGCTGCTGGTGCCCTTCTTCCTGTCCGGGGTCGCCGTGGGCACGGTGTGGGTCGTGCACCACGACCACCAGCAGTTCGACCGTGAAGACCTGCGCGTGCTGCGCGTCGTCACCATTTTCGCCAGTGCCGCGATGCAGGCAACGGGGCTGATCGGTGCCCCTCCCACCGCGGCTGCGCGGGATGCATCGGCGGACCCGGACAGGTCCTAGCCATGCATGCGCCCCGGCAAGCCCTGGGAAACGCAATGCGCGCCAGCCCCAGTTCCCCCGGCGCCGGCCATCCGGCACCCTTTTCTCCTGCACCCATTCTCCCTCTCCGCAATCGCCTTCGTCCCGGCCTCTCAGCCCGCCAAGCCCTGGCCGCTTTCTTGAAAGACTTCCCATGAACAACCTCAAGATTTCAACCCGCATGGCCGGCACCTTCGGTGCCCTGGTGGTACTGCTGCTGGCGGTGATTGCAGCCGCGCTGACCCAGCTGGCGTCGATCTACGGCAGCACCGCGGACATTGCAGAAAACTGGCTGCCGAGCGTGGAGCTGGTGAACCGCCTGGATGCACAGCTGTCCGAGGCCCGGCTCAATGAGTTCCGGCACCTGACCACCCAGGATCCTGCGGCCAAGGCAGAGGTCGAGAAGGCGATGGGCGACATCCGCGCCAGCATCAAGCAGACAGAAACCTCCTACCAGGCTCTCATCAGCAGCGATGAGGAGCGCAAGCTCTACCAGACCTATACCGAGGCGCGAACGAAATACGGCGAGATGGCGGGCAAGCTGCTGGAGCTTTCGCGCAAGAACGAGACCGAGCAGGCCTTTGCACTGCTCCAGGGCGAATCGCGCAAATGGTTCATGCAGTCGTCCGATACGCTGGACAAGCTGGTGGTCCTGAACAGCCAGGGCGCCAAGGCGGCAAGCGCCAGTGCAGCCGGTGTCTACCTCAACGCGCGCCTGGTGATGGGCGCAGCCGCGTTGCTGGCGATCATCCTGGCGGTGGTGGCTGCGGTCTGGCTCATCCGCTCCATCACCCGCCCCCTGGCCCAGGCCGTGCAGGCCGCCGACCGCGTCGCCGCAGGCGACCTCAGCGGCACCATCGTCGTGCAGTCCCGCGATGAAACCGGCCACCT
>NZ_LMIJ01000022.1:2193-2605 GCF_001428665.1 Acidovorax sp. Root219
GAGCGTGGCGTCGGCCAGCGCCCAGATCGCCTCGGGCAACAACGACCTGTCGGCCCGCACCGAGCAGCAGGCCTCGGCGCTGGAAGAGACCGCCGCCTCGATGGAAGAACTGGGCTCCACCGTGCGCCAGAACGCAGACAACGCACGCCAGGCCAACCAGCTGGCATTGAGCGCCTCCACCGTGGCCGTGCAGGGCGGCGACGTGGTCTCCGAAGTGGTCGAGACCATGAAGGGCATCAACGACAGCAGCAAGAAGATCGCCGACATCATCAGCGTCATCGACGGCATCGCCTTCCAGACCAACATCCTGGCGCTCAACGCAGCGGTGGAAGCCGCGCGCGCCGGCGAGCAAGGCCGGGGCTTTGCCGTGGTGGCCAGCGAAGTGCGCAGCCTGGCCGGGCGCAGCGCCGAA
>NZ_LMIJ01000022.1:2613-14547 GCF_001428665.1 Acidovorax sp. Root219
GGCCTGATCACCGCCAGCGTNGGAGCGGGTGGAGCAAGGCACGCAACTGGTGGACAAGGCCGGGGCCACCATGACCGAAGTGGTGGCAGCCATCCGGCGCGTGACGGACATCATGGGCGAGATCAGCGCCGCCAGCAGCGAGCAAAGTGCAGGGGTGGGCCAGGTGGGAGAAGCGGTCACGCAGATGGACCAGGCCACGCAGCAGAACGCAGCGCTGGTGGAAGAGATGGCCGCAGCGGCCAGCAGCCTGAACAGCCAGGCGGGCGAGCTGGTCAACGCGGTGGCGGTGTTCAGGCTGGCGGGCGATGGCGCAGGCAGCCAGCGCAGCACGTCCCCTGCACCGGCCCCGGCGGTGCGCAAGCCGGTGGCCATGGCGGCACCGGCGGCGCGGGCGGCCGTAGCGTCCAGGCCTNGCGCCCAAGGCTGCAGCGGCCGCGGCCCCCAAGGCGCCGGCCAAGGCGGCTGGGGGTGGGGATGATGAGTGGGAGAGCTTTTAGAGAAGCGATGCAGTGCCCCGCTGCGCAGCCTGGCACATCGTGTGCGCCCCTCCCCCGATCGGGCCATTGGCTGACACGCCGGCGCCGCACGGCCCCTACCATGGTCTTTTCACAAGGGGGGCCACCATGGCAAAAGGCACAGGGCGAGCGACGCGCGGGCGGGTACAGCTGAATCTGGCGCTGCAGGGCGGCGGCGCGCAGGGGGCATTCACCTGGGGCGTGCTGGACCGCCTGCTCGAAGAAGAGGACATCGACATCGGCAGCATCAGCGGCAGCAGTGCCGGCGCGCTGAACGGCGCGGCATTGGCCACCGGCATGGCGCGCGGCGGCCGCACCGGTGCGAAGGAGCACCTGGCGATGCTGTGGGAGCAGGTGGCGCAGGCCGGCTCGTTGATGACTCTTCTGCTGCTGCCCCTGCGCAAGCCTGGCATGGGCCTATGGGACGACGCCCTGCCCGTCCTGTCCCCGTACCAGGCCAACCCCATGGGCATGGCGCCGCTGCGCTACATCCTGAACACCTTGGTGGATGAAAACCTGCTGCGCAAGGCCGACACCGCGCCGAAACTCTTCGTCAACGCCCTGCACGTGCAAAGTGGCAGCGGCCGCGTGTTCGGCCCGGCGGACATGAGCATCGACGCCGTACTTGCCTCCGCCTGCGCGCCGCTGTCCTACCAGGCGGTGCAGATCGACGGCGAATCCTACTGGGATGGCAGCTACGCGGCCAACCCGTCGCTGTGGCCGCTGTACGAGGATGCGCTGGACACGGACATCCTGCTCGTGGAGCTGACCCCGCTGCACCGGGCCGAGACGCCCTTGTTTGCCAAGAACATCCTCAACCGCATCAACGAGGTGGCGTCGGTCAATGGCCTGGTGTCGGAGCTCCGGGCGCTGGAAATCATCAATCGCAACGTGCCGGGCGCCGACATCCGCATGCATGTGCTGAGCCTGCCCGATCAGCCTGCAGGACTGCTCGCCACCGAGCCTTCGATCAAGCGCACCGTGGGGCGCGTGCTGTTCGAGATGCTGCGCCAAGACGGGCGCAGGGCATGCGATACCTGGTTGACGGAACACGGCGCGCACCTGGGCCGGCATGCGACAGCGGACATCACCGCGCGCTATCTGAGGCCCCATACGCAGCAGCGGGACATGGCTTTGTCCTGAGCCGCTGGCTGGCCAGCTAGCCGCTGCCCGGCGGAACCTGTGGCGCAGCAAATGCGCGGCTGAGATAGCGCGAGCCCTTCAGCCCGAAGCGCCAGGGCACGTCCACCGCTTTGGAAATGCCGATGCGCGGGCCTGCCACGATCTGGTCCGCACCCTCCTGCGCTGCCAAGGCATCCGCCTGCAGCAGCGCAAAAGGCGGCATGTGCAGCGGCACGCCGTTCATCCCCGCATCGATGCCCAGCGCCTGCGCCAGGCGCCCCGGGCCGGCGCACAGCAAGCGCACGTCCTGCAAGCCACGGCGCTGGCGCATGGTGTCGATGCCGTGCGTGGGTTCCAGCGCGCGCAGCAAGACGCCCGCGCCATGGCCCGCCTCGCGGCACACGGTATTCAGGCACCAGTGCAGCCCATACGAGCGGTAGACATAGGCACGGCCGGGCGGGCCGAACATGGCCGCATTGCGCACCGTGGGCCCGCCAAAGGTGTGCGATGCCGGGTCTGTCTGGTCATAGGCCTCGGTCTCCACGATGCACCCGCCCACGCCGTCCACCAGCAGCGTCATGCCGATCAACCTGCGCGCCACCTCGTGTGCAGGGGCGGCAAAGTCGATGTCGGCCACCACCAGCGGGTGGCGTGGCGACAGGTCCGTCAAGCTACGCGCCACGGCATCTCCAGGCCTTACGCCTGCACGGCCTCTTCGATGGCCGCTGCCTGGCCAAGCTTGCCCAGCTTGTCATCGGTGGCCTTCTCTTCGGCCAGCGATGCCTGCAGCAGTGGCAGTACCGGCGTGTAGCCCAGCTTGGTAGCCAGAGCGATCAACGTGCTGTAGCTGGCGATCTCGTAGTGCTCCACCTTCTGCGCCGCACCGATCAGGGCCACGTCGAGCACGGGCCCCTTGTCGATTTCGTCGATCAGGTCCTTGCCCTCCTCCACCAGGCCCTCCATGGCGGCGCACTTGATGCGCTTGAGTTTGAGGTTCAGGATCTCCACGATCTCGTCGATGCGCTGCACCTGGCCCCGGGTCTCTTCCAGGTGATCGAGAAACGCCTGAGCCAGTTGTGGGTCGGCCGCTGCGCGCGCCATCTGCGGGAGGGAGCGGGTCATCTGCTTCTCGGCACTGTAGGTGTCCGACAACTCGTGCAAAAAGAGGTCTTCGACAGTTTTTACGGCCATGAAAATGCTCCTTGGGTTGAAAAGGGGCTATGGTGATTGCGGATCATTTCGCTGCTCGTAAGACAACAGCTTGTGGAAGTGCGAGCCTGCCTGGCGCCGCCGCGCTTGCAATCGCCCTATCCTCGTTCCATTGCCGACCTCCAGTTTTGCCAGCCCTCGCGCGCCATCGCATCGCATGGTGGCCGGCCACCGATTCACGGGAGACCCATGCCTTCATTCAACGCCGGTCACGCGCAGGTCTTCCAGCCCGGGCGGCTTACCCTCGGCTTCATGACGCCCTTCGGCCACGCCGCTGGCGCCATGGCCGATATCCAGGAGACCCCCCGCCTGGCCGCGCTGGCCGACGAACTCGGCTTCGCGGCCCTATGGGCGCGCGATGTGCCGCTGATGATTCCCCAGGGCAGCGACAACACCGCGAGTGCGCTCGACGACCCCTTTCTGTGGCTGGCAGCGCTCGCCTCTTCCACGCGCCGCATCGCCATCGGCGCAGCGGCCATCGTGTTGCCGCTGCGCCACCCGCTGCATGTGGCCAAGGCAGCGCTGTCTCTGGACCGCATCAGCAACGGCCGCTTCATCCTGGGGCTGGGCTCGGGCGACCGGCCCGAGGAATTCGCATCCTTCGGCGAAAACGTGGAAGCGCGTGGCGATGCCTTTCGCGACCGGTGGCCACTGGTACGCGCAGCGCTGTCGCCCGAGCCGCAGGAGCGACAGGCTTTGTTGACGGCAACAGGCGGCTACGACCTCATGCAGCCGCCAGCAGCGCGCATCCCCATGGTGGTGGTCGGCTCGGCCCGGCAGTCGCTGCAATGGACTGCCGCCCATGCCGATGGTTGGGCCAGCTACCACCGAGAGGAGGCAAGGCAGCAAGGCCGTATTCATATGTGGCAGCAGGCGCTGGACCAGAAGGCGGCGGGTGAGCGCAAGCCCTTCGTGCAATCCGTACAGCTCGACCTGCTGGCCGATCCGGCAGCCGGCGCCGTGCCGCTGGAGCTGGGGCTGCGCACGGGGCGCAATGAACTCATCGCCTACCTGCAGCGCCTGCAGGCCATGGGCGTGGGGCATGTGCTGTTCAACCTGGCACAAGGCAGCGGCCGCACACCGGCCGAGGTGCTGCGCGAGATCGGGGAGCAGGTTATGCCCAGCCTGTGACGGCGCGCATGCGCGCGCCCGGGAGCGCCATGGAACCATGGCACCATCGCCTCCACCGCCACCACAACTGCCCCTGGAGTGCCCCGATGCTGATCAACTGCGTAGCCTATGAAAACGGCGCCAAACTGGCTGATATCCCTGTCGCCGATATCAGCGAGTACATCGTGCGGCCCGGCTGCTTCGTATGGGTGGCGCTGGCCGACGCCACGCCCGAAGAGCTCAACGAAATGCGCGAGGAGTTCGGCCTGCACGAGCTGGCGGTGGAAGACGCGCACCACGGCCACCAGCGGCCCAAGGTCGAGGAGTACGGCCCCTCCCTGTTCGTGGTGATGCACCTGCTGGAGCCCGAGCCCGAGCGGCCTGGCCATTTCAGCGCGGGCGAGGTCGATGTCTTCGTCGGCCCCAACTACGTGCTCTCGGTGCGCAACCGCAGCAAGCAGGGGTTTCTCGGTGTGCGCGACCGCTGCGAGCACGAGCCCGACCTGCTGCGCCATGGCTCCGGCTTCGTGCTCTATGCGCTGATGGACGCCGTGGTGGACCGGTACTTCCCCATCATCGATGCCCTCGAAGTCGAACTCGAACGCATCGAGCACCAGATCTTCACCAAGAAGGCCGCCCGCGACAACATCGAGCAGCTCTACCACCTCAAGCAGCGCGTGATGCTGCTCAAGCATGCGGTGTCGCCCCTGCTGGAAGGCGCCAGCAAGCTGCACGGCGGCCGGGTGCCGCAGATCTGCATGGGGTCGCAGGAATACTTCCGTGACGTGGTGGATCACCTGGTACGCATCAACGGCCTGATCGAGGGTATGCGCGACACCATCGGCACGGCGATTCAGGTGAACCTCTCGATGGTGACCATCGAAGACAACGAGATCACCAAACGCCTGGCCTCGTGGGCCGGCATCTTCGCCATCTGCACTGCCTTTGTCGGCGTGTGGGGCATGAACTTCGAGCACATGCCCGAGCTGAAATGGCGCTACGGCTACCCGGCTGCGCTGCTGCTCATCGTGAGCGTGTGCTCCTATGTCTACTACCGGTTTCGAAAGGCTGGATGGCTGTGACTCTTGAACTGTGAAACGCATTGCACCAGGCCTCGCTGGCGGCGGCCTTCGGCTGCCAACATTTTGTTGCGCTCGGATGCTCGACCGGCGCAGCACAATCCGGCATCCTTGACTCTGCCGGTTCATGCCTTCAAGCCCCTGGACTGGCTGCGCGAACAGCAAAAAACAGAATCTTCGGGAGCCCTTCATCCATGCCACTGGCACACACTGCCTTGCGCGCGCCGCGGGTGCCCGTCAGCACCGAGCCACTGGTGGCTCTGGTGGGCGGCATGCAGCAGCTGTCGGTAGACGTTTTTGCGCCGCGACCGAACCTCCGATGAACGAATACATACTGCTCATGCACACCGACGCGCCCGACACCCAGGCCGCCGATGACCCCGAGCGCTGGGGACAGTACCTCAGCCACCTGCGCAGCACCGGCCAGTTCGATGGCGGCAGCGCCATCGGCCCCGGCGAGCGCGTGCGCAAGAACCAGCCCGGCCAGGCCGCCACCGGCGGGCCCAACGGCTTCATCCGCGTGCGGGCGGCCAGCCTGCAGGCAGCCAAGGAGCAGTTTCTCGCAGGCAACCCCGTGTACGAAGCCGGCGGCACGGTGGAGGTGCGGGAGCTGCCGCGCAATTAACCTGGGCGACAACTGCGCCGCCCCCCATCCACGGAGCCAATCACCATGGGCCGCAAGGAATTCGAAGCATCACGGGCCGACGGCGTGCACGCGCAACTGGCGCGCATGGCCGGGCAGTGGCAAGGCCGCTTTCGCCTCTGGTTCGCGCCCGGCGAGCCAGCGGACGACACGGTGCAGCGCGGCAGCATCCGCGTGCTGCTCGGTGGGCGCGTGCTGCTGCACGAATACTCGGGCCACTGCAATGGCGAGCCGATGGAGGGCGTGGCCCTGATCGCGCACCACCTGGACGAACACCGCTACGAATCGGCCTGGGCCGAGAGCTTTGGTACCGGCACCGCCCTCATGTACAGCACCGGCGCCAGCGGCGACCCGCGCCTGTCGGTGCTGGGCAGCTACGCCGACGGCCAGGGCGGCCCGCGCTGGGGCTGGCGCACGGCGATCGAGCAGCCCGACGACGACACCCTGGACCTGCGCATGTACAACATCACCCCCGATGGCGTGGAGGCCCTGGCCGTGGAGGTGAACTACCGCCGCGTACCAGCCGCTGACCAGGCGAACCCAGGAGACAGCGTTTGAAGCCCACGCACTACCCGTTGATCGCAGGTGCACTCGTCCCGCTCGCCCTGTTCGTGGCCGGCCAGCCCGAGGCGGCCGGCGTAGTCTTCTTCCTGTGCCTTGTGGTGGAGATGATCGTCTCGGCCATCACCGGCAAAAAGGGCAACGATACCGAGCGCTGAGGATTGGCGCTGAGTGTCCCTCTGCCTGGCGGCGACTTTCCATGAAACCGCGCTGCTCAAGCGGTGCCACCGGGTCTGGTGCCGAACATCGCCTGGACGCTGTCACCCTGCAGGCTCCTGATGCGCTGCAGATCACCGGCCGGCCCTCTGGGCCTGACCCCACCGTTTCCACCGCTTACCGTGGAGCCTGCGCCTGCATGCCGAAGTACTGCGCAAACCCGGCCAGGCCACCAAGGCGGCGGTGGAACAGCTCCGGGCGCGGGTTGGGCACGCGCTGCTGGCCATAGCGCTGCGCGCGCTCGGCCAGCGCGGGGTCACCCGCACAATGCGCCAGCGCCAGGCCGGCGACCGCTGCCTGCAAAAAGACCTCCGGGCTGGCCTCGCGGCCATCCAGGCGCAGGTAGCCCGCCAGGTCTGCGCAGCCATCGAGCAGCGGCAGCAGCTCCCGCACGGCCCACTGTGTGTACAGGCCCAGAAACTGGTCCAGCGCATGCGGCCCCATGCAGCGAAAGCTCGGCTCGTAGGGCTTCTGTTCGTCCCGCCGGCGAAACGCGGCCAGCTCCGGCCATTGCGTGCGCGCAAGGGGGATGGTGTGCTGGGGCTCGCACCACTTCGCCAGATCGGGGGGCAGACGGGGTTCGATCTCGCACGACATCCACAGGTCCCAGTGCTGCTCTGACCAGGACTGCGGCGTCATCTCGATGCGCTGCTGCCCCAGCGCCGTGTCACGCACCATGGCCAGTGCGTCGTGGGTCTGCAGGCCGGTGCGCCAGCAAAGCTGAAAGCCGCTGGGCGCAAAGTGGGGCAGCACCAGGGCACGCACCCGCCCTTCGAGGTACGAACGCCCGGCATCCAGGCCGGCTGCGGCGACCGGCTCCACTGCGGGCTCTGGCCAGTTCACGGGCGTGCGCCCCTCGGGGGTCAGGCACCAGTTGCCTGGCAGAAAAACCTCGCCCGTCTGGCCGTCGTAGACCGTCAGGCCCAGGGCCAGGGCCTGGTTGACCAGCACGGGCAGCACCCGATCCATCAGGTCGGTGTCCACGCCCAGCGCCCAACTCGCGTGATCAACCCGCCCGTCCGGCGCCCCCTCGATCCAGGGCGATCGGGTTTGCCCATCGCGCCGGTGCGGAAAGGCCTGAACCAGCCCGGCCGCAAGTGCCGCGAACTTGGGGTTCGGTGGCGCGGGCTGGCAGTCCAGCCGGGCCTGCAGGGCGTCGGCCTCGGCCCAGGTTTGTGGGCTGGGGTGATGCTCCCAGATGTGAACGACGTAGGTCATCGGTGTGCTTTCTCAAAACCTGTTGACGATCTCCCGAGGGTCGCTGCCCGCAGGGCCGGGGTGACATCGGGCCGATGGGGCTGGAATGCCTGGCGCCCCCCGGCTGCCAGCATGGGCGCAGGCCCATGCGGCGCACCCGAAACATCCCCCATCCCGATGGCGTCCCTCGCACTCCCCGGCACAAAGCCAGTCCTCTCCTGTGGCAATGATAGGGGTCAGCTACGATCCCTTCATGCCCCTGGTTCTCTCGGCAACCGGCGACGAGGTGGAGCGGGTGATGGTGGTTGGCAAGACCATTGTGCAGGCCAGCCCAGCCATCACACCACGCCCTCAGCCAGCCGGCCTTGCGCGAGCAATTCGCGGGTGCGTTGCAGCGTCGAGAGCAGCGCGCTGCGGTAGCCCTTGTCGCCGTCCATCCAGGCCTGCTCCGCCTGCTCTTCGGGGCCGCCGGGCTGCTTGTCGCGCAGGCCCAGGTAGCCGTAAAAGCGCAGCTGCAGCTGCCCGTGTTCGTCCTCGAACAGCTCGTTGACAATGGCGCCTTCGCGCGGGCCGCTGGCCTGGAAGAAGGTGACCTTGCTCAAGGGCTCGAAGGCGATGATCTCACGCACATCCTGACCCGCGATGGTGGCCTCGCGCACGATATGGGTGCCGCTGTCCTGCACCACCTCGCAGTGGGTGCACAAATTCGGCGGCAGAAAAAGCCGAGCATCGCGGGCCTTGAGCACCAGGCCCGCCCAGGCCTGGGCGCGGGTGAGCGGCACTTCGCCCTGTGGGTTGACGGAGACGGTGGCGGTGGAATAGATCACGGTGGTTTCCTTTCGGTGATGTTGCTTTTTGGAGGGGTCACTGCGCGGCGCTCAAGCCGCAGTGGCATTGGCAACGGCGTGCACAAAGTCGCGGTACGAATGCAGCGGGCGGCCCAGCAGCTGCACCAGGCGCTCCACGTCGCCCGCCTCGGGCACCATGCCGTCGGTGATGAAGCGCTCGGCCATCAGGCGCATGTCGTAGGCCATCCATTGCGGCATGGCGTTGCGCAGGTTGGTCTCGAAGCCGGCGGTGTCGTCACCGCCATAGGCCACGGTGCGGCCCAGCGCGGCGGACCAGAGGGCGGCTACCGCGTCGCCGGTCAGCGTGTCGGGGCCCACCAGGTTGATGCGCGCCAGCGGCAGCGGCTCGCTCGCACGCTCGCGGCGCAGCAGCTCGATGGCGGCGACCTCGGCGATGTCGCGCACGTCCACCATGGCCAGGCCCTTGTTGCCGATGGGCATGGGGTAGACACCGTAGTTGCGCACCACGTCCTTGATGCTGTGGTCGTTGTCCATGAAGTAGGCCGGCCGCAGGATGGTGGCGCCAAAGCCCATCTGCTCCAGCATGCGCTCCACCCCGAACTTGCCCGCGAAGTGCGGCACGTTCAGGTAGCGGTCGCTGTGGATCACCGACAGGTAAACCACGCGCTTTATGCCCGCCTCGCGGGCCAGGTTCAGCGCCAGCAGCGCCTGCGTGAACTCGTCGGGCACCACGGCGTTGAGCAGAAACAGCGTGGAGACGCCCTCGAAAGCGCGCCGCAGCGCGTCCACGTCGAGCAGGTCGCCCTGCACCGTTTGCACGCCCGCCGGCAGGTTCGCCCGGGCGGGGTCGCGCACCAAAGCGCGTAGTTCGGCGCCGCGGTTCACGAGTTGGTTGACGACCTGGCGGCCTACGTTGCCCGTGGCGCCGGTGATGAGGATGGTCATGGAAATGCTCCGTTGCATGTTGAAGGAGCCCTGATCTTCTTTGTTCCGCCTGATGTCCGATAGCCGTTATATTTAGACTTTGCGTCTCACTGGTGGAACACATGGATCTGCTCGCATTGGCCGACTTCACGCTGGTGGCCCGGCATGGCGGCTTTGGCCGCGCCGCGCGCGAATCGGGCCGGCCCAAGGCCACCCTGTCGCGCCGGGTGGCCGACCTGGAAAGCGGCCTGAACCTGCGCCTGTTCGAGCGCGGGCCGCGCGTGCTCAAGCTCACCGAAGAGGGGCGCGCGCTGTACGAGAAGACCTCGGTGCTGCTCGCCCAGCTCGACGAGAGCACCACCGCCATCGCCAGCGGCGGCGGCGCGCCGCGCGGGCGGCTGCGGGTGAGCGCGCCCCTGCTCTTTTCGCAGGCCGCCATGGGCAAGCTGGCCGCCCGCTTTGCCCTGCAGCACCGCGAGGTGCGCCTGGAGGTGACGACCGAAGACCGGCCGGTGGACATGGTGGAAGAAGGTTACGACCTGGTGATCCGCGTCAACCCCGACCCGGACGAACGCCTGGTCGGGCGCATCTTCATGCGCGACCGCATCGTGGTCGTTGCCAGCCCCGAGCTCGGCCGGCCATCGGGCGCCACCCCTGTCCCGGCCGTGCTGCGTGGGGGCGCAGGCGCGGACGCCGCCGCCCCTGCCACCACCTGGGACCTGACCGACGCCAAGGGCAAACCAAAGCGTCTGGCGGTGCAACCCGTGCTGCACCTGTCCTCGCTGTTCATGGTGCGCGATGCCGTGCGCGCCCAGGTGGGCGCCGCATGCCTGCCCCTGTCGCTGGTGCTGAACGACCTGGCGGCCAGCACCCTGGTGCAGTGGGGCGAGGTGCCGAGCCCGGAGATCGCGCTGTGGGCGCTCTACCCCTCGCGCCGGCTGCTGAGCCCGCGCGTATCGGCCTTTCTGGACCTGTTGAAGGAGGCGTTTCCGCAAGGCACACCGCAGGAGCTGGCGGCCTACATCGCGTGAGATGGCAGGGCTTGCAAAGACCAGCGTGCCAGCGGCTGCAGGCTATGCCGCGTGGGCACGCAGCCAGGCGACCATATCGGCAGTCACCTCGTCGCGATTTGTCTCATTGAGGATTTCGTGGCGCGCTGCGGGGTACAACTTGACGGTCACGTCCGCTATGCCTGCATCACGGTAGCGCTGGCCCAGCAGCTGAATCAGTGCACCGCTACCGGCCAGCGGATCGACGTCGCCAGAGGCAATCAGGATGGGCAGGTCACTGCGGATGCCCGCCAGCAGCGCCGGGTCCGCCAGCCGGGACGCGGGGGCGAACAGCGAGGGGATCACATCGCCCGGTACCTCCCACCCGCACCAGGGGTCGGCCACATAGGCATCGACCTCCGCCTCGTCCCGTGAAAGCCATTCGTACCCGGTACGGTGCTCAAAGCCTGCATTGAATGCCGCGAGCCCCGCCGGCGCATCGGCGGGCGCATTGGCCATGGCAGCGGCCAGCGCGTCGAGCGCGGTGGAGCCGGAGAGAATGACACCGGCCCATGTCGATGCGTGGTCCAGGATCGCCGCTTGCGCTGCAAACGAACCCATCGAATGGGCCAACAGAAACACCGGAAGGCCGACATGCTGCGCACGCAGTGCCGATCCATACTGGGCCACATCGGCAATCAGCCCGCTGAAACCAGCGCTGCCGAAATCGCCCAGCCGAGCACCGCCGGTACGCCCGTGTCCACGATGATCGACCGCGTGGACCACAAACCCCGCGGCATTGAGCTGCCTTGCAAAGCGGTCGTAGCGTTCACCATGCTCGGCAAGTCCGTGGGCAATCTGCACCACACCGGTGGGGCGTCCAGCGATGTCGGCCCAGGTGTAGGTCGCGACCTTGGTGCCGTCTGCGTTGGAGAGAAATGAAGAGGTCGAAGTGCTCATCCTTTCATTCTGACACGCCGGTGTTTTGGGGTGCAAGGCGGGCATTGGAATCGCCCCAGAACCAGGCCGTTCCGCCTGCCTTTGCCGCGGTGTCGGACGTCAGCAGCTGCGAAAAACCGCTGCCGATCTGCACTGGCGAGGTCTCGTAGAACACCTTGTTCTTCAAGAGCGCGTGGCCCCACATCCACAGGCTGCCGTCCGCCTTGAGGGCCACCATGTAGCGGCTGCCCACGGCGACCTGGGTGAAGCCGGCGCCGATGTTGACCGGCTTGTCCGTGTTGACCGAGGTGCCGTTGCCCAGGTCCACAGCGGCTGACGCGTGTCCATCCCCCATTCTTCGCAGGGAGCCACGCGCTCGACGGGTGTACACCCGAGCGAACGATGGGCACGACGGCCGGCGATGCACAATGGCCGCCATAGGCAATCGTCGCCATCCGCCTCCGGGGCTGGCGGCCACAACACCAGGAGGTCAGGCTTGAAACCCATGCACTATTTTTCCCTTGCAGGTGTGCTCGTCCCGCTCGTGCTGTACGTGGATAGACATCATGGTCGCCGCGCCCTGGATAGGCGGCCGGTCTCCGACATCGTAGATTGCGTCCA
>NZ_LMIJ01000023.1:0-88315 GCF_001428665.1 Acidovorax sp. Root219
GCGCTGCTCCTGCTTGGTCAATGCGGCGCTATTATAATTTATTTCTTCTACACCCTCTTGGCGGCCCAAGAGAAAGTTACTGCGCCGCCGGGCGCACATCCCGGCCTCCGCCCTCAGCGCAAGCATGCGGCTTAAAAGTCAGGACAAGGAGGCGAGGGATGAAGCCAGGGGCGCGAACTCAAAACTCCCAGTTATCAATCAACCGCGTAGCCCCCAACCGCGCCGCCCCCAACACCACCAACGTCCCCACAGCATCCTCGGCCCTGGCCGGCTGCAGATCCACCCGCCGCCTTACCGTCAGATAGTCCGGCTGCCACCCCCGCGCCCGCAATCCATCCATCGCCTGCTTCTCCAATTCCACCCCTGGCTGCTGCCCCCAGCGCACAGCCAGCTGGCGCAAGGCCTGCGACAAGGCCACCGCCTCCTGCCGCTCCTGCAGGCTGAGGTAACCATTGCGCGAACTCAGGGCCAGGCCGTCGGGCGCGCGGCAGGTCTCGCCGGCGACCACGGTGATGGGCAGTGCGAACTGGCGCACCATCTGGCGGATCACCAGGAGTTGCTGGTAGTCCTTCTTGCCGAACACCGCCGTGCCGCCGCTCTGGCCGAGCACGCAGGCAAAAAGCTTCATCACCACCGTCGCCACTCCGGTGAAGAAACCGGGGCGGAAGTGGCCTTCCAGCAGGTCGGCCAGGGCCGGGTCGGGGTGCACCTTGAAGGTCTGGGGCTCGGGATACAGGTCGGCCTCGCGCGGGGCGAAGAGCACCTTGCAGCCTGCGGCCTGCAGGCGGTTGCAGTCGGCCTCCCAGGTGCGCGGGTAGCTGTCGAAGTCTTCGTGCGGCAAGAACTGCAGTCGGTTCACGAAGATGCTGGCCACTGTGACGTCGCCCAGGGGCAGCGCCTGTTCGACCAGTGCGATGTGGCCGTCGTGCAGGTTGCCCATGGTGGGCACGAAGGCCGGGCGGCGGTAGGGGGCCAGGGCCTGGCGCAGGTCGTCGATGGTGTGGGCGATCAGCATGGCGAATCAGCAAGCAAAAAAGAAGAAAGAAAAGAGAGAGGGGAAAAGCGTGTACGCCCGGCTACCAGGCATGCAGGGCGTTGTCGGGAAAACGTCCCTCTTTGACGGCCAGTACATAGGCCTCGATGGCGCCGCGCACGCTGCCGGCGTCCTGCATGAAGTTGTGGACGAACTTCGGGTTCTTGCCCAGGTTCATGCCCAGCATGTCGTGCAACACCAGCACCTGGCCGGCCGTGCCGTTGCCTGCGCCGATGCCGATGGTGTGGCAGCGCAGCAACTCGGCCGTGAGGTCGGCGGCCAGCACGGCGGGCACCATCTCCAGCACCAGCATGGCGGCACCCGCATCCTGCAACTCGTGCGCGTGCTTGCGCAGGGTGCGCGCGGCATCGTCGCTGCGCCCCTGCACGCGGTAGCCGCCCAGGGCGTGCACCGTCTGGGGAGTCAGGCCGAGGTGGGCGCAGACCGGCACGCCGCGCTGCACCAGGAACTCCACCGTGGGCGCGGTCCAGCCGCCGCCTTCGAGCTTGACCATGTGCGCGCCCGCCTGCATCAGCACGCAGGCGCTGCGCAAGGCCTGCTCGCGGCTTTCGGCATACGTGCCGTAGGGCAGGTCGGCCACCAGCCAGGCCGTGCCCTGCACGCGGTGCAGGCCGCGCGCCACGCTGGCCGTGTGGTAGGCCATGGCCTCCAGCGTCACGCCCACGGTGCTGGGCAGGCCCTGGCAGACCATGCCCAGCGAATCGCCGACGAGGATGCACTCCACGCCCGCAGCATCGGCCACCGCCGCAAAGGTGGCGTCGTAGGCGGTAAGCATGCACATCTTCTCGCCCGCATCCCGCATCTGCGCCAGGCGCGGCAGGCTCATGGGGCGGCGCTGCGGTAGGGGAGACGCCGGCGGCAGCGTGCCGTAGGGGGTGGCAGAAGGCGTTGGATCGGTCATGGGGCTCCTCTGGGCAAAATTGCGCGAGTGTAGGGTGTATGCAGTCGGGACAGCGGTGTCCCAAACCCCGGTCCCAGAAGCCGCTATGCTCGCGCCCCATGACCCATCCCAGCGACGATGAAAAAAGTGCCGAAGTGGCCGCCCTGGCCCGCGCGGACGTGTCCCGCGCCCTGGCAGAAGACGTGGGCAGCGGTGACCTGACCGCCGGCCTGATCGACCCTGCGCGGCGCGCCCGTGCGCGCATCCTGGCGCGCGAGGCCGCCGTGATCTGCGGCACGCCCTGGGTCGAAGCGGCCCTGCGTGCCCTCGACCCGGAGGTGCAGCTCACCTGGCAGGTGGCCGAGGGCCAGCGCTGCGCGCCCGACCAGGTGGTGCTGGAGATCGAGGGCAGCGCCCGCGCGCTGCTCAGCGCCGAGCGCACAGCGCTCAACTTTTTGCAGCTGCTCTCGGCCGTGGCCACCAAGACGGCCACCTATGCCGACGTGGTCGCCGGCACCCGTGCGCGCATCGTGGACACGCGCAAGACCCTGCCGGGCCTGCGCCTGGCGCAGAAGTACGCCGTGCGCGTGGGCGGCGGCACCAACCACCGCATCGGCCTGCACGATGCCGTGCTGATCAAGGAAAACCACATCGCCGCCGCCGGTGGCGTCACCGCCGTGCTGCGCGCCGCGCAGCAGGTGGCTGCGCAGGCCGCCTTCATCGAGATCGAGGTCGAGACGCTCGCACAACTGACCGAGGCGCTCGACGCAGGCGCCACCATGGTGCTGCTCGACAACATGCCCCTGCCCCTGCTGCGCGAGGCCGTGCGCACCAATGCCGGCCGCGCCATCCTCGAAATCTCGGGCGGCGTCACGCTCGACGGCCTGCGCGAACTGGCCGAGACCGGTGTGGACCGCATCTCCATCGGCACGCTGACCAAGGACGTCAAGGCCACCGATTTTTCGATGCGGCTGCAGGAACTGTCATGAGCAACACGGCCACGCTGAACCGCATCGACGTCGAGTACGACCAGCCGCTTGCGGTGCTGGAGGACGGCGGCGCTGTCTGCTCGACTAAGCACGCCTGGGCCCGCGTGCCGCCCGAGCCCTCGCAGGCCGAGCGCGCAGCGCTCAAGGACCGCATCCGCCGCCTGCTCAAGGAGAAGAATGCGGTCATGGTCTCGCACTACTACGTGCACCCCGATCTGCAGGACCTGGCCGAGGAAACCGGCGGCCTGGTCAGCGATTCGCTGGAGATGGCGCGCTTCGGCCGCGACCATGCGGCGCAGACCCTGGTGGTCTCGGGCGTGCGCTTCATGGGCGAGACGGCGAAGATCCTCTCGCCCGAGAAGACCGTGCTCATGCCCGACCTCGATGCCACCTGCTCGCTCGACCTGGGCTGTCCGGTCGACGAATTCAGTGCCTTCTGCGACGCCCACCCGGACCGCACCGTGGTGGTGTATGCCAACACCAGTGCGGCCGTGAAGGCGCGGGCCGACTGGCTGGTCACGTCGAGCTGCGCGCTCGAGATTGTCGGCGCCCTCAAGGCGGCGGGCCACAAGATTCTGTGGGCGCCCGACCGCCACCTGGGCGCCTACATCCAGCGCGAGACCGGCGCCGACATGCTGTTCTGGAACGGCGCCTGCATCGTGCACGACGAGTTCAAGGCCTTCGAGCTGGAGGCGCTCAAGCAGGCGCACCCTGGGGCCAAGGTGCTGGTGCACCCGGAGAGCCCTGCGGACGTGGTGGCGCTGGCCGATGCGGTGGGCTCCACCTCGGCCATCCTCAAGGCCGCGCGCGAGATGGATGCGCGCGAGTTCATCGTCGCCACCGACAACGGCATGATGCACAAGCTGCGCACCCTCAACCCCGGCAAGACCTTTTACGAAGCCCCCACCGCCGGCAACAGCGCCACCTGCAAGAGCTGCGCGCACTGCCCCTGGATGGCGATGAACGGCCTGGCCGACGTGGCGCGCGTGCTGGAAACGGGTGCCAATGCGGTGTATGTGGACCCGGCGCTGATCCCGCGCGCCCGCCAGCCCATCGACCGCATGCTGGCCTTCACGGCCGCGCTCAAGGGCGGGCAGCCCGCCGCAGGGCTGGTGCCGCACCTTGGCGCTGCCTGAACCTGCAGACACGGCTGCCCGCAGAACCGGGTGGCGAGATTCCTTCCTGTGACCACAACTGTCCATTCGCGTATCGATTTCACCCAGCCGCAGGAGCCCGGCACACTGCGCCTGCGCCACGCTTTCGGTCCGCCGCGGCAGGTGCTGGCGGCGCATGCTCTGCACGAGGTGCGCGGCGTGCTCGATGCGGTGTACGCCGCCGCACAGGGTGGGGCTTGGTGCGTGGGCTATGTACGCTACGAGGCTGCGGCGGCCTTTGACACCGCCCTGCGGACCCACACGGCGCAGGGCCCGTTGGCTTGGTTTTCGGTGCACGATGAAGCCCTGCCTTGGCCGGATGGACCACAGCCCGACGCAAGCGCCGAAGTGACATGGGCCGATGGCCTGCCGCGTGCCGACTTCGATGCCTCGCTGGCCCGCATCCACCAGGCCATCGCCGATGGCGAGGTCTACCAGGTCAACTACACCGCACCCCTGCAGGGCCGTGCGCAAGGCAGCGCACAGGCGCTGTTCGAGGCACTGCACCGCACCCAGCCCGAGGGCTACTGCGCGCACATCGATGCCGGCGATACCCAGGTGCTGTCGGTATCGCCCGAGCTGTTCTTCGACTGGACCACCGATGCGGCGGGCGGCGACATCCTTGCTCGCCCGATGAAGGGCACGGCCCCGCGTGGCGCCACGCCCGACGCCGATGCCGCCCAGGCCGAGTACCTGCGCACGGCGCCCAAGGAACGGGCCGAGAACGTGATGGTCGTGGACCTGCTGCGCAACGATATCTCGCGCATCGCGCAGTCGCACAGCGTGCGCGTGCCGTGCTTGTTCCACACCCAGGCCCTGCCCACTGTGTGGCAGATGACGTCCGACGTGCAGGCCCGCACCCGGTCGGGCACCACGCTGGCCGATGTGTTTGCCGCACTGTTCCCCTGCGGCTCGGTCACGGGCGCGCCCAAGGTGCGTGCCATGCAGCTGATCCGCGATCTGGAGCCCGCGCCGCGCGGCGTGTACTGCGGTGCCGTGGGCGTGGTGCGCCCGCACGGGCCACCGGGCCAGGGCGGCGTGGCCGCGACCTTCAACGTGCCCATCCGCACCGTGGTGCTGCAGGCGCGCGATGGCACGGTGCAGGCCACCTGCGGCATCGGCAGCGGCATCACCTCGGGTGCCGAGGCCGAGGCCGAATGGCATGAATGGCGCCACAAGCGCGCCTTCGTGGAGCGCGCCAGCGCAGCGTTCGACCTGCTCGAAACCCTCGCGCTCGAGGGTGGGCAGTTCCGCCACCTGGGCGAGCACTTGGCGCGCATGGCCGTGGCCGCTGGGCACTTCGGCTATGGGTGGGACGCCGATCGCGTTCATGCCCGCCTGCAGGCGCTGGCCGCGCAGCACGCCAGTGGCGCATGGCGCGTGCGCCTGCTGCTGGACAGCCGGGGCGCACCCCGCGCCGAGGCCTTCGCGCTGCAGCCCACGCAGGTGCCTGTGCGCCTGCAGCTCGCCGGCCGTGCCTTCGACGAGGCCGACAGCGAATTCGTGCGCCACAAGACCACGCGCCGCGCGCACTACGCGGCGTTTGCGCCCACCGCGCCCGGCGTGTTCGATACGGTGCTGTGGAACCGTGCCGGCGAGATCACCGAGGGCACCTTCGGCAACCTGGCCCTGCGGCTCGATGGCCGCTGGGTCACGCCGCCGCTGGCCTGCGGCCTGCTGCCTGGCGTGGGGCGTGCGGTGGCCCTGCGCGAGGGCCGCGTGGCAGAGGCCGTGGTGCGGCTCGACGACCTGCCGCATGTCGATGGCTGGGCCTTCATCAACAGCCTGCGCGGCTGGCTGGCCGCGCAATTGATGGCCTGAGCCGCAGGGCTGCACGCGCTTGCGTGCACTGTGCACTCGCCTTCGCGCTCGGGCGCTTGCCTGTGCGTATACACCAGGCTGCGAGAGGATCGCTATGCATGCTTATTTCCCGCACTGGTATGCAAGGGTTTACCCCAGGACTGTCACACAGCTTTTTTCTAATGAGCCCAGCGCCCCACCATGGGGTGCCGACCGGTAAGACGCCTGCCCTGCGGTATGCCCATGTCCCGGTGATCTGCCCATTTCGAAGAAGTGAACTCCATGAAACTCAAGCTCCTTGCCCTCGCGGCCCTGACCCTTGCCGCCGGCGCCCATGCACAGTCCAGCGTCACCCTCTTTGGCGTGGTCGACGCCTCGGTGGTCCACATGTCCAGCAACACCAACAGCGTCACCGGCCTGTCCAGCGGCGGTCAGTCCAGCAGCCGCCTGGGCTTTCGCGGCGTGGAAGACCTCGGTGGTGGTCTGAAGGCCGGCTTCTGGTTGGAGGGTGGCCTGGCCGCCGACAACGGCACCGCCGCCGGATTCCGCTTCGACCGCCGTTCCACCGTGAGCATTTCGGGCGGCTTCGGTGAAGTGCGCCTGGGCCGCGACAAGTCGCCCGCCTACCTGAACATCGAGACCTTCGATCCTTTCGGCGATTCCGGCGTGGGCGGCAACAACGGCGCCAACATGGTGGGCAGCGCCACCTCGGCCGCCGGCACGCCCGAAGGCAGTGCCCCCAAGCGCACCAGCAACGGCCTGAACTACCTGCTGCCCGAACTGGGCGGCTTCTACGGCCAGCTGCAGTACGCCCTGGGCGAGCAGCTGTCGAACCAGGTCAACGACCGCATGGGCAACTCGCTGGCCCTGCGCGCTGGCTACGCCAACGGCCCCCTGAACGTGGCCGTGGCCTTCGGCGAGACACGCGGCGGCGCCGCCACTGCCAACTCGGTCGACTACAAGGCCAGCAACGTGGGCGTGTCCTACAGCTTCGGCGTGGTCAAGCCCATGGCCTTGTTCGCCACCGAGCGCGGCGCCGGCCGCCGTGTGGACATGTTCACCCTGGGCGCCACGGTGCCGCTGGGCGTGGGTGAGCTGCGTGCCTCGTACGTCAACTTCAAGCGCAAGGACGTGAACAACGCCGACTCGCAGAAGTTCGCCATCGGCTACGGCCACAACCTGTCCAAGCGCACGCAGCTGTACGCCACCGTGGCGCGCATCAGCAACGACGGCGCCGCAACGCGCGGTCTGGCCGTGTCCTCCTCGTCGCTCGGCAGCCCGACGATCGGCGCCGGCAACGACGTGACCGGCTACGAGTTCGGCGTTCGCCACACGTTCTGATGGCGGACGGGCCAGGGCACCTGTTGCAGCGGGTGCCCTGGCCTTGAGGCCGTGCTGTGCGCCTTCCACCTGGTGGGGATGCGAGGGGGGCGCAGCACGGACTTTCCTGCGTTACAGCAATGACAAAGCCGCCCAGGGCAGTGCCCGGGGCGGCTTTGTCATTGGGGACTGCCTGCCAGGCAGATTCTTACAGCTTTTCCTTGGCGTACGAGCCGCGGTCCATATCCACGATCTCCACGCTCAGCTGCACCAGCACTCCCTGCGGCTTGGGGGTGAGTTCGCGCAGCACGCCGGCGATCAGGTCCGACAGCTCCTTCTTGGCCTCGGGCGTGCGGCCCGAGAGCACGCGCAGCTGCGCATGCACGAAAGCGCGCTGCGCCGGGGCGGTGCCGATCTCGAAACTGTCGGCCACCACGAAGCGGGTCTTGAGGTCCAGCTCGTCCTGCACCTGGGGGTGGGCGCACAGCGCGGCATTGAGCGCGGTCAGCGCTTCGGCCTCGGGGTAGTGCGGCAGGTTGCCGGAGTATTCGACGATGAGATGGGGCATGGCGGTTCCATGAAAAATCGGTGCGCCCTGCAGTGGGCCGGCGCGGTGATCGAAAACGCCACGGGTGTGCGCGGCGCAGGGAGGCTGAGTTTATCGGCTTGGCGTGACATTGGCAGGGCCGGCGGTGTCTGTGGCGCTGGCACCCCGGGGGCTTGCCAGCAGGAACCCGCTGAACAAGAATCGCACCGGCCTGGTTGTTCTCCGGGCTGTGGCAACGTGCACCACCCGGTGCCGTTCCTGACGTTCTCCGCCCGCCGCCTGTTTCCACACGTTGAAGGACGCGCCCGCATGCGCATCCCCATGCAGGCAGGGTGGTGCCATCCGTTTTCGCTATCAATCAAAACCATGACATACCAGACATTGATTCGACACATGGCCCTGGGTTGCCTGACCCTGTGTGCCGCCCTGGCCCACGCCGAGGGGCATGCTCCGCATTGGGACTACAAGGGCAAGCTCGGTGCCACCCATTGGGGCGCACTGGATGCGGGCTTCGAAGCCTGCGCCCGCGGCACGGCCCAGAGCCCTGTCGACATCCGCAAGACGGTCAAGGAAGCCTTGCCGGCGCTCGACTTCCAGTACGCATCCGGGGCACCCACCCTGGTCAACAACGGCCACACGGTGCAGGTCAACATGCCCGCTGGCAGCAAGCTGGTGGTGGGCGGCCGGGCGTTGGAGCTGCTGCAGTTCCACTTCCATACCCCCAGCGAGGAGGCCGTGGGCGGCAAGCGCGCAGCGATGGTCGCCCACTTCGTGCACAAGGCCGAGGACGGCGGCCTGGGCGTGGTGGCCGTGCTGATCCAGCCGGGCAAGAAGAACCAGGCCTGGGAGCCCATCTTCGCGCACCTGCCGCGCGTAGGCGAGCAGGTCACGGTCGATGGCCTGGCGCTGCATCCCGCCGCCCTGCTGCCGGAAAAGCACGGTTACTACAGCTTCGAAGGTTCGCTGACCACGCCACCCTGCTCCGAAGGCGTGCAGTGGATGGTGCTCAAGGAGCCCGTCAAGCTAAGCGCGCAGCAGATCAAGTCGTTCCGCCGGGTCTACAGCGCCAATGCACGGCCGCTGCAACCGCTGCATGGGCGCGTGGTCAAAGAGAGCACCTAATTTGACAGCAAGATCCGTGCAGCCACTGGCTGCACGGACTCAAGCCACGGCGGGTGCGTGCGCCGCGTGCCGGTGCAATGCCTGCAGCAGCTGGTCGACGTCCTCGGCGGTGTGCGCTGACGACAGCGCAATGCGCAGCCGGGCAGTGCCGGCCGGCACCGTCGGCGGCCGTATCGCGGGCACCCACAGGCCCTCTGCTCGCAGGCTCTCCATTACCGCCAGTGCGGCCTCGTTGCTGCCGATCACCAGCGCCTGCACGGCGGTGTGCGAGGGCAGCAGGCGCCAGCCCAGTGCGTCAGGCAGGGCTGCAAGCCCGGCGCGCAGTTGCGCGATCCGGGCGTCAAGCTGCTGGCGCCGGTCATCCGCAGCCGCGATCAGCTCCAGGCTCTTGCGCAGTGCACTGGCCAGCAGCGGTGGGGCGGCGGTGGCGAAGATGTAGGTGCGCGTCTTTTGCAGCAGCCATTCGATGAGCGCGCCATCGCCCGCCACGAAGGCACCCGCCACCCCGGCGGCCTTGCCCAGCGTGGCCATGTAGAGCACCCGGCGCGATGCGGTGGCACCCGTGAGGCCTGCCTCGGCGAGGCTGCCACGCCCCTGGGGGCCCAGCACGCCAAAGCCATGGGCGTCGTCCAGCAGCAGCAGGGCATCGAAGCGTTCGCACAGGGCCAGCAGGGCCGGGATATCGATGAGGTCGCCGTCCATGCTGAACACGGCATCGCTGACCACGAGTTTGCGCCGCGCTGTGCTGGCGGCCAGGGCCGCCTCCAACGCGGCCAGGTCGGCGTGCGGGTAGCGGTGGATGGTGGCGCGCGACAGGCGCGCACCGTCGATCAGGCAGGCGTGGTTGAGCGCGTCCGAGAACAGCGCATCGCCTTCGCCCACCAGCGCCGGGATGATGCCGGTGTTGGTGGCGTAGCCGGCGTAGAAGTACAGGGCCCGGGGCAGTTGCACGAAGGCCGCCAGCTCATGCTCCAGCGCCGCGTTGGCGGCGCTGTGCCCGCTGACCAGGGGCGAGCCGCCCGAGCCCACGCCAAAGGTGTGCGTGGCTTCGCGCGCAGCTGCGGCCAGCGCCGGGTGGCTGGCCAGGCCCAGGTAGTTGTTGCTGCAAAAGGCCAGCATGGGCTGCCCATCCACCAGCAGGTGGGCGCCGCCTGCGGGCTGCACCACGCGGCGGCGGCGCAGCAGATGGGCGCGCTCGATGTCGGCCAGGCGTGCCGGAATCTCGTCGAGCCAGGAGGGTGGGGAAGAGGGGGCGAAAGGGGTCGTCATAGCCAGTGGGCAGGCAGTTCGAAGACCAGGCCGCGCGCTTCCGGCAAGGCCTGGTAAGGTACGTCGGCGAGCAGGGGAGCTCCCAGGCGCGCACACAGGTAGGCCTTGTTCTCCTCCACGGCTTGCATCGCGGGGTCTACCTGGTTGGCCACCCAGCCGGCCAGCGTGAGGCCGCGCGCGCGGATGGCCTCGGCCGTCAGCAGTGCATGGTTCAGGCAGCCCAGGCGCAGGCCCACCACCAGCACCACGGGCAGGGCCAGGGCCAGGGCCAGGTCGGCGCCGGTCGTGGTGTCCGACAGCGGCACGTGAAAGCCGCCCGCACCTTCCACCACCACCGCGTCGGCCTGGGCCGCCAGTGCCTGGTAGCAGTGCACGATGGCGGCGATGTCGATCTGCACACCGGCGCGGGCCGCCGCGATGTGGGGCGAGAGCGGGTCGGGCAGCAGCACCGGGTTGTCCAGCGCGGCCGGCACCGCCACGGTCGATGCGGCGCGCAGCGCAATCGCGTCTTCGCTGGCCCAGTCGCCGCCCCAGGGCACGACGCCGGCCGCCACCGGCTTCATGCCGACCACGCGGCGGTGGTGCGGCGCCAGCGCATGCAGCAGGCCGGCGGACACCAGCGTCTTGCCCACGCCGGTGTCGGTACCGGTCACAAAACATCCAATCATCAACAGATTTCCTCTTGCAGGGTGGCGTTCAGCGCGTCGAGCGCGCCGCTGGCCAGGCAGTCAACCGCCTCGCCGTCGAGCACATAGGGTGGCATGGCATACAGCGTGTTGCCGATGGGGCGCAGCACCAGCCCCCGCGCCATGGCCTGCTGGTGGTAGCGGCGCGAAAAATCGGGCAGGGTGGTGTCGATGTCCCAGGCCCAGACCATGCCCAGGCGGCGCGCATGGCGCAAGCGCGGGTGCTGGGCCAGGGGCGCGCAGGCGGTGTCGATGCGCTGCGCCAGCCCCGCGTTGGCCTTGAGCGCATCCAACTGCTCGAACAGCTCCAGCGTGGCCAGGGCCGCACGGCAGGCCAGCGGGTTGCCGGTGTACGAGTGCGAGTGCAAAAAGCCGCGCGCCACCTCGTCCGCATAGAACGCCTGGTACACCGTGTCCGTGGTCAGCACCGCCGACAGCGGCAGGGTGCCACCCGTAAGGCCCTTGGACAGGCAGATGAAGTCGGGCCGGATGCCCGCCTGCTGGTGCGCGAACATGCTGCCCGTGCGGCCAAAGCCCGTGGCGATCTCGTCCACCACCAGGTGCACCTCGTAGCGGTCGCACAGCGCGCGCGCCAGGCGCAGGTATTCGGGGTCGTGCATGGCCATACCGGCCGCGCACTGCACCAGGGGCTCCACGATCAGCGCGGCAGTGTCGGCGTGGTGCTCGGCCAGCCAGGCGTCAAGGGCGGCGGCGCTGCGCCGGGCCACATCCTCGGGGGATTCTCCAGGCGTGGCCTGGCGCGCATCGGGGCTGGGCACGGTGGCGGCCAGGCGCACCAGCGGGGCGTAGGCCTCGCGGAACAGCGCGATGTCGGTCACCGCCAATGCCCCCACGGTCTCGCCGTGGTAGCCACCAGCCAGGCCCACGAAGCGGCTCTTGCCCGGGCGGCCCGTGTTGCGCCAGTAGTGGGCGCTCATCTTGAGCGAGATCTCGGTGGCGGCCGCGCCATCGCTGCCGTAGAACGCGTGGCCCAGGCCCGTGAGCACACCCAGGCGCTCCGACAGCTCGACCACCGGCGCGTGCGTGAAGCCGGCCAGCATCACATGGTCGAGCCGCTCCATCTGGTCGGCCAGGGCGGCCTTGATGTGCGGGTGGCTGTGGCCGAACAGGTTGACCCACCAGGAGCTGATGCCATCGAGGTAGCGCCGGCCGTCGGTGCCGTACAGCCAGGGGCCTTGCGCGTGCGCGATGGCCACGGGCGGCTGGGCCTCGTGCCGCTTCATCTGCGTGCAGGGGTGCCAGACGTGGGCCAGGCTGCGAGCGACCAGGTCTTTCCTGGCCGTCTTGGGTGCGGTGGTGAACGCCATCACTGCAGCGTGAAGTCGAGCGCGCAGCTGTCGCCCAGCGCCTCGCGCCACACGCGCACGCGGCTCACGCGCGGGCGCAGTTCGGCAGGCAAGGCCTGCGCGATGAAGAGGCACAGGTTCTCGAGCGTGGGAATGCCCAGCCCGGATACCTCGTCGAGCATGTGGTGGTCGAGCTGCTCGCGCACCACCTCCAGCCCCCGGCGCAGCAGGCCGAGGTCCAGCACCATGCCGGTAGCGGGGTCGCGCGGGCCGCTGAGCGAGACCTCGGCATGGTAGGTATGGCCGTGGATGCGGCGGCTGCCTTCGGCCTCGATCTCGCGGCGCAGGGTGTGGGCCGCGTCGAAGAAGAAGCGCTGGGAAATGGTGAACTGCATAGCTATCGGATGCCGCTGATCTTGTGGGTCTGCAGGCTCAGCCGCCAGGCGGGCTGTTCCATGCAGGTGGCAATACAGAGGGCGATGTGGGCGGCCTGGTTGGGGCCATCCATGGGCTGTAGGAAGCGGTGGGCGAACTGCCCCGTCTGCCCGATGGCCGCAAGGTCCATCCCGGCCTGGGGCCAGACCAGCTTGAGCTCCTGGCCCTGCTGCTGCACCCAGGGCGCGCCGGCCTTGGGGCTCACGCACAGCCAGTCGATGCCCGGCGGCGCGGCCACCGTGCCATTGGTCTCCACGGCAATGCGGAACTGCCGTGCGTGCAGGGCCTCGATCAGGGCCGCATCCACCTGCAGCAGGGGCTCGCCCCCCGTCAGCACCACCAGGCGGTGATCGGCATCGTGGGCCGGCCACTGGGCCGCAATGCGTTCCGTCAGGGCATCGGCCGTGGTGAACTTGCCGCCCAGGGTGCCGTCGGTGCCCACGAAGTCGGTGTCGCAGAAGCGGCAGATGGCGCTGGCGCGGTCGGCCTCGCGGCCACTCCAGAGGTTGCAGCCCGCAAAGCGGCAGAACACGGCGGGCATGCCCGCCTGCCCGCCTTCGCCCTGCAGGGTGTAGAAGATTTCCTTGACGCTGTAGGTCATACCTTGTCAGGCCACCGGTGGCACGAGGATGGTGGGGGCCGCAGGGGCGGCCAGCTCGGGGTAGTCGCGGCTGAAATGCAGGCCCCGGCTCTCGCGGCGCATCTGCGCCGAGCGCACGATGAGCTCGGCCACCTGCACCAGGTTGCGCAGCTCCAGCAGGTCGCGCGTGACGTGGAAGTGCGAGTAGAACTCGTGGATCTCGCCCTGCAGCAGCGCAATGCGGTGGGCCGCGCGTTCGAGCCGCTTGTTGGTGCGCACGATGCCCACGTAGTCCCACATGAAGCGGCGCAGCTCGTCCCAGTTGTGCGAGATGACCACGCACTCGTCGGCATCGGTCACGCGGCTGTCGTCCCACTGGGGCAGCTCGGGCAACTCCACGGCTGGCGCTGCGGCAATGGCCTGGGCGGCCGCGCGTGCGAACACCATGCATTCGACCAGCGAATTGCTGGCCAGGCGGTTGGCGCCGTGCAGGCCCGTGCAGGCCGTCTCGCCGATGGCGAACAGGCCCGGCAGGTCGGTGCGGCCTGCCAGGTCGGTGAGCACGCCGCCGCAGGTGTAGTGGGCGGCCGGCACCACGGGGATGGGCTCCTTGGTGATGTCGATGCCCAGTTCTGCACAGCGCGCGAGGATGTTGGGGAAATGCTCCTGCAAAAATTCCGGGCTCTGGTGCGAGATATCGAGGTGCACGCAATCGAGGCCGCGCTTCTTCATCTCGTAGTCGATGGCGCGGGCCACCACGTCGCGCGGCGCCAGTTCGGCGCGCTCGTCGTGCTGCGGCATGAAGCGCGTGCCGCCGGCCGATGCAGGCAGCTTGAGCAGGCCACCCTCGCCGCGCACGGCCTCCGTGATCAGAAACGACTTGGCGTGCGGGTGGTACAGGCAGGTCGGGTGGAACTGGATGAACTCCAGGTTGGCCACGCGGCAGCCCGCGCGCCAGGCGGCCGCGATGCCGTCGCCCGTAGCCGTGTCGGGGTTGGTGGTGTACAGGTAGACCTTGCCCGCGCCGCCCGTGGCCAGGATGGTCTGGGGTGCGCGGAAGGTGAGGACCTCGTCGGTGGCTTCGTCCAGCGCGTACAGGCCCAGACAGCGGTCGGAGCCCTTGGCACCCAGCTTGCGTGCCGTGATCAGGTCCACCAGCGTGTGCTGCTCGAACAGCGTGATGCCCGGCGTGGCGCGCACCACGTCGATCAGCGTGCGCTGCACCGCCGCACCGGTGGCGTCGGTGGAATGCACGATGCGCCGCGCACTGTGGCCGCCCTCGCGCGTGAGGTGCAAGGCGCCGTCTTCCAGCGAAAAGGGCACGCCCAGTTGCTGCAGCCAGGCAATCGCATCGGGCGCGTTCTCCACCACGAAGCGGGTGGCGGCCAGGTCGCACAGGCCGGCCCCGGCCACCAGGGTGTCTTCCACATGCGCGCCAAAGCTGTCCCCGTCGGCCAGCACGGCCGCAATGCCGCCCTGGGCCCAGGCGCTGGCACCATCGTGCAACTGGCGCTTGGTGATCACCGCCACGCGGTGCGTGGGCGCCAGGTGCAGCGCGGCCGAAAGCCCGGCGAGGCCGCTGCCTACGATGAGAACGTCGAAGTCGTGAGATGCCATGGCTTGCTGGGATGGAGAGGTGGTGGGACCATGGCCGCCCGCCATGGCCAGAAATCAGGCGGCGGTGTTCAGGCGGGCGTGTACGCCAGTCGCACGTAGATCGGCGCGAAGGCCTCGGCCTGGGTGATCTCGATCAGCGTCTCTTTGGCCAGTTCCAAGAGGGCGATGAAGGTCACCACCAGCACGGTGCTGCCGCGCTCGGGCTCGAACAGCTCCTCGAACTCCACGAAGCGGCGGCCCTGCAGCGTCTTGAGCACCATGCTCATGTACTCGCGCACCGAGAGTTCCTCGCGCGTGATCTTGTGGTGCTGCACCAGCTTGGCGCGCTTCATGATGTCGCGCCAGGCCTCCTGGAGCTCCACCACGTGCACGTCGGGAAAGCGCGGTTGCAGGCTCTGCTCGATGTAGACCTGGGCCTTGAGGAAGTCGCGTCCGTACTGCGGCAGCTGCGACAGGCGCATGCCGGCCATCTTCATCTGCTCGTATTCGAGCAGGCGGCGCACCAGCTCGGCCCGGGGGTCCACGGGATCTTCGCCCTCGGCCTGCTTCTTGGGCGGCAGCAGCATGCGCGACTTGATCTCGATCAGCATCGCCGCCATCAGCAGGTACTCGGCGGCCAGCTCCAGGTTGCGGCTGCGGATCTCGTCCACATACGCCAGGTACTGCTTCGTGACCCCCACCATGGGGATATCGAGGATGTTGAAGTTCTGCTTTCTGATCAGGTACAGCAGCAAATCCAGCGGCCCTTCGAAGGCTTCGAGGAAGACTTCGAGCGCATCGGGCGGGATGTACAGGTCGGTGGGCAGGGCGAACAGCGGCTCGCCGTACAGGCGCGCCAGGGCAACCTGGTCCACCACGTCGGGCATGCCCTGGTCCTGGACCGCGGCATCGGCTTCGCTCGCGCTGTTCATCAATTTGCTATGAAATAAAGAGCTTCAAACGCTTTGTGAAAAAGCGATGGAAGCCGTTTTCATGCGGAAAATTCGCTCAGTCGGCGTTGGTCTGGTAGACGTAGGGCTTTTGCTCGACCTGGCCTTCGCGGTACTCGCCCCAGATCTTGCGGTCCACCTGCTTGTCCCACAGCAGGGCGCGGCCTGCCACCTGCTGGGCGTCCAGTTCGGGCCGGCTCGCCTTGAGCTGGTTGATGAACTGCGTGGTGTCGGATTGGTAATCGGGGCGGCGGAAAATGGACATGGACTGGTAACCTCTTTTCCTTGATTTTACCGGGATGACCCCATGCCCCCATTTTTTCGTGCCGTGGCAGCCGCCATCACCACCCTGGCGCTGCTCGCCGCCGCTGGCTGCGACCCCCAGCGCATCAGCGAACTGCAGCCCGGCGTGTCCACCGAGGCGGACGTGCGCGACCGCTTCGGCGTGCCCGAGAACACCTGGAACGAGGCCGACGGCACCCGCACCTTCGAGTACAACCGCCAGCCCGCCGGCCAGGTCAACTACATGATCGCCATCGGGCCCGACGGCAAGCTGATCGCCGTGCGCCAGGTGCTCACGCCCGAGAACTTCGCCAAGGTCCAGCCCGGCATGGGGATGGATGCCGTGCGCCGCTTGCTGGGCAAGGCGGCCAAGGTGGTGCCCTACCCGCTCAAGGGTGAAACCCATGTGCAGTGGCGCTTTGCCAACGCGCGCAACGAGCCGCAGGTGTTCACCGTGGTCCAGGGGCCGGGCGCCCAGGTGCTGCGCACCGAGACCGGGCCCGACCTGGATGCCCCGGAATTCAAGGGCGGCAAGTAGCCACTCATACATTGATGCCGGTACTGCCTTGCGCGGCGAGCCGGTCGGCAAAGCCAGAGCGCTCCATCAGCGAGCGCGGCTGCTCGTGCAGATGCACGATCTGCAGATGGCCGCCGCGCTGTGCCACCGCCTTGAGCACCTGGCCGAGGGCATCGAGGCCGGTGGTGTCCAGCGCCACGAGCTCGCTTGCGTCCAGCACCAGGTCCACGCCGGCGGGGACGGTCTCCACCGCTTGCACGATGGGGTCGATCTTGGCCGCCGCGCCGAAGAACAGCGCGCCGTGCAGGCGCCAGGTCTGGGTAGCCCGCCCTGGCGTTGCCGCGGCAGGCGGCTGCAGCTCGGCCCTGAACAGCCCGCTCATGCGCCGCACGAACAGTGCGCAGGCCATGAACAGGCCCACCTCCACCGCCACCGTGAGGTCGAACACCACGGTGAGGAAGAAGGTGCCCAGCATCAGCAGCCGGTAGTGGTTGCTGAAGTGGCGCAGGCGCACGAACTCGTGCCACTCGCCCATGTTCCATGCCACGAACAGCAGGATGCCTGCCAGCACCGCCAGTGGAATGTGCAGTGCCAGCGGCGCTGCAGCCAGCACGATCACCGCCAGCGTCAGCGCGTGCACGATGCCTGCGATGGGGGAGGTGGCGCCCGATCGGATGTTGGTCACCGTGCGCGCAATGGTGCCCGTGGCCGGCATGCCGCCGAAGAAGGGCACGACCAGGTTGGCCAGGCCCTGGGCCATGAGTTCCTGGTTGGGGTCGTGCTTGCGGTGGTGGGGGTCGGTGGCCAGCTGGTCGGCCACCCGGGCACACAGCAGCGATTCGATGGCGCCCAGCAGGGCGATGGTGAGCGTGGGCGTGACTAGCAGGCGCACGGTCTCCCATGAGCATCGATCAGCCGGGGGTGGAAGGCGAAGGACAGCTGCATGGGGCGGTGGGTTCCAGTGTATTCCCCAGGCCGGTGAGCGCAACCATGGGTCGCTGGGCCAGACGGGTGTGGGGTGCGCCGAGAATGCAAGCATGTCCTGTGCCGGTGCTTGCACCACCCTTCTGGCGCAGTGCTTGCTTGTGCAAATGCATGCCCCCCGGTGGGTTGCCGCTGTATCCTGACGAACCGACCATGCCTGACACCCCCGCCCCGACCACCGAAACCGACACCCCCCCGTCGTTGCGCCATGGCACCTATGAGGACGCCCAGGCCATCTTCGCCGGCACCTTGTTCGTGGCGATGGCGCTCATGCTGTTCAACCAGGCGGGCCTGCTGGTGGGCGGCACGGCGGGCATTGCCTTTTTGCTGCACTACGTCACTGGCGTTTCGTTCGGCAAGCTGTTCTTCCTCGTGAACCTGCCGTTCTACTGGTTCGCCTGGACGCGCATGGGGCGCGAGTTCACCATCAAGACCTTTGTCTCGGTGGCGCTGCTGTCGGGGCTGACCGAGCTGTTCCCCCATGTCATGCATGTGGACTACCTCAACCCCCTGTTCGCCTCGCTGCTCGGTGGCCTGCTGCTGGGCACGGGCTGCCTGTTCCTGGCGCGGCACCGCTCCAGCCTGGGCGGGGCCACGGTGCTTTCGCTGTACATGCAGGACCGCTATGGCATCCGCGCCGGCAAGGTGCAGATGGGCATCGACTGCGCGGTGGTGCTGCTGGCGCTGTTCATCGTGCCCGTCGACCGGGTGGCGTACTCGGTGCTGGCGGTGCTGGTGATGAGCGGCTTTCTGTGGATCAGCCACCGGCCTGGGCGCTACGTGGGGCACTGAGCCCCTTGGGTCAGAACCGGTACAGGTAGCCCGCCGTCACGGCCGGCTGGCTGGACCGATTGACCAGCGGGCTGTCCTTGATGGCGCTGCCCAGCCGGGTGGCGCCCACGTCCACGAACACCCACTGCCGCGGCGCCAGGGTGTAGCCCACGCGCACGCCGGCCTGCAGGTTCAAGGCCGAGCTGCCTTCATAGGCCGGGCGGCCCAGTAGGGCCTCGGTACCCTCGACGCCATAGTAATAGTCCACATATTTGCGGTCCTGCTGCTGCAGCGCCAGGCGCGGCGTGATGTCCCAGGCGCCCAGCTGGAAGCGGCGCTCGGCCTTCAGCGTGAACTGGCGCCCCTTGCTGTGGCCCGAGGCATCGGCCAGCAGCTCGGCCGACAGCTGTACCGGCCCGGTGTCCCAGGTCGCGGCCGCACCCAGCCAGAGGCTGCCCTTGCGCTCGCGCATGCCGGCGAGCCAGGGCGAATCCTCGGCCTCGTAGCCATCGAAACCAAAGCGCGAGCGCAGCCGCAGGCCCACCGGGCCCAGCGAGGGCAGCTTGACGTCCACGCCCGGGCCGGCAATGTGGATCCAGCGGTTTTCATAAGTCAGCAGGGGCAGCGGCTGCAGCTTGTCGTCGAAATCGCGGTAGGGCTTGCGGTCGGCGGCCACGGCCAGGCCCAGGCCCCAGGAGGAGGCGGCGCCTGCCTCCTGGGCCTGGCTGCTGGCGGGCGCCAGCAGGGGCAGTGTGGCGGCCAGTGCCGCCAGGGGGCGGAGGATGGAATGCGGGAGGCGAAGCGTCATGGTCTCAATTTCCACAAGAAGAAGGGGATACGGGGCAGGTCAGGCCTGCGTGGACAGGGGGCCGTCGCGGTGGTAGCTTTGCCGCGGCGGGCCGGTGGACTGTAGGAAGGCTTTCTTAGCCTGCGGTTAGCCCCATGGATGGTCAGGGCAGGCACTGCTCATGGCGGGCTAAGAAACCCGCGCTACGCTGTGGCCAGCCCTGTTCTTTCGAGGAGACCCCGTTGCGCGCATTGCTGGTGGAAGACGACGACATGATCGGGCGCGGCCTCACGCACGCCCTCAAGGGCGCGGGCTGGTCGGTGGACTGGGTGCGCAATGGCGACTTGGCCCACAGCGCCCTGGCCGACGGCGACTACAGCTGCGTGTTGCTGGACCTGGGCCTGCCGGGGCTGGACGGCACCGAGGTGCTGCGCCGCGCGCGGGCGCGGGGCGACCTCACGCCGGTGGTGGTGCTCACGGCGCGCGACGGCGTCGAGGACCGGGTGCTCGGCCTGGACATCGGGGCCGACGACTACCTGCTCAAGCCCTTCGAGATGACCGAGTTGCTGGCGCGCATGCGCGCCGTGGTGCGCCGGCGCAGTGGTGCGGCCCAGTCCGTGGTGGGCAACGGGGTGGTGCAACTGGACCTGGCCACGCGCGAGGTGCTGCAGGGCGGCGTGCGCGGTGCCCTCACGGCCCGCGAATTCGCGCTGCTGCACGCGCTGCTGGAGCGGCCCGGCGCCATCCTCTCGCGCGAGCAGCTCGAAAACCGCATCTACGGCTGGGGCGAGGAGGTCAGCAGCAACGCCGTGGACGTGCTGATCCACGGCATGCGCCGCAAGCTCGGGCCCGATGCGATCCGCAACGTGCGCGGCCTGGGCTGGCGGGTGGCGGCGCCATGACGGGCGCTGTGCCCGAGGGGGGCGCGCGCTGGTACCGCCCCCGGTCGCTGCGCGGGCAGATCGTGCTGTGGCTGGCGCCCTGGATCCTGGCGGGCGCCGTGGTGGCAGGCGGGGCCTTCTGGGCCAGCTACAGCGCGCTGATCCATACCTTCATGCAGTACCAGATGGAGATACTGGCGCGCTCGCACCTGGCCGGCGGGCCGGTGCGGGCAGGCCAGGCAGAGGCTGTGGTCGAGCCGCTGCCGATGCTCAGCCGCACCAACATCGTGGAATGGGGGGCCTTCGTCGTGCAGGTCTGGTCCGCCGACGGGCGCCTGCTCGCCACCTCCGGCCCCGACATCGGCGTGCCCCTGCAGGCGGCGCCCGGCCACCAGCGCCTGCACACCAGCGATGCCTGGGCGCCGGGGTGGCGCGCCTACACCACACCCGCGGCCGGGCCGCACCAGCACCGCGTGCAGGTGCTGCAGAGCGAGCAGTTCCTGCAGGAAGAGGTGGCCGTGCGCACCCTGTACGCCATCGTACCCCTGGCCCTGCTGGTGCCCGCACTGCTGTTCACGCTGTGGCGGGTGGTGGGGCGTGCGTCGCGCTCGCTGCGGACGGTGGCCGACGAGGTGGCGCAGCGCAACGACCGCAGCCTGGGCGCCATTCCCGTGGGCCGCGTGCCCGAGGAAATCGTGCCGCTGGTCGGCTCGTTCAACGCCCTGCTCGCGCGCCTGGACGAGGCCTTTGCCGCCCAGCGCCGCTTCGTGCAGGACGCCGCGCACGAGCTGCGCACGCCCATGGCCGCCATGGCGCTGCAGATGGAGAACCTGCAGCCCCTGCTGCCCCTGGGCGAGGCGCAGCAGCAGTTTGCCCAGCTTGATGCCGGCATGCGCCGGGCCCGGCACCTGATCGGCCAGTTGCTGCGGCTCTCGCGCCAGGAGGCACCGGCGTCCACGGGGCTGGCTGCGCAGCCGCTGGACATCACGGCCCTGCTGCGCGAGAGCGTGGGCCAGCTCATGCCGCTGGCGGACCAGCGGCGCATCGAGGTGGGTTTCAGCGGTGCCTGTGCCGTGCATGTCGACGCCGTGGCCAGCGACCTGCGCAGCGTGTTCGACAACCTGCTGGACAACGCGCTGCGCTACACCCCCGAGGGTGGCAGCGTCGAGGTGCGCCTGCACCCGCTGGCCAGCGGCCCGGTGGTGGACATCATCGACACCGGGCCCGGCATTGCTCCCGAGCTGCTGGAGCGGGTGTTCGACCGCTTTTTTCGCGTGCCCGGTGCCGCCGCCGACGGCAGCGGCCTGGGCCTGGCCATCACCCGGGCCGCGGCGCTGCGCCAGGGGCTGCGGGTGGAACTGCTGGCGCGCGACGATGGTGCGGTGGGCCTGGTGGCGCGGGTGCACCTGCTTGCTCATTCAGCGGTAAGCCAGGGCTAATTCCCGCCTGAGTCGCGCTTTCTAGAGTGGATGGATTCCCATTCTCTCAAGGTATCTGCGATGAAAACACGCCTCTTTTCCTCCCCCGCCCTGGCCTGGTCCTGGGGCCTGCTGGCGCTCTCAGCGCTGGCCATCGGCCTCTTTTCGCTGCGCTATGCGCTGCCCGGCATGCCCTTGCCGTCGGACCTGCCCAGCCTCGCACTGTCGCCTCGGCCCTTCGTCGTGCATGCGGTCAGCGCCTCGCTGGCGCTGGTGCTCGGGCCGCTGCAGTTCGTTCCGGCCTGGCGTGCGCGGTTTCCGGCCCTGCACCGCTGGGTAGGGCGCGCCTATGTGCTGTCGGTCGCTGTCGCCTGGCTGTCGTCGCTGCCGCTGGCCGTGAACGCCATGACGGGCGCGGTGGCCGCCGCCGGCTTCTTCGCGCTGGGCCTGGCGTGGATCGTGGCGACCGGCATGGGCCTGGCACGCGCGCTGCAGCGGCGCTTCGCCGAGCACCGGCGCTGGATGCTGCGCAGCTTTGCGCTCACGGCGGCCGCCATCACGCTGCGCATCTACCTGGGCGCCAGCATGGCAGCCGACATCGACGAAGCGCTGTCCTACCCTTTCATCGCCTGGCTGTGCTGGGTGCCCAACATGCTCGTGGCCGAGTGGTACCTGCGGCAAGGAGGCCAGCCGCAGCGCCCGCAGGCGCTGCAGTTCTGAAGGTCAGCGCACCCGCATGCCCGGCGTGGCGCCGGGCCAGGGGTTGAGCACGTAGATGCCGGGGTTGGCCTTCTCGTCGCCATGGCTGGCGGCGAGCACCATGCCCTCGGAGACGCCGAACTTCATCTTGCGCGGGGCCAGGTTGGCCACCATCACCGTCTGCTTGCCGATCAGGTCGGCCGGCTGGTAGGCGCTGGCGATGCCGCTGAACACGTTGCGCGTGCGGCCTTCGCCCACGTCCAGCGTCAGGCGCAGCAGCTTGGTCGAGCCTTCGACGGGCTCGCAGTTCACGATCAGCGCGATGCGCAGGTCGATCTTGGTGAAGTCGTCGATGGTGATGGTCGGTGCCAGTTCCTCGCCGCCGGGGGCTGCCACTTCTTCCTTTTCGGGTTCGGCTACCACCGGAGGCTCGAATAGAGCGTCCAGCTGTTTGACATCTACGCGCTGCATAAGGTGTTCATAGTCAGCCAGGGTATCGCCAGCGTTGAGACGCTGATGAAAGAGGTGTTGACCAATGTCGTTCGATGCTCCGAAGAGTTTTGAGACTGCTGCCACCGTTTGGGGAAGGACGGGAGCCAAACAACGACTCGCGGCCGCAAATGCGTTCAATGCTGTGGAGAGCACGGTGTGCAGTTGCTCACGTTGCTCTGGCTTCTTGGCAAGATCCCATGGTTTTTTGATGTCTATGTATCGGTTGACTTCGTCGATAAATGACATAACCAAACGTATGGCTTTGCCATATTCGCGGGTTCCGTAGCAACTTCCCACGTAGCTAGCAAGACTAATCACACTAACGGGCGCGTCATGCAAAGCTGCAGGGTGTTCTGACCTTGAAATGGGCAGTTGGAGCTCATCAGGGTCTACGGTTCCGATTACTCCGTCAAAGTGCTTCTTCAGTAGCGTTGCACATCGACTAGCAATGTTGACATATTTGCCGACCAAGTCACTATTAACTCGCGCCATGAAGTCATCGCGGTTGAAGTCGATGTCCTCATTGCGATTGCTCAGCTTGGTAGCTAAGTAGTAACGTAGCCACTCTGCATTCATCCCGAGGCTCAGGTACTTGAGCGGGTCCAGACCTGTACCACGGCTCTTGCTCATCTTCTCGCCGTTGTTCACCGTGAGGAAACCGTGCACGAACACGTTGTCGGGCGTCTTGCGGCCGCTGAAATGCAGCATCGCGGGCCAGAACAGCGTGTGGAAGGTGACGATGTCCTTGCCGATGAAGTGGTACTGCTCCAGGGCCGGGTCGGCCATGTAGGCGTCGTAGCTCTCGCCGCGCTTTTCGAGCAGGTTCTTGAGCGAGGCCAGATAGCCCACAGGCGCGTCGAGCCAGACGTAGAAGTACTTGCCCGGCGCGTCGGGGATCTCGATGCCGAAGTAGGGCGCGTCGCGCGAGATGTCCCAGTCGCCCAGGCCCTCGCTGGTCGTGCCGTCCGGGTTGGTGCGGACGGTGAACCACTCCTTGATCTTGTTGGCCACCTCGGGCTGCAAATCAGGATTCCCTTCTTTCTTGGGATTTTGAGTCCAGTCCTCGAGGAACTCCACGCAGCGCGGGTCCGAGAGCTTGAAGAAGAAATGCTCCGAGCTCTTGAGCTCGGGCTTCACGCCCGACAGGGCCGAGAAAGGGTTGATCAGGTCGGTGGGCGCGTAGACCGAGCCGCAGACCTCGCAGTTGTCGCCGTACTGGTCCTTGGCGTGGCACTTGGGGCACTCGCCCTTGATGAAGCGGTCAGGCAGGAACATGTTCTTCTCGGGGTCGAAGAACTGCTCGATGGTGCGGGTCTCGATCAGCGAGCCGTCGGCGCGGTCGCGCAGGTCGCGGTAGATCTGGCGCGCCAGCTCGTGGTTTTCCGGGCCGTCGGTGCTGTGCCAGTTGTCGAAGCTGATGTGGAAACCGTCCAGGTACTGCTTGCGGCCGGCGGCGATGTCGGCCACGAACTGCTGGGGCGTCTTGCCGGCCTTTTCGGCCGCGATCATGATGGGCGCGCCGTGCGTGTCGTCGGCACCCACGAAGTTGACCGCGTTGCCCTGCATGCGCTGGAACCGCACCCAGATGTCGGCCTGGATGTATTCCATGATGTGGCCAATGTGGAAATTGCCATTGGCGTAGGGCAGGGCGGTGGTGACGAACAGTTTGCGTACGGGCGACGACATGGGGCGGCTTTCTCTGCGGGCACTTTCAGGCGGAACCGCTAATTTTAGGGCACGCTGAACTACCGCCGCCGCGCAGGGCCAACCCCGGCAGAACTCAGGCGTGCTGGAGTGTTTTCACTTCGGCGCCAGTGTCCGTCCAGCCAAAGAACTTGCACACCTCGGCGCGCATGGCCAGGGTGTCCTCACGGCCCAGGGCCATGAGTTCGCGCGTGTAGCCCGACTCGAACAGCAGGTAGCTGGCCAGCGCCGCGCCGCGCACGTCGGCCATGTTGGAGGTGACGCCCAGGGCGCCGAGCATGGCGCGCACGGGTGTGGGCAGGTTGCCCACATGGCGCGCGGCCACCGCGTCCAGCCGCTGGGAGGGCGCGATCACCAAGAGCTCGATGGGGCGCAGCGCGCTCTTGGCGCGCACCTCGGGCGGAATGAGCGACAGCGTCTGGTTCACGCGCAGCACGCGCTCCACGTCGACCGACAGCGCATCGAGGAAGATGTTGGAGAGTGCGTGCCCTGCGATCTGCGCCAGCGAGGGGTAGGTGGGCGTGGGGTTGGCGGCCGCGTCACCCTTGGGCTCGTGCATGCGGCCGGCGCCCACCACCAGGATGCGCTCGGCCCCCAGGTGGATGGCCGGCGCAATCGGTGCCGACTGGCGCATGGAGCCGTCGCCGAAGAACTCCATGTGGTCCCCGATGCTGATGGCCTTGGCCGGGAACACGAAGGGGATGGCCGAGGAGGCCAGCAGGTGCTCGTGCGTGATGCGGTCGCGTGCCGCCTTGCGCTGCGAGCGCACCCAGGGCTGCAGCGGGGCATCGGTCTCGAAGAAGGTCACGTGCTCGCCCGAGCTGTAGCTCGACGCCGTGACGGCCAGGGCCTTGAGGTGGCCCTTTTTCAAAAGGCGCGGCAGGCGCACCAGCGGCACCATCTTGACCAGCAGCTTTTCGAGCGGCGCGTTGTCCAGCAGCGAGCGCGGGCGCATGCGCCGCCAGCGCGCCAGGGCCCAGCCCAGCGACAGCAGCGAGAGCCAGCGCGCGCCGCTGCGCAGCACGCTCAGCGAGTCGGCCCTGTACACCTGCTGCGCATGGAAGTCGCGCCATACGCGGGCGATGCGGCGCACGGCCCGGTCGAAGTTGTCGGCCCCGCAGGCCAGCGCCGCCGCATTGATGGCCCCGGCCGAGGTGCCGGTGATGATGGGAAAGGGGTTGGGCTCGTCACCCGCGCCGCAGGCCAGGCGCAGATCGGCAATGGCTTCGAGCACCCCCACCTGGTAGGCGGCCCGGGCGCCGCCGCCCGTCAGCAGAAGGCCCGTGGCAAGGGGGGCGGGCGCGGCGGGGCTGTCGGGTGATTGCATCGGTGGACGGGGTGTGTGGCGTCAGGGCCCAGTGTGCTGCGTTGCCCGCAGGCCGCCACTTGGGGAAACCCGCATGGCGGGCGGCCAGATCAGTCCTTTGCGAGAAGGAGGGCGGCGACGCCCGGGCCCTGCAGCACGGTGATGCCGTTGTCGCGCGCAAACAGGCGGGCGTTGTCGGAGAGCTGTCCCTGGGTCATCACATAGATCCCTGCCGAGGCCCCTTGCGCCTGCATGGCGGCCTGCAGTTCGCGCATCGGCTCGACGCCATGGGTCGCGGCCTTCCAGCGTTTGGCGCTGACCAGGGTGGCCTGGCCGCCCTTGGCCACGCGCAGGTCCACGGGGCCGGACCGGGGCTTTTCCACCGTGCAGCCATCGCGCACCCAGGCGGCCTCCAGCGCATCGCAGAAGGTGCGCCAGGGCATGCTGTTGATGGCGCCCAGCATTTCCTCGACCTTGGCGGGGCTCGGGGCCCTGAGCTGGCGCCAGGCCGCAATGCAGCCCACCACGAAGATCGGCAGCGTGCCCACGGCGCCGACATAGGCGTACTCGCGCGGCAGCAGCGCGCCGGCCGCCAGTGCGATCACTCCCACCACCAGGAAGCTGACCCACCAGGGCGAGCGCAGCAGCACGGCGAACAGGGATTTCTCGGCCATCTTGAATTTCACGGGGCGTCTTTCGGGAGTCTGTAACGGGAGGGAAGCGGGTGGGCGACGCGCATTGTCCCGCACTTACGCAGGGCGGGGTCCGTTGGATAGACTACCCGTCCCACAGGAGTTAATTGCATGGCAGTCACCGAACAAGGCCTTCTGGCCGCACTTTCCAGCGTACAAGACCCGCACACGGGCAAGGACTACGTCAGCACGCGGGCGCTGCGCAATGTGCAGATCAACGGCGGCGACGTGGCGTTCGACGTGGAGCTGGGCTACCCGGCCAAGAGCCTGGTGCCCGAGCTGCGCCGCAGCCTCGTGGCGGCAGCCAAGGGCGTGGCCGGGGTGGACAACGTGTCCGTGAACATCACCACCAAGGTGGTGGCCCACGCCGTGCAGCGCGGCGTGCAGCTGCTGCCCCAGGTGAAGAACATCATTGCCGTGGCATCGGGCAAGGGCGGGGTGGGCAAGAGCACCACCGCCGCCAACTTGGCCCTGGCCCTGGCCGCCGAGGGCGCCAGCGTCGGTGTGCTCGACGCCGACATCTACGGCCCGAGCCAGCCCATGATGCTGGGCATCAGCCGCCGCCCTGAGAGCGAAGACGGCAAGACCATGGAGCCGCTGGAGAACTACGGCGTGCAGGTCATGTCCATCGGCTTCCTGGTCGACCAGGACGAGGCCATGATCTGGCGCGGCCCCATGGCCACCCAGGCGCTGGAGCAGCTGCTGCGCCAGACCAACTGGAAGGACCTCGACTACCTCATCATCGACATGCCGCCCGGCACCGGCGACATCCAGCTCACGCTGTCCCAGCGCGTGCCCATGACGGGTGCCGTGATCGTCACCACGCCGCAGGACATCGCCCTGCTCGACGCCAAGAAGGGCATCAAGATGTTCGAGAAGGTGGGCGTGCCCATCCTGGGCATCGTCGAGAACATGGCCGTGCACGTGTGCACCAACTGCGGCCATGTGGAGCATATCTTCGGGGCCGATGGCGGCAAGAAGATGGCGGCTGACTATGGCATGGACTACCTGGGCGCCCTGCCGCTGGACATGCAGATCCGCCTGCAGGCCGACAGTGGCAAACCCACCGTGGTGGCCGACCCCGACGGCGACGTGGCGCAGATCTACAAGCAGGTGGCACGCACCGTGGCCGTGAAGATCGCCCAGCAGTCCAAGGACTTTTCGTCCAAGTTCCCGACCATCGCGGTCAGCAAGGACACGTAACCGGGTGGCACCGCTGCCTGCCTGGCCATGAACCTTCTGGCATCCCTGCGCTACCTGGTGGCGCTGCACGAGCACCGGCATTTCGGGCGCGCTGCGCAGGCCTGCCACATCACGCAGCCGGCCCTGTCAAACGCCCTGCGTGCACTGGAGAAGGAGTTTGGCGTGGTGGTGGTGCGCCGCGGCCGCAGCTTTGAAGGCTTTACCCCCGAAGGCGAGAGGGTGCTGGCCTCCGCCCAGCGCATGCTGCACGAGCACACGGTGCTGCAGCAGGAGCTGAGCAGCGAAGCCGCGCACCCGCGGGGCACGCTGCGCCTGGGTGCCGTGCCCACCGCCATGCCCATCCTGGCGCGCTTTGCCGCCCTGTTGCAGGCGCGCCATCCCGGCATCGTGCCGGTGGCACTGTCGATGAGCTCGCAGGCGCTCGAAGCCGGGCTGGAGAGCATTTCGCTGGACCTTGCGCTGGGCTACACCGAACGCATGCCGGCGCTTGGCGGGGCCCTGCGCTCCTGGCCGCAGTACGTGGAGCACTACTTTTTGCTGCGGCGTGCAGGCCAAGCCCAGGGCCGTGGGCTGCAGATCGGTCCGCCCATTTCCTGGCTGGATGCGGCACGCTCCCCGCTGTGCCTGCTGACCCCCGCCATGCACAACCGCAGCCTGGTGGATGCGGCCTTTCGCAGTGCCGGGGCTTCGGTTCAGCCCGCGATGGAAACCGACTCTGTGCTCACGCTGGCGCTGAGCGTGGTGGCGGGTGAACTGTGCAGCGTCTTGCCGGGTGCCTTGGTGGATGCCGTGCGGGGCCATGAAGGGCTGGAGGCATTGCCCTTGACCGGCCCGGTGCTCACCACCCCCATCGGTTTCATGTCGCACCGCCAGGTACAGCCCACGCGCGCCCTCGACGCGGCGCTGGCACTGGCCCTGGACGCGGGCTGGCTGCGCCATGCGGCACAGCACAGCGGCTTGCTGGTCCCCTGAGTTTTTTGCAGTGCTGCGTTCGGCGGCAAATGGTCTTCATTTGTTTTTGTGATCGCTCCATGTGCGTAAGCAATTTGACGGGCTGTCCCGGGCTGCTGGACACTGAGGGCCATGGGGGTCTGTGCGGGCTCCTGCATACCTATTCCACGATTGCGGTCCATGAACCTTGCCCCCGAAGCGCCCACCGTGGCAGCTGTGTCCGTCAGCGACATGCGCGAGCGCATCCGCCGCAAGAGCCGCCTCAAGGGCCGCCAGCCCGAGGATGGGGCGATGGCCGATGTGGCCCGGTTGCTGGGCGAGCGCCCTGCCGAGGGCTTTCGCCGCGACTGGCTCATCGAGTACCTGCACCGCCTGAACGACCACTTTGGCGCTCTCCACGACCGGCACCTGGTGGCGCTTGCGCGGCAGATGAATGTGCCCATGGCCGAGGTCTACGAGGTGGCCAGCTTCTACCACCACTTCGACATCGTGCGCGCCGATGCCCAGGTGCCGCGCCTGGTGCTGCGGGTGTGCGACAGCCTCGCCTGCAGCATGGCCGGTGCGCGTGAGTTGCTGGCGCAACTGCCAGAGCGCCTGCGCGCGGCTGGCCAGGGCGATGTGCAGGTGCAGGCCGTGCCCTGCGTGGGCCGCTGCGAGCAGGCACCCGTGGCGGTGGTGCACCAGTGCCCGGTGCCGCAGGCCACGCTGGAGCAGGTGCTTGGCGTGCTGCAGGCCAAGCCCAGCCGGGCGCTGGCGCAGCACCCGGCACCCGCAGCGGCGGCCCCTTTCGAGCTGTCTGCGTGGGCGCAGCGCAGCCTGCCCGATGGCGCGCGCGAAACCAGCCCCGCCTGGACGGACCTTGCCACCTACCGCGCACACGGCGGCTACCAGTTGGCCGCTGCGGTGGTCCAGGGGGAAATGAACGCCGAGGCAGTGCTGGGCGCGATGGAGGACTCCGGCCTGCGGGGCCTGGGCGGCGCGGGGTTTGCGGCGGGCCGCAAATGGCGCATCGTGCGCGAGCAGTCCGCCCCACGGGTGATGGCGGTGAACATTGACGAGGGAGAACCCGGGACCTTCAAGGACCGCACCTACCTGGAGCGCGACCCGCACCGCTTCCTGGAGGGCGTGCTGATCGCCGCGCAGGTGGTGGGCACGGAGGCCGTCTACATCTATCTGCGCGATGAATACTATGGCTGCCGTGCCCTGCTGCAGTCCGAGCTGTCCAAGCTGCAGGCCGACCCCCCTTGCCCCCTGCCGCACATCGAACTGCGCCGGGGTGCGGGGGCCTACATCTGCGGCGAGGAGTCGGCGATGATCGAGAGCATCGAGGGCAAGCGCGGCGAGCCCCGCATGCGCCCGCCCTACATCGCCCAGGTCGGACTGTTTGGCCGGCCCACGCTGGAACACAATTTCGAGACGCTGTACTGGGTGCGCGATGTGCTGGAAAAGGGGCCGCAGTGGTTCTCCGCCTTCGGCCGCCATGGGCGCAAGGGCTTGCGCAGCTTCAGCGTCAGTGGGCGGGTGCGGCAGCCGGGCGTCAAGCTGGCACCTGCAGGCATCACGGTGCAGGAGCTGATCGACGAATACTGTGGCGGCATGGCCGAGGGCCACGAACTCTATGCCTACCTTCCGGGTGGCGCCTCGGGCGGCATCCTGCCGGCCCGGCTGAACCAGATTCCCCTGGACTTCGACACGCTGCAGCCCTATGGCTGCTTCATCGGCTCTGCGGCCGTCATCGTGCTCGGCCAGCACGACCGGGCACGCGATGCGGCGCTGAACGTGATGCGTTTCTTTGAACATGAAAGCTGCGGCCAGTGCACGCCCTGCCGGGTCGGTACGGCCAAGGCGGCCCGGTTGATGCAGGCGCCGCAGTGGGACAGCGACACCCTGGACGACCTGGCGCAGGTGATGGCCGATGCCTCCATCTGCGGGCTGGGGCAGGCCGCCCCCAACCCGATCCGCTGTATCCACAAGTACTTTCCTCACGAGGTGGGTGAAGGGCCGTGGCCCGGCGATCTGCCCCCTCCACGCCGCAGCGCGATGGCGGAGCAACTGCCCCAGGGGCTGCAGCCATGAGTGCGGTGTTGTCGCCCGCCTGCGCCAAGGCTCCCGCCGCCATTGCCTTCGAGCTCGATGGCCAGCCCGTGCTGGCCTTGCCTGGCGAGAGCCTGCTGAAAGCGGCGCAGCGCCACGGGGTGGACATTCCCCACCTGTGCTTCCAGGATGGCCTGCGCCCCGACGGCAATTGCCGCGCCTGCGTGGTCGAGATCGAGGGCGAGCGCGCGCTGGCCCCCAGTTGCTGCCGCGCCCCCGCCCCTGGCATGAAGGTGCGGGCCACCAGTCCCCGCGCCGTCAAGTCGCAGCAGATGGTGGTGGAGATGCTGCTGTCGGACATGCCAGACAAAGGCTACCGGTGGAACGACGAAGGCCATCCTGGCCAGGCGCATGCCGGGCAGCATGGTGAGCTCAGCGCCTGGGCTGACCGCCTGGGTGTGGCGGTGCGTCCCGCGTTGAAGGCATTGCGTCGGGACCAGCCTGCGGCGGATCTGAGCCACCCGGCCATGGCCGTGAACCTCGATGCCTGCATCCAGTGCAACCGCTGCGTGCGGGCCTGCCGGGAGGAGCAGGTCAATGACGTGATCGGCTACGCGCTGCGCGGGGCCGACAGCAAGATCGTCTTCGACCTGGACGACCCCATGGCCGAGAGCACCTGCGTGGCCTGTGGCGAATGCGTGCAGGCCTGCCCCACCGGCGCGCTCAGCGCCAAGACCCACATTGGCCCGCAGGCGGTGGACCGCAAGGTGGACTCGGTCTGCCCCTTCTGCGGCGTGGGCTGCCTCATCACCTACAACGTCCGGGACGAGAAGATCGTCAGCGTCGATGGCCGCGACGGCCCTGCCAACCATGGCCGCCTGTGCGTCAAGGGGCGGTTCGGCTTCGACTATGCGCACCATCCCGAGCGGCTCACGGTACCCCTGGTGCGCAAGCCCGGGGTGCCCAAGGACTGGCAGGGCCAGGCGCGCCCTGCGGATTGGCGCGAGCTGTTCCGCGAGGCGACCTGGGAGGAGGCGCTGGAGCTGGCGGGTGGTGGCTTGCGCGCATTGCGCGACCAGCACGGCCCCAAGGCACTGGCGGGCTTCGGCTCGGCCAAGGGCAGCAATGAAGAGGCCTACCTCTTCCAGAAGCTGGTTCGCACCGGCTTTGGCAGTAACAATGTGGACCACTGCACGCGCTTGTGCCATGCCTCCAGCGTCGCTGCGCTGCTCGAAGGCGTGGGCTCGGGCGCGGTGAGCAACCCGGTCAACGATGTGGAGCATGCCGAGCTGATCTTCGTGATCGGCTCCAACCCCACTGCGAACCACCCGGTGGCGGCCAGCTGGATGAAGAATGCCGCACGGCGCGGCGCCCGGATCGTGCTGGCCGACCCGCGCGTGACCGACATTGGCCGCCATGCCTGGCGCACGCTGCAGTTCAAGGCCGACACCGATGTGGCCATGCTCAACGCGCTGATCCACACCGTGATCGACGAAGGCCTGGTGGACGAGGCCTTCATCCGCGACCGGGCGCACAATTTCGAGGCGCTCAAGGCGAATGTGCTGGCCTGCAGCCCGGAGGCCATGGCCCCCATCTGCGGCATCCCCGCCGAAACCCTGCGCGAAGTGGCGCGGGCGTTCGCGCGCGCCAAGGCGTCGATGATCCTCTGGGGCATGGGCGTGAGCCAGCATGTGCATGGCACGGACAATGCCCGCTGCCTGATCGCGCTGTGCGCGGTCACGGGCCAGATCGGCAAGCCCGGATCGGGCTTGCACCCGCTGCGTGGCCAGAACAATGTGCAGGGCGCCAGCGATGCGGGGCTGATCCCCATGATGTTCCCCAACTACCAGCGCGTGGACAACGCCCAGGCGCACCGCTGGTTCGAGGACTTCTGGGGAACCCCGCTCGACGCCCAGCCGGGCTACACCGTGGTGGAGATCATGCACAAGGCCCTGGCCGAGGACAGCGATCCCCACAAGGTGCGGGGCATGTACATCATGGGCGAGAACCCCGCCATGAGCGACCCGGACCTGAACCACGCACGCCATGCCCTGGCGAGCCTGTCGCATCTGGTGGTGCAGGACATTTTCCTGACCGAGACGGCCTGGCTGGCCGATGTGGTGCTGCCAGCGAGCGCCTGGCCCGAGAAGACCGGCACGGCCAGCAACACCGACCGCATGGTGCAGATGGGGCGGCGCGCGCTGAACCCTCCTGGCGACGCCCGGCCCGACCTGTGGATCATCCAGCAACTGGCGCTGCGGATGGGCCTGGCGTGGAACTACGAGGGCCCGGAGTCCGGCGTCGCCGCCGTCTACGAAGAAATGCGCCAGGCCATGCATGCCAGCATCAGTGGCATCACCTGGGAGCGGCTGGAGCGCGATTCCAGCGTGACTTACCCCTGCCTCGGCGCAGACGACCCGGGCCAGCCCATCGTGTTCACGGAGCGGTTTCCCACAGCCACCGGCCGGCTCGGACTGGTTCCGGCCAGCATCATTCCTGCGGCGGAAAAGCCGGATGCCGACTATCCGCTGGTGCTGATCACCGGCCGCCAGCTGGAGCACTGGCACACCGGCAGCATGACGCGGCGCAGCACGGTGCTGGATGCCATCGAGCCCATGGCCACCGCGTCCATGCACGGCGACGACCTGGCGCTGCTGGGGGTGGAGCCTGGCGCGCTGGTCAGCATCCGCTCGCGCCGGGGGGGCGTGCAGGTGCGCTTGCGCCGTGACGACGGCACGCCCACCGGAACGGTGTTCATGCCCTTCGCCTACGTGGAGGCGGCGGCCAATCTGCTGACCCATGCGGCGCTGGACCCATTCGGGAAGATACCGGAGTTCAAGTACTGCGCGGTGGCCATCGAGCTGCTGGGAGAGGCATTGCAAAACCCAGGTTGAGTGCCTGCAGGGCTTTTGCCCGCAGCTGCCGGGCCATGGCCCACGACAGGGTACAGTCAGCTTCCATGACCGCCCGCCCCACCATCGAAGTCGCCGTCACCATGCGCCGCGAGCGCCTGGACAACCGCTGGCAGCCCTGGCGCTGGGTGCTGGACGACGTGGTGCCCGCAGAATCCGCCTTTGGCGGTGTGCCGCGCCTCTTGCGCCAGGACGATAACCAGGCCCTGTGGCTGTTCCCGGGCTTTGCCGTAGAACTGTTCAAGGACGACGGCGAGGGCTACCACCTGAACCTGTCCGCGCCCGCACCCTGCTGGTTCGTGCTGTGGCGCATGGACGAGGAGGGCAGAGTTCCCGAGCCGCTGGCCCGCCCCGTGGCCGTGAGCCTGAGCTACCACGATGCCGGCCGCTGGCTCGATGCGCAGGAAACGGTGGAGCAGGTGCCCGCGCCGGCGGCCGTGCTGCAGGCGCTGCAGGCCTTTGTCGACGAGCACTACGCGCCCGAGCCCAAGCGCCGCAGGCGGCCCGACAGCTTCCAGTCGCTGACCGACCGCTTCGGCAACCCGGCATCGGTCTCCACGGACAAACAGCGCGGTGGCCGGGGCGGCCCGCACCATGGCTGACGGTTTTCTCTCGCGCTGGTCGCGGCGCAAGCAGGAGGTGGCTGCGGGCAGGCCCGTGCAGGAGCCTGAGCCATCGCCCCCATCAGAGGCCTTGCCATCCGCCGCCGCCATGCCTGCCCCGGAGCCGGTGGCCGTGCCTGCCGCCGCTGAGCCAGAGCTGCCCACGCTGGCCGATGCCCAGGCCTTGACGGCCGAGTCCGACTTCAAGCCCTTCATGGGCCGCGGCGTGGCGCCCGATGTGCGCAACACGGCCATGAAGAAACTGTTTGCCGACCCGCATTTCAATGCCATGGACGGCCTGGACATCTATATCGACGACTACTCCAAGCCCGATCCGCTGCCCGAAGGCATGCTGCGCCAGATGGCCAGCGCCCACTTCATGGGCTTCTTCGATCATGAAAAGGACGGTGCCGGAGAGGCTGTGCCGCAGCCCGCACAGGCAAAGGCCCCGCAAGACCCTCAGCCTCGGGATGATGCGGAGACGCCAGCGCTGCCAGACGTGGCACAGTCCGAGGTATGCACCGCCATTCCTAGCTCGCCAGAACTGGCCTCAGTCGACCCCGCTGGGGGCGATGGGGTCAGGGTAGCCAGCCATACCGAACATGACCACGCTGATCTGCGACTGCAACCAGACGATGCCCCTCGACGCGAAGGCGTTGGGCGCGGCCCTGCATGAGGAACTGACCCTCCATTCCACGCTGTGCCGGCGCGAGGCCGGCGCCTTCCAGGACGCCATCCGCACCGGCCAGGAGGTGGTGGTGGCCTGCACCCAGGAGCAGCGCCTGTTTGGCGAACTCGGCGCGCAGACCGAAGGCGCGGTCTCACCGATCCGCTTCGTGAACATCCGCGAAACCGGGGGCTGGAGCCGCGATGCCCGCGATGCAGGCCCCAAGATCGCTGCCTTGCTGGCCGCAGCCCGCCTGCCCGAGCCGCCGCCGGTGGCCACCGTCAGCTACAAGAGCGCCGGGCGCCTGCTGGTCATCGGCCCGCTCGATGCCGCCGAACAGGCTGCGGCCTTGGTGGCCGATGTGCTCGACGTGACCTTGTTTGCACAGGGCCCGGGGCAGGCAGGCGGTGCGCAGGCACGGCGTTTCCCCGTGCTCGGCGGGCGCCTCACCGGGCTGTCGGGCTGGCTCGGGGCCTTCGACGTGCAGTGGTCAGCCGACAACCCCATCGACCTGGACCTGTGCACGCGCTGCAATGCCTGCATCGTGGCCTGCCCCGAAAACGCCATCGGCCTGGACTACCAGGTGGACCTGTCCGCCTGCGATGCGAACCGCGCCTGCGTGCGCGCCTGCCAGGTGGCGGGCGCCATCGACTTCGGCCGCGAGGCCAGCGCGCAACAGGAGCGCTTCGACCTGGTGCTGGACCTGCGCCCGGCCACGGCCGTGCCCACCTTCACCCAGCATGCACCGCCCCAAGGCTACTTCCGCAGCGACGGGCGCGACATGGCCGTGCTGCTCAAGCTGCGCGAGATGGTGGGCGAGTTCGACAAGCCCCGCTTCTTCGCATACAAGCAAAAGCTCTGCGCCCACAGCCGCAACGAGACCGTGGGTTGCAATGCCTGCATCGACATTTGTTCTGCCGAGGCCATTTCCAGCGACAAGAGCCGCCAGCAGATCAAGGTCAATCCCCACCTGTGCGTGGGCTGCGGCGCCTGCACCACGGTGTGCCCGACGGGTGCACTGTCCTTTGCCTACCCGGGTGCCACAGAGCAGGGCGCGCGCTTCAAGGCCTTGTTGTCCACCTATGCGGCGGCAGGCGGCCAGAGCGCCGTGCTGCTGCTGCACAGCCAGGAGCAGGGCCAGGCCTTGGTCGACGCACTGGGCCGTGCCGCCCAGCTGCGGCGTGCCCAGGGCGTACCCGCCAATGTGATCCCGGTGCCGCTGTGGCACACCGCCAGCACCGGCGTGGACCTGTGGCTCAGTGCGCTGGCCTATGGTGCTTCGCAGGTGGTGGTGCTGGCCACGCACGAGGAGGCGCCCCAGTACCTGGATGGTGTGCAGGCGCAGATGGAGGTGGCCCAGGCCATCCTGCATGGGCTGGGCTACACCGGCAGCCACCTGCGGCTGCTGCGCGCGGGCGATGTGGCGGCGCTCGATGCCGCCCTGCAGTCCCTGTGCAACACCCGCCAGCTGCGGCCGCCGGTGGCGGCGCGCCATGGCGTGGCCCAGGAAAAGCGCGCCACGCTGGAGATGGCGCTGGACCATTTCATCGCCCATGCGCCACTGCTCCAGGAGGGCTTGCCCGAAGCCATCGCCCTGCCCGCAGCCGGTGCGCCGCTCGGGTCCATCACGGTCGACAAAAACCGCTGCACGCTGTGCCTGAGCTGCGTGAGCGCCTGCCCGGCCGGTGCCCTGCAGGACAACCCGCAACTGCCCCAGCTGCGCTTTCTGGAAAAGAACTGTGTGCAGTGCGGCCTGTGCGCCACCACCTGCCCCGAAGACGCCATCACCCTGCAGCCGCGCCTGCTGCTCACGCCCGAACGGGCGCAACTGCGCGTGTTGGCCGAAACCCAGCCCTGGGCCTGTGTGCGCTGCAGCAAACCGTTTGGCACGCTCAAGGCCATCGAAGCCATGCTGGAGCGGCTCTCGGGCCACGCCATGTTCCAGGGCGAGGCGCTGGAGCGCCTGAAGATGTGCGGCGACTGCCGCGTCATCGACCTCTATTCTTCCCAGAGCGAAGCGAAAGTGACGGACCTGTGAGCGCCACCGCACCCCTGACCATGGCCGCCAGCGCCGCCCTCGACGAGGAAACCGCGCGTGCCGAACTCTATGGCCTGCTGGCGCAGCTGTACTACAGCGCCCCGGCGCCCGGCCTGCTGGCCACCCTGCGCGTGGCCGTGACCCAGGCGCCGGCCGAAGGTGGCTTGCTGGAGGAGCCCTGGCAGCAACTGGTGGGGGCCGCCCGTGCGCGGGAGGACGCGGCCATTGCCGCCGAGTTCGAGCGCCTGTTCGGCGGCATGGGCAAGCCCGAGGTCTTCCTCTACGGGTCGCACTACCTGAGCGGCTTTCTCAACGAGAAGCCGCTGGCACGCCTGCGCAGCGACCTGGATGCCCTGGGCCTGGCGCGCAGCGAGGCCATGCCCGAGACCGAGGACCACCTGGCCTACCTGTGCGAGGCCATGCGCTACCTGATCGCTGGTGACGACATGGCGGTGTGCAACCTTACGACACAACGGGACTTTTTTGCCGCCCACCTGCAGCCCTGGGTGCCGGCCCTGTGCGATGTGCTGGAGGCCCACCCCGCCGCCCCCTTCTATGGCGCGCTGGCCCGCTTCACACGGGCTTTCGTGGCTGTGGAAGCCCAGGGTTTCGACATGCTGGAATGAGCCGCTGCGGGCGCCTGCGAAGGTGTGCCAAACCCGAGTGAAGTTCCATGGGGTGGCCATACCCGATTGCAGTGGGCCAGACACTCGCATAGACTGTATGAACGACATTGCATAGCCGCAAGCCCTCCTGGAGACAATGATGCAGGACAGCCAGCCCCAACCTTCTCGCCGCCGGTTCTTTGCAGGTGCAGCCACTGCGGGGGCTGCTGCTGCCGCCGTCGTGGCCTTGCCCCACATTGCAGCCCCAGGTGCCACCGCTGCAGCCGAGCCCGTGCCAGCACCGCCTGAGCGCGGTGGCGGCTACCGCCTCTCGGCACACGTGCAGCAGTACTACAAGACCACCCAACTCTGACCGCGGGGCGCGCCATGTTGCTCACCAAGAAGTCTTCCCACGCCCGAGAGGGCGCTGCGGCCACCTCCTCGTCCTCTCCCTTCGTCCACAGCCTGCAGCGCGGCCTGGCCAAGGCCCTGCCCACCATGGACCGGCGTGCCTTCCTGCGCCGCTCGGGCCTGGGCGTCGGCGTGGGCATCGCTGCCTCGCAGCTCACCCTGGTCAAGAAGTCCAGCGCCGCGGAGGGCGCCAAGGTCGGCCTGGGCGACAGCAAGATCGAGGTGCGCCGCACCATCTGCACCCACTGCTCGGTGGGCTGCGCGGTGGACGCCGTGGTCGAGAACGGCGTCTGGGTGCGCCAGGAGCCGGTGTTCGACTCCCCCATCAACCTGGGCGCGCACTGCGCCAAGGGCGCCGCGCTGCGCGAGCACGGCCATGGCGAGTACCGCCTGCGCTACCCGATGAAGCTGGTCAACGGCAAGTACGAGCGCATCAGCTGGGACACGGCGCTCACCGAGATCACCGCCCGCATGCAGGACCTGCGCAAGGCCAGCGGGCCCGACAGCGTGTACTTCGTGGGCTCGTCCAAGCACAACAACGAGCAGGCCTACCTGCTGCGCAAGTTCGTGAGCTTCTGGGGCACCAACAACTGCGACCACCAGGCCCGCATCTGCCACTCCACCACGGTGGCCGGGGTGGCCAACACCTGGGGCTACGGGGCCATGACGAATTCGTACAACGACATGCAGAACAGCAAGGTCGCCATGTACATCGGCTCCAACGCGGCCGAGGCCCACCCGGTGAGCATGCTGCACATGCTGCACGCCAAGGAGACCGGCTGCAAGATGATCGTGGTGGACCCGCGCTTCACCCGCACGGCGGCCAAGGCTGATGAGTTCGTGCGCATCCGTTCGGGGTCCGACATTCCCTTCCTGTTCGGTTTGCTGTACCACATCTTCAAGAACGGCTGGGAGGACAAGCAGTACATCAACGACCGTGTCTATGGCATGGACAAGGTGCGCGAGGAGATCCTGGCCAAGTGGACGCCCGACAAGGTCGAGGAGGCCTGCGGCGTCAAGGAAGAGCAGGTGTTCAAGGTCGCGAGCCTGCTCAACGCCCACCGCCCCGGCACCATCGTCTGGTGCATGGGCCAGACGCAGCACACCATCGGCAACGCCATCGTGCGGGCCTCGTGCATCCTTCAGTTGGCTCTGGGCAACGTGGGCAAGACCGGCGGCGGCACCAACATCTTCCGCGGGCACGACAACGTGCAGGGCGCCACCGACGTGGGCCCCAATCCCGACTCGCTGCCTGGCTACTACGGCATTGCCGAAGGGGCGTGGAAGCATTTCGCGGCGGTCTGGGGCGTGGACTTCGAGTGGATCAAGGGCCGGTATTCGAGCCCGGCCATGATGACCAAGTCGGGCCTCACGGTCTCGCGCTGGATCGATGGGGTGCTCGAAAAGAACGAGCTGATCGACCAGGACTCCAACCTGCGCGGCGTGTTCTTCTGGGGCCATGCGCCCAACTCCCAGACCCGGGGGCTGGAGATGAAGCGCGCCATGGACAAGCTCGACCTGCTGGTGGTGGTCGACCCTTACCCTTCGGCCACGGCCGCCATGGCGGCCATGCCCGGCCGGGCTGAAGACCTGAATCCGAACCGTGCGGTCTATCTGCTGCCTGCAGCCACGCAATTCGAAACCAGTGGTTCGTGCACGGCATCCAACCGCTCGCTGCAATGGCGCGAGAAGGTGATCGAGCCGCTGTGGGAGAGCCGCTCGGACCACATGATCATGTACCAGTTCGCGCAGAAGCTGGGTTTCGACAAGGAGCTGGTCAAGAACTACAAGCTGCAGAAGGTGCAGGGCATGGACGAGCCCGTGATCGAGGACATCCTGCGCGAGATCAACCGCAGCGTCTGGACCATCGGCTACACCGGCCAGAGCCCCGAGCGTCTGAAGGCGCACATGAAGAACATGCACCTGTTCGACGTGAAGACCCTGAAGGCCAAGGGCGGCAAGGACAAGGAAACCGGCTACGACTTCACCGGCGACTACTTCGGCCTGCCCTGGCCGTGCTACGGCACGCCCGAGCTCAAGCACCCCGGCTCGTCCAACCTCTATGACACTTCCAAACATGTCATGGATGGCGGCGGGTGCTTCCGCGCCAACTTCGGTGTCGAAAAGGATGGCCAGAACCTGCTGGCCGAGGACGGATCCTACTCGCTGGGCTCCGACATCACCACCGGCTACCCCGAGTTCGACCATGTGCTGCTCAAGAAGCTCGGCTGGTGGGACGAGCTCACCGACGCGGAGAAGAAGGCCGCCGAAGGCAAGAACTGGAAGACCGACCCCACGGGCGCGATCATCCGCGTGACCATGAAGAACCATGGCTGCCACCCCTTCGGCAACGCCAAGGCGCGCGCCGTGGTGTGGAACTTCCCCGATGCCATTCCGCAGCACCGCGAGCCGCTGTATGGCACCCGGCCCGACCTGATGGCCAAGTACCCCACGCACGATGACAAGAAGGCGTTCTGGCGCCTGCCCACCCTCTACAAGAGCGTGCAGGACAAGAACATCGCCGACAAGGTGCACGAGAAGTTCCCGCTGATCCTGACCTCGGGCCGTCTGGTCGAGTACGAAGGCGGCGGCGAGGAAACCCGCTCCAACCCCTGGCTGGCCGAGTTGCAGCAGGAGTCGTTCGTGGAGATCCACCCCAAGACCGCCGGCGAGCGTGGCGTGCGCAACGGCGAGCGGGTGTGGCTCAGTTCGCCCACGGGCGCCCGCATCAACGTGCAGGCCCTGGTGACCGAGCGCGTGGCGCCCGACACGGTGTGGATGCCGTTCCACTTTTCGGGCCGCTGGCAGGGCGCGGACATGCTGGACCACTACCCCAAGGGCGCAGCGCCCATCGTGCGCGGCGAGGCCGTGAACACGGCCACCACCTATGGCTACGACAGCGTGACCATGATGCAGGAAACCAAGACCACGATCTGCAACGTGGAACGGGCATGAACACGCAGCAGCGACCAGGAGACACCCCATGGCACGAATGAAATTCATCTGCGATGCAGAGCGCTGCATCGAATGCAACGGCTGCGTCACCGCCTGCAAGAACGAGCACGAAGTGCCCTGGGGCGTGAACCGCCGCCGCGTGGTCACGCTCAACGACGGCGTGCCGGGCGAAAAGTCCATCTCGGTGGCCTGCATGCATTGCAGTGACGCCCCCTGCATGGCCGTGTGCCCCGTGAACTGCTTTTACCGCACCGACGAAGGCGTGGTGCTGCACGACAAGGACGTCTGCATCGGCTGCGGCTACTGCAGCTATGCCTGCCCGTTCGGCGCCCCCCAGTTCCCCTCGCAGGGCACCTTCGGCGTGCGCGGCAAGATGGACAAGTGCACCTTCTGCGCCGGCGGCCCCGAAACCCACGGCAGCCAGGCCGAGTTCGACAAGTACGGCCGCAACCGCCTGGCCGAGGGCAAGCTGCCGGCCTGCGCCGAGATGTGCTCCACCAAGGCCCTCTTGGCCGGCGATGGCGACGTGGTGGCGGACATCTTCCGCAACCGCGTGGTGCAGCGCGGCAAGGGTGCCGAGGTCTGGGGCTGGGGCACGGCCTATGGCTCCAAGCAGGCCGGCCAACCCACCCCGGGAGCCAAGTCATGACCGGGCGCACTGTACTGATCCTGGGCGCAGCCTGTGGGCTGCTGGCGCTGGTGGCCTGCACCGAGAAGCCGCAGACCGGCGGCGGCGTGCGCATCGATGCGCCGCCCTATGCCGGCACAGGCAGCAATTTCACGCAGCCCGGCTGGAAGGCCGGCGACAAGGCTGGCTGGGAGCAGCAGCTCAAGGCGCGCCAGCAGTACGGCCAGAACGAATACACCCGCACCACCCGGTAGAGCGAGGCCTGCCATGAAAAACTTCCTGTGCAGCATGGCGCTGTTGGCCGGCCTGGCCTGGGGCACGGCAGGGGCCCAGGCCCCGGCCAGCGCGCAAGCGGCCTCTGCCGCGACGCCAGCGGCGGCGCCCGCGGTCGGCGGCATCCAGGGCCAGAACATCTTCCAGGTCAAGCCCGATGCCAGCGAAGAGCCGGGCTACGCCCAGCAGAACAACGGCGAACGCGCCAAGGTGCAGCCGGGCAACAACGCGCCGATGTGGCGCCAGGTGGGCGAGGGCGTCACGGGCTACAGCAGCCTGCCCAAGAGCCAGGCGCCCGAGGCCGGCAACCTGATCCAGCCCTTCGTGCAATACCCGGGTTCGCGCGTGACCAACGCGGGCGAGGCCTGGCGCCAGGTGCGCAACCAGTGGATCATTCCCTACGGCGGCTCGCTGCTGCTCATCGTGGCGGGGGCCATCGCCCTGTTCTATTGGCGCAAGGGCACGATGCAGCTGCACGGCGCCGAGACGGGCCGCAAGATCGAGCGCTTCACGCCCTTCGAGCGCTCCGCCCACTGGGCCAATGCCATCGCCTTCGTGGCACTGGCCATCTCGGGCCTGGTGATGGCCTTCGGCAAGTTCTTCCTGCTGCCTATCCTGGGTGGCACGCTGTTCGGCTGGCTGGCCTATGCCCTCAAGAACCTGCACAACTTCGCCGGGCCGCTGTTCGCGGTGTCGCTGGTCATCGTGTTCTTCACCTTCCTCAAGGACAACTTCCCGCGCCGGGGCGACCTCACCTGGCTGCTCAAGGGCGGCGGCATGCTTTCGGGCACCGAGGTGCCTTCGCACCGCTTCAATGCCGGCGAGAAGCTGGTCTTCTGGGGTGGGGTGCTGTTCCTGGGCGCCATCGTCGTGGCCTCGGGCCTGGTGCTGGACAAGCTCATTCCCGGGCTCATCTACGAGCGCGGCACGATGCAGATCGCACACATGGTCCACGCCGTGGCCACGGTGGTGATGATGGTCATGTTCATGGGCCACATCTACCTGGGCACCATCGGCATGCAGGGCGCTTACAAGGCCATGAAGACCGGCTACGTGGACGAAACCTGGGCCAGGGAGCACCACCAGCTCTGGTACGACGATGTCAAGGCCGGCAAGATCCCATCGCAACGCAGCAGCAGTGCAGAGCCCGCGGGCGAGGCCGCTGCCGCCAAGCCCGTTCAGGCATGAGGCCCACCATGACGATGAACAACAAGCCTTCTTTCCTTCGCCCCTTGCTGCTGGCCCTGTGCGCCGCCTGCGCCTGCAGCGCCGCGCTGGCCAAATTGCCGCCGCCTGCGCCCGAGGCAGCCGCCAAGGCGGCCGAAGCCGCTGCCAAGGCCGCCTGGGCCGGCAAGGTCGACAACTACAAGCTGTGCCAGTCGCAGGACCGGGTCGCGGCCCACTACCGCAAGACCAACACCGCCGCCAAGCCTGCCGCCGCAGTGGGAGCCGCCTGTGCGGACCCGGGCCCCTTTGTCTACACACCGCCCGAGGCCAAGCCCCTGGAGGCCGCCGGCGCGCACTCGCCACCGGGCACGGCCAGCAGCCCGCCCAGCACCCAGACGCCTGCAGCGGCCGCTTCGGCGCCCAAGTCCTGAGCACCGCCCGGCACTGGCGGGTGCCTGTCCGCTGCATCGCGCGGGGATGCGCTACGCTGTCCCCATGACCATGCCCGTGCCCGCCACCGCCGCCCCCCGCCTGCCGCGCCTGACCCAGGCGCAGGCGCCGCTGACCCACCGCGTCGAGGTGGTCAACGAGCATGGCGAGCGCGAAGAGCTGTCCATCCCCGCCGAGCGCCCGCTGACCGTGTATGTCGACAACCGCGAGCTGGTCACGCTGATGACCCTGGGCGCGCACCCCGAGCTGCTGGTGCTGGGCTACCTGCGCAACCAGCGCCTGGTGGAGTCGGCGCAGGACATCGAGTCGATCACGGTGGACTGGGAGGTCAACGCCGCCGCCGTGCGCACGCGCCACGGCATCGCGCGCATCGAGGAGCGCACGGCCAGCAAGGTGGTCACCACCGGCTGCGGCCAGGGCAGCGTGTTCGGCGGCCTGATGGACGAGGTGGACCGCATCGTGCTGCCCGAGGCGCGGCTCACGCAGGGCCAGCTGTACGGCATCGTCAACGCCATCCGCCTCAAGGAGAGCACTTACAAATCGGCCGGCTCGGTGCACGGCTGCGCGCTGTTCCAGGGCGAGGAGCTGCTGGTCTTTGTCGAGGACGTGGGCCGCCACAACGCCATCGACACGATTGCGGGGTGGATGTGGATGGCCGCCGGGGACGCGGCACCGATGGTGGGCGCCGACAAGGTGTTCTACACCACGGGCCGGCTGACCAGCGAGATGGTCATCAAGTCCGCCCAGATGGGCGTGCCCATCGTGGTCTCGCGCAGCGGCATGACGCAGATGGGGCACGCCGTGGCCGAGCAACTGGGCCTGTGCGCCATCGGCCGCGCCACCAACCGGCGCTTCGTCTGCTACAGCGGCATGCAGCGGCTGGTGCTGCAGCCTGAACTGGCGCAGGCCACCACCCCTTCATCCTCCGCCACCTGACACCGGGCCGCCGCGCGGCGATGGCATGATCGGGCGATGCGCGATCAGAAATCCCCCAACGCATGGCCGGACACCCTGCCCAGCCAGTTTGGCCCCTACGACCCCGACGAGGTGCCGGACACCCATCGCATCCCCGTGCCCCAGGGGCCCGGGGAGCCCGATGCGCCCGTATCCGCGGTGACCGAAGCGGTAGATTTGCCGCGCCTGCCGCTCGGGCAGTGGTGGTGGCAAGGGCTGCGGGCCGCCGTGCTGTTGGCGCCCCGAACGGGTGCGGCCGTGCCCAGGCCCCTGCAGTTGATCGTTCTGGTGCTGCTGTGCAGCGGGGTTTTGCTGGGGTTGGAGCGTCTGCATGTGGCGGGCCCGGCCCATTTCAACCTGCGCGGCTGGCTGCTGACATGGTGGTCGCTGCCGCTGCTTGCCTGGTGTGCCTGGTGGGCGCTATCTCCCGCTCGGCGCCAGGATTCACCGGCGCAGGTGACCGGTGGCCTGGCTGCCTGGCTAGCGCTCACCAGCGTGGCCGTGCTGCCCGCGTCGGTGGTGGCCTACGCATTGATGGCGTGGGGGGCGCACCAGCCTGCTCGCTGGTCTTCGGGATACGGCCCCACGGTTTTCTGGGTCATCTATGCGGCGACGCTGCTGTGGATGCTGGCGGCCGATGTCCGGGTGCTGTCCCGCTTCGTGCGTTCGCATGTGCGCACGGGCTTGTACGCACTGTTGCTGCTGGCTGTGCTCGGGGTGGGTATGCAGTACGCATCCAGCCGCTCCTGGGTGCCCGACACCTCCGGCGACGACACGCCCGCCCCAGCCCGCCTGCATCTGTCCCAATCGCTGTTCGAATCTCAGCAGGACCTGATGCAGCAGCAGGTCGACGCCCTGGTGCCCGAGCGTCCTGGCGTGACCGATGTCTATGCCCTGGTGTTCGCTCCCTACGCCCGCGAGAACGTGTTCCGCCGCGAGAGCACCATGGTCAGCGACCTCTTGCAGGAGCGCTTCGACGCGCAGGGCCGGGTGCTGCACTTGCTGAACCACGCCGAAACCGCCGACACCCATGTCTGGGCCACGCCCGAGAACCTGGACCGGGCGGTGACGGCCCTGGCCGCACGCATGGACAAGGAGAACGACGTGCTTGTGGTCTACATGACCTCGCACGGCGCCCAGAACCACCAGCTCGCCGCCTCGCACTGGCCGCTGGAGGTGCCTCCCATCAGCCCCGAGATGCTGCGCGAGGCGCTGGACACGTCGGGCATACGCCACCGCGTGATCGCGATATCCGCCTGCTACTCGGGCGGCTGGATCGACGCCCTGGCCACGCCCTCGACGCTGATCATGACGGCGGCGGACGCGACCCACACCTCCTACGGCTGCGGCGCCCTGTCGGAGCTGACCTTCTTTGGCCGCGCCGTGTTCGACGAACAGCTGCGCAGTACGCATTCCTTCGAGGAGGCGTTCAAGAAGGCCGTGCCCCTGATCCAGCAGCGCGAGATCGAGGCCGGCAAGAGCGACGGCTTCTCGAACCCGCAGATCCGCGTGGGCGCCGAGATCACCCCGGTGCTCAAGGGCCTGGAAGAGCGGTTGAACGTCGCTCCCCGTTAGGGTAGAGGGCCCTTAGAGCCTGTTCAATGTCTTTTTGCAGCCGCGTTGGGGCGCAATCGGGATGAGTGGATGCTTCGGATGCGCCGCATGGGCTCATGCCCATGCAAGCAGCCTGGGCGTCCAATCGCCCGATTTCGCCCCAACCCTTCGGGCAAGTGCCTTTTCGGGCGGTCTGCGGCGTTGCGGCGCTTGCCAATAGCCGAGCTATTGGCTGCACTCCGCGCCTTGCATCCCATCCCGAAAAGGGACTTGCGCGGCTTCAAAAAGACGTTGAACAGGCTCTTAAAGGGCCTGCACGCCGGCTGGAAATGTTTCATTGCCGCGGATTGGCGGGCTTTTGCGCTAATGTCACGCCCATGAACCTTTCTTTTATCCGCCTGGGCTGGCGCACCTTGTTGCGCGACCTGCGCGCGGGCGAGCTGCGCCTCCTGGTCGTGGCCGTGACATTGGCCGTCGCCGCACTCACCTCGGTGGGCTTCTTTGCCGACCGCCTGCAGGGCGGCCTGCAGCGCGACGCCTTGCAACTGCTGGGCGGAGACGCCGTGGTGGCCAGCGACAACCCCACGCCTGCCACCTTCGTGGAGCGCGCCAAGGCCCTGGGCCTGCAGAGCGTGACCACCATGGGCTTTCCCACCATGGGGCGGGCCACCGATGCCAAGGGCGGTGCCAGCAAGCTGGTGGCCCTCAAAAGCGTGCAGCCGGGCTACCCGCTGCGCGGCACCCTCACCGTGGCCGTGGGCCCGGGGGCGGCCGAGCAGACCACGCGCGACATCCCGGCGCGCGGCGAGGTGTGGGTGGATGCGCCGCTGCTCGAATCGCTGGGCCTGGCCATGGGCGACCAGTTGCTGCTGGGTGATGCGCAGCTGCGCATCACCCGCATCATCGTCATCGAGCCGGACCGGGGCGCCGGCTTCATGAGCTTTGCGCCGCGCGTCATGCTCAACGAGGCCGACGTGCCCGCCACCGGCCTGGTGCAGCCCGCCAGCCGGTTGACCTACCGGTTTGCCGTCTCCGGCGCCCCGGCGGCCGTCAAGGCTTTCAGCCAGTGGGCTGCCGACGAGGCCAAGAAGCCCGAGCAGCACGGCGTGCGCGTCGAGTCGCTCGAAAGCGGCCGCCCCGAGATGCGCCAGACGCTGGACCGGGCGCAGAAATTCCTGAGCCTGGTGGCCCTGCTGGCCGCGCTGCTTTCGGCGGTGGCCGTGGCGCTGGCCGCGCGCGGCTTTGCCGCCGACCACCTTGACGCCTCGGCCATGCTGCGCGTGCTGGGGCAGAGCCAGCGCACCATCGCCGGCGCCTACACCACAGAGTTTGCGCTGATCGGGCTGTTCGCCAGCGCGCTGGGCGTGGCCGTGGGCTACCTGGTGCACTACGTCTTCGTGCTGCTGCTGGCCGGGCTGGTGGAGTCGGCCCTGCCCGCCGCCAGCCTGTGGCCCGTGGCCTTCGGGCTGGGCATGGGGCTCACGCTGCTGTTCGCCTTTGGCCTGCCGCCCGTGCTGCAACTGGCCCAGGTGCCGCCGCTGCGCGTGATCCGGCGCGATGTGGGTGGGCTCAAGCCGGCCTCCATGGCCGTGCTGGGCGTGGGCGTGGCCGGCTTTGCGGCCCTGCTGCTGGCCGTGAGCAGCGACATCAAGCTGGGCCTGATCGCCGTGGGCGGATTTGCCGCTGCCGTGGCGCTGTTCGCGGGCCTGAGCTGGGTGGCCGTGAAGCTGCTGCGCCGCAGCGTCAACGAGGCCACCGCACCACGCTGGCTGGTGCTGGCCACGCGGCAGATCTCGGCGCGCCCGGCCTACGCCGTGGTGCAGGTCAGCAGCCTGGCCGTGGGCCTGCTGGCGCTGGTGCTGCTGGTGCTGCTGCGCACCGACCTCATCAGCAGCTGGCGGCAGGCCACGCCGCCCGATGCGCCCAACCGCTTCGTGATCAACGTCATGCCCGAGCAGTCCGACGCCTTCCAGCAGAGCTTGAAGGATGGCGGCGTGAAGCGCTACGACTGGTACCCCATGATCCGCGGCCGCCTGCTGGCGGTGAACGGCAAGGCCGTGGGCCCGGCCGACTACACCGACGACCGCGCCAAGCGCCTGGTGGACCGCGAGTTCAACCTCTCCACCGCCGTGCAGCAGCCGCCCCACAACCAGATCGTGGCCGGCCAATGGACCGAGAACGAGCAGGGCACCATCAGCGTGGAAGAGGGCATTGCCGAAACCCTGGGCCTGAAGATGGGCGACAGGCTGCAGTTCGACATCGGCGGTGTGCAGAACGAAGCGCGCATCACCAGCCTGCGCAAGGTGGACTGGGGCTCCATGCGCGCCAATTTTTTCGTGATGTACCCCGTGGAGCACCTCGAAGGCGTGGCCGTGACCTACCTGGCGGCCTACCGCGCACCCGACAAGGCCGGTTTCGACAACGCGCTGGTGCGCCAGTTCCCCAACATCACCAATGTGGACATGGGCGCCACCATCACCCAGGTGCAGCGCGTGCTCGACCAGGTGATCCGCGCGGTGGAGTTCCTCTTCGCCTTCACCCTGGCCGCCGGCCTGGTGGTGCTGTTCGCGGCCGTCACCGCCACGCGCGAGGAGCGTGCGCGCGAGTTCGCCATCATGCGCGCCGTGGGGGCCCGCGCCAGCCTGCTGCGCCAGGTGCAGCGCGCCGAACTCATGGGCGTGGGCCTGCTCGCGGGCTTTCTGGCCAGCACGGTGGCCGTGGTCGTGGGCTGGGCGCTGGCGCGCTTCGTGTTCGATTTCACCTGGACGGCATCGCCCTGGGTGCCGCTGGCCGGTGCGCTGGCCGGTGCCGTGCTGGCGCTGGCCGCAGGCTGGTGGGGGCTGCGCGATGTGCTGCGCCGCCCCGTGGTGGAGACCTTGCGCCGCGCCTCGGAGTAGGGCGACCGGAGGCAGCACGTAGGCTACCCTTGGCAGCCCGGCGAGGTCTCCTTCCGGTGCATCGGCCAGGGCGGCTTCCAACTGAGAAATATGAACATCCCTGCTCTTGCAACCAAGCTCGCCAGACATGCCTGGCGCAGACTGTGACCCCCATGGACGACGACACCCCCGACAACACCACCCCCACCACCACGCCCTTCGAATGGATCGGCGGCGAAGAACGCGTGCGCGCCCTGGTCGAGCGCTTCTACGACCTGATGGACCTGGAGCCCGGCTATGCCGAGTTGCGTGCCGCCCATGGCAGCGACCTCGCCAGCGCGCGGCAAAAGCTGTTCTGGTTCCTGTGCGGCTGGCTAGGCGGGCCGTCCTACTACACCGACCAGTTCGGCCACCCGCGCCTGCGTGCGCGCCACATGCCGTTTTCCATCGGCACTCAGGAGAGCCGCCAGTGGGTGGCCTGCATGGACCAGGCCATGGGCGAGACGGGCGTGCCCGAGGCGCTGCGCACGCGCTTGCGCGAGAGCTTCACGGGCACGGCGGACTGGATGGTCAACCAGCCCCTGGTGGCCAAGAAACTGATGTGAGCGGCTGTGCGGGCCCGCGGGCCTGCGCTCCTGGATGCGCCCGCAGGCATACTGCGGTTGTCCATTCCACCGAAGGAGCCCGTGCCATGAAGCGTTCCCTTGTCCTTGCCGCCAGCTTGCTGGCCTGTGCCCTGACGCATGCCCAGCCGGCCCCCGCCGCTGGAGACACCTGGGGCAGTGCGCCGCCCGCGTCGGACGACCGCTTCACCAACCCCAAGAGCAAGCTCTACTCGGGCCCCAACGGCTGGCACAACTTCGGCGAGGTGCGGGCCGAGGTGGCCAATGCCGCCAAAACCCGCTATGGGTTCAAGACGGGGCTCAACTACCTCGCCACCTCCAAGTCCTTCGTGTTTGCCACCAACTCCCAGACGCAACTGGTCGAGGTGGACTTTGGCACCGACCAGCCCGCACCGGGCACCTACGAAGTGGCTGCCAAGCCCGATCCCGCCCAGAAAAAGGCCCTGGTCTCGCTCACCGATGCATCGGGCGGCAAGCTGCTGGGCTGGCAGAGCGGCGACAAGGCCGGCACCGTCACGGTGTCCAAGGTCAACGGCTACCTGTACTTCACCGCGCGCAACCTGCGCCTGGCGCCCGTGGGCATGAGCAACAAGGGCGATCTCAAGCAGCCCATGTCGCTGGGCTTCGAGGGCGCTGTCGCACCCGAAAAATGATCCTTGTTGGAAAGCACCCCGCCCATGTCATGCGATGAACGCTTCGCCCAGGAGGCCCAGGCGCTGGGCTACAGCTTCGACGGCGAGATCAAGATCGGCGGCAACTACGTGCCTTTGGTGCGCGATGGCCGCCATATTTACCTGAGCGGCCAGATCCCCCGCGTGGGCGACACCGTGGTGGTCACGGGTGCTGCAGGGGCAGATGCGTCGCTGCAGGATGCGCAGCGCGCAGCCAAGGTCTGCGCCATGCGGGCGCTGGCGCTGCTGCAGCGCGCTTTGGGCACGCTCGATGCCGTCACGGCGGTGCTGCGCATCACCGTCTACGTGCAGTCGGCCCCCGGCTTCACGCAGCAGAGCGAGGTGGCCGATGGCGCCTCGGAAGTGCTCTACCGCGTGCTCGGCCCGGTGGGCGCGCACACCCGCACCTCGGTGGGGGTGCTGCAGCTGCCCAAGAACGCTACGGTCGAGGTAGACCTGATCGCCGCAGCGGATTGACACCGGGGCGCAGTGCGCGCGAGCCCACCGCGCCTTCACGGGCCACTGCCCGAGGCGCGCACGCGCCTATGGATTGCGTGGAACCACGGGCTGCAACAGCACCAGCAATGCGCCTGCGCCACCATCGACGGGCCGGGCCTGCACGAAGGCCAGCACCTCGTTCTTCTGCACCAGCCAGCGCTGCACCCGGCCCTTGAGCACGGGGCTCTTGCCGGGCGAGCCCAGGCCCTTGCCGTGCACCACGCGCACGCAGCGCAGCCCGTTGCGGTGGGATTGGCGGATGAACTGGCCCAGGGCCTCGCGCGCCTCGTCCACGCGCAGGCCATGCAGGTCGAGCTGGCCCTGGATGCTCCAGTAACCCGAGCGCAGCCGCTGCGTGACCTGCACGCCGATGCCATGGCGCCGGTAGCTCAGCGCGTCGTCGGTGTCGAGCAGGGTGCTCACGTCGAAGTCGTCGCTGATGGATTCGAGCAGCACGCGCTCCTCGTCCAGCCAGTGCTGCAGCGGCAGCGGCTGGGGCAGGCGGCGCTGCAGGCGCGCCAGGTTGCGCACGCGCAGCGGGGTGATGGGGCCCACGCTGCGGCTGAAGAACTGGTTCTCGGCCTCCTGGCGCGCAGCGGCCTCGCGCCGGGCCTTCTCTTCGGCCTGCTCGCGTTCGTGCTGCTCGCGCAGCTGGCGGGCCACCGTGGCCAGCTCCTGCAGATCGGCGATGCGCTGGCCGGCGCGCCGGGGCGCGGGGGCCGTCCGTCGTTTGGGTGTGGCGGTGGGACTCGGTGCTGTGGCGGGTGGCCTGGGCACGCGCGCCGGTCGGGCCGCCGCCAGCCGTGCCGCTGCCGATGCGCGCCGGGCGGCGCGCGTGGGTTCGGGTACCGCTGGCACGGATACGGGCAGGGCCGCTGCCACGCTGGGGGGCAGGGCCTCCTTGCCTGCGGTGTCGGCGGCGCGGGCCAGGGCGGTCTGCAGCGCGGTGGGGGCCGCAGGCCGTGGACTGGGCAAGGGCGGGCGCGCCGGTGGTGCCGGGCTCACATCAGACCCTTCTCGGCCATCGACAGCGCCTGGCCCGGCGCCACGATGACATGGTCGAGCACGCGCACGTCGATCAGCGCCAGCGTGGTCTTGAGCGTCTGGGTAAGCGCCTCGTCGGCGCGGCTCGGTTGCACGCTGCCGCTGGGGTGGTTGTGGGCCAGCACCACGGCGGCGGCCTGGTGGTGCAGGGCGCGCAGCACCACCTCGCGCGGGTAGACGCTGGCCTGGGTCAAGGTGCCGCGAAACAGTTCTTCGAGCGCCAGCAGGCGGTTCTGGCTATCGAGGAACAGCACGGCGAACACCTCGTGCCCCTTGGCGGCCAGGTGCAACTGCACATAGTGCTTGACGGTGTCGGGCGAGTCGAACACCTCGCGTTCGCGCAACTGCTGGGCCAGGGCGCGGCGTGCCAGCTCCAGCACGGCCACCAGCTCGGCGCGTTTGGCGGGGCCCAGGCCCTTGATGCGCGCCAGGTCGTCCGCACTGGTGTGCAGCAGGCCGGCGATGCCGCCGAAACCGCCCGTGAGCTTGCCGGTGGCGGCATCCAGCACCGGCGGGTCGAGCAGCTCCTGCGCCATCTGCAGCACTCCCTTGCCCACAATGCCGGTGCGCAGCAGAATGGCCAGCAGCTCTGCATCGGCCAGCGCGGCGGGGCCGCGCGCGAGGAGTTTTTCGCGCGGCTGGGCGTCCGGGGGGAGGTCTTTGATGGCCATGGCGTGCAGGAAATAAGGAGTCTCGGACACCCAGCCATGGGGGCTTGCCCGTTTTTCTACAATAGAGGCCAGTTTATCGGGACTTTCATGACCTCTACCGCCACAGCCCTTCCCACCGTACAGCCGGGCTCCTTTCTCACGCTGCACTATCGCCTGGCAGGCCCGGCGGGGGATGTGATCAACACCTTTGCCGACAAGCCGGCCACGCTGTCGCTGGGCACGGGCGAGCTGTCGCCCGCCATGGAGCAGCACCTGCTGGGCCTGGTGGAGGGCACGCGCGCCACCTTCGAGCTGCCTGCGGGCGAGGCCTTTGGCGAGCGCAACCCCGACATGCAGCAGTGGGTGGCCAAGAAGCTGCTCAACGAGCTGGGCAGTGCCGACGAAAAATACAGCCCTGGCGATGTGGTGCAGTTCCCCACTCCCGACGGGATGGGCAGCTATGCCGGTGCGGTGATGCAGGTGCGCGAGGACGGCGCCGTGCGCTTTGACTTCAACCACCCGCTGGCCGGCCAGCCCGTCACCTTCGAAGTGCTCGTGATCGGAATCCTCTGATGCAGACCCCCCAGGAAATCCTGCTGGCCGAGCCGCGTGGCTTTTGCGCCGGCGTGGACCGTGCCATCGAAATCGTCGAGCGCGCGCTGCAGAAATTCGGCCGCCCCATCTACGTGCGCCACGAGATCGTGCACAACACCTATGTGGTCAACGACCTCAAGGCCAAGGGTGCGATCTTCATCGAGGAGCTCTCGGACGTGCCCCCGGGCGCCACGCTGATTTTCAGTGCCCACGGGGTGAGCAAGGCCGTGCAGGAAGAGGCCGTGGCGCGCGGCTTTTCCATCTTCGACGCGACCTGCCCGCTGGTGAGCAAGGTGCACGTCGAGGTGGCCAAGCTGGCCAAGGAAGGCTACGAGTTCATCATGATCGGCCACAAGGGCCATCCCGAGGTGGAGGGCACCATGGGCCAGCTCGACCATGGCATCCACCTGGTGGAAGACGTGGCCGACGTGGCCCGCGTGCAGCCCAGGCAGACCGCTAAGCTCGCGGTAGTCACCCAGACCACCCTGAGCGTGGACGACGCCGCCGAAATCTCTGCCGCGGTGCGCGCGCGCTTCCCCCAGGTGCGCGAGCCCAAGCACCAGGACATCTGCTACGCCACGCAGAACCGGCAGGACGCAGTCAAGGTGCTGAGCCCGCAAGTGGATGTGGTCATCGTCGTGGGCAGCCCCACCAGCTCCAACAGCAACCGCCTGCGCGAACTGGCCGCCAAGCTGGGCACCACGGCCTTCATGGTCGACAGTGCCGAGGAACTGCAGGCCGAGTGGTTCACCGGCGTGGCGCGCGTGGGCCTCACGGCTGGCGCCTCGGCGCCCGAAATCCTGGTCAAGCAGGTCATCGACCGCATCAAGGCGCTGGGCGCCGTGTCGGTGCGCACCATGTCGGGCATTGAGGAGACCATCAAGTTCCCGCTGCCCAAGGGGCTCAAGATCGATGCTGCCACAGGCTTCGAGATCAAGGAGCGCCAGCCCGAGACAGGGCCGACCGGCCATTGACGCAACGCAAGTAGGCGCTCACAGCGCCACTGCCGGACCGCTCCACAGGTCCAGCGGCGGGTCGGCCGCCACGGCGCGCAGGATGTCGGTGCGCGAGATGAAGCCGGTGAGCCGGCCCGAGTCATCCGTCACCGGCAGGCCGGGCAGGCCCGTGTCCAACAGCACGGCCGCCACGCGGCGCAGTTCGGTGTCGGCCGCCACGGCGGGCACGGGGCTCACCATCACCTCGGACACGGGCCGCCGGGCCAGGTCGATGGCCTGCTTTACCGCGCCGGGCTCGGGCAGCAGGTCCAGCGGCGCCATGTCGGCGCGCAGCAGCAGCCCGACCACGCGGCCCTGGGCGTCCACCACCGGCGCCTGTGCCACATGGTGCTCCGCCAGCGTCTGCCAGGCGGCGTTCACGATGGCATCGGGTTGCACGGTCACGGCCTCCAGGGTCATCACGTCGCTCACCAGCGTCAGCGGCTTGCGCACCTGCTGGGGGCCTTGTTCGGTCTGGGCATAGGCGCTCACGGCATCCTGCAGGCGCAGGTTCACGGGCAGGGCGGCGGCGCCGGTGGGGGGCGTGGGCAGGTCGGGCTCCCGTGCCTGCACGTCCAGCGAGCGGGTGCGCAAAGCCTGCGGGCGCTGCACGCGCCGCACCGGTGCGATGGTGGCCAGGTTTTCAGGCCCGCCACGGTACATCTGCCCCGAAGGGCCGAACACAAAGAACATGCGATCAACCTCCTGAGGGCACGCCCGCAACAAGCGGCGGCCCATGCCCATGTTATCGGCAGCCAAAAGGCCTGGGCACAGCCCAGGGTGTATCTGTGTGTGTGCTGCGGTGCGCAACGGGGCATCTACACTCCCAGGTTGTCTTGAACCGGGCCTTCGGGCCCCCGCATTTCCATGATCGACCGCGCCGCCATCTCCGCCGCCCGCACCCAGCTGGCCTCCCGCCCCGACTTCCTGCGCACCACGCCGCTGCTGCGGTTGAGCGGCCGATCCCTGGGCGTGGACTGCGCCGAGGTCTGGCTCAAGCTCGAGCACCTGCAGGTGGGTGGCAGCTTCAAGGCCCGCGGCATGCTGTACCGGCTGATGGCCAACCCCGTGCCCGAGAGCGGCGTGATCATCGCCTCCGGCGGCAATGCCGGCATTGCCGTGGCGGCGGCCGCCAAGGCCCTGGGCGTGCGCTGCGAAGTCTTTGTGCCCGAGGTCTCGCCCGAGGCCAAGCGCGCCCGGCTGCGCTCGCTGGGGGCTGAGGTGGTCGTCACCGGCGCCGCGTATTCCGAAGCCTTCGAGGCCTGCGTGGCGCGCCAGAAGACCACCGGCGCGCTGCAGGCCCATGCCTACGACCAGCCCGAGGTGGTGGCCGGTGCAGGCACGCTGGCGGCCGAGATCGAGGAGCAGGGCGGGCGCCTGCCCGACACCGTTCTCGTCAGCGTGGGCGGCGGCGGCCTGATCGGCGGCGTGGCCGCCTGGGTGGAAAGCCGCGCCCACGTGGTGGCGCTGGAGCCCGAGCGTGCCCCCACCCTGCACGCGGCCCGCGCAGCCGGCATGCCGGTGGACGTGGAGGTGGGCGGCATCGCCGCCGATTCGCTGGGTGCGCGCCGCATCGGCGCTATCGGCTGGGAGGTGAGCCAGCGCCATGTGCACGAATCCCTGCTGCTGCCCGACGAGGCCATCCGCTCGGCCCAGCAGTGGCTGTGGAAGGAGCTCAAGCTGGCCGTGGAGCCGGCGGCCGCGCTGGGCCTGGCAGCCCTGCAGACCGGCGCCTACAAGCCGCAGCCGCAGGAGACCGTCGCCATGATCCTGTGCGGCGCCAATTTCGACCCGACCGGCCTTGCCTGAGGCCCGTTGCGCGTCCACCTCTAAAATCGACCCCATGCTAGACATTCTTCTTCTCCGCAAAGACCTCGATACCGCCATCGCGCGCCTGGAAACCCGCAAGAAGCCCCAGGCCTTCCTGGACGTTGCCGCCTTCCAGGGCCTGGAATCCGAGCGCAAGACCCTGCAATCGCGCACCGAAGAGCTGCAGTCGCAGCGCAACCAGCTCTCCAAGCAGGTCGGCATGCTGATCAGCCGTGGCGACAAGGACGGCGCCGAGGCCGCCAAGGCCCAGGTCACCGCCTCCAAGGCGGAGCTGGAGCAATCGGCCGCGCGGCTGGAGCAGATCCAGGCCGAGCTGCAAACCATGCTGGCCGCCGTGCCCAACCTGCCGCACGAGAGCGTGCCCGTGGGCGCTGACGAATCGGGCAACGTCGAAGTGCGCAAGTGGGGCACGCCCGGCACCTATGCCTTCGAGGTCAAGGACCATGTCGACGTGGGCGCGCCCCTGGGCCTGGACTTCGACATGGGCGTCAAGCTCTCGGGCTCGCGCTTCACCGTGATGAAGGGGAACATTGCCCGCCTGCACCGCGCGCTCGCCCAGTTCATGCTCGACGTGCAGACCCAGGAGCATGGCTACACCGAGTGCTACGTGCCCTACGCCGTCAACGCCGACTCGCTCAAGGGCACGGGCCAGTTGCCCAAGTTCGAGGGCGACCTGTTCGCTGCGAAGAAGGGCGGCCAGGACGGCGAGCCCGTGCCCGACAACGCGGCGCTCTACCTCATCCCCACCAGCGAGGTACCGCTGACCAACTTCGTGCGCGACGTGGTCGTGGCCGAGGCCGAGCTGCCGATCAAGCTCACGGCGCACACGCCCTGCTTTCGCTCTGAGGCCGGCAGCTACGGGCGCGACACGCGCGGCATGATCCGCCAGCACCAGTTCGACAAGGTCGAAATGGTGCAGATCGTGCACCCCGACAAGAGCTACGACGCGCTCGAAGCCATGACCGGCCACGCCGAAGCCGTGCTGCAAAAGCTCGGCCTGCCCTACCGCGTGATGAGCCTGTGCACCGGCGACATGGGCTTCGGCGCCGCCAAGACCTATGACCTCGAAGTCTGGCTGCCCGCGCAGAACACCTACCGCGAGATCAGCTCGGTGAGCAACTGCGAGGCCTTCCAGTCGCGCCGCCTGCAGGCCCGCTTCAAGAACGCCCAGGGCAAGAACGAGTTGCTGCACACCCTGAACGGCTCGGGCCTGGCCGTGGGCCGCACGCTGGTGGCCGTGCTGGAAAACTACCAGCAGGCCGACGGCAGCGTGACCATCCCCGAGGTGCTGCGCCCCTACATGGGCGGCCTGGCCGTGCTGGCGCCGCAAGCCTGAGCGGGATTCCTGCGCTCTTGGGACAACGGGCCTTCTGGCCCGTTTTTCATGCCCGCTGCGGGTCTTGAGGCGCCGCGAGCAGCATCCAGCGCGTTGTGGTGCAATGCGCTTCCGACAGCGTGCCAGGCTCTCAGAGCGCGCGTCGTTCCCCTCACCCCCTTTCAGGATAGACCCTCCATGACCTACCCCATGCACACCTCCAGCATCCCCGTGTTCCGCCAGATGCTGGGCGCCCTGAAGGACGTGCTCGCCAAGACCGAGGCCCATGCCACTGCACGCAAGATCGAACCCGACGCGCTGCTGCAGGCCCGCCTGTACCCCGACATGTTCCCCATGGCGCGCCAGGTGCTGATCGCCTGCGACTTCGCCAAGGGCGTGTGCGCCCGCCTGGCTGGCGTCGAGGTGCCCTCGTTCCCGGACGGCGAGCACCCCGGCTTTGCCGACCTGAACGAGCGCATCGACACGGTGCTGGCCTTCATCGAAGGCCTGCCCGCCGAGAACTTCGCCGAGGCCGCCACGCGCCAGATCACCCTGCAACCCGGCACCCCGCGCGAAAAGCAGTTCGTGGGCCAGGCCTACCTGCTGCACTACGGCCTGCCGCAGTTCTTCTTCCACGTGACCACGGCCTACGCCCTGGCGCGCCACAACGGGGTGGAGCTGGGCAAGCGCGACTACATGGGCAAGGCCTGAATCTCAATGCACGCCGCGCTCGTTGCAGAGCGCAAAAAAAGCCTGCTATAATCGCAGGCTTCGACACATAGGAGAGGTGGCAGAGTGGTCGAATGTACCTGACTCGAAATCAGGCGTAGTGGCAACACTACCGTGGGTTCGAATCCCACCCTCTCCGCCACTGACAGAGCCCCGATGCTATCTAAACCATAGCTCGGGGCTTTTTCTTTTGCCGGGCTGCTGGCTACGGGGCTGGCCTGCGAGTTGGCTTTTGGCCTGTTGGCGGTGGCCATGCCTTCACTGTCAAGAGCCAGCCCACGGGCCAGCGTTGCACGGTGGCGAGGGGCACAGGAGCACTGTCAGCGGACTCCCCTTCAGTGCTGCTCGAGTGCGCGCAACTGCCCAACGAGCGCAACACCCTGGGCGGCATCATCAGCGGCGTGCCCACTGGAACCTCAGTGGTATTGGTCAATGGCCGGGAAGATCTGCCGCTCACCGCCGACGGCGGCTTCACCTTCTCCACTCCGTTGGCCGCAGGTTCTGCCTATGCCGTCACGGTCAAGACCCAATCTCAGGGCACTGGCTGCGTGGTGCGCAATGGCACGGGTGTCATCGGCGCCGCCTCTGTGGACACGGTTGCGGTGCGGTGCGCGGTCCTGGGATCCTTGCAACTGGCTTCTGGGAGCAGGACCAGTGCGTCCCCGGCCCGGACGGCACTGGCCTGAAGAACGGTTGGAGCCTATCGCAGGCCATGCCGGTGGTACTGGTGCGCAAGGGCAATCACCTGTGCTTGCTGGATCACACAGCCACCCCCTCGGTCTACCCCAATGTGGCCAGTACGGCGAGTGCGGTCACGGCGGCGATCGCGTCAGGCGCGTGCTACACGCCCCGTTGACCGCGGGGCACGCAGGGTGCCGCCATGTGCAAAAGGCCGTATGAAGATAGTGCCCACCGTGGCTTCCGCGCGGGCCTGGCTCGCCCATCGCCCGGCATCACCCAAATGGGTGTGCGCACCTCTTTGTGACACCCGGCACAGACGGATCACCACTGTTCGACAAAGATCGGTGCAGCCCTGCCTTGTGTGCGGGACTCACCGCACCGCCGCACCGCCGCACCGCCGCACCGCCGCACCGCCGCACTGCTGCACTGCTGCACTGCTGCACGCGCTGCACAGGTGGACTGTCTTTTTTATCTTTTGAACCGAGAGGGTTTCGACCATGCCAGTGACGACCACCACACCGCCCCGATTACCCAGCCCTTCTCGCGGTCTCGCCAGCAGCAACAGCACCGCCGCAGCGGCCGCGTGACTGCAGCCCGCGTAGCGCTGGCGGCACTGCCGCTGCGTGAAAGACAGATATCCCATACAAGGCGACTCATGACACAACAAGCACCCAAAAAGCGACTGCAACGCATCGGCCTTTTAGCCGTATTGATTCCCATGCTCTCCGCATGCGGAGGCGGTTCCGACAGTTCGGTCGAATCGCCTGCCCCACCACCCGCTTCTTCGGCCACCTTGTCCCTTCTTGCTGGTTATACGCTCAGTGAAGGCAATCAGGACGGCCCCACAAGCACGACCGCGAGCTTCAGCACGAACGTGGGGGGAATGGCCTTGACCAGTTCGGGGGAGGTGGTCATCGCAGATACCAACAATAACCTGGTACGTAAGCTCAGCGCCAATGGCGAGCAAGTCACTACCTTGGCCGGAGGCTGGGTGCCTTCGGGCGCCACTCCCGGCACCCCATCCAGTTATTCGGACGGCAATGGCCAGAACGCGCGGCTCTACCGCCCCGCTGCGGTTGCCGTGGACGCAGCAGGAAACACCTATGTGGCCGATACCGCGAATCACCTGGTGCGCAAGATCAGTGCAGCAGGACTCGTGACCACCCTGGCTGGCCGGGCAGGGGTATGTGGCAATCAGGATGGTGTGGGCAACGGCGCCGCCCTGTGCAACCCCAGCAGCATCGCCGTAGACAAGACAGGTACAGTCTATGTGTCAGAAGCTTATCTCCCTGGTCAAACTCAAACAGGGCGAATCCGCAAGATCACTGCGGATGGTGCAGTGAGCACAATCGCCAGCCAAACCAGAGGACGCAACCCACTCCTCGCCACTGATTCTGCGGGGACTCTCTACGCAGCAGACGCCGGACTGATCCTCAAGTACTCGGCAAACGGCCTGGCCACTGCGGTGTCGGGCACCGAAGGGCAGCTCGGCAACACCATCGTGGCCATCACATTCGACCCAGCTGATCGCCTGATCGTGCTGGACAAGGAGGTGACCACCCAACTTATGCTCGGCCCCCCGTCCATACGGTATGTACGGCTTGGCATTCGCCATGTCGGCAGCGATGGACGTGTCACGACCCTGGTCAGCGCCCCATCCGACTGCCACAATTACAGCGGACGCAGCAACGATGACCTGTGTCAGGCCATTACCATGGTGGCCAAAGCCGATGGCCAATTCCTGGTGGCCGAAGGCATCGGCGGCAGCAGTACCTCCTATAAATACGTGCAGTTGCGCAACTACACACAGCGGGGCACGTACACGGTGGTCGCAGGCCCGGTTTCTCCCACAGGTGCCAAAGATGGGCCAGGCGATGCCGCGCGCTTTGACCAGCCTTCGGCGCTGGCCTTCGATCCATCGGGGATGCTGTATGTGCGCGACAAGGGCAACGACACCATCCGCACTGTGCAAGCAGACGGTCTGGTAGGCACCCTGGGCCGGCCCGGAGGGCGGTGCACTTCGATCACAGGCCTGGGCAAGGAATTTCTTCCAAGTGGAATAGCCACAGTCCCCGGATCGGCCTTGGCCGCTGACGGAGCAGGCAACCTTTACACCTATATTGATTCCCGCATTCTGAAGTTGCGCAATTGCGAGGCCGTGCTTCTGGCGGATGTGAATCCATTGCTGATTGTGGATCCATCGACGGGCACGGGCAGACCCGCCGTCAACCCCATCACCGGCATTGCTGCGGACAGCACAGGCAACGTCTATGCGTCCTCCTACCAAGGAGTCATTTTCAAAATAGATACCAAAGGGACAGCCACATTGTTCGCAGGCAGCGAAGCGCAGTGGGGGCACAGGGATGGCCAAGGCCAAGCCGCAAGATTTTCGTGGCTGGGCAACATGACCACCGATGCAGCCGGTAACCTCTATGTGGTCGATAGCCTGAATAACTTCAAGAGCTTGGGTCCAACCATCCGCAAGATCACTCCGTCTGGGCTCGTCAGCACTTTGGCAGGTAACCCTGATGCCCCCCCCGGCCATGCCGATGGCCTTGGTTCAGCGGCACTGTTCTCGGTTGATTGGCAAGAGGAGCCAAAGACCGCCAGCCTCGCGGTGGACAACAAAGGCAACGTGTATGTCTCCGATCCTGCCAACAGTGTGATCCGCAAGATCACTCCTGACGGCCAGGTCAGCACCCCCGTGGGACAGGTGGGACGCCGGGGATTTGCAGCGGTGGATCTGCCAGGCAGCATCGGCCGCCCCGCCGGTATTGCAATCCGTGATTCCAGGCTCTACGTCTCCGTCCCCCATGGGGTGATCCAGGTCAGGCTTCCTGATTGATCCCAGGAAACCGAATCTCCTTGATGGCTTCCTTCATGGGAGCCAGCGAGTGTCCCCCGGAGTACGGTCCGTAGGTGATGCGTGGCTTCTCATGGCCCAAGTCGGTCGCCATACGTGTTGAAGCTCAGGTTGGATAGGATGCATCGCCCTTTTGTCGGATGGCGGGGTTGGGTGAAAAGATGCATCCTTGGGTTCCTGTGCGTGACGCATGTACGGGCGGTTCTGCGCTGGTTGGGTTCGGGCCGCCCGCCTGCATGCTGGCTTGTGCAAGAATTTGTAGTTGCCGATACGTTTCACTTCACCGTTTCTTTCCCCGCAAAGGATGTGCTTCATGATCTCCCTCCGGAATTCCGCTCTCGCACTGGCCGTCGCCATGGCTGGCCTGGCTGCAGCACCCGCGCATGCGGCCGACCCTGCCGTGTTCGACGCGGCTACGGGCCGCCTGCGCTTTCCCATCCTGCAGATCGACGGCAACCTGAAGTTCCGCGACGTGGTGATCCAGCTGGTCTCGCCCGGCCAGCTGCGCCTCAACGATGCCAGCGTGGGGGCGGACATCAGCTTCACCTCGGCGGGCAATGTGCTGCGCATTCCGCAGCTGAGCTTCGGTGGCGTGGTCTACCCCGCCGTCAGCCTCACCAGCCCTGCCTTCTCGCTGGTGAGCTTCGGTGATGTGGTGATCGATGCAGGTTCGCCCAGCAACTACACGCTGGATGTCCGGGTGACGGCCCAGGGTACGCCCGTGCCCCTGATCACGATCAACAACGTGCCCAAGCCCGCGAACCAGACCGCGTTCTGCAACGACCCGGCGCTGCAGCAGACGGTGCTGCAGAACGCAGGCGCGGCGCAGGCCACCTGGACCATGTCGGGCTGCACCTTCAACGGCAACTCGGGCAGCATGACCGGCACGCTGACCATCACCACCCCCGTGGCGGCCGCCATCCCCATCGTCGCGAACTTCACCTACCGCTGATCGGCCGGCGCATCACCGAGGCGTGGGCCATTGCGGGGCAGGGCCACCTGCCCGGTTACGGGCCCCGTTCAGCCACTTCCGCCGCCTGCACCAGCGCCTTGTGCAAGGCCTTGGCAAAGCGCGGGTCGGTTACCGCGCCCACGTTGAAGCGCGACCAGCGCGAAGTCGCCGCGAAGTCCACCGAGAAGATGCACCCCGGCGCCATGACGATCTTGCGCGGCAGCATCTGCTGCGCAAAGGCCAGCGAGTCCTGCACGCCCGGCAGGGCCACCCATTGGTACAGCGACTGCGGGTTGCGCGTGAACACCTCGGCGCCCACGGCGTCGAAGATCTGCAGCGCGCTCTGGGTGGCTGCGGCCAGACGCTCGCGCAGGCGCTGGATGTGGCGCTGGTAGTGGCCCTCGCTCAGGATCACGTCCACCGTGCGCTCGCTGTACTCCGAGCTGCTCACGTGGATCAGCGCCTTGAGGTCGGCAATGTCGCTGGCCAGGTCGGCCCCGCAGGCGATGTACCCCACGCGCAGCGCCGCGGAAAATGACTTGGAGAAGCTGCCGATGTAGATCGTGCGTTCGAGCTGGTCCAGCGAGGACAGGCGTGGCGCGCTGGTGGGCTTGAAGTCGGCCAGCGGGTCGTTCTCCACGATCATCAGGTCGTACTTCTGCGCCAGCTGCAGCACCCGGAAGGCCTTGGCTGCGGTCAGATCAGACCCCGTGGGGTTGTGCGCCACCGACTGGGTGAAGAAGAGCCGGGGCTTGTGCACGATGAGCAAGTGCTCCAGCGCCTCCAGGTCCGGTCCGTCGGCCAGGCGTGGCACGCCGACGATGTGCGCGCCGGCCAGCTTGAGCTTGCCGAACAGCGGGTAGTAGCCCGGGTCGTCCACCAGTACCGGCGCCCCGGGCGGAACGAAGTAGCGGATGACGATGTCCATGGCCTCGTTGGCCCCGTGGGTCAGCACGATCTGCCGCGGCTCGGTGCCTATGCCCAGGTCCGCCAGCTTGCGCACCAGGTGCTGGCGCAGGGGCTCGTAGCCGAACCGGTTGCCATAGCGAAAGAGGGCCCCGAGGCCGGTGCGCACCACCTTGTGGTGGAACTTGTCCAGGCGCACGTCGGCCAGCCATTCCACGGGCGGGAAGCCATCGCCCACGGCCAGCGCCCCCGGCTCGGACTTGAGCTGCTCGCGCATCAGCCAGACGATGTCCATGGCGCGGCCGAGCGAGCCGGCCTCTTCCTCCTTGGCCTGGGCCCTGGGCTGCTCGCGCACGAAGTAGCCCGAACCCCGGCGCGGCTCGATCAGGCCGCGCGCCACCAGCATCTCGAAGGCCGCGACGATGGTGTTCTTGGCATAGCCGTGCAGTTGCGCCAGCTCGCGCAGCGAGGGCAGCTTGTCGCCGGCCCGGTAGGCGCCATCCCGTATCTGCCGGTCAATGGAATCGGCCAGGGCCTGGGTGACGGAGGCGGGCTTGGAGGCTTTCATGCGCGGGCGGTGCAGTGGTCTGGGGCGGTTCGCTGGACTATGACACGGCCCGCCTGTACCTGGACAGTTGCACGAAGTGTCCCTGCAAACTGTACCCATTGCGACTGGTACAGATGGCCTAGAGTCCGCTCCATCACATCCCGAGGACATCCCACCATGGTCGCCGACTCCCGCCTCCCCAACTTCCGCGCACTGAGCCCTGCACAGCGTTTCGACCACGTGGTGCGGGCCGCCGGGCTCACGGCCGACGAGGCCGCGCTGCTTGGCCAGCCGGGCGCCCTGGGCGTGGAGCGGGCCAACGGCATGATCGAAAACGTGATCGGCACCTTCGAGCTGCCGTTGGCGGTGGCTGGCAACTTCCAGGTCAATGGCCGCGATGTGCTGGTGCCCATGGTGGTGGAGGAGCCTTCAGTGGTGGCCGCCGCCTCCTACATGGCCAAGCTGGCACGCGAGTGCGGGGGCTTCCAGGCATCGAGCACCGGGCCGTTGATGCGTGCCCAGGTACAGATCCTCGGGCTGGCAGACCCGCACGGCGCGCGCCAGGCCCTGTTGCTGCAGCGCGAGGCAATCCTGGCCGTGGCCAACAGCCGCGACAAGGTGCTGATCGGCCTGGGTGGCGGCTGCCGCGACATCGAGGTGCATGTGTTCGACGATGCGCCGCGCGGCGCCATGGTGGTCATGCACCTCATCGTGGACGTGCGCGACGCCATGGGCGCCAACACCGTCAACACCATGGCCGAGGCCGTCTCGCCGCTGGTCGAGAAGATCACCGGCGGCACGGTGCGCCTGCGCATCCTCTCGAACCTGGCCGACCTGCGCCTGGCGCGGGCGCGGGTTCGCCTCACGCCCGAGGTGATGGCCACGGCGGAGCACAGCGGCGAGCGCATCATCGAAGGCATCGTCGACGCCTGCACCTTCGCCGTGATCGACCCCTACCGTGCGGCCACGCACAACAAGGGCATCATGAACGGCATCGACCCCGTCATCGTTGCCACCGGCAACGACTGGCGCGCGGTGGAGGCCGGCGCCCATGCCTATGCCTGCCGCAGCGGGCGCTACACCTCGCTCACGCGCTGGGAGAAGGACGCCAGCGGCGCCCTGGTCGGCACCATCGAGATGCCCATGCCCGTGGGCCTGGTGGGTGGTGCCACCAGGACCCATCCGCTGGCGCGCCTGGCGCTGCGCATCCTCGGCGTGCAGTCGGCGCAGGAACTGGGCGAGGTGGCCGTGGCCGTGGGCCTGGCGCAGAACCTGGGCGCCCTGCGCGCGCTCTCCACAGAAGGCATCCAGCGCGGCCACATGGCGCTGCATGCCCGCAACATCGCGCTGGTGGCAGGGGCCACGGGCGAGGAGATCGACCGCATCGCCAGGCAGATGGCGCAGGAGCACGACGTGCGCGTGGACCGCGCGCTGGCGTTGCTGGCAGAGATCCGGGGCTAGGGCGTCAACACGTTCTGGCCCGGCCGGGCAGGCCCGCAAAGGGCCGCCATTTTTAGGATAACGACAGGAGACATGACATGAAGCTGAACCCCCGCATCCCTTCCCTTGTGCGGCCGCTGATCGCGGCTGCTGCGCTGGCCCTCGGCCTGTCTGCGGCCCAGGCGCAGGACATCCGCTTCGGCTTCAATGCCGACCAGTCGGGCACCGGCGCGGCCGAGCTGGGCGTGGCCGCGCGCCACGGGTTCGATCTGGCCATCGAGGACATCAACAAGGCTGGCGGCCTGTTGGGCCGCAAGGTCGTGGGCATCGTGCGCGACGACACGGGCCAGCCGCCCAAGTCCATCCAGAACATGACCGAGCTGATCGACAGCGAGAAGGTGGCCGCCGTGGTCGGGCCCACCAACTCGGGCAATGCGCTGGCCTGGCTGCACATACCGCAGCAGAAGAAGGTGCCCGTGATCGTGCCCGTGGCCACGGCCACCGACATCACCCGGCGCTACGCCAATGAAGCGCAGAACTACATCTACCGCGTCTCCATGGTGGACCGCGAGCAGGTCGCGCTCCTGATCGCCTACGCCGTCAAGGCCACGAAGAACCAGAAGATCGCCTTCATCGCCGATTCCACGGGCTTTGGCCAGCAGGGCGTGAAGGACCTGACCGAGGTGTTGGCCCTGCATGGCAACAAGGCCGTGGCGGTGGAGAAGTTCGGCCCCAAGGACACCGACATGACCTCGCAGCTGGCCAAGATCCGCGACGCCGGGGCCGACACGCTCATCGTCTACGGCCTGGCCGACGCCAATGCCCAGCTGCTGCGCAGCATGGAGAAGATCAACTACATGCCCACCACGCTCGGCACCTGGGGCAACATGAGCACGCCGCTGCTCAACACGGCGGGCAAGAAGCTGGCCGAGCACATCATCTTCGCCACCTCCACGGCCGAAGACAGCAACCCGCGCGCCGTGGCCCTGGCCGCCCGCGTGCGCGAGCGCTACCCGCAACTGCCCACCTTCGTGGCCGCCGCGCAGTCCTACGATTCCGTGATGCTGCTGGCCGCTGCTGTGAAGAAGTCCGGCAGCACCGATGGCGAGAAGCTCGCCGCCACGCTGGAGAACGGAGTGCCCGACACCCAGGGCGTCGTGAAGCTCTACCAGAAGCCCTTTGCCAAGGGCGACCACGAGGCGCTCTCGGTGGCCGACTTCCACCTGGCCCGGTGGCGCGATGGCAAGGTGTCGGCCTATGAAGACGCCATCACCAAGGCGCTGACGCCGGCAGACTACAAGAAGTAAATCTGCCCCAGCATCGCGGGCCCCGGAGACAGCACCATCACCATGACCAACGTACTGCAAGCCTTGCTGAGCGGCCTGGCCCTCGGCGGAATCTATGCGCTCGTCGCCTTGGGTTTCAGCATCACCCACACGACGACCAAGACGCTGAACTTCGGCCAGGGCGAGTTCCTGGTCGCGGGCTCCTTCATCGCGGTGGCCGCCTTGCTGCTGCTCTCGGGCAAGGGCCACACCGGGGTGCTGGCTGCAGCGGATGTGACCTTCGCCCGCTACGGACTGGCGTTGCTGGTCTCGCTCGCGGTGCTGGGCCTGCTCGGCGTGGTGCTGTACTTCACGGCGGTGCGGCCCTTCGTGGGCGCCACCGGCATGGCCTGGGTCATGAGCACCATCGGCTTCGGCATCATTGTGCAGAACACGGCGCTGGCCATCTGGGGACCCGGCTCCATGGCCATGCCCTCGCCGCTGGGCGACGAGGTCATCCGCATCGCCGGAGCTGGTATCCGCGCGCAGGAGATCCTGGTGCTGGGCGTCACGGCGGTGGTCATGCTGGTGCTGGACTACGTGCTGCGGCGCACCAAGGTCGGCAAGGCCGTGCGCGCAGTGGCGGTGAACAAGCAGGCTGCGGCCCTCATGGGCATCAACGTGGGCGCCATCGTGGTGCTGGCCTTCGTGATCTCGTCAAGCCTGGCGGGGCTGGCCGGCCTGCTGATTGCGCCCATCACCACGGCCTCGGTCTTCATGGGCCTGGCGATCGCGCTCAAGGCCTTCTCATCGGCCATCGTAGGTGGCCTGACCAACCCGCGCGGCTGCATTGCGGGGGGCTTCATGCTCGGCTGCATCGAGGCGCTGGTGGGCCTGTGGCGCGCGGAGATGCGCGAGATCACGGTCTTTGCGCTCATCATCCTGGTGCTGGTGGTCAAGCCCGAAGGGCTGTTCGGCCAGAAGCCGTTCGAGAAGGTGTGACGCCGCCATGCGCATTTCTACCCATACCATGGCGTTCATCGCCGTCGCCGCCGTTGCCGTGCTGGCGCCGCTGGCGATCAGCAACGACTTCTATCTCAAGATCATTTTCACGGCGGGCATGTACTACCTGGCCGCTGCCGGCCTGAACGTGCTGGTGGGCTGGAGCGGGCAGAAGTCGCTGGGCCACGCCGGCCTGTTCGCTGCCGGGGCCTACACCGCCGCCTTGCTCACGACGCAGGCGGGTTGGAACCCCTGGCTGGCGCTGGTGGCCGCAGCCGTGGTGGCGGGGCTCTTCGGTGTGCTGATCGCGCTGCCCTCGCTGCGCGTCAAGGGGCCCTCGCTGGCCATGGTGACCATCGGCTTCGGCATCGTGGTCGAGAAGATCGTGACCGAATGGCAGGTGCCCTTCGGCGGGCAGCAGGGCATCTACGGCATCGTGCCGCCCTCCACCGGCGGGCGCATGCTGGACATGCGCGGCTGGGCCTGGCTGGTGCTGGCCTTCGCCCTGGCCACGCACCTCATGCTGCGCACGTTGCTGGGCGGCAAGTACGGCCGGGCCTTCCAGGCCGTGCAGGCCGCCGAGGTGGCGGCCGAGAGCGTGGGCATCCACGTCTACCGCATGAAGGTGCTGGCCTTCGTCATCAGCGCCGTCACCTGCGGTGTGGCCGGCGCGCTGGTGGCGCAGCAGAACCAGTACATCAACTCCGACTTCATCAGCTTCAACCTGTCGATCTTCCTGCTGCTGATCGTGCTGTTCGGCGGGCCCTCCATCATGGGGCCGGCGGTGGGCGCAGTGGCGCTCACGCTGCTTGATGCCTTTCTGGCGCGCTGGCCGGGGCTGCAGCACTTCACCTACGGGGCGCTGCTGCTGTTTGCGCTCTATGCCATGCCGCAGGGCCTGGCCGGTGCGCTGCAGCGGCTGGGGCGGCGCCTGTGGCCTCGGCTGCACCAAGCGCCGCCATTGCCGGTGGTGCAGGGCGAGTGGTTGCCGCGCCAGGCGGCGGGTGCCCCTGCCGAGGGCGTGGTGCTGAGCGCCAGTGGGCTCTACAAGGCCTATGGCGGCGTGGTGCCGACCAACGGTGTCAGCCTGTCGCTGCGCTCGGGGCATGTGCATGCGTTGATCGGCCCCAACGGCGCGGGCAAGACCACGCTGCTCAACATCCTGTCGGGCATCGTGGCGCCAGACCGGGGCAGCATCGAATTTGCGGGCCAGGGCATCGCCCGCGTGCGCGCCAGCCAGATCTGCCGGCTGGGTATAGGGCGCACCTTCCAGAACCTCAAGCTGTTCACGCACATGAGCGTGCTCGACAACGTGCTGGTCGGCCTGCACCCGCACCTGCGCGTGGGTTTTGCGGCCAGCCTGTTCGGTCTGCCCGCGGCAAGGCGCGAAGAGCGCCAGGCGCGCGAGGAGGCCGTGCGCCTCTTGCAGTTCGTGGGCATGCTGGACCGTGCCCACGACGAGGCCGGCAGCCTGCCCTATGGCCTGCAGCGCCGGCTGGAGCTGGCCCGTGCGCTGGCCACGCAGCCGCGCCTGCTGCTGCTCGATGAGCCGGCCGCGGGCCTGAACCCGCAGGAAACGCAGGAGCTGACGAGACTCATCCGGCGCATCGGTGCCCAGGGCATCACCGTGCTGCTGATCGAGCACCACATGGACCTGGTGATGGCCGTGTCCGACCATGTGGTGGTGCTCGACTACGGCGCCAAGATCGCGGAGGGTGCGCCCGCCGCCATGCAGGTGGACCCCCGCGTGATTGCCGCCTACCTGGGTGTGGATGACGAGGACGAGAGCCCCGCCACACCAGCCCATGCCCTAGCCTGAGGCGACCAATGCTCCAAATCGAACAACTCGCAGTGAACTACGGCGCCATCCATGCCTTGAAGGGCGTGAGCCTGGAGGTGGCCGCCGGGGAGGTGGTCACCCTGATCGGCGGCAACGGCGCGGGCAAGAGCACGCTGATGAAAGCCATCTCGGGCCTGGAGCCCTGTGCCGGCGGGCGCATCGTTTTCGAGGGCCAGGACCTGGCGCGCGTATCGGCGCACCGGCGCGTGGCCCTGGGCATTGCCCAGTCGCCCGAGGGGCGCCAGGTGTTCCCGGACCAGAGCGTGCGCGACAACCTGCTGCTGGGCGCCTACCTGCGGCCCGCGGCCGATTCCGCGATCGAATCGGACATCGAGGAGCAGTTCACCACCTTCCCGCGCCTGCGCGAGCGCCAGCACCAGATGGCAGGCACCCTGAGCGGCGGCGAGCAGCAGATGCTGGCCATCAGCCGCGCGCTGATGGCGCGCCCGCGCCTGCTGCTGCTCGACGAGCCCTCGCTGGGCCTGGCGCCGCTGATCGTCAAGGAGATCTTCGGTGTGATCCGCGCGCTCAAGCAGCGCGGCATGACCATCCTGCTGGTGGAGCAGATGGCCAACCAGGCGCTCAAGGTGGCGGACCGCGCCTACGTGCTCAAGACCGGGGAGATCGCGTCTTCGGGACCGGCGCAGGCCTTGCTGGCGGATCCTGCCGTGCGCGAGGCCTATCTGGGCAAGCACTGATCGCGCTCCTTCGCGCCCGGTGGTCGCAGTCCTACAGGCCTATGCGCCTTCGAAGAGGTGGGAAAACCCGCAGTCGAAAATACGATGGAGCCAGCACACACACACAGACCTTGTGGTCGAAAGGCTCCTATGAAAAGTTGGTACAAATTGTCGCTGGGCAACGATGCCCAGGCCTTCGAGCCCACTCAGCGCATCCAGCAGATGTTCATGTCGCAGTTCCTGATTTCGCCGGCAGGCTCCAGGCGGGCGCTGTTCTCGTGCTACGACAAGCAGGCCGACAAGCTGTGGCTGTTCTTCTCGCCCGCCGCGCAGGACATTGCCTTGCGCGTGTACGCTGAGCCTTGCGATCCGCCCACGGCGCTCGACTGCATCGGCCTGCTGGCCGGGGAAGGCGATGCCCTGGCCGACCAGGTGCACCTGGAAGCCGAAGCCACGGCCTGATCGGCCTCGCTGCGATTCAATCGGGCGGTGCCTCGCCCTGCGGCAGCACCAGCCTGAACTCCGCGCCCTTTCCTTCGTCGCTCTCGACCTCGATGCTGCCGCCATGGCGCTGCACCACGGTGCGCACCAGGGCCAGCCCGAGGCCCACGCCGGCAATGCCGGGGTGGCTGCGGTCATGCAGCCGCTGGAACGGGGCGAACAGCTTGTCCTGCAGAGCCGGCGCAATGCCCGGGCCTTCGTCGCGCACGGCAATGGCCCAGTGACCCGGTCGAGCCACCAGGGCGCAGCGCACGGTGCTGCCGCGTGGGCTGTACTTGATGGCGTTGTTGACCACATTGGCCAGCGCCCGGCACAGCAGCGAGCGGTCGCCCATACACGGGGCGGTTTCCGGCGCATCGGCCACCAGCACCTGCACATCGGCATCGCGCGCCAGCACCCAGGCCTCGTCCACGGTCTGGTGCAGCACGTCGGCCAGGTCCAGGGGTTCCCGCCGCATCGCCTGTGATTCGGCACTGGCCAACTGGATGAAATTCTCGGCCATGCCCAGCGAGCTCTTCGCGTAGCGCGCGATGAGCTGCATGAGTTCCGCGTCCGACATGCGGCCCGGGTAGGCCTGGTGCATTTCGAGCAGGGTGAGGATGGACGCATTGGGCGCGCGGATGTCGTGCGAGATGAAGTGCATGGCCTCGTCGCGCTGCTGCAGGGCGCTGCGTATCTCGGTCAGGTCCACCAGGGTCACGAGCCAGCCCGATTGCGCCAGGTCGGTGAACTGGCGGCTTTGCACCAGCACGCTGCGGCCCTTTGCGTCGCGCCCCTCCCGGCGGGCCGGGAGGTTGCCGTTGGCCAGCCGCTCCTGCGTCACCAGTGGCTGTTCGGTGGCGATGTCGATCAAGTCGCCCAGCACGTCAGTGATCTGGCGGCCCTGCAGGGGCCAGACCATGGGGTCGCCCTCGACCTCGGCCATGCCCAGCACATGGCGCCGTGCGGCCGTGTTGGCCAGCAGGATGCGGCCGTCGGTGTCGCAGACCATGGTGGGTGAAGGCAGTTGCTGCAGGCTCTCGCTCACGAAATGGTGCATGTCGCGCAACTGGCGCGAGGCGTATTCCACCGCGTTGATGCGCCGCTCCAGAAAGTCGCCGCTGCTGGCCGCCGGGCCACGCAGCGGGATCACCAGCCCCTGGCGCTGCAGGGTTTCCATCTGCAGCCTGAGGAACTGGGCTGCGGCACTCAGGCGCCGCCAGCTCCACAGCGGATAGGCCAGCACCAGCCCGATGAGTGCGGCGGCGGGCGCGAACTGGATGCCGCTCCACACCGGCAGCACCACGGCCATGGCCAGGGTCAGCGCGCCCAAGGCAATGCTGGTGAGCAGGGCCGTGAAGGGCCCGAGCAGCAGCAGCGCCACCAGCGCCAGCACCACCGGCAGCAGGTTGAAGGCCATGTTCAGCGCGGGCGGCGCGCTGTGGATCTGCACCCCCGCCAGGTCGGCGTCGAGCACCTGGGCGATCACTTCCACACCCGGCATCAGGCGCGATTCCTGGCCTACCGGGGTGGCGAACATGTCGCCCAGCCCGGCGGCAATCGAGCCCACGAGCACGTATTTGCCGCGAAAGGCATCGGCTGGCACTTCGCCGCGCAGCACGTCGATGTAGGAGTAGGTGGTGAAATGCCCCGGCCCGCCCGCATAGGGGATGAGGCGACGGCCTGCACGCTCCCAGCGGGCGCCATCCGCAGGCGGATCGCTCCAGCGCGCTGGCGGGCAGCCACCAAGCGACGGCGTGGCCACGCAGCGCATGGCGATGCTGAAGTGCTGCCAGGGTGCACTGGCCGGCCCTTCGCGCGCGTACAGGCTGCGCACCACGCCATCCTCGTCCGCGGCCACGTGCACATGCCCCAGCCGGGCGGCGGCCTGCTCCAGTGCAGGAATGGGGCGGTCCGCCCCGTCGCCCGGCTCGGACGGGCCCTGGCGCTGCATCACCGGCAGTACCACCCGGCCGCTTCGGGCCACGGCATCGGCCAGCAGCAGGTCGTCCTCGGGGTAGTCGAGGTCTTCCTCGTTGAACAGCACGTCCATGCCGATCACCCGCGGTGCCTGGCGCGACACGTTCTGGACCAGCTGTGCGTGCAGTGCGCGCCGCCAGGGCCAGCGGCCGATCACGCCGATGCTGCGGTCGTCCACCGCGATCACGGCGATATCGGCTTGCGCCGGGCGCGACACCAGGCGCAGCCCGGTGTCCTGCACCAGGTGGTTGGTGCGCGGCAGCATGCTGGGCGTGCTCAGCCAGGCGACCAGGGCCAGCAGCGTCAGCGCGATGGCGGCCCATTCGACCCGCCGCTGCTGGTTTCGCGTGCGGGAATGCGGCGTGGGCATCGACCGCAAGGGCTCAGGGGCGGCGCACGGGCTCACCGCCCATGGTGGACAGGGGCAGCCCGGAGCTGGTATTCAGCCCCGTGCCCACGCGGATGCTGCGCGGCGGTGAGAACTCGCTTTGCAGCCCCGAGGGGTCCAGCACCTGGATGCGCACGAAGTAGGTGCCTGCAGCCAAGCCATCCGCAGAGGTCCAGCGGGGCTCGTCGAGCTGGATGTCCTGGATGATGGTCTTGAACTCCAGGTCCGGTGCCAGCTGCACGCGAAAGCGCTGGCCGGCCTGGGCGGGCCAGTGCAGGCGCACGATGGTGTCGCCATCCGTCGCCTGCATGGCCGACAGGTCCAGCGCAGCGGGCTGCTGGGCCACGGCGAAGGGCTGCGCGGGTGCGAACGGTCCCTGGTCCAGTGCGCCACCGGCGGGCTCTGCGATGGTGGCCGCGCGCCAGAAGTAGTTGCCCAGGGGCAGTGTGGCCAGCGTCAGCTGGCAGGTGCCGAGGCGGCCCTCGTCCAGCAACGGTGTGGCGAAGTCGGCGCTGGCCGCCACCTGGATGCGGTACCAGCGGGCACCCGGGACCTCGGTGCAGCGCAGCGCGCCGGTCACGCGCGGCAGCACGGCGCCGGGGGCCGGCTGCTGGTACAGCGGCGGCACCGGCCGGGTCTTGATGGTGATGGGGCGCGTGGCCGGCAGGCCGGCAATGCCGGCCTCGTCAACGGCGCGCACGGCCAGGTGGTAGCTGCCATCGTCGAGTGCCGCCCAGCGCAACTGGCCATCGGCAAAGCGGCCGCTGCGCAGCACCTGCGTCATGGCCGCATCGCGTGCCACCTGGGCGGTGAAGGCCGTGGCGCCAGGGGTCGCAGGGACATTGATGGCCAGCAGGCCCAGGTCGTGCAGCTGGGCGGGTACGGTGGACAGATCGGGCGGCGCCAGCAGGTTGCGTGGTGCACCCAGCGTCCCATCGGGCGCGACGGACAAACCCTGGCCACGGGCCAGCAAGGTGGTGTCGGGGGCCGGTTGCGCGGCATTCTCGGCACGCGACTGCACGGCCACCGAGCCTTCCAGCACCGAGGCCGTGGCCTGGCCCGAGGCCGCCAGCGCCACGCCGAACTCGGTGCCGCGCACGCTGGTCACGGCGCGCGGCGTGCGGATCTCAAAACGGCGCAGGGCATCGGCGCTAGGCGTCACGCTCGACTCCACACTGCCGGCGCGCATCTCCAGCACCGATTGCACGCTGCCTGCGCGCCCGCGGCGGCGCAACTGGCGCAACTGCAGGTCGGACTGGGCCTGCACGCGCACCAGCGTGCCGTCGGCCAGGCGCACGGCGATATAGCTGTCCGGCCCCACCTGCAGGCGGGTGCCTTCGTCCAGGCGGGCACCTGGCGCCACAGGCTGGGCTGCGGCCTGGGCGCCGGGCTGTGCCGTGGCGCTGCCGTGCACGAATTCCACCTGGGCCGAGGCCTTGGGCTGCAGGCGCACGGGGATCCACACGGTGGAGCCCGGCTGCAGGCGCCTGGGGTTGGCCACCTTGTTGCGCTGCTGCAGCAGCAGCCACTGGCGTGGATTGTCCAGGTAGGTGTTGGCCAGGCCTTCGAGCGTGTCGCCGGCCCGCACGGTGTGCGGGATTTCGTCCGTCTGCGTGTCGGGGGTGGTTTGCGCATGCGCGCAACCGAGGCCCGCCGTGAGCAGGGCAACGGCCGACAAGGGCAATGCAAGGCGGTGGATGACCACGTCAACTCTCCTAGGTGCCGCAGAGGGCGGCAAAGCTTCATTCAGAACCGTTGTATCCATGGCGCCATGGGACGCCAGGTGCAGCACTAGCGACCAGGCTCGACCGCTTCGAACCGGTAGCCCACACCATACACGGCGGTGATGAAGTAGCCGTTGGCCGGGCGCAGGTCCAGCTGGGTGCGAAGGCGCGAGACATGGGTGTCGAGCGAGCGCGACAGCACGTCCGAACCCTGGCCCCAGATCACCTCCTTGAGGTGGTCGCGCGAGAGCAGGCGCCCCATGTTCTGGAACAGGAACAGGGCCAGGTCGTATTCGCGGTTCTTGAGTTCGGCAGGCGTGCCATTGATCTCCAGCGAGCGCGATTCGGGGAAGAACCTGTAGCGCCCGAAATCGAGCGCGCCACCGGTGCTCTGCGGGTAGGCTCGGCGCAACAGCGCGGCCACGCGCGCATTGAGCTCGCCAATGCGCACGGGCTTGACCATGAAGTCGTCCGCCCCGCTGCCCAGGCCTTCGACGATGTCGCGCTCTTCCTGCCGGTTGGTCACGAACAGGATGGGCAACTGCTTGCCCACGTTCTCGCGCACCCAGCGCACCACCTCGGGGCCGGTGGTGTCGGGCAGGTGCCAGTCCACGATCAGGAGGTCGAAGGTTTCGCGGCGCATCTCGCGCATCAGCGCGGCACCGGTCAGGTGGGTATGGCACACATGCCCCATCGCTTCGGTGGCCTGTTTGATCAGATCCAGCTGAAGCGCATCGTCGTCTAACGCCGCTATGCGCATGGTTCGTTCCATTCAAGATTAACTGTGCATTATTCGCGATGTGCGGCGGCCCATTCCATGCCCCATCTTGGGGATCGCCAGGTTTGACAGTTGTTCACCGTGCCACGGGCGATGACAGGCGGTGCGTGGCTGCCGGGCGCGGGCCGGGCCGGGCGGCTGCGGAGGGCGCGATTTCGCGCAGCAGCCGCATGCCCACCAGGGTGTAGCGGGTCTGCGGGCTGTTCCAGTTGCGGTAGCCACAGCGTGCGTAGAAAGACCAGGTGTGCCAGGAGCCCCCGCGGCGCACGCGCACGCTGCCCTCGGCCGGGCCCCCGGGGTCCACGACCGGTGATTCGGCGTAGTAGGTGTCGCCATGCCAGTCGGCCACCCACTCCCAGGCATTGCCCAGCATGTCCTGCAGGCCGAAGGCATTGGGCGCGTAGCTGCCTACGGGGGCGGTGAAGGCGTGGCCGTCGCTGCCGCGCAGCGCATGCTGCTGCCAGCGCAGCCAGTAGGGGGCTGCGTCCTGGTCGAAGGTGTTGGCGTTCTTCAGCAGCCCCTCCGGGTCGTCGCCATGCGGGTAGCGGGTGCGCGTGCCGGCGCGGCAGGCGTATTCCCACTCGGCCTCGGTCGGCAGGCGGTAGCGGTGGCCTTCGGTGCGGCTGAGCCACTGGGCCAGGGCCTGGGCGTCGTTCCAGGTGACGTTGACCACGGGGTGGTCGTCACCCTGCGGGAAACCCGGGTTGTGCCACGAGTAGCGCGGGTCGCGCCCTTCGAAGGCATCGCCGCGCCGCGTGGTGGCCGGGTCGTACAGAGCGTTGTAGCCATAGCCGCCGGTGCCGTCGGCCTCCGATTCGGGCTGGTAGCCCGACGCTGCGAGGAAGCGCCGGAACTGGCCTACCGTGACTTCGTGCTGCCCCAGGTAGAAGGCCTGGCCGATTATCACGCGGTGGGCCGGGGCCTCATCGGTCAGTTCGGCAAAGCGCTTGGGCTCCAGCAGCGGATAGGCTTGTGCGAGCACATCGGGGGCCTCGACACCGCCCATCACGAAGCTGCCCGCGGGCACCTGCACGAATGGCATGCCCAGGCTGTTGGTCCACACCGGGTGTTGCCGGTCGTGGCGCACCTGGGCCAGCGCGGGCAGACCCGTGGCCAGCGCGAGCACAGCGGCGACGGCAGCAGTTCGGCACCTGGCCATCGGGCTCAGCGATTGGGGTTTTCGCTCACGCACTCGAAGACGAGGCGCGAGCCCTCGTTGCGCAGCAGCTTGGGGAACAGGGCCAGCTTCTGGCATTCGCGGGTGGCCGCGTTGTAAGCCGGCGAGGCGTCGGCGCCATACACCGGTACGCTGAAGGTCCGGTCCCGGCCCGAGGCCATGGGGCCCGAGGGCGGGCGGGTGGTGGCCGATTCGCAGCCCGCGAGCAGAGCCAGCAGGGCGGCGGATGCAATCAAGGTTTTCATGGAAGTCTCCGGTAGGCGTCGGGCCAGTCTAAGCCAGTGTGGGCGGATAGACAGCAGGCTTTGCTGCAGCGGCGCCCTGGGATACAGTGCGTTACATATGATGGGAGTTGTATGGCCTGGATCCGGTCGGCGTTGGCAGGGGATGCGGGGCGCCAGTGGGCGCTGCGCCTGCTGGTGCCGCTGGTGCTGCTGGCCGTGCTGCACCTGCTGCCGGTCTGGCAGCCGCTGCAGCGCCTGGAATACGATCTTTTCAGCAGCCTGACGGCGCCCGTGCGGCCCGATGCCGGTGTGGTGGTCGTCGGTATCGACGAGCCCAGCCTCGCGGCCCTGCAGGCCGCGCCTCCGCTGCCCCGGCGGCTGCATGCGCAATTGGTCGACGCGCTTTCCGCGTCCGGCGCAGCGGGGCTCGGCATCGACCTGCTGCTGTCCACCGCCCAGTCCCCTGAGGACGACGCGGCCCTGGGCCGAGCCCTGCAGGGGCGTATGCCGGTGGTGCTGGCCAGCGCCCAGGTGGCCGTGCAGAGCGGGCAGGTGGCGCAGTACCAGCAGACGGTGATGTCCGTCTTCGACCAGGCGCGCCACGGCGACGTGGGCATGCACCCCGACGATGACGGCGTGCAGCGCAGCGCACCCGGGCACAGCGATGCCATGTGGCGTGTGCTCGCGCAGGCGGCGGGCCGCACCATCGTGGCACCGCCACCCGGCGCGCTGCTGCGCTACTACGCCCCCGAGGTGGCATTGCCTTACGTGCACTACACCCAGGCGCTGGACCCGGCGCGGCAGCTGCCGCCTGGCGCACTGCAGGGGCGCCTGCTGCTGCTCGGCCAGAACACACCGGTGGGCGGGGTGGACCAGTTCACCACGCCGCTGCGGGCGCTGGGCCAGGGCACGCAGTCGGGCGTGCTGCTGCATGCCACGGCACTCATCAACGGCCTGACCGGTGACTGGATCGTGCCCGCGCACCCGGCGGGCCCGCTGCTGCAGGCGGCAGCGGCCATTGCCCTGGTGGCGGCGCTCACGCGGCGCTGGCGCGCCTGGCTGGCCGTGTGGCTGAGCGTGGCACTGGCCCTGCTGGCGCTGATCGGCGGGCTGTGGGCCTACCTGCAGGGCGCGTGGTGGCCCACGCTGCCCACGCTGGTGGCGCTGGCGCTGCACTTCAATGTGGGCGCGACCGACAGCTACTGGCGTGAGCGGCGCCAGCGCGAGCGTCTGCGGCTGGATTTCGGGCGCTACGTGCCGCCGGCCGTGGTCAGCGCGCTGATCGCCAGCGGCGCCGCGCCGGCCATCAGCGGCGAGCGCCGCGTGCTCACGCTGCTGTTCTCGGACCTGGCGGGCTTCACCTCGGCCAGCGAGCACCTGCCACCCGAGGCGGTGGCGCGTGCGCTCAACGCCTACTTCACGCGCATGACCCATGCCGTGCACCGCCATGGCGGCACGCTCGACAAATTCATCGGTGATGCTGTGATGGCCTTCTGGAATGCACCCGTGGCCGAGCCGCAGCACGCGGCACGCGCCCTGGCCTGCGCGCAGGAGATGCAGGTGGAAATGAACGCCTTGCGCAGTCAGTGGGCAGGAACCCCCTTTGCCGGGCTGCAGCTGCGCATTGGCCTGCACACGGGCGAGGCGGCCGTGGGGCACCTGGGCTCCGAAGGCCGCTTCACCTACACCGCCGTGGGCGACGCGGTGAACACCGCCGCCCGGCTGGAAGGCGCCAACAAGGCCTTCGGCACCGGCATCCTGCTGTCCGAAGCCACGCGCAGCGCGCTGCCGCAGGAGGGGGACCAACCACTGCCCTTGCTCTGGCTCGACGCCGTGGTGCTGGCCGGCCGCAGCAGCGGCATCGATGTCTACACCCCGTGCGAGGATGCGCCGCTGGTGGCCACCAGCCTGGCTTTGCAGACCCATGTGCGTGCGGGCCGCTGGAGCGAGGCCCTGGCGTGCTGCGACGAGTGGCGGGCACGGGCCGTGCACCTGGCGCCGCTGTGGGCCGCCCAGGCCGACCGGCTGAAGACGCACGTGCAGGGTCTGGCCGATGCCCAGGGACCTGCTGCGGCCGGTGCTGACGCATTTGCGCACGCGCTGGAAAAATAACCCTGAAAGGCCCGCTATGCCGTCGACACGCTTGTGGATCACGACCCCGGTTGCCCTGGGAGCGTGCGCCTTGTGCCTTCCCGGTGCCTGGGCCCAGTGTGCGGGGGTGTCCGTCGCCCCCGACGCTGTGGCTGCGCAGGTCGTAGCCCTGGCCGGGCAAGGCCAGACTCGGCCGGCAGGCCAGGGCCCCTGGTCGCCTGCCGCGCTGGCCCAGCAACTGGGCGCGGGTGCGGGCGTGCGCACGCTGGAGTTGTCGTCGGCCGCGCTGCTGCTGGCCGACCGCACGCAGATCCGCATGTCGGCCAACGCGCAGCTGCGCCTGTGCGAATCGCAGCCCGAGCGCACCCTGCTGGAGCTGGCCGCCGGCCGGCTGTGGGCGCGCACCAAGAAAACCCCGGCCTCGCTGCAGCTGCAGACCCCGGCTGCCCTGGCCGTTGTGCGCGGCACCGACTGGGATGTGGAGGTGGATGCGGCGGGCCGCACGACGCTCACCGTGCTCTCGGGCCAGGTCGACCTGGCCAACGATTTCGGCCGGGTGGAGCTGGGCCCGTCGGAACAGGGCACTGCGGAGCCTGGCAAGGCACCGGTCAAGCGCGTGCTGGTGCGCCCGCGTGACCGGGTGCAGTGGGTTATGGCCAACCCGGTGGATGCCGCGCGCTGGGCCGAGCTGCAGGGCCCCGATGTGGCGCCCCCGTTGTCCTCCATCCGCGACGACCTGCGCACGGGCCAGTGGCCGCGCGCGCGGGAGCGGCTACTGGCGTTGTCCGCCAGCGGGCAGGGCGGGGCGGTGGTGGAGTTGCTGCTGGCCGACCTCGAAGTCTTCGACGACCGCATGGACGCGGCCCAGCAGCGCCTGGCCAACGCCTGGCAGCGCACGCAGGATCCGCGCACGGCAGCGCGCCGGGCCGAGCTGCTGATGGTGCTGGACCAGGGCGCACAGGCACGCGCCTGGCTCGATGCCGCGCGCGTCCAGGCACCCGAGGCCACGGCGCTGTTGCTGGCCGATGCCGATTGGCACCGCCTGGAAGGGCGTGGCGAGGAGGCCATCGCCCTGTACCGGCGTGCCGTGGCCGGTGCCGAGGCACGCCAGGAGCCCGCTACCGACCAGGCCGCTGCCCAGTGGGGCTTGGGGCGCGCCCTGCGTGAGCGCGGCGACCTGCGCGGTGCGCGCCAGGCCCTGGCAAGCGCTGTAGCGCTGGCGCCAGAGCACCCGGCCTACCAGGGCGAGCAGGCCACGCTGGCGGCCGAGGCCTTGAGGTTGCTCGATGCCCAAAGCGGTTTCGCGGCAGCCCTGGCCCAGGCGGGTGACGACTATGTGAGCCTGGCAGGCGCGGGCCTGCTGGCACTGCAGCAGGGCGACCCCGCCGCCGCCCGCACCCAGCTGCTCAAGGCCCTGGTGATCGAGCCGCGCTACGCCCGCGCCCAGGTGTGGCTGGCCGTGGCCGAGTACCAACTGGGCGAGCGCGCGGCCGCGCTCGACTCGCTGGCGCGCGCCCGCGTGGCCGACCCAAACGACCCGCTGCCCTGGCAGATCGAGTCGGTGCTGCGCAATGACCAGGGTGAGCCTGTGGAGGCGATTTCCGCCGCGCGCGAGGCGCTCACGCGGCTGCCCTACCTCAAGTCGCTGGACCCGCTCACCAGCGACAGCCAGGGCTCGGCCAACCTGGGCAAGGCGCTTGGTGATTTCGGCATGGAGCACTGGGCGCGGGCCTATGCCAGCGCTTCGTACTACCCGCTGTGGGCGGGCAGCCACTTCTTCCTGGCCAATCGTTACGAGAGCGATTTCAGCCGCAATTCCGAGCGCTACCAGGGCTACTTAAGCGACCCGACGGCCTTCGGCGCCAGCGAAAAGCAGGCGCCGCTGATGCTCACGCAGGGGGGCGAGTGGCTGTGGATTGCCAGTGCCGAGCGCGGCCCGGTGCAGGACAAACTGGCCGCCGATGTCGGCCACCATGGCTTTGCCGCCGCGCCGGTGCCCCTGGCCTGGCAGGTGCGCACCAACGGCGTGCAGATGTGGCCGAACAACGGCGGCGCTCCCAGCTACCGCCTGTCCTCGCCGGGTTTCGACCTGGCGCTGGGCATGCGCCCCACGGAGAGCCTGGGCCTGTTCCTTCTGCACACCGAGGACCGGCTGCGCTACAGCTTTCCGCAAGGGCGCGATTTCGGCAACGGCATCACCTTCAATGGCCTGGCGCGCCAGCGCTCTGAGCGAACGGACCTGGGTGGCTCCTGGCGCTGGTCACCCGATGCGCAGACCTGGCTCAAGCTGCACCGCGCACGCTTTGGCCAGGGCCTGGTGCTCGACGATGCCACCTACGGCCCGCAGGATTCACGCATCACCGATTCGGACGACGGCGTGCTGCTGCGCCACACCGTGCAGTGGGGCCCCCGGCGCCTGAGCCTGGGCTGGGAGGGCACCCGCGCAGCATCCGATTCGGGCCTGTCCGACCCGGTGGTCACCTCCACCCAACGCACGCAGGCGCGCTTTCAGATGCCCTGGCTGGCCGGCGAGTGGCGCGATGGCCCCTGGACCTGGCATGCCGAAGCCTACTGGCCGCGCCTGGCCGTGCGCTACGGCGAGCGCTTCTACGATTCGCTGACCGACGAGGACCTGGCGGACCCCACTGCCGAGCGCGGCGGCCACGCGCGCCACCCCTTGCCCCGGCTGGGCATGTCCTACCGCATGGGGCCGGGCCGGGCGCTGCACCTGGCCTACGTCGAAAACGTGCGTTCGCCGAGCGCTCACACGCTCTCGCCTGTCGCGCTGGGGGCCATCGCCATTGACCACCATTACCAGTTGCCCGGCAGCTTCGGGCGCAAGCGCGCGGCGCAGCTGGACTGGGAGTTCGACGAGCGCAGCTTCGGCTTCGCCATGCTGTCCAGCCAGGACATCGTGAACCCCACCTTTGCCAACGGCAGCCTGGTGCTGCCGCCCCGGGGCCTGGTTAACCTGGACCGCGTGGGCAGCCTGGGCGCGCAGATCCAGTCCGGGCAGACGGTGGTCGATCCCTACAACGAGAACCCGGTGTTCAGCCAGGGCCGGCTGCACCAGGCCCGCGTGGCGCTCAACCGGGTGCTGGCCCCGCGCTGGAGCGTGCTGGGCAGCTACACCTGGGCGCAGTCACGCAACCTGGGCCGCCAGTTCGGTGGCAACGCGCTGCCGGGGTTTGCCAGGCATACACTGGCGTTGGCCAGCGTCTGGAAGCATGGCGGGCGCGACCTGTCGGCCGGCTCGCTGGTCTACAGGGGCTCGCGTTTTGCGGACGAAGCCAATGGCATTGCCCGCAGGCCGGGCTGGGATTTGGTGCTGGTGCACTCCATGGATTCGGCGGACCGGCGCTGGTCCTTTATCGCCACGGCGCAGGCACCGCTCAATGGCGACACCCGGCCGACCCTGTGGGCGCGCGTGCGCTACAGGGATTGAAGGGGCGCGGCTGTATCAGCTGGCAGCGGCTGCATCCGCCAGTGCCTGCAGCGCCGCCGTCACGTCGGCCGGTTCTACTCCGTCCACTGGCGCCAGCCGGGGTGCCAGCGCCTGCAGGGCATCGCCACCCTTTTGCAGTTGGCCGATGGCCTGGCCGGCCTCCTTGGGGGCGTCAAAGCCTGTGCTCTGCAGCAGCAGGCGGCCGTCGGCCGCCACGAGCTTGAAGTAGAACTTGCCATCGGCCTCGCGGTACTGCTTGAACGAGGGCAGGGTCACCTTGGCTGTCTTGGCCGCTTTGGTGGCTGTGCCGGCCTGCACCAGGCTGCGCAGGCCCACGGCCGAGCGCAGCTCCCGGATGAAGGGAGTTGCCAGCGCGCGGGCGCGCTCGGCACCGGCCAGCAGCGTGGCTTCGATGCGGGCAGGGTTGTGGATCAGTTCCTCGTACTGCGCGCGCATGGGGGCGATCACCTGGTCCACGCGTTCGAGCAGCACCTGCTTGGCATCGCCCCAGGCAATGCCGTCGGCGTACTGCTGGCGCAGCGCGGCGGTCTCGGCCTCGGTGGCGAAGGCCTGGTAGATCTGGAACAGGGCCGAGCCCTCCACTTCCTTGGCCTCGCCGGGCGCGCGCGAGTCGGTCAGGATGCCGCCGATGAGCTTCTTGAGCTGCTCGCGCGAGCTGAACAGCGGGATGGTGTTGTCGTAGCTCTTGCTCATCTTGCGGCCGTCCAGGCCGGGCAGGGTGGCCACATGCTCGTCGATGGCGGCCTCGGGCAGCACGAAGTGCTCGCCATACAGGTGGTTGAAGCTGGCGGCCATGTCGCGGGCCATCTCGATGTGCTGGATCTGGTCGCGTCCCACGGGCACCTTGTGCGCCTTGAACATCAGGATGTCGGCACCCATGAGCACGGGGTACATGAACAGGCCGGCGGTCACGCCGTCGTCGGCATCGCGCTCGGCCGCCGTGTTCTTGTCCACGCTGGCCTTGTAGGCGTGGGCGCGGTTGAGCACGCCCTTGCCGGTCACGCAGGTCAGCAGCCACGTCAGTTCGGGAATCTCGGGGATGTCGGACTGGCGGTAGAACGTGACCTGCTCGGGGTTCAGCCCCGCCGCCAGCCAACTGGCCGCGATCTCCAGGGTGGAGCGCTGGATGCGTGCCGGGTCCTCGCACTTGATCAGTGCGTGGTAGTCGGCCAGGAAGTAGAAGCTCTGCACGCCGGGCGTGAGGCTGGCCGCCACCGAGGGGCGGATGGAGCCCACGAAGTTGCCCAGGTGGGGCGTGCCCGTGGTGGTGATACCGGTGAGAAAGCGCGTGGTGCTCATGGGGGAAACGAATTCAGCGAAAAGAGGGGAAAAGACAAGGCGCTCAGCGCAGCAGTGCCATCAAGGGCGTGAGCAGCAGGTTGATGGCAGCGTAGCCCAGGGTCATCAGCGGGCGCAGCCAGATCGTGCCCACCACGCCGGCCACTACCAGGCCCATCACGATGAAGAAGCCGAAAGGCTCGATGCGCGAGACCATGTGGGCCGCCTTCCAGGGGAGCAGGCCAACGAGGATGCGGCCGCCATCGAGCGGGGGCAACGGAAACAGGTTGAACGCCCACATCACGAGATTGACCAGCATGCCGGCGCGCGCCATCTCGATGAAAAAGCGCTCCTGTACTCCGGCACCGATCAGGCCCACCAGGACCAGACCCCAGAAAACGGCCTGAACGAAGTTGGATGCCGGTCCTGCCAGTGCCACCCAGACCATGTGCCGCTTGGGGTTGCGCAGGTTGCCAAAATTCACCGGCACCGGCTTGGCATAGCCAAAAAGGAAAGCCCCCGAGGTCGCAAAGTACAGCACCAGCGGCATCAGGATGGTGCCGATGGGGTCGATGTGCTTGAGCGGGTTGAGGGTGATCCGGCCCATCATGTACGCGGTGTTGTCGCCAAAGTGGCGTGCCGCATAGCCATGGGCTGCCTCGTGCACGGTGATTGCGAAGAGCACCGGCAAGGCATAGATCAGAACGGTTTGGATGAGATTGGAGATGTCCACAGGTCCAATTGTCTCAGACACGCGACATCCGCTCTTGCAAGCAGGTTCCTGGCGGGATTGTTACCATGCCATGGCTGTTTCAAATGGATACAGGCGTGGCAGACTGGGCGCAGGCCCTGCCCGCGCTACATTGAGCGCGACGGTCGCCGTATATATACATACAACATTGATATCGGAGATGAATCCCATGGGCCTGGATCGTTTGAAGATTGGAACCCGCCTCATATTGGCGTTCGGCCTCATCGGCCTGATGGTGGCCATCCTGATGGCCGTAGCCCTGAGCGGGGTCGGCAATGCGGAAGATGCGTACAAAGCCTCGGTGGCGGCCGCCACTGGTCTGACCGACGCGCAGCGCGGTCCGCTGGAGCAGGCCATCCGCCAGGGCCATGGCCACCTGCAGAGCGTGCGCACCTGGGTCTCGGTGCTGGGGGCGGGCGTGTTCATCGTGGCGCTGGCGGCCTTCGTGCTGCTGCGCAACGGCATCGTGGCACCGCTGAACCAGGCCATCCTGATCGCCGAGACGGTGGCTTCGGGCGATTTGAGCCAGGAATTCTCCTCCGAACTCGAAGGCGACTTCGGCCGCCTGCTCACGGCGCTGGGCACCATGGAGGACACGCTGACCGAGCTGGTCTCGGGCATCAAGCAGTCCACGGACTCGATCACCGAAGCGGCGGCGGACATCGATTCGGGCAATTCCGACCTGGCGCGCCGCACCGACGACCAGGTCAGCTCCCTGGCCGACACGGCCGGCAGCATGGCCGAGTTGACCACCACCGTGCGCCAGAACGCCGAGCGTGCCCGCTCGGCCAGCAGCCTGGCCGTAAACGCCTCGCAGATCGCCGAGCGCGGTGGCGCCGTGGTGGGTGACGTGGTGCAGACCATGCAGGCCATCAGCGGCAGCTCGCGCAAGATCGTGGACATCATCCAGGTCATCGAAGGCATTGCCTTCCAGACCAACATCCTGGCGCTCAATGCCGCCGTGGAAGCCGCCCGCGCCGGCGAGCAGGGCCGCGGCTTTGCCGTGGTGGCCAGCGAGGTGCGCAGCCTCGCGCAGCGCAGTGCCGTGGCGGCCCGCGAGATCAAGACCCTGATCAGCCAGTCGGTGGACCAGGTCGAGAGTGGCGCCGGCCACGTGGGCCGCGCCGGCAAGACCATGGAAGAGATCGTGGGCGCGGTCGGTCAGGTCAGCACGCTGCTGGGCGAGATCTCGGGTGCGCTGCACGCCCAAAGCTCGGGCATCGAGCACGTGAACGGCGCCGTGGCGCAGATGGACAGCGCCACGCAGCAGAACGCGGCCCTGGTCCAGCAGGCGGCCAGCGCCGCCTCGGCCCTGTCGTCGCGCGCACAAGACCTGCAGCGCGCCGTGGGCGCCTTCAAGCTGGATTGAGGCGGCAGGCCCTAGGCCTACAGGCCCAGCGCCTGCAGGCTGCCGCGGCCTTCGCGCACCACTTCGGGGTCGCCGCCCGTGCCCATGGGCGTCAGGTCCACCACCGTGGTGGGCTCGCGGGGGCAGGCCCCGGCATCCACGATGGCATCCACCAGCTTTTCGTAGCGCTCGCGGATTTCTTCCGGGTCGTTCAGGGGTTCGGTTTCGCCGGCAGGGATCAGTGTGGTGGCCAGCAGCGGGGCACCATGCAGCTCCAGCAGCAACTGCAGGCCCTTGCGGTCGGGCACACGCAGCCCGATGGTCTTGCGCGAGGGGTGGCTCACGCGGCGTGGCACTTCCTTGGTGGCTTCGAGGATGAAGGTGTAGGGCCCGGGCGTACCCAGCTTGAGCAGGCGGTACTGCCGGTTGTCCACGCGCGCGTAGTTGGCCAGCTCCGAAAGGTCGCGGCACAGCAGGGTCAGGTGGTGCTTGTCGTCGACCTGGCGGATGCGGCGCAGCCGGTCCACCGCATCCTTGTCATCGAGGTGGCACACCAGCGCATAGCTCGAATCGGTGGGTACGGCGACGATGCCGCCTTTTTGCAGCAGTGTCGCCGCCTGCTTGAGCAGCCGGGGCTGGGGGTTGTCGGGGTGGACTTCGAAGTACTGGGCCATGGAAAAGAAGAATTCAGGTCAGGCGGCGGCCGCCTGGCGGATGCGGTCGGCCAGCAGTTCCCACACGGGGGTCAGCGTGCCGGGCAGCGGGGGCAGCGTGCCCAGGTCGGTGTGCGACTCGTCCGGGCTGTGGAAATCGCTGCCGCGCGACGCGGCCAGGCCGAACTCCTGGGCCATCGCGGCGTAGGTCACATACTCCGGCGGGCTGTGGCTGCCGGTCACCACCTCCACGCCGCGCCCGCCATGGGCCTTGAATTCCGAGAACAGCGCATACTCTTCGTTCGCACTGAACTTGTAGCGTGCCGGGTGGGCAATCACCGCCACGCCCCCGGCCTCGGTGATCCAGCGCACGGCATCGCCCAGGCTGGCCCAGCGGTGTGGCACATAGCCGGGTTTGCCCTCGGTGAGAAAGCGGCGAAACACCTCGGAGGTGTCCCGGCAGACTCCCGTCTCGACAAGAAAGCGCGCGAAATGCGTGCGCGAGATCAGCGCCGGGTTGCCCACGAACTGCAGCGCACCCTCGTAGGCACCTGCGATGCCGACCTGGGCCAGTTGCTGCGCCATGTCCTGGGCGCGTTCGCCGCGCCCGCCGCGGGTGGCTGCCAGACCGGCGGCCAACTGGGTGTTGTCGGGATCGAAGCCCAAACCTACGATGTGGACGGTGGTGTCGGCAAAGGTCACCGAGATCTCCACACCCGTGAGGTAGGCCATGCCCTGTGCGCTGGCCGCCACTGCGGCCCGGTGCTGGCCGCCGATTTCGTCATGGTCGGTCAGCGCCCACAGCTCGACCCCGTTGGCCTTGGCACGGGCAGCCAGGTCTTCGGGGGTCATGGTTCCGTCGGATACCACGGAATGGCAATGCAGGTCGGCGTTGAGCAGGGTGGTCACGGGGTCATTTTAGGGCTTGTACCGATAACGCGGCGTGCTGATTCCAGCAACACTGGTTACAAGCAGGCCAAGGCACCTCCCGGTGCCCGCTTGCTGTCTTGGCAGCTATCGCTGGTTTGACGGTTTTCCTAAGGCAAATACCCACAAAGCCGGGCCAGTCCCCTGTCCCGGCAGAGCGTAAGGATCAACCATGAATTTCAACAACCTGCGCGTAGCCCACAAGATGTGGAGCGTGATCCTGGGCCTGCTGGCACTGATGCTGGTCACGGCCATCTGGACGCAGTGGTATGGGCGGCAGGTGACCGCCGAGACCGAGATGGCCGTCGGGAAATACGAGTCCGCCATCACCACGGCAGTCAGCTGGCGGGGGCTGGCCGAGGTGGCCGTCACCATGTCGATGGCCAGCTTCGTGACCACGGACGCAGCGCTCAAGGCCGATTTCGACACGCGCGTGGCGGCCCTCACGGCCCGCATCACGCCGGTGCAGGAAAAGATTGGCAAATCCTCGGTGTCGGCCGACGACAAGGCGGCCCTGGCCCAGGTGGCGGCCACGCGCGCCGACATTCGTGGCCAGACCGACAAGCTCAAGGCGCTGACCGATGCCGGTGACGCGGCCGCCAAGCAGGAGTACCTGGCCAGCGTCTACCGCCCGAAGGCGGTGGCCTACCTGGAGTCGATCGACAAGTTCGTGGCGGTCCAGGAGCGCCAGCGCGACCAGGCTGTGCAGGCAGCGCGTGATTCGCGCGCCAACCTGGTGCTGATCGCTGCTGCTGCAGCCCTCGCCGTGGTGGTTCTGGGCATGCTGATGGCTGCCTTGCTGGTGCGTTCCATCACGCGGCCGCTCGACCGGGCGGTGACCCTGGCCGAGGCCATTTCTGCGGGAGACCTGACGCAGGACATCCAGGACGAGCGCAAGGATGAGCTGGGGGTGCTGACCCGCGCCCTGTCCACGATGTCCACCCGCCTGCGCTCCGTGGTGAGCGAGGTGCGGGTCGGCGTGAATTCGGTCTCCTCGGCCTCGGTGGAGATCGCCAACGGCAACCATGACCTGTCGGCACGCACCGAGCAGACGGCGTCCAACCTCGAAGAAACAGCGGCCAGCATGGAGNCAGCTGACGGCCACGGTGTCGCAGTCTGCCGATACGGCGCGCCAGGCGAACCAACTGGCCGGCACGGCCGCCCAGGCCGCAGCGCGCGGTGGCGAAGTGGTGGGCCAGGTGGTCAGCAGCATGCAGCAGATCACCGACAGCTCGCGCAAGATCGCCGACATCATCGGCACCATCGACGGCATCGCCTTCCAGACCAACATCCTGGCGCTCAACGCGGCGGTGGAAGCAGCCCGCGCGGGCGAGCAGGGCCGGGGCTTTGCCGTGGTGGCCAGCGAAGTGCGCAGCCTGGCGGGCCGCAGCGCCGAGGCTGCCAAGGAGATCAAGGCCCTGATCAG
>NZ_LMIJ01000023.1:88326-88396 GCF_001428665.1 Acidovorax sp. Root219
CGCCAGCGTGGAGAACGTCGAATCGGGTTCGGCCCAGGTGGCGCAGGCCGGGCAGAGCATGGAAGAGATC
>NZ_LMIJ01000023.1:88476-165988 GCF_001428665.1 Acidovorax sp. Root219
TCCATGTTCAACGTGGGGGCCATGCCCGCGCGCGCGCCAGCGGCCCCGCCACGTGCCGCCGCACCGCGCCCTGCGCCTGCCACCAGCCGGGCGGTGCCGGCACCGGCGCGCACGGCCCTTGCCGGCAAGCCTGCCGCGCGGGCCGCTGCACCTGCAGCTGCGCGCCTGACCTCCTCCGTGCCCAAGAAGGCGACGGCCGCCCACAAGCCGGCTGCCGCGGGACCCGCACCGTCGCCCGCTCCCCGTGCCACAGCCAAGGGCGGGGACGACGACTGGGAAAGCTTCTGACCGCAGGCGTTGCAAGGGGGCAGCGCTCCCGCAGACAATCCACCAAGGCAGCGCAAGCTGCCTTTGTCCTTCCTGAGACAGCACATCTTCGACAGAAAGCCTTCCCATGCCCCTGATCAACATCCGCCTGGCCAACCGCGACATTCCCACCACCTCGGCCCAGAAGGCCGCGCTGATTGCCGGTGTGACGCGCCTGATGCAGGAGGTGCTCGACAAGAAGCCCGAGACCGTGACCGTCATCATCGATGAGATCGACCCCGACAACTGGGGCGTGGGCGGCGAGCAGGTCACGGTGGTGCGCCAGCGCGGCAAGGGGCCCGTGCAGGCATGATACGGATTTGCCTTCAACCGTCTAACGTCGTTGGTCCGCCTTGCCGTGCTACAGCACTGTCTGCGGCTTCCCGCCTAGTGTCCCGGGTTGGAAGTCGTTGAAGAAAGCAATCAGCCGAAATCCCTGTCAGGCTAGGCGCAAAGCACAGCCATGCTGGGAGCATGGCGAGCATTTGCAACGACGCATGGCGNCAACGAATTTCCAACTCGGGACACTAGCTATACGATTGAATGCAAATCCGTATGAGCAGCGCGCCGCGCTAGATTTCTGCGCCTTCCACGAGAAACTGCACCTTGCGCTCGCCGCGCCATTCGTTCACATCGAGGCGAAAGGCCAGCAGCACGCGGGCGGGTAGTTGGTCGGTGTGGCCGAACCAGATGGCGTCGACGGGGTTGCCCTGGTGCATGAGCTTGATGGACAGGTGGTTCTTGCCCTCGCCCACCAACCGCTGGCTCAGCACCACGACCTCTTCGCTGAAGGTGGGCGGCGCAAAGCCCTGGCCCCAGACCTCGCGGTGCAGGGTGTCCACCACGTCGGCGCTGCAGTATTCGGGCGCCAGCGGGCCATCGGTCTCGATGCGGCGCGTGAGCGTTGAGGCATCCAACCATTCCTGCGCCACCTGGGCCAGGGCCTGTTCGAAGGTATCGAAGGCCTCTGCGGCCACGGTGCAGCCGGCCGCCATGGCATGGCCGCCGAACTTGAGCAGCACGCCGGGGTGGCGCTTGGCCACCAGATCCAGCGCATCGCGCAGGTGAAACCCGGGAATGGAGCGGCCCGAGCCCTTGAGTTCGTGCTCCTTGCCCGGCGCGCTGCTGGCGGCGAAGACGAAGGTCGGGCGGTGCAGCTTGTCCTTGATGCGCGAAGCGACGATGCCCACCACGCCCTCGTGGAAGTCGGGGTCGAAGACGCTGATGGCGGGCGGCGGGTCCTCGCTCTCGTCGAACAGGTTCTCGGCCATCAGCATGGCCTGTTCGCGCATGCCGCCCTCGATCTCGCGGCGCTCACGGTTGATGGTGTCCAACTGGCCGGCCAGATCACTGGCGCGGCCCGCGTCGTCGGTGAGCAGGCATTCGATGCCCAGCGTCATGTCCGCCAGGCGGCCGGCGGCGTTGATGCGTGGGCCTAGTGCAAAACCGAAGTCGAAGGTGGTGGCCACGGGTGCCTTGCGGCCCGCCGCCGCGAACAGCGCGGCCACGCCGGCCGGCATGGAGCCCGCGCGGATGCGCCGCAGGCCCTGGGCCACCAGGCGGCGGTTGTTCGCGTCCAGGCGCACCACGTCGGCCACGGTGCCCAGGGCCACCAGCGTGAGCAGCGGCTCCAGCCTGGGCTGGCTGTCCATGTCGAACACCCCGCGCCTGCGCAGCTCGGAGCGCAGTTCCATCAGCACATAGAACATCACGCCCACGCCGGCCAGGGACTTGCTTTCGAACGTGCAGCCTGGCTGGTTGGGGTTGACCATGGCGTCCGCTGCGGGCAGTTCGGGGCCGGGAAGGTGGTGGTCGGTCACCAGCACCAGGAGGCCCAGGGCCTTGGCTTCGGCCACGCCCTCGACGCTGGCGATGCCGTTGTCCACGGTGATCAGCACGTCGGCGCCGCGCTCCTTCACGCGGCGCGCGATCGGCGGGGTGAGGCCATAGCCATCGGTCACGCGGTCGGGCACCAGGTAGTCCACGTGCTTTGCGCCCAGCAGGCGCAGGCCGCGCACGGCCACGGCGCAGGCGGTGGCGCCGTCGCAGTCGTAGTCGGCCACCACGCACAGGCGCAGGTCCTGCGCCATGGCGTCGGCGAGCAGGGTGGCGGCCTGCTGGATCCCTTTGAGCCCGGCGGGCGGCAGCAGGCGGTCCAGCCGCTCGTTCAGTTCCTCCTTGTCGCGCACGCCGCGCGCGGCGTACAGGCGGGCCAGCAGCGGGTGCACTCCGGCCTGCTCCAGCGCCCAGGCGGCGCGCGGGGGAATGTCTCTTGCCGTGATTTTCATAGCTGGGGTGCCACCTGGGCAAAACGGGTGGGCTGGAAGTACGCCTTTATGCGCTGCAGCAGGCCGCGTGGGGCGGTGTGGAAGGCCAGCGCAGCGCGTTCGCCGCACAGGGTCAGGCGCACGGCGGCGCCTTGCTCGGCTTGGCGCAGCAGGTCGGCCAGCGGGCCCGCATCCAGCGCGCTCCATGCGGCCGCCCAGGCACGCCAGTCCTCACGCAGCGCGGCGTTGCGCAGGGCCAGGGGCATCTGGGGCGCGGGTGCGGGCGCCGTGGCCGGCAAGGCGCCTGCGCCGTGCACCCAGAAGGAGTTGACCATGGGCAGGCCGCGCTCGGCCCGCTCGTCGTTGAAGGCATGGGTGTACAGCAGCATCTGCATCTCGCTGTTCAGGCGGTGCAGGGTGCGGGCTTTGGCGGCATCGGGCATCCAGGCACGCACGTCGCGCAGCAACACGCGGTCGAGCGAGGCGGTGGCCAGGTGGGCGAACAGGGGGCCTTCGGCGAGCCAGCGGGTGGGCTGGTCGTAGTGCAGGTGGATGCCGTCCTCCGCGAACCAGGGCGAGACGATGGCCAGCAGGGCGCGCGAGGATGCTTCGGTGAGGCCCAGGGCCTCGGGGTCGCGCAGCGTGATGTGGTCGGTCGTCACCTGCCACTGGCAGGGGGCGACAAAGGCCCAGGCCTGGCCGTCCGCAGGCTGGCCTTGCTGCAGGCGGTACCAGGCGGCCCAGGGCGTAAGCCCGTCCTCGGCGGGCAGGCCCAGGGCCTGGGCCAGGGCGCGCTCATGGGGGGCAGAGAAACTGGTCTCCTCGGCGGTACTGGAGCCTGCAGGATCGGCCGCGAGGCGCGCCAGCAGGCGATCCAGGTGCGGCAGATCGAGCGTTGCCAGCGTTTGCCGGCACCCCTCGGAGGCGCTGGCAGCGTAGGGGATGAGCAAATGGGGGATGTCCGACATCCCTCTATTGTCCGGGATGCCACAATCGCTCCCGCCGGGCTCTGCTATCCCATCAGGGTCCAGGCACTTTTTTCCCATCCATGCAACTTCCCTACGAACTGGCCCTGGGCCTGCGCTACACCCGCTCGGGCCGGGCCACGCGGCGCAACGGCTTCATTTCCTTCATCTCCGGTGCGTCCATGCTGGGCATCGCCCTGGGCGTGGCGGCACTGATCGTGGTGCTCAGCGTCATGAACGGCTTTCAGAAGGAGGTGCGCGAGCGCATGCTGGGCGTGGTCGCCCACATCGAGGTCTTTGCACCCCAGGGCGCCGCCATGCAGGACGCGGCACGCACCATGGCCGAAACCCGCAAGAACCCGGCCGTCACTGGCGCCGCCCCGTTCGTGGCGGCCCAGGCACTGATCGCGCATGGCGACGACATGAAGGGGGCGCTGGTGCGCGGCATCGATCCCGCGCTCGAAGGCAGCGTGACCTCGCTGGCGCAGGCCAACGCCGAGGTGCTTGCCACCCTGGTGCCCGGGCAGTTCCGCGTGGTGCTGGGCAGCGAGCTGGCCAAATCGCTGGGCGTGAAGGCGGGCGATGCGGTGACCATGGTGGTGCCGGTGGCCCAGGGCGGCAGCGGCAACCAGGGCGGCCCGCGCTACCAGCCGCTCACGGTGGCGGGTACGGTGGATTCGGGCCATTTCCAGTACGACTCCACGCTGGTCTGGATGCACCAGGACGATGCCCTGGCCATCTTCGGCCTGCGCGGCCCCACGGGCATCGGCCTGAAGCTGCAGGACCTGCAGCAGGCCAATGCCGTGGCCATCGAGCTCGCGCGCACGCTCAGCGGCGATCTGCTGCTGCGCGACTGGACGCAGCAGAACCGTACCTGGTTCGAGGCGGTGCGCCTGCAAAAACGCATGATGTTCATCATCCTGGCGCTGATCGTCGCAGTGGCGGCCTTCAACCTCGTCTCCACGCTGGTGATGACGGTCAACGACAAGCGCGCCGACATCGCCATCCTGCGCACGCTGGGGGCCAGCCCGAAAAGCATCATGACCGTCTTCGTGGTGCAGGGCGCCATGGTGGGCGTGATCGGCACCCTGGCCGGCCTGGCGCTGGGCCTCTCCATCGCCTACAACATCGACGTGATCGTGCCGGCCATCGAGAAGGCGCTGGGTGCCACCTTCCTGCCCAAGGACATCTACCTGATCGACCGCATGCCCAGCGAACCGCAGGGTACCGATATCGTGCCCATCGCCCTGATCTCGCTGGCGCTGGCCTTCGTGGCCACCCTGTACCCGAGCTGGCGCGCCAGCCGCGTGAACCCCGCAGAAGCACTGCGCTATGAATGAATGAGCGCGGCCTGAACTAGCTATGCAAATCCCCTACGAACTGGCCCTGGGCTGGCGCTACACCCGCGCGGGCCGTGCCACGCGGCGCGATGGCTTCATCTCGTTCATTTCGGGCGTGTCCATGCTGGGCATCGCCCTCGGTGTGGCGGCGCTGATCATCGTGCTGTCGGTGATGAACGGCTTTCAGCGCGAGGTGCGCGACCGCATGCTCAGCGTGGTCTCGCACATCGAGATCCTGGCACCCCAGGGTGCGCCGCTGCCGGACGTGGCCACCACCCTGGCCGAGGTCCGGCGCAATCCGAACGTGACCGGGGCTGCGCCCTTCGTCTCGGCCCAGGCGCTGCTCTCGCGCGGCCAGGACATGCGCGGCGCGCTGGTGCGCGGCATCGACCCGGCGCTCGAAAGCTCGGTGACCGACCTGGCCGCAGGCAATGAAAAGACACTCAAGCTCCTGGTGCCCGGTGAATTCCGCGTGGTTCTGGGGGGCGAACTGGCCCGCTCCCTGGGCGTGCGCGCCGGGGATGTGGTGACGCTGATCGCGCCCGCCGGCCAGGTCACCCCGGCCGGCGTGGTGCCGCGCCTCAAGCAGATGACGGTGGCCGGCACCTTCGACTCGGGCCACTACGAGTACGACTCGGCCCTGGTGCTGCTGCACCACGAGGACGCGCAGCGCATCTTCCGCCTCGAATCGCCGACCGGCATCCGCCTGAAGCTCAAGGACGTGCACCAGGCGCGCGCCGTGGCCGCCGAGCTGGCGGGCACCGTGAGCGGTGGGCTGGTGGTGCGCGACTGGACGCAGCAGAACCGCACCTGGTTCGCCGCCGTGCAGCTCGAAAAACGCATGATGTTCATCATCCTCACGCTCATCGTGGCGGTGGCGGCCTTCAACCTCGTCTCCACCCTGGTGATGACGGTGACCGACAAGCGCGCCGACATCGCCATCCTGCGCACCCTGGGCGCCAGCCCCAAAAGCATCATGGGCGTGTTCGTCGTGCAGGGGGCCATGGTGGGCGTGATCGGCACGCTGGCCGGCCTGGCGCTGGGCCTGATCATCGCCTTCAACATCGACGTCATCGTGCCGGCCATCGAGCACGCGCTCAACGCGAGTTTCCTGCCCAAGGACATCTACCTCATCAGCAAGATGCCCAGCGAGCCGCAAAGCTCGGACATCGTGCCCATCGCCGTCATTTCCCTGGTGCTGGCCTTCGTGGCCACCCTGTACCCCAGCTGGCGCGCCAGCCGTGTGAACCCCGCCGAGGCGCTTCGCTATGAATAAGAACAACGCTCCATCCGCCGCATCCCTGCCCGCAGCACCGCCCGCCCGTGGCGAGGTGGTGCTGCAGGCCCAGGGCCTGACCAAGCGCTTCACCGAAGGCCGGCTGGACGTGACCGTGCTGCACGGCGTGGACCTGCAGGTGCATGCGGGCGAAACCCTGGCCATCGTCGGCGCGTCGGGCTCGGGCAAGAGCACCATGCTGCACCTGCTGGGCGGGCTGGATGCGCCCACGGCCGGCAGCGTGCGCCTCAAGGGGCAGCAGCTCTCGGCGCTGTCGCCTGAGCAGCAGGGCCGGATGCGCAACCAGCACCTGGGCTTCATCTACCAGTTCCACCATCTGCTGCCCGAGTTCACCGCGCTGGACAACGTGGCCATGCCGCTGCGCATCCGCCGCATGCCGCAGGAGCAATGCCGCGAGGAGGCAGCGCGCGTGCTGACGTCGGTGGGCCTCAAGGAGCGGCTGCACCACCGGCCAGCCGAGCTGTCGGGCGGCGAGCGCCAGCGCGTGGCGATTGCACGCGCCCTGGTCACGCGCCCGGCCTGCGTGCTGGCCGACGAGCCCACCGGCAACCTGGACCGCAATACGGCGGACGGCGTCTTCGCGCTCATGCTGCAGCTGGCGCGCGAGCAGGGCACCGCCTTCGTGATGGTCACGCACGATGAATCGCTGGCCGCGCGCTGCGACCGCGTGGTGCACCTGGTGCTGGGCAAGCTGGGATAGCGCATATCCCCGGGCATGGCCCGGAGTGCCAGCGCACGGCATCCTTGCCGCTGTGATCGAAAAGTCTCCATCCGCGCCAGGACACTCTAAGATGGCCGAAATCCGCTCCAGGAGAGCCCGCAGATGACGGTTCCGGCATCCATCCCTTCCGACGAAGCGCGCAGGCTCGAGGCATTGCGCGCCCTGATGGTGCTGGACACCCCGGCCGAGCCTCTGCTCGATTCCATTGCGCGCATGGCGGCCGAGGTGTGTGGCGTGCCCATCGCGCTCATCAGCCTGATCGATGCCGAGCGCCAGTGGTTCAAGGCCAATGTCGGCCTGCCGGGGGTGAACGAAACCCCGCGCGACGTGGCCTTCTGTGCCCACGCCATCCACATGGACGATGTGATGGAGGTGCCCGACGCCACGCTGGATGCGCGTTTTGCGCACAACCCGCTGGTCACGGGTGCGCCGGACATCCGTTTCTACGCCGGTGCGCCGCTCATGACCGGCGACGACGGCGACCGCGTGGGAACCCTGTGCGTCATCGACCGCAAGGCGCACCAGCTCACGGCGCACCAGCGGGCCCTGCTGCGCTCGCTCTCGGCCATGGTGTCGCAGGCCCTGGACATGCGCCGCGACCTGATCGAGCGCGCGTTTTCCGTGCGCCAGGAGTATGAGAAGGCCCTGTCCGAAAGCGAGCGGCGCTACCGCACCATGGTCGAGGCGCAGACCGAGATGCTGTCGCTGGCCTGGCCCCATGGCGAGGTGTTCTACGTGAACCAGGCCTATGCCCGCCACTTCGGCCAGGAGCCGCAGGACATGGTGGGCAAGGACCTGTTCGCCTATGTCGAACCGGCCGACCGGGAGCTGGTCCGGGAGCGCATCGCCGAGGTGTTTCGCGGCGAGGGCAGCACGCAGGGGGAAAACCGCATGGTCAGTGCCGACGGTATCGAGCGCTGGATGGCCTGGACCAACAGCTGTCTGCTCGACAGCGAGCAGCGGCCCTATCTGCATTCCGTCGGGCGCGACATCACCGCCCAGAAGGCGGCCGAACGGGCACTGCTGGCCAGCCAGCAACTGCTGGAGCGCACCGGCCGCGTGGCCCGGGTGGGCGGATGGGAGTTCGATGTGCGCAGCGGCAGCATCTCCTGGTCCTCCGAAACGCGGCGCATCCACGAGGTGGGCCCCGACTACCTACCCACGCTGGAGAATGCGCTGGGCTTTTATGCCCCCGAGGCCCGGGATGCCATGACCGCGGTGGTGCGGAGCGCGCTGGATGCCGGCCAGGCCTGGGATCTGGAGCTGCCCCTGGTCACTGCCAACGGACGCCGCATCTGGGTGCGTGCCGTGGGCGAGGCCGAGTACGAGAGCGGTGCCGTGGTGCGCCTGTTCGGTGCCTTCCAGGACGTGACGGAGCGCCGTCGCATGGCCCAGCAACTGGCCGACAGCGAGCGCTTCGTTCGGCTGGTCACGGATGGCCTGCCGATCCGCATCGGCTATGTGGACCGGGAGCTGCGCTTTCGCTTCGCCAACCAGGCGGCTTGCCAGCGCTTTGGCTTGGGCCGCGAAGACGTCATCGGGCGCACCCGTGAGGATCTGCTCGGCGAGCCTACGCCGCCGGAGGTGGCGCAGCGTGTGCAGCAGGTGCTGGCGGGGACGGCGCAGCGCTATGAGTCCGATGAAGTGCGCCATGGAGTGCTGCACCGCATCGAAAGCCAGCTCGTACCCGACATTTCGGACGACGGCACGGTGCGCGGCTTTTTCTCCACCGGCATCGACATCACCCAGCGCGCTGCCGCCGAGCGTGGCCTGCGCGTGCTGACTGCCATCCTGGAAAACACCTCCGACTTCGTGGTGCAGACCGACCTCCGGGGCCAGGTCACCTACATGAACCCTGCCGCACGCCGCGCGCTGGGGTTTGCGCCCGACGAAGACGTGGCCGGCCATGTGTTCACCGAGTTCAACACCCCCGAGACGAATGCGCTGTATGCCCAGGCCATCTTGCCTGCCGTCCGGGCCCACAGCATGTGGGTGGGCGAGACCACGGTGTACGCGGCCCACCGGCGGGTCGTGCCGGTGAGCCACATGGTCATCGCCCACCGCGACGGGGAGGGGCGCATCCAGCACTTCTCGGCCATCATGCGCGACATCTCGGAGGCGGCGCAGGCGCGCGCTGCCCTGCTCAAGCAGACCGCCACGCTGCGCTCCATCACCGAGGCGCTGCCCTCGCTGGTGGCGGTGGTGGGGCCGGACGAGCGCTACCAGTTCGTCAACAGCGCCTTCGAGCGCTGGCACCGCGTGCCGCGCGAGCAGATCGTGGGCCGCAGCATGGAAGAATTTCTCGGGGCCGCGGAGTACGCGCGCAGCAAACCCATGGTGCAGAAGGTGCTTGGCGGCGAGACGCTCACCTTCGACAAGGATTTTCCGCAGCGCGTGCCAGCCGGCCACGTCACCATCCACCTCATCCCGCTGTGGTCCGAGCCGGGTGCGGTCGATGGCTTTGTGTCCATGGCCCAGGACGTCACCAGCTACCGCCAGGAGGCCGGCCGCCTGCTGGCACTGGCGCAGCACGATCCGCTGACGGGCCTGCTCAACCGGGCCGGGCTGCAGGCCTATGTGGGGCAGAAGGACCTGGCGGTGGAAGGCCCCCTGCTGGCCTTGCTGTACATCGACCTGGACCATTTCAAGCCCGTCAACGACCAGCATGGCCATCCCGTCGGCGACCAGTTGCTGCAGGCCTTTGGGCAGCGCCTGCTGGCGCTGGTGCGGCCCACCGATGCGGTGGCACGGCTCGGAGGCGACGAGTTCGCCGTGGTGCTGGCCGGCGTGCGTGCGCCGGCCCATGCCGAAGCCGTGGCCGGCAAGATCCTGGAGGCGGCGCACACGCCGTTCGAGATGGGCGGGCTGCGGCTGTCGGTGGGCGCCAGTGCGGGGCTGGCGCTGGGCACGGACGCTGCCAAGGGCTGGGCCGACCTCATGGCCCGCGCGGACGACCAGCTTTACCTGGCCAAGCGCTCCGGTCGGGGCCAGTTCAAGGGCGGCTGACGCACAGGGCGGTGTCTACATCACCCGCCCGTACCACCATACCGACAGGCTGGCTGCGAGCAGCGCCAGCACGGCCCCGGCCAGCGCCAGCAGCGCCGAGATCTCGGTTTCCTTTTTCTCTACCGTGAGGCGCGAGCTCAGGGTCTCGTAGACCTTCTTGAGGTCGGCTGCCGTGGCCGCGTGGAAGTATTCGGCGGCGGTGCGGGTGGCCACGGCCTTCAGGGTCTCTTCGTCCAGCCGCACGCGCATGGACCAGCCCTCGAAGCCGATGGTTTCGCCCTGCAGCGTGCCCACGCCCACGGTGTACACGCGCACGCCCCGGTCGGCAGCCCACTTGGCGGCTTCGAGCGGGTCCACCCCGGTGGTGCGCTGGCCATCGGTCAGCATGATGATGGCGGCCGAGTTGTAGGAGCCCGGGGCCACGGGGGTAAAGGGCTTGGCGGGGTCCTGCTTGTTGAGTTCTTCCAGGGGCCGTGGCTTCATCGCCTGGCGCCCGCCCAGGGCCGAGATGTCGATGCCGGCATCGGGGAAGAGGGTGGCCAGCGACAGCATGATGCCGTTGCCCGTGGCCGTGCCGCGCTGCAGCTGAAAGCTGTCGATCGCCTTGACCAGGTCGTCGCGGCTCTGCGTGGGCAACTGCGCCAGCTGGGCGCTGCCGGCAAAGGCCACGATGCCCACGCGCACATGGCGCGGCAGTTCGGCGATGAAGGCCTTGGCGGCGTCCTGCGCGGCAGTGATGCGGTCGGGCTGCACATCGGTGGCGCGCATGCTGCCCGAGACGTCCATGGCCAGCATGATGGTCTGGTCCTGCGAGGGCAGGGTGATCACCGCCAGCGGCCGGGCCGCGGCCAGCAGCAGGGCCACCAGCGCCAGCAGAAAGAGAAACGGCGGAATGTGCCGGCGCAGGTGCTGCGCCGGGCCCATGGCTTCGCGCACCAGCGACAGGCTGGAGTAGCTCAGTGCGGTTTTCTTGCGCCGGTGCAGCAGCCACCAGTACAGCAGTACCAGCAGCGGCACGGCCAGCAGCAGCCAGAGCAGGGAGGGCCAGAGAAAGACCATGGTGGCGTGTCCTGTGGTTGTCAGGCGGCGGCCCGTGGGGCCGTCCATTGGAACGAGGGGTGCGTGGGGGGCCGCACGCGGTGCCGGCGCAGGTCCATGAAGCGCAGCAGTGCATCCACCAGGTCGTCGTCGGTGCGCAGCTCCAGGGTGTCGGCACCGGCCTTGGCCAGGCCCTCGCGCAGCACGGCCTCGCGCTGGGCCGCCAGGCGGGCAAAGCGGTGGCGAAAGCCGCTGTCATGCGTGTCCACCTGCAGTTGCTCGCCGCTCTCGGCGTCGCGCAGCGTGACCAGGCCCACGTCGGGCAGCTCCAGCTCCAGCGGATCGAGCAGGCGCACGCTCACCACGTCATGCCGGCGGGCCAGTTGGGCCAGGGGCTTTTCCCAGCCGGGGGCGCTGATGAAGTCGGACACCACGAACACCGTGGAGCGCCGGCGCAAGGTGCCCAGCGCCCCCTGCAAAAGCAGGTGCAGTTCGGTGCTGCCCGATTGCAGTGGGGGCGCGGGCTTGAGCAACTGGTGCACCAGGTGCAGCACATGGGCGCGGCCGCTGCGCGGGGGCAGCACGGTGTCCACGGCGCGCGTGTCGGCACCCCCTGCGCCGTAGAGCATGGCGCCCACGCGGTTGCCGTGGCGCGTGAGCAGGCGCGAGAGCACGGCCACGAAGCCGATGAGGATGTCGCGCTTGGCGTTGCCCTGCGGGCCGAAGTTGACCGAGGGGCTCAGGTCCAGCAGGAACCAGGCGGACATCTCGCGGTCTTCGGTGAACACGCGCACATGGGGGGTGTTCAGGCGCGCCGTCACATTCCAGTCGATGTGGCGCACGTCGTCGTGGGGCTGGTACTCGCGCAGGTCCATGAGGTCCAGGCCGGCCCCGCGCATCAGCGTGCGGTAGTCGCCCTGCAGCAGCCCGTCGAGCCGGCGGATGACACTCCACTCCAGCTGCCGCAGCAGGCGGTCGGCCTCGCCGGGCAGGGTGGGCAGCGCGCGCGCGGCGGTGGCTGCGGTGTCAGGCGGCTTTTTGCTCATGGTGCAAGGGCTTGGCAGGGGCGGGCACCTTGGCCATGATGCGCGTGATCAGCGCATCGGCGTCCAGGCCCTCGGACAGCGCCTCGTACGACAGCGACAGCCGGTGGCGCAGCACGTCGGCCGCCAGGTCGGTCATGTCCTCGGGCAGCACGTAGCTGCGCCCGCGCAGCATGGCCAGGGCCTGGGCGCCTTCGGCCAGGCAGATGGTGGCGCGCGGGCTGGCGCCGCAGGCGATGAAGGGCGCCAGGTCCTTGAGGTCGTGCCGGGCCGGTGCGCGCGTGGCGGCCACCAGCTTCACGGCGTATTGCAGCAGCGAAGGGTCGACATACACGCTGCGGCATTCGGCCTGCAGCGTGGCCAACTGGGCCGTGGTGGCCACGGGAAGCACCTGCACGGGATCAGCGAGCGCGCGCTGGGCGATCACGAACTCCTCTTCCTCGGTGGGGTAGTCGAGCAGCACCTTCATCATGAAGCGGTCCACCTGGGCTTCGGGCAGGGCGTAGGTGCCTTCGGTCTCGATGGGGTTCTGCGTGGCCATCACCAGGAAGGGCGAGGGCACCTTGTGTGTTTCGCCGGCAATCGTCACCTGGCGCTCCTGCATCACTTCGAGCAGCGCGCTCTGCACCTTGGCGGGTGCGCGGTTGATTTCATCGGCCAGCAGCAGGTGGGTGAATACCGGGCCCAGGGAGGTGCTGAACTCGCCGGTCTTCTGGTTGTACATGCGCGTGCCCACCAGGTCGGCGGGCACCAGGTCGGGCGTGAACTGGATGCGCTTGAAGCTGCCCTGGATGGTGCTGGCCAGGGTCTTCACGGTGAGCGTCTTGGCCAGGCCCGGCACGCCCTCGACCAGCAGGTGGCCCTGGGCCAGCATGGCCACCATCACGCGCTCCAGGAAGCGGTCCTGCCCGACCACGACGCGCTTGACTTCGTAGAGCACCTGCTCCATCAGCGTGGCGGTGGCGGCATTCGATGCAAACGGCTGCGGGGTCGGTTCCATGGGACTCCTTGCGAGGATGGGGTGCGTATTGAAGGGGGGTCAGAAGGGCGACATGCCCACGGCCGACGCCGCGTTCTCGATGGGCACGGCAAAGCCGATGCCGATGAAGGTGCGTGCTGGCGTGGGGTTCAGGATGGCGGTGACGATGCCGATCACCTCCCCATCCATGGTGACCAGCGGGCCGCCCGAGTTGCCGGGGTTGGCCGCCGCGTCGAACTGGATCAGGTTGCCCAGCTCGCGCTTGCCTTCGGGCGAGGTGAACTGGCGCCCCAGGCCCGAGATCACACCCGCCGAGGCCGATGGGCCGATGCCGAAGGGAAATCCCACCACGGCGACCTGGTCGCCGGGGCGCAGGTCGTTGGTGGAGCGCAGGGAGGCGGCCTCCAGGTCGTCGGGCACCTTGTGGGCCTGCAGCACGGCCAGGTCGTTCTCGGGCTGTACGCCGGTGATGGTGGCCGTGGTCTGCAGCCCGTCGTGGAAGGTCAGCTGGATGCGATCGGACCCCTGCACCACGTGCAGATTGGTGAGGATGATGCCTTTGTCGACGATCACCACGCCCGTGCCCACGCCGCGCTCGACCTCGTCCTTGCCGTTCTTGCTGCGCCCGAAGCCCACCACGCGCACCACCGAAGGCGCGATGGTCTCCACGGCGCGTGCGGCCGCCGAGGGCAGGGTGGTGGTTTCCAGCGTGCGCAGCACCGCCTGGTCGATGTCTTCCTGGGTGAGTTTGCGGGGCACGCTGCGCTGGTTCAGCCACACGCTGGTGACGAGCAGGGCCGCCAGCACCAGCAAGGCGCCCCACAGGGCGTAGAGGTTGCGGCGCGAAAGGGTGACCGCCTGGGGCCTGCCGGCGGGCTGGCTGGTGGCTGGCGCCGTCGGGGCTACCGGTTCCGAGGGCGCAGCATCGCTCGGGGCCGCAGCCCCGGCAGGGCGGCGGGCGGGGCGGGAGCTGCTGTAGACAGTGGGTCTGGGCATCCTGTCACCTTCCGATACACCATGGCATGGCGCATGTTTTCACAGTAGCACGGATCGCGCCCCTGTGCATACCCCGGGGGTTTCCATCGTGCATCATGTTTGCCATGAACTTCTGGATAGATACCCATTGCCACCTGGATGCACCCGAACTGGCCTCCGACACCGACACCGTGCGCGAGCAGGCCCGCCAGGCCGGCGTTGGGCATTGCGTGCTGCCTGCGGTGGAGCAGTCCAACTGGGATGCCGTGCGCGCCCTTGCGCACCAGTATGGGGACAGCTACGCCTTGGGCATCCATCCCCTGTACACCGGACATGCCGCAGATGGAGACCTTGAACTGCTCGGGCAAGCGCTGGAGCAGCATCGGGAAGACCCGCGCCTCGTCGCCGTGGGCGAGATCGGGCTCGACTATTTCGTGCCGGGGCTGGATCCGGCCCGGCAGGAGCACTTCTACCGTGCGCAGCTCCAGCTGGCACGGCGCTTCGGGCTGCCGGTGATCCTGCACGTGCGCCGTTCGGCCGACAAACTGCTCAAGGGCCTGCGCGAGGTCCGGGGCCTGTCGGGCATCGCCCATGCCTTCAACGGCAGCGAGCAGCAGGCCCAGGCCTTCGTGGACCTGGGCTTCAAGCTCGGCTTCGGTGGGGCGGTCACCTACGACCGGGCCCTGCAACTGCGCCGCCTGGCCGCCCAGTTGCCGCTCCACTGCCTGGTGATGGAGACCGACTCTCCCGACATTCCCCCGCACTGGCTCTACACCACCGCCGCCGAGCGCGAGGCGGGCCGGCCCCAGGGGCGCAACACCCCGGGCGAGCTGCCACGCATCGGCGAGGTTGTGGCCGAACTGCGCGGCATGACCGTGCAGGCGCTGGCCGAAGCCTCCACCGCCAACGCGCTGGCGGCCCTGCCGCGCGTGGCCTCGCTGCTCCAGACCCGGCAAGGGGTGTCACGGTCTTTTACCGATTCGTGACGATCAATCTGGGTTTTTAGCTATATATTTGATAGTGATCGGGTGCCCGTGCATCCGGCCCTCCACGCCGCATGCCTGCCCCCATCACCCCGTTGCCACCCCACGATACCGACGCTCCCGCTCTCCGGCTGGTCGGACTGCCCGCCGTGGTGTCCGCCAGCACCGTCGTCCTGGTGCTGGGCAGCTTCCCTGGTGCCGCCTCGCTGCGCGCGCAGCAGTACTACGGCCATCCGCAGAACCACTTCTGGCGCATCCTGCAGGCCATCTGGCCGCAGCACCCCCTGCCCGGTCCTGCCGGACCCGCCAGCTATGCCGGGCGCTGCGAATGGCTGCTGGCGCGCGGCCTGGGCCTGTGGGACGTGTATGCCAGCTGCGAGCGCGAGGGCAGCCTGGACGCAGACATCCGCCATGCCGTGGTGAACGATTTCGCCTCGCTGCGCGCCGTGGCGCCGCGCCTGGCCGCCATCGCCCACAATGGGGGTGAGAGCTTCAAGCACTCCGCGCGCACCGCAGCCCTGGGCGTGCCGGTGTACAAACTGCCGTCCACCAGCCCGGCCAATGCCTCCTGGAGCTTCGAGCGCAAACTGAACGCGTGGGCCGAACTCATGGCCCGCCACCAATTGACCTGAATGACCCGCAAGAAAACCAGCCCCATCGAACTGCCCGAAGTCAGCGTCTCCGACGATGGCGAGGTGCGCCACCTGCACCTGGGAACGCCCTGGATCCAGGGCTCCATGCGCGTGGCCGAACCCTTCGCGCTGGAGCTCGAATACGTGCAGCGCATGATGGCCTGGCTGCTTTTCGTCGAGCCCGCTTCGGTGGGCAAGCGCCACGCCATGCAACTGGGCCTGGGTGCCGGGGCCATCACCAAGTTCTGCCACAAGAAGCTGCGCCTGTGCGCCACCGCCATCGAGCTCAACCCGCAGGTGGTGGCCGTGTGCCGCCAGTGGTTCAAGCTGCCGCCCGACGGCCCCAAGCTGCGCGTGGTGCTGGCCGATGCGGCCAAGGAGATCCAGAACCCCATGTGGCTGGGCACGGTCGATGCGCTCGCCGTGGACCTGTACGACCACGATGCTGCAGCCCCCGTGCTCGACAGCCCCGATTTCTACGCCGATTGCCGCGCCCTGCTGTCCGAGGACGGCAGCATGACCGTGAACCTGTTCGGTCGCTCCTCGAGCTACGAGAAGAGCTTGAAGAGCATGGCCAGCGCCTTTGGCGACGATGCGCTGTGGGCCTTCAAGCCCACGCGCGAAGGCAACACCGTGGTGCTGGCCCAGCGCACGCCCACGCGGCCCAAGCGCACCGAGCTGGCCGCCCGGGCCGAGGCCATCCAGGAGCGCTGGGGCCTGCCCACCACCAAGTGGATGCGCGTTTTCAAACCGGTTGCCTGAACATGGTGCACCCGACTCCTTCGTCCTGCCCCGTCCACCCCCTCTGAGAGGTCTGCAGACATGAGCACCGCCGTCATCCCCCCCGTCCCCGCCGCCAAGGCGGCCATCAAGCCGGTCAACCACATCGGGCCCGTGGACTGGCGCCGCATGGTCGAATGGCTGAGCGCCGATGGCGTGATCTCCCAGGAGGAGGCGCAGCGCACCATTGCCCGCTGCTCGCAGGCCGAAAGCTCGCAGCCGGCCCTGGTGCGGCTGGCTGCGGTGGCCATGACGCGCGCCTCCGATGGCAAGCCGCTGGACATCGAACTGCTCACCGAGTACCTGGCGCAGCGCGCCGGCCTGCCGTACATGCGGATCGACCCGCTTCGGGTGGACGTGGGCCGGGTCGCCGACACCATGAGCGCCACCTATGCCGAGCGCCACAAGGTGCTGCCTGTGCAGGTGACCCCCAAGGAGGTGGTGGTGGCCACGGCCGAGCCCTTCGTCGATGACTGGGTGGCCGAGGTCGAGCGCCAGGCGCGCCGCACGGTGCGCCGCGTGGTGGCCAACCCGCAGGACATCCACCGCTTCACGGCGGAGTTCTTCGCGCTGGCCAAATCGGTGCGCGCGGCGCAGAAGGCGGGTGGCGCATCGGGCGGCAGCAGCTTCGAGCAACTGGTGGAGCTGGGGCGCAGCAACAAGCAGCTCGATGCCAACGACCAGGGCGTGGTCAAGGTGGTGGACTGGCTCTGGCAGTACGCCTTTGACCAGCGAGCCAGCGACATCCACCTGGAGCCACGGCGCGAGCAGGGGGTGATCCGCTTTCGCATCGACGGTGTGTTGCACCCGGTCTACCAGATGCCCATGGGCGTGCACAACGCGATGATCTCGCGCATCAAGCTGCTGGGCCGCATCGACGTGGTGGAAAAGCGCCGCCCGCAGGACGGCCGCATCAAGACCCGCAACCAGCGCGGCGACGAGGTGGAAATGCGTTTGTCCACGCTGCCTACGGCCTTTGGCGAAAAGATGGTGATGCGGATCTTCGATCCCGACAACACCGTCAAGGACCTGGACGCGCTGGGCTTTGCGCAGCACGACGCGGCGCGCTGGGAGGCGCTGGTCAAGCGGCCGCACGGCATCATCCTGGTGACCGGGCCCACGGGCTCGGGCAAGACCACCACGCTGTACTCCACGCTCAAGCGCGTGGCCACGGAAGAGGTCAATGTGAGCACGGTGGAGGACCCGATCGAAATGATCGAGCCGAGCTTCAACCAGACCCAGGTGCAGCCGCAGCTCGATTTCAATTTCGCCGAAGGCCTGCGCGCGCTGATGCGCCAGGACCCGGACATCATCATGGTCGGCGAAATCCGCGACCTGGAAACGGCCGAGATGGCCATCCAGGCAGCGCTCACGGGCCACCTGGTGTTCTCCACGCTGCACACCAACGACGCGCCTTCGGCCATCACCCGCATGATGGAGCTGGGCGTGCCCTCGTACCTCATCAACGCCACGCTGCTCGGCGTGCTCGCGCAGCGCCTGGTGCGCACCTTCTGCAAGCAGTGCAAGCAAAAGGACGAGTCGGCCGACCGCGAGGCGCTCAGCGCCTTCATCAAGCCCTGGAAGCTCAGCGGCGCCTACCAGCCCTACAAGGCCGTGGGTTGCGTGGACTGCCGCATGACCGGTTTCCAGGGCCGCATGGGGCTGTACGAACTGCTCACGGTGAGCGAGGCGCTCAAGGACAAGATCACCACGGCGCCCTCGATGGAAGCCCTGCGCCGCCAGGCCATCACCGACGGCATGCGGCCCCTGCGCCTGGCCGGTGCGCTGCGGGTGGCGGAGGGGCTCACGACGATCGAGGAAGTGATGTCCGCAACGCCACCCATGGACTGATTTTCGCGCTTCGTACAGAGGGAAAACGCGCGGTCCCGAGTGTTACCGGGTGTAGGTGGAATCCACATCCGATAAGCCTCCTGTTGCCAGCACAATCGCACGGTTGTGAAATCCGCATAGGAGACATATCTTGCAAATCAAGAGTCAGAAAGACTTTTTTTCCGGCCTCATGTTCATGGGTGTCGGAGTCGCGTTTGCGTGGGGTGCCACCACGTACAACGTTGGCAATGGCGCCCGCATGGGACCCGGGTACTTCCCGCTCATGTTGGGGATCCTGCTGGCCATCATCGGCAGCGTGATCACGTTCAAGGCCACTGTGGTCGAAACAGTGGACGGCGACAAGATCGGCAAGTGGGCCTGGAAGCCCCTGTTCTTCATCCTGGCCGCCAACTTTGCCTTCGGCATTCTGCTGGGCGGCTTGCCCAGCCTGGGCATCCCGGCCATGGGCCTCATCGTCGGCATCTACGCACTGACCTTCATCTCCAGCCTGGCTGGCAATGAGTTCAAGGCCCGCGATGTTTTCGTTCTTGCCACCGTGCTCGCCATCGGCAGCTACGTCGCCTTCGTCTGGGCGCTGAAGCTTCAGTTCCCGGTGTGGCCCAGTTTCATTTCCGGTTAAGCCAGGAGCACCCACACCATGGAATTGTTTGACAACCTGTCGCTTGGCTTCAGCGTCGCGTTCACCTTTCAGAACCTGATCTATTGCTTTGTCGGCTGTCTCTTGGGCACGCTGATCGGCGTGCTGCCGGGCATCGGCCCCGTGGCCACCATCGCCATGCTGCTGCCCGCCACCTACGCTCTGCCCCCCGTGGCGGCGCTGATCATGCTGGCCGGTATCTACTACGGCGCACAGTACGGTGGTTCCACCACCGCCATTTTGGTCAACCTGCCGGGCGAGTCGTCCTCGGTGGTGACCGTGATCGACGGCTACCAGATGGCGCGCAAGGGCCGGGCAGGTCCGGCGCTTGCGGCGGCCGGCCTGGGTTCGTTCTTCGCCGGTTGCGTGGGTACGCTGATCCTGGCGGCCTTCGCTCCTCCGCTGACCGAAGTGGCCTTCAAGTTCGGCCCTGCCGAATACTTCTCGCTGATGGTGCTGGGCCTGATCGGTGCCGTGGTGCTGGCCTCGGGTTCGCTGCTCAAGGCCGTGGCCATGATCGTGCTGGGCCTGCTGATGGGCCTGGTGGGTACCGACGTGAACTCGGGCGTGGCCCGCTTCAGCTTCGACATCCCTGAACTGACCGACGGTATCGGCTTCGTGACCATCGCCATGGGCGTGTTCGGCTACGGTGAAATCATTGCCAACCTCTCGCGTCCCGATGACGAACGCGAAGTGTTCACGGCCAAGGTCGAGGGCCTGTTCCCCACCAAGGAAGACTTCAAGCGCATGATCCCTGCGGTGCTGCGCGGTACGGCCCTGGGCTCTGCCCTCGGTATCCTGCCCGGCGGTGGTGCCCTGCTGGCTGCTTTCGCTGCCTACACCATCGAAAAGAAGACCAAGCTCAAGCCCGGCGAAGTGCCGTTCGGCCAAGGCAACATCCGCGGCGTGGCATCGCCCGAAGCGGCCAACAACGCCGGTGCGCAGACCTCCTTCATCCCGCTGCTGACGCTGGGTATCCCTCCCAACGCCGTGATGGCGCTGATGGTCGGTGCCATGACCATCCACAACATCCAGCCTGGTCCCCAGGTGATGACGAGCAACCCCGAACTGTTCTGGGGCCTGATCGCTTCGATGTGGATCGGCAACGCCATGCTGATCATCCTGAACCTGCCGCTGATCGGCATCTGGATCAAGCTGCTCACCGTGCCTTACCGCTGGCTGTACCCTTCCATCGTGCTGTTCTGCGCGGTCGGCGTGTACTCCACGAACAACAACACCTTCGACATCTGGATGGTGGGCGCGTTTGGCCTGGTGGGTTACATCTTCCACAAGCTGGGTACAGAGCCTGCGCCCTTGCTGCTGGGCTTCATCCTGGGCCCGATGATGGAAGAAAACCTGCGCCGCGCGCTGCTGCTGTCGCGCGGCGACTGGAGCGTGTTCGTCACGCGTCCGCTGTCGGCCGGCTTGTTGGCGGCTGCCGCCCTGCTGCTGGTGATCGTGCTGCTGCCTGCGGTGAAGAACAAGCGCGAAGAGGCCTTCGTCGAGGACTGATAGCCTTGGCCTGCTCTGACTGTTGACACAACGGCGCCTTCGGGCGCCGTTGTTTTTTGGCGAGCCTGCCGGGCAGGGCCTGCAGGAGCCCGGTACACAATGGCGCAACGTTCCCAGAACTTCGCATGCCCACATCCACCACCGGTTTCCTGCAGCACCCGCACCGGACCCTGCTGCACAACGAGATCCACGCCCGCCCGCCGGAGGCCATGGCGGCGCCGCTGGCGATTGCCCACATCGTGATGCTGGCGGATGCCGCCGGGCGCGAGGCCAGCCGGGCCCATGTGGCCGCGCTCCTGCGCGACCACCACATGGCGCTGCCCGATGCCCAGACCACGCACCTGCGCATGGACCTGGGGGCCTTTCGCATGCGCTGGGAGCTGCACACGGAGTTCATCTCCTGGACCTTCATGGTGCCTGCGCAAGTGGACGCCTTCGGCGAGCGTGATCCGGCGGGCGCCACCGATGCCGTGCCCCAGGAGTGGCTTGCCGCCTTGCCCGGCCAGTGCCTGTGCAGCCTGAACCTCTGGGTGCTGCCCACGCACACCTTCGGCTCGGGCTCGCTGGTCAAGCATGTGCTGCACGAGGACACGCTGGTGGCTTCCACCGTGGCCGATGGCCATGGCGAGGTGTACACCGACTTTGCGATCCATGCGGACGGCTTCTCGCGCATGGTGCTGCTGGCCGGCGGCATGACGCCGCGCCGCCTGGGCCGGCTGGTGCAGCGCCTGCTGGAGATCGAGACCTACCGCATGGCCGCGCTGCTGGGCCTGCCCGCTGCGCGCGAGGCCGCCAGCGAACTGGCCTTTGCCGAGCGCGAACTGGCCGAGCTGGCCGATGCCATACGCACCGCCAACCGCGATGCCGAGCCGGCGCTGCTGGACCGCCTGACGCGGCTGGCCGGGCAGGTGGAAAGCCAGTACGCGGCCACGCATTCGCGGTTTTCCGCCAGCAGTGCCTATTTCGAGCTACTGGACAAGCGCATACAGGACATTGCCGAGTCGCGCCTGGCGGGCATGCAGACCATCCGCGAGTTCATGGACCGGCGCCTGACCCCTGCCCGCAGCACCTGCGAATGGGCGGCCCGGCGCCAGGATGCGCTGTCGCAGCGCGTCTCGCGCATGAGCAACCTGCTGCGCACGCGCGTGGAGATCGAGCAGCAGCAAAGCAGCCAGGCGCTGCTGGCTACCATGAACCACCGCCAGGACCTGCAGCTCAAGATGCAGTCCACGGTGGAGGGCCTCTCGGTGGCGGCCATCACCTACTACATCGTGGGCCTGGTGAGCTACCTGGCCAAGGGCGCGCAGAAACTGGGCTGGCCCCTGTCGGCCGAGACCACGGCGGCCGTGGCGATTCCGCTGGTGGCGCTCGGGGTGTGGTGGTCGCTGCGGCGACTGCACCACCGCTTGTTCCGCAACCGGCACTGAGCAGGGTCTCGCTGGCCATCGCCGATGGCGGGGCCGCCCGCGCGCAGGTTCGATGGCACAAGCCCAGCTTCCCATGCCAAACTCATAGGCATGCACACGATGCAGGAGCGGCCACCGGCGCCTGCCATGCCCCTGATCTGAGAGAACCTTTTCTTGTCGAACCCCTCACCGCCCCAGCCACCGCAGCCCGCTGCGCACGCCAAAGCCGCCAGCAAACCCATCGCATCAGGCCTGCTGCTGGCGCTGTTCGGTTCGATTGCCTTCAGCGGCAAGGCCATCATCGTCAAGCTGGCCTACCGCCACGGGGTGGATGCGGTCACGCTCATCATGTACCGCATGCTGTTCGCGCTGCCCATCTTTGCCGCCATGGGCTGGTGGGCCAGCCGGGGCAAGCCGCCGCTGTCGCGCAAGGACTGGCTGGGCATTGCGGGCCTGGGGATCACGGGCTACTACCTGGCCAGCTTCCTGGACTTTGCCGGGCTGGCCTACATCAGTGCCAGCCTGGAGCGCCTGATCCTGTACCTCAACCCGACCCTGGTGATGATGCTCGGCTGGGCGCTGTACCGCCGGGGTATCCGCTGGGGCCAGGCCCTGGGCATGCTGGTGAGCTACTGCGGCGTGGTGCTGGTCTTCGGCCACGAGGCCAATCTGCAGGGCAGCAACGCCGCGCTGGGCGCGCTGCTGGTGTTCCTGAGCGCGGTGAGCTATGCCGTCTACCTGGTGTACAGCGGCGAGATGGTCCGGCGCATCGGCTCGCTCAGGCTCGTGGGCCTGGCGACCACCGTGGCCTGCCTGTGCTGCCTGCTGCAGTTCGTGGTGCTGCGGCCGTTCTCGGCGGCCATCGTGGCGCCCGAGGTGATCTGGCTGTCGGTGCTCAATGCCACGCTGTGCACGGCGGTGCCGGTGCTCATGGTGATGATGGCCATCGAGCGCATCGGTGCCGGCACGGCCGCGCAGATCGGCATGGTGGGGCCCCTGTCCACCATCCTCATGGGCATCTGGATCCTGGGGGAGCCCTTCACCGTGTGGGTGGCGTGCGGCACGGCGCTGGTGGTTGCGGGCATCTTCGTCTTCACCCGCCCGGCCCGCCAGCCCGCCTGAGGGCCGGGGCAGTGCCCCGTTGTGGGCAGGGCCGTCCAAGTCCACTTATGATTTGGCGAGCGGGGGTGCGGTGTGCACCTCCTCATGAATCACGGAGTTGGACATGGATCTGGGTATTGCAGGCAAGTGGGCGTTGGTGTGTGGTGCGAGCAAGGGCCTGGGCTTCGGCTGTGCCCAGGCGCTGGTGAACGAGGGGGTTCATGTCGTCATCAATGCCCGCAATGCCGATGTGCTGGCCCAGGCGGTGTCCCGCCTGCAGGCGCAGGGCGCGGCCGGCAAGGTGCAGGTCTTGGCGGTGGCCGCTGACATCACCACGCCCGAGGGTCGGGCCGCCGTGTTCTCGGCCGCCGGTGGCCCGGGGCAGGGCTTCGACATCGTGGTCACGAACGCGGGCGGGCCGCCCCCGGGCGATTTCCGCAACTGGGACCGCGATGCCTGGATCAAGGCCGTGGACGCGAACATGCTCACCCCCATCGAACTCATCAAAGCCACGGTGGATGGCATGGCACAGCGCGGCTTTGGCCGCATCGTCAACATCACCTCCAGCGCCGTGAAGGCGCCCATCGACATCCTGGGCCTGTCCAATGGCGCGCGCAGCGGGCTCACGGGCTTCGTGGCCGGTGTGGCGCGCAGCAAGCTGGCTGCGGGTGGCGTGACCATCAACAACCTCTTGCCGGGCAAGTTCGATACCGACCGGCTGGCCACCACCATCGGCACCGCCGCTGCCAAGTCCGGCACCAGCGTGGAAGAATTTCGCAAATCGCAGCAAGCCCAGATCCCGGCCGGGCGCTATGGCACGGCCGAAGAATTCGGCGCAATCTGTGCCTTCCTGTGCAGCGTGCAGGCCGGCTACATGACGGGCCAGAATGTGCTGGCGGATGGGGGCGCGTACCAGGGCACGTTCTGAGGGGCTGCTGTCCGGCCTGGATGCCTGGGCCATGCCAGCAGGGAGCACCCGGGCAGGGCCCTGCAGCCCCTTGATACCCATCAAGGGGTGTGGAGGGAGGCACGCCCTGTGTGTTGCAAGGGGCGCATTCCCGCGTGTTTTCCCGGTATCCAGTGGGGTTTGCAAAGGCACAATGGACTGATGGCCCTACCGTGGTCCGTTGTGTTTTGCGCACATTTTTTCCATACTTTGGGAAATTAGGACGAAAAATAAGGCCGGAGATACCAACGCCATGAACCTGTCCCGTGTCCTGACAAGCCGATTCGCCGCACTGGCCCTGCTGGGGGCCAGCGTGTGGGCGTGTGGCAGCGGCGCTGCCTGGGCCCAGGCGGGCGGGGCCGCACCGGCCGCCAAGACCCCTGCGCCCTACAAGCTGCGCATCGTGGGTGGCCTGGCCAGCATCAACCAGTACACGCGGCAGGAAGAGCCTTTCTGGAGCAAGGACCTGGCGCGCCTGAGCGGCGGCAAGTTCGAGGCCGAGATCGTGCCTTTCGACCGCGCTGGCGTGCCCGGCGGGGAGATGCTGCGCCTGCTGCAGCTCGGGGTGGTGCCCTTTGGCACCACGCTGATGAGTTCCTTCTCGGCCCAGTACCCGGAGTACACGGCGCCCGACCTCGCGGGACTGAACCCCGACATTGCCACGCTCAAGAGCACCGTGACCGCGTTTCGTCCCTATCTGGAAAAGGCCCTGCGTGACCAGCACGGGGTCGAGGCCCTGGCCATCTATGTCTACCCGGCCCAGGTGGTCTTCTGCAAGAAGCCACTGCGCAACCTGGCCGACCTGTCGGGCCGGCGCATCCGTGTGTCCTCGTCCAGCCAGGCCGATTTCGTCGGGGCGCTGGGCGGCATTCCCGTGCTCACGGGTTTTGCGCAGATCGTGACCAGCCTGTCAGCTGGCAACACCGAGTGCGCCATCACCGGCACCATGTCGGGCAACACACTGGGCCTGCACACCATGACCTCGCACCTGCATGCATTGCCGGTGAACTGGGGCCTGGCGGTGTTTGCCGCCAACCAGGCCGCCTGGGAGGCCTTGCCGCCCGATCTGCGGGCACTGCTGCGCCGCGAGCTGCCCCGCCTGGAGGCCGCGATCTGGGAGGAGGCCGAGCGCGAGACGGCAGACGGCATGGCCTGCAACCGCGGAGCGGCCAGCTGCAGCGGCGGGCGCAAGGGCAGCATGGTCATCGTGCCTGTGTCGGAGCAGGACGAGAAGAGCCGCCGCGAGATCCTGGCCTCCACGGTGCTGCCGCGCTGGGTGCAGCGCTGCGGCCCGCGCTGCGCCGATATCTGGAACCGAACCATCGGGCCCGTGCGCGGCCTGGCCGCGGCGCCTGGCAAATGAACCCATCCTCGCCCGCACGCATCAAGATCTACGTCTCGGGGGCGGTGGCCTTCTTCCTCGCGTCGGTGGCCCTGGTGGCGGCCGCGCTGGTCTGGAATGCACGCCAGGTGGCGTTGGCCGACAGCGCCACGCAGGCCACGCGCTTCGTGGCCGGGGCCGAGGCGGCGCTCAACCGTTCGCTGCTCTCCGTGGACGTGCTGCTGGCCAGCATGGACGAACTGCTGGGGCTGTCGGCCGCCATGGTGGACTGGATCGACTCCGACAGCGCCAGCCAGCGCCTGCGCAGCTCGGCCCGCCAGAACCTCATGGTGCGCTACGTGGCGCTGGTGGATGCCCAGGGCAAGGTGATCGCGTCTTCCGACGCGGCCGGCAGCCGGCTCGCGCTGGACCTGCCGTCCGGCTTTCTGGACGAGGTGCTGCGCCAGTCGGTCTCCACCCTGATGGTCAGCCAGCCGGTGGTGAGCTTTGCCAGCGCCGAGCGGGTGCTGTATTTTGCGCGCCACCTGAAGATGGCCGACAGCTCGCGCGTGGTGGCGCTGGCCGAGTTGCCCGTGGCCTCGCTCAGTTCGGTGCTGGTGCAGGGCGTGGACATCAGCGGCCTGCAGGTCACGATGGAGCGGGCGGGCGGGCAGATGCTGCTGAGCGTGCCCAGCCGCGAGGACGTCGTCACCCACACCCTGTCACCGCCGCTCGATACCCTGGACGAGAGCGGCCCGCAATGGCGCGCGCCTGCGCGCCTGAGCGGCGAGGTCGCGCTGGTGGTGTACCGGCCCATCCTGTACCAGGACCTGCGCATCTCGGCCAGCATTCCGCAGAGCGATGCCCTGGCCTCCTGGCGCACCGAGCGCAATGCCGTGGCCTTCACGGCGTTCGCGTTCCTGGCCATGATCCTGGCGGCAGGCGGGTTCGCCCTGCGCTACATCGACCGCATGACGCAGGCACGCCTGGCCATTGCCCAGAGCAAGGCCACGCTGGACCAGGCCCTGGAATCCATGGTCAGCGGCTTTGTGCTGCTTGATGGCGCGCAGCGCGTGGTGCAATGGAACCGGCGGTTCGAAGAGATCTTTCCCTGGCTCCAGCCCATGCTGGCGCCGCAGGTGCCGTTCCGCAAGGTATTGGAAGAAAAGGCCCGGCACCACCTGCCGCACGCCTCCGATTCGGAGCGTGCGCTGTGGATAGAGCACCGCCTGGCGCTGCAATTGCAGCCGCAGGGGCCGCACGAGCAATCGCTGCCCGATGGCCGCGTGATCCAGATCACCGAGCGGGTGACGCCGGAATCGGGGCTGGTCATCACCTACCACGACGTGACCGAATTGCGCCAGGCCAGTGCCGAGATCGAGAGCCTGGCCTTTTTCGACCCCCTGACCAACCTGCCCAACCGGCGCCTGCTGATGGACCGCATGCAGCAGGCCACGGCCGCCAGCGTGCGCAGCGGCCAGCATGGCGCCCTGCTGTTCCTGGACCTGGACCACTTCAAGACCCTCAACGACACCCTGGGCCATGAGGTGGGGGACATGCTGCTGCGCCAGGTGGCGCAGCGCCTGAAGGCCTGTGTGCGGCGCGAAGACACGGTGGCCCGCCTGGGCGGGGACGAATTCGTGGTGATGCTCAGCGACCTCTCGGAGCACAGCAGCGAGGCCGCCGCCTATGCGCGCCGGGTGGGCCAGAAGATCCTGCGCAAGCTCAACCAGCCCTACACGCTGGGCACCCACACCTACCACAGCACCCCCAGCATCGGCGCCACGCTGATGGGGGGCGCCATGCAGCCTTCGGTGGACCTGCTCAAGCAGGCCGACATCGCCATGTACCAGGTCAAGTCCCAGGGCCGCAATGCGCTGTGCTTCTTCGACCCGCAGATGCAGATCGCGATCAGCCAGCGTGCGCAGCTTGAGAGCGACCTGCAGGCGGCGCTGACTGGCCGCCAGTTCGTGCTGCACTACCAGCCCCAGTTCCACCTGGATGGCCGCATCGTCGGGGCCGAAGCGCTCATCCGCTGGCGCCACCCGGAGCGCGGCCTGATCGGGCCGGGCCACTTCATCGGCGTGGCCGAGGAGAGCGAGCTCATCGTGCCCATGGGCCACTGGGTGCTGCGCACGGCCTGCGAGCAGCTGGCCGCCTGGCAGGGCGACGCGCGCTACCGCCACGTGCAGCTGTCGGTCAACGTCAGTGCGCGGCAGTTTCGCCAGCGCGATTTCGTGGCCCGGGTGGTCGAGGTGCTGCGCGAGACCGGGGCCCGCCCGCACCTGCTCAAGCTGGAACTCACCGAGTCCCTGGTGCTCGACAACGTGGACGACACCATCGCCAAGATGGGCCTGCTCAAGACCAAGGGCGTGCGCTTCTCGGTGGACGATTTCGGCACCGGCTACTCCTCGCTTGCCTACCTCACGCGGCTGCCGCTGGACCAGCTCAAGATCGACCAGTCCTTCGTGCGCAACCTGGGCGTCAAGCACACCGACGACGTGATCGTGCAGACCATCATCGGCATGGCGCGCAACCTGGAGCTTGACGTGATTGCCGAAGGCGTCGAGACCCAGGCGCAAAAGGATTTTCTGGCCCTGCACGGCTGCCAGTTCTTCCAGGGCTACCTGATGGGCCGCCCCGTGCCCGTGGCCGACCTGGAGAGCCTGCTGGGCGCCAGCAGCACCGCGCTCACTGCCTGACCTCTGGGGGCCGGACCGGTCTTCAGCGCCGCGAGGAGACGACGATCCCGCCGACGATCAGCGCGAAGGCCACGCCGTGGAACAGCTGCGGCGTGTCGCCCAGGAAGGCCGCCGACAGCAGGGCCGCGAACAGCGGCGTGAGGTTCACGAAGAAGCTGGCCATCGCCGGCCCGGCCCGCTGCACCCCCACGCCCCAGAAACGGTAGGCCAGCACGGCCGGCCCCACGGCGATGAAGGCCAGCGCGGCGATCAGGGGCCAGCCCCATTCGATGTGCGTGCGCCCGCTGGCCCACTCGAGCCCCGCGAACGAGCCCGACCAGGCCAGGCCGAAGACCATCTGCGCCATCAGGAAGGCCGCCCAGTCGCCGCGGATGGCGGCCGGCTCGCGCGTGCCCGAGAGCATCCAGCTGTAGAACGCCCAGGAGATGGTGGCCAGCACCATGAACAGGTCGCCCAGCACCAGGCGCAGGGCCAGCAACTGGCCCCACTCGCCACGGCTGAGCACCAGCAGCACCCCGCACATGGACAGAAAGGCCCCTGCCACCTGGCGGCGCGTGACTGGCGCGCCGAAGAACAGCGCGCCCACGGCCAGCATCCAGACCGGCATGCTCGACCCTACCAGGGTGGCGTTGATGGGGGTGGAAGTCTGCAGTGCCATGTACTGCAGCGCGTTGTACAAGCCCACGCCGAGCAGGCCCAGCAATGCATAGCGGCGCCAGTGTGGCCACAGCGGGCTGTCCCGGCGCAGCACGGCGTGCGCCAGGGGCAGCAGGATGAAAAAGGCCAGCACCCAGCGGATGAAGTTCAGGGTGAGGGGCGGAATGAGGTCGTGCACCAGCCGGCCGACCACGGCATTGCCGGCCCAGAGCAGTGGCGGTACCACCAACAGCGCTGCAGTGCCGGGCGAGAGTCTTTGCGTCATGCCGTGACTGTATCTGCCCGCGGCGGGCAAGACTTGCAGATTCATGGCAGGATGGCCGCCGTTTGTCCCACCCGTTACAGGAGACCGATCCCATGAGCCTCGCCGTCCAGATCCGCCAGCATGGCGGTCCCGAAGAACTCCACCTCGTCGATGTCACCGTGGGCGAGCCCGGCCCGGGCGAGATCCGCATCCGCCACCATGCCATCGGCCTGAACTTCATCGACGTGTACCACCGCACGGGCCTGTACCAGTTGGGCATGCCTGCCACCATCGGCATGGAGGCCGCTGGCGTGGTCGAAGCCGTGGGTGAGGGCGTGACGCACCTCAAGGTGGGCGACCGCGCCGCCTATGCCAGCCAGCCGCCCGGCAGCTACTGCGAACTGCGCGTGCTGCCAGCCAAGTGCGTCTGCAAGCTGCCCGATGCGATCAGCTTCGAGACCGGCGCGGCCATGATGCTCAAGGGCCTCACGGCGCAGTACCTGCTCAAGAAGACGCTGCCGGTGCAGGGCTTGCAGGCCGGCGATCATGTGCTCTTCCACGCCGCTGCCGGCGGTGTGGGCCTGATCGCCAGCCAGTGGGCCAAGGCCCTGGGCCTGCAGCTCATCGGCACGGCCGGCACCGATGCCAAGTGCCAGCTGGCGCTGGCCAATGGTGCGGCCCACGCCATCAACTACAACACCGAAGACTTTGCGGCGCGCGTCAAGGAGATCACCGGCGGCCAGGGCGTGAAGGTGGTGTACGACTCGGTGGGCAAGGACACCTGGGACAAGTCGCTCGAATGCCTGCGCCCCTTCGGCCTGATGGCCAGCTTCGGCAATGCCTCGGGCCCCGTGCCGCCGTTCGCACCGGGCTCGCTCGGTGCCAAGGGCTCGCTGTACGTCACGCGCCAGACCCTGTTCACCCACATCGCCACGCGCGAAAGCACGCAGGCCATGGCCGACGACCTGTTCGCCGTGGTGGCCAGCGGCCAGGTGAAGATCCACATCGACCAGCGCTACCCGCTGGCCGAGGTGCAGCAGGCACACCGCGACCTCGAAGGCCGCAAGACCACCGGCTGCACCATCCTCACGCTGTGAGCACGCCCGCGCAGACCTTTGCCGGTTGGCTGGCGGCGGCCCGGGTGGCCGCGCAGCAACCTCCGGCGCAGGCCCGGTTGCCGCTGCTCGTGGCAGTGCAGGTCGTGGGCTCGGTGGCCGAAGGCGTGCTGGACACGGTCGCCCCCGCGCTGGAGGGCGGCCATCGCCTGCACAGGGAGGCGGGCGGCTGGCACCTCGACGTACCAGCGGGCCAGGCCACCGCAGGCCTCAATGCCATCGCCGCCGCGCTGCGCGCCCGGAGCCTTTGCGGCCCGTGGCGCAATGAGCAGTTGGCCGTGCCCAACGCCCAGGGCGAGGTGATCGCCACCGTGGAGCGTGGTGCCGTGCGCGTGCTGGGCATCGCCACGCGGGCCGTGCACCTGGTGGGCCTGGCGCCCGACGGGCGCATGTGGGTGCAGCTGCGCTCGCGCACCAAGCCCAACAACCCGGGCATGTGGGACACGCTGATGGGGGGCATGGTCTCGGCCGCCGATACGCTGGACGAAGCCTTGGCCCGAGAGACCTGGGAAGAGGCGGGGCTGCATGTGTCGGACCTGGCACAGGTCGCCCACGGTGGCCATGTGCTCTTTGGCCGCCCCAGCCGCGAGGGCGGCGGCATCGGCTACATGGTCGAGCGCATCGACTGGTTCCGGGCCACGGTGCCCGAGGGCATGGATCCTGCCAACCAGGATGGCGAGGTGGAGCGCTTCGAGTTGCTGGACCTCGGCGAAGTACGGCAACGTGTGGCCCAGGGTGGCTTCACCCAGGAGGCCGGGCTGGTCATCGGCGGCTTCCTGGATTCCAGCGCCTGACGGCGTTCGCCGCCGTGCCTCAGTCGGTCGTGGTCGCCGCGCGCAGCCGACTCGGTGCCAGCGCCCCGGCCGATTCCAGGATCGGGTAGGCCACCGAGCACAGCAGCGAGTTGATGCGCTTGAGCTCGCTGATCAGGTCGATGTGCAGCGAGCTGGTCTCGATGCTCTGCACCGTGTTGTCCGACAGGCGCACCAGGTGGGTGGCCGAGTAGGCACGCTCCAGGTCGCGAAAGCGCGCCTTCTCTTCCAGCAGCTTCTGCGCATCGCGCACGTTGCCGTTGAGGAAGACGCTCATTGCCAGGCGCAGATTGTCCAGCAGGCGGGCGTGCAGCTCGTTGATCTCCTCCATCCCGGCCTCGGAGAAGTGGCGGCCCTTCTTGATCTTCTTGTCCTCGATGTCGATCAGCACGCGCTCGATGATGTCGCCGATCTGCTCCATGTTGATGGTGAAGCTGATGATGTCGGCCCAGCGCCGGCCTTCGCGTTCGTCCAGGGCCTCGCGCGAGATCTTGGTCAGGTAGTACTTGATGGCCGAGTACAGGCCGTCCACCTCGTCGTCGAGCTTGCGCAGGTCCTGCGCGAGCTTGAGGTCGTCGGTGCGGATCACGGTGTGCAGGCCGATCATCATGGACTCGACCACGTCGGCCTGGTGCAAGGCCTCGCGTGCTGCGCACGAAATGGCCAGCGACGGCGTGGCCAGGGCCGAGGGGTCCAGGTGCTTGGGGCGCGCCCCGGCGGCGGACGCCTGTGCGTCCGGCTGCGGCAGCAGCCGCTGCACGGCACGCGCCACGGTTCCGGTCAGGCCGATGCAGATGATGCCCACCACCACGTTGAAGGCCAGATGGAACAGCACCACCAGCGTGGCCGTGTCGGGAACGTACGGCCGCACATGCTGCAGCCACAGGCCGGTGAGGGGCGTCATGATGGCCACGCCGATGATCTTGAAGAACAGGTTGCCCAGGGGCACCTGGCGCGTCTGCACATTCGCCTTCATGGTGGTCAGCACGGCCAGCAGGCCGCTGCCCAGGTTGGCACCGATCACCAGGCCCAGCGCCACGTCCACCGGGATACCGCCGGAGCCGGCCAGGGTGGCGGTCAGCAGCACGGTGGCCAGGCTGGAGTAGGCCACCACGGCCAGCACGGCGCCCGTGAAGATCTCCAGCAGCAGGTCGCTGGTGAGCGCGCCCAGCAAGGTGCGCACCGTGGGCGATTGCGTCAGCACGGTGGTGGATTCGGTGATCAGGCGCAGCGCCAGCAGCATCAGGCCCAGGCCGATCAGCACGCGGCCCACGCGGCCTGCGGCCGTGTCCTTGCGGGTGATGAACAGCACCACCCCGACGAAGATGAACAGCGGCGACAGCCACGACAGGTCCATCGCGAAGACGACTGCCATCACGCTGGTGCCGACATCGGCCCCGAGCATCACGGCCAGGGCGGCGGGCAGGGTGACCAGCCCCTGGCCGACGAAGGAGGACACGATGAGCGCGGTGGCCGTGCTCGACTGCACCAGCGCCGTGACCCCGATGCCCGACAGCACGGCGGTGATGCGTGTGCTGACGCTGTGGGCGATCAGCTGGCGCAGGTTGGCGCCGAACACGCGCAGAATGCCGGTGCGCACCAGGTGCGTGCCCCAGATCAGCAGCGCAACGGCGGCCAGGAGATTCAGGAGATGCTTCATGAGTAAACGCTAACTTTTCTTATTTTTGACCTGCACTGTGAAGCACGTGCCATGCCCGCTGCGGCTGCCTTGGGGGCAGGCTGGTGTGGCCCGGAAACGGGCGCGGGAAAGGTTTGCGAGGCCGAAAGGCCGGCACTGCAGCAAAAACGGCAGACCGCAAACCAGGGAAGCGCCCGTTTTAGTCACAAAACTGTCACATTGCGGACGCTCTAGCATACTCCTGAATCCATAGCACAGGAACCATGTCCATGACACGGCAAGGTGTGTTGCTCCGGCCAGGCTGGAAAAAGGGTGTGGTGCCCCCGGTGCCGGGCGGCCTCAGTCAATCAGCTGCCCACCGTCGTGGAAGGGGAAGGGCCCTTCGTACAGCCCGCTGGCCACGGTATGGCTCACCAGGCGCCCCCCCTGGGGCAGCGCATGCAGGCCGAAGCCGGGGGGCTCCAGCGTCCAGGCCGAGGCCGCATCGGGCGCCAGGTCCAGGCAGACCTGGTGGGCCGGCGAGGGCACGGTCATGGCGATGGAGCCGCCAAAGCGCACCTGGATGCTGCGGTGCAGGTGGCCGCAGACGATGCGCTCCACGTTCGGGTGGCGCGCCACCAGGGCTTCGAGTTCTGCCGCACCGCTCAGCAGCCCGATGGCGTCCATGTGGCCGATCAGCGTCTGGAAAGGCGGGTGGTGCATGGCGATCACCACGGGGCGGTGGCGCTGTGCATCGAGCGCGTCGGCCAGCCAGGCCAGCCGTTCGCGGCACAGGCTGCCCTCGCTGGCGCCGGGCACCACGGTGTCCAGCGCGATCAGGGTCAGGTCGCCGACCGGCACGCAGTACTGCACGAAGCCTTCGGTGCCCAGGTAGCCGTGCTCCGCAAAGCTCTGGCGCAACTGGGCGCGTTCGTCGTGGTTGCCGGGCAGCAGGTAGGTCGGCATGGCACCCAGTGGTGACAGCAGCGTGCGCAGGTGCTCGTACTCGGCCGCGCGGCCGAAGTCCGTCAGGTCGCCGGTGATCACCAGCGCGTCGGGCCGTTGTGGCAGGCGCAGGATGGCCTGTACCGCTTGTGTGAGGTAGGGCGCGGTGTTGATGCGGCCATAGGCCAAGCGCCCAGGCTCGCGGATATGCAGGTCGGACAGTTGCAGCAGCAGGGTGTTCATGGAAGTGCGTGGCAGGGGTCAGGAAGCCCCGTGACTGGGCATGAGGTGCTCGGGGCGGATGCGGATGGCCACCTGCTGGCCCTGGCGGGCCGGGTGGTCCCGGGGCACCTCGGCCTGCATCGGGGGCTGGCCGGTCAGCGCCAGGGTGAGCTGTACGCGCTCGCCCAGGAAGCTGCGGCGCGTGACCTCGGCGCGGCCCCAAGCTTCGTCTCCTGGGTAGTCCAACTGGACTTCGATGTCCTCGGGGCGCACCAGCAGCACGGTGTCGGCGGCGCAGGCCGCGGGGCAGGGCAGTTCGATCCCGCCCAGGGGCAGCACCTGGCGCTGGCGGGCCGCCTCGTCGCGTTGCAGCCGGTTCACGCGGCCCAGGAAGGCGGCCACGAAGGGGTGGGCCGGCGTGCGGTACAGCGTTTCGCCGTCGCCCACCTGCACGATGCGGCCGGCCTGCATCACCGCCAGGCGGTCGGCAATGACCAGGGCCTCCTGCTGGTCGTGCGTGACGTGGATGGCCGTGATGTGCAGGCGGCGCAGCAGCTCGGCCAGCTCGTCGCGCAGCGACTCCTTGAGCTTGGCGTCCAGTGCGGTCAGCGGTTCGTCCAGCAGCAACACGCGCGGGCGCACGGCCACGGCGCGTGCCAGGGCCACGCGCTGGCGCTGGCCGCCCGAAAGCTCGGCGGGGCGCTTGTTCTCCAGCCCATTCAGGCGCACCAGGTCCACCAGCTCGCCCACCACGCGGCGCTCTTCGGCCGCATCGGTGCCGCGGATGCGCAGGCCGTAGCCGATGTTGGCGGCCACCGTCATCTGCGGGAACAGTGCATAGTGCTGAAACACCATGCCGATGCCGCGCCGCTCGATGGGCAGCTGCGTCACGTCCGTGCCGCCAAAGGCGATGCGGCTGCCCGCGTCGGGCGACTCCAGTCCCGCGATCAGGCGCAGCAGCGTGGTCTTGCCGCAGCCCGAAGGGCCCAGCAGCGCCAGCACTTCACCGGGCTCCACCGTGAGGTCGGTGGGCTGCAGGCCGCGCGTGCCGTCGGCATAGGTTTTGGCGCACTGGACCACGTCCACGCGCGTGCGTTCAAGTTCCATGGTGTTTCTCGATGAAGGTGCCGACGGCCTGCAGGCCCCACAGCACGGGCAGGACGACGATCAGGAAGACCAGGGTGTAGGCCGAGCCGATCTCGATGCGCATGGAGGCATAGCTGTCGGCCAGGCCAACGGGCAGGGTGCGCGTGAGCGGGGTGTGCAGCATCCAGGTCAGGTTGAACTCGCCCACCGAGAGCGTGAACACCATCAGGCTGCCCGCCACGATGGCCGGCAGCACGGCGGGCACCAGCACCCCGAGAAAGCGCTGCGCGAAGCTGGCCCCCAGCGAGCGCGCCGCCTCTTCGAGCGAGCGCAGTTCGTCCTTCTGGAAGGCCGATCCCACGGTACGCACCATGAAGGGCAGCGTGAACACCATGTGCCCGACCAGGATGAAGGCGAAGCTCTGGCGAAATCCCGAGAGCGTGCCGTAGGCCAGTATCAGTGCCAGCGCGCTGGCCAGCCCGGGCACGGCCACGGGCAGGGTCAGCAGTTCCTCGAACAGCCGTGCCCAGCGCGAGCGGCTGCGCGCAAGCGCATAGGCGCAGGGCACACCGATGAGCAGGTTGCCCGCCACGCACAGTAAGGCCAGCAGCAGCGATGCACCGACGGTGCCGCCATAGTTTTCCCACACCTCGGAAAGCCAGCGCAGCGTGAGCCCGCTTTTCAGGCCCGCGCTGTAGTTGTTCACCAGCCCGGCCATGACCGACAGGGCGATGGGCGCCAGCATGAACAGGGCCACCAGCGCTGTGAGCGCCACCAGGGACCAGGGGGCTTGTCGTGCGTTTCTCATGGTCGATGCTTCAGAAGGCCGCGGTGCCGGATGCGCGGCGTGCCGCCCACAGCACCAGCCAGGTGATGAGCCCCAGCGTGATCGACAGGCTGGCCGCCAGCGCGAAGTTGGCGTAGTTGGTGAACTCGTTGTAGATGGTGATGGGCAGTACCTCGAACTTGCTGGCCAGCGTGAAGGCCGTGCCGAAGGCGCCCATGGCGGTGGCGAAGACGATGGCACCGCAGGCCAGCGTGGTGGCGGCCAGTTCGGGCAGCCAGACGTCGCGCGCCACATGCCAGCGCGAGGCACCCAGCGACCGGGCGGCCTCTTCCAGTGCGGCGTCCATGGCGCCTGCCGCCGCGGTATAGGTGGCGATCGCGCGTGGCAGCGAGAAATACAGGTAGGCCAGGAACAGGCCCGTGAGGCCATAGGCGAAGGTGGTGCGGCCCATGCCCAGGTGGTCCGAGATGTCGGCCACCAGCCCCTGGCGTCCGCCCAGCAGGATCATGAAGAAGCCCACGATGACCCCGGGGAAGGACAGCGGCAGTGTGAGCAGCGACAGCAGCAGCTGCCGCCCGCGAAAGCGCTGGCGTGCCAGCGTGATGCCCACCAGGGCACCCAGCACCAGCGTGGCCAGCGTGACGGCAAGCGACAGGCCCAGGGTCTGCAGCAGGCTCTGCAGGTAGCGGGCATTCGTCAGCACGGCGAAATAGCTGGCCCAGCCCTTGCCTGCCGGCAGCGCCAGCAGCAGGGCCACGGGCAGCAGCCAGAAGGCCGCGAAGAAGGCCACGGCCGGCGCGGCGCAGGCCAGCAGCAGCATGCGCGAGGGAGCGAAGCCGTGGCGCATCAGGATCACTTCACTTCTGCGAGGTAGCGGTCCGAGAACGCCTTCTGCACTGCGGCCATGCGGCCATAGTCCACCGTCTTGGCGCGGGCGTATTCGCTGGCGGGCAGGAAGCGCGCCTGCACCTCCTTGGGCATGGCGCTGGCGCGCACCGGCCGCAGGTAGGCATTGGCCCACAGGGCCTGGCCTTCGTCGGAGAGCACGAAGTCCAACACCTTCTTGCCTTCGGCGGCGTGGGGCGCGCCGGCCACCAGGCTCATCACGTAGGGCACCGCCAGCGTGCCTTCGGCAGGGATCACGAACTGCACGTTGGCCTGGTCCTTGTACTTGGCGCGGTAGGCGTTGAAGTCGTAGTCCAGCAGGATCGCGATTTCACCCGAGAGCACGCGCGCGTACGAGGTCTGCTTGGGCACGATGGGCTCGTTCTTCTGCAGCGCCTTGAAGTAGTCGATGCCGGGGCCGAAATTTTCCAGCGTGCCGCCGCGCGCCTGGTTGGCCGCCACCGCACCCACGTAGCCCACGAAGGCCGAGGCCGGGTCCAGGTAGCCGATCAGGCCCTTGTAGTCGGGCTTGAGCAGATCGGCCCACGATTGCGGCACGGGCTTGCCCTTGAGCGCATCCACGTTGACCATGAAGCCAAGCGTGCCCGAGTGGATGGTGAACCAGTGGCCGGCCGGGTCCTTGAGGCCATCGGGAATGTCCTTCCACGCCGCCGGCGGCTGGTAGGCGCTGACCAGGCCGTCCTTGTGCGCCTGGATCGCGAAGGTCACGCCCAGGTAGGTCACGTCGGCCACGGGGCTGGCCTTCTCGGCCGTCATCTGCGCCAGCGACTGGCCGGAGTTCTTGTTGTCCGGCGGCACGGTGATGCCGGTCTTGGCCTTGATGGCCTTGATCTGGCTGCCCCAGTCGGCCCATTCGGGCGGGCAGTTGTAGCAGATGGCCGTTTGCGCCATGGCCGCGCCGCTGGCCGCCAGGCCGAGGGCGAGCGCCGCGGCGCGCATGAAGGGGGTGAGCGGGAATGTCATCGAGAACTCCTGTGATCAGAGGTGGCGGGAAACGTGGGTGAAAGGGGTCAGGCGTGCGCGCAGGATTCGCCGGTGCGAAAGTGGTGGGCCAGCGTGAGCCCGGCGTCCGGTGCCAGCGGCGTGCCGCTGGCCATGGCCTGCACCAGCAGCTGCACGCTGCAGCGGCCGATGTCGGCGTTGGGCTGGGCGACGGTGCTCAGCATGGGCGTGAGGTCTTCGCCCAGGGCGATGCCGTCGAAGCCCGCCACGCTCAGGTCGCGCGGCACGGCCAGAGCGGCCAGGTGGGCAGCGCGGATGCTGCGGATGGCCAGCAGGTCGTTGGAGCAGACCAGGGCCGTGGGGCGGCCCGGCGCCTGCAGCAGGGCCGTGACGTCCTGCACGGCGGTCTCGACAAAGGGCACTTCGAGCACCGGCCCCTCGGGCAGGCCGGCGGCGGCCATGCCGCTGTGAAAGCCCCGGCTGCGCTGCTGCGCCCGGTCCGATGCGGCGAGCTGGCCGCTGACCATGGTGATGCGCCGGTGCCCGAGCGAGACCAGATGGGCCACCAGCTCGGCCACGGCCTGCTCGCCATCCACCGAGACGCAGGGATGGTCCGGGTGCCGGTTATAGGCCAGCACGTAGGGCAGCCCGGCTTCGGCCAGGCGCTGCAGCGCGCTCGAGGTGGCGGGGTTGGAGACCACGAGGACCATGCCGTCCACATTGCCGGCCAAGAGCAAGTGCACGGCACGGTCTTCCTGGGCGATCTGGTAGTCGGTGGCAAACGGCAGGATGGCGTAGCCGGCCGCGACGGCCGCCTGGGCGAGGCCCTGCAGGCATTCGGCAAACACCGGGTTGAGCAGGGTGGGCAGCACCACGCCGATGACGCGGCTGCGCTGGGTGCGCAAGGTGCGCGCGCTGGCGTTGGGCAGGTAGCCCAAGGCCTGGGCGACCTGCTGCACATGCCCGCGCGTGGCCGGCGTCACCTTGTCCGGCAGGTTGAAGACCCGCGAGACGGTGGCGACCGACACGCCCGCCTGGCGGGCCACGTCCTGGATGCTCATGGAACCTCGTTGCAATGTAAACGTTTACATTGGAGCGAAGCCGTGTGACGCCCTTGTGACCAAGGCCCATGAAAAACGGCCCTCGATGGGGCCGTTCAGAAATGAAGTCGCGAGAGGTTTACTTCGACTTCTTCATCCGCAGCAACTCGTCCAGCACCAGGCAGACCGCACCCACGGTGATGGCCGAATCGGCCAGGTTGAAGGCCGGGAAATGGTAGCCGCGTGCGTAAAAGTCCAGAAAGTCGACCACGTAGCCGTGCATCAGCCGGTCCACCACGTTGCCCACCGCGCCACCCAGAATGCTGGACAGTGCAAAGCAGAACAGCTTCTGTCCGGGGTGCGCGCGCAGCTGCCAGACGATGAACACCGTGGCCGCCACACCGATGCCGGTGAACGCCCAGCGCTGCCAGCCGCCCGCGTCCGCCAGGAACGAGAAGGCCGCGCCCGTGTTGTGCGCGCGCACGATGTTGAAGAAGCTGGTGATGGGGGTCGCATCTCCCAGCCGGTAGGCGTCGAGGATCAGCATCTTGGTGACCTGGTCGGCGATGAAGATCACCACCGCCCAGGCCAGCCACGGCCACATTTTGCCCAAGGCAGATCCGGCAGGAGCCGTTGTGCTGCCCGGCATCACGCGTGCACCCGGCTCTCGCCAGCGCCGTACAGGTTGCTCGTGCAGCGGCCGCAGATCGTCGGGTGGGCGGCATCCTGGCCCACGTCGGCGCGGTAGTGCCAGCAGCGGTCGCACTTGGCGTCGGCGCTGGGCTTGACGCTGATCTGCAGGGCATCGCCCGCCACCAGCTCGATGGCCGAGGTGATGAACACGAACTTGAGGTCATCGCCCTGGCTGGCGAGCAGGGCATGGTCCTCGGGCGCTGCCGTGAGCACCACGCTGGCCTGCAGCGACGAGCCCACCTGGCCGTCGGCGCGCACCACCTCGATCTGCTTGTTCACCACGTCGCGGATCTCGCGCAGGCGCGCCCACTTGGCCAAGAGGCCTTCGTCGGCACCGGCGATGGAGCCGTAGGTTTCCACGAAGATGGAGTCGGACTTGCCGAACACCTTCCATGCCTCTTCTGCGGTGAACGACAGGAACGGTGCCATCCAGCGCAGCATGGCGTGCGTGATCTGGTACAGCGCGGTCTGCGCACTGCGGCGCGCCAGGCTCTTGGGCGCCGTGGTGTACAGGCGGTCCTTGAGTACGTCGAGGTAGAAGCCGCCCAGGTCTTCCGAACAGTACAGCTGCAGCTTGGCCACCACGGGGTGGAACTCGTAGACCTTGTAGTGCGCGAGCACGGTGGCCTGGAACTCGGCCGCGCGCGTCAGGGCGTAGCGGTCGATCTCCAGCATCTGGTCGAACGGCACGGTATCCGTGGCGGGGTCGAAATCGCTCACGTTGGCCAAGAGGAAGCGCAGTGTGTTGCGGATGCGGCGGTAGGCGTCGACCACGCGCGCCAGGATCTTCTCGTCGCCCGCGATGTCGCCCGAGTAGTCACTGGCGGCCACCCACAGGCGGATGATCTCGGCGCCCAGCTTTTTGTTGATCTCCTGCGGATCGATGCCGTTGCCCAGCGACTTGCTCATCTTGCGGCCTTGGCTGTCCACGGTGAAGCCGTGGGTCAGCAGGCCGCGGTAGGGCGCGCGGCCTTCGAGCGCGCTGGCCAGCAGCAGCGAGCTGTGGAACCAGCCGCGGTGCTGGTCATGGCCTTCCAGGTACAGGTCGGCCTCGGGGCCGGTGTCGTGGTGCACGCCGGGGTGCGTGCCGCGCAGCACGTGGAAGAAGGTCGAGCCCGAGTCGAACCACACCTCCAGGATGTCGGTGCTCTTGGTGTAGCAGGCCGCGTCCTCGGCGCCCAGGATCTCTTCGGGCGTCACACGGCTCCAGGCCTCGATGCCGCCCTTCTCGACGATATCGGCCGCCTGGTCCATGATTTCCATGGTGCGCGGATGCAGCTCGCCCGAATCCTTGTGCAGGAAGAACGGGATGGGCACGCCCCAGCTGCGCTGGCGCGAGATGCACCAGTCGGGCCGTCCGGCGATCATGTCGTGCAGGCGGGTCTTGCCGTTCTCGGGGTAGAAGCTCGTGTGCTCGATGGCGTCCAGCGCCGTCTGGCGCAGCGTCTTCTCGGCCTTGTCCTTGGTGAACACGCCTTCGCCTTCGTCCATGCGGATGAACCATTGGGCTGCGGCGCGGTAGATCACCGGCGTCTTGTGGCGCCAGCAGTGCGGGTAGCTGTGCGTGATCTCCTTGGTGGCCATCAGGCGGCCGGCACCGCGCAGCGCCTCGATGACGACCGGCACGGCCTTCCAGATGTGCTGGCCGCCGAACAGCGGGAAGTCTGGCGCGTAGGTGCCGTTGCCTTGCACGGGGTTCAGGATGTCGTCGAGCGCCAGGCCGTGGGACACGCAGGAGTTGAAATCCTCCAGCCCGTAGGCGGGCGAGGAGTGCACGATACCGGTGCCGTCATCGGCCGTGGCGTAGTCGGCCAGGTACACAGGCGACAGGCGGCGGTAGCCGGCATCCACGTCATACAGCGGGTGCTCGAACTCCAGGCCGCCGAGCTTTTCGCCCAGGGCCGTGGCCAGCACCTGGCCGGTCAGGCCGTAGCGCACCATGCAGTCCTCCACCAGCGACTCGGCCAGCACCAGCAGGCCGCGCTCGGTGTCCACCAGCGCATAGGTCAGCGCGGGGTTCAGGTTCAGCGCCTGGTTGGCGGGGATGGTCCAGGCGGTGGTGGTCCAGATCACCACGAAGGCGTCCTTGGCCAGCGCCGGCAGGCCGAAGGCGGCCGCCAGCTTCGCGGGCTCGTGCGCCTTGAAGGCCACGTCCAGCGTGGTGCTCTTCTTGTCGGCGTATTCGATCTCGAACTCGGCCAGCGAGCTGCCGCAGTCGAAGCACCAGTACACGGGCTTGAGGCCGCGGTAGACGAAGCCGCGCTCCATCACGCGCTTGAAGGCCCGGATCTCGCCCGCCTCGTTGGCGAAGTTCATGGTCTTGTAGGGGTTGTCCCATTCGCCGAGTACGCCCAGGCGCTGGAAGTCGCCCATCTGCTGCGCGATCTGCTCGGTGGCAAAGGCGCGGCTCTTGGCCTGCATGTCGTCGCGGCTCAGGTTGCGGCCGTGCTTCTTCTCGATGGCGTTCTCGATCGGCAGGCCATGGCAGTCCCAGCCGGGCACGTACAGCGCGTCGAAGCCTTCGAGCTGGCGCGCCTTGGTGATCATGTCCTTCAAGATCTTGTTGACCGCATGGCCCATGTGGATCTGGCCGTTGGCATAGGGCGGGCCATCGTGCAGGATGAACTTGGGCGCGCCGCAGCGTGCGTCGCGCAGGCGCTTGTACAGGCCCTTGTCCTCCCACTCCTTGACCCAGCCCGGCTCGCGCTTGGGCAGGTCGCCGCGCATGGGAAAGGGGGTGTCGGGCAGGTTCAGGGTGCTGCGGTAATCCGGGGCGGTGGATTCGGTGGTACTGGCGTTGTCGGACATGGGGGAGCCTTAAAACGGGGCAATCCGGGGCAGGCCCGGAGCAAAGCGGGAAAAGAGGAGGCGTGGAGAGGTGTCGGGCCTGCGGGGCAGGCGCTGCGCAGGCAGCCCCCTCAAATTCGGTCGCGCGTGGTCTGGCGCCGGGTCTCGGTGTGGTTGGTGGGTGCGTGGGCCGACGCGAAATAGGCGCGCGCGTCCGCACAGTCCTTGGCAATGCCCGTCGTCAGGGCATCCAGACCGTCGTATTTGAGCTCGTCGTGCAGTTTGTGCAGCAGTTCCACCCGCACGATTTTACCGTACGCCCCTTCGGCCCCCAGATCGGCGGGCCATTGCAGGCAGTGCGTCTCCAGCAACACGCGCCCGCCGTTCACGTCGTCGGGGTCCAGCGAAGGGCGCACGCCCAGGTTGGCCACGCCCGGCAGCGGGACGTCGCCCAGACCGTGCACCTGCACCGCAAAGATGCCGCTGGCCGCCGGCTTCCAGTGCGCAAAGCGCAGGTTCAGTGTGCGAAAGCCATCACCTGCGCCGCTGGCGCTGGCCCCCAGCTCGCGCCCCAGCTTGCGCCCATGCACCACGTGGCCCGATATCGTGTAGGGCCGGCCCAGCAGGCGGGCTGCGGCCTCCAAGTCGCCCTGGCCCAGCGCCTGGCGCACGGCCGAGCTCGACACGCGCAACCCGTGCACCTCGTAGCTGTTCATGCGCGCCACATCGAAGCCACTGGCCTGGCCCGTGGCATCGAGCAGCGCGTAGTCGCCCGCGCGCTGGGCGCCGAAGCGGAAATCGTCGCCCACCAGCACATAGCGCGCGCCCAGGCCCTTCATCAGCACTTCGTCGATGAAGGCCTGCGGCGACTGGGCCGCCAGCCGTGCATCGAAGGGCAGCACCACCGTCTGCTGCACGCCACAGCGCGCGAGCTCGGTGAGCTTGTCACGCAGTGTGCCGATGCGCGCGGGCGCCAGCTCCGGCTTGTGCAGGGCCCCGGCAAAGTAGTCGCGCGGGTGGGGCTCGAAGGTCAGCACGCAGCTCTCCACCCCGCGGTGGGCGGCCTCGCTGTTGAGCAGGGCCAGCATGGCCTGGTGGCCCCGGTGCACACCATCGAAGTTGCCGATGGTCAGCGCGCAGGCACGGGCGATGCCGGGGTGGTGGAATCCGCGGAAGATCTTCATTGCTTTGTTATCTTTTTGATAGCAGCTTGGGCCGATGGGTAAAGCACCAGACGCCAATCTGTCATGAAAACAGAGTATATTGTGTACTACGGACTTCACAGCGCAGTGGGGTCCGCGAGACATCCGCGTTCCGATTCCTTGTGTTCATTCTTGTTCCAGGAGGCGTGTTTTGAAGGTCTTGAAGCTGTCAGCCCAGGGGCTGCCCCAGTCGTGGATATCGCTGGAGCAGGCGGTCATCCACTACGCCGCGGGGGAGGTGCGCTGGGAGTCCGGCGGCCACATCGCGCGCTTTCGGGGTGGCTACAACGCCGTCACGGGCGAACAATCGGTGATTGCCATCAACAGCATCATCGGTACCAAGGGTGTGCCCAGCATCAACCCCTTCGATCTCAAGCCGGGCCTGACCAACAGCAAGCTCTTCGTGCGCGACCGCAACGTGTGCGCCTACTGCGGCGGGCACTTCCACGAAGACAACCTCACGCGCGAGCACATCGTGCCCTTTGCCCGCAACGGGCAGGACCACTGGATGAATGTGGTGACGGCCTGCCGGCCCTGCAACCACAGGAAGGGGCCGCGCACACCGGAGCAGGCGCACATGCCGCTGCTTTACGCGCCCTATGTGCCCAGCCTGTGGGAAGACTTCATCCTGCGCAACCGACGCATCCTGGCCGATCAAATGGAATTCCTGATGGCCCACGTCCCCAAATCTTCGCGTCTTCTTGCCTAGCGGGCGGAGCGGCCAATACGGCCCTTCTGGCGTCGTTGTTCCGTCTTGCCGTACTAGCGTACTGTCTGCGACATAACGCCTAGCCATAGGGGCCGTCTTGACCACTCTTGGGGATGTGCTGCACGGAATTCGGGTACCGCGCAGCGTCTGCTCATCAATACGTCAGTTCCAGAAACACCAGGTGCCCGCTGGCTGCGGGCCATGTCTGCCCCACCACCCGTTCGCCGTTGAACTGCGCTGCCACGCTGCGTTGTGCAGAGCCTTCGGGCTTGATCTTGGCCGATGCGGCGCCGGCGCCTGCCGGCACGCCCACGGGGGGCACGCCGTCGAACAGCATCTGGTCGCGTGCCGGGTCCAGGTAGCCGCGGGGGCGGGTCATGGTGACCACGGTGGCGGCCGCCTTATCGGCGTCGGCGATGCGTTCGGCGCGCAGGTGCACGATGGTGCTGCTGCGCGGGAAGCCGCTGCGGTAGATGTGGGTGGTGGCGTAGCCGGGCGCGGCGATGGCGAATTCCAGCGGGGAGCCGGTGGGTACGACCAGCGGGCCCCACTGGCCGTCGGCCGCCACGGTGGTGCGCAACAGGGCGTTGCCGGTGCGGGCACCCGTGGCCGGGTCGGTGGCATACACCTCCAGCTGCGCACCGGGCAGGGGCAGGTTGTTGCTGAAATTGCCGGTCTTGGCGTCCAGCGGGTCCACGCCCAGGCCGGTGACCTTGCCCGAGATCGCCACGCGCGCTTCGCTGGCGATGGCGGTGGCCGCAGGGGCCTTGCCGGTGATGAACTGGTAGGCCGCCGCAAAGGCGGCGGGTGAGAACGAGGTCTCTCGGTGGTCGATGCGCGGGATCACCACGTTGGTCGCGCCCTTGAGTTCGGGGCCTGCCGCGGTGACGTTGGTGGCCGTTCCCTTCTGGCCGATCCACAGGCCGTCGGGTTGGGCGAACTTGTCGTTGCTGTCCGAGCGCACGGTCATCCACTGCACGGGGCCGGTGACTTCGTCGCCTGCGGCGTTCTTGGGTGCATTCAGGCCTTTGAGGAAGGGGCCGGTGCCGGCGAACTCGCTGCCTTCGCGAAAGCCGGGAATCGCCCACACCCCGTGGTTGGGCGTGCCGCCCAGGATGGCGTGGCTCACGGTCTGCTCGCCGCCGCCGTTCTGGATGTAGTTGCGGATGGCATTGCCGCCGCGCGAGTTGCCCATGAGCACGACCTTGCGCGCGCCCGTGGCCTTGAGCACCTTGTCCACTTCGGCCTTGAGGTAGGCCATGTGCTCGGCCGCCGAGGTGCGTCCGGGCTGGGCCTTGGTGTCGTCGTCACGGTTGATCGGGTAGGGCACGTCGATGGCGTGCAGGCGCTCGCGCGGCCAGCCGTTGGACTCGAATCGCCAGGCCGTGGTCTGCCACAGCGCAGCCGTGTCGCCATTGCCGTGCACGAAGACGATGGGGGGCAACGCCTGCTGTGAAGGGCCTTGCGTGGCGCAGCCGGCGAGGGCCATCACGGCAGTGGCTGCGGCGATCAGTGCGAACCGGCGTTGCAGGGGAATCATCATCATGGTGTTCTTCTCAGGAAATAAAAAATGCCCGTGGATCGGTTAAATCCACGAGCATGATCGATGGGTGTTACGCACTTGCGTCAGTTGTTCTCAGGCAAACACGCCGGCCGTGTCCTGCATGCGGGCCGACACTTCACCGAGGTGGTGCAGCGTGTCGCCAAAGGTCATTTCAAGTTGCGTGAGCTTCTTGAAGTAGTGGCTGCCGATGTACTCGTCGGTCACGCCGATACCGCCGTGCAGCTGTACCGACTGCTGGCCCACGAAGCGCATGGACTGGCCCAGTTGCACCTTGGCGCGCGCCATGGCGGCGCGGCGCTCGGCAGCAGGCGCGCCCAGCTTGAGGCTGGCGTAGTAGCTCATCGAGCGGGCCAGTTCGAGCTGCATCTTCATGTCGGCCACTCGGTGGCGCAGGGCCTGGAAGCTCGAGATCAGCACGCCGAACTGCTTGCGCTGGTTCATGTACTCCACCGTGGCGGCCACGGTCTTGTCCATCACGCCCACTGCTTCGGCGCAGGTGGCGGCAATGCCGGTGTCCACGGCCAGTTCCAGCGCGGCCAGGCCGTCGGTGGTCACCAGGGTGGCGGGGGCGTTGGCCAGTTGCACTTCGGCGGCGCGGCTGCCGTCCTGCGTCACATAGCCCTTCGTGACCACGCCGCTGGCAGAGCGCTCCACCAGGAACAGCGCGATCTTTCCGTCCAGCTGGGCGGGCACGAGGAAGGCATCGGCCTGGTCGCCCGTGGCGACGATGCTCTTGGTGCCGGTCACGCTGTGGCCGCTGCCCGCTGCCGTGGCCTTTGCATCGCACACATCCAGGCGGTAGCGCGCCTTGCGCTCCTGCTGGGCCAGCACCACCAGGGCTTCGCCGCTGGCAACGCGGGGCAGCCAGGCACCCTGCACCTCGGCAGAGCCGTACTGCGAGAGCACGGCACTGGCGATGAAGGCCTGGGCGAGGGGCTCGAGCACCATGCCGCGCCCCAGCTCCTCGGCCACCACCATCGCGTCGATGGCGCTCTGGCCCAGGCCGCCGTTGTCTTCAGGCACGGTCAGCGCCGTCAGGCCCAGCTCGGCCAGTTCGGTCCAGGCCTCGCGCGAGAAGCCGCCGGCCTCCACGGCCGCGCGGCGGCGCTCGAAGGTGTAGCCCTTGTCCACCCATTTGCGCACGGCGTCGCGCAGCTGTTCCTGGTCGTCAGAGAAGTCGAAATCCATGTTTTTGTCTCCTTAGCCCAGAACCGTCTGCGCCACGATGTTGCGCTGCACTTCGTTCGAGCCGCCGTAGATGGTGGTCTTGCGCAGGTTGAAGTAGGTCGATGCCAGGGGCGCGTTGGCCACCTCGCCGCCAGGAAAGTCGCCTTGCCAGCCGGCTTCCATGGCCTCTTCAATGAAGGGCAGGGCGAAGGGGCCGGCGGCCAGCATCATCAGCTCGGCGTAGCGCTGCTGGATCTCGCTGCCGCGGATCTTGAGCAGGCCGGCGATATCGAGCGAGTTCTTGCCCGATTTCTCGGCCGAGAGCACGCGCAGCACCAGCATTTCGAGGGCCACGATGTCCACTTCGAGCAGGGCCACCTGGTCGCGAAAGCGCGCGTCGTCCCACAGGCCTTCGGTCTTGGCGATGCGCTTCAGGCGCTCGAGTTCGCGCTTGCTGCGGTTCACGTCGGCGATGTTGGTGCGCTCGTGGCTCAAGAGGTGCTTGGCGTAGGTCCAGCCCTTGTTCTCTTCGCCGATCAGGTTCTCGGCCGGCACTTCGACGTTGTCGAAGAACACCTCGTTGACCTCGCACTCGCCGTCGAGCAGCTTGATCGGGCGCACGGTGACGCCGGGCGACTTCATGTCCAAGAGCAGGAAGGAGATGCCGGTCTGCGGCTTGCCCTCGGTGCTGGTGCGCACCAGGTTGAACATCCAGTCGCCGTACTGGCCCAGCGTGGTCCAGGTCTTCTGGCCGTTGACGATGTACTTGTCGCCCACGCGCTCGGCGCGTGTCTTGACCGAGGCCAGGTCCGAGCCCGAGCCCGGTTCGCTGTAGCCCTGGCTCCACCAGACTTCGCCGCTGGCGATGCCGGGCAGAAAGCGCTTTTGCTGCTCGGCATTGCCGAAGGCCATGATCACCGGGGCCACCATCACGGGGCCGAAGGGGATGATGCGCGGAGCGCCGGCGAGGGCGCACTCTTCTTCGAACAGGTGCTTTTGCACGGCGGTCCAGCCGGGGCCGCCGAACTCCTTGGGCCAGCCAAAGCCGAGCCAGCCCTTCTTGCCCAGTATCTTGGCCCAGCCCTGCAGGTCGTCACGGGTCAGGCGCAAGGCGTTGTGCACCTTGTGGGAAATGGCGGGCGGCAGATTGCTGTGGACCCATGCGCGAACTTCGTCGCGGAAGGCCTGTTCTTCGGGGGTGAATGCGAGATCCATGCGGCTTGTCTCCTGAGAAGTCGTGTTTGTAGCACGGTCGTTCGTTTTATTCCTGTCCGGGTGGCGACATCGCCGGCGCCACCGGCTCGATGCCCAGCTCGGCGCACAGCCGTTCCACCGTGGCGCGCAGACCGGCCACCTCGGTCTCCAGCGCCGCCACGCGCGATTGCAGTGCCCCGGTTGCCCCGCCCGTGGCGGGCGCGGCAGCGCTGCTGCTGGTGTCCACCGGGCCGCACAACAGGTGCGTCCAGCGTGGCTCGCGTGCGCCCGGTGCGCGCGGCAGCAACACCACCAGGGGCCCGCCTTTCTCGGCACTGCGCTCCTGCAGCTCGTCCAGGAAGGCCTCGACCGAGGAAATGTCGGCAAAGCGGTACCAGCGCTCGGCGTTGATGCGCAGCTCGCCCGCCGTCTGCGGGCCGCGCAGCATCAGCAGGCCCAGCAGCACCGCCGATTGCTCGGGTACGCCCACGCCGCGCTGGAAGTTGTGCTCCCAGCGCGTGGTGCGGTTGCCGCTGGTCTCGAATGCCAGGGTCAGCTGGCGCAGGGAGTCGAGCGCCTCCTGCGCCTCGGCATCGCTCAGCGCCATCACCGGCTCGCGGCTGGTCTTCTGGTTGCAGCCGGTGAGCAGGCCGTTGAGCGACATCGGGTAGCTGTCGGGCACGGTGCGGGCTTTCTCCATCAGCGTGGCCAGCACGCGGGCCTCGTTCGCGGTCAGGGGTCGGTTTGCGGGTTCGAAGGGCATGGCTGGGATAATCCGTGGCAATTTATGAAGAACATCGTGATTTTGATCTCCGGCAGCGGTTCCAACATGGCGGCCATCGTGCGCACCGCGCAACAGGAAGACTGGGCCCGCCGATACGGCGCCCGGGTGGCCGCCGTGCTGAGCAACAAGGCCGACGCGGCGGGCCTGTCGTTTGCCCGCAGCGAAGGCATCGCCACCGAGGCGCTCGACCACAAGGCCTTCGACAGCCGCGACGCCTTCGACACCGCGCTCGCGCAGGCCGTCGACCGGTACGAACCCTCCCTGGTGGTGCTGGCCGGCTTCATGCGCATTCTCACCCCGGGGTTCGTGGCGCGCTATGCGGGCCGGCTGATCAACATCCACCCGTCCCTGCTGCCCGCCTTCACGGGCCTGAACACCCACCAGCGCGCGATCGACGCGGGCTGCAAGGTCGCGGGCGTGACGGTGCACCAGGTGACGGACGAATTGGACGTGGGCCCCATCCTGGACCAGGCCGTGGTTCCCGTGCTGCCAGGGGACACGGCCGAGACGCTGGCCACGCGTGTGCAGGCGCAGGAGCATGTGATCTACCCGCGTGCCGTGCGGGCCTTCGTGGCGGCCCTGGCGTAATCCCGGACTACAGGCTGCGCACCACCTGCGCTTCACTGCTGTCCAGCAGATCCTGGGCCAGTGCCGCCTGGTGCGAATCGCTCGGGTGGGCCACCACCACCCATTGGCGCTTGCGCAGCGCTGACCGCACCCGGTTCACGACCCAGACGCGGTCGGGCCGCAGCGCGTTCAGCGCCCCCAGCATGAGGCCGAAGGTGGTACCGAAACCCACGATGGCGACGAAGGCCAGCAAGGGGTTGTTCAATACGGCGGGATCATGGGTGGCGATCAGGTAGCAAAACGCCGTGAGGCCCAGCACGGTGCCCACCATGGCGGCAATGGCATGGGTACGCACCAGGGTGGTGAACACGCCGCGGGCTTCTGGCTCCAGCGCCCGGCTGAGCAGATCGCGGTTGCGCAGGTCCGCGTGCTGTGGCCCCAGCAGCCGGACCTGGCCGGGCTCCATGCCAGGCAGTCGCAGCAACCGGCGCACGGCAATGTCCGCATCGGCCTCCCGGAGGAAAAATCCGACGACCTTGCTCAGCGACTTTTCGCTGCACATTCCTTGCAATAGATAGTCCATGGTGTGCTCCGTGCCATGCGCACCAGGTGCGAGGCGTGCAGTGCTCCCAGCCTGGAATGGCGGGTCATTTCCGCGTTCAACCCGTGGCAGCATGGGACGTTGTGGGTGATGGCTCCCAAGATAACCCGGGCATAGCGCCCGGGCTGTAGGACAGTGCGGCATGGGGGCGCAAGCCCGTTCCCTGCCCGCCGTTCCCCATGCCTTTCTGTTGTCAGGCCAAGGCGCTCAGAGTGCTGCCGGTGCTCGACCAGGATCCCGCAGCCGCCTCGTACTGGCTGCGTGCGAATTGGGCCAGTTTCATCAGGTCCGTCTTCTGCCCGCTGTCCGCCGTCTGGTCACCGGTATCGGTGCTGCTGGCACTGGTGAGCGGGCTGGTCAACTGGTCGATGAAGGAGCGGGCCTCCTCGCTGCTGATACTGCTGTCGCCGTCGGTGTCGATGGTCTTGAACAGTTCCGTGATGGCGTCCGTCTGGGCGGCACCCGCCGCCTGCTCTGCGGCGGACACCACCCCGTCCTCGTTGGTATCGAGCGGGTCGTAGGTGGTGCCGCTGCTGGCCGAGGCGCCGCCGGGACCGCCTGGCCCACCGGGCGGCGGCGGGGGCATGCCGCCCACGGCACCGCCACCGACGTCGCCCGACGGCCGGCCGGCGTCGAATTCGGCCTCCGAAAGGCTGCCGTCGCCGTCCGCGTCGAGCTGGCTGAACAGTTCGTCGCTGCTGACACCCGTCTTGCTGGCCGTGCCGCCGGACATCTTCTCCAGCAAGGCCTGCAGCTCGGTCTGGCTGACTGCGCCGTCGCCATCGCTGTCCACCTTGCCGAACAGGTCGTCGCCAGCCTGGCCTGTGGCGCTCGTGCTGCTGCCGCTGTCGCTGCGCGACTGGGCAAAGGCCATGGTCGAGGGCGGTGGGGGCATGGCGCTCTGCATCGTCTTGCCCAGCTCGTCGGCATTGAGGCTGCCGTCCCCGTCGCTGTCGTACTGCTGGACCAGGTCGGCAGCGCTGGCCTGGCTGCTCACGCCGGTCTTCTTGGCCACATCGTCCAGCAGGCCCTGCAGTTCGGTACCGCTCACGCCGCCGCTGCCGTCGGCGTCTATTTTGGCCAGCAGCCGCTCCGGCGAGGGCCCCGGGCGTGGCGCCCGCTGCACACTTGCACTGGACCAGGCACTGCTGACGCTACTGATGCTCGTCATCGTCGTTCCTTCCAAGGGTTGCGGGCTGCGGCCCGTGCTCCCCGAAGTGGCGAACAACGCCGGCAACGGCCCGGATCCCATTCTTCAAAGGCCAGGTCAAGGCGGTTTGTACTGTTTGTGTCCATGGGGACACAATGGCGGCATCCATCTGCCGAACTGGCGGATGATTGCCGGCCAGTTCGGCGTTTTGGCCCCGTGCGGTTGTGCAGGTTGGCGATCAGGCCGGTGCCGACGGTGGGGGCAAAGCCTCGTCGGCGCATTTCTCGAAGCGCGGGCGCATTCGGCCATCGCTCAGCACCTCCTCGGCGAACTTGGCCGCCGGGCGTACCCACAGGCCGCGCTGGCCGTACAGCGCGCGGTACAGCGTCATGGGCTCCAGGGTTTCGCTGTGGCGCACGGTGTCGATCACCTCGTACAGCATGCCCTTGTAGTGCCGGTACAGGCCGGGCGGGGTCGGGGTGATTTGGGGCAGGTCGTCGTCGGTCATGTTGGTTAGGATGGCAGGTGGTCAAAAAACAAGGTTGAGGGGGAAATCCAGTGGATCAGGCAGATTTTGTGCACCTGGTGCGCATGAGCGAGCATGCCAGCGCCGACAACAGCCGCCGTTATCGGCTCGGCGTGGCTGCGTTCGCCGCGCTGGGCTATGCCTGGGTGCTCGGTTGCCTGGCCGTGGGGGCCGGCCTGATCGCCTGGGTGATACCGCAGCTGTTCAATGGCCGGTTCCGGCTGGTGCTGGTGTTGGTTCTGCTGGGTGCGGCCAGCCTGCTGTGGGTGAGTATCCGCGCGCTGTGGGTGCGCGTGGACGAGCCCAAGGGCATGGAGATCACCGCGCTGGAGGCCCCCGAGCTGTTCGAGGCGCTCGAGCGCATGCGCCGCAAGATCAAGGGCCCGCCCATCCACCATGTGTACCTGAACGACGAATTCAACGCCAGCATCCAGCAACTGCCCCGCTACGGGCTGCTGGGCGGGGCGGTGAACTACCTGACCATCGGCCTGCCGCTGCTGCTGGCGCTGGACCGGCCGCGCTTTCTGGCCGTGCTCGCGCACGAGTACGGGCACCTGCGGGGCGACCATGGCCGTTTTGCGGCCTGGATCTACCGCACCCGGCTGACCTGGATGCGTTTGAACAGCAGCCTCGAAGACGACGAGGGCGCCGTGGCCGTGGCCACCCAGGCCTTCATGCGCTGGTATTTCCCGCGCTTCGTCGCCAAGACCTTTGCACTGGCGCGCCAGGACGAGTACGAAGCCGATCGCATCGCAGGCCGCCTGCTGGGGCGCGATATCACGGCGGCCGCGCTGATCGAGATCGAGGTGCGCGGCGAATGGCTGCACAGCACCTTCTGGGGTGACCACTGGTGCGCAGCGGCCGGCAATCCCTTGCCGGTGGGGCCTTACCGCGCCATGCGCAAGCGCCTGGCCGAAGTGCCGGATGCGGCCTTTGCCAACGATGCCCTGCGCCAGGCGCTCAAGCGCATCAGCAGCGTGGACGACACCCACCCGGGCCTGCGCGACCGCATCGAGTCGCTGGATGCGGTGCCCACCGTGCCTGCCGAGTGGTCGCGCGGCAGCGCGCTGGCCCTGCTGGGCCCCGAGGCCAAGCGCTGGGTGGCGCATTTCGACAAGCAGTGGTGCCGCGACAACGCCAGTGAATGGAAGCGCCACCACGGCTGGCTGGGCCGGGTGCGCGACCGGGCGCAGACCCTGCAGGCGGGCATGCCCCAGGCCAGCGCCGCAGAACTGGTGGAGCTGGCTCGCCTGCAGCGCCACCTGGACCCACGGGCCGATGTGCGCGGCCTCTATGCCACGGCACTGCAGCGCAGCACCGACCACCCCGGTGCCCTGCGCGGCCTGGTGCAGAGCCTGCCCGCCGACGACCGCGAGGGCCGCATGGCCCTGCTGCACCGCCTGTGGGAGGCCGGCAGCAGCGACCGCTATTGGACCGCACGCACCGCCCTGGCCGAGCTCGAAACCCCGCGCATTGGCTATGACCACGACGCCACGGCCTTCAAGCAGTGGCGCAAGCGCCTGGAGCGCGCGCAGGAGTCCGAGGAGCGCGCCTGGGAGGAACTTTCGGGCACCTCGTTCTTCAGCCAGACCACGCGCCACGACCTGAGCCCGTTCGAGCTCGAAGAACTGCAGGCCGAGCTGGTGCGCTATGCCGACGTGGAGCGCTGCTGGCTGGTGCGCAAGAACCTGCGCGAACACCCGCAGCGGCGCGCCTACCTGGTCTTCGTGGACCTGCCCGACCTGGACGACGGCAGCCGCTACCAGCTGTGCCGCGCCATGGAGCGCCAGCTCGGCTTGCCCGGCCCGGCGCTGGTGCTCTGGGCCGGTGAATCGCCCACGCTCAAGGAAATCCAGCGCTCGGCGTTCGATCCCGTGTTTACCCGCTGATTGAAGGTAGCTGATGCCGTAAAAGCGGGCCTTGGGGCCACAGTGGGACAATCGGGGGATGCATCCCAAAGTTCTTCTCGACGCCTGTGCCGAACTCGTCAGGCTCACCCTCACTTTTGAACACCCCGCCGACGCGGTGGTCTCGCGCTTTTTCCGTGACAACCGGGGCCTGGGGCCCCGCGAGCGCGCCACGCTGGCCGAAACGGTCTACACCGTGCTGCGCAAGAAGTTGCTGTTCGACCACATGGCGCCCTCGGGCTCCGGCCCCAAGGAGCGCCGCCTGGCCATTTTGGGCTTCTACGGCCCGCGCGATTTTCTGGAGGGCGCCCTGACCGACCAGGAGCGCAAGTGGCTTGACCAGTGCGATGGCGTCACGGTCGACGACCTCATGGAGCGCCACCGCCACAATTTGCCCGAGTGGCTGGTGCAGCCCCTCAAGGACCAGTTGGGCACCGGTTTCTGGCCACTGGTAGAAAGCCTGTCGAATGCCGCGCCGCTGGACCTGCGCGTCAATGCCCTGCAGGACAAGCGCGCCGATGTGCAAAAAGAGCTGGCCAAGGCCGGCATCAAGGCCGTTGCCACGCCGTACTCGCCCTGGGGCCTGCGCATTGACGGCAAGCCGGCGCTGGCCAAGCTCGACGTCTTCACCCGCGGTGCCGTGGAAGTGCAGGACGAAGGCTCGCAGTTGCTGGCCTTGCTGCTCGATGCCAAGCGCGGCGAGATGGTCGTCGATTTCTGTGCCGGAGCGGGCGGCAAGACGCTGGCCATCGGTGCCACCATGCGCAACACCGGTCGCCTGTACGCCTTTGACGTGTCGGGCCACCGGCTCGACGCCCTGAAGCCGCGCCTGGCGCGCAGCGGCCTGTCCAACGTGCACCCGGCCGCCATCGCGCACGAGCGCGACGACCGCATCAAGCGCCTGGCCGGCAAGATCGACCGGGTGCTGGTCGATGCGCCGTGCTCGGGCCTCGGGACCCTGCGCCGCAACCCCGACCTCAAGTGGCGCCAGTCGCCCCAATCGGTCGAAGAGCTCGTGGCCAAGCAAACCGCCATCCTTGCCAGCGCCGCACGCCTGCTCAAATCCGGTGGCCGGCTGGTGTATGCCACCTGCAGCATCCTGCCGCAGGAGAACGAGGCGATTGCCGAGGCCTTCAGCGCTGCCCACCCTGATTTCGTGCCGCTGGATGCAGGCGAAACCCTCGCGCAGCTCAAGGTGGAGGGTGCTGAAAAATTGTGCAGTGGCGGTGCCTCGGGCACTGGTTATCTGCGCCTGTGGCCCCATATCCACCAGACAGACGGGTTTTTTGCCGCGGTCTGGATAAGGAAGTAAGCACCCCCTGAGGCGCTTCGCGCCTTCACCCCTCTCTCGACTCGCTGCGCGAGTCGGGAGGGGGACGCCCCCGGCGCGGCGGGGCGGCCCTTGCGCGGGGGCACTGGCTTGGGCCGCGCCAGTTTCGACGGTCTTGGGCGAGTGCTCGTTCTGGCAGAGGGGTTGCCTGGCCTTGTCGTCCAGGCGACGCAGGGGCCAATTCACTCTGGATACTGTGGATAACCTCTAATCAAAAAGAGGGGCCGCGCTTTAAAATCGCAGTACCCGCCATCGCTGGTGGCCGGGTACTTTGTACAAGGTTCTGTTGAATATGCTGTTACCCGACTGGGTTGTACTGAACGCGGCCATCGACTGGCTCGGCCATGGCCTGTGGAATCTCGCCTGGTGGGAGATCGTTCTGTACACGCTGGCCACCACGCACATCACGATTGCGGCGGTCACCATCTTTCTGCACCGTGCGCAGGCCCACCGCTCGGTGGACCTGCACGCGATTCCTTCGCATTTTTTCCGCTTCTGGCTGTGGCTCGGCACCGGCATGGTGACCAAGGAGTGGGTGGCCATCCACCGCAAGCACCACGCCAAGTGCGAGACCGTGGACGACCCGCACAGTCCGCAGACGCGCGGCCTCGATACCGTGATGTGGCGTGGCGCCGAGCTGTACCGCGCGGAGTCGAAGAACCTCGAGACAATGAAGAAGTTCGGCCACGGCACGCCCGATGACTGGATCGAGCGCAACGTCTACACCCGCTTCAGCTGGCAGGGCGTGGGCCTGATGCTGGTGCTCAATCTGGCGCTGTTCGGTGCCGTGGGCGCCGCCGTCTGGGCCGTGCAGATGCTCTGGATCCCTTTCTGGGCCGCCGGTGTGGTCAATGGTGTGGGCCATTATTGGGGCTACCGCAATTTCGAGGCGCAGGACGCCAGCACCAACCTCTCGCCCTGGGGTCTGGTCATCGGTGGCGAAGAGCTGCACAACAACCACCACACCTACCCCACCTCGGCCAAGTTCTCGGTCAAGCCCTACGAGTTCGACATTGGCTGGGCCTACATCAGCCTGATGAAGTCCATCGGCTGGGCCACCGTGAAGAAGGTGCCGCCCAAGCTGCAACGCGGCGACGTGAAGCCCGTGGCCGACGAGAAGACGCTGGAGGCGCTGATCGCCAACCGCTACGAGGTCATGGCCGGCTATGCCCGCGGCGTGCGCCAGGCGTGCAGGGAAGAGATCGCCGCGCTGCAGGCCCGCCAGGCCGACGCCTCGGTGCTCAAGGCCGCCAAGCGCTGGCTGCACCGCGACGCCGAGAAGGTGCCCGCCGGTGCCTTGCCCCAGCTGGCCCAGGTGCGTGCCGCCCATCCGGCCCTGGACAAGATGGTGACCATGCGTGAAGAGCTGCGCCAGCTGTGGCTCAACACCACGCAGTCGCGCGAGCAGCTCACCGCCGACCTGCAGGCCTGGTGCCGCCGGGCCGAAGAGAGCGGCATTGCCGCGCTGCGTGATTTCTCGATCAGCCTGCGGGCTGCGCGCGCCTGACGAGCAGTTTCCTCAGGCTGCGCCAAAGCCGCTGCAGGGCCCCGTGCCCTGGGCGGCTTTTTTCATGGGCCCCCGGTGATTCGGCAGGCTGCGTGAGGTCGGCGCCCGCTGGCATGGTCAGTGTGAGCGCGGCGGGTGACGACCCCTGGGCCTGAACGCCCACCCACATGCCCTGCGGGCTGCGCCAGGCCGCATGGGGTGGCAGGCAGGCCGGAGGCGCGGCACCCAGGTGGCCCGGCGCCGTGCTTTGCAGCAGGGCCGTGCCCGAGAGGCTGCGCAGTTCGCAGCCCGCGTCCAGCCAGACGAGGCGGCCCTGGCCAGCGGCCAGTGGCAGGTGCAGGACCTGCGGCGGGCCGCCGCTGGCCGCGAAGGGGGGGTGGAGTGGTGGTGCTGTTTCATGCCTCCACCGTAGGGTGGCAGCCTGCATCGCAACAGGCACAGAAACCGGCTGGGGGATGCAGAGCAGCGGATTGATTTTTGCTCTGTTCTGGTCGGTTTTCGGTAGTCCTGTATCTGTTCTGGTTGGCGGTTCGGGCGCATCATGGGCAGGCCATGCCCGTCACATCCACAGCGAACCTTCCCCTGTACCGCCAACTGGCCGACTACTACCAGCAGGCGGTGGCCCAGGGTGTGCTGCTGCCCGGTGCGCGCATGCCGTCGGTGCGCGAGCTGATGCAGCGCCACGGGGTGAGCCTTTCGACCGCGCTGCAGGCGCTGCGCACCCTGGAGGAGCAGGGTAGCGTGCAGGCGCGCCCCCGGGTCGGCTACTTCGTGCAGGACCCGCAGGTGTACCTGCTGGACCACAGCAGCGAACCCGACCCCTGTTGCCCGGTGCAGCAGATCGATGGCACCCAGTTCGCGGGCATCAACGAACGCATTTCGCTGTGGCTGGAGCAGGGGCGGCGCGCGCAGGTGCGCGTGGACCTGGGGGCCGCCATGCCCGCGCCCCAACTCTTCGACCACCTCACCCTCAACCGGGTGGGCGCCGCGCTGCTGCGCGAGTTTCCCGACGTGCTGGTGCAGGGCCATTCGCGGCCCGGCACGCACCCGCTGTTCCAGGCCGTGATGGCCCGGCAGGCGCTGGAAGTAGGCGTCCACGTGGCGCCACAGGACGTGATGGCCACGCTGGGCAACTCGGATGCGGTGAATCTGGCGCTCGCGGCGGTGACCGAGCGCGGCGATGTCGTGGCCGTGGAATCCCCCACCTTCTATGGCGTGCTGCAGGCCGTGGAAACGCAGAACCTGCGCGCGCTGGAGATCCCCAGCAGCTCGCGCACCGGCATCTCGCTCGATGCGCTGGAGCTGGCCGTGCAGCACGAGCCCCGCCTGAAGGCCGTGGTCGTCGTGCCGCACCTGCAGATGCCCAATGGCGCGCTCATGCCCGACAGCCACAAGGAGCGGCTGGTGGCGTTCTGCCGGCGCCACGGGCTGGCGCTGATCGAGGACGATATCTACCGCGAGCTGGTCGATGTGCCCGAGCTCCAGCGCCCGCTCAAGGCCTGGGACGAGACGGGCCAGGTGATCTACTGCGTGTCCTTCAACAAGACCCTGGCGCCGGGACTGCGCCAGGGGTGGATGAATGGGGGGTGGTGGCATGACCGCATCCAGATCCTCAAATTCGCCCGCACGCGCAACATGCAGGTCTGGTCCCAGTTGCTGGCGGCACGCACCGTGGGCACTGCCGCGCACGAACGCCACCTGCGCCGCTTTCGCAGTGCGCTGCGGGTGCAGCGCGAGCGCGGCGTGCAGATGGTGGCGCGGCATTTTCCGCAGGGCACGCGCCTGTCCGTGCCGCCCGGCGGGCTCAGCCTGTGGATCGAGCTGCCCGCAGGCGTGTCCTCGTCGCTGCTGTTCGAGCAGGCGCTGGCCCTGGGCATCCGCGTGGCGCCGGGGCCCATCTTCTCCAATTCGGGGCGGTACGAGGGCTTTCTGCGCCTGAGCTGCGGCCTGCCGTTCTCGCCCGAGGTGGAGTGGGCCTACGGCGAACTCGGGCGCCTGCTGCACGGGCAAGTCCGGGCCCTTCGGCAGGCCGCCTGAGGGCCTGTGTGCGGCCAAAGAAAAAGCCGCCTGGCAGAGTACCGGGCGGCTTTTTCGGGGAGAACCAGCGCTGAATTACTTCAGCTTGATTTCCTTGTATTCGACGTGCTTGCGTGCCTTGGGATCAAATTTCATGATCAGCATCTTTTCAGGCATCGTCTTCTTGTTCTTGGTCGTGGTGTAGAAGTGACCGGTACCCGCAGTGGATTCCAGCTTGATCTTGTCGCGTCCGCCTTTGCTTGCCATGGTGTTTCTCCTTAAGCCTGGCCACGTGCGCGCAGGTCTGCGAGCACCGAGTCAATACCGTTCTTGTCGATCAAACGCAGGGCAGCGCTCGAAACGCGCAGGCGAACCCAGCGGTTTTCGGTCTCGACCCAGAAACGGCGGTATTGCAGGTTCGGCAGGAACCGGCGCTTGGTTTTGTTGTTGGCGTGGGAAACATTGTTCCCGACCATGGGCTTCTTGCCCGTTACGTCGCAGACGCGTGCCATGAGGACACTCCGATACTTTTTAACGGCCGTTCGCTGCGTGCTCGCGGGATGTTTCCCAAAAGCACAGCTTGCGACCTCACCTCGCCAGAAAGGGTGGCGGTAACCCCGGGCAGACCGATGTGGCCGGCCCGATTGGATTTTTGCCTGCAGGAAAAGCGGGTACGAAAATACCCGCCTGAATTCAGGAAAGCCTCGGATTATAGCGGCCCGCGCGCCGGGGCGTCAAATTGCGTCCCGGGTGGCGGTTTTCAGTCCTGCTGTTCGAGAAAGCGCTGGGCGTCGAGCGCGGCCATGCAGCCCGTGCCGGCGCTGGTGATGGCCTGGCGGTACACATGGTCTGCCACGTCGCCGGCCGCGAAGACGCCCGGCACGCTGGTCTGCGTGGCAAAGCCCTTGAGCCCGCCCTGCGTGATGATGTAGCCGCCTTCCATCTCCAGCTGGCCCTGGAAGATGTCGGTGTTGGGCGAGTGGCCGATGGCGATGAAGCAGCCGTGCAGCGTGATGTCCTCGGTGCTGCCGTCCTTGGTGCTCTTGATGCGGATGCCGGTCACGCCGGTGGCGTCGCCCAGCACCTCGTCCAGCGTGTTGAACAGCTTGAGCTCGATCTTGCCAGCGGCGACCTTCTCGTTGAGCTTGTCCACCAGGATGGGCTCGGCCTTGAACTTGTCGCGGCGGTGCACCACGGTGACCTTGCTGGCGATGTTGGAAAGATACAACGCTTCTTCGACGGCCGTGTTGCCGCCGCCGACCACGGCCACGGGCTTGTCGCGGTAGAAGAAACCATCGCAGGTGGCGCAGCCCGACACACCCCTGCCCATGAAGGCTTCTTCGGAGGGCAGGCCCAGGTACTTGGCCGAGGCGCCGGTCGCCAGGATCAGCGCGTCGCAGGTGTAGGTGCCGCTGTCACCGGTGAGGGTGAACGGGCGCTTGCTGAAGTCGACCTTGTTGATGTGGTCGAAGATGATCTGCGTCTTGAAGCGCTCGGCATGCTCCAGAAAGCGCTGCATCAACTCCGGACCCTGCACGCCATGCACGTCGGCGGGCCAGTTGTCGACCTCCGTCGTGGTCATCAGCTGGCCACCCTGGGACATGCCGGTGATCAGCACCGGGTTGAGGTTGGCACGGGCGGCGTAGACCGCTGCGCTGTAGCCGGCCGGGCCGGAGCCTAGGATCAGAACTTTCGCGTGTTGGGTGGTAGACATGGTAAAAGCCTGTGTTTTGCGCCCGCTGCACGGGGCGCTGTTGGGAAAGCTGGGGGGCAGGGCGCCAAGTATCAACCGCGCACGGTCTTCACACGCAGGCCCATTTTCAATCACGGCGATTGTAAGAACCCATCAGGGAGTGCGATGGCGCGCCCCTGTGATAACCCCGCTGCGGCACCGGTGGAGCCGCGCCTTTTTGAGAGGAGAAGTTTCCATGTCAACGATGTTGTCCAACCTGGACCTGCTGCGCCGGGTACCGCTGTTCTCGCTGCTCACCGTGGCACAGGCCGAGGTGATCAGTGGCGCCGTGGTCAAGAAGCGCTTCAAGCGCGGGGAGGCGCTGGTCGAGCAGGGGCAAAAATCCAACGCACTGTTCATCCTGCTCACCGGGCGGGCGCGCGTGCTGACGACCGACAGCCGGGGCCGCGAGGTGATCCTGGCCAACCTGGCGCAGGGCGACTACCTGGGCGAGATGAGCATCATCGACAACGAACCGCACTCCGCCACGGTACGCGCCGAGGTGCAGACCGACGTGCTGATGCTCGGGCGCACCGAGTTCGCGCGCTGCCTGACCGAGAACGCCTCCATGTCGCTGGTGGTCATGCGCGGCCTGGTCAAGCGCCTGCGCCATGCCGACCGCAAGATCGAATCCCTGGCCCTGCTGGACGTGTATGGCCGCGTGGCCCATGCGCTGCTGGATTTCGCGGTCACCGATGCGCAGGGCCAGCGCATCATCCGCGACAAGATATCGCGCCAGGATCTGGCCAAGATGGTCGGTGCCTCGCGCGAGATGGTCAGCCGGGTCATGAAGGACCTGGAGGAGCGCGGTTTCATCGAGGTGCTGGCCACCGGCGCTACCGTGCTCAAGGACCGCCTGGACGCGCTGGGCTGATCCTGCGCGCCGGTTCCGGGCGGTGCTTGGGGTAAGCTTGCCCGGCTCCTTATGACCTATTCACTCAATACCCTGAACGCATCGTCCGCCGCGAAGTCGCCGCCCCGCACGGGAGCGGCCCGCTTCGGGCATGAAATCGGCCTGGTGCTGGGGCTGCTGGCCCTGGTTTTCTGGCTGCTGGCGCTGGTCAGCTACTCGGCGCAGGACGCCGCCTGGTCGTCCTCGGGGCCCTCGGACTCGCGTGCCGTGCTCAACTGGGCCGGGCGCATCGGTGCCTGGCTGGCCGACGGCAGCTACTTCGCCCTGGGTTTCTCCGTCTGGTGGTGCGTGGCGGCGGGCGTGCGCTCGTGGCTGTCGTCGCTGGCACGCTGGATGCGCGGCGGCGAGGTGCTGCCCGGTGCCGTGAGCCCCATGGCACGCCGCGGCCTGTTCTGGGGTGGGTTGGTGGTGCTGATGTGTGCCAGCACCGCGCTCGAATGGTCGCGCCTGTACCGCTTCGAATCGCTGCTGCCTGGCCATGCTGGCGGGGTGCTCGGCTTCCTCACGGGGCCGGCCAGCGTCAAGTGGCTGGGCTTCACGGGTTCGGCCCTGCTGTGCATCGTGCTCGCCGTGCTGGGAGCGGCGCTGGTGTTCCGTTTCTCCTGGGGCCATGTGGCCGAGGTGCTGGGCGGGCGCATCGATGCGCTGGTGCAGTCGCGCCGCACGCAGCGCGAGGTGGCCAAGGATGTGGCCGTGGGCCGCAAGGCCGCGCGTGAGCGCGCCGTGGTGGTGCTGGAAGAGAAGACCGAGAGCGAGGAGCACCACCCGCAACCGGTGCAGATCATCGAGCCTATCCTGGTCGACCCGCCGCTGAGCGCCCGCGTGGTCAAGGAGCGGCAAAAGCCCCTGTTCACCGAGATGCCCGACAGCAAGCTGCCGATGGTGGACCTGCTCGATGGTCCGCTGCAGCGCCAGGAGACGGTAGCGCCCGAGACGCTGGAGATGACCAGCCGCCTGATCGAGAAGAAGCTCAAGGATTTCGGCGTGGAGGTGCGCGTGGTGGCGGCCATGCCCGGCCCGGTGATCACGCGCTACGAGATCGAGCCCGCCACGGGCGTGAAGGGCTCGCAGATCGTGGGCCTGGCCAAGGACCTGGCGCGCTCGCTGAGCCTGGTGTCCATCCGCGTGGTGGAGACCATCCCCGGCAAGAACTTCATGGCGCTGGAACTGCCCAACGCCAAGCGCCAGTCGATCCGCCTGTCCGAGATTCTGGGCTCGCAGGTCTACCACGAGGCCAAGAGCATGCTCACCATGGGCCTGGGCAAGGACATCGTGGGCAATCCGGTGGTGGCCGACCTGGCGAAGATGCCGCACGTGCTGGTGGCCGGTACCACGGGCTCGGGCAAGTCGGTGGGGATCAACGCCATGATCCTGTCGCTGCTGTACAAGGCCGAGGCACGCGACGTGCGCCTCCTGATGATCGACCCGAAGATGCTGGAAATGTCGGTCTACGAGGGCATTCCGCACCTGCTGGCCCCCGTGGTCACCGACATGAAGCAGGCCGCCAACGGCCTGAACTGGTGCGTGGCCGAGATGGAGCGCCGCTACAAGCTCATGAGCAAGCTCGGGGTGCGCAACCTGGCCGGCTACAACGTCAAGATCGACGAGGCCAAGGCGCGCGAGGAGTTCATCTACAACCCCTTCAGCCTCACGCCCGAGGAGCCCGAGCCACTGCAGCGCCTGCCGCACATCGTGGTGGTGATCGACGAGCTGGCCGACCTGATGATGGTGGTGGGCAAGAAGATCGAAGAGCTGATCGCGCGCCTGGCGCAGAAGGCGCGCGCCGCCGGCATCCACCTGATCCTGGCCACGCAGCGCCCCAGCGTGGACGTGATCACCGGCCTGATCAAGGCCAACATCCCGACCCGCATCGCCTTCCAGGTGAGCAGCAAGATCGACAGCCGCACCATCCTCGACCAGATGGGCGCCGAAGCGCTGCTGGGCATGGGCGACATGCTCTACATGGCCAGCGGCACCGGGCTGCCGATCCGCGTGCATGGCGCCTTCGTCTCGGACGAGGAAGTCCACCGTGTCGTCCATTACCTCAAGGAACAAGGGGAGCCGGACTACATAGAGGGGGTGCTGGAAGGCGGAACTGTGGACGGCGACGGGGATCTGTCAGGGGAGGGCGGTGGCGGTGAAGGGGGTGAAAAAGACCCCATGTACGACCAGGCCGTAGAAGTGGTCCTCAAGGACCGCAAGGCCAGCATCTCCTACGTCCAGCGCAAGCTGCGCATCGGCTACAACCGGTCCGCCCGCCTGCTCGAAGACATGGAGAAGGCGGGCCTGGTCAGCGGCCTGACCACCAGCGGCCAGCGCGAAGTGCTGGTGCCCGCGCGCCCCGAGTAATCGGTGCAGCGGCTGCGGAGCATGCGTTTTGCGGCCTGCAACCCCACAGACAGGAGCTTTTGTTGAAAAAAATTGTGACAGCCATCGTGATCGCCGCCAGTGCCCAGTGGGCCAGTGCGGACGGACTCAAGAGCCTGGAAGCGTTCATGAAGAGCACCCAGACCGGCCGTGCCGATTTCACCCAGGTGGTGACCTCGCCGCCCAAGGAGGGGCAGACGGCGCGCACCAAGAACTCCAGCGGCTCCTTCGAGTTCCAGCGCCCCGGGCGCTTCAAGTTCGTCTACAAGAAGCCTTTTGAGCAGACCATCGTGGCAGACGGCCAGACCCTGTGGCTGCATGACGTGGACCTGAACCAGGTGACGCAGCGCGCCCAGGCGCAGGCCCTGGGCACCACGCCGGCTGCGCTGCTGGCGTCGGCGCCCGACCTGTCGGCGCTCAAGGCGGATTTCACCCTGGAGTCGGCGCCCGAGGCCGACGGCCTGCAGTGGGTGCTGGCACGCCCCAAGGCCAAGGACGGGCAGCTGCAGAGCGTGCGCGTGGGGTTTGCGGGCGAGCAGCTCGCGGCCTTGGATATCCTGGACAGCTTCGGCCAGCGCTCGGCCATCCGCTTCAGCGGCATGCAGGCCAATGCGGCGCTGCCGGCCGGCACCTTCCAGTTCAAGCCGCCCGCCGGGGCAGACGTGGTCAAGCAGTAAATCTGCGGGTGGCGCTGGCGCCTATTTCTTCTGGATGACGCCGCGCGCGTAGCCCCCATGGGCGGAGGGCAGCACCATGCAGATCATGGCGCGGCCCTGCTGCTTGTTGAGCTGCTGCACCACCTTGTGCTGGTCGTCGTAGTCCTCGCCCGCGCGCAGGTCTGCTGCCGTCTTCTTGATGCGCTTGAGCAACTCTTGCACCTTGTCGTCGTTGATGGCGAGGTTTGGGCAGTTCTTGGCCGCGAAATCGGCCGACGCGAGGGCCGAGCCCAGTTGTGCCTCAATGGCCTCGGCTTCGGTTACGTCGGCATGGGCGGTGCTGCACAGCAGGGCGGAGCTCAGGAGCAGGGGCAGGGTGCAAAAAGAGACTGGTTTCATGGGTCAGGGGATCCAGGTGCAGGAGCAAGAATGGGAATGGGGTTGTGCCCCGCCCCGAAAAGCGCTTGTTTATAAGCGATGGGCATGGGGTGCGCGTTCCATGTGCCCCAGCGTCATCGTTACAAAATGCAGCGGCCGCTGCCTGTGTTGGAATCGGTGCATGCCGCAGGTTGCCATCCACACGGTCCCCGTTTCTTCGCCACCATGAGTACGTCCCGCAGTTCCCCTTCGCCATCCACCGCCGCCCACCAACCCCTGGCCGAGCGCCTGCGCCCGCGCACGCTGGGCGAAGTGATCGGGCAGCAGCAGGTGCTGGGGCCGGGCATGCCGCTGCGCCTGGCGTTCGAATCGGGCCGTCCGCACAGCTGCATCCTGTGGGGCCCGCCGGGCGTGGGCAAGACCACCATTGCGCGGCTCATGGCCGATGCCTTCGACGCGCAGTTCATCAGCATCAGTGCCGTGCTGGGCGGGGTCAAGGACATCCGCGAGGCGGTGGAGCGGGCCGAGCTGGCGCGTGACGGCCTCATGCAGCAGCGCACCATCGTCTTCGTCGATGAGGTGCACCGCTTCAACAAGAGCCAGCAGGACGCGTTTTTGCCGCATGTGGAAAGCGGCCTGTTCACCTTCATCGGCGCGACCACCGAGAACCCCTCGTTCGAGGTCAACTCTGCGCTGCTTTCGCGCGCCGCCGTGTACGTGCTGCAGCCGCTGTCGACCGAGGACCTGCAGCAGCTCGTGGCCCTGGCCCAGGCGCACAAGGCGCTGCCCGCCATCGAGCAGGACGCCATCGACCGCCTTGTGGCCTATGCCGACGGCGATGCCCGGCGCCTGCTCAACACGCTGGAAACACTGGCCATGGCGGCGACGCAGGAGCAACTGGCCGAGATCACGGACGCCTGGCTGCTCAAGGTGCTGGGCGAGCGCATGCGCCGCTACGACAAGGGTGGCGAGCAGTTCTACGACACCATCAGCGCGCTGCACAAATCCGTGCGCGGCTCGGACCCCGATGCGGCGCTGTACTGGCTGGTGCGCATGCTCGACGGTGGTGCCGACCCGCGCTACATGGCGCGGCGCCTGGTGCGCATGGCCAGCGAGGACATCGGCCTGGCCGATCCGCGCGCTCTGCGCCTGGCGCTCGATGCCGCCGAGGTCTACGAGCGCCTGGGCACGCCCGAGGGCGAGCTGGCCCTGGCCGAGTGCGTGGTCTACCTGGCCGTGGCACCCAAGTCGAATGCTGTCTACAGGGCTTACAACGCTGCGCGCGCCTGGGTCAAGCAGGACGGGACGCGCCCGGTGCCCATGCACCTGCGCAATGCACCGACAAAGCTCATGAAGCAACTCGACTATGGCAAGGGCTACCGCTACGCACACGACGAGGAAGGCGGCTTTGCGGCGGGCGAAAACTACCTGCCCGAGGGCATGCCGGCGCCTGGTTTCTACCAGCCGGTGGAACGCGGGCTCGAAATCAAGATCGCACAGAAATTGCGTGAGCTGCGCAATCGCAATACCACCGCCGATGGCGCCGACCTCCCCGAGGACTGATTGGCCGCAGGAGAAACGGCGAAAAACCGACGTTATGCCGATTTTGCATGATCCTGGTAATAAGTTTGCTCAGCAATATTCTTGCGTGTATCAAAAATACTTATGTGCCCGGCCCGTCACTGATGGACCCGCAACCCGAGGGAAAACCCCGCCAATCCTGAAGAGGGGCTCCTGACACTACTGGCTACAATCCCGTCCACAAACCCGCACAGCTGCATTTCTGGCGGGTTTTTTGCTAGATGGCAGTCGGGCCCACAAGGCTGTACCGATTCCGGTGCCTGCGCTTGGGGTGCGTTACAAACGAAGGACTTCTCTTATGGACATTTTGCTGCAACAGATCATCAACGGTCTGGTTCTCGGCAGCATGTACGCCTTGATAGCCTTGGGCTACACGATGGTGTACGGCATTATTCAACTGATCAACTTCGCCCACGGCGAGGTGCTCATGATCGGTGCACTCACCAGTTGGAGCTGTATCGGGTTAATGCAAGGGGCCATGCCTGGCGCGCCCGGCTGGCTCATCCTGCTGCTAGCCACCATCATCGCGTGCGTGGTCGCTGCCACCCTGAATTTCGTGATCGAGAAGGTCGCCTACCGGCCACTGCGCAGCAGCCCGCGCCTGGCGCCCCTGATCACCGCCATCGGCATGTCCATCCTGCTGCAGACGCTGGCCATGATCATCTGGAAGCCCAACTACAAGCCGTACCCGACGATGCTGCCCAGCACGCCGTTTGAGGTCGGTGGCGCTTACATCACCCCCACCCAGATCCTGATCCTGGGCGTGACCGCAGTGGCGCTGGCCTCGCTGATGTACCTGGTGAACCACACCAACCTGGGCCGCGCGATGCGTGCCACGGCAGAGAACCCCCGCGTGGCTTCGCTGATGGGCGTCAAGCCCGACATGGTGATCTCGGCCACCTTCATCATCGGTGCCATCCTGGCGGCCATCGCCGGCATCATGTACGCCTCCAACTACGGCACGGCGCAGCACACCATGGGCTTCCTGCCCGGACTCAAGGCCTTCACGGCCGCCGTGTTCGGCGGCATCGGCAACCTGGCCGGCGCGGTGGTCGGCGGCATCCTGCTGGGCCTGATCGAGGCCATCGGCTCGGGCTACATCGGCACCCTCACGGGTGGCCTGCTGGGCAGCCACTACACCGACATCTTTGCTTTCATCGTGCTGATCATCATCCTCACGCTGCGCCCCTCGGGCCTGCTGGGCGAGCGTGTGGCCGACCGAGCCTGAGGACCTTGTCATGAAAAACAACAACCTTGCCAAATGGGTCATGGGCGGCATCGCGCTGCTGATTCTCCCGCTCATCCTCCAGTACTTCGGCAACGCCTGGGTGCGCATCGCCGACCTGGCCCTGCTGTACGTGATGCTGGCCCTGGGCCTGAACATCGTGGTCGGCTACGCCGGCCTGCTCGACCTGGGCTATGTGGCGTTCTATGCCGTGGGTGCCTACCTGTTCGCGCTGATGGCATCGCCCCATCTGGCCGATACCTTCACCGCGTTTGCCGCCATGTTCCCCAATGGGCTGCACACCTCGCTGTGGGTGGTGATACCGTTGGCGGCACTGGTTGCGGCGCTCTTCGGGGCGGTGCTCGGGGCGCCGACGCTCAAGCTGCGCGGCGACTACCTGGCCATCGTGACATTGGGCTTCGGTGAGATCATCCGCATCTTCCTGAACAACCTGGACCACCCCGTCAACCTGACCAACGGCCCCAAGGGCCTGGGGCAGATCGACTCGGTCAAGATCTTCGGCCTGGATCTGGGCAAGCGGCTGGAGCTGTTTGGCTTCGACATCAACTCCGTCACGCTGTACTACTACCTGTTCCTGGTGCTGGTGATCATCAGCGTCATCATCTGCTACCGCCTGCAGGACTCGCGCATCGGCCGCGCCTGGATGGCCATCCGCGAAGACGAGATCGCCGCCAAGGCCATGGGCATCAACACCCGCAACCTCAAGCTGCTGGCCTTCGGCATGGGCGCTTCGTTCGGCGGCGTCTCGGGTGCCATGTTCGGTGCCTTCCAGGGCTTCGTCTCGCCCGAGTCCTTCAGCCTGATGGAGTCGGTCATGATCGTCGCCATGGTGGTGCTCGGCGGCATCGGCCACATCCCGGGCGTGATCCTGGGCGCCGTGCTGCTGTCGGCCCTGCCCGAAGTGCTGCGGTACGTGGCCGGCCCGCTGCAGGCCATGACCGACGGCCGCCTCGATTCCGCCATCCTGCGCCAGTTCCTGATTGCCGTGGCCATGATCGTCATCATGCTGATGCGCCCCCGTGGTCTGTGGCCTGCGCCCGACCATGGCAAGAGCCTCACGCAGAAGTCCTGAACACCACCGAAAGTTAGAACATGGCAGAGAAATCCAACGAAGTGGTGCTGAAGGTTGCCGGCATTTCCAAGCGCTTTGGCGGCTTGCAGGCCCTCTCCGACGTCGGCATCACGATTGAACGCGGCCAGGTTTACGGCCTGATCGGTCCCAACGGCGCTGGCAAGACCACGTTCTTCAACGTGATCACCGGCCTGTACACCCCCGACGCCGGCACGTTCGAACTCGCAGGCAAGCCCTACGAGCCGACAGCCGTGCATGAGGTGGCGAAGGCCGGCATTGCCCGTACCTTCCAGAACATCCGCCTGTTTGCGGAGATGACGGCGCTAGAGAACGTGATGGTGGGCCGCCACATCCGCACCAAATCCGGCCTGCTGGGCGCGATATTGCGCACCAAGAGCTTCAAGGCAGAGGAGCTGGCCATCGCCAAGCGCGCGCAGGAACTGCTCGACTACGTGGGCATCGGCAAGTTCGCCGACTACAAGGCGCGCACCTTGAGCTACGGCGACCAGCGCCGCCTGGAGATCGCCCGCGCCCTGGCAACGGATCCCCAGCTGATTGCGCTGGACGAGCCCGCAGCCGGCATGAACGCGACCGAGAAGGTGCAGTTGCGCGAGCTGATCGACCGCATCCGCAACGACAACCGCACCATCCTGCTCATCGAGCACGACGTGAAGCTGGTGATGGGCCTGTGCGACCGCGTGACGGTGCTCGACTACGGCAAGCAGATCGCCGAAGGCACGCCTGCCACCGTGCAGAAGAACGAAAAAGTGATTGAGGCCTATCTGGGCACCGGAGGACATTGAGAATGGCCGAAAAATCCAACAAGGTACTGCTGCAGATCAAGGGCCTGAAGGTGGGCTATGGCGGTATCCAGGCCGTCAAGGGCGTGGACTTCGAAGTGCGCGAAGGCGAGCTGGTCTCGCTCATTGGCTCCAACGGTGCCGGCAAGACCACCACCATGAAGGCCATCACGGGCACGCTGCCCATGGGCGATGGCGACATCGAGTACCTGGGCAAGAGCATCAAGGGCAAGGGCGCCTGGGACCTGGTCAAGGACGGCCTGGTCATGGTGCCCGAAGGCCGTGGCGTGTTCGCGCGCATGACCATCACCGAAAACCTGCAGATGGGTGCCTACATCCGCAAGGACAAGGCGGGCATCCTGGCCGACATCGAGAAGATGTTCACCATCTTCCCGCGCCTGCGCGAGCGCAAGGACCAGCTGGCCGGCACCATGTCAGGCGGTGAGCAGCAGATGCTGGCCATGGGCCGCGCGCTGATGAGCCAGCCCAAGGTGCTGCTGCTGGACGAGCCCTCGATGGGCCTGTCACCCATCATGGTGGACAAGATCTTCGAGGTCGTGCGCGATGTGTACGCCCTGGGGGTGACCATCCTGCTGGTGGAGCAGAACGCCAGCCGCGCGCTGGCCATTGCCGACCGCGGTTATGTGATGGAGTCGGGCCTGATCACCATGACCGGGCCGGGCCAGGAGCTGCTGAGCGACCCCAAGGTGCGTGCCGCCTACCTGGGCGAGTAAGGGCTTGCCTGCGCCAGCAAAATGCCATCCCTCGGGACGGCATTTTTCATGGAGAGGACGCAAGTCCTCCCGTTGCAGGTCAGTACTTGTACTGCACGCCCAGCGTCGTCATCTTCACGCCCGAGTTCTCATCCGAGAAGTGGAACTTGTGGCGCTCCCACTCCACCACGGCGGCCCATTGCTGGTTGAAGTTCCAGCGTGCGCCCACGCCGTAGGACAGCCCGAAGCCGCTGTCCTTGCCCGTGGCCACGCCCAGGCCCGAAAAGCCCGAAGTGCGCGTGCGGCCATAGGTGGTACCTACCTTGCCGAACAGGTCGAACTGCTCGTTCAGCGGGGCGCGCCCGATCAGGCTCAGGTTGACGCCCTCGGCCTTGGTGGTGCCGCCCAGGCGGTGGGCCTTGCCGGCATTCAGGTAGCTCAGCTCCACGCCGGCATTGGGGTGGAAATAGCCGCCGGTGGAGAGTTTCCAGGCCGAGTCGGAGTCATCGAAGCCCAGGCCGGTGCCGGGTGGACCGGCATTGAGGTCGTAGTTGGACCGGCCGCCGCTCAGGCCGAAGTAGCCTTGCTGCGTATAAGGAATGAAGGAATCGCGCTGCTTGGGCGAAGCGCTGCTGGTCTGTGCCTGCACGCCCGTGGCGGCGCAGGCGGCTGCAACCAGCCAGGGGATCAGGCGGAACGAGGATGGCATGGAAGGTGTCCTTGGAACGTGGGGAAATTCGGCGGGCAACGGATGCCCGCGGGGCGAACGCCCAATCTAAGGCGCTGCCCCGACGGTTGCTGTAGGACGGAGGGTCCCCGGCGGGTAGGCCCGGCCCGGGGATCCCGGCCCGGGCGAAGCCGCTGCCATCGACCCTGGGCATGGTTGCAACGGCCCGGCGGTTAAACTCCCGGCAGTCACGTTGGCGTCATGGTTTTGTCATGGCACCGTCATTTCCAAGAAATCCGCCCCCCCGTTCCAGGAGCCTCCCCCATGCTGTTTGCCAAGCTGTTGCCACGCGAAGGCAATTTTTTCGAAATGTTCAACCAGCATGCGGACCGCATCGTGGAAGCGGCCCGCGCCTTTTCGCAACTGGTGGCCAACTACAACGATCCCCACCTGCGTGACAAGTACAACCAGGATGTGGACAACGCCGAGCGCGCTGCCGACCGCGTGACGCACGAGGTCAACAAGGCCATCCACAAGACCTTCATCACCCCCATCGACCGTGAGCAGATCCACACGCTCATCAACACCATGGACGATGTGGCCGATCTGATCCAGGACTCGGCGGAAACCATGGCGCTGTACGACGTGCGCCACATGACGGACGAGATCACGCGCCTCACCGACCTGAGCCTCAAGTGCTGCGAGCGCTTGCGCGATGCCGTCAAGCTGCTCGACAAGATCGCCGACCCTGCCGTGGCCGAGGCCGCCCTCAAGACCTGCGAGGAGATCGACAAGCTCGAATCCGACGCCGACCGCGTGATGCGCAGCGCCATGAGCAAGCTGTTCCGCGAGGAGCCCGATGTGCGCGAAGTGATCAAGCTCAAGGCCATCTACGAGCTCCTGGAAACCATCACCGACAAGTGCGAGGACGTGGCCAACTGCATCGAGGGCATCGTCCTCGAGAACTCCTGATCGGCAGGGCCCAGCAGCATGGAAACCGTACAAGCAGCCCTGTGGGTTGTCGTTCTGCTCGTGGCGCTTGCGATCCTGTTCGACTTCATGAACGGGTTCCACGACGCCGCCAACTCGATTGCCACGGTGGTCTCCACCGGCGTGCTCAAGCCCGCGCAGGCGGTGCTGTTCGCGGCATTCTTCAATTTCGTGGCCATCTTCGTGTTCCACCTGAGCGTGGCCGCCACGGTGGGCAAGGGCATCGTGCAGCCCGGCATCGTGGACACGCACGTGGTGTTCGGCGCCCTGGTGGGCGCCATCACCTGGAACGTGATCACCTGGTACTACGGCATCCCCAGCAGCTCCTCGCATGCGCTGATCGGCGGCATCGTGGGCGCGGTGATCGCCAAGGCTGGCGCGGGCGCGTTGATCTCGGCCGGCATCCTGAAAACCGTGGCCTTCATCTTCGTCTCGCCGCTGCTGGGCTTTCTGCTCGGCTCGCTGATGATGGTGGCCGTGGCCTGGATCTTCCGGCGCGCCAGGCCGAGCAAGGTGGACAAGTGGTTCCGGCGGCTGCAGCTCGTTTCCGCAGGCGCCTACAGCCTGGGCCACGGCGGCAATGATGCGCAGAAGACCATCGGCATCATCTGGCTGCTGCTGATCGCCACGGGCTACGCTTCGGCCAGCGACGCATCGCCTCCCACCTGGACCATCGTGAGCTGCTACGTGGCCATTGGCCTCGGGACCATGTTCGGTGGCTGGCGCATCGTCAAGACCATGGGCCAGAAGATCACCAAGCTCAAGCCCGTGGGCGGCTTCTGTGCCGAAACGGGCGGGGCGATCACGCTGTTCCTGGCCACCACGCTGGGCATCCCGGTATCCACCACGCACACCATCACCGGTGCCATCGTGGGCGTGGGCTCCACCCAGCGCGCCAGCGCCGTGCGCTGGGGCGTGGCCGGCAACATCGTCTGGGCCTGGGTGCTCACCATCCCGGCCAGCGCCTTTGTGGCGGCCATTGCCTACTGGGTGAGCCTGCAGTTGTTCTGAGTGCTCTGCAGCTCCATGAAGAAAGCCCTCCGGGAACTGTTTCCCGGAGGGCTTTTTGCGTTGTGGCGGATGCCTATTGCGAAATCTTGCGCGCTTCCTCGATCTGGTACTCGAAATAGCGCTGGAAGCTGAACGCCAGGCTGGCCATCAGCACCGTGGTGCCCATCAGCAGGGCCAGGACGATGGCACCGATGGTGATCCACTGCGTCTGGCCGGCGGGCGCTTCCACCGGGGCGCTGGGGTTGTAGCGGGCATTCCAGCGTTCGGGCGTCATCAGGCCGTACAGGATGGCGCGCAGGGCGCAACCCGCGATCGTGAACCCCAGCAGGGGGATCAGGATCCAGCTGTAATGGTCGTCCTGCCCCAGTTGCTGCACGCGCTGGATGCCGTAGATCCCCAGTGCCGTGGGGATGGGCAGCAGCCAGCCCAGCATGTCCCCCATGCCGTGCAGGTAAAAGCGGTGCAGGCCCAGCGGGCCGCCCAGGAAGGCCAGCCAGGCAGCCAGTGTTTTGTTTTTCATGGGGGGATTATTCAGGCGAAGTGGTGTCGCCCGCGCCCAGGGTCTTTTCCATGAGCACGATGTCGCGCCAGGCGCCGAATTTCCAGCCCATGGAGCGCATCACGCCCACGTCGGTAAAGCCCACGGCGCGGTGCACGCCGATGGAGCCGGCGTTGGCCGAATCGCCGATCACCGCCAGCAGCTTGCGCACGCCGGCCGCCTCGGCCTGCACCATCAGTTCGGCCAGCAGTTGCCGGCCCAGGCCCATGCCGCGGGCGCTGTCGGCCACGTAGATCGAGTCTTCGGCCGAGAAGCGGTAGGCCGGGCGCGGCTTGAACCAGTTGGCGTAGGCAAAGCCCAGCACCTGCCCGTCCTGCTCGGCCACCAGCCAGGGCAGGCCCCGGCCCAGCACGTCGGCGCGGCGGCCGGCCATGTCGGTTTCGGTGGGGGGATCGATCTCGAAAGTACCCGTGCCGTGCAGCACGTGGTGGGCATAGATGGTGGTGATCGCGGGCAGGTCAGCGTCGGTGCTTGGACGAATAATGGGCATGGAATGGGGAATTGGATATAATCGTGGGCTTTGCAGCGTGTCGCTGGCCGGGTGGCCATGTCGCGTGTCTCAAGCGTTGCGAGAATATGGTTGCGAACACTGCGGCTTTCGGCAGGTATTGCCGGAACCCAACACCCGAAGGATAAATCATGGTCGTCATTCGACTTTCCCGCGGCGGCTCCAAGGGCCGTCCTTTCTTCAACATCGTCGTTGCTGACAAGCGCGTGCGCCGCGATGGCCGCTTCATCGAGCGCCTGGGCTTCTACAACCCCACCGCCAAGGAAACCGAAGAAGGCCTGCGCATTGCACAGGACCGCCTGACGTACTGGCAGAGCGTGGGCGCCCAGTCCTCGCCTACCGTGGACCGCCTGATCAAGCAAGCTGCCAAGAAGGCTGCTTAAAGCTCCCTGAAAAGGGCGGGTTCCGTCGGCTTGCCTGGCGGAACCCGCCCTTTTCCTATTTCCGAGACCCATTCCATGGCCACGAACCTGACCCTCGCACCCGCAGAACTGCCTGCCGACGCCGTCGAAGTGGGCCGCATTGCCGACGCCTGGGGTATCAAAGGCTGGTTCAAGGTGGTGCCCCACAGCAGCAACCCCGAAGCCCTGTTCTCTGCCAAAAGCTGGTACCTGCAGCCCTCCGAGCGCGGTGCCAAGACCTTCTCCGGCACGGTGCTGTTGCCGATTCGGCAGGCCAAGGACCACTCGGACACCGTGGTGGCCTGGGCGCAGGGCATCGACGACCGCAACGGCGCCGAGGCGCTGCGCGGCGCGCGCATCTTCGTGCCGCGCTCGGGCTTTCCGACCACCGCCACCGACGAATACTACTGGGTGGACCTGATCGGCCTGGCCGTCGTCAACCGCGAGGGCCTGGCCCTGGGCGCCGTGCGCGAACTGCTGTCCACCGGCCCGCAGACCGTGCTGGTGCTCGAGTACGAGGAGGCAGGCAAGGTGCAGGAGCGCATGATTCCCTTCGTTGCCCATTTCGTCGACAAGGTGGAACTGCCCGAAAAGCGCATCACCGTCGACTGGCAGCCCGACTACTGAGCGACCGGTTGCGGTCCGCTGCGCACCATGCGCTTTGACATCATCACCCTGTTCCCCGAGCTGTTTGCGCCCTTTCTGGCCAGCGGCGTGACGCGGCGTGCCTATGCCGGTGGCCAGGTCGACGTACGGCTGTGGAACCCCCGCGACCAGGCCGAGGGCAACTACCGCCGCGTGGACGACCGGCCCTTTGGCGGTGGCCCGGGCATGGTGATGCTGGCCGAGCCGCTGGCGCGCTGCCTGGCCGCCATCCGCACCGAGCGCGCCGAGCCGGTTGAGGGGCAGGCGCCGCTGGTGCTGTTTTCGCCCATCGGTGCGGCGCTCAACCACGCGGCGGTGGAGCGGTGGTCTGCCAGCACGGGCGCCGTGCTGTTGTGCGGGCGCTATGAAGGCATCGACCAGCGCTTCATCGATGCCCATGTGGACCTGCAGATCAGCCTGGGCGATTTCGTGCTCTCGGGCGGCGAGATCGCCGCCATGGCCTTGCTCGATGCCGTGGCGCGCCTGCAGCCCGGCGTGCTCAACGACGAGGGCAGCCACCAGCTCGACAGCTTCAACCCCGCGCTCGACGGCCTGCTCGACTGCCCCCACTACACCCGTCCCGAAGAATGGGCAGGCCAGGCCGTGCCGGCCGCGCTGATGTCCGGCCACCACGCGCAGATCGAGCGCTGGCGGCGCGACCAGCGCCTGGCCGTCACCGTGCGCCACCGCCCCGATCTGATCGCCGCAGCGCGCCAAGCGGGTCGCATCACGCCTGCCGACGAGGCCGTATTGGCCAATTTGCGCTGACTTGCTATAATCAAAGGCTTTTCGATCCTCTGGCCGGCCGTTTTGCTGAGCAAACATGTGGAGCATGCAGGCTCCTGCCGTTTGTGCGAAACACTGAGACGTCAATCCCGACGCTGCCATTTTTGGCGCGGACATGATCGTTGGATGTAAAAATGAACCTGATTCAAACCCTGGAAGCGGAAGAAATCGCCCGCCTCAACAAGACCATTCCCGCATTTGCGCCTGGTGACACCGTCATCGTGAGCGTGAACGTGGTGGAAGGTACCCGCAAGCGCGTGCAGGCTTACGAAGGCGTGGTGATTGCCAAGCGCAATCGCGGCCTGAACAGCGGCTTCACCGTGCGCAAGATCTCCAGCGGCGAAGGCGTGGAGCGTACGTTCCAGACCTACAGCCCGCTGATCGCCGGTATCGAAGTCAAGCGCCGCGGTGACGTGCGCCGTGCCAAGCTGTACTACCTGCGTGACCGCAGCGGCAAGTCGGCACGTATCAAGGAAAAGCTGCCACAGCGCGTCAACAAGGCGGCTGTTGCCGCCGCCGCAGCAGCAGCTACTGCCGCCTGAGGACTGGACCCGTCCAGGCAAGCCGCTACAGCCAGCCTGTAGCGGCTTTTTGCATTGTGCCGCCTCACCAGCGTTCCCTTGGCCCCCTCATCCCGACTGCAGTGAAACCACCGATCAGCCCCGTGTCCTCCATCATCCCGCCCCTGTCCACGCTGCCCGATTTCGATCCGCGCAAGGTGCCCGTGGTGGGGGTGGATACGCACCTGGCAGCGGTGCCGCTGGCGGCCCAGACCCCCGAGGCGCTGCGCTTGCGCTTTGCGCACCCGCCGCAGTGGGAGCCCGAGGTGGTGCTGGAGCGCAAGTTCGCCCAGCGCGAGCCGGCCCATGCCTCGGTGCTGCTGGCCATCGTCCTGCGCGAGCAGCCCATGGTGCTGCTGACCGAGCGCACGGCGCATCTGTCCACGCACTCAGGGCAGATCGCCTTTCCCGGTGGCCGGGCGGACCCCGAGGACGCCACCCCGGCCGACACCGCGCTGCGCGAGGCCTTCGAGGAAGTGGGTCTGGAGCGCCAGTACGTGGAGGTGTTGGGTTCCTTGCCCATCTACGTGACGGGCACCTCCTTCATCATCACGCCCGTGGTCGCGCTGGTGCAGCCCGACTGCGTGCTCACGCCCAACCCCTACGAGGTGGCGGATCTGTTCGAGGTGCCGCTGGCCTTTCTGCTCGACCCGGCCAACCACCAGCGCCACCGGCTGGAGTGGGAGGGCGTGGCCCGCGAATGGTTCTCCATGCCCTACCAGGACGGCGAGAAGAACCACCATATCTGGGGCGCCACCGCCGGCATGCTGCGCAATTTCTACCGCTTCATGCAAGCCTGACCCTATTGGTGCACGGCGGCATGCAGCGCCAGTATCATTGGCGACCATGAGTTTCTTCGCCATCCTGTTCGCTCTGCTGATCGAGCAGGCCCGCCCGCTGGCCCGCAGCAACCCCATCCACGCAGGCCTGCGTGCCTGGGCCCTGTCGGTGAGCCGCAATTTCGACGCCGGCAAGTCGCACCACGGCTGGGTGGCGTGGGGCCTGGCGGTGCTCGTCCCTTCCCTGGTCGTGCTGGCCATCCACTGGCTGCTGCTGTGGGGGCTGGGCTGGCCGTTCGCCGTGCTCTGGAGCGTGGCGGTGCTGTACGTCACCCTCGGTTTCCGCCAGTTCAGCCACCATTTCACCGGTATCCGCGATGCGCTGGAAGAAGGCGATGAAGACGCTGCCCGCGAGCGCCTGGCCCATTGGCAGCAGGTGGATGTCGGCCTGCTGCCGCGCAGCGAGATCGTGCGCCACGTGATCGAGTACTCGGTGCTGGCTGCGCACCGCCATGTGTTCGGCGTGCTGGCCTGGTTCTCGGTGCTGGCCGCCCTGGGCCTGGGGCCTACGGGGGCGGTGTTGTACCGGCTGGCTGAATTCGCCTCGCGCTACTGGCACTACCGCCAGCGCATGGGGGCGCAGCCCGCGAGCGAATCGCTGCAGCGCGCTTCGGCCCAGGCCTGGACGGTGATCGACTGGGTGCCTGCGCGGCTGACCGCGCTGAGCTTTGCGGTGGTGGGCAGCTTCGAGGAGGCGATCGAGGGCTGGCGCTTCCATGCCCAGCGCTTTCCCAATGACAACGATGGGGTGGTGCTGGCGGCGACGGCCGGGGCCATCAACGTCCGTTTGGGGGGCGAGGCGCTCAAGGCCCGGTCGGTGCTGCATACGCCGCAGGGGTTGGAGATCGATGCGGACATGGGGGACAGTGACGCGACCCCTGGGCGGGAGCCTGAAGTCGGGCATTTGCGCAGTGTCGTGGGGCTCGTTTGGAGGTCGGTGGTGGTGTGGATGCTGCTGCTGGCTTTGTTGACCTTGGCTCGGTTGCTGGGCTGACGATCTCTCGGGGTTTTTTACCGGCGCCTTGCTTGAGGGCGGGAGCCGGGATGTGCGCCCGGCTGTGCAGGCGTGGTTCTGCGGCTTGGTCTCTAGGGTTGCCGCATGCTTGTTTCAGGGGCGGAGGCCGGGTCTCGGCCCGGCAGCCGAGGTACCTTTCTTTGAGTCGCCAAAGAAAGGTACCCCAAAGAAAGGCGACCCCGCTGCC
>NZ_LMIJ01000023.1:166047-166127 GCF_001428665.1 Acidovorax sp. Root219
GACAGCTGCGGCAAGCTAGACAACGAGGCGCGTGTCCTTCGGCACGCGCTCACCCCAGGCCCTGCGCTTCTCGGCACGGT
>NZ_LMIJ01000023.1:166189-166258 GCF_001428665.1 Acidovorax sp. Root219
GGTGGGCGAGGGGGCAGCCTGCGATGCTCGGTCCTGGGGTGTGCCGCAGAACTCGCTGCGTTCTTCGAA
>NZ_LMIJ01000023.1:166335-166532 GCF_001428665.1 Acidovorax sp. Root219
CTTCGGGCCATTGCTTCGCTCGGCCTGTGGTCCTTCGCTGCGCTCGGCTCGCCAGGGCGGTCGCGCCTCACATGTCGGCAGCGCACAGCGCGAACCGACCCCTGGCGCCGCTGCGAAGCAGCAGCCGTCTTTGTCCCCGCTCCCCACCCCTTCTGGCTGCGCCGAGAAGCGCAGGGCCTGGGGTGGGTGCGTGTGCC
>NZ_LMIJ01000023.1:166562-365232 GCF_001428665.1 Acidovorax sp. Root219
CGCCCGCAGGGGGAACGCAGTGAGTTCTGCGGCACCACCCCAGGACCGAGCATCGCAGGTTGCCCGCAGCGAAGCGAAGGGACGCAGACTGCGGGGCGCTGTTTCTTTGCCTACTTTCTTTTTGCGCAAAAAGAAAGTAGGTGCGCCGCCGGGCGCACATCCCNGTTGGCACGCAGCAGAAGCAACCAAGAAGCCGAAACTTCAATACCGCGTATGGCTCAACTCAGCAAACAGATCCCCATAGATCCGGTACCGGTTCTCGCTGATCCCATCATCCGCAGGCCCGCGCTTGACCGCATCGATCACCCCACAGCCCGGCTCGTGCAGATGCGTGCAGTTGTAGAACTTGCAGTCCGTGGCGTGCGCCGCTATGTCGGGCATGCAGGCTGCCAGCTGCATGGGTGCGATGTGGTGCAGGCCGAACTCCTGGAAGCCCGGCGAGTCGATCAGCGCTGTGGTGCGCTCCTTGTCCATCCAGTACCAGTGCGTGCTGGTGGTGGTGTGCTTGCCGGAGTTCAGTGCCTGGGAGATCTCATTCGTGAGTACCGTGGCGCCGGGCACCAGGAGGTTGATCAGGGTGCTCTTGCCCGAGCCTGACGGGCCTAGCACCAGTGTGATCTTGCCCTTGAGGTGCTCCATCAGCAGGGCCCGGTCCACGTCGCTCGACAGGCGCAGCGACAGCGGCAGCACGCCGTAGTGCTTGCCTGAACCCATGTGGCGGTAGGGCAGCAGCCGCTCCCAGGCCCGTGCGAAGGGTTCGACCAGATCGCTCTTGTTGAGCGCGATGATGGGTTGGATGCGCGCCGCCTCAGCCGCGATCAGTGCGCGCGAGAGCTGGCTTTCGGAGAACACCGGTTCCGCTGCAATCAGGATCAGCACCTGGTCCAGATTGGCGGCAAACGACTTGGTGCGGATCTCGTCCTGGCGGTAGAACAGGTTGCGCCGCTCCTTGACCTTCTCGATGGTGCCTTCCTCGCCCTGGCCGGGTGGGGGCGCCTGCCAGAGCACATGGTCGCCCACCACGGCCTGGCTCTTCTTGCCGCGAGGATGGCAGATGCGGCGCTCGCCATCGGGGGTTTCGACCATGCAGTGGCGCCCGTGGCTGGCGACCACCGTGCCTTCCATGAGGGCGCTGCGCTCAGCCATGGTGTTGCGGCCTCATGAGGAAGTGACCAGTGCGTCGAAGCGCGTGGCGCATTCGAAGTCGGTGCTGGAGATGCCTTTCACGTCGTGCGTGTTCAGGCGCACCACGCAGCGGTTGTAGTGCACGGACAGGTCGGGGTGGTGGTCCTGTGCGTTGGCGATGAAGGCCACGGCATTCACGAACGAGATGGTCTCGTGGTAGTTGGCGAAGTGGTAGGTCTTCTCGATGGCCACGTTGGCGCCATCGCCGGTCAGGCTCCAGCCCTCCAGCTTGGCGAGCTGGGTGACCACTTCGGTCGCCGTCAGCGCGCGGCGCGTGATGGCCGACCAGTCTTTTTTCTTGAGCATCGAGGAGGGGGCTGTCATGGGGTCAGAGTCGGTGTGTGCATGCGTGCCAGCCGTTCGGTGGCAGGCGGGTGTGAATAGTAGAAACTCACGTAGAGCGGGTCGGGCGTCAGCGTGGAGGCGTTGTCCTCGTACAGCTTGAGCAGGGCCGAGGACAGATCCGCACCACTGGCCTGGGCGACGGCATAGGCGTCGGCCTGGAATTCATGGCGGCGCGATTGCCGTGCGAAGAGCGGGGAGATGAAGAAGGTGAACACCGGCACGGCCAGCATGAACAGCAGCAGTGCCAGGGCATCGTTCGGGGCGGACGCCACACCCGCGTCGAGCGAGATGCTGGGCCGCACGCCCAGGCCCGTGTAGAACCACACCTGGTTGGAGAGCCAGCCCAGCAGCGCGAAGCCCGCCAGGCTCATGGCGAACAGGCCCACAATGCGCTGGATGATGTGGCGGTGCTTGAAGTGCCCCAGTTCATGGGCCAGCACGGCTTCCACCTCGCCGGGCGCGAGCTGGCGCAGCAGCGTGTCGTAGAACACCACCCGCTTGGCCGCGCCAAAGCCCGTGAAGTACGCGTTGGCGTGCGCGCTGCGGCGGCTGCCGTCCATCACGAACAGGCCCTTGGCCGAGAAGCCGCAGCGCTGCATGAGGGCGGTGACGCGTGCCTTGAGCGACTCGTCTTCGAGCGGCTGGAATTTATTGAACAGCGGGGCGATGAAGGTCGGGTAGACCACCATCAGCAGCAGGTTGAAGCCCATCCAGAAGCCCCAGGCCCACAGCCACCACATCGGGCCGGCAGCCCCCATGAGCCACAGGATCAGCGCCGCGATGGGCAGCCCGATGAGGGCGCCCACCAGCAAACCCTTGAGCGCGTCGGCCAGCCACAGGCGCAGCGTCATCTTGTTGAAGCCAAAGCGCTCCTCCACCACGAAGGTCTGGTACAGCGAGAGCGGCAGGTCGATGAGCCCGCTGATGGCCGCGAACGCCGCCAGCAGGGCGAGCTGCTGCCACATGCCGCCGCCCAGCACGGCGAGCAGGGCCTGGTTCAGGGCATCCAGGCCGCCAAGCAAGGTCCAGCCCAGCAGCACGGCGGCACCGAGTGCCATTTCCAGCAGCCCCAAGCGTGCCTTGGTGATGGTGTAGTCGGCCGCCTTCTGGTGCGCGGCCAGGGGGATGCGTTCGGCAAACGCCGCAGGCACGCTGGCACGGTGGCCTGCCACGTGGCGGATCTGCCGGCTGGCCAGCCAGAACTTGAGCGCCAGGCCGATGACCAGGGCCGCGGCAAAGGCCAGCGTGAGCAGCATCGAGGGGGAGAAGTCTTCTGTGTTCGGCATGTACCGGGGAGTTTAGGGGATAGGAGACAATGCGCGCCATGTCAGAAACCAACAACCCCACCCCCGTAAAGCTCGCCAAATCGGACCAGAACCTGGTCTGGCTCGATTGCGAAATGACCGGCCTGGAGCCCGACACCGACCGCCTGCTGGAGATCGCCGTGGTCGTGACCGGCCCCACCCTGGAGCCCCGCGTCGAAGGCCCCGTGTTTGCGATCCACCAGTCGGACGAACTGCTCAATGGCATGGATGCCTGGAACAAGGGCACCCACGGCCGCAGCGGCCTGATCGACAAGGTCAAGGCGTCCACCGTGACCGAGGCCGAGGCCGAGCAGCAGATCATCGCCTTCCTGGCCCAGTACGTGCCCAAGGGCAAGGCGCCCATGTGCGGCAACAGCATCGGGCAGGACCGGCGCTTTCTGGTGCGCTACATGCCCAAGCTGGAACAGTTCTTCCACTACCGCAACGTCGATGTGAGCACCCTCAAGGAACTGGCCAAGCGCTGGAAGCCCGAGGCCTACACCAGCTTCAAGAAGGCGCAAAAGCACACGGCCCTGGCCGATGTGCACGAATCCATCGACGAGCTCGCGCACTACCGCCAGCACCTGCTGTCGGTGGAGGTGAAGTAGATCTCCTAGGCGCTCGGGTTCCCTTCCCGGTCATGGGAGGGGCCGTGCGGCTTGCAAGTTTTCGAAGTTGAGGGGTATTGCGGGGAAACCCTTAATCGTGCCATAATCGCTGGCTGCGCAGGAATACCTCGCAGATTGTGCATCTCCCCTCACACACCGGGCTTGCCAGCCGACTGTCCAAGACAGTGCAGGACTGGCGAATAACGCCCACCCGCCTTGACCTTCTGAGTCAGCGCAGGTTTCGTTTGATGGTTGATGTTTTTTAACCATTTAACGAAGCCAACCGTGGGCTCCGCCTGCGGCCGTCTTCGTGAGAGAAAAATCATGACCGACACCTCCTTGGTGCAGGGCGAATTCGCGCCTGCCGACACTTCCTTTGCTGCCGACATTTCCGTGCAGTCCTCCCCCCTCGACGCCGTGGTGGAATCCGCCGCTGAAGCCGATGCCGCCGTGACCGCCGAACCCAATGGTTTCGTGGAACTGGGCCTGGCCCCTGAACTCGTGCAGGCCGTGGCCGACCTGGGCTACACCCAGCCCACCAGCGTGCAGCTCAAGGCCATTCCCCTGGCCATGGGCAGCGATGCCTCGAAGTTCATCGACCTGATGGTCTCCAGCCAGACCGGCTCGGGCAAGACCGCCGCCTTCCTGCTGCCCGTGCTGCACACGCTGATCAACCAGCAAGCCGCTGCCGAAGCCGAAGAACGCGCTGCCTTTGATCGTTCCGTGGCCGAAGCCGCCGAGCGTGGCGAACCTGCTCCCAAGCGCGCCAAGCGCAAGGACCCCACCAGCTCGCGCAACTTCAAGGCCGCCACTCCTGGCGCCCTGATCCTGTGCCCCACGCGTGAACTGGCGCAACAGGTGGCACACGACGCCATCGACCTGGTCAAGCATTGCCGTGGCCTGCGCGTTGCCAACGTGGTGGGCGGCATGCCTTACCAGTTGCAGATCGCCAAGCTGCAGAACGCCGACCTCGTGGTCGCCACCCCCGGCCGCCTGCTGGACCTGCAGCGCTCGATGCAGATCAAGCTCGACAAGGTGCAATTCCTGGTCGTCGACGAAGCCGACCGCATGCTCGATCTGGGCTTCTCGGACGACCTGGCCGAACTGAACCAGCTGACCAGCCAGCGCAAGCAGACCATGATGTTCAGCGCCACGTTCGCGCCGCGCATCCAGCAACTGGCCATGCGCGTGATGCACGACGGCGGTTCGTCGGTGCAGAAGGTGACCATTGATTCTCCACAAGAGAAGCACGCCAACATCAAGCAGATGCTGTACTGGGCCGACAACGCCCAGCACAAGCGCAAGCTGCTGGACCACTGGCTGCGTGACACCACGATCAACCAGGCCATCGTTTTCGCCAGTACCCAGGTGGAGTGCGACGGCCTGGCCAACGACCTGCAACAAGAAGGCTTCTCGGCCGTGGCACTGCACGGTGCCCTGAGCCAGGGCCTGCGCAACCGCCGCCTGATGGCGCTGCGCGCCGGCCAGGTGCAGATCCTGGTGGCGACCGATGTGGCTGCCCGCGGCATCGACGTGCCCACGATCACCCACGTGTTCAACTTCGGCCTGCCCATGAAGGCAGAGGACTACACCCACCGCATCGGCCGTACCGGCCGTGCTGGCCGCGACGGCCTGGCTGTGACCTTCGCCGAGTTCCGCGATCGCCGCAAGATTTTCGACATCGAAAGCTACAGCCGCCAGCAGTTCAAATCGGAAGTGATCGCCGGCATGGAACCCACGCAGCGCTCGCCCCAGGCACCGCGCGGTGGCGACTTCGGCGGTGGCCGTGGTGCCCCAGGCCGTTCGTACGACAACCGTGAAAACCCATCGCGCGGCCGCTTCAATGGCCCCGCACGTGGTAATGACCGCGGTGGCAACGACCGTGGCGGTTTCGGTGGTGGCTTTGGCGGCGGCTTTGCCGGCCGTGGCAGCGACAACCGCGGCGCCCCCCAGGGTGGCGGCCGTGAAGGTGGCTACCAGGGTGGCAACGGTGGCGGCGGCTACGGCGCTCCCCGTGAAGACCGTGGCTTTGGTGGTGGCGCTCCCCGCCGCGATGCCGATGGCTATGGCCGCAAGCCAGGCTTTGGTGACGCGGGCCAGGGCCGCTTTGCCCCCCGTGCCGACGCCGGTGCACCGCGTGGTGACTTTGCTCCCCGCAAGCCCGCATTCTCCAAGCCAGCCGGCGCTGGCGGCGCCAAGCCGTTCGTGGCCCACGACGCACGCAAGCGTCCTGCCCGTCCTGCACGCTGATCACACAGACACCCTGGTCTGAAGGTCATGAAGGGCTGGCACCGCAAGGTGCCAGCCCTTTTTTGCGTCGGCAGATTGCACAGGCCCGGTTTTCCCTGGCCATGTCGTCAATAATTGCCCACGGAGGAAATTGTCGTGGTGTCATCTCTATCCTCGGGGGCCGACTACGAGCACATGTTCGAGTTGACGCCCGTGTCGTTGTGGCTTGAGGACTTCAGCGAACTCAAGCAGCTGTTCGACGGCTGGCGCGCGCAAGGGGTGACCGATATCCGCGCGCACCTGTCCGAGGACCGGGCCCGCCTGCGCCAGTGCAGCGCATCGCTGCGCGTCCTGCAGGTCAACCGCCGCACACTCGAGCTGTTCTCTGCCAACAGCCTGGAGCACCTGGTCGCCAACCTGGACAAGGTCTTTCGCGACGACCGGCACGACACCGCCGCGCACGAGCTGGCGCAGCTGTGGGACGGGCAGCTGGAGTTCTCCAACCAGACCGTGAACTACGCGCTCGATGGCCGGCGCCTGGACGTGCAGGTGCGTGCGCGCATCTTGCCCGGCCACGAGCACGACTGGAGCCGCGTGCTCGTTTCGCTCGAAGACAACACCGTGCAGTTCAACGATGCGCGCCGCATCCAGCGCAGCGAGCAGTACGCGCGCGACCTGTTCGAGCATTCGCCCGTGTCGCTGTGGGTCGAGGACTTCAGCGCGGTCAAGAACCTGCTCGATGGCGTGCGTGCCCAGGGCATCGGCGATTTCAAGACCTTCCTCAAGGTGCACCCGGACTTCGTGGCCCGCTGCATGCAGGAGATCCGCGTCATCGACGTGAACCAGCAGACCTTGCGCATGTTCGGTGCCTCCAGCAAGGAGATGCTGCTCAACAGCATCGGCCGCGTGTTCCGTGGCGAGATGCACGAATCCTTTGGCGAACAACTGCAGGACCTGTGGGAGGGCAAGACCTTCCAGCAGCGCGAGGTGGTGAACTATTCGCTCTCGGGCGATGCGGTGAACATCCACATGCAGTTCTCGGTGCCCGACAGCCACCGGCACGACTGGGGCCTGGTGCTGCTGTCGCTGGTGGACATCACCGCCCGCAAGAAGGCCGAAGCCTACCTCGAGTACCTGGGCAAGCACGACGTGCTGACCCAGTTGCGCAACCGCGCCTTCTATGCCGAAGAGCTCAACCGGCTCACGCGCAAGGGGCCCTGGCCGCTGTCCGTCATCGCCATCGACCTCAACGGCCTCAAGGTCGTCAACGATGAGCAGGGCCATGCGGCCGGTGACTCCATGCTGCGCCGCGTGGGCGAGGTGCTGGCCAAGGCCGTGGATGCCCCGGCCTGTGCGGCACGCATCGGTGGCGACGAGTTCACCGTGCTGCTGCCGGGCACCGACGAGCGCGGTGCCCTGGCATTGCAGGAGCGCATCATCTCCATGCTGGACCTGAACAACCAGTTCTACCCCGGCCAGCACCTGAGCCTGGCCATGGGTATTGCCAGCTGCCAGTCGGGCGATGCGGTGGAGGCGACCATCAACCGTGCCGACCAGGCCATGTACGCGGAAAAGAACCGCTACTACCAGCAAAAGAACATCGACCGCCGGCAACCGGGGTCGTGATGCCGGAGCCGGTGCCGGGGCGGGTCAGAGATTGACGGGCATGCGGCCGATGTCGGGCCAGCGGTGGTGCAGGTAGATCCAGGCCAGCATGCCGATGCCCATCATCAGCAAGGATGACAGGGCCAGCCAAATGGTCGAATGCATCACCAGCGGGGCGATCACGCCCGCCACCAGCCCGTTGGCCGTGGAACCCACGAAGGCCTGCATCGATGAGGCCATGCCCCGCCGCTCGGGGTACAGGTCCAGCACCAGCAGGGTCACCACCGGCACCATGAGGGCCCAGCCAAAGGCAAACACCGCAATCGGCAGCAGTGCCCACCAGGCATGCGGTGGGAACAGCAGGTTGGCCGCCAGGTTCAGCAGCGCCACCGTGAACATGATCAGAAAGCCGTGGCGGATCTGCCGCTTGGGTGGAATGCGCCCGGCCAGGCGCCCGCTGAGCCACGCTCCGCCCATGATGCCCGAGATGGTAAGGATGAAGAACCAGAAGAACTGCGTGGGTGCCAGCGACAGGTGATCCCCCAGGAAGGCGGGCGCCGACAGCACGTACAGGAACATGCCATTGAAGGGCACACCGCTGGCCAGCGCCAGCAGCACAAAACGCGCGCTCGAACCCAGCTGCACGTAGCCCTGCATCAGGTGGCGCACGTTGAAGGGCTGGCGCTGCTCGATGTGCAGCGTCTCGGGCAGCAGCCGGTAGTTGGCCGTCCACAGCACCACGCCCACCAGGGTCAGGAACCAGAAGATGCTGTGCCAGCCGGTGTGCACGAACAGCCAGCCACCGACGATGGGCGCGATGGCCGGGGCCACGCCGAAATAGATCGTGACCTGGCTCATCACCTTCTGCGCCTGGGCGGGCGGGAACATGTCGCGGATCACCGCCCGCGAGACCACGATGCCCGCGCCCGTGGACAGGCCTTGCAGCGCACGGAACACCACCAATTGCCCGATGGTCTGCGACAGCGCGCAGCCCGCCGATGCCAGCGTGAACACCGCAATGCCCCAGAGGATCACCGGCCGGCGGCCGAAGCTGTCGGCCAGCGCACCATGGAACAGGCTCATGAAGGCAAAGCCGAACAGGTAGGCCGACAGCGTCTGCTGCATCTCCACCGGCGTGGCACCCAGCGCCGCCGCGATACCCGAAAACGCCGGGATGTAGGTGTCGATGGAGAACGGCCCCAGCATGCCCAGAACCGCCAGCAGCACCGCCAGGGCCCAACGGGGTGCTTTCCAGAGCAGATGGGCTTGTGGATTCATGCGGGAGGAGCCGGGAGTTCGTGAGGGGTGCGCCGCAGGCGGGCAGGAAAGAGGCCCGACGCTTGGCGGGCTCTCCGACCGATTATGCGGGAAGCGGCGGCCTGCGGCACAGTGCCAGCGCAATCCCTGCACCAGATTGGGGCTGTCCGGCCGGCACCCAGGCGCAAAGCGCCCCAGGGCACCGATGTATCAGTAGGTATACGGAATCCACTCCCCGTTGCCCGACTTCATCATGTACTTGCCGGCGGCGTTGCGCATCACGATCACGTCCGCGTTCTCCGAGACGAAAGGCGTCGTCTCGGGCGCCTGCACGCGCTCGGCCAGGGGGCGGGCCGATGCGGCATAGGGGCTGTCGCTGAGCAGATCACCCAACAGCGTGAACAGGCCCAGGTAGCTCATGGGCTGGTTCACCACCACCGGCGCGGCGGGCGGCGCGTCCGCAGCCTTCTTCATGCCGACCAGCTTCACGGCGGCCGGCACGAGGGTGATGCGCGGGCCCGGGATCTCGCGCATGCCCGAGATCTGGATCTTGTCGCCGCGCAGCGAGGCGCCGTGCTCGGGCACCAGCACCACCACCACCGGGCGGCCAGCGGTCTCCAGCTCCGTGATGAACTTGTCGAAGTCGGCCATCAGCTGCACCAGGCGCGGCTTGTAGGTATCGAGGCTGCTGCGCGAGCTCATGCCCGGCACGCGGTTGCCATCGTGCAGCGAGATGGTGTTGTAGTACATCGCCACCGGCGCGCCGCCGCTCTGGGCGCTGCGCTTCTTCCACCACTGCGACAACAGGGCGTAGTCGTTGTAGATCGGCGAGCCATCGAAATTCTGCATGTGCACCGGCGCATCCTGGTTGCGCTGCAGCTTGCCGGCCAGGCCCCCGCGCTGCTCCAGGGTGTGGGCGAACTCTTCGTAGAGGCCATCATGGTTCAGCAGGCCCGCCGTCTGGTAGCCCAGTTTTTCCAGGTTGGGGAACACGTAGCACTGCGGATCGATGCCCTCGTAGAGCTTCTTGTGCGGCGTCTGCCCACAGGAGCCGTGCAGCACCCGCAGGGAGGCCGGGCCGCTGTAGCTGGCCGCGCTGTTGAAGTTGGTGAACAGCACATCGAAGCGCTGCAGCAGCGGGTGGTTGCGCTGGCCCACGAACTCCATGTCGTCCCAGGACAGCGAGCACACGTGCAGCAGGATGATGTCGAAGGGGGGCGTGCTGCCCGCGGCCGAGGTGAACTGCAGGCGTTTCTGGCCCTCGCTGGCGTAGAACTTCTGCAACAGGGCATCGGGGTCCGAGGCATCGGCCGGCTGCGTGCCATCGCCCTGGCTGGCCAGGGTGCCGCCGGCTTCATTTTCCTGGGCCTTGTGCTCCTGGATGGCCGCCACCAGCGGTACGCTGAGGATGCCGGCCAGGGCGAAGGTGGCAAAGCGCACGCGGCGCGCCAGCGCTGCGTACAGGCACAGTCCGGCAATGGCCAGCACCAGCGCCGCAGGATTCACCAGCCGTGTGGCCAGCTCCAGCCAGTAGTCTGCGCTGAAGCCGGCCAGCGCCTTGAGCTGCGAGAGCACGCGTGCCGGCGTGGGCAGGTAGGAGTCGTGGTAGAGCAGCGCCAGCGCCGCCGGCCAGGCCAGCACCGCGCGGGTGCGCCGCAGCAGCCGGTGGCCAATGGGTGGCAGCAGCGCCAGCCACAGCAGCAGGTTCAGCCACCAGTTGAAGCCGATGTAGCCGGTGAAGGTCAGGCCGACCTTGGCCAGGAAATACAGGTTCCAGTAGCTCATGCACGCAGCCTTTGTTGCCCGCGCTGGCCACCCAGCGGCCAGCGGGCCTTGGCGGCATCCACCAGCGATCCCCAGAACTTGCGGTAGCCCAGCACCCCCAGCTGCGCGATCTCCTGCAGGCCGTGCAGGGGGCGGTCGGTGTCATGGCTGTCGTTCCACTCGCGCCAGGTGTCGGGGCGCGCGAAGGTGCACTGCACCAGGTCAATCTGTTGTTCGCGGGTCATGGGGTCGAATTGCAGGCCCGTGGCGCTCTGGCCCCGGTGCAGCATGATGGTGGCAGGGAAAGTGCATTCGGTATCGCCGCGCCACAGGCCCACCTGGACCTGCTCGCCCACGGTGAGCTGCGTGCCTTGCGGCAGCTGCAGGCCCACGCCGGTCATCGAGAAATCGGTGCACACGGCCGTCAGCACGCTGCCGTCGTCCTGGTACAGGGTGGCCTGCAGCTGCGTGGACACGCGGTGCATGCGGCGCACCTGGCGTGCCTCGGAGGCCACGCCCAGCGCCGCGCCCAGCATCAGGATGCTGTAGGTGGTCCACAGCAGGTTCAGCAGCACCGTGGCGGTCTCCTCGGTGTTCCAGAAGAACAGGCGCATGAGCCCCATGCCGAAGGCGGCGAAGTTCAGCAGCACCAGCACCGTGTAGGGGCGCGAGATCACCCAGTCGAAATAAGGCTGGTCCACCAGCCCGCCCTTGGCGGTGACGTTGAACTTGCCCAGGCGCGGGTTGATCAGCGCCACCGTGGTCGGCAGGGCCACGTACCAGGCCAGCACCGTCTCGTAGACCTCGGCCCAGAAGGTGTGCCGGTGTTCGCCCTGCACGTGGGCGTTGGCGATATTCGATTGCAGGATGTAGGGCAGTACGTACAGCGCGATCATGATGGCGCCAGCGTTGATGATGTGCCACTCGAAGAACAGGAAGGCCATGGGCGCGGTGAGGAACACCAGCCGCGGCAGCCCGAAGAAGAAGTGCACCATGGCATTGGCATAGCAGATGCGCTGCCACAGCGTGAGCCCCTTGCCCGTGAAGGGGTTGTCCACGCGGAAGATCTGAGCCATGCCGCGCGCCCAGCGGATGCGCTGGCCCACGTGGGCCGACAGGCTCTCGGTGGCCAGGCCGGCGGCCTGCGTCTCGTTGATGTAGGCCGTGGTGTAGCCGCGCCGGTGCAGCTTCAAGGCCGTATGCGCGTCCTCGGTCACCGTCTCCACGGCGATGCCGCCCACTTCCATCAGCGGGCCGCGGCGTATCACCGCGCAGGAGCCGCAGAAGAACGTGGCGTTCCAGAAATCGTTGCCGTCCTGGATCAGGCCGTAGAACAGCGCGCCCTCGTTGGGCACGCGGCGGAAGGTGCCCAGGTTGCGCTCGAACGGGTCGGGCGAGAAGAAATGGTGCGGCGTCTGCAGCATGGCGCACTTGGGGTCGCGCTGGAACCAGCCCACGGCGGTGGTCAAGAAGGAGCGCGTGGGGATGTGGTCGCAGTCGAAGATGGCGACCAGCTCGCCGTCCGTCTTGGCCAGCGCGTGGTTCAGGTTGCCGGCCTTGGCATGGTTGTTGTCGGGGCGCACGATGTAGCCCACGCCCATGGACTCGGCGAACTCGCGGAATTCCTCGCGCCGGCCGTCGTCCAGGATGAAGACCTTGACCTTGTCCTTGGGCCAGTCCAGCGCCATGGAGGCCAGCACCGTGGTGCGCACCACGCTCAGCGGCTCGTTGTAGGTGGGGATGTACACATCCACCGTGGGCCACGATGCCGGCATGCCCTGCAGTTCGGCCGGGCGGCGGTGCAGCGGCCACGCGGTCTGGATGAAGCCAAGCACCACCACCAGCCAGGTGTAGGCCTCGGCGGCCAGCAGGCCATAGCCGAGGAAGGACTCGATGACCGAGTCGAACTCGATGGACGAGGTGATGCGCCACCAGGCATAGCGGCCCATGGCCAGCAGGCTGATGGCGGCAAGGGCCAGCGACGGGTAGCGCCCGGGCAGGCGGCGCAGCACCAGCGACAGGCTCCAGCACAGCAGCATGAACAGGGTTTGCCCGAACCAGTTGAAGGGCGTGGTCATCACGACCAGGCCGGCCACCATGCCCACGGCCAGCACGGCCCAGCGCAGTCCGGGGATCTCCAGGGCGGGGGACAGCACCTGGTCAGCCAGGCGCATGCCTTTTCCCACATTGACGTGGGCGGCCAGGCGGTCCATGGCGCGCAGGAACAGCCGGATCGGCCAGAACACGGCGGTCAGCAGCAGCGCCAGGCTCTTCCAGCCCCAGCGCAGCACGAAGCCGAGGCCGGCAAACAGCCAGTGCAGCGGCTGCAGCAGCCAGGGCAGCAGGGCGCGCTCCGGGGTGGCGGGCAGCACCACGCAGCGCCACAGCCACATCCACCAGGGGGCGCCGGGCGCCACTTCGAGCTGGCGCGCCAACCAGGCCCACGCCAGGCGCAGCCGTGCGCGGGCGTGCTGCACTCGCGGGGTTTCAGCGGGCAGGGCCGCGCTGGTATCGGGTTGCGCCATCATGGCCGGCTGGCTCCCGCCACCAGCATCGACGGGGGCGCCTGGCGCTGGCCGGTGAGCCAGTTGCACACGCCCTGCAGGTCATGGGCAGACTGGGCCTGGGGCGCGAAACTGTGGACGCACATCGCGCGTGCCAGCGCGCGCGGGATGTTCTCGTCTTCGTGCAGCGTGTAGGGAATCAGCTGTTCGCCCCATTGCTGGCGCAGCGTCTGCAGGGCTTCGCGGTGCGAAATGCGGCGCGGGTCGAAGCGCGTCACCAGCACGCCCTGGTCGGCCGGTGCCGCTGCTGCCTCGTGCAGCATGGCCTGCACCCCGGCGGGGTCGGCGCAGGCGCGGGCAGAGGCCTCCAGCGTCACCAGCACCACATCGGCACAGCGCAGCGCTGCCCGCGCCAGGGGCGATGGCCACGCGGGCGTGTCCAGCACCACCGTGCAATCGTCGGGCACGTCGAGCAGTTCCAGCTGGTCCAGCAGCCAGCGCGGTTGCGCCTGCAGTTGCCGGTGCAGGGCTTCGATGGCATCGGGCGGCGCCTTGCCGAAGGGCAGCACGCTGACGCCGTCCGTGTTGTCGAAGCCGCCATCGGCCCACCACTGGCCCGCCGCTGCCAGGGGCGCCCAGCCCAGGGCACTGGGCTCTTGCATGCCCAGGTGCCTGGCGAGCAGGTTCTGGGCACACAGTTCCACCGCCAGGCAGGGCTGGCCCTGGCGCGCCAGGAGCGTGGCCAGGTGGGCGGCCAGGGTGGTTCGCCCCGATCCACCGAGCGGCGATACGATGGCAATCACGCGCATGCAGGGTCTCTCTTCATTCGTTCGGTCATTCCGCGCGGGGCGGGGTCACTGCCCCGGGGGGCGGCAGCTCAGGGCGGTAGGGCTGCACGCAGCGCAGCGGCCGGCGCGCGTGCCGCAGGCGGCGCAGCACCAGCCAGCAGGGCCAGGCCAGCAGCGCGCCCAGCACGGTGTAGAGCAGCAGCTCCATCAGGATCTTCATGCCATGGACCTCGGTGAGGGGCGCGGCACGGCACGCCGCCCAATGGGCCGGTGCTGCACGCCAGGCCCGGCGGCCATGGGCAGCAGCGGGCGGGATTCGGTGCCGGGCGCATCGGGCGCCGGGATGGGCGCGGTCGGCAGCGCTGCAGAGACCGGTGCCACCGCCTGCGCCACCAGCGCTGGGGCCGGTGAAGCGCTGGGCCGGGGGCTGTCCGCCAGGGCGGCGCTGTAGTCGGGCAGGCCCTTGCGCAGCGATTCCTGCAAGGGCGTCACCATGGCGCGGATGCCGGTGTCCGAGCTGTCGGTGGCTTCGCTGGAGAACAGCTGGGTCAATGGCAGCGTGAACAGGCGGTTGAGGGCCAGCTCGACGTCGGGTTCGCGGCAGGCGAACAGAAAGACGTAGACGCTTTCGTGGTCGGCCGTGAACAGGTCACCGTCGCGCGAGGTGTGGCAGGCGCGCAGGGCGTCGAGGTGGGGGATCTGCGCCAGCACGTTCAGCCGCACCAGACTGTGCGACAGGCCGATGCCGTGCGTGCGGTCCAGCATGCCGCGCACCAGGGTGCAGAACTGCGCGGGCGGCTGGTAGCCGCGCTCGCGCGCGGGCATGAAGCTGCCGAGCGCCTCTTCGTAGTCGGGGTGCACCTTGCGCGTGTGGCTCTGGGCGTTGATGTCCTGCAGCAGCTGCAGCAGCCGGGAGAAGCCCACTTCCTTGTAGACCACGGCGCTCGCACCCAGTTGCAGCAGGGCCTGCTCGCTGTGCGTGCGCAGCTTGCCCAGGTTTTCACGCACCACGATCTTGAGCGTGAGCGGGCGTGACAGGCGCAGCTGGTGCACCAGGCGCGCGCGCGCCTCGAAGTCCGACGCCTGGCCGGCGTCGATCAGCACCGTGGCGGCCACGCTTGCGGCGGCGGCCACTTCCATGTCGGCCAGGCTGTCGACGATGCGCCAGTGGCCGGGCACGCCGCGCTGGCCATCGACCGAGGCGCGTGTGGCGATCACCTCCGACTGGTCCACGGCCTCGACCAGCTCGCGCACGGCGCCGCGGGTGCGCGTGCCATCGGCGGCCAGGCGGCCCGATGCGCCGTCGTGCAGCAGGCCGAAGGCGGTCTGGAAGAGGGCGCCGGCATCGGTATTCCAGCGCTCCAGGCCCAGGCTCCAGCGGTCGGCCTCGGTGTGCAGCGTGGCGATGTGCATGGACATCTGGCACAGGTTGCGCAGCGCAGGCAGCAGCACCTCGGGTTCCAGCGGGGGAAAGAAGCCCAGCACCACGGGGCGCAGCCGCTCGCGGCACAGCGCACTGAGCTGGCGGCTCACGCGCGCCAGCTCGGTCACGCTCAGGCCCGTCAGCAGGCCCTGCGCATCGCAGGTGTACAGGGCGTGTTCGTCCTTGAGTCCCGTGCGCCTGAGCTCTTCCAGCAAGGGTGGCAGGCCGTGGCGCCGCACCTCGGCCTGCAGGCCGGGCGAGAGCACCCACAGCATGAGCCGGCCCGTGCGGTAGGCTTCGCGCACAGGAGGGCGCAGCAGCAGTTCATCCGCCCATGCGGTGCCCGATGCCACCAGGGCCACCGGGCCTGCAGCGACGGCATCCTCGATGAGGGCCGGGAACCACAGCGCCGCGCTGCTGTCGTCGGCTGCCACCAGCGACACCGGCACATGCGGCGGCAACTGCCCCACGCCGTCGGGCAGGCCTTCAATGCCGATGCGCGTGGGTACGGCGGCGCCGACCATGTCCTGGCGCGATGGGGGCCGCACGAGCCGGGCAACGGAGCGCAGCCAACCCGCAGGCGGGGCGGCTTTTCGCTGGGAGGAAGAGGCGGAGGGCATCTCAGAAACTCGAGTAGGGCTGAACGGGGCGCGGCCGGTTCTCCAGCGGCGCGAGCACCGGATCGAAGCGGTAGCGGCCATAGACCATGAGGTTGGTGGGCGCGTAGTAGGCCGAGCGGTCCAGCTCCAGCTGGGCACCCAGCGCGAGGTTTTTGCTGACCTGGTACTCCAGCACGCCGCGGAACGATCGGCCGAAGCCCGAGCCGGAGCTGCCCGTGTACACCGGCACGCTGCCGCTTTCGGCCAGGCGCGCGCGCGCCAGCGACTGCAGCAGCGCGTTCTGCGGAAAGTAATCGGTGTCGGCGCTGCTGCTGCGCGAGACCGAGATCGCACCCCGCGCCAGCCAGGTGAACGCCCCCTTGCGGCCGCTCCACTCGATGGGCAGGGCCACGGAGGCATAGCTGCGCGGGCTGTAGTAGCCGCCATGGCCGAAGCTGTACTCCGACAGGTCTTTGCCGTAGTGCCAGGCCGAGAAGGTCACGCCCATGTTCACCACGCTGTGGCTGTTCTTCCAGACATCGCGGTCCACCGCCAAGCGCAACTGGGCGCGGGTGTTGCTCTCCACGTTCTTGCCCGTGAGGGCCGCCAGGCTCAGGCTCACCGAACTGCTGTAGGGGCCGAAGTCGGTCGACAGGCGCCCGGAAGCGCCCGTGGCCACCACGCCGCCCCACACCTGGCCGGTGATGGGGTCGCGCGCGCCGGCATACGACAGCAGGCTGCCCGTGATGGGGCGGCGAAACCCTTCGAGCTTGTAGCCGTAGCGGCCCAGGTCGCCGGTCCGGGCGATGCCGCCCACCAGGTTGGTCACCGGAAAGCCCACGCCCGTGGTGCCGATGTCCCACTGGAAATCGTCGCCCACAAAGCCGAAGCCCAGGTTGGTGCCCGAGCCGCGCTGGCGCCGGTAGGCCAATGGCGAATTGGGGGGCAGCGCCGCGATCTGGCCGAAGTCCGTGAAATCCGAGCCATCGGCGGGCAGTTCCCCGGCGTCGAGCTTGACCCGGTCCACGTGCAGGAAGTAGTGCCCGTCGTAGCCGCGCGGCATGAAGGCCACCAGGGGCCGCTCCCAGCCGCGCAGGCTGGAGATGCCGTCGGTGGAGTTCTTGCGCAGCCCTGTGTGGGCGGCCTCGATCCACACCTGGCGGCGCGCCTCGATGGAGTCGATCTCGCCCTGGATCTTGGCCACCACGGCTTGGTCGACCGGCAGTGAGAGGGCGTAGCTTTGCTGCAGCACCAGCGGGGGCTCGGCCACTGCGGATTCGCCTGGAGCGGGCTCCGTGGGCGCGCTGGCAGCGCCGCGCGTCTCCAGCGTGAGCGCGCTGCGGAAAAACACCAGCGCCTGCGCATAGTTGCGGTTGGCGCGCTCCAGCCGCGCGGCATGCAGCAGCACGTCGCTGTCCTGCGGGAAGGCCTGCAGCAGCCTGGCGGACAGGGCACGCGCCTCGTCCATGCGGCCTGCGCGCTGCCAGATGCGCAGCAGCGCCAGTTGCTGGCCGGCGTCGGTGGGCGGCAGGTGGTCCTGCAGCCACAGCGCCTGCTCGGTGGCACCCCGTGCATCGCCCAGGCGCGACAGGGCGTCCGCCAGGTTCATGCGGATTTCCAGGCTGTCGGGCTGGGCCTTGGCCAGCGGTGCCAGCAACCGGGCCACATCGGCGTACTCGCCGGCCGCCATGAGCAGGCGCGCCTGCGTCTGCGTGCGCTGCTGCGCCGTGGTCGGCGTGTCGGGCAGCTGCAGCGGCTGGCGCGCCAGGCGCAAGGCCTCGCCCAGGTTGCCGGCCTGGCGCTGCTGCTCGATGAGCCGCTCGCGGTGCGCGGTGTACAGGGCGATGAGCCGTGCCTCCTGCTCCTCGCTCCAGCCCGGCGACTGCAGCAGGGCGGGCAGGCGGGCGGCCAGGCCCGCGTCGTCCAGCGCGCGGTTGAGCAACTGGGCATGGTCGAGCTGCACCTCCGGTGGCAAACCGGGGCTGCGTGCGGCCAGGCGGTCGAACACGGCCACGCCACGGGCCGGTTGCGTGCGGCGGAACCAGGTGTTGGCCACGGCATACAGCAGTTCGGCATCGTTGCCGGCCGCTTGCTCGGCCTGGTCCAGCAAGGCCTGTGCTTCGGCGGTGTCGCGGCTGGCGCCGGCCCGGGCGACCAGCGATTTGACCGTGGAGCGCTGCACCAGCGCCCGCATGGCATCGGTCTGTTCTGCAGCGGGGATTTGTGCCAGGTCGGCAAGGGCACCCAAGTCGTTGTCCACTGCCGAGCGGATCAGGGCGCGCGCATAGTGCATGGCGCTGCGGTCCGCGGCGGCGGTGCTGGTCCGCGCGATGCCTTCGTCCATCACGCTCAGCGCCTCGCGCGGCAGGCTCAGCCGCAGGTACAGGCGGGCCAGGCGGTGGCGCAGCCAGGCATCGCCCGGCGTCAGCACGATGGCCGACTCCAGCGTGCGCATGGCGGCGCTCAGGCGCTGGGCCTGCATGTGCTCGTCGGCCTGTGCCACCAGGATGTCGGCCTGCGTGCCCACGAGCTTCTCGCCCAGGGCCGCGTCGCTGGCCGAGGCCTTTTCCAGCAGCACCAGGGCCTCGCCCGAGCGGCCCGTGCGCGCGTAGAGACCGGCCAGGCCCTTCAAGGCCGAGCTGCTGTTGGCTTCGGCCTTGAGCGCGCTCTGGTACAGGGCTTCGGCCTGGGTGCGGTCGCCCTGCAGGTCGCGGATGCTGGCCAGTGTGGTCAGTGCCTCGGCATTGTTCGGCTGCATGGCCAGGGCCCGGCCCGCGAGGTCGGCTGCCGTGGCCAGTTCGCTCTTCTCCAGCGCCACATCGGCCTGGCGCAGAAAGCCCCAGAACCGGGAGGTGGCCTGCAGGTCCTTCCACTTGCCCTGGCGCGTGAGTGCGAAGGCCTGGCCGAACAGGTCCTGCGCCTCTCCATGCTGGCCCTGGCGCAAGCGGATCATGCCCAGGTTGCCCAGGCTCTCGCCATCGCCGGGGCGCAGCGCGAGCACGGTTTGCAACTGCTCTTCGGCGCGTTCGGTGTTGCCCTGGTCCAGTGCCACGCGCGCGGCATTGCGCGCGATGTTGGCCGGGTCGCGGGCAGCGCGCTCCGCACGTTCCACCGCCTGCTGCATGGCGGCCAAGCGGTCGACCATGGCCTGGTCGGCCGGGTAGCGCTGCAGGAAGGCGCGCACGCGCGGCATGTTGGCGGCGGTGTTGGGCAGCCGGTCCACGGCACGGCGCCACAGGTCCTGCAGCTGCTGGGCATTCACGTCGGGTTGTTTGGCAAGCGCTTCGATCTCCTGCACCACGGTGCTGGGGTTCTCGCCCCCGTACATGCGCATTTCGAGCTGCGCCAGGCGGTAGCGCGACTCACCGGTTTCCTGGTAGAGCTTGCCCAACTGGCGCACGGATTCGCCGCCGCCCTTGGTGCCCGAGCCGCCCACGATCTGCAGGTACTCCAGCGCCAGGCCGCCGAGTTCGGGCGGGCCGCTGGGAAACAGTTCGCGCGCCACATCGGCGGCCTCGGCCTTGCGGCCGGCGCGCGCCATCAACCGCATCTGCGAGAGTTTTTCGCGGTCGGGGCCGTACACGCGCACCAGGGTTTCGAGCTCCTGCGTCACCTTGTGCCCTGGGTGGCGGGTGCGCAGCGTCTCCAGGATGCGCTTGGCCTCGTCGGTCTTCTTCTCGCGCAGCGCCAGGTCACCGAGGGCACCCAGGCCCTGGGGGGAGTAGGGGTCCACGGCCAGCAGCTTGTCGATCAGCTGGCGCGCCATGTCGGGGCGGTTCTTGGAGGCCCACAGGCGCGCACCGCTGAGCAGCTCGGCCTCGATGGCCGGCGGCGCACTGGCCAGCACGCCGTGGCTGGCGGGAAGGCAGGCGGCTGCCAGCAGGGTGAGCGAGGGCAGCCAGTGGCGGGGTCGGCGCGGCCGGCTGGGCATGGGGGTCACGGCTTCCACCGCGCGATGAGCTGGCCCGCCGCCGTGAAGCGGTACTGGCCATCGAATGCGCCCTGGCCGAAGAGGGCCAGCACCTGCTCGTAGTAGGCCGTAGGCCGCAGGGGCCGGGCCTCCAGGCGCATGCGCTGCGATTGCAGGGCCTTGTCGTCCCCTGCGGCGCGCAGAAAGGGCAGCATCGCGGCCGAGAAGCCCGAGGGCGCGGGGCCCGAGGCCTGCGCGCTCAGGATGTCGATGGATTCGGGCGGATAACCCTGGTCGCGCACGTAGCGGGCCATGGGCGCCAGGGTGTCGAGCAGCGCCCGGCGGCCCGGTGCGTCGGCATGCATCATGCCGGCCCACAGGTAGACGCGGATGGCGTTGTAGGTGCCCTGGCCCTTCTCCTTGCCCTCGGTGTCAACGAGGAAGCCCTGCTTGGCGTCGTACACCGTCCAGTCGGGCGTGAAACCCTTGGGCGAGGAGCCGCGAATGACCTTGAGCGAGCTGTCCACCATCAGCTTCCACTGCGGGTCGGCGTCACCCGCCGCCAGCCAGTGCATCAGGTGCATGGGCATGTAGCTCGGGTTCAGGCGCCAGCGGCCGTTGGGCTGCACGAAGCCTTTGGGTGCGGGCAGCAGGGTGGGGCCCAGGCCCGGGATGTCGGCGGTTTCTTCGCGCAGCACGCGCGCCGCCAGCAGGGCCGACAGGGCCCGGTAGCTGCGCTCGTTCCACAGGCGCCCGGCTTCGCCCAGGGCGTAGGCGATCCACAGGTCGGCGTCGGAGGCGGCGTTGGCGTCGATCACGCCCCAGGTGCCGTCGGGCCGCTTGCCCCACAGCCATGCAGGCAGGCGCGCCGTCATGTCGCCGGCGCACAGGTTGTTCTCGGTCCAGCGCAGCAGCTTGTCGAACATGGGGCGGTCGTTGGCCACCAGCGCGAAGAACAGTGCATAGCCCTGGCCTTCGGAGTAGGTCTGGCCGCCACCGTCATCGTCGGAGACCACGCGGCCGCCTTCGTTGATGAACTGGGCCTTGAAGGCATCCCAGGCGGGCCAGGTCGGGCGGCCGGCGCCCGCCTGCTGGGCCCGGGCTGCCGGTAGGCAGGACAGAAGCGCGGCACCGGCACCGGCCTGCAGCGCTGTGCGGCGTCGAAGGAAATCAGTCATTGCGTGCCGCCAGTCGGCGCCGAGCCATGCTGCGCAGCGCGGCGTAGACGATGAAGGTCAGGAGCAGGCCGGAGCCGATACCCACCAGGGCCAGCAGCAGCGGGTGGCTGTGCATGTGGAACCACAGTCGCTGCCACCACGGCAGGTCGCCCACGTAGTACACGGGCTTGATGCGGAAGCTCTCGATGGCATCGCCGCGCATCAGGCCCAGGTCACCGCGCAGGCTCTTGATCTTGCCTGCGTCGTTCAGGCCCAGGCTCAGGAGTGCCATGGCCTCCTTGTCGGTGGCCGTGAGGGCCACCACGCTGCGCCCGGCCGATAGAGGCGACTCGAAGCCAGTCACGGCCGCCAGCGGCCCATTGCCCTGCAGGATGGCCTGGCCGCCCGAGGCCGACAAGCGCTGGTTGGATTCGAGGTTGAACAGATCGATGAAGGAGCCCATGGCGCGCTCCAGCGGCTGCACGGAGCGCGCGCCTGCGGCCAGCAGAGCCGGCAGGTGGTTCTTCCACTTCTGCAGCAGGCCGTCGCTGTCGGCCTGGGAGATCACGAGGATGTCGGTGTCGGCAGCCTTGTCGGCCTCGTCCGCGCGCAGCAGCTTGAAACGCGTGCCGGGGTAGCCGGTGGAGGCGCTCATGCGGCCCACGGCGGTGAGAAACACTTCCACATCCGATGTCGTGGGTTGGTTGGGCAGGATGATGGAAGTCTGCGCCAGGTCCGGCACCCGCGTGAAGGGGAAGCCGCTGTTGGCATAGGCCGCCAGGTTGGGCATGGCCAGGTAATGGCGAAACGCCGTGAGGTCGATGGTCGACTGCGGGTCGATGGCGGCGAACAGCTCTGTGGGCGGAGCCGAGCGGCAGCGGCCCAGGTCGTTGGGGGGGATCTGGAATGCGAACTGCAGCTGGTTGTCGCCGCCGATCATGAAGGCCGGGATCTTCAGATCCGAACGCGTCTGCGCATTGCCGTCGTCGAACAGCGGCAGCATCACCGTGCTCTTGCTGCTGGTGCGGTCTTCGCGCGACTGCAGCGGGTAGGACTGGATGAACTGGTTGTTGATCGAGATGTTCAGCGCGCCGTGGTCCGACACGCTGTTGGGCGTGTAGCGGTAGGTCAGGTCCAGCGGCACGCCCTTGGCGTTCCAGGTGAACAGGTCGGGCGCCATGCGCGTGTAGACGTTCACCGTGTCGTTGAGCACCGAGCCGCGCAACTGCAGGTCGGCCGCGCTCTGCACCAGCTCGGCCAGGCGCACGGGGCGCTTGGTGGTGATCCAGCGGGGCGCATCGTAGGGCTTGGCCAGGTCGGGGTATTCAAGCGACTTGACGGCGATGCTCTGCCCCGAGAGCACGGCCTTGCCCAGGGCCAGCGCGTCAGCGGCCATCTGCACCTGCGCATCGTCCTTGCCCAGCACCAGCAGCAGCTTGGCGCCCGGGACGTCGGGGTGGGGCACCACGGAGAGGGTGGGCTCGGTGACCGGTGCCATCGCCTGCAGGAAGGCGGGGCGGTTGTCGTTGGTGGCCAGCACCACGGCGTGCTGGCGTGGCAGTTGGTTCTCGAACACCGGGAACTGGTTGCCCCGGTAGCCGGCGAGCATGCCGATCCAGCTGGCAATCGAGCCCGAGGCCTTGAGCGTGCCAGTGCTGGGCTTGGCGCCGTACACGAAAGGCAGGTTCACCGGCCGGTTGTCACGCGGGTCAAAGAACGGCGCGGGCAGCAGGGCCAGGTCGTCGCGCAGCGGGATCTGGCGCAGCGACAGATCCAGCTGGCTTTCATTGCTGATGGTGGCCCACAGGCTCGAATGGTTGGGCGCCTCGCATTCCATCGTGTAGTGGCCGATGAACTGGAAGCGAAAGCGGTTGTAGTCGGTGAAGTAGCGCGGGTCGATGTTCAGCTCGACCGTCTGCGGCGTTCCCAGGCGCTCCTTGTCGAGCACGATGGTCTGCAGCGTCTCGTCGTTCAGGATCACCTTGAGGTGCGACAGGTTCGGGATCAGCGCCGGCGAAAGCGTGAAGGTCAGGCGCAGCCGGGCGGCCTCCACGATTTCGTCGCGCCGCACACCCACGCCCACGCTGGCTTCGCTCTCCACGCCGCGCAGCGTGACCGGGCGCGCCAGGCCCAGGTCCTTGAGGCTGGTTTTCCACTGGCGCAGCGGCAGGGCGGGCGCTGCCGCCATGGCTGCAGAAGCCGCAGGCGCCGGGGCGGCGCTTTCGGATGCTGCCGTGGCGGCCGCTGCCGCGCGCGCCGCGCGTGCCTTGGCCCGCTCCTTGGCGCTCGATTCCTTGGCGGGCGCGGTCTGGGCATGGGCCGTGGGAAGAGGCGCAGAGACCAGCCCCAGGGCCATCAACGCAGCCAGCAGGGGAGCTGTTCGGGTGGTGTGTCGAGAATTCACGGTGCTTTAGGGGTGTTCTGGCGTGGTGGTGCAAAAGACGCCCGTGGCATATCTGCCGACGATGTCATTTGTATGACAAAGTGTATCGATACATTTTGACTATGGGATGATGGAAGACACTAGTTTGCAATTAAGCGCACATGCCTTTGCGGGCGTACGCAAGCTGTACGCCGGGAGATGCCAACTGGATTCAGATTTGTAAAAAGAGAATCCTGTCGCGCAAAATTCACTGGCAGTCTGGTCGGGTATGGGGGCAATTGCCCCCGGCCCTCAGCGCTGCGGTAGGGTGATGCGCACGTGGTGCTCACCCATGCGCAGAGGCAGGCGCAAAGGGCCTGCATCGCAGGGCAGAGCCGCCCCGTCCAGCTCGGCAGATGCAACACTGCTGCCCTGTCCCATGGCCGCAGTGACTTCCACCGTGTAGCGGGCGTCACCCAGCACGATCTGCACCTGGAACCCCGGCCACTCGGCAGGAATGCACGGGTCGATCACCAGCATCTGTCCTTCGCGCCGTATGCCCAGGATGCTCTCCACCCCGGCACGGTACATCCAGCCCGCAGCGCCGGTGTACCAGGTCCAGCCGCCGCGCCCGGTGTGCGGCGCCACGGAATAGACGTCGGCGGCCACTACGTAAGGCTCCACGCGGTAGCGCGCCACCTCATCGGGCGTGCGCGCGTGGTGGATCGGGTTGACCAGCGCGAACAGCGCGTGCGCCCGGGCGCCGGCCTGGGGGTCGTTGCGCAACTGGGCCCGGGCCATGATGGCCCACATGGCCGCATGGCTGTACTGCCCGCCGTTTTCGCGCAGGCCGGGCGGGTAGCCCTTGATGTAACCGGGGTCGTGCGGCGTGGTGTTGAACGGCGGGGTGAACAGCAGGGCCAGGCCCTCCTGCGGCAGCACCAGCTTGTCGCCCAGCGAGGCCATGGCGATCAGCGCGCGCGCTGGGTCGGCGGTGCCCGAGAGCACCGCCCACGATTGGGCGATGGAGTCGATGCGGCATTCCTGCGCATCGTGCGTGCCCAGCCAGGTGCCGTCGTCGAAGGTCGCACGCCGGTACCAAGCGCCGTCCCAGGCCTCGCGCTCCAGCGCCGCGCGCACCGCCTCGGCATGCGCGCGCCAGCGCGCTGCCCTTGCGGGGTCGCGGGCATCCGCCAGTGGCGCCATCAGCGCCACCGTGCGCACCAGCAGCCAGCCCAGCCACACGCTCTGGCCCCGGCCTTCCTGGCCCACGCGGTTCATGCCGTCGTTCCAGTCGCCCGTGCCCATGAGCGGCAGGCCCAGGTCACCGGTCAAGGCCATGGTCTGGTCCAGCGCCAGCGCGCAGTGCTCGAACAGGGTGGCCGATGCATCCGCCAGCATGGGCTGGAAGAACGCGTCGTGCTCGCCCGGCTGCAGTGCAGGCCCTTCCAGGAAGGCAATGGATTCGTCCAGCACCGCTGCGTCGCCCGACACCTGCACGTAGCTGGCGGTGGCAAATGCCAGCCACACCCGGTCGTCCGAGATGCGCGTGCGCACGCCCTGGCCCGAGTGCGGCAGCCACCAGTGCTGCACGTCGCCTTCGGCAAATTGCCGGCCCGCCGCACGCAGCAGGTGGGCGCGCGTCTCATCGGGGCGTGCAAAGGCCAGCGCCATGCCGTCCTGCAATTGGTCGCGAAAGCCGTAGGCCCCGCTGGCCTGGTAGAAGGCCGAGCGGGCCCAGATGCGGCAGGCCTGCGTCTGGTACAGCAGCCAGCCGTTGAGCATGATGTCCATGGCCCGATCGGGCGTGCGCACCTGCACGGCGCCCAGCAGGCTGCGCCAATGGCGCACCACCTCCTGCAGCAGCGCATCCACGCCGAGCATGCGGTAGCGGGCCACCAGGGCCAAGCTCTCCGCCGCCGATGCGCACTGCCCGATGAAGCCGGTCACCTCCCGGGTTTCCCCGGGCTGCAGCGTGAGCGTGCACTGCAGCGCCGCGCAGGGGTCGCGCCCCGCACCGCCGCCGCCAGACAGCGCTGCATGGCCGCGCAGCGCCGCAGGCGCCGCCAGGCTGCCATGCCGCCCCAGAAACTCCGTGCGGTCGGTGGTCCACGCGGTCTGCTGGCCGCCCAGGTCGGCAAAGGCCACGCGGCCCGCAAACGCCGTGCTCCAGGGGTTGCGTGCCAGCAGCACGCCGCTGTCCGCATCGCGCTCGGTCAGCACGAACGGGGCCGATGCCCCGCGCGAAGTGCCCAGCACCCACTCCGCATACAGCGTCACGGTGATCTGTCGCACCTGCGCCGTGCGGTTGTGCAAGGTCAGGTGCGAGACCTTGATCGGGTCGGCGATGGGTACGAACTGCAGCAGCTCCAGCGCGATGCCATGGGCCTCGTGCAGAAAGCGGCTGTAGCCGTGCCCATGGCGCGCCGTGTAGGTACCCTGGCCGCGCATAGGCTGCGCGGTGGGGCTCCACAGCTGGTCGCTGGCATCGTCGCGCACGAAGAAGGCCTCGCCCGCCGGGTCGCTCACCGGGTCGTTGGACCAGGGCGTGAGCTGGTTCTCGCGGCTGTTGCCGGCCCAGGTGTAGCCGCTGCCATCGGCCGACACGTGAAAGCCGAAGCCCGGGTTGGCGATGACGTTGATCCACGGCGCGGGCGTGGTGGCCCCGTCGCGCAGGATCGTCACGTACTCCGTGCCGTCCTTGTCGAAGCCGCCCAGGCCGTTGAAGAACTCGAGCCCGGCGGTGTCAGGCGCAGGGGCCGGTTCGTGCTGTGGCTGCGGTGCCGATGGCGCAGGCCTGCCCACCGCCTCGGGGGCCTCCGCGGGCATCAGTGCCAATTGCTGGGCGATGGGGCCGCGCCGCGCCACCAGGGCTACCCGGGCGATGGACTGCAGCAGTGCGCGCGAAGCCGCATCCATGAGGTCGGCACGCAGCGTGTGGACCACCCCCTGCGCCAGCGACTCACCCAGGCGCGGGCGCGACTGGCTGCTGCGCACGGCGGTCTCGATGGCGATCTGCAAGTCCTGCACGTAGGACGACGCACGCTCGTTGATGACCACCAGGTCCACGCCCAGGCGCTTCATGCGCCAGTACTCGTGCGCCTGCAGCAACTGGTGCAGCTGGGCGATGTCCTCGATGTCGTCGATGCGCAGCAGCACGATGGGCACATCGCCCGAAATGCCGTGCTGCCACAGGCCCGACTGCGGGCCCGCGCCGCGCGCAATGGCATCGGCTGGTGCGCGAAAGCGCGCGTCCGCATACAAAATGGGCGCGGCCAGGCGCTGAAAGTCCGCCGCCGCCTCGGCGCCGATGCCGATGTGGCGCAGCTGCACCTGGGCCTGGGTCCAGGCCAGGGTGCGCGCGCGCTCGAAGGCGCTGCGGTCGTGGTGCTGGTCCACCAGGTCGAGCAGCGCCTCGCGCGTGGGCGCCAGCAGGGTCCAGAAGGCCACGCGGGCCATCTGGCCGGGGGCGATGCGCACGCGCTGGCGCAGCGCGAACACCGGGTCCAGCACCGTGCCCACGGTGTTGGAGAGCGCACCGCCGCCGTGCACCGCCAGCGCATTGCGCGCCGTGCGACCCCGGCCGAGGAACAGGCCCCGGTCGGTCTCGTACTGCGCCGGTGCTGTCACCGTGCCCTCCACCACCGCGAAATGCGCGGCCCACACCCCCGGCTCGCCCGGGCTGCGCGCACGCCGCGTGGCCAGCAGCGCGCCAAACTCGGGCAGGTACTCGGTCTGCACGAACATTTTGGAAAACGCCGGGTGGGCGTTGTCGGCCGCAGGCGGGGCCAGCACCAGCTCGGCGTACGAGGTCAGGTCGATCTCGCGCGCCCGCGGGCCGGTGTTGACCAGGGTGACCTGGCGCACCTCGCCATCGGCCTCGGCCGATACGATCACCTCGGTGGTGGTGGTCATGCTGCCGTCGTGGCGGGTGAAGGCCGCATGGTCCTCGGCAAACGCCACCTCGTAGCGGTCAGCAGCGCGGCCCGAGGGCTCTGCCGCACCGGACCAGGTGCGGCCACTGTGCGCGTCGCGCAGGTAGACATGCGAGCCCCAGTCCTCGCTGGTCGCGTCCTCGCGCCAGCGGGTCACCGCCACGTCGCGCCAGCGGCTGTAGCCGGTGCCGGCCGCCGTCAGCATGACGGCATAGCGCCCGTTGGACAGCAGGTGTGTGGCCGGTGCCCCCGCGCCTGGCGCGCCCATGCGCCGCACGGCATGCAGGTCGTCGCGCACGTCGGCGGGGCCGGTCTGCGTCTCTTCGGCGCGCGGGTGGGCCACGGCCACCAGGCGCGGCATGCGCTCCTGCAGCAGCAGCTCGCAGGCCTGCACCATGGGCTCTCGGTGAAAGCGCTCGCGCATCTGCCCGCCGTGCAGGGTGTTGGCAATGGCCACGATGGTCATGCCCTGGTGGTGGGCCATGTAGTTGCGCACGATGGCCACGGCCTGCCCCTCGGGCAGGCGGCTGCGTGTGAAGTCGAGCGCTTCGTAAAAGCCGTGCTGCCCCAGGGCACCCAGCTGTGCCAGGCGCGCGAAGTTGTGCCCCGCCGCCGTGGCATCCACCATGCAGGCCAGGCCCGTGGCGTAGGGGGCGATCACCAGGTTCTCGGCCAGCCCGCGCTTGAGCCCCAGGCCCGGCACGCCGAAGTTGGAGTACTGGTAGGTGAACTCCAGGTCGCGCGCGTTGTAGGCCGATTCGGAGATGCCCCAGGGTATGCCCTGCAGCGCGCCATAGGCTATCTGCCGCTGCACCACCAGGGTATTGGTGTGCTCCAGCAGGCTGCCGGCAGGCGCGCGCATCACCAGCGAGGGCATCAGGTACTCGAACATCGAGCCCGACCAAGACACCAGGGCCGAGCCCTTGCCCACCGGGATCGCCGTGCGCCCCAGGCGGAACCAGTGGCGCGTCTCCACGTCGCCCTTGGCGATGGCGAACAGGCTGGCCAGCCGCGCTTCGGACGCCAGCAGGTCGTAGCAATTGGCATCGAGCCGGTTTTCCACCGCTGCGTAGCCGATGGACAGGAGCTTGCGCTCGGGGTCGAGCAGAAAGGCGAAGTCCATGCCCAGCGCCAGCGCGCGCGCCGTGTCGGCCAGCCCCTGCCAGCGCATGTCGAGCGTGGGCGCATCTGTCCCGGTGGCCTGCAGATCGCGCCCCTGCTCGGCGACCAGCGCGCGCACGGCGCCGCTCCAGAACAGCAATGCATCGCCATCGCCGCTGCCTGCCGGCACCACGATGTCCTGCGCCTCCTTCAGCGCCTTGTCGGCCAGGCGCTGCAGGGCGGGCAGGCCCATCTCCACGGCGCCTGCAGCCACTGCGGTGTCGATCTCGGCCAGCATGGCCAGCAGCCGCCGGCCCTGCGCGCCCTGGGCTGCGGGCACGCTGGCCACTGATTCACGCGCCAGTGCCACGGCATCGCGCAGCCCCTGTACCCAGGTGCCGGGCAGCGGCGCGCGCACCCAGCCCTCGCAGGCATTGGCCAGCGCGATCAGGTGGCCGGCCAGGTTGCCGCTGTCCACCGACGACACGTAGGCCGGTGCCAGCACCTGCGCCGTGCCCGTGTCGTACCAGTTGTAGAAATGGCCCCGGTGGCGCGCCAGCGCCCCCATGCTGGCCAGCGTGGCTTCCAGCCGGTCGGCGGTCTGCACGGCGCCGGCCCAGCCGAAGTCGCGCGCGGCCACGGCCGACAGCAGGTACAGCCCCATGTTGGTGGGCGAGGTGCGGCGTGCCACCACGGGCTTGGGGTCTTCCTGGAAGTTGTCGGGCGGCAGGTGGTGCTCGGCCGCCGTGACGAAGGTCTCGAAGAAGCGCCAGGTGCGGCGCGCGATGCGCCGCAGGGCCAGCGCGTTGTCCAGTGCTGGTGCGCTCTGTGGCGCGGGCACGGAACGGCGGCTCGAACGCCAGGCCAGTGCCGGCGCCGCGAGCCACAGGGCCAGCAGCGGCAGCACCAGCGGCCGCGATGCCGGTGCGAAAGCGGCAGTACAAGCGGCCAGCACCGTGGCCAGCAGCAGGCCGCCGGCCATCAGCCGGTAAAAGCCCGCAGGCCCCGGGCGCGGTTTGGTGGCCGACTGCGCGGCGGTTTTCCACTCCAACATCTGCCGATGCGTGGCATACAGCCGGACCAGCGCGCGCACGATGGCATCCACCGCGCGCCAGGCATGGTCGGGCAGCAGTGCAATGGCAGCCACGGTCTGCAGCACCGCTACGCGGAAGTCGGCCACCAGCAGGCGCAGGTGGCTGGCCACGCGGATGCCGGGGCGGCTGGCCCACAGCTCGGCCATCCCCGGCAGAAACGCCGGTACGCCCAGCGCCGCCAGCACCAGCAGCACGCCCCAGGGTGCCTGCGGCCAGGGCAGAGCGCAGCACAGCAGCAGGGTCAACAGGCCGGCCGGGGCCAGCAGCGAGCGGCGCAGGTTGTCCAGCATCTTCCAGCGGCCCAGCGCGGGCAAGGCGGCACCCTGGTGGCGCCGGCCCAGCACCCAGGGCAGCAGCTGCCAGTCGCCGCGCGTCCAGCGGTGCTGGCGCTGCACGGCCACGTCGTAGCGGGCCGGAAAGTCCTCCACCACCTCCACGTCCGACGCCAGGCCGGCGCGTGCCAGCACGCCCTCGAACAGGTCGTGGCTGAGCAGCGTGTTCTCGGGCACGCGCCCGGCCAGCGCGGCTTCGAAGGCGTCCACGTCGTAGATGCCCTTGCCGGTGTACGAGCCCTCGCCAAACAGGTCCTGGTACACGTCCGACACCGCGGCCGCATACGGGTCCATGCCGCCGGGGCCAGAGGTCAGCCGCTGGTACAGCGAGCCCTCCAGCCCCATGGGCAGCGCCGGCGTCACGCGTGGCTGCAGGATGGCATGGCCTCCCACCACGCGCTGCTCGGCCGGGCTGAAAGTGGGCTGGTTCAGCGGGTGGGCCATCTTGCCGATCAGGCGCAGCGCGGCGTCGCGCGGCAGGCGCGTGTCGGCGTCGAGCGTGATGACGTAGCGCACATCGGGCAGGATGTCGGGCTGTGTCCCACCGTCCAGCGCCATGAAGCTGGTGTCCGTGGCGCCGCGCAGCAGGCGGTTGAGCTCGTGCAGCTTGCCGCGCTTGCGTTCCCAGCCCATGAAGCAGTTCTCGCCGGCATTGAAGCGGCGGTGCCGGTGCAGCAGGTAAAAGCGCTGGCCGCCAGGCGCCGGGCCGTGCCGCAGGTTCAGCGCGGCAATCGCCTCCTGCGCCACGGCAATCAGGTGGGCGTCGCTGCCTGTGACCTCGGTGGCGGCGTCCAGTCCGTCGGACAGCAGTGCAAACGACAGGTCGCCCCCTGCGCCCGCCAGGTGGTGCACCTCCAGGCTTTCGATGTGGGCGCGCAGGTCGGCCTCGCTGGTCAGCAGCGTGGGCACTACCACCAGGGTGCGCAGATGGGTGGGCACGCCATCATCCAGCGCCAGGCCTGGCAGCCCCACCGGGCCAAAGCGCCGGGTGACGCGCCGGTTGACGAGCACGCTGGCCACCTCGGTGGCAGGCAGAAAGCCGGCCAGCGCCAGCGCCACCAGCCAGCCCGGGTGCGTGCCGTGCATGCCCGCCCACCACAGGGCCGCGCCCAGCAGCAACAGCGCCAGGCCCATGATGGCGGCAATGTAGCCGCGCACGCCCAGGCCCACCTGCCAGCGGTTGAAGCGAAAGCCCCAGGGCGGCTTGAAGCCGATGGCCTGCTCCAGCGCGGGCCGGCCTTCGGCCACCAGGTGGTACCCGGGGTCGGTGGCGCGCGCGGGGGTGGCCCCGGTGCCTTGGGCGGCTACGGCTGCCTGCGCACTGGCCAGGGCCTGCTCGGCAATGGCCAACTCGGTCAGGGCCGAGCCACGTGCCAGTTGCTCGATGGCATTGCGGTAAAGGTTGCGGGTGGCAAAGTCCATCGCTGCGAAGCCGCTGCTCTCGCGCAGGCGTGCGTCCACCAGGCCCATGCCCTCGACCAGGTCGGCCCAGTCGATGTCGGACATCAGCCGCATGCTGGTGATCACGTTGCGCACGCTGACGTTCGATGCGCCCTGGCGCTGCTGGGCGTGCTCGATCACCAGGCCCACGCTGGTGCCCTGCTGGGCCAGCCGCTCTTCCAGCCACTGCAGCGCCGGGGTGGTGCGCGGGTCCTGGTCGCGCAGGCGCTTGGCCAATTGCGCGGCAAACAGCTCCGACAGCGGGCCGCTGGCGCGTGTGCCGATGTCGCCCACCAGGGCCGAATGCGCGCTGCCCGAGGCCAGCAGGCGGTTGGCCAGTGCCTGCGCATCGGCGCGGTCCGCCCGGCCGGCGCTGATCTGGTCGGCCAGCCGGCGCAGGTTTTCCACCAGCACGATGCGCAAGGTGATGGCCACCGCCCACAGCTCGCTGATCATCAGCGGCTGCACCTCCTGGTAGGCCGCAATGAAGCGGCGCAGCGCCAGCGGATCGAAGTGGCTGTCGGTATGGGCGACAAAGGCCCAGGCAATGCCGAAGACGCGCGGGTAGCCGGCAAACGGCCCCTGTGCCAGCTTGGGCAACTGCCGGTAGTAGCCCGGGGGCAGGTCGACCCGGATCTCGCGGATCTGCTCTTCCACCACGTGGTAGTTGTCCAGCAGCCAGTCGGCGGCGGGCACCACGCTGGATCCCGACTCCAGCTCGGCGGCGCTGGCCCGGTACGCGGCCAGCAACTGGCTGGCGTTGGACCGCAGGCGCCGGTGCAGCGAAGGGACCTGGGGCGGACGCAGGCTCACCTGCTGGGCGGCGGCCAGGCTGCGCGCATGCTGCTCCAGCCGCTCCATACCGAAGAGTTCTTCGCGCACGGGCGCGGTGCCGTTCCACGGCGGCGCGTCAGCGCCCCTCAGAACATGGGAGAGGGAAGACAGGGCATCGACAACAAGCACGGGCGCCTTTCGGGGCACCCCGGGGCCGCGCTGTGCCCTGTGGTGTGCCCGCTGCAGGAGAAGGGGCGAACGGGCCACGCCGTCCGCGTCGAAGGGGGCCTGCGTGCGGCACGCGGGCGGGCCTGCGCTTGCGCGAGGCCGTGAATGCTGCGCGCTCCCTTCAAGCCCGGTGCTTGAAGGGGGCGAACAGCCAGGGCAGAAAAGGCCCTGTTGGGGGATCAGCCCTTCTTGGCTGCGCGCTGCGGCGCTGCGCCGCCGGCCTTTGCGGGGGCGGCGGGTTCCACCATCGCGACGGGCTTCTGCTTGGGCTTCTTCGATTCCTTGTTGCCGCGTTTCTGTTCTTTTCCTGCCATGAAAGGCTCCTTCGCTTGGAACACGCCCCGTGGGTTGGCGGGCGCAATGGTCTCAGCCACCCGCAGCGGTGCCGGGGTGGGGCGTTCGGGCCCCCCCAGCAACCCTCTGCAAAGGAGGGCGCAAGCAGGTACCCGGAGGAAGGGAAAAGGTCTGCAGAACGCAGGCGTCCAGCGGCGGGACGTGATTTGAGCGGCAGTTCTTCGACAGCAGCAGATGGTGGCGAATGCGGCGATTGCAAGGTGCCGGCGTGGGCCGGCCGTGGCGGGGCACGATGCAGGGCCGGTATCGCCTCGGGCAGAAACAAAAAAGCCGGCGCCATGTTGTTCATGGCGTCGGCTTCATGTGCCTTGCGGCTTAGATTTGGTGGGTCCTGAGTGACTCGAACACTCGACCTACGGATTAAGAGTCCGCTGCTCTACCAACTGAGCTAAGAACCCAAATCTTTTAGTGATCTGCCTGCATTGCTGCAGAGCCTCGAATTATGCACTAGTTTTTGGCCGGCTTGCAAGTGGGGCCCAAAAATTATTGCATCGCGTTGCGGCTGGCGAGTTCCACGAACAGCGCACTGTGGTCCAGTTCGCCCAGGCCGTGCTCCACGCCTTCGGAGTAGAGCGCTTCGAAAAGCGCGGTCACGGGCGCGTCGAACCCGATCTCGCCGGCCGTGGCCAGGGCGTTGCGCATGTCCTTGAGCTGCACCGTCATGCGGCCCTGGGGGGCAAAGTTGCGTTCCACCATGCGCTGGCCATGCAGTTGCAGGATGCGGCTGTCGGCAAACCCGCCGCTGATGGCCTCGCGCACCTTGGCCATGTCGGCCCCGCCCTTGGCAGCGAACAGCAGCGCCTCGGCCACGGCGCCGATGGTGATGCCCACGATCATCTGGTTGGCCAGCTTGGCAAGCTGGCCCGCGCCGTGCGGCCCCACGTGCGTGGCGCGCCCGAAGGCGGCAAAGATCGGCAGGGCACGGGCGTAGTCCTCGGGGCGCCCACCGGCCATGATGGCCAGGGTGCCGCTTTCGGCGCCCACCGTGCCGCCGGAGACCGGCGCGTCCAGGTGGGCGATACCCATCTCGCCCAGGCGGGCCGCATGGTCGCGCGCCTCGCGCGGCTGGATGGAGGCCATGTCGATGAACAGCGCGTCGCGGCGCAGGGCCTGCGCTGCGCCGCGCTCGAAGAGCACCTGGCCCACCACGGGCCCGTTGGCGAGCAGGCTGATCACCACGTCGGCGCCGGCCACGGCAGCGCGCACATCGGAGTGGACGGTGATGCCGAAGGCAGCGAGCGGATCGGCCGCCTCGCGCGTGCGGTTCCAGGCATGGACCTCATGGCCGGCAGCGCGCAGCCGGCGCGCCATGGGCGCGCCCATCATGCCGATGCCCAGGACGGTGGTGCGCAGGGGAGGGGTGTTGTTGTTCATGGTCTCTGTCTCCTGGTGCGGATGTCTCTGCCGCCATCATCGGCGGTTTTCGCGGTGCAGCCTGTCATCGGGCTTGCAGTCGGCGCCACTTGCCAGGATGATGTGGCGCCAGGACGAGGAGAACACACCCATGGCCCTGGACACCAAGACACCACACGACCCCGCCTGGCTGGAGTTGATGTACAACAACCGGGCGCTGGTGCCCGAGCACGTGAACTATTTCGCCCGCTGGGCGAAGGAGTCGGCCCAGGTACGGGCCGACCACCCCTGCGTGGCCGACCTGGCCTATGGCAAGGGCGCGCGCGAGACCCTGGATGTCTTTCCCACTACCCAGCTGCCGCCCGGCTCCGGCAAGGGGGCGCCGGTGCTGGTGTTCATCCACGGCGGCTACTGGCGCGCGCTCGACAAGTCGGACCACTCCTTCATCGCGCCGGCGTTCAACCGTGAAGGTGTCTGCGTGGTGGTGGTCAATTATTCGCTGTGCCCCGGCACCCCGGAGGCACCGGTCGGCATTCCCCAGATCATGCGGCAGATGGAAAAGGCCATCGCCTGGATCTGGCAGAACATTGGGCGCTATGGCGGCGACCCGCACCGCATCACGGTGGCGGGGCATTCGGCGGGTGGGCAACTGGCGGCCATGCTGCTCACCAGCGTCTGGCCCCTGATCGGCAACCTGCCCGACGGCGCGGTGCGCAGCGCCTTGTCGATTTCGGGGGTGCACGACCTCGATCCGCTGATGCACACACCCTTTCTGCAGGAGGCGCTCAAGCTCACCGAGCAGCAGGTGCTGCAGTACAGCCCGGCACGCCTGCAGGCGCCCGGCCAGGGCATGCTGTACTGCGCCGTCGGCGGCGATGAGAGCCCGGAGTTCATCCGCCAGGCGCGGCTGGTGCAGGACGCATGGGGCTCGCATGCCGTGCCGCGCTGCCAGGTGCTGGAAGGGCTGAACCACTTCAGCATCGTCGATGCGCTGGCCAAGCCCGGGCATGACCTGCACCACATGGCGCTGATCCTGCTCAGGGCCTGACCCGCGCCGGGCGGGGGCTCACATCAGCAGGTGCTCGCCCGCGTTGTCGCCGCCCAGGATCACGTAGTTCACCTTGCGGATGTCCATGAGCTTCTTGCCGCCGGCGTAGCTGATGGAGCTTTGCACGTCCTGCTCCATCTCGATCAGGGTGCCCGCCAGCTTGCCCTTGATGGGCTCGAGGATGCGCTTGCCCTCCACGTGCTTGTACTCGCCCTTGTTGAAGTCGCTGGCCGAGCCGTAGTACTCCTTGAACAGGGCACCATCGACCTCCACGGTGTTGCCGGGCGATTCTTCGTGCCCCGCGAACAGCGAGCCGATCATGACCATGCTGGCGCCAAAGCGGATGCTCTTGGCGATGTCGCCGTGGCTGCGAATGCCGCCGTCGGCAATGATGGGCTTGGTGGCCACGCGGGCGCACCACTTGAGCGCCGACAGCTGCCAGCCGCCCGTGCCGAAGCCGGTCTTGAGCTTGGTGATGCAGACCTTGCCCGGCCCTACGCCCACCTTGGTGGCGTCGGCGCCCCAGTTCTCCAGATCGATCACCGCTTCGGGCGTGGCCACGTTGCCGGCGATCACGAAGGCCGCAGGCAGTTTGGACTTGAGGTAGCCGATCATGTTCTTCACGCTGTCGGCATGGCCGTGCGCGATGTCGATGGTCACGTACTCGGGCGTGATGCCCGCAGCCGCCAACTGGTCCACGGTGTCGTAGTCAGGCTGCTTCACGCCCAGCGAGATCGAGGCATAGCAGCCCTTGGCATGCATATCCTTGACGAACTGCAGGTTGTCCAGGTCGAAGCGGTGCATGACGTAGAAATAACCGTTCTGCGCCATCCAGGTGCAGATGGTTTCGTCCACCACCGTCTTCATGTTGGCCGGTACGACCGGCAGGCGGAATGTGCGCCCGCCCAGCTCCACGCCGGCATCGCATTCCGAGCGGCTTTCCACCTGGCACTTGCGCGGCAGCAAGAGAACGTTGTCGTAATCGAAGATTTCCATGAGATTTCCAAGCTCCATAAGAGGCTGCAGCAAAACGATTTCTGCTGCAGTGGGCGCTTGGCTTGAAGACCGGTCATGCGATTGGAGCTGTGATGGCTGCAACGAACCCTGCTGTGCGCAGGCACAAAAAAACCGGGCAGCAAGAAACTTGGGCCCGGTGATTGATTCTACCCGCGCCAACCGGTGCGGGTATATCCCTACTGTTATCTCTCCAATAGGGAACGGGTTCTAGGGGGCGCAGCGCGACTGTGCTGCATCGATGATCCGCCCGTCCTTGTCCTGCACCCAGCCCACCAGGCGCAGGCGGTCGGTCTTGGCGCCTTCGGGGATGTAGATGGGGCGCGAATCGCGCCAGCCCGAGCGCTCGCCTTTGGACAGGGTGTGCGGGTTGTCCAGCGAACGCTGGTACACGTTGCGCACCAGATGCCGGGCCACGGGCGAGCCCTCGGTGCCCGCCGGGATGGATTCCACCAGCAGCAGGTAGAAGGCCCCTGCATCAGGCCCTGCAGCGGGCGCAGCGCCCCGGGTGGGCACGGGGGAGAAGGCGATCGACGCCCCCAGGTAGTCGTTGATGGCCGGCCCGTGCGACACCCGCAGCCGGCTGCCCTGCACACCCTGCACCGGGGCGGTGTTCACATCCGTGGCCGTGGGCGCCGTGCGGCCCAGGGCGGCCAGCCGCGCCAGGGCATCGCGCGTGGCGGCTGCCGACAGCGGGGCATCGTCGCCCTGCGTGCCGGGCACGATCCAGTCGAGCACCACGGTGCCGGGCGCCTTGGGGGCCGGGGTGGCCTTGTCGGCCCAGCAGCTTTCGCAGTCGGCGCTCACGAAGCGTTCGAACAGCGCGACCGGGCGGGGCACGCCGTCGCTGCTGCAGCTGGACTGGGCTGCGAGGTGGGGGGCATGCAAGGCGAGCAGCATGGCGGCGGCAAGGGCAATGTTTTTCATGGCGGGCGTTGGCGCTTTCTACAATGCCCCCATGTTCCCACAAGACCTGTTCCCGGGTGCACCGGATCCCCTGGTGCCCCCCACGCCCGCTGCACCATCGGCTGTACCGCCCCTGCTGGCCAATCTCAACCCCGAGCAGCTTGCAGCCGTCACCCTGCCGGCGGGGCATGCGCTCATCCTGGCGGGCGCCGGCTCGGGCAAGACCCGGGTGCTCACCACCCGCATCGCCTGGCTGCTGCAGAACGGCTATGCTACGCCCGGTGGCATCCTGGCCGTGACCTTCACCAACAAGGCCGCCAAGGAAATGGTGGCCCGCCTGTCGGCCATGCTGCCCGTGAATGTGCGCGGCATGTGGATAGGCACCTTCCACGGCCTGTGCAACCGGCTGCTGCGCGCGCACCACAAGCCCGCCGGCCTGCCGCAGTCGTTCCAGATCCTGGACACGCAGGACCAGCTCTCGGCCGTCAAGCGCCTGTGCAAGCAGCACAACGTGGACGACGAGCGCTTTCCGCCCAAGCAACTGGCCTACTTCATCTCCGGCTGCAAGGAGGAGGGCTTGCGCCCGGGCGACGTGCAGGCCAACGACAGCGACACGCGCAAGAAGATCGAGGTCTACCAGCTCTACGAGGAGCAGTGCCAGCGCGAGGGCGTGGTGGATTTTGGCGAGCTCATGCTGCGCAGCTACGAGCTGCTGCGCGACAACGACCCCATTCGCGAGCACTACCAGCGCCGCTTCGCGCACATCCTGGTCGATGAGTTCCAGGACACCAACAAGCTGCAGTACGCCTGGCTCAAGCAACTGGCCGGCAACGACAGCGGCGGGCGCTTCGAGGCGCGCGGCAGCGTGATCGCCGTGGGCGACGACGACCAGAGCATCTACGCCTTTCGCGGTGCGCGCGTGGGCAACATGGCCGACTTCGTGCGCGAGTTCGATGTGCAGCAACAGATCAAGCTCGAGCAGAACTACCGCAGCTACAGCAACATCCTCGACTCGGCCAACGCCCTGATCAGCCACAACAGCCGCCGCCTGGGCAAGAACCTGCGCACCACGCAGGGCCCCGGCGAGCCGGTGCGCGTGTACGAGGCCACCACCGACCTGGCCGAAGCGCAGTGGATGGTGGACGAGATCCGGCAGTTGGTGAAGAGCGACAGCTTCGAGCGCAAGGAGATCGCCGTGCTCTACCGCAGCAATGCGCAGAGCCGGGTGATCGAATCGGCGCTGTTCAACGCCAGCGTGCCCTACCGGGTGTATGGCGGCCTGCGCTTTTTCGAGCGCGCGGAAATCAAGCACGCGCTGGCCTACCTGCGCCTGTTGGAGAACCCGCACGACGACACCAGCTTTCTGCGCGTGGTCAACTTTCCGCCGCGCGGCATCGGCGCGCGCAGCATCGAGGTGCTGCAGGACGCCGCGCGCGCCGCCGGCTGCTCGCTGCACGACGGCGTGAGCGCCGTGCCCGGCAAGGCCGGGGCCAACCTGTCGGCCTTCGTCGCCATGGTCGACGTGCTGCGCGAGCAGACCGAGGGCATGAACCTGCGCAAGATCATCGAGCAGATGCTGCAGTCCTCGGGCCTGGTGGAGCATTTCCGTACCGAGAAGGAAGGCGCCGACCGCATCGAGAACCTGGAGGAACTGGTCAACGCGGCCGAGAGCTTCGTCACGCAGGAGGGCTTTGGCCGCGACGCCGTGGCACTGCCGGTGGACGAACTGCGCAACGACCGCCTGGGCCAGAGCCCGGCCAGCCAGGGCCTGGATCCCGATGCGCCGGTGGTGGACGAGCCCCTGCCCGCCGTGGCGGGCATCGTGGACTTCGACACCGGCGAAACGCTGTCGCCCCTGGCCGCGTTCCTGACCCATGCGGCCCTCGAAGCCGGTGACAACCAGGCCCAGGCCGGGCAGGACGCCGTGCAGCTGATGACCGTGCATGCCAGCAAGGGCCTGGAGTTCGATGGCGTGTTCATCGGTGGCATGGAAGAGGGCCTGTTCCCGCACGAGAACTCGGCCAACGAACGCGAGGGCCTGGAAGAAGAGCGCCGCCTGATGTATGTGGCCATCACCCGCGCGCGCAAGCGCCTGTACCTGAGCCATTCGCAGACACGCATGCTGCACGGCCAGACACGCTACAACATCAAGAGCCGCTTCTTCGACGAGCTGCCCGAGGCGGCGCTCAAATGGATCACGCCCAAGCAGCAGGGCTTTGGCACCTATGCGCCCAATGCAGGCAGCAACCCGTTCGGCCAGCGCGACCGCAGCCCCTTCGGCTCCGGCCGCACGGAGCAGTTCGCCAGCCCGCCGGTGCCCGTGCAGAAGGCCGCGCCATCGCATGGCCTGCGCGTGGGGCTGGCCGTGTTCCACACCAAGTTCGGCGAGGGCAAGGTGCTGGCGCTGGAGGGCACGGGCGACGATGCGCGGGCCCAGGTGAGCTTTCCGCGCCACGGCACCAAATGGCTGGCGCTGTCGGTGGCCAAGCTCACGGTGGTGGACTGACCCGGCCACAGGCCGCCGTGCTCCTACACCCGTTCGGCGCAGGCTGTGGTAGCCGGGTGCGCAAAATGTAACTTTTCAGGGGAGGCCGTAGGGCCGTTCCAGCCGCGCCGGGCGGGGATGCGGCCTGTGCCGCTGCGCCGGCCCGGTTCCCCGGCGATGGCCGGAGTTCGAAACCCTTTCTTACAGGCATGGCCGATGGGCATCCAAGAATGGACGCCGATCCATCTGCACCAAGGGAAGTACCTGCCATGAACCCCGGAACATCCGATTCCCTGTCCCGCGCTGCCCTGGCCGCTGCCTGCGTGCTCGCGCTGGCACTGGCCGGTTGCGACCGCGCGCCCAAACCCAAGGCCGATGAAGCGCCTGCCGCGGCGCCCGCCGCCCCTGCTGCGCCGGCCGGTCCGGCCCCTGTGTCGGCCGCTCCTGCGGTCGTTCCTGCCGCCACCACCGCACCCGCCGTGGCGGCCGCGGCCACCAGGAAGGTGCCGGTGGCACTACAAGGGGTTGCTTCGGCAGGGCTCACCGTGCGTGTCAAAGGCGTCGAGATCGGCGGCGATGCCACCGTGGTCGACGTCAGCATCTCCTTTGCCAACCGCATCACCAACACCACCATGCTGGCGCTGGCGGACACCTTCCTCGAGGACGAATCCGGGGCACGCCTGCACATCAAGCGGCCGGAAAACAACCGCAACATCTCGGTGCGCGAAGGCGAAACCCTGGACGGGCAACTGGTCTTCATGGGCAGCGTACCCGTCAGTGCGCGCACCCTCAAGGTGGTGTTCAACGACGGCAACCAGGGCGACAACATAGTCGCTCCGGGCCTGACCATCAACCTGCCGTTGCAGGACGGCTGATGGGACGCCGGCCTTCCGTGCGCGCCGTCCGGCAACGGCCCTTGCGCGTGGCCGTGCTCGCCGCGGCGGCGTTGCTGTGCGCGTCCCAGGCGCAGGCGCTGTCCGTCCAGCGCAGTCACCGCTCGCTCAAGGACGTTCCGACGCAGCTGGTCACCAATGCCGCGGCGCCTGCCACGGTGTTGCGACCGCAGGCGGTGGGCGGCACGCTGGCTGCCGGCGGGCCCGAGACCCGCCTGGGCAGCAGCGCCCAGCCCGCCACGGCGCTGCGCCAGGCCGAGATCCCGCCGCAGCGGCTGGAGCTCACGCGCAGGCTGCTGTCCGAACTCCAGGCCCGCGAGACCCCCGAGCGTGCCATCTCCATCGACTTGCCCGCCGACGTGCTGTTCGATTTCGACAAGGCCGAACTGAGGCCCGACTCCAAAGGCCCTCTGGACAAGGCCGCCGAACTCATCCGGGGCTATCCGTCCGCACCGCTGCTCGTGGTGGGCCACACCGACGCCAAGGGCACGGATGCGTACAACGACCCGCTGTCCCAGCGCCGGGCCCAGGCCGTGGCCGACGCGCTGCGCGAGCGCACCCACCGCCAGGCGCAGACGCAGGGACTGGGCAAGCGCCAGCCCGTGGCGTCCAACACCACGCCCGAAGGGGGCGACGACCCGCAAGGCCGCCAGCGCAACCGGCGTGTGCAGATCCTGCTGCAGCCACCCTCGGCGGCGGACGTGGCGGCTGCGCGTTAGCGCTCAGAACCTGTTCAAAGTCTTTTTGCAGCCGCGTTGGAGTGCAATCGGGATGAGTGGATGCTTCGGATGCGCCGCATGGGCTCATGCCCATACAAGCAGCCGGGGCGCCAGGCACTTCAAGTTCATCGGCCGATTTCACTCCAACCCTCCGGGCAAGTGCCTTGTCGGGCGGTCTGCGGCGTTGCGGCGCTTGCCAATAGCCGAGCTATTGGCTGCACCCCGCGCCTTGCATCCCATCCCGACAAGGCATTTGCGCGGCTCCAAAAAGACTTTGAACAGGTTCTCAGCGCAATGGGTGGTAGACCACATTCTCCAGCGCGGCATCGGCGTAGCTGTCGGCGTTGCTGAGGTGGCCATCGAACATGCCGACCTTGGTCACGCGCTCGCCATTTTTCAGCACGATCTGCAGGCCATGCTCCGGCTCCCAGTCGCAGCTGCATTCGATCGACACGTAGATGCCCTGGTCGCCGTGAGGCCGGCGCGTCACGTAGAGCTCGTCGCCAAACTCGATGCAGTCCCACACAGCCTCCGGGCTGTCGATGGCAAGATAGTCTTCGTCCGAAGGATCTCGCTGTGAATTCACGTCCTCGCAGTACCTGAACAGCTCCTGCTGCACTGCCTCCAGGACGGAGACGTCCGCGGCCAGCAGCTTCCTGACGGCCGCGAGAAATTCCTCGGGCTTGTCATCGTCGTCGTAGCCTTCGAGGAAGATGGTGCATTCCTGGTTGCCGAGCATGGGTACTTCAATGGGCTCGCTGGCATAGCCGCCCACGTCTTCGTCCGGGGTGAATTCGCCGATTCCTGGAATGTTCATGGGATGCACAGCCGTTGGTGGTGAGGCTGTGATTTTCCCGGCACCCAGGCAGGTGTCAATGGTGCGGCGATCGTTCTTCCCGTTCCCCCTGGCATGGCGGCGCGGCGCGAGGCTGCGGTGCAGCCCGCCGCAGGGACATCAATCCACCTTGATGTTGCGTGCCTTCACCACGCGGCTGTAGATGTCCGCGTCGCGGCGCACCATGGCAGCCATCTCGGTGCGCGTGACGCCCAGGGGCTCGCTGTGCAGCTCCTTGATGCGGCGCGAGAGATCGGGGTCCTTGCTCGCCTCGACCAGCAGTGCGTTGAAGCGGGTGAGGATGGGCTGCGGCGTGGCCGCAGGCGCCCAGATGCCGTGCCAGGACATCATCGAGAAGCCGGGCATCACCTCCGACAGCGTGGGCACATCGGGCAGGGCGGGATGGCGTGTGGGGCCCGAGTAGGCGAGCGCCTGTACCTTGCCGCTGCTGATCAGCTGGTAGCCGGTGGCGATTGGCTCCATCAGCGTGTCCACCTGGCCGCCCATGAGGTCGGCGATGGGGCTGGCGCGGTAGGGCACGTGCAGCATGTCAATGCCGACCTCGTCCTTGAGCGACTCCACGATCAGCTGCGAGGGGCTGCCCGCGCCGTACGAGGCGTGCGAGTAGACACCCGGCTTGGCCTTGGCGGCGGCCACCAGGTCCTTGACGGTCTTGGCCGGGAACTTGTTGGTGGCGATCAGCACCAGGCCCTGGCGCATAGTGGTGGCCACGGGCACCAGGTCCTTGTCGGGGTCAAACGGCAGCTTGCTGTAGATGAAGGGGTTGATCGTGAACGCCGTGGACAGGTTGTACACGAAGGTGTAGCCGTCCGCAGGCGACTTGGCCACTGCGTCCGAAGCCAGGTTGCCGGCCGTGCCAGGCCGGTTGTCGATCACCACCGGCACGCCGAGCTTCTTGCCCGCGTAGTCTCCGTACATGCGGGCGAAGATGTCGGGCGGCGTGCCGGGCGCAAAGCCCACCACGATCTTGATGGGCTTGTTCGGCCATTCCGCCCCCTGGGCCAGGGCCTTGCCGGCCAGCAAGGTACCGGCGGCCAGCACCAGCATCGTCTTCATCACCATTGTTCTGCGCATTCTTGTCTCCTGTTGCGGGTTCATGCCCGCTTGTGTGGTCTGTTCGCTTCGCTCGTCTGCAGCGCAACGCCGCCATGGCGTGCATCGCACCGTGTGGGTCTGTCCGTCAATCGATGGCATCACTCCTTTCGTGCCGGGCATGGCTGCGCCAGAGCCGCCGACTCCGGTGGGCGGGCTGTGGGAGGGGCATGCGTGGCTTGTCGGTCGCTATCAGTCCACCTGGGCGCCGGAGCGTTTCACTGCTTCGCCCCACTTGGCGACCTCGGCCGTGCCGAAGGTGGCCATCTCCGCTGCGTTCATGGCCGCGGATTCAATGCCCTGCGCGGCGAGCTTCTCGCGCACCTCGGCCTGGGCCAGCACGGCCTGCGTGGCATCGCGCAAGGTGTCGCGCTGCGCGGCCGGCATCGAGGCGGGCGCATACAGCATGAACCACGCGACCAGGTCGAAATCCGCCACGCCCTGCTCGGCCAGCGTGGGCACGTCGGGCGCTGCCGCACTGCGTTTGGCGCTCGACGCGCCCAGGGCGCGCAGCTTGCCCGCACGGATGTGCGGCAGCACGGCGGCCGGGTGGTAGAACATGAACTGCACGTTGCCGCCCATCAGCTCGGTGAGCGCCTGCGCGCCGTCGCGGTAGGGCACGTGCACGAAGTCTTTCCCCAGGCGGATGTTCAGCGTCTCGCCCGCCAGGTGGCCCGAGGTGCCGTTGCCCGCCGAGGCGAAGCTCACGGATTTGCCACTGGCCTGGCGCAGGTCGGCCACGCCCTTCCACGGCGCGCTGGCCGGCACCACGAGCAGGGTGGGTGTGGCGCCTGCAAAGCCCAGCGGCACGAAGTCGCGCAGCGGCTGGTAGGGCAGCTTCTTGTACAGCGTGGGGTTGATGGCATGTGTGCCCACGGTGCCCATTAGCAGGGTGTTGGCATCGGCACCCGCGCGCGCCACCATCTCGCTGCCGATGGTGCCTCCCGCACCGGGTTTGTTCTCTACGATCACCGTCTGCCCGAGTTGGCGGCCCAGGGCCTCGGCCAGCACCCGGCCCACGATGTCGGTCGAGGTACCGGCGGCAAAGGGCACGACCAGCTTGAGGGGGCGGCCGGTGCCCTGCGCGCTGGCAGCGCTGGCCAGCAGCGCCAGTGCTGTGGCGGCGATGAGCTGGCGGCGCTGCGTCATGCTGCTTCTCCAAAGCCATCGGGCAGGCTGCCCTCGTACTGCAGTTCGCGCGTGGCCTGGTAGGACAAGGCAAAGCCGCTCGGCGTCTCGGCCTCTTCGGCCAGGTGAGCTATGAGCCCCGCTGTGCGCGCCAGGATGGGCACGCCGCGCAGCGACGCCACCGGGAAGCCCACGCCCATCAGCACCGCCGGGATCGCGGCCGAGACGTTCAGCCGCAGCTCCTTGCCGACGATACCGGGGATCACCTTCTCCAGTGCCAGCGCGATCTGCACGTAGCGCAGGTCGGCGCCGGCTTCGGTGGCCACGGCGATGAGCCGGCCCACGCGCGGGTCCACCTCCTTGTGCAGCGGGTGGCCATAGCCCGGGATGGAACGGCGCGCGGCCTTGAGCTCGGTGACCACGGCCGTGGCCGCATCGTCGAGCGTGGCGCCGGCATCCACCCGCGCCGCCACGTCGGCGAACATGCGGCCTGCGGTTTCCGATGCGCCGAGGATCACCGAGCCGCAGCCCAGGATGCCGGCGGCCACCGCACCCTGCAAGGCATCGGGCGCGGCGGCAAAGGTCATGCGGCTGGCTTGCACGCTGGGCACCAGGCCGTGCTCGGCGATCGCCACCAGGGTGGCGTTGAGCACCGCGCTGCAGGCCGCGTCGGGCCGGCGGCCGGTGAGCAGCAGGAAGAAGTAGTCGGCGAACGGGATGTGGCCGATCAGGTCCTGGCACAGGTCCTCGCCGCGCACGACGATGGTGTGCTCGTTGGAGGTGCAGATGGCGGTGCGCGGGACGGTGGATTTTCCGATTTTCATGGAGCGGCTTTCAGGCGTTTTGCGGTTCGAGGCGGAAGTCGTAGTGCGCCGACCACCAGGGCGCGGCCTGTGCCGTGCCGTCCGGCGCCTGGCCGGCGGGGTGCTGCTCGAAGTCCACGATCAGGCTGGGGCGCACGCCGAACACCGCATCCGACTCGATGTAGGGGCTGCCTGCCACGAAGAGGTGGGTGGTGACCGGGGCATGCCCAGTTGCGGAGACCATCATGTGGATGTGGCCGGGCCGGTTCGGGTGGCGGCCCATGCCGTCGAGCATGCGGCCCACGGGGCCGTCTACCGGCACGGGGTAGAAGCTCGGGCGGATGGACCAGAACCAGTAGCGGCCCTGGTCATCGGTGCGGACGCGTGCGCGCGCGGCCATGCCCGAGCCTTCCACCTGCATGTCGTACACGCCCTCGCCATCGCCCGACCAGATGTCGAGCAGCGCGCCCGCCAGCGGCTGGCCGTGCGTGTCGGTCACGCGGCCACTGTAGAAGGTGGGTTCGCCCTTGACGCCTGCGGACAGGTTGGCGCCCAGCGGCAGCTCGGGCGCGCCCTCCCAGTAGTAGGGGCCCTGCACCGTGGCCTCGGTGGCCTCGGTCATGCGCTGGCTGCCCTTGGCATGGGCGGTGGCACGCAGCTGGTCGAGCATCACCACCATCATCGAGGCGCCCAGCGTGTCCGACAGCAGGATGAACTCCTGGCGTTGGCCGGTGCAGGCCTTGCCCACGGCGGTGAGGAACTCGATGCCCTGCATCCATTCCTCGGGCTTCAGGTCCACCTCGCGGATGAAGGCATGCAGGTGCGTGACCAGCGATTCCATGATCTGCGCGAAGCGCGGGTCGCTGGCGCCGTCCAGGCGCTGCAGCACGGCCTGGGTCAGCTCGTTTTCATTCGATGGGGTCATGGGTTCTTGTCTCCTTGTCTTTTCTTGGGGTCGGCTGGCGGGTCAGAGCGCTTGCCCGAGCCGCTGGCGTATGGGTCCGACGATGGCCGCGTTGTCGGCCCCCAGCATGGGCGGCGCGGTGACTTCCAATGCGCGCTCGCCGTCGAAGCTCACCGGCGAGCGGATGGTGCGCCACTGGCCGCCCTCGGGGTGGGGGGCGCTCACTTCCAGCTGCAGGTGGCGGGCCTGGGGGTCTTCCATGGCTTCTCGGGTGTCGTACATGGGTGCGTGCGGCACGTCCTGGGCTTCGAGCCGGGCACACCAGGTGGCGCGCGTCTGTTCGCGGAACAGGCCGCCGAGCAGCGTGATCAGGTCCTCCTGGTGGGTGATGCGCGCCTCGCGCGTCGCGAAGCGCGGGTCGTCGAACAGGCGCGGGCGCTCGATGGCGTTGGCCAGGCCCTGCCAGAATTTTTCGGGCGAGGACATGTGCAGCGCGATCCACAGGCCGTCGGCGCATTCGAGCACGTAGGACTGCGAGACGCTGGGCCGGCTGTAGGGGCCCATGACCTCGTCTTCCGAGAAGTAGTGCGTGAACGCATCGAGATTGAAGTGGCACATGGCTTCGAGCATGGACACCTCGACCTTGCGGCCCACGCCCGTGCGGCCGCGCTCGACGATGGCACCCAGCACGCCGTAGGCGGCGTAGAAGCCGGTCATCGCATCGGCCAGCGCCGGGCCCACCACGCGGGGGTTGGCAGGGTTCACCAGCAGCTTGAGGAAGGCGCTGGCGGCCTGGGCCACGGTGTCGTAGGCCGGGCGGCCTGCGGCCGGGCCGGTCTGGCCGAAGCCGCTGATCGCGCAGTACACCAGGCGCGGGTTCAGTCCGCGCAGCCGGGCCTCGCCCGCGCCCAGCCGGTCGGCAGCGCCGGGGCGAAAGTTCTGGATGTAGACGTCCGCATCCTTGACCAGCTCGTCGAACACGGCTGCGTCCTCGGGCAGCTTGGGGTTGAGCGTGATGCTGCGCTTGTTGCGGTTGTAGGTCTGGAAGTGCGGGCTGTAGAGGCCGCCGCGGAACGCGCGGAACGGGTCGCCCGCGCCGGGCTGCTCGATCTTGATGACCTCGGCCCCCAGGTCGGCCAGGAACATGCCTGCCGCCGGGCCCGTGATGAACGTGCCTTGCTCCAGCACCTTGATACCGCTGAGGACTTTGTGCACCTCGTTGTCTCCTTGTGGGTCTCTGGCCGCCTGGACTTCAGGGCGGTCTTGTGGGTTGCAGGCGACTGTAGGGGGCGTACCGACTTCCTGGAAATGATTGTTTTTCATGGTTACCATCGATAGCATCGATCAACCACCGGTGGCATGCCATGGAACTGAGGCACCTGCGCTACTTCATCGCCCTGGCCGGCTCGCTCAACTTCACGCGTGCGGCCGAGCGGCTGCATGTGACGCAGTCCACGCTGTCGCACCAGATCAAGCAGCTCGAGGAGGAGATCGGTGCGGCGCTGTTCGACCGCGCAGGCAAGCGCGTGGCGCTGACCGGTGCGGGCGACGAGTTTCTGCACTACTGCACCAAGGCCCTGCACGAGATCGACCTGGGCCTGGGCGCCCTGCGCCAGAACGGCTCGGAGGTGGCGGGCGAGCTGCACATCGGCTCCACGCACACCTTCAACCTGGGCTTCATCCCGGGCTGCATCGCCGCCTTCCACGAGCGCCATTCGCGCGTGAAGGTGGTGGTCGAAGAACTGTCGGCAGACCACATCGCCGCGCGCCTGCAGCAGGGCACGCTGGACCTGGGCATCGCCTACCGGCCGGCAGTGCCGGGGCCGCTGCAGTTCGAGCCGCTCTACAACGAAGAGATGGTGCTGGTGGTGGCCAAGGGCCACCCGCTGGCGCGGCGCAAGCGTGTGCGCATGGTCGAGTTGCACCGCATGCCCATGGCCCTGTTGCCGGCCAGCTTTGCCACGCGGCAGATGCTGGACGAGTGCTTTCGCTCCTGCGGCGCCGAGCCGCAGGTGGTGGCCGAGATCAACACGCTTGCGCCGATGATGGACTTGGTGGGCAAGACGCAACTGGCGTCCATCGTGGCGGCCAATGTGGTGTCTCCGCATTCGGGGTTGGTGGTGGTGCGGCTGGAAAGCCCCACGCCCGTGCGCACCCCGGGCATGCTGTGGTCGCCCGTGGCGCGCGAGTCGGCGCCCACCCGCGCGTTCTCGGCCATCGTGCGCAAGCTGGCGCTGCGCAGCAGCCTCAAGGACGTGGCCCAGCGCGCAGGCCGGGCGGCCTGAAATGCCAGCCCCTGGGAGGGGTCAGGCCAACCTTACCCAGTGGTTGTCCATGCGCGCGCCCGTGAGCTCCTTGGCGTGCGCGTGCGTGAGTGGATGGGTGGAGCGCGCGTCTTCGAGCGAGTGTGAAACCCCGGCTGCCCACAGGCGGCCGCTGCCCACCGCCAGTGCGCAGACCTCTTCCAGCCCCACCAGGCCGCGCCACTGCCCATCGGGCGTGAAGGTGGCCACGCCCTGGCTGCGCGGGCAGCTCACGGCCCAGCCCTCGGCGGTGCTGGCGATGCTGCCGCCATAGCCGGCCATCGACTGGCCGGCGGGGCACAGGCGCAGCGCCTTGCCATCGAACAGCGCAAGGATGGGCGCGGCCGCCTTGTCCGCCGCCTCGGCGTGCTCGGCCTGCAGTGCGATGCCCAGCACCGTGCGCTCGGCGTTCCAGGCCAGGTGGCGCAGGCTCAGGCGCGCATCGGGCAGGCGCCACTGGCCCTGCAGTTCGCCGCTGTCGCCGTGCAGCCGCACGATGCTCGAATCCATGGTGTGCAGGTCGCGCTTGGTGCGCCCCGTTTCGGGCGCAGTGGGCACGCCGCCGTTGGCCACGATCAGCGCCGGTGGGCTACCCTTGGCGGCGGGTGCCCAGATCAGCTCGTGCGCATCGATGCCCTGCGTCGCCCACTCGTCCACGGTCTCAAGGCTGCGCGCATCGCGCCGTGCGACCAGGCTGGCGCCCGTGTCCACGTCGGTCTCGGTGGTGTAGAGGAAGCGGCCGTCAGCGCTGGCGATCACATGGCCGTTGAAGGAGCGCGTCGCATCCACCCAGTGCCATTGCGCCTTGCCAGCGGGCTGGCCCGGATGCCAGCGCACCAGCCAGTCACCGGGGCGGCGCGCGGTGGCAACCATGCTGCCATCGTGCAACTGGGCCAGGCCGTGGGCGCGCGTGGGCACTTCCAGTGCCTGGCGCACCTGCAGGGGCGAAGGCCCGCCGGCCTGCGCGGCCAGCACGCCGATGCGGTAGCTGCCATTGGCCTGCTGCCAGGCAGCCAGCAGTTGCATGGCTGCCGCAGCGGCGGGGGTTGCGTGGGTTGCCAGCGGCATCGCCGCCAGACCGCCCATCAGCCACAGGGCCTGGCGGCGGCTCAGCGTGGCGTTCACCTCAATCCCCATCCGCGTCCGAAAAGCCGATGCTCACCTGCAGTGCAGGCGCGATCTCGGCCTCGGCCAGGCGCTTGAGCGCCGCCAGTTCCCTGGACGCCTGCAGCACCCGCTCGCCGCCGGCCTTGCCGGTGGCGCCGGACTGGTCGATGGCCTGCAGGGCCTTGTCCACGCGCTGCGTGGTGGCCAGCAACTGGTCGGCCAGCGGGTTCAGGCCGCGGCCGCGCAAATAGGTCTCCAGCGGCACCAGGGCCTCGCCGGGCGTGGGGGTCGGGGCGCTTTCGGGCAGCACGGCCAGGGTGCGCAGGGCGTTCCACTCGGCCTTCCAGGCGGCAGAAGCCTGGCCGCTGGCGGCGCGGGGGTACTCGGGCGGGCGCGTGCCTTGCGCGGCGCGCAGCGGCTTTTCCATGTGCGCCCAGCGCAGGCGCTCGATGCCGCCCACCCACTGGTTGATGAACTCGCCCATGGCCGCGGTGGAGCGCTCCTGTTCGTCCTCGGCTGCCCAGTCGGTGCCGGCTGCGGTGTCGAAGGCGCTGGCCACGGCCATGGCTTCGCGCTCGATGTCCAGGGCCACTTCCACCGCATAGCCGCAGGCCGGTGTGCCGGGCGCCACGGGTTGCGTCCACAGCAGCCATTCCAGCGCTGGCAGGCCCTTGGCGGGCGTGCCGATGCGCTCGAAGGCCTTGGCGCCCTGCGGCTGGGTCTTGATGGCCCGTTCGATCAGGGCCGGGCGCGTGGGGGCAAAGTCCATCTGTCGCTGTGTCCGGCGTGTGATCACCGGGCCCACGGCCACGGCGCCCAGCGTCTCCCAGGCCATCATGCTGCGCTGCCAGGCGTTGCGGGCGCCGGTGAGGGCTGCGGCCGATTGGCCTGCAGGCGCCTCGCACAGCGCCCGCACGGCAGGGGCCAGCGCCTGCGCGGCCGTGGCCAACTCCTGCGCGCGCGGCTTGCCCCAGTGGCCGTACAGGCTTTGCAGCGCGTGCGTGGTGTCGTAGAAGGGCACGGCGTTGAGTTTCCAGCCGGTCTGGGCCTGTGCCGGCAGCAGCAGTGCGCCCAGGGCCAGGGCGGCAGCTGCTGTGCGAAGGAATGGGTGTTTCATAGCGACTCCACGAACTTGACCAGCGCATCGCGCTCGGCCTTGTTCATCTTCAGTACCTTGTCCTTGGCGGCTTCGGCCTCGCCACCGTGCCACAGAACGGCCTCGAGCACGCCGCGGGCGCGACCGTCGTGCAGCAGCCGGGTATGGCCGTTCACGTCCTTGATCAGGCCCGTGCCCCACAGCGGCGGCGTCTTCCACTGCCGGCCATTGGCGGCGAAGTCGGGCCGGTTGTCGGCCAGGCGTTCACCCATGTCGTGCAGCAGCATGTCGGTGTAGGGCCAGATGCGCTGGCCCGACAGGGCCTTGCTCGTCAGGTGCGGGAAGGGGCCTTCCTTGGTGACGTAGCTCGGCCGGTGGCAGGTGGCGCACTGGGCATTGGCGAACAGCGCCTGGCCACGCACGACCTGCGCGTCCTTGGGGTTGCGGCGTGCGGGCGGTGCCAGCGTGGCCTGGTAGAACACCACTTCGTCGAAGGTCTTGTCGTCGATCTCCACGCCCGGCTGGCCCTGCGCCGCGGCGCTCTTGCCGCTCGGTGCGGCCAGGCAGTCCTTCTGAGTGGGAGTGCAGGTCTCGTTGGCAAAGTGCTTCGAGGTGATGCCCATGTCGCCCTGGAAGGCGCCACCGGTCTGGTGCGCGATGGTCGCAACGTTGCCCTTCCAGCCGAAGCGGCCCAGCATCATCTGGCCCGAGGGGGCGTCCCACACGCGGTTGGGCACGCCCTTGATCGGGCCGTCTGCCGCTGCCTGGTCGGCCGCGTTGGCCAGGATGTCGGCCTCGGCAATGGCTTCGAGCAGGCCCACGCCGATGATCTGCGGCGCAATGCGCGGGCTCGCCATGATCTGTGGGTGCATTGGGCCATAGCCCAGGTCGGCAAAGCCGTAGTGGGGATCGAGCAGTTCGTAGGGTGTGCCGTCGGCGAACTTTCCTTTGACGGTCTTGTAGCGCAGGGTCACGCGGCCCTCGGGCTTGACGCCCTGGACAGCGGCGTTGTTGAACTGGTCGCCGTACACCGGGTCGTGCTTCGGGCCGCCATGGGCATCGGCGCCAGGGATGGACAGGCGTATCAGCAGGGCCACCGTCGGGTCCTTGGTTTCGCCCAGGCGGTTGAAGATGGCTGGCGGCTCACCCCGGCCGTCCTGAACGTGGCAGCCGCCGCACGAGCGCGCGATGAAGTGCGGGCCCAGGCCGTCGCGCGCCTTGGTGGAGGCCGGTGCCTCGACCCAGTTGCGGCGGAAGAACGAATTGCCGATCACGAAGCGCGTGCGCTCAGCGTCATCGAGGTTGGCGGCCGGGAAGGAAAAGGCATTGCGGCCCGTGGCGTACACCGTGGTGTTGCCGCCGACCTTCTCGCCGAGTGGGTCGGCGGGGGTGTCGGCCATGAGGCCGCCCAGGGCCGCAAGGCCGATGCTGGCAATCGCCAGGCGCGTGGCGCGCCGGCGGTCAGGGGCTTGCAAAAGCGACATGGAACGAAAGGAAAGCGCAGGCGGGGAGCCTCAGGGTTGGACCAGCGTGAGCTTGGTGATGCCGATGGCGTTGGCGGCTTCCACAAGATCCTTGCTTTGCTGGGTCAGGCTGTCGATGGTCTTCTGGATGCGCTGGCGGCCCGGTGCATCCTTGCCGCCGATGATCTCACGGTCGAATGGTGCCTGGATGGCCTCGGCCGCCGCCACCGAGGTGGCGATCTGCTGGGTGGTCTTGTCGGCCAGGGCCGGGTTCTTGGCGGCGACCAGGTCGCGCAGCGATGCGCCCTTGACCTTGCTTCCGTCGGCGCGCTGGTATTCGCCCAGCCACACGTTCTGGATGCCCTTGGCATTGGTCACGGCGTCGCGGTGCGTGTTGTCCGAGAAGCACGAGTGCTCGTCTTCCTGGTCCTGGCTGTTAAGCGCCACTTCCAGGCGCTCGCCCGCGAGTTCGCCGCGCGAGAGCGAGCCCAGGCCCACCAGCATCTTGCGCACCGACTCCATGTTGCCCTTGGCGAACTTTGCGCGGTAGTTGGCCTTGGCATCAGGTGCCCACGACTTCACGAGGAAGCCCAGGTCATCGACCAGCAGTTCGGTCACCACCGTGAGGTACTGGCGGCGGCGGTCGGCATTGGGCTTCTTGCCGTCCACGAAGTCCTCGAAATTGCGGTTGCCCGGGCCGGTTTCGGACAAGTCCTGGCCCCACAGCAGGAACTCGATGGCGTGCCAGCCGGTGGCGATGTTCTCCTCGCCGCCGCGCTCGTTCTGCGCCGCCAGCGCCTTCTTGGTGATGGCGATCTTGCGGTTGTTGATCAGGCCGGCCTTGGGCTTGCCTTCGACGCTGTCCACATACGATTCGTCCATGGGCCAGGCGTTCATCTGGCCTTCGGGGCCCTTGTCGTCGTCGATGGGGCCGCCGTAGAAGCGAAAGGCCTCCGTCTGGCCGTAGAACTCGCGTGCGGCCAGCCAGGTCTTGCGGGCCTCGGCCAGGGTTTCGGCCGACGGCTGGGCGGTGAAGGCCTTGATCGCCGCCTGCATGGCTTTGGCGCTGGTCAGGGTGTCTTCGTAGTTGGCATGCACCAGCGTGGCGTACTGCGCCGCAACTGCGGCGGCCGTCACCGCCTGTTGTGCCTGAGCGGACGTGCCCTGTGCCTGCGCCACACCCAGGAAGCCCAGGGGGCTGGCGGCGATCAGGGCCGCAGCCAGGGTGGTGGTGTGCAGTAGCGTGGTTTTCATGCGTTTCTCCTCAAGAACGAAGACGGGTGACAAGGCAGACCTGCCTGGAGCCGCCCGGGCTGGCCGGGGCCAGGCCGGGAATCCGGTGGGCGTGATGGGGCGAAAAGGCCCGAAGTTCAAGGATGCATCGCGGTGCCGCACCCCTGGATCGCAGTGATTATAAGAATGGGATGTATTTGCATTGGTGCAAAAGGGCATTGTGCCTGCGTGTGCCATGCGGCTCCCCTGTGGGGGTGCCGTCCACGAAAAAAGGGGTCCCGCATGGCTGCGGGACCCCCTTGGTGGCTGCGCCCGGCGCAGCCGTTGCAGAACCGGAAGATCAGCCCAGGCGTGGCTGCTTGGGCGTTGCCGTGAGGTAACCCACGGCGGCGCCGGCCTTGTTCTTGTAGTTGGCGATGATCAGCGGGTCCAGCGTGGGCTTGACCACGCTGTGGATGGCGCCCCAGTCACCGGCGTGCTGGAAGTTGCTCATGATGTAGGTCCAGCCGTTGATTTCGTCCACGGCATGCAGGCCGGTGGATTCGCCGCCGGCGGGAATGGACATCAGGCGCGACAGCTGCTTGGTGTCGATGTTGTAGGCCCACAGGAAGTTGTTCACGTGCTGGCTGCTGTCTTCGCCGATGAACAGGGTGCGCATCTTCTCCGAGAACTTGAGGTTGTCGGGGTTGCCGATGGTGTTCGGGTTGGCGGTGTTGCCCAGGGCGTCGGAGGCGATGTCTTCGCCAACCAGCAGCGCCTTGGTGTCCACAGGCATCCACTCGCTGTTGATGTTGGCGCCAGCAGTGTCCTTCTGGCCGCCGCGCAGGTTCAGGGCCATCACGGCACCGGCGTTGATGGCCTTGGGCACGGACACGCCGTTGCCCGCCACGTTCAGGGCATTGCCGGCCACCATCGAGGTCTGCACGTTCTGCAGGGCCGAGTAGGCGATCTTGTCCTTGGCGTTGACCGTGGTGCCTTCCATCTTGGTAAAGCCCATGCTGGCGCCCACGAAGGCGGCGTAGCGGTGGGTTTCCAGGAAGGCGGCGGCCTTTTCCATGCCGGGCTTGAGCTTGATCCACTCTTCCTTGCCGTTGGACACGATGCGGGTGTAGCTGGCATCGCTCGGGTTGGCGGTGGCCACGGTCATGATGTCGGTGGGCTTGAGCGTGTTCGCCAAGGCTTCGATCTCGGCGCTGTTGGCCGAGCCGAGCTTGATCCAGGTCAGCGGTGCGCCGGCAGTGGCCTTGGCATCGACGGTGAAGCCGGCGCCGACCTTGGCGGCATACAGCGTACCCGAGGACAGGTCCTTTTCCTTGTCGGCCACGAACACGAAGTAGGCGCTGTTGGTAGCGTCGTCACCCATCAGCGCGGTGCGCTGGTCGGGCATGACCTGCACCAGCTCGTGCGAGATGCGGCCCATGCAGAAATGCTTCTTGATGCTGGCGGTGCCGTCGGGGTTGACCGTCACTTCGGGCATGTGGCCGTAGTGGTAGGGGTTGGCGCGGCTCGCGTCGCCGTACAGGTTCTTGGCGTAGGCCTGGAACTGGGTGTTGCTTGCGACGGTGAACGCGTCGGGTTCGTACTCTTCGCTCGACAGGTGGGTGCCCCAGGGCGACAGGCTGGCGCCGCAGGTGATCCACAGGCCGTGCACCTTGGAGGTGTCGACGTTGTGGTACTTCACCAGGCTCAATTTGCCGGTGTTGGGATCCTGGTCCAGCGTGAGCACGGCGATGGGCGAGGGCAGCTTGCCGTACATGTCGGTCTTGCCGTCCTGGGCCCAGGTGGTGTATTCGAACTGCACCACGGCGAACACGTGGTTGCCCTTGACGCCGTCGACCTTGGCGTTGGGCACGGTCAGCAGCGAGGTGCCGTCCGGGGCATCGGAGAAGAACTGGCGGTCCTTGCCGGCCACCGTGGTGTCGATGATGGGCTGGTTGTTGATGTCGAAGTAGCTGCCCGCCAGGATCTGGCCGCCCTTGACGTTGGGCACCGAGTCGCCGGTGATGAAGAAGGGCTGGTAGGCCAGCGCGTAGCTCTGCACCGAGCCGTCGCTCAGCGTGACCTGCATGGTCGAGCCCACGGTGTTCGTGGCCATGGCCGCCGGGTTGGCCAGCGTGGGCGCGGCCATCGAGGTGAACGCGGTGGACACATAGGACGCGCCGTCATCGCCACCGCCGCAGGCGGTCAGCAGCGAGGCAGCGATGCCGCCTGTGCCCAGCGGAAGCAGGGGGATGCCGGCCAGGAATTGGAGGGCCTGGCGGCGCGAAGGGGTGGACGCAGAGGTCATTGGATTGCAGCTTCCGTGGTTTGTTATATGGGTTTTATGAAGAGAGGCCGCTGCTCGCCATGCAGGCATGGCAGGGCAACGGGCCGCTCTCTTGGTGCTGGATGCTAAGAACACTGTGTGACAGGCATTTGACGGTGCCGTGGCGGGCTGCCGGCCACACCCTCGAATCGCCCTGCGCGCCGAGTGCTCTTGCGTCACGGATCGGTCATATGCGATTTCTAGACTGCCGACTCCCATGACTTATCAATACCTAGAGGAGTGCGGTTTTCATGAGCAAGACTATTTCTGACAAGGTCGTTCGCAACGACGCTGGCAACACCCCTTTCAGTGCCATCCTGGACGTCCACCTGTCGCGCCGCACGGTCACGCGCGGTGGTCTGAGCGCAGCGCTGGCCCTGCTGACCGGCACCAGCCTGTCCGCCTGCGGCGGCAGCGACGACGAGCCGCTGAAGCTGGGCTTCAGCTCGCTGGCCAATTCCATGACCGACGCCTGCGTGGTGCCTGCGGGCTATGTGGCCCAGGTGCTGGGTGCCTGGGGCACGCCGCTCAACGACAGCGCCGCCGAGTGGGACAAGGACGGCAAGAACAGCTCCAAGGACCTGCTCAACTCCACCGGCATGCACCATGACGGCATGCATTACTTCCCGCTGGACGGCAGCTCCAGCGAAGGCCTGCTGGTGGTCAACCATGAGTACATCGACGAGAAGGCGCTGCACCCCGCAGGCCCCACCACGGTGAACAGCAAGCGCCCCGCCGAAGAAGTGCGCAAGGAAGTCAACGCCCATGGCGTGGCCGTGATGCACATCCGCAAGACGGGCAGCGCCTGGGCCATCGTCAAGAACTCGCGCTACAACCGCCGCTTCACCTCGGCCACGCCCATGGCCATCAACGGGCCGGTCGGGGGCACCGACTGGGTCAAGACGCCGTACTCGCCCACGGGCACCACGGTGCGCGGCACCAACAACAACTGCGGCAACGGCACCACGCCCTGGGGCACCTACATCACCGCCGAGGAAAACTGGGCGGCCTGCTTCGTCAACACCAATGCATCGACCCAGCCCGCCCACCAGGTGCGCGTGGGTGTGCCCACGGCCGCCGGCCGTTACAAGTGGGAAACCGCCGCCGGCGATGCCACCGAAGTGCAAGGTGAATTTGCCCGTTTCAACGTCACGCCCAGCGGCACCAGTGCCCTGAACGACTGGCGCAACGAGGTCAACGGCTTTGGCTACCTGGTCGAGATCGACCCCTACGACCCCGCCAGCGTGGCCACCAAGCGCACGGCCATGGGCCGCTTCGCCCATGAAGGCGCAGCCTACGGCAAGCCCGAAGCGGGCAAGCCGCTGGCCTTCTACAGCGGTGACGACTCGCGCTTCGAGTACATCTACCGCTTCGTGTCGGACGCCAATTGGGATGCGGCCGATGCCCGCCGCAGCGACCGCCTGGCCGTGGGTGCCAAGTACCTGGACAAGGGCACGCTCTACGTCGCGCGCTTTGGCGACGACGGCAGCGGCACCTGGCTGCCGCTGACGCTGGCCAGCGTGGGCAAGGACGGCACCCGCCTGGGCGACAAGTACAAGACGATCGACGAGATCCTGATCAACACCCGCGCCGCAGCCGACTTCGTGGGCGCCACGCCCATGGACCGCCCCGAGTGGACAGCCGTGCACCCCTCCAACGGCGATGTGTACGTGACGCTGACCAACAACACCAGCCGCAACGCCACCACGGGCACGAATGCGCCCAATCCACGCCTGAACAATGCCAACGGCCACATCGTGCGCTGGCACGACACCCCGGGTGCGAATACCTTCAAGTGGGAGATCTTCGTGTTCGGCTCCGAGGCCGGCGCTGCCGCCGACACCAACCGCTCGGGCCTCACGGCGCTGAACCAACTGGCCAGCCCGGACGGCCTGGCCTTCGACGACCGCGGCATCCTGTGGATCCAGACCGACAACGGCATCGACGGCGGCCGCAACAATGCCGTGGCGCGCTCCACCAACGACCAGATGCTGGCCGTGATCCCCGGCGCCATGACCACCGACAGCAAGGGCACGGGCCCGGTCATCAATGCCCAGAACCAGGGCGACCTGCGCCGCTTCTTTGTGGGCCCGAACGAAGCCGAGATCACCGGCTTCGCGTTCACGCCGGACTACAAGACCATCTTCCTGAACATCCAGCACCCGGTGAACTGGCCGGCCTACGGCACGAGCGACGCCACGGTGGCCGCCTCGGGCACCGTGCGTCCCCGCTCTTCCACCGTGGTCATACAGAAAGCAGACGGCGGGCCCATCGGCGTCTGACAGGGCGTTTTAGGCGCTTTTTTCGCAGCAAGCCTTTGCAGGCTGTCACGCGCAGGCGTGGCAGCCTTTTTTCATGCGCGTCTGCCTGGCGGCAGGCTTGCCAATGGGTCGGGGGTGCTTCAGTAGTCGGAGCCATACGGCGACGGCGGCCGTGCGCGCGAAGAGGGTCCGGGGGCCGGTGCTGGTGGCGTGGTGCCGCCGCTGCCGCCAGGTGCTGCAGGGTAGGTGATCTGCCCGCTGCCATCCTTGCTGCCCTTGCGCCCGGCGATCTGCCAGGCAGTGCGCTGGTCCACCAGGCGGGCCAGGAACTCCAGTTCCTCGTCCGTGTGGTTGATGGCGCCGGCCGGCGTCAGCATGCGGCCGTTGCGCGGCGCGACCTCGGCCCAGAAGGCCTGGTGGTAGGAGGCCTGGCTGACGACGGATTCGCCCCCGGCCGCAATGTCCACCGTACCGTAGCAGTTGCAGAAATAGCTGCGAAAGTCCTGTTCAGGGAACACCTCGGCATACACCCCCGTGCCGCGGATGCCCGCCGTGGCCGTGGGCATGACCACCTGGCGCTCGCTGCCCCGGCCCCACACGCTGGCCACCGCACCGGTCAGCAGGCGCAGCACTTTCACGGCCATGGGGGTGTCGCCTTCCAGCGAGATGCGGGTGTTCTGGCGCACCATGAAGGCGTCCTTGCCGACGGTGAAGACCACGGTGGAGCCCGGCCCCGTCTCGATCCGGTCACCAGGAGCGATGGCTTCGCCCGCCGCCAGGGCCTGGCCGTTGCGGCGCACATCGCCGCGCATCTCCACCACGTTGCGGCCTTGCTGCGCATGCGCCGCAGTGAACCCTCCAGCCGCCGTCCAGGCGGCAGCCGCCTGCAGCAGGCTGCGCCTCTGGTACCAGACGGCTTCGTCCTCAGTGCGGCCCTGGAGTTGGTGTGGGTGCTGGCTGTTCGTCATGGGATTCCTCCGGCGAGGGTTTGGCGGGCGGTTCGAAGCAGTCGCGGAACGTGAACACGATGGAGGTGAAGAACATCGCCGCCAGCATCATGGCCGTGCCGACCATGATGCCACTGGCGGCTGTGCCCAGCCCGGCCAGGGCAATGAGGCCCGACGCAAGGGCCACTACCACGCCAGCCACGAGGAAGATGCCCATCCAGCCCAGACCGAACACGAAGAAGGCGCCGAAGTTGCGCACACAGGCCACCAGGCTGAAGAACAGGGCCTTCACGGGCGGCACCCCATGCCAATGCACCAGCCCGGGTGCATGCCAGAAGGTCAGCGACAAAGGCAGGTACAGCAGCATCGACAGCCACATGGCGCCCTGGAACGATGCGCTTTCGGCCACCTCGCGCGTGAGTGGCGCGCCCCCCAGGTAGACGCTGGCGAACTGGCCGCCGTCGATCAGTGCCGACAACCCCATGATGGACAGGAAGCCCACGGCATACAGCGCGCCCAGCACCAGCATGTCGCGCAGGCGCTGCTGGCCGGTGCGAAAGGCCACCAGCAGCACGGCGGGCGTCGGAAAGCGCCCCATGGTGGTTTCGGCCGCTGCCACCATCATGGCCAGCGTAGCCGAGGGCAGCAGGGCCAGCGCAATCGCCGGGCCCACCAGCGGGACCAAGCTGGCCAGCGACATGGCGGCCATGGTCATGAAGAACAACGCCGCCAGTGCCATGGGTTGGCGCCAGAACGACCGGATGCCGAGCTTGACCCAGGCGATGCCGGTGCGGGCGGGAACGATGTGGAGTTTCATGGATGCAGGGGCGGATCAGGAGGGGACCCGCGCCATCGGGCCTGGCTTCTGGGTGGGGGAGATGGCGCCTAATTTACCCCAGCGGACCATGGCGGGGGCCATGTGGGGGCATGCGAAAGGCCCCGGGGCGTGATATTCCTCGCGGAATGCGCGTGCAGATGCCCTGTTTCTGCGCAGAACCGTTCAGTCCACGTGCACCGGCAGCGCGATGCGCCCGCGCAGCACGCGCTCGAAGTGGGTCGGGTCGTGCGGGGTCAGCATGGAGGCCTCGCGCGGCAGGTAAAAATCCCACAGCCGCGAGATCCAGAAGCGCAAGGCGCCGGCACGCAGCAGGGCCGGCAGCAGTTCGCGCTCGGCAGCCGTGAGGGGGCGCACGGCCTGGTAGGCGTCCAGCATGCGCCGGGCGCGCGCGGCGTCGTGCGTACCGGTGGGCAGGTCGATGCACCAGTCGTTCAGGCACACGGCCAGGTCGAACAGCCAGGTATCGACGCCGGCAAAGTAGAAGTCGAAAAACCCCGTGAGCTCCTCGCCGTCGAACATCACGTTGTCGCGGAACAGGTCGGCATGCACCGGCCCGGTGGGCAGCGCCGTGTAGGCCGAAGAGGCCGCCACATGGTTCTGGTAGGCAAGCTCCGAGCGCAGCAGGGCTGCCTGGCTGGCATCGAGGTGCGGAAGCACCACGGGCACGGTCTCGTTCCACCACGGCAGGCCGCGCAGGTTGGGCTGGTGGCGGTCGTAGCCGCGCCCCGCCAGGTGCATGCGCGCCAGCATGGTGCCCATGGCGGCGCAGTGCACCGGGCCGGGGGCCAACTGGCTCTTGCCGCGCAGCTTGCTGACCACGGCGGCCGGCTTGCCGCACATGCTGTGCAGGATGTCGCCGTTGGCGTCAGCGCGCGGGTCGGGCACGGGCACGCCGCCGTGTGCCAGGTGCTTCATCAGGTGCAGGTAGAACGGCAACTGCTCGGCCGTCAGGCGCTCGAACAGCGTCAGTACGAACTCGCCCTGGTCGCTGGTGAGGAAGTAGTTGGTGTTCTCGATGCCGCCTTCGATGCCGCGCAGCGCGACCAGCTCACCCAGGTGCAAACGGCGCAGCAACTCGCGCGCCTCATCATTGGAGACTTCGGTAAAAACGGCCATCGCTCAGCAGGGGAAATGCGGAAAAAATCCGGAGGAAAAAGCGGGAGCAGGGGGCGCAGCACCCCCGGCCAGGCATCAGAACTTCAGGACGTTCCAGACCCGGGGGCCGGTGTTGGTCTCGGCGCCGTTGAGGGCCCCGGTGCGGCCGCGCGCGCCGTCGGGGGACTGTACTTCGTAGCTGGGCATGTTGCCGGTCTTGGGTTGCACGTTGATGCTCTGCGTCTGGCCGCCCACACGCACCTCGTCGACGCGGCTGCCCGCGTCCTCGATCTGGATGCGTTCGGTGCGCTGGTTGTTGCGCCCTGACAGGGACTCGGGCGTGGTAAGTGCCTCGCCTTGCCGGGGGGCGCCCGCAGGGGCATTCTGGCCGCCGGTCTGGGCCAGTACGGGGCCGCAGGCCAGAGCCAGCAGCAGGGAGAGATGAACAGCGCGCATGCATCCATTGTAGAGCGCGCCGGGCGGCGGTGGTGCGCGGCCTTTGGCCGTGCACAATTGCCCCCATGAGCAATAAAAAGACCCTGGTGCTGGTGGACGGCTCCAGCTACCTGTACCGTGCCTACCATGCCATGCCCGACCTGCGTGCCGTACCGGGCGACTCCACGAGCGCGGCCACGGGCGCCATCCGCGGCATGATCAACATGATGCAGGCCCTGCGCAAGGAGGTGCATGCCGACTACGCCGCCTGTATCTTCGACGCCAGCGGCCCCACCTTTCGCGACGAGATCTACCCCGAGTACAAGGCGCAGCGCGCGCCCATGCCCGACGACCTGCGCTCGCAGATCGATCCCATCCACGACGTAGTGCGCATGCTGGGCTGGACGGTGCTGGCCATTCCGGGCGTGGAGGCCGACGATGTGATCGGCACCCTGGCCGTGACCGCTGCCAGCCAGGGCATCGACGTGGTGGTCTCCAGCGGCGACAAGGACCTGTCGCAGCTGGTGGACGAGCACATCACCATCATCGACACCATGAACGGCAAGCGCCGCGACGTGGCCGGCGTGACCGCCGAGTTCGGCGTGCCCCCGCACCTGATGGTGGATTTCCAGACCCTGGTGGGCGATACCGTGGACAACGTGCCCGGCGTGCCCAAGGTGGGCCCCAAGACCGCCGCCAAGTGGCTGATGGAATACGGCTCGCTGGCCGAACTGGTGGCCCGTGCCCACGAGATCAAGGGCGTGGCCGGCGAGAACCTGCGCAACACGCTCGACTGGCTGCCCACCGGCCGCAAGCTGGTGACCATCCGCACCGACTGCGACCTGGTCGAGCACATCGTGGGCCTGCCCGCGCTCGACGCCATCGTGATCGGCGAGCAGCAGGTCGATGGGCTGCGCGACTTCTATGAAAAGTACGGATTCAAGGGCCTGGCGCGCGCGCTGGGCTCACCGGCCGAGCCGCCTGCTGCACAAGCCGCTCCCGCCGCGCGCAAGAAGGCCGGCGATACCGACACCGCCGACCTGTTCGCCGAGCCTGCAGAGGGTGGGGTAGATGGTGCACAGGTCGCTGCCGAAAAGCCGCCCCGCAATGAGCGCTACGAGACCATTCTGACCTGGGACCAGTTCGACCGCTGGCTGGCCACCCTGCACGTGGCACCCCTGACGGCGCTGGACACCGAAACCACCTCGCTCGACGAGATGCGCGCCGAGATCGTGGGCATCAGCTTCAGCGTGGAGCCTGGGGCTGCGGCCTACATTCCGCTGCGCCACGAGGGCCCCGATGCGCCGGTGCAACTGCCCTTCGACGAGGTGCTGGCACGTCTCAAGCCCTGGCTGCAGGACCCGCGCCACCTGAAGCTGGGCCAGCACATCAAGTACGACCGCCATGTGTTTGCCAACCACGGCATCGAGGTGCAGGGCTACGCGCACGACACCATGCTGCAAAGCTACGTGCTCGAAGTGCACAAGCCCCATGGCCTGGCCAGCCTGGCCGACCGGCACCTGGGGCGCAGCGGCATCGGCTACGAAGACCTGTGCGGCAAGGGCGCGCACCAGATCCCCTTTGCGCAGGTCGATGTGGCCAAGGCCGCCGAATACTCGTGCGAGGACTCCGACCAGACCCTGGACGTGCACAAGGCCCTGTGGCCGCTGCTCGAAGCCAATGACAAGCTGCGCTTCATCTACGAACTGGAGATGGCCAGCAGCGAGGCCCTGTACCGCATCGAGCGCAACGGCGTGCTGATCGACGCGCCCACGCTGGCCAACCAGAGCCATGAGCTGGGCCAGCGCATCGTGCAGCTCGAAACCGAGGCCTACGAGATCGCGGGCCAGCCCTTCAACCTGAGCAGCCCCAAGCAACTCGGCGAGATCTTCTTCGACAAGCTCGGCATGCCCGTGGTCAAGAAGACCGCCACCGGCGCGCGCAGCACCGACGAAGAGGTGCTCGAAAAGCTGGCCGAGGACTACCCCCTGCCCGCCAAGCTGCTGGAGCACCGGGGCCTGGTCAAGCTCAAGGGCACCTACACCGACAAGCTGGCCCAGCTGGCGCTGCCGCGCACGGGGCGGGTGCACACGCACTATGCGCAGGCCGTGGCCGTCACCGGGCGGCTGTCGAGCAACGACCCGAATCTGCAGAACATCCCCATCCGCACGCCGGAAGGCCGGCGCGTGCGCGAGGCCTTCGTGGCGCCCGCAGGCAGCGTGATCGCCAGCGCCGACTACTCGCAGATCGAGCTGCGCATCATGGCCCACATCAGCGGCGACCACTCGCTGCTGCATGCCTTCCATGCCGGGATGGACGTGCACCGCGCCACCGCCGCCGAGGTGTTCGGCGTGGAGGTGGACCAGGTCACCAGCGAGCAGCGCCGCTACGCCAAGGTCATCAACTTCGGGCTCATCTACGGCATGAGCAGCTTCGGCCTGGCCAAGAACCTGGGTATCGAGACCAAGGCCGCGGCCGCCTATATCGACAAGTACTTCCAGCGCTACCCTGGCGTCAAGCAGTACATGGACGAGACCAAGGCTGCTGCCAAGTCCATGGGCTATGTGGAGACGGTGTTCGGCCGGCGCCTGTACCTGCCCGAGATCAATTCCCCCAACGGCCCGCGCCGCAGCGGTGCCGAGCGCGCCGCCATCAACGCCCCCATGCAGGGCACGGCGGCCGACCTGATCAAGCTGGCCATGGTGGCCGTGCAGAAGGAACTCGACGCGCACAAGCCCGGCATCAAGATGATCATGCAGGTGCACGATGAACTGGTGTTCGAGCTGCCCGAGGGCGAGGTGGACTGGGTGCGCAGCCACATCCCGCGCCTGATGGCCGAGGTGGCGGCGCTCAAGGTGCCGCTGCTGGCCGAGGTGGGTGTCGGCCCCAACTGGGACAAGGCACATTGAAAAGCCGCGGCGCTGGCGCGTTCATTGCAAGGTAAAAAGGCATGCGCCTTCGCCACATTGAAGTCTTCAACGCCGTGATGCTCACCGGCAGCGTGAGCGCTGCCGCACGGCTCATCAACGTCACCCAGCCGGCGGTGAGCCGCATCCTCGCGCATGCAGAGCTGCAGCTCGGGTTCGCGCTGTTCCACCGGCTCAAGGGCCGCTTGGTGCCCACCACCGAGGCACAGACCCTGTACCCGCACATCGAGCGCCTGTTCACCCAGCTTGACGACGTGCAGCGCCTGGCCGCCAGCCTCAAGGGCGACGGGCGCGAGGGCGAGCTGCACATCCTGAGCGTGCTGGCACTGAGCTACGAGGTGCTGCCGCGCGCGCTGCGCAGCTTTCGCGCGCTGCACCCGGACGTGGGCATCACCATCGAGGCACTGCACTCGCCGCAGATCGTCTCGGCCCTGGTGCTGCAGGAGGCCGACGTGGGCTTCGTGTTCAGCTCCATCGCCCACCCCTCGCTGAGCCAGGAGCACATTGCCGACGGCTACATGGTCTGCGTGGCGCCCAAGGGCATGCTGGCCCCCGCGCTGGTGCGCTCGGGCACCGTGCACCTCACCGACCTGGCCGACACCCCGGTGGTGCGCCTGGACGTGCGCGACCCCATCGGCACCGTGGTCAGCCATGCCTGCCGCGAAGCGGGAGTAGGGTTGCGCACGGCCATCACGGTGCAGACCTACCATGCCGCGCTGGCGCTGGCACGCCATGGGCACGCCGTGGCATTGGTGGATGCCTGCACCGCTGCGTCCGCCGACCGCAGCCAGGTGGATGTGCTGGCATTGGCGCCGCACATCCCCGTGCCCATCCAGTCGCTGCGCACCGTCAACCGCCCGGCCTCGCTGCTGGCCAGCGCCATGACCGCCTGCATGCGCCAGGCCGTGGCCGAGACCATGGCGTCTGCCCCGCAAAGCCCCGCGCCCTGAAGGGGGTCAGCCCGCGAGCAGTTCGGCCACCCGTGCCGCCGTGCCGAAAGCCAGGGTGAAGCCCAGCGCCCCATGCCCGGTGTTGAGCACCAGGTTGGCCGGTGCGCCCGCGTGGCGCCCCACCACCGGCAGGCCGGTGGGGGTGGCGGGGCGCATGCCGGTCCAGGGCCGGGTCGCTTCAAAATCGCTGCAGTGCGGGAACAGCGCGCGTGCGGCAGCGCACAGGCTTTCTATGCGCTCGGGCGGTATGCGTGTGTCGTGCCCTACCAGCTCGGCCATGCCCGCCACGCGCAGGCGCTGGCCGATGCGCGCAAACACCACCTTGCGCGCCGCGTCGGTCACGCTCACCTGCGGTGCCGCCCCCGGGGCATCGCTGGCATCGAGCGTGATGCTGTAGCCCTTGAGCGGGTACACCGGCAGGTGCACGCCCAGCGTGCGCGCCATGCCATGGCTCGCGCTGCCCAGGGCTAGAACGAAGTGGTCGGCCTCCACATTCCCCAGGCGGGTGCGCACCGCCTGGATGCGGCCCTGCCCGGTGGCAAAGCCCTGGATATCGGTACCCAGCAAAAAGCGCACACCGCGCGCGGCCAGCAGGGTGTGCAGCCCCTGGCATACCTGCAGGCAGTCGGCCGCGCACTCGCTCTGGGTGTAGATGGCGCCCGCGATGCGGCCCTGGTAGTGGGCCAGCGCCGGCTCCAGTGCCACACAGCGTGCGGCATCCACGGCTTCCTGCAGGCTGCCGAAGGCGCGCTGCAGTTCCATCTGCCGCCGGGCTGCGCCCAACGCATCGGCAGTGCCGTAGAGCACCAGCTTGCCGGTGGCCGAGAAGTCGCATGCCAGTTGCTCGGCCTGCAGCATGGCGTCGAAGCGCTCCCGGCTCAGCGCGGCCAGGGCCAGCAGCTTGGCCGTGCTGCGCGCCGAGGTGGTGCGGTTGCAGGCGGCCAGGAACTGCAGGCCCCAGCGCCACTGGTGCAGGTCCCACTGCGGGCGCAGGGACAGGGGCGAGTCGGCCGAGAAGAGCAGGCTGGGCAATTGCCGCCAGATGCCTGCGTCGGCCAGGGGTTGCACATAGCTGTAGCTCAGCTGCGCGCCATTGCCGCCACTGGCCCCTTCGCCGGGTGCGCCCCGGTCGATCACGGTGACCTCCATGCCGCGCTGGCGCAGCGCGTATGCGGTGGCCAGCCCCACGATGCCCGCGCCCAATACACATACCTGCATGCTCTTTGCTTTGGTTGGTTGCTCTGGCGGCCACTGTAGAAGCCGGCGCCGGGTTTGAACAATGCCGTTGCGCATGGGGGCCATGACGGGAGGTTATGGGGCGGGTATGCCCCAGGCATAACTTTCCGGCATGGCCTCCCCGGTGAAATGAATTGTTCAAAGCGCGGGCAAGTTCCTACAGTGCGTTCACGCCTTGCCTTTTTCTTTCTCCTCATCCACCACCTCACGAAGGGAATTCCATGCGACTGTCCGCCGTCACCCGTGCCGCCCTGCTGGCCACCGGCCTCCTGGCCTGTTCCATCGCCAGTGCCGACACGCTCAAGAAGATCGCCGACACCGGCAAGATCACGCTGGCCTACCGCGAGTCGTCCGTGCCCTTTAGCTACCTGGCAGGCCCGGGCCAACCTGTGGGCTTTGCGGTGGATATCTCCAACGCCGTGGCCGATGCCGTGAAGAAGCGCCTGAACAACCCGGCCATCAAGGTCGAGCTGCAGCCCGTCACCTCGCTCAACCGCATCCCCCTGGTGCAGAACGGCACGGTGGACCTGGAATGCGGCTCCACCACCAACAACAGCGTGCGCGGCAAGGACGTGCAGTTCGCCACCAACTATTTCTATACCGGCACGCGCCTGCTGACCAAGAAGAGCTCGGGCATCAGGGGCTTCGGCGACCTGGCCAAGCGCAAGATCTCCACCACCTCGGGCACCACCAATGCCCAGGTGGTGCGCAAGTACGACCGCGACAACAAGCTCGACATGGAAGTGCTGATGGGCAAGGACCACGAGGATTCGCTGCTGCTGGTGGACACCGGCCGCGCCGAAGCCTTTGCCATGGACGACATCCTGCTCTACGGCCTGATGGCGAATGCGCGCAACCCGGCCGAGTGGGACGTGGTGGGCGACGCGCTGCAGGTCGAGCCCTATGCCTGCATGCTGCGCAAGGACGACCCGCAGTTCCAGGCCCTGGTCAACGGCGTCATCGGCGGCTTGATGAAGTCCGGCGAGTTCGAGAAGCTCTACACCAAGTGGTTCATGTCGCCGATCGCGCCGCGCGGCCAGAACCTCAAGCTGCCCATGGGCAAGGAGCTGCGCGACAACCTCACGGCCCAGAGCGACAAGCCGGCCATCTGACGGGAGCCACCGAGCATGTTGGCAAGCCATCGCCCCGCCACGCAGACGGTGGGCATCCTGGGCGGCATGGGGCCGGCCGCAGGCGCGGACTTCGCGCGCCTGTTCGTGCAGGCCTGCGGCGAGCGCATGGCGCAGCTGGGCATTCCCGTGCACGACCAGGCCTACCCGGAGCACTGGCTGGCGCAGGTGCCCATCCCCGATCGCACGAATGCCCTGGGGGATACGCGCCAGGGCGCGCACCAGCCCGCCGAGCCCATGCTGCAGGCCACCGGCCGGCTGGCTGCGCTGGGCGCGCGCGCGGTGGCCATTGCCTGCAACACCGCCCATGCCTGGCATGGTTTGCTGCAGCAGCGCTTTCCGCAGCTGGTGGTGCTGCATGGCGTGCAGGAGGTGGTGGCCGGCCTGGCGGCGCGCCAGGTGCGCAGCGTGGGCCTGCTGGCCACGCGCGGCGCCTATGACGCCGGGCTGTACCAGGGCGAGCTGGAGCGGGCGGGCATCGCCTGCTGCCTGCCCACCCTGGCCGAACGCGAAGAGCTCATGCAGGGCATCTACGACGGGGTGAAGGCGGGCGACTATGCCCTGGCGCGTGGGCGCTTCGGGTCGGTGGCCCTGGCGCTGCAGCAGCGCCATGGCATCGGCACCCTGGTCATGGGTTGCACGGAGATACCCCTGGCACTGGAGGAAAGCCCGGCGCTGCCAGGCTTGTCGCTGGTCAATCCCTCGGCCGTGCTGGCGGCTGCGCTGGCGCGCCAGGCCTACCTGGTGGACACGGTGCCGGCAGCCGCCTGATTCCGGGCCTTCCCCCCTCGGCAGTGCGGCTGCCGTTGCTCCCGCAAGCCCGCGCTGCACAGGCCGGCTGCCCCTTTTCAAGGTGATCTCGACATGACTTTGGCATCCCATGCGTTGTGGAGCCGCCGGTGCGCCCGCATGCCTGCGCAATGGGCCCTGTGCCTGCTGGCCGCAGCGGCAGGCAGCGCGCCAGCGCAGATACCGCCCCCTGCCACCGCCAAGCCGCCCGGCGGTGCGCTGCACCGCATCCAGGCACGCGGCAGCGTAGTCATCGGGCACCGCGAATCGTCAATGCCCCTGTCCTATGTGGCCGATGGCGTGCCCATGGGCTACAGCGTCGATGTCTGCCGGAGCATTGCGCAGGCACTGGGCCGGCATCTCCAGTTGCGCGAGACCCGGGTGGACTACCGCCAGGTCACGTCCAGCACCCGGTTCGACGCCATCGAAAAGGGCGAGGTCGATCTCGAATGCGGCTCCACCACCAACACTGCGGCACGCCGCCAGCGCGTGGCCTTCACCATCCCGCACTTTGTCGCGTCCTCGCGCATGGTGGTGCTCAGCAGCCAACCCTACGAGCGCATCGAGGACCTGGATGGCAAGGTTGTGGCGTCGACCACTGGCACCACCAATATCGACTCGCTGGCGAAGGAGGCGGTGGCCAAGTCCGTGCGTATCCGCGTCGAGCCCGCGCCGGACCACGCGCAGGGCTTTGCCTGGGTGGTGCAAGGCAAGGTGCAAGCCTTTGCCATGGACGATGTGCTGCTGTTCGGCCTGCGCGCCAGCCACGGCCGGCCCGAGGACCTCAAGGTGATCGGCAAGCCCATGACCATCGAGCCCTACGCGATTGCCTTCGAGAAGAACAACCCCGAGCTCAAGGCGGTGGTGGATGCGGAGCTGCGCCGCCTCATCCAGACGCGGGAGCTGCACCGCCTCTACGGCAAATGGTTCACCGCGCCCATCCCGCCGCGCGGCATCAACCTGGGCATGCGCATGCCGCACCTGCTCGTGGATTCGCTCAAGTACCCGACCGACTACGTCCCCCAGTAGGCAAGGGGGCAAAAGGCCGTCCAGAAGGTGCGGCGTTGGCAGCTGCCGCGCAAACCGCCTAGACTGCGCGCTCGCCCTGTCCCATTTACCCATTGGAGATCAACGATGCTGAGCGACGACCACCGACAGGATACCGAGGCCCTGCTGCCCGGCCGTACCACCGAAGCCGGTGCCACGCGCCGCCTGGCCCTGCAGACGGCCATCGGCCTGGGCTATGCCGCCGCCGCCGCGCCGCTGATGGCGCAGACAGCCATCGCCACCCCTGCCGATGGCCTGACGGCGGGCGAGATCAGCTTCACCGTGGGCGGCTTCAAGGTGCCCGCCTACCGCGCGGCGCCCGCAGGCAAGACCGGCCTGCCCGTGGTGCTGGTGATCCAGGAGATCTTCGGCGTGCACGAGTACATCGCCGACACCTGCCGCCGCTTCGCCAAGGCCGGCTACCTGGCCATCGCCCCGGATCTGTATGCGCGCCAGGGCGATGCCTCCAAGTACACCGAGGCCGCCAAGCTCATGGCCGAGATCGTCTCCAAGGTGCCCGATGCGCAGGTGATGGCCGACCTCGACGGCGCCGTGGCCTGGGCCACCGCCAACGGTGGCGACGCTGCGCGCATCGGCATCACCGGCTTTTGCTGGGGTGGCCGCATCACCTGGCTGTATGCAGCGCACGGCCCGGTCAAGGCCGGCGTGGCCTGGTATGGCCGCCTCGTGGGCCAGGCCAGCGACCTCACGCCCAAGCACCCCGTGGACATCGCGCCCATCCTCAAGGCGCCGGTGCTCGGCCTGTACGGTGAAAAAGACACCGGCATCCCTCTTGACACGATTGATAAGATGAAGGCTGCCCTGGCCGGTGGCACTGCCGCCGCCAAGGCTTCGGAATTCGTGGTGTACCCTGACGCGCCGCATGCCTTCCATGCCGACTACCGCCCCAGCTACCGCAAGGAAGCGGCCGACGATGGCTGGAAGCGTGCACTGGCCTGGTTCAAGGCGAACGGCGTCGTCTGACCGACCGCTCTCCTACAATCAGCCGCCCCTGCATTCAAGGGGCGGCTTTTTTTGAGCCTGTGGTGCCACCCGATTGACATACAAATCAATCCCTCTCGCTCAATGGACGGGCACGTAAAGCTATGACTCTGATAGCAATCATTTTGGCCACCCTGGCTGCCGGTATCGGCAGCGTGTGGCTGGCTGCGCTGCTCATGCGCATGGGCCTCGGCGGCCGCACGGACAGCGTGGGGCCCCAGCACCTGTTGAGTCTGGCGGCCGGCGCGCTGCTGGCCACGGCTTTCATGCACCTCTTGCCCGAGGCCTTCGAGAGCCAGGCCGGAGCACACGACCTGTTCGCCACGCTGCTGATCGGCGTGGTCTTCTTCTTCCTGCTGGACAAGGCGGAGCTCTGGCACCACGGGCATGAGCACAGCCACGCGGCGCCGGAACCGACCCCGCACGCGGAACACGACCATGCCCATGGGCATGAGCACCACCATCATCACCACGGTGCCCCGCGCACGGGCGGCTGGGCCGTGCTCACGGGTGACAGCGTGCACTGTTTTGGTGACGGTATCCTGATCGCATCGGCCTTCATGGCCGACATCCGTCTGGGCATGATCGCCGCCGTCTCGGTGCTCGCGCACGAGGTGCCGCACCACATGGGCGACCTGGTGGTGCTGCGCCAGACCAGCCCCAACCGCCGCATGGCGCTGGTCAAGGTGTCGCTGGCGGGCGCCGTCACGGCACTGGGCGGCCTTGTGGGCTACTACCTCGTGGGGCAGTTGCAGGACCTGCTGCCCTACTTCCTGGCCGTGGCATCGAGCAGTTTCATCTACGTGGCCCTGGCCGACCTGATTCCCCAGCTGCAAAAGCGCCTGTCCGCGCGCGAGACCGTGGCCCAGATTGCCTGGCTGATCGCGGGCATGGTGATCGTCACCCTTGTGAGTGGAGCGGCCCATGCCCATTGAAGGCGCGGAAAAGAACATGGTCACGATCTACCACAACCCCCGTTGCGGCACCTCGCGCAACACCCTGGCCCTGCTGCGGGAGCGCGGGGTGGAGCCCGAAGTCATCGAGTACCTCAAGACCCCGCTGAACCGCGCCGCGCTGCAGTCACTGGTCGCGGCCTTGGATGTGCCCGTTATCGACGTGGTGCGGGCCAAGGAAGCGGCTTTTGCCGAATTGAAGCTGGGCGAGCCGGGTGTGACGGACGCGCAGCTCATTGATGCCATGGTGGCCCACCCCATCCTCATGAACCGGCCCATCGTCGCCACGCCGCTGGGCACACGCTTGTGCCGGCCGGCAGAGACGTTGCTGGAGATCCTCTAACCGCAGGTCAGCGCGCCAGTTCCTCGCGCACGGCCGCCACCTGCCGGCGCGAGACGGTGAGCACCTCCGTCATGCCCTGCAGGCGCACGGCCCAGCCGTCGCCTTCCTCTGGGTCGTAGTGCTTTTCGAGCGCGCGCACGGCGCGCCGCGCCACCAGCGCATTGCGGTGGATGCGCAGGAAGCGCGTGGGGTAGCGCGCCTCCAGCTCGCTCAGCGCGCCGTCCATGATGTAGCTGCGCGTGGCGGTGCGCACCGTCACGTACTTCTGCTCGGCCTTGAAATACAGCACCTCGGCCAGCGGCAGGCGTTCGGTGCGGCCCCGGTCCTGGATCACCAGCGCCTCGCCATCGGCCGCCGAAGCGGCTGCCGGGATGTGTGCCGGCCGGGTGGTGCGCTGCACCTTGGCCAGGGCCTGCTGCAGGCGCTCGCGCCGCACCGGCTTGGTCAGGTAGTCCACTGCATCGAGCTCGAAGGCACTCACCGCATGGTCGGCATGCGCGGTCACGAAAACCACGGCCGGTGGGCGCGCCAGCGCCTGCAGGGCGTGCGCCAGGCCGAGGCCGTCCTGGCCCGGCATGTGGATGTCCAGCAGCACCAGGTCGAAGGCGCTGCCCCCGGTGGGCCCCAGCAACGCCATGGCCTCGCCGGCGTTGCCGGCTTCGGACACGGTGGTGTGCAGTGTCTCGGCGCAGTCGCCCAGCAGGGTGCGCAGGCGGCTGCGGGCCAGGGCTTCGTCGTCAACGATGAGGATGTTCATGGCGCGGCATTGCGGGTAGGAGCGGAAGGAGGCGGGGTGGAGGAGGGCGGCGTCGCGGGCCGGCCATGCCGCCTCGGGCGCCGGGATACGCGGGCCGGTGCGCCCTGCACGGGCAGGGAGATGCGCACCTGGTAGAGGCCATCGAGCACCCCGGCGGTGAATTCGCCCTGCACATCATGCAGCAGGGCCAGGCGCGCACGCACATTGGCCAGGGCGATGCCATGGCCGCGCGGTACGTCGTGGTAGCGGATGTCGCTGGCGGGCAGCGTGTTGGTGATGCGCACCACCACGCGGTTGCCGCGCAGCTCGGTCATCACCTTGAGCTTGCCACCGCGCGGGCTGGGTTCCACGCCGTGCTTGACGGCATTTTCCACCAGCGGCTGCAGCAGCAGGGGCGGCAGGCGGGCGCTGTCGGTGCGCGGGTCCAGGCTCCACTGCACCTGCAGGCGCTTGCCAAAGCGCACCTCTTCGATGCCCAGGTAGCGGCGCGCCAGGGTGATCTCCTCGGCCAGCGTGGTCGATTCGCCCTGCTCGACGAGCGCCACGCGGAACAGGTCGCTCAGGTCTTCCAGCAGCGATTCGGCCTTGGCGGGCTCCTTGCGCACCAGCGCGATCGCGCTGTTGAGCGTGTTGAACAGAAAGTGCGGGCGAATGCGCGACTGCAGCTCGGTCAGGCGCGCCGTGGTGGCCGCCGGGGTGCGCCCGCGCGCACGCAGGACCAGGGCCGCGACCAGCAGGGCCGCGAGCAGCGCCCCCGTGGCGGCACTGGCCACCCAGGGCGAGCGCTCGGCCACACCGGCCAGCGTGAGCATGGCGCAGGCGTACAGGCCCGCCAGTGCCCCCAGGGCCACGCCGGCCGCATACTGCGGGCCGGTGCGCAGGTTCTGCAGCACCGTCTTCAAGCTGCAGGCCGTGATCAGCCAGGCCAGCGTGGCCGGCAGGGCGCCGCCCGTGACCAGGGCCATGCTGGCCAGCCACTGGGCCGGGGTCTGGGCGCCGAACAGGGTGCCCACGCCCACCACGACCTCGACGAACAGCACGGCCCGCAGCACCACGCCGACTTGGCAGGCGTCGAACACCAGCGCCCTTCCGGCAGGGGGCTGGCCACTGCGCGAAGGGCCTCTGGGCGGGTCCGATTCGGCGTCGGGAGGCGGGGTCGATAAAATTTGCGTGTTTTGCATTGCGGCATCCGGGTGTTCCGGGTGTCAGAACTACCGGATTATTGCCCTCCCATGTCCAACAGCCAAGCCAACAGCGCGCCGTCCGCGCCCTCCCACAACCAGCTCGACACCAAGGCACAGGCCTGGTCGGCGCTGTTTTCCGAGCCCATGAGCGACCTGGTCAAGCGCTACACCTCCAGCGTCTTCTTCGACAAGCGCCTGTGGCAGGCCGACATTGCCGGCAGCCTGGCGCATGCCGACATGCTGGCCGTGCAGGGCATCATCAGCGCCGAGGACCATGCCTCCATCCAGCGCGGCATGGCGCAGATCAGCGCGGAAATCGAATCCGGCGGCTTCGAATGGAAGCTTGACCTCGAAGACGTGCACCTGAACATCGAGGCACGCCTGACCCAGCTCGTGGGCGATGCCGGCAAGCGCCTGCACACCGGCCGCAGCCGCAACGACCAGGTGGCCACCGACGTGCGCCTGTGGCTGCGCGGCGAGATCGACCTGATCGCCGACCTGCTCAAGGAGCTGCAAGTGTCCCTGGTGGACGTGGCCGAGCAGAACGTGGAAGTCATCCTGCCGGGCTTCACCCACCTGCAGGTGGCCCAGCCCGTGAGCTTTGGCCACCACATGCTGGCCTATGTGGAGATGTTCGCGCGCGATGCCGAGCGCATGGCCGACGTGCGCCGCCGCGTCAACGTGCTGCCGCTGGGCGCTGCCGCCCTGGCCGGCACCACCTACCCGCTGGACCGCGAGCGCGTGGCGCGCACCCTGGGCATGGAGGGCGTGTGCCAGAACAGCCTGGACGCCGTGAGCGACCGCGACTTCGCCATCGAATTCACCGCCGCCGCCAGCCTGTGCATGGTGCATGTGAGCCGCCTGAGCGAAGAGCTCATCATCTGGATGAGCCAGAACTTCGGCTTCATCAAGATCGCCGACCGTTTCACGACCGGCAGCTCCATCATGCCGCAGAAGAAGAACCCCGACGTGCCCGAACTGGCGCGCGGCAAGACCGGCCGCGTGGTGGGCCACCTGATGGGCCTGATCACCCTTATGAAGGGCCAGCCCCTGGCCTACAACAAGGACAACCAGGAAGACAAGGAACCGCTGTTCGACACGGTGGACACGCTCAAGGACACGCTGCGCATCTTCGCCGAGATGGTCGGCGGCCAGTTGAACCCCGCCTCGGGCAAGAAGGAGGGCGGCATCACCGTCAACGCGCCCGCAATGGAGCAGGCCGCGCTCAAGGGCTATGCCACCGCTACCGACCTGGCCGACTACCTGGTCAAGAAGGGCCTGCCGTTTCGCGACGCGCACGAAACCGTGGCCCATGCCGTGAAGGCCGCTGTCTCGCACCAGGTGGACTTGTCCGAGCTGCCCCTGGCCGTGCTGCAGGGCTTTCACCCGCAGATCGAGAAGGACGTGTTCGACGCGCTGAGCCTGCGCGGCTCGCTCAATGCGCGCAACACCCTGGGCGGCACCGCGCCTGCCCAGGTGCGCGCCCAGTTGGCGCGCCACCGCGCACGGCTGGCGTAACTCCTGGCTGGGTGTATTTCTTGCATGGTGAGGTAGCCGCCCACCGGCGGTGCATGACAGCGCAGCAGCGTGCGGCTACGATCCTCGCCTGTTGCATCTGATTACCTATCCGCTGGAGCCCCCGCATGACCTCGCCTCGCCGCCGTCTTCTCGTCAACACCCTGCGCACCGGTGCGCTGCTGCTGGGCCTTGCGGCCGCAGGCCTGGCATCGGCCCAGCCCAAGCCGATCCGGTTGCTGGTGGGTTTCCCCGCTGGCGGTGGTACCGATGCCATCGCGCGCACCCTGGCCGAAAAGCTCAAGGACGAGCTCGGTACCTCGGTGGTGGTCGAGAACAAGCCCGGCGCAGGCGGGCAGATCGCCGCCCAGACCCTCAAGGCCGGCCCGGCGGACGGCACGGTGTTGTTTCTCACCCACGACCACACCATCTCCATCCTGCCCCAGGTCGTGAAGAACGCCGGCTTCGACCCCGCGCGTGATTTCGTGCCCGTGGTCGGCATCGCCACCTTCGTGAATGCCTTCGCCGTCTCGGGCGGTACGCCCGCCAAGTCGTTTGCCGAGTACGTCAGCTGGGTCAAGAGCGCCGGCGGCGGCAAGGGCGCCGTGGGTATCCCCGCCCCGGCATCCACCCCGGAATTCCTGGTGAAGCTGGTGGGCGGCAAGTTCGGCATCGATCTGGTGTCGGCACCCTACCGGGGCAGTGCGCCCATGATGGCTGACATGCTGGGCAACCAGATCGGTGCCGGCGTGGCCTCCATCCCCGATTTCATCGAGAACCACAAGGCTGGCAAGGTGCGCGTGGTGGCCGTGCTGGGCAAGGCCCGCCAGGCCGCCATGCCCGACGTGCCCACCTTCGACGAGCTGGGCCTCAAGGGCTTCGAAGACCTGCCCTACTACGGCATCTATGCCCCCACCGGCACGCCGCAGAAGTTCGTCACGGACTTCTCGAACGCCGTGGCCAAGGTGATCGCCATGCCCGAGGTTCGCGACCACCTCACCGCCATGGGCCTGACCGTGGGCCACATGTCGCCCACGCAGTTCGCCGCGCGCGAAAAGGCCTACACCGCCGCCTGGACCAAGATCATCAAGGACACCGGCTTCGTGGCCCAGTAATCCCGTCTGCGCAGGCCGGCTCCCATCCCCTTTATGCCCACCGCTCGCCTGCCAGCGCACTGGCTGCGGTCCCGCTTCCTGCCCTTGCTGGTGGGACTGGCCAGTTGCGCGCTGGCCATGCTGCTGGCCTGGCTGGTGATCGACATCTCGAACACCAAGGCGCGCACCGAGATCGCGGCGCGGGCACAAACCCATCTTCTCGAAATTCGCGACCGGCTGGACCGGCAGTTGCAGAGCACATTGTCGGTGCCAGAGACCGTGGCCGCCTTCGTGGCAGCGCAGGGCCAGATGGAGCCAGAGATCTTCGCCTCGGTGGTCGGGCGGCTGCTGGAGAGCCAGCGCAACATCCGCAACCTGGCGCTGGCGCCGGACAATGTCATCAGCGACATCTACCCGCGCTTGGGGAACGAAAAGGCCCTGGGCCTGCGCTACCTGGACAACCCCCAGCAGCGCGGCGCGGTAGAGCGCGCCATCCAGACCCGGCGTACCGTGGTTGCCGGCCCGATCCCGCTGGTGCAGGGCGGGCTGGGGATCGTCAGCCGTACGCCGGTATTCCTCACCAGCCTGCCGGGGGCCCGCCCCGGGGCGGAGCCACGCTATTGGGGCATCGTCTCGCTTGCGGTGAATGCCGATACGCTGTTTGCCGATGTGGGGCTCAACACGGACCAGATGGGCTTCCAGGTGGCAGCCCGCGGGCTTGATGCGACCGGAGCCCAAGGGGCCGTGTTCATTGGTCGCGCAGCCCTGTTTGACGACAAGCCGGCCACGCTCGACGTGCCCTTGCCCGGGGGTGGCAACTGGACCCTGGGCGCCGTGCCCGTGGGTGGCTGGAAGGCCGCCGGCAGCGCGCCCGCGCTGGTCGTGACCATGTCGTACGTGTTTGCCGTGTTGCTGGGCCTGCTCAGTGCCTGGCTGGTGCGTGCCCACCAGCAGGTGCTGGCGCTGGCCAGCCACGACCGCCTCACCGGGCTGCCCAACCGTCGCCTGTTCGAAGACCGCCTGTCCCAGGCCGTGCTGGCCGCCTACCGCGACCACCGTGCCGGCGCGCTGCTGCTGGTGGACCTTGATGGCTTCAAGGCCATCAACGACAGCATGGGCCACGGCTGCGGCGACCAGGTGCTGGTGCGGGTAGGCCAGCGCCTGGCGGGGCTCGCCCGTGCCAATGACACGGCTGCACGGCTGGGGGGCGACGAGTTCGCCCTGGTGTTGAATGCGGTGACTTCGCCGCAGGCCGCGATGGAAATCGCCCAGCGGGTCATCCAGGACATGCTGGCACCCATCGGCCTGGACAACGGCGAGCATGTGCGCATCGGTGTCAGCATCGGTGTGGCCGTGTTCCAGGGCGACGCGGCCGAAGCACTGCCGGCGCTGATCGACCGGGCCGACCAGGCGCTGTATGCCAGCAAGCGCACCGGCAAGGGCAAGGCCACGCTGGCCGACTCGGCCGAGTTGCACACCTATGCGACGCAGCCGCTGAACAGCTCCACCATGCCGTGAACCATCCACTCAGATGGCTGTGGCAGTGCCCATGGCTGGATTGGCCTGACGGGCCAGCCGAAGTTGTAAAACATGGGGTGGATGCGGTGAAATTGCCGAAAATGGCCCCATCTGATAATGATGTGCCACTTCCTGGAACCCATGCCATGAAGCGATTTCCCCGCCTTTCCAAACTCGCCCGGCGCCTTGCGCTGTCGGGTGTGCTGGTGTCGAGCACGGCTGCGGTGCATCCGGCCCCCGTGGGCGCTGCGGGTTCGGCGCCCGGGTCCAAGACGACACAGTCATCGTCCGCCTCCCACTATGCGCGTTGGCAAGCCAGCATGGACGCGTTTGCCTCCGCCGACAAGGCCCAGGCGCCTGCCGAGGATGGCGTGCTCTTCGTGGGCAGCTCCACCATCCGCTTCTGGACGCAGTTGCCGCAGGATTTTCGCGACGTGCCGGTGGTCATCAACCGCGGCTTTGGCGGTTCCACCATGGCCGACTGCCAGTACTTCGTGAAGCAGTTGGTACTGCAGTACCGCCCGCGCCAGGTGTTCGTTTATGCCGGGGACAACGACCTGGCCGAAGGCCGCTCGCCCCAGCAGGTGCTCGAGAGTTTTGAGGGCTTTGTGGCCGCCGTGCGTGCCGAACTGCCCGACACGCGCATTGCCTATATCTCCATCAAACCGAGCCCCTTGCGCGCCGAGCTGATGCCCAAGGCCCGCGAGGCCAATGCCCTGCTCGCAGGCTATGTGCGCAGCTTGCCCAACAGCGATTACATCGACATCTTCACGCCCATGCTCGACCTGCAGGGCGCGCCCCGGGCCGAGCTCTTCGGGCCGGACCGCCTGCACATGAGCGATGCCGGCTACCGGCTGTGGCGCTCGGTCATTGCCGACTATGTGGGCCGTGGCCAGCCCGCGCTGCAAACTGCACCGGGCAAGGCGGGCAACGAAACCGCTGCGGCTGCGGTGGTCGCGGTACCTGCCCTGGCGGCCGCCCAGGTCAGCACCGGCCGCTGAGCTTCCCGCAGTTGCCTCAACCCGGCGCGACCTTGGCCTTCGGCGGGTCGCGCGGCTTGGGCTGCACCCCCTGGCGGGCGGACGCAGGGGGGTACATGGGTGGGCGTTTCTGTCCGGGTGCCAGGACCGCCGGCGGGGTGGTGTCCTCCCCGGGTTTCTTTTCCAGCCACAAGGTGGCGCGTGCCACCGCATAGAGCACTGCGAAGGCTGCGGCCAGCAGGGCCAGGTCCATTCCCCAGGGACGGTCGTACTTCGCCCCCAGCCCCGCCAGCACCACGAGCACCAGTACCAGGTGCGCGCAGAACACCGGCAGGGACGCCGACCCCAGCGTCTCCAGCCAACGCTGGCGCGGCATGCGGGTGGCCAGCCGAGGACCGTAGTGGATGGCAAGCACCACCAGCGCAAACAGGTTGATCATGCGCATCGGCCCCAGGGCCCATTTGTCGAACCAGGGGTTGAACCCGGCGTACGGACCCTCGGGATGGAACGGTATTTGCCCGACCAGGTGGCGCCAGCACATCAGGAAAATGGCCAGGGCCAGGGCCAGCAGCACCGACCAGCGCGGAAAGGTGAACGACGGCGCATTCGGGTCATTGCGCGTGGCGCCCATCCACAGCCCCAGCATCCACAGGAACTGCCAGCTCCACATCACGAAGGCCCCCGTTTCGTTGAAGGGCACGGGTAGCGGCACGATGGCGTTGATGCCGTCGTACACCCAGTGCGAGAGCCCGAACTGCGCGGCCAACCAGACCAGCCCGCTCACCACCATCACCGGCCGCCAGCCCCAGACAAAGGCCAGCACCATCACCCAGGGGCTGGCCAGCATGAACAGCACGTACAGCGGCAGGATGTCCAGGAGCGGCGGCTCATAAAGCAGCAGCAGCCCACCCACCAGCGCGGTGAACGGCTGCTTGACGTAGAAGTTCAGCAGGTCCACCACGGCAGGCTGCTCGATGCGGATGCCGATGAAGGCAATCACGGTGAACAGGAACAGCAGCAGCGCTGCGTGGCAGGCGTAGATCTTGAGGGCCCGGCGCCAGAAGGCGTGGTGCATCTCGGCCACGCTCTTGCGCCAGGCCACACGGCCGTAGACCATGCCGGCCATGTAGGCCGACAGCAGCACGAAGCCCTCCGCCGCCGAAACGAAGCCGAAGGGCTGGCCCAACGGCGAGGTGAACCGCGTGGGCAGATGCGTCACTGTCATCAGCAGCAGCATCAGCCCCCGGGCTGCATCGATTTCCCAACTGCGTGGGGACGGAGCGGTTGCGGGGGCCATGGAGGCTCTTCAGGCGAGGGTGCGCACCTTCGGCTCGCGGTCCCACTGCCGTGTCTGCGCGGCGGCGATGAAGGCCTTGCTGTCCTTGGGGTCCATCACGCCGGCATCGGGCTCTATGCCGGCGGCCTGCACGATGGCCTGCGACCCTGGGCAGGCGCCGATCGCCTTGAGGTGGCCGAAGGCATCGCGGAACCAGTCCACCGCGGCGGCTTCCCGCGAGAGCTTGTTGCCCATCTCCGTCGAGAGGATGGAGGCCACGGCATCGAACACCGTGGAAGGCGTGCCGGCAAGTTGGCCATCGGCGGGCAGCCGGCTGCCGTCGTCCATCTTGGCACCGCCCACCTTGGGGGCCACGATCTTCACGGTGGCACCGGCCTTTTCCACGGCCTTCTTGAAAGTCGCAACCGACTTCGCGTTGGAGCCATCGTCCACCAGCAGGCCCACGCAGCGGCCCTCCAGCGTGGGCTTCATGCGGTCGATGATGCGCAGGGCAGGCGAAAGCGGCATGTCCTGTGGCTGCACCGCGGCGGCGGGAGCGGGTGGCAGGGCGTCCATGCCCAGGCCATCGGCCACGCGCTGGGCGAGGGCTGCGTCCACATGCTGCAGGTGGCCCACCACCGCTTCGCGCACATGCACCGTGGCCACCTTGGAGAGCTCGAACACGATGGCCGAGGCCATGTGCGCCTGCTCCACCTCGCTCTGGCTGCGAAAGAACATGCGCGCCTGGCTGTAGTGGTCGGCGAAGCTCTCGGCGCGCACCCGGCCCTTGGCGCCGTCGTCGGCGGGACGTTCAGCAAAGTGTTTGAAGCCCTGCGCCAGCGAGGCGCGCGGCGTATCGCCCTGCAGGCTGCTGGGCTCGTAGTTCACGCGGCCCTTGGGCACCTGCATCTGCATGTGGCCATCGCGCTGCATGTTGTGGAATGGGCACTTGGGAGCGTTGACCGGGATCTGCGCGAAGTTCGGGCCGCCCAGGCGCGACAGCTGCGTGTCCAGGTACGAGAACAGCCGGCCCTGCAGCAACGGGTCGTTGGAGAAGTCCACGCCCGGCGGCACGTTGGCGGGGCAGTAGGCCACCTGCTCGGTCTCGGCAAAGAAGTTGTCGGGCCAGCGGTTGAGCACCATGCGGCCGATGGTGCGCAGGGGCACCAGCTCCTCGGGGATCAGCTTGGTCGCGTCCAGGTGGTCGAACGGGAACTTCGCCGCGTCTTCCTCGGTGAACAGCTGCACGGCAAAGTCCCACTCGGGGTAGTTGCCGGCCTCGATGGCTTCGAACAGGTCGCGGCGGTGGTAATCGTTGTCTGCCGCCTGCAGCTTCACGGCCTCGTCCCACACGGTGGACTGGATGCCGAGCTTGGGTCGCCAGTGGAACTTCACGAAGGTGCTTTTGCCCTCGGCGTTGACCAGCCGGAAGGAGTGCACGCCAAAGCCCTCGATCATGCGCAGGCTGCGCGGGATGGTCCGGTCGCTCATGGCCCACATCACCATGTGCAGGGTTTCGGGCATCAGCGAGACGAAGTCCCAGAAGGTGTCGTGCGCACTGCCCGCCTGCGGGTAGCCGCGGTCGGGCTCCATCTTCACGGCGTGCACAAGGTCGGGGAACTTCATCGCGTCCTGGATGAAGAACACCGGGATGTTGTTGCCCACGATGTCCCAGTTGCCCTCCTGGGTGTAGAGCTTGACAGCAAAGCCGCGCACGTCGCGCGGTGTGTCCACCGATCCGGCGCCGCCGGCCACGGTGGAAAAGCGGGTGAAAACGGGCGTCTGCACGCCGACTTCGGTCAGCACGCGGGCGGTGGTGAATTCGGCCAACGACTCGGTCAGCTCGAAGTAGCCGTGCGCGGCTGTGCCGCGGGCGTGCACGATGCGCTCGGGAATGCGCTCGTGGTCGAAATGCGTGATCTTCTCGCGCAGGATGAAGTCTTCGAGCAGCGTCGGCCCGCGGGGGGTGTCGCGCAGCGAATTCTGGTTGTCGGCGATCGGAATGCCCAGCTGCGTGGTCATGACGGGGTGATCGCCGCCGGCTTGCTGTTGCAATTCGTCACCATTGCCACGCTGGGTGTCTGGGGACGGGGTGGTGGAAGGGGTCGAACGTGGCTTATCCGCAGTTTTGCGGATGGCTGGGGACTTGGCCATGGATGCTCCAGAGAAGGTGTCGTGGGACGGATCAACAAGCATCTTTCGCCAGGGAAGGTCACGACGGGGTAGGACCATGGGCCGTCCTCCTGTCGGCCGTGTAAAAATGGCCTCTGCGTGAAGTGGTGCACGCTCTGGATACGTAAGTGCTTGCAACGCAGGCCTGCATGCCATGCGGTTTTGTTACGCTTGCCAGTTCCTTTGGAGGGGATCGCGTGAAAGCCAAGAACTGGATGTTTGCCGCCGGCCTGCTGCTGGCCACCGTGGCCGCAATGGGGTCGGCCCATGCCCTGCAGATCACGAGCCTGTCCCCCCAGGGTGAAGTCGCCCGTGTGCGCCAGATGGTGGCCAAGTTCGACGCGGCCGCCGTCAATTTCGGCGACCCCAAGGCCCCGGCCCCGCTGACCCTCAGCTGCAGCGACGCTGCCGCCACCAAGGGCAACGGCCGCTGGACAGGCGAGAAGGAGTGGGTTTTCGACTTCGAGAACGACCTGCCCCCCGGCGTGCGCTGCACCGCTGCGGTCAAGGCGGGCTTCAAGTCGGCCTCAGGCGCGGCGCTGACCGGGCCCACCAGCTTCCAGTTCAACACCGGTGGGCCGTTCGTGCAGAACATGCGCCCCGGTACCTACCAAGAGATCGACGAAGAGCAGGCCTTCGTGTTGCAGCTCAATGGCCCGGCCACCCTCGAAAGCATCAGGGCCAACACCTGGTGCTCGCTCGAAGGCGTGGGCGAGAAGGTGCCCGTGCGCCTCATCGAAGGCAGCCAGCGCGACGAGATCCTCAAGTCCCTGGGCCTGGACAAGCGTGCCGCGCAGCAGCCGCTGCAGTACGTGAGCCTGGCCTGCAACCGGCGCCTGAGCTCCGGTTCGCGCGTGCAGTTCGTCTTTGGCAAGGGCGTGGCCACGCCGAGCGGCGTGGCCAACGCGGTGGAAAAGCGCTTCGACTACAAGGTGCGCGAGCCCTTCTCGGCCGAATTCAACTGCGAGCGCGAGAACGCGCAGGCCGCCTGCCTGCCGATCCGCCCGTTGTCCCTGACGTTCAACGCCCCGTTGCCACGCAAGCTGGCGGCCGCGATCCGTCTGAAATCGGCCAAGGAGACCATCAAGCCCCAGCTGGAAGCCGGCGCCGACGAGGACAAGAACCCCGATGCCCTGGTCAACAGCGTGCAGTTCGCCGCCCCGCTGGCCGAGAACACCGGCTTCACCATCGAGTTGCCCAAGGACCTCAAGGATGCCTCGGGCCGCACGCTGCGCAATGCCGACAGCTTCCCGCTCAAGGTGGCCACGGGCGGCATGCCGCCACTGGCCAAGTTTGCGGCCGCACCCTTCGGCATCGTCGAGCGCTTCGCCGAAGGCCCCGAGGGCCCGGCACTGCTGCCCGTGACCCTGCGCAACGTGGAGGCCGCCCTCAAGGTGCAGGGCCTGCAGGCGGGCACCGGCACACCGGCTGCTCCTGCCGGCAAGGTCAGCACCCTGCGCCCCACGAGCGATTCGGACATCATTGCCTGGTTCCGCAAGGTCAAGCGCTACGACAACTACAACATCGACCGCAAGGAAGCGCGCCGCGACACCAAGGGCCCGCTGCCCAAGGTGATCGACAACGAGCGCGACTACGTGCAGTCGCGCATGGTCTCGCTGCTGGGCGGCCAGGGCGGTGTGAAGACGCTGGACCTGCCCAAGCCCGCGAGCAACGACCCGCGCCCCTTCGAGGTGGTGGGCATTCCGCTCACGCCCGGCTTCCACGTGGTGGAGATCGCCTCGCAAAAGCTCGGCACTTCGCTGCTGGACGAGCGCCATGGCGACGCCCGCACCATGTACGTGCGCACCTCGGCACTGGTGACCAACCTGGGCGTGCACTTCAAGCTCGGCCGCGAGAACGCGCTGGCCTGGGTGACCAGCCTGGACAAGGGCCAGCCCGTGGCCGGCGCCACAGTGCGCGTGTCCGACTGCACCGGCAAGGAACTGGCCACCGGCACCACCAACGCCCAGGGCGTGGCCAGCATCGAAGGCCTGTCGCCCGAACCCGAGCAGTGCGGCGAGGACGGTGAGCGCTCCTACTTCGTCAGCGCGCGCAGCAAGGGCACCGACAACGTGGAGGACATGGCCTTCACCTGGACCGACTGGCAGCGCGGCATCGAGCCCTGGCGCTTCAACGTGCCCACCAGCAGCGAAGCCAACCCCAACGAGCGCGCCCACACCATCTTCGACCGCACGCTGTTGCGCGCCGGCGAGACGGTGTCGATGAAGCACCTGCTGCGCAGTGAAACGCGCAAGGGCTTCGCGGTGTCCGACACCCGGCCCGAGACGCTGGTGATCACTCACATCGGCAGTGGCCAGCAGTACACGCAACCCCTGGTCTGGCGCACCACGGCCACGGGCGGCCTGAGCGCGCAGAACACCTTTGCCGTGCCACCGGCCGCCAAGCTCGGCGTGTACTCGGTGGAGTTGCGCTCCGACGCCGGCAATGAACGCAGCCTTTCCACCGGCCAGTTCCGGGTGGAGGAATTCCGCCTGCCGGTGCTCGAAGGCCGCATTGCCCCCGCCGACAAGAAGGCCCTGGTGCGCGTGCGCTCCGTGCCCACCGACGTGCAGATCAACTACGTGGCCGGCGGCGGCGCGGCCAACCTGCCGGTGCGCGTGTCGGCCATGGTGCGCGGCAAGTCCCTGCAGTACAACGATTACGACGCCTTCAGCTTCAACCCGCCGCGCAAGCGCGGCCAGTCGAGCAACGGCAACAGCGACGATGAAGAGGCTGCGGCCAGCCAGGACAGCCGCGTGATCGCCGACAAGCTGCCCGTGACGCTGGACCGCAGTGGCGCCGGCAAGGTCACCATCGACAACGTGCCCCAGGGGCGCCAGCCCCAGGACCTGGTGATGGAGGCCACCTACGCCGACCCCAATGGCGAAGTGCAGACCCTGCGCAGCACGCAGACCGTGTGGCCTGCGGGCGTGGTGGCCGGCATCAAGACCGAAGGCTGGGTCTCTGCCCAGCAGAAGATCCGCTTCCAGGCGCTGGCACTGCAGCACAACGGGTCGGCCGCGGCCGACGTGCCCCTGCAGGTCAAGGCCACGGCGCGCATCACCACCACCACGCGCAAGCGCATGGTGGGCGGCTTCTACAGCTACGACAACCAGACCGAGACCAAGGACCTGGGCACGGTGTGCAGCGGCAAGAGCGACAGCCGCGGCCTGCTGCTGTGCGAGTCCAAGCTCGACGAGGCCGGCGAGGTGGAACTGGTGGCGATCGCCAGCGACCGCGAGGGCAACACCAGCGAGGCCGCGTCCTCGGTCTGGGTCACGCGCCAGGGCGAACTGTGGTTCGGCGGTGAGGACCACGACCGCATCGACCTGCTGCCCGAGAAGAAGAGCTACCAGCCGGGCGACACCGCCAAGTTCCAGGTGCGCATGCCGTTCCGCTTTGCCACGGCCCTGGTGGCCGTGGAGCGCGAGGGCATCATCGACACCCGCGTGGTGCAGCTCAACGGGCAGGATCCGACCATCGAGCTCAAGATCGAAGAGGGCTGGGGCCCCAATGTCTACGTGAGCGTGCTGGCCCTGCGCGGGCGCCTGCGCGAGGTGCCCTGGTACAGCTTCTTCACTTGGGGCTTCAAGTCGCCACGCGAGTGGTGGAACTCGTTCTGGTACGAGGGCAAGGAATACCAGGCCCCCACGGCCATGGTGGACCTGTCCAAGCCCGCCTTCCGCCTGGGCCTGGCCGAGATCCGTGTGGGCACCAAGGCCCACCAGATCGACGTGAAGGTTGTGGCCGACAAGGAGAGCTACCCGGTGCGCGGCAAGGCGCAGGTCACCATCACCGCCACCTTGCCCAATGGCAAGCCCGCCGCCAACGCCGAGGTGGCCCTGGCCGCCGTGGACCAGGCGCTGCTGGAGCTGATGCCCAACACCAGTTGGAACCTGCTCGAATCCATGCTGCAGCGGCGCAGCTGGGGCGTGCAGACCTCCACGGCGCAGATGGAGATCATCGGCCGGCGCCACTACGGCAAGAAGGCCGTGCCCGCCGGCGGCGGCGGCGGCCGTGCGCAGACGCGCGAGCTGCTGGAGACCCTGCTGCTGTGGGAGCCCGCGCTCAAGCTCGACGCCAATGGCCAGGCCAAGGTGACGGTGCCCCTGAACGACGCGCTCACCACCTTCAAGATCGTGGCCGTGGCCGATGCCTCGGTGGGCCTGTTCGGCACCGGCAGCACCAGCATCCGCGCCACGCAGGACCTGCAGATCATCAGCGGCCTGCCGCCGCTGGTGCGTGAGGACGACCAGTTCCGCGCCCAGCTCACGCTGCGCAACACCACCAAGGCGGCCATGAAGGTCGAGGTGTCGCCGCGCGCCACGCTGCTGGACCTGAAGCCCCAGACCATCGACATCCCCGCGGGCGAGTCGCGCGAGGTGGCCTGGAACGTGACCGCCCCGGCGCAGCTGGCGCAGACCCGCTCGGAAGCCATCCTCTGGGAGATCGATGCCAAGGATACGGTGAGTGGCGCGCGCGATGCGCTCAAGGCGCGCCAGCGCATCATCCCGGCCATTCCGCTCACGGTGCAGCAGGCCACGCTGGTGCAGGTGGACGGCAGCTTCAACCTGGACGTGAACCCGCCGGCCGACGCACTGCCCGGCCGTGGCGGCCTGAAGATGTCGCTGCAGCCCAAGCTGGCCGAAGGCCTGCCCGGCGTGCGCGACTGGTGGGCCAACTACCCCTTCATCTGCCTGGAGCAAAAGACCAGCAAGGCCGTGGGCATGCGCGACGGCAAGCTGTGGCAGACCGTGGTGGCCCAGTTGCCCACCTACCTGGACAGCGACGGCCTGGCCAACTACTTCCCGCCGCGCGACGGCGATGCCAACCGCGGCAGCGACACCCTGACGGCCTATCTGCTGGCGGCCACGCACGAGGCCAGCAGCATCGACCCGGCCTTCGCGCTGCCCGATGAAGCGCGTGCACCCATGGAGCGCGGCCTGATCGCCTTCGTCGAGGGCCGCATCCAGCGCGAGTTCTGGAGCCCGCGCAAGGACCTGGACATGCGCAAGCTGGCCGCCATCGAGGCCTTGTCGCGCTACGGCAAGGCCCAGGGCCGCATGGTCAGCAGCATCACCGTGGCGCCCAACCAGTGGCCCACGCACTCGGTGATCGACTGGGTCAACGTGCTGCGCCGCGTGGCCGACGTGCCCGAGCGCGACAAGCGCCTGGCCGAAGCCATGCAGGTCCTGCGCAGCCGCCTGTCCTTCCAGGGAACCAAGCTGATCTTCAGCACCGAGCAGGACGACTACTGGTGGTGGCTGATGCAGAACGGCGACGTGAATACTGCCCGCCTGATGCTGGCCGTGATGGACGATCCGACCTGGAAGGACGACATGGGCCGCCTGGCCAACGGCTTCATCAGCCGCCAGCAGGGCGGTGCCTGGCACACCACCACGGCCAACCTCTGGGGCGGCCTGGCCCTCGAGAAGTTCTCGGCCAAGTTCGAGGCCACGCCGGTCGCGGGCAACACCAAGGCCAGCCTGGGGGCCAACAGCGCCAGTGTGGACTGGAGCAAGGTCGAGCGCATCAAGACCAGCGACGCCAGCGGCGCCGCGCACCAGACCACCTGGTTCGGCGCGCCGGCGGCGCCCGGCAACCTGCGCAACAACAGCATGTTCCTGCCCTGGGCGGCAGCGGGTGGCAAGGAGAGCCTGGCGGTGGCCCACCAGGGCACGGGCAAGCCCTGGCTCACGCTGCAATCGGTGGCGGCCATCCAGCTCAAGGCCCCATTTGCTGCCGGCTACGCCATCAAGAAGACCATCACCCCGGTGGAGCAGGCCAACAAGTCGCTGCCTGCCGGCCAGTACACGCGCGGCGACGTGCTGCGCGTGACGCTGGAGGTCAACGCCAGCGCCGACATGACCTGGGTCGCCATCACCGACCCGGTACCCGGTGGCGCCACCATCCTGGGCAGCGGCCTGGGCCGCGACTCTGAGATCGCCACCCAGGGCGAAAAGCGCAGCGGCAGTGGCTGGCCGGCGTTCGAGGAACGCAGCTTCGAGTCCTTCCGCAGCTACTACCAGTACCTGCCCAAGGGCACGGTCAAGATGGAGTACACGGTGCGCCTGAACAACGTGGGCGACTTCGCGCTGCCCCCGAGCCGCGTGGAGGCCATGTACGCGCCCGAAATGTTCGGCGAGTTCCCCAACGCCCGCGTGAAGGTGGAGGCCGCCAAGTGACACTTCGTACTGCAGCGCCACCACGCAGGCCCGGGCCATGAACGCCAGCGTCTTCGTGGAGCTGCGGTTCTGGGTGCTGGTGGTCTTCTCGCTGGTGCTGCCTGCGGGCATCTATGCGGCGCTGCTGCGTACCCGCGCCATCTCGCGCCTGGCGGTGCTGGGCTTTGGCATTGCACTGGTGCTGATTGCCGGGGTCGACGTCTACCTGCTGCAAAGCCTTGCGGCGTTGGCCCGGCATACACCCTCGATGGCCGACGATGCGGTGTTTCTCTCCGAACTGTCGATTGCCCTGTATGTGCTCCCCGTGGTGTTCGGGGGGATCGGCGTGAACCTGATCTCGCACGTGCTGCTGCACCACCTGACCGAAGCGGAAAAGCGTTTTGAACGGGAGCATCCCGGTGCGTGAAGCATGCCTGTGGTGGCGCCGTCTGGCGCTGGCCTTGGCGGCCGCAGTGGCGCTGCCTGCCCACGCCATCCCCACCTTCGCCGAGGTGCGCCAGGACTTCAAACCCTCGGACACCCTGGTCCTCTCGCAGGAGGGTGAGGTCGTCCAGCGCCTGCGCACCGATGCCACCGTGCGCCGGGGCCAGTGGGTGCCGCTGGCCGATGTATCGCCCGCGTTGCGCGCGGCCCTGGTGCTCAGCGAGGACAAGCGCTTTTACGAGCACAGCGGGGTGGACTGGCGCGCGGCATCGGCGGCGGCCTGGGGCAACCTGTGGAACCAGCGCACACGCGGTGCCAGCACCATCACCATGCAGCTGGCCGGCCTGCTCGACGGCGACTGGCGCCAGGGGCCGGGCGGGCGCAGCGTGGTGCAAAAGCTCGGCCAGACGGTGGCCGCCCAGGTGCTGGACCGCCGCTGGCGCAAGGACCAGGTGCTGGAGGCCTACCTCAACCTGGTGCCGTTTCGCAGCGAGCTGGTGGGCATCGATGCGCTGAGCCGCACCCTGTTCGACAAGGCCGCCCACGGGCTCGATGACCGCGAGGCGGCCGTGGCCGCTGCGCTGGTGCGCGCCCCCAATGCCCGGCCTGCACTCGTGTCGCAGCGGGCCTGCGGCGTGCTGCGCGACCTGCAGCAGCGCCCCGGTCAGCCCGCGGTGCGCGTGGACTGCGATGCGCTGGACCTGTTCGTCACCGCGGCCCTGCAGCGCCGGGCCTTCGACGCCAGCGAGGGCATTGCGCCCCATTTCGCCCGCTACCTGCTGCGCCAGCAGCAGGCCGTGCCGGGCGCGGCCCCCGTGCCTGAACGGGTGGCCAGCACCCTGCGGGCGCCCCTGCAGCGTTTTGCCGTGCAGACGCTGGCCCAGCACCTGCGCGAGCTACAGGGCCGCAGCGTCGAGGACGGTGCGGTGCTGGTGCTCGACAACGCCACGGGCGCCGTGCTCGCCTGGGTGGGCTCGTCGGGGCAACTGAGCCAGGCCGGCGAGGTCGATGGCGTGCAGGCCCTGCGCCAGCCGGGCTCCACGCTCAAGCCTTTCCTGTACGCCCAGGCCATTGCAGAGCGGCGGCTCACCGCGGCCTCGCTGGTGGACGACTCGCCCGCGCACATCGCCACCGCCAGCGGCCTGTACATCCCGCAGAACTACGACCGTCAGTTCAAGGGCTGGGTCTCGGCGCGCACGGCGCTGGCCGCCTCGCTCAACGTGCCGGCCGTACGCACGCTGGTCATGGTCACGCCCGATGCCTTCCACCGCCAGCTCGGCGCCCTGGGCCTGCCGTTGCGCGAGAGCGGTGACTACTTCGGCTACAGCCTTGCCCTGGGCAGCCCCGAGGTGCCGCTGCTGCACCTGACCAACGCCTTTCGCACCCTGGCCAATGGCGGAAGTCGGGGCTCCGTGCGCGTGTGGCCCGCACAGCCCGGCGCTGCGCCGGTGCGGGCCATCGATGCCGGCGCCGCCTTCATCGTGGGCGACATCCTGGCCGACGGCAATGCGCGCTCGCGCACCTTCGGCACCGACAGCGTGCTCGCCACGCGCTTCTGGTCGGCCGTGAAGACCGGCACCAGCAAGGACATGCGCGACAACTGGGCCGTGGGCTGGTCCGAGCGCTACACCGTGGGCGTGTGGGTCGGCAACGCCAGCGGCGCCGCCATGCATGACGTGAGTGGCACCAGCGGCGCGGCACCCATCTGGGCCGCAGTGATGGGCTTCTTGCATGCGCGCGAACCCAGCCACGCGCCAGCGGCTCCCAAGGGCCTGGTGCGCCAGGCCGTGCAGTTCGGCGCCTTGCAGGCTGCGCAGGGGAGTGCGGCGGGGGCTGCGGCATCGCTGCCGCTGGAGGCCGCGCGCCAGGAATGGTTCGTCCCCGGTACCCAGCAGGCGCGCTTCGCCATCGACCTGGGGCCCACCGACGAACCAGTGGTCGCCAGACGCGGCGCCAAACCTTCCCGGGCCTTGCCTGCAGCAGCGGTGGAGGCCGCCGACGATCCCTCGGCGCGGATCCTGGCGCCGGTGCCGGGCACGATCATTGCGCTCGATCCCGACATCCCCCCCGACCGCCAGCGCCTGCAGTTCGTGGCCAGTGGTGGGCGCGACCTGCGCTGGCGCATCGACGGGCGCGAGCAGGGGCGTGGTGCACGCTGGGCCTGGCCGCCCTGGCCTGGGCGGCACCAGCTGGAATTGGTGGATGCACATGGCAAGGTGCATGACACGCTGCAGTTCGAAGTGCGGGGGGCGGGCGTGCTGTCTCGCAAATAAGTGCCTGGAAAGCCCTGCCTTTCTGGCCATGGGCGGGCTATCGCCAACGTTACACTGTGTTGCAACTAACCGGGAGGTGTGCGTAATGCCTCCCTTGCCATGCCAGTTTGTCCATGCATTTTTCCCGCCAGTTTTTCTCCCATAGGCTGATCTGGCTGGCGCTGCTGGTGTCCCTGGGCATCGGCCTGCTGTTTGCCCGAACGATCTGGACAATGCGGGAAGACAGTTGGGACTACGCCAGCCGCACCAACGCCAATCTGGCAAGCACACTGGAGCGCAGTATTGGCGGCACTCTCCGCTCGCTCGACGAGTCGCTCAAAGGTGTAGTGGCAGGGCTCGAGCGCCCCGAGGTCATGGCGCTTCCCGCCGATATCCGCAACGGTGTGCTGTTCGACAACTCCCTGCAGGTGCCGGGCTCGGGATCGGTATTGGTGGTCGATGACCGGGGCGACGTGGTACTGGACTCTTCCACCCTGAAGCCACGCCAGGCCAATTTTGCCGACCGGGACTATTTCCTTGTGTTTGCCAAAGGCAGCCACCAGGGGTTGCACGTGGGCCGCCCCGTGCCCTCGCGCCTCACCGGCTTGTACATTCTTCCGGTGACGAGGGCCTACCACCGCGCAGACGGTTCCTTCGCGGGGGTGGTGGTCGGAGCCATTCGCCTGAGCTACTTCGACGGGCTGTTCGGTTCGCTCGATCTGGGGACCGGCAGCCGGGTGGACCTGTACCGAACCGATGGGCTGCTGATCTCGCGTTTTCCGCCGCACCAGGCTGATGTGAACACCTCCATTGCCGGCACGGCCGCCCTGGCACGGCTGCAGGCTGACGCGGTGGGTATTGACGCGGTCGATGCGGCTGGCACCGACGGCACGCGCCAGCTGCAGGCCTGGGAGCATGTGGGGGCGTACCCGCTGATCGTGAACGTGGCGCAGTCGAGCGACACCGTCCTGGCCAAATGGCACCGCAGCGCCTGGGTGCTCGGGGTGTTCTCGGTACTGCTGATGGCCGGCTGCGTAGGGCTGGCCATGCTCTTCGTGCGTGAACTTCTGCGGCGCCAGGCCGTGAGCGCCGAGTGCGCCTGGCCGAACGCGACCGCCAGACCATCCTGGACAACCTGCCTTCGCTGGTGAGCTATTGGGATGCAGACCTGAACAACCGCTTTGCCAACAGTGCATATGACACCTGGTTCGGCATACCCGCCGAACAGTTGCGCGGCAGGCACTGCCGCGAGCTGCTGGGCCCTTCTCTGTACGCCATGTGCGAGCCCTTCCTGCGCAGCGCGCTGCGCGGTGAGCGCCAGCTCTTCGAGTGCACGGTGGCCGACAAGACCGGCGTGCTGCGCCATGCCATCGTCTCCTACGTGCCCGACGTGGACGGCGGCGTCGTGCGCGGCGTGTTCTTGCAGACCACCGACATCACTGACCGTAAGCGCATGGAGGAGCAACTGTTCGAGGAGAAGGAGCGCATCCGCCTGACGCTGCAGTCCATCGGTGACGCAGTGATCTGCACCGACGCGCAGGGCTCCATCACCTACCTGAACCCCGTGGCCGAACGGCTCACCGGCTGGCAGGCCTTTGACGCCGCCGGCAGCCAGGTCGACGCCGTGGTCTGCCTGCACGATCCCGCCACCGGCATGCCCATGCCCAGTCCGCTGCGCCAGGCCATCCAGGGCGTGGCCCAGGAGGTGTCGGTGCGCGGCGTGGTGCACCACCGGACTTCGGGCCAGCGTTTCGACGTGCAGGAAACCGCCAGCCCCATCACCGACCGCCACGGCGCGGTGACCGGTGCGGTGGCCGTGTTGCGCGACGTGACCGAGGCGGTGGCCATGCAGGCGCGCATGGCCCATCTGGCGCAGTACGATGCACTGACCGACCTGCCCAACCGCCTGCTGTTGCAGGACCGGGCCCAGTTGGCGATTGCGCACGCGCGGCGCGGCGGCCGCAGCCTGGCCGTGATGTACATCGACCTCGACGGCTTCAAGGGCGTCAACGACCGCCTGGGGCATGACATGGGCGATCGGCTGCTGGTCCAGTTCGCCCAGCGCCTCAAAGGCGCCGTGCGCGAGTCGGACACGGTGTGCCGCCAGGGCGGCGATGAGTTCGTGGTGCTGCTGCCGGGCCTGGAGGATGTGGAGGGCGCCTGCAGTGTGGCGCGCAAGATCCTGGCCACGGCGGCCACCCCATTCGACCTCGCAGGCGAGCCCCTGTCCATCGGACTGAGTGGCGGCATCGCCGTGTTTCCAGCGCATGGCAACACCTTCGAAGAGCTCACGCAGCACGCCGACGCCGCCATGTACGCCGCCAAGCGCAGCGGGCGACTGCAGTTCATGCTGTACGCGGGCCCCGGGGCCGAGCCGCGGGTGATCAAGCCACTGGTGCCCGAGCCGGGTTGACGCGCCCGCGCGTCGCCGGGGCCTGCGCAGCGCAGCGGGCGCCCTGCGTCTATGCTCGGCAGTTCTGTCCGCTTTTTCCTCGCCTCCCATGCATGCGCTCGCCCCGGTGTTGTTCGTCCTGATCTGGTCCACGGGCTTTCTTGCAGGGCGCGGCGTGGCCAGCCATGCCGACCCCTTCTGGTTCCTGGCATTGCGCTTTGCCTGTGTGGCCGTTGCCTTCATCGGTGCGGCACTCTGGGTGCGGGCCGCCTGGCCCAAGGGGGTGCGGCGCATCGCCATGCACCTGCTGGCCGGCGCACTCATGAGCGGGCTGTACCTGGGGCCCAGCTGGTGGGCCATGTCGCAAGGCATGGCGGCCGGCATCATGTCGCTCATCGGTGCGCTGCAGCCGCTGTTCACTGCGCTGCTGGCCGTGGCGGTGCTCGGCAAGCGCCTGTCGCACACCACCTGGGCCGGGTTGGCGCTGGGCTTTGGCGGTGTGGGCATGGTCCTGCTGCCACGCCTGCAGGCGGCCGATTCCAGCGCCCTTTCGTTGCCTGTGGTGCTGGTCGCGGCGGGCAGCATCTTCTCGCTCACCGTGGGCTCCATGGTGCAGAAATCACCCCTGGCTGCGGGCGACGACCTGCGCAGTGCCAGTGCCGTGCAGAACATCGGTGCCGTGGCGGTGCTGCTGGCCATGGCTTTCAGCGTGGGCCAGCCGCACTGGGACAACTCGGCCGCGCTTTGGGGCTACCTGGCGTTCTCGGTGCTGGTGCTGTCCATCGGCGGGGCCACGCTGCTCATCTGGCTCATGCGCCGGGGCGAGGCCACGCGCACTACAGCGCTGCTGCTGGCCGTGCCGCCGCTGTCGGCGCTGCAGGCCTGGTTCATCTTCGGAGAGACACTCTCGGCCATCCAGCTCGTGGGCTTTGTGGTGGCCATCGCTGGAGTGGCACTCGCCCGGCGGTGAGCCGCCATGCAAAAATTTCAATGCACGCGCAAAAGCCTTCATGCCGCCCCGGCTGCGGCGGGGCTACGATGCGCTGCATCCATAACAAGGGGACCCCGTGCCTGACCTGTCCAAAATCACCTGCATCGAAGACCTGCGCGTGGTCGCCCAGCGCCGCGTGCCGCGCATGTTCTATGACTATGCCGATTCAGGCTCGTACACCGAAGGCACCTACCGCGCCAACACGGCCGACTTCCAGGGCATCAAGCTGCGCCAGCGCGTGGCCGTCAACATGGAAGGGCGCAGCACCCGCACCACCATGCTCGGCCAGGACGTGGCCATGCCCGTGGCCATCGCGCCCACGGGCCTCACGGGCATGCAGCATGCCGATGGCGAGATCCTGGGTGCGCGCGCGGCCAAGGCCTTCGGCATCCCGTTCACGCTGTCCACAATGAGCATCTGCTCGCTCGAAGATATTGCCGAGAACACCGGCCGCCACCCCTTCTGGTTCCAGGTCTACGTGATGCGCGACCGCGACTTCATCGAGCGCCTGATCGACCGCGCCAAGGCCGCCAACTGCTCGGCGCTGCAGCTCACGCTCGATCTGCAGATCCTGGGCCAGCGCCACAAGGACATCAAGAACGGCCTGTCCACCCCGCCCAAGCCCACCCTGCGCAACCTCATCAACCTGGCCACCAAGCCGCAGTGGTGCATGGGCATGCTGGGCACTAAGCGCCGCAGCTTCGGCAACATCGTCGGCCACGCCAAGGGCGTGGGCGACCTGTCCTCGCTGTCATCGTGGACGGCCGAGCAGTTCGACCCCCAGCTCAACTGGGGCGACGTGGAGTGGATCAAGAAGCGCTGGGGCGGCAAGCTGGTGCTCAAGGGCATCATGGACGCCGAGGACGCGCGCCTGGCCGTGGACAGCGGGGCCGATGCGCTCATCGTCAGCAACCACGGCGGGCGCCAGCTCGACGGTGCGCCTTCATCCATCGCCGCGCTGCCGGCCATCGCCCAGGCGGTGGGCAAGGAAATCGAGGTCTGGATGGACGGCGGCATCCGCAGCGGGCAGGACGTGCTCAAGGCCCGCGCCCTGGGCGCGCAAGGCACGCTGATCGGCCGCAGCTTCCTCTACGGCCTGGGCGCCTTCGGCGAGGCCGGCGTGACCCGCGCGCTGCAGATCATCCAGAAGGAACTCGATATCACCATGGCCTTCTGCGGCCATACCAACATCAACACGGTGGACCGCTCGATCCTGCTGCCGGGCACGTACCCGGTGTAGGCGCCCGGCAAGCTCGCGGGCCTTCTCCAGCCTGCATGGCCGCCGTGTCCTTTGGAGTGGGCTGGGCGCCTCGGCAGCGCGCTATAACCTACACATGACGCTTTCATGGATGGCCTGGGCCTGGATTCCCCTCACCCTCTGGGCTGCGCTCGCGCAGACGGCGCGCAACGCGGCCCAGCGCTCGGTCACTGCCGAGCTGGGCACGCTGGCCGCCACGCTGGTGCGCTTTCTCTACGGGCTGCCGCTGGCCACGGCCTGGGTGGCGGGGCTCACCTGGGTGGGCGCGGGCTACCCGGTTCCCCACTTTTCACTGCCCTATGCAAGTTGGCTGGTCATGGGCGCGCTGACGCAGGTGGGTGCCACGGCCTTCCTGCTGCTGGCGATGAAGGAGCGCAACTTCGTGCTTGCGGTGGCCTATTCCAAGACCGAGGTGCTGCAGGTCGCGCTGTTCTCGGCCGTGCTGCTGCAGGAGCTGCCGGGCCCGCTGGCCTTTGGCGCCATGGCCGTCGCCACGCTGGGCGTGGTGCTGCTGTCGCTGCCTGCGGGCGGCTGGCGCACGCTGCGGGCCGGTGAGGGCGGCGGCAGCAAGCTGGTCGCCTATGGCCTGGCCTCGGGTGCGTGCTTTGCCCTTGCCAGCGTGGGGTTCCGCGGGGCGTCGCTGGCGTTGGGCGATGGCGTGGCGCCCTGGGTGGCCGGCGCCTGGGGCGTGTTCTGGGCGCAGTTGCTGCAAAGCATCGTGCTGGGCGGCTGGCTGCTGGCGCGCCAGCCCGGCGTGGCCGGAGCGATTGCGCGTGCCTGGCGGTTGTCGGTGGTGGCGGGCTCCATGGGGGCGCTGGCGTCCATTGCCTGGTTCACGGCCTACGCCATGCGCCCGGCGTCGGACGTGCGCACGCTGGGCCTGGTCGAGGTGCTGTTCAGCTACCTGGTGTCGCGCCGCATGTTCAGCGAAAGCCTGTCGCGCACCGAAGGCATCGGCCTGGCCCTGGTGCTGGCGGGGCTGGTGGGCATCTGCGCCCAGTGGTAGCGGGGTTCCATGTCAGGGGGCAGGCACGGCCGTCAGCCGCCTCAGCGTGGCCAGGTAGGCCACCACATCTTCGCGCTCCTGCGCGTTGTCCAGGCTGTAGTCCATGGCCTGGCCCGGGATCAGGGCCTCGGGGTCGGTCAGCCAGGCCTTGAGTGTAGCCCGCGTCCACAGCAGCTTGCTGCTCTGCAGCGCGGGTGAATACTCGTAGTCCTTGAGGGCACCCGCACGGCGGCCCACTACGCCCCGGTGGGCCGGGCCCTCGCGGTGCGCGTCCACACTGTGGCAGCCCGCGCAGTGCTCTTTGTACACGGCGCGCCCGCGCTCCACCGATTGGGCGGATGCGCTGGCGCTGGCCATCCACAGCACGCTGGCGGCCAAAGCCGCGATCACCCCTTTCGCATCACGCCGCATGGCTGCGTCCCTGCCAGATGCCGGGGCGTGGCGTGAAGGGGGCGTGGGAGTTCGGTGGGATGCTGTTGTTCATGAGGCCAGGCGGGTCGATGGGGAGAAGGGGCGGCGGCTGCAAGGCGCCGCCCTTTGCCGTGCCAGCTCTATACGCAACAGGCCTCCCATTGGATGCAGCCAGGGCGCGCTGTTCGCATGGTGGGGCTTTTCCGGGGGCACAAAGACCCGCCAGTGCATCCAGACGCCGGTTTGTGGCGTATCCACAGCAGACCACCTGGAACTTCCTACGTGACTTCCGGCCTTTCCCACACAATCGGCGCATGAGCACCCTCACCCCAGACAGTGAACTGATGTACCTCCTTGACCGCATCGCCGCACAGGACGACTCCGCGCTGAAAGCCTTGTACGAGAGCACCTCGTCCAAGCTGTTCGGCCTGGCGCTGCGCATCGTGCGCCACCGCGACGTGGCGGAAGATGTGCTGCAGGAAGCATTTTTGAGCATCTGGCGCGGGGCGGGCAACTACCGTGCCTCGCTGAGCCCGCCCATGGCCTGGATGGGGCTGATCGTGCGCAGCCGCGCCCTGGACGCGCTGCGCAAGCGCAGCTCCGAGCGCAGCGACCTCACCAATGAGTTCGACGACGAGATGGCGCAGACCCTGGAGGGCGATTCGCCCAACCCCATGGACGTGACCCAGGCCAGCGAGCAAGCCTTTGCACTGCACCAGTGCCTGGGCAAGCTCGAACACAAGCAGCGCGAGGTGGTGAGCCTGGCCTACCTGCGCGACCAGAGCCACAGCGAACTGGCCGAGCAGCTGCAACTGCCCCTGGGCACTGTGAAGAGCTGGATCCGACGTGGCCTGGAGCAGTTGCGCCAGTGCATGGCCCGTTACATCTGAGGGGGCACCATGAACATTACCCAACACCCCGAACTGCTCGACCGCCTGGCGGCGAGCTACGCGCTGGGCACCCTGCGCGGCGGCGCACGCCGCCGCTTCGAAACCCTGGCCCGCGAGCACGCGGCGGTGCGTGCTGCCGCCCTGGTGTGGCAGACCCATTGGTCGGGCCTGGCTGAATTGCAGGAGCTGGCCCAGCCCGATGCGGCCGTCTGGAAACGCATCGACAACCTGGTGCAGGCCGACCGGCAGGCCCAGGCCATGCAGGCCGCGCGCCTGGCGAGCCAGGAGCCGGCCTTGCCAGGAGCTGTCGGGCCCGGCGGCTGGCTGCGCAGCCTGCTGCTGTGGCGTGGCGTCGCGGCAGCGGGGGCCCTTGCCACGCTGGTGGCCGTGGTGGTCGGCGTGCAGGTCAATGGCGGGCTGCGTGCCAGCAGCGGTGCCCAGATTGCCGAGCTGCGCCAGCAACTGCAGGCCGCGCCGCAGATCCAGTACGTGGCCGTGCTGGCCGATGACAAGGCCGCCGCCTCCATGCTGGTGACCTTCGACCCCAAGAACAACCAGCTGGTGCTGCAACGCGTGGGCGGCTTCCAGGAGGGGGCGGACAAGTCGCTGCAGCTGTGGGCGTTGCCGCCAGCGGGCGGCCCGCGCTCGCTGGGCGTGCTGGGCCAGGAAAAGCTGCTCAACCTGACGGCCGGCGAAGCCGACGTGCGCCAGGTGCCGGCCCTGGCCGTCAGCCTGGAGCCGCGCGGAGGCGTGCCCAGCGCGGGCGGCCCCACGGGGCCTGTGCTGTTCAAGGGCGAGCTGATCCAGCGCATGCTGTAGGCGGCGCAACGGCCCAACCGACTGGGCGGCTGGCGCTGCAGCGTGGTTTTTCCGCAAAAATTGAGGGCAGATGCTTTTTGTTGCATCCAGCCGTGAACACGGTGCGTAATGGAAGGTGCAACATCTGCTGACAGCACCGACATCCCCGGAGACGCCCCGATGAAAACACTGCCTCCTTCCTCCCTTTCGCCCATGGCCCGGGCGCTTGCCCTGGGCCTGGGCATCGGCCTTGTCGCGGTGGCCGGCGCCGCCCGCGCCGACACCGGCAAGCTGCTTTTGACCGGCGGCGTCAGCACCATTGCCGGCTCGGCCGGTGGCGGCCTCACACCCTGGGCCGTGATCGGCAGCAATGCCACCCAGGGCGAAGTCGGCTTCAGCGGCTACGCCACGCGTGCCGGCACCCAGGACTACAGCCTGACCGGCTACGGCGTGGCGGTAGGCTTGTACGACCGGGTCGAACTGTCACTGGCACGGCAGGATTTCGATGCCTCGCCAGCACTCGCGCTCAATGGGGTCGCCGCCTTCGGCGTCACGCCGGGCCAGCACATCAAGATGGACGTGGTGGGCCTCAAGGTAAAGGTCGCAGGCGACGCCGTGCTCGACGCCGACACCTGGATGCCGCAGATCGCGGTGGGCATCGAGCACAAGCGGGCCAGCCCCGGCTCCATCCAGTCGGTCTACAACTTCCTGGGCGTGAAAGACAGCGGCACCGATCTGTACGTGAGTGCCACCAAGCTGTTCCTGGCCCAGAGCCTGCTGGTCAATGCCACGCTGCGCTCCACCAATGCCAACCAGAACGGGCTTTTGGGCTTCGGCTCTGCCGCGCCCGGCAAGAACGGCCGCAGCCTGCAGCCCGAGTTTTCGGTAGCGTACCTGGTGAGCAAGAACGTTGCCGTAGGGGTTGAATACCGCTTCAAGCCCAACAACCTGCAGGCGCTGGGCGCTTCAGCGGGTCTGGGCGCCGGGCTGCGCGAGGACGACTGGAAGGACCTCTTCGTGGCCTGGGCCCCGAGCAAGCACCTGTCGCTCACACTGGCCTACGTGGACCTGGGCCGCATCGTGCCCGGCGTTACCCAGGGCCGGCGCCAGACGGGCTATTACCTGTCGGCCCAGGCCGCGTTTTGAAATGAAACACCCCCTGAGTCGCTTCGCGCCTTCCCCCTCTCTCGACTCGCTGCGCGAGTCGGGAGGGGGACGCCCCCAGCGCGGCGGGGCGGCCCTGGCGCGGGGGCACTGGCCTTGGCCGCGCCAGTTTCGTGCGTCGCGGGTGGCGTGCAGCACATTTAACAACGGATACCTGGTAGTTTTGGAGACAGCCATGAAAAAGACCCTGATGGCCTTTGGCCTTGCCTTCGCCAGCCTGCTGGCAGCCCCCGCCCTGGCCCAGTCCGCAGCCCCCGCTGGCCTGTACCAGGCGCTGGGCGAAAAGCCCGGCATCATCCGGCTGGTGGATGACTTCGTGGACCGCGTAGTGAAAGACCCGCGCATCGGTGCCCATTTCAAGGACGTCAAGCCCGCAGCCCTCAAGGAGAGCCTGACCGACCAGTTCTGCCAGCTCAGCGGGGGGCCTTGCAAATATGAAGGCGCCGATATGAAATCGGCGCATGCGGACATGGACATCAACAAGGGCCATTTCCACGCACTGGTCGAGGTGCTGCAAGGCTCCATGGACGCGCAGGGTATTCCCTTCGCGCAGCAGAACCGCTTGCTGGCCTTGCTGGCACCCATGCACCGCGACGTGATCACCGTTCGCTGAGGAGGATGCCCATGATGACGAAAAGTGCGCTTCTCGCCTTTGCCGCCTTTGCTGCGGCCACTGGCGCCCTTGCCGGCAATGTGCAGATCCAGGTCCTGGACAGGGACGGCAAACCTGTGCCCGATGCCGTGGTGGTGGTCTACCCCCCGGTCGGTGCAGGTACCGCACCGACCCTCATGGCGCCCAGCCCGGTGATCGAGCAGGAAAAGATGCGCTTCGTGCCCGCCGTGACGGTGGTGGTGCCTGGCACCACGGTGCGTTTTACCAACCAGGACCGCTGGGACCACCATGTGCGCGGCAACTCCGCCACGCCCGTGGCCAGCGCGGCGCCAGGCGCCAGCGGCTTCGAATTGCGGCTGGCGGGCAAGGCCGATGGCAAGCCCGCCAACTTTGCCGACGCAAAGCTCGACGCTGCCGGCGTGGTGCTGTTGGGTTGCCACCTGCATGGTTCCATGCGCGGGCACATCTTCGTGACCGATTCGGCCTGGACGCTCAAGACCGACGACAACGGCATCGCCCGCTTTGCCAGCGTGCCGGAGGGCGCGGCCCAGGTGCGTGTGTGGCATGCCGAGCAACTGGTGGACCTGCCGCGCAAGGCCGTGCAGGTGCTGGCCACGCCGGTGCTCGACACGGTGCAACTGAGCGTGGTACCTCGCGTGCGCCGTGCGCCGCCTCCGTCCAGCGCACCGGGTGGCCCGATGGGCTCGTACAGCCAGGCGCAGCCGCCGGGGCAGCACACGCACTGACTGGATCCATTCACCGGTTCAATGCCACCTCGGCTGCGGGAGGTGGGGGCATGCTGCCATCGGCGGGCAGGGCCTGCAGGTAGGCATACAGGGCGCGCGCATCCACATCGCTGAGCTGGCCCAGCGATTCGAAGGGCATGACCTGGATCGGCGTGCCATCGGGCCGCTTGCCGTTGCGCAGCATGGCCACGAAGCTTTCCACCGTGGGGTAGCGGGCCATCGCGCTGTCCTTGCCGGGGCGGATGTCGGCGGCGGCCGGCCAGTCCGGCGGGCCGCCGGGGATCTTGCCGCCCGCCAGGCTGGCGCCGTGGCAGCCGATGCACATGTTCGCCACGTACTGTCCGTTGGCCACCGTCACGCCTGCGGGCACGGGGCGCGAGGGCGCTTGGTGGTGGTCGATGCGCGAGGCCGCGTCGGGAATCACGCCCAGGCCGTACAGCACCCAGGCGGGGCGCGGCAGCTCGATGGCAGCGGGCGTGCCCTCCTTGCCCGGCAACTGGCGCACATAGGACACCAGGGCGTTCAGGTCGTCGTTGGTCAGGCGGTTGTAGTCTTCGCTGGGCATCACCAGCAGCGGGCGGCCATTGGGCTTGACGCCGTGGCGGATGGCGCTGTTCCAGTCCTCGGGCTGGTAGCGCGCCACTACGCCGGCCGGCGTGATGTTGGGGCCGGCCAGCCGGGTGCCCTTGCCATCGTTGACGAACTCGCGGCCCGTGCCCTGCGCGCCATGGCAGTCGGTGCAGCCGCGTGAGGTGAACAGGTAGCGCCCGCGCTCGATGGTCTGCGCCTCGGTGGTGTAAGCCACGGGGCGCGGCTTGATGTCGATGTAGCGGTTGCGCTTTTGCTCGGCGAGGTACAGGCCGGTGGCGGCCGTGGCGGCAACCAGCACGCCCAGTGCCAGGGCGCTGCCAGCCGTCCATTTCATCCAGCGTTTCATGGTGGGGAAGCCTTGTGGGAATGAGCTCAGAAACTCGATGGAGCGGATTCTGAATTCCTGCAGGCTGTTTGGCACATCGCGCGCCAGAGGTGTGGGCAGGCTGGGTGACTTTTGTCACGGATGCCCGGATCGCGTGGCCCCACCAGGTTGCCGCGCGACCAGGATCCCCTGCCGCAGTCGCCGATCAGCGCTCGATGTTCTTGTTCCAGCGCGCGTTCCAGGCGGGCCGGTTGGCGTTCACGCTGTCCCAGTCCAGCGTCACGGCATTCTTCATCCACTGGCTGATCTGGACCACCTGCGCTGCCCCTTCGCCCACGGCCGGGGCCTTGGGGTTGGTGGGGATCTGCGCGCCGAACTGCAGCACGTTGGCCTGGGCCAGCGGGCTCAGCAGGAACTCGGCAAGCTTTTGCGCCAGCTCGGGTTCGCTGTTGTTGGCGATCACGCACTGGCCCACCATCAGCACCACCGAGCCTTCCTTGGGCTGCGCGTACTCCACCGGGATGCCCTTGGACTTGAGCGCGGCCACGGCCGTGGGGGTCAGCGGGAACATCGCGGCCTCGCCGGTCTGCACCATCTCGGAGATCTTGGCCGAGCTCGGGATGTACTCGAGCACGTTCGGGCCGATGGTCTTGGCCCAGTTGTTGAAGCCGGGCTCCACGTTCTTGTCGTTGCCGCCCTGGATGCGGTTGAACATCAGAAAGCCATGCAGCCCGAAGGAAGAGGAGGGCATGGACTGGAACACCACCTTGCCCTTGTACTTGGGATCGGCGAAGTCCATCCACGAGGTCGGTGGCGCCCAGCCCTTCTCGGTGAACATCTTGGTGTTGTAGGCGATGCCCGTCATGCCCAGGCTCACACCGCTGGCCAGGTCGTCCTTGAAGCGGGCGGCGGGGTAGATCTCATTGAGGTGGGGGTTGGGCCGCTGCTTCTGGCACAGGCCCATGCCCATGGCGCGCACCATGATGCCGTCGTCAAGAAACATCACGTGCATCTGCGGCCTGTCCTTGTTGGCCTGCGCCTTGGCCAGGATGTCCGACGAGGTGCCCGGCACCACCACCACCTTGGCGCCATGCAGCTTCTCGAACGCGGGAAAGACGTACTGCGTGTACGCCTTCTCCATGGTGCCGCCGTTCATGCCGATGTAGATCGTTTTCGTCTGGGCACCGGCCATGCCGCTGGCGGCCAGCGCAGCCGCCGCGGCTGTTGTCAGCAGCGCACGGCGCACAAAAGAGGTCTGGCGAGAAGAGGTCATGGGGTCTTTCCTTTCAGGGTGTTGGAAGGGTAGCGGTCAGGGGATCGAAACTCAATGGGCAGCAGCGGCTGCCGGGGCGCTGGCAGGGAAAAAGCGCCCGATGGAAAAGGCGTCGGTGGGTGTGCTGCTGCGGCCGTCGCGGGCCAGGTCGGCCAGCACTTCACCGGCAGCCGGGCCGATCTGAAAGCCCGCCCCCGCAAAGCCGAAGCCGTGCAGCAGGCCGGGCGTGGTGTGGCTCTTGCCGAGCACGGGCTGGCGGTCGGGCAGGTAGCCCTCGGTGCCGCTCCAGGTGCGGATGAAATGTGCGTGCTTGAGCACCGGCAGCAGCTCGATGGCCTGCACCGCCAGCGCCGCGATGGCGCTGCGCTCCGAGCGTGCACGGTCCGCATCCAGGCCAACGCCCGAACCGCCGCCCAGCACCAGGTTGCCGCGTGCCACCTGCCGGCAGTAGATGCTGCCGCCCTCCACACCCAGGCTCCAGTGCATGAAGAAGGGCAGGGGCTCGGTCACGGCCATGGCCGGGTGGCCCGACTGCAGTGGCACGGCCTCGCCGAACTGGGTGGCCAGCGGGCCCGACCAGGCGCCTGCACAGTTGATGAGCACGGGCGCACGCACCGTGAGCGCGGAGCCCGAGCGCAGCACGAACTGCCGGCCGTCGTGCTCCACCTCGGTCAAGGGCGTGCGCTCGAAGATATGGGCGCCCGCGCGCCGGGCGGCCAGTGCGAACGCGGGGGACACCAGGCGCGGGTTGGCCTGCCCGTCCTCACGGCAGAGCGATCCACCCACGGCCTTGCCGCCCAGCCAGGGGCAGCGCTCGCGCAGCCCCTGGCCCGAGAGCAGCTCGATACCAAGGCCGTAGTCGCGGCTCATGGCCTCGTAGCGCTCCAGCGCAGCCAGGTCCTCCTCGCTGCGCGCGATCTTGAAATGGCCGGTGCGCTGGTACTCGCCATCGGTGCCCAGCAGTTCGGGCAGGCGGCCCCAGATTTCGTGGGCACGCTGTGCCAGCGGCAGTTGGCTCAGGGGGCGGCCCTGGCGGCGCACGCCGCCGTAGTTCACGCCGCTCGAGCGCGAGCCGCACAGGTCGCGTTCGAGCAGCACCACGTCCACGCCCCGGCGGCGCAGTGCGAGTGCCGCCGAGGCGCCCACGATGCCGCCGCCGACGATGGCCACGTCGGTGTCCATCAGGCGCGGGTTGCTGGTCAGGTGGGGTGCGGCGGCGCTCATGCAGCGGCTCCGGTGTGCTGGCTGGCGGCCTGCAGGTGGATGGGAATCGGCTTGATCGGTGCCTGGCCACGCAGCCGGCCCACCAGTTCCACCGGCTTGCCGGTGGCGTGGGCCAGGATCTCCGCCGCTGCCACGCCGCAGCTGCGGCCCTGGCAGCGGCCCATGCCTACGCGGGTCAGCGCCTTCAGCCGGTTCATCTCGTCGGCGCCGGTCTCGCGCACGGTGTCGCGCAACTGGCCGGCCGTGACGTTCTCGCAGCGGCACACCACCAGCTCGTCGGGTGCCTGAGCGGCCCAGTCGGTGGGGAAGGGAAAGGCCCGCTCCAGCCCCTCGCGAAAGCGCGCCAAACGGGTGAGCTTGTCCTCGAGTTCCTGGGCGCGGGCGGTGTCCACGGACCCCCCCTGGTCGGCCAGCAAGGCCAGGGCGGCACGCTCGCCGGCCCACTCGGCCGCATCGGCACCCATGATGCCCGCGCCGTCGCCTGCCAGGTAGACCCCCGCCACGCTGGTGCGGCCGGCGCCATCGCGCTCGGGCAAATGGGCTCGCTGCAGGGGCGCCCAGGCAAAGCGGCAGCCCAGCAGGTCGGCCAGTTGGGTCTCGGAACGCAGGGCGTAGCCCAGGCCCACGGCGTCGCAGGCCAGTGTGTGTTCGCGCGTACCGTCGCTCCACACCACGCCATCCACGCGTTCGTCACCCAGCACGCGCACGGGGCGCACGCCAGTATGGATGGGCACGCCATGCGCGCGCAGCCAGCCCACGTAGTACACGCCCTTGGCGAACACGGCGGGCTGGGTCAGCATGGCCGGCACGGCGGCCACCTGGTCGGCCAGGCGCGCAGTGTCGAGCACGGCTGCCACGGTGGTGCCGGCGCGTGCGTACTGGTAGGCCACCAGGTACAGCAGCGGCCCGGTGCCCATCAGCACCACCCGGCTGCCGATGGTGCAGCCCTGGAACTTGAGCGCCACCTGCGCCCCGCCCAGGCTGTAGACACCGGGCAGCGTCCAGCCCGGCACGGGCAGCACCCGGTCGGCCGCGCCGCTGGCCACGATGAGCTGGCGGTAGGGCACGCTGCGCGTGGTCTGCGTGGTGCCGTGCAGCACGTCGAGGAAACCGCCCTGGGCGTTCCAGACCAGGCTGTCGGGGTGGTAGTCGATCTGGTCCGCAATGCCGTCGAGCGCGGCATGCACGGCGGTGGCGCGCGCGGCTTCGGTGCCGTACAGGGCCGACGCCGGACGCTGGAAGTGCGCGGGTGGGCGCCGGTAGATCTGGCCGCCCCCACGCGCCGCTTCGTCGAGCAGCACGGGGCGCACGCCATGCGCGGCCAGGGTCTGCGCGGCGCGTATGCCGGCGGGGCCTGCGCCCACGATCACGGCCTGCAGGGTGGGGTTGCTCATGCCGCGCCTTCCCCGGTGCGCAGGGCCATGCCCGGCGCGATGAAGGTGGCGCAGGCGCGCAGGCGCTCGCCGCTGTCGGTCTGCACCCAGCAGTCCTGGCAGGCGCCCATCATGCAAAAGCCGGCGCGCGGCTCGTGGCTGAACTCGTTGTGGCGCAGACGCGCCTGCAAGGTGAGGATGGCGGTTAGCACGGTGTCGCCTTCGAGGGCGCTGGCCGGCTGGCCATCGAGCATGAAAGGCACGGCCTTGCGCGCGGTTTCGGCCACGCGGCGCAGCAGTGGCAATGCAGGGGAGGTCGTCGTGGCCATGGGCTTACTTGCGCCCCACCAGCACGCGGTCCAGGCCGTAGACGCGGTCCAGCAGCACCATGGCGAAGGCCGTCACGGCCACCATCAGGGCCGACACGGCAGCCATCAGCGGGTCGATGGATTCGGTGGCGTACATGTACATGCGCACCGGCAGCGTCACCGTGCTCGGCGAGGTGACGAAGATCGACATGGTCACCTCGTCGAAGCTGTTGATGAAGGCCAGCAGCCACCCGCCGGTGACTCCCGGCAGGATCATCGGCAGCGTGATGCGCGTGAACACCGTGGCCTGGCTGGCACCGAGCGAGAGTGCCGCGTGCTCGGCGCTGCGGTCGAACCCGACCAGCGCCGCCACCACCAGGCGCAGCGTGTAGGGCGTGACGATCAGCGCATGCGCCAGCACCAGCCAGCCGAAGCTGCCCGTGCCGCCCACCAGCGCGAACAGGCGCAGCAGGGCCACGCCCAGTACCAGGTGCGGAATGATCAGCGGCGAGAGGAACAGCCCGTTGAGAAAGCCGCGCCCAGGAAAATCGTAGCGCGTGATGGCAATGCCCGCAGGCACGGCCAGCACCGTGGCCAGCGTGGCCGATGCGAGCGCCAGCCACAGGCTGTTCCAGAACGACTGCACGAAGTCGGGGTGCTCGAACACCGCCCTGAACCAGCGCAGCGAGAACTCGGTGGTCGGCAGGGTCAGCGTGTTTTCGGGCGTGAAGGCCACCACGCACACGACCACCAGGGGCGCGAGCATGAAGGCGATGACGAGGGCGTTGAACGCCAGGGCGAGAGGGCCGTTCTTGTGCATGGTCAGATTTCCTGCGGGATCGTCATGGTTATCCCAACGCCTTCTTGTAGCGGCCTTCGACGAGGCGGTTGTAGCTCAGCATCACCACGAGGTTGGCCACCAGCAGGGTCAGGGCCACGGCCGCGCCCAGCGGCCAGTTGAGTTCGTGCAGGTACTCGTCGTAGACCACGGTGGCCACCATCTTCAGGCGCCGCCCGCCCAGCAGGCCGGGGATGGCGAACGAGCTGGCCGCCAGCCCGAACACGATCAGGCTGCCCGAGAGGATGCCCGGCAGCACCTGCGGCAGCACGATGCGGCGCAGTGTGGTGAAGGGCGATGCCTTGAGCGACAGCGCCGCGTTCTGCACCCCCGGGTCGAGCTTTTGCAGCGAGGTCCACACGGGGATCACCATGAAGGGCAGCATCACATGCACCAGCGCCACGATGACGGCGATCTCGGTGTAGAGCATCTTCACCGGGCCGATGCCGACGAGCTTGAGCGTGCCGTTGACCAGGCCCTCGGGCCCGAGCAGCATGCTCCAGCCGAAGGCCCGCACCACCACCGAGACCAGCAGCGGCGCCAGCACCACCAGCAGCAGCACCGAGCGCCAGGGGTTGCCCATGCGGCTCAGGATGTAGGCTTCGGGCGCGCCGATGGCGACGCAGATCACGGTGACCAGCGCCGAGATCCAGAAGGTGCGCCAGAAGATGGCGTGGTAGTACGAGTCGGTGAACACGTGGGCGTAGTGCTCCAGCGTGAACTCGCCGGCCTTCACGCCCGTCATCGGGTCGAAGGCATTGAACGACAGCACGGCCGTGAGCGCCAGCGGCACCAGCAGCAGGCAGGTGAACAGCACCAGCGCCGGGGCCGACAGCCACCAGGGCACGGCCTTGCGGGTGGCGCTGCTCATGGGGCCACCTCGGCCTCGGGTTCGGCCACGGCGACCTCGTCGGCGGGCAGCAGGCGCATGCAGTGGTCAGGCCAGTCCACACCTGTGCGATCGCCCTCGTTGAGCGCATTGCGGCCGTCATTGGGCACCAGCACCATCAGGTTGCCCACGGGCGTGGCCACGCGGTACAGCCACTGGCTGCCCAGGAAGAAGCGTTCGCCCACCTCGCCGTCGAGCCGGCCCTGCACGGCGGGCACCAACTGCAGCTTCTCGGGCCGCACGCTGAGCAGCACGGCGGCGCCGGGTCGAAACTCCGGGCCCTCGACCTGCACCGCCAGCGAACCCACCGCCACATGGGTGCGTGCCGCGCCGCTGGCCGTGACCTTGCCTGGCAGCAGGTTGGCCTTGCCCACGAAGGTGGAAATGAAGCGCGTGCGCGGGTGCTCGTATACGCGGTGCGGGTGGTCGATCTGCGTGGCGCGGCCGGCCTCCATCACCACCACGCGGTCGCTGATGGACATGGCCTCGCTCTGGTCGTGCGTGACCATCACGGTGGTCGTGCCCACCTTGCGCTGGATCTGGCGCAGCTCGAACTGCATTTCCTCGCGCAGCTTGGCATCAAGGTTGGACAGGGGCTCGTCGAGCATCAGCACCGGCGGCTCGATCACCAGCGCGCGCGCCAGCGCCACGCGCTGGCGCTGGCCGCCCGAGAGCTCGCGCGGGTAGCGCGTGGCATGGGCTTCCAGGTGCACCAGGCCCAGCGCCTGGGCCACGCGCTCCTTGCGCTCGGCCTTGGGCATCTTGCGCATCTCCAGGCCAAAGCTCACGTTGTCGGCCACCGTCATGTGCGGAAACAGGGCATAGCTCTGGAACACGATACCGAGGCCGCGCGTGTTGGCCTTGGCGTGCGTGATGTCGCGGCCGTCGAGTTCGATGCGGCCGTTGGTCACCGCCTCGAAGCCCGCCACCATCTGCAAGGTGGTGGTCTTGCCGCACCCCGAGGGGCCCAGCAGCGAGACGAACTCGCCTTTTTCCACCGAAAGGTTCATGGCCTGCACCGCGCAGGTGCTGCCATAGAACTTGGTCACGTCAGTGAGTTGAAGGAAGGACATGCACGGGCCTTTCTGGTCGCTGTTTCATCGCTGCGCGGCGGCGGTCCACCCGTGCCTGCCCCGTGTATGCACCGGTGCGGTGCGGGTTTCAGCGTTCTGTGGACTGTCTTGCGCTTTCGATTCAATGTATTGCAGTAATCAGGCCAGCTTGCATCGGGTATTCCATTAAACAGAATTTTTATTGAATTTATTCCGTTTAATGGAATATGATGCACTTCGAAAATGCCATCTATTCCACAGGAGCAGTGCATGGAACCAGCTTCGACCTCCACGGGCGGCGTGCCCCGCATGTTTGCCGTCATCCGCGCCCTGGCCGAGGTGCAGGCCGAGGGCGGGCGGGTCACCCAATTGGCGCGTGCCGTGGGCCTGACCCAGGGCACGACGCACCGTTTGCTGCAATCGCTGGTGGCCGAGGGCATGGCCGAGCAGGACGAGCGCAGCAAGCTCTACCGGCTGTCCACCGAGTTCTTCGCGCTGGCCGCCAAGGCCGGCAACCCGGGCGACCTGCGCAGCCTGTGCCGGCCTGCGCTGCTGCGCCTGAGCGCGAGCCTGGGCGACAGCATCTTCCTCTTGGTGCGCAGCGGGTTCGATGCGATCTGCCTGGACCGCAGCGAGGGGCCATTTCCCATCCGGTCATTCACGGGTGACATCGGCGGGCGCGTGGCACTGGGGGTGGGGCAGGGTGCCTTGTCCATCCTGGCCTTCCTGCCCGAGGCCGAGCGCGAGGAGGTGATCCGCTTCAATCTCTCGCGGGTGCGCGAGTACGGCGTGTACGACGAGGTCTACCTGCGCACCGAGATCGAGCGCGTGCGCCAGACGGGCTATGCCGCCCGCAACACCGGCCTGCTCGAAGGCATGGCCGGCGTGGGTGTGCCCGTGCTCGACCGCGAGGGCCGCGCCGTGGCCGCGCTCAGCGTGGGCACCATCTCGGCTCGCCTCAATGAGGACCGCCTGCCCACCGTGGTGGAGCTGCTCAAGCGCGAGGCGGCGGCCATAGGGCCGCGCATCCATCCCTTCGATGCCACCTTGCGCCGCCCCGCGCAAAGCCTGGCGGGGCAGCAGCCCGAGCAGCGCCTGGTGCCCGGCGGCGTGCCGGCCTCGCCGAACTGAGTCCGGCAGCGGCGGGGGCGTATGCTGCGGGCTCCTGCCCTGTCCAGGTGCGATGGATGCGGCGCTTTCCACCACCCTTGTCCCAGGCTGCCATGAACCCCATCCTCACCCTCGTCGTGTACTTTGCCATCATCACCTGGCTGCTGGTGGTCGTGGCCAGCCTGATCCGAGCCCGCGCCTGGACGCCCTCGGGCCTGCTGCTGGCCTTCGGCAACCGCGATCATCTGGCCGATCCGGGGGCCTTTGCCGGCCGCGCCGAGCGCACTGCGCGCAACAGCTTCGACAACCTCGTGTTCTTTGCCATCCTGGGCCTGGCGGCCACTGCCAGCAACCGCACCGGCAGCCAGGTGGTGCTGGGCGCCCAGGTGTTCTTCTGGGCGCGCATGGCCTACATCCCGGTGTACTACATCGGCATTCCGGGCGACCTGGGCCGTGAGCATTGCCGGGCTGGCGATGATGGCGGCGGCCTTGCTGTAGCTCGCCCGCAACGTGCGCGTTGCGAATGGTGGGCGGCGGTGACGCCCGGCACAGCGGGTGGCATGGATCTGCCACCGCAGCACGGTGCACGGCCTACATTCGGTGCTCATTCCTCTACGGCCAAGTGCCGCACCCATGACCACACTGCACGACGCCAGCCCCGAATACCTCCAGCAATGCCGCAACGCGCAAGCCGCTGAACAAGCTGCCTCGCTGGCCGCCACCAACCAGTGGGCCCATGTCGACAAGGCCCGGGCGCACCAGGATTTCCAGCGTTTCTATGAGGAACTGGCGCCGCTGATCGACAGCGCCGAGCCTTTTGCGCCGGCCATCCAGGCCCTCATGGCGCGGCACCATGCCATTGCGTCACGCTTCTATGCGCCGTCGCGCGAGGCCTATATCGGCACGGCACTGTTCTATGCCGACAACCCCGACATGAAGGCTTTTCACAATGCCTACCACCCGCGCATGGTGGCGTTTCTCGGCGAGGCCATCCACGCCTACGCGCACAGCCATCTATAGGGTGGGGCGGGCGGCAGTGGCAATGCCTGCACACTGCGCCAGCAGCCAGTCCCTGAAGGCCTTGACCAGCGGCGTCTGCGCGCGCGCCTCGGGGTAGACGAGGTAGTAGGCCTCACTGCTGGTGAGCACGTCGGTGGACAGGGCCACAAGTGCCCCCGAAGCAAGCTCGCCTTCGATCAGAAAGCGCGGCAGCAGCGCCGCGCCCAGGCCCGACACCGCCGCCTGCGCGATCATCGAGAACTGCTCGTAGCGCGGGCCACGCAGCGCCTGCGGGGTGGGGGCGCCCAGGCGCTCGAACCATTCCGTCCATTGCGTGGGCCGGGTGTTCTGCTGCAGCAGCACGGCGCCTGCCAGGTCGGCCGGCGTGCGCAGGCCTTGCTGGGCGCGGTAGTGGGGGCTGCACACGGGCAGCACCTCCTCGTGCATCAGGTACTCGCACACGGCGCCGGCCCAATGCGGTGCGCCGAAGTGGATGGCCGCGTCCATCGGCTCCTGCGCGAAGTCGAAGGGCTCGGAGCGCGCCGAGAAGTTCACCGTGGCATCGGGGTACAGCGCCATGAAGCCCGACAGCCGCGGAATCAGCCAGCGTGTGCCCAGCGTGGGCAGCACCGCCAGGTTGAGCAGGCCGCCCGCGCTCGAAAACGCCATGGCCTTCTGCGTGGCGGCCGACAGCTGCTGCAGCAGGGCGCGCACGTCGGCGGCGTACACCCGCCCGGCATCGGTCAGCACCACGCGCTGGCGCACGCGGTGGAACAGGGCCATGCCCAATTGCTCCTCCAGCTGGCGTATTTGGCGCGATACCGCGCTCTGCGTGAGGTGCAGTTCCTCGGCCGCGCGCGAGACGCTGGTATGGCGCGCTGCCGCCTCGAAGGCCAGCAGGTCTGCCACGGGCGGCAAAAAGGTCTTGCGAAACATGGCTGTTCATGCTCCTGGAGAATGAATATCAGGGTTTACACCGCTGGCGCACCGTCATGGTGCTCTGTTTATCCCGGAAATGGGCATGTATTGAAGAGACTTGATTCTATTTGCGAATCAAGTTGTTCCAATTTTTTGCTATCCGCCACCCGGCGATTGGGCGATATTGGGCGCATTGATTTTTGGAATGCTGCCATGTCCGCACCCTCTGCTGTCTCCCACTCCCTCGTGACCGATGTCGATGCACTGCTGCAGCGCCTGGGCGTGCCGCGTGCCGCCTACACCGGCGGCGACCTGCCGGTGCGCTCGCCGATCACCGGCGAGGCCATCGGTGCCGTGTACGAGGTCTCGGCGATCGCCGCCACCGCCGCCATCGCCCGCGCGCAGACGGCCTTCCTGGCCTGGCGCAACGTGCCGGCCCCGCGCCGCGGCGAACTCGTGCGCCTGCTGGGCGAGGAACTGCGCGCCGCCAAGGACGACCTGGGCCTGCTCGTCACGCTGGAGGCTGGCAAGATCCCCTCCGAAGGCCTGGGCGAGGTGCAGGAGATGATCGACATCTGCGACTTCGCCGTCGGCCTGTCGCGCCAGCTCTACGGCCTGACCATCGCCACCGAGCGCCCGGGACACCGCATGATGGAAACCTGGCACCCGCTGGGCGTGTGCGGCGTGATCTCGGCCTTCAACTTCCCCGTGGCCGTGTGGTCGTGGAACGCCGCCCTGGCCCTGGTCTGCGGCGACTCGGTGGTGTGGAAGCCGTCCGAGAAGACGCCCCTCACCGCCCTGGCCACGCATGCCATCGCCCAGCGCGCGCTGGCCCGCTTCGGCGATGCGCCCGAGGGCCTGCTGGAGCTGCTGATCGGCCAACGCGCCATCGGCGAGGTGCTGGTGGACGATGCCCGCGTGGCCGTGCTCTCGGCCACCGGCTCCACCGCCATGGGGCGCGCCGTCGGCCCGCGCCTGGCAGCGCGCTTTGCCCGCGCCATCCTGGAGCTCGGTGGCAACAACGCCGCCATCGTCGCCCCTTCCGCCGACCTGGACCTGGCGCTGCGCGGCATCGCCTTCGCCGCCATGGGCACGGCCGGCCAGCGCTGCACCACGCTGCGCCGCCTGTTCGTGCACGACAGCATCTACGACACCCTGGTGCCTCAGCTCGCCAAGGTGTATGGCAACGTGCAGGTGGGGGACCCTCGCGCCACCGGCACCCTGGTCGGCCCGCTGATCGACCGCGGCGCCTACGACGGCATGCAGAAGGCGCTGGACGAAGCCCGCGAGCTGGGCGCCACGGTGCATGGCGGCGACCGTGTGCAGGGCGTGGCTGGCAGCGATGCGTACTATGTGCGCCCCGCGCTGGTGGAACTGTCAAAGCACGAGGGCCCGGCGTTGCACGAAACCTTCGCGCCCATCCTCTACGTAGTGCGCTACAGCACGTTCGACGAGGCCATTGCCTGGAACAACGCCGTGGGTGCCGGGCTGTCGTCCTCGATCTTCACGCTCAACGTGCGCGAGGCCGAGCAGTTCATGTCGGCTGCGGGCTCGGACTGCGGCATCGCCAACGTCAACATCGGCCCGAGCGGCGCCGAGATCGGCGGCGCCTTCGGCGGCGAGAAGGAAACCGGTGGTGGCCGCGAGGCCGGCTCCGACAGCTGGAAGGCCTACATGCGCCGCGCCACCAACACCGTCAACTACTCCACCGCACTGCCGCTGGCGCAGGGCGTGAAGTTCGACGTCTGAGCACAGCGCTAACGTTCGGGAGCACCACGGGCATGCCCATCGTGATCATCGGCGGCGGCGTCATCGGCAGCGCCATCGCCTACGAACTGACGCGCCAGCAGCCGGGCTGTGAGGTCGTGGTGGTGGAACGCGACCCGACCTACGCGCGGGCTTCCTCGGCCCTGTCGGCCAGCTCCATCCGCCAGCAGTTCTCCACCGACATCAACGTACAGATCTCGGCCTACGGCATCGGTTTTCTGCGCGACGTCGGCACGCTGCTGGCATGCAATGGCGACGTGCCCGGCATCGGCCTGCACGAGGGCGGCTACCTCTATCTGGCCACAGCGGCTGGCGAGGCCACGCTGCGCGACAACCATGGGCTGCAATTGCGCCATGGCGCCGACGTGGCGCTGCTCGACACGGCACAGTTGTCCGAGCGCTTTCCCTGGCTGGCACTGCAGGACGTGGCTCTGGGCTCGCTCGGCCTGTCGGGCGAGGGCTGGTTCGACGGCTACCTGCTGCTGACCGCGCTGCGCAAGAAGGCCCAGAGCCAGGGCGTGCGCTACATCGCCGACGAGGCCGTGGGCTTTGCCATGGCCGCCAGCGACGGCGTGCAGCACGTGACCGCCGTCCAGCTGCAAAGCGGTGCCTCACTGCCCTGCAGCCATGCCGTCAATGCGGGCGGTCCCTGGGCTGCCGCCATCGCAGGCTGGGCCGGCATTGCCTTGCCCGTGGTGGGCAAGCGCCGCACCGTGTTCCATCTTTCCAGCCCGGCCCGGTTGCCACGCTGCCCGCTGCTCATCGACACCAGCGGCATCTGGCTGCGGCCCGAGGGCCAGGGCTTCATCGCCGGCTTTGCACCGCCCGCCGACCAGGATGAAGACTTCGCCCCGCTGGAGCCCGAATACCACGCCTTCGAGGAGCATGTCTGGCCCCTGCTGGCCGAACGTATCCCGGGCTTCGAAGCACTGCGCATGCAGGGCGCCTGGGCGGGATACTACGAGATGAACACCTTCGACCACAACGCCATCGTGGGCCTCTCCCCTGCCTGCGACAACCTGGTGTTCGCCAACGGCTTTTCGGGCCACGGCCTGCAGCAGTGCCCTGCCGTGGGGCGGGGCGTGGCCGAGCTGTTGCTCACAGGCGGCTACCAGATTCTGGACCTGTCGCCCCTGTCCATCACGCGCATCGCCGAGAACCGGCCGCTGCTGGAGAAGAACGTCATCTGAATCGGAGCAACGCCGCATTCGTGTGGCACGCCCCCACCGCTTTCCCAACGCCATCCACAACAACCACCGGAGACAACGACATGGCTTTTTCCCCCAACCGCAAAATGATGGCCGTGGCCCTGGCCGCACTGCTGTGCGCCGCAGGTGCCAGCGCCCAGACCACGCTCGAGAAGATCAAGGCCAGCGGCAAGGTCGTGCTCGGGGTGCGCGAAACCTCGCCTCCCATGGCCTACGCGCTGGGCGCCAACGAAAAATACGTGGGCTACCACGTCGAGCTGTGCGAGCGCGTGCTCAAGGAGATCGTGCCCGACGCCAAGCTCGAGTACATGGCCGTGACGGCTCAGAACACGCTGCCGCTGGTGCAGAACGGCACGCTCGACATCGGCTGCGGCCCGACCACCAACAACACCGCGCGCCAGCAGCAGGTGGCCTTTGCGGTGACCACCTATGTGAGCGAAGTGCGCATGGCGGTGCGCAAGGACTCGGACCTCAAGTCCGTCAGCCAGCTCGCGGGCCGCACCATTGCCGCGTCCACCGGCACCACGGCCGTGCAGTTGCTGCGCAAGCAGGAACGCGCCCTGGGCGGTGCGTCCGTCAAGACCGTGCTGGGCAAGGACCACCACGAAAGCTTTTTGCTGCTCGAATCCGGCCGCGCCGATGCCTTCGTGCTCGACGACAACCTGCTGGCCGGGATGATCGCCAACGCCAAGGACCCATCGGCCTACCGCATCGTGGGCGAACCGCTGGGCGCCGAGCCGATTGCGCTGCTGTTCCGCAAGGACGACCCCAGCTTCAAGGCCGCGGTGGACGGCGTGCTCACCAAACTCATGCAGAGCGGTGAGATGGAAAAGATCTACACCAGGTGGTTCATGAACCCCATCCCGCCCAAGAACGTGGCCCTGAACCTGCCGCTGGGCACCACGCTGCGCCAGCTGTTCGCCGCCCCCAACGACAAGCCCCTGGAGTCCTACCAGCAATGAACGCCGCCATCCCCGCCACGGCCTTTCGCGCGGCCGACCGCATCAGCGCCATCGGCGTGTCGGACATCGTGCGCATCACCCAGGCCGCCAACGAGCTCAAGCGCCAGGGCCAGCCCGTGATCGTGCTGGGCCTGGGCGAGCCGGACTTCGATACGCCGATCCACATCCAGGAGGCCGCGCAGCAGGCCATGGCGCGGGGCGACACGCACTACACGGTGCTGGACGGCACGCCCGCACTCAAGGCGGCCATAGCGCTCAAGTTCCGCCGCGACAACGCCCTGGAGTTCGCCGCCAACGAGATCACCGTGGGCGCGGGTGCCAAGCAGGTCATCTACAACGCGCTGATGGCTAGCCTGAACCCCGGCGATGAGGTGATCCTGGCCGCACCCTACTGGACGTCGTACGCCGACATGGTGCTGATCGCGGGTGGCGTGCCCGTGGTGGTGCCGTGCAGCGAGGCCAATGGCTTTCGCATCACGGCCGAACAGCTCGAAGCAGCGATCACGCCGCGCACCCGATGGGTGTTCATCAACTCTCCCTCCAACCCCAGCGGCACGGCCTACAGCGCCGAGCAACTGCGGCCCATCCTGGAGGTGGTGCTGCGCCACCCGCAGGTCTGGGTGCTGGCGGACGACATCTATGAGCACATCCTTTACGATGGCCATGCGTTTGCCACGCCGGCGGTGGTGATGCCCGCGCTGCGCGAGCGCACGCTCACCGTGAACGGCGTTTCCAAGTCGTATGCCATGACGGGCTGGCGCATCGGCTACGGCGCGGGCCCGCGTGCACTGATTGCGGCCATGGCCGTGGTGCAGAGCCAGGCCACCTCGTGCGCCTCGTCCATCAGCCAGGCAGCGGCCGTGGCGGCCCTGACCGGGCCGCAGGACATCGTGGCCGAGCGCTGCCGCGAGTTCCAGGCGCGGCGCGACTTGGTGGTGGCCGCGCTCAACGCTTCGCCCGGGCTGCGCTGCCGCGTGCCCGAAGGCGCGTTCTACACCTTCGCCAGCTGCGAAGGCGTGCTGGGCCGCACCACGCCGGGCGGCGCCACGCTGCGCACCGATGCGGATTTTTGCGACTACCTGCTGCGCGAGTTCCACGTGGCGGTGGTCCCTGGCAGCGTGCTGGGACTGGCGCCGTACTTCCGGATCTCGTACGCTGCGTCCATGGCCGACCTGCAGGAAGCCTGCGCGCGCATCCGCCGTGCGTGCGATGCGCTGCGCTGACGGTTTGCCGATTTCTTTTTTGTTTGTTTCTCTCGTTCCGGAACCCTGACATGACCACGCCCTCCACCTCCAGCACCGCCGCCAGCCGCACGGGCGGCCAGATCCTGGTCCAGCAGCTCATCACCCATGGCGTGAAGCAACTCTTCTGCGTGCCCGGTGAAAGCTACCTGGCCGTGCTGGATGCGCTGCACGACGCCGACATCGCCGTCACCGTCTGCCGCCAGGAGGGGGGCGCGGCCATGATGGCCGAGGCCCAGGGCAAGCTCACGGGCCAGCCCGGCATCTGCTTCGTCACGCGGGGGCCGGGGGCCACCAATGCCTCGGCTGGCGTGCACATCGCGCACCAGGACTCCACGCCGTTGATTCTGTTCGTGGGCCAGGTGGCGCGGGGGGCGCTGGGGCGCGAGGCCTTCCAGGAGCTGGACTACAGCGCCGTCTTTGGCACCATGGCCAAGTGGGTGGTGCAGATCGACGACCCGGCGCGCGTGCCCGAACTCATTTCGCGCGCCTTCCACGTTGCCACCTCGGGCCGGCCCGGCCCCGTGGTGGTGGCTCTGCCCGAAGACATGTTGACCGAGGCAGCGGTGGTGGCCGATGCGCTGCCCTACCAGGTGGCCGAAACCCACCCCGGCGCCACGCAGATGGCCGAGCTGGCCGAGCGCCTGGGCAAGGCCAAGCAGCCCGTGGCCATTCTGGGCGGCAGCCGCTGGTCCGAGCAGGCCGTGCGCGAGTTCACAGCCTTTGCCGAGGCCTGGTCGCTGCCCGTGTACTGCTCGTTCCGCCGGCAGATGCTGTTTCCGGCCAACCACGCCTGCTACGGCGGCGACCTGGGCCTGGGGGTGAACCCCAAGCTGCTGGCGCGCATCCGCGCGTCGGACTTGGTGCTGGTGGTCGGCGGGCGCCTGTCCGAAGTGCCCTCCCAGGGCTATGAGTTGTTCGCCATTCCCAACCCCGTGCAGCCCATCGTGCACGTGCATGCCGACGCCGATGAACTGGGCCGGCTCTACCGTCCCGCGCAACCGATCCATGCCACGCCCCAGGCCTTCACTGCGGCGCTGGCCACGGTACGCCCCACGGCCGCCGTGCCCTGGCAGGCCCATGTCGAGGCCGCCCATGCCGAGTACCTTGCCTGGAGCGATACCACCCCCATCCGCATCCCCGGCGAGCTGCAGATGGGCCAGGTGATGCAGCACCTCAAGGAGGTGCTGCCAGCCGACACCATCTTCTGCAACGGCGCAGGCAACTTCGCGACCTGGATCCACCGCTTCTGGCCCTTCACCACCTTTGCCAGCCAGCTGGCGCCCACCAGCGGCTCCATGGGCTACGGCCTGCCGGCCGGCGTGGGCGGCAAACGCCTGTGGCCGCAGCGCGAGGTGGTGATCTTCGCGGGCGACGGCGATTTCCTGATGCACGGCCAGGAGTTCGCCACCGCCGTGCAGTACGGCCTGCCGATCATCGTGGTGCTGCTGGACAACGCCATGTACGGCACCATCCGCATGCACCAGGAGCGCGAGTACCCGGGCCGCGTGAGTGCGACTGCCCTGAAGAACCCCGATTTCAAGGCCTATGCCCAGGCCTTCGGCGGCCATGGTGAGCGTGTCACGACCACCGAGGAATTCGCCCCGGCCCTGGCCCGTGCGCGCGCCAGCGGCCTGCCCAGCGTGCTGCACTGCCTGATCGATCCCGAGGCCATCACGCCCACGGGCACGCTGCAGGGGATGCGCAACGCGGCACTCGCCAAGAAGTAATTCCGCTGCCCCAACCCTGTTGTCGGCTGGGCGGCTGACAGCAGGGTGGCGGCCCTTTTGCGCACAATGGAGGCCGTGACCTCCCCACTGCCCGACGAACCTTCCGCGCCGCGCCTGCGCCGCATCGCGCACCTGGACATGGATGCCTTCTTCGCCTCCGTGGAGCTGCTGCGCTACCCGCAGCTCAAGGGCCTGGCCGTGGTGATCGGCGGCGGGCGTCGCAAGGTGGACGAACTGCTGCACCAGACGCCCGACGGCGAAGGCCTGCGCGAGCCGCATTTCATCCCGGTGGCTGACTTTCCCCTGCTCAAGGACTATGTGGGCCGCGGCGTCATCACCACGGCGACCTACGCGGCGCGGCAGTTCGGCGTGGGCTCGGCCATGGGCATGATGAAGGCGGCCAAACTCTGCCCCCAGGCCATCGTGCTGCCCGTCGATTTCGACGAGGTGCGCCGCTTCTCGCGCCTGTTCAAGAGCACCATCACCGACATCGCGCCCGTGATGCAGGACCGGGGCGTGGACGAGGTGTACATCGACTTCACCGACGTGCCCGGCGGCCAGCGCGAAGGAGGCCGGGTGCTGGCCCGGCTGATCCAGAAGAGCATCTTCGACGTGACGGGGCTGACCTGCTCCATCGGGGTGGCGCCCAACCGGCTCTTGGCCAAGATGGCCAGCGAGTTCAACAAGCCCAACGGCATCTCCATCGTCTATGAGAACGACCTTGAGACGAAGATCTGGCCGCTCAACGTGCGCAAGATCAACGGCATCGGCCCCAAGGCCGGCGAGAAGCTCGCGACCCTGGGCATACAGATCATTGGCCAGCTCGCCGCGCAGGACCCGCAATGGCTCATCGAGCGCTTCGGCAAGTCGAGCGGCGCCTGGATGCACCGCGTAGCCTGGGGCCGCGACGACAGCCCCGTGGTCACCGAGAGCGAGCCCGTGAGCATGAGCCGCGAGACCACCTTCGACCGCGACCTGCACGCCGTGCGCGACAAGGCCGAGCTCGGCCGCATTTTCACCGACCTGTGCGAACGCGTGGCCGGAGACCTGCAGCGCAAGGGCTATGTGGGCAAGACCATCGGCATCAAGCTGCGCTACGACGACTTCAAGATCGCCACGCGCGACCAGACGCTGGACCGCTACACCCAGGACGCGGCCACCATCCGCCGCACGGCCGGCCTGTGCCTCAAGCGGGTGCCGCTGGACCAGAAGCTGCGTTTGCTGGGCGTGCGCGTGGGCACGCTGGAGCGGGTAGGCGAGGTGCCCGACGGCCCGCTCGAACCACGCGCCCCCCGGGTGCGCCAGGCCGACCCGCACACCCGACCGCTGTTCTGAGGGCCGACGGGCGGGGGGGCTTGACGAAGTCTTACGTCAAACTTACATTGATCATTCCTCTGGCGGGAGATGGTCATGACGCTCAACGAGCTCCAGCGCATCAAGCAGTGGCATGTGGAACACCGGGTGGAGCATCCGCTGGAATACCACCTGTGGGATCTGGTGCTCACGCTCTGGCTCATGGGCTGGGTGGGCTGGCTACCCGCCTGTGCCTTTGGCGAGGCCTGGGCCATGCCCCTGTGTTTTGCCGGAACCCTGTTGCCCAGCCTGTATGTGGCGTGGCGAACCCGCGCGCACCGCCTGCACCGATTGCGGTGCGATTGGCTCGGCAATGGATAGGGCTACTGTAAGGCGACGCAATGACGCTAGCGCTCTGCCAAGGCTGGTATCGGCGTTCCATCGCGCTATCGCACATGGCGTATGCAACTGGCACGACTCAGGCCAGTGCCCCCGTGCAAGGGCCGCCCCGCCGCACTGGGGGCGTCCCCCTCCCAGATTGCGAAGCAATATGAGAGAGGGGGAAGGCGCGAAGCGACTCAGGGGGAGTCACTGCCTTGCCGTGCGTACGTTGCCCGGCAGGGCCTGCGGGTGGCTGGTGCGCAGCGGGTTGATGTCCAGGCCGCCGCGGCGTGTGTAGCGCGCGTAGACCGTGAGTTTGAGCGGCTTGCAGCGCGTCCACAGGTCCATGAAGATGCGCTCCACGCACTGCTCGTGGAACTCGTTGTGGTTGCGAAAGCTCACCAGGTACTGCAACAGGCCTTCCTGGTCGATGGGGGCACCGGTGTAGCGGATCTGCACGCTGCCCCAGTCGGGCTGGCCGGTCACCAGGCAGTTGCTCTTGAGCAGGTTGCTGGTGAGCACTTCGGTGACGGCGGGCTCGTCGTGCACGGCATGCAGCAACTGCGGCGCAGGCTGGTAGTGGGTGCACTCCACGTCCAGGCGGTCCAGGCTCAGGCCGTCGAGCTCGTGCACGGGTTCCTGGTCAAACAGTTCTGGCAGCAGCAGCCGCACGCCCACGGTGGCCGGGTGTTCAGCTCCGCGCCACACGGCCTCGCTCACGTCGGCACGGATGCGTGCCTGCACCTCGGAGGCATCAGCAAAGCGCGTGTTGTTGAAGCTGTTGAGGTAGAGCTTGAACGACTTGCTCTCGACGATGTTCGGCGTTTCGCAGGGGATGGTGATGTGCGCCAGGGCCACCTGCGGCTTGCCGCGCTGGTTGAGCCACGACAGCTCGAACGCTGTCCACAGGTCGGCGCCGAAAAAGGGCGGTGCGGTGGTGACGCCGATCTCGGCGCGCTTGCCCGCGCGCGGGATGGGGAACAGCAGCGAGGCATCGTACTGGTCCACATAGGCCGAGGCCTTGCCCAACTGGGATTGTTCGGGGGTGTTGTCGTTCATGGAGGGATCCCTTGGTGGCGAGCCTGCGGCGTGCCCGCAGGACTGGCGGCAGGCCTTTGGTTACTTGAATTCGCGTTCGCGCAGCCACTTGGTGGCAATCCACTTCTCGCCGGCGATCACGGGCGCGCCGCCGTGCAGGGTGCGGGTGGAGGGCGCTGCGCGCTCGTAGCTGAAGAACACGGCATTGCCGCGCTGCGGGCCGACTTCGACATGCACGTCGGGGAAGGTGGTGCCGCCGCCTTTTTCGGGCGTGTTGAGGTACATCACCAGGGTGCCCACGCGCTGGCCGCCGCGCTTGAGGATGGTCGCGGTACCGGGCTCGCCCGGGTCGAAGTAGTCGTAGTGCGGCTTGTATTCGGCGCCGGGGCGGTAGTGCAGCACCTGCAGGCCCTCGCCATTCTCGATCGGCCAGTCCAGCAGGCGGGCGATGCGCTCCTCGATGCGCTGCACCACGGGATTTTCGCCGCGCTGGAAGAACATGCCGTCGCTGGTGCGGTCGTCGTTGACTTCCTCGCCGCCGGTCTTGGTGGCCACCGTGAGCGAGCGCGCCATGCGCGGCTCGGCAGCGGCGATCAGGGCATCGCACTCTTCCGGCGAGAGCAGGTTGCCGAAGACCACGATGCGCGGCTTGGCCATCGCCAGCAGAATGCTCACCATGCGGTCGCCGGCATCGATCTGGGCGGGCGATTCACCCATTAGGGGCTCGGGCACCTTCACGGCGGACGGCTGGCCTTGCTGCTCGGCAAGCGCGTTGAGGTGGTCCTGCAGCGTGATTTCCAGCGCCTCGGCGGCTGTGTCCTCGTTCCAGCCGGCATCGCGCATGGACTGCAGCACCACGGGTGCGGCAAAGCCGGCCTCGGCCTGCTCGATGATCCAGCGGCGCAGCTCGGGCGTGATGGCCTGGCGTGCCGCTGCGGCGGTGGTTGCGGTGGACGGCGACTGTTCGGAAGACGATGCCATGGCAGATCTCACTCGTTGGTCTTGCGCCGGAACACCAGGCGCTCGGGTTCTGAGGCGGCGGGAGCAAAAGTGTAGCCCTCCAGGTCAAAGCCCTGGAGGGCATGCGGGGTCGCAAGGCGGTGGGTCACGGCGTAGCGCGCCATCAGCCCGCGTGCGCGCTTGGCGTGGAAGCTGATGATCTTGTAGGTGCCACCCTTCCAGTCCTCGAACACGCATTCGACCACGCGCGCCTTGAGGGCCTTGGTGTCCACCACCTTGAAATACTCCTGCGAGGCGAGGTTCACCACCACCGGCGTGGTGTCGGCCCGCAAGCGCTTGTTCAGGTGCTCCGCGATGCGGCTGCCCCAGAACTGGTAGAGGTTGCTGCCGGCATCGGTGGCCAGGCGTGTGCCCATTTCCAGGCGGTAGGGCTGCATCCGGTCCAGCGGGCGCAGCATGCCGTACAGGCCGCTCAGAATGCACACATGGTCCTGCGCCCATTGCAGGTCTTCGCTGTCCAGCGTGCGCGCATTCAGGCCTTCATAGACGTCGCCGTTGAATGCCAGCAGGGCCTGGCGCGAGTTGGCGGCGGTGAAGCGCGGCCTGAAGGCCTGGTAGCGCGCCACATTCAGGGCCGCGAGCGGGTCGCTCAGCGACATCAGTGTGGCGATGTCCTGGTGCGACTTCTCGCGCAGCACCTTGATCAGGGCCGTGGATTGGGCCACGAACTGCGGCAGCGTGTGCGGCATGTCCGGCGGCAGCGGGGTTTCATAGTCCAGCGATTTGGCGGGAGACAGCAGGAACAGCATGGAGGCGTGGTGGTTCGTCGAGGTCGAACAGAAGGAAAGTGAGACACCGAGGTCGTGGCCGCAAGGATACCGGCATCGGCCGTGCGCCAGCGCAAAGGCGGGGCCCAAAAAGCAAGAAGGCGGCCGAGGCCGCCTTCTTGCGCGCTCACCGCATCAAGCCGCTGGAGGCTGCTCGAAGGGGAGTTTCATCGCCGAGAGGTCGCGGCGGGTTTCCACCAGCACCAGCGGGCCCTCATCGGCCACCACCACGGGTGGACGCTCGCGCGGCACATGGATGGGCTTGGGTTCTGCCGCGATGGCGGCCTGCACGGCAGCGATCTTTGCGGCATCGGAGTTCACCCACTGCAGGCCCGACGATTCGGCGACCTGCTGCAGCGCATCCAGTGGCAGCGTGAACGCCTGCACACGGGGCAGACCCGCTGCGGGGGCCGGCGCTGCCACGGGGGCGGCGGCTGCAGGCGCAGGGGCCGCTACCGGTGCTGCCACAGGTGCTGCTACAGGTGCTGCTACAGGGGCGGGGGCCTGTACCACCGGTGCAGGGGCTGCCACGACCGGTGCAGCAGCAGGAGCCGGGGCCGGTGCGACGGGAGCGACGGCCACAGGGGCCGGGGCGCTCTCTTGCACTGGAGCCGCGACAGGTGCCGCCACGGGCGCTGCGGCTTCGGTGGCGGCAGCAGGGGCTGCTGCGCTGAAGTAGCTGCGGCGTGGTGGCTCGTCCTGGGGCTCGGCCGTTGCTGTGGCCGGTACATTCGAGGTATCGAAGTCCAGCAGGGGGGCTGCCGGTGCTGCGGCAGCTTCGGCGCCATCGCGTGGACCGCGCTCACCGCGTTCACGGCGGTCACGGCCATAGCGGTCGCGCGAGCGGCGCTCACGGCGCTGCTCTTCAGTGCCTGCGGCTGCGGACTCGTTGCCCGTCAGGTCCAGATCAGGCAGCAGCGCCAGCGGCGAGGTGTCGGCAAAGTCGCCTGCCGGTGCAGCGGCTTCCGTGCCCTCGGCGTTGCGGGGCGCACGCTCGCCACGTTCGCGGCGGCCGGTGCCGTCGCCGCGCTCGCGGCGGGGGCCGCGCTCGCCACGTTCACTGCGCGGTGCCTGGCCGGCGGCGGCGTCGGCGCCACTGCCGATCGGGCCTTCCACCTGGGCACCGGCGACTGCCGCTGCCTGCTCGCCATTCAGGGCGGCGCCATTGGCCTGGTTGCGGCCTTCGCTGTCGTTGCGGCCACCACGGCCGTTGCGGCCGCCGCGTCCTTCACGTCCCTCGCGGCCTTCACCCTCGGGGCGGCGCTCGCCGCCTTCGCGCGGTGGGCGGCTGCCCTGGACTTCGGCGTCGCGGGGTGCACGGCCTTCGGCCGGGCGTTCGCCACGGCGGCCACGTCCTTCTGTGGCGCCATCGCGGTTGCCGCCTTCACGGCCGCCACCTTCGCGCTGGCCATCGCTGCGGCCGGGCGCATCGCGGTTGCTGCGGCGTCCGCCACGGCCTTCGCCGCGGCCATCACGGCGGGGTTCGCGGGCGGTGGTTTCCGCGGCGGGTGCGGCTGCTGGTGCAGGGGCCGCCACCGGTGCAGGTGCTGCCGCCGGTGCGCCACCAAAGCCGAACAAGCCCTTGATGAAGGCAAGAATCCCTTGCTCCTGAGGTGCAGCAGGCGCTGCCGCAGCGGGTGCCGGTGCGGGCGTGGGCGCAGCAACTGGCGTGGCCGCAGGGCGCTGGCCCTGGCCGGCGCGCGGTGGGCGGGCCGCGCCTTCGGGGCGGGGCTCGACCTGCGGTGCCGGTGCGTCGGGCAGCACGCCCTTGATCACCGGGGTCTGCTTGTTGGTGGGCTCCTGCGAGCGGCGCGTCACGGCCGTGGGGTCTTCCACTTCTTCGGCGAGCTTGTAGCTGGCTTCGATGTGGTCCAGGCGCGGGTCGTCGTGCTTCAGGCGTTCCAGGCGGTAGTTGGGGGTTTCCAGCGTCTTGTTGGGAACCATCAGCACGGCCACGCGTTGCTTGAGCTCGATCTTGGCGATTTCGGTGCGCTTTTCGTTCAGCAGGAACGAAGCCACTTCCACCGGCACCTGGCAGTGCACGGCGGCCGTGTTGTCCTTCATCGACTCTTCCTGGATGATGCGCAGGATCTGCAGCGCCGAGGATTCGGTGTCGCGGATGTGGCCCGAGCCGCCGCAGCGTGGGCAGGGGATGGACGAGCCTTCGGACAGCGCGGGCTTCAGGCGCTGGCGGCTCATTTCCATGAGGCCGAACTTGCTGATGGTGCCGAACTGCACGCGGGCGCGGTCCTGGCGCAGCGCGTCGCGCAGGCGGTTTTCCACTTCGCGGCGGTTCTTGCTCTCCTCCATGTCGATGAAGTCGATCACGATCAGGCCGCCCAGGTCGCGCAGGCGCATCTGGCGGGCCACTTCGTCGGCGGCTTCCAGGTTGGTGCGCGTGGCGGTTTCCTCGATGTCGCCGCCCTTGATGGCGCGGGCCGAGTTCACGTCCACGCTGACCAGCGCTTCGGTGTGGTCGATCACGATGGCGCCGCCCGAGGGCAGTTGCACGGTGCGGGCGTAGGCCGATTCGATCTGGTGCTCGATCTGGAAGCGGCTGAACAGGGCGGCGTCGTCGCGGTAGCGCTTCACGCGGGCGGCATGCTCGGGCATGACGTGCGCCATGAACTGCTGCGCCTGTTCGTAGATGTCGTCGGTATCGATGAGGATGTCACCGATGTCGTTGTTGAAGTAATCGCGGATCGCGCGGATGACGAGGCTCGATTCCTGGTAGATCAGGAAGGCGCCCTTGCCACCCTTGGCCGCGCCGTCGATGGCGTTCCACAGCTTGAGCAGGTAGTTCAGGTCCCACTGCAGCTCGGGCGCGGTGCGGCCGATGCCGGCGGTGCGCGCGATGATGGACATGCCATTGGGGTACTCCAACTGGTCCATCGCCTCCTTGAGCTCGGCGCGGTCCTCGCCCTCGATGCGGCGCGAAACGCCACCGCCACGGGGGTTGTTGGGCATCAGCACCACGTAGCGGCCGGCCAGCGAGACGAAGGTGGTCAGGGCCGCGCCCTTGTTGCCGCGTTCTTCCTTCTCGACCTGGACCAGCAGTTCCTGGCCTTCGCGGATCACTTCATTGATGCGCGCCTGGCTGGGCGAGACGCCCGGGGCGAAATAGCTGCGCGAGATTTCCTTGAACGGCAGGAAGCCGTGGCGGTCTTCGCCGTAGTCGACGAAGCAGGCTTCCAGCGAAGGCTCGACGCGCGTGACGACGGCCTTGTAGATGTTGCCCTTGCGCTGCTCGCGCCCCTCGATCTCGATCTCGTAGTCGAGGAGCTTTTGTCCGTCGACGATGGCCAGGCGCCGTTCTTCGGGCTGCGTGGCGTTGATGAGCATCCGCTTCATGATGCGATTCCTTCTTGTGTTTCGCGGTGGGCAGCGGCGCAGCCGACAGGGCTCTCGCGGGCTGCCACCCGCAGTTCCAAACCATTGAACAAGCTCTACAGGAGCTGTGAATGCCTGGACTGACGCATCGAAACGAAGGGAATTGCCGGGGATGCCGAAAGCCTGCCGCGCGTTAGCGCGGCAGCGAAAGGCAGGGGCGCATGGAAGGGGGCGAGTGGGAGAGGCGCAGTTTTGCCACGAACAAGGTGGCTGGTTGCGCTGGCCGGACGGTTGTTGCAGGCAATTGCGCGCGCATGGCCAGGGGCATGCGCCACCGCCACAAGGTCACAATCCAAGCCATCAACAACCACATGCTCGCTTCGATCCGCTGGCAGACCTTGCCCTGGTGGGGCGCATCTGCCAGCTTGGGGGATTCCGTATCAGTGTTTCAATCTGTCAGCCCGCCGGCTGGCACCCAGGCCATTGCAGGCATCTGGCCTGCAATCTGCGTGGGCGACACCCGCTGGCATCGACCTGCCTGCGCCCGTGTGGCGGTCGTGTGGACTAAACTCCAGACAAATCAACCACTTACACAGCAACGCGCAGGTGAAACACATTATAGGGGGCAAACCGCCATCCGGCCCCGCCCCGGCTTCCAACGCGCCAGCCGCCCGCTTCGTCGAGGTTGACGAGGACTCGGCGGGCCAGCGGCTCGATAACTTTTTGATACGCCACCTCAAGGGCGTGCCCAAAACCCATGTCTACCGCATCATCCGCAGTGGTGAGGTGCGCATCAACAAGGGCCGGGCCAGTGCCGACACCCGGGTGGAGGCGGGCGACCAGGTGCGCCTGCCGCCGGTGCGCATCTCCGAGAAGGTGGCCGAGAAGGCCGAGCGGCCTGCGCCCGCGCGCGAATTCCCCATCCTGCTTGAAGATGAGCACGTGATCGCAATCGACAAGCCTGCGGGTGTGGCCGTGCATGGCGGCAGCGGGGTGAGCTTTGGCGTGATCGAGCAGCTGCGCCAGGCGCGACCCACCGCGAAGTTCCTGGAGCTGGTGCACCGGCTGGACCGGGACACCTCGGGCATTTTGCTGGTGGCCAAAAAGCGCTCGGCGCTCACCCACCTGCAGGACCAGTTCCGCGAGCGCGAAACCGGCAAGACCTACCTGGCGCTGGTCACCGGGGTGTGGACCGCCAGCAACAAGGTCATCGACCTGCCACTGCACAAGTATTTGCAGGCCGATGGTGAGCGCCGCGTGCGCGTGACCACGGCCGACGATCCCGACGGCATGCGCTCCATCACCCTGGTCAAGGTGCGCCAGGCCGTGCCGGCGCGCCAGGAAAAGGGCCTGCCGGCCATGACGCTGCTGGAGGTGACGATCAAGACCGGGCGCACGCACCAGATCCGGGTGCACTTGGCGAGCCAGGGCCACGCCATCGTCGGGGACGACAAGTACGGCGATTTCGAGTTGAACAAACGCTTGCAGAAGCTGGGCATGCGGCGCATGTTCCTGCACGCGTGGCGGTTACAGTTCAACCACCCGGCCAGTGGCGAGCGCGTGGCGCTCAACGCCCAACTGCCGCCCGAGCTGGCCGATTTCGTTCCTTCTGCCTGAGTGCCTTGTCCCATGCGTCCCACGTCCCGTCCCCGCCGTTTCGACCTGATTGCCTTTGACTGGGATGGCACCCTGTTCGACTCCACGCAGATCATCGTGCGCTGCATCCAGGCGGCCGTGAAGGACGTGGGCGGCACCGTGCCCACGGACCAGGCGGCCTCGTACGTGATCGGCATGGCCCTGATGCAGGCGCTGGCCCATGCCGCGCCCGACGTGCCGCCCGAAAAGTACCCTGAGCTGGCCAACCGCTACCGTTTTCACTATGTGCAACACCAGGACGACCTGAGCCTGTTCGAGGGCGTGCTGCCGATGCTGGCCGACCTGCGCGATGCCGGGCACCTGATCACGGTGGCCACGGGCAAGAGCCGGCGCGGCCTGGACGATGTGCTGCATTCCAAGGACCTCAAGGGCGTGTTCGACGGTTCGCGCACCGCCGACCAGACGGCCGGCAAACCCCACCCGCTGATGCTGCAGGAGCTGATGGCCGAGTTCGACGTGCTGCCCGAGCGCGTGCTCATGATCGGCGACACCACGCACGACCTGCAGATGGCGCTCAACGCCGGCTGTGCCAGCGTGGGCGTGAGCTATGGGGCGCACGAGCCCGACGCCTTCCACGTGCTGCAGCCGCTGGCCGTGGCGCATTCGGTGCGCGAGCTGCACGACTGGCTGCGGGCCAACGGATAGCCTCTTCATCGGTCACTTTCTTCATCTGCCACTGCCGTTGTCCTCCCATGAGCACTGCCGAGCCTGCCTCCATTCCCTTGTGCAACAGCGCCGATCTGGTGGATGGCGGGCTGGCTGTGCCCTTTGATGTGAAATACGCGGGCCAGACCTGCAGGGCCTTTGCCATCCGCTACCGCGGAGCGCCGCATGCCTACCTCAACCGCTGCACGCATGTGGCGATGGAGATGGACTACCAGCCCGACCGGTTTTTCGACGATTCCGGCAACTGGCTGCTGTGCGCCACGCATGGAGCGGCCTACCTGCCCGACACCGGCCAGTGCGCGGGCGGGCCGTGCCGGGGCGGGCTGGTGAAGATAGCCCTGTCGGAGTCCGATGGTGCAGTGCACTGGCATACTGCATACAACCTCCAGCCCGTCGAGTTTTAGGGGTGTTCCCTGGCTCGTCCTGTTTTTTGCATATTTGCCTGTGGCGGCCTGCCCGCCAAGGGCCGCATGGTGTCTCAAAAGGCCTGAAATGACCGATCCCCAACAGCCTGGAATCCCGGGTTCCGACAAGAATTTCCCCCCGTCGCAGGACCTGTGGTCGCAATCAGCCGCCCCGTCCGGCGCCCGCGCGGCTGTGCAGGAGCCTGGGTGGGAGCGCGCCACGCTGGAGAAGCTGGCCTTTGCGGCCCTCAGCGAGCAGCGCTCGGCCCGCCGCTGGAAAATCTTTTTCCGCTTTGCCTGGTTGTTCCTGATCCTCGCGCTGGCCTGGGGCGCCATGCGCCAGGCATCGACCGGCGCAAGCAAGAGCACGCCGCACACGGCGGTGGTGGACATCAAGGGTGAAATCGCCTCGGGTGCCGAGGCCAGTGCCGAGTTCGTGGTGGCCGCCATGCGCAGTGCCTTCGAGGACGAGGGCTCTCAGGCGGTGGTGCTGCTGATCAACTCGCCGGGCGGCAGCCCGGTGCAGGCCGGCATCATCAACGACGAGATCGTGCGCCTGAAGGCCAAGTACAACAAGCCCGTGTATGCCGTGGTCGAGGAGACCTGTGCCTCGGCCGCCTATTACATCGCTGCGGCGGCGGATGAAATCTTCGTGGACAAGGCCAGCATCGTGGGCAGCATCGGCGTGCTGATGGATGGCTTTGGCTTCACCGGCATCATGGAAAAGCTCGGTGTCGAGCGCCGCCTGCTCACCGCCGGCGAGAACAAGGGTTTCCTCGATCCCTTCAGCCCCCAGACCGAGAAGCAGCGCGAATACGCGCAGGCCATGCTCAACCAGATCCACCAGCAGTTCATCGGCGTGGTGAAGGCGGGCCGGGGCGACCGGCTCAAGGTCACGCCCGAAACCTTCAGCGGCCTGTTCTGGACTGGCCAGCAGGCCGTGGAGATGGGCCTGGCCGACAAGCTCGGCAACCTCGACTACGTGGCGCGCGAGGTGGTCAAGGCCGAGGAGATCATCGACTACACGCGCCGTGACAACGTAGCCGAGCGCCTGGCCAAGCGCTTCGGCGCGGCCATGGGCATCGGCGCCGCCAAGGCGATGATGTCTGCCGGGCCGCAGCTGCGCTGATCAGGAATCCAGTCCGCCAGCCTTGCGCTGGCGCGATCCGTCTTCCAGGATGGTGTCGTCGGCCAGCAGCTTGCCGGATTCGTCCCACTGCTTGCGCGCTTCCAGCCGCGTGCGGCCCCGGTTGTCCGGTGCCGTGTATCGGTCTTCCTGGGCCACGCGGCCATTGGCGTGGAACTGCTGCTGAATGCCGGTGCGCTGCTGCTGTTCGGTGAGCAGTTCCCGGCGCGTGAGCCGGCCCTCGTCATCGCGCAGTTCGCGCTGGATGCGGGTGGACTCCCCGATGCCGGTCATCGTCGAGCGTTCGCGTGCTGCCCCGTTGAGGTACCAGCGCTCAAGCAGCACTTCGCGCCTATCGGCATAGCCATGCTGTTCGATCAGCTGGCCCGTGCTGCCAAAACGGCGCAGGCTGTGCAGCGGGCCGCGCGTGTCGCGCAGGAAGCGCTGCTCATCTGGCGTGAAGATGCGCTCTTCGCGCAGCACGCTCTTGCCGCCTTCGGTGAAAAAGCTGCGGTGCACGCGCCGCCCTTCCTCGTAGAGCATCTGCTGCGCCACCACGCCATCGCTCGTCCATTCGGTGGACAGCAGCAGCCGGCCCTGGTCGTAGCGCACCTGGCCGGCCTTGGTGCCAGCACTGGTATACAGCGGGGTGTCCGCAGCGCCTTCGAAGCCGCAGGGCTTGCGGTCTTCGGGCAGGACGCTGGCGCGCGGGCACTGCAGCCGCGTGGGCTGGCCGGTAGCGTTGTATTCGATGACGAACTGCTCCTGCCCTCCCGTATGGAAAGAAAGGCGTTCGGGCCGGCCATTGGCATCGAAGCGGCGCACTGCCCCGACCGTGCTGCCGTTCTCGGCGAATTCCTCGCGCTTGAGCTGTCCGTTGGGCCAGAACTCGGCCACGCGGCCCTGGCTGTTGCCGCGCTCGTTTACGCTGCGCTCGCGCGTGAGCTTGCCCTCGCGGTCGAAAAAGCGCTCCCGGCCCAGGTACTTGCCGTCCTTGAGCTCCTGCTCGCGCTGCAACTGGCCGGTGTTTTCGTCGCGGCAGCGCAGCAAGCCGGTCAGTCCCGCGGTTTCGGCGCCGTTGGACGGGTTGACACTCCTGCCGTTGAATTCGCAGCGGACGATGGCGTGTGCGCCCGTGGCACAGGTGCCCAGGGCAAGGAGCAGAAGGGCTGCTGAGAGGCTTTGCATGGCATGGAGCGGGCTCAGCGGCCCAGGGCAAACACGATGGGTGTGCGGTTGCTGGGTACCAGGGGCTGGGCGCGCCACTGGCGCACGAGCTGGCTGCGGATCTGGGCGCTGGGCAGCGTCAGGCCACTGGCCAGTGCCAGGCGGGTGTGGGGCTGAAGGGTCTGCACCAGGGCCTGCCAGAGCGCGGGGTTGCGGTAGGGCGTCTCGATGAACAGCTGGGTCTGGCCGGTCTTGAGGGCCAGGGATTCGAGCTCGCGGATGCGCTGCGTGCGTTCCTGCCCGTCCTGTGGCAGGTAGCCGGCAAAGGCAAAGCTCTGGCCGTTCAGGCCGCTTGCGGCCAGCGCCAATAGCAGCGAGACTGGGCCGACCAGTGGCACCACGAGAATGCCCAGGTCGTGCGCGGCGCGCACCACGGACGATCCCGGGTCGGCCACCGCCGGCATGCCGGCCTCGCTGACCAGGCCCATGGCGTGGCCAGCCAGTGCCGGGGCCAGCAGGGGCTTGGCGTCGAACGTGGCGGAGCCCTTGTCGCCGTGGTCGCCTTTCTTGTGCACCTCGCGTGGTAGCTCGGTGATCTGTTGCTGCTGCAGAGGTGTTGCCAGTGGGTGCAGGGCATCGATGCGCTTCAAATATGCGCGGGTGCTCTTGGCGTTCTCGCAGATCCAGTGGGTGAGCTGCGCGGCCTGCTGCAGGGTGCCGGCGGGCAGGGCGTCCTGCAGGGGGGCTTCCACCTCGCAGCCGAAGTCGAGGGGGGCGGGTACCAGGTACAGCGTGCCGCTGGCGGCGGCGCCTGATGGTGCATCCGTGGGGGTGGCGGGGCGGGTGCTCATGGCAGAACCACTCCGGCAGCGCGCAGCATGCGGCAGGTGCGGATCAGCGGCAGGCCGATGAGGGCTGTGGGGTCGTCGCTGTGGATGGCGTCGAGCAGGGCGATGCCCAGGCCTTCGCTCTTGGCGCTGCCGGCGCAGTCGTAGGGCTGCTCGGCGCGCAGGTAGCGCTCGATTTCGTCGTCCGACAGGTCGCGAAAGCGCACTTCCACGGGGGCGATGTCCACCTGCTCGAAGCCGCTGGCCTGGCACACGGTGGCCACGGCGGTCTGGAAGATGACGGTCTGTCCGCGCATCTGGCGCAGCTGCTGAACGGCGCGCTCGTGGGTGCCGGGCTTGCCCAGCGGCTGGCCGGCCAGGTCGGCCACCTGGTCGGAGCCGATGACCACGGCCTCGGGATAAAGATGTGCCACGGCCCGGGCCTTGGCCAAAGCCAGGCGCAAAGCCAGATCGCGCGGGGCCTCGCCCGGGCTGGGGGTTTCGTCCACATCGGGAGAGGCGACCTCGAAAGGCAGGTTCAGGCGCGAGAGCAGTTCGCGGCGGTAGCGCGAGGTGGAGCCCAATACCACAGGGCGTTGCAGGGCAGGGGATTGATGCATTCGCTGATTCTCTTACACTGCCGCCATGACCAAGGAATTCTCAGTGGACCGGCTCGACGTCAAAGCGTTTGCTTTGGCCGGCGCGCGCCTGGCCGGCCATGATTCCCTTTTGAAGTATGAGCGCCTGGCCCAGGAGGCCCGGGGGCTGCACCCCGACCTGCTGGTGGACTGGCAGGCGCAGGGAGAGGTGCGCACGGCGCTTGGCGGCGCAGGCCAGGTGTGGCTGGTGCTCAAGGTGCGTGCGTCCTTTCCCATGGAGTGCCAGCGCTGCCTCACGCCGGTGGATGTGCCGCTGGAGGTGGACCGCGCGTTTCGCTTCGTGGCCGACGAGGCTACCGCCGAAGCCCTCGACGACGAGAGTGAAGAGGACTTGCTGGCAATGACCCGTGAGTTCGACCTGCACGAGTTGATCGAGGACGAGTTGCTCATGGCGCTGCCCGTGGTGCCCAAGCATGACGAGTGCCCGACGGCTGTGCCGCTGGCATCGACGGACGATGATTTCGAGGCGGCAAGCGCCGACAAGCCCAATCCTTTTGCAGCGTTGGCAGGCCTCAAGAAAGACCGCAAGGGACACTGAATCCATTTGGGATATAATCGAGGGCTTCGCGCGAATCCCCTCGTGTCTTCTATGGGCTCATCGCGTATTTACCAACCTATTTAAGACCAGGAGCCATCATGGCCGTTCAGCAAAACAAAAAGTCCCCTTCCAAGCGCGGTATGCACCGTTCGCACAATGCCCTGAATGTGCCAGGCATTGCAGTGGAGCCCACCACCGGCGAAACCCATCTGCGCCACCACATCAGCCCCAACGGTTTCTACCGCGGCCGCCAGGTGCTCAAAAACAAGTCTGAAGCCTGATCTTCAGTACCCTTCAAAGGCCCGTAGCTACGGATTCTGTAGCGCGGGCCTTTGTTTTGACCGTTGTATCCATCTTCCGGCCAGCGCAGTTGGCCGGACAAGTCGCCCATGATCACACTGGCTGTTGACTGCATGGGGGGCGATCACGGCCCCCGCGTCACGCTCGCGGCGTGCCGTCAGTTCCTTGGCAATCACCCGGATGCCCGCTTGCTGCTGGTCGGCCTGGCGGACAGCCTGAAGGATTTTTCCCATGACCGCGCCACCATCGTCCCCGCCACCGAGGTGGTGGCCATGGACGATCCGGTCGAGGTGGCCCTGCGCCGCAAAAAAGACTCTTCCATGCGCGTGGCCATCCAGCAGGTCAAGGATGGAACTGCGGGAGCGGCGGTTTCTGCTGGCAACACCGGTGCCCTGATGGCCATTGCGCGCTATCTGCTCAAGACCCTGGACGGCATCGACCGGCCTGCCATTGCCACCCAATTGCCCAACAACCAGGGGCGCGCCACCACGGTGCTCGACCTGGGTGCCAATGTGGACTGCTCGGCAGAGCATCTGCTGCAGTTTGCGGTGATGGGTTCGGCCTTGGTGTCTGCCTTGCGCGATGATGGCGGCGAGCCCACCGTTGGGTTGCTCAATATTGGTGAAGAGATCATCAAAGGCAGCGAAGTCATCAAAAAAGCGGGTGAACTGTTGCGATCTGCTGCCGAAGCGGGCGATCTCAATTTCTACGGCAACGTCGAAGGCAATGACATCTTCAAGGGCACGGTGGACATCGTGGTCTGTGACGGATTTGTCGGCAACGTGGCGCTCAAGGCCAGCGAAGGGGTGGCTGCGATGGTGATAGGAGGGCTCAAAAATGAGTTTTCTCGCAACATTTTCACAAAAGCTGCTGCTATCGTTGCCTATCCGGTGCTAAAGGCGCTCATGATCCGCATGGACTACCGGCGTTACAACGGCGCGGCACTTTTGGGGCTGCGCGGACTGGTGTTCAAGAGCCATGGCTCGGCCGATGCCATGGCCTTCGAGCAGGCCTTGAACCGGGCGTATGATGCAGCCCGCAACAACCTGCTCGACCGTGTCCGGACCCGGATTGCGCATGCGGCGCCGCTCTTGGCCCCCGCCGATGCCCAGCCCAGGCCTGCTGCGGCGACGACGACACATTAATGAGACGCTATTCCCGCATAACCGGCACTGGCAGCTATCTGCCACCGCGCCGGCTCACGAATGCCGACCTCGTGGCCGAGTTGGCCCGCGATGGCATCGAAACCTCGGACGAGTGGATCGTTGAGCGCACGGGGATCCGGGCGCGGCATTTCGCCGCCCCTGATGTGACGGCCAGCGACCTGGGTCTCGAAGCTGCTCGCAATGCCTTGCAGGCTGCGGGCCTGCAAGCGCAGGACATCGACCTGATCATCGTCGCCACGTCCACGCCGGACATGGTGTTTCCCTCGGTCGCTTGCATCTTGCAGCACAAGCTGGGTGCCAATGGCTGCCCGGCGTTCGATGTGCAGGCCGTGTGCAGCGGTTTCGTCTATGCATTGGCCGTAGCCGATTCGATGATCCAGACCGGCGCGGCGAACCGTGCCCTGGTGATTGGCGCCGAAGTCTTCAGCCGCATCCTCGACTTCAAGGACCGGACCACCTGCGTGCTGTTCGGTGATGGTGCCGGTGCCGTGGTGCTGGAGGCGTCCGAGACGCCCGGCATCCTGTCGAGCGACCTGCATGCCGATGGCAAGCATGTCGGCATCCTGTGCGTGCCGGGCAATGTCTCGGGTGGCCAGGTGCTGGGCGACCCGGTGCTCAAGATGGACGGCCAGGCCGTGTTCAAGCTGGCCGTGGGCGTGCTGGAAAAGGCCGCCCATGCCGCGCTGGCCAAGGCGGGCATGACCGAAGCCGATGTGGACTGGCTGATCCCCCACCAGGCCAACATACGCATCATGCAGGGCACGGCCCGCAAGCTCAAGCTGTCGATGGACAAGGTGGTGGTCACGGTGGACCAGCATGGCAACACCTCGGCAGCGTCGATTCCCCTGGCGCTCGACCATGCGGTGCGCAGCGGGCAGGTCAAGAAGGGTGAAACGCTGCTTCTGGAAGGCGTGGGCGGTGGATTCACCTGGGGTGCCGTGCTCCTGAAGCTGTAGCCCGCCGCCTTTTGGGCGGCCTGCAGAACCCGATTCCTCTTATCTATCTGTGCTGGCATGAAGTCATTTGCATTTGTTTTTCCCGGGCAGGGCTCGCAGTCGGTCGGCATGCTCGATGGCTGGGGTGGCCACCCTGCGGTTGCCGAGACCCTGCGTGAGGCCTCGGATGCCCTGGGCGAGGACATTGCCCTTTTGATCAAGGCAGGCCCCAAGGAGGCGCTGGCCCTGACCACCAACACGCAGCCTGTGATGTTGGCCGCCGGTGTGGCGGCATGGCGCGTGTGGCGTGCCGAGGGTGGTGCGGCGCCCGTCGCGCTGGCTGGGCACTCGCTGGGTGAGTATTCGGCGCTGGTTGCGGCAGGTGTGCTGACGCTGTCGCAGGCTGCGCCCCTGGTGCGTCTGCGCGCTGCCGCCATGCAGGAGGCTGTGCCTGTGGGTACCGGTGCCATGGCGGCCATTCTTGGCATGGATGCAGCCAAGGTCATCGCCGGTTGCGCCGAAGCGGTGGCCACATTTGGCCCTGGCAGCGCCGAGGTGGTGGAGGCCGTGAATTTCAACGACCCCATCCAGACCGTGATCGCCGGTACCAAGGCGGCGGTGGACAAGGCCTGCGAGGTGCTCAAGGCCGGCGGCGCCAAGCGTGCGCTGCTGCTGCCGGTGTCGGCGCCTTTCCATTCGAGCCTGATGAAGCCCGCAGCCGACAAGCTGCGCGAGGCCCTGGCTGCGGTGGTGCTGGCGGCGCCCGCCATTCCCGTGGTCAACAACGTGGATGTGGCAGTGCACAGCGATGCCGACGCGATCCGCGACGCCTTGGTGCGCCAGGCCTTTGGCGCCGTGCGCTGGGTGGAGTGCGTGCAGGCGCTCAAGGCGCGCGGCGTGACGCACATTGTGGAGTGTGGCCCCGGCAAGGTGCTGGCGGGTCTGACCAAGCGCATCGACCCCGAGTTTGTCGGTGCTGCAGTATTTGACACGGCCTCGCTGGCCGAAGCACGGGAGTTGCTGGCATGACGGATTCTGTTCAACCCACCCAGGTGGCCCTGGTCACTGGCGCATCGCGCGGCATTGGCGCGGCGATCGCGCTGGAGCTGGCCGTGCGCGGCTACCAGGTGGTCGGCACGGCCACTACCGATGACGGCGCTGCCCGCATTTCGGCGGCCCTGGCGGCCTACCCGGGCTCCAAGGGGGTCAATCTGAACGTGAACGACGGTGCGGCCATCGAGGCCACCATCGATGCCATCGTGAAACAGCAGGGTGGCCTGCACGTACTGGTGAACAACGCCGGCATCACGCGCGACACCCTGGCCATGCGCATGAAGGACGACGATTGGGATGCGGTGTTGGACACCAACCTCAAGGCGGTCTTTCGCGTGAGCCGCGCCGCCATCCGTCCCATGATGAAGCAGCGCTTCGGGCGCATCATCAGCATCACCAGCGTGGTCGGTGCATCGGGCAACCCAGGCCAGGCCAACTACGCGGCCGCCAAGGCCGGCGTGGCCGGCATGACGCGCGCATTGGCGCGTGAACTGGGCAGCCGCAGCATCACGGTGAACTGCGTGGCCCCTGGATTCATCGAGACCGACATGACCGCCGGCCTGCCCGAAGAGCAGCAAAAAGCCCTGCAAACGCAGATCGCTTTGGGTCACCTTGGCAAGCCTTCGGACATCGCACACGCGGTCGCCTACCTCGCATCTCGCGAAGCGGGCTATGTGACCGGGCAGGAGTTGCATGTCAATGGCGGCATGTACATGTAATTATTGAAAGATAACGCCGGTTCATCCGGACGGCGGGCTGCTGAGGGGCTTCTCCTTAAGCGGCTAGAATCGCGGATTCATTCACAACCCCCAGAGGGAAACCATGAGCGATATCGAAGCACGCGTCAAAAAAATCATTGCCGAACAACTCGGTGTGGAAGAGTCCCAAGTCACCAATGAAAAGGCCTTCGTGGCAGACCTCGGTGCCGACTCGCTCGACACCGTGGAACTGGTGATGGCCTTGGAAGACGAGTTCGGCATCGAGATCCCTGACGAAGACGCCGAGAAGATCACGACGGTGCAAAACGCCATCGATTACGCCAACACCCATCAGAAGGCCTGAGCCGGCGCACTGCGCCTGACTTGAGCGATCAGCAGAAGGTTTTTACGCATGAGCCGTCGTCGCGTTGTCGTGACCGGCCTGGGTTGCGTCAGCCCCGTGGGAAACACGGTGGCCGATGCCTGGGCCAATGTCCTCGCTGGAAATTCCGGCATTGACCTCATCACCAAGTTCGATGCGTCGAACTTTTCCTGCAAGATCGCAGGGGAGGTCAAGGGGCTTGACCTGGAGTCGTACATCAGCGCCAAGGACGCGCGCGCGATGGACGCCTTCATCCATTTCGGCATTGTCGCGGCAGCGCAGGCCATACAGGATGCCGGGCTGCCCACCGGAGAGGCGCTGGACGACGAGTTCGCCACGCGCATCGCCTGCGTGATCGGATCCGGAATCGGCGGCCTGCCGCTGATCGAGGACACCCATGCCGAGCTGACCAACCGCGGACCACGGCGTATCACGCCGTTCTTCGTGCCGGCATCCATCATCAACATGGTGGCGGGCCATGTGTCCATGCGTTTTGGCTTCAAGGGCCCGAACCTGGCGGTGGTGACCGCCTGCACGACGGGCCTGCACTGCATTGGCGAAGGCGGGCGCATGATCGAGTACGGCGATGCCGATGTGGTGGTCGCTGGCGGTACGGAATCGACGGTGTCCCCGTTGGGCATTGGTGGCTTTGCCGCGATGCGTGCGCTGTCCACCCGCAACGATGACCCCAAGACGGCGTCGCGCCCCTGGGACAAGGACCGTGACGGCTTCGTGCTGGGTGAGGGTGCGGGGGTGCTGGTGCTCGAAGAGTACGAGCACGCCAAGGCCCGTGGCGCCAAGATCTATGCCGAGCTCAGCGGCTTTGGCATGAGTGCCGATGCCGGGCACATGACCGCGCCGAACATGGACGGCCCGCGTCGCGCCATGATCAGCGCCATGCGCAATGCCGGCATCAATCCCGGCGATGTGGGTTACCTGAACGCGCACGGAACCTCCACACCCCTGGGCGACCTCAACGAGACCAATGCCATCAAGGCGGCCCTCGGCGAAGCCGCATACAAGACGGTGATCAGTTCCACCAAGTCGATGACGGGCCACCTGCTCGGCGGGGCGGGCGGGATCGAAAGCGTGTTCACCGTGCTGGCACTGCACCACCAGAAGGTGCCGCCGACCATCAACCTGTTCAACCAGGATCCCGAGTGCGATCTCGATTACTGCGCCAACACGGCCCGTGATGTGAAGATGGACTATGCGCTCAAGAACAACTTCGGCTTCGGTGGGACCAACGGTTCCCTGGTATTCAAGCGGGTTTGACGGCTTGATGCCAGTGCCCTTGCGGGTACTGGCATGCTGTTTGCGGCAAACTGCAGGACGATGATGCACCTGCATTCCCCCTCCTTTCCATGAATTCCATGGCGCGCCAGGCCCCTGCCGTGCGCTTGCCCGTGCGGCGCAGCCGCGCCGTGGGCGCTGTGCTGGCCGCCGTGGCGCTGGCCGGTGCTGCGGTGCTTTGGGCCTGGTGGCTGCTGGGGGCCGGGCAGGGGCTGATCCCTGCACTGGCCGGTTCGAGCGCCTGGCTGGCCGCCGTGGCAGGTGCCTGGCACTGGTGGCTGGGCCAGTTTTGCGGAGAGTTGCATTGGGATGGCCAGCAGTGGTGGCTGGATGCGTTGCTTCCAGGAACCTCGCCGGTGATGCTGCAAGGTGCTCCAGAGGTGCAGTGGGACCTGCAAGGCCACTTGTGGGTATGCGTCCAGGAGGCGCAAGGCCGCCAGCGCTTCTGGCTATGGCTGGAGAGCCGCCAGCAGCCCGAGCGGTGGACCGATCTGCGCCGTGCGGTATATTCGCGCGCCGGAACGGGCACTGTGAGTGCCGGAGAGTTCGCGCCGATCCACAGCCGAGAGGCGTGAACCCAGAGATTCGATGACAGCCCAAACGCCGCCTCCCACACCCGACAACAGCGATCTTCTCCTGGTGGAGCGCGCGGTGGCGGGCGATCAGCGGGCGTTCGAGCTGCTGGTCATCAAGTACCAGCGCCGTATCGAGCGCCTGATCGGCCGCATGGTGCGCGACACCGACATCATCCCGGACATCGCGCAGGAAACCTTCATCCGCGCCTACCGGGCCTTGCACCAGTTCCGGGGCGACGCCCAGTTCTATACCTGGCTGTACCGGATTGCCGTCAATACCGCCAAGAAGGCGCTGATGGACATGAAGCGCAACCCGGTGATTTCAGAAAATGCCTTGAGGGGCTCTGACGATGAAGATGAAACTTCTCGTGTCGGGCATGAACTAACCAGCGACGAGACCCCTGAAACGGTGCTGGCTGCCCAGGAAATCGCCCAGGCGGTAAATGCTGCCATGGAGGCGCTGCCCGAGGATTTGCGCCAGGCAGTGACGCTGCGCGAGATCGAGGGGCTCAGTTACGAAGAGATCGCTGCTGCCATGGGCTGCCCCATTGGCACGGTGCGGTCGCGTATTTTCCGCGCGCGGGAGGCGATTTCGGCCCGCGTGCGCCCGATGCTGGAAAACCAGACGGGCAAAAGGTGGTGATGGTGCGGTGTACGGCAAGGGTAAAGCAGTGTCTGGTGACGGATATGCAGGTGAGACCATGAACAATGATGTGATGACGACGAAGCGCGAACAGATTTCGGCGTTGGCCGATGGCCAGTTGCATGGCGATGCGTTTGCGGATGCCATCGCCTGCACAGGCGATGACGAAGGGCTGGCCACATGGCAGCTCTACCACCTGGTGGGTGATGTGCTGCGCTCGAACGAGCTGGCGCGTGCCGACAGTGGCAATGTGCTGCTCTCGCGCCTGCGCGAACAGATGGCCCAGGAGGCGCCGGTGCGGCGCCCGGCCGCGTTGGTACCCGAACCGGCCCTGGGTGTGGTGGCGCAAGCCCGGTTGCCTGCGGCCAATGCCTCGGTGTTCCGCTGGAAGATGGTGGCGGGGGTGGCCTCGCTGGCTGCCGTGGCGGCCATCGGGTGGTCTTCCGTCGGCATGCTGCAGGGCGGCAGCGGGGTTTCGGGGGCCCAGATGGCTTCTGTGGGAGCGCCTGTGATCCAGACTGCTCCGGCACCGCAGGGTGTCACGCAGTCGGGCTCCATGATCGCCGTGGCCGAGAACGAAGGCCAGCAGGTGATGATCCGCGATCCGCGCCTGGACGAGCTCCTGGCGGCCCACAAGCAGTTTGGCAGCACGTCCGCGCTGCAGATGCCTGCGGGCTTCCTGCGCAATGCCACCTTTGCCACGCCCAGCCGCTGAATTTGCCTGACCTGACGCGCCACAATGGGATGGATCTCTGACTTTGCCCTGGCGCATGCCGCCGCACGGGTGTGGCGGCGTGCTGCGATCGCTGGCCTGGCCTTGTGGCTGTGCGCTGGCTTGTGGCCTGCTCCAGCGCATGCGCAGTCTGCGCAGAGTTCGGTAGCGTCCGCGTTGCCGCCCCTGTCTCCGGTGAGTCCCGTGCGCGACATCGGCCAGTGGATAGAGCGCATGCACCAGGCGCCCCGCAATCGCCCCTATGTCGGTACCTTCGTGGTGCTGTCCTCCTCGGGCGCGATGTTCAGCTCGCGCATCTGGAATGCCTGTGACGGCAAGCAGCAACTGGAGCGGGTGGATGGCCTGAGCGGCACGCCGCGCAAGGTGTTCCGGCGCGACGGTGAAGTGCGCACCTTCTTGCCAGAGGAGCGCACGGTGCGCACCGAGCGCGGTGACGCGCGCGGGCTGTTCCCGCAGTTGCCGTCGGTGCAGGGCACGTCCCTGGCCAGGCACTATGAGGCCCAGGTGCTGGGCCAGGAGCGCGTGGCCGGCCTGGATGCGGACGTGGTCTGGTTCAAGCCGCTGGATCCCCTGCGTTTCGGCTACCGCATCTGGAGCGAAAAGGAGTCGGGCCTGGTGGTCAAGTTGCAGACCCTGGCGACCGATGGCCGGGTGCTGGAGCAGGCGGCCTTTTCCGAACTCGACCTCAATGCCACCGTGCCTCTGGACAAGCTTTCGCGCATGATGGACGACGTATCGGGCTACAAGGTGATTGCCCCTGCGGCGGTGAAGACCACGGCGCTGGAAGAGGGTTGGCGCATGCGCCAGCCGGTGGCCGGCTTTGTGCCGCAAAGCTGCCACAAGAGGCTGGCGGCTGCGGGGCCCGCAGAGGCGTTGCCGGTGCTGCAGTGCCTGTACTCCGATGGCCTGGCGACTGTGTCGTTGTTCATCGAGCCCTTCGATGTGAAACGGCATGGCGCACAAGGCCAGTTGGGCAGTGTGGGCGCCACGCAGATGCTGGGCCAGCGCATGGCCTCCGATGCCTGGGTGACGGCCGTCGGTGAGGTGCCCATGCAGACGCTGCGCCTTTTCGTCGGTGCATTGGAGCGCGCGCGCTGACCTGGCGCGGCGAACAGCCCTGGTACTGCGTGGTTTTCGGGAACCAAATGCAGGCCCGCCTCTTCACAGGCTGTGACACTCTTTTTCGCGTTCCCCACAATTTGAAAGGTCGATGATGCCCAAGTTTGATTGGAGTATGCTGCGCGCCCTCGCCGTTTCGGGCGTGGTGGCGACGGTGGCCAGCGTGGCGGTGCTGCCCCAGGGCGCGGCCATGGCGCAGTCTGCCGTGGTCCGGGGCTTGCCGGACTTCACTGACCTGGTGGACCAGGTTGGTCCGTCGGTGGTGAACATCCGAACGCGCGAGAAGGCGTCCGAGCGTTCGGGCGCCAACGGCATGGACGAGGAGATGGCGGAGTTCTTCCGCCGCTTCGGCGTGCCGATTCCCAACGTGCCGCGCCAGCAGCGCCCTCAGCGTCCGCAGCAGGATGAGGAGGCGCAACCGCGCGGCGTGGGCTCGGGCTTCATCCTCACGGCCGATGGCTTCGTGATGACCAATGCGCACGTGGTCGAGGGGGCCGATGAGGTCATCGTTACGCTCACCGACAAGCGCGAGTTCAAGGCGCGCATCGTGGGTGTCGACAAGCGCACCGACGTGGCCGTGGTCAAGATCGAGGCCACCGGGTTGCCGGCTGTGAAGGTGGGCGACGTGAGTCGCCTCAAGGTGGGTGAGTGGGTCATGGCCATCGGCTCGCCCTTCGGCCTGGAAAACAGCGTGACCGCCGGCATCGTGAGCGCCAAGCAGCGCGACACGGGCGACTACCTGCCCTTCATCCAGACCGACGTGGCCATCAACCCCGGCAATTCCGGTGGCCCGCTGATCAACATGCGCGGCGAGGTGGTGGGGATCAACAGCCAGATCTACTCGCGTTCGGGTGGTTTCATGGGCATCTCGTTTGCGATCCCGATGGACGAAGCGATCCGCGTCAGCGAGCAGTTGCGGTCGTCGGGCCGCGTGACCCGGGGCCGCATTGGCGTGCAGATCGGCGCGGTGAGCAAGGACGTGGCCGACGCGATTGGTCTGGGCAAGTCGCAGGGTGCAATGGTGACGGGGGTGGAGTCGGGCTCGCCGGCCGACAAGGCCGGGGTCGAGGCAGGGGACATCATCACCCGCTTCGACGGCAAGCCCATCGAGAAGGTGGCCGACCTGCCGCGCCTGGTGGGCAACACCAAGCCCGGTACCAAGAGTGCCATCACGGTGTTCCGCCGCGGCAGCGCGCGCGACCTGACCATCACCATCGCCGAAATCGAACCCGACAAGCCGGTCGCCAAGGCCGTGGAGCGCGAGGAGAAGCCCAAGGCGTCGGCGGCAGCCCAGCAACTGGGTCTTTCCGTGCTTGAACTCACCGATGCACAGAAGAAGGAACTCAAGCTCAAGGGCGGCGTGGCCGTGGCATCGGCCACCGATGCCGCTGCGCGGGCGGGCCTGCGTGAAGGCGATGTGATTCTGTCTGTGGCCAATACGGAGATCGCGGGCCTCAAGGACTTCGAGTCGGTCGTGTCCAAGGCGGACAAGAGCAAGCCCTTGAGTCTGCTCTATCGCCGCGGCGAGTGGGCCCAATATGCGGTGATCCGCCCTCTGCGCTGAAGGAGGAGGTGGCCGAATTCCAGATGGGCAAAGGGGTAGTCCCATGGGCTATTCCCTCGGTATTTGATGGGTTTTCCCAAAAAAATCCCTGGAAGCGGGCCCCTGCTGCGGCCCTGAAAAAAACTTAGAGGTTAGCTTTCGCTAACTTCCGGAACGGGGCATCAACCAGTTTCGATAGAATGCAGGGGTCTGTTCAACCGTTATGTGCATATTGAACGGTTCCTGCTCCACCATGCGGGATGCACCGTGTTCATGCACAGCTGATCCACAGCTCACCCACAAGTTGTTCATCATCGCGCGGACTGAATCTGTGAATAAACTGTGTATAAAATCCCTGTTGCAGTCAGGCAACGACCCTTTTCGTGCCAGTGCCGGGCTGCTTCCGACCCGCTTTTTGCCTACAATGAAGATCCAACTATCGCAGTTGCCAATGATTGTTGGTTCAGGGCGCGTCGCCACTCGACGCGCCCTTTTTTCTTGTGCGCGCCGTTTTAATTCAATTACTTGACGCTTCCCGTTGATGAACCACATCAGAAATTTTTCCATCATTGCGCACATCGACCATGGCAAGTCGACGTTGGCTGACCGCTTGATCCAGCGATGTGGCGGCCTTGCAGACCGCGATATGGAGGCCCAGGTTCTGGACTCGATGGACATCGAAAAAGAGCGTGGGATAACCATCAAGGCGCAGACCGCTGCGCTGCAGTACAAGGCCCAGGATGGGCAGGTCTACAACCTCAATCTGATCGACACGCCAGGTCATGTCGACTTCTCTTACGAGGTGAGCCGTTCGCTGTCCGCATGCGAAGGCGCGCTGCTCGTTGTCGATGCCTCGCAGGGCGTGGAAGCACAGACCGTGGCCAACTGCTACACCGCGCTGGACCTCGGTGTGGAAGTTGTGCCGGTGCTCAACAAGATGGACCTGCCCAATGCCGATCCAGAGAATGCGAAGGCCGAGATCGAGGACGTGATCGGCATTGATGCAGAGCATGCAATTCCCTGCTCGGCCAAGACCGGCATGGGCATCGACGAGATCCTCGAAGCCATCGTGGCCAAGGTGCCCGCACCGCGTGGCAATGCCGACGGTCCGCTGCGCGCGATGATCGTCGACAGCTGGTTCGACAGTTACGTGGGCGTGGTGATGCTGGTGCGCGTGGTCGATGGCCGCCTGCTCAAGGGCGAGCGCATCAAGATGATGGCCAGCGAAGCGGTGTACAACGCGGACAACCTGGGCGTGTTCACCCCCGCCAACGAGCCGCGCAACTCGCTCGACGCGGGCCAGGTGGGTTACATCATCGCCGGCATCAAGGAACTGCAGGCCGCCAAGGTGGGTGACACCATCACGCTCGAAAAGAAGCTGCCCAACAATGCGGGGCCAGCCACCGAAGCGCTGCCGGGCTTCAAGGAAATCCAGCCCCAGGTGTTTGCAGGCCTGTACCCGACGGAAGCCAGCGAGTACGACTCGCTGCGCGACGCGCTCGAGAAACTCAAGCTCAACGACGCTTCGCTGCACTACGAACCCGAGGTCAGCCAGGCGCTGGGTTTCGGTTTTCGCTGCGGCTTCCTGGGCCTGTTGCACATGGAGATCGTGCAGGAGCGCCTGGAGCGCGAATTCGACCAGGACCTGATCACCACCGCGCCCAGCGTGGTCTACCAGGTGGTCCGCGCCGATGGCGAGACCGTCATGGTCGAGAACCCGTCCAAGATGCCCGACCAGGGCCGCATGGAAGAGGTGCGCGAGCCCATCGTCACGGTGCACCTGTACATGCCCCAGGACTACGTGGGCCCGGTGATGACGCTGGCCAACCAGAAGCGCGGTGTGCAGATCAACATGGCCTACCATGGCCGCCAGGTCATGCTGACCTATGAGATGCCGCTGGGTGAGATCGTCCTGGACTTCTTCGACAAGCTCAAGTCCGTCTCGCGCGGCTACGCGTCGATGGACTACGAGTTCAAGGAATACCGCGCATCCGACGTGGTCAAGGTGGACATCCTGCTCAACGGCGAGAAGGTCGATGCGCTGTCCATCATCGTGCACCGTTCGCAGTCGCAGTACCGCGGCCGGGCCGTGGTGGGCAAGATGCGCGAGATCATCAGCCGCCAGATGTACGACGTGGCCATCCAGGCCGCCATCGGCGCCAACATCATCGCGCGCGAGACCATCAAGGCCCTGCGCAAGAACGTGCTGGCCAAGTGCTATGGCGGGGATATTTCCCGCAAGCGCAAGCTGCTCGAAAAGCAGAAGGCGGGCAAGAAGCGGATGAAGCAGATCGGTTCGGTCGAGGTGCCCCAGGAGGCCTTCCTCGCCATTTTGCAGGTGGAAGATTGATGCAGTTCATGCAAATTCTCACGGCCGCCATCCTGGCCGCCTTTCTTGGCTACGTGGGGTCCTGGTACTTTGGCCTCATTGAGGGCAATTTTGCGCTGCTGTTGTTCCTGGCCACAGTGGTTACGGGGGCCTTCTGGCTGGCCGAGCGGCTGTACTTCCTGCCGCAGCGCCGCCGTGCAGCCCAGGCGATCGAAGACGCTGCCGTGCAGCGCCGGGCCGAACTGGACCGCATGGGCATCCAGAAGGTGGATCTGGATGTGCAGGAAGCCCAGGGGCGCCTGCTCATGCAGCCCTGGTGGCTGGACTGGACGGCCGGGCTGTTCCCGGTGATCGCAGCGGTGTTCGTGCTGCGCTCCTTTCTATTCGAACCGTTCAAGATTCCCTCCGGCTCGATGATCCCGACCTTGCTGGTAGGCGACCTGATCTTGGTGAACAAGTTCACCTATGGCGTGCGCCTGCCGGTGATCAACACCAAGATCATCGAGGGCAACAAGCCTGCGCGCGGCGATGTCATGGTGTTCCGCTACCCGCCGCAGCCCAGTCTGGACTACATCAAGCGCGTGATCGGCGTGCCGGGCGACGAAGTGGCGTACCTGAACAAGCGCCTCACGATCAACGGGCAGGTGGTGCCCACCACGGCCGTCCCGGATTTTCTGGACGAAGTGAAGTATTACCCGCAACTCGAAGAGCAGATCGATGGCAAGGCACACCGGTTGCTGAACTATCCGGATGCTCCCGCCTTCATCCAGGGTGCGACCAGTTTTGCGTATCGTGACAACTGCCGCTACAGTGTTGAAGGCGTGGTGTGCAAAGTGCCGGAAGGCCACTATTTCATGATGGGGGACAACCGCGACAATTCGCTGGATTCTCGCTATTGGGGCTTTGTGCCCGACGCCAACATTGTGGGCAAGGCCTTTTTCGTCTGGATGAATTTCAGCAACCCCAGGCGCATCGGGTCTTTCCAATGATCCATGGCCTGTTTTAATCAGTAAGCACGGAGAGGGGAGAGTATGTATTCCAACCGTTTTGCCAGCCGTTCGCGCCAGCGTGGTCTGTCGTTCATTGGCGTGATTTTCATTGGGTTGATCTGCGTGGCCGCGTTTGCCATCGGCGGGCAGTCTGTACCTATTTTCCTGGAGTACCAGGCGATCAATAAGGCTGCCACCAAGGCCGCGAGGGAAGAGACCACTGTTGCGGGGATCCGCGGTGCCTTTGATCGTGCAGGTGCTATCGACGACATCAGTTCCGTCAAGGGCAAGGACCTGGAGGTTACGAAGCGTGGCGATAAAAATGTGGTGAGCTTCAAGTATTCACGCGAGATCCCCCTCGCTGGTCCGGCTTATCTTGTCTACCGCTTCGAGGGACAGACCAAGTAGTGTCCCCCAGTCTTCTTGCGCTGCAGGACCGCTTGCAGCATCCCTTTTCCGATCCCTCGCTGCTGCAGCGCGCCATCACGCACCGCAGCTTTTCGGCCGACCACAATGAGCGGCTGGAGTTCCTGGGGGACTCCGTCCTGAACCTCGCGGTGGCGAGCCTGCTGTACCAGCGCCTGGGGTCCCTGCCTGAGGGCGATCTTTCGCGTGTGCGGGCCAACCTAGTCAAGCAGGACACCCTGCACCAGTTGGCCCTGCGCCTGCGTGTGTCTGAGGTGTTGCGCCTCGGTGAGGGTGAATCCAAATCCGGTGGCCACCAGCGCCCTTCGATCCTTGCCGATGCGCTGGAGGCGCTGATCGGCGCGGTCTACCTCGACGCCGGTTACATCCAGGCCGAAGCCCTGGTGCACCGCCTGTTCCAGGCCATGGAGATCAACCCGCAGATGCAGGCGGCCTCCAAAGACCCGAAGACCGCGTTGCAGGAGTGGCTCCAGGGCCGCAAAATGAAGCTTCCGCAGTATGCCGTCGTGGCCACCGTGGGGGCGGCGCACCGCCAGACCTTCGATGTCGAGTGCGATATTCCCGAACTGGGCCTGATAGAGCGTGGCATCGGCGGCTCCCGCCGTGCCGGTGAGCAGGCTGCGGCAGCGGCCATGCTGGCCACACTGAAAGCAAAGAATCTATGAACGACGACAACGCCACCAACGACACGGCGGGCGATGCCGGTACCCCTTCCGATCCCCAGACCCCGAGGGATCTGGACGCCATGCTGGCCGCCGCTGCCGGTGGGGCGCCAGCGGCCGTGCGGGGCCAGCGCTGCGGCGTGATCGCCATCGTCGGCAAGCCCAATGTGGGCAAGTCCACCCTGCTCAACGCCCTGGTGGGCCAGAAGATCAGCATCACCTCGCGCAAGGCGCAGACCACGCGCCACCGCATCACGGGCATCCGCACGCGCGAGCAGACCCAGTTCGTCTTTGTCGACACCCCGGGTTTTCAGACCCGGCATGCCACGGCCCTGAACAAGTCGCTCAACAAGACCGTGATGGGCGCCATCGGCGACGTGGACCTGATCCTCTTCGTCGTGGAGGCGGGCAACTTCACGCTGGCCGACGCCAAGGTGCTGTCGCTGTTCAAGCCCGGCATTCCCACCTTGCTGATTGCCAACAAGCTCGACATGGTCAACCGCCGTGCCGAGCTGGCCCCCTGGCTCAAGAGCATGCAGGAGCGCCACCCGTTCGCCGAATTCGTGCCCATGTCGGCCAAGAACAAGGGCGATATCGAGCGTCTCTTCGGTATCTGCGCCAAATACCTGCCCGAGCAGGCGTGGTGGTATGGCGAGGACGAACTCACCGACCGCAGCGAGAAATTCCTGGCCGGCGAAACCGTGCGCGAAAAGCTGTTCCGCTTCACGGGTGACGAGTTGCCTTACACCTCCACTGTGGTCATCGACAAGTTCGAGGAAGAGGCGAGCAAGCAGCACAAGCGCCTCGTGAAGATCGCCGCCACCATCGTGGTCGAGCGCGACAACCACAAGATGATGGTCATCGGCGACAAGGGCGAGCGCTTGAAGCGCATCGGCACCGAAGCCCGCCAGGAGCTCGAAAAGCTCATGGATGCCAAGGTGTTCCTGGAGCTATGGGTCAAGGTGCGCTCGGGCTGGGCCGATGACGAGGCACGTGTGCGCTCCTTCGGTTACGAGTGAGGATGGCCGCCGCGCTGCTCTGTGCAGAGGCGCTTCAACGCCTGCGGCCTGGCTGAAAGCCGCCCATGGCCGTTGCCAAGCGCATTTCCGATGAACCGGCCTTCGTACTGCACAGCTACGACTGGAGCGAGTCGAGCCTGATCCTGGAGGTGTTCTGTCGCCGCCAGGGCCGTGTCGCCCTGGTCGCCAAAGGCGCCAAGAAGCCCACCTCCAACTTCCGCCCCGTGCTGCTGCCGCTGCAGCCGCTCTTGCTCACCTACACCCTGTCGGGCGATGGCTCGGCCGACATCCACACGCTCAAGGGGGCCGAGTGGGTTGGCGGGCATGTCATGCCGACGGGTGATGCCCTGCTGTCGGGCATGTACCTCAATGAGCTGCTGCTGCGCCTGCTGGCGCGGGCTGATGCACACACTGCGCTGTTCGATGACTATGCCGGCGTGGTGCGCGTGCTCGCCAGCGAGCATGGCGATGCACTCGAGCCCGTGCTGCGCAGTTTCGAGCTGCTGCTGCTGCGCGAGATCGGGCTCTTGCCCAGCCTGGATGCGCAGACCATGACCCTGGAGCCCTTGCACCCCGGCACGCGCTACACGCTGGTGGCCGAAGGGGGGTTGCGTGCGGCCTCATCTGGCGATCGCGTCGCGCTGCCCGGCAGCCAGTGGCAGGCCCTGCAGGCGGCACTGGACAGCAATGCATCCAGCTACACCGCCACCTTGCGCGCCTGCGCTCCGGTGGCCGCCGAGCTCAAGCCCCAGTTGCGGGCGCTCTTGCAATACCATTGCGGCAGTCCCACGCTGCGCACCCGCCAGCTCATGATGGATCTGCAGTCTCTCTGACCTCTATACACCGCATGCCACACCCCACGCCGCACCGTACCGCCCTGTCGGTCAACGTCAACAAGGTCGCCCTGGTGCGCAACACGCGCCACCTGGGAATTCCCAGTGTCACGCGTGCGGCCCAGCTGTGCCTTGAAGCCGGCGCGCGGGGCATCACCGTGCATCCCCGTCCGGACGAACGCCACATCCGCAGCCATGACGTGTTCGAGCTGGCTGAGCTGATGAAGGCCTGGCCCGACCGGGAGTACAACATCGAGGGCAACCCCTCGCAGAACCTGATGGACTTTATCCGCCAGGTGCGCCCGCACCAGGCCACCTTCGTGCCCGACAGCGAAGACCAGTTCACCAGCGACCATGGCTGGAGCTTCCCGCAGGATGCCGAGCGCCTGGCGCCCTTGATCGCCGAGTGCAAGGCCCTGGGCGTTCGCGTGAGCCTGTTCATGGACCCGGTGCCCGAAGCCATGGCCGCCGCCAAGGCCGTGGGGGCTGATCGCGTCGAGCTTTACACCGAGCCTTATGCCGCCGCCTGGGGAACCTCCGGGCAGGCCTTGCAGTTGGAGCGCTACCGCACTGCCGCCCAGGCCGCGCTCGATGCCGGGCTGGGCGTCAATGCCGGCCATGACCTGAACCGCGACAACCTCACCGCTTTCGTGCGCGAGGTGCCCGGCGTGCTGGAGGTGTCCATTGGCCACGCGCTGATCGCCGATGCATTGGAACTGGGCTACGCCGCCACCGTGCAGGCCTACAACGCCTGCATCGCCCCAGCAGGCTGAGTGCCGTGCCATGATCTACGGCATCGGAACCGACATCTGCGACGTGCGCCGTATCCAGGCCAGCCTGGAGCGCCATGGCGACCGCTTCGCCGAAAAGGTGCTGTCCCAGGGTGAACTCGCCACCTGGCGTGCGCGCACGGCCCGCTGGCCGGACCGGGGCCTGCGCTACCTGGCCACGCGCTTTTCCGCCAAGGAAGCCTTCAGCAAGGCCATCGGCCTCGGCATGCGCATGCCCATGACCTGGCGCCACTGCGAAGTGGCCAAGCTGCCTTCGGGCCAACCGGTGATCGTGCTGCACGGTGCGCTCAAGGAATGGTTCGAAGAGCGTGGCCTGCAGGCCCACCTGAGCGTCACGGACGAGACGGACTACGCCGCCAGCTTCTGCGTGGTCGAAAAAGCCCCCTGATTTCCGCCGGCATGCAGCTCTCAGCGTGGCCGCCCAGTTTCCATCCCTTCTGATTTCACAAGCCCATGACCGAACACGCACCCGTCATCCTCGATGTGGCCGGCACCGCGCTCAGCGCCGACGACCGCCGCCGCCTGGCCCACCCGCTCACTGGCGGCGTGATCCTGTTCGCCCGCAACTGGGAAAACCGGGCCCAGTTGCTGGGCCTGACCAGCGCCATCAAGGCGGTGCGCGATGATCTGCTGGTCTGCGTGGACCATGAAGGCGGGCGCGTGCAGCGCTTTCGCACCGACGGCTTCACCCACCTGCCGCCCATGCGCGCCCTGGGCGCGATGTGGATGGACGATGGCAAGGGCGCCAAGGCGGTGCCCGGCAGCGGCGCCCTGCGCGCGACCAATGCCGCGACGGCCGCCGGCTATGTGCTGGGCACCGAGCTGCGCGCCTGCGGCGTGGATTTCTCGTTCACCCCGGTGCTCGACCTCGACTGGCAGGACGAAGACGCAGGCTCGCGCAGTGGCGTGATCGGCGACCGCTCCTTCCACCGCGATCCGCGCGTCGTGGCCCTGCTCGCCAAGAGCCTCATGCACGGACTGCTGCAGGCCGGCATGGCCAATTGCGGCAAGCACTTTCCCGGCCATGGCTTCGCCCGGGCCGATTCGCACACCGAGGTACCGGTGGACACGCGCAGCCTCAAGGCCATCCTGGCCGACGACGCGGCGCCATACCCCTGGCTCAGCAGCACGCTCACCAGCGTGATGCCGGCCCACGTGATCTACCCCAAGGTGGACAGCCGCCCCGCCGGGTTCTCCCAACGCTGGCTGCAGGACATCCTGCGCCGCGAGATGCGCTTTGATGGCGCCATCTTCAGCGACGACCTGAGCATGGAAGGGGCGCGCCGCCTCGATGGCCAACTGGTCAGCTACACCGATGGTGCCCTGGCCGCGCTGGAGGCCGGATGCGATCTGGTGCTGCTGTGCAACCAGAGCGTGGGCGATGGCAAGGCCGTGGACGAACTGCTGGGCGGCCTGGCGGATGCGCAGGCCCGGGGCCGCTGGCAGCCCAATGTGGACAGCGAGTCGCGCCGCATCGCCCTGCTGCCCGAGACCCTTCCCCAGGCCTGGGACGACCTCATGTACCAGCCGGCCTACCTTCAGGCGCTGGACCTGCTGCCCTGATCCGCGTTCGAGGCCTGCTGCCGCAGGCTCAGGGTGCTGGATACGCCGATGGAGAGCTCTGCGCGGGCAGTGCTGGAGCGGGTTCCGCCACAGGTGCCGCCAGGGGCGGGGGCGGCCCTCTCCAGCGCCGTATCACGCGCTGGAAGATCAGGGCGTTGGGTATCTGCAGCCAGGTGCCATCCGGGCCCGCATGGAGGTGGTCTTCGAGCGTGGTGTACAGCAGGTTGATGTCCACCACCCGGCCTTTGGCGCCGGGCTTCTCTGCCGTGTCCAGCACCTCGATGTAGTCGCCCACGCGGAACGGCCGCACCGTGAAGATCAGCAGCGCGCAGAACAGGTTGGACAACACGCTCCACGCCGCGAAAAAAGCCACGGCGCCCACGGTGGCAAAGCCCGTCAGGGCCGTCCACAGCACCGTGGCCGAAACCCCCATGCGTTCAAGCACCAGCAGGGAGGCGCTGGCCACGATGGTCCAGCGTATCAATCCCTTGATGGGTACCAGCAGCTCGTCGGGCAACTGGTAGTGGGCGGCGGCACGCGCCACCAGGCGCCGCAGCAGGCGCTGCAGCATCCAGGCCACAAAAACGACCAGCAGGATCTGCAGGCCGGGCACGATCACATCGAGCCAGTCCTGCACCCAGTCCGGGAGCCGCGCCTTCAAAACATGCAGACCGTTGGTGGCCATGAGAAAAGGGCGCGCTCGGGCGCGCAGAAAACGGAAAAGATCGCCATCAGCTGCGCAATTGCTCCACGGTGTCCATCTGCATCTCGAAACTGAAAAAGCGGTTGCGGCCCTGGGCCTTGGCCGCATACAGTGCCTGGTCGGCGCGCATGATCATGCTCTCGGCATTGGTGCTGTCGTCGGGCACGCAAGTGGTGATGCCACCCGACAGCGTGAGTGCATCGCCCAGGGGGGAGTCGGGGTGGGCAATGCCGCGCACCTTGAGCAACTGGCCCAGGGCCCTTGCAAAGGTCATGGCACCCGATCGCGGGGTGTTGGGCAGGATCAGTGCGAACTCTTCGCCGCCATAGCGCGAAGCCACGTCGCGCGGCCGCACGCACACCTCGCGCAGCAACCGGCCCACCTCTTTCAGGCAGGCGTCTCCCTGCACGTGGCCGCTGGCATCGTTGAACAGCTTGAAATGGTCCAGGTCGCAGAGCATCAGCGTGAGCGGCGTGCCGTCACGCCGGGCCGACAGGATCTCGCTGTGCAGCATGCGGTCAAAGCCCCGGCGGTTCACCAGGCCGGTCAGCGAGTCCACCTCCACCATCTCGTTGAGGCGCTGGTTGGCCAGGTGCAGCTCGGCCGATACCGACACCAGCCGCCGGCGCATGTCCAGAAGGCGCTGCATGGCGCGCAGCTTGGCCATCAGCACGATGGGCTTGACGGGCTTGACCAGGTAGTCGTCGCCCCCCACCTCAATGCCGCGCCATACGTCGAGCTCATTGTCCAGGCCCGACAGGAAGATGATCGGCGTCCAGTCGCCCGCCTCGCTCTCGCGCATCTGCTGGGCCACCCAGTAGCCATCCTTGCCGGGCAGCCGGATGTCCAGCAGCACCAGGTCCGGCCGATGTGTCTTGAACAGGTGCAGTGCCGCTGCGCCTTCGGGGGCCTCGAAGATCTCCGACACCCCTGCGCGCCGCAGCTCGGCCACCAGCGCAGCCCTCACCGAATTCTGGTCCTCCACCACCAGTACCGAAAAACTGTTGCGGGAGGACGCAGAAGTGTGCGCTGCAGGGTAGGGCGCGCTGCTGGGGGTGAAGGGCACGGTAGCTCTCCTTGAAGCGAAGGGCGTTGCGCAGCAGCCGCTCAGGACTCCCGCCGCAATGCGGGGAACAGTATCACGTCGCGGATGCTCGGGCTATCGGTCAACAGCATCATCAGGCGGTCGATGCCGATGCCGCAGCCGCCCGTGGGAGGCATGCCGTATTCCAGCGCGCGCACGAAGTCGTGGTCGTAGAACATGGCCTCGTCGTCACCGCTGTCCTTGGCGGCCACCTGGGCATGGAAACGCGCGGCCTGGTCCTCGGCGTCGTTGAGCTCGCTGAAGCCGTTGCCGAACTCGCGCCCCGTGATGTACAGCTCGAAGCGCTCGGTCACCTCGGGACGGGTGTCGTTGGCACGCGCCAGCGGCGAGATTTCCGTCGGATGCTCCATGATGAAGGTGGGCAGCCACAGCTTGTCTTCCACCGTCTCTTCGAAGTAGAGCACCTGCAGGCTGGCCAGCGAACGCGTGGACAGCTTGTTCTTTTCTTCGTTCAGGCCCAGCTTCTTCAGTGCACTGATCAGCCACGTGGCGTCGTCCACATGGGCGCCTGCCTCGGTGTACTGGAAGATGGCTTCGCGGATCGTCAGGCGCGCAAACGGCTGCGACAGGTCCACCGCGCGGCCCTGGTAGGTCAGCTGCAGCGAGCCCGTGGCCTTGAGCGCCACTTCGCGGATCAGCGTCTCGGTGAAGTCCATGAGATCCAGGTAGTTCCAGTACGCCGCGTAGAACTCCATCATGGTGAACTCGGGGTTGTGGCGCACCGAGATGCCTTCGTTGCGGTAGCTGCGGTTGATCTCGAACACGCGCTCGAAACCGCCCACGATCAGGCGCTTGAGGTACAGCTCGGGCGCAATGCGCAGGTACATCTCCTGCTCCAGCGCGTTGTGGTGCGTCACGAAGGGCTTGGCATTGGCGCCGCCCGGGATCGGGTGCAGCATGGGCGTCTCGACCTCCAGGAAACCGTGGTCCACCATGAACTCGCGCAGGCCGCTCACGGCCTTGCTGCGCGCGATGAAGCGCCTGCGTGCCTGTTCGTCGGTGATCAGGTCCACGTAGCGCTGGCGGTACTTCTGCTCCTGGTCGGCCATGCCGTGGAACTTGTCGGGCAGAGGGCGCAGGCTCTTGGTCAGAAGGCGCAGGCGGGTGACCTTGATCGACAGCTCGCCGGTCTTGGTCTTGAACGTCGTGCCCTCGGCGCCCACGATGTCGCCCAGATCCCAGTGCTTGAAGGCCGCATAGGCCTCCTCGCCCAGCGCATCGCGCGTCACGTACAGCTGGATCTGGCCGCCGGTGTCGCCCAGGGACCCGTCCTGCACCGTGGCAAAGCTGGCCTTGCCCATCACGCGCTTGAGCATCATGCGGCCGGCCACGCTCACCGTGGCGGGGTTGGCTTCCAGGGCCTCGGCATCGAGCGGGCCATAGGTCAGGTGCAACTCGGCCGCCTTGTTCGCTGGCTTGAAATTGTTGGGGAAGGCCACGGCGCCGCCCTGGGCCTGGGTTTCGCGCAGCGCGCGGAGCTTTTCGCGGCGCTCGGCCATGAGCTTGTTGTCGTCCGGGGGCACTGGTGGGGTGTTCTGTTCAGACATAGGTGCTGTCAATGCGGTGCGAGCGTGGTGCGTCGAAAATAAGGGGCTGTCAGGGAGTCTGCGGCAGCCAACCCTTGATTTTATCGGCTTGGCGGGCACAACCCGGTTTTTTACCCGTGCAGTGCCGGTTTTTAGGCACCGTGGGCGGCCCTGCGCGGTCGCTGCGGTGGTTCAGCGCAGCGTATCCTGACCCGGCGACGCATCCGGGCGCAGCACGGCGTGCACCGTCTGCGCCAGGATCCGCAGGTCCTGCCACACGCTGTGGTTGCGCGCATAGCGCGCGGCATAGTCCAGCTTCACGGGCAGGATCTCTTGCACGTAGGTGCGCTCGGGGTCGGCGCTCTGCGCCAGCAGCGCGCTTTCGTTGCGAAATGCGATGGAGGCCAGGTCGGTGATGCCCGGGCGCACGCTCAGCACGATGGCTCTGAGCTCTGCCGGGTACATCGCCACATAGCACGGCACCTCGGGCCGTGGGCCCACCAGGCTCATGTCGCCCTTGAGCACGTTGAACAGCTGCGGCAGTTCGTCGAGCTTGCTGTGGCGCAGCCACTGGCCCGCGCGGGTGATGCGCGCGTCCTCCCCCACCGTGATGGCCGGGCCCGCCCGGTCGGCCCCGGTGTGCATGGAGCGGAACTTGTAGATGTGAAAGCTGCGCCCGTGCCGGCCCACCCGCTCCTGGCGGAACAACGCCCCGCCTGCCGAATCCCAGCGCACCCATAGCGCGATGGCCAGCAGCACCGGGCTGAGCGCCAGCAGGGCGCCGCCCGAGACCACGATGTCCATCAGGCGCTTGAGCATCCTCATCCCAGCAGGGCCTGCAGGGCCGCGATCACGCGGTCCTGGTCGGCGTCGGTCATGGCCGTGAACAGCGGAATGCTCACCATGGCCTGGTAGGCCGCATCGGCTTGGGGAAACATCTCAGGCGCGAGCTGGTAGCGGTCGCGCCAGTAGGGGTGGCGGTGCAGCGGCACGTAGTGCACGCTGGTGCCGATCCCCATGTCCGACAGGCCCTGCACCAGCGCATCGCGCGACAGGCGTGCACCCGGAGCCAGGCGGATCACATACAGGTGCCAGGCATGCACGTCGCCCATCGGCGCCTCGGCCGGCAGCACCAGCGGCAAGCCTGCCAGCGCCGCGTGGTAGCGCTGTGCCAAGTACTGGCGCCGCTGCACGAAGGCCGGCAGGCGCGCCAGTTGCTGCACACCCATGGCCGCAGCCACGTCGGTCATGTTGTACTTGAAGCCCGGCGCCACCACCTCGTAGTACCAGGCGGGCGTCTTGGAGGTGAAGCGGTCGAAGGCATCGCGGTTCATGCCGTGCAGGCGCATCACGCGCATGCGCTTGGCGAGCTCGGGGTCGCGTGTCACAGCCATGCCGCCTTCGCCGGTGGTGATGGTCTTGTTGGCGTAGAAGCTGAACACCGTCACGTCGGAGGCCAGTTGGCCCACCAGCGTCCCCCTCCAGGTCGTGGGCAGGGCATGGGCGGCATCTTCCACCACCTTGAGGCCATGCTCCTGGGCTACGGCCAGGATCGTGTCCATGTCGCAGGCCAGGCCGCCATAGTGCACCGGCATGATGGCCTTGGTGCGCGGGGTGATCGCGGCACGCACCAGTGCCGGGTCCATGTTCAGCGTCACCGGGTCGACGTCCACCAGCACCGGGTCGGCCCCAAGGTAGCGCACTACCTCGGTGGTCGCCGTGAAGGTCAGCGTGGGGGCGATCACTTCGTCGCCAGGGCCGATGCCCAGGGCTTCCAGGGCCAGATGCAGGCCCGCGGTGGCCGAGTTCACGGCCAGGCTGTCCACGCCGCCGCCCAGGTAGTCGGTGAAGGCTTGCTCGAAGGCCCGGGTTTGCGGGCCGGTGGTGACCCAGCCCGAGCGCATGGCCTCGGCAACGGCGTTCACCTCGGCATCGCCGATATCCGGGCGGGCAAAGGGGAGGAAGGGCAGGGCGGTGGTTTCAGCGTTCGGCATGGTGGTCTGGCAAGGGGGTGGTCGGGACAGCGCCACGGCCGATGGCGTGGTATTCCAGCCCTGCGGCGCGCAGCTCGGCGGGCTCGAAGAGATTGCGGCCGTCGAACACCACGCGTTCGCGCAGCGTGGCGGCCAGGTGGGCGAAGTCCGGGCTTCGGAACTCCTTCCACTCGGTGGCGATGACGAGCGCGTCTGCGCCTTGCAGCGCTGCATCGGCCAATTGCACGAAAGAAAGGCCTGTGCGTTCGCCCAGGGCCTGGCGCGCCTGGTCCATGGCCTGCGGGTCGTAGGCAACGACCTCGGCACCCAGGGCCAGCAGCCGTTCGATGATGGCCAGGCTCGGCGCCTCGCGCATGTCGTCGGTGCCGGGCTTGAAGGCCAGGCCCCAGAGTGCAAAGCGCCGGCCCGCGAGGTCGGCGCCAAAGCGGGCGACGATCTTGTCGGCCAGCACCTGCTTCTGGCGCTCGTTCACGGCCTTCACGGCCTGCAGGATCTGCAGGTCCTGCCCGGCATCCTGTGCCGTCCGGATCAGGGCCGTGACATCCTTGGGAAAGCACGATCCGCCGTAGCCCGTGCCGGCGTACAGGAAATGCGTGCCGATGCGCGGGTCCATGCCGATGCCCGTGCGTACGTTCTCGATGTCGGCACCCAGCTTCTCGGCCAGCAGCGCCAACTCGTTCATGAAGCTGATGCGCGTGGCCAGCATGGCATTGGCTGCGTACTTGGTGAACTCGGCACTGCGAACGTCCATCACCACCAGGCGGTCGCGGTTGCGCATGAAGGGCGCATACACCGCACGCATGAGTTCGGTGGCGCGCTCATCCTGGGTGCCCACGATCACGCGGTCCGGCCGCATGAAGTCCTGCACCGCGCTGCCTTCCTTGAGGAACTCGGGGTTCGATACCACCGCAAATTCCGGCTGCACACCGCGGGAGGACAGTACGGCGGCCACAGCGTCGCGCACCTGGTCGGCCGTACCCACGGGCACCGTGCTCTTGTTGACGATGAGCTTGTAGCCCGCCATGCGCTTGGCGATCGATCGCGCTGCCGCCAGCACATGCTGCAGGTCGGCCGAGCCGTCTTCGCTCGGGGGCGTGCCCACGGCGATGAACTGCAGCAGGCCATGCGCCACGGCGTGGTCGATGTCGGTGGTGAACTCCAGGCGGCCGCTGCGCGCGTTGCGCAGCACCACGTCCAGCAGGCCCGGCTCATGGATGGGCAACTGGCCCTGGTTCAGCGATGCGATCCTGCGCGCATCGAGGTCCAGGCACACCACGTGGTTGCCCATCTCCGAGAGACAGGCCCCGGTGACAAGGCCCACATAGCCGGTGCCGATGACGGTGATTTTCATGGAGCGTGATTCAGTGCAGAACGGGGATGCCAACGGTCAAGCCGGCCTGGCCAGCCAGGTCACCCGGTGGGTGCGCAGCGGGTAGAGCAGGGCGGATGCAGGCCCGATGCAGACCGCAGGCAGCCTGCGCGCAATCGGCGGGGCCAGCGTGATCCGCCGCGACTGCACCTGCGCCCTGGAAAACAGCCGGTGCAGCTCGGCCAGGGGCACACCGCGCACATCCGGGTTGCGGGGATTGTCCACGATGAAATCGTAGACCAGCACACCGCCGCCCGGTGCCACCCAGCGCCACAGCACGTCGGCCATGTGCTGGCGGAACGCCGGGTCCAGCAACGAGCTGAACAGGGTGAAGGCCAGCACCGTGTGCTGGCTGCCCTCGGCCACGGGCGCCAGCGTGGCATCGCCTTCGGTGATGCGCACGGCGCTGGGCAAGATGCCGCGTGCCTGCGCGGCACGTTCGGCGATCAGCTCCAGCCCCTGCAGGCGTGCGGGGCTGGCACCCAGGCGCAACAGGTCCTGCAGGTTGCCTCCGCTGCCACAGCCCACCTCGGTGATGGATTTGTCCGCGAGGTCCGTCCAGCCATGCGCACTCCACAAACGCACCATGGCGCGCAGGCGCTCCTGCTGCGCCTGCAGGGCCGAGGCGCTGGCCATCAGTTGGTAGCGCAGGGCATCCTGCGCGGCATCGCGGCGCGCATAGCGCGCCTGCACGGCCTGGGGCTCGGTAGGGTCGCTCATCGCGTGATCCGGGCGAACCGGGCCGACGGCGCACGCGCGCGCAGCACGTCCCACAGGCCGCGCCAGGTGCCCAGGCCATAGGCCACATGGTAAGCCGCGATCACCACCGGCAGCCGCGCCAGCAATTGCCAGCGGCCTGCGCTGCGCGCGGCCGACACCGATGCCAAAGTCACGTAAGCCGCATACAGCGCGACCAGTGCCGCCAGCGGCAGCACGGTCCAGGGCAGACACAGCGCGAACAGGCCGAGCGCGGCCACGAAGGCCGCCGGCACCAGTTGCCGAACCGAGCCGGCCTGCCCGTGCTTGCGCATCACGAAGGGGCGCCAGTAGCCGTATTGCCGCTGCTGTGCGAACAACTGGCGCAGCGAATTGCGCGGGTGGTAGAGCGAATGGATCAGCGGGCTTTGCCAGATGCGCCCGCCCGCCAGGCGCAGGCGCAGGTTGTGCTCGTCGTCCTGGTTGCGCACCAGGGCTTCATCGAAACCGCCGATGCGCTCGAACACGGCACGCGGCCAGCAGCCCAGGTAGACCGTGTCCACCTCGCCATCGTGCTGCGTGTCGCGCGAGCGCGCGCCGCCCACCACCCAGCGGCACTGGAAGGCGGCGGCCACGGCCCGGCCCATGGGCCCCGTGCCTTCGGCCACCCAGGGGCCGCCCACATTGTCGGCACCGGTGCGTTGCAAGGTTTCGATGCAGCGCGCCACGTAGTCGGGCGCGAACCGGGTATGGATGTCCAGGCGCACGATGACTTCGCCACGTGCCCGGGCAATGCACGCATTGAGCCCGGTGGAGACGATGCGCCCGGGGTTGTCCACCCACTGCAGCCGCGCGTCCTGTGTGCTGCGCGCGACCAGCAATTCGCGCGTGCCATCGTCGCTGCAGCCATCGGCCACCAGCACTTCCATCTGCCAGCCGGGGGGCAGCACCTGCGCCAGCGCGCTGTCGCAAAAGGCGGCAATGTGTGCCGCCTCGTTGCGGCAGGGGGCGATCACGCTGACCCATGCCAGGGTGTTCTGGGGCCGGCTCATGGGGTGCCCATCCGTTCTCGGTAAAGTCGATCCATCGTGTCCATCTGTACGGCGCGGTCGCCGTCGCGCGCAATGCGCTGCACATTCTTCTGGCCGTGGCCCTGCATTCGGGCATCGTCGGCGGCCAGGGTTTCCAGGCAGCGCGCCAGCGCCGCCGCATCGCGCGGTGGCACAAGCAGGCTGGCGTCCAGCCAGGCGCGGTTGGCGTCCAGGTCGCTGGCCACCACGGCCAGCCCGCAGGCCATGCTTTCGAGCACCGAGACCGAGGTGGCGTCGCTCGTCGGTACCGAGGCCGACAGCTTGCACTGCGCCAGCACCCGCGCCATGCCCGCATCGTCCAGCCGTCCGTGAAAAACCACGTGCCTTTCCATCCCCTTGGCGGTTACCAGTGCGCGCAGCGCTGCTTCCATCGATCCTCCGCCCAGCAGGTGCAGTTGCACCCCTGCCTCGGGATGGCGTGCCACCAGGGTGGCCACGGCTTCGACGATGGTGTCGATGTTGTAGTTGGGCTCCCAGGAGCGCAGGCTCACGATCTGCAGGCCGGTCTTGCCGGCCCAGGGCGCGGGCGCAAAGCGCGCCAGGTCCACACCCCAGTGGATCTCCTGCACGGGGCAGGCAGGGCCATAGGCCTTGGCCGCGTCGATCAGGCTTTGCGAGTCACCGGTGATCAGGTCGGCCCGGCGCAGGCTCCAGCCCGTCAGCCAGCGCATCAGCGTGTTTTTTTGCGGCGTCACCAGCAGGTCGCTGCCCCAGGCCGTCATCACCAGCGGATGGCGGCCGCAGCGCGCGGCCAGGTAGCCGTAGGAGGTGATGTAGTGCGCGTGCACGATGTCGGGCGCCAGGGCCTGTACAAAGCGGCGCGCCTGCCCCACGCGCAGCAGCCAGTCGGTCGAGCGGCGCACGGGCGCCAGCACCTTCTGCTCCACCCCCTCGATGGGGGCCGGGCGGGCTGTGACCAGCGATACCCGGTAGCCACGCGCGCGCATCTCCACCGCCCAGCGCTGGATGTGCGGGCTGGTGGCATCGCCCAGCAGGCACAGATGCCTGTTTGCTTCAGCCATGGGTTCTTGCCTCCAAGGCCTGGGGCAACTCCCCCGCCCAGGCACGGTAGTGTTCGGCCCATTCGGGGAACTGCGCCAGTAGCGCCGCATCCGCCGTGCGCACGTCACCGACCTGGCGCGCAGGCGCGCCCGCCATCACGGCAAACGCCGGCACCTCTCCGCGTACCTGCGAGTAGGCGCAGATCAGCGCGCCCCGGCCGATGCGCGTGCCCGCCTCGATCAGGCTGTGTGGCCCCACGAAGGTGTAGGCGCCGATGTGCACGGCCGCTTTCACATAGCCGGGCATCTCGCCGCCCGCATGGGTGGCGTAGCCGCGCCCGAGCAGCCGGATGGAGCGGTGCGAGCTGTGCGTGACGATGCTCACGAAATTGGTGATCTGCACGCCCTCATCGATCGTGAGACCCGCGGTGGCATCGAGAAAATTGAACTGGCCGATGAACACGTGGTCCGCGAGCGTGAGGCCGTGCCCGCCCTCGATGCAGGTGCTGGGTGCAATCCGCGTGTGCGCCAGCAGCACGCCGCCCGGCGTGCGCTCGCCGAACACCATGCGGTACATCAGCGCCTGCCAGATCCGGCGCCGTGCGCGGTTAAGCCAGGCTTTCATCGGGGATGTTTTTCCAGTGCGCAAGGGTGAGAAAGTAGTAGGCGAAGTAGGGCAGCATGGATGCCGAGATGCCCCAGGCCGCGCCTTCCAGGCCGCCCAGGGCCAGCCCGGCCAGCAGCCCGGCAAAGAAGGCCAATTGTCCCACCAGCGCCAGCTTGAGCGCCCAGGCCTGTGCGCGCCAGGCCAGTGTGGTCACCGACAGCGGCGAGGCGATGAAGTGCAGGGCGATGTAGGGCGTGATCGCGCGCACCAGGGGGCCGGCCTCGCTCCACTGCGCACCGAACGCGGTGGTGAAAAGCCAGGGACCCCAGAGCATGAGCACCGCGGCCATCGGCAGCGCGATGGCCGCCAGCGCCAGCATGCTCTTGCGCACCAGGGTGCGGGCCTGTGCCGCGCTGGGGGCCTGCAGCAGCTGCGGGTACAGCGCCTGCGACAGGGCGCCGCCCAGCAAGGTGGCCGGCGCCTTGAGGTAGCGCAGCGACAGCGCCCACAGGCCCGCTGCCGCATCGCCCGCCCAGGCCGCCACGGCGATGAGCGTCAGCGTATCCTGCAGCGCCCCGATGAAGGCATGTGGCGTATTGAGCAGCGGAAAATCGCGGTGCTTTGCGGCCATGGCCCGCAGCGATGCCCAGGGCGTGCGCCACAGCACCGCCCAGCCCCCGGCAGGTGCCGGCCTGGCCAGGGCCGCCGCAGCCACCAGCCCTGCGGCCACCGCACCGGCCAGCAGCCCTGCCGCGCCCAGCTTGAGCAGGCCCAGCGCCAGCTGCAGCACGGCACCGCCGCCATGCTGCACCATGCGCGCAATGGACAGCAGGCCAAAGCGCTGCGAGCGCGTGGCCCACAGCGTGAGCCACTGCGTGGCGGCGATGGACAGCACGGCCAGGGGCAGGGTCCAGGCCAGCGGCATGCCCTGCAGCACGGCGATCACGCCGCCGGCCACCACCGTACCGGCCGTGACCAGCAGCAGCAGGCGCGCGCACAACGCCATGAGCTCGGCCGCGCCCGGCTCGGCTTTTTCCAGTGGTAGCGCGAATTCGTAGCGCGCACAGCCGACCACCGCCACGTTGGTGGCCAGGGCCCACAGCAACGCGAACTGGCCGAATTCGGCCGGCGTGTACAGGCGCGTCAGCGCCGGGCCCAGCAGCAAGGGCAGCGCATGGGCCACCACACTGCCGGTCAGCAAGGTGGCCGTGGCGCGCAGCAGGGTGGAGCTCACGTCAGTGATCCATGGCGCTGCGCGCCACCTGCGGCCCACGAAACCGGCACGGCCCAAGCCAGCGCCCCCGTGCAAGGGCCGCCAAGCCGCGAATGCGGCGCTTCGCTTGCGTGCACCGGGGGCGTCCCCCTCCCGACTCGCGCAGTGAGTCGAGAGAGGGTTGAAGGCGCGAAGCGACTCAGGGGGGGCTTCATGTCAGGCCTGCTGGGGATCCTGGTGGAAGCCCGGTACCAGTTCGTGCAGCAGGACCATCATGGCGGCGCCGTCCGCCTGGTGGATGGCACGCTCCAATGCCTGCAGGCGGCTCTCCAGCACCTCCCAAGCGAGGTGTTCCTCATGGGCGCGCAGGATGCGCGGGTGCGGCGTGGGCTCTGCGCCATCGCCGATCAGCAGTTCCTCGTAGAGCTTTTCGCCTGGGCGCAGGCCGGTGAAGACGATCTCGATGTCACCCTCGGGATGGCCCGGTGCGCGCACGCTCAGGCCCGACAGCGCGATCATGCGCTGCGCCAGCTCCAGGATGGGGATGGGCGCGCCCATGTCCAGCACGAAGACCTCGCCGCCCTGCGCCATGGCGCCGGCCTGCAGCACCAGTTGCGCGGCCTCGGGGATGGTCATGAAATAGCGTGTCACGTCCGGGTGCGTCACCGTGACGGGGCCACCCGCCGCGATCTGGCTGCGGAACAGCGGGATCACGCTGCCGCTGGAGCCCAGCACGTTGCCGAAGCGCACCATGGAAAAACGAGTGCGCGGTGTGCCGCCCTGCGAATCGGGCTGGCGGGTGCAGGACGCCACCGCCTGCAGCACCAGTTCCGCCACGCGCTTGCTGGCCCCCATCACGTTGGTGGGGCGCACTGCCTTGTCGGTGGAGACGAGCACGAAGTTTTCCACGCCACTGTCCATGGCCGCGCGCACCATGTTCAGCGTGCCGAAGGCGTTGTTGCGGATGCCTTCGCCCGCGTTGGCCTCCACCATGGGCACGTGCTTGTAGGCGGCCGCGTGGTAGATGGTGCGCGGGCGGTGCGCCTGGCACAGGTCGAGCATGTGCTGTGCGTGGCTCACGCTGGCCAGCAGCGGCACCAGCTCGCAGGCCATGGCTTCCTGCTGCACGATGGCCTGCAGCTCCTGGTGGATGCTGTAGAGCGCGAACTCGCTGTGGTCCACCAGCAGCAGGCGCGCCGCGCCTTCGCGCGCGATCTGGCGGCACAGCTCGCTGCCGATGCTGCCGCCCGCGCCCGTGACCATCACCGCCTGGCCGCGGATGTGGCGGCCCAGCAGCTCGGGGTCGGGCTCCACCGGCTCGCGGCCCAGCAGGTCTTCCAGGTCCAGGTCCTGGAAGTCGGTCACCGTCACACGGCCACTGGCCAGGTCCGTGAGACCGGGGATGGTGCGTATGCGCACGGGCAGCGAGCGCAGGTTCTCGATGATCTGGTGGCGGCGCTGGCGCGGCACGCTGGGCAGGGCCAGCAGCACGTCGGTGATGCCAAAGCGTTTCACCACCTCGGCCAGCGCGATGGGTGCATACACCCGCACGCCGTTGATGCTGCGGCCCACTTTGGCGCGGTCGTCGTCGGCAAAGGCCTCGAGCACGTAGTTGCGCGCGCTCACCAGCCCTGCCGCCGTCTGGGCGCCGGCCGTACCGGCGCCGTAGATCAGCAGCCGGTGCGGGGCCTTGGTGGTCTGCCCGGCCAGCCACATCCAGCCCAGCGAGCGGCTGGCGCCCACCAGCAGCAGAAAGATCACCGGCTGAAGAATGCCCACGCTGCGCGGGATGCCGATCCACTGGCCCGCCATCAGGATGGCGAACAGCAGCGCCCCGTAGATCGCCACGGCCTTGCCGGTGGTGACCAGGGCCGTGATGCCGGTGTAGCGGAAGATGGCGCGGTACAGCCCCAGGTTCACGAAGATGGGAAAGGCCAGCACGGGTGCCAGGGCATAGGCCAGCCACTGCATGCCTTCGGGCCAGTGCAGCACGTCCAGCCGCAGGGTGAAGGCCAGCCACATGGCGAACAGGCCCATGGCGATGTCCAGCGCCACCACCACCAGCCGCTTGACCGGGCGGGGCCACTCCAGAACGTTGCTCAGCACGGGCTGGCCGCTTTGCCGGATCCGCGGGTCACTGCGCGATGCCCGTGCGTTCCAGCACGTCGCCCACGAGCTCCAACCGCACCAGGGGGTTGTCCAGTTCCATCAGGCGCTGCTTGAGCTCCAGCGGCACGGGCAGCAGCTCGCACCAGCGGTTGGCCACCCAGCCGCAGTCGTCGAGCTGGGCGGCCGTAGGCACCAGCGCACCGGGGCTGTCCGGGTCGCGCTGCTGCAGGGTGTTGAGCACCTGCGCCAGGGCCTGCGACGCCTTTTTCAGGTCGTCGGGCACGGGCACCGACATGTCGGGATCGAGGTGCGTCACGTCGGCAATCCACAGGCCGTGCACCAGGTGGCTGCGCTGCACGATGCGAAAGCGCTGGCTGCCCCGGCACTGCAGGGTGATGAGCCCGGGCTGGGGCGTGTCGAGTTGGTCGATGACGGCCAGGGTGCCGATCTCGCTGAACTGCTCCTCCGGGGCGCCTGCCTGGCGCACCTCGTGGCCCTGGGTGAGCGACACCACACCGAAGGGGGCGCCCATCTGGTGGCATTTGCGCACCATGTCCAGGTAGCGCACCTCGAACACGCGCAGGGCCAGCAGGCCCTCGGGAAAGAGGACGGAACCCAGAGGGAAAAGGGGCAAAGATGACAGTGAAAGGGGTTGTGTCATAAGGCAGGTTCTTCGCCCGCTATCATCCCATGGCGCGGGCTGCTTTCGCACCGCCCGCTTTCCTTTTTGCCGCTCCCATGTTCTTCCAGATCGCTTCCTTCCTGCTCGATGTCGTCGGTGGCCTGCTCACGGGCGCCTGTCTGCTGCGCCTGTACATGCAGTTGCAGCGCGTGCCGTTTGGCAACCCCATCGGCGGGCTGGTCTTTGCGCTCACCGACTGGATCATCCTGCCCCTGCGCAAGCTGATCCCCCCGGTGGGCAAGTGGGACCTGTCCAGCCTGGTGGCTGCCATCCTGTTCCAGGTGCTGCAGTACGTGCTGTTCCTTCTGCTCGTCGGCGCGGCCGCCGCTTGGGCCTGGCTGCCCTGGCTGGTGCTGTTTGGCCTGGCCAAGGTGGCGGTGTCGGGGCTCATGGGCCTGCTCATCGTGCATGCGGTGATGTCCTGGATCTCCGCCCGCTCGCCGCTGTCCGATGTGGTGTGGCGCCTGTGCGCCCCCGTGCTGCGGCCGTTCCAGAAGGTGATTCCCCTGCTGGGCGGGGTGGATCTGTCGCCGCTGGTGGTGCTGGTGCTGCTGCAGGTGCTGATGATTGTGCTGGCCAACCTGCAAGCCAACGTGATGCGCTGACGGGGCCCGCAGAGCAAAAAAGCGCCTGTCGAAAGACCAGGCGCTTTTTTCATGGGGCATGCCAAGGCATGCCTGTCAGATTGTTGCGTGCTTACACCACGGCGTCTGCGGGCAGGCGCTGCAGCATGGCCAGGCTGCTGGCCACGGTATTGCGCAGCTCGCGGCGGTCGCAGATGAAGTCCACCGCGCCCTTGGTCTGCAGGAACTCGGCGCGCTGGAAGCCTTCGGGCAGGGTCACGCGCACGGTGGATTCGATCACGCGCGGGCCGGCAAAGCCGATCAGGGCCTTGGGTTCGGCAATCACGATGTCGCCCACGAAGGCGAAACCGGCGCTCACACCGCCCATGGTCGGGTCGGTCAGCACGCTGATGTAGGGCAGGCCCTTCTTGGCCAGGCGGGTCAGCGAGGCATTGGTCTTGGCCATCTGCATCAGCGACAGCAAGCCTTCCTGCATGCGCGCACCGCCGGTGGCGGTAAAGCACAGGAAGGGCACCTTCTGCTCGATGGCGGTTTCCACGCCGCGCACGAAGCGCTCACCCACCACGGAGCCCATGGAGCCGCCCATGAAGTCGAATTCGAAGCAGGCGACCACCACGTTGATGCTTTTGACCGCACCACCCATGACGATGAGGGCATCGGTCTCCCCCGTGTTCTCCAGCGCCTCCTTGAGGCGCTCGGGGTACTTGCGGCTGTCCTTGAACTTCAGCGCATCCACAGGCAGCACTTCCTGGCCGATCTCGTAGCGGCCTTCGGGGTCCAGGAAGGCGTCCAGGCGCGCCCGTGCACCGATGCGGTGGTGGTGGCTGCAGTGCGGGCAGACGTTCTGGTTGTGCTCCAGGTCGGACTTGTAGAGCACCGTTTCGCAGCTCGGGCACTTGATCCACAGGCCCTCGGGCACCTGGCGGCGCTCGGTCGGGTCGGTTTGCTGGATTTTGGCGGGCAGGAGTTTTTCAAGCCAGGACATGTGTTTTCCTCGTCAATGACAGGGTTTCAGGCCATTTCGACCGATCCAGGACCACCAGGGCAGGACGCGAAAAGACACAACCGTGTGTGCAACCATAGTGGGCGCCCGCCGGAGAGGGCGGGCGCCAAGGCCCACATTATGCGTCGAGTGCCTTGCGGATCCCGCGCAGGAAGTCGACCGTGATGGGGACGACCTTCTCGTGCGGCTGGTCCTCGATCAGCTGGATGATGCGCGTACCGATTACCACGGCGTCGGCCACCTTGCCGATGGCCTGGGCCGTGGCGGCATCGCGGATGCCGAAGCCCACGCCCACGGGGATCTGCACATGCTGGCGGATGCGCGGCAGCATCTGCTCCACGGCGGCCGTGTCGAGCGCGCCCGATCCGGTCACGCCCTTGAGCGACACGTAGTACACATAGCCGCTGGCCACGCGCGCCACCTGGGCCATGCGCTCGTCGGTGCTGGTGGGCGCCAAGAGGAAGATCAGGTCCATGCCGTGCGCGCGCAGGCTGGCGGCAAAGGCCTCGCATTCCTCGGGCGGGTAGTCCACCACAAGCACGCCGTCCACACCGGCCGCTGCCGCGTCGCGCACGAAGGCGCCCGCGCCATGCACCTGGTCATAGCGCTCCACAGGGTTGGCATAGCCCATGAGCACCACCGGGGTGGTGGTGTTGCGCTTGCGGAAGTCGCGCACGTGGTCGAGCACCTGGGCCATGCCGATCCCGAGGGCCAGGGCCTTTTCGCCCGCCTTCTGGATCACCGGGCCGTCGGCCATGGGGTCGGAAAAGGGCACGCCCAGCTCGATCACGTCGGCGCCCGCCTCCACCATGCCGTGCATGAGGGCCGGGGTGATGTCGGCGAACGGGAAACCGGCGGTGACATAGGGCACCAGGGCCTTGCGGCCCTGCGCCTTCAATTGGTCGAAAGTGGTGCTGATGCGGTTCATGGCTTGGCCTCTGCACCCTTCACGGACAGTCCGCGCATGGAGGGGCGGTCGTAGAAATCTTCGCCCGACAGGTCGGCCACCGTGCCGATGTCCTTGTCACCGCGCCCGGACAGGTTGACCAGGATGGACTGGTCGGCGCGCATGGTCGGGGCCAGCTTCATGGCATAGGCCAGGGCGTGGCTCGATTCGAGCGCGGGGATGATGCCCTCCACCCGGCACAGGTGGTGAAAGGCTTGCAGGGCCTCCTTGTCGGTGATGCCGACGTACTCGGCACGGCCGATCTCCTGCAGCCAGGCGTGCTCGGGGCCCACGCCGGGGTAGTCCAGGCCGGCGCTGATACTGTGCGTCTCGGTGATCTGGCCGTTGGAGTCCTGCAGGATGAAGGTGCGGTTGCCGTGCAGTACGCCCGAGCTGCCGCGCTGCAGCGATGCCGAGTGCTTGCCGCTGTCCAGGCCCTCGCCGGCCGCTTCCACGCCGATCAGGCGCGTCTTCTCGAACGGAATGTAGGGGTGGAAGATGCCCATGGCATTGCTGCCGCCGCCCACGCAGGCGATCACGGCATCGGGCTGCTCGCCCTGCACCTTCTGTTCAGCCAGCATCGGGGGCATCTGCGTGAGGCATTCCGTGCCGATCACGCTCTGGAAGTCGCGCACCATCATCGGGTAGGGGTGCGGGCCCGCCACCGTGCCGATGATGTAGAAGGTGTTGTCCACATTGGCCACCCAGTCGCGCATGGCTTCGTTCAGGGCGTCCTTGAGCGTCTTGCTGCCCGACTCCACCGGCACCACGGTGGCGCCCAGTAGCTTCATGCGGTAGACATTGGGGCTCTGGCGCTTGACGTCCTCGGAGCCCATGTAGACCACGCATTCGAGGCCGTAGCGCGCACAGATGGTGGCCGTGGCCACGCCGTGCTGGCCCGCGCCGGTCTCGGCAATGATGCGCGGCTTGCCCATGCGCCGGGCCAGCATGGCCTGGCCGATCACGTTGTTGATCTTGTGGGCACCGGTGTGGTTGAGGTCTTCGCGCTTCAGGTAGATCTGCGCGCCGCCCAGGTCGCGGCTGGTGCGCGCGGCATGGTAGACGGGCGAGGGCCGGCCCACGAAGTGCTTGAGCTCGTACTGGAACTCGGCCAGGAACTCGGGGTCGTGCTGGTAACGGGCGTAGGCCTCGCGCAGTTCGGCAATGGCATGGGTCAGCGTTTCGCTGACGAAGCTGCCGCCGTAGGAGCCGAAATGGCCCGAAGGATCAGGTTGCTGATAGGAACTCATGGGGATTCTTTGCAAGTTGTGCATCGGCCGCGCGCACGGCGGCAACGAAGCGATGGATTTTTTCGGCGTCCTTGATGCCCCTCAGGAGGCTTCCATCGGGCCCATGGGCCTCGACGCCGGAACTGACATCAACCGCCAGCGTGGTGCAACGCGGGCGTACTTGCAAAATGCCATCGGTCACGTTTGCAGGCGTGAGTCCACCAGACAAAACGAGGTGAGAGCCGACGCTTGGTGGAAGGAGTGACCAATTGAATGCCTTGCCGCCGCCGCCGTACCCCTCGACATGGGCGTCGAGCAGGATGGCCTGGGCGTTTGAAAAATCGTGTGCGTATTTTACGAGGTCGAATTGTGCCGCATCCGGGCCCAGGGGTATTCGGGCAGCGCGCAGGTAGGGTCGGGCACCGCCTCCGGTGGCTGCCTGGCATTGCTCAGGCGTTTCGTCGCCATGGAATTGCACGGTGGCGCCGGCAATCTGCGCGGTGGCGGCCACCACCTCATCGGTGCTGGCATTCACGAACAGCAGCACTGGCGTGACAAAGGGCGGCAGGCGCCGCGCCAGCTCGGCAGCGCGCGCTGCCGTGACGGCGCGCGCACTCTGGGCGAACAGCACGAAGCCGATGGCATCGGCACCTGCCGCCACGGCGGCGTCCACGTCCTGTTCACGCGTCAGTCCGCAGATCTTGATGCGGGTGCGGGCGGCAGGCAGGGGCGTGGTGTGGGAAGGCGATGAAGTGCTCATGGGAGCCAATCATACGCAGCCGTGCGCTGGGGCAGGCCCCACGCGGCGTCGTAGACCGGTCCCTGGAAGTACAGCCCGTCAGGCGAGAAGGTGGGCGCCGCGGCGTCGCGCGAGCGTGCCTGCAGCACCTGCTCTATCCACCCGGGCGGCTGGTCGCCCCGGCCGATCGCCACCAGGCAGCCCATGAGGTTGCGGATCATGTGGTGCAAGAAGGCATTCGCCTCGAACTCGAAGCGCCAGTAGCAGGGGCTCCAGCCCAGCTCGGGATGTGGCTCGCCCAGGCCACGCTGCGTGATGTCGATGCGCGACAGTGTCTTCACCGGCGACTTGGCCTGGCACGCCGAGGCGCGGAACGAGGTGAAGTCGTGCTCGCCCAGCAGGTGGTCTGCGGCCTGGCGCATGGCCGCATGGTCTAGAGGGTGGTAGACCCAGCCGACGCGGCCGGCGTCCACGCTCGGGCGCACGGGCGACTGCAGCAGCACATAGGCATAGCGGCGCGCCACGGCGCTGCCACGCGAGTGAAAGCTGTCGGGCACGTGGCTGGCCCATTGCACCGCAATGTCGGGGGGCAGAAAGGTGTTGGTGCCGCGCACCCAGGAGGAGGCTGGCCGGTTCAGGGGGGTATCGAAATGCACCACCTGCATCAGGCCGTGCACCCCCGCATCCGTGCGGCCGGCGCACAGGGTGCCCACGCGGTGCGTGGCAAAGCGCGCCAGGGCCGCCTCCAGCTTGTCCTGGATGGTGTTGCCGGACAGCTGGCTTTGCCAGCCGCTGTAGGGCTGGCCATTGTAACTGACACCCAGGGCCACCCTCATGGGCGGGCCTGGGCGGGGGTGGGGTAGCTCAGGGCCGTGGCAGCCGAGCGCATCAGCCCAGTTCGACCAGCATGCGCTGGGCGCGGGTGCGCAGGGCGCCGCTCGATTCGGCCACGACCTCTTCGATCAGTGTGCGGGCACCGTCGGTGTCGCCGATGGCGTTGAACTCTTCGGCCAGTGCCAGCTTGGTGGCCAGTGGGTCGTCCTGGGCGGCGGCCGAGCCATCGTCTTCCGAGATGGGCACGGCAGCCGTGGGGATTTCCGCTTCGCGCGAGGTGGGGGCGGCCATGGGCTTGGAGGGCGCCGTCAGGTCCAGCGACAGCTCGCCCAGATCGAAGTCCATCGGACCGGAGTCCTGGGCTTCGGCCAGGGGCATGGGGCCGGTGGGCGCCATGGTGAGTTCGTCGTTGGGCGCTGAACGGCCTGCAGGCGCTGGCGTGGGGGCTGGTGCGGGCGCATTCCACGCGGCATCGCCCGTCAGGTCAGGCAGGTCGAAATCTTCACTGGACAGCACAGGCTCCGTGCGTTGCGGTGCGCGCGGAGCAGGCGCTGCCGCGGTGGCGGCTGCAGCCGCTGCGGCAAACCCACCGGGAGGCGCGGGTGGTGCATCGGTGAGTGCGTCGTCGGGCAGATCGAGGTCGAGGTCCAGGTCCAGATCGGGCGGCAGGGCGGCGGAGGCCACGGGAGCGCCCGAGAAGGTGCTCACGAACGCGCCGGGAACCGATGGGTTCTCGTCCTCCACCATGCCGGGGCGGCCGCCGGGCTGGTACAGCGGGTTCTCTGGCTCGATGCCGCGGCCCAGGTCGACGATGCGCGCCCAGTCGGGGCCTTCGCCCTGCGTGAGCTTGAACACTTCGCCGGCCACCGACTCCAGGGCCTTGCGGTCCTGGCGCTTGGCATAGATCTCGGCCAGCTTCACGTGCACGGAGACGCGGGCCGGGTTGTGGCGGATGGCTTCCTTGAGGATTTCTTCGGCCTGCAGGTCGCGGCCATAGGCCAGGTACACGTCGGCTTCGGCCACGGGGTCCACGTCACCGCCGGCATCGAGCTGGCTGGGCGAGTAGGCCATGGACGAACCGGTGGTCATCTCGCTGTTGGCCGTGTCCACGCGCTGGCCGCCACTGGCGCCGAAGAACGAATCGGGCTGGATGCGGCTTTCCAGAAAGGAGCTGTCCACGCCGGCGTTGTTGCGGCGGCGCTGGATCATGCGGTAGGCGCCATAGCCCAGCAACAGGGCCAGCAGGCCGCCACCGACCGGAAGGGTCAAGGGATTATCCAGCAGGCTATCAAGGAAATCGGGTTCTGCCACCGGTGTGGGTGGGGGCAGCACGATGGGCTTGGAGGCGGGGGCTGCGGGGGCGGCAGGAGCCGCGTCCGACGCAGGGGCTGCGCTGGCCTCGGCCGATGCACTGCTGGTGGGTTCGGAGGCCGCCATTGCCGGTGGGGCTTCTGGGGCGGCAGGCGTGGCGGGAACGCCGGGCACGGCCACCTGGGCCGTGCTGGCTGCGGGGACTGCCGCTGCAGGAGCGGTTGCCGGTGCTGCAGGCGTGGCTGGCGTCGAAGGTGCTGCGGCCGATGCGGCGCCGAGCTTGTTCAGGTCGCTGATGTTCTTGGACAGTTCGGCCATGCGGGCCGATGCGTCGCTGGCCTGCTTGTCCTTGGCCAACTGGTCTTCGGCGGCCTTCTGGCCCTTGACCGAGCCCTTGGACAGCGTGAGCTTGTCGGGCGCCGTGGTGGCGGGCTTGCTGTCTTCCACCCGGGTCTGCACCGAGCCCTTGGCAGAACGCTCGGCCGATGCGACTGTGGCGGAGGGGGCTGATTCGGCCAGCTTGCGGCGGAAGGCGCCGAAGTCACGGCTCTGCGCTGCCAGGATCTGGCGGGCTTCGGGCGCAGGCGTGGCCTGGGCCGTGGCCTGGTCAGGGATCTGCAGCACGGCGCCGGCCTTGATGCGGTTGATGTTGCCGCCGATGAAGGCGTCCGGATTGGCGCGCTGCATGGCCACCAGCATCTGGTCGAGTGAGACACCGCCCTGGCGGTTGGCATTGGCGATGCGGCCCGCCGTGTCGCCGGCCTGCACGGTCACACTGCCTTCGGCGGGCGTGGCGCGGGGGGCGGCGGGTGCACGGGGCGTGGCGGCGGGTGCCGATGCAGCATTCGAAGAGCGCCCGGCGACGGCGGGCGGAACCTCGGGGCGTGAAGCGGGAGGGCTGATCTGCGGGGATGCCGTGACCGCTGGCGCCGGGCGGCGCATGGCGGGCGGGTCGAACAGCATGGTGTAGCTGCGCACCAGGCGGCCCGAGCCCCAGGACGCATCGAGCACCAGGTCGACGAAGGGGTCGTTCACCGGGCGGTCGCTGGACAGGCGCAGCACGGCCGAGCCATCGGCACGGCGTTGCAGTTGCACCTGCAGGTTGTTCATGGTGGGCGAGTACTCCATGCCCTGGGCGCGGAACACCTCCGGCGTGGCGGTGCTGGCCTTCAGGGTTTCTGCCTCCGCAGGGGTGATCTGCGGCAGGTCGATCTCGGCGCGCAGGGGCTCGCCCAAGGCGGATTGCACGGTGATGCGGCCCAGCGCGAGCGCGGACGCATCGGTGGCGTAGAGCCCGGCAGTGGCCACGGCCGCAGCCGCCAGCACAGAAAATTTCCAACGATGCATGTTTGCCATCAACTGATTGGGTTGTGCGGCTCGGTCGAGCGGTGCTGTTTTTCTCATGGTCTGGTCCCGCCCCGGCGCGTGAAAATATGTAAAAAGCACCATAGCATCAATGTTTTGCACTGACAAGCTGAGGTGGCGCGGAAGCTTTGCCCCCGGTGTCCATGCACCAGATTGGGGCATTCAGATGTTGCCAATTGCCAACGTCACGTAACTGGGTGTGTCAGGCTGCTGGGCACAAAAAAGCGCGCGCAATCTGCACTGCGCGCGCTTTTACGGGGCTTGCCGGGGCGTAGTTTACGCTGCCAGCAGGATGCGCAGCATGCGGCGCAGCGGTTCGGCAGCACCCCAGAGCAACTGGTCGCCGATCGTGAAGGCGCCCACGTACTCGGGGCCCATGGCCAGCTTGCGCACGCGGCCCACGGGGATGGTCATGGTGCCGGTGACGGCCACGGGCGTCAGGTCCTTGATGGTGGCCTCGCGCGTGTTGGGCACCACCTTCACCCACTCGTTGTCGGCGGCGATCATGGCCTCGATGTCGGCCACGGGCACGTCCTTCTTGAGCTTGAAGGTCAGGGCCTGGCTGTGGCAGCGCATAGCGCCCACGCGCACGCAGAAACCGTCCACCGGGATGGCGGGGGCGTTGAAGCCTTCGCCCTGGCCCAGGATCTTATTGGTCTCGGCCATGCCCTTCCACTCTTCCTTGGACATGCCGTTGCCCAGGTCCTTGTCGATCCACGGGATCAGCGAGCCGCCCAGCGGCACGCCGAAGTTGGCCGTCTCGGCACCGGAGAGGGCGCGCTGCTTGGCGATGACCTTGCGGTCGATCTCCAGGATGGCGCTCTTGGGGTCGTCCAGCAGGGACTTCACCTCGGCGTTCAGCGTGCCGTACTGCGTGAGCAGTTCGCGCATGTGCTGGGCGCCGCCGCCGCTGGCGGCCTGGTAGGTCTGGGTGCTCATCCACTCGACGAGGCCGGCCTTGTACAGTGCGCCCACGCCCATCAGCATGCAGCTCACGGTGCAGTTGCCGCCGACCCAGTTCTTGCCGCCCTTGGCCAGTGCGTCCTTTATGACGGGCAGGTTCACCGGGTCGAGGATGATGACGGCGTCCTTTTCCATGCGCAGCGTGGAGGCGGCGTCGATCCAGTGGCCGTTCCAGCCGGCAGCGCGCAGCTTGGGGAAGACTTCGGAGGTGTACTCGCCGCCCTGGGCGGTGATGATGATGTCGCAGCGCTTCAAGGCGTCGATGTTGAACGCGTCCTGCAGCGTGGTCTCGTTCCTGGCCACCGCAGGGGCCTTGCCGCCCGCGTTGGAGGTGGAGAAGAACAATGGCTCAATCAGGTCGAAGTCATTTTCTTCGGCCATGCGATCCATCAACACCGAGCCGACCATGCCGCGCCAGCCGACCAAACCTACCAACTTGCTCATTTCAACGCCCTTTCAGATTGAGAAACAGTGCCAGACCGGACTGCTCGCCTGGCTCGTCAGGCCAGGAGGGGCGCACGACGAACCAGGCTGAGTCAGCCCTTAATGGTCGTGGTTTTGGTGATGGTTGCGCGCGCAGCCACACCGGCCGTGGCGGCGGGTGCAATGTTCAGGGCGAACGTGTGGGCGGCAAACATAGGGTCAGGAGTATATCGCAAGCCCGGTACAGCGCTCAAGGGACCAGCGCGACGGCATTGCACAACGAAAAAGGGCGGCCCCGAGGCCGCCCCTTGCACCGTGCAGATGCCTGTTACTTGAGCGCCTGCACGACGGCGTCGCCCATCTGCGCGGTGCCGACCTTGGTCGTGCCTTCGCTCCAGATGTCGGGCGTGCGCAGGCCCTGGGCCAGCACCGCCTGCACGGCGGCTTCGATGCGCTGGGCGGCGGCTTCCTGGTTCAGCGAGAAGCGCAGCATCATCGCGGCCGAGAGGATGGTGGCCAGTGGGTTGGCCACGCCCTTGCCGGCGATGTCGGGTGCGCTGCCATGGCTGGGTTCGTACAGGCCCTGGTTGCTGCTGTTGAGCGAGGCCGAGGGCAGCATGCCGATGGAGCCGGTGAGCATGGAGGCTTCGTCCGAGAGGATGTCGCCGAACATGTTGCCCGTCACCACCACGTCGAACTTCTTCGGTGCGCGCACCAGCTGCATGGCGGCGTTGTCCACATACATGTGGTCCAGTTCCACGTCGGGGTATTCCTTGCCGACTTCGGTCACGATGTCCTTCCAGAACTGGAAGGTCTCGAGCACGTTGGCCTTGTCCACGCTGGTCACGCGCTTGCTGCGCTTGCGTGCGGCCTGGAAGGCCACGTGCGCGATGCGTTCCACCTCGGGGCGGCTGTAGCGCATGGTGTCGAAGGCCTCTTCGGCACCGGGGAAGTGGCCATCGGTGGCGATGCGGCGGCCACGCGGCTGGCCGAAGTAGATGTCGCCCGTCAGCTCGCGGATGATGAGGATATCCAGGCCCGAAATCAGCTCGGGCTTGAGGCTCGATGCGCCCACCAGTTGCTCGTAGCAGATGGCAGGGCGGAAGTTGGCGAACAGGCCCAGGTTCTTGCGCAGGCCCAGGATGGCCTGCTCGGGGCGCAGGGGGCGGTCGAGCTTGTCGTACTTCCAGTCGCCCACGGCGCCGAACAGGATGGCGTCAGCGTCCTTGGCCAGCTTCAGCGTGGCGTCGGGCAGGGGGTGGCCGTGCGCCTCGTAGGCGGCGCCGCCCACCAGGGCCGATTCCATCTCGAACTGGAGGTCCAGCACTTCGAGGACCTTGACGGCCTCCGCGACGATTTCGGTGCCGATGCCGTCACCCGGCAGAACTGCGATTTTCATGAAGAACTTCTTCTTAAAGTGAATGGCCGCGCCCCGGCGCCATTGCCGGGTGGACGGCCACTGGTCGATGAACTGGTGGTGTGGTCAGGAGACCATGCTGTGCGCAAGCCAGGGCTTGGTGGCCAGGCGCTGCGCCTCGAAGGCGCGAATCTTGTCGGACTGGCGCAGCGTCAGGCCGATGTCGTCGAAGCCGTTGAGCAGGCAGTACTTGCGAAACGCCTGCACCTCGAACGGAATCTCTTCGCCCTGCGGGCGCACGACCACCTGGCGGTCCAGATCCACGGTGAGCTGGTAGCCGGGGAAGGCCAGCACCTCGTCGAACAGCTGGGCCACCGTGGCTTCGGGCAGCACGATGGGCAAGAGGCCGTTCTTGAAGCAGTTGTTGAAGAAGATGTCGGCAAAGCTCGGCGCGATCACGGCGCGAAAGCCGAACTGGTCCAGCGCCCAGGGCGCGTGCTCGCGGCTCGATCCGCAGCCGAAGTTCTTGCGTGCCAGCAGCACCGAGGCGCCCTGGTAGCGCGGCTGGTTGAGCACGAAGTCGGGGTTGGGCTTGCGGCTGGCGGGGTCCTGGCCGGGCTCGCCGTGGTCCAGGTAGCGCCATTCGTCAAACAGGTTCACGCCAAAGCCGGTCTTCTTGATCGACTTGAGGAACTGCTTGGGGATGATGGCGTCGGTGTCGACGTTCTCGCGGTCCATGGGGGCCACGAGGCCCTTGAGCAAGGTGAATTTCTGCATGGTGGTGTGCCTGATTACTTGTTGGCAGCGCGCTCGAGGGCGCCGCCTGCCCGCTGTACGTCCTGGCCCACGCCCTTGACGGTGTTGCAGCCGGCCAGCAGGAAAGCCAGCGAAAAGGCGATGAATGCGGCGGTCTTTTTCATGACGGGGCTCCTAGGGGCGGTGGAAAGGCCAACGGGGGTTGGATCAATGGGGGGATGAAGGGTTCAGGCGAACTGGCGGATGTCCACGAAGTGGCCGTGCACGGCAGCGGCTGCGGCCATGGCGGGGCTCACCAGATGGGTGCGGCCGCCGGCGCCCTGGCGGCCTTCGAAGTTGCGGTTGCTGGTGCTGGCACAGCGTTCGCCGGGCTCCAGGCGGTCGGCGTTCATGGCCAGGCACATGGAGCAGCCGGGCTCGCGCCACTCAAAGCCCGCAGCCTTGAAGATCTCGTGCAGGCCTTCGCGCTCGGCCTGCTCCTTGACCAGGCCCGAGCCGGGTACCACCATGGCCAGCTTCACGTTGCTGGCCACCTTGCGGCCAAGCTTCTTGACCACGGCTGCGGCTTCGCGCATGTCCTCGATGCGGCTGTTGGTGCACGAGCCGATGAACACCTTGTCGATGGTGATGTCGTTGATCGGCTTGCCGGGGGTAAGGCCCATGTAGGTCAGCGCGCGCTCGATGGCGCCGCGCTTGTTGGCGTCCTTTTCCTTGTCGGGGTCGGGCACGCGGGCGTCGATGCCCAGCACCATCTCGGGCGAGGTGCCCCAGGTGACCTGCGGCAGGATGTCGGCTGCGTCGAGCTTGACCACGGCATCGAAGTGCGCGTCGGGGTCCGATTGCAGGGTCTTCCAGTAGGCCACGGCCTGGTCCCACTCCACGCCCGTGGGCGACAGGGGGCGGCCGCGCACGTATTCGATGGTCTTGTCGTCCACGGCCACCAGGCCGGCGCGTGCGCCGCCTTCGATGGCCATGTTGCACACGGTCATGCGGCCTTCGATGGACAGGCCGCGGATGGCCGAGCCTGCGAACTCGATGGTGTAGCCCGTGCCGCCGGCCGTGCCGATCTTGCCGATGATGGCCAGCACGATGTCCTTGGCGGTGATGCCCTTGGCGAGCTGGCCGTCCACCTGCACCAGCATGTTCTTGGCCTTCTTGGCCAGCAGCGTCTGGGTGGCCATGACGTGCTCGACCTCGGAGGTGCCGATGCCGTGGGCCAGTGCACCGAAGGCGCCGTGCGTGCTGGTGTGGCTGTCGCCGCAGACCACGGTCATGCCCGGCAGGGTGGCGCCGTTCTCAGGCCCGATCACGTGCACGATGCCCTGGCGCTTGTGCATGAACGGGAAGAACGCCGCCGGCTTGATCTGCGCCATGTTGTCGTTCAGCGTGGTGATCTGTTCCTTGCTGATCGGGTCGGTGATGCCGTCGTAGCCACTCTCCCAGCCCGTGGTGGGGGTGTTGTGGTCGGCGGTGGCGACGATGGAGCTCATGCGCCACACCTTGCGGCCCGCCTCGCGCAGACCTTCGAAGGCCTGGGGGCTGGTGACTTCGTGCACCAGGTGGCGGTCGATGTAAAGGATGGAGGTGCCGTCCTCTTCGGTGTGGACAACGTGCTCGTCCCAGATCTTGTCGTACAGGGTGCGTCCCATGGTGTGTCTCTTTCAGGTGGGTAATGTGATTTTAGTGGGGCGTGCCCGCAGGCAAAAGCGTGCCAGGGGCGGGATGTGCGTGGGCGCTCACCACGTCGGGCTGCAGCGGTGCCAGGTGCTCCACCAGCAGCCGCGCGGTCACCGGCAGGGCGTCGAAATCGCGGGCCACCACGCGCAGCTCGCGGTGGGCCCAGGCCTCGGCCAGCGGGATGGCGCGCAGGTGGCCCACGCCGCGCATCAGCTCGAAGGCGCGGTCGGGCAGCAGGCCCACGCCCAGGCCGTTGTCGATCATGCGGCACATGGCATCGAGGCCGGTGACCTGGATGCGCTGGCGCAAAGGGCGCCCGGTGGCTGCGGCCGCTGCGCGCATCGCCAGGCTGATGCTGCTGTTGGCGTGCAGGCCCACGATGTCCCAGTCCAGCACCTCTTCGAAGCCGATGGCGGCGTGCTGTGCCAATGCATGTGCCTCGGGCACCACCAATACCAGGTGGTCGGCGCGGTAGGGGCGGCTTTGCAGCCCGGTGCCGCCGGTGCCCGTGGCCATGCCGACGTTGCAGATGCCCAGGTCGGCTGCACCCTCGTGCACGGCGTTCAGCACGTCGCTGCTCAGGTGCTCCTGCAGGTCGATCTTGATCTGGCTGTGCGCACGCGCGAACGCCCCCAGGTCCTCGGGCAGGAACTGGAAGATGGCCGAGATGTTGGCGTGCATGCGCACATGGCCGCGCACCCCATCGGCGTATTCGCTGAGTTCGCCCTGCATGCGCTCCAGGCCGAAGAGCACCGTGCGTGCGTGGTGCAGCAGGCTCTCGCCGGCAGGGGTCAGCGTCACGCCCCGGCTGTGGCGGTAGAGCAGGGCCGTGTCCACGGCGGTTTCCAGGTCCGACAGGCGCTTGCTGACGGCCGAGGCCGCGATGAATTCGCGCTCCGCCGCGCGGCCGATGCTGCCGAGCTCGCACACCGCCACAAACAGCTGCAGCGAAGTGAGGTCAATGCGGCGCGCAAAACTGCGCTCGGAGCTTTTCATCGGGGGTGGGTGTGTTTTGCTTCTCGTTTCGAGAAGGTGTTTTTGTATTTTCCTATAAATGACGCCCGCGGGTCATCGTGAACCGCGATGTCGTCCATCGCGGGTGTGGTCTTCTCGGAGCGCGTGGGGTGGGCAAGAAAAAACCGCACAGGCCGGTGGCGCTGTGCGGTTGCAGGGGGGCTCTTGCTTGGGACGGTCAGCTGAAGAAGTTCTTCAGCCGGTCCGTCCAGCTCTCGCCGCTGGGCGAGTGGCGGGCGCCACCCTTCTTGAGCGAGTCTTCCAGCTCGCGCAGCAGCTTGCGCTGGTGCTCGGTCAGCTTGACCGGGGTCTCGACCGCGATGTGGCAGTACAGATCGCCCGGGTAACTGGCGCGCACGCCCTTGATGCCCTTGCCGCGCAGGCGGAACTGCTTGCCCGCCTGGGTGCCTTCGGGGATGTCGATGGCCGCCTTGCCCGCCAGCGTCGGCACTTCGATCTCGCCGCCCAGGGCCGCCGTGATGAAGCTTACGGGCACCTGGCAGTGCAGGTCGTCGCCGTCGCGCTCGAAGATGTCGTGCTTCTTCAGGCGGATCTCGATGTACAGGTCGCCCGGCGGGCCGCCGTTGGTGCCGGGCTCGCCATTGCCGGTGCTGCGGATGCGCATGCCGTCGTCGATGCCCGAAGGGATCTTCACTTCCAGCGTCTTTTGCTTCTTGAGCTTGCCCTGGCCGTGGCAGGTGGTGCAGGGCTCGGGAATGATCTTGCCCGTGCCGCGGCAGTGCGGGCAGGTCTGCTGCACGCTGAAGAAGCCCTGGCGCATCTGCACCGTGCCGCTGCCCGTGCAGGTGGCGCAGGTCTTGGCGCTGGTGCCGGGCTTGGCGCCGCTGCCGTGGCAGGTGTCGCAGGTCTCCCACGAGGGGATGCGGATCTGTGCATCCTTGCCGCGCGCGGCCTCTTCCAGGGTGATCTCCATGGCGTAGCTCAGGTCGCTGCCGCGGTAGACCTGGCGGCCTCCACCGGCGCCGCGCCCGCGCCCGCCCTGCTGGCCGAACATGTCGCCGAAGATGTCGCCGAACGCCTCGGCAAAGCCGCCAAAGCCCTCGGCGCCCGGCCCGCCTGGCCCGCGCATGTTGGGGTCCACCCCGGCGTGGCCATACTGGTCGTAGGCGGCCCGCTTTTGCGGGTCGGAGAGCATCTCGTAGGCCTCCTTGGCCTCCTTGAACTTCTCTTCCGCAGGCTTGGAGGCATCACCCTGGTTGCGGTCAGGGTGGTGCTTCATCGCCAGCTTGCGATAGGCCTTCTTGATTTCTTCGTCCGAGGCGTTCTTGGGAACGCCCAGGATTTCGTAAAAGTCTCGTTTGGACATGGTCTTTCTGGGCCCGGTTGGAACAGGAACGCCGCGCAAGCCCCCTGGTCAGGAAACTCGCGCGGCGGATCGGGTCAAACGGGGCGTGTTCAGCCCTTCTTGACTTCCTTCACCTCGGCATCGACCACGTTGTCGTCGTCGGGCTTGCTGTTGGAGGAGGATGCCTGCTGGCCGCCCGATGCGTCGCCCGCACCGGCACCGGCCGCCGCCTGCGCGGCTTGCGCGTCGGCGTACATCTTCTCGCCCAGCTTCTGGCTGGCGGCCATCAGCGCGGTGGTCTTTTCCTCGATGGCGGCCTTGTCTTCGCCCTTGAGCACGTCTTCCAGGGCCTTCGCGGCCGAGGTGATCGCTTCCTTCTCGGCGGCGTCGAGCTTGTCGCCATGCTCGGCCAGGCTCTTGTTCACGCTGTGCACGGCGGCTTCGCCCTGGTTGCGCGCCTGGATCAGCTCCAGCTTCTTCTTGTCGTCGGCCGCGTTGAGCTCGGCGTCCTTCACCATCTTCTGGATTTCTTCTTCCGACAGGCCGGAGCTGGCCTTGATGGTGATCTTGTTTTCCTTGCCCGTGCCTTTGTCCTTTGCGCCCACATGCAGGATGCCGTTGGCGTCGATGTCGAACGACACCTCGATCTGCGGCGTGCCGCGTGCAGCGGGTGGAATGCCTTCGAGGTTGAACTCACCCAGGGCCTTGTTGCCCGAGGCCATTTCGCGCTCGCCCTGGAACACCTTGATCGTCACGGCCGGCTGGTTGTCGTCGGCGGTCGAGAAGGTCTGTGCGAACTTCGTCGGGATCGTGGTGTTCTTGGTGATCATCTTGGTCATGACGCCGCCCAGGGTCTCGATACCCAGGGACAGGGGGGTCACGTCCAGCAGCAGCACGTCCTTGCGGTCACCCGAGAGCACCTGGCCCTGGATGGCGGCGCCCACGGCCACGGCTTCGTCGGGGTTCACGTCCTTGCGCGGTTCCTTGCCGAAGAATTCCTTGACCTTCTCCTGCACCTTGGGCATGCGGGTCATGCCGCCGACCAGGATCACGTCGTGGATGTCGGAGACCGACACGCCAGCGTCCTTGATGGCCGTGCGGCAAGGGGCAATGGTGCGCTCGATCAGCTCTTCCACCAGGGCTTCCAGCTTGGCGCGGGTCAGCTTGATGTTCAGGTGCTTGGGGCCGGAGGCGTCTGCCGTGATGTAGGGCAGGTTGATGTCGGTCGCGGCCGAGTTGGACAGCTCGATCTTCGATTTTTCGGCGGCTTCCTTCAGGCGCTGCAGGGCCAGCACGTCCTTGGACAGGTCCACGCCCTGTTCCTTCTTGAACTCGCTGATGATGTAGTCGATGATGCGCTGGTCGAAGTCTTCGCCGCCCAGGAAGGTGTCGCCGTTGGTCGACAGCACTTCGAACTGCTTTTCACCGTCCACGTCGGCGATTTCGATGATGGACACGTCGAACGTGCCGCCACCCAGGTCATACACGGCGATCTTGCGGTCGCCCTTTTCCTGCTTGTCCAGGCCGAAGGCCAGGGCGGCAGCGGTGGGTTCGTTGATGATGCGCTTGACGTCCAGGCCGGCGATGCGGCCGGCGTCCTTGGTGGCCTGGCGCTGGGCGTCGTTGAAGTACGCGGGCACGGTGATGACGGCTTCCGTCACGGGCTCGCCCAGGTAGTCTTCGGCCGTCTTCTTCATCTTGCGCAGGATGTCGGCAGACACCTGCTGGGCCGACAGCTTGTTGCCGCGCACTTCGATCCAGGCGTCGCCGTTGTCGGCGGGCACGATCTTGTAGGGCATCAGGTCGATGTCCTTTTGCACTTCCTTCTCGGTGAACTTGCGGCCGATCAGGCGCTTCACGGCGTACAGCGTGTTGCGCGGGTTGGTCACGGCCTGGCGCTTGGCCGAGGCGCCGACGAGGATCTCGCCGTCTTCCTGGTAGGCCACGATGGAAGGCGTGGTGCGGGCGCCTTCGCTGTTTTCGATCACGCGGGTCGTGTTGCCCTCCATGATGGAAACGCAGCTGTTGGTGGTGCCCAGGTCAATACCGATGATTCTTCCCATGATGTTCTTCTCCGCGATGTTTGAGTGATTTGGATAACTAGTAACGTGTGGATAACTTGGCTGGCTTCAAGCCGTTATCCACCATTTATTTGGGGGCGGTGACGGTCACCAGCGCCGGGCGCAGCACGCGGTCGGCGATCTTGTAGCCCTTTTGCAGCACGGCCACCACGGTGTTGGGCTCCTGCTCGACAGGCGCCACGCTGATGGCCTGGTGCTGGTGGGGGTCGAACTTCTCGCCGGCAGGCGGGTTGATGGCCAGCACCTTGTTGCGCTCCAGCGCCGAGGTCAGCTGGCGCAGGGTGGCGTCGGCGCCTTCGCGCAGCTGCTGGGGCGTGGCTTCCTTGATGCCCAGGGCGGCATCCAGGCTGTCGGCCACGGGCAGCAGGCTCTCGGCAAAGCTCTCGATACCGAACTTGCGGGCCTTGGTGACTTCGTCTTCGGCGCGGCGGCGGGCGTTTTCGGCCTCGGCCTTGGCGCGCAGGAACTGGTCGGCCAGCTCGGCGCTCTTGGCCTTGAGCTCGGCCAGCTCGCCTTGCAGGCGCGCCAGCTCGTCAGAGGCATTGGCGGCCATGGCGGCTTCAATTTCTTCGGGGGAGGCGTCTTGGGAGGTGGTTGGCTGGCTGTTGTCGGACATGTCTTGGTCTTCGTAAATAAAACAGTACGCGCACAAGGTTGGGCGTGTGTGTGGTATTTCAAGTTCGCGCGCAATGCTGGGGCATCTGCGGCGACCTGGGCGAGGGGATTGGCCGGGCGGCAAGCCTCTTGGAGCAGGGGTGAGTGTACAAGGTCGAAGATGCGGGCTATAATCTACGGCTTTGCCTTGCCACACCGCTTCTAGACGCAGCGGGTGGTCTTACCCAGAAGGAGTATGCATGCGTCATTACGAAATCATTTTGTTGATCCATCCGGATCAAAGCGAACAAGTTCCAGCCATGCTGGAGCGCTACAAGGGCATGATCACCGCTGGCGGTGGCAAGGTGCACCGCGTGGAAGACTGGGGCCGCCGTCAACTGGCGTACCTGATCAACAAGCTGGCCAAGGCCCACTACCTGTGCGTGAACATCGAAGCCGACCAGGCTGTGATGGCTGAACTGGAGCATGCCTTCAAGTTCAACGACGCTGTGCTGCGCCACCTGACGGTTCAGAAGAAGAAGGCCGACACCGGCCCATCTTCGATGATGAAGACCGTCGAGCGCGAAGAAGCCCGCAAGGCCAGCCAGGCGGAATACGCCGCTGCCGGCGAGCGCTGATCGTCCACAGCCCTCTCGGGAGTGGAGAACCGCGTCGTCTTGACGGCCTGTATCGCCGAGGCTGAGGCCCTGCGCTACACCCCCGCCGGTTTGCCTGCTGTTGCCCTGCGGCTCGAACACGAGTCCAGGCAAAACGAGGCAGGCGAGCCGCGGGACGTCAAGGCAGCCATGAAGGCCGTCGCATTCGGTGCGATGGCCGAGCGGCTTGCGAGGCAGCAGATTGGAAGTCGATGGACTTTCAGCGGCTTTCTCGCCACGCCGCGCAATGGCAGGAACGCTGTGCTCCACATCCAGGATATTCAACAAAATTAATTTTCCAAGGGGTCCGCAATGGCCACGTTCAAGAAGTTCAACAAAGACAAGCGCCCAAAGCGCAACACCCAGTCCCTGCTGTTCAAGCGCAAGCGCTTTTGCCGCTTCACGGTGACCGGTGTTGAAGAAATCGACTACAAGGATGTCGACACGCTGCGCGATTTCATCGCCGAAAACGGCAAGATCATCCCCGCGCGCCTGACCGGCACGCGCGCCATCTTCCAGCGCCAGCTGAACACCGCCATCAAGCGCGCCCGCTTCCTGGCCCTGGTGCCTTACAGCGACCAGCACAAGATCTAAGGAGCACAACCCATGCAAATCATTCTGCTCGACAAGGTTGTGAACCTCGGCAACCTGGGCGAAATCGTCAAGGTCAAGGACGGCTACGCTCGCAACTTCCTGATCCCTTCGGGCCGCGCACGCCGCGCCACCGAATCGGCCAAGGCTGATTTCGAAGCCAAGCGCGTCGAACTGGAAAAGGCTGCTGCCGCCAAGCTGGCGCAAGCCCAGGCCGAAGGCGAAAAGCTGGCCGGCACCACCGTCAAGCTGACCCAAAAGGCTGGCGTGGACGGCCGCCTGTTTGGTTCCGTGACCAACCAGGACATCGCCGAAGAGCTGAGCAAGCAAGGCTACAAGGTTGCCAAGGCCCAGGTTCGCCTGCCCAATGGCCCGATCAAGGTCGTCAGCGAAACCACGGTCAGCGTGGCTCTGCACACCGACGTGGTGGTGGAAGTCACCGTGTCGGTCTACGGCGAAACCGCCTGATCGCCAGCACGTAGTAACCTGCGTGACTTGCCGCGAAAGCCGCCCTCGGGCGGCTTTTGTCTTTTCGACCCCGCCATTTGTACAGGATTGCCCACCGGTAATCCACAGATTGCCCCAAGGTTTATCCCCGGTTGCCGCACTTGGCGGGTGGCCGGAATGCATCCATTCAGGCCCCTGCCCGGAGAAACCCCATGTCCGCTGTCTTCCCCCCGCTCGATGAACAGGGTTTCGTGCCGCCTTCCGGTTCCGGACAGGACCAGGAGATTGCCAAGCTGCGCACGCCACCGCACTCCATCGAGGCCGAGTCCAGCGTGCTCGGCGGCCTGCTGCTGGACAACAACGCCTGGGACCGGGTGGGCGACCTGCTGGTGGAGAGCCACTTCTACCGGCACGAGCACCAGATGATCTACTCGGCCATCGGTGCGCTGATCAATGGCAGCAAGCCAGCCGACGTGATCACCGTGTTCGAGCACCTGAAGAACCTGGGCAATGCCCAGGAAGCAGGCGGCCTGACCTACCTGAACAACCTGGCGCAGTACGTTCCGAGCGCGAGCAACATCCGCCGCTACGCGGAAATCGTGCGCGAGCGCGCCATTCTGCGCAAGCTGGTCACGGCCAGCGATGAAATCTCCACCAATGCCTTCAACCCCCAGGGCAAGACGGTGGAGCGCATCCTGGATGAAGCCGAGGCCAAGATCTTCGCCATCGGCGAAGAGGGTTCGCGCACCAAGCAAGGCTTCCAGTCGCTCGACAAGCTGGTGATCGACCTGCTCGACAAGGTGCAGGAGATGGCCGACAACCCGGTGGACGTGACCGGCGTGCCCACCGGCTTTGCCGACCTGGACCGCATGACCTCGGGCCTGCAGGCGGGTGACATGGTGGTGTTGGCAGCGCGCCCCTCCATGGGCAAGACCTCGTTTGCCGTGAACATCGCCGAGCACGTGGCGCTCAACGAGGGCCTGCCCGTCGCCATCTTCTCGATGGAAATGGGTGCCGCCCAGCTGGCCGTGCGTATCGTCGGCTCCATCGGCCGCGTGAACCAGGGCAACCTGCGCACCGGCAAGCTCACCGACGAAGAATGGCCGCGCCTGACCGAGGCCATCGAGCGGCTGCGCACCGTGTCGCTGCACATCGACGAAACGCCAGGGCTGACCCCCGGCGAGCTGCGTGCCAATGCGCGCCGGCTGGCGCGCCAGTGCGGCAAGCTGGGCCTGATCGTGGTCGACTACCTGCAGCTCATGAGCGGCTCGGGCGCCGGCAGTGCCGACAACCGCGCCACCGAGCTGGGCGAAATCTCCCGGGGCCTGAAGATGCTGGCCAAGGAGCTGCAGTGCCCGGTGATCGCGCTGTCGCAGCTCAACCGCTCGGTCGAGCAGCGCACCGACAAGCGCCCCATGATGTCCGACCTGCGCGAATCGGGCGCCATCGAGCAGGATGCCGACATCATCATGTTCATCTACCGCGACGACTACTACAACAAGGACAGCAAGGAGCCCAACGTGGCCGAGGTCATCATCGGCAAGCAGCGTAACGGCCCCACCGGCACCGTGAAGCTGTTCTTCCAGAAGAACCAGACCCGCTTTGAAAACCTCGCCATGGGCAGCGGTGGTGATGACTATTGACGCGCAAGGTTGAGGCGCCCCTATGCAAAAGGCCCCCGCCAATGGCGGGGGCCTTTTGCATTTTTAGCGCGGAATCAGTTTTTCAGTGTGTGCGGTATAGCCCGTGACGCATGAAACCGGCGCGGCCCAGACCAGTGCCCCCGTGCAAGGGCCGCCCCGCCGCACCGGGGGCGTCCCCCTCCCGACTCGCGCAGNCTATTTCTAGAGCACTTCGCTGGCAAAGTCCGCCAGGCGTGAGCGCTCACCCCGCGCCAGGGTGATGTGACCGCTGTGCGGCCAGCCCTTGAAGCGGTCCACCGCATAGGTCAGGCCCGAGGAGCCTTCGGTCAGGTAGGGCGTATCGATCTGCGCCAGGTTGCCCATGCAGATGATCTTGGTGCCGGGGCCGGCACGGGTGATCAGCGTCTTCATCTGCTTGGGCGTCAGGTTCTGCGCTTCGTCGATGATCACGTACTTGTTCAGGAAGGTGCGCCCGCGCATGAAGTTCATGCTCTTGATCTTGATGCGGCTCCTGATCAGCTCATTCGTGGCGGCGCGCCCCCATTCGCCGGCATTGCCGCCATCGCCCTTGGCCAGGAATTCGAGGTTGTCGTCGAGCGCGCCCATCCAGGGCCCCATCTTCTCTTCTTCGGTGCCGGGCAGAAAGCCGATGTCCTCGCCCACGCTCACCGTGGCACGGGTCATGATGATCTCGGTGTAGCGCCGGTCGTCCAGCACCTGGGTCAGGCCTGCGGCCAGGGCCAGCAGGGTCTTGCCGGTGCCGGCCGTGCCGGTCAGGGTCACGAAGTCGATCTCGGGGTCCATGAGCAGGTTCATGGCGTAGTTCTGCTCGCGGTTGCGCGTGGTCACGCCCCACACCGCATGCTTGGCTGAGCCATAGTCCTTGAGGGTCTGCAGCACCGCCGTCTTTTCGCGGATCTCGCTCACGCGCGCGAACAGGCTGGGCTCGCCGGGGGCCTCGAAGTACGCGAACTGGTTGATCATCAGCTGCGGCACGATGGGGCCGCCGATGCGGTAGTAGGTGTGCACCCCGCTCTGCCAGCTTTCCACGTTCTTGCCGCTCTTGACCCAGAAGTCCGGCGGCAGGGCCAGTACGCCGGAGTACAGCAGGTCGCCGTCTTCCAGGGTCTTGTCGTTCTGGTAGTCCTCGGCGTTCAGGCCCAGGGCGCGCGCCTTGACGCGCATGTTGATGTCCTTGGACACCAGCACGACCTCGCGCGGCGCGTGCAGCTTGCGCAGGGCCTCCACCACCCCCAGGATCTGGTTGTCCGCCTTGCCCTGGGGCAGGCTGGTGGGCAGGCTGTAGTCCAGCGGTGCAGTCTGGAAGAACAGGTGGCCGCCGGCGGCGCGCTGGCCCGTGGAGTCGAGCTTCAGGCCGTGGGCGATGTCGGCGCCGTGCACGCCGGCCAGGGCGTCCAGGGTGCGGCTGGTCTGGCGGCCGTTGCGGGCCACTTCGGTCATGCCCTTCTTGTGGCCGTCGAGCTCTTCCAGCACGATCATCGGCAGGAAGATGTCGTGCTCTTCGAAGCGGAACAGGCTGGTCGGGTCGTGCAGCAGCACGTTGGTGTCCAGCACGAACAGCTTGGACGGGCCACTGGGGCGCGCGCGCTTGGTGCTGCCGCTGGTGCGGCTGGCTGGCGCTGCGGCGGCCGTGGGAGTGGCGGCAGTGCGTGCGGTCTTGCGACCAGGCGGGGTGCTGCGCGCGGTGGCAGGGGTGGGCGCCGGTGCGGGGGCTGCAACCGGCTCGCTGCGGTTGCGGCCTGCGGTCCGTTGTGGTTCGGTCGCCTGTGCCGTGGTGGGCACAGCCTGCAGCGCTGCGCGGGCGGCGGTCTTGCGGGCGGGCGCGCGCGGGGCGGCGGCGGATTCGACGGCTTCGGAGGCGGCAGGTTGTGGGGTGCGGCCGGGCTGGGCCGTCACGTCATAGGCTTCGGGCGAGAGCAGGGCCGCGCGTCGTGCGGGAGCGGGAGGAAGGGGCATGGTGTGCAGGGCCTCGGGCAGTAGGGTATTCAGAAAACAAAAAGCCGCCTGGAGGCCGAGGCGGCTTTTATGGGGGAGGGAAGCGTTCCAGTTTCCAGGGGCATTGAACCATTATGCCTATTCCCCGAGGCGGTTCCCCGCAGTGCAGGGAGGGCCATGGGTGGCCGGCGATCAGGCGGCCTTCTTCAGGGTCTTGATGCCCTTGACGGCCTTGAGGACTTCGTCCACGTGGCCGGGCACCTTCAGGCCGCGCCATTCCTGGACCAGCAGGCCATCGGGCCCGACCAGGAAGGTGCTGCGCTCAATGCCCTTGACCTTCTTGCCGTACATGATCTTGTTCTTGACCACGCCGAACATGTGGCACATCTTCTCTTCGGTGTCGGCGATCAGCTCGAACGGCAGTTCCAGCTTTTCCTTGAAGTCGTCGTGCGACTTCATGTTGTCGCGCGACACGCCGAACACGGCGGCGCCGGCCTTCACGAAGTCCTTGTACTTGTCGCGGAACTGCATGGCCTCCGTCGTACAGCCCGGGGTGTTGTCCTTGGGATAGAAGTACAGAACCAGAACTTGGCCAAGGTGGGAGGTGTTGGAGACCTTCAGTCCACCAGTCGCGTTGGCTTCAAATTCAGGGAGGGGTTTGTTGACAACGATCGCCATATCACTTCAATCTCTCAGGATGTAGTCGTTGATAAGCCAGGGGAGTGGGAGTGTTATTGCTTTTGGAAGGCCCCTGACCGCAACCGGAGATTTTACCCTGAAACGGACTCTTTCGCGAATCGCATTCTGTAACCAAAGTACACAAGCCGGAACCTGTTCAGTACCTTGGGTGTCTTCGCGCACCCGACGTAGGGCATTTCAGGGCGCCGATTCAAGCAGCAGCGCGGCGACCACGTTGCGCCCCTCGCCCGCCAGGATGTTGTAGGTGCGGCAGGCGGCGGCCGTGTCCATGGTCTCCAGGCCCAGGCGGCGCGCCATCAGCGGCTGCAGCCATGCAGGCGGCACAAATCGGTTGCGCTGGCCACTGCCGAAGATGATGAGCTCGGTCTCGAGCTTCGCCAATTGTGCGAAATGCTCGGCCGTGAGGTCCTCGAAGCGCGTGCATGGCCATGCCTGGCGCAAGCCGTCCGAGCCGACGATCACGCTGTGGGTGATCTTTTCGCCATCCACCCCGATCCAGCCCGGGCCATAGCCCGTGACGGTTTGTGCATTGGCTTTGTCCGGCTGGAATTTCATGGTGTTCGGTGGGTGCGCGCGGCGCGGGCCCCGGGGCCCGCCTCGCAGGTGATCTGTGGTCAAATTATAGGTTTCGCCCAACCACTGGCCGCTTTGGCCGACCCTGGTGCGAACCGCACTTTGTCCACTGCACCTTCCTGCGCATGAAAACCGTCCAGAAATCCGCCAAGCTTGCCAACGTCTGCTACGACATCCGGGGCCCGATCATGGACGCGGCCAAGCAGATGGAGGAGGATGGCCACAAGATCATCAAGCTCAACATCGGCAACCTCGCGGTGTTCGGCTTCGATGCGCCCGAAGAGATCCAGCAGGACATGATCCGCAACCTGCCCAACTCGGCCGGCTATTCGGACAGCAAGGGCATCTTCGCGGCCCGCAAGGCCGTGATGCACGAGACGCAAAAACAGGGCATCAAGGGCGTGGCCCTCGACGACATCTACCTGGGCAACGGCGCCAGCGAGCTGATCGTCATGGCCACCAACGCCCTGCTGGACAACGGCGACGAGCTGCTGCTGCCCTCGCCCGACTACCCGCTGTGGACGGCGGCGGCCAGCCTCTCGGGCGGCACGCCCGTGCACTACCTGTGCGAAGAGGCCAATGGCTGGATGCCCGACCTGGCCGACATCCGCGCCAAGATCACGCCGCGCACCAAGGGCATCGTGGTCATCAACCCGAACAACCCCACGGGCGCGCTGTACTCGGACGAGTTGCTGCGCGGCATCGTGGCCATTGCACGCGAGCACGGCCTGGTGATCTTTGCCGACGAGGTCTACGACAAGGTGCTGTACGACGGCGCCACGCACACCGCCATCGGCTCGCTCAGCGAGGACGTGCTCACGCTCACCTTCAACTCGCTGTCCAAGAGCTACCGCTCCTGTGGCTACCGTGCGGGCTGGCTGGTGGTCTCGGGCGACAAGAAGCCTGCGCGCGACTACATCGAGGGCCTGAACATGCTCTCCAACATGCGCCTGTGCGCCAACGTGCCGGGGCAGTGGGCCATCCAGACCGCGCTGGGCGGCCACCAGAGCATCAACGAGCTGGTCGGCGATGGCGGGCGCCTGCGCAAGCAGCGCGACCTGGCGTACGAGCTGATCACCGCCATCCCGGGCGTCACCTGCGTCAAGCCGCGCGCTGCGCTGTACATGTTCCCGCGCCTGGACCCGGCCATCTACCCCATCCAGGACGACCAGCAATTCTTCCTGGAACTGCTGCAGGAGACCAAGGTCATGCTGGTGCAGGGCACGGGCTTCAACTGGGCGGCGCCCGACCACTTCCGCATCGTGTTCCTGCCCCACGAGGACGACCTGCGCGATGCCATCGGCCGCGTGGCCCGCTTCCTGGAGCAGTACCGCAAACGCCAGCAGACCGCCGCCTGAGGCGTGCGGGCTGTTGACCGGAGATCCTTTCCCATGCGTGTCTGCCCTGCCCACCGTGCCCTGGCACCCCTCGCGTGCGCGCTGGCACTGGCGTTGCCGGCAGCACAGGCGGCCGACAAGGAGCCGGTGGGCTTCACGCACAAGGACTGGGGCCTGCAGTGCGACAACACCCGGGCCTGCCGGGCCGTGGGCTACCAGTCCGAGGCCGGTGACTCGGAGCCGGTGTCCATCCGCCTGACCCGCGAGGCCGGGCCTGACGCCCCGGTGCTGGTGGACCTGCAGGTGTCGAGCGAGAAGGCCACGCCGCCATCGCTGAACCTCCAGGTGGGCAAGCTCGCGCTGTCCGGGCTTGCGGGAGAGATCCCCCGCGTTCCTGCAAGCCAGGTGGCGCCGTTGCTGCAGGAACTGCTGAAGAACGAGGAAGCCACCGTCACCGCCGGCAAGGACCGGTGGGTGCTGTCGCTGGCCGGTGCCAGTGCCGTGCTGCTGAAGATGGACGAGGCCCAGGGCCGCGTCGGCACGCCAGGCGCCCTGGTGCGGCGCGGCAACAAGGCCGAGGCATCGGTGCTGGGCCCGGTGCCTGCGCCGGTCCTCAACGCCGTGCGGCCGCTGCCCGAGCGCAAGGCCGATGCCGCGCTGGCCAAACCGCTGCTCGCGGCCATCGACCGCAAGGACGTGAGCGAGCGCTGCAACGGCGATGCCCCCCAAACCGCCGACGTGCAGGTGCATCGCCTCACGGAGCGCAAGGTACTGCTGTCCATCCCCTGCGCCATGGGCGCCTACAATTTCGGTGGACTGCACTGGCTGGCCAACGACCGCCCGCCCTACCAGCCGCAACTGCTCGACGCCGAAGGCGAATTCGATGCGGCAGACGGGTCGATCCGCTCCTCCATGAAGGGACGCGGCATCGGCGACTGCTGGTCCATGCAGGAATGGCATTTCGACGGCCGCAGCTTCGTGCTCACCGGCGAATCGGGCGACAGCCTGTGCCGCGGCTTTGCTGGCGGCGCCTGGCAATTGCCCGCCCGAACTTCCAAGGTGGTTCTGCCCACCAACCCCGTTTCCAGGAAACCCTGATTTTTATGACCATGAAACCCATCCAAGTAGGCCTGCTGGGCATCGGCACCGTCGGCAGCGGCGTGTTCAACGTGCTGCAGCGCAACCAGGAAGAAATCCGCCGCCGCGCGGGCCGCGGTATCGAGATCACCATGGTGGCCGATCTTGACGTGGAGCGTGCCCGGGCCGCAGTGGGTGCTGACATCCAGGTCGTCAACGACGCCCGCGCCATCATCGCCAACCCCGACATCGACATCGTCATCGAGCTCATCGGCGGCTACGGCATCGCACGTGCGCTGGTGCTCGAAGCCATCGCCGCCGGCAAGCATGTGGTCACCGCGAACAAGGCGCTTTTGGCCGTGCACGGCACCGAGATCTTCGCGGCCGCCTCGGCCAAGGGCGTGATGGTGGCCTTCGAGGCCGCCGTGGCCGGTGGCATCCCCATCATCAAGGCGCTGCGCGAAGGCCTCACGGCCAACCGCATCCAGTGGATCGCCGGCATCATCAACGGCACCACCAACTTCATCCTGTCCGAGATGCGCAGCAAGGGCCTCGATTTCGACGTGGTGCTCAAGGAAGCACAGCGCCTGGGCTATGCCGAGGCCGACCCCACCTTCGACATCGAAGGCGTGGACGCCGCGCACAAGGTCACGCTGATGAGCGCCATCGCCTTCGGCATCCCGGTGCAGTTCGACAAGGCCTACGTCGAGGGCATCACCAAGCTCGGCGCGGCCGACATCAAGTACGCCGAGCAACTGGGCTACCGCATCAAGCTGCTGGGTATCACCAAGCGCGCGGACAAGGGGATCGAGCTGCGCGTGCACCCGAGCCTGGTGCCCTCCAAGCGCCTGATCGCCAACGTCGAAGGCGCCATGAACGCCGTGGTGGTGCAGGGCGATGCCGTGGGCACCACGCTGTACTACGGCAAGGGCGCGGGCAGCGAGCCCACCGCCAGCGCCGTGATTGCCGACCTGGTGGACATCGCCCGCCTGCACACGGCCGACCCCGAGCACCGCGTGCCGCACTTGGCCTTCCAGGCCAACACGCTGACCGATGCCATGGGCACGCTGCCGCTGCTGCCCATGAGCGAAGTGGTCACTAGCTACTACCTGCGCCTGCGCGTGGCCGACCAGGCCGGCGTGCTGGCCAAGGTCACCGGCCTGCTGGCCGAAGCCGGCATCAGCATCGACGCCATGCTGCAGCGCGAAGCCGACGAAGTGGGTGGAGAAGGCACTGGACCGGAGGGGACACGTAGCGTCCCGCAGACCGACCTCATCATCCTCACGCACGATACGCGCGAAGGCACCATGGACACCGTGCTGGCCCAGATGCAGGCCCTGCCCACTGTGCTGGCCCCGATCACGCGCATCCGCAAGGAAGAACTCAACTGACGCAGCAGGCACCTGCGTTGTGAACGCAGACGGGACACCACCATGAAATACCTCAGCACCCGCGGCCATGCAGACCGCAAGCAGTTCTGCGACATCCTGCTCGAAGGCCTGGCCCCCGATGGCGGCCTGTACCTGCCCGAGCACTACCCGCAGGTCGACGACGCCATGCTCACGCGCCTGCGCAAGGCCTACCACGAGCAGGGCTACGCCGAGCTGGCCTTCCAGATCCTGTCGCTGTACATCGACGACATCCCGGCCGCCGACCTGAAGGCGCTGTGCGAGAAGACGTACACGGCCGAGGTCTTCGGCACCGGCGAGATCGTGCCCCTGCGCCACCTGGAAAACAGCCTGTGGCTCGAAGCCCTGTCCAACGGCCCCACGCTGGCCTTCAAGGACATGGCCATGCAGCTCTTGGGCAACCTGTTCGAGTACGAACTGAACCGCCGCGGCGAGGAGCTCAACATCCTGGGCGCCACCAGCGGCGACACCGGCAGCGCGGCCGAGTACGCCATGCGCGGCAAGAAGGGCGTGCGCGTCTTCATGACCAGCCCGCACGGCCGCATGAGTGCCTTCCAGCAGGCGCAGATGTTCAGCCTGCAGGACGAGAACATCCACAACATCGCCATCGAAGGCGTGTTCGACGACTGCCAGGACATCGTCAAGGCCGTGAGCAACGACCTGCCCTTCAAACGCAAGTACAAGATCGGCACCGTCAACTCCATCAACTGGGCGCGCCTGCTGGCGCAGGTGGTCTACTACTTTGCCGGCTACGTGCAGGCCACCGAGCGCAACGACCAGCAGGTCAGCTTCACGGTGCCCAGCGGCAACTTCGGCAACATCTGCGCGGGCCATGTGGCGCGCTCCATGGGCCTGCCGATCGCCAAGCTGGTGCTGGCCACCAACGAGAACGACGTGCTCGACGAGTTCTTCCGCACCGGTGTGTACCGCGTGCGCAGCAGCGCCGACACGCATGAAACGTCCAGCCCTTCGATGGACATCAGCAAGGCCAGCAATTTCGAGCGCTTCGTGTTCGACCTGCTGGGCCGCGACGGCGCACGCACCAAGGCCCTGTTCGGCGATGCGCTGGCCAAGGAGGGGAAATTCGACCTGAGCGCCGACCCGCTCTTTGCCGAGGCGGCCACCCGCTACGGCTTCGAGAGCGGCAAGAGCACCCATGCCGACCGTCTGGCCACCATCAGGGGCAACTTCCAGCGCCATGGCGTGACCATCGACACCCACACCGCCGACGGCGTGAAGGTGGCGCTGGAACACCACAGCGACCCGGCCGTGCCCATGATCGTGCTGGAGACGGCCCTGCCCATCAAGTTCGCCGAGACCATCGTCGAGGCCCTGGGTCATTCGCCCGAGCGACCTGCGAAGTTCGCCGGCATCGAGGACCTGCCCAAGCGCGTGCAGGTGATGCCTGCCGACGTGCGCCTGGTGCAGGCCTACATCGAGCGCCACTGCCAGTGAGGAGGTGCCGCCTGCCCAGCCGCGCCACGGCGCGCCGGACAGGGGTTGCCATTCGGGGCGCCCAGGGTGGCGCCCCTTTCGCTCTTTTGACGGAGCTTGGGTGGTCCATGGGTGCCATGGCCTTGTGCAGGAGCATGGGATGAAGGTTGTAGGTTTTGCAGGGTTCTCCGGCAGCGGCAAGACCACGCTGGTCGAGCAGCTCATTCCCGAGATGCGGCTGCGCGGCCTGCGGGTCTCGGTGGTCAAGCACGCACACCACAGTTTCGACATCGATCACGTGGGCAAGGACACCTGGCGCCACCGCGAGGCCGGTGCCTTCGAGGTGGTGGCCGCCTCCGACCGGCGCCTGGCGCTGGTGCGCGAGTTCGAGCGGCCTGCCGAACTCACCGTGCACCACCTGCTCGCCGAGCTGTACCAGGGCGTGGACTGGGTGCTGGTGGAGGGCTTCAAGGACAGCGACCTGCTCAAGGTCGAGGTCTGGCGCGCCCCCGAGGCCGGCCAGGCCCCCAAGCCCGTGCGTTACGCCGAAGACGACTTCGTGGCGGCGGTGGCCACCGATGCGCCGGGGCAGTTGCCTGTGCCCACCGGCCTGCCCCTGCTCGACCTGAACGACCCTGCGCAGGTGGTGGACTGGCTGCTGCAGTATGCCGAGCGCTTCGAATACGACTGGGACCTGCACCAATGAGACCTCTCACCGCTTTCAAGCCCCTCAAGTCCCTGGCCGACGCACTGGCCGAGCTGCTGGCGCGTGCCACCCCGCTGGCAGGCACCGATACGGTCACCACCTTCGAGGCGGACGGCCGCGTGCTGGCCCAGGACGCCGTCTCGTCCCTGCAGGTGCCGCCGAGCGACAACAGTTCCATGGACGGCTACGCCGTGCGCCGCGCCGACGTGGCGACTGCAGGCACGGTGTTGCCCGTGTCGCAACGTATCGCCGCCGGCAGTGCGGGGGCGCCTTTGCAGCCGGGCACGGCCGCGCGCATCTTCACGGGGGCTCCGATTCCCGACGGCGCCGATGCGGTGCTGATGCAGGAGGACTGCGAAGCCCTGGACGACGGTAAGGTGCGGATCAATGCCGTGCCGACTGCCGGCCAGTGGATACGCCGTGCTGGCGAGGACATCACCCGCGGCGCGGTGGTGCTGTCCGCCGGCATGCGGCTGACTCCGGCGGAACTGGGCCTGGCGGCGAGCATCGGCCTGCACCAGCTGCAGGTGGGGCGCCGCCCCCGCGTGGCGCTGTTCTCCACCGGCGACGAACTGGTCATGCCAGGGGACGTGCCGCCCGAGCAGATGCGCCCGGGCGCCATCTACAACAGCAACCGCTTCTTTCTGCGCGCCATGCTGCTGCGCCTGGGTTGCGAGGTAACGGACCTGGGCATCGTGCCCGACCGGCGCGATGCGACCATCGAGGCCCTGCAGCGTGCGAGCGAAGCCCATGACCTGATCCTCACCAGCGGCGGCGTGTCGGTGGGTGAAGAGGACCATATCAAGCCCGCCGTGGAATCGCTGGGAACACTGGACCTCTGGCAGATCGCTATGAAGCCGGGCAAGCCCTTTGCCTATGGGCGGATCGACAGCGCCCACTTCATGGGGCTGCCCGGCAACCCGGTATCGAGCTTCCTGACCTTTGCACTGCTGGTGCGGCCCTTCCTTTTGCGCCTGCAGGGCGTGCAGGCCGTCGCCCCGCGCGCGCTGGCAGCCACGGCGCATTTCGCCTGGCCCCGGGCCGACAAGCGCCGCGAGTTCCTGCGCGTGCGGCACAACGCGGCGGGGGGCCTCGATCTGTTTGCCAACCAGAGCTCGGGCGTGCTCACCTCCGCCGCCTGGGGTGATGGCGTGGTGGACAACCCTGCCGGCCAGACCATTGCGCCGGGCGATACGGTGCAGTTCATTGCCTTTGCGGAGCTGCTGGGATGAGGATCACGGTGCGCTACTTCGCCTCCATCCGCGAGGCCATCGGCCAGGGCAGCGAAGCGGTGGACACCGCTGCGGCGACCCTGGGCGAACTGCGCGACGAGCTGATCGCGCGCGGCGGCGCCCACGCCGCGAGCCTGGCCCGGGGCCGGGCCGTGCGCATGGCGCTGGAGCAGGTGATGAGCGGCGAGACCGCCGCCCTGCACGAGGGCGCCGAGGTGGCGTTCTTCCCCCCGGTCACGGGAGGCTGAACCGGTCTGCCGCGCACGCTCCTCATATGGTCGCCATTGTCAATACTGTCAGTGCCTCATTTGGTGTG
>NZ_LMIJ01000024.1:0-162799 GCF_001428665.1 Acidovorax sp. Root219
CAGGCTCTTATAGCCCCAAATCCCCTCAGTCTCCAAAGGACTGGGGGGTTTTGCGTTTGGGCGGGCGAAATGCCTCCGGCCCGATGGTCGTGATGGCTGCAGAAGACACATAGCCGCGCGGCACGTGCTGCCATGACCGCACGGCCTTTGCGATTTTCCGCAGAGCGTTCAGAGGTTGGTGGGCCGGTCCGGCAAGTCTTCTCGCGATCCAGGCCCGCACCCAGCGGTTCAGCCGCCTTGCCGCTGGCCGTCCACAAACACCAGCAGTTCTTGCTTGCCAAATGCCGTCCACTCCTCATTGGTGGTGAGTGGTGCGGTCACGATCACGGCCACGCGGTCGGTGGCTGTGGTCTGGGTGGCGAAGTCGATGCGCACGTCCTCGTCGGACAGTTGCGCCTCGCTGAACGGGTGCTTGCGCTCGACGTAGTACAGGCCAGTGGAGGCATGGGCCCACAGCGCCTGCCCATTGGAGAGCAGGAAGTTGAAGGTGCCGTGCGGCGCGATGCGCGCGGCCAGTTCCTTCAAGGTGATGGTCAGCTCGGCAATGCTGGGCACGCTGGCATGGGACTTCGCCAGCTCCTGCATGATCCAGCAGAACGCGTGTTCGCTGTCGGTATCGCCCACCGGGTGGAAGGTTGAATGCAGGCGGGGCCGGAAGTCCTTGAGGTCGCCGTTGTGGGCAAACACCCAGTAGCGCCCCCACAATTCGCGCACGAAGGGGTGGCAGTTCTGCAGGCTCACCAGGCCCTGGGTGGCCTTGCGGATGTGCGCAATCACATTCTGGCTTTTGATGGGGTAGCGGCGGATGAGCTCTGCCACGGGCGAATCCACGGCGGGCAGATGGTCCACGAAGTGCCGCAACCCCCGGTCCTCGAAAAAGGCGATGCCCCAGCCGTCGGCATGGTCGGCCGTGTTGCCGCCGCGCTGTGCGAACCCGGTGAAGCTGAAGGTCACGTCGGTCGGCGTGTTGCAGTTCATACCCAGCAGTTGGCACATGGTCGCGAGAAGTCCGGATCAGTCGGCCATCAGGCCTGGGGTGAAGAGGAGGGGGTATCGGCCGGCGCCGCAGGCGCTTCGCGCAGTTGCCAGGCGGCCACCAGGGCCAGCACGCACAGCGCGGTCAGCATCAGAAAGGTTTCGCCAAAGGCATCGATGCGGGCGGCGTTGCTCGCGCCCGAGGTCAGCGATGCACCATGCGCACCCAGGCGCCATTCGAGCACGATACCGCACAGGCTCACACCCGCAGCACCGCCGAGCATGCGCAGAAAGCCGATGGCGCTCGATCCCTGCGAGATCAGCGACTTGTCCAGCGGCCGCATGGCCCCGAGGTTCAGCGATGGCAGGATGAAACCGAGGCCGATGCGGCCGAGGATGGCAAAGGCCACCAGCATCCACAGCGCCGAGCCCAGGCCCACCAGCACCATGAGCCCGAAGGACAGGGCCAGAAGGGCCAGCCCGATGCTCACCAGCAAGTGCGTGGGCTGCCGGTCGGCCAGCCGGCCCACCATGGCGATGGTGATGGCCAGCACGAAGCCTGCGGGCAGCATGATGGTGCCCACGTGCGAGGCCGACAGCTGCATGCCGAGCTGCATGAACACGGGCAGCAGGTAGGTGGATCCGAACAGCGCCGTGCCGTAGATGAAGGCCACGATACTGCCCATGGCGAATTGCCGGTACTGAAAGAGCCGCAGGTCCATCAGCGGCTTGCGGCCCTGCCGCAGTTGCCGGCGCTGCCAGCCGATGAACAGGCCTGTGGCCACCACGGCGCCCGCCAGCAGGAGGATGGCCTCCGTGGCGGTGCCCCCATGCAAGGCCACCAGCCCATTGAGCAGGCACAGCGTGCCGGCGGTACCCAGCGCCAGACCGCGCCAGTCGAGCGCCTCGCCATTGCGGTTGGCCGCCACGCCGCCCGGCGCCGTGACCGGTACGAACTTGTAGGCCAGCCAGATGGAGGCCAGGCACAGCGGCACCACCATGAAGAAGATGGAGCGCCAGCCGAACCAGTCGACCAGCAGCCCGCCGATGCTGGGGCCGATCGCCGGTGCCAGCACCACGCCCATGCCGAAGATGCCGCTCGCGCGGCCCTGTTCATGGGGTTGGAATGCGTACAGGATGATGACGGCAGGAATGGGTTGCACCACCCCGGCCGCAAGGCCCTCGGCCACACGCGCCACCAGCACCAGGCCGAAATCGCGCGCCAGGCCACCCCCGATGCCGCCCGCCAGCAATAGCAGCATGGCCCCCACGTAGGTGGCGCGGTAGCCGTAGCGCGACAGCAGCCACGGCGTGGTGAGCATGGACACCGTGGTGGCCACCATGAAGCCCGAGGTCACCCACTGGGCACGTTCCTGCCCCAGGGTGAAGTAGTGGCTCATGTCCGGGATGGCGACGTTGACGATGGTCGAGGACATGATCGACGCCATCGTGCCGACCATGACCGTCAGCAGCAGCAGCCAGCGGTAGCGCTCGCCATGGCGTTCGCGCAGTGCGGCGAGGGAGCTGGAGGATGGCTGTGCGCTCATGGGCGGGGGATCGTGGTCAGAGGGGTATCAGGTGCGCTCGGACCAGAGCTTGCCGCCGGTGGCCCAGTTCTCGCGCTTGATGTCGGTGATCAGGATGTCGACCGACTCGGGCGAGCCGCCGAGCACTTCGACGGACACGCGGGTGATTTCTTCCACGAGCTTCTTCTTTTGCTCGATGGTGCGGCCTTCCATCATCTCGACGTGGTAAGTGGGCATGCAGGACTCCTTGGGGTAATGGTCAATGAACGAAAAGAAAAGAGGAAATCATATCGGGGCCGCCGGGTCCAATGCGTCCAGAGCCGGACGAGGCCGGGCGCACAGCGGGCAGATGCAGACCTTGCCACGGGCCGCCGCAGGAATTTCGGCCAGGGCCTCGGGCGCCACGGTGGTGACCATGCACCAGCAGGTTTCGGGCGGCTGTCCGGCCGCCATGGCGCACTGGTTCGCCTGCCCGCACAAAGGGCACTGCGAGGCGGTAGAAATCGGTGAGGGAGTCATCGTGGGGTGGGTGCAGCAGAGCGCGCCATGCCTCGCGCGCTGCCTGGCTGGCGTGCCCGGCCCATTGTGCCGCCTCCCGGGCCCAGGGGCCAGGGTGAGGGCCTTTGTGGGGTCACCGGTGTGGGGCCATGCCGAAAAAAAAGGCACCCGAAGGTGCCGTTGGAGGAGGGATCCGGGGGACCCCTCTGTGCAGGGGGGCCGCGGGGCCTCTCGGCGGTCAGGCTGCGGCCTTGAGCTTCAGGCGCCAGGCGTGCAGCAGTGGCTCGGTGTAGCCGCTGGGCTGGGCCATGCCCTTGAAGACCAGGTCGCAGGCCGCCTGGTAGGCCATGCTGGTGCCGAAATGGCCGGCCATGGGCTGGTACAGCGGGTCGCCGGCGTTCTGGCCGTCCACCACGGCGGCCATGCGCTCGAAGGTCTCCTTCACCTGGGCTTCGGTTACCACGCCGTGGCGCAGCCAGTTGGCCATGTGCTGGCTGCTGATTCGCAAGGTGGCGCGGTCTTCCATCAGGCCCACGTTGTGGATGTCGGGCACCTTGGAGCAGCCCACGCCCTGGTCGACCCAGCGCACCACGTAGCCCAGGATGCCCTGGGCGTTGTTGTCCAGCTCCTGCTGCTTCTCGGCATCGGTCCAGTTCGGGGTGGCGGTCACGGGCACCGTCAGCAGGCCGGTCAGCAGGTTGTCGCGCTCGGCGTTCACGTCGGTCTTTTCCAGGCCTATCTGGATATCGGCCACGTTGACCTGGTGGTAGTGCAGCGCATGCAGGGTGGCGCCCGTGGGGCTGGGCACCCAGGCGGTGTTGGCGCCGGCCTTGGGGTGGGCGACCTTTTGCTTGAGCATTTCGGCCATCAGGTCGGGCATGGCCCACATGCCCTTGCCGATCTGCGCCTTGCCGCGCAGGCCGCACGACAGACCCACCAGCACGTTGTTCTTCTCGTACGACTGGATCCAGGCGCTGGTCTTCATGTCGCCCTTGCGGATCATGGGGCCGGCCAGCATGGCGGTGTGCATCTCGTCGCCCGTGCGGTCCAGGAAGCCGGTGTTGATGAAGGCCACGCGGCTGGCGGCGGCGGCGATGCAGGCCTTGAGGTTCACGCTGGTGCGGCGCTCTTCGTCCATGATGCCCAGCTTCACGGTGTTGGTTGGCAGGCCCAACAACTGCTCCACGCGGCCGAACAGGTCGCTGGCAAAGCCCACTTCGGCGGGGCCGTGCATCTTGGGCTTGACGATGTAGACACTGCCCTTGCGCGAGTTGCGGATGTCGTTGGCGCCATGGCCCTGCAGGTCGTGCAGCGCGATGGTGGTCGTGACCACGGCGTCCATGATGCCTTCGGGGATCTCGCGCTCCTTGCCCTGGGCGTCGGTGTACAGGATGGCCGGGTTGGTCATCAGGTGGCCCACATTGCGCAGGAACATCAGCGAACGGCCGTGCAGGCGCACCGCACCGGCTGCACCGGAGGGGGCGGTGTACACCCGGTCGGGATTGAGCCCGCGCGTGATGGTCTTGCCGCCCTTGGCGACCTGTTCGGTCAGCGTGGCCTGGATGATGCCCAGCCAGTTGCTGTAGCCCAGTACCTTGTCTTCGGCGTCCACGGCGGCCACGGAATCTTCGAGGTCGAGAATCGTGGAGAGCGCAGCCTCCAGCACCAGATCACTCACGCCGGCCGCATCGCTCTGGCCGATGGGGGTGTTGCGGTTGATCTGGATATCGAGGTGCAGGCCGTTGTGCTGCAGCAGCACCGAGGAAGGCGCTGCTGCGTCGCCCTGGTAGCCCTTGAATTGGGAGGGATCCTTCAGGCCCGTGGTGCCGCCGTTGGAGAGCGCCACCACCAGCTGGCCGTCTTCCACGCGGTAGCCGGTCGAATCCTTGTGCGAGCCGGTGGCCAGGGGCGCCGTGTCGTCCAGTACCTGGCGCGCGAAGGCGATCACCTTGGCGCCGCGCACGGGGTTGTAGCCCTTGCCCTTGTCCGCACCATCGGTCTCGGGGATGGCATCGGTGCCGTACAGAGCGTCGTACAGGCTACCCCAGCGCGCGTTGGCCGCGTTCAGGGCATAGCGGGCGTTCAGGATGGGCACCACCAGCTGCGGGCCGGCCTGGGTGGCCAGCTCGTCGTCCACGTTGGTGGTGGTGGCCTGCACGTCGGCAGGCTGGGGCACCAGGTAGCCGATTTTTTCGAGGAAGCCGCGGTAGGCCACCATGTCCGTGATGGGGCCGGGGTTGGCCTGGTGCCAGGTGTCGAGCTCGGTCTGCAGGCGGTCGCGCTCGGCCAGCAGGGCGATGTTGCGCGGCGCCAGGTCGGCGACGATGCCGTCAAAGCCCTTCCAGAAGGCGGCGCTGTCCACGCCGGTGCCGGGCAGCACCTTGTCTTCGACGAAGCGGAACAAGGACGTGGCCACTTGGAGGCCGTGGATGGAAGTGCGGTCGGTCATGGGAGTGCCTCAGGCGTTGGATGTGAACAAATGCGGAGCCCGCCACTGCAGGCCATGGACAGACTGTATTGCAAATGTTTGTCGGTATAAATATGCTCAAAAGCTGTAAACCAATGACTTTTACGCACAAGTTAGGGTGCGGTGGGCGCGCTCCTTCACCATAATCAGCCCCATGGACAAGCTCAAGGCCTTCGAATCCTTCGTCTCGGTTGCCACGCGTGGCAGCCTCACCGCCGCCGCCAAGGCCGAGGGCGTGGCGCCCGCCATCATGGGCCGCCGGCTCGATGCGCTCGAAGAGCACCTGGGCGTGAAGCTGCTGGTTCGCACCACGCGGCGCATCAGCTTGACGCATGAAGGCAGCGCCTTCCTGGAGGACTGCCAGCGCCTGCTGTCCGACGTGGCCAATGCCGAGGCCAGCGTGTCCGAGGGCGGCGTCAAGGCCACAGGGCACCTGCGCATCACGGCGCCAGCAGGCTTTGGCCGCAGGCATGTGGCGCCGCTGGTGCCGCGCTTTCGCAGCGAACACCCGGACGTGACGATTTCACTCAACCTCAGTGACCGGGTGGTCGACCTCGCCGGTGAAGGCTTCGACTGCGCCGTGCGCGTGGGCGACCTGCCCGATTCGTCCCTGGTGAGTGTGCGCATTGCCGACAACCGGCGCCTGTGCGTGGCCACGCCCGGGTACCTGAAAAACCACCCGGCCCCGCGCCACCCGGGCGAACTGCCCTCTCACGATTGCCTGACCCTGTCGAGCGAAGCCTCGCAGACGCGTGGCTGGGCGTTCCGCATGCCGCTGGAGGGCGGCGGCACCGAGGTGGTCCACCTCAAGCCCGGCGGGCCGCTCGACTGCTCCGACGGGCAGGTGCTGCACGACTGGTGCCTGGCCGGCTACGGCATCGCCTGGCGCAGTACCTGGGAGGTGGAGGCCGAGATCGCCGCCGGCCGCCTGGTGGAGGTGCTGGAAGAGTTTGCTGCACCGCCCAACGGCATCTACGTGGTCTTCCCCCAGCGCAAGCACATGCCGCTGCGCGTGCGGCTGTGGATCGACTTCCTCAAGCACCATTACGCGCAGCCTGCCTTCTGGCGGGGCATACCGGCCCATTGATCGGGCCCGTGGCAGACTGCAGACTCCATGTCCGAGCCCACGCTCCTGGTCGCTGACGACCACCCCTTGTTCCGCGCTGCCGTGCTGCACGTGCTGCACGGGCGCCTGCCCCAGTTCCGCACGCTGGAGGCCGCCAGTGCGGCCACGCTGGGCACGGCGCTGCAGGAGCATCCCGAGGTGGAACTGGTGCTGCTGGACCTGAGCATGCCGGGCGCGCGCGGCTTCTCGGTCCTGCTGCATGTGCGTGGTGAGTACCCGGAGCTGCCCGTGGTGATCATCTCGTCCAATGACCACCCGCGCGTCATCCGCCGCGCCCAGCAGTTCGGCGCGGTGGGCTTCATCCCCAAGTCCGCGCCCGCCGAAGCCATGGGCGAGGCCATCGAGGCGGTGCTGGCCGGCGACAGCTGGTTCCCGCCCATGGCGGCCGAGCGCTCCGAGGCCGACGCCGAGCTGGCCGCCCGCCTGGCGCAGCTCACCCCCCAGCAGTTCCGCGTGCTGCTGTGCCTGGCCGACGGCCTGCTCAACAAGCAGATTGCGGGTGAGTTGGGCCTGGCCGAGAACACCGTCAAGGTGCATGTCACCGCCATCCTGAAAAAGCTCGCCTGCCACAGCCGCACCCAGGCAGCCGTGCTGGTCAAGAGCCTGGAGACCGAGGACGCGGCATCCGCCTGAGCCTGCTGCGGCGCTATCTTTCCCGCAGGCGCAGCAAGGTCTGGCTCATCAGTGCCCGCAGCGCGGGTGCGCGCACCGGCTTGGCCAGAAAGCCCCAGCCGCGTTCGGCGGCCTGGCGGCGCAGCGTGGCGTCGCGCTCGGCGGTCACCAGGATCACGGCCGGAGCCTGGCCCCAACGGCGGCACAGTTCGGTATAGACGTCAGGACCGTGCTGGCCGCCACCCAAGTGCACGTCCAGCAGCACCAGCTGCGGTGCCTGGCCCGGCTGGGCCTGCGCCAACGCCTCCTTCGCGTCACCGGCCAGCGGCACCTGGCAGCCCCAGCGCTCCAGCAGGGCCTTCGTGGCAGCGCAGGTCGGACCATCGTCCTCGATCACCCAGGCACTGCTGCCGTGCAGCGGGGCGTCCTCGAGCGCTGGCTGGGCCGTGGCGGGGGCTGCGATCTGCTGCTGCAGGGCGGTCGGATCACCCAGCGGCACACAGACCCAGAACACACTGCCGCGCCCCAGTTGCGAGCGCAGCCCGATGGGGTGGCCCAGCAGGCGGCCCAGGCGCTCCACGATGGCCAGGCCCAGGCCGGCGCCCCGGTCGTGGGCCCGGCCCTCGTCCAGACGGCGGAACTCCTCGAAGATCTCGCGCTGCAGCGCCTCGGGAATGCCTGGCCCCTGGTCATGCACCTCGATGCGCAGGTGGCCGTTGCCCACGCGGCGGCAACCCACCACGATGCGCCCGTGCCTGCTGTAGCGGATGGCGTTGGAGACGAAGTTCTGCAGGATGCGGCGCAGCAGGTTCTCGTCGGTGCGCACCACCTGGCGCGTGGCCACACACGAGAGCTTCAGGCCCTGGTTCTCGGCCAGTACACCGAAATTGTGGGCCAGCACCTGCAGCAGCGGGCCCAGGGCCACGTCGTGGATGCGCACGTCGAGCTGACCAGACTCCATGCGCGAGATATCGAGCAGGCTGTTGAGGATCGCGTCCTGCGCAGCCAGGGCCCCGTCGATGCTGTCGGCCGCATGCCGGCCGGCATCGTCGTGCAGGTGGCTGCGCAGCAGCGAGCTGAACATGCGTGCAGCGTTCAGCGGCTGCAGCAGGTCGTGCACGGCCGCCGCGACGAACCGGGTCTTGTAGCGGTTGGCCTGCTCGGCCTCGCGACGGGCGGCGTCCAGGTCGCGCGTGCGGTCGGCCACGCGCTGCTCCAGCGCATCGGCCAGCGAACGCAGCTCGCGCGCGGCGTTCTTGTAGCTGGTGATGTCGGCGTAGCTGGTCACGAACCCGCCCTCGGGCAGGGGGGTGCCGCGGATCTCCAGCACCGTGCCGTCGTCCTTGGCGCTTTCGTGCAGGTGGGGCAGGCCGCTGCGCAGGTGCGACAGGCGCCGCTCGACGGATTCGTCGACCGGGCCAGGGCCCAGCAGGCCGCGGCGTGCGTTGTGGCGCAGCAGGCCCTCGATGGGCTGGCCCACCTGCATCAGGTCGGAGGGGTAGCGGAACAGCTGCACATAGCGCGAGTTCCAGGCCACGAGGCGCAGGTCGGCGTCGATGATGACCACGCCCTGCGGCAGGTGCTCCAGGCTGCGCGACAGTCCCGTATCCGTCTGTTGCGCGGCCTGCTGCGCCGCCTGCACGATGCCGTCCTGCGCGGTGCGCAGTTCCTGGGCGTGCTGCTGCAGCACGGTCTCCAGCTCCTGGCGGCTGCGCTGGCGCAGGTGGGCCAGGCGCTGGCGCTGGCGCACGAACAGCACCAGCAGCGCCAGCGCCAGCCAGCCGCCGCCGCCCGCCGCAGCAGCCCAGCGGCTGTCCGCCACGCTGCTGTGGGTTGCGTGCACCAGGTGCAACTGCCAGGGCGTGCCGGGCAGGGGCTGGGTCTGCCACAGCAGGCGGCCGGGCAGGCCCGGCAGGTCGGCTGTCTGCATGCGCACCAGGCGGCCGCCGTTGTCCATGTGGTCGTCCACCCGGTAGTCCAGGGGGCGCAGCGGTTGGTCCGAATACTGGCGCGTGGCGGCCAGCTCGCGGCGCTCCGCTTCGGTCAGCGGTTCCAGCAGCCGGTAGCGCCAGGCATCCTGGCTGGCGAGAAAGACCACGCCGTGCGCGTCGGACGCCAGCACGATGTCCTCCGTCTGCAGCCATTCGCGCTCCAGCTCCTGCAGTGCGATCTTGATCACCACCAGGCCGAGCGGCTCGCCCTGGTCATCGCGGATGGCCTGCGACAGGAAGTAGCCCGGCTCCCCCGTCGTCACCCCGATGCCATAGAAGCTGCCGCTGCCTTGCGCCAGCGCCTGCTGTACGTAGGGGCGAAAGCTGTAGTCCACGCCCACGTTGCTGGTGGCGCTGCGCCAGTTGCTGGCTGCCACGGCCAGGCCCTCGCGGTTGATCAGGGTCAGGGTGGACGATTGGCTGGCGCCGTTGGCCCGCTCCAGCTTGAGGTTGAGCTGCTCCACCTGCGCCGTGCTCTGGGGGCGGCTCAGCGCGTCGTACAGCTGCGCATCCAGCGCCAGCACCTCGGGCAGGGTGCGGTAGCGGTCGATGCGCTGGCCCAGCGTCTGCCCGTACAGGGCCAGCTGGCGCTGTACGCTGTCGCTCTCTTCGTCGAGCGAATGCTGCCAGGCCCACTGGCCGGCCGCGAACATGCTGGCCGCCATGCCTGCGAGCAGGATCAGCACAGTCCAGAACTTGCGGCGGTGGGAGGTGGTCATGGACGAGGCGGTTCGTGGAAGGCGCTCACAAGCGCGTGTTTGGTGCGCGTGGGAGTGTGCCGCACCTTTCTGGGAGGCTAGGTGTTTTCCCTAGGATTTGCCGATGGGCCTCCTATGGGGGCGCCGCCGACTACTACCAATTAGCTATCTGCGGAAACAGCGGGCAGCGGTACAAACAGCACCCTCGAAGCACCCCGGTGGTGCAGTTCCCGTGACTTCTGGAGTCTCCCATGCACGCCATTCCTGCCCAGGCCGCCCAACCGGTGCACCTGCCGTTCTACCGCCAACTGTACTTCCAGGTGGTGCTCGCCATCGTCCTGGGCGTGCTGCTGGGCCATTTCGAGCCGGCGTACGGCGAGGCCCTCAAGCCGTTGGGCGATGCCTTCATCAAGCTGGTGAAGATGATCATCGCCCCGGTGATCTTCCTGACCATCGTCACCGGCATCGCGGGCATGTCCCAGCTCAGCTCCGTCGGTCGGGTGTTCGGCAAGGCCATGGCGTACTTCTTGTTCTTCTCCACGCTGGCGCTGGTCATCGGCATGATCGTGGCCAACGTGGTGCAGCCCGGCGCGGGCATGAACATCAACCCGGCCGACCTGGACCAGACGGCCGTCAAGACCTACGTGGCCAAGTCGCACGAGATGACGCTCACCGGCTTTGCCATGGACATCATCCCCAAGACGCTGATCAGCCCCTTCGTGGGCGACAACATCCTGCAGGTGCTGCTGGTGGCCGTGCTGTTCGGCGTGGCGCTGGCCATGGTGGGTGAGGCCGGTCGCCCCGTGCAGAACTTTCTCGAAGCGCTGACGACCCCCGTGTTCAAGGTGGTGGGCCTGGTGATGAAGGCCGCGCCCCTGGGGGCCTTCGGTGCCATGGCGTTCACCATCGGCAAGTTCGGCCTGGGCTCGCTGGTCAACCTGGCCTGGCTGGTCGGTTCGTTCTACATCACCTCCTTGCTCTTCGTGCTGGTGGTGCTGGGCTTCGTGGCGCGCCTGTGCGGCTTCTCGGTGCTCAAGCTGTGCCGCTACCTCAAGGCCGAGCTGATGCTGGTGCTGGGCACCTCGTCCTCCGAATCGGCCCTGCCTTCACTGATGGAAAAGATGGAAAAGGCCGGTTGCAGCAAGTCGGTGGTCGGCCTGGTGGTGCCCACGGGCTACTCCTTCAACCTGGACGGCACCAACATCTACATGACGCTGGCCGCGCTGTTCATCGCCCAGGCCACCAATACCGAACTCACGCTGGGCCACCAGGTCGCCCTGCTGCTGGTGGCCATGCTCAGCTCCAAGGGCGCGGCCGGTGTGACGGGCGCGGGCTTCATCACCCTGGCCGCCACCCTGGCCGTGGTGCCCGAAGTGCCCGTGGCCGGCATGGCCTTGATCCTGGGCGTGGACCGCTTCATGAGCGAATGCCGCTCGCTGACCAACTTCATCGGCAACGCCGTCGCCACCGTAGTGGTCTCGCGCTGGGAAAATGCGCTCGACTACACCCGCCTGCACGCCGCCCTGGACGGTCACCCGCTGCCGGACGTGGCAGTCCCCGTGTCAGCACCCGTGGTGCCGGCCGATGTGGCCGCCGTGGCGCGCACGGCCGCCTGATCGCTGGCAGGCCCGTTGCGGGGCCATGGTTTCACAAGAAGGGGTGTGCCTGCATGGGCACGCTCCTTTTTCGCATGCAACTGCCGGCCGAGGGACGGGTCAGGAAGGGCGCCTACCTCTGCGGGGCCGTTCCTCGCGCACAATCGCCGCGAACTGCCCCAAACAAGGATCCGCGATGACCCTCGAAGCCGTATTGGCCGCCCTGCACATAGTGGCCATCCTGACCCTGGTGGTCTTTCTGTCAAGCCAGGCCGCGCTGTGCCGCATCGAATGGCTCAATGCCGCGGTGGTGGAGCGCCTGGCGCGGCTCGACGCCATCTATGCCGCCTCGGCCATGGCGCTGGTGGCCACGGGGCTGGCGCGGGTGTTCTTCGGGGTCAAGGGCATGTCCTGGTACGTATCCCAGCCCATGTTCCACTTCAAGATCACACTGGTGGTGGCGATTGCCATCGTCTCCATCTTCCCTACCATCGCCTTCCGGCGCTGGCTGCGCCAGCTGCGCGCCGATGGCACCCTGCCGGATAAGAGAGAAGTCGCCAGGGTGCGCCGCCTGGTGATGCTGCAGGCCCATGCGATCCCGGTGGTGGCCGTGATCGCGGTGTTCTGGGCGCGGGGCTGGTAAGCACAGGCCCCAGGCCATGAAAAAACCCGCCGGGCACGGGGCCGGGCGGGTTGCTGGCGAATGCCGGCCAGGCAGGCCGGCACGGCAGATCACTTCTTGAGGCAATCGCTCATGAAGGCCTTGCGCTCGTCGCCCTTCTTGCCCTTTGCGTCGGCGTTGCAGGTCTTCATCTTGTCCTGCTGCGTGGCAGGCTTGTTGGACAGGCAGGTCTTCATGAAGGCCTTGCGCTCGTCACCCTTCTTGTCGGCTGCCTCGGTGTTGCAGGTGGCCATCTTGGACTGCTGCTTGGTGGGTGCTGCGGCCGATGCTGCAGTCGCCGCCGGGGCGGCTGCAGCCGCAGCTGCGGGCGCGGAGGCCTTGGCCGCAGGGGCGTCGGCAGCGTGTGCTGCACCGAAAGAGAGGACCAGGCTCAGGGCCGTCAGGGAGAGAAGCTTTTTCATATAGTGCTCCGGTGGTAAGGGCATCCGATGCAATCCGCATCGGATTGCCCGATTACAACGTACCGCCCCCGGGCTGCGCTGACACGGTTCGCGGGATGACAGGATTGTTTGCAATCTGTTGCAGCTGCGCAGCGCTTTTTTTGTGCCTGTCGTGCAGGCCTGTGCGCGCATTTGGTGGCGTGGGCAACACACCCTGTCAGGGCAGTCACGGCCCGCCCCGTAAAATCCCGGGATGCTCTCTGTCAAACACGATCTGCTGGCCGCTCTCGCGGCCGAGCTGGACACCCTTTCCCCTGGCGCGGGCGCCAAGGCGGCGTTCGAATCCCCCAAGGTGGCCGCGCATGGCGATTTCGCCTGCACGGCGGCCATGCAACTGGCCAAGCCGCTCAAGCTCAACCCGCGCGCGCTGGGCGAGCAGCTCAAGGCGGCGCTGGAGGCCACGCCCGCCTTCAGGCGCTGGGTCGATGCCATCGAGATCGCGGGCCCGGGCTTCCTGAACATCCGTTTGAAGCCCGCTGCCAAGCAGGAGGTGGTGCGCGAGGTGCTGTTTGCCGGCGAGCGCTTCGGCTACCAGGCCGACCGGGGCGCCAAGGTGCTGGTCGAGTTCGTCTCGGCCAACCCCACGGGCCCGCTGCATGTGGGCCACGGCCGCCAGGCCGCCCTGGGCGATGCCATCTGCAACCTGTTCGCCACCCAGGGGTGGGGTGTGCACCGCGAGTTCTATTACAACGATGCGGGCGTGCAGATCCAGACGCTGACGAACAGCACGCAGCTGCGCGCCAAAGGCTTCAAGCCCGGCGACGAGTGCTGGCCTACGGATTCCGAGAACCCGGCCAGCAAGGCCTTCTACAACGGCGACTACATCCAGGACATCGCCAACGACTTCCTGGCGAAGAAGACCGTCAAGGCCGATGACCGCGAGTACACAGCCAGCGGCGACGTGGACGACGTGGAATCGATCCGCCAGTTCGCCGTGGCCTACCTGCGCAACGAGCAGGACAAGGACCTGCAGGCCTTCAACCTGAAGTTCGACGAGTACTACCTTGAGTCGAGCCTGTACACCAGCGGCCGCGTGGAGGCCACGGTGGGCAAGCTCGTGGCCAACGGCAAGACCTACGAGCAGGACGGCGCCCTGTGGCTCAAGAGCACGGACTACGGCGACGACAAAGACCGCGTGATGCGCAAGCAGGACGGTACCTACACCTACTTCGTGCCCGACGTGGCCTACCATATCGCCAAGTGGGAGCGCGGCTACACCAAGGTGGTCAACATCCAGGGCACCGACCACCACGGCACCATCGCGCGCGTGCGCGCTGGCCTGCAGGCGGCCGAAGTGGGCATCCCGCACGGCTACCCCGACTACGTGCTGCACACCATGGTGCGCGTGGTCAAGGGCGGCGAAGAGGTCAAGATCAGCAAGCGCGCGGGCAGCTACGTCACCTTGCGCGACCTGATCGAATGGACCAGCAAGGACGCGGTGCGCTTCTTCCTGCTCAGCCGCAAGCCCGACACCGAGTACACCTTCGACGTGGACCTGGCCGTGGCGCAGAACAACGACAACCCGGTGTACTACGTGCAGTATGCGCATGCGCGCATCTGCTCGGTGCTGCGCAGCTGGGCCGAGCAGGGCGGTGGCGACGTGGCTTCTCTCCAGGGCGTGGACCTGTCCCCGCTCGAAGGCCCGCAAGCCCAGGCACTGATGCTGCAGCTGGCCAAGTACCCCGAAATGCTCACCGCTGCGGCCGACGGAGAAGCCCCGCACGACGTCACCTTCTACCTGCGCGACCTGGCCGCCAGCTACCACAGCTACTACGATGCCGAGCGCATCCTGGTGGACGACGAGGCCGTCAAGCGCGCGCGCCTGGCCCTCGTCGCCGCCACCGCGCAGGTATTGCACAATGGCCTGGCTGTGCTGGGCGTATCGGCTCCGGCCAGAATGTAAGCGACCACTACCTATGAAGAACAAGCAACTGGGCGGAACCATCATCGGCTTTATCGTGGGCGTGATCTTCGGCCTGGGGGCCGCGCTGGCGGTCGCCGTCTACGTGACCAAGGTGCCCGTGCCTTTCCTGAACAAGGGTGGCGCACGCGGCACCGACCAGGACGCGGCCGAAGCGCAGAAGAACAAGAACTGGGACCCGAACTCGCCGCTGTATGGCAAGAACCCCGCGCGGCCTCCTGCGGCCGCAGCGTCGGCTCCCGCCACGGCAGGGGTGGCACCGGCGCCTGCGCCTGCTGCCTCGGCACCTGCCGTGGCAGCAGCGGACCCGCGTGCCGCCGCCTCGTCGGCCAAGCCTGCCGCCGCAGCCACCAAGCCCGGCAGTGCCGACCCGTTGGGGGATCTGGCCGCTGCCAAGGCCGCTGCGGCGCCCGGCAACAGTGCCGACCCCTTCGACTACTTCGTGCAGGCCGGTGCCTTCCGCACCCAGGCCGATGCCGATGCGCAGCGCGCCAAGCTGGCCATGCTGGGCTGGGAGGCCCGCGTGAGCGAGCGCGAGCAGAATGGCCGCACCGTGTTCCGCGTGCGCGTCGGCCCGTTCACCAAGCGAGATGACGCCGCCCAGCTCAAGGACAAGCTCGACACCACGGGCGTCGAGTCCGCCCTGGTGCGGGTGCAGCGCTGAGGGCATGCCTGCCTGAACTTTTTCCGGGGGCGTGGCTCACACACCCCAATACCAGACCAAGGAGTGCCACTTTCATGAAACGCCGCGAGTTTTCCCTGTCTGCCGCTTCCGCAGTGGCCGCATCAGCCCTGACCCTGCCCGTGGCCGCCCCCGCGCTGGCGCAACCGCGCCAGTTCAAGGAGGGCAAGGACTACCGCAAGCTCGACAAGCCTGTCACGCCCGACGCGCCGGCGGGCAAGGTCGATGTGATCGAATTCTTCTGGTACAGCTGCCCCCACTGCAATGCCTTCGAGCCCACGCTCGACGCATGGGTCAAGGCAGCCCCCAAGGACCTGAGCATCCGCCGCATCCCGGTGGCGTTCAATCCCAGCTTCGTGCCACAGCAAAAGCTGTATTTCACGCTCGAAGGCATGGGCAAGCTCGATGCGCTGCATGCCAAGGTCTTCCGTGCCATCCACGTGGAGAAGGCCAAGCTCGCCAAGGACGATGAAATCATGGCCTGGATCGCCACGCAGGGCGTGGACGTGGCCAAGTTCAAGGAAATCTACAGCTCGTTCACCGTCTCCAACCAGGTGCGCCGCGCGTCGCAGCTGCAGGATGCGTACGGTGTGGAAGGCGTGCCCTCGATGGGTGTGGCCGGCCGCTTCTACACCGATGGCACCATGGCCGGCAGCATGCCTGTCGTGCTGCAGGTGGTAGAGCATCTGGTGGGCGCGGTCCGCAAAGGCTGACCATTTCTTGGCAGGACTGGCGCCTGTGTGTACCAAAAGCCCGCGGATGCGGGCTTTTTTCATGGCATGTCGCCACGGGTGGCTACAATGATCTGCAAGATTCGTGCCCTATGAACTACCGCATCCTCCCGACCCTACTCCTCCTCTCGGCCCTGGCCATGGTCCAGACGGCGGCCCACGCCGAAAAGGCCGACCGCAACAAGCCCATGAACATCGAGGCCGACGCACTGCGCCACGATGAGCTCAAGCAGACCAGCGTGTTCACCGGCCGCGTGGTCATGACCAAGGGCACCATCGTGCTGCGTGGCGCGCGCCTGGACGTGCGCCAGGACGCGGACGGCTACCAGTTCGGCGTGGTCACGGCCGAGCCGGGCAAGCGCGCCTTCTTTCGCCAGAAGCGCGACACGCTGGCGGGCGCGCCCGACGAGTTCATCGAAGGCGAGAGCGAGGTCATCGAGTACGACGGCCGGGCCGACAACGTGAAGTTCATCACCCGCGCCGAGCTGCGGCGCTACCGCGAATCCACGCTGACCGACGAGATCACCGGGCAGGTCATCGTCTACAACAACCTGACCGACGTGTTCACCGTGGACGCCAAGCCGCGCGGCAGCACCAATGCGGCGGGCGACACCCCGGCGCCCGGTGGCCGCGTGCGCGCCATCCTGTCGCCCAAGGAAACACCCGCCAGCGCGGCCGCCCCTGCCGCAGCGGCACCGGGCACCCCCTTGCGCCCCAGCAGCACCCTGAGCGGCGGCGCCAAGTGAGTGGGCAGCACGTGAGTACCGCCGCCGATTCCCCGGCGGACAGCCGGCTGGAGGTGCACCACCTCGAAAAATCCTATGGCAGCCGCAAGGTCGTCAAGGACGTATCGCTGGTCGTGCAAAAGGGCGAGGTCGTCGGGCTGCTCGGCCCCAACGGCGCGGGCAAGACCACCTCGTTCTACATGATCGTGGGCCTGGTGCGCAGCGATGCCGGCGACATCCGCATCGACGGCCACTCGGTGGCCCACATGCCCATCCACCGCCGTTCGCGCCTGGGGCTGTCCTACCTGCCGCAGGAAGCCTCGATCTTCCGCAAGCTCACGGTCGAGGAGAACGTGCGCGCCGTGCTCGAATTGCAGCGCGGCGAGGACGGCCAGCCGCTGCCGCGCCAGGCCATCGAAGAGCGCCTGACCGCGCTGCTCACGGAACTGCGCGTGGAGCACCTGCGCGCCTCGCCCGCGCTGGCCCTGTCCGGCGGCGAGCGCCGCCGCGTGGAGATCGCCCGCGCGCTGGCCACGCAGCCGCGCTTCATCCTGCTGGACGAGCCCTTTGCCGGCATCGACCCCATCGCCGTGATCGAGATCCAGCGCATCATCGGCTTCCTCAAGGCGCGCGGCATCGGCGTGCTCATCACCGACCACAACGTGCGCGAGACGCTGGGCATCTGCGACCACGCCTTCATCATCAGCGATGGCCATGTGCTGGCCCAGGGAACCCCCTCCGAAATCGTCGACAACGCCGAAGTGCGCCGGGTGTACCTGGGTGAACACTTCCGCATGTAGCAGACCGATGGACCACCCGTTCGCCATGCACCTGCCTTTGCGGCAGCCCCGGGGGGCTGTGCGATGAAGCCCGGCCTGTCACTGCGCGTATCGCAGCACCTGGCGCTCACGCCGCAATTGCAGCAGTCCATCCGGCTGCTGCAGCTGTCCACGCTGGAGCTGGGGCAGGAGGTCGAGCAGATGCTCGACGAAAACCCCTTTCTCGAACGCAATGCCGACGAGGCGCCGCGCGAGGAGTTCGGCGTGGAAACGGCCGATGCGCCGGTGCAGCCAGACGATTACAGTTCCGACGACGCGGTCTATTCCAGCGCCCCGGGCACCAGCACGTCGACCGAGACCTCGGCCGACAGCCCGCAGGGCGATGCGGAAGTGGGCAGCAGTGCGGGCGACGAGCCCGACTGGAGTGGCGATGGCACCGTGGACGTGTCCCCCAACGATGCCGAGTGGGGCGGCGATGCGCCGGCCCGCAACCGCAATGATTCCGAAGGCGACGAGGCCGATGCCACCGAACTGGCGCGTACGCACGAATCGCTCACCGCGTTTTTACACCGCCAGGCCCTGTCGCTGCGCCTGTCCGAGGTGGACCGGGCCGCCCTGCGCTTTTTGATCGAATCGCTCAACGACGACGGCTACCTCGAAGACCCGCTGGAAGAGCTGGCCGTGGGCCTGGCCGGCCCCGACGACCTGGAGCAGATCGAGGAGCTGGTGCACCGCTTCACCGTCGCCCTGCGCCTGCTGCAGAGCCTGGAGCCTGTGGGCGTGGGTGCACGTGGCCTGGGTGAATGCCTCACGCTGCAGCTTACCGCGCTGGCCGCCGATGAAGACAGCGAAATCGACCCCGACACCGTGCAGACCGCGTTGCGTGTGTGCCAGCAGCCGCTGGAGATGCTGGCGCGCCGCGACATCCGCCGCCTCACGCAGCTGTGTGGCGATGGCGAGGAGCGCACGCGCGCCGCCATGGCCCTGATCGCGCGGCTGGAGCCTCGCCCCGGGCGCAAGTTCGTGGACGTGGAGCGCAACATCATCGTGCCCGACGTCATCGTGCGCAAGGCCGGGCGGGCGAATGGCCGAGATGGCCAGCACAACTTCATCGTGGCCCTGAACCCCGACGTGATGCCGCGCCTGCGCGTGCACGACATCTATGCCGGTGCCCTGCGCGGCCACAAGGGCGGCGAGGGCCACCAGGCCATGCAGCAGCGGTTGCAGGAGGCGCGCTGGTTCATCAAGAACATCCAGCAGCGCTTTGACACCATCCTGCGCGTCTCGCGGGCCATCGTCGAGCGGCAAAAGAGCTTCTTCACCCATGGCGAGCTGGCCATGCGCCCGCTGGTGCTGCGCGACATCGCCGATGAGCTGGGTTTGCACGAGTCCACCATCAGCCGCGTGACCACGGCCAAGTACATGTCCACGCCCATCGGCACCTACGAGCTCAAGTACTTCTTCGGCTCGGGCCTGGGCACCGAGACCGGCGGCAACGCATCGAGCACGGCCGTGCGCGCCCTCATCAAGCAGTTCGTGGCGGCCGAAAGCCCCGCCAAGCCGCTGTCGGACAGCCAGATCGCCGAGATGCTCAAGGAGCAGGGCATCGAGTGCGCGCGCCGCACCGTGGCCAAGTACCGCGAGGCGCTCCGGATCGCGCCAGCCAACCTGCGCAAGGCGCTCTGATCAGGCCGCTGTTCTGAACGCCCGGCTGGAGATGCTGACGGCGTTGCCGTCCGGGTCCTTCACATTGGCAAACGCATAGCCATTGGCCTGGTGCGTGCTGCCGAATGCCAGGCCCTGCGTCAGCGCATAGGCCTTGAAGGCCTCCACGTCGTGCACATGAAAGCACAGCTTCACCCCGGCCTGGCCGAGCTTCACGCTCTTGGCCGCCTGGTGGATGAGGATGCTGGCGCCGCCGTCCGGGGCCTTGAGTTCGATCAGGCCCTCCACCACCTCTCCCGTGGTCTGCAGGCCGAAATGCGTGCCGTAGAACGCAGCGCTGCGCTGCATGTCGCGCGCGTAGACCATGATGGTGCCGAGCATGGGGTGCATGGTGGGTGGGCCATCCGCCATCAAGGCGACTTCGAGGCCGGTGCGCGCCGCAGCGAGCGCAGCAGCTCCAGCGCCTGTGCGGTCGGCTCCTGCGACTGGCCATTGGCCAGCACGGTGAAGGCCACGCGCAGTTCGTTCATGCCCAGCACGCCCTGGGTCAGGTGCTTGTAGCCGCCCGGCTCGGGGGCGCGGTCGGTGGCCGAAAAGTAGTAGCCCGTCTTGCCCGAGGCGCTCAGGTCCTTGAGCGGCAGCTCGGCTTCGACGGCCCTGGGCTTGGCCTGGGTCGCGCCCGACTGGACCTGCGCCCGCAGCTCATCGGCCGTGGGGGCCTTGGCGGAGCTGCCTGCGGGCCAGATGGGCGTGAGGATCATCTGCAGGGCCGTGGCATCGGGGCCGCTGATGGCGACCGAGGGCGGTAGCTCGGCATGGGGGCGGCGCACCTGGGCGCGCCATTGGGCGGGCAGGTCGATGACGAGGTCGTCGCGCCCGGGCAGCGGAACGCGCAGTTCTTCGGCAAGAACGGGCAGGCACAGGGCGAAGGTGAGCAGCGTGAGGGCAGTGCGGAGCATGGAGCGGTGGAACGGAGTGAGTGAGGTGGTGGCTTACTTGCGGCTGGTGAAGACGGCGTCATACGACTGCGTGCTGAAGCCCGCCACCCGCTGGCCATTGGTGAGCAGCACCGGCACGCCACGGGCCCCGAGCTGCGCAAAGGCGGCCTTGCCGGTGGGCGTGTCCACGTCGAACTCCCGGTACGCGATGCCCTTGCCTCCCAGGTAGGCCTTGGCGGCCTTGCAGTAGCCGCACCAGGTGGCCATGTAGAGCGTGACCTCGCCCCGGGGCTGGGCCGCCTTCTGGGCTTCTGCAGGCCCCTGGCCGGGCGTGGCGGGCGGCAGCGGGTTGCCGGGGACCACGCTGACGGGCAGGCTCTCGAGCTTCAGGGTCTTTTGCACCGCGCCGGACGCGGGCGGCTGGTCGCTGTAGACGACCTTTCCACTTGCATCCACGGATTTGTAGAGCGTCTGGGCATGCGCCGTGCCTGTGAGCGCGGCCGCAATCAGGGCGAGGATCATGCTGCAGCGCAGGGTGTGCATGGGGGCTCCGGGTAAAATCGGTTATCCCGGGAGCATAAGAGACTTCTGCCGCCCCGAGGCCCGCTGGGGCAAGGCCTCACCCGTATGGGCCATCCTTGCCGTCCGGCATGCAGCTTTTCGATGCCCGTTGCGGGCTTTTTCGGGGGCGTCTTGCCCCCGTTTCGCTGTCTTTTCTCGACCCTCTGTTTCCCTGCCCCATGGCCCGCATTGTTTTCGACCTCCCCACGCACTTCGGCTTTGCCACCGAGCTGCAGATCTACATCAGCCACGTCAACCAGGGCGGGCACCTGGACAATGCGCAACTGCTGACCCTGGTGTCCGAGGCGCGCGTGCGCTTCTTCCAGTCGCTCGGTTACCCCGAGGCGGATGTGGGCGGCCTGTCCACCGTGGTGGGCGACATCGTGGCCCAGTACAAGTCCGAAGGCTTCCATGGCGAGACCATGTGCGTGGAGATGGCGCCCGAGGACCTCAACCGCTACGGCTTCGACCTCGTCTTTCGCATGACCGAGAAAACCACGGGGCGTGAAGTGGCGCGCGGCAAGGTCGGCATCGTCTTCATCGGCCGCAGCGACCGCAAGGTGGCGCCCATCCCTGAATCCATCCGCCAACTGCTGCTGGCGCGCGCAGCGACCGACGCAGTCGGCGTTTAAGCGCGTATCCTGTCGCCCAGTGCCATGAACCAACTCCAACTCTTTCTCCCCTGCGCCGCCGGTGTCGAGGGCTACCTCGCCGACGAGGTGCACGCCATCACCGGCCTCACGGGCCAGGACCTGCTCATGGGCCGGGGCGGCGTGCTGCTGCGCGCCTCGTGGCGCCAGGCGCTGCTGCTCAACCTGCACAGCCGGCTGGCGCAGCGCGTGCTGGTGCAACTGGCGCACCGGCCCTACCGCTCCGAGAACGACCTCTACGGCATCGCCAGCGAGGTGGCCTGGGAAATCTGGTTCACCACGCGCCAGACTTTCAAGGTCGAGGTCACGGCCCAGCACAGCCCGCTGCAGAGCCTGAACTTTGCCGGCCTGCGCGTGAAGGACGCGGTGGCCGACCGTTTTCGCGCCAAGTCCGGCGTGCGCCCCGACGTGAACACGCAGTGGCCCGACGTGCGCATCCACCTGCACCTGACCACCGAAGAGGCCACGGTCTACATCGACACCTCGGGCGAGCCGCTGTTCAAGCGCGGCTGGCGCGAGGACAAGGGCGACGCCCCGCTCAAGGAAACCCTGGCCGCCGCCATGATCGCCGCCAGCGGCTGGGACCCGCTCGGTGATGCGCCCGTGCCGCTGTACGACCCCTGCTGCGGCAGCGGCACCATCGCCATCGAGGCCGCGCAGATCGCCTGCCGTATCCCGGCCGGCATGCTGCGCCGATTTGCGTTTGAAAAGCTGCTGCCCTTCCAGGGCCATGTGTGGTCGGCCATCCAGGCCGAGGCCGAGAGCGCCATCCAGGCGAGCCCCGTGCCCATCTTCGGCAGCGACGTGGCCCACCGAATGGTCGATTTTGCCGAGCGCAATGCCGAGCGCGCGGGCGTGGCCGACGCCGTGCAGTTGCGCGGTGGCGACGCATTGCAGCGCATGCCGCCGAGCGAACAGCCGGGCCTGATGCTGCTCAACCCGCCCTACGGCGAGCGCATTGCCGCCGCCGGCTCCGCCGGCCAGAACGCCAATGAGCGCGCGGCCGAGCGGGCCCTGGGCGCCAGCGTGGGCCGCGAGGCCGCGCACACCGACGACGGCGGCGAGTTCTTCAGCCAGCTGGCCACCCACTGGAAGAAGAACTATGCGGGCTGGACGGCCTGGATGCTGACCCCCGACCTCAAGCTGCCCGGCAAGATGCGCCTGAAGGAGTCGCGCCGCGTGCCCATGTGGAACGGCCCCATCGAGTGCCGCATGTTCCGCTTCGACATGGTCAAGGGATCGGTGCGCACCAAGCCATCGTCCGATACGCCACCGGCCGGCCCGCGCGATGCGGGTTGAGTTGGCGCTGCCGGCCCAGGCGCCGGCGGGTGAACCCGTGCGCCCTGTGGTCGTCGACACCAACGTCGCGCTGGACTTGCTGATCTTCTCGGACCCGGCCACCGTGCCGCTGCGCCAACTGCTCGCCGAAGGGCGCCTGGCCTGGATCGCCACGCAGGTCATGCGCGACGAACTCGAGCGCGTGCTGGCCTACCCGCACATCGTCGGCCGCATGGACTACTACCGTGTGGACGCGGCGCAGGTGCTGGCTGCCTTCGACGCCCAGGCCCGCCTGGTGGCGATTGCCCCGCGCGTGGCCTACGTCTGCAAGGACACCGACGACCAGAAGTTCATCGACCTGGCCGCCGCGCACCGCGCCATCCTGTTGAGCAAGGACAAGGCCGTGATCTGCATGCGCAAGCGCCTGCTGACGCTGGACGCTCACGTGGCGACAGCGCTGGTGTGGGAGGTGGCGGCCGAACCCGCCAGCGCTGGCGCCTGATATTCCCGTCAGCGGTCGAAGCTGAAATCGCCCGCCGCGTGCACCTGCCACGCGCCCTCGCCCTTGAGCTCCAGCACATGGGTGTGGTGCTTGAGCACGGCCGGGCGGTGGGCAATGCTGATCAGCGTGGTGCCGTTGGCGCGCAGGCGCTCGTAAAGCGCCGCCTCGTTGGCGCTGTCGAGGGCGCTGGTGGCTTCGTCCAGGATCACGATGCGCGGCGCACGCGCCAGCACCCGGGCAAAGGCCAGGCGCTGCTGCTCGCCGATGGACAGCTGCTTTTCCCAGTCGTGCGAGGCGTCGAGCCCGCCCACGCGTTCGGCCAGCGATTCGAGCTGCACTTCCTGCAACAGCTCCAGCAAGCGTTCGTCCGCCAGGTCGGTCTCCTTCATGGGGTAGATGATCTGGCTGCGCAGCGTACCCATCTGCATGTACGGGCGCTGGGGCAGAAAGAACACGTCCTCCATCGGCGGGTGCTGTACGGCACCGCTGCCGGTGCGCCACAGGCCTGCAATGGCCCGCAGCAGCGAGCTTTTGCCGCAGCCGCTGGGGCCGGTGATCAGCAGGGCATCGCCGGTTTGCAGCTGCAGTGACAGGTCCTGCACCAGCAGGCGGCCGAACTGCGGGGTGTAGAGGGTGAGCCCCTCGATGGCCATGGCCTCGCCAATGCGCGAGGAGATCTGCGGCGCGGGTTCTGCAGGGGGATCCTGCGGACTGTCGGTGCGCGGTGCGGCGGCAGGTTCGGCCCAGGGGGTGGGTGCTGCAGGGGTCTTGAGGACCATCTGCGACAGCGCATGCAGCCGGTCGATGCCGGCCACGAAGCGGCTCAGGCTCTCGAAGTTGTCCACGATGAGCGACACCGCGCCCAGCACCGCAGCAAAGGCGCCCGCCGCCTGGATCGCGCGCCCCACCTCGAGTTCGCCCGAAAGCACGCCATTGGCCAGGATGATGCTCGGCAGCACCAGCGTGAGCTGGCTGAACGAGCGCTGGAACAGGTTGAGCGAACGCTGCTTCTTGATGAGCCGCGCATAGTTGGTGAAGGCCGCCTCGAAGCGGTGGTCGATCTGCGCACGCTCCTGCGGCTCGCCGCGGTAGAAGGCGATGGACTCGGCGTTCTCGCGCAGCCGCATCAGCCCGAAGCGGAAGTCCGCCTCGCGCCGGATCTGCCAGAAATTGAGCCGGATCAGCGGTGCGCCAAACAGGTACAGCGCGCCGAAGGTTCCCAGCAGTGCATACACCGCCAGAAAGGCCACCAGCACCTTGGAAATGGACCACAGCACCGCGCTGAAGGCCACGAGCTGCATCAGCGAGCCCAGAAAGATCAGCAGGAAGTGCGTGGACCGGCCGGTGAAGGTGTTGATGTCTTCGCTGATGCGCTGGTCGGGGTTGTCGATGTCGCTGCCGGTACCGAGTTCGTAGTACTTGCGCTCACCCAGGTAGCCATCCAGAAAGCGGTGCGTGAGCCAGCGCCGCCAGTGGTTGGAAAACGCGTCGCGCATGTAGTAGTAGAAGGCGTACACCGGCACCGCGAAGGCCAGCACGATGAGGCTGGCGCGCACCGCGTCCCAAAAGCGATCGGCCTGCTTGGCCGCCAGGGCCGAGGTCATCTCGCCGGTCTTGTCGATCAGCATCACGGCCAGCTGTGTCTCGCAGACCATCAGGCCGATGAGCAGCGCGAGCAGGCCCCAGGCGGTTCTTTTTTTCTCGCCCATCCAGTAGGGGCGGGCCACGCTCATGAACTGCTTCCATGCCGAGAGCGATAGGGTGGGAGGGCGGCGGCGACGGGGCTTCTTCGCGGCCGGCGGCGGCGATGCGGGAGCGGGTGGTGCTGAAAGGGTGGCGGCAGGAGTAGACATTGGGCAGAGGCAAAAGGAGGCAAACGGGAGCACCGCCTGCACGATAGGCGGGCGCCCGATCTGCCGCTGTCAGCCAATGCCTACAGCCCGCTAAGGACGGGCCCGCTTTGCGCGCAGCCCATGCCCACGCGCATGGTTCAAGGCCGCAGCAGGTCGTAGGCCGCGCGCACGCGCTGCATGTCGCGGCCGAGCTTGCGGTTCTGCGGCAGGTGCTGCATCCAGCCCATGCGCCCGATGCTGGTGGCCAGCATGGCCTGCAGCTCCGGGCTGCCTGACGCGATCCAGGCGGTCCACATCGCGCGGGCGTCGTCGAGCGCGCCCACCAGGCGCAGGTAGATGGCCGTGGAGTGCGCGTAGCACAGCGCATCGCGCGCGTGGCATACCGGCAGCGGCAGCACGGCAGCCGGGTCGTCCTCGAAATCGATGTAGCCCACCACGCGATCGGGGCAGCGCACCAGGTTGCGCGCGAACGCCTGGCTCAGGCAGGTGCCGCTGGCGTGCACCTGCGCAATGGCCACCAGGCCCTGCTGCCACAGCGCCAGCACGGCGGCGGGCCCGGCGGACACGGCATGGTCGATTTCATTGCCCAACGAGGGCGTTTGCTGCGCGGGCCGCCCCAGGTGGCGCATCAAGAAGCCATCCTCCTGCGCCGCCAGCACGGTGGGCACGCGCAGGCCGCGCGCCTGCAGGTCGCGCAGGCGCCGTACCTCGGTGGCGATGGCTTCGCGCCCGCCCCGGTTGGGCACCGGGCGCAGCACTTCCAGCCGCAGCACCGCAGCCATTGCCGCCATGGCACGGTAGCGGCCTGGGCCGTGGGGTGCACCGGCCTTCTTGAGCCATACCTGCTCCTCGCCGAGCCGGTAGCTGGCCACGTTGAACTGCTGCTGCACGAGCTGCTGGCGCAGATAGGCCGCGTAATCGACGGTGTTGCTGCCGGGGTTGCTGTCAGGGACCTTGCCTGCCTCCATCGTCATACGGCGGCGTTGGCGGGCAGATCGCTGACGGCGGCCACGGCCGCGTGGGCCACTTCCACATGGTGGGGCACCGACGGTTCCAGCGCCGGTTCGCTGGCGGCAAAGCTGTGCGCGCTGGACAGCGGCCAGTACAGGCGGAACACGTTGTGCTGCGCCTCCAGCGGGCCCAGCAAGGCGCCGGGCTGCATGCGCGTGATCAGGTTGGACAGAAGACGTACCTCGGTATCGCTGATGCGGCGCACGATGTGGTGGGCTGTGATGTCCTTGGGGTGCTGCAGGCCGGCGGCCTGCACCAGCTCCTGCAGCGCATGCAGGGTACTGTGGTGGAACTGCGCCACGCGCGAGGCCTTGTCGGGCACCACCAGGGCCTGCTGGCGCTGCGCGTCCTGCGTGGTCACGCCGGTGGGGCAATGGCCGGTGTGGCAGCTTTGCGCCTGGATGCAGCCCAGCGCCATCATGAAGCCGCGCCCGGCGTTGCACCAGTCGGCACCCAGCGCCATCATGCGCGCGATGTCGAAGGCGGTGATCACCTTGCCAGCGCAGCCGATGCGCACGCGCTCGCGCAGGTTCACGCCCACCAGCGTGTTGTGCACCAGCAGCAGGCCCTCCTGCAGCGGCGCGCCCACATGGTCGCTGAACTCCACGGGGGCTGCGCCCGTGCCGCCCTCGGCCCCGTCCACCACGATGAAGTCGGGCGTGATGCCCGTGACCAGCATGGCCTTGACGATGGCAAACCACTCCCAGGGATGGCCCAGGCAGAATTTGAAACCCGTGGGCTTGCCGCCCGAGAGCTCGCGCAGGCGGGCAATGAACTGCATCATCTCCACCGGGCTCGCGAACGCGCTGTGGCGCGAGGGCGAGATGCAGTCCTTGCCCACGGGCACGCCGCGTGCGGCCGCGATCTCGATGGTGACCTTGGCCGCGGGCAGCACCCCACCGTGCCCGGGCTTGGCGCCCTGGCTCAGCTTGAGCTCGATCATCTTCACCTGCGGGTCCTGCGCATTCGTGGCAAAGCGCTCGGGGCTGAAGCTGCCATCGTCGTTGCGGCAGCCGAAGTAGCCCGAACCGATTTCCCAGATCAGGTCGCCTCCGTGCACGCGGTGGTGCTGCGAGATGGAGCCTTCGCCCGTGTCGTGGGCAAAGCCACCCAACTGCGCGCCCTTGTTCAGCGCCAGCACCGCGTTGGCCGACAGCGCGCCAAAGCTCATGGCCGAGATGTTGAACACGCTGGCGTGGTAGGGCTGGGTGCACGGCGACACGGAGGGCGAGGGCGCATCGGGGCTGCCGCCGATCCATACGCGAAAGTCGCTCGACGTGAGGTGCGAAGGCGCCATGGAGTGGTTCACCCACTCGTAGCCGCGTGCGCCCACGTCCAGGTGCGTGCCGAAGGGCCGGTTGTCGGGCTCGCCCTTGGCGCGCTGGTAGACCAGGGAGCGCTGGGCGCGCGAGAAGGGGGCGGCCTCGCTGTCGCTCTCGATGAAGTACTGGCGCACCTCGGGGCGCACGTATTCGAGCATGAATCGGATGTGCCCGATGACCGGGTAGTTGCGCAGGATGGCATGGCGCGTCTGGCGCAGGTCGTACACGCCCACGGCCACCAGCGCCCCCAGCGCTCCCACGGCCAGCACCAGCGCCAGGCCCGGGCCGAAGGCCACGAGGGCGCAGAGCGCCGCCAGCAGGCCCAGCACGCACAGTGCAAAGGCCGTGTAGCGCACCGGGTACAGGGAGTTGAGTTGGTGGATCATCGGGTGTCCTGGTTCTTTTGCGGGCGAAGCGGGAGGGCTACACTGGCCGCCTTTGCGCGGGTGGCGTTGCCGCCCACCGCACTGTGCCCGGGTGTTGCGCTCGGGCGCAGGCCTTGCGCATCATAAAAGTAAAACTTTGCTTCCAGCAGCCGCACCACGGAGCCCCGCCATGACCGACCCCATTGAAAAGCCCGAAACCGATCCCGAAACCGCTGCCTTGGCCCCGGCCCTGGGCCCTGACGAGCTCGAAGAGATCGACAACCTCCTTGACGACCTGCGCACGCGCGGCGACGAGATTCCCCAGTGGGAGTTCTGCGATGGCTTCATGACCGCCGTCATCTGCAACCGCCGCCCCATCGCGCCGGCCGAGTACCTGCCCATGCTGCTGGGCGATGGCGCCGAGCTCGAAGTGGCCGAGGGCGAGCCCCTGCCGCTGCTGCCGGCGTTTGCCGACGCAGCGCAGCAGGCGCGGTTCCTGGAGTTGTGGACACGCCGCTGGGACGAGGTGGTGCGCCAGCTCGATGCCAAGGTCGACCGCCTGGACGACGATCAGACCTTCCAGCCCGAGGCCATGGACATGCGCGGCGCGGTGGCCAGCCTGACCGAAGAGCAGCGCGCCGAGATGGACTCGGACGAGCAGGACATCCCCTCGTTCGGCCAGGTCTGGGCGCTGGGTTTCATGTTCGCGGTGGAAAACTGGCCCGAGGACTGGGCGGCCCCGCGCGACAAGGAGGCCGCCCAATGGCTCAACGACGCGCTGGACAGCATCGTCGCCCTGACCGAGGACGACACCGGCAAGCCCGAAGTCTGCATGTTCGACGAGAACGGCCCGCCCAGCACCAGCCAGGCCCGGGTAGAGGCCTTCGGCGAGGCCATCTGGGCCGTGTACGACCTGCGCCAGATTTGGAAGAGCATGGGCCCGCGCGTGGAAACCATCCGCAAGGCGCCCGAGCCTGGCCGCAACGACCCCTGCCACTGCGGCAGCGGCAAGAAGTACAAGAAGTGCCACGGCGCCAACTGAGCGGCGGTTGAGCCCTTGTCCTGCGGCGCACGCGGTTGCGGTGCGCCGTTTCCACGGGCGCGGCGCCCGTGGGTGTGTTTCCTGCTTCCTCTATCCTGTCCCCGTTGACCGAGCGCGCCTGCGGCGTGCGCCTGTCCCATGAACGCCTCCACCCTGTCCCGCCTGCGCGCCGAATGGGCGCCGGTCAGCATTCCGCGCGAACTGCTGGCCGGTGCCGTTGCCACCTTTGCACTGATCCCCGAGGTCATCGCCTTTTCCTTTGTCGCGGGGGTGAACCCGTCGGTGGGGCTCTTTGCCTCGTTCGTCATCAGCCTGGTGATCGCCTTCGTGGGCGGGCGCCCGGCCATGGTCTCGGCGGCGGCTGGCTCCGTTGCCCTGGTGGCGGCGCCGCTGGTGCAGTCGCATGGGCTGCAGTACCTTTTGGCTGCAGGCATTCTGGCAGGCCTGGTGCAACTGGCCTTCGGGCTGCTGCGCCTGGGGGTGCTGGTGCGATTCGTTTCCAGCTCGGTGCGCACCGGCTTCGTGAACGCCCTGGCCATCCTGATCTTCTCGGCCCAACTGCCGCACCTTGCCGGCGCGGGTACGGCCACCTGGGCCATGCTGGGCCTGGGGCTGGCCATCATCTACGGACTGCCTGCGCTGGGCCAGCGCCTGGGCTGGCGCGCGCTCACGGCCATCCCTTCGCCGCTGATCTGCGTGGTGGCACTCACGCTCGTGGCCTCTGGCATGGGCCTGCCGCTGCCCACCGTGGCCGACCTGGGCCAGTTGCCCGATTCCCTGCCCCTGTTCGGCCTGCCCGAGGTGCCGCTGGCGTTCGACACGCTGCGCATCATTGCGCTGCCCGCGCTGGCCATCGCCATGGTGGGCCTGCTGGAATCGGTGCTGACCGCTGCCGTGGTAGACGAGATGACGGATACGCCGAGCTCCAAGAACCGCGAATGCGCCGGCCTGGGCGTGGCCAACGTGGCAGCCAGCCTGTTCGGCGGCATTGCCGGCTGCGGCATGATCGGCCAAGCGGTGGGCAACGTGAAATACGGCGGGCGCGGGCGACTGTCCACGCTGTTCGCCGGCGTGTTCCTGCTGATCCTCATGGTGGTGCTCAAGCCGTGGGTGTCGCAGGTGCCGGTGATCGCCCTGGTGGCCATCATGGTCATGGTGTCGGCTTCCACCTTCGACTGGAAGTCGCTCGGCACCTTGGTGCGCCACCCGCGCATGTCCAGCGCCGTGGTGCTGGCCACAGTGGCCATGACCCTCTCCACGCACAACCTGGCAGCCGGCGTGGCGGTGGGGGTGCTGCTCAGCGGCGTGTTCTTTGCCTTCAAGGTGGCGCGCATGCTGCAGGTGCGCGCAACGGATGATGAAGCCAGCGGCCTGCGCACCTGGCAGGTCACGGGCCAGGTGTTCTTTGCCTCGGCCGATGCCTTCATCGACGCCTTCGACATCCTGGGCGCCGAAGGCCGGCCCGTGTGCATCGACGTCTCGGGCGCGCATTTCTGGGACGTCACCGCCGTGGCTGCGCTCGACAAGGTGGTGCAGCGCCTGCAGCACCATGGCTGCACGGTGCAGGTGCTGGGGCTCAACCAGGCCAGCGCGGTGCTGATCGACCGGATGGGTTCGGCGCCGCGCAGCGGCTGAGGTCGGGCTGCTGCCGCAGCCTGCGCTGGCTTACTTCTTTTCCTGCGCGAGGAATTTGGCCAGGTTGCCCGCCGCCGTGCTGCGCACCTTGCGCTTGAGCGAGGGCGACCAGCCCAGCAGCAGCCCGGGAGTGCCCAGGGCCTGGCGCGACCAGCGCCAGAAATTGAAACGGTCGCGGTGCGTGGCGATCAGCCCTTCGGGCGTGAAGGTGAACGTGCCGTCGATGATGTTGTGCACCTTGCGCCCCGTGGCGCTGAAAAGGTAGTGTGCCTCCCAGTGGGCGCGTCCGCCCTTGTCATCGGCCTCGATGCCGCTCGATTCGAGCTTCCAGTGCTCGGCGCCGTTCTTGCGCGTGGCGGTGGCAAGCATGCGCCACATGCCGCCGATCTGCTCGCGGCCCTTGAGCGAGAAGGCCTCGTCGTCGAAGCTGGCGTCGGGCGCGTAGCAGGCCTGCATGGTGGCATGGTCGAGCTGGCCGAAGGCGGTGTAAAAGCGCTGCAGGGTCTGGGCGTTGGGGTGCATGGAGGCTCCGGTAGGGGCAATGCGGGCTCTGGAGCCCGGGCGGAGGATGCTACACCGGCGCTGTGCAGGCCCGCTGGCGCCTGGGCGACGCGCTTGCCGCGTCAACCCAGGTAGTGGTGCAGCCGCTGCAGCGCGTGCGCCACGGTGGCATGGCGCACCGCGGCGCGATCGCCTGGGAATTGCTGCAGTTCGGTGTGCACGGCGCCACCCACGGCCCAGCCGAACCACACCGTGCCGACGGGCTTGGCCGGGCTGCCGCCCGTGGGCCCGGCCACGCCGGTGACGGCCACTGCCACCTGCGCGCGCGAATGCGCCACCGCGCCTGCGGCCATGGCGCGGGCCACTGGCTCGCTCACGGCGCCGTGGGCGTCGATCAGTGCGGGCGGCACGCCCAGCAGCTCGGCCTTGGCCTCGTTGGAGTAGCTCACGAAGCCGCGTTCGAACCACTGGCTCGACCCGGAGAGGTCGGTGCAGGCCGCAGCGATCATGCCGCCTGTGCAGCTCTCGGCCGTGGCCAGCATCTGCCCGCGCGCGAGCAGTTGGGCCGCGATGTCGGCCAGCAGCCGGGCCTGGTTTGCCGGGTCGCTCATGCCCAGAACCTCCACAGCGCAATCACCAGCAGCGTGCAGAAGGCGGCAACGAAGTCGTCCCACAGGATGCCCCAGCCACCGCGCCAGCCAAAGCCCTTGAACAGGCTGTCGGCCCAGGCCACGGGGCCGGGCTTGGCGGCATCGAAGAAGCGGAACAGCGCAAACGCAGCGAGTTGCCCCCACCAGCCCATGGGCATGGCCAGCCACAGCACCAGCCAGAAGGCCACCACTTCGTCCCAGACGATGTTGCCGGGATCAGCGATGCCCAGGTTGCGCGCGGCTACCGTGCACGCCCACCAGCCGACCACGGTACTGGCGGCGATCAGCAGGCCCATGGCAAGGGGGCTCAGCCACTGCTGCAGCGCCAGGAAGGCGAGCCAGGCCCAGAGCGTGCCCACGGTGCCGGGGGCGATGCGCGAGAGCCCTGCGCCAAAGCCCAGCGCAATGCAGTGGGCCGGGTGCGAGAGCATGAAGGCCGCCGTGGCGCGGCGCGTCGCAGACGGAGTGTTGGGGGATGTCGGATCCATGGTGGGGGCTGTCACTGGCGCTCCTGCAGCTGGAGTTCCTTGGCGTAGCGGATCGTGTGCTCGGCGCTGAACTGCGCCGTGGCGCCCGCCGCCAAGGGCTGCTGCCATGCCACGGTGCCCGGTGTGCGGTTGAAGGCCATCTCGGCGGGCTGCGGCTGGTAGCGCGACTCGACCTCGATCTTCTCGTTGCGCGAGACGGGGGCCGCATGCAGCACCTGCAGCGTGATGCCGCTCCGGTGGCGGTTTTCCACGCTGTAGGCGCGGCGGGTGCGGCGCTCGGTGCGCGAGCCCGTGAAGCCCGCGGCGCTGGTCAGGTCCTGCGGCGCCTCGGCGCGCACGGTGACCAGGTCATCCTTGCCGAACGACAGGCTGGTGCTGCCCGCAGGTGCGGTGCTGGGCGCGCCGAAGTCCAGCCGCCCGGTGCCCACGAAGGCGCCGTCGCGGTACAGCCCCACGGCGCCTGCAGGCCACACGCCGGGCGGCGTGGCGACTTCGGCCACCAGGTAAGCGACATCCTCCACCGCCGGCGCGGTGCGCGTGAGCAGCGTGGCCGCTGCGCTGTGGTTGCCCAGCGCCAGGGTCACGCGCTGGCCGCTGGAGGGCACGGTGATGCGCTGGGGCACGGCGAACTCGGTGGCAAAGCCCCTGTCGGTGGTGCTCACGTCGAAGCTGGGCATGGCCTCTTCGGCCATGGACCGCTCCCGAGCCACAGGGGCGGGAGGCGCGGCAGGGGCCATGGCCATCGCCGGAGCCGCCATGGTCATGGGCTGCGGTGGCGGCGCCACATCCAGCGTCCACGGGCGCGGCAGGCGGCCCTGGGTGGCGCGTCCCGGCTGGCCGGTGGAGAGCACGAGCTGCACATTGCTCCAGTCCTCGCCGCTGTTCTGTGCGACCAGGGCCTGGCGTTCCAGCAGCACGGTGGCCTTGGCCGGGTCCAGCGTGGCGCGGTAGGTGGGCTGCCAGCCGGGGCCGCGCACCTGGTAGGACAGGCGCAGCTCGCCCTCGCGCTCGGCCGCGAGGTTGATGCTGACCGACACCACGCGCGCGCGCTGGCTGGCCACACGGTTGCGCTCGGCCACCAGGGGCTTCAAGGCCAGTTCCAGCGCCTCTTGCTTGCGCTGCAGCTGGTGCGTGCGGGCCAGTGCGTCCTGGCCCGACTTGCGCAGCACGTCGGCCATGGCCGTAATCTGCGCTGGCGTGGGGCTCTGTAGACGGCCGCCGGGCGTCTCGTCGCCAGTGCCTCGGCCGCCAGCCACACCCTTGAGGTAGCTGTCCACCAGGCCCAGCGCGCCGGATTCGGCCTTCACGCCAGCGATCTGGTCTTCCAGGTCGCGTATGCGGCCGTCCAGCGGGCTGGCGCATGCCGGGGCCACGTCGCGGTCTTCGGTGAGCACGTTGAATTCGCCCACGCGCACGCTGGCATCGGCACTGATCTGCAGGCTCTGCGCATCCAGGGAGGCCGGCAGGCAGCTGAAGGTGAAGCTGCGCGCACCCATCGCGACCTTGGCCACGCGCTCGACGGTGGCGGTGCCTGAATAGACGGTGACGCGGGCAATGCGCGAGTTGGCGCTGCTGTCCTGCGCGAGCGAGGTGCCCGCTGCGCACAGCAACAGGCTGGCGCAGACGGCGAGCCGGGTGGCGAAACCGATGGTAGGGGTCAAGGATGCCTCCTGGTGTGGTTCGGGGCGCGCCGAAGGCGGCAGCGCAGGAATCGTTTCAGCGTTTGTAGCGCAAATGCAGGCCGTCGTGCGGCGGCGCATGGGCGATCGGCGGCGCCAACCTGGGTGGATTCATGGGATTGTCACGCAACCTTCATACCCTCGAAAAGTCTTCCATTCTCACCCCCCAACAAACCATGAAGCATTTCGTTCCCCGCGCCCTGTCCCTCCTTGCCCTGGGAGTAGGTGTGATCGCCTGCGGCGGCTCCGACGACGGGTTCCAGTACCCCGGCGCCAACGGGACCAGCCTGCCCTACGAGGTGATGGGCCGGGTGGACAATGCCGAAAAGACCGAGCTGCGCAACGGCAGCTACGGCTCGTCCATGGCGCCGCACCCCACCCAGGAAGGGTACTTCTATGCCCTGAGCGACCGCGGCCCGAACGCCGCTACCGAGGCCACCCGCTCGCCGCCTAGCATCATCTTCGTCAAGCCGGACTACACCCCGCGCATCGGCCTGTTCAAGCTCACGTCTGAAGGCAAGGCCGAACTGGTGAGCACCATCCTGCTCAAGGACCCCAAGGGCCGCCCGATCACCGGCCTGCCCAACCGCCAATTCGGCGGCACCGGCGAGACGCCCTACAACCTGGACGGCAGCGTCGTGTCGCTGGACCCGGACGGCGATGGCATCAAGGGCTTCGATGAAAGCGGGCTCGATTCCGAAGGCCTGGTGGCGATGAAGGATGGCACGTTCTGGATCAGCGACGAGTACGGCCCGCACATCGTGCACTTCGACGCCACGGGCAAGGAGATCGAGCGCATCAACCCCTTTGCGGCCGACCCGCGCAACAAGGCCGGGCGCACCCTGCCGGCCGAGCTGTCCACGCGCTGGCCCAACCGGGGCATGGAAGGCCTGACCATCACGCCCGACGGCAAGACGCTGGTGGGCATGATGCAATCGAACCTCTACAACCCCACCAGCGCCGTTGGCAGCATCAACCTGGTTCGCCTCGTCACGGTGAACATCGAAACCGGTGCCACGGCGCAGTACCTGTACCGCCAGGATGCGGCGGGCCTGGCCAACTCCGAGATCGTGGCCCTCTCCGCCACCAGCTTCCTGGCGGTCGAGCGCGATACCAAGTTCTACGGCATCGACACCGGGGTGGTCCGCAAGAACATCTACAAGATCGACATCGGCCAGGCGACCAATGTGGACCGCTCCAGCACCGCCCTGCGCAGCGCCAACGCATCGCTCACGGTGAATGCCGCCAACGGCCTGCTGGTGGACGGCAAGACCCTGGAGCTGGTGGTCAAGGACGGCGGCACCGCCGACAACTACGCCGCCGGCTGGGCGCAACTGGCGGCGCTGGGCATCAAGCCCATCACCAAGGTGCTGGCGTATGACGCCATTGCCTCGCAGAAGTACCCGCACGACAAGCTCGAAGGCATGTGGGTCATCGACGCGAACCGGCTGGCCATCATCAACGATGCCGACTTCGTGATCGCCCCGGACAACCTGGGCGGCATCAAGCAGAAGTACCTGTACGACGGCAAGCCCGACAGCAATATGCTGTATGTGGTGAAGCCGATATCTCCGCTGTTCTGATCCTGCTCAGCGGGGGCCGTACACGGGCAGGGCCTGGCCGAGTTCATAGGCTCCTGCATCAGGGGCTCGGCCCTGGAAACCCTGGCTGATGTTGGGAATGGCCTGCCCTGCATCGACTGCGGCCGAGCCGGGTTGCAGGCGCAGGTCGGGCACGGTGTACAGCGTGATGGGCGAGCCAGGAAAAACGGGAACGGAGGCGAACGAGTCCATGCCCACCTGCACGGCGGCGCGCTCGGTGGTGCGGGCCCGCAGCTCGGCCAGGCTGGAAAAGCTGGTGGCGCCCCAGCGGCCGGTGAAGCTGCCCACGGTGGAACCATAGGCATCGAAGTCGAGGTCGGCGCTGGCGGCATCCAGGTCGGCAATCGACAGCACGCGCCCGGTGCCGCTGGAATAAGCGCCATAGGTACCACCCGGCCCGCCGATGAACAGGTTGTTGCGTGCATACAGCCGCCCCACCGTAGCGCCGGCATAGATGCCGAGTGCGTCGCCGTTCTTCACCACGGTGTTGTGCAGCAGCACGTCGCCGTAGCTGCTGCGGTACAGCTTGAAGGCCACGTGCACGGCGTTGTAGACGACATTGCGCACGAAGTAGGTGGGCCCGCCCAGGCCCGGCTGCGATGACAGCGCGATGAACACATTGGTCAACCGGTTGCGCATGATGCGGCAGTTGTGCATGCAGAAGTCGGCCTCCACGCCGTCGTCCGCAGCCTCCGAAAGGTCGTTGTTCAGGATGTCGATGCTGTACTGGTCCACCGCCTCTTCGTCTTCGAGCAGCGAGATGTTGTCGCGAAAACGCGCCACGCGGTTGTTCATGAGCACATGGCCGGGGCCCGTGATGACGATGCCCTCGCCCGCGTTGCCGCCCGATGCACCGAGGGCCGCTTCGGACCAGACCACCGTGCCGGTGACCGTGTTGTCGGCGATGTAGGCGTTCTCCGCGCGCGTGAAGGTGATGATGCCGTGCCCGCCCAGTGCCGCCGTGGCGTTGACGGTGCTGCGCGTCATGCTGAAGTCGTTGCTGCCGTTGAAGCGCACGCGGCCGTTCAGGGTCATCTCGGTCAGCATCACATGGCGCTGGTTGAAGACGTTGATCTCTCCTTCGACCACCGCGCCCGGGGTGCCCCGGATCACCAGCGGCCGTCCCGAAGCGCCGCTGCGCGCCACGCTGAAGCCGCTGTAGTGCCCGGCCCCCAGTTCCACGACCTCACCGGCATTCGCGCCGGCCAGCACGCTGGCAAGCGTGGCCGGCGTGGCGGGCTTGACCACCGCGCCAGGCGCAGGCGTGGGCACGCTGCGGGTCGTGGCCGTGGTCGTGCGCACGGTGCTGCCGCCATCGGGGTCGGTGAGTGTGAGCTCGATCTCGTAGGTGGTGCCGGGCACCACGTCGAAGATGCTGCCCGAATGGCGCAGCGGCCAGGTGCGGCCCTGGCCCGAGGTCTCATTGTGGATGCGGCGCAGCGGCATGCCGGTGAGCCAGGCGCTGCTGCCCTGCGCACGGTAGCGCACTCCGACCACCGCATTGCGGTTGGCATCGCCCGTGAAGTCCCATTCCACCGTGATGTTCTCCAGCGTGGGGAAGGGCGTGGTGACGGCGCCGGGCACGCTCGCGTCCGCCGCGCTGGCAGGGCCCACCAGGCCGCCCGCGCCCAGCAGCTCCAGCCCCGGCCGGGTCAGGCTCACCCGGGGGTAGGTGGCAGTGCCGATCACCACCTGCGGCAGGCGCAGCACACTGCCCGTGGTCAGGTACTGCAGCTCAGTGCCCACGGCTGGGTCGTCCACGCGCAGTTGGCCCGGGTCGAGCAGGCGCACCACCACGTCGCGGTAGCGGTCGCCCGCGTCGAGCTGCAGTGTAGGCAGGCGCAGCGTGGCGGTCGCGGGCTCGAAGGTCGCCGTGTCGGCGGCCAGGGCGACCCCTTGCATGCAGACCAGGAGGGTCGCCACAAGCCGTGACAGACAGGTGAATGGCATGGTCATGGTGGGAAGTTTTTTACAGCGCGTCGGGAACGGCCTCGGCCAGAAAATCGTACACCGCGCGGATGCGCTGGCTGGTGCGTATCTCGCGGTGCACCGTGAGCCAGATGGGCAGCTCGGGCAGCTTGAGCATGGGCAGCAGCGCCACCAGGTTCGGGTCTGTGCGGGCCATGTGGTCGGCCACGAAGCCGATGCCCAGGCCGTTGCGCACCACCTGCCAGTACGCCATGAGGTCATCGGTGCGCAGCGCGAAGTGCTGGCGCTCCACCGGGTAGCCCATGGCGGCAAAGCCGCGCGCGATGTCGCCATAGCGGTCGTTGCCTACCAGGTCGTGCTGCAGCAGGTCGGGCGGCTGGCGCGGCGTGCCCCGGCGGCGCAGGTAATCGCGGTGGGCGTACGTGCCCAGCGTGACCTTGCCGATGCGCTTGGCCACCAGGCTGGCCTGCGTGGGCTGCACCATGCGCAGGGCGATGTCGGCCTCGCGGCGCAGCAGGTTGGTGACCTCGTTGCTGGAGACCAGTTCCACCTGCACCTCGGGCAGTTCCAGGCGCATGCGCGCCAGCAGGGGTGGCAGCAGCATGCAGGCCACCGGCTGGCTGGCGGTGATGCGCACGGTGCCGCTGACCCCGGCCTCGCCGCCCGAGACGCTGCGTGCCAGCTGGTCGGCACCCGTCTCCATGGCGCGGGCCGATTCGGCCAGGCGCAGTGCGGTCGCCGTGGGCAGCAGGCCGCGTCCCGTGCGCTCGAACAGCACCACGCCGAGCTGGGCCTCCAGCTCGGCGATGTGGCGCCCGATGGTGGGCTGGCTCGCGTTCAGCACGCGCGCGGCGCCCAGCAGGCTGCCCTGGTCCAGGGCAGCCAGGAAGGATTGGATGAGGCTCCAGTCAAAGCGTTGTTTCATGGCCGGCACAGGTATTCATTTTTGCATTGCTGCTATCGACAGTTAGCCAATTGTGTAACGGCGGCCGCATTTCCACAATCGCTCCATTCCCTCTTTGTTCAGGAGCCCTGCCATGTCGATCGCTGCATCCACCGTTCTCATCCTCGGGGCCCGCGGGCGCCTGGGCCTTGCTGCCGCCCGCGCTTTCGCCCAGGCGGGCTGGCAGGTGCGTGCCCAGGTACGGCCGGGTGCCAGCGGCCCCGCTGTGCCTGGCGTGCAGTGGGTCGCCATCGCACCGCAGGACACTCCAGCCCTTGCCGCCGCCGCGCAGGGCGCGCAGGTGGTGGTGCATGCCATGAACCCGGCCTACACGCACAAGGCCTGGCGCAAGGAGGCGCCGATGCTGATGGACGCAGCCATCGAAGTCACCCGCACCCTGGGCGCCACGCTCATGCTGCCCGGCAGTGTCTACAACTATGGCCGTGCCATGCCGCCGGTGCTGCGCGAAGACACGCCGCAGACTGCGCTGGACTTCAAGGGACTGATGCGCATCCACCTGGAGCAGCGCCTGCAGGCCGCCACGCGCGATGGCACCATGCGCGCCGTGGTGCTGCGCGCAGGCGATTATTTCGGCAGTGGCGTGGGCAGCTGGCTGGACCAGTCCATCGCCAAGGACCTGCCCAAAGGCCGTGTCACCTGGCCCGGCCCGTTGGATATCAGCCGGCCCTGGGCCTATCTGCCTGACCTGGCCCGCACCCTGGTGCGAGTGGCCGATGCGCGCCACCGCCTGTCCGCGTTCGACACGCTGCATTTCGCCGGCCACCAGGTCACGGCGCACCAGTGGGTGCAGGTGCTCTCCGTGGTGGCGGCCGAGCAGGGCTGGGCAGCAGACGCCCAGGCCCTGCGCGTGGGCCGGTTGCCCTGGCCGCTGCTGCGCATGGCCGGCCTGGTGGTGCCCCATCTGGCGGCCCTGGCAGACATGCGCTACCTCTGGAGCACGCCGCACCGGCTGGACAACACGCGCCTCGCCGCGCTGATCGGCGAGGAGCCGCACACCCCTTTCGAGCAGGCGGTTCGCCGTGCGCTCCACGACCTGGGGCTGCTGGCCCCGGCCCTTCCCCAAGCCACCCTGGCATGAACCGCAAGGAGATTCTCACCATGCAACGCCGTACCTTCATCCGCCTGGCCGGCGGTGGCACTATCGCCGCCGCCATCGCCCCCCTGGCTGCCTGCAGCTCGGGTCCGCACTATCCGGCCCAGGCCGTGGAGGCTTGGCAAGGCCCGGTGGGCGAAACCGACCTGCGCCGCCGCGCCGTGGCCTATGCCATCACCGCGCCCAACCCGCACAACCTGCAGCCCTGGGTGGTGGACCTGCGCGAAGAGGGCGTGATCACCCTGCGCACCGACCGCGAGCGCGTGCTGCCCGAGACCGACCCGCTGGGCCGCCAGATCCTGATCGGCCACGGCGCCTTCCTGGAGCTGCTGGTGCTGGCACTGGCCCAGCAGGGCATGGCCAGCGAAGTCACGCTGTGGCCCCAGGGGCCGCTGCCGGCGCAACTGCGTGACTGGGATGATCGCCCCGTGGCCCGCGTGGTACTGCGGCCCGGCAGCGAGCCCGAGGTTTTGTTCACCCAGGTGCTGCGCCGCCGCACGCCCAAGGTGGATTTCGACCTGGCCCGGCCCGTGGCACCCGATCTGCTCAAGGCCTTGCTGGCCAGTGCGTCCCGGTCGGGCAGCCCGCAGGCGGGTGGAACGGTGGAGCCCGCCCGCCTGGACGCCTTGCGCGCGCTGTGCTGGCAGTCGGCCCAGGTGGAGCTGCGCACGCCGCGCACCATGATGGAAAGCATCCGCCTCACCCGTGTCGGCCCCTCCGAGATCCTGGAGCACCGCGACGGCATCTCGCTGAACACACCGTTCATACGCGCCGCAGCGGCGCTCGGCTTCTTCGACCGCTCCGCCCCGCCCGAGGAGGGCAGTGCAGGCTACAAGGGCGCGATGGACCGCTTCGAGGGCCACAGCCGCACGGCGATGGGCTTCGTGTGGCTGACGGGGGGCAACACCCGCGCCGACCAGATCGCGGCCGGCCGCGCCTACGTGCGCCTGCAGCTCAAGGCCACCGAGCTGGGCGTGGGCATGCACCCCATGAGCCAGGCCCTGCAGGAGTTTGCCGAGATGGCGCCGCACTACGAGCGTGCGCACCAGCTGGTGTTGGGGCGGGGCGCGCCCAAGGGCGCCGGCGAGCCTACGGTGCAGATGCTGTGCCGGCTGGGCTATCCGCAGGGCGAGGTACCTGCCACGCCACGCCGGCCGCTGGCGCGCCTGCTGCAGACTTGAACCGTGCCGGGGCTCAGGCCTGCGGGGCCACGTAGGCGATCAACCGGCCCATGCGGCGTATCCATTCCGAGGTCACGATGAACTGCGGTTTCTCGCGCTTCACGTAGGGCTCGATCTCGGGCGGGGTGTCGGCCGGGTAGGGAGAGGTGTCGTACACGTCGCCCACATGCCTGCTGCGGTAGGCCGTGCCGGTGTAGGGCGTGGTGGGGCCATCGCCGCGGTAGGTGTTGACGATCTCGGGCACTGCCGAGGTCCAGTAGTTCTTCGTCCCCAGCTCGGCCAGCAGCGTCTGCGCCTCGCTGTCGGGCACCACCGGGGTGGGCATGGCGGCGCCGGTGAACAGGTCCGGGAAGTCCACCTCGCGGATCGAGAAGTAGCGCGGCAAGGCGCGCGTGGCGCCCGTGGACTTGAGCGGCGAGCGCGCCACCATGTCGGCAATCGCCGTGTCGCCCATGCGGCTGAGCGACTGGTAGGTCGACTCGAGCCCGGCGATGTCGATGGGGCGGCCGGCCGAGTAGTGGCTGATGGTGTTGGTGTAGTCCTTGTCCGCGTAGTAGGCGCCGTTGTGGATGTTGGAGCCGTAGCGGTGCATGTACAGGCCGTCATTGGTGCCCAGCTCCACGAAGGTGGGATGGGTGCGCCCGCCGCCGAGCAGCGGATTGACCGTGGCCGCATCCGCCGGCAGCGGGCAGGACTTGAGCCAGGCAATCGCCTCCGGGATGCGGGCCAGGTACTTCTTGTCGCCGGTGAGCTGGAAGTAGTTGAACAGCTGGCGGATGTTGGTCTGCGTGGTGTGCGTGGCCAGCGAGCGTGGCTCGTAGCTGCGCGCGCCAGCGGGCGCACCGGCCGGCCGCCCGCCTGTGGGGCGCGAGAGGTGCTGCAGGCTCCAGCCGGCCTGGGGGCCGGGCTGCTGCATGAGGCGCATGCACTCCATGGCGCGCTGGATGTTGCCGATCAGGCGCGTCTCGCCCAGCGCCGTCACGCACAGCGTGAGGAACTTGATGTTCTCGCCCATCACGTCGTCGTTGAAGGTCACGTGCAGCGTGTAGTCGCCATCGGCCATGCCGACGCGAGCGCCCGGCGGCACCTGCTGCGGGTTGGGCAGCGGCATGCTGCTGATGGCCCCCGGGAAATGCGGAAAGCGCTGTGGCCAGCCGCCATCGGCAATGCCGTATTCGGGGCCGAACTGCGACTGCACCACGAAGTCGATGGCGCGCTGCAGCGGGCCGGAGAAGCGCGCGTCGCGCTTTTCCACGAACATGCGCAGCAGCAATTGTGACGCCACGGCCGTGCCGGCATCGTCGAAGGTGGCGTTGCCGTAGTAGTGCTGGAACTCCTCGAGCCGCCAGCCGTTCTTGCCGATGGTGTCGTACCAGCGCTTGAGCGAATCCTCGCCCGCGAAGTCGTGGATGTAGTTCCACCCGCCCGAGCGGTGCTGCGCCGCGACGATGGCCAGCGCGGTGCGCTCGGCCGCCTGGTAGTAGCGCTCATCGCCCGTGGCGTGGTAGGCGTCCAGGTACACGTGGCCGACGGAGGGCGTGCCGGGCGGCTGGATCCAGCACATGGTGCGGTAGGCCTCCATCTCGCCAAAGGTCTGCTTGAGGTCGGGGGAGTACGACCACACGTAGCCGCCCTGGTAGGACACCACCTCGTCCATGTACTGGGCTGCGCGCTTGAGGCCAGCGGCGGCTTCGGCTTGGGGGCCGGTCAGGGGTGGAGGCCCGGAGTCGCTGCCGCCGCAGGCTGACAGCAGCAGCGGGGTCAAGGTGGTGGCAATGGCAAAGTCTCTGCGCTTCATCGGTGTGTCTCCTCGAAGGTTGGGAACAGGGCTGGCGAGCACCTGGCGTGCTGCCGTCGCAGGCTGGCCCGTGGGGCTCTTGTCCTGCCGTTGCGGGGCATCCATGACAGATGATGTCGTACAACTTGGGCGTGATTCTCTGCAACGCGACCCGCTGGCGTGCTGGCGTTTACCCGAACTTCTTGTGTGCAGATGTTGCAGCAAAATGACTTGGCGGCGTCCGGATGGGGCGGGCGGATGTCTTTGCGGGCACCATTGAAAGCGAATTGGTTATATGACGTCATATGAATTGACGCAAAAAAGGCTGGCATTGAGACCTTGGGTTCGAGCGGCCCTGCACTACAACAAAGGAGGAGACCTGTGAACCGATGGACCCGATCCCGCATGGCATGGCTGGGCGCCCTGTGCATGGCCCTGCTGTGCGCCGAGGCCAGCCACGCGCAGGCACCCATGCGGCTGCGCGCCTGGAACATCCACCCCGATGGCTACCCGGTGACCGAGGCCATGAAGGGCTTTGCCGCCCAGGTGGCGCGGGCCACGCAGGGCCGCTACCAGATCGATGTGTTCTCGAACGCCACGCTGGGCGACCAGCCCAAGGCGGTGCAGATGCTCAAGAGCGGCGAGCTCGACATTGCCGAGTTCAGCTCCGCGCCGTTGTCCGACGCAGTACCCGGCATCAAGGTGCTGAACCTGCCGTTCCTGTTCACCGATTCGGCCCACATGTTCCGCCACCTCGATGGTGCGCTGGGGCAGCGCTTTGCCGCCAACCTGCAATCCGCCGGCTTCGTGGTGCTGGGCTGGTACGACGGGGGCGGGCGCTCCTTCTACTGCGCCAACCGCGCACTGGCCAGCATCCGCGATCTGGCGGGGGCGTCGATCCGCGTGCAGCAGTCCGAGGTGTTCATGGAGATGATCCGGCTGCTCGATGCCAAACCCGTGGCCCTGCCTTTCAAGGAAGTGCTGGGGGGCTTCCAGCAGGGTGCCATCGATTGTGCGGAGAACAACATGCCCTCGTACGAGTCCACCGGGCATTTCAAGGTGGCCAAGAGCGTGTACATGACCAACCATGTGATCTCTCCCGAGGCACTGATGGTGTCCAGCACACTGTGGGCCAGGCTCTCGCCCGAGGACCGCAAGGCCTTCTCGGACGCGGGCGCCCAGTCGGCCCTGCTGATGCGCGAGATGTGGAACAAGCGCGTGGCCCAGGCGCTGGAGAGCACGGCCAAACAGGGGGCGCAGTTCGTGCGGGTCAAGGACGTCTCCCCCTTCGTGCGGCGCATGGCGCCGCTGTACAGCAAGTACATGGCCGACCCGACCACGCGTGAAGAGCTGCTGACCATCATCTCCAAGTGATGGGCGCTGGCGCTGCGGGGCCCGGTGGCCGGGTCAGTGCATGAGGCGCCGCCGGCACAGGGCCACGAACTCCTGCACTGCACGCGACTGGGCCTGGCGCGGCTTGAAGGCCAGCAAGGCCCGGAAGAAGAGGCCGTCGGCGGCCAGGGGCACGCTGCGCAGGCCCAGGGGCGCATGCTCGGCGGCCACCAGCGGGTTGGTCACGGCCAGCCCTGCACCCGCCAGCACCAGCGCGCACTGTGTCGCGCTGTAGGGGGTCTCGATCACGAAGCGCGGGGCGATCCCTGCGGCGGCAAACAGCCTCTCCAGCCGCTGCTGGGCCGGGTCGGTGGCCGACAGACCGATCAGCGGAGCATCGCGCAGGTCCGCCAGCTCCAGGGTTGCCTTGCGCGCCAACGGGTGGGCGGCGGGCACGGCGCACACGGCAGGCAGTTCGTAGAACGTCGAGGACACCAGGCCGCTGGTGTCCGCCTCATCGCCCAGGAAGGCCAGGTCCACCGCGCCCTGGAACAGCGCCTCGCGCAGCAGCTTGGAGCTGTCGACCATCAGCAGGCAGCGGGTGCGCGGGTAGTGGCGCTGGAACCCGGCCAGCACCCCGGGCATGATGCTCGCGGCCAGGGCGTGCAGGCTGCCGATGCGCAGCACCTGGTCTTCCAGCGACTGCAGCGCCACGATCTTGCGCTGCACCGCCTCCAGCCCTTCGTACACACGCTCGACTTCTTCCATCAGCGCATGCGCCTCGGGTGTGGGCACCAGGCGGCCCTTGGGCCGGTCGAACAGCGTGAGTTGCGAGCGCAGCTCCAGCTGCTGCAGCAGCTGTGTCACGGCAGGCTGGCTCACGTGCAATGCTGCCGCCGCGCGGTTGGCCGAGCCCAGCCGCATCACCATGCGGAAGACCTCGATCTGGCGGGTGCTGGCCTCCTTGGTATCGTGCAATTGCGGGCTTTTCATATAAGTTTTGCTTAATGGAAACGGCTGCGGCATGGTACCGCGCCGGCCTGTGCCTGGCTACGATGCAGGCATGAATCCCGATGTCCCGTTCGGTGTGCAGTTGCACCACCCCTCTTCGACCCAGGCGCCCGCCTTGCGCGCCAACGCGTGGCTCCAGGGCCTGCGCTGCATCCACTGCGGGGCCCGCTACCCGGTGCAGGACATGCCCGCCGGCTGCCCTGTGTGTGCGGCACAAGGCACACCCGCCAGCCTGGAGGCGGCCTACAGCGACCGGCCCCGCATGCTGGTAGCAAGTAGTTCGGGTTATAGCTGGGGCGAGTGGCTGCCCTATACCCATGGGGTATCGCTGGGCGAGGGGAACACGCCTTGCCTGGCGCTGCCCCGGCTGGCCCGGTCGCTGGGCATCCGCGAACTGACGGCCAAGCACGAGGGCATGAACCCCACGGGTTCGCACAAGGACCGCATGTCGGCGCAGGCCGTGACCCGCGCGCTGGCGGTGGGGGCCTCCAAGGTGGTGCTGGCATCGAGCGGCAATGCGGCCGTGTCCGCTGCCGCTTACTGTGCGGCGGCGGGTCTGCCGTGCGAAATCGCCACCTACCGGGACATGCCGGAGTCCTTTGCCCGAGCGCTGGACCGCCTGGGTGCCCGCCGGGTTGCGTTCGACCAGGGGCTGGACCGCTGGACCCATGTGCGCCGGCAGGTACTGGACGAGGGGGCCTTTGCGCTCACCAACTTCAGCGTGCCGGCCGTGGGCAGCCCGGCCTTCGGCGTGGAAGGCTACCGCGCGGTGGCGCTCGAATGCGTGGCCGATGGGTGCGTGCCCGACCATGTGCTCGTACCCACGGCGCGTGGCGACCTGCTCTGGGGCCTGTTCAGCGGCCTGCGCGACCTGCTGGCCGCAGGGCTGATCACGCACATGCCGCGCCTGTGGGCCGTGGAGCCCTTTGCCCGGCTCAGCCAGGTGCTGGCCGGCGCACCGGCACAGGCCGATTTCAGCGGCAGCACTGCGCAGTTCTCCATTGCCGGCAGCACCGTCACCCTGCAGCAGCAGATCGCCGTGCAGCGCTCGGGCGGTGGCGCTGTCGTGGTGGGCGATGCAGATGCGGCCCGTGGCGTGGCCGAGCTCGGTGCCCAGGGCCTCTGGGTGGAATTGTGTGCAGGCGCCTGCGTGGCTGCGGCGGCACAGCTGCGCCGGCAGGGCCGCATTGCGCCAGAGGACCACGTGCTGCTGTTGCTCACCGCCAAGGGCGACCGAGACGCCTGATCGCTTTTTTCGTATCTCTTCGCCTGACCAAGGACCCTGCCATGACTTTCCTGCCTCGCCGCACCCTCTTGCTGGCCTGCGCCTGCCTCTTTGGCACCAGCGCCTTTGCCGCCTACCCCGACAAACCCGTTCGCCTCATCGTGCCGTGGGCACCCGGCGGCAGCACCGACGCGATTGCCCGCGCCATCGCCCAGCGCATGGGGGAGTCGCTGGGGCAGAGCGTTATCGTGGACAACCGCTCGGGCGCATCCGGGCGAATCGGCACCGAGGCCGCTGCCAAGGCGGCGCCCGATGGCTACACCATCGCCATCGTGGAGCTGCCGCATGCCATTGCGCCGGCCGTCACGGCCAAATTGCCTTACGACCTGCTCAAGGACTTCACGCCGATCTCGATGGTCGGCACCTCGCCGCTGCTGCTGTTCGTCAACGGCAGCAGGTACAAGGCTGGCGACATCAAGGGATTCCTGAAGGACGGGCGCGCCAGCGCCACGCCCGTTACCCTGGCCCACAGCGGCAATGGCTCCATCAGCCACCTCTCGTCCGAACTGCTGGCCGGGGCCAGTGGCCTCAAGGTCAACGCCATTCCCTACCGGGGCTCGGCCCCGGCGCTCACCGACGTGGCGGCCGAGCAGGTGGCGGGCCACTTCGCCACGCTGGCCAGCGGTGCATCGCTGCTCTCGGCGGGCAAGATCTCGGTGCTCATGACCACCGGGCCTGCGCGCTTGGCGTCCATGCCCCAGGTGCCTACGGCCCGCGAGGCAGGCCTGGCGGGCATGCAGTTCAACCAGTGGTGGGCCCTGGTGGCGCCGGCCACCACGCCCATCGAGGTGATCGAGCGCCTGCGCAAGGAGGCCATCGCCGCGCTGGAGCACCCTGCCACGCGCGAGCGGCTCACCACGCTGGGCATCGAGCTCAAGGGGTCCACCCGAGACGAGTTGCGCTCCTTCATGCGCGACGAGGTGGGCCACTGGGGCGCCGTGGTCCGCAAGACCGGGCTGCAGCCGGAGTGAACCGCAGCTACTGCGGGATTAGCCGGGCGGCGAGGGCACCAGGTACTCACGCACAAGGCTGCGCGCCCGGTGCAACCGGCTCTTGGCCGCTTCGCGCGTGGTGGAGAGGCGCTGGGCCATCTCCTCGATGGTGAGCTCCTCGAAGTCGCGCAGCAGCAGGGCGTCGCGGTACAGGGGCGGCAGCGAATCGATGGCCAGGGCCAGGTCGTGGCGCAGCTCGTGGTCGGGTCGGTGCGACCAGGCCAGCGCATCTTCCACCTGCGCCAGCGGCTCGCCCCTGAGCCAGGCCAGCGCCGGGCGCATGCACAGCCGCTGCACGATGCGCACCACCCAGCCGCCAAAGGCTGCCACCTCGCGCAGCGCGCCCACGCGGCGGTAGACGATGATCAGCGCCTCCTGCACCACATCATCGGTTGCGGTGGTGGCCGCGCAGTGGCGCAGCGCATAGCGGCGGATGTCGGGCCGCGCCAGTGCCAGCAGGCGCTCCATGGCCTCGGTGTCGCCCGCCCGCGCGGCGGGCAGGAGCTGCGCCAAGGTGTTCGAGGCAGTGCTCATTCCACCGGCTTTCTGCCCGCTATGGCGCAGGCTGGGCAGTAGCCGAACATGCCGGTCACGATGCCCATGGCGCCCGATGCCGCCAGCACCAGGCCCAGCGGTGTGGCACCCAGCCAGAAGAGGCTGGCGGCGATGAGGGCTACCCCGGCGACGACGCGCAGCAGGCTTTCGGGACGGGTGATGTTCTTGCGGTACAGCATGGCAAAGCTCCTTGGGGGTTGAAAGAGAAAGCGCCGGCACGGGGCGCCTTCCCTGACAAGAGCGGGCCTTGGGGCCAAAGGATTCATGCTGCGAGAAAAAAATTGTCAACCGAAGTGGTCGAACGAGGCGTAGCGGTGGTCCACCGGCCGGCCTTGCCCATCCACCAGCCGCAGGCCGGGTTCCGCCTCGATCCCCCCGATGCGTGCCACCGGTGTCTGGCTGGTCTGCGCAGCAGCCAGCACAGCCGCACGCTGCGATGGCGGTGCGGTGAAGGCCAGTTCGTAGTCGTCGCCACCGGCCAGGGTGCACTGGCGCAGCAGCTCGGTATCCGCCACGGTGCTGCCATGGGCCATCAGGGCGCCCGTGAGCGAGGTGTCGATGCGTGCCCCCACGCCGGATGCCTTGAGGATATGGGACAGGTCGCCCAGCAACCCGTCGCTCACATCCATCGCGCTGCTGGCCACGCCGCGCAGCGCCAGGCCCAGGGCCACGCGCGGCGTGGGCTGCTCCAGCCGCTGGCGCGCGGCGGCCAGCACCTCGGGTGCCAGCGTGGTGTGGCCCAGCAGCGCCTCCAGCGCCAGCCGGGCATCGCCCAGGGTGCCGCTCACATAGAGATCGTCGCCCGCGCGCGCGCCGCTGCGCAGCAGCGCCTGGCCGGCAGGCACTTCGCCAAACACCGTGATGCAGATATTGAGCGGACCCTGGGTGGTGTCACCACCGACCAGCTCGCAGCCATGGGTATCGGCCAGGGCCAGCAGCCCGCGCGAGAAGCCGGCCAGCCAAGCCTCGTCCACGCGTGGCAGCGCCAGCGCCAGCGTGAAGGCCAGGGGCCGGGCTCCGCAGGCCGCCAGGTCCGACAGGTTCACGGCCAGCGCCTTATGGCCCAGTGCCTCGGGCGCCACCTCGGCAAAGAAGTGGCGGCCCTCCACCAGCATGTCGCTGGAGACGGCCAGTTGCATGCCCGGCTCAGGTGCCAGCAGCGCGCAGTCGTCCCCCACGCCCAGCGCGGCGCGGTACACGGGCCGCGTGAAATAGCGTGCGATCAGATCGAATTCACCCATGGGTCGATTGTGGCGTGCCCCGTGTCCATTGGCACCGACAGCGTGACATATCTCTGCAACACACGGTGCCTAGAGTCACCGCTTCGTGCCCGGCTCGACCCAGAGCCAGCAGGCCTCTTGCAACTGCGCGGTGAAAACTGGCTTTCCCCCGCGCCTTCCCTTCACACCCCACCCGCACGCATGCGGAGGAAACGAGCATGACCACCGTCTACCACGCCCTGTCGACCAGCAACTTCACCCAGGATTGGACCGATACCGGGCTGATCACCGCCAATGACAACTGGGATGGCGTGCCCTCCGTCGTCGGCTACCTGGGTGACATCGATGCGGCCTCCACCACCCCCTATGCCGGTGGTGATCCGCAGACGGTGCTGGGCGCCAGCAGCGGTGCCGTGGACGTGATCGCCAATCAGACCAATCCCAGCACCAACACGTCGGGCGGGGTGGCGGAATTCCATCTCACCAACCCCGTTGTGGCATTGCAGGGCTCGGGCACGGCCGATGCCCCCGGCCTCGTGATCCACCTCGATGCCACGGGGCGCAAGGACATCGTTGTCAACTACAAGCTGCGCGACGTCGATGGCGCGGCAGACAACGCCATCCAGCCCGTGGCCCTGCAATACCGGTTGGGCAACAGTGGCAACTTCACCAATGTGCCTGCCGCTTACGTGGCCGATGCGTCCGAGGGCGGCACGGCGACCAAGGAAACCGCCGTGTCGGCCACCTTGCCGGCCGACGCCAACGGTGCTGCACAGATCCAGTTGCGCATCATCACCATCAATGCGGCCAGCAGCGACGAGTGGACCGGCATCGACGACATCGTGGTGAGTTCCACCGCGGCCGGCCCTGTCGGCCCCAGCCTGGCCTACAGCGGCTCCCTCAACGAATCCCAGGCCTTCGACGGCCACATGGCCCCAGGTGCCAAGATCACCATCACCCTGACGGGCGAGACCTTCACCGGCACCGACGGCGCCAGCCTGCTGTCGGCCGCCACCGTCAGCAACGTGCCTGCCGGCCTCACGGCGGTGCTCACCCGCACCAGCGCCACCACGGCCGAGCTGGGCTTTACCGGCACGGCCACCAGCCATGCCAATGCCAACGACGTCAGCAACCTCACGGTCACGTTCGCCGATGGCGCCTTCACCGGCGGCTCCGCTGCCGGTGTCGCGAACGCCACCCAGAACAGCCTGAAGGTCAATTTCGCCGACATGGGCGCGGCAGGCAGCGCGCAGACCTTCACGCCCAACGCGGGCACCACCCTCGGCAGCTCCGACGCATCGGCCGCGCTGGCGCTCGACGCCAACTGGATGGTGGTGGGCGACGATGAAGCCAGCGTGCTGCGTGTCTACGACCGTGCAGGCGGCGCTGCCGTCAAGGAGTGGAACTACGGCGCCGCACTGGGCAATGGCGGCGAGCTGGACCTGGAGGCCGGCACCCGCATCGGCGACACCTTCTATTTCACCGGCTCGCACAGCAACAACAAGAGCGGCGCGGAGCAGAACAACCGCGAATACATCCTGGCCGTGAAGATCGAGGGCACGGGCGCCGACACGCAATTCACCTACCTGGGCAAGCACAGCGGCCTGGAAGACCAGCTTGTGGCCTGGGACCAGGGCAACGTCCACGGCAAGGGCGCGAACTACTTTGGCTTCGCCGCCTCGTCGGTCGGGGTGATTCCCGAAAACGTCAACGGCTTCTCCATCGAGGGCATGACCGCCTCGCAGGACGGCAGCAAGCTCCTGGTGGCCTTCCGCGCGCCACAGACAGACGCCAACACGCGCGACAAGGCCGTGGTGCTGGCACTGGACGTGGCCGGGCTCGTCGACGCCACGGGTGGCAGCGCGCCCAACGTCAGTGCCGTGTTCGAACTCAACCTGGGCGGCCGTGGCATCCGCTCCATCGAGAAGGCCGGCGACGGCAGCTACCTGATCCTGGCCGGCCCCTCGGGCTCGGCCAGCACCGAGGTCACCCATGATTTCCGCCTGTTCCGCTGGGATGGCGTGAGCACCACACCCGCCGAGCTGGACGTGAACCTCGACGCCCTGCGTGACGGCACGGGCGGTAGTTTCGAGACCATCGTCGACGTGCAGAGCACGGCCCAGGGCACCCTGGTGCAGTTGCTGCAGGACAACGGCGACAGCACCTGGGGCGGTTCCACTGCGTCCAAGGACCTGCCTGCAGCGCAGCAGAAGTTCGTGGGCAACTGGGTGCAGATCGGCGCCAATGTCACCGACAGCACCGGCCCGGCGCTGGCCAGCAGCACGCCTGCCGACGATGCCGCCAACTTTGGCAAGGGTGCCGACATCGTGCTGCGCTTCAACGAGGGCGTGGCGCGCGGCACGGGCGATTTTGTGATCAAGAAGGTCAGCGACAACAGCGTGGTCGCGACCATCGCCGTGACCGACACCAGCAAGGTCACCGTGGCCTTCAACACGGTGACCATCAACCCGGCGAGCGACCTGGACGTGGGCACGGCCTACTACGTCGAAGCGGCTGCCGGCACCCTCAAGGACCATTACGGCAACAACTGGGCCGGCCTGTCGGTCAACGCGGCGCTGAATTTCACCACCTCGGCCGCGCCCCTGCCCAAGCTGCTGATCACCGAGGTCAATTCCAACGCCACCCCCGGCGACTTCTTCGAGCTGTACAACTACGGCTCCACGGAGATCGACCTCACCGGCTGGAAATGGACCGATTCCTCAGGCGTTGTCGGCTCGATGGGAAGCTTTGCCAGCGGCACCAAGATCGCGGCCGGTGGCAAGCTGGTGGTGGCCGGTGAAACCACGGATCCCACCGCCCTGAAGACGGCCTGGGGCCTGGATGCCGGCACGAATGTCGTCGCCGTCGGCGGCCCCGGGCTGGGCAAGGGCGATGGCGTGGTCATCCTCAACGACAGCGGCCAGGTGGCGACCGCCATCAACTATGGTGGCGCTGCCTTCACCAATGGCGGCACCACGGTGAACCCGCTGGCCAAAAGCAGCGGCGGGGTGGTCAGCGTGACGGAGCATGCGGGCCTTGCCGTGGGCGGTACGGCCACCGCGTCTGCGGTGTGGGATGGCCTGTCCACCACCAACCCGACCTACAAGGCGGCCGTGGTGGGCGAGCTGGGTGCGTTTGCGCAGACCGGTACCCCTGCCAATATCGGCTCCCCCGGAACGCTGGTGGTAGCGCAGCCCAAGCTGCTGATCACCGAGGTCAATTCCAACGCCACGCCGGGCGACTTCTTCGAGCTGTACAACTACGGCACCACGGAGATCGACCTTTCCGGCTGGAAGTGGACCGACTCCGCTGCCGACCCCGCCAAGCTCGGTACGTTTGCGGCGGGCACCAAGATCGCAGCCGGCGGCAAGCTGGTGGTGGCCGGTGAAGTCACCGACCCCACCGCCCTGAAGGCAGCCTGGGGGCTCGACGCCAACACCAGCGTTGTGGCCGTGGGCGGCCCCGGCCTGGGCAAGGGCGATGGCGTGGTGATCCTCGACGCCAACGGCCAGGTGGCAACGGCCATCAACTACGGCGGCACGGCCTTCACCAATGGCAGCACGGTGGTGGCGCCCATGGCCAAGACCGGTGGCGGGGCGGTGACCGGCTCCGAGCATGCGGGAGTGGCCTTTGGCGGCACGGCCACCACCTCGGCCGTGTGGGATGGCCTGTCCACCACCAACCCGACCTACAAGGCCGCCGTGGTCGGCCAGCTGGGCGCGTTTGCGCAGACCGGCACCCCGGCCAACATCGGCTCGCCCGGCCTGACCAGCGCCCCGGCCATTCCACCGGGCGTCGCCCCCAGCTACACGCAGACGTTCGAGAACGCGGCAGGCTTCAACGAGTTCACGGTGTTCAGCAAGGATGCCGATGCGGCCAGCAGCTGGTACTACAGCACGGCCACCAAGACCGCCGAAGTCAACGGCTTCGGTGACACCGCCAATGCCAACGACTGGCTGGTCTCCAAGGCCTTCAACCTCGACGGCACGAGCGCCGAGTTCCTGAGCTTCAACACCTGGACGCGCTTTGCCGACACCGGCATCGCCGACCCCGAAGTCAAGCTCTATTACTCCACCAACTACAGCGGCTCGGGCGACCCCACGGCCGCCACCTGGACGCAGCTGTCCTATACCCACTCCCCGGCAGACAGCCAGGTGACCACGCCCTCGGGCCTGATCGACCTGTCGGCCATCCAGGGCAGCAACGTCCACTTCGGCTTCCAGTACCAGGCCTCTGGCACGGCGAGCAACAGCTCCTCGAGCTGGCGCGTGGACGACTTCAAGCTGGAGAGCTTCACGGGCCCGGTGGTGTCCATCGCCGCCACCAGCGCCGACAAGCCCGAAGGCAACAGCGGCACGACCGAGTACACCTTCACCGTGACGCGTGCGGGCGATGCCTCGGCCGCTGCCTCGGTGCAATGGGCCGTGGCGGGCTCGGGCGGCTCGCCCGTGGCGGCCGATGACTTCGTGGGCGGTGCGCTGCCCTCGGGCACCGTGGCCTTTGCGGCCGGCGAGACCAGCAAGACCCTCACCATCGGCGTGCAAGGCGACACCAGCCTTGAGCAGGACGAGGCCTTCACCGTCACGCTGTCGGGCGCGTCCGTCGGCACCACCATCATCGGTGGCGGCACCGCACAAGGACTGGTTCGCACCGACGAAGCGCCGATCACCAGGATCCATGAGATCCAGGGCAGCAACGACACCGCACTGCTCATGGGCAACGCGGTCACCATCGAAGGCATCGTGACGGGCTACGCACCCAACCTGCAGGGCTTCTATGTGCAGGAAGAGACGGCCGACCAGGATGGCAATGCCAGCACCTCCGAAGGCATTTTCGTCTACTACGGCGGCGCGCCCATCGCCGGCCTGGACGCGAACAGCGTGGGCGACAAGGTCCGCATCAAGGGTACGGTGGCCGACTTCAAGGGCCAGACCCAGCTGACGGGCCTGTCGGGCTTCACGCTGGTGCAGGACAACGCCGGCCTGCCCGCTGCCACCGCGGTGACTTTGCCCGTGGCCAGCGCCATCCAATGGGAGGCATATGAAGGCATGCTGGTGACCGTGCAGTCCGGCACGGCTGGCGGCCAACTGGTGGTCACCGACAACTACAACCTGGGCCAGTACGGCCAGGTCACGCTGACCTCGGATGCCATCCAGGGGCAGTACACCGAGCACAACGCGCCCAGCATCAGTGGCAACACCGACTACCTGGCCGATCTCAAGAAGGACCAGATCATCCTGGATGACCTGAGCAGCACGCAGAACCCCACGAGCCACCTCGGCCGCGGCGGCCAGCCGCTGTCGGCCAGCAACACGTTGCGCGCGGGCGATGGTGTGGCAAGCGTGACCGGCATCGTGGACCAACTGGTGGACGCGGCGGCGGCCCCGCACGAAACCAGCTACCGCATACAGCCCACGCAGGCCGTGAACTTCACGGGCGATGCACGCCCCACCGCCGCTGACATCCCGGCCAGCATCCGCAACGCCGAGATCAAGGTCGGTTCTGCCAATGTGCTCAACTACTTCACCACGCTGGGCACCGGCAGCTTCACCACGCCCGACGGCGTGGCCCAGTCCGGCCGTGGCGCCACCAACCCCGCCGAGCTGGCGCGCCAGCAGGCCAAGGTGGTCGAGAACCTGGTGGGCATGGATGCCGATGTGCTGGGCCTGATGGAAGTGCAGAACAACGGCTTTGGCGACGGCACCAGTGCCTTCGATTCGCTGGTGGACGCCCTCAACGCCAAGGCCGGTGCCGGCACCTATGCCTACATCAAGGCGCCGTACAACAACGGCGCGGCCCCGGGCGATGCGGCGACCGCAGGCACGGACGCCATCATGGTGGCCATCCTCTACAAGCCCGCCAAGGTTACCCCCGTGGGCCAGGCCGCCGTGGCCGATCCGACGGTGTACACCGCCTTCTCGGCGGCCTTTGGCAGTCGCGTGCCGGTGGCGCAGACCTTCAAATCGAATGCCGACAACGAGGAGTTCACCGTGGTGGTGAACCACTTCAAGTCCAAGGGCAGCGTGAACGACCCGGACATCGGCGACGGCCAGGGCGCCAATAACCTGGCGCGCGTGAAGGCCGCCGAAGACCTGTCGGCCTGGCTGGCCACCAAGCCCACTGGCACCACCGACAGCGACGTGCTGCTGGTCGGCGACTTCAACGCCTACGGCAAGGAAGACCCGATCACCAAGCTCGCCGCCAACGGCTACAGCAAGGTGTCCACGGGCAACTCCTACTCGTTCGACGGCCTGTGGGGATCGCTCGACCATGCGCTGGCCAGCGGCAGCCTGGCGGGCCAGGTGAGCGGCACCTACAAGTGGGGCATCAATGCCGAAGAGCCCGCCGTGCTCGACTACAACATGGAGAACAAGAACGACGCGCAGGACGCGAGCTATTTCAATGCCGACCCCTACCGCTCCAGCGACCACAACCCGATCCTGATCGGTCTGAACCTCAGCAGCACGCCTGCGGCCGGCGGCGGTGGTGGTGGCACGCCCACCACGCCGACCATCCCTGTCATTCCCCCCACGGCGCCTGGCGCGCCCGCCACGTTGCAGGGCTCCGGCGGCAACGACACCATCGTCGTGCCCGACCTGCCCCTGACCCGTGTGGTCACGGGTGGCGGCGCCGACACGGTGACGGGTGGCGGTGGCGTGGACACGGTCGTGGTCTCGGCCACGCTGGCCGATGTATTGCGCCTGGGCATCAGCCAGGACAGCAGCGGCAAGGTGGTGATCAACACCCCCACGGGCCCTGTCACCCTGAGCGGCGTAGAACGCGTGGAGCTGCAGGGCAGCCTGTTTGCCTTCGACGTGGCGCTGCCCTCGGCGACCAGCGAGGGCGGCAAGACCGGCCAGATGCTGGCCCTGGCCTACACCATCTTCGGCCAGAAGCCGGACACCGCCGCCCTGAGCCAGTGGGTGCACAAGGCCGACAGCATGACGGGCCTGGACGCGCTGGCCCAGTCCTTCATCGATATGCTCGCCCCCGGCATCGGCAACGATGGTCTGGTGAACTTCCTCTTCGAGCGTGTTACGGGCGTGGCCCCCACGGCCCAGCAGGTGCAGGAGTTCTCGTCGATGATCGGCCCCGGCAAGGCCTATGCCACGCAAGGCGCCTTCCTGGCGGCGGTGGCCAAGCTGCCGATCGCCACGGAGGGCCTGGCCGAGCTGGTGGGCGTGATCCAGCCGCTGGACGCTGCCGTGTTTCTGTGACCAGAGCGCGCCCTGGCCGCTTCAGCCCAGGGCGCTGCCGCCACTGCCGAACCACAGCGCCCAGTGGTCGATGCAGGCCTTGATCTTGGGCAGGCGGTGCCTGCGCGTGAGCGTGATGGCGTGGATGGGCGAGGGCTCCTCGTCCACCCAGTCGCGCAGCACGGGTGCCAGCACGCCCTGCTGCACCAGCGGTTCGGCCACCAGGGTGGCCAGCCGGGCAATGCCCAGGCCCTGCAGCGCCAGGCGCGCCGTGATGCCGGTGCTGCCGGAGCGCCAATGCCCGTCGGCCACCACCACGTGGGGCTCGCCATCGACCATGAAGGGCCAGCGGTTGAGCTGGGCCATCGCGCTGTTGGTGATGAGCCGGTGGCGGTGCAGCTCATCCGGGTGCTGCGGCTCGCCATGGGCCTGCAGGTAGGCCGGCGTGGCATACAGCCTGCGCACCAGGGTGCCCAGCGGGCGCGCCACCACGGTATCGCTGGTGGGCGGCCCGGTGCGGATGGCGATGTCGATGCCGTCGCGCGCCATGTCGGCCATGCGGTCGTCCACCACCAGCTCCACGCGCAGCAGTGGGTGTGCCTGCTGCAGGCTGTCGAAGCTGGGGATCAGCAGGTGCTCGGCCAACACCGAGCTGGCGGCCACGCGCACTGAGCCGCTGGCCTGGCCGCTCTGGCTGGCGAACTCGCCTTCGAGCTCGTCCATGGTGCTGGTCAGGCGTCGGCAGTACTCGAGGAAGGTGAGCCCTTCGGCCGTGGGCGTGAGGCCATGCGTCGAGCGGTGGATCAGCCGCGCATTGCAGGCCTTCTCGATGCGCGCCAGGGTGCGCGAGACCTGGCTCACCGGCACATCGCGCTCGCGCGCCACGGCCGAGAGTGAGCCCAGGTCCGCTACGCGGACAAAGAGGTGCATGTCTTCAAAGCGGATATCGCGCATGGACGCATGGTAGCGGGACTGGCGCGCACAACCGTGGTGGCCCTTGCAGGCTGCGCAAAACGCCCTTGCGCCATACGGCGTTTCGCCCGCGCAGGCCTGTGCCTACAGTGGCCACACCCTGTTTCGAACGTGAAGGATGTGTTCCATGCCGCAGATAGATGAGCTCTACCCCGACGACCTGCATCGCCTCAAGGCCGCCGCCCTCCGCGAATCCCACCGCCTGCGCGACGAAGCGCTGCAAAATGCCCCAGGTGCGCTGTGGCGCATGGCCGTACAGGCCTTGCGGCGACTGAGGGCGCCGTTCAGATCCGCGCGCCGCGAAAGCGCTGTGCCGCCTGCCGGCTGACTTCGGCCAGCAGTTGCTCTTCGCGCTGGCGCTCGCGCAGCCAGCGGGCATCGTTCTGGCCGGCCTCGGTCTCGGTGCGCAGCATGTGCATGGCGTTGGCAGCGCCCTGCATGGCGGCATGGCTGGCGATCTTGTCCATGGTCATCATGATGTGCTCGCGCAGCGGCATGTGGTCGCCGGTGGCCGGGTCCACGTACACCGCGTCCATGCCGAAGCGGCAGGCCTGGAAACGGTTGTAGGTGTAGACAAGGTAGTCGTCCTCCTCGGGCATGAAGGGCTGGTCCGCGAGGAACCAGGCGCCGAGCGACTGCACATAGCCCGCCAGCGCGGCGGCACGCTCGATGGTCAGCGGCGTGTCGAAGACTCGGATCTCGATGGTGCCGAACTCGGGCTTGGGGCGGATGTCCCAGTAGAAGTCCTTCATGCTCTTGACCACGCCGGTGCGCGTCATCTTGTCGAAGTAGGCGGTGAAGTCCTCCCAGGTCAGCGCGAACGGTGCGCGGCCCGACAGCGGGAAGGCGAACACCGAATTGAGCCGTGCCGAGTCGAAAGCCGTGTCCTGGCCCTGCACATAGGGGCTCGACGCCGACAGTGCGATGAAGTGCGGGATGTAGCGCGACATGCGGTGCAGCATGAGCAGCGCGGAATTGGCATCGGGGCAGCCGATGTGCACGTGCTGGCCGAAGATGGTGAACTGCTTGGACAAATAGCCGTACAGCTCCGACAGCTCGCGAAAGCGCGGCTTGTCGTAGATGCGCCGCTCGTGCCACTGCTGGAAGGGGTGCGTGCCCCCGCCCACCACGGCAATGTTGAGCTTGTCGGCGCTCTTGACCAGTGCATCGCGGATCGGCGTGAGCTGGCCCAGCACCTCGCTGGCCGAGTGGCAGATGTCAGTGGAGATCTCGATCATGCTGTTCGTCATCTCGGGCACCACGCTGCCAGGCAGCGGTGTCTTGTGCATGAGGCGCAGCATGTCCTCGGCATAGGGCGCGAGGTCGTAGTCGTTGGTGTTGACGAGCTGCAGTTCCAGCTCGACGCCCAGCGTCAGCGGTTCGGAATGGTTGAAGGCTTCAAGGCTCACGCGTTGTCTCCGTTGCTGCTGGTGGTGGCGTTCGACAGCGGCGCCCAGGGTTTCGAACTCTCGCCCGCACGGTAGATGGCCACCGTGGCGATCACCGCGCCCAGCACCTCCATCAGCAGGATGGCGGGCAGGGCCACGCGGGCGATCAGGTGGCCGGTGGACGGCGAGGCCACGACGAACTGCGAGGCGATCAGCAGCGCGATGGAGGACATGGGCGTCATCGCGCCGCCCACCCACAGGGCTTGGCGCCAGCTGGCACCGCTGCCCACATTGCCCAGGGCCACGCCCAGCACCTTGGCCACCAGGCGCACGGCGATCAGGGCCAGCACCACGCCGGCCACGGGGCCGCTCCAGTCGGCTTGCGCGGCCACGGTGGAGACCAGCACGAACATCAGCATGGTCAACAGCGACGACGCATTGCCCAACTGGCGCGGCCAGGCCCAGGGACGCGGGTTGAGCTGCTTGAGCAAGATGCCGCCCAGCAGCGCGGCCAGCGGGGCCGAGCCACCCATGTGCGCGGCCACGGCGGTGCCGGCCGCGATCAGCGCCAGCAGCAGCATGGAGGTGTTTTCGCTGGCCGGGCTCATGATGCGCAGGGCCATGCGCATCACCAGCGCCAGCGCGGCGGCCACCACCACCGAGACGCCGAGCACCACGACCACGGGGTACATGGTGTCGATGAGGGTCAGGCTCTGGCGGTTGATCTGCTCGGCCCGGGCACTGCCCAAGGTCAGCGCGTACAGCGTGGACAGGGTGGCCAGCACAATGGCGCGCTCGGTCACCGGGCCGGCGGCGCGGGTGTCGGCCACCACGCGCGTCAGCACCGCAGGCGAGGCGGCCAGCGCCACCAGGGCCAGGGGGCCGGCTACCTGCGTGGGCTGGTTGAGCCAGACCAATACCCAATACACAGCGAAATAGGTCAGCGTGGATTCGGCAATGCTCTGCACCAGCACCATGGGGTTGTGGCGGAACCAGCGCAGCGGGATGCGCCCGCCGCATTCGAACAGCACCAGGGCGATGCCCAGTTCCAACAAGAACAGGCCGATGCCCTGCAGCGGCCACAGGGCACCGCTGAAGCCGGCCAGGCCCGCGGCCGTGCCTACCAGCGAATAGCCCACCACCTTGGGCAGGCCCGTGTGGCGCTGGCACAGGTAGCCGGCCATGGCGGCCACTGCCAGCAGCAGGGACCATTGCACCGTGGGGAGCCCGGCCGAGGGGCGCAGCCACTGCGCCCAGAAGCTCAGGATTTCATTCATGTAGGTGACCTCTGCATGGCGCGGGCACACGAGTCGCCCGCAGGTTGATTCTTCAGCGGCGCAGTGCCACCGGTGGGGTGGCGTGTGCCGTGCGGTACCCGCCAGATCACATCTGATTGGCACGGCGTTGTACACAGCCGTGGCCCCAGCAGACAGCTGCTGGCGCGCCGTTACCTTAACGTACCCTGCAGAGACCTAAGAAATCGCTTCGGTTTTTCAGAAGGGCTGTGGCTTTCCAGGGTGCGCCTAATTTAACTGCCGCCGCCTGAGCTTCTTGTAGGACAGTTTCGAGCTTTGTAAGGAGCTGTTTGCAACCTTGCAGTGTGCGTCAGGCGGCTGGTGTGCGCCCGCGCCCCGGCATGAAGAAGCTCAAGGGGGCCGAGCGCAAGCGCTTGCGAATGGCCGCGTAGATGTGAGAGCGCTCCACGCCGCTCACGCTCTGCGCGCGCAGCGCCAGACTGAAGGCCAGGTAGAAGCTCACCGTGACGTTGAGCGCACCGATCAGCGGAATGGCCGCCACGGCCCACCAGAAGGCCTGCAGGTGCACCACCGCCATGCCCAGCGCGGCGCAGGCCGCCCCGATCTGGCCGGTGGACAGCGTCACGTGGCGCACGTCCAGCCCCAGGCCGAAGAAGCCGGCGATGGCCGGCACCAGGCCGAGCATGAAGCCGAGCGAGATGTTGGCCGCGAAGCCCGACAGGTTCTCGCGCAGGAACCGCGCCCATCGGGCCGCGCGCGCCTGTCCCAGAAACCGGGTGATGCGCGGGTTGTAGTGCATGGCCGAGTCCAGGCGGTGCAGCACGAACCAGTTCTCCGTCCACCCCGCGATGATGCTCGACAGGAACAGCAGCACCCCGGTGAAGGCCGCGAAGAACAGCGAGGGCCCGAGCAGGTGCAGCGACTCGAACACATGCTCGGCCTGCTTTTCCGTGATGGCCGGCGCGCCGGTGGCCTGGGTGATGAGCAAGGCGAGGGCCAGCACGGCCGGGAACACCACCAGCACATTGCCCAGCACAGCCGCCACCTGCGAGCGCACCAGGTGGGTGATCTCGTCCACGAACGATTCGATGGCATCGCTGGCCCCAAGCTCCTTGAGCTTGGCGGCCATGGCCGGTGCCGTCATCGCCGGCTGCTTGGTCGCGACCGTGAGGTGCAGCAGCTGGATCAGCACAAAGGTGGTGGCGTAGTTCACGCCCGCCCAGAAGCCGCCCCAGAAGGCCGACAGCGCCAGCGCATACAGGCCGAACTTGGCCAGCGTGGTGAAGGCCATCAGGGCCCCGCCGCCGGCCGCCTTCTTCACCATGGACCGGTACTCGGCGCCCGTGCGGGTGATGTAATGCTCGCCCGTCTCGGCGCTGCGCTCGGCCACCTTGGCCGCCAGCAGCGAGGAGTTGGAGGCAAACAGCGCGCGCAGGCTGCGCCGCTCCTGTCCCACCAGCACCAGATTGGCCATGAGTTTGGCGGCCGTCAGCGCCGGCTGGGGCGACAGCAGGCAGTCGAGCAACTGGCGCACGCGCAGGATGCGCTCGCGCAGCTGGCGCAGGCGAAACACCAGGCCGACCGAGATGCCGTTTTCCTCGAAATGCGTGTACACCGTGGCGGCGGCGGCGCGGCAGGCCTCCAGCCGCTCGCGCAGGCGCTGCACCGCAGCGTCGAGGCGCTCGGGCGTGCGCAGGCCGTGCAGCACCTCCACGCGCAGGCTTTCCACGTCGTGGATCAGGGCATGGAAGGGCTGGGATTCGCGCGCCGTCTCGCTCATGCGCAGGCGCAGCTCGGGTGCAAAGCCGGTCGAGAGGATCTGCCCGGTACAGTAGGTGATGGCATCGAGCAGGGCCTTTTGCCAGCGCGAGGCGCCGCCCGTGTCCGTGGGTGCCAGCAGGTGCACCAGGCGTGTGAGCTGGGCCTCTTCCAGCGCGGCCACCCACTGGGCGTCGAACCCGCCGGGCAGGGCCAGCATGAACAGCTCCGAGGCATCGATGGTTTCGGGGCTTGCCGGCAGCAGCTTGTTGCGCAGGCGCTCGGCCACCTCGCTGGCCAGGGCCGTGCGCGGCGCAAAGCCGAAGTCGGCCAGCAGGGTGGTGATGTCCACCGTGTCGACCAGCATTGCCCACCATGCCTGGAGTTTCGCCTGCACCTCGGGGCGGGCTTCCGCCGCGTCCAGGAACAGCTGCAGGCGGCCGATGGCGCCGGGCACCGAGTCGCGCTTGCCGCGCACCCAGTCGAGCAGGCCGATCAGCCACAGGTGGCGGTGGGCCAGATCGGCGTCCGGGTCCAGCCGCGCGAGGATGGTGGCCAGATCGACGCTGCGGCTCAATGCAGCACCCGGCCGGTCAGGGGTTGTCCCGTGGGACCCTGGTTGATCGCCTCCAGCATGAACAGGTCGACCTTGGCATCGAAAGGCTCGCCTTCCTCGCCCACGCAATGGAAGGTGCCGTGCATGGTGCCGCTGGCCGTGCGCAGGCGGCACCCGCTGGTGTACTGGAAGGATTCACCAGGCTTGAGCAATGGCTGGTGACCCACCACGCCCAGGCCCTTGACCTCTTCAGTATGGCCGCGCGAGTCGCTGATGATCCAGTGGCGCGAGATCAACTGGGCGGGCGCATCCCCGGCATTGGTGATGGTGATCGTATAGGCGAAGCTGAACACCCCTGTGTCCGGGGCAGACTGCTCCGGCAGGTACTCGGGCTGCACTTGCACGTCAAACTGGTACTTTGGCATGGGCGAATGGTAACTGCGACAATTGGGGCATGAGCCGACCTTTTCGCATAGCCCCCTCGATCCTCTCCGCCGATTTTGCCCGCCTGGGCGAAGAAGTGCGCAATGTCATTGCCGCCGGAGCGGACTGGATCCACTTCGACGTGATGGACAACCATTACGTGCCCAACCTCACATTCGGCCCCATGGTGTGCCAAGCGCTCAAGCCACATGCCAAGACGGCCGATGGAACCGCCATTCCGGTGGATGTGCACCTGATGATCGAGCCCGTGGACGCCCTGGCGGCCGCCTTTGCCGATGCCGGGGCAGACTACATCAGCTTCCACCCCGATGCCTCGGGCCATGTGCACCGCAGCATCCAGGCCATCCGCTCCAAGGGCGCCAAGCCCGGCCTGGTGTTCAACCCGGCAGAACCGCTGGACGTGCTGGACTGGGTGATCGACGACATCGACCTCATCCTGATCATGAGCGTGAACCCCGGCTTTGGCGGCCAGAGCTTCATCGATTCGGCCCTGCGCAAGATCGAGGACGTGCGCCGCCGCATCGACGCCAGTGGCAAGGACATCCGCCTGGAGGTTGATGGAGGCATCAAGACGGACAACATCCGCCGGGTGGCGGATGCGGGTGCTGACACGTTCGTGGCGGGCAGTGCCATCTTCGGCAAGCCGGACTACAAGGGCGTCATCGACGCCATGCGAGTCCAACTGGGCTGACTGCGGCGCGCTGGCTGGCTGAGCCGCCAGCCGCTGGCCTTACTTCTGCGCGGGGACGATGATCGTGGTCGTCGTCGATTCGCGCAGCACGCCACCGCCAGAGACCGAGCCGCTCACGGCACTGCTCTCGACGCGGCGCACACACTCCGAGCGCTCCTGCGCACTCTGGAAGGCACTGCAGCGGTCGGTGCCGTTGGCCGCCGCGATCGGGCCGGGGTCGCTCAGTTGGCCCTTGCGCGATGCATCCAGCGCGTTGGTGGCCTCGCGCATGCAGGTCGCCATGCTGTCCTGGGTGTTGTTGGTCATGCACTTCTGGCGGTCTTGCTCATAGCGGGCAGTGGCCTCCGAAGAAGCTGTCTGGGCCAAAGCGGCGCCAGAGACCGCCAGCAGGGCAGCAGTGATGACCGGGGCGAAAAAGGCAATGCGTTTCATGGGTAAGGCTCCTTGCGCCAGGCGCAAATGACAGGGGTGCAACCAAGTTGCAAAAGGATGGATGCAGCGTAGCCCTGCATCTCCTCGTACCCTGTCGGACAGCGCCGACCCCGGTCGTGCGCCGTGGCGCCTTCTTCCTGCGGCCTTGCCTAGCCCAGCCGCTGGAACGTCAGAATGAATGCCACCCCATCTGCCGTATTGCGCGCATTGATCGTGCCGCCCATCTTGGCCATGTAGGTCTTGGCCACGAACAGGCCCTGGCCCCGGTGCTCCCCTTCGCCCACGGGTGTGGGCAGGTTGGGGTCGGAGACTCCCAGCTCGAAGATGCGGCCCAGCAACTCGTCGGCAATCGTGACCCCCACGTTGTGCAGCATGGCGCTGGCGGTGGATTCCGAGGCCGTGAGCGTGAGCGTGATGGCCGTGCCCGCAGGGCGGTAGCGGTCGGCATTGCGCAGGATGTGCGTGACCACGTCCTCCAGCGCGAATTCGTCGGCGCGCACGATGACGGTGCCCGCGCCACCCTGGTACACCACGTCCACGATGCCTGCGAAGTGCGCGTTGTCCGCCACATGGCGCAAAAAGGCGTCGAGGTCGAGCCGGCCCTGCGGCACGTCGGCCGCCTGCAGCGCCTCGGCCGGCGAAGCGGTGCCATAGAGCACGTGCACCGCCTGCTGCATGCGCTGCACGTAGCGGTGGCCTGGGTCGCCAGGGCCCCCATGCAGCACCATCAGCGACTGCAGGGGCGACATGATCTCGTGGCCCACGGCATGCCACATGTCGCGCTCCTGCTGGGCGCGCAGCTGCTCACGCTGGATGTCGTCCTTCACGCGCTGCAGCAGGTCGGCCAGACCGCCGGCGAGGATGCCCAGCTCGTCCGAGCCGCGCAGGTCCGAGACATCGAGGTCCCCCAGGCGCGGGCCGATGTGCCCGTCCTGCACGTTGTAGGAGACGGCGGCTGCGCGCCGGGTGAGGGCGGTCACGCGGCGCAGCAGCCCCACCTCCACGACCAGCCAGGCCAGCGCGATGGCGGTCAGCATGGCACCCAGGTACCAGGACATGCGCGTGGCCACCGCGGCCAGGCCCTGCTCCAGCCCGCGCAGATTGCCGGTGAAGCTGACCACGTAGTTGCCCGTGGGCGTGTCGAGGATGTCCAGGCCCGCCGGCGTGGCGCGCGCATCGGGCGCGTCCAGTGGCAGCCAGCTCACCAGGCGGATCAGCCAGGGGGCCGAGGGCTCGGCCTGCACCTCGCTGCCCTTGAGGGTGAGGGTGTTCTCCTCGCCATCGCCCATCTTGCGCACCTGCACCTTTTCGCCGGGCAGCAGGCTGCGCGTGACTTCGGTGAGCGATGCCCCGGGCTGCGCGCCGGGGGTGTTGCTGTCGAACAGCGCCGGGCCCTCGCCGGGCGCGAGCATCTCCACGCGCACGCGCATGCTGCCCAGGTCTTCGGGCGGCCACACCAGGCGCTCCTTGCGGAACAGCGCCTCGCGGAACAGCTCCACCGGCAGGCGGATGGAATAGAAGCTGCGGCGCAGGCAGTCGGGCGCAGCGCCGGCCAGGTCGCGGCACTGGCCGTTCTGCCACAGCCAGCCGCGAAAATCGCGCACCGGGCGCGCGCGCGCATCGAGCGCCTCGCCACCGTTGTCCACAAAGCCGGTGAGCCGGCCACGTGCCCCGGGGCTGGTGCCGGCCGCCGTGCCGCTGGCTGGCGCCATGGCCTCGAAAGGCGCCACCCAGCGGCTGGTGGTGCCGCGCATGTCCAGCGTCACGCGCGCCCGGTGCACGGCCGCCAGGTCCAGCGCACCGCGTTCGCGCGCGGCCAGTTCGCCTGCGTAGAAGCTGCCCACGATGTAGATGAAGCCGCCTGCGTAGGGGTTGTTGCCTATGGCCGCGCAGACCGCTGAGCCATCGGGGTACTGCACCGAGCAGCCGGCCATCTCCACCGCCTGCTGGGCCTTGTTCTGGTCGTCGAAGTCGATGGCCGAGTAGGGCAGTAGCAGCGGTGCCAGCGGCGTGGCGCCCTGGCCCAGGCTGCCCGCATTGAGCAGCGCGAGCTGCCCCGAGGGGTGGCGAAGCCGCGCCATCACCTCGGCCTGGCTGCGCTCGAAGCCGTGCTGGTAGCTCTGCCAGGCGCGCTCCTTCTCCTCGCGCAGCAGCACCACACTGAGCGCCACGGTGGCCACCGCCAGCAGGATGAACACGCTGCGCACCAGGATGCGCAGGCGAAAGGCCGGCAGCCCCAGCCGAGGCATCTCGAGCCGAGGCATCTCCAGGCCGGGGCGCAGCAGGCGCTTGATCATGTCTTGAGGCGGCCCTGCGCCAGCGGCGAGCCGACCCAACGGAAACCGCGCATGGGCACGTTCTCGATGCCTTCGAAGGCCGGGTCCACCTCGCGCAGGGCCTCGCGGATGGTGCTCACGTGCTTGCGCACGTTGTCGCGGTTGCGCCCGCTCTTGACCACCTCGAACAGCTCGTCGTACGACACCACCTCGCCGCTGCGCTGGTGCAGCGTGGCCAGGATGCGCTGCGCCGTGAGCGGCAGGTTGATGCGCTCGCCGCGCCAGGTGGGGGTGCGCTGCCACAGCGGGTCGAGCACCAGCGCGTCGCCTGCGGAGGCCGGTGCCACAGCGGCGGGTTGGGCTGCCTGGGTGGCCTGCGTGGTGCGCAGGATGTCGAGGAAGGTCTCGATGAAGTCGGCCTCCTCGAAGGTCGTCTTCTGCAGGTAGTCCCAGGCGTCCAGCGCCTTCATGATGCTGCGGTAGATGGCTGCCGGCATGGCCGACACCACCAGCACCGGCGTGCCCTGGCGCAGCTTGTTGATGGCATTGATGAGGGCCACGCCCGCATGGCGCTCGCGGCCGAGCTCGATGTCCAGCACCACCGCGTCGTAGTGCTCGCGCGCCAGGGCCGCCTCGGCCTCGTCGCGGGTGAACCACTGGTCGATCACGATGCCGCTGCGCGCACTGCGGATCCAGCCGGCCAGTTGGTTGCTGGTGGGCAGGTCGTCTTCGATCACGGCAATGCGGGTCATGGGCTGTTCTGCGAGTGGTGCTGCAGGGATTATCCCGGCCGCCCGCCTGCAGCGGTGTGAGTTTTTCTTCCGCGGGCGGAGCTTTTGCACGCCCGGCGTGAGCGCTTTGGTGGGGGCGCCGCATTGTTGCTTCCGGGGGGAACGCGAAGAATTGGACACCAATGCAGCACGGAATCCGGCGCAGCAGAGAAACCACCCACCGAACCGAATCAACGAGGGAAGACACCATGAAAACCACCTGGAACCGCATCACCCGCGCCCTGCGCCGCACCCCTGCCGCCGCCCCTGCCGTGGAACCCACGCTGGACGGCGCCCAGGACGAGATCGCTGCAGGCGCTCCCATCGTTGCCTCCCGCCCCCTGGCCCTGCCGTCGCCCCGCGCCCTGGGCTGGCTGGTCGCCGGCACGGCGGTGGTGGCCGCTGGCGCCATGGTGTACCGCAACCCCCCGGTGCAGCACCTGGACCAGGGCGAGCTCGGTGTGCGCGTGAACCAGTTCACCGGCTCGGTCAGCCAGTGGCGCGATGGCAGCGTGTGGGTGCTGCCCGGCCTGCACAGCGTGCGCGTGTTCTCGCTGCGCGACCAGACCTACCGCGCCGAGCAGATGCGCCAGGCCACGGGCAGTGCGCCGCTGCAGTCGGTGGAAGGCCTGTCCTTCGGCCTTGACCTGAGCGTGCGCTACGCGCTGGACCCGGCCGCCATGGCCGCGCGCTCGGCCCAGTTGCCCGACAACATCGGCGCCGAAATCGTCGAGCCTGCCGTGCAAGGCCTGATCTACAAGGTGTTCGCCCGCTACACGGTGCGCGAGATCTTCTCGTCCAAGCGCGCCGAAATCCAGCGGATCATCGAGACCGAGCTGCGGACCCGCCTGGCCGCCGATGGCGTGCTGCTGCGCCACGTGCAGATCGGCAAGGTGGACCTGCCCGCTGAATACCGCCGCGGCATGGACAGCCTGTTGGCCGAGGAGCTGGCCTCCGAGAAGATGCGCTACACGCTGGAGCTCAAGGACAAGCGCGTGAAGGAGACCGAGCTCGACGCCAGCGCCGACAAGGTGCGCCGCGAAGTGGCCGCCGAAGCCGCTGCCCGCGAACAGGTGATCGCCGCCCGCGCCCAGGAAGAAGCCATGAAGCACGTGCTGCCCTTCAAGCAGCGCCAGATCGAGCAGCGCCAGCTCGAAGCCGAGGCCGAGAAGGTCTCGCGCATCAAGGCCGCCGAAGGCAACGCCCAGGCCCGCCGCATCGAAGCCAACGGCGAGGCCGATGCCCGCCAGAAGCTGGCCGAGGCCGAGGCCTACCGCTTGGACCGCATCGGCAAGGTCAACGCCGAGCAGATGGCGCGCGAAGGCGCCCTGGTCACGCGCCACCCGCTGCTGATCCAGAAGACGCTGGCCGACAAGCTCTCGGACAAGATCCAGGTCATCATCGCGCCCCCTCCGACCAATGGCGACTTCATCGGCGCCGCGCTGCTCGGCGGCAACCGCAACGCCCAGGCCGTGGCCGCGCAGGCTGCCGCCGGTGCCGACGACGCCTCCACGACCCAAGCCACGGAGCAATGAACATGAACCGCACCACCCTCACGCTCGTCGCGGCCATCGCCTCTGCCGCCACCATGGTCGCCACCGCCGCCGTGCCCCCTGCTCCCGCCAGCGCCCTGGGCAGCGCCATCGTCGTGCAGGACCAGGCCAGCCTGCGCGCCGCGCCGCGTGAGTCGGCCCAGCAGCAGTCCGCCCTGTGGCAGGGCGAGGTGCTCGAAGTGCGCGGCGAGCGCCTCGACTACCTGCAGGTCTGGGACCACAAGCGCGAGCGCGGCGGTTTCATCCGGACCAGCGACGTGCGCCGCGTGGCGCTCGACGAGGCCGAGGGCCCGGCGCTGCTGTCGGTGCTGCGCTTCGTGCGCGACACCCCGGGTGCCGAGGCGCTGGGCATCGGCATCACGGCCGCCTACCTGCAGGCGGCACCGGCCAGCGCGCTGGCCGGCGAGCAGGGCGCCCAGGCCTTCGACGCGCTGGGCACCCTGGCCGACCGGCTGGCGCGCCGCGCCTCGGCTGCCGTGCCGGGCAAGGCCTCGGGCGCCACCCTGTCGGCCCACCTGGACGTGGCCAACGGCTACGGTGTGCGCTTCACCACCTACGAGGTCGAAGGCCGCATGCAGGTCTGCTACGACGGCGAGGCCTTTCGCCGCGTGCTGGCCATGCCGGTGGCGGATGGCGAGCAGCGTGCCCGCGCCGCCCTGGCGCTGACGCGGGCTGAGTGCGTGAACCCCGACCTGCCGCCGCACGAGCGGGCCCGTGTGCAGGAGTGGCAGTCGCAGGTGCTCGAGCGCGTGGACGTGGCGGGCCTGTCGCCCTATGTGCGCAACCGCATCCAGATGCGCCGCGCCGGCGTGTGGAGCGCCATGGCCTTCCAGCAGGCGCGCAAGGACATTGCTGGCGCGGCCGTGGCGGCTGCGGCATCCCGTGCCCTGGCCGAGTTCGCGGGTGTCAGCAAGAACGACCTGCCCGACGAAGACCAGTCCGCCTACAACGACGCCGCCATGCGCGTGGGCGCCGTGCGCTGGGCCCTGGTGCCCACCAGCCTGCCCGCCGCCCAGGGCAACCGCCCCGGCATCGTGACCGAGCCCGGAGTGCCCGGCGAGACCTGCGTGCTGCTGGTCGATGCCCAGAAGGGGGTGAAGGCACCATTGGTGCGCCGCTGCACCTATGGCGTGGTCTGGGCCGCCTCGGCCAGCGTGAACCGCGAGGGCACGGCTGTGGCCCTGGCCGTGCAGCCCCTGGAAGGCTGGCGTGAGCTGTGGGTGATGCGCAAGACAGCCGAGGGCTGGCTGGTCGACGTGCTGCCCCCCGCCGCCAGCGCGCCCGAGACCGGCGTGGCCGAGTGGGCCGGCTGGGTGCCCGGCGGCCAGCAGATGCTGGTGGCGCGCGAGGCACGCGGCCAGGGCCGCTACCGCCGCAGCTTCGAGATCGTGCGCCTGGAAGGCCTGGCCACCGAGCGCGTGACCGGCGACGTGGCTGCGCTGCCCCTGTTCCAGCGCTGGCAGGACCCGGCCTGGAAGCTCCAGACCTTGAGTCTGCGGTAAGCCGGCACCTTTAAACTCGCCAAGGCCGGGCAGCGCTGCCCGGCCTTTCTTCATCCGCATTCCGAGGAGTTCTTCGCATGTCCGCATCGCTACCGTTGTCCGCCCTGCTGTCCCGTGTGGACGCCGCCATCGTGGACCTGGACGGAACCATGGTGGACACGCTCGGGGACTTTGCCGAGGCGCTCAACCGCATGCTGCGCGAACTGGCGCTGCCTGCCATCGGGGCCGAGCACATCGAGCACATGGTGGGCAAGGGTTCGGAGCACCTGCTGCGTTCGGTGCTGGGCCATGTGTTGGCGTCCGGCGGGCAGGCGGCAGATGCCGCGCAGGTGGAGTCGCTGTACCCCGCTGCCTGGGTCAGCTACCAGAAGCACTACCTTGATATCAATGGCCAGTACGCGCAGGTGTACCCAGGCGTCGTGGCTGGCCTGCAGGCGCTGCAGGCGGCAGGCCTGCGCCTGGCCTGCCTGACCAACAAGCCCACGGAATTTGCCGTGCCGCTGCTCAAGGCCAAGGGGCTCCACGGTTATTTTTCTCAGGTGTTCGGTGGCGACAGCTTCGAGCGCAAGAAGCCCGATCCGCTGCCTCTGCTCAAGACCTGCGAGGCTTTGGGCAGCACGCCGGCGCGCACGCTGATGGTGGGGGATTCGAGCAACGACGCGCAGGCGGCGCGCGCCGCCGGCTGCCCGGTGGTGCTGGTGACCTACGGCTACAACCACGGCCAGCCGGTGCGGGCCGTGGATGCCGATGGCTTCGTGGATGCTCTGCAAGAGCTGAAAAACGCCTGAGCGGCTGCTCAGGCGGCGATACGGCGCTGCCCACTTGTTGGCAACAGCCGCGATGCGTTGCTGGCCGGGCGGGGCGCAGCGACCGGCGCGGCATGGTGGTTCGCACCGAGCCGGAACACGGCCACCGCCTCCACCAACTGCCCGGCCTGGGTCTTCAAGCTGTCGGCCGCCGCAGCGCTCTGCTCCACCAGCGCGGCGTTCTGCTGCGTGGCCTGGTCCATCTGCGTGATGGCCTCGCCCACCTGGCCCACGCCCGAGCTCTGCTCGCTGCTGGCGGCGCTGATCTCGCCCATGATGTCGGTCACGCGGCGGATCGAGGCCACCACCTCGCTCATCGTGGCACCGGCCCGGTCCACCAAGGCGCTGCCGCGCTCCACACGTTCCACGCTGGTACCGATCAGTCCCTTGATCTCCTTGGCCGCCTCGGCGCTGCGCTGGGCCAGGTTGCGCACCTCGCTGGCCACCACGGCAAAGCCGCGGCCCTGTTCACCCGCGCGGGCTGCTTCCACTGCGGCATTCAAGGCCAGGATGTTCGTCTGGAAGGCAATGGAGTCGATCACGCTGATGATGTCGGCGATCTTCTTGCTGCTTTCGTTGATGCCCTTCATGGTGTCCACCACCTCGGCCACCACCTGGCCGCCCTGGATGGCGACGGTCGAGGCGCTCATCGCCAGCTGGTTGGCCTGGCGTGCGTTGTCGGCGTTCTGGCGCACGGTGGAGCCCAGTTCCTCCATGGAGGCGGCGGTTTCTTCGAGCGCCGAGGCCTGTTGCTCGGTGCGGGCCGACAGGTCGTTGTTGCCCGAGGCGATCTCGGCGCTGGCGGTGGCCACGCCCTCGGCGCTGTGGCGCACATTGCCGACGATGGTGGCCAGGCGCGACTGCATGGTGGCCAGGGCCTGCAGCAACTGGCCGGTTTCGTCGTTGTGCGTGGTGGTGATGGGGTGCGTCAGGTCGCCATCGGCAATGCTTTCGGCCGCCTGCTTGCCTTGCTGCACCGGCCGCACGATGGAGCGCGTGACGGTGAAGGCCAGCAGCGCGCCCAGCGCCACCGCGATCAGCGTGCCCACGCCCAGCAGCACCTGGCTGGCTTTGGCCAGCGCGCCGGTGTCGCTCTGGCTCGCGGCCAGTTGCGTGGCCATGGCGGTGCGCAGGTCATCGAGGGACTTGAGGTACCGGTCGGCCAGTGGGCGCAGCTCCTTGTCCACCAGCGTGGGTACATTCGGCTCGCCACCACGGTGCAGTTCGCGGATCTCGGCGAGCTTGTCGCTATAGGCTTTGCTCGCGGCGGCAATGGTAGCCAGTTGCGCGCGGTTGCTGTCGCCCTGCACCAGGCCTTCGACGCGCTGGACCTTGGTCTCGATGCCCTTGGCCGTGGCCTGCGTGTCGGCCGTGAGCTTTTCCATGTAGTCGCGGTCGATGGCTTTGAGGAAGGCCTCGGTGCGCACCCAGTTCAGGCGGATGTCGGCAGCCCAGTTCTCGACCAGGGTCTGTTGTTCGATCTCCTGCGTGGCCACGCGCTCGCTGGCGCCCTGCAGGCTGGCGATGCGCCACATGCCGGTGGCGGCGAGGAGCGCGGTGATGAGCAGGATGGCGCCGAAGGACAGGCCCAGGCGCAGGCCGACGGAGAGGTTGCTTGGTTTCATGGTGTGGTCAGGCGCGCGAACGAAGGTGCAGGGTCAAAGGGCGAGGGTTGTCGGCGGATCGCTCCTGGGCGCGGGTGGCGAGGAGAAGGCCCGGCAGAAGCGTGCGGCGGATGGCGCATGCACACGCTGCCGGGGCTTGAACAGGTTCTTCGAAGGTTACGCCTGCGGTTTGCAGGCGCTGTGTCTGCCGGGTGACAGAAGTGGGTAGGTGCTTTCCCGGGAGGGGGCGCTGTTTACGCGGGCTGCTTGCCCAACAGCGCGTCCTTGAGCTTCCAGTCCGCTGGCGCATTGCCCAGCCAGATGCCCAGCAGGGCGTTGAAGAACTCGGGCTCCTTGAAGGGCTCGCCCTGGGGCTTGCCCTTGACGGTGATCACCGTGCCGGTGCCGGGAATCCAGTCCACCTGGAACTGGTCGCCCGCCATGAGCTTCTTGTGGTCCGAGAAGATCTGGCTCATGCGCAGCACGCCGGGGATCAGCTTGGAGAAGGCTGCGCGGTCCATGTTGTCTTCCATGCCGCGCGAGAACAGCTTGCCCAGTTCGGTGGAATCGATCTCGCGCAGCATGGTGATGCTCATGCGCTTGGGGCCCTTCTGGCTCGCCACCTCCTGCGGTGTGCCAACCTTCTTTTCGAGGTACAGCCCGGCGGTGTAGACCTTGAACACCGCCTTGTAGCGCACGCCCGCACCATTGAGCTGCAGGGTGCTGTCGGCCACCTGGGTGGTCTCTTCGTACTTCACGTTGGACACCGTGATGGGCTGGGCCATGGTGGCCCCGGCCAGAAGGCATGCGGCGGCGAGTGCAGCGCATCGCACCATGTTTCTCATGCTTGTCTCCTCAAAATAGAACGACCGTTCGTTTCTAATTGTTGCAAGACCGTGCAACGGGCGCAACAGGGTTTTCGAGTGGTTCTTAATGGTGATTGCATGCCAAAAACCCGAAAGCTCCAAGACCTTTGCTACACTTTGGCCCATGTTCATTCACCGCGTGTTCATCACAGGTTGCAGCGACCGGGGAGCCTGGCCCTGGCGTCAGCCTGTCTGCCTGAACGCCTGATGGCACCTGGGCGAACCGCCCCAGCGTGCACCCGTGGCCCTTGTCAGGGCCGATTGAATGAACCGCAGCGCCCCCAATGCCCATTGGCGGGGACACGCGCTGTGACAGCTGGGAGTTCTCCCCGTGATCACTGAACTTGAATTCAAAAGCCTGGCCGGCGAAGGCTACAACCGCATTCCGCTCATGGCCGAGGCCTTTGCGGACCTGGAAACCCCGCTCTCGCTCTACCTGAAGCTGGCGCGCGCCAAGGAGGGCGGCAAGCACAGCTTCCTGCTCGAATCCGTGGTGGGAGGCGAGCGCTTCGGGCGCTACAGCTTCATCGGCCTGCCGGCGCGCACCCTGCTGCGCGCCAGCGGTTTCGGTGCTGCGGCGCGCACTGAGGTCGTTACCGACGGCCAGGTGGTGGAGACTGCCGAAGGCAATCCGCTCGACTTCATCGCGGCTTACCAAAAGCGCTTCAAGGTAGCGCTGCGCCCCGGCTTGCCGCGTTTTTGCGGTGGCCTGGCAGGGTACTTCGGCTACGACGCTGTGCGTTACATCGAAAAGAAGCTCGAGAACACCTGCCCGCCCGATACCCTGGGCTGCCCCGACATCCTGCTGCTGCAGTGTGAGGAACTGGCGGTCATCGACAACCTCTCGGGCAAGCTCTACCTCATCGTCTACGCCGACCCGGCCACGCCCGAAGCCTATGCCAAGGCCAAGAAGCGCCTGCGCGAGCTCAAGGAGCAACTCAAGTATTCGGTCAGCGCCCCGGTGGTCAAGCCCACCGAGAGCCACCCCGCCCAGCGCGATTTTTCCAAGGTCGACTACCTGGCTGCGGTGGACCGCGCCAAGGAGCTGATCGCCGCCGGTGACTTCATGCAGGTGCAGGTGGGCCAGCGCATCCACAAGCGCTACACCGAAAGCCCGCTGTCGCTGTACCGTGCGTTGCGCTCGCTGAACCCCTCGCCGTACATGTACTTCTACGACTTCGGCGACTTCCATGTGGTGGGCGCCAGCCCCGAGATCCTGGTGCGCCAGGAGAGCACGCCGGACGGGCAGAAGATTACCATCCGCCCGCTGGCCGGCACGCGCCCGCGCGGCGCCACGCTCGAGAAAGACAAGGCGGCCGAGGTCGAACTCATCAACGACCCCAAGGAGCGGGCCGAGCACGTGATGCTGATCGACCTGGCGCGCAACGACATCGGCCGCATCGCCAAGACAGGCACCGTGAAGGTGACCGAGGCCTTCGCGGTAGAGCGCTACAGCCACGTGATGCACATCGTGAGCAACGTCGAAGGCATCCTGAACGACGGCATGACCGCCATCGACGTGCTCAAGGCCACCTTCCCGGCGGGCACGCTCACCGGCGCGCCCAAGGTGCATGCGATGGAGCTCATCGACCAGCTCGAACCCACCAAGCGCGGCCTTTACGGCGGTGCCTGCGGCTACCTGAGCTATGCCGGCGATATGGACGTGGCCATCGCCATCCGCACTGGCATCATCAAGAACGGCACGCTCTACGTGCAGGCGGCCGCCGGGGTGGTGGCCGATTCGGTGCCCGAGCTCGAGTGGAAGGAAACCGAGCACAAGGCCCGCGCCCTGCTGCGCGCTGCGGAGCTCGTCGAGGAGGGCCTGGAATGAGCCGCGCCATCGACCAGGTGCAGCACTGCACCACCATGGCCGACGTGCGCCGTGAAATCGACGCACTCGACGACATCCTCGTGCCGCTGCTGGTGCAGCGCTCGGGCTACATGACGCAGGCCGCGCGCATCAAGCACAGCGATGTGCAGGTGCGCGACGAGGCGCGCATACAGGCCATCGTGGACCGGGTGCGCGAGCGCGCCCTGGCACAGGGCGGCCAGGCCGACGTGGTGGAGGCCATCTACCGGGGCATCATGGAAGCCTCCATTGCCTACGAACACCGCGAGTTCGCGCGCCTGCGCGCCGGGCACGCCAGCGACGCGGGCCAGACCGCAGGGAGCGCAGCATGAAACTCTTGATGGTCGACAACTACGACAGCTTCACCTACAACATCGTGCAGTACTTCGGCGAGCTCGGTGCCGAGGTCGAGGTGCACCGCAACGACGAGATCACGGTGGACGAGATCGCTGAGCGCCTGGCCGCCGGCCAGCTCGACCGGCTGGTGATTTCGCCCGGCCCCTGTTCACCGGCCGAGGCCGGCATCTCGGTGGCTGCGATCCAGCACTTCGCCGGCAAGTTGCCCATTCTGGGCGTGTGCCTGGGCCACCAGGCCATCGGCGCGGCCTTCGGCGGCAGCATCGTGCGCGCGCAGCAGCTGATGCACGGCAAGACCAGCGTCATCACCACCACGCAGAAAGGCGTGTTCGCCGGCCTGCCCGAGAAGTTCACGGTCAACCGCTACCACTCGCTGTCCATCGCGCGTGCCGACTGCCCCGAGGCGCTGGAGATCACCGCCTGGACGGACGACGGCGAGATCATGGGCGTGCGCCACAAGACGCTGGACATCGAGGGCGTGCAGTTCCATCCCGAGAGCATCCTCACCGAACACGGCCACGCCATGCTCAAGAACTTCCTGGAGCCCCGGCCATGATCATCGAGACGAACCAACTGCTGGTGTTCATCGCGGCCGGCTGGCTGCTGAACCTGACGCCCGGGCCGGATGTGCTCTACATCGTCTCCAACGCGCTGCGCTCGGGCACGCGTGCGGGCATCGTCGCGGGCCTGGGTATCACGACCGGCTGCTTCGTGCACATCTTTGCCGCCGCCGTGGGTGTGGGCGCGCTGCTGGCCGCGTCGGCCACGGCCTTCACCGTGCTCAAGTGGGTGGGCGCGGCCTACCTGCTGTGGATGGGCGTGCGCATGCTGTTCGCCAAGGCCTCGGGCGGCGGCGGCAGCGGTGCCGCCATCGCGGCGGCGCAGGCCGCGCCGGCTGCGGCCGTGCCGCTGCGCAGCGTGTTCATGGGCGGCTTCTGGACGAATGTGCTCAACCCCAAGGTGGCGATCTTCTTCCTGGCCTTTGTGCCCCAGTTCATCGCGCCGGGCACGGACAGCAAGGCCCTGGCCTTTGTGCTGCTCGGGGTGCTGTTCAACCTCAACGCCATCCCCGTCAACGTGGGCTGGGCGCTGGCCGCCAGCTGGATGGCGCGCCGCGTGGGCGCCGTGCAGCGTGGCATGCACTGGCTGGACCGCATCGCCGGGGCGATGTTCATCGGCTTCGGCCTCAAGCTGGCCTTCTCGGACCGGCCTGCCGCTTAAAAAATTACGAGACGGAGACCACACCATGTCCATCACCCCCCAGGAAGCGCTGCAGCGCACCATCGAACACCGCGAAATCTTCCACGACGAGATGCTGCACCTGATGCGCCTGATCATGAGCGGCGAGCTCTCGCCGGTCATGATGGCGGCCATCATCACCGGCCTGCGCGTGAAGAAGGAAACCATCGGCGAGATCACGGCCGCCGCGCAGGTCATGCGCGAGTTTTCCACCAAGGTGCACGTGCCCGACAGCACGCACCTGGTGGACATCGTGGGCACCGGCGGCGACGGGGCCAACACCTTCAACATCTCCACCTGCTCGATGTTTGTGGCGGCTGCTGCGGGCGCCAAGGTCAGCAAGCATGGCGGGCGCGGCGTGTCGAGCAAGAGCGGTAGCGCCGACGTGATGGAGGCGCTGGGTATCCACATCAACCTCACGCCCGAGGCGATTGCCCAATGCATCGCCGAGGTGGGCATCGGCTTCATGTTCGCGCCCAACCACCACCCGGCCATGAAGAACGTGGCCCCCGTGCGCCGTGAGCTCGGTGTGCGCACCATCTTCAACATCCTCGGCCCGCTGACCAACCCGGCTGGCGCGCCCAACATCCTGATGGGCGTGTTCCACCCCGACCTGGTCGGTATCCAGGTGCGCGCATTGCAGCGCCTGGGCGCCGAGCATGCGCTGGTGGTCTATGGCCGCGACGGCATGGACGAAGTGAGCCTGGGCGCCGCCACCCTGGTGGGTGAATTGAAGAACGGCCAGATCACCGAGTACGAGGTGCATCCCGAGGACTTCGGCCTGCCCATGGCGAGCAACCGCGCCCTCAAGGTGGAAACGCCCGAGCAGTCGCGCGACATGCTGATCGGCGTGCTCAAGGGCGAGACCGGTGCCGCGCAGGACATCGTCTGCCTGAACGCCGGCGCCGCGCTGTACGCCGCCAATGTGGCGAGTTCCATCGCGGATGGCCTGGTCAAGGCGCGCGCCGCGATCGCCTCGGGTGCCGCGCTGGCGCGCCTGGACCAACTGGTGGCGCGCACGCACGCGCTGGCCGTTCCCGCCTGACCGCATCGCCGGGGTATCTGCCCGGCGGTTTTTTCCTTTCGCTTTTAGCATTGCCCACCATGTCCGACATCCTCAACAAGATCGTGGCCGTCAAGCACGAAGAAGTGGCCGCTGCCACCAAGCGCATGCCCCTGGCCGCGATGCGTGCCGATGCCGAGAGCCGTGTGCTCACGCGCGACTTCGAGGGCGCGCTGCGCGGCAAGATCGCCAAAGGCCAGGCGGCGGTGATCGCCGAGGTCAAGAAGGCCAGCCCCAGCAAGGGCGTGCTGCGTGCTGATTTCATTCCGGCCGACATCGCCCAGAGCTATGCCCATGGCGATGGCACGGTGAGTGCGGCCTGCCTTTCGGTGCTGACCGACAAGCAGTTCTTCCAGGGCAGCGTGGATGCCCTCAAGCAGGCGCGCGCCAGCTGCCAACTGCCCGTGCTGCGCAAGGACTTCATGGTCGATGCCTACCAGATCTACGAATCGCGCGCCATGGGCGCCGATGCCGTTTTGCTGATCGCGGCCAGCCTGGACGATGCGCAGATGGCAGACTTCGAGGCGATTGCCCGCAGCCTGGACATGGCGGTGCTGGTCGAGGTGCATGACGGCGCCGAGCTGGAGCGTGCGCTCAAGCTCAAGACCCGTCTGGTGGGCATCAACAACCGCAACCTGCGCACCTTCGAGGTCTCGCTGCAGACCACGCTGGACCTGCAGAAGAACGTGCCGGCCGACCGCCTGCTGGTCACCGAGTCCGGCATCCTCACGCCAGCCGACGTGAAGACCATGCGCGACGCGGGCGTGAATGCCTTCCTGGTGGGCGAGGCCTTCATGCGCGCCCCCGAACCCGGCGAGGCGCTGGCAAACCTGTTCGCCTGATCCATGGCCTGCCGCCCATGACCGACGCCACCCAACTGCAAAGCGCCGACCCGGCCGACTGGCCTGTGGCTCCCGGCTGGCAGCCGCTGGTCGACGCCTTCTTCGCCAGCCCGCGTGGCCGGGCGCTGCTGGCCTATCTGCAAACGCGCCTGGATGCCGGCGCCGCCATCTTTCCACCGAAGCCTCTGCGCGCGCTGGACCTGACCCCACCCGAGCAGGTGCGGGTGGTCATCCTGGGCCAGGACCCTTACCACGGGCGTGGCCAGGCCGAGGGGTTGGCGTTCTCCGTCGCGCCCGGCGTGCAGTTGCCGCCCTCGCTGCGCAACATCTTCAAGGAGATGCAGCGTGACCTGGAGACGCCGTTTCCGGCCTGGCCCGAGCCGGGCGGCAGCCTGGTGAAATGGGCGAAGAACGGCGTACTGCTGCTCAACACCGGCCTCACGGTGGAAGAGGGCCAGGCCGCGAGCCATTCCGGCAAGGGCTGGGAGGAACTGACCGACGCCGTCATCCGCCATGTGGCCGAAGGCGAGCGCCCGGTGGTGTTCATGCTCTGGGGCTCGCATGCGCAGTCCAAGCGCGCTTGGATTCCGGCCGACCGGGGACACCTGGTGCTCACCTCCAACCACCCCTCGCCGTTGTCGGCGCTGCGTCCTCCCGTGCCCTTCATCGGCAACGGCCACTTTGGCAAGGCGCGTGAGTTCCGCATGCAGCACGAAGGGCGGGCCTGAGCCCGCTACCAGGGGCCGGGCAAGCGCTCCTTGAGCAGGTCAAGGAAGGCCTGCGCGGCCACGGGCAGGCTGCGGCCCGACAGGGTCTGCAGCTCCAGGTCGCGCAGGTCCATGCCCTGGTCGCCGATGGGCAGTGCGATGATGTCGCCAGCCGCCACCATGTGGCGCGCCGCGATCTCGCTGGACACCGACAGCCCACCCCCGTTCGCCACGAAGTGGAGCATGGTCTTGACGTGGTTGCTCACCAGCACCGGCTCCAGCTGCAGGCCCTGGCGGCTGCAGACGATGTCGATCATCTGGCGCACCGTGGTCTCGGGTGGCGGCAGGGCCAGCGGGTACTGGCCCATGCGAGCCAGTGTCACGCTCTTCGCACCGGCCAGCGGGTGGCCGGGAGGCACCAGGGCCAGCACCGGTGCCCGCTGGCGGTAGGCCACATCAATGTCCTTGTGTGGCGCGCGGCTGAAACACAGGCCGATGTCGGCCGCGCCGCTGCGTACCGCACCAGGCACCTGGGCCGTGGGCAGGGACTGCACCTCGAACTGGATGCCGGTGTGCGTGCGCTGGAACTCCACGCACAGGCGCGGCACCAGTTCATTGGCAAACGCATCCGAGGTGGCCAGGCGCACCTGGCCCGCGCGCAGGCCCTGCAGCGCGCCGATCTCGCCGAGCGCCCGTTCGGCGTCGAGCACCGTGCGGCGCGCATGCGTGGCCAGGATCTCGCCGGCCGCCGTGAGCACCATGCCGCGCGGGTGCCGCTCGAACAGCGGCGTGCCCAGTTGCGATTCGAGCCCGGCGATCTGCCGGCTCAAGGCCGAGGCGGCCACGTGCAGCCGGGCCGAGGCTTCGGTGAGCGAGCCGCTTTGCGCCACTTCGAGGAAGTAGCGCAGGGCCGTGTCTTGCAGAAGTTGGGCGCGCATGGAGGGGTCGATGGGAGGTTTGCCGTGGATCATCTCAAAAAGCGAAGCGCTTTGCCGGTGCGGCAAAGCCATTTGCTGATTTGGTGGTGGTCATACGACTGCCACATTCCTAAGATGAAGGCTGTTGCGCCGCGTTCCTGTGAATAGCGGGGAAGGGCGTGTCCGGTTCTTCCTGTCCCCGTTATTTTTCTGGAGTGCTTCGTATGCGTCTTTTGTCCTGGGGCCGTAGCGTGCTCGGCCTGGCCTGCCTGATGGCCGTGTGTGCGGGCGCGCATGCGCAGCAGTCCAACTGGCCCGACCGCCCGGTGCGGGTGATCGTCCCCTTCCCGGCCAGCGGTGCCACCGATCTCGTGGCCCGCGTGGTCGCGCAGCGTGTGGCGCAGGACCTGGGCCAGCAGATGGTGGTGGACAACCGCCCCGGGGCCGGCGGCACCATCGGCGCGGCCGAAGCCGCCAAGGCGCAGCCCGACGGTTACACCCTGCTGCTCACCACGAGCAGCACGCACGCCATCTCGCCCCACCTGATGCCGCGCCTGGCCTACGACCCGCGCAAGGACTTCACGCCTGTGGCCCACCTGGCCGACGCACCCAGCGTGCTGCTGGTGACCAACTCGCTGCCCGTGAAAACGGTGGGCGAGTTGATTGCCTACGGCAAGGCACACCCCGGCAAGCTCAATTACGCCACCAGTGGCAATGGCACCATCGTGCACCTGAACGCTGCGGCCTTCAGCGCCCAGGCCGGCATCGAGATGATGCATGTGCCCTACAAGGGCACGGCCCTGGCCATTCCCGACCTCGTGACCGGGCAGACGCACGTGCTGTTCGACTCGCTGCCCACGGGCATGCCGCATGTCAAGGGCGGCCGCCTGCGTGCCCTGGCCGTGACCAGCGAAAAGCGCAGTTCGCTGGCGCCCGAGTTGCCCACCATGGCCGAGTCCGGCCTGCCCGGCTATTCTTCGGTGACCTGGTTCGGCGTGTACCTGCCGGCTGGCGCACCGCCGGCACTGGTCGACCGCATTCACAAGGCCTTTGCCAAGGCCATGCAGTCGACCGAGGTGGCCGAAGGCCTGGCCAAGCTCGGCGTGGAGCCCGCTGCCCCCAGCACCCCCGCCAAGTTCGCCGCCATGGTGCAGGCCGACAGCGCCCGCTGGGCCACCGTGATCCGCCAGCACAAGATTTCCGTGGAGTGACCGAGACGATGAACGCACGCACCCCTGCCGACACCCCCGCCCTGGACTGGGCCCTGCCCTATGCCTCCCACCGCAGCGCGGTGATGGGGCGCAACGTGGTCTCCACCTCGCAGCCCCTGGCCGCGCAGGCCGGCCTGCGCATGCTGCTGGCCGGCGGCAACGCCGTGGACGCCGCGATCGCTGCCGCCATGGCCCTCACCGTGGTCGAGCCCACGGGCTGCGGCCTGGGCAGCGACGGCTTCGCCATCGTCTGGGACGGCAAGGAACTGCATGGGCTCAACGCCTCGGGCCGTTCGCCCGCTGCATGGACCCCCGCATACTTTGCCGAGCGTGGAGGCTTGCCCGAGACGGGCTGGAACGCCGTCACCGTGCCTGGCGCTGTGTCCGCCTGGGTGGCCCTGTCCAAACGCCTGGGCAAGCTGCCGTTCGCGAAGCTGGCCGAACCCGCCATCGATTACGCGCGCAATGGCTTTCCCGTCTCTCCCACCATCGCCCGGTTGTGGGCGCTGGGCGCTGCCAAGCTTGGCTCCCAGCCCGGCTTTGCCGAGTGCTTCATGCCCGGTGGCCGCGCACCGCGCGCGGGCGAGATCTTCCGCAGCGAAGCCCATGCGCGCACGCTGGAGCTGATTGCCCAGACCGAGGGCGAAGCCTTCTACCGCGGCACGCTGGCGCGCCAGATGGTGGAGCATTCCCGCGCCCATGGCGGCGCTATGACCGAGGATGACCTCGCATCGCACCAGGCCGACTGGGTGGGCACCGTGAGCCAGCGCTTCGGCGATTCGGTGGTCCATGAAATTCCGCCCAACGGCCAGGGCATCGCCACGCTGATGGCGCTGGGCATGCTCGAATCTCACGGTATCGGCGGCCAGCCGCTGGACCACGTGGACACGGTGCACGCCAGCATCGAGGCCATGAAGCTCGCACTGGCCGACCTGCACCAGTACAACGCCGACATCGACGCCATGCAGGCCGTGACGCCTCGCGACCTGCTCGACGCCGACTACCTGGTGCAGCGCGCGCAACTGATCGATGCCGCGCAGGCCGGCGACCCCGGCCACGGCACGCCGCGCCCCGGCGGCACGGTGTACCTGGCCGCGGCCGATGCCTCCGGCATGATGGTCTCGTTCATCCAGTCCAACTACATGGGCTTCGGCTCGGGTGTGGTCGTGCCGGGCACGGGCATCAGCCTGCAGAACCGGGGCCACGGCTTCACCCTCACGCCAGGGCATGCCAACGAAGTGGCCCCGCGCAAGCGCCCCTCGCACACCATCATCCCGGCCTTCGCCATGCATGCCGACGGCACGCCGCAGATGGCCTTTGGCGTGATGGGCGGCCCCATGCAGTCCCAGGGCCACCTGCAGATGGCCCTGCGCGTGCTGCGCTACGGCCAGAACCCGCAGGCCGCAGCCGACGCCCCGCGCTGGCGCGTGACCGGCGGCAAGGGCGTGGCGGTGGAGCCGGCTTTCGACCCCGCCGTGGTCGCCGCACTGCGCGCACGCGGCCACGAAGTCACGGTGGAGGAGGGCAATGGCGTCTTCGCCTTCGGCGGCGCCCAGCTCGTGCTGCGCGACGGTGGCAGCTACATCGCCGGCTCCGACCCGCGCAAGGACGGGCACGCGGTCGCTTTCTGACGCATCAGAGAGCGGCTGTCGGCCCTGGGGGGCGGCTGCGTACCGGGTGATTGCCTTTTTGTTTCTGTATGGCAGAATATTATTATTGTTTTACAGAAAACATGAGGAAATCACCATGGTATCCGTCCAAAGCCCGGCCTTCCGGCGCCTGTCCCGCGGGCTGCACGCGCTGACCCTGCTGTGCGCGCTGGCGGGCGTGTGCTTTTCCGTGGCCCGCTGGCTGCTGCTGGGCCGTGGCGAATCGGGTGGCCTGGTGCAGATGCTGCTGCCCTCGCAGGCGCTGCAGGCAAACATTGCCGCCCCTTTGCAGATCGAAGTGAGCTGGCGCCTGGTGGGCCTGGCCATCGAATGCCTGCCGACCGCCGCCATGCTGTTCACCGTGTGGTGCCTGCACCGTATCTGCACAGCCTTCCTGCGTGGCGAGGTGTTCGGTCCTGCGGTGGTGCGCGGCTTTCGTGGCGTGGGCTGGGGCTTCATCGCGATGTTCGCGGCCTCGCTGGTGCACGGCGCGGCGGTGACGGCGCTGTTGTCCTGGTTGGCCTCGGGCCAGCGCGGCGGGCAGGTGGCGCTGTCGGTGGGCTCGTTCGAGGTGAGCGTGCTGATCGTCGGCCTGATGATGCTGCTGCTGGCCCACGTGATGGCCGAGGGCCAGCGCCTGCAGGAGGAGTCCAGTGCGTTCGTCTGACCGCGCTGTGACCCGGCGGCTCCATTCCCGAGGCATGCGCCGGAAAGGTGGCCATGCCCATCGTCGTCAGGCTCGATGAAATGCTGGTGCGCCGCAAGGTGAAGTCGCGCGACCTGGCAGCGCACGTGGGCATCACCGAGGCCAACCTGTCGCTGCTCAAGAGCGGCAAGGTCAAGGGCGTGCGCTTCGAGACCCTGGCTGCCATCTGCGACTACCTGCAGTGCCAGCCGGGTGACCTGCTGGCCTGGGTGGCGCCCGAGAATGGTGTGGACGACGGCGCCGTGGACGATGTGGCCACCTGACGGCTACCGCCCGGGCCGCTGGCGCCTGGGGGGTGCCGTGGCGGCTTCGCTGCTGCTGCACGCGGTGCTGCTGTGGCGGCTGGTGCTGCCGGCATCGGCCGTGCGGGTGCCCGAGCCGCCCGCCAGGCAGGCGATGGAAGTCCTGTGGATCACGGCTCCGCAGGCTGCGGCACCGGTGTCCAGAACGCCCGCGCCAGAGCCGGTGGCGGCGCAGCCCTCCCGGTCGGCGGGACCTCGGCCTGGGCCGGTGCGAGAGGGCCGCAGTGTGCGCCCGCCTGCTGCCTTGGCCCTGCCGCAGGACACAGGCCCGGGCCTGGTGGCCATGCCTGCGCCGGTGCCCGCCGCCTCCGATGCCCGCGATGTGCCCGCCATCCAATGGAGCCCCGAGGGCGTGGCCCGCGCGGCGCGGCAGGAGCGGGAATGGCAGCGCCGCCATGGTTCGCCAGCCGCTGCGGCACTCGCTGCGAACGCGGCAAGCCCGGCGCCCCGGCCCCTGGGCACCCTCACCGAAAAGGAGTGGCAGAACACGTATGCCGGCCGGGTCACGCGCGTGGAAAGCGAGGCCGGCGTCTACTGCGTACGCCTGCCCTCGGCCAATCGCCTGCCGGAACAGGGGGCCGCGCCCCGCATTGCCACCGTCACGAACTGCTGAGCGTGCCCTAGTCCACTGAAACCGAGAAATCGGCTGTGCGCCGGGGTGGCAGCGGGATACAGCGCAAGGCGCGGGCTGCGGCCAAGGCTGGCCGCCTTGGCAAAGCCCGCAACGCAGCGATGTGCCTGCTGCCACCCAGGCCCGCAGGGTGAGGGTCTGGCAGGGCCGCACTCGTCGTTGCCGTGCTCGCCGGGTGTGCAACCCGGCTGCGCCCGGCGCCTAGNGGTCCCTCACGCACAGTCGATTTCTCGGTTTCAGTGGACTAGGGGCGCTGGCGCTCCAGTAGCATCGAATCGCCATAGCTGAAGAAGCGGTACTGCTGCGCGATGGAGTGGCGGTACAGATCCATGATCCGCCCATAGCCCGCGAAGGCGCTGACCAGCATCATCAGCGTGCTCTTGGGCAGGTGGAAGTTGGTGAGCAGCAGGTCCACCACCTGGAAGGGGAAGCCCGGGGTGATGAAGATGTTCGTATCGCCCGAGGCCTGGCCGCTGCGCGCCCAGGATTCGAGGGTACGGACCGTCGTCGTGCCCACCGCCACCACACGGCCGCCGCGCTGGCGGCAACGCTCGAGCGCTGCCAGCGTGGCCTGCGGCACTTCGTACCACTCGCTGTGCATCTGGTGCTCGGTGAGGTTCTCGGTCTTCACGGGCTGGAAGGTGCCGGCGCCCACGTGCAGGGTGACGCTGGCACGCTCCACGCCGCGTTCAGCCAGCGCAGCGAGCACACCCTCGTCGAAATGCAGGGCCGCCGTCGGGGCCGCCACTGCGCCGGGTGCGCGCGCGAACACCGTCTGGTAGCGCTGGGCATCTTCTGCGGCGTCGGGATCGTGGTCGGCATTCTGCTGGCGCTCGATGTAGGGCGGCAGCGGCAGGTGGCCGTGGCGCTCCATCAGCTCGTGCGGCGTCTCGCCGGCCGGACCTTGGAGGGCGAAGCGGAACAGCGGGCCATCGTCCTCGGCTGGCCAGCGCGAGAGCAGGGTGGCGTTGAAGCCGCCGCCGTGCAGGCCTCCCGCCATGTGCACCACGGCGCCAGGCAGGGGCTTCTTGCTGACCTTCATGTGGGCCACGACCTCGTTGCCGAGCAAAACACGCTCGATCAGCAGCTCCAGCTTGCCGCCGCTGGCCTTTTCGCCAAAGATGCGCGCCTTGACCACGCGCGTGTCGTTGAAGACCAGCAGGTCGCCGCTTTGCAGCAGGCCAGACAGCTCGCGAAAGATGCGGTCCACCGGTGCGCTCGCGCGGCCGTCGAGCAGGCGCGATGCGCTGCGCTCTGCAGCGGGGTGTTGGGCAATGAGTTCGGGGGGCAGCGAGAAGTCGAAATCGCTGAGCGTGAAGTGGCGCGGGGCCGGCGTGGCAGAAACAGTCATGGAGCTTGAGGGCCGGACGGGCCCGTACCAAGGGGTAAAGAAACAGGGGCGCTATTTTCCCACGCCAGCCCGGGCTGCCTTTACCAGGCCTGCCCGGCAAAACCGGACCACAGCTGGTTAAGGTCCGGGAACTTCCACTTGTCCGGGTCTTCGCGGGCCACGATCTTCTCGGCACAACCGGGCGCAGCCAGGTCCACCACCTCGGGCGGAATGCGCAGGTCCGACTTGGTCGAGAAGAACACCTTCACCTTGGGCGAGGTCAGTGATTGCTGCGCCTGCTCCATCACCACGCCGATGCGCCCGGACGTCAGCCGCACCAGCGAACCCACGGGGTAGATGCCGATGCTCTTGACGAAGGCCTGGAACAGGCGGGGGTCGAAATGGCCTTTGGTCCACTCGGCCATGCGGCGCAGCGACTCTGCGGGGTCCCAGCCGGATTTGTAGGGGCGGTCCGAGGTGATGGCGTCGTAGACGTCGCAGATGGCGGTCATGCGGGCAATCAGGCTGATCTCATCGCCCTTGAGCTTGCCGGGGTAGCCCGAGCCGTCCATCTTCTCGTGGTGGTGGCGGCAGGCATCGAGCACCGCATCTTCCACGCTGCCACCCTCCTTGAGCATGTCGTAGCCCTCCTGTGGGTGGGTCTGGACGATGGCGAATTCGCTGTCGGTGAGCTTGCCCGGCTTGTTGAGCACCGCCAGCGGGATCGCCGCCTTGCCCAGGTCGTGCAGCAGCCCGGCCATGCCGGCGCTGCGGGTGTGTTCTTCGTTGAGGTTGATCTGCTTGGCCAACGCCACCATCAGCGCGCACACCGCCACCGAGTGCATGTAGGTGTAGTCGTCCGCCGTCTTGAGCCGGGCCAGGCTGATCAGGGCGCCCGGGTTGCGCGTGACCGAGTCGGAAATCTCCTCCACCAGTCCGCGGGCATTCTCGGAATTCACGGCCTTGCCCATGCGCGCTTCCCGGAACATGGAGACCATGGCCTGCTTGGCCTCACCACAGATCGAGGCGGCCGCCAGCAGTTCGCTGTGCATGCTGGCGGGTGCCTTGCCGCGTGTCTGGCGGCGCGCAGGGGGGGCAGGAGGGGGTGGGGGGTCGACCACCAGGGAGGGCAGGTTCTCCAGCATGCTGAAGTCCGTCTCGACCTGGATGTCCGCCTCTTCGCGCGAGATGGAGCGCACGCCCGCCGCCACGTCCAGGCCCTTGGAAATGTCGATCCACACCTCCTCTATGGCCGTATCCTTGATGCGCGCCAGATCCTTGGGGTCCTTCAAGACGAACTTGGCACGCCAGAAGGGGTGGTCCATCCAGGAGCCGCAGAAGTCGTGCAGGTACATGCCCAACGTGAGATGCTGAATACTGATGCGCTTGAGCATGGAATCTGTCCGGATCGCCGGGGTCTGCCGAAATCAGGTAATAAACAGTAACCATGGTAGCCTTTTTGACTGCCGAAACCTTCGCCCTGCCGGATAACCTTTGAACAAAATGCCCGCGGCTGCTGCTCCCAGCAAGCCCTCCACCGCCAGCGTGGCGCAAAAGGCACTGCACAAGCTGGGTCTGAAGCGCGACATCGATCTGGCCCTGCACCTGCCACTGCGTTATGAGGATGAAACCCGCATCACGCCGCTGTCCAGTGCCCGCGACGGCCAGATGGTGCAGATCGAAGCCACCGTGACGGCCTGCGAGGTGCAGTTGCGCCCGCGCCGCCAGTTGCTGGTGCAGGTGGAAGACGCTTCGGGCACCTGCGAACTGCGCTTCTTCAGCTTCTACCCCTCACACCAGAAAACCCTGGCCGTGGGCGCGCGCCTGCGCATCCGGGGCGAGGTCAAGGGCGGCTTCTGGGGCCGGCAGATGCTGCACCCGGCCTTTCGCCAGGCCGGCGGCGAGCTGCCGGCCGCGCTGACCCCCGTCTACCCGACCACGGCCGGCCTGCCGCAGTCCTACCTGCGCCGGGCGGTGGTGGGGGCGCTCAGCCGGGTCGACCTGTCCGAAACCCTGCCCGCCGGCACCGAGCCGCCGTACGCCGTCTTCCGGCATGACAACGGCAGCTACCGCGCGTTCAATCTGCGCGAGGCACTCACTTTTTTGCACCACCCCACGCCCGACGTGTCGCTGTCCACGCTGGAGGACCACAGCCACCCGGCCTGGCAGCGCCTGAAGGCCGAGGAACTGCTGGCCCAGCAGCTCTCGCAGCAGCAGTCGCGCCGCGAGCGCGACCAGTTGCGCGCACCGGTGCTGCGCCCGCGCAAGGTGGTGGATGGCGTGCTGCCGTTGCACGAACAACTGATGGCCGTGCTGCCCTTTTCGCTGACCGCGGCGCAGCGGCGGGTCGGGGTGGAGATTGCCAAAGACCTGGCGCACCGCGTGCCCATGCACCGCCTGCTTCAGGGCGACGTGGGCTCGGGCAAGACCGTCGTGGCGGCGCTGGCGGCCGCCATTGCCATGGACGCCGGCTGGCAGTGTGCCCTGATGGCGCCTACCGAAATCCTGGCCGAGCAGCACTTCGCCAAGATGATCGGCTGGCTCGAGCCGCTGCTGGCGGCCCACGGCCGGCGTGTGGCCTGGCTGGTGGGCGGGCAGAAGAAGAAGGAGCGCATGGCCATGCTGGCCCTGGTCGAAAACGGCGAGGCAGCGCTGGTGGTGGGCACGCATGCCGTGATCCAGGACCAGGTGCGTTTCAAAAACCTGGCGCTGGCCATCATCGACGAGCAGCACCGCTTCGGGGTGGCGCAGCGTTTGTCCCTACGGCAAAAGCTCGCTGCCCAGGGGATGGAACCCCATATGCTGATGATGAGCGCCACGCCCATTCCCCGCACCTTGGCCATGAGCTACTACGCCGACCTCGACGTCTCGGTGATCGACGAACTGCCGCCTGGGCGCACCCCCATCGTCACCAAACTCATTGCCGACAGCCGCAAGGACGAAGTGATCGCTCGCATTGGCGCCCAGGTAAACGACGGACGGCAGGTGTATTGGGTGTGCCCGCTGATCGAAGAGAGCGAGGCGCTGGACCTGAGCAATGCCACCGCCACCCATGCCGACCTGAGCGAGGCCCTGCCCGGCGTCATGGTCGGCCTGCTGCACTCGCGCATGCCGACCGCGGAGAAGAAAGCCGTGATGGCGCTCTTTTCCAGCGGGCAGATGGGCGTGCTGGTGAGCACCACGGTGATCGAGGTCGGGGTGGATGTGCCCAATGCCTCGCTGATGGTGATCGAGCATGCCGAGCGCTTCGGCCTGTCGCAGCTGCACCAGCTGCGCGGGCGCGTGGGGCGCGGTGCGGCGGCATCGGCCTGCGTGCTGCTGTATTCCACCAACGACAGCGGCCGGGTGGGCGAGACCGCCAAGGAGCGGTTGAGGGCCATGTCCGACACGAATGATGGTTTCGAGATCGCCCGGCGCGACCTGGAGATCCGCGGGCCGGGCGAATTCCTCGGGGCCCGGCAGTCGGGCGACGCGCTGCTGCGCTTTGCCGACCTGGCCACCGACACCCACCTGCTCGAATGGGCGCGCGAACTCGCGCCAATGATGCTGGACCGCCACGCCGAGCTGGCCGAGCGCCACGTGATGCGCTGGCTGGGTGGAAAATCCGACTACCTGAAAGCCTGACTCCCGCCATGACGCACGTCGTCCCTGTTGCCGAGCCGTTGCCGGCCGTCACCGTGTCCCACCCGCTGGCCTTCCCTGCCGTTGCAGCCTGTGCGAGGATTCTTGTGCTGCTGCCGGTCTTCTTTCTGCACCGCTGCAGCACCACGCCCTGGGTTGCCGGGCGCGCGGCGCTGCACAATGCAGGGTCTACCCGTCTGGAATCTCCATGACCCTCACCGAACTCAAATACATCGTCGCGGTGGCGCGCGAAAAGCACTTCGGCCACGCCGCCGATGCCTGCTATGTGTCGCAGCCCACCCTGTCGGTGGCCATCAAGAAGCTCGAAGAGGAACTTGACGTGAAGCTTTTCGAGCGCAGCGCTGGCGAAGTGACCGTCACCCCGCTGGGCGACGAGATCGTGCGCCAGGCGCAAAGCGTGCTGGAGCAGGCCGCCGCCATCAAGGAGATCGCCAAGCGCGGCAAGGACCCCCTGGCCGGGCCGCTGACCCTGGGCGTGATCTACACCATCGGCCCCTACCTGCTGCCCGACCTGGTGCGCCATTCGATTGCGCGCACCCCGCAGATGCCGCTGATGCTGCAGGAGAACTTCACCGTCAAGCTGCTCGAAATGCTGCGCACCGGCGAGATCGACTGCGCCATCCTGGCCGAGCCCTTTCCCGACACCGGCCTGGCCATGGCGCCGCTGTACGACGAGCCCTTCATGGCGGCCCTGCCCAGCACCCACCCGCTGGGCACGCAGAAATCCATCACTGCCGCAGAACTCAAGAGCGAAACCATGCTGCTGCTGGGCGCGGGCCACTGCTTTCGCGACCATGTGCTGGAGGTCTGCCCCGAGTTCGCGCGCTTTGCCAGCAATGCCGAGGGTATCCGCAGGTCCTTCGAGGGCTCGTCGCTGGAAACCATCAAGCACATGGTGGCGGCCGGCATGGGCGTGACCCTGGTGCCGCGCCTGTCGGTGCCGCGCGATGCGCTGCTCACGGTGTCGCGCCGGCGCAAGAGCGACGAGAACTACATCCGCTACATCCCCATCCGCGAGGACGATGGCAGCCCGCCACCCATGCGCCGCGTGGTGCTCGCCTGGCGGCGCAGCTTCACGCGCTACGAAGCCATTGCCGCGCTGCGCAACGCGATCTACGCCTGCGAGTTGCCGGGCGTCACGCGCCTGTCGTGAGGTGAGCACCCCCTGAGGCGCTGTGCGCCTTCACCCCTCTCTCATATTGCTTTGCAATCTGGGAGGGGGACGCCCCCAGCGCAAGCGCTGGATACGCCGTCTTCGCGGCGGGGCGGCCCTTGCGCGGGTGCGCTGGCTTGGGTCGCGCCAGTTTCATGCTCTGCGCCTGCCTTGCGCGCAGGTCGGAATGAAATCTGCCTTTCAGGGCATGTCTGGCGCTGCCGGGGCCGGCAGCGATACACTTTCGCCGCGCAGGGCACGCCGGCGTGCCATACACGGGGCCCGGTGCTGCGAAGCAGCGCCACATGCCGCCCGCACCTGTCCCGCGCTCCCCAATTCCCAAGGAAAGCTACAGAGATGAAGAAAATTTTGATGGCCGCAGGCCTCGCCGTGGGCCTTGCCGCCTGCTCCAGCGTGACGACCAACGCGCCGCAGGCCACGACGATCAAGAAGGTCCAGATGGACCGTCTGGTGGCTGCATTGCCCGCCGCCGCCCAGGGCAGCTTTGATGAGTTCCTGGCGCAGGCCGCGCGTGAGAACCCCATGCTGCAGGCCAGCGTGGCCGGCTACAAGGCCAAGGCCCCGCTGGCCGGGGACGACCTGGTCAACATCAGCCGCCTGCTGGGCCTGTACAACCGTTTGCGCAACCAGGCTGCGGTGATAGACACCACGGCGCGCATGGTCGCCCTTCCCACCTTCAGGAGCGACAAGGTGCCTCCGCACGAGGACAAGGCCATCATCGCCTTCGGTGCGCTGGTCGAAGCCATGGCCAAGGATTTCGGCCTGGAATACCGCAATGTGGACAACCGCATCTTCGAGGTGAAGCTGCCGGGCACGGGCAAGGAAGAATTCGGCATCCTCACGCATGCCGACGTGGTGCCCGTGGTGGCCGACGAATGGGTGCTGGAGGACGGCACGCGCCTCGATCCCTTCAAGCTCACGCGCGTGGGCGGCAACCTGTATGGCCGCGGCTCCATCGACGACAAGGGCTCCATCGCCACCGTGCTGTATGCGATGAAGGCCGTCAAGGACAGCGGCCTGCCGCTGGCGCGCACCATCCGCCTCATGATCGAGACCACCGAAGAGACCGGTGGCGACGCCATGAAGTACTACCGCACCAAGACCGAGCTGCCCGAGTACAACATCGTGCTCGACAGCAAGTACCCGGCCGTGGTCGCAGAGAAGGGCTCGGGCGCGCTGCGCACCTCGTTCCCGCTGCAGGATGCGCCGGCCGGCTTCACCTACATCGCTGCCATGGCCGGTGCCGCCTCCACCAACGCCGTGCCGCAGACCGCGACCGCGCGTCTGCAGGGCGGTGACCTGGCTGCCGTGGCGGCCCGCCTGAACGCGGCCAAGGCCGCGTTCATCGCCAAGTACACGCCCCAGGGCGGCAGCTTCGGCATCGACGTGGTGCAGGACGCCAGCGCGGTGCAGATCAAGGTGACCGGCACCTCCGCCCACGGCTCGCGCCCCGAAGAAGGCGTGAACCCGCTGCCGCGCCTGGCACTGTTCCTGCGCGAGTCCGACGTGCCCGTGGCGCCCACCGGCTATGCCAACGCCGTGCGCTACATTGCCGAGCTGTATGGCACGGACTACCTCGGCCGCACCATCGGCCTGGCTTATGGCGATGATTTCATGGGCCCGCTGACCATGTCGCCCAACCTTGTGCGCGAGAAGGATGGCATGGTCGACGTGCTGGTGAACGTGCGCATGCCGCGCGGCAGAACGCCCGACGCCCTGGTGCACGCCACCAAGGTCAAGGTCAACGACTGGGCCGCGCAGGCGTCCGTTCCGGTGATCATCGACCACCAGCAGGGCAACTGGATGGCGCGCGACCCCAAGGGCGCCTGGCTGTCCACACTGCTCAACACCTTCGGCGACACCACGGGCCTCCCAGCCCAGCCGGTGTCCACCGCCGGCAGCACCACGGCCAAGCTCATGCCCAACGCCATCAACTTCGGCCCCGCCATGCCCGGCAAGAAGTACACGGCCCACAACGCCAAGGAATTCAAGGAAGTGGTGGACCTCGATGCCGACATGCAGATGTTCACCGAGATGCTGGTGCGCATCGGCAATTTGGGCCAGATGCAGTGAGGGAAAAGGCGCTTGCGCTAAAGTGACCGCAAGCCGCCGCGCCCTGGCCGGGAGCCTTCCCGGTCCACCGGTGCGGCGTATTTCCATCGATTGATCGACCACCATCCCAACGAAGGAGCTCCCATGGCCAAAGCCGCCAAGTCCACCGCCCCCACCATCAACATCGGCATCAGCGAAAAAGACCGCGCTGCCATCGCCCAGGGCCTGTCGCGCCTGCTGGCCGACACCTACACGCTGTACCTGACCACGCACAACTTCCACTGGAACGTGACGGGGCCCATGTTCAACACGCTGCACACCATGTTCATGGCCCAGTACACCGAGCTGTGGAACGCGGTGGACCCGATTGCTGAGCGCATCCGCTCGCTGGGCCACATCGCTCCCGGCTCGTATGCCGACTTCGGCAAGCTGGCCACCGTCGCCGATGCGCCGAGCAAGCCGCCCAAGGCGCTGGACATGGTGCGCGTGCTGGTCGAAGGCCATGAGGCCGTGGCCCGTACGGCGCGCAGCCTGTTCCCCCTGGCCGACAAAGCCAGCGACGAGCCCACGGCCGATCTGCTGACCCAGCGCCTCACGGTGCACGAGCAGACCGCGTGGATGCTGCGCTCGCTGCTCGAAGAATAAGCCCTGGCCAGCCACGCCAGCGGGGCCACGGGGCCCCGTTTTTTCGTCCGGCCAGGCCTTTCCCCGCAGGGCCGCGCTGCACGATGGGTGCTCGTCCTACAAGCGGAATCGGCGCTTTGCTGAATGATCGCCGCTGGCATTTGCTTCTTTCAACCACGGCCAGCCTTCGAGAACACGACGCCCTATGCGAATCCTTTATGTAGAGGACAACCCCGAACTGCGCGAAACCATCGGCATGCTGATGGAGGGTGAGGGGCGCGCAATCACGACCTGTACAACGGCTGAAGAGGCGCTGGAACTCGAAAAGGCCGGCAGCTTTGACCTGCTGGTGACCGACGTGAGCCTGCCCGGGCTGTCGGGCACGGACCTGGCTCGGCAGGTGCTGGCGGTGGACCCGCAGCGCTGGGTGGTGCTGTGCACCGGCTATGACCTGGGCGCGCATCCATCGGGCTGGGGCCCCCATGTGCGCACGCTGATGAAGCCTTTCGAACTGGAAGACCTGGAGGCGTTGCTGGTGCAGGTGCAGTCCACCCTCGAAAAGACGCCCGCCGGGCTCTGAGAGGCTGAGAATCTCTCGTCCATGCCCGCCTTGCACGCCAAAACACCCCGGCTCGTCGTTGCAAATGCTCGCCATAGCCCCGGCTATGGCTGTGCTTTGCGCTTAGAGCCGAAGTGTTTTGACACGCCCTGCGGACACGGCCAAAAAATCCCCAGCCTCTGATTTCCTGAGCTGCCGGCGCGGGTAGTCGTGCGATCAGCCCGCAGCCGCAGCGCCGCAGCGCGGCAGAACCACATGGAAGCGCGTGGTGCCGTCTTCGGACTGCACATCGATCCGGCCGCCATGCGAGCGCACGATCTGCTGCACGATGAACAGGCCCAGCCCCAGGCCCTGGTGGCGCCCCGGTTCCTGGTCACGCCCCCGGAACGGGCTGAATAACTGCGGAAGCAGGGCCGGCGGAATGGTGCCGCCGTTGGTCACCGTCAAGGCGACAGTGTCCGTGTCGGTGCCATCGAGTGCCACATGGATCGCCACTGCGGGATCGCCGTGGTGCACCGCATTGCCGATGAGGTTGATGGCCAGCTGGCACAGGCGCTCCTCGTCCCCCATGCCGGCCAGATTCCCCTGGTCGCTGGTACTGATCACATGGTTGGGAAAGCTGGTGCGTATCTCCTGCAGAGAGCGCTGCAGCACGGCATGCAGGTCCACGGGGGCCATGCGCATCGCCAGGCCGGTGCCCTGGCGGATGCGCGTCACGTCCAGCAGATCCTCGATCATGCGTGCCATGCGCTGGCTGCTGCTGAGCACGCGGCCGGCCAGTGCCTGCGCCCTGTCCGCCGCCAGGGGCTGGCGTTGCAGCGCCGTGGCCGCCGCGCCGATGGCCATCAGCGGCGTGCGCAGGTCATGGCTGAGCACCGCCATGAACATTTCGTTGATGCGCAGGGCCTCGGTGCGTTCGCGCAGTTCGCGGGCCAGGCTGCGCTTTTGGCGGAACAGCTCGAAGAACACGCCCGCCTTGGACGCCAGCATCTGCGGATCGATGGGCTTGTACAGAAAGTCCACGGCCCCCGTTTCGTAGCCACGGAACTGCCAGTTCGGGTCGCGCGAACCGGCGGTCATGAAGATCAGGGGGATATGGCGGGTGCGCTCGCTGCCGCGGATCAGCTCGGCCAGCTCGAACCCGTTCATCTCGGGCATCTGCACGTCCAGCAGGGCCAGCGCCACGTCACCGTGCAACAGCAGCAGCTCCAGTGCCTCGGGGCCCGACTGGGCCTTGAGCACCTCGATGCTGTCGCTGTGCAGCAGGGCTTCCACGGCCACGAGGTTTTCGGGCACGTCGTCCACCACCAGGCACTTGATGCGCTCGGCGGGCGGTGGCGGTGGGTGCAGAAGGGTGGGGCTCACAGGATTCTCCGCATTTGCAGTTCGGTCAGCAGGGATGCGATCTCCGAAGGGGGGAGGATGTGGTGCGGCGTCATCAGGTCCAGCGCGGACTGGGGCATGGCGGACATGGCGGCGCTTGCGGGGGACTGCACGATGCAGAGCCCCCCTGCAGCGCCGATGGCGGCCATGCCACGGGCGCCATCGTGGTTGGCGCCGGACAGGAGCATACCAATCAAACGCCCTCCATAAATGTCCGCCGCCGATTCGAACAGCACGTCGATGGACGGGCGCGAGAAGTGCACGGGCGCATCGACCGACAGCGCCAGCTGCGGACCGGCATCCACCAGCAGGTGGTAGTCGGGTGGGGCAAAGTACACGCTGCCGGCCTCGATCGGCTCCTTGTCCTGCGCCTCGGCCGTGCGCAGCGCACAGCGCGGGCGAAAGATCTCGGGCAGCAGGCTGGGTGCCTCGCGCGGCAGGTGCAGCGTGACCAGCACCGCCACGCAGGTCTGCGCCTGAAGCGATGGCAGGATGGTGGAGATGGCATCGATGGCGCCCGCCGAGCCACCGATCACGATGGCATCGAATGCGCGCGGCCCGTGCGGGTACATCGGGGCTGCGGTAGTCATATGCCCACCTTCTTGCGGTAGATGCGGTCTTCGAGCACGAAGTCGTCGAAGGCCGGGGCCTGCTCGGTGAAGCGCATCGACTCCTTGGACCCCAGGCCCAGGAAGCCTCGGCGGCACAACGCCTCCTTGAACAGGCCCAGCGCCCGGTTCTGCAGCTCGCGCTCGAAATAGATCAGCACGTTGCGGCAGGACACCAGGTGCACCTCGGCAAACACCGTGTCCGTGGCCAGGCTGTGGTCGGAGAACACCACTTGCTTGCGCAGCGCACGGTCGAACACCACCCGGCCGTAGCCGGCCGAGTAGTAGTCCGACAGCGAGGTCTTGCCGCCCGAGCGTGCATGGTTCTCGGTGAAAGCGGCCACGCGCGCCAGGTCGTACACGCCGGCCTCGGCGGCCTGCAGGGCCTGCTGGTTGATGTCGGTGGCGTAGATGATGGTGCGTTCGAGCAGGCCTTCCTCGTGCAGCAGGATGGCCAGCGAGTACACCTCCTCGCCGTTGCTGCAGCCGGCCACCCAGACCTTGAGCGAGGGGTAGGTGCGCAGGATGGGGATCACCTGCTCGCGCAGCGACTTGAAGTAGCGCGGGTCGCGGAACATCTCGCTGACCTGCACCGTGAGGTATTCGAGCAGCGCCGGGAACACGGTCGCGTCGTGCAGCACCTTGTCCTGCAGCTGCGACAGCGTCTGGCAGCCAAAGCGCGAGATCGCGGCCTGCAGGCGCCGCTTGAGCGAGGCCTGCGCGTAGCCGCGAAAGTCGTAGTGGTAGCGGTAGTAGATCGCGTCCAGCAGCAGGCGCTGCTCGATGTCGGCAATCCTGGCCGTCTTGGGTTGGGCGCTCACTTGGGCATCCACACCCGTACCAGCGACAGCAGCTTCTCCACGTCCAGTGGCTTGGCGATGTAGTCGTTGGCGCCGGCGGCCAGGCATTTGTCCTGGTCGTCCTTCATGGCCTTGGCCGTGAGGGCGATGATGGGCAGCCTGCGCCAGGCGGGCTGCTTGCGGATCTCGCGCATGGCGGTGTAGCCATCCATCTCCGGCATCATGATGTCCATCAGCACCAGGTCGACGGCGGGCCCGGTGCCACCCGAGCGCTCCAGGAACTCGAGCGCCTCGCGGCCGTTGCGCGCGATCTGCACCGAGATGCCCGTGGGCTCCAGGATGCTGGAGAGCGCGAACACGTTGCGCACGTCGTCCTCCACCACCAGCACCGTGCGGCCCTCGAAGGCCGCGTCGCGGCTGCGCGCTACCTGCAGCATCTGCCGGCGCTCCACCGAAAGTTCGGATTCCACCTGGTGCAGGAACAGGGTCACCTCGTCGAGCAGGCGCTCGGGCGAGCGTGCGTCCTTGATGATGATGGACTTGGAGAAGCGGCGCAGCTGCTGTTCCTCGTCGCGCGTCAGGGCCCGGCCGGTATAGACGATGACCGGCGGGAAGGACACGTCCTCCTGCTCGGACATGGCCTGGAGCAGCTCATAGCCGCTCAGGTCGGGCAGGTTCACGTCCATCACCATGCAGTCGAAGGTGCTGCTGCGCAGGTACTCCAGGGCGGCCGTGGCGTTTTCCACGCACACGATGTCCACGCCGTCGCTGGCCAGCAGCGCGCGCACGCTCTCGCGCTGGCGCGCGTCGTCTTCCACCACCAGCACGCGGCGCATGCCCTGGGTGAACTTGGCTTCCAGGCGCTGCAGGGCGTGCACCAGTTCTTCGCGCTTGACGGGCTTGAGCGCGTAGCCAACGGCACCGCGGCCCATGGCCTCCTGCGAGTAGTCGGCCACCGAGACCACGTGCACCGGGATGTGCCGCGTGGCCGGGTTGCGCTTGAGCTGGTCGAGCACCCCGAGACCCGAGAAGTCGGGCAGGTTCACGTCCAGCACGATGGCGCTGGGCTGGTGCAGGGTGGCGGCAGCCAGGCCCTCCGTGGCCGTGTGGGCCAGGATGCAGTGGAAATCCATCTCCTGCGCCAGGTCGTTCAGGATGTTGGCAAAGCGCACGTCGTCCTCGATCACGAGGATGTTGCGCTCGCCCTTGGGGCGCGCTGCCACGGGCAGGATGGCGGGGGCTGTCGGCGCCGGCCGGTCAGGCCTGGAGGCTGGCGCCGCTGGCGGCGCGCTGGCGGCGCTCTGGGGGGCCTGGAAGGCACGGCCGGTGGATGGCTCGTCGGACTGCACGGCATGGCGCGGCACGGTCAGGGTGAACTCGCTGCCCTGGCCCGGCGTGCTGTGGATGGCGATGCTGCCGCCCAGCAATTGGGCCAGATCGCGCGAGATCGACAGGCCCAGGCCGGTGCCGCCATACTTGCGGTGGGTGCTGCCATCGGCCTGGCGGAAGGCCTCGAAGACCAGCTCCTGCTGGTGCTCGGGAATGCCGATGCCGGTGTCGCGCACGGCAAAGGCCAGCAGGTCGCCTGGTTGGTGCGAGACATGCAGCGCCACGCTGCCCTGCTCGGTGAACTTGACGGCGTTGGACAGCAGGTTCTTGAGCACCTGGCCCAGGCGCAGGGCGTCGGTGTCCATGGTGGCCGGTACGTTGGCATCGATGGTGAGCGCCAGACTCAACCCCTTCTCCTCGGCGATGGGGCGCAGCGGGTCGACCAGGGCCTGCATGGCGCGGGCGATGTCCACGGTCTCGATGTCGATGGTGGCCTGGCCGGCCTCGATCTTGGACAGGTCCAGGATGTCGTTGATCAGCGCCAGCAGGTCGTTGCCGGCCGAGGAGATGGTCTGCGCGTACTTGACCTGCTCGCCCGTCAGGTTGCCGGCCTTGTTGTCGGCCAGCAGCTTGGCCAGGATCAGGGTGGAGTTGAGCGGGGTGCGCAGTTCGTGGCTCATGTTGGCCAGGAACTCGCTCTTGTACTGGCTGGTCTGCTCGATCTCGCGCGCCTTCTCGGTCAGGTCCGACTGGGCGGCCAGCAGCTCCTCGCGCTGGTTCTCGAGCTGCTGGGTCTGTTCTTCCAGCTGTGCATTGGTCTGCTCCAGTTCGGTCTGCTGCAGCTCCATCTGCGCCTGCGACTCCTGCAGGATGCGGCTTTGCTGCTCCAGCTCTTCGTTGTTGACGCGCAGTTCCTCCTGCTGGGCCTGCAGCTCTTCGGACTGACGCTGGGTCTCTTCGAGCAGGGCTTCGAGCCGGCTGCGGTCCTGGCCCGAGCGGATGGCCACGGCCAGCATCTCGGAGGCCTGCTTGAACAGGCGGTGCTCGAATTCGTCCACCGCGCGGTAGAAGCCGAGTTCGATCACGGCAAACACCTCGCCGTTCTCCATGGCGGGTGCCACCAGCAACTCGGCCGGCGCCGACGCGCCCGTGCTGGAGGACACGGTCAGGTGGTTGGCCGGCACGTCGCGCACGTGCAGCAGCTCGCGCGAGCGCGCGCACTGGCCCACCAGGCCTTCGCCATCGATCAGTTTCTGCGCCAGTCGCTCGCGCGGCAGGGCGTAGCCGCCGAATAGGGTGAAACCACCCTGCTCGTCAACAGCGTAGGCCGCGCCCACCTTGGCGTTGAGGTAGGTGGCCAGGTATTCGAGCGCCAGTTCGCCGATCTCTTCGACGCGGCGGTCGCCCTGCAACTGTTGTGCCAGGCCGCTCAGGCCCGTGACCACCCAGTTCTGGCGCGCCTTGAGGCGGTGCTCGCGCGCCGTGAGGGCTGCCGAGATGCAGATCAGCACCAGCAACACCAGGGACCCGCCCCAGGAATAGTAGGCCGAAAGGGCGGCCGCTTCTTCCCAATTGCGGCGGCGGTCCTCCAGTTCCTGGGTCTGCAGGCCCGCCAGGTCGGAGGCCAGGTCCCGGATGCGGTCCATGATGTTCTTGCCCGCATCCGTGCGCACCAGGGCCATGGCCCCGTCCACGTTGCCGGTCTTGCGCAGCTCCACGGTTTCGGCGAGTTCGCTGCGCTTTTGTTTGGTCAGGTCTTCGATCTGGACCACGAGTCGCAACTGGCCCGGGTTGCTGCCCGTACTGGTCTTGAGGGCTGCGATCTGGCGGTCCAGGACGTTCTGTGCCAGCAGATAGGGCTGCAGGTACGAGGCATCGCCTGTGAGCAGGTAGCCGCGCTGGCCGGTTTCCAGGTCCTTCATCGCCGAGTGCACCAGCGACAGCTGGCGCATGCCCTGCGAGGTGCGGTCCATCGCCGCCACGGCTTCGGCACGGACCTCGGACGCACGGTAGTTGACGAAGGCAATGACCAGCGTGGCCAGGGCCGCCACGATGAACCCCGCCATCAGGCTGCGGGGAATGGCAAAACGCTGGGCGGCCTGGGTACTCGGTGATCGGGGCATGCGAAGCGGGTTCCGGGTGAGGGGCAACCGGACAATGTAACGGGTTTGTACAAATTCCCGGTGTAGGACATTTCCTGCATCGCAAGCGCGGCGAGTGGGGTCCTCGCGGCTGCTACATTCCCGGTGCCGCCCGCCCGACGGGCAACATTGCCCGTATTTGCCGCCTTCTTCGCCATGTCCGCCCCTTCGCGCAGTCGCCTGTCCCTCTACCTTGACCTGATCCGTTTGAACCGGCCGGCCGGCTGGCTGGTCTGCCTGTGGCCCACCTTGAGCGCGCTGTGGATTGCCTCGGATGGTTTTCCGGGCTGGCACCTGCTGGCGGTGTTCGTGCTGGGCACCTTTCTCATGCGCAGCGCCGGCTGCTGCGTGAACGATGTGGCCGACCGTGACTTCGACCGCCATGTCAAGCGCACGGCGGCGCGGCCCGTGACCACCGGGGCCATTTCCGTCAAGGAGGCGCTGACCCTGGGCGCCGTGCTCGCGCTGGTGTCCTTCGGCCTGGTGCTGACCACCAATGCGGCGGCCATCGCCTGGTCCGTGCCCGCCGTGCTGGTGGCCATTGCCTACCCGTTTTCCAAGCGCGTGATTTCCATGCCACAGGCGGTGCTGGGCATTGCCTTCAATTTTGGCATCGTGATCGCTTTCGCCGCCGTGCAGGGCCAGGTGCCCGCCGTGGCCTGGTGGATGTGGCTCGGAAACCTGTTCTGGGTGCTGGCCTATGACACCGAGTACGCCATGGTCGACCGCGACGACGACCTGAAGATCGGCATCAAGACCTCGGCCATCACCCTGGGCCGTTTCGATGTGGCGGCCATCGTGCTATTCTACCTGCTGTTCCTGGTCATCTGGGGCGTGGCGCTTGCGCCCTATGCCCTGGGTCCGGTGTACTGGCTGGCCACGGCCGCAGCCCTGGCGCAGGGTGTCTGGCATTGGACGCTGATCCGCCACCGCACCCGCGAAGGCTGCTTCATCGCCTTCCGCGTCAACCACTGGCTTGGCGCAACGGTGTTTGCCGGCATTGCCGGCAGCTATCTGCTGCGGCAGATGGCGGCCAACTGAATAGCAATCTCCGGGGCTCAGGCCCCGAACTCGTTGCCCAGTTCGTGGGCGCGCTGCTCGGCGGCTTTCATCGCGCGCTCGAAGGCCTCGCCCACGCCATCCTTTTCCATGGACTGCAGGGCTGCATAGGTGGTGCCGCCCTTGGACGTGACGCGCTGGCGCAGCACGGCCGGTGACTCGTCGGAGCGGCGCGCCAGCTCCGAGGCGCCCACGAAGGTGCCCACGGCCAGCTGGTGCGCCTGCTCCGCAGACAGTCCCATGGCCGTGCCCGCGCGCGCCATGGCTTCCAGGAAGTAAAAGACATAGGCCGGGCCCGAGCCCGACAGGGCCGTCACGGCATCGAGCTGCTTTTCGCTGTCCACCCACAGGTACTCGCCGGTGGTGGCCATGATGGCCTGCACGCTCTCGCGCTCGGCCTGCGATACGCCGGGGCGGGCATACAGCGCGCTCATGCCCTTGCCCACCAGGGCCGGGGTGTTGGGCATGGTGCGCACCACGCGCTCGCTGCCGAGCCACTGGGCGATGCTGTCCGAGCGGATGCCGGCGGCCACGCTCAGGTGCAGGGCGTCCTCTGTGTGCGCGCGGGTCTGGGCAGCCGCGTCCTTGAACGTCTGGGGCTTCACGGCCCAGACCACGATGCGGGCGCGCTGCAGGGCCGGGCCAGCCTCGGGCTGGGCCTCCAGACCATAGTTCTTGAGCAAGGCGCCCCGCGCCTCGGCCCAGGGCTCGACCACCTCGATCTGGCTGGCCGGGTGCCCCTGGCGGATCAGGCCGCCGATGATGGCGCTGGCCATGTTGCCGCCGCCGATGAAGGCGATCACGGGAAGGGATGAGGGTGCGGTGGTCTGGCTCATGGTGTGCAGTCGGAAGAACGAAGACAAGGGAACGGCAGGGGCATGATGGTAGCCGCCCCGCCGAACTCCGGGGCCTTCATTCCAGTGTGGCCTGGCGCACGGCCAGCTCCCAGCGCTCCATGAGTTCCTGCGCGCGCGCCTTGCCCAGAGTGGGCACGAAGCGCCGTTCGGCCCGCCACAGCTGCGAGAGCTCGGTCGTGCTGCCGTACACGCCGCTCGACAGGCCTGCAAGATAGGCAGCACCCAGGGCGGTGGTCTCGATCACGGCGGGGCGCACCACGGGGATGCCCAGCAGGTCGGCCTGGAACTGCATCAGCAGGTCGTTGATGCAGGCCCCGCCATCCACGCGCAGCTCGCTCACCGGGGCGCCTCCGGCGGCCACGGCGTCGCGGCTCATGGCCAGCAGCAGGGCGGCGCTCTGGTAGGCGATGCTTTCGAGCGCGGCGCGCGCGATGTGGCCCAGGGTGGAGCCGCGCGTGAGGCCGGTGATGGTGCCGCGCGCATCGGGCTTCCAGTACGGGGCGCCCAGGCCGGTGAAGGCCGGCACCATCATCACGCCGCCCGAGTCGGGCACGCTCTGGGCGAGCGACTCGACCTCGCCGCTGGTGGAGATGGCGCGCAGGCCGTCGCGCAGCCACTGAACCACGGCGCCGCCGACGAAGACACTGCCTTCCATGGCGAACTCGGTCTGTGCGCTGGCCTGGGCCGCGCTGGTGGTGAGCAGGCCGTTCTGCGAGGTCTGGAAGGTGGTGCCCGTGTGCATGAGCATGAAGCAGCCCGTGCCATAGGTGTTCTTGGCCATGCCCGCGCCAAAGCAGGCCTGACCGAACAGCGCGCTCTGCTGGTCGCCTGCCACGCCGCCCACGCGGATGGCGTGGCCCAGCAGGTCGGGGGCCACGTCGCAGAAATGCGAGCTCGATGGCTGCACGCTGGGCATCAGCGATTTGGGAATGCGCAGCAGCGCCAGCAGCTCATCGTCCCACTGGTTGGTGTGCACGTTGAACAGCATGGTCCGCGAGGCATTGCTCACATCGGTCACATGCACCTCGCCATGCGTGAGCTGCCACATGAGCCAGCTGTCCACCGTGCCGAAGGCCAGCTCGCCGCGCTCGGCCTGGTCGCGTGCGCCGGGCACGTGGTCCAGCAGCCACTGCAGCTTGGTGCCTGAAAAATAGGCATCGATCAGCAGGCCGGTCTTGGCCTGGATGGTCCCGGCCTTGCCTTGCTCGCGCAGCGCGGCGCAGGCCGGCTCGGCCCGGCGGTCCTGCCAGACGATGGCATGGTGCACGGGCTGGCCGGTCTGGCGGTTCCACAGCACGGTTGTCTCGCGCTGGTTGGTGATGCCCACGGCGCGGATGGCGCTGGCCTGGAGGTTCGCCTTCTCCAACGCCTCGCGGGCCGTGGCCAGCTGGGTGCGCCAGATCTCCATGGGGTCGTGTTCCACCCAGCCGGGCTGGGGGTAGATCTGGGGCAGCTCGCGCTGGGCCTGGGCCACGATGTGGCCCAACTCGTCAAAGACGATGCTGCGGGAGCTGGAAGTGCCTTGGTCGAGTGCAAGCAGGTAGGTCATGGCAAACAAGGATAAGTCAGGCGGCCACGGTGCAGATCACCTCGGCGTCCTGGAGCAGTACAGGGAAGGGCTCGGGCGGCGGCGCATCGGTGAACAGCCGGTCGATCTGCTGCAGGGTGGCCAGTTGCACCATGGCCGGGCGGTTGAACTTGCTGTGATCGGCCGCCAGCCAGACCTCGCGCGACTGGGCAATGATGGTCTGCGCCACCTTCACCTCGCGGTAGTCGAAGTCGCGCAGCGAGCCGTCGGGCTCGATGCCCGAAATGCCGATGAGCGCGATGTCCACGCGGAACTGGCGAATGAAGTCCACCGCCGCCTCGCCCACGATGCCGCGGTCGCGCGTGCGCACCACCCCGCCGGCCACGATCACCTCGCATTCGGGGTTGCCGCTCAGGATGGCGGCCACATTCAGGTTGTTGGTGATCACGCGCAGGCCGCGGTGGTGCAGCAGCGCCTTCGCGATGGCTTCGGTGGTGGTGCCGATGTTCAGGATCAGCGAGCAGTCGTTGGGTACCTGCTCGGCCACTGCGCGTGCAATGCGCGCCTTGCCCTCGGCATGCAGGGTTTCGCGCTGCGTGTGGGCCAGGTTCTCCACGGTGGAGCTGGGCACTCGCACCCCGCCGTGAAAGCGCGTGAGCAGGCCCGATTCCGCCAGGCGCTGCACGTCGCGGCGCACCGTCTGCAGGGTCACGCCCAGGGTCTCGGCCAGCTGTTCGACGCTGGCGGATTTGCGCGCGCGCACTTCTTCAAGGAGCAGGAGTTGTCGGGGGTTGGTATTCACGCGAATGGATCAGCAAGAAGGACGCCAGTAGTGGATGTACTTTAAATGGAACAAAAAGGAACCCGTTAAGGGTAAACCTTGATTTGAAACGATCACAAAAGAACAAGAATGAACGCAATCGAAAACAAACGACCGCTGTGCGCTTGCGTCAGCGGTTTGGCACAACAGGCCCCTCGAGGGGCACTATGGAAAGGCATGCGTGATGCAGCTGGCACTGGACAGCATCAGCAAGAGGGTGGGGGCGCAGACCTGGCTCCATGGCATGAGCATGGCGCTGCACAGCGGCGCCGTGACGGTGCTGCTGGGCGCCACGCAAGCCGGCAAGACCAGCCTGATGCGCATCATGGCCGGGCTCGACACGCCCACCGCCGGCACCGTGCGGGTGGACGGTGCGGACGTGACCGGCGTGCCGGTGCGCGAGCGCAACGTGGCCATGGTCTACCAGCAGTTCATCAACTACCCCTCGATGAAGGTGGCGGACAACATCGCCTCGCCGCTCAAGCTGCGCGGCGAAAAGAACATCGACACCCGGGTGCGCGAGATCGCCGCCCGCCTGCACATCGAGATGTTCCTCGACCGCTACCCGGCCGAGCTCTCGGGCGGGCAGCAGCAGCGTGTGGCGCTGGCGCGGGCCCTGGCCAAGGGCGCGCCGCTGATGCTGCTCGACGAGCCGCTGGTGAACCTGGACTACAAGCTGCGCGAAGAGCTGCGTGAAGAGCTGACCCAGCTGTTCGCCGCCGGCCAATCCACGGTGGTCTATGCCACCACCGAGCCGGGCGAGGCCCTGCTGCTGGGCGGCTACACCGCCGTACTCGACGAAGGCCGCCTGCTGCAGTATGGCCCCACGGCCGAGGTGTTCCATGCCCCCAATTCGCTGCGCGTGGCGCGTGCCTTCAGCGACCCGCCCATGAACCTGATCGCGGCCACCGTGGCAGCGCAAGGCGTGCAATTGCAAGGCGGGGCCACGCTGGCCATCCCGCTGCCAGAGGGTACGGCGGCCGGCGCTGTTACCGTCGGCGTGCGCGCCAGCGCACTGCGCGTGCAGGCCCGCCCCGGCGATGTGGGCGTGAACGGCACGGTGGAGCTGGCCGAGATCTCGGGCTCGGACACCTTCGTGCATGCCTCCACCCCCTGGGGCGACCTGGTGGCACAGCTCACCGGGGTGCATTACTTTGAACTGGGAACGCCCCTGGCGCTGCACCTGGACCCGGCGCAGGCCTATGTGTTCGGGGTCGATGGCCGGTTGGTATGGGCGCCCGCGCGCCTGGGAGGGCGTTGAAAATGAAGCACCCCCTGAGTCGCTTCGCGCCTTCCCCCTCTCTCGACTCGCTGCGCGATTCGGGAGGGGGACGCCCCCAGTGCGGCGGGGCGGCCCTTGCACGGGGGCACTGGCCTTGGCTGTGCCAGTTTCGTGGCCCGCGGGTGGCGCGCTGCGCTATGGAGAACTGAGATGGCACACATTCGCCTGGACCTGGCGCATTCCTACAAACCCAACCCGCAGCAGGACGGCGACTACGCGCTGCTGCCCCTGAAAATGGAGTTCGAGGACGGCGGCGCCTACGCCCTGCTCGGCCCCTCGGGCTGCGGCAAGACGACCATGCTCAACATCATGTCGGGCCTGCTCGTGCCCTCGCATGGCAAGGTGCTGTTCGATGGCCGTGACGTGACACGCGCCAGCCCGCAGGAGCGCAACATCGCCCAGGTGTTCCAGTTCCCCGTGATCTACGACACCATGACGGTGGCCGAGAACCTGGCCTTCCCGCTGCGCAACCGCAAGGTGCCCGAAGACCAGATCAAGCAGCGCGTGGGCGTGATCGCCGAGATGCTGGAGATGAGTGGCCAGCTCAACCAGCGCGCGGCGGGCCTGGCGGCCGACGCCAAGCAGAAGATCTCGCTGGGCCGCGGCCTGGTGCGCTCGGACGTGGCGGCCGTGCTGTTCGACGAGCCGCTCACGGTGATCGACCCGCACCTGAAGTGGCAGCTGCGCCGCAAGCTCAAGCAGATCCACCACGAGCTCAAGCTCACGCTCATCTACGTGACGCACGACCAGGTCGAGGCGCTGACCTTTGCCGACCAGGTGGTGGTGATGACGCGCGGCCGTGCCGTGCAGGTGGGCTCGGCCGATGCGCTGTTCGAGCGCCCCGCGCACGTGTTCGTGGGCCATTTCATCGGCTCGCCGGGCATGAACTTCCTGCCCGCGCAGCGCGATGGAAGCAACCTCTCGGTGGCCGGGCACCGCCTGTCGGCGCCCGTGGGCCGCACGCTGCCCGAAGGCGCCCTGCAGGTGGGCATACGGCCGGAGTACCTGGCCCTGGCCGAGCCAGAACAGCCGGGCGCCTTGCCTTGCACGGTGGTGCAGGTGCAGGACATCGGCACCTACCTGATGCTCACCGCCCGGGTGGGCGAGCACACGCTCAAGGCACGCTTTGCGCCGGAGACCCGCTTGCCATCGACCGGTGACACGGCGTGGCTGCAGGTGCTGGGAACGCACACCTGCTTCTACCAGAACGAACAATTGCTGGCTGCGGAGGTCACCCCATGAGCACCACGACCAAGCCGGTGAACCAGAAGGCCTGGTTCCTGATCCTGCCGGTCATCATCTGCGTGGCCTTCTCGGCCATCCTGCCACTGATGACGGTGGTGAACTACTCGGTGCAGGACATCATCTCGCCCGAGCGGCGCGTTTTCGTCGGCACCGAATGGTTTGCCGCCGTGATGCGCGACGAGGAGCTGCACGCCGCGCTGTGGCGCCAGATCACCTTTTCGCTGGCAGTGCTGGCGGTGGAGATTCCGCTGGGCATCATGCTGGCGCTGTCCATGCCCGCGCAGGGCTGGAAGTCGTCGGCCGTGCTGGTGGTGGTGGCCCTGTCGCTGCTGATCCCCTGGAACGTGGTGGGCACCATCTGGCAGATCTACGGCCGCGCCGACATCGGGCTCATGGGCCGCATGCTGCAGGAGATCGGCATCGAGTACAGCTACACCGGCAATGCCACGCAGGCCTGGCTCACGGTGCTGCTGATGGACGTGTGGCACTGGACTCCGCTGGTGGCGCTGCTGGCCTTCGCCGGGCTGCGCTCCATTCCCGACGCCTACTACCAGGCGGCGCGCATCGACGGGGCCAGCAAGTTCGCGGTGTTCCGCTACATCCAGTTGCCCAAGATGCGCGGCGTGCTGATGATCGCGGTGCTGCTGCGCTTCATGGACAGTTTCATGATCTACACCGAGCCCTTCGTGCTCACGGGCGGCGGGCCGGGCAATGCCACCACCTTCCTGAGCCAGTACCTGACGACGAAGGCCGTGGGCCAGTTCGATCTGGGCCCGGCGGCGGCGTTCTCGCTGATCTACTTCTTCATCATCCTGCTTCTGTGCTTCATCCTCTACAACTGGATGCAGCGCGTAGGCACCGCCAGCAACGAAGGGGCCGGCCATGAATGAAAAACGCTTCCACAAGCGGTCGCTGTTCCTGATCGCCTATCTGATTTTCGCCGTGTTGCCCATCTACTGGATGATCAACATGAGCTTCAAGACGAATGCGGAGATCCTGTCCTCGTTTTCGTTCTTTCCCCAGCACTTCACCTGGGACAACTACAGGACCATTTTCACCGACGAATCCTGGTACTCGGGCTACATCAACAGCCTGATCTACGTGGGCATCAACACGGTGATCTCGCTCACCGTGGCGCTGCCGGCAGCCTATGCCTTCTCGCGCTACCAGTTCATGGGCGACAAGCATGTGTTCTTCTGGCTGCTGACCAACCGCATGACGCCGCCTGCCGTGTTTCTGCTGCCCTTCTTTCAGCTGTACACCACGGTGGGGCTGATGGACACACACATCGCCGTCGCGCTGGCCCACCTGTTGTTCAACGTGCCGTTGGCGGTGTGGATCCTGGAGGGCTTCATGAGCGGCATCCCGCGCGAGATCGACGAGACCGCCTACATCGACGGCTACAGCTTCCCGCGCTTCTTCGTGACCATCTTCCTGCCTCTGATCAAGGCCGGCGTGGGCGTGGCAGCGTTCTTCTGCTTCATGTTCAGCTGGGTGGAGCTGCTGCTGGCGCGCACGCTGACCAGTGTGAACGCCAAGCCCATCGTGGCCACCATGACGCGCACCGTGAGCGCCTCGGGCATGGACTGGGCAACACTGGCCGCGGCCGGCGTGCTCACCATCGTACCGGGCGCCATCGTGATCTGGTTTGTGCGGCACTACATCGCGAAGGGTTTCGCGATGGGCCGCGTTTAAGAAGGAGCTGCCATGTTCGAGTGGATGGCCTGGACCCTGCCGGTGGCGGTGTTCTTCACGTGCATCGTGCTGATGCTGGCTGGCATGGCGGTGTGGGAGTTCAAGTCCCCCACCACGATGCGCAAGGGCTTTCTGCCCCTGGAAACAACGCGCGGCGACCGCCTGTTCATCGGGCTGCTGTCGGCGGCCTACGTGAACCTGATCTTCGTGGGCGTGAGCGGCAAGCTCGCGCAGTGGTTTGAGCTGGGCGAGGACCCGTCGATCTGGTTCAGCTTCGTGCTGTCCATGCTGCTGCTCGGCCTGATCATGCGCAAAGGCTGAAGGCGCCCTGGAAATGTTCCCGTTGCACGGCTCAAACCTTCCCCGGAGCCGGGCGACCCTTGTGTATCCAATGGGGAGATGACTATGAGGAGACAGGCACTATGAAGACGCGGTATACAGCGCTGGCACTGGCGGTAGCAGTCGTGACCGGGCAGTCGGCCATGGCGGGCGAGGCCGAAGCCAAGAAGTGGGTCGACAGTGAGTTCCAGCCTTCCACGCTGAGCAAGGACCAGCAGATGGCCGAGATGAAGTGGTTCATCGATGCTGCCAAGAAGCTCCAGGGCAAGGGGGTCAAGGAGATCTCCGTGGTCTCCGAGACCATCACCACCCACGAATACGAATCCAAGACCCTGGCCAAGGCCTTCGAGGAGATCACGGGCATCAAGGTCAAGCACGACCTGATCCAGGAAGGCGACGTGGTCGAGAAGCTGCAGACCTCGATGCAGTCGGGCAAGTCGATCTATGACGGCTGGATTTCCGACTCGGACCTGATCGGTACCCACTACCGCTACGGCAAGATGATGAACCTGACCGACTACATGGCAGGCGACGGCAAGGAGTGGACCAACCCCGGTCTGGATCTCAAGGACTTCATCGGCACCAAGTTCACCACGGCGCCCGATGGCAAGCTCTACCAGTTGCCCGACCAGCAGTTCGCCAACCTCTACTGGTTCCGCGCCGACTTGTTTGACCGCAAGGACATCAAGGACAAGTTCAAGGCCAAGTACGGCTACGACCTTGGCGTGCCGCTCAACTGGAGCGCCTACGAGGACATCGCCGAGTTCTTCACCAACGACGTGAAGACCATCGATGGCAAGGCCATCTATGGCCACATGGACTACGGCAAGAAGGACCCGTCGCTGGGCTGGCGCTTCACCGATGCCTGGCTGTCCATGGCCGGCACGGCCGACATCGGCGCGCCCAATGGCCTGCCGATCGACGAATGGGGCATCCGCGTGGCCGACGACAAGTGCACGCCCGTGGGCGCCTCGGTGGCCCGCGGCGGCGCGACCAATTCGCCCGCCGCCGTCTACGCGCTGACCAAGTACGTGGACTGGATGAAGAAGTACGCGCCCAAGGAAGCCACGGGCATGACCTTCGGCGAAGCCGGCCCCGTGCCGGCCCAGGGCCAGATCGCCCAGCAGATCTTCTGGTACACCGCCTTCACGGCCGACATGGTCAAGCCCGGCCTGCCCGTGGTGAACGCCGACGGCACGCCCAAGTGGCGCATGGCCCCCGGCCCGAACGGCCCGTACTGGAAGCAGGGCATGCAGAACGGCTACCAGGACGTGGGCTCGTGGTCCTTCTTCAAGGGCCATGACGCCAACAAGACCGCTGCAGCCTGGCTCTACGCCCAGTTCGTGACGGCCAAGACCACCTCGCTCAAGAAGACCCTGGTGGGCCTGACGCCGATACGCGAAAGCGACATCCAGTCCAAGGCCATGACGGACGCTGCCCCCAAGCTCGGTGGCCTGGTGGAGTTCTACCGCAGCCCGGCCCGCGTCGCATGGTCGCCCACCGGCACCAACGTGCCCGACTACCCCAAGCTGGCCCAGCTGTGGTGGAAGAACGTGGCCCAGGCCGTCACGGGTGAAAAGACCCCCCAGGGCGCCATGGACACGCTGGCCGACGAGATGGACCAGGTGATGGCCCGCCTGGAGCGCGCCGGCATGGCCCACTGCGCGCCCAAGCTCAACCCCAAGAGCGCACCCACCAAGTGGCTGAGCGACAAGCAGGCCCCTTGGGCCAAGCTGGCCAATGAGAAGCCGAAGGGCGAAACCATTGCCTACGACAAGCTGCTGCAGGCTTGGAAGGACGGCAAGGCGCGCTGAGCGCCCAGGCCTCTGGCGGCCGGTCCTCTGTCCATCTATCCATAGACGGCCGGCCGCCATTTTTTCTCCTCCGCACCTGCGGGCTCGGGAGGCCCACCAGGCCAATCCGCCCCGCAGGTGTCAAGAATTCAGGGTTTACCCTAGCCCAGCCCCCGTGCCTGTGGACAATCAGCACCTATGACCCACGCTTTCGCTCCCCTGCCCACGCGGCGCTCCGACCTCCTTGACCGCCTTGCCGCGCCGCACCAGTACGACCTGGCCGTGATCGGGGGCGGGGCGACGGGCCTCGGTGTGGCGCTGGACGCGGCGGCCCGGGGCTTCAGCGTGGTGCTGGTCGATTCGCACGATTTTGCCAAGGGAACCTCCTCGCGTGCCACCAAACTGGTGCACGGAGGCGTGCGCTACCTGGCCCAGGGGAACATCGCGCTGGTGCGCGAGGCCCTGCACGAGCGCACGACGCTGCTCAACAACGCCCCCCACCTGGCCCAGCCCCTGGCCTTCGTCATGCCGTCCTACAAGGTGTGGGAGACGCCGTTCTACGGCATCGGCCTGATGATGTACGACGCCCTGGCCGGCAAGGCGGGCCTGGGGTCCACCCAGTTCCTGGGCCGCGCCAAGACGCTGCAATGCCTGCCCAACGCCCGCCAGGACGGACTCAAGGGCGGCGTGAAGTACTGGGATGGCCAGTTCGACGATGCCCGCCTGGCGCTGGCCCTGGCCCGCACGGCGGCCGCCAAGGGTGCGCTGCTGGTCAATTACTGCCCGGCGACCTCGCTGGTCCATGACAACGGCAAGGTGGCCGGCTTCGTCTGCGAAGACAGCGCCAGCGGCCGCCAGTTCACCGTGCGCGCCAAGGCCGTGGTCAACGCCACCGGTGTCTGGGTGGATGCCCTGCGCCAGATGGATGGCGACGCCATCGGCCGCCCTGTCAAGCCCATCGTGGCGCCCAGCCAGGGCGTGCACATCGTGGTGGACCGCGAATTCCTGCCCTCCGACCATGCCCTGATGGTGCCCAAGACGGCCGACGGCCGGGTGCTGTTTGCCGTGCCGTGGCTGGGCAAGCTCATTTTGGGCACCACCGACAGCCCGCGCCAGGACGTGGTGCGCGAGCCCCTGGCCTTCAAGGAAGAGGTGGCCTTCATCCTCGACGAGGCGGCCCGCTACCTCACCCGGGCCCCCAAGGTGGCCGACATCCGCAGCATCTGGGTGGGCCTGCGCCCCCTGGTCAAGCCGCAGGACGACGACGGTGACAACACCAAGAAGATCAGCCGCGAGCACACCGTGCTGGCCAGCAAGAGCGGCCTGGTGACCGTGACCGGAGGCAAATGGACGACCTACCGCGCCATGGCCGAGGACGTGTTGCAAAAATGCTTCACCGTAGGCCTGCTGCCGGAGACGGCCGCCGGCGTCACCAACCGCCTGCCCCTGGTGGGCACGCCCGCCGAGTCGGTGCGCCACCGCATCAGCGACGCCCAGGGCTTGCATTCCTACGGGGGTGAGGCCTCGTGCGTGCAGGCGCTGCCGGGCCCAGGGGTGGACCTGGGTGGCGGCCTGACCGAGGCCATGGTGCGCTTTGCCGCACGCTTCGAGTACGCCTGCACGGTCGAGGATGTGCTGGCCCGCCGCTCGCGCATGCTGTTCCTGGACGCCCGCCAGGCCATCGCCAGCGCCCCTGCGGTGGCGGCCCTCCTGCAGGAGGAACTGGGCGCCGATCCACAACTGGATGCGTTTTTGTCACTTGCCGAGCAATATTTGCACGCGCCAGTGTGATAGGCACTTGACTTCGCCTTGTGCTTTGGCAATAATCGAGGGCTTCGCGTTTCCTACGTGAAGTTTCTGCCCAGCGGGAAGTGCTGCAAATGGTTTGCGGTTCGGACGACGGGCCCAAGACTGACTGGCTGATCTGCAGCCCTTGAGAAGTTCTCTGGGGCCGTGGTCTTCTGGTGCAAGTTGGGAATATTGAAATGATCCAGACAGAATCTCGGTTAGAGGTTGCCGACAATACCGGCGCCAAGTCCGTCCTTTGCATCAAGGTGCTGGGTGGCTCGAAGCGTCGCTATGCAAGCGTTGGCGACATCATCAAAGTGAGCATCAAAGAAGCCGCTCCGCGTGGCCGCGTCAAAAAAGGCGAGGTTTACAGCGCAGTGGTCGTTCGCACCGCAAAGGGTATCCGCCGCGGTGATGGCTCGCTCGTCAAATTCGACGGCAACGCAGCAGTGTTGCTGAATGCAAAGTTGGAGCCTATCGGCACCCGCATCTTTGGACCCGTGACGCGTGAACTGCGTAACGAAAAGTTCATGAAGATCGTGTCCCTGGCTCCTGAAGTTCTCTAAGGACGCGCCATGAACAAGATTCGCAAGGGCGACGAAATCATCGTGCTGACAGGGCGCGACAAGGGCAAGCGCGGCACGGTGTCGTCGCGCAAGGACGATTCCTATGTGCTGATCGACGGTATCAACGTCGTCAAGAAGCACGCCAAGCCGAACCCCATGAAGGGTACGACGGGCGGCATCGTTGAAAAGTCCATGCCTATTCACCAGTCCAACGTAGCCATCTTCAATGCGGCTACCGGCAAGGCTGATCGTGTGGGCATCAAGGTGCAGGCAGACGGCGCACGCATTCGCGTGTACAAGTCCAGCGGCGCTGAAATCAAGGTGGCCTAAGGGGCAAACATGGCACGACTCCAAGAAATCTACCGCGACAAGATCGCTCCCGAACTGATCAAACAGTTCGGCTACACCTCGCCCATGCAGGTTCCCCGTCTGACCAAGATCACGCTCAACATGGGTGTGAGCGAGGCAGTCTCGGACAAGAAGGTGATGGACAACGCCGTGGCGGACCTGACCAAGATCGCTGGTCAAAAGCCCGTGGTCACCAAGGCCAAGAAAGCTATCGCCGGTTTCAAGATCCGCGAAGGCCAGGCCATCGGTTGCATGGTCACGCTGCGTGGCGTGCAGATGTATGAGTTCCTGGACCGTTTCGTGACCGTGGCTCTGCCCCGCGTTCGTGACTTCCGTGGTATCTCCGGTCGCGCTTTCGACGGCCGTGGCAACTACAACATCGGCGTCAAGGAACAGATCATTTTCCCTGAAATTGAATACGACAAGGTTGACGCCTTGCGTGGTCTCAATATCAGCATCACCACGACGGCCACGTCCGACGAAGAAGCCAAGGCTCTTCTCGCTGGTTTCCGTTTCCCGTTCAAGAACTGAGGCAGGGTATGGCTAAAGTAGCTTTGATCCAGCGCGAACTGAAGCGCGAAAAACTGGCCGCCAAGTACGCAACGAAGTATGCGGAACTGAAGGCGATTGCCGGTGACGCCAAGCGCAGCGACGAAGAGCGTGATGCAGCCCGCCTGGGCCTGCAGAAGCTTCCCCGCAATGCGAACCCCACGCGCCAGCGCAACCGTTGCGAAATCACCGGTCGTCCGCGCGGTACCTTCCGTCAATTCGGTCTGGCCCGCGCCAAGATCCGTGAACTGGCTTTTGCAGGCGACATCCCCGGTGTCACCAAGGCCAGCTGGTAAGCAGGCAGGAGAATTACAACATGAGCATGAGTGATCCTATCGCTGACTTGCTGACCCGCATCCGTAATGCACAGATGGTCGCCAAAGCCACGGTTCTGGTGCCTTCTTCCAAAGTGAAGATTGCCATCGCCCAGGTGCTGAAGGACGAGGGTTATATCGACGGATTCCAGGTCAAGACCGAATCCGGCAAGTCCGAACTCGAAATCGCCCTGAAGTACTACGCAGGTCGCCCGGTGATTGAGCGCATCGAGCGCGTCAGCCGCCCTGGCCTGCGTGTCTACAAAGGCTACGATTCCATCCCGCAAGTCCAGAACGGTCTTGGTGTGGCAATTGTCACCACCCCCAAGGGCGTGATGACCGATCGCAAGGCGCGCGCTACCGGTGTCGGTGGCGAAGTGCTCTGCTACGTGGCCTAACCCGCGACATTGAGGAGAAACTGAAATGTCCCGAGTAGGAAAAATGCCCGTGACCATCCCCGCTGGCGTGGATGTGTCCGTTAAAGCCGACCAGATCTCTGTCAAGGGTACTGGTGGTGTTCTGTCGCTGGCGCAAAACGTGCTGGTGAAGGTGTCGAGCAACGACGGCAAGCTCAGCTTTGAGCCTGTCAACGATTCTCGCGAAGCCAATGCCATGAGCGGCACGATCCGCCAACTCGTCAACAACATGGTTGTGGGCGTGAGCAAGGGTTTCGAGAAGAAGCTGACCCTGATCGGCGTGGGCTACAAGGCCGCCGCCTCCGGCGCCAAGCTCAACCTGGCTGTCGGTTATTCGCACCCGGTCAACATCGAGATGCCCGCTGGCATCACGGTGGCCACCCCCACCCCCACGGAAGTGGTTGTGAAGGGTGCCGACCGCCAACGCGTTGGCCAAATTGCCGCTGAGATCCGTGCTGTTCGTCCACCCGAGCCCTACAAGGGCAAGGGCATCCGCTATGCGGACGAGAAGATCACGATCAAAGAGACCAAGAAGAAGTAAGGAGCTGCAACATGTTGACCAAGAAAGAGCAGCGTCTTCGTCGTTCGCGCCAGACCCGTATCCGCATTGCACAGCAAGGCGTGGCCCGTCTGACCGTGAACCGCACGAATCTCCATATTTATGCCAGCGTCATTTCCGGCGACGGCAGCAAGGTGTTGGCAAGCGCCTCCACCGCAGAAGCCGACGTCCGCAAGGAACTCGGTGGTTCGGGCAAGGGCGGCAATGCCGCTGCAGCCACGGCCATCGGCAAGCGCATTGCTGAAAAGGCAAAGGCTGCTGGCGTTGAGAAGGTTGCATTTGATCGCTCAGGCTTTGCCTACCACGGTCGCGTCAAGGCTCTGGCCGACGCAGCCCGTGAAGCTGGCCTGCAGTTCTAAGCGGAGCGGAATACAAAATGGCTAAATTTCAACCCAAAGTGCAAGACGAAGGTCGTGACGACGGTCTGCGCGAAAAAATGATCGCGGTCAACCGCGTCACCAAAGTCGTGAAGGGTGGCCGTATCCTCGGTTTCGCCGCACTGACTGTGGTCGGCGACGGTGACGGCCGCGTGGGCATGGGCAAGGGCAAGTCCAAGGAAGTGCCTGCTGCCGTGCAAAAGGCGATGGAAGAAGCCCGTCGCAACATGGTGAAGGTCACGCTGAAGCACGGCACGATCTTCCACCAGGTGACTGGCCACCACGGCGCTGCACATGTGATGATGGCACCGGCCCCCAAGGGTACCGGCATCATCGCTGGCGGCCCCATGCGCGCTGTCTTCGAAGTGTTGGGCGTGACCGACATCGTGGCCAAGAGCCATGGTTCGTCCAACCCCTACAACATGGTCCGCGCTACTTTTGACGCACTGGTGAACTCCACGACGCCTTCGCAAGTGGCAGCCAAGCGCGGCAAAACGGTCGAAGACATCTTCGCCTGATTGGAAGCTGTAAATGACTACGCAACAAACCGTCAAGATTCAACTGGTGCGCAGCCCTATCGGCACCAAGGAATCGCACCGCGCCACCGTCCGTGGCCTGGGTCTGCGCAAGCTGAACAGCGTCAGCGAACTGCAGGACTCGCCCGAAGTGCGCGGCATGATTAACAAGATCAGCTATCTGGTCAAAGTCCTCTGAGAGATAGATCATGGAACTCAATAGCATCAAGCCCGCAGACGGCGCCAAGCATGCCAAGCGCCGTGTAGGCCGCGGTATCGGCTCCGGTCTGGGCAAGACCGCTGGCCGTGGTCACAAGGGTCAGAAGTCCCGCGCAGGCGGCTACCACAAGGTGGGTTTCGAAGGCGGTCAAATGCCTTTGCAACGTCGCCTGCCAAAGCGCGGCTTCAAGTCGCACCTGCTGCAGTTCAATGCCGAAGTCAACCTGACCGACCTGGAAAAGCTGGGCCTGGCCGAAGTGGACGTGCTTGCCTTGAAGCAAGCCGGCCTGATCGGCGAGCTGGCCAAGGTGGTCAAGGTCATCAAGACCGGTACGCTCACCAAGGCTGTCAAGCTGACGGGTGTTGGCGCTACAGCGGGTGCCAAGGCGGCTATCGAAGCTGCTGGCGGCAGCCTGGCCTGATTTTGGTTCTGAAAGAAGGCACCTGTGGCAACTAGCGCGGCTCAAATTGCAAAAACCGGCAAGTTCGGCGACCTGCGTCGTCGCCTGGTTTTTCTGTTGCTTGCGCTGATCGTTTACCGCATCGGGGCTCATATCCCGGTGCCTGGTATCGACCCAGCCCAACTTCAGCAGTTATTCAGCGGCCAGCAAGGCGGCATCCTGAACCTGTTCAACATGTTCTCGGGTGGAGCGCTCTCGCGCTTTACCGTCTTTGCACTGGGGATCATGCCGTACATCTCGGCATCGATCATCATGCAACTGATGACCTACGTGGTCCCGACGTTTGAACAGCTCAAGAAGGAAGGCGAGTCCGGCCGCAGGAAGATCACCCAGTACACGCGCTACGGCACGCTGGGCTTGGCCATTTTCCAGTCGCTCGGCATTGCCGTGGCGCTGGAGAGCTCGGCCGGCTTGGTGCTGAGCCCTGGCATGGGTTTTCGCATCACGGCCATGGTCAGCCTGACGGCAGGCACCATGTTCCTGATGTGGCTCGGTGAGCAGATCACGGAACGTGGTCTTGGCAACGGTATCTCGATCCTGATCTTTGCAGGTATCGCGGCCGGTCTGCCAAGCTCCATCGGTGGCCTGCTGGAGCTGGTGCGCACAGGTGCGATGAGCATTCTGGCAGCTATCTTCATCGTGCTGGTGGTCGCTGCGGTGACTTACTTCGTGGTGTTCGTGGAACGTGGTCAGCGCAAGATCCTGGTGAACTATGCGCGCCGGCAGGTGGGGAACAAGGTGTATGGTGGACAATCGTCGCACCTGCCCTTGAAGCTGAACATGGCAGGTGTGATTCCTCCCATCTTCGCGTCGTCCATCATCCTGCTGCCAGCCACCGTGGTGAACTGGTTCAGTGCCGGTGAGTCGATGCGCTGGTTGCGCGACATCTCTTCTGCCCTGACGCCTGGTCAGCCGGTGTATGTGATGTTCTATGCTGCTGCGATCATCTTCTTCTGCTTCTTCTACACGGCGCTGGTCTTCAACAGCCGTGAAACGGCAGACAACCTGAAGAAGAGCGGTGCGTTCATTCCCGGGATTCGTCCTGGTGAGCAGACGGCCCGCTATATCGACAAGATTCTTGTGCGACTGACACTGGCGGGGGCGGTTTACATCACCTTCGTCTGCCTGCTGCCCGAGTTCTTGATTCTGAAGTACAACGTACCGTTTTACTTTGGTGGAACTTCGCTGTTGATCATTGTGGTGGTGACCATGGACTTCATGGCCCAGGTCCAGAACTACATGATGTCGCAACAGTATGAGTCGCTGCTCAAGAAAGCCAATTTCAAAGGCAATCAGGGCGGTTGACGGGTGACGGTGGCCAGGCGCTTTCCGCGGTTGGTTTCCTGAATGCAAGGTTTGGTTTAGTTGGCGCCCCACGATGTTTGTCGCGGGCACAAATTGTGTTCCGTGCAAGATGCCGGGACGGATGCAAAAGTTTTAGGAGAATGCAATGAGAGTTTCGGCTTCGGTCAAAAAAATCTGCCGCAACTGCAAGATCATCCGCCGCAAAGGTGTGGTGCGCGTGATCTGCACGGAACTGCGTCACAAGCAGCGCCAGGGTTGATTGGAAAGTATTAGAGGACGCATATGGCACGTATCGCTGGCATTAACATTCCGCCCCACAAGCACGCGGAAATCGGTCTGACCGCCATTTTTGGCATTGGTCGGACTCGCGCTCGCAAGATTTGCGAAGCAACCGGAATCGCTTACTCCAAGAAGATCAAGGATCTGACGGACGGCGACCTGGAAAAAATTCGTGAGCAGATCGAGCAATTCACCATTGAAGGTGATCTGCGCCGCGAAACCACCATGAACATCAAGCGCTTGATGGACATTGGCTGCTACCGTGGTTTCCGCCATCGTCGTGGTCTGCCGATGCGTGGTCAGCGTACCCGCACCAATGCCCGCACCCGCAAGGGTCCGCGCAAGGGTGCTGCTGCACTGAAGAAATAAAGAGATTGAAAGATCAATATGGCCAAGTCTCCAGCCAATAACGCAGCACAGCGCGTTCGCAAGAAGGTTCGCAAGAACGTGTCGGACGGCATTGCCCACGTGCATGCGTCGTTCAACAACACGATCATCACGATCACGGACCGCCAGGGCAATGCCCTGTCGTGGGCATCGTCGGGTGGCCAGGGCTTCAAGGGCTCGCGCAAATCCACGCCTTTCGCTGCCCAGGTGGCTTCGGAAGTGGCTGGCCGCGCCGCCATTGACCAAGGCATCAAGAACCTGGACGTCGAGATCAAGGGCCCAGGTCCTGGTCGCGAATCCTCGGTGCGCGCACTGGGTGCCCTGGGCATCCGCATCACGTCGATCTCCGACGTGACGCCAGTCCCGCACAACGGCTGCCGCCCTCAAAAGCGCCGTCGTATCTAATTTTCACAAGCCCACCGCCGCCTGCGTACGCGAGAGCGACACAGGCGGCTCCCGCAATGGTTTGCGGTAGATGACAAAAAGGAAGTTCAAGTGGCACGTTACCTCGGCCCCAAGGCCAAACTCTCCCGCCGTGAAGGCACCGACCTGTTCCTCAAGAGCGCACGTCGCTCCATTGCGGACAAGTGCAAGTTCGACTCCAAGCCTGGTCAGCACGGCCGCACCTCCGGTGCCCGCACGTCCGACTATGGCCTGCAACTGCGCGAAAAGCAGAAGGTCAAGCGCATGTACGGCATTCTGGAAAAGCAGTTCCGCCGCTACTTCGAGACCGCTGATGGCCGCAAGGGCAACACCGGCGCCAACCTGCTGTTCCTGCTGGAATCGCGTCTGGACAACGTCGTGTACCGCATGGGCTTTGGCTCCACGCGTGCAGAAGCCCGTCAGCTGGTGTCGCATTGCGCCATCACCGTGAACGGCAAGCCCGTCAACATCCCCTCGTACCTGGTCAAGGTCGGCGATGTCGTGGCCGTGCGCGAAAAGTCCAAGAAGCAGAACCGCATCGTCGAAGCACTGCAACTGGCTGCACAGGTCGGCATGCCCGCCTGGGTGGACGTCAATGCCGAGAAGGCAGAAGGCGTGTTCAAGAAGGTGCCTGACCGCGACGAGTTCGGCGCCGACATCAACGAATCGCTGATCGTTGAGTTGTATTCGCGCTAATCGCTAGTTCGAATCACATTTCGAGAAAACCGTACCTGAACCGCGAGGCATCGCGGTTTAGGCGCTTCACCAGCCTTACCGGTGTAACGAGCTGGGGGTATTGAGAGGAAGTCTGAATGCAAACCAATTTGCTGAAACCCAAGGCGATCAATGTCGAGCAGCTTGGCCACAACCGTGCCAAGGTCGCGCTGGAGCCGTTCGAGCGTGGCTACGGCCATACGCTGGGCAACGCCATTCGGCGCGTCCTGCTCTCGTCCATGGTGGGTTACGCAGCGACGGAAGTCACCATTGCAGGCGTTCTGCATGAGTACTCGTCCATTGACGGCGTTCAGGAAGATGTGGTCAACATCCTGCTGAACCTCAAGGGCGTGGTGTTCAAGCTGCACAACCGTGACGAAGTCACGCTGAGCCTGCGCAAGGATGGTGAAGGCGTGGTGACCGCGCGCGACATCCAGACGCCCCATGACGTCGAGATCGTCAACCCCGACCACGTGATTGCCACGCTGTCGGCCGGTGGCAAGCTGGACATGCAGATCAAGGTGGAAAAGGGCCGTGGCTACGTGCCGGGCAACCTGCGCCGCTATGCCGACGAATCGACCAAGTCGATTGGCCGCATCGTGCTGGACGCCTCGTTCTCCCCTGTGAAGCGTGTGAGCTACACCGTGGAAAGCGCCCGTGTGGAGCAGCGTACCGACCTGGACAAGCTGGTCGTCGAGATCGAGACCAACGGTGCCATCACTGCCGAAGACGCAGTGCGTGCATCGGCCAAGATCCTGGTGGAGCAGCTGGCTGTGTTCGCACAGCTGGAAGGTGGCGAGCTGGCTGCGTTCGACGCACCTGCAGGCCCACGCGGCAATGCCACGTTCGATCCGATCCTGCTGCGCCCTGTGGACGAGCTGGAGCTGACCGTGCGTTCTGCCAATTGCCTGAAGGCCGAGAACATCTATTACATCGGTGACCTGATCCAGCGCACCGAGAACGAGCTGCTCAAGACGCCTAACCTGGGCCGCAAGTCGCTCAACGAAATCAAGGAAGTGCTCGCATCGCGTGGTCTCACGCTTGGCATGAAGCTTGAGAACTGGCCACCAGCCGGTCTGGACAAGCGTTAATCAAAACCGCTATAATCCCGGGTTCCCCGAAAGAGGGACCCTGGTTTCCAGAGTCCCCCGCGGTCTTGCCGTAAGGGGGACTTTTCGTTCCCCCCCGAGGGAACAACAGTGCCTCGCGCAGTACCTGATACGGCTGCCCGATTTAATTACATAGACAGTAGAAGGAAAGCACCATGCGCCACGGACACGGACTCCGCAAACTCAATCGCACCAGCTCGCACCGCCTTGCGATGCTGCAGAACATGATGAACTCGATCATCGAGCACGAAGTCATCAAGACCACCGTTCCCAAGGCCAAGGAACTGCGCCGCGTGATCGAGCCCATGATCACCCTGGCCAAGGTCGACACCGTCGCCAACCGCCGCCTGGCTTTCAACCGCCTGCGCGACCGTGACAGCGTCACCAAGCTGTTCAACGACCTGGGCCCCCGCTTCAACGCGCGTCCCGGTGGTTACACCCGCATCCTGAAGATGGGTTTCCGCGTTGGCGACAATGCGCCCATGGCCCTGGTTGAATTGGTCGACCGTGGCGATGAAAAAACTGAAAATTCTTCGGCCGCAGCCGCAGAATAAGGTATATAATTCAATCTTGCCGCGGGATGGAGCAGTCTGGTAGCTCGTTGGGCTCATAACCCAAAGGTCGGAGGTTCAAATCCTCCTCCCGCAACCAATATAGCGGTTAGCCGCTTCAAAAAAGCCCACTTGATAGTGGGCTTTTTTGTTTCTGGGCCGGTTTTGTCGGGGCTTCCATCCTTGAAAGCCCCCTGGCTGGCCATCCGCAGGCGGTCACTGGGGATGCTGGTGGCGAAACTCCTGTGTCTTGCCGCCATAGCCATAGGCCGTGGCGCGCACATCCTGCACGTAGATGTAGCTTTCTTCGTGCAATTCGCCCAGCAGCCCCTGGAATGCGGCGAACACTTCGGCGATGTAGCGCGCCTTCTCGGCCTTGGTGTTGGTCTCGTCGACCACCTTGATGTCCAGGTACACGCTGCGCTTGCCCTGTGCTGCGAGGCTGCTGCCGCCCACGATCCAGTCCTCGGGATGCACGTAGGAGACGGTGACCGCCGTGATCTTGGGGTTCTTGCCCAGGATGCGGGTGGTCAATTCGAGCAGCGTGTCCGAGATGCGCTGCGAAAGGGCGGCCGAGCGTTCGGCAGAGACCTTGACGTTGATGATGGGCATGGTGGAAAACTCCTGGTCAGTGGTGGCGGGTTGTTGGTGCCTCCACTGTAGTTTTCGGCCCTGTTTTCGGACACGGCGGCCCGCGGGAAGCGGCTTTGCAGCGCGTGCAAAGCCGCCCCGCCGATGTTCAGGCCGATGCCTGTACCCGCTTCAATGCGCGGGCGCACAGGCCACCCAGGCACAGCACCCAGGCCAGCATGGCCACCAGCGGCGCCAGCGGCATTGAGGGGGCGAGCGCCACGGCCGAGAAGCGGGGTCGGCGGGCAAAGTCTGCGGGGCCGAAAGGGCGCTCGTTGAAGACATAGGGGTAGTAGAACTCCCGCACTTCCCTGTGGAAGGTTTCTATGCGCTCCTGGTAGCGCAGCTGGGCTGGCAGGTCGCTGCGCGCCAGCCCGTGCAGTGCGCCCTGGGCCGCCACACCGGGCAGCAGCCAGCCCAGGCGTTCCGTCCAATGCTGGCGGCGCGTGAGCCCGCTGCGGTAGGCACTGACCTCGCCGGCCACGCTCTCGTCGCCCAGTTGCTGGAAAGCGTAGTACCACTTCCAGTGGAACTGCACCGGCAGGGCGGCTGTGTCCTTCCACTCGGGGTGGGTCTTGAAGAACTTGTGCATCGTGGCATCGCGCGGCTGGTCCCAGGCGCCGTGCACGTTCTGGCGTTGCACGAGCATCAGGTCCACGCCCTGGCCCACGGGAATGCTGCGCGTGATGGCCATCTGCGCCAGCGTGGGCAACACCAGGGTGAGCACCACCCAGCAGCCCATCAGCGCGGTGGCATGCGCGGTGGAGCTCCAGGGCCGGGCGGCCACCAGCACGCACACGGTGCCCCAGAAGGCCGCGTAGACCACCACCACGGCCAGCGCTCCTGCCAGGGCCGCCATGCCGATGGGCAGCACGGCTGCGGCTGCCAGCAGCGGCAGGGCCAGGCTGGCGATGGCCAGCGCCGTGCGCAGGCCCGCGCGGCGCAGCCACAGCCGCGTACCCGCCCCCGGCATGGCCAGCAGCGTGCGCAACCGGCCCGACTGGCGCTCGCCCGACACCAGGTCATGCAGCAGCGCAATGATGAACAGCGGCGCCAGGTAGATCAGCACGAACGCGAAGTCGAAACGCCCTGCGAGCGCGAGTTCGGGGTTGAAGGTCTCCCCCTCGTAAAGCTGGGCCTGCAGCCCCAGGGCGCGCACGCGCAGCACATAGGGCGCCACGTCGCGCAGGCCCAGGGCCAGGAAGGCGGCGCTCGAAGGCGGGTCCTGCGTGTCGTAGAACGTGTAGTAGGCCGCATAACCCGCATCGCCGCCTTTGGCAAAGCGGCTGGCCACGGCCTGCACGTCCCGCTCGTGCAGCGGCGCCAGGCGTGCGATGTGGGCCTGCTGGCGGGCCACCTCGCGCGCGCCCGATACCAGGGACACGGCGGACAGCAGGCACAGCAGCACCAGGGCCCACAGGCACAGGCGTGAGCGGCAGACCAGCCGCCATTCATGGGCAAGCCAGCGCATCATCGGGTGCTCCTTCCCAGGCGCTGCGCGCTGAAGGCCAGCAGCGCCAGCAGTGCTGCCAGCCAGGCCAGCAGCGTGGCTGCGGCAGGCAGCACCGACTGCAGCACGGCCGACGGTGTGGCAGGCAGGTACTGGAAATGCGCAGTGTCGTGCCAGTGCGTGCGGTCCACGCGGTTCTGCCGGGTGGGGTTGCGGTCATCGGCATAGCGGATCTTCTCCGCCTGCAGGCGGTTGAGCGACTGGATCAGTGTGTAGCGGTAGTGCTCCCCCTGCTCCAGAAAGCGCCGGTAGCTGGCCAGGTCGGTGCCCGCCGTGGCCATCGACACCCGCCGCAGGGCCAGCAACGGGCTGAGCAGGCCGGCCCGGTCCATCCAGGCGCTCTGCCGCCCCTGCTGGTCGAAGGAATCGGCGGCATAGCGGTTGAAGAGCTCGCTGGTCATGCGTTCGCCTTCCATGCCGAGCAGGCCTTTGTAGTTGACGGGCAGGTCCTCGACCCTGGCGACGCCATACTGCGCCAGTACCTTCTGGCGGAAGCCCGCGAAGTACGGATCGTCGGGGTTGTGGCTGTCACCCATGGCGGCGAGGTCGCGCGCCACGGCAATGTCGCTCTCCAGGCGGGTGGGCAGCCCGTGGGCATAGGCGGCCGTATCTGCCGCCAGCCGCGGCACCAGGATCACGGTGACCGTCCACAGGGCAAGCAGGCACAGCAAGGCATCGCGCCGCCGCGCAAACAGCGCGGAAAGCCCCACCACCGCCAGCGCCCACAGCAGCAGCCAGAGTGCATGGCCCGCCAGCAGCGCTGCCGAGCGCAGGGGTTGCGAGAGCGCACCCATCCAGGCCAGCGCCAGGGCGGCGGGCAGCAGGGCCAGTGCCGCCGCGCCGGCCAGTGCCAGCAGCTTGCCGCGCACGATCTGGCCCGGTCGCACGCCCTGCGCCAGCAAGATGCGCAAGGTACCCGACTCGCGCTCGCGTGCCAGGGATGCGTGGCCCAGGAACACCAGCAGCAGCGGCGCCAGCACCTGCAGCACGAAGGCCGGCGTGAGCTGGCCGAAGCGCAGCAGCAGGGACGACTGGCGCACATCGCCGAAGTTGGCGCTGTTCTGGCGGTGACCCTCCAGGAACAGCGTGTGCCCGGTGTAGGCATCGATGCCCGCGTCGAATGCCGCCAGCGGGTTCAGCGGCCGGAACACGAAGTGTCCGTAGTGCACCATGCGGTGCGGGTGGCGGTCAGGCTGGGCCTCGAACTCCTGGTTGGCCTGCGCCTGGTAGCGGGCGCGCTCGGCATCGGCTGCGCGGCGCGATTCCCAGGCCGTGAGCGAGGCCACCAGGGTCAGCACTGTGAGCAGCGCCAGGCCCAGCACGGCCACGCGGTCGCGCAGCATCAGGCGCCACTCCTCGCGCGCGATGCGGGTGACGGCGCGGCTCATGCCGTGGCTCCCGGCGTGGCGTAGCGCCGGTGCAGGGCGCGCACGTCAAAGCGCTCGTCGCCACTGGCCGCCACTTCCTCGACCAGGCGCCCGGCATCGATGAAGCCGATGCGGTCGGCCACGTCGGCTGCGCTCAGCAGGTCGTGCGTCACCATCAGCACCGCCACGCCCTGCGAGCGCAGCAGCGCCAGCAACCGGTTGAACTCGGCAGTGGCCTGCGGGTCCAGGCCCGAGGTGGGCTCGTCCAGCAGCAGCGCCGGCACCTTGCGTGCCAGTGCCAGTGCAATCGCCACCTTCTGGCGCATGCCTTTGGAAAAACCCGCCACGCGCTGGCCGTGGGCCGCAGCGGCGAGCCCGGCGGCCCGCAGTGCCTGGTCAATGGCCTGCGCGCCCTCGGGTTGGCCCGCCAGGTCCAGCAGGTAGGCCACGTTCTCGCGGGCGCTCAGGTGCTCGTAGAGTGCGACGTTCTCGGGGATGTAGGCCAGTTGCCTGCGCGCCGCGTCCGGGTCGGCCACCGGGTCGGTGCCGTGCACGCGCAGGCTGCCCGCAGTGGGCGCAAGAAAGCCCAGGAACAGGCTCAGCGTGGTCGTCTTGCCCGCACCGTTGGAGCCCAGCAGGGCGTAGATTTCACCCCGGTTCACCTGCAGGTCCAGGCCCTGCAGGATGGTGCGGCCGCCGTAGCTGGCCGTGACGGCGCGGGCCTGCAGTACAGGTTCTGGGAGATGGTGGTCTGCCATGGTCGTCATGCCCATCGTGTTCAGAACTTCGCCTGCAGGCCCATGGTGACCGTGCGGGCTGTGCCCGGGGTCACCCACACGCGGCTGTAGGAGCTGGTGTAGTAGGTCTTGTCAAAAAGGTTGTCCACGTCCAGCGTCAGCCGCAGCGTGGGCGACAGGCGCCAGTACGCGACCAGCTTAGCCGTGGTGTAGGCGGGCAGGTCGAAGGCCGGCGTGCCTGCGGTGGCCTCGCCTTGCGTGCGCGCCTGGCCCAGGCGCTGGCCCACGTGGGTAACGCCGCCGCCCACGCCGTAGCGCTGCCCATTGCCCAGCATGTCCTCGTACACCGCCAGTACGCTGCCGTTGACCTTGGGCACGTTGAGCAGGCGGCCACCCACTTCCAGGGTGTTGTCCTTCGTGATCTCCACGTCGTTGAACACCATGCTCGCGTTGACCCGCCAGTGCGTCGTCACCTGGCCCGCCAGGTCAAATTCCAGGCCCCGGCTGCGGATCTCGCCAGCAGCGGCCGAAAAGCCGCTGTTCAGTGGGTCGGCCGTGAGCACGTTGCGCTTGCGGATATCGAACAGAGCCGCAGTGGCGCCCATGCGCTTGTCCGCGCTTTCCCACTTGGTGCCCAGTTCCAGAGCCCGGCCCGTCTCCGGTTCGAATGCACGGGTCGCCACGTCCGAGCCGACGTTCGGGCGGAAGGAACGGCCCGCATTGGCATACACCGTCCACTGGGGGGTTGGCAACCAGCTCAGGCCGACACGCGGCGAGGTGGAAGAGGGTTCCTGGCTGGCCGTGGCGCGGGTCCGGCGGTTCTCCAGGGACTGGCGGTAGTTGTCCATGCGCACGCCCGCCACGAGCCGCCAGTCGGGCGCCAGCCTGATCGCATCCTGCAGGTAGAACGCCGTATTGCGCTGGTGCTCCAGCGTGTCGGTGTTGGCTGTCGGCGTGGGCTGGGCCTGGCCGTAGACCGGGTTGCAGATGTTGATCGCATACGGCGCCGTGGTGGTGGGGTTCGCCCTCAGCATCAGCGAATCCATGTGGAAGCGAAAGCTCTCCACTCCCAGCAGCAGTTCGTGCTCGATGGCCCCTGTTTTCAGGTTGCCTTGTAACTCGGCCTGGAGCGCGATGTCGTCAGACTCGAAATCGCGAAAGCGGCGCTGCCGCGTCAAACTGCCATTGGCCTGCAAGGCGGTGGCTTCGGTGGAGAAACCATTCACCGAAGTTTCGCGGTACGCCAGGCCGAACCGGCTGCGCCAGGTGGGGTTCCATTCATGCGACAGGATGAACTGGTGAGTCTGGTTCTCCACCGCCACCTTGCCGTCGGCCGGTTCGCCCAGGAAGCGGTTGCGGGGAATGGCGCCCAGCTGGTTGTTCACCGCGACCACGCCGCGGTCGAGGGGCGTTGCCTGGCGCAGCACCTCGCCGGCATATTCCAGCACCGTGTCGCGGCCCAGCTTCCAGGTGAAGGCGGGCGCCACCACTTCGCGCCGTGCCGTCACCTGGTCGCGAAAGCTGTCACGGTCTTCCACCGCCACGTTGAGGCGGTAGGCGAAGTTCTCGCCAATGGGGCCCGTGCTGTCGAAGGCGCCGCGCTTGAGCGCATAGCTGCCCACGTAGCCTTCCACGGAGTGGGCCGCTTTCCACAGCGGGCGCTTGGAGACGATGTTGAGCGTGCCGCCCGGCTCGCTGCTGCCGTACAGCGCGGCAGCAGTGCCCTTGAGAAACTCGATGCGCTCCACCCCCGCCAGGTCGCGCGGTGCGTTGAAGCCGCGGTTGGACGAGAAGCCGTTGAGCAGCGTGGCCATGCCGGTGTTCTCGTTGCCCGGCAGGCCGCGGATGGCGATGTTGTCCCACAGGCCGCCAAAGTTGTTCTGCCGCGATACGCCGCCGACATAGTCGAGCACGTCGTCGAGCTTGGTGGCGCCCAGGTCGTCGATGGCCTGGCGCGTCACGATGCGCACCGACTGCGGCAGCTCGCGCAGCGGCAGGTCCGACTTGGCTCCGGCCGCTTCATCGGCGTGGTATGCCCCGGACTCTGTGCGGCCCACGATCTCGACGGTGGACAGCTGCCCAGGCGCCTGGGCCACGGGGGGCGGTGCAGTCTGCGCGAAGACCGGAGCAACCAGCGCGCAAGCAATGGCCCATGCCAAAGGGTGGGGGCGCAGGTGGAGGAAAACGGGCACGGAAATACCCGTGCGAAGCGTGGCGGTGGTCATGAAGGGCATTCGAAGGGGCAGGTCTCGCGCGCATGCCTGCTGCGTGCAGGCGCGGTTACGCGGTGGCGCGGTGGCGCAGACCAGGAAGAAATGCACCGGCCTGCGGCAGGCGCCGGGCGCAGCCGAAAGGTCGATGGGGACGGGACGTTCAGCCCAACGCAGTGCGCAGGGTCAGGCCTGTGCGGCGGGAGGGTCGCGTGACGCGAACGGCCAATGGCCGGGGTGCGGGATGAAGGCCACTGCATCCCGCACTGGCGGTACCCAGGCCCAGGCCTGCGCAGCGTCGGGCACGGGCGGGGCCGTGGCCAGGTCGGCCGCCTGCTGGGCGTGGGCCAGGCACCAGGCACACACACCGGCCTCGACAGAGGTCTTGCCGGGATGCCCAGCCTCGCTGTCTTCGTCGGACGCCAAGGCCTGCGCTACCGCCGCGCGCTGGCTCCCCAGGTGCTCTGCGGCGTGCAGGCCCATGCCTGCCGTCAGGTGCAGGCACAGCGTGAGCAGCAAGAGCCAGAGGAGGGGGCGCGAGATCCGCATGGTGGATGCGCATCATACTATTGAGAACCAATTCTCAGTCGAGGCGGGTCGGGCGGGGCCAGGAGATGCCGTCCGGCACCTCCTGGCCGCCGGCCCGGGTCAGGCCGTTGCCTGCCGGCGAATGAAGCGCCCGGCGCGCGCGCCGGTAGCCCGGCCGGCAGCGGTATAGCTCAGCACGCCGTTCACCCATACCTGCTCGATGCCCTCGCTGAACTGCACGGGTTGCTCGTAGCTGGCGGTATCGCGCACACGCGCCGGGTCGAACACCACCACGTCGGCCATGAAGCCGGCCGCGAGCCGCCCGCGCTCGCCGATGCGAAAGCGCCGGGCCGACAGGCCGGTCATCTTGTGGATGGCCTCTTCCAGCCGCAGCAAGCCTTTTTCGCGCCAGTAGCAAGCCAGTACGCGTGGAAACGCGCCCCACAGCCGCGGGTGCGGGCGCTCGTCATGGGGCAGCCCATCCGAGCCGATCATGGCCAGCGGGTGCGCAATCACGCGCTCCACATCGTCCTCGCGCATCTGGAAGTAGCAGGCGCCGCCGGGCTGCAGCCGGTCGCACGCCGCCTGCTCGCTCACATCCCACTCGCGCGCGATGTCCTTGAGGTAGCGGCCCACCATCTCGGGGTGCGGCTGGCTGCCGGTGATCAGGATGTCGATCACGCCGTCGACCAGGTCAGTGCGCAGCACCGTCGAGCCGGCGGTGTAGGGGTACACGTCCAGGCTGATGGGCTGGCCCTGGGCCAGCGACTCGATCAGCGGCAGCGTCTCGCGCGTGCGGCCCCAGTTGGCGGCGCCGGCGCATTTGTGGTGCGACAGCACCAGCGGCAGGCCGGCCTGCCGAGCCGTGAGCGCGGCCTCCTGCAGCGCCGGCAGAATGCCGGCGAGCTCATCGCGGATATGGGTGGCGTAGACGCCGCCATTGCGCGCAGCCACGCTGGCCAGCTCGGTCAGCTCGGTGAGGTCGGCCGCATAGGCCTCCTTGTAGAACACGCCGGACGACAGGCCCAAGGCGCCCGCGTCCATGGCCTCCTGCATGTCGGCCGCCATGGCGGCGCGCTCGCTGACCGTGGCCGCGCGGCCCAGCTCGGGCAGGTGGCGCATGCGCAAGGCTGTGTGGCCCAGCAGGGCCGCCACGTTCACGCCGGGCTGCGCGGCATCCACGGCGCGCGCATAGGCGGCCATGGTGTCATGGCGGAACTGGTGTTTGCCCAGCAGTGACAGCGGCGCCGCCGGCGCATCGGTCACCATGGGCGCCAGCGAGATGCCGCAGTTGCCCACGATCACCGTGGTCACGCCCTGCGACAGCTTGGGCAGCATGTCGGGGGCGTCGATGGCGGCGGCATCGTCGTGCGTGTGCACGTCGATGAAACCGGGCGCGATCACGCGGTCCGTGCAGTCGATGGTCTCGACTGCCATGCCGGTGAACAAGGCGGGGTCGATGGCGCCGGGTGCGGCCAGCGCCACGATGCGCTCGCCCGCCAGCAGCAGGTCGCCCACCCATCCGGGGCGGTCGGTGCCGTCGATGATGGTTCCGTTCTTCAGCAGGGTCGCTTGCGTTGCTGCCATCAGTGGTCTTTCTGGCCCGGCTTGTGCAGGCCCGGGCCGGGGTCCATGGCGCCCGAATACTCGGCGCTGTCGAATCCGTGTTTGTGCAAAAGCTGCTTGAACTGCTGCAGGCCGCGGGTGGCTACCGGTCCCAGCTGCTGCGCCAGGCGCACCATCAGGATCTCGATCACCACCAGGTGCGCCAGGTAGGCCTCGGTGCCCACGCGCATCACTGCGTCCTGCGGCACCGACACGGCCAGCACCAGGTCGGCCGTCTCCGCCAGCGGCGTGCCTGGCTGCGTGAGGGCGATCACGGTGGCGCCCTGCGAGCGCGCAAAGCGGGCCGCCTCCACCGTGTAGGGCATGCGACCCACGTGCGAGACGACAAAGGCCACGCCCTCGGGGCCCAGCGTGCTGGCGGATACCAACTGCTGGTGTGCATCGAAGATCGCATTCGCCGTGAGGCCCAGGCGGAACAGCCGGCTTTGCAGCTCGCTGGCCGTGAAGGTCGACGCCGCACCCACCGAATAGCAATCGATGCGCCGCGCCTTGGCGAGCTTGGCGGCCACCTGGTCGATCACCTCCACGTCGATGCGCCGGCCCAGCTCGGTCAGCGAGGCGACGGCCGCGTGGATGATCTTGCTGGAGACGTCCTGCGCCGAGTCTTCGGCCAGCACGCTGCGGTGCAGGTACGAGCCCGAGACCGCCAGGTCCTGCGCCAGCGCCAGCATGAATTCGCGCACCGAGTCGTAGCCGAAGCTGCGGCAGGTGCGTACGATGGTCGGCATGGACACGCCTGCCTGCTGTGCCAGTTGCTCCACCGTGGCGGCCACGGCGGCACGCGGGTCTTCAAGCACGGCGCGCACCACGCTGCGCTGCGCTTCGGGCAGGCTGTCCTGCCGTTCGCGCAACTGCTGCAGCAGTCCGGGCGTGGGGCTGGGCGGCAGGGTGGACGATGGCGAAGGAGGCAGGCTGCTGTTCATGCGCTTCTCCGGCCTCAGAACCGGGTGCTGATGGCACCCGTGACGGCGCCATCGTCTTCCACCAGCGGCATCCAGCGCCATTTGTCGAAGGTGGTGCAGGGGTGCGAAATGCCCAGCGCCACGCGATCTCCCACGCGCGGGGCGCTGCCTTCACCGGCCGATGCGTCGAAGCGCAGGTAGGCATGCTGGTCGTTGAGTGCGCTCACGCTCCAGCCGGCGGGCACGGCAGCTGCCATGCGCGCACCGCGCCGCGCCAGTTGCACGGGGATGGGCATCTCAAGGTCGTAGGAAATGTCGCGCCGCCCGCAGGTCAGCAGGGCCAGGCCCGGTTCGGGCACGGACTGCACCATGGCCCAGACCGTGAGCGCCGGGCGCAGCGAGGCATCGAGCCCTTCGCGCTGCTCCACGTTCTTGAGAAAGCGCGCGTAGTTGCCGTGGTCGTGCGTCACGTAGCAGCCCGAGCGCAGCACGCCCTCCACCGGGCGCGACAGGCCCTGGGCCTGCAGCAGCGGCACCACCAGGTCGAACACGGCCGAGCCGCCGGCCGTGAGCAGGATGCGGTCCCGTGCGAACAGGTGCTCGGTGTCGCAGGCCCGTGCCACGTCCATCACGCGGCGCACCATGGCGGTCACTTCGCGGGCGTCGTGCTCGTTGTCGCAGCGCGCCACGCCGCCCTCATAGCATTCGATGCCATCGAACTGCACGGCCTTCGACGCCGCCAGCGCGCGCGCCAGCGCCAGTGCCTCGTCCAGCGTGCGGCAGCCCGTGCGCTGGCCGGGGATGCCCATCTCCAGCAGCACGTTGAACACGCGGGCACTGCCACGGCGCTGCTTCCAGGCCTCCACCAGCGTGAGCTGCGCCAGCGAATCCACGAGGAACCACACCGTGAGATCCGCATGGCGCGCCAGCAGCGCATCGAGCGCGTCCAGGTCGGCATCGCACACCACCTGGTTGGCGATGATGACGCTACGCGCACCGGCCTCCACCCCCACCGCGACCTGGAAGGCCGTGGCGAAGGTCAGGCCCCAGGCACCAGCCGCCAGCTGCTGTGCGAAGAGCTGGGGCGACATGGTGGTCTTGCCGTGCGGCGCCAGGGCGATGCCCTTGCGCTGCGCGAAATCCTGCATCCAGGCCAGGTTGTGCGCCAGTGCCGTGCGGCTGAGCACGGCGAGCGGAAACGCCAGGTCGTCCGCCAGTACGTTCCAGCCGCGCGCGCCGATCTCGCTGGCGCGGCAGGGCGCCGCAGCGATGGGATAGCTCTTGCAGGTGGCGTCCAGGGTGAAGTCAGTGGTGTTGTTGGTCATGTTGTCTCGTCATGTGGTTGGGGCGCAGCCAGGGGCTGCACCGGTCAGATGTCGTCGCGCCAGCAGGCCTTCCAATGGTCCGCGCCCACGGAGCGCAGGGCCATGTCGGCGCTGGCACATTCGGCTACCGCGTGCGGGCAGCGCGTGCGGAACACGCAGCCGGACGGCGGATTGGCGGGGCTGGGCAGGTCGCCCTGCAGCAGGGGGATGGTACGCCGCTGCGCGGGGTCGGGGATCGGGGCGGCCGCGAGCAGCGCGCGCGTGTAGGGATGCGCAGGGCTTGCATACAGCGCGGAAGTGGGCGCGATCTCCATCACGCGGCCCAGGTAGAGCACCACCACGCGGTCGCACAGGTACTCCACCACATCGAGGTCGTGCGAGATGAACAGCAAGGTCAGGCCCAACTGCTCCTTGAGGTCGCCCAGCAGGTTCACCACCTGGGCCTGGATCGACACGTCGAGTGCCGACAGCGGCTCGTCCGCCACGATGAAGTTCGGCTGCACGGCCAGCGCGCGCGCAATGCCGATGCGCTGGCGCTGCCCGCCCGAGAACTCGTGCGGAAAGCGGTCCGCATGCTCGGGCCTGAGGCCCACCTGCGTGAGCAGCTCGTGAATGCGCGGCAGGCGGGCCGCACCGCGCGCCTGTTTGTGCGTATCCAGCGCCTCGCCCAGCACCTCGCGGATGCGCATGCGCGGGTTCAGGCTGGCGTACGGGTCCTGGAAGATGATCTGGATCTTCGAGCGCAGCGGGCGGAACTGGCCCTGGCTCATTGCGGCCAGGTCCTGGCCACTCGCGCCCTCGCCGTTGTACAGCATCTGGCCCGCCGTGGGGTCCACCAGGCGGGTGAGCAGGCGGCCGATGGTGCTCTTGCCCGAGCCTGATTCGCCCACCAGGCCCAGCGTCTCGCCGCGGCGGATGGCAAAGCTCACATCGTCCACCGCGCGCACCGGGTGCGGGCCGCTGCCGAAATACTTGCGCAGGCCGCGCACTTCGATGAGGTTGTCGCCCGGGGTCGGGGCCATGGACGCGGCGTTCATGCGGCCACCTCTTCAGTGGTCTGCTCATTCACGCGGACGCAGCGCACCCGGCGGCTGGCGCCTGCGCTGCCCTCGTCGGACAGGGCCGGCATGCGCGCATCGCAGGCCGCGATGCGGCGCTCGCAGCGCGGCGCGAAGGCACAGCCCGGCGACGGCGCGAGTGGGCTCGACACCTGGCCCGGTATGGCCACCAGGCGTGGGCGCTGCCCGGCCACCGCCACGGCATGGCGCCGGGCCACGCCGGGCAGGCAGGCCAGCAGGCCGCGCGTGTAGGGGTGCTCGGGCTGTGCGAACAGGTCGTGCACGGGGGCCGACTCGACGATGCGCCCCGCATACATCACCGCCACCGCATCGGCGTACTGCGCCACCACGCCCAGGTTGTGGGTCACGAACAGCATGCTCATGCCCGTCTCCTTCTGCAGCCGGCCCATGAGCGCCAGGATCTGCGCCTGGATGGTCACGTCCAGGGCGGTGGTCGGCTCGTCGGCGATCAGCAGCGTCGGGCTGCATGCCATGGCCAGCGCAATCATCACGCGCTGGCGCATGCCGCCCGACAGCTGGTGCGGGTATTCGTGCACGCGCTGCTTCGCGGCCGGTATCTCCACCAGCTCCAGCATGCGCTGGGCGTGGGCCATGGCGGCGCGCCGGTCGAGCTTGAGGTGCAGGCGCACCGATTCGGCGATCTGCTCGCCCACGGTGAGCACCGGGTTCAGGCTGGTCATGGGCTCCTGGAAGACCATGGCCATCTCGTTGCCGCGCAGCGCGCGGCGCTCGGCCTCGGGCAGGGCCAGCAGGTCCACGCGCCGGCCATCTCGCCGGGTGAACCAGGCCTGGCCGTCCACCTGCGCCTGCGAGGTCTTGGCGTGCAGGCCCATCAGCGTGAGGCTGGTGACCGACTTGCCCGAGCCCGATTCACCGACCAGCGCCAGTGTCTGGCCCGGGTGGATGGCAAAGGACACATCGGCCACGCTCTGGATACGGCCGGCGTCGGTAGCGAACGAGGTGGACAGGCCCTGCACTTCGAGCCGCGGGGCGGCCATGGCAGCCGTGTGGGTGGTCATGGAGATACCTTCGTAGCGCGCCCTCGGGCGGGCGCTTGCGTGGGTGGGGCGAAAGCGGGGCTCACGAGGCTTTCTTGAGCTTGGGGTCGAGCAGGTCGCGCACGCCGTCGCCCAGCATCTGCAGCGACAGGGCGGTGAGCACGATGGCCAGGCCCGGGTAGAGAATCGTCCAGAACGCACGGTCGGCCGATTCCAGGCTGCCCGCGATCATGGTTCCCCAGGTGGGGATGTCCGGCGGCACGCCCACACCCAGGAAGGACAGGCCCGCCTCGGCCAGGATGGCGTAGGCGAAGATGAAGGTCACCTGCACCAGGATGGGTGAGACCAGATTGGGCAGGATGTGCCGCAGCAAGATGAGCGGCGTGCGCACGCCCAGGGCGCGTGCTGCGTCCACGAACAGCAGCTCGCGCAGCACCAGCGTGCTGGCGCGCACCACCCGCGCCACGCGCGGCGTGTAGACGATCACCAGCGCCAGCATCACGTTCCACAGCGAGGCGCCCAGGATGGACACCAGGGCGATGCCCAGCAGGATGTCGGGGAAGGACATCATTGCGTCCACCACGCGCATCAGCGGCGCGTCCAGCCGCCGAAAGAAGCCCGCGAACATGCCCAGCAGCGTGCCGAACAGCACGGCACCCGCTGCGGTGAGCCCGCCGATCAGCAGCGAATAGCGCGCGCCATGCACGATGCGCAGCATCACGTCGCGCCCCAGTTCGTCGGTGCCGGCCCAGTGTGCGGCCGAGGGCGCGTTCAGGCGCTCGCTGATCGAGATGGCATTGGGATCGGCGTCCGACACCCAGGGGAACACGGTGGCCACGGCCACCACCAGCGCCAGCAGGATGGCCGAGGCCAGCACCACCTTGCGCGAGAACAGCCGGCGCGCCAGCGGCAGCCAGTAGTCCGTGAGATTGCGGATCAGGCGTTGCACCATGTCATTGGCCCTCCAGCCGGATGCGCGGATCGACCAGCGTGTACAGGAAGTCGATGGCCAGGTTGATGAACACGTAGATCGCCGCGATGACCAGCAACGTGCCCTGGATCACCGGGTAGTCGCGGCGCAGCACGGCGCGCACCACCAGGTTGCCCACGCCGGGCAGGTTGAACACGGTCTCGGTCACCACGGTGCCGCCGATCATCAGCGCCAGCGTGAGGCCCAGCACCGTGACGATGGGCACCAGTGCATTGCGCAGCACGTGCTTGACCATCACCGTGCCCTCGGCCAGGCCCTTGGCGCGCGCGGTGCGCACATAGTCCTCGCCCAGGATGTCGAGCATCGAAGCGCGCGTGAAGCGGATGATCAGTGCCGAGTTCAGCAGGCCCAGCACCAGCGCCGGCAACAGCAGGTGGGTCAATCTTTCCGCAAGCGGCGACTCCGGATTTCCATAGCCCGAGGCCGGGAACCAGCCGAGCTTGACCGCGAACAGCTGGATCAGGATCAGCCCGAGCCAGAAGCTGGGCACACTGGCCCCGAGCATGGCCACGCCGCTCAGCGCCTGGTCACCGGGGCTGCCGCGCCAGATGGCCGCGGCCATGCCGCAGGGGATGCCGATGAGTGCGGCGATGCCCACGGCGAACAGCGCCAGGAACAGCGTAGGCTCGGCCCGTTCGAGCAGTGCCTGCGCCACCGGGCGCTGCAGGAAGATCGACTGCCCCAGGTTGCCCTGCAGCAGCTCACCGATCCACAGCACGAACTGCGTGGGCAGGGGCTTGTCGAGCCCGTACTGCACGCGCGCTGCGGCGATGTCCTCGGCCGTGGCCTGGTCGCCCAGCAGCAGCGCCACCGGGTCGCCCGAGGCCAGGCGCGTGAGCGCGAACACCAGCACCGCGACGAGGGCCAGCACCACCAGGGCACCGCCTAGGCGGGTCATCAGAAAACGCATGGCAACGAACCTTGTGCGGTGGGCTTACTTGGCCAGGCCCGTGTTCCAGAAGAACGGCCAGATCGCCGGCGTGTAGCCCTCGAGCTTGGCCGAGCGCGCCGAGAGGCCGTTGAACTTGCCCACCTCGATGAAGGGCACTTCGTCGTACACCACCTGCTGCACGGCGCCCCACAGCGGGCCGCGTTTGGCGATGTTGGTCTCCTGGTTGAAGGCCGTGAGCGTGGCCTTCTTGGCCGGCGAGTCCCACCAGCCCGGTGCGCCTTCACCGAGCTGCGGCGGCGAGAGCATGGGCTCGGGGAACAGGCCCGAGTGCGTGAAGTACACGTCCCACAGCTTGGCGTCGTTGCGCCGCTGCACCAGGGTGGCCCAGTCCACCACCTGCAGCTCGGTCTTGAAGCCTGCCTTCTTGAGCTGCTCGGCCATCACCAGCGCCATGTTGTAGTGGAACTCGTACTGGCGGCTGGCCATGATGCGCACCGGCTGGCCGTTGTAGCCGGCCTTGGCCGCCTGGTCCTTGGCGGCCTGCGGGTTGCGCTCGTTGTACAGCTTGCCACCCGCGTCCGAGTAGTAGGGCGTGCCCTTGGGGAAGAAGTTGGGCTCCACCACGAAGAAGCGGTTGTCGCCAAAGCCTGCGGCCAGCAGCTCGCCCGAACCCACGGCGGTCTGCACCGCGCGGCGCAGCGGTTGCGCGGCGAGCACGCCTTCCTTGGTGTTGAAGACGATGTAGGGGAAGCCGAAGTTCTTGGTCACGATGGGCACCACGGCCGGCGCGCCCTTGTCGATGCGGCCGGCCGCTTCCACGGGCAGCAGGTCGGCGTACTGGAACTGGCCCGACAGGGCGCCTTCCACGCGGGTGTTGGCATTGGGCACGGGCACGAAGCGCAGCTCGTCGAGCAGGGCCTCGCGGCGGCCGGCATAGCCGCTCGGCGCCTCCTTGCGGGCGCTGTAGCTGTCGTGGCGCACCAGCACCGTGAACTGGTCGGGACGGCGCTCCTTGAACTTGTAGGGGCCGGTGCCGATGAAGTCCTTGAGTTGCGGCGCAATGCTTTCCTTGGCCATGATGGCGGCCATGCCGCTGGGCAACGCCAGCTGGGCCAGCAGCGGTGCATAGGGCGCCTTGAGCGTGAGCTCCACCGACAGCGGGCCCTTGGCGGTGAGCGAGGCCACCTCCTTGGCCACTGCCTTGCCGCGCGGCGACAGCTCCATCCAGCGCTGCAGCGAGGCCACCACGTCGTCGGCGTTCAGGTCGCGCCCGTTGTGCAGCTTGACTTCCTTGCGCAGGGCGATGGTGTAGGTCAGCCCGTCCTTGGACACGGCAGGCAGGCCTTCGGCCAGCATGGGCGCCACGGCCCAGTTCGCGTCGAAGGTGTACAGCGGCTCGTAGACGTGCTGCATGATGGTGCCGACCAGGTCGGCCGTGCTGACCATGGGGTCCAGCCCTTGGGGCTCGCCGACCATCGCCAGGTTGGCGGCGCCCCCCTTGGCAGGGGCGGCCCGGGCCGGCAGGCCCGAGCCGAGGGCCACGACCATGGCGGCAGTGGCTGCCGCCAGGCCAAGAACACGGCGCCGTGCGGTTTGCACAGGTACTGCGAGCGTCAACCGATCACGGATGGATGAGGATTGCATCGTGGCTCCATAAGTAATAAAATTACATTTTTAATCGTAGATGACTCGTTTGTGAAAGTCAAACGGGTTTTTTTCGATGATTTATGTAAATTCATTACACAAGGAGCTTGCATGAGCCATGTAGAACTGCTGGGCCAGTCCCCCATCGCCTCCGACCGCCAGGCGCGGCCCCTGTCGCCCGCCACGCGCGCCGGCGACTTCGTCTTCGTCTCGGGCCAGGTGCCCACGGACGACCAGGGCCAGGTCATCGTCGGCGGCATCGAGGCGCAGACGCGTCAGGTGTTCCAGCGCGTCAAGGATGCCCTGGCGCTGGCCGACTGCACCTTGGCCGACGTGGCCAAGGTCAGCGTCTGGCTGGCCGATGCGCGCGATTTCGGCAGCTTCAACCGCGTCTACATGGAGTGCTTCGGCGAGCACCGGCCCGCACGCTCCACCGTCGAGTCGCGCCTCATGATCGACGCCAAGGTCGAGATCGACGTCACCGCCTACAAGCCCCGTGTCTGAGCGCGCCAACACCTCCAAGGGCAGGAGCTTCGACGTGGCCGCGCTGGGTGAGGCCATGGTCGAGTTCAACCAGATCCACCGCGGCCAGCCGCAGTACCTGCGCGGCTTTGGCGGCGATACCAGCAATGCCGCCATCGCGGCGGCGCGGGCCGGCGCGCGCGTGGCCTACCTCACGCGCATCGGGCAGGACAGCTTTGGCCAGGCGCTCACCGCGCTGTGGCGTACCGAGGGGGTGGACACCCGTGCGGTGCAGGGCGATGGCGAACACCCCACGGGCATCTACTTCGTCTCGCACGGGGATGCCGGGCACGAGTTCAGCTACCTGCGAGCGGGCTCGGCCGCGAGCCGCATGTCGCCGCAATGGCTGGCCGGCGAGCCCACCGCCGTGCTGCAGGCCGCGCGCATCCTGCACCTGTCGGGCATTTCGCTGGCCATCTCGCCCCAGGCCTGCGACACCGCCTTCGAGGCCATGCGCCTGGCGCGCGAGGCCGGCACGCTGGTGGCCTTCGACTCCAACCTGCGCCTCAAGCTCTGGCCGCTGGCGCGGGCCCAGGCCTGCATCGCGCAGGCCGTGGCGCTGTGCGACATCTTCCTGCCCAGCCTGGAGGACATGCAGGCCCTGACGGGCCTGTCCGACCCGGACGCCATCGTCGACTGGGGCCATGCCCGGGGCGCGGCCACCGTGGTGCTCAAGCTCGGGGCCGAGGGGGCACTGGCCAGCAACGGCCAGCGCAGTGAGCGGATCGCAGGCCTGCGCGTTAATCCCGTGGATGCCACGGGCGCGGGCGATTGCTTCTGCGGCAACCTGCTGGCCCGCCTGGCCCAGGGCGACAACGTGTTCGCGGCGGCGCGCTATGCCAACGCGGCGGCCGCACTGGCCGTGCAGGGCTATGGCGCCGTCGCGCCGCTGCCGTACGCGCACCAGGTGCAGGCAGCGATGGCGTGAACCGGCGGGGCAGGGCCATCGGCACCTGCCCCGGTCATGCCGCAAAAAGGTCCGACCGCGCCGCCCTGGTGATGGCGGCCACGCAGGGGTGGCTGATGCGCCGCTCCACCGAGATCGCGAAGAATTCCTCTACCAGTTCGGTGGAACGGCCGATCACCTCCACCCCGAACTGGGCCTGGGTCTCCTCCTCCAGCACGGTGGGCGAGGTGAACACCCCGCGGCCCTCGCGCCCGAAGGCGTTCATCAGCGCGCTGTCGTCGAACTCCCCCACCAGGCGTGGCTGCAGCTGGTGCTTGTTGAACCAGTGGTCGAGCTGCTGGCGCACCGAGGACATGGGCCCCTGGATCAGCATCGGCGCGCCATGCAGGCATTTGGGGAACGGGCCTTGCAACTGGCTGCGCAGGGCCGGCGCGCAAAAGAAGCTCATCGAGCTGGTGCCCAGGCCGTGGTTGAAGGCCTTGACGCCGATCTTCTTGGAGACCGGCTCGTCCGCCAGCACCAGGTCCAGCCGGTTCAGGCTCAGCTGCGCCACCAGCTCGGGGAACTTGCCTTCGTGGCAGGTCATGTGCACCTGCTCGGCAAGGCCCATCGCCGGCTCCAGCAGGTGGTAAGCCACCGACTTGGCCACCGAATCCGCCACGCCCACCCGGAAGGTGATCGGGCGCGACTGCCCGCGTGCCAGGCGGATGGATTTTTCGAGCTCGTCGCCGAGGGTAAAGATCTGTTCCGCATAGCCCAGAGCCACCCGGCCCTCGGCGGTCAGCTCCAGCCCCCGGCCGCGCTTCCTGAACAGGTCGTGGCCCAGCCACTCCTCCAGCTGTTTGATCTGGCCCGACAGTGTCTGCGGCGAGGTGTTGAGCTGCTCGCCAGCGCGCATGATGCCGCCCGCCTTGGCCGTGGTCCAGAAGTAGCGCAGGTGTTTGAAGTTCATGCCGTCTCCTTGATACTTCGCAAAAATCGAAGTAAAAAACTCAATAAATCGAATATACGCGAAGTGTCAAGATCCCTACAGTACGTACATGGACAGATCGCGGAACGCCCCTTCGGGCACCGAACCCTGGCCATACAACGTTCACAAGGAGTCAAAGATGCGTATCACTACCCGAGGGCAACTTGCCGTGTCGGCCATGACCGATCTCGCGCTGCGCCAGCAGATGCGTCCTGTGGCACTGTCGACCATCAGTGCACGCCAGGGCACCTCGCTGTCCTACCTGGAGCAGCTGTTCAGCGCGTTGCGGCGCGCCGGGCTGGTGGACAGCACGCGCGGCCCAGGCGGCGGCTACACCCTGGCGCGCCGCGCGGAGCAGGTGTCCGTGGCCGAGATCATCCTGGCGGTGGAGAACCTCAAGGGTGATGACACCCAGGGGCTGGGCCAGGGCCAGGCCGCGCAGATGACGGCCATGACGGGCGAGCTGTGGATCACCTTCAACAGCCGGGTGATGGACTACCTGCAGTCCGTGAGCCTGGCGGAACTGGTGGCCCAGGAGATCGAGCGCGGCGTGGTGGTGGATGCGGCCGAGCCGCAGCAGCGTGCCCGTGCCGTACCAACGAGCAAGCCCAAGCCGCGCATGGCGGGGGTGGGGGTGCCCAACTCGGTGTTCGCGCTGGGCACCATGCCGCTGATGCAGCGGCGCTGAAGAGGCGTGCCAGGGGGAGGGTGGCCACCCCCTGCGCCCGATTTTTCAGGGCAGGGGTCGGCTAAGCCTCTCAGGCCGCGTACACCTGCTCCATGGATTTGAAACCCTTCATCTCGATCGGGTTGCCGCTCGGGTCGCGGAAGAACATCGTCCACTGCTCGCCGGGCTCCCCCTCGAAGCGCACCTGGGGCGCGAGCACGAAGGGCGTGCCGGCCGCGCGCAGCCGCTCGGCCACGGCCTTCCATGCGGGCAATTCGAGGATGGCGCCGAAATGCGGCATGGGCACCAGATGCTCGCCCACATGCCCGGTGGCGGCGCTGGCAAACGGCGTGCCCAGGTGCAATGAGATCTGGTGGCCAAAGAAGTCGAAATCGACCCAGGTGTCGGTGCTGCGGCCTTCGCGGCAGCCCAGCACGCCGCCGTAGAAGCGGCGGGCTGCGTCGAGGTCGGTGACGTTGAAGGCAAGGTGGAAAAGGCTGTGCATCGGCGCAGGATAGCAGCCGCCATGCGCCCCCTGGAAGCGTCAGCCTTTCGGGCGTGCGAGCATTTCGGCGGTGTTGGTCTTGCGGTCGGCATTCACGCGCGCCACATGGGGGCGCTCGTTCATGCGGGCCAGGTATTCACGCACCGGCAGCTCGGCCAGGAAGTCGCGGCCGTAGATGATCTTGGTGGCCGAGGACACCAGGGGCAGGTGCACGATGGCCGCGCAGTCTGCCGCCGTGAACGTGTCGCCGCCGATGAAGGGGCTGAACTTCGTGAGCTGGGCGAATGCCGCGACATTCTTGGCCAGTTGGGCGCCGACTTTTTCGCGCGCGGCCTCGCTCACCGTTCCGCCGAAGAAGGCCTGCGGGTAGAGGTTGCGCGCCACCAGCTCCAGGTGCAGTTCCATGAAAGTGACCAGCTCGCGCACCTTGCCGGCGGCCAATGGATCAGCCGGGATCAGCGGATGCGCGGGGTAGGCCGCCTCGATGTAGTCGGCGATCACGGCCGACTCGCACAGCGTGCCGCCCGGGGTGCGCAGGTAGGGCACCTTGCCCAGCGGGCTGGCGCTGCGGTCGGTCTCGCCGACCCAGGCCAGTTCCTCCTCGAAGGGCACGCCCTTTTCCAGCAGCGCGAGCTTGACCTTGTTGTAGTAGTTGCTGGCCGAAAAGCCGCAGAGTGTGAGCATGGGGTGTCTCCTGTATTGCCTTGGGGGCCATTGGTGTGCGCCAGCCGCCATGCTAGGGGCTGGCCGGGGCCGGGCGCGTCGCGCAGATGACGCGCGGCGGCGTGCCAGGGGGCCCTCCCTACAATGAGGGAGCACGCGCTTGCTGCGCAATCCCTTCCATTCTCAGGAGCGGCCGCCCTGGCCCCGCCATCCGCGCCGCCACCGTTCTCCAGGAGCCTTTTGCATGATTTTCTCCCGCACCCTCGCCGGCCTCACCCTGTGCACCCTGCTGGCCGCCCCCGCGCTGGCCCAGGTTTCCGACGTGAAGGTCGAGGGCGCCTGGGCCCGCGCCAGCGTGCCAGGCCAGAAGGGCACCGGTGCCTTCATGAAGCTCACGGCACCGCAGGGCGCGCGCCTGGTCAGCGCTTCATCCCCCGCCGCTGGCGTGACCGAGGTGCATGAGATGAAGCTCGATGGCGACGTGATGCGCATGCGTGCCGTACCGGTGCTCGATCTGCCCGCAGGCAAGGCCGTGGAGCTCAAGCCCGGTGGCTTTCACGTCATGCTGCTGGACCTCAAGGCCCCCCTGGCCAAGGACAGCACCGTGCCCCTCACGCTGACGTTCAAGGACGCCAAGGGCGTGGAAAGCAAACTCGAGCTGACCGTGCCCGTGGCGGCCAGCGCGCCGGGTGCGCAGCCTGGGGCGGCAGCCCCGGCGCATGGGCACAAACACTGAGCCAGGGGCCTGTGCAGGCCATCGCCAGCCGCCACTCATTGGGGTAAGCTGTCAAGACAGGTTCCAACCCCCTTCTTGCGGAGCAGCCATGAGCGACACATCCAACTTTGGTTTCGGCAAATTCGTCCCCGGTTTCGATTTTCTGCAGAGCCTGGCCAAGGGTGCGTCGACCAGCATTCCGCAACTGCCCAACCTCTCGAACTGGGTGGCACCGACCATCAGCGTCGAAGAACTGGACAAGCGAATCGACGAACTCAAGGCCGTGCAATTCTGGCTGGAGCAGAACTCCCGCGCGCTGGCCGCCACCATCCAGGCGCTGGAGGTGCAGAAGATGACCCTGGCCACCCTGAAAGGCATGAACTTCAGCATGGGGGACGTGGCCAATGCCTTCAAACTGAAGACCGCCGACACGGTGATGAGCGGCGTGCAAAAGGCTGCTGACACGGTGAGTGGTGCGGCCGGGGCCGTCGCCGGTGCGGCTGCCCGCGTCACCGGCCGCGCGAAGGAAGAAGAGCCTGAGGTGCAGGCCGAGCCCGAGGTGCAGGCGCCCGGCAAGGCCAGCAAGGGCAAGCCCGCGGCCTCGGCACCGGACGCCTCCGTGGTGGACCCGCTGCAGTGGTGGGGCGCGCTCACCGGCCAGTTCCAGCAGATCGCCGCCAATGCCATGAAGGATGCGGCCAAGCAGACCGCCCTCGACACCACCAAGAACATGGCTACCGGCCTGGCCAAGGAGGCCATCAAGACGGCCACCGGCATGGCCAGCCAGTTTGCCGCCAAGGGCATGAAGAGCATGTCGGGCGAGCGCAAGCCCGCCGCCAAAAAGGCAGCGGCCAAGCCCGCAGCCAAGGCCCGGCCGGCCGCGAAGAAGGCAACGGCTGCGGCCGCCAAGCGCGCGCCGCGCAAGAGCGCTGGCTGACCCTGGCCTGTGCGTCCCGCGCAACCGCCTGCGAGAAGACACACACCATGACACTCTTTCCCTCCGGCCATGCGACCCACCCCCAGTGGCGCATGGCTGCGGCCCTGGCGCTGGCGCAACTGCGCGCGCAGATGGCGCTGCCCCAGTACGCGAGTGCCCCCACGCTGGGCCTGCTCTACATCACCGACCACTATGCGGGCGATGCCCAGGCCCTGCTTGACCACCTGGCCAGCGAATTGCCCGGCGTGACCGACTGGAGTGGCACCGTGGGCGTGGGCGTGGCCGCCAACAATGCCGAGTATTTCGACGAGCCTGCACTGTCCGTGATGCTGCTGGACGTATCGCCCGACCAGTACCGCGTGTTCTCGGGCGTGGCCCCGCTGCCGCGCCAACCGGCCAGCGGCTTCGTGGCCCACACGGCGCTGGTGCATGCCGATGGTCACACGCCCGAGCTGGCCGAGCTGCTGGCCGAAATGGCTGCGCGCACCGAGACCGGCTACCTGTTTGGCGGCCTGAGCGCCAGCCGGGGCGCGGGCGTGCAGTTCGCGGTTGCCGGTGACGGCAATATCGCCGGGCAGGGCGGTGCCAGCGGTGTCTTCGATGGCGGCCTGTCGGGCGTGGCCTTTGGCGCCGAGGTGGTCCTGGTCTCGCGCGTCACCCAGGGCTGCCAGCCCGTGGGGCCGCTGCGCAGCGTGACCGCTGCGCATGAGAACGTGGTGCTGCAGCTCGATGGCGAGCCAGCGCTCGACGTGCTGCTCGACACGCTGGAGGTCTCGCTCGACGGTGATCCGCAGCCAGCGTTGCGCAAGGTGCGCGCCACGCTGGCCGGGCTGGTGGATGCCGGAGAGCAGCCCCGGGGCCAGCAGCGCACGGGCCACTTCGGCACCGATACGCGCGTGCGCCACATCGTGGGCCTGGACGGTGCGCGCCGGGGCGTGGCCCTGGGCGACCGGGTGGAGCCCGGCATGCACCTGGCCTTCTGCCAGCGCAACGTGGCGGCGGCGCGCGCCGACCTGATGCGCATCTGCGCCGAGATCCGCGAAGAGCTGGAACCCGAGGAACTGGAGCCTGCGCCACTGGAGTCGCAGGACCACACGGGCCGCGCCATGGCCCCGGCGCCCGGAACGGCGGCGCAGGGCCCTGCCGCCGGGCACCACGGCCGGCGCATTCGCGGCGCCATCTACGTGAGCTGCTCAGGCCGTGGGGGTCCGCATTTCGGCGGGCCCAGCGCAGAGCTGCAGATCGTGCGCCATGCGCTGGGCGACGTGCCGCTGACCGGCTTCTTCGCGGGCGGAGAGATCGCGCACCACCATCTGTACGGCTACACGGGCGTGCTCACGGTCTTCACCTGAAGGCAGGTCGCCTGGGCGCCCAGGTCAGCTGCTTTCGGTCGGAAGCCCGTCGGCATCCCACTCGGGCAGGCCGCCGCGCAACCAGTACACCGTCTTGTAGCCCTTGCTGGCCGCCACCTTGGCCGCCTTGTAGGACTTCCAGCATTCGGCCCCGTTGCAGGCAAAGATCACGGGCTTGCTGCGGTCCACCTTCTCCAGTGCCTGGAAGTCATCCTGCGTGGCGTTGAAGGCCACGTCCTTGAGGCTTTTTTCCACGTAGGCCGCGAAGACGGCGCCGCGGATACGCTTGGCCTTGAACTCCTTCTCGGTGCGTGTATCGACCACCACCGCCCCCTGCGCCTGCAGCTTTTGCGCCTCGCGTGCGGTGATGCGGTTCACGCCGGGCAGGCTGTTGGGGGTGAAGAGTCCAAGCTCTGCCACGCGGCGGTACTCCTGCGCTTCAGGGCGCAAGGCCACCGGGCTCAGCCCTGTGGTCCCGGAGCCCGAGGCGAACCACTGGGCCAGGCGTGCCTTGACGTCGGCAGGCAGGTCCTTCTTCACGGCGATCGAGAAGCCGCCCGGTACCGGCTGCGAGGTCGCCAGCACCCGTGCGTCGCCCTTGTGGGTGGCCGACCATTCGGCCCAGTCGTCCGCCCGCACCACGGTGGCATCCGTGCTGCCGAGCACCAACGCGCTCAAGCCCGCCTGCGGGTGCTTTTCGTGCAGTACCGACTTGAGGTCCTGGAACGACAGGCCTGCTTCGTTGAGCATGCCGCGTGCCATGTAGGTGTAGATCGAATCCTGCTGGGGCAGGTACAGGCGCTGGCCTTTCATCGCCGCCACGTTCGCCACCTGGGCAGAGCCCACGAGCAGGTACAGGTCCGATTTCTGCGTGGCGCCCACCAGCTCGTACCCGCGCTGCAGCGCCGAGGCCGCCACCTGGGCCGGGCCGATGAACACATCGTAGCCCGCGCTGCGCGTGGCGCGCATGACATCGGCCAGGTCTTCGCTGGTGACCACGGTGGCAGCTTGACCAGCGGCCTTGGACAGGCCTGACTCGAACGCGCTGCGCAGGATGCTGTGCGCGGCCTTCTTGGCCGTGGGCTCCACGGCCACGATGGCCGTGAGCTGGGCCTGGGCGAAGGGGCTGAGCACTAGCAGCAACAGGGACAACAAGGCAGGGCGTGTTTTGCGGTACATGGTGTCTCCTTTGGAGTCTGTCAGCCGATGTCAAATATGCACCAGGGCGCTACCTAGCACACGTCCTTGAGGGTGTTGTTGCCATTTCTTACACCTGCTCTCACAAACCCCCAGGGCAAATCGGGGCGGCCATACCAGAATGGGATATGCAGCCGCATGCTGGCGGCCGTCTGCGGCCGGTGCCGATTGCGGAAACACCTGCCTTACCCACCTCTGGAGGAACGTTTCATGAAGAATCCCGTGACCCTGCCGCGCCGGCACCTGCTCACTGGCAGCGCTGCCGCACTCAGCGCCCTGGGGCTGGCTGCATGGACCCGCGGCGCGCATGCCCAGGCTGCGCCAGCGGCGGCTAAGCCGCTGCCCCCCTACGTGGGGTGGAAGAACCCTGGCAGCCTGATCGTGCACAGCAGCAGCACCCTGGAAACGCGCCGGGGCGCTTTCGGCACGGGGGTGGTCACGCCGTCGAGCCAGCTGTACATCCGCAACAACCTGCCCGCGCCCGATGCCGCCATCGTGGCCGAGCGCGATGCATGGACAGTGTCCATCGAGGGGGTGAAGGCACCACGCGCACTGACCGTGGCTGAGCTCAGAACCCTGGGCATCGAGACCGTGACCACGGTGCTGCAATGCTCGGGCAACGGGCGCGGCTTCTTCCCCAGCAAGCCCAGCGGCACGCCGTGGACGGTGGGCGCGGCAGGCTGCGTGGTCTGGAGCGGGGTGCCGCTGCGCAACGTGGTGGCCGCCCTGGGTGGGCTGGCGGGCGGTGCTGCCTACCTCACGGGCACGGGCGGCGAGAAATTGCCCGAGGGCGTGGACCCGCTCTCGGTGATCGTCGAGCGCTCGGTGCCCATCCAGGCGCTGGAGAATGCCATCCTGGCCTGGGAGATGAACGGCGAGCCCATGCCGCTGGCCCATGGGGGGCCGCTGCGCCTGATCGTGCCGGGCTACCAGGGGGTGAACAACATCAAGTACGTCAAGCGCGTGGCCTTCGGTGCCGAGCAGTCGCAGGCACGCATCATGTCGCACGGCTACCGCATGTCGCCACCCGGCACCAAGGCGGGCCCCGAGCAGCCCTCGGTGTGGGAGATGACGACCAAGTCCTGGATCAACGGCCCCCTGCCCGAACAGGGCACGCTCAAGGCCGGCATGGTGCAGGTGCATGGCGTGGCGTTTGGCGGCACGCGCGGCGTGAAGGGCGTGGAGGTCTCGGTGGACGGCGGCAAGACCTGGCAGGCGGCCCAACTCATCGGGCCTGACCTGGGCCGCTTTGCGTGGCGCCAGTTCGTGCTGCCCGCACGCCTGGCCGCAGGTTCGCATGAACTGCTCAGCCGCGCCACCGACACGGCAGGCAACGTGCAGCCAGAGCAGCGCGAGGAAAACCTGGGTGGCTACAACAACACGAGCTGGCGCGACCACGGTGTGACCGTGGTGGTCGCCTGAAGCGGTGCGCATCTTGCGTACCGCAGCCGCGGCCTGGCTGCTGGCGCTGATCAGCAGCGGCGCCTGGGCCGCAGATGCCGGCGAGCTGGCGCGGGGCAAGGAGCTGTTCGGCAAGATCCAGCCGGCCTGCGCGGTGTGCCATACGCTGCAGGCAGCGGGCGCCGAGGGCCAGGTCGGCCCCGTGCTCGATGAGCTCAAGCCCAACGCTGAGCGCGTGCTGCGCGCACTGCGTGCGGGCATTGGCGTCATGCCCTCCTATGCCGACAAGCTCAGCGACAAGGACATGCGGGCCTTGGCGCACTTCGTGGCGCAGGCCAGCGGCGCTGCTCCCTGAGCGTCAGGCCTTGTGGGCCGCTGCTGTGGGCAGCCGGCTGGGTGCTGCGCTGTGGGGCATGCCCGTGAAGGCAAAGTCCAGCTCGGGCGCCAGGCCGCTCACGATGCGCGCCAGCGACTTGCCCGAGCCGCAGGCATGCGTCCAGCCCAGCGTGCCGTGGCCGGTGTTGAGGAACAGGTTGGCGAGCTTCGTCTTGCCGATCAGCGGCACGTTGCTCGGCGTGGCGGGGCGCAGGCCGGTCCAGAACTGGGCCCGGCTGGCATCGCCCGCGCCGGGAAACAACTGCTCCACTCGGCGCACGATGGCGTCGCAGCGCACCTGGTTGAGGTCGCGGTTGTAGCCGTTGAGTTCGGCCGTGCCGGCAATGCGCAGGCGGTCACCGCCGCGCTCGCTGGTGTAGCGCGAGAACACGAGCTTGTACTCATCGTCGGTGAGACTCACCTGGTGCGCCATCGATGCATCCTTGACCGGCATGGTCACCGAGTAGCCCTTGGCCGGGTAGATCGGCAGGCGGATGCCCAGGGGCTGTGCCAGCAGCGGGCTGAACGAGCCCATGGCCAGCACGAAGGCATCGCCGTGCACGCGCTCGAAGCGCCCTTCGGCGGTGGTCACCTCCACATGGTCGATGCGCCCGCCCGCCTCGCGCAGTGCCGTGATGTGGTGGCCCAGGCGGAACTGCACGCCCGCAGCCTCGCACAGGCGCGCCAGCTCGCGGGTGAAGGTGTTGGCGTCACCGGATTCGTCCTCGGCGGTGTAGGTGGCACCGGCCAGTTGCGGGCGGATGTGCGCCAGGGCCGGTTCGATGCGCACGGCCTCGTCGGCGCTGATGACCTGGCGCTCGCAGCCGAGCTGGCGCATCTGCTCGGCCGGGGCCAGGGCGCCATCGAACTCCTTCTGGTCGGTATAGAAGTGCAGGATGCCCTGCGTGCGCTGGTCGTAGGCGATGCCGGTGGCTGCGCGCAGCTGCTGCAAGGTGTCGCGGCTGTAGGTGCCGAGGCGCACGATCTGCTCGATGTTGTGCCGCGTGCGCGCCGGCGTGCAGTTGCGCAGGAACGACAGGCCCCAGAGCCACTGGCGCATGTCGGCGCGGATGCGGAACAGCAGGGGCGCATCTTCCTTGCCCAGCCATTGCAGCACCTTGAGCGGCGCGCTGGGGTTGGCCCAGGGTTCGGCATGGCTCACCGAGATCTGGCCGCCGTTGGCAAAGCTGGTTTCCGCGCCGGGCGCACTCTGGCGGTCGATGACGGTCACCTCGTGGCCAAGTTGCTGCAGGAAATAGGCCGAAGTCACGCCGAGCAGGCCGGCGCCAAGAACGATCACACGCATTTTGAAAGCCTTTTGGAAGGGCAATCGCCAGGCTGGTCCGTGCTACCACTGCGGGTTATTGGTTACCAATAGCGCGCAGCGGGCACGTCAAGGCCCGGCTGCCGCTCCCCCTGTCCTTGGTACCTGAGAGATTCACCGCTGCCCCTCATGGGCTGCGGCTTGCTCCTTCGGTGCGCTACATGGCGTAGCGGCTCTCCAGACGGCCTTGATGAATGGTGCAGTACGGAACCTGAGCGTGCATGGGAGTTTGCGCCTTCGGTGAAGCGGGCGGTGCCGCTTGCTCTCCTGCGAAGGCCATTCTAGGACGGTGCCAGCGCACAAAAGCGAACGCCGCAGCTAATGTGCGGCGTTCGTTGCTGATACAAGACCGGGCCGGGGCCCGGTCAGGTGTCAGTTGCGGCGGGGATTGTCAGGGTTGCTGTCGCGGCGGTTCGGCACGCCATCGCCATCGCGGTCCCGGTCGTTGCGGTTGGCAACGCCATCACCATCACGGTCCCAGCCGCCACGGCGCATTTCCCAGCGGCCATCGCGCTCCTGCCAGGTGGGCTGGCGGTAGGCGTAGCCGGGGCGTGCCTTGACCCAATGGCCGGCGACCCAGACGTGGCGGCCGCCACGCCAGTCCCAGTGGCCTTGTTCCCAGACCTGGCCACGGCGCGGGCGTGGCACGGCTTCACGGCGGGGGGGTGGAGGGGCGGGGATCACCTGGTACCCCTGAGAGCCCGACTGGATCACCACGGTACCTTGGTGTACCGGCTGGGCCGTGGCCACGGACGAGAGGCTTGCCAGGGCCAGGGTGGTTGCAATGAGGGCTGCGTAAGTGGTTTTGTAAGCCATGGATGACTCCTTCTTCAATGTTGTTGTGTCGCCTTTGTATGGTGGGCAGGCAGCAACGCCACGTCTGTAGGCGCTGCGCCTTGCCCCCTGTAGGCGAGCGGGGCCGGCGCGCGAGGGGCGGCCAGCATGCCGCCATCAGTTGCGGTACGGGTTGTCTGGACGTCGGTCGTGGCGGTTGGGCACACCGTCACCATCGCGGTCCCAGCCGCCGGGGCGCATGTGGTGGCGGCCATCGCGCTCTTCCCAGCGCGGTTCACGGTAGTGGTAGCCGGGGCGGGCCTTGACCCAGTAGCCCTGGATCCACACGTGGCGGCCGCCGCGCCATTCCCAATGGCCGGGCACCCAGGCCATGCCACGGCGCGCGTGGGGTGGCGCTTCGTAGCGGGGTGGGGGTGGCGCGTGGTACTGCACCGGGGTGACCTGCAGCGGCGCCAGGGCGGGGCGCTGCACGGGATGCTGGTAGTAAGGGTTGCCGGTCTGGATGACGACGGTGGCGCTGGGGGATGCCAGCGCCGGGGCAATGGCACCCAGCGACAGCAAGGCCAGGGAAGCGACGGCGAGGGCGATGCGGGCCATGAAGGTCTCCTTGGAAATGATTCCTTGCGGAACCGGAGCCTTGATCGTGGGCGTTTTGCGTCAAGCCGGTGTAGTGCTCGTGCGAAGAGTTGTAAGCGGGTGTTGCTGCGGCGCGGCTTGCACACCCAAAGCGTGATTTATGTCACATCAGCGGACCAGCAAGGCCAGGGCCGGCGGCAGCACCAGCCAGCAGCCGGACACCGGCATCAGCACCACGCCGGCCAATACCAGGGCCAGCAGGCACCAGCCCATGGGGCGCAGCGCCACGGCCGGCTGACTGCGCTCGAGCGCCGTCACCTCCCAGGCCAACAGGGCGAGCACGGCACCGAACAGCAGGAACCAGATGGCGTTGCCCATATGGACATCGCCCGCCACTGCATTGAACACGCCGCGCTGCCACAAGGCCTGCCACTGGGGCGCGAACAGCACGGCGGCCACCAGCGTGTGCAGCAGTGCCACCGCCAGCAGCCAGCGGCCTTTCCAGGGGCGGGCGGCCAGCATGGCAAGGGTCGGGGCGAGGCTGTGCATGGAGTTCTCCTTGTGGGTGGGGCGGCGGTCAGCCGATCCAGCGGTCGGCCTGCGTGCGTACCTGCGCCCGGATTTCGGTCAGCAGGTGCATGAGCCCGAGCCAGGCGCGCTCGAAAGCCGGCAGTTCTGGCGGTACGCCGGCCAGGTGCCTGGCCAGCACTTTTTGCTGCGCCGCCACGGGGGCGGGTGGCCGGCTCTTGCCTGCGAAGTCGAAGACCGGCTCTGTGAAGGGCTCGGTCTGCCAGGCCTGCATGATCGAGAGGGCGGGCATCAGCTCGTCGGTGAAGGTGGTGACATCCATTGCTGCATCGACCAGCCCCAGCGCCACGTAGGCCCGCAGCACGCCTTGGGCATGGGTAGGCGACGCGGGTTGCAGCAGCGCGCGCCAGGCCTGCAGGACCCCGGTGCGAAAGGCCGGCGACAGCTCGCGCGTGCAGCCGAAATCGAGCACGCCGAGCTGTCCGTCGGGCAAGAACAAAAAGTTGCCTGGGTGCAGGTCCGCGTGCATGTGCCCAAGGCCAAAGGTGCAGTGCATGAACCAGTCCCAGAGCAGTTGGCCGGCCTGGTTGCGTGCGGCTTGCGTGGGCTCGCTGCGCAACCATTCACCCAGGTGCACGCCTGGCAGGTACTGCTGGGTGAGCACCTGCGCGCGGGTGTGCGAGGCGATGGGCTGCGGCACCACGATGCCTGGCAGCGCCGCATGTTCGGCAAACCACTGCAGCTGCCGGGCCTCGTGCAGGTAGTCCACCTCGTGCAGCAGCGTGCGCTCGATCTCCTGCATCACCCGTTCCACCACCACATCGCCGGGTAGCGGCAGGTCGCTGTGCGCCAGGGCACGCAGGGTGGTGCGCAACAGGCGCATGTCCGAGGCGATGGTCGAGGCAATGCCCGGGTACTGCACCTTGACCGCCACGGCGCCATGCCCGGCCAGCTCGGCGCGGTGCACCTGGCCCAGGCTGGCGGCGGCAAAGGCCTGGGGCTCGAAGCGGATGAACAGGGCCTCGGGCTCCTGCCCGAAGGCCTGGCGGAACACCCGGCCCACCAGCGCGCGGTTGAGCGGCGTGGCCTGATGGCAGGCGCGCGCCAGTTCGCGCCGCACGCCCTCGGGCAAAAAACTGGTGTCCATGCTCAGGATCTGCGACACCTTGAGCGCCGTGCCGCGCAACTGCCCCATGGCCTGGAACAGGATGCGGCCCATGGCCGCCTCGTGGCGGGCCTGGGCATCGGCCTGTGCCACTTTGTCGGCGTGGGCGGGCCGCATGCGCTGGCCCAGTTGTGCCAGGCCCAGGCGCGCGGCCGTGATGCCGGTGATGGTGCCGCGCGCGAGCGTGCCGGTGCGGGGTGGCTTGGCGCCTGTCATGCGCGGGGCTGTGCCAATGTGCCTGCCGAAGCCAGGCCTTGTGCCCGGGCCAGCAGGGTCCGCACGATGCGCCGGTGGAACGGCGCGATCACGGCCATGTAGGTGTGGCCCAGCGCGTTGTGGATGTGCACCACGGAGGAAAGAGCCAGCACGGCCTGCCCGTCCTGCATGCGCTTGTGCAGCGACACCTGCACGTTCAGGTGGCGGTCGTCCACGCCCATCACCACCTCCCGCTCGCCCAGGTGGCGGATCTCGAAGAAACCCACCAGATCGCCCACGCGGTAGCCCGCCTCAGTCTGGCGGGTGCCGTCATGCAGTTGCCCCACAGCCTTGAGGCCCACCATGTGCACCAGGCGGTTGCGCAGGACCATGAGCGCGCGTGTCCAGCCCGGCGTTTGTTTCACCATGTCGAGCCAGGTCTGCAGCGCGCTGCTGTCGGGTGTGGGGTCGGCCGCTTCGAAGCAGTCGGCGAACTGTGCGCCGGGCAGTCGCGATGCGATCACGCTGCCCTGGGGCAGTGCGGTGGCGCGGACGGTGCGGGCGGGGCTCATGGCGCGGCCTTGCGGGCACGGGGTTTGCGAGCGGGCTTGGGCGCATCGGCCACGGGGGCCTGGGCCGACGGGCGCGCACGCGGCGTGCGCGGCGGCGTATCCACCGGGGGCACCATCGTGTCCCCCAGCGCGCTTTTGGCCATGCGCAGCACGCCCACCAAGCCGCTGCCGTGCTGCATGAAGCGCGCCATCTGGCTGCGCAGCATGAAACCCCCCAGCTGCAGCACGCGGTTCACCAGGCCCGCGCGCAGCGCCAGCACCAGCACGCCCAGCGACAGGTCCACCAGTTGCGTGGTGTCCGCGAACTCGTCCGATTCGTCGGCCAGCCAGTAGGCCACCACGCCCGCCAGGTAGTCGCCGTACAGGCCGCTGGCCACCCCCTTGAAATCGCAGGGCTCGATCTCGCCATGGGATTCGGCCGTTTCGATGAAGCCCGTCACCGCCTCGCGCAGCGCCTGGCGTGCCGCCAGCGGCTCGGCCAGCATGGACAGCGGCGAGCGCCTGGCCAGGGTGCGCACCGCGGCCACGAACTCGCGGTCGGGCAGCAGGCGCTCGAGCACGGCGTCGGTCAGGCGCTGCAGCTTTTCCTGCAGGCCGTAGTCCGCCAGGCCCGGTGTGGCCAGCGTATCGGCCAGGGCGCTGCGCACCGCTTCGTCCAGATAGCCCAGCACGATGCGGTCCTTGGTCGGGAAATACTTGTAGATCGTCGCATCGCCAATGCCGGCCGCGCGCGCGATGTCCTTCATCGTCGTGCCGTCGAAGCCCTGGCGCGTCATCAGATCGACCGCACTGGCCACGATCTGGCGGCGCGTAGCGTCCTGCTGCTGGCGAGTGGTTTTCATTTTCTTTAAATCCCATTAATTTGGTATTTAAAGAATAGTTAATTCTGTTTAAGCCGTCAAGCGGGTTCGGAGCGCGCAGGCAACATGAAGCCCATCTGCCGGCATGTCCAGGCAGGTTGGCGAGGTGTTTCGCTGTCGGAAAAGCAGCGGTGCTGCTCAGCGCCGCATGCCTGTGAACGCCTCGAACTCCCAGCTTCGCAGGGCCAGCAGCAAGGTATAGCCCTCCAGCTCGCGGGCCGGCAGCTTCTGGTCGGCCAGGTGCTGCTGCGCAAAGTCCTGGGCCACGCGCTGCATGCGCTCCATGAAGGCCGGGGCCAGGCTGCGGCTGATGGTGCCGTGTACCAACAGCACGCCCTCGCCCGCGCCATCGAAGCCGCCGGCAAAGTAGTCGAGCAGCGCATGCTCGCGAAAGTAGTTCATCACCGGGCCATGGGGCCGCCAGCGGAAGGTTTTGGCCAGCTTGAGCCGGTAGCGGTTGAGCGGCCGCAGCTCGATGATGCCGATGCGGTCGAGCTGGGCCAGGTACTTGATGCCTTCGGCCTCCGAGAGGCGGTAGGTCGTTGTCACCTGCTCCAGCGTCCACTGGCTGAGCACGCAGATGGCCATCAAGAGCAGCCGCTTGTCGGCTACCACGGCTTTTTCCTGCTCTTGCGTCAGCTCCTTGAGCAGGGGCTGGCTGTCGGCCACGCGGCGCGCCAGGTCGGCAAAGTCGAGCGCCAGCGCGCGGCAGATGGCGTCGATGCGCGACAGCGGCATGTCCCCCTTGGCCAGCATGCGCTTGACGCTGGACTCTGCCATGCCCAGCTGCTGCGCCAGGTCGGCGTAGGTCATCTGCGCGGTCTTGAGTTCCTTCTTGAGGGCGGTGACGAGGTCGGCGGTGGTGCTCATGGGTATCGATTATCGGTACCTGCGGTGTTTCCGGTAGCCCTTTGCACTGATTTCGGTACTCGTTCGGCCTGGAGCCTGCCCACACTGCGCTGCATCAACCACTCCCGAGACGCCGCACCATGCCACTGCCCTCCGCTCCTTCCACCACGGGCCTGTCCCGTCCAGAGGCCTGCCTTCTGGTTGGCGCCTGTGCCTTGCTGGGTCTGGCCCTGTTCGGGCCGGCGATGCTGGACAGTGCCCACCAGCACGGGTTTGCCGACCAGCGCACGCTGCTGGGCATTCCTTGTGCGCTCGACGTGCTGAGCAACCTTCCGTTTGCCATCGCGGGCATTCTGGGCCTGGCCTGGCTGGTGCGCTTGCCGCATGCCGCGATGGACGGGGTATCCCGCGCCCTCGTTGCCCTGTTCCTGGCCGGGCTGGTGTGCACTTCGGTGGGTTCGTCCTTCTACCACTGGCGTCCCAGCGACTTCGGCCTGTTCTGGGACCGGCTGGGCATGGTGCTGCCGTTCGCAGGCCTGCTGGGGCTGGCGGCCGCGGGCCGCGTCAGCGGGCGCGCCGGCATCGCCACGGCGGGGGCCGTGCTGCTGGGCGGCACCTCTGCCGTGCTGTGGTGGGCGCTGTCCGGCAACGTGCTGCCCTGGGCGGTGGTGCAGCTGGGGGGCATGCTGGTGGTGCTGGCGCTGGCCGTGCTGCCCCGTCGCGCGGGTTCCCTGGCGGTGCACCTGGGCGCAGTGATCGCCTTCTACGGCGTGGCCAAGCTGTTCGAGGCCGCCGACCATGCGATCCTGGAGGCCACGGGGCAGTGGGTGTCGGGCCACAGCCTCAAGCACCTGATCGCGGCCGGCGCTGCCTTGCCCGTGCTGTCTGCGCTGGCAGCGTTGCTGCAACGCACGAATGCCCCCCGCACTGTCGCCGCAACCGGGCAGAATGGCGGCCAGCACCGGCCGCAAAGCCGCTCGACCACGGCGCGCACCGCACGCCGCCAGGGCGCCTGAGAGATGTCGTTCCTACACACCAAGATGCCAACGAGGAGAGACGCATGAGCACCGAGACCCCTTCTGCGGGCGCGAGCCCCCTGCACGGCAGCCCCGGCGTTCAGGGCAGCCACGGCGGCCATGAGGACCCCAACCAGTTCGCCCTGCTGCGCCAGCGCCGGTTTGCGCCCTTTTTCTGGACGCAGTTCTCGGGCGCGGCCAACGACAACCTGTTCAAGTTCGCCTTCACGGTGATGGTGACCTACCAGCTCAGCGTGGACTGGCTGCCGCCGGCCATGGCGGGGCTGGTGATCGGGGCGCTGTTCATCCTGCCGTTCTTGCTGTTTTCGGCCACCTCGGGCCAGCTCACGGACAAGTACGACAAGACGCGCATGATCCGCTTCGTGAAGAACCTGGAGATCGCCATCATGCTGGTGGCGGCTGTCGGTTTCGTCGCGGGCAACGTGGCGATCCTGCTCCTGTGCACCTTCCTCATGGGCATGCACTCCACGCTGTTCGGCCCGGTGAAGTTCGCCTACCTGCCCCAGGTGCTGACCGAGCGCGAACTCACCGGCGGCAACGGCATGGTGGAGATGGGCACCTTTGTCGCCATCCTGCTGGGCAACGTGGCGGGCGGCCTGCTGGTGGCGCTGCCGGGCATCGGCCACACCACGGTGGCCATCGCCTGCGTGGCGCTGGCACTGGTCGGACGGGTGGTGGCGCAGGCCATTCCCTCGGCCCCGGCCACCGACCCGGGCCTGGTCATCAACTGGAACCCCGTCACCGAAACCTGGCGCAACCTCAAGCTGGCGCACGGCAACATGGTGGTCTTCCGCTCGCTGCTCGGTATCAGCTGGATGTGGTTCTTCGGCGCGGTGTTCCTGTCGCAGTTCCCGAGCCTGGCCAAGGAGGTGCTGCACGGCAACGAACAGGTGGCCTCGCTGCTGCTGGTGGTGTTCTCGGTGGGCATCGGCATCGGCTCGCTGCTGTGCGAAGTGCTCTCGCGCCGCCATGTGGAGATCGGCCTGGTGCCCCTGGGCGCCATCGGCATGAGCGTGTTCTCCATCGATTTGTACTTTGCCGCGCGCAGCCTGCCGCCGTCGGAGATCATGGGCCTCGGGGCCTTCCTCGCGCAAAGCCAGCACTGGCGCGTGATGCTCGACCTGGCGCTGCTGAGCCTGTTCGCGGGCCTGTACAGCGTGCCCATGTATGCGCTGATCCAGATGCGCAGCCAGCCCACGCACCGCGCGCGCATCATCGCCGCCAACAACATCCTGAACGCGCTGTTCATGATCGCCAGCTCGCTGATCGCCGGCGCGTTGCTGGGCGCGGGTTTCACGGTGCCGCAGATCTTTTTGTTCACCGGCCTGGCGAATGCCGTGGTGGCGTTCTACATCTTCATGCTGGTGCCCGAGTACCTGCTGCGCTTCGTGGCCTGGGTGTCTTCGCGCTTCGTCTACCGCTTCAAGGTGCAGGGCGACGAGAACCTGCCCACCACGGGCGCGGCCATCCTGGCCTGCAACCACGTGAGCTTCATCGACGCGGTGCTGCTCATGGCCGCCAGCCCCCGGCCCATCTACTTCGTGATGGACCACCGCATCTTCCGCGTGCCGGTGCTCGGCTGGCTGTTCCGCCTGGCCAAGGCCATCCCGATCGCGCCCTACAAGGAAGACCCCGCCATCTACGACGCGGCCTTCGAGCGCGCGGCCCAGGTGCTGCGCGAAGGCGACCTGCTGGCCATATTCCCCGAAGGCGGCATCACCAAGGACGGGCAACTCCAGGAGTTCAAGGGCGGCATCATGAAGATCATCGAGCGGGCGCGCGAAGAAGGCATCGACGCCCCCGTGATCCCCATGGCGCTGACCAACCTCTGGGGCTCGTACTTCAGCCGCATCGAGCAGGGCGGGGCCATGGTGCGTCCCTTCCGCCGCGGCTTCTACAGCCGCGTGGGGCTGAACGTGGGGCATGCCGTGGCGTCGTCGGACGTGCAGCCCGCGTTGCTGCGCTCGCGTGTGGCCGATCTGCTGGGCACCTGAGTGCTGGGCGCCGACCCCCTGCAAGCGCCAGAGCGCGTGGCGCTGGCGCGCCGGATCGTGGCCTTTCTGCGCGGGATTGGCCTGGAGGTGACCGAGGCAGAGGTGCCAGCTGACAGCTTCCTGCCGGGCCTGCGCATTGTGCAGGGTGGCCTGCAGGTGGACCTGGACCAGCTGCGCTGGCCGGGTGACCTGCTGCACGAAGCCGGGCACCTGGCCGTGGTGCCGGCCGCGCTGCGCAGCGGGATGGACGACGCGCTCGCAGAACTGCCCCCGGTGCCGCATGGCGGCGAGATCGAGGCCACGGCATGGGCCTGGGCGGCCCTGCGGCACCTTCAGTTGCCGTCCGAGGTGCTGTTCCATGACGGTGGCTACCATGGCCGGTCCCAGGGCCTGCGCACCACCTTCGAGCTGGGCGTCTACTTGGGCGCCGCTGGGCTGGTGTCGGCGGGCCTGGCGGCCACGCCCGCGCAGGCATCGGCAGGGGCCACTCCCTATCCGCACCTCATGGCCTGGCTGCGCTCCTGAACCCGGGCCTTGCCGATTCGGTCAGGGGGCTCATACCCATTGGTGCCCGAGTGCCTGCTGCGCTTCGTGGCTGGCTGTTCAGCCTGGACCAGGCCATCCCGATCACGCCCTGCAAGGCAGACCCCGCCACCTGCAAAGCAGCTTTCGAGCACGCTGCCCAGGTGCTGCGTGGCCGCGTTCACTCCGCGCGGATGTTCGCGCGCTGGGCAATCGCCCGCATGCGCGGTAGTTCGTCCTCGATCTGCGCGAGCACGGTGTTGCCGGGGGCGTAGGCCTGCTCCAGGCCACTGGCGATGAGCTTGCCGCGTATCTCGGCATCCGCCATGGTTTCGGACAGCGCCTTTTCCAACCTGGCCTTTGCTTGGGCGGGCAGGCCGCGGGGCGCGACAACGGCCAGCCACGAGTCGGCAGCAAAACCTGCAAAGCCGCTTTCCGCCACCGTCGGTACATCGGGCAACCGCGTGGCGCGCGCGGCGCCCGTGACGACGATGGCCTTGATCTTGCCCGACTTGAGCTGCGGCAGCGCCGCGGCCACCGTGTCGATGGTGAACGGGATCTGCCCGCCCATCAGGTCGCTCATGGCCGGCGCGCTTCCCCGGTAGGGCACGTGCAGCAGCTTGATGCCTGTGGCAGACCACATCAGCTCGGCGGCGAAATGGCCGGTGGTGCCGCTGCCGAACGAGCCGTAGGAGAACTTGTCGGGAGCCTGGTGCGCTGCCGTGATCAGCTGCTTGAGGTTGTCCACAGGCACATCGCGATGGGCGAGCAGGATCAGCGGCACGCGCGCCACCATGCCGACCGGCTCGAAGCTCTTGAGTGGATCGTAGGGCAGCTTGTTGTTGAGCGCGGGGTTGACGGTGAAGGTGGAGCCGGAGCTGATCAGCAGCGTGTAGCCATCGGCAGGAGCATTGGCCACGAAGGATGCGCCCACGATGGTGCCTGCCCCGGCCTTGTTCTCGACCACGATCGGCTGGCCCAGGCGCTCGCCCAGCTTCTTGCTGATCAGGCGGCCCACGATATCGACGGCCCCGCCAGGCGGGAAGGGCACAACCAGCTGGACCGGTTTGACGGGGTAGCCATCGGCATGTGCCTTGGCCCCTCCACCCAGCCCTGTCACTGCAATGGCTACCACGAACACGGCGACGCTTGTGCGTCGGTTCAGATGCAAGCACTTCATTTGGCGATCCTTCGGGTGAGGGCTGGTCGGCCGGCCGTTGTTGGCTGCGAACAGGCGGCAGGGCGCACCAGCCTTCGTCTCGCACCGGCCATGCCTGTCGCTGCTGCAGATGTTTGCGCAGCCGCCATGGCCGTGGATGCACGGGATCATGGCGGCGACCCGTGGGCATGCCCGGGTCGATGGTGGGAGTCAGAGGGGTTCAGATGAGCGACAGGCCCGCCAGTCGGCCCAGGCGCTGCTGCTCCGTTTCATCGCGCGGTGCTTCAGCCGTTGCGAAAAAGAAAGCTGTAGGCGTTCAACGCCGGCACCCCTCCCAGGTGCGCGTACAGGACACGGGAGCCTTCGGGGAATTCGCCCTTGCGCACCATGTCGATCATGCCGTGCATGGACTTGCCTTCGTACACCGGGTCGGTGAGCATGCCTTCCTGGCGCGCGCACAGGCGGATGGCTTCGAGCGTGCCCTCGCTGGGCAGGCCGTACTCAGGGCCGCCGTAGCGCGTGTCCAGCACCACGTCCTCTGCGGTGATCTCCTGGCCCAACTCGACGAGCTTGGCGGTGTTCTGCGCGATGCGCAGCACCTGGGCATGCGTCTTCTCGGGCTTGGCCGAGGCGTCGATGCCGATCACCTTGCGCGAGCGGCCATCGGCTGCGAAGCCCACCACCATGCCGGCCTGCGTGCTGCCCGTGACCGAGCACACGACGATGTAGTCGAACGCAAAGCCCAGTTCCTTCTCCTGCTGGCGCACTTCCTCGGCAAAGCCCACGAAGCCCAGGCCGCCGTACGGGTGCTCGGAGCAGCCAGCGGGGATGGGGAAGGGCTTGCCGCCGGCCTTCTTCACGTCGTCCATGGCCTGCTCCCAGCTGGGGCGGATGCCGATGTCGAAGCCTGCGGCGTCCAGGCGCACGTCGGCACCCATGATGCGCGACATCTCGATGTTGCCCACGCGGTCGTACACCGCGTCGGAGTAGTTGACCCAGTTCTCCTGCACCAGCACGCACTTCATGCCCAGGTGGGCGGCCACGGCCGCCACCTGGCGCGTCTGGTTGGACTGGATGCCGCCGATGGAGACCAGCGTGTCGTAGCCGCCGGCAATCGCCTCGGGAATGAGGTATTCGAGCTTGCGCGTCTTGTTGCCGCCAAAGGCCAGGCCGCTGTTGCAGTCCTCGCGCTTGGCATACAGGTGCACCTTGCCACCCAGGTGGGCCGACAGGCGCGGCAGCGGCGTGATGGGCGAGGGCCCGAAGGTCAGCGGGTGGCGGGCGAATTTCTGCAGGTTCATGGCGGCTCTCGTGTGCGATGGAAGGGGTGAGGAATCACTCGCAGGGGCGCTTCGGTGGCGCCTTGCCTGCAGTGCCTCCATCGTAGGAAAAGCGGCGTTTAACGTGGTTGTGAAAATGGAGTGGATTTCAGAGTTTTGGTATGTGAAAATGAAAATTGATTTTCATTGATTCCACAAAACCAACCATGTGCGCAACAAAAGTTCGTGACAAGAGCGTGCCGGCCAGCGCTGGAATGACGGACGAGCTCGACCGCACCGACAAGGCCATCCTGCGCCTGCTGCAGCGCGATGCCTCCCTGTCCAATGTGGCCCTGGCCGAGAAGGTGCACCTGAGCCCGCCCGCCTGCCTGCGCCGGGTGGAGCGGCTCAGGCGCCTGGGGCTCATCGATGGGGTGGTGGCGCTGCTCAACCCCAAGGCCGTGGGGGCCGGCATGCTGGTGATGATCGGCGTGGTGCTCGACCGCTCCACGCCCGAGTCGTTCGCGGCCTTCGAGAAGGCCGCCGTGAAGATCTCGGGCTGCATGGAGTGCCATGTGGTCACGGGCGAGTTCGACTATTTCATGCTGGTGCGCACGCGCGACAGCGACAGCTTCAACCGCCTGCACGCCGAGCAACTGATCTACCTGCCGGGCGTGCGGCAGGTGCGCTCCTTCATGGTGCTGCGCAACGTGCTGTCCACCACGGAGCTGCCGCTGGCCTTGTGACCAGCAGCGGGGATCAAGCCGTCTCGACGGCGAACGTCAGCCCGGCATTTGCCTGCAGGCGCGCCACCAGCGGCTCGCCCATGGCGGGCGCGGTGGTCCAGATGCCGCCGGGAGTGCCGGTGGCTTCCTGAAGCAGGCAGACCGCGGCCTCGGCGATCATCTTCGAGGTGGAGCCATAGCCCGGATCGCGGTCGCCCTTGACGCCCACGCGCAGGGTGTTGCCCTGGCCATCATCGCCCAGGAACAGCACGTCGTAGAACCCTGCCTCGCGCTCCTCGCGCGAAGGGCCTTCGCCCGGCTTGGGGCCCTTGTCCGAGCCCATGGATTTGTCGCCGGCCACGGCATTGGCGATGGCCTCGCCCTTCTCTCCGGGGCCGGTGACCAGCATCTCGTCGTAGACGAAATCCGTGCCCCAGGCGTGCTGCAGCAGGAAGTTGGAGCGGTGGACGTTGCGCGTGTTGATGGCCGCCATCACGAACGGGGCCACCCACATGCCCAGGGCTTCGTCCAACATGGGCTTGTGGCCCGTGGGCTGGCGCGGGCCCTCGAAGCCGGGCGTGAGCGAGAACGGGTTCTTGAGCAGGTCCAGCACCTTGGGGTCGGCGGCCGAGGCGGCCATGGTGGCCTTCAGGCTCGCCGCCGTGCCGCCCGAGAAGGTCCCCTTCATCTTGCGCACCCGGCCGCGCACGCGGCTGGCGGGATGGCCGAAGCGCGCCTTCATCTCGCGCTGCAGCACGAACACCCCCAGGTCGAACGGGATCGAGTCGAAGCCGCACGAGAACACGATGCGCGCGCCGCTGGCCTGGGCCGTGGCCTCGTGCGCGTCGATCATGTGGCGCATCCAGGCGGGCTCGCCGCACAGGTCCACATAGTCCACGCCGGCCGCAGCGCAGGCGGCCACCAGTTCGTTGCCGTAGAGCTGGTAGGGGCCCACGGTGGTCAGCACCAGGCGGGTCTGCGCCATCAGCGCCTGCAGGCTTTCCATGCTGGCGCTGTCGGTCACCACCAGGGGCGTATCGGCCGGCGCGCCCAGCTCGTCGCGCACGGCTGCCAGCTTGTCGGCGCTGCGCCCGCCCATGGCCCAGCGCAGGCCGCTGCCGGCGGGGTAGCGCTGCAGCAGGTACTCCACCACCAGCCGGCCGGTGAAGCCGGTGGCGCCGTGGACGACGATGTCAAAGGGTTTGGTCATGGGGGCTCCTGGAAATTCGGGGGTTACGGGGCGGGCCCGTGATCGGCGGGATTGTCGAAGACGGGGAAGGCATCGGCTGTCGCCCATGCGCTTCGGTGGGTGACCAGGAGCGTGCGCGGCAGAAGGAGCATCGGCTGCAACGCCCGACAAACCGGTCTCGCCGGGTAT
>NZ_LMIJ01000024.1:162808-282546 GCF_001428665.1 Acidovorax sp. Root219
CTTTCGGGCGTTTCGCTTCGATGCCTTCTGCCGCGCACGCTCCAGCACGCAACTTTCGGATCGGATAAGGGTGTCAAAGTGTGACCAAGTACCGGAAAACGATACCCGGCAGCCTGCGCAATGCCACTGTGGTGGTTCAATGCGGACAGCCGGATGGGGCTTTGCCACTATTCGTTCCGTGTTCAACCAAGGCCCCAGGGCCACCCGCCTATATGTCAGCATCTCCTTTCGTCGTTCAGCGTGACACCCGTGCCTGGCAACTCCAGGTCTGGATCTCGTTCGGCATTGCCGTGTTCCTGTGCGCAGTCGGCCTGGCCTGGCTGCCCGGAGAACAGCTGGAGCGCGCGTTCATGGTGATGGGCTATGTGTTCTGCCTCTCGGCCGCCTTCGTGCTGGCCAAGTTCGTGCGGGACAACGAAAGCGCTGGCCGCCGCGGCGCTGGCGACACCCCGATGTGGAAGCTGGTGGTGTGGGGCGGCTTTGCGGTTGCCATGGGCCTGACGGGCTGGGGCCTGTTCAGCATGGACGTGAACCAGACCTACAAGGCCTTCCTTGGTGTGAGCTGGCTGTACCTGATCACCACCGCCTTCACGCTGGCCAAGATGCTGCGCGACCGCCACGAGGCCGACCTGCTCGATGCCCGCCTGCAAGGCCGCCGCGAAGCTGCCCAGGTTGCGCCCGGCAACAACGGCTGAGCCGCGCCGCCGGTTTTTGAATCCATGGCCCGTCGCCTGTGTGCGCCGGGCCCACCCAACCCGAAGGAGTGATCCATCATGATGAACAAGACCCTGCAACGCACCCTGGCCCGCATGCTGCTTGCCGCCAGCTTCCTCACGGCCATGGCCAGCCTGCCGGTCCGTGCACAGAGCGAGGCCTCGGCCGCTCTGTCGCTGCTGCCCGTGGCCTCCATCGTGGGCACGGCCTCGGTCGGCTCGGCGGCTGCCGGTGCCATCGTGGCCTTGCCTGCGGCCCTGTCAGTCGGCGGTGCCGTGCTGGCGGTGCGCGCCGTGGAGGTCTCCGCCGTCGGCACGGTGTACGTGCTGGAGCGCGCCTCGGACGGCGCCCGCGTCAGCGTCGAAGTGGTGGGCAAAGGCGTGGGCGCCTCGGCCCATGCCGTCGGCACGGTCGTGGTCTGCACCGTGATCGGCTCGGGTGTGGTGCTGTCGGTGGCCGGCGAGGCGCTGGCCTTCGTGCCCAATGCCATCGGCCGCGCGCTGCTGTACAACGAGCGCCTGTGATGAGGTCCGCCACCATGCCAACCACCGTCCATCGCGCCATCCAGATGCCCATCCAGTTGCCGCTGCAGCCTGCTTCGCGCCGCAGCAGCGCCGTGCGCCGCGCGTCCATGCGCTGGGCCATGGGCGCAGCGCTCATTGCCGGTGCCGCCGTGTTCACGGCCACCCAGGCCCATGCAGGCCGCTCGTGCGAGGCCCAGAAGCCGCCACCGGCCAAGAGTGTGGAGCGCGGCATGCAGCTGGCCGAGCGCACCTCCCAGGCGCTGGACGCCACGGGCGCCCAGGTCGTGATGCTGGGCCGTGCCGGCCAGGATTTGAGCAAGTACGGCATACGCTACTCCCACCTGGGCTGGGCCTACAAGACGCCCGAGGGCCCCTGGCGCGTGGCGCACAAGCTCAACGAATGCGGCACCGCCGTGGGCCATGTCTACCGCCAGGGCCTGGGCGAGTTCTTCCTCGATGACCTGTGGCGCTACGAAGCCGTGTGGGCCGTGCCCAGCCCCGAGGTGCAGCAGCGCCTGTTCGTGCTGCTGCAGGACAAGGGCCGCACCAAGGTCATGAACCAGCCTGCCTACAGCATGGTCAGCTACGCCTGGGGCACCAAGTACCAGCAGTCCAACCAGTGGGCGCTGGAGACACTGGCCGCCGCCATGGAGCCGACCTCGGTGAACTCGCGCGAGCAGGCGCAGGCCTGGCTCAAGTTCAAGGGCTACGAGCCCACCACGCTCAAGATCGGGCCGCTGACCCGCATGGGCGGGCGCGTGGGCTCGGCGAACATCGCGTTCGACGACCATCCCAACGACAAGCGCTACTCGGACCGCATCGAGACCGTGACCGTCGATTCGATGCTGGCGTGGCTGCAGCGTGCGCAGCTGGGCTCGGCGCCGGCCACCCTGGTGCTCAAGAACTGAAGTTTTCGTGACAATGCGTCTGCACGCCAGATGCCTTTGACTGCCACCAACACGAGGGAGATGTGCCCATGAGCAAATCGCTGCGCCTGTCCGAAAAATGGTTCCGCCGTGGCCTGTGGCTGGTGGCCTTCGTCTTCGCGGGCTTCCTGATCGGGCTGGGCGGCACCCTCGTCGGTGACCTTCCCCAGGTCGAAAAGCGCCTGCAGGTCGAGGACTTCGTCGACAAGGCCGCCTTCGACGCGGTGCGCAACGAGGTGCGCACGGCGCAGAAGGCCGAGGAAGACGCCGAGACCGCGCTGCAGCAGGCCCAGCTGCAGCGCAGCAAGGCGCGCAGCGAAAGCGCGGCCGAGCGCGAGACCTTCAACAACTGGCTGGCCACGCGCAGCGCCACGCAGCGCGCCGACCAGGACCCCGAGGTGATCGCGCGCACGCAGCGGCTCGACGTGCTCAAGCTCGCAGAGCGCAAGACCCAGCAGGCGGTCGAGGCGCAGCAGCAGGCCTCGCTCGATGCGCACCAGGGCGCCACTGCCGCGCAGCAGCGCCAGAGCGAGATGGAGTCCGAGGGCTATGCACGCATGTCCGTCGAGCAGCGCAAGCTCGAGCTGCGCGTCTTCCTGTACCGGCTGGCGCTCACGCTGCCGCTGCTGGCCATTGCGGGCTGGCTGTTCGTCAAGAAGCGCAAGGGCACCTACTGGCCCTTCGTCTGGGGCTTCATCTTCTTCGCGCTGTTCGCCTTCTTTGTGGAGCTGGTGCCCTACCTGCCCAGCTACGGTGGCTATGTGCGCTACGTGGTGGGCATCGGCATCACGGTGCTGGTGGGGCGCTATGCCATCGTGGCCCTCAACCGCTACCTTGAGCGGCAAAAGCTCGCCGAGGCCCTGCCCGACCAGGAGCGCCGCAAGGAGCTGAGCTACGACGTGGCCCTGGCGCGCCTGGCCAAGAGCGTGTGCCCCGGCTGCGAGCGGCCGGTGGACCTCAAGAACGAGAAGATAGACTTCTGCCCGCACTGCGGCATCGGCCTGTTCGACCACTGCGGCGTATGCACCACCCGCAAGAGCGCATTCGCCCGCTTTTGCCACGCCTGTGGAACCGGTGCGAGCGGCGCTCCGGCACCGCAGATCCTGCCCGTGATCGCGTCCACGCCTGCCGTACCTGCAGGGCCCGGCGAAGTGTCCTGATCCCCTTCAGCGCCCCGGCGTCTGCCGGGGCTCATGCAGCTGCACGCGGTCACGGCCGGCTGCCTTGGCCTCGTAGAGCGCGGCATCGGCATCGGACATCAGCGCGCCCAGCGAGTCCTGCAGAGACACCCCGGTGCACACGACCAGGCCGATACTGACCGTGGCGTGCAGCGGGTCGCGCTGCCCCGGCACGGCGAACGGATGGTTGCGTACCTGCTTGCACAGGCGCCGGGCCACCGCCATGGCATCGGCCTGGCGGATGCGCGGCAGCACCACGGCGAACTCCTCGCCACCCAGCCGGCCGAACAGGTCACCGGGCCGCAGCGCCTCGCTGACCGTGGCGGCAAAGCCATGCAGTACCTTGTCGCCCTGCGCATGGCCATAGGTGTCGTTCACGCGCTTGAAGTGGTCCAGGTCCAGCATCAGCACGGCCACGCTGCTGCGCTCGCGCGCCAGGCGGGCCAGCAGCTTGCTGCCCTGGGCCATGAAGGCGCGGCGCGCCAGGGCGTCGGTCAAAAAGTCGTGGCTGGCCACGCGGTGCAGGCGGCGCATGGCCTCGACGCTCGCCGCCTTGGCCGTGGCCACTGAAAGCGGGCCCAGCCCCAGCAAGGAGATCCCCACGCGCAGCGAGAACACTGCCCAGGCCTGGTTGGGCGCGAACGCCAGCTCCAGCATGCCCGCGCCGGCCGCGATCGCCAGGCCAAAGCAGGTCAGCATGGACAGCACGCTGGTGGCAAACACGCCGTAAGTGAGGGCGCACCAGAGCAGCGCCGGCACCGGAAACGCCAGCGCCCCGGGCCCGCCAATGGCGATCGCCGCCGCCTCGCTGGCCGCCAACGCGAGCAGGGGCGCCGCGTACTTCCAGCGGCGCCGGGACCAGCGGCGCTTCTTGAGCGTGCGCCGCGCCTCCTGCGGGGTCGGCAGACTGAGGATCACCGGGAGGATCAACACACTGTTGATCAGCTCCGTGCAGAACCACATGCCCAGTGCCGTCAGCCAGGTGGTGTTGAACAGCAATGGGCCCGTGCCCGAACCCGCCAGCGCCGCCGCCGCACTGCTGGCCACGCAGATGCCGAACATCAGCACCGCCGACATTTGCCGCTTGAGGAAGCGTGTGGCCACCGGCACCTGGCCGAACAGCCACCAGCCCATGACCACGCCGCAAAGATTGGCGCTGGCCAGCCACAGCGTTGCCAGGGGGGCGGTGCCGGTCACCAGGTCCGCGGCCACATAGCCCAGGGCGGCCGCAGCCCAGGTGCCCGATGCCGCCAGGCGTGGGTAGCGCACCAGCAAACCCAGCAGCAGGGCATTGGCGGGCCAGAAGGCAGCCATGAACCCCAGCGGCCGGGTCACGATGCCCAACAGCGACGCGGCAAAGACCAGCAGGCCGATGCCTGCGCACAGGCCCCAGCCCGTCAGCGGGCCAGCGGCGGTGCCGGGTGAAGGGGGACGAAGCAAAGACGGCATGCGTTGAAGTTCAGGGCGCCCAAGGTGATTCGGACCCACTGTAGCCGCGAAATCTCTCAGCGCCCCAGGGGGCTTGGCAGCAAACACTGCCGACAACTGTGGAAGATTGTGTCCGGGCGGGGCATTTCCAGGCGCTCAGGCCCCTTGCGCGGCAGTGCCTGCCGCCAGAACCACTTGGTTGCGCCCCGATTGCTTGGCCTGGTACAGGGCATCGTCAGCTCTTTTGAACCATGTGTCCGCGGCGGTGCCGGTGTCATGCACCCAGGCCAGGCCTATGCTCACCGTGACGGAAATCGGCGATCCCTGTGCCTCGATGCGCAGCAGGGCGACTTGGGCGCACAGCCGCTCGGCAATCGCCTGGGCCTCCGCCTGCGTCACCGCCGGCAGGTAGACCACGAACTCCTCGCCTCCCATGCGCGCCAGCAGGTCCGAGCTGCGCAACTGCCCTTGCAGGCACCGGGCAAACTCCACAAGCACCCGGTCACCCACGGCATGGCCGAAGCGGTCATTGATCTGCTTGAAGTGGTCGAGGTCCAGCTGGGCGACGGCGCTCTGGGGCGGCAGCCGGGCGGGCAGCCGCGATTCCAGCCAGCGCCGGTTGCCGGTTCCGGTCAGCGGGTCGGTGTGGGCCGCCTGCTCCAGCCGGATCTCGGCGCGTTCATTGGACAGTGCGGCCACCATGAGTGCCATGCCGAAGTGGCAGAACATCTGAACGTAGAACGCCCAGGCAAAGCCGGTGGAGCCGGCCGTGCCGCTGAGGATGTAGGCGAGCCGCAAGGCATAGATGCTGCCGCTCAGCCCCAGAAAGGCGGCCATCAGCATGCGTGAAGGCAGGGGCTCGCTGCGGCGGTCGCGCAGTATCTCGAACGTGCAGACGGCCAGCACCAGTGTGGCCGTGGCGTGGAAGGCGCCTGCGCGCAGCAGGTTCTGCAGGGGAAAGCCCGTGGCGATGCCCACCACCAGGCATGCCAGTGGCAGCAGCACCACGGCCCGCCAGGGCACCCGCCTGCGGCCGCTGAAGCCGCGCACCCCCGCCCAGAATAGGGCGTATCCGCCGGTGCCCAGCAGCAGGCTGCCATGGGTCCACATCCACATTGGCAGGGCTGCGCTCTCGCCGCGCCAGGCCAGGATCGCCCCCACCGCCAGCATCAGATAGGCCGTAGCCAGAGGCGCCAGGCCCTGCGGTCGGCACGAGTGGCGGCGAATGTGAAAGATGCTCAGGGCACCGGCGATGAGAGAGGTGTTGTAGAGAAGGAGAACGGTGGCCAGGTCGAGCTGGAAGTCCATGGAGTCGTGTGCGCAGATGTGTCGCGCCGATTATCGAGGGGCACCGTGACGCTGCTCTGGCCGCTGCGCTTTCAGCGCGGGTAGGTTCCCGGCGGGCCGAACGTGGCTGCGGGCTACCTGGCGCGCCATGCTTGCCACCGCTGGCGCCATTGGCGCTTGAGCACGCGGCCCACGCGCCAGGGCCAGGAAGCACGTACACGGGCCAGCAGCACGGCCTTGATGCGCGTCCAGTGGCCATACAGCCAGGCAAACCAGCGCAGTTGCAGCAGGGCTGGCTGGGTGAGTGTGAACAGGCGCGCCAGCACGGCCGTGCCCACCAGCTTGGCCGCCACGATGATGAGCATGCCCAGCAGCACATGCCCCTGGCCGATGGTCCACAGCGCCAGCAGCTTGATGGGCAGCAGCATCAGCGAGGGCAGGGCGAACACCAGCACTGCGCCCCAGGGCGGCAGGCTGCGCACGGCCCCCTCGATCCAGCGCAGACCGGGCCAGCGGCCGATGCGCGCCAGCACGCGCTGCAGCGGCTCCCAGCCCCATTCCTCGAAGACAATGACCAGCGCCAACAGCCAGCCGGCCAGGCCCGCGATCAGGCGCAACGGCCACAGCAACAGCTTGCGCAGGATGGGTGGCACGGTGGACGTGACAGGGTCAGGTCAGACGCCGCGCGCCCGGTCGGCCTTGAACTGGGCGCGAAACTGGGCGAAGGTGCCCGCGTCCAGCGCCTCGCGCACCTCGCGCATCAGGTTCAGGTAGTAGTGCAGGTTGTGGATGCTGGTGAGCATGGGGCCCAGCATCTCGCCGCAGCGGTCCAGGTGGTGCTGGTAGGCGCGGCTGAAGCCCTCGCGGCCGCCGGCCTCCCACGAGACACCGCTCTTGCCCGCGCAGGCGTGGCAGGTGCAGCTGGTATCGAGTGGCTGGTGGTCGCTCTTGTGGCGGGCGTTGCGGATCTTGAGGTCGCCGTAGCGCGTGAACATGGTGCCGTTGCGCGCATTGCGCGTGGGCATCACGCAGTCGAACATGTCCACGCCCTGGGCCACGCCCTCCACCAGGTCCTCGGGCGTGCCCACGCCCATCAGGTAGCGCGGCTTGTGCGCCGGCAGCAGGTGGGGCGTGTGCGCCATGATGCGCAGCATCTCGTCCTTGGGCTCGCCCACCGACACGCCGCCCACGGCGTAGCCGGGGAAGTCCATCTCCACCAGGCGCGAGAGCGACTCGGCACGCAGGTTCTCGTACATGCCACCCTGCACGATGCCGAACAGGGCGTTGGGGTTGTTCAGCCGGTGGAACTCGTCCTGGCTGCGCTTGGCCCAGCGCAGGCTCATCTCCATCGACTGGCGCGCTTCGCGCTCGGTGGTCAAGTGGCCCTTGGTCTCGTAGGGCGTGCACTCGTCGAGCTGCATCACGATGTCGCTGTTGAGCGTGGTCTGGATCTGCATGCTCACCTCGGGCGACATGAACAGCTTGTCGCCGTTCACGGGGCTCGCGAAGGTCACGCCCTCCTCGGTGATCTTGCGCATGGCGCCCAGGCTCCAGACCTGGAAACCGCCCGAATCGGTAAGGATGGGCTTGTTCCACTGCTCGAAGCCGTGCAGGCCGCCAAAGCTCTCCATCACGTCGAGCCCCGGGCGCATCCACAGGTGGAAGGTGTTCCCGAGGATGATCTGCGCGCCCATGTCGTGCAGGCTCTGCGGCATCACGCCCTTGACGGTGCCATAGGTGCCCACGGGCATGAAGATCGGTGTTTGCACCACGCCGTGGTTGAGCGTGAGCGTGCCCCGGCGCGCGTGGCTGGCGGGGTCGGTGGTGAGGAGGTCAAACTTCAGCATGGGCCGCATTGTCCCAGACCGTGCGGTGCATGAGGCCATGGATGCCGTCAGGCCCCTGTGTCGGTACACTGAACCCCATACCAACGGAAGGAGAACCCCATGTTCAAGATCCTGATTGCCGTGGACGGCTCGGACCTCTCCCTGGACGGCGTGCACCATGCCCTGGGCCTCGTGCGCCAGGGGCTGTCGGCCAGCATCGTGCTGGCCAACGTGCAGGAGCCCGCCACCCTGTATGAGATGGTCACGGCGCGCGACGCGGACCTGATTGCCGCCGCCAGCCTGGAAGCGGGCGAGCACCTGATGGCCCCAGCCCGTGCCCTGCTCGATGCCGCTGGCGTTGCCTACGAAACCGACATCGGCGTGGGCGACGTGGCACACACCCTGGTGGACATGATCGAGCGCAGCGGCTGTGACCTGGTGGTCATCGGTGCGCGCGGGCAGGGTGCCATCAGCAGCGCACTGCTCGGTTCGGTGTCGCAGGAGGTGGCCCACGCGAGCCCCGTGCCCGTGACCATCGTCAAGCATGCCGACGTGGCGCTGCAGGGGGAGCCTGAGCAGGAGGACGGCACGGCCGATGCCATGACCTGAAGCACATCCCCATGTGCCAAGGGCCGCGTGAGCGGCCCTTGTGGCAGAGAGAATGCAGCAGGGGACCGTCAGGCCGCCTTGCGGAATGGTTCAGCCGTGCGCTGCAGCTTGCCGTGGGGCAGGCTGGCCAGGCGCGAGAACATGCGCCGTACATAGCCGTTGACCCACAAGCATTTGTTGAGCTCATCCACGGGCAGCGGGCCCGACACCACCACGATGTCATTGGCCATGTCCTGCGCCCCGGCCGCGCGCAGGCGGCGGCGCGTGTTGTTGGCCCAGGACTGGATGCGCGTGGGGCTGCCATGCTGGTGCACCTCGCCCGTGTGCGCATCGAAGGCGATGGCCACCGTATCGGTCTTGAGCTTGAACCTGCGTTCACCCGTCACGGCGCTGGGCTCATCGCGCATGTCGTACAGGTAGTAGCTGCCGGCCTTGAGCTGGTATTGCATGTCCATGGTGATTCCTCTCTGGGGTCATTGTCGAGGGCGCACCACAGGGCAATCGCAGGGAATGGGGCCGGAAAACCGCTCTTATCGGAGCGTGTCCGCATGCAGCCATGCCAGTCGGTGCGCGTGCCATTGTGCGCGGCCCGTCGGCATGTGCAAATGAAACTTGACCGCAATTGAGTAACGGTTTGTGAGGGGCTGAGGCGAGCCACTTTCACCGGCGATTGAGATCGCCTGCCGATGGTCAAAAGCGCGCGGCCAAGGCCTGCCCCCGTGCACGGGCCGGCCCGCCGCACTGGGGGCTGAGGGCCGCGGCTCCCAGCCTGCCCGCGCAGACTTGGACGTGCCCGAAGAGCGGCCGCCTCTGGCGGACGCACCAGCGCGCGTCCGCGCCTCAGAGGGAGCTTAGAAATCTACCAGGCTCAGGCCCACGCTAAACACCGTGCGCTTGCGGTTGTAGTCGATCATGCTGTCGCCATAGCCGCTGAACAGCTGGGTGTGCAGGCGCAGGTTGCTCTTGCTGCCCAGGAAGCCCGAGCCCAGGGTCTGCAGCCATTCCACCCGCAGCGAGCCTCGGTCGCTGTTGGCCAGCGAGTGGCGCATCGTGGCGCCCAGGGTGTTGTCCTTGTCGTAGTTCCAGAAGGCGGCCAGTTCCAAACGGCCCATGTAGTCGCTGATGCCGGGGTTGTCGTCGCTGCTCGCGCTTTCAGAAAGGCGCTTCCACAGGCGGGCGCGCACGTTGATGTCGTTGCCCAGCTCCAGCCCCGTCATCAGGTAGGCGCGGTTCCAGCTGCGCGACAGCGGCTTGCTCTGGCCGTTGGACTGGTGCACCAGGCCGATGCCGCTGTAGCGCCAGCGCCAGCCGAAGGGCAGTTTGGCGTCGGTGGGGTAGACGTACATCATTTCCGGTTCGTGATCGGTCGTGCGGAAGGGGCGCGACAGCTCGGGCGTGAACAGCTGCCAATACGACTGCTGCGTGTAGCCGAACCAGATCGAATCCTTGAGCGTGGGGTGGCCCTGCGTGAGCAGGCCCTGCGCCACCTTGGTGCGCACCGACAGCTGGATGCGGTTCTCGGTACGGCGGTAGGGGGTGGATTCGGTGGCCGAGCTGCCCTCTGCGGTCGACGTGGGCATGCGGTTCACGTTGCTGCCTGCCGCCACCGATACCGTGATCGGGCGGTAGCCACGGAAGCTGAAGGTGCCGCAGTCGCTGCCCGACTCCAGCTCCCAGAAGCGCGAGAGATCGCTGTACTGCGGGTCGCGGCAGCCTTCGGTGCGCGCCACCTCGATGATGCGCGTGGCGGGCAGCGTGGTGTCCACCGGAGTCGGCACGGCGTTGGCCGCCTCGGCCGTGGCGGCTGGCGACTGCCAGGCCTGCTGGCCGGCCCATTGGTCAAAGCAGGCCAGACGCGCCTGGTTGTCGTCGGGCAGCGCGGCGCAGCGGCGCCAGGCGGCCTGGTCGCCCGTGCTGGTGCTGCCGGGGGCCATGGAGGGCGCGGGCGCCCCTTGCGCCAAAGCCGCGCCGGCCGGCGCCAGCACCGCCAGGGCCAGGGCTGCCGTGCGGTGGGCCGCAGCCATGCCCGTGGCGCGCGCTCGGGCGGGGCGAAGGGACGGGAGAGGGGTGCTGTGAGCGTGTTGCATGTGCCTGGTATTTCATTGCCGCGATGGCCATGGACGTTCTTGTCCGGCCAGATCGCTGGGTTGCGTGTCGGTGCCCATTCTTCCAGAATCAGGCGGCCGCCGACTGTCGGCGGCGACCGCGACCTGCAGGCTGCTGTTGCGCGGGCGCGTCATTTCATGGTGATGCGGCGTCGCTGCTGGCCTTGGCCTTCGCCGCGAATTCGGCGCGCAGGGCCCTGAGCTTCTCGCGTGGGTCCTCGCGCGTGGTGGTGCGGTCCAGGCCCATCTCGGCGATGAAGCGGCTGGGGCGGGCCTGCACCATCTCGCGGCCCTTCTTGCGCCGCTTGGTCCAGCTCACGGCCAGCGTGCGCTGGGCACGGGTGATGCCCACGTACATCAGGCGGCGCTCTTCCTGCAGGCGCTGCTGCGTGTCTTCGGCAACCACCTTCTGGCGGCCCTCGTCGTCATCGAGCTTGAAGGGCAGCATGCCCTCGGTGACGCCCACCAGGATCACGTGCGGCCACTCCAGTCCCTTGGAGGCGTGCAGGGTCGAGAGCACCACCATGTCCTGCTCCTTCTCGCGCTCCGAGATGGTGGACAACAGGGCGATGGTCTGCGACACCTCCAGCAGGCTCTTGCTCTCGGCCGCCACGGGCGTGCCCGAGGTGTCGTCGATCTGGCCGCCGGCGCGCTGGGCCATCCAGTCGCAGAACTCGAGCACGTTGGTCCAGCGCGCGGCGGCCACGGTCTCGCTGTCCTCGCCGTCGTACAGGTGCTGCTCGTAGCCGATTTCCTTGAGCCAGTCGGCCAGGAAGGCACGCGAGGCCTCGGCGCCGTGCGTGTGCCGGGCGCGGTGTTCCAGGTCGTTGATGTAGCGGCCGAACTCGTGCAGGCCATCAAGCGCGCGCTTGGGCACGGCCGCCGGCAGCATGCCGTTGAACAGCGCGGCGAACATGCTCTGCTTGTGCTGGGTGGAGAACTCCCCCAGGGAGCCCAGCGTGGTGTGCCCGATGCCGCGTTTGGGGCTGGTGATGGAGCGCAGGAAGGCCGGGTCGTCGTCGTTGTTGATCCACAGGCGGAACCAGGCGCACAGGTCCTTGATCTCCGCGCGGTCGAAGAAACTCGTGCCGCCCGACACCTTGTAGGGAATGTTCTGCCGGCGCAGCGCCTTCTCGAAGGGCTTGGCCTGGTGGTTGGCGCGGTACAGGATGGCGAACTGCTTCCAGTCCGGCGGCGGGTTGGCGGCCGCGCGCAGGCTCATGATGCGCGCCACGGCGCGCTCGGCCTCGTGCTCCTCGCTGTCGGCATCGATCACGCGCACGGGCTCGCCCTCGCCCAGTTCGCTGAACAGCGTCTTGGGAAACAGCTTGGGGTTGGGCCCGATCACGTTGTTCGCCGCGCGCAGGATGGCGCTGGTGGAGCGGTAGTTCTGCTCCAGCTTGATGACCTGCAGGGTCGGGAAATCAATGGGCAGCTTGCGCAGGTTGTCCAGGGTAGCGCCGCGCCAGCCGTAGATGGACTGGTCATCGTCCCCCACCGCCGTAAAGCGGGCGCGTTCGCCCACCAGCAGCTTGAGCAGCTCGTACTGCGTGGAATTGGTGTCCTGGTACTCGTCGACCAGCACGTGGCCCAGCAGCGCCTGCCACTTGGCGCGCACCTCGGGGAAGTCGCGCAGCAGGCGCAGCGGCATGCCGATCAGGTCGTCGAAGTCCACGCTCTGGTAGGCCGCAAGGCGCTCCTCGTAGCGCGCCATCAGCACGGCGATGCTGCGCTCGTTGTCGTCTGCCGCCTGCGCCAGCGCCTCCTCCGAAGTGAGGCCCTTGTTCTTCCAGGCGCTGATGACCCACTGCCACTGGCGCGCGGTGGCCATGTCGACCGTGCCGCCGGCGGCTTCCTTGAGGATGCCGGTCACGTCGTCGGCATCCATGATGCTGAACTGGGGCTTGAGGCCCAGCACCGAGCCGTCCTCGCGCACCATGCGCACCCCCAGGGCGTGGAAGGTGCAGATCAGCACGTCCTTGGCACGCCGGCCGATGAGGCCCTTGGCGCGCTCGCGCATTTCGGAGGCGGCCTTGTTCGTGAAGGTGATGGCGGCGATGCGCTTGGGATCGAGCCCGCGCTCGATCATGTGCGCGATCTTCTGGGTGATCACCCGCGTCTTGCCCGACCCTGCACCCGCCAGCACGAGGCAGGGCCCCTCGGTGTAGTGGACAGCCTGGAGCTGGGCAAGGTTGAGACCGAAAGACATGGGAAAGCAGCGGGCAGGGAGGGGGTGACGCGCACAGCGCCGGAGGGGCGCGCGGCGTGCTTTCAGCAAGGGGATGGGGGATCATACCTTGGGCACCTCTCGCACCCCGTTGTGAACAATTGGCCACAGAAAGGTCAACTACTGTCACAAAACCTGACTGATACGGTTTTGTACTGGTCGCGAATGGAGGGCTCACTTAAACTGATCAGTTGCTTTCTGCACTGCGGGGTATTTGCGTGAAGACCAATCTGAGGGGGGATTTGGCAACCAGCTTGCTGGCGCCCGCGCTGCGCACGCGGTTTTCAGAGTTGTTTGGCGTGGCCGCCCGCAAATCGGTGTTCGCGTGGCGCGAGTCGCCCCTGGCCCAGGCGCAGGTGGCCATGCTCGACGTATCGTCCAACCTGATGCGGCTGCAGCCGATGCCCCCGTGCGTGATCTGGGTGGGCCACGAACAGCCGGGCGCCCGCTTTGCGCAGACCTGGGTGGGGCGCCTGCCGCAGGACTACACGGTGGCCGACCTCATTGACATCCTCGACCGCGCGGCGGTCTTTCTGCTCGACTGGAAGGCGCGGCAGAATGCCGCCCCCATCGCCGTGGCGGTGCAGGCCGCACCCCCGGCACCCACGCCTGCCCCTGCAGCACAGCCAGCGCGATCCTTTGCCCACAGCACCATCCAGCCGGCAGCGCCTGCCGCCGTGGGTTCGGCCGCCATGGCCGCCGCGCAGGGCAGCCGTTACCGCCTGGGCTCCTGGGTGTTCCTGGGCGCGCCGTTCGACAGTGCAGGCTACGTCAGCGCCCTGGCCCTGCTGGCCCGCCAGCCCGTGACGGCGCATCAGCTGCAGGCGCACAGCGGCCTGGAGCCCGCCATGGTGGCCGTGCTGCTGCGGGAGCTTGCGCACCGCAAGGTGCTGCAGGTGATTGCCCCCACCCAGGCGGTGCCCGCTGCGGCCTCGCCGTCCCGCGCGGGAGGCGCCGTGTCCCAGGGCTTCGTGCGCCGCCTGTCCCACTGGCTGACAGGAGCCAACCGCCCATGAATGCTTCGGTAAAGACCTATTCCAGCGCTGCCCCCATGCCGCGCATCGCCTTCATGGGCCCCATGGGCGTGGGCAAGACCACGGCCATCCGTGCGCTGTGCGGCGACGACATGGTCGCCTCCGACGTGCCCAACCTGGACCGCCAGGCCCATGCCAAGGAGTTCACCACCGTGGGCGCCGAGTTCGGCCAGATCGACCTGGGCGATGGCGAGTTCGTGCAGGTCTGCGGCTGCCCCGGGCAGGACCGCTTCGACTTCCTGCGCCAGTGGGTCGTGTCCGCCTCGGTGGGCGTGTTCGTCATGGTCGATGCCAATGCGCCCGATGCCATGGAGGCCGCAGGTGCCCTGCTGGCCGAGGCTGCTGCCGCTGAGCATCCGCCGCTGGCCCTGGTGCTCAGCACCCGCCCGGCATCTGCCGCCACCATGCAGGCCTTTGCCGATGGATTGCAGGCCGCCGGCCATGGCGTGGTGCCGGTGCTGCAGGTGGATGTGAGAAAGCGTGCCGACGTGCTGCAGGCGCTCGGTGTGCTGGTGTCGATGTTGTCCCTGCGCAGCGAGTCCCCATGAAAAGCAGTTCCCCCCTGATTTCCGAAGCACTGGCCCAGACGGCCCAGCGCGCTCTTGACACCCATGCCGCGCCCATCAGCGGCCTGCAGCTGGCCTTGCTGGCCACACCCGATGGCTTTGAGATCGCCTGCCTGCGCAACCGCAGCGACCTGCAGGCCAACCGCCTGTCGGCCATGGCCAGCTCGCTCATGGCCATGGCCCGTGCGGTGGGCCGCGAGATCCAGAGCCCCCAGTGCAAGCGCCTGACCTTCGAGGCCGAGGGCAGCACCGTGGTCTTCCAGTCCATCGATGCGCCGGTGCCCTGCATCCTGTGCCTGGTGCTGGGCAGCGATGCCCTGCTCGGCCGCGCCCTGTGGGCCGCGGGTGAGGTGGTGCAGGAGATGTCCCGGGCCTGACGCGCCTGCGATCGATTTTTGGGCGCGGGCTTTCATTGGCAGCCTGCGCCCACTCCCCTTTCCAGCCAGTGTGAACGAACGACAAGGAAACGAAAAAATGGCGACTCTCAATGAATCCCTGAACCAGCTGCAGGCCGTGGAAGGTGCGCTGTGCGCCGCCATCGTGGACAGCGGCAGCGGCATGCTGCTGGGCAGCATCGGCACGGGGGTGGACATGGAACTGGCCGCCGCCGGCAACACCGAAGTCGTGCGCGCCAAGAACAAGACCATGCAGGCGCTGGGCCTGCAGGACACCATCGACGACATCCTGATCACGCTGGGCAAGCAGTACCACATCATCCGCCCCCTGGCCACCAAGGAAGGCATCTTCATCTACATGGTGCTCGACAAGGCGCGCGCCAACCTGGCCCTGGCCCGTCGCAAGGTGCAGGACGTCGAGAAGCTGATCGAATTCTGACGGCACGCGCTGGCACGCGCCTTCCTGCGGGAAACCCCGCTGTCCCAGGTCTGTTGGCACTTTGATACTGCACGGACCAACGAGACAAGCCCGAAAGGCCGTGCCATGCCGACCAAGAGCCTCGCGCCATCGCGCCCCATAGCCACTGCGCCGCAACATGCAGGGTGGAGTGGGGCGTTTTTCATTCTGGGTGCCTGTGTGGCGATGGCTCTGGCTGCGCTGCCTGCCCGCGCGCAGATCGGCAACACGGCCCCGGTGCGCATTGGCGTGGTGGGGCCGTTCACCGGGGCATCGGCCGACTTCGGCGTGCCCATGCTCAACGGCATCCGCATGGCGGTGGACGAGATCAATGCCGGCGGCGGCTACCTGGGCCGGCCGCTGGAGCTGGTGGTCAAGGACGATGCGGCCAACCCCGACCAGGGGCGCAAGGTCTCGCAGGACCTGCTGGCCGAGAAGGTGGTCGCCACCATCGGCTTTTGCAACACCGGCGTGGCGATGAAGGCCATCGACCTGTTCCAGGACGCCAAATCGCCGCTCATCGTGCCCTGCGCGTCGGGCACCGCGGTCACCGCCAAGTACCCGCCGGCCGACAGCTACATCTTTCGCGTGCAGGGGCGTGATGCGCTGCAGGCCCCCTTCATGGTGGAAGACATCGTCAAGCGCGGCTGGGACAAGGTGGCCATCTTCGCCGACAAGACCGGCTATGGCGAAGGCGGCTACAACGACGTGGTGGCCGCGCTGGCCGCCAAGAACCTGAAACCCGTGCATGTGGCGCGCTTCGACCTGGGGGTGAAGGACCTCACCGCCGAGCTGGCCGCCGCGCGCACGGCAGGTGCCAACGTGGTCTTCAGCTACACCGTGGGGCAGGAGAACGCCGTCATCGCCAACGGCAAGAAGACCCTGGGCTGGAAGGCGCCGCAGGTGGGGCCATGGACCCTGTCGTTCCCGTACTTCCTTGATGGCGCGCGGGATGCGGCCGAGGGCGCCCTCATGGTGCAGACCTTCATCGCCGAGCCCAGCAACGAGCGCCGCGCCTCCTTCCTGTCGAGCTACACGCGCAAGTTCCAGCGCAAGCTGGCCGTGCCCATGGCGGCAGCCAATGCCTACGATGCCACCTATTTGCTCATGTACTCCTTCCTGGGCATCCGCGACGGCAACCTCAACGGCCCGGCGCTCAAGGAATCGCTGGAGGGCAAGATGAAGACCTACTACGGCGTGGTCGCCACCTACGACAAACCGTTCAGCACCGCCGACAAGGACGCCATCACGCGCAACATGCTGGTGATCGGCGCGGTGAAGAACGGCGCCATCACGTTTGCCTATCCCGAGGATGCCAAGCGCAACCTCATCATCCAGCGCAAGCAGTAGCGGACGGGCATCGGGTTACTCAGGTGGCCCGCACTACCGGCGATGGCACACCCCTGACTTTGCGCTGACCGCACGCAAACCATGCCGCCTCGTGGTGCTTGGCCGCACCGACAATATCCCCCGTGCTCTCCGTCCTTCTCATCACCTTCCCCTTCTTTGCCCTGGTGCTGTGTGGCTACCTGGCCGCACGGCGGGGCGTGCTGCCGCAGCCGGCCATTCCGGGGCTCAACGCCTTCGTGCTGTTCTTCGCGCTGCCCTGCATGCTGTACCGTTTTGGCGCCAGCACGCCCATTGCGCAACTGCTCGATCCGGCCGTGGCCGGTGTCTATGTGCTGTGCGCGCTGGTCATGGTGGTGGGAACGGTGGCGTTCACGCGCCGCGGGCGCATCGGCTGGAACGACGCGGCCTTCGGCGCGCTGGTGGCTGCGTTCCCCAACACCGGCTTCATGGGCGTGCCGCTGCTCGTGGCGCTGCTGGGTGCGCAGGCCGCGGGGCCCGCCATCGTGACCATTGCGGTGGACATGCTGGTCACCAGCTCGCTGTGCATTGCCCTCTCGCGCCTGGACGGCGCGGGCACGCATGGCGTGGGCGTGGCGCTGCGCAATGCCTTCAAGGGCATGGTGGCGAATCCCATGCCCTGGTCCATCGCCCTCGGTGCGCTCGCCTCGGCGCTCAGCTTCAAGCTCCCCGGCCCGGTGGACCGCACTGTGGCCATGCTGGCCGATGCGGCTTCGCCCGTGGCACTGTTCACCATCGGCGCGGTGCTGGCCCGCTCGCAGATGAACCAGCATGAACAGGTTCCTGCCCGCGAGTACGTGCCGGTGGCATTGGCCAAGCTGCTGGTGCACCCGGTGCTGGTCTGGGGCGCGGGCACGGTAGCCATGGCCATGGGCGTGCCGCTCACGCCGTTTGCACTTACCGTGCTGGTGCTGGTGGCGGCCCTGCCCAGCGCCAGCAACGTGTCGCTGCTTGCCGAGCGCTTTGGCGCCAACAACGGGCGCGTGGCGCGGATCATTCTGGTGTCTACGGCGCTGGCGTTTTTGAGCTTTTCAGGGGCGGTGGCCTTGTTGACCTGAGGGCCTGCAAAGCAAAACAGCCCACCGAAGTGGGCTGTTTTGCTTTTGGTACCAGCGGGATCAGTTGACGAAGGCTTCGCTGTTCTGGATCTGCGGTGCTGGCAGGGCAGCAGGTTTTTGCTGGCTGCGTACGGGTGCGTCGCGGCCTAGGTTGGGAGCCATCCCCGCATTGTCTTTGTCCTGCAGCATCACGCGGAGCTTTTGCAGGCTCTCCTGAAAGCTGCCCGCCAAACGATCTGCCTCTTCACGATTGTTGATGATATAGGGGGTAATCGTGATCAGCAGTTCAGTCTTGTTCTTGCTCTTGCTCGTATTTCCGAATAACCCACCAACCATTGGAATGTCCTTGAGCACAGGAATTCCGTTGCCAGTGTTCTCAAGCCTCTGCTCAATCAGGCCGGCAAGCATGATGGTTTTGCCATCTTCAATCGTCGCATCCGTCGTGACTTTGCGCTTCTGGAAGCTCGGATAGTCGACCCCGCCCGCCCTGACCGGGTCACCCAGATTGCTCACTTCTTGCGAGATGCTGAGTGTGATGCGTCCTGTGGATGTAATGCTTGGTTTGACTTCCAACAGGATGCCGGTGGGGCGGTATTGCACGGAGTTGGAGGTGGAATTCGAAGTGCCGAGCAAGCTGCTGCTAGGCGTGGATACAGTTTGGGTGACGATTGGAACTTCACGGCCCACCTCGATCTTGGCGATCTTTCCATCGCTCGCCAACACGTGTGGCGTGGACATCACGTTCACGTTGGTGTCTTTTGCGAGCACGTTGAGCAGACCAATCACTTGACCAGCGCTGCCAAAAACAGCGTAATTCAGGCCAGAGCCGGTACCGGTAACTGTCGGCGTTGCGCCAGCAATGGAAACCGCACCTGCCGCTGAAGGAGTAGGGGAGCCGTCAAGTCCAAAGAAGCCCGGCCAGCTTTTGCCTCCGGTGCTCAAAGCAGATTTTATCCACCACTCCACGCCGTATTGCAATGCATCAGTCAAGGTGACTTCGGCAACCATCACTTGTACCAAGACCTGACGCGGCGATGCATCCAGTCGTTCCAGCACTTTCCGCACTTGCTGGTAGTCCTGTGGCGATGCGCGAACGATTAGGGTGTTGGTTTCGGTGTCGGCAATCACCTGCACCGAGCCACCCAAGCCAGGGGCGGTGCCCGTTGTGCCTTGCGAAGGCGTGTTGCCCCGTTCGATGGTTCGCGCTGCGGAGCTGTTGTTCTGGTTGTTGGTGCCACCGGCGGCTGCACCTGCCAGGCCGGTGCTGCTACCGGTTGCACCCGTAGCCGAACCGAAGGCCGTTCCTGATGCTGATGGCAACCCCGAAGCGCCGGTATTCGCATTGTTCTGCGTAGGAGCAGACCCGCCAAAAATCTGCGTCACCAAGCTCGCCAGATTCGCCGCATTGCCATTGGCCACCGGATACACATGCACGAACGAACCCAGCCCATTGCGCGGCTCGGCGTCCAGCGTCTTGATCCACTGCTCTGCCGTCTGCAGCAGGGCCGGATTCGCAGCAGCCACCATCACCGCATTCATGCGCGCCACGGGCAGGAAGTAGGTCTTATTGGCGTCGGTGCCGGCCTTGTTGAAGATGCCCGAGGTCTTGAAGATGGCGTCAAGCTCCTTGGCCACGTCGGCCGCTTCGCTGTGCGCCAGCGGAAACAGCTTGATCTGCACCTGGCTCACGTAGTCGGAGTCCAGGGTCTTGACCATCTCCACGATCTTCTCGACGTTGGCCGCACGGTCGACCACGATGAGGTAGCGGTTGGACGGGTCGTTGGTGATGGCCGCCTGCGCGCCGACGAAACCGCGCAGGGTGTTGGCCAGCTGGTTGGCCTGCACGAACTGCAGCGGAATGATCTGCATCACCGACGAGGCCGGGCCCACGCCCTGGCCGATGCCGCTGTCGCGCACGGCATTGGTGTCGCGCAGCACCTTGTAGATCTTGCCCTGGCGCACGATGGAGATGTTGCTTGCCGCGAGCGCCGTCTCCAGCGTGCTGTAGATGTCGGCCATGCTGATGGCGCCGGTGCTCTTGAGCGTGACGCGGCCCTGCACGGTGGGGTCGATCACATAGTCGAGCTTGAGCACTTCGCCAAGCACGACCTGGATCACCTCGTAGATGTCGGCGTTGTCGAACTTGAGCGTCACGCCCGGGTTGGGCGTGTTGGACAGCACCGCGCCGGGGTTGCCGCCCGCAGGCGCTGCGGCGACTCCAGAGGCGGGCATGGCCATGGGGGCCGGCATGGCGGGCGCTGCCGCACCGGGCGTGGCGGCAGGGGCCGTTGCTGGCGTTGCGGCCGGTGCCACGGCGCCGCCCGTCTGCGGGGGCTGCATGGTGATGCCGGGCAGGCTGAAGCCGCCGGGCACGGGGGTGCCGCTGCCGCTGGGCACTGCAGGCATGGGCTGGCCGGTGAAGGGGTTGATCGGTGCCTGCTGGGCCATCGCCAGTTGCGTGGCCGCCAGTGTGGGCAGGAGCATGCTCACAGCGGTCAGTTTGCGCAGCATGGGAGGAATGGATTTTTTCATTGCAGTCTCTGAAATTCAGCAGTTCGGCTGGGTTTCGATTTATTTTCGGGCAGCGGCGGCAGGCGCAGCAGGGGCGGCGGCCTCGGGCAGCGGCTTCATGTGCAGGCCGGAAAACCGGGCCACGATGTGCAGTTGCTGGCCGCCACGCTGGGTGTCGTCCACCACCTTGATCTCGACCTTGTCCATGACCAGCAGGGTGGGCGACTGCGCCAGGGCGATCTGCAGGCGCGGCAACTGCTGGGGCACGCCGTTGAAGCGCGCCGTGAGGGACATGCGCGAGATGCTGCCCTTGGGTGCATCCGAAAAGTCCGAAAGGTCGATGTTGTCGAAGTACAGCCCCTGCAGCAGCTTGGTCACCTGCTGCTGCATGGCGTTGACGGAGTCGGTGATGTCATTGGCCACGAACAGCTGCGCCTGCACGGGCGTGTAGCTGCCGCCCACCTGTTCGGCGTTGGCCTGCACCTTCTTGTCCAAGTCCAGGGTGTTCTGGTTGCTTTCCAACAGGGTCTGCAGGTCGCTGGCCTGCTCGCGGTGCTCCAGGTAGCCGGTGAGGCGCTGGTCCACGAGTGCGGCAATCAGCAGCAGCACAACGACGGGAAAGGCAAAGTACTTGATGCCGTGGGCGGCATGCACCCGCTTGAGATCGCGCTTCATCATGGTTGGGAGGCCCCCGATGCGGGTGGCTGTGCCGGTGCGGGAACAATGGGTTTGGGCGCTTCCTTGCGCGACTGCAGGTGGATCTGCGGGGTGCTGGCGGCCAGGTATTCGGGCACGGGGAAGTCGGTCCAGGCGCCAAAGCCTGCGAGCGGCCGCTCCTGCAGCCATTTCACGCTCGCTTCATTGCCCTGGCCCGCCAGCGCGACCACGCCATTGTCGGAGCTGAAGTACTGCAAAGTGGCCGGAGGCGGCGGGAAATACGCAACCAATTGCGAGAACGGGCCCAATGCGGAGGGGGATTCGCGCGCCGTGTTGACGGCCTGCACCGCATCGGCCATGCGCAGCGTGCGGGCCTTGAGCAGCTTGGCTGCCTCGACCTTGGGCAGGTCCTTGCGCACGCGGTCGCGGCCCTCTTCGATCTGGCGCACCAGGCGCCCGTCGTGCCAAACCATGAGCGCCAGGCCCGCCAGGCCGGCGGCGCCCAGCCCCACGCTGAGCACCTTGAGCGCCTGCACCATGTCGTTGTGCGTGTGGCGCACGATGATGCCGCCCTGGTCCGAGCGCCAGAGTTTTTCGAGCAGGTCGCTGTGGGAGGCCGCGGGCAGTACGTGGTGCTGATAGTCGGCCCAGGTCTGCGGCTCGGCGGCGTAGCCCTTGGGCGTGGTCAGTTGCACCGGGCGGCCGGGTGCGCTGTCGGCCGGCGTGCCCAGGGCGGCCAGTTCCACCTGCAGGGTCTGGGCCAGGTGTTCGTTGGTGTCGCCCGCGTCGAGCACGCGGGTGCGCAGCATGGTGCCGTTGGCGCCGTACACATGCAGGTACTGGTCCGAGGCATCGGCCTCGACCACGGCGCGCAGCGAGGCGGGTTGTTTGGCCACCATGCGCTGGAACAGCTGGGCGCGGGCGTACAGCTCCACCAGGTCGAGGCGGCAGGCGCTGCTGATGCGCTCAATCTCGGTCACCCAGTCCTTGTGCATCCACATCAGCGAGGTGCCCTCGGCGCCGCCGAAGGCGTCCACCTGGGTGCGCGTGTCGCTGGCCGGGAAGGGCAGCGAGGGCGGCGCGCCTGCGCCCTGCGTGCTGGGCGGCACGATGCCCAGGATGTCACCGGCCAGCACCCAGTGCGCGCGCGTGGCTGGCGGGATCTTCCAGCGCGTCACGCAGTCGGCCAGCTGCTGCTGCAATTGCGACGAAAACCCGTCTCCCTCGGGCAGGGGCACCGAGAGCTCATGCGCACGCTTCCAGCCCAGCAGCCCGCGGTAGAAATGCAGGATGCACAGGCTGTGCGGTGAGAGGGAGAGCACGAGCTGGTGGCGCCAGCCGGCTGAGGGGGAAAAATTGCGCATCGGTTGAGGTTTCAATCTGATCGAGGTGTTCTTTTCGGGCTGCCTTCGGGTGTTCGGTCGGTCCCGGGGCCGGCAATGGTCAGCGGGCGCTTACATCGACAACGGAGTCCACCACGCTGTACTTTCCACCCTGCAGGACCAGGGTCGCCACAAGGGTCGCACCCGTGGGCCGGGGCCCCCCAAGGCGCAACCGCGCCTTGGCGGCCGTGGGCGGGCCCGCCATGTCAGCCGCGATCAGGCCCGTGCCGGCGGTCCACTGCTGGGCCAGCGCTGCCGTGATGGAGGTGCCCGAGCGGCGCATGGTGGCCAGCCGCTGCAGGTGGTCGTCCGTGAGATTGCCCAGGGTCTGCAGCAGCACGACGGGCGTGGTGTCCAGCCGCACCTTGCGGTTCTTGGTGCCCACCACCAGCAGGTCCTGCAAACCCACGGGAACCTGGGTCGTGCCGCCCCGCACCAGGGAGCGCGGTATCTCGTTCCAATCCGTCAATTCTCGCATGCTTGAAAATCCGGTCGTTCCTCGCGCATCCATCACCCGGTTCTTGAACTCCATGGTCAGCAGCGCCAGCTCGCGTGCACGCTCCGGGGCCGTGCCCAGCAGCGCGAACAGCCGCTCCCACTCCTGGGCGGTCAGGTCGTTGGCGTCGGGCAGGCCGCTGGCATCCTGCAGCTCGACCGTGAACGGCTGGCGGCCCAGCGTGGCTTCGTAGCGGGCGGTGGGGGTGGTGCCGGCAGCGGCCGCTGCCGCCGTGCCGCGGGATGAGGGCGCCGTGCCCGGTGCGGCTGCGGGCGGCGCACCCGGTTCGGGCAGGCGCCACAGCGGCCAGTTGCGGCGCACTTCTTCGGGCAAGGGCGGGTTGGCGCCCGCCACGGCCGAGGCAACGCCCAGCTGCAGGGCGGTGTAGGCGGCGGCCGACTGCAGCACATAGCCTTCCTGCAGCGCTTCTTTTTCGCGGGCGAGCAACTGGGCGTCCAGTCGCAGCGAGACCGAGACGCCCAGCACCACTGTGGTCACCACGGCCATCAGGCCCAGCGCAAACAGCAGGATGTAGCCGCGCTCGGCCGCGCCTCGTCCCGCGCGGGCACGCCGCTGCAGCTGCCTGGTGTGTTGCAGGGTGCGGGCGGTCATGGCGCAGTCGCCTCGCCGCGTGCGCTGTACACCAGGGCCGGCATGTCGTTGCGCACGCCCGACAGCCCCAGGCGCAGCAGGTCCGGTGGCTGGCGCAGTTGCTCCCACTTGGCCAGCCAGGTCGGGATGGGCTTGCCTTCGCGGTTGGGCATGCGGGTCAGGTACGAGAAGGCACACATGCGCAGGCCCGAGGCCAGCACGCTGGTGTCCAGCAGCGTCGGGGCCGGTTGCCTGTTGTTGTTGGTGGCCACCGCCAGCGTCTTGACCCGGTGCACCAGCACCATGGTGCCGCCGCCTTCGGCGGTTTCGCAGGCGTATTCCACGCGCGCGATGGCCGGAGCCGCCCCGGGCGTGCCCATCACCGGGTGCAGGGTGTCGAACTCCAGCGTGGTGGCGCTGCCCTTGACGGCGAAGCCACGGGTGGTCCATTCATGGCGCAGGATGCGCTCGGCGCCGCGCACTTCTTCGCGCGAGCGGGCGCGGTCGTTGTTGCGGCCATAGAAGTCGAGCGCGGTGGACATGGCCGAGGCCCCGATCACCGCCACCACGGCCGAGATGGCGAGCGCCACCATCAGCTCCAGCAGCGTAAAGCCGGTCTGGGTGCCTGCAAGGGGATGGCTGCGCTGGCTCCTCATGGCGTGGGCCGCACGGGGTTTTGCGGGTTCTGCGGGGTCGACGACGTGGGGGCCGCGCCGCCTGCCGCGCGCTCGCCCGGCGGGGGCGGTGCCAGGCGGTAGCTGTTCAGCCGGTAGACCTGCTGGTTGCCCTTGGGGCCCCAGAAGACCTCGACCTCCACCTCTTCGAGCTTTTGCCGGAACGCGGGAATCCGCTCCTGCTGGGCGCGCGTGAGCGCCTCGAATGGGCGCAGGTGGATGCGGTAGCCGAAATCGGTGCCCGCATAGCCCTGGTCCACGGCGTCGTCGGCGACGCTGAAGGTGGGGTTGGCCAGCGCTTCGTCAAGCTTGGCCTGGGCCAGTGCCATGGCGGCCGTGTGGCCGTTGATCTTGTCGTCCAGGCGCGCCGTGCCCGAGATCGCGGTGAACGCGATCGCCAGGCCAAAGCCGATCAGCACCATGGCCACCAGCACCTCCAGCAGCGTGAAGCCGTGCTGCTGCTGCAGGGGGCGTGGCCAGGCCGACAAGGGCTTACTGCTCGGTCGGCGCGGCATCTTTTCTTTCAATGCGCCCGCTGATGCGGGCCATGCGGAACTGCTGCTGCACGCCCGAGGGGGTGCGCACGAGGAAGGCCGCCTCCTGTGCGGTGCCATCGGGGTAGAACAGGAGTTGCAATGTTTCGTCTTCGGCACGGGTGGCCGTGGCAGCCGTGCGCGGGCGGGTGTCGGGGCTGGCGACGAAGCGGTAGCTGCCGGGCAGCTCCAGCACATTGCCGGCTGCTGTGGCGATGCGCCCCGAGTCGAAGTACAGCGTGGCCTCGACCGATGCGCCGCTGAGCACGGCCCGGTTGCGCAGGCGCTTGAGCTCCTGCTGCGTGCGGTCGAGCCAACGGCGCTCCTCGGCGCGGCCGGCCAACTGGTCCACCGAGACCATGGCCAGGCCCGTGCCGATGCCCACGAGCACCAGCACCAGCAGCAGTTCTAGCAGCGTGAAACCGGCGGATGCTTTCGCCGCCGGGCCGCCCCAAGGCGAAAAGCCACCCCCTCGGGGGGCAGCGACCCGCGCAGCGGCGGAGCGCGGGGGCACTATTTTCTTCATGCGCAACCGCACTGGCTCCGGGATGGCTTATTCCCAGCTGCGGATGTCGGCGTCGTCGCCCGTGCCGCCTTCCTTGCCGTCGGCGCCCAGGGACGAGATCTCGTAGTCGCTCTTTTCGCCAGGCGAACGGTAGACGTAGCTGTTGCCCCAGGGGTCCTTGTCCACCTTCTTCTTGAGGTAAGGGCCGCGCCAGCGGGCGGCCTCGGCCGCGTCGGCCGGCTTGTCCGACAGGGCGGCGATGCCCTGCTCGGTGTTCGGGTAGCGCGACATGTCCAGGCGGTAGGTGTCCATGGCGGCGCCCAGCATTTCGATCTGGGTGCGCGCGGCCTTGACCTTGGAGGCGTCGAGCTGGCCGAACAGGCGTGGGCCGACCAGCGAGGCCAACAGGCCCAGGATGACCATGACGATCAGCAACTCGATCAGCGTGAAGCCGCCGGCGCGGCGCAGCGAGGGCTTGCGGGAAGGGATCTGGAAGGGGATATGCATTGAAAAAACCTACTTGCTACTTCACTTGTTCATTCACAGGGGCATGTCGTTGATCGAGAAGATGGCGGTCAGCATAGACACCACGATGGTGCCGATCAGCCCGCCCATCAGCAGGATCATCATGGGCTCGAACAGCGCCACCAGGTTGCGGGTGGCCTTCTGGATGTCTTTCTCATACTGGTCGGCCACCTTCACGAGCATGGCATCGAGCGCACCCGATTCCTCGCCCACCGCGGCCAGTTGGCCCAGCAGGCGGGGAAAGAACGGGTCCGCCCGCACCGGGCCCGATACGCCCTTGCCTTCCTGCACGGCCCGCACCAGCCGGTCGAGCGCCTTGCGCAAAGGGATGTGCTCGGTCAGCTCGCGCACGATGCGCATGCCGGTGAGTATCGGAACCCCGCTGGCCAATAGAGTTCCCCACGTGCGGCAGACATGGGCCAACTGGATCTTGAGCAGCAGGGGCCCCAGGATGGGCATGCGCAGCAGCAGCAGTTGCCAGCGCTCGCGCCATTTCTCGTCGCGCAGGGCCATCACGAAGCCGGTGAGAGCCAAGGCGATCACCGCCAGGATGTACAGGCCATAGGTCTTGAGGAACTCGCCGGTGCCGATCAGCACGGCTGCCGCCATGGGCAGCTCCTGGTGCATGTCGGTGAAGATTTGGCCGAACTTGGGCAGCACGAACACCGTGAGCCCGAGCAGTGCGCTGACGCCGAAGAAGAACAGCAGCACCGGGTAGATCGACGAAGTGACCAGGAACGAGCGGAACTCGATGCTGCGGGTATAGAACTCCACCAGCCGCTGCATCACCACGGGCAGCACGCCGCCTTCTTCGCCCGCGCGCACCATGTTCACGTACAGGCGCGGGAACACCGAGGGGTGGCGCATGAAGGCATCGCCCAGGGAATTGCCCTTTTCCACATCGACCACCACGGCCTGCATCACGCCGCGAAAGAAGGGCTGCTCGATGCTACTCTGGCAGATGTGCAGCGCCCGGTCCAGCGGCAGGCCGGCGTCGAGCAAAGTAAGCAGTTGCTCCGTCATGGCCAGCACATGCTTGATGCCTACGCGCTTGCTGCCGCCGCCGAGCGAGGCCGTCCAGGAGATGCCGCTTGCGGCCGGCTTCGCGTCGGCCGCAAGCGGCAGATGCTGGGCGGTGTCGGTAGGCAGCGGGCTGCCGCTGTCGACCAGGGGCGGCTGGCTGGCGCCCGCTGCACTGGGGCGGGGTCTCACGTCATCTCCTGGCGGGTGACGCGCGCCAGCTCTTCCAGCGTGGTGACGCCGGCCAGCACCTTGCCGATGCCGTCGGCCCGCATGGTGCGCACACCCTGCTCGATGGCCTTGCGGCGCACGCCTTCGGCGGGCAGCTTCTGGATGATGGCTTCCTTGATCGCCGTGGTCATGGGCAGCATTTCATAGATGCCCGTACGGCCGATGTAGCCCGACTGGCCGCAGTGGTGGCAGCCCTTGCCGTGGAACAGCTCGGTCACCTGGTGTGCCTGCACGCCTTCTTCGGCCAGGAACAAGAGGTCGGCCGAGGTGGGCGTGGTGCCCTCCCGGCAGTGCGGGCAGATCATGCGCACCAGGCGCTGCGCCACGATCAGCACCACCGAGGAGGCGATGAGGTAGCTTTCCACCCCCATCTCCATGAGCCGGTGAGGTGCGCCGAACGAGTCGTTGGTGTGCAGGGTCGAGAACACCAGGTGGCCCGTGAGGGCGGACTGGATCGAGATCTCGGCCGTTTCGCGGTCGCGGATTTCGCCGACCATGATGATGTCCGGGTCCTGCCGCACGATGGAGCGCAACGCGCTCGCAAACGTCAGGTCGATCTGCGACTTGACCTGGATCTGGTTGATGCCGTCGATCTGGTACTCGACCGGGTCTTCCACCGTGATGATCTTGTTACCCGGCAGGTTCACCTTGCCCAGCGAGGCGTACAGCGTGCTGGTCTTGCCGCTGCCGGTGGGGCCGGTCACGAGGATCATGCCGTGCGGCTGCACGATGGCGGCCTCCAGCATGGCCAGCGCCTCGGCGTTCAGGCCGAGCGAGTCCATGCCCATCATGCCGGGGCCCTGGTCCAGCAAGCGGATGACCATGCTTTCGCCATACACCGTGGGCACGGTGGAGACGCGCATGTCGATCTGGCGGCCGCCGACTTCCATCTTCATGCGGCCGTCCTGCGGCAGGCGGCGCTCGGCGATGTTCATCTTGGCGCGCAGCTTCAGGTGCGAGATGGACGCCATGTACATGCGCCGGGGCGGCGATTCTGCGTCGAACAGCACGCCGTCGATGCGGTAGCGCACGCGGAACTTCTGCTGCGAGACTTCCAGGTGCAAATCCGACGCTCGGCTTTCCACCGCGCGCAGCAGCAGCGACTGCACCAGGCGCACCACGGGGGCATCTTCGGCCAGGGCCTTCAGGGTTTCGAGGTCGTCGTCCTGGTTGTCGGAGCCCGAGGCGTTCTCGTCGTCGAAGGCGGCCAAGTTGGCGTTTTCGGGCCGGTAGATCTGGTCCAGGCCGGAATGGATCCACATGCGTGGCGCCAGGTGCAGGCGCGTGGGCACGGTGAAGAACTGCTTGAGGGCATCGAGCGCCGCCAGTTGCACTGGCACGCTGGAGGCTATGTGCACCACCTCGTCCGACACCGAGAACGGCAGCAGCGAGTTGGAACGCAGGAAGGCCGGCGACAGCCCCTCGATGGGGGCCACGTCCTGCAGCGCATGCGTCATGGTGTTGAGCAGCGGCACCTTCAAGTTGCGCGCGAACTGGGCCAGAAGCTCTGCTTCCTGGTTGCCGGCGTCATCGGTGCCGATGGGGAGACTGCTCATAGTTGCTATGGGAATGGCCGGTTCGGCACGGGGGACTTGGGGTGGAAAGGGGTTTGCCAGCAGCCCAAGGCCTGTGGCATGGGCGCTGCGCGACCCGCCCAGCCACGGGCTGGGGGCGTTCTGGCACCACTCGGCATTGTAGTTTGTTCGCCTTTCCCGGGGCACCCCCTGCATGGGTGGGCTTGTGCCGGGGCTCGTAACAAAGACGAGTTCTTGTTAATGGGCCGGCTCAGATCGCCAGAGGATCCACGTCCACCAGCCAGCGGATCAGCCCTTTGTGGGCCGGATCGCTGCGCGTTGCCTGCATCACGGGCTGCCAGGTGGCCAGAAAACGCTGCAGGGCGGCCCGGCTCGGGCTTTCCAGCAGCATCTGGGCGCGCTCCACGTTGGCGATGCGCTGGATGGTCAGCGGCACCGGCGGGTACAGGGTGACATGGTCCAGCCCCGGCAGGCCATGCTCCCGGGCGGCGGCACTGGCGGCGGTCAGGAAGCCCTGGGCCACTTCCTGGGTGCGGGCGTCGGCGCGCACCAGGGCCTGGTAGGCGAAGGGCGGCATGCCCGCCTCCTGGCGCTCCTGGAGCTGCTGGGCGGCGAAGGCTGGGTAGTCGTGCGTGCGCAGCGCCTCGAACACCGCGTGCTGGGGGTGAAAGCTCTGTACCCACATCTCGCAGGGGGCCCCGCCCTGGGCGGCCATGTAGGCCGCATCGCGCCCGGCGCGTCCGCCGGCCTGCATGAGCAGGGCGAACAGGCGCTCGGCCGCGCGAAAGTCGCTGGAGAACAGCGCGCCGTCGGGCTGCACCGCCGCCACCAGGGTGATGCGGCGAAAGTCGTGGCCCTTGGCGATCATCTGCGTGCCCACCAGTACGTCCACCTCGCCCGAGTGCACCTGCGCCAGCTGGCTCTCGAGTGCGCCCTTGGCCTTGGTGGTGTCGGCATCGATGCGGGCGATGCGCGCGGGCGAACCATCGGGGCGCAGCACCTCGGACAGCAGGCCGCCCAGTTGCTCCTCCAACTGCTCGGTGCCCCGGCCCATGGACAAGATGTCGGGGCTACCGCAGGTAGGGCAGTGGCGCGGCACGCGCACGGTGTAGCCGCAGTGGTGGCAGCGCAGGGTGCGGTCGGTCTTGTGGAACACCTGGTGCGCGCTGCAGTGGGGGCAGTCGCTCTTCCAGCCGCAGTCGGCGCAGTGCAGCACGGGGGCGTAGCCGCGGCGGTTGAGCAAAATCATGCTCTGCTCACCGCGCTGCACCCGCTCGGTGATGGCGGCCAGCAAGGGGGCGGTGAACACCGCGCGCCGGGGCTGCTGGTTCATGTCCACCCGGCGCACGCGCGGCAGTTGGCCCGCGCCGATGCGGCTGGGCATGTGCAGGCGCAGGTAGCGGCCGCCCTCCGGGTCTTCGGGCGTAGGCGGGCGGCTGGCGTGCCAGCTCTCCAGCGAGGGCGTGGCCGAACCCAGCAGCACCTTGGCACCCTGCTCGCGCCCGCGCCATATGGCCAGGTCGCGTGCGGAGTAGCGGGCACCCTCCTGCTGCTTGTAGCTGGGGTCATGCTCCTCGTCCACGATGATCAGGCGCAGCCCGGGCAGGCTGGCGAACACCGCCATGCGCGTGCCCAACACGATGCGCGCGGTGCCGCTGTGCGCGGCCAGCCAGCTCTTGAGGCGCTGCGGGTTGGTCATGCCGCTGTGCAGCGAGACCACGGCCTGGGCGCCGAAACGGGGTGCGAAACGGGCGGTGAAGCGCTCTTCGAGCTGCGGGGTGAGGTTGATCTCGGGCACCATCACCAGGGCCTGGGCGCTAGGGTCGGCGTCCAGCACCTCCTGCACGCAGCGCAAGTAGACCTCGGTCTTGCCGCTGCCGGTGCTGCCGAACAGCACGAACGGGCCTTTTTCGGCGGCGATCAGCGCGCGCGCGCTTTCCTGCTCGGGCGTCAGGGCCACGGTGGGCAGGTCCTGGCTGGTGTCGCCAACGGGCGCGGCCGGGCGGCGCAGGCGCCGGGCCAGTTGCTCCGGCCCCAGGTCGCGCAACTGCGGCGGCAGGGCCGCCAGGGCCACCTCGCCCAGCGAGCGCTGGTAGTAGCGTGCCGCAAACCCCACCAGGCGGCGCCAGGGCGCATCGAGCGGCGCCACGCCGGCCAGCACCCCGGCAATGGCGCGCATGGTGGCGCCCTCGGGCAGCTCGCCGGTGGCTTCGTCGCTGTCCCAGACCACGCCCAGCACCTCGCGCGTGCCAAACGGCACCCGCACCAGCGTGCCCGGCGGCAGGGCCTCGGGGCTGGCGTAGCTCAGCAGATCGCCCACGCCGCTGTGCGAGGGCGCGTGCAGGGCCACATGGACGATGGTGGTGGGGGGCAAGGTCAAGGGATCAGGGGTGTGCGGCGACCGCGCAGGAGCGGTAAGGCAACCGGGAATCGTACGCGAATCCTCCAGGTCGCCGGGCGCACGGGCGGCCTGCGCAGCTTGCGTGCGCTAGTTCATGTCCTGTGGCGATGTGGGCGCCAAGTGCATGATCGCGCTGCGTTTTTCCAGTCATCCCACAATTCTGTGGATAACTTTGTTGACATCCTGTCTTCACCACGGCCCAGGCCGCATGGATACTGGGCCTGAACAGATTGCCTGTTAATCCGGCAGTGCCAAAAAATCCATATGAATCAATCATCTGATGATTTTTTGGGCGATTTTTTGTGTTAACGGCATCGATCCAATTTTTGCTGCGCCGCATCACGTTTTGTGTGCATAAGTGCAGTTGGCTAGGTTCGTCAAGAGGACATTGGGCGTGCTTTCTGTGTTAGCCGACGAGGCGAGATATCCACTGATTTCTGCGATATCGCACGCAAGTGCTTGATTTATCAAGGGTTTCCCGAGAAGTTCAGGAAATCTGTGGATAACTTTGTTGATATCTCCCGTGCTCAGACCGCCAGCCCTTGAAGGACCGCGCTTTCGCTAGGTTGCCTGCCAAAAGTGCAACCGGTGGATGCCTATACAAATCAAGCACTTGCGACATGGTGAAAATAAAGTGCTGCCGTGGAAACCGCGCGATAGAATTTTTCAAGGATGGGCTGTCGGTGTGCACAACCCTGGCTATTCCTGGTCCTGGGATGGCTTTTCTGACAGCCTTTCTTACCCAAATCAGTGGGCCTGCCGGGGCCAGCGGCATTTTCGGCCGGCGCGCCCCACGGTGCAGGCGCAGGGGCGGGGCGGATCACCCGGCCGTCGGTTCCGCCGCACTCTGCCAAGTCATCCCAGGATTTTGTGGATAACTTTGTTGACATCCTGCCTCCATGGCTCCGCAAGCCGCATGGGTGCTGGGCTCCAACAGAATGCCTGTCAAAGTGGCAGGGTCAAAAAATCCATATGAATCAATCATCTGAGGATTTTTACAGCGCTTTCCTGTGCTAGGGCAACGCCTGCTGCTTTTGCTGCGCCGCGTCACGGTTTGTGTGCATAAGTGCAGTTGGCCCGGTTCGTCAAGGGGCGGTTGGCCCTGGTTTTTATGCTAGGGCTGCAGGGCGACATCCAGTGTTTTCTGTCATTTCGGCTGCAAGTGCTTGATTTCACGGGGTTTTCACAAGAAATCCAGAAATTCTGTGGATAACTTTGTTGATATCCCCGGTGTTTGGCCCACCGACCCTTGCAAAGCCGTGCTTCCGGTAGATTGCCCAGCAAAAGTGCACTCGGTGAATGCCTATACAAATCAAGCACTTGCAGCAGTGCGAAAAAAAAGGGCCGTCACGCAGACGGCCCGATTGATTTTTTCGCAGATGCACCGCTGGTGTGCACAACCCAGGCTATTCCTGGCGCTGGAGGGCGGCTTTTCAGCCTCCGGCGCGCTGGCTGCGGGAATACTGGTGCACGGTCTCGACCAGCGCCGCCACATGCTCGGGCGGGGTGAACTGGCTGATGCCATGCCCCAGGTTGAAGATGTGCGTGGGCCCGGTGCTGCTGCGATCGGTGTGCGGCGTGCCGAAGCTGTCGAGCACCCGGCGCGCCTGCGCGGCGATCTGCTCGGGTGGGGCAAACAGCACATTGGGGTCGATATTGCCCTGCAGGGCCTTGCCCGGGCCGCCCACGGCGCCGCCCACCAGTGCACGGGCGCGCGCCAGGTTCGCTGTCCAGTCCAGGCCCAGCACCTCGCAGTCCAGCGGCTTCATGTCTTCCAGCCACAGGGCGCCGCCTTTGGTGAAGACCAGGCGGGGCACGTCGGTGCCGTCCACGCCGGTGCGTTTGAGCTGTGCCAGCACCCGGGCCGTGTAGGCCAGGCTGAACTCCTGGAAGGCGCCGTCGGCCAGCACACCACCCCAGCTGTCGAAAATCATCACCGCCTGGGCGCCCGCGTCGATCTGGGCATTCAGGTAGGCCGCCACGGCGTCGGCGTTGGTCGCCAGGATGCGGTGCATCAGGTCGGGGCGGGCGTACATCAGGCTCTTGACCATGCGGTAGTCGTCGCTGCCCTTGCCCTCGACCATGTAGCAGGCCAGCGTCCAGGGGCTGCCCGAAAAACCGATCAGCGGCACGCGGCCGTTCAGCGCCTTGCGGATGCTGGTGACGGCGTCGAACACATAGCGCAGCTTGTCCATGTCGGGCACGGCCAGCTCGTCCACGGCGGCCTCGTCACGCACCACCCTGGCAAAGCGCGGACCCTCGCCTTCGGCGAACGACAGGCCCAGGCCCATGGCGTCGGGCACGGTGAGGATGTCGCTGAACAGGATGGCCGCGTCGAGCGGGAAGCGGGCCAAAGGCTGCAGCGTCACCTCGGTCGCGTAGTCCACATTGGTGGCCAGGCCCATGAAGCTGCCGGCCTTGGCGCGCGTGGCCTTGTACTCGGGCAGATAGCGGCCCGCCTGGCGCATCAGCCATAGGGGGGTGTAATCGGTGGCCTGGCGGCGGCATGCGCGCAGGAAGGTGTCGTTGGAGAGGGGGGCAAAGCTCATGCCCCGATTGTCGCAGGGCCGTGGAGAGCGTTCTTGCCCCAGCCGAACAGGTTCCGTGAGGACTGCGTTCGCAGATGCTTCGGCGTTGTGCACCCGACCGATCCGTGCCAAGTGCGCGGCCCTGCAAGCGCCACCGTGGATCCGGCTTTGCCGGTCCACTGGAGGCGTCCCCCTCAGGGGGAAGACGCGAAGCGGCTCAGGGGGAGCTACCGCTCGGCGATGTAATGCGACATGCGTGCCACTTCGCCGGGCGCCAGGTAGGCGCGCACCTCGGTTTCTAACGCCTGGTCGGCCATGGTGGCGCGGGCGCGCTGGTGCAGGTAGTCGGCCCATGACTCGACGATGAAGCGCTCCACATAGCGCGAGGGCTCGCCCAGGTCCTTGTACACGCGCCAGAAAGTGGCGCCGTCGCGCCGGCGCGGCGCCTTCATGCGGCTGATGGTGTCCAGGAAGTCGGCGTCGTTGCCCGGCGCGATGCGGTAGCCCACTTCCACAGCCACCGGGCCGGCCTCGGGCAGTGGCTCTGCCTCAATGAAGAGTTCATCCCAGGGCGTCGCCTGCGTCACCTCGTGCAGGGCGCCCATGCGCAACGGCATGGGGCGCGCCAACAGCAGGCCTGCGCCCATGATGGCGGCGGCGACACAGAGCGTGGGCGCGAGGCCCACGATGTCCGAAGCCGCACCCCAGAAGGCCGAACCGATGGCGAAGGCGCCCAGCGCCGCCACCATGTGCATGGCCACCGCACGCGAGCGCACCCAGGGCGGGGCGCTGGCCTGGGTGGCGGTGTTGAAGGTGGACATGGCCGACATCCAGGCCGCGCCCCCCAGCACCATGGCCAGGTACACCACCCAGGCGGTGTGCGAGAACGCCGCCACCAGCATCGCCCCGGCGAACACCAGGCAGGCCACGTTGACGATGGCATCCAGGCTGAAGCGGGCGCGCAGCTTTCCGATGACCAGGCCCACGGCCACGGCGCCGGTGCCCAGGCAGCCCATGAGCAGCCCGAAGCCCTGGGCGCCCGTGCCTAGCTGGCGCTGGGCGATCACGGGCAGCAGCGCCCACAGGGCCGAACCCGCCGCGCTGTACGCCATCACGCGCACCAGCTGCGCCAGGATCATGCGCGAATGCCAGGCAAAGCGCAGCCCGCTCAGGGTGCCGCCCCACAGGCGCTCGGCCGGCAGCCGCGTCGGGGCATGCGGGCGCGGGGGCCAGCGGCGGATGGATTCCCACATCACCACGGTGGTGCACGCCGCCACGGCGAACACCCAGCCTGCCCCCAGCTGCGCGAACACCAGCCCGGCCAGCGTGGGGCCCACGGCGCGCGCGGCGTTGTAGGCGATGCTCACGGCGGTGATGGCCTGCGGCCATTCCTCGCGCGGCACCGGGTCGATGACCGAGGAGTTCCAGGCCGGCGTGAGCACGGCTGTGCAGCATCCGCAAACGAACACCAGGAACAGCACCGACGCCGGCCCGCCCCAGCCCATCAGCACCAGCAGGGCCAGCAGGCTGCAGGCGCCGATCTGCGCCAGCAGCGCGCCGGAGATCAGCCGGCGCCGGTCCGTGGTGTCGGCCAGCACACCCGCTGGCAGGGCCAGCAGGAACATGGGCATGAACACCGCGGTCTGCACCAGCGCGGCCAGGAAAGAGGAGCCCGTGAGCTCCACCATCAGCCAGGCGGCCGCCATGGTCTGCATGCCGCTGCCGATGAAGAACACCCCGCCGCACAGCCACAGGCCCCTGAATGCAGGTTGGCGCAAGGGGCTCCAGAGCGAGGTGGATGTGGACATGGATGCGGAGTGGGATTCTTATATAGAGGAGGTGCGCGCTGCACCTGTAGCCACAGGATAGCGTTACCAGCCGCCTTTGGCGTGGCACAACCCTTCGATTGCCTGTACATCGGCCAATGAATTGGCCTACTCGATGTGCCGCCCGCCCCTGAGCCGGTAGGTGCGCGGCACATCGGTGCGGGTGGCCACCAGGGCCTCGGCCTGGCGCTGCAGGTGGGCCAGGCTGGCATCGAGCGCTTCGACCGCGCCCGCGTCCAGCCCGGCCAGCAGGCCCTGGTTGAGCGCCTTGATCTGTGGGAACAGGGCGTCGTGCACCGCCTGGCCTGCCGGGGTGAGCGAAAGCACGGCCTGGCGCCGGTCGCCCGGCATGGCATCGCGGGTGATGAGTTTCTTGGCCAGCAGCGAGGTGATGGCGCGCGAAGTGCGCGCACGGTCCAGCCCCAGGCGCTGGGCCAGCTCGGCCGGGGGCATGCCCGGGTGCTCGGCCAGCCACATCAACAGGCCCCACTCCCGGCGCGTGATGCCATAGCCGCCCTCGCACAGGCGCACCACCAGGCTGCCGGCCACCGCCAGCAGGCGGTTCAGGCGGTACATCAGCAGGTGCTGGGCCGCCTCGGGGTCGGCCAGCCGGGGCGGGGTGGCGGGTTCGGGTGCGGGCATCAGGGTATGTCCGGGCAATGGTTGTTTAGATCAATCCATTGTGGGCCCGATACAGTGCGCCATTCCTTCTATCGATATTCATCCGGGAGCGCCGCCATGTGGAAACCGCCTGCCTTCATCCTCACCGCCGCGCTCGCGCTGTCGGCCTGCCTGGCCCACGCCCAGGAGGCCCCGCTGCGCATCATCGTCGGCTATGCGCCCGGCGGCTCCAGCGACCGGGTCGCCCGCATCGTGGCCGACAAGCTGCAGGCCAAGCTCGGCTCGCCCGTGATCGTGGAGAACCGCACCGGCGCCGGCGGCCGCCTCTCGGCCCAGGCCGTCAAGAGCGCGCCGGCCAACCAGCCCGCGCTGCTGCTGGCCAACCCGGCCGTGATGCTGGTGGCGCCGCTGGTCTTCCCTGATGCGGGCTACGACGCCGAGCGCGACTTCCGCCCCGTGAGCCATGTCAACAGCTACGAGTTCGGCGTGGCCGTCTCCAGCGCCGTGCCCGTGCGCGAGCTGCCACACCTGATCGCCTGGCTGCGTGCCAACCCCGACAAGGCCAACTTCGGCGTGCCTGCCACGGGCAGCCTGCCGCACTTCTTCGGCCTCATGGTGGGCGATGCCGCCAAGGTCAATGCCGAGGTGATCGGCTACCGGGGTTCGGCCCCCCTGCTCAACGACCTGATCGGCGGCCAGGTGCCGGTGGCCTTCGACACCTTCGACACCCTGCTGCCCCAGCACGAGGCGGGCAAGATCCGCATCCTCGCGGTGTCGAGCGCCAAGCGCAGCCCGCTCGATCCGAAGATCCCGACCTTCAAGGAAGGTGGCCTGGACCTGGCCGCCACGGGCTGGAACACCTTCTTCGCGCCCATGAGCATGCCCAAGGCCCAGGCCGAGCGCTTGGCCGGCCTGATCCACGAGGTGATGAAGGACCCCGACACCCGCCGCAAGTTCGAGGCCGCCAAGATGGAGCCCGTGGCCAGCAGCATGGCGCAGACCGAGGCCATGCTCAAAGCCTACCGTGCGCAATGGGCACCCGTGGTGCAACGTTCGGGCTTCAAACCCTGAGGCCCCCATGCAGCACCAGCGCCCCAATATCATCTTCATCGTCGCCGACGACCTGGGCTATGCCGACCTGGGCTGCTACGGCGGTCGCGAGGCCGCCTTCGGCCCGGTCTCGCCCGTGCTCGACGGCCTGGCCGCGCAGGGCCTCAAGCTCACGCAGGGTTATTCCAACTCCCCCGTGTGCTCGCCCACGCGCTTCGCGCTGATGACCGCGCGCTACCAGTACCGCCTGCGCGGCGCGGCCGAAGAGCCCATCAACAGCAAGAGCCGGGGCAGCACCACGCTGGGCCTGCCGCCATCGCACCCCACGCTGCCCTCGCTGCTGCGCGCCGGCGGCTACCGCACGGCGCTGATGGGCAAGTGGCACCTCGGCTACCCGCCGGCCTTCGGGCCGCTGCAGTCGGGCTACGAGGAGTTCTTCGGCCCCATGTCGGGCGGGGTGGACTACTTCACGCACTGCAGCTCTGCCGGGCAGCACGATCTTTACCTGGGGGAGGAGGAGGCGCAGCAGGACGGCTACCTCACCGACCTTATCACCGACCATGCGCTGGATTTTGTGGAGCGCATGGCGCCCGGCGCCCAGGCGGGCACGCCGTTCTTCCTGAGCCTGCACTACACCGCGCCGCACTGGCCCTGGGAAACACGCGACGATGCCGCGCTGGCCGAGGAGGTGCGCCAGAACCTGTTCCACCTGCACGGCGGCAACATCGAGACCTACCGCCGCATGATCCACCACATGGACGAGGGCATCGGCCGCATCATGGAATCGCTGGCCCGCCACGGCATCGATCGCGACACACTGGTGGTCTTCACCAGCGACAACGGCGGCGAGCGTTTCTCGGACAACTGGCCCCTGGTGGGCGGCAAGATGGACCTGACCGAGGGCGGTATCCGCGTGCCGTGGATCGCCCACTGGCCCGCCGTGATCGCGCCGGGCGGCGAGAGCGTGCACAGCTGCATGACCATGGACTGGTCCGCGACGATGCTCGACGCGGCCGGCGTGGCCGCCGATGCGGATTACCCGCTCGACGGCACCTCGCTGATGCCGCTGCTGCGCGATGCCGACTGGGAGTGCGAGCGCCCGCTGTTCTGGCGCATGAACCACCGTGGCCAGCGCGCCATGCGCGAAGGCGAGTGGAAGTACCTGCGCGTGGACGGCAACGACTACCTCTTCAACCTGGCCGACGACGAGCGCGAGCGTGCCAACCGCGCCCAGGTGGACCCCGGGCGCCTGGCGGCGATGCGCGCGGCATGGGAGGTGTGGAACGCCACCATGCCGGCCATCCCGGAAGACGCGACGGTCAGCCTGGGTTATTCCGTCAAGGACATGCCCCAGCGCTGAGGCCGCTTACTGCGCAGCAGGCGCTATCGGCGCAGCCACATGCTCGCGCCGCTGCACGATCACAAAGCGGTCGGCCACGAAAGCCAGGCTGGTGTAGGTGGCGTTGGCGGCCGGGTTGCCGCCCGTGGCGTGGTAGTCCGAGAACGATGCGGACTGGTTCACGAACACGCCCTGGGTGAGGTTGATGGACAGGGCCACGCGCGTGCGCCGGCCCAGGGCCACGGCGGCATCGATGTAGGCGCGGTCAGTGGAGTACACGCCCAGGGTCAGCGCGCCACGAGTGCGCAGCGTGGCCTCGGCCACCTGCAGGCTGGCCGCGCCCGAATCGGTGGCCACCAGGTAGGACACGGGGCCGAAGCATTCCTCACCATAGATGGCGCTGTCGGCCTGCTCCAGCGCCACGATCACCGGCGTGTGGATCTGCGCGCTGGCGAACTCGGGGTGGGGCAGGGCGCGCGAGGCCAGCACCAGGCGGCCCTGGCTGCTCGCCTGCTGCATGCGCGCCACGGTCTCGGGCGAACCCACGGCGCCCAGCACCGAGGTGGCCACGCGCGGGTTCGAGGCCAGCTCGGTCACGGCGGCGGCCAGGTCCTCGCCCACCTGCTCGAAACTCTTGTGCCCTTCGTCGGTGGCAATGCCGCCGCGCGGCACCAAAATGTTCTGCGTGGTCGTGCACATCTGGCCGCTGTACAGCGACAGCGTGAACGCCAGATTGCGCAGCAGCGCCGCATACTGGTCGGTCGATTCGATGATGACGGTGTTCACCCCGGCCATTTCGGCATACACGCGCGCCTGGCGGGCGTTGTCGATGAGCCAGTGGCCGAACTGGTTGCTGCCCGTGAAGTCGATGCTGGCCACCGCGCTGTGCGTGGCCAGGGCCTGCGTGTCTTCGGCGCGGGGGCTCAGGGCCAGCGTCACGGTGTTCGGGTCCAGCCCCTGCTCGGCCAGCACCTCGCGCAGGATGTTCACCGAGATCGCGGCCGGCAGCACGGCATTGGGATGCGGCTTGACGATGACCGGGTTGCCCGTGGCCAGCGCCGCGAACAGGCCGGGGTAGGTGTTCCAGGTCGGAAAGGTGGCACAGCCTATCACCAGCGCCACGCCGCGGCCCACGATCTCGTAGTGCTTTTGCATCACCAGCGACGGGTTCTTGCCCTGGGGCTTGTCCCAGATCGCTTCGCCGGGCACGTCGGCCATGGCCTTCCAGGCGTAGGCAATGGCTTCGAGCGCGCGGTCCTGTGCATGCGGACCACCCGCCTGGAAGGCCATCATCGGGCCCTGGCCGGTTGTCAGCATCACGGCATGCGCGATCTCGTGGCTGCGGCGGTGGATGCGCGTGAGCGCCTCCAACAGCACGCCCACGCGGCCCCGTGCACCCAGCGCCTGCCAGGCCGGTTCGGCGGCCTGGGCTGCGGCCACCAGCGCGTGCACGTCGCAATCGGGGTAGCGCACGTCCAGCGCCACGCCATAGGGCGAGCGCTCCGTGGCCAGCCGGCCCCGCTCGCCGGGTTGCTGCAGCGGGAAGTCCTTGCCCAGCAAGGCAGCCACGGCCGCCTGGCCATCGGCCTGGCCGGTCTCGCCATAGACCTTGGGCGAGGGCGCTTCGGGGAAGGGCGTCCAGTGGCCGCGCGTCGCCAGGGCATTGATGGCTCCGTCCAGCAGAGCGCGGTGGGTATCGAACAGGGGCATGTATTTGTCTCCGTTAAGGGTTTGCCCTGAGGGGTTTGACTTGCATCAGGGTTGTGGAAAGTTTATTCTCTACCGAACGGTCGGTCAATAATGTTTGCGATCGATCAAGACCACTTTCCCTCACCCCTGGCAGGCAGGAGCATCCATGTCCGAACCCCTGGTCCTCGTAACGCAGTCGGGCGCCGTGCAAACACTGGCGCTCAACCGGCCGGCCGCGCTGAACAGCTTCACCGCCGATTTGCATGCGCAGCTGCTGGCAGCCCTGGAGGCCGCTGCGGCCAACGCCGAGGTGCGCTGCGTTGTACTCACGGGCACGGGCCGGGCCTTCTGCGCCGGCCAGGACCTGGCCGACCCCGCCGTGGCGCCCGACCTCACGCCCGGTGCACCGGCCAAGGACCTGGGCGAGGTGATCGACAAGCTCTACGGCCCGCTGTGCCAGCGCATCCGTAGCATGCCCATTCCGGTCATCGCCGCCGTGAACGGCGTGGCTGCGGGCGCCGGGGCCAACCTGGCCCTGGGCTGCGACCTGGTGCTGGCCGCGCGCTCGGCCAGCTTCATCCAGGCCTTCACCAAGATCGGCCTGGTGCCCGACACCGGCGGCACCTGGCTGCTGCCGCGCCTGGTCGGCCGCGCCCAGGCCCTGGGCCTGGCGCTGTTGGGCGACAAGCTGCCCGCGCCCGAGGCCGAACGCCTGGGCCTGATCTGGCGCTGCGTGGACGACGCGGCGCTGCAGGACGAAGCCCAGGCCCTGGCCCAGCGCCTGGCCGCCATGCCCGTCAAGGCGCTGGTGGCCACGCGCAACGCGATGGACGCTGCGGCGCAGATGGACTTCGGCCAGGCCCTGGCGCACGAGGCTGCACTGCAGCGCACGCTGGGGGCTTCCGTCGACTACCGCGAGGGCGTCGAAGCCTTCATCGGCAAGCGCGCTCCCGTGTTCAAAGACCGCTGAGTACCCCATGGATTCCACCACTTCCACGCTCGACCCCCAGGCCATCGCGGAGCATGTGCGCAGCGGCATGCTGGCCAACGACCGCGCCACGCAGGGCCTGGGCATCGCCATCACGGCCATCGGCCCGGGGCAGGCCACGCTCGAGATGACCGTGCGGGCCGACATGCTCAACGGCTTCGATATCTGCCACGGCGGCTTCATCACCACGCTGGCCGATTCGGCCTTCGCCTTCTCGTGCAATGCGCGCAACGAGATGACCGTGGCCTCGGGCCTGTCCATCGACTTCCTGGCACCGGCGCGCGAGGGCGACCGTCTCACGGCCGAGGCCCGCGAGGTCTCGCTGGCCGGCCGCACCGGCGTGTACGACGTGAACGTGCACAACCAGCGCGGCGAAGCGATCGCCGTGTTCCGCGGCCGCTCGTACTGCATGAAGGGCAAGCCCACCGTGCCGCTGGATGCCGCCGGCCGCTGACCCCCCCTACATAGACCCACAGGAGACATCCATGGCCGTGCGCCAACCTGCCCCAGGCGACCTGGAGCCCATCGAAACCGCCAGCCGCGATGAAGTCCAGGCCCTGCAGCTGCAGCGCCTGCGCTGGACGCTGCAGCACGCCTACGACAACGTGGCGCATTACCAGCGTGCCTTCGATGCCAAGGGCGTGCACCCCTCGGACCTCAAACAGCTGTCCGACTTGTCGAAGTTCCCCTTCACCGTCAAGAAGGACCTGCGCGACAACTACCCTTTCGGCATGTTCGCCGTGCCGCGCGAGCAGGTGTCGCGCATCCATGCCTCCTCGGGCACCACGGGCAAGCCCACGGTGGTGGGCTATACGCGCAAGGACATCGACACCTGGGCCGACCTGGTGGCGCGCTCGATCCGCGCTGCGGGCGGGCGCGCCGGCGACCTGATCCACGTGGCCTACGGCTACGGCCTGTTCACGGGCGGGCTGGGCGCGCACTACGGCGCCGAGCGCGCCGGCTGCACGGTGATCCCGATGTCGGGCGGCCAGACCGAAAAGCAGGTGCAGCTGATCCGCGACTTCGCGCCCAGCATCATCATGGTGACGCCCTCGTACATGCAGGTCATCAACGAAGAGTTCGTGCGCCAGGGGCTCGATCCGCGCGAAAGCTCGCTCAAGATCGGCATCTTCGGTGCCGAGCCCTGGACCGAGGCCATGCGCCGCGAGATCGAGACCAAGTCCGGCATCGACGCGGTGGACATCTACGGCCTGTCCGAGGTGATGGGCCCGGGCGTGGCCAGCGAGTGCATCGAGAGCAAGGACGGCCCGGTGGTCTGGGAAGACCATTTCTACCCCGAGATCGTCGACCCCGAGACGGGTGAGGTGCTGCCCGACGGCCAGGAGGGCGAACTGGTCTTCACCTCGCTGAGCAAGGAGGCGCTGCCCATGATCCGCTACCGCACGCGCGACCTCACACGCCTCTTGCCGCCCACCTCGCGCGCGTTTCGGCGCATGGGCAAGATCGTGGGCCGTTCGGACGACATGCTCATCATCCGCGGGGTGAACGTGTTCCCCACGCAGATCGAAGAGATCGTGCTGCAGAACGAGAAGCTGTCGGGCCAGTACCAGATCCTCGTGGCGCGCGACGGCAACCTCGACCAGGTGACCGTGCGCTGCGAGCTGCAGCCCGGCGTGGCAGACGGCGAGCGCCCGGACCTTACCGGCTGGGTGCAGCACCGCATCAAGACCCTGGTGGGCATCACCTGCCAGGTGGAGGTGCTGGCCACCGATTCCATCGAACGCACGCTGGTGGGCAAGGCCCGCCGCGTGATCGACCAGCGCGCCCGCTGAGCGGCGCCCCCCCCACGAAAGGACACCACCATGTACACCCAGGCCATGGACACCATGGGCAAGGACGGCGGCGACGCCAAGGCCCTGCGCAGCGCCGAAGAGATGCAGCGCCAGGAAGCCTTCGATGCGCGCATTGACGCAGGCGAATTCATCGAGGCCAAGGACTGGATGCCCGACCACTACCGCAAGACCCTGCTGCGCCAGATCAGCCAGCATGCGCATTCGGAAATCGTCGGCATGCTGCCCGAGGGCAACTGGATATCCCGCGCGCCCACGCTCAAGCGCAAGGCCATCCTGCTGGCCAAGGTGCAGGACGAGGGCGGCCACGGCCTGTACCTGTACGCCGCGGCCGAGACTCTGGGCACCTCGCGCGACCAGATGATCGACGCACTGCACACCGGGCGCGCCAAGTACAGCTCGATCTTCAACTACCCCACGCTGACCTGGGCCGACATGGGCACCATCGGCTGGCTGGTCGATGGCGCGGCCATCATGAACCAGGTGCCGATCTGCCGCTGCTCGTACGCGCCGTATGCGCGTGCCATGGTGCGCATCTGCCGTGAAGAGAGTTTTCACCAGCGCCAGGGCTACGACGCCCTGCTGACCATGATGAAACAGGGAACCGAGGCGCAGCGTGCCATGGTGCAGGACGCGGTGAACCGCTGGTGGTGGCCCTCCATCATGATGTTCGGCCCGCCCGACGACCAGTCGCCCAACTCCGCACAGTCCATGCGCTGGGGCATCAAGCGCATCTCCAACGACACGCTGCGCCAGAAGTTCATCGACGCCACGGTCGAGCAGGCCGAGTTGCTCGGCGTCACCCTGCCCGATCCCGACTTGAAGTGGAACGAGGAGCGCCAGGCGCACGACTACGGCGCCATCGACTGGAGCGAGTTCTGGCGCGTGATCGGTGGCGACGGCCCCTGCAACGAAGAGCGCCTGGGCGCCCGCGTCAAGGCCTGGGACGATGGCGCCTGGGTGCGCGAAGCCGCCCTGGCCCATGCCGCCAAGCACACCCCGGTTCGCGCCGCTGCCTGAGCCTTCCCCATTCGAGAACCCCCATGACGACCCCATCCGCCCCCTCCACCCCCGTTGCCGATCCCGCCATGGCCACTGAATGGCCGCTGTGGGAGGTGTTCGTGCGCAGCAAGGCAGGCCTCGACCACAAGCACTGCGGCAGCCTGCACGCGGCCGACCCGCGCATGGCCATCCAGCTGGCGCGCGACGTCTACACCCGCCGCCAGGAAGGCACCAGCGTCTGGGTGGTGCGCTCCGACCAGATCGTGGCCAGCGACCCGGGCGAGAAGGCCATGTACTTCGACCCCGCGCAGGACAAGGTCTACCGCCACCCCACCTTCTACGTGCTGCCCGAGTCCGTGGACCACATGTGAGATCGCCCGCCATGCAAGCCACCAGCATCCACACCAGCCAGGACCCGGCCGTGCAGTACCTGCTGCGCATCGGCGATACCTGCCTGATCCTGGGCCAGCGCCTGTCCGAATGGTGCGGCCACGGTCCCGTGCTTGAAGAAGACATCGCCCTGGCGAACATGGCGCTGGACCTCGTGGGCCAGGCGCGCGCCCTGCTCACGCGGGCCGGCCAGATCGAGGGCCGCGGCCATGACGAAGACCAGCTGGCCTTCCTGCGCGACGAGCGCGACTACGTCAACGTGACCCTGGTCGAGCTGCCGCGCGGCGACTTCGCCTTCACCATGGTGCGCAACACCATGGTGGCCACCCTGCTCAAGCTGCTGTGGGAGCGCCTGGCCAGCTCCAGCGACACCGAGCTGGCCGCCATCGCCGGCAAGGCCCTCAAGGAGGCGCGCTACCACCAGCAGCACTGTGCCGACTGGGTGGTGCGCCTGGGCGACGGCACGGCCGAGTCGCGCCGCCGCACCGAGGCCGCCCTGGCTTCGCTTTGGCGCTACACGCCCGAGCTGTTTGCCTCCGATGCGGTCGAGGACGCTGCCCATGCCGCAGGCCTGGGCCCGCGCTGGGCCGACCTGCAGGGCGCCTGGACGGACGAGATGGCGCAGGTCCTCGCGGCCGCCAGCCTGGCAACGCCCAGGGAGTCGGCGTTTCGCAGCACCGGCAAGCAGGGTGTGCACAGCGAGCACATGGGTTTCATCCTGGCCGAGATGCAGCACCTGCAGCGCAGCTTTCCCGGGGGCGTGTGGTGATGATGGCCGAGGCCATAGCTCGCCCGCAAGCCGCCGACGCACGCATTGCGCGGGCGTGGGAGGTGCTCGCCAACGTGCCCGATCCCGAGGTGCCCGCAGTCTCCGTGTGCGACCTGGGCATCGTGCGCGACGTGCGTCTGGAGGGCGAGGGCCTGGAGATCGTGCTCACCCCCACCTATTCGGGCTGCCCGGCCACCGAGGTGATCGAGCACGACGTGCTCGCGGCCATCGACGCCGCCGGCCTGGGCCCGGCCCACGCCACCCTGCAGCGCGCCCCCGCCTGGACCACCGACTGGATCACCGAGCAGGGGCGTGCGCGCCTGCTGGCCTATGGCATCGCGCCGCCCGGCCCGCTGCCGCCGGGCACCGAGGTGCCGCTGCGCTTCATGCCACGCGCCAACGCGGCTGCGCCCGCCCTGGCGTGCCCGCGCTGCGGCAGCCCGCAGACCGAGCGCCTGTCCGCCTTCGGCTCCACGGCCTGCAAGGCGCTGTACCGCTGCATGGCCTGCCGCGAGCCCTTCGAGCACTTCAAGCCGCTGTGAAGACCCTTTTCACGCCCCCCTACAAGACACCGACATGAGCGTCATCTTCCATCCCCTGCGCGTGCGCGCCATCGAGCCCGACACGGCCGAGGCCGTCATCGTCTCCTTCGACGTGCCGCCCGAACTGCGCGAGGTCTTCGGCTTCACCCAGGGCCAGTACCTCACGCTGCGCACCGACATTGGCGGCCAGGACCTGCGCCGCTCGTACTCCATCTGCGCCGGTGTCGACGATGCCGAGCTGCGCGTGGGCGTGCGCAAGGTCAACGGCGGCGTGTTCTCCAACTGGATCAACGCCCAGCTGCAGGTGGGCGACACCCTGCAGGTCATGGCGCCGCAGGGCCGCTTCTTCGTGCCGCTGCAGCCCGCGGCGCAGCGCCACTACCTGGGCATCGCGGGTGGCAGCGGCATCACGCCCATCCTCTCCATCATGAAGACGGTGCTGGCGCGCGAACCCGGCAGCCGCTTCACGCTGATCTACGGCAACCGCACGCTGCAGTCCACCATGTTCAAGGAGGAGATCGAAGACCTCAAGAACCGCTACCTCACGCGCCTGGTGCTGCACCACGTGTTCTCGGCTGAGCAGACCGATGCGCCGCTGAACATGGGCTTCGTGAACCGCGAGAAGCTCGCCGAGTTCCTCAAGGCCCTGATTCCCGCGCAGAGGATCGACGAGGCCTTCATCTGCGGGCCGTTCCAGATGAACGACGAGGCGGAGGCCGCGCTGCTGGCGGGCGGCGTGCCGGCCGAGCGGATCCACGTGGAGCGCTTCGGCGTGGCCCTGCCCGCAGGCGGGCAGGTGGGGGCCGTGGTGCACGAGGCACTTCCCGGCGATGCCAAGACCGCGCGCATCGCCATCGTGCGCGACGGCCTCAGGCGCGAGTTCCCCTTCTCCGACGGGCAGGCGAGCATCCTTGATGCCGCATCGGCCGCCGGGCTGGAGGTGCCTTTCTCGTGCACGTCCGGCGTGTGCGGCACCTGCCGTGCCAAGTGCGTGCAGGGCGAGGTGCGCATGGAGCGCAACTTCGCGCTCGACAAGGCCGACGTGGCCGCCGGCTTCGTCCTCACCTGCCAGTGCCGGCCCCTGACCGACAGCGTGGTGCTGTCGTTCGACGAGCGGTGATGAACCCGGCTGCCGCAGTGCCCTACAGCGCCTTCTCCCTGGGGAGAATGGGCGCCAGCGTGCCCCCTGTGCGTCGGCATGCGGCAAGATGGCGGCCCTTCACTACCGGATGCAAAGGAAAACTGCCCATGGCCCGAGGACGATCTCCCGGATACGACGACCAGCGCGAAATGATCCTCCGCCATGCCGCCGAACTGTTTGCACGCCGCGGCTACCCCGCCACCTCAATGAACGAGGTGGCCGAGGCCTGCGGCCTGTCCAAGCCCACGCTGTACCACTACTTTCGCGACAAGTACAACCTGCTCGTGCACATCGCCGACGGCCATGTCTCGCGCCTGCAGGCCCTGGTGGACGAGGTGCAGGGCAAGCAGCTCGAACCCGAGGCGCGGCTGCGCGAGCTGATCCACCGCTTCGTCGAGGAATACGCCGAGGCCCAGCATGCCCACCGCGTGCTGACCGAGGACGTGCGCTTTCTGCAGCCCGAGGACAGCGAACGCATCCTCGGCAAGGAGCGCGCCGTGGTGGCCGTCTTTGCCCAGGCGCTGGCACAGATGCGCCCCGACACCGATGCCGCAGGGCTGACCAAGGCGCTGACCATGCTGCTGTTCGGCATGATCAACTGGATGTTCACCTGGCTCAAGCCCGATGGCGAGCTCGACTACGAGACCATGGCGCCCATCGTGGCCGATCTGTTCTTTGGCGGGTTTCCTGCCGTGCGCATGCCCCCACCACTGGCCGAAAGGCCTCCCCGTCCATGACAATGCGTGCACCACGCATGTCGTGTATTCCCAAGCGGCCACCAAGAGCCAGCTGAGCGCCGGAGCCATGCTCGGCGCTGACCTCTTTCTTTCACAATGATCCACAGGAGACAAAGCATGAAATTCCGTTTTGCACAACTCGCGCTGGTGGCCGCTGCTGCCGCCATGGCCTGCGGCGCTGCCCTGGCCGACATCACCGTCGGCGTCACGGTGTCGGCCACCGGCCCCGCCGCATCGCTGGGCATTCCCGAGAAGAACACCATCGCCCTGATGCCGCGCACCATCGGCGGCCAGAAGGTCAACTACATCGTGCTCGACGACGCGTCGGACACCACCACCGCCGTGGGCAACACGCGCAAGCTGATCAGCGAAAGCAAGGTCGACATCATCCTGGGATCGAGCACCACGCCCAACTCGCTGGCCATGATCGACGTGGTGGCCGAGGCGCAGACGCCCATGATCTCCATGGCCGCCTCGGCGCGCATCGTCGAGCCCATGGATGCCAAGAAGAAGTGGGTCTTCAAGACCCCGCAGAACGACATCATGATGTCGCTGGCCATCGTCGACCACATGGCCAACGCCGGCATCAAGACCGTGGCCTTCATCGGCTTTGCCGATGCCTACGGCGAAGGCTGGTACCAGGAGTTCGGCAAGGCCGCCGCCATCAAGAAGATCCAGATCGTGGCCAACGAGCGCTATGCGCGCACCGACACCTCGGTGACCGGCCAGACCCTGAAGATGATCTCGGCCAAGCCCGATGCCGTGCTGATCGCCGGCTCCGGCACGCCGGCCGCGCTGCCCCAGAAGGCGCTCAAGGAGCGCGGCTTCACCGGCAAGGTCTACCAGACCCATGGCGTGGCCAATGCCGACTTCCTGCGCGTGGGTGGCAAGGATGTGGAAGGCACCTTCCTGCCCTCCGGTCCCGTGCTCGTGGCCTCGCAACTGCCCGCTTCGCACCCGGTGAAGAAGTCGGCCAGCGCCTACGTGGCCGCCTATGAGGCCGCCAACGGCAAGGACAGCGTCTCCACCTTCGGTGCCCACGGCTGGGATGCCGGCGTGCTGATGGCCGCCGCCGTGCCCGTCGCCCTCAAGAAGGCCAAGCCCGGCACCGTCGAGTTCCGTGCCGCCCTGCGCGATGCGCTGGAGCAGATCAAGGAAGTGCCCGGCGCGCACGGCATCTTCAACATGTCCGAGAACGACCACCTGGGCCTGGACCAGCGCGCCCGCGTGATGGTCAAGATCGAGAACGGCACCTGGAAATACCAGCCTTGACTCCCCCCTGAGGCGCTGCGCGCCTTCCCCCCAGGGGGACGCTCCCAGCGCGGCGGGGCGGCCCTTGCGCGGGAGCGCTGGCTTTCGCCCCGTCACTGCTTTGGTTGGGGCGCTAGGTAGCGCCGGGGAGCGCTTGGATTGAGATACAGGCGCGTATGCGTTTGCGGGGAGCTGGTCCCCGCAGCCTGCGGCGTGTCTGCCTTGTGAAAGAAAGCCGAATATGGATTTGCAGATCGCCCTGCTGCTGGGGCAGGACGGCATTGTCAATGGCGCCATCTATGGACTGATGGCGCTGGCGCTGGTGCTGGTTTTTTCCGTGACCCGGGTGATCTTCATCCCCCAGGGCGAGTTCGTGGCCTTCGGGGCGCTGACCATGGCCATGATGCAGGGCGGGCGCATTCCCGCCACGCTGTGGCTGCTGCTGGGCATGGCCGCGGTGGTGCTGCTTGTCGAGGTGGTGCGCTTTCGGCGCGGCAGCCCCGTGAACTGGTCCGCCACGGTGGTGTGGTGCCTGGTGCTGCCGCTGGTGGCCGCCGGGCTGATCCTCGGGCTGCGGCCAACCTCGCTGGGCATGCAGGCCTTTTCCACGCTGGTGCTCATCACGCCCATGGGGCCGCTGCTGTACCGCCTGGCCTTCAGGCCGCTGGCCGATGCCACGGTGCTGATGCTGCTCATCGTCTCGGTGGCGCTGCATGGCGTGCTGGTGGGCCTGGGCCTGCTGTTCTTCGGTGCCGAGGGTTCGCGCACGCCGCCGTTCTCCGAGGCGCGCTTTGACCTCGGTGGCATCCCCGTCTCGGGTCAGTCGCTGGTGGTGCTGGGCGTCACGCTGGCGCTGGTGATGCTGCTGTTCCTGTTCTTCGGCCGCTCCATGGTCGGCAAGGCGCTGCGCGCCACGGCCATCAACCGCGTGGGGGCGCGCCTCATGGGCATCCCCACCGAACTCTCGGGCGACGTGAGCTTTGCCCTGGCCGCGCTGATCGGCGCCGTCTCGGGCCTGTTGATCGCGCCGCTCACCACCGTGTACTACGACACGGGTTTCCTGATTGGCTTGAAGGGCTTCGTCGCGGCCATCGTGGGCGGGCTGGCCAGCTACCCCATGGCGCTGGCCGGTGCCCTGCTGGTGGGGCAGCTGGAGGCCTTCGCCTCGTTCTGGGCCAGTGCCTACAAGGAGGTTCTCGTGTTCACCCTGATCGTGCCCGTGCTGTGGTGGCGCTCGCTCAACAGCCGCCATGTGGAGGATGAGGAATGAGCACGCCCGTCAAGACCGATATGGCCGCCAGCGCACAAGCCGCACCCACATCGCGCGGCATCGTCACGCGCACCCAGCTCACCCTGGCCGGCGTGGCGCTGCTGGCCCTGTGCTGGGGTTGGCTGCCCGACTTCACCGTGGTCATGCTCAGCTACATCGGGCTGTACGCCATCGTGGCGGCCGGGCTGGTCATGCTCACCGGCGTGGGCGGCATGACCTCGTTTGGCCAGGCCGCCTTCGTGGGCGTCGGCGCCTATGCCACGGCCTGGATCTGCACCGCGCCCGCATCGGTGCAGGCGCTCTCGGGCATCGTCGGTATGGCCGGCCTGCCTTGGGTGGGACTGGTGCTGGGCCTTTTGGTCACCTTCGCGCTGGCCTGGGGCCTGGGGTCGGTCACGCTCAAACTCTCGGGCCACTACCTGCCGCTGTGCACCATCGCCTGGGGCTTGTCGCTGTACTACCTGTTCGGCAACATGGAGTTCCTCGGCGGGCAGACCGGCATCACCGGCGTCCCCCCGCTGGTGGTGGCGGGCTTCTCGCTGGCCTCGCCGCGCGCCATCGGCGTGCTGATCTGGACGGTGCTGCTGGTGTCGCTGTGGCTGCTGCACAACCTGCTCGATTCGCGCGAGGGCCGCGCCATCCGTGCGCTCAAGGGCGGCCGGGTGATGGCCGAGTCCATGGGGGTGGACACGGCGCACTACCGCATCAAGCTCTTCGTGCTGGCGGCGCTGCTGGCGGCCATCTCGGGCTGGCTGTATGCGCATTTGCAGCGCTTCGTGAGCCCCACGCCGTTCAACCTCAACATCGGCATCGAGTACCTGTTCATGGCCGTGGTCGGCGGCGCCGGCCACCTCTGGGGCGCGGTGCTGGGCGCCACGCTGATCACCCTGCTCAAGGAGAAGCTGCAGGACGTGCTGCCCTCGCTGCTGGGCACCAGCGGCAACTTCGAGGTCATCGTCTTCGGCCTGCTCATGGTCTTCGTGCTGCAGCGCTTTGCCGACGGCCTGTGGCCCACGCTCAACCGCCTGGGCGAGCGCTGGCTGCGCCGCGAGGCGCCGCGCGCCGTGCGCCAGGCCATGCAACTGGCGCAGCGCACGCTGCCGACGCCCGGCACGGTGCTGCTGCAGGCCCGCAACGTGACCAAGCGCTTCGGTGGGCTGGTCGCCAACAACAACGTCTCCATGGACGTCAAGGCCGGGGAGGTGCATGCGCTGATCGGCCCCAACGGTGCCGGCAAGAGCACCTTCTTCAACATGATCTCGGGCGTGGACGACGCCACCGAGGGCGAGGTGCGCCTGGTGGACCAGGCCATGCTGCGCCGGCCCTCGCGCGCCTTTGCGCGCCTGGGCATGGCGCGCACCTTCCAGCATGTGCGCCTGCTGGGCCAGCGCAGCGTGGTCGAGAATGTCGCCCTCGGCGCGCACCAGCGCGCCCACCGCGGCTGGCTGGCCTCGATGCTGCGGCTGGACCGCGCCGAAGAAGCCGCCCTGCTGGCCGAGGCGCGCCGCCAGATCGAGCGCTGCGGCCTGGACGCCCATGCCGACGCGCCCGCCGCCTCGCTGGCCTTGGGGCAACAGCGCATCGTGGAGATCGCGCGCGCCCTGGCCGGCCAGCCGGCCATCCTGCTGCTCGACGAGCCTGCCGCCGGCCTGCGCCACCTGGAAAAGAAGGCCCTGGCCGATCTGCTGCGCCAGCTGCGCGCCGAGGGCCTGGGCATCCTAGTGGTGGAGCACGACATGGAGTTCGTGATGAACCTGGCCGACCGCATCACCGTGCTGGAGTTCGGCACCGTGATCGCCGAGGGCACGCCCGCACAGGTGCAGAGCAACCAGCGCGTGCTCGATGCCTACCTGGGCGGTGCCGATGACGACCTGCCCGCCGCTGCCACTGAAGGAGCCACCGCATGACCGCCTTGCTGCAACTCCAGGACCTGAGCGTCTCCTATGGCCAGGTGGAAGCCGTCCACCAGGTCCGGCTCGAGGTGAACGAGGGCGAGATCGTCACCGTCATCGGCCCCAACGGCGCGGGCAAGACCACCTTGCTGTGCGCGGCCATGGGCCTCTTGCCGGCCACCGGCGCCATCACCCTGGCCGGCGAGCGCATCGTGCGCCCCAGCGTGGAAGCCATGGTGGCGCGCGGCGTGGCCCTGGTGCCCGAAAAGCGCGAGCTGTTTGGCGAGATGTCGGTGGAGGACAACCTGCTGCTGGGCGGTTTTTCGCGCTGGCGCCGTGGCCAGCGCGACCAGGCGCAGCGCATGGACGAGGTGTTCGAGATCTTCCCGCGCCTGCGCGAGCGCCGCCCGCAACTGGCCTCCACGCTCTCGGGCGGCGAGCGCCAGATGCTGGCCATCGGCCGTGCGCTGATGGCGCGCCCGCGCCTGTTGATGCTCGACGAGCCCTCGCTCGGCCTGGCCCCGCTCATCGTGCGCGAGGTGCTGCAGGTGGTGTCTTCGCTGCGGGCGCATGGCGTGTCGGTGCTGCTGGTGGAGCAGAACGCGCGCGCCGCGCTGCGCGTGGCCGATCGGGCCTACGTGCTCGAAATGGGCGCCGTGGCGCTCACGGGTGCCGCGCAGGATCTGCTCAACGACCGCCGCATCATCGACACCTACCTGGGCATGGGCGGGGCTGCGCACGCCCCGGCCGAGGTGGCCTGAGATTTTTTCGGGGAGCGCCAGCGCGCTCCCAGGGCTGCTGCGTGACGCGGCGGCAGCCCCGTTATTCCATCCTTCCGCATGCCAGGCCTGGCACCGGAAGGTTTTTGCGTTGTGATGAAGAACCATAAAGACGACAGGAGACAAGACAACATGGCAGCAGCAGGAGTTCAACCCCTCTCACGCGCGGGTGCCGCCCGCCGGCGCACCGCACTCGCAATGGCCCTGGGCTGGGCCACCGGAACGGCCTGGGCCCAGGACAGCGCGGGCGTGACCGACGGCGAGATCGTCATCGGCCAGTCGTGCCAGTTGAGCGGTCCGCTCGCGGCACTGACCAGCGAAGTGCGCCAGGGCTCGGCCCTGTATTTCGACCACGTCAATGCCTCGGGCGGCGTGCGCGGCCGCAAGATCCGCGTGGTGGCCATCGACGATGCCTACGACCCCAAGAAGGCGGCCGAGAACACGAAGAAGCTGATCGACGAGGACAAGGTGCTCGCGCTGTTCCAGTACGCCGGCACGCCCCCGGCCCTGGCCGCCCTGCCGATTGCAGAGGAGCGCGGCGTGCCCTTCATCGCGCCGTTCACGGGCTCCGACGGCCTGCGCCAGGCCGGCAGCCGCTACGTCTTCAACATCAAGGCCGGCTATGCCGCCGAGCTCGATGCCACGGTCAAGCAACTGGCCTCGGTGGGCATCGCGCGCATCGCGGCGGTCTACCTCAACAACCCCTTCGGCACCGGCGGCCTGGCCTCGGTCGAGAAGTCGGTCAAGAACCACAAGGTGGAACTTGTGGCCCAGGCCCCGCTGGAGGTGGACGGCTCGAAGATGGCCGACGCCGTGGCTGTGGTGGCCAAGGCCGCGCCCCAGGCCATCATCGTCATCAGCGCGGGCAAGCCCAGCGTGGATTTCGTCGATGCCTACCTGGCGGCCGGCCACCGCACCACGTTCTACATGCTCTCGGTGATCAGCAACGCGCAACTGGTCAAGGCCCTCGGAGAACGCGCACGGGGCATCGTGGTCTCGCAGGTCGTGCCCTCGCCGTGGAACCAGAGCATGCCGATCTCGCGCGAGTTCCAGACCCTGGCCAAGGCCAAGGGCATCACCGAGTACACCTTCAGCCAGATGGAGGGCTTCATCTCCGCCCGCTTCCTGGTCGAAGCGCTGCAGCGCGCCGGCGCCAAGCCCACGCGCGCAGGACTGGTGCAGGCCATGGAGTCGATGAAGAGCGTGAACCTGGGCGGCTACCCCGTGGAGCTATCGGCCACGCAGCACAGCTCGGGCAAGTTTGTTGATCTGCTGATGATGGGCCGCGACGGCCGTTTTACGAAGTAAGCAGCGCACCGCCCTGCGCCGCCTCCAGCAGCCGCGTGAGCAGCGGGTGCATGACCTTGCGCGCGTTGTAGATCAAGTGGAACTGCTCCTGCACGTCGGGCGTGGAGCCCACCTGCACCAGGCCGTGGGTCTTGAGCAGGTGTGCGCCCACTGTCACGGGGGCCGGCATCACGCCCATGCCCGTGGCGGCAAAGGTGCTCAGCAGGGCGCTGTCCTCGAACTCGCCGGCAATGCGCGGGCGGATGCGTTCGCGCTCCAGCCAGTGGTCGATGCGCGCGCGCATGGCGGCGTGGTCGGTGGGCAGCAGCACTGGCACCACGGCCAGGCTTTGCGGAAACTGCCGGGCCGCCGCTTCGGCCCACACAGGCGGCGCGTACCAGGCCACGGCACTCGTGCCCAGCAGTTGGCTGGTGGTTTTGAGGGCCGGGTTCGGCGGCGCGGCGCGGTCGGCCAGCACCGCGTCGAGCTTGTGCAGCGCGAGCTCGCCGAGCAGCGGCTGGAATTCCCCCTCGTGGCACAGCAGGCGCAGGTGCGGCTCGTCGAGCACCGGCGTCAGCAGCCGGTGCATGGCCAGCTTGGCGATGCCGTCGGAGATGCCCAGGTTCAGCCGCAGCGTCCGGCCGCTGGCGGCCTCGCGCACGCGGTGGGTCAACTGCTCGCCCAGCGCAAAGATCTGGTCGGCCTCGTGCAGCGCGGCCACGCCCGCCTCGGTGAGCACCAGGCTGCGCCCCTCGGTGCGCAGCAGGCTGGTGCCCAAGGCCTGCTCCAGCAGGCGCACCTGCGCGCTGATGGTCTGCACGGCCATGTCCAGCCGCTCGGCGGCGCGCGCGATACCGCCCTCCTTGGCGACCACCCAGAAGTAATACAGGTGGCGGTAGTTGAAGCTCTGGCTCATGGTGTTGCGTATCCCAACAGGCTGAAGGGGTATGGGCGTGGAGAATATTTGGTTCGTAAAAACCGAACCCATAGTACCGTGAAGACAGGTTTTTAAGATGCAAAAGCATCCCTACAGTGCGGGCTTGCCCTGAAATTCCCAACTGACCGCACCGGAGAGAACCCATGCGCCATGCCGCCCCCCGTCCCCTGTCCACCCCGACCCCGGGCCTGCCACCCCTGCCGCGTTCGCGGCGCTGACGCCATCGCGCGAAGGATCAGAACATCATGGAAACAATCGGAACCTGGTGGATGTGGGCGGGGTTTGCCGTCTTTGTGGTCGTGGCCATCGGCATCGACCTATTGGTCATGGAGCGCCAGGGCGCGCACAAGGTCACGACCAAGGAAGCCCTGAAATGGAGCGCCCTGTGGTTCTCGCTGGCCTTCGTGTTCGTGGCCGGCCTGTGGTGGTACCTGGACGGCAGCCAGGGCCGCGAGGTGGCCAACACCGTGTCGATGCAGTTCATCACCGGCTACCTGGTGGAAAAGAGCCTGTCCATCGACAACATCTTCGTCTTCCTGATGCTGTTCAGCTACTTTGCGGTACCTCCACAGCACCAGAAGCGCGCGCTGATCATAGGCATCATCGGCGCCATCGTACTGCGCACGCTGCTGATCCTGGCAGGCGCCTGGCTGCTGGCCTCGTTCCACTGGCTGCTCTACGTGTTCGGCGCCTTCCTGGTGTTCACGGGTGCCAAGATGTGGTTCGCCGCCGGCCAGGAGCCCGACATCGCGACCAACCCGGTGCTGCGCTTTCTGCGCAAGCGCATCCGCATCGCCGACGTGTTCGACGGCGAGAAGCTGACCACCAGCATCAACGGCGTCAAGCACTACACGCCGCTGTTCGTGGTGCTGATCCTGATCGGCACCACGGACATCATCTTCGCGGTGGACAGCATCCCGGCCATCTTCGCGATCACCAGCGACCCGTTCATCGTGCTCACGGCCAACATCTTCGCCATCCTGGGCCTGCGTGCGCTGTACTTCCTGCTGGCCGACCTGGCCGACCGCTTCCACCTGCTGGCCTATGGCCTGGCCCTGGTGCTGGTGTTCATCGGCGGCAAGATGCTGCTCATCGACCTGGTGAAGATCCCGATCGGCTACGCTCTGCTGGTCACCGCGGGCCTGATTGCCGGCTCCATCGTCCTGTCGCTGCGCAGCTCGGCCGGCAGCCCACCGGCTGCTGAGCCTCCCAAGCCTTGAAGGAGACCGGCCATGGACATGATCGAATCGGTGATGCTCACCCTGATGGTGGCCCTGGCGGGCACGGCCCTGATGGCCTGGCGCCTGGGCAACGACCGGCGCGACGTGGGCCTGCTCACGGCCCTGGCCACGCTGTGGGGCCTGGCCACCGCAGCGGCCTTCAGCTGGTGACGGCCCGCCCATGCGGATGCTGAGCACCCTGCGCCGCAAGCTGCGCCACCTGGAGCCGAGTGTGCGAGACCAGTTGGCACGCACGGCATTGGCCCGTGCCGTGCCGTGGATGGAGCAGCGTGCGCTGTTCCGCTTCCAGCGCGAGCCGCTGGCACGCGGGGTCGCCGCCGGCCTGTTCTGCGGGCTCATTCCCGGCCCGCTGCAATTGGTGGGCGCGGTCGGCGCCTGCGCGTGGCTGCGCGGCAACGTGGTGGCCGGCGGCGTCACCACCTTCTATACGAACCCCTTGACCACCGTGCCGCTGTATGTGCTGGCCTTCCAGGTGGGCTCGCTGGTGCTGCCCGGCGAGCAGTCGCTGCCGGCCTTCAATGCGGCCGGCCCGGCAGGCGCCTTCAGCGTGCAGGCGCTGGCCGAGTGGATGCAGGCGCTGGGCACGCCGCTGCTGGTCGGCCTGCCGGTGCTGGGCTTGGTCCTCGCCGTACTGGGTTATGCAGCGGTGCAGGCCCTGTGGCTCGCGCCCGTGCTGCAACGCGGGCGCCGCCGGCAGCGTGCCCGCGCCCTGCGCGACCAGGCCTGAGCCTGTGGCTCAATCGAGCTTGACGCCGACCTTGGCAATCACGCGGCCCCATTTTTCTCGCTCGGCGCGCGCATAGCTGCCCATCTGGGCCGGGGTGCCGGGCAGGGGCTCCACACCCAGGGCCTGCAGGCGCGCGCGCGTGCGCGTATCGGCCAGGGCGGTCTGCAGCGCCTTGCTGAACTGGGCCACGGCCTCGGCCGAAGTGCCCGTGGGGGCCACCAGCCCTTGCCATGCATAGCCTTCGAATCCCTGCAGCCCCTGCTCCTGGATGGTGGCCACGTCGGGCATGGTCGCCACGCGCTGCGGGCTGGCCACGCCGATGGCGCGCACCTTGTTCGTGGCAAGGAAGGGGTAGACCGTGGCGCTGTCGATCCACATCGCGGGCACCTGGCCGCCGATCACGTCCTGGATGGCCGGTGCCGCGCCGCGGTAGGGTACATGGGTGAGCTTGAGCCCGCTTTGCTCGCGGAACAGCTCGCCCACCAGGTGGTGCGGGCTGCCGGGGCCGGCCGACGCCCAGTTCACGCCATCGGCGTTGCCCTTGGCCCAGGCCATGAACTCCTTGAGGTTCTTGGCGGGCACGTTGTTCGAGACCACGAGGAACATCGGAAAACGCACCAGCAGGCCCACGGGCTGGAAGTCTTTCTCGGCGTTGTAGCTCAGCTTGCTGAACAGGAAGGGGTTGGCCGCCAGCGTGGCGAAATCGGCCGAGAAGATCAGGTTGCCGAAATCCTTGTTGCGCGCGGCATAGTCGGCCGCGATGTTGGTGCCCGCGCCGGGCTTGTTGTTGATGATGACGGGGCGGCCCAGGCTGGCACCCATGGACTCTGCGATGGTGCGGGCCACGATGTCCGAGCCCCCTCCGGCCGCATAGCCGACCACCCATTCCAGGGGCTTGCTGTTGTCCTGTGCATGCAGGGCGAGGGGCGTGAGTGCCAGGCCCGCGAGGGTGGCGAGGAAGTGTTTGCGCAGCATGGTGGTTTGTCTCCGGTGGTCAAAGGATGGATGGCTTGGGTCGGGCACAGCGGCGCCGCAGGCCCTGTCTTTGCAGGGCTTGCGCGGTGGCTGAATGGTGGGTGGGCGGTTGTGGGTGGCGTCAGGCCGCAGCGTGTACCGGGGCGACCGGAGTCACGGGCGCCATGTCCGCAGCGCCGGTGGGCACCGTGGTGCCGCGCGCCAGCTGCAGCGCCTGCAGCAGCGTGGCCTGGTCGCCGATGTGGTTGGCCAGCAGCAGGATGAGTCGGGCATTCATCGCGTGGCTCTCGGGCGGGGTGAGACCATTGTGGCTGGCGATCAGGGACTCGTAGAAGTCGTCGCAGTCCTGCATATGGGGCTGGGTATCGAGCATGCTCATGGCTCCTGGTTCAGGCGGTTGCGAGGTCGGCAGGCGCGGCTGCAGGCTGGCTGCGGAGCGACGCCGTGGCACGCGCCAGCGCGGCGCGCACGGCGGCTTCATCCAGGCTGCGCCAGCGCGCGCACACATGCTGGTCGGGCCGCACCAGGTAGGTCGTGCCGGGCTGTGCATCCAGGCGCTGAGCCAGCAGGCCCTGGGGGTCCTGCAGGTCGGTGCCCACCCGCAGCAGCTTCACCTGGGGCAGTGCGGTGGCCCAGGCCGGGGCCGTGCCGAACACCAGCAAGGTGAAGTCCGCCCCCAGCGTGCGCAGCATCCAGGTACTCTGGCCGCCCTGCAGCACCGGTGCGTCGAGCAGCACGGCGCCGGGCACCTGGGTGCCGGCAAAGGTGTCCACGTCGGGCGTGTTGAGCTGCGAACCGCGCAGCGTGGCCGGCACCGACAGGCGCCCGCTGTTGACGATGCGGCGCGCAAACGGGTGCTCGCGCGCCAGCTCCAGCGCGGCGTCGCGGAACAGGCGGCTGATCTCGCTCTTGGGCGTGATGAAGTCGGTGGCGCGGGTCGAGTTGGCGATGTTCTCGTCGGCCGCGTACTCGCGCTCGGAGCCGTAGGTGGCCAGCAGTTGTTCGACGGCTCGGCCGCGCAGCACCCAGTCGAGCTTCCAGGCCAGGTTTTCGGCGTCCTGCACGCCGCTGTTGGCACCACGTGCGCCAAAGGGCGACACGCCGTGCGCGCTGTCTCCGGCAAACACCACGCGGCCATGCACGAAGCGGTCCATGCGCAGGCAGGCAAAGGTGTAGACGCTGGCCCATTCAAGCTCGAACTGCGCATCGGGCCCGAGCAGGGCGCGCACGCGCGGCAGGATGTTCTCGGGCTTTTTCTCTTCCTCGGGGTCGGCGTTCCAGCCCAGCTGGAAGTCGATGCGCCAGACATTGTCGGGCTGGCTGTGCAGCAGCACGCTCTGGTTGGGGTGGAAGGGCGGGTCGAACCAGAACCAGCGCTCGGTCGGGAAGTCGGCGTTGCTGGCCATCTTCACGTCGGCGATCAAAAAGCGGTCCTGGAAGGTGCGGCCCTTGCTTTCCAGTCCCATCATCTGCCGCATCGGCGAGCGCGAGCCATCGCAGGCGGCGACCCACTGTGCGTCGATCCGGTAGGCGCCCTCGGGGGTCTCCACGGTGAGCAGCGCACCGTCGTCGCGCGGCGCCACGCCCGCCACCTTGTTGTGCCAGCGCAGTTCGATGTTGGGCAACTGCAGCGCCCGCTCCACCAGGTAGGCCTCGGCGTAGTACTGCTGCAGGTTGATGAAGGCCGGCCGTTCGTGCCCTTCTTCGGGCAGCAGGTTGAACTCGTACAGCGGCGCGTCGTGGAAGAACACCTTGCCCACGTTCCACGAGACGCCCTTGTCCACCATGCGCTGGCCCACGCCCAGGCGGTCCCAGATCTCCAGGGTGCGCTTGGCAAAGCAGATGGCGCGCGAGCCGGTGGACAGCTTGCAGTCATTGTCCAGCACCACCACCCGCTGGCCGCGCTGCGCCAGGTCGATGGCCAGCGACAGGCCCACGGGCCCGGCGCCCACCACCACGATGGGGTGCTGCGCGGGGGCCGGGGCGTCCTGGTCGGGGGAGCGCTGGTAGGCGAATTCGATGGCCTGTACCTGGGCGCCGGTGCCGCCGAATGCGGGTGGTGCAGAGTTATTTGTTGGCATGGTGGTTGTCTCCTCCATTGCGGCAGGCGCTCAGCCTTCCAGCGACTTCCACATCTGCACGTCGCGCTCCGCCGTCCAGATGCGCGGGTCCGGGTACTGCGTGGCTTCGTCATAGGCCCGCGTCACGTCGAACGGCATGCAGTGGTTGAAGATCACCCAGTGGCCGTACTTGGGCTGCAGTTTGGCGAAGGTGGCTTCGTACACCTTGCGCAGGTCTTCGCCTTGGGCGGCGCTGGCCTTGACGCTCTCGTACAGGTCGCTGATGAAAGCGCGCGTGCCCGCCAAGCCTTCCTGCACCTGCGCCGGGGTCTGCAGCGCGGCGCCGCGTCCGGGCACCAGCTTCTCGGGCTTCAGCGCCGCCAGGTTGTCCAGGGTCTGTGGCCAGTCCTTGAAGTAGGCATCGCCCGCATACGGCGTGGCACCGAATTCCACCAGGNNGCGGCCCAGCTGCAGGATCTGCACTTCGAGCTTTCCGAGCCACAGCGTCATCTTCTTGTTGAAGGTCATGGTCGGCCAGGTCAGGCCGTCCGGCACGCTTTCCACATTCTGGAACAGGCGCGGAAAGCGGCCGATCTCGCTGTCCTTGTCGAACTGGCCGCGCTCGACGATCAAATCGCGCGTGTCCTCGCTGGCGATGATGTGCTCGGCCCCGTAGGCGCTGGCGCCCAGCACGCGCACCGCGTGGTAGTGGGACAGCNCGTGTCGATCACCATCACCGCGTCGTCGCCAATGATGATGCCGGTGTTGGGGTCGCCCTCGGCGGTGTAGGCGTAGGCGTGCTCGGAGAGCTTGTCGAAGCTCACCTGCTTGACTTCCAGGTCGGCGGCGGAGGCGAAGGTCTTGGTGCTCATGGGTGGTACCGGTTGATTTGGTTTAGTGGAATGCATTCATCTAAACAGAATTTCCTGATCATAGGCAATAAATTCGTTAATGTCTAATTCATTTGTTTAAGTGAAAACCCCAGGGTAGCCAGGATCGCTGCGGGCTCGGTGGACAATGGCGCCATGGACGACCTTTCCCGTGACCTTGCTTCTGCCGACGACGAAGACAGCCCGCGCGCGCCGCGCGGCATCCAGAGCGTGGAGGTGGGCGGCCAACTGCTCAAGGTGCTGGCCCGCACTGGCCGGCGCATGGCGCTCAAGGACCTGGCGCGTGATGCCGACATGACGCCCGCCAAGGCCCACCCCTACCTCGTGAGCTTCGGCAAGCTCGGCCTGATCGAGCAGGACGCCGTGAGTGGCCACTATGGCCTGGGGCCGCTGGCCATGCAACTGGGTTTGATCAGCCTGCAGCAGGTCGACCCGGTGCGGCTGGCGATTGCCGAGCTGCCGGCGCTGGCGCAGCGCATCGGCTACACGGTCTCGGCATCGGTCTGGGGTGACAGCGGGCCCACCATCATCCGCGTCGAAGAAGGGCCCACGGCCGTCTACGTGGCCATGCGCCATGGCACCACGGCCTCGGTGCGGCACACCGCCACGGGCAAGGTGTTCGCTGCCTTCGGCCCGCGCGAGCGCACCGCAGCCGCCCTGGCCGCCGATGGACATGCCGGCGCGCTCGACGATCCGGCGTTTGCCGCGGAGCTGGACGCCGTGCGCACCCACCAGGTGGCCGAGGTCACCGACCAGTTGCTGCCCGGCATCAGCGCGCTGGCCACACCGGTCTTCGACGGTTTTGGCCAGCTCGTGCTGTGCCTGGCCGTGATCGGCCCGAGCGCCACGCTGCGCACCGGTCCGGACAGTGCCGCCGCGGGGCATCTGCGCGACACGGCGCGCAGCCTGTCGCAGCGCCTGGGCGCCGCGCAAGGTGGGGAACGCTAGGTTTTCGACAGCGCCTGGTCAATGTCCCAGAGGATGTCGTCCAGGTCCTCGATGCCCACCGACAGCCGCACCATGTCCGCACTCACGCCGGCGCGGACCAGTTCTTCGTCGCTGAGCTGCCGGTGCGTGGTCGACGCCGGGTGGATCACCAGCGTCTTGGCGTCGCCGATGTTGGCCAGGTGGCTCAGGAACTCGCAGGCGTCGATGAACTTCTCGCCGGCTGCAGCACCGCCCTTCACGCCGAAGGTCAGGATGCCCGAGGCTCCCGGCGTGCCGTCCACCGCGCGGAACTGCTTTTGCGCCAGGGCGTGGTACGGTGAGTCGGCCAGGCCCGGGTAGTTGACCCAGGCCACCTTGGCATGGCCCTGCAGGAACTTCGCCACCGCCAGCGTGTTGCGGCAGTGCTCGCGCATGCGCAGGTGCAGGGTCTCGGCGCCCTGCAGCAGTTGCCAGGCGTTCATGGGCGAGAGCACGCCGCCGAAGGTGCGGTTGATCTCCATGCGCGCCTTCATGGTGTAGCCGAAGTCGCCGAAGGTCTCGTAGAACTTCACCCCATGGTAGGCGCGGCTGGGCTCCACCATCTCGGGGAATTTGCCGTTGTCCCAGGGGAACTTGCCGCCCTCGACCACCACGCCGCCCATGGTCGTGCCGTGGCCGCCGATGTACTTGGTGGCGCTGTGCACCACGATGTCGGCGCCAAAGGCCAGCGGGTTGCAGAGGTAGGGGCTGGCCACGGTGTTGTCGATCACCAGGGGCACGCCATGCGCATGCGCGACCCCGGCCACGGCGGCGATGTCGAGCACATTGACCAGCGGGTTGCCGATGGTCTCGCCGTAGACGGCGCGGGTGTTGGGGCGCATGGCGCGCGCGAAGTTCTCGGGGTCTGCCGGGTCCACGAAGGTGGTCTCGATGCCCAGGCGCGCAAATCCCACGCCGAGCTGCCCCACCGTGCCGCCGTACAGGGTGCTGGCCGCCACGATGTGGTCGCCCGTCTTGAGGATGGCCAGCAACGCTGCCATCTGCGCGGCCATGCCGCTGGCGCAGGCCAGCGCCGCGCGGCCGTTCTCCAGGCTGGCGATGCGCTCCTCGAACACCGCCACCGTGGGGTTGCTGATGCGGCTGTAGACATTGCCGAAGGTTTGCAGGTTGAACAGGCTGCTGGCGTGCTCGGCGCTGTCGAAGACGAAGCTCGTCGTCTGGTGGATGGGCGTGGCGCGCGCGCCGGTCACCGGGTCGGGAATCGCGCCCGCGTGGATGGCGCGCGTGCCGAAGCCGTAGTCTCTGTCCTTTTCCATGGGCGGATGTCTTTCTTTGTTCTTCTGTTCAGTAAGGCAGTTGCTGCGGGCGCTTGGCCGAGATCACGCGCGTGTTGACACCGGCCCAGTTGAGCCCGCCGAACAGGCGCGCATGCTCGATCTTCACGCAGCGGTCCATCACCACCGCCAGGCCCGCTGCACGGGCCCGCGCCGCCGCGTTCTCGTTCACCACACCGAGTTGCAGCCACAGGCACTGCGCGCCGATGGCAATGGCTTCCTCGGCCAGCGGCGGGATGTCCTCGCTCTTGCGAAAACAGTCCACCATGTCGATGCGGTGGTCTGCCGCCGCCGCCGCGAGGCTGGGGTAGCTGCGCTCGCCCAGGATTTCGGGTGCCATGGGGTTCACCGGCACGATGCGGTAGCCATGGGCCTGCATGTACTTGGCCGCAAAGAAACTGGGCCTGTGCCATTGCGGCGACAGGCCCACGACCGCGATGGTGCGGCAGGTTCCGAGGATGTGGCGCAGTTCGCTGATGGTGCTCATGCCACCAGTGTAAAACTGCAGAGACCTATGCAGGGTCCTTGTATTTGATGGAGCAGCCGTAAGGGCGTGTGGTGGATGCCGTCAGCGGCTTGCCCGCCAGCGCCTCTGCCAGCCCGGTCTTTACATAGTTGGTGGCGCGCGGGATGTCGTCAACCTTGGCCGAGGCGATGCTGTCGATGCCGCCGGCATAGATCAGCTGGCCCTGCGGGTTCACGATGTACATGTGCGGCGTGGTGCGCGCGCCATAGGCGCGGCCGGCCGTGCCTTCCTCGTCCATGAGGATGGCGGTGGGCACCGACTGGCGCTCCTTGAGCCAACTGGTGAGCTTGGCGGGCTCCAGGTAATCGCCGCTGGCCTTCTCGGTGGAGTTGACCGCGAGCCACACCACGTTCTTGCTGGTAGCGTCCTTCTGCGTTGCGGGCATGTTGCCGCTGTCGTAGTGCTTGCGCACGAACGGGCAGCCGGGGTTGGTCCATTCGAGCACCACATGCTTGCCCTTGAAGTCCGACAGGCGCACGGTCTTGCCCGTGGTGTCCTTCAGGGTGATGTCGGGAGCCGGCTGGCCCACGGTGGCGGCGGCCTGCGCACCGGCGGCAGCCAGCACGAGAGGCAGGGCGAAGAGGGTACGTCGAAGCAGCATGGATGAAAAATCTCCAGGTGGGACGGTGGTGGGGCAGTATGGGCGATGCGGCCCCGGATTTCCAGGCGGAGCCCCTGCCGACCGGCTGGTCTTACAGCGCCGCCACTGCGGCGCGCAGTTCCGCTTCGCCCAGGATCTCGGAGAACACCACGGGCGCCTTGCCGGGGGCGTGCAGCACGTACACCGGCACGCCGCTGCGGCCCAACTGGGCCAGGGCGGCGGTAATGGCCGGGTCGCGGCGCGTCCAGTCGGCGCGCAGCAGGGCCACGTTCTTGGCGGTGAAGTCGGCCTGCACGCCAGCGTCGGCCAGCGTGGTCTTCTTGTTGTACTGGCAGGTCACGCACCAGGCGGCCGTGAAGTCTACGAACACTGGCCGACCGCTGGCGACGAGCTGCTCGGCGGCGCCCGGGGTCCACGCCTGCCACTGCTGGGTGGCGTTGCCCGTGGACGCCTGTGCTGACGGTGCGGCAGCCACGTTGGTGACGTGCGGAGCGAAGGTCCAGGCCAGCAGCGCCAGCGCCAGGATGGAGACCGGGGCCATGAAACGGCGCGCCGAGCCTGCGAGCGACAGCGCCCAGGCCACCATCCCGAGCGCCACCAGCAGGATCAGCAGCGCGCCGGCACCATCGATGCCGCTTTGCTGGCCCAGCACCCAGACCAGCCAGACCACGGTGGCCAGCATGGGGAAGGCCATGAACTTGCGCAGCGTGTCCATCCACGCGCCGGGTCGCGGCAGGGCGCGCGCCACGGCGGGCACGAAGGCGGCGGCCAGGTAGGGCAGGGCCAGGCCCAGGCCCAGCGCCGCGAACACGGCCAGCGCCTGTGGGCCCGGCAGCGTGGCCGTGAGGCCCAGCGAGGCCCCCATGAACGGCGCGGTGCAGGGCGAGGCCACGGCCACGGCGAGCACGCCCGTCAGGAACGAATCGGCCACCGGGTGGCGCGCCTGCAGGCTGGCCACCGACGAAGGCAGGAAATGCCCGAACTCGAACACCCCCGCCAGGTTCAGCGCGATCAGCGTGAACAGCGCGGCCAGCCCCGCCACCACGGCGGGCGACTGCAGCTGAAAGCCCCAGCCGATGGCCTCGCCTGCTGCGCGCAAGGCGAGCATCAGCGCGCCCAGCGCCACGAAGGAGAGCACCACGCCGGCCGTGTAGGCGATGCCGCTGAGCCGGTGCGCGCGCCGGTCCTGCGCATGCTGGGCAAAGCCAACGACCTTGATGGCCAGCACCGGGAAGACGCAGGGCATGAGGTTCAGGATCAGTCCGCCGAGCAGCGCGCCCAGCAAGGCCGCCAGCAGCGTGAGCGGCGGGGCCGACGAGGTGGAAGCGGGGACACCCGCCGCATTGGCCTTGAGCGCGGCCTCCAGCGCGGGCGACACCGTGGCCGCTGCGGCCACCGTGGGCCAGGCACCCAGCACCTTGAGCTCGGCGCGGTATCCCTGGCCATCGGCGGCCAGCACCACGGGCATCGGGTCAGGGCTGTTGCTGCGCTGGGCCGCCAGCGGTACCTCGGCAGTCCACACCGCGCCCTTCCAGGCCTGGGTCCAGGCGGCGGCGTTCTCGATGACCTCGGGCGTCTCGGGGAACAGCTCCAGCGTCTTGCCGCGCAGTTCCACGGGCAGGCCCTGCACGCTCAGCTGCAGCGTGTTGCCCTCGATGCGGGCATTGCTGTCGGGCCGTACGCCCTGCACGCTGCCCATCACCTGGCGGGGCTGGGCCGCCAGGGCGGCATCGAACGCGGCACCATGCATGGCCGTGGTGCTGCGTGCCGGGATGGTCAGCGTGAAGTCGCCCTCTTCAGGGATGCATTCCTTGCGGCATACCAGCCAGGTGGCGCGCAGGCGCACCGTGGCATCGTTCGACAGTGCCTTGGGCGCGAAGGTGCTGGCCACGGTGACGGGCACGGGCAGCAGCACCGCGCCCTCGTAGCCGTAGTTGGCGAGGGTGCCGATGGGGATCTTCTTGGGCAGGGGCCAGGCGATCTCGCCCGCATCCAGCCCGGCGGGCAGGGTCCAGGCCATCTCGATGGGCAGGCCCGAATCGCCGGGGTTCTTCCAGTAGGTATGCCACTCGGGCTGGTGGGTGATCTGCAGGCCCATCCACAGCGGCTGGCCGGGCTCGACGCCCTGTGGTGCATGGGCGATCAGCTCCGCCCGCACATGGGGGGTGGTCACCACGGCGCTGGTGGCCGCGCCACCCTTGGCCGGCAACTGGGCCCAACTGCCCGCGCCAGCAAGCATGACTGCTATGAGAAAGATGGCTTTGGCGAGCAGGGAGGTCGGGCGGTAGTGCATGTTGCAAGGTGTGAGCGCCCAGAAGACCGTTTGGTTCCTGGGCGGGGAAGATGCCCCTTATTGTGTCGCCAGGGTCAGTCGCGCCTGGGGAGACCATTTTTCGGGCTGGGTTCCCGCGCGCGGCGCCGCCAGAAAGAGCCGTTCCACCGGCAGCTTCTGCGCCAGCAGGTAGCTGCGCACTGCCTGGCCGCGCTGGGTGGCCAGCTCCTGCGCCATGGCCTCGGTGGCGGGCTGGTTGGCCAGCAGCAGGGCCTCCATCTCGGCCGGGGTCAGCTCGCGCGCCAGGCCCACCAGGTTGCGCGGCTTCGGGATGTCGGCGCGGCGGTACACCTCCTTGAGCAGGGCGGGGTACTCGGCGGCCTGCACTGCTGCGGTGTCGGCCGGGCTGGCGCGGCGCTTTTCGGCCAGCACCAGTTGCTGCAGGTGCTCGCGCTGCAGGCCTTCACGCTCGGCCTGCAGGCTGGCCTGGCCGGTCACGGTGATGCGCAGGTTGGGCCGGTCGGTCAGCGCCTTGACGACCTTGGCAAGGTTCTGCTGGGCCTCGGGGCTCAGGCTGGCGCTGCCGGGGGCGAAGGGCACGCTGCCCAGTTCGTCGCCGCCCCCCATGGCGCTGGCCAGCAGGCTGAAGGGCGAGATCAGGGCCTTGCCGATCAGGTTGACGATGATCTTCCAGATCACCGGGCCCACGCGGAACTCAGGGTCGTTGAGCGAGCCGCTGAGCGGCAGGTCCAGGTCGATCACGCCATTGCGGTCGGCCAGCAGCGCCACGGCCAGCTTCACGGGCAGGCTGTTGGGCGCGCCGGCCACGGGTTCGCCAAAGGTCAGCTGGTTGAGCACCAGCCTGTTGCTGGCCGTGAGCTGGCCGCTCGGCAGCACCTTGTAGGCCACGTCCACGCTGAGCTTGCCGCGCTCGATGCCATGCCCTGCGTACTTGACGGCATAGGGTGAGAGCGGCGGCAGCTCCAGGTCGCGCACCTTGCCCGCGATGTCCAGCGCCAACGGCTTGGCCAGCGGGTTGAGCTTGCCCGTAATCTCGAGCGAGGCCGTGCCCTCGGCCTTGCCACGCAGCTCCAGGTCGGCCAGCACGGGCGCGCCGCCTGGCGCCTCGGACGAGAAGGCACTGAGCTTGCCGGTGAGCTCCGACAGGTCGGCCGAGTAGTTGGGCTTGATGAAGAAGTCGGAGAACAGCACCTTGCCGTTGACCAGGCTCACCGGGCCGAACTGCACCACCGGTGCCAGCGGGTCGGCCGGCGCTGCCGCCACGGCAGCGGACGCTGCGGACGCGGCAGGCGCCGTCGCGGGTGGCACCGACTTGGCGGCGCTGGCGGCATTGGCCGCCTGGGCCTCGGCCGGGGTCTTGGCGATGTCGCCCAGGTTGATGCGGCCGGCTTCGTTGATGGTGATGCGCGCGAAGAAGTCGGCCAGGCTGGTCTCTTTCACTTCGAGCCGCGGCGCCGTGCCGGGCGCGGTGGCCAGGTCCAGGCCGCGCAGGTTCAGGCTCTTCCAGGCCAGCAGTTCTTCGCCCACCTGGGCCTCGGTCTTGGGGGTGGAGGCCGAGGTGCTGTTGGCCTGCAGGTCGTCCACGGCGGCGTCGCCCGACAGGCGCAGGCTGGCGCCCTTGTCGCCCTGCGAGAAAGCCACCTGGCCCTTGAATCCCACGTCGGCGCGCAGCAGCTCGATGGACAGCTGGCTCGCCAGGTAGCCATCGAGCGCGTGCAGCGGCAGGCGCGTGGCATCCAGACGCCCCTGCGTGGCCAGCGGCTGCAGCGCCAGCGTGCCCTGGTAGTCGAGCTTGCCAGGTGAGCCCTTGCCCGCAGCCACCTGGGCCGAAATCTTGAGCGCCTCGGGCTTGCTGCCGTCGGTGGCGAGGTTTTTGGCGCTGATGCCCAGGGCCGACAGCTCCAGCGCCAAGGGGCGGGCCTGGGCGTTGTCGGCCAGCGCAATGGCACCGCCCTGCAGGCTGAAATCCGCCACGCGCAGCACCCACGGTACAGCGGCGGGTGCGTTCGATGCCGGGGCGTTTTCTGGTGCCGGGGGCGTGCTGGCCGGCGCCTTCATCCAGCGCTCGAACATCCAGCGCCCGTCCGCGCTGCGGTCCACCGTGGCCTTGGGCTGGGTCAGGGCCAGGCTCTCCAGCGTGGCGGTGCGTGTGTCCAATGGCACCTGCACGCCCTTCACTTCCAGCCGGCCCAGGCTGGCCAGCACGGTCTTGCCCTGGCGCAGGGCCAGTTGCTCCAGCGCCAGCGGGCCGGCGGTGAGGGTGATGCCGGTGGGCGCCGCAGCACCGGGCTTCACGGACGATGCATCGGGCGCTGCCCACTGCACGCCGATGTCGCCGGTGAGCTGGCCCGACACGGCGGGCTCCAGCGCCTGCGCGAGGTAGGGGGTGGCCACCTGCAGCGCCAGTGCGGTCACAGTCGCCTGCACCTGCGCCTTCTGGTCCGTGGCCTCGCCCTTGAAGCCCAGGCTGCCATCCTGCAGCTTGAAGCCGCCCTCGAAGGCCACGGGGTGGGCCCACGGCAGGGCCAGGTCCCTGGCATCCAGCGTGAATTCGCGCGCCTCCAATGCGGCGGCGGGGCGGGTGGTCTGGTCGCCCCAGCGCAGCGTGCCGCCGCGCACCAGGGTGTGGGCGACCTCCACGGTCCAGGGCCTGGCGGTCGCGGGCTTGCCCGCAGCGGCCGAGGCTGGGCGAGACGCGGTACTGGCAGCGTTGGCGGCAGGCGCCGCCGCAGCGGGCGGGCTCTCGGGCGCCAGTTGCGCCAGGTTGATCTGCCCGTCGGCATTGCGCGTGGCGTTGAGCACCGGGGCCGTGAGCTCCACCTGTGACAGGCGCACCACCTGGTCGAGCGGGCGCACGTCGGCCAGGTCGATCTTCAGGCGCTCGTAGCTCAGCAGGTCCTGCCCCTGGCGGTCGGCCAGGCGCACGCCGCGCGCCTGCACGCTGCCGGTGAGCTTCACGGCCATCTTCGGGGCCTGCTCGAAGGCCACTTTCAGATCCACGTCCAGCGTGGCGCCCTGCACCTTCACGGGCAGGCTGGCGGGCAGGTAGGCCAGGTAGGGGGCGAGGTCCACGCCGTCCCAGCGCACGCTGGCGTCGGTCTTGCCGGTCTGGGCGAACGGCGTGCCCTGTGCGGAAGAGTCGAAGCGGCTGCTGTTGAGGGTGAAGGCCAGGTGCGGCTCCACCTTCACCTCGCGCTGCGAGGGCAGGGTGCTGATGAAGGGCACCTTGAGCGCCAGGTCGCGCAGGCTGTGCTTTTTCCCCACGCTGCGGTCGTCGTAGTCGATGCTGCCGCCGACGAGCGCCAGGTTGTACAGCGCCAGGCGGGCGGGGCCCGTGTCCGGCTTGGGTTCGGCGGGTGGTGCCGTGACCTTGGCGATGATGTCGTCCACGTCGTAGCGGCCCTCGCCCAGGTGGGCGATGTGCAGCACGGGTGACTCCACGGTGAACTCGTCCACCACCGGCGCCAGGCGCAGCAGCGATTGCAGCTCGCCATCCACATGCACGCGGGCGATGGTGAGCTGGGGCTTGTCGCTGCCCTCGGCGCCTGCCACTGCGATGTCGCGCAGCGTGAGTTCCAGCGACCAGGGCTTGAAATCGATGGCGCCCACCGTCACGGCCCGGCCCAGTTGTTCGCTGGCCGCACGCTCCATCGGCCCCTTGAGCAGGGGCGGCAAAGCCAGCCAGGCCAGCAGCCACAGGGCCAGCAAAGCCGCCAGGGCCACGGCGGCACGGCGCGCCCAGCGGTGCTGGCGCAGGGCTGCCAGGGAGGGGCGGGTCAGGGAAAGGCGCTTGGGAAGAGGCATGGAGGCAGCTGAAAACGTCGGGCGGTCAGGGGAGCGACGCCGCAAACGGGCGGCAGGCCGCCCAAGGTACCACCGCGCAGTGTCGCGCGGTGTATCCAGAGGTGTGGTTGATGTTTGTTGACGTTCAGGCAGCGAAGCCCAGCACCACCCGCCGCGTGGTGGCGCTCTTCTTCTCGATCTTGGTCACCACGATGGCCCCGATCTCCGCCGTGTTGGCCACGTGCGTGCCGCCGCAGGGCTGCAGGTCGATCAACGGGGCACCGCCCTCGCCGCCGATGCGGATGGTGCGGATGCGCCCCGAACCGCGCGGGGGCTGCACGCTCATGCTCTTGACCAGTGCCAGGTTGGCGTCGAGTTCCTCGTCGCTGATCGATGCCACGGTGAGCGGATGGCCTGCGGCCACCAGGGCGGCGATGCCGGCGGTCAGCACCTCCTTGTCGAGCGGGTCGGTCATCGAGAAATCCAGGCGCGCGTACTCGGGCGTGATGGAGCAGCCGTTGACCAGCTGCGGCACCAGGTGGCACAGCAGGTGGGTGGTGGTGTGCAGGCGCATCAGGCGGTGGCGGCGCTCCCAGTCGATGCGGGCGGTCACCGGCGTGCCGACTTGAAACGCGGCCAGGTGTTCTTCCTGGCCCGGGGCGGGCACGTGCACGATGTCGCTGGTGGGCTGGCCTTCGGCATCCTTGCCCTTGCGCGTGTCGGCAATCGCGATGGCCGTGCCGTCGGCCAGCAGCAGGTGGCCGCTGTCGCCGGCCTGGCCGCCACCCAGGGGGTAGAACACCGTGCGGTCGAGCACGATGCCGGCGTCGGTGATGGCGGTGATGTGGGCGCTGCACTCGCGCAGGTAGCCGTCTTCTCGGAACAGATCGTGGGTCATCCCTGCATGGTAGCGGCAGCGGGGTGCGGCTGCAGAGCGCTACCATCGAGGCATGAAACGCCGCACCGCCTTGATCGCCGCCCCCTTGGTCCTGGTCCCTGCCTTCGGCTGGGCCGATGAGCCCAAGGTGGCCGACCTGTCCGGCGCGCTGCGCTGGCTCGACCGGATGGAGGCGGCACCCCAGGCCCGCACCAATGGTGCCTGGCCCCTGGTGGCGGTGCTCGAACACCTGTCGCAGAGCATCGAGATGAGCATCGACGGTTTTCCGAAGGAGAACAGCGCCCTGTTCCAGCGCACGCTGGGCGCTGCCGCGTTCAGCTTCTTCGGCTGGTGCGGGCGCATGTCGCACGGCCTTGCCGAGCCCATTCCCGCGGCGCCAGCGCTCACCATGTCGGGCGAGTGGAAGCCAGCAGCCCAGCGCCTGCGGGCCGCGATTGCACGCTTCAACGCCCATTCGGGGGTGCTGCGCCACCACTTCGCGTATGGCGCGCTGGACAAAGTCGAGTTCGCACGTGCCCACACCTTTCACATCGCCAACCACCAGGACGAGATCATTCTGGGCTGAGGCCGCTACCATGGCGGCATGACCCAGCCACCGGTGCCTTCTTCTTCCCCATCTGCCACCACGCCTGCGCGCTGGTGGGCCGATCTCGGCACGCGCGATTTCGCACAGCGCAAGGCTTCGGGCCTGGCGGCGCAGACGGTCGCCGTGTTGCCGGTGGCCGCCATCGAGCAGCATGGGCCGCACCTGCCGCTGTCGGTCGATGCCACCTTGCTGCAGGGTGTGATCGACGCGGCGCTGCCGCTGCTGCCGGCCGAGCTGCCGGTGCTCTTTCTGCCGCCGCAGAACGTAGGGTTGAGCCCGGAGCACATCCGCTACCCCGGCACGCTCACGCTGTCGCCTGCCACCATCATCGCGCTGTGGACCGAGCTCGGCGAGTGCGTGGCGCGCGCGGGCGTGAAGAAGCTGCTGCTGTTCAACGGCCATGGCGGCCAGGTCAGCGTGATGGACATCGTGGCGCGCGAGCTGCGCACACGCTGCGACCTGCTGGTGTACAGTGCCAGCTGGTTCAGCCTGCCCCTGCCAGATGCGGTGGCCGGCCAGTTCAGTGCGGCAGAGCACCGCTTCGGCATCCACGCGGGCGAGATCGAGACCTCGATGATGCTGCACCTGGCGCCAGCCACGGTGCAGATGGCGCATGCGCAGGACTTTCGTTCCACCTCGCAGGACCGCTCGGAGCAGTACGCCATCCTGGGCAATGGCAAGAGCGCCAAGCTCGGCTGGCAGATGCAGGACTACCACCCGGCCGGTGCCGTGGGCAATGCCGCAGCCGCCAGCGCCGACAAAGGCCGTACCGTGGTGGAGGCGGCGGCCACCCAACTGGTGGCCCTGCTGCAGGAAATGGCGGCATTGCCGCTGAGCACCTTGCGTGACCAGCCCGATTGGTGAGGGCGGTGGCCACGCTTTGCACGGCCTTTTGCGTTCATTGAATGACCATGATCAGACCTGCCACGTTCCCTGGCGATCTCCCCGACGTCATCGCGATCTTTCGCGAGTACGTCAAGAGCCCAACGGCCAATCTCGATTTTCAGGACTACGAGCAAGAGTTCGCACAACTGCCGGGAAAGTATGCCGAGCCCGACGGATGCATTCTTCTGGCCGTCATCGAGGGCCAAGTGGTGGGGTGCGCCGCCCTTCGACGGGTCGATGCAAGCGCCTGTGAACTCAAGCGCGTGTACGTGCGGCCCGCAGCCCGGGGGATGGACCTGGGTCGGCAGTTGGTCGAGCAGATGCTGCACGCCGCAAAAGAGGCCGGCTATCGGCGCATGTGCCTGGATGTGCTGGCGGAATTCGTCGCGGCACAAAGGTTGTACGAATCGCTGGGGTTTGTGCCTGCGGAACCCGTGAGCTTCAACCCGGTTCCGGGAACCCGGTTTCTCGCACTCGATCTGTAGGCGAGCCCGCTGGCCTGCCGCCGGTCAGGCGTGGGTGATCCAGTCCAGGTGCGGCGCTTCGTTCAGGTGCGGCAGGGTGTTGAAGGTCTGCAGCATCAGGCGCTTGGGGCTGATGCTGAACTCCGTCACCGCGCTGTTGCGGATGCGCATGTTCAGGGCGATCGTCACCTCGGGCGCGGTGCCCAGCACCTGGCCCACGGCGGTGGAGATGGGGCCACCACTGCTCACCAGCAGCACGTTCTGGCCGGTGTGGTGCTGGCGCACATGGTCGAGCGCGGCGCGCACGCCGGCACTGAACTCGTTCCACGTCGGCATGCCCTGCGGGCTGATGACCCCCGCCATCCACTGCGCGAGTGCATCGCACAGCAGGCGAAAGTGGTGGCGGTAGAGCTCGGGCGTATCGGGCCTCTGCAGCGGCTGGGGGTGGATAGCGGTGATCAGCGCATGGCTGTCGTACTCGTTGAGGCCGGGCATCTGCAGCACCTCGGGGGTGACCTGCAGGCCCTCGGCAATGCCTTCCAGCGTCTGCGTATGGCGGCGCAAGGTGCCGGTGATCACGGCATCGAAGGCCTGGCCGCGCTCGCGCCAGAATTCGCCCAGGCGCACCGCCTGTTCGCGTCCGCGCGCGCTCAGCTGGTCGTAGTCGTCGGCGCCAAACGAGGCCTGGCCGTGGCGCACGAGGTAAAGGGTTCCCATGCGTCGGATTGTGGGCAGGGGCGGGCCCGGACGTTTGTCGCCCAAGCGACCAGAACCACCCAGCCAGTAGCCTCGGGGACAGGCTCCACCCGGCAGGTCAGCCCGCCAGGACGCGGCTGAACACCGGCGCGTCGACATTGCCGCCCGTGAGCGCCAGGCCCACCGCAAGGCCGCGCAAGCGGTCGCGCTCCTGCAGCGCAGCGGCCAGTGCGGCAGCCCCCGCGCCCTCGGCCACATTGTGCGTGTCGGTATAGATCGCATGCATGGCGGCGGCCACTTCGGCATCCGTCACCTGCACGATGTGGTCGATGTGCGGGGCAAGCACGGCCAGCGCATTCGCATCGGCCACGCGGCAGGCCATGCCGTCGGCCAGTTCGGTGGTCACGGGCGCCTCGACCACCCGGCCCGCCGCCAGCGAGTCGGCATAGGTGGTGGCATGGGCACTGACCACCCCCACGATGCGCACGCCATGCCCCAGCGCCAGCTTGGCTGCGATGGCCGAGCACGCGCCAGATCCCTGGCCGATGGGCACATAGACCACGTCGAGTTGCGGCACGGCGCAGAGGAACTCCCACCAGTAGGTGCTCACGCCGCGCAGCAGGTCGGCGTGGAAGCTCGGCACCATGTGCGCGCCGCGCTCGGCGGCCAGTTGCATGGCATGCTCGCGCGCCTCCTGAAAGTCGCTGCCGTGCTCGATCAGCGTGACGCCCAGGGCGCGCATGGCGGCGTTCTTCTCCACCGAGTTGCCCCGGGGCACGACGATGGTGCAGGCCACGCCGTGGTTGCGCGCCGCCCAGCCCATGCTCTGGCCGTGGTTGCCGCGCGTGGCGCTGACCACTTCGCGCGGCAGTGCGCCACGCTTGGCGAGCTGGTCGAAATAGGTGAGCCCGCCGCGGATCTTGAAGGCCCCCACGGGCGTGTGGTTCTCGTGCTTGAGCCAGCAGTCCGTGCCCAGGCGCTCGCTGAGCAGGGCCCAGCGGTACTGCGGCGTGGGTGGGAAGTCGCGGTACACGACCTGGGCCGCAGCCTCGATGTCGGCCAGGCCCGGCAGCCAGGGCAGGGGAGTGGTCGGCAGGGCGCTCATGCGGCAGGCCTCTTTTCGGTCAGCAGGCGCACGGCCAGCAGGCCGAGCACCGTGCCCATCACATAGCGCTGGGCGCGCATCCAGCCCTGGCTGCGGTTCATGAACAGGGCCACGCGGGCGGCAAACAACACCAGCAGTGCATTCACCAGGGCGCTGGTGCTGATCTGCACCGCGCCCAGGGTCAGGCTCTGCAATAGCCAGTTGCCGCGCTCGGGGTGCAGGAACTGTGGAAAGAACGACAGGTAGAACATGGCCACCTTGGGGTTGAGCAAATTGGTCATGAAGCCCATGAGGAACAGCTTGCGCGGCGTATCGTGCGGCAGGTCGCGCGCCTCGAACGGCGCAGTGCCGCCGGGCTTCACGGCCTGCCAGGCCAGCCACAGCAGGTAGGCCGCCCCCGCGATGCGGATCGCGTCGAAGGCCATGGGCACGGCGGCCAGCAGGGCGGTGAGGCCGAGCGATGCCGCCAGCAGGTGCACGCCGAAACCGGCGATCACGCCACCGAGCGATAGCAGCCCGGCACGCGGGCCCTGGGTGAGGCTGCGCGATATGCAATAGACCATGTTGGGCCCGGGCGTGAGCACAAGCAAGAGGGATGCGAACGCAAAGATCAGCAGTTCCTGGGGGGTGAGCATGGTGGGTTACTCCGTTGACGGCGAGGGTGGCAGGGCGCGCGACTGCAGGGCCAGAGCGCCGCGCGGGGTGAGCAGCTGCGCGTGCAGTTGGGCTAAGGGGCCTTCCGTGGGCATGGCCACGTCGCGCAGGCCCGCAGCTTCGCAGGCCGCGCGCAGGGCGCGCGCGTCGGGGTGCTGCAGCTGCAGGGATTGCAGTTGCACGCCGCTGGCCGGCAGGTGATCGCAGGGGTGCACGGCGCCCCATTCGATCAGCGTGGGCAGGCAGCCGTTCCACAGGCGCTGGCCGTCGGGGCGCACGGTGATCTGCCACTGCAGCAAGCCCTGTGGCGTGGGGCGGCTGGCGGTGATGGCGCGGCCCCGGTCCACGCCCAGGGTGGCGAGCGCGGCCAGGCTGGCCGCCACGTCGGGCACCGAGGCCACCCAGTGGATGAGCTGCGGGCCGTGCTCGGCGACCTGCTGCTGCAGCGCAATATCGTCCATGTCGAACCAGCGCCGGTCACCCTCGGGGATGCTTTTGGTGCCCTGCGGGTTGACCGCGATGATCTCCAGGTAGGCCCTCGGATGGGCCGGGCTGGAGACATTGAGCAAGCGGTTGTGCGTGCCCATCAGCGGGTGCTCGCCGCCCGCGGTGGGCGTGACGCCCAGCGTGCGCTCGCACCACTCCACGCCCGTGGCCAGGTCGCGGGCCAGCACCACCAGGTGGTCGATGCAGGCTGCGGTCTGCGCCGTCACAGCAGCACCTCGCCCTGCACGCAGGTGACCGAATGGCCGCCGATCCAGATGTCGCTGCCTTCCTGGTCCACGTGCACGCGGCCGGCGCGCGCCAGGGCGGTGCCCTGGCTGGCCACATAGTGCGCAGGGGCCAGGCCTGCGCCGATGAGCCACTGCGCCAGCGCCGCGTTCAGGCTGCCGGTCACCGGGTCTTCGGCCAGGCCGTTGTTGCCCGGGAAGAAGGCGCGCACTTCGAAGGCGATGTCCTCGCGCGCGGTGTCGGCACCGATCACGCCGACCTTGCCGCGCGGGCCCACCACGCCGATATCGAGGCCCGCCAGGATGGCAGCATCGGGCTGCAGTGCCAGCACCTGTTCGGCCGATTGGAGCATCACGCCGCGCCACTTGGGGCCGTTGTCGCACCAGGAGTGGTGCAGGATGTCCGCGCGCTCCACCCCCAGGCCGCGCGCGATGAGCGCCACGTCCGCTTCGTCCAGCGGGCCGCTTTGCAGGCGGGGCGGGGCGGCAAAGGCCAGGCGTGCGCCGTCCTGGCGCAGGGGTACGAGGCCCGCGCCGCATTCCTGCACCACCCGCCCCGGCGTCTGTGGCTTGCCGCCCGCGCCCAGCCAGGCGTGGCAGCTGCCCAGCGTGGGGTGGCCGGCAAAGGGCAACTCGCGCCCGGGGCAGAAGATGCGCACGCGGTAGTCGGCACCCGCCGCCCTGCCTTCGGGCGTGGGCGGCAGCACAAAGGTGGCTTCGGACAGGTTGGTCCAGTTGGTGAACTCCTGCATGGCCTCGGTGGTGATGCCTTCGCCGTCGAGCACCACGGCCAGCGGGTTGCCGCGGTAGGCCTGGTCGGTGAAGACGTCGACTTGCTGGAAGGGGCGCAGTTTCATGGGAAAGCCTGTCAGGTAGGTGGATGGGGTGGAAATGGGGCTTTTCGGGGAGCGGGCACGCCGGGGGCGGCCCTGGGAGCCAAAGCGGGGGCACCGAGCGGGGTTCAGCCGCTGGCGTGGATCGGGATGCGGGGCGGTTTCACAGCAGCACCGTGCCTTCGATGCAGGTGACGGAGCGCCCGCCCACCCACACCTGGTGCCCGTCCTGGCGGATGTGCACCCGTCCTGCGCGGCCCAGGCATTCGCCCTGGGCCACCTGGTAGTGGTGCGGTGCCAGGCCTTCGGCGATCAGCCATTCGGCCAGGCTGGCGTTGAGGCTGCCGGTCACCGGGTCCTCACGGTTGCCCATGGGGGCAGCAAAGGCGCGCACGACGACTCCGGGTCGGCTGGTGTCGCTGGCGCCGGTGCCCACGTGCACCACCCCGACCGACTGGCCCAGGTCCATCAGGCGCGCATGGTCGGGTTGCAGGCCGAGCACGGTGTCGGCGCTGTCGAGCAGCATGCCCAGCCATACCGGGCCGTTGTCCAGCAGCTGCGTGCCCAGGATCTGCGCCGGGCGCACACCGAGGGCGCTGGCGATCAGCGGCACCAGCGCCGGGCTGGGCGCGCTGCGCTTGAGCGGCGGCGCGGCAAAGGCCAGGGTGTGGTCCTCGCGCCGGATGCGCACCATCCCCAGCGCGCATTCCTGCACCACCAGGCCCTCCTGGCGCGGTGCGTTGCCTGCCTGCAGCCAGGCGTGGCAGGTGCCCAGCGTGGGGTGGCCGGCAAAGGGCAACTCACCCTGTGGGCTGAAGATGCGCAGCCGGTAGTCGGCGCCCTGCGCGCGGCCGGCCTCGGTGGGCGGCAGCAGAAAGGTGGTTTCCGACAGGTTCATCCACGCGGCAAAGCGGCGCATGTCCGCATCGCTCAGGTCCTCGGCCTCCAGCACCACGGCCACGGGGTTGCCGTCGCCGGGGTGGTCGCTGAAGACATCGATCTGCTTGAAGGGGCGTGGATGCATGGTGCGGTCTTGCGGGCGGATGGTCCCGTCAGGATAACGCCTGGTCGAGCACGCCGCGCGCACCGGTGCGTGAACTCACCGCCTGGTACCAGCGCTCCAGGTGCGGCCGGGCCGCCCTCTCCTGGGGCAGGCCCCACCAGCGGTGGATCTCGCAGCCCACCGGGATGTCGGCCATGGTGAAGCGCTCGCCTGCCAGGAAGGGTTGGCGCGCCAGGTGCGCGTCCAGCAGGTCCAGCAGGGGCTCGGTGGCCGCCACCGATGCGGCGATCAGCGCGTCATTGCGCTGCGCGGCCGGCGTGCGTATCCACTGGATAAAGGCATCGCGCCCCGCCGGGTTCAGCGTGGTCTGCTGCCAGTCCATCCACTGCTCGGCCGCAAAGCGCGTGGCGATGTCCTCGGGGTAAAGCTCGCCCGGTGCATGCCGGGCGCACAGATAGCGCACGATGGGGTTCGACTCCCACAGCACGACGCCCGTGTCCTCGTCCTCGATCAGCGGCACCAGGCCGTTGGGGTTCAGGGACAGGTAGTGCGCTTCGCGCACGATGCCGAACTGCCCACCCGCATCGGTGCGCTGCAGGCTGATGCCGAGCTCCTGCGCGGCCCAGACCACCTTGCGGACGTTGATGGACGACAGCCGTCCCCACAGGCGCAGCACGGTGCTCAGCCCTGTGCCCGGTGGTCGCGGATGGCCGCTGCCAGCGCCGCAATGCCGGTGGCGATCTGCTCGGCCGTGGAGGTCACGAACGACAGGCGCAGCGTGCGGTGGTCGGCATCGTCGGCGTAGAAGGCGGCGCCGGGCACGAAGGCCACATTGCGCTCCACGGCCTTGGGCAGCAGTTCGATGGCGCTCATGCCTTCGGGCAGGCGCACCCACAGGAACATGCCGCCGTCGGGCTTGTTCCATTCGACGGACAGGCCCTGCATCTCCTTGTCCAGCGCGGTCAGCATCGCGTCGCGCTGCTGTTTGTAGAGCGCGCGGATGGTGGGCACATGGCGCTCCAGAAAGCCGCCCTTCATCACCTCGGCCACCATGCGCTGGTTGTAGCCGGGGGTGTGCAGGTCGGCTGCCTGCTTGGCCTGCAGCAGCTTGGGGTAGACCGCCTTGGGCGCCACCAGGTAACCCAGGCGCAGGCCCGGGGCCAGCACCTTGGAGAACGAGCCCATGTAGATGCAGCCATCGGGGTTGCGCGCGGTCAGCGGTGCGGGCGGCGGGCCGTCGAACCACAGGTCGCCATAGGGGTTGTCTTCGACCAGCGGGAGGTTCAGCTCGGCGGCCTTGGCCACCAGCTCGGCGCGGCGCGCATCGCTCATGGTGCGGCCCGTGGGGTTCTGGAAATTGGGCAGCACGTACAGGAAACGTGCCTTGTCGGCGCCCGTGCCGACCTTGGCCACCAGGTCATCGATGCGCACACCCTGCTCGTCGCTGGCCACCGCCACCACCTTGGGTTCCATGGGCGTGAAGGCCTGGATGGCACCCAGGTAGGTCGGCGTTTCCACCAGAACGCGGCTGTCGGTGTCGATCAGCACCTTGGCGATCAGGTCCAGCCCCTGCTGCGAGCCGGTGGTGATCAGCACTTGCTCCGGGTCCACATCCCAGGGCAGGAAGGCGGCGATGGCTTCGCGCAGCGGGGCAAAGCCCTCGCTCGACGCGTACTGCAGCGCCGAAGGGCCGTCGTTGGCCAGCACGGCGGCCGAGGCGGCCGCGAAGGCTTCGACCGGGAAGGTCTTGGGCGAGGGCAGGCCGCCGGCCAGGCTGATGATGCCGGGCTTTTCCGTGACCTTGAGGATTTCGCGGATGACCGAGGGGTTCATGCGCTCGGCGCGGCGCGCCAGGGTCCAGGGGCTGGTGTGGGGAAGGTCGTTCAGTTTCACTCTCGGTCTCCTGCGGTGGTCCTAAGAACCTGTTGCAAAGTCATCAGAAAAAAGGGTATTTCACGGCGCCCTGGTACTTTCAGTCCACGATGAACAGCGTGGCACCCAAAGGGGCGGTGGAGCGGTGCGGTTCCGCATTGTCCGCCACCTGGTAGCTCATGCCGGGAGTCAACGTGAACTGTCGGCCGTCCTGCAACTCGGTGTGCAGCTCGCCGGCCAGGCACAGCAGCACATGGCCCTTGGTGCACCAGTGGTCGGACACATAGCCGGGCGTGTACTCCACCTTGCGCACGCGCAACTCGCCGTACTGCAGCGTCTGCCAGAAGGCCTGGCCGGCCTGGGCGCTCTTCTCGACGCGCTCGACCTGGCTCCAGTCGGTGGCGGCGAAGGGGATGTCGTTCATCTGCATTGGGCTCAGTCCTTCACGGGCGCAAGGGGGCCGGGCGGTGTCGCGGGGGCGTGCGGTGCCGCCTGGTGCACGGGCATGCGCTTGCCCAGGAACACCGTGGCGATCACGGCCAGGGCAAACCCGACCGTGGTGAGGTCCAGGTGCTCGCCCAGCAGCGGCACCGCGAACAGCAGGCTCAGAAACGGCTGGATCAGCTGGATCTGGCTGACCCGCACGGCACCCAGCGCCAGCGCGCGGTACCAGGCGAAAAAGCCGATCCACATCGAGAACAGGGCCACATAGGCAAACCCCACCCAGCTCATGGTGCCGATGGCGGACGGCACGGCCGGCGCGAACCACCAAGTCACGGGCAGGGTCAGCGGCAGGGCGCAGGCCAGCACCCAGCAGATCACCTGCTCGGCCCCCAGGCTGGGCGTGAGCCGCGCGCCGCCGATGTAGCCCAGGGCACCCGTCGTCATGGAAATGATGAGGAAGATGTTGGCCGCGCCCAGGTAGAAGCCGCCGGCGCGCCAGGCCATGAAGCCCAGCACCAAGCCGCTGCCCAGCACGGCGCAGGCCCAGAAGCCGGCCGACGGGCGTTGCCGGAACCACAGGGCACCGAGCACGGCCGTGGACAGCGGCAGCAGCGCGGTGACCACGGCCCCGTGCGTGCTGGGCACATGCCGCAGCGCCAGCGCGAGGAACAGCGGAAAGCCGACGATGACACCGAAGGCCGTGACGCCCAGCACGGGCCACTGCGACCGCACGGGAACCCGCAGGCGCCCCTGGGCGTGCTGCCAGCCCAGGTAGGCCAACGACAGCAGCCCCGCCACGGCCGCACGGCCGAAGGTGACGAACCAGGGCGACAGCTGCGGTGCATCGACCGGGCCGACGGCCAGGCGCGTCATCGGCAGCGTGGCGGCGAACAAGGTGACGCCCACCAGGCCCCAGACCAGGGCTTCGCGTTCTTGAGCGTGGTTCATGGTCATAGCGTCACCATCCAGGCAGCCGTGGCCACCAGCACCCCGGCCAGCGCGCGGTTGAACCAGAGCAGGCGCGAACCCTGCGCCAGCCACTGGCGCAGCAGCGAGCCGACCAGGGCATAGACGAAATTGCTCGTGAAGGCGAACACCATCATCACGCCGCAGATGATGGCCAGGCGCTCACCGGGGTTGGCCGAGGGCTGGCCGGCGGCATTCACCACCCAGCCCGCGCTGAGCGTGAGCGCCAGCATCCAGGCCTTGATGTTCACGAACTGCAGGCCCACGCCCTGCCAGAAGGTGACGGAGAGGCGCGCGCTGTCCACGTCCGAGAGCTGGCCGGCGCGGCTGAGCTTCCAGGCCAGCCAGAGCATGTATGCCACGCCGAGCAAGGTCACGGCCATGCGCAGGGCCGGCACGCCGGTGATCAGGGCGCCCAGGCCCAGGCCGCTCACCAGCATCAGCAAGGTCCAGCCCGTGGGCACGGCCAGGCAGAAGTTGAGTGCCCGGCGCAGACCCAGATTGGCCGCGAGCGCGGTGGACAGGGTGGTGTTGGGCCCCGGCGAAAAGCTCATCGCGGTGCAGAAGACCAGCAGGGCAGTGAGTTCGGCGGCGGTCATGGGTGGGGGCTTTGAAATCGTGGGCTTGTCAGCGTCTGGCCTTCACTGTAATCTTCTGCACCAATACACAACCAGTACAGTACAGCAGCGCAGTTGGTGATCTGTATTGGTTGTCATGGCAGTACACAGGCCCTGTGAGGATTCCCGCATGCTGATGAAGACCACCACCCAGTCGCTCACCGAGCAGCTTTCGGCGCGCTTTGGTGAGCGCATCCGCAACCGGCTGCTGGCGCCGGGCGCGCGCCTGCCCTCGGTGCGCCAGTGCGCGCTGCAGCACAGCGTGAGCCCGTCGACCGTGGTGGCCGCCTACGACCAGTTGCTGGCCCAGGGTCTGGTGGAGGCGCGCAAGAACCGGGGCTTCTTCGTGCGCGAACTGGCCCCCGTGGGGGCCGATGCGCCGGCCACCGTGGATGCGGTGGCCATGGAGGCCGCGGGTGGCAACTGGACCACGGCCCACTGGTTCGCTGCGCGCGGCGCCGGGCGGGGCTCGCCGCCGGTGAACGCCACGGCGCTGATCCGGGGCATGTTCCACAAGATCAGCGACAAGCCCCAGCCCGGCATGGGGGTGCTGCCGCCGCAGTGGCTCGAATCCACCTTCATGCCCGCGGCGGTGCGCAAGGTCACCAGCACCCGGGCGCTGCAGGAATACTCGCTGCAGTACGGCGAGCCGCTGGGCGACAGCGGGCTGCGCCGTCTGCTGGTCAAGAAGCTGGCCCAGTTGAGCGTGCACACCGTGCCCGAGAACATCATCACCACCGTGGGTGCCACGCATGCGCTCGACATCGTGAGCCGCACGCTGCTGCGCCCGGGCGATCCGGTGATGGTGGAGGAGCCCGGCTGGGCCGTGGAGTTCGCGCGCCTGGCGGCCCTGGGCATGCACATCCTGCCGGTGCCGCGCCGCGCCGACGGGCCCGACCTGGAGGTGATGGCCCGCTACTGCGAGGTGCACAAGCCCAAGCTCTACGTGAGCGTGAGCGTGTTCCACAACCCCACGGGCTACTGCCTCTCGCCGGGCAGCGCGCACCGCATCCTGCAACTGGCCAACCAGCACAATTTCCACATCGTCGAGGACGACACCTACAGCCATATCGCGCCCGAACATGCCACGCGCCTGACGGCGCTCGACGGCCTGCAGCGCACCATCTACGTGAGCGGCTTTGCCAAGATTCTTGCGCCCAACTGGCGCATCGGCTTCCTGGCCGCGCCGCCGGCCCTGGTCGAGCAACTGCTCGATACCAAGCTGCTGGCCACCCTGACCACGCCCGCGCTGCTGGAGAAGGCCCTGGCGCTGTGCATCGAGCAGGGGCAACTGCGCCGCCATGCAGAGCGCATCCGCACCCGGCTTGATGCCGCGCGCTCGCGCAGTGTCAAGCTGGCGCTCAGCGCAGGCTGCACCTTCGCGGCCGACCCGGCGGGCCTGTTCGGCTGGGTGGATACCGGGGTGGACACCGATGCGCTGTCGCAGCGCATGCTGGACGAGGGCTATCTGCTGGCACCGGGCGCGTTGTTCCACGCCGAGCGCAAGCCCAGCACGCTCATGCGCATCAACTTCGCGACCACGCAGGACGCCACGTTCTGGCGCACCTTCGAGCGCATCGTCCGGCAAACCCGCTGACCGCGCGGGCGCCGTCACCTTCGCTGCCTACAATGGCCTTTTGATCTGATCGCAAGGGAACCATGGACCTACAAGGACGCTGGGCCGCAATGACCGATGGCCTGCAGTCCATGGTGCAGTTCTTTCCCGGTGGGCATGAGGGGCTGCTGACCACCATCTCCGTGGCCTGGAGCCTGTACATCGCCGTGCTGGCGGTGTGGATCATTCTGCAAAAGCGCGCCCCGGTCTCCACGCTGAGCTGGATCCTGTCGATGGCGCTGCTGCCCTTCGTGGGCTACGTGGTCTATTACTTCTTCGGCCCGCAGCGGCTGCGCAAGCAGCGTCTGAAGCGCATGCGCAGCCAGTCGGCGCTGTATGCCCATGCCGACTTTGCCAGCCTGCGCGGCACGGCGGCCGCCGCACCCCAGGCCCTGCGGCAACTGGTGCTGCTGGGCGAGGCCAGCTGTGACCTGCGCGTCTCCACCGCCACCCAGGTGGACCTGCTGGTCGACGGGGCCGAGACCTTTGGCGCTATCTTCGACGCCATCCGTGCCGCGCGCCACCATGTGCACCTGGAGTACTACATCTTCGAGCCCGACGGCATTGGCACGGCCCTGCGCGACCTGCTGGTGGACAAGGCGCGAGAGGGCGTGATCGTGCGGCTGCTGGTCGATGCGCTGGGCTCCAAGCGGCTGGATCGGCGCTTCCTGGCACCGCTGCAGGAGGCGGGCGTGCAGGTGGCCTTCTTCCATGCATCACGCATCGGGCGCCGATTGCGGCCGGTGATCAACTTCCGCACCCACCGCAAGATCGTGGTCTGCGACGGCGTCGTGGGCTTCACGGGCGGCATCAACATCACCGACGAGGAGGACCAGCGCGCCCGGCGCGATGCCTACCACGACGTGCACCTGCGCATCGAGGGCGGGGCCGTGCGCCTGCTGCAGATGACCTTCATGGAAGACTGGGTCTACACCACGGGCGAGGGCCCCGGTGCCGTGGCGCGCGAGAGCCGGCAACTGCTGCCCACCACCGAGCCGGGCGACCATCCGGTGCAGATCCTCACCTCGGGCCCGGACAATGCCAACGAGGCCATCCACCGCATGTACGTGGCGGCCATCCACATGGCGGCAGACCGGGTCTGGCTCACCACGCCGTATTTCGTGCCCGGCGAGCCCGCGCTCATGGCACTGACCAGCGCGGCGCTGCGCGGGGTGGACGTGCGCATTCTCGTGCCCCGGCGCAGCGATTCCTTCGTGGTGAGTGCGGCGGCGCGCTCCTACTTCGACGAGCTGATTGCTGCGGGCGTCAAGGTCTGGGAGTACACGGCCGGCATGCTGCACTCCAAGACCATGCTGGTGGACGACCAATGCGCCTTCATCGGCACCGCCAATTTCGACAACCGCAGCTTCCGGCTCAATTTCGAGGTCTGCGCCGTGGTGTACGGGCAGGCACTGGCGCTGCCCCTGGCCCGGCAATTCGAGATGGACCTGCGCAGCTCCAGTGCCGTGCAGGCGCGCCGCCGCCAGGCCTTCGTGCCGCGCCTGGGCGATGCCGCAGCCCGTCTGTTCTCGCCGCTGCTGTAGCGGCTCGAGGGGGCTCCTAGCGTTGTACTTCGATGTCGGAGAGCACGCGCAGCAGGCCGCGGTTGACTTCTTCGAGGTCCATCTCCTGCGTCTCGCACAGGTGGCGGATGGCGCTCGCATCGCCCGTCTCCAGTGCGCAGGCCATCTGCAGGCTGGCGGCATAGGGGCCCGTGCGCAGCACGGTGGCATCGTAGATGCGCTCGGACAGCGGGATGCGGTGCAGGATGGTGCCCAGGGGCTCCTGCATCAGCTCGTCGATCTGCGACAGCAGGCCGCACAGGTAGATCTCGCGGCGCAGGTCGTTCTCCACACCGGCGTTGAGCAGCTGCGTCATGAGCTTGGCGCGCAGCACCATGGATTCGCGCACGGGCAGCATGTTGGGGTCGGTGTTGGCGTGGGGCAACTGGTCGGACAGCCAGCGCTTGATGGAGCCATAGCCCATCATCACCAGCCCCCGGCGCAGCGAGTCGATGCCGGTGCGCAGGCCGAGGGCCGCCGAGTTGGTGTAGACCATGAAGCGGTAGGCCAGCAGCGGGTCCTCGCCCATGATGTCCTCGAAGGTCTCCAGCGACTGCTCGGCGTCGATGGCTTTCTGCAGCTTGGCGATCACCGCGTGCGAGGGCTGCTGCGGCGTGTGTCGCAGGGTGTAGAGCACGTCTTCCGTGGGCCAGCCGGCCAGGGCCAGGGCGTTGTGCTTGTCCAGGCAGTGCTCCATGAGGGCACGGCTGGGGATGTTCTCGTACATCTGGCCGGCCAGGATGGGGCTCACGGCACGGGCAGGCGCCTTGCCCGCCGGGCTGCCGGGCCGCGGGTTGGCCTGCAGGGCGGCTACCGCGTCGGCCGGCGTCAGGCTCAGCAGGCTGTTGTCGAAACACTGGGCCACGGCAGGCTCGGGCAGCTTGCCGATGTCGCCGCGCCACACCAGCTTCAAGCCGCGCTGGTGCGCGGCTTTCACGAGGGCATAGATGCCCGAATCCTGCAGCCAGTCACCCCGCACCTCGATCCACGGGGCGCCCCGGGGCGCATGTTCAAGCATGTCGGCCAGCACCTGGTGGGTCTGGGGCGACAGCAGCAGGGGGGGCGAGCTGGCCGACCACAGCTCCTGCAGCGTGCGCAGCAGGTGGCCGGTGTCCACCATGCTGGCGGGAGATTCGTTCTGGACGTACAGCTCTATGGCTGCAAGCTTGCGGGCGCGATTCCACAGGGGGCGGTACCCCAGGATCAGGCTGCCGAGGACGGATTGGACCATGGGCTCTCAGGCGTTGTCTCGTAGGGGCCTGTCCCCCCCGGTCCGGCAAGGACATTGCGGCGTGGGCAGGCCCGCTTTAACTGATGAAATTGAACAGGGACAGCTTCTGGACCGTGGCATAGGACTTGAGTGCTGCCTCGTAGCCCACCTGCTGGTTCTGGAAGTCCGAAATGCCCTTGATCATATCCAGATCCTCTGCCCGGGAGCGGTCGCCTTCGAGCTGGACCGAGCGCTTTTCCTGGTCGCCCGTGATGCGGTCGGCGCGGTTGAGCAACTCGCCCGAGTAACTGCGCATGTTGCTGATTCGGTCCAGGCCGATGTCGATGTTGGTCAAGGCCTGTCCGACAGCCTGGGTCGCGGCGTTGCTGTTGGGCGCTGCCCGGATGTCGCGGATCGCACTGTCCAGTGTACTGAACACGCTGGCGGTGGGCTGCAGCGTGATGGCGTCGCCATTGGCTGGCGCACCGGTGATGTCGAAGGTCAGACCCGGCACACCCGTCACCGAGATGGTCACGGGCTTGTCGGTCGGATAGTCGGGCACCACGACGGGGGCCGATACCACGCCGGTGGTGGTGTTGGTGATGGTGTAGGTAGCCGTGCTGGTGCCGACCGTGGCGCCCGGGCCCACCGCGCTGAAGGCGATGGAGTAGTTGTCTCCGGTCACCAGGCTCAGGTTGGTCGGCTTGACGCCGGTAGTGGTCAACTGCTGGTTGTTGTTGACGGTTGCCGGGTTCACCTGCACGTTGTAGGCCCCGTCGCGCTGGGGCTCAAACATGAAGGCGAATTCACCGTCCAGCGTGTTCGGGATCGACACACCGGTGCTGCCCGACTGTCCGGGCTGCCCGTTGAACAGATAGTCCGGCGAGGTGGACTGTGGGCCCAGGAAAGGCGCCAGTGCGCTGCCCAGTGCGCCCAGCAGGGGGATGCCGTTGGTGTCCTTGCGGTTGGCCACTTCCTGCAACTGCTCGCGGATGCCCTGCAACTGGTTGGCGATGGTGGCGCGGTCGCTGCTGGTGAGGGCCGGGCTGCCGGCACTGACCATCAGTTCGCGGGCACTCTGCACCAGCCCGATGGCATCGCCCAGCGAGGACTCGGCCTGCGCGATGGCGTTGCGCTGGGTTTCCAGCGCGCGCTGCTCGGTCTGGATGCGGGTGATGCGGGTGAGTGCGCGTTCGGCCTGCGCGGCCGAAACCGGATCGTCGCTGGCGCGCACGACGCGCTTGCCTGAGGTCAAATTCTCCTGCAGGTTGGACAGGTTGGTCTGGCGCGCGCCCAGGTTGCGCAGCGCGTTGTCGTACATGTTGGCAGAGCCAAGGCGGTAGAGGGTATTGCTCATGTCGAACTCCTGGACCTGATCTCAAACATCATCGCGTCAGACCCTGCATCAGGGTGTCGAAGACGCTTTGTGCAATCTGCAGCATTTTGGCGGATGCCTGGTAAGCCTGCTGGTACTGGATCAGCTTGGCCGCTTCTTCATCGAGGTTCACGCCCGAGACCGCCGTTCGGTCGCGCTCCAGGTTGGCGGCGATGGTGGTGGACAGCTCGGCAGCGAACGTGGCGCTCTGGGTGCGCGTGCCCACCTGGGCCATCAGGCCGGCATAGCCGTCGCTGAGCGTGGATTCGTCGAACATCTTCACGTCGCGCAGGTTCATGAGCGATGTGGCGTTGCCGGCGTTGCGCGTGTAGTTGTCGCCGTACTGGGGGTCCAGGGAGTTGCCCACCTTCACGGTGTCGCCGGACTTGGGCGTGCCCTGCAGCTTGATCTCCCAGCCGTCGATGGTGATGGGCGTGCCCGAGGTGTAGGGCAGGCCGGCCGTGCCCGAAGGTGGCGTGGTCGATCCCGTCACGGTGTAGGTGGTGGGCGGGCCGGCGGCAAAGGTCAGCGTCACGCCGCCGGGAATGGGCGGCGCCACCAGGCCATTGGCCGTGGCCTTCAGGCCTGCCAGCTGCAGCGTGCCCCCATTGGTGGTGCCCATGGCCGCATTGATGGGGTTGGCCGCCGCCAGGTCGCGTGGCGAGTACACCAGCGCCTTGATGTTGGAGCCCGCCGTGCTGAAGGGCTGGAACAGCATGCGCTCGCCCGGCGCGCCTGGCGTGGTGAGGTTGAACTGCAGGCCGTCGATGGTGAGCGTCGCCAGGTTGGCGGCGTCGGTGAAGGCCGTGGCCTTGCCGTCGGACAGGCGCACCACCTGGCCGGCCGTGCCGGTGGTGAAGCGAATCTCGTAGTCGGAGGCGGCGAACTTGGTCGGATCCGTGAAGCCCACCGTACCGACGCCCACGCCATTGGTCAGGCCGGGCATGCTGGCCGGCACAGAGAACAGGTCCTTGCCCATCTGGCCGTCCAGCGTGAGGCCGAGCTTGTGCTGCTCGTTCATGGTCATGCCGATGGCCATGGCCATGCGCCCGAGCAGGTTGCGGCTTTCGGCGAGGTCGGTGTTGTTGAAGCGCAGCAGCCCCGAGACCGACCCGCCGCCCATGGTGTTCTCGTCCACTTCGATGGCCGGCGATCCCGGGCGATTGAAGAACAGCTTGAGCTGGCCGCTGCCAGGGAACTGCGTGGCATCGTCCACGGACACCTGCGATGGCGTGGTGCCCAGCACCAGCGGCTGGCTGCCGCCCACGAACAGGCCGATCGTGCCGTCGTCCGCAGGAATCTGCGTGGTCTGCACGTACTGGTTCATCTCGCGGATCAATTGGTCGCGGTTGTCGAGCAGGTCGTTGGGGGTCTGGCCGTTGCCCTTGGCGCGTGCGATCTGCTCGTTCACGGCGGCGATCTGGCCGGCCAGGCTGTTGATGGCGGTGATGCTGCTTTGCAACTGCTCGTTCACCGTGTACTGGATCTCGTCGACACGCTCGCCAGCCGAGCGCATGCGGGACGCCGTCTCGTCCATGCGCGTGAGCGCCAGCGTGCGGGCCGTGATGTCGGTGGGTGAGCTCACCACGTCCGAGAAGGCGTTCATCATGTCGTTGATGGCGGCGCCAAGGCCCGTGGCCCCGCCGCTGAACACGTCCTGCAGCTGGCGCAGGCGCTCGGCGCGCACGATGTCGCCGGCCTGCACGGATCCGGCGCTTGCCGACTGGCGCGTGAGCAGCTCGCTCTGGTTGCGCAGGATGGTCTGCACGTCCACACCCTGGCCGATGTAGCCGCCACCCGTGAACTGGCCCTGCACGGTCTGCAGCACCACGCTCTGGCGCGAGTAGCCGGGCGTGTTCACATTGGCAATGTTGTTGCCTGCAGTCTGCAGGGCCACCTGGTTGGCAAGCAGGGCGCGGGCGCCGACGTTGAGCAGACTCATGGCTTACCTCGTGTTCTCAAGCCTGCGCACGCTGCTGCTGCGCACGCTGCACGCTGTTGATGGCGCCGCTGAGCTTTTTGGCGTACTCGGGGTCGGTGGCATAGCCCGCCTTCTGCAATGCGGAGGCATAGGCCATGGCCGAGCCGGACTGCGCCACGGACTGCGCCTTTTCATAGCGAGGGCTTTCCTTGATGAGGCGCGCGTAGTCGCGAAACGAATCCTCGTACGAGTCGTAGGCCCGGAATTTGGCCACCACCTTGCGCGGCGTGCCGTTGATGTATTCGGTGGTCGTGATCTCGGCGACCTTGCCCATCCAGCCCTTGCCGGCCTTGATGCCGAACAGGTTGAAGGAGTTGCTGCCGTCGGCGTTCTTGATCTCGCTCTTGCCCCAGCCGGTTTCATGGCCGGCCTGGCCGAGCATGAAGCTCGCGGGGATACCGCTTTCCTGCGCCACCTTCTCGGCCGTGCCGCTCAGGTGCTGCACGAAGCCGTCGCGGCCTTTGGGCGCCTGGCCCACGGCCTCGGTGCTGGCAGGGCTGGCGCTCACCTTGGCGGCTGCCGGGCGCTGCACCTGCGACAGGCTCACCGTGGAGGGTGTGGAAAAGGACGGGTCTGGCCCACCCATCTGGCGCGAGAGCTGGCGCGCAATCGCTTCGGACAGGCCGCCGGACTGGCCGGCCATCTGCACCGACAACTGCTGGTCGAGCAGGTCGGTGCCCAGGTCGCCCTGGGCGCCATCCATGAGCCCGGATTTCATCGTGGCCTCGCGCATGCTTTTGATCAGTTCGCGCATGAACAGCGATTCAAACTGCTTGGCGGCCTCTTTCGTGGCCTGGGGGTTGTTGTTGCCCGCCTCGTACTTGAGCGCATTCAGCGATCGAACGTCTGCTGCCAGCGCGTTGGACGTGCTGGTGGTGGAGGACGAAGGCAGCGTGAGGGACATGGTCAGATCACTTCAAGCTCGGCGTTCAGTGCGCCGGCGGCCTTGATGGCCTGCAGAATGGCCAGCAGGTCGCCGGGCGTGGCGCCCAGCGAGTTGAGCGCGCGCACCACGTCGGCCAACTGGGGCGAGGGCGGCATCTGGATGATGTTGCCGGGCTCCTGGTTGATCTTGATGTCGCTTTGCTGCGCGACCACGGTCTGCCCCTGCGACAGCGGGTTGGGCTGGCTGATGACGGGGCGCGAACTGATGGTGATGGACAGGTTGCCGTGCGCGATGGCACACGAACCTAGGGTCACCGCCTGGTTGAGCACGATGGAGCCGGTGCGGGCATTGATCACCACCTTGGCGGCGGGGGCGGACAGCTCGAACGGCAACTCTTCCAGGTCGGCGATGAAGCCTACGCGGGCGCCAGGGTCGCTGGGCGCGCGCACCTGCACCGTGCGGCCGTCGAGTGCCGTAGCCAGGCCATTGCCCATGCGGCTGTTGATGACCTGGGCCACGCGGCGTGCGGTCTGGAAATCGGAGGCGTTGAGGCCCAGGCTGATGGTGTCGCCCTCGTTGAGGGGCGTGGGCACGGAGCGCTCCACCTGGGCGCCCAGGGGGATGCGGCCGGCGGCCAGGTGGTTGATCTGCACCTTGCTGCCACCGGACGATGCGCCGGCACCGCCCACCACCAGGTTGCCCTGGGCCAGGGCGTAGATTTCACCGTCGGCGCCGCGCAGCGGTGTGACCATCAGCAGGCCGCCCTTGAGCGACTTGGAATTGCCCATGGACGAGACGTTGACGTCGATCTGCTGGCCGGGCTGCGCAAAGGCAGGCAACTGGGCAGTGACGATCACGGCGGCCACGTTCTTGAGCTGCAGCTGCGAGGCCGTGCCCGGCGGCAGGCTGATGCCCATCTGCTGCAGGTAGTTGGACATGGCCTGCGTGGTGTAGGGCATCTGCGTGGTTTGGTCACCCGTGCCGTCCAGGCCCACGACCAGGCCATAGCCGGTCAGCTGGTTGCTGCGCACGCCCTGCACCGCCGCGATTTCCTTGATGCGCAGCGCATGGGCCGGCCAGGCCGCGCACACCAGCGCCAGGGCGATGGCACAGAGCCACAGCGCGCGCAGGGGGTGTGCCAGGAAGGGGGAGGGCAAGGCTTTCATGGCCTCCATTGTGGGCTGCTGCCGCCCAGGGGAATGGCCAAAAAGAGGCGCATTCACCCGCCTTTTGGAAGAGGGGCCTGGTTACATTTTCCGCACCCGCCCGCCTGCGCTGCCTGGCTTTGGCAGGCCCCTGCGAATCACTCGCAATAGCTGTTCGTGAAGCCCTTCCAGGGCTTGCGCAGCATGAATGGCAGGGTGTCCCAGGCGCTCCAGGTGCGCGGATCGTCGAAGTTCACCGTGGCGGCCGGCGCGATGATGGCCGTGACCAGCCAGACGCCGGAGTCCAGCCCGTGCAGCGTGAGGTTGCCACCCAGGATCACCTCGGTCTGCGCCCCGCCCAGGTTGTCGGACACGGCGGTGTAGGCGTCCGTCGTCTGGATGTTGCCGGGTGCCACGTACACCTTGAAGATGGCGCCGGTGGTGATCAGCGGCGAGCGCACCAGGGGAAAGACGAAGCTGCCGTCCCGGTGGAAGATCACATACACGTTCTGCAGCGTGCCCGGGGTGGTGCCCACCGCAGCCTTGCCGGCGTCGTATTTGATGGTGAATGCGAACTGGTCCAGTGCCGTGGCGTCGCAGGGCGAGAACTTGATGCCTGCGGGCAGGGTCTTGTTCTTGGAGGCGGTTTCGGAAGCCGAACCCTTGGGCGCGGCCAGTGTCAGCGCCACGGAGTAGGCATAGGTGGTCGGCTGCGCCTGGGCAACTGGCGCGAATGCAGCGGCCAGGGCCGTGAGGCCACAGGCCAGGAAGCTGCGGAAAAAAGACATCGTGAACCTCGGGTCTGAATGCGAAAGGGGCGCTGCGCCGCCTGCCCTGGTCGGGGCAGGTCGCATGCGTTTGGTCACATTCTGTATCAGAACGGTGTCACGGTGTTGAAGAAGCGGCCCAGCCAGCCGGTGACCTGGGCCTCGCCCTGGGCGCCGCGCCCGCGCGATTCCACGCGCACATTGGCCACCTGGGTGGAGGCCACGATGGAGCCGGGTTGCAGGGCACGCGGATCCACCGTGCCGGAGAAGCGCAGCACATCCACGTTCTGGTTCACGCCGATCTGCTTTTCGCCGGCCACGACCAGATGGCCATTGGGCAGCACGTCGATGACGATCGCCGTGATCGAGCCCTGGAAGGTGTTGGCGCTCTCCGTGCCGCCCTTGCCTTCAAAAGCATTTTCCGAGTTGGCCCCCACGCCCAGCTTGTCGGTAAACTTCTGGCCGGTGAACGGCAGCGCCGTCACGCCACTGCTGACCTTGGAGGTACGGTCCACGGTGGACGAGGATTTCTGGCTGGCCGTCACGTTCTCCACGATCTGGATGGTGACGTTGTCGCCCACCAGGCGTGCACGCCGGTCCTCGAACGAGGGGCGGTAGCTGGCGGTGTGGAACAGGCCGCCGGTGACTGGCGGTGGCGTGCGCGGCGCCATGGCCAGGGGCGGCGGCGCGGTGGGCAGGATGTCCACGGGGGGGGGCGGGGACATGCTGGCGCAGCCTGCGCTCAGCACGGCGGCGGCCAGGGCCGGCCATGCAAGGAGACGGGTGCGGGCGCTGTGGTGCAAGGTGGAGAGGAATGTCATGGCGAGGGTCCTGGCGCAAGGGCTTGTGGCCTGTCTGCTTACATCTGGCTCAGCTTGGCCAGCATCTGGTCCGAGGTCTGGATGGCCTTGGAATTCATTTCGTAGGCGCGCTGGGTCTGGATCATGGTCACCAGCTCCTGCACCACGTTCACGTTGGAGGTTTCGAGGTAGCCCTGCATGACGGTGCCCAGGCCGTTGGTGCCGGGCGTTCCCTGCTGGGGCTGGCCGGATGCGGCGGTTTCGATGAACAGGTTCTGCCCGCGCGGCTCCAGGCCACCTGGGTTCACGAAGGTGGACATGGCGAGGTTGCCCAGGGGCTGCGGTGCGGTGTTGCCCGGTACCGTGGCGGACACGGCGCCTTCGGCGCTGATGGTCACGCTGGTGGCATTCGGTGGCACGGTGATGCCATTGGCAATCGGCAGTCCGCTGGAGTTCACCAGGCGGCCCTGCGAGTCGAGCTGGAACGAGCCGTCGCGGGTGTAGCCGATGGTTCCGTCGGGCTGCGTGACCTCGAAGAAGCCGTTGCCCTTGATGGCCACGTCCAGGTTGTTGTTGGACTGCTGCATGCTGCCCTGCATGAAGTTGCGGGCTGTGGCCACGGTGCGCACCCCCAGGCCCAGGTGCAGGCCGGTGGGCAACTGGTTCTGCTCGGTGGTCTGGGCGCCCACCTGGCGCAGGTTCTGGTAGATCAGGTCCTCGAACACCGCATTGGCGCGCTTGTACCCGGTGGTGGACACATTGGCCAGGTTGTGGGAGATGACGTCCAGCTGGGTCTGCTGGGCTTCCATGCCGGTCTTGGCAATCCACAGGGAGTTGATCATGGCGTTTCCTTGCGCTTATGGGGATGGTCAGCCGTTGATGCTCAGCAGCTGGCTGGCGGCCTTGTCATTGGTTTCGGCGGTCTGCAGCATCTTGATCTGCTGCTCGAACTGGCGCGAGGCGGCGATCATGCCGACCATGGTCTCCACCGCGTTCACGTTGGAGCCCTCGATGGCCCCTGCCAGCAGGCGCGCATTGGCGTCGTTGGGGAGCGGGTCGCCAGAGGTGGTGCGAAACAGCCCGTCATCGCCGCGCTTGAGCGGGTCTTCGGGGGTGGGCGTGGCCAGTTTCAGGCGGCCGATGGCAGCGGGGGGCTGCCCTGCTGTCTTGGCGGTGAGCGTGCCGTCCGAACCCAGCGAGACCTCCGAGCCTGGCGGCACATCAATGGGGCCGCCGCCGTCGGACAGCACGGGCAGGCCGGTGTTGGTGAGCAGGGCACCCGTGGGCGAGACCTCCAGGCCGCCGTTGCGGGTGTAGGCCTCCACGCCATCCAGGCCCTGCACGGCAAACCAGGACTTGCCGATGGGCATGGCATCCAGGGCGCGGCCCGTGCGTTGCACGGGACCGGGCGTGTCCACGTGGCCCGAGGTGGCCTCCAGCGCGAACACGCGCGTGGTGGAGCCGTCGCCTTGCAGCGGTACGGAGCGGAAGGTGGACATCTCCGCGCGAAAGCCGTTGGTGGACACGTTGGCCAGGTTGTTGGCCAGAACCGCCTGCCGGTGGGCAGCGGCGTTGGCCCCGGTCATGGAGGTGTAGATGATGCGGTCCATGGCGTTTCTCTGCGGTCAGGGGGTCAGGCGCGGATCAGCGCAGGTTCACCAGGGTGGACATGATCTGGTCCTGTGTCTTGATGGTCTGCGCGTTGGCCTGGTAGCTGCGCTGCGCGGTCATCATGTTCACGAGCTCGGCCGTGAGGTCCACGTTGGAGTCCTCCAGCGCACCCGAGCGCAGGGCGCCGAAGTTGCCGTCGGTGGCCGTGCCGGTGACCGGCTGGCCCGATTCGAAGGTGGCGACCCAGTTGTTGCCGCCCACCGATGCCAGGCCCTGCGTGTTGCGAAAGCTCGACAGCGCGATCTGGCCCTCGGCGCGGGTGACGCCGTTGGAGTAGCGCGTCATGATCATGCCGTTGTTCTCGACATTGATGCCCGTCAGGTCGCCTGCGGTGTAGCCGTCCTGGGACAGGTCGGACACGGCGAACTTGCGGCCGAACTGCGTGACGTCGTCCAGGTTCACGTCCACGTTGTAGGCGGGCAGGTTGTTCGGGTTGGGCGGTGTGGGGTTCACGCTGAGCGCCAGCGAGAAGCCGGTGGCCGGCGGCGTGGCGGCCGGGCCGGTGATCACGCCGTTGTTGTCGAAGGTGATCTGGCCGATGGCCGTGCCCACCACGGGCGGCACGGCCGTGGGATCGTCGAGGGTGTCGTACACGTCCCAGGTGTTGTCCGTGGCGGTCTTCTGGAAGTACAGGTTGACCGGCTTGGCCACGCCCTGGCTGTCGAACACGTTGATCGAGGTGCCGTAGGTGGCGCGCGGAGTGGCTGGCACGGGTGGTGTGGCGGCCGGGTCGCCAGCGGCGTCGGTGGCGCGCGCGTCCAGATTGAAGGCCGCAGTGATCTTCGTGGTCTGCTTGGCGGGGATGGGTTCGGACGTGGGGAACACCATGGGAATCGGGTCGGTGCCCGTGCGCAGGCCCGTGGCCGGATCAATGGGGTAACCCATCACCTTGGCGTTGTCGTTGGTGACCATGTTGCCCACCTTGTCCAGCTTGAAATTGCCGGCGCGGGTATAGGCCGAGGAGCCGTCGGGCAGCTGCAGCGTGAAGAAGCCGTTGCCGTTGATCGCCACGTCCAGGCTGTTGCCGGTGATGGTCAGGTTGCCCTGGGTGAACTGCTGGGCCACGTTGGCGGTTTCCACCCCGATGCCGGCGTTGGAGCCCCCAGCCGAGCCGATGGCATTGGCCACCATTTCGGCAAACTCAGCACGCGATGCCTTGAAACCCACGGTGTTGGAGTTGGCGATGTTGTGGCCGATCACATCGAGGTTTTTGCTGGCGGCGTTCAGGCCGGAGAGGCCTTGCTGGAAACTCATGGTGTTCTCCTTGGAGGGGGCGTGTTCAGTGAAGAGTGGGCGGTTGGGGCGTCAGACCAGCGACTTGATCTGGCTGTAGTTGATGTTCTTGCCGTTGGCCAGCGTGAGCACCAGTTGGCCGTCGGTGGCGCCTGCCGCCGTGACTTTGGACAGGGTGAGGGCCGTGGATTCGAGCGTGGTGGCGCCATTGACCGCCTTGACGCGGAACTGCAGGCCCGCAGTGCTGCCCTTGTAGGCACTCGCATCCCATTCGAAGTTGTGGCGCCCCTGGTCCTTGGGGCCCAGGTCCAGGGTATCGACCACCTTGCCGCCGGGCGTCACGACTTCCACCTGCACCTTGGTGGCGGCGTACGGAATCTCGAAACCGGCCTTGCCCACGCCATCGGCCACGGTCATGCCCGTGCCTTCGGTCAGCACGTTGCGCCCGACCAGGGTCGTGCCCTGCATGACCTGCAGCGAGTTGAACTGCGCGGCCATGCTCTGCATGGTGGTGTTGAGCTGCTGGATGCCGGTGACGGTGTTGATCTGTGCGATCTGCGAGGTCATCTGGGCGTTGTCCAGCGGGTTCATCGGGTCCTGGTTGTTCAGCTGCGCAACCAGCAGCTTGAGGAACCGGTCCTGCGAGGCCGCAGGGTCGTTGGCCGCGGTCGCCTTGGCATTGGCGGTGTCGGCGGTGGTGGCGGCATTGGTGGCGCTGAGGATCATGGCGAGGGTCTCCCGGGGGTTACTGGCCCATCTGCAGGGTCTTGAGCAGAAGTGACTTGGCCGTGTTCATCACCTCGACGTTGTTCTGGTACGAGCGCGACGCTGAAATCATGTTCACCATCTCCTCCACGGCGTTCACGTTGGAGTGGGTCACGTAGCCTTGCTCATCGGCAGAAGGATGGCTGGGGTCGTGGATCTTGCGGCCGGGCACATTGCTTTCGGTGATGGCGCTCACGCGCACGCCGTCTGAGCCTTCCTGTCCCATGTTGGTGGTGCGAAAGACCACCTGGCGGGCCTGGTAGGCCTTGCCGTCGGGGCCGGCCACTGCATCGACGTTGGCCAGATTGCTGGCCACGACGTTCAGGCGCTGGGACTGCGCACTGATGGCGCTGCCCGAAACGTTGAAGATGGAGAACATGGACATGGTGGGGTGCCTCTTCTATCGCTAAAGGGCTTACTGGCCCTGGATGGCGCTGAGCATGGTCTTGGCGTTGCCGTTGATGAAGCGCAGCGTGGCTTCGTAGCGCACGGCGTTGTCCACGAAGGCGGCGCGTTCGCGGTCCAGGTCCACCGAGTTGTTGTCCAGGCTGGGCTGGGTCTGCACGGAATAGGCCAACTTGCCCTTGCTCCCCAGCTCGGCCGAAGTGCCCGGGTCGGCAGAGGAGGCGGCGATGTGCCGCGGATCGGTGCCGATGGTGACCGTGGGCCGCTCGCTGGTGTAGCCGGAGCTGCCCAGCGTGGTCGTGGACAGGCGGTGTGGCGATTCGTTGAACGAGGAGCGCTCGCCCGTGGCGTTGCTCAGCGCGTCGGAGAATTTGAAGTCGCGTGCGACGTAGCCGGGGGTATCGGCATTCGCAATATTGCTGGCGATGGCGCGCTGGCGCTCGGCACGCAGGATCAGTGCGTTGCCGTGGAAGTCCAGCCGGTTGGTCATCTTGTCAAGCATGTCTGCCTCACGTCCAGGTTGCGAAAGCGCCAGCAAAAACGGTTTTCTGGCGTGGCTCGATTATGAAAACCGCCCGGATTTTCTAAAGCGCGAAGAGCCCGCGTTTGGGGCCGCAGTTCGGGGGTTCGGCGGCGGCCAGGGGGCCTACAGTGATGGTCGTGAAATGGCCCCTGCACCGTGTCGCAGGGCCGCACTGACGTACCAGGAGGCGCCCCATGGCATCAGCATTCCCATCCCTGTTCACGGCCGGCCGCACCGCGCTGGCCGCACTGGCCTGCGTGCTGGCCGCTGGCATGGCCCAGGCCCAGGCAGTGGCCGACCCCGCCGCAGACCTGCCCGCCCTGACCCAGCGCTGGCTGGACGATGCGATCACGCGCAACCAGCCTGCCGGCCTGCCGCTGCGCATGGAGGTGAGCATTGGTGCGCTGGACAGCCGGTTGCGCCTGGCCCCCTGCGCCCGGGTCGAGCCCTATTTGCCCGCCGGCTCACGCCTGTGGGGCCGCACCCGGCTGGGCCTGCGCTGCGTGGAAGGGCAGACCGCCTGGAACGTGTTCCTGCCCGTCACGGTCAAGGCCTGGGGGCCGGCGTGGGTGCTGACGGGCAATGTGGCCTCCGGTGCTGTATTGAGCGCCAATGACGCCACCGAGGCCGAGGTGGACTGGGCGGCCGATGCGGCCGCCATCGTGGCCAATCCCGACCAGTGGGTCGGCCAGATCGCCTCACGTCCTCTGGTGGCAGGGCAGGCCTTGCGCCAGCCGATGGTGCGTGCACCGAGTATTTTCCAGGCCGGCGCCCAGGTTCGGGTGGTGGCGCAAGGGCCGGGTTATGCGGTAACCTCGGCAGGGCAGGCACTCTCTGCGGGCGCCGTAGGCCAGACTGTGCGTGTGCGCATGGACAATGGCCGTACCATCTCTGGTATTGTGGGTGAAAATGGGACGGTTGACGTTACCCTTTGATTCATCCAGCCTGCAGAAATAGCTAAAGTCCAGCGCCAAAGGGTCGAAAACATTGCTACGAGCTCCGTGTCATCGGAGCGCTGGAGAAGGCGATGAAGATAGGTCAACCACCGGAACTTCCGGGCGCACTGGCGCAAACGGGGCAGGCCAAGCAGGCCAAGGCCCCCGCTGCAGCCCCTGCTACGCCCCAAGGAGTGGCAACGGGCACTGCGGCTGCCCCGGCCCCTGGCGTGCCTGTAACGGTTTCCACCGCAGCACGTGCCCTGGACCAGACGGGCCGTGCCTCGGGCGATTTCGACACCAAGAAGGTGGCGGCGGTGCGTGCAGCCATTGAAAAGGGCACGTTCACGGTCAGCGCCGGCGCGATTGCCGACAAGCTGCTGGCCAACGCCCAAGAGATTTTTTCCCGCTCGCGCGGCTAGCGTGACCCCTTTCTTCCAGGCGTCACCGGTCCGCATTCACCAGGACAAGCCGTGACCACGCCTCTGGAAGACGCCTTGCAGGCCGTCGAGCAGCACATCGAGATGGTGTCTGCCGCCCTGCTCAAGGCCGATGCCCCCACCCTCGAACAAGCAAGCACCGGGCTGCGCGACACTGCAGCCCGTTTTTCGTATGCGCTGGACCTGTCGCGCCAGCAGGTGAGCAGCATCACCCCTGCCCTCAAGGCCCGCATGGACGCCATCGCCGCCACCCTGGTGGTGCACCGCGAAAGCCTGGCCCGCCTGGCGGCCATCACCGACCGCCAGACCGCCGTGCTCGTCCCCTCCCAGGACAGCTCCGCCAATGCCACCTACGGCAACGGCCTGGGCGGCAAGCAACAAGCCGCCGGCATCGCCAAGATCTACCGCTCGGCCGGCTGATCGGCGCGCGGCAAAGTCGCGCTGTATGGCCACGATTCTTTTTTGTACTAGTACATAGGCGCTGCCCTGAATGGCGCGCAAGCGCCAGGGCAAACCCGTGGATAGCGCGCTGCCCCATACCAGGGCAGCCGTGCAAGGGCCGCCCCGCCGCACTGCTGCGTCCCCCTTCCCGAATTACGCAGTAATTCGAGAGAAGGGGTTAAGGCGCGTCTGCGCCTCAGGGGGATGTACTAGGGCCTGTTCACACTGATTTCGGGGATCGCGTTGCCCGGCCTGGGGGCTGGATGCAAGGCGCCCGTGCGCAGCAAGGTGTGCACCTTGCAAGCGCGGGCAACGCCGCAGACGGCCCCCAGGCCGGGCAACCCGAAGGGAAGGCCCTTACCGGCGCGCCACTCGTCGTTGCGCTCCTTGCGTGTGCAAGGGCACACGCTGCGTCGCGCGCTTAGATTGGCACGCCGGCAAGGGCCTTCGCGACCCCGAAATCAGTGTGAACAGGCCCTAGTGACTGCGCATCTTCGCCCGCAAGCGCGCGATCGACTGGCTGTGCAGCTGGCACACACGGGATTCGGTGACCCCGAGCACGGCTGCTATCTCCTTGAGATTCATGTCGTGCTCGTAGTACATGCCCATGATGTGCTGTTCGCGCTCGGGCAGTGACTCGATGGCCGTGACCAGCGCCGAGCGCAGGCGGTGGTCGCGCAGCATTTCGAGCGGGTTGGCTGCCTCGTCGCCCACATGGCGGTCGAGGAAACCATCATCGTCGTCATTGCTGTGGGTCATGTCCTCCAGGTACACGAGCTGCGTGCCCCGCACCCGGCCCAGCAGGCTCTGGTATTCGGGCAGGGCCATGCCCATCTCGCTGGCGATCTCCGATTCGAGCGGGCTGCGGCCCAGGCGCTGCTCCAGCCGGTTGACGGCCTGCTCGATGTCCTTCTGGCTCTTGCGCGAACTGCGCGACATCCAGTCGCCCTCGCGCAGCTCATCGAGCATGGCGCCGCGGATGCGCTGGGTGGCAAAGGTCTCGAACTGCACGCCCTGTGCGGCCTCGTAGCGCGAAAGTGCTTCCGCCAGGCCCATCATGCCGACCTGGATCAGATCGTCCAGCTCTACATTGGGAGGCAGCTTGGCGATCATGTGGTGTGCGATCCGCCGTACCAGGGGCACGTGCTGGCGAATCATCGCATCACGATCGAGCTGGCCTTTGGCGGTGTACATCAGATCAGTGGCTCCGGAGAAGATGTGCAGCTGCAGGTATACCAGCAAAATTGCTGGATGCAATTGCAGCTGCAGCCGCCATCGTTCCATTGATGGTGCCCGCGTTTTCCAGCAGTTGCAAGGCCAGGCGCTGCAGGTCCTGGGGATTCTGGGTGGAGACGGCGGTAGTGTGCACCTGACCGCCCAGGTGGCGCTCGGCGCAGTCCTGCAATGTCTGCAATGCGGCAAGTGTCTTGCGGCGCTCGGCCGTGCCCGAGCCGCGCAACAGTGCCGCCACGGTGCAGGACAGGCCGGTGTGCTGGGCCATCTGCTTCAAGCTCTTGTAGGTGGTGAGCACGCCTGCTGCGGCGCCCTCCATCACCATCAGCGGCATGGTCCGGGTGTGGGTGAGCAACTGGCCCAGCAGGGGAGGTGGGGCGTGCAGCACCAGGATGCTGTAGGCGCGCACGTAGGGCTGGATGTCCTGCAGCGGCGAGACATGCGCCGGGCGGTCGGCCCGGCTGATCTGCCACAGGCCCCGAGCGGCGGGGATCACCGCCAGGGAGGAGGCTGCGGCGCCCTGGTCCATGCCGTCGTGCCAGGGTGCCCGGCGCAGCAGGTGGTACAGGCCCGGGGACTCGTCGGTCTCGTAGCCCGTGGCGTCGAGCACCACAACCGGGTAGCCCATCCGCTGCAGGCTGGCGCAGATCTGCCAAAGGGTCTCGAGGCCGCTGCCGGCCTGTTCCTGGCTGGCCACGGCCAGCACGCGCAGTTCGGTCTGCGGGGTGAGGCTTTGCAGCCCCGCAGCCTGGTGAAAGCCGGTATCAAGCATCGACCAACCCCCTGTCGGTTACCAATTCGGGTGAATGCGAGAAGAAGAAATTCAGGTCGCTGGCTTTGGGGTCGAACGGCGACTTGACCGGCGCGCGCATCGAGGTGCTGATGAGCTGGTGGGCATCGGCCGCTTCCCAGTCCTCGGGCACGCGCTGGCCATTGGTCACGCCGCGCAGCACCATCTGGTGGCGGATCAGGGCGTCGATGGAGGGGCCCAGCTTCACGGCCTCGTCCACCTTGGACAGGATGGCCTGCTGCGAGCCCTTGGTCTTGAAGGCGGTCAGCACATCGTCCAGCGTGTCGCCGTGGCAGCCGGCATTGAGCACCAGCAGGCGGTTGACGTGGGGCAGGTCCAGCACGTCGAGCATGTCGCGCTTGCGTGGATCGCGTGGGGCGACGCCGGTGGTGTCGATCAGGACCATCTTCTTGCCGCTGAGCAGGCCCAGCAGGTCCTGCAGTGCTGCACGGTCGTGGGCCAGGTGGGCCACGATGCCCAGCATGCGGCCATAGGTGCGCAGCTGTTCATGGGCGCCCACGCGGTAGGTGTCCAGGGTGATCAGGCCCACGCTGCCGGGGCCATGGATGCGCGCGCACAAGGCGGCCAGCTTGGCAGTGGTGGTGGTCTTGCCGACGCCGGTGGAGCCCACCATGGCGAAGATGCCACCCTGCTCGTACAGGGGCGCGGCATCCGTGTCGGTCTTGAGGTTGCGTTCCAGCACCTCCATGAGCCAGCGCACGGATTCGCCGGCCGAGAGTTCCTCGGGCATGCGCTCGAGCACGGCGCGGGCCAGGGCGGGCGAGTAGCCGGCGCGGATCATCTTCAGCATCAGGTTGGACTGGATCGGATTCTGGCGCGCCTGGCCCAGCCAGGCCAGCGTGTTGAAGCGGTCCTCGATCAGCTCCTTCATCGAGTGCAGCTCGCTCATCAGGTTCTGCTGGTTGTTCACCTGTGCGTTCGACAGCGAGGGGGCTTCCTGGCGCTGCTGCTGCTGCTTGCGGGGCGCGGGCTCTGCAAGGTCCATGGGGATCGAGCGCAACGGGTTGTGGCGCGCCACCTGGGCGGCGGGGCGCTCACGGGCCAGCTCAGCGGCACGGTCGCGGCTGCGCTCCATCATGGGAACCGGGTCGGACGGGCCGCTGATGGCCTCGTGGCGGCGGCGCAGCATGCGCTCGCGCACATAGTCCTGGAAGGACAGGGTGCTCATGGCCAACTGCTCGGTGTCTTCCTCCACCGGGTTGCGGTGGGCCGCAGCGGCCGGCTGCTGCGCAGCGCGGGGCGGCTGCTGTTGCAGCTGCTGGCGCTGGCTGGCCTGTGCCAGGGGGGAGGGCGCGCTCGATTGCCTGGCCGCCGCGGCGCTGTCCAGCGACGAGAGCGTGTCCTCGGCGGTGGCCATCACCTCCACGCCGTTGGCGGTGGGGCGGTTGGACAGGATCAGTGTGCCCTCGCCAAAGGCCATGCGTGCTTTGGCCAGTGCTTCACGGGACGTAGCAGCGTGAAAGCGTTTGATGTTCATGATGCACCTTTGAGGATGGGCCCAATGCGGATGGTGTGGGTCTCAGGGATTTCGCTGTGCGCAAGGACCTGCAGGCGGGGCGCCACGCGGCGCACCAGGCGGGAGATCGCAGTGCGGATCTGGTCGGGAACAAGCAGGCAGGCGGGCAGGCCCATCTCCTCCTGGCGCAGGGCCACTTCGGCGGCCTTCTGCGTCAGGATGTCGGCCACGCCAGGGTCCAGCGCCGGGCTGGCGGTGTTGCCCAGGGCCTGCACCAAGAGGCGCTCCAGGCCGGGTTCGATGGCGATGACGTTGAGCTCGCGCGTCGGGCCGTAGATCTGCTGGACGATGGCGGGCGACAGGGCGATGCGTACGCGGCGCGCCAGTTCCACGGGGTCGGAGATGCCACCGGCGTGCTCGGCCAGGGTCTCGATGATGGTGCGGATATCGCGGATGTGCACAGACTCCTCCAGCAGCAGCTGGAGGACTTTCTGGAACGTGGCGATGGAGACCATTTTCGGGACGACTTCTTCGATGAGCTTGGGGGCCAGTTTGGCGACGTGTTCCACGAGTTGCTGCGTTTCGGTGCGGCTCAACAGCTTGGCTGCCTGCACTTGCATCAAGTGTGACAAATGCGTCGCCATCACGGTTTCCGAATCAACGACCGTAAAGCCGGCCATTTGCGCCGCTTCCTTCTGGCGATCATCGATCCAGTGCGCGGGCAGACCGAAGGCCGGGTCGGTGGTCGGGGTACCGATCAGCGGCGTGGTGATGCCGCCGGGGTTGATGGCCAGGAACATGCCGGGGAAGGCCTCGCCTTCGCCCACCACCACGCCACGCAGCGTGATGCGGTAGCCGCTGGGCTTGAGTTCGAGGTTGTCGCGCACATGCACGGCAGGGGGCAGGAAGCCCACTTCCTGCGCAAACTTGCGGCGTACGCCCTTGATGCGGGTCAGCAGGTCGCCCTGGCGGCTCTTGTCCACCAGCGTGATCAGGCGGTAGCCCAGTTCCAGGCCGAGCAGGTCCACGGGCTGCAGGTCGTCCCAGGTGGCTTCGCCATCGGCGGCCACGGGGGGCGGCGGGGCCACTTCCTCGGGCACCTGCTGGCGCTCGTAGAGCGTCCACGCCCAGTAGCCGAGCAGCGCTCCGGTGATCAGGAACACCAGGTGCGGCATGCCGGGGATGAGGCCGAGCAGGATCAGGATGCCGGCCGTGACGCCCAGCACGCGGGGCGACATGAACAGCTGCTGCACGATCTGGCGGCCCATGTCCTGTTCCTTGCCGACGCGCGAGATCACCATGGCAGCGGCCACCGAGATCAAGAGGCCGGGGATCTGGGCGACCAGCGCATCACCGATGGCCAGCAGGATGTAGCTGTCGGCGGCCTGCTTGGCGGTGAGGTCGTGCTGCAGAACGCCGATGGCGAAGCCGCCGATGATGTTGATCAAGAGGATCAGGATGCCGGCGACGGCATCGCCGCGCACGAACTTGGAGGCACCGTCCATGGAGCCGAAGAAGTTTGCTTCCTCGCCAACTTCGGCGCGGCGGCGCTTGGCTTCCTTCTCGTCGATCAGGCCGGCGTTGAGGTCGGCGTCCACCGCCATCTGCTTGCCGGGCATGGCATCCAGCGTGAAGCGGGCCGACACTTCGGCAATGCGCTCGGCGCCCTTGGTGATCACCACGAAGTTGATCACCACCAGGATGGCAAACACGATCAGGCCCACGGCAAAGTTGCCGCCGATCAGGAAGTGGCCGAAGGCCTCGATCACGGCGCCAGCGGCACCGGGGCCGGTGTGGCCTTCCAGCAACACGACCCGGGTGGAGGCCACGTTCAGCGACAGGCGCATCAGCGTGGTAAGCAGCAGCACCGAGGGAAAGGCGGCAAAGTCCAGCGGCCGGATCATGTAGGCCGAGACCATCATCACCATCAGGGCGACGGCGATGTTCAGCGTGAAGAAGGTGTCCAGCAGCCACGGCGGGATGGGCAGCACCATCAGCGCCAGAATGGCCACCACCAGCAGCGGTGCCGACATGCCCTGGAGGGCCGATGTGTTCTTGCCCGCCCACAGCCGAAGGTAATTCACGGAATTGTTCATGGGGCGGTGCCTTGCACGGTGGAAGACGTCTTGTTCAGCGGATCAAGCTCAGGGGGAACGAAAGGCTCAACCAGCGCGTCGGGCATCTGCCCTTCGCCGCGCAGAGCGGCCTTGAGGCGGTACACATAGGCCAGTACCTGGGCCACAGCGGCGTACAGGGTGGCGGGGATGGCCTGGTCGATCTCGGCGTGCGCGTAGAGCGCGCGGGCCAGCATGGGGGACTGCAGCACCGGCACGTCGTGGGCGCGGGCCAGGTCACGGATGCGCATGGCCGTGAGGTCGGTGCCGCGCGAGATCACCTGCGGGGCGGCCATGGTCTTGTCGTCGTACTTCAGGGCCACGGCATAGTGGGTGGGGTTCATCACCACGAAATCCGCCTTGGGAACCGCCGCCACGCTGGCGCCGTCCGCCATCTCGCGCTGCTTCTGGCGGATGCGGCCCTTGGTATGCGGGTCACCGTCGGATTCCTTGTGTTCCTGCTTGACTTCCTCGTGCGACATCTTCAGGCGCGCCTTGAAGAAGTAAGACTGCAGCGGCACGTCGATCAGTGCTGCCAGAAAAACCACCAGCAGCATCAGGCTGACGCCGGAGGTGAGCCACTCGGACATGTGGCGGATCGCCATGGGCGAGGGCTGCAGCACCAGCATGGCCACGCGCTCGATGCTGCCCGACATGTAGTGCCAGGCCACGGCGGAGATGATGGCCGTCATCAGCACCATCTTCGCCACGTTGGCCATCTGCTGCTTGGAAAACAGGTTCGCCACCCCGGAGATGGGGTTCAGGCGGTTGAACTGGGGGCTGATGGGCTTCATGCTGAAGATCCAGCCGCCGGCACCGATGGCGCTGAGCAGCGCGGCGCCGCTGGTGAGCAGCGCGAACACCGTGCTGGCTACCAGGCCCACGATGACCATGGTCTGCATGCGATCGACCATGGTGGCGGGCGCCATCACGATGCTGGCGTTGAACACCAGTTGGTGGGCCAGCGCCTGCTGCAGGTGCTCCATGAGCGTTGGAGCCAGGACCAGCATGGCGGCGCCGCCCGCACCCAGAATGGCCAGGTGGGACAGGTCGCGTGAACGCGCACCCTGTCCGTCCGTGCGTGCCTTCTGCAGCTTTCGCTCGGACGCCGGTAGGCTTTTTTCTTGGCTGGATTCCATGATGGCGTGACAACTTGTGTCCTGCCATTGTCGTGAGCGACCCGGAAATCTAAAGACGGATAAAGGGCGGCTGCGGGGCCCTTTTCCCTCGTACCTTGCTACAGGGCCGCACTGTGTAGAGCGCGAGCGCATGCCATGCGCTGCATGGCGGGCGCTGATGCGCCGCCGGGCGGTGCCACGCCAGTCGAGGGGAGGGTCAGAAACCCAGGCTGGCCAGCAGGTCGTCCACTTGGGACTGGTCGGTCACGATGTCCGCAGTGTTTTCCGGGTCCACCACGGGGCCGGCGAGGTGCTCGCGCGGAACCTCCACCAGCGCGGCGGGCACGTTGGCGGTGGGCGGGGCAGTCTGGATCAGCAGCTGGACCAGTTGCTCCTCGATGGTGGCAGCCAGATTGACCACCCGGGCAATCACCTGGCCCGTGAGGTCGTGGAAGTCCTGCGCCATCATGATTTCGGTCAGGTGCGTATCGGCTTCCATGGTGACGCGTTCCACGTCGGTCAGGAAGTTCATGATCTCGCCCTTGGCCACGGCAGCCACAGGGTCTTTGACCAGCGAGGCCACTACGCGGCGTGTCTCGGCGGCGATGAAATCATGCTGTGCCTTGGCCTGTTCGACCCGGGTGAGCACTTTTTCTGCGGCCTCGCCCGTCAGGCGGGCGATGTAGGACAGGCGGCTCTGGGCGTCGGGCAACTCGCCCATGGAGCCGCGCAGCTTGTCTGCGTAGCCCAGTTCGTTGAGCGAATCGTGCAGCTGGCGGGTCAGCAGGCCGATCTTGTGGTGGACCTCGGCCGTGGGCTCACCAGGGGGGGTGTCAGGGGTTTCCATGGCGTCACAGCCCCATCTTCTTGAGAATCAGCAGGACCTTTTCTTCCAGAGTGGCCTTGGTGAAGGGCTTGACGATGTAACCGGCTGCCCCGCCCTGGGCGGCCGCGACGATGTCCTCCTTGCGGGCTTCGGCGGTCACCATCAGCACCGGAAGGTGTTTGAGCTTGTCGTCTTTCTTGATTTCCGCCAGGAGCTGGAAACCGTTCATGTTGGGCATGTTGATGTCCGTCACCACGAAGTCAAACTTGCTGTTGCGCAGTTTGTTCAGTGCGGCGACGCCATCTTCGGCCTCGTCTGCATCGGCAAATCCGCTCTCCTTGAGCAGATTGCGGACGATGCGCCGCATGGTGGAGAAGTCGTCAACGATCAAGAAGCGAAGGGCTGTGGTCACGTGGGACCCTTTCGGTCGAAATAGGCTGGTTGTATTGTCAAGTGTGGCAGGTTTGGTGACAAGTCGTAACGATCACCCGCCAGGCGTTGGATTTTCGCGCTTTTCCGTCGGCAGCTCTGCAGGAGGGCTTGCCGCCGCAGGAGTCCCCTTGCCCATGAGGCGTTCTTCGGCCTCGCGGGTCAGCACCGTGATGGTAATACGGCGATTGGCGGGTGCGCGCGGATTCGTGGGTTCGAGCAGATCGCTGGCGGCCAATCCCACCACGCGGCCCAACCTGCCGTCGGGCATGCCGGCAGACACCAGCTCGCGGCGCGAGGCATTGGCCCGGTCGGCCGAAAGCTCCCAGTTGCTGTAGCCGCGCTCGCTGTTGCCATAGGGCACGGCATCGGTGTGGCCAGCCAGGCTGATGCGGTTTTCCACCCCGCCCAGCGCGGCCCCGATTTCACGCAGGATGTCGCGCATATAGGGTTTCACCAGCGCACTGCCACTGTCGAACATGGGGCGGTTCTGGTCGTCCACGATCTGGATCTGCAGCCCGTCGGGCGTGACATCGATGCGGATCTGGGACTTGTATTCGTTCAGGCGCGGGTTTTCGGTGATCAGGGCGTCGATCTTGGCCTGCAGCGCCTTGATGCGCTCCTGGTCCTGCTTGGCGCGCTCGGCGCGTGCGTTGTCGATGCTGGCGCGGCGGTCCTTGTCGGGGTCGGAGTCCGAGCGGCGCACCTGGCCGTGCACCTTCGAGAGATCGTTGCCGCCGCCCGGGATCACGCTGGAGCTGTTGCCGGCGCCATCACCACCGGTCATGGCCACCTTGAGCGGGGAGCTGAAATAGGCAGAAATGCCCTGCAGCTCCCCCTTGGCGGTAGAGCCCAGCAGCCACATCAGCAGGAAGAACGCCATCATCGCCGTCACGAAGTCGGCATAGGCAATCTTCCAGGCGCCGCCATGGACGGCATGGCCGCCCTTCTTGATGCGCTTGATGATGATGGGCTGGAGCTTCTTTTCTGCCATGGTAGTGCGGGCTTACTTCTTGCCTTTCACATGTCCTTCAAGCTCGGCGAAGGTCGGCCTGTCGGTGGAGAACAAAACCTTGCGGCCGAATTCGATGGCGGTGGCGGGGTTGTAGCCCTGCATGCTGGCCAGCAGCGTGGACTTGATGCACAGGAATTCCTTGGCGGCATCTTCGGTCTTTTGTTCCATCAGGCCGCCCAGGGGCTCCACGAAGCCATAGGCCAGCAGGATCCCCAGGAACGTGCCCACCAGCGCGGAGGCGATCATGCCGCCCAGCACCGAGGGCGGTTGCCCCACCGAGCCCATGGTGTTCACCACCCCCAGCACGGCGGCCACGATGCCGAAGGCGGGCAGGGCGCCGGCCAGCCGGGCGATGGCCGCCACCGGGGCGTGGGCCTCCTGGTGGTGGGTGTCGATCTCGTTGTCCATCAGGGCCTCGATCTCATGGGAGTTGAGGTTGCCCGAGACCATCATGCGCAGGTAGTCGGTCGTGAACTCGATCACATGGTGGTCGCTGCCCACCGTGGGGTATTTCTTGAAGATTTCCGACTCATGGGGGGCTTCCACATCCTTTTCGATCGCCATCAGGCCCTCCTTGCGGGCCTTTTGCAGGATGTCGTAGAGCATGGCCAGCAGCTCCATGTAGCGCGCCTTGGTGTACTTGGATCCCTTGAGCGCGGCAGGAACGGCCTTGAGCGTGGCCTTGAGCACCTTGGGCTGGTTGTTCACCACGAAGGCGCCCATGGCGCTGCCACCGATGGTGATGAGTTCGAACGGCAGGGCCTTCAGGATCACCTGGATATTCCCGCCGTGCACGATGTACACACCGAAGATGCAGACCATGCTGACGACGTAGCCAATGATGACGAACATGCTGATTCAGGTTGATTGGGCGGGCGCCAGACGGGCGACTGGGCTGTTGCGGTTGGCACACGGCCAGGGCCATGTGCGTGATTGACTGTATCGGATTGTGCTTGAACCGGTCCCATGAGCAAGCGGTAAAGCACCCACCACTTCAGCAGTTGGGCAGGTAGCGTGGTTTTTACGTTGGTTTTCCCGATTTAGGAAGCGGCCCAGGGTGTTTATGCTGGGCGGCAGCGGGGTGCCTTTGGAACCCCGGGCCCTATATTGATGCCAATGACCGACACCACGACGACAGAAAACCCGCAGCCAGACGGCCAGGCGAGTGCCGGGCAGGAGGGCGCGCAACTGAAATTGGCGGCATCCCCGGTGCAGATGCTGATGGAGCGCAGCATGGCGCTGGCCATCGAGTGCCACCGCGGCGGCAATTACCCCCAGGCGGAAGAGTTGTACCGGGCCGTGCTCAGCCTGGATCCCGGCCACGCCGACGCGAACCACAATCTTGGCGCCATCGCGGTCGAATGCGGCCAGTTCCTGGCCAGCGTGCCTTTCTTTCAGGCGGCCCTGCAGGCCAACCCCAAGGAGCGGCAATACTGGGTGAGCCTGGTGGATGCGCTCATCCAGGCGGGTGAGGCCAATCTGGCCGGCGGGGTTCTGGAAGATGCCCTGCGCGCCGGCCTGGCTGGCGACGCCGCTGGCGAAATGGTCGAGCGGCTGGTCGCCGTCGCCATGGAGCGTGCCCGGTCGGCGCGCCCCGTGGCCGGGCGCATGCCTCCCAAGGAGCAACTTGCGCAGATCAACCGCCTGTTCGATGAAGAACAATTCGAGGCGGTGTTGCGCATGGGCCGCAAGATGACCCGCCAGTACCCGCAGTGCACCATGGGCTGGAAGTCGCTGAGCGCGGCGCTGATGCGCGTGGGGCAGAGGGACAAGGCGATCGAGCCCATGCAGCGGGCGCTGGCCCTGGACCCCGGTGACGTGGACATGCTGAGCAACTACGGCCTGGCCCTGTCGTTGAGGGGCGATCTCGTGCAGGCCGAGATCCTGCTACGCCAGGCGGTGGGCCATGGCCCCCGGTTCAAGCAGGGCTGGTACAACCTGGGCATCGTCATGCGTGGGCAGGCACGGCTGCAGGCCGCAGAGTCGGCCTACCGCTCTGCACTGGAGGTGGATGCCAACGATGTCGGCGTGCTCATCAATCTCAGCGTGCTGCTGGGCGAGATGAACCGCCTGGCAGAGGCCGAGCAGTACGCGCGCAAGGCGATCATCGTGCAGCCGGGGCATATGCAGGCGCGCATCAGCCTGGGCATGCTGCTCAAGGACCAGGGGCGGTTGCCTGAGTCGCTGGAGGTCCTGCGGGCGGCCATGGACCTGGCTCCCGCCGATGCGTCGGCCCTCAGCTCCTACCTGTTCGTCGCGAACTGCATTCCCGACATGGATCCCATGGAGCGGTTTGCGGCCTACCAGCGTTTCAATCAGCATTTCGGAGAGCCCTGCCGCAACCTGTGGCGCCCGCATGCCAATGAGCGCAATCCCGAGCGGCGCCTGCGCGTCGGTTACGTCGCGCCGGTGTTCCGCAACCATGCCTGCCGACAGTTCCTGGAGCCCCTGCTGGCCAACCACTCCCATGCGCAGGTGGAACTGTTCGCGTACAGCGGGCTGTATGAACTGGAGGACGAGGTGACGGACCGGTACCGCACGTACTTCGAGCATTGGATCGATACCCGGGACCTGGACGACGACCAACTGGCCCAGCGCATCCGTGAGGATGGAATCGATGTGCTCGTGGACATTGCGGGCCACACCAAGGGTCACCGGCTGGGTGCCTTTGCGCGCAAGCCCGCACCGGTTTCGCTGCATTGGCTCGATTCGGGCTACACCACCGGGCTCACGGCCATCGACTACTACCTGACCGATGAACCGACCGTGCCCACGGGGCAGGAGGGTCTTTTCTCCGAGAAGCCCTGGCGCCTGCCCCATGCCTCATTGGTCTACCGGTCCAACCCGGGCATGGGCGAGGTCAGTGAACTGCCTGCGCTGTCGCGGGGGTACGTCACCTTTGGCACGCTGACCCGGGCCGTGCGTCTCAACCAGCGCGTGATCCGTGCCTGGGCCGCGTTGCTCAAGCGCGTTCCGGGGTCGCGTCTGGAGATCAACAGCGGCAACTTCAGCCAGGTCGAGGTGCGCGAGCAGTGGTTCCAGCGCTTCGAGGCACTGGGAATTGAGCGGGAGCGCATCCTCATGGGTTTCGAAAGCCCGCCATGGAACGTGATGCGCCGAATGGACATTGCCCTGGACTGCTTTCCGCAGAACTCGGGCACCACCTTGATCGAGTCGCTGTTCATGGGCTTGCCCCTGGTGACGCTGGCCAGTGCGCCGAGTATGGGAACCCTGGGCGCCTCGGTGCTCACCTCGGTGGGTTATCCGGAGTGGATCGCGCAGACCGAGGAGGAGTATGTGGACAAGCTGGTGGAGCTGGCCTCGGACCTGCCCCGCCTGGCGCAGATCCGCACAGAACTGCGGCCCCGGATGCAGGCGTCGGCCCTGATGGACGAAGCCGGCTTTGCGCGCGACGTGGAGACCGCCTATCGGCAGATGTTCCGGACATGGTGCGATGCGCAGGTGCCGGGCCGTTGAGCGACGTAGGCCGGGCCGCCCCGTGAGAAACACGGCTTCCTGCCGCTATAGTTCCTGCATCCTGAAAAGGCCCTGCCTTTGCTCTGCGCTGCGCGCTCTGTCGTGGCACGGGGACTTATCGAGCTGTTACCCATGAAAGCTGTCCTGCTGGCCGGGGGCCTCGGCACCCGCATCTCCGAAGAGTCGCACCTGCGGCCCAAGCCCATGATCGAGATCGGCGGGCGGCCCATCCTGTGGCACATCATGAAGACCTATGCCGCCCATGGCGTCAACGACTTCATCATCTGCCTAGGCTACAAGGGCTACATCATCAAGGAGTATTTTGCCAACTACTTCCTGCACATGTCGGACGTGACCTTCGACATGGCCGAGAACCGCATGGAAGTGCACCACCGCCATGCCGAGCCCTGGCGCGTGACGCTGGTGGACACCGGCGAGTCCACGCTGACCGGCGGGCGCCTCAAGCGGGTGCGCGAATACCTCAGCGCAGATGAGCCCTTCTGCTTCACCTATGGCGATGGTGTGGCCGACCTCGACATGGCCGCGCAGTTCGCATTCCATGCAGCGCATGGCAAGCTGGCCACGGTGACAGCGGTGCTGCCGCCCGGCCGCTATGGCGCGCTGGTGCGCGACGGCGACGGCCGGGGGGAAGGGGTCCGGGGCTTTGTCGAAAAGCCGCGTGGCGATGGCGGCTGGATCAATGGCGGGTTCTTCGTGCTGTCGCCCCAGGTGCTGGACCGCATCGATGGTGATGCCACGCCCTGGGAGGCAGCACCCATGGAGAGCCTGGCGCGCGATGGCGAGTTGATGGCGTTCGAGCATCATGGCTTCTGGCAGCCCATGGACACGCTGCGCGAGAAGAACCTGCTCGAAGAACTCTGGCAGAGCGGCCAGGCGCCGTGGAAGTGCTGGTGAGCAGCATGGCCTTGCCCGATCCCCATTTCTGGCGCGGCAAGCGCGTGGCGCTCACGGGGCACACGGGCTTCAAGGGCAGCTGGCTGGCCCTGTGGCTGCAGCGCCTGGGGGCGCAGGTCACCGGCATTGCCCTGCCGCCGGCCACCGAGCCCAGCCTGTTTGCACTGGCCGGCGTGGCGAGCGGCATGGACAGCCATGCCTGCGACGTGCGCGATGCGGGTGCCACGGCGGCCCTCATCCAGGCAGCACGGCCTGACATCGTGCTGCACCTGGCGGCCCAGGCCCTGGTGCGCGCCAGCTATGCCGCGCCGCTCGATACCTATGCCACCAACGTCATGGGCACGGCCCATGTGCTCGATGCGCTGCGCGGCCTGCCTGGCGTGCGCGTGGCGCTGGTCGTGACGACCGACAAGGTCTACCGCAACCGAGAATGGGTCTACCCCTATCGCGAAGACGATGCGTTGGGAGGGCATGACCCCTACAGCGCCAGCAAGGCCGCCGCCGAGATTGTGACCGCCAGCTACCGCGATGCCTTCCTGTCCGCACAGGGTGTGGCCGTGGCCACTGCCCGCGCCGGCAATGTGATCGGCGGCGGAGACTGGGCGCCCGAGCGCCTTTTGCCGGACGCTGCGGCTGCCTGGTCTGCCGGCCAGACCCTGGTGCTGCGCAACCCCCATGCCACACGGCCCTGGCAGCATGTGCTGGAGCCGCTGGCCGCCTACATGCGCCTGGCCCAGGTGCTGTGGGAGCGGCCAGGGAGCGCGGGCGCATACAACTTCGGACCGGCCCCACAGGAGGCCGCCACGGTGGGGTGTGTGGTCGAGATGGCACGGTCAGCCTACCCCACCGCGCCTGTGCGTTACGAGAGCGACGCGAAGCATCCGCACGAAGCGGGGCTGCTGGCCCTGGACACGGCGCGCGCGCGCAGCCTGCTGGGCATCACCCCGTGCTGGGCCCTGCCCGAGGCCGTGGGCCGCACCATGGCCTGGTACCGCGGCTACCACGCTGGCGCCGATGCGCGCGCCTTGTGCCTGGCCGACCTGGACGCCTATGAGCAGGCCTGCGGCGCCGTGCAGGAGACCGCCCTGTGAGCCGCTTCACCGTGGAGCCCACGCCGCTGGCGGGCCTGATGACCGTGCAGCGCCAGCCGCTGGCGGACAGCCGGGGCTTTCTGGCGCGCATGTTCTGCGCGGCTGACCTGGCCCCTGCGGGCTGGACCTGGCCGATCGCGCAGATCAACCATACCCAGACGGCCCAGCGCGGCACCGTGCGGGGGCTGCATTTCCAGCACCCCCCGGCGGCCGAGGCCAAGCTGGTCAGCTGCCTGCGCGGCGCTGTATGGGATGTGGCGGTGGACCTGAGGGCCGGCTCCCCGACCTTCCTGCAATGGTTCGGACGCGAGCTGTCGGCTGCCAACCACTGGGCCATGCTCATCCCGCCCGGCTTCGCCCATGGTTTCCAGGCGCTGGCCGATGATTGCGAGATGCTCTACCTGCACTCGGCACCCTATGCGCCCGCCTCGGAAGGCGGGCTCGACGCGCTCGACCCGCGCTTGGCCATTGCCTGGCCGCTGCCCCTGGCAGGCCGCTCGCCGCGCGACGCCCAACATCCCTCCCTGACGCCAGCCTTCACCGGGCTGTCGCCGTCCTGACCGAGTTCCGCCCATGCAATGCCGCCACTGCGCCGCCCCCGTTACCCTGCCTCTGGCAGACCTGGGTACCGCGCCCCCTTCCAACGCCTACCTGCGCGAACCCGCGCTGCATGCGTCCGAGCGCTGGTACCCCCTCAGGGTGCTGGTCTGCGAGAACTGCTGGCTGGTGCAGACCGAAGACTTCGCGGCCGCTGACGCCTTGTTCGATGCCGACTACGCCTACTTCAGCTCGTTCTCCAGCAGCTGGCTGGCCCATGCCCAGGCCTATGTGGAGGATATGGCCCAGCGCCTGTCGCTGGGCGCCCACAGCCAGGTGGTGGAAGTGGCCGCCAACGATGGCTACCTGCTGCAGTACGTGGCCGGGCGCGGCATCCCCTGCCTGGGCGTGGAGCCCACGGCCAGCACTGCAGCTGCAGCACGGGCGCGCGGCATCGAGGTCGTGGAGCAGTTCTTCGGTGTGGCGCTGGCCCGCACGCTGGTGGCCGACGGGCGCGCCGCCGATCTCACGGTGGCCAACAACGTGCTGGCCCATGTGCCCGACATCAACGACTTCGTGGCGGGGTTTGCCGTGCTGCTCAAGCCGCAGGGGGTGGCCACCTTCGAGTTTCCGCACCTGCTGCAGCTGGTTCAACAGTGCCAGTTCGACACCCTGTACCACGAGCATTTCTCGTACCTTTCGCTCACCGCAGTGCAGCGCATTTTTGCCGCCAACGGCCTCACCGTGACCGATGTGCAGGAGTTGCCCACCCACGGCGGCAGCCTGCGCGTGTTCGCGCAGCGCAGTGACGCCTTTGCGCAGGTGCACGACCGGGTGGCCCAGCTGCTGGCCCGTGAAACGGCGGCCGGGGTGTCGTCGGCGGCGTTCTACGGTGGCCTGCAAGAGCAAGCCTTGCGCATCAAGCGCGAGTTGCTGGCCTTTCTGCTCGACTGCCATGCGCGTGGCCTGAAGGTCGGCGCCTATGGCGCGGCGGCCAAGGGCAATACCCTGCTCAATTTCGCGGGTGTGCGGGCCGACCTGTTGCCCTATGTGGTGGACCGCAACCCCGCCAAGCAGGGGCAGTACCTGCCCGGCAGCCGCATTCCCATCGTGGACGAGGCGCACCTGCGCGCCCACCGGCCCGATCACGTGCTCATCCTCCCCTGGAATCTCAAGGATGAGGTGGTTGCGCAACTGGACTACGTGCGGGAGTGGGGCGCCCTGTTCGCGGTGGCTGTCCCTGCATTGAAAATCCTGTGAGAGCACCGCGCCAGCTCTCACACCCTCTTGATTGATCGACGAAGGAATCCCATGAGCAACGACCCTAGAGACCTTGATGGCAAGCGCTTGCATCGCGCCATGCACCAGTTGGGCCGTGATACGGCCTTGCGGGCCCGGCTGGTGGATCTGCTGCGCCAGGCGGAAGCGTCCATTGCCTACGATGGCTCTGTGCGCGATGACGTCGTCGGCCCCATTGTCGATGCCCTGCACGATGACCAGGATGTCTATGGCCAGCAATTGGCCGATGGCACGCGCGTGGAGTACTTTTACCGCACCAAGATTGCCCGCGACCTGCTGCTGTCCGCCAGCGAGCGTCCGACCCATGTCTGGGAGCCCCAGACCACCAAGCTGCTGCTCGAATTGGCCCCCCGCCTGCAGGGCGATGTCATCGTCGGTGGCGCCTATTTCGGCGACCAGGCGGTGCTGGTCGCCAAGGCCATTGCTCCCGCCGGGCTCAAGGTGCATTGCTTCGAGCCGAACCCCGACCAGGCCGGGATGCTGCAGAACAACCTGGCACTCAACCAGCTGGGTAATGTGGTGGTCAACCACGAGGGCCTGTGGAGCCGCAGCGGTGAGCGCATGCGGCTCGACGGCTTCGACTCCTTTGCCAACGCCGTGGCCGCCTCGGCGGGCGAAGGGTTCGAGACCGTGGCCATGGACGACTATGCGCAGCGCCTGGGCCTGCGCGTCGGCCTGATTCAGCTGGACATCGAAGGGGCCGAGCTGGCTGCCTTGCAGGGCGCTGTGCAGATCCTGGACAAGGACCGGCCCTGGGTGGTCTTCGAGCTGCACCGAACCTATGTCGATTGGAGCCAGGGCCTGCGGGCCACGCCCCTGTGCCAGCTGTTCCTGGAGCGTGGGTACGAGGTGTTTGCCGTGCGCGACCTCAACTCGCACCGGGAAATGCCGGGCAAGCCGGTCGAGCTGGTACCGATCGACACTGTCTACCTCGAAGGCCCGCCGCATGGGTTCAACATGCTGGCGGTACCGCACAAGGGGCTTGTCGACACGCCGGCTTTCAGTGTGGTGAACGCAGTGAGCCCCAAGCTGCTGCCGCACAAGGATGCGCGCCTGCACCATCCCGTCGGCGGTTTCTGAGACATGGCCGATAGCGAAAACAGGCTTCGAGGGCGTGTTTTCACCGTGCTGGGCGCGGCGGGCTTCGTCGGGCAGCGTGTTGTTGCCCGGTTGCAAGCGGCAGGGGCCGATGTGTTTGCGCCCGTGCGCGGCGATCCGGCCGTCTGGAGCCGCCCGCTGGGCCATGTGGTGTATGCGGCCGGCCTGACGGCAGACTACCTGGCCAGGCCCTTCGATACGGTGGAAGCGCACGTGGGTCTGCTGGCCCGCGTGCTGAAAGAAGCGCAGTGGGAGTCGCTGGTCTATTTGTCATCCACCCGGCTGTACGACAGCCTGGGGGCCGTGGACGCCCATGAAGCGCTGCCCTTGCTGCTCGATCCTGGCCAACCCCGGCATCTCTACGACCTGTCCAAGGCATTGGGTGAGTCGCTGTGCCATGTCCAGGGTCAAGGCCGCGCCCGGGTGGCGCGGCTGGCCTGCGTCTATGAAGGCCCGCAGGACGCCGACGGATTTCTGCCCTCCCTGCTTCGGCAGGTGATGGCCGCGGGTGCGCAGGCGCGCGCGGTGGGGGCTCCTGCGCCGGTGATCGACGTGAATTCTTCGCCTTCATTCGAACGGGACTACGTCCATGTGTCCGATGTTGTGGAAGGCTTGATCCATATCGCGCTGCAGGGGCAGGACACGGTCTACAACCTGGCCAGCGGCGAGAACATCTCCAATGCCACCCTGTTTTCCTGGCTGGGCGGCCGCTGGCATTGCCAGCTGCGGGCCACGCTGCCTGCAGGAGGCAGCCAGGCGCCGCGCATCCGCATTGACCGCATGCGCGATGAATTTGGCTGGTCTCCGAAGGGTTTGCGAACCGTGCTCGATGCCTTGGAGGAACACATTCCATGATGAAGCTGGTGCACCTGTCGCACGCCGAATTGCTGCAGTACGTCGTGCGGCAGCTGGATCTTTTCTTCCCCGACGGCCTGGATGCCGACGCGCACGAGGTGCTGCGTCCCCACATGGATCCGGCGCTGTTGCGCCTGGGCCACTGCATCGATGCTGTGCGCATGTGGAGGCCGGGAGAATTCGACCACCTGCACTCCTCCCAGTACACCATCTTCCTGTACTACCTGGCCAACACGGTGTGGAAGGCGACGGGCGACCGCCGGTTGTGCGCCAAGCTGTTCGGGCTCAACAAGGCTCTCAATGGCATCGACTTGTTCTACGAGATCGAACTGCCCCCCGTGTTCTTCATCGGGCATTCGGTGGGTATCGTGTTTGCCAAGGCCACCTACGGCAACTACCTGGTGATCTACCAGAACTCCACCGTCGGCAAGAACCATGGGGTGGGGCCCGTGCTGGGAGACGGGGTCGTGATGTATCCCGGCACGGCGATCATCGGGGGCTGCCATGTGGGTGACGCGACCGTGCTGTCCCAGGGCGTCAGCCTGATCAGTACCGACACGCCGGGACACTGCACGGTCTACGCGGGCGAGGGCGGTGCCGTCGTCTGCAAGCCCTCCAAACGCGACGTCCTGGCGGACATCTTTCGGCTTTGAAGCTTGCCTGAGCCTATTGCCACGACGTGGGAGTGGGTTTGGCTGTAAAAAAACCCAGGCGCCTGTGTCGGCGACTGGGTTCCAGGGGCTGCTGCAGTGGCGCCCTGGGGTGCGCAACGCACTGGTCGTTACTTGAGCAGCGACAGCACGCCCTGTGGGATCTGGTTGGCCTGGGCCACCATCGCCGTGCCAGCTTGCTGCAGAATCTGGGCGCGCGACAGGTTGGCCGTTTCTGCGGCAAAGTCGGCGTCCAGAATCCGCGAACGCGAGGCGGACAGATTTTCCGAAGTGATGTTCAGGCTCGAAATGCTCGATTCGAAACGGGCCTGCAAGGCGCCCAGCTTGGCGCGCTCGCCACTGATGAAGGCCAGGGCCGAATCCACGGTCTTGAGCGATTCGGTCGCCTTGGCAAAGGTCGTCACGTCCAGGTCGGCCACGCGCTTGAGGGTCGAGCCCCCAGTGGTGAGCGCATTGCTGGCGGACGTCACGGCGAAGGATTTGTCCGAATCCAGGGTGATGTAGCCGCTCACGGTGGTGAAGTTGGCGTTGGTATCTGCCGCCAGGGTCACCGTGCCGCCGGTGGCCGTGCCATCGGCCTGGAGCTTGGTAACCGTGGTGGTGCCCGCATTCTGGACCGCCGTATCGCCCACGACGATATCGCTGCCCGTGGCGTTGGAGAGGATCACGCGGTCGCCGGTCTCATTGAGCGATGCGGTGATGCCGGTCTTGGCTGCCTGGTCGTTGATGGCGGCCACTGCGGCCGACAGGCGGTCGGCGCCCGAGGTGGCCGTCAGCGTGAACGAGGCGGTCACCGGGGTGGCATTGTCCCCTTGCAGGGACAGGGTGAAGGAGCCGGCCACGGCGGCGATATCCAGCTCCACTTCGGTGCGGGCCGTGGCCGTCACCCCCGAATTGGCCTTGACAGCGTTGACCTGGTCGGCAATGGCCTTGGCTGTGGAGTTGCTGGCAACCGACAGGGTGGCCGTGCCCAGCGAGCCGCTGATCGATACGGCGCCCGAGGTCACGCCGTTGGCGGGGGCAGACGACGCCGCAGCGGCGGCAGAGGCTCCGGCACCGGCGGAAGGCAGGTTCTGGTTGTTGCCGTAAACACTGGTGCGCAGGTTGGCCGTCGCTGCCACAATGGTCTGGTTGGCGTTGGCGCCGACCTGGAACTGCTGCGTACCGAAGGTGCCGTCCAGCAGCTTTTGGCCGTTGAATTCCGTGGTTTGCGAAATCCGGTCCAGTTCTGCGACCAGTTGGCCGACTTCCTGCTGCAGGGCCTGGCGGTCGCCGGCGCTGTTGGAGGCGTTGGCCGACTGCACTGCCAGTTCACG
>NZ_LMIJ01000024.1:282591-283497 GCF_001428665.1 Acidovorax sp. Root219
AGCGGCCTTCATGGCGCCTTCTGTCACCTGGGCCAGCGAAATGCCATCGTTGGCATTGCGGGCGGCCTGGTTCAGGCCGCGGATCTGGCTGGTGAAGCGCTCCGAGATGGCGAGGCCTGCGGCGTCGTCCTTGGCGCTGTTGATGCGCAGGCCCGACGACAAGCGCTGGATGGATGTGTTGAGCGAACTCTGACTCATCCCCAGGTTGCGTTGCGCCGTCAAGGAACTGACGTTGGTGTTGATGGTAGCTGCCATTGCGATTACTCCTGCAGAGCTGAAAACAAACATTTCTGCCGGTTTAAGCGTTGCCCCTCCGGCGGACTTTGTGGGAACGTTGGATGAATTGTGGGGACGGGGCGTTTTTGCGTTGGCACGATAAGACCGAGAAAAACCGCTCAATCTGCACGTTTGGGCCTAAAGTTTTCCCGCCATGACCCGAAAACCTATGCAACGGGGCGCATGAATCAAGAGTGAGACCCGCCGTTCACCCGAAAGCCGATGAGCTGCTGGTGAGCACTGCGGCCAGGTAGACCTGGCGCCCAGTTGGCGGCAACGCCATTTCAGTCAGTTCTTTTCAGGAGATTTGCCATGGCAGCTACCATCAACACCAACGTCAGTTCCCTCACCGCCCAGCGCAACCTGGGCATGAGCCAGTCTTCGCTGAGCACGTCCATCCAACGCCTGTCCTCCGGCCTGCGCATCAACAGCGCCAAGGACGACGCCGCTGGCCTGGCCATCTCGGAGCGCTTCACCAGCCAGATCCGCGGCCTGAACCAGGCTGTGCGCAACGCCGGCGACGGCATCTCGCTGGCGCAAACGGCTGAAGGCGCCCTGAAGGCCTCCGGCGACATCCTGCAACGGGTGCGTGAACTGGCAGTGCAGTCGGCCAACGCCTCCAACAGCGCC
>NZ_LMIJ01000024.1:283513-310274 GCF_001428665.1 Acidovorax sp. Root219
GGCGACCGCCAGGCCCTGCAGNNNNGCCGAAGTGGGCCAACTGGTCAGCGAACTGGACCGCATCTCGCAAACCACGGAATTCAACGGCCAGAAGCTGCTGGACGGCACCTTCGGTACGCAACAGTTCCAAGTGGGCGCCAACGCCAACCAGACCATCACGGCTTCCACCGCCAACCTGCGCACCAGCGTCTACGGCAACAACCAGAACCTGTCTTCCGCCGGTGCCGGCGTGTCGGCTGCTGCGGCCGCTACCTCGGTTCCTGCCAACGGCGTGACCTCGGGTGCGGTGTCGATCAGCGGTTCGCTGGGCACGGCCACCCTGTCGGTTGCCAGCAGCTCGTCGGCCAAGACGATCACGGACCAGATCAATGCAGTCAAGGCCAACTCGGGTGTGACGGCAACGGCCCGTACCGACGTGGAACTGGACATCGCTGCGACGGCAGGTTCCTACACGCTGTCGATCCAGGGTGACAACACGACCGCACAGAACGTGTCTTTCACGCTGACGGCTACCTCGGGCGCCGACCGCCTGTCGGCCGCTGTGGCTGCCATCAACGACCAGTCCGCCAAGACCGGTGTGACGGCCGCGCTGAACAGCTCCGGTGACCGCGTGATCCTGACCAACGCGACCGGCAACGACATCGTGGTGGGCGACACCGGCGTGCAGAATGCGGGCACCACCACGGTTACCAAGCTCCAGGCCGATGGCACGGCAGTCGCTGGTGCAGTGACCCTGACGGCGGACACCACCGCACAATTCACCACTGTGAGCGGCTACGTGACGCTGGATTCGGACAAGTCCTTCTCGGTGACCTCCGCCAGCAACTCGCTGACCACCGGTGGCTCGTCGCTGCAAAAAGTGGCCGACCTGGACGTGACGACCTTCGCCAAGGCCACCAACGCCCTGAAGACGGTGGACTCCGCGCTCAGTTTCATCAACGGGTCGCGCGCCAAGCTCGGCGCTTTGCAATCGCGCTTCGAAACGTCGATCGCCAACCTGCAGGTGACGTCGGAAAACCTGTCCGCTTCGCGTTCGCGTATTCTGGATGCTGACTTCGCTTCGGAAACAGCCAACCTGTCGCGCTCGCAGATCCTGCAGCAGGCCGGTACGGCGATGGTGGCCCAGGCCAACCAGCTGCCACAAGGTGTGCTGGCCCTGCTGCGTTAAGCGCACAATGGCTGGCAGGGCCTGAAAGGGCCCTGGTGCATCGGGCGGCGACAGTTTTCCTGTCGCCGCCTTTTCACCTTGGAATTGTCTGCTCAGGCCGCGCCCGCCAGTGGTGGCCGTGCAGACCGCTCACCGTCCCGCTGCCATGGGCAGCTGCGGCGGATGCAGCGGGTCTCTGGAGTCAGCGCGTGCCGGGAGCGCTGGAATTGGCGGGTTTCCTGGTGCGAATAAGGACGTTCTTGGTGCGCAATCGGCGCCATAATTTCCGTTGACCAGTTCAGGAGGTTTCTCATGGCTACCATTTCTTCACCAGGCGTCGCAGTCAGCGGCCTGGATGTCAAAAGCATCATCAGCCAGTTGGTGAAGCTGGAAGGAAAGCCGCTGGACACGCTCAAGCTCGAGGCCGCGACCGTCAGCACCAAGATTTCGGCTTTTGGGCAGATCAAGTCCCTGGTGTCCTCGCTCGCCGATGCTGCGGGCAAGCTGACCAGCCTGACCGGCTGGAACGGTGTCACTACCACTTCGTCTGACAGCAAGTTTGTGAGCGCCACCGCCGTGGGCGGAACCTTGCCCACCACCTTCAGCGTGGAAGTGCAGGGATTGGCCAAGGCGCAGGCCACGGCATCGGCCGCCTTGCTGCCTGTCGGCGGCGCACTGGGTGCGGGAAAGTTGCGCCTGGAGCTGGGCCAGTGGAGCGTGTCGCCCGCGTCGTTTACCCCGGGCTCCGGCACGCCGGTGGACATCGACATCACCGCCACCGATACCGTGAGCGATGTCGCCAGCAAGATCAATGGCTCCAATGCCGGGGTCACGGCCTCGGTGCTCAAGGATGCGTCGGGCGAGCGCCTGCTGCTGCGCAGCAAGAGTACCGGCCTGGAGTCCGGTTTCCGCCTGAGTGTCATGGAGGGTGGTGACACCGATATCACCAGCGCCGGCAATACCGATGCCAGCGGCCTGTCGCGCCTGGTAGCGGGCAGCACCGTGACGCAGCCGGCCGCCAATGCCAACGCGACGATCAATGGCATCGCGGTGAGTTCGGCCACCAACACCTTTGCCGACACGATTTCTGGCGTGACGTTCAAAGCCGAACAGGTCACCACGTCGGCCATCGAGATCGGTGTGGCCAAGGACAACACGGCCGTCCAGAAGAACGTCGATGATTTCGTGACGGCCTACAACGCCATCAACTCCATTCTCAACGAGGCCACCAAGTACGATCCGGCGACCAAGTCGGCTGGCCTGCTGCAGGGTGACTCGACCGCAGTGGCGCTGCAGAACTCGCTGCGTTCGGCTATCCAGTCGGTCACGGGCGGCAAGGCAGGCTTCCAGCGCCTGGCGGATGTCGGCATCACGCTGCAGCGCTCGGGCGATCTGGCGGTGGATTCGACCAAGTTCACCAAGGCCATGAACGAGAACATGGAGGACGTAAAGAGCCTGTTCCGCAATCCCGATCCAGGGGCCGCCAGCGGGGTGGCCGTGCGCGTGAAGGCGCTGACCACGAATCTGCTGGGCAACGATGGCTTCTTCAAGTCCAAGGACGATACGCTGAACCTGTCCAAAGTTCGCAATACCAAGGATCAGGTGACGGCCCAGGCCAAGATCGATGCGTTCGAGGCACGCATCACGGCGCGTTACAACGCTCTGGACACCCAGATGGCCTCGCTCAACGCCCTGAATGCGTACATCGCCCAGCAGGTGACCACCTGGAACAAGTCGTCATGACGGAAGGTCTTTAGTTTTGGTGGCAACAGCCGATAAACTAAATATCAAACCGCAAGGATCACCGCCATGTTCAGCGCCCACAACCCCCGTGCAGCCAACGCCTATCAGCGTATCAATGTGGAAACCAGCATGCACACGATTGACCAGCACCAGCTGGTTAGCCTGCTGTATGAAGGTGCACTGAACTCCATCGCCACGGCACGCGGTGCCATGGCGCGCGGCGACGTGCCGGGCAAGTGCAACGCGGTCTCCAAGGCCATCCGCATCATCGAAGAAGGCTTGAGCACTGCGCTGGACAAGGTCGATGGCGGAGAGCTGGCTGAGAATCTGGGCGCCCTGTACGACTACTGCGTGCGCCGCCTGATCCTGGCCAACGCCCGCAACGACGATGCCATGATGCAAGAGGTCATGCGCCTGATCGAGCCGATCGCGCTCGGTTGGAACGAGATCAAGAAGAACAACAATGGCGCGGCCACCTATACCAACGCCACCGCTTCGGGCCAGCCTGTGCTGGTGGAGGCATGAACCATGTCCCACATGCTGATTGATTACTACAAAGCCATTGAAGACAGCAGCGCCAAGATGCTGGAGGCCGCTAAGCTCAAGGATTGGGATGGCGTGGTGCGCTACGAAGGGGCCTGCGCCGTGCTGATCGAGCAACTGCGCTTCAAGTCCCAGGAGCACGAACTGCTGCCCGAGCACCGCCGCGAAAAGACGCGCATCATGCAGCGCATCCTGCGCAACGATGCCCAGATCCGCTGCCTGGCCGAGCCCTGGCTGGCACAGTTCGAGCACCTGTTCGAAGGCCAGCCGCAGATGATGCACTGAACGGGGCATGAAGAAGGAGGGGCTGCCGGGCGGCACCTCCATCCACGGCCCTGGTTCCCGCCGGGAAGAAAAAAAGCCACCGCACGTCGCAAGACGGCCGGTGGCTTTTTTGCTGCCTGCTAGGTAGTGCAGAAGGGCAGAAGGCGCTTGTGCCACTGCAAGGATCAATGACCCTGTCGATGCGGTGAATGCGGCTTCAGCAGTGGAATCGAATCGAAATCAAAGTCCAATGGGAGGATGGGTGCTCAGGCGCGCCGGGATGCAGGCCTCATATGGCGCTGTGCGCCATCCCCAGGCGCATGAAACTGGCGCTCCCCAGGCCAGTGCCCCCGCGCAAGGGCCGCCCCGCCGCGCTGGGGGCGTCCCCCTCCCAGATTGCGAAGCAATATGAGAGAGGGGTGAAGGCGCGCAGCGCCTCAGGGGGTGCCCTCAAACCTGCATGTTCATGATGTCGGTATAGGCCTGTACCATGCGGTTGCGCACGTGCAGCGTGGCCTGGAAGCCGATCTGGGCCTTCTGGATCGCCACCATGGTCTCTTCCAGGCTGACCGAGGGGTTTTCGAGCTGGACTTCCTTTTGCAGGTCGGCCGACTTGTTCTGTGCGGCACTCACCGACTGCAGCGCGCCCTTGAGTGCGCCCGAAAAGCCCACATCGTTGCCTTCGGCCTGCGGCATGGCGGCGCGGCGCGCCATGCCGGCACCCGCCATGGGGGTGGTAGAGCTGGTGATGCGGAGGTCCATGGCAGTGTCCATTGGGGGATGGGGGATGTGGTGATAGTAGCCAGGCGTCCGTGGGCCATCATGGGGAATAGATGCCCAAAGGCGCGCCTTATCGGCAGAACATGGCGGGTACTTGAGCGAAATAATCGAACCCACGCCAAGGTCCCTTGCCGGGCCCCATCTATTGGAAAGCACGATGTCTGCAGTTGCTGAAATCCCACTCGCTCCGCTTGCACCTCCCGCAGCCCGTCCCAACTGGCTGCAGCGGTTGTCCAGCCTCGACCGGGCCCAGCGCATGCGCCTGGGTGTGGGCGTGGCGCTGCTGGTCGCCGTCGCGATCGCTGCCATCGTGCTGGGCCGCCAGCCCGACTACCGTGTTCTGTTTTCCAACCTGAACGACAAGGATGGCGGTGCCATCGTGGCGCAGTTGACCACGATGAACGTTCCCTACAAGTACGCCGAAGGCGGCGGTGCGATCCTGATTCCCTCCGACAAGGTGCATGATGTGCGCCTGCGCCTGGCCACCCAGGGCCTGCCACGCGGCTCCGTGACGGGCTTTGAGCTGATGGAAAGCAACCGCTTCGGCATGACCCAGTTCCAGGAACGCCTGAACTTCCAGCGCGGCCTGGAGGGCGAGCTGACCCGCTCTATCCAGGCCCTGTCTTCCGTGCAGAGCGCTCGTGTGCACCTGGCGCTGCCCAACCAGAACGGTTTTTTCCGCGAACAGCAAAAGCCCTCGGCCTCGGTGCTGATCAGCCTGCACCCCGGGCGCATCCTGGACCGGGCCCAGCTCGCCGGCATCGTCCACCTGGTGGCCTCCAGCGTTCCCGAGCTGGCGCCTTCGGCCGTGAGCGTGCTGGACGATACGGGCAAGCTGCTCTCGCAGTCGCCTGACGGCAACGCGGCGGCCAATGCGGTCGATGCACAGCAACTGCTCTATGTGCAGCAGATCGAGCAGCAGCTCACACGCCGCATCCAGGACATCCTGGAGCCGGTGGTCGGCCGCAACAACGTCAAGGCCCAGGTCTCGGCCGAGCTGGACTTCAGCCGCACCGAGTCCACGTCCGAGCAGTTCCGCCCCAACCAGACCCCCGATGCCAAGGCCGTGCGCAGCCAGCAGATGCTGGAAACCTCTGGCATGGCCCAGAAGACCGCGACCGGTGTGCCCGGTGCCGTTGCCAATCAACCGCCTGCACCCTCGGCTGCACCCATCAACGGCGCCAATCCAGCGCCCCAGGCCGGCACCCAGCAGGGCACCGAGGAGTCGTCCACCAAGCGCGAGTCCACCACCAACTACGAAGTGGACAAGACCGTGCGGGTCACGCGCGGCAACAACTGGGCCATCAAGCGCCTGAATGCTGCCGTGGTGGTGAACTACCAATCGACCGAAGAAAAGGGCAAGACCGTTACCAAGGCGCTCACCCCCGAGCAGCTGGAGCAGATGAAGGCGCTGGTGCGTGAAACCATCGGCTTCAACGGTGAGCGCGGTGACTCGGTGAACCTCATGAACACGCCGTTCCAGGTAGAGGCCGCAGTGTCGACGGATGTGCCGCTGTGGAAGCAGCCCGAGGTCCTCGATGTGGCCAAGAGCTTTGCCTGGCCGGTGGGGGCCCTGCTGTTCGGCGCCATGGTGCTCCTGGGCCTGGTGCGTCCCGCGCTCAAGGGAGGCAGCAGTGCACCCCGGGCAATTCCGGTGGCCGGTGGACAGCTCGATGCGCTGGAAGCCGACCAGCCCGACCGCCCAGCGCTTCCGCCTCCTTCCAGGAAGGAAGAGAATGTGGTGGCCACGCCAGAGCAATTGCGTCTGGAAGAGGCGCGCGTGCTGGCCAAGGCCAACCCCGTGGCCGTCGCCAATATTCTCAAATCCTGGGTGAACGGCGAAAATGCCTGACCCCGTCGCCGCTCAACTTGCTTGGATAGCCCATGGATGAACAAGGTCTCAACGACGCCGCCATCATGCTGATGTCCCTCGGCGAGGAGGAGGCGGCCGAGGTGTTCAAGCACCTCTCGCCCAAAGAGGTTCAGAAACTGGGCGAGACCATCGCGCGCATGAAATCGGTGTCGCGCGACAAGGTGGACAGTGTCATCAACCGCTTTGCCGATGCCGCGGCGGCGCAGAGCCTGCTGGTGTCCGACACCGGCAACTATGTGCGCGCCGTGCTCAAGCGGGCCCTGGGTGACGACAAGGCCTCGCTGCTGATCGACCGCATCCTGCAGGGCGGCGACGTCTCCGGCATCGAAAGCCTCAAGTGGATGGATCCGCTGTCGGTGGCTGAGTTGCTGCGCAACGAGCATCCCCAGATCGTTGCTGCCATCCTGGTGCACCTGGACAGCGAGCAGGCCTCGGGCATCCTGATGCACCTGACCGACCGCCAGCGCAGTGAAATCCTGTTGCGCGTTGCCACGCTGGAAGGCATCCAGCCCACGGCGCTCAAGGACCTCAACGAGGTGCTGTTCAAGGTGCTGGCCGGTGGCGACAAGATCCGCAAGAGCTCTCTGGGCGGCGTCAAGGCGGCAGCCGAGATCATCAACCTGCTGGGCTCCAACATGGACAGCGTGGTGATCGAGTCCATCCGCGGCTACGACCCCGATCTGGCGCAGAAGATCATGGACAAGATGTTCGTCTTTGAAGACGTGCTAAAGCTTGATGACAAGGCCATCCAGACCGTGCTCAAGGAAGTGGCCTCCGAGACGCTCATCGTTGCACTCAAGGGTGCCGTGCCCGAGCTGCGCGAAAAATTCCTGTCGAACATGTCCTCGCGTGCGTCCGAAGCGCTGCGCGAAGACCTCGAGTCGCGCGGCCCCATGCGGCTGTCCGAAGTGGAAGCGCAGCAGAAGGAAATCCTCAAGACGGTCCGGCGCCTGTCCGATGAAGGGCAAATAGTGCTGGCAGGCGGTGGTGACGATGCCTTCGTCTAGCCAACGCTCGTACTCGCGCTTCATCCCCAGCGAAGAGGTGGGGCTGGTCACGCAGTGGAAGTTCGGCGCCGTGGACGGCTCCGAACCGGTGGAGCCCGAACCCGAGGCGCTGCCCGAGCCCGAGCCCCTGCCCGATCCGGCCGAGGTGGAGGCCGCCCAGCTGGCACTGGTGCAGCAGGCCTGCGATGCGGCTTTTTCCCAAGGGCTGGCACAGGGCCAGGCCGACACGGCCCTCGAGTGGCAGCAGCGCATGGACGACTATGTGTCGGGCCAGGCGCTGGAAATGTCCCAGAGCATTGCCGGCGTGGTGCAGTCTTTGCAGGAGTCCCTCGCCGCCATGCAGCAGCGCATGGCCCAGGACGTGCTGGCGCTGGCCTGCGACATCGCCCGCGAAGTCGTGCGCCGGGAGCTCTCGGTCAGTCCCGATGTGCTGGAGCCGGTGGTGCGCGAGGCCGTGGGCATGCTGGTGGCTGAGGGGCGCCCCGCGATGGTGCGCCTGAACCCTGCGGACATGGGGGCGGTGGAGCAACCCTTGCGCGATGAGATGGGCGCAGGCATCCAGTGGGTGGCCGATGCGGCCGTGCCTGCAGGGGGTTGCCTGGTCGAGTCCGGCGGCACCGTGGTCGATGGCAGCGTGGCCAAGCGCTGGGAGCGTGCCATCGCCTCGCTGGGGCTGGAGTCGCCCTGGCAGGAGAGCGGCGATGAGCGTTGATGCACCTGCCTCCAGCGCCTGGACGCAGTTCATGGACGATGCGCGCGAGCGCGTGCGCCAGCGTGCGCCGCTGGAGACGCGCGGCACCCTCACCCGGCTGACCGGCCTGGTGCTGGAAGCCGTGGGCATCCGTGTGCCGGTGGGGTCGCAGTGCATGGTGCAGATGCCGGGGCATGCGCCGGTGCTGGCCGAGGTGGTGGGTTTTTCGGCCGACCGTGCCTTTTTGATGCCTGCGGGCGACATCCACGGCCTGTCCAGTGGCGCCAGCGTGGTGCCCGCCGCGCCCTACGTGGCCAGCCCGCGCCTGGGTGAGCCTTCCCGGCCCTCCCCGAAGGCGGGCGTGCTGCGCCTGCCCATGGGAGACGGCCTGCTGGGGCGGGTGGTGGATCCGCAGGGGCTACCCCTGGACCATGGCGGTCCGGTGCAGGACGTGGTCTCCGAGCCCATGGACCGCCGCCAGATCAACGCCATGGACCGTGATCCGGTGCGCTTGCCGCTGGACACCGGCGTGCGCGCCATCAATGCATTGCTCACCGTGGGCCGTGGCCAGCGCCTGGGCCTTTTCGCCGGCTCGGGCGTGGGCAAGAGCGTGCTGCTGGGCATGATGGCCCGCTACACCCGCGCCGACGTGATCGTGGTCGGCCTCATCGGCGAGCGGGGCCGCGAGGTCAAGGAATTCGTGGAAGACATCCTGGGGGCCGATGGCCGGGCGCGTTCGGTCGTGGTGGCCGCGCCGGCCGATGCGCCGCCGCTGCTGCGCATGCAGGGTGCGGCCTATGCCACGGCAGTGGCCGAACATTTCCGCGACAAGGGCAAGCATGTGCTGCTGCTCATGGACTCGCTGACCCGCTACGCCATGGCGCAGCGCGAGATCGCGCTGGCCATTGGCGAGCCACCGGCCACCAAGGGCTACCCGCCATCGTGCTTTGCCAAGCTGCCCGCGCTGGTCGAGCGCAGCGGCAATGGCCTGCATGGCGTGGGCTCCATCACCGCGTTCTACACCGTGCTGTCGGAGGGCGACGACCAGCAGGACCCGATCGCCGACGCTGCGCGCGCCATCCTGGACGGGCACATCGTGCTGTCGCGCTCGCTGGCCGAGTCGGGGCACTTCCCGGCTATCGATATAGAACAATCGGCCTCGCGCGTGATGCACAACGTGGTCTCGCGCGGCCATTTCGACGTGGCGCGGCGTTTTCGCGCCGTGTACTCGCGCTACCAGAAGAGCCGCGACCTGGTGCAGGTGGGGGCGTACATGAGCGGCTCCGACCCAGCGCTGGACGAAGCCATCCACCTGCAGCCGCAGATGGCAGCCTTTCTGCAGCAGGACATGTTCGAGGCGTCCACCATGGACCAGAGCGTGAACGCCATGGCGGCCGTGCTCGACCAGTAAGGACAGGAAGGCCCCACCATGTCCGTCCTCAGTGCCCTCATCGTCGCCGTGGAGATTGCCGCGCGCAAGCGCGACGAGGCGCGCCGCGTGCTGCAGGAGGCCCTGGCCGTGCAGCAGGCGGCCCAGGCGCAGCTGCACCAGCTGCAGGACTATGCCCGCGAGACCGAGCAGCGCTGGGGCATGCAGGCGGACACGCGCGTGCAACCCGAGGTGATGTACCACCACTACCAGTTCATGGACCGACTGGGGCATGCCGCAGGCCTGCAGACCAGCGTGGTGGGCGACCAGGAGGCGCGGGTCGAGAACGCACGGCGCGGCCTGATGGAGGCGGAGCAGCGCCTGGCCAGCCTGCGCAAGGTGGTCGAGCAGCGGCGGCGCGAGCTGGAGCAGGCCCAGGCCCGCATGGAACAGAAACAAACCGATGAACGTGCGGCGATGCAATACAGCCGCAGGGTTCAGGATCGATAGGGCAGGAGAATTGACCATGGAACAGGCACGCATATCCACCCCCCAGGGGACGCAGTCTCCCCAGCAGACCGCGCGCACGCGCGCCCACGCCCAGCAAAAGGGCATTACGGACGATGGCGCCGGGGCTGCCGCGCAGCCCGACAGTTTTCTGGCACTGCTGGCCGCCCAGGACCCGGAGTTCGCCGAGGGGGGGGATCCGCTGGCCGCCGTCCCGGGTGCTGCGGATGCTTCCAGCACCCTGGCCGCCGTCGATCCGTCCACCCTGGTTGGTTGGCAGGCGCTGGTCGCAGGCGACAGTGCTGCCCAGCAACTCAGAGGTTTGGAGGGGCAGGGCGGTAATACGCCGGGTGCGGAGGGCATGGGCGCCGTCGGCCTGTTGGGGCAGACCGGAGTGGCGCGTGGAGCCATGGCCAATATGCTGTCTGATCCTGCTGGCGGTGCTCCGGCCCTTGCCGGACAGCTTCTGGCGGGCCAGGGCCTGCCGGCCGCCGATGGTCTGGTGTCGCAAACCGTGGCACTGGATGGCGGTTTGCCGGATGCATCGCAGCCGGCTACGGCCACGCTGGGCTTCGGGCGCCAGTTTTCGCGCATGCACAGCGCAGCCCTGCAGCGCGGCTCCAGTGATTCCGGCCTGGGCGGCACCGGTAGCGTGGGCGCCGTGTCGGCGCGCGCTGCGGGCGGCGATGCCCAGCAGGTGGCTGCCTCCACGGGCGATCTGTCGACCATGTCCACCGCAGTGGCCGCCACCGTGCGCGAGCTCGGCCCGGGCCTGCACCGTGTTTCGGGCGAGAGCGGCGCCACCGGGGTGGACGCCGCCTTGCTGGCCAACCTGGATCCAACGGCTGCAGTGGCTGCTTCCGGTGCGCGGGGCGCCGATGCGGGCGGCGGCAGCGAGTCGTCCCGTCACGGAGGCTCGGGCGGCCTGGGCGAAGGCGGGGCCGAGCCCTCCTTCACAGTGGATGGTGCGTCGGGCACCTCGGGCTTTGAAGAACTGGCACAGACCGGGGCCGAAGAATTGCTGGCCGAGCAGGTCACCTACTGGGCCAACCAGAAAACCCAAAGTGCCGAGGTCACCCTGAACCGCGACGGCCAGCCCCTGGCCGTGACGGTAGCCCTGTCCGGCAACGAGGCCCATGTCACCTTCCGCAGCGACCAGGAGCACACCCGCGAGATGCTCGACCAAAGCATGGCGCAGCTCAGCGAACTGCTGCGCAGCGAGGGCCTGGTCCTGTCGGGCATGACCGTGGGCACCTCGGCAGGCCAGGGCACCATGGCGGGCGATGCCGAGCAGCAGCGCAACCGTTCTGGCGATGGGCAGCAGGGCCAGGTGCTGGTCTCGGGCCCCACGGATGTCAGCCAGCGGCTGGCGGGGAGCGGCACGCGCAACAACAGTGCCGTGGACGTCTTCGTGTAACGCGGCTGGCAGTGCTGCCGCAGGATGCCGCACTACGGTGGCACAGCGATTGCCAGCGTTAACACGCTGTTAAGGGGTGTATTCTGGCTATTATTGGACCGGCAGCTGCGCCACAATGGGAAGCGTCTGCCGGCCCGATGCCGTTCCCGGCGAGATGCCACCATCGAATCCCACCTAAGGAACCTGTCACGTGTCTGCCAATGCTGCTGCCGCTCCGGCCAAGGAGAAGCCCAAAAGCAAGAAGATGCTGATCATCGTGGTCGCTCTGGTGCTCGTGCTGGGCATCGCGGGCGCTGCGGCCTTTTTCATCCTGGGCAAGAAAAAGCACGCCGACGACGAGGAGGGGGGCGCGACCGCTGCGGCGCCGGCCCACGAGACGGCCAAAACACCGCCGACCTTCCTGCCCTTGGAGAACATGGTGGTCAATCTCGCCGATCCGGGCGGCGACCGGTTTGCGCAGATCGGCATCACAGTCGAGGTGGCCGACGCCAAGACGGCCGAGCAGATCAAGCTCTATCTGCCCTCCATCCGCAGCAGTGTGCTGCTGCTGGTATCCCAGCGCACCTCCGGCGAGCTGCTGGTGCGCGAAGGCAAGGAAAAACTGGCCAAAGACATCCTGCGCGAAGTCTCCCGTCCACTGGGTTTCACCGTGGCGCGCGAGCGGCCCAAACCCGCGTCGGTGCCCGTCGGCGAGGACGATGAGGAGCAGCCGCCGCCGCGCAAGGCACCGAAGAATCCGGTGCAAGGCATTCTTTTCTCCAGCTTCATCATCCAGTGACGCGAGGACAATCCTGCCATGAGTGATTCATTCCTATCGCAGGAAGAGGTTGATGCCCTTCTGGAAGGCGTCACTGGCGAGAGCCAGAAGTCCGTCGAGGAAGTGGCCGAGTCGGGGTCCGTACGCAACTACGACATCTCCAGCCAGGAGCGCATCGTTCGTGGCCGCATGCCGACGATGGAAATCGTCAACGAGCGGTTTGCGCGCAACTTCCGCATCGGCCTGTTCAACTTCATCCGCCGCAGCCCCGAGATTTCGGTCGGCACCGTATCGGTGCAGCGCTACAGCGCCTTCCTGCGCGAACTCGCAGTCCCTACCAACTTCAACATCGTGGCCATCCGTCCGCTGCGTGGCAGTGGCCTGATCGTGTGCGAGCCGTCGCTGGTGTTCGGCATCATCGACACGCTGTACGGCGGGGTGGGCAAGTTCCAGACCCGCATCGAGGGGCGTGACTTCTCGCCCACCGAGCAGCGCGTGATCAACCGGCTGGTCGACGTGATCTGCGCCGAATACAAGAAGGCCTGGCAGGGCATCTACCCGCTGGAGCTCGACTACCAGCGCTCGGAAATGCAGCCGCAGTTCGCCAACATTGCCACGCCCAGCGAGATCGTGGTGTCCACCGCGTTCCAGCTGGAAATCGGCGACCTGTCGGGCGCCATCCACATCTGCATGCCCTACGCCACGCTGGAGCCCATCCGCGACGTGCTGTACTCCTCGACGCAGGGCGACTCCATCGAGGTGGACCGGCGCTGGGTGCGCGTGCTCACGCGCGAGATCCAGGCGGCCGAGGTGGTCCTGGTGGCGGAGCTGGCCAAGGCCGATGCCACGGTGGAGCAGCTGCTGGCCATGAAGCCCGGTGATTTCATCGAGCTCGACCGGGAGCCGCGCATCCGCGCGTCGATCGGCGGTGTTCCCATCTTCGAGTGTCAGTATGGGACCCACAATTCGAAATATGCCATCCGCATCGAAGAGTGCCTGCGCAACTCGGACATGAGCTGGCTGGGAGAAAAAGATGTCAACTGAAGACGACAACAAGGACGGCGCCGCCGAGGATCCGTTTGCGGGCTGGGCCGAAGCACTCGAAGAGCAAAAAAGCTCGGACGACAAGCCCGGTGACACCGAGCAGGGCGGCCCCCTGTCCGGCGATGCGGTGCGGCCGTCCGCGTCAGTCAACGGTGACGGCACGGTCAACGACATCAACATGGTGCTGGACATCCCCGTCCAGCTGTCCGTGGAGCTGGGCCGCACCCGGGTGCCGATCAAGTACATCCTGCAACTGGCGCAGGGCTCGGTCGTCGAACTCGATGCGCTGGCCGGGGAACCGATGGACGTGCTCGTCAACGGCTACCTGATCGCCCAGGGCGAAGTGGTGGTGGTGAACGACAAGTTCGGTATCCGCCTGACCGACGTGGTGACGCCTTCGGAGCGGTTGCGGCGCGTGAGCCGTGGGTGATGGGGGCACGGCCATGGGGATGACCCAGACGCTGGTCGTCGTCGTCCTGTTCGTGGGCGCCATGGCCTGCCTGCCCTGGCTCATCAAGCGCCTGCAGCAGCGCCATGCCGCAGGGGGCCTGCCGGCTGGGGCCGCATCGCGCGTGCTGTCGGCAGTGGCCGTGGGTCCGCAGCAGCGGGTGGTCACCGTGGAGGTGGGCCCCGAGGGAGCACGCACTTGGCTGGTGCTCGGTGTCACGGCGCAGCAGGTCAGTTGCCTGCATGTGCTGGCGGCTCCATCCGCCATCCCTGCGGCACCGGCTGCATTGCCGGTGGTGGTGGCTGACAACTCCGCCTTCGCCCGCGAAATGGCGGCGGCCGAGGCGCGCAAGGAACCGCATGTCTGATTCGGCACGCCCTGCATCGCTGCCCCGCGCCGCGTGGGTGGCGGCCCTGGCCGCGCTGGGCCTCCTGGTCTGGCAGGTGCCTGCATTGGCGCAGACGGCAGCCGCTCCCGCAGCCCCGGGAACGCTGCCCGTGCTGGTGGGCGCTGGCAGTGGCGGCACGAGCTATTCCGTGCCGATCCAGACGCTGCTGTTCTTCACGGCGCTGTCGTTCCTGCCCGCCATCCTGCTGCTGATGACGGGGTTCACGCGCATCGTCATCGTCCTGTCGCTGTTGCGCCAGGCCATCGGTACGCAGTCGGCACCACCCAACCAGGTGATCATCGGCCTGTCGCTGTTCCTGACCTTCTTCGTCATGGGGCCGACCTTCGACCGGGTGCACAAGGATGCCTACGTGCCCTACACCACCAATGCCATCACCTTCGAGCAGGCGGTGGAGCGGGCCGAGGTGCCGATGCGCGAGTTCATGCTCAAGCAGACCCGGCAGTCGGACTTTGCGCTGTTCGCACGCCTGGCCCGACTGGCGCCCGAGGTGACCGCAGAGACCGCGCCGTTTCGCGTGCTGGTGCCGGCATTCGTGACCAGCGAGCTCAAGTCGGCGTTCCAGATCGGCTTCATGATCTTCATCCCCTTCCTGGTGATCGACATGGTGGTCTCCAGCATCCTCATGTCCCTGGGCATGATGATGCTGTCACCGGTGCTGGTGGCGCTGCCGTTCAAGCTCATGCTGTTCGTGTTGGCCGATGGCTGGAACCTGCTGATCGGCTCGCTCGCCGCCAGTTTCGTCACGTAGAGGACCGACCCCATGACTTCACAGATGGTACTGACCATGGGGCGCGACGCCCTCACGCTGCTGCTGATGATCGCCATGCCCGTGCTGGGGGTGGTGATGGCAGTGGGCCTGGTGGTGAGCATCTTCCAGGCGGTCACGCAGATCCACGAAGCCACCCTGGCCTTCGTGCCCAAGCTGATTGCTGCGATGGTGGTGTTCGCGATCGCGGGGCCCTGGATGATCAGCACCCTGGTTGACTACATCCGCCGAACCATCGAGTCGATTCCCTCGGTCGTCGGCTAGCGCACGGCCCCGTGTTCCCGTGATCACGTTCACCGAGGCCCAACTGGTGGCCTGGATCTCGCCCATCCTGTGGCCGTTCATCCGGGTGCTGGCCATGTTTTCCGTGGCGCCGGTGTTCTCCATGCGCACCATTCCCATGCGGGTGAAGATCGGCCTGGCCTTCTTCGTGGCCCTGTGCGCGCAGGGCGTGCTGGTGAACCAGCCGGTGATCGACATCAATGGCCGAGAGGCGCTGGGCGCCGTGGTCCAGCAGGTGGCCGTGGGCCTGGCCATCGGCTTTTCGGTGCGGCTGGTGTTTGCCTCGGTGGAGCTGGCCGGTGAAATGATCGGCTTGCAGATGGGCCTGAACTTCGCCTCCTTCTTCGACCCCGCCAGCAACGGCCAGGTGAGCGCCGTGGCGCGCTTCTTTGGGCACATGGCCACGCTGCTGTTCATCGTCATCAACGGCCACCTGATGGTCATCATGGCCGTGGTCAAGAGCTTCGACCGCTTTCCCGTGGACGGCAACTTTCTGCAGGCCATCGGGCAGATGCGGTTGTACGAGCTGGGCTCCTCCCTGTTTTCCAGCGCGTTGTGGATCGCCCTGCCCATGATCGCGTTGCTGCTGTTCGTCAACCTGGCCATGGGCATCATCTCGCGCGTGGCGCCGCAGATGAACATCTACGCGGTCGGCTTTCCGGTCACGCTCACCGTGGGCTTGCTGGGCATCACGGCCACTTTGCCCATGCTGGAGCAGCCCATCCTCACGCTGATGCAGCAATCCATCGACCTGTTCTCCAGCCAGCGGTAGCGGCCGCTGCTAAGAGGCTCCGCCGGTAACGCAGGCATGGCACAAGCCAGTGCCACCGTGGAACTGGCTTTGCCAGGCCAGGGGTGGCGTTCCCCTTCAGGGGGATGGCGCGAAGCGACTCAGGGGGTCATACCAACTCATTGCGGATGGCGTAGACGGTGAGCTCGGCATTGTTGGAGAGCTTGAGCTTTTCGAGCACGCGTGAGCGGTACACGCTCACCGTCTTGGGGCTGAGCATCAGCTCTTCGGCAATGTCGGCCAGACGGCGGCCCGAGGCGATCTTGATCAAGGTCTGCAGCTCGCGCTCGGACAGCGTGGCGTGCGGGCTCTCCAGCACCGGCTGGGCCAGGCTCTCGGCCAGCATCTGGGCCACCTCGGCCGTCAGGTACTTGCGGCCCTGCATCACCACCCGCACCGCGTTGATCAATTCCGCCGGGTCGGAGGCCTTGTTGGCATAGCCCTGGGCTCCAGCCTTCAGGCAGCGCAGCGCGTACTGGTCCTCGGGGTACATCGATACCACCAGCACCTTGATGGTCGAATGCGTTTCGCGCAGGGTGGCCAGCACCTCCAGGCCGCCGCGCCCGGGCATGTTCAGGTCGAGCAGCAGCACGTCGCAGGGGGCGCTGCGCAGCACCTCGCGCAATTCGGCGTAGCCGCCGGCCTCCCCGGTCACCTTGATGTCGGTGGCCTCGGTGAGGGTATCGCGGATGCCGCGCCTGAGCACGGCATGGTCATCGCACAAAACGACGTTGATCACCAGACATCTCCTGTGATGGGGGGCTGGTCCGAGGTGGCCAGCGGTATCGACAGTGTGAGGCAAGTCCCTTTGCCCGGCTGCGTGCTGACATCGAGCCAGCCGCCCACGGTGCGCGCCCGCTCGTGCAGGCCCTTGATCCCAAAGGCCTTGGGCTTGTCGGCCAGCCGGGCCACGTCAAAGCCGCAGCCGTCGTCGGCGATCTCCACGGTCAGCACCCCTTCATGGTCGGACAGGTCGATATGCACCTTGCCGGCCTGGGCGTATTTGGCGATGTTGGTCAGCGCCTCCTGCGCCGTGCGGTAGGCCACCAGCTGGATATCGCTGGGCACATCGATCGCCTCGCCACTGGCCACCACCTGCGTGCGCACCGCGCTGCGGCGCTCAAAGCCCGCCGCCAGCCACTGGATGGCGGCCACCAGCCCCTGCTCCAGGATGGGTGGCCGCAGGTTCATCATGATGCGCTGGCTGGCGCCGATGGCGTGTTGCAACATGTCCGACGCGCTGGCAAGGTGGTCCTGTGTCCCCGGGTCCTGCGCATGCCGGCCGATCCAGGCGAGGTCTACCCGCACGGCGGTCAGCGAACCGCCGATATCGTCATGGATCTCGCGCGCGATGGAGGCGCGCTCCTGTTCGATGGAGGTCTGCAGGTGCTCGGTGAGCTCCGCCAGGCGCTGCTGGGAGGCCGCCAGCTCGGCCACGGCGCGCTCGCGGTCCTGGCGGGCCTGGTGCACCTCGATGGCCCGCGTGACCACGTGCGGCAGGCGGGAAATATCGTCCTTGAGCAGGTAATCCGAGAAGCCCAGGCGCATGGCGTCCACCGCCGCCGCCTCGCCAATCGCCCCTGACAGCAACACAAATGGCACAGGTGTTGCTAATTTAGCCACATGCTCCCATGCATCGAGCGCAGTGAATCCTTGCAGTCTGTAGTCTGCAAGGATCAAATCAAAGGGTTGGTTGCTGGTGAGATCACAGAAATCCTGCAGGGTGTCTACCTGCTGGACGTTGCAATGCAGCTTGGCACGCTGCAAAGTGAGCTTGGCCAGAACATGGTCTGCCAGAGAATCCTCCAGGTGCAGGAGGCGTAAGGGCTGGCCTGCTACTGTCATGACCATATGAGCGCTATCATAGGATACAAATTGGAACAAACAAGGGTGTTTGTCCCGGTGGAGTGGGTGAGAAGGCTATCGTCCAATAGAACGCAATGTCGGGGTTTTTGCAAGGGTTGGCGGGGTCTGCCAGCGCGGGCCGCCAGTTGGGGGCTTGAGGACCCTGGTCTGCTTGTTGCTATGGAGAAACAATGCAATCTACGCTATCAACGTCAACTGGGCCGGCAGTTCAGGTTCCGGTCATGGTGGCAGCAGAACTGCAGGATTCGCTGCTGGTCGTCATGCACGACCTGCACCGCCTGGAAGGCTTGTTGAACCATGCCACGGACAATCTGCTGGAGCGCTTTGGCGAGGCCAATGCCGTGCTGAACGATGCCTTCGTCGCGGATTCGCCCGAGTTGGCGGCCGCCCGTACGGCCTTGCGCAGTGCCGTCACCGAGCTGCAGTTCCAGGACATGGCTTCGCAGCTCATCTGGCATACCACCAAGGTCCTGCAGGGCTGCGCGTTCCGGCTGGCGTCCGAGGCCATGGGGCACGATGAGGGCGAGGAGGCGGCGCCGTTTGCCGAAATGGCGCCGGATCGGCCCAATCCCGTCACGCAAAGCGAGATGGATGCCGGGTCTATTGATCTATTCTGAAGTCGGCATCGCTGGTTCACCTATATATTCAAGTCAGTTGGAGTCCTAAATGCAATCGATACTTGCCGTAGATGATTCACCATCCATGCGAAAAATGGTGTCTTTCACCCTCACAGGTGCCGGATACCACGTGGTGGAGGCGGTGGATGGGCAAGATGCCCTGGAAAAGGCCGAGAGCCACGACATCCACCTGGTGCTGGCCGACCAGAACATGCCCCGGCTCGATGGCATAGGCCTCACGCGCAAGCTGCGCGAGCACCCCAAATTCAAGACCATCCCTATCCTGATCCTGACCACGGAATCGAGTGACCAGATGAAGCAGGCGGGGCGGTCGGCCGGTGCCACCGGTTGGCTGGTCAAGCCGTTCGATCCCAACCGCTTGATCGAAGTCATCCAGAAGGTGATCCGTTGAAACGGATGCACGGGCGCCACCACGTATAAAGGAGCCGACTATGGCTGAAAGCTATCAAGAGGGATCAGGGGCCGGCGGTGCTGACTTTGACCTGAGCCAGTTCTATCAGATCTTTTTTGAAGAGGCTGGCGAGAACCTGGACCAGATGGAGCAGATGCTGCTGGACCTGGACCTGAGCGCTGCCAACGACGAAGAGCTCAATGGCATCTTCCGCTGCGCGCATTCGATCAAGGGTGGGGCCGCCACGTTCGGCTTCTCCGATGTGGCCGAGCTGACGCACCAGATGGAGTCCCTGCTCGACCGGCTGCGCCGCCACGAGCTGCAGCCCATTCCACCCATGGTCGATGTGCTGCTGGAATCCGCCGATGCCTCGCGCAGCCTGCTGGCACGCCACCAGGCAGGCGGGCAGGGCGAGGCCGTGTCCACCACCTCCCTGGTCAAGCGCATCAGCGAACTGGCGGCAGGCGTGGTCCCGGACGGCGCTCCTGCCGCGGCCCCAGCGCCCGCCCCGGCACCGGTGGCCGCCGCTCCTGCGCCTGCCATCAAGGCGCACGTGCCCGGGCAATTGCGCAAGCTGCAGATCCACATCGGGCCGCTGGAAAAGACCGAGCAGGCCGACACCATCAAGGAACTGTTCCGCGACATTCCGGGCCTGGGCTCCATCAGCGATCTGCCCAGCGTGCAGGCGGGCGTGCGCGTGTTCGCGGTGGAAACCACCTCGTCCACCGATGACCTGCTGGACCTGTTCGCCTTCCATGTGTCCAAAGAGCAGGTGCGCTTCAGCGACGGCGACGAAGAACCCGCTGCAGCCGCCGAAGTCGATCCCGACCACGCGGTGCACGAGATCGAGCCCCCTTCGGGTGGCGCCGACGTGTCCTACGGCTTTTTCTCGGACGCGCCTGGCGCCCCGAGCGCGGTGCCTGCTGCCGGTGCGGCCGCCAAGCCCTCGGCGTCCAAGGCCGTGGCCGCTGCCGAGCCCAAGGCTGCAGCCCAGGCGCAGATGGAATCCACGACCATCCGCGTGGCCGTGAACAAGGTCGACCAGCTCATCAACCTGGTGGGCGAGCTGGTGATCACCCAGGCCATGCTGGCGCAGAACAGCCGCGGGCTGGACGCAGGCGCCTACCAGCAACTGCTGGCCGGCCTGGCCGACCTGGACCGCAACACACGAGACCTGCAGGAATCGGTGATGTCGATCCGCATGATCCCCATGTCCATCGTCTTCAGCCGCTTCCCGCGCATGCTGCGCGACCTGGCCAACAAGCTGGGCAAGAAGGTCGAGCTGGTCACCCTGGGCGAAGCCACCGAACTGGACAAGGGCCTGGTCGAGAAGATCACCGACCCGCTCACCCACCTGGTGCGCAACAGCTGCGACCACGGTATCGAGATGCCGGCAGAGCGCCTGGCCAAGGGCAAGCCCGAGCTGGGCACCATCACCCTGTCGGCGTCGCACCAGGGGGGCTCCATCGTCATCGAGGTGCGCGACGACGGCCGCGGCCTGTCGCGCGAGAAGATCCTGCGCAAGGCGCAGGAGCGGGGCCTGGATGTGTCCGACCAGATGAGCGATGCCGACGTGTGGCAACTGATCTTCGCGCCTGGCTTCTCCACCGCCGATGAGGTCACCGACGTGTCGGGCCGTGGCGTGGGCATGGACGTGGTCAAGCGCAACATTGCCGCCCTGAACGGCTCGGTCGAGGTGGACTCCGCCGAAGGCTATGGCATGAAGGTGTCGGTGCGCCTGCCGCTCACGCTGGCCATCATGGACGGCATGTCGGTGGGCGTGGGCGAAGAGGTCTACATCCTGCCGCTGTCCTCGGTGGTGGAGTCCTTCCAGGTCAACTCCGACGACGTCAGCACCGTGGCCCAGGGCTCGCAGCTGGTCAAGGTGCGCGACGAGTACATGCCGGTGATTGCACTGGAAAAGATCTTCCAGGTGCCGCGCTTCGACCTGAACAAGTCGAGCAACATCATGGTGGTGGTGGAGGCCGACGGCAGCCGTGTGGCGCTGCTGGTCGACGAGCTCCTGGGCCAGCACCAGGTGGTGGTGAAGAACCTGGAGACCAACTACCGCAAGGTGCCCAATGTCTCGGGCGCCACCATCCTCGGTGACGGCACGGTGGCACTGATTCTGGACACGGGTGGCCTGGTGCGCCGGGCCCGCCACTGATTCGGGTGCGATGTGTTCATGGAATGCACCAGCACTGCTAACAAGGAGAACGCACCATGAGTGTGATGGGTAAAACTGCCGACAACGCGCCGACCGGTGCGCGCGAGTATCTGACGTTCCGATTGGACCAGGAAGAGTACGGCATCGACATCCTGAAGGTCCAGGAAATCAGGGGCTACGAGCCGCCGACGCGCATTGCCAACGCCCCCGAATTCATCAAGGGCGTGGTAAACCTGCGCGGCACCATCGTCCCCATCGTGGACATGCGCCTGAAGTTCAACTGCGCGCAGGCGGACTACAACAGCTTCACGGTGGTCATCATCCTGAACCTGCGCAACCGCGTGGTCGGCATCGTGGTGGACTCGGTCAGCGACGTGATGGAGCTCACGCCCGAGAGCATCCGCGTGGCGCCCGACATCGAGAGCGCCATCGACAACAGCTGCATTCTGGGGCTGGGGTCGGTGGGTGAGCGCATGCTGATCCTGCTCGACATCGAAAAGCTGATGTCGAGTGTGGACATGGGATTGGTGACGACGGCGGAGTAACGAACGCCATAGTCGGTCAGGTGGGTGGCCGCAAGCCAAACTGCAGGCAAGGGTCTGCAGGCCTTTTTGGAGCGAAATGGACTTCCGAGCGGATGATCAAAATGATGCCCCAGACCACCAGTATTTCCTCGGCCGGCGCGCGTGCTGCCGCCGCAGCCGCTGCCAGTGCCCCGGCACCGTCGGGCCCGCTGGCGCAGGGGCGTGAGTTCGTATGGACCAACGCCGACTTTGCCCGGGTGCAGGCGCTGATCTACCAGCGCGCCGGCATCAGCCTGCACGACGGCAAGCATGCCATGGTCTACAGCCGGCTCTCGCGCCGGCTGCGCGATACGGGGCACAACAGCTTCCATGAATACCTGGGCTGGCTGGAAACGCACGATGGCCCCGAGTGGCAGGAGTTCGTGAACGCGCTCACCACCAACCTCACGGCATTCTTTCGCGAGCAGCACCACTTCGAGATCTTCGCAACGCTGCTGCGCAGCAAGCCGGCCAACACTGCCTGGAAGGTGTGGTGCAACGCGGCCTCCACCGGCGAAGAACCGTACTCCATCGTCATGACGGCCTTCGAGTCGCTGGGGGCCAACGCCTCCTTCAAGCTCACGGCCAGTGACATCGACTCGAAGGTGCTGGCCACCGCCGGCCAGGGGGTGTATCGGCTCGACAACCTCAAGGGCCTGGGCCCGGAGCGGCTGCAAAAGTTCTTTCTCAAGGGCAAGGGCGGCAATGATGGCATGGTGCGGGTCAAGCCCGAATTGCGCCGTGCCATCGACTTCATGAGCGTGAACCTCATCCGCGACGATTGGCCCTTCAAGGAGCCTTTTGACGTGGTGTTCTGCCGCAACGTGATGATTTATTTTGATGCGCCCACGCAGCGCAAGGTGCTGGAGCGCATTCACCGCGTGCTCAAACCCGGTGGCATGCTGTTTGTGGGCCATGCTGAAAATTTCAGCGAGTCCCGTGATCTCTTCACCCTGCGCGGCAAGACGGTCTATGAACGCCGCTGACCCGCCCCTCTGTTCGCCCGTAGGAACATGTTCCAAGCAGCTCCCATGACCCACAACCAATCCGGCCCTGCGCCAAACACGTTCATGCCTGGTGCTGCCCCTGCGACGCCGGGAGCGTCGGAGCGCCGGCGCGCTCCGCGCATCGCACCGCTGAGTGCAGACATCTACTCGTCCAGCTCGGCGCCGCGCGAATCCTCGCTCAATGAGCTCAAGGCCCGGGCCAGAAAGCCGGGCGAGGCATCCTTCTTCTATCTGGACCACCACTTCCAGCACAACGCTGTGAAGGTGCTGCCCGGCGAGTATTTCGTGGCCGACGAAAGCATGGTCATCATGACGGTGCTGGGCTCGTGCATCGCCGCCTGCCTGTGGGACAGCCGTGCGCACATCGGGGGCATGAACCATTTCATGCTGCCCGACGGCGACCTGGCAGATGCCTCGGGGCGCTATGGTTCGTACGCGATGGAGTTGCTCATCAACGAGATGCTCAAGCTCGGTGCCCGGCGCGAAACCATGCAGGCCAAGATCTTTGGCGGTGCGCAGGTGATGCACAATTTCACCACCATGAATGTGGGCGAACGCAACACCACCTTCGTGCTGAACTACCTGCATACGGAGCGCATCCCCATTGTCTCGGAAGACGTGCTGGACATCTATCCCCGCAAGGTGGTGTTCTTCCCGGTGACGGGCAAGGCCATGGTCAAGCGCCTGGCGCACGCCCATCCCGAGACCCTGGTGGAGCAGGAAAGGCGCGGGAATGCTGCGACCGTCGCAAAGACCACCTCGGGTGGCTCCGTGGATCTGTTTTGATTGAAGACGAAGAAAGCCTGAGAGAATAATGAGCAGGAAAATCCGGGTGATCGTGGTGGACGATTCGGCGCTGGTGCGCAGTCTGCTGTCGGAGATCATCAACCGGCAACGGGACATGGAGTGCATTGGCACGGCCAACGACCCCTTGGTGGCGCGCGAGATGATCCGGGAAATGAACCCGGACGTGATCACCCTGGACGTCGAAATGCCGCGCATGGATGGCATCGACTTCCTGGGCCGGCTGATGCGCCTGCGGCCCATGCCGGTGGTGATGATCTCCACGCTGACCGAGCGCGGGGCCGAGGTGACCATGAAGGCGCTGGAGCTCGGTGCCATCGATTTCGTGGCCAAGCCCCGGGTGGGCCTGGCCAGCGGCCTCAACGACCTGGCGACCCAGATCGTGGACAAGATCCGCGTGGCGGCCGTGGCCCAGGTGCGCCGCGCTGCGCCGCGCGAGGCATCGACTGCGCATTCCGCTTCCGGCGCGGGCACGGCGGCCCCGGCGGCACCCACCACCTTGCTGGGACGCCTGTCCACCGAGAAGCTGATCTGCATCGGCGCCTCGACCGGGGGCACGGAGGCCATCAAGGAGGTGCTGGTGCACATGCCGGCCGATTCGCCAGGCATCGTGATCACCCAGCACATGCCTCCGGGCTTCACCACCAGCTTTGCGGCACGGCTCAACGGCCTGTGCCAGATCACGGTCAAGGAGGCTTCCAATGGCGAGCGCATCCTGCCAGGCCATGCCTACATCGCTCCCGGGGGCACGCAATTCCATGTGGCGCGCAGCGGTGCGAACTATGTGGCCGTGGTCGACGATGGCCCCCCGGTGAATCGGCACAAGCCCTCGGTGGAGGTGCTGTTCAAGTCGGCCGCCGCCGTGGTCGGACGCAATGCCTTCGGCATCATGCTCACCGGCATGGGCAACGATGGTGCGGCTGCCATGCGCGAGATGAAGGACGCAGGCAGCTACAACTACGTGCAGGACGAAGCCACCTGCATCGTCTTCGGCATGCCGCGCGAGGCCATCGCCCACGGCGCGGCCGATGAAGTGCTGCCGCTCGGCCAGATTGCCCCGGCCCTGGTGGCGCGCTTGCGTGGAGCGACCGACCGGCTCCATCACCGCATCTGACCTGGGCGCGGCCTTCGCGCCGATCAGTGGGGGCGAACCCCCATCGATTCCTTCTGGTCTGTCAGGCCGACAGCGCCGTCCAGCGCTCCAGCGCTGCCATCAGTTCCTCGTCGATCTCGCTGGCGCGGGCCGTGAGCTTGGCCGCCTTGGCACCGTCGGTGGCGTAGACGCTGCCATCGGCCAGCACGGCCTGTACCTCGGCCTGCTCCTTTTCCAGGGCGCCGATGCGATCGGGCAGGGCATCCAGCTCGCGCTGTTCCTTGTACGACAGTTTCTTGCGCGAGGTCTGCTCGGTCTTGGAGGGGGCCGCTGCAGGGGCTGCGTCTTTGGCAGCCGACGGCTTGGTGCCTGCCGCCGGGGCAGCGGCCGCGGCGGCCGCACGGCTGCGGCGCGATTGCAGCAGCCAATCCTGCACGCCACCCTCGTACTCGCGCCACAGGCCATTGCCTTCAGACGCAATGGTGCTGGTCACCACGTTGTCGAGGAAGGTGCGGTCATGGCTCACCAGGAACACCGTGCCATCGTAGTTTTCGAGCAATTCTTCCAGCAGGTCCAGCGTGTCGATGTCCAGGTCGTTGGTAGGCTCGTCGAGCACCAGCACATTGGCCGGGCGTGCGAACAGGCGCGCCAGCAACAGGCGGTTGCGCTCGCCACCCGACAGCGAACGCACAGGGGAGTGGGCACGGGCCGGAGAGAACAGGAAGTCGCTCAGGTAGCTCTTGACGTGCTTGCGCTGGTTGCCGATCTCGATCCATTCGCTGCCGGGGCTGATGAAGTCCTCCAGCGTCGCATCCAGGTTCACGGCATGGCGCATCTGGTCGAAGTAGGCTACCTGCAGGTTGGCGCCCTGGCGGATGTCGCCGGTGTCCGGTGCCAGCTCACCGAGGATCATCTTCAGCAGCGTGGTCTTGCCCGCGCCGTTGGGGCCGATCAGCCCCACCTTGTCACCACGCAGGATGGTGCCGGTGAAATTGCTCACGATGGTCCGGTCGCCAAACGACTTGCTCACGTTGGTGAGCTCGGCCACGATCTTGCCCTGGTAGCCATTGCCGCTGCCCGTGGCCACGTCCATGCGCACGCTGCCCACCACGTCACGGCGTGCTTCGCGCCGTGAGCGCAGGTCTTGCAGGCGCGTGATGCGGCTTTGGCTGCGGGTGCGCCGCGCTTCCACGCCGCGGCGAATCCACACCTCCTCCTGGGCCAGCAGCTTGTCGGCCTTCGCGGAGATCACTGCTTCCTGCGCCAACTGGTCTTCCTTCTGGACCATGTACTGGGCAAAGTTGCCAGGGTAGGAGCGCAGTTGCCCCCGATCCAGCTCCACGATGCGGGTGGCGACCCGGTCCAGGAAGGCCCGGTCATGGGTGATGGTGACCACGCTGCCCGGGAAGTCGAGCAGCAGGTCCTCCAGCCATTCGATGGAATCCAGGTCCAGATGGTTGGTCGGCTCATCGAGCAGCAGCACATCGGGCCGCGCCACCAGGGCCTGCGCCAGTGCCACGCGCTTCTTGGTACCACCCGAGAGGGTGCCGACGATGGCCTCGGGGTCCAGGTGCAGGCGCTGCAGGGTCTCTTCCACGCGCTGCTCCCAGTTCCAGGCGTCATAGGCCTCGATCTGGGATTGCAGTGCGTCCAGGTCCAACCCTTCGGCGCCCGAGAGGTACTGGTCACGCACTGCAATCACGGCCTGCAATCCTTCAGAAGCGGCCTTGAAAATGCTGGCTTCGGGGTCGAGCGAGGGCTCCTGCGCCACGAAGGCAATGCGGGTGCCTTGTTGCACCTGCAGCGATCCGTCATCGGGCTTGGCCATGCCGCCCAGGATCTTGAGCATGGACGATTTGCCGGCGCCATTGCGCCCGATCAGTCCCACGCGCTCGTTTGCCTCCAGAGAGAAGCCGGCGTGGTCCAGCAGTGCAACGTGCCCAAATGCGAGTTGGGCGTCCAGTAGAGTGATAAGTGCCATAGGGGGAGGATTATCGAGGGCGCGCGCACTTTGCATGTGTCGGGGTGCTGACGGGCTGTTTTTGGCAGGGACTTGCGGTGCGCGCGGGCCCTGTGCATGGGTGATGCAGCCCTGCTTCTATATAGGAGGGGCCCTTGCAGCCATGCGGGCGTGGGTGTGGCGCCAGGTGGTCGGCCGCTTTTCTGCAGAAAGTGAGGGGGCTCTTCCACCCAGCCCAAAAACTCATGCTATAGTCGAGGGCTTCGCTACCAAGACATCTGTTCACAGAAGTCGGTCAGCAGAAAGCGCTGCCTCAGGTAGTGCCTTCGGCAGTTTGGGTAGACCGAAGCGAACTTTGCAAAAAGTTGGGTCCTTTGAGAAAAGCGAGCAAAAACTCGGTATACAATCAAAGGCTGCGCTGAAAAGAGCTGGTCG
>NZ_LMIJ01000025.1 GCF_001428665.1 Acidovorax sp. Root219
CACAGCCTCTGGCGCGTTCAGACTGGCCAACTGTCCATAACTGCGTGCTGTGCATAACGCTGCACCCCCGCCCTTCGCATGCGGATGACAAGTTCAGACTGATTGCTGCCACTTAGGTTCGACGGCAGAGTCCATGGGCGCCAACGCAAGCGGTCGCTTACCGGTCAGGATCTCAAGCGACCGATCGATTACCTGTACCGGTCGTTCGGCACTGTAGCGAAGTGCAAAGTTCTGGAATGGCCCTTTGCGTCACGGACGAAACGGTGTTCTGGACCATGGGCAGGCCTTCTTCAAGCGCCAGCAGGGAGGGCGAATCACTTCTTTTGGTCCTTCAGTGTCCGTAGCGCAATACCCGCCACCCGGGTTCCCTGTGCTCCTCAAAGTGCGTGATAGACGGGCAATAGTTCACTTTGACCTGATGCTGTTGCAACATTCTGATCATTGCTCTCGCCGCAAATAAAGAAGGAAACAAGGGGTGGCCGTTGGATCGCAATGCCCAAGACATCGCGCGCGGTATGTGGATATGCGGCAGTCTTGACGTCGCCATCCGCATCCGGCATTTGTGCAGGTGAGCCTGCCGTGAATCTCGTTGAAGGTGCGTGGATAAACTTTGAGCGCCGACTGGCGAGCTGCTCAGGCCTGACCTCGATGGAGTCACATTTCATGGCGCCGTGTTCTCGGCGCCAAATACCTGGTCGACAAATGCCAGCAGCGAAGCGGTGGGCTGTTTGTCGCGATGCACGACCAGGTGAGATTGTCGGAGCTGCCGCGGCAAGGTCGTGGAGATGCGGCACAGGCGGCCGGCCTCCAAAGCGTCGCTCACGACCCACGACGAAAGGCAGGCCACCCCCATACCCGCCTCGGCCGCATGTTTGATCGCCTCCGAACTTCCCAGCTCGATGCTTCGACGGTAGGAGCGCAAGTGGGGCAGCAGACTTTGGTCGGTGGCCTCGCGCGTTCCCGAGCCCGACTCACGCAACAGCCAGACCCCTTCACGCAGTGTCCGCATTGGCACCCGCTCGCCGGCCAGGCTCATTCGTGCCCACGCGCTGTCAGGCGATGTAACGACCACCATCTCGTCCTGGTGCCATGGCGTGACGGCCAGCGCCGCTTGGTGGCAAGGCCCTTCGATCAGGCCCACGTCCAGTTCAAACGCAGCGACCGCGTCACAGATGGCCGCCGTGTTTCCGATCACGACCTTTGAGCGCCAGGCACTGGCATGGCCCGGTTGCGCTGCGACAAAACGGGCCAGCAGCCTGGGCAGCACATAGTTGCCGATGGTGGTGCTGGCGCCGATGCGCAGCGACTGCGCCTGGGCGCTGCCATCGCGGGACATCAGCTCGATGCCGGCGGCACCGTCCAGCAGCGCCAGGGCCCGCGGCAGTAACGCACGGCCGTTGTCGTTGAGCAGCAGGCGCTTGCCCGCGCGGTCGAACAGGCGCAGCGACAGCAGCCGCTCAAGTTCATTCACGGCCGAGCTGGTGGCCGACTGCGACAGCGCAATCTCGGCGCTGGCTGCCGTGGTAGTGCCGCTGCGCGCAACCGCCACGAAGATCTGCAGCTGTCGCAGCGTGAGGCGAAGGGTATTCATGGCGGATTCGTTTGCAAAGCGATTAGATGGGTACATCTTAGCGATACAACCCGTTTGACGGGTCATCCATGAAGCCGGAAGCTTTGTCCTCACGAACTTCAACCGGAGGCAAGCAGCATGACCATCAACGTACTTCCTGAGCCACGCACATTGGCCTCTGCATCGGCTTTCGCACGCATGCTCCCCGGCCTGGCCCTGAGCGGCGCCTTGGCTGCCACCGGTATCGCGCTGGGCCGCATCGCCTGGCTGCAGGACCATGGCTTCAGTGCGCTGACGCTGGCCATCGTGCTGGGCATGATCGTGGGCAACACGGTTTACCCGTGGGCCCCGCGCTTGGCGGTAGCCAGCGGCGCCGGCGTCAACTTCTCCAAGCAGAACCTGCTTCGCCTGGGCGTGGTGCTGTACGGCCTGCGGCTCACCGTGCAGGACATTGACCATGTCGGCATCGCTGGTGTCGCCATCGACGCGATGATATTGGGTTCGACCTTCGCACTGGCCTGCCTCATCGGCACGCGCTGGCTGGGCCTGGAGCGCAAGACGGCGATGCTGATCGGCGCTGGCAGTGCCATCTGCGGCGCTGCTGCGGTGATGGCCGCCGAGCCGGTGGTCAAGGCGCGCGCCGAGCAGGTCACGGTGGCGGTGGCCACGGTGGTGGTGTTCGGCACGCTGGCGATCTTCCTGTACCCGGCGCTGTTCGAGCTGAACCGGCACTGGGCGCTGATCCCCGGCGGCGCCAACGGGTTCGGCATCTACGTCGGATCGACCATCCACGAGGTGGCCCAGGTGGTGGCCGCAGCACGTTCGGTGGGCCCGGACGCAGCCAACTCGGCCGTCATCGCGAAGATGGTTCGAGTAATGATGCTGGCGCCGTTCCTGGTGATGCTGTCGGCTTGGCTGGCGCGCGACAGCACCCTGCAAGCCCTAGTGGAGGCAGAGCATGCTCACGCCAAGGGTCAACTCGCTGTGCCCTGGTTCGCCTTCGGCTTCGTCGCGGTCGTGTTGCTCAATTCGCTGCAATGGCTGCCGGCGTCGGTGGTGGCAGTGACGACCGAGATTGACACCGCGCTGCTGGCGATGGCGATGGCTGCGCTCGGCCTGGCCACGCACATCGGCGCCATTCGCAAGGCCGGGGCCAAGCCGCTGCTGCTGGCGTTGATCTTGTTCGGCTGGCTCATCGTCGGAGGCGCGCTCATCAACCGCTGGGTGCCGGCCCTGCTGGGCTGAAGCCTCGAATTCACGGCCCAGGGCCCTGACCCTAAATTTCTTTGCACGCTCTGGAATAGACCGCATGCCGACGCCGTCTGCTCTTTTGTCGGGACCTATCTGACCCTTCGTCCCGCACTCACCCCCCTTCACTTCACACCAACCCTTCATCGGAGCCCACAATGTTCAAGACTTTCGCTTTCGCCGCCACCGCCCTGACGCTCGCCTCCGGCAGCGCCTTCGCCGCCCCCAGCGACGACGCCCGCACGCACTTCCAGGCCATCGCCTCGGGCGACACCCAGATCGTCATGCGTGCCTATGCCGACCAGGCCCAGCTGAACTGGGTAGGCGGCCCACTCGACGGCACCTATGCCACCACCGATGCCATTCGCGGCACCTGGGAGAAGTTCGGCAAGGCCGTCGGCCCACTGAAGCTCACAGTCGGCCAGATTGAAGAATCGGCCAACCCCAAGGGCGCCACCGTCTCGGCCAACGTCGTCTTCGAAGGCAAGATGCCCATCAAGGTGCGCTACGTGCTGACGTTCCGTGAAGGCAAGATCGTCAGTGAAACCTGGCAGATCGACCCCAAGCTGGCGGTGGCTGCGGCTTACTGAACGGCACGCAGCGTGGCTACTCTCCACCAGACCCCAAAGGACAACCCCATGAAGCACCTTTCGACTCTGGCCGCGCTGCTGATCACAGCGGCTTCCTTCGCGGCACCACTCACCGGCGCTATGGCTGCCGACGCGCCGGCCAAGCTCGCCAACGGCGCGCTGGTCGACGCCAAGGGCATGACGCTCTACACCTTCGACAAGGACGTGGCAGGCAGCGGCAAGAGCACCTGCAACGGCGGCTGCGCCGCGCTGTGGCCGCCCGCGATGGCCGCCGCCAGCGACCAACCCGCCGGTGCATACACGATCGTCATGCGCGACGACGGNTGCGCGCCAGTGGGCCTACAAGGGCAAGCCGGTGTACACCTACCAGGCCGACCAGAAGCCCGGCGACCGCGCCGGCGACAACTTCAAAGACGTCTGGCACATCATCAAGGAATGACATTTGCTGTCGACTTCCGTCCAGACCCTCAGGCCACGACCCCCCGATGCAAGACGACGCAAGCCTGCTGAGCTGGGTGCCGCGCCTGCGCCGCTATTCGCGCGCGCTGGTGAACAACCGTGACGACGCCGACGATCTGGTGCAGGACACGCTGGAGCGGGCCTGGGCCAAGTCGAACCTGTGGGGCGGCGTGGCCGACATGCGCGCCTGGCTCTTCAGCATCATGCACAACCTGCACGTCGATGGCGTGCGCCGTCCCAGGCTGCACACCGTGACCATGGACGACGACACGCCCGAAGTGCCGGTGGCGCCGACACAAACCGACAGGCTGGCTGTACTGGATCTGCAGGCTGCACTGGACTTGCTGCCCGTCGAGCAGAAGGAAGTGCTTCTTCTGGTGACGCTGGAAGACATGGCCTATGCCGATGTGGCGCAGGCCCTGGGTATCCCCATCGGCACCGTGATGTCGCGCCTGTCGCGAGGCCGTGAGCGCCTGCGCGGCCTGATGGAAGGCCGCGCAGAACCGGTGCGGCTGAAAGTCGTCAAATGAATGTATTGAGAAGCAACCCATGAATACCGACCGTCCGCCACCGTCCATTCCCCCGGTCACCGAGGCCGACCTGCATGCGTTCGTTGATGGCCGCCTGCCCGCTGAGCGCCAGGTCGAGATCGCCGCTTATCTGGCCGCACGCNCCTGAAGACGCGCAGCGCCTGGAGGCCTACCGGGCGCAGAAGCGCGAACTGCACGTCTTGTTCGATCCCGTGCTGTATGAACAGCCGCCGCAGCGCCTGCTGAAATCGGCGCGCCCGCGTGCCGTGCCGCAGACGCCTTGGTACCTCCAGCGCCTGGCCGCTGGGATCGCCATCGCCGTCATCAGCGGCGCCACAGGCTGGGGCTTGCGGGGCGGCCTGCCCGCGGGGGGCGACGATGCCGGCCGCATGGCCGCCGCAGCACCCGCCGAGCGCGGCCTGACGCTGGTGTCAGCGGGCAGCTTCGCACAGCGCGCGGCGGTGGCCCATGCGGTGTACAGCCCAGACGCGCGCCGCCCGGTCGAGGTGGACGCGGCGCACGAAGACCAGCTCGTGGCCTGGCTGTCCAAGCGCATGGGCGCGCCGATGAAGCCGCCGCACCTGCAGGCCCAGGGCTACACGCTGGAAGGCGGGCGCCTGTTGCCGGGTGGCCAGGGGCCGGTGGCGCAGTTCATGTACCGCAACGAGCTCGGCAGCAAGCTGACGCTGTACGTGTCCAACGATGTCGCCGACGTGGGCAGTGCCGCGGGGCCGGACAAGGCACTGCAGGCCGGCGTGAAGAACACAGACACGGCCTTCCGCTTCGCACGCGAAGGTGTGGTCAATGTCTTCTACTGGGTCGACGGTCCCTTCGGCTACGCCCTGTCGTCCGACGCCGACCGCAGCGTGCTGGCGCAGGTGTCGGCCGAGGTCTATCGGCAACTTGGCACCCCGCGCTGAAGGCCAGGGCGGCGTCGGCGCGACGCGCTGTCGGCATGCCCAGGGAATGAAACGGCCCGAGCCGCGCTCTTGACCTGAAGCAAGCGCTGGGCAGTGGTTCATCGGCGGCTGCCGGCCCACGACCCAAGCGATCACTCTCCACAACAACTCAGAAAGCAAACATGACCACCCAACGCCGCGACATTCTCAAGTACACCCTGGCCGCCGCGGCAGCCAGCGCGCTGCCCGCAGCACATGCCCAGGCCCCGTCCGGCGCTTCAGCGGGAGCCGCAGCCACCGGCATCGACCCGCGCGATCGCGTCTTCATCACCAATGAAGACTCCAACACGCTGGTGGTCATCGACCCGAAGACCAACACCGTCGAGTCGACGATCAACCTGACCAGCTTTGACGAAGACCCTCGTCCCCCGTTTCGCTTTGTGACGGCCGGCGTGGCGCCAACGCACGCGGCGATGGTCCACAAGCCGCTGTACCACGGCTGTATCGATGCGCACGGCGCGGTGCCGTCGCCCGATGGCCGGTTGCTGGCCACCAGCGGGCGCGGCTCCAGCAACATTTATCTGATCGACGCCGAGCAGCGCCGCGTCATCGGCAACACACCCAACCCTGCGTCTGGGCCCACCACCAACCCCGAGCGCCTGAGTAGTGGCCTGCTGCTGGGCCGCGAACCGCACGAGCCCACTTTCACGCGCAACGGCCGCGAGCTGTGGGTCACGCTGCGCGGTGAAGACCGCATTGCCATCGTCGGCGTCGATCGTGCCGTTCGCCAGCTCAAGGGGGCCGACAGCCCGGGCTCCAGCGCGGTTCGCCAATACCTGCCCACGCTGAGCGGCCCGGCGCAGGTGTGGTTCAACCGTGAGGGTACGTTGGCCTTTGTGGCCAGCCAGAAGGTGTCGAAGATCGACGTGTTCCGCGTCAACCCCGGCGCGGATGGCCACAGCCAACCGCAGCGGCTGACCACGCTGGACATCAGCGCACAGGACAAACCCGGCTTCACGCCCTTCATGAAGACCACACCCGACGGTGCCGAGGTGTGGTTCTCGCACAAGCTGGCTGATGCGGTGTCTTGCCGCTCGACGCAGGGTGGCTTCGACCTGATCGACACCGTGCCGCTGGGCATGGGCGCGCGGCCCAACCACGTTGAGTTCGTGCGCAATGCGCGCGGCAGCGTGGTCTATGCCAGCCTGGCGCGCATCGACGATGGTGGCCCCGGCGGCGTGGCGTCGAGCCCGATCGCCATCATCGACCGCAGCGCTCCGGGCGGACAGCGCAAGGTGGTGGGCACCTTCTCCAGCCGTGGCCGCGAGTCGCACGGGTTGTGGACCAACCCCGAGAACACGCTGCTGTATGTGGCCCACGAACAGGACGAGCTGCCCGGCACGCCCAACGCGGGCCAGACCGTGTGCAGTGCATTTGATGTGAGCGACCCGCTGCGCCCGACCTTCATTGCGCAGATCCCCCTGGGCAATCTGACGCTGCCCTCTGGCGCGCTGCGCAACAAAAAGAGCATCAACCTCGTCTACGTGCGTGTGGGCGAGAAGGGCCAGACGGCATGAGCGGCGCGCACACCAGCCACGGCGCCAGCGCCGCGCACACCAGCGCATTCCAGCGGGATATGGACGAATCGATGGCCCGCATGATGCAGGCCATGCACAGCCCGGGCTACGCAGGCCAGGCCGACCAGGACTTTCTGGCGATGATGATTCCGCACCACGCCGGCGCTGTGGACATGGCGCGGCTGGTGTTGCAGCATGGGCGCGATCCTGTCACCCGGCAGTTGGCCGAGGAAATCATTGCCGGGCAGACGGTGGAGATCCAGAGCATGCAACGCCGACTGCACACCCTGCAGCAGCGCACAGCCAAAGGTGCGGAAGCGGAATTTCCGTCGCTGGGTGGGACGCGGGGGCCTTGATCGACAGCCCTAGGGAAAGTACCGATGAGCGCCACGGAATGAACCAAGCCACGCAGCGCTCTTGATCACCATGCTGTTCCAGTCTGCCGAGTCCCGCTATAACCAATGGGTGCGTGAGCACTACCGTTTTTTGCTGCGCAGTGCGTGGGCGCTCACTGGTTCGCGCGCCATTGCCGAAGACGTGGTGCAAGACTGTTTTGCCAACGCCTGGAAGCACCGGGAGCAACTGCGCGACGCTGCGCTGGCACGGGCTTGGCTCTTTCAGATCATGCGCCGCGCCGCCTTTCGCCAGGCCGCACCCAGCATGCAGTCGCTGGACGATGAAGAGCAGCCCGAGCAAGCGGCGCCCGACGCGGGGCTGGACGACAAACTCGATGTCGTCAAGGCGCTCGCGCGCCTGGCGCCCATCCACCGCGAGGTGCTGGTGCTGTTTTATTTCGACGACATGCCCACCGCCCAGATGGCCGAGGCGCTGGAGATCGCGCCCGGCACGGTGTTGTCGCGCCTAGCCCGTGCGCGCGACGCTTTGAAGCTGGCCATGGGGGTACCTGCGACACCCAAGGCCGATGTCAACGTTACCCCGTTTCGCAGGACCAAGACATGAGCCCCGATACCGACGCGCCTTTCCTGCCCGACAGCGAATTCGATTTGCGCGCGCGCGCCGAGTTGGCGATCGCCTTCGAGGCCAGCGACGCACCGGCACACCTGTACCGAAAGCCGCAGCCGCTGCTGGCGCGACGCGGCTTGCAGCGTTTTCTGGCTGCGCTTTTGCTGGCCGGTGGCACCAGCGGCGGGGTGCTAGCCGTGCGACCGCCAGCGATGGTGCGCGACGCGATCGACCACGAATACCACGAGCGCAGCTTGCGGGGCAGTTTCATGGAGCAGCGCCAGTTGCTCATGCACCTGGGCATGCGGGACGCCAACGTGGTGCCCGGGTTTCCCCAACTCATGCGGCCATGCGATATCGAAGGTCACCTCGCTTACCACCTCACCACGTTCTTCGAGAAGGGCGGCATGGTGACGGTGTATGCCTTTGATCAGCCTGTGGACCTGCGCGAGGCCAGCGGCTGGTGGAGCAACGTGCACTGGAAGGTGATCCGCTCGCGCGAGGGCAAGCCCTTGTTGCTGGTGGCCCAGAAAAAGAAGGCACTGGCGGTCGCGCAGACGGCACTGCAGGCACCTCCCGTGTCCGGGCCAGGCTGAGGCACCGCGTCCCTGTCAACGAATCAACCGCTCACCCCTTTCACCCCAACCGGCGCACGACGCCCAACCACCGGAGACCCCAGAAATGAACCAACAACCCACCTCGCTCCCCCGGCGCCACCTGCTGGCCGGCAGCGGCGCTGCTTTGGCTGCCGTTGGTCTGGCCAGCTTTGGCCGCACCGCAGCCGCTGCTGGTGAGACCGCGCCCGTCGCCGTGGCCGGTGCTGCCAAGCCTCTGCCAGCGTACGTGGGCTGGAAGGACCCGGCCAGCCTGATCGTGCACAGCAGCACCACCATTGAGACCAAGCGCAGTGTGTTCGGCACCAGCGTAATCACGCCGTCCGAGCAGCTCTACATCCGCAACAACCTGCCCGCGCCCGACGTCTCGATCCTGGGCAACCGCGATGCCTGGGAGATCAACATCGAGGGGGTGAAGAACCCGCGCAAACTCACGCTGGGCGACCTCAAGCGCATGGGCATCGAGACCACGGCGATGGTGTTGCAATGCTCTGGCAACGGACGCGGCTACTTCCCCAACAAGCCCAGTGGAACGCCTTGGCAAGTGGGCGCAGCAGGCTGTGTGGTGTGGAGCGGTGTGCCGGTGCGCTGGGTGGTGGATGCCCTGGGCGGCGTGGAGGCCGGCATGGCCTACCTCACCGGCACAGGCGGCGAAAAACTCCCCGATGGACTGGACCCCAAGAGCGTGATCGTGGAACGCTCGGTGCCTGCTGCCGCACTCGCCGATGCCCTGCTGGCCTGGGAAATGAACGGTGTGCCGATTTCGCTGGCCCACGGCGGCCCACTGCGCTTGATCGTGCCGGGTTACACGGGCGTGAACAACATCAAGTACGTCAAACGCCTGGCCTTCACCGCTCAGGAGACCGACGCACGCATCATGTCGCACGGCTACCGCATTTCACCGCCCGGCGCGAAGGGCGACCCGTCGCAGCCATCGGTGCAGGAAATGACGGTGAAGTCGTGGATCAACGGTCCCGGCACGGACGGCGCCCCGCTTAAAGCGGGTGACACACAGATCCATGGCGTGGCGTTTGGCGGCATGAACGCGGTGGCCAAGGTCGAGGTTTCTCTGGACGGCGGAAAAACCTGGCAGCTCGCGCGCATGGTGGGGCCCGACCTCGGCCGCTTTGCGTGGCGGCAGTTTGTTTTTGCGGCACGCCTGCCGGCGGGCCAGTTCACCCTGGCGAGCCGAGCCACCGACACCGCAGGCAACGTGCAGCCCGAACAACGCATGGAAAACGCGGGCGGCTACAACAACACCAGCTGGGCCGACCACGCCGTGAAAGTGAGCGTGGCATGAAGCGCACAATCCAAAAACACGCGTTGGTCGCTGCCCTGTGGTCGTTGGCATTCACAGTGCTGCCCGTGCACGCCGCCGACGATGCCGCGCAACTTCAACAAGGCAAGGTGTTGTTCGGCCAAGGCGCGGTGCCTGCCTGCGCCCTGTGCCATGCGCTCAAGGACGCGGGAGCCGAAGGCGCCGTGGGCCCCAGCCTGGACGAGCTCAAGCCCGATGCCAAGCGCGTGGCCACCGCGCTGCGCAACGGGATTGGGCAGATGCCGTCCTACAACGGCAAACTCAGTGATGCGCAAATTGCCGCCCTGGCGGCCTACGTGGCCAAGGCTTCGGGTGGATCAAAGTGATGGCTGGTTGGCCACAGCGCTGCTGCGCCAACTGACAAAAAGGACGGGATCACCTGCAAACAGCGATCCCGACTGAGTGGCTGACCCAGGGCGGGTCAGCCACTCACCATCACTTGCCTGGTTTGATGTCGGGGACCACCATCCAGCCAGCCCCCATCATCACAACCGCCGGGAACTTCTCGCCGGCCTAAGTCTTGCCCAGCATGGCCTTGTGCTCGCGGTAAGCCATCAACGCTGGCGACACGCCCAGGTGATTGATCGCACCATGCTTGATGCTGCTGCAGTCTTGCTCGTCGAGCTTGCAGATCTCTGCACGCTGTTGTCAACTCTCTAGCAATGTCAACTACGCGCCTGAAACCTGTCTCTGCGCCTTACCACGATGCATGAATAGGAGTGATCGCAATCCGGCACGCCAAGGGCATGCACGTTGAAAACTCGAACGGCAGCAACCGCTGCCAAGCGGCACTCTGGTAGGCGGTCCCAAGACTGACTGCAGCCACTCAGGTTTTGCAGACCGATGGCAGCCGCCGCCGGAACCTGACATTCGCCATCCTGCGAGGCGAGCGTCCGCTGCACCTTCAGCACCGGCCATTCAACATCGACGTGCCGCTCAAGGTGCCGAGTTGATCTGCCCCCCCGCCAGCCGGAAGAGGCTGAAGTGAGTGAAGCCCATCGACTACCAGAAGAATGACGGAGATGAGACATGTCTGCGTTCGTGGCGGTTTGTGGTGAACGCGGGGCGCCGCAATGCCGCGAAAAGTCCTGAATCAATGGCCTGTGGCAGAACGCTTAAAGTCTTGACCACCCCGCGGTAAGGTTCACCACCCTGTTTTCAGCTTAAGACCATGAACGTCAACAAACGCAACAACGTCAAATCCTTGGGAAACAGCGGGCCAGCGATTTTGTTTGCCCACGGGCTTGGCTGTAGCCAATCCGTATGGAGCCGCATCACGCCCGCTTTCGCTGGCACACATCGCCAAATCTTGTTTGACTATGTTGGAAGCGGCAAGTCGCAGCTATCGGCCTTTAGCGCAGTTCGCTACAGCAGCTTGGCCGGCTACGCGCAAGATGTTCTGGACGTGTGCGAAGCGCAAGGGCTGCAGAGCGGCGTCACATTCGTGGGCCGCTCGGCCAGTTGCAACGTCGGACTGTTGGCTTCGATATCACGCCCTGACTTGTTTGATCGCTTGATATTGGTGGGGCCCACGCCCTGTTTCTTGAACTATCCGCCCGAATATGCCGGAGGCTTCGAGCGTGCCGACCTCCAAGGCCTGTTGTCGCTGATGGATCAGGACTACATCGGCTGGGCCAATCACCTATCGTCCGTGGTGGCGGGTGCCGCGCAGGGCGAAGCGTTGGCTGGTGAGTTTTACGACAGTTTTTGCTCCACGAACCCGGTCGCGATGCGCGTATTTGCGCAAACCACCTTTTTTGCTGATAACCGGGCTGACCTGCCCCAGGTGTCTCGCCCCTGCCTCATTCTTCAGCACCAGGAAGACAGCCTGGTTCCGCTTGCGGTGGGTGAGTATCTGAACCAGCAACTGAAGGGCAGCATCTTGGAAGTCATGGACGTGGCGGGTCACGCTGCTCACATGAGTCACCCCGCGCTGGTGATCGATGCCATGCAGCGCTACATGGCCACAGACCATGCTTGATGTTGATTGGATTAAATCTCCGTCGGCGCGGACAACCAAAGCCAGATCGCCCTGAGTGCGCTGGAGCAGATGGCCCGCATTTATGCGATCGAGCAGGAGGTCAAGGAGCTGAACGCCGCGCAGCGTCTCGCAGTCCGGCGGGAGAGAACAAAGCCACTCCTGGACGACCTTTACGAATGGATGTCGCTGCAGCGGCGCAAGGTGCTCGACGGATCGGCCACAGCGAAGGCGCTGGACTACAGCCTCAAGCGCTAGATAGCGCTCATCCGCTTTGCAGATGATGGGCAATTCGGTTGACAACAAATGGATCGAGAACCAGATCAGGCCCATCGCCATTGGCCGCAGCAACTGGCTGTTCGCTGCCAGCTTGCGCGCGGGCCAGCGGGCGGCAACGGTGATGAGCTTGATCCAGTCGGCGCGTATGAACGGACACGATCCCTATGCCTATCTGCGCTGTGATGGCACGCCTGCCCATGCAGCGCGCCAGTCAGATCGGTGTGCTGCTGCCACACCGCTGGCAGCGAATCCAGGCCATCTCACTTTAGATTTGGCAGACGGTGAGTTTTACCGTCAGAGGTCTCATACGCAAAGCCTTGGAACTGCGCCTTCCCTCAAAGCTACCAGTGTGTTTGATTTGAATATTTGTTCGGTTCCAGACAGAGCAGTCAACCGAACAGGTCTACAGTCGGTAAGGGAGCGCAAGACATCCTGTCTTGCGAACCTCGCGGGCTCGCTCCGAGAGGGGTTTTCTCGTGTATCAGGGCTTCCCATGGACAACGCAGAGAACCACCTCCTTGAGCGTCTTCCGAAAGCGTTGCGCAAGCGTTTTCTTGCGCTGTGCAACCCGTTCGAGCTGGTGGCATTGTCCGATCTAAGCGTGCATGGGGCGCCACTGAGCCACGCGTACTTTCCTCGCTCCGGATTCATTGCGCTGGTGATTGACATCGAGACGCACCCGCCCTTGGCTGTGGGCATGATCGGACCCGAGTCCATGCTGGGGGCGGAATTGGTGCTCGGAGTGGCCAAGACGCCCTGGAGAGCCGTGGTGCAAGGCGCTGGCAATTGCTGGCGCCTGGAAGCGCATGTGTTGCGCAAGACCATGGCCACCATGCCCGAGCTGCGAGAACTGGTGCAAGGCTCCTTGATGGTCCGCTTGCATCAGCAATCACTTGCCACAGCCTGCCAGCGTTTTCACTCGGTGAGTGAGCGGCTGGCGCGCTGGTTGCTCATGAGCCAGGATCGCGCCCAGGCTGACCGATTTCATGTGACCCAGGACTTCATCGCGCAGATGCTGGGCGTACGGCGCGTGGGAGTGAGCGGGGCAGCGAGCGAATTCCAGCGGCGTGGACTGATTGAATATCACCGCGGTGAGCTCACTGTGCTCGATCGGCTGGGTCTGCAGCAAGCAGCGTGCAACTGCTACGCGGCGGACAAGCGACTGCTCAATGAGTTGATGCCTTCGGGTTCTTGAGGGGCCAAGTTCAGCATTGCAGGCCGCGATAGATTTGGCGAACTGGCGCTGAGGCCGACCAACGCGAGCCATGGGATGGCCGCGCGTACATGAACGCCCCCTATGCCAGCCTCACAATTCATGACAACGCGAAGGTGAAGATTGCTCCCGTACATTCGGACTGCGAGTGCAGCTTTTGGCTGCGGTCCCTGATGGGATTTGCTGGTTGACGCCTCGATCGCTTACACGCACTCTAGGTGCCTCGCGCGGCGCGGGCTTTGCCAACCACGGTCTTACCTGTCTTGCCATCACTTCATGATCGCCTGAGCAATCGGTGGTATTTCTCCCTGACGTTGTTTTTCCTCTTCTGCGGTTGGCCTTCGATCACGCGACCTCGACCGCCTTCCTGTAACCCGTCTCGTAACGTCGATCATGGGCCAGCAGCGCCCAGACGATTCGAGCATTCTTGTTGGCCAACGCAACCGCCGCGACATTCTTGTTGCGTCGCTGCACCACTGCGTTGACCCAGCTACACGGATCTGCCTTCTGTCCAGCGCGATAGATGACCGATCGCGCACCGTGTATCAGCAGCGTGCGCAAGTAGCTGTCGCCGCGCTTGCTCATGCCCAGCAGGTTCGACTTCCCTCCCGACGAGTGCTGCCGGGGCACCAGGCCCAGCCAAGCCGCCAGTTGTCGGCCGCCGTCGAAGTTCTTCGCATCCCCGATGGAGGCGACCAGCGCGCTCGCCGTGATGGGGCCGATGCCGGGCACTTGAGCGAGCCGGCTGCTGATGTCGCTGCTTCGGTGCCATGCCTGGATCTGTGCTTCGAGCTCTTCAACCTGGCGCTCAAGTTCTTTGAGGTGGTCGAGCAATCGCTGGACGAGCACACGGAAGGAGCCGGGGAGCTCGTTGTCAGCGTCTTCGATCAGTTCCGGGACCCGCGAGGCGATGTAGCCGATGCCTTGGGGAACGATGAGACCGAACTCGGCGAGGAGACCTCGGATCTGATTGGCCTGCGCTGTGCGCGCCTTCACGAAGCCCTGGCGCACCCGGTGCAATGCCAACACTGCCTGCTGCTCAACATTCTTGATGGGCACGAAGCGCATGTTCGGTCGACCGACAGCCTCGCAGATGGCCTCGGCGTCGGCGGCATCATTTTTGTTGGTCTTGACGTAGGGCTTGACGAACTGTGGTGCCATCAGGCGCACGGTGTGCCCCATTGCCTGGAGCTTTCGCGCCCAGTGGTGGGCGCTGCCGCAAGCCTCCATGCCCAGCAGACACGGCGGCAGGTTGACGAAGAACGTCGCCATCTGGTCTCGGCGCAGCTGCTTCTTCAGGAGCACCTTGCCGTGCTCGTCAATTCCGTGGACCTGGAACACGTTCTTTGCCAGGTCGATGCCAACAGTCGTAAGCTTCATGGTGGACGCCCCTCTCGGTTCAAGTGGTTGATCAACATCTCCACTTTGGCACGTCGATGCCATTACGGGTGGGGGCGTTCATCCCATTGCTTACGGATGACTGCAGCCACCTTGATACCTGTCATTGATGCCGCCGTGCTGATGGGTGAGCCGATGACAGCTTCGCGCAATGCACTGTGAACCCAGCTCCCGTGCACGACCGACGGCAAGCGCTGCTTATGGAGAGCTCTCCATAAGCAGCGTTATGCACAGCACGCAGTTATGGACAGTTGGCCAGTCTGAACGCGCCAGAGGCTGTG
>NZ_LMIJ01000026.1:0-10713 GCF_001428665.1 Acidovorax sp. Root219
ACCAAATGAGGCACTGACAGTATTGACAATGGCGACCATATGAGGAGCGTGCGCGGCAAAAGGAGCATCGGCTGCAACGCCCGATAAACCGGTCTCGCCGGGGTTTACCTCTGGCGCCCAGGGGCCCACCTGGGTTTGTCGGTCATACCCAGCGATCCCCGGTTTTCGGACGTTTCGCTTCGATGTCTTCCGCCGCGCACGCTCCTACCTGCGCGGCACATACCGCATCGCCACGGCCCCCGAGCCAAACTCCACCCGGCTCACCAGCTCCAGGTCCACGTACTTCGCCAGCCCCGCGAACAGGGTCGGCCCATGGCCCACCAGCCGGGGGTGCACCACGAACTCGTACTCGTCGATCAACCCCAGCTGCGCCAGCGCCATCGGCAGCTGCACGCCCCCGGTGAACAGCCCCTTGCCCGGCTGCTGCTTGAGCTGTTGAACGGCGGCGCCCAGGTCCCCGTGCAGCAACTGTGCATTCCAGTCGGCCTGCGCCAGGGTGCTCGACACGACGTACTTCTTGGCCGCGTCGATGGTTCGGGCAAACGGGTCCGTCCAGCCGGGCCGTGGTTCGGTCGATGCGGAGGGTCGGAACGCGGCCTCCATCATTTGGTAGATCACCCGCCCGAAGAGGAGGGCATCGGCCCGTTCGAGGTTTTCGACCGCGTGGCGGTGCAGCTCTTCGTCTGCGGGCATGGCGCGGTGGTCGCAGCACCCGTCCAGGGTGACGTTGATGGAGTACCGGAGAGGGCGCATCGCAGGAGAAAGGGTGATGAATGGGATCCATTCGTAGTGTATGGCGCCATTCCAGAAGTGGGCTTGCCATTTTTGCAGCCAGTGCAGGGCCGAGCGGTGATGATCGGGTGTAAAGCCTGCCACTGTTACCTCTTCTGGGGGCATCCGGGGGGCATGGCGCCCCTATGATCAGGGCACTATTCCGCATCTCCGCGGCCCATACAACAACAAGCCTGCAGGAGAAGCCCCATGGCGGTCAGTACGCAAGAGCAGAAGCTGCTCATCAAACTCGTCGTCAGCATGCTGGGCATTTCCCCCGGCAGTGCCTTCATGCCGCTGTTGGTAAAAACCTACGAAGACGTGGGCCACAGCCTGCCCGATCTGGCCTTGGCGCTGGCGGGGCTGCCGCAGTTCCAGGCGCGCTACCCGGCCGGCATGGCGGGCGACGCCTTCGCCACCCAGTTCCTGGCCGGCATGGGCCTGGCGGCCGATGCAGGGCTGCACCGCCTGGCGGCGGACCTCTTCAACACGGGTACACCGCCGCAGCAGATCATGCTGGCCGCCGTGCAGGCCCTTGCATCGCCCACCGTGCCGGCGCAGTACGCCGCAGCACGCGCGCTGCTGGACAACAAGGCCGAGGTGGCCTACTACCACACCCAGATCGCGGGCCGCACGGAAACCGACTTCGCGGCCCTGGCCAAGGTGCTGGAGAACGTGACACAGGACCCGGCCTCGGTGGCCGCAGCCAAGCTGGTGCTCGACCAGCCGTTGGTGCCGGATGCAGGCGGTGGCGGGCCAGCACCGGTGTTTGCGGTGACCAAGGGCGTGGGCGACATCGCCTCGTTCACCACTGCGGGCACGCAGATCGACGTGACCGAGGCGGGCGGCACCTTCACCTTCACCAGCAGTGGCGGCAGCGTGGGCACCGCCACGATCACGGGTCCACTGGCAGGCTTCACCGTGCCCGCAGGCTCTACGCTTGCCCTCAGCAGCGCGCTGGCCAATGGCAAGGCGTTCTCCGGCGCGGGCACCGCCCTGGTGGTGGCCAATGCGGGTGGCGAAGACCTTACCGCGTTCACCGGCACCGGCGTCGGCGGCTTTGCCCTCACCAGCGGGCAGAACTACACCCTCACGGCCGCCCAGGCGGCCATCGGCCGCATCGGCACCGGCGGGGTGGCGGGCACGCTGACCGACGCGGGCACCGCCACCGTGCGCGACACGCTGGCCGCCCTGGGCGGCGGCACCGCCGCCACGCTCAAGGCCCACGGCGCGGACAGCGTGATCGCCAGCGCCACCACGCCCGGCGACATCTCGGCCATCTCGGTATCCGGCATCGACAGCATCGTGCTGGCCGGCGGCAACTACACCATGACGGCGGCGCAGGCCGCGCTGGCCGATGGCACCACGGGCACCCAGGTGGTGACCCTGACCACCCAGGCCAGCGGCACGCTGGCCGCCAGCGTTGAATCCTTCGCGCTGGGCAACTTCGCCAACAGCGTGACTCTGGGCGCCGTGGGGCAGGATGTGAGCAGCCCTGCCGGCACCGGGACCACGCTGGACATTGCCGGCGCCACGCCCACCGGCACCTGGGCACTTGGCCACGCCAGCGACGACACGCTGGTCGCCACCGACGGCGCCAACATCCAATTCGTCAACGGCGGTGCCGCCACCACGGCGGACAAGCTTGCGCTGACTGGCAGCATCTTCATGTCGCAGGCGCAGCACGAGGCGTTGGCCAGCATCGCAGCGCCTGGTTCTTCGAACAGCGTGACCATCAGCGGCACCGGCACCGTCACCGCCCGCGCCGATGTGGAAACCTACAGGGTGGCAAACTCCAGCGCCCCGAACACCATCCTCATCACGCTTGGGACCACCAACGTGACTGGCGGTTCGGGTGATGCGACACTGGTCATTGCCCCCGGCCTGGCAGTCACTGGCAACTACGTCCTCAACGGCTTCTCCGGCGCGATCAGCGCGGGCAACGGCGTGAACCTTTCGGGCGTGAACAGCGGCGGCGCAACCACGGCCAAGGACCTCACCATCAACGGTGCGATCAGCATGTCGCAGGCACAGCACCAGGCGTTTACCACTGTCAGTGCCACCGGCGGTTCGGACGATGTGACCATCACCACGGGCGGGGCCGTCACCGCAAAGGCCGGCATTGAAACCTACAAGCTTTCCGGGGGCGGCTCCAACACGCTGACGGTGCTTGCGGGTGCGACACAGATCATCGGCGCAGCGGGCAACGCCACGACGGTGGATATCGGCAGCCACATCGTCAGCGGCACCTGGACGCTGGACAACGCCAACGACGTGATCGTCGCCTCGGGTGCAAACATCTCCGGCGTCAACGGCGGCGCTGCCACCACGGCGGAAAACCTCACGCTGACCGGCGGCATCATCATGACGCAGGCCCAGAGCTTGGGGCTGACCAACATTTCAGCGACTGGGGGCGCGGACTTCATCACCATCACCACGGGCGGCACCGTCACGGCGCGCGCAGGGGTGGAAACCTACACCGTGTCGGGGGGCGCCTCGAACAACGTCTTCGTACTGGCCTCCACCAGCGTCAACGGCGTGGCGGGCAACGCTACGACGGTGAGCGTGGGTGGCACCACGGTCACCGGCAACTACCAGTTGAGCCACGGTGCAGACGTGCTGGAGGCGACCAATGGCGCCAACATCGCGGGCGCCACGACGAGCTCGGTCGAGAACCTGACGGTTAGCGGCGACATCTCGATGCGTGCAAACCAGTACACTGGCTTCGGCACTATCACGGCCACGGGCAACAACGACAGGATCATCCTCACCTCGGCGCTCAACGGTGGCCAGGTTCTGAATGCAGCAGTGGAGAACTTCACCCTGGCCGCAGGGAACAATTCGGTCACACTGGGTGCCGCGCAGTCGATCAATGCACAGGCCCTCACCACCGGGCAGTCGCTGACGCTGGACAGCGGCTTCGCGGCAACCGTCACGCTGGCGGACGGCAATCTCTCGGCCAGCAGCGCCACGGGAAAACTTACGGTGACGGGCGGGACGGCGGCCAATACCATCACGCTGGGCAGCGGCGGCGACACCGTAAATGCCGGTGACGGTGCGGACATCATCACAGGTGGGGCCGGCGTTGATACCCTCAATGGCGAGGATGGCAATGACACATTCCTGTACGGTTCGATGGCGGAGTTTCTGTCGGCAAACGCGCTGCTCGACCTGGTCAATGGCGGCAACGGCATCGACACTGCAGAGATCGGCCCCGCCGCTATCGTCCTGACAACTTCGTCCGACCTGACGCACATGACCAGCGTGGAGCAGATCAAGGCACGAAGCCAGTCCGCGACAAACTTCGCGCACAGCATCGTTGTCAACAGCGACTTCAACCTGGGTGACGTGACCACCATTGATCTTTCGGGCGACACCAAGTTTGGCTCCTCGGCAAACTTCGACATGACCGGCGTCACCCGGGACCTCACGCTCAAGGGTGTGGGCGCGAGCGGGAACAACTTCGTCGGCGGTTCGGGCGTGGACACCATCGTCGGCGGCAGCGGCGCCGACTTCATCTTTTATGCCAACGCGGCCTCGTTTATCTCCGGCACTGCAGTGGTCGACAGCATCGATGGCGGTGGCAGCACCGATGCCATCACGGTCGGTGGCTCGTTCAGCGTCGGCAGCACGCAGTCGCTCGCGCGCATCACCAATGTCGAGGCCCTGCGCAGCGACGTGAATGCGGGCGCTGCCCGAAACTTTGCTTTGACCTTCCAGTCCGACGCCAACCTCGGCTCCATCAGCCAGATTGACCTGGTGTACGACCAGGCCACCGGCTCCACGGCGACGATCAACCTCTCGGGCGTTACGCGAGCTATGACGGTAAGCGGCGTGTTCCAGGGCACCAACGCCATCACCGGCGGCTCGGGCGGGGACACCCTGTCGGGCGGCCGGGTCAACGACACCTTCCGCGGCGGCGGCGGCAACGACACCATCACCACCTCCATCACTGGCACCGCCACCTATGTCTTCGAGGCAACGGGCTCTGCCAATGGCACGGACACCCTGACCGGCGTGCGCAGCGGCGGTGTCTTCGATTTTCGGGCGTTTCTAGGCGCAGCGGGCTCGATGAGCGGCTCCGTGGTGGACTCGACATCCAGCGCTGCGGGTCTGGACCTGTCTGCTGGCAACAATATCGGCGTGCGTTACGGGTCTTCGAGCCTGAGCAGCACCAACATCCTGCTGGCGACCGATGTCAATGTGGCCGGCGAGGTGGCTGTGGCCGACAACGGCAAGGTGGTGGTGTTCTCCTTCTCTGGGGCGAGCGCCAGCAATAACGCCATAGGAAACATCTACTACGTGGAAGACACCGACAGCACGGTTGGGGCGCAGAGCTTCTCGGTGACGCTGGTCGGCCAGATGAGCGGCAGCTTGGCCAACATTACGCAGATCGTGACTACCGGCGTGTACCTCTAGGAGCGAGCAGGCTGCAGGTCTGTGGGCTCTGCGAAACCCCAGTACCGACGTTTGCATGCCGAGCGCGCAAGCATTCCCATCTGCTGCCAGTACCGGACAGCACTGTCCACCCCGAAGTGAAGCCACTCGCTGTGCAGTGCCATGAGATCGCGCGGAGAGCATGGGCGCTCGGGCTTTTCGGTCATGGTGGCTCCTTGGTGGTGGCTCAGGGGATTGGCACCTGCATGCTTGGCCAGCATCCGTGTGCCAATGGATGCAAGCGTTCGACGCGAGCGCTCTATTCGTCGCCGCGCACCACCAGCACGGGAACCGGGGCAGTGCGCATCACCTGTTCAGCACCGCTCCCCATCAATACCCTTCCCAGGCCTTTGCGTCCGTGGGTTCCGAGCACGATCAGGTCTGCCTTCCATTCGCGGGCCTGAATGGCCACCGTTTCACCGAGCCGCACGCCAGGAATCTCCGCCAGCACGGAGTCTGACTCCACCCCAGAAGAGCGGGCAATCGCCATCGCATCGGCCAACAGGCCGTGTGCCTGGTTGCGTGCAACCGAGAGGAGATCGACGCTGTAGTCGTAGCCGGAAATCAGTGCCAGGTCGTCGATGGCATGCACGAGGCGCACCACGGCACCACATTCCCGCGCCAGCCCGAGCGCGGTGGCGAGTGCCTTGTTGGAGGTCTGGCTTCCATCGACGGGAACGAGAATGCGCTTGAACATAGGGTTCTCCTTGGGGTGGGAGTTCCATCATGGATGGACCGGTGCGCGCATCCATTGACCTTGGTCATCCTTGGCGGATACAGCTGGATTTTTCCTGCCGCGCTGCTGTGAGTAACTGGGGCAGGGGAGCAGCGCAGCGGCGATGCGTTGTTTCTTGATCCGCATCAAGTCCCCCCGGTGCGTGGCTCGCGAAGATGATCGATGTCCTGCACGCGCGGCCTCTGGCCTTGAAGGATGTGTGCTGTTGCGCGTCGCAGGCCATCCAGAAAGGTGTCTGATGGATTCGACTGCCAGCAGCCAGGCAACCATGCTCCCGGCCCTCGGCCTGGCCGTGGCGCTGGGTGTCGGTCTTCTCATCGGCACCGAGCGCGAACGGCGCAAGGGGCAAGGCGACGACCGCGAAGTGGCCGGTGTGCGCAGCTTTGCCGTTGCCGCCGTCTGCGGGGCGTTGGCGCAAAGCCTGCCAGTGCCGGGCCTGGTGGCGGTGGGCGCGCTGCTGGTGACCCTGCTGGCGGTGATTGCCTATTTCAAAAGCCGCTCGAAAGACCCGGGGCTGACCACCGAGATGGCCCTGTTCGTCACCTACCTGATCGGGGTGCAGTCGGCCATTTCACCGCCGCTGGGTGCAGCCTGTGGTGCGGGCCTGGCTGTGCTCCTGGCGGCGCGCAGCCACCTCCACCGGTTCGCGACCGAACTGCTCAGCGAGCAGGAATTGCATGACGGCTTGCTGTTGATTGCGCTGGCACTGATCCTTTTGCCCCTGGTTCCATCGCGCCCGATGGACATTCTGGGCGGCATCAATCCGCGCCCGCTGGCGGCGATGGTGCTACTGATACTGGCGATGCAGGCGGGCGGCCAGGTCGCGCTGCGCAGGCTGGGCCCCCGCGGCGGGCCGCTGCTGGCAGGCCTCGTTTCGGGCTTTGTCTCCAGCACGGCGTGCATTGCATCGCTGGGCAGCCGGGCCCGTGCCCAGCCGCAGCAGCTGTCGGTCCTGGCGGGGAGCGGCGCTGTCTCGGCGTCTGCCACCTGGCTGCAGGCCTTGATGCTGTCGGCGGCGCTCTCACCAAGTGCCGCGTGGGCACTGCTGCCCAGTGCACTTGCTGGGGCGGTGGGGGCGGCTGCGTGCGGCGCAGTTCTTGCCCGCCATGCAGCCGCCCCACCCGAGGCGCTGCCGGACAGCAAGGGCTCCGCCCTGCGCCCCCGCGAGGCCATTCTGGTCGCGCTGGTACTTGCGGGTGTGACCTTGCTGGTGGGAAACGCCCAGCGCCATCTGGGCGACACGGCAGGCAGCATCGGCGTGGCGTTGGCAGCGCTGCTCGATCCCCACGCCTCCATCGCCGCGCTGGCCGCGCTGCATGCCGCCGGCCGTGTATCTGCCGATCACTGGATCGCAGGCGTGCTGGTGGCCATCGGTGCCAACACGTTGACCCGTTGCGTGGTGGCAGCCGTAGCGGGTGGCAAATGGTTCGCCGCACGCATCGCTGGGGCGCTGGCGTGCAGCCTGGCCCTCGCATCGTTGACGGCGTGGTGGACCCTGCTGGGGTGATTCACTGTTCAAACTGCCGATCCCTTGATGGGCACCAAGCCGCAAGCAGGTAGCGGCTGACATAGTCAGCCATGACCACTGCGTCCATGCCTTCGACCCGCGCTGCGAACAGCGGCGCGTGGCCAAGATCCGCATCCATCAGAGCCATGGGCAGATACAGACGGGTACAAGGACAAGGCCGCAGCAAAGGCGCCGTACCGAGTGGGCCTGCCAGACCTGCGCATTCAGTAGTACGGAACGGACCTCTCCCCGCGCTCAGCCCGTGTGCACTGGGCCTTCCACAAGTGCTCCATCAATCGTCAGACTGCGTTGCACCGCGAAACGCGATGCGGACTATCGCGGCGTTGCTCCGCCACACGAACCATCCCATCCGCACAGGTGCTTTGGCTACGCTCAAGCATCAGGGCTGACCGCTGCCGATTTGCGGTTGGCCGAATCCCGCACCACGTTGCAAACCTGCACGCGGTACTCAGAAAAGAACACCTGCCGCCCCATCTTCTTGGCCCCAACGTGCTCTGGGTGGGCCGCCCAGGCCTTTAGACCTTCTTCGGACTCAAACTCCACGATCGTCACCCGTTCGCCGTCGTCGGCCGTGAAGCCCTTGTGCGAAACGTAGCCGGCAATGCCTCGGACCAACTCGCTCATCCGCGCTGCGGATTTCTGGTATTCGCCCTGGAATTGGGCGTTCAATCTGGATCTGAAAACGGTGACGATCATGGATCCTCTTTCAACGCAAAGTGTGCACTTCAAAGACAAAGTGATTGCAGTCTAGAAAGCATCGTTCGTCTCGTAAAATGAATAATTAAAATCATTTCATTCTTGAATTGAGAATATGGACTTGCCCGATCTGCGCGTTTTCAAGGCTGTGGCCACGGCTGGTGGCATCACACGGGCGGCGGCTTTGCTGCATCGCGTCCCGTCCAATGTCACGACGCGCATCAAAAATCTCGAAAGCAATCTCGGCGTCACACTCTTTGACCGCGAAAATCGGCAGTTTCAGTTGTCGCCGCAAGGAAAGGTGTTGCTCGAATACGCCAATCGCTTGCTCTCCTTGGCCGAGGAGGCGCGCGGTGCAATGCACGAGCAGGTGCCGCGTGGCGTGCTTCATCTGGGTGCGATGGAGAGCACCGCCGCCATCCGCCTTCCGTCGCTGATCGGAAAGATTCACGATAGCTACCCGGATCTTTCCATCGAACTTCGCACGGGCGCGCCGCGCCCGCTGACGGCGCGCGTGCTGTCTGGCGAGCTGGACGCGGCGCTGGTGGCAGAACCTGTGTCTGACCCGCAGCTGGACAGCCTGGTGGCGTACACGGAGCAACTGGTCGTCATCGGACCGGCCGGGCATCCGCCGATCCGCTCTGCCCATGACATTCGAAAAGGCACGTTGCTGGTCTTTGAACCGGACTGTCCGCATCGCCAGCGACTGGAGGCATGGTGTGCACGAGACAACATGGCACCGAGTCGAATCATTGAGCTTGGGTCTTACCACGCCATCCTTGGATGTTGTGTGGCGGGCATGGGGGTCGCGCTCATTCCGACGGCAGTGCTGGACACTTACACCGAACGCGCCAGGCTTTCGGAGCACAAGCTCAAGGGCGACTTCCGAACAGTGAAGACCTTGCTCATCTGGCGCAGGGATTCGCCACAACCCAAGGTGAAGGTCCTTGCAGATTTGATCCGGCAGGGGCAACGGCTACCGCGGCAACGCCGCGTCGATTGACGCAGGCCGGTCAGTCCTGGTCCAGGCGTATCCTTGGCGTTGTCTGCAGATGGTAGAAAGCTGCCATCGGTTGTCTGCTTCGCGGCAAGGCTGAAATTCAGCTCGGGGCGAAGGATTCAACCGGTCGTGCACCTCCCTTGGTCCACCTCAGGGCAACTGAGCGAGGCAGATGCCGATTGGCGGCAGCTGGCGGGTGTGCAATTGAGCCGATCTGGGTGGCCAGCGCCCGCCGTTCCCACTGTCCCCTGTAAAAAGCCGGACTGGGTGCTCAGCAGCGGCAGAAATACGCAGCCTGGCGGCACAAGGCGCCATCACTCTTCCCCGCGCTTGCGGTGGACGCTCTGCCGCAAGGCCCTGGCGGCTTTCGATGAAGCTTCTGCCGCCGCTTTGGCCGCCTTCTGCATGGCAAGTTCGGCCTGTTCAAGCGCCTCTCGGGTGGCAAGGGCTGCCTGCTGCGTGTCTTGCCTACTCGCCTGCAAGGACCGCTTGGCCGCGTCGTCAGCCTTTTGCAGCGCCTCACTTGCCAGTTCAGATGCTTTGCGTGCCTCGGCGCGGGCGAGGATTGCAGCCTCTTTGCTCTGGTCGATGGCCTTGTCTGCCGACGCGGCGGCTTTTTCTTCGAACCGGACCGTTGCTTCGGCGGCCTTGCGCGCTGCCCGCTGTATGCCTTGCGCCAGCGCCCTGGAAACCTTGCCTGCGGCCATCCTGCTCTTGTCTGCGGCGGCTTTGGCTGCCGCTGTGGCCTGTCGGGCCGCGATCTCTGCGTCGTGGGCTGCGCTTGCGGCCACACTGTCTGCCGATGGGTTGGCCTGGGGTGCTGGTGGCCGGGCTGAGGGATCGCCTGCTTGCGCTGCGAAGGCGGTGAGGCTGGCCGTGACCAAGGTGAGCACAATGAATTTGGGCAGTGGGTGCGCCATCTGGAACTCCTGTCAACAAGAATGAAAGGGGCTGGGGCAGGTGGCCGCTGCCCCGTTTCGTCACGGCGACATCGGCCTGTGCGGTTGGGCGTGGCGCCTGGTCAATCGAAGGTGATCCACGCCACGAACATACGCACCGCCAACCATATTGCTGCCGCCGCGCACACCAGGCCCAGTGCGCCAATGATCCATAGACGGGGCATCATCGAGTGGCCCCTCCACAAAGATGGAGCAGTGTGCAGGTCAAGGCTTTTGGCGCTTGAAGGTGCTGAAGTCGATCAGGGAGTAGATCGGGCAGGTTCCCATGACACCTGTGAGAAGCAGCACGAAACCGATGTAGCCCCAGGGGCCAATGGTTCCCATGGCGGCCAGGCTGATCAGCAGCACCCCCGCAGCCAGCCTTACGGCCCGGTCCAATACCCCGACATTGCTTTGAAGAAATGACATGGCAGCTCCTTGATGGTCATGGCCCATGGTGCGCGTCCTGGCCCTGTCCCCATTGAGGCAGATCAATCAATAGTCCACTGAAACCGAGGAATCGGCTGTGCGCCGGGGAGGCAGGGGGATGCAGCGCAAGGCGCGGGCTGCGGCCAAGGCTGGCCGCCTTGGCAAAGCCCGCAACGCC
>NZ_LMIJ01000026.1:10723-16787 GCF_001428665.1 Acidovorax sp. Root219
GCCCCGGCCCGAAGGGTGAGGGCCTGGCAGGGCCGCACTCGTCGTTGCCGTGCTCGCCGGGTGTGCAATCCGGCTGCGCCCGCCGCCCAGATTGCGGCCCTGCCAGACCCTCACGCACAGCCGATTCCTCGGTTTCAGTGGACTAGCCCAATCCAGGGCCCGTCTTCCATTGACCCAGGTCAATGGTGTCCAGGGCCAATGGGCCTAAGGTGTGTGCACGGCAGGGCTTGGGCGTGCGTCGTCCAAAGCCACGGACCACCACGTAGATCGGAGACAAGCATGCGCATCGACTTTCTGGGCGGAACAGGCACCGTCACCGGTTCGAAATACCTGCTGACCCACCATGGGCGCCGGCTGTTGGTCGACTGCGGCCTTTTCCAGGGGCTCAAGCAGTTGAGGCTGCACAACTGGGATCCGTTGCCGGTGGATGCTGCCAGCATCGATGCCGTCTTGCTCACCCATGCGCACCTGGACCACAGTGGCTATGTGCCGCGGTTGGTGAAATCAGGGTTTCGCGGAAACGTGTATTGCACAGCGGCCACGCGCGAGCTGTGCCAATTGCTGCTGCCCGACTCGGGATGGCTGCAGGAAGAGGACGCAGAGTACGCCAACCGCCATGGCCATTCCAGGCACAAGCCTTCGCTGCCGCTCTACACCCAGGAGGATGCCCGCGTGGCACTCGAGGCGTTCGAGGAGATCCCCTTCGGGCACGAATGCTCGCCCTGGAGCGGCTGGTCATGGCGGCTGCAGCGTGCGGGGCACATCCTCGGGGCCGCCAGTGCGCGCATTGCCTGGGACGGTGGTAGCCTGCTGTTTTCGGGTGATGTGGGGCGAAGCGATGACCTCCTCATGCGGCCGCCGCAAACCGTCGAAAAGGCAGACTACGTGGTGGTCGAGTCCACCTACGGCAACCGCCAGCATCCTCAAGAGGATGGACTCGTCGAGCTCGCCTCGGTCATCAACCGCACGGCGGCCCGGGGCGGCATCGTGGTCGCACCCGCATTTGCAGTGGGTCGGGCGCAGACCTTGATCCATGCCATCCAGTTGCTCAAGTCAGCGCGGCGCATTCCGGACCTTCCGGTCTACCTCAACAGCCCGATGGCTGCGGACGTCACCGGCCTGTACAAGAACCACGCGGACGAACATCGGTTGGGGGCGATCGAGTGCGAGGCGATGAGCGTGCAGACCACCATCGTCAACACCGTGGAGGAGTCACGCCGGCTCAACAGCCTGAGCTATCCCTCGGTCATCGTCTCCGCCAGCGGCATGGCCACCGGCGGCAGGGTGCTGCACCACCTCAAAGCCTATGCGCCAGACCGCAAGAACGCGATCCTGTTTGCGGGCTTTCAGGCCGCGGGGACCCGGGGCCAGGCCCTGGTGGACGGTGCAGATGCCATCAAGATCCACGGCGCGTACGTGAAGGTGCGGGCGGAAGTCACCAACCTGGCGCAATTTTCTGCGCACGCGGACCGCCGTCAACTGCTCGACTGGCTCGGCGTGCAGCATTCACCGCGCCGCGTCTTTGTGACCCACGGAGAGCCGGTGGCAGCGGATGCGATGCGCTTGGCCATCGAGGAAACCTACGGCTGGGACTGCACCGTGCCCGAGTACCGGCAGTCCTTTGAGCTTTGAGTAACTACCGACAGTTGCCGGGCCACCACGGCCAAGGCAGGCAGGATCTGCAGGGGGCCGCACCATGGTTGGTCAATTCGCCGCCTGCTTGGCGCTGTCGCGAATGCTCTGTGCCGTCTGCCCGAACAATACCTTCTTCTGCTCGTCCGTCATCGGCTTGCGCAGGTCCTTGGCCAGGTCCAGGCCGCGCTGCACGGCGGGGCGCTCCATCAACGTGTCGTGCCAGCGCTTGAGGTGCGGAAAGTTTTCGAGCGGGATCTCGTATGCCACATGCGAGCGGATCCAGGGCAGGCTGGCCATGTCGGCAATCGAATAGTCGTCACCCGCCACATAGGCACCCGTGCGCGCGAGCTGGCCGTCGAGCACGCCGTACAGGCGGTTCACTTCCTTGCCGTAGCGGTCGATGGCATAGGGCACCTTCTCGGGCGCGTAGATCTTGAAGTGCCCGTTCTGCCCCGACATGGGCCCCAGGCCCCCCATCTGCCACATCAGCCACTGCATCTGCGCGTAGCGCTGGCGCATCTCGGTGGACCAGAATTGGCCGGTCTTCTCGGCCAGGTACATCAGGATGGCGCCGCTTTCGAACACCGACACCGGCGCGCCGCCGCCCGGCGGCGCGTGGTCCACGATGGCCGGCATGCGGTTGTTGGGGCTGATGGCCAGAAAGTCGGGCTTGAACTGCTCGCCCTGGCCGATGTTCACCGGCAGGGTGCGGTAGGGCAGGCCGCATTCCTCCAGCATGACGGAGATTTTCCAGCCATTGGGCGTGGGCCAGTAATGCAGGTCGATCATGGGGCGCTTCATCGGTGGTGGTTGAAGGAAGCGGCAGCGTAGCAGCCTTGGGGGAAGGTTGCAGGGGAGGGCCCGGCAAGACCATGTGGTGCTTGCCGTTCTGAAGGCGTCTGCGGCTTGCTTGAATCCGTTGGGCACCTTGTAACCTCTGGCGGGCCGGAGACAGCCCCCAAGGGGGATCTCTGATGAAGGCAGTCTCGGTTCGCGGGGCCAACAGCAAGAGATCGTCATGGCCCCCTGAGGTACCTGCTGTTGCCACCTCAGCCGATGAGTGGCAGCGGCGCCTCGGGATGCACCAGCCCCGCAGCCCGCAGCTCACGCCAGAAATCCGCCGGCACGGCCAGCTGCAGCGCGGCGCGGTCCTCCGCAAGGCGTTCAGGCCGGCTGGCACCCGGGATCACCGCTGCCACGGCCAGGTGCGCCAGCGCGAACTGCAGGCCCGCGGCCTTCATCGACACGCCATGCCGGTCCGCAATCGCCTTGATGGCAGCGACCTTGGCCAGGATGGCGGGCGTGGCCGGGGCGTACTCAAAATTGGGCCCGCCGACCAGCGCGCCCGAGCTGTAGGGGCCACCGACGACGATGGACAGGCCCTGCTCGGCCACCTTGGGCATCACGCGCTGCAGCGCACGGCTGTGGTCCAGCAGCGTGTAGCGGCCCGCCAGCAAAAAGCCGTCCGGGCGCGGGCCCTGCAGGTCCAGTAGCAGCTCGATGGGCTCGACCCGGTTCACGCCCAGGCCCCAGGCCTTGATGACGCCCTCGTCGCGCAAGCGGTCCAGCGCCTTGAAGGCGCCCTTGCGCGCGGTCTCGAACACGCCCAGCCATTCGTCGCCGTAGAAGTCCTGCGCCACGTCGTGCACCCAGGCGATGTCGATGTGGTCGGTCTTCAGGCGTTTGAGGCTGTCTTCGATGGAGCGCAGCGTGGCGTCCTCCGAGTAGTCATTGACGATGCGGTTGGGGCGGCCGTGCCGGAACACATCGCCCTTCTCGCCCAGGTCGCGCGCGGCCACGTCCTCCACCTCGTCCAGCACCAGGCGGCCGACCTTGGTGCTGATGACGTACTCGCTGCGCGGCCGGTCCGCCAGGGCCTCGCCCATGCGGATCTCGGCGAGGCCTGCGCCGTAGAAGGGTGCGTTATCGAAGTAGCGGATGCCGTCGTTCCAGGCAGCGTCCACCGTGGCGCGAGCCTCGGCCTCGGGGATGGCGCGGAACATGTTGCCCAGCGGGGCGGTGCCAAAGCCCAGCGGGCCGGGAAGAAGGTCTTTGAGGGTTGCTGTCATGGTGTTCTCCTGCGGATGGTTGATGGTAGGGGGCTCAGGCAGCCTGCATGGCCGTGAATTCCGTATAGCCCTCGGCGATCAGCAGGCCGGCAGATGCACGCTCGGCGTGGTAGCGCGCTGCCAGGGCCGAGGGCACGCCGTCCATGCCGGCGCGCGAGCGCGTCAGCGGGGCCATGGCGATGCGGTTCTTCACATCAATGGCGCCCAGGCGGGTGGGGGTAAACAGGGTTTCGGTGGTGGTCATGGTGGTTTCTTTCGATGGCAAAAGTGGATGGGTAAAGGCTTGCACAGGACGAAGGATGCGCGCCGCTGACAAATTCATCCAATTTATTTGCTGGATTCCAGATATTCCAGTAAAAGATATCTGATGCGCTACGACCTCAACCTCCTGCCCGTCTTTCTGACCCTGATGGAAGAGCGCAGCGTGACCCGCGCCGCCGAGCGCCTGGGCACCACGCAGCCCGCGCTGTCCAACGCGCTCACGCGCCTGCGCACGCTGCTGCAGGACCCGCTGTTCATCCGCGAGCGCTACGGCATGCAGCCCACCGCACGGGCCTTGGCCCTGGCGCCGCAGATCGCGCAGGCCCTGGCGGTGCTCGATGGCATCGTGCTGGGGCAGCAGGCGTTCGATCCGGCCAGTGCCGACCAGCTCGTGACCATCGCCGCCAACAGCTACATGGAGTTCGCGCTGATGCCGGCCATCGTCGCGCGGCTGCGCGCGCAGGCCCCCGGCATCCGCCTGCGTCTGGTACCGTTCGGCACCGACCTGGCCGAGACGGGCGTGGTCTCCGGCACCACCGCCCTGGTGCTGGGCCGCATCGTGGACGCGCCGGACAACCTGGTCGTGCAGCACCTGGGCGATGACGGCCTGGCCTGCGTGGTGCGGGCCGACCATCCGCAGGTCGCTGGCAGCAAGCTGACCAAGAAGCTCTACGAGCAGCTGCGCCACGTCAACGTGCTGCCGCCGGGCCGGCTGCGCGCAGGCCTGTTCCAGGCGCTCGAGCGCCAGGGCCTGCAGCGCGATGTGGCCGTCTCGGTCACGCACTTCCTGGCCATTCCGGAGATGGTGGCCATGACCGACTACTGCACCACGCTGCCGCGGCTGATCTGCCACCGGCTGGCGCACGATGCGCGGCTCAAGGTGCTGCCGGCGCCTGTGGACCTGGGCACCTTTCCGCTGCACATGGGCTGGCACGTGCGCTACCGCGACGACCCCGCGCACCGCTGGCTGCGTGCGCTGGTCGCGCAGGTGGCGCAGGAGCTGGTGGGGGAGGAGGGCCCGACCGGGGGCGCGCTGGCCACTGCGGCTGCAAGGCCATCCGCCCCTGCGCCAGAAGCACCTCGCAGGCGTCCTCGGCGCTGAAAATCCGCGCGGCCTTCTGAAACCGCAAACCGGTTTTTATTGCGCCATGCGCTTGGACAGGAACCGCATCGCAAACGGCAGCAAAATCCCCAGCGTGATCATGATGAAGCGCACCAGCGGCGGCTGGTTGCCCATGGCCCAGTGGCCGAACCAGGCAACGATGAACACCGAGTACACGTAGATGCGCAGCACCTGCATCACGTCCAGCGGAACGTCCTCGATGAACTCGTAGTTCGTGGTGCGTTTGAAGAAGGGCACACCTTCGCTGCCCAGTTCACGCAGCCGCACGCTGCCCATCGGGAAGATGGGAAAACCGATCAGAAACCACTTGGTGGTGACGAACGAGTCGTCCTGCTCGAACTTGCACTTGCCAAGATACGAGGTGCCTATGCCGTTGTAGGTGTTAGCCATGGAGGGCAATCCCCTGCATGTTCCCCCGCCGTGGCAGGCAGGGGCGGGCTTGCCATCCGGTCGTGCACCGCATCCCGCGATCAAGCCGGCCGCAAAGGGCCATGGCGCCTTGATTCCTCATTGGTATTCCCCTTGTTGGATTTGATTTTTGGTTACCGCGTCCCGTTGCACTGGGGTCAGCCACGGCCAGCGGTGGCGCGATGGTGCCATGGCAGCGGGAGGGGAATCAATCCAGGGCGACAGGCGGACCGTTGTCGGGCGCCAACGGCTTGCGCATGTAGACAGTGAACCCGCCCATGAAGGGCTCCTCGCGGTCCACGGCGAAACCGTGGTGCAGGTACAGGTCGACGTTCGATGCAAACTGCTTGTTGGTGAAGAGCCGCAGGCCTTGGAGCTGCTGCCCCCGTGCGACCTGCTGCGCATGCTCCAGGAGAATGCGCGCGCAGCCGCGGCCCTGGAATGCGGGTGCGACCGCTAGTCCACTGAAACCGAGAAATCGGCTGTGCGCCGGGGTGGCAGCGGGTGCAGCGCAAGGCGCGGGCTGCGGCCAAGGCTGGCCGCCTTGGCAAAGCCCGCAACGCCGCGA
>NZ_LMIJ01000026.1:16809-40315 GCF_001428665.1 Acidovorax sp. Root219
GCTGCGCCCGCCGCCTAGATTGCGGCCCTGCCAGGCCCTCACGCACAGCCGATTTCTCGGTTTCAGTGGACTGGGTTCTCTATCAGCAGCCATTGCGGCTCGGGGATCATTTCGACCAGGCCGGCGAGCACGCCATCGACGTGCAGCAAATCAACCAGGTGTTCCCTGACAGCCACCTCGTGGTCCGCCTTCATCGGCAGGGGCTCCCGTCCGATCACCGGCACCCACTTGGCATAGGCGGCGCGGGTCAGCAAGGCCACTTCTGGTGCATTGTTGGCGGTCGCGCGTCTGATTTGAAAGTCCATGGGATGTTTGCCGCTCAGTCTTTGCGCGCTTCGCCGGCCGCATACCACGCAGGCACCGAACCCGCATGGATGCTGCGCAGCGCCTTCGCCGGCACGAACGGTGTATCCAGCGTGCCCAGTGAGAACGACATCCACGCCGCCGCATCTCCATGCTCGCTGTGCCAGGTCAGCGGCGAGCCGCATTCCGGGCAGAACGTGCGCGTGACGCCCGGCGATGACTCGCGGCGCTTGAGCAGTTCTGCGCCGCGTGTGAAGGCAAAGCTGCCCACCTGCACACTGCCATAGGACCCGAAGGCCGCGCCATGCGCCTTCTGGCACATGCTGCAGTGGCAGTGCGAGGCGGCCTTGATCTCGGCGCGGGCTTCGTAGTGGATGGCGCCGCACAGGCAACTGCCTTGGTACAGCGGGGGTGGGTGGTCTTGCGTGCTCATTCGGGTGAGAAACGTCTTTGTGCGGATGGCCCGATTCTGCCTGCGATGAGCGGATTCAAGCAGCGCAGGAGCGTGTGCGGCAGAAGGCATCGAAGCGAAACGCCCGAAAACCGAGGGTCGCTGGGTAGAGCCGACAAGCCCAGGGTGGGCCCCTGGGCGCCAGAGGTGACACCCGGCGAGACCGGTTTATCGGGCGTTGCAGCCGATGCTCCTTCTGCCGCGCACGCTCCTGAGCACATCCATCCTGCGCCCGCCAGCCCCATGGCTACCGGGTGGGCGCGGCTCCCTCTGCCCGGCACCACGGCAGCCATGTCGATGGGCACAACAGAGCCATGCGGCTCTCGATGCTGAAGCCGATGGGAATCCGGGCCCAGGAGGCGTGTGCGACCCCGTTCGTCCGGGCGGGAATGAATTGGAACTGCTGAACCGATTGCAGGGCTGCGGCATCCAGCGACGGATGCCCCGAACTCTGGTGCACCTCCACCCTGCTGGCTGCGCCTGATGCGCTGATGAGCACCTTGAGAACGGTCTTGCCCTCTATGCCCGCGAGCAGTGCCTCAGGGGGATAGTCCGGCTTCTTCATGGCCGCGTACCGCGCAGGTTCCTGGCGCAGCGGGGTGAGCGCGGGCTGCCCCACGCCGTACAACGCCAGGGCCAGCACCGGCCAGAGCCTGGCCGCCCTGGGAAAATTCGGCATCCGCAAAACCATGGCGATCCCGATCAGGCTGGTGTGGGGCCGCAGGTCGCGGCCGGTGGTGGCGTCTGGCGCCGCCAGGGCGAAGCAGGGGTGGAGTTACCAATCCCTGAAGGAAGTCAGGGCGCTTCCCTGGGTCAGCGCGGCTGCTTGCCAGCGCCGACCCATCCCATCACGCCCAGGGCGAGCAGCAAGGCCACGAACGACCACATGGCGATGGCCGGGCCCGAAAGCCCGAACATCTGCGCAAATGCTGAGAACAGCCACGCAGCCCTGCCGGTATAAGGCGGCACGATGGGATTCGTCCACAGCAGCAGACCTGTGGCCGCAGCCATCAGCCACAGGCCAATGGCTGCTTCCCGGCCGGTGATCAGGGGTTTGCCGCTGGCGTCTCTGCCTGGTGAGTATTTCATGCGTGGGTTGAGGCAGTTGGCTTGGAGCAGGGCAGGTTGCCTTTTATGGGCAGACCACTCAATCCGTCTCTTCAAACACCAGCGAAGGCGTCGACATCACGCGCGCCGTCTGCGACAGGTCTTCCACCAGGCGGTTGGCGAAGTAGCTGTTCTGCGTATCCGGCTCCAGCGCGGCCACGGCCAGGTGGGCCAGGGGCTGATTCAGGGGCACGTAGTAGCTGCCGGCGGGCACGTCGATGGCAGCGCGCACGGGGGCGACCTGCACGCGGATGATGTCGGCGCTGTCGCTGATGGTGCCCAGCACGTCACGGCGCTCCGAGGTTTCGCGCGCGGTCTCGCGGTAGGTTTCGCCCAGCAGCGATCCGTTTTCGGCGATGCGCAGCACCTGCAGGCCCAGCAGCTTCAGGCGCTCCACCACCGGGGCGGCCTGGTTCGATACCCAGTAGCCGCAGGGACGGGCGCGGGATTTGAGGGTGCGCAGGTTCAGCGACGAATTCCAGTCCACGCGCACCGGGCGGTCCATGCCGGTCTCGGGGTCGATGAAGATCACTTCGCGCTGCGTGGGCGTGGGGCCGGCCTCGACCACCACGTTGTCGCGGCAGGCCTTGGCCGAGATGTCGCGCACCACGAAGCCGCGCACCTGCTCCAGGTTGGCGGCGCGCTCGGCGGTGGAGCGCAGCGCGCTGGCGATGGCCGTGACCTGGGTGTGCACGCGGCGCTGCATGTGCAGCGGGCCGATGCCCACGCCACGCGTCTCGATCAACAGGCTGACCGTGTTCTTCAGGCCATGCACGTTGCGGCCCGTGTCGGGCTGCGTGCCGCCCATCGACAGGGTGCGGTCGTCCGCGCCCGTGGCATTGGTGTAGTACCACTCGCTGGAGAGGTTCTGCGCCTTGAGCGCGGCCTGCATGGGCTGGTGGTACCACTCCTGCGAGGCCTTGGTCAGAAACTCGGGGTAGTTGGCCGTGGTGGTGTACTGCAGCAGGGCGTCGTAGCGCTGCACGGCGTTGAACTTCTGCAGGTAGCGGCCGGCCACGGTGTACTCGTGCGCGTCCACCACCAGGATGGGGCGGTAGTCGCGCACCAGGCGCGCGATGGCCTGGGCCTCGGGCGTCTTGAGCAGCAGGTGGTCGCGGTTCATGTCGATGCCATTGGCCGTGGCGCGGGTGTCGGCCTGCGCACCGTCGGGGTTGGCGCGCGGCACCACGATCACGTTCATGCGTTCGAGCAGCGGCTCCAGCAGGCCCTGACCCAGCTCGCTGGCAATGACCAGCAGGGCCTCGGCGCCGGCGGGCTCGTTGCCGTGCTGCTGGCCGATCAGCACCACGGTCGGGCGCTTGCCGGCATCCAGGCTGGCCGGGTCGTCACCGGGGGCGCGGGTGAGCAGCAGGCCCACCAGGGGCTCGCCACGCTGCGAGGTGCCCAGGCGCAGCACGCTGGCGCGCGAAGGGCCGCCTGCCGTGCCCGAGGCCACGGACTGCAGCCACTGCTCCACCTCGGCATTGGTGGTGTAGGCGCGGCGACCGGGCGCCAGGCCCGGCGTGCTGTAGCGCACCGTGGGGTCCGGGAAGCGTACCATCACGGCGGGGCCGTAGGGCGGGGTGGCCAGGGGCTCGTTGCGGTCCACCACCGGTGCGGTGGGCGGCAGCGGTGCGGTGATGACGCCTGTGGCGCCGGGCTGCGGCGCGGGCGCCTGCTGCTGGGCGCCCAGGGGCGCGGGCACCACCCTGCCTGGCTGCGCGCGGGGCACTGGGGCGGGGGCATTGGGGCGCGGCGCTGTGGCACCCGGCGCATTCCAGGGCGGCAGCGGCGTGCTGCTGCAGGCCGCCAGCAGCAGGGCCACCAGGGCGGCTGCCGCCGTGCGGCCAGGCCCCCGGCTGGTCTGGGCGTCAGTGTGCTGCTGGGGTGGTGGGGAGATGTGGGCTCTGGGCATGGTCATATAGAGGTCTCGTCGCCCCTTGCTCAATCCGGGGCCTGGCCCGGCATCTTACTGGGCGCCTCGTTACCACATGTGTCAGCCGGCACGCCGTGTTGCAAGGTGTGCCGCAGCGCGGCGCGCCAGGGCGCAATTCCCAGGGTGGACGAGGGTTTTGGCAGCGTGCCTGACCGTTCAAGGGCAGATCGTCTGGGCTCCTACGCGCGAGCAGGTCTTGCCGGTGGCTGCATCCACGAAATCCGGGCCGCTTTTCATATGGATACCGCCCTTGTTGTCGTGGCAGAGGCCGGCCTCGCAGTAGACGAAGGCCACGGGCCCGGAAGCGGCAGGTGCCTTGCCGGCCACTGGCGGCGGGTTGGCGCCCGGTGGCTCGGCACCGCAGGCGGCGGCCACCCGCGTCTCCTGCCCCTGCACCCGGATGCGCTTTTCCTCGGTCGACACGGTGCGCAGGCCCACGAGCAGGGCCATTTCTTCCCTGGCCTTGCGGCACGGCACGGAGTTGGCGCTACCTGCCCCTTGCGCCCTGTTGCGCGCCTGCTCCCAGGCCACTTCGCGCACGCTGGGGTCGGGCAGTATCACCCCGCCCGTCTGGCTGCGGGTGCATGGCTGGTCGCTGTAGACCATCTTTCCGTCCGGCTGTTTGCAGCGGTGTACCTGTGCGCCTGCGGACAGGGCCGCAAGGCCCAGGCACGCGATGGCGATGGTTTTCCAACGCATCTGTCTTGTCCTCGATTTTTTCTCGGAGGAATGTAGCACCGGTATGCACCGGCGTGCGCAGGCAAATGGGTGATGCCGCGCCGCTGGCGGCGGGTGTGCTTTCAGGCCATCGGCGGCGCTGCGGGGGCAGGCTGCGCACGCTGCGGTTCCATCTGCAGCCGCAGCAGCGCACGCACGAACCCATGGTCCGAGCGGGTGCGGTCGCGGCCCTCGTGCAGGTGGTCGTTGAAATAGTCCACCCGGCGCACGTCGCCCAGGCTGTTGCGCCCGCGCGCAAGGAACTCCTCGCTCACCAGGATCTGGTCCAGCACCGAGGGCGAGCCTTGGTGGATGTGGGAAAAGGCCACGTCCTTCTTCAGCGCCATCTCGCCCTGCAGATCGTAGGCGTTGAACAGCGCCACGTCGCGGGCCGAGCGGTCGTAGGCGATTTCGGTGGTGGCGCAGATCAGCTGCGTGGTCACGCTGTCGGGCGTGTCGTTGAAATCGCCCATCACCACCAGCGGCACGCTGGTGCGCTGCAGCAGGTCGATCACCAGGCAGCGCAGGGCCATGGCCTCGGCGCCGCGCATCACCAGCGAGCGCAGCGAGGCCAGGGCGCCCACCTTGCGGTCGTCCTTGTCCTCCAGCGCGTGGCCTTGCGCATCTTGCAGAAACTTGGGGCGCTTGGACTTGAGGTGCGCCGTGAGCACGTTCACCCGCTGTCCATGCTTCATGCGCAGCGTGGCCACCAGGGGCGGGCGCTCAAAGCGCGTGTGCGGGCCCAGGCCCGGCACATCGACCTGAAAGGCCGGCGGAAAGTTCGCGAACGACTGCACCGCCTCCACCTTGAGCCGCGTGGCAATGCCCACGCGCGGCGTGCCCTGGGCTCCATGGCGCGTGGCGTCGTTCTCGGCACCGGGCACCGCCACGAAGTCATAGCGCAGCCCGCTGTGCGCGATGGCCGCCTTCAGCGCCGCCTCATCCCACACCTCCTGCACGGCCAGCACGTCGGCGTTGAGCGTGCGAAACCGGTTGCCCAGCCACTCCACCTTGCGCCCGTACTCGGCCTCGGTGTAGGCGTCCTGGTTTGGGTAGAACATGCGCCCGGGGTTGGCCAGGTTGAGCACATTGCAGGTGGCCACCATCAGCGTGTCCAGGGGCGGTGGCGTGTCGGCAGGGGTGGGGCGCATGGGGGCAGCAGGTGGGGAGTGGGAGGAGGGCGCTTGCCCAGGCGGTGTCTGCAAAGAGCCCATCCTAGCGGGCTTTGGTTGCAATGGCCTGCGCAATGGCCATGTGCGGCAGGCTTGACCAGGATCAAGCGCCGGCCGAATAAAGCAACTCCCAGCGAGATTCGTGCGCCAGCGCACTGACAGCTACCGGGATGGCGCACACAGTGGATTGGCTCCCCGACCACCCCAAAGGACCCCTCACCATGCTCGCCCTCGTGTACCACGGCCCCGGCCAGAAGAAACTGGACGAACGCCCCAAGCCCACCATCCAGGACGCCACCGACGCCGTCGTGCGCATCACCCGCACCACCATCTGCGGCACCGACCTGCACATCCTCAAGGGCGACGTGCCCACCTGCCAGCCCGGCACCACCCTGGGCCACGAAGGCGTGGGCGTGATCGACTCGGTGGGCCCGGGTGTCACCACCTTCAAGCCCGGCGACCGGGTGCTCATCTCCTGCATCAGCGCCTGCGGGCGCTGCGAGAACTGCCGCAAGGGCATGTACTCGCACTGCAGCACCGGTGGCTGGGTGCTGGGCAACCGCATCGACGGCACGCAGGCCGAGTTCGTGCGCATCCCGCATGCCGACACCAGCCTGTACCCCATTCCCGACGGCGCGGACGAAGAGGCGCTGGTCATGCTCAGCGACATCCTGCCCACCGGCTTCGAGTGCGGCGTGCTCAACGGCAAGGTGCAGCCCGGCTCCACGGTGGCCATCGTCGGTGCCGGCCCCATAGGGTTGGCCGCCCTGCTCACGGCGCAGCTGTATTCGCCGTCGGAGATCATCATGGTCGACCTGGACGACAACCGCCTGGCCGTGGGCAAGCGCTTTGGCGCCACGGCCACGGTCAACAGCGCCGATGGCACCGCCGCCCAGCAGGTGATGGCCCTGACCGGCGGGCGCGGGGTGGACACGGCCATCGAGGCCGTCGGCATCCCGGCCACCTTCACGATGTGCGAGGACATCGTGGCAGCGGGCGGCACCATCGCCAACGTGGGCGTGCACGGCGTCAAGGCCGACCTGCACCTGGAGCGGCTGTGGTCGCACAACATCACCATCACCACGCGCCTGGTCGATACCGTGTCAATGCCCATGCTGCTCAAGACCGTGCAGTCCCAGCGCATCGACGCCAAACAGCTCATCACCCACCGCTTCAAGCTCGCGGACATCCTGCAGGCCTACGACACCTTCGGCCGGGCCGCAGAGACCAAGGCGCTCAAAGTGATCATCGAGGCGTAGCCCGCATGGCACAGCCGCAAGGACCGAACGACCCATCAACGCAAGGTGCCGAGGACCTGGCGCGCCTGCTGGGTACCGACCTGGTCAGCGGCCTGCCGGCACACGAAGCCGCGCGCAGACTGGCCCAGGACGGTCCCAACGAACTCCAGGCCACCCCGCGCATAGCCGCCTGGCGCCGCCTGTTGTCGCAGTTTCAGGACCCCCTCATCTACCTGTTGCTGGGCGCGATCGTGGTGTCGCTGCTGGCCTGGGTGTTCGAAGGCCTGCAGGGCTGGCCTGTGGACGCCATCGTCGTCGCGGCCATCGTCCTGCTCAACGGGGTGCTGGGCCATGTGCAGGAAGCCAAGGCGCACGACGCCGTGGCCGCGCTGGCACGCATGAGCGCACCCACGGCCTCGGTGGTGCGCGGCGGCCAGATGCAGCGGGTGCCAAGCGCGCAGTTGGTCAAGGGCGACCTGCTGGTGCTGGCCGAGGGCGATGCCACGCCCGCCGATGCCCGCCTGGTGCGCGCAGCCGCCCTGCGCATGCAGGAGAGCTCGCTCACCGGCGAGAGCGAGGCCGTGCTCAAGGACCCCGCGCCCCTGCCAGGCCCCGCCGCACTGGGCGACCAATTGAACATGGTGTTCAAGGGCACCTTCGTCGCCCAGGGCAGCGGCACCGCACTCGTCGTCGCCACCGGCATGGCCACGCAGATGGGCTCGATTGCCGGCATGCTGGCCGCCACGGTGGAGCAGCCCACGCCGCTGGAAAAGGAAATCGTCCACATCGGGCGCATGCTGGGCGTGGCCGTGCTGGCCATCGCCGCCGTGGTGGTGTGCACCATCTTGCTCATCTCCCGGCCCGACAGCATGGCCGAGGTCGTCGGCGTGCTGCTGCTGGGCGTGGCCCTGGCCGTGGCGGCCGTGCCCGAGGGGCTGCCCGCCATCCTGTCGGTGGTGCTGGCCCTGGGGGTGCAGCGCATGGCCGGGCACCACGCCATCATCAAGAACCTGTCGTCGGTGGAGACGCTGGGCGCCACCTCGGTCATCTGCACCGACAAGACCGGCACGCTCACGCGCTCGGAGATGACGGTGGTGCGCATCGTGACCGCCTCGGGCACCACCGACGTCACGGGCGTGGGCTATGCGCCCGAAGGGGAGGTGCAATGGGCCGGCACGCGCCTGCAGCCGGGCCCGCTGCATGCCGAACAGGTGGTGCTGCTCAGCGGCGGCAGCCTGGCGGGCAACGCATCGCTGCAGCAGGCCGACAACGGCGCGTGGCAGGTCCACGGCGACCCCACCGAGGCCGCGTTCCTGGTGGCCGAGCACAAGCTCGGGGCCACCGCGCGGCGCAAGCAGCGGTTCGAGCGCATTGCGGAGCACCCCTTCACCTCCGAGCGCAAGCGCATGTCCACCATCGAGCGCGACCTGGAGCACGGCGGCGAGCGGGTGGTGGTCTGCAAGGGCGCGCCCGATGTGCTGCTGGGCCTGTGCACCCATGCCCGGGTGGGGATGGGCGTGGTCGCGCTCGACGCCACCTTGCGTGCGAAGATCCTGGCCGATGTGGACGCACTCTCGGGCGACGCCTTGCGCACGCTGGCAGTGGCTTACCGCCCCCTGGCCGCGCACGAGGACCTGCAGGCGCTGGATGCGCTGGAGCGCGGCCTCATCTTCGTAGGTACGGCAGGCATCATCGACCCCCCGCGCGAAGAGGCGGCGGTGGCGATCCGCGAGGCACGGCGGGCCGGCATACGGGTCATCATGATCACCGGCGACCACCCGCGCACAGCGGCACGCATCGCGGCCGACCTGGGGCTGGTGCCGCCCGGCGCCACGGCGCTCACCGGGGCCGAGCTCGATGCGCTGGACGCGGCGGCCTTCGCCCAGGCGGTGCGCCGCACCTCGGTCTTCGCCCGCGTGGCGCCCGCGCACAAGCTGCGCATCGTGGCCGCCCTGCAGGCCGACGGACACATCGTCGCCATGACGGGGGACGGCGTGAACGATGCCCCCGCGCTCAAGGCCGCCGACATCGGCGTGGCCATGGGCGTAACCGGCACCGAGGTGGCCAAGGGCGCGGCCCGCATGGTGCTGGCCGACGACAACTTTGCCACCATCATCGAAGCGGTGCGCGAGGGGCGCGGCATCTTCGACAACATCCGCAAATTCCTGCGCTACCTGCTGTCGTCCAACATGGGCGAGGTGCTGACCGTGTTCCTGGGCGTGGTGGGGGCCGGTGTCATCGGCCTGACCGCGCCCGGCGGTGCGCTGGTGCTGCCGCTGCTGGCCACGCAGATCCTGTGGTTGAACCTGATCACCGACTCCTGGCCCGCGCTGGCGATGGGCATGGACCCCGCCAGCGGCGACGCCATGGCGCGCAAGCCCCGCCACCCGGGCGAGCGGGTGATCGACGCCGCCATGTGGTGGGGCGTGGTGCAGATCGGCATTGTGGTGGCCGTGGCCACCCTGCTCACCATGGACATGTACCTGCCCGGCGGCCTGATCGAGGACGACCGCGACCTCGCCAACGCCCGCACGGCAGGCTTCACCGTACTGGTCTTTGCCCACCTGTTCAACTGCTTCAACGCCCGCTCCGAGACCGCCAGCGCATTCGCCAACCTGGCCACCAACCCCTGGCTGTGGGGGGCGGTTGCGCTGTCCGCCCTGCTGCAGGTGGGCGTGGTGCACCTGCAGGTCTTGAACCTGGCCTTTGGCACCGCGCCGTTGTCGCCTGGCCAGTGGCTGGTCTGCGGCGCGATGGGCAGCACGGTGCTGTGGTTCAGCGAAGTGTGCAAGTTTTTCAAAAGGAGAAGTCTGCGACCTCTCCGGTAGCGGAGGACGGCTGCAGGCGGCGACCGAGGTATTTGTGCGCGTCCAGGCCACGGCAAAGCCGGTTCAGAACGCCGCCAGTTGGTAGCGGCCATACAGCGTGACCGCCAGCACCAGCAGAAAGTACCCGGCCATTGCGCCGGTCACCCCGAACTCGGTGGCCTGCTGCAGGGGCGTGCGCTCCTTTTCCAGCGGGCCGAGCGCCAGCGCCAACAGCAGCGCCGGCATGATGAAGTAGCGCCCCTGCACGCCCGCGATGACGGGCACGGGGTAGTCGTTCCAAGTGACCGCAATGGCAAAGAAGGCCAGCAGCGTGCTGCTGACGGCGCAGGCCGTCAGAACCGCCCGCAGCGGCGTGTACTGCCGCTCTTCGCGCCCCGCGTAGACAGTGGCCAGCAGCGCCAGGGCCGCCAGCACGGCCCAGATCCCCCGCATCGCCGGCTTGGGGATCAAGGTGTCGAGCCAGCCCAGCACCCCGACGAAAGAGTAGATGAGCATGTACCCCTTGTCCTTGTCGGCCAGCGTGCTGCCGACCAGCCCCATGAAGTACAGCGGATCCTCCAGGTAGATCTGCACGATCTGCAGCGTGGTGTGCGTGCGCTCGATGCGCGCATCCATGGTGGTCAGCAGCACGAACAGTGTCCAGCCCAGGCTGGCCGCGCACAGCAGCATGAAGGCCGCCAGCCGGGTGCCCGAAAAGCGCTGGCACAGCAGCAACAGCGGCAGGGCCAGCAAGGGCAGCAGGTTGGTGCGTGAGGTGACCAGCACGAAGGTGAAGCCCACGATGGCGGCAAACCGCCATCGGCAGGTCGGCGTGGTGGTGCTGCCTTGGCTCTGGGCCTGGTACTGCGCGATGGCCAGGCCCCCGAGCACCAGCGTCATGGCAATGCACAGGCCGTCGATGGTGGGCGACAGGATCTGGAAGGCCGACATGGGCATCAGCACCAGGGCCCGCACCAGCAGGTTGGGCGGCAGCAGCTGCCAGGCCCAGGCCAGCAGCGCCAGCACCGAGAGCGTCACCACCCCCCGCGTGAACTCGTAGCTGGCCCGCATCGACCAGTCCATCTGGCGCGAGATGGCCAGGCCGGCGGCATGCGGCAGGTAAATCAGCGGCAGGTAATAGGCCGTGCCGACGGCATCGACGAAATGCCGGTCGTGCGCCCAGCCGTGGCGCGAGGCCTCGTCCATCAGCCAGGCGGGAGAAACATCGGTCTTGCGGTTACCGGTGATCGTCGCCATCCAGGTGGCAAAGCGGATCAGGTGCAGGTCGGTATAACCCCCGGTATGGCCCCGGGCATCGGGCGCGGGTTTCTCCAGGAGCAATTGGCCGTTGGCGATCATGTCGGCCCGGTGCAGGTGCATTATCTCGTCCGGCGACTGGAAGGCGGGAATCAACCGCGCCATTACCAGTGCAAGGGCGAATGCGAGGACGAATAATCCGATGCAGACCGGGCGCGTCAACGGGCCTCGGTTGGTTGTGGCGGGCATGGCACGGCGCACCGGGCGCACCGACAGGGCGCCAGAGGCTGCTGTTGGCGGTGACGCCACTGCCAGAGGGCTAAGCTGCATTGAATATCTCCCTGCTCTTGTGGATTTGTATTTTTCTGCTTCGATAAAATCGCGCAATGCGGATCTGAAGGCCCATACCATGTGAATGGCAATAAAAACCCCCACCTCCATGAAAATGGAAGAAAAAGCAGCCTGCGAAAAATTCAGTGCGAGGGATATCCTCGCCGGGTGCGATCAGAAATTGAAAATGGCGCAATGGGCACCCCGGCAGGGATGCATCAGAAAATCAAAGGTGAGCCATTGTGGCGCGGCCCTGGGTAATTAACGGTGATTCCCGTCACGTCCAGGTTGTGCTCAGGCCGTGTCATTGCAGGCGCAGGCAGCACCCCGCGCTTGAGCTCAGCAGGGCAGGGCGCTCCCTCCTTCACACCTTCCTTGAACAGGTGCCCATACGGATTTGCATTCAATCGTATAACTAGGCGGGAGGCCGCAGACAGTGCTGTGGCACGGCAAGGCGGACCAACGAGGTTAGACGGTTGAAGGCAAAGCCGTATCAGTCGGCCACGCCATGCAGCGATTGCTGCGTGACCTGGGCATACGCCAGCACTGCGATGAGCTTGTGCAGCAGCGTGCGGTCGTCGCTCTCCAGGGGCCGGGCCAGCAACGGCACCAGGTGCGAGAGCGCCTGCTCGACCTCTTGCGTCGAAAACGTCTGGTCCTCGTAGAGGCCGAAGATCCTGTGCAGGAAGAACGAATCGGCGTGCGCGAGCAGGCGCAGGATCGCTGGCAGCTCGTGGTGGTCGATGCTGCCGACATGGTGGGCCGGGTTGCGGATCTGGGGGCCGTTGCCGGCCAGAAAGTCGAATGGCATGGCGATGGAGGGTGTGCGTTGCTCGTGAAAAATCGTGTCGGGCCGCTTCCAAAGCCTGGTCAGGCCACAGAGCGCTTGCCCGCGTGGTACGTGGCGAGTGCCGAGGCGATGGCAGAAGGCCAGTGAAGAATCGCAATCGCCATGACCGTGGCGACCCATCCCAGATAGATGCACCAAAACCGGCATGGACCCGCCAAGCTGGCCTGGCGCCATGTCAGGACGGACTGCAGCAGGAGCAGGGCAGGCAGCATCGCCAGCAGGATGTAGTGCACCCTGAGCGTCGGCGACACCTCTGCATCGGTGACTACGCGGGTCAGGAGCGCGCCTGCGCTTTGCAGGAAGGACATGCCTGAGGAGGCATCCGGTGACAAAAGGACGAACCAGACGCCAAGGGGAAGGATGGCGCTGAAGGCAAACCCCAGGCTGGCAATTCGCGGTTCGGACAATTTCATTTTTTGGCAGGATGGTGAAGTTCAGGCGATGGGGCACGCAGGGCGGGCTGTTGACGCTGGCCAACGGCGCCATGCCGCGCGGCCCACCCAAGGCAATGGCTGCGAGCAGGGCGATCAGCAGGATGGCGGGGATCATCATCAGCATGGACGGGACGCGCTGGCGCAATGGCCTGAGTGGATGTGCGCGCCATTTTGGCGAGATTCCCCGCGCTCGGGCAGTACGCAAATGGGTGATACGGTGCTCGGGGCGCAAGCTGCCATCGTCTGCTTCGGGGGCAAGATCAAGTCAGCGCAAGCCAGGCCCATTACCCCTGCGCACCTTGACATCGGTGTTTGTGGCAGCATGTTCCCAAGAACATGTTTCCGGGCGCCTGCGTACGAGTGCCCGGTATGAAAAGCCACAGACCTGACCCGAACACAAGATGAAAACCATCGACGAGATGCTGCACCTCGAGCTGCTCACCCATGAGCAGCACTTTGAAATCAGCGCCTGGATTGCGCGCTCTGCCTCGCCGGAAGAGATACTGCAGATGCCCGCGCCGCTGTGGCAGGCCGTGGAGCGCGCCAGCCAGACCATGGGCATCAACGAGGACCTGTCGCGCCCGCCGTCGCTGGATGCGGGGAATCTGGTTTTCGTTTAAGGCGAGAAATCGCGGAAGGGAGCATGTCAGGACCGCTGCATGTCGCCGCCTGAGGTGTACTCGGGCATTTTCACAAGGCAGCTGACACATGACCGACTGGCGCCTGCAAGGGCAGGAAAAATACCTCCAAGGTGCCGCGCTCGAACGCAAGGCCTACCAGCCGTACCGTCCTGAATGGGAGCACGACCACTGCGAGTTCTGCTCGGCCGAGTTCTCGCTGGATACCCCCGGTGCGCTGCGCGAGGGCTATACCACGTCGGACCACTATCGTTGGGTCTGCGCTGTCTGTTACGAAGACTTTCAAGAAATGCTGGGCCTGCGCCGGGGGTGAAGTGAGCAGCGCGGCATATCCTTCCTGACTTAAAGGGAGGGAACACAATGATCAAGAGGAACGCCAGCGCGGCCGCTATCGCAATTGCCATCACCGCCGCCATGGCCGGCTCGCTGCCGCAGGCCCATGCGCAAACTGCTGCAGTGCGCGACGTCGCCGTCGTGGCCGAGGCCGATGGCCCGCAGGCCGCTCGACTGGGTGCCCTGGTGACCGAGGGCATCCGCAAGAGCGGCTCCATGCGCTACAAGGAGCCAGCGTCCAAGGCGCAGCTCACCGTGCGCATCGCCACCATGTCGGCGCAGGACGCCGGCTCCATCGTTTATTCAGCGAGCTGGGTTTCTACCGGCAAGGACACGCTGATTGACCGGCAGTTGGCCACCTGTGATGTGGAGCGCATCGCGGCGTGCGCGGAGACTGTGGTGGCCAAGACGGATGCGGTGCGTGCATCGCTGGCTGGCAAGAAGTAGGGAGCGGGGCCTGCCGCAAGTGCAGCAGCGCTTGTGCTCTCAGGCTGCGGGAACCCAGTTGTCCAACTGCAGGCCGGGCACCTTGGTAAATTCACGGGTGTTGTTGGTGACCAGCGGGGCCTTCTGGCTCAAGGCATGGGCCGCAATCATGGTGTCGAGCGAACCAATGGGTGTGCCACGGCGCTCCAGATCGGCGCGCAGGTCGCCATAGGCCCACAGGGCCGCCTCGTCGAACGGCGCAATGGTGAGTGGGGCCAGGAACATCTCCAGCGCCTGGCGGTTGCGTGCCGAGCCGCTCTTGGCGACGCCATAAGCGAGTTCTGCCGCCACCACGCTGCACATCCCGATGTCGCCGAGCCGGTATTGGCGAAAGCGCTCCAGCACCGCAGGCGGCCTGGCATTGATGATGTAGATGCAGATGTTGGTGTCCAGCAGGATCATGGGGTGATCTCTGCGCGCATCTGGTCGTCAGTCTGCTGGCGCTCCAGCACAAAGCCTGGCTCGAATGCCGCCAGCCCTTGCTCCAGCGTTTGCCAGGGAGCCTCCACCGGCAGCAGCAGCACGCCGTTGCCAAAGTGCTTGACGACAACCTCGCTGCCGGAAAAGCGGTATTCCTTGGGCAGCCGGACGGCCTGGCTGCGGCCTGACTGGAAGAGGCGTGCGGTATCCATGGGGGGTCCCTTCAGGTGGTAGCTATCAATGGTAGCTACCAAGCCCCGGTTCGTCAACGCGACGGCTTCATTCCAGCCCTCGCCCCATGAGCACCCGTACCTGCGGCACTCCTTCGTGCGGCCCCGCCTGCACGGCCCGCACCAGCGCCCGCGCCACATCCGCACCCGGGCGGGCGCGGTAGTTTGCGGGAATCACCGGATCGAACCACTTGAAGGCCTGGATGGAGAAGGATTCGGCTGCGCGCGGCGCCTGGCCCAGGGCCTCGCGTTCGCCCAGCAGCAGGGAAGGGCGCGCGATCACCAGCGTGGCAAAGCCCAGGCTCTTGAGTACCTGCTCGACCTCGCCCTTGACGCGGTTGTAGAAGATTTTGGAGTGGGCATCGGCGCCCATGGCGGTGACCACGCCGCAGCGGGTGGCACCGGCCGCGAGGGCCGTGCGCGCCGTGGCGATCACGGCATCCAGGTCTACGGCGCGAAACGCATCCTGGCTGCCTGCGGCCTTGATGGTGGTGCCCAGTGTGATGTAGACGTCATCGACATGCGGCAGGGCCGGGACCACGGGCTTGGCGCCCAGAACGGCAAAATCCACGGCATGCAGGTGCAGCCGTGGGTGTGACATGTCCGGCGTGCGCCGGCCGAGGGCATGCAGGGCATGCACCTCGGGTGGCAGCGCGCCGTTGCCGGGCGCTGCGCTTGCGTTGCTTGGTGTAGTGCTTTTGGCTGCCGACGGATCAGCGGCCAAAAGAGCCGCGAGAACCGCCCGGCCCACGAGACCCGTTGCCCCGGCCACCAGAACCACCCGTGCCGCCACCGCCATAGCCGCCACCTCCAGAGTTGCCACCACGATAGCCACCGCCACGGCGGCCGCCGCCCATGCTGTCTACGCTGGTGCGCATCGGGTCGGGCTGGCCACCGGCACCGCCACCGGCATGGCCGGAGCTGCGGTGGTTGGGATTGGCGTGGCCCATTTGCGTGCCCAGGTGGGCGTTGGGGCGTGGTGGCTGGTCGTCGTAGCGGTTGCCGCCACCACCACCTTCGTAGCCGCCGCCACCGGAATTACCACCACCACCGCCGCCGCCGGAACGGCCGCGTGCAGGTGCCTGGCCACCGGCGCGTGCGCCGCCGCCCTGGCCACCGCCGCCACCACCGGCACGGGCGCCGCCGCGCGGGCCATTGCCGCCACCGCCGCCGCCAGCTGCTGCGCCGCCACCGGCACGGCCGCCTCGGCCGCCGCCACCACCACCATTGCCACCGCCGGCAGGGCGGGGGCCACGGTCGCCACCACCACCACCACCACCACCACCACCACCAGCACCCTGGCCGGCCTTGTTGGTGCGGATGCGTTCCATCATTTCGCTGCGGGCGGCCTTGGCAGCGGCCTGCATCACGTCACGGCTCGGGGGCTTGCCTGCGCCGCCCCAGATGGTCTGGCGCCCCATGGCGATGGGCTCTGCCTTCTCGCCGGCGTCGGGGCCGAAGCCTTCGATGATCTGGACGGGGATCTGCTGCTTGGTGAAGCGCTCGATGTCCATCATGAAGCCTTCTTCGTCCATGCAGACGAGGCTCACGGCTTCGCCGCTGTTGCCGGCGCGGCCGGTGCGGCCAATGCGGTGGACGTAGTCTTCCGAGACGTTCGGGATTTCGTAGTTCACGACGTGCGGCAGCTCGTCGATGTCGATGCCGCGGGCCGCGATGTCGGTGGCCACCAGGGCGCGGATGTCACCGCTCTTGAAGCCGGCCAGGGCCTGCGTGCGGGCGCTCTGGCTCTTGTTGCCGTGCAGGGCCATGGCGTTCACGCCGTTCTTGGTCAGGAACTCGGCCACGTTGTTGGCGCCGAACTTGGTGCGGGTGAACACCAGCACCTGGCTCCAGTTGTGCTGCTGGATGATGTGCAGCAGCACCTGCTTTTTCTTGCCGCGGCCCACGGGGTGGATCACCTGGGTGATGCGCTGCACCGTGGTGTTGCTCGGGGTGACCTGGATGCTCTGGGGGTTCTTGAGCAGGGTGTTGGCCAGGTCGCGGATTTCGTCGCTGAAGGTGGCCGAGAACAGCAGGCTCTGCTTTTCGCGGGGCACCAGGGCCAGCACCTTCTTCACGTCGTGGATGAAGCCCATGTCCAGCATGCGGTCGGCTTCGTCGAGCACCAGCACCTGCACGGTCGACAGGTCCAGGAAGCCCTGTTGCTGCAGGTCCAGCAGGCGGCCGGGGGTGGCCACCAGGATGTCCACGCCGCGCTTGATGCGGTCGATCTGCGGGTTCATGCCCACGCCGCCGAAGACGACGGTGGAGTTGATATCGAGGTATTTGCCGTATTCGCGTACGGACTCTTCCACTTGGGCGGCGAGCTCACGGGTGGGGGTCAGCACCAGGGCACGGATGCCCTTGCCGCCGAACTTGTTCTTGGGGGCAGCGCTTTGCGACAAGCGGTGCAGCAGGGGCAGGGTGAACGCGGCGGTCTTGCCGGTGCCAGTCTGCGCGCCGGCCAGCAGGTCGTGGCCTGCGAGAACGGCGGGAATGGCCTGGGCCTGAATGGGCGTGGGGGTCTCATAGCCCGTTTCGTGCACGGCCTTCAGGATGGCAGGAGCCAGGTTCAGTTCGTCAAATGTCATGTCGTTGAATGCGCCCATCCGGGGCGCTGGGTATCGGCCTGTCGTACAACCGGGGGGTTGCCGAGCCAGTCTCAAGCCGACGAGGTTCAAGGGTGGGAGCCCAGAGGTTGGAATGCCTCCTTCGTCCCCAGCGGTGTGCTGATGTGGCAGGCAACTGGAGCCCGTCACGGTGCGTATTGTCGCATGGCCCGATAATGGGTGTTTTGAAAGCAGAATTCTTCTGCCCAATTTCCGCAAGTTTTAAGACAAGCAAATGGCCCAATACGTATTTTCCATGAACCGCGTCGGCAAGATCGTGCCGCCCAAGCGCCAGATCCTCAAAGACATCTCCCTGAGCTTCTTCCCGGGTGCCAAGATCGGCGTGCTGGGCACCAACGGCTCGGGCAAGTCCACCCTGCTCAAGATCATGGCCGGCGTGGACAAGGAAATCGAGGGCGAAGCCATCCCCATGGCCGGCCTGAACATCGGCTACCTGCCCCAGGAACCCCAGCTCGACCCCGACCAGACGGTGCGCGAAAGCGTGGAAGCCGCCATGGGCCGGGTGATGACCGCCAAGGCCCGCCTGGAAGAGGTGTACACCGCCTACGGTGAAGAAGACGCCGATTTCGACGCCCTGGCCGCCGAGCAGGCCGAGCTCGAAGCCATCATCGCCACCGCCGGCACCGATTCCGAGCACCAGCTTGAAATCGCCGCCGACGCCCTGCGCCTGCCCCCGTGGGACGCCAAGGTGGGCATGCTGTCCGGCGGTGAAAAGCGCCGCGTGGCCCTGTGCCGCCTGCTGCTCTCCAAGCCCGACATGCTGCTGCTGGACGAACCCACCAACCACTTGGACGCCGAATCCGTGGACTGGCTGGAGCAATTTTTGCAGCGCTACTCGGGCACCGTGGTGGCCATCACCCATGACCGCTACTTCCTCGACAACGCGGCCGAGTGGATTCTGGAACTGGACCGGGGCTCCGGCATCCCTTACAAGGGCAACTACAGCGACTGGCTGACCCAGAAGCAGGCCCGCCTGGAGCAGGAGCAAAAGGGCGAAGAATCGCGCGCCAAGGCCCTGAAGAAGGAACTGGAATGGTCGCGCCAGAACCCCAAGGCCCGCCAGGCCAAGAGCAAGGCCCGCCTGGCCCGCTTCGAGGAACTGTCGGACTTCGAGTACCAAAAACGCAACGAAACCAACGAAATCTTCATCCCCGTGGCCGACCGGCTGGGCCATGAGGTGATCGAGTTCGAGAACGTCACCAAGTCCTTTGGCGATCGCGTGCTCATCGACAACCTGAGCTTCAAGGTGCCCGCCGGTGCCATCGTCGGCATCATCGGCCCCAACGGCGCCGGTAAATCCACGCTGTTCCGCATGATCGCCGGCAAGCAGGCACCCGACAGCGGTACGGTCAAGATCGGCTCCACCGTGAAGATGGCCTTCGTGGACCAGACCCGTGACGACCTCTCGGACGACAAGACCGTGTGGGAAGACGTCTCGGGCGGCCTCGACATCCTGAACGTGGGCAAGTTCCAGATGGCCAGCCGCGCCTACTGCGGGCGCTTCAACTTCAACGGCGGCGACCAGCAAAAGAAGGTTGGCATGCTGTCGGGCGGTGAACGCGGGCGCCTGCACCTGGCCAAGACCCTGATCGCCGGCGGCAACGTGCTGATGCTCGATGAACCCTCGAACGATCTGGACGTGGAAACCCTGCGTGCGCTGGAAGACGCGCTGCTCGAGTTCGCCGGCTCCATCATGGTCATCAGCCATGACCGCTGGTTCCTGGACCGCATCGCCACCCACATCCTGGCCTGCGAGGGCGACAGCCAGTGGACCTTCTTCGACGGCAATTACCAGGAGTACGAAGCCGACAAGAAGAAGCGTCTGGGCGAAGAGGGTGCCAAGCCCAAGCGCATGCGCTTCAAGGCGCTGAAGTAAGGCGCCGGGGCCCCTGTACGTGACCTTGCGCACGGCAGCGGCGGTTCGGACCGGCGGCCGGGGTGTTGTGGGTGCCAATAGCCCGGCTATCGGCACCCAAGTGAACCTGGCCGACCGCCCGATGCCGTGCCGCAGCCGACTGGCAGGGAATTGTGCAGATGGCCCTCAGGTCAAGTAGCATTGCAGCTGGAAACCTTTTTCCCATCCCCATCCCACCATGTCCCAGGCTGCGCCTTCTTCGAAAACCGTTTTCCGTGCCTGTGTGGTCAACGCAGTGCGTGGGGGCGAGGCGCTCATGGACAAGCTCATTGCGGTCACCCGCAGTGCGCTGACGGCCGAAGAGAGCACGGTGCGCAACATCCAGCAGCGCAACCTGGCCAGTGACAGCCTGCGCCTGCTGGGCCAGCATGAGGCCGCCCTGGTCAAGGGCTACTCCATGGCCCTGCTGGAGATCTTTGCCGAAGGCCCGCCCGCCGCGGCGGGCAAATCCCGCTCCGCAGACGCTTCGCCCCTGGATTTTGGCGAGCTTTCGCTCATGGACGAGAGCGAGATGCAAAGCCAGGTGGAGCTGGCCCGCGCCCAGCAACTGGCCTCGCACGCCACCGAGGCGATACTGGCCGAGCTCAACACCCTGGTCAGTTCGGCCCAGGGCCTGCGCAGCGTGCAGCCCGAGCGCAACCCCCTGCGGCCCGAAAGCTACATCCGCGCCCTGCAGCAGGTGGTGGGCGAGACCGGCGTGAACGCCGAGGTGCGCGGGCTGTGGATGCAGCACATGCGCGACCTGCTGGGCAAGCTGCTGGTCGACGAATACAAGACCATGGTCAAAACCCTGCGCGACAACGGCGTGGAGCCCGTGGGCTACGCCGTGCTGGGCGCACCCGGCGCCGGCGCACGCACGGGGGGCAGCATGCAGGGTGGTGGCGGTGGCAATACCGGCTATGGCGGCGGCTACGCGGGCACGGGCTATGGCGGCCCCATGGGCGGCCCCAGTGGCTACGGCAACGCCGGCTATGGCAACACGGGCTATGGCCGCGGCATGGGCGGCGGCCAACACAACAACTGGAGTGGCGACCCGAACAACAATTGGAGCGGCGAGGCCCAGATGCCCGCGCCCATGATGTCCCCCCAGGCGGCGGCTGCCGAAGAGGCGCTGCTCACCGTGGGCATCCTGCGCCAGATGCTGGCCGGCGGCGACCCGTTCGACCCCCGCGGCTACGGCGGCATGGGTGGTGGCGTGCCCTCGCAACCCGCTGCCATGCAGTCGGCGTGGGCCGGCGGCGGCGGTGGTGCTGCCAGCGGTGCGGCCAGCATGCATTCAGGCTTGGGCGGTGCCTACCACCCCGGCAACGCGGTGGCCGAGGCCATGGAAGACATGGCCCAGCTCGAACGCCTGGTGGGCCGCCTGGCCGGCGTGCCGCAGGCCGTGCCCCAGGTGATGCACCAGGTTCCCCAGGGCGGCTGGGCACCCACCACGCCGGGCACGGCACCCCAGCACCTGTACACGGTGCCGGGCATGCCGTACCAGCAGATCTACACCGTGCCCGTGGTGGCCCCGCAGGACCCGCCGGCCATGGCCGCCGAGGTGGTGGGCCGCATGATGGAGAACATCGCACGCGATTCGCGGCTGCTGCCCTCGGTGCAGCGCGCGGTGCAGAACCTGGAGCCCGCGCTCAAGCACCTGGTGCGCCGCGACCAGACCTTCTTCACGGAGCCTGCGCACCCCGCGCGCGTGCTGCTCGACGAGATGACCCAGCGCAGCCTGGCCTTCCCGGACGAGAAGGCGCCCGGCTTTGCCCGCTTCATCCGCCTGCTCAACGAATCCGTGGGCTACCTGGCCGGCATCGAGATCAAGGACGCCACCCCGTTCGAGACCGTGCTCAAGGCCCTGCAGGCCGCCTGGAACTCGCAGGTGCAAAAGGCCAAGGCCCGCCAGGCCGAGAAGGACAAGGCTGCGCTGCAGGCCGAGCAGCGGGAGATGCTGGCCGGCAAGATCGCCGCCGACATCCGCAAACTGCCCGACCTGGAGCGCGTGCCCGCCGACGTGCTCGACTTTGCCGCCGGCCCCTGGGCCGAGGTGGTGGCCCTGGCCCAGGTCGCGCAGGCCGCTGGCGGCGAGGACGACCCTGGCGGCTACCTGGCCCTGGTGCCCCTGCTGCTGTGGAGCGCCCAGCCCGAGCTGACCCGCGCCGAGCCCGACCGCCTGTCCGAAGCCATTCCCGGCCTGCTCGTCAAGCTGCGCGAGGGCCTGCAGACCATCGACCACCCGGCGGCCAAGACCAGCGCCTTCCTGGAGCGCCTGGTGGGCCTGCACCAGGACGCCTTCGAGCGCGCCGCCTTCGCCAAGATCACCCTCGACCCCGAGGACTCGGTTCAGGACTCGCGCGACCCCAACGACTCCGTGGCGGCGGTTGCCGGCTACGACGACAGCGCCCAGGCCCTGGTGGACATCGCCCCGCCCGAGCCGGCCGCTGCCGCGCCCACCAAGGCCGAGCCCTACGCCGAATTCGTGGTGGGCGCCTGGGTGGAGCTCATCAGCAACGGCCGCGCCGTGCACACCCAGCTCACCTGGTCCAGCCCGCATGGCACGCTGTTCCTCTTCACCGCGCCGGACAACAGCACCCAGTCCATGACGCGCCGCATGCGCGACAAACTGGCCGACGAAGGCGCCCTGCGCGTGGTGCCCGCCCCCAAGGCCCGGCCCCCGGCCGCAGCAGCCACCGCCACGCGCGCCGGCGGCATCGCCACCACCCGGGGCAGCCTGCCCGCACCGCTGGAAACCTCGCGCGGCAAGCTCGGCAGCGCACCCAGCAGCAGGCAGGCACCGCTGGGCGGCAAGCCACCTGCCAAGGGGCGGTAGGCGGGGCTGTCTCGGACGGCGGGTGCGGATTTTTTACCGCCGAAGCACTGCGCTCAGCCGCTGTCGCTTTCAGTCCTGCTCGCCTCGGGTATCAGCGCATCGTCGCAGCCCTGCTTTCCCTTCACGGGCAGCACCAGGTACTGGTGCTGCTGGCCTGGCAAATGGCCAAGCACGATGGCACAGCGCATCTCGCTGGCCGTGCGGGCCATCTTTTCGTCCGCAAAACCCAGGGTGGCCTCGAAGCCTGACATCAGCATGTCTGGCCGCTTGAAGGCCTGCGCCACGTCGGGACGCTCGGTGCTGACCAGCGAATCCAGGCGTACCCGGATATCTGGGGCTGAGACCCCCAAGGCCATCTTGCGACCGGGCCCCAGGGTCGGTGTCCAGCCTTTCACATGCAATTGGGTGCCCTCGATGGTGATCGAATCGATCGATCCGCCGTAGCCGTGCGCCATGCGCGGGAGCGGACCGTGCATGGGCAGTGCCGTGGTGGAGTTGGCCAGGTGGTTGTGCAGAATGGACTCTTGCTCCCCGGGTGGGCGGCTGTCCAGCCGCACCAGGCACAGGCAGTCTTCTTCCCACACCCGGATACTTGCGCGCTCGGCTGCATTGGCGGGTTCCCAGCGCACCAGCGCCGGCTCTGCATGGGGCCTGCCGGGCTCCAGGCGCTTGAACGCCGCGTGCGCATACATCATCTGGATGACGGTGGAGGTAGCGGAGGCGAGCTCGTAAGGCACCAGCACCTGATCGGGCGGGGGGGTCCGCGCGAAGGCGTAGTGGGTATCGAACATGGCGTTGGCGGCACGGTCGTGCTCGCGCTGTGACAGGGACTGCAGCCCCACTGCCGTGGCGAAGACCAGCAAGGCCGCGGTGTGCCAGCGCGCCAGCGAGGCAGGCCACTTCAGGCTCCACAGAACGCACAGGGCGACCCAGGGCGCCCACAGATAGCGCGTATGGCCCTCCGGGTCAACACCGGGGTGCACTACGAACACCAGCGGGAAGACCACTACCAGTGCGACCGCACCAAGCCCCGCCAGCATCGCCAGGCGGCCCCGCTCCGGCTGTGCCGCAAGTCCGGCCACCAGGCACACCAGGCACAACAGGACCGCAGTGACGCCCAGCACCCCGCTGCCCACCAGGCCCTGGACGAGCCAATGGACCAGTTTGCTGGCGAAGACCGGCAGGTCTTGCCAGCTGCTCAGTGCGATGCCGTGGTACCCGCCCATGCCGGAAAACACGCTGATGCGCAGCACGGCATATGCCAGGGCCACGGCCAGCGTGGGCAACGCGAAGCGCCAGCGCGCCATGCCCGAAGGCGAGCCAGCAGGCAGCGGCAGCAGCAGGGTCAACGCCACCCAGGGGACATACACCTCCTTGCACAGCGTGGACAGCAGGTAGAACCCCGCTGCCAGAACGGCCCAGCGCCATTGCGCC
>NZ_LMIJ01000027.1:0-36687 GCF_001428665.1 Acidovorax sp. Root219
GTATGGGCTATGTGCAGACAGGAAAAATGCCGCTCACTGGCTTAAGTGAACGGCATTAGGCCTCGGCCGGTTTTTTCATGGGCGCATGCCGCAGGGCATGCCGCGGTTCACAGGCCGATGGCGGCGATACCGGCGCGGGCGACCTGCGCGTCTTCGGTTGACTTCACGCCGCTCACGCCCACGGCGCCCAGGCACTGGCCGTCCTTGAGGATGGCCACGCCGCCTTCGAGCAGGCCGTCGATGGTCGGGGCGCTCAGGAACGCGGTGCGCCCGCCGTTCACGATGTCCTCATAGACCTTGCTGTCGCGGCGGCCCAGCGCGGCCGTGCGGGCCTTGGAGGGTGCGATGTGCGAGGACACGGCGGCTGCGCCATCCAGACGCTGCAGCCACAGCAGGTGGCCGCCATCGTCGACGATGGCGATGGTCACGGCCCAGTTGTTCTTGAGCGCTTCGGCTTCGGCAGCGGCGGCAATGGCCTTGACGTCGGCCAGTTCGAGTTCGTGCTTGGTTTTCATGGATGCAATGCCAGGGTTGAGGGGGCGCGCGGGGCGGCCCCGGATGGAAACCGGCAAGCATAGCGGCTACCGATGCGGCCACAAGCACTGCCTGGGGCGAAAGAATATTGACCCAGCCGGTGCAATGCCCCACCCTTGGAAAAGATCGCAAGCCCGTTGGCCGGTGCGGGTATTGCCATTTGCAGGAACGCCACCACCTAGAATTTGTCAAGTCTGCGACGTGCAGGCCACAAAGGAGAGACACAAGATGATGAATGACCAAGTCACCACCCTGGGGAGCTCTGCGGGCTATGGCATCTCGCAGGAAGAGCGCCACAAGGTGCTTCGCAACACTTACTGGTTGCTCGCACTGAGCATGATCCCCACCGTGCTGGGCGCCTGGATCGGCGTCGCCACGGGCATCACGCAGTCGCTGCGCGGCGGTGTGGGCCTGATCGTGTTCCTGGGCGGCGCGTTCGCCTTCATGTACGCGATCGAAAAGACCAAGCGCTCGGCCGCCGGCGTGCCCGTGCTGCTGGCCTTCACCTTCTTCATGGGCCTGATGCTCTCGCGCATGATCGGCATGGTGCTGGGCTTCAAGAACGGTACCGACCTGGTGATGACCGCGTTTGCGGGCACCGCAGGCGTGTTCTTCGTGATGGCCACCCTGGCCAGCGTGATCAAGCGCGACCTCTCGGGCATGGGCAAGTGGCTCATGGTGGGCGCACTGGTGCTGATGGCCGGAGCCATCATCAACGTGTTCGTCGGCTCCTCGGTCGGCATGATGGCCATCTCGGTGGCAGCCATCGGCATCTTCAGCGCCTACATGCTGTATGACTTGAAGCAGATCCTGGACGGCGGCGAGACCAACTACATCAGCGCCACGCTGGCCCTGTACCTGGACATCTTCAACGTGTTCCAGAGCCTGCTGGCCCTGCTGGGCATCATGGGCGGCGAAAGGGACTGAGCTCCTTTGGCACCGTTCCCCCAAAAGGCTCCTTCGGGAGCCTTTTTGTTGACCACTCGCAATGGTCAACCCTCAATACCGCTGGCCAGCTGCCGATAATGAGACCACATGCGCTCTACTGCCCCCTTTGTCCCCCTCCCCATCCTGCGCCTCATGGCCGCGTCCGCAGCCGCGTTGCTACTGGCCGGGTGCGACAAGATCCCGGGCCTCGGACCGGATGTGGGCGCCATCCAGCGGGAAGCCGACGCCAAGGCCATCGGCGGCGCCTGCCGGCATGCGCTGCGCGGGGTGGAAGACTGCTACACCCTCAACCCCAAGGCCACCAAGGCGGCTGTTTTCGACGGGTGGAAGGAGATGGACCAGTACATGCGCGAGAACAAGATTGAAGGCAGCCCCTCGGTGATCACCAAGGCTGCACCGCCGGAGGCGTCCGCGCGCGCCGCATCGAGGGCCGCCAGGGAAAACTGAGCGCCAAAACGAAAGGAGCCCGCAGGCTCCTTTTTTGTATCCAGCCTCCCGGCGGCGCAGGTCAAGCCCGCTCGAACACCGCCATGCTCTCCACGTGCGCCGTGTGCGGGAACATGTTGACCATGCCCGCCGCCGTGCAGCGGTAGCCAGCCAGGTGCACCAGCAGGCCCGCATCGCGCGCCAGCGTGGCGGGGTTGCAGCTCACGTAGACGATGCGCTTGGGCGGCGTCCAGTGCTCGGCCCCTGGGGGCAGCGGCGCCGCGCCCTCGGAACCGATGCGCGATTGCTCGATGTCGGCCAGCGCCCTGGCCAGCGCGAACGCGCCTTCGCGCGGCGGGTCCACCAACCATTTGTCGGCCGAGCCATCGGCAATCAGCATCTCGGGCGTCATGTCGAACAGGTTGCGGGCCACGAAATCGGTGGGCGCCAGGGCCTTGCCACCCTCGGCCACCAGGCCCTGGTTGAGCCGGTAGTTCTCGCGCGAGCGCGCCACCAGCGCCTCGCTGCCCTCGATGCCCAGCACCTCGCGGCCCTGGGTGGCCAGGGGCAGCGTGAAATTGCCCAGGCCGCAGAACCAGTCGATCACGCGCTCGTGCTTTTGCACGTCCAAAAGGCGCAGCGCGCGCGTGACCAGCACGCGGTTGATGTGCGGGTTCACCTGCGTGAAATCGGTGGGCTTGAAGGGCATGGTGATGCCGAAGTCCGGCAGCGCATAGGACAGCTGCTCACCGCCCTCGTCCATGAGCTTCACGGTCTCGGGGCCCTTGGGCTGCAGCCACCATTGCACCTGGTGGGCGGCGGCGAAATCGCGCAGCCGGGTGAGGTCGTCCGCGCTCAGCGGCTCCAGGTGGCGCAGCACCAGCGCGGTCACGCTGTCGCCGCAGGCCAGCTCGATCTGCGGGCAGGTGTCGCGCGCGTCCATCGAGGCGATCAGCGCGCGCAGCGGCATCAGCATGGCGTCCACATGCGGGGGCAGCACCGGGCAGGTCTGCATATCGGCCACGTAGCGGCTCTTGCGCTCATGAAAGCCCACCAGCACCGTGCCCTTCTTGATCACATGGCGCACCGACAGGCGCGCGCGGTAGCGGTAGCCCCAGGCGGGGCCCTCGATGGGGCGCAGCACCATCTCGGCCCGCACCTTGCCCAGGTGCCAGAGGTTGTCTTCGAGCACGCGCTGCTTGACCGCCACCTGCCCGCCCACGTGCAGGTGCTGCATCTTGCAGCCGCCGCAGGCGCCGGCGTGCAGGCCGAAATGCGGGCAGCCCGGGCGCACGCGCTGGGACGACTCGCGGTGGATCGCCGTCAGGCTGGCCTGCTCCCAGTTGTTCTTCTTGCGGTGGGTGTTGGCGGTGACGTACTCGAACGGCAGGGCGCCGTCGATGAAGACCACCTTGCCATTGGGCCGGCGCGCCACGCCCTGGGCTTCGAGGTCCAGGGACTGCACGGACAGCCAGCCTTCCGGCAGTTCTCCCGCTTCCTGCTCGGCGGGTTCATACGAGGGGGACAATTCTTTGGGTTCGCTCATCCTCCGATTGTCTCAGAGGCTGCGAACCGTCCTGCGCACCCGTCCACGGGGTGCGCGGATGCAATGGCTCAGCCGCGGTCGGCGCGCGGCGCGCGGCGCCCGCCAGGGCCGGTCATGCGGGCAGGTGCGAAGCGCGGCAGTTCGTTGATGCGCAGGTCGCAGCCATAGTTGTCCAGCGTGAACACCAGCGTGCTGCCAGGTGCCACGCGGGGCAGCACTTCGTGGACCTGGAACGACATGTCCACCGGCGGCTCGGGCGCACGGTAGATGATTTCCTTGGCCGGGCTGTAGACCACGTAGCAGGCAGCGGAGGCGGTCTGGCTGAAACATGCGGCCACCAGGGCCGCTGCGGCGAATTTGAATGCGGACATGAGAACTCCTCCTGCGACTTTCGGTATTGCGCCCATTATGGGGGCTGGTGGCGCACTCGCCAATGCAGGCGTTGCGCGCGTGCCTATCGCAACACGAGGTGATTGCTGTGCTTGACCTCCTCCATCACGGCATAGGTACGTGTCTCGCGCACGCCCGGCAGCTGCCAGAGCACCGCCCCGGCGAACACCCGGTAGGCATTCATGTCGGCCGAGCGGGTCTTGAGCAGGTAGTCGAAGCCGCCCGCCACCATGTGGCATTCCATGATCTCGGGATGCACCTGCACGGCCGCCTTGAACTGGTCGAACACGTTGGGCGTGGTGCGGTCAAGCAGCACCTCCACGAAGACCAGCATGCCCGCCCCGAGCTTGAGCGGGTTCAGCCGCGCCTCGTAGCCCAGGATGAAGCCGTCGCGCGTGAGCCGCTGCACGCGCGCCAGGACCGCCGTGGGCGACAGGGCCACGGCCTCGGCCAGCTTGAGGTTGGCAATGCGCCCGTCTTCCTGCAGGATCGACAGGATCCGGCGGTCGATACGGTCCAGATCGGCATCGTTGGTCATTGACTCTAGTGATTCATTCGTTCGATAGGCCGATTTTCGAACATTTATTCACCGCAAGTCCAGAGATGATCCATTTAGTGGGGCCCGCAGCCGTCGGGCCCGAATTTCTCACCAGAGAACCCGCCATGACCCATTCCGCCGCTTTTGCAGACTTCGCCCCACGCCCCGCCCTGACCAGCCCGCTGCGCGCCGCCATCACTGCTGCCTGCCGCCGGCCCGAGCCCGAGGCCCTGGCCCCGCTGCTGGCCCAGGCCCGCGTGCCGCAGGACATGGCCGCCGCTTCAGAGCAACTGGCGCTGCGCATCGCGGGTGCCCTGCGCCAGCGCAAGGCCGCCAGCGGCCGCGCGGGCATCGTGCAGGGGCTGCTGCAGGAGTTCTCGCTCTCGTCCCAGGAGGGTGTGGCCCTGATGTGCCTGGCCGAGGCGCTGCTGCGCATCCCTGATGCGGCGACGCGCGACGCGCTGATCCGCGACAAGATCAGCAACGGCCAGTGGGAGCCGCACCTGGGCAAGAGCCCCTCGCTGTTCGTCAACGCCGCCACCTGGGGCCTCTTGATCACCGGCAAGCTGGTGGCCACGCACAGCGAAGGCAGCCTGGGCGCCTCGCTGGGCCGGCTCATCGGCCGGGGCGGCGAGCCATTGATCCGCAAGGGCGTGGACATGGCCATGCGCATGATGGGCGAGCAGTTCGTCACCGGCGAGACCATCGCCGAGGCCCTGACCAACGCCCGCCGCATGGAGGCCGAGGGCTTTCGCTACTCCTACGACATGCTGGGCGAGGCGGCGCTGACCACGGCCGACGCCGAGCGCTACTACGCCTCGTACGAGCAGGCCATCCACGCCATCGGCAAGGCATCGGCCGGGCGCGGCATCTACGAAGGGCCGGGCATCTCGATCAAGCTGTCGGCCTTGCACCCGCGCTACAGCCGGGCCCAGTTCGCGCGCGTGATGGACGAGCTCTACCCCCTGGTGCTGCGCCTGACCGAGCTGGCCAAGCGCTATGACATCGGCATCAACATCGACGCCGAGGAGGCCGACCGGCTGGAAATCTCGCTCGACCTGCTCGAGCGCCTGTGCCATGAGCCCAGCCTTGCCGGCTGGAACGGCATCGGCTTCGTGATCCAGGCCTACCAGAAGCGCTGCCCGCATGTGATCGACTTCGTGATCGACCTGGCCCGCCGCACCCGCCGCCGCCTCATGGTGCGCCTGGTCAAGGGCGCCTACTGGGACAGCGAGATCAAGCGCGCGCAGATCGACGGCCTGGCCGACTACCCGGTCTACACGCGCAAGGTGCACACCGACATCTCCTATGTGGCCTGCGCGCGCAGGCTGCTGGCCGCGCCCGAGGCGGTGTACCCGCAGTTCGCCACGCACAACGCCGAAACCCTGGCCTCCATCTACCACCTGGCGGGCAGCAACTACTACGCGGGGCAGTACGAGTTCCAGTGCCTGCACGGCATGGGCGAGCCGCTGTACGAGCAGGTGGTGGGCGCCATCAGCGCCGGCAAGCTGGGCCGGCCCTGCCGCATCTACGCCCCCGTGGGCACGCACGAGACGCTGCTGGCCTACCTGGTGCGCCGCCTGCTCGAGAACGGCGCCAACACCTCCTTCGTGAACCGCATCGCCGACGAGACCATCGCCCTGGCCGAGCTGGTGCGCAGCCCCGTGCAGGTGGTGGACGAGGCCGCCGCCCGCGAGGGCACGGCCGCCCTGCCCCACCCGCGCATTCCGCTGCCGGGGGCGCTGTACGGCAACGGCCGCGCCAACTCGCAAGGGCTCGACATCGCCAGCGACGCCATGCTGGCACAGCTGACCGCCACGCTACAGGCCAGCGCGCTGCAAGACTGGAAGGCCGGCCCGCTGCTCGCCACCGATGCGCCCACCGGCCCGACCATCCCCTTGCGCAACCCCGCCGACCTGCGTGATGTGGTTGGCCAGGTGCAGGAAGCCACGGCCGGCGACGTGGACCAGGCACTCAAGAACGCACAGTCGGCAGCCCCCGCGTGGGCCGCCACCGCCCCAGCCGAGCGTGCCGCCACCCTGCAGCGCACGGCCGACCTGCTCGAAGAGCGCATGCAGCCCTTGATCGGCCTGTTGATGCGCGAGGCCGGCAAGAGCGCCAGCAACGCCATCGCCGAGGTGCGCGAGGCGGTGGACTTTTTGCGCTACTACGCGGCCCAGGTCGAGAGCACCTTCGACAACGCCACGCACATTCCCCTGGGCCCGGTGGCGTGCATCAGCCCCTGGAACTTTCCGCTGGCCATCTTCATGGGCCAGGCGGCTGCGGCGCTGGCCGCCGGCAACCCGGTGCTGGCCAAGCCGGCCGAGCAGACGCCACTCGTCGCCGCCGAGGCCGTGCGCCTGCTGTGGCAGGCCGGAGTGCCGCGCGGCGCGGTGCAGCTGCTGCCCGGCCAGGGCGAGACCGTGGGCGCGCGCCTGATCGGTGACGACCGGGTGATGGGCGTCATGTTCACCGGCTCCACCGAGGTGGCGCGCATCCTGCAGCGCACCATTGCCGGCCGGCTCGATGCCGCAGGCCGCCCCATCCCGCTGATCGCCGAGACCGGCGGGCAGAACGCCATGATCGTGGACTCCTCGGCCCTGGTGGAGCAGGTGGTGGCCGATGCCGTGTCCTCCGCCTTCGACAGCGCTGGCCAGCGCTGCTCGGCCCTGCGCGTGCTGTGCGTGCAGGAAGATGCAGCCGACCGCGTGGTCGAGATGCTCAAGGGCGCCATGGGCGAGCTGCGCATGGGCAACCCCGCAGCGCTCGCGGTGGATGTGGGCCCGGTGATCGACGCCGAGGCCCAGGGCGGCATCAACAAGCACATCGAGGCTTTCAAGGCCAAGGGCGTCTCCGTGTTCCAGCACTGCCGCAGCGATGTTGCCGAGGCAGCGCAGGGCACTTTCGTGCCGCCCACGCTGATCGAGCTCAACGCCATCAGCGAGCTGCAGCGCGAGGTCTTCGGCCCGGTGCTGCACCTGGTGCGCTATGCACGCACGGACCTGGACCAGTTGCTCGACCAGATCAACGCCACCGGCTATGGACTGACCCAGGGCGTGCACACCCGTATCGACGAGACCATCGCCCGCGTGGTGGACCGCGCGCACGCCGGCAATGTCTACGTCAACCGCAACATGGTGGGCGCCGTGGTGGGTGTGCAGCCCTTTGGTGGTGAAGGCCTTTCGGGCACCGGCCCCAAGGCCGGAGGCCCGCTGTACCTGCTGCGCCTGCTGGCCGAGCGCCCGGCCAACGCACTGGCGCAAACCTTTGCCGCCGCCGACCGCGCCGTGCCCGCCGACATGGCTGCACGCGACCAACTGCTCATGCCCCTGCGTGCGCTGGAACGCTGGGCGCAGATGCAGGGCCATGCGCCCCTTGCCGCCACCTGCCGCCGCTTTGCCGCCGAAAGCCAGAGCGGCACCGCACGCACCCTGCCCGGCCCCACGGGCGAGCGCAATGTCTACAGCCTGCTGCCGCGCGCCACCGTGCTGTGCATCGCCACCACGCAGGACGAACTGCTGACCCAACTGGCCGCCGTGCTCGCCAGCGGCGGCAAGGCCGTCTGGGCCGATGCCCACACCGCCCTGCGCACCACGCTCCCGGCCGAGGTGCAGGCACGCATCAGCACCACCGGCAATGCCCTGGCCGACGGCAGCATCGAGTTGGCCGCCGTGCTGCACCACGGCAGCCCCGACGAACTGCGCAGCGTGTGCGAGCAGCTCGCCCGCCGCCCCGGCCCCATCGTGGCCGTGACGGCCATGGCCCCGGGCAGCACCGAGGTGCCGCTGGAGCGCCTGGTGATCGAGCGCGCGCTGAGCGTGAACACGGCGGCGGCCGGGGGCAATGCGAGCCTGATGACGATCGGATAGAACGCACAAGCCCAGCACATGCCAACCCTTCATCGGGGCTGGCAGCTGGGCGCGGATATGCCACGCAGCGCAATTGGCTGCCAAGCTTGTCGGCCCACCCCGCGGGTGGGAGGGGTCACTGATTCAGCAGCACCCGGGCTACGCGCACGCAAGACTTGATGCACGTCAAGCCGGTGAACCTGCACTTGGCCGACCATGGGAAGGTACCCGGACCCACAACGGTTCCGGTGCACCGCCCAGGAGGGCAACCCCAGAACTCAGCGCCCCATGAACCTTTGCGAGCTCATCGTCACACAGGCGCCGGACGGCGTCCTGTTCGTATCGGACGCCGGCACCATCGTGCTTGCCAACGAGGCGCTGTGCACGCTGTCAGGCTACCAGCCCCATGAACTGCTGGGGCAATCCGTCGAGCTCTTCTTGCCGGCCGACCTGCGCCGATTGCATGTCGAAAACAGGCAGCGCTATGCGAGTGAACCCCAACGCAGACCCATGGGAACCATGGGAGATCTGACCCTGCTGCGCAAGGACGGAACCAAGGTCCCGATAGACATCGCACTGAGCCGCGTGGATGGCGAAGGCCATGTTGGCACCATCGCCTTTGTTCGAGACACCAGTGAGGCGAAGCAGTCCGAACGGCAACTGCAGCACCAGGCAACGCACGACGCACTGACGGGCCTGACCAATCGCTGGCTGTTCAGTGAGTACCTGCGTCACGCCATCGCGCATGCACAGCGCGCTGGCCGGCGGGTCGCGCTGCTACTGCTGGACCTTGATGGCTTCAAGTCCGTCAACGACACCTTCGGCCATGCCATTGGAGACAAGCTGCTGATCGATGTGGCCGGGAGCCTGACAGCCCAAGTGCGTGCCAGCGACGTCGTTGCGCGCATTGGCGGCGACGAGTTTGTCGTTTTGCTGCGCGAGGTCGACGAGCTATTGGACGCAGTCATGGTGGCCACCAAGCTCATCGCCGCGCTCTCAAGCCCTCGCAACCTCGATGGCTTCCCGGTTCAGACTGGCTGCAGCGTGGGTATCGCCATGTACCCCATGGATGCGCAGGAGCCCGAGGCCTTGATGCACTGCGCCGACCTCGCCATGTACCACGCCAAGGCCCAAGGCCGGGGGCGCAGCATCGTGTTCACGCCCGAAATGTCAGCGTCGACAACTTCCAGATTTGCCCGATAGCCTCCCACGCCCCAAATGCGCCACAGGAAAATCATATTTGACATTGTTATCAAATGAAACCATCATTTGAATCACAAAACTGGTAGCCACTCTGATGGCTCTGGCTTTGAGTTACCCACCATACAGACCTAAAAGCCACCCATGCGCAACAATCTGCCCATCACACAGCGGGAGTTCACTTTCTCCCCCGAGGAAACACTCGTGTCCGTGACCGACCTCAAGGGGCGCATCACCTACTGCAACCACGCATTCATCCAGGTCAGCGGCTTCCAGCGCGAGGAACTGCTGGGCCAGCCCCACAACCTGGTGAGGCATCCCGACATGCCCTCCGAGGCATTCCGCGACATGTGGGAAACGATCCAGGCCGGTCTGCCATGGACCGGCCTCGTCAAAAACCGGCGCAAGGACGGCGACCACTACTGGGTGCAGGCCAACGCCACCCCCATGATGGATGGCACCCAGATCACCGGCTTTCTGTCGGTGCGCACGGTTCCCAGCCGCGATCAGGTCCGGTCGGCCGAGGCGCTGTACACGCAGTTCAAGCGACAGGAAGCGACAGGGCAGCGGCACCTGGGGCTCCAGGGTGGCCTGGTGGTACGCAAGGGCTTGACCGGATGGTTCAAACGGCTGAGCCAGCCCACCTTGGCCACGAAGCTGGCGCTGACACAAGCCGCAGCGATTGCCGCAGCAGTGAGCCCGCATTTTCTGGGCGCACCGGCTTATGTGGTGCTGGGTGCAGCGCTGCTGGCGCTGCTGGCCAGCGCCTCGCTCATCCGCGCCTTTGCAGTCAGTCCCCTGCATCGCCTGGTCAGGGATGCCAACCGCCTCGCATCCGGTGACCTGTCCCGCGGCGTGGAAACTGGTGCCTCCGACGTGGTGGGGAAACTGCAGCAAGCACTGAACCAGCTCAGCGTGAACCTGCGCACGGTCGTGAGCGATGTCCGCCAGGAAGTGGGGCATCTGGATGTGGCCGTGCAGGAAATCGCCTCCGGGAACAACGACCTCTCCTCCCGCACGGAGGCGCAGGCCAGCAGCCTGGAGCAGACGGCCGCGTCCATGGAAGAGATCAATGGCACGATCCAGAACAGCGCCACCTCGGCAAGCCAGGGAGCCCAGATGGCCCACGCCACCTCCGAAGTCGCCCGGCACAGCGACGAAGCAGTCCAGAACCTGGCGGACACCATGCAAGGCATCGCCGCATCGTCCAAACGCATCGAAGACATCATCCAATTGATCGAAGGCGTCGCGTTCCAGACCAACATCCTGGCGCTGAACGCCGCAGTGGAAGCAGCGCGGGCGGGAGACCAGGGGCGCGGCTTCGCGGTCGTGGCATCCGAAGTGCGGGCACTCGCTCAGCGCACCACATCGGCCGCCAAGGACATCAAGGAACTCATCGTCGAGTCTGGTGCGCGCGTCACGGCAGGTGTGGCCAGTGCCGGCCAGGCACGCGAGCGGATGCAGGCGGTCCTGCAGTCGATTGGAAAGGTGAACACCGTGCTCGATGAGATCAGCACTGCCGCAGGCGAGCAAAAGGTCGGCGTGTCCCAGATCAACGAGGCGGTAGCGCACATGGACTCCATCACCCAACAGAACGCCGCGATGGTGGAAGAACTGGCAGCGGCAGCTCAATCGGTCTACGGCCAGGTGCAGGGCGTCAGCAACTCCATGCGCCTGTTCCGACTGAGGACCGGTGAAGTGTCACTGTCCCAAATGGATGCTGTGGCTCTTCGGCGCGCCGGCAACGCCAGCCAGTTGGCCATCGATTGATGCATCCACGACCACCCACCGGTATGGCGCACCAGGCCGCGTGTCAGCCGATCAATCTGCGGCGCACCTGGTACCAGGCAGTGGCCGAGGCCTGCGTGTCACCAGAGGCCGCCAGCGCTTCCAGCTGTTTTGCCACCAGGCCGTCCTCTGCCCAGCCCAAGGTGCGGAACACCGTGGACAGACTGTGCGACAAGCGCTGCAGCCCCGCGAGATCGCCCGCATGCAATGCGGCATCACCCGCCACCAGATCGTGTTCAAACTGCACAAGGCACTTGGCCCGGTACGCACGGAACAGGGCGGCGTCGCCGCCAAAATAGGCAAGTACCGCGTCGCTCTCGGCGCAGCTGGGGTCGGCAGGCTGCGCCGGCACCTCTGCTGGCGGCGGCGCTGCATCCTGTCCCGCAAATGCCTCCAGTACGCAGGCCTGCAACTGGGCAACCGACGCCGGCTTGCGCAGAATGCGCCATATGCCACGGCCTTCAAGCCGCGCCTGCTTGTCCAGGTTCACACCCGCGCTGAAGATGACCAGCCTGGCGCCAGCAAGCAGCGCGGGCTCGGAATGCAACCGCTCCACCAGATCGTAGCCCGACAAGCCGGGGAGCATCAGGTCCGTGATGACCAGCCCCACAGGGCCCTTGTGCAGCACGGCCAAGGCGCTTTCCACATCGCCGCAGACGGTCAGATCCACCCCCTCGTCTTCCAGCGCCATGTCGATGAAGCGCGCAATCGAGGCATCGTCTTCCACCAGCAACACGCGCCGAACCGGCACAACAGATGCGTTGGTCATGGAACCCTCGCTGCGCTCAGGACGCGGCCCTGACTTCCGCACTCTGGGCAAGAAGCGCTGGCAACTCGGCCACCAGCCGCGGCTTGTGAATCACGTTCACCCCCTGCAACGCAAACGCATAGGGCGCGCGCTGGGATTCGTCCAGCGAGGTCACGACGATGAGGCGGCTGCGGGCGAACTGGGGATGCGAGCGCAGCGTCGTGATGAGGGCCGCGCCATCGATTCCGGGCAGCAGAATGTCCACGATCAGGATATCGGGCTGGATCTGCCCGTACATCGCCAGCCCGGTGATGCCGTCATTGGCAATGTGCAACTGCCATGCCGGAAAGTGCTGCTCCACCAGCAAGGACACCAGGTTCTGGAAGTGGATGGAGTCCTCGATCAGCAGCACCTTCATATCACCAGGCGCCTGCACTCGCCCATCTGCAAGCTCCGGGATCGGCATGGCCGTGTGCCTGAAAGGTTCATGCGCTGCGGCCGCTGAAAACTGTGCATCGGCCGCAGGCACCGGTCCGCCAGAGCGCGAACGCAACCACTGCTCCACCGAGCGGCGCGAAATACGCCGGTGCCCGCCCGGCGTCTTCCATGCCTGGAGCTCGTTGCGGTCGACCATCAGTTGCACGGAGCGCACGGCCATTCCGAGCATCCGTGCAGCCTCAAAGGTCGTGAGCTGATCGGCGGCAGATGAAGTGTCTAGAGATTTTTCAGTTTTCATGGCTGCACCATTTTACTTGCAAATCATTTTTATTGAAGGCGCTTGCAAATGATTTAAATGATTGATATGATTCATCAACAGAACAATTTGTCAAATTTTGGCAAATAGGCCAACAACTGCAACAGGCACTCCATGAAAAAAGTACTCATCGTCGAAGACCACGCCGACATCCGAAAGCTACTGCACATGACCATGGAATTCGAGGATTTCGAGATCTATGAGGCCGCCAACGGCGATGTGGGGCTGGAAATGGCCCGTGCTCACTCACCCGACGTGGTGTTGCTGGACATCATGATGCCGGGCACCCTGTCGGGGCTGGAAGTGTGCCGCTGCATCAAGGCCAACCCCGCGCTCAAGCACACCAAGGTCATCATGCTCACCGCGCGCGGCCAGGCGGAAGACCGTCGCGATGGCATGAAGGCAGGCGCAGACGAATACCTCATCAAGCCGTTCAGCACCATCCAGGTGCTGGAATCAATTTACCGGCTGGAAATCGCCCATGACCGAAACCATTCCGATGCCTTCCCATTTTGAAGGCGAGAGCACTCGCTTCGACGAAGCGGCAGCTGAACAGATGCTGCGCTTCGTCGAAGACTTTGGCCACATGTACCGTGAGCGAAACAAGGCGCTGGATGAAATCACGCGGGCGCACAACGAGGCTTTGCTGCAATTGTGCATGGCCGCCGAGGCCCGCGACGATGACACTTCCGTGCACATCGTCAGGATAGGTTTTCTGGCCGAGGCGCTGGCACTGCTCGTGGGATCGACACCTGGATTTGCCAGCCTGTTGCGGCGCGCTGCGCCCATGCACGACATTGGCAAGATCGGCACTCCAGACCATGTGCTCAAGAAGGCAGGGCCGCTCACCGAAGAAGAGCGGGCAGTCATTCAACTCCACCCGGCCATTGGCGCGCAGATCATCGGCAAATCCCGCGTGCCTGTGTTCCTGCTTGCCGCCGAAGTGGCGCTTACCCACCACGAACGCTACGACGGCAAAGGCTATCCCCGCGGGTTGGCAGGCGAGGATATCCCCCTGTCGGGCCGCATCACGGCCATCGTGGATTTCTACGACGCATTGACCATGGACCGCGTCTACCGCCCCGCATTCAGCCCCCAAAAGGCCTTGTCCATGCTCATCGAACAGCGCGGCACGGCATTCGACCCCGTGATCGTGGACACTTTCGTCCAGCACTTCGATCATCTGGACACGTTGCGGCGCAAGGTCACCGAGCAACGCCCCACCTTCGCCGATCTGATCGACGCCCCCTGAACCATCCTCCCACTAGGATAGCGCCATGCCCCCCATCCTCCGAATCGCCTTCACCAGCGCAATTGCCAGCCTGATGCTCTGCGGACCCGCTCTGGCAGGCCCGGTGCAGGAAAAGGTATCGGCACGGCACGCCGTGCGCGTCTGCATCTGGCCCGACTACTACGGCATCACCTTTCGCAACCCGCGCACCCAGCAGCTGGCAGGGATCGACATCGATCTGTCGGCCGAACTGGGCAAGGATCTGAAGGCAAAAGTGGAGTATGTGGAGACGTCTTTCGCCACCCTGGTCGAAGACCTGCAGGCAGACCGTTGCGATGTGGGCATGTTCGCGATTGGCATGCTGCCCCAGCGCATGGCGCATCTCAAATTCACCCAGCCCTACCTGAGCAGTGACATCTACGGCATCACCACCAAGAGCAATGCCGTCATCAAGCAATGGGCCGACATCGACCAGCCCGGCGTGCTGGTCGCCGTGCAGGCCGGAACCTTCATGGAACCGGTGATGGGCGAGCGCCTCAAGCATGCCAAGCTGGTGAGAATATCGCCCCCCGCCACGCGCGAACGGGAGCTCGAAGGCGGTCGGGTGGACGTGTTCATGACCGACTTCCCTTACAGCCGGCGCTTGCTCGACAATGCCGACTGGGCACGCCTGGTGTCCCCGCCCAAACCGGTGTTCGTGCTGCCCTATGCCTATGCCGTGAAGCCGGGCGACGATGCCTGGCTCAAGACCGTGGATGACTTCGTGGCACGCGTCAAGCGTGACGGCCGGCTCGACGCTGCGGCCGCCAGGCACGGGCTGACCGAGATCGTTGTGCACTGACATGGCACAGACCTTCACCCGCAGCGCACCCTGGCGCCACGCCCAGGGCCTGGTGAAGCTCAGCCGCAAGGCGAGCAACACCGCGCTGCTCTGCGGCCTGCTGCTCGTGGCGGGCATCCTGGCGGCCACGGCCTGGATATCGCTGAAAGACCGGTCCAAGGCCATCGCCTCGGACACCGAGAGGGCCGAACTCCTGGCGCGCGTGCTCGAGGACCAGACCACCCGCACGGTGGAAAGTGGCCTTTTCATCCTGGCCACCATGGGCGATGCCAATGCCCTGCACGCCCCCGGGGCCGACCTGCCGCGCACCGAGGCTTTTCTGCGCGAGGCAATGGCAGGCGCCCCCTTCCTGCGCACGGTGCTGGTAGCCGATGCCACCGGCCTGGTCATCGCCAGCAGCTCGCCTCAGGAGTCGGGGGTCACCATTGATCTGCTCAAACTGGGGACGCGCCCGCAGAAGGGCAAAACCACCCTGGGCCCCTGGATCGCGGGCCGGGGCGTGGGCAGCCTGCGCGCCGGCGCACCACAAGGCCCCACCCCGGCGGGCCTGGGCTTCATTCCGCTCACGCGCAAGTTCGTCACGCCCGACGGCCAGGACTTGCTGCTGATCGGGCTGATCAACCCCGACTCGCTGGCCAATCAGCAGCAGTTGGCCGTAGGCCAGGTCGGCTTCAGCTCCGCGATCGCATCGTACGACGGCAAGATTCTTGCGACCTCCCAGGAGACCGCACTGCATGGCGCACAGGCCAGCGACCTCCCCGTTTTCCGCACCTACCTGCCCGCGCGCGAGCACGGCAGCTATGTGGGCCAGGGGCTGGGTGGCGGCAACCAGATCGTCGCGTTCCGCCTGTCCAGAACCCAGCCGCTCGTAGTCCTGGTGGAGGAACCACGAGACGCTGCAATCAACCGCTGGTGGACCGAAACACAGGGCTACATCTGGCTCAGTTGCGCCGCGACCCTGGTGGTGCTGCTGCTCACCCTCGTGGCCTGGCGCAGCCTGCGCTCCCGCGAGGCCGCCAGCCACGCCTCCCGGCACGCCCAGATACGCATTGCCCACAGCGAACGCGAGCTGGCAGTGCTGATGCGCAGCGTGCAGGAGGTCATCTTTCGCACCAACACCGCCGGCCGCATCACCTTCGTCAACGCCCGGCTGGCATCGCTGATCGGTGGCAGCGAATCCGCGGCCATAGGCCGGCCACTGCAGGAACTGGTGGAGCCCGGCAGCCGGCCCGCGGTGGAAGGCCTCTTTGCCAACGGCGAAGCGGGCGGGGTACGCAACTGCCAGGCCATGATCCACCTCGGCACTGGCCGCCAGTTGCTGTTCGACGTGGCACTGGTGCCCCTGCTCGACGAAGGCGCGGTCATCGGCTTTGCAGGGAGCGCCGTGGACGTGACCGAGCGCTGGGTTGCACAGCAGAGCCTCCAGACCGAGCTGGAGTTTCGCGGCCAGATGCTGGAGATGAACCCCCTGCCGATCTCGATGACCGACATGAAGGGCCATCTGGTGCTGGTCAACCGCGCCTGGGAGGAATACAAGGGGCGCAAGCGCGCCGACGTGATGGGGCTGCGCCTGGCGGACTTTCTGCCCTCCGAAGAAGCAGCCGTGCACCAGTCTGCAGACAGGCAATTGCAGCAACAGGGCGGCCGGGTGATGTTCGAGACCCGGGTGCTCTACGGTGGGCAATCCTGGCGCGATACGCGGGTGACGAAAGCGGTGGTGACCGATGCCCGCGGGCAGGCCACCGGCATTCTTTCCACGTTGATGGATGTCAGCGACTTCCGCGAGGCCGAACGGCTGACCCGCGAGGCCCACGAGGCCGCCGAGGAGGCATCCCGATCCAAGTCCGAGTTCGTGGCCAACATGAGCCATGAGCTGCGCACACCGCTGCAATCCATCATGGGTTTTTCGGAGCTGGGCATGCTTCGCGGCAAGGCCGACGCCCGGCTGGCGGGCATGTTCGAGGACATCCACCGCTCCGGCGAACGCATGCTCTCGCTGGTCAACGACCTGCTGGACGTGGCCAAGCTGGAAAGTACCGTGGGCACCTTCCACCTGGAGCGGGTGGACCTGCGCGGCATCATCCACCCCGTGCTGCGCGAGCTGGAGCCGCTGCTGGCCCAGCGCAAGCTGCACCTGGAGGTGGCACTGGGCGACCTGCCGCTCACGGCCAAGGTCGATCCCGTGCGGTTCCAACAGGTCATACGCAACGTGGTGGCCAACGCCATCAAGTTCTCTCCCGAAGCATCGTCCATCACCCTGCTGGGCAGGGTCGACCGCCGGGGCCAGATACGGCTGGCCGTGCGCGACCACGGCCCGGGCATCCCGCAAGACGAGCTCGGCGCCATCTTCGAGGCCTTCAAGCAGTCCAGCAAGACCAAGGACGGCTCGGGGGGCACGGGCCTGGGCCTGGCCATCTGCAAGAAGATCGTGGAGGCCCTGGGCGGGCAGATCTACGCCGAGAACGTGCGGCAAGGCGGCTCGGTGTTCCACATCATCCTGCCCGCACGCGGCGCCAGCGAGACCATGCCGGCCGAGCTGGAATAGCCCGGCCTCCAAAAGCCGCACAGCCGGCAAGAAAGCTGGCAGGTGGGTGGCTTGTGCATGCCGACGGCCTGCTGGGCGCTGCTGCGTCGCATCGCGCACAAGACAACCCCCAGGCACCGCGCATTTTCGTGAGTGCGTTCCAAGGATCCTGGTGGTGCGCAGGCCGCCAGCGGCGGCCCCGCGCTGGGCCGCCTCCCTACTCCAACGGCGCCGCCCGCGGAATCACCCAAAGGTAGCAAATATGAATTTATTGTCAAAGCAAGACGTGAATCGCTTGCTTAAATCATTTTTATCATTAAAATTACGAAAAACCCGCAAGACACCACTTTTTTTATCATGAACACCACAATTTCCACCACCCCCAAAACCTCAGGCATCGCTCTGGACTCCGCCGCACCAGGTGAGTACCTGGCCTTTCGCCTGGGTGCCGAGCAGTACGCCATCGACATCCTGCGCGTGCAGGAGATCCGCTCCTACGAGCAGCCCACCCGCATGGCGCATGCGCCCGACTTCATCAAGGGGGTCATCGACCTGCGCGGGCGCATCGTCCCCATCCTGGACCTGCGCATCAAACTGCAGTGCGCCGAGGTCGCCTACAACGACTTCACCGTGGTCATCATCCTGGACATCGGCACCTCGGTGATCGGCGCGGTCGTGGACTCGGTGGCCGACGTGGTGTCGCTGGCGCCCGAACTCATCAAACCGGCTCCTCAGTTCGAAACCCAGGGCGACGTGGACCCTTCGTTCGTGCAGGGCATTGCCAATGTGGACGGCCGCATGCTGATCCTGATGGACATCAACGCCTTGCTCAGCCACGAGGAAATCGGGCTGGTCGAGACCACGGCAACCGCCTGATACGGCGCATTGCACCCCAGAACATCCCGGACCGGCCGCGCCACAGACGAGCTGACCCCGGACCCCTCCTGTTTCAAAGCTCAATCCCATGAACAACCTGAAAATCTCCACCCGCCTGGCCGGCACCTTCGCGGTTCTGGTCGCCGTCTTGCTGGCCGTCGTCATCGCCGCCTGGTCGCAATTGGCTGCCATGGGCGCCCAGACCCGCGAGATCACCGGCAATTGGCTCCCCAGTGTGGAACTGGTGAACCAGCTCGACACCGCCATTGCCAAGGCCCGACTCTTTGAACTGCGCCATGTGATGGCCGCCGATGCAGCCGCCACCGCCACCCACGAGAAATCCATGGGCGAGTTGCAGGCAGAGCTGGACAAACTGAAAAAATCCTACGAAGTCCTGATCAACTCGCCAGAAGAGCGAAAGATCTACGACGATTTCATTGCCGACCGCAAGAAGTACGTCGAACTCACAACGAAGATATTCGAGTTCTCGCGCAAGAACGACAAGGACCAGGCGGCAGCCTTGCTGGGTGGCGAATCCCTTCAGCTGTTCAACAAGACCTCTGCCACCCTCGAGAAGCTGGTGGAGCTCAACGGCAGGGGAGCACGGCAAGAAGCCGAAAATGCCAAACAGACTGAGGCAACCGCACGGGTGGTACTGATTGCGGCAGCAGCCCTGGCCGTGGCCTTTGCAACGCTGGCAGCCCTGTGGTTGATCCGCTCCATCACCCGGCCGCTGGAACAGGCCGTCAACGCGGCCGATCGCATCGCCCAGGGCGACCTGAGCGGCCAGATCGTGGTCCGGAGCCAGGACGAAACGGGCCACTTGCTCAGTTCCCTGCAGCGCATGCAGCAAAGCTTGGTGACCACCGTGGGCGCCGTGCGCCAGAACGCCGAAGGCGTGGCCTCGGCCAGTGCAGAGATTGCCTCGGGCAACAACGACCTCTCCAGCCGTACCGAGCAGCAGGCCAGTGCGCTGGAAGAGACGGCCGCATCGATGGAGGAACTGTCCAGCACCGTCAAGCAAAACGCGGACAGCGCCCGACAAGCCAGCCAATTGGCCATCAGCGCTTCCACGGTGGCAGTGCAGGGCGGCGATGTGGTGTCCGAAGTCGTGGAGACGATGAAGGAGATCAACGCCAGCAGCAGCAAGATCGCCGACATCATCAGCGTCATCGATGGCATCGCCTTCCAGACCAACATCCTGGCCCTCAATGCTGCGGTGGAAGCCGCCCGGGCGGGCGAACAAGGCCGGGGCTTTGCCGTGGTGGCCAGCGAAGTGNACGCGTGGAGCAAGGCACCCTGCTGGTGGACAAGGCCGGCACCACCATGACCGAGGTGGTCGCCTCCATCCGTCGCGTCACGGACATCATGGGTGAGATCAGTGCTGCCAGCAGCGAGCAGGCTGCAGGCGTCGCGCAGGTGGGAGAAGCGGTCACGCAAATGGACCAGGCCACCCAGCAAAACGCAGCGCTGGTGGAAGAGATGGCCGCAGCAGCGAGCAGCCTGAACGGCCAGGCGGGCGAGCTGGTCAACGCGGTGGCGGTGTTCAAGCTCGATGCCAGCGCCCACAGCGCGCCGACCGCGGCGCCCCGCGCGGCCACCGCCGCGCCGCGCCCCACCCCGGTACAGCGCAAGGCGCTGCCCAAGGGCAACGGCAGCTTCACGCAGGCCAAGGCCAAACCACTGACGGGCCCGGCATCGTTGCGGACCAGCCCCGCCCTGGCCACCGGCAAGCCCGCGCAAGGCAACAACGACGAATGGGAAAACTTCTGACCGGCTGCTGCATGGTTTCCGTCTCGCCCCGGTGGTGCAGTAGCCGCAGCAGGGGCAGCGCCACCTACAAAGCAAGTCCTGGTCATTTGACTTTTGCCCGGCTCCACACCGAGCGATTCGCCTGACCAATCCATCTCCCGAGAGCTTCACCATGAACTCCACATCCATCGCTGCATCAGATTTACTGCTGGCAGAACAGGGCCCGCGCACGCAGGCGCTGTACGCAGCCATCAACCGCGTGCAGGCGGTCATCGAGTTTTCGCTTGATGGCCGGGTCCTGCACGCGAATGACAATTTTCTGCAGACCTTTGGCTACTCGCTGCAGGAGGTGCAGGGGCAGCACCACCGCATGTTCTGCGCGCCGGAGTTTGCCAAGTCCCGCGATTACGCCCTCTTCTGGGACCGACTGGGAAGGGGCGATTTCGATGCGGGGGAATACAGGCGCATGGACAAGCAGGGAAAAGAGATCTGGATACAGGCGTCCTACAACCCTGTACTGAACGCCGACGGGCGGCCTGAAAGCGTGGTCAAGTTCGCCACGGACATCACGGCCGAAAAGCTGCGCAGCAGCGAATTCGAAGGAAAGCTCGATGCCCTGTCGCGTTCACAGGCCGTCATCGAGTTCGATATGCAGGGCAACGTCATCGACGCCAACCCCAACTTTCTGCGCGCTCTGGGCTATACGCTGCCAGAAATCAAGGGCCAACACCACAGCATGTTCTGCACGCCCGAGCTGGTGAAGTCTGCCGAGTACCGCAACTTCTGGGCCGATCTGTCGCTGGGCCAGTTCCAGAGCGGACGCTACATGCGTATGGGCAAGCATGGGGCAGAGGTCTGGATCCAGGCCACCTACAACGCCATCCTGGATGCTGATGGCAATCCCTACAAGGTCGTCAAGTTCGCGATTGACGTGACCGAACAGGTCCACAGGGAACAAACCATCCGCGAAAAAGTCCCCGAGATATCTGCGGTACTGGAACAACTGTCGGACTCTACCGATGGCATCACCAGCAGCTCACAGCAGTCGCTTGCGCTGGCTCTCTCGGCCCAGGAGGAGGCATCCGGCGGCACGGCGTTGCTGGAGCGCTCACGCGAAGCGACGCGGCAGATACAGAATGCGTCGCGCAGCGTCAACGACATTGTGGACACCATCCGCGACATTGCCAGCCAGACCAACCTGCTGGCTTTCAATGCCGCCATCGAAGCCGCCCGTGCCGCCGAGCACGGCCTGGGCTTTTCGGTCGTGGCCGATGAGGTTCGCAAGCTGGCAGAGAAATCCTCCGCCGCGACCAAAGGCATCAGCCAGTTGATGACCGAGACCCTGCTGCGCATCGAAGAGGGCAGCAGGCTCTCGGAGCAGGTCGAGGACGTGTTCTCGCGCATCACGCGCGCGGTAGGCAACTCCTGCTCCGCCATGACGGATATCCACAAGGCATCGGCGCAGCAGGCCCAGGCGACGCACAGCGCTGCGCGCCTGCTGTCCGAGTTGCATGGCTCGGCGAACGGAGGCTGAAGCAGTGTCGACTTCGTCCTCTCTCCCCCCACCCAGGGCCAACCGGTATGCCATGGTTCGCACGGCAGGGATCACCCTGGCCGTACCGGTCAACGAAGTGGGCCAGGCATTGCCGCTCAACGGACCGGCCGCCCATCTGCCGCGCAGCGAACGTGTGCTGGTAGGCGTATTCCAGCACCGGGGACAGGTGGTACCCATCGTGGACCTGACCTGTTGGGGCAGCCTGCTGCAGGCGGATAACCCCCCCGCCCATGCGCAGGTCATGATCCTGCAAAAATCAGGGCGCAAGACCGGCATAGCCATCGAACGCACGGTGGGCATCGTGCTGGTAGAGCCTGGCGCCGTGCACCAGATACACCATGACAGCGCTGCGCACGAGCTGTTCCACAGTGTCCTTCACGTCAAGGGGTTCGAGCACCCGGTTCCCCTGCTGGACACAGAGCATCTTCTGCAGCAAACCCAGGTCTGGGTGCAGGAACAGCCGGCCATGCGCCAGGCGCTGGGCGCGTCTTCCGCATCCGACGACCGGCCCGCCCAGCAAGGCAGCATCGACGACGCACGCCCTGCCCACACGGAGACCCACGTCGTGGTCGGGCTGGGAGGGTTGCGCTTTGCGGTGCCAGTGCTGTCGGTGGGCACCTTGATGCCGACCCCGCCCCTGCAAAAGCTGCCGAGCCTGGTCAAGGGCTTGCAAGGCGTGTTCGCCTGGGGCCAGCGCAAGGTACCAGTGGTTGGGCTCCACCAGGAACTGGGGCTGGAAAGCCCCTCTTCCGACACCCCGCTGCCACCGTGGCTGCTGGTGGTCCGCACGCCAAGCGAAGCCTTGGGGATACTGGTCGACGAGTTCGTGGCGGTGCAGCGGTTTGAGTCAGACCGGCTTCAGCCGGCGGTCACCCCGCTGGGCTCCAGCGTGGTCTCAGACCCCGGCGACCCCGCCGGGCGCCCCATACAGCTGCTGTCGGTCACTGCACTGTTCAGCGCCTTGCCCATGGGCGCCATCGGTTCCGAAGACATGCAAACGCTCGGCCGAGCAGGCTCCAGCCTGGGCAAGGGTCTCGGTGGCCGGTCTGGAGATGAGGCCAATGTCTCACCAGAAGCACACCTGGTCTTTCAGGCAGGTCGTACCATGGCAACCCCTCTGAAGGGCATACAGGAGATCGTGAAGGCAGAAGCAGACGAGGATGGGGCCACACTGCCCTTGGCAACCCACTACCAATGGCGGGGGACACTGGTGCCGCTGCTGGACCTGCGCCTTGCCACAGAAGGGGTGCATTGCATCACCGGGCCGGAACGACGCCTGCTCATCGTGAAAGAAGCGAACCGGCTGACCGCGCTGGTGGTGGAGGCTGTCATCGATCTGGTACCCGCGTTTGTGGGCACCATTGTCTCGCTGCAACTGAACAAGGGCCGCCGCCTCAACGTGCTCACGACCGAAGTAGCCGGCAAACAAGGCAGCTATGAAATCGTGGACATTGGGCGCCAGGCCCAGGCATTCCAGGACCATGGCCTGAATGCACAGAATTCGATGCCCTCCCGTCCAGGCAGCGGCTCCGGCGCCACCTCCGCCACGACGTCTTCCAGCCAAGGGCAAGCCCTGCCTGGCTGAATCTGGCGTTCTTCCATCTTGAAATCTTGATCGCTGCCGAAGCGCAGCCAGAACGGGAAATTCTTCATGCTCAAGCGCATCAGCATTCAGCACCTTACCTTGGGCATGTATGTGCACGATTTCTGCGGATCGTGGATGGACCACCCGTTCTGGCGGGCCAAGTTCGTCTTGAAGGAGCCCAAGGACCTGGCGCGCATCAAGGCCGCCTCCATCGAAGAGGTCTGGATCGACACCTCCAAGGGCCTGGACGTGGCGGCCGGTGTGCGCTCCGTCTCGCGCGAGGAGGCGGATTTTCAGGTGGAGACCGATTTCGGCATGCTCGACACCATGCCGCCCCTGGTGGTGGATCCGCCTCCCCCGCCCTCGCCGCCGCCCCGCCGTGCGCGGGGACGGGCTGCCGCCAGCATGCACAGCGAGTTGCAGGCAGCGGCATCCATCTGTGTGGAGTCAAAACAGGCGGTAGTCTCGATGTTCAAAGAGGCACGCATGGGCAAGGCGGTGAATTCCGAGAATGCGCGCAGCCTGGTGGAAGAGATCTCCGACTCCGTCACGCGCAACCCGAGCGCGCTGATCAGCCTGGCCCGCCTGAAGACGGCAGACGACTACACCTACATGCATTCGGTGGCCGTGTGTGCGCTGATGGTGGCTCTTGCCAAGCAGATCAACCTCAATGAAGAGCACACCCGCAGCGCCGGCATGGCGGGGCTGCTGCATGACCTGGGCAAGGCGGCCATTCCGCTGGCGGTGCTCAACAAGCCAGGCAAGCTCACGGATGAGGAGTTCACCGTCATCCAGAGCCACCCGGTGCAGGGCTACCTGATGCTCAAGGAGGGCGGCAGCGTGGAAGACTCGGTGCTCGATGCCTGCCGCCACCACCACGAGAAGATGGATGGCTCGGGCTACCCCGACAAGCTCAAGGGTGAAGAAATCAGCCTGATCGCGCGCATGACGGCCATCTGCGATGTGTACGACGCCATCACCTCCGACCGCCCTTACAAGCGCGGCTGGGACCCGGCGGAGTCGCTGCGCCGCATGGCCGAGTGGACCAAGGGGCATTTTGACCCGCGCCTCTTCCAGGCCTTCGTCAAAAGCATCGGCATCTACCCCGTGGGTTCGCTGGTGCGGCTGACCTCCGGGCGCATCGGCGTGGTGACCGAGCAGGGCCAGAAGTCCCTGACCTCGCCCAAGGTGAAGGTGTTCTTCTCGACCAAATCGGACATGCGCATTCCACCCGTAAGCATCGATCTGGCCGAGCCAGGGTGTACCGAGAAGATCGTGGCGCGCGAAGACCCGGACCAATGGAATTTTCCGGACCTCAACGAACTGTGGTCGGGCCTGCCTTCAGCTTCTCGCTGAAAGCAGGAGGGGAGCCCCGCACGACACATCAAACTACACATTTAGGCGGACCTCACCACGGCTCCTTCTCAGGCATCCTGAAGCAGATGATCCAGGACCGTCTCCATGTCCGACCAGGAATGCCCTTGCAACAGATCGCCAGTGGCTGCGCTGCTCGCGGAGTTCGGCTCTGCCTTGAACAAGGCCATCTTCGCCCGGGGCGCGGAGCGGCGGGCATGGTGCTGCAGCACCCCGAGCATGTCACCTGCGAGCCCCATGTCCACCACCATCAGATCGACGGGCTCGCTCAAGAGCACCAGCACCGCATCCGTCACGCTGGGTACGTCGGTGATGACGCAGCCGGGATCGCGCACCCGGCAAACCGCCTGAACCGCCTGCCTGTGCCAGCGGGTCGGCAGCATGGTCAGAACCCTGCACGGTGCAGCGTTCTGCCGGACGGCGTTCAGCCTGTCTGGCACATGCCACTCCTCAAGGGCCCAGGGCCCCTCGGTGCTCCCTGCGGGCTCAGGAAGGCGGCGCCAGAGGTATCGGCTGCGGCTCGCATGTCTTGGAAAAGCCCTTCAGAAAATGGGACCGTGGCAACGTCGCCATTGCAACGTGCAGGGGGTGATTGTGGTTGGCAGTCTCCTTGGGCACCTTGATCCATGTCAACCTGCTCCGATTCCACAGGCGCCGATTTGAAAAGCGCTGCCCAGGGCAGACGGCCGGCGAGCACCGCCTGCATGGCGCTGGTGTCCAGCGGGCGCGCCAACAGAAAACCCTGCCCCTCGTCGCAGCCCATGGATTGGAGCAACCTCAGTTGGGCCTCGGTTTCGATGCCTTCGGCGATGCAGCGCAGGTTCAGCCGGTGCGCCATGTCCACGATGAGGCGCACGATCTCGCAGGCGCTGGCGTCATCCCCCATGGCGGAGACAAACTGCCGGTCAATCTTCAGGTACTGCACCGGAAAGCGGCGCAGGTAGGCCAAGGAGGAATAGCCCGTGCCGAAGTCGTCGATGCTCAGTGCAACCCCCAGGTTGCGAAAGGACTTCAGAGACAACATCACGGCATCGATATCGCCAAACAGCAGCGACTCGGTCAATTCGATTTCGAGCAGTCGGGCAGGAATGCCGTGGCGGTCCAGCGCGAGCGCAACGTGCTGCACATAGTTTTGGCGTTGGAACTGCAGCGCAGAGAAATTGACCGCCACCACGGGCGCTGCCAACCCCATCGTCTGCCAGGCCACGATTTGCGCCAGCGCCTGCTCCATCACGCTGTCGCCAATCAATCCGATCAGGCCACGGCGCTCCGCCAGTGGAATGAACTCAGCAGGGGAGATACTGCTGCCATCGGGCAGCACCCAGCGGGCCAATGCCTCGACTCCCGACAATTGCCCGGAAGCCAGATTCACCTTGGGTTGATAGGCTACGGTGATCTGCTCCAGGCGCACCGCATCGCGCAGCGCGAGCGCCATGCGGCGCTGTCTATCCTGAGCCTCATAGCACTGCAACATGGGCAATCCCGGCACGGCTTCCTGGCGGGCCGCCGACGCATGGAGCAGTGCTTCGGCAGCGCTTGCACACCCCTGCGCCAACGATGACAAGCCCACACTGACCGAGATCTGGATGTGCTTTCCCTCGCCGAGGTCAAAGGGCAATGCCGTCTTCGCATACAGGCGCGAGGCGAACGACTGAACCGCATCACCGCCCTCCGTATGGGGGTCTGCCAGCGCGATGGCGAACTCATCGGGCCCGACGCGGGCCACCACCGCCGGCCGGCCGTCGGCAGCGGCGACCTCCGTGCAGCGCAGCGCCATCTGGCGCAGCACGGCGTCGCCCGACACCAGCCCGTGCAGTTCATTGAGTTCCGTGAAGCCATCGATGTCCAGCGCGAGCACATGCACCAGGGGGGACTTCTCGCTCAGGAGATCGGCGGCCTCGGTGAACGCCTTGCGGCTGAGCAAGCCGGTGGTTGCATCCGTGGCGGCATCGCGCCTCGCACGTCCGCTGCCCAGCTGTTGCGAGGCTTGCTCGGCATAGGTGCCCAGATGGTATGCGGCCACGCCATCCGATCCACGCAGGGTGACGATGGTCAGGTACTCCTGCGACAGCTGGCCGTCTTTGCGGCGGTTCCAGATTTCTCCTTGCCAGCGCCCCTGGCTGCCCAGCGACGCCCACATGGTGCTGTAGAAACTGCGCCCCTGCAGCCCCGAACGCAGCATGCCCGGGCTGCGCCCGACCAATTCGTCCATGGCGTAGCCGGTCGCGCATTCAAACGCCTCGTTCACCTTGAGGATGCATCCGTCCGGTTCGGTGAGCACCATCGGTGCAGGTGACTCCCGCATGGCCTGCAGCAGCATGCCGACCACCTCACTGCCAAATGCGGGGTGGGCACTGTGTGCGTCGATGGAGATTGTGGATTGATCGGCCATATGTTTCCTTGAAGAGGAACCGGGAGCGGGCATGTCGCGCTCCTGATGGCCCAGTGTAGGAACTGCCGGCAGCCGGGTCTGTGGGGAAGTCTCGATGGCCTGGGTGGGGGGGAACTCGACAGGAACCGGGTCGACACAGGCGCAAGAGCCCGCCGCGGGCCTCCCTTGCCCTCGGCATCGGGTAGCCGCAGCAGCACTGCGCCGGCCCCCCGGGTGCAGGCTATTGAGGGTCCGCCCCCAGCAATTGGTGGCGCATTGCCAGACGAACCAGTGCGGTCACATTGGGCGTACCCAGCTTGCTCATGAGACGGCTGCGGTAGGTGTCCACGGTCTTGGGCGACAGGTGCAGCTCGCGGCCGATGGCGGCACTGGACAGGCCTGTGACCACCATGACGACAATCTGCCGCTCGCGCGGTGACAGCGCCCCGAAGGGGTCGACGTCTGCATCCGCCGTGAGGGCCTGCACCGCCAGGTCCGCCACCTCCTGGCCAAGGTAGCGGCGGCCCTGCAACACAACCTCGATCGCACGCAGCACCTCGCTCGATGGTGCACCCTTCAGCACATAGCCCACTGCGCCCATGCGCAACGATTCGGCCACATGCTGGGGTTGTGCCGACATGGTGAGCATGACGGTGCGCACGCTCAGCGAGCGGCGCTGCAAGTCGGCGAGGACTTCGAACCCGGACCTTCCGCCCAGGCTCAGGTCCAGGAGCAGTACGTCCGGCATCAGCCGCAGAATGTCTGCTACGGCCACGGTGGGGTCGGCGGTCTCGCCCACGACCTCATGGCCAGCGATCTGCAGCACCGCCCGCAGCCCCTCGCGGACCATCAGGTGGTCGTCCACCAGATAGAGCCTGCTCATCGACGCACACCCCAGTCCAGCCGCACGATGGTGCCCCCCCCGGGGTTCGGCGCAATGCTGAAGCGGGCACCCGTGGCAAGGGCCCGTTCGCGCATGCCCACCACGCCCAGGTGCCCGGGGCGAGCGATCTGCGTATCCAGGGGCCAGCCCTGCCCATCGTCAATCACCTCGATCCGAAACTGGCTTTCATCGCCTGCCAGTACAACCCTCACAAGGGTGGCTTTCGCGTGCTGTACTGCGTTGGAGGTGGCCTCTCGCGCAACCATGAAGGCTGCGTACTCTGCATCGGCTGGCCAGCGTGTGCGCGAGACCTCGGGCTCGACTTCAAGCAACAGGTCAATGCCCGGAAGGGTGAGGTCGCGCGACCTCAATTCGTTGTCCAGGGCTGCTGCAAGCCCGTCATCGTCCAGCAATGGCGGGCGCAGATCCACCAGAACCTGGCGCACTTGCTTGATTGCCTGGTCAATCAGGCCGCCCAGTTGCTGTCTGGCCTTCCCGCTGGCCTGCACATCCTGAGCGTTCGCCGGGCTTGCGTCGAAGGTGAGCCGGATCGCGGTGAGCGTCTGGCCGAGCTGGTCGTGCAGTGCCTGGGCCAGGCGTTGCGTCGTCTCTTTTTCCTGGTGCATGAGCTGCTGCGCCAGATCCGACAGCTCGCTCTGGTAGCGCAGCAGTGCTTCTTCTGCCCGCGCCCTTTGTGTGACATCGCGCAGGATCGCCGTCAGGGTCAGCTTGCCATTGACCACCGCACGCGAGATGGACGCTTCCAGCTCCAGAACCTCTCCGTCGGCGCGCACGCCTTTGACGCGGCCTGCGCCCATGGCGCGCCGCGTGACCTTGGATTCCACAAACCCATGCAGGTCGGCGCCATGCCCGCTGCGATAGCGCTCGGGCATCAGGGAGTCCAGCGGTTGATTGAGCATGCTGGCGGCTGTGCGCCCAAAAATGCGTTCGGCCGCCGGGTTGAACAGCACGATGCGCCCCTCCTCGTCACAGCTGATCACCGCGTCGCTGGCCGCATCGATCACCGCGGCCAGGGTCTCCTGCTGCTCGCGCAGACGCAGCTCATTCTGGACGCGCTCGGTGACGTCGCGCAGGATGACGGTAAAAAGCTTCTGCCCGGCAATCTCCACCTGCGAGATGGATGCCTCGATGGGGAACTCCTCCCCGTCTGCCCTGAGGCCGCTGATGGCCCCGATGGAGCCCATGCGGCGGGTGGTGATGCCTGTGGTGCCGAAAGCTTCGACGTGGGCCGCATGCTGCCCACGAAATCGCTGGGGCATGAAGCGGGTGATCGGGTGGCCCAGCGCTTGCGCAGCCTCGCAGCGGAACATGCGCTCCGCCGCCTTGTTGAAGAGCACGATGCGCTGCGTTGCATCGATCGTGACGATGCCGTCCATGGCCGATTCGAACAACGCCCGCAGCCGGGCTTCGCTGTCGGAAAGCCCGGTCTGTGCCTCGGTCGGCAGTGGCGGCATGTCAGTCAAATGGAGGTACGCCTCTTGTTGGAACCAGGCGGCAGGCAGCGCATGCACCGATGCACCACCCATGCCGCTCCACCCTCTTTCGGTCATTGTAGGTTCGCTTTGTCAGGGCGGCCAAGGAAACATGACCGGAGCTCCCGTCAGGCGCAGTGGAGAACTCCCCACAGCCAGATCCCGACCGGCTGCCTACAGTCGTGACACCAACCGGGGACCTTCACCATGACCAACGCTTCCACCACCGCCACCTGCTCCCAGTGCACACAACGCGATGTGTGCTTTCCCGTGGACCTGGAGCCATCGCAACGGGTGCGTCTGGACCAGTTGTCGATTCGGCGCATCCGGATCAAGCGGGGCGAGCACCTGTTTCGCGACGGCGATGCATTCAAGGCGCTCTTTACCGTGCGCAGCGGCTTTTTCAAGACAGGCCTGGCCACCGAGACAGGGCACGAGCAGGTGACCGGATTCCAGATGGCCGGCGAAATGCTCGGCCTGGACGGAATCGTCACGGAGCGCCACATGGGCAGCGCGGTGGCCCTCGAGGATTCGGAGGTATGCGCCATTCCCTACACCCGGCTGGCCGAGCTTTCGCGTGAATTGCCCGCCATGCAGCAGCACCTGCACAAGGCGATGAGCCGGGAGATCGTTCGCGAGCACCAGATGATGCTGCTGCTGGGCAGCATGCGCGCGCAGGAGCGGCTCGCGACATTCCTGCTGAACCTGGTCAAGCGCCTTCATGCACGCGGGTTTTCGGAATCGGAGCTGGTGCTGCGCATGACGCGTGCAGAAATCGGCTCCTACCTCGGGATGAAGCTCGAAACCGTCAGCCGGCTGTTCTCCAGGCTGACCCAGGAAGGAATCCTGACGGTACACCAGCGGCACGTTTGCATCGCCGACGCAGGAAGGCTGCTGGGCAACGAGTCGCAAGCAGCCATTCACTAGCAGGGCTTGGCCCCACTGCCACTCACCCATCCCTACGAAGGATTCCCCATGCAGATCAACCTTCCCGTCACCCAACGCGAGTTCGACTATCCCGATACCGATTCACTGGTATCGATGACCGATCGGCAGGGGGTCATCACGCACTGCAACCACGCCTTCGTCGACGTGTCCGGTTATGCGTACGACGAACTCATTGGTCAGCCGCACCACATGATCCGGCACCCCGACATGCCCGCGCAAGCCTTCAAGGACATGTGGCGGACCATAGGCGGTGGCGAGCCCTGGACTGGCCTGGTCATGAACCGCCGCAAAGACGGCGACCACTACTGGGTGGTGGCGAACGTCACGCCCATCATGGAAGGGGGCAAGCCCAGCGGCTACATGTCCGTGCGCACCAAGCCGACACGGGAGCAGATCGACGCAGCACAGTCGCTGTACCTGCGGCTGGCACAGCAGGCGAAGAACGGCAAGGAGGACTTTTATATTGCAGCCGGCCAGGTTCGCAGACGAGGTGTGCGAGGCCTGGCTGCCTCGGCGATCCAGTCATCGCTGACATCGCGCATGGGCTTCGCACTGGCACTGGTGGCCACCCTGTCGATGCTTCCCGACGCCATGGACTGGCAAGGCGCGGCCGCGACCATCGCGCGAACCGGCATCCTCGCTACCGGCCTGGGCATCGTATTTGCCTGGTTCACCTGGCGCCTGAATGCGGCGCTGCACGAAGCCTTGCGATTTGCGGGCGAACTGTCGGCGTGCAATCTGACGGGCGTCCCACGCCTTGACTTTCCCGAGCCCATGGGTGCCTTGATGCGCCGGCTCAACCAGGTCCAGATCAACCTTCGTGCGGTGGTCGGCGATGTTCGCAAGGAGATCACCGGATTCAACGCCTCCGCCAGGGAGATCGCGCAGGGCAGTTTCGACCTGGCGGGCCGCACCGAAACGCAGGCCGCCAGCCTGGAGGAAACCGCAGCAGCCATGGAGGAACTGGCAAGCACAGTGCGCCAGACCGCAGAAACAGCCTCAGTGATGGCGACACGCAGCGATGACAGCGGCCTCATTGCAGGCCGCGGAGAACAGGCGGTGCAGGATGCCCGTGTGGCGATGGACGCCATAGAGCAAACCTCCCGCAAGATCGGCAGCATCACGGCGGTCATCGAAGGCATCGCATTCCAGACCAACCTGCTCGCACTCAATGCAGCGGTGGAGGCTGCTCGCGCCGGGGAGAGCGGGCGCGGGTTTGCCGTGGTCGCCACGGAAGTGCGTGCGCTGGCCCAACGCAGCGCCACTGCCGCCAAGGAAATTCAGCAGCTGACCGCAGAAGCCGCCCAGCGCATCGCTGAAGGGTCTGAACGCATCCACGGCGCAGGCAAGACGCTGGTGGAGGTCACCACCTCCGTGAGCGAGGTGGGTGCCATGGTGAGACAGATCACCGGCGCCACCAGGGAGCAGTCACAGGGCATCTCCCAGGTCAACGAGGCGGTGCTGCAGCTGGACACCGTCACCCAGCAAAACGCGGCCCTGGTGGAAGAGTCGGCCGCATCAGCAGGCACCCTCAGCCAAAGCGCCGAGACAGTGCAGCGCGCCATCTCGGTGTTTCAGATCCACATCCATGGCAGTGCCAGTCGCCCTGGCCCACTTCAACAGAGGGCGCCAGCGCTGCAAAGAGCCACAGGGAGGGTGATGGCGCATGCAGGAAAAAAGCCCCAAGTGGCAAACAGAGGCCCAGGGGTGACCGCGTTGGGCCGCACCCTCCAACTGCCTTAGGGCTGGGCCGCTTTGAATTAAAAAAGCATAAAAGCAACACAATTGCCACATATGATTTAAATGATAGAATCACTCAAAGTAAAACACTGTCATCACCATCTGGATGGGCCTTTCGGCCCGTCGCCCTGATTGGAGTGCGTTCCAGGGCAGGCCGGCGTTGACTTAGTTCCAAACCATCAACACATCCCAAGCTGATCCCTTCATGAACTTCCAACACTCCAAAATATCCACCCGCCTCTCCCTCCTCCTTATAGCCCTGTGTGCTTTGATGGCTGTCATCGGCTCTGCAGGGCTGATGGGCATGCAACGTTCCAACGCAGGCCTGAACACCGTCTACCAGGACCGGGTGGTACCACTCAAGCAGATCAAGCTGGTATCCGACGCGTATGCGGTCAACATCGTTGATACGGCGCACAAGGTGCGCGACGGTGCGTTGACAGCCCAGCAAGGCCTGGACTCCATCAGCAAGGCCAAGAAGGAGATCGGCGACAACTGGAATGCTTACTTGGCCACCACTCTGGTGCCTGAAGAAACTCGCTTGGTGGAGCAGTTCAAAAAGCTGCTGCCCGCCGCCGACGGCTCCGTAAAAATCCTGGAGGGACACCTTCAGAAAGGCGACCTGGCCGCATTGACCCAATTTGCCGCCAAGGACATGTACCCTGCACTCGACCCCTTGCAGGACGTGCTGGGGGGCTTGGTGCAGGTGCAGCTGGATACTGCGCGCGCCGAATACGAACATGCGGTCGCGTCCTACCAGAACACGCAGCTCTTCGTCGCCTTGGCCATCGGCATGGGCCTTCTGTTTGCATTGGGTTTCGGCTACCTGGTGGCCCGCAGCATCATCCGCCAGCTGGGCACGGAGCCTGGCACTGCTGCCCATCTGGCAACGAGCGTGGCGCAGGGCGACCTCACTGTGGCCATCACACTGAAGGATGGAGACACCACCAGCCTGATGGCACAACTCAAGCGCATGCAGGACAGCCTGGTGGCCATGGTCTCCTCGGTGCATCAGAGCTCCGAAAACGTCGCCAGCGCCTCGGAGCAGATTGCCCAGGGAAACACCGACCTGTCCTCGCGCACGGAAGAGCAGGCCAGCGCCCTGGAGGAAACCGCGGCCTCGATGGAACAGCTGAACTCTGCAGTGCGCCAGAACGCCGAAAGCGCCCGCAGGGCCAATGAACTCGCGTTGAGCGCTTCGACGGTAGCGCTGCAGGGCGGTGCCGTGGTGGCCGAAGTGGTGCACACCATGAAGAGTATCAACGAGAGTTCCGTGCAGATCGCGGACATCGTCGGCGTGATTGACTCCATTGCCTTCCAGACCAACATCCTGGCCTTGAACGCGGCCGTAGAGGCTGCCCGCGCAGGTGAACAGGGCCGGGGCTTTGCCGTCGTGGCCACCGAAGTGCGCAACCTTGCAGGCCGTGCCGCTTCGGCGGCCCGCGAAATCAAGGGGCTGATCGGTGCCAGCGTGGAACGCGTGGAAGCCGGCACCGCCCTGGTGGACCGTGCAGGCCAGACCATGGGCGAGGTGGTCAACTCCATCCGGCGCGTTACCGACATCATGGGCGAAATCAGTGCCGCCAGCGGCGAGCAGAGCATGGGGGTGGACCAGATCAACGAGGCGGTGACGCAGATGGACCAGACCACCCAGCAAAACGCCGCCCTGGTCGAAGAGATGGCTGCTGCTGCATCGAGCCTGAGCCACCAGGCGCACGGACTTGTGGAAACCGTTGCCCAGTTCAAGTTGCCCAATGTCCGCGCATTGCCTCTGGCCAATGGCGTGCCTCGCCTGGCCCTCATTGGCCATACGCGAGCTTCTGGCGCTGCTTGAACCCGGCCGCACTGAAAGCGACAGCCCAAGCCTGCCCGGCCTGAAGCCAATTCAGTCCCTTGGCATACAGCGCCGCAAACCCTTCATCTGGGGAAGGCGAGCTTGTGCAACAAAAAATGAATCCACAATTCCGAGAACTATTCATACAACCATGGCTGTCGACTTGCGCCCCACAGTGGACCTGCGGACGCCCGCGCAGGGCCGTTTCAACCGCTGGCTCAAGATTGGCGTGGTGGCGCTATCGGCGCTGATCAGCACCCTGGCCGTCGTGTCACTGAAGTCCAGCCACGATGCCTTCGAGCAAAAGGCGCAGGTCGCAGCGGAAAACCTTGCGGCGACCCTGCAGCAAACCATCGACACCGAAGTTCTGAAGGTCGACACCGCGCTGCAGAACGTCATCGTTCAGGTTCGCCCCGCCCTCTCAGGCACCCGCCTCGCGGAGCGGTCTTTCGCCGAGTCCGTGTTGGCTGGGCAGGAGGCCCTCACCCCGGATCTGCACGGGCTTCGCATCACCGACGCGGATGGCATCGTTCGCGTTGGCACCGGGGTGGCGGCAGACGAGCACCTCGACCTGAGCGACCGGGAGTTTTTCCGCCTGGCGCGGGATGCGAAAGACGGTGGCCTGGTGATCTCCGGCCCCGTGCTCACGCGCACAGACAAGCGCTGGGTCATGGTCCTGGCCCGCCGTCTTGCCTCGTCTGAAGGGGCATTTTCCGGGGTCGTCTATGCCCATATGCCCATTGACCACTTCCAGCGAATCCTCGCTTCGGTCGACGTGGGACCGATGGGTGCCGTCACACTGCGAACCCATTCGATGCAGCTGGTGGGCAGGCATGTGCCAAGCCAAACGGCAAGCCTCCCGGTCGGGACCACCAATGTCTCGGAGGTACTGGTTCAGGCGATGCAAAGGGATCCCCGGCGTGGATCGTTCGTCGCCACAACAGCCCTGGACGGGGTCGAAAGAATCACAGCCTATCGGCAGGTGGGCAATCACCCCCTGCTCGTCCTCGTCGGCTTCGACCGAGCGACCTATTTCGGGCTCTGGCGCCAGCAGGCCCTGCTGGTCGGCGGGCTGACGGCGGTGGTGCTGATCGTGCTCTTCGGGGCTTCGACGCTGGTGCTGCGGGCCTGGCAACTGGAAAGCGTACAGCGCAGCGCACTGCTGCGCGAAGGGCGCCGCAACCATGGGCTATTGCTCACAGCCAGCGATGGCCTGCACGTGCTCACGCGCGACGGCATGGTCGTTGAATTGAGCGATCTCTTTGCGTCCATGCTGGGTTACGAACGCAATGCACTGATTGGCAGGCATGTCTCCACCTGGGACGCCAGCATTGACCAGGGGGTCATCCAACAATGGCTCCAATCCTTTGAACTGGGCGAGCGCCGCAAGTTCGCCACCCGGCACAGGCGCTCCGACGGAAGCCTGATCGACGTGGAAATCCACAGCGCGGGGGTTCGCATCGAAGACCAGGAACTGGTCTTCTGCTCAGCCCGGGACATCACGGCCCGCAAGCAAATGGAGCGCCAACTCGCGGCCTCGGCACAGGAAATCCACGACCTTTATGACAACGCACCCTGTGGATACCACTCGCTCGACGCGAATGGAATCTTTGTGCATATCAATGCCACCCAGCTGTCCTGGCTGGGCTACACGCGCAGCGAAGTCGTTGGAAAAAAGCATGCCTTCGAATTCCTGACCGAGCAGGGCCGGGCCACGTTCGAGCGAAATTTTCCACAGATCAAGGCCAATGGCCGCCTGGATGGCGTGGAAATCGATCTTGTTTGCCGCGACGGAAGCCGGCGTCGCGTGAGCATCAACTCCAGCGCCGTGCTCGACGGGCAGGGAAATTTCCTGCGAAGCCGCACAGCGGTTTTTGACATGACCGAGCTGCACCGCACCAAAGAGCAACTGAGCAAGCTCTCTCGCGAACAGGAAGCGATGCTCGACAACGACATGATCGGCATCGCAAGAATCAGAAACCGCGAAATCGTCTGGAAGAACCCTGCGATGGATCGGATCTTCGGATACGCGCCTGGCGAAATGATCGGCCTGCCAACCCGTCGGCTGCATGTGGATGAAGAGACGTTTGCCTCGGAAGGTGCCGCAGCCTACCCCCTGCTTCTGCAGGGAGGCCACTATCGCCGGCAACTCGAAATGAGCCGGCGCGATGGCCAGCGTATCTGGATCGACTCCAACGGTGTGATCATTTCGGGCGACACAGGCGAGTCACTCTGGATGTTCACCGACATCACGCCCATCAAACAGGCGCAGGCGCATGTCGAGCACATCGCATTCCATGACGGACTGACCGGTCTTCCGAACAGGCTCCTCCTCGCGGATCGCTTGCAGCAAGGCATGGCGCACGCGGCAAGAAATAACCGCCTGCTGGCTGCTTGCTATCTGGACCTGGATGGATTCAAGAAAGTCAATGATGAGCTCGGCCACGCGGCGGGAGATCTGCTGCTGCAGGAGATCGCCCGGCGGCTGCAGGCCAGCATACGCGCCAACGACACGGTGAGCCGGCTGGGCGGCGACGAATTCGTCCTGCTCATGACAGAACTCGAGAGCCGCGGCGAATGCCTGGCTGCGCTGGCCAGGATCCAGGCGGAGGTGGGCAAAAGTGTCCAGCTTCGCGACGGGCAGGAAGCCCTTGTATCTGCCAGCATGGGAGTCGCCTTCTATCCAGGCAACGGCAGTGATCCAGACACCTTGCTGCGCAATGCCGACGCCGCGATGTACAAGGCCAAGAGGGCAGGACGAAACCAGTTCCAGCTGTACGACTGAACCGGAAGCGGGCGACGCCCACGGCCCGCATGACAGAGTGGGCGAGCGTGCCTTCGTCGGCTGCTTGCGGCGGCGTACCTCAGGCTTCTGCCCGCCGCGCGATCTTTCCGGCCATAGGAGCCTGTCGGACTTGGAAATCGTCGGCTGCAAATCGGCCACAGCGGTCCATTTTTCA
>NZ_LMIJ01000027.1:36699-125044 GCF_001428665.1 Acidovorax sp. Root219
ACTCCTAGTGAAACCGGTGGTGGTCCAGCCGCCAGCGCCCCAGCACCCGGTAGGGGCCGCCCGAGCCCAGCCGGTTGTAGAGCAGCTGGAACTCGCGCACCGTCCAGCACAGCGGCTCCACGGGGTGCTCTGCCACGTCGCGGGGGCTGTAGTACAAGGTCATGTGGGGGGTGATGACCGGCGCGGCACGCACGGGGTGCGGGCCCGGCCAGGATGCTTGCAGCGCATCGTGCAGTGCCTGGTACAGCGCCAGAAAGCCGGCCACCCCTTCGCCGTCGCCGCACAGCACCTGCGGGCGATTGCCCCGGCGCCGGTGAAAGCTCAGGAAGCGGTCGAGCCGGATGTTGAAGGCCGGCATGTCCACCCCGCTTGCTGCACGCGCCGCCCACAGGGCCATGGCTTCAGAAAACTCTGCATGCCAATCCAGCGAGACCAGGGTCAGGTGCAGGCGCTCGGTGCGCACCTCGCTGCCGGCCAGTTGGTGGCGTGCGATCAGGTCGCGGCGCAGGCGGTCTGCACACCACGCGGCCGCAGGCTCGGCCAGCACCGCAAAGAAGAGGTGGTGGGGCCGCGCGCGCTGCTCTGGCGCGGGCCTGGAGGGCGGCCGGGAGGGACGTGGCTCGGCGGGTTCCACCCCTGGCAAGGACAGCTGGTGTGGCATGGCGTGGCTCCATGGACTGGTCACCACACTAGCGCTCGCGGGCCCGCTTGTCCAGTGCGGTGCAGGAACAGATGCAACCGTGCCATGGTCCCTCAGTCCATGCCGGCCTTTCCCGGCGCCCAGTACGCCTTGGACACGATGCGCGAGCCCGGCACGCCGCGCGCCTTGAGTGCCTGGCGTGCCTGCTGGATCGACTGCGCCCGGCCCGTGAGCACGAACAGCGTGCCGTCGCCGCTGCACTGCGACCAGAGTTCGCTGGCCGCCTGCATGCGCAGCGCCTCGTCGCGTCGCTCCACCAGCACTGCGGTCGCTACGCCCAGCGCCTGCAGCGCCAGTGCGGATTCAGCGCGGGACTCCACCTCGAACACGCAGCGGGGCCCCTCCCTGCCCGCCATGGCGGCCACCACAGCGGCGGCCAGACCGAACGAGGTTTCGTCGCCATGCAGCACCACCGGCCCCGCGAGATCACCCAGCGCCAGCGAGCGGTGCGGCCCGAAGACCTGGCAGGCATCGCCCACCTGCACGCGCCGCAGCCAGTCGCTGCCGGGACCGGCGCCGTGCGCATAGCCGAGCAGTCGCGTGCGCCCTCGCATCACATCGAACACGATGGGCGTGAAGGTGCGCGCCGTGAACGGCCCGGCCACCTTGACCTGCAGCTTGTGCCCAGGCGCCCAGGCCGCGCCCTTTAGCGCCTCGCCCTCCAGGTCGATGAGCCGAAAGCGCTCCGACACCTGCTGCACGGCAGCAACCCGCGTGTTGCGCAGCAGCAGCCGGTCGAAGGTGCGCTCCAGCAGGCCCGGCCTGCGCTCCTCCTCAGTAGAGGGCATGCCGCACCTCATGGTCATAGTGCGCGTTGATCTGCCACACCTGCTCGTCGCCGATCTGCGTGGTGGCACCACCCAGCCGCGTCAGCTCCGCCAGCATCTGCCCCACCGTGGGCACGCTGGCGCGGTCCACCTGCGAGGCCGGGGCCCACAGCTTGGCGCGGTTCACCGCCTTGCCGCAGTGCATGAGCACTTCGGTGATGGCCACCACGGTGGCAGTCTTGGGCGTGCGCCCCTGCTCCGCCAACTCGGCCAACAGCTCGGGGGCGGTGGACACCCTGCCGTGGCCGTTGATGCGCAGGAACACCTCCAGCCCCGGAAAGATGAAGAGCATGCCCACGCGGTCATCGCGCTCCAGGTTGCGCAGGGACTCGATGCGGTTGTTGCCGGGCCAGTCGGCAAAGGCCACCGTGTGTTCGTCGAGCACGTGCACGAAGCCCGGCGGCCCGCCGCGCGGCGAGGCATCGAGCCCCTGGGCGCTGCCCGTGGCCAGGCAGAAGAAGGTCGCGGCCTTGAGGTAGCTTTCGTGCGAACCGATGAGGCGGTCGAGCACCGCCTTCTGGATCATCTCGGACGGCGGCGAATACAGCGCATCGAGATCGGGGGCATCTGCCGCCACCGGCTCTGGCACAGGCGGCTCGACCAGGGCGCGCAACTGCGGGTCCCGCACCTCCAGCACGTCGAACAGCCCCAGCGCGCGCAGCGCCGGCGCCAATGCCCCGATGTCGTCCGCGGCGGCCGCGCGTGCCCCGGCGGATGCGCCGGGGTGTTGCAGCACCCGTGCATTGGCGAGGAAGGCCCCCACCGATCTCTTGCGGACGGTGACGCCGCCCACCTCCACTTCGTTGACATGGTGAAGCGCGGCGCGAAAACTCGACCGCTAGCGCTGCGATAAGTTTCCCTTGCTGCTGTTTCAACGAGCGTAAGGGAATTACAAGGGCGCCCAGAGCAGCGTCCTAGAAGCTATAGCCGGAGCTTGAAGCACCACCGCGACTGCCTGCGCCCTAGCGGTCTCCGTGCCAGCGCCAGGGCTTGACGATCCAGGTCCACCCCTTCAGGAATCGTGCTTCCGCTCTAGCTTGTAGCTTTGGCATTAGCAGGTCAGCGCGGGCCATGACCTCCTCAAGCGATTCAGCGGTTAGGCGGCACCGCAACTGAAATTCCACATCTGGCATGTCCTTGAAATGGCGATGCAAGATATCGACGGATATTGAGATCCCATTCAGCCTGGAATAGACATGAACCGTGTCTTCCACCAGCCCCACGCCAAGGAGGCCAACTTTTCCCACCGCCGCTTCCCAGACTGGCATCCCAGTCAACTCAATTGATCGGAAGCCCAGCGAATCCTTCTGCTTTGCAAGGCTCGCTTGTTCCCAGTCTTTCGCGGCATCGCGCACCGCATCAAACCCCTGACGGTACGCCCTCAGTTCGCCAAGAAGTGCCGCTGCCAATGCAGAACCATCCTTGAAACGCCTGAAGTTCTCTGCCACAAACTGCGTTAGATAGACGCCGAGGACGGCCACCAAGCCGCCCAACACAGCGGTGAACAATGCTCCTCCCAAAGCGAACGCTGCCGCGACCAGTGGATCTGTCATGGACCTCTCCTTCATTTTTTGCCGGGCTATGGTCGCACGAATTGCTTAGAACAGCCCTGCAGGCTCGGAAGTACGGTCCCAGCTGTAGATAACCAGTTCCCCCCGCTCCACCCGGTTGGCGCCGCCGCCCACGGTGTAGTCGATGCGCAGCTCCTCCATGTCGTAGGCGGCGAAGCACTGGCGGATGGCGGGGTGGTCGTTGATGCTGATCACGGCCTTGCCCTTTATGGTCTTGAGCCTGGCCGCCATCAGCTCGTACTGGGCCCAGGGGAATGGGACGCCATAGCCCTCGGTCTCCCAGTACGGGGGGTCGAGGTAGAACAGGGTGTGAGGGCGGTCGTAGCGGTCGACGCAGGCGGCCCAGTCGAGCTGCTCGATGTAGACGCCGTTCGCCAGGCGGAGGTGGGCGGCTGAGAGGTTCTCCTCGATGCGCAGCAAATTGATGCTGGGGGCGGTGGTGGCGGTACCCCAGGTCTGGCCGGACACGCGGCCGCCAAAGCTCTCCTGCTGGAGGTAGAAGAACCTGGCCGCGCGCTGGACGTCGGTCAGGGTCTCGGGGCGGGTCTCCTGCATCCATTTGAAGATCTGGCGGCTGGAGAGTGCCCACTTGAACTGGCGGACGAACTCCTCGAGGTGGTGGGTGACCACCCGGTACAGGTTGACCAGGTCGCCGTTGACGTCGTTGAGCACCTCGACCTCGGCGGGATGCCTGGTGAAGAACACCGCTGCGCCGCCCGCGAAGACCTCGACGTAGCAGCTGTGGGCGGGAAAGCGGCTGAGCAGCAGCTCAGCCAAGCGGCGTTTGCCGCCGATCCAGGGAATGATGGGGTTGGGGGCCATGAGAGGGTCCGTTTGGCGCTCTGTGGCGCTCGGGTGGGGGGCTCATGGCCCTCAATGTGTTGACAGCCCCGCAGCGGGGGCACTTGATGGTGAGGACGGTGTATTCGCCCTCGCCGAGCTTCTTGCGGCACTCGCCGCACCTTATTTCAGTCATTGCAAGCCGGTTTCTCTGGTTGAAACTTCCGATAGACTCGCCGCACTCTGTACAGGGTGGCGGGTCTTGCCGGGCTTGCAGGTCTACTCTGCGGGTTCGGGGCTCGGGCTGGTGTTAGCGCACCAGCACGGGTCGCCCGTCTTTTTTCTTCAGTAAGCCGCCTCCTCCCCTGCGGCCGCGAGCCACAGCAGCGAGCGGAAATGGCGGTCCTCGGCCGCGACGATCTGGTGCAGGGTGCATGGGTCCACGCGGTGGCCTTCAAGCTGGCCGCCTGCCTCGGTGCACACCTCAGAGCACGTGTCGCGCGAGGCCTTGTGGCGGAAGAGCCAGGCCACGAAGCCCAGGATCAGCTGCCAGTCGTACAGCGCCCCCTCCCGCCGCTTGAAATGCTGGGCGGCCGCCAGCGGATCGCGGCGGTACTTGACTAGGTCCCAATGGGCTGGGTCCAGCTTGATGCGCTTGAAGCGCACGCCCCCTCGGTGGCCAGGCCGGCGCGGCGACGTCGCCGGCAGGCGCTCCCAGGCCACGCTGCTGGCGCACCACAGGGCACCCGAGGCGTCTGGCTCGCAGGTGCCGTCGGGCATCAGGTGGTCCACGCCATCGCCGGGCTCGAACACCACCTCGTTGTGGCTGTAGTCGCCGTCCAGGCGCCAGCGGATCAGGCGGTTGGCGATGCCCTGCATGCCTGGGCGGATGGCTTTGTACGAGGCCAGCAGCATCACGCACCCCCTATGCCCAGCTGGGCGCGTACGGCGGCAACAAAGCCCGCCCAGGTAGCCATGGTCGCGGCCAGGCCGGCTGGCCCCAGCGCAGCCCGGGCTTGTTCCTTGCGCAGCAGGCGCTGCGCGCGGATCAGCTCCTGGGCGCCGCGCCACTGGGCAGCGACGGCCAGGACGTCATCGGCGGCGGCCTGGGCGGTCCAGCCCTTGGCGATGGCCCAGCTCTGGACCATGCCAGGCACAGGCGGCTCGTAGCCGGCATCGGCGAAGGTTTGCGCCTGGCGCTCAGCCATCTCGTACTCCGCCTGGCGAAGGCCGATGGCAGAACCGTAGATGGCGTCGACGTCGGCGTCGATGCGCGCCACGGCCGCCGCAATGGCTGCGGGCATGTCCACCAGCTGCAGGTCCCGGTCGGGATCGGCGTAGACCGTCTCCGAGGTTTCCCAGCCGCCCCTGTCGGTGCTGTAGGCCACAGGGCCGGTGCCGGTCACAACGGTGCTGCCGTCATTGGTTTGAAGCTGCCACATGATCACCTCCCCGGTCACGCCACGATGCCGAGGAGCACGGCAGACGTGCCCCCGGTGATGATGGCTTTGCAACCCACTGGCACCGACGAACGCCGGTCGAAGCTGGCGGCGGGCATGGTCTGGTTGGCGCGCCACCGGCCGGCGGTGGCAACGCTCACGGCCTGGCCGTCGCTGCCGGCCGTGATGGCCAGGCCCAGCAGCGATGCAGCCTGCGGCGCCAGGCGCCCATGCACGGACACGCCGGTGACGGCGGTAGAGCAAAAGGTGTAGGCCAGCAAGCCGCACGGCATCAACTCGGCCCACAGTCCGAAAGTGGTGGTGGTGGTCGCCTGCACGGTCAGCGCAGTGGCCTCGGCAGTCAGCGAGGCGTCCCATGCCATTGCCGAAACAGAGCCGGTACTGGATGAGTCGAAGTTGGTGTAGAAAAGCACGGGGCCAGTGGCGACGCGCTCGATCAGAAGCCCCTGGTTGCTGCCTGGGAGTGCTGTGGGCGCCGTCCCAGAAACCAACCGATTGCCGGCGTTGTCGTACTGCGCAATCAGGCCGTTAAAGGTTGCGATGTAGAAACCGCCGCCAGACTTGGCACGCGGCATGGTGTTGTTGGGACCCAAGCCTGAACCCAAGCCGGTGTTGTTGGTGACGGTGGCCAGAAACGTGCCGGCGCCGTCGTACAGGCGCACTGCAGACACTGTGCCTGTGGTCGGGTCCACCAGGGCCACGTTGCCATTGGAAAGCTCGATGGCGTAGTTTTCGGACAGCCCGGCGGTCAGGTTGGCGCTGCCTGTGAAAACGGTGGTCAGAGCACCCTGCAGCACGCCTGCCGCGTTGTACCGGGCGAACTTGTATGCAGCAGTCGCCGTGCTGCGGTAGTAGTAGACCCAGAAGCCACCAGCGGCCAGGGGCAGCACGCACACATAATCGGCGGCCACGGCGGCCTCCACGGTGGTCTCTGCCCCCTGCAACGCACCTGAGGCGTTGTACCGGCTGAAGAACATTCCGCCCGTGGCCGTCTTGTCATAAGCGAGCAGCAGATCGCCGTTGGCGAGCGCTGCAGCATTCCAGCGCGACATGGCGCCAGAGCCCAAGGTGGCCACAGTGATAGCCGCCGACACTACGGCGCCTGCATTGCTGTACACGGCCATTTTCAGCGCCGAGGTTTCCACCCAGCAAACAGCAAAGTTGTTGGCGCCGAGCTTGAACACCCGGAACACCGAGATGCTCGCCGCAGCCGTGACCGCAACGACTGCCACCTGGGCTTTGAGCGGGCTGTAGATTCGGCAAGTCAGTGCGTTGCTGGCGCTCGTGCCATCGCCCGCGTGCAGGCAAGCAACGTTGCCGTTGCCCAGCACAGCAAGCAGCCGGCCCGGCTGGACTGAACCGCCATAGTTGGTCGCTGCAACATGGGCTGTAGCGCCCAGGCCCGCCAGCGCAGTGACGCCCGTCCCGGTGTTCTGCGCCGCCAGAGACAGGCCGTCCACGGCGCGCCGGCCAGCGCCCGAGGCCTCCACGCGCACGTAGTCGCCCACGGTGACCGCGTCGCCCGTGATGGTGACGGCCAGGGGTTCGTGCAGCGCGGCTGCGGTCGTTGTGATGTTGCGTCCCATGGATGCTCCTTACTCCTCGAAACCGAAAGCCACGGCCGACACGCTGGCGGCCGAGGATTGAACGACCAGGTACTGCCCCGGACCGACCACGATGGCCGCCCGCTCCAGCACGCCAGCGGTGGGCAGATAAGCGTCGTACTCCAGCCACTCGGCTGCGGTGGGTGCTGCCGTAGCGGCCAGCGCCAGGCGCACCAGCGCACCGCTCGCGTTCCTGTTGACCACTGAAACGGTGACGGTCCCAGTGGCGCCCGTGGGGTTGTAGAGGGTGGTGTTTGTGTTGGCGGCGAGGTCCGCCGCGCCCAATCGTCCGTTGGCCATATGTCAGGCTCCTGCGTAGTAGAAAAGCTTGTTGCGTGGGAATCGGGCCGGTGGGCCGCTGACAGCCACGGTCCACTGCGAATAGGTGCCCGCGCCCTCTGTATGGGACACAAACACCTCGATGTCGCCGGTGGCGTTGTCATAGAACTGGATGCGCCCGTACATCACCTGGCCGCCGGGCGCGCTGATGGTCACGAACATGCCCGCACGCAGGTTCTTGTCGGCCTCGATCAGGAAAGCCGGCTCGCCCTGGGCGACGGTCATGCTGGTGGTGCTGGTGGCCAGGGTGCCTGGTGCGTTGATTGCGGTGATCGCGGCCGCCTGCGCGTCTTCTCTGGCAGCGACCGCCGTTACTGCGGCGGGCACTGCCACTTGGGCGGCAAGGTAGGACGCCTGGGCGTTGTGGTGGACGTTGGCGTTGGCTGCGTTCTGCAGGGGCACCTGCGCCACCACCTCGGCCACGTGCACGTCCGCCCGTTCGGCGAAGTTCACGGGGTTGGTGAGACTCGGGGGCGTCGACAGCGCCGGCAGCGCCGTGGGCTCAACAGGGGCGATCAGGTCGGAGAGTCCTGGCATGGTCACATTTCCTCGATTTCAAGGTCGGCAGAGGCGTACAGCTTGTTGCTGGGCCGGATGGGGAAGCGGCGGTAGATGCCGTACAGAAGGAACGCTTCGGCATAGGGGCTGTTGGGGTAGCGGGTCCACCCTGCCCAGAGCGCCGGCACGGCGTTGAGCTGCTCGCGCAGCCTGAGCATGCGGGGGACATTGGCCGCGTCGATCCGCACTCGCAGGTTGGCCTTGGGCACCGAGCGGCGGGCGATCAGCGTCACGTCGGGGGTCAGGGCGCCGTCGAAGTCGCGCTCGATGCGGCTGAAGTTGAGGGCGTCGTTCTCGGGGTTCCACTCCACTTCGCCCACGTTCACGCCCATGCCCACGGACAGCCGGCCGCAGGAGGCCACGCCCGAGGCGGGCTCGATGGTCACGGTGATCTTGGCGTCGCGGAACGGCGGCAGGTCCCACACCACCAGGCTGGGGCGCTGCTCGGGGTCGCCAGTGAAGTACTCGTACCAGTTCTGTACGGTGTGCTGGATCAGGCTCTGCTCGCGCTCGGTGATCAGCGTGGAGCCCTGGTGGACCTGGATCTTGGCCCGCGAGCCCACCAGGTTGAGTAGGCCCAAACTGTCGGCGCGCTGCCCGGGCTGCAGCACCACCGTGAGGGGCCCGCCCGACACCGTGGTCTGCGTAGACCTCAGGTGGTCGAACATGGCCCATTTGTTGGTGGGCCGGATGGCTTTCCAGTTGGCCGGGTCCAACTCGGGAGCCGTGGCCGTCGTGCCGGCAGTAATGCGGCGGTACACCAGGTGCGTTTCCACACGGTGGCACAGGTCGTCCTTGGCCCAGGCGGTGGCTGCAGCCCACACGGGCGATGGATCTTCCAGAGCCACTGTGGTGGACAGCAACATGGCCGGCGTGACGGTGAGGGATGGGAGGACGCGCATCATGATGTGGTCACCGAGAGCTTGAGTTCGCCCCGTGCTGCGGCTTCCATGACATCGCGCGTGCGACGGGCGGCATCGCGGGTCTGCAGGGCTGCGTCCGTGAGGGAGCCGATACCAGCGCCGAGCTGGTCGACGCTGCGGCCGAGGGTGGTGATGACCGAGGAGACTGCCGCCTCGCCGGCTGCACTGCCGCCCGACTGCTGCAGGCGCGCGCTGATGGCTTGTGCCCCCGTCCACATGCCGGGGTTGGCGTCGGGGTTGTACTTCTTGGGAACGACGCGCTCGCCCTCGTGAATCAGGGCCAGCATGTCGTGGGGCACGTAGTTGGTGCCGACGTCCAGCGAGGCCAGGCCGTTGGCCTTCGCCCAGTCGTTGATGGTGGTGGTGTTGCTGCCAGTCCACTCGGCCAGCATGGCGGCGGTGACGCCGTGGGCCTTGGCGATGTCGTACAGGTCCTTGGCCTGGCCGGCGTTGACCATGTCTATAGCCGCAGCGCCCAGGTCGGCGGCCAGGTAAGGCAGTCCCGTGCTGCCGGCGTAGAAGATGCCGCTGCTGCTGTCGTACTGGGCTCCGTTGGGGCCGTCGAGCACCGTTCGGGGCTTCGTGGCGCCGGGCTTGGTCGCCCCGCCCGGCGTCGCGACCGCAGCAGGCGCACCCTGATAGGGTGCGAGCTGGGCCAGGGCCGATGCAAAGTTGGCGGTGGCCTTGTCAATGTTCTTCAGCGAAAGGTCCATGCCGCGCGCCACGGCGAGCTGTTCCTCGGCGTTGCGCAGCTGGTCATCCAGTGCCTTGAGGCTCCTGTCGGTGCTCTGCTGGATGGCATCGATCTCCTCCTCCAGCAGCTTGGCCTGGTCCTCGGTCGCCTGCAGGTGGCGCTCGGCCACAGACTTTTGGCGCATGCCGAGCTGCTCGAGCTGGGCCAACTGGTTGGCCTGGTCGAGTTGGGCGATCTCCCAGTCGACGGCCGAGGCATAGCGCTGCTGGTCGTCGTTGGTGACCGATTCCAGGGCGCGGGACAGGGCATCAGCGTCAGGCATGGCGCCTGTGGCATTGGCGGCGACCAGGGCGTCAGCAATGAAGCGGCGGGCGGCGGCGAGGTCCTGCAGCTTGGTGCTTTCGACCTGGCCGCGCAGTGAACGCACAGCGCTGGCAAGCGTCTCGGTCATGGACGTGAGCGTCGACACAGCCTCGCTAGCAGCCTCGTGGGCTTTCTGCTGGGCTTGGCCCTCCTTGGTGAGGGCGTCGATGCGGGCCTGGGCGGCCTCGCTGATGGCGGTTTTCTGGGCGTCGATGGCGTTGCTCAGCACGCCCAATGCGGTGTCGGCCGCCGCTTCCTTGAGGTCGGACAGCGACGCGGCTGCTCGCAGCAGCGCCAGGCGGGTCGCGTCGGAGGTGGTGCCCATGGCGTGCACAGCCATCACCGCGCCCGCGATCTGGTCCTTGGAGGCACCGGCCAGCGCTGCGGCCGACACGTTGATGCCGGCGTCGGCCAGGCCGGCGCTCACGCCCTCATAAGCGAGCGCCTGGCGCTGCGCCGGGGTGCGGTACCGGTCGAGCACGGCCGGGGCTTCTGCAGCCACCTGCACGCGCGCCTCGGCGGCTTTGACCTGGTCCCACAGAGCGCGGTTGCTTTCATGGATGGCGTTGCGCTCCTTTTCGAGGAGCTGCACGCGGGTCATGGTCAGGGCGTCGAGCTGGTCCTGCAGGCCCTTGCGCTCGTCGGCAATGCGTTTGGCCTCGTCTGCTGCCTCGCGCTGCGCCTGGGTGCCATCCTTGGTCGCATCGGTATTGTCTTTGACGGCCTGGGTGTACTTCGGCACGTAGGTCAGGGCGGCGCCCGCGCTGCCCAGGGCACCGCCCACGCCGGTGCGGATCTGCTCCAGGGCCGCCTGGAAGCGCGGATCGTTAAACAGCGTGTTGAGGGCTGCGGCCTGCTCCGTCGCGCGCTGGATCACCCGGTCGATGGACTCCTGGCTCAGCAGCTCCGAAAGAGATGCCCCCGTGGTGATGGCGTCCAGCATCGGAGTGACGATGCCCTGGTTGACCGTGTCGAAGATCTTGCCCGCTGCATCGGTGTACAGGCTCTGCTCGACGCTGGCCACCAGGGTATCGGCAACGGCCTGGCCCGCCCCGGTTGCATCGCCTTTGGCAAGGCCTTCGGCGAACTGCTGCACCAGCTCGTCGCGAGAGGTGCCCACAGCCTCCAGCATCGCATTGGGATAGGCGGCCACGTCCTTGAGCAACTGCTCCAGTACCTTGGCGGTCTCATCCCCCGAAGTGTCGGCCGCCGCAATGATGCGGTTCGCCCATGCGGGCAGCTCTTTGGAGGATGCCTTGAACGTGTCGATGGTGGCATCGCTGATGGCGTCCAGGTATTGCTTCCAGCCCTCGTCACCATTGGCGAATTCCTTGGGCGCCCACTTGCTTGTCTGGGTGTCTTTCCAGTCAAGCACCTTGTTGCCAGCGGAGTCATCCACGCGGAAGCTTCCCCAGGCGCCGTCCTTGCTGATGTCGTCGGCAAAGGCCGTCTGCACCTTGAAGCCGGACTTCAGACCGAAAGCATCAAAAAAGCCGTCCAGCGTGCCGCCCACCGCCTTGGCGACCTCGTTGATAGCGGGCTGCGCGCTGGCCGCGTACTCGCGCGGGTCACCCATGTTGAAGCGGTCATAGGTGTAGTTTTCGCGGCCGCCGACCACCGTGCCGTTCTGGTAGATCGCGCCGGCTCCGGTGTGCGCTGTGGCTTGTATCCCCAGCTTCGACGCAATTTTGCCGATCAGGGCGCCGCCCGTGATGATGTTGGCCGAGCGCTCGCTGAATCCGATCTTCTCGAAGAAGCCGGTGAGCTTGTTCATCTGGGGAAAGATGAGCCCGTAGCTCTTGCGAATCGTGCTGTCCTCCAGGCGGTAGCCCTGGTCATAGGCGCTGCCCGACGCCATCATGCCCATGATGATTGCGCCAATGATGGGGACCATCTTCAAGCCAGCGCTGATCAAGGTAGGCGCGGTGGTGGCGGCGCCTCCTTCCGCAGCCGCAGCGGCCAACGTGCCCGCAGGCAGCGCAGGCGCGGTGCCTGGCGCCATGGCCGCCGCCGCATTGACAGCAGAAGTAGCAGAGGTGCCGAATGCGCCATTGGTAGCCAACAAGCCGTTGAGGCCCGTGCCCGTCGCATTGGCGTACACCGTGCCCGCCACGTTTGCCGAGGACATGCTGCCGCTCAACCACTGAGAGCCGAGCTGCCAAGCGGTCTTGCCAGCGCTGAGAAGGTTGACCGCTCCGGATGCCGTGCCAAGCGCACCCATGCCACCACCACCACCGCCGCCACCGGCCGCACCCATGATGGTCGCCAGGATGCCGCCCAGGCCCTCCATCACAGGCGTGAGCACGATCTCCCAGGCCTTGCGCTTGAGCATGTTGGTGATGTAGTTTTTCAGGCTGTCACCGCCCTGCATGGCGGCGTTGACCAGGCCCTGGGTGTACTGGTCCGTGGCGCGCTGCAGTTCGGCCTGCGCCTCCACCCCGGCCTTGCGGGCTGCGTTGGTGGTGTCGTTGCTGCCGATCTGGGCGGCCAGGCGGCGCCGGGCCTCGATCTCCTGGGTGGCCTGATTCCAGCCGTCGCTGCCCTCGTAGTACTTCGCCGCGCGCTGCTCTTCCAGGCGGGCGATGGTCACCAGCTCGATGGCCTGGGCGAGGCTGATGTTCTTGGCGGCGGCAAGGTCGGCCGCCTTCTGCTCATCGGCAAGCGAAGTGATGCGCTGCTCGATGCTGGCCAGGTTCTCGCGCTGGGCGGTCTGCTGCTGCTCCATCCACTGTTCGATGCCTTGAGTCTCCTGGCGGCGCGCCTGCATGCGCGCCTGGGCTGCGCGGGCCTGCAGCTCGGTCAGCTTGTCCTGGTAGTCGGACTCGATGGTCAGCTCGTTCTGAGCCAGCTTCGCCAGCTCCTGGCCGTACTTTTCCCGGGCCTTGGCCTTGTCGGCGGCCGACGCCTTGGAGGTTTCCACCGCTTCCAGTTCCAGCTCCACGATGGCCATCTGGTCGGTGTTGGCGTTGAGGGCCATCTGGCGCCGCTGGGCGTAGTACTGTGCCTCGCTGACCAGGCCGGCCTGGTGCTGGGCTTCGAGTTGCTTCGCCGCCCGGTCTGCGATGCCTGCGGCTTCCGTTTGCAGCTGCTCCAGCTCGGCGATCTCGGCGGAAATGGCCAGCTTGGCCGCAGACGGGCCTGTGCCCTTGTTGGCGTGCTTGGCCTTGATGGCGTCGGTGTCCGCCTTGTACTGCGCATCACTGACCTTGCCCTTGAACTCGGCGTCATAGGCCTTGAGCGCCTGGGCCATCTTGTCAGCCTGGTCCTTGTAGTCCGCCATGAACTTCTCGCGGGCTTCACGCGTCTTGTTCTTGGCGTCCTCGGTCATTGCATCCGCGAGGTCGGTGTACCGCTGGAAGGCCTGCCCCATTGCAACGCCTGCGCTCTTCAACAGGTCGGAACGGGCCGCAGCGGGCAGATTTGCAAACTGGCCCTCACCGTTCACGATGGATTGATAGCGGTTATAGGCGTCCGTGTACTGCTTCGCTGCATCCAGGGAGGTTTGATCCTCTGACTTGGGCAAAGGTGCGCCCGACAGGCGGTTTCGCTCGCGCAGCTTGGCGATCTGGGCGTCGATGCGTTTGATGATCTCCTCGTGGGACTCAGCCACCTGGGCTTGAACGGCCTTCTCGCTACTGGTGCCGGCCGCCTTCCAGGCAACCCATGCGGTGGCGGCAATACCCAGCGCGGTCACCACCAGCCCGATGGGGCCGCCGAGGGCCCCGGTGGCAACGTTCAGGGCGGTGGTGGCCGCCGCCGCCACGGTGGCCGAGCGGGAAATGGCGATGTAGGCGGTCGCAACCAGGCCGGCAGCAACCACTGCTGTGTCCATGTTGCGGGCTACGACGAGAAGCCCTTCCGCGAAGCCGCGGCTGATGCCGTTGGCCTGGTCGAACACGCCAATGGTCTGCATCAGGCTGTTGCTGATGACGGTGAAGGCCTGGCCGATGGTGGCGGGCAGCTGTGCGAACTCGCTGTCGATCTTGCCTTTCATGCGCTCAAGCGCGACGAAGATGGCGTCGGTGGTGATCTGGCCTTGCTCGGCCATGGCCTTGAGCGCGCCGACTGGCTTGCCGAGGCCTTCAGCAAGCGCCTGGGCCAGGCGGGGTGCCTGCTCCAACACGCTGTTGAGTTCGTCGCCGCGTAACGTTCCCGCCTGCAGTCCCTGCCCGAACTGCACCATTGCCGCCGATGCGCTGGCCGCGCTGCCGCCCGACAGCGTCATCGACTTGGACAAGGTCTCAGTGACGCCGAGCACCCGCTGCTGGCTGAAGCCCAGCTCTGCTCCTGCCTTGGACAGCACACCGTAGGTTTCCGCAAGACCGGTTACGTCCACACGCGCCTCGGCCGCGATGCGGGTCACCCCGGCCAGGCCGACCTGCGCGCTGCCGAGGCCTTGGCTTGCAAGGCCGATGCGTGCGGTCAGGTTTGTCCACCCATCCGCCAGCCCGGTGAGCTTGTTCACAGCAAACGCGCCGGCGGCAGCCTGGCCGAGGCGCAGCAGGTTGCCGTTGAGCCCATCCACCGCGCTGGTGGCCTTGCTGGCGCTTGAGGAGACTGCACCGCCCAGCTGCTCGGCCTGGCGGCTGGCGGCAAGCAATGCAGCGCCCGTGGCGCCCGCTGCAGCGGTGGTGGACGCAAGGGAAGTCCGAGACTGGTCCAACTGGCGGCCGAAGCCGGCCACGGCGGCCTGGGAGTTCTTGAACTGCGCTGCGACGCCCTGGAGCTGTTGCGGGATGACGCTGACTGCGCTGCTGGCCTGGCTGGCCGATTTGGCGGCCTGGTCGAGCGCCGAGGCGGCAGAGGTTGCACTGCCCGCAGCGGCACCAACGGCCTTCAACTGCCCGGCGACCGCGCCCAGGCTTGAGGACGCAGCCGTCGCGCTGGTGGACACCTGGGCGCTGAATGCCTGGTGCTCGGCGCCCGTGGCCTTGAGGTCGGCCACGTACTCGCCGCGCTCAAGCCGGAGAACAACCTTGACTTCTGACATGCCGCCCTATCTGTCGTTGAGAATCTCTGCCGCCTCGTCTTCGAGGACCTGGACCTGGGAGCGCACCGTGCGCCAGTCCTTGCGGGGCACCCCTTGAATGCGGAAGCTGGACTCCACTGCGGTGGCTTCCAGCCCTTGGAAATACACCCCACCCTGGCCGGCGATCACGCGCCACTGGCGGCCGCAATCGAGGAACACTTCCCAGGCCTGCTGGTGCTCGGGCCACAGCTCGAAATCACCCGTGGCGTTCTCGTCGCTGGTGGCGCTGGCGGTGGCCGCCAGGCGGGCCCCTTCTGCATCCACCCCCAGCAGCGCGAAGTCCGCCTCCATCTCCTCGCTGCTGGCCTGGCGCCTGCTGCCGCCCGTCAGGTGGTGGCGGGCAGCGCCTCGGAGTTTTTTTCCGCGTCCTTGAGCACCTGATCGGGATTGCGGTTCTTGAGGTACGAACGCGCAAAGGCGGTGTCCATGCCTGCGTAGTCGGCAAACAGCTGGTCGCGCGTCGCGGGGGTATAGGGAACGCTGCCGCCATGCGCGTCAGTCATGCCCTCCCAGTCCACCAGTACCTGGTTGACCAGCTCGGCGTCTGTGATGGCCGGCACGAACTCGGGAACAGGCTTCTTCGCAACCATGGCATCCACCTGGGCCTGCAGGCGCTCCTGGTTCAGGTGCAGGCGCTTGTCCAGGGCTTTGGATTCCTCGGTGTTGAGGCGCTTGAAGCGGGCCTTGAACTTGAACTCGCTCGGCTGGCCGGGCTCGTCGGGCAGCACCAGAAAGCAGTCCGCCCAGAATGCGGGCTTGCCAATGACTACGGACATGGATGGGTCTCCTTGGATGAAACGGGTTTGCAGGGAATGAAAGAAGAAGGCGGCCGGGGCCGCCTGGTGGTCAGACGGTGATGACCAGCTCGTCGTTGCCGGCGTCGCTCGGGATGAAGCGCAGCGGCAGCGTGACCATCTGGATGCCGTCCGCCTCCGCGAAGGTGGGCTTGCCGATCTGGGCCCGGGCCGCCTCGACCTTCACGGTGTTGGTGGCGGCCAGGCCGTGCACCAGCTCGAAGGGCACGGTCTTGTTCACCATGCCGACCCAGTCCTGGGTGCTTGCCAAGGTGTCGCGGATGGTGATCGAGCCCACAGACTTGCGGCCGGTGATCTCGGTCTCGTCGACCTCGGTCAAGTCTTGCTTGACCACCTCATTGCCCAGGTCGACGGTGAAGGCGTTGCAGGCCCAGTACGCGCTGTCCAGCTTGATGCGGGTGTTGGCCTTGTTCACGCCCAGCGGCAGCATGAATGCGGCCGTGTTCTGCGTGGGCATGGTGGGCACGGTCTCCACCGGTACGAAGGCCCCCGTGAACTCGAAATTCATCCACGGCAGCTGCTTGCCCGAGCCTTCGATCTTGCAGGTGCCGGCAGCGCCGGGCATCTTGTAGACGTTGCGGCCGACCACGGCATACAGCGACAGGCTCTCGATGGCATCGTCCACCGGCTCGAAGACGGTGTCCGTGCCCACGGTGTTGGTCACGCTCATGGCGCAGCCGCGCAGCAGCTTGGAGTAGCCGGGAATGGCACCGGCAGTGCCCACGCCGGCAAAACCCACGCGGAAGGCCATCTTGCGGTACTGGGTGACCAGCACGGACTCGACGGAACCAAAGTGCGCGCGCACGATGTCGTAGTCCACCTCATCGCCCTCAATGGGCGTGATGGTGACGTTGCTGACCTCAAGGGCGTCGGCCGCCACAGGGACCACAAAGGTGCCCTTGACGGTTTCGATGGCGGCCAGGACGGCCATCTTGCGCAAACGGATGACATCAGCCATTGGTGCTTTCTCCTTCGGTGGTGGTGCCGGCGTCCGTCAGGGGAACGCGTACGCCGTTGACACGGGTGTAGGCGCCGCCGCGACCGTGGTGCTGGTCGGGCGCTTTGGCCTGGCTGGCCGGCGCGGACTGAACCACGGTTCCGGCGCTATCGGCAGGGGCGGCAGCTGCGGTGCTGGTCTGCGCCCCGTCCGGGTGGGTGGAATTGGTGGCCGCAGGTGTTTGCTTGCCATTGGTTTTGCTCACGGGGTGCTCCTGTAGTAGCTCTTCACAAAAAACTCATCGGCCCACCACAGCTGGCCGGGTTTGAGGTCGACCAGCTCGCCGCCCAGGAACAGTACGGGCTCGCCCAGTTCCTCATCGGGCTCCCAACCCACCAGGGCTGCGCGGGTCTGGCGGCGGCACTCGACCAGGCCGGGCACGCCGGGCACGGGCTTGGGATGCACGACCTGGATCACGGCAAAGACCTGGTGCAGTTCTTGGTCGACGTCGCCCGTGTGGCGCATCTCGGCGCCGCGCTCGGACATCGGCACCACGAAGGCGGCCGGCGTTGCGCCCCGAAACTCCTGCATGACCTGTTCCAGACCCGCAGCAGAGTCGAGCAGCCGGAAGGCGGTGCTCTCGGCCTTGAGGCGGTCGAGGAAGGGCTGGACGTCCATGGCGGGCGATCAGCGGAAGGCGCGCAGCTCGCTGCGGCCGAAAACATTGGGAGCGCCATCAAAGCGCACGTCGGTGCTGCTGCCGGCGCCGGCACTTGTGGACGGGTCCTCTGCGCCCAGCTTGAGCTTGCCCTGGGCGACCTGGCCGAGCAGCCGCAGCGCGTCGCGGTAGTCGCGCACGACGGGGTCTTTGGACTCCTCGGACACGCGGTTGCGGTTGAGCAGGTAGCGGCTGATGGCGCGGGCCCAGGCGGTGAGCATGGTCTTGCCGGCGCTGCCCGACGACAGGTCCAGCGGCAGCGCGTAGCCGCCCTGGGCCAGGTGGCCATCGATCAGTGCGCCGGCTTCGGCCACGGCGTCCTGGACGCGGGCCAGCGCCGCATCAGCCCCCGCGACCTGGTCGGGCGCCCACGCGCTGCGGTCGGTGCCGCGCAGCGTGGCGTCCATGAGCGCGACTTCGACCAGGGGTTGCCCGTCGCTGCTGGCGACCTGGGACAGCTCCTGGGCGCCGGGGCGCTCGGCCAGTTCGAGGGGGGTGATGTAGGGCATGGGGCAGTTCAGGCAGTGCGGGCGGGGGCAGCGGCGCGCAGGCGTTGCGCCAGGTTGGCCATGCCTGCCTGGCTGACCACCAGGCGGGCGCCCTGGCGGGCTTGCGGCTGCGCTGGCACGCGCTCGGCGGCCGATGGATCACGCCAGCGCTGCTGGCCGAATGCGAGGAGCTTCTTTTTCATGGCGGGATCCAAGGTTGGGTTGATCAAACAGGCCGGGGCTTTCCTGCAGTGGTCCCGTTGTCCAGCCCCGGCGAGAGAGGTTGGCGGGGTGGGCGGCGCCCTTCGCTTCGCTGGTGGGAGTTCAGTCCTGCGCCTGGCTGGCGCCTTCGGCCGGCAGGTCGACCAGGTGGGTGACCAGGGCGGGCTCGGTGGTGAGGGCCCCGTATTGCTGGTCGTCCAGATCGGCCAGCGGGATGACGTCGCCCTCGGGGTTGTCGAAGGCGTAGCCCGCGCGACGGAAGCCCGGTCGCTTGGGCACCACCTTGAGGCCCTGGGCCTTGTCGGCCGTGGGTTTGGTGACGGGGACTGCAGTTGGCGCCTTGGCGGCCTGGCCGCGCTTGGTGGTGGTCTTGGTGGTTGCCATGGGTGATGGGCTCCGTTGGGTGGTGATGGGGCGACAGGCCTGGTCGGGTCAGGTCAGATCAGCCAGGGGCAGACGACGACCTTGGACAGGTTGCGCATGACGTTGGTGGCGCCGTTGGCCAGGCGCTCGGCCTGCACGACTTCCAGGGCCTCCTGCTCCAGGCTCGGTGGCACCCACAGCTCGGTGCTGCGGATCGCCAGCGGCTTGCCGTTGTCGCCCACCAGGCTCTGGTGCGCGGCGCGGGCGTCGGCGTAGGAGGTGGTGCTGAGCGTTTCCTTACTGCCGTAGCCCAGCTGCCACAGGCCCAGGCCCACGTTGCCCCGGCCGTCGGCACCCCAGACGAACTCGTTCTGCTTGAAGACGTTCTCGTCGCTCAGGTTGGTCTTGGACTGGAAGGCGTAGTCGCGGCGCTTCTGGTAGATCAGGGGCTTGAGCACCTTGGACGTGTCGAACAGGTACCAGGCCGTGCCGCTGCCGCCCTGGAAGTTGCTCACGCTGACCTGCTTGCCGGGCGGGCCCACGGGGTGGTCGGTGTCGAAGAAGTACTGGCCGTCGTAGCACGGGGTGGTGAAGGCGGCCTTGAGCAGGCTGAACACCAGCTCGTCGGGGTGCTCGGCGGCGTCCTGGCCCAACTGCTGGATGACGGGCTTGTAGATGCCGTAGTGGTCGTCTTCGATCTCGTCGCGGGTGACCGTGACGGTGTTTTCCCAGGTCTTGTTCTTGACCGCGTAGTCGTGCTGGGCCAGGTTCTGGTACTGGCGCTCGCCGATCCACTCGCGGAACTTGGTGAACTTGCCCAGCCAGGCGTACTTCTGCTCGGCCGTGGCGCTGGGCACTAGGGTGGCGATCTGGCCCCACATGGGCTGGGCGCCGCCCAGGCCGATCTGGAAGGCCGCGCTGAACGACTGGTTCAGGATGGAAAGGTTGGCTGCATTGAGGATCATTGCGTGCTCTCGGAAGTTGGGGGGTGCTGCGGGCGGGTCAGGCGAAGTTGACCCAGACGCCGTCGGCGTCCACGTCGGCCACCTGGCCGGCCACGCTGCGCGTGTTGCTGCCGTTGGTCTTGGCGACGGTCTGGTCGTCGACGATGAAGCAGTCGGCGCCCACGTCGGCCAGGGTGATGGCGTCACCCGAGGCGCTGTTGGCGAACTGGTGCCAGCCCTTGCGCAGCGGCACGCGGATGGCGCCAGCGGCGCCGCCCGTGTTGTCTGCCCGGGCCTCGGCCACGCCGGCCGCCTTGAGGGTGGTGGAGGTGGCCCCGGGCACGGCGTAGCCCGCCGCGTTGATGGCCACGAGGGCCCCGGCGTAGATCAGGGTGGCGGCCGCGACGGGCGGCTCCATCTGCTTGCCGTCGCGGCGCAGGGTGTTGCGGTCTTTGGCGAGTGCTGCCATGGGTGGTGCTCCTGGGAAGTGAGGGACTGGGCCGGCCTGGTCAGGCGGCGGCTGCGACGGCGGTGGCGCCGGCCTTGTACTGCTCGGGCGTCAGGCCCATGGCAGAGCACACGGCCAGTTCGGGGGCGCTCAGCTGGGCGTCGCCCTTGGCAAGGCCACCAGGTGGCAGGCCACCCGTCTGGGTGCCGGCCAGGGCCGCGATGGGCTGGGCTGCGGCCAGGTAGGCGCTGAGCTGGACGATGCTGGTCTTGCCCAGGTCGCGGGCCCAGGTCTCCATGGCGGGCAGCAGCCGGCCGTCCTGCAGCGCCTTGCCGACCAGGCTGTCGACGTCGGCCTGCTGCTGGCGGGCCGTGAGCGCGGTGATGTTGGTGCGCAGCGCGTCCACCACGGCGATGGGCACGTACTTGGCCGGGTCGGGGGCGCCGGTGCCGGCAGTGCGCAGGCTGGTGCAGGCGGCCGTGACGGCATCAGGGGAGGCATCGGCTGGCAGGGCGAGGGCCGAGCAGGCGGCAACAGCGCGGCCCTGCAGGGCGGTCAGCGGGCCGAGGGCCGTGAGCGCCGTGATGGCGTTGGCTTCGGTGGTGGTCTCGGGCAGGCCGAGGGAGGCCAGCAAGGCCTTGAGCAATGGGTTCACGAATGGCTCCTGTTGGGGCGGGACGATGAATGCGGCCGTGGCGGCCGCGAGGAGGGAAAGCGGCTCCATGCCGTGGATGGCCGGGGCGTTGGTGAGCGCGCCCATGTGCAGGGCCAGCACCTGGCCGGTGGCCTTGGAGTACTCGAAGACGGGCGAGAAGTAGAGGTACTCGCCGTTGGCGATGTAGTCCTGGGCGCGCTGGGTCAGCTCGGCGACCGCAAACAGGCCCTTGCCGTCGATCCAGCGCAGCTCACGGAACCAGCCTGCAGCGGGCGCGGGCTGGCCGTTGGCGGCCTTGTTGAGGGTCTGGTGCTCATAGTCCAGCACCAGTGGCTGGCTGGCGGTTGCTGCGGCAAAGCGCTGGATGACGGCCTGGGCGCTGGCCGCGTCGATGTTCCATGGCGGCGAATCCATCTCGCGGCCGTCGCTGGGCGCGAAGCTGCCGGACGGGGTTACCTGCAGGAGGATCTGGCCGCCCTGCAGGCGGGTCTTGGCGGGCACCTGGTAGGTACAGGCCTGGATGGCCACGGCCGTGGCCGCAGCGAGGGCCGAGCACACGGCGATGCCGGTGCGGCCGAGGCGGTTACAGGAGGTGGTGCGCTGATGCATGCCGCAATGGTCTGCGGCGAAGCGCTGCGGGTCTTGTTCCCGCGTCCACTATTTGGGAGATCGCGTCTCCCGGTGTGCTTACCTTCCCGGCAGCGGGCCCGCGTCTTCCCGCTTCCGCGACTCTGTCAGATTGAGCCCTCGCACAAGACCGTCATGAACCTTGTACTCTTCAGACTCGACAAAACCCTGAGTGGGATAGAAACATTTGAACTTCCATTCTTGATTGGTACCAAGGCGAAATCCAATGACCGAATTCTCGAAAAGAAATTTCAGGTGCTCGCTCAGGGAAGAGGGCTCGATGCTCTGATCGATCTTCTTAAGTTCGCGCTCAAGATCTTCGCGAACGAAATTTGTCGAACCATTGTGCTGGAGCGCCTGGAACAGCTTTTCAATGATGGGGCGCTGCACCTTCCACTCGTCGAGCAACTCTTCCTTGAGCCATTCCGAATATGCGGGTTCAGCTCTGTAGATGGCCTCGCATTCCAACAGCGGGTAGCTTGTCACTTCGTCGGAGAAGGGGTCTTTAGCCTCCTCTTTCATGGTCTGCACCGTTTTGTTCAGCAAAGAGATCAGATCTCTCGGCCGCATCATTGTCCGACGAAGTAAGTACTTGGAAGGCTTCAGACCCTGGCGCATTTCTGAGCGGTCGAAAAGCGCGTCAATTTCCGCAACCGGCAAGGCACCACGCGCTGAGGCGAAGTAATTGACTCTTCGCATGATCAAGTGCGAGATCGTCTCTCGGTTCCAGTGAAGAAGAGCGCCGCAATCTTCCCTGAGTTTGTTTTTATCGTTGAGACTAAGGGTCTCGAAAATGTCCTCCCGAAGAAAGACGATTGGACGGAGCATGCCCCCATACTGCGAGTTGACGGAATCGCTCGCAGAAACCAGTCCGGCGATCACTTTTCTTGACAGATCGAACGAGTCAGCGTCCCATGCCTCGTCCACGCGATCGAAACAAATGAAGACTGTTGGCCAAGAACCGCGGGTACTGGACAACGCTCTATCGAGGGACGAAATCAAGTTGTCGATATTTTCTGAGAGCTTCGCCCGAAGAGAATCGTCGCCTTTCACTTCGTCGAACGACACCTCGCCAACATCGGCGGCCAGTCCTTCGACGCCATCAGTGGAAAGGTCCAGCCCCGCGCTTGGCAACTTCAACTTTGCGATGGACAGGAGTTTGGCACCCACTACAGCAAGAAGACCTGGGATCGCATCTCCATAGATCTTCTTCACCAATTTCATTGCATTCGCGATTGGCTTAGGACGGGAAAGACCACTCGACTCATACCACCCGTCGATGGCGAGAAGGCTTTGGACAAGAATGACAAAGCGCCACGAATGCTTGTATCGCAAGGACTCGGCCTTTGTATTGTCCGAAAGCAGTGAGTGGATGTTCCAGTTGTAGTCGTCGAACGACAGCGCCACCGTCAAATGGGGGGCCTTAACGAACTTGCCGCTGTTAGCCGTGAAGTGGCGGAACACTGCAGTCTTTCCTGCGCCCTTCCGACCCAGCACCAAAAACGACGTAGGGCTGCCACTGACCTTGTCCAAAACACCATTGTCAAAGAAGTAACTGGACAGCAATGCATCGCGCTCAGCTGCCACAGTTCCAAACTCGATCCAGTCCAGTATCGACGTCATCTTTCGCCCCCGTCTTCGTTTTGAAGGGCACAGCATAGCGCGTCAGCTCCTACCCGCGCCCTGCTACCCAATCCAAGATGACTTGCCGGATCTCCTGATCATCCGCCTGGCTGATGCCCAGGTACGGCCGCGCTGGCATCACCACCTGGTGCTTACCGATGCTGACCTGGCGCTCGGTGGCGCGCTTTTGCTTGCGGCTGGCAAACAGCGTGCGGCCGGCCACGCTGCGATATCGCACGGTGGACTGGCGCGCCGGCATGTCGATGGTGCCCCCGAGCTGGTGGATCGCGGCGTAGGCCAGGTTGGCGCCCACGTCGACCGAGCTGTCGCTGGTGACCTGGTGGCGGATGCCGCTGCGCAGGTAGCCGCGCAGGGTGAGCACCTTGTCCTGGTTGTACTTTTTGCGCCTGGCGTAACGCGCTTTCAGCGGTTGCCACGGCGTGCCGTCCGGCGCGGTTTGGGTCTTGAAGCGGTCTTGCGTGGACGCCTGCAGGTACTCGCCGAGGCGGTTCATGATGTCGCTGCCGGGCGGCTGCGCCTGGCGGGCGAGCATGTCCAGGACCTCGCGGTCGTTGACCTCTGCAGTAATGCGGGTTCCTGCCATGGCTTCGATCTCCTACAATTGCGGCAACATCAGGCGAGACGGCCGCGCCAGGCCCACCGACCCTTGCCCAGATGGGGGCCAGCACTTGGCGCAGTGCTGGCTCTGTCGTTTCTGGGTCATCACTCCACCAGGCGCTGGTACAGCAGCACGCCGATGCGCCACTCGTCCTCGGGCTGTGAGACGCCGTGGAAGGTGGTGACACCGCTCCACCCGTCGGCCCCCAGCTCGAACACGGCCAGGGCCGGCGTCTCCTGCCCCTCGACGGGAAAGCGCGCCACGTAGCGGCGCCGCACCACGGCCTTGGCTTGGCTGTGCAGCCACTCCACTCGCGCCCAGATCTCGTCGGGGTCGACCAGCGCCCGGGCGAGCAGGCGCATGTACTGCTCGCGGCCGCGCTTGGTGACCTTGAGATTGCCCCGCGCGTCCCGAAACAGCTCCTCGCCCACCACCAGGCGCTCGCCGATGGGATCGCGCACGATGGCCGGAGCGCCTGGCTGCACGCCCAGGGTCTGCAGGTAGGCACCGACATACTCACGCTCGGTCAGGCCCTGGGGCAACAGCTCGGACGCCGGCAGCGGCCGGGGCGGCGGTAGCGGATCGAGCGGGCGGCGGTTTGGCAGGCCGGGCCCGCCCGCGCTGCCGTGCAGGGGCGGGTCGGGCCGCTCGGGCGGTATGGCGCTGCGCAGGCGTGCGCTACCGGGGGAATACTCAAACCCCGGGTCGATGCCCTCGGGCACCCGCACGGTGCGCGGACCGATGGCGCTGCGCTGGCCGATGACACGCTCCACCAGGTTGATCTCGGGCGCCTGGTCGGGCCCGGACTTGCCCAGGCGCTGCAGGTCGCGTGGCCACAGCCCCCGCACCTTGCAGTGGCACCCCCAGCCGTTGGGCGGGAAGTGGGTTTGCCAGAACGGATTGCCCTGCTCCAGCACCAGACCGTCCCAGCTCTGGTGCTCGGGCCGGGGGGTCTGCACCCAGTCCTGGTGGTCGTACTGCCACAGCGGCGCCGCCTGCAGCTGTTGCCAGCGCCCGGCCGCGTAGCTGGTGGCGAGGTTGGTGTCGTAGATGACGCGGCTGCGCCAGTTGCGGCCGCCGTTGTAGTCCCACCCATGCTTGGCGACGATGCTGTCGAAGTCTTTGCGGAAATCCTCCAACGTGGCGCCGTCGTCGATGGCCTTGGCGACGGCCGCGCGGAAGTCGGTGACGATGGCGTCGCGGTTGGCCCCGGCGACCACGAATGCCCAGTCATGCTCCCGGGTGTAGATGTCGGTCCAGCCGTCGGTCGGCAGGTTGACCTTGCGACGGAAAAATTCCGATTGCTCGGCGAAGGGCAGAGATCCGTGGGCAGCTTGGGACATTGAAAGGGCCGACGAGGCGTTTATAAACGGCGAGAAGCCGGGGAAGGCGGCGCCGACGTCCGAAGGCCGCACCCCTGGGGGTCAGGGGCCTTGTCGGCGGGCAGGATTTCAGCGGGGGGATGCGGCTTCATCGAGCACGTCCGACCGGCCTGCGAGCTGGGCCGCGCGCAGAGCCTCGGCCATGAGGGTGGCGTACTGGTCGAGCGTCATGCCGGGCAGCAGCTGCTCCAGGCCATCGCGGATGGCTTCGAGCGACGTGGCGCTCTCCACCAGGTTGCGGATGGGCTCGATCCAGGCCTGCAGGGCCGGGGCCATGTTGCGGGCCAGCTGCGGCTGCATGAGCACGGGCGGCGGGAGGTCGACGCCAGCACCGGGCAGCGTTGCCGTCGCGGCCGCCTGGCCCACGGGTGGCGGTGGCGGGGTTGGTGGTACCGGTGCGCCTGCAGGCGGTTCTGGGGGCGGTGGTGGGGCTGGTGCACCGAGCACTGCCTCGCCAGCCTGGGCCTGGGGAATGCCCAGCTTCTCGTGCGCCCAGGCCACCGTGGGCCGCACGCCGACTGCCACCAGCTTGGGCAATGCGTCGGCGTACGCCGTGAGGTCTTCGGGTTCCTGGGCGTTGAGCTGCATGCGTGGGGCGCGGCGCAGGCCACCAGGCGCCAGGCCATTGAGGGCGGCCATGGGGTAGACCAGGTCGCGCGACAGCGTGGTGTTGGCCTGGCGCACGTCGCCGTCGCGCAGATCCTTGCGCACCTCGTTATGCACGTTGCCCAGGGCGTTGGTGCTGCTCTTGCCATCGGCGCCGCTGGTGAGGGTGCCGCCCAGGATGACCTTGGACTGAGTGCGCTCGCACCAGCTGATCATCAGCTCGAAGGCGGCCGGGTCGCCCGTGGCCGCGTCGAGAAAGTCCAGCTCCATGCCTTCGGGGATGATGCCGGCCGCGTTGTGGCCGATGCCCACTAGGGCGCGCAGCAGCGTTGCTTTGTCCTTCTCGCTGGCGCTGGATGGGTACTTGCCCAGGCGCAGCGGGATGCCGTAGATCTCCAGGAACTCGGCCAGGTCGCCCACCGAGTAGTTTTTGAAGAGGTATGGCCAGACCAGGGTGCGGAACAGTGAGGCGCGCTCCAGGTAGCCGCTCTTGGCCTTATGAACATGGGTGATCCAGCCGAAGGGCTGCAGCGGGTCGCCCACGGCGCCTTCGACCACATTGTTGGTGCGCAGGCGCAGTTCCTGCCGGTAGCCCCGGTGCAGGGTGAACCAGCTTTGGGGGCGGTGGGTGATGGTTTTGGGGAGCCAGTAGCGCTCGACCCGGTGCCATTCGATTTCCAGGCACGCATAGCCCTTGCCGATGGCGTCGGTCAGGTCGAACACCATGTCCTCGAAGTCGGGGATCTCCAGCATCATTTCGCTCAACTGGTCGGTCGCCTTCTGCTCGGCGGCGCTGGCGTTGACGGGCGCGGCCAGCTCCCAGTCCAGCACGCAGGCGCGGCGGCGCTTGCTCATCTCGCTTGCGATGTGGCCGTCCTTCTCTTCCATGTCCTCGAACAGCTCGAACTGGCTGATGAGGTCGCCTTCCTCTGCCTGGTCGAGGATGCGCGCCAGGCGCGAGGGCGTCAGGCCGCGCGTGGGGTGCCGCTGCAGCTCGCGCTGCAGGTGGGTGAGCCGCGAGGTCTGCGGCTCTGCCAGGTCGGGCGTGGTGATGGGCTGGCCGTCTGGGCCGAGGATGCGTGAAGTAGCCATGGGGGTCACCAGGTAGCGGAGTGCTCGGGCATCTGCAGGTCGTCGTCCTGCCCGCCGTCGCGGATGTTGTCGAAGCCACGGGGGAGCTGGGGCACAGGGATGAACTCGATGGCGCCGCTCATATTCAGGGTGGCGAACCAGCCGAGGCACAGCATGACGGCCGAGTCCCCGTGCCGGAACAGGTCGGGGTCCTTGACGTCGGCACGGCGGGCCTTGGTCACCATGGCGATGCCGTCGACCTCTTCGATGGCACGCAAGTCGCCCGCGATATCGGGGTCGGCTGGGATGTCGATCGCCTCGTCGGCAAAGCCCTGGACCAGCTTGGGCATCCAGGTGCCGTACCAGGCACGAGTGAGCTTGACCTGGTGCACGTGCGAGCGGCCGAACTTGTCCGCAGTCTCTTCGGCCAGCGCCTCGCCCGAGCCGGTGGCGTCCATGGCGCCGCCGCATCGCCTTGGCAGGTGCTCGATGGCGTACCAGATGATCTGCTTTTGCTGGGCGTAGGGCACCTTGTGCATGTCGATGACCAGGGCCAGCTGGCGGCGTAAGCCGATGCCAATGCTGAGGGCGCCCCAGCTTGAAAAGTCGCGGTGCCGTGCATAGTCCTGCGCGAAGACGTGGCGCAGCTGTGGGTCGAGCCGGGCCAGGGCCGGTACCAGGTAGCGCTGGATCCAGTCGTCGACCCAGGAGATGCGCTCCTCGGGTGACATGCTGACGAAGTCGTCATCGAGCGCCAGGCGCAGCACGCGCTCTGGCTCCAGCTTGGCGGCCTGCTCGATCCAAATGCCTGGCAGACAGACGCCATTGCCATCACGGGGGATGGCGTCCAGCTCTTCGCGCATGGCGGCCTTGCGCACGCCATAGCCGTTGCGGATCTTGGAGTACCAGGCCTTTTTCGCCTCCTCAGTGGGTACGGTGCCGGCCATCAGGCACACACGCTCGAACAGGCCGTTGGCGACCGCGTCGTCGAAGGTGACGGTGTAGACGACCGCGTCGGTGCCGTATCGGCCTGCCTCAATGTCGCGGCAGAACTGGGCGAACGGATTGTTCTTGCCGTTGTGCGAGCTGATGACCGTGATCTGGCCGCCCCAGATCAGCAGAGCGGCCGCTGCATCGAGCACGCCCTGCACGTCAGGATGGAAGGCCGCCTCGTCGATCACTACATGGCCCTGCAACCCGCGGATATTCGCCGGGCGGCTGGACAGCGCGCAGACCTGGAAGCCCGAGGCGAAGCGCACGCGATAGGCGGTGATCTGGCGCGTCTTGCCGGTCACCGGGTCCTGGTCCTCGAACAGGAACTCTTCGATGCCCGAGACCTCGCCCTGGGCCTTGGCGATCAGGCGGGAGAACTTCGCCACGTAGCCGATGGCTTCGAGGCCCTTTTCCTTGGTGTCGCCGATGTAGAAGACGTTGGCGCCGCCGAACTCCTTGCGGGCTGCGGCCACCAGCGTCTTGCGCAGCATGGTGCCGTAGGTGATGCCGGTGCGCCGCCCCTTGGGGATGGCGATGATGGCGTGCGGCAGCGCGGCGGCCTCGCGCTGGTGGAGCATGAGCACGCCCTCGGCCAGCAGGTTGAGGTCGGCCGGAATGGACCGCACGCTGGCTGGGAGGTCATCCCATTCCAGCGTGCGCAGGGTGGTGCCGAGAGGCTGGATGAGCGAGGCCATCAGCTGGTGCCCCCTGCTGGCTTGATGCCCAGGAAGTCGCGCATCCAGAAGTCGAGCTGCTCCTTGCCCATCCCCTGGGCCTTGGCGATCTCCTGCAGGTTGGCCTGCTGCTCGGACAGCAGCTTGGCGCGCGCCTCGCGCTCCACCTTCGCCTGGAACTCTTTCAGGTTGATGCTCGACCTGGTCAGCGTGGCGATGTTCTTGGCGGCCTTGGACAGCAGCGCCACACGCTCGCCATGGTCGGCATCGGCCGCGTCTTCGTTAGCCTCCTGCATCGCCAGGATGGCCTCGAACAGCTCGGTCTGCACCATGGCCGTGAGGGCCTCGCTGCGGGCGTCCTTGTCGTCACCGGCATGCGCCTGGATGATCTTGGCGGCCTCGGTGCTGGCGCGGATGGCGGCCAGGCGGCGCTCCAGCTTCTGGCCATACCGGCCCACCGCGCTGCGGCTGGGAAGATCACCGGAGGCCGACTCGATGGGAAAGCGCTCGCGCAGGTCGGCAATCAGCTCGTCCAGGGTCTGCGAGCCGGTGGCGAGCATGGCCTGGATATACGCCTTGACGTCCTCGGGCAGGCGGTCGATGCTGCTTTTGCGGGCCATGGCTACCAGTACTTGGCCGGGCGAGCGATGCCGGGCTCGCAGTCGATGGTGTACTCGGCGATGTCGGTACCGAAGCGCGTCAGGTCGGCATGCCAGCGGCCGCTGGGCTGCTTGTCCAGCTTCACCAACTCGCGGCCGGCCAGGTAGTCCAGGTTCACGCGCAGCTCCAAAGGCGTTGCGTCTGGGTACTCGCTCTGGGCCACGGACAGGATGGGCCCCTCGAAGGCACCCATCGGCCGCGCATTATTGAGCGTGAGCAGGATGAGCCAGCGCAGTGCCTCGCGGCGGATGCGGGCGGTGTCGAGGCCGGTGTTCATTTCATGGTTCCCTGGTTGATGATTCCGCGCAGCTGGGCGTTCTCAAGCTTGCCCGCCAGGCCGTCGAGCTTGGCTTCGATGATGGATTGGCCTCGGATGTAGTCGTCGCGCATGACGTACTTCATGGGCATGTCGGCCACGAGCTTGAGCATCTCGCGCTCGACCCGTTGCCACTGCACGGTCTCCTCGCGGTTGACCTGCTCCAGCCCGTCCAGACGGGACGACAGCTGGGCGGCCTGCTCGGCGCGTGCCTTCTCCTGGGTGACGAAGCGCTCGTCCAGGTGCCGCTGCGACTGGTCGAGCAGCAGCTTGCCGGCGCCGGCTACGGCCGCCAGGAAAGCAGTTAGGAGGCCGACCAGGTTCCAAAAATCTACGGTGACGTTCATCGGTTCAATCTTTCAACGCGCTCCCGGCACGTCACACACAGTTGGCAACCCGGTACGGCGCGGCGGCGCACGGCCGGTATCTCTTCATCGCACTCGGCGCAGTGGTGGGCCGAGTCGGCGGGGGTCTTGCCGGTCAGGCCGGCGCGGCGGGCCTGGGCGGCCAGCGCATCGGCCAGGATCTCGGCCTCGCGCGCACTGGCGCGGTCTACGTCATCGCTCAATCGCTCGCCCCCTGCATGGCTGGCGCGCCGATAACGCGGTGGACGAAGTCCTGCAGGCCTACGACCTGGTCGCGGAGTCCGTCAGCCTCTGCTGCCAGCTGCGCATACGCTCCAGCGCTCTCGCCGAATAGCTCCCGGGCGGTGGTGGCTTCGACAGCGCAGGCGGCAAGGCCGGCGTCTCCTGCTGGGTAGGGATCAGGGCGGGCGTTGAGGCGGGCGACCTGATCGCGCAGGCCGCGCACAGCAGTGGCAGCAGCAGCATCGCGAGCCTGGCGCTCGGTTTCACGTTGGGCGGTTTCATGGGTGACTCTCTCGGCGTTGCGGAACTTGGCGACGTTGTCGGCGGCCGTGGCGGTGGTGCGCTCGGCCTCCTGGCGGTCCCAGGCGGCCTGGACGCGGCTGGCGCCCTGGGCGTCGCCCTTGGCGATGAGGTGGCCCTCCCAGGTCTTCACCCCGAAGATCGCCGCGCAGATGGCGACGGCGATCAGAATCAGTCGGTATTGCGCGCTCACAGGCCCGGCCCCCATGACAGGTAGCGGGGCTGCAAGACCACCAGGATGCGGTGGGGGTAGCCCAGGTTTTCACGGCAGTGCAAGGCTGCGCGGCGGGCTTTGCCGCATGCCTCATCGACCTGGACGCGCGTGGGCTGGGCCAGCCCGGTACTGGCGGCCTCCGCTTGCCAGTGGCCTAGCCCGCCGTTGTAGCTGCGCAGGGCGACCCACATGCGGTCACGCGGCGTGTAGTGGCCTGGGGTGCGGGCGTACAACCAGTGGTTGTACGCCGCCAGGGCCTGCAGAGCCCAGGCCGGGTTGAAGGGCTCAGGGTTCGCCAGGCTCGGCTGCACCGAGGGCATCCAGCGGGCCGTGGCGGGCATGAACTGGGCGAGGCCAGCCGCGCCCACGTGCGACACCGCATCGGGGTTCCAGGCGCTTTCCTGGTGGACCTGGGCGGCGAACACGGCGACAGGGGCGTTCAGGCCCCATTCCGCCTGGGCCACCTTGATCAGCAGGGCGCGGTATGGCAGTGCTGCTTCGGGCACCTGGGCGCGGCAGCTCTCGGCTGCGCCCAGGGCCAGCAAGCAAGCGAGCACGGCCCAGGCCAGGGGCTTGCGCAGCAAGCGGGCGATGACGGGGCTGCGCACGTCAGATGCCCGCAGCCACGCCGGAGATCACGGCGGCCACGATGACCGCCCGCCGCAGCATGGCCGCTGCGAAGGGGACCACGTAGCCAGGTGCGATGGGGTGGTCGGCGTCGCCCTCGGGCTCAGTAGAGCCGAGCCGCCAGTCGCGCACCAGGTAGCCGTCGGGGCGCGCATAGGGGAACAGGGCGCGGTCGAGCCAGTACGCCATGACGGCGGCCAGCGAGACCAAAGAGGCCTTGTAGATCGTGAGCCCGAACTTCTGCGGGGCGATGACCGCGATGACCGCGATAAGTGCCAGCGCCAGCACGAGCCAGGTGGACGTGCGCGGAACGCGCAGCCAGGCGGGAACGGTGTCTCTGAGTTGCATGGGCCCCTCCAAGGGCAGGACAGTGATGGAACAGACCCCGTGAGGGGTGAGCCATCAGTGTCTGCAGGAGGGGACGCGCGGTCTTGTGGACGAGGGAACTATTTGCCGCTCAAGCGCCGCGCTACGGGAGGAAGCGCTTCACGAGCACGGGCAGGAGCTGAACGAGAAAAATCGCAGAGACGACCCACATAACGATGCTGGTCTTGGCATCGGAGATTGATGCTTTGGTCAGAGCCAAGTCCTCTTTCGACGCCAGTTGGTCGACTTTCGCCTTGAGAAGCGCGAGGTCCTCTTTGGAGATCAACTGCTCCAACCGGGCTTTGGTCAGTGCGACGTCTTCTTTAAGCGCCACGTGGTCGAGCTTGGCCTTGATAAGCGCTGTGTCTTTTTCGATGGCGGCCAGGCGCTCACCGGTTTTCTCGGCGAGTGCTTCAAGCTTTGCGACACGGGCTTCCATGCCACCATTGTCGGGCGGTTCGCCGTCGCCCCGCAACTGGCGAACGACGGGGGAAATATCGACCACGTTACTCATCTAAGCCTCCACGCCCCGAGTCAGTCGCGGCGAGTATCACCCTCTTCACAGCGTCGATCATTCGCTTCTCAGAGTCCGCGCGATGATCTTTCCCAGTCTCCTGTTCAAAAAAAACCCTTAGGCTTTCCTGCAATCGTTCTACATCTACGGCTTTGGAGCGCGCGACCTCTTGGGTGAGGATGGCCACCACTCCCAGCAATTGCGTGGAGAGGGTGGTGAGACTGATTAGGGGGCTATCGGTCTCATTGGTCATAGGTGAACTCCTTTTCGATACTCAACTTGCCGGCCTTTCGGCACAGCAAAACATCAAACCGCGTCTTGTCACTGTGCTGCTGGACCGTGAGCCACTGCAGATTCTCGACATGGTCCGCGCCGCCCGCGCACAGCGGCACGATATGGTCGACTTGGTGGCCTGGACAGGGCCCGCGCCGGGCGGCGTTCACAGGGCACGGGTTCAAACGTTTGAACTCGGCCACCACGGCAGACGAGCGGGGGATACGAGCTTGCACGCCAGTGGAGAGGAGCACCCCGGCCCCAATAGCTAGCCACAGGCCGGCCTGCTTCACAAGTCCTTCTTGGCGTTGCGGCGTTTGAATTCGCTGAGCTTGAGCTGCCACGCGTCCTGGATCGGCGAGTCAATGAACAGAAAAGCGGACGAGTCCGAGGAGAGGAAGCGCATGCTCGAATCTTCAAACTTCCAAGAGACGCCCGGGTACTTGCCCCCCTCCGCGACTGGCGCGCCGTACTTTTCAACCAATGCCTGTTGCACATCGTGGGCGTGGAAGTCATAAAAAACAACGTTCCAAGATCCAAGCCTGCCTTCGTAAAACAGGAACTGTGTGTCTCTGGCTGCCTTCGTCGCCAGCGTGAACCCAGGCACGTTGCAGGTGCGACGAGGGGGGACGGAACTGTCCCAACTCTTGTCGCGTGCGGAAAAGTCGCACCTTGCCTTCGGATTCGCCTTTTTGAAGTCCGCCTCGCTCATGCCAATCTGAAGACCCTTGATCTCCAGCTTCTCAGGCCCCGCCCAAGCTGCAAGGCTGGCGTGGGAGACCACCAACGCGATGGCCAGATTGATTGCTTTCATAGCTCCCTCTACGGTTGACTTTCTTGTGCGCCCGATTTCAAAGCTCTACAGGAGCCACAGCATGCGCTCGAGGGCATGACCAAGTTGACGACAGTTATGGTGCCCCGATTACATCCCACCAGAACCGAGCCCTCTGCCTCGTTTTTCATCTTGACCTTCGGCTTTAACCCGTCGACCAACCGCAGCACCCACTCCCATTCGATCAATTTGTATCTCCCTTTGTTACATCCATTGTCAACAAAGGAGGGCAAAAAGCCATCTTGGGTTCACCCAAATGGGGGGAATTGAGTACTGATCACCCGTTTGGGTGATCGACCTCGAAAGCGGCTTAGCGCTTCCCGGTCTTGATGGTCCCGCCTGACTGGATTCCAACCTGCACTCCGCCCGGGCTGGTGTTGTGCATGGTGAGGTCGCGGATGCGATTGGGTGCTTGCGCTGATGGTCCTGCGCCGATCAACGCGCCCATCGCTGCACGGCGCACCTCCGGGGTGGCTTCTCTGAAGTAGCTGAGCAGGGTGGATTCCTCAGCCCCCAGCGCGGGCGGTGCCATAGAGCCAGTCACCACGTACTGCACATCGACGCCCAGGCCAGCAAGCGCAGCGAGTTGGGCCGCAGTCGGTGAGGACACCCCTTTCTCCCAGTCAATCAAGGTGCGCTTCTTCGCTCCAGCCACCTCCGCAAATGCTGGTTGGGTTAGGCCCAGACGTTCGCGCTCAGCACGCAGTCGATCTCCGATCACGCAAATATCCGCACCTTTCTATTGCAAGGTGCGGATATCCGCACCATAATCGCACCCATGCCAGCCAAGCACCACCTAACTCCACCGGCCAAGGCAAAAAAAGGACGGGCCCTAGCGAGTGCGCAGCAACGCACTCGGCCGCTACGACGCCGCCCTTATTCGTACACACCAATTAACACCATTTTGGCACGCCATGAACGCGAACCCGACCCCGCTTCGAACGCCTGAACAGGCCCGCGCCTGGCTGGATTACCAGGGCATCTCCATCTCGCAATGGAGCCGCGAGAACAACGTGCACCACAGCCTGGTGCGCGAGATCCTGGCGGGCCGCAAAAAGTGCCTGCGCGGCATGAGCCACAACATCGCCGTGCTGCTCGGGATGAAGGCCGGCGTGCTGACCACGCGCCCCGCCCGAGTGGCGCCTACACGCGCCCCGATGCAGGCCAGCCAGGCAGGTGCAGCAGCGTGAGCGCCACCGTGCACCGCCTCACGCCCGAAGTGCTGCGCGACGCGCACGGCAGCTACCTGCCCGGCGACCGTTCGGTGGCCTTGGCGCACGCCATCGCCGCCGACATTCGTCGCCGCGCACTCACTGAACCAGGCTATCTGGATCACTGGAAGACTGGCGCAGCTTCCGTGCCACTTCCGTCAGCCCAAAAAACCAGACCGGAGAGTCAGGAGCACGCTGTGCATGCGCCTCCAGCCGCTGGGCAAGCGCCTCAGCGTTCAGCACGCCTTGCGCAGCCAGCGCGCGCGCCAGCTCCAGCCACATCTGCTCGATCACGGCGAGTTGCGTGCCGTGTGTTTCAAGCTGCTGGCCGCTGTATTGCTGGCGCGTTGCAGCCATCTCGGCCGGGGTTGGGTTCATGGTCTCTCTCCTTGCAGGTTGCGATGGGTGGACTGTATGCCTCGCAGGCCCTGGCGCGGCCGATCCAAACCGGCATTTGTTTGGCGCTGGATGCTGGAGGTGCTCAGCCATGAGTTCCAAGCCCACCCGCAATTGGAAGCGCCTGCAGCCCACCAGCCTGCGCAACGCGCTGGAGCTGTGCAAGGACCACGGCCGCGAGAAGCTCAACAAGTCGGTGGAGAAGATCGCCGAGGAGATGGGCCTCACTGATCACTGGACGCTCTACAAGTGGTTCCAGACCGGCCGCATCCCCGCCAACCTGATTCGCCCCTATGAGGTGGCCTGCGGCATCGACTTCGTCACCCGCTGGATCGCTGCGAGCAGCGGTCGGCTGCTGGTGGACGTGGCCACAGGCCGCAACCTGACGCCCGCCGACATCGCGGAAATGCACGAGCACTTCGGCGGCACGGTGAAGCTGCTCAGCGCCTTCTATGCCCGCCCCGGTGACCCAGCCGAGACGCTGGCCGCGCTGACCAAGCACATGGAACACATGGCCTGGCACCGCAGCAACGTGGTGCAGCACGCCAACCCTCAACTGGAGCTGTAACCCATGCTGAAAGCCCAATACACCCGCACGACGAAGCACGCCCCCCTGGTGGTGCTGGAAGGCGGCCCCTTCAACGGCATGGAGGCCACGCCAGCCCAGCTGCGTGCGCTGGCCGAGCTGTTGAACAAGGTGGCCGCGCATGCCGAAGCCCGGCCATGCGTTGGCCGCATGTGGGCGCCCGCGACCGAGCGCTACGCCACCACCGCCTGGAGGGCCGGCGCATGAGCACCGACGACACCAAGACAGGCGCCCAGGCGATGCGCGCCCTGGACATGCTGGAGACCCTGTCCGGCCGCGTGCTGGACGGCATGTCCAACAAAGACCTTGCCGAGGCCATGCGCTGCCCGCCGCCCTACGTGACCCGCACGGCCGAGACCCTGATCCGCAAGGGTTGGGTCGAGAAAGACGAGAGCACCGGCCGCTTTCGGATCACCACCCGTTTCAGCCGCCTGACGTTCCGCGTCATGGCGGACTTCGACCGCGCGAAGACTGCCCTGGAGCAGTCGCAGCGCAACTACACCCTGAGCAACTGAAACCACCAACGACATGGCACGCACCCCCAACAAGACAACGCCTCCCGCCGAGGCTCCGAAGCTCAACGAGGCCGCTCTGGAGACCCTGGAAGCCGCCCCTGCCCAACTGGTGGCCCAGCAGCAAGCCATGGAAGAGGTCCTGGCCGCTGGCATTGACCTCGGCCGGCTGGAAGCCATGGATTTTGTGGCGACGGTCGCCAACTCCGCGATCATCGCCATCTACGAAAACGTAAAGAAATCAAAGGGTTGGCGCCTTCTTCGCGATCCCAGGTTTGGCGACGGTCGCCAATTTCAAAGCCTGGACGACTTCTGCGAAGTCAAGCTCGGCAAGTCGTACAAGCGCCTGCGCGAACTGACACTGAACCGCAACACCCTCGGCCAGGAAGCCTTCGAGCAAGCCGAGCGCCTGGGCCTGCACCAGCGCGACTACAACGCCATCAAGGCGCTGCCAGCCCCCGACCAGGAGCTGGTGCGCCGGGCCGTGGACGAGGCCGCCACCCGCGAGCAGGTGCTGGATGTGCTGCACGACCTGGCCGCGCGCACCGTGCAGCGTGAGGCAGCCCTGAAGGGCGAGCTGCAAGACGCCCGCGATCAGGCCGAGGATCTGGCCGCCACCAAGAAGGAGATGGAGAGCACGGTGGCCGACCTGCGCAAGCAGGCGCGACTACTCGCCAAGGCTACGCCCGACGAGGTGGCTGCACATCTGCGCAAACAGGCGCAGGAGGCCGTCGAAGAGGCCGAGGCGGCGCTGCTGGGCGAAGTGCGCGATGGTTTGGAAAAGCTCGCGGCGCACGGCAAGGAAGCCGGCCACAGCGAGCTGGCCTGGGTGAAGGGCCAGCTGGAGCAGCTGATGGAACGGGTGCGCAACATTGCCGGCCGGGTGGGTGTGGAGCTGGACGGCGGCAACGGCACGCCGACTTGGCTGGATGCCGCTGCCATCCCTGCTGCAGGCACCAACGGGGCCGCGCACTGATGATGGCCGCACCCAACCCCGCTTTGACACAGCGGCTGGTCCACTTCGGCCAGGCCGCAGCGGCCGCCGGCTGGGGCGGCAAGACCGCGATATACGAGGAGGCTGCGCGCGAGCTGGGCCTCTCGACGCAGACGGTGGTGCGCAAGATCGCCGAGGTGACGGTCAAGACCGCCAAGCCGCGCAAGCGCCGCAGCGATGCGGGCACGTCGGCCCTGACCCAGCGCGAGGCCTCGCTGATCGCGCTGGACGTGATGGAGCACATGCGCAAGAACGGCAAGCGCCTGATGAGCATGGAAGCGGCGGTGGCAGAGATGCGCGCCAATGGCTTGATCAAGGCCGAGCGCACGACGGCCGATGGCGAGATAGTGCCGCTGTCCACCACGGCCATCGTAGCCGCGCTGCGCAAGTACCAGATGCACCCGGATCAGCTGCTGGCACCGCCCCCGGCCATTCGCATGGCGAGCCTGCACCCGAACCACTGCTGGCAGATCGACGCCAGCCGGTGCGTGATGTACTACCTGCCCGCCCAGGGCAGGGACAGCGGCCTGCGCGTGGCCGACTGGACCGAGTACTACGACAACAAGCCGGCCAACGTGGCGCGCCAGGTGATGGACAGCCTGTGGCGCTATGTGGTGACGGACCACACCAGCGGTGCCATCTTCGTTTGGTACGTGATCGGCGGCGAGACGGGCGGCAACCTGGCCGAGGTGTTCATCCAGTCCATCCACCAGCGCGGCAGCGAGCCGTTCTACGGCGTGCCACGCATGGCGATGCTGGACCCTGGTGGCGCCAACACTTCGCCCCCGTTCCTGAACCTGTGCAAGGCGCTGCGCGTGCATGTGCAGATCAACAAGCCCAAGAACCCGCGCGCCAAGGGTCAGGTGGAAAAGGCCCAGGACATCGTGGAGCGCAGCCTGGAAGCGGCCTTCAAGCTGCTGACGCTGGAGACGCTGGAGCAGATCAACGCGGTGGCGCTGCAGTGGGCGCGGTGGTTCAACGCCACCCAGGTGCACACGCGCCACAACATGGTGCGCTTTTCGGCCTGGATGCGGATCAGCCCCGACCAGCTGGTGCTGCCGCCTGGCATCGAGCTGTGCCGCGAGCTGGCTGTGTCGGCCCCCGAGTCGCGCGTGGTGAATGACTTCCTGGAGGTGGAGTTCCGGGGCACGACCTGGGACGTGTCGGACGTTCCGGGCGTGATCGTGGGGCAGAAGCTGCAGATCGTGCGCAACGCCTGGCGCCAGGACTCGGCCCAGGCGGTGGGCGTGGACGCCGAGGGACGCGAGTGCTTCTACGTGCTGGAGGCCAAGGTCAAGAACGACTTCGGGTTCCACGAGGGCGCGGCGGTGATCGGCGAATCCTACAAGCGGCACGCCGACACGCCTGCCCAGCGCAACCTGGCCGAGATCGAGATGCTGGCGACCGGCACCAGCACGCCCACCGAGGCCAAGGAGGCCCGCAAGGCCATGGCGAGGGGCAAAGGCCCCCAGGTGCTGGGCGGTGCCATCGACCCGCTCAAGCGGATGCGCGACGCGGAGATCCCGACGTACCTGCCGCGAAAGGGCACGGCGCTGGAGGTGGCGAACCCGCTCGCCAACGCCGAGGTGCTCGACCAGGTCGACACCAGCGTCGCGCTGCAGCGTATCTCGAAGCTGATCGGGCGCCCCATCACGCGGGAAGAAAACCGTTTCATCAAGGGCCGCTGGCCCGATGCGATGCCGGCCGACCAGGTCGACGCCCTGGTGGCGCAGTTCACGCGCGGCGATGACGCTGCGCCCGTTGAAACCTTTGGCGGCCTGCGTGCCGTTGGCGGAATGTGAGGCCGCCCGAATGCTGAACCTGCAACTGATCACCAAGGAACTGGGCATCAACCAGGCCGACTTCGCGCGCCAGCTCAAGGTGAGCACGGCGACGGTGTCCCTGATCTTCAAACACAACCGCTGGCCGGTGAAAACAGGCATGGAGTTCCGCCTGAAACGCGCCGCCACGGACATCCTGCTTCAACGCGGCGTTGACCCTGACCGGGTGAAAACCGCATTTGAAGAGTGCGCCGGGCAGCGCGCCAACGCTGCCCAGCTCACTGAGGCCAATGCCTCGACTCCAAGCCCTCAAACCACTCTTTCAAACCGACTCAAGGACGAGGATATGTTACTTCGCAAGCACACGATCACCCAGGACGCGCGGGATTACTTCGCGCTGCCCCGCGACCCTTTCACCAATGAGATGCGCGGCGTGGCCGACGTTTTCCTCAACGACAACATCCGCAAGGTGCGCGCTGCGGTGCGCAATGTGGCCGAGCACGGCGGCATGCTGGCGGTGATTGCCGAGAGCGGCGCGGGCAAGTCGACCGTGCGCAAGGATCTGGCGAAGTGGATCCAGGGGCAGCAAAAGTCCATCGTGGTGATCGAGCCCGGTATCGAGGGCCTGGACAACCAGGACCGCAAGAGCCGGCCGCTCAAGGCCAGCGACCTGGTGGAGATCATCATCACCACCGTCACGCCTGGCGCGGCCATCCGCCAGAGCTACCAGGCGCGCCTAAACCAGATGCGCGATGCGCTGCGCGCCAGCGCCAGCGCGGGCAACAAGCATGTGATGGTGATCGAGGAGGCCCACCGCCTGGCCACGCAGACCCTCAAGCACCTGAAGAACTTCTACGAGATGGATGACGGCGCGTTCACTCCTCTGCTGGCGATCATCCTGATCGGCCAGACCGAGCTGGACTGGAAGCTCGACGAGAAGTCTTTCGAGGTGCGCGAAGTGGTGCAGCGCTGCGAGAAGCGGTTCATTGAGCCACTGGACAACGATGTCGAGGCCTATCTGCGGCACAAGTTCGCTCGGGTGGACGGGGACTTCGACAAGGTGTTTGCCGCCGACGCGGCCGAGGCCATCGTGGCCCGCCTGCGGGTGTCGGTGGAGACCAAGATCCGTGGACAGCGTTCGCTGGGCCCGCGCTCGCTGTGCTATCCGCTCGCGATCAACAACCTGGTGTCGGGCGCGATGAACCTGGCGCACCAGGGCGGCGAGGAGCACGTCACGGCCAAGCTGGTGGCCCAGGTGGGGCGGGAGGAGTGATGCGCCGCTACCTCGTACTCATCTGCATGAGCGACGGCTCCATGGGCCGGCTGCGCGGTGAATTCGCCTCGGACTGGGAAGCCATCGACACGGTGCTCGGCTCGTTTGGCGATGCCGTCTCCGTCGTCGCGCGCCGGGAGGTCTCGGCATGAAGCGCGCTCACCCGATGACCCAACTGGTGATCTGGCTGGCCGTGAGTCTGGCCGCCGTGCTGCTGACCATGGTCTATGTGGTCAGCGAGATGCACGTGAGCGACGCCCGCCTGGACGCGGCGCACCTGGCCGGCATGGCCCAGGGCGCCACCATGTGCCCGGGAGGCCGCTGATGGGCGCCGAGTTCGTTACCACGTGCGCCAGTTGCGGGGCCGAGGAGAGCATCGACGCGCTGCTGGGCCGCATGATCGACGACGAAGAGGCGCGCCACCTGGTGGCCGACGTCATCAGCATGTCGCTGCCGGTGGGCCGGGAGCTGCTGCGCTACCTGCGGCTGCACAAGCCCGAGAAGCAGCGCCTGCGCATGTCGCGTGCCAAAACGATCCTGGCCGAGCTGGTGCCGGACATCATGGCCACGGCCATCACGCGCGGCGGGCGCACTTTCCTGGTGACCATGGGCGACTGGCAAGCCGGGTTCCATGCCGTGTTCGCAGCTGTCGACAAGGGCACGCTGGCCGTTCCCTTGGCGCACAACAACTACCTCTACACCGTCGTCACTCGCACGGTCGACCGCTTGGAGGCCCAGGCCGAGGCCGACCAGGAGCTGCAGCGGCGTGTGGCGCCGCTGCGCGGCGTGGTGCAGGTCGACCAGAAGGCGCCGGTACAGGTGGGGGCGACGCTGCTGGCCCACCTGGATCCGGCGCTGCTGGACCTGCAGGAGCGGGACCGCCAGGCGGCAGGCCCTTCGGAAGAGGTGCGGGCCAAGATGGCGAAGCTGCTGGGCAAGGCGCCAGCGGGAGGGCCCAAGCCATGATGCCCGCCGAAATGCAGTCGCTGCGCGTCGTGTTGCTGGCATTGCTGCCGACCTACGGCCAGGCCGCTGCCACACCCGAGCTGGCCGCTGCCGCCAACTGCAGCCGCAGCGACGTCCACGACGCCTTGTACGAGCCGCTGGTGGCCCACCAGGTGCGTTACGACCTGATGGCCGACACCTATGCGGCCGTGAAGCAGGGAGACGCCCTGTGAAAGAGATCAAGCCAGGCCGCCCCGAGGCCGAGCGTTCGGGCTTCACTTCGAAGCCCGCCGCCGACCTGGTCAAGCCGCAGCAGTACGACCTGATGCGGGCGCCCGTGTGGACGCCCCCAGCCGCCGCGCCCGCACGGGCCGGATCTTTGAACCACAAGCGCATCGAGAGCCGTGGCTTTCGGTGCTGAGCAGGAGCAAACCATGCCAACACCAAACGATGCAGCGCGCCAAGCCAGCGGCGTCCATATGCCCGATGGCTTCATGCGCAATGCGCAGGGCCACCTGGTGCCCCTCGACCTGGTCAAGCCCGTAGACCAGGAGCGCGACCGCCTGGTGCGCGAGCTGGTGCAGATCGCGCAGGACCTGAATGCCAAGCTGGTGGAGGCCAAGGGCAAGATCTTCGGCGACGTTGCCGCCTTTGCGGAGCTGAGCGCCGAGCAGTACGGCGTGAAACGCGGCGGGCAGAAGGGCAATATCACGCTCCACACCTTCGATGCGGCCTTCAAGCTGCAGCTGGCCACCGCCGACACCATCACCTTCGACGAGCGCCTACAGGCCGCCCAGGCCTTGGTGGACGCGTGCATCAAGGACTGGGCTCAAGGCAGCCGGCCCGAGATCATTGCGCTGGTGCAGCAGGCCTTTCAAACCGACAAGGAGGGCAAGCTCAACGTGGGGAAGATCCTGGCGCTGCGCCGCCTGGAGATCACCGATCCGCGCTGGCTGCAGGCCATGACGGCCATCGGGGACTCCATCCAGGTGATCGGCACCAAGCAATACATCCGCTTCTACAAGCGCGTGGGCCAGTCGGACCGCTACGAGGCGATTCCGCTGGACATGGTGGCGGTATGAGCCCCTCTATCGACTGATCTCGCAGCGGGATAAGCGGAGGGTGCCCGGGCTCTACAGCGCCATCAACTTCCGCAGCGTGTGAGCGCGTTCTCCGCCCTTGCCCAGGGCTGCGCGGTGCAAGCCGGTTTCCGGTGTTCGTCAACACCGGGTTGTTGTTTCAACCATTCATCTACGGACTTCTCAGACATGAACAAGACAGAACTTATCGAACAGATGGCCGACAAGGCTGGCATCTCGAAGGCCGCTGCAGGAGCTGCCCTCGAGGCCGCTACCGAAGCGATCAAGACCACCCTCAAGAAGGGCGGCGCCGTCACGCTGGTGGGCTTCGGCTCTTTCTCTGTGACCAAGCGGGCGGCCCGCACTGGCCGCAACCCGAAGACCGGCGAGCCTCTGAAGATCAAGGCACGCAAGTCCCCCAAGTTCACCGCAGGCAAGGGCTTGAAGGACGCCCTGAACTGAGCCAGCCGGCTTTCTGAAGCCCCCGCCTGGGGGCTTTGGTGAGCCACCTGGAGCACATGACCATGACCGCAGCCACCGCCACCACCACCGCCGCCCACCGCGCTACGCTGATCAAGCTGATCCACGTGGCGAAGCGCGAGCTGGGCCAATCGCAGGGCCTGGACGAGGTGGCGTACCGGCAGATACTGCTGAGCGTTGGAAAGGACTCCTCGCTCAAGACGATGGCTGTTCCAGGAATGGTGGCTGTCTTGGAACACCTCAAGTCGAAGGGCTTCAAGGTTCGTCCAAAGGCCGGCGACCGGCGCCAGGCCGTCAACCCAGGCGCCAGCAAGGTGCGGGCGCTTTGGCTGTTCTTGCACCAGCTCGGCGAGGTACGCGATCCTAGCGAGAAGGCCCTCGCGGCCTACGTAAAACGGATTGCCCATGTCGATGATCTGCACTGGGCGGGCAGCAAGGCGACCGACCTGCTGATCGAGACCTTGAAGAAGTGGGCGATGCGCCTGCTGCCAGGCGCCATCAAGGCGCTGGCCGACGAGGTGCTGGTGCGCCATCGCGTCCAGCCATTCGACGCGCTGCAGCTGGCCGTGTTCCTGCGTGCAGCGAACGCCTCGGTCAACTATGAAGGCTTCGACCACCACCTGTGGGCCTGGCAAGACCTCATGGAGCTGCTCGGCAGGCCCGTGGGGGGCGTTGCCCAGGCCCTGGAGGCCCAGCGGTGATCCGTCCTGAGACGCGGACGTCCATCAGACGCCACGAGCTGCTGGCCGACCTGGTCGACGTCGTTGCGCGTCGGCTCAAGGATCACGAGATCAGCGCCACGGCGTCGGAGATAATCGCCAACGACCTGGCCGACCACCTGGCGAAGCACTGGGGCGGGCAGATCATTTCCTTCCCGAAGGATCTGCGTCGCGAGCTGGTGCGGCTGGAGCTGGAGATCTACGGCAAGTTCCTGGGTGACAACTACGACGAACTGGCCCGCCAGTACGACATGACCGTCAGTGGCATGCGCAAGCTCATTACTCGCATCCGCGCGAAGCTGGCAGCGGACACCCAGCACGACCTTTTCGACCCTGCCCGGGTCGCTTGAGCGGCCGCAGCCGCTCGTTACAGGTAAGCGGATGGCCATTCCATGTTGACCGAAGGCTCTAGCAGAAAGCTAGACTTCCGCTTTGGGCAAGACTGAAAGGCAGCCTTGGGCCCATTGCAGCCGGTCGCTGGAGCGAATAGCGGACGTTCAATTCAGGAAGTATGTGCGGCCGATGTTGAGAATCTTTAATGCCGTCTGCAGGCCCCAGCGTGGAGATGGAGTGCTGGCAGTGACATCGCCTTCAACGATTTTTAGCTGCAATGCGAGTACCCCATAGGGACGAACGCTACGCCATTTGCCGTTTGCGGAGGAGTCTTGGCGACAAACCCAAGGCGTTGATATACCGGAACCGCGAACAATGATGAGTTGACGGTAAAGTTGAGGTTTCCCGATAGAGCCTTTGCATGCTCCCAAAGTGCGCGAGAAAGACCTTGCCCTTGGGCATCCACTCTGACAAAGAGATGATAAAGATGTGAGCCGTCCCGCAGCGCAATAACGCCGCAAACGCCGACGGAGTCTTCCGCGACGTAATGGTTGAATTTGGATGAACCGATCCGCTCTGTAAAGGAAGCTGGAGTGAGTCCAGCCAAGAACGGCTTAACTTCAGGGGATGATGGATCTGCAAGGAAAAAATGAGCTAAGCCAGCAACTAAGCGGCTTATTGCTTCCGCATCAGATGCTGTTGCTTGGCGAATTACGAAATTCATTGATGAAAGCTCACGGAAAGCGTTCGTCTTACGCCTGGCTCAAAAGCCAACGAAGGCCAAGACGTTACATAGATGGTGGATTGATCCGCTCGCCCTGCAGCCTGCGAGTTATGGGGATGCTAGGCGTAGAGCCTCGCAGGGGTGGGCAATTATGGGAACAACGACAAGGACGTACATCCCTCGGCCCACGAACGGCGGCTCATGGCCGATAGCGGAAGTCTAGCAACATGCCAAGGCTTTTAGGCGGAAGGGTTCACCGCTCACTTCACTTGCCGTTACAGCCTCTGTAACGCAATTTCACCGACCGGTTTCGGCTGATCCCGTTCTGTCCCGGCAAATCCCGATTTATCGCGACGTTTTTGGGTTGTTTATCTCAACTCCCTTCAACATGGTCTGGAAGAACATCCTGTGCGCGCATGGTCTGGCTCCTGTTGATGCGATGCAAACAAGAATAAGATGCATTTACCTGGCGGCTGTAAACTGCATAAGCCATTTGATTGCTCGATACCGCCATTTACGCCACCACCAACGCCCCATGTCCGACCTGAAGCTCGACCTCGCCACCATCGACGCGCCCGACGGCCCGCTGGTCATCGCCCTCGCCGGCACGCAGGACGGCGAGCGCATGACCGAGCCGCACCAGCACGCGCGCGGCCAGCTCTTCGGCTCGCTGCGCGGGCTGATCTCGGTGAAGGTGCAGGATGCGGTATGGGTGGTGCCCGCCATCCATGCCGTGTGGCTGCCGCCGCACCACCTGCACGCGGCACAATCGCATGGCCCCTTCCATGGCTGGAGCGTGTATGTCGAGCCCGCCGCCTGCCAGGGCCTGCCCGCCAGGCCCTGCACACTGCGCACCTCGGGCCTGCTGCGCGAGGCCGTGCTGCGCGCTGCCGAGTGGCCGCTGGGCCCGCTGGATGAAGGCCAGTCGCGCGTGGCCGGGGTGATCCTGGACGAAATCCGCAGCCTGCCGGTCGAGCCCCTGGGCCTGCCCCTGCCCAAGGACGTGCGCCTGCAGCGCATTGCGCGTGCGCTCATCGCCGACCCGGCCGACGGACGCGACCTGGAGGCCTGGGCCCGGTGGGCGGCCCTGAGCTCGCGCACGCTGAGCCGGCGTTTCGTGGAGGAAACCGGCTTCAACTTCACCGCCTGGCGGCAGCGCGCGCGCCTCGTGCGCTCGCTGGAGATGCTGGCCGCCAATGTGCCCGTGAACAGCATCGCGCTGGACCTGGGCTACGCCACGGCCAGTGCCTTCATCACCCTGTTCAAGCGCACCTTCGGGGAGACCCCTGCGGCCTACCGGCAGCGGCTATGAGGAGCTTCAGACCTGCACCGTGAGGTACACGCCCTCACGCCCCACCACCGGGTCGCGCGTGGGCATGAAGATGGTGCAGCCGTCGCAGGGCGAGCGGATCTCCTTGTCGACATCCACGGCGATCAGCTCGCCCTTGGCAAAGGTCTCGAAGCCGATGACCGGCCGCGTGAAGGCGAATTGCGGTGTCTGCACCAGGTGCACCTCCAGCAGCCGAAAGCGCCGCGCGGGCGCGCTGTCGGCGGGTGCAGGCAGGGCGTCGATGAGCCCGTGGTGCGCCAGAAAGCGCAGCGTGACGTCTGTGGCCAGGTCGGCTGCCGACTGGCTGAAATGCTGGCCGCACTCCACCACCACCGCGCCCCGGCTGTCGCTGGCCGGGTCGCCGTGGCGGGCATAGGACATCACCCCCGTGCCTGGTGCCGCGCCCGGTGGCATCACCAGGTGCACCAGCGGGTTGCCCACGGCCAGGGTCAATGCAGCATTGCGCGCGAACTCCGGGTACACCCAGAAGGGCTGCACCGGCGCGCGGGTGGAGTGGATGTCGAGAATGCTGTCGGCCGCAGCCAGCACCGGGCGCAGCTCGCGCGCGCGGCGCAGCTCGGGGCTTTGCTCAGCACCGTCCAGCATCTCGGGCAACCAGATGCGGTTGAGGTTGTGCACCAGTTGGCGGTTCTCGTAAGGCCGGTCGATGTCGAAGGCCTCGTAGGCCTCGACGTTCGCAAAGCCCACCGTGAGCGTGCCGACCTTCGGGCGCACGCCGGTATCGAGCAGGTGCGTGGCGGCCACCATGCCGCAGATCTCGTTGCCGTGCGTGAGCGCGTTGATCAGCACGTGCGGGCCGGGCCGGCCCGACTCGAAACGGTGTACGTAATCGATGCCGGTGTTGCCCTGGCGGTAGGCCGAGAGGTCGCGCGGCAGCACCTCCAGGGGCGAATCGTCGGGGGCGAAGGCGGCTTGCTGGGGCATGTGCAGCTTACTCACCGCGGATGCCCAGGCGCTTGACCAGGTCGCCATACACCGCCAGGCGCTCTCCCATCATCGCGGTGAACTGGGCGGACGACAGGGCCTCGGGCACCAGCGCGCCGCGTGTTTGCAGCGCTTCGATCATCGCGGGCTGCTCGGCCACCGAGCGCACGGCCTTGTACAGCGCGGCCAGCACCTCGGGCGGGGTCTTGGCGGGCGCGGCCAGGCCGATCCACGAGGTGGCGTTGACCACGGGGTAGTCCAACTCGGCAAACGTGGGCACATCGGGCAGCACCGACAGGCGCGTGGGCGCGGCCACGGCCAGCGCACGCAGCTTGCCGGCCTGAATCTGGGGCAGGAAGGGCGCGAGATTGTCCAGGCCGAACTGCACCTCATTGGCCATCAGCGCCGTGACCAGCGGGCCACCGCCCCGGTAGGGCACGTGCACCGCGTCGAGCTGCGCGGCGTTCTTGAACAACTCGGCATTGAGCTGGCCCATGCTGCCCGGCCCGGCGCTGCAGAAGTTGAGCTTGCCAGGGTTGGCCTTCACGTGCGCGATGAATTCCTTGAGGTTCTTCGCCGGCACGGCCGGGTTGACCACCAGCACGTTGGGCGTGCGCGCCAGCTGCGCGATGGAGGCAAAGTCCTTGATCGGGTCGTAGCCCACGTTGGCCTGTGTGAGCGGGTTGGCCAGGTGCGAGCTTTGCGAGGACACGACCAGCGTGTAGCCATCGGCCTTGGCGCGCGCCACCTGGGCGCTGGCGATAGAGCCGCCGGCACCGGCCCGGTTGTCGACCACCACCGAAGTGCCCAGCGCCTTGGCCAGCGGCTCGGCATAGAGCCGCGCGATCAGGTCCACCGAGCCGCCCGCAGGGAACGGCACCACTAGCGTCACCGGGCGGGAGGGAAAGGCCTGCGCATAGGCCGCAAAAGGCAATGCGGCAGCGGCGGCAGCAAGGCCTGCACCCAGGAGCTCGCGGCGGCGCAGGGTGGAGGCAGGGGATGTGGAGTTCATGGGCTTCCTGGGGTGGTAGAGCAGTGGCATGGATAAATTTGAAGATATTCTTGCAGTTTGATTTCAATTTTGCAACAACATATGCAAAATGGACATTCGCCAGATCTGCGCACAATCCCATGGCCATGAACCTGAACCAACGCATCGCCAGCTACGGCAAGAAGCTCACCAAGAGCGAGCAGCGCCTGGTCGCCGAGCTGCAGGCCCAGCACCCGCAGGGGCTGCTCGAATCGGCCACCCAGCTCGCGCGCAAGGTGAACACCAGCGCCTCCACCGTGGTGCGCCTGCTCGTCAAGCTGGGCTACGAAAGCTATGCCCAGGCGCAGATGGAAGCCCGCTCTGAGGTGACGGCCCTGCTTGCCACACCCGGCACGCGGGCCAGCGCCGTGATCGGCGACGACATCTCCATCCGCTCGTGCCTGGACAACGTGCTGCTGCACGACCAGCACAACCTGGCCACCACCTTCGCCGCGCTGGACGTGGCGGCCTTCGAGGCCACGGTGCGCCTGCTCACCCAGCGCAAGGCGCGCGTGCATGTGCTGGGCCAGCGCCACGGCGCCCCCATTGCCAGCCACCTGGCCCTGCACCTGAACCTGTGCCTGCCCGACGTGCGGTTGATGGCCGCGACCACCCCCCTGTTCGTGGAGGATGAAATGCTCTGGATCGGCGAGCACGACGTGCTGCTGGCCCCCACCTTCCGCCGCCACTCACTGGCCATCACGCGCGCCGCAAAATACTTCAAGGAGCAAGGCGCCCAGGTGGTGGTGATGACCGATGCGCCCACCGCGCCGCCCGTGGCCTCGGCGCACCAGGTGCTGCTGGTGCGCACCTCCAGCGCATCGCCGTTCGACTCTTACACCGCAGCCCTGTCGGTCTGCAACGCACTCATCATGGCCGTGGCCCAGCGCCGCAAGAAGGAACTGGGCGCGGCGCTGGAGCGCGGCGAGGCCCTATGGGCCAAGCACTGGAAGGAAAACCCGGGCTGACGGCACCTGTGCGGGAACTCGCGCCCCGCCCTGCGCTCACACGGCGATGCACACCACGCCAGCGCCCACCACCACCGCCCTGCCCCGGCGCACCGTCGCCGCGGCCCTGGTAGTCGCCCCTGCGCTCTGGCTGGGTGCCCGCGCGCAGCCTGCAGCGGCGCGCATCGCCACCCCATCGCAGACCGAGGGGCCTTTCTATCCCGTGCGCCTGCCCGACGATGCCGACCACGACCTGCTGCGCAACGGCCAGCTCAGCTACCGGGGCGGCCAACCGGCCTGGGTCGAGGGCACGGTGACCGACCTGGCCGGCAAGCCCGTGCGCGGCGCGCAGGTCGAGATCTGGCAGTGCGATGAACACGGCCACTACCACCACCCGGGTGACGGCGACAAGGCCGACGCGGCCTTCCAGGGCTTTGGCAAGGTCACCGTGGGGGGCGACGGCAGCTACCGCTTTCGCACCATCCGCCCCGTGCCCTACAGCGGGCGCACGCCTCACGTGCACTTCAAGGTGCGCCTGGCCCCGCGTGAGCTGCTGACCACGCAGCTCTACGTGGCCGGCGATGCAGGCAATGCGCGCGATTTTCTGTGGCGCAATCTGCCCGAGGCGGGGCGCGATGCGCTCACGGTGCCGTTCACGCGCGGTGCGGATGGGCTGCAGGCTCGCTTCCCCATCGTGGTGGCCGCCTGATACCGATTTGCCTTCAAACGTATAAAGTCGTTGACTCGCCTTGCCGTGCTAAAGCACTGTCCGCGGCTCCCCGCCTAGTTAACCGATTGAATGCAAATCCGTATGAGAGAGATGCTTCAGGCGCTACAGCACACGTGCAGCGCTAGCAGTGCCGAGGCAGGGGTCTTGGCGCCTCCCGCGATCAAGCCACCATGGCTCGCCGCACGACTTTCTGCTCCGCAGCCTGGGCGCCGGTGAAGGCCGGCGTTCCATAGTGCGCGCCCCAGGCGCATTAGGCGCTCGGTGTGCTGGACAGGGTCCACCCAACCCTCATGCGCCAGCGCCACCCGTTCTGGTACGCAGCGCAGCGCGTGCCTTCACTTCGGCATCACTTGCAACCTGTCCAGAGGCAATCTGCGCACGCGCCGTCTCGACTTTGGTGCGCAAAAACGCGTCGGACTCACGGGCCTGCCGTTGGCGCTCGATGAACTCGCGCATCAGTTCGCGCACCACCTGCGACGCCGGGCGGTGGCTGGCCTCGGCCTCTGCCATGAAGGCGTCGCGCAACTCCGGCTCCAGTTTCATGGTGAACACGGCTTCTTTGGACATGCCCGGCTCCGCAAACGTTGGTATCCATAAAGTATATACAACGTCAATACCAGCGTTCCACCTGTGACATTGCTTTGCCGATAGTGGGCCGACGCCAACAAGCAGCGCATCAACCTGAGCGGTTTTGCCACGCACGTGTATGGCAGTTCGCGCAATGCGTGGGTGAAGGCGAGCTACACGTTCTGCACCCGAGGCTGCGGGCTTGCAGGGTGATCGCCCAGAAGATCAGGCAGCACAATTTCTCGATTGTCATGAACTGGCGCAGCGCAATACGGGCCCATACCACCACCGACCCGCGCACTGGCCTCTAACCCCATACCCGAGCATCCGCTTCGGCGACTCCGGCTACGACAGGTATGCCGCCCCGCNCTCCAGGCTGGCGGCAGTGGTGAAGGTCGACAGCGTTGCCGGGTCGTCCAGCAGGCACAGGTGATTGGCCTTGCGCACCAGCGCCACACGCGTCCAGACCGGGGCCAACAAATGGCCGTATGGGAAGGCTTGGGTGTTGCCCCAGAACACCGCCAGTCCTGCCCCGGCCTCCGAGCGTTGCGGCTGGAACCAGAAGCTGCGGCGGCTGGAGGCTCTCGTGTCCGAAGCAACACCCTCGCCATCGCATTGCCCATTGGGGTAATTCACAGTGCCCACGTTCACGTCAACCGACGACCAACCCTCGCCCCGAATTGAAAGGCGCCAAAGGTCTCGCACGCCGCCACTGGCCGAGGCCTGGCACCGGTCCTGCTGCCATTCGCCGTCCGGCATCATGGCCAGCGGCGCACACCGCACCGCCACCGTGTTCACCGCAGCAGCGGCCACCACGCCAGAACCATTGCGCACCACGCAACCCGAGCCAACGGGGTGTTGGTGCCGATCCAATCTTGACCAGCTAAACCGCAAAGTGCCAATCCAATATTGACCAGGGTGTTCCACTGACCTGCTGAGAATTTCAGCAGGGATTCAAGGTGATCACCATGGACATGATTGGCAAGGTCAGGCGCATGAGGCTGCGCGACAAACTCTCTCTCAGCGAGATCGCAAAGCGCACGGGCCTGTCGCGCAACACGGTCAAGAAGTGGCTCAAGGCGCCGAGCGATGTTGTGCCGAAGTACGAGCGGGTGAAGCTCGATGGCAAGCTCACGGCGTTCGAGCCGGCCCTGCACCAGGCGCTCACGACCGACAGCCATCGTCCCAAGCAGGGACGGCGCAGCGGCCGAGCCTTGTTTGCTCAGATACAGGCCCAGGGATACCGCGGCGGGTACAGCGCCGTCACCGACTACATCCGTCGCTGGCGGGTAGAGTCGGCAGCCAGTCCGGCCAAGGCGTTCGTTCCGATGAGCTTCGAGCTGGGTGAGGCCTTCCAGTTCGACTGGAGCGTCGAAGCCATGGTCGTCGGCGGCGTGTTCTACAACGTGCAAGTGGCGCACCTGAAGCTGTGCGCCAGCCGGGCCTTCTGGCTGGTGGCCTATCCCAGCCAGGGCCACGAGATGCTGTTCGATGCCCACACTCGCTCGTTCCAGGCCCTGGGCGGCGTCACCCGGCGCGGCATCTACGACAACATGCGCACTGCCGTGGACAAGGTGCAACGCGGCAAGCAGCGCACGGTCAACGGGCGCTTCGCAGCCATGTGCAGTCACTACCTGTTCGACCCCGACTTCTGCAACGTCGCCTCCGGCTGGGAGAAGGGGGTGGTGGAAAAGAACGTGCAGGACAGCCGCAGGCGCATCTGGATCGAAGCCGCGACCCGTCGCTTCGGCTCGTTCATCGAACTCAATGCCTGGCTGAGCGAGCGGTGTCGTTCGGTGTGGAGCGACACCACGCATCCGATCCACCGACAGTTCACCGTGGCCGAGATGTGGGAGTTGGAGAAGCCTCACCTCATGTCCATGCCGGCCCCCTTCAACGGCTACGTCGAGCGGCTGGCCCGGGTCAGCAGCACCTGCCTGGTGGCCGCCGCGCGCAACCGTTACTCCGTGCCGTGCGAGTGGGCCGGCCACATCGTCAGCACCCGCGTCTATCCCGAACGAATCGATGTGGCGGCCGCGGACGCCGTCGTCGCGAGTCACGCCCGGCTGCCGGGCAGCGGCCAGACCAGCTACGACTGGCAGCACTACATCGAGTTGGTGCAGCGCAAGCCGGGCGCATTGCGCAACGGCACGCCGTTCCTGGACCTGCCGGCGCCGTTGCTGCGCTTGCGCCAGTCGCTGCTCAGGCACCCTGGAGGAGACCGGGTCATGGCACAGGTGCTGGCCGTGGTGCCGCAGGCTGGGCTGGATGCGGTGCTGGTGGCCGTCGAGTTGGTGCTCGAAGGCATGGCTCCCAGCGGCAGCATCAGCGTGGAGCACGTGCGCAACGTGCTGGCCCGCTTGAACAACCCGGCCACACCGGCACAGGCGCAGACGTCCTTGCGCCTCACCCAGGCGCCCAAGGCCGACACCGCGCGTTATGACCGGCTGCGCCCCACCCACCAAGATCATCTGGACGGACAGGAGGTCGGCCATGCGTGAGACCTCCATCAATGTACAGGCCCAACTGAAGGCGCTGCGGCTCAACGGCATGGCCACGGCCTGGGCCGACCTGACGGAGCAAGGCGGCGATACGACCCTGGCCGCATCACGATGGCTGGTGGAGCACCTGCTGCAGGCTGAAGATGCTGATCGGGCGATGCGCTCCATCGCCCACCAGATGAAGGCGGCACGCTTCCCGATGCACCGCGACCTGGCTGGGTTCGACTTCACCGTCGCGCAGGTCGACCGCGCGTTGATCCAGAAACTGGCGGACCTCTCGTTCACGCAGGATGCGCAGAACGTGGTGCTGGTCGGCGGCCCTGGCACTGGCAAGACCCACTTGGCCACGGCGCTGGGAATTGCCGGGCTCACTCGGCACGCCAAGCGAGTGCGGTTCTACTCCACGGTCGATCTGGTCAATGCCCTGGAGCATGAGAAGAGTCAGGGCCGTGCCGGACGCATCGCCATGAGTCTGGCGCGCATGGACCTGGTCGTGCTCGACGAGTTAGGTTACCTGCCCTTCAGCCAGGCCGGTGGTGCCTTGTTGTTCCACCTTCTGTCCAAGCTGTACGAGCACACCAGCGTGATGATCACCACCAACCTGACGTTCGCGGAGTGGTCCACGGTGTTCGGCGATGCCAAGATGACCACCGCGCTGCTGGACCGCCTGACCCATCACTGCCACATCATCGAGACCGGCAACGACTCCTACCGCTTCCGCCACAGCACGCACGAGGCCAAGGGGCGCATCAAGACCCGTGAGCAAACCAGGAAGGCAGCAGCGGCCCAGTTGAGCGAGGACTCGCAGGAGGGGCCCTCACCTGACGGCTCGGGAATACCAACTACCAGTTCAAAAAAAGGAGGACCTACCGAAGCATCCAACCTATAGTTATCCACAGCTGGCTTCTAATGGAACCAGCTCCAGCCCCTGGTCAATGTTCGACTGGCACTGCTGATCACGATTGCACTGGCGCTAACACCAACGGGGGCCATCTTCACCGTCACCGAGTAGCTTGCACCGTTCGCCAGCGGCCTGGCGAAGGTGAACGCACCGTCGGCAGCAACGGCAAGGTCTTCACCGCCCGCCGTGGTGAGCACCACGGCTTGGCCACCGGGCACGCCGCTCACCGTGCCACCCAGCGTGAAGCCGGCGCCTGCGCTCACACAGTCGACCCGTACGTTTGTGGGCATTGCCGCCAAGGTGCCCGTGCCCTGCCCAACGGTGCATTGCTGGCCAGCGGGCTGGGTCTTGACGGCCACGGCATAGGGTGCACCAGGCGCCACCGCGTGCGCGAACGCAAATGCGCCGTTGGCGCTGAGTGCCAGGTCATCACTACCGTTGTTCTGCAAGACCAGGGACTTGCCCTGCTCCAGGCCGGACAGCACCCCAGTTACAGAACCCAAGCCGCCGGAGGGATCGTCTCCACCTCCCCCGCCGCATGCCGCGAGCACACAGGCCGACAGGGCGCACAGCGCGGTGAGAGAAAGACGTGCAGGGGCGTGCTGGATCATGGGAGGCAGAGTGAAATGGATGAAGCGTTGTCTATCTGGGTGGGTGAAGGGCGAAACGGCGATACCGACCGCGTTCATTCACTCAGCAACGGTTCGCCGCGCGCAGCAAGGCGTTGCACGACGCGGGAGCGGGAGCAGGAGCAGCGCCACCCCCACCCTGCCCTGCCATGGCCGTGCAGATCGCATCCGACTGCGGAGTCTGGCCGAACGTCATCGCCTTCGTGAACTGCGAGGGCGAATACATGTAGCAGGAATAGCTGGCGCCCTCGCGCGTGCGAACGCGGTAGTTGATGCGGCCGTTGCTGCCTTCTTCCTTCTGCTGGTCGCTGATGGTGAAGGTGCCGACTTCGCGGCCAATGGCTTGCGACGTGCGCTGCTCGATGCCTTGCTGCGTGACGGTAGTGCCGCAGCCGCACAGTACCAGGAGGGATGCGGCGCAAGCAGAGGAAATTCGCGGAAAGGTCACGGGCATGATGTGGGAGGTAGAGATGGAGAATGGGCAGTTGCATTGCGCACTGCCCTGCGCGAGCGAGAGCAACACGGTCCAGGCCATTGTGGAAGCGCATCGCGGGCTCGGGAACCCTACTGAGGTATGGTTGCGTCGGTGGTTAGCATCCGTGCTGGAGATGTGCAAGCGGCTGCTTGTGTGCCTTGGTCGAACCCGTGCTTCGAAAGCCAGTGCCCGATCGATACCTTGTCTGACGTGTGCCTCTGACACCTCGCCCGCTCACAGTCGTGCGCGAAGTTAAGGACACGCAAAAGAGCTTGCTGCTGCGCGAAATATCAGCCCATTTCTTCGGCCCGCGCGTGGCCGCACGATCGCGTGTGGGCTTGGCGCCTTCAAGCCGGAGGCCGACGACGTGCGCGAAGCCCCTGGAGCGTGTTGGTGGCCGACCAACTGACCGCCGACGCTATCCCTACTCGAAAAGGCGAGACCGCTTGACGCTGTAGCCCGATGGCTTCGTCTGCTTCTCGATCATGCCTTCGTCGATAAGACGCTTCAACCACGCCTTCGCCTGAACGGTGGACACGTCTAGAGCAGCAGCAACCTCGGTGTCCTTCTTCGGTGACACCAACAACAGTTGGATCACGCCTCGGACAGTCGCGAACAGCGTATCCGCGGGTGTCGAGAGCGGTGTCACCATTGGGTCGGTTGCTTCGGAGGTGGCCTCAGGTGCCGGCGCGGCCGAGAGGATGGGCCCTGGCGTGAGTTCAATCCGTTCGTCGACGGGTGCACCGGCGGATGGCGGCACCCGCGCCGCCTCTATCGCTGGTGTTGTCTCGGGGAGCGAAGGCGCAACGCATGACGGACCGTCTTCGGAAGACAGTGCAAGGCCTGACTGCGGAGACGGCATCTGGGTGGGCGTAGCGGCCTCGAACACAGCTTCGAAAGCATCGATGTCTTGTGGGTTCGGCCAGATGAGCCCCCCCTTACTGCGCAGGGCGTCTAGTCCGGGAGACGAATCTCCCGGCGATCGAACGTACACGGGCACAAACGTGAGCTTTTCAAGCTGCTCGACGGCACCATTCCAGGTGCCGCCCTTGTTCAGATCGGAGCTGACAACCAGGGATGCATCGGAAAGCGCATAGATCAGCTTGTTACGCTGCATGGCGTTGCCGACGTTGAACCCTGCACTCGGGTCGTAGGGCGAAATCAGAACCAATTGACCATCGAGCAGCAGATTGCGGTGCTCGCGGTTCATAGTAGTCTTTTCGAGACTATCCGCGAGCACGCCACTGACCTTGCCGCCTGCTCCGAGCGCACCGCGCATGGCGGCCTGATCGATGCCCTTGGCGCCGCCCGATACGACCGTCCTCCCAGCCTGAGCCGCCAACCGACCCACCGCCATTGTGTAATCGATCAACGCGTCGTCCACATGGCGAGAGCCGACCACGGCGAGACCGCCTGACTCCAGTAAGGCCATGTCTCCACAGCCATAGATTACCGCCGGGGCGTCTTCGCGCAGGCGCACTTTCAGGCGGCGGGGGTACACGGCATCCGCGCGGCTGACTACCCAAATAGCGCGCGCTTGCCAGCGTTCGACGACTTGGCTCAGAAGAAAGCCTCGCCCCAGGAGGCGCTGCAGTCGAGCCTCATCGATCACAGGTTGGCAGGCTCGCATGAGATCAGACGAATCGGGTGACACGAAATCCGCGGGCTGGCGTTGCATCTCCCGCAGGTGACGGGCAAGGCGCTTGTATTCGCCAGGCGACAACAGGTCCGAGGAAGATGGGCCGCGTCCAACAATCAGCGGTGCCGTGAGCAGCAGGATCGCCTGGGTGTTGGGGGAAAGGGCGGGCGTCATTCGTCGTGTCCTGTTTGGGAGAGCGCCATGGGGTAGACCTCACCGCTACCGCTCTTGCGCAGTAGCCACGCGGCCACGGTCAACGTCCAGCGTGAGTCCACCATGTCATCGACAAGGATCACTGGCCCGGAGGGCACCTGCTGATCGTTGAGTGCCAGCGAGCCGTCAATGTTGCGTGCCTGCTGTGTGCTGTTTGCCATTGTTTTCTGTTCAGGCCTGTCGTCAGTTTTCTCGATGACCTTATGAAACGGCAAGCCCAGAGCTGCGGCCAAGCGATTCGCAAAGTTGAGGACGAGGTCGGGATGACGCAGCGAGGGCACACAGGTCACCCAGGTCGGGTTGGGCTGGGGGGACCATTCGCGAACCATCTTCGCGCACGCCCCAACTAGGTCGTCGGCAAACTTGCCATCGTGGTACTTGCCTCGCCGGACCAAGCCGCCCCACCCAGCGTCACCCCAGACGCAAAGGGCTTTGCCGGGCTGCGCTTGATGCCCAGACGCTATCAAGCCCTTGACGCCATACTGAGGCATGCCCCCATCAGGCCACTTCCTGCGGGGTTCGATGGGTAGGCTGGTTCGACGTAGGAATGCAATGGCTTCCCGAACCAGCGCCTCATCCACATCAGTTGGCAATGGAGGCAGCACAGGCCGAATGATGGTGCTGGGATTGCCGTCGAGCGCGTGGATCAAAAAGCCCATGTGATCACCAAATGGCAGATTGACATAGTCCTTCATTTGTTGATGCTCGTCACGCCGCAAGGCGGTGAGTCGCTCGGCACGCGCCCAGAAGCCCTCGCTCAGTGTTGCGGCCGTAAGCTGCCACTTAGTGCCTTGTTTGGCGATGGGCGCTGGTGCCTCGAGGGAAAGCAGCGCAATCGTCTTGTCGACGCGGCCCTTACTCAGGTTGACACGACTAAGCAGTTCGGGGACGGACAGGCCGTTCTCTTCTTCCTCCAATGCGCCCAAGACTTCGGCGACTTCTTGCCGGGTCGGGAACGCGCTTCGGATGAACCAGTCGGTGATGTCCGACTCTTCTTGGCCGCTGAGCAGTACGCCGTAGGCGGAGTCAAGTGCACGCCCTGCACGGCCCACTTGCTGGTAATAGGCGACAACCGAGCCCGGCATCTGGTAGTGGATGACGAAAGCAAGATCGGGCTTGTCGTAGCCCATGCCTAGCGCCGTCGTCGCAACTAGTGCCTTGACCCTATTGTTGAGCAGCGCCTGTTCTAGCGCTTCCCGCCGGTCGCCTGTTTCGCCGGTGTAGGCCTCGACGTTGAAGCCGCGGGTCTTGAGCCAGTCGGCTACCTGGTTGGCGTCGCGCACAGTGAGCGTGTAGATGATGCCGTGGCCTTGCAGCACAGCCATTTGCTGCGCCAACCAAGCCAAGCGCTCGGCTTGGCTGGGCAAGCGGATCGTTTGCAGGGAAAGCGAGGTCCGATTCAAGTCGCCACGCGAAACGTCCAGTTTCGGACCGAGCACAGCAGCAAGATCCTCCATCACGCGGTTGTTCGCTGTTGCCGTCGTAGCGAGGAGCCGCAGGTTGGGCGGCAGCGTCTTGACAATCCGCTCCAGCAGCCGGTAGTGAGGCCGGAAGTCGTGGCCCCAGTCGGAGATGCAGTGCGCCTCGTCAATGACCAGCATCGAAATCTGGGCGGCGATGCTTGCCAGAACCTGCGTGCGGAAGCGCTCGTTTGCCAGGCGCTCGGGTGAGATCAAGAGGATGTCGACTTCGCCCCGATTGAGCTTGGCCTCGACTTGGGTCCATTCGTCGACGTTATCGGAGTTGATTGTGACGGCGCGAACTCCCATGCGCTCTGCCGCAGCTACCTGGTTGCGCATCAACGCGAGCAACGGGGAGATCAGCAGTGCGGGACCGCTGCCCCCTTCGCGCAGCAGCTTCGTCGCGATGAAATAGACGAAGCTCTTCCCCCACCCGGTCTTCTGAACGACGAGAAGGCGGCCTCGCCCGTCCACAATGTGCCCGATCGCGTTTTCTTGACCCTCACGGAACGTGGCGTTCGAACTGCCAGAGCCGATCCGGAGTAACTCCAGTGCGCGTTGCGGGTTGTAAGTCATATCAATGATTTTCAATCTTCTCGGCTGTCCAGACACACACTTGCCCCTCAAAGGTCAGCGACATTTTGCAGTCTCGAACCTTCAGCCACAACTCGCACAAGGCGTCTACCTTGAGGGCAACCTGTGACTCTAGAGAGGCTCCGTGACGCCGGCCAGAGGTTGGTTTGGAAGCGTCTAGGTTGTTCAACTAAATTTTTTACTTTCGACACCACGCGCCTAACAGCGGTGGTGGCGCTGAAGCTGGCAAGCGGGACGCGGACGCAGCGCGACTCGGATTCGCCTAAACCAGGCGCAAACTTGGAACGACTCTCGATGTTGGCTCCATCTCGGCAGTTCCCGCAATCACCGACAACTTGGTTAGTTGGAAGGTAAGCGCATTGATCTCATCAACGCTGAGACTCAGACTCTCCGCAATTTCACGGCGTCCCTGCTTGCGGCTATGCAGGATGTCAAGTACCTTAGTCAGCAACTGCGAAGTCTCTCTCTCCATCGGTTCCGGCTCGTTCGTGCGGTATCCGCTCTTGGCAATCTCGATACACAGGCTTCGGTAGTTCCACTCACTAACCAGCCCCAAAGAGTTGAACCGATAAGCCAGAGCAGCCAGCGATACCCCCCAATAGTGCTTTAGCTTCATCAGGTACTTAATGGTGTACACCGGCGGCTGGTTGGCCACCACGCTTTCCTTCGGCATGAGAAACGCCGAGGCGAACGCATCAGCCTGCCGCTCCATCTCCGGTGCATGCGCCAAGCCGTGTTGCATTGTGTGGGTGTCTCTCACCAGGTGGCCCAGTTCGTGAGCAGCATCGAAGCGGCTGCGCTCAGCTGACTTGACAGTATTGAGGAAGATGAATGGCTTGCCTTCGTGCCAGGTACAGAAGGCGTCCACCTCACGCGTCTCCTCCGCCAGGGAAAAGACCCGAATACCTTTGGACTCCAGCAGATGGACCATATTGGGGATCGGGGCATTACCCAAGCCCCACAACCTACGCAGCGTCGCAGCAGCCTCCTCGGGAGCCAGATCGCCGAGGTCAGGCAGATCAGCCTGAGGCAGGCTGAAACGAACTTCAATCCATTGGTTGACCTTGAAGGCGATCGCGCCAGCAGCAAATGCGCACGCCTTCATAGCATCCGTCATTTTTGAGAGCTTACGGAAACTCACTGCATGCTCCCTGATCTCCGGCATATCTTCTTCAATGAAAAAAAACTGCTGAGGGAATTTCAGCAGTTTCGCGATACGGGCCAGAAGTTCAAGGTCAGGAGCAGATGCTCCAGTCTCGTAGTTTTGCAGGCTACGGCTGGTCACACCAAGCTCCTTGGCTAACTGCGCCTTGGTCAGGCGCCTTCTCACCCTGGCAAACGTGATCTGCTTGGGGTTGATTTCGGACATAGTCAACTATTCAAAACGTACCCGTCCTCGGCTCAACCTCCACCGTGGCAGGCGCGTTGGGCTCGTCCTTTCGGATGGTGAAGTCAGCCGGGTTGTTCGGGATGCTGCCCAAGATAAGGCGAACACCCCACTCCGTGATCTTCTTGTTGTCAAAACCCGTGGGCAGCGACAGCTCGAAACGGACCTCGTTCAGCACCTTGTCGTAGTGATACAGCAGCGCCCAGACCTGAGTCTCTTTCTGCTTCTCTTTGGCGAGGTTGAATGAGTCGCGGTTGAAGAGCTCCAACTGACTGTTCTGCTGAACAAAGTTTTCAGCCACAGCCCCCTTCTCAGCTTGGTTCGTGGGGTCTTCGAAGCCGTTCTTCCCCGTCTCGTTGCTCCCGGTCATCACGACAATGGAGATAGAGCGGTCTGGCGAACTGATGAAAGGACAGTTCTGCTGCTCGTGGATATGCCACCGAAGCGCAGCCAACAACGTTCTCAGATCCTCAACGGTCTTCAGCCACTGCTGCACACCAGCAGCTGTCGGAGCCGATGCTCGGGTTACATCATTGCGCCCGCCCAAGCCGCCTTTGATGGCATCGTGAAAGAGAGTAGCCTTCAAGTCTGGATTAAGCTCCTGAAGCCGTACTTGCACTAGCACCGGATCATCGATGATCGCGGCCCGGCGAATAAAGGCATTGGGGGCTGTTAGCTCAAATTTTCGCACGAAGTGTCCTTTGATTTTCCGCAAATTCTACCTCAAGTTGAGGTGAATAAAGCGGAAATTCAAAGTGCAGGGATCTTCTATCAGTCAACATGACAGAGAGACGCTCACCAACGAGGTTCCGCTGTTAGCCCACAAGAACTAAGCACCCCCCTCATTGACTCCTGTCACCCAATGCAGTTGGCCGAAAGTGCCCATGCATCGCCCGGAAGCGATCGGCGACACATGGGCCGAGAACAATCATCCAATTGACCAGCAACGCAGCGGAAGCGAATTTCGTCGACCACCGGACGCTCCACTACATGCGCGCTTGATTTCATGCCACTGGAGGCGCGACTCTGGTCACGCAATCAACAAGTTAGGTTGAGGGTTCCATGCTCTCCGATAAGGTCCCCTCACTCCCACTCAATCGTCGCCGGCGGCTTGCTGCTCACGTCGTACGTCACGCGGTTGATGCCCCGCACTTCGTTGATGATGCGCCCCGACACCTTCTTGAGAAGCGCATACGGCAGCTCGGCCCAGTCGGCAGTCATGAAGTCGCTGGTCTGCACGGCGCGCAGGGCGACCACGTAGTCGTAGGTGCGGCCATCGCCCATCACGCCCACGCTCTTGACCGGCAGGAAGACGGTGAAGGCCTGGCTGGTGAGGTCGTACCAGTTCTTGCCGGTGGCTTCGTCGACGTGGTTGCGCAGTTCTTCGATGAAGATGGCGTCGGCGCGGCGCAGCAGGTCGGCGTACTCTTTCTTCACCTCGCCCAGAATGCGCACGCCCAGGCCGGGGCCGGGGAAGGGGTGGCGGTAGACCATTTCGGGCGGCAGGCCCAGGGCCACGCCGAGCTCGCGCACTTCGTCCTTGAACAAATCGCGCAGGGGCTCCAGCAGTTTCAGGCCCAGCTGTTCGGGCAGGCCGCCCACGTTGTGGTGGCTCTTGATGGTGACGGCCTTCTTGCTCTTGGCGCCGCCGGATTCGATGACGTCGGGGTAGATGGTGCCTTGGGCCAGGAAGGTGGCGCCTTTGTGGCCGCCGTCGCCGGCCTTGAGCTTGGCGGCTTCGGCCTTGAACACGTCGACGAACAGGCCGCCAATGATCTTGCGCTTGGCTTCGGGCTCGCTCACGCCGGCCAGCTTGCCCAGGAACATGTCGCTCGCGTCTACGCGGATGACCTTGGCCTGCAGCTTGCCGACGAACATGTCCATGACCATGTCGCCTTCGTTCAGGCGCAGCAGGCCGTGGTCGACGAACACGCAGGTGAGCTGGTCGCCGATGGCGCGGTGAATAAGCGCTGCGGCCACGGACGAGTCGACGCCGCCGGAGAGGCCGAGGATCACTTCTTCATTGCCCACCTGCTGGCGGATAAGTTCCACAGCTTCGGCAATGTGGTCGCGCATGACCCAGTCGGGGCTGGTGCCGCAGATGCCGAGCACGAAGCGGTCGAGCAGCGCCCTGCCCTGCACGGTGTGCGTGACTTCGGGGTGGAATTGCAGGGCGTAGAAGCGGCGCTCTTCGTCGGCCATGCCGGCGATGGGGCAGCTGTCGGTGCTGGCCATGAGCTTGAAGCCCGGGGGCAGCTCGGTGACCTTGTCGCCGTGGCTCATCCACACGTTGAGCATGCCGTGGCCTTCGGGGGTGGTGAAGTCGGCAATGTCCTTGAGCAGTGCGGTGTGGCCGCGGGCGCGCACTGCCGCAAAGCCGAATTCCCGCTTGTGACCGCCCTCGACCTTGCCGCCCAGCTGGTGGGCCATGGTCTGCATGCCGTAGCAGATGCCGAGCACGGGCAGGCCGAGCGTAAACACGGCTTCGGGCGCCTTGTCGGTGGTGTCTTCGTACACGCTGGCGTGGCTGCCGGAGAGGATGATGCCCTTGAGCGAGCCGTCCTTGGCGTAGTCGCGCACCCACTCGTCCGTCACGTCGCAGGGGTGCACTTCGCAGTACACGTTGGCTTCGCGCACGCGGCGGGCGATGAGCTGGGTGACTTGCGAGCCGAAATCGAGGATGAGGATTTTCTGGTGTTGCATGGCGGTGGGTGGCGTCGAGGGGATGAAAAAGAAACGGGGCTGATCGAGGGGCTGCGGTCAGAGGGTGGACAGGTCCAGCAGTTGCACGCCACTACGCTTTGCGGCTGCGGCCTGCGCGGCATCGAACGTGGCAAGGGGCAGGCGCAGGGAGCGGGCGAGCCACAGGTAGGCGGCGTCGAAGGTGGGCAGGCCGGTGTCGAGCGCCACGTCGAGCACGGCTTTGTGCTGGGCGGGGGCCAGTTCGTGCAACTCCACGCGGTGGCGTATGGCTTCGAGCACGCCCCACAGGCCTTCGACCGATGCGGGCGGTATGCGGCCGCTGTGCACGCCGCTGCTGATGAGGTTGCTGCACTCCCACTGCCAGAGGTTGGGGGCCTGGGGCTCGACCTCGTCGCGGCGGATCAGGGTGTACAGGCGGCGCGTGTGCTCGCTGGCGGCGTCGGGCAGCAGCCAGGCGGCGGTGACGGAGGCGTCGAGGACGAAGGCGGTCATGCTGCTGCGGCCCTGCCCTTGCGGCGCAAGGTGTCGGGGGCGGCGGTAGTGGCGGCCTCGCTTGCGGGGCGGATGCTCGCGTGCAGGGCATCCATCTGGCCCAGCTCGCGGGCGATCTGCTCGTCGGTGATGACGGGGCGGCGGCGCACGGGCAGCAGGCGCACCACCTCTTTGCCGTGGCGGGTGATGCGCACCTCTTCACCCTGCTCGACCAACTCGATCAGGGCGGAGAACCTGCTCTTGGCTTCGTAGATACCGACGGACTGCATGGATGCGCGGACTCCAAAAAGAAAAAGTCTGGCCTGAATGGTGAATTCAGACCAGACTATATCATTCTGACCAGATATTTTCAATCAGGCCAGATTGCATCCACAACGATCAATCAGCGCGGTAGTTGGGCGCTTCCTTGGTGATCTGCACGTCGTGCACGTGGCTTTCGCGGATGCCGGCGGTGGTGATCTCGACGAACTCGGCCTTGTTGTTCATGTCGTCAATGGTGGCGCAACCGCAGTAGCCCATGGCGGCACGCACGCCACCCGCCATCTGGAACACGATGGAGACCATGGAGCCCTTGTAGGGCACGCGGCCTTCGATGCCTTCGGGCACGAGCTTGTCGGCGTTGGGGTTGCCGGTGGTCGACTCCTGGAAGTAGCGGTCGGCACTGCCCTGCTGCATGGCGCCGATGCTGCCCATGCCGCGGTAGCTCTTGTAGCTGCGGCCCTGGAACAGGATGACTTCGCCGGGTGCCTCTTCGGTGCCTGCGAACATGCCGCCCATCATGATGGTGCTGGCGCCTGCGGCGAGGGCCTTGGCGATGTCGCCGCTGTAGCGCACGCCGCCGTCCGCGATCAGCGGCACGCCGGTGCCCTGGAGGGCGGTGGCCACGCTGTCGATGGCCATGATCTGGGGCACGCCCACACCGGCGACGATGCGCGTGGTGCAGATGGAGCCGGGGCCAATGCCGACCTTGACCGCGTCGGCACCGGCCTCGACCAATGCCAGCGCTGCGGCGCCGGTGGCGATGTTGCCGCCGATGACGTCGATCTGCGGGTAGTTCTGCTTGACCCAGCGCACGCGCTCGATCACGCCGCGGCTGTGGCCGTGGGCGGTGTCGACCACGATGGCGTCGACACCGGCGCGCACCAGCGCTTCGACACGCTCTTCGGTGCCTTCGCCTACCCCTACCGCCGCGCCCACGCGCAGGCGGCCGGCGCTGTCGCGCGCGGCGTTGGGGAAGCTGGTCTGCTTGGTGATGTCCTTGACGGTGATCACGCCCTTGAGCTCGAAGTCGTCGTTGACGACCAGGATGCGCTCGAGCTTGAACTTGTTGAGCAGCGCCTTGGCTTCGGCCGGCGTGGTGCCGTCCTTTTCATTGACGGTGACCAGCTTTTCGCGAGGGGTCATGATCTGGTGGACCTTGACGTCGTAGCGCGTTTCAAAGCGCAGGTCGCGGCCGGTGACGATGCCCACCACCTTGCCGCCGTCGCACACCGGGAAGCCGGAGATGCCCAGTTGCTCGGACAGCTGCAGCACCTGCAGCACGGTGTGCTCGGGGGTGATGACCACGGGGTCGCGCAGCACGCCGGATTCGTAGCGCTTGACCTTGGCCACCTGGGCGGCCTGCTCTTGCGCCGTGAGGTTCTTGTGCACGATGCCGATGCCGCCCTCCTGGGCAATGGCAATGGCCAGGCGTGCTTCGGTCACGGTGTCCATGGCGGCGGACACGAGAGGCAGGTTCAGCTGGATGTTACGGGAGAGTTTCGTCGCGAGGGACGTGTCCTTGGGCAGGACCTGGGAGTACGCTGGCACCAGCAACACATCGTCGAAGGTGAGCGCTTTTCCAAGAAGGCGCATGAGAAGGCTCCAAAAGACGGATTGTACCCGCGTCCGTGCGACACTGCAGGGCGCGGGCGCCCTGCCTGGGCGTCGCCGCAGCGCACCCGGTGGTCCGGGCGCACTGGCGGCGGACTTGTTGCACGGCTAAACTTGTCTGCATGAAATTGCACAAGATTGTTTTACTGGCCGTCGCCTGCACTTGGGCCCTGGGTGCTGCCGCGCAATGGCAGTGGATCGACAAGGACGGCCGCAAGGTCTTCAGCGACCGCCCGCCGCCGCAGGACATTCCGGAAAAGAACATGCTCAAGCAGCCGAGCTTTGGGGCACCGCGCGTGACCACGCCGGCCAGCGCACCGGCCGCTGCAGCCGCACAGGCACCGGCCGGCGCCACGGCGGCGGCCCCTGGCGCAGCCGCCGCCCCCGCAGCAGCGGCCAGCGCCGCCAGCGGCAAGGACAAGGAGTTGGAGAAGCGCAAGGCCGAAGCCGAGGCCGCCGAAGCCGCCAAGAAGAAGGCCGAAGAAGACAAGGTGGCCAAGGCCAAGGCAGAAAACTGTGCCCGCGCCAAAGCATCCAAGACCATGTTCGAGTCGGGCACACCGCTCAGGCAGACCAATGCCCAGGGCGAGCGCATCTTCCTCGACGAGGCCCAGCGCAATGCCGAGGTCAAGCGCATAGACGCGGTGATTGCCTCCGACTGCAAGCGCTGAGCCCGCCAAAAGCCCATTCGTGGCAAAAAAACGGCGCCTTGGGCGCCGTTTTTGTTTCATTTAGTATCCTGATTTGCCGCCCGGCCGCTGCCGGGCAAAGAGGCCGGTGGCGCGTGCACCCTGGCGCGCAAAGCGCTCGCGGCGCGCCACCTTGGGGTCGACCTTCAGGCCCCGGTACAGCTCCACCCGATCCTGGTCCTTGAGCACGGTGGTCTCGGGCTGCACCCGGCCCCAGATGCCGCACACCATGCCCTCGCGCTGCGCAGCCATGGGCCCGGCGGCCTGCAGGGCGTCGACCAGGGTGCTGCCGGGGGGCAACTGCACCGTGCATTCGCTTACCTGCCGGGGCGCCAGCGAGACCACTACGGTGATTTGCAGGGCTGCCGCAGCCGCCGGTGCGGCACCTGCGCCATCAGCCATACACCTGCTCCGCGCGCTTCACGAAGGCGTCGACCATGCTGCCCGCGATGCGGTCGAACACGGGGCCCACCAGCGCGGCCAGGGCGGCGTTGTCAAAGCCGTAGTTCAGGCCCAGCTCGACCTTGCAGGCGCGCTGGCTGCCGTCGCCCACGGGGTGAAAGTGCCAATCGCCGTCGAGCTGCGAGAACGGGCCCTTGACCAGGCGCATCTGCACGCGCCGGCCTGCCTCGTGCGTGTTGCGGGTGACAAAGGTCTTGTGGATGCCGCCAAAGGCAATGCCCACCTCGGCCGTCATGCCCTCGTCCGACTTCTCCAGCACGGTGGCACTGTCGCACCAGGGCAGGAACTCGGGGTATTTTTCGACCCCCGTGACCAGGGCGAACATTTCTTCGGGGCTGTACCAGATGAGGACGGACTTGTTGACGGTTTTCATGCAGGAAAAGGGCTTTGGCCACGATCGTCGCCACATGCGGTGGCATGGGCCAAAGAAGATCGAGGACACACCCTAAAATGACAGGTGCGAGACACAAGCATTGTAGGGAGGCCTTTTATCTCCTCGTTTGCGCCTCAATTAATAACTCATGGCCAAGAAACCCGATCCAACCGCCCGCATTGCCGATAACAAGAAGGCGGCCTACAACTATTTCTTCGAAGAACGCCACGAGGCAGGCATGGTCCTGTACGGCTGGGAAGTGAAGGCGCTGCGCGAAGGCAAGGTGCAGCTGACCGACGGCTACGTGCTGATCCGCGATGGCGAGCTGTTCTTGCTGGGCTGCCAGATCAACCCGCTCAAGACCGCTTCGACCCACGTGAGCCCCGATGCCATACGCACCAAGAAGCTGCTGCTCAAGAAGGATGACATCAAGCACCTGATCATCAAGGTGGAGCAAAAGGGCTACACGCTGGTGCCGCTGAACCTGCACTGGAAGAACGGCTACGTGAAGTGCGAGGTCGCCCTGGCCAAGGGCAAGGCCGAGCACGACAAGCGCGACACCATCAAGGACCGCGAAGGCAAGCGCGAGGTGGAACGTGCGATGAAAAGTCGCAACCGCTGACGCCTGGCGGGCAGGCTCAACTTTTTTCATGCGCGGTGGAATAAACCACTGCGCCCCGGTGTTTGTGGAGGTGCAAGGCGGCATTTGCCGGTGCCTGCAACCCCCTTCTTCCACTTGGAGAAACCATGAAAAAGACCCTGTTGTCCATCGCCGCGTTCGTTGCCATTGCCGGCTGCTCCACCATGGCCGCCGATGGCCCCGTGAAAACCATGGACGGCGTGCTCGTGGGTGCCGGCGGCATGACGCTATACACCTTTGACCGCGACACCGCCGGCAGCGGCAAGTCGGTGTGCAACGGCCCCTGCGCCACCAACTGGCCGCCGCTGATGGCCGACAAAGCCCCTGGCAGCGACTACAGCGTGGTCACCCGTGACGACGGCAAGATGCAACTGGCCTACAAGGGCAAGCCGCTGTACTACTGGGTCAAGGATGCCAAGCCCGGCGACAAGACGGGCGACGGCGTGAACCAGGTGTGGCGCACGGCACGCCCCTGATCGCTACCCCGCCCCCTCGGCATGAACCGCACCCAGGTCGTCGAACAGCTGCCCGCACTGCGCCGCTATGCGCGCGTACTCACCGGCGATGCATGGGCGGCCGACGACCTGGTGCAGGACACGCTGGAGCGGGCCTGCAGCAAGTGGCTGCTGTGGCGCACGGGCAGCGACCTGCGCGCCTGGCTGTTCACGCTGATGCACAACCTGTACCTCAACCAGCTGCGCAGCCAGCCCCCGCTGCCGCACCTGGACCTGGATGACCTGCACGACAGCCTGCAGGGCAGCGCCGGCATGGGCGACGATGCGCTGGACCTGGAGCGCTGCCTGCAGCGCCTGCCGCCCGAGCAGCGCGCCGTGCTGCTGCTGGTGACGCTGGAGGACATCGACTATGGCGACACGGCGCGCATTCTGGGCATCCCCGTGGGCACGGTGATGTCGCGCCTGTCGCGCGCACGCAGCCGCCTGCGCCTGCTGATGGAGCGTGCGCCTGCCGCCTCGGCCACAGCGCCCCTGGCAGCCACCGAGAACCCCCCGGACCACGGTGCACCCGCCGGCCAGCCAACCACCTTGCGCCGCCTCAAATGATGAAGCCCGAGCGCCAGCCCGCCATGGACAAGCACCACCACCCTGCCCCACCCACCGACGACGAAGCCGCATGGCATGCGCTGGCGGATGGCCGCCTGTCGCCTGCGGATGAAACCGCCCTGCGCCACCGGCTTGAAGGCCAGGCCGGCGCGCAAGAGACCCTGGTGCACTGGCAGCAGCAGCGCCAGCAACTGCGCGCCCTGCACCAAGGCATGCTGGCCGAGCCGGTACCCGAGGCCCTGGTGGCCGCCGCACTGCGCACGTCGGCCCGCGGGGAGCGGCAGGACCAATGGTGGCGCTGGGGGGGCATGGCGGCGTCTGTGCTGCTGGCGTTTGCCCTGGGCTGGACCGGGCGCAGCCTGTGGCCCGCCACGGGCCGCACCGACAGCCAGGCCCTGGTGCTGGCCGCCACGGGGCAGCGCTTTGCCCAGCAGGCCGCCGTGGCGCATGCCGTGTACCAGCCCGAGGTGCGCCACCCCGTGGAGGTGCCTGCCGCGCAGCAGGAGCACCTGGTGCAGTGGCTGTCCAAGCGGCTGGGCCGCCCGCTCAAGCTGCCCGTGCTGGCCGATGAAGGCTATGAGCTGGTGGGTGGCCGCCTGCTGCCCGGTGATGCGGGCGCACGCGCGCAGTTCATGTACCAGAACACCAAGGGCGAGCGCATCACCCTGTACCTGGGCGCCATCGCGCGGCCCGGCGCCCCGGCAGCCCCCGTTGCTGCCAAGCCCGGTGCGCCAGCACCGCCCAGTGCGGCAGAGACCGCCTTCCAGTTCACCAGCGATGGCCCTGTGCCCGGCTTCTACTGGGTTGACCAGGGCTTTGGCTATGCCTTGAGCGGCCAGCTCTCGCGCCAGGAGTTGCTTACGCTGGCAGCGGCGGTGCACCGGCAGCTGTAGCCCTCACCCGATCCGCCGATCTGGCTCGGCTTCACCCCGCTTTTCCGGCGACCGGCCGGCACGGGTCCCCATCAGACTGTTGCGCGCAGCAAGCAACACTACCGATGGATCAATTCGCCATGACGACAGCACACAGCACCCGTTCTTCGGCCCCCACGCTGGAGCGCGCCGCCAGCCCATCGGGCCGTGAGCAGGTGCGGGCAGCCGACACACAGGCGGCACGTGCGCCTGCGCATACCGGGCTGACCAACGAAAAACTCGAGTCGATGCTGCTGCGCATGCATGCGCAGGCGCCAAAGGCCGTCGCAGCAGGGGCCTGACGGGAACCCGCTGACGAGGTCAGCGGGCCACGTTCTGGGTCACACCAAGGCTGCCAATGGATGCGAGTGCGCGGGCCAGGGGCTGGCGAAGAACGGTGCCACCATTGCGGGCGTGACGTCTTCGATGCGTGCGGGGTTCCACTTCGGCGCATGGTCCTTGTCCACGGCCAGGGCGCGGATGCCCTCCACCGTTTCGCTCTGGCCGGGGCGCAGGTAAAAGCAGTGGCGCACCATGTCGCGCTCCATGCGCAGGTCGTCGGCCAGGCCCATGCCGCGCGCGCGGCGGATCTGTTCGAGCACCACGTGCAGCATCAGCGGCGAGCGCTTGCGCAGCGTGGCGACGGTGGCACGCGCCCAGTCGGAATCAGCGGCTTCGAGGGCGCGCACGATCTCACCCACGGTGGGCAGCGCGAAGTAGGTATCCGCCTGGGCCAGTTCTGCCGCAACAGCCTGGTTCTTGGGCAGCAGGCGCGCCACGACAAAGGCCTTGACGGCTTCGGCATCGGCAAACTGCTGCGTGCCCAGGGCTTCCCACACGGGGGCCTGCTGGTCTACCGGGATGCAGCCATCGGCCAGGTTGCAGGCCACGGCCGCATCGGCACCGATGGTGTCGCCCGTGAGCGCCAGCCATTCGCCCGCGCTGCCGGGGCAGCGGGCCAGGAAGTAGCCACCACCCACGTCGGGGAACAGGCCGATGGCCGTCTCGGGCATGGCCATCTTCGTGCGCTCGGTCACCACGCGCAGCGCGGCGCCCTGGCTGATGCCCATGCCCCCGCCCATGACGATGCCGTCCATGAAGGCGATGTAGGGCTTGGCGTAGTTGTGGATCAGGTGGTTGAGGGCGTATTCCTCGGTGAAGAAGTCCTCGAGCTGCGGGTTGCCCTGGCTGCCGGCCTGGTGCAAAAAGCGGATGTCGCCACCGGCGCAGAAGGCGCCGAAGGGGCCTTCCTTGTTGCTGCCGCGGATGGCCACAGCCAGCACTGCATCGTCGTGCTGCCACGCGAGCAGGATGGCCATGAGGTCGCGCACCATGCCCAGCGACAGCGCATTGAGCGCGCGCGGGCGGTTCAGCGTGATGAAGCCCACCTGGCCGCGCACTTCGCTCAGCACTTCGGCAGCGGCAGCAGGCGCCGCCGTATTGGTTGCAGTCATGGTCGTCTCCGTCATTGTTGTTCCTTGAAAGCCAGTAATTCGTTGAAAACCAGCGCGCCGATCACCAGCGCGCCACCCGTCAGCACGGCGGCGGCGGGCTCTTCGCCCGCACCCAGCCATGCCAGCAAAATACCAAAGATCACTTCGAGCAGGCTCAGCAGAGCCAGTTCGGGGGCCTTGAGCACCTGTCCGCAGCGCACTGCCAGCACGCAGGGGATGGCCAATTGCACCACGCCCAGCAGGGCCAGCAGCCCAAGGTCATGCGCCGAGGCCTGGAACGGCAGCGCCAGGGGCAGCGTGGTCAGCACCGATATGACCGCCCCCACCAGCACGGCGGGCGCCAGGTCCACCGCATGGCCGTGGCGCTGCGCGTGCTGCACCACCGTCCAGTTGATGGCAGCGGCGACGGGCACGCACAAGGCCACCAGCGTGCCCACCACGGGCAGCCCGGCCATTTGCGAGCCGTACATCCAGGCGATACCCAAGCCTGCCACACCGATGGCGGCCCAGGTGCGCGGGGCGATGCGGTGGCCGATGAACACGCGCGCGAACAGCGCGGTGAGCAGGGGCCCTGCCGCCATGGTGACCAGCACGTTGGCCACCGGCATGAGCAGAATGGCCACCATGAAGGCGGTGAACATCACGCTCCAGCACAGGCCCGAGATCCACAGCGCCCGCCCGCTCTGGCGCATGGAGGCGAACACCGCGCGCCCCTGCAGCGCAGGCAGTATGACCAGCAGCGCAGCCAGCGTGAACAGGCTGCGCCAGAAGGTCACCTCGAAGCTGCGCGCCTGCTCCAGGTGGCGCGTGACCACGCCGGCGATGGACCACATCAGGGTCACGGCGACCATCAGGGCCACGGCCTTTGAGTGGGTGAGCTTCACCGGGTTACCGCCATCGCCTGCATCCTCGTCCATAAGCAGCCCCATGCAACGCGCCCAGCCCGAAGGCCTGGGCGCAGCGACGGCGCCGAAAGAGTTCTTTTAACCGCTCTTGACGACAAAAGGGCCACAGCATGGTGACTGTGGCCCTTTGGCAAGCCTTTCAGCCTGGTGTCGTCATTCCCCTCTCCAGCAAGGATAGGGAACGCCGCGCGATCAGCGGCCCGCGCGCTTGCGGTCGCTTTCCTTCAGGTGGCGCTTGCGGATGCGGATGGACTTGGGCGTGATTTCGACCAGTTCGTCGTCTTCGATGAATTCCACGGCGTATTCGAGCGTGGCATCGATGGGCGGCGTGATCTTGATCGCGTCTTCCTTGCCGGACACGCGGAAGTTGGTCAACTGCTTGGTACGCGTGGCGTTCACCACCAGGTCGTTGTCGCGGCTGTGGATGCCGACGATCATGCCTTCGTACACGGGATCGTTGGCCTTGACGAACATGCGGCCACGGTCGTCGAGCTTGCCCAGGGCGTAGGTGAAGATTTCACCGTCGTCCATGGAGATCAGCACACCGTTCTTGCGGCCGCCGATGTCGCCCTTGTGCGGCTCGTAGCTGTCGAAGATGTTGCTGATGAGGCCCGAGCCACGCGTCAGGTTCAGGAATTCGTTGGTGAAGCCGATCAGGCCCCGCGCAGGAATGCGGTACTCCAGGCGCACGCGGCCACGGCCGTCCGGCTCCATGTTCACCAGCTCGCCCTTGCGCTCGCCCAGCGCCTGCATCACGCCGCCCTGGTGGCCTTCTTCGATGTCGGCCGTCACCAGTTCGATAGGCTCGTGCTTTTCGCCGTTCACGTCGCGGAACACGACGCGGGGCTTGGACACGGCCATTTCGTAGCCTTCGCGGCGCATGTTTTCGAGCAGGATGGTCAGGTGCAATTCACCACGGCCCATCACTTCGAAGATGCCTTCTTCGTCGGTTTCCTTCACGCGCAGGGCGACGTTGTGCTGCAGTTCCTTTTGCAGGCGGTCCCAGATCTGGCGGCTGGTCACGAACTTGCCTTCGCGGCCGGCCAGTGGCGAGGTGTTCACGCAGAAGTTCATGGTCAGCGTGGGCTCGTCCACCTTGAGCATGGGCAGCGGCGCGGGGTTGGCAGGGTCGGTGATGGTCACGCCGATGCCGATGTCTTCGATGCCGTTGATCAGCACGATGTCGCCGGGGCCGGCCGAAGGCGTCTGCATGCGATCGAGACCCTGGAAGGTCAGCACCTGGTTGACGCGGCCCTTGACGGCCTTGCCATCGGGGCCTTCCATGACGACCACGTCCATCATGGGCTTGATGGTGCCCTGGCTGATGCGGCCCACGCCGATGCGGCCCACGAAGGTGGAGAAGTCCAGCGCCGAGATCTGCAGCTGCAGCGGAGCGGCCGGGTCACCCGTGTTCGGGGGAACGTGGCTCAGGATGGTGTTGAACAGGGCCGACATGTCGGGGCCCCACTGCTCGCCAGGAGCGCCTTCCACCAGCGACGACCAGCCGTTGATGCCCGAGGCATACACCACGGGGAAGTCGAGTTGCTCATCGGTGGCACCGAGCTTGTCGAACAGGTCGAACGCGGCGTTCACGACCTTGTCGGGGTTGGCACCGGGCTTGTCCACCTTGTTCACCACCAGGATGGGGCGCAGGCCCAGGGCCAGGGCCTTCTTGGTCACGAAACGCGTCTGGGGCATGGGGCCCTCTTGCGCGTCGATCAGCAGCACCACGCTGTCGACCATGGACAGGGCACGCTCCACTTCACCGCCGAAGTCCGCGTGACCAGGGGTATCCACGATGTTGATGTGGGTGCCTTCCCAGCTCACGGCGCAGTTCTTGGCCAGAATCGTGATGCCACGCTCTTTTTCAATCGCGTTGTTGTCCATCACGGTGTCGACGACCTTTTCGTGGTCGGCGAAGGTGCCGGACTGGCGCAGCAATTGGTCCACCATGGTGGTCTTGCCATGGTCAACGTGGGCGATGATGGCGATGTTGCGGATCTGTTTAGTCATAGTTTTTCCAATGTGCCGCTGGCTTGCAGGTGCGGCGTACCTTCCAAAATTTGTTGAATTTCCAGCGGACTCAGGAGCCTGTCGGGCACCAGCTCCCCGCCCACGATGTGGCCCACCCCCAGCAGCGCCGGGGGATTGTCGCCAAACACCGCCACGGCCCCGGCATCGGGCCAGGTGCCTCGGCGGCGTACGCCCGACAGGAAGCGAGCAGCATTCTCGCTGTCCAGCGTGACACGCACGTGTTGCGCCAGCAGGGACTCGGGCGGCTCCAGCTGCGCCAGGCGCGCCCCCTCCTCCATGGCTTCGAGCTGCGCCAGCGTGACACAGCGCTCCACCCCGATACCCCCGGTATCGATGCGGCGCAAAAAGGTAAGGTGGGCACCGAAACCCAGCGCCGCGCCCACATCCTCACCCAGCGTGCGGATGTAGGTGCCTTTGCTGCACTGCACCACCATTTTAACGGCGATGGCATCCGGATTGTCCGCCAGCAGCGTGAGGGAAAGCGAATGGATCACCACGTCGCGTGCGGGCCGGTCCACCTCGATGCCGGCGCGCGCGTATTCGTACAGGGCCTTGCCGTCCTTCTTGAGGGCGCTGTACATCGGCGGCACCTGCTGGAGGGGGCCGGTGAACTGCAGCTGCACGGCGGCCAGGCGCTCGGGCGTGAGCTCGGCCAGCACCACGGGGCGGCGTTCGATCACGTCGCCCTCGGCATCGCCGGTGGTGGTGGTCACGCCCAGCAGGGCCACGGCCTCATAGGTCTTGGGGGCATCGAGCTGCAACTGGCTGAACTTGGTGGCCGCGCCAAAGCACAGCGGCAGCACGCCGCTGGCCAGCGGATCAAGCGTGCCGGTATGGCCCGCTTTTTCGGCGCGCAGCAGCCATTTGGCCTTTTGCAAGGCGTCGTTGCTCGACAGGCCGAGCGGTTTGTCCAGCAGCAACACCCCATGCACAGGGCGCCGCTGCACCCTGGTGCGAGGCGAGTGCATGGACTACTCCTCTTGGGCGCGCGAAGAGACGGCCTTGGCGATCAAGGCGTTCATGTCGGCCGCACGCTCGGAGGTGCGGTCGTACACGAAGTGCAGCGTGGGCACCGTGTGGATGTGCAGGCGCTTGAACAGGCCGTTGCGCAGGAACCCAGCCGCCTGGTTGAGCGCCGCCTGTGTTTCCACAGGGTCGCCCACCAGCAGGCTGAAGAACACCTTGGCGTGCGCGTAGTCGGGAGTCACCTCCACACCCTGCAGCGTCACCATGCCCACGCGCGGGTCTTTCAACTCGCGCGCGATCAGCTCCGTCAGATCGCGCTGGATCTGATCGGCGACCTTGAAGGCGCGGTTCGGGGTGGAGGACTTCTTCTTCGCAGCCATCGTTTACAGCGTCCGCGCGATTTCCTTGATATCAAAGAATTCGAGTTGATCGCCTTCCTTGATGTCGTTGTAGTTCTTGAGCTTGATACCGCACTCGAAGCCTTCCTTGACTTCCTTGACGTCGTCCTTGAGGCGCTTGACCGAGTCGACTTCGCCCGTGTAGACCACCACGTTGTCGCGCAGCAGGCGGAAGCGTGCATTGCGATGGACCATGCCCGAGGTGATGTACGAACCGGCAATCGTACCGATCTTGGTCGCCACGAACACCGTGCGGATCTCGGCCGTACCGATGATCTCTTCGCGCTGCTCGGGAGCCAGCATGCCCGACATGGCCACGCGCAACTCGTCCACAGCGTCATAGATGATGCTGTAGTAGTGCAGATCGACGCCATTGCTCTCGGCCAGCTTGCGTGCACCGGCATCGGCACGCACGTTGAAACCGATCACGATGGCCTTGGAGGCGATCGCCAGGTTGATGTCCGACTCGCTGATGGCGCCCACTGCGGCGTACACCAGCTGCACCTTGACCTCGTCGGTCGAGAGCTTGAGCAGCGACTGCGACAGCGCTTCCTGCGAACCCTGCACGTCGGACTTGACGATGATGGGCAGCATCTTCACTTCGCCTGCCGTCATGTCGGCAAACATGTTCTCGAGCTTCGCAGCCTGCTGCTTGGCCAGCTTGGTGTTGCGGAACTTGCCGGCACGGTAGGTGGCGATTTCGCGGGCACGGCGTTCGTCCGTAAGCACCATGAATTCGTCGCCAGCCTGGGGCACTTCGGTCAGACCCTGGATTTCCACCGGGATCGATGGGCCTGCGGTCTTGGCGGTCTTGCCGTTTTCGTCCAGCATGGCGCGCACGCGGCCGTAGGTCTGGCCTGCAAGCACCACATCGCCGACCTTGAGCGTACCGGACTGCACCAGCACCGTGGCCACAGGGCCGCGGCCCTTGTCCAGTTGGGCTTCGATCACCAGGCCCTTGGCCAGCGAGTCGACCGGTGCCTTCAGCTCCAGCACTTCGGCCTGCAGCAGCACCTGTTCGAGCAGGTCGTCGATGCCCTGGCCGGTCTTGGCCGACACCGAGACGAATGGCGACTCGCCACCGTACTCTTCAGGCACGACGGACTCGACCACCAGCTCCTGCTTGACGCGATCGGCGTTGGCATCGGGCTTGTCGATCTTGTTGACCGCCACCACGATGGGAACACCAGCCGCCTTGGCGTGCTTGATGGCTTCCTTGGTCTGGGGCATGACACCGTCGTCCGCTGCTACCACCAGGATCACGATGTCGGTGGCCTGTGCACCACGGGCACGCATGGCGGTGAACGCCTCGTGGCCAGGGGTGTCCAGGAACGAGATCATGCCGCGCGGCGTTTCCACGTGGTAGGCACCGATGTGCTGCGTGATGCCGCCGGCTTCGCCCGAGGCGACCTTGGCACGGCGGATGTAGTCGAGCAGCGAGGTCTTGCCATGGTCCACGTGGCCCATGACGGTGACCACAGGTGCGCGTGGCAGCAGTTCGACGTCCTTTTGCAAGGTGTCGTCGTCGGTGAAGGCTTCCGGGTCGTCCAGAGCCGCCACCACGGCCTTGTGGCCCATTTCTTCCACCATGATCATGGCGGTGTCCTGGTCCAGCGGCTGGTTGATGGTGACCATCTGGCCCATCTTCATCAGGGCCTTGATGACTTCGTTGGCCTTGATCGACATCTTGTGCGCCAGCTCTGCCACCGTGATGGTTTCGGGCACGTGCACTTCGATGATGCGCGCCTCCACCGGAGCGGATTGCTGGTGGTGGTCGTCACGGTGGTCGCGGTCATTGCCACGGCGGCCACGCGGGCCTCCGCGCCAGTTGTTGCGCCCCACGCCCCCGCTGCTGTCGCCGCGGGTCTTGATTTCCTTCTTCTTGGCCGTGTCGCCCGCCCAGCTGGAGGACAGCTTGGCCGACTTCACTTCCTTGCCGGCGGCCGCGCCAGGCGCTGCCGCCGTGGCAGGTGCGCCAGGGCGTGCCGGACCGGTGCCCGTGCCCACTGCGGGCTTGTGCAGCGTGCCCTTCTTGGCATCGCCAGCCAGCGCGGGCTTGGCCACGGGCTTGGGTTCTTCGGGCTTCTTGGCCACCATGACCGCCTTCTTGGGCGTGGCCATCATGGAGCGGATGGCGGCTGCCTCGGCTTCGGCCTTGCGGCGGCGTGCGTCGAGGTCGGCGGCGCGGGCCACTTCCTCGTCGGAGCGGGCCTTGGACTCGGCTGCAGCCTTTTCACGGGCTTCGGTCTGGGCAGCGTTGCGTGCGGCGGCCTCGGCGGCCTGCTCACGTGTGGCTTCCTGCTTGACGGCAGAGGCCTGGGCTTTCTTTTCGGCTTCCTGGGCAGCGTAGGCGGCAGCGCGCTCTTCGGCTTCGCGCTCGCGCTGTTCGCGGGCTTCGCGCTCGGCACGCTTTTCGGCGAGTTCGGTTTCCTGGCGGCGGATCAGCTCGGCCTGACGGCGTGCTTCTTCCTCGCGGCGCGTCAGCTCGAGCTCTTCGCTCGAGATCGGTGTCTCTTCCACCACGGCGTCTTCGGACTCGGCAGAGCCCTCCACGCCATCATCGCGCTTGATGAAGGTGCGCTTCTTGCGCACTTCCACCTGGATCGTGCGCGCCTTGCCCGTGGCATCGGCCTGCTTGATCTCGCTGGTGGACTTCTTCGTCAACGTGATCTTCTTGCGGTCGACCGCGGCGGTGCCGTGGCTGTTTTGCAGGTACACGAGCAGCTTTTGCTTGTCGGACTCGGTCAACGCGTCCGACGGGGCGGCCTTGCCCACGCCGGCAGCCTTGAGCTGGTCGAGCAGGGTTTCAGGCGATTTTTTGAGTTCGGTTGCAAACTCGGCGACAGTATTACTGGACATATGTGGTTCGTGCCTCCCTGACCCTTACTCTTGCTGCCCCGCGAACCAGTGTTCGCGCGCCTTCATGATCAAGGCTTTGGCATCGTCTGCAGACTGTCCGGTCAGGTCGGTCAGCTCATCAATGGCCAGATCGGCCAGGTCGTCACGTGTGTGCACACCGCCTTCGGCCAATTTTGCAATCAGCTCCGGGGTCAGGCCTTCGAGGTCGCGCAGGTCCTGGGAGACCTCTTCCACGCTTTCCTCACGGGCGATTTCCATGGTGAGCAGCGCATCCTTGGCACGGGCACGCAGCTCATTGACGGTGTCTTCGTCGAAGCTTTCGATTTCCAGCATTTCCTGCAGCGGCACATAGGCCACTTCTTCCAGGCTGGCGAAACCTTCGGAGATCAGGATGTCGGCGATTTCCTCGTCCACATCGAGCTTTTCCATGAACAGCTTGCGGGCCGTGTCGGACTCGTTGGCCTGCTTTTGCGCCGACTCGGCGGCGTCCATGATGTTGATCTTCCAGCCGGTCAGGTCGGACGCCAGGCGCACGTTCTGACCACCGCGGCCGATGGCGATGGCGAGGTTTTCCTCGTCCACCACCACGTCCATGGCGTGCTTTTCTTCATCGACCACGATGGAGGAGACGTTGGCCGGGGCCAGCGCACCAATCACGAACTGGGCCGGGTCTTCGGACCACAGCACGATGTCCACGCGCTCGCCGGCGAGCTCGTTGGTCACCGCATTCACGCGGGTGCCGCGCACGCCGACGCAGGTGCCGATGGGGTCCACGCGCTTGTCGTGCGAGAGCACGGCGATCTTGGCGCGCGAACCGGAGTCACGGGCGCAGCTCTTGATCTCCAGCAGGCCCTGTTCGATCTCGGGCACTTCCTGGCGGAACAGCTCGATCATGAACTCGGGCGCCGAGCGCGACAGGATGATGGGCGCGCCGCGCAGCGTCAGGTCCACTTCCATGATCATGGCGCGCACACGGTCACCGCTGCGCAGGTTTTCCTTGGAGATCATCTCGCTGCGGCGCAGGCGGCCTTCCACCCGGCCGGACTCGACGATGATGTCGCCCTTGTCCATGCGCTTGACGGTGCCGGTGAAGATGCGCTCGCCGCGCGACATGAAGTCGTTGAGCAGCATTTCGCGCTCCGCGTCGCGGATCTTCTGCAGGATGACCTGCTTGGCTGCCATGGCGCCGATGCGGCCGATGGGCACGGATTCGACGCCTTCTTCGATGTACTCGCCGACTTCGATGTCGGCAATGCGATCTTTCGCATCCATCAGCAGTTCTTCGGCTTCCGGGTTCTGCAGGCCTGCATCGTCAGGCACCACCAGCCAGCGGCGGAAAGTCTCATAGTTGCCGCTGTCGCGATCGACGGACACGCGAATGTCCACCTCGCCCTGGTACAGCTTCTTGGTAGCCTGGGCCAGGGCCGACTCCACGGCGCCCAGGACCACGTCCAGCTCCACGTTCTTTTCGCGCGAAATGGCCTCAACCAACATCAACAATTCGCGATTCATGCGACGACTCTCCTAGTTCAATCACCCGATAAGCAAAGGCTGCACGCGGCGGCCATCTGCCCAATTCATTCAGCAGCCTGCTTGCAACTCAGGCGGGCTCGGCCCCTGGCTTGTTGCTGCGCCCCTTGAAATCGACAATGGGCGCCAGACGGACTTCCCGTGTTTCATCCAGGGTGAAGCCCAGCGCCTGCAACGGGGCGGGCACGCGCTTCTTGCTGATTCTTTGACCCGGCTTGACAGCGGGCTCTTCGCTCCAGACGATCTGCCAACCCCCTGCCTCGGCCCGCTCCAGCGTGCCGCGAAATTTCTTGCGCGTGGCATTCACCTGCCCCGCTCCTGCCGCGCCGATGGGCGCCCTCAATGTGATGTCGATGATCGAGCCTTCGAAACGCACGAAGTCCTGCTCGTGGCGCAAGGGTCGATCGATTCCGGGAGAAGACACTTCCAGGCGCTTGTATTCAACGCCATCGACCTCCAGCGCAAACTGCAGCTGGCGGGTGACCTTCTCGCAATCTTCGACCGTGACGTACTGCTCTACGGCCGGCGCGGGCGCATCGGCGGCAGGCTGTACCCAGGGCAAGTCGATGGTGATGCGCAGCAGACCACCAGCGGAGCGTTCGATCTCCACCAGGTCATACCCCAGGCCAATCACAATTTGTTCAACGACTTGCTGCAGTGCCACGTGTTCTATTCAATCCCGGAAAAACAAAAAACCCGATAACCCCCAGAGGCTTCGAGCTCCAAAAGCAAACGACCAAAAAAAACGGGCGGTTGGTACCCGCCCGCTTGGTCGTGAGAAACGTATTGTAGCCCGTAAAGCGTTGATTTGCCAAGACGCGGGGCCACGAGCACGCCGCAAACACCCTGCATGTGCGGCAGAACAACGCCCGGCGCGGGTTTGCGCGGAAAAACGCCTTTGCCAGCCCCTGTTGGCTACGGCAGCGAGAGCGGCTGCAGCAGCTCGGCGAGGTCGCTTTCGGTGAAAAGCGGCTGCTTTCGCCCCGCCGCACCCTGGTAAAGACTTTCGGCCAGCTGGGCTTTTTTCTCCTGCAGGGCCAGTATGCGCTCTTCGATGGTGCCGCGCGCCACCAACTTAACCACCCACACGCTCTGCGTCTGCCCGATGCGGTGGGCACGGTCGGTGGCCTGGGCCTCCACGGCGGGGTTCCACCAGGGGTCGTAGTGGATCACGGTGTCGGCCTGGGGCAGGTTCAGCCCCACCCCGCCGGCCTTCAGGCTGATGAGGAACAGCGGCACCTCGCCGCTGGTGAACCGGTCGATGATGGCGTCGCGCTTCTGACTCTGGCCCGTGAGCTTGACCCAGGGCAGGCCGTGTTTGGACAGCTCGGCCTCGATCAGCGCCAGCATGCTCGTGAACTGCGAGAACAGCAGGATGCGCCGGCCTTCGGCCAGCATCTCGGGCAGCATCTCCATCAGTTGCGCGAGCTTGGCCGAGGTGTGCACCTTTCGCGCGGCCTCCAGCGGCACGAGCTGCGGGTCGCAGCACACCTGGCGCAGCTTGAGCAGCGCGTCGAGGATGGTGATCTGCGAGCGCGCCAGGCCCTTGGCCTGCAGCGCCTCGCGCACGGTCTTTTCCATGCCCAGGCGGATGGTCTCGTACAGGTCGGCCTGGCCACCCGAAAGGTCCACCGGCATCACCGTCTCGATCTTGGGCGGCAGCTCGTGCGCCACCACCGACTTGGCCCGGCGCAGCATGAAGGGGGTGATGCGCGCGCGCAACTGCGCCAGCCGCTCGGTGCTGCCCTGGCGCTCGATGGGGTTGCGAAACAGGTCGCGAAAGCGCTGCTGGCTGCCCAGAAAACCCGGCATCAGGAAGTGGAACAGGCTCCAGATCTCGCCCAGGTGGTTTTCCATGGGCGTGCCCGACAGGCACAGCCGGTGGTTGGCCTGCAACTGCGCCACCACCTGCGCGGCGTTGGTGGTGGCGTTCTTGATGTTCTGCGCTTCGTCGAGCACCACGATGTGCCAGCGCGCCTCCAGCCAGCGCTCGCGGTCGCGCTGCAGCAGCGAATAGGGGGCGATCACCAGGTCGTGCTCGGCCATGGATTCGGCCAGGGCGTGGCGCTCCTTGCCGTGCAGCACCACGCTGCGCAGGCCGGGGGTGAAGCGCGCGGCCTCGCGCTCCCAGTTGCCCATCAGGCTCACGGGCGCCACGATGAGTGCGGGCTGCACCAGGCGGCCGGCATCCTTCTCGACCTGGATGTGCGCCAGTGTCTGCAAGGTCTTGCCCAGACCCATGTCGTCGGCCAGCACGCCCGCCAGGCCGTTGGCACGCAGGAACTGCAGCCAGTTGAGCCCTTGCTGCTGGTACGGCCGCAGCTGCGCCTGCACTCCCGCAGGCACCGGCACCTCGGGCAGTTGGCCCTGCCCCTGCAGTTGCTGCACCAGGGCGTGCAGGCTGGCCGCCCCTTCCCACGCCACCCCATCGCCCAGCGAGGCACTGGTGCGCAGCGCCTCCAGGCGCGACAGGCGCAGGCTCTCGCCCGAAAAATCGTGTGCTCGGTCGCCCGCCAGGTCAAGCAGCGCCGCCAGCCAGGGCTTCAGGGTGTCGGTGGGCAGGCGCACGAAGCCATGGCCGCTGGGCGCCGGAAGGTACAGAAACGGAGGCAGCGCCAGCCCCTTGGCACCGCCACCGGGCTCGCCGGAGTCGGGCGCCGCCGAGGCGGCCGCCGCGATCAGGTCGGGCAGCCAGGGCAGGATGTTGTGGCGCTGGCCATCGATCTCGATGCCCAGCGACAGCTCGAACCAGGGGGATGGATTGGGGTCGCCACCATCGCCGTGTGCGCTGGCGCCACCACCCGGCTCTGCGCCGTCCGCACCGTCGTCCAGCCCGAACGCATCGTCCTCCCCATCGCCCTCAGCCCCCTCTGGGCCCAGGTGCACGTGGATGGTCTGCGCGTGCGTGATCCAGCCATCGAGCTCGGGCGCCACGGTGAGCGCAAAGCCGGCCTCGCGCAGCGCGGCGAAGCCTTCGTCGGCCCAGAGCATCCAGGCGCCCTGCGGACGCTCGCCCGGGATGCCGAACAAACCCTCGTCCACGCCCAACAGGCCCAGGTCCATGAGGCGCGAGACGGCGTCGATCTCGGCACGGCCATCGCGCCGCAGCAGCACCTTGCCGCCTTCACCACCCAGGCCATCCACCAGCACCGACAGGGGCTGCCCCGCCCACCAGCCCACATGGCCCAGGTAGTCGAAGCGCAACTGCGCCGTGATGAGCCCCATGTAGGCCACCCCGGCCGCCGGTGTCGGCACCAGGTGCAGGCGCGCCACGGGGGCCACACCGTCGAGCCGGGTCAAGCCCTGCAGCACGGGCGGCAGCGGCACGGGGCCCAGGCGCCGGGCCACGTCGGCCTGGTATTTTTGCAGCGCAGCAGCACTCAGGGTGGGCGCGTGCAGCAGCACCTCCAGCTGCGCGGGCTCCATGCCCGGTGCATGCGCCAGACCGCACAGGCCGGCGGCGGCATCGAGGTACATCGGCGGGTTGTTATGGCACAGCGTGGCGCCCGCCTGGGGCAGGCGCGCCTGCAACGCCCAGCCGCTGTCCTGCGCCTGTGCGCCGGCCGCACCGCCCGAGACGGCCTGCCAGGCCCACTCGATGGGCAGCAGCTCGCCCCACCGCAGGGGCGCCCCCACCGTGGAGCCGCCCGCATCGGCGAACAGGCGCCCGGTGGTGGCGGCCTGCTGCACGGCCAGCAGGCCGATCTGCCCCTCCAGCACCGCGCAGGGCGCGCCACTGTAGGCGGAGTAATAGTTCTGGTGGCGCGGCAGCGCCCGCAGCAGTTGCAGTACCTGGCGGTCGGTGTCGCCGGCACGGTCGAACACCGCCTGGCCCTTGCCCGGCTGGGTACGCACCAGCTTGGGCTTGGCCCAGCCGCCGGTGACCTTGGGGTAGGACACCACGGCCTCCAGTTGCAGCAGCGGTGCCGCCCGCGGCGCCCCCACCACAGACAACAGGTAGACATATTGTTCAGGGCGGTCCGCCGCGCCGCCGGCACCTGCTGGCGCATCGCCATCGGCAAGGCCTGCGGCCTTGTCCAATGCCAGCAGCCAGTTCATGAGGCGCGCCTCCGACTCCATGCGGTGCACCTCGGCCATGCGCTGCTGCACGTCGCTGCGGGCCGGTGGCGGGCGGTTCAGCCCGGCAGCGGGCAAGGCCAGGCCCCTGGCCCGGTCCAATTCGCTCGGCCCCTGGCGCGCCGCCTGGTGCATGAGCGCCACGCCGTGCTTGCACTGCAGGCCCACGGGGCAACTGCACTGGCTGCGCCAGTAGTCCACCGCTCCATCGGGCATGAGCGCCATCGAGACGGACAGCTGGTAAGGCGCCAACTGGGTGCCCTGCACGTCGCCTTCGAGGCGCCAGTGGTCGCCCTGGGCGCTGACGGCCAGCCGCCGCACGGCACGCGCCTTGAACAGCGCCGTGCCCCGCGCCCACACACCATCGTCGCACAGCGCACGCAATGACTCAGGCTCGAACCAGAACTCCAGGGACATGGAAAAATTCAATACACAAACAGGAGGGCGACAAGGGCTATCGGAGGGGAGCGACAGCGGCTATCGGTTCATGGTACTGTACAAACTGCTATTCAAAAAATAGCAGATCAGAGCCCCCACCTGCCCCATGGAGGTGGCCGCTAGTGCAATGTTTCATGCTTGATGGCACAAATAAAAAGGGCGGATTTTTGGTCCTGGCAAGGCGCAAACCACAGCGATACCGGGCGTATCGCGAGGATTTGCAACGCGGCCAGGGCCGAAAAGACGACTTTTTATGTGCCAGATAGCGTGAAACACTGCACTAGACCCCTACCTCAGCCCCCGCGTGCCGCACGCACGCGCTCGAACACCTCTTGCGCATCACCGCCCGCCGCCGGCCCGCCCTGCACCGCCTGCAGGCTGGAGAGCAGCCGCGCCAGCACAGGCGCCTGGGGCAGCAGAGGCCCAAGAAAGCGCGCGCTTGTGCCATCGGCGATCAGCAGGGTGGGAAAGGTCTCCACATCCAGATCGCCCGCCAGTTCGGACTCGTCCTCGATGTCCACCCACTCGAAACGCACCTCCGGGTGGGCCAGGGCCAGGGTGTCAAAGATGGCACGGTAGTCGCGGCAGGTGCCGCACCAGTTGGCGCACAGGCACACGGCCCACCAGCCCCCGGGGGTGCTGGCGGTGGGCGTGGCGTTGGGCGAGGCGGCCGGGCTGTGCATCTGCGAAATCCTTCGGGGCTGTGGCGTGCCACTGTACAACGGCTTGTGCCCGGGCATCTGGACTGTTCTGCCCATACCCAATACCGGTGCCAGGGAACTGGCCACCTGGGCCAGAATGCGCACAGATCCACCCGCCTGCAACGCCCAACCCATGCTCAAATCGCTGACGCCCCTGTTGTACATCGCAATATCACCCGAGCGCCTGAGCGTGCGCAACCCGAAAACGGGCGCCACCTGGGACGAGGTGCCCGAGATTGCCCTGCAGGACCAGCCAAAGCCGCTCATCCTGGCCGTAGGCAACCGGGCCCGCGAGGCAGCAGCCCAGACCGGCGCGCGCATCGCGACCCCGCTGGCCCACCCGCGCTCCCTGGTGTCGGACTTCGTGCTCGCACAGCAGCTGCTGAAGCACAGCGTGCGCACCGTGCTGGACGAGGGATCGTTCTGGCGCTTCCTGCCATCGCCCCACATCGTGTTGCACCTGCCCGCGAACCCCGAAGGCCGCTACACCCACGCGGAGCTGCGGACGCTCAAGGAGCTGGCCCTGGGCTGCGGCGCCAACCGGGCCATGCTCTGGCAAGGCCCGCCGCTCACTGATGGCGAACTGCTCTCGGGCCAGTATCCGGCCACAGGCCATATCCTGGAATGAACACGCCGCGCGGTGGCTGGACGACAATGCCTGCATCCCGCCCACCCACGCACATCCCATGAGCCATCGCCCCGACACCCTTGCGCTGAACATGCCGATCCCCAGCGGCGACCAACTCAAGGCCGCGCGCACGGCCGCCGGATTGAGCCAGGCGCAGGCGGCAGAGCTGCTGGGCTATCCGCTGCAGACCGGCAGCCGGGGCGGCCTGCAGTCACGCACTTGGCAGGCCCTGGAGAGCACGACCGACGAACGCAGCATGCAGGGCCCCGTGTTCGCCATGTTCCTGCTGCTGACCGGCCAGCACCCCGAGTTCCGACTGGAACGCAGGCCGCCAGCAGGCAGTGTGCAAGACACAGCGAGCGACGGCGAGGAAGCCATTTCCCCCGAGTAGAGGCGCCGCGCCGCCCAACCGTTCGATCAGTCCACCTTGATGTTGGCGGCCTTGATCACCTGGGCCCATTTCTCGACCTCGGCCTTCTGGAAGGCGGCAATCTGCCCCACGTTCAGATCGGCCGGCTCCATGCCGAAGCCTGCCAGGCGCTTTTGCATGTCCGGCTGCCCGAGGATCTTGCGGATCTCGTCGTGCAGGCGACCCACCACCGGCGCGGGCGTGCCGGCGGGCACGAAGATGGCCTGCCAGGACTGGACCTGGAAGTCCTCGAGGCCCTTGATGCCCGACTCCGCCACCGTGGGCACGTCGGGCATGGAGGCCAGGCGCTTGGGCGAGGTGACAGCAATGGCGCGCAGCTTGCCGCTTTGCACATGCGGTGCAGCCACCACGGTGGTGTCGAACATCATGTCCACCTGGCCTCCTATCACGTCCTGGATCGCCGGGCCGCTGCCCTTGTAGGGGATGTGCGTGAACTTCACGCCCGACTTGAAGCCCAGCAGCTCCACTGCCAGGTGCTGCGAGCTGCCCGTGCCGGCCGAGGCGGAGGACAGGCCGCCCTCCTTGGTCTTTGCGGCGGCCAGCACGTCCTTGAGCGTCTTGTAGGGGCTGTTGGCGGCCACCACCAGCACCACGGGGTTGGTGCCGATCAGCGTGACCGGGCTGAACGACTTGATGGCGTCGTAACCCAGCTTGGGGTACAGGCTGGCATTGATCGCATGCGAACTCACAGTGCCGCCCAGCAAGGTGTAGCCGTCGGGTGCCGCGCGCGCCACCGCCTCCGAGCCCACGCTGCCCGCCGCGCCGGCCTTGTTCTCGACCACCACGGTGGTGCCCAGCGCCGTGCCCAGTTGCTGGCCAATCATGCGGCCCAGCGTATCGGTGGTGCCGCCTGCGGCAAAGGGCACCACATAGCTGATGGTCTTGCCCGTGGGCCAGGTGCCCTGGGCAGCGGCGGGCAGCCCGATGAAGCAACTGACAGCGGCAAAGGCCGCCGCCGGGATGAAGGTTCTGCGTTGCATGGTGTTTGTCTCCTGATGGTGAAAAGCGGACGAAGAGCAGTGCTCAGGGGAAGTCGACGATCTCGACCCAGTTGGGGTTCTTGCCGGCGGGCACGCGGGTGGGCGCGCCCGGGATGCCCGTGGCCGCATCGATGGGGTGCAGCGAGAGGCTGTGCGACTCCTGCCCCGCCGCGATCAGGAAGCGGCCCGAGGAATCCACCGCAAAGCCGCGCGGCGATTTTTCGGTGGGCACCTGGCCCAGGGGCTGCAGCTGGCCCGTGGAGGCGTCGACGCGGAAGCTGCTGATCGTGCTCGACGTGCGCTCGGACGCATACAGCGTGCGGCCGTCGGGCGACAGGTGCAGGTCGGCCGCCCAGGGCTTGCCGGCAAAGCCGGCGGGCAGCGCCGTGGTGCGCTGCACGGACCGCAGTGTGCCGCGCGCGGCGTCGTAGGCCATCACGTGCACGGCGGCATCGAGCTCGTTGAGCACATACATATGGCGTTGCGCACGGTCCCAGACGAAGTGGCGCGGGCCCGATTTCTCGGGCGCGACGGTGGTCAGCGCCGGCTCGTGGGCCGTGAGCCGCCCCGTCTCGGCATCGAAGCGCCAGGCCGAAAGGTTGTCGCCCCCCAGGCTGGTGGCGAACACATGGCGGTTGGCCGCATCGGCATGGATGGCGTGCGCGTTGGGCGCCGTGGGGATGAGCTGCTGCACGGCGCCCACGGCCCCGTCCTTGCCGATGCTGTTGACCGTGATCTTGTGGCCCGGGTACGAGGCGGCGAACAGCCAGCGGCCCGTGGCATCGGTGTCGATGTTGGCCATGCTGTCGGCAAGCGGCGCCTCGCCCAGCTTGCGCAACTTGCCGCTGGCGGGGTCGATGGCCAGGCTGACCACCCGGAACGGCTGGGAGCGCAGCGCCACATAGAGCACGCGCTTGTCGGGACTGACCGCCATGGGCATGGCCATGCCGGCCAGGGGCACCGTCTCCACAGGCTTGAGCGTGCCGGCACTGCGGTCGAGTTCCAGCACGGACAGATCCTGGCTGTCGGCATTGGACACATACACCCAGGTAGCGGCCGTTGCAGCGGACCATGCGCCCAGCCACAGGGCGCTGGCAGCCAGGGGCAGCACCAGGCCGCGCCAACGAATTACACGGGTCATCAGTATTTCCTTTCAACAGGGGGAGACCGCACAGGCGGCGGATACAGGCATGCGGGCGACACGACGCAGAAGGGTCCCCGCTTCCATGAAAAGGACTGCATGTCATATGTCGTCATACAACATTGCGGATTGTGGAGCCGCACAGCGCATCTGACCAAAGGGATTACCCGAACCCGATTGCATGCTCCCTTGGCTTGCAGTGCATGCAGCGAAGAAACTGCCGCCGACCAGCCATCCCCATAGGAGAATGCGGTGCCATCTACGCCCCTCCGACAACAGGCACGGGCGATCGACTCCGCAGCCGCAGGGCATCCGGCACCCCAGGCGGCCACCTCATCGGCACTTTAATGCGCTCTTTTTTTGTAAGGGCAATTGTTTTTCTGCGCACTTGGTTGTACGATGACTAGCAACAACAGTGAAACCAGGAGACAACACATGACACTCACCCGCCGCGACGCCATCCTGGCGTGCACCGCCGCCCTTGCCGCCACCACCGCCACGGCCCAGACCGCCGCAGAATGGCAACCCACCAAGACCCTGAAGCTGATCGTGCCCTACCCTCCCGGCGGCAGCTCGGACATCATTGCCCGCTCCATCAGCCAGCCCCTGTCGGAAGCCCTCAAGCAGACCGTGATCGTGGAGAACAAGCCCGGTGCCAACGGCAACCTGGGCGCGGACTTCGTGGCCAAGGCCGATCCGGACGGCTACACCATGCTGCTGTGCGACGTCGGCGCCCTGGCCATCAGCCCCTCGGTCTACACCAAGCTGTCGTTCGACCCTTCCAAGGACCTGCGCGGCGTGACCATGCTGGCTTACTCGCCCCACCTGCTGGTGGTGCACCCCTCGGTCAAGGCCAACAACCTCAAGGAACTGATCGCACTGTCCAAGACAGCGGACCTGAACTTCGCCGTCACCGCCACCGGCAGCGCACCGCACCTGGCCGGTGTGGCGCTGGAGCGTGCCAGCGGCGCGCGCTGGCAGTACATCCCCTACAAGGGCGGGGTCACGGCCATCCAGGACACCGTGGCCGGCCAGACCCAGGTGCTGATGAACGGCATGCTGGCCACCCTGCCCCAGGTGCAGAACGGCAAGCTCAAGGTGCTGGGCGTGTCCAAGTCCACGCGCATGCCGTTGATCGGCGACGTGCCCACCATCGCCGAGCAAGGCGTGCCCGGCTACGAGTCCGGCACCTGGCAAGGCATTCTGCTGCCCCGCGGCACGCCAGAAGCCGTGGTGCAGCGGCTGAACAAGGCGTTGATCACCGCCATCCGCTCGCCCGACATCCGCTCGCGCCTGGCCGGCCAGGGCGCCGAGGTGGTGACCATGACCCCCACCGAACAGGACCAGTTCTTCGCCAAGGAGCGTGCGCGCTGGGCCTCCGTGGTGAAGGCCGCCAATATCAAGCTCGACTGAGCATCCGCCTCTTTTTTCACATCACCAGCCCCGCCACCACCATGAACCCGCAAGACCTCAAATCCATCATGGGCTCCGGCCTGCT
>NZ_LMIJ01000028.1 GCF_001428665.1 Acidovorax sp. Root219
CTTGCGCAGGCTCGGATGTTGTTGGGGCGGTTGAAATAGATTTCTTCTACACCCTCTTGGCGACGCAAAAGAAGGTAGGTGCGCCGCCGGGCGCACACCCCGGCCTCCGCCCTTCAAAAGAAAACAGAAGCATCCACAGCCACAAAGCCGCAAAGCTCAAAAAAACAGATCAGCCCACCGTATCCCGGCTAACCCCAGCCGTCTGGCTGAACCCACCATCCACATACGTGATCTCAGCCGTCATCCCCCCGGCCAGATCCGACAGCAAAAACGCCGCCACATTTCCCACGTCCTCAATGGTCACATTGCGGCGCAATGGAGAAGAGTCCGCCACCATCGACAGCAGCTTGCCAAAGTCCTTGATCCCGCTGGCAGCCAGCGTCTTGATCGGCCCGGCGCTGATGCCGTTCACACGCATGCCCTTGGGCCCCAGCGCCTCGGCCAAATAGCGCACGCTGGCTTCCAGGCTTGCCTTGGCCAGGCCCATGGTGTTGTAGTTGGGGATGGTGCGCAGCGCGCCCAGGTAGCTCAGCGTGATCAGCGACGATTTTTCGTTGAGGTAGGGCAGCGCCGCCTTGGCCATGGCCGGGAAGCTGTAGGCGCTGATGTCGTGCGCGATGCGGAACGACTCGCGCGACAGGCCTTCCAGGAAGTCGCCGGCGATGGCTTCTCGCGGAGCAAACCCAATGCTGTGCACAAAGCCATCGAACTTCGGCCACACCTGGGCCAGTTCGGCGAACATGCGGTCGATCTGCTCGTCGCTGCCCACGTCGCAGTCGAAAATGAGCTTGGAGTCAAACTCGGCCGCGAAGTCGGTGATGCGGTCCTTGAAGCGCTCGCCCACGTAGCTGAAGGCAAGTTCTGCGCCCTGCGCGTGGCAGGCCCGGGCGATACCGTAGGCGATGGAGCGGTTGGACAGCACGCCCGTGATGAGCAGCTTCTTGCCGGTCAGAAAACCCATGGTTTGTTCTCCTGTGGAATTGGGGGAATGAATGGCGATGCAGGGCCGGGGGTATTCACCGCGTATGGATATGCGCTATCCGCTGCAGGGCCGGCCGAACGTAGTGCAGAATTGTCGCATGCGGTTTTGGCTCACTTTTTTGCTGATGGGTTGTTGCACGGCACCGGCCTGGGCCGCGCACGGCTATGCACTGTGGGGTGACCTCAAGTACCCAGCCGGCTTTGCCCACTTCGACTATGTGAACCCCGATGCACCAAAGGGGGGCGAGCTGCGCATGGTGAGCAACCTGCGCTACTCCACCTTCGACAAGTACAACCCCTTCACCATGAAGGGGTCGCCGCCGGCCTACCTGTCGGACCTGCTGTTCGAGACACTGCTCACCGGCTCCATGGACGAGACCGCTTCGGGCTACGGCCTGCTGGCCGAGGACGTGGACGTGGCGCCCGACCGGCTCAGCGCAACGTTCCGCCTGCGGGCCGAGGCACGCTTTCACGATGGCAGCCCCGTGGAGGCGGCCGACGTCAAGCACACCTATGAGACGCTGATCAGCCCCCAGGCCTCGCCTGGCTACGCCACCTCGCTGCAGGAAGTTGCCGGCGTGGACGTGGTCGACAAGCGCACGGTGCGCTTTCGCTTCAAGCTGCCCAACCGCGAACTGCCGCTCACGGTGGGTAGCCTGCCCATCTTCAGCCGCGCCTGGGGCCGCCAGGCCGATGGCAAGGCCAAGCGCTTCGATGAGGTCGTGACCGACACGCCCATCGGCAGCGGCCCGTACCGCATCGGTCAGGTGGCCTTCGGGCGCGACATCACCTATGCGCGCGACCCCAATTATTGGGGCCGCAACCTGAACGTGAACAAGGGCGCGTTCAACTTCGACAACATTACCGTCAAGATCTACAAGGACAACACCGCCCGGCTGGAGGCCGTGAAGGCCGGCGAGTTCGACTTCATGACCGTGTACTCGGCAGGCGATTGGGCGCGCCGCATCAACGGCAAGCTGTTCAAGCAGGGTGTGCTGGTCAAGAAGGACATGAAGCACCGCCTGCCTGCGGGCTTTCAGAGCTATGTGCTCAACACCCGCCGGCCCATGCTGAGCGACCCGCGTGTGCGCGAGGCGCTGGGACTGGCCATCGACTACGAGTGGATGAACCGCCAGATGTTCTACGGCGGCTACCCGCGCGTGACCGACCTGTTCGGCAACACCGACTGCCAGGCCACCGGCACCCCCGGCCCCGAGGAGCTCAAGCTGCTGGAGCCCTGGCGTGGCAAGGTGCCTGAGGCTGTGTTCGGCCCCATGTACCAGCCGCCGGTGACCGAGGGCGAAGGCCATTCGCTGCGCGAGAACCTGCGCCGCGCCCGCCAACTGCTGGTCGATGCGGGCTGGACCTACCGCGACGGGGCCCTGCGCAACGCCAAGGGCGACCCCATGGTGATCGAGTTCCTGGACAGCAAAGAGGGCGGTGCCCGCACCGTGACCCCCTGGGTACGCAATCTGGAAAAGCTGGGCGTCACCTTGCGCTTTGCCACGGTGGACTATGCCCTGTACCAGCAGCGCCTGGACAAGTTCGACTTCGACATGATCAGCCTGGCGTTTCAGGGCACCTACAACCCGGGCCAGGAGATGCAGGAGTACTTCGGCAGCAAGCGCGCCGATGTCGAGGGCGCTGGCAACTACACGGGGGTGAAGAGCCCGGCCGTCGACGCCATCGTCACCAGATTGACGCGCGCCGACACCAAGGCCGAGCTGCTGCCCGCCTGCCGCGCGCTGGACCGCTTGATCATGCACAGCCACTACCTGATCCCGCAGTGGACCCTGTCGTCGCACCGCGTGGTCTATAACCAGCAGCGCTTGGCCTACAAGGAGCCCATGCCCCCCTATGCCAAGGCAGAAGAGTGGCTGATGTTCTCCTGGTGGAGCATCATCAAGCCATGATGGCCCAGCCCCCGATGCAGCCCTGACCCCTGGAGCCCAGCCACACGCCATGCTTGCCTACATCGCCAAACGCCTGCTGCTCATGCTGCCCACCCTGTTGGGCGTATTGCTTTTGACCTTTGCGGTGATCCAGTTTGTGCCTGGCGGCCCGGTGGAGCAGTACATGGCCGAGGCGCGCGCTGCAGCAGGCAAGGGGCGCGGTGCGGAAGGCGGCGGCATGGTCTACCGAGGTGACCAGGGTGTGGATCCCAAGCGGGTGGAGCAGATCAAGGCGCTCTATGGTTTCGACAAGCCCGCGCACGAGCGCTTCTTCATCATGCTGGGCCAGTTTGCGCGCTTCGACCTGGGCAAGAGCTTCTTCCAGAACAAGAACGTGTGGGAGCTCGTGAAGGAAAAGCTGCCTGTCTCCATCAGCCTGGGGCTTTGGACCTTTTTCATCAGCTACCTGGTTGCCGTACCGCTGGGCGTGGCCAAGGCGGTGCGCGCGGGCTCGCGCTTCGACCTGGTGACCACGCTGCTCATCCTGGTGGGCTATGCCATACCGGGCTTCGTGCTCGGGGTGGCGCTGCTGGTGATTTTTGGCGGGCAGCTGCAATGGTTCCCGCTGCGTGGACTGGTGTCGTCCAACTGGGACCAGATGACCTGGGGCGCGCGCATCGTCGACTACCTGTGGCACATCACCCTGCCGGTCACGGCCATGGTGGCCGGCAGCTTTGCGGTGACGGCCATGCTCACCAAGAACGCCTTTCTCGAAGAGATTCGCAAGCAGTACGTGCTGACGGCGCGGGCCAAGGGCCTGTCGGAGCGGCAGGTGCTGTGGAAACACGTGTTCCGCAACGCGCTGATTCCCATCATCACCGGCTTCCCTGCCGCCTTCATCGGAGCCTTTTTCGCCGGCTCGCTGTTGATCGAGACGCTGTTCTCGCTCGACGGCCTGGGCCTGCTCGGCTACGAGAGCGTGATCCGCCGCGACTACCCCGTGGTGCTGGGCACGCTGTACCTCTTCACCCTGATCGGCCTGGTCACCAAGCTCATCAGCGACCTGTGCTATGTGTGGGTTGATCCCCGCGTGAAGTTTGACTGACCGCATGAACCTGCCCTCTGCAAGTCCCTCCAGCAGCACCGCAGCCGCCATGCCGGTTGCCCCGCCAGCCGCCTCAACGGCCCCCGTGTCCCTTTCTCCCTCGCGCCGGGCCTGGCTGCGCTTCAAACGCAACCGCCTGGGCTTGTGGAGCCTGGTGATCTTCTGCGTGCTGGTGGTCATCAGCCTGGCGGCCGAGCTGGTCAGCAACGACCGGCCCCTGATCGTGCGCTACGAAGGGCAGACCTACTTCCCCATGCTCCAGACCTACCCCGAAAAGACCTTCGGTGGTGATTTCGAGACCCCCACGGACTACCTGGACCCCTTCATTCAGCAGCGCTTGAGCGCCGGCAGCAACTGGGCGCTCTACACCCTTATCCCCTACGGGCCCACCACCCTCAATTACTTCGCCAAGGAGCCCAATCCATCGGCCCCCACGCGGGACAACTGGATGGGCACCGATGACCGCGGCCGGGACATGGTGGCCCAGTTGCTCTACGGCTTTCGCGTCAGCGTGCTGTTCGGCCTAGCACTGACCTTCATCGGCACCGTGCTGGGCATCATCACCGGCGCGATCCAGGGCTTCTTCGGCGGCAAGACGGACCTGGCGTTCCAGCGCTTCATCGAGATCTGGGGCTCCATGCCGGAGCTGTACCTGCTCATCATCTTCAGTGCGCTGTTTTCGCCCAGCATCTCGCTGCTGCTCATCCTGCTCTCCCTGTTTGGCTGGATGGGCCTGTCGGACTATGTGCGCGCCGAGTTCTTGCGCAACCGACAGCTCGACTACGTGAAGGCCGCGCGCGCCCTGGGTGTCAGCAACGCACAGATCATCTGGCGCCACATCCTGCCCAACAGCCTGACCCCTGTGGTCACTTTTCTGCCGTTTCGCATGAGCGCCGCCATTCTGTCGCTCACCGCCCTCGACTTCCTGGGCCTGGGTGTTCCACCCGGCACGCCCAGCCTGGGCGAGCTGCTGAGCCAGGGCAAGAACAACATCGATGCCTGGTGGATATCGCTGAGCACCTTTGCCGTGCTGGTGATCACCCTGCTGCTGCTGACCTTCATGGGCGATGCGCTGCGCGACGCCCTGGACCCGCGAAAGGCCGACAAGTGAGCGCCGCATCCAGTCCAGGCATGGCACCTTCGGGCCCTTTGCTCGATGTGCGCGATCTCCATGTGCACTTCGGCACCAAGGAAGTGGTGAGCGGCGCCAGCTTCACCATCGCCCCCGGCGAAAAGCTCGCCCTGGTGGGCGAATCGGGCTCGGGCAAGACCATCACCGCGCTGAGCCTGCTGCGCCTGGCGGGCGATGCCCGGGTCAGCGGCCAGGCGCTGCTGCGCGGGCGCGACCTGCTGGCGCTGAGCGAGCGTGAGATGCGCGGCGTGCGCGGCGGCGAGATCGCCATGGTCTTCCAGGAGCCCATGACGGCGCTGAACCCGCTGATGACCATAGGCCAGCAGATCGCCGAGATCCTGCAGCTCAAGAAGGGCCTCACGGGCGCGCAGTGTGCCCAGGCCGCCATCGAGCTGCTGGCCAAGACCGGCATCCCGGAGCCTGCGCGCCGGGCCAATTCTTTCCCGCACCAGCTCTCGGGCGGGCAGCGCCAGCGCGCCATGATCGCCATGGCCCTGGCCAGCGAGCCGCAACTGCTGCTGGCCGACGAACCCACCACTGCGCTCGACGTGACCCTGCGCGGCCAGATCCTTGACCTGTTGTCCGACCTGCAGCGCCAGACAGGCATGGCCGTGCTGCTCATCACCCATGACCTGAACCTGGTGCGCCGCTTTGCTGACCGCGTGGCCGTGATGGAGCAGGGCGTGCTGGTGGAGCAGGGCGCCGTGGCCGAGGTGTTCGGTGCGCCCCAGCATGCCTACACCCGCAAGCTGATGCAAAGCCAGCCCCAGCGCGACGTGACCGAAATCGCACCTGCGCCCGGCACCCCGCCCGTGCTGCAGGCCAGCGACCTGCGTGTGGTCTACCCCACGCCACTGCCTGGCTTGCGTGGCTGGTTCAAGAAGGGCGAGTTCGTGGCCGTGCAGGGCGCCAGCCTGGCGCTGCCACCCGGCCGCACGCTCGGGGTAGTGGGTGAATCGGGCTCGGGCAAGTCCACCCTGGCCCAGGCCATTCTGGGGCTGCTGCCGTTTGGCGGATCGCTGCAGGTGGCGGGGCAGGGCTGGCAGGCGCCGGCCATGCGCAACTCGCCGGCCAACCAGCAACTGCGCCGCAAGGTGCAGGTGGTGTTCCAGGACCCGTTCTCATCGCTGTCGCCACGCCTCACGGTGGAGGAGATCGTGGGCGAAGGCATGCGCGTGCACGAGCCCACGCTCAGCGTGGCCGAGCGGCGCACCCGCGTGGAGGCGGCCCTGGCCGAGGTAGGCCTGGCCGAGGCGCAGTTCCCTGGCCTGCTGGCCCGCTACCCGCATGAATTCTCGGGCGGGCAGCGCCAGCGCTTGGCCATTGCGCGCGCCCTCATCGTGCAGCCGCAGCTGCTGGTGCTCGACGAGCCCACCAGTGCGCTCGATGTGACCATCCAGCAGCAGGTGCTCAAGCTGCTGCAGCGCCTGCAAAAGGAAAAGGGGCTGAGCTACCTGCTCATCACACACGACGTGCAGGTGATACGCGCCATGGCGCACGAGGTGCTGGTGATGAAGGACGGCAACGTGCTCGAAAGCGGCCCCGTGGGCCAGGTGCTGGATGCACCGCAGCACCCCTACACGCAGCGGTTGGTGGCCTCTGCCGGGCTGGACTGATACGGATTTGCCTTCAACCGGCTAGCGTCGTTGGGTCGCCTTGCCGTGCTATGGCACTGTCTGCGGCTTACCGCCTAGCTATCCGATTGAATGCAAATCCGTATGAGGTTCGCGTGCGCGCACGCGGTAGCCGGCCGACAGCAGGTGCAGGTCCCAGCGCTGTTGCACCGCACCCCATATTCCCTTGGGCAGGAACAGCGCAAACAACATGGCGACGGCCCCCAGCCCGATGAGGTAGGCCACGCCCTGGCCGCCCCACCAGGTCTCCACCGCAAAGAACAGCAGCGCGCCCAGGATGGGGCCTTCCATGGTGCCGATGCCGCCCACCAGCACCATGAAGATCATGTAGGCCGTCCATTGCACGCTGAAGTACGTTTTGGGCTGAAAGCTGATCGACGTGGCCAGCCACAGCCCCCCGGCCAGCGCGCAGCCGAACGCCGACAGCACGAACACCAGGCGCTTGACGGCCACCACGCGCACGCCGATGGAGATGGCCGCCGTCTCGTTGTCGCGGATGGCCTGCGCCGCCGTGCCCACCTTGCTGCGCAAGAGCAGGAACACGGCCCCGCACAGCCCCGCCATGGCCGCCAGCGCCGCCCAGTAGGTATAGGCACGCCGCTCGCCCGCAGCGTACTGCTGCAGCGCAATCATGGAGATACCGGTTTCGCCCTGCACCAGGCTGTCCAGGTTCACGCACAGGTGCGCGAGCGCGGCCACCACCCACATGCCGATGGCGAACTCGCCGCCCTGCAGGCGCAGCATGAAGGCCGCCAGCGGCACCGCCACCAGCGCCACCAGCACGGCACCCAGCAACAGCGCGGGGTACGGGCCCAGGCCTGCATCGGCCAGCCGGACCATGGCGTAGGCACCGAGCCCGAAGAATGCCTGGTGGCCAATCGACACCAGCCCGGCATAGCCCGCCAGGGCGTTCCACATCACCGCCAGGATGACGTAGATGAACAGCGTGGTGAGCCGGTCCACCGTGCCCGCCTGCAGCCACAGCGGACCCAGAAAGAGCACGGCCAGCAGCGGCACGGCGGCCCCGGCGCAGACAGCGGATGTACGCGTCCAGCGCTGAATGGTCCAGGCGGGCTGGCCCACGGGTGCAGGAGAAGGGGAACTCATAGGGAGGCTCATGGTGTGGGCTGACGGCGGGTGGAAAAGAAGCTGCGCAGTGCGCCGCTCGCGCAGAGCCGGGCCAGCAGGATGGCGAGGAAGGTGGCATGCCCGGCGATCAAAAAGCCCTGGGGATGCACCTGCGCCCCCAGGTTCTGCGCCACGCCCAGCACCACGCCGCCCAGCAGCGTGCCCCACAGCGAGCCCGCGCCGCCGATGATCACGGCCTCGAACGCAAAGATGAGCTGCTGTGGCCCCGAGAACGGGTCGAACGTGGCCCGCATGGCCAGCGATGCCCCGGCCAGGGTAACGGTGACCATGGTGATGGCCGAGGCCGCTGCAAACACGGCCCCGGTGTGCACGCCCACCAGGCGTGCGGTGTCGGCGTCTTCCGAGGCCGCGCGGATCTGCCGCCCCAGCGCCGTGTGCGCCAGCATCGCGTGCAGTCCGCCCAGCAGGGTCACCGCAAACACCAGCACCATGGCGGGCAGTTGCCCCACGTAGATGCCGCCGGGCAGCTCCCAGCTGTCGTAGGCCAGCGTGCCGATGGCGGTGGCCAGCGAACGGGTGTCGGCGCCGAAGTGCTGGAACAGCAGGTTGTCGATCACACTGGCCAGGCCGAAGGTGGCGAGCAGGGGCACCAGTGCCCCCAGGCGTGCGCTGCGCTCCAGCACCAGCCGGTGCAACACCCAGCCCAGCAGCGCCATGGCGGGCAGCACCGCCAGCAGGGCCAGCAGCGGGTGCCAGCCCATGGGCTCGGCCAGCAGCCACAGCAGGTAGGCGGCCACCACGGCCAAGCTGCCATGGGCCAGGTTGATGATGCGCATGACCCCGAACATGAATGACAGCCCGCAGGCCAGCAGGGCGTAATAGCCCCCCAGCAAGAGGCCCTGGATGATCTGGTTGAGCAGGTTCATGCGGCCACCTTGTAGAGGTTGTCGGCAGACGCCTCGCCTGGGCTACCTGCGTGGTGAACGGTGCGCGCGCTCTCAGGCCGCTGCGCACCGAAGTAATGCGCGGTGATCTGCGCACGCGAGAGTTCGGCCGCAGGCGCATCGGCCACCACGCGGCCTTCAAGCATGCAGACGATGCGGGTGGCAACGGCCTGCACACGCTGCAGGTCCTTCTCCACCAGCACCAGGGGGGTACCCTGTCCCACCACGCCGCGCAGCGCGTCGTACACACCTTGCACGGCCAGGGGCGACAGGCCTAGTGATATTTCGTCGAGCAGCAGCAGGCGCGGGTTGGTCATCAGCGCGCGGCCAATGGCCACGGCCTGCTGCTGCCCGCCCGACAGCTCGCCCGCCCGCGCATGCAGCTTGGGCTGCAGCTGGGGGAATGCACCGAGCACCGTGTCCAGCGTCCAGGGCCCGCGCCGGCCGGCCGCCCGCGCCACCAGCAGGTTCTCGCGCACCGTCATGCCGGCAAACAGGCGCCGCCCTTCGGGCACCAGGGCCAGCCCCCGGGCCACGCGCTGGTGGGCGGGTAGGCAGGTGATGTCCTCGCCGTCCCACCGCAGCGTGCCGCTGCTGGCGCGGTGTGCGCCGGCCACGGTGCGCAGCAATGTGGTCTTGCCCGCGCCGTTGGCGCCGACCAGGGCCAGGATGTCGCCCGGGTGCACCTGCAGCGACACGCTGCGCACGGCAGGCAGTTGCCCGTGGTGGGCGTCCACAGAACCGATGTCCAGAAGGGCGCTCATGCCGCCACCCCGCCCAGATAGGCCTCGACCACCGTGGCGTCGGCCAGCACGGCCTGCGGATCGCCACTGGCGATGACCCGGCCGCCCTCCATGCACACCAGGCGCGTGGCCACCTGCAGCAGCACATGCACGAGGTGCTCTATCCAGACGATGGCGATGCGGTGGCTGCGGATGGCGCGCACCAGGTCCACCAGTTCGCTCGCCTCGGCATCGGTCAGGCCGCCGCCGATCTCGTCGAGCAGCAGCACGGTGGGCTGTGTGGCCAGCGCGCGCACCAGCTCCAGCCGCTTGCGGCCCAGCAGGCCCAGGGTTTCCGCGCGGCGGTTGGCCAGTGCCCCCATGCCGCACAGGTGCAGGGCCTCCATGGCCCGGTCGCCCGCATCGCGGGCGTTCAGGCCGGCGCCGTGCGTGGCGGCGGCCAGGACGTTCTCGAACACCGTCATGCCCAGGAACGGTCGCGGCACCTGGTGGGTGCGCGCAATGCCTGCGCGGCAGCGGTCTGCCGCGCCCCAGGCGCCCACGTCCACCCCCTTGAACCAGACGGTTCCCTGGCTGGGCGCATGCGCCCCGGCCAGCACGTTCAGCAGCGTGGTCTTGCCCGCACCGTTGGGCCCGACGATGCCCACGGCCTCATCGGCGCCCACGGAAAAGTCCAGCCGGTCCAGCACCTTTAGCGCGCCAAAGCGCATCCCTATGCCCTGGGCATTCAGCAGCAACGGGCCGCCCGCAGGCAGGCCTCGTGGTTGTAGATGTGCCATGGCCGCTCAGCTGTAGGACTTCAGGGCCGCCGCGACCGGAATGCTGCGGTCGTTGGCGTTCTCGGTGATGCTGATGTCCAGCTTGAACTTGCTGCCCTGCGCAGGTTTGACCCACTGCGCACCCACCACCGGCGTCACCGACACGTTGGGCACGGGCCCTTTGGCAAAGTCCACCGGCCCCTGCATGGTGGTGGCCCTGAGCGTGCTGATGGCACGCGCCAGCGCTGCCTTGTCGCGCGGGTTGGTGCTGGCCTTCAAGGCCTCGCTGCCCGCATCGAACAGCGACATCGTGGAGCCCAGCATCTGCGTCCACTGCTTGCCCGTGGCAGCCTCGTAGGCATCGGCCAGTTGCACCCCGGTGAGCCCGGTGAGCGGCGATGCATAGGGAAAGGTCTTGTGCCAGAAGCACCCCGCGCCCAGGTTCACCGCCAGCGGGCCCAGGGCCTCCACCTGCGAGGGCACGAGGCCGGTCTTGGCGATCTGCGCGATCTTCACCATGCGCGTGTAGCCCTGCTGGGCCGCCTGCCGCCAGAAGGTGGCGAAGTCCGGCGGAATGGGGAAGGTGTTGAAGACCTCGCAGCGCTCGGCCTTGAAGCGCGCTATCTGCGCAGAGAAGTCGGTGGTGCCGTTTTCATAGGGCCCTGCGTCCACCACAGTGAAGCCGGCCTTGCTGAGCTCGGGCGCCAGCGTGGCGCGGATGGCGTTGCCGTCGGCGTCGTTGGGGTAGAGCACGCCGATCTTCCGGTTGGTGGGCACCAGGGAGAACTGCGAAAGGTAGGACTTGGCGAACCCGCCACCGCCGAACGAGAAGTGGTAGGTCCACTTGAAGGGCGAAGGCGCGCCGGGCTTGGCGCCCCGGCCGAAGTACCAGGCCTCCCACGGCATCACGGTGGACAGGCAGGGCACGCCCGCCGCCTCGCACGCATCCGACACCGGGTTCACCGTCTCGGGCGTGGTGGTGGTGAGCATGAGGTCGATCTTGTCGTTGTTGATCAGGCCCTTGGCCAACTGGCTCGCGCGAGCCGGGTCCGACTGGGTGTCGCGGTCCAGGATCTCCACCGCGTATTTCACACCGCCGATGGTCAGGCCTGCGGCCAGGGTCTTGCGCACCTGCGCCAGGATGAAGCTGTCGGTCTCGCCCAGTGCGCCCAGCGGCCCGGTGCGGGGGCTGATGAAGCCCACCTTGAGCACGGGCGCCGCAGCGGCCGCCTGGGCCCACAGCGGGCCGGAGCCCAGCGTCAGGCTGCCGGCACCCGCCGCAGTGATCAAGTCACGGCGCGAGAGTTTGCGGGGCGTGGCCGTCTCGGCGGCCACGGGGAAGGATGGAAGTGTATTTTTCATGGTGATTTCTCAGAGAGTGGTCGTGGGGTTCAGAAAGGCACGGTGGTCTTGAGCCAGAACTGCGAGCCCTGGGCGCGGTTGCGCACACCGAACTCTCTCTCGAGCTTGGCGGTGATGAGCCAGCCCTTGCCGTCGGCGTAGCGCACGGAAGGCCCGATCGACTGGCTGCGGCCACGCGAGCCCGCCAGGGCCACGCCGCCCACCTTGTCATCGCTCCATTGCCGGTACAGGTAGCCGCCCACGCCCAACACCCAGCCATTGCCCAGGCCCCAGCCTGCGGCGTAGTCCACGATGAGCTCGCGGCCCGAGCGGTAGTCGGTGTCGCTGTTGGTGCGGTTGAAGTTGAGCGTGGCCTTCACATCGCCGTTGAAACCGGCGGGGTCCGTGAAGGTCAGCACACCCAGGGGCTGCACCGACAGGTAGTTGTGGCCAATGTTGGCTTGGCGCGTGCGGTCGTAGGCCCCGGTGGGCAGCACGGCGTCCAGGCCCAGCACGCTGTGCAATTGGGCCGAGTGGTGCCAGGCCACCCCAGCGCCCACCGTCACGTCGCCCAGGCCGGTGCGCGAGTCGCTTGCGCCGCCGGCCCGCACCGACAGGTCCACCAGCGGCAGGATGGCGTGCGCGGTCACCTGGCCGCCCAGCGCCTGCTGCAGTGTGATCCAGATCAGGCGCGTGGCCGCTGCCGCCGCGCGCACCTTGAAGCCGGGGATGGGCAGGGCATTGCCCTGGCCATCGTTCACGCGGCTGGTGGTGTAGTAATTCAGGTACTCCAGCACATACAGCCCGGGCGGCGGGGCAGCACCGGCTATGAAGTTCTCGGTGCCCAGCGGGTAGGTGGAGCCCCCGCCTTCGGTGGCCAAGGCGGCCGTCGACAGGGCACCGGCCAGGGCCAGTACCGCCAGGCGGGAAGAGGGGTGTTGCGTTGTCATGCTTGTCTCCTTGTTGAATTCATTTTTTGGGGGGCATCAGGGCGCCAACAGCTCGGGCACTTCAATCCAGGCGGGGGTGGCGATGTACCAATGGCCTTGCTGCAGCCTGAGCGGCAGGGCCGTGCGGTTGGGGTTGTGGGCCCGGCGGTTGCCGATCTCGAACGGCATTCCCAGCAGGGGATGGCTGGTGGGCGGCATCTGTTGCAAGGCACGGGTCACCGTCTCCCGGGTGATGGGGCCCTCGATCTGGCGCAGGGCCCGCACCAGGATCTGGGCCGCCACATAGCCACCCTGGGACAGAGAGCTCAGCGGCAACCGGGCCTCCTGCATCAGGCGCCGCCAGTCCTGGGACGGCAGCGACCGGCTCTTCCACGGCTCGAACTCGGCCATCACGTACACCGTGCCGTCGTGCGCCGCCAGCGCCCGGGCCACCCGGTCGGTGTAGGCCGGGGTCAGGTAGATGAAGGCCATGCCGCGCCCTCCCAGGGTATGCACGGCCCCGCTCCAGCGCAGCACGGCGTCCTCGTGCCCGGTGAAGACCACGGTGTCGCACCCCTGCCCCTGCAAGGTCCTGAGCAGGGGCGCAGGGTCCTGCTCCGGCCCCAGGGTCTGCAGCAGCGGCACCTCCATGGCTTTCGCCTTGGCGAGGCGACGGAGGGCCTGCCGGTAGCCCTCCACCATGCCCGGCAGATCCAGCGCCACCGCGCAAAGCCTGGTGCTGCGCAGCGTGGTGCGGGCGAACAGCACGGCGCTGGCCAGCCCGACATAGGGCCCGTTGTTGAGCGGCACCACATGCGACGACCTGAAGCAGGCGGGTGCGACCGATGCGCCCTGCAGCGACATCAGCCGGCCGGCCTCGTAGCGGGAGGCGTTGGCCGCGCAGTCGAGCAGCCCGGAGCTGCCCGCCAGGGCCACCACCTCGGGGTCGTTGATGAGCCGGCCCGCAGCGGCCGCCGCCGTGGCAGGCGTGCTCCCTTCGTCGAGCGAGAGGTATTCGACGCGGCGGCCCCGTATGCCCCCGGTGGCATTCACCGCGTCCAGATAGGCCCTGGCCGCCTGCGACGACTCCGGGAAGGCATGGGGCCCACTCAGGGCGCTCACCGCACCCACCTTGATGGGGCGGTGCGTCTCCTGTGCATGGGCTGCGGGCAGCAGCAGGGCGCCGCACAGCAGCACCGCAACCCCTGCGCTGCGCAGGCTCGCGCCCCGGCCGGTGCCGGTAGGTCGTGTCGTCATGGTCAGTCCTTGGGGAAGCCAGTGCGCCGTCGCATCACGCCGCGCTGCTGCGTTGGCGTGCGGCCATGAAGCGCCCGGCCTGCTCCAGCGACGCCAGGGCTTCATCGAGCACGGGCGCAAACAGCTGCCAGCAGTGCACCATGCCGTCCCACACCGTGCATTCGACCTCCACCCCCGCCGCCTTCAGGCGCGCTGCCATGGTCACCGCGTCGTCGCGCAGCCGCTCCCGGCTGCCCACCTGCAGTTGCACGGGCGGCAGGCCCTGCAGTTCGGCGCTGTAGAACGGCGTGACGGTGGGTGAGCGCACATCGCCACCGGGCACATACATGGCGTTGAAGAAACCCATGAGCTCGCGGGTGATGAACGGGTCATCCACCGTGCGGTGCGACTCGCCCTCGGATGCCTGATCAAGGGCCGGTGACAGCGCCACGATGGCCGCCGGCAGGGGCAGACCCTGGTTGCGGGCGTGCACCGCGGTGGACAAGGCCAGGTTGCCGCCTGCGGAGTCGCCCGCCAGCGCAATGGCCGACGCGGCGTAGCCGTTGGCCAGCGCCCACTTGTAGGCCGCCAGGGCATCGTCGTGCGCGGCGGGCGCCGGGTGCTCCGGGGCCAGCCGGTAGTCCACGTTGAGCACCCGGGCCCCGCTGAATTGCGCGAGGTAGGAGCACAGCGCCCGGTGCGAGGCCAGCGAGCCAAACACGAAGCCGCCCGCGTGGTAGTAGATGATGAGCTTGCGCGGGTCGGCCTGCGGCGTGCCCAGCAGCTCTGCCGCCATGGTGCCGCCCGCGCCGTTGCTGATCTGCAGGGGCGTTGCCTGCAGCCCGGCGGCTGTGGGCATCTGGGAGTTGCTGGCGTCAAACCAGGCGCGCAGTTGCGCGGGGCTGGCCTGTGCTGGTGGCGGGTTCTGCGCGGCCATCTGCAGGATGGCGTCCAGCTGTTGTGCGGACATGGGCAATCCCCTCGCTCAGAGATAGGTCGAGGCCAGCCCGCCATCCACAGGCAGGTTGATGCCACTGACCCAGCGCGCCGCGTCGCTGCACAGGAAGGCGATCACGGGCGCCACCTCGTCGCTGAAGGCGGGGCGCTTCATGCGGTGCGCGTCTTTCTCCACGCGCTCCTGGCCCAGCATCTGCACGAAGTCGCCCAGGATGGGGGTGAACACCGGGCCCGGGGCCACGCAGTTCATGCGCACCCCGCGCTCCATGAAGATCTTCTGCGACTGGGTGGCGCTCCAGACGATCAGCGCCTCCTTGAAATACTGGTAGCAGGTCTCCTGGGGCACCGGGTGGCTGGCGAGCCACTGCGCGCCCGCCTCGAAACTGGCGATGGCGCCCAGGGCGCGGTGCTGCGCCAGCCGCTCGGGCCACTGGGCGCCCAGGATGGAGGCGATGTGGACGATGGAGCCCCCCTCGGGCATGCGCTCAAGCACGCGCTGCGTGAGATGGCGCAGCCCCAGGTAGTTCACCCGGCCTACCAGTTCGGCGGGCGCTGTGCCGGGCACGCCGGCAATGTTGGCCAACGCGTCCACCTGTGCGGGCAGTTGCGCCACGGCGATGTCGATGGCCGCGGGGTCGCCTAGGTCCACCTGGATGAAGCCGTCCAGGGTGAGCGTGGGTGCGTTGCGGTCCATGCCGACCACGCGGGCGCCCTGCTGGCGCGCCAGCTTGGCGAAGTCGGCGCCAATGCCCGAGCAGCAGCCCGTGACGACGATGGTCTTGTTGTGCAATGCCATGAATTTGTCTCCTGTGGATGTTTTTTGGGGGAAGCCGTTGCCGTTCTGTCGGTCAGAAAGGGAAGGGCGGCGGTGCGTCCTTGATGGTGATCCACTGCCACTGCGTGTACTCATCCATGTCGGCCGGCCCGCCCACGCTGCCGCCGTTGCCGCCCAGGCCGGGGCCGCCGAAGGGGTTGGTGCAGTCGTCGTTCACGGTCTGGTCGTTGATGTGGACCATGCCCGCGCGCAGGCGCTGGCCGATGGCCATGGCGCGGCCCACGCTGGGGCTGATGACAGCGGCCGACAGGCCCCCCTGGCTGGTGTTGGCCAGGGCCACGGCCTCATCGTCCGTGCGGAAGGTGACGAGGTTGGCCACCGGGCCAAACGGCTCTTCGTCGAACGAACGGATGCCGGGCCTGACGCCCGAGAGCACCGTGGGCTGGTAGCACAGCCCATGGTAGGTGCCACCCGCTTCGAGCCTGGCGCCCTGCTGGATGCTGTCGTGGATCACCCGGTCAAAGCGTTCGAGCTGCTTCGCATCGATCATCGGCCCCAGGGCCACCTGGCCGCTGGCGCCGTCGCCCACGGGCAGGTGCCTGGCCTTGCCCACCAGGCGCTGCAGGATGGCGTCGGCAATCGACTCGTGCACCAGGATACGGTTGGCGGCCATGCAGATCTGGCCCTGGTGGAACCACGCGCCGAAGGCTGCTGCGCTGGCGGCAGCATCGGGGTCTGCGTCTTCCAGGATGATGAGGTTGTTGGCCCCGCCCAGCTCCAGCGACACCTTCTTGAGGTGCTGCCCCGCCAGCGCGCCGATGCGGCGGCCCACGGCGGGCGAGCCGGTGAAGGCGATCATGGGCACGCGCTCGTCCACCACCAGCGCCTCGCCCGCAGCCGCGTCGCCCGGCAGCACCTGCAGCAGGCCGGCGGGCAGCCCGGCCTCTTCGAACACCCGGGCCATGATGAAGCCACCGCTCACGGGGGTGCGCGTGTCCGGCTTGAGCACCACGGCATTGCCCAGCGCCAGGGCCGGGGCCACCGAGCGCAAGCCCAGGATGAGCGGAAAGTTGAAGGGCGAGATCACACCCACCACGCCATGCGGCATGCGCCGTGCAATCGACAGGCGGCCCGGGGTGCTGGGCAGCACCTGGCCCTGGGCCTGCATGGGCAGGCTGGCGGCCAACTGGCACAGGGTGATGGCCTCGCGCACCTCGTGCTGGCCCTTGGCCAGGATGCCTCCGGTTTCGCGGGCAATGGCCAGCGCCAGTTCGTCAAAGTGCTGCTGGAACACGGCGGCCGCCCGGTGGAAGATGGCGGCGCGCTCGCGCGGGCCCAGCGCTGCCCAGGCCGGCTGCGCCCGGTGCGCCAGGCCGATGGCTGCCTGCATGTCCTGCGCATCGGCAATGCCCACGCGTCCGAGCACCTGGCGCGTGGCCGGCTCCACCACGTCGCGCACCTCCTTGAGCGCCGTGGCCCATGCCCCGTCGAAGGCCTTGCCCGCCCACAGGCGGTTGTCCAGCAGGCCTGGTTTTTCTGAAACACCCATTGCATTGCTCCTTGGTTGAAAGAATCGGCGCGCACTGTGGCGGCAACTGCACAGGGAGTTGCAACGGGCGTACCAGCCCTCTGGGCAAGGCGGCCGAAAACAGCCTCTGACACCTGCTTTTTGAGAGGCGCGGCTACGGACTTTCCCTAGGCCACCAAGCGCCCGGAGTGGGCGACTTTTTGCGCAAAAATAGTTACTATCAATAATCAGTTTGGGCAATGGCAATTGCTCAAATGATCACTTTTCGATCACTTCCTGGTAACCACCATGTCAAGACGCCGTGTCTCCCTGGCCGACCTGAACCGCAGCACCGCCACCGGCAATGCCGAGGGATTGCCGGGGCCTGCGCTGCCGGGCGCGCTGGGCGGGTTTGACACCGTGGGCGTGAGCCAGCATGCCCACCCCACGGTGGCGGACATCAGCGAATGCCTGTTCTTCTCGCCGGGAGACGGACGCATCTGGCTGCAGGACCAGCGCATGATCCTGCTGCACTCCGAGGCCCTGGGCTCGCTCAGGCGCGAGCTGATCGACAGCATTGGCCTGGACAAGGCGCGCGGCCTGCTCACCCGCGCCGGCTACGTCGGTGGCGCGCGCGATGCGCGCATGGTGCGCCAGCAGTGGCCCGACGCCGATCCCCCGGCCGCTGCCATCGCCGGCACCCGCCTGCATGCGCTGGAAGGGGTGGTCCAGGTGGAGGTGGTCCACGTGCGCTACGACGCCGAGACCGGTGACTACGAAGGCGAGTTCATCTGGCACAACTCCAGCGAGGACGACGAGCATATCGCCGCCTATGGCGTGGGGGGGTCTCCGGCCTGCTGGATGCAGGTGGGCTATGCCACGGGCTATGTGAGCACGCTGTTTGGCCGCATGGTCGTGTTCCGCGAGGTGGAGTGCCGCTCGTCGGGCTCGGCGCACTGCCGCGTCATCGGCAAGTCGGCAGAGCGCTGGGATGACCCCGGGCAGGACCTGTTCTACCTGAACGCGCAGGACTTCGTGGGCACCCCGCCCGCTGCGGCCCGGGCGCCATCGCGCAAGGGCACCCTGGGGGCTTCGCCGGGTTCGGTGGCCTTGGCTGGGGCTCCCGCCGCCGATGGTGCCACCATGGTGGGCGCCTCATCGGCCTTCAATGCCGCCTGCCACATGCTGCAACGCGTGGCGCCCACGGCTGCCACCGTGCTGTTCACCGGCGAGTCCGGCGTGGGCAAGGAGATGTTTGCCAGCATGCTGCACCGCATCAGCCCGCGCCAGGCCCATCCCCTGGTGGCGCTGAACTGCGCCGCGATCCCCGAGACACTGGTCGAGTCCGAACTGTTTGGTGTGGAGCGCGGCGCCTATACCGGCGCCGGGGCATCGCGGCCCGGGCGGTTCGAACGCGCCCACGGCGGCACCCTGTTCCTGGACGAGATCGCCACCCTCAGCCTGGTGGCCCAGGGCAAGCTGCTGCGGGCCCTGCAGGAGGGAGAGATCGAGCGGGTGGGCGGCACGCGCACCATCACGGTGGACGTGCGCGTGGTAGCCGCCACCAATGTGGACCTGCGCCAGGCCGTGCGCGAGGGCACTTTCCGCGAAGACCTGTACTACCGGCTCAACGTCTTTCCCATCCACCTGCCGCCGCTGCGCGACCGGCGCGATGACATCCCGCTCTTGATGGGGCACTTTCTCGCGCACTACCAGCGCAAGCACCGGCGCCAGGGCCCGGGCTTCAGCCAGGCGGCCGTGAAGGCCATGTTCAACTACCCTTTCCCGGGCAACATCCGCGAGTTGCAGAACCTCATCGAGCGCAGTGTGATCCTCGTCAACGATGGCGAACCCATCGCGCCCCACCACCTGTTCAGCAGTGGCGAGCAGCCCGGCACCGGCGTGATGTCCCTGCAATTGGGCGCCGACAGCATCGCAACCCTGCACATGCCCTCGGCGGGGGGCAGCGCCCCGGCAACCCAGGCCGCTGCAGCGGCCATGCCCGGGGTGGCCCCGCTGCACCAGGCCGAGGCCCAACTGCTGCGCCAGGCACTGCACAGCGCCGCCGGCAATGTGGCCTCTGCCGCCCGCCTGCTGGACATCAGCCGCGCCACGCTGGCCTACCGCTTGCGCAAGTTCGGCATTCCTGCGGGTCGATCCTGAGGGATCAGGCGTAGGTATCGAGCTGGCTGCCCAGGCTGGTGGAGGCCTGGGTTTCGGTTTTGGCGCGCTGCTCGCGTGCGGCCTGGGCTGCCACCTCGGCCTTCTGGGCCTGTGCGGCCTGCTGTTCCTGCTGCCGCGCGCGCTGGATGGCAGCGATCTGCGCCTGCACCATCTGGATCTGGGCCTGCAGCAGCTTGACCTTCTCCTTCTTGGCCTTGGCGTCCATGTCGGAGGTGGCCACGTTCTTGAGTTCTTCGGTCAACGACTGCAGCTGCTTTTGCAGCTTGCCGATCTCGCTGCCGCCGCCGCTGCTGGACGAAGACACCTTACCGGCCGATGATGAGGAGGAGACTTGCATGCCTCCCTTATCGGCAGGGTGGGCGCAAAAATTTAGTGCGGTGTGGGGTCTCTCAACTCTTCGATGGGGCTGCCGGAGCCTGGCCATCCTGCGCCACCCACAGCACTTTGTCCACCTGCACCCCGAGTGCCTGGGCCTTGGCCAGCAGTTGCTCGCGCACGCCGGGCGGCAGTGTCTTGGTGCGCGACAGGATCCAGAAGTAACCCCGGTTGGAGCCGACCACCATGGACCACTGGTAGTCTGGGTCCAGCGCCACTACGTTGTAGCCGCCGTAGAAGGGGCCGAAGAACGAGACCTTGAGGGCGCCCTTGTCGGACTCACCGGCAAAGCGGGCCTTGCCCTCGGCCTCTTTCCAGCGATCCCGGCCGGGGTCGAAGCCGCGGTTGATCACCTGGATGGTGCCGTCCGGGTTGGGGAGGTAGTTCGCCGTGGTCTGCTGCAGGCCGCGCTCGAACGAATGGTCCAGCCGGGCCACCTCGTACCACTGGCCTGCATAGCGCTGCGCGTCGAAGCCTGCCACCGGCTCAATACCGGCGGGTGGGTGCGTGGAGCAGGCCGTGAAGAACAGCACCGCGCCCAGTGCCAGCACGCCAATGGTGTTGGGCAGGAAGCGGCGGCCGGCAGAGCGCGCCGCACCGGTGCGGGCAGCGGTGGCGGCGTGCTGTGGATGTTGTTCTGGCGTGTCTCGCATGGCTCGCAGTTCAATCGTGTCAGGCATGGTGTTGTCCCTGGCTGAGGGGTTCGTCGCAGTCCTTGGCATGTGCCGGCCATTGGGGCGGGCGCTGCCTGTTCTGCGGCGGTGTAGTCAATGTAGTGAGGGCGGTGGCCGCCGCGTGTAGGCGCGCGCTGGCATCACCTGTCGGCGAGAAGGGGGCTGCGCGGCGATGCTGCGCAACCTCCTGGTCACCGCCGCGCATCACACCATGGGGCGGCGCCGTTGCAGGTGGGTGGGCTGGAAGTCCGCCGGCGTTAGTGCCACAAAAGTCACGGTTTGGCGGCAGGAGTGGGGCGGCCGTACTGCCCGCGCAATCCCCGCGCCTGCTGGCACAGAACTTGAAGGCTCCCAGGGGGCAGGGCACTGCAGGGTAGAGTGGCACCAACCCTGTGCCGCCTGGCGCGCCCAGTTCTGTTCCCCCGCTTGCATGAGGTCCTTCGCATGACGACATCCACCGCCACCGTCCCGGGCACAGCGCCCACCGACCCCGCCAAGGGTCCGCCCCCCGTGGTCGACCACCTGCGGTTTCTGCGCAAGCATGAGCATCTGTCCCCGACCTTCGGCAACGACGGTTTTGCGCGCAAGGCCGAGGCCTTTGCACGCGTGTTCGGAACACCCAAATTCCTGGCTGCGCAAACCGCGTTCGTCGTCGTGTGGATAGTGATCAACCTGACAGGGGTCGCGAAATTCGATGCCTACCCCTTCATCCTGCTCAACCTGGCGTTCAGCCTGCAGGCGGCCTATGCCGCGCCCCTGATCCTGCTGGCGCAGACGCGCCAGGCCGAGCGCGACAAGGCGCTTGCCGATGCCGATGCCCAGCACCGTGAAGACCTGGCCCGGGCCACCGAGCAGCGCCAGGCGATTGCCACCCAGAACACCGCCCAGTTGATCGATTTGCTGGAGCAGAACACCCGCCTGACCGAGATGACCAAGAAGCTCAGCGAGCGCATCGAAACCCTCACGGTGGAAATGCACCACCGCATGCACTACGTGCCCGCCCTCGCGCGGGCCCAGCAACAGGCCGACCAGCCGGGCATCCAGCAGTCTGGCGGGCCCGGCAGCAGCTATGGCGGCAGCGGTGAGGGCGGTCCGCGCCAAGGATGAAGGACCACGCCATGTTCGCTCGCTACCCGCTTCCTGCCACCGATGGCGCCACAGCCCTCGACACGGCTTGCGACCTGCAACTGCTGCAGGCCCACTCCGTGCCCGGGCGGCCTCTCACGCTGCTGTACGTGGGGCCGGAGCGCACGCTGATCGTGCCGGTGGACGCCGCCGGCGCTGCCCCGCATGGTGCCGCGATCACCCTGGCCCTGGGAACCCACCGGACCGCCCGGGCCTTCTTCCGCCGCGACATACCCACCCCGTTGGAGCTGGAAAACGCCATCGCCAGCGTCGAAGACGAGGTCTACCTGGCCCACCGGCAGTACGCTGCGCAGGGCAATGCATCGGGTACGGCCTGGTGGTCCACCGACGCGCATCTGGTGGCCCTGGCCGGACTGGCCGGCGTGCCGCTTGCACCCACCATGCTGCTCACGCTGGAGGCCATGGAGCGGCTGTTCCAGCGCCTGGCCGCCGTGTCCGAAGGCCGGCCCGCTGCCAGCGAGGGCCTGCCCGAGAGCGTGGAGTTCGCCACCACCTTGCTGCTGCTGCGCGAGCTGATGCACCACATGCCATTCGGGCCGTTGCATCTGGTGGCGCGGTAGCCTTGACAGGCCGCTACGGCACCCGAACGAAGTACTCCTTGAACTCCCATCGGGTGATGATTGCGTAGTAGCGCTCACCTTCACAGCCCAGTTTCGTGTCAACGTCTTCACCCAGCAGCTGCCTGGTCAGGACCATCCAATCCGGACCCCGGCTCTTGATGCGATAGGCATTGAACTGCAAGGGTTGTGCATCCGTTTCGTCCTCGAAATAGGATCCGTGGTTTCGAGGGCCGAAGATGACGACCAGCTTTCCAAAGAAGTTGTTTTCGAAAAGCGTCTTGGCCTTGTCGGAAACGTCGGGATGCTTGCGCATGTCTTCCAGCGTCAGTGCTTCATGGGATTTCCACAGGCCAAGAAAACAAGCTGGTGGTCCTTCAGCTTCAGCCCAAGCGATCGAATGGCCGAACAGTAAGGTAAGCATCAAAAGGGCAGAGCGCATCAAATGGGTCACAGGTCCTGTCAGTACTTGATTATTGTCAGTTCGTCTTCTGTGGATTCAATGGCTCCGTAGCTACTTGCTCTTTGCCCCCTGTGCCCGCCACTCCCGCGGCGCCTGCCCAAAACGCTCCTTGAACGCCCGGCTGAAATGCGCCGCGTCGTTGAAGCCCCAGCCGAACGCGATCTCCGCCACCGAGGTCTTCGTGCGGCGTGCATCCAGCAGCTCGCGGCTGGCGCCATCCAGGCGCTGGCCCCAGAGGTAGTGCGATGGTGACTGCGGCTCGGCCTTGAACAGGCGGTGCAGGTGGCCGCTGGACATGCCCAGGTCGGTGGCCACGGATTCGATGGTCAGCGCCGGGTCGCGCAGCCGGCCGTCGATGTGCCGCTTGATGCGCGCCACATGGTAGGCACCCATGGTCGAGGGCTCGGCCCGGCTGCAGGCGGGCAGCGACTGCAGGCCGGCTACCAGCACGCTGATGACGCCGCTGGCCACGGCGGCGGCCGAGGCGGCGGGCAGGGTGTCCACCTCGCCGCGCAAGGCGGTGACCATGCTGGCCATCAGGTGCCCGGCCCCGCTGCGGCCCGAGACGGTGGTGGCCGTCAACTGCTCGGTACCCGCCACCAGCGCACGCAATTGCTCGCCGCGCAGCTTGAGCACGATTTCCTCGAAGTCCTCGCTGAACTGCAGGGTGTAGGGCCGCGTGCTGTCGTACAGCGCAAAGTCGCCGGGCGCCACGGCCGCGTCGCGCCCGTCCTGGGAGATGACGCCGTGGCCCTTGGTCTGCAGGCTCACGATGAAGCAGTCGTCCGTGGCGCGTGAGATGAAGCTCGGCGTGCGCACCACGCGCTGCGCGCAGGAGCGCACCACCGACAGGTCCAGCCCCGGCAGGTGGTGGCTTTGGATGGAGCCGCCAAAGCGGTCGCCACGCGGCGCATCGCATTCGAGCTGCACGTAGGTGGTGCAGATCATGTCGGTCCAGTAGGCCAGCCGGTCGCGCGGGGCAATGGGGTCGGTACTCAAGAGTTGGCTCATGGCGGGGTCTCAAGCGGGCATGGGGAGGAAGGGAGCGGAAGCACCCATCATCCTCCGGGCGCGCCCATTCTTCAAGCAAGGCCTATGCCGGTTAACCCCAGGTGGCGAGTCTGGATCAAGCCTGGGGAGACTTTCAGTCAAGTCGCCGTCCGCGTGGCTTTGCGGCAAGAGCCGCGAGACCCACAGGCAAGACGGCGCGCGGCTTAGGCCCGAGCATTCGGGAACCGCAGCAGGCATTGCCCGCGCACGGCCCCAGCCCCCCTTCAACTTGATCGACAGGACCCATCCATGCCCGCCACCCTCCACCCCAAGCTGCGCGTAGCCGCCGTCCAGGCCGCGCCCGTGTTCCTCGACCTCGACGCCACCATCGACAAGACCATTGCGCTGATGAAGGAGGCGGCCAGGCAGGGCGCGCAACTCGTGGCCTTCCCCGAAACGTGGATCCCCGGCTACCCCTGGTGGATCTGGCTCAACTCGCCCGCCATGGGCATGCAGTATGTGCAGCGCTACAACGACAACTCGCTGGTGGTCGGCTCGGCCGAGTTCCAGCGCCTGGCGCAGGCCGCACGCGACATCGGTATCTGGATGTCCACCGGTTACAGCGAACGTGCCGGCGGCAGCCTCTACATCGCCCAGGCCCTGTTCGACGATCAGGGCCGCGTGGTCAAGACGCGGCGCAAGCTCAAGCCTACCCACGTGGAGCGCACCGTGTTCGGTGAGGGCGACGGCAGCGACCTGGCGGTCATGCCGACCGCCATCGGCAATGTCGGCATGCTCGCCTGCTGGGAGCACCTGCAGCCCCTGAGCAAGTACGCCATGTACGCGCAGAACGAGCAGATCCACATCGGCGCCTGGCCCAGCTTCTCTTTGTACCGGGGTGCGGCCAACGCCCTGGGGGCCGAGGTCAACAATGCCGCAAGCCAGATCTACGCGGTCGAAGGCGGCTGCTTCGTCGTCGCGCCATGCGCCACCGTGTCAAAGGACATGCACGCTATGCTCTGCACCGACGATCTGCAGCGCCAGCTGCTGCTCGAAGGCGGCGGTTTTGCGCGCATCTACGGCCCTGACGGCGCATTGCTAGGTACACCGCTGGGCGAGAAGGAAGAAGGCCTGGTGATTGCCGATATCGACCTGGGCACGATCTCCCTGGCCAAGACCGCCGCCGACCCTGCCGGCCACTACGCCCGGCCCGACGTCACGCGGCTGCTGCTCAACCAGACGCCGGGCGACCGTGTGGTCTCGCAGGTACCCGCCGGCATGGCGGCAGCGGCGGCCAATGAAGCCAGCGCCGAGCCCGCACCCGTGCTGGCCGAGTCCTGAGCATTGCGCACCGGAGCCGCGCCATGGAATCCGCCATCCCCACCCACCTGCAATGCCCGCGCCTGCGCCACCGCAGGGTGCCCGACGACTATGTGCCGCCATACCCCGCCACCGTGGCGCGTTACCACCCAGAAGTCACGCGCGTGGTCATGGGCTACTTCGGCATCCAGCACCGGGCCGACGCACCGGCGCCGGCATTGGCCGCCCGGGCGCTGCACTGCATCACCGAGGCCTTTGCCGCAGCCAACGGCCCGGGCCACTGGGACCGCGCGCAGTGCGTGGACCAGGCGGGCTACCTCAACACCATCACCATCGGCTACTGGGACGATCCGACCACCTACGCGGCCTGGTTTGCCGAGCACGGCGAGCGCTGGGCATCCGGCGCGTTCAACGAGCCCGGGCTGGGCCTGTTCACCGAGGTGCTGCAGCCCGCGGTGGACCGCTTCGAGACGCTGTTTTCCAGTGATGGGATCGAGGGCGTGGCCGGTGTATCCGCCGGCCTGGGTGAACCCATCCAGGAGCACGCTTACTGGGGCGGCATGCGCGACCGCCTGGCCCTGTCGCAGACCGACGGCATGTCGCCGGCCGGGGCGCCGAAGGTGGTCACCGAGGGCCTGCACCAGCGCGTGCTGCCGCACGAGAACCTGTGCCTCATCCGCTCCGGCCAGGACTGGACCAGTACAGAGGGCGATGAGCGCCGCATGTACACCGAGGAGGTCGAGCCCGTGCTGCGCGCCGGCATGGATTTTCTGCAGGACCAGGGCCGCCAGGTGGACTGCTATGCCAACCGTTACATGGCCGTGGTGGACACTGCCGGCAAGCCCACGGACAAGAGTTTCGGCATGGGCTGGTGGCGCAGCCTGGCGGCCCTTGAGCGCTGGGCCGAATCGCACCCCACGCATGTGGCCATCTTTGGCGCGGCCATGAAGTACCTGGGCACCATGGGCCCGGCGGCGCAGCTCAAGCTCTACCACGAGGTCACGGTGGCCACGGCGGCGGAGCAGTATTTCGAATACTTCAACTGCCACCCGCGCACGGGCATGCTGGGGGCGGAAGGGTAGGCGCTCCCTATGGGCGGCACTCAACCCCGCTGGCAATCCGCCACGAAGGCGTCGAGCAGCGCGCCGAACTGCGCCGGGTTCTCCCATTGCACGGCGTGGCCGGCGCCTTCCACCACCTGCACCTTGCAGCGCCACAGGGTAGGGATGGTGGGGGCCAACCCGTCAAGGTAGGCCGGGTTCACGATCTGCTCGTGCGCGCCCTGTACGATGGCCAGCGGGCGGCCGATGGTGGCGATGATGTTCAGCTCATCCGCATAGCCCACGGTGCCTATGCCCGCTGCCAGCGATGCGCGGGCGTGGCCGTCCGTGCGGCGGGCGTCCTGCAGCATGAAATCGGCTGCGGCCATGCCGGGCGCCATGTAGTCGGCCACCCAGGCGCGGGCGTCGTCCTCGGACCAGTCCTTGACGAAGCCCAGGCCGAGCTTGAGGAAGGCACCGCCGAAATCCGCCGTGGGCGGAAACGGCAGGGGCGGCGTGCCGAAGACCATGAAGCCCGCCGCCTGCGGCAGGGATGCCGCCGCTTCGAGCACGGCATGCCCGCCCAGGCTCCAGCCCACGAACACGGCGTTCTCCACCCCCATCTGGCCGGCCACGGCGCGGACCACATCGGCATAGCCGGGAATGCTGTAGACCGTGCTGCGCACTATTTGCTCGGCATCGGTGGACTGGCCGTGGCCCGGCAGGTCCGGCGCGATCAGGCGGTACTTCCTGCCCAACTCGCCGGTGAGCAGGGGCTCCCACACGCGCGACGAGGAGGAGTTGCCATGCACCAGCACCACGGCCGGGCCGCTGCCGCCGCTGTCGTGCACCGAGATGCGCTCGGAGCCGATGGAGAGTACGCGGCTGGGCGATGCTTGGGCGTCGAAGGTCGAATCTGCGGACATGCGGTCGGGCTCCCTGGCGGTTGGTTCAATGGGCGAAATGTGGTGCACCCTCGGTTCACTGCGGCGGCAAAAAGGTCTCGGCCAGCCGTACCCAGAACGCGCCGCCCACCACGATGTTGCCGTCATGGAAATCGTACCCCGGGTGGTGCACCATGCAGCCGCCGGGGGCATTGCCGTTGCCGATCTGCAGGTAGGAGCCGGGCACCTTCTCCAGCATGAAGGCAAAGTCCTCGCTGGCGGGCAGGGCCGCGGCCTGCAGCGTCACGCGCTCGGGGCCCAACAGGTCCAGGGCCACCTCGCGCGCCAGTTCGGTCTCCGCCGGGGTGTTCACCAGCACGGCGTAGCCCGGCCGCCAGTCGAGGCGGGCCACCACGCCGTAGCCCGTGGCGGTGGNGGATGCGCTGCTCCAGCAGCGCACGCACGCCGCTGTCCATGGCGCGTACGCTGATCTCCAGCACGGCGCTGGCGGGGATCACGTTGTTGGCCTGGCCGGCGTGCAGCGCGCCCACCGTCACCACGGCCATCTGCTGCGGGTCGACATTGCGCGAGACGATGGTCTGCAGCCCCATCACCAGGCTGGCCGCAGCCACCACCGGGTCGATGGCCACGTGCGGCATGGCGCCGTGGCCGCCCACGCCCTCCAGGGTGATGGTGGCGTAGTCGCTCGAGGCCATGGCCGGCCCATCGCGCAGCAGCAGGTGGCCCTGTTCCACGCCGGGCATGTTGTGCATGGCAAACACGGCATCGCAGGGGTAGCGCTCGAACAAACCGTCGGCCATCATGCGCAGCGCGCCGCCGCCGCCTTCTTCGGCGGGCTGGAAGACCAGGTTCAGCGTGCCGCTGAACTGGCCGTGCTCCGCGAGGTACCAGGCCGCCGCCATCAGCATGGCGGTGTGGCCGTCGTGCCCGCAGGCGTGCATCACGCCCGGGTGGGCGCTGCTCCAGGCGACGCCCGTGGCCTCGGTGATGGGCAGGGCGTCCATGTCGGCGCGCAGGCCCAGGCGCGGGCCCTGGCCGCGCACCAGCCTGCCCACCACCCCGGTGCCGCCAATGCCGCGCTCCACCGCGTAGCCCCAGCGCGTGAGCCGCTCCGCCACCAGTTCGGCCGTGCGCTGTTCTTCAAAGGCCAGCTCCGGGTGGCGGTGGATGTCGCGGCGCAGGGCGATGAACTCGCTCGCGTGCTCCTGCAGGGTGTCGAACAAGCTGCGGTTCATCGTCGTCATCGTCATTGCGGCTGCAGGTTGATGGAGCGCGCGATCTCGCGGTAGCGAGCCGTTTCGCTCTCGAAGAAGGCGGTGGACTCGGCCAGCGTCATCGCGGGCGATGCCACCATGGACTGCGCTGCGAGCTGGGTGTGCACGGTCGGGTCCTTGAGCGCGCGGCCGATGGCCTGGTGCAGGCGCTGCACCACGGGCTCGGGCGTCTTCTTGGGCACCATGAAGCCGGTCCAGATCTTGTACGAAAAGTTGGGCAGGGCCTTGCCCTCGCTCACCGTGGGAATGTTCTTGAGCATCTCCGAGCGCTGCGCACCGAGCTGGCCGATGATCTTCAGCCGCCCCTGGTCGGCCATGGCGCCCATGGCCGAGCTGTAGACCAGCACCGCAAAGTCGAGCTGCCCGCCGCCCAGGTCCTGCAGCAAGGGCGCATTGCCCTTGTAGGGGATGTGCTGCATGGTGGTGTGCGTGGTCTGCTGCACCTTCTCCAGGATCAGGTGGTACAGCGAGCCGATGCCCACGCTGCCGTAGCTCAGCGGGTCCTTGCCCGGCGTGCGTGCCAGCGCGATCAGCTCGTCCACGCTGTTCACGCCCAGGTCCTTGCGCGTCACGAAGACCATGGCCGCGTCGGACACCGGGTGCACCAGGCGGAAGTCCTCCGTGCGCAGCTTCACTGCGGCATTGGCCAGCGGCGCCAGGATAGCCTCGTTGGGCGAGCCCTGGAAGATGTAGTACCCGTCGGCCGGCGCGGCCAGCACCTTCTGCGCGGCCATGGCGCCGGCTGCGCCGCCCAGGTTCTCCACGATCACCTGCTGGCCCAGCTCGCGGGTCATGGGGGTGTTGAGGATGCGGGCCATCGCGTCGGACGGGCCGCCCGCAGGGTAAGGCACCATCAGGCTTACCGGCTTGGCGGGGTAGGCATTGGGTGCCTGGGCCAGCGCGGCCAGGGGGCTGGCGCCGAGCACCAGGCCCGTGAGCCCGGCCAGTGTGGCGAGCAGGCGTTTCATCGCAATCGTTGTGTTCATTGATCGATCCCTTGCAGACAGATTGGTAAGCGGCCATGGCATCCCATGGTCTCCATTTCTTCGACACCCCTGGTTCCGCCACGCTTCTCTTGTCGGGGGCTGTGGCAGGTCAGTCGGGCCATCTTAGGATTGGGCTATCTGCGCGTCCAATGCATTGCAAAGTGGGTTAGCATGAGTTGAAGTTATTCAATTTTCTTGCACCAGAAGGGGGCAATCGGCATGACTTTGGTGCAGCTTCGGCACTTCATTTCGCTGGCGCAGACCGGCTCGTTCAGCAAGTCGGCCGAGGCCATGCACCTCACGCAGCCCGCGCTCAGCCGCAGCATCCGCGCCATCGAGGACGAGCTCGGCCTGCCGCTGTTCGACCGCATCGGCCGGCGCAGCGAACTCACGCCCTTTGGCCGCCAGGTGCTGCAGCGCGCCCAGCGCCTGGTGGACGATGCCGCCGAGCTGCACGCGCTGGGCGAGCGCATGCAGCAGGGGGAGGGCGGCGCCATCCGCATCGGCCTGGGCTCGGGCCCGGGCGCCTTGCTGATGACGCCGCTGCTCATGCAGGTGGCCACGCGCCACCCCCAGCTCACGCTGGAAATCTCGCGTGGCAGCACCGACCGGCTGGTGCAGGCCCTGCGCGATCGCCAGCTCGACGCCCTGGTGATCGACGCCCGCTCGCTGCAGCCCGCCACCGACCTTCGCACCGAACTGGTCTGCGAGATCCGCGGCTCCTTCATGGTCCGGCGCGGCCACCCGCTGCTGCGCAAGCGCGGCGGCGTGCGCTTCGAGATGCTCAAGGACTACCCCATCGCCTCCACCCCGCTCAGCGATGAGGTGGCGCGCCGGCTCATGGAAACCTACGGCCCCGAGGCGCACCCCGCCGCCTGCGTGACCCTGCGCTGCGAAGAGATACCGAGCCTGGTCGAGGTGGTGCGCAAGAGCGATGCCATCCTGCTGGCCGTGCGCGCTGCCGCGCCCGACCTGGTGGAGCTGCCCATGGTGCCCGGGGAGATCACCACCGCGCTGTTCGGCCTGGTCACGCTGGCCGGCCGCGCCGAAGCCCCGGCCATGCCCATCGTGCGCACACTGGTGCAGGAACTTCTGAAGGACTAGCCGCCCAGCATGCGCAGGGCCAGGCCCGCCAGCGCACAGCCGGCCAGCAGCGGCAGCACCCCCAGCTTGAAGCGGAACAGCCCCACACCGGCCAGCACGGTGATGGCGATGGAGGCGATGTCCACCCCACCGGCAAAGCCCTGCGGCCACCAGACATGCCAGGCGAAGAACAGGGCAAGATTCAAAATCACGCCAACCACGGCTGCGGTGATGGCCGTGAGCGGCGCCGTGAAGCGCAGCTGGTTGTGCGTGGTCTCTATCAGCGGCCCGCCGGCCAGGATGAACACGAACGATGGCAAAAAAGTGAAGAAGGTCACCACCGACGCTGCCAGCGCGCCGGACCAGAAGGCCGCGTCGGGCCCGAGCACGTTGTGCAGCCAACCGCCGAGAAAGCCCACGAAGGCCACCACCATGATCAGCGGGCCTGGCGTGGTCTCGCCCAGCGCCAGGCCGTCGATCATCTGCCTGGCGTCGAGCCAGTGGTAGTGCTCCACCGCACCCTGGTAGACATAGGGCAGCACGGCATAGGCTCCGCCAAAGGTCAGCAGCGCCGCCTTGGTGAAGAACCAGCCCATCTGCGTGAGCGTGCCCTCCCAGCCCACCAGCGCCACCAGCACCCCCATGGCCGCCAGCCACAGGCCGCCGCCCACGGCCAACACCTGCGCCAGGCGCTTGCGGCTGAAGAGGGCATGGGCCGGCGTGGGTGTGTCGTCGTCGATCAGCGCGGGCCCATAGCCCCGCTGGGCGCTGCCGTGGCCTCCGGCCGTGAACAGCTGCGGCCAGCGCTGCCCGGCCACATGCCCGACGAGCGCGGCCGCGAGCACGATGGCCGGGAAGGGCACGCTGAACGCCATGATGGCCACGAAGGCTGCCGCCGCCATGCCCCAGAGCCAACGGTTCTTGAGCGCGCGCGTGCCGATGCGGTGGGCTGCATGCAGTACCAGCGCCGTCACCGCCGGCTTGATGCCGTAGAAGATGCCCTCCACCACGGGCAGGTGCCCATAGGCGATGTACACCCAGGACAGCAGTATCAGCAGCACCAGCGAGGGCAGCACGAACAGCCCGCCCGCCACCAGGCCGCCGCGCGTGCGGTGCATCAGCCAGCCGATGTAGGTGGCCAATTGCTGCGCCTCGGGGCCGGGCAGCACCATGCAGTAGTTGAGCGCATGCAGAAAGCGCTTCTCGCTGATCCAGCGGCGCCGCTCCACCAGCTCGGTGTGCATGATCGCGATCTGCCCCGCCGGCCCGCCAAAACTGATGCAGCCGAGCTTGAACCAGAACCACAGGGCCTGGGCGAACGGCACGTCAGCGGGGCGTGCATCGGCGGCGGCGGCGCCGCCCTGGTCGGCCATCGTGGCCAGATTGCTCGTGTCGGTCATTTCATTCACATCGGTCATGCCGGCACGCCTTCGGGCGCACAGCGGTGGCTTTCCTGCGGCCCTGCCACACCTTTGCGGCACCAGGCGTAGAGCGCGTCGTACAGGGGCATGGCCGCCGCAAGCATGCCCAGGTCGTCGCTGGCGTGCAGCTGCGAAAGCCCCAGCGACAAGGCCAGCAGCCCTGCGGCCTGCGGCGCCAGCTGCAGCTGGTCGGTATCGGCACCGCGCACGATGCGGGCCAGCGCAGCCAGGGCCGGGTCGGCCTGCAGGCCCAACGCGGCCAGCAGCGCATCGAAGCTGCACAGCGCGCCCTCGTGCGTGATGGGCGCACCGGGAATGTCGTAGGCCACGGCATGGAGCCGCTGCGCCTCGGGCAGCACCTGGGCCGCTTCCACGTAGAAGAACTTCGCGCGCGGGTCGATGAAGCGGCGCACCAGCCAGGGGCAGGCAATGCGGTCGATTTGGGGCCGCGCGCGGGTGATCCAGCGCGACGCAGCCGTGCCATCCACGCCCAGGTCGGGCCGCTTGCGCAGCCCCAGGGGCCGCATGGCGCGCCAGCGGGCCAGGTCCTCGGGCGTGTCGACGCCGGGCTCGCCCCCCTCGAACCCTCCCGCCAGGAAGCGGGCATTCCAGCCCGCCTGCCGCAGCACGGCCGCAGCCTCCTGGCTCACGGCGTGGCCGTACACGCAGTACACGACGGCCTCACAGGGCGGGGCGTTGGCTGCCAGGGCGGCGATGTCTTCGGGTGTGCAGTGCCGCGCAGTGGCCAGCAGGTGCGTGCTGTCGTCAAAGCGGGGCCGCCGGCGCACATCCAGGACGAGCGGGGCGCCGGGAGTGCCGATGCGGGCGGCGAGGTCTTGGGGAAGAACGGAAAGGGGAAGGGCGTTGCCCATAGAGGTGTCCACGGATGACTCCAGCAAAGAGTGATCAGCGCTTGGATGGGACACCATCTATCCGTGAGGATTCGGGAGGCTGGGTTCCCGATGCGCAAATCTTAACAGGTGTCTTTGACGCACTCTCCGTCGCAAGCGCTGGCACCCCTGGCCCTGCCAATGCACGTCCGTTCCGGGAAAACCCCTAACAAGTTGGTATTGCAACTGGTTGGTAAGCCAACCATAATTTGACGCATATCAACACGACTTGCGAGCGCATTTGCCACGCAGGCGTCCAACCCAGGAGACTCCCCATGAACCCGACCCGTCGCACCCTTGCCTGCGCGCTGCTTGCCGCATCCGGCCTGGCCCTCGCCCCCGTGCAGGCCCAGGCGCAAAGCACTGCCGTCAAGGTGGGGGTGGTGGGGCCGTTCTCGGGGCCGTTCGCACACTACGGCGCACTGTTCAAGGCGGCGGCCGAGGCCTATGTGGGCAGCCAGGGGGGCAAGCTCGCGGGCAAGGACATCGAGTTCATCTACCGCGACACCGGTGGCCCCAACCCCGGCCAGACCAAGACCCTGGTGCAGGAGCTCATCGTCAAGGACAAGGTGGACTACCTGGGCGGCTTCGTCTTCACGCCCAACGCGCTGGCCGTGGCGCCGCTGATCCAGCAGTCCCAGACGCCCACCGTCATCTTCAACGCCGCCACCTCGGCCATCACTGAGAAGTCCGAGTACTTCATCCGCACCAGCTACACGCTGTGGCAGGTCACGGTGCCCATCGCCCAGTGGGCCGCCAAACAGGACATGAAGAAGGTGGTGACCGCCGTGACCGACTACGGCCCCGGCATCGACGCCGAAACCGCGTTCAAGGCCGAATTCACGAAGCAGGGCGGCACGGTGGTCGAGAGCATCCGCATGCCCATCGCCACCACCGACTTCGGCCCCTTCGTGCAACGCATCAAGGCCAGTGGCGCGCAGGCCGTGTACACCTTCCTGCCCGGCGGTCCACCCAACCTGGGCTTCGTCAAGGCCTACAACGAGAACGGCCTGGCCAAGGCCGGCGTGCAGTTCCTGGGCACGGCCGAAACCGATGAGTTCGATCTGCAGAAGTTCGGCGACTCGGCCCTGGGCCTGACCACGGCGTTCCACTACTCCGGTGCCCATGACTCGCCCGAAAACAAGAAGTTTGTCGATGCCCTCAAGAAGCGTGACCCCGCTGCCGTGGCCAACTACGCCTCGGTGGGCGCGTGGGACGGCATGCACGTGATCCACAAGATGATCGAGGCCACCGGCGGCAAGAAGGACGGCGCCAAGGCCCTGGCCACCGCCCGAACCCTGCAGTGGGAGAGCCCGCGCGGCCCGGTGCGCATCGATGCCAAGACCCGGCACATCACCCAGAACGTCTACCTGCGCAAGGTGGAGCGCGTGGGTGGCCAGTTGGTCAACAAAGAGGTGCAGAGCTTCGGCCCGCACGGCGACTACGGGCTTGATGCCAAGTAAGGCCAGCGCAGCCGGGAACCCAACGAATCTGCCTTCGCCGTGAACACGCTTTTCAACATCCTCATCGACGGGCTGGCCTTCGGCATGGTGCTGTTCGTCATCGCCGTGGGCCTGTCGGTCACGCTGGGCCTGATGCGCTTCGTCAACCTCAGCCATGGCGCCTTTGCCATGGTGGGAGGCTACTGTGCGGCATGGCTCACCCGCGAGGCGCAGTGGAGCTTCTGGCTGGCCGTGCCCGTGGCCATTGCCGCCACCGCGTTGCTGGGCGCCGTGCTCGAAGCGCTGGTGCTGCGCCACCTGTACCGCCGCAAGGAGCTGGACCAGGTGCTCTTCACCATCGGCCTGAGCTTTGTGCTGATCGCCGCGACCAACGCCATTGCCGGCCCTCAGGTGCAGCTTATCGTGCTGCCCCCGCTGCTGGCCGGCTCGGTGGACCTGGGCTTTCGCACGCTGCCGGCGCAGCGCCTGCTGGTGATCGGTGCCGGGCTGGCCGTGGCAGCGGCCGCCGCGTGGACGGTGACCCGCACCCGCTTTGGCGTGTGGCTGCGTGCCGCAGTGGACCACAGCGGCACCGCATCCACCCTGGGCATACCGATACGCACCGTGCAGTGCGCCAGCTTTGCGGCCGGTGCCGCGCTGGCCGGCTTCGGCGGCATTCTGGGTGCCGAGCTCATGCCGCTGGAGCCGTACTACGCCCTCAAGTACCTGGTGCTGGTGCTCGTGGTGGTGGCCGTGGGCGGCATGGGCAGCATTGCCGGCTCGCTGGCTGCTGCCGTGCTGCTGGGCACCATCGAGACCGCCAGCCGCTACCTGGCGTCCGAATGGGGCAGCCTGTTCTTCTTTGTCGCCATGGCTGCACTGCTTGCCTGGCGACCCCATGGTCTCCTGAAGCGATGAACACCACCATGACTCCTGTGCAAGCCGCCGCTGCCGTGGCCATGCCCGTGCAGCCTGCCCAGGCGGCACCGCGCTGTGCGCCGCCCTGGCGCGCACCCCTGCTGCTGCTGGTCGCGGGCCTGGCGGCCTGCGCCGCGTTTCCCGACCAATTGGGGCTCATCACGCGCATTTTCATCACCGGCCTGTTCGTGCTCTCGCTCGACCTGGTGGTGGGTGTGGCGGGCCTGGCCACGCTGGGGCATGCGGCCCTGTTCGGACTGGGCGCCTACGCGGCCGGCATCTTTGCGCTGCATGCGCATGCCGACCCGTTGCTGGGCCTGGGCGTGGGCATCGTGGCCGGGGCGCTCACGGCACTGGTCTCGGGCGCCTTCCTGCTGCGCTACCAGGGCTTCACCTTCCTCATGCTGACGGTGGCGGTCTCGCAGATCGTGCTGAGCCTGGTGCAGAAGGCGCGTGACTGGACGGGCGGCGACGACGGCCTCTCGGGCTTTGCCATGGCGCCGTTGCTGGGCCGCTTTGCGTTTGACCTGGAGGGCAAGGTGGCTGCCGTGTACTCGCTCGTGGTGCTGGTGCTGTTGTTCTATGGGGCGCAGCGTATCGTGCAGTCGCCGTTTGGCCTGGCGGTGCGCGGCATCCATGAAAACCGCGCCCGCATGGCCGCCCTGGGCACGCCCGTGTTCCGCCGCCTGTGGCTGCTGTACACGGTGGCGGGTGCGCTGGCGGGTGCCGCTGGCGCCCTGTCGGCCCAGACCAATGCGGTGGTGGGCACCGACAGCCTCTCGTTCGCGCTCTCGGCCGAGGCGCTGGTCATGCTCATCCTGGGTGGGGCAGGGCAGCTCATCGGTGCACTGGTGGGGGCCACGGTGTTCACGCTGCTGCACCACACCGCCGCGTCCATCAATCCCTACCACTGGCTCTTCGTGGTCGGCGGCCTGCTGATGCTGGTGGTGCTGGTGCCGCCCGCAAAGGCCTGGGCCTGGCTGCGCCAGCGCGCGGGAGGTGTGCGATGAGCGGCCATGCGATCCCCGACACCCTGCTGGATGTGCAGGCGCTGGACAAGCGCTTCGGCGGGCTGCACGTCACGCGCAATGTCTCCTTTCAGCTGCGCGCGGGCGACCGGCTGGCGCTGATCGGCCCCAACGGCGCGGGCAAGACCACGCTGGTCAACCAGATCAGCGGCGTGCTGGAACCCAGTGCTGGCCGGATCTGGCTGCGCGGTGCCGACGTCACGCGCACCAGCCAGGCCCAGCGCGTGCGCGCCGGGCTGGCCCGCACCTTCCAGATCACCACGCTGGCGCCGCACCTTGCGGTGCAGCGGCAGATCGAGCTGGCGCTGTTCGAGCGCGAAGGACTCACGGGCCGCCTGTGGCGCAGCATCGACGGCTACCCCGCGCTGCAGGCCGAGGCCCAGGACATCCTGGCCCGCTTCGGGCTGCAGGCCCATGCCGCCACCGCTACACAGGACCTGGCATATGGCGAGCAGCGCCTGATCGAGATGGCGCTGGCCCTGGCCTTGCGGCCCAAGGTGCTGCTGCTCGACGAGCCCATGGCCGGCGTGCCCAAGGGCGATGGCGCACGGCTGCTGGCCGCACTGGCCGCACTGCCCGGCGACCTGGCCGTGCTCATCATCGAGCACGACATGGACCTGGTGTTCCGTTTTGCCAACCGCATCGTGGTACTGGCCGAAGGCGCCGTGCTGGCCGATGGCTCGCCCGACGAGATCCGCCGCGACCCGCGCGTGCGCGCTGCCTACCTGGGAGCTTGAGAACCATGAACTCCTCACCTGTGCTGAGCCTGCAGAACGTGGTGGCCGGCTACGGCCCCACCACCGTGCTGGACGGCCTGTCCTTCGACGTGCATGCCGGCGAGCGCCTGGCCATGATCGGCCGCAACGGCGTGGGCAAGACCACCGCGCTGCGCGCCGTGATGGGCCTGGTGCCCCTGCGCAGCGGCAGCCTGCATTTCAAGGGGCAGGACATTGCCGCGCTGCTGCCGCACCAGCGTGCCGAGCGGGGCCTGGGCTATGTGCCGCAGACGCGCGACATCTTCCCCTCGTTGACAGTGGAGGAGAACCTGCTGGCCGGCCTCAAGCGCCGCCCGCGCAGCGCGCTCGACGAGGCCTACGCCCTGTTCCCGCGCCTGGCCGAACGCCGGCGCAATGGCGGCACCCAGCTGTCGGGCGGCGAGCAGCAGATGCTGTCGGTGGCACGTGCGCTGCTGGGCCGGCCCACCCTGCTGCTGCTCGACGAACCTTTGGAGGGCCTGGCCCCGCTGATCCGCCAGGAGCTGCTGCGTGCGTTCGCCCACATGGCGCAGCAGACGGGCATCGCCACCATCATCGTGGAGCAGCAGGTGGACGAGGCCTTGCGGTACGCCCAGCGCGCCGTGGTGCTGGACCATGGCACGGTGGTCCATGAAGCTGGCGCCGCCGAGCTGCTGGAAGACGAAGCTACGCTAGAGCGTTGGGTGGGCATGGCGGTCCACTGACAACCCTCCTACTCCGTATTGAATCGACTATGACCAAAAAGAAAGCCAGCAAGCCTTCCGACGTGCAACTCCCCGACGCGCAGAGCGTGGTGGACCTGGAGCGCTACGTACCGGCCTACCTGACCTGGATCGCCAACAAGCTCTCGCGCGGGGCCTCGCAGCACTACCTGGAAATTTTCGACGTGGGCATCGAGACCTGGCGCTGCCTGGTGTTGCTGGCCATCGAGGGTTCCATCTCGGCCCAGCAGGTGTCCAAGGTGATCGGCATGGACAAGGGCTCGGTGAGCCGCTGTTTCAAAGGCATGCAGGAGCGCGGGCTGATCACCACCGAGCTGGACAAGACCGATGGCCGCCTGCGCATCGCCGTGCTCACACCCGAAGGCCGCGCGCTGCACGGCCAGATCATGGGCATGGCGCTGGAGCGCGAGCGCGCCTTCCTGTCCGTGCTGGACCAGGGCGAAGTGGACCTGCTGCTGAGCATGCTGCGCCGCCTGCACGAGAACCTGCCCGCGGTGGATGCCGCCACGCAGGACTATGCGAAGAAGCACTTTCCCAAGCCCGCCGGCCAGCGCAAGGCCGGCGACTGAGACAACCCGGCAACCACGCCACCCCCACCATGAACGCAATGCAAGTCATCGTCCGCAGCCGGCGCGCAGAAGCCGAAGGCATCTGCAGCTTCGAGCTGGTGCACCCCGAGGGGCAGGCCCTGCCGGCCTTCACGGCCGGCGCCCATATCGACGTGCACGTGGCTCCTGGCCTGGTGCGCCAGTATTCGCTGTGCAACCACCCGGCCACCGTTGACCACTACCGCATTGCCGTGCTGCGCGAAGCGGCTTCGCGCGGCGGGTCGGCGGGCATGCACGAGCAGGTGCAGGTGGGCCAGGCGCTCACCATCAGCGCACCGCGCAACCATTTCGGGCTGGTGCCTGGCGCGCGCCGCAGCCTGCTGCTGGCCGGCGGCATTGGCATCACCCCCCTCTGGGCCATGGCGCAGGCGCTGCACAGCGCGGGCGAGAGCTTCGATTTGCATTATTGCGGCCGGGCCGCTGCCCGCATGGCCTTTGTGCATGACATGGCGCAGGCCCCGTTCGCCGCCCAGGTGCAGGTGCATGCCGACGATGGCCCCGAGGCCCAGCGCTTTGATGCGGATGCAGTGCTGGCCCACCCCGAGGCCGGCACCCATCTCTACGTGTGTGGCCCTGCCGGCTTCATGAACCATGTGCTCGATACCGCCCGCCGCCATGGCTGGCCCGAGGCGCAGCTGCACCGCGAATTCTTTGCCGGCACCGCCACCGCGCTCGCATCGGACGGCAGCTTCGGCGTGCGCCTGGCCAACTCCGGCCAGACATTCCAGATCCCTGCAGGCAAGAGCGTGATCGAGGTGCTCGTGGCCGAAGGAATCGACGTGCCGTACTCCTGCGAATCCGGTGTGTGCGGTACCTGCCTGACCCGTGTGCTCGAAGGCGTGCCCGAGCACCGCGACACCTTTCTGACCGAGGCCGAGCGCGCCGCCAACGACCAGTTCACGCCGTGCTGCTCCAGGGCGCTCACGCCGCTGCTGGTGTTGGAACTCTGAGCACCACCACCCACCATCCCTGACGACAAGAGGAGACATCCCATGAACACCCCCACCACCAGCATCCCCTTGAGCGAGATCAAGACGAAGGCATCCACCAGAGCCGCAGCCACGGACCCCGGCCGCTTTCCGCTGAACCAGTGGTATGTGGCCGGCTTCTCGTCCGAGCTCGTGGACAAGCCCATCGCGCGCACCTTCCTGGGCCAGAAGGTGGTACTGTTTCGCACAGGGGCCGGGCAGGTGGCCGCGCTGGAAGACCGCTGCTGCCACCGCTCTCTGCCCCTGTCGTGCGGCACCGTGGAGGGCACGGGCGTGCGCTGCGGCTACCACGGCATGCTGTACGCGCCCAGCGGCCAGTGCATCGAGATCCCGGGCCAGGAGCGCATCCCGTCCAAAGCCAAGGTCCGGGCCTACCACGTGGTCGAGAAGAACCAGATCGTCTGGATCTGGATGCCCCGAGCCGAAGGCACCGAGCCCGCGAAGGCCCCCCCGGACTACCCCTACCACGACGACCCGCGCTATAAATTCGGCAGTGGCAACTACCACTACCAGGCGCCCTGGCAGCTCATCCACGACAACCTGCTGGACCTGAGCCACCTGGGCTATGTGCACCTCAAGACCATTGGCGGCAACGCGCGCCTGCACATGAATGCCGAGATGAAGGTCACTTCCGAAGGCGACGGCGTCAAGGTCGTGCGCCTCATGCCTGGCTCCACCCCGCCGCCCACCTACAAGGCCGCCTGGCCCTTTGGTGAGCAGTGCGACCGCTGGCAGGAGATCGAGTTCGACGTGAGCCACCTGCGCATCTGGACCGGCGCCGTGGAGCCCGGCACCGACTCCATCGAAGACCCCGAGCGCGGGGGCTTTCATATGCGCGGCTTTCACGGCATCACGCCCGAGACCGACGACACCTGCCATTATTTCTGGAGCATGTCGAGCACCAAGCACCCCGAGATGCCCGACAACATCGAGGCCGTGATCGAGCAGACCGCCTTCACCTTCGACGAAGACCGCGCGATCATCGAGGCCCAGTACCGCAACATGCTGCAGTTCGGTGAGCGCGCCACCTGGACCGACATCCACGTGGACGTGGGCGGCAACCGGGCGCGGCGCATCGTGGCCAAGCTGCTGGAGCAGCAGCAGGCCCCCGCTGCATAGCGGGTCACACACCTGGCCCCGGTGGGGTGGTGCGGTGCAGGCGTGTCGGGGGAATCCACTGTGGCTAACATGGACGTCCTTTCTGCCTTCCCGCTTCTGTCCCCATGCACATCGAACAAGCCACCGCCGAAGATCTGAATGAGGTGGTCTCTACTCTGGCGGAGGCTGCGCAATGGCTGCAGGGCGATGGCCGGCCCTTGTGGTCGCCTGCAGACTATGGCCAGGAGCGCATCCAGCGTGATACCGCTGCCGGCGCCTACTGGGTCGCCCGGATGGGGCTTGTGCCAGGGCAGGGCGGTGCGGTGGCAGGCGTCATGCGCCTGGACCTGGAAGACCCGCACTGCTGGCCCGAGATCGTCGCGGGAAGTTCCGTCTACCTGCACAAGCTGGCAGTCCGCCGCGCCTGGGCGGGACAGGGCGTTTCAACGGCCTTGCTGCGGTGTGCGCGCGAGCGAACCCGGGCCTTGCAGCGACCCTGGCTGCGCCTGGATTGCGTTGCGGACCGCCAGGGGCTGCGCTCGCTCTACGAAGGCTTCGGGTTCTTGCTGCACAGCGAGGTCTCCAGGGGGAACTGGGCACTGGCGCGGTACGAAATGGCGGTTGCGGGGTAGGATGTTCTCAGGGGCCCCGGGACGCTCATGCCGCGCCCGGGCCCCCCAGCACCATCGCATTCCACTCCCGCAGCGTCCTTTGCTTCTCCTCGGCCGACAGGTCGTCGGCCTCTTCGCGGCGCAGCAATTGCTCCAGCAGGGGCAGCAGGTCCTTGTGCTGCGATTGCTGCTGCAGAGGTTCCTCCATGGTTTCCACCACCTTGTTGAACTCCACCTTGGTCGTGCGCAGGAATTGCGAAGCAGCCTGTGTGAGCAGGGCGCGCACGGGCTTGTCCTTCTCGTAGGCCAGCTCCATGCGGGTGCTGCTGTGGTCCTCGACCTGGGTGTAGTAGTAGTTCTGGGTGGCCGAGTCCGAGCTGAGTTCGGGCTCGCGCCGGGAGCGCAGCGAGCGGTGGAAGCCGGCGCTCAGGTCGGAGGTTTGCGTCTGCGTGATGGCGCGGTTGGCGGCAGAGCCGCCCGAGATCTGGGTCGACTGTTCGAGCTTGTAGTCGAAGATGTCGATTTCGTTGGTGTGGCGCGGGTTGATGGCGCGGCGGTTGGTCAGGATGCTGGCCCTGAAGTCTGCCATGCCCGTGAGCAGGCTGTGGTCCTCCTCGCTGAAGGCATCGGCATCGCTGGTGATGTCCGCTGGCCGCACTCTGGTGAGGCCGCTGGCCCTGTCGCTGTCCCTGTCGCTGTCTCCGTAGCCGCCGTGCAGGGCCGCGAAGGAGGACTTGAACAGGTCCACCAGCTCCTGGTTGCCGTTGCCGCGCTCGGCCGCCTTGTCCACGCGGCCCAGGTACTGCTGCACGGCCCGGGCCTTTTGCTCGGCGCTGCCCCAGATGGCACTCTGGCGCAGGTCGGTCTTCACGGTGGCCGTGCCCTTCAGGGTCTTGAGCTCGATCTCGCGGCTGTCGGCGCTGGCCGTGAATCGCGTGCCCAGCACCATGGCACGCTCGCCCTGGTCGTTCAGGCCATAGACCTCGCTCTTGAGCTCCACCCGGGTCAGCAGCTTGCTGTCGAACTTCATCAGGCCGTCGAGGTTCACCAGCGGCGGCTCGCGTGTCAGGCCCTCCATGGCTTCATCGAAACCCTTGGCCAGGGACTGCAGTGCCTGCTGCTCCTGGGGCGTGAGGTCGCCCTCGACGTCGATCTGCACCGTCATGCCCGCGCCCGTGCTGACCGGAAGGCGCTGGTCGGCAATGGAAATGCGCACCGAGGCGCCCGACTGGGTCTTGATCGTCAGCGCGGCGCTGGCGCTGGGGCTGGAGCGGATGGCCCATTGCGCATCGGCGGCCTTGCCCTGGATCTTGTCGGGCGAATAGGCTGCCGCCACGTTCACGATGGTTTGCCGGTAGCTGGCGCCCGTGCTGGCCACCTGCTCCAGCAGGGCCGAGCCCAGGCCGGCAAAGCGGGCGCTCTGGCTGGTGGCACTGGCGTTGCGGCCGATGATCTGGTCCACGGCCGTGGTGGGGGCCTGCTCCCAGACTTGCATCTTTCCATTGCGGGTCTGCAGGTTCGCCAATGCCTCGTAGGTCACGTTCACGGTCTGCAGAGACGATGGGTACTGGGTGACATGGAGAAATCGGGTGTCGCCGGTGGCCGCAGCCGCCGGGGCCAGGGGTGCGGAGGCGGTGAAGCCCGTCGCTGTGACGGCTGCTGCGTCCGCGCCACTGGAGGGGAGGGCAAGGGCTGGGCTCGGTGCGGCTGCAGCTTTGATGGCAGCGCTCTGTATGCCCAGGGCTGCTGCCGGAGAAGAAAGAAGACTGACGGCGCTCATTTTCTGGTTCTAGGTTTGTTGATGCGGCTCCGGCTGTTATCGGCAGGGCTTGAGAAATCTGAAGGTCCTGGCCTGTGCGAAGCTCGGTATCGCAACAGACACCCAAGCAAAGAAGGGAGGGCGAGCCATTGACCTGGAATTCAGCCACGTCGACGCTCTGGTCATTTGCCTGGAAGGGCCGGAGCCTCAGCGGTTCATGGAGGATGCTCGTGCAGGTGACGCACACCAGTGCAGCAATGCGGGTTAGTCTCCTGGAGGCTTCTGATCCAGAAAACAATCAAACTGCAATGGGAGGGACTTGTGGAACGCTGGGAGCGCATAGAGCGATTTGCCCTCTGGGTCGGTACTGCCGTCGTGCTGGCCTATTGGGGCTGGCTGGCTTTCACCGGTGATTTTCTCTGGCTGGGCTTTTTGTTTGCAGTAGCGGCACCTTTCATCTTCTGGATGTACTGGCAGGTCTTTTTTGATCACAAGCTGGGAAGTGCGGAGCCACCATCGCGTGCCGAGAGGGTCATGTATACCGGCTGGGTCCTTGTGCGACGTCTGGTTGTCGGCGGATTTGCGGCTATCCTGACCGTCGCGGCAATCGTCGTCTTCCAGAAGGGCTACTGGCTTGGTTCTGCAGGTGCCGCAGCGGCCGCCGCTTGCTTTGGCTGGGGCGCATTCTTTGGCATGGGCAGGAGCAGTTCGCTGAGCGATGATCGCCCTGCGCATCGGGCTCGGGCGCGACGCTATCGCAGATAGTCGGGGCCCATCATGGTCCGCGCCGGTCAGGTCGCGCGATGAACGCCTGCTTGCCATGCCGGTCGAAGCCGGCGGATTCATAAAACCGCAGCGTCGCCTCGTCCTTGCGCCCGGTCATCAGCATCACCTTGTAGCAGCCCTGTGCCCACGCGAACGCCAGGGCATCTTGCAGCACGGCCCTGGCGTAGCCACGCCCGCGATGGTCGGCATGCGTCACTACGTTCTCGATCAAACCATACGGCCTGCCGCCGCGCGTGAGGTTGGGGATGACCGTGATGGTGCAGCTGGAGACCAGTTGGCCATCCACATAGGCACCCACATACCGATAGCGGCCGCTGCCCAGCAGTTCATCCCAGATCTGCTCGGCCGTCCCGTCGTCGGGCGGCGGGTCATCGTCAGCATGCAGGTGCGTGTAGAGCGCCAGCAGCTCCGAGAGTTCTGATCGTGCGATGGGGCGGATCTCCATGCCTGTGTGCTTCCTTGCGGTGTGCCTGCATTCTGCATCCGTGCGCCGACTGCTCACGCCACCCGCCGCCCGCCAAACCACTCCCCCAGAAAATCCGCCAGCGCCCGTGTCTTGGCCGACAGGTCGCTCTTGGTCGGGTACACCAGCGTCACGTCCGCAGCGGGCAGGGCCCAGCCCGGCAGCACCAGCCGCAGGCGGCCTGAGGCGAGGTAGGGCGCCACGTCCCAGTGCGAGCGCATGAGCACGCCATGCCCGTCCAGCGCCCAGGTGGTGGCCGCTGCGCCGTCGTTGGTGCTGAGCATGCCGCGCACCTTCACGGTCTCTTGCCTGTCGCCCTGGTGCAGGTGCCAGGTGCCATAGGTTTCGTCGCTCTCGCGGATCACGATGCAGTGGTGCGCCAGCAGGTCGGCCGGCTGCGTGGGCTCGCCCGCCTGGGCCAGGTAGGCGGGCGACGCGCACAGCACGCGCTGGTTGGCCATGAGGCGGCGGGCCGTGAGGCGCGAGTCGGGCAGGTCGCCAAAGCGCACGGCGGCGTCGAAGCCCTGTTCCACCAGGTTCACGGGGCGGTCGGTCAGGTGCAGTTGCACCTCCACCTCGGGGTAGGCGCGGGCAAAGGCCGACAGGGCAGGGGCGATGTGCACGCGGCCAAAGCCCAGCGTGGCGGCCAGCTTGATGAGGCCGCGCGGTGAGCTGCGGGCGCCGGCCACCGTGCGCTCCAGCGCCTCCAGGTCGCCGAGGATGCGGGCGCCGTCGAGCAGGTAGGTCTCGCCCTCGGGCGTGAGGTGGATGCGCCGCGTGGTGCGGTGCAGCAGGCGCACGCCCAGCCGGTGCTCCAGCTGGGCCAGGCGCCGGCTGACCGCAGGCGGGGTGATGCCCATCTGCTGCGCAGCCGCGGCCAGGCTGCCTTCCTTCATGAGCAGGGCAAAGAAGCGCAGGTCCGAAAAGCCATCCATGGGTGCTTAATTCGTGCTTTGAATTTATGAATGAAGTGATTTTGACGGTATTTATGGCTTTGCACATCACTCATAAGATCCAACCCACAACAAATAACCACCTGCAGGAGACAAACCCATGACCGATTCCGTTATCCCGTTCACATCCCGCCGAATGGCTGCCGGTGCAGTCACTGCAGCCACGCTGGCCCTGTTGGTGCCATCCGCCGCCATGGCGCAGCCAGCCGGCTACCCCAACAAGGCCATCAAGCTCGTGGTGCCCTATGCCCCGGGCGGCAGTGCCGACATCGCCGCCCGCCTGGTCACGGACGAGTGGAGCAAGGCCTTGGGCGGCTCGCTGTTCATCGAGAACAAGGGCGGCGCCGGCGGCAACATCGGCGTGGACATGGTGGCCAAGGCCGCACCGGACGGCTACACCATCGGCCTGCAGACCGTGTCGTTGGCCATCAACCCCAGCCTCACCGCGAAGATGCCGTATGACACGCTGAAGGACCTGGCACCCATCGGCATGGTGGCCAGCTCGCAGCATGTGCTGGTGGTCAACAATGCGCTGCCGGCGAAGAACATCAAGGAGCTGGTGGCGCTGCTCAAGGCCAGGCCGGGCCAATACTCCTACGGCTCTGCAGGGGCAGGCAGCACCTTCCACATGTCGGCCGAGCTGTTCAAGGCCGTGGCGGGCACACCCATCGTGCACATCCCCTACCGCGGCGGGGGCCCGGCCATGATCGACACCATGTCGGGCCAGGTGGCGCTGAGCTTCCCGGTACTGTCGGCCGCGCAGCCGCATGTGCAGGCGGGCAAGCTGCGCGCGCTGGGCGTCACGGGCACCAAGCGCTCGGCGCTGATGCCCGATGTGCCCACCATTGCCGAGGCGGGCCTGCCCGGCTACGCTTTCGAAACCTGGTTCATCGTGTTCGCACCGGCCGGCACGCCCAAGCCCGTCATCGACCGGCTCAACACCACGCTGAACCAGGCGCTCAACACCCCGGCGCTCAAGGAGCGCATGGCCAAGGATGGCTTCGACCCCACGCCCTCGACCCCCGAGCAGGCCCGCGCCCGGCTTGAAAAGGAAATGCCGCAGTGGGCCAAATTGATCAAGGAGCGGGGCATCACTGCCGAATAGACCCCGCCGCAGTTCCAACGACACCCATGACCACGACGACCCCGCTTTTCCCCGGCTTCACCCCCTACCGCGTGCCCACGCCCGACGGCCAGCACATCCACGTGCTGGTGGGCGGCAGCGGCCCGGCCCTATTGCTGCTGCACGGGCACCCCCAGACCTCGGCCATCTGGCACAAGGTGGCGCCGGTGATGGCGCAGCATTTCACGCTGGTGCTGGCGGATTTGCGCGGGTACGGCGATTCGGCGAAACCTGCTGGCGATGCCGAGCATGCCCTCTACAGCAAGCGCACCATGGCCGCCGACATGCTGGCGGTGATGCAGCACCTGGGCCACCCGCGCTTCACCGTGCTGGCCCATGACCGGGGTGCGCGCGTGGCGCACCGCCTGGCGGCGGACCACCCGGCGGCCGTGCAGCGCATGGTGCTGCTGGACATTGCCCCCACGCTGGCCATGTACGAGCAGACCAGCAACGCCTTCGCGCGTGCCTACTGGCACTGGTTCTTTTTGATCCAGCCCGCGCCGCTGCCAGAGCGCCTGATCGAGGCCGACCCCGCTGCCTATGTGCGCGACGTGATGGGCCGGCGCAGCGCGGGCCTGGCCCCGTTCGACCCACGGGCCCTGGCCGAGTACGTGCGCTGCCTGGCACTTCCCGGCACGGCCCATGGCATCTGCGAGGACTACCGCGCCGCCGCCGGCATCGACCTGGTGCACGACCGGGCCGACCGCGACGCGGGCCGCCAGTTGGCAATGCCTCTGTTGGCCCTGTGGGGCGAGCAGGGCGTGGTGCACCAGTGTTTCAAGCCCCTGGCCGAATGGGAGCGCGTAGCGACCGACGTGCGCGGCTATGCGCTGCCCTGCGGGCACTACATCGCCGAGGAGGCGCCCGATGCGCTGCTCGACGCAGCGTTGCCCTTCCTGCTGGCCGGCCAATAAAAACGATTTCTCTCCCCGATGACCATGACAACCCTCACAACGCTCTACCAGAAGCTGGTGGCATCGCACACCGTGGCCGTTCTGGACGAACAGAACGTGCTGCTTTTCTGCGACCTGCACCTGATGAATGAATACACCAGCCCCCAGGCCTTCGCTGGCCTGCACGATGCCGGGCGCGGCGTGCCCGTGCCGGGGCAGAACGTGGCGGTGGTGAGCCATATCATCCCCACGCACCCGGTGCGCTGGCGCACCATCCAGGACCCGCCTTCGGCCCTGCAGGCCAGCAACCTCAAGGCCAACTGCGACCGCCACGGCATCCCGCTGTTCGACACCAACGACCCGTTGCAGGGCATCGAGCATGTGATCGCGCCCGAGCACGGCATGGTGCGCCCCGGCATGGTCATCATCTGCGGCGACAGCCACACCACCACCTACGGGGCGCTGGGCGTCTTGGGTTTCGGCATCGGCACTTCGGAGGTCGAGCATGTGCTGGCCACCCAGACCCTGGTCTATCGACTGGCCAAGGACATGCGCATCCGGGTGGACGGTGTGCTGCCCAGCGGCACCACCGCCAAGGACCTGATCCTCATGGTCATCAGCCGCATTGGCGCGCAGGGTGCGCGCGGCTATGTGGTGGAGTTCTGCGGCAGCGCCATCAGCGCGCTGTCGGTGGAGGCACGCTTCACGCTGTGCAATATGGCGGTGGAGGCGGGTGCGCGCGGCGCGCTGATCGCCCCCGATGCCACCGCCATCGACTACGTGCTGGCCAAGGCCCCCGACATTGCCGGCGATGTGCGCGCGCAGGCCCTGGCCCACTGGGCCACGCTGCACAGCGATGCAGGTGCCGTGTTCGACGTGGAGCATGTGTTCGACGCCAGCGCCGTGGCCCCCTTCGTCACCTGGGGCACCAGCCCCGACCAGGCCATGGCCATCAACGCCACCGTGCCCCGGCCCGAGGACATCACCGACGCTGTGCAGCGCAGCAGCGCCGAGCAGGCCTTGCGCTACACGGCGCTGGCTGCCGGCCAGCCGCTGGCGGGCGTACCCGTGCAGCATGTGTTCATCGGCTCGTGCACCAATGCGCGCATCGAGGACCTGCGCGAGGTCGACCGCATCGTCGGCAGCCGCCAAGTGGCCAGCGGCGTGCGCGCCATGGTCGTGCCCGGCTCGGGCGCCGTGAAGGCCCAGGCCGAGGCCGAGGGCATTGCCGCGCGCCTGGTGGCGGCGGGCTTCGAGTGGCGCCAGCCCGGCTGCTCCATGTGCCTGGCGATGAACGACGACGTGCTGGCCCCCGGCCAGCGCTGCGCATCCACCACCAACCGCAATTTCGAGGGCCGGCAGGGCCGGGGCGCCATCACCCACCTGATGAGCCCGGCCATGGCCGCCGCCGCCGCGATCACCGGCTGCATCACGGACGTCAGGACTCTGGAGGTGACTGCATGACCGCCGACAACAACAACACTACCCTGCGCGGCCAGGTGGCCCTGCTCGACATCGCCAACCTCGATACCGACCAGATCATGCCCAAGCAGTTCCTGCGCGGCATCGACAAGGCGGGCCTGGCGCCCGGCCTGCTCTACGACCTGCGCTTTGATGGCGCGGGCCAGCTGCGGCCCGACTTCGTGCTCAACCAGCCGGCCTTTGCCGGCACCGACGTGCTGCTGGCCGGCAGCAACTACGGCTGCGGCTCCAGCCGCGAGCATGCCGTGTGGGGCATGCAGCAGTACGGCTTCAAGGCCGTGGTGGCATCGAGCTTTGGCGAGATCTTCTACTCCAACGCCATGAACAACCGCCTGCTGCTGGCCATGGTGAGCGAGCCTGATGCCCAGGCTTTCATGCAGGAGGCCCGCACCACCACCGGCCCGCTGACCATGGAGATCGATGTGGAGCGGCGCCAGGTGCGCACGGCGGGGAACAGCGCACCGTTCACCATCTCCGAGCGGCACCGGCGCATGTTCCTCGACGGGCTGGACGTGATCGGCGCGTCGCTCACTTACCAGGATCAGATCAACGCCTTTGCCGAGCGGCACTGGGCGGCGCAGCCCTGGGTGAAGGATGTGGCGCGGTTGACGCGGGACCGGCTGGGGGCGTGAGCGCACAACGCAAACTCTGCCGGCAACCGTGAGATTGTGCCGGTTGCGGCCGCCGTAGCAGGGCAGGGGATGGGTTGACCTCTATAGTGGGGTGACACATTGCCCCAAGCCGCACCCATGCAATCCTTTTCCCTCGCGCGCAGCGACTATGTCGATCTGCAAAAACGCATCCTGGCCAATGCCAAGGCCCAACTGCGGCGTGGTGCTGGCAGCAGTGATCAGCGCAGTGAAAAAGCCGCAGACGGGTCGGGACGATGGTGGTTGCCCCTGGTGCTGTGGGGTGCCTCCGTGGTGCCGCTGGTTTTCCTGTTCCGCTGGCTGGAGTCGTTGCCTGATATGGGCAGCCACCTGGCGGTGGGGGCTGTGGGCATCGTGATCGGTGCATTGGCCTTCTGGGCGCTGGTCGGCAGCGGCACCCGTTCGCTCCAGAATGCCATGTTCGAGGACGACGGCTATTGCCTTGCGCCCCAGTCCCTCGACATACGGGCCGACTGCATTGAGCAGCGATCGGATGCGGCCCACAGCCTTTGGCAATGGGCCGGCTTCAAACGCCGGCAGGAGAGCGATACGCTCGTGTTCCTGTTCGTGGACAACGCCGTGTGCTTGCCCGTGCCCAAGTCCATCCTCACGCCCGAAACCTATGCGCTCATCGAGCAGCGCGTGCCGCTTCAGGGGGACTGAAGATTTTTCACCCCTGGGCCGGCTTGCACCGGGGGGCCGTAGGGTCAGATCCCGAACACTTTGAGTACGGAATCCGCCAGGCCCTCCAGCCACCGCGCCGGGCCGCCCTGGTGCTTGCGCGGGTGGGGCAGTTCCTCGTACACATAGAAGCCGCGTTCGCCGCTGAAGGAGTCGTTGAGCAAAGCCTGCTTGCCACGCAGGTAGGCGATGAAGGTCTCGCACCGGCGCGTGGAATAGCCCAGGTTGGCATTGAAGCCGATGGTCGCCGCCTGGCTGATGGCGCGACCCGCATCGGCCGGCTCCACCCGCACGCCCCGGCAGCCCTGAACGATCAACTGCGCGGGGCCATGGAACGCCAGGTAGCGCAACTGCAGCGTGAGCCAGGCATGCAGGCTGCCAAGCCGCCAATGCGAGGTGATGTGCACCGGCATGCCGCGCTGCTGCAGCACGCCCACCAGGTTGTGCGGCTGCATCACCAGGGCCGCGCCTGCGGGCAGCAGCAGCACGCCAATTTCACTGTGGGCGTCCTGCGTGGCCGACACCACATAGGTGGCGGGCGCAGGGGCGCGGATGCGGGTGAGCGCCACCATGCCCGACGCCAGGCTGGTCAGCGGGTAGCGTGGGTTCAGCAGCCAGCAGGTATCGCTTTTGCCTGCGGTGGATGCGCTCTGCAGAAAGTCGGGGTGTACCAGCAGCTCGTGGCCGGCGTCCACCACCACCTCGCGCGACACCGCTGCGTGGCCTGATTCCAGCGCCAGCTCGCCCAGGCTGTCCGGCAGCAGGCGCACGGGTGGGCGCCGCGCGGCCAGCGGCGCGAGCACGAAGTAGAACAGCACCTTGATGGCCAGCGGCGTGAGCATGGCACCCAGCAGTATCAAGAGCGCCGTTGGCATGATCTCCAGCAGCGGGGCCGACAGCCTGCCAAACCAGTTGCCGGCACGCAGCTCCTGCAGCGCCGCCTGCCGTTCGCGCAGTGGTGCAAGCAAGGCGTCTATCTCGCTGCGGTCCGGTGCGAACGCCTGCAGGGCCGGCAGCGGCTGTATCTCCTGCACCAATGCCAACTGGCGCTGGTAGTCGCCATCGGCGCGGCGGTTGTCTGCCAGCAACTGGTCCTGCAGCGCCCTCAGTTGCCCGCACTGGCGGTACTCAGCCGATCCGATGCCCAGCCGGCATGCCACGGGATGGCTCTGCTCCAGCGCTTCCCGCTCCCTTTTTGCGGCCTGCCACTGCGTGTACACACCCTGGTGGGCCAGGCGCAGCCGCTCCAGCTCAGCCCGGCGCGACTGCGCCGACTGGGTCGCCTGCAGCCGCAGCCGCAGTTCCTGCAGGTACTTGCGCTCCGCGTCGAGAAGGTAGATCTCGGCATCTAGCCGCATGCCAGCCAGCTGGTGTTCCAGGATCGGCTGGCCTTTGAGCAGGGGGCCGAGCTCGCTGGCCTTCTGCCGTTCGAGCTGCTTGTGCCGTGTCTCCTGGTCCACTGCGTCGATGCGCTCGCTCAGGGCGCTCAGCGATGCGGACGATAGGCTGGCCACGCGCTCCTGGCTGGCGGCGGCAAGGGCGCTTGCATCGCGCGCGATGCGCTGGTCTGCCCCCGCCAGTTGCCCTATCTCGGCCCGTGATGACTGGTATGCCTGCCACTCGGCCCAACCCCATCGGCCCAGCAGCAGCACCGCGCAGATCAGCACGAACGACAGCAGGTGGCGCAGCAGGAACCGGGCGATCATTGCAGCAAGAGTGGTCAAGAGCGGGACCTTTCGTCGTGGTGAAAGCGAGGTATCGCAACGCCTTTACAGGCGTGGGTTGCCAGAGTACCCGCCGGCAAGCGAGCCCAGACTGTGCCACGGCCGCGCAGCCTCCGAGCATGACCCACCAGTTGGCCGGCGGATCGGTGGCTCTTCAGGGCTTGGCCGCCGTGGCCGCCTTGCCTGCCTGGGCCTTCTGGGTCTTGTTGTAGACCTCCATCACCGTCGCAAAATCGCGCTCGAAGTTGATGGGCAGGAAGGTATCGTTGCCCGGCAGCAGTTGGCGCAGCTTGGGCGAGAAGCTGTAGCTGTACGAGCACTTGGTCACGCGCGCCTGCACTTCGGGCGAGACGTCCTTGCCCAGGGTCCAGGTCTCGGTCATGAAGGGCGGGCTTTCCCACAGGGTGCGAATGCTCGACCCCTTCACGTCGCCCTTGACCACCATGCGTTGGTACAGGTCGCTGGCCACGGCGGCCGCTGGGTAGAAGCCGTGCATCACGCCGGTCACCGAGCGCTCGTGGCCGTTGGAGAAGACCACCTCGTAGTTCTGGTCGGGTACCAGGCCCAGCGCAGGGAACAGGGCGCGCGGCGCCAGGTTGCCCGAGTTGGAGGTGGGCGTGGTGTGCGCGATCTTCTTGCCCACCAGGTCCTGCGGCTTGGTGAAGGGGCTGTCCACCCGCGAGATCAGGATCAGCTTGTACGAATTGCGCTGCCCGCTGGCCTTGTTGCCCGGAACGCCAAAGGGGGCGGGTTGGCCCGCCGCCACCAGCTGCGGAACCAGGCCGGGGTTGACCTGGGCGAGCTGCACCCTGCCGGCGACGATGCCGTCGATCAGCTCCTTCTCGCCCAGCGTGTCGATGTTCACGCTGCGTTCCAGCGATTCGCCCTGCAGATTCTGCAGGTCCAGGTTGCCGCAGCGTGCCAGGTGATTGAAGTAGTCACCCCAGATGAGCATGGTCTCGCTCTTGGCGTAGGTCTTGGGCATGGCCACGACCAGCTTTTCGCGCGTGCCGCCAAACAGCGGGGCGGCGGGTCCGGCGGTCTGCCGCGCAGCGCTGGCCTTGGCCGGTGGGGTGGCCGTGGTCTGCGCGGCCACGGGGCCCAGCAGCAAGGTGGCGCCTGACAGCAGCGTCGCGCACAGGCGCGCATCCAGGGGTTTGGCAAGCATGGTGTTTTCTCTTCCTCGGTTCATTCTTGTGTCGGCCAACGCGGCGCCAGCCCCGCGCCCGGCGGGCGCTGGATGGCTGGTGGCAATGCGTTGGGAATGGCTGCCTTGCGGGGCAGGCCGTGGCGGCACAGGCGTGCTGCGAGGGGCCCGGTAGGCCGGGCCAGTATGCACGACGCGACCCACCTGTTTGTAACCTTGGCGACTTGCGGGGCCCCGGTGTGGTGCTCGTGCCAAAACACCCATCCGCCATTGTTCGGTTGACACCCTGTCAAGCGCTGCAGGTGTGCAAATGGACAAGGTGGAGAGGGCGCAGCACACGCTCGGCGGCAACAATCCAACCACTTCGCAGCCAATCCCGGTCGCCACACCGACTCCACCATGTCCCAAAACGCCCATACCCTGCACCTGTTCTTCGAAGATTCGATACGGCTCAAGTACGCCCAACTGGTGTACCAGTACATCGCCGAGGGCAACACTGCAGAGGCCACGCGTTGGGCCGCAAAGCTGGGCGTGGCGCTGGCAGACCTTTGGGATGCCGAGTGGTTCAACCAGCAGGTGACGGCCGCGCCCGGTTACCTGCAGCTGAACTTCGACACCGGCACCAGCGACCCGCTGCCCCTGTCACCCTTGGTCGCACTGTTCGGCCACGGCCTGCAGGCTGCCGTGCTTGACGTGTTCTACGACCAGGTGGGTGAAACCCAGCGCATGTACTTCGACAAGGGCCAGTGGGTGCCGCGCTCGTATTTTCTGGCGCTGTACCCGCACCTTCAGACCATCGTCGAGCCCGCACACGACCCGGACGATGGCGACGAGCCAGGCGAACGCGCTGCAGCCGATGCGCACGACCCGGCCAAGCCCCTCTCCGTCGCCCGCCTGGCCAAGGACGAGGCGAAAAAGCGCAAGGAGGCGCAGGAAGCCGCCGAGGCCTTTGTCGAGATCGCCAAGGCCATGGGCAAGAACGGCGTCAAGAACACCATGGACGGCGTGATCGGCGTGGTGGTGCTGGGCTCGGCCCTCAAGGGCTTGCTGCACGCAGCGGTGTTCACCGTGGTCACCGTGCTGCTGTTCAAGGGCCTGTGGCTGTGGCTCGGGCTGGGCCTGGTGCTGGCCATTGCGCTGCCGCTGTACTACGCGACGCGCACGCACAGCGAGCTGAAAGGCGATGGCGGCGATGGTGATGGCGATACCGATGGCGAAGCCGCCGCCGTTGGCTCTTGACCAGGGAGAACACACATGCTGACGCAGATCGAATGGTGGGGTGGGGTGATCTTTGTGCTGGGGGCCTTGGCCTACCGGCTGGTGCTGGGCGCGCTGGAAAAGGGCGAAGGCTATGACTGGTACCGGTGGCTGATGCGCCTGTTCTTTGTGCTGCCGGGCGTGCTGCTGGCCGGCTATTTCTATCCGCTGGAGCGTCTGGCGCTGCAGTACGCCTACCTGGGAGTGCTGGGCGTTGCGCTGCTGGCGGTGGCCGGGGTGATGGTGCAGGAGGTCACGGGCGACGCCGATTCGGACAAGGACAAGGCCGCAAAGGCCGCGAGGGAGGGAGAAAAAGGCCAGGCGGGGGAGGACAGCGAAGACGAGGAACCTGGCTGGCTGCTGACCATCTTGGGCGTAGTCGTGCTGTACAGCCCGGTGCTGGCTGCATGCGGGCTGGCTTGCCACAAGGGCTGGCCCATGGTGCAAAGGCTGGTGTGAGCCCGCATCGAGCGGCGGTCATGGCCTGCCAGCCCACTGCAGGGTTCCGTCGCTGTTCGATGCACCGGCTTTTTGGCGGCCGGCAGCCCTGGCTCAGGAGACAATCCGTGCCAGGGGCGCCGGCCTCTTTTTGCTGCCACCTCCTTTTCCAAACGGCTTGCCGCCCACCATCCATGGCCCACGACGCGTTCCCGGAGCTTCTGTCCCTCTACATGCGCCGCATCCGTGCGAGTGCCTCGGGGGTGGCCACCGAGATCGGCCTGAGCCGAGAGGCGGTGAACAACTGGCGCAACGGCATGTCGGCGCCCAACGCCCGCTCGCGGGAGAAGGTGGTGGCCTGCACCCGATACCTGCGCCTGACCGAGGCCGAGGCCAACCGCCTGCTCAGCGCTGCCGGGTTTGCGCCGGAGTATCCGCTGCAGGCCGAGGTGGAGGCACCGGCCACGGCTGCGGGCACCGCCACGGGTGCGGAGAGCGAACAGCCCTTCGGCGCCTTCCAGGCCCGGCTGTTCGGCCAGCTTGCGCAGGCCATGCCGTACCCGATCTCCATGCTGCTGTCGCCCGCGCACTGGGGGCAGCCGCCGTTTCGGCCCGAGCTGCTGCAGCGCGCGCGCCAGCAGTACGGCGCCACCTCGGTGCTGCACATCCAGCCGCCCTACAGCGTGAGCACCGCGCCGACCGAATACTTCGCCGCCATCGGCCGCCAGTGCGGGCTGGGCGAGGTGCAGTCGGACTATGAATTCGAATCCGCGCTGGAGCGGCGCCTTGTGGCCGGTGAGCGGCTGTTCTGCCTGGTCAGCCGCTTCGAGCAGGGCACGCCCGCGCTGCGCGAAACGCTGGCTGGCATCCTGCGCAGCCTGAGCGAGATGCACAGCGGCCGCCTGCACCTGCTGCTGTGCGGCGGCGAGGCGCTGGCCGACCTCAAGTACCGCAGCGGCGACATGTCGCTGCTCAACATCGCCCAGGTCAACCACTGGCCCGAGCCCACGCTAGCCGATCTGTCCATCCTGGCGCAACAGCGCTGGCCCGGCCACGACTGGCCCGCGACGGTGCTGGCCCACCTGCTGGACGCCAGCGGCGGCCACCCCGCGCTGTTCGAGGAAGGGCTGCAGTGGATGGTGGAGCAGGGCATCAACGAGACCCAGGCTTCATCTGCCGCGCTGCGCACACAGCTGGCAGGCAGCCCGCGCCTGTGGCAGACCTTTCTGCCGCTGGCGCAGGAGGGCGCTCCGCGCGAGCGCCTGCGCAGCCTGCTGCAGGCCGATGACCTGGGCCGTGCCCGCCCCTACCTGCAGGACGACGACCTGCGCCGCCTGTTCTGGGGCAACCTCATCCACGTGCGCGGCACCGGCGACGCGGCGCGCCTGCACTGGCGCTGCGACACGGTGCGCCATGCGGGCTTGATGGTGCTGGAGGCCGCATGCTCGAGCAGTTGAGGTCCTGGATGACGTGGCCCGTGATCAGGGCCTTGATCGTCGCAGGCGCTACGCTGTTCATCGGCAGCGCGCTGCTCACGCCGCACCTGAACCCCGCCACCCGCGGATCGGTGCGCACGGCCGAGAGCATTGGCCCCGTGTGGGGCGAGCTGGTGCAGTGGCGCGTGGCCCTGGTGCAGGCCAGCCAGGAGCTGGGCCATTGGCCCGAAGACATCCAGAAGTACGCGCCGCAGATACCCTTTCCCAAGCTGCGCGTCACCTCGCCCGGGCCGCTGCGCCTGCAGGCCGACGTGATCAGCGACCCCGCGCTCGGCAATCTGTCCGGCACGCAGGTGCTGCTGCACATGACGCCCGACATGTACCACTGGACCTGTCGCCCCGGCAAGCCGCCCATGCCCCCGGGCTTGCTGCCCATCAGCTGCGCGGCCGGCCCCCAGAGCCAGGACAACCAGGACGTCAAGGGCGACGACATGGACCCCGATGCCATCCGCCAGGCCCGCATCGCCGCGGTGGAAGCGGCAGAGCCTTTTGGCTGGCTGCGCAGCCTCATCAAGTGGTGTGCACTGATCTTCGTCGTTGGCGCCGTGGTGTGGGTGCTGCGTCACCCGCTGATCGGCCCGGCCCAGTTGCGCCCCGAGAAGCTGCTGCGCACCCCCGTCTCGCGCCTGCCGCGCATCGACCAGTTGCTGCGCACCGTGGGCCGTCTGCGTGCCACACTCGAGGCTGCCGAGATCCGCACCCGGGACTGGCAGAGCGCCGTGCAGTTCGCGCATGACGACCCGGCCGACCAGTCCACGGTGCTGGCCGAGCGCGTGTCCGCCCGCAGCCAGCCGAGCCGCGACTGGGCGCTGCCCGGCGCGGTGTTCGAATGGCAGTTTCCACCGGACCTGCCGGTTTCGCTGGACCGCTGCCTGCTCTACATCCCCGCGCCGGGCCTCGACGAGGCCACCGTGCTGCGCCAGCTGCGCGCCGCGCAGACCGGTACCGATGTGCTGCTCATCCTGTGCGAGCACGGCACCGAGACCCCCTGGCCCCTGCTGCGCGCCCACACCGACGACGGCGCCAACCTGCACGTGATGGTGGACAGCGCCAGCCAGACCGAATGGCTGCTGTCGGCCCAGCCCCTGCAGGTGCTGCTGCGCCTGCTCTCGGCCCAGCTGCGCGTGACGCGCATCTCGCCCTACCAGACGCGCGGCGGCGTCACGCGCGAGGGCTCCTTCTTCGGGCGCGAGCAATTGCTGGCCCGGGTGGTCAACCGCGAACCGGCCAACTACCTAGTGGTGGGCGGGCGCCAACTGGGCAAGAGCAGCCTGCTCAAGGCCGTGCAGCGGCGCCTGCAGGGCCACCCGCAGATCGTGTGCCACTACGTGTCGCTGCGCGACCACCGGCTGGCGCCGCGCATGGCGCTGCAATTCGGCCTGCCGGCCGACACGCCACTCGAAGCCATCGTGGACCACCTGCAGGCCCAGTACGCCGGCAAGCGCCTGTACCTGCTGATCGACGAGGCCGACCTGTTCTTTCGCGACGAGTCGAACCACGGCTATCACCAGCTGTCGACCCTGCGCTCGCTCAGCGAAGAGGGGCGCTGCTGGTTCATGCTGGCCGGCTTCTGGGATTTGTACGCCACGGCCGTGCTCGACTACCAGAGCCCGCTGCGCAATTTTGGCGAGGTGCTGGCCATCGGCGGGCTGGAGCGCCCCGCCTGCAAGGCCCTGGCCACCGAGCCGCTGCGCCGCCTGCGCCTGGGCTTTGGCGGCGATGCGCTGGTGGAGCGCCTGGTGGATGCCAGTGGCCTGCGCGCCAATCTGGTCGCCATCCTGTGCCAGGAATGCCTGGAGGCCCTGCAGCCTGGCGAGCGCGTGATCGAGGCCCGCCACCTGAACCAGGCCCTGGCCTCCCAGCCCGTGCAGGACGCCCTGGCCGGCTGGGGCCGCCTCTCGCCCGACGACGACGCCTGCCGGCTCGACCGCGTGGTGGTCTACCACGTTGCCCAGCAGGCAGAAACCAGCCTGGTGGCCCTGGCGGGGCTGCTGCAAGGCCACGGCGTGCAGGCCGACGCCCAGGCCCTGCGCCAGTCGCTCGCGCGCCTGCAACTGGCCTGGGTGCTGCGCCGCGAGGGCGCCGCCTACAGCTTTGCCATACCGCTCATGTCCGCGCAGTTCGAGCCCAGCGAGGTGGAGCTGTTGCTGCACCAGGAGCTGGCGGTGATGGCCAAGGCCTGACGAGCGAGTTGCATCTTTTCTTCTGAGGTTCCTTTTTCCATGGCCACATCTTCTTCCGTTACCCTCGAACACGACATCGGGTTCGAAACCATCGTTGCCGAGATAGAGCGGCTGGTCCGCTCCGGAGTACACCCCGACCGCATCAGCGTGTCCCAGTACCCCGCGTCGCAGTGGGCCTGCAGCCCCCGTTGGGCACGCTACGATGGTCCTGACGAGCCCACAGCCACCCAGCGCGTGGATGCACAAATGGACTTGTTGCGCCTGCTGCTGGAGCACGGTGCGGATCCCAACAAGCGCAAGAACCGCAATTCCACGCCCCTGGCCGTGTGCTGCGAGCAATTGTGGAGCGGTCCCAGTGAGCGCTCTTTGGAGCGGCTGGGCCTGGTGCTGGCGGCAGGAGGTGATCCCCGCAAGACCAAGGATCCCGCGCTGTGCATTGTTCTCGGGTTGGGGGACATGCGCGGCGAGATTTTCAGCATCCCCTTTCGCGAGGATGCCGAGGCTGGGCATGCCGACGCCGTGTACCAGGCCATCGACATGCTGCTCGCGGCAGGCGCCGACATCGAGGCCCTGGACCACCGCGAGATGTACAACCCACTGCTTATGGCTGCCTACATGGGCAGCGTGCCGCTGCTGCAGTTTCTGAAGGGCCGGGGCGCCAACGTGCTGGCCACCAATCCCGCAGGCTCCAACGCATTGATGTACATCGCCGGCGACGTCGGCGGCCTGGACCTGAGCCGCGCAGGCATCTCGGTGGCCTGGATGCGCCACGGCGACCCCGTAGCCACCACCCGCCAATTGCTGGTCTGGGGCCTCGACCCTGCGGCCGCCAACGCCCGCGGGCGCACCCCGCTGCGCCTGGCCGTGAGCGGTGGCAACCTGGATGTGGCAGCCGTCCTGGCCGAGGCGCTGGCCGCGCAAGGCAAGTTGTTGGCGGCCGATGCACGCCTGTTTAAGGGCACCGAATACGAAGCCCGCGTGGCCGCTTTGAGTACCGGAGTGCCCGCGAAGAAGCCTCCCAAGGTGAACACCAACCCCGATGGTGCAGCCCAACGCGCATCGTGGGATCGCGCGCGTGCAGTATTCAACGGCCCTGCGTTCGCACCGCCCAACCCGGATTCCCAATGGTTCCTGCCTTTCATGCACGGCATCTTCGAGCATTTGGCCACCGTTGCCGACCCCCGCATACCGATGCAGGCCCTGTACGCCGAGTACGACAACCAGTTCACCGCCATCCGGCTGTCAAAGACGAAATCTTGGCTCAGCCGCAGCGGCGTGGTGGAGGTGGAGCCGGACGTGTTCTGGACCAACCTGCTCGTCAAGTATCGGCAACAGGAGGGCAATAATTTTCTCAGCAGGGAGGAGGTGGTGCTGCCCATCTCAGCCAACGCGCTGCCCCCATTCGAGGCGGTTGCCGATGTGGTGGGCCGTATGTGCGCGCAGTACCTCAAGACGCAGGGATAGGGCAGGGCGCAGCTTTGGTTGGCCGTATCGCTGCGAAAAGAGTAGGACGCCTGCGGGATACTGCGCATGCCATGTCCCTCCTGACCACCGCCAAAGACTGGGCACGCCGCATCAAGCGTGACGTCGTCGCCGTCTACTTCGCTGCCCGCGATGCGCGCACGCCATGGCTCGCGCGCTGCCTGGCCGTTGCAGTGGCCGCGTACGCGCTCAGTCCCATCGACCTGATCCCCGATTTCATCCCCGTGCTCGGCTACCTGGACGACCTGCTCATCGTCCCTCTGGGACTGCTGCTCGTCATCCGCATGCTGCCGCCTGCGGTGCTGCAGGACGCCCGTGACAAGGCAGCCAGCGTGCTGGAGCGGCCCCGGAGCCGGGCTGCGGCGGTGGTCATCGTACTGGTCTGGTTGGCGTTTGCGTCGGGGCTCGTCTACTGGTGGGTGCATCGGCCGAACTGAAGGCAGCGGTGGGGTGCGATCCCTTACGATGGCGGGCATGCAAATCCGATTGGAATCCCCCCGCCAGCCCGACGTGGTGCAGCTCATCGACGACCTCGACGCCTTCCAGAAGCCCTTGTACCCACCCGAGAGCCACCACGGCATCGACCTGAACGCGCTCGACCAGCCCCACGCGCTGTTCGCCGTGGCGCGCTCGGAGCAGGGCGTGGCCCTGGGCTGCGGCGCCATGGTGCTGGGCGCCGATTTCGGAGAGGTCAAGCGCATGTACGTCCGCCCCGAAGCGCGCGGCCAGGGCCTGGCCCGGGCACTGCTGGCCTTGGTCGAAACTGCAGCCATCGCACGCGGCTGCACGCGTTTTGCGTTGGAGACGGGACCCCTGCAGCCCGAGGCGCTGGGTTTGTATGCCCGCATGGGCTATGAGGAGAGCGGGCCGTTTGGCGACTATGCGCCGGACGTGCACAGCGTGTTCATGCGCAAAGAGGTGCAGGTGGCTGCGTGATGGCTTCGGGCGATGGATTCATCCTGCGCCGGCTCACTGCCGAGGATGCCGAGACCTTCAGCGCGCTGCGCCGCCTGGTCGCTGCAGACAATCCCGTGCCCTTGGGCCTGGGCATGCAGGAGGAACTGGCTCGGCCCCTTCAGGGTTTTCGCGACCAACTCGGTGCCCCGACGAACGTGGTTTTTGGCGCCTTCGTCGGCGCAACCCTCGCCGCCACCGCTGCGCTAGCCCCGTCGGAACCCTTCGCATCGTCGCGCCACAAGCTTGTGTTGTGGGGCACCTTCGTGGCACCCGACCATCGCCGCCAGGGCCTGGGGCGCCTGGTGGTGGCGCAGGCCGTCGATCATGCTCGCCAGGCCGGTGTGCGCCGCATCCACCTCACCATGTACCTGCCCAATCTGGCTGCTGGTGCGTTGTACGAATCCCTGGGCTTCACCGTCTGGGGCACCGAGCCCGAGGCCGTGTGCATCGATGGCATCTACCATGATGCCATGCAGATGGGTTTGCTGCTGCAGTAGGCAGTAACGTGGCGGCGCCCGGCATTCAATCGCAGGAGGAATCCCTGTGCCGCAGACCGTCGCGATGACCGCCGCACCGCAACACACCTTCTTCTGGCGCCGCATTGGCGGCGGGACTGGCAGCGATGTCTGCCGCGTCTACCCGCGGGCCGATGGCGGCTGGGACCTGCACGGCATGGCGGTGTTCCATGAAGAAGGGCTGGCGTGCGACCTGGGCTATGCGGTCAGCGTCGATACAGGCTGGGTGACGCAGGCCGCCCATGTGTCCGGCCATTGCGGTGGGCGCGTAGTGGACTTGCGCTTTCACCCCGGCGCCGATGGCCGCTGGTGGGTGGGGCAGGGTGGTGAACCCGATGCGGACACCGGTGTTTCAGCGCACGCATGCCCGGACATGGACCTCAACTTCAGCCCCGCCACCAACATGATCGCCATCCGGCGCATGGCCTTGCAGGTCGGGCAGGAGGAACAGGCCCCCTCTGCCTGGTTGTCGTTTCCGGACTTGCGCTTGCAGGAGCTGCCGCAGGTCTATCGCCGGCTGGATACCGTGCGCTACCAGTACGACGCGCCTACGGTGGGGTACAGCGGGGTGCTTCAGGTGTGCGGGGATGGCGCCGTGGTAGCTTATCCGGAGCTTTTTGCGCGGGTCGCCCTCTGAGCGAAGGCCTGCTCGGCCCAACGCGTTTCGTGGCAGCAACAGCCACCCCAGGTGTCACGCATTTGACGCATTCACCGCGCAAGCTCCCGTGCTTTCTTCCCTCTCCCGCAGAAAGACACTCCCCATGGGCTTCGCACACACCACCTGGCGCCGTTCGGCCGCCGTCTTCGCCCTGGCCGCACTGACCACGGCCCTGGCGGCCTGCGGCGGCAGCGACGACGACACCGGCGAATCCCGCGTCGCATCCCTCAAGCTGATCGGCACCGCATCCCTGCCCACCGGCACGATGTTCGAAGGCGTCGAGTTCGGCGGCATCTCGGGGCTGGACCAGGCCACTGACGGCAGCTACTGGGCCATCTCGGACGACCGCGGTGGCGAGCGTGGCACGCCGCGCTTTTACAACCTCAGCATCGACTACGCTGCCACGGGCCCGGTGACGGTCAAGGTCAACCGCCAGACCTATATGCAGCGCGAGGATGGCTCCTCGTTTCCCGCATCGGCCCGCACGGTGGACCCCGAGGCGATCCGCCTGGCGCCCAATGGCAACCTGTACTGGTCGTCCGAGGGCAACTGGGGTACCACGGCGGCAACCCTGTTCCAGCCCTTCGTGCGCGAGATGACGACGGCCGGCAAGTTCGTGCGCGAGTTCAAGATGCCGGCGATCTACAACTATGTGGACAACACCACCACTGGCGCGCGCAGCAACAAGCTCTTCGAGGCGCTGACGGTGGCGCCTGATGGAACGGTGTTCGTGGCCAATGAGGATGCGCTGATCCAGGACGGCCCGCTCACCACCGTGCAGGCCGGCAGCGTGGTGCGCGTGACGGCACTGGACCCGGCCACGGGCGCGGCCAAGGCGCAGTATGCGTACCAGTTGCCCAAGATCCCGGTGGATGCGCCGGCCGGCGCGCCGTTCGGGCCGGACAACGGCTTGTCGGATTTTCTGGCCATCGGCAACAAGAAGTTCATCGCGGTGGAACGTGCCTTTGCCTCGGGCATCGGCAACACCATCCGCCTGGTGCTGACCGAGATCACCGATGCCACGACCAACGTGACCAGCATGGCCAGCCTGGCGGGCTCGGCCGCCTACACCCCCATGACACGCAAGCTGCTGCTCGAGATGCCCATCACCTACCAGGGCGTCAAGCTCGACAACATCGAAGCCATCACCTGGGGCAAGACCTTGCCCAATGGCCACCGCACCCTCGTGCTGGCGGCGGACAACAACTTCACGGCCGACACGCAGGCCAATCAGTTCATCGTCTTCGAAGTGCTGCCAGATTGATTCTGTGAGGGGCATGGTAGCCGCGCCAACGGCCCCTACCGCTCAATCATCTCCTGTACCTTGGCGGCCAGCGCCGCCACGTCAAACGGCTTGGTGATCACCTCCATGCCAAACGCCAGCAGGCCGTTGCCCACGGCCGCGTTCTCGGCGTAGCCGGTGATAAACAGCACCTTGAGGTCGGGGCGCGATACGCGGCCGGCGTCGGCCACCTGGCGGCCGTTCAGGCCGCCGGGCAGGCCCACGTCGGTCAGCAGCAGGTCGATGCGGCGCTCGGACTGCAGCACGTGCAGGCCGGCAGGGCCGTCGCCCACCGAGATCACGTTGTAGCCCAGGTCCTCGAGCTCTTCTGCGATCAGGCCGCGGATGGTGGCCTCGTCCTCGATCACCAGCACCACCTCGCCATCGGCCCGGTGGTCGAAGGTGGGCTGGATGTGCGGATTCTCCTGGTCGGCATCGCCCATGTAGCGCGGCAGGTACAGGCACATGGTAGTGCCTTCGCCGGGCACCGAGTAGATGCGCACCTGGCCGCCCGACTGGCGCACGAAGCCGTACACCATCGACAACCCCAGCCCCGTGCCCTGGCCCATGGGCTTGGTGGTGAAGAAGGGGTCGAAGGCACGTGCGATCACCTCGGGCGCCATGCCCACGCCGGTATCGGTCACGCACAGCGAGATGTACTGGCCCGGCGGCAGCTCGCGCTCGGCTGCGGCGCGGTCGTCCAGCCATTTGTTGGCCGTTTCGATGGTCAGGCGCCCACCGTTGGGGGCCATGGCATCGCGCGCGTTGATGCACAGGTTGAGCACGGCGTTTTCAAGCTGGGATGGGTCCACCTGCGTGAGCCACAGGCCGCCCGCGCCCACCACCTCCACCTCGACCGAGGGGCCCACCGTGCGGCGCACCATCTCCTCGATGCCCCCCACCAGGCGGTTCACGTCGGTGGGGCGCGGGTCCAGCGTCTGGCGGCGTGAGAAGGCCAGCAGTCGCTGGGTCAGCGATGCCGCCCGGCGCACCGCGCTTTGCGCCATGCCGATGTAGCGCTCGGTGTTGTCGAAGTTCCTGGCGGCGAGGCGCTTTTCCAGCACCTGCAGGCTGGCGCTCATGCCCGCCAGCAGGTTGTTGAAGTCGTGCGCTATGCCGCCGGTGAGCTGGCCGATGGCCTCCATCTTCTGCGACTGGCGGAACTTGGCCTCCACCTCCATCAGCTCGTTGGTGCGTTCCGTCACCTTGCGCTCCAGCGACTCGTTCATTTCGCGCAGCTGGGCTTCGTTGCCGCGCAGCTCGTTTTCGGAGCGCACGCGTTCGGTGGCCGTGCGGGTGCGGCCCGCAATCTCGCGCATGAACTCGCACTCTTCGTGGGTCCACTGGCGCACGTCGTCCTGGTTCACGAAGAGCACGGCCACCAGGCGTTCGTGCTCCACCACGGGGATGTTCATGAAGGCACGGGCGCTGCGCGACTCCAGCGCACCGGCGGCCACCGCAGTGCGGGGGTCGTTGCGCGCATCGGTCACCCTGACGAACTCGTCGTTCTTGAGCGAATCGATGAAGGTGCCGAAGTCCCGCAGGCAGAGCTCTCCCTGCAGCGTCAGCACCCCGGGCGCCGTCCAGTCGCACTGCACCTGCAGGATGTCGGTATCGTGGTCCACGCGGCCATAGCCCGCGCGGCTCACTTTGAGGGTCTGGCCCAGGATGCGGGCTGCGGCCAGGCTGATATCGTCCACGTTGTCCAGCCCGCGCAGCTGGCTGGTGAACTCGATCAAGGCGTCGCGCTTGGCCTCAGCGGCCACGCGCTCTGTCACGTCCAGGCCATCCACGAAGATGCCGGTCACCGCGCCGGAGGTATCGCGTATCGGCTGGTACACGAAATCCAGATAGCGCTCGCTCACTGGCTCGCCCGCATGCTGCTGGATGTCGAAACGGGCACCAAAGGCCGTTGCCGCCTTGCCGCTGGTGTACACGCCATCGAGCATGGCCACATACCCCTGCTCTGCTGCCTCGGGCACAGCGTCGGCCACCGTGCGGCCCAGCAGGGTGCGGTCGCCCACCAGTTCCAGGTATTTGGGGTTGGCCAGCTCGATGCGGTGGCTGGGCCCCTGCAGCAGCACCATGAAGCTGGGCGACTGCTCGAACAGGGTGGCAAAGCGCTCGCGCTCCATCAGCAGGCGCCGGTCGGCCAGCACCTTGTCGGTGGTTTCCACCACCAAGGCCATGGCGCCCACCGGGGTGCCTGCGTCGTCTACCAGGGGGGAGTAGTTCAGGTCCACCCACAACGGCTTGTGCACGCCGTCGCGGTTCAGGCTCAGCTCCTGGTCTTCATACGTGAGCGTGCCGCCGGCCAGGCAGACCTTGAGCACCCGGTCGTTGAGGTCGGCCGCCTCGGGCCAGGCCTCGCGGATCTTCATGCCCAAGAGGCCCGGGTGGCGTGCGCCCGAAAACCTGGAGTAGGGGTCGTTGTAGATCAGCACGCCCGATTCGCCCCACAGCGTGGCAATCGGCATGGGGCAGCGCAGCATGTTGGCCAGTGCCAGCATGAGGTGAGCGGGCCAGTGTTCGAGCGGCCCCAGTTCGGTAGCGGCCCAATCGAAGCGCGCAATCAATCCGGCCATTTCGCCGCCGGCGGACAGGAGGGAAGCTTGGGTAGTGGGTATGCCGGAGGACATGGGTGCCTGGTTCTGTGATCGGGCCGTGCCCGGGGAAGGCGGTGCGGCACCGCATTTTTCGCACGATGATAAAGACACCTGTCCAGAGATTTTGTAGGCATTCGCCTATGCCACTACCAAAAACGTGCACGACTTGGCAATGACAGACCGATAGGGGGCTACCCCTGGCCCGGTCGCTGCGACATCACCAGCGTGTACAGCGCCTGCGCCGCCACCGACAGGCTGCGGTCGCGCCGACGCACCAGGTAGATCTGGCGCAGCAGGCCGGGCAGGGCCAGCGGCCGCGTGACCAGGCCCGGCTGGTCGAAGTGGAACAGCGTGAGCGCCGGCACCACGCTGATCCCCAGGCCCGCGCGCACCATGCCCATCACGGTGGCCAGTTGTTCCACCTCCATCAGCGTGTGCATGGCCTCGGGGTGGAAGGCGGCCTCCAGGTACTGGCGCACGCTGCTGTTGCGCGCCAGGTGGATGAAGGGCCAGGTGGCCAGGTCGGCGGGGGCAATGGGCTTCTTGCGGTGGGCCAGCGGGTGGTCGGCCCGGCACACCAGGTGGAAGTCGTCGCTGCAAAAGGGCTCGGCCTGCAGCTCGGGTGTGTCGGCGCGGATGGCGGCCAGCGCAAAGTCGGCCTTGCCGCTGGCCACGCGCTCGATGCAGGGCTCCGAGAGCACGTCGGCAATGTCGATCTCGATGCCCGGGTAACTGTTGCGGTAGGCCGCCAGCACGCCCGGCAGCCAGCCCGCAGCCAGCGACGGCAGCAGCGCCACGGCCACGCGCCCGCGCTGCAGGGTGGCCGCGTCGCGCATGGCGGCCAGGGCGGTGGTGATCTCGGCGCGGATGCGCCGGGCCGACTCCAGAAAATTCTGTCCCTCGCCCGTCAGGTCGACATGCCGCGTGCTGCGGTCGAACAGGCGCAGGCCCAGGTCCTCTTCCAGCGCACGGATGAGGGCGCTGAACGCCGGCTGCGACAGATGGCACTGGGCCGCGGCGCGCGTGAAGTTGCGCTGCTCGGCCAGCGCCAGGAAGGCGTCGAGCTGGCGGGTGGAGAGGTGGTGGCTGCTCATTGCCGACAAATTAATCTGAAAAACGGATGGATTGATACCAACAATCTATTTCACAGAATAACACCCGGTGCCTACAGTGCGGCACAGGAGACAAAGACACCTTATGGCGAACAACGCAACACTGCTGGTCGGCTGCGCCGCCGGCTTCTCGGGCGACCGCACGGACGCCGCCGCGCCCGTGGTGCAGGCCCTGATCGCCAGCGGCAAGCCGGCTGTGCTGATCTTCGAGACCTTGGCCGAGCGCACCCTGGCCCTGGCCCAACTGGCCCGCCGCAGCGACCCCGATGCCGGCTACGAACCCCTGCTGGTCGACATGCTGCGCCCCGTGCTGGGCGACTGCCTGGCGCATGGCGTGCGCATCGTGAGCAACTTCGGCGCCGCCAACCCCGAGGGCGCGGCCCGGCGCATCGTGCAACTGGCGGCCGAGCTGGGCCTGCGCCGCCCGCGCGTGGCGGTGGTGCAGGGCGACGACCTGAGCGGCCCCGCGCACCGCGCCCTGCTGCAGGGTGCCCTGGGCAATGCGATGCCCACCGAAACCATCGCCAGCGCCAACGCCTACATCGGCGCGCAGGCCATTGCCGGCGCGCTGCGCGAGGGCGCTGATGTAGTGGTCTGCGGCCGCGTGGCCGACCCCTCCCTGGTGCTGGGCCCGGCCCTGGCGCACTACGGCTGGGCACCCGACGACTGGGATCGCATGGCCCGCGCCACCATGGCCGGCCACCTGCTCGAATGCGGCGCCCAGGTCACCGGCGGCTATTTCGCCGACCCCGGCTACAAGGACGTGCCCGGCATGGCCCGCCTGGGCTACCCGATTGCCGAGATCGATGCCGACGGGCATTGCACCATCACCAAGCCCCCGGGTACCGGCGGGCGCATCGACGAGCGCACGGTCAAGGAGCAACTGCTGTACGAACTGCACGACCCCGCCGCCTACCTGACCCCCGACGTGGTGGCCGACATCACCGAGGCCACCGTCACCGCCGTGGGGCCCGATGCCGTGCGGCTCGAAGGGGTGCGCGGCCATGCCCGGCCGGCCACGCTCAAGGTCAACGTGTGCTTCGAATCGGGCTGGTTCGCCGAGGGCGAGATCTCCTACGCCGGCGCCCGGGCCGAGGCCCGTGCCCGCCTGGCGGGCGAGGTGCTGCGCGAGCGGCTGGCCGGCCTGGGCCCGCTGCGCATCGACCTGATCGGCGTGACCAGCGTGCTGGGGGACGATGCCGGCCGCTGGCTGGATGCCACCGGCGACGGCGGTGCCCGCGACGTGCGCCTGCGCGTGGCCCTGCAGCACCGCGACCATGCCAGCGCCCAGCGCCTGCTGCGCGAGGTGACGGCCCTGTACACCTGTGGCCCTGCGGGCGGCGGCGGGGTGCGCACGGCCATGCGGCCACGCCTGGGCACCGTGTCGTGCCTGGTGCCGCGCGAGGCGGTGCCCACGGGCTACCGCATGTTCGATGCCATCGTGCAAGAGGAAAGGGCGGCCGCATGACCGACACCATCACTGTTCCGCTCTACCGCCTGGCGCACAGCCGCACGGGCGACAAGGGCAACCGCTCCAACATCAGCGTCATCGCCTGGCACCCTGCACTGTGGGATGTGCTCATGGCCCAGGTGACTGAGGCCGCCGTGGCGCGCCATTTTGCGCAGCGCCAGCCGGGCCGCGTGGTGCGCTATGTGCTGCCGCAACTGCAGGCCATGAACTTCGTGCTCGACGACGTGCTCGACGGCGGTGTCAACGACGCCTTGAACCTCGACAGCCACGGCAAGGCGCTGAGCTACCTGCTGCTCGACCTGCCGGTGCAGGTGCCGCAGGCACTGGCCGGGCATCTTGCGGGCCCAGGCTGACCCCGATTTCCTTCTTTCACCATCACCAACAACACCAGGAGACAACATGAGCGCTTTCAACACCGTCCATTCCCCATCCCGCCGACGCACCCTTGCCGCCGCCGTGGCCATGGCCGCATCGCTGGGCTTTTCCGGCACGGCCATGGCCCAGGCCTACCCGGCCAAGGCCATCACCTTCGTCGTGCCGTTTGCCGCCGGCAGCGCCACCGACCAGCTGGCGCGCGCCATCGGCCAGTCCATCACCAACGACACCAAGCAGCCCGTGGTCATTGACAACAAGGCCGGCGCCAGCGGCATGATCGCCGCGCAGGCGGTGGCCAAGGCGCCTGCGGACGGCTATACCCTCCTCATCACCACCAACACCACGCACGCGGCCAACGAGCACCTGTACAAGAAGCTCTCGTACGACCCGGTGAAGGACTTCGCGCCCATCAGCGGCCTGGGCAAGGGCGGGCAGGTGATGGTGGTCAATGCCGCATCGCCCTACAAGAACGTGGGCGACGTCGTGGCCGCGGCCAAAAAGGCGCCGGGCAAGCTCAGCTTTGGCAGCGGCAGCTCGTCGAGCCGCATGGCCGGTGAAATGCTCAAGCAGCTGGCGGGTGTGGACATTCTGCATGTGCCCTACAAGAGCAACCCCCTGGCCATCACCGACCTGCTGGGCGGGCAGATCGACCTGATGATCACCGACACCTCCACCGGCGTGCCGCAGGTCAAGGCCGGCAAGCTGCGCGCGCTGGGCTACTCCACGCAAAAGCGCAGCTCGCAACTGCCCGACGTGCCCACCATCGACGAAGCCGGCGTCAAGGGCTATGACATGGGCTACTGGTTCGCCGCCTACGCCCCCGCCGGCACGCCGCCTGCCGTGGTGGCACGCCTCAATGAGCTGATGGGTGCAGCGACAAAGAGCGCGGCCGCCAAGGCCTTCTTCGACATGGCGGGCTCCGAAGCCTGGACGACCACGCCCGACGAGCTGGCCAAGTTTCAGGCCGCCGAAACGGTGAAGTGGGGCAAGGTCATCAAGGCTGCCGGTATCGAAGCCGAGTAAACCGCCCACCTGCGTGCCCAGCCGGCACGCAGCCCTGTGCCGCGTTTTTGAGGACGCGCACAGCTCACCCCTGAAAGAGACGCCAATCGGCCGCGCGCCTGCGCCGCCGGTATGGGCGCAGCCATGCCCGAACACCCGACTCCCCGTGAGCGAGGTGCGAAGCCGCTGCATGTCCGTTTTTCCCGCAAGCAAGAGACCACAAGAGCAACCACACAGGAGACAAGCAACATGAGAAAACATCCTCTTCCCACCTGGGGCGCCATCGCTCTCACGGCTGCGGCCGCAGCAGCCGTCACCGCCTGCGGCGGCAGCAGCAGCGACGACGGCCTGACCGGCAAGGCCCCGGCGATGAAGCTCGAGATCACCGCCCGCGAGGACTTCCCGGGCACCTACGGAACCGTGGGCACGTACGAGCGCCTCACGGGCACGCTCTCGGGCGAGGTGGACCCTGCCGATCCCAAGAACGCGGTCATCCAGGACCTGGCGCTGGCGCCTGTCAATGCCCGCGGCATGGCCGAATACAAGACCGAGTTTGTGATGTTGAAGCCCAAGGACATGGCCAAGGCCAGCGGGGTCTTGCGCTACGACGCGCCCAACCGCGGCAACATCCTCACCATGCTCAACCCCACGGCCACGCCCAGCGATGCCGTGTACCTGGAGCGCGGCTACGTGATGCTGTACTCGGCCTGGCAGGGCGACGTGCCCAAGAGCGCGGCGGCGCGCCTCACGGCCACCGTGCCCGTGGCGAAGAACAAGGACGGCACCAGCATCACCGGCCCGTACCGCGCCGAGTTGGTGCCCACGGCGGCCAGTCCTGCGATGACGCTGCCCGGCGGCGTTTTCAATGGCACTATGATCCCCTACGAGCCCGCCAGCCTGGACAACACCCAGCCCGGCTATTCGCTCACGCGGCGCGCCAACGAGACCGATCCATACGTGACCATCTCCGCTGCGGACTGGAAGTTCGCCACCTGCGACGCCACGGGCGCCAAAGCCTTCCCTGGCACGCCCAGCCCCACCAGCGTCTGCCTCAAGGGCGGGTTCGACCCGGCCTACCTGTACGAGCTGGTCTACGTCGCCAAGGACCCCAAGGTCATGGGCGTGGGCCTGGCCGCGCTGCGCGATACGGTGAGCTTCTTCCGCAGCAAGGGGGCCGACGCCAGCGGCACGGCCAACCCGGTGGCTGGGCGCATCACGCACACGCTGGGGCAGGGCACCTCGCAGTCGGGCAACGCGATGAAGACCTTCTTGCACCTGGGCTTCAACCAGGCGCTCGATGGCAGCAAGGTGTTCGACGGCATGTACGCCCACGTGGCCGCACGCCAGACCAACATCAACACCCGCTTCGCCGTGCCCGGCGGCGGCGGCGGGCTGCGCACCGACCACACCGCCTTCGGCCAGACGGCGCCGCGCGGGCTGGACAAGGACTACGTGGACGACATCAGCGGCCGCCAGGGCGGGGTGATGAAGCGCTGTGCCGCCACCAGCACCTGCCCCAAGTTCTTTTTGGGCCTGTCGGGCACGGAGTTCTGGCAGCTGCAGGGCTCGCCGGTGCTAACGGACGCCAATGGGCTCAAGGACCTGACCCAGCCCGACAACGCGCGCATCTACTACTACGCCAGCACCCAGCACGGCGGGGCCGGCGGCACGGCCAGCATCAGGTATGCGCCGAGCCGCGCGCCATACCCCACGGGCACGGTGGTGCAGTTCAACGACACCTTCCGCGCGCTGTTCCTGGGGCTGGAGGACTGGGTGGTGCGCGGCACCACGCCACCCGCCAGCCAGGTGCCCAAGGTGGCCGATGGCACGCTGGTGCGGCCCGCGCAAGTGGCCTTCCCGGCCATGAAGGGGCTGACCTGGGCGGTGAACGGCGCGCAGACGGCCATCCCCGACTTCAACTACCTGGGCTGGCACAACAACTTCCCGCTGTTCGACTTCGGACCGCAGTATGTGCCGCAGGACGAGGCCGGCATTGCCACCCTCCTGCCTCCGCGCAACCTGAACCGCGACTACGCCATCCTGGTGCCCCAGGTGGACGCGCGCACCGGTCTGACCCGCGCCGGCATCCAGAGCGTGGAGGCGCGCGCCCCACTGGGCACGAGCTTCGAGTTCAACTACGTGGCCACGCCAGGCATCACCGACCTGGCCAACCTCACGGGCGGCTACATCCCGTTTCACACCACGCGGGCCGCGCGCTTGGCCGCCGGTGATGGCCGGGTGTCGCTGGAAGAGCTGTACGGCAACCAGGCCGGCTACGTGGCCGCTGTGACCGAGGCGGCCAACGCCCTGGTGGCCCAGCGCCTGCTGCTGCCGCGCGATGCGCAGGCCCAGATCGAGCGGGCCAAGGCGACGGTGATCCTTCCTTGAAGGGCGTTTGATCCTTTGACGTGAAGGCCGGGGCTGGCGCCCCGGCCTTTTTCATTTCAGAGTGACCAAGGCGCGCCCTCAAAGCGGTCGACCAGGAAATCGAGAAGCGCCCGCACCGCAGGCGACTGGTGCCGGCGCGAGGTGTACAGCGCATTGATCGCCATCACCGGCAGCCCCCACTCGGGCAGCACGGCGGCCAGCTCCCCGCTGGCGATATGCGGGTTGGCCAGGTAGGTGGGCTGCAGCGCGATGCCGCCACCGGCCAGCGCGGCGCGCAGCAAGGTGGTGGCCTCGTTGGCGCTGAAGTGGCTGGACACCGCCACGCGCTCTGTCTCGCCGCCCCGGGCCAGCTCCCACACGCTCTTGCCGAAGTTGGCATAGCTCAGGCAGCGGTGGCGTTCCAGGTCGGCCGGCAGGGCGGGCACGCCATGGCGCGCCAGGTACGCGGGCGATGCCACCAGCACCGAATCGCAGCGCGCCAGCGGCCGGGCGATCAGCATCGGGTCGGGCCCGCTGCTGATGCGGATGGCCAGGTCGATGCGCCGCTCCACCAGGTTGAGCGCGCCTTCGCTCGCATCCAGGTCGATCTTGAGCAGCGGGTGCAGCGCCAGGAAGTCGGCAATCGCCGCGCCCAACTGCGCATAGGCGAACGACACGCTGCAAGTCAGCCGCAACTGGCCGCGCAGCTCGCCTTCACCCGTGGCGGTGGTCTCTTCCTCGATGTCTTCCACCAGCGCCAGCATCTGCTGGCAGCGGCGCAGGCAGGCCTCGCCCGCATCGGTCAGCGTCACGCTGCGGGTGGTGCGCTGCAGCAGGCGGGCCTGCAGCCACTGCTCCATCTCGCCCACATAGCGCGTGACCATGGCGCGCGACATCTCCAGCCGGTCGGCCGTGGCGCTGAAGCTGCCGCTGGTGGCCACTTCCACAAACACGCGCATGGCGGTCAGGCGGTCCATGTTTGATCTATTGGTGCAACAAATATGCGCAGTTTAAGCGGTTTATTAGATCGATTGGCGCAAATAAACTTCAGCCTGTACCGAGCAACACCACCCACTTCTGGAGATTCCCGCATGTTCCGCACCACCGTTATCGCTGCCACCCTGGCCATCGCCTTCACCGCCGCACAGGCTGCCGAGCCGCTGCAGATCAAGGTCTACAACGCCGACGGCAACAGCTTCAATGTCAACTCCACCCTGGTCTACGGTGAGAAGGAGGCCATGGTCATCGACGCTGGCTTCACCCGTGCCGACGCGCTGCGCATTGCCGCCAACGTGCTCGACAGCGGCAAAGCGCTCAAGACCATCTACGTGAGCCAGGCCGACCCGGATTACTACTTCGGCGTGGAAACGCTCAAGGAGTTCTTTCCCCAGGCCGAGGTGGTGACCACCCCCGCCGTACTGGAAAAGATTAGCGCCAAGCTCGCCGGCAAGCTTGCCTTCTGGGGCCCCAAGATGGGCGCCAACGCGCCGCGCACGCCTGTGCTGCCCAAGGCCATCACCGGCAACACCCTCACGGTGGACGGCCAGGTGGTCGAAATCCGTGGCACCACCGGCCTGCTGGCGCACCGCCCCTATGCCTGGATCCCCTCGGTGAAGGCCGTGGTGGGCAATATCGGCGTGTTCGGCACCAACACCCATGTGTGGACCGCCGACACCCAGACCGTGGCCGAGCGCAGCGCCTGGGTGGCCCAGCTCGACGAGATGGCCGCCCTGCAGCCCGCCGTGGTCGTGCCCGGCCACATGGGCGCCGGCACCGCACTGACCGCTGCCAATGTGACCTACACCAAAGGCTACCTGCAGGCCTTCGAGAAGAACGCCGCAGCGACCAAGACCAGCGCCGAGCTGATCGAGGCGATGAAAAAGGCCTACCCCGCAGCGCCCATGGGCTTGTCGTTGGATATCGGTGCAAAAGTGAACAAGGGCGACATGAAGTGGTAAGCAACAGGTTTACCAATCCCCCAAAGTGATGGACCACCAGATCATGCCAACGCACCCACTTCAACCCGTCTTGCAGCACCTGCGCGCCGGGCGCTGGAACGAAGCGCACGATCTGGTGCAGCACGATGGCTCCCTGCTGGCGGCCTGGCTCCATGGCATCCTGCACCTGCAGGAAGGCGATCTGGAAGACGCCGAGAACTGGTACGACCGCGCCAACCGCCACTTCCGCAGCCGCGGCACCCTGGAAGAAGAGCTGGCGCTTTTCGAAACGGCGCTCGCCCAACCTACTGAAAAAGACCCAAGACCATGACAACGGCAGTGACGTATCTGTTTGACCCCCTGTGCGGCTGGTGCTACGCCGCTGCGCCTGCCCTGGGCCGCCTGCAGGGGACCCCCGGCGTGCATGTCACGCTGGCGCCCTCGGGCCTGTTCGCAGGCGCTGGTGCCCGGCCCATGGACGCGCAATTTGCCGCCTATGCCTGGTCCAACGACCAGCGCATCGAGAAGCTCACCGGCCAGCCGTTCAGCGAGGCCTACCGCGACAAGATACTGGGCGCGCCTTCGGGCCGCTTTGATTCCGGCCCCGCCACCCTGGCGCTGACCGCCGCGGCGCAGACCGCGCCCGACCGCGAGCTCGATGTGTTGCACGCCCTGCAGCGTGCGCGCTACGTCGATGGCCGTGACACGGCCGATGCACAGGTTCTGGCCGATGTGCTCAGGAGCCTGGGCCTGCCCGACGCAGCCGCGCAGACCCTGGCGCCCGATGCCGCACTGCACCGCGCCATGGACGGACGCGTGGCCAGTTCGCAAGCCACCTTGCGCGCCGTGGGCGCACGCGGTGTGCCGCAACTGGTGGTCAGGGGGGAGGGCGGGGCGCTCAGGCTGATCGGCGGTGATGCGCTGCTGGGGCCGCATGAGCGCTTGCTGGAACTCGTGCTGGCTGCCGCCTGATTTGGCGCCGTTGGCGCGCCCCGACTACTTCGACGGATCGATCAGCACCTTGGCACCGGTGTTGCGCGGCCCGTAGAAGGCAATGGCATCGGCGCTCAGCGCCTCTGCCAGCGATACCGTGCGCGCATAGTGGCTGGCGAACGTGGTCTTGAGCTCGGCCGCCACGCGCTGGCGCAGCGCCTGGGCGGCGTCGTTGCCGATCTTCTGCAAGAACGGGAACAGCAGCCAGCCGCCCACGCCCCAGGCCATGCCGAAGGTGCGCTGGATCTCGGTCGGGCGGGTGTCCAGGTGGCCGTACAGGTAGACCTGCTTGTGCACTGCAGAGCCATAACGGCTGTACTCCGTGGCCTTGCGGTTGATGGCGGCTTCCATGCACTGCAAAATCTGCCCGGCCAGCGTGCCGCCGCCTGTGGCGTCGAACGCGATGGTCGCACCCGTGGCAGCCAGGGCATCGGTCAGCTCGGCCATGAAGCCGGGTGCGCTGCTGTCGCACACGTACTGGGCGCCGATCTCGCGCAGCAATGCGGCCTGCTCGGGCTTGCGCACGATATTGACCAGGCCGATCCCGTCCTTCTGGCAGACCTTGTTGAGCATCTGGCCCAGGTTGCTGGCGGCGGCGGTGTGTACCAGCGCGGTGTGGCCCTCGCGTTTCATGGTCTCCACCATGCCCAGCGCCGTGAGCGGGTTGACGAAGCACGACGCGCCCTCGGCCGCCGTGGTGCCGGCCGGCAGCGGAAGGCACTGCGCGGCGGGCATGGCCCGGTACTGCGCGTACATGGCCCCACCGATCAGCGCCACCGTGCGCCCGAGCAGGGCCTGGGCGGCGGGCGAGGAGCCTGCCGCCACCACCAGGCCCGCGCCCTCGTTGCCCACGGGCATGCTCTGGCCCAGGCGTGCGGCCATGGCGGGCATGGCGCGGTCCGGGATGCGTGCGGTCACCACCGGCCGGTCGGCGCTGCCGGACACCTGCACGGTGGACAGGTCGGCCGGCCCGAACAGCAGGCCGATGTCCGATGGGTTGATCGGCGTCGCCTGGACCTGCACCAGCACCTCGTCGGGCCCCGGGGTGGGCACGGGGGTGGGTTCGAGGCTGATCTGCAAGGTGGCATCAGGCTGCACGAGCGAGCGCAGTTGCAGGGCAGTGGCGGGTACGGTTGTGGTCATGGGTGTCTCCTGGTGGAATGTGCTTCATTCTCGTCCCTGTGAGAAATATCCGCTGTCACCCACCCAACGTGCGCACCATCTGCTCATACATCGCATCCACCGCCGGTGAGCGCTGCGACTCCTTGCTGCGCAGCACCGACACGTCCATCGAATCGAGGGCGGGCAGGTCGAACTCGGCCGGCAGGTTCTGCAATATCTGCAGGTTGGGCGGCACGCTGCAGCGCGTGAGCACGGCCACGGCCAGGCCGCTTTCCACGGCGGCCAGCTGGCCGGCCAGGCTGGAGCTGTGGTACACGATGCGGTAGGCGCGGCGCCGCGCGGCCAGGGCCTTCATGGTGGCGATGCGCGCCAGGCTGGCCGATTCGTACACCGCAATCGGCAGCGGGTCGCGCCGCCAGGCCTCGAACTGCGCGGCACCCACCCAGACCAGCGGCTCCTGGAACAGAAAGCGCCCGCGCTGCGGTTTGTCGCGCGAGACCAGGGCCAGGTCCAGCTCGCCGCGCACCACGCGCGGGATCAGCGAGGTGGACTGCTCGCAGGTCAGCTCGATCTCCACCCCCTGGTAGCGGTGCGAAAAGCTGCGCAGCACGGGCGTGAGGTAGGTCGATGCGTAGTCGTCCGGCACGCCCAGGCGCACCCGGCCCGCCAGCCGTGGGCCGAACAGGGCCGTCTGCGTTTCGGCCTGCAGCTCCAGCATGCGGCGCGCGTACGACAGCAGTTCCTCGCCCACGGGCGTCAGTTCCAGGTGGCGCGGGCCGCGCAACAGCACCGGGCGGCCCAGCGCCGCTTCGAGCTTCTTGATCTGCATGCTGACGGCAGACTGCGAGCGGTGCACCAGGGGGGCCGCGCCGGAGAGCGAGCCCGCGTCCACCACGGCGACGAATGCGCGCAGCCAGTCGATCTGCAGGTCGGGGTAGTTCATGCGCGTAGGTCTGTAGACGAGGATGGTTGCCAATCAATGTATTCGATTACCGAATGGCTGTGCCGCGAACTATGCGCTTTACCTGTGGCGATCAATTCACGACCATTGGCGCCATGAACCACAAGGCCTCTGCACTGCCCCTTTCGCCCGCGTCACTCGCCAGCACCCCTGACCTTGCAACCCAGGCCCGCGAGCGCACGGGCCAATGGCTCATGATCGCCGGCGGCGTGCTGCTGGGCACCATCGGAGTCTTCGTGGAAGAGGCCGGCCAGCACCCGCTGGTGACGGTGTGGTTCCGCTGCGCCTTCGGCGCGCTGGCCCTGGTGGCCTGGTGCCTGGCCACGGGCCGGGGGCGTGAGCTGCTGCTGCGCCACCAGGCGAAGAGCCGCTGGGTGGCCTGCGCCACGGGCGTGTTCATGGTGCTCAACTGGGCGCTGTTCTTCGCGGCCATCCCGCGCACCTCCATCGCGGTGGCCACGGTGATCTTCCACGTGCAGCCCATCTGGGTCATCGTGTTCGGTGCGCTGTTTCTGCGCGAGGCCGTCTCTCCAGTCCAATGGATGGCCACGCTGGCGGCATTGGCCGGGCTCGTGCTCACCACCGGGCTGCTCGATGGCATACCCGTCGGCACGGCCGATGGCGGGGCCTACCTGGCCGGGGTGCTGATGTGCCTGGGCGGCTCGTTCTGCTATGCCGCCGTCACGCTGCTGGCCAGCCGCGCGCCCGCGCCCATCAGCCCCTTTGCCCTGGCGCTGTGGCAGTGCCTGGTGGGCGCCGTGCTGCTGGCGTGGGCGCCGCTGGCCTTCGGCTGGCCGCATACGGCGGCTGCCTGGGCCTGGCTCACAGGCCTGGGCGTGCTGCACACGGGGCTGGCCTATGTGATCCTGTTCGCCGGCATGGCCCGTCTGGCACTGGGCCACATCGCGGTGCTGCAGTTCGTCTATCCGCTCACCGCGGTGCTGGTCGACTGGGCGGTGTACGGGCGCACGCTGAGCCCGGTGCAACTGGGCGGTGTGGTGCTGATGGCGACGGCGCTGTGGACCATACGCCGGCCGGCCAAGACGTTGGTGACGGCCAAGCCCGCCTGATGCGGGTGGCTCGCGCTGCGCAGAGTCTCAGCTTTTCGCGCCGCCGTCCTTGCACATGTCCGCATGGCGGTGGATCAGCTTCCACTGGCCATCCTCCAGGCGAAACACCTCGGTCGTGCGCTACTGCATCGACACGCGCTCGTCCTTGCCCTCCATCACCACCTCGGCATGCTGCACCCCGGTCCAGAACGCGAGGGTGCCGCTGCTGGCGCTCTGCATGATCTCGAACTGCCCCGTGCTGCCATTGCGAAAGCTCTGCGCGCCCTGGCGCTGGCTGGTCGATACCTCGGCCGCTCCCTGCACCGTGGTGCCGCCGGGCGGGAAGAAGGTGGCGTGGTCGTGCTGCGTGGCGATGTCCGCCAGCGGCTCGGGGTGGCCGTTGATGTAGTCGTTGGAGATCCGCTCGCGGGTGCGCAGGAAGTCTTGGAAAGAGCGGGTGGGCTGGAGGAACAGGTCCTTGGGTGCGTTCATCGGTGGTGCTCCGTTCTGGCAAGCGCTGCGCACGGCATGGATGCTGTCGCGCGGCTTGGAGCTTGGTTCACGACAGGCTATTGCATTGCCCGCTGAAAAGTGTAGGAGGGAATGCATGTGCCCTGTCGGACATGGCCTTGCGCAGGGTGCCGCGCGGCGGCGGATTTCAATGATTCGCGGGCGGCGCAGGAGAAATCCAGGCCCAAGGCGCCTGCACCGAAGAAGGCCGCTTAAGGCGCGGCGGTCAGCCGCACGACCACCGGCCGATGGTCCGACCCCAAATCCGGCCCGATGCCCCCGCCCACCACCTGCCAGCCGCTCGATGCCAGCACATGGTCCAGCGGCAGCACCGACAGCCAGCCGAAGGCATTGGGCCAGCTGGGTGCCATGCCATTGGCGCGGCGCATGCTGCCGTCCACCGCGAACAGTCCCCGCGCCCAGGGGGTGATGTTCAGGTCCCCCGACATCAGTGCCAGGCCGCCCGGTTGCGCTGTGAGGTGCTGCGCCTCCTGCACCAGGGCCCGGTCGCGGGCCTGGGCGAAGCCTTGGTCCAGCGGCGGCATGGGGTGCAGCGCGCTCAGGTGCACGGCCCTGCCATTCCAGGCCAGGGTGGCACGCAGGCGCAGGGTGTCGCGCAGGTCCTGCGGTTGCAGCGTCTGCAGGCCCGACAGGGGGTGGCGCGACAGGATGGCCAGGCCGAACGGGTCGGGCTGGGGCACGGCCAGGCGATGAGGGTAGCGCGCGGCCACTGCAGGGTTGCGGATGAGCGCCTGCTGTGCCAGTTCGGTGAACTCCTGCAGAAACACCACATCGGGCGCATCGGCCAAGGCCAGCCAGTCGGTGAGCGGGCCGAAGTCGGTGGTTGCCGCATTGAGGTTGGCAGTGCCCACTGTCAGTACCGCGCCGGGGTCGGCCGGTTCGGCACCGCGCGGCAGCGTGGCCGGCTGCCACAGGAAGACGCCGCCCAGAACCAGGGCTGCCAGGGCCGGCAGGGCCAGCCACCCCTTGCCCATGCCGCTGCGCCCCGAGAGCATGAGCAGCACCAGCGAGGTCGCGCCCACCACCAGGTAAAGCCACTGCCAGTGGGCCGGCAGCTCCACCAGCCATTGCAGCGACTGCACCTTGTCGGCTGGCAGAAAGCGCGCTACCGGCGCCGCGAGCGCGCCCAGCGCGCACAGCCAAGCCAGCCACCGGGCCCTCGCGGTGATGAAGCGGGGAACTGCGGCTTGTGGCATACGGTCAATGGGCAGGGTGACGGGCGAAGGTGCAGGACAATTTGCGGAATGTACTGATCGTGGAATGGTGCCGGGGCTGGATGGCCGATTGCCTACTGTCCCGCCTGCAGCACCACGACACCTGAGTAGACACCCGGATACTATCGGCCGAACTCCCATGCATCTCCATCGCCACCATCAGGACACCACAGACGCCCGGTTCGCAGACTTGCTGCGCATTGCCATGGACGGCTACCGGGCCAGCCAGGCGGCCTTCAGCGAGGCCATTGCCGGCTTTTCTGCGTGGAACATCGATGAAGAAGCAGCGACGCTGACACTCACCGGCGATGGTGGCCGGACATGCGTGTACCAGGCGACACCTATCGTCACCTACCTCCCCGCATTGGAAAGCCTGGCCTGGGCGTGGGTCAACGATGTGTTCCCTGTGCTGTCAAGAAACAGGGCCGCTCAAGTCAGGGAGCTGGCGGCCCAGACCGGCTACCAGGTGTTCGATACCCCGCAACTGCGCGCCACCCCCGGCGATATGGACGAGCTGTGCGCCCTGGCACTGCACCATCTGCAAGGCATTGCCGTGTTCAAGACCAAGAACCAGGAGCCATGGGTTTGCTATGTCCTCCATGCCGCCTGAGCTTCGTTTTGCGCGCATTCCCAGTCCACCATGGGCGGGGCCAGTGGATGTGGAGCGGTGTGATCGCTTCGAGGACGTGGACTACGACGCCCTCCAGCATGTGCGCGCCGCGATCGACGCCGAGGTGTGGCGCCGGGTGGCGCAGTACGTCAGTGGGCTACCTTCTGGCAATGCATTCCCCGACCTGGACAAGCTGACCGGCGAGTGCTACCTGTCTGCCGAGCGCTATTGGATTCAGGACGAGCCCTGGTTTGCCAAGGTTGGCAGACAAAGGGAGGTGTGCTTGAGCTTCTTCGTGCGCTGCCTTGAGCGGCAGACCGCGTTCAACACAAGTGATCGCGACTATCTGGGCCTCGAGGTGCATTTTCGGTGGCTGCGAGAGTCGGTTCGTTTTCAGTGGACTGCCACCGACTCAAGCAGCATTTAGCCATGCACCCATCAGTGCCCAGCGCCAGGGTTCCGCCATAAAGCAGAAGACGCGCCTGCACAAGCGCAGGCATTGCAGCTTGCCCGCGCCTCAGCGCGCGGCAATCACCTGCAAGGTACTGAGCAGCGCCGCTTCGTAAACCGCATCGGGCCCCAGGCGGCCACTGTCCCGGGATGCAGGCAGTACCACCCGGCCCGCAAACGTCTTGCGCAAACGGGGTGCAGCCACCAGCCGGGCGCCCGCACCTTCAGGCAGCGCAATGCCCGCGAGCCGGCCGGCCTGGTCGAAGACGGGCCCACCCGGCGCCAGGCCCTGGTGCATGGAGGCATCGAGCTCACGGTCCCCATCCGCACCCTTGGCGGCACCGACGAAGCCCGTGCGCAGCAGGGGCCAGGCGGCGCCCGCATCGTTGGTCTGCGCATACGCCACAGCGAAGGCCACGGCACCCGGGAACACGTCGGCGGGCACGCTGCCCATGGACGGCGCGGGCAGCGGGCTGCCCAGGCGCAGCAGGGCGATCCCGCCGTCGCTGCGCACCGGCATGGCGGTGGCCGGCACCAACTGCCCCAGCCCGTTGCGAACCCACAGGCGCCGGCCACCAGCGGCGGCCCGTGCGGGCACCAGCGCCATGCGGCCTTCATCCAGCAGCGTACCGGCCGCAACCAGGCGCACGCCGCGCGGCAGCGCTGCCGAGTGACCGGGGTGGCTGTACGGGGCCAGCCGCGCGGGCGCCAGCAGCATGTTGCCGCTCGCATGCGGCGCACCCGATGCGAGCTCACGGGCCACACCGGCCACCAGCGGCTGCGACGGCGCGCGCGCCTGCGCATCCGCCAGCAGCTTGCGGGCGATAGCGTCCTGTCCGCCCGCGTGGAGCAGCCAGGCATACAGCGCCGCACCGCCGACCACGTCCAGGTGCGCACCCGCCGTGTGGGCGCCAAACGCCAGTGCGCGCCGGTACTGGCCCGACTGCATGTAGCTGCGCACCAAGCCCATCTCGGTGTCGGCGGAATGCAGGATCATCGCGGCGCGGTCGAAGCCCTGCTCGGCCGTCTGCGCATCGCCGGCTGCCAGCGCGGCCTCGGCCTCGCGCAACAGGGCCTCGCGCTCGCGCAGGCGCTCGGCGTCGGGTGGCCGGCCGGCCGCCGCCTGCATGATCGCCTTGAGCTTTTCCTCGGTGGCCGGCGAGGCCGCCAGCGGGCCGGCTGCCGCCAGCGCCAGCAGGCCGGTCAGGAAGTGACGGCGCCGGTCGGGCATGCGGTGCTGGTGCCGGTGCGGTTGATGCGCGTGCCGCCCGCATCGTTGGGGTTGCTGCCCAGCGTGTACGGTGCCTTGGGCGCCTTGAAGCCCGACAGGTAGGCCACCAGCGCGTCGATGTCCTGCGCGCCGCCCAGGCGGCTGGTGCCCTTGAGGAAGGTGGAGTAGCCATCACCGCCATCGGCCATGAAGTTGTTCATGGTGACGCGGTAGCTCCTGGTCGGATTGACCACGGTGCCCGAGGCGTCGACAATGGTCTCCGTCGAGCTGCCATTGCGCAGCGTGACATTGCTCACGCGCGCGCCGCAGGCCTTGGCTCCGTCCCAGGTGTACTTGAAGCCGTTGGACGGCAGCATCACGCGCGTGGCCGTGGTCGACTGGCCCTTGCAGGCCGCGAACTGCTCTTCCAGCACATCCTTGAGGTCCTGCGCCGTGAGCGACATGGTCACCAGGCTGTTGCCGAAGGGCTGCGCGGTAAAGGCCTCGCCATAGGTGACGTTGCCGGCCCCTTCGCCCACCGTGCTGCTCGCAAAGGTGAAGCCGGGGTTGCGCACCCCACCGCCGTTCATCAGGGCAATGACCGCCGAGCCGAAGGTGGGGCCCTGCGTGGCCGCCAGCATGGCGTCGGCCACCAGGTCGCCGGCCGGCATGTTGCAGGCGCCGTCGGTGCGGCTGTTGGGCAGCTCGGCGGCGATGGAGCCGATCACCGTGTTGGCGATGGGCGAGACCAGGGTGTTGTAGCCGGCAATGATCCTGGCCACGGTCGCATCGGCAGGCACGGTGGGGTCGTTGCGCACCACGAGGCGGTTGGTGGTGGCGATGGCCGTGATGTCGCGCGTGGACGGGTCGATGGTCAGATCCATGTCGGTCAGCACCCGGCCGAATGAGCTGGAGCTGGTCACCGGGATGGCGCGGCCCGTGGCGTTGGGCAGCTTGCAGTTGTAGGCAGCGTGCGTGTGGCCGCTGATCACCGCGTCCACCGCGTTGTCCAGGCCCTTGACCAGGGTGGCGATGCCCGAGCCGGCGAGCGCGCCCTCGCAGCCGTTGATGTCCGACACGGTGCCCGACTGGAAGCCGCCTTCGTGCACCAGCACGACGATGGCTTCGATGCCCTGGCCCTTGAGCTCGGGGATCAGGTTGTTCACCGTCTGGATCTCGTCGCGGAACTCCAGGCCGGCCACACCGGTGGGTGTCACCACGGTGGGCGTCGCCTTGAAGGTCATGCCAATGAAGGCCACCTTGACGCCCTTGAACTCCTTGATGCCATAGGCCGGCAGCAGGGGCTTGCCGGTCGCGGTGGCAATGACGTTGGCCGACAGCCACTTGAACCTGGCGCCTTCAAAGGGCACCGGCGTGCCGGCCACCGAGCCCTTGCAGCTGTTGGGCTCGCCGGTCTTGCAGCCGCCGTTCTGCAGGCGCAGCAGCTCGGCCGAGCCCTTGTCGAACTCGTGGTTGCCCACCGAGTTGAACTCCAGCCCGATGCGGTTGAGCGTTTCCACCGCGGGCTCGTCCTGGAACAGGGCCGAGATCAGCGGCGAGGCGCCGATCGAGTCGCCGGCGCCCACCACCACGTTGTTGGGGTTCTGGGCCTTGAGCTTGGCGACATGGGCCGCCATGAATTCGGCGCCGCCCACGGGCGGGCGGTCGGCTGCCGGCACGGCGGCGCTGGCACCGAAGGTGCCGGGGGATTCCAGGTTGCCGTGGTAGTCGTTGAAGCCGATCAGCTTGACGGTGAACGGCGGCTCGCTGCCGCCGCTGCTGCCGCAGGCGATCAGGGTGGCGGCCAGGGCGGCGAAGGCCGCGGCAGTCAATCGCAATGTCATGGATTCCCTCGTCGGTGTTGGTTTCTCGGTGTCCTGAAGCAGTCGCGGACTCTGGTCTGCTGCCTGAGTGGACCCAGCCACCGTGACAAAGCGATGAAGATGTTTGTTTGACCTAAATTAGGTCTAAGTTAAGTCTTGTGTGGCCTAAGTGGGCCGCATAGTATTTGTCCAACGCACCAACCAAGGTGCAGGCGACCTGGATGGGACCCACTGCGGCCTTGCAAGGTCAGCCACATAAAAAACAGGAGACAAGCCTTGGCACGCTGGCACAACTGCGGCACCGAAGACCTGGACGTTCTGCAAACCATTTTCTGGTCGGCGGGCGCGTCGCGGCATGCACTGGCGCAGCGGCTGGCCTACTCCAAGAGCAAGGCCAACGCGCGGGTGGCGGCCTTGCTGGACGAGGGCCTGCTCGACGAGGTGGGCCTGCAGGAGTCCTCCGGAGGCCGCCGTGCCGAGACCCTGCGCCTGAGCGAGACCCTGGGCGTGGTGATCGGCGCCGACCTGGGCGCCACCAGCATGCAGGTGGCCATCATGCGCCCCGACATGACCGTGCTGGCACGGCACCGCGAACCCATCGACGTGCGCCAGGGCCCGGGCGTGATCCTGGCGCGGCTGCGCGGCCTGATGCGCGAACTGATGGCGCGCTGCGGGCTGCCGGCCTCGCAGGTCATCGCCATCGGCATGGGCGTGCCGGGGCCAGTGGATTTTGAAAGCGGCCAACTGGTCAACCCCCCGCTCATGCCTGACTGGGACGGCTTTTCCATCCGCGACTACCTGCGCGAAGCCTTCGCCGCCCCGGTGTTCGTGGACAACGACGTGAACCTGATGGCGCTGGGCGAGCTCTGGCGGCTGCAGCGCAACCTGCCCAACTTTCTGGTGATCAAGATCGGCACGGGCATCGGCTGCGGCATCGTCTGCCACGGCCAGGTGTACCGGGGCGCCAATGGCTCGGCCGGCGACGTGGGCCACATCTGCGTGGACCAGGCCGGCCCGCGTTGCCACTGTGGCAACCAGGGCTGCGTGGAGGCCATGGCCGCCGCGCCCGCCATGGCGCGCATGGCGCTGGCCGCAGCCCAGGCGGGCGAGAGCGCGTTGCTGGCCGAGCGCCTGCAGGCCACCGGCACCCTGACCACCGAGGACGTCGCCCAGGCCAGCCGCGCGGGCGACGTGGCGGCCAACGCCATCATCCAGCGCGCGGGCAACCTGGTGGGGCAGATGCTGGCCTCCATCGTCAACTTCTTCAACCCGTCGCATGTGTTCATCGCCGGGCGCGTGGCCGACATGGGGCCGCTGTTCCTGGCCTCGGTGCGCCAGAGCGTGTACCACCGCTCGCTGGCCCTGTCCACGCGCCACCTGGAGATCCAGTACGCGCCCCTGGCCGACGATGCCGGCGTGGTGGGCGCCGGTGTGCTGGCCATGCAGGAGAGCATGGCCCAGTCGTCTGCCCGTTCGGGAGGGGCCGCACGATGAGCGTCGCCGTCGAGTTCCGCAACGTGACCAAGGCGTTCGGGCCCGTGCGCGTGCTGCACGGCGTGGGCTTTGCGCTGCAGCCGGGCCGGGTCTATGGCCTCTTGGGCGAGAACGGCGCGGGCAAGTCCACGCTGATGAAGATCCTGGCCGGGTACGAGAGCCCGACCACCGGCGAGGTGGTGGTCGACGGCGCAGTGCGCGCCCCCGGCGGCGGCTCGCGCGCGGCCGAGGCCCAGGGCATCGTGCTGATCCACCAGGAGTTCAACCTGGCGGACGACCTGACGATTGCGCAGAACGTCTTCCTGGGGCACGAGATCAGGAAGGGCCTGTTTCTGGACGACAAGGCCATGCGCGAGAAGACGCGCCAGGCGCTGGCCCAGGTCGGCCTGCCGCTGGACCCCGACACCCGCGTGAAGAAGCTCATCGTGGCCGAAAAGCAGTTGGTGGAGATCGCCCGCGCGCTGGCCCGCAATGCGCGCCTCTTGATCATGGACGAGCCCACCGCCACGCTCACCCCCGGCGAGACGGAGCGCCTGTTCGCGCTGATGGCCGAGCTCAAGGCCGCGGGAGTGACCATCATCTACATCTCGCACAAGCTCGACGAAGTGGAGCGCACCACCGACGAGGTGGTGGTGATGCGCGACGGCCTGCTGGTGGCACGCGAGCCCACGGCCAGCGTCACGCGGCGGCAGATGGCCAACCTGATGGTAGGCCGTGAGCTGGCCGACCTGTTCCCCGCCAAGCTGCCCGCTCCGGCAGGCGAGCCCATCCTCCAGGTGCGCGGCCTCACCGTGCCCGGCTGGGCGCAGGACGTGGATTTCGAGGTGCGGCGCGGCGAGATACTGGGCTTTGCCGGCCTGGTGGGCGCCGGCCGCACCGAGCTGTTCGAGGGCCTCTTGGGCCTGCGCCCTCGCTCTGCCGGCACGGTGGAGCTGGCGGGCAAGGCGGTGCAGCTCAAGAGCCCGCGCGATGCGGCTCGCCACGGTTTGACCTACCTGAGCGAAGACCGCAAGGGCAAGGGCCTGCATGTGCACTTCAGCCTGCGGCCCAACCTCACGCTGATGGCGCTGGAGCGCTATGCCAAGCCTTGGCTCAACCCGGCGGCCGAGCAGGCCGCGCTGCGCGATGCGGTGCAGGAGTTCGGCATCCGCACCGGCTCGCTCGACGTGCGCGCATCGTCGCTGTCGGGCGGCAACCAGCAAAAACTCGCGCTGGCAAAGGTGCTGCACCCCGGCCCCAGCGTGGTGGTGCTCGACGAGCCCACGCGCGGTGTGGACGTGGGCGCCAAGCGCGAGATCTACCACCTGGTGCAGCGCCTGGCGGCGCAGGGCCTGGCGGTGATCGTGATTTCGTCCGAACTGATGGAGCTGATCGGCCTGTGCCACCGCGTCGCGGTGATGCGCGCCGGCCGGCTGCAGACCACGCTGCAAGAACCCCATTTGACCGAAGAGGAGTTGATCGTCCATGCCACAGGTACCCGCTGAGAACACCGCCGCCGCGCCACAGGCAGGCGGCAGCCGCCACGGTGCCGCAACCGCCTGGTGGGGCAAGCTGCACGGCATGGGCCCGGTCATCGGCCTGGCGCTGCTGTGCATTGCCGGCACGCTGCTCAACAGCAACTTCGCCACCTATGACAACGTGATGAACGTGCTCACGCGCACGGCCTTCATCGGCATCATCGCGGTGGGCATGTGCTTCGTCATCATCTCGGGCGGCATCGACCTGTCGGTCGGTTCCATGGCGGCGCTGATCGCCGGCTCGGTCATCCTGTTCATGAACGCCATGGCACCCGTGCTGGGCTCGCCCATGGCCGCCGTGGTGGTCGGCATGCTGCTGGCGGTGGTGCTGGGCGCGGTGTTCGGCCTGGTGCATGGCCTCTTGATCACCAAGGGGCGCATCGAGCCCTTCATCGTGACGCTGGGCACGCTGGGCATCTTCCGCGCCTACCTCACCTACTTCTCCAACGGCGGCGCCATCACGCTGGACAACGACCTGTCCGACATCTACAGCCCCGTGTATTACGCCAACCTGCTGGGCGTACCCATCCCGGTGTGGATCTTCCTGCTGGTGGCATTGGTAGGCGGTGTGATCCTCAACCGTACGGCCTACGGCCGCTACGTACAGGCCATCGGCTCCAACGAGCAGGTGGCGCAGTACGCCGCGGTGGACGTGCACAAGATCAAGATCCTGACCTACATGCTGCTCGGCGTGTGTGTGGGCATCGCCACACTGCTCTACGTGCCGCGCCTGGGCTCGGCATCGCCCACCACGGGCCTGCTGTGGGAGCTGGAGGCGATCGCCGCAGTGATCGTGGGCGGCACCGTGTTGAAGGGCGGTGCGGGCACCATCACCGGCACGGTGGTGGGCGCCATCCTGCTGTCGGTCATCAGCAATATCCTGAACCTCACCAGCATCATCAGCGTGTACCTGAATGCGGCGGTGCAGGGCTTCGTGATCATTGCAGTGGCCTTCATGCAGCGCGGAAAACGGTGATGGCCTCTTGAATCGGTTTCTCGGTTTTTCGGTAGGTGTTATTGACTTTCGTGTTCCCCAGTCGGCCAGCTTCCATGGCCTTTTTCATCAAAGCAACAGCAACAGGAGACAACGCATCATGAACAGCCAACTTACTTTTACCCGCCGCCTGGCCCTCTCGGCCGTGGGCGCCGCCGCAGCGCTGGCGCTGGCCGGCCCGGCCGTGGCCCAGGCCAACAAGGTCGTGGTGGGGGTGGCCATTCCGTCGGCCACGCACGGCTTCACGGGCGGCATCGTGTACTGGGCCAACCAAGCCAAGAAAGACCTGGAGAAGGCCAACCCCGGCCTGCAGGTCATCGTCAAGACAGCCGGCGGTGCGCCCGAACAGGCCAACCAGCTGCAGGACCTGGTCACGGTCAGCAAGATCAACGCCCTGGTGATCTTTCCCTTCGAATCGGCCGCGCTGACCAAGCCGGTCGCCCAGGTCAAGGCCAAGGGCGTCTACGTGACGGTGGTGGACCGCGGCCTGACCGACACCAGCGCGCAGGACGCCTATGTGGCCGGTGACAACACCGCCTTCGGCAAGATCCCGGCCGAGTACATCGCCAAGGCGCTGGGAGGCAAGGGCAACGTGGTGGCCATGCGCGGCATTGCCACCACGCTGGACAACGAGCGCATGGACGCGTTCAACGCGGTGCTCAAGAACCACCCCGACATCAAGCTGCTGGACGCCAAGTACGCCAACTGGAACCGCGACGACGCCTTCAAGGTCATGCAGGACTACCTCACGCGCTTCCCGAAGATCGACGCGGTCTGGGCGGCCGATGACGACATGGCCGTGGGCGTGCTCAAGGCCATCGAGCAGGCCAAGCGCAAGGACATCAAGCTGGTGTTCGGCGGCGCCGGTGCCAAGGGCATGATCAAGACGCTGGCCGACGGCAGCAACCCGCTGATCCAGGCCAATGTGTCGTACTCGCCGAAGTTCATCTACGACTCGATCAAGCTCACGGCCGAGGCACGCATCAAGGGCGACAAGCTGCCGCCCACGACCATCATCCCTTCGGTGCTGATCACCAAAGAGAACGCCAAGAGCTTCTACTTCCCTGACTCGCCATTCTGATCGGGACGCCTGATGGGGGTCTCGCCCCATCGCAGCGGCGGCCGCCCGGTGGGCTGTTCGCTGCCCCCATTTTCTGGAGCTCCACCATGCCAAGACCCGTCACCCTCTTCACCGGCCAGTGGGCCGACCTGCCGCTGTCCGAGCTCGCGCCGCTGGCCCGCAGCATGGGCTATGACGGCCTGGAGCTGGCCTGCTGGGGCGACCATTTCAACGTGCAGGAGGCGCTGGCCTCCGCGCAGTATGTGAAGGACAAGCATGCGCTGCTGGCCCAGCATGGCCTTGCATGCTTTGCCATTGGCAACCACCTGGTGGGTCAGGCGGTGTGCGACCGCATCGACGAGCGCCACCAGTCCATCCTGCCGCCCCATGTGTGGGGCGATGGCGAACCCGAAGGCGTGCGCCAGCGCGCAGCCAGCGAGCTGGCCGACACGGCGCGTGCCGCCGCGAAGTTTGGGGTGAAGACGGTCACGGGCTTCACCGGGTCATCGGTATGGCATGCCATCTATGCCTTCCCGCCCACCAGCCAGGCGTACTGGGACAAGGGCTTTGCGGACTTCGCCCAGCGCTTTGGCCCCATCCTCGACGTGTTCGAGCAGCACGACATCAACTTCGCGCTCGAGGTGCACCCCACCGAGATCGCCTTCGACATCGCCTCGGCCGAGCGCGCGATTGCCGCTGTGAATGGGCACCGGCGCTTCGGCTTCAACTATGACCCGAGCCACCTGGCCTACCAGGGCGTGGACTACGTGAAGTTCATCCGCCAGTTTGCCGACCGCGTCTACAACGCCCACATGAAGGACGTGTGGTGGGGCAGGGGCGACGGCACGGTGGGCGTGTTCGGCGGGCACACCAGCTTTGGTGATGCGCGGCGCCACTGGGACTTTCGCAGCGTGGGGCGCGGCATGATCGATTTCGAATCCATCATCGTCGCCCTCAACGACATCGGCTACCAGGGCCCTTTGTCGGTGGAGTGGGAAGACAGCCGCATGGACCGCGTGCACGGTGCCACAGAAAGCGCTGCCTTCTGCAAGCGGCTCGACTTCAAGCCCGCCGCAGGCGCCTTCGACGCCGTGTTTGCCCGCGACGAGCAACCGAAATAATGACCAACAAGGGATTCCATGTCCTCTGAACGCAAGCTGCGCTATGCCATGGTGGGCGGCGGCAATGGCGCCTTCATCGGTGCCGTGCACCGCAAGGCCATGGCGCTGGACGGGCAGTTCGAGCTGGTGGCGGGCGCGCTCTCGTCCTCGCCCGAGCGGGCCCGCGCCTCGGGCGCCGCCCTGGGCCTGGCCGACGAGCGCAACCACGGCAGCTGGCAGGACCTGCTGGCCGACGAGCTGCGCCGCCCCGCTGGTGAGCGAATCGACCTGGTCAGCATCGTCACCCCCAACCACGTGCACCACCCGGTGGCCCTGGCCTTTGTGCAGGCGGGCTTTCACGTAGTGTGCGACAAGCCGCTGGTGCACACCAGCGCTCAGGCCGATGAACTGGTGGCCGCCGTGCGCCAGGCCGGCACCGTGTTCGGCGTGACCTACAACTACACCGGTTACCCCCTGGTGCGTGAGGCGCGCCACCTGGTGCGCAGCGGCGCCCTGGGCACGCTGCGCAAGATCACGGTCGAATACAACCAGGGCTGGCTGGCCACGGCGGTGGAAGAGGGCGGTGCCAACAAGCAGGCCGACTGGCGGCTGGACCCCGCGCGCAGCGGCGCCGTGGGCACCATGGGCGACATCGGCTCGCATGCCGAGAACCTGGCCGCTACCGTGACCGGGATGGAGCCCGAATGGCTGTGCGCCGACCTCACCGCCTTCGGCGCGGGCCGCCGCCTCGACGACGACACGCAGATGCTGCTGCGCTACGCCAATGGCGCGCGCGGCATCATCGTGGCATCGCAGGTGGCTGCGGGCCTGGAGAACGACCTGCGCCTGCAGGTCTCGGGCACCCTGGGCACCATCACCTGGCGCCAGGAAGACCCCAACCACCTGGTGCATTCGCCCGTGGACGGGCCGCGCCGCATCCTCACGCGCGGTGCGCCCTGGCTCAGCCCCTCGGCGCTGCGCGCGGGCCGCATTCCATCAGGCCATCCCGAGGCCTTCATCGAGGCCTTTGCCAACGTCTACCTGGGCGTGGCGGCGGACATCCGCGCCCATGCGGCCGAGCAGCCGGCCGACCCGCTGGCGGCCGATTACCCGCGCGTGGAAGACGGTGCACGCGGCGTGCGCTTCATCGAGCGGGTGGTGGAGTCCGCGCGCAGCGAGCGAAAGTGGACTGCGCTGGCTGGCGAAGGGGCTTGAGGCCACGGGCCACAATGGCTTGATGACAACCGAGAAACACAAGATGATTGCCGGCGCGCCCTACCAGGCCGCCGACCCGGAGCTGGTGGCCGACCGCCTGCGCGCCCGCCAGCTGTGCCATGCCATCAACCACGCGGCGCCCGAGGCCGCTGCCGAACTGCAGGCGTTGCAGGCACAACTTCTGCCAGGCCAGCCCGCCAGCGTGCATATCACGCCGCCATTCCATTGCGATTACGGCTACAACATCACCTTGGGCGAGGGCGCGTATTTCAACTTCAACTGCGTCGTGCTTGATGGTGCCCCGGTGCGCATCGGGGCCCGCACCCTGTGTGCGCCCGGCGTGCAGATCTATACGGCATCGCACCCCCTGTCGCCCACCGAGCGGGCCACCGGCATCGAGCTGTGCCTGCCCGTGGCCATCGGTGAGGACGTCTGGATCGGCGGCGGCGCCATCATCTGCCCTGGCGTGACGATTGGCGATGGCGCCGTGATCGGCGCAGGCAGTGTGGTCACGCGCGACGTGCCGCCACGCGTGCTGGCGGCGGGCAATCCCTGCCGGGTGATCCGCGCGTTGCCGCAGTGAGGCGGACACCGCGCGCTGGCGCGCATGTGGGGCGCGCTCAATGCGCCGGTCATCGAAGTGCGACGCAGCGCGGACAGCATTGCCGTGGCCAGCCAGGAGCTGAGCCGCGGCGGCCCTGACCTCTCGGTGCTCACCGAGGCCGCGGCTGCCAGCATCGAGCAGACCTCGGCCGCCCTGACCGTGCGCCAGAGCAGACCATGGACAAGGTCCTGGGCTCTGTGCAGCGCGTGAGCAGCCTCATCGGTGAGATCGCCAGCGCCATCGAGGAGCAGGGCCAGAGCGTGGGCGAAGTCAACACCGCCATCTCGCAGCTTGATGGCATGACCCAGACGAGCGCCGCGCTGGTGGAGTAGTCCGCCGCCGCCTCGGAGTCGCTGCGCGACCAGGCGGGGCGGCTCATCGATGTGGTGGCGCGCTCTAGGCTCAAGGCCGCCTGAGCAGCCCGCCGACAGGGGCCCTGGGCCCGACGAACCCTGCCGCTGCACTGCAACCTTCCTGTCGTTACCGAGCCCTCCATACGGTCGCTCTTGACCGGGTCGAATGAATGGCGCGAAACCCTGTTGCTGGCCCTGTGGGATACCTGGCTCATACCTCCCAATGCATATCAGATTTTCTGGCGAAATCTGCCGATTCACTGTGCAATTTTGATTGATGAAATCTATTGAAATTGGCTTCTGTTTGTTTGTTTTGTGTTTTGTTGTCTCTCTAATACATAAGCACTATGGCTAATTGCATACCGATGGGGGATGCTTCGCTACCTCTTCAACGGGTGCGAAACAAGGCCGATTTTTCTTGGTTTCTCCTATGAAAAATACCTTTTTAAACAGCGAAATACAAATGCGATCCGGGTGGCAAAAATCGACCAAAAACCACCCGGATGAGTGATTGTTTTTTTCTTGACTTCGGTTATGCATTGTTTACAGTCGTTACATTCAGCAATCTTTTTTTTGTGTGTCTTTTTTCAACGCCTGAGGACATCATGCGACCACTTTTTCCCATCCTGCCTTCGCGGCGCAAACATGGCTCGGCCGGCCAACGGGCCGCACAGGGTGGCTTCACCCTGGTCGAGCTGGCGGTCGTGCTGGCCGTCATCGGCCTCATCATCGGCGCCGTGGCCATCGGCAAGGATGTACAGCGCAACGCCGAGTACACCAAGATCAAGAACAAGTTCATCGACCAGTGGGAGCAGGCGTACAACCAGTACTACCAGCGCACCGGCGTGGTGGTGGGCGATAGCCAGGTAGCGCCGCGGATCATGGTCAACGGCACTGCCTTTGGCACGGTGGCGGTGCCTGCCGTGGCACCTTTGTCTGGCGGCGACATGAGTCTTGCTGCTGTCACTGCACCGGCGCCTGTCTGCGAACGTGCCCCTGTGGCGGACGTGCGTGCCGGTGCCGTTGCAGGCCAGCTTCGTACCCTGATGACCCAGGCCGGGGTGCGTTTGCCCCCAGGCCGTGCCGAGGGCCAGGAAGACCTGTACGTCTACACCGACACCAATGGCAACCCCCAGGAAATCCAGATCTGCTTCCAGTGGAACAAGCCATCGACGGCTGCCGGCTCGGGCAACGTGATGGTGATCTCCGGCCTGACGCCTGACCTGGCCCGCATGCTGGACCAGATGATCGACGGCAAGCCCGATGAGCAGGAAGGCCGCTTCCGCAGGCAGGGCATCGCCAACGGCACGCCCAACCAGCCGGGCCTGCAATGGATTGTCAACAACACCTCGGGGCAGGGTGCCGTACCCGCCGCGCCGGCGGACGGCAATTCGCGCGATGAAGAGCAGGTCATCACGCTGACCGCCATCTACAAGATGAACCAGTAAGCCGGGTCAGGGAAACACCATCATGAAAAACTTCTTCAAGAATCCCCAGCGTGGCCTGCGCTCGGCTCGCCAGCAAGGCTTCACCTTGGTCGAACTGGCTGTCGTGCTGGCCGTCATCGGCCTGATCATCGGCGCCGTGGCCATTGGCAAGGACGTGCAGCGCAACGCCGAGTACACCAAGATCAAGAATAAGTTCATCGACCAGTGGGAGCAGGCATACAACCAGTACTACCAGCGCAATGGCGTGGTGCTGGGTGATAGCCAGACGGCTCCGCAGAACATGGTCAACGGCGCCGCGTTCATCGCTGCCGCCGCCAAGCCTGGAGATGTCCGGTCCGGCCGCGACATGACAGGAGCTACGGCTCCATCGGCCATTTGCCGCGGCGCCAAGGGGCAGAACATGACCCGCGCTTTCGACACGGATGCGAACCGCGATCTGCGCACGCTGATGACACGTGCCGGTGTTCGCATGCCCCCGGGCCGTGCAGAAGGCCTCGAAGACCGCTATGTCTACCTCGACAGCAACGGCAATCCCCAGGAAATCCAGGTGTGCTTCCAGTGGAACAAACCGATGGCCACTGGTGCGGGCGTCGGTGATGTGGGGGATGGGGCGGGCAACGTGATGGTCATCACCGGCCTGACTCCTGATCTGGCCCGTTCGCTTGACCAGATGATCGATGGCAAGCCCGATGAGCGCGAAGGCCGCTTCCGCAGGGAGGGCGTTCTGAACGGTACCCCCAATGTGCCTGGCCAGGAATGGAACCGCACCAACCGCGACAAGATGGGTACCAACAACAACGATGGCCTGGACGAAGACCAGGTGGAAATCGTCACGGCCATCTACCGCATGAACCAGTAACTGGTGGCAGCCCTGCTACCACTTTTCTCACAACCTATCACTCACACCTCGTCGGAGATTTCGATGAAACAGATGCAATCATTTCGCAAGCTTGGCCGCAAGGTCCAGCAAGGTTTCACCCTGGTGGAGCTGGCCATCGTGCTGGCCGTCATCGGCCTGATCATCGGTGCCGTGGCCATCGCCAAGGACGTGCAGCGCAATGCCGAGTACCAGAAGGCGATCAACAAGTTCGCCTACCAGTGGAAGATGTCTTACGACCAGTACTACCAGCGTACCGGTGTGGTGGTGGGTGATTGCCAGCAGGCTCCCACCTACATGATCGATGGCTCCGAAACCTCGATCAACAACAGCAACGCATGCGCCCGCGCCGGCTCCATGGCCGTGCCCGGCATCCCCGCCAGCTTCACCAACCGGGGTGCAAAGATCTGCGCTGGCCAGGGCTATGCGGCAGACACCGTCGGCCAGGGCGACAAGGCGCTGGCAGGCCTGAACCTGCGCACCCTGATGACACAGTCCGGCGTGCGCATGCCCCCTGGCCGTGGCGAAGGGCATGAAGACCGTTTCCTGTACATCGACTCCAACGGCAACCCCGCCGAGCTGCAGGTCTGCTTCCAGTTCAACGACGCCGGCGTGGCCAGCGGCGCTGGCAACGTGATGGTGATCCGCGGCCTCACACCTGACCTGGCGCGCTACATGGACCAGGTGATCGATGGCAAGCCCGATTCCCGCGAAGGCCGTTTCCGCATCCAGGGCCGCCCAGCCCACCAGACGGCTGCGACCGAGGCGAACGCGCCCGGTACCCAGTGGGAGGCCAACAACACCCAGGGCGTGGCCATCAATGTGGCTGGTAACAGCACCCAGATGAACACCAGCGACACGCGCCAGGCGGTGGTCAATACGTCCGGCAGCGCTGGCGGTACGACTGATGGCCGCAAGCTGGACGAAGACCAGGTCATCCTGCTGACCGCCCACTGGATCATGGAGCAGTAATTGAACGGCACCCGTACCGTCAAGCTCGGGGCCCTGGCCCTGGCCACTGCCTTGCTGGCTTGTGGCGCCTGGCTGGCGCAGAGTGGGCTCAAGAAGCTGGCGTTCGAGCGCCAGCAGACCGCCCAATTGCGCCAGAGCCTGGACAGCGCCCGTAACCTCATGCCCGAGGTGGAGCAGCGCGAGCGCCTTGTGCAATCGCTCAAGCAGGTGGCGCAGCAGGTAGACCGCCTGGGGTTCGATCCCGCGCAGTGGGGCGAGCGCAAGCTGCGCCGCACGACAGGGCCGGCTACCCGCGTGGAGGCTGCGCAGTTCCTGGGCGAGCTGGGCCGTGGCGGTGCAGGATCCATCTTCGTTGCCGATCTCTTCGAGGTCGCCACCCTGTCCCCTGAAACGGGTCTCTTCCAGATGCCGCAGCCAGGTGACAAGGGGCTGACGCTGGGTGCCAGCGGCACGCTGTATTTCCAGACGGTTTCCGTCGCCCCACCGCCCAGGACCATGCCATGAGCGCTGCCGCCGAACATGTTTACCGCGTCGCCAATGCAGGGTGGGTGCATTGCCACGGCCACCAGGCACAGGAAGTGCCTGCCTGGCCCCGGCTCACGCATACCGCGCTGGTGGTGCTGGACCTGGACGACGTCTTCACCGATGTCTGGCGCTTCGAAGGCAAGTCCGAATACGCCACGGCTTTGATCGAGAAGCGCGTGCGCACGCAAGGCCTGGTGGAGGGCTCTGCCCACATCATCATGCACCGTCTGCTCAAGGTGCCAGGTGGGTTCCAGGCCTTCTTTTCCGCGGTGTCGCTGGATCTGTGGCAACGCAGCTCGCAGTGGGCTAAGGAGCAAAACGACCACTGCCTGGTGATGACGACCGGCGGCCTGCTGTGCAATGGCGTGGACGCGGGCCAGGCGCGCCTGCTGCTCTCGCAGCGCCGCCTGATGTGCTTTGCCCACAGCGAGGAGGGCATGGTGTTCGCTTCCACCCAGGCACTAGGTTCGGGCGCGTCGGCCATGACCAGTTCTGCCCAGGTGCTGGTGGCCAACCAGAGCGCGCTGCTCAGCCGCCTGGGGCCCGATGCGGTGGAGTGGGGCGCCTTGTGGAGCACCCAGCCCGCCGATGGTGAGATCTGTGTATCGGCCTTGCAGGGCGTGCTGGGCAGTGCACCTGTGGTAATGAAGGCTGCAGAGCTGTCGTTGGCCGGCGAGCGGGTGCAGACGGTGATGCCCGCGCTGGCGCGCGACGCTGCAGGCCGGCATGCCCTCAATCCCTTTGCGGAGCGCGTGGCCTGGCGTGCGGAACGCTGGGTGGCGTCGATTACGGCGCTCACGGCGGTGGTTGGCGGTGCCTTGGTTGCCGTGGGTGCATTCACCAGCCAGCAGGCCGATGCCCAGCGCGACGAAGGCCAGAGCCAGCGCGCGCAGCTCGCGGCAATGCAGCAGCGCATCCAGGCAGTGACCACCGTTCAGGCGCCGCAGCAATTGCTTCCCGTCGCAGATTTTTCGCGCACGCTGGACGAGGGCGCCCGCTACGACCCCATGGCCTTCCTGGCCGTGCTCAAGTCGTCCACGGGCAGTGACATCCGCATCGTGCGGGTGAAGCTGGAGGCCACCCAGCAGAACCAGAACCCGAACCGCGCGCGTGCCTTCCGCGTGGATGGCGTGGTCGCGCCCGGAGCCTCGGCATCGGTGACCCGCTGGGTGAGCCTGATGTCCGCCGCTGGCTGGACGCTCAAGGCCATGGACCCTGCCGAATCTTCTCAAGGCGCTTTCTCCTATGAACTGGTTGCCAAGGCTGCCGCACCCGGGAACATGAAACCATGAAATACGCAGCACTGCTCTTGAATGTGGTTGCCGTCGCATTGCTCGGATGGGCGATGTACGGCGTGGTGCAACTGGTCCAAGCCCGCACGCCCAACGTCCGGCCGCCTGAGATGTCGCTGGCAGCCTTGCCTGAGGCGCTGCGCACCGACCAGGCGCGGGTGGCGGATGCTTTCGACGCAATGGCCCGCATTCAGAAGCAGGCATCTGGCCGGGGCGTGGACCCGCAAACCCTGATCGCGCTGCCCGCACCGGGTCGCGAGATCGTCGGCAGCGTGCAGATGCCCATGCGTTCGATGTCGTTGCACCTGGACAACCTGGCCACAGAGACGCAATCCGTCGTGATCGATGACCGCCTGGCCCGCCAGGGTGCGCGCCTGCCCGAAGGCGGCCGCATCACCAAGGTGGAGCCCAACCGGGTCGTGATTTCCGAGCGTCTGGGCCGCCAGACGCTGACCTTGCCCGAAGTGGGGCTTCGGGTCGGAACGCTGCGCTGGCCCGATGGCTCGCTGGCGAGCATCAGCAGCCAGCAGTTTAAGGCCGGCGTGCCCGGCACGGCACCGGACAACGCCCAGGGCCCTATCAGGAGCCTGCCGTGATGAGCAAAGGTGCCGCAGCGTCCATGCGCTCCTGCGGCCTGCGGATGTGCCCGGCAGTCTGAACTTCGCGCACAGAAGAACGTACCCATTTTCAAGAAATCCATGAATCACCCAAGCGGTGCCAAGGACAGCGATATGACCCATCCTCCGATCTTCAAGCCCCTGGCCCTGGTGTGCGCCGCGTTCATTCTCAGCGGTTGCGCCAATGGGCCGCCGCGCAGCGCCTCCAGCCTGCCCGCGCCGGACACCGCGGCTGCCGACCAGATGCGCGAGAACGCGGTGGCCGAGGCCAAGCGCCTGCTGGAGCACCAGCAACTTCTGCTGGCAGACCTCAACAGGCCCGCACCGGCACCGGTGATCGCACCGATGGCACCCGTGTTCGATCCGCTCGAAGGCAAGTTGATCAACGTGGCCATGTCCAAGGCCAGCATCAGCCAGATCCTGGGCGCATTCGCCGATGCCGGCAACCTCAACCTGATCGTGGACCCCAACGTGCTGCGTGGCGGCCAACTGGCCGACATGTACCTGCGCCAGGTGACCCTGCGCGAAGGCTTCAACGAAGTGATGCGCACGTACGACGTGGCGGGCGAGTTTCGCGGCAACACGCTGCGCGTGAGCCTGACCGAGGAAAAGTTCTTCTCGCTCAACTTCCTGAACACCAAGTCCAGCATCCAGATGGGGTCGGGGGGCAATGTATTCGGCAGCAGCAATGGAGGCGGCGGTGGGAGCAGCGGCGGGGGCGGCGGTGGCTCCAGCGGCGGCTCGGGCGCCCAGCAGGGCAGCCTGACCATGTCGGGCTCCGGCGGCAGCTCTGCCGATCCTTACGCAGACGTGGCCAGCGCGCTCAAGGCCCTTCTGGAAGACGACGCCAAGGATCGCCTGGAGCAACAGCAGCAGGGCGCGAACGTGCAGGCGCCGGGCTATTCCCCATCCACGCCTTCGGCCTGGACGGGAACACCTGCCCCCAATGGAACAGGCGCGGCGAACGTGGCCCGGGGGCCCGGGGCGCTAGGTCCATCGGTGACCACCATCAAGGAAGAGGGCGGCTTCACCCTGAACTCCCAGACCGGCACGCTCTACGTCAAGGCGCGCCCATCCAAGATGCGCACGGTGGAGAAGATGCTGGCCCAGATCCACAAGGTGCTGGGAAAGCAGGTGTATGTCGAGGCTCAGCTGATCGACGTGCAGCTGGGTGACAACTTCGAGTTCGGTGTGGACTGGAATTCATTGCGCAGCCGCCTGGCCACGGGCTTCGGCTCCTCGCCCATGCAATTGGGCGGCAGCAACGGCACGCTGCCCAATGCGGGCAACGGCTACCCTGCACGCGCCATCTCGATCCCCGCCGCGCTCATCGGCAGCCTGACCGGTCCTGCCTTTGGCGCGTCTTACCAGGGTAGCAACTACGGCATCGTCATCAATGCGCTGCGCGCGTTTGGCAACCTCAAGGTGCTGTCCAACCCCAACATACAGGTGCGCAACGGCACGCCGGCACTGCTGTCGGTGGGCACCAGTTCGCGCTATGTATCGCAATCGGCCTCCACGCAGACGGTACCCGGCGGCGGCGCATCCACCACCTCGTCGAGCGTGCAAACCGACACGGTGTTTTCTGGCGTCATGGTCGGTGTACTCCCCATGGTGCGTGAAGACGGCCGTATCGAGCTGATGCTCAACCCGATGCAGAGCGATGTGGACCCGGCCAGCCTGCAACTGGTGGCGGTGGGGGGCGAGAACCTCATATCGTTGCCCAAGGTCAGCTACAAGGGCCTGACAACCACCCTCAACGTGGGTGACGGCGACGTGGTGGTGGTGGGCGGCCTGATCGATCAGCGCAACTCCAACAACGACCGCGGTGCCCCAGGTGTCTCCGACGTGCCGCTGCTGGGCAAGTTGTTCGGCAACGAAAATAAGGTGCACAACAGCCGTGAGCTGGTCATCGTTCTGCGGGTGCGTGTGCTATGAGCCTCATCCACGACGCACTGAAATCCATGGACACGGCCACGGCATCCCCTGCTGCGCCCGCTGCCACGGCCCGGCCTCGCGCTGTCACCGCCCCGCGCGGCGGCCGCCCTGCGTGGCTGGATGGTGCCCTGGCATTTGCCATCGTGGTAGTCGCCGGTGGCCTGGGCTGGGTGCTGTGGCAAAGCCAGAAGCAACCCAAGCCACTGCCGCCCGTGGTGGCTGCGGCGGCACCGGCCGCGCCGGTGGCCATGCTGCCGGCACTGGCGGCCTCGCAGCCGCTGGTGGAGGTGCCGGCGGTTGCCGGTGCCACGCCGGTGGTCGATTCGCCTGCTGCCAGTGCGCAGACCGCTGCGGTGGCTGCCGCCACGGCGCCAGCCCCCATGCCTTCCTCGGTTGCGCCCGCGCCGTCAGCGCCGGCACCTGCTGCGCAGGTCCAGGCCGCCCCAGCCCCCGCCGCCGCACCGGTGTCCGCACCCGCCGTGGTGGTCGCGCAGGCCGCCACCGGCCAGGCCGACGTTCGCCCGGCCACGCCGCGCCCTGCGGCAGCGCCACGCCCCGCCCATGCCCCGCGTGCGGTCGCCCCGCCTGTGGTGGTGCCAGCCCCCGCGCCCGTGGTGGACGAAACGCCTGTGGAGCTGCGCTTCGCCCGCTTCGTGGCCGCCATGAAGAACAACCAGACGGCCGATGCCGAGCGCGAGCTGGCCGCCCTCAAGTCGCGCCTGCCTGCCGGCTCCCTGGGCCTGCTGCGTGCCCAGGCCTGGTTCGACCTGCGCGCCGGCAACGATGCTGCCGCTGCCGAGCAGTACCGCGCCATCCTGGACCGCATGCCTGGCGATGAAGAGGCCTCCATCAACCTCGCCAGCATCCACAGCCGCAGGGGCAAGCCCGAGGAGGCCCGTGCGACGCTGGGCGCCGCCCTGCGCCTGTCTCCCGACTCGGCTGCGCTGCGTTCGGCCTTGGGCCAGTTCACACCCAACGCCCGCCAATGAGCACCAGCCCTGTCTACGCGACGCTGGGTCTGTCGCGCAATCCCTTCCCTCCCACACCGGATGCGGGCTCGTACTTCTTTACGCCCCGATTGGAAGAGGATTTCGCGGAGGTCGCGCATTGCATCGAGGCACGCAAGGGCTTCGTGCTGCTCACGGGCGAGGTGGGCCTGGGCAAAAGCACCATGGTGCGGCGCCTGCTCGATACGCTCAAGGACAAGAACTGCCGCTCGGCCTTGATCCTGAACACGTTTTTGCAGGACAGCGCACTGCTCTCGGCCATCCAAAGCGACTTCGGCCTGCCCCCCAGCGACTCGGTGGAGCAGGGCCTCGCCCGGTTGACGGAGTTCCTGATCGCGCGCCAAAAGGCCGATGAAACCAGCCTGCTGGTGATCGACGATGCGCAGAACCTGAGCGTGCAGTCGCTGGAACTCGTGCGCCTGCTGTGCAACCTCGAAACCGGGCAGGAGAAGCTGCTGCAGATCCTGCTGGTAGGCCAGCCCGAGCTGGAGGAGACCCTGGCCACGCCCGAGTTGCGCCAGCTCAAGAGCCGCATCGTCAAGCATGCCCGCCTGTCGGGCCTGCACAAGGACGAGATGCCCCGGTACTTCGACTTCCGTGTCAATGCCGCCGGGGCGGAAGGGCGCCTGTCCATCGAGCCCGCCGCCGTGGACATCGTCTACCGCGTCACGCAGGGCAACCTGCGCCAGATCCACCTGGTGCTGGACCGCTGCCTGTACGGCTTGGCCAGCACCCGCGGCTCGGTGATCACCGACGCGCTGGTGCAGCGCGCAGTGTCGGACATGCCGGCGCTGGGTGATGACGCCGCCACCATCGCTGCCGCCGTGGCACGCCCACGCCGCCGCTGGGCCTGGGTTGCTGCCGGCCTGGTGGCCGGAACCACGGCCACCCTGGCGCTGGCCAGTTGGGGGCTGTCTTCTTCCGGCGGCAGTGCACCGCCGGTGGTCGATGCCGCCCCGAAGAACCCGCTGGCGCCAGTGCCAAAGGCTGCGCCCGAGGCGCCAACGCCGGCTCCCGTCACGCAGATGCCGACGGTGGCAGAGCCCGCACCTGCCGTAGCCGCATCGGCGGCCGCTGACCCCAGCGCTGCTGCAGCGTCTGCGACCGTGTCCGTGGCCGAAGTTTCTCCCCGCATTGCTTGCGAAGCCCAGCTCAAGGCCATTGCCACCGCTGACGACGTGCTGCAGGTGCAGCGCCTGCCGCAGCCCCTGGGCGCCAATGCCAATGCGCTCAAGCCCATGCCCCGTGTTTGCCGTTTTACCGAGGGCAAGGATGCATGGGTGGCGTGGCTGGGCCGCAGCGAGGCGCGCTACATCCTGGCGGCCCAGCAGGCCACGCGCAACGTGCAGCTCAAGCTCAAGGGCCTGGGTCTGCTCGATCCGCGCGAGCTGGACGACGGCTTTTTCGGCTCCAAGACGGGGGAGGCGCTTGCCCGCTTCCAGCTGCAACACGGGTTGGCCCCCACGGGCAAACCAGACGAACTGACTTTCTTTATCTTGGAGCAGCAGAATGTATCCGCCCGCTGACCCGGTGCTAGACGCCGCCCTTTCGCTGCCGCCCGGCACTTCCGTCACCGACCGCCTGGCTGCCCTGCAGGAGAAAAGCCCTTCCCTGGGGGCGGCGCTGGTGAATGCTGGCGTCGTCTCATCCGTGGCGATCGACTACGTGTTGCAAAAGCAGAAGATCGAGAAGGTGCCCATGGGCAACCTGCTCGTGGAACTGGGCTTTGCCAGTGCCAACGAGGTGGCCCGCCAACTCGCCGGCCAGCGCGGCCTGCTGTTCGTGAACGCCGCCGAGATGCCCGAGCCCGACCCGGCCGTGGCAGCCGTGTTCAACCGCTCGCTGTGCCTGACCTACGGTTTTTTGCCGGTGCGGGAGCACGAAGGCCAGATCGAGGTGGTTCTGGGCGATGCCCAGCCCGACGCCGTGCGCGAACTGGTGCTGCGCAAGCTGGGCAAGTCCTGCCACTTCTTCCAGGGCGAGTTCGACAGCGTGGCGCAGGCCATCCAGCAGCACTACTACTTTGCCGACAACCCGCCCACCCGCCTGGTCGAGAGCGAGGTGCGCAAGCTCGAAGCTGACATCGACCGTGCCTACAGCCCGGCGCGCCTGCTTGAACACATGCTTCACCTGGCCGTGCGCGAACGCGCCACCGACATCCACCTGGCGCCCACGGCGCGCAGCCGCTCGGTTCTGCTGCGGGTGGACGGCGTGCTGCGCCCGGTGTTCGCCCTGTCGCCCGCACTCGACCGCCTGGTGGTCTACGTCAAGCTGCAGGCCGACATGGACGCCAGCGAGCAGCGCCTGCCGCAGGACGGCAGCTTCACCGCGCAGGTGATGGAGCACAACTACACGATCCGCGTGTCTACGCTTATCTCCGAATTCGGCGAGCGCATGGTGCTGCGCCTGCTGCCTGAGCGCAGCAGCCTGGACAAGCTGGCCGATCTGGGCTTTCTGCAGGAAGACGTGACCGTGATGGCCAAGGCCTTTGCCAAGCCGCACGGTCTGATCCTGATCACCGGCCCCACGGGTTCCGGCAAGAGCACCACGCTGCATGCCGCCCTGCGCATGCAGCCGCTGATCGAGCGCAACGTGCTCACCGTGGAAGACCCGGTGGAGTACCGCGTGCCCGTGGCCTGCCAGACCGAGGTGAACCGCCGCGCGGGCTACGAGTTCGCCAACGCCATGCGCCACTTTCTGCGGCATGACCCCGACATCATCCTGGTGGGTGAAATCCGCGACTCCGAGACCGCGCGTGCCGCGCTCGACGCTTCGTCCACCGGCCACCTGGTGCTCTCCACCCTGCACGTGGGCAGCATCTTCGGTGTCATGCCCCGGCTCAAGCTGCTGGGTGTGGACACCGAAACCATTGCCGAAAACCTGGTGGCGGTGATCAACCAGCGCCTGGTGCGCCGCATATGCCCGCACTGTGCCAAGCCGCGCCTGGCGACTGAGGATGAACGCCGCTGGCTGGGCCTGACCAACCCCGACTCGACGCCGCAGGTGTTCCACGGCGCGGGCTGCCACCACTGCCGCGACACCGGCTACCTGGGCCGGTTGCCGGTGTACGAGATGCTGGTCGTCAACCGCGACCTGGCCGACGCCATCGCCTCCGACGCCACGCGTGCGGAAATCCGCCAGCGCGCCATGGGCGCCGGCATGCGCCCCATCCTGACCCTGGCGCGCAACCGCGTGCTGGCGGGGGAGACCACCATGGAAGAGATCCTGCGCACGGTGGGCGAGGACTGACCCGTTTCGGCGGACACCACCCATGGCCTCATCCCTCAATACCTACTACTACCGGGTGCTGCTGCCGCATGGCGGCGTGCGCTCGGGCCTGCTGCGCCTGGCGGTCAAGCGCGAGGTGTCGGTGCGCATGCGCATCGAATCGGACACCGATGGCACGGTGCTCAGCCTGTTCCGCTTTCCTGCCTGGCTGGCCTTCTTTTCCGAGATCCTCATGCACGTGTTTCGCCGCCAGGTGCGCGGCGAAGACCTGGCGGGCTTCCTGCGCGACATGGGCCTCATGATGCGTGCCGGCGTGCCTGCGCTCGATGCGCTGCAGACCCTGGTGGACGAAAGCGACACCAGCGAGAACCGCGCCATGGCCTACGTGGCCCGCAACATGCTTGACGACCTGAACGCGGGCGTGGGCATGACGGAGGCCTTCAACCGCCACCCCGACGTGTTCCCCGAGACCGTGCGCAACCTGGTCTCCATCGGCGACCAGACGGGTACGCTCGACCGCATGCTGGGCGAGGCGGCAGAGCACGTGGAACGCATGATCAACATCAAGCGCGACATCAAGACCGCGCTGATCTACCCGGCCTTCGTGTTCGCCACCATCATCGGCGTGGCGATCTTCTGGATCTACTACGTGGTGCCCAACATGGCCCGGCTGTTCAAGCAGATGCAGGCCAAGCTGCCGCCCATTACCGAAGGCCTGGTCTCGTTCGCCAACATGCTCTCGACCCACCTGCCCTGGGTGTTGCTCGTCGTCGCCGTGGTCGCCATCACGGGTACCGTGCTGTTCAAACGCTCGGAAAGCTTTCAGCTGGCCACCTACAACCTGCTGCACCGCCTGCCGATCTCGCGCACGCTGCTGGTGTCCTCGGGCATGGCACACATGACGGAGCACCTGTCCATCCTGGTGCGTGCAGGGGTAGACCTGGTGTCCAGCCTGCGCATCCTGGGTCGCGCCACCAAGAACCGCTACTACCGTACCCGCCTGATCCAGGTGGCCGAATCGGTGTCGCGTGGTGAATCGGTGTCTTCCTCCATGCGCCGTGTGGGCGGCTTCCCGGCCATGGCGGTGCGCATGATCTCGGTGGGCGAGGAGTCCGGCAGCCTGGACCAGCAACTGGCCCACCTGGCCGGAGACTACCGCAAGCGCCTGGAAGTAGTAGTCCAGTCGCTGGCCGAAATCCTGAAGCCGGTGATCATCCTGATCGCCGGCGGTCTGTTCCTGTTCCTCATCGTGGCGCTGCTGCTGCCGGTGTACGACCTGGTGCGGCAGTCGGTCGGGCATACGCTGGGAGGCGGGCAATGAAGGCTGAAAGCCTTTTCGCCTCTGACACGGCGTTTTGCAGTGTGCTGCGGGCGTGTGAATCGCTTGCTTCATGCCGCCTTGCTGGCGTGGGTGTGAAAATTGGGACGGAGCAATGATGCGCAAGGGTGTTTTGATCGGCGGTGCCGCTGGCCTGCTCGTGCTGGCGCTGGTATTCGCCGTAGGCGTGTGGACTGGGAGCTCGGGCGCGCCCGAGCCGGTAGCTGTTGGTGCGGCAGGCGCGGCGGTATCGCCCGCAGCAACCCTTCCTGGTGTGAAGGAACAAGGCCGGGATCTGGCGATGGCTGGCGCGCCCGCTTCCCAAGCGCCGGGGCAGGCTGCAAGTGCGGTTGTGGCACCGGCCTCCGGCATGAATTCGCAGGAGCGCCGCAGGCGCCTGACTGAGGTGCGCGCTCGCTTTGCGACGCTGACGGCACAGGGGCCTGACGCCTCGCCCACCGAAGTGATTGCAGCGCTCAACGAACTGGAGTCCCTGTCGCAGGGTGAGCTGGATCCGCGCTATTTTCAGGCATTGCGGGTGATGCTGGAAGGCAGTGCCAAGGTCCAGTCGCTCAACCGCGAACTGAAGACCATCTCCAACAGCCTGGACCCCAAAGACGTGGCCCGGCGTCGCGTCATTCTTGAAGAATTGCCCCGCGTCAGCGAAGCCATGAGCGTTGCTGCCGCCAATGTGCAGACCTATGCGCGCCGGGCCACGCCCGCAGGGAAGGCGCAATGACCTGTGCCGCACTCCGCAGCAACCTCCCCGCGCAACGTGCTGCGCAGGCGGGCTTCACCATGGTGGAGCTTGCTGTTGCGCTGGTGGTGGCGGGGCTGATGTCTTGGGCTGCGTTCAGCGGGTACGAAACCGTGACAGCGCAGCAGCAGATCGAACGGGGCCGGGCCGAAGCACAACAGCTGCAATCCATCGTCCGCGCTTTTGCGCTGCGCCATGGGCGGCTTCCATGCCCTGACAGCAGCGTTGCGGGCACCGGCTACGAGGCACTGACCGCAGGGGTCTGCACCACAGGTACGCAGGTCGGCTGGTTCCCCTATGTGAGCGTGGGGCTGGAGCTTCCGGTGCCGCTGTTGCGTGCGCGCTATTCGGTGTTCCGTGACCCCAATGTCGTGGATACCGCTGATGCAGACCTTGCCTTGGTGAAGGAGCGGACCGGGGACCCTGTGCCTGATCCTTCCAACCCCAATGCCAGTGCCAGTCCCAACTACCGTGATACCACGGACCTGATTGCGGCATTGAACACGGCATCCAGGAAAACGGCGGCAACGGCCAGAACCTACCTCACCGGAGATGGCGGGCCCGCTGGCGCCATTGACTGCGCTGGCAACCTGGTCATGGTTGCGGCCTACTGGGTGATCGTTCCGCTGGATGACAAGGACAACGATGGGAGCCGATTCGATGCCCCCCATGTGCCTGTCAGCACTTGTGCTGCAAGCCCCTCGGCGCCCCTGCGCTTCGGTTCCGACGATGTGGTCGTGGCCGAGTCCCCGGCCCAACTCGCCGGCTGGCTGCGCAAAAGTCTGCCGTAACGGCGTTTGCCTAGATATCTCCCATGCTGACAAACCATTCCAATGCCCACCGCGCACGCAGAGCGCCCGGCCGCTCACGCGGGTTCGGCCTCGTGCAGGTGCTGCTGCTGATCTCCGTGATGGCAGGCCTTGCAACCATTGGCTACCTGCAGTGGCGCGAACGCTCGGCCGTGAACACCGCCCGCCAGGAACGCCAGGCCCTTTCGCAAGCAGACCGGGCCCTCATTGCATACGTCACGGTGGCCGGAAGCCTGCCTTGCCCTGACATCGACCGCGATGGTGTGGCGGACTGTGGCGCCGGCAACCAAAGTGGATGGTTGCCAACGGTCACCATGGCCCTGGCGGGTGTCGATGCCGGTGTGGATGTGGGCCAGTTGCGCTACCTCGTGCAGCGTGGGACGGGCACGAACAGCCTGACGGTGCTGGACGACTCCTGGAGGCCGCTGGAGTATGACGAAACCGGTCGCACTTTCGCCACCATGCGCGAGACCACTGCCACGGGCGGCACCTACACGGCCAACGTCCTTACGCTGCCGGACTTCTGCCAGCGGCTGGACGCAGGGCGGGCCATCGCTCCAGCTGCCGGCATGGCGGAGGTGAACGCGACACCTGTCAGGACCGTGGCCTATGCGCTCGTGCATCCGGGCAATGGGGACGCCAATGGCGACGGCAACCTGTTTGATGGAGCCAACACCGGGAGCGACAGCATGGTCGAAGACCCGGGCCGCCGGCCGGTGCTGGCGCTCTACAACGACATCGTGCTGGAGCGTTCACATGCCAGTCTCCTGTCCGCATTCCATTGCCACCCGTTGATCGACTCCATCAACACCATGGCCCTGGGGGTGGATGTGATTGAGCAGGTGCATGGCATGCGTACGGACAATATCGCCTCTGCCAAGGAGGCCGTGGCATTTGCCGCGCTGGGCGCCGCCATCACCGCCGTCGAAACCGGTGCATTGGTTCTGGAAACCATCTCGGATGCCGCCAATACCGTTGTCGACACGGTGACTTGTGCTGCCTCGCTGGGCTTGGCCGTCAACGCCTGTGCCGCCATCGGCATCCACGCGACTGCGACCGCATTGTCGGGAGGGGTCATATACCTCAACATTGCTTCCATCGCCGCAAACGTTGTGGCCGCTGTGATGGCCGGAAACGCGCTGGCCTTGGCCGATGGCAGTGCCGATCTGAGCGCGGTGTGCCCCACCATCGACCTCAGCTCTTCGGTCAATGCGGCCAAGACCGAGTGGGACAATGCCATCGCAGCCAGGCAAGCAAAACAGGCTGCGGTCACGAGCAAAACCAATGACGTGAACAACGCTGACACCAACAGGACCAATGCCATCAACCTGTTGATCGCGTATGTGAGAGCGGGCGCCACTTCCACGAACATCGATGACAGGGTGGCGACCCTGCAGACGGCTGCCACCACCTGGAACGACTACACGGCGGCCAAAACCAACGCGGACTACCGGATCGCGGACTACCAGGCTGCGGTGACCTCCTGGAGCGGTGAAGTCACGTCCTACGGGAACATGATCACCAACAGAACAGCATTGCTTGCCCAGCTCAATACGGACATCGCCTCGCTGAATGCGCAGATTGCTGTTGCGACCGATCCCGTTGCCAAGGCGGCGCTGCAAAAGACCATGCTGGAGAAGACCTCGCAGCGCACGCTGCTCAATGACCCCGTGGCGCTGCAGGCAGAGTACGACAAGGCCGTGACTGAGCGCAACAACGCCCAGACCAACCTTGCGACCGCCCAGAGCGATCTGGCCGCCGCGCAGGCCAACCTGGGGCCTGCGGCCACGGCTTTCCAAACAGCCTACAACGCTTTGGTTGACGCCGGACCCTACCGGCGCTTCAACGGAGCCACTGAAATCCAGCCGGGTTGCTCTTTGAGCAATGGACTGTGCCCCTTGGGGCCTGTCAACACTTCCTCCAATGTGCTGGCTGGTGTCGTGGATCTGTTTGGTGGATCCAGGACCAGCCCTGACCCGAACGCGAAATTCCTTTTGCCCATCAGGCTGCGCAAGGAACTCGCGATTCTGCAAAGCGAGCTGACAGTGGCCCAGAAGCGGGAAACGGATGCCCAAGCCATCTATCAGCAGCTCAAGACCCAGCAGGACAACCCGCCACCTTGCAACATCACCAACAATGGGGCCGTTACGCCCATGCCGATCGAACGGGCCATGGAAATCCTCCTGCGCGCCGACCAGAAGGGAGGCATCCGATGAAGCGCTTTCTTCTGCACCGGGAGCGCGGCCTGTCCTTGGTGGAACTGGCCGTGGCGATGGCCGTCATCGGTATTCTTGGCGTGCTGGTGTGGCGCTGGGTCGTTTCCACGCGTGAGCCTCTGCAGCGGCCCGCCATGCTGGCCCAGCTGGCGGAAGCCCAGTCGGCCGTGGAAGGTTTCGTGCTTGCCAACAGCACCATGCCGTGCCCTGCTTCAGATGCCCAGGGGGTCCAGGCCTGCGGCGATGCCGACGCGGTGTTCCTGCCGTGGCGTACCCTGGGCCTGGGCAGCCAATTCAACCAGATCCACTACGGCGTCAACCGCGGTGGGTCCATGGACCTGGCGCTCAATACCGCGACCGCCCCAAAACTGGCTTCCCCGGACTTGTATATCGAGTTCACCGGCCTTGCTGTGCCCGCGCACCAGACGGGGCTTACACCGAGCGCAGGTGTGACCTCCGCCTTGGCGAATGCGACCAGTGCCATTGGCAGGGCAAAAAATACCCGCCGCGCCGTGTTCAACGGCCTGGACTGGTGCGCCGTGCTGCGCCAGTATGCTGCCAACCCCACGGCGACAGGTGCGCTGTCTGCGGGGAATGCAACGGATTCCATTCCCGTGGCTTACGTCCTCGTGCACCCCGGTGAGAACAACCGTTTTGATGGCAACAATGCCGCAGGCGCCAATCCTGCGTGGAAATTCGATTTTCCAGGCCGCCCCCAGACCCACGATTTCGACGATCTGAGCCTGGCGGTCGGTCCATCCGACCTGAGCGCACGCATTGGATGCGCGGCCCGCCTGAGTGAAATGCAGGCGGCGGCGCAGGGGGCCTATGCCGCTTACGACACTGCACGGGTGATGCAGGAGTATTGGTCCCTGCGATTGTTCGACATCACAGCATCAGAGTCTGCCGTTCAAAGCGCAGAGACGGGTGTGGCGGTTGCCGCGATGGGCTTGGCACTTGCGACGGCCGGGGGGGTGCTGAGCATTGCGTCGGCCGCGAACACCGAGGGGGTGACCGCCTTTACCGTTGCGATTGCCGCCGTGAACCTGGGCGCATCGATTGCTGAAACCGTGCTTGCGGCCCAAGCGCTTGACGAAGCGAAGGCAGCGCTGGAGGTCTCGCGGCAAAAGCGCCTCGCCGCGGACACCTACGCCATCCAGGTCTACGAGTCGTTCACGAATGCCCTCACCGATGCCATCAATCTGGACGAGAAAGGGCTCAATCCATGAAGCGCAAAGTGAGGGGCTTTACTCTCGTCGAACTGTCGGTGGTGCTTCTGGCCCTGGGGATCATCCTGCCCGCTGCGGTGATCCTTTGGCAGCTGGCTGAGCGCCAGCGCGTCACGTCGGTGCAGATAACGGCGCAGCAGCAGGCGCGCGATGCCCTTGTGGGCTTTCTGCATGCCAATTACCGCCTGCCTTGCCCTGCGGCGGACGCCAATGGCGTGGAGGCCTGCTCCGACGGCGCGGGGCTGCGCCAGGTGGGTTTCCTGCCGTGGCGAGCGCTGGGGATTCCCAGCCTGGAGGCGAAGGCGTTGCGTTATGGCGTCTACCGCCGGCCCAATGCGGCAACCGCGCAACTGGACCAGGACCTGGCTGTTGCCCGTGACCGAATGAACCCGTTGCGCATTCGCACGCCAAAGCCCCGGCCTCAAAATGCGGATGGTCCCAACGCCACCGCGCCGCCCATTCCCCAGTCCACGGCGGTCCTGCTGGGGGCGACCCAGCCCGCGACCCAATCCGCGCCGCCTGCGGCTCCCATCTTCAATCCCTTGTGCGATGCCGCCAACGGTCCGCCGTGCCCGCTGGCAGGCAAGTCGACCACGCTGGTCGACGCCTGCCTTGCGCTGAACCTGGGGAGTGTCGTCATCCCTGCGCCTGCCGGAGGCCTCGCCACCACGCTGGGTGGCGTGAGGCGTTCGGTGGCGTTCGTGATCGCAGCGCCGGGCATGTTGGACGCCAACGGCGATGGGCAATCGTTCGATGGAGCGAATGCCACCGCCACCAGTGCTGCGCCTACCTTTGAGGCACCCGCAACGCGCGTCACCAACACCTACGACGACATCGTGATGGCTGCCAGCCACGCGGAGTTGTTTGCCGAATTGCATTGCGGTGCCGCGTTGTCCGCAATCTCCCACGCCCACTTCAACGCGGCCATGGGTGCTTTTGTGATTGAACGCTCGTTGTACGACTACCGTGACCAGTTGTTCATCTCCGTCAAGCTGGCAGAAGCCGACGTCGCAGCCGCTGCCGCAGGCATTGCAGGTGCTGCCGCAGGCGTGCTCGATGCCGCCAAGGAAATGGTGTCCGCCGTTGGCGACACCACCTACAGCGCCGGTGTCCGGTCTGCTCAGATCGGATTGGCTGCTGGGGGCATTGTGGCCGCGGGGATCAGCGTGGGACTGGCGGCATTCGCTCAGGTTGACGCGATTGCGTCGTTGGCCGAGGCCAAGGAAGTGCACAAAGACTTTGCCGAACGGACCACCGCCATGACAGACCTGTCGATCTCGATCAACAACAACACACTGACAGCCGATGCGATTGGCCATTGATTTCACGCTTACCGAGTCGCCTACCATGACCTCACTTCACACCGCATCCAGTTGCCGCACCCGTGTGCGCCGCCAGCGTGGTTTCTCGCTTTTGGAGCTGAGCGTCGTTCTGGTCGTCATCGGCCTGTTGATCGGCGCCGTGGCCGTGGGGCGCGATCTGCAGCGCTCTGCGGCCAACCAACGCCTGTCCACGGACTTCATCCAGGGCTGGCAACTGGCCTACGAGGCGTATTTCAACGGCGTGGGGCGCCCGCCAGGCGACAATGCGCTGGCGCCCACTGGCCGGGTCAATGGTGCGGTGACGCCTGCCGGAACGCCCCTGTGTGGTGCCGCCATGATTAACGCCTTTCTGGCCGCAGGCATCCGTGTCCCTACCGGGCGCACCGAAGGCCAGCAGGACCGTTACGTGTACCTGGATAGCAACGGCAACCCGCAGGAGGTGCAGGTCTGCTTCAGCAGCCTGAACTGGTCGGAGCCGGCCGCTGCGGTCGGCACCTATGTGGCGATGCCGCGCAACCTGATGGAAATCCGCAACGTGACCTATTCGCTGGCCGGAGCATTGGACCAGCAGATCGATGGCCGCAGTGATGCCCGTTTCGGCAGCCTGCGTGCTGCCTCGCTGGCGGCTGACGTTACCGCGAACAACCCTGGTCAGATTTGGCCCATCGACGACCGCATGGCCTTTGGCACGGTGGCTGTGACAACGCTGGACGAATCCCAAGTGGCTGTCGTGAATGCATTCTTCAAAATGACCCGCTAAGGGCTACTTCCCGTGCCTGCTGACGCAGGCCCGAGAGGGCCTCACACCCCCGCCAGCTGAAACCTCTGGTCAAAGTTCATCTTCCCCAGCACCTGCAGCGCAGCGGCCAGCAGGTTGCCGTCCACCTTGCTGATGTCGAGGCTGTAGCGCCGCTCGGTGGACACCACGTCCACACTCTTGCTGCCCCATTGCACGGCGACCAGCGGGGCAGGGCGGGTGCCCATGCCTGCGCCCACGAACACGCCGCGCTGCTCGGGGCGCAGCATGAACTCCAGCCGGGGTGTGCGCTTGAGCGTCAGGCGGTCTGCCCCCTGGGGGCCGAACGCAAACGAGACGATCCAGTCGTCTTCGTCTTCCACGGTCAGGATCGGGACACGCTGGGGTGGTGGCATGGTGGGCGGTGTTGATTGCTCGGCCGGCCCTGGTGGGGCCAGCAAGCCGGGCGGCGGTCAGTATGCCGTGCAATAGCCATGCCAGAAGAGGGGCGAACCCGAAGTTGGGTGTATCCAACGCTCTGCCGTGATTTGTCAGCAAAATGCAAGGACTGGCCCGGCGGGTTTCCCCAGGATGGGAGGCGAGGGCGTGGTATTGCACCAGGATGTTGCGCTCCCCCGCGTGCCGGGCCCGGTTTCAGCCCAGCGCCAACTCCCGCGCCAGCCGCCCCACGGTGGCCAGTGCCTCCTCAAAGCGCTCCTGCGCCGGGTGGCCGTAGTTGATGCGCACGCAGTGCGCAAAGCGCTGGTCGGCTGAGAAGATCTGCCCCGGCGCCAGGCTGATGCCCTGGGCCAGGGCCTGGCGGTGCAGGGCAAGGGCGTTGACCGACGCCGGCAGCTCCACCCACAGAAAGTACCCACCCTCGGGCCGCGACACCCGCGTGTCGGTGGGAAAATGCCGCCCGATGCAGGCCAGCGCGCGCTCCTGCTGGCGGGCCAGGCTGCGGCGCAATTGGCGCAGGTGCCGGTCGTAGCCGCCCTGGGCCAGGTACTCCGACAGGGCCTGCTGCGACGGCACGGCTGCTGCCAGCGTGGTCATGAGTTTCAGGCGCTGCACGGCGGTGGCAAAGCGGCCCGCCGCCACCCAGCCCACGCGGTAGCCGGGCGCCAGGCACTTGCTGAACGAGCTGCAGTGCATCACCAGCCCTTCGGTGTCGAAGGCCTTGGCCGGGGGCGGGCGCTCGGGGGCAAAGTGCAGCTCGCCATACACGTCGTCTTCGATCAGCGGCACCTGGTGGCGGGCGAGCAGGGCCACCAGGGCGCGCTTCTTGTCCTCGGGCATCAGGCTGCCCAGCGGGTTCTGAAAGCTCGGCATCAGCCAGCAGGCCTTGACCGGGTGGCGCGCCAGGGCCTCGGCCAGTGCGGCCAGGTCGATGCCCTCGCGCGGGTGGGTCGCCACCTCCACGGCTTTCAGGTTCAGCCGCTCCAGCGCCTGCAGTGCGGCATAGAAGGTGGGCGATTCGACCACCACGATGTCACCCGGCCGGGTCACGGCCTCCAGGCACAGGTTGAGCGCCTCCATGGCGCCGTTGGTGATGATGATCTCGCCCATGTCCACCGCCGTGCCGTGCAGGCCATAGCGCAGCGCGATCTGCTGGCGCAGGCGCTCGTCCCCGGGCGGCAGGCTCTGCACGATGCTCCAGGGGTCGAGCTTGCGCATGCCACTCGACAGGCAGCGCGCCAGCCGCTCGAAGGGGAACAGCTCCAGCCCCGGGAAGGCCGAGCCCAGCGGCACCAGGTCGCGGTCGCGTGCCGAGCCCAGCACCTCGAACACCAGGTCGCTGATGGCAACGCCGGTCGATCCTGCCGCTGGCTGCGAGGGCAGGGGCTCGGCCGGGGGCTGCTGTCCGGCGGTGGCAGGCAGGTGCGTGCTGACGTAGTAGCCCGAGCGCGGGCGCGCATGGATCAGGCCTTGCGCCTCCAGCAGGTAGTAGGCCTCGAACACCGTGGAGGGGCTGATGCCCCGGGTGCGGCTGGCCTCGCGCACCGAAGGCACGCGGTCGCCCGGGCGCAGCGCACCGCTGTGGATGAGCTGGGCGATGGCATCGGCGTGGCGTTCGTAGCGTTTCAAGGGAAGTATTGTTCTAGTACAAACTGATCTGTATTTTTAACCATAAACTGAATCTGTACTGTTTTTGGGGGCAGGCGTAGAGTCCGTTGTGTGTACTGACCTGGCGTGTTCCTTATAAAAAGCAGTCTCCCCATGATTGATCGTTTGCGCAGTCTGCTGCGCCCCCTTGCTCCATTGTGGATGGCTGCCACCCTGGGCTGCGGCCTGGCGGCTGCGCAACCTGCCACCCCGCCCGCGCCTGTGGCGGCCACCACCGTGTCCAGCGGCATGGCGCCGCGCGTGCTGGCCTGCGTCACCTGCCATGGCAAGGAGGGCCGCGCCACGCAGGAGGGCTACTTTCCGCGCATCGCGGGCAAGCCCGCAGGCTACCTGGCCAACCAGCTGATCAACTTCCGCGACGGGCGGCGCAGCTACCCGCAGATGACCAGCCTGATCGAGCACCTGACCGATGACTACCTGCGCGAGATGGCAGCCCACTTCGCTGCGCTCGACGTGCCGTATGTCCCACCGCCCGCACCCCAGGCACCACCCGCCGTGCTGGAAAAAGGCCGCCTGCTGGTGCAGCAAGGCGATGCGGCGCGCGGCATTCCGGCCTGCGTGCAGTGCCATGGCCAGGCCATGACGGGGGTGAACCCCTTCATCCCCGGCCTGCTGGGCCTGCCGCGCGACTACCTCAACAGCCAGCTCGGCGCCTGGAAGACCGGCCAGCGCCGCGCCCATGCGCCCGACTGCATGGCCGACATCGCGCGCCAGCTCACGCCCGACGACGTGAGCGCCGTATCCGCCTGGCTGGCCGCCCAGCCCGTGCCCGGCGGCGGCAAGCCGGCCGCCCGCCTAGCCCAGCCCATGCCTGCACGCTGCGGCGGGGTGGACGGCGTGCCCGTGGCCGCAGGCTGAGGGGGATGCCATGAGAACACGCACCATCCTCCGATCCATCTCCTTCACCTTGGCTGCGCTCGGCATTGCCGCAGCCGCCGTGATCACCCTGAACCTGCGCGGCGAGGAGCCGCTGCCATCCACCCCCGAAGCCTTTGCCTCCACCCCCGAACGGGTGGCGCGCGGCGAATACCTGGCGCGCGTGGGCAACTGCATGGCCTGCCACACCATGCAGGGCGGGGCGGCGTTCGCGGGCGGGCGCGGTATCGAGACACCCTTTGGCGTGGTGCACAGCTCCAACCTCACGCCCGACAAGGCCAGCGGCATCGGCCAGTGGTCGTCTGCCGAGTTCTGGCGCGCCATGCACCATGGCCGCTCGCGCGATGGGCGGCTGCTGTACCCGGCGTTCCCGTACCCCAACTACACCCAGGTCACGCGCGAGGATTCGGACGCCATCTACGCCTATCTGCAGAGCAGGCCCGCCGTGGACCAGGCCAACCGGCCGCATGCGCTGGGCTTTCCGTACAACACACAGGCTGCGCTGGCCGTGTGGCGGGCGCTGTTCTTCGCACCGGGCTTGGCGGTGGTCGCACCCACGCAGACGGCCGAGTACAACCGCGGCGCCTACCTGGTCAATGGCCTGGGCCACTGCACGGCCTGCCACACGCCGCGCAACGCCTTGGGCGCTACCAGCGACGCCATGGCCTTCAACGGCGGACTGATCCCGGTGCAGAACTGGTATGCCCCCGCGCTCAATGCCGCAGCCGAAGCCGGCGTGAAGGAGTGGCCGGTACAGGACGTGGTGGCCCTGCTCAAGACCGGCGTGGCACCCCACGGCTCGGTGATGGGCCCCATGGCCGAGGTGGTGTTCCGCAGCACCCAGTACCTGACCGATGCCGATGCGCGCGCCATGGCGGTGTATCTGCAGGACCTGCCGCAGCACACCGTGTCGCCACCACCCGCTGCGCCACCCGGCGCATCGGCCATGGCGCGCGGCGCCAAGGTCTACGAGCAGCAGTGCGCCCAGTGCCATGGCGACCAGGGCCAGGGGCAGGGCGGGCCCGGCGCCTTCCCCGCGCTGGCCGGCAACCGCGCCGTGGTGCTGGCCGACACCACCAACCTGGTGCGCGTGGTGCTGCAGGGCGGCTACTTGCCGGCCACGGCCGGCAACCCGCGCCCGCACGGCATGCCGCCGTTTCGCCATGTGCTGACGGATGAGGACGTGGCCGCTGTCGCCACCTTCGTGCGCAACAGCTGGGGCAACCAGGCTGCGGCGGTGGGCACCATCGAGGTCTACCGCGCCAAGGAACGGCGCGGCATGTAGGCTCAGGCGCCCAAGGGGTGCGCCTTCATCAGCGCCATTTACGACTCGGGCTTGATGTTGGTGTAGTTGGGCACATCGGCCGTGAGCACCGGTGCGGTCTTCTGTGCCGCCGCCTGGGCCTGCTCCACCGTCTCGAAGAAGGCATTGGTCAGCGCCACCACCTGGCCAGGGCGTGGCGGGCCGGGGTACATCACGCGGTCGCTTTCCAGCCGCACCAGGCCCAGCGGGCCCAGGGCCTCGCGCGCAATGCGCATGTGTTCGCCGTGGTAGTAGTCGTGGTCGAAGCGGGCGCCTTCGTGCCAGCGGTACAGGGCCGCAATCTTGATCATGCAGGGATCTCCACAAAGAATGGGCTGCCGGAGTGGCCGCCGTGCCGTGCACGTTAGGGGGCACCTTGGCGGTGAGCAGCCGCCTGCGCGACACGCATGCCCGCGCCTGTCACCCAGGCATCAGTGCGCTGGATTCTTCATCGTCGGTCTCGCCGAGGAAGCCGCCGCTCTGGTGCCCCCACAGCCGCGCATACACGCCGCCCTGCGCCAGCAGCTGCGCATGCGTGCCCTCTTCGATGATGCGCCCGGCATCCAGCACGATCAGCCGGTCCATGGCGGCGATGGTGGACAGGCGGTGGGCAATGGCGATCACCGTCTTGCCCTGCATCAGCCCGTCCAGGCTCTGCTGGATCGCCGCCTCCACCTCGGAGTCCAGCGCGCTGGTGGCCTCGTCGAGCAGCAGGATGGGCGCGTCCTTGAGCATCACACGCGCAATCGCTACGCGCTGGCGCTGCCCGCCCGAGAGCTTCACGCCGCGCTCGCCCACATGTGCCTCGTAGCCGGTGCGGCCCTGCAGGTCACTCAGCGTGGCGATGAATTCAGAGGCCTCGGCGCGCTGGGCAGCGGCCTGCAGGTCCTCCTCGTTCGCATCGGGGCGGCCGTAGAGGATGTTGTCGCGCATGGAGCGGTGCAGCAGTGAGGTGTCCTGCGTGACCATGCCGATGGAGCGGCGCAGGCTGTCCTGCGTCACGTGGGCGATGTCCTGCCCGTCGATCAGCACCCGTCCCGAGCGCACGTCGTGAAAACGCAGCAGCAGGTTCACCAAGGTGGACTTGCCGGCGCCGGAGCGGCCGATCAGCCCGATCTTCTCGCCGGGGCGGATGGTCAGGTTCAGTTGGTCGATCACTGGGCGGCCATTGTTGCCATAGGCAAAGGTCGCATCCTCGAACTTCACTTCGCCCTGCGTCACCTGCAGCGGCTTGGCATCGGGCGCGTCCACCACGGCACGCGGGCGCGTCAGGGTGTTGATGCCGTCCTGGATGGTGCCCACGCTCTCGAACAGCGTGGTCATCTCCCACATCACCCAGTGGGCGTGGCCCGATACGCGCAAGGTCATCGCCGTCACGGCGGCCACGGCGCCGGCGCCCACCTGGCCCAGCGACCACAGCCACAGGGCCGTGCCGCAGGCGCCCAGGATCATGCCCACCACCAGGATGTGGTTGACGATCTCGAACTGGCTCACCAGGCGCATCTGGGCATAGCCGGTGAGCTTGAAAGCGTCCATCGCGGCGCGCGCGAACTCCGATTCGCGCCGCGTGTGCGAGAACAGCTTCACCGTGGCGATGTTGGTGTAGGCGTCGGTGATGCGCCCCGTCATGGCCGAGCGCGCATCGGCCTGCGCCTTGCCCACCTTGCCCAGGCGCGGCACGAAGTACCAGCAGGCCAGGCCGTAGGCCACCATCCAGAGTACGAAGGGCGCCAGCAGGCGCACGTCGAACCCCGCCAGCAGCGCCAGGATGGTCACCAGGTACACACCCATGCCGATCACCACGTCGGTGGTGGTGAAGATCATGTCGCGCACCGCCAGCGCGGTCTGCATGATCTTGGTGGTGATGCGGCCCGCGAACTCGTCGGCATAGAAGGCCATGCTCTGGCCCAGCATCAGCCGGTGAAAATTCCAGCGCAGGCGCAGCGGGAAGTTGATGGCCAGCACCTGGTGCTTCACACTGGTCTGCAGCGCCACCAGGGCCACCGAACCGAGCAGCAGCACGGTGATGCCGATCAGCTCCGTGCGGCGCTCGGCCCACAGGGCCGCGGGCGAGACGCTGGAGAGCCAGTCCACCACATGGCCGAGCACGGCGAACAGCAGCGCTTCGTAGACCGCAATCGCTGCCGACAGGGCGGCCATGGCCACCACATGGCCGCGCAGGCCGCGCGTGCCGTCCCACACGAAGGCCATGAAATCCTTGGGCGGCAGGTGGGGTTCTTCGACAGGGTAGGGGGCTACGCGTTTCTCAAAAAATCCGAACAATGGGAGGGCTCCTTGGCGCGTGCCGCAGGCACGTTCTTTTGACCACATGGTAAGTGCCCTTGTGACCCGGCGCACCGGCAGGGGCATTGGGGCGGGGCGCGATGGGCGGGCACTGCATAGAATCCGCCCCCATGCACACCCGTCCCGCGTACCTTGCGTCCATCGATCTTCCCGAGCCCCTGGGGGGCCTGGCCACATGACGGCGCTCGCGCCCTGGACCTGGGCCATCATCGGCGTGGCCACCGCAGCGGTCATCGTACGGCCCTGGCGCCTGCCCGAGGCGGTTTGGGCAGTGGCCGGCGCGGCGCTGCTGCTGGCCTGCGGCCTGCTCACCCCCGCGCAGGCCTGGGCGGGCGTGCTGCGCGGGCATGACGTCTACCTGTTCCTGGCCGGCATGATGCTGCTGTCCGAACTCGCCCGGCGCGAGGGCGTGTTCGACTGGCTGGCCACCCTGGCGGCGAGGCAGGCCAAAGGCTCGGGCCGGCGCCTTTTCGTGTGGGTGTATGCGGTGGGCACGCTGGTCACGGTGTTCCTGTCCAACGACGCCACCGCCGTGGTGCTGACCCCGGCCGTGTTCGCCGTGGCGCGCGCGGTGGGGGCCTCGCCCTTGCCCTACCTGTTCATCTGCGCCTTCATCGCCAATGCGGCGAGTTTCGTGCTGCCCATCTCCAACCCGGCCAACCTGGTGGTCTGGGGCAGCGGCATGCCCTCGCTGGCGCACTGGCTGGCGCTGTTCGCGCTGCCTTCGCTGGCCTCCATCATCGTGACCTACGTGGCGCTGCGCTGGGTGCTGCGCAGCACCATCCCCGAAACCATCGCCACCACAGTGCCCGAGCACCCCTTGGGCCTGGGCGGCCGCGTGGCGGCAGGGGGCCTGGCGGTCTCGGTGCTGGTGCTGGTGGCCTGCGCATGGCTGCGCATCCCGCTGGGCTGGCCCACGCTGGGTGCTGCCCTGGGCACGCTGGCGTTGCTGGCCTTTGTATGCGGACGTGCGCCCTGGCAGGCGTTGCGCTCCGTCTCGTGGGATGTGCTGCCCCTGGTGGCGGGGCTGTTCATCTTCGTACAGGCGCTGGAGTTGACGGGCGTGGTGGGCCTCATGGCGGGCGCACTGCGCAACGCCGCCGCAGCCTGGCCGCAGGGCGCGGGCACGCTGCTCGGCGCCCTGCTGGGCGTGGCGACCAACCTGGTCAACAACCTGCCCGCAGGCCTGCTGGCCGGGGCCTCGCTCGACGCGGCATCCGCATCAAGCACCGTGCGGGCGGCCGCGCTGATCGGCATCGACCTGGGGCCGAACCTCTCGGTCACGGGCTCGCTGGCCACCATCCTTTGGCTTGCCGCGCTGCGGCGCGAGGGCCTGCACGTGGGGGCCTGGCAGTTCCTCAGGCTCGGGCTGGTGGTGATGCCGCCCGCCTTGCTGTCAGCGTTGCTGGTACTTCAAGCGGCGCACTCGATGCACCTGCTGGTGCCTTGATCGGTCAGGTCAGCAGGAACACCACGGCCACCGTGATCACGCCCAGCGCCAGGTTCACCCCCACCAGGGTGCGGATGGACGCCAGCGCCTTGCCGCCCGCTGGCCAGTCCGCAGCCGCCACGGCGACCTTGAGCCGCTTGAACAGCGCAAAGCGGATGTGGCCATAGACCGCCATCATCACCAGTCCGATGGTGGCCATGATGGTCCACGACAGCGGCATGGCAAAGCGCCCGCCCGTCTGCGCGGCCATGCGCGCGACGTTGCCGATCATCCACAGGCCCGAACCCAGCACCAGCACCACGGCCACCGACACGGCGGCGAAGAAGCGCTGCAGAACATCGTGCATCAGCTTAACGCGCTGCGGTGGCTCCAACGACAGCGTGGCCGGGCGCAGGAAGAAGTGGGCGAAGACCATGCCGCCGATCCAGACGATGAGGGACAAGACGTGGACGAACTTGAGCGCGGCGTAGAGCATGGCGGGCGGGCAGGGCGTGGGGCCCTGGTAGTGGTTGTAGTGGCCCGATTGTGCGGGCACCGGCGCCGGCCTGCCCGGAGGCCGTGCATGCCAAGGGGATTACATCCTCGCCAGTACCTGCGCGATGAACGGCCCCTTGGCCTCCGTGTAGCCCTCGCGGTCATGCCGGTACTGTACTGCCAGCTGGCGTTTGAGCGCCGCATAGCGTGCGGTCAGCGTGGAACTGCCCCGCAAGGCATCGCGGAACGCCAGGCGCTGCTGCCACAGGGCGCTGTGAAGCGGCACCAGGTGCAGGTGATGGGTGCGGTGCACGGGGCTGGGTTTGCAGAACCAGTGCAGTTGCTCCGGCTTGTAGGGGTAGTACAGGTAGTCGAGCGCGCTGGCTGCGGCAATGGCGTCGGCCGACTCCGCCAGCGAGCGCACCAGCGCCATGATGTCGATGATGGGCTTGGCGGGCAGGCCCGGCACGGCGGTGCTGCCGATGTGCTCCACCGGCCCGGCCAGCCAGGGCGCCAGCGCCTCTTGGAGCAGGCGGCGCTCGGCGTCGAACAGGGCGGGCCAGGCGGGGTTGTAGTCCACAACCTCGATCGGTGCGTCGTCTGTGCTTGATGCTGCAGAGGTGTTCATGGGGCAGTCAAAGGCGTCAGCCGCGCAGGAGCCGCCGGGCTATCCTGGGCCCCAGCAGGGCCAGGGCCAGCAGTGCGCACCACACCGCCCCATAGCACCAGCCTGCGGGGCCCGAGTGGCCCATGGATTCCCAGCCGGTCGCCGCCTCCACCCACGACCACCAGGGAAACAGCAGCAGCGTGAGCAGCGGCCCTGCGGGCAGCACCCAGGCCAGGGTGATCAGCCCACGCAATAGCAGCCCGTGGCGAGGCTGCCGGGGCGCGCCATCGTGGCCGGGTTGTCGAGGTTGGCGCTGCATACCCCGCATTTTGGCCCAGCCGTATCAGGCGATGGCTGGGGGCGAGTGCGGAGGCGGTCCCGTATGCACCTGGTTGCCGCCGTTCTTCTTGGAGACATACATCGCCTCGTCCGCATGCACCAGCAGGTGGTGCTCCTCGCGGCCATGGTCGGGGTAGATGGCCACGCCAATGCTGGGCTGCGTGTGCACAGGGCGGCCTTCCAGGTCGAAAGGGGGGCCAAAGGCGGCCAGGATCTTCTCGGCCATGGCATGGGCGTGCTCACGCGCATGGCCGCCTTCGAGCAGCACCACGAACTCGTCGCCGCCGATGCGCGCCACGGTGTCCGAGCCGCGCACGCATTCGAGCAGGCGCTGGGCCACGCGCTGCAGCAGCAGGTCGCCCATGGCGTGGCCCAGGGTGTCGTTCACCTCCTTGAAGCGGTCCAGGTCGATGAACATCAGCGACAGCAGGCTCTGGTCGCGCCGCGCGCGGGCCAGGGCGGTCTTGAGCCGGTCCAGGAACAGCTGGCGATTGGGCAGGTGCGTGAGCTGGTCGTACTGCGCCATGTGCGCCAGGCGCTCGTGCATCTGCTTGCGTTCTATCGCTGCGGCGACCTGGGTGGAGACGAATTGCAGCAGCTCCTTGTCCTTCTCGGTGTAGGCTGCGTGCTCGGTATAGCCCTGCACCACCAGGGCTCCAATGGCACCGTGGTGCGTGTGCAGAGGTACGCCCAGCCAATAAAGCGGCGCGTCCTCACCGTCGGGCAACCGCAGGTGTGCGGGCAGGGCGGCGCGGGTGCCGGGCGTTAGCAGCAGAGACTGCCCGCTGCGAATGACCTCGGCACACAGGGTGTCGTCCGCCAGCGCCAGGGTGCCGGGGGCGGGGTGGCGCTCGTTGACGTGGTAGGGGTAGCTCAGCACGTCCTGGGCTGCGTCGTAGAGCACCACCGAAAAGTTCACGGCCGCCAGCAGCTGCCCGATGACCTGGTGGATGTGTTCGAACAGCGCAATCAGGTCCTTGGCGGTGTGGGCCGCCTCCGAGATGGCATAGATGGCTGCGTGCATCACCTCGATGTTTTTGCGCTCGGTGATGTCGTGGGCCACGGCCAGGCGCACCTGTCGCTCCTCGATCCAGCGCGCCGTCCAGCGGATGTGCGCGATGCGGCCATCCTTGCGCACGTAGCGGTTCTCGAAGTGCAGCTGCAGTTGCCCCTGCATGATGGACCGGGCCTGGTCCGCAGTGGTGCCCCGGTCTTCGGGGTGCACCAGGTCCAGCATGCGCAGGCCCACGGCTTCATCGGGGCGGTAGCCAAAGATGCGCTCGAACGCCGGACTCACGAAAAGGATGCGGCTATCCGCATCGACGATACACACCGCGTCGAGCAAGAGATCGACAACGTTCAGGGAAGAAATGCTTTGCATGGGCAGGGCTGCCATTGGGGTCAATGCGTGCAAAGGAGCACTTTGCGGCCATTGTGCAGCGGTGCAAAGACATATGTGACAAGTTGTTTATCGATTGCTCTTTTATTGATAGCTGAAAACGCTTGAACAGCAAGTCGAAGAACGGCATTTTGCAATCTGCACGATGGTGTCTCCTGCGCGTCCCTTTTGTTGCCAACGCCGATCCTGAATGGGTCTGGTGTCGGTGCGTGCTACTCCCCACGGCCCCAGGGGTTACCCGCAGGCGTATTGCATAATCGCGAATCACTCGCATTATCACTTCCCTTGAGCCAATGGCCACCATCACCGCTTCCCGCCTGCACATCGTCGCGCGCATTGCCGCAGGCACGGTGGGCAGCTATGCGTTCACCTGGGGCTTCATTGCCCTCGGCATCGGCCTGCTGTTCGCGGCGGGGATGCCGTTCCACGATGCCGAGGCACTGGGCTACATCCTGGGCTTCATCGTGCTGCTGGTGGCTTTTCTCTGGGCCTTTTGCGCTGCCAGCCTGGTGCGTGTCTGGCTGGTGCTGGCCGGTGGCGGCGCCCTGATGGCCGGGGCTGCGTCCCTGGTCCAGAAAGCCCTGCTCTGATCCTTTTTTGCGGTGCGGCTCCCACCAGAGAGATCCCGCACCAGGAGATTGTTCGATGTTCCCAAATTTCCGGCTGTCCATGGCCTGGCTGCACACCTGGTTCGGCCTGGTGCTGGGCTTCGTGCTCATGGTGGTGTTCTTCTTCGGCTCGCTCTCGGTGTTCGACCGCGAGATCGACCGCTGGGCGATTCCCCAGTCGCGTTTCGAGCCGCAGCCCATGCCCTCGTTCGACAGGATCCTGCTGCCGGTCTTCAAGGACATGAAGCCCACGCCCGAGGCCATCGAGCAGGCGCGCAGCCGCGTCGATGGCCCCATGGCCGAGACCTTCCCCGTGCAGCGCTGGGGCGCCTACACCACCCACCGCGACCCAGTGCTGGGCCTGTTCTCGGGCCATGAGCTGCCCCATGCCAAGAACAAGGACGACAGCGTCTTCGGCACGCGCACCATCGACCCGCGCACGGGCGCGGCGCTGCCCGACGACCACCTCAAGATCGGCAGCCAGTTCTTCTACCCGCTGCACTACAGCCTGCACCTGGAGTGGAAGAATCTGGGCTACTGGATCGTGGGCTTTGCCGCCCTGGTGATGATGGTGGCGCTGGTCAGCGGTGTGGTCATGCACCGCAAGATCTTCCGCGAGCTGTTCACCTTCCGCCCGAAAAAGCACACCCAGCGCAGCGCGCTCGATCTGCACAACCTCACGGGTGTGGTGGCGTTGCCGTTCCACTTCATCTTCGCGCTGTCGGGGTTGGTGATTTTCGGGGGTATCTATTTCCCCGTCACGCACACTCAGCTCGAGCCCCTGCACGAGCTGCATGAAAAGCACGAGGCAAAGGAAACCGGCCTGCCGCACGAGAAGGCCGGAGTGCCGGCCACGCTGGCATCGGTCGACGCCATGGTGGCCGAGGCCCAGCGCCGCTGGGCCGCCAAGGGCATGGCGGGCGACGTGGGCTTTCTCTCTGTGCAGCATGTGGGCGATGCCAATGCCTATGTCAGCGTCTACCGCGCCGGCACCGACCGGGTGACGCTCACGGGCGAGGGCATCCATTTCAAGGGATCGACCGGCGAGTTGATCCGCGAAGACCCGCCTGTGACGGTGGTGGCCGGCATCAACAACTTCCTCACCGGCCTGCACCTGCAGCACTTTCGCCATTGGCTGCTGCGCTGGCTGTATGTGCTGGGTGGCCTGTCGGGCTGCGTGTGCATTGCCACGGGCTTCCTCTTCTATGTGGAAAAGCGCAAGCGCCAGCACGCGAAACAGACCGTGAGCGGCGCGCGCTGGGTCGACGCCTTTGCCGTCACCACCGTCACCGGCATGCTCATCGCCACCTTCTCCATGCTGATCGGCAACCGCCTGCTGCCCACCGACCTGCCGGCGCGCGGCAATGTGGAGCAGTACCTCTTCTGGGGTGCCTGGGTGCTGGCCTGCGCGCACGCCATCTGGCGCACCGCCCCCATGGGCGAGGCGCGCATGTCCCCGGCCTGGGCCGAGCAGTGCTGGGCCGCGGCCGTGCTGGCCGTGGCGGCCGTGCTGCTCAACTGGGTGACCACGGGCGACCACCTGCTGCGCACCATCGCCAACGGCTACTGGCCTGTGGCCGGGGTGGATCTGGCGCTGCTGGCCGCCGCAGCACTGGCCGTGGTCGCAGCCCGCCGGCTCAGGCGCCGCGCGCTGGGCCCATCCGTACAGGCCAAGGCGGCTCGCTCGCCAGAGGTGGCCAATGCCTGACTCGCTGCTCTATGCCGTGGCCCTGGTGGCCAACCTGACGGGTCTTGCCTGGCTGGCCCTGTCGATGGACGTGCACTGGGAGCAAGCGCGCGGGACCGTGCCGGCGCCGCGCCGCGCCGTGGTGCTGCTGCGCTGGTTGGGGACTGCGGTGGTGGCCTCGTCACTGGCGGTGTGCCTGTCGGTTGACCATGGCTCCATGGCCTCGCTGGTCTGGTTCATGGTGCTGGCCGGCTCGGCGCTCACCATTGCCTTCACCCTGGCCTGGATGCCGCGCCTGCTGGCGCCGCTGGTGGCCTGGGTGCCGGCGGCCACGTCCCGCTGAAATGACAAACCCACCCTGCGTCCGGACGGCGCGGGTGGGTTCACCCCCAAACGGCTGGCGAACAGGCAGGGCCATGGGCTATCCTGCCGGCCGTCAGATCACTCCAGCTTCAGCTTCTGCTTGGCGACCACGCCCTTGTACAGCTCGAACTCGGCCTTGGCCTGCGCTGCAAATTCCTGCGGGGTGTTGCCCACCACCAGCGAGCCCGTCTCCTCGATGCGCTTTTTCACGGCGGGGTCTTCCAGTGTCTTGCGCACGGCTTGCGAGATGCGCTCCACCACGGCCGGCGGCAGGCCCTTGGGGCCGTGGATGCCGTAGAAGGCCATGCGGTTCACGGGCTCGAAGCCCACTTCCTTGAAGGTCGGTACGTCGGGCAGCGAGGCCAGGCGCTGCGGGGCTGCCACGGCAATGGCGATCAGGCGCTTGTCCTTGATGAAGGGCAGGGCGGAGGGCAGGTTGTCGAAGATCATCGGCACCTGGCCCGATACCGCGTCGTTCAGCGCCGGGCCTGCGCCCTTGTAGCCGATGTGCTCCAGGTCCAGGCCGGTCAGTGACTTGAACAGTTCCATTTGCAGGTGGCCGATGCCGCCCGTGCCCGAGCTGGCGAACGAATACTTGCCGGGGTGGGCCTTGACCTCGGCCATGAAGCCCTTGAAGTCCTTGCCCGCAAAGCTGGGGTGCACAGCCAGCACATTGGGTGTGGCCGCCATGTTGACGATGGAGGTGAAGTCCGTGAGCGGGTTGTACTTGGCCGCCGGGTTGATGGCCGGGGCCGATGCCACGGTGGACACCGTGGCCACGCCCAGGGTGTAGCCATCCGCAGGGGAGCGCGCGATTTCCGTCGCGCCCACCACGCCGCCGGCTCCGGCCTTGTTTTCGACCACCACGGGCTGGCCCAGCGCCGTGCCCAGCGACTGGCTGACCACGCGGGCCACGATGTCGGTGGTGCCGCCGGGGGCAAAAGGCACGATCAGCCGCACGGGCTTGTTCGGGTAGTCCTGTGCCAGTGCGGGGGCTGCGCCGACGAGCAGGCCAGCGGCAATGGCCACGGCGCTGCAGAGCTTGGAAGAAGGTTGTGTCGATGTCATGTGTTGTCTCCTGACGGGTTGTGGTGCGAAAAGGCAGAGCTGCGTTGGCCGCAAGGCCCGCCCTGGGCTTTTCGCAGCTTGTGTGCCAGGCGCTGCCGTGTGGCACCTGGCGGGCCGCCAGGCCGCGCCGCCATTGGGTTTGGCCCACGGGGGCCGGCATGGAAATCCATGCGCTGGTCCGTAAAAACTGGCGGATTTCCACACGAAAACCCCCGGTTTGTGCGGATTTTCAGACAGCGCCCCTTGTCAACCGGGTATCGCCTTGCCTGCAGGGTGCGGGGAGCGCCGCACAATGCGGGCAAGGCTGCCGCGCAATGGCAGTGCCGTTGACCTTCTGTTGCCGATCCGTTTGAAACCCACCCGTTCGCTGTTGACTTCCGGCCTGGCGCTGTTGGCCTGCGTGTTCGTGGGTGCGCTGGCCTACCGCTGGTCGCTCGACGCCCAGCTGTCTGGGCAGCAGCGCGCCGCCAGCCAGCGGCTGGCCTTTGCGGCCCAAAGCCTGGAGTCGCTGCTGCAGCGCAATGAGGCGCTGCCCGCCCTGCTGGCGCTGCACAGCCGCACCAACCTGGCCCTGCAGCGGCCCGATGCGAAGAACCTGCAGGCCGCCAACGCCTACCTGGCATCGGCAGTGGCGCTGGCCGACGTGGACACGGCCTATGTGATGAACACCGAGGGCCTCACGCTGGCCGCCAGCAACTGGAACCTGCCGAGCAGCTTCGTTGGCCAGAACTACCGCTTTCGCCCGTATTTCGAGGCGGCCATGCAGGGGCGCACCGGGCGCTTCTTCGGTGTGGGCGTGACCACGGGCAAGGCCGGCTACTTCATGGCGTCGGCCCTGCCGCCCGAGGCGCCCGCGCCCGGCGTGGTGGCGGTCAAGATCTCGCTCGACGCCTTCGAGGCGGCGCTGGCCGGTGGCGGCGACACCGTGCTGTTGGCGGACAGGGAGGGCGTGGTCTTTCTGAGCACCGAGCCCGCCTGGCGCTACCGCACGCTGGCCCCGCTGCCGGCCGAGGTGCGCACCCGCCTGCAGGGCGTGCAGCAGTATGGCAACCACCCGCTGACCCCTTTGCACGCCGAGGCATCCCTGCCTGCCGATGGCGACACCCTGCGCCTGCAGCAGGCCGGGCATTTGCGCGACTTCAGCGTGGCCGCGCGCAGCGTGGGCCCGCTGGGCTGGCAGATGCTGCTGCTGGCCGACCAGCGCCCGGCCCGGCAGGAGGCGCTGGTCGCGGGCCTGGCCGGCGGCCTGTGCGCGGCGCTGGTGCTGGGCCTGGCGCTGCTGCGCCGGCTCGACCGGCTGGGCCGCGCCGAGCGGGCCGCCAGTGCCCAGCGTCTGCGCGAGGCGCACGGCATGCTGGAGGTGCAGATCGCCCAGCGCACCCGAGAGATCACCGCCGCCAACGCCGCGCTGGAAGACCGCGTGCGCGACCTGCAGCAGGCCGAGCAGATCGTGCGCGGCACCCGTGATACGGCGGTGCAGGCCGGCAAGCTCGCGGTGCTGGGCCAGATGGCCGCCGGCATGAGCCATGAGCTGAACCAGCCCCTGGCCGCCCTGCAGACCCTGTCGGACAACGCCATCGCCCTGCACCAGCGCCAGCGCGGGGAGGACGTGGCCGAGAATCTGCGCCTCATCAGCCAACTGGCCGGGCGCATGGGCCGCATCGTGCGCCAGCTCAAGAGCTTCGTGCGCAAGGAGCCGCCGGCCCTCAGCCCCTGCAGCGTGCGCGAGGCGCTGGACCATGCCCTGCTGTTGCTGGCCCCGCGTTGCCAGGCGGTGGATGCGCAGATCGCAGTGGCTGACTTCGACGAGGCGCTGTGTGTGCTGGCCGATGCCACGCGGCTGGAACAGGTGCTGGTGAACCTGCTGCGCAACGGGCTCGACGCCGTGCAGCACCAGGCGGTGCGCGAGGTGCGCTTTGCCGTGGAGGTGCAGGCCGATGGGCGCGTGCTGCTGCGTGTGGCCGATACCGGCCGCGGCATGGACCCCGAGGTGCAGACCCATCTGTTCGAGCCCTTCTACACCACCAAGGCGGGCGAGGGCCTGGGCCTGGGGCTGGCCGTGTCGCGCATCATCGTCGAAGGCATGGGGGGCACGCTGGCGGCGTCCAACCTGCCGGAAGGCGGCGCCGAGTTCACCGTCCGCCTGCCTAGGGCTGCGGGCGTTGTAGCGCAAGGCAAGGCCGCCCACCCCGCCACACAGGACCTTCCATGAACCCCTCCGCGGCAGACCCACCGACCGTCTACCTCGTCGAAGACGACGCCATGGTGCGCCGCGCCTACGCGCAGGCGCTGTCGCTGGCCGACATCGAGGTGCGCGCCTTCGCCAATGCCCAGGGCGCGCTCGACGCCTTCGGCCAGGACCGGCCGGCCGTGGTCGTCACCGACATCCAGATGCCGGGCATGAGCGGCATGGACCTGCTGCGCACCCTGCGCGCGCTGGACGCCGACCTGCCCGTGGTGCTGGTGACAGGCCATGGCGACGTGGCCTTGGCCGTGGATGCGATGCGCGACGGCGCCTACGACTTCATCGAAAAGCCGTTTTCGTCCGAGCACCTGGTGGCCACCGTGCGGCGTGCGCTGGAGCGCCGCGCCCTGGCCGAGGAACTGCGCGTGCTGCGCGAGCGCAACCCGCGCGATGCCCTGGCCACGCTGGTCGGCCCATCGCCCGGCATGGCCGAGGTGCGCCGCCTGGTGGCCGCCCTGGCGCCGCTCAGCGTGGACGTGCTGCTGCACGGCGAGACCGGCGCTGGCAAGGAGGTGGTGGCCCGCGCGCTGCATGCGGCCAGCGGGCGCAGCGGCCCCTTCGTGGCCATCAACTGCGGCGCGCTGCCCGAGAGCATCATCGAGAGCGAGCTCTTCGGCCACGAGCCCGGCGCCTTCACCGGCGCCACGCGCCGGCGCATCGGCAAGATCGAGCATGCCAACCAGGGCACGCTGCTGCTCGACGAGATCGAGTCCATGCCGCAGGCCCTGCAGATGCGCCTGTTGCGCGTGCTGCAGGAGCGCGAGATCGAACGCCTGGGCAGCAACCTGAGCGTGCCCATCACCTGCCGCGTGGTGGCCGCGTCCAAGGTCGACCTCAAGGCACTGGCCGTAGAGGGCCAGTTCCGCGCCGACCTGTACTACCGCCTGCACGTGGCCAGCATCGCCATACCGCCGCTGCGCGAGCGCCCGCAGGACATCCCCGTGCTCATGGCCCACTTCATCGACCAGGCCGCGGCGCGCCATGGCCGTCCCGCCCCCGCGTGGACCGACCGCGATCTGGCCGCCTGGATGGCCCACGACTGGCCTGGCAACGTGCGCGAACTGCGCAACGCCGCAGAGCGCCTGTGCCTGGGCCTGCCCATGGAGTCGCTGGGGGAGGGTGATGCGTCAGCCCCCTCGCTGGCCGCCCGCGTGGACGCCTTCGAACGCAAGCTGCTGCGCGACACCCTGCGCCTGACCCAGGGCAACGTGGCCCGCGCGGCCGAGATGCTGCAGATGCCGCGCAAGACCGTGTACGACAAGCTGCAGCGCCATGGGCTCATACCGGGGGATTTCGCGGCGCGCCAAGGGGCGAGGGCGTAGCCCTATATATGAGAGAGCAAGGGGAGGGCTCTGGAGCGCAGTTCTTCCATCGCAGGCAAAGACGCAAATTCCCCGGGTTTTCCCTGCCACCCCTCAAAAGTAGTGCTATAGTCGAGGGCTTCGCTACCAAGACCTCTGTTCACAGAAGTCGGTCGGCTGAAGGTGCTGCCCAGGTAGTACTTTCGGAGGTTTGGGTAGACCGAAGCGAACTTTGCAAAAAGTTGGGGTCTTTGAGAAAAGCGAGCAAAAA
>NZ_LMIJ01000029.1 GCF_001428665.1 Acidovorax sp. Root219
GCGCTGCTCCTGCTTGGTCAATGCGGCGCTATTATAATTTATTTCTTCTACACCCTCTTGGCGAAGCAAAAGAACAGTAGGTGCGCCGCCGGGCGCATACCCCGGCCTCCGCCGTCAATGCAAGCACGCGGCTCGAACAAGCCCCAAGCCGACAACAGAAAAATCAGGGCAAATCCACCCGAACAATCCGATCCGTAGCCGGCGGCACCACAGCCCCTCCAGAAGCAGTGAAGTAAGCCTCCAACGCATCCAGATCCTGCCCCGCCCCCAACCCATCCACGCCTTGCGTGAAGACAGTGAAGTTATCCCCACCCGTAGCCAGGAAGCTGCTCACCACCACCCGGTAAACAGCATCGGAGCGCAGCGGCTGCCCATTGAGCAACACCCCACTCACCCGCTGACCCGCAGGCAAACGCAGGTCATAGCGGTAGGTGAAGCCCTTGGAGACCGACAGCACCCGAGGGCTCTGCGCGGTGTTGGTGCCGCTGGCGAACTGCTGCTCAAGGATGGCTTTCACCTGTGCACCCGTGAACGACTGCACCATCAGGCTGTTGCCAAACGGCTGTGCCGTGAACATCTGGCCATAGCGCACCTGGCCATCCGCACCAGGCACCAGAACGCCGCGCACACCGCCGGGGTTCATGAAGGAGATCTGGGCATTCAGGCCCGGGCCCTGGGCCGCAAGCAACTGTGCGTCGGCGATCAGGTTGCCCATGGAGGTTTCGAGCGACGCAGCAGGCTCGCGCGAGACAGGGCCGGTGAGGCGCCCTGCGGGGCGCTGGGCCTGAGGCTCGGCGGCGGCGCGGTAGCGCTCCACGATGGCGTACACGCCCTCATCGCGCGCGAAGACGGGGAAGCGTGTGTCCACGGCGAAGGTGGTAGACCCGCTGGTGAAGCCCTCGCCCTGCACGATGACCTGGCGTGCGCTCTTGCGCACCACGCGGCGGGTGGCGGTGTTCACGCGCAGGCTGATGTCGGTGACATGCGTGCCGTACTGGCCGGCGCTGGTCAGCAGCAGCGGGTGGGCGGGGTTCACGGTGCCATAGTCGCACAGGTAGGAGCGGTGCGTGTGGCCCGAGACCACCACGTCCACCGCAGGGTCGAGCCGCTCCAGGATGGGCAGGATGTCGCCGCTCAGGCCCTTGCAACTGGTCTCGCCCAGCGCCGCCTCGGTCTCGCCGCCCTCGTGCACCATGACCACGATCACGTCGGCCCCCTGGGCGCGCAGGCCCGGGATCAGTGCGTTGACGGTATCGGCCTCGTCGGCAAAGCGCAGGCCGGCCACGCCGGCGGGCGCCACCATCGCGGGCGTGCCGCGCAGGGTCAGGCCGATGAAGCCCACGCTGACCGTGACGCCGCCCTCGGTAAAGCGCTTGATGCCGGTGGGCGGCAGCAGCGGGCGGCCGTCGTCGTGCGAGGTGTTCGCTGCCAGCAGACCGAAGTTGGTGCCCGGGAAGGTGGGGTTGAGCTGGCAGGGCACGCGCACCGTGTGCTTCTCGCAGCCGCCGTTTTTGAGGCGCAGCAGCTCGTGCCAGCCCTTGTCGAACTCGTGGTTGCCCACGGCGTTGAAGTCGATGCCCATGCGGTTGACGGCCTCGATCGTCGGCTCGTCGAGGAACAAGGCCGACACCAGGGGCGATGCGCCCACCATGTCGCCCGCCGCCACCACCGCATGGTGTTTGTGCAGGGTCTTCAGGTGCGCGATGGCGCTGGCCATGTAGGCCGCGCCGCCAGCGGGTACGCGCGCCTGGCCGCTGCCGTCGGGCGCGGCCACCTGCAGCGCCATGCGCGGTGGCTCCAGGTTGCCGTGCAGGTCGTTGAAGGCGATGAGGCCGATGTCGATGTGGGTGGGTGGCGCGGGTGGGGATGCGCAGCCTGCCAGCAGGGCAGCTGCAGCCAGGGCAGACGCGGCAAACGCCAGAGGCCGGCGGCGCGCGGCGCCCCCTGCTGCTGCGGCGCTCAAAGGAAAGACGCCTGGATCGGCGCCACCTCGCGCACCACGTCCGCGCACTGGGCGCGGTTGCGCAGGGCATGCTCCATCACCACCAGCGCCAGCAGCGCCTCGGCAATCGGCGCGGCGCGGATGCCCACGCAGGGGTCGTGGCGGCCCTTGGTGATCACCTCGGTGGGTTGGCCGTGGATGTCGATGGACTCGCGCGGGCTGATGATGGAACTGGTGGGCTTGATCGCGATCGACACCTCCAGGTCCTGCCCGGTGCTGATGCCGCCGAGCACGCCGCCCGCGTGGTTGGTGCGAAAGCCCTGGGGCGTCATCGAGTCGCCGTGCATGGTGCCGCGGTGGGCCACGCTCTCGAAGCCGGCGCCGATCTCCACGCCCTTCACGGCGTTCAAACCCATCACGGCGTGGGCGATGTCGGCGTCGAGCTTGTCGTACAGCGGCTCGCCCAGGCCCACGGGCACGCCGCTGGCCGAGATGCGGATGCGCGCGCCGCAGGAGTCGCCGGCCTTGCGCAGCGCGTCCATGTAGTCCTCGTACTGCTGCACGTCGGCCACGGGGGCGAAGAAGGGGTTCTGGCGCACATGGTCCCAGCTCTCGAAGGGGATGGGCAGCTCGCCCAGCTGCGTCATGCAGGCGCGGAACTGCGTGCCGTACTGCTCGGCCAGCCACTTCTTGGCCACGGCGCCCGCGGCCACGGTAGGTGCCGTCAGGCGTGCCGACGAACGGCCGCCGCCGCGCGGGTCGCGGATGCCGTACTTGTGCCAGTAGGTGTAGTCGGCATGGCCCGGGCGAAAGCTCTCGGAGATGTTGCTGTAGTCCTTGCTGCGCTGGTCGGTGTTGCGGATCAGCAGCGCGATGGGGGTGCCGGTGGTCTTGCCCTCGTACACGCCCGAGAGGATCTCCACCGCATCGGGCTCGTTGCGCTGGGTCACGTGGCGGCTGGTGCCGGGGCGGCGGCGGTCCAGGTCGGCCTGGATGTCCGCCTCGGTCAGTGGCATGCCCGGCGGGCAGCCGTCGATCACGCAGCCAATGGCCGGGCCGTGGGATTCACCAAAATTGGTGACAGCGAATAGGGTACCGATGGTGTTGCCGCTCATGGGCGGCGATTATCCCAGAGTGGGCAAACGGTGGCTGGCTACTGCGCCGACTGGTTGCGCCCGGCCTGCTTGGCGCGGTACAGCGCCTGGTCGGCCTGGGCATACAGGGCATCGGGTTCGCCTTGCATGACCTCGCTCCAGGCCATGCCGCAGGAGACGGTCACCACCTGCGCCGGGTTGTCGGGGTGCGGCATGGCCAGGGCCTGGACGGCCAGGCGCAGGATTTCCAGGTGGCCCATGGCGCTGGCACGCGTCTGGCCCGCCATCAGAACCACGAATTCCTCACCCCCCACGCGAAACAGGTGGTCCGTAGATCGCTGCACCCGCTGCGCCAGCGCCTGTGCCACGGCCTTCAGGGCCTCGTCGCCTTGCTGGTGTCCAAACCGGTCGTTGTACTTCTTGAAGTTGTCGATGTCGATGACGCACAGCGCCAGCGATGCCTGCTGGCGCATGCACCGGTTGAATTCACGGCGCAGGAGGGTGTCGAAATAGCGCCGGTTGTAGATGCCCGTCAGCGCATCGGTGATGGCGGCCGTCTGCAACTGCGCATTGGCCAGCTCCAGGGCCTGGGTGCGCTCGTGCACCTTGCGGTCCAGGTCTTGTGCCAGTGCGGTCTGCACGGCCAGGGCCTGCTGCTCTGCCGCCAGTTTTTCGGCCTTCAACTGGTTCATCTTGTCTGCCAGCGCCAGGGCCAGCAAAATGAATTCGAGTGCCGATCCGATGTTCAGGCTGTACTCCACCAGCGGGCTCGATGGCACCAGGTCGAACACCTTGAGGAAGGTGACCAACGCCCCCAGCGCCAGTGCCGAAGAGGCCAGCACATAAAAGCGCGCGGGGCGGTAGCCCGCCACGGCGATGCGCACTGCCGCAATCATCTGCACCACCAGCATGGCCGCGCCGATGGGAAGGATGGTGATGAACGTGGCTGCGTAAAAGTCGAGCAGCCCTGTGATCGGCTGCAGCGCGCACAGCACCACCAGGCCGACCATCGTTCGGTGCAACTGCGGTGCGCGGGTGCGTGTCTGCAGGTAGCTGGCAGAGAAAGCCGTCAACGCCACGAAGATCAGCGGCACTGCCACTGCCAGCATCTGGTTGTTCAGGTCCGGTGCGCCGGGCCACAGGTAGTGAAAGCCGATGCCGGTGAAGCACAGGTTCCAGGTAAGGTAGGCCGCAAGGTAAAGCACATACTTCAGAAACAGCCCGTCGCGCACCAGCGCGAACAGCAGCAGGTTGTACAGCAGCAGCGCCACGATGGCACCGTAGTAGGCGCCAAAGGCCACGCTCTCGGTCTGGCTGTGCCTGAGAAATCCCTGGGGGGTGCGCAGCACCAGGGGCATGGCCTCGAACAGGCCGTCGTGCGTGTCCAGCCGCAGGTACAGGTCCAGCGTCTGGCCGGGTGCCACCGCCAGCGGGAATACGGGATACCGGTAGGGCAGGGGGCGGTTGGCAAACGGCCGCCGGTCGCCCGTGGCAACGGTCTCGGTGATCTGACCACGGTGCACCACGTGCAGGTCCACCACGTCCTGCAGTGCCGACGCCGTCTCCAGCAGGCGCGTCAGCGGTGCGGCCGTGTCGTTGTGCAGGCGCAGGTGCACCCAGTACGCCGAGCGGGAAAAGCTGAAATTGAGCACCTCGGTGCCGTTGGCACGCCAGGGCAGATCCGGCGCTGCGAGGACGTCGGCAATGCCCAGTGCCCGGGTCTTGTCTTCAAGCACCTCTGCCCGCAAGCCCAGAGAGCTGGCATCTGCCACCGCAGACAAGGCGATTGCCGCCGGCGCAGCCCAGCCCGTCAGCACGAACCAGCAGGCCAGGCAGGTACACAGGCGCAGCAACAACCGCATGGATGCGGACCGGGGCGGCGGCAATCAGGGTGCGTTTGCGCAGCCCGCGCTCAGCCGCCGGATTCTTCCTCAGGCCAGTCGCGGATGTAGGCCTTGAGCATCTTGTTCTCGAAGTTCTGGCTGTCCACCACGGCCTTGGCCACGTCGTAGAAGCTGATCACGCCCATGAGCATCTTCTTGTCCATCACCGGCATGTAGCGGGCGTGGCGGTCCAGCATCATGCGGCGCACCTCGTCCATGTCGGTTTCAAGCGTGCAGGTCAGCGGGTGGTCGTCCATGGCCGAGCGCACCTGCAGCGTGCCCACGCTGCCGCCGTTCTTGACGATGGCCTGGATCACTTCGCGGAAGGTGAGCATGCCCACCAGGTCACCGAGCTCCATCACCACCAGCGAGCCGATGTCGCGGTCGGCCATGATGTCCACGGCATTGGCCAGCGGTTCGTCGGGGGTCACGGTGTAAAGGGTGTTGCCTTTGACGCGAAGGATATCGCTGACTTTCATGATCGGTCTCCAATGGGGCTCGGTGGGGCGCAACAGGCCTGTTCGCATGAAATATAGCCCACAATGCCTGCCAGCACCGACAACATGGGAGACATTGGATGCCCGGTTACTCCGACCCCGGCTTTGACACGCTTGCGCTGCACGCCGGAGCCACACCCGACCCCGCCACCGGCGCACGCGCCGTACCGATCCACCTGACCACCTCGTTCGTCTTCGAATCGAGCGACCACGCCGCCTCGCTGTTCAACCTGGAGCGGCCCGGCCACGTCTACAGCCGCATCAGCAACCCCACCAATGCGGTGCTGGAGCAGCGCGTGTCGGCCCTGGAAGGCGGCGTGGGTGCCATCGCCACCGCCAGCGGCCAGGCCGCGCTGCACCTGGCCATCTGCACCTTGATGGGCGCGGGCAGCCACATCGTGGCCAGCACGGCGCTGTACGGCGGCTCGCAGAACCTGCTGCACTACACACTGTCGCGCTTCGGCATAGCGACCACCTTCGTCAAGCCCGGGGACATCGACGGCTGGCGCGCTGCTGTGCGGCCCAACACGAAACTGTTCTTCGGCGAGACGGTGGGCAACCCGGGCCTGGATGTACTGGACATCCCGACCATCAGCGCCATCGCGCACGAGTCGGGCGTGCCGCTGCTGGTCGACTCGACCCTGACCTCGCCCTGGCTCATGAAGCCGCTGGAGCTCGGCGCCGACCTGGTCTACCACTCGGCCACCAAGTTCCTCTCGGGCCACGGCACGGTGGTGGGCGGCATCGTGGTCGATGGCGGCAGCTTCGACTGGGACGGCCCGCGCTCGGCGGGCAAGTTCGCCGAGCTGACTGAGCCGTACGAGGGTTTCCACAACATGGTGTTCAGCGAGGAGAGCTCGGTGGGCGCCTTCTTGCTGCGCGCGCGCCGCGAAGGCCTGCGCGACTTCGGCGCCTGCATGAGCCCGCACACCGCCTGGTTGATCCTGCAGGGCATCGAAACGCTGCCGCTGCGCATGGAGCGGCACATGCGCAACACGGCGCGTGTGGTCGAATTCCTGGCCAGCCAGCCTTTCGTCTCGCGCGTGGGCCACCCCATGCTCGAATCGCACCCCAGCCACGCCCTGGCGCAGAAGCTGCTGCCGCGCGGCGCGGGCTCGGTGTTCAGCTTCGACCTCAAAGGCAACCGCGAGCAGGGCAAGAAGTTCATCGAGGCGCTCAAGGTCTTCAGCCACCTGGCCAACGTGGGCGACTGCCGCAGCCTGGTGATCCACCCGGCCAGCACCACGCACTTCCGCATGAGCGACGAGGCGCTGGTGAATGCCGGCATCACGCAGGGCACGATCCGCCTGTCCATCGGGCTGGAGGATGCCGACGACCTGATCGACGACCTCAAGCGCGCCCTCAAGGCCGCGGAGAAGGCGGCCTGAGCCCGGCGATGGCGCAGGCACCCGCCATGGACTGGCAGGCCTTCGAGCAGACGCTGCTGGACGAGGCGCGGGCGCTGGTGCTGCCCGCGTTGCAGGCACACCCGCTGCGCGGCGATGTGTATGCCGTGGCGCTGGCAGGCATGTACCGCGAGCTCGATGGGCCCATCTACCTGCCCACGGTGTCCATGGGCAGCGAGACGGCATTGGCCGAGGCGGAACCGGAAGATGAGGGCGGCACGCTCCACAGCCTGCGCTGGAACCCCGCCGACTGGAACTGGCCCGAAATGTCCTCGGACAGCCCCGCTATGGCCTCCGCCCAGGCCGCATTGGCGGCCGAGGCCCAGGGCGGCGACGTGGCGCAATGGGAGGCCGCAGACCGCCGCTGCGTCGATGCGCTGGTGAGCGTGTGCCACCGGTTGCGTGCCGCCCTGCAAGCGTCGCCCGTGGCCGACCGTCTCACGCCCGGCTTTGCCATGCTGCTGCACGAGGACAGCGACGAGGGCATCGCCATCGCCCAGCGCTGTGTGGGCGAAGAGGCATTTGCCCGGCTGCTGCCCGGCCATGCGGCCGACCTGGCCGAGGCCCGGCGCGTCGCAGAGTTGCCCGATGCCGAGCGCCTGCGCTACCACCTGGCTTGCCTGGCGCACCAGCCTGCTCCCGAGCTGGGACTGACGCGCGCGCAGGCCCAGCGCCATGGCGAAGCGGCGCAGGGTGCCCTGCGGGCTTTCGGACCTGCCGCCATCCCCGCTTTGCTGTCACTGCTGGAGCGCACGTCAACGCAATGTGAAGCCGCTCGCCTGCTGGGCGAGATCGGTGCGGCCACGCCCGAGGTGGTGGGCGCGTTGCGTACGCAGGTGCTCAAAGCCGTGCCGCGCAGCAGCATGCGCCACCGGGCCCAGGCCGGGCGCAATATCTGCGCCGGTGCGCTGGCGCATCTGGGCGACAGCGCCTGGCTGCTGCAGCAGACCCAGGCCGGAACGCTCAGCGATGAATGCGTGGCACAGGACCTGTCATCGCCCTACGGCGCGTTCCGCAATCACGCGCTCGACCCGCTGCCGCTCGACTACCGCCCCATCGAGTCCCTGCCCGCCGTGCGGCCTGCACTGTTGCCGCTGGTGGAGCAATGGCTGCGCCCCGGCTCGGGCACCTGCACGCTGCGCCCGCACGAGGTGGATGAAGCCGTGCGCGGCCTGCAGTCGCCCCTGACCGTGGTGCGCCAGCATGCCGCCATGGCGCTGGGCGACCGGGCCCTGGGTGCCGAGGCCGGTGCACGCGCCGTGCCCGCGCTGGCCCATGCCGTGGCGCACGATGGCGACGAGACGGTGCGCTACCTGGCCGTGCTGGCCCTGGACTACTGGCGCGGCGAGGCGGCCGCCGAGCGCCCGCTGGCCGAGGCCACGGCCGCCAGCGATGCAAGCACCAAGGTGCGCGACGCTGCGCAGCGCTGGATCCAGATGCTGGACGACCTGGCTGCCGGAGTGCCGCCGCGCTGAGGCCGGCATCGCACCCGACAACACAACAACGAAACAAAGACAAGCGAACAAAGAGGACCCATCCGTATGCAGATCCAAGTCAACGGCCACACCATCTACTGCTACACCGGCGGCAAGGCGTTCAACCCCGCACTGCCCACCGTGGTCATGGTCCACGGCGTGCTCAACGACCACAGCGTGTGGGCGCTGCAAAGCCGCTACCTGGCCAACCACGGTTGGAACGTGCTGGCGGTGGACCTGCCCGGCCATTGCCGCAGCGGGGGCGAAGCCCCGGCCAGCGTGGAGGCGGGGGCGGACTTCATTGCCGCGCTGCTCGATGCCGCAGGCGTGCGGCGCGCGGCTCTGGTGGGACACAGCTTCGGCTCGCTGATCGCGCTGGAGGCCGCGGCCCGGCTGGGCGAACGTGTGAGCCACCTGGTGCTGGTGGGCACGGCCTACCCGATGAAGGTCTCGCCCGCGCTGATCGATGCGGCGCTCAACGAGCCCGAGAAGGCGCTGCGCATGGTCAACGTGTTCTCGCGCAGCACGCTGGCGCCGCCTTCGGGCGCGGGCTTCTGGGTCTACAACGCGGGCATGGCGCTGGGCCGCAAGGTGCTGCGCAGCAACACGGCAGTCAACGTGTTCCACCGCGGCTTCGTGGCCTGCGACAGCTATGCCAATGGCGAGCAGGCGATTGCCGCCGTGCAGTGCCCGGTGCTGTTCGCGCTGGGCGCGCAGGACCAGATGACCGCGCCCAAGGCCGCGCAGGGCCTGGTGGCCGCTGCACGCGCTGCGGGCAAGGTGGTGCACACCACCAGCCTGCCCGTGGGCCACAACCAGATGAGCGAGGCGCCCGACGGTACGTTGATGGCGATCCGCGACTTCCTCGCGCTCAAGCCCAGCTGAAGCGCGCCGCCCCACCGGTTTCTTTTTTCACCTGACCTTGAGGCACCCGCCCCATGACCCTGCGCACCGCCCTGTTCGAGCTGGCCCGCCAGCACACGCTGGACCGACCGGCCGCCACGCGCCTGATCGGCCTGGCGGGGTTCGACCGCCAGCCCGCCGCCCTGCACACCACGTTGTGGCGCACCGTCGCGGTCATCGCGGCGGCGCTGGGTGGCTTGGGCCTGGTGATGTGGATCGCGGCCAATTGGGAGAGCCTGGGGCGCTTCATGCGCTTTGCCCTGCTGCAGGGCTTTGTACTGGCCATGTGTGCGGGCGCTGCGTTCAGGGCCGGGGCGCGTGCACCGCTGGCCATGCTGGCGCTGCTGGGCACGGGCGCGCTGTTCGCCTATTTCGGGCAGACCTACCAGACCGGGGCCGACCCCTGGCAGCTGTTTGCCGTGTGGGCCGTGCTCACATTGCCCCTGGCGCTGGCCGTGCGCAGCGATGTGGTGTGGGTGCCATGGACCTTGGTGGCCATGGTCGGCATATCGCTGTGGGCGCAGGCGCACACGGGCCACAGCTGGCGCGTGTCGCCTGCGGACATGACGGTGCACCTGGTCTCCCTGGGCGCTGCGCTGGCCGTGGCAGCCGCCATGCTGCCGCAAGCGCAGCGCTTCACCGGCGCAGGCGTCTGGGCGCTGCGAACGGCGGGCACGTTGGCGCTGATGCTGGTCACGCTCACCGCGCTGGGCGGCCTGTTCCACTCGCCCGTGGCGGGCCACTACGGCCTGGGCTTGGTGCTGCTGGCGGCCGCAGCCGCGCTGGTGGGCATGCGCACGCATTTCGACATCTTCCTGCTCAGCGGTGCGACGCTGGGGCTCAACATCCTGCTGGTGACGGGGCTGGCACGTGCCATGTTCTCGGGCTCCCGCTTCGGTGATTTCGTGGGCTCGCTGCTGCTCATCGGCCTGGTCGCCGCAGGGCTTCTGGCGGCCACCGTGAATCTGGTGATGCGCCTGGCGCGCCGCGCTGCGCAGCAGCAAGGAGAAGCGGCATGAGCGACGCATCCATCGATCCCGTGAATCGGTCTGCAAGCGCTGCGGCGCCCGTGCCCAAGCCCGGTGCGCTTGAAACCATTGTGCAGGCCGCAGTGGAGCAAGGCATCCTGCCGGCTGGCGCCTCGGCGGCAGACGCACACCGGGCTGGCGGCACGGCACGCCCCTGGCCCGTGGTGCTGCTCACGGCGCTGGGCGCCTGGCTGGCCGCGCTGCCGCTGCTGGCCATGTTCGGCCTGTTCTTCGGCGAATGGATCGTGCGGGACGCGGGTGCCTACGTCATCGGCGCCGTGGTGCTGGCCGGTGCCACGGCCGCCCTGCGCAGCAAGGACCTGCCGATCTTCCTGGAGCAACTGGCGTTTCCGGCATTGCTGACGGGCGCGGGCCTGCTGGGCTTTGCCTTCGGACGCGACATGGGCCTGCAGCCGGCGGCCGCCTTCATGCTGGTGGTGGCGCTCGCCGTGGCCGCGCTGGTGGCCTTGCCCTGGCTGCGTGTGCTGCTGGGTGCGGGAGCGGCAGCGCTGTTCGCTGTCCTCATCTGGCCCGGCTCCGATGGCCGCTGGGCCTTGTCGCCGCTGGTGCCCTGGAGCATGGTGCATGGCGTGCTCGCGGTGTGGGTGGGGCTGCTGCTGTGGCAGCGCCATGCGCTGGGCCGCGGTAGTGCCGGCAACTGGCTGGCAGCGCTGCTGGAGCCCCTGGCCTGCGGCTGGCTGCTGGTGCTGCTGTGGGGCATCTGCGGCCTGTCGGGCCAGACCTTCCTGGTGGGCGGTGCGTTCGGTGCCGGCATCGGCGGTGAGCTGGTGCGCGAGGTCGGCCGGGAGGTCGGGCCGCGCGCCTTTGCGCTGCAATGGCTGGTGCAGGCGGCCAGCGTGCTGCTGGCGCTGGTTGCCGCCGCCATCGCGCAGCGCGCCTGGCCGGTGCTGCGCCAGCCCCGCGCTGCCGTGGTGGCGTTGGTGCTGGCCATGCTGTGCTGGTTCTCGCCCCTGCTCGGCAGCGCATTGTTGGCCCTGGCCATCGCCGGCACCACCCGCCGCTGGGGCCAGGCCACGGCGGCCGCCCTGGCCTGCACCTGGATCATGGGCGGTTTCTATTACCTGCTGGCCTGGCCCCTGACCACCAAGGCCATGGTGCTCGTGGCCTGCGGTGCGCTGCTGGGTGTGTTGGCCTGGAGTGCGCTGCGCACGCCACGCGCCGCTGCGGTGCCCGGTGAAACTGGCCATGCCGCCCGCCACTGGGCCCACCGCATGGGCCCCTGGCTGCTGGCGCTGAGTGCGGTGGCCACCGTGGCCGTGGCCAACATCGGCATCGCTGACAAGGAAAACACCATTGCCAACGGCCAGAAGGTCTACGTGCCCCTGGCCCCGGTGGACCCGCGCTCGCTGATGCAGGGCGACTACATGCGCCTGCGCTTCACCCTGCCGCCCATGGTCGATATCGACCGGCGCGAAGCCGGCGTGGAGGGTCTGCTGGGCAGCCGGCCCTATGCCGTGGGCCGGCTCGATGCACGCGGCGTGGTGGCCTGGGAGCGCGTGGAAAAGTACGATGCGCCCATCGCCCCCGGCGAGTTCCGCATCCAGCTCACGCCCAAGAACAGCGACTGGACGCTGGTGACCGATGGCTGGTATTTTGCCGAGGGCGATGCCAGCCGCTGGGAGCAGGCGCGCTTTGGCGAATTCCGTGTGCAGCCGGACGGCAAGGCCTTGCTGGTGGGCATGGCGGACGATCAGCTTGTGCCCATCGGGCGGTGACGCAGCCGTCGCGCAGGCAGCTTATTCGACCGGGCGCGCCGTGCGCTGCCATGCGGGCCAGCGCAGCAGCGTGAACGCACGCAACAGCCACTCTGCCGGCCCGTAGGTGTGCAGCGCCATCCAGCGGCGGCTCTGCACGAGCAGGGCCGCATACAACGCCAGGCAGCCCAGCAACACCGCCAGCGGTGACACCCGCCCCACCAGCGCCAGGCCGTAGGCGGTGAACACCACCGCCCCCACCAGGGACTGCAGCAGGTAGTTGGACAGCGCCATGCGGCCCGCAGGTTCCAGCCAGGCGCCCAGTCGGCGGCCTGCAGCTCCGCTCTGCAGGGCCCAGAGGAGTGCAGCGACATAGCTGAAGGTGAGGAAGGGCGCGGTGGCCAGGTCCAGCGCGAGCGTGGCGGCCGACACGTGATCGGGTTGGCGGACGGTGCTGTTCTGCGCTGTGGCATAGACCCAGGCACCCAGGCCGCCCACCGGCAGGCAGCACAGCACCCAGCGGCGCAGGCGTGCCGGCTGCAGCGCAATGGTGGCCAGGTAGCCCGAGCGATGGGCCGCCAGCCCCAGCAGGAACATGGCCAGCGCGCAAGGCCCCTGCACGAACACCAGCACGAACCAGACGCCATCGGCCATGTCACGCCCGCGCTGGGCAATGGCCTCGATCGTCCCGGAACGGTAGGCCTGTGCGGCCTGCTGTGCCTTGGCGTGGATCTCGGCCAGCGGCCAGTCCATCGGCGGCGCCAGCGACATCAGCCAGGCGAGCAGTCCCCAGCCCGCGGACACCAGCGCCAGCAGCGCCACGGCCATCACCACCGCAGTACCCGGCCGCAACTTGCACAGCGCCAGCAGCAACAAGCCCAGCAGCGCATAGGTCACCAGGATGTCGCCCGAAAACAGCAGCCAGGCATGGGCCACGCCCAGCAGCAAGAGCCCCGCCAGTCGCCGCAGGAAGCGCGGCACGAAGGCGCTGCCGGAGCGCTGGGCCGAGTCCATCTGCAAGGCAAAGCTGTAGCCGAACAGCAGCGAGAACAAGAGGTAGAACTTGGTCTCGAAGACCAGGCTGATGAACCAGCGCACGGCGTGGTCCACGGGACGCGAGAACGCGGGGTCGGCGACGCCGAGGCCAAAGTAGGTCGAGGCAAAGCTGCCCGCATTGACGACCAGGATGCCCAGCAGCGCAAAGCCGCGCAGCGCATCAATGGCGTGTTCGCGGCCTGAACTGCCGGCGTTGTCCTTCTGCGCAACGCTCGAAGGGGCGGGGACGGGGGAAGTGTCGACCTGCGTCATGCCAGGGGCTCGATCACGGTCGCCAGTGCGCCCAGCACCAGTCTGCGGTAGGAGGCCATGTCGAACGGCGCCTCCACCATGGCGCGGCCAAAAGCGCCATCGAGCAGCAGCAGCACCCAATCCACCGCCTGGGCCGGTGGCATGGACAGGCGCGCCTGCCCGCGCTCCACGGCCGCCTGCAGCAGGTGCACCAGCGCGGCCTTGCGTGCCGCCTCGCTGTGCGCGACGCAGGCCATGACGGCCGGGTTGCGCACCGCTTCGGCCAGCACCTCCAGGCCGATGCGGGTGTACACCGGGTCTGCCAGCAGGGCCAGGCTGTCTTCCACAGTGCCCAGCAGCGCCTGGTACAGGTTCTGCGCCTGCCCGGCCTGGGCGAAGCGCTCGGCGGTTTCGCGCTGGTCGTCCTCCACGATGGCGGCAATGATGGCCTCCTTGGTGGGGAAGTAGTGGAAAAGGTTGCCGGGGCTCATTCCTGCCTGTGCACAGATCTCGGCCGTGCGTGTGCCGTGAAAGCCTTTGCGCATGAAGCACTCCACGGCCGCAGCCAGGATGTGCTGGCGCCGGGCCTGGTGTTGGGAAGGATTGAGGGTTCGCATGGGCGGTGGTGAAATAATTAATAGACTGACTAGTCGATCTATTAAAACATTGCCCCTGTCTGCTGTCAAACCCGGCACGCTTGTGCAGTGCACTTGGGCGTATAAAGCGCAGACAACGAAAACCTACGGAGACAAGCCATGGACTTCAGCGCTGCACCCACGACCCCCACCGACCCGCGCGCCTTCAAGAGCTTTGCGGAGTTCTACCCTTTCTACCTGACCGAGCACAGCAACCGCACCTGCCGGCGCCTGCATTTCGTGGGCTCGACCCTGTCACTCCTGTGCCTGGCCTGGGCTGTGGCCACGCGGCAGCCGTCCTTTTTGCTGGTCGGCCTGCTGTGCGGCTATGGCTTTGCGTGGGTGGGGCACTTCGGCTTCGAGAAGAACAAGCCGGCCAGCTTCAAGCGGCCGCTGTACAGCTTCATGGGCGACTGGGCGATGTACCGGGACATCTGGTTGGGCAAAGTGCCGTTCTGAGTCGCCGCAAGGCTTGGCAGCCCGTGGTGTCCTCGGTCGATTCGATCCGCAACCCGGCTTAGGCTGTCAGTCCGCAGTTTCCCCGGAGTCCTTGATGATCCTGGCCCAGCGGTTCATTTCGCCCTCTACGTATTTCTTGTGCTCCGCGGGGTCCAGACGCGCGTCGGTCACGATGCGCACGCCGAGTGCCTCCTCGCGCTGGATGAGTTCGGGGTCCTTGAGCGCTGTGCGGATGGCGGCATTCAGCCTGGCCAGCACGGCCGGTGGCGTGCCCTTGGGGGCGTACACGCCATGCCACACCGACATCTCGAAGCCGGCCAGGCCTGCTTCCGCCAGCGTGTTCACCTGGGCAAGCGCGGGCAATGCCATCCGCTGCTTGCTGGTGACGCCAAAGACCTTGACCTTCTTCGCTTCGATCTGGGGCACAGCGTTGGTGGCCTGCTCGCACATCAGGTCCACCTGTCCACCCATCAGGTCGGTCATGGCAGGCGCCGTTCCCTTGTAGGGAACGAAGACCATCTTCGATTGCAGGGTGGCCTGCAGCACCAGTCCGCACAGGTGGGATGCCGAGCCCACGCCGGCATTCGCGAGGTTGACCTTTCCGTCATTCGCGCTGATCCATTTGCGAAGCTCCGCAAAGTTGCTGGCCGCCAGGCCTGGCTTGCCGATCAGGGTCGAAGGCGCTTCGTTGATGAGCCCGAGGTACTCGAAGTCTTCCAGCGTTTTGTAGGGCAGCTTCTTGTAGAGCGCTGGTGCGGTGGAGATGCCGATGTGGTGCACCAGCAGGGTATAGCCATCCGGCGAGGCACGTGCGACGCGCGCCGCACCGATGGTGCCTCCCGCGCCCGCAGTGTTGTCGACGATCACGGTCTGGGCCAAAGGCTTGCGCAGGGCCTCTGCCAGATCACGGGCAATTTTGTCGCTGGGGCCGCCAGCAGAAAAGGGGACGACCAAGGTAATTGGCTTGTCCGGAAATTCCGCCCATGCGGTTGTGCTGATGCTGATCGCAACCAGTCCGATGGCTGCGGCTGCAGCCCCTTGCTTCAAAATGCCCATGGCTTTGTCTCCTTCAGGTTCTGTTTTTGAGGGGAGTGATCAGGCCGACAGGGCCTGCATCTGCGCATACAGGTCGGCCTTGCCTTCGAAGCCGATGCCGGGCAGGTCGGGCAGCGTGACGTGGCCGTCGACCACCTTCACTCCGTCGGGGAAGCCGCCGAACGGCTGGAACAGGTCCGGGTAGGACTCGTTGCCGCCCAGGCCCAGGCCGGCCGCGATGTTCAGCGACATCTGGTGCCCGCCATGCGGGATGCAGCGGCTCGCGGACCAGCCGTGTTCCTTGAGCATGTCCAGCGTGCGCAGGTACTCCACCAGGCCGTAGCTCAGTGCGCAGTCGAACTGCAGCCAGTCGCGGTCAGGGCGCATGCCGCCATAGCGGATCAGGTTGCGCGCGTCCTGCATGGAGAACAGGTCTTCACCTGTGGCCATGGGGTTCTTGTAGTAGTTGCGCAAGGTGGCCTGCAATTCGAAATCGAGTGGGTCACCGGGCTCCTCGTACCAGAACAGGTCGTATTGCGAGAGCGCCTTGGCGTACTGGATGGCGGTGTCCAGGTCGAAGCGGCCATTGGCATCCACGCACAGCTTCTGGCCATCCTGCAGCACTTCCATGATGGAGTCGATGCGGCGCAGGTCTTCGTCGAGCGAAGCGCCGCCGATCTTCTTCTTGACCACGGTGTAGCCGCGGTCGATGTAGCTCTTCATCTCGTCTTTCAGCTTGCCGTGGTCCTGGCCGGGGTAGTAGTAGCCGCCGGCGGCATAGACGAAGATCTTGCGATTGGGTGTACCGTTGCCATAGCGGTCGGCCAACAGCTGGAACAGCGGCTTGCCTTCGATCTTGGCCACCGCGTCCCACACAGCCATGTCGATGGTGCCGATGGCCACGGAGCGCTCGCCGTGGCCGCCGGGCTTCTCGTTGGTGAACATGGCGTTCCAGATCTTGTGCGGGTCGAGGTTCTTGCCGCTGTCGTCGATCAGTGATTCGGGGCTGGCTTCGAGCACGCGGGGGATGAAGCGCTCGCGCATGAGCTTGCCCTGGCCATAGCGGCCGTTGGAGTTGAAGCCGTATCCCACCACTGGCTTGCCATCGCGGATCACGTCGGTGACTACCGCCACCAGGCTCAGCGTCATCTTGCTGAAGTCGATGTAGGCGTTGCGGATGGGCGAACTGATGGGGATGGTCTTCTCTCTGATCTCAACGATTTTCATGCGGTGCTCCGGGTGTCGAAACGGGGTGTCACAACGGGTGACGGGATGGGTATGATCCGCAACCGCGCGGTGTTTGACCAATGCCGTTTTTGTTCTCTTCAGTGCTTTCAGAGCACAGCGGGCTTGTTATGAACATCTCCTGGCTGGAGGATTTCCTGGTCCTTGCCGCCGTCGGAAATTTTTCCCGCGCCGCAGAAGACCGCCACATGACGCAGCCTGCCTTCGGTCGCCGCGTGCGTGCCTTGGAGGAGTGGCTGGGGGTGGAGCTGTTCGACCGCAGCACGCAGCCGGTCAGGCTGACGGAGGCGGGCCAGTGGTTTCAAGGCGTTGCGCCCGAGCTGCTCGCCGAGGTGGCGCGCCTGCCCGGCGCGGCGCGCGCCGTGGCCGAGGCGAATTCGAAGAGCCTGCGCTTTGCCGCGACCCATGCGTTGTCGCTGACCTTCATGCCGGGGTGGCTGCGCAGCTATGGCGCGCACACCATGGCCGGGACCCTGCAGCTGGAGTCCGACATGCTGCACCGCTGCGAGGCGCTGCTGGCCCAGAGCAAGGTGCAGTTCGTGCTGTGCCATGCCCATGCGCAGGCCCCCAGCCTGTTGCACGCGCAGGCCTATCCATCGGTCTGCGTCGGTACCGATGTCTTGCGGCCCGTGTGCGCCGTAGGGCCGGACGGTGCCGCCCTCTATGGCCTGGAGCGCTCCGGTGCGGTTGCGCCCTTGCTGGCCTACAGTGCGGAATCGGGGCTTGGCAATATCCTGCACAAGACCATCGACGGTGCGCTCGGAAAGCTCTCGACGCAGACGGTTTTCACGGCCCACCTGGCTTCCGTGCTGCGCACGATGGCACTCGAGGGCCGGGGCATTGCCTGGTTGCCCCAGAGTCTTGTGGTCGACGATCTGTCAGCGGGGCGGCTGGCCTGCGCTGCGGCCTCGCCGCAGTGGAGCATCGAGCTGGAGATCCGGGTGTACCGCTCCCACGTGCAGATGGGGCGCGCCGCCGAGGCGCTGTGGGATGCGGTAGCGCGCGAGGCTGCTGGCCCCTCACCTGCCACGTCTTGATCAGCGCAGCCGGAACACCGCCACAGCCTCCACCAACTGATGCGCCTGGCCGCTCAGGCTGCCGGCGGCGGCTGCGCTTTGTTCCACCAGCGCGGCGTTCTGCTGCGTGGCGTCATCCATGCGCACGATGGCCTGGGTCACGCGCAGCATATCGTTGGTCTGCTCGGCGCTGGCCTGGCTGATCTCTTCCATCAGCGTGCTCACGCCGCCGATGGACTGGACCACCTCGCCCATGGTGCTGCCGGCATTGCGTGCCAGGCTCGAGCCTGCTTCCACGCGCTCCACGCTGGTCTGGATCAGTGCCTTGATCTCGCGCGCGGCGCTGGCACTGCGCGTGGCCAGGCTGCGCACCTCGCTGGCCACCACGGCAAAGCCGCGGCCCTGTTCGCCCGCGCGTGCGGCTTCCACGGCGGCGTTGAGCGCAAGGATGTTGGTCTGGAAGGCGATGCCGTCGATGACGCCGATGATGTCGGCGATCTTGCGCGAGCTTTCCTGGATGCCCTGCACCACCTCGACCATCTGGCCCACCACCTGGCCGCCGCGCTCGGCGACCGAGGCGCCGCTCTTGGCCAGTTCGTTCGCCCGCTGGGCGTTCGCCGCGTTGTTCTGCACGGTCTGCTGCAACTGCTGCATGGAGGAGGAGGTTTCGTCCAGCGACGAGGCCTGGTCTTCGGTGCGCATGCTCAGGTCGGTGTTGCCCTGCGCGATCTCGGCGCTGGCGCTGGCCACGCCTTCGGCATTGGTACGAACGCCAGAAACCACGCGCTCCAGGTTTTCCTGCATGGCGGCCAGGGCCTGCAGCAGGCGCGCGGGTTCGTCATTGCCTTCTGTGACTATGGTGGTCGTCAGGTCGCCTGCGGCCACCTTGTTGGCCAGGGACACGGCCACGCGCAGCGGGCCCACCACCGAGCGCGTGAGCACCCAGCCGGCAAACACCCCCAGTGCGCTCACCAGCGCCAGCGCCACCAGGCTGCTGACCAAGGCGCGGCGCGCATCCTGCGCGGCCTGCTGCGCAATGGCAGCGCTGCTGTCGGCCACCTGGCGGCTCAGTTCGCCCAACAGCTTGGCAGGGCCCTGGTCGATGTCGGCCACATCGGCATCGCCGGCCGAGGCCACGAAGCCGAGCGACTGGAAGGCTTCGAAGCCCTTGCGGTAGCCCTGGGCCATCTGCGTATGGGCATCGAAGAACTTCTGCAGCGCAGCGCGCTCGCTGCTGTCCACCAGCTGCGGTGCCAGGGCCTTGGCGTCGTCGGCCACGCGTTTTTCGCTGGCTTGGAAGGCGTTCCAGTGCAGTTCACGCTTGCGCGAATCCTCGCCGCGCAGCAGCGTGTTCTTCCACTCCATCACCTGGGTCTTGAACTCGCTCTCCATGCGCGTCACGGCGCGCTCCTGGGCCACGCGCTGCTGCACCGTGCTGTCGTAGGTACCCAGCGTGCTGTACAGCGCGGCAATGCCGAACAGCGCTGCGCCGATCATCAGCGCCAGCACCAGGCCCAATGCACCGGCCATGCGCGTGCCGATGGAGTAGCGGGACATTTTCATCAGGAGGTCCTAAGTGTCGGCAGCGGGTAGGCGGTGCGATGCAAGAGCCTCGCGAAGGGAGGGTCAGGCTTTGAGCTTGAGCAGGTAGACCATCACACGCGCGGTGGTCAGGTCCAGTTCCATGAACTCGGTCAGGTCCTTGCCGGTGAGCCAGGATGCATCCCACTTGTTGGTTTTCAGGGTGCGCACCCACGATTCATGCACGGTGGCGGCTTCCACGGCAGTCACCATCTCGGCCAGGCGGGCGGCAGAGACCCCCTTGCCCGTGAACACGCCGCGCCAGTTGGCCATGACAGCATCGATCCCCTGCTCGCGGAACGCGGGCAGGCCGAACACGCTGCGCCGGGCCGATACGCCGATGGCGCGCAGCTTGCCGGCGGCAATCGCTTCGCTGAACTCACTGTAGCCCGACAGGCCCAGGGCGGCCTTGCCGGTGACCAAGGCATCCACCACCTCATTGCCGCCCGCAAACGGGCGGTAGACCAGTGCCTCGGGGCTGGCCTTGGCGGCACGGGCCAGCACGCCCGCATAGATGTGGTCCACCCCGCCTGCAGAGCCGCCAGCCACCGGCAGGGCGGGCAGGTCGGCCTTCATGGCGGCGACCAGGTCCTTGGCCGTGCGGATAGGGGACGATGCGGGCACGGCGGCCACCAGGTAGTCGCTGGTCAGGCGCGCAATGGGCTGGATCTGCGTGAGGTCCACCGCCGGCTTTTGCAGCGCCACGGCGCCCACCATCACCATGCCGCCCATGAGCAGGGTGTTGGGGTCGTTGGCGTATTTTTCGGCGTAGCGGGCCAGGCCGATGGTGCCGCCCTTGCCGCCGACGTTCTCGTACTCCACCTGGTCCACGGCACCCGCGCCCACCAGGGCGGTGCCCAGTGCGCGGCCGGTCTGGTCCCAGCCACCGCCGGCATTGGCGGGGATCACGATGCGCAGCGTACCCGCCAGCTTGGCGACCTTGGCCGGGGGGCGGGCCTGGGCCAGCACCGTGCTGCCAAAGGGTGCTGCCAGCGCGGCAAGCGCAGCCGCGCGGATCAGCACCTGCCGGCGCCGTGTGTTCAGGGGGGTGTGGGCGGTCATGGGTTCCCTTGGTAAGCGAATGTATCCATCTGCAATGGTGTGCGCTGAAACTGTCATTCAGCTGTCCAGAGTATCAGGGTATACGCTGGAGCGGATGACATCTGTGGCCGCCACGCCACCATGAAAAACGCCCTGCGCCGCAGATGCGGGGCAGGGCGTCAGGACCGGAAAACCCCCGACAGGGGCTTTCACTGGCAGGCCGATTACAGCGAATCGATGAAGCTGCGCAGCTTGTCCGAGCGGCTGGGGTGCTTCAGCTTGCGCAGCGCCTTGGCTTCTATCTGGCGGATGCGTTCGCGCGTTACGTCGAACTGCTTGCCCACTTCTTCCAGCGTGTGGTCGGTGGACATCTCGATGCCGAAGCGCATGCGCAGCACCTTGGCTTCTCGTGGCGTGAGGCCGTCCAGGATGTCCTTGACCACGTCGCGCAGGCCGGCCTGCATGGCGGCATCGATGGGAGCGGTGTTGGCACCGTCCTCGATGAAATCGCCCAGGTGGCTGTCGTCGTCGTCGCCGATGGGGGTTTCCATCGAGATCGGTTCCTTGGCGATCTTCATGATCTTGCGGATCTTCTCTTCCGGGATCTCCATCTTTGCCGCCAGGATGGACGCATCGGGCTCGAAGCCGAACTCCTGCAGATGCTGGCGGCTGATGCGGTTCATCTTGTTGATCGTCTCGATCATGTGCACCGGGATACGGATGGTCCGTGCCTGGTCGGCGATCGAGCGCGTGATGGCCTGGCGGATCCACCACGTGGCGTAGGTCGAGAACTTGTAGCCGCGGCGGTATTCGAACTTGTCCACGGCCTTCATCAGGCCGATGTTGCCCTCCTGGATCAGGTCCAGGAACTGCAGGCCGCGGTTCGTGTACTTCTTGGCGATGGAGATCACGAGGCGCAGGTTGGCCTCGATCATTTCCTTCTTGGCATCGCGAGAGGTGGCTTCGCCCTCGTTCATGCGCTTGTTGATGTCCTTGAGCTCGGTCAGCGGCACGACCACGCGCGATTGCAGGTCCGTCAGCTTTTGCTGCAGTTCCTGGATGGGCGGGATATTGCGCGCCATCACCGTGCTCCAGGGCTTGCCGGCGGCAGCCTGCTTTTCCACCCACTTCAGGTTCAGCAGGTTGGCCGGGAAGTCCTTGATGAAGGTCTCTTGTGGCATGCCGCACTTGTCCACGATGATGCGGCGCAGCTCGCGCTCCTTCTTGCGCACGTCGTCCACCTGGCCGCGCACCATGTCGCACAGCTTCTCGATGGTCTTGGCGGTGAAGCGGATGGTCATCAGCTCTTCCGACAGGGCGTGCTGCGCCTTCACGTACGCTGGCGTGCCGTAGCCTTCCTTGTCGTAGATCTTGTGGACCTTCTCGAACAGGTCGCGCAGCTTGTCGAAGCGCTCCAGCGCCTGCTTCTTGAGCTCTTCGAGCTTCTTGGTCAGCGCCTTGGAGCCGCCCTTGCCATCGTCGTCGTCGGCTTCGTCGAATTCGTCGAAGTCTTCTTCGGCCACATAGTCGTCGGCCTCGTTGGGGTTGGAGAAGCCGTCCACGATGGTGGAGATGACGACCTTGCCTTCGCGGATCTCCTCACCCATGTTGAGGATTTCGGCGATGGTGGCGGGCGATGCGCTGATCGCCTCCATCATGGCCATCAGGCCGCCTTCGATGCGCTTGGCGATCTCGATTTCGCCTTCGCGGGTGAGCAGCTCCACCGTGCCCATTTCGCGCATGTACATGCGCACGGGGTCGGTGGTGCGGCCGAATTCGCTGTCCACGGTGGACAGGGCGGCTTCGGCGGCTTCTTCGGCTTCTTCTTCACTGGCGCCTGCGGGGGCGTTGTCGGTGATGATCAGCGCCTCGGCATCGGGCGTCTGCTCGTACACGGCCACGCCCAGGTCGTTCAGCGTGGTGATGACGGCTTCGAGCGTTTCGGCATCGACCAGCTTGTCGGGCAAGTGGTCGGAGATTTCGACGTGCGTGAGGTAGCCGCGCGTCTTGCCCAGCTTGATCAGGGTTTTCAGGCGCGAGCGGCGCTTGGCCAGGTCTTCTTCGGTCAGGACGGTTTCGTCCAGGCCGAATTCCTTCATCAGGGCGCGTTCCTTGGCCTTGCTGATCTTCATGCGCAGCGGCTTGACCTTCTCGGCCGTGGGCGTGGCTTCGGCCTCGACCTCGACTTCACCTTCCAGGTCGGATTCGATGTCCGACAGGTCGGCATCGTCACTGCTTTCCGCGGCACCACCGGCGGCGGCCTTGGGCTTGCGGCCGCGTTTGGCCGGCACCTTGGCCTCGTCCGTGGCGGCACCTGCGACCTTGGCGGGGCGGCCAGGGCGCTTCTTGGGGGCCTCTTCACCGTCTGCGTCGACGGCAGCCTTGGCGCGGGCTTTCTTGAGTTCTTCGGGGGCTTCCGTCTTCTCGGCAGACTTGTTCAAGGGCACAGTTTTCACTTTCTTGGCGACCGGGGCGGGCGCGGCAACTGTTTTGGAAGCAGTTGCCTTGGCCGGCACCTTGGCCGCGGTTTTTGAGACGGCCTTCGCGGCGGTCACTGGGGCTGACTTGGATGGCTTCGCGGACTTTTGAGCGGGCATGAACAACCTCAGAATCAAAAACGGACACAAAGAAAACGCAAGCGCCACAGATCCCGGCGCGGGTGGCACTGCAAAAGCGATGCTTTTGCAGCTTGAGGGGTATCCCTCAGGGGCAAGATGTCTGGGCGAACATTTGGTGTGCAGTCCTTGCGATGGGTGGGCGGTTGTGCGCGTTTGTCACGGTGGCCCGGCTCGGAGGTGCTGCTGTCGCTCTTGCCTAACCCTACATTATACCATTTGAAGCAATTTCAAGCCACCTTGACGGTTGCGTTCAACAAAACCAGGCGTTTTTGCTCCAGCACACGGTAGCGCTCCAGGGCCGACGCGTCCTGGGCCGCCTGAAGGATCAGCACTTTCTGCTGTTCCTTGATGTCCTCGATGAGCATCCGGTTCAGTAGATCGCGCAGTTCCAGCCGGAGTTCCTGCGACTCGCCCTTGGTCTGGGCGTGGGCGCCGGTCATCACCTTCATCGCCAGGTCTTCGCATTCGTGCTCGCGCAGGCCCTCGCGCAGCACCTCCCAGGCCTGGGGGCCGTGCTCGTGGAACTGGCCCTCCAGCCAGGTGAACAGCAGCCCGTGGGGCGAAGGCTGTGCGCACAGGGCGGCATGGTCGTCGTGTGTGAGTTCTTCCAGAAAGCCCATGTGCGACAGCAGCAGGCGCGCGGCGTGGTCTGCCCGGCCCATGGCGGGTGTGCGCGGTAGGCGCGGCTGGGGGCCCCAGGGGGAGTCCTTGTCCTTTTTCTTCCACTTGCCACCGGTGTTGACCCAGTCGCTGCCGCCGCCCTTGCGAAAGGGCGGCTTGCCATTGCCGCTTGCGCTATTTCCCCCGCCGCTGTAGCCGCCATGGCCGCCGTCGCTCGGGCCCTGGTACCCGCCTCCCACGTAATCGGGCTCGTGCGGGGGGTGCCAGCCGTCCAGGTCGGGCGGGGCGCCGCCCCAGGGCGGCTCATCGGCATAGGGGCTGGCGGCTTCCTGCGTGCGTGCCGGGCGCTGCTGGGGTGCCGGTGCCGGGGCGGGAGCGCGGGCGCCGCCGGGGTTCCACAGCTCGGACAGGTCGCGCGCGTTCAACTGCGTCAGTTCGGCCAGTTCGCCCAGCAACTGGCGCTTGAGCACGCCGTCGGGCAGCGCCGTCCACAGCGGGCGGGCGTTGCTGGCCATGTGGGCGCGGCCCTCGGCGGTGGTCAGGTCGCAGCCATCGCTGGCCGACTCGACCAGGAAGCGGCTGAGCGGCACGGCCTCGCTCACGTGCTTGGCAAAGGCGTCGGTGCCGTTGGCGCGGATGAAACTGTCGGGGTCGTGCTCGGCCGGCAGAAACAGAAACTTGATACTGCGCGTGTCCGTGGCGTGGGGCAGGGCGCCGTCCAACGCCTTGCGCGCGGCGCGCCGGCCGGCGTTGTCGCCGTCGAAGCTGAATACCACCGATTCGGTGAAGCGCAGCAGCTTTTGCACATGCTCGGGCGTGCAAGCCGTGCCCAGCGTGGCCACGGCGTTCGGAAAACCCAGCTGCGCCAGGGCCACCACGTCCATATACCCTTCGGTGACCAGGGCGTAGCCGTGCTCGCGGATGGCGGTGCGCGCCTCGAACAGGCCATAGAGCTCGCGCCCCTTGTGGAACACCGGGGTTTCAGGCGAATTGAGGTATTTGGGCTTGTCGTCGCCCAGCACGCGCCCACCAAAGCCGATGCATTCACCCTTGACGTTGCGGATGGGGAACATCACCCGGTCGCGAAAGCGGTCATAGCGCTTGTCCTGCCCGTCCTCGCCCACGATGACCAGGCCGCTTTCCTCCAGCAGCGGGTCGTCGTACTGCGGGAACACGCTGGCCAGGCTGCGCCAGCCCTCGGGCGCATAGCCCAGGCCGTAGCGCTTGGCCACCGCGCCCGACACGCCCCGGCCCTTAAAGTAGGCAATGGCGCGCTGCGACTCGCGCAACTGGCGGCGGTAGGCGTCGCCGGCCTTTTCCAGCACGTCGGTCAGGGTGGCCTGCTTCTGGCGGGCGGCGGCGGCACGCTCCTTTTCCTGCTGGGAGATGTCGTCGTCGGGCACCTGCAGGCCCACCTGCTGGGCCAGGTCCTGCACCGCCTCGACGAAGCCCATGCCCGCATGGTCCATGAGAAAGCCGATGGCATTGCCGTTCTTGCCGCAGCCAAAGCAGTGGTAGAACTGCTTGGAGGGGCTGACACTGAAGGACGGCGACTTCTCCCCGTGGAAGGGGCACAGGCCCATGAAATTGGCCCCGCCCTTCTTCAACTGGACGTAGCGGCCCACGATCTCGACCACGTCGGTGCGGGCTAGCAGTTCCTGGATGAATGACTGGGGGATGGACACCGCTGCATTTTCCTCTATCCCTGGCCGGGCCCCGGGTTCGCCCGCAGATCCCCGCCAGAACCCTGCGTTGTAATAGGGCGGTTCATCGTCCCCGCGAAAGAAATCCCTGCCATGCCCCACATGTTCGACCAGCACCTGGACCGCAACCCGGCCAACTTCGCGCCCCTGTCGCCCCTCGGGTTTCTGGAGCGCACGGCCGAGGTCTACCCGGACCGCCCGGCCATCGTCCATGGTGAATTGCGCCAGACCTGGGGCCAGACCTATGCGCGCTGCCGCCAGCTGGCCAGCAGCCTGAACCGCGCCGGCATAGCCAAGAACCACACCGTGGCCGCACTGCTGCCCAACACCCCGCCCATGGTGGAAGCGCATTTCGGCGTACCGATGGCCGGCGCCGTGCTCAACGCCATCAACACCCGCCTGGAGCCCGAGACCATCGCCTTCATGCTCGACCACGGCGAGGCCCGTGCCATCATCGTCGACCCGGAGTTCACCGGCACCCTCGCCAAGGCCCTGGCATGGCGCAAGTCAGCTGCGCCGCTGCTGGTGCTGGAAGTGCAGGACGCCGTGTACGGCCCGGCCGTGCAGAACTTGGGCGGCACGGACTACGACGCCTTCGTGGCCGCAGGTGATGCGCAGCACACCTGGGAACTGCCTGCCGACGAGTGGGATGCCATTGCCCTGAACTACACCAGCGGCACCACGGGCAACCCCAAGGGCGTGGTCTATCACCATCGGGGCGCGGCCACCAATGCCATCAGCAACGTGCTGGAGTGGGACATGCCCAAGCACGCGGTCTACCTCTGGACCTTGCCCATGTTCCATTGCAACGGCTGGTGCTTTCCCTGGACGGTGGCGGCGCGCGCGGGGGTCAACGTCTGCCTGCGCCGGGTGGAGGCGCAGGCCATCTTCGACGCCATGCGCCAGCACGGCGTCACGCACTACTGCGGCGCACCCATCGTGCACGGCATGTTGGTGAATGCGCCCGATGCCATGAAGGCCGGCGTGCCCGCCGGCATAAAGGCCATGGTGGCCGGCGCCGCGCCGCCTGCGTCGATGATTGAGGGCATGGAGAAGATGGGGTTCGACCTGACCCATGTCTATGGCCTGACCGAGGTGTATGGCCCCGCCACCGTGTGCGCCAAGCACGGGGCCTGGGATGACCTGGACATTGGCGAGCGCGCCCGCCTGAACGCCCGCCAGGGTGTGCGCTACCACCTGGAGCGCGACGTGCGCGTGCTCGACCCCGCAACCCTGCAGCCCGTGCCGCAGGACGGCGAGACCATGGGCGAGATCATGTTCAAGGGCAACATCGTGATGAAGGGCTACCTCAAGAACCCGAAGGCCACCGACGAGGCGTTTGCCGGCGGCTGGTTCCACAGCGGCGACCTGGCGGTGCAGTACCCCGACGGCTACATCAAGATCAAGGACCGCAGCAAGGACATCATCATCTCGGGCGGCGAGAACATCTCCTCCATCGAGGTGGAAGACGTGCTCTACCGCCACCCCGCCGTGCTGGCCGCAGCCGTGGTGGCCCGGCCCGACCCCAAGTGGGGCGAGACACCCTGCGCCTTCGTCGAGCTCAAGGCCGGCGCCACGCTCACGCCCGAGGACATCGTGGCCCACTGCAAGCAGCACCTGGCCGGCTTCAAGGTGCCGCGCGCCGTGGTGTTTGGCGAGCTGCCCAAGACCAGCACGGGCAAGATCCAGAAGTTCGAGCTGCGCAAGCAAGCGGGATCGGCCGAGGCCATCGACGTCTGAGCCTCAACCCAGGCCTGTGCTGCTTTCCAGTTGGCTCTGCAGCCACTGCGCAAAGCACTGCGCCTCGGGTGCTGCATCGGGCGCCAGGCCATAGTAGTGGCGCGTGAGCGGCAGGCGCAGCGCGGGCAGGGGGCACACCAGGCGGCCAGCGGCCAGGTCGTGCGCCACCAGCGAAACCGGGGCCAGCGCAAAGCCCAGGCCACCCTGCGCGGCCTGCAACACGAAGTGCAGGTGGTCGAACTGCAGCTGGCTTGCGGGCCGCAGGCGCGGTGCGCCCACCTGGCGCTTCCAGTGCTCCCAGTCGTCGGGGCGCGAGCGCGACCACAGCAGGGCGTGGGCGGCCAGGTCGCGGGGGCCGTCAACGGGTGCGTTGGCAAGCAGCGCCGGCGTTCCAACGATCAGCGCCTCGTCCTGCAAGAAGGGCTGCACCGCGATGGACGCCGGCCAGCCCGACAGGCCCCGGCGGATCGCCACGTCGAAATGCTCCGGGGCCTGGTCGGGCGTGACCGTGCTGGTGACCACCTTGGGCTCGATACCGGGGAACTGCGCCACGAAGGCCGGCAGCCGTGGAATCACCCAGCGCACCGCAAACGAGGGCCGCACGTTGATGGTGATCGTGCGCGCGGGTGCATCGTCCATCAGCGCCCGGGCGGCCGCGCCGATCTGTTCCAGCGCCGGGGCCACCTCGGCAAAGAAGCGCTGCCCTTCGGGCGTGAGCGTGACCTGCCGCACCCGCCGCTCGAACAGCGCCACGCCCAGGAACGCTTCGAGCGTCTTCACCTGCCGGCTGATGGCACCATGCGTGACGAACAGCTCGGCCGCCGCCAGCGTGAAGCTCTGGTGGCGCGCCGCAGCCGCAAAGGCGCGCACGGCGTTGAGCGGGGGCAGGCGGGGTGTCATGTGTGTGATTTTCTCACGCATGAGCGGCCGTAAACTCGTTTGCCGCTGGCGCTGCCGCGCTGCACCATGGCGGCCATGACACCCGCAATCTTCGCCATCAACCCCTGGAACCTGACATGACCGCCACCGTTGTCGATACCGCCCATTCCATCGAGAGCATTGCCCAGCTCGAAGCCTTGTTCGGCACGCCCGGCGAGGCCTCGCTGTCCAAGGAGGTGCGCTTCGTGCACCCCTCGTACCGCAGCATGATCGAGGCATCGCCCTTCGCGGTGTTGGCCACCTCGGGCACGGGCGGGCTCGATGCCTCGCCGCGCGGCGATGCGCCGGGCTTCGTGCAGGTGCTGGACGAGCGCACCCTTCTGCTGCCCGAGCGGCGCGGCAACAACCGCGTGGACAGCCTGCGCAACATCGTGGCCGACCCGCGCGTGGCGCTGCTGTTCCTGATCCCCGGCGTGGGCGAGACGCTGCGGGTCAATGGCCGCGCCAGCATCACCACAGCACCCGATCTGATGGAGCGCTTCGTGGTCGGCGGCCAGCCGCCCAAGTGCGTGATCCGCATCGCGGTGGAGGCTGTGTACTTCCAGTGCGCCCGCGCCATCCTGCGCTCGCGCTTGTGGGAGGCCACCGAGCCCGGTGCGCCCCGGCCCGTGCCCACACCCGGCGCCATCCTCTCGGCCATCAGCCAGAGCTTCGATGGCGCGGCCTATGACCAGGCGCTGCCCGAGCGGCAGCGCACGACCTTGTATTGAGCGGCAGGGGCGGGCGGGGNCGCAGGAAAGCCAGCAGCGCTTCGCGGTCTGCCGTGGGCAGTGCCTCGAAGCGGCGGCGTGCCGCATCGGCCTCGCCGCCATGCCAAAGGACTGCCTCGGTCAGCGAACGGGCGCGGCCATCGTGCAGGTAGCCCACCTTGGCGGCCTGGCCTGCGCCCATCACCTTCTCGGTATAGCCGATACCCCACAGCGGCGCGGTGCGCCACAGGGCGCCCGTGGCCTGGCCCTGCGCGAAGTTGTCGGCCAGCTCGGCACCCATGTCGTGCAGCAGCAGATCGGTGTAGGGGCGGATGGTCTGGTCACGCAGTTCGGCGAACAGATGGCCCGAGCCGGTCTTCATCTCGGCCGTGTGGCAGGCCACGCAGCGCAGGGTGTCGAACAGCCTGGCGCCCAGGGTGACCTGCTGCGGGTTCACGCGGTGCTCGTCCAGCGGCGCCACTCCTTTGGGGAAGCCGCTGGCCTGGCTGCGCTGGGCCGGCACGGCCACCAGGGCCAGGTAGTTGGAGATCGAGGCCAGGTCGGCCTCGGTGATGCCGGGCTTGCGCACGCCCGATGCACAGGCGGTGGGGCCGTAGTTGCAGTCACGCGAGGGGTAGACGGTGGACGTGACCGACATGTCCTGCAGCAGCGCCGTGGAGGCCTGCTGGCGCAAAGTGGCCTTGGATGCCTTCCAGCCGAAGCGGCCCAGGCGCACCACGCCGCTCTCGGGGTCGTACACATAGTTGGGCACGCCCTTCACGCCATCGGCATCCGGCACGGTGCGTGCGCGGGCCAGGATGTCGGCCTCGGGCACGGCTTCGAGCAGGCCCATGCCGATCATGGGCGGAGCGGCGCGCAGCGAATGCACGGCCGGCACAGGCCCGTCGAAGCCGAGCACGGGCTTGCGCAGCTCCACCACGCTGCCGTCGGCCAGGCGCACATTGCGCGTCTCGAATTTGGCCACGCGCACGCTGTTGCCCCAGTCCTGCGCTTCGCCGGTGGCGGCGCGGGCGTTCATCTGCAGCACGCTGCCGTAGCGCGGGTGCGGTTGCTGTTGGCCGGCATCGCCCAGGCTGGCGGTCTGCAGCGACATGCTGTCCAGGCGCTGGTTGACCTGCATGGGCGCGGGGCTGCGGCCGTTGTTGACGTGGCAGGCCACACAGGCCGACTGGTTGAAGTGCGTGCCCTGCAGCTTGGCGGCGGGCATGTACGGGTCGTTGCCCGGCTCGCTGTGGGCACCGGTGTCGAAGCTGGTGTGGATCAGCCGGCGCCCCTCGACGAACCGCTGCATGTTCTGCATGCCCACGTTGTTGAACGGCTGCTGGAACATCGAGGCGCCGTTGTCCGAGTAGTTGTACGAGACCGAGCCCGTGCCGCCCGAGAGCGTGATCGCCGGCAGCGGCGCCGAGTTGAGCCGCGGCTGCACGCCATACCAGGGCACGAGGCCGGTGCCCACCACGTACAGCCACTCGGCCGAGTAGTAGCGGATGCCGCCGTTGTCACCCTTGGAAGACATGGACTCGCGCGTGCTGAACATGGCGGGGGAGACCTCGATGGCATCGCCGGCCACCAGCGCGCGCGAGGGCACGTTGGTGCCGTTGGGCAGGCCGTCGGCGCCCAGGCCGCCATGGCCCGGGTAGTCCTTGATGCGCAGCGTGCAGGGGCCGTTGATGCCGTCGGGGCTGGCCAGGCGGCCATTGGCCGGGTAGGGCGTGGGTGCGCAGACCTTGACGTTGCGGTCCACCAACTCGCCCGGGTTCATCCAGCCGTACCCGGTGACGCCGGGCCGGTCGAACGCGCGAAAGAACGCCGTGTCGCCCGGCAAGAAGTCCACCGTGGTGTAGCGGTTGACCACCAGCGTGGCCTTGGTCACGCCCGCCACGCGGCTGTTGTCGAGGATCTCCATGCCCCAGGTGCGGTTCTGGAAATACTGGGTCACGAAGGTCAGGTGCGCGCCGGGGCCCTTGTCCACGGGCGCACCCGTGACAGGGTCCACCGTGTCGTTGGGGCCAAAACCGATCTCGTTCCACTCTTCACCACGCTCGCGGCCATGCCGGCCCAGGGCGCGTGCGCCGAAGCGCGTCACCAGCGTGCCGTCGGCCAGGCGGAACTGGGTCAGCTCGGCAGCCTCGGGGGCGGCGGGCAAGGGCGCCAGCCCCTGGCCATTGGCCGGGTAGCGCCAGGCAGAGGTCGCGCCCACTCCCTGGGTGTTGTCGGTGCCCGGTGTCTTGAACTCCACCTCGAACAGCGAGTAGCCGTAGCCTCCGGCCCGTGCCACGCCCTGCAGGCGGATGTAGCGCGCGCTCATGCCCAGGTTCAGGAACTCCTCGGTGCCGCCCTTGCCGTTGGTAACGTAGCGGATCTGCGTCCAGGTGCTCCCATCTTGCGAGACCTGCAGCGCGTATTCCTTGCCGTAGGAGCGCTCCCAGACCAGCTTCATGTAGCCCACGTCGACCTTGGCGCCAAAGTCGAACTGGATCCAGGCATCGTCCACGAAGGTGCTGCCCCAGCGGCTGCCGAGGTTGCCGTCGATGGCGGCCGTGGCCGCCATGCCGGGGTTTTCCACCGCGGACGAGGTCGCGGTGACGGGCTTGATGGCCACGCCCGGCTGGCTGGGCGCTGCAGCCGTTGCTTCGTAGGCGGACTTGTGCTGGACATAGACCACGTTGGACGAAGACTGCGACGCCTCCTGCCCACTGCCGCTGCTGTCCGTGCTGCCTCCACCGCAGGCGGCCAGGCCCAGCGCCAATGCGCCCAGGGCTCCCCAGCGCGCACCGTGGTGCACGCCCTTTTTCATCGTGTGTTCCATGCTTCTCCCACCCCGCATCCGTGTGCGTTCGTTGTGGGCAAATCATAGGCATGAAGACCATTTCACCGGCTACCGCTGTGGCGTGGCCGCAGCGGTTAATTTGCGTTAATTAATTGCAAAACGTGTGCAAACGTATCTTTGAAAGAGGCGTTTTGGGCCGTTGCCGGGTGGCGCGGTGCTTTCACGCTGGGGATCCCGGTTTTGGGGCAGTTGCATATGGATGCAATCGGCCTCGGCCGGCTTTGGGCGACCGGTTGATTTGTCCCCAGCAGGACTTGCACCATGCGTGAGAAGATGGCTACCCCAAGCGCCTTGCGGCGGCCTTTGTCATGAAAAAGACCCTCAGGAACCCTGAATGACCCAGCAGCATCCTTCCCTCGCACTCAACGATGGCCGCTCCATCCCCCAGCTAGGCCTGGGCGTATGGCGCACCCCCGCCGATGCCACCGCACAGGCCGTGAAGGCGGCATTGGCCGCAGGCTACCGGCATATCGACACCGCGGCCATCTATGGCAACGAGGCGGGCGTGGGCGAGGGCCTGCGTACCAGCGGCGTGGCGCGCGAAGAGGTCTTCATCACCACCAAGCTGTGGAACGCCGAGCAGGGCCTCGATTCCACGCTGCGTGCCTTCGATGCCAGCATGCAACTGCTGGGCCTCGACGTGCTCGACCTGTACCTGATCCACTGGCCGAACCCTTCTCGCGATCTGTACGTGGACACCTGGCGCGCCTTTGTCCGCCTGCAATCCGAAGGGCGGGTGCGCTCCATCGGCGTCTCCAACTTCGAGCCCGAGCACATTGACCGACTTGTGCAGGAGACCGGTGCCAAACCGGTGCTCAACCAGATCGAGCTGCACCCGCGCTTTCAACAGCGCCGGCTGCGTGAATACCACGCTGCAAATGGCATCGCCACGCAGGCCTGGAGCCCGCTGGGCCAGGGGCAGTTGCTGGAGGATGCGGGCATTGAGGCCATTGCCGCCAGGCATGGCAAAACGCCAGCCCAGGTCGTCGTGCGCTGGCACATTGAGGTGGGCAACGTCGTGATCCCGAAGTCGGTCAACCCGGGCCGCATTGCCGAAAATGCCGATGTCTTCGACTTTGCGCTGGATGCACAGGACATGGCGGCCATCGCCCAACTGGACCAGGCCGAAGGGCGTATCGGCCCGAACCCGCTCACGGCGGCGTTCTAAGCGCTGAAAACAAGCGCTCGCAAGAGGGCTTGTTTTTTCACGGCGTGATCGGACTCGAACCCCCGGTCTCCCGCACCGGCGCCTGCCCCAGGTCAGGCCTGCTCTGCTGCAAACCCGGCCGCCGCATCGCGCAATGCCTGTGCCAGCAACGCCACCTCCGCATACTGCGCGCCCTGGGAGCGCTGGAACAGCGTGATGGGCGGCAGCGTCCAGCCGAAGCGGTGCGGCACGATGGCCACGCCGGCAATGCGCACCAGCTCCTGTGCGATGTCGGCCGGCACGATGGAGACGGCGCGCTCGCTGGCCGCGATCAGCTCGCCGATCACCTTGGACGACAGGCTCTCCACATAGGCCTGTGGCGGGGCCACCCCGGCACGCAGGAAGAAGTCGGTGATCTGCTCGCGCATGGGGGTCTGGCGTGCGCCCAGCACCCAGTCGAGTTCCGCCAGCTCGGGCAATGACAGCGGGCGCCGCGCCAGCCGCGCCGACAGGCGGCGGTGGGCAATCAGGCGGGGCTCCTGGTGGTAGAGCACCTCGTGCACCAGTCCATCCATGTCGAGCACTGCGGAGGCGCGGCCGATCACGCAGTCGAGTTCGTGCGCGCGCAGGCGCTGCAGCAGGTGGTCGCTGGTGCCCTCGTGGATGCTGACGGTGGCGCGCAGCCCGCGCGGCCGCGTCTGGCCGATGGCGGCGGCCAGCAGGCGACCGGGCACGAAGGGGATCACGCCGATCTGCAGGTGCGCGGCTCGGCCGGCGCTGGCGGCTTCGATGTCCAGCGCCCAGTGGGTGAGGTCCTGCAGCATGGCGCGCGCACGGGCCAGCGCCAGGGTGCCGAGCGCGGTGGGCACCATGCCGCGTGCGGAGCGCTCGAACAGCGGCGCACCGAAGATCGATTCGATTTCGGCCAATGCATGCGTGATGGCGGGCTGGCTGGTGGCCATGTGGTGCGCCACGCGGGTCAGCGTGCCGTGGGCTTCGATCTGCTGCAGCAGCACCAAGTGTCGCATCTTCAGGCGCGAGGCCAGGCGGGCCTGCAGGGCCTGGGCGGCGTCGATGTCATGGGATGGCATGGTGGATAGGGTATGCGGAAAATCGCATGAGTGAATAGTAATTACTGATGGTTTACTTATATGAACCGAACACAATCCGATGCAGGTGCTGGACGGGCAGGCACCGCACAACAAGGGAGAGGCAATGGATTCGGTATTCATCGTGGTGGCGCTGGGCGCAGTCGCCGCAGGCTTTGTGCAGGGGCTCTCGGGCTTTGGCTTTGGCCTGACGGCGATGTCGTTCTGGGCCTGGACGCTGGAGCCGCGCCTGGCTGCCGTGCTGGTGGTCGCCGGCTCGCTCACGGGCCAGGTGCTCGCGGCGTTCTCGGTGCGCCGGGGCTTCGACAAACTGCGCCTGCTGCCCTTCGTGCTGGGCGGGCTGGCGGGTATCCCCATCGGCGTGGCATTGCTGCCGCGGCTGGACATGGACGCCTTCAAGCTGGTGTTGGGCACGCTGCTGGTGCTGTGGTGCCCGGCCATGCTGATGGCCAAACAGTTGCCGCGCCTGACGCGCGGCGGCCGGCTGGCCGATGCGGTGGTCGGCATGGCGGGCGGGGTGATGGGCGGCATCGGCGGCTTCACCGGCGTGCTACCCACCCTGTGGTGCACGCTGCGCGGCTGGGACAAGGATGCCCAGCGCGCTGTGATCCAGAACTTCAACCTGGCCATGCTTCTCGTGACCATGGCGGCCTACCTGGCCACGGGCATGGTCACCGCGCCCATGCTGCCCTACCTGGCCGTGGCGCTGCCGGCCATGCTGGTGCCCGTGCTGCTGGGGGCGCGGCTGTACCACGGCATCAGCGAGGCGCGCTTTCGCCAGATCGTGCTGGGCATGCTCACGCTATCGGGCGTGGCGATGCTGGCATCGGCGCTGCGCAGGCTGGTGGGATGACGGGGCCTTCAGATTCCTGACAACCTGCGCGCAGGCTGGGCAGTCGGCCCTAATATCTCCACCGGCAGTGCGCCATGCGCTGCCGCGACAACAACACTGGAGACATATGACAAAAGCAATTTCTGCATGGGCTGCGTGCGCAGCCATGGCCCTGTCCTTCGCTGCCACACCGGCCCTGGCTGACGTGTTCACCAAGGAGGAGCTCATCAAGGTCAACAAGGAGGCTGCCGGTGGCGGGAAGGGCACCTTGATGGGTGAATACGCCTTCACGCGCGACAAGGCCCTGAAGGACCAGGCGATCAAGGAAATCAGCTGGCTTACCCTCAAGCCTGGCGACTCCATTGGCTATCACAAGCACACGACGAATGAGGACACCTACATCATCATCTCGGGCCGTGGCACCTTCAAGGACAAGGATGGCAGGGATGTGCCGGTGAAGGCTGGGGACGTGACCATCGTGCGCAAGAACGAATCGCACGGGCTTACGAATACGGGGACCGAGCCACTGGTCTTTGTGGATGTGATTGCGGAGCAGTAATTTTCCTGCTTTGCTTGTGCGATCTGTTTTGAGGGTGTGCCTTGGTTGAAGGCGCAGGCCGGGTTTCGGCCCGGCGGCCAAGGTACTTTTCTTTGCATCGCTGGATGCCACAAGCGCCGGACACTGGCGGCAGAGCAGGGCTTGTCCCGGTACCGTCGCGGGTGGGCCGCTGCCGGTAACTGGCGTGCTATCGGTTCGGTCGCAAATGGTCAGGCCGAGACGGGCCCCGCACGCTTGTCTTCGACAACAAAGCGCGCCAGCGTGCGGGCCCCGCTGTCCTCGCGCAGCGGGTCGTCCAGCACGCGCAGGGTGGTGGTCCAGCGAGTGGGTGTGATGTCGGCCAGGCCATAGCCGCGCTGCTCGCAGCGGGCCAGCAGCACGTGCGGGCTGTTGCGCACCACGGCGTCCACCTTCTCTTGCGTGGTGCCAGAGCGCGAGCTGATCGAGGTGCCGCAGAACTCGCTGGCGATCACCGGGGCATCGGGTCGCGCCGCATCGGCCAGCACGCGGCAGACATAGTTCTGGTGGATGTCGCCGCCCAGCAGCACGGTGTTGCGCGGGGCATGCTGCGCGATGGACTGCAGCAGGCGGGCGCGCGCGGCGGGGTAGCCGTCCCAGCTGTCGGTGGAGACCACGCCCGAGGGGTAGTGGCGCGGCGAGAACAGGGTCTGCTGCGCGACCACGCTCCAGCGGGTGCGGCCGTCCTTTGCGTCGGCCGCCAGGCCCGCATCCAGCCACTGCTCCTGGGCGGTGCCCAGGAAGCTGCGGGTGGGCTCGCCCAGTTCGGCGCAGTCCCTGGGGCGCACCGCGCCGGCACCGCTGGCACTGGCGGTGCGGCAGGCCTGCAGGCTGCGGTACTGGCGGGCATCGAGTACATGCAACTGCGCCAGGCGGCCCCAGGGCAGGCGCCGGTACAGCTGCAGGGCGGTGGTGTCGCGCTGCACCAGGCTGGCGGCGCGCAGGGGCATGTTCTCGTAGAACGCTTGCCAGGCAGCGCTGCGCTGGGCCAGGAAGGCTTCGGGCTCGCCCTTGCCTGTGCTGCCTGCGTAGTCGTTCTGCACCTCGTGGTCGTCCCAGGTCACCAGCCAGGGGCAGGCGGCGTGGGCGGCCTGCAGGGCCGGGTCGCTCCGGTGCAGCGCGTAGCGGTCGCGGTAGTCAGCCAGGGTGGTGGCCAGGCGCAGGCCGTGCGCGCGGGCCAGGCCTGTGCTGTCGCGCGGGCTGGCGTACTCGTAGATGTAGTCGCCCAGAAAGAGCACCAGGTCGGGCGCATCCGCGCGCACATGGCGCCAGGCCGCGTAGTGGCCGTGCTCCCAGCGCTGGCACGAGGCAAAAGCCACGCGCAGGCGTTCGGGCAGGGCATCGGCCGCCGGCGCGGTGCGCGTGCGGCCGGTGGCGCTCACGGCGTCGCCATGCATGAAGCGGTAGTGGTACCAGCGGCCTGGCGCCAGGCCGGCCAGCTCCACATGCACACTGTGGCCCAGGCCCGGCAGGGCCGTGGCCTGGCCGCGCTGGACGATGCGCTGGAAGCCCTCGTCGTCGGCCAGTTCCCATTGCACGGTGAGGGGCGTGCTGGCTTGGCCGGGCTCTGTGGGGACAAGGCGCGTCCAGAGCACCACGCCGTTGGCGCTGGGGTCGCCGCTGCCCACGCCCAGCGCGAAGGGGTTGCTCTGCTGGCGCTGCTGCTGACTCCAGGCCCAGCGGGGCAGGGTGGTGGCGGCCGCGCCATGGGCCGCCAGCAGCAGGAACGAGCGGCGTTGCTGCGGCGTCACCGGCGGGGGCTCATGCCGCCATCACGCGGTTCTTGCCCGAGCGCTTGGCCAGGTACATGCTCTGGTCGGCGCGCTTGATGGCGTCGAAGCTGGTTTCCGAGTCATGCAATTGCGCCACGCCTGCGCTGAAGGTGATCAGGATCTTTTCGCTGCCCTGCAGGAAGAAGCGCGTGGTCAGCTCGCGCTGCAGGCGCGTCATCGCGGCCACGCCGGCCTCCACCGCCGTGTCGGGCAGCAGCAGCACGAACTCCTCGCCGCCGTAGCGGGCCAGCAGGTCCTGCGGGCGCATCACCTCGCGCGTGACCTTCGCCAGGTGCACCAGGGCGGCGTCGCCCACACTGTGGCCCAGGCGGTCGTTGATGAGCTTGAAGTTGTCGATGTCCAGCAGCGCAAAGCACAGCGGCGCACCCATGCGGCGGGCACGGGCGATCTCGCGCTCCATGGCCTCGTCCAGGCCCTTGCGGTTGAGGGTGCCGGTGAGCGGGTCGTGCCGGGCCTGGGCGCTGGCGCGGTCGAGCTCCTGCTGCAGCTTGGTGACTTCGGCGTGCTTGGCCTCGGTGCGCTCGCGCAGGTCCAGCAGCTCGGTGCGGGTGAGCTTGGTGTCCAGGGCCATGCTGCGCGTGGCGGTCATCACCTCCTCCAGCACCGGCGCGATCTCCTGCAGGCTGGCGGCCTTGCCGATCAGGTCGGCGCAGCGCTCCATGGTGCCCTGGTAGGTGGTGCTGGACGCGGTGATCAGTGCCAGGCGCTCTATGAAGGTGGCCAGAAGCTCCTTCATCTGCTCCTGGGCTTCCATGGTGCGCGCCTTGGCCTCGGTCTGTTTGAAGATCACGTCCTTCAGGCGCAGTTGCACATCGTCGAGCCGGCGCAGCGTGAGCGGCGGGGTGGACGCCGTCATCAGCGCCTCGGCCTGGCCTTGCAGCCATCGGTCGTCGGCGCTGAGCACGGCGATGTTCTCGAACACCATGTGCAGCAGTTCCAGCAGCCCTGCGCGGATGGCAGCCTGGTCCTCGGTGGCAAACGACAGCCGGTAGGTGAAGTTGCCCAGCATCAGCATCAGCGTGGGGATCAGCGGCGAGGGCTCGCGCAGGAACGTGGTGAGCTGCCCGGCCATGTCGTGCACACGCGCATCGTCCTCGCCCAGCGCTGGCAGGAGGTTGTCGATCAGGCGGGCCAGCAGTTCGGCCAGGTCCTGCGGCAGGACGCTGACGGGGGCGGGGGTTGCCACCTCGACAGGCGCGGCGGCGGCAGGGCTCAGGCCCAGGTTGGCATAGCCGACGAGCACGCTCTGCAGGCCGCTCCAGTCCTTGTTGGTGACGGCCTTCTCGAACTGGCCGAGCAGGCGCTTTTGCGCCGGGGTCTGGGCGGGAATCAGCCGCAGAATGCTGGCCAGCTGTGCGTCGGGAAACGGCGCAGCACTGCGCGCACCTGCGATTTCATCGTAGATGGACAGGTAGTTGTCCGGTGTGGGCGCCAGTCGGCGGGCCGCCAACTGCTTGAGCGTTTCGCGTGCGATTTCGTAGGGTTGACGGTCGGCCATGGGCGGGCACCAGTAACAGGGGCTGCGTTGAACCGCGAGTTTGACACAGCGCCATGCTTTCCGTTACAGACGCCGCCATGGCGTCTGTTTTCGGTGCCGCTCAGTTGACCATGACCAACTTGCCCATCACCCCGCGCGAGCCCATGTGGGCGTAGGCGGCGGGCAGCTCGGCCATGGGCATGGTGCGGTCGATCACGGGCTTGATCCTGCCCTTGGCGTACCACTGCGCCAGCTCGCCCATCATGGCGGCATTGGCCTTGGGCTCGCGCTTGGCGAAGTCGCCCCAGAACACGCCGACGATGGAGGCGCCCTTGAGCAGCGCCAGGTTGAACGGCAGCGCCGGGATGGGGCCCGAGGCAAAGCCCACCACCAGGTAGCGCCCGCGCCAGGCGATGGAGCGGAACGCCGGCTCGGCGAAATCGCCGCCCACGGGGTCGTAGATCACATCGGGGCCCTTGCCATCGGTCAGCGCCTTGATTGCCTCGCGCAGGTTCTCCTTGCTGTAGTTGATGGTGGCGTCGGCGCCAATGGAGGTGCACAGCGCGCATTTCTCGTCGCTGGAGGCGGCGGCGATCACGCGCGCCCCCATGGCCTTGGCGATCTGGATGGCCGAGGTGCCCACGCCGCCTGCGGCGCCCAGCACCAGCACGGTTTCGCCTGCCTTGAGCTGCGCCCGGTCCACCAGCGCATGGTAGGACGTGGCGTAGATCATGATGAAGGCAGCAGCATCCACATGCGAGAAGCCCGGCGGCAGCGGCATGCACAGCGCGGCCGGTGCAATCGTGTGGGTGCCAAAGCCCCCGGTGCCCGACAGGCAGGCCACGTTCTGGCCCACCTGCAGGTGGGTGACGCCTTCGCCCACGGCCTGCACCACGCCCGCGTACTCCGAGCCGGGCACGAAGGGTAGCGGCGGCTTCATCTGGTACTTGTTCTGCACGATCAGCAGATCCGGGAAGTTCAGGCTGGCGGCCTTGATCTCGATCAGCACCTCACCCGCCTTGGGCGTGGGCGTGGGCAGTTCCGTCCAGGCCAGGGCCTCGACGCCGGTGGGGTTGGTGCAAAGCCAAGCGTGCATGGAAAAAGTCTCCTGTCAGTGATGCGCCGGATGATAGGCGCGGCGTCTGGCCGTGCGATGTCCCCCGAGCGACGGGGGCACCCGTGTCGGTCGCGTCCTACAATCCACGGCAAACCCCGACCACACTCCATGAAGATCCTGATTTCCAACGACGACGGCTTCCAGGCCCCTGGCATCGTGGCGCTGCATGGCGCGCTCAAGACGCTGGCGGGCGTGGAGGTGGAAGTGGTCGCGCCCGAGCACAACAACAGTGCCAAGTCGAACGCGCTGACCCTGCATTCGCCGCTGACCGTGACCAAGGCGGCCAACGGCTTTCGCTATGTGAACGGCACGCCGGCGGATTGCGTGCACATCGCCCTCACGGGCTTGCTCGGGTACCGGCCCGACCTGGTGGTCTCGGGCATCAACAACGGCGCCAACATGGGCGACGACACCATCTACTCGGGCACCGTGGGCGCAGCCATGGAGGGCTATCTCTTCGGTGTGCCGGCCATTGCCTTCTCGCAGGTGGACAAGGGATGGGGCGAGATCGAGGCGGCCGCCGCCAAGGCGCGCGAGATCGTGGAGCAGATGCTGGCGCAGAGCCTGGTGACCGAAGTACCCTGGCTGCTCAACGTGAACATTCCCAATATGCCGCTGGCGGCGCTCAGGCCCATCAAGCTGTGCCGCCTGGGGCGCCGGCATGCGGCCGAGCGCGTGATCGTGCAGGAAAGCCCGCGCGGCGAGGCCATGTACTGGATCGGCAGCGCGGGCGCGGCCAAGGACGATGCCGAGGGCACCGATTTCCATGCCACGGCGCAGGGGCATGTGGCCATCACCCCCTTGAAGGTAGACCTCACGGACCACGACAACCTGGGCTACTGGGCGCAGACCGCCTCGAAGCTCGCGGCGGGCATGTGATGCAGCGGCGTCCCGGATTTCCCGCCAGGCTCCCGGGCAGCGGAGCACCCGCACCACGCCCCGCAGGGGCGGGCGCTGGCGCATCCAAGGGCGCCGGGGCCGGGCTGGGCCAGCGGGCTCCGGCTGCTACGGCGGTGGGCGTGGGCCTCGATTCGGCGGCCGTGCGCAACCGCATGGTGCAAAAGCTCGCGGCCGGGGGCATCACCTCGCCGGCTGTGCTGCAGGCGCTGGCGACGGTGGAGCGCCACCGCTTCGTGGACAGCGGCCTGGTCAACCAGGCGTACGAAGACACCAGCCTGCCGATCGGCCTGGGGCAGACGATTTCCAAACCCAGTGTGGTGGCGCGCATGTGCGAGCTGCTGCTCTCGGCCGAGAGTGCCCGACCCGCCGGGTTGGGCCGCGTGCTGGAGATTGGCACCGGCTGTGGCTACCAGGCGGCCGTGCTGGGCCTGCTGGCGCGCGAGGTCTACACCATCGAGCGCCTGCGCGGCCTGCACGACAAGGCGCGCGACAACCTGCGCCCGTTTCGCCTGGCCAATGTGCACCTGATGCTGGGCGACGGCATGCTCGGCTACGCCAAGGGTGCCCCCTATGCGGCCATCATCGCCGCAGCCGGAGGCGACGCCGTACCGCAGGAATGGTGCGACCAGTTGGCGATGGGCGGAAGGCTGGTGGCGCCCATGGCGGTGGCCGGTGGGCAGCAGATGTTGCTGGTAATTGACAAGACCCCACACGGGTTGAAACAAAGCGTGCTCGAGCCGGTTCACTTTGTCCCTCTAAAATCGGGGATTGCCTGAAGGGAAAATGCTTATGTTGGTATCGCGTGGTCTTGTTGCAGGGTTTACCGTGGCGTTGCTGTTGGTGGGCTGTGGAACACGGATGACCAAGGCCCCTGTGGAGGACCGGGGAACCTATGCCGGTGCCATGACCACCACGAACGGATCGCCGCAGCCCGGGGTGGTGGCCGCGCCCATCAAACCCCTGCCGGGGGCAGAGAATGCCGGAAAGCCCGGCTACTACACCGTCAAGCCCGGTGACACCCTGATCCGCATCGGCCTGGAGAACGGGCAGGGCTGGAAGGACATTGCCCGCTGGAACAACCTGACGAACCCCGACCTGATCGAGGTGGGCCAGGTGCTGCGCGTCGTTGCACCCGGCACGAACCCGCCGCCCGTGATTGCCGCCGATACCGGCGTGGTCACCCGCCCGGTGACCTCCACGACCATCACCCCATCGACCCCGACGGCGACCCCATTGCCGCCCGCATCCACCGCCAGCGGCGCCAAGCCTGTCACGCCTGCGCCAGCCGTGGCTGCCGCACCGGCACCGAGCGCGGGTGAGGACGACCTGAACTTCATCTGGCCCGCATCGGGCTCGCTGCTGGCGGGCTTCGACGAGGCCCGCAACAAGGGCTACGACATCTCCGGCAAGGCCGGTGACCCGGTGCTGGCCGCTGCGGATGGCCGCGTGGTGTATTCGGGTGCCGGCCTGCGGGGCTATGGCAACCTGGTGATCCTCAAGCACAACAACACCTTCCTCACGGCCTATGCGCACAACCAGACGCTGCTGGTCAAGGAAGACCAGACCGTGCGCAAGGGCCAGAAGATCGCCGAGATGGGCAGCACCGACGCCGACCGCGTGAAGCTGCACTTCGAGATCCGCCGCCAGGGCAAGCCGGTGGACCCCGCACGCTACCTGTCGGCGCGTTGAGCGCCGTGGTGGCGCCCGCGCACCCCGGCACGGAACCCGGCCTGCCCGGGCCGGACGAGGAGGGGGCCGGCGAGGAGTGGGCGAGCGAGGAAGCGGGCGGCGCCGATGCCGAGCTGCGCCAGATGCAGGTAGGCACGGCGCAGCATGCGGCCCGCCTGGACCGGGCGCTGGCCGAGCTGGTGCCCGAGCTGTCCCGCAGCTACCTGCAGCAACTGCTGGCCCAGGGGCTGGTGCGCCTGAACGGCAGCCCGGCCACCAAGGCATCGCTCAAGGTCAAGGCCGGCGACGGCCTGACCCTGGAGATGCGTCCCACGCAGCAGAGCCAGGCCTTTCGGCCCGAGGCGATGGACATCGACGTGGTCTACGAGGACGAGCACCTGCTGGTGGTGAACAAGCCTGCTGGCCTGGTGGTGCATCCGGCCCCCGGCAACTGGAGCGGCACCTTGCTCAACGGCCTGCTGGCGCGCGACCCCAAGGCGCTGCTGGTGCCGCGCGCGGGCATCGTGCACCGGCTGGACAAGGACACCAGCGGCCTGATGGTGGTGGCGCGCGAGCGCGCCACCATGGACGCGCTGGTGGCCATGATCGCCGCGCGCACCGTGCACCGCCAGTACCTGGCGCTGGCGCACAAGCCCTGGGCAGGCAATGCCCGCCGCACGGTGACGCAGCCCATCGGCCGCGACCCGCGCAACCGCCTGCGCATGGCCGTGGTCGACCTCGCCAGCCATGCGGGCAAGCCGGCGCGCACGGATTTTCGCCTGCTGGAGGGCGCGGACCAAGGCTGCTGGGTGGAGTGCACGCTGCACACCGGCCGCACGCACCAGATCCGCGTGCACATGGCCTCCATCGGCCACCCGCTGGTGGCCGATGTGCTCTATGGCGGCGTCCCTGTGGGCGCGCTGCAGCGCCAGGCGCTGCACGCCTTTCGTCTGGCGTTCACCCATCCGGTCACGGGCCAGCCGCTGGAGTTGCAGGCGCCGCTGCCCCTGGATATGCGCGATGCACTGTCTTTTTGGGGCCTGCGTTACAATGGCGCATAGCGAAACGCAGGTATCTGTGTTTCCAGGCCTGACCGGCCCTGGGGCGTGAACACCACGCCCTGAACCCGAAGACGGAATCCCGCCGGGCCCCCGCGTCGCGCCAGCGGCCGCGCAATATGCGCCCCTTTGATGGATCCCTGCTGTTGGTGTGGCCCCTTGTCACGACACGTGCCGCCTTTTTTCCCGGAATCGCTGAACCATGAACACGGTGGATGCCAAACGGGTCCTTGAGACTGCCCTGATTTGCGCGCAGCAGCCCGTGCCGCTGCGCGAAATGCGGGTGCTGTTCAACGACGCCCTGGGTACGGACACGCTCAAGCTGCTGCTGCTCGACCTGCAGCGCGACTGGGCCCACAGCGGGGTGGAGCTGGTGCAGGTGGCCACCGGGTGGCGCCTGCAAAGCCGCCCCGAAATGCGCGAATACCTGGACCGGCTGCACCCCGAGAAGCCGCCCAAGTACACGCGCGCCGTGCTGGAGACACTGGCCATCATTGCCTACCGCCAGCCGGTGACGCGCGGGGACATCGAGGACATCCGCGGGGTGACGGTCAACAGCCTGATCATCAAGCAGCTCGAAGACCGTGGCTGGGTCGAGGTGATCGGCCACCGCGAGACGGTGGGGCGGCCTTCGCTGTTTGCCACCACGCGCCAGTTCCTCGACGATCTGGGCCTGGCCTCGCTGGACCAGTTGCCCATGCTGGAGGATGCATCGGGCCATGCCAACGTGCTGGAGGCCATGGCCGCTGCAGCGCAGGGCGTGATCGGGTCAGAGGAAGAAGAAGGTGGTCCCGGGGAGGCCGTGGGTGAGGAACCCGGTGCCCAGGCTGCGCCGCAAGGCGGGGAGGGCGGTGAAGCCGCCGCCCCCGTGCCATCCGTCGAAGACGGTGGGCATGCCGGCGAGGGTGGCACGCAGGCGCAGCAGAACCTGCTGGACCTGGATGGCACGCTTGAAGGCGAGGCTGAGGTGCCCGATGTGCCGGCCGACGGTGTGGCGCAAGAGGCGCCCGCCCGGCTGGAGCCGGACAGCCAGTTGCTGGCCGGCAGCGGTGAAGAAGACACGACGGGCGGGACCGGTCCGGCAGACCCCGCACCCGCTGCGGATGATTTGAACAAGAGCGCGCAGAGCGATGAAGAGCTGCGCGATGACGATGACGATGCCCGCCGTGGCATCCAGGGAAAGCTTCCATGAACGATTCGACGACACCCGACGCATTGCCCGACGCCCCCGGCACCGAGCAACCGCCCGAGGCGGCCACGCCGCCCGCCAAGCCGCGCCGCGCGCCGCGCAAGAAGGCGGTGGTGCAGGCCGATGAAGCCGCCGCCGTGCAGGCGCCCGTGGCGCCCGCCGAGGCATCGTCGGCACTGGATGCCGGTAGCGAGCCTGCGGTGAAAAAGCCCCGCAAGCCGCGCCAGCCCCGCGTGGCTGCCGATGTGGCCGATGGAGCCGAGGCGGTGGAGTCCGCGCCGCCCCTGGCCGTGGCGCCTGCAGAGTCTGCGGCTGCCTTGGATGCCCCCGCAGCGGTCGATGGCGACGCAGTGGACAGGGCGCCCGTGCCGGCCGTGGTATTGGTCGACCGTGCGCCCGGTGCGCGCATCTATGGCGACGCCCCTGCCGCACCGCGCGGCGATGCGCAGGAGCGCCGGGAGGGCCGCAAGGAAAGCCATGGCAAGGGGCAGAATCACCAAGGTCAGGGCCCCAAGGGACCCCGGCCGCAGCACGGCGTGCAGGGCTACCAGTTCGAGGACGTGGTGTCCGGCCAGTTCGATGCGGACGAGGAGTCCGGCGAGGAGGTGCCTCTCAAGCGCGTGCTGCTGCCCCAGGTGGAGACACCCAAGCTGCACAAGGTGCTGGCGCAGGCCGGCCTGGGTTCGCGGCTGGAGATGGAGCAGCTCATCCTGGAGGGCCGCATCTCGGTCAACGGTGAGCCGGCCCACATCGGCCAGCGCATCCAGTTCGGCGACCAGGTCAAGGTCAATGGCAAGCCCATCCGCTACCGCATCGACCCGCCACCGGCACGTGTCATCGCCTACCACAAGCCCGTGGGTGAAGTGGTGTCGCACGACGACCCGCAGAACCGGCCCACCGTGTTCCGCAAGCTGCCGCGCCTGCAGCAGGGCAAGTGGCAGTCCGTGGGCCGGCTGGACCTGAACACCGAAGGCCTGCTGCTGTTCACCAGCTCGGGCGAGCTGGCCAACAAGCTCATGCACCCGCGTTTTGGCCTGGAGCGCGAGTACGCCGTGCGCGTGCTCGGCGCCCTGAGCAATGAAGAAAAAGCCAAGCTGATCGAGGGCGTACGCCTGGACGACGGCATGGCCGCCTTCGGCTCCATCGAAGACGGTGGCGGCGAAGGTGCCAACTGCTGGTACCGCGTCACCATTTCCGAAGGCCGCAACCGCGAAGTGCGGCGCATGCTGGAGTCGGTGGGCCATGCGGTCAGCCGGCTGATCCGCATCCGCTATGGCGCCATGGTGCTGCCGCGCGGCCTCAAGCGCGGTGCGTTCCTGGAACTGGACGAAAGCGACATCCGCGCACTGGTGAAGGCCGCAGGCGCCGGGCGCGACCCGTTGGAAGACCGTGGCGATGCCGCGCTGGGCGAAGCTGCCCCCGCAGGCAACAAGCGCGGCAATATCCGCCGTGGCGGCCCGCGCGGCGACGGCAGCCGCCGTGACCAGCCTCCGGGCGCCGGTGCCAACGGCCCGCGCGGCCAGAAGCCCCGCCGCGATGGCGGCGGTGGTGGCCAGGGCGCTCGGGGTGGCAATGGTGGCGGCAACAGCAATGCCGACCGCGCGCGTGGCGGCTCGGCCCAGCCCGATCCGATGAAGACCTCGGTCGGCTACATCGGCACCGACAGCCTCTCGCGCCACCGCCAGGCCCAGCGCGCCCCCGGTGGCGGTGGTGGTGGCGGCCCGCGCCGTGGCCGTGGCCGCTGATTCACAGGGGTTACCCGGCGCACGGTTAGAATCGAGGGTTTTGTCCGCTGGGCAAAAGAATTCGCATCGTTTATATCAATCCAATCAGGAAAAACACCATGGCAATCGAACGCACTCTCTCCATCATCAAGCCTGACGCAGTCGCCAAGAACGTGATCGGCCAGATCTACGCCCGTTTCGAAGCTGCCGGCCTGAAGGTTGTGGCTGCCCGCATGGTGCACCTGTCGCGCCTGGAAGCCGAGCAGTTCTACGGCGTGCACAAGGCACGTCCCTTCTTCAAGGACCTGGTCGATTTCATGATCTCCGGCCCGGTGATGATCCAGGCCCTGGAAGGCGAAAACGCCATTCTGAAGAACCGCGAACTGATGGGCGCCACCGACCCCAAGAAGGCAGAAGCCGGCACCATCCGTGCTGACTTCGCCGACAGCATCGATGCCAACGCCGTGCACGGTTCCGACGCTGCCGAAACGGCTGCCGTCGAAATCGCCTTCTTCTTCCCCGGCCTGAACATTTACACCCGCTGAGATGGTGGTCCCCATGCTTGAGCCCACCCCGGTGGGGTGGCCACACCATGGGGACGACTGCGAGCGGTTACCCGAAGGGATGCCGCTATGACCACGACTGAAACCGCCACCGCTGTGGTTGCCGCGCCTGCCGCAGCGACTGCTACCCCGGCCAAGACCACCAACCTGCTGGAGTTCGATCTCGACGGGTTGGCTGCGTTCTGCGAAAAGCTTGGGGAAAAGCGCTTTCGCGCGACCCAGCTGTTCCGCTGGATCCACCAGCGCGGCGCGCGCGACTTTGATGCCATGAGCGATCTGGCCAAGGCCCTGCGCGACAAGCTCAAGGGCTGCGCGCACGTGCAGGCGCTGCCGGTCATCTCCGAGCATGTCTCGGCCGACGGCACCGTCAAGTGGCTGTTCGACGTGGGCGGCGGCAATGCGGTCGAGGCGGTGTTCATTCCCGAGGACGACCGCGGCACGCTGTGCATTTCCTCCCAGGCCGGCTGCGCCGTGGGATGCCGTTTCTGCTCCACCGGCCACCAGGGCTTCAGCCGCAACCTCACCACCGGTGAGATCGTGGCCCAGCTGTGGTTTGCCGAGCACGCGCTGCGTGCGCGCCTGGGCAAGACGGAGCGCATCATCTCCAACGTGGTGATGATGGGCATGGGCGAGCCCCTGCAGAACTACTCGGCCCTGGTGCCGGCGCTGCGCGTGATGCTGGACGACCATGCCTACGGCCTGTCGCGCCGCCGCGTGACGGTGTCCACCTCGGGTGTGGTGCCCATGATCGACCGGCTGGCGCAGGATTGCCCTGTGGCCCTGGCCGTTTCGTTGCATGCACCCAACGATCCGCTGCGCGACAACCTGGTTCCACTGAACCGCAAATACCCGATCGAAGAGCTGCTGGCCGCGTGCAACCGCTACCTGGAACACGCGCCGCGCGACTTCATCACCTTCGAATACTGCATGCTGGACGGGGTCAACGACCAGCTCGAGCATGCGCAGCAACTGATCGACCTGGTCAAGCCCGTACGCGGTGCGGGCGTGCGCTGCAAGTTCAACCTGATCCCCTTCAACCCGTTTCCGGCGTCGGGCCTTTTGCGTTCGTCACAGGCGCAGGTGCTGGCCTTTGGCAAACTGCTGAGCGATGCGGGCATCGTGACCACGGTGCGCAAGACGCGCGGCGACGATATCGACGCTGCCTGTGGTCAATTGGCCGGCGATGTCAAAGATCGCACAAAAGCGGCGGAACGCATGGCCAAACAGCGCACAATCGCGCTCAAACTGGTGACATGACACAACGAACTTGAAGGAGGCTCTACATGGTGGGATTGGTTGAACGCTGGCAGCGCATGGGCCGCTGTGCGCTCCTGGCCTGTGGGGTGGTGGCTGGCGTGGCAGGGCTCTCGGGCTGTGCGAGCGGCGGCAGTGCCCCATCGGCCGGCGAGCCCGGCGGTGCTGTCTTCACCCAGTCCGATGAGCCCGAGGCGCGCCGCCGCGCGCGCATCCGCCTGGAGCTGGCGACCAACTACTTCGAGAACGGGCAGACCACCGTGGCGCTGGACGAGGTCAAGCAGGCCCTGGTCGCCGACCCCACCTATTCCGACGCCTTCAATCTGCGCGGCCTGATCTACCTGCGGCTCAACGAGTTCGGCCAGGCCGAAGAGAGCTTTCGCCGCGCGCTCGGCCTGCGCAGCAACGACCCGAATCTGCTGCACAACCTGGGCTGGCTGCATTGCCAGCAGCGCAAGTACGCCGAGGCCGACCAGAGCTTCGTGACGGCCCTGGCCAACCCGGCCTATACCGCGCGCAGCAAGACGCTGATGGCGCGCGGCCTGTGCCAGATGGAAGCCGGCCAGGTGGCCGAAGCCGAGCAGTCGCTGCTCAAGGCCTACGAACTCGATGCTGCCAACCCGGTGGTGGGCTACCACCTGTCGTCGCTGCTGATGCGCCGCAATGAGCTCACGCGGGCGCAGTTCTACATCCGCCGCCTGAACAACAGCGATTTCTCGAATGCGGAAACGCTGTGGCTGGGCATCAAGGTCGAGCGCGGCCTGGGCGACATCGTGGCCATGCGCCAGTTGGGTGATCAATTGCGCAGGCGTTTCCCGGAAGCGCGTGAGACGGGTGCCTATCAGCGTGGGGCTTTCAATGAGTGATTCGGTGACAGGGGTTTCGGTGCACGCAGAGGCACAAGAGATGGCTGGAGGGCGGACGGCCGGTACCTTGCTGCGCGAAGCGCGCATGGAGGCGGGCCTGCACATTGCGGCGCTGGCCGTGGCCCTGAAGGTGCCGGTGGCCAAGCTGGAGGCCCTGGAGGCCGACAACTTCGCGGTGCTGCCTGACACGGTGTTCGTGCGGGCTCTGGCATCCAGCGTGTGTCGCACCCTCAAGATCGACCCGGCGCCCATTCTGGCGCTGCTGCCGCAAAGCAAGAGCCCGCGCCTGGTGGCGGGCAATGCGGGGATCAACGCGCCGGTCAAGGGCAGCAGCTCCAGTGCGGGCAATGGCTCCTTTGCTCCAGCGTCCTCGGGCGGCAAAAAGTCCTGGGCCATCGCCGTGGTGGTGCTGGCCTTGCTGGCGGGTGCCCTGGCCATCATGTTTGTCCCTGCCGACCGCAATCCGTTCGGCGGCAGCGCGGGGGATGAGGCGCCGGCGTCTCCCCCCGTGGCTGCCCAGGAGCCGCAAGCCCCCGTGGCTGCGGCCTCCGGCCCGGCCGCTGTGCCCGCACCCGCTGCGGCTGTGGTGGCCGCGCCGGCTGCGACGCCTGCGGCCCCTGTGCCTGCGGCAAGCCTTTCGGCTGCGGCGGTAGCCAGTGCGGCCACCCCGGCCGTGGCGGCATCGACCCCCGAAGCGGCTGCGGCTGCCTCAGCCTCCAGCGTGCTGACCCTGAGTGCGCGCGGCGCCTCGTGGGTGCAGGTGCGCGATGCCGGCGGAACCATTGCGCTGCAGAAGAATCTGGCAGTGGGGGAGTCGGTGGCCGTTTCGGGCACGCTCCCTCTGGCGGTGGTGATTGGCCGGGCCGATGTGACCGATGTGTTTGTGCGTGGCAAGCCATTCGCGCTGACCACCGTTTCGCGCGACAACGTTGCGCGCTTTGAGGTGAAATAAGTGGACAAGTCCCTGATCGATCTGGCCCCGATTGCCATTGCCCAGCCGGCCCCTCGGCGCTCCCGCCAGGCCCGTGTGGTCTGGGGCTCGCGCGTGGTCACGGTCGGGGGCGATGCGCCGGTGCGCGTGCAGTCCATGACGAATACCGACACGGTGGATGCCATCGGCACCGCCATCCAGGTCAAGGAGCTGGCGCAGGCCGGCTCCGAGTTCGTGCGCATCACCGTCAACACGCCCGAGGCGGCGCAGGCGGTGCCCTACATTCGCGAGCAGCTCGACCGCATGGGTGAGGCCGTGCCGCTGGTGGGGGATTTTCACTTCAACGGCCACCGCCTGCTGACCGACTACCCGGACTGCGCGCAGGCGCTGTCCAAGTACCGCATCAACCCCGGCAACGTGGGCAAGGGCGACAAGCGCGACCGCCAGTTTGGCCAGATGATCGAGGCCGCCATCCGCTGGGACAAGGCGGTGCGGATCGGCGTGAACTGGGGCAGCCTGGACCAGGAGCTGCTGGCCGAGCTGATGGACACCAACAGCCGCCGCGCCCGGCCCTGGGAGGCGCGCCAGGTGATGTACGAGGCGCTGATCACCTCGGCCATCGAGTCGGCCCGCCGCGCGGAAGAAATGGGCCTGAACGGCGACCAGATCATCCTCTCGTGCAAGGTCAGCGGTGTGCAGGACCTGATTTCCGTGTACCGGGCCCTGGCCCAGCGCTGCGACTACGCGCTGCACCTGGGCCTGACCGAGGCCGGCATGGGCACCAAGGGCACGGTGGCGTCGGCCACGGCGCTCTCCATCCTGCTGCAGGAAGGCATTGGCGACACCATCCGCGTGTCCCTGACCCCGCAGCCCGGCGAGGCCCGCACCCAGGAAGTGGTGGTGGCCTCCGAGATCCTGCAGTCGTTGGGCTTGCGCATCTTCGTGCCCAGCGTGACGGCCTGCCCCGGCTGTGGCCGCACGACCAGCACCACCTTCCAGGACCTGGCCAAGCAGATCGACGACTACCTGCGCGCGCAGATGCCTGTGTGGCGCGTGAAGTACCCGGGCGTGGAAAAGCTCAAGGTAGCGGTCATGGGTTGCATCGTCAACGGCCCCGGCGAGAGCAAGCATGCCGACATCGGCATCAGCCTGCCCGGTACCGGTGAAGCCCCGGCCGCCCCGGTGTTCATCGATGGCGAGAAGGCCCTCACCCTGCGCGGCGAGAACATCGCCGCCGAGTTCCACCAGTTGGTGGAATACTACATTGAAAAGCGCTTCGGCGGCTCCCATCCGGTGGCTGCCCCGGCGGTTGGCGCGCCTGACAGCGCGCTCGCCTGACCCGGCGGCGGCCGACGCCCCTGCGACAATCGCACCCTGCGGGCCCGAACGGCCCAGCGAGGCGCCTCCCCGGAGCCGCCTCCCGTACCCCTATTCAACTGGAAACCATTGCCGTGAGTAAAGACGTATCTGCCGCCGCCGCCAAGCCCGAGAAACTGGTGGCGGTCAAGGGCATGAATGACATCCTGCCGCCCGACTCCGCCCGCTGGGAGTGGCTGGAGGACAAGGTGCGCAATCTGATGGCGCGCTATGCCTACCGCAACATGCGCACGCCCATCGTCGAGCCCACGCCGCTGTTCGTGCGCGGCCTGGGCGAGGTGACCGACATTGTCGAGAAGGAGATGTACTCCTTCGAAGACCGCTTGAACGGCGAGCGCCTGACCCTGCGCCCCGAGGCCACGGCCGGCGTGGTGCGCGCGGTGGTCGAGCACAACATGCTCTACGAAGGCGGCAAGCGCCTGTACTACATGGGCCCCATGTTCCGCCACGAGCGCCCCCAGCGCGGTCGCTACCGCCAGTTCCACCAGATCGGTGCCGAGGCCCTGGGCTTTGGCGGGCCCGAGGTGGATGCCGAGCTGATTCTGCTGGCCAACGCGCTGTGGAAGGAGATCGGGTTGACCAACGTGCGCCTGGAGCTCAACAGCCTGGGCCAGCCCGAGGAGCGCAAGGCGCACCGTGCGGCGCTGATCGCCTATTTCGAGCAGAACGCCGACCAGCTGGACGAGGAGGCGCGCCGCCGCCTGCACGCCAACCCGCTGCGCATCCTGGATACCAAGAACCCGGCCATGCAGGCGCTGGTGAATGCCGCGCCCCGGCTCATCGACTTCCTGGGCGCCGAGTCGCTGGCGCACTTCGACGCGGTCAAGGCCATCCTGGACGCCAATGGCGTGGCCTGGACGGTCAACCCGCGCCTGGTGCGCGGCATGGACTACTACAACCTCACGGTGTTCGAGTTCATCACCGAGCAATTGGGCTCGCAGGGCACCATCTGCGGCGGTGGGCGCTACGACTACCTGATCGAGCAGATCGGCGGCAAGCCGGCCCCGGCCGTGGGCTGGGCCCTGGGCGTGGAGCGCGTGCTGGAGCTGGTCAAGGAGCAGGGCGCCCAGGTGCCGGCCCTGGTGCCGGATGTCTATGCCATCATCCCCAGCCGTGCGGCGCTGCCCGTGGCCAGCCGGGTGCTGGAACAACTGCGTGCCCAGGGCATAGAGGTGCAGATGCACGGCGCGCCCACGGCGGGTGAGGGCATGGGCAGCATGAAGTCCCAGTTCAAGAAAGCCGACAACAGCGGCGCGCAGTATGCTTTGGTGTTCGGCGACGAGGAGCTTGCGCGCGGCGTGGTGGGCGTCAAGTCCCTGCGCGATGGCGCCGGCGCCCAGGTGGAGCAAGCCATCGCCAATGTGGCCGATTGGGCCGCCACCCTACAATCCAACCGTTAATTTTTACCTACCTCCATGGCAAATCATTTAGACCTCGAAGAGCAGGAACAACTCGACCAGCTCAAGCACTTCTGGAACAACTGGGGTACCTTGATCAGCTGCGTGCTGATCGTGGTCTGCGGTTCGCTGGCGGCATGGAACGGTTACCAGTACTGGCAGAGCAGCCAGGCCACGAAGGCGGCGGCGCTGTTCGACGCGGTCGATGTGGCCAGCCGTGCCAAGGACCAGGAGCGCCTGGAGCGGGCCTTCGGCGACCTCAAGGCCGGCTACGCGGGCACGCCCCAGGCGGCTCAGGCGGGCTTCACCGTGGCCCGCAACCTCATGGAAGCGGGCAAGCCCGATGGCGCGCGCGAAGCGCTCGCCTGGGTGGCCGAACATGCCGGCGACGATGGTTTCAAGGCGCTGGCCAGGCTGCGCCTGGCCTCCGTGCTGACCGAGCAGAAGAAATACGACGAAGCGCTGGCCCAGCTCTCGGGCTCGCTGCCTGCCGCGTTCGAAGGCGTGGCTGCGGACCACCGTGGCGACATCCTGATGCTGCAGGACAAGCGCACCGAGGCCCTGGCCCAGTACACCAAGGCCTACAAGGCCATGAACGAAGACGTGGAATACCGCCGCCTCGTCGAAGTCAAGCTCAACACGCTGGGCGCCAACCCTGCCGCCGAGACCGTGGCGGCCGCCAAGACGGCAGAGGCTGCCAAATGAGCGCGCAGACTCTTATCGGCACCCACCTTCGTCCGGCCCGTGGCCTGGCGCTGCTGGCCCTGGCGGCGGCGCTGGCCGGCTGTTCGGTGATGCCCGGCGGCTCGTTCTGGGGTGCCCCCAAGCCCGTGCCTGCCGACCTCGGTGCCAATGTGCCCGTGCTGGGCGTGCGCCAGGCGTGGACCAGCAAGGTCGGGGCGGTGGCGGGCCTGTCGCTGGACGTGCGCGTCAATGGCACCACGGTGACCCTGGCCTCGGCCGACGGCACGGTGGCTGCCATCGATGCCCGCACGGGCGGCGACATCTGGCGCCTGGCCCTGGCCGAGCCGCTGTCTGCCGGTGTCGGCAGCGATGGCAAGCTGGCGGCTGTGGTGGCACGCAGCAATGCGCTGATCGCCGTCGAGTCCGGCCGTGAGCGCTGGCGCCAGCCCATGGCCTCGCAGGTCTTTACCGCGCCGCTGGTGGCGGGTGGCCGCGTGTTCGTGCTGGCGGCTGACCGCACCGTGATCGCTTTCGATGCCGCCACTGGCAAGCGCCTGTGGACCCAGCAGCGCCCCGGCGAGCCCCTGGTGCTGCGCCAGGATGGCGTGCTGCTGGCGGTGGGCGATACCCTGGTGGTGGGCCTGTCCGGCCGCCTGGTGGGCCTGAACCCCGACAATGGCAGTGCCCGCTGGGAGGCCCCGCTGGCCAGCTCGCGCGGCACCAACGACGTGGAGCGCCTGGTGGAACTGGTGGGGCGCAGCAGCCGCGTCGGCGAATCGGTGTGCGCCCGTGCCTTCCAGTCGGCCGTGGGCTGCGTGAACACGGTGCGCGGCAACGTCGCCTGGACCCAGCGCGCCGCCGGCGCCGAGGGCATCGACGGCGACAAGGATGCGATCTTCGGCACCGAGAGCAATGGCTCGATGGTGGCCTGGAACCGCAATGACGGCACGCGCCTGTGGGGCTCGGACCGCTTCAAGCACCGCAAGCTGACCACGCCGCTGCTGCTGGGCCGCTCGGTGGTGGTGGGCGACGACACGGGCCTGGTGCACCTGCTCTCGCGCACCGACGGTGCGCCCCTCAATCGCATGACCACCGACGGCTCCGGCATTGCCGCAGCGCCGGTGGCTGCGGCAGACACCCTGGTGGTGGTCACCCGCAATGGCGGAGTATTCGGCTTCCGCCCGGAATGAGATGAAGCACCCCCTGAGTCGCTTCGCGCCTTCCCCCTCAAAGGGGACGACGCCAATGGCCGGGCCAAGCCCGTTCCATGGCGTCCGCTGGCTTTGGCAGCGTGCGGCTCATGGGTTGCGGATAGCGCATAGCGCAATGGAAAACTGATAGGTCGTATTCAATGAAGCCAGTTATCGCCCTCGTGGGGCGGCCGAATGTCGGTAAATCCACGCTGTTCAACCGCCTGACGAAGACCCGCGACGCGATCGTGGCGGACTTCGCCGGGCTCACGCGTGACCGCCACTACGGCAATGGCAAGCAGGGCAAGCACGAGTACATCGTCATCGATACCGGGGGCTTCGAGCCCGATGCCTCCACCGGCATCTACCGCGAGATGGCCAAGCAGACGCAGCAGGCCGTGGCCGAGGCCGACGTGGTCGTCTTCGTCGTGGATGCGCGCGCCGGTGTCTCGGCGCAGGACCATGACATCGCCAACTACCTGCGCCGGCTGTCCAAGCCCTGCGTGCTGGTGGCCAACAAGGCCGAAGGCATGGTCGAGGGCGTGCAGCTGGCCGAGTTCTATGAACTGGGTCTGGGCGAAGTGTTCCCGGTGTCGGCTGCGCATGGCCAGGGCATCAGGGGCCTGGTGGAGATTGCGCTCGAGCCGCTGAACCTGCCCGACCCTGACGAGGCCGATGCCGCAGGCGACAAGAGCGTCATCAAGCTTGCCGTGGCGGGCCGCCCCAATGTGGGCAAGTCCACCTTGATCAACACCTGGCTGGGCGAAGAGCGCCTGGTCGCGTTCGACATGCCGGGCACCACGCGCGATGCGATCACCGTGCCTTTCGAGCGCAACGGCCAGCGCTTCGAGCTGGTGGACACGGCAGGCCTGCGCCGCAAGGGCAAGGTCTTCGAGGCGATCGAGAAGTTCTCGGTGGTCAAGACGCTGCAGGCCATCGAGTCGGCCAACGTGGTGCTGCTGCTGCTCGATGCCACGCAGGGCGTGACCGACCAGGACGCGCACATTGCCGGCTACATTCTGGAGAGCGGCCGCGCCGTGGTGCTGGCCGTGAACAAGTGGGATGCCGTGGATGAATACCAGCGCACGCTGCTGGAGCGCTCCATCGAAACCCGCCTGTCGTTCCTGAAGTTCGCCTCGATGCACTTCATCTCGGCCAAGAAGCGCCAGGGCCTGGGCCCGCTGTGGACCTCCATCGTGCAGGCGCATAAGGCGGCCACCTGCAAGATGTCCACCCCCGTGCTCACCCGCCTGCTGCTGGAGGCGGTGCAGTTCCAGGCGCCCAAGCGCGCGGGCATGTTCCGCCCCAAGCTGCGCTACGCGCACCAGGGCGGCATGAACCCGCCGGTGATCGTGATCCACGGCAACTCGCTGGAGCATGTGACCGAGGCCTACAAGCGCTTCCTGGAAGGGCGCTTTCGCAAGGAATTCGACCTGGTGGGCACGCCGCTGCGCATCGAGGTCAAGACCTCGCACAACCCCTACGCGGACAAGGACGAGGGCTGACCCCGGGGGGAGGGCTGCCGCACGGCTCCTTCTTGGCCATGGCATATGCTGCATTGCAGCATGGTTATTGCAACGCCCTGGTTTGGTGAATGGCGCGCAGAAGTAACTATCTGTTTCTGTCGCCGCATATTCACCCCCGGTATTCCCTGGTGAGAACCTCGGTTCGGCGTGCAGAAAGGCCGGGTTGGCGAAAGGCCATGTCACCAGGCGGCAAAAGTCCCACTTTGCTGTGGTAAGGTGGTGGTTTACAACAACATCTTTGAACACGGAGAATATCGTGAGCAATAAAGGCCAACTTTTGCAAGATCCTTTCCTGAACGCACTGCGTAGGGAGCATGTACCTGTTTCCATCTACCTGGTGAACGGTATCAAGCTGCAAGGGCAAATCGAATCGTTCGACCAGTATGTGGTGTTGCTGCGCAATACCGTGACGCAGATGGTCTACAAGCATGCGATCTCCACCATCGTGCCCGGTCGTGCAGTCAATTTCTCGACGGCCGAAACCCCTGATGCAGACGGCGCCGGCACCTGAGTTGCGGCATCCAGTTCAGCATTCAATTCTGGGTCAGATGGTCATGGGCGGAGGCCATCCGCTTTGAGTACCCCCGCATCTTCTGACGCGGGTGGTGCCTCGGTGTTGCTGGTGGGGGTGGATTTCGGTCTTCCCCATTTCGATGGCGAGCTCGAAGAACTGGGTTTGCTTGCGCAAACTGCGGGGCTCAACCCCGTGGCGCGCCTGACCTGCAAGCGCAAGGCACCCGATGCCGCCCTGTTCGTGGGCAGCGGCAAGGCCGATGAAATCCGCACCCTGGCCCAGATGCACGGTGCGGTGGAGGTGCTGTTCGACCAGTCGCTCAGCCCTGCGCAGCAGCGCAACCTGGAGCGCAACCTGGAGCTGCCGGTCTCTGACCGCACCTTCCTGATCCTCGAAATCTTTGCGCAGCGGGCCCGCAGCCATGAGGGCAAGTTGCAGGTGGAACTGGCCCGGCTGCAGTACCTGAGCACGCGCCTTGTGCGCCGCTGGTCGCACCTGGAGCGCCAGACCGGCGGCATCGGTGCGCGCGGCGGTCCGGGCGAAAAGCAGATCGAGCTCGACCGCCGCATGATCGGCGAGGCCATCAAGCGCACGCGCGAGCGGCTCGTCAAGGTCAAGCGCCAGCGCTCGACCCAGCGCCGCCAGCGCGACCGGCGCGACACCTTCACCATCTCGCTGGTGGGCTATACCAACGCCGGCAAGTCCACGCTGTTCAATGCGCTGGTCAAGGCCCGCGCGTACGCGGCCGACCAGCTGTTTGCCACGCTCGATACCACCACGCGCCAGCTCTACCTGGGCGATGCGGGGCGTTCGGTGTCGCTGTCCGACACGGTTGGCTTCATCCGCGACCTGCCACACGGCCTGGTCGATGCCTTCCAGGCCACGCTGCAGGAGGCGGTGGATGCCGATCTGCTGCTGCATGTGGTGGATGCCTCCAACCCCAACTTTCCCGAGCAGATGGACCAGGTGCAGCGCGTGCTGCACGAGATTGGCGCGGCCGACATTCCGCAGCTGCTGGTGTTCAACAAGCTCGATGCGCTCGACGCCGAACAGCAGCCCGCGCTGCTGGAAGACCAGTACGAAGTGGAGGGGCAGATGGTGCCCCGCCTGTTCGTGAGCGCACGCTCCGGCCAGGGCCTGGACTCCCTTCGCCGTGTGCTGTCCGCACGGGTGCTGGCGGCGCAGGAGGACATGACCCCAGCTGATGCTGCCCCATTGCCGGCCCAAGAGGAGTGATTGGGCACAATGCCGTTTTGATCGATGCCACCAGAGAACCAGAGACTTTGCGCATGAATTTCCAAAATCGCACCCTACGCTGGGCTTCGCTGCCAGAACGTATCCGGGGCATGTTCAATCTGAACGATCCCCGCTGGGGCCGTGGTGAAGACAAGCCGGATGAAGGCGCTCGCCCGGACGAGCGCCCGCCGGCGCAGCCCCCCGCAGGCAACCGCGGGCGCGAGAACAACAAGGGCCAGGGCAATGGCCAGCCGCCGGACCTGGACGAACTGTGGCGTGACCTCAACCGCAAGCTCGGCGGCCTGTTTGGCGGCAAGGGTGGCGGTGGTGGACGCGGTACCGGGGGCGCCGGCAACGGCGGCTTCCAGCCTCCCGACATGAAGAGCGCGGGCGTGGGCGTGGGCCTGATCGCCGGCATCATCTTCGTGATCTGGATGGGCACGGGCTTCTTCATCGTGCAGGAAGGCCAGCAGGCCGTGATCACCCAGTTCGGCAAGTACAAGAGCACGGTGGGTGCGGGTTTCAACTGGCGCCTGCCGTACCCGATCGAGCGCCATGAACTGGTGTTCGTGACGCAGATCCGTTCGGCCGACGTGGGCCGCGACAACATCATCAAGAGCACGGGCCTGCGTGAGTCGGCCATGCTCACCGAAGACGAGAACATCGTCGAGATCAAGTTTGCCGTGCAGTACCGCCTGAGCGATGCGCGCGCCTGGCTGTTCGAAAGCAAGAATCCCTCGGATGCCGTGATCCAGGCTGCTGAAACGGCCGTGCGTGAAGTGGTGGGCAAGATGCGCATGGACACGGCACTGGCCGAAGAGCGCGACCAGATCGCGCCGCGCGTGCGCACGCTGATGCAGACCATCCTGGACCGCTACAAGGTGGGTGTCGAAGTGGTGGGCATCAACCTGCAGCAGGGCGGTGTGCGCCCACCCGAGCAGGTGCAGGCCTCCTTCGATGACGTGCTCAAGGCCGGCCAGGAGCGCGAACGCGCCAAGAACGATGCCCAGGCCTATGCCAACGACGTGATCCCGCGTGCCGTGGGTTCCGCATCGCGCCTCAATGAAGAGGCGGCTGCCTACAAGGCCCGCATCGTGGCCCAGGCACAGGGCGATGCGCAGCGCTTCTCGTCGGTGTTGGCCGAGTACCAGAAGGCGCCCCAGGTCACCCGCGACCGCATGTACATCGAGAGCATGCAGCAGATCTACGGCAACGTGACCAAGGTGCTGGTGGATTCGCGCCAGGGCTCCAACCTGCTGTACCTGCCGCTGGACAAGATCATGCAGAGCGTGGCCACCGGCACGCCAGGCGCCCTGGATGCGCCGCCCGCCAGCGCTGCGGCCACCACGGTGGTCCCGGCTGCGCCTGCGATCCCTTTTTCGAATGACCCCCGAGCGCGTGACAGCAGTCGCACACGCGAACGTGAATCCCGCTAGGAGCAGCTCGTGAACAGAGTCGGATTTATCGCATCCACCCTCCTGGTGGTGCTTGCACTCATGAGCTCCATGCTCTTCGTCGTGGACCAGCGCCAGTTCGGCGTGCTCTACGCGCTCGGGCAGATCAAGGAAGTGATCACCGAGCCGGGCCTGAACTTCAAGCTGCCGCCGCCGTTCCAGAACGTGACCTACATCGACAAGCGTCTGCTCACGCTGGACAGCCCCGATACGGAACCCATGCTCACGGCAGAAAAGCAGCGCGTGGTGATCGACTGGTATGTGCGCTGGCGCATCTCCGAGCCCACCCAGTACATCCGCAACGTCGGTCTGGATGAAAGCGCCGGTGCCATGCAGCTCAACCGCGTGGTACGCAATGCCTTCCAGGAAGAGATCAACAAGCGCACCGTGAAGGAGCTGCTCTCGCTCAAGCGCGAAGCGCTGATGGCCGAGGTGAAGCGTGAGGTGCTGGAAACCGTGCGCGGCGCCAAGCCCTGGGGCGTGGACGTGGTGGACGTGCGCATCACGCGCGTTGACTATGTGGAGGCCATCACCGAGTCGGTCTACCGCCGCATGGAGGCCGAGCGCAAGCGCGTGGCCAACGAACTGCGCTCTACCGGTGCGGCCGAAGGCGAAAAAATCCGCGCCGATGCCGATCGCCAGCGCGAGATCGCCATTGCCAACGCCTACCGCGATGCCCAGAAGATCAAGGGCGAGGGCGATGCCGAAGCCGCTCGCATTTACGCCGAGGCCTTTGGCCGCGACCCGCAGTTTGCGCAGTTCTACCGCAGCCTTGAAGCCTACAAATCGAGCTTCAACAAGAAGAGCGACGTGATGGTGGTGGATCCCTCGTCGTCGGAGTTCTTCAAGGCCTTCCGCGGCGGCACTGCTTCTGCGGCGCAGCCTGCAGCCCCGCGCAAGTAAAAAAGCGGCGCCAGGCGCACAGCGGCAGCCTCTGCATTGCAGGGCTGCCGTTTTTTTTGGGCCGCGCTACCTCCTGAGGGACGGGGTGACTCCATGTGTTTCGCGCGCTTGATGGCCTTGTTGGTCGGTCCCCGTTGGAGGGGCCTTGGCCGGTGCCGGTAGAATCACGGTTTTAACAGCCTCCCCTTTTCTCATGTCTGCTTGGGTCCTGCCGGATCACATTGCCGATGTCTTGCCGTCCGAAGCGCGGCACATCGAAGAATTGCGTCGCGGGCTGCTCGACACGGCGCGCTGCTATGGCTATGAGCTGGTCATGCCGCCGCTGCTGGAACACCTGGAATCCCTGCTGACCGGTACCGGCGAAGCGCTGGACCTCCAGACCTTCAAGCTGGTGGACCAGTTGTCGGGCCGCTCCATGGGGCTGCGTGCGGACACCACGCCCCAGGTGGCGCGCATTGATGCCCACCTGCTCAACCGCAAGGGTGTGACACGGCTGTGCTACTGCGGCCCCGTGCTGCACACCCGCCCCGACCGCCCCCATGCCACGCGCGAGCCGCTGCAATTTGGCGCCGAGATCTATGGCCATGCCGGGCTGGAGGCCGACCTCGAAGCCCTGCAGCTGGCGCGTGAATGCCTGCGCGTGGCCGAGGTGCGCGACACCACCATCGACCTGGCCGACGTGCGCATCGTGCGCAGCCTGCTGGCCGGTGTGGCGGTGGATGCGCCGTTGCTCAGCCGCATCCATGCCGCCCTAGCGGCCAAGGACGCGAGCGAACTGGCAACGCTGACCCGTGATTTCCCTGCGGCATCGCGCCAGGGGCTGCTGGCGCTGCTGCAGCTGTATGGTGACGAGTCCGTACTGGCCGAGGCCGACAAGGCCTTGAAGCACATCGCCGGCGTGGCTGAAGTGCTGTCGCACCTGCGCTGGCTGGCCTCGCGGTTGGACGGCGCCGTGGTCACCTTCGACCTGGCCGACCTGCGTGGCTATGCGTACTACAGCGGCACCCGCTTTGCCATCTATGGCAAGGGTGCCAGCGATGCGCTGGTGCGTGGCGGCCGCTATGACGAAGTGGGTGCCGTGTTCGGCCGCAACCGGCCTGCGGCCGGCTTCAGCCTGGACATCAAGCAACTGGTGAGCGTGGTGTCCCCGCGCGCCCTCAAGGCCGCCATCCGCGCGCCCTGGGGCGAGGCGAGCGACGTGAACGCCGCCATTGCCGAGCTGCGCCGCCAAGGCGAGACGGTGGTATGTGTTCTGCCTGGGCATGGGAGCGAAGTCGATGAGTTCCACTGTGACCGAGAGCTGGTGCAGATTGCGGGCCAGTGGGTCGTGCAGGCTGTTTGAGTTAATTGCAATTGAAAATTGGGTCTGAGATGAAAGCAACCAAAGGTCGCAACGTAGTGGTGGTCGGAACCCAATGGGGTGACGAAGGCAAGGGCAAGCTGGTCGACTGGCTCACCGAGAGCGCGCAAGGCGTTGTCCGGTTCCAGGGTGGCCACAATGCCGGCCATACGCTGGTCATCAACGGTGTGAAGACCGCACTGCACCTGATCCCTAGCGGCATCATGCGCCCCGGTGTCAAGTGCTACATCGGCAACGGCGTGGTGCTGTCGGCCGCCAAGCTCTTCGAGGAAATCGAAGGCCTGGAGAAGGCCGGTGTGGAAGTGCGCTCGCGCCTGCGCATCAGCGAGGCCTGCCCGCTGATCCTGCCATTTCACGCTGCCATCGACGTGGCGCGTGAAGCCGCGCGCGAGCAGGGCGGCACCGAGAAGATCGGCACCACCGGTCGCGGCATTGGCCCCGCCTACGAAGACAAGATCGCGCGCCGCGCGCTGCGCGTGCAGGACCTGAAGTACCCCGAGCGCTTCGCCGCCAAGTTGCGCGAGCTGCTGGACCTGCACAACCACGTGCTCACCACTTACCTGGGCTCGGCCCAATTCGTTTTCGGTGACGCCCTGAAGCCCTATATCCAGGACGGCAAGGTGCAATTCGACGTGGTGTACGCCGAAGCCATGCGCCACGCCGAGCTGCTCAAGCCCATGATGGCCGACGTCTCGCGTGAGCTCAACGAAGCCAACAAGGCCGGCGCCAACCTGCTGTTCGAAGGCGCGCAGGGCACGCTGCTCGACGTGGACCACGGCACCTACCCGTATGTGACCTCCAGCAACTGCGTTGCCGGCAACGCCGCCGCCGGCTCGGGCGTGGGCCCCGGCATGCTGCACTACATCCTGGGCATTACCAAGGCCTACTGCACCCGCGTGGGTGGTGGCCCGTTCCCCACCGAGCTCGATTGGGAAGTGCCTGGCACGCCCGGCTACCACATGAGCACTATCGGCGCCGAAAAAGGCGTAACCACGGGCCGCAGCCGCCGCTGCGGCTGGTTCGATGCCGCGCTGCTCAAGCGCAGTGCCCAGGTCAATGGCCTGTCCGGTCTGTGCATCACCAAGCTCGACGTGCTCGACGGCCTGACCGAGTTGCTGTTGTGCACCGGCTACGAACTCGACGGCGAGAAGATCGACCTGCTGCCCATGGGCGCGGAAGACATCGCACGCTGCACGCCCATCTACGAAACCCTGCCCGGCTGGAGCGACACCACCGTGGGCGTGACCGAATACGCCAAGCTGCCCGAAGCAGCCCGCCGCTACCTGGAGCGCATTGCTGAAGTGACCGGTGTACCGGTCGACGTCATTTCCACCAGCCCGGACCGCGACCACACCATCATGATGCGCCACCCCTACGTGGCCGACTGATCCCCCTTGCCGCTGCCCTGGCCGATGCGAGGCCAGGGCAGTGGTGCCGCGCAGCCCGTGGGCTGCACGGTAGAACGCATTTTCGTATTCCCTCTATATCGCGATGAGGGGTTGCTCTGGCGCTGCTGCCGTGTGATCCTCTTGTCTACAAGCCATCACCCCAGGAGCCCCGCCCATGTTGACCGAAGACGGCAAACACCTGTATGTCAGTTATGACGAGTACCACAGCCTGATCGAAAAGCTGGCGCTCAAGGTGCACCAGTCGAACTGGGAGTTCGACACCATTCTGTGCCTGGCACGCGGTGGCCTGCGCCCCGGCGACATTCTCAGCCGCATCTTCGACAAGCCCCTGGCCATCATGTCCACCAGCTCCTACCGCGCCGAAGCCGGTACGGTGCAGGGCCACCTCGACATCGCCCGTTTCATCACCACCCCCAAGGGCGAGATCGCCGGCAAAGTGCTGCTGGTGGACGACCTGGCCGATTCGGGCCACACCCTGCATGCCGTGATCGACATGCTCAAGACCAACTACGCACCTATTACCGAGCTGCGCAGTGCCGTCATCTGGACCAAGGCCATGTCCACCTTTACCCCCGACTACTCGGTGGAATTCCTGCCGACCAACCCCTGGATTCACCAGCCCTTCGAAGGCTATGACAGCCTGAGCCCCGCCAAGCTGCTGGAGAAGTGGCGCGTGTGACGCGCGTCGGGCCAGAACCTGGCAAGCAAGAAGAGGGCGCAAGCCCTCTTTTTTTCTTGGTGGATCCATGGCGAGCGGCAGGGTGAAACAGGCAAAGCGCAAATTCATCGGGTTTTCCCTGCCACCCCTCAAAAGTAGTGCTATAGTCGAGGGCTTCGCTACCAAGACCTCTATTCTTCAGGAGTCGGTCGGTTGAAGGTACTGCCCAGGTAGTGCTTTCAGCGGTTTGGGTAGACCGAAGCGAACTTTGCAAAAAGTTGGGGTCTTTGAGAAA
>NZ_LMIJ01000030.1:0-112178 GCF_001428665.1 Acidovorax sp. Root219
GGCTGGTCGGCTTGGCGGATACGGAAGGTGCCGGGCTGGATGAATGAAGAAGCGTCTTGCATGGATGAAGTCTGTGTGTAGGTCTGACTGCTGTCGTGATGGCCGAGGTCGCCCGCGATGCATTGCCTGTGGCTGCTGCGCGTGATGATCGATGCAGCGCCACCCTGGCTCCCTGTGGTCGGCGGTGGCGGGATTCGATGGCGCGATGGTAGGCGGTGCCTTTCGCGCCGCACTGGACGAATTGTCCAGTGGATGGCCCATCTCCGAATCAGCGCGCGCGCCGGTAGTGCATCGCGACCGCGCCGCAGCGCAACGGCTTCGCCGAGACCAACTCCAGCCGCCGCGTGCCGGGCAGCCCGCCCGCGTACAGGGTCGGGCCATGGCCGGCAATGCGCGGGTGAACGAGCAGCTGGTACTCATCGATCAGGTCCAGCCGGTCGAGTGCGGTGGCGAGCTTGCCACTGCCCAGAAGCACGCCGCCCGGGGTCGCGTCCTTGAGCTGCTGCACGCCCGTGCGCAGGTCGCCAGCGATGGCGTGGCTGTGGGCCCACGGAAAGTCCGTTCGCGTGGAGGACACCACGTACTTGGGCTTGGCCTGGAGCTTGACCGCCCACTCGCGCACCGCCGGCGGTGCCGGCACCTCGCCGCGGGCGACCGCGGGCCAGTAGCCCTCCATCATCTCGTAGGTGACGCGGCCCCACAGCATCGCTCCGCTTTCGTCCATGAGGCGGGTGAAGAAGGCGTGTGTCTCGTCGTCGGCGATGCCTTCCTGGTGGTCGATGCAGCCGTCGAGGGTGAGGTTGATGCTGAAAGTCAAGAGTCCCATGGTGTCTCTTCCGTTCAAGATGCGCGACGAACAACCCGCCGCCGGGCTCCGGGGGCGGGCACCATCGCGGTTCCCATCCATCCCATGCCGCCCAGGGCTTAATGTACGGCGCAGAACCTGCGGGACAAGCCGGTCGATACCGGCCAACAAGGCATGCCGTCTGACGCGCATCCCGGGCTTCGTCGTGACAATGGCCCCTGTGTTCCAAGCGCCTGGCGCACGCGCTCCTCCCCCGCTTCTTCAATGACTGGCTGATTACCCCCCATGGACAGCACCGCATGGATTACCGAAGCCCTCACCCACCCCCTGGCCTGGGCCACCGCGCGCGCCCAAACCCTGGGCTCCAGGGACTGGCTCGTCCTCGCGGGCATCCTCATCTTCCAGCGCCTGTGTGTGCACATCGGCATGTGGTCGTACTGCCTGGCGGTGCTGCCGGGCACTGCGCTGCATGAGGCCATGCATTGGACCGTGGCCGCGTTGCTGGGCGCCCGGCCCACCATGCCCAACCTGGTGCCGGTGCGCACGCATGGGGGCTGGCGGCTGGGGTCGGTGCGGTTCCAGGCGGGGTACCTGCGCTCGCTGCCCATAGCGCTGGCACCGGTGGCGCTGGCGCCCTTGAGCTTCTGGTGGGCCACCACCTTCATGCCGGGTGCCGGGTCGGGCGTGGCGTACGGGCTGCATGCCTGGCTGGCGGCGTCGGCCTTCGGAGCGAGCGTGCCGTCCACGCAGGACTGGTCGGTGGCCGCGCCGGCCTTGCTGATGGGGGCGGTGGTGGGGGTGGCGCTGTGGGTGGTGTTTTGATCGAGCCGCCAACCTGCCAATCATTGATCGCGCTCTTCAAAAGCTGCAGGTACGATGCCCGCCATGTCGAGCCAACCAGCCCCCTTGAAAGTCAACTCCCTCGGTGCCGGTGTCTTCACCATCGATGGCTTCCTGTCGCCCCAGGAATGCGCCCAGTACATCGCCGACAGCGAAGGCCTGGGCTACGAGGAGGCCGCGATTCGCACGGACGATGGCGAGCTGCTGTACAAGGATGCGCGCAACAACGACCGGGTGATCTTCGAGCGGCGTGAACTGGCCGCCAAGCTGTTCGAGCGCGCGCGACCTGCCTTGCCGGCGGAGCTCAAGGGCTTGGTGCTGAGCGGGCTCAACGAGCGGTTTCGCTACTACCGGTATGAGAAGGAACAGAAGTTCACCTGGCACCAGGACGGTACTGTGCGGCTGGGGCTGGACCAGGAGAGCCTGCTCACCTTCATGGTCTACCTGAACGCCGATTTTGAAGGCGGCAGCACCGACTTCGGCTGGGAGCGCGTGCAGCCCGCGCAGGGCACGGCACTGGTGTTTCCGCACCGGCTGCGGCACCAGGGCTCGGTGGTGACGGGTGGGGTGAAGTATGTGCTGCGCACGGATGTGATGTACCGCAATCTTTAGAGCGGCTAACAAAACTCTCCTGGCGTCGTTGCATCGTCTTGTCGTACTACTCGTACTGCCTGCAACGCTGCGCCTAGCCAGAACCGCTTCGCTGAGTTTTGTTATCCGCTCTTAGAACCTGTTCCGAGAGGCACTGACTATGGAAACACGACAGAAAATCATCCTATCCCTCTCGGTCATCACCTTCCTGGCATTGACCCTGGCCATCTACTTTGCGAGCAATGCCATGGGCTATTACCGGTTCACGCAGATTTGCGCGCAACGGGCCGGCTTGCAAGTCGATCGCCCCCTGGCCGTGCATGCAGGCTGGAGCGCTGAACCCGATGAGGCGGGCATCCTCCTGGCTTCCTACCCCCAGATTGACTTCGTGCGCTACGCCGATGCGGCAGGGCAGCTGTGGGATCTGAAGCGCACCACCGAGAAGGCGAATATGTGGGACGCGGGGTTCCGGCCCTTTCCTGCGGACCTGAGCAAGGCCGCTCAATACCGGTTTAAGCGCATCCTGCAGAACGTTCCCAACGAAGTGCGGCTGACCCTGCATGCAGCCGCCGTGACCGAGGAAAGATTGGGGCAGGTGGTCGTCACCTACCAGGATTTCGGGTACCGGGTTTTCGCGCCGGACTGGGGGCCTGGGCAGGCCACGGTGTGCAGTTCGCGGGGCCAGCAAGGCGCGCCCATGGCGCAGGACCTCCGCGAGAGGGCGGCCATCACCACGGCGTTTGCCAGCCCATGACCTGGGAAGGAAATCACGCAGCCGAGTTGGGTGTCCGAAATCCCAACCGTCGCGTATGCCCTGTCGGCCAGGAGTCACCCTCGCAACGGACACACCCCGATACGCTGCGGGAAGCTGTCTTACAAGGAAACGCGGGTTTTGCGGCGATAGTGTGGCATCGCTGGCAGGCCCATAACACCTTGTTCGCGCGCCGCTCGCACCCCTGGTGCCGCTGTGCCTGTCGTGTCTGCACCGTGCCGTACCATGACATCGTCCATCCCAACCGAAGCTGTTTGCCGTGTCCCGTAGCCCCCTCTCGCACACTGCCCTTTTTTCAACGCCGGCCCGATGGTCGGCGTTGCTGCTTTTCAGTGCCGCCTCGTCGTTGCTGCTGCAGGGCTGCAGCCTGCTGCCCGGGCGCGGGGGTGAAGAGCCGCCGCGCGATGCGGCGTCGAGCCCCATCGAGGCGGACTCGGACGGCAGCCCCTCGTTTGCAGTGGAGGTGCGCGGGCCGGACTCGGTGCGCGAGACGCTGGAGCGGCACCTGGAGTTGCAGCGCTTTCGCCAATTGCCCGACCTGCAGGCCAGCGAGCTGCAGCGCCTGCTGGGCGCGGCCGATGCCAATGCGCGCGAGCTGCTGGGCACGCTGGGCTACTTTGCGCCCACCATCACGGTGGAGCTGACCGAAACACCCGATGCGAAACTGGCGCCGCGCACGGTGGTGGTGACGGTGGACCCGGGGCCGCAGACGCACATTGCCAAAGCAGACATCACCTTTGCCGAAGCGGTGAGCAATGCGCAGGACGGCGAGGGCCGCGCGCGCCAGCTGCGGCGGGTGCAGAACGGCTGGGGGCTGCCGCCGGGCAAGGCCTTCACCCAGTCGGCGTGGGATGGTGCCAAGAACGATGGCCTGCGCCAGTTGCAGGTGCGCCGCTACCCCACGGCGCGCATCACCAACAGCCGTGCCGAGGTGGACGCCGACAAGCACGAGGCCAACCTGAGCGTGGCCTACGACACGGGCCCGCTGTACCGCTTTGGCCCGCTGCGCGTGGACGGCAACCAGCGCTACGACCCTGATGGCGCGCGCCGCCTGGCGCGCCTGCCCACGGGCGCCATTTACGACGAGACGGAGTTGCTGGATGCGCAACTGCGCCTGGCCAGCAGCGGGTACTACGACGCGGTGTTCTTGACGCTGGACACCGAGGGCACCGACCCGCTGGCCGTGCCGGTGGTGGCCCAGGTGCGCGAGGCGCAGTTGCAAAAAGTGGTGTTTGGTGCAGGCCTGTCGACCGACAGCGGGCCGCGCCTGACCGTCGACCACATCCACAACCAGATGCCCTTGCTGGGCTGGCGCGCGGTGAGCAAACTGTCGCTCGACCGCAAGAACAAGCTGCTTTCCACCGAGTGGACCGACCTGCCCGGCGAGAACGGCTGGCGCTGGTTTGCCGGCGGCCAGGTGCAGCGCGAGGACACGGGTGACTACGAGACCAACAGCGCACGCCTGCGCGGTGGCCGCAGCAAGAGCACCAAGAACATCGACCGCAATTACTTTTTGCAGTACGACTATGCCAAGAGCCAGGGCTTGAACGCCCCGCCCTCGGGCACGGCGCTGAGCGTGAACTACGGCTGGACGGGCCGCTACTTCAACAACAACACCGCCCCCACGCGCGGCCACGGCATTGCGGCCGAGCTGGGCGTGGGCACCACGCTGACGCCCGAGCGCGACCCCTTTGTGCGCACGCTGCTGCGCTGGCAGAGCTTCATCGCCGCGGGGCGTGTGGAGGCAGACGACGGTGCATCGCGCGCAGCGCGGCTGTCGGTTCGGGCCGAGGGCGGGGCGGTGTTTGCACGCGAGGGCGCGCAGTTGCCGGTGACGCAGCTCTTTTTGACCGGTGGCGACACCACGGTGCGCGGCTATGGCTACCGCAAGATCGGTGCGCGCACCGACAACGGCCAGCTCTACGGCGGGCGCTACATGGCCGTGGGCAGCCTGGAGTGGCAGCGCCCCATCGTCTACAAGGGCAGCATGACGGACTGGGAGAGCACCCTGTTCGTGGATGCCGGCGCCGTGGCCGACAAGGTGGGCGACCTGGACCCGCGCGTGGGCGTGGGTGCCGGTGTGCGCTGGCGCAGCCCCGTGGGCCCGCTGCAGGCCGACCTGGCCTATGGCGTGCAGGCCAAGGAGCTGCGGCTGCACTTGCGGCTGGGCTTCAGTTTCTGACCGGACCCTCCTCTTTTTTTACCCATCACCGCCCGCCTGATCCTCTGACCGATTGATTGATGTCCGCACGCAACCCGCCTTCCTCTGCCACTGCCAACCGCTCGCCCGATTTCAGCGCCGGGTCGTCGGCCCCGCCGCCACCGCCACGCCGGCGCCGCACCTGGCTGCGGCTGCTGGCCTGGCTGGTGCTGGGCCTGCTGGCGCTGGTGCTGGCCGCCGCCGGCGCCGTGTGGTGGTGGGCGGGCAGCAACACATCGCTGGCCCAGGCGCTGGCACGCGCGGCGCAGTATCTGCCGGCGGACCAGAAGCTGGAGAGCCGCGACGTGAGCGGATCGCTGCGCACGGGCGGCAGCATTGGCTGGCTGCGCTGGAGCAGCCCGGCCATGGTGGTGGAGGTGGACGGCGCGCGCATCGGCTGGCAACTGGCCCCGCTGCTCAGCCGCAAGGTGGAGCTGGGCGAGGTGCATGCCGCGCGCCTGCGCATCACACCCCAGGCCACGGCGCCCGCCAGCAACGAGCCTCTGAAACCGCTCACGCAGCTGGTGCTGCCCGTGCAGGTGGCCGTGCCCTTCAAGGTGGACAGCCTGGAGTGGGCGGGCTCGCCCGAGCAGCAGATCAGCCTGGCCGGCCAACCCGCCGTGCAGGCCCAGAACCTGGCTGGCGACTACCGCTATGACGGCACCGATCACCACCTGAAGATCGACAACGTGGAGCTGGCCCAGGGCCGCTACAGCGCCCGCGTGAAGCTGCAGGCCCAGGCCCCCATGGCCATCGACGCCACGGTGGACGGAACTGTGCAGACCACGCCCCCGGGCGGTGGCCACCCGCTGCAGGTGGGCGCGCACGCCACCGTGCAGGGCACGCTGGCTACGGCGGCGGCGCAGTTGGAGCTGGCCGCGCGGCTGCAGCCCGTGGCGGTGGCGGCGCAGGCGGCGGCCTCGTCCGCATCGGCACCCGCCGCTGCACCGCGCAAGAACGCGCCCGCAACTCCCGCCAAGGCAAGCGCCCCCACCGAGCCCATGCAGGCCGATGTGCAGGCCACCATCCTCCCCTGGGTGCCCCAGCCGCTCAAGCAGGCTGCCGCCACCCTCAAGGCGTTGGACCTGGCGGCCCTGTGGCCCCAGGCGCCACGCACCCTGCTGCATGGCACTGTGAAGGTGGACCCGGTGGCGGCCACGGCTGCTGCCCCTGGCGCCCCTGCCGCCCCCTCGGCCCCGGCATCCACACCCACCTCGCCCGCTGCGGCGCCCTCACTCGCCGGCACGGGCTGGAACATCGAGGCCGACCTGCGCAACGACCTGCCCGGCCCGTGGGACACCAGGCACCTGCCCCTGGCCGCACTGCAGGCCCGCGCGGGCTTTGACGGCGCGCGCTGGGACGTGCCCGCCGCCACCGCCACCATCGGCACGGGCAAGGCGGCTGGCACCATTGCCCTCAAGGGCCAGTTCACCCCCGCCACCGGTGCGGCCGAAGGCCAGGCAGAGCTGCGCAACCTGCGGCCTGACGCGCTGCACACCGCGCTGGCCGCAGCACCGCTGGGCGGGCGCATCACGGCCCAGGGCCAGGCCGACCAGGCCGTGCGCTTTACGGCAGACATCCGCGCCACGGGCACGGCCCCTGCGCAAGCCCTCGTGCAGGCAGCGGGCAAGAAAAGCGCCCCGCTGCTGCGCATCAACGTCTTTACAGCGCAGGGCCAATACCTTGCGCAGACGGGTGGCGGCACGGTGCAGTTGGACCGCCTGCTGCTCGACGCCCTGCAGGCCAAGGTCGAGGCCACGCAGCTGCGCGTGGCCATTGGCGAACAATCGGCCCAGGGGCAGTTGCGCGCCACCATGCCTGGCGCCACGGCCAGTGCCAATGGCCAGATCGCACCTACCAAGGGCGCGGGCGAACTGCAGGTGCAACTGAGCGATGCCGAGCGCACGCAGGCCTGGCTGGCCAGCCTGCCGGGCCTGGGCGATGCCATGAAGGGCGCCACGGCCAAGGGCCAGGCACAACTCAATGCGCGCTGGACGGGCGGCTGGCAGACCGCCCAACGCCAGATCGAGGCGCTGGCGGCCGGCAAGGCCCTGCCCGCAAGCGGCAAGGACGCCGCGAGCAACTTCACCCTGCAGGCGCGCGTAAATGCGCCGCAGCTCGACGTGGCGCTGCCACCGGGCAAGGGCGCTACAGGGGTTGCGAGCCCCATGTCCGCCATCCAGCTGCGCGGCGTGAATGCCGAGGTGGCAGGCTCGCTGGCCCAGGCCACGCTGGCACTGGATGGCGAGGCCCGCACCGGCACGCAGCGCGCCACGGTGCGCACGCGCCTGTCGGGCGGCATGGGCGGCGCCAACGAGTGGCAGGCCCAGGTGACCGAGCTGCGCCTGCAAGCGCAGGACACGCAACTGCCCGGCCCCTGGGCCGTGCAGCTGGCCGAGCCGGTGACCGTGAAGCTGCGCATGGGTGCGGCCCCTGCTGCCGCGGCCCCTGCGGCATCGGGCACCACCGCTGCCAGCCCCGGTGCAGCCCTGTCGGTGCAGGCCACGGCCGGCCAGGCGCGCATCACCGGGCCGGTGCCGGGCACCGCCACACTGCGCTGGCAGCCCATCACCTACGCCGGTGGCGGCGGCAGCCCGCTGCGCCTGCAGACGCAGGGCAGCCTGCAGGGCCTGCCCATGGCCTGGGTCGATGCGTTTGGCGGTGGCAGCGATGCCGCCGGCAAGCCCGCCCAGCCCCTGCTGGCCCGCCTGGGCCTGGCGGGCAACATCGTGTTTGACGGGCAGTGGAACGTGGACACCAGCAACGGTCCCCTGCGCGCCAGCGCCAGCGTGCGCCGCGCCTCGGGCGACCTGCGCATTCTGGCCGTGGACTCGGCCGCCATCACCACCGTGCAGAGCAGCGGCCAGGGCACCGGCGCCGGCAGCCCCAAGGCCACCGTGACCGAAGAGCCGGGCAGCGGCAGCAATGCCGGCGTGCGCCAGGCCGAGCTGAGCCTGGAGGCGGAGGGCGATGCCCTGCGCGCCAAGCTGGTGTGGGCCAGCGACCGTGCTGGCGAGGTGGACGCCACCGCCAGCACCCGCCTCACCCTGGGCAGCACGCTGGCCCAGACCACGCTGGCGCCCGACGCGCCGCTGGCCGGCACCTTGCGCGCCCGCCTGCCCGACGTGGGCGTATGGTCGGCCCTGGCGCCGCCGGGCTGGCGCGTGCGCGGCACGCTCGATGCCAATGCCACCCTGTCGGGCACCCGCGCCGCGCCGCGCTGGGCCGGCACGCTGGGGGCCGACGAGCTGGCCGTGCGCTCCATCCTCGACGGGGTGGACCTGCAGGGCGGGCGCCTGCGCGCGGCGCTCAATGGCAACCAGCTGGACATTACGGAGTTTCGCCTGCGCGGGGGCAGCGGCAGCAAGGCGCGCATCCCCGGCTACAGCGGCAACCGCACGGCCGCGCCGCAAGACGGCGGCACCCTCACCGGCACGGGCCGTGTGAACTGGGGCGATGCGGCAGCCAACAACAGCAGTGGCATGTCGGGCCTGGCCATGAGTTTTCAGGCCGAGGCCAAGGCCCTGCAGGTGCTGGGCCGGGCCGACCGGCAGGTCAGCGTGTCGGGCAAGGTGCAGGCACAGCTGCAGCAGGGCCAGTTCAGCGTGCGCGGGCAGTTGACCACTGACCGCGCCACCATCATACTGCCCGACGAGACCGCGCCCAGCCTGGGCAGCGACGTGGTGGTGCGGTCCGCCGCCAAGGACCGCGAGGCCCAGGCCAAGGCCCAGGCAGTGGCCAAGGCCACGCAGGCCGCCGCGCAGCCCGCCACCGGCACCACGCCCACCACGGCCAAGCCGCCAGACATCGCCATCACCCTGAACCTGGGGCGCGACTTTGCGCTGCAGGGCCAGGGCATCACCACGCGCCTGACGGGCGAGCTCGAGGTGCGCAGCAGCTCGGTGCCCGGCGCGCCCCCACGCGTGATCGGCGAGGTGCGCACTGAACAGGGCCGCTACCGTGCCTGGGGCCAGGTGCTGGACGTGGAGACGGGGCTCATCCGCTTCAGCGGCCCGTACAACAACCCCTCGCTCGACATTTTGGCGCTGCGCCCCAACATCAGCGTGCGCGCGGGCGTGCAGGTCAGCGGCTCGGCCCTGGCGCCGCGCGTGCGCCTGTATTCGGACCCCGATCTGCCCGACGCCGAAAAACTATCCTGGGTGGTGCTGGGCCGCGACGCCGCGGCCGGCGGCGCCGAAGCCGCCGTGCTGCAGCAGGCCGCCCTGGCCCTGCTAGGCCGCAAGGGCGGCGGCGGCACCGCCAACGTCGCCAGCCGCCTGGGCTTGGACGAGATCGGCTTCAAGGGCCCGGGTTCGGGCGACGACGCCACCGGCGCGGCGCTGACCTTCGGCAAGCGCCTGTCCACCGACCTGTATGTGACGTACGAGCGCAGCCTGTCGGGCACGCTGGGCACGCTGTACATCTTTTATGACCTGTCGCGCCGCCTGACCCTGCGCGGGCAGACGGGGGCGCAGAGTGCGGTGGACATCATCTATACGCTGAAGTACGACTGATGCGGCATTGCGTTCAACCACCTGGCGTCGTTGGTTCGCCTTGCCGTGCTACAGCACTGTCTGCGGCTTCCCGCCTAGCCAGGCGGCTAAACACAAAGCCGCATGCGGGGGCAGTGCATAGCGCAAAAACCCAGCCTTGCCGCAGGAGCACCCGCGCAGCCCCTACAATCGCCCGCTGCGTCCTCCTCGTAGTTCAATGGATAGAACGAGTGCCTCCTAAGCGCTAGATACAGGTTCGATTCCTGTCGAGGGGACCACCTCAGGCCTTGCAAATCAATAATTTGCAAGCGCGACACAGGCTCTGGGGAGATGCCGGAGGCACGGCGCCGTCGGCTACGTCTCCCCCTGCCCGCCTCGCTGCGGACTGCCTTCGCAGCACGCCCAGCATCTGAACCGCAGGCCGTGGCTCCACAGCCGCCAGCCGAACCGGTAAAAAATGCCCGCCCCGAAGGGCGGGCAAAAGATAGGCCGGCTGGAGTACCCCGCAGATACTGGGCGCCTATCCGGCCACGTCTGCCCACGTGGCACCGCACCATGAAAGCGGCACCTCCACTATGGCAAGATGTTTGCGCGCAAGGTGTAGGAGTACGGGCCCCGGGGAGGGGCAGCAGGCCAACGCCTTGCAGCCCCCGCTGTCCTACAGGCACCTGTCGGAGAACCGACCCGGACGGATGGCGCGAAGTCCAAGTAGGCCAAAAGCCGCAGGGTGACGGGTATGGCAGGCCGCAGAATCGGAAGGGCTGAAAAGGATGTCACCCGGCCCGCCACTACGCCGGCTGCAGCTTGCCCTGCTCGGCGCGCCGCGCCGTCATGGCCGTCCCCATCGACGCCGACATGATCAAGCAGATTGCCAGCCACTGGTTGAAGGTCAGCACCTCGCCCAGCAGCACCAATGCCAGCAAGGCGGCCACGGCGGGTTCCATGCTGATCATGATGCCAAAGGCCTCCTTGGGCAGGCGCTTCAAGGCCATCATCTCCAGCGAGATGGGGATGGCGCTGGACACGGCCGCCACGCCCACGCCCACCAACAGCACGTAGGGCGACAGCAGCGCAGTGCCGGCATGCACCACGCCCACGGGCACCACCACCACGGCTGCGGCGAGCAGGCCCAGCGAGACGGAATGCCCGGCATGCAAATGCCCCACGCGCTTGCCGAACACGATGTACAGGGCCCAGAAGGTGGCGGCCGCCAGCGCATAGGCCACGCCCGTGGGGTCGAGGGTGCTGCCGTTCATGCCCAGGGGCAGCAGCATGCCCAGGCCCACCACGGCCAGGGCCACCCAGACGAAGTCGATGGCGCGGCGCGAGGACAGCACGGCCATGAGCAGTGGGCCCGAGAACTCGATGGCCACGGCCAGCCCGAAAGGCAGCGTTCGCAGCGACATGTAGAACGTGAGGTTGGTGGCGCCCAGCATGGCACCGTAGAGCACGATGGCGCGCAGGTCTTTGCGCGACAGCTGCCAGCGCCAGGGCCGCCACAGCAGCAAGAGCAGCAGCGCCGATAAGCCAACGCGCACGGCCGTGGTGCCCTGTGCGCCCACCAAGGGAAACAGGTAGTGCTTGGCCCACGAGGTGCCGATGCCCAGGGCCGTGACGGCGCCGAGCACGGCGAGAAAGGGAACAAAACGCTGGTAGCGGATCAACAGGGAGGACATGGTTGAAAATATAGTGCGAGTGCGGTTTGCTTTTGACTCGAATTAGGGCTTCGCCACGCAACTTTCGCTCACCCACGCCGCAGGAAGGAATGCCATGCCCGCCTCACCCGCCCTCGACGCCTTCGACCTGGCCATCCTCGACATCCTGCAGCGCGACAACACCACGCCCCAGCGCGCCATCGCGCAGGCCGTGCACTTGTCGGCGCCCGCCGTGCAGCGGCGCATCCAGCGGCTGGAGCAAACCGGCGTGATCCGCGCCAACGTGGCCGTGATCGACCCCGAGAAGGTGGGCCTGCCCCTGACCATCATGGTCGAGGTGCATCTGGAAAACGAGCGCCCCGACCGCACCGCCCCGCTGCGCGCCCGCATCGCCACCGAGGCCGCCGTGCAGCAGTGCTACTGCGTGACCGGCGAAGCCGACTACCTGCTGGTGGTGACCGTTGCGTCGATGGCGGACTACGACGCGCTGACGCGGCGCCTGTTTGAGGGCGACGACAATGTGCGGCGGTTTCGCACCTCGGTCTCGCTGGGGTGTTTGAAGGCGGGGTTGCAGGTGCCGTTGGGCACGGGTGAGGGAGGCGCCGCCTGAGTGGCGGCCCGGGCTGTCGACATCTAAGCCCTTGTGCGCTGACCAGCGCAGTTGTCGCGTTGGAGGTGCAGCTAGGCGCGTAGGCGCGCAACAGGGCTTTGGGCAATGGGCTGTAGCTGCTAACCTGCCCTGAACCAAAGAAATAGAAGCACCATCTGATGGAAAAGAAAGAGCAACCGCCGCACATCTTGGCGGTGCCCACCTCACCCGAACACTGGTCCGACAGCAGCAAGCAGTCGTATGCCTACCAGTCGCCCCCTCGCGAGTACACCGACCGCCACTACACCTGCCGGCACTGCAGGAAAGCGGCGGTGTTTACGGGCCAGGAGCAGCGAGAGGCTTACGAAGTGCGAAAGGCCTACATCTGGCAGGCCCGGGTGCTGTGCGCGGAGTGCTTCGCCACCCGGATGCAGATTGAAGCCGAACTGCTGGGATGCGCACACCGCTGGCAGACCGCCCGGGCCGAATGCAATGCCGACACCCCGTTCCTACGGCGCTGGCACGGCCTTCTGCAGCAGCATGTGGACTATGGAGGGAGCCGGGACGAAGGCAACACCCACATGTTGGTGGCCCTGTTGCGGGGGCGCGAATGCTGATGCGGACGGGGACGCCTGGCATGGAGAGCACGGCAGACCCCGCTTTGCGGCACCCGGTTGCTTATCCGACTTCGGCCTTTGGCCGGGCACCGACTTCGGCCGAACGCACAATCGCGCAACGATGTTCACGCGTTTTGTAGTTCACAAAAATGATGACGACTCTGGAAGACGCCAGGGCCTGTTCCAGGCTCTGGCAGATCTGGAGTCCGAAGGCCGCCTGCAAGGCCATCATCAGGACATCTACATGGAGTTGCGGGACTGGTTCCGCCACCACCTGAAGCAGCCAAGCAGCTTCGCGCGGGCTGCCCGGCCACACGCCAAGAAGGTGGCCTTGAGTTGGTTCAAGGACTCTGCGGTGGAGCATATTCGCCAGATGCGGCGCATGTCCGCTTTGCTTGCCGAGCATGATGTGCCGGTGGATGTCCTAAAGACCAAGCGGCCCGGCTACATCGTCTACGAGGACGAGCACCAGGTAGCAGCGGAGCCCTTCAGCGATACACCCACTTAGGCACGAGGGACCTGTGCATCGACAGCGAATCCGCCAGTGGCCTCCATCGCATCCCGGCCACCCAGGGCCGCAGGCCAATTGCCTTTAGCCAAGCCACTGTCGGTCTTGAGCAAAGCAGCACTTGCGCGCGTGAGGCCCTTGGCTGGTTCGGCGTTGCACTGAACTCGACGGTAACCGCACTGCACCCTTGTTCTTTGAATCAGCCCCGGAACTGCAGGGTCGGCGCTTCACCATAGATGGCCGCGAGCTTCTCGAACAAGGCATAGATCTCCAGCGTCTTGGCGGCTTCGAGGTAGCCGGCATCTTCCATGAAGGGCGCGACATTGCCGTCGCAGAACACGCCGATGCCGCGGATCTCGCCCAGGCCGTCTTCGCCCTCTGCGCTCATGAAGCCGATGCTCACGTGCCCGTACACGTCCAGGGTGTAGTCGATGTCGTTTTGCTCGCAGAACGCGGCCATGTGGTCCTGCAGCTGCTGCGTCAGCGCGTTGATGCCCGGCAACCTGCCCTGGCCCTCGCCGTCCTTGTGCTCCGAGCTGTACTGGCTGAAACCAGCATCGAAGTTGATCTCATCGGTGCGGATACCGTCGAGCGCATCGCGCAGCGCCCCCAGCGTGGCGTGCGGCAGCTGCTCCTCGCCGTGCTCATCTTCCTCGCTGTCGTAGGGATAGCTCCAGACATCGGTGGTCTGGTCAGGGGACACCAGGCCCTGCTGCACCAGCAGATCGATGGCTCGCCGGGTGTTGGCCGGGTTCTCGAACGCCTGCTTGCTGAGGGGCATGAGCAGGTAGAGGGAAATGGACATGGGTTTCTTCGCGTATTGACGGGTGTGTGTGGCGGCCAGCATCTGGAAGGCCGGTACGGTGGCGCATCCCAGGCCCGCAGAATGCAAGAGAGATCAATCATCAATCAAGCAGGCAACGGGGCTTCGCGCTGGAGCCGGTCCGATGGTAGGCAATCGCGGCCTCTTGGCAGTGGACATTCTGTCCAGTCCATTGCCGCTGCGGCGCGCGCGGCCGCCGGTGCGCGCCGCGCAGAAGGCAGCCGGCGGGCAGGGCCCGTCCAAGCTGCGCACGTGGCCCGACAGTGGGCCGATGCATACCACTGGCCACCACGTCGGCGCATGGCCGAAGGAGGCGCGCAGCCAGCCTCCCTGGCGGCCCGCTACTTGCCCCGCGCTAGGTACGCCGCCACCAGCGCATTGGCATGCCCATGGCCCAGGCCGTGGTCGGTCTTGAGCAGGGCCACATACTCCATGTGCTTTGGCGCGCCCGCCGCGCGTAGCAGGTCCATCCAGTGGCTGATGGGCTGGCCGTACTTGGCCTCGATGGAGGGGAAGTACGAGGCGGGACCTTTGACAGGGGTGGTGCTGGCGTTGGTGCTGGACTCGGGCATGGGCTGGCTCCTTGGTGGATGGGCTGGGGGGGGGCAGACGGGGCACACGGTGCGTGCCATGCGCCCCTGTTTCTGCGGCCTCCTGTTGCTACGACGAACGAAGGGGTTGGGTATCGACAAGCCGTTGCCAAAAATTTGGATGGATTGGTTGGATGCTGTCGGCCTCTCGCCGCCATCGTAGCTTTTGTGGGCAGCCGTAGAGCGACGCGCGAGACTGTCCTACGCCTGTCAGCGAGTTCAAGCAATCCCAGGAATGCCGGTTACCCCCGACGATTGCCCATCTGCATCACCGATGGGAAACACATGAAAACGCCTAGTCTGCTCTGGTCCGCGCTCATTGGGGCGGTTGCCAGCGCCCGCTCCATGACACCGATGGCCACGCTGTCGGCAGCGAGGCTGCTGGGCCACTCCACGCCTGGCAGGCTCGCACTGCTGGACCGCCCTTTGTTCAAGTACGGTGCGCTCGCAATGGGGCTGGGGAGTTGGCAGGCGACAAGATGAAGACGGCCCCTGACAGGACGGTGGCCCTGGGCCTTTTGGCGCGGGTCATGAGCGCCGGCATTGCCGGTGCGGCACTGGCCCCGCGTGGCCGCGAGCAAGCCGGTGCGCTGGTAGCGGTGGCCACCGCAGTGCCTCTGGCCTACATCACCCTGGATGCCAGAAAGAGCGCCATGAAACAAATCGGCCAGACGAAGAGCGGCCTGATCGAGGACGCGTTGATCATCGCTGGCGGTATCGCCATCGTGGCCCTGGCAGTCAGGCCCGGAAGCCGCCAGTGAAGGCGCGCACAGGGCGTCAGGGCACAGTGTAGTTCGAGCAGTCGGGCACGGGGGTATCCGGTACGTAAGCGCGGGCTTGCGGGGCAAAGCGGTACAACCGCTGGTAACTGCATTGGGGATCGCTCACGGTGACCAGGTCGCGTTGCCGAAGAGGCGGCCCCGCCAGCGAGTCTTTGGAGCGCGACACTCGCCCCGGAAAAGAGGTCGCCTTGCTGCGGTAGCGCAGCACCGGCATGCCTCCTGCAGATGCTCCAGTCAGTGCAAGGCTGGCGTCGAAGCCGTATTCGTCGTGGCAAGCCCCGGCACGCTGCTTCATGTGATGCTCGCTGAAACACGCGCGGATCGTCGCGCTGCCGCTTTGCGCAACGCTCAGCACCTCGAACGGCGGTTGACCGGGCACAAACGCGATGAGGTGCAGGGTAGTGGCACTGGCCCCACCGCCGGAATACATGGTCCGCTCCTGCGCTTGCACGCCTGCCAGGAGACCGCCGTCGAAGCGGACCAGCACCGGCCACAGCTCCATCGACGCATCTTGGCCTGCGGATGGCAGCCCTGCTATCCGATAGGACGTTTGGGCCGGATCACGCTGGCCGCCAGGCAGCTGCAGGCTCACGTCGGTAGCGCACGCCTGTCCTTCGCAGCCGGATTGCGCTGGGGCGATTTCGACACAGAGCTTGTCCGGTGCACACCCGAGCGCCGCCCCGTTTTCGGATGGGCTGATCGCCAGCGTGTCCATACGCGGCGGTGCGGCAAAGGCGGGTAACGATGACGCAAGCAGCATGGCTGCAAAGAGTATTGATTGATACATGGTCGAAATGGGCTGTCTGGCAAGACGAATTTCAGCACAAGGTTGTACTGGAGCGGAGTTCGGCAGGCGAGCCCCATCGCCCGCCGGACACAGGTCACCCCAACCCCACCGCCCTCTTCATCTCCACCCCTGTCAACCGCAACCGCGGCCCACTGAGCAGCTCACACATCCGCCCACTCAGCGGCGCCTGCGCCCCATGCTGCACCGCCAGCCGCACCACCGCGCCGCAGATCGCATCGATCTCGGTCACGCGGCCGGCCTCCAGGTCGTCCCACATGGAGGAACGGGCACTCGCGTCGATCTGCAGCATGCGCTTGGCCAGGCGGGTGAACAGCCAGTTGGGCAGGCGCATGACCCTGGGCAGCATGCGGGGCGATACGGCGGTGACCTGGGCGGGGGTGATGCCGGCGCGCTCCATCACGCCCAGGGCCTCGGTCTGCAGGGCGGCAAAGACGTAACGGCAGTCGCGGTCGAGCAGTTCGTCGCGCAGGGGCAGGTTGGACAGGGCGTTGACAGGGTTGTTCAGGTTGAGCAGCAGTTTGCCCCACTGCACGGCGCGGATGTCCTCAGGCAGAACGGTGGCCAGGCCGGCGGTGTTGAAGACTGCGGCCACGGGCTCGGTGGCGGCATCGCGCTGCAGCTGGATGGCGCCGGCCGTTGCGCGGTGCACCTGGGCGCCGCGCAGTATTACGTTGTAAGGCACCATACCGGCCAGGGCCTTGAGGCTGGGGGCCTGTGCCTTTATACGGGCCACGTTGTCCACGCCGTTCTGCAGCGAGATGACGGGTATGCCAGGCGCGCACGCAGCAGCCAGCTCGCGCGCGGCGCTTTCGGTGGCGCCGCTTTTCACGCAGAGCAGCACCACCGTATCTGGGCCCGGCGCAGCCTCTGCCAGCGTGCCAGCCAGGCGCAGGTGCGCGGCGGGCACATGGGCGCGGTAGCCGTCGAGGTCGGTGACGGTGAGGCCCTCACGCGCCAGGGGCTCCATGGCGTGGGGGCGGCCGACCAGGCAGACGCTTTGCCCCTGCGCGGCCAGGCGCCCGCCCACGTAGCAGCCGATGGCACCTGCGCCCAACACGATGAAGTTCATACGATGCAGCCCCTTGATGTTGAGGCGCATTGTGCGGCCAGGATGCCGCCGCAGGTGCTGCCTATGCGACCGGGGTCACCGCCACTCCAGGAAACCGCACCGTCACCCGCAGCCCGCCCAGCCGAGGCGATGCATCGAGCCCCACGCTGGCGCCATGCGCCTGGGCGATGGCCTGCACGATGGCCAGGCCCAGGCCGCTGCCGGGGGCGTTGTCGGCCGTCTCGCGCACGAAGCGCTGCATCACGCGATCGCGGTGCTCGGGGGCGATACCGGGGCCGCTGTCTTCCACCACCAGCTCGACCTGCCCGCCATCGGCATGGCGCAGCTGCAGGTCCACCTGGCCGCCTGGGGGCGTGTATTTCACGGCGTTGTCGAGCAGGTTGCGCACCAGCATGCGCAGGGCCTCGGGGCGGCCGGGCACGGGGGCAGGGTCGGATTCGAGCAGGCCCATGTCCATGCCGCGGGCCTGCGCAGCAGGTGCCACGTCGGCCAGGGCGAGCTGGGCCACGGCGCGCAGGTCCACGGCCTCGGTGGGGGTGGGGCCGGCGGCGCTGGCCTCTTGCCGGGCCAGGGTGAGCAACTGCTCGACCAGGCGCGTGGCGCGGTCGATGCCGGCGGACAGGCGCTCCACCGCGACAGCGCGGGCACCATCGTCGCTGGCGCGCTGCAGGCCCTGCAGCTGCAGGCGCAGCGCGGCCAGGGGCGAGCGCAGTTCGTGCGCTGCATCGGCCACGAAGTGCTGCTGCGCGGCAAAGGCGCCCTGCACGCGCTCGAACAGCAGGTTGAGCTCGGTCACCAGGGGCTGGACCTCGTCGGGCAAGGCGGCATCGCTCACGGGCGAGAGGTCGTCGGCCTCGCGGCGCGCGAGCTGGCGGCGCACGCGCTCCACCGGGGCCAGCGAGCGGCTCACGCCCCACCACACGGCCAGCACCAGCAGCGGCGCCATCACCCCCAGCGGCGCCAGCGTGCGCAGCGCCAGGGTGCGCGCCATGCCGCTGCGCACGGCCATGTTCTGCGCCACCTGGATGACCTGCGAGCGTGTCTGCAGCGAGAACACGCGGTAGGTGCCGCCGCGCGCCTGCACGTTGGCAAAGCCCAGCACCGCGATCTGCGGCAGCGCCGCGCCCACGGCGGATTCGAAGATGCGCAGGCCCTCGTTGGTCCACACCTGCACGATGAATTCGTGGTTCTCGTCCTCGCCCGAGAGGCCCTGGCCCAGGTCGCGCGCATCGGGCGGCAGGCCCGAGCGCAGTGCCAGCGCGGTCTGCTGCATGTGGTAGTCGAACAGCGAGTCGGCCTCGTCCAGCGCGCTGCGGTAGGCCAGCACGCCCTGCACGGCCCCTGCGAGCAGAATGGCGGCGAGCAGGAAAATGAGCAACTGCGCGCGCAGCGATCGCGGCAGCAGCGATTGCACTGCGGTGCGCCAGGACTTGGGCTGCGTTGTCGTCATGCTTTGGGTACGAGATAGCCGACGCCGCGCACGTTCAAAAGAATGTCGGGGCCGAGCTTCTTGCGCAGGCCGTGGATATAAACCTCCACCGCATTGCTGCTGACCTCGTCACCCCAGCCGTAGAGCTTGTCTTCGAGCTGCTGGCGCGACAGCACCAGGCCGGGGCGCGCGAGCAGGGGCTCCAGCACGGCCCATTCGCGGCCCGAAAGGACGACGGGCAGGCCGTTGACGCTGGCCTCGCGCGTGCTGGGGTTGATGCTCACGCCCTTGTGTTCGTACACCGGCTCGGCCCGGCCCGAGGCGCGGCGCAGCAGCGCGCGGATGCGCGCCAGCAGTTCGTCCAGGTCGTAGGGCTTGAGCACGTAGTCGTCGGCCCCGGCGTCGAGCCCCTCGATGCGCTGGGCCACGGCATCGCGCGCGGTGGCCACCAGCACGGGCGTGCGGTCCTTGCGCGTGCGCAGGTCGCGCAGCACGGTGATGCCGTCGCGCTTGGGCAGGCCCAGGTCCAGCATCACCAGGTCATAGGCGTTGGCGCGCAGGGCCGTGTCGGCAGCATCGCCATCGCGCACCCAGTCCACGGCGTAGTGCTCGGCGCGCAGCAGGTCCTGCACGGCTTCGCCGATCATGGGGTCGTCTTCAACGAGGAGCAGGCGCATGGTGACAAGCATAGCCAATGAATGGGAAAGGGCCGCCGAAGCGGCCCTTTGACGGGAAGTTGCCAAACGGACCACAAAGCTCAGCGCAGCGGTCCTGGCCAGGCGTTCCGTCGCAGACAGTACTGAAGGTACGGCAAGACAGAACAACCACGCCAGGAGCGCTTTTTGGGCCGCTTACCCCAGTCGCACCGGTACGAAAATCTTGTCTCCGTTGCGCTCAATCAGCAAGGCGACCGACTTGCCCGCCTTGGCCATGGCCGCACGCACCTGCTCGATGTCCTTGGCCGGCGCGCCGTTGATGGCCAGCAGCACGTCGCCCGCCTGCACACCCGCGGCGGCGGCCGGGCCGCGCGCCTGCTCGACCACCAGGCCAGCGCTCACACCTACCTCGCGGCGCTCATCGGCGTCCAGCGGGCGCAGCGACAGGCCCAGTTGGCCCTTGCCCACAGCCTCGTCGGCCTTGGCCTGGGCGTTCTTGCCCTTGTCGCTGGCGTCGCCCAAGGTGGCGGTCAGCTCCACCGGCTTGCCCTGGCGCCACACCGACAGGCGTGCCTTCTGCCCCGGCTGCGCCTGGCCCACCCAGGCCGGCAGGTCGCCCGACGCCACGATGGGCTGGCCGTCCACCTGGCGGATCACGTCGCCCGCCTGCAGGCCGGCCTTGTCGGCCGGACTGTCCTTGGTGACGCTGGCCACCAGCGCGCCCTCGGGCTTGTCGAGCTGGAAGGATTCGGCAAACGCCTGGTTCACCTCCTGCACCGCCACACCCAACTGCGCATGGCGCACCTTGCCGGTGGCCACGATCTGCTCCTTGATCTTGTCGGCCAGCTCGATCGGGATGGCGAACGACACGCCCTGGTAGCCCCCCGAGCGGCTGTAGATCTGCGAGTTGATGCCCACCACCTCGCCACGCCCGTTGAACAGCGGGCCGCCCGAGTTGCCGGGGTTGACGGCCACGTCGGTCTGGATGAAGGGCACCAGGCTGTCGTCGGGCAGCGAGCGGCCCTTGGCGCTGACCACGCCGGCGGTCACGCTGTTCTCGAAGCCGAAGGGCGAGCCGATGGCCAGCACCCATTCGCCCACCTGCAGGTCACGCGTGCTGCCCAGGCGCACCGTGGGCAGGTTCTTGGCCTCGATCTTGAGCACGGCCACGTCGGTCTTGGGGTCCGAGCCCAGCACCTTGGCACGGAACTCGCGCCGGTCGGTGAGCTTCACGGTGACGTCGCTTGCGCCCTTGACCACATGGGCGTTGGTCAGCACCAGCCCGTCGGGGCTGACGATGAAGCCCGAGCCCTGGCCGTGCGTGGGCACATTGGGCTGCGCGCCACCGCCACCCGCACCGGGCACGCCGAAGCGGCGGAAGAATTCGTAGAACGGGTCATCGGGGTCGATGCCGGGCGCCTGGCGCTGCTGGCGCGCGGTGGGGCGCTCGTCGTCGTCATCGCCGCCGGCCTGGGCACCGCGGGTGCTGCCCGTCACGCTGATGTTGACCACAGCCGGGCCGTTCTGCGCGGTGATCTGCGCAAAGCTGGGCAGGGGCGTGCCTGCGGGCAAGGCGGTCTGTTGCGCCACCAGGGGTGCCGGCACCGGGGACGAGGCCCGCGCCGTGTGACCGCTGATGAGCCCGGCGCCCGTGGCGCCCAGGGCCCCTGCGGCGACCAAGGCGGCGATCAGGCGGCGCGGGGTGGATGCGACAAAGCTGGAGGTGTTCATGGTGGTCTGCCTTTCCTAGCAAGAGAGTTGCTGTGATGGAAGGCAGTGTCAGCACCGACACTTAGGCGAAACTTAGGCGGGCAGCACGGTCTTCGCCGCCCCACGCTTCAAAGAAACCGGTACACGATAGCCCCATGCTCCACCACGCCCGGCGCCAGCCAACGCATGGGAAAGGCCGGGTGGTTGGGCGCGTCGGGATACTCCATGGGCTCCAGGCAGATGCCGTCGCCGGGCTGCCAAAGCCAGCCGCCCGGGCTGTTGCCGCGCCCCAGGTCGCGCGCCGGGTCGGCCTTGAGGCCGTGGCCCGCGTACACCTGCACGCCGGGCGCCGTGCTCCACACCTGCATGCTGCGGCCACTCACCGGCTCGCGCAGGCGCGCGGCCAGGCGCAGGCCAGGGCTGCCGGCCGGCAGGGCGAACGGCGCGCGGGCCGAAACCCCGCTGTCGAGCACCAGGTAGTGGTCGAGCCCGCCGGCCAGGGCCAGTTGGTCGCCGTGCTGGGCAATGCCTTCGCCCACCATGCGCAGCTCGCGAAAGTCGAACGCCGTGCCCTGCACGCCATCGAGTTCACCCAGCGGGCACAGGTCCAGCGCCAACGGCACGTAGCGGCTGGCGGGCACCTGCAGCTGGTGGCGGTGCGTGCTGCCGGCGCCGGCCAGGTTGAAGAAGGCATGGCCGGTGATGTTGACGATAGTGGGTGCATCGGCCGCCTCGGCGGCCCAGGTCATCTGCAACGCGTTGTCGGGCGTGACGGCGATGCGCACCGTGAGCCGCACGGTGCCGGGCACGCCATCGTCCTCGGTGCGGAACACATGGCTCAGCGCTATGGCGTCGGCCTGCACCTCGTCCACCGCAAACACCTGAAAGCGGCTGCCGCGTGGCCCACCATGGTGGTGGTGCGGGCCGCTGTTGGTGGGCAGCTGCAGCGTCAATGTGCCGCCGGGAAGCGCCAGTTGCCCGCCGCGCAGCCTCCCGGCCCAGCGGCCGATGAGCGCGCCCATGGAGAGCTGCCCGTCCAGGTAGCCCTGCAGGCTGTCATAGCCCAGCGCCACATCCACCAGGCCGCCCTGCCCGTCGGGCACAACAATCTGCACCAGCCGCGCGCCGTAGTTGCTGATGGCGACCTGCAGCCCGCCCTCGCCCCGCAGGATGAACAGGTCGGTGCGCTGGCCGTGCAGGGTCTGCTGGAATGCTTCGCGGTGAAAGAGGTGGGCCATATGCCGAGTCTATTTGTTCCCGGCAGGAGGCGCATCGCGCGTCACCAGCCAGATGCCCACGCACACCAGCACCAGCGCCACCAGATTCTTCCACTCCCACAGCGCCTCGCCCAGAAACACCGCCGACAGGCCGGCGCCGAACACCGGCACGGTGAAGTTGAACACGGTGACCTGGCTCACGCGGTTGTGCTTGAGCAGCAGGCTCCACAGCGAGAACGCGGCCGAGGACAGCAGGGCCAGGTAGACCAGCAAGGTGGTGGATGCGGGGGTGAAGCCGGTGAGCGAGCCGCCCGCGCCCCAGCCCATGGCGAGCAGGGCCGTGCCGCCTATGGCCAGTTGCCAGCCAGTCATGACGACCGAGTCCATGCGCTGCGAGAGCTGCTTGCCGTAGATGCTGGCGGCGGCCAGCACCAGGGCGGCGAGCACCACGAAGCCTTCACCGAGCAGGGTGAAGTCGAGGTCGAGCGTGCCTCGGCCCAGGTTGACCACCATCACGCCGGCAAAGCCCACCAGGCAGCCCCAGAGCTTGGCATGGCTCAGGCGGTCGTTGTGATAGACCCAGTGCGCCAGCAGCACGCTGAAGAACGTGCCGGTGGCGTTCATGATGGAAGCCTTGACCCCCGTGGTGTGCGCCACGCCCACGTAGAAGAACACGTACTGCAGCGCGGTCTGCGCCAAGCCCAGCACCACCAGCTGGCGCGCCGAGCCCGGGCCCAGGGCCCACACCTTGCGGCCGCTGGCCAGGGCCCAGGCCAGCAGCACCAGGCCCGCGCCGACGAAGCGCCAGCCCGCAAAGACGAGCTGGGTGGGCACGTCGCTCTTGGCGATGCCGAACCAGGCGTAGCCGGTCTTGATGGCGGGGTAGGAGCTGCCCCAGAGCAGGCAGCACAGTAGTGCCACGGCCACGACCACCCTGCGGTCGGAAAATCGGGAAACTGCCCCCATGCGGAAATCTCTCAGTCAAAAAGGGAAACGAGGCGCCCAGGGGCGCCCAAAAAGGCAAGAGGCGCCCGGAGGCGCCTCGTGGATGCTATCGGTCAGTGCAGGACAAAAAAACGCAGGAGACCCGGCCTCGCCGCCGGGCCCCCTGCGCTTCACCCACCACCCTTGAGAACCAAGTCCGGCAGCCACATGGAGAACTGCGGCACGTAGGTCACGAGCATCAGCGCCACGATGAGCGCGCTGTAGAACGGCCAGATGGTCTTCATCACCTCGCCCACGGAGATGCCGCCGATGGTGCAGCCGATGAACTGCGTGGTGCCCACGGGCGGCGTGTTCAGGCCCAGCGCGCAGTTGATCAGGATCACGATGCCGAACTGCTCGGTGCTCATGCCGAACTGCTGGCAGATGGGCAAGAAGATCGGCGTGCAGATGAGGATGGTGGCCGCCATGTCCAGAAAGGTGCCCAGGATGAACAGGATGATGTTCACGCTCAGGAAGATGACCCAGGGCGAGGTGCTCATCGACTTGAGTGCCTCGCCGGTGAGCTCGGCCACGCCATACAGGCCGATCAGGTAGCCGAACATCGACGAGATGCCGATCAGCAGCAGCACGGTGCCCGTAGTCTTGACGGCCTTGGAGGCGGCCTTGAGGAACTGCTCGCGTGTGAGCTTCTTGTAGACGAAGACCGAGAGCAAAAGCGCCCACAGCACCGCGACGGACGCTGACTCGGTGGCCGTGAAAGCCCCTGACAGGATGCCCGCGATGATGATGACCACCACGGCAAGGCCGGGGACGGAGGCGCGGAACGAGATCCACACGATCTCCCAGCCGGGGAAGGTGCCGGCGGGGTAGCCGCGCTTGACGGCCACGAGGTAGGCGGCCGCCAGGTTGCAGACCGTGAGCAGCAGTGCAGGCACGATGCCGGCGAGGATCAGCGCGGCAATGCTGACCTTGCCGCCAGCGGCCAGCGTGAAGATGATGAGGTTGTGCGAGGTGGGCATGAGCGCGCCCACCAGCGAGGCGTGGGTGGTCACGTTCACCGCGTAGTCGGCGTGGTAGCCCTCTTTCTTCATCTGCGGGATGAGCACGGCACCCATGGCCGAGACGTCGGCCACCGGCGAGCCCGAGACGCCGCCGAACAGCGTGCAGGCCAGCACGTTGCTCATGCCCAGGCCGCCGCGCACGTGGCCGGCCACGCTCTTGGCGAAGTTGACGATGCGATCGGCAATGCCACCGTACATCATGATCTCGCCGGCAAAGATGAAGAACGGAATCGCCAGGAACGAGAACGGGTTCATTCCCGAAATCATCTGCTGGAAGCCCACGGCCAGCGGCAGGCCTTCGTACAGGATGGTGGCCAGCGAGGACAGGCCGATCGAAAAGGCCACGGGCACGCCCAGCAGCAGCAGGAGCGTGAAGGTCACGCAGAGAATGGTCAACGCCATGGTGGTGGAATCTTTGTAGGGACGGACGTTAGGGTGCAGAAGTCAGGTGGGCGCAGCAGCGTTCAATGCCAGGCCGGCTCGACTTCGACGCCACGCAGGATGGCGATGATGTGCTCCAGAGAGAACATGGCCACCAGCACGCCGGCCATGGCGGGCGGCACGTACTTGAAGGCTTCGGAGATACCGAGCGTGGGGATCTTGTAGGGCGCGACCGACTCGGCCAGCACACCGCAGTTCCAGGCCATGACGACGCCGAACAGCAGCACCAGCGCGTGGATCAGCAGTTCGAGCTTGGTGCGCAGCCAGTCGGGCGCCAGCACCAGAAAGGATTCGAGGCCGATGTGGCCCGCGTCGCGCACTCCCACCGCCATGCCGAGCATGGTCACGTAGAGCACAAGCAGCACCGCGCCGCTCTCGGCCCAGGTGGGCGTGTCGTTGAACACATAGCGGCCGATGACCTGGTAGAGCACGGCGCAAACCAGCAGGACGAGCCCTCCCACCCCGAGTTGAAGGCAGGTGCGCGCAATGAAAGCGCAGAGTCGCGTGTACATAGTGGACATTCAATAACAACTGGAAGTGGGCAGGCGGCGGGCAGCTCCCTGTGCCGCCTGCCCTGGAGACTCTGGCTTTCTCTTACTGCACTGCGTCGATGCGCTTGACCATGTCCTGCAGCTTGGGGTCCTTGAGGAACTTGTCGTACACCGGCTTCATGGCGGTCTTGAACGCAGCCTTGTCGATCTCGACGATCTGCGCGCCGCCGGCCTTCACGGTGGCCAGGGATTTCTCTTCGCGCTCGTCCCAGATCTTGCGCATGAAGCCCACCGACTCCTTGGCTGCGGCACGGATGGCCTTTTGCTCATCGGCGCTCAGGGTGTCCCAGATTCGCTTGCTGAACAGCAGGATCTCGGGCGCCATGGAGTGCTCGGTCTTGTTGAAGTACTTGGCCACTTCGAAGTGGCGCGAGCTCTCGTAGCTGGGGTAGTTGTTTTCAGCAGCATCCACCAGGCCGGTCTTGAGCGCGGTATAGACCTCGCCGAAGGGCATGGGGGTGGCGTTGGCGCCCATGGCTTCTAGCAGCGAGACCCACAGGTCGCTCTGCTGCACGCGCACCTTCAGGCCCTTGACGTCGGCCAGGGTCTTGACGGGCTTCTTGACGGTGTAGATCGAGCGTGCGCCGCTGTCGTAGAAGGCCAGGCCCACAAAGCCCTGCGATTCGCAGTCCTTCAGGATCTCGTCGCCGATGGAGCCGTCGAGCACCTTGCGCATGTGTTCCTTGTCGCGGAACAGGAAGGGCATGGTGGGCACCATGGTGGCGGGGCAGATGTTGTTCATGGGCGCGACGTTGACGCGCGTCATGGCGATGGCGCCCAGCTTGGTCTGCTCGATCGTGTCCTTCTCGATACCCAGAGAGCCCTTGGCGTAGACCTTGATGCTGTGCTTGCCGCCAGTGGCCTTGGACAGCGTCTCGCCCATGTGGCGCACGGCCAGCACGGTGGGGTAGTCCTCAGGGTGGATGTCGGACGAGCGGAATTCGGTGGCCTGCGCGGCCAGGCTGCCGATCAGCATGCCGGCGGCCAGCGCCACGCGGCCGATGAGATGTGGAACGTTCATGGTGGTTGTCTCCTGGGTTGAAATGGGGGCGGGGGCTGCGCTCAGGCAGCCCGGTACGGGGCTTCTGCGAGCCCCTGGGTGCCGGGGCGGGTCACGAAGACCGCGCCGCCGTGCAAGACGTCGTTGCCCTGGGGCTGGCCGGGGCGGATGGAGGTGATGAACAGCAGGTCGAGGTCGGGCCCGCCGAAGCTGCACATCGAGGGCTTGCTCACTGGCACGCTGATCGAGCGGTCGAGCACGCCGTCGGGCGTGAAGCGGTGCACCACGCCGGCGTCGTTGCCGCAGATCCAGTAGCAGCCGTCAGTGTCGATAGCGCCGCCATCGGGCCGGCCGGGCAGCTCGCGCATGTCCACGAACAGGCGCCTCGGGCCCAGGCTGCCGTCGTCGTGCAGGTCCAGCGTCCAGACCTTCTGCACGCTGGGGTGGCTGTCGCTCAGGTACATGGTGGCGCCATCGGGGCTGAACGCCAGGCCGTTCTGCGTGACCAGGCCTTCGACCTGGGGCACGGACAGGCCGTGCGCATCCTGGCGGTACAGGCCGCCCGCCGGCTGGGCGAGCGACATGTCGCGCACCATGGTGCCTGCCCAGAAGCGCCCCTGGCGGTCGCAGCGGCCATCGTTGAAACGCATGCCCTCTTGCGGGTGCTGCACGGCAGACACCAGGGTGCAGGCCAGCGTGCCGTCATCGGCCGGGCGCAGGTGGAAAAGGCCCGTATCCATGCCGGCGATCAGGCCGCCATCGGCATGCAGCGCGATGCAGGCCAGGCGCTCGGGCGTGGCCCAGCTGGTCAACTGGCGGTCGGCCCAACGCAGGCGGCGCAGCGCGCGGCCTTCGATGTCCACCCAGTACAGGGCTTGTTCGGTGGCAGACCACAGCGGGCTCTCGCCCACCTGGTCCTGGTGGTCGGGCAGCAGCAATTCCATGGCGCTATCGCTCACTCGAACGGGCCGGTGCGCACGAAGGGGCCGCCCTGGTAGATGACGGCGGGGTCGCTCATGTCGGGCGTGGGGTCGGCCGCCTCCACCTTGGCGCGGAAGGGCTCGGAGCTGTCCTGCGGCCGGTAGCCGATGTGGCGCGCCAGCGTGTTGTCCCACCAGGTGGTGGTGTTGTCGCCCATGCCGTAAATGGTGCTGTGGCCGACCACGGGTGCGGTGAGGCTGGCGATGACCAGGCGCTCCAGGTCGTCGTAGCTCATCCAGGTGGCGAGCATGCGGCGGTTGCGCGGCTCGGGGAAGGAGGAGCCGATGCGCAGACACACGGTCTCGATGCCGTAGCGGTCGAAGTAAAAGCGCGAGAGGTCTTCGCCGAAGGCCTTGGACAGGCCGTACAGGCCGTCGGGCCGGGCCGGGTCCTTGAGGCCCACGACCTCGTCCTGGCGGTAGAAGCCGGTGACGTGGTTGCTGCTGGCGAACACCACGCGCTTGACGCCCTGCTTGCGGGCTGCCTCGTACAGGTTGTACACACCGACGATGTTGGCCGGCAGGATGGCGTCCCAAGGCTGCTCGGTCGACACGCCACCCAGGTGCACCACGGCGTCCACACCGGCCAGCAATTCATGGATGGCGGCGGCGTCTTCCAGCCTGGCGGGGCGCACTTCCTCGCCTGCGGCCTCGGCACCCAGGTCGGCGATGTCGGACAGGCGCAGGCTGGTGCAATAGGCCTTCAGGCGGGTGCGCAGCTCACGGCCCAGACCGCCGGCGGCACCGGTGAGCAGCAGGCGGTTGAATCGGATCGGTGTCGGGTGACAAGGCATGGAAATCGGGGAGGTTCTTGGTACAGTGGCGGTATGCTTCGTTGCACGTCATCAGTTGTCGTACAACGCGAATGCAATGTACTCCCAAGAGCCCCACCGTCACATAGGGATAACACCGAGAAATGAACACCGCCATCGCCCTTCGCCGCAAGCCCCGCACCCTGGCCCTGGAGCTGGTTGAATCCCTGGGCGACCGCATCCGCGACGGGCGCCTGGCGCTGGGCGACAAGCTGCCCACAGAGGCGGCGATCATGGCGGAGTTCGAGGTCAGCCGCACCGTGGTGCGCGAGGCGATTTCCAAGCTGCAGGCCTCGGGCCTGGTGGAAACGCGCCACGGCATCGGCACCTTCGTGCTGGGGCTGGGCCAGGCGCCGGGCTTCAAGATCACGCCCGACCAGTTCAGCACCCTGCGCGACGTGATCGCCGTGCTGGAGCTGCGCATCGGCGTGGAGACCGAGGCAGCCGCGCTGGCCGCGCAGCGCCGCACCGACGCCAACATCGCCGCCATGCGCGTGGCGCTGGACGCCGTGACCAAGGCGGTGGACGAAGGGCGCGACGCGGTGGCGTCGGATTTCCAGTTCCACCTGGAGATTGCGCGCGCCACACAGAACAGCCATTTCGCGGAGCTGATGGGCACGCTGGGCAGCATGATCATTCCGCGTGCGCGGCTCGAAGCCGGCGACAGCCAGAGCGACCTGCGCCAGTACCTGCGGCGCGTGAACGGCGAGCACGAAAGCATCTACGACGCCATCGTCGGCCAGGACCCCGATGGCGCGCGCGCCGCCATGCGCACCCACCTGGCCAACAGCCGCGAGCGGCGCCGCCGCGCCCAGGCCGAGGCGGGCTGACGCCCGGGGGCCCTAAGCCCCCACCCTACCCCCCAACTCCCAGCCTTCTCCGCAGGCTGCATGCCGCCTGCGTGCACCGCCCCACGGGACCGGGCATGTCAGTAATAACCCGGAGCCACACCACCGCATTTTGTTGTACGATGACATACAACAAATCGCCGCGTTGAGGCTGCTGCCCTGCCCCGAAAGCACCGGCACACGCCAGCGCATGCCTCATTGCCTGGGAGCTTTCGTCCATGACCTCACCAAAATGCGCGCCGCCGACCGGCATGGGACCTTGTGAGGTCAGACATCTGCCCGCCCCGATGGCAGCAGCCACCGAGCGCTGAGCACTTCGGCACCCTGCGGCCCCGGGCCGCCCCCTGCACAACAACGACAGCCCCTGACCGCGCCGAGCCGGCGCGCAGCCCTGCCCTGCCCATCCACCCCTGAGGAGCCCCACCGCCCATTCCATTCCATCCCCGCTTTCATCAACCCTGAAGAAAACAAGAGCCGAGAACGAGAGAGAGACAAAAAACCATGAAGAAGACGACGCAAATTTCCAACCTGTCCCTGGCCGCCTGCGCGGCGCTGCTGGCCGCTGCGCCCGCAGCCCAGGCCCAGTCGAGCGTGACGCTGTTCACCCTGGTCGACGTCAACGTCAGCCACTACAGCGCGGGCTCGCGCTCGGGCGCTGGCAGCATGACGGCCATGAACGACGGCACGACCAACGGCCTGAACGGCTCGCGCTGGGGCATCCGCACCGTGGAGGACCTGGGGGGCGGCCTCAAGGCCGGTGTGCTACTGGAAAACGGGTTCAACGCCGACAACGGCACCTTCGGCCAGGGCGGCCGGGCCTTCGGGCGCCAGGCCTTCGTGTGGCTGTCGTCGTCCACGGTGGGTGAGTTGCGCCTGGGCCGCCAGTACATCCTGGAAGACTCGGTCATGGGCCTGAGCAACCCGTTCACCAACGCCCTCACGCTGAACCCCGGCACCGGCGTGACCAACGCCGGCAAGGCCCTGCCCCTGTGGCTCAACGCCCCGCGTGCCGACAACGTGCTGCAGGTGCAGACCATCAACTACAGCGGCTTCCAGGCCGCCGCCCAGGTGGCGCCCGGCGAAGGCACGGCCGACCGCTTCTATGGCGTCAAGCTGAGCTACGGCCAGGGCCCGTTCAACAGCGCGCTGTCGTACGAATGGAACCGCTCGCGCACCACGGGTGACAACGTGAACAAGTCGCTCACGGTGGCGGCCAACTACAACTTCGGCGTGGTCAAAGTGCTCGGCGGCGTGCAGCGCAACCGCGACCTGGCCACCACCTCGGTCAACGGCGCCTTCACGGGCAACAACCTGACCGTGACCGGCACCAATACCTTCGCCATGGACCACAGCGACGGCACCACCATCGGCGTGGAAGTGCCCGTGGGCTCCTTCGTGCTGCTGGGCGCCAACTACACCCGCGTGAAGTACGCCAACGCGGCAGGCCAGAATGACACCCTGGGCAAGGTCGCCGTGGGTGCGCGCTATGCGCTGTCCAAGAACACCTTCCTGTATGCGTCGGCGTCGCAAGCCACCGGCGGACTCAAGGATTTCGTCAGCCAGAAGGGCGTCACGCAGATCGGCGTGCGCACGGCTTTTTAAGGCACGCCAGAATGGGCCACCAGCCACCGCGCACCGACCGCTGCACAATGCACTGCCCCGCGCAGGCGCTGTGCAGTGGCCGGGCCTGCGCGGTGCGCCGGCGGCCTGTTCGGCACTGTTGCCACCACTTTCCCACTACCCGCACCACACCATGCATGCAAACCTGATTGGCGGAACCTGGACCGAAGGCGTCCGCGGCTACCGCAACACCAACCCCTCGGACACCCGCGATGTGATCGGCGACTACGCCGTGGCCAGCCGCGAGCAGGCGCTGGACGCTGTGGCGGCTGCCCAGGCCGCATTCCCGGCGTGGAGCCTTTCCACGCCCCAGCAGCGCTTTGACGTGCTGGACGCCGTGGGCAACGAAATCATCGCGCGCAAGGCCGAGCTGGGTGACCTGCTGGCCCGCGAAGAGGGCAAGACCCTGCCTGAAGCGATTGGCGAAGTGGGCCGCGCGGCCGCCATTTTCAAGTTCTTTGCCGGCGAGGCACTGCGCCCCGGTGGTGAACTGGTGCCCTCGGTGCGCCCCGGCGTGGGCATCGAGATCACGCGCGAGCCCCTGGGCATCATCGGCATCATCACGCCGTGGAACTTCCCCATCGCCATCCCGGCCTGGAAGATCGCCCCGGCCCTGGCCTATGGCAACTGCGTGGTGTTCAAGCCCGCCGAAGTCGTGCCTGGCTCCGCCTGGGCGCTGGCCGACATCCTGCACCGCGCGGGCCTGCCGGCCGGCGTGTTCAACCTGGTGATGGGCCGCGGCTCGGACGTCGGCCAGGTGCTGCTCGAAGACGAGCGCATCGCCGGCGTGAGCTTCACCGGATCGGTGGGCACGGGCCAGCGCGTGGCGGCGGCCTGCGTGCCGCGCGGTGCCAAGGTGCAGCTGGAGATGGGCGGCAAGAACCCCTTTGTGGTGCTCGATGACGCCGATCTGGCCGTGGCCGTGGGCGCCGCGGTGAACAGTGGCTTCTTCTCCACCGGCCAGCGCTGCACGGCCAGCAGCCGCGTGATCGTGACCGATGGCATCCACGACCGCTTCGTGGCCGCCGTGATCGAGAAGATGAAGACTCTGAAGGTGGACGACGCGCGCAAGGCCGGCACCGACATCGGCCCCGTGGTCGACGACCGCCAGCTGGCGCAGGACCTGGAGTACATCGGCATCGGCCAGCAGGAAGGTGCCAAGCTCGCCTACGGCGGCGAGGCACTGGAGAAAAACGCCGATGGCGCGCCCGGCTTCTACCTGCGCCCGGCCCTGTTCACCGAGACCACGCCCGGCATGCGCATCAACCGCGAAGAGATCTTCGGCCCCGTGGTGAGCGTGCAGCGCGTGAAGAACTACGACGAAGCGCTGGCCCTGGCCAACGACACCCCCTTCGGCCTGGCCAGTGGCATCGCCACCACCAGCCTCAAGCACGCCACGCACTTCAAGCGCCACGCCCAGGCCGGCATGGTGATGGTGAACCTGCCAACCGCCGGTGTGGACTACCACGTGCCGTTCGGCGGCCGCAAGAGCAGCAGCTACGGTCCGCGCGAGCAGGGGCGCTACGCCGCCGAGTTCTACACCACGGTGAAGACGGCGTACACGCAGGCCTGATTCCGCACGCGTGATCCACCAGACCTGGTCCATCCAGGCTTGGTGCAAAGCATCGGGCGCCCTCGGCGCCCGATGCTTTTTTGCGGCGGCGATGCATAATCGCGCCCCATGTACGCCCTGCGAACCTTCTCCGTCCTGCGCCTCTGGGTGCTGGCCTGGTTCGTGGCGTCCATGGGCGTGGCCATCGCCTCGCCGCTGGTGAACCCCCAGTCCATCGAGGTGATCTGCTCGGGGGCCGGCACCATCAAGCTGCTGGTGCAGACCGACGACGGTACCGTCGAGATGGGCAGCATGGGCATGGACTGCCCGCTGTGCAGCATCGCAGGCGCCCCGCCTGCCGTTCCATGCGCCTTCCTTCCCCTGCCGCAACCGCTGGCGCACGCCGTGCAGCCGGTTCAGGCGGCACGCATTGCCGCCATCACGGCGGCGCCGCTGCCCGCGCGCGGGCCGCCCGCTTCTCTCTGACCTGACCGCCGCTCGTGCAGGCCCCTGAACGCCAGGGCTGCGCGGCCTTCCTGTCCGTGATGTCGCGGGCAGCGCGCGCCTGCAGGCCCAGCCTGCGCTCAGCGCCGCGCTGCCTGCCAGAGAGTTGAGCCATGTCCCGTTCCCCTTCGCCTGCTTGCACGCCGGCCTTCTTCGCCCCATCGCCGCTGCATGCGGCCATCCTCGCCCTGGTGCCGCTGTGCGCGGCCGCCCAGGCGCAGCCCGCCCCCACCCTGCAGGCCGTCGAGGTGACCGACGCAGCGCCGCAGCCCAATGGCCGCCTGCAGCTCGACACGCCGGTGGGCACCGGCAGCCGCCTGGGGCTGACACCGCGCGAGACGCCGGCATCGGTCACGCTGGTGGACCGCGCCACCATCGACGCGCGCGGCGCGCAGGACACGCAGGAGATATTGCGCGCTATCCCCGGCGTCACGGCGCACAACGCGCCGGGCTCCATGGCCGCCAGCTACCGGGGCTTCAGCGGCAACTCGGTGAGCCAGATGTACAACGGCATCACCGTGCAGTACGGCAGTGCCACGCGCGCGGTGGACAGCTGGATCTACGACCGGGTCGAGGCCGTGGGCGGTGCATCGAGCTTCCTCTACGGCTCGGGCGCGGTGGGCGGCTCGCTCAACTACATCACCAAGACGCCCGAGCGCAGCAACTTCGGCGAGGCGCAGTTGCGCCTGGGCGCGAACGACCTCAAGGAGGTGTCGGTGGGCCTGAACCGGCGCCTGTCCGGCGATGGTGGTGGCGCTGGCGCGGCGAACTTTACCCGCATCGACCTGAACCACCGCGATGCGGGCAACTGGGTCGAGGGTGTGCACTCGCGTTCCACCCAGTTGGCCGCCTCGCTGCTGACGGACCTGGGCGGCGGCTTCACCCACCTGCTGGCCTACGAGTACCAGAAGGACGACGTGGACCGCCCCTACTGGGGCACGCCTGTGCTCAACCCCAACCTGGGCGCGCTGCGCGTGGACCCGGCCACGCGCTTCAAGAACTACAACAGTGCCGATGGCATCTACCAGCAGCGCGTGCAGTGGCTGCGCTCGGTGGCGCAGTGGCGGGTTTCGGACGCGCTGCAACTGCGCAACACCCTGTATGCCTACGATGCGCTGCGCGACTACCGCAACGTGGAGACCTACCGCTTCAACGCCGCCAACACCCAGGTGGCGCGCACCTCGCCCTTTTTGCAGCGCCACGACCACGAGGTGCTGGGCGACCGCATCGAGGCCACCTGGCAGGGCACGCTGGCCGGCCGCAAGAGCGACTGGGCCTTTGGCCTCGATGCCAGCGTGAACCGGCAGACGCGCTTTCCCAACAGCCTGACCAGCACCGTGAGCACGGTGAACCCCTACCAGTTCACCACCGAGCGCTTCTTCGACATCCCGGGCATGGCGCCAGGCTTCAACCCCGACCGCGACAACAAGACCACCACCACCGCGCTGTACCTGGAAAACCGCACGGCGCTTGCCCCCAGCGTGCACCTCATCACCGGCCTGCGGCACGAGCGCATCGACCTGGACCTGACCAACCGCCGCACCGTCACGGCTGCCAGCCCGGCCAGCTTCAGCCGCAGCTACCACCCCACCACCGGCCGCCTGGGCGTGGTGTGGGACTTCGCGCCCAACGCCAACCTGTATGCCCAGGCATCGACCGCTGCCGACCCGCCATCGGGCTCCTTGGCCACCGCGTCGTTTGCCGACGTCGCCAACAACAGCGCGCTGACCACCGGCCGACAGGCCGAGGTGGGCAGCAAGTTTGACTTTTGGGACGGCAAGGGCACGGCCACGGCGGCGGCCTTCCAGATCACGCGCAAGAACATCGCCTCGCAGGACCCGAACAACCCCACGCTGACCGTGCTGGTGGGCGAGCAGTCGGCCCGGGGCATCGAGTTGGCGGTGGGTGTGCGCCCGACCAGCCAGTGGCAGGTGCAGGCCAACCTCACCCGGACCCGGGCGCGCTACGAGAACTATGCGCAAGGCGGCATCTCGCTGGCCGGCAGAACGCCCATCAACACGCCGGAAACAGTGGCCAACCTCTGGGTGTCGTACGCCCTCACCCCGGCCCTCACGACCAGCGCCGGCGTGCGCCATGTGGGCAAGGTGTACGCCGATGCCGCCAACACGCAGTACTGGCCCGCGTACACACTGCTGGACCTGGGCCTGGCGTGGAAGCTGAACCGGTCCACCACGCTCACCGGCCGCATCCGCAACGCCACCGACCGTATCCACGCGGTGGAGTCGCGCAGCACGCAGGTCTACCTGGGCGCCGCGCGCACGGCGGACGTCACCTTGCACGTCGCGTTCTGAGCAGGGGCCAAGCATGCTGCCGCACGCCAAGCGCTGGCTCTACCTCGTGCACCGCTGGGCGGGGGTGGTGCTGTGCGCCTTCTTCGCCATGTGGTTTGTCTCGGGCGTGGTGATGATGTACGTGGGCTACCCCAAGCTCACGGCCACCGAGCGGCTGGAGCACATGGCACCGCTGCGCACGGCCGCCATCGCGATGGAGCCCGCGCAGGCCCTGCGCGCGGCGGGTATCGACAGCAAGCCCCTGTCGGACCTGCGGCTGGCCGTGGCCAGCGGCGGGCGGGCGGTCTACCTGGTGCTGCCGGAGGGCGCACCCAGGCGCGGTCCCGCCACCGTGGTCGATGCCAGCACCGGCCAGGTGCTGAGCGGGGTGGACGCGGCCTGGGCCACGGCATCGGCCCAGGCCTTTGCCGGTGCGCCCGGCAGCGCCCCGCGCTACCTGGGCAGCCTGGACGAGGACGCCTTCACCCACTCGCGCGCCCTCGATGCGCACCGCCCCCTGCACCGCCTGGCACTGGGCGACGCGGCGGACACCGAGGTCTACGTCTCGGGCACCACCGGCGAGGTGGTGCGAGACGCCACGCGCACGGAACGCGGCTGGAACTACGTGGGCGCCTGGATCCACTGGCTCTACCCGTTTCGCGGCAATGCCTTCGATGCCTGGTGGGCCGACATCGTGAACTGGCTGTCCATCGCCGGCATCGTGCTGACCATCACCGGCACCGTGGTGGGCATCATGCGCTGGCGCTTCACACGGCGCTACAAGAGCGGCTCGCGCTCGCCCTACCGGGGCTTCATGATGCGCTGGCACCATGTCTTTGGCCTGCTGTTCGCAGCGGTCACGCTGACCTGGATCTTCAGCGGCCTGATGTCCATGAACCCGTGGAAGGTCTTCTACAGCGGCGCCCCGGCCTTGCGCACAGAGGCCATGCACGGCGGCCCACTGCTGCTGCCCGCGCAGCCCGCCAGTGTGCAGGCTCTGCTGGCTGCCGCCTCGCCCAACACCCGGGAGCTGCGCTGGGTGCGCACGGCCGGCCACACGCTGGTGCAGGCAGGCAGCCCCACGGGCGCGCCGGTCCTGCTCGATGCCGCCACCGCCCGGCCCCACGCCATGGACCCAGAAGCGCTGCAAGCCGCCGCGGCACGGCTGCTGCCCGACCCGGTGGCGCGCACCGAGCTGCTGCACGACTACGACCTGCACTACTACAGCCGCGCCGCGCACACCATGACCGGCGGCGGCGACAAGCCCCTGCCGGTGCTGCGCGTGGTGTTTGCCGACACCCACGCCACCTGGGTGCACATCGACCCGCACACCGGCGCCGTGCTGGACAAGAGCGACACCCACCGCCGCGCCAGCCGCTGGCTGTTCGCCCTGCTGCACAGCTGGGACTGGGGACCGCTGCTGGCGCGCCGGCCGCTGTGGGATGGGGTGCTCATCGTGCTGAGCCTGGGCGGGGCGGTGCTGAGCCTCACGGGCGTGGTGGTGGGGTGGCGACGGCTGGTGCGGCCGTGGCGGGGCACAGGGCAGGCCGCCAGGCAGGGTGCAAAATAGTACTGAAACTTTTAGTTTCACAAAGCTACACTGCGTAACACCCGGGTGCTACGCAGCGGCCTTGCCGTTCGTACCCGGGCCCCGCCGTCTTCAACACCAAAAACCACCTGGCAGAGGTCCCCCATGCAATCGATCCGTACCGCGCTCACCGGCGCCCTTCTCGTCCTGGCTGCAGGCACGTCCGCCCTGGCCGCCACCGACTACAACAAGCCCCCCGCAGGCGACGCCCAGTACCGGCAATGCCTGGGCTACGCCGCCAAGCTGTACGAGGGCGGCGACGAAAAGAGCCCCATCAAGGGCCAGACCAAGGCCCAGGCCTGGTGCACCTGCATGTGGAACGAGACGCCTGACGACTTCAAAGGCAACCTCGTGACCTTTGGCGAGACCCGCAAGGGCAAGGAGACGAACAAGCTCTGCGAGAAGCACTCCGACTGGAGCGAGTGAGCCGATTCGCCTTCAACCGGCTGAAGTAGGCTGAAGGCCAATGGCACGGGGGCACGCTGCGCGCAGCATCCCCCACCCAGCCAGCCGCCTTCGGGCGGCTTTTTCGTGGGCGCGGCCGGCGCGTGCCATCAGTCCGTGCGGCGCAGCGCCAGCGAGACCAGGCCGCACACCGCACTGAGCCCCGCTGCGGCCAGCAGGGCGGCTTGGTAGCCGGCCAGCTGCGCGGCCTGTGGTGCTGCTCCCTCGGCGCCCTGCGCCACGGCGCCCGCCAGCGTGGCCAGCGCGGCCACGCCGATGGCGCCGCCCAACTGGCGCGCCGTGTTGGCCAGGCCCGAGGCGAGCCCCGCATCCTGCACCGGCACGCCCGCCGTCACGGCATGCGTGGCCGCCAGGATCACCAGGCCCAGCCCGCCGCCCACCAGCAGTGTGGGGCCCAGCACCTGGGTGAGGAAGTGCGCCTCGGCGGGCATGGCCGCCAGCCACGCCAGGCCGGCGGCCGCCACCAGGGCGCCCCACAGCGGCAGGCGCGCCGCGCCTTGGCGGGCCAGGTGGGCGGCGAACAGCAGCCGTGCGGCCGCCAGTGCCACGCCCATGGGCAGCATGGCCAGGCCGGTCTCGCGCGCGCTGTAGCCGCCGCCATGCTGCAAGATGGCCGAGACCAGGAACACCGAGGCCGTGAGCGTGGCCCCCAGGCACAGCATGAGCACGTTGCCCACGCGCAGGTTGGGCAACGCAAAGATGGACAGGCGCACCAGCGGGCTGGCGCTGCGCGCCTCGATGGCCACGAACAGCGGCCACAGCACGGCTGCCGCCAGCAGGGCACCGAGCACGCCGGGCGAGGCCCAACCTTGCCCGGTGGACTGCGTGATGCCGTACACCAGCGCAGTGCTGGCCAGGGTGGAGACGAGCGCGCCGGGCAGGTCCAGCTGCGGGCGAGCACTGCGGGCCGGCGGGGCCAGCAGGCTGGTGGCCACACCGGCCATGAGCGCCAGGCCCACGGGCACATTGACGAACATCACCCAGCGCCAGCCGGCCGCGTCGGTAAGCACGCCGCCGACCACCACGCCGAAGGCGAAGCCCGCGGAGTTGAGCGCGGCCCACAGCGACAGGGCCCGCGTGCGCGCTGCCTTGTCGTGGTGGGTGGCGGCCATCACCAGCGTCATCGACGAGGTGGCGAGCACCGCCGCGCCCACCCCCTGCACAGCGCGCGCGGCCAGCAGCCACGGGGCGCTGGTGGCCAGGCCGGCGGCCAGGCTGGCCAGGGTGAAGAGGGCCAGCCCGGCCTGCAGCACCGGCCGGCGGCCATACAGGTCGCCGACCCGCGCGGCCAGCAGCATGCAGCCGCCAAAGGCCAGCAGGTAGGCGTCGATCACCCACTGCAGCGCTGCATGCGACAGGCCGAGGTCGCGCTCGATGGCGGGCAGCGCCACGTTGACGATAGAGCCGTCCATGACGACCATGAACGATGCGATGCAGGCCATGGCCACGACCAGCCAAGTCGGCAGGTGGGGGCGCAGCAGCGCGGGCGGGGAAGCGGCAAGGGGGACAGCGGACATCACAGGGCTCCAGTGGAATGAACGAAAGAAGCCCCAAGTCTCGACTGGCGCCGGCCGATGGTGATAACGTCATGGAGACTGAAAACAATGAAATCCGGCCATGACCATCCCGGCACCCTTGCCCATCCCCGGCTCCCACCCCACCGTGAATGCGGCGATGCGCGAGATGAGCGAGCGCGCCGATGGGCCGGCGCTGATCGCGGTGTGGGGCACGCACCAGCCCGAAAGCGATTTCCAGCTGGGCACGCGCGAGACGGGCTGGCACAGCCACCTGCGCGGCCAGCTCTTTTGCATCGAGAACGGGCTGATCCACGTGCGCACGGAGCAGGGCTCGTGGCTCATGCCGCCGCACCGCGCGGGGTGGATTCCCCCGGGGCAGGCGCACACGGCCAGCATCAGCGGCGTGACCAGCGCCTGGAACGTGGTCATCACGCCCGCTGCGGCGCGCGGCTTGCCAGAGGTGCCCTGCGTCTTCGGTGTGAGCGAGCTGATGCGCGCCCTGGTGCGCCGGGCCGTGGCCTGGCCCCACCAGGACGGACTGGATGCCGGCCAGCGCCGCATGGCCGCCGTGCTGCTCGACGAGATGAAGAGCGCGCCCCACGAGCCACTGCACCTGCCCATGCCGGCCGACCGGCGCCTGCTGCGCATCGCCAACGCCGTGCTGGCCAACCCTGGCGACGCGCGCACCCTGGAGCAGTGGGCCGACTGGGCCGGCCTGTCGCCGCGCACGCTCAGCCGGCTGTGCCAGGCGCAGCTCGGCTCCAGCTTTGCCCAGTGGCGTCAGCAGGCCGGGCTGGTGCATGCGCTGGAAGCCCTGGCGCGCGGGGAGTCGGTGGCCCAGGTGTCCGACGCGCTGGGCTATGCCACGCCGAGCAATTTCATCGCCATGTTCCGCCGCGCATTCGGCACGTCGCCCGCGCGCTACTTCGCGCAGCGGAGCGCGCGGGAAGCCGGGGAGGACTGAGCCCGTCCCCTCAGGCAGGCTCGTGTTCGGGCTCGCCTTCCTGGCGCTCACGCCCCGGCAGCACCAGGTTCAGCATAACGGCCACCAGCGCCCCGACGGTGATGCCCGAGCCGAACACTTCGCGCACGAAGGCCGGCATGCGCACCAGCAGGTCGGGCCGCACCGTGACCGCCAGGCCGCAGCCCAGCGAGACGGCGATGATCACGCTGTTGCGGCGTGAGGGCGCGCTGCTGGCGAGCATGCGGATGCCGGCCGAGACGATCATCGCGAACATCATCAGCCCCGCACCGCCGAGCACCGGCTGCGGAATGGTCACCACCAGCGCGCCCAGCACCGGGAAAAGGCCGGCCAGCAGCAGCATGACGCCCGTGAGCATCACCACATGCCGGCTGGCCACCCCCGTGAGCGAAACCACGCCCACGTTCTGCGCGAAGGTGGACAGCGGCGGGCTGGACATCACCGCCGCAAAAGCCGAGCCCACGCCGTCGCACAAGATGCCGCTGGCCAGGCGTTTGTTGGGGATGGGCGTCTGCGTGGCCGCGCCCAGCGCCATGAAGGTGCCCGTGGTCTCGACGATGGTGACCAAAAAGGCGATCGACATGGCGAGGATGCCCGCGACCGGAAAGGACATGCCGAAGTGCAGCGGCTGCGGTATGGCGAACACCGGCGCCTCGCGCACCTGGGTGAAGTCGATGAGCCCCAGCGCCAGGCACAGCACGTACCCGGTGGCGATGCCCAGCACCACGGCGCTGGCCGAGACAATGCCCTTGCCCCACTGCACGAAGCCGATCACCAGCGCCAGCACCAAGCCTGCGATGGCCAGGTTGCCGGCGGCGCCATAGTCGCTGGCGCCCACCCCGCCAGCGGCCCAGTCCACGGCCACGGGGGTGAGCGACAGGCCGATCATGGTGACCACCACGCTGGTCACGGTGTGCGGAAAGAACCGGCGGATCACCGGCATGAAGAAGCTGCCCACGATCATCACCAGCGAACCCAGCAGCGAGGAGCCCAGAATGCCGGCCACGCCATGCTCCAGGCCCACGCTGATGGCCGCACCGACGAAGGCGAAGCTGGTGCCCATCACACAGGGCAGGCGTATACCTACCGGCCCTACACCCCTGCATTGAATGATCGTGACGACGCCCGAGCCCAGCAGCGCGGCATTTACCAGCGCCACGATCTGGTCGGCCGGCAGCTTGAGCGCGCCGCCGATCACCAGCGGCACGGCGATGATGCCGCCCAGCGCCGCCAGCAGGTGCTGCAGCGACAGCAGCACCGCCGTGGCCAGCAGGGGTGGACGGTCTTCCACCTTGTAAAGCAGTTGTTGTTCCATTCTCTTTGTCTCCTTGTTCGCTCGGCCTTTTCGAAGGCACTTGTCGTCATGTGAGGGAATGCGATGGCGGGGGTGGGGATGGCGGGTCGGGGCTCCTAGCGTGCGGTGGCGGGCGGCATGCGCCCAGGGCGAACCTGGCCCGCCCCTGAAGGGGCAGCCGGGTGGTGGATGGATGGCGGGATCAGTGGCCTGCAGCGGCCTGCTCGAACAGCGTCTTTGCCAATGCGTTGTGCCGCCCCAGCACCACGGGCAGGTCGGCCGTGAGCAGGCGGCCGTGCTCGATCACCACGCGGCCGTTGATGACGCTGGTGTCGGCGTTGGCCGGCGTGCAGAACACCAGGGCCGCCACCGGGTCGTGGCCCGCACCGGCGAAGCCGACGGCGGACATGTCGAAGGCCACGAAGTCGGCCGACATGCCGGGCGCGAGCGCGCCGATGTCGTCGCGGTTGAGCACGCGGGCGCCGCCCAGGGTGGCGATCTCCAGCGCCTCGCGCGCGCCCATGGCCGCCGGGCCGTGGCCCACGCGCTGCAGCAGCAGGGCCTGGCGCGCCTCGCCCAGCATGTGGGCGCCGTCGTTCGACGCGCTGCCGTCCACCCCCAGGCCCACGGGCACGCCGGCATCGCGCATGCTGCGCACGGGCGCAATGCCCGAGGCCAGGCGCATGTTGGAGCAGGGGCAGTGCGCCACGCCTGTGCCAGTGCGCGCGAACAGGGCAATGCCCTCGGGGTCGAGCTTGACGCAGTGCGCATGCCACACGTCAGGGCCTACCCAGCCCAGGCTCTCGGCGTACTGCGCGGGGGTGAGGCCGAACTTCTCGCGCGAGAAGGCCACGTCGTTGTCGTTCTCGGCCAGGTGGGTGTGCAGCGACACGCCGTGGGCGCGCGCCAGCAAGGCCGATTCGCGCATCAGCTTGCGCGTCACCGAAAACGGCGAGCACGGCGCCAGCACCACGCGCAGCATGGCGTGGCGCGAGGCGTCGTGGTACTGCTGTATGAGGCGCAGGCTGTCGCGCAGGATGGCCTCTTCCTCCTCCACCACCGCGTCGGGCGGCAGGCCGCCCTTGCTCTTCCCCAGGCTCATGGAGCCACGCGCGGCATGAAAGCGCATGCCCATCTGCTGCGCGGCGGCGATGGCGTCGTCCAGCCGCGCACCGTTGGGGTACAGGTACAGGTGGTCGCTGGTGGTGGTGCAGCCCGACAGCATGAGCTCGGCCATGGCCGTCTGGGTGGACACATGCACCATTTCGGGCGTGAGGTGCGACCACAGCATGTAGAGGTTGGTGAGCCACGAGAACAGCTCCGCATCCTGCGCCGCAGGCACGGCGCGCGTGAGGCTCTGGTACATGTGGTGGTGGGTGTTGACCAGGCCCGGCAACACCACGCGCCCGCGCATGTCGAGCACACGGGCCGTGCCCTCGTCGACCATGCGGCGGTAGTGCAGCGGCAGCTCGGCCGTGGGGCCCACCCACTGCACGGCGGGGCCATCGGCCACCAGGGCGCCACCTTGGATCTCGCGGCGTTGCGCGTCCATGGTGACGAGGACATCGGCGTTCAGGGCTATCAGGGTGGTCATGGGGCGGCTTCTCGTTTTTCGCAGATTAGATGGCGCCAGTCTAGGAACGGCGGTACATCCGCGATAGCGCCGAATTGCGCTTGGGGTGTCCACAAAATGTGGACACTCAGGGGGCTCCCCTGGCTACCTTGCCGTGGCGAAGAGCCGCGCCAGTGCGTCGCCGATGTTGGCCGCCATCAGCTCGGCCGCGGCGCTCAGTTGCCCCTTGGCGCGCGCCGCCAGCACCAGGGTCTGGCGCGCAAGGTGGGCATCGCGCAGCGGCACGAAGACCAGGGCGTTGCGGGCGCGCTCTTCCATCACGTCCAGCGGGTTGAGCAGGGCGATGCCCTCGCCCAGCGCCACCAGGCGCAGGATCAGCGCCATTGAGGTCGATTCGGCCACGGGCGTGACCTTGATGGCGTTGCGCTCGAAGGCCTCGTCGAGCAGGGTGCGGATGGTCAGCTGCGGCGCCGGCAGGATCAGCGCGTGGCCGATGCAGTCGCTGAGCAGCACCGAGGCCATGCGCGCCAGCGCATGTTTGGGTGGCACCACGGCACCGATGGGCCATTCGCTGGCCGACAGGGTGCGCAGGGCGGCTTTCAGCGACAGGTCATAGCCCAGGCCCAGTTCGGCATCGCCGCGCTCCACGGCGGCCGGTATTTCGGCCATCGGCAGGTCGATGATGCGCACCGCGATGCCGGGGTAGCGCTGGCGAAAATCGTGCACCAGCGAGGGCATCAACGAGCCGGCCAGGCCCGCCGTGGTGGCCACCGTGATCTCGCCCCGGCGCTCGTCCTTGAACTCGGCAATGCGCTCGCGCAGCGCGGCATGCTCGCGCAGGGTGCTGCGCACATGGGCCAGCACCATCTCGCCCAATGGCGTCAGGCGCAGCCGGTTGTGGATGCGGTCGAACAGAGGGGCACCCAGCTCCGCCTCCAGGTCGAGGATCTGCCGGTTGACCGCCGTGGGCGCCACGTGCAGGTGCTCGGCCGCCTTGCGGATGGAACCGCGGCGGACCACTTCGTCGAGGTAGCGGAGAACTCGGGCATGCATGGCGCGCAGGTTACCCGGTTTGCCGGGCGATGCTGCGTCCGGCACGGCTTCAAGCGGCTCACAAAACTCAGCGAAGCGGTTCTGGCTAGGCGTCGCGTCGCAGGCAGTACGGGTAGTACGACAAGACTCGGCAACGACGCCAGAAGAGTTTTTTGAGCCGCGCTCAGCGCTTGGCGGAGCGCAAGGTGCGGCTGAGCAATATCACCGGCACCAGCCCCACCGCTACCAGGGCCAGCGAGGGCAGCGCCGCCTCGCCCAGGCGCTCGTCGCGAGCCAGCTGGTAGGCCACCACGGCCAGGGTGTCGCTGTTGAAGGGGCGCAGCACCATGGTGGCGGGCAGCTCTTTCATCACGTCCACGAAGACCAGCAGCGCGGCGGCGGCGGTGGAGCGCTTGAGCAGGGGCCAGTGCACACGCGCCAGCAGGCCGGCGCTGCCCGTGCCCAGCATGCGCGCCGAGTCGTCCAGGCTTTGCGGAATGCGCGCATAGCCGCTTTGCATGGACTGCAGCGCCACGGCGCAAAAGCGCACCAGGTAGGCCCAGACGATGCCCACGGCCGTGGCCGTGACCAAGGCACCCACGCCCCACTGTGGCACGGCCGCCTGCAGCCAGCCCACGGGCAGCAGCAGGCCGACCACGATGACGGCGCCGGGCACGGCGTAGCCCAGGCTCACCAGCTGCACCACGCCGCGGGTCACGGCATCGGCGCTGCGGCGCACCGCAAAGGCCAGCGCCAACGCCACGATGACAGCCAGCACGGCGGTGATGGCGCCCAGGCGCACGCTGTTGCCGGCCCACTCGATGAAACGAGTCCAGGGCAGCACCGACCAGTCGGCCGCCAGCGGGCGCAGCATGAAGACCACGGGCGCGACAAAGCCCATGAGCACCGGCAGGCCGCACACGGCCCAGGCCAGCAGGCGGCGCCCGCCGCGCAGCGCCAGGGGCTGGGCCTCGGCCGAGCCGGCGCGGCCCAGGCCGCCGGCAAAGCGCATGCGCTTCTGTGCCCGCTGCTCCAGGTGCAGCAGGGCCATCACCACCACCAGCAGCATGGTGGCCAGCTGTGCGGCGGCCAGCCGGTTGTCCATGGACAGCCAGGCCTTGTAGATGCCGGTGGTGAAGGTCTGGATGCCGAAGTAGCTGGCCACGCCGAAGTCGGCCAGCGTCTCCATCAGCACCAGGGCCACGCCGGCGGCCACGGCCGGGCGCGCCAGCGGCAGGGCCACGGCGCGGATGCGCCGGGGCAGCGGTGCACCGAGCAGGCGCGCGGCCTCCATCAGGTGCGCGGCGCGCTCGCCCAGCGCCGTGCGCGCCAGCAGGTAGACATAGGGGTACAGCGAGAAGATGAACACCCAGACCGCGCCGCCCAGGCTGCGCACCTCGGGCAGCAGCCGGCCTTCGAGCCCGAAGGTGGCGCGCAACCCCACCTGCAGCGGGCCGCTGAACTGCAGGAAGTCGGTGTAGGCATAGGCCGTGACATAGGCCGGCATGGCCAGCGGCAGCAGCAGCAGCCACTCGAAGGTGCGCCGGCCGGGGAAATCGAACAGCGTCACGGCCGCCGCCGCCCCCGTGCCCACGATGGCCGCGCCCAGCGCCACCAGCACGCTCAGCCACAGCGTGGTCCACACATAGCCGGGCAGCACGGTGGCAGCCATCTCGCGCAGGATGGGGCCAGCCAGCGCATCGGTCTGCCCAAACGGCAGCCACGAGGCCAGCACCGCCAGCACGGGCAGGACCAGGATGCCGGCGAGCAGGACCAGGGGAAGGGTGTGGAGGAAGCGAAACGGTGTGCGGCGCAAGGCAAAAGGGCTCGGCAAAGGGGTCAGGGCACGCCGGCCCCGCGCCCGGGGCAGCAGGGAAGTTCGGAAATGCAAATGCGAATTTTAAGCATTCGAGCCCATCCACCTAAAATGGGGCCATGTTCCTAGAGGTCTCCCAACTTGAAGTGCGCTATGCAGGCCGCCCCCGCGCCGCCGTGCAGAACGTGTCCCTGGGCCTGCGCGCAGGCGATATCGGCGTGCTCATCGGCCCCTCGGGCTGCGGCAAGACGACCTTGCTGCGCGCCGTGGCGGGGCTCGAACCTGTCTTTGGCGGGCAGATCAGCCTGACGCAGCAGGTGGTCAGCAGCGCCAGCGTGAGCGTGCCGCCCGAGCAGCGGCGCATCGGCATGGTGTTCCAGGACTATGCGCTGTTTCCGCACCTGTCGGTGGGGCGCAACGTGGCCTTCGGCATCCACCACCTGCCGCGCGCCGCGCAGGCGGCGCGCGTGGCCGAGGTGCTGGCGCTGGTGGGGCTCGAAGGCAGCGAGCAGCGCTTTCCGCATGAATTGTCGGGCGGGCAGCAGCAGCGCGTGGCGCTGGCGCGCGCGCTGGCGCCGCGCCCGCAGCTGATGCTGCTGGACGAGCCGTTTTCGAACCTCGACGTGGACCTGCGCGAGCGCCTGGCGCACGAGGTGCGCGGCATCCTCAAGGCGGCGGGTGCCACGGCCCTGTTCGTCACGCACGACCAGTTGGAGGCCTTTGCCATTGGCGACGTGATCGGCGTCATGCACGAAGGCCGGCTGCACCAGTGGGACGATGCCTACACCCTGTACCACCGCCCGGCCACGCGCTTCGTGGCGGACTTCATCGGCCACGGCGTGTTCGCCCCCGCCACCCTGGTGCAGCGCGGCGACAACGTGGTGGCGCAGACGCCGGTGGGCGAGCTCACCGACCTGGCCGAATGCCCCCTGCCCGCCAGCTACCCCGGCGGCGAATGCGATGTGCTGCTGCGCGCCGATGACATCGTGCACGACGACGCATCCCCGGTGCAGGCGCAGATCGTGCGCAAGTCGTTCCGCGGCTCGGAGTTCCTGTACACCCTGCGCCTGGCCAGCGGCCAGAGCGTGCTGGCGCATGTGCCCAGCCACCACGACCATGCCGTGGGCGAGTGGATCGGCATACGCGCCGAAGCCGACCATGTGGTGACCTTTCCCCGCGAGGCCGAGGCCGGCACGGCCTGATAGGGGTTCGCAGGAGCAGGCGCCCCTTCACGCAAGCGTCACGGCGCCGTCATGCAAGGCGGCAAGAATCGGTGGCAATTCGCAGCATCACCGGTTCTTCCTGCATGTCATTTCTCGCCAGTCGCCTGGCCGCTGGCGCCTTCGTCCAGACGGCACGGCCCTTTTCCCTTGTGGACCCAGCCGGAGCCGGCGCATGAACGGCCCCGATTTCGAACGCTTTCAGGCCAACGCGCAGGACTGCGGCGTGTTGTTCTACTACGCCGGTGAGTTCACGCCTGCCGTGGTGGCCGCAGCGGCCGACTCGCTCAAGCAGCGCCTGGCCACCGAGGATGCCTCGGGCCCGGCCAAGCGCAAGCTGTTCTCCACCTTCGTGGAGATGGCGCACAACATCCTGCACTATGCGGTGCCGCCCGACGACGACGCGCAGACAACGGCAGCGGCTGATGTGCCCGCAGCGCCCGCCCCCAAGGGCGCCATCGGCGTGGGCAAGGACCTGCCTGCCGCCGCGCTGGAGGGCGATGGACCACCCCAGTACTGGATCGTCTGCAGCAACGCCGTGGACATCGCCCACGTGCCCCGGCTTACCGACAAGCTCGACGCCCTGCGCGCCATGAGCCTGGAGGAGATCAAGCAAAGCTACCGGGAGCAACTGCGCAACCCCGACCACAACACCACCGACACGCTGAGCAAGGGCGCCGGCCTGGGCCTGTTGACCATTGCGCGCGATGCCAGTGCGCCGCTGGAATACAGCTTTGCGCCCAGCCCCGATACCGAAGGGCGCACAGCGCTGTTCCACGTCAAAGCGCGGATTTGAGCGCGTCCGGCACGTCCTAATCGAGAAACCGCCCCGCGTGTTCGGGCGCGGGGAGCATGCAGGTCTCCGACCGCCCCCAGATGCGATAACGGTTGCGTGCCACCAGCCGGTACAGCGCATCGCGCAGCGGTGCCGGCACCAACCAGCCCACCCAGGCCAGCCGCCAGGGCCAGCCCAGCGCGTGCAGGATGCGCAGGATGGCGGCGGTGTGCTGCCAGGTGCGGCCACCGTCTTCCTTGTCCTCCACCACCAGCAGCGTCTGCAGGCCATCGACCTGAAGGCCCGCCTCGTGCAGCAGGCGCAGGCCCTCTTGCCCCTGGATGGAGGCAAAGCGGATGCGCCCCGCGCGGTCATGGCGCAACAGAAACTGCACCCAGCCATTGCACAACAGGCACTTGGCGTCGAAGACGACAATCATGGTGTCCGCGCGTCCAAGACGACGATCATGCGCACTTGGCGTCGGCAGGCACCTGCAGATGCCCCCGGTAGGCCACCACCCGGCCGATCCAGGGCACGGTGGCCTGCACGTCGAAGTGCAGTTGGTCATCGCCCTGCCCCGTCTCGCGCGCCACGATGGCGGGCTGCAGCCAGCGCGGGCAGGGGATGCCCAGAAAACGCATGCGCACCAGGCGCATCTCCAGCCGGCCGCCCTCGACCGCCGTGAGGCCAAAAAGCAGCCGCGCCGCACCCATGTGCTCCTCGACAAAGCCCGGCGCCTCGCGCAGGGTGGAGCGCATGGTGCGGGTGGGGAAGATGCGCGTCCAGACCTCGGCACCCGGCGTGGCATCGAGCTCGAAGCGGATGGCGCCCTGCCCCGCCTGCTGCGGCGCTCCAAGCCCCCAGGCCAGCACCCGGCCCAGCAGCGATGCGGGGGCCTGCACCTGCACCTGGCCATGCAGCACCTGCGCCCCCGCCAGGCGGTGAAAACGCGCCACCGGCGACGCCAGGCGGTCGAAGTCCACCCCCATCACACGCTGGTACAGCGTGGCGGGTGTGGCAGCAGGGGATGCGGTGGAGGTCATGGAGCGGTGCGTCAGGCAGAGATGGGCAAAAGCCAGCATGCGGCCAGTCTACCCGGGCCGTTGCAGCGGGCAAAAAAAGCGGGCCGTGGCCCGCACCTAAACCAGGTGAACGATCTCAGCCCTTGGGCTTGCGCTGCAAGCCTTCCAGGGCATTGAGGTCCACCTGCGAGAGCATGCCACGCAGGTCCTGCACGCCCACACGGTCGCCTTCGATGCCGACCACCAGTCCGTTCTTGAGCACGGTCTTGAACTCGGCGCGGCTGCCGTCCTTCTGGTAGCTCTGGTGCAGGGTGCGGCCGTTTTCCTGCCAGGTCTTTTCGGCGCTGCTCTGGTCTTCCTTCTCGCCCTGGCCCATGCCCATGGCCAGGGCCGCCATCTGGCCCAGACCGCCGATGTCGATGATCTCGATGCGCACGCGCTTGTCGCCGCTGCCGTAAGAGGCGCTGGCCTGGCTGGTGGGCAGGCCCAGGGCCGCGCCGTCCTGCACATCGAAGCCCGTGCGTGGCATGCCGCCGAGCTGCTCGGGCAGCGCGGCCTTGAGCGACTGGGCCGCCACGGCCTGCCCGCCCCCCATCATGCCGGCGGCTGCCGCCACGGCACCGCTGTTGGCCGCAGCAATGGCGGCGGGGTCCTGGCTCTTCTGGGCCTTTTCCATCTGGCGTGCAGCCTCTTCCATCTTCTTGCTGGCGGCTTCAAGGCCCGCAGTGTCGATGGTGACCTTGCCGCCGGGGGTGTTCACCGAGATCGCAGGGGCATCGGCACCGCTGAACATGGCGCCGCCACGGGGCATGAAGAGCGAACTCACGGCGCCGATGATGACGCCCACCACGATGCCCGCGACGATCACCACGGCCGTGTAGGCGATGGACTTTTCGGGGTTGCTGCGCATCAGCACCGGCAGGCCCAGGTAGACCAGGTAGATGGAGTACAGGGCTGCGACCAAGCCCAGCATGGCCAGGGCCGGCAGCAGGCTGAAGATGCCGCCCAGCAGGGCCGCCGTGCTGCCGTAGACCGCGACCTTGAGCGCCTGGATGGAATTCTTCTGCCCGCCAAAGGTGGGCGCCAGCGCATCGATGATGAGGCCCAGCACGAACACGCCCACCAGGCTCAGCACGTACGAGACCACCATGTTGATCAGGCCCGAGAAGATGGGCACCCGCATGGTGAAGCCAAAGCCGCCAAAGCCGATCAGCGACATGCCGATGAAACCACAGACCGCCGGGATGATCGCGAGGATCATCAGGTACTGGGTGTAGAGCCCCGCCACATCGGCCGGCTCGGACTCGATGGTGACCCAGGTCTCCTTGGGTTTGAGAAGAATGCTCTTGACGCGTTCGATCAGGTTCATGGCGGTGCCCTCCCGGCAGTGTGAATGGAGCCCTGCGCCCCCGACATGGGATGCAGGCCTGTTGTCAACTGGTGCGGACGATAAGGCAATTGGGAGCACTTGCACGCAGGTGCAAAAGCCCGTGGCGCCGCAAATGTGGAATATGCACGGTTTCGGGCGGGCAGGCTACTCCGGCTGTCGTGCAGCAGGCAACGTGAACGGGAAAGGTTGATGCCGGGATGCCCCCCCCGGCGGGTATGCGCTCAGCCCTGCACGGGCGGCGCGGCAACCGGCTCGCGCGGTGTCTCGGAGGGTGACTGGGAAGGCGGTGGCTCTGGCGTCTGGGCCGGGGTCAGGCTGGGCGCTGGCGCAGGGGTCTGCTGCGGCGTACTGCTGGTCGTGGGCACAGGGGGCTGGTACGGGGACGATGCTGGCATGGCCGGCCGTAGCCCGGGCACAATGGCGGGCGTGTTGACGCCCTGTGCCACGGCGGCCATGGAACTGAAGACCAGAACCATCCACACGCTGAGCTGTTGAATGAATCGCATAGCTGCTGCCTCCATCAAGGATAGAGGCCAGTATCGCGCGTGCCGCCTGGGCGCCAAGTCGGACAACTGCCCAATCGGCTGCCTAGCTTCGCCGCAACCGATCCACTACCCCCTGCAAATCCTGCGTAAACACCCGCCGATCCCGCCCCGCAGGCAGCTCCGGCTCGCCATAGTGCACCACGGCCTCGATGGCCGGGGCGCTCAGGGTGCGCCAGATGGAGCCGACCAGGGTTTCGTCGCCGATGTAGCTGGGGGCGAAGCTCAGGTCGCCGGTGGTGCGGTCGACGAAGCGCAGGCCCACGGGTTGCACGGGGGCGTTGGCGGCGATCGCGGCCTGGATGAGATTGGCGTGGAAGGGCAGGATGTCGCGCCCATCGCCGGTGGTGCCTTCAGGGAAGACGGCGAGCACCTCGCCGCGCTCGAGCGACTCCTGCATGGTGCGCACCATGCGCAGGGCGTCGCGGCGGGAGGCGCGCTCGATGTACAGGGTGCCGGCAGCAGTGGCCAGGCCGCCGATGACAGGCCAGGCCTTGACGTCGGACTTGGAAACGAAGCGGCAGTGGCGGGCCGCGTGCATCACGGGGATGTCGAGCCAGGAGATGTGGTTGGCCACCAGCATGACCGGGCCGGCCACGGGGGGCTGGCCCTGCAAGCGCAGCGAGATGCCGATCTTGGCCAGCAGCTCCATGGACCAGGCCTGCACACGGGCGTGCTGCTGGTCGGGCGAGAGCGCGGGAAAGCGCAGCGCCACGATGGCCAGGCCCTTGGCGATGTGGCCCAGCATGCGCAGAAGGCGCCACAGGGCGCGCAGGGCCTTCATCGCGCGGTTGTGAACAGCATGGTACCGACCGGACCGCTCAGCCGCCGCGGTCGAAGGCGACCTGCCCGCCGACCAGGGTGGTGCGCACACGACCCGGCAGCTCGTAGCCAAGGAAGGGGGTGTGCTTGCCCTGGCTGCGCAGTGCGTCGCCATGCACCGTCCACGCGGCGGCGGGGTCGAAGATGCACAGGTCGCCCACGCCGCCTTCGACGATCTGGCCCACGCTGGCCTGCAGCGTACCCAGGGCACTGCCCAGCACGCGGGCCGGGTCGGCCGTGACGGCCGAGAGGGCGCGGCGCAGGGGAATGCCGCTGTCTTGCGACCACTTGAAGGCCAGGCTCAGCAGCAGCTCCAGGCCGGTGGCGCCAGGCTCGGCCTCGGCGAATGGCAGGGTCTTGGCGTCTTCGTCCACGGGGGTGTGGTCGGACACCAGCACGTCGATGGTGCCGTCGGCCAGCGCGGCGCTGAGCGCGTCGCGGTCGCGCTGCTGGCGCAGCGGGGGCGACAGGCGGGCGCGGCTGTCGAAGAAGCCGATGTCCACGTCGGTGAGGTGCAGCGAGTTGATGCTGACGTCGGCCGTGACCTTCAGGCCATCGGCCTTGGCGCGGCGGATCAGCTCCACGCCGGCGGCACTGCTGATGCGGCACAGGTGCACGTGCGCACCGGTGCTGCGCTGCAGCTCGAAGATAGTGTGCAGGGCAATGGTCTCGGCCGCCACGGGCACGCCCGACAGGCCCAGGCGCGTGGCCAGCGGGCCGCTGGCGGCCACGCCCTTGCCCAGGTGCAGCTCTTGCGGGCGCAGCCACACGGTGTAGCCGAAGGTGGCGGCGTACTGCAGCGCGCGCTGCGTGACCTGGGTGCTGGCCAGCGGCACCTCGGCCTGGCTGAAGCCGACGCAGCCGGACTCGGTGAGTTCGGCCATTTCGGTCAGCACCTCGCCGGCCAGGTTGCGGGTGAGCGCGCCCAGGGGGAACAGGCGGCTTTGGTGCAGTTTTTCGGCGCGGAACTTGAGCATCTCCACCAGGCCGGGCTCGTCGAGCACAGGGTCGGTGTCGGGCGGGCAGACCAGGCTGGTCACGCCACCGGCCACGGCGGCGGCCATCTCGGATTCGAGCATGCCTTCGTGCTCATGGCCAGGCTCTCGCAGGCGCGCGGCCAGGTCCACCAGGCCGGGCAGCACGTAGCAGCCGGCGGCATCGATCACGCGGTTGGGCGCAAAGTCAGGCGGCACGCGGTTGATGCCAACGATGCGGCCTGCCGCCAGGGCGATGCTGCAGGTCTGGTCAAAACCGGATGCGGGGTCGATCACCCGACCGTTCTGGATCAGTATCTTCATGCTTCATTTCCTGCAACGATGGACATGACGGCCATGCGCACTGCAATGCCGAAGGTCACCTGCGGCAGGATCACGCTCTGCTGGCCGTCGACCACGGCAGAGTCGATCTCCACGCCGCGGTTGATGGGGCCGGGGTGCATGACGATGGCGTCGGGCTTGGCCAGCTGCAGCTTTTCCTGCGTGAGGCCGAAGCTCTTGAAATACTCCTGGCTCGATGGCAGCAGCGCGCCGCTCATGCGCTCGTTCTGCAGGCGCAGGGTGATGACCACGTCGGCGTCCTTGATGCCTTCTTCGAGGGTGTGGCACACGCGCACCCCCATCTGCGACATGTCGGACGGCACCAGGGTGCGCGGGCCCACCACGCGCACCTCGGCGCAGCCCAGGGTGGTCAGGCCGTGGATGTCGGAGCGCGCCACGCGCGAGTGCAGCACATCGCCCACGATGGCCACCGTGAGGTTGCTGAAGTCCTTCTTGTAATGGCGGATGGTGTACATGTCCAGCAGCCCTTGCGTGGGGTGGGCATGCCGGCCGTCGCCTGCGTTGATCACGTGCACGTGGGGGGCCACGTGCTGGGCGATGAGGTAGGGTGCACCCGATTCGCTGTGCCGCACCACGAACAGATCGGCCGCCATGGCCGAGAGGTTGGCGATGGTGTCGAGCAGCGATTCGCCCTTGCTGGCGGAGCTGCGCGCGATGTCGAGGTTGATCACGTCGGCCGACAGGCGCTTGGCCGCGATCTCGAAGGTGGTGCGTGTGCGCGTGCTGTTCTCGAAGAACAGGTTGAACACGCTCTTGCCGCGCAAGAGGGGCACCTTCTTGACCTCGCGGTCGTTGACGCTCACGAAGTTGGCGGCGGTGTCGAGGATGTGCGTGACGATGTCGCGCGGCAGGCCTTCAATGGACAGCAGGTGGACGAGTTCGCCGTGGCCGTTGAGTTGGGGGTTGCGCTTGTGCAGCACGGTCAGGCCTCTTGGACGGGATGGACTTGGAATTGGAAGACACCCTGCTCGTCGCGCGCCAAGGCCAGCGATTGGGTGGCCGGCAGCGCCACGCGGGCGGCGGCAAACTCGGCATGCACCGGCAGCTCGCGCCCGCCGCGGTCGACCAGCACGGCCAGGCGCACACTGGCGGGGCGGCCGTAGTCGAACAGCTCGTTGAGCACGGCGCGGATGGTGCGGCCGGTGTACAGCACGTCGTCGAGCACGATGATGTCGGCGCCGTTGACGTCGAAGGGCAGTGTGGTCTGCGCGCCGGCCGACAGGCCGCGCTGGGCAAAATCGTCGCGATGCATCACCGACGAGAGCACGCCGGGGGCGCCTTCGAGGCCCAGGTCTTTCTGCAGGCGCTCGGCCAGCCAGGCGCCGCCCGAGGCGATGCCCGCCAGGCGCGTGCTGCCGGGGCTCATCATGCTGCGCACGCCGCGCAGCAGCTCGCGGTACAAGGCCTCGGCGTCGAGCACCAAGCTGCCGCCGGATGCGGCAGGTGCGCCCGATGAGGGGGTCGTCGTCGTCATGGAAGATTCCTCAAAAACTGTTCCAGGATGATGCAGGCAGAGGCGGCATCGGCATCCTTGGCGCCGCCGGCAAGGGCTTCGGTGGTGCTATAGCGCTCGTCCACCTCGAACACCTGCAAGCCAAAGCGGCCGCGCAGCTGGCGCCCGAACTTGAGGGCACGCTCGGTGTTATCGTGGCTGGCGCCGTCGGGGTGGAAGGGCACGCCGATCACCAGGGCGTCGGGCTGCCACTCCTTGATGCGCTGGGCCACCTGCACAAAGCGGGCGTCGCCCTCGGCCTTGATGGTCTCTTGCGGGCTGGCGCTGCGCAGCAGGCGGTTGCCAGTGGCCACGCCCGTGCGCTTGAGGCCAAAATCGAAAGCTAGAAAGGTCTGGAAATGCGCAGGCACGGCCGGCTGGGCGGGCAAGCCGGTCATGCGTGCCCCGCCTCGGGCGAGAGCATCCAGGCCTGCAGGCCCAGCAGGGCCAGTGCACGGTCGTAACGCTCGGCCACGGGGGTATCGAAAATCACCGACAGGTCGGCCGCCACGGTGAGCCAGGCGTTTTCGCCCAATTCGGACTCGAGCTGCCCTTCTCCCCAGGACGAATAGCCCAGGGTGATGAGCACCCGGCGCGGGCCTGCGCCCGTGGACAGGGCTTCGAGCACGTCCTTGGAGGTGGTCATCTCCAGGCCGCCGGGAATGGTCATGGTGGAGGCGTAGGCCGATTCGTCGGTCTCTGCCCGGTCCATGAGCATGGGTTCGTGCAGCACGAAGCCGCGCTCGGTCTGCACCGGGCCGCCGGAGAAGACGGGCGCCGTGCGCAGGTCTTCCCGGCGCAGGGACAGGTCGACCTTGTCGAACAGGCCCTTGAGGGTGATGTCGGTGGGCTTGTTGATGATGAGCCCCAGCGCGCCACGCTCGCTGTGCTCGCACAGGTAGACCACACTGCGCGCGAAAGACTCATCCTCCAGACCGGGCATCGCGATCAGGAAGTGATGCGTCAGGTTGATGGGCGCAGAATCGATAGACATATGTGCCAATTTTAACGGTGAACATGGAGCCCTCTTATTCCACCGGACTCGTCTGGTTCCGCCGCGACCTGCGAGCGACCGATCACGCCGCCCTCTACCACGCCCTGACCGCATGCCAGAAGGTGCACTGCGCCTTCGTTTTCGACACGGAAATCCTCGACCCCCTGCCCAGAAAGGACCGGCGCGTGGAGTTCATCCGCGAGTCGCTGGTGGAGCTGGACGAACACCTGCGCACCCTGTCGGGCCACTCCAGCGGGGGACTGATCGTGCTGCACGCGGTGGCCAGCGATGCCCTGCCCGCCCTGGCCGAGGAACTGAAGGTGGATGCCGTCTACACCAACCACGATGACGAGCCCCAGGCCCTGGCACGCGACAGCCGGGTGCGCACCCGGCTGGCGGCGGCCGGGCGGGCGTTTCACACCTACAAGGACCACACGCTGTTCGAGCGCAGCGAGGTGCTCACCCAGACCGGCAAGCCCTACAGCGTGTTCACGCCCTACAAGAACGCCTGGCTCCGCAAGATCGACGCCTTCTACCTGAAGAGCTACCCCGTGGAACGCCATGCGGGCCGCCTGGCACCCCGGCCCGAGGCACACCGCAGGGCGGTACCCGGTTTGCAGGCCCTGGGATTCGAGCCGGCAGGGCTGTCGCAACTGGCCCTGCCTGCGGGGGCCAGCGGCGCGCAGCGCCTGTTCGAGGATTTTCGCCAGCGCGTCGCGCGCTATGAGGACACACGCAACTTTCCGGCCGTCAAGGGGCCGAGCTACCTGAGCGTGCACCTGCGCTTTGGCACCATCTCCCCGCGCCTGCTGGCCCGCACGGCCCATGCGCTGATGGTGCAGGGCAACCAGGGCGCCGCGACGTGGCTCAGCGAGCTGATCTGGCGCGACTTCTACCACCAGATCCTGGCGCACCACCCGCAGGTGGTGGAGCACAGCTTCAAGCCGGCCTATGACGCTATTCGCTGGGAGAGCGGCCCGGAGGCCAAAGAACTTTTTGCCGCATGGTGCGAGGGCCGCACCGGCTACCCGCTGGTGGATGCGGCCATGGCCCAGATCAACCAGACGGGCTACATGCACAACCGCCTGCGCATGGTGGTGGCCAGCTTTCTGGTGAAGGACCTGGGCATCGACTGGCGCTGGGGCGAGGGCTACTTTGCCACCCACCTCAACGACTTCGACCTGGCGGCCAACAACGGCGGCTGGCAGTGGGCCAGTTCCAGCGGCTGCGATGCACAGCCCTATTTCCGCATCTTCAACCCGGTGAGCCAGAGCGAGAAGTTCGACGCCAAGGGCCAGTTCATCCGCAAGTACCTGCCGCAGCTGGCCGGCCTGCCCGATGCGGCCCTGCACGCGCCGTGGGCAGCCAAGCCGCTGGAGCTGCAGGCAGCCGGGGTGGTGCTGGGCAGCACCTACCCGCACCCCATCGTGGACCACGACGAGGCGCGCAAGCGCACGCTGCAACGGTATGCCGTGGTGAAGGCTGCGGCGGACTGAGAATCATCGCCAACCTTAAAGAGTGGGGTGAGCCAGAAGGCTATCCACCTGGCGTAAACCACCAAAACTGGCGCTGCCCAGGCCAGTGCCCCCGTGCAAGGGCCGCCCCGCCGCACTGGGGGCGTCCCCCTGGGGGGCTGAGTGCCGCGGCTCCAAGCCTGCCTGCGCAGGCTTGGACGGCAACGAAGAGCGTCCGCCTCTTTCGGGCGCACTGAGGCGCGAGGCGACTCAGGGGGTATCAAAACCTCGAGTCGCGCGGCTTCTCGGCCATCTGCATGCCGCCATCGTCGATGGCCAGTGAATTGCCAGATGCCAGGCGCAGGCGCAGGGTGACATCGGTGCGGTTGTCGGCATTGGCCACGGCCTCGGCCGGAGTGATGGAGCCGGCCTCCACCAGGGCCAGCAGCGATTGGTCGAAGCTGCCCATGCCCTGCTCGGTGCCGCGGATGATGGCGGTCTTGAGCTCGTCGACCTGGCCCTTCTGGATCAGGTCGGCCACATAGGGCGTGAGCAGCATGACCTCGGTGGCAGGCACCAGGGTGCCCTTGACGCTCTTGATCAGGCGCTGCGCGACGACGGCCTTCAGGCTCAGCGACAGATCCATCAGCAGCTGCTGGTGGGCCGTCTCGGGAAAGAAGTTCAAGATGCGCTGCACCGACTGGCTGGCGTTGTGCGCATGCAGGGTGGACACGCACAGGTGGCCCGACTGGGCGTAATGCAGCGCATGCTGCATGGTGGCGCGGTCGCGGATCTCGCCGATCAGGATCACGCTGGGTGCCTCGCGCATGGCGCGGCGCAGGGCCTCGTCGTACGACAGCGTATCGAGCCCCACTTCGCGCTGGGTGACCAGGGACTTCTTGTGGTTGTGCAGGTACTCGATGGGGTCCTCGATGGTGAGGATGTGCCCGTTGGCGTGCTCGTTGCGGTGGTCCAGCATGGCCGCCAGCGTGGTGGTCTTGCCCGAACCGGCGGCCCCCACGGTCAGGATCAGCCCGCCGTTCAGGAACGCCAGCTGCTTGAGCACGGGTGGCAGGCCCAGTTGGTCAAGCTGCGGAATGTTCGACACCACATGCCGCACCACGATGCCGACCTGGCCGCGCTGCATGTGGATGTTGAAGCGAAAGCGCTCGCCGTCCGGCGTGGTGTACGAGAGGTCGCACTCCATGGTGGCTTCGAACTCCTCGCGCTGCGCCTTGCGCATCACCGAGTAGGCCATCATGCGGATATCGTCGGCGCCCAGCACCTGGCGCGAGATGGGCACGTAAAGCCCCTGGCGCTTGACTGTAGGCGAGGCGCCCGCGAGCAGAAACAGGTCGGACGCGCCTTCGCGCGCCACCAGGCCCAGGCAGGCCAGCAGCCGGCTGTCGCCGGCAGGTGAAGTCGACTCCATCGGTACCTCTGATCAGGCTGACAGACACAAAAAAGCCGCAGGTCCCCACAAACACCAACGCCTGCACCGGTGAGGGATGCAGGCGTCGGGTGGTTTGTCAGGCCTCTGCGGCAGCGGCGATGCGGGCGTAGTGCTGAATCAGGCTGAGCAGCTCTTCGTCCGAGTAAGGTTTACCCAGGTAGTGGTTCACCCCGAGCTCCATCGCGTGCTCGCGGTGCTTCTCGGCAATCCGCGAGGTGATCATGATGATGGGCAGGTCACGCAGTGCACCGTCGGCGCGGATGTTGCGCGCCAGATCGAAACCGTCCATGCGGGGCATTTCGATGTCCGACAGCACCACCGTGGGGCGCTCGTCCTGCAGTCGTTCCAGCGCTTGCAGGCCGTCTGCGGCCAGGGCCACGCGGTAGCCTTCGCGCTGCAGCAGGCGCTGCGTGACGCGGCGCACGGTGATGGAATCGTCCACCACCAGGATCAGCGGCACCTGGCTGATGCCCGATGGCAGCGGCGCAACGGTCGCACCCTTGGCATCCACCCGGTCGGTGACCATCGGCAGGTCGGCGCTGGCAGCACGCACCTGGTCGCCGTACACGGTGGACAGCGCCACCGGGTTGTAGATCAGCACCACGGCACCCGAAGCCAGCACGGACATGCCGGCCAGGCCAGGCAAGCGCGACAGCTGCGGCCCGAGGTTCTTCACCACCACTTCCTGGTTGCCCAGCACTTCGTCCACGTGCATGGCGATGCGCTGCGAGGCGCTTCGGAAGACCACCACGGGGCGGGTCTTGCCGACCGATTCATGGCTGCGGGCCGAGGCCTGCAGCAGCGCACCGGCCCAGAAGAAGGGCAGTTGCTCCGTGCCGTCATTGAAGTGGCTGGACTTGTAGGCTTCCTGCAGGTCGGCCACCGAAGTACGGCGCACGATTTCCACCAGGTTGGCAGGCACCCCGATGGACAGATCGCCGGCACGCAGCATCACCACCTGCGTGACCGCTGTGGTCAAGGGCAGGATCATGCGGAAGGCAGCGCCCTTGCCGGTTTCGGTCGTGGTCTCGATGCGGCCGCCCAGGGCGTTGATCTCGGAGCGGACCACGTCCATGCCGATGCCCCGGCCAGCCAGGCCCGTGACTTCGCTCGCGGTACTGAAACCGGGCGTGAAGATCAGGTTGGCGGCGTCGGCATCGCTCAGGTCCAGGCCCGGCTCGATGAGCCCCTGGGCAATGGCCTTCTCGCGGATGCGCGGCAGGTTCAGGCCGGCGCCGTCGTCACGGAACTCCACCGACACGTCGTTGCCTTCGTGGTGCAGGTCGACGGTGATGGTGCCAGATGCCGGCTTGCCGGCGGCCACGCGGGCTTCGGGGTTCTCGATGCCGTGGGCCACGCAGTTGCGCAGCAAGTGCTCGAAGGCGGGGGTCATGCGGTCCAGCACGCCGCGGTCCATTTCAATGGAGCCGCCGGTGATGTCGAGCTTGATCTGCTTGCCGGTTTCCTTGGACGCCTGGCGCACCACGGCGTACAGGCGTTCGGCAATGCCTTCGAACTCCACCATGCGGGTGCGCAGCAGATCGCGCTGCAACTCACGCGCCTGGCGGCCCTGGGCGATCAGGTCGTCTTCGGCACCTTCCATGGTGCGCTGCAGGTTGCGCTGCACGGTGGCCACGTCGTTGACGGACTCGGCCATCATGCGGGTCAGCTCCTGCACGCGGGTGAAGCGGTCGAACTCCAGCGGGTCGAAGCCAGCAGCCGAGTCCTTGGACAGCGCCAGGCGCGACTGCATCTGCGATTCGGCCTGCACTTCGATGTCGCGCAGTTGCAGGCGCAGGCGGTCCAGGTTGCCCGACAGGTCGGTCAGTGAGGAACGGAACTGCGACAGGCGCACGTCCAGCCGCGAGCGGCTGATCATCACCTCGCCCGCCTGGTTGACCAGGCGGTCCAGCAACTGGGCACGCACCCGCACCGACTGGTTCGCCGCGACACGCAGCGGTGCCAGTTGCGACGGACCCGCCAAGCGAGCGGCCGGCGCCACGGTGGCAGCGGCAGGTCGTTGTTCCGGGGTACCGGTTGCAGTTCCCGCAGCGGCGGCGGCGGGCTCTGCAGCCTTGGCAACTGGCGCCTGCGCAGCCACCGGCAGGGTGACGACAGCATCGGCCGGGCCCTGGCTGCCAATGGCGCTCAGGGCGGCGAAGTTGGCCTGCAGGCCGTCGAAGCTGGCTTGCAGCGGCTCGATCTCGGCGCTGGTGACGGTGTCCACATCGAGCTGCTCGATGGCGGACTCCAGGCGGTGGGCCATTTCGCCCAGGCGCATGGCACCGGCCAGGCGCGAGCTGCCCTTGAGCGTGTGCAGGGCGCGCAGCACTTCGCTGCGGGCACCCAGGTTGTCGGGGCGCGAGGCCCATTGGCGCAGGGCGCCACCCAACTGGGGCAGCAGTTCCTGGGCTTCTTCCTCGAAGATCGGGAAGAGGTCGGGATCGATCACGTCGATGACGTCGATGTCATCGTCAAGGTCGGACGACAACGCCACCGCACGCGCGATGGCGTCGTCCACATCCTGGTCGTGGTCGCTGTCGTGCACCACCGGCGACAGCGCGGGTGCCACATGCCCGGTAGGGACCACGGAGAGAGCGGGCGCCACCTCAGCCGCTGCCAGCGCTGCCGCAGCGGAATCCTCAGCCTCGGCCTCGGCATCCCGGACTGGCTCATCGTCGATCTCATCCTCGATCGGCGTCAGGGTGTTGTCGACCTCGGTCTGCAGGATCTGGCGCAGCGCTTCCAGCACTTCCTGGCTGGGCTCCTTGAGGAAGCCGGCGGCGAACTGGTGCAGCAGGCGGCGGATGTCTTCCGCCGCATCCATGAAGACTCGGGCCTGTTCTTCAGAGCCGCGCGTCTGCAGCTGTACGTGCTGCAGCGCATGCTCAAGCACGCGTGCCATTTCGGACAGCGCATTGAAGCCCACCGTGGCGGAGCTGCCCGCCAGCGAATGCGCGAGGGCCACGGCCGTGTCCGGCAGGGCTTCGTGCAGCTCCAGCGACCATTCCTGCAGGCAGGTAACCAGGCGGCGCGACCATTCGTCGGCTTCGTTCAGGTAGACGTTGTACAGCGGGATGCCGATGCGCAGCGTCTCGATGACCTTGACGGCCTCGTCGAAGGAAGCCTCTTCGGCCACGGGCGCAGCGACCGGTGCCACGGGGGCAGCGGGGGTCTCTGGCTCCGCGTCCAGGACGGGCTCCAGCACCGCTTCAACAGGTTGGGCGGGCTCGGCCACCACGGCCGGGGCCTGCAGTTCAGGCTCGGGGACAAACTCCAGAACGGCTTCGGGCTCTGGCACGGCCTCGGGCTGTGCGGGGGCGCCGGCTTCCAGCAACTGGTCGTCGAGCGCGAATTCGAACGGAGTGTCGAACACGGCCTGCACCACGGGCTCGGGCACGGGTGCAGGAGCGGGCTCAGCGGCCACCTCGAAGGCATCGAGCAGCGGCAGGTCGAAGTCCACCACGGTGGCGGCGACTGGCTCGACCACAACGGGAGGTTCGATGGCGGCCGGTGCGTCGATGCTGTCGGGCACCTGCGCGACGGCTTCGGCGAACACCGCGAAGTCGATCTCTTCGGTGACCGTGGAACTGGTGTCGGGCACGTCCTTGGGCGCCTCGAGCGCGATGATCTCGGGCTCGACGGCGTCTTCAGGGACTTCGGTGGAGACGAAATCGGCGTGGACGATTTCTTCGTCTTCGTACGGCAAGGCTTCGGGCGCTGGCTCCAGGGCGACGGGGACATCGACCAGTTCCGGCACGGGCGCGAAGTCTTCCACCGGCTGGGGCACGATTTCAGGCAGCTCGGCGGGTACGTCGGCCACGGTGTTGTCGGCAGGCACCTCGATCAGGGAGGCAACCTCGGCAGGGCCGCCCGTCAATGGCAGCAAGGTGCCATCGTTGCGCATGGCCTCTGCGGCCTTGCGGAAGGCCTCGGGTTGCCAATGGGTCGGATTGCCCGAGGCCAGGCTGTCGGCCCAGTCGCCAAAGGCGTGCAGCGTATCGGTGGAAAGCTGCAGCAAGGGCGCGTGCATGGGCTTTTGTTCGGCCAGCCAGGCATTGAGCACCTGCTCCATCGACCAGGCGGCTTCGCCGAAGTCGTTGAGGCCCACCATGCGCGAGCTGCCCTTCAAGGTATGGAAGGCACGGCGCAGCGTGGTCTGCTCGCTCAGTTCACCCGGCTCATTGCGCAGGGTGGCGATGGCTGCCAGGCCGGTGGCAACGACTTCGCGCGCTTCCTCCAGGAAGATTTCGAGCAGTTCGTCTTCGACGTCCACCGGGGGGCGCACCACGGGGGCCGGCAAGGCGGCGGCTGGCGCCGGGGTTGGCACGGGCGCCACAGGTGCTACAGGCGCAGCACCCAGGTGGCCGAAGCCGATGTCGGGAGCCAGTTGCTCGACCGGCGCCGGGGCGGGCGCGGGCTCGGCAAATTCGCCTGGCAGGGGCGAGAAGTCGGTGGGGGCACTTTCGGGCTCCTCGACCGGGAAGCGCGGCACCACATCGGGCAGCGGAATGGCGGCGCGCTCTTCGAGCTTGGCGGGCGTGACTTCCTGGGTGTCGCTGACGCGGGCGCGCGTGCGGCCCGTGAGGATGCGCAACTCGCCCAGTTCCTCGTCGTAGACGAAGAGCTTGCGCGCCATGGCGCGCTGGTAGCTGAGCATGTCGATCAGGAAGCCCAGGGCCCCCATGCTGCTGCCCAGCTTCTCGAAGACGGGCTGGCGCTCTTCCTCGGGGATGTCGTTGATCAGCAGGCGGTCCACGGTGTCGCGCATGCGCACCACGGCCAGCGAGGCCTGGTCCAGGCCAAGCACGGACAGCACGCCGCGCATCTGCGCCATGTGCCCGGGCACCGGGGCCAGCACCGTGGGGTCCTTGGGGTCGCGGAAGAACAGGTCCAGCGATTTTTCCGCCTCGGCCAGGGTGGCGCGCAGTTCGTCCACCACGCTGCCCATGGTCTGGTTGTCGCTGACACGGCGGTACAGCTCTTCCATCCAGCCTTCCAGGGGCTCGGGTTCGGCACCGGTGCCCACGGCTTCGAGCCGCTCGGACAGGCGGGCGGCGCGCACGGCCATCTGGTCTTCGGCCGCATCCAGCTCTTCGAACGCAGCCTGCAGGTACAGCACCGAGGTGGCCACTTCCATGGCCAGCGCAGCCGATGGCGGCTCGCCGGACTTGGTGGTGGCATCCATCACGTGCGTGAGCGCTGTGGCCAGCTTCTCGCTGCCAGGGCTGAGCTTGCGCAGCGAATCGCAGACCAGGCTGAACTGGTCGGCAGCGGGCTTGATCTTGTTGCGGTCACCGCCGGCCAGGGCCGACCAGGTTTCGGTGGCGGCGGCAATGCGCTTTCGGGCCTGGGCCAGCACGGCAGGGTCGAAACGGCCAAAGCGCGCGGTGTCGTAGTCCACCGGCTTGAAGCGGTCCAGGCTGAAGGCATGGCGCACGGTCATCAACGCGGGGAACCTGGCCTCCGCGCCCGCAGGCACCGTGGTCTGCGAGCAGAAGAACAGCAGGTCCTGCACCAGGCGGTCGGCAATGATGTTGTCGCCCTTGGCCAGGGTGGCGTACTGCATGAGCACGCGGGAAGCCACACGCTTCACATACACGTCCGCTGGCAGCAGGCCGCCGGCAAAGGCTTCGAAGAAGGCGGCGCAGATCTTCCAGAACGCGCGCGACTGGCGGTCCGACTGGGCCGCAACCAGGCCCAGGCAGGTTTCGTACATGCTGCGGGCGGCCTTGAGGTCGCCCGTCTTGACGATGCGCAGCACCGCCGCGTCCAGGTGTGCCCGCGCCTGCGGGCCATAAGGCAGGGGTTCCGCAGGAATGGTGACTTCCGGCTCGCGGAAACGCCGCTCCACAGGCCACAGGTCTGCGGGGTGCACGCGCTCGGCTCCGGCCAGCGCCTGGGCTTCACGGTACTGGGGGAACAGGGCAACGGGCGAGACGGACTTGCCGGACAGCACGCTTTCCAGGTATTCGATCAGGCCGAAGCTGGCTTTTTCGATGGTGCTGGTGGCCTCATCGGTGCACAGCTCAGGGCGTTGCACAAAGCGCTGGACGGCGGACTCCATGGCCCGCAGCACGAGCGCCGGAGGCCCCATGCCGACCATTTCCAGCGCGCCGCTGGCCTGGTGCAGTTGCTGCCTTGCAATGCGCAAGGCGCCGGCGTCGAGCGCCGCAAGGTCCGACTCGGTCGCTGTTTCCACATCGCGCACAAAGCGGCGCATCGATTTGACGGCGCCCCCCAGGGATTTGCGCAGTTCGTCGAGCACCCAAGCCAAAGGACCCAGGTCCTGCTCTCCCTGGGTCCAGTCTGCGGCCGGTGCATTTTTGACATCAATAGATGGCATGGGTTCGTCCCCGGCTGCAATGAGCCAGCTGGTTGATGACTACGGATCGCCTCAGGCGATCTTGAAACGGGCGACAGACTGGCGCAATTCTTCAGCCATGTGCGAGAGTTCGCGCACCTGCTGGGCCGTCGTGCGGGTACCTTCACCGGTCTGTTCCGTCACGGCAAAAATGTGCTGGATGTTGTCGGCCACTTCGTTGGCCAGAACGGCCTCACGGGAGGTCGAGGACGAGATCTGTTCAATCAGGTCGGCCAAGCGGCGCGACACGCGGTCAATTTCCGTCAGTGCGGTACCGGCGCTGTCGGACAGTCGGGCCCCTTCCACCACACCCTGCGTGGAGCGCTCCATAGCGGCCACGGCATCCTGGGTGTCGGTCTGAATGGCCTTCACCAGGGCCGAAATCTGGCGCGTGGCGTCGGCGGAGCGTTCAGCCAGTCGCTGCACTTCTTCGGCCACCACCGAGAAGCCTCGGCCGGCTTCACCGGCGGATGCGGCCTGGATGGCGGCGTTCAGTGCCAGCACGTTCGTCTGCTCGGTAATGTCGGAAATCAGCTCGGTGATTTCACCGATCTCCTGCGACGATTCGCCCAGGCGCTTGATGCGCTTGGAGGTGTCCTGGATCTGGTCGCGGATGGAGTTCATACCGCCGATGGCGTTCTGCACGGCCTGCAGACCGGAGTCGGCGGCTTGCAGCGATTGGCGGGCCACCGTGGCGGACTCTTGCGCCTGTGTGGACACTTCGTTGATTCGGGTCGCCATGTCCAGAACGGAGCGGCCGGTTTCGCGAATTTCGCGCAGCTGCTCGGTCGAGGCGGCGAGCAGTTCGGTCGAGGTGCTGTCCACCTGGGCCGTCGTCTGTGCCACGCGGGTCGCCGTGTTCTGCACGCTGCCCACCAGCTGGCGCAGTTCTTCCACCGTGTAGTTCACCGAGTCGGCGATGGCGCCCGTGATGTCTTCGGTCACGGTGGCTTCCTGGGTCAGATCGCCTTCAGCGACCGACTGCAGTTCGTTCATCAAACGCAAAATGGCGGCCTGGTTGGCGTCGTTGACGCGCTTGGCTTCCTGCTCCTGGCGCTTGGCGTCCTTTTGCTGCGATTCGGCAGCCGTCTGGCGGCCCCGGCTGTCCAGCAGTTGAACGCGCGAGATGCCGATACCGCACAGCAACACGAACAGGCCGGCAAGGGCCAGGGCACCGATCTGCCCGGCGCCCAGGCCGGTCTGTGCGGACAGCTTGCCCTGCAGGTTTTCCAGTTGGCGGCGCAGCGGTTCGCTGTCGGCAATGATGGCGGACTGTGCTTCACGGGCGGACACCAGGCCCTGCAGGTTGCCCAGAATGGCACTGGCCTGCGTGCGGGTCTGCTCGTACAGCTTCACCAGGCCGTCGAGTTGCTCGCGCGTCTGGCCGTCCTTGGTGGCGGACAGGCGTAGCTCGGGGCTGCCGTCCAGCAGGCCCTGTGCGATTTCCTTGAAGGAGTTCAAGTCCTTGCCCAGCAGGAACACGGCCTCGGGGCTCACGCCTTCCATGGTCTGGAATTCGTTGGCGGACTTGCCGATGCGCTGGGTCAACATCACCAGTTGGCCGGCGGCCGAGATTTCGGCGGCGGGGGCGTTCTGCTGCAGCTTGAGCGAGGACACCGTTTCGGCGATTTCGAGCAGGTCGGACGACTGGCGGTTGATGGTGCGCAGAGCGTCACCCACCTGGGTCAGGATCTTTTGCTGGCCCATCACCACGCCGGCGTTGCGCTCGGCGCGCTCCATCAGGGGCGTCACGGCGTCCAGATCGGGCTTGTAGGGCTCGCCCAGCGATTGCACGCCGAGTTCGTTGTCGCCAGCGGTCAGGGCGCGCACGTTGCGCGCCAGCACGCCCGAGCTTTCCACCACGTCGGGGAAGGCCTGGGGGCTACCCACCAGCGCCTGCGACACCGACTTGGCCAGGCGCTGCGACTGCATCAGGGACTGGCCGGTAGCGGCGAGCTGCTGTGCGGAGCGGTCTGCCTGCTGCAGCACCCAGAAAGCGATCGCACCCAGCACCACCACGCCAACGGCCAGCAAGGCCAGCAGGCGGCGCTGGTGGCCGGCCGCCGTGGAGGTGCCCAGCACCGGCAGGGAGATCAGATCTTCATCACTGTCGGGTTCGGTGAGCTCGGGTGCATAGCCGCCCGGGTCGCCCTGCACGCTGTTCATGGCATCGCTCTGGTACTCGCGCAGCGCCGCTGCTTCGAGCGAACCGGTCCCCAGCACGTCCTGACCGTCATCGGCCGCAGCATGGCCTGCTGCGGCGTCCGGCGCTCCGGGTTTCCGGTTGAACAGTTTTCCAAATTGATTGACGACGGACATGGTGCAGCCTTACAGAAAAACTCAAGCACTGATGCTCAGAAAAGCGGGATGTTGGGACAGGATCTGCAGATTGAGCTCCTGCCAGCGCGCGCCACCTGCATCGATGTAGGTGGTGCCGAAAAATGCGGGAGATTCGGGTGCAGGCGGCTCGGAGGACACAAAGGACTCCGTACCCCGCAGGCCGGCCAGCCGGTCCACCAGCAAGGCGGCATTCACCTCAAGCACGGCATTGAAGGCCAGCAGGCTGGACTCGGACAGCGCCTGCTCGGTGCGCGTGACCGTGGTGCCCAGCATGCCGGCGAGGTCGGCCACACCGACCAGCCCGCCGCGCAGGTTGGCGACACCGAGGAACCAGCTTTGCGTGTACGGCACGGGCTGGACGGTGACCCAAGGAAAAATCTCGCCCGACTGGGCGAGAGGTAGAAGGTAGTACTGCCCTGCTGTCTCGACAGCCAGCCAGGACGATACGGACAAGCCTTCCGTCCTGGCGGCCTGAAGACGGCTGGCCAGTCGGACTTGTAGCTCGCGGAGGGCTTCGCGGTTGGCCATGAACGCGCCGCTGCCTCAGTTCAGCGCGTCAATCTTGGCCTGCAGCTCGGCGGGATCCACCGGCTTGGTGATATAGCCGCGCGCGCCCTGGCGCATACCCCAGACCCGGTCGGTCTCCTGGTTCTTGCTGGTGCACATGATGATGGGCACATCGGCGTACAGCGGATCACGGGTGATTGCACGCGTGAGCTGAAAGCCGTTCTGGCCTGGCATCACCACGTCCATGAGGATCAGGTCGGGTTTGTCTTCGGCCAGGCGGCGGAAGGCCTCCTCGGCGTTCTCGGCTGTGCGCACCTGCATGCCTTTTTTCTGCAGCAGGTCGGTCAGAAACATCAACTCGGTCTTCGAATCGTCGACGACCAGAACTTTCTGGATGGGCATTACATCGCTCCTTGTTGGGAATTGCCGAATTGCTGCACGGCCTGCAGCAACTGGTCTTTGGTAAACGGTTTGGTGAGATATTCCTGGCAGCCGACCATGCGCCCGCGCGCCTTGTCGAACACGCCGTCCTTGGAGGACAGCATCACCACCGGGGTATCTGCGAAACGGGCGTTGCGCTTGATGATCGCGCAGGTCTGGTACCCGTCGAGCTTGGGCATGAGAATGTCACAGAAAATCAGCTGAGGCTGGTAATCGTTCACTTTCGCCAAAGCATCAAAGCCGTCGTCAGCCAACAAGACTTCGTGCCCCCCCTGCTTGAGAAAAATCTCGGCGCTTCGGCGGATGGTATTGCTGTCATCCACCACGAGCACTTTGAAAGATGCGCCTGTTGTAGTCAATTGCTAATGCTCCCGATGGAAAAACAAACAGCGCGGCCCGAGCCGCGCATCAAATCTGAACCATCTCGAAATCTTCCTTGCGGGCGCCACACTCAGGACAGGTCCAATTCATGGGCACCTGGTCCCATGGCGTGTTGGGGGCGATGCCGTGCTCGGGCGCACCCTCTGCCTCGTCATAAATCCACCCGCAGATCAAACACATCCAAGTTTTAGAGTCGATCACAGCTTAAAGGGCCTTCACATAGAATGCAACGATTGTATCTAGTCATCTCCCCGGGCTGCAGCTTCCGTGCCACCCCCGATGCCGCCACTGGACCATGACCACATCTGCATTCCCCCCTCCCGACACCGAACACGCCGACGACGAATCCGGTGATGAAGCGAGCCCGGCCTGCGTGCTCGTTTTCAACGCCAGCGACCCCAGCGGCGCGGGTGGCCTGACGGCAGACATCACCACCATCGCATCGGTCGGCGGCCACCCCATCGCGGTGGTCACGGGGGCCTACGCGCGTGATACGGCGCAGATATTCGACCATTTCAGCTTCGACGACGAGGCCGTCTCCGAGCAGGCCCGGGCGGTGCTCGAAGACATGCCCGTGCAGGCCATCAAGGTGGGTTTCGTGGGCAGCCCCGAGAACATCAGCGCCATCGCCGAAATAACCACAGACTATGACGAAGTCCCGGTGATAGCGTACATGCCCAACCTGTCCTGGTGGACGGAAGAGCAGATCGACGAGTACCTGGACGCCTTCCGCGAGCTGTTGCTGCCGCAAACCTCAGTGTTGGTAGGAAACCACAGTACGCTGTGGCGCTGGCTGTTGCCGGACTGGAAGAGCGACCGCAGCCCGACCGCGCGCGACATCGCCCGGGCCGCTTCCGAGATGGGCGTGCCCTACACCCTGGTCACCGGCATCCCCCTGCCCGAGCAGTTCGTCGAGAACGTGCTGGCCTCGCCCCAGACGGTGCTGGGCAGCGGCAAGTTCGAGCTGTTCGACGCCACCTTCTCGGGCGCGGGCGACACCCTGTCGGCCGCACTCACGGCCCTGGTGGCCAGCGGCAACGACCTGGGCGAGGCCACCAGCGAAGCGCTGGGCTACCTGGACCGCTGCCTGGACGCCGGTTTCCGCCCCGGAATGGGGCACATCGTGCCCGACCGCATGTTCTGGGCCCAGCCCGACGACGAGGACGGCGAAGACGACGACGCCCCGATTGACGACACAGCAGCCATCGAAGGCTTTGTGATGCCCCCCCATGACACCAAGCACTGATCTCAACATCCCCCTGTTCGAACGCGCCAAGGCGCTCATCCCCGGTGGCGTGAACTCGCCCGTACGGGCCTTCAAGGCCGTGGGCGGCACGCCGCGCTTCGTCAAGCGTGCCCAGGGCGCCTACTTTTGGGACGCCAACGACCAACGCTTCATCGACTACATCGGCTCCTGGGGGCCGATGATCCTGGGCCACGGCCACCCGGCGGTGCTCGAAGCGGTGCAGAAGGCGGCGCTCGACGGTTTCAGCTTTGGCGCGCCGACCGAGCGCGAGGTGGAGCTGGCCGAGGAGATCATCGGCCTGGTGCCCTCGATGGAGATGATCCGGCTGGTCAGCTCGGGCACCGAGGCGGGCATGAGCGCCATCCGCCTAGCGCGTGGCGCCACGGGCCGCAGCAAGATCATCAAGTTCAACGGCTGCTACCACGGCCATGCCGACGCGCTGCTGGTCAAGGCCGGCTCGGGCCTGGCCACCTTCGGCAACGCCACCAGCGCGGGCGTGCCCCCTGAAGTGGTGCAGCACACCCTGGTGCTGGAATACAACGACATCGCCCAGCTCGAAGAGGCCTTTGCCCTGCACGGCAAGGAACTGGCCTGCCTGATGATCGAGCCGATTGCCGGCAACATGAACTTCGTGCGCGCGAGCGTCCCCTTCATGCAGCGCTGCCGCGAACTGTGCACGGAATATGGTGCGCTGCTGGTGCTGGACGAGGTGATGACCGGTTTCCGCGTGGGCCTGGCCAGTGCGCAGGGCGTGTATGCCAAGAGCATCCCCGGCTTCAAGCCCGACCTGACCGTGCTGGGCAAGGTGATCGGCGGCGGCATGCCGCTGGCCGCCTTTGGCGGGCCGCGCGCCATCATGGAGCATCTGGCGCCCATCGGCGCCGTGTACCAGGCCGGCACGCTGTCGGGCAACCCGGTGGCCACGGCCTGCGGCCTGGCCACGCTGCGCGAGATCACGAAGCCCGGCTTCTTCGAGGCCCTGTCGGCACGCACCCAATCGCTGGTGGATGGCCTCAAGGCCGCCGCCGCCGCCGAAGGCGTGCCCTTCAGCGCCGACTGCGAGGGCGGCATGTTCGGCTTCTTCCTCTTGCCCACCCTGCCCCAGAGCTACCCCGAGGTGCTCACCACCGACAGCGCGCGCTTCAACCAGCTGTTCCATGGGCTGCTGGACCGCAGTATCTATATAGCACCGGCGCTGTACGAAGCCGGTTTCGTGAGCGCGGCCCACAGCGAAGAAGACATCGCTGCCACGGTGGCCGCTGCGCGCGAGGTCTTCAAGAGCCTCGCAAGCTGAAGCTACAAGAGGCCGCGCAGTTCGCGCGCGGCTTCCTGCAGCAAGGGCAACATCTCCCTTTGCAGGCTGCCCTCGTCCAGTTGCCTGGGCGAGGCCACCACGTTGAGCGCCGCCACGGTCTGCCCCTGCAGGTTGCGCAGCGGCACGGCCAGGGCATGCACGCCCAGCTCGTGCTCTTCCACCGCCAGGCAATAGTCGTCGCGCCGCGCACGCGCGATGGCCTGGCGCAACGGCCCCACCTGCGTGAGCGTATGGGGCGTGAGCCGCTGCAGCGTGGCACCATTGAGCCAGGTGGTGAGTGCCGCCGCCGGCAGCGCCGCCAGCAGCACCCGCCCGGTGGACGTGGGGTGGGCCGGCAGCCGCGCCCCCAGGTGCAGGCCGTAGGCCAGCACGCGCGAGGGCGCGCCATACACCCCGCTGCGCGCCACGATCACGACCTCGCTGCCGTCGAGCACCACGGCCGAAAAGGACTGCTGGGTCTGCGCGGCCAGCCGGTTCAGCGTGGGCTGCAGCACGCGCGGCAGCCGGGCCGACGCCAGGTAGCTGCCCGAAAAGCGCAGCACCTTGGGCGCCAGCCAGAAGTAGCTGCCATCGCTTTCCAGGTAGCCCAGGTGCGCCAGCGTGAGCAGGTGCCGACGCGCCGCCGCCCGGGTGAGCCCCGTGCGCTGCGCTGCCAGCGAGGCATTGAGGCGCTGGCGCTCGGTGTCGAAGCTCTCCAGCACAGCCATGCCCTTGGCCATGCCCTCAATGAAGTCGGCCTTGGCGATGGGGGTGGTGCTGGAGGTCATGGTCGGCAGAAAAGATCGGTACATCAAGGATTGCGCGATGATCGCACAAAGCATCTGTACATCGCACGCAACCGGCCAGCCGGCACCCCGCGTTGACCTGCGTCAACCTACGCTTGGGCCTTGCCTTCGAGCCGGTGCTCGGGGCCTTCCTTCCCCAGCTTTGCGAGGTTCCCCCATGCGTACCCAGGTTGCCATCATCGGCGCCGGCCCGGCCGGTCTGCTGCTCGGCCAGTTGCTGCACACATCCGGCATCGACGCCGTCATCATCGAGCAGCGCAGCGCCGACTACGTGCTCGGCCGCATCCGCGCCGGCGTGCTCGAACAGGTCACCATGGACCTGCTGGAGAAAGCCGGCGTGAGCGCCCGCGCCCATGCACAGGGCCTGCCGCACGACGGCATCGAGCTCTTGTTCAAGGGCCAGCGCCACCGCATCGACCTGCATGCACTGACCGACGGCAGCCGCGTGACGGTGTACGGCCAGACCGAGGTCACGCACGACCTGATGGATGCACGCGCCGCCGCAGGCCTGGCCACCGTGTACGAAGCCGGCAACGTCCGCGTGCACGACTTCGACGGCGGCAAGCCCCGCGTCACCTACGAGAAGGACGGCCAGACGCACGAGATCACCTGCGACTTCATCGCCGGCTGCGACGGCTACCATGGCGTGTGCCGCGCCAGCGTGCCTGAGGGCGCGCTCAAGACCTACGAGCGCGTCTACCCCTTTGGCTGGCTGGGCGTGCTGGCCGACGTGCCACCGGTCTCGCACGAGCTGATCTACGCCAACACCGAGCGCGGCTTTGCGCTGTGCAGCATGCGCAGCACCACGCGCAGCCGCTACTACCTGCAGGTGCCCGACACCGACAAGCTGGAGAACTGGAGCATCGACCAGTTCTGGGCCGAACTGGGCAACCGGCTGGACCCCGAGGCGCGCGCAAACCTGGTGACCGGCCCGGCGCTGGAGATGAGCATCGCGCCGCTGCGCAGCTTCGTGGCCGAGCCCATGCGCTTTGGCCGCCTGTTCCTGGCCGGCGACGCGGCCCACATCGTGCCGCCCACGGGTGCCAAGGGCCTGAACCTGGCGGCCAGCGACGTGGGCTACCTGTGGAACGCCTTCGCCGACTACTACGGCGACCAATCGAGCGCCGGCATCGACACCTACTCCGACCGCTGCCTGCGCCGCGTGTGGCGCGCCGAGCGTTTTTCGTGGTGGTTCACCTCGCTGATGCACCGCTTTCCCGACACCGGCGAGTTCGGCCAGAAGATGCAGGAGGCAGAGCTCGACTATCTGATCCACTCGCGCGCCGCATCCACCGCGCTGGCCGAGAACTACGTGGGGCTGCCGATGGACTTCGGCGCCTGAGAGCTGCCCATGAAAAAGGCCAGGGCCTGGAGTCACCTCCAGGCCCTGGCCTTTTGTATTGCAGTGCCCGCCGGGAAGCCTGCGGCCTCCCGCCCGCATCAATGCCGGAAGTGGCGCACGCCGCTGAACACCATGGACACGCCGCGCTCGTTCGCAGCGTCGATGACTTCGTTGTCGCGCATCGAGCCGCCGGGCTGGATCACGCAGGTGGCACCGGCATCGACCACGACATCCAGGCCATCGCGGAAGGGGAAGAACGCGTCGCTGGCCACCACGGTGCCCTGCAGGGACAGGTTGGCATGGCCGGCCTTGATGCTGGCGATGCGGGCCGAGTCGAGGCGGCTCATCTGGCCGGCCCCCACGCCCATGGTCATGCCACCCTTGCAGAAGACGATGGCATTGCTCTTGACGTACTTGGCCACTTTCCAGGCGAACAGCAGGTCTTCCATCTCTTCGAGCGTAGGCTGCTTCTTGGTCACGACCTTGAGGTCGATCAGCGACAGCTCCTGGTTGTCGGCGGTCTGCAGCAGCAGGCCCGAACCGATGCGCTTGGCATCCATGGCGTTGCGGCCACGCTGCCAGTCGGTGGTGCCGCCGTGGGCGGGCAGTGCGATCTTGAGCAGGCGCACATTGGCCTTGGCCTTGAAGACTTCGAGCGCCTCGGCCGTGAAGTCCGGGGCCATGAGCACTTCGACGAACTGCTTGGAGATCTGCTGCGCGGCCTTACCGTCCACCGGGCGGTTGAAGGCGATGATGCCGCCAAAAGCGCTGGTGGGGTCGGTCTGGAAGGCCTTGCCGTAGCTGTCCAGCGCGTCCAGGCCCACGGCCACGCCGCAGGGGTTGGCGTGCTTGACGATGACGCAGGCCGGCGCCTCGAAGCTCTTGACGCATTCCCAGGCGGCATCGGCGTCGGCGATGTTGTTGTACGACAGTTCCTTGCCCTGCAGTTGCACCCCGGTGACCAGCGAGCCGGGCGCGGGGTGCAGGTCGCGGTACAGCGCGGCCTGCTGGTGGGCGTTCTCGCCGTAGCGCAGGTCCTGCACCTTGGTGAAGATGCCATTGCTCTGGCCGGCGAACTGGGCACGCGCGGGCACATAGGTTTCGGACAGCTTGTCTTCCTCGAAGCTGACGGACGAGAGGTAGTCGCTGATCGCGCCGTCGTACTGGGCAATGCGGTTGAATGCCGCCACCGACAGTGCAAAGCGCAGCTTGTCCGAGAGCTTGCCCGAGGCCTTGAGTTCTTCGAGCACGGCGGGGTACTGCGAGGCATCGGTCAGCACGCCCACGTCCTTCCAGTTCTTGGCGGCGCTGCGCACCATGGCGGGGCCGCCGATGTCGATGTTCTCGATGGCGTCGGCCAGCGTGCAGCCGGCCTTGGCCACGGTGGACTCGAAGGGGTAGAGGTTGACCACCAGCAGGTCGATGGTGTCGATGCCATGCGCCTTGAGCGCGGCCATGTGCTCGGGCAGCTCGCGGCGCGCCAGCAGGCCGCCGTGCACCTTGGGGTGCAGGGTCTTCACGCGGCCGTCGAGCATTTCGGGGAACTGGGTGACCTCGGCCACTTCGGTCACGGGCAGGCCCTTGTCGGCCAGCAGCTTGGCGGTGCCCCCGGTGGACAGCAGCTTGATGCCCAGGGCGTGCAGCGCCTGGGCAAATTCAACGATGCCGGTTTTGTCGGAGACGGAAAGAAGTGCGTTCATGGCGGGTCGGTAAAGGAGTTTGGAATCGGGTGGGGTGCAGTTGCCGGCAACTGCACCGCGGTAGTGGGGAGCGCCAGCACTGCCCGGCGCAACGGGGCATCAGATCAGCTTGTGTTCCACCAGCTTCTTGCGCAGGGTGTTGCGGTTCAGGCCCAGCCATTCGGCAGCGCGCGACTGGTTGTTGTCGGCCTGCTGCATCACGACTTCCAGCAGCGGCCTTTCGACCACGCGCACCAGCATGTCGTACATGCCATCGGGCGTCTCTCCGCCCAGGTCGCGAAAGTAGCCCTGCAGGCTCTCGCGCACGCATTCTTCAATATGTTTCTTGCTCATGCAGCCAATCCCTCTTGTTCTTCGCTGGGGTCTGCGTCGGCAGCCAGTGTGCTGGCGGCGGGAAAGCGGTCCATCTGCTGCGCCAGGGCATCCAGATACTCCGCCACCGCCTGCCACTGGGCCGCGCAGTCCTCTATGGTGTTGATGTGTTGTCGAAAGGCTTCGCCGCCCGGCATGGAGCGCAGGTACCAGGCAATGTGCTTGCGCGCACTGCGCACCCCGGTCAGCTCGCCATACAGGCGGTAGTGGTCGTGCAGATGCTCGAGCAGCAGGCGCCGTACCTCAGCCACCAGCGGTGGCGCCAGGTGTTCGCCTGTTTCGAGGAAATGCCCGATCTCGCGGAAGATCCACGGCCGACCCTGGGCCGCGCGGCCGATCATGATCGCATCGGCCCCGGTGGCGGCCAGCACCTCGCGCGCTTTCTCGGGCGAAGTGATGTCGCCATTGGCCACCACCGGTACGCGCACCGCCGCCTTCACGGCGGCGATGGTGTCGTACTCGGCATGGCCCTTGTAGCCCTGCTCGCGCGTACGCCCATGCACCGTGAGCATCTGGATGCCCACGGCCTCGAACTGGCGCGCCAGCGCGACGGCGTTCTTGTGCTCCTGGCACCAGCCGGTGCGCATCTTGAGCGTGACGGGCACCTTGTGCGGCGCACAGGCCTCGACCACAGCCTGCGCGATGGACACGGCCAGCGCCTCGTCCTGCATCAGGGCCGAGCCGGCCCACTTGTTGCACACCTTCTTGGCCGGGCAGCCCATGTTGATGTCGATGATCTGCGCGCCGCGCTCCACGTTGTAGACCGCAGCCTCGGCCATCATCTGCGCCTCGGTGCCGGCGATCTGCACCGCGATCGGCCCCGGCTCCCCTTCATGGTTGGCCCGGCGCGAGGTCTTGAGGCTGTTCCACAGGTCCTTGCGCGAGGTCACCATTTCACTCACGGCATAGCCCGCCCCCAGCTCCTTGCACAGTTGGCGAAACGGCCGGTCCGTGACGCCCGCCATGGGGGCGACGAACAAGCGGTTCGCCAAAGGGATGTGGCCGATGTGCATGGAAAGGGTGGGGGTGCGCCGAAGCTGCGAATGCTGAAAAAGGAGGCAGGATTGTACCTGCTCAAAATTTCAGCAAATGAAATCTGCGCGACTTTTACAGCCTGCCTGTGCTGCGGCGCAACAATGCCGCCGCGCGCCGTCCGGAAGGCCTTGTCAGCGCGCCGCGAGGTCGGTGTCGTCGGCCCCTGCCGGCGCGCCCCGCTGGGCATAGTGCCACCAGGCGCCGGGCAGGTTGTCGAACTGGTGGTGCGCCATCAAAGCGCGCAGCCATTGGCGGTTGTAGTGCACGTCCGGCGAGAGGTTCTGCGTGGCAGAGGTCAGCACCCCGGAAGGCGTGCCCATGTCCACCTCGCCTCCATCGGCCAGAGGCCCGCGCACCACCTTGCTGGCACGCATGCCGTCGACCACGATGACCTGCACCACCCAGGCACCTGTCTGGAGATCGCACCGGGCCTTGAGCGCCATCCCTTGGGCCTTGAGGCCGTCCTGCGCAGAGCGCAGGGCCGCCGGTTGGCCGTTGGCACCGCAGCCGTGCTCCTGCACCACGCTGGTCGCGCCCGATGGCAACGCAGCCCCTGGCTGGGGCACGGCCGCCTGGGGGCTTTGCACACAAGCGGCCAGCAGCGCAGCCGCTGCCAGCGATAGCCAGGGGCTGCGGTGGGTTGCGGTGGTGGTGCGGTGGGTGCTGTGCATGGGGGCCTCCTGCTTGAGCGGTAGCGTCCATGAACGATACAAACAGACCTTGCTACAGGCCATGCGCGGATGGCGCGCACCGGTGTAGGACGGAACCTTCACCCGGTTTTTCGTGCGCGGGGTGCCCCTAAACTCCGGTGCATGGAAATATGGATGCACCAGCTGATGCAGTGGCTGGCCCTGCCGCAGTTCGGCCTGAGCACTGTCTTCGTGGTCTCGTTCATCTCGGCGACACTGCTGCCGCTGGGTTCGGAGCCGGCCGTTTTTGGCCTCATCAAGCTCAACCCGGAGATGTACTGGCCCGCCATCCTGGTGGCCACGGTGGGCAACACCCTGGGCGGCGGGGTCAGCTGGTGGATGGGCCTCGGGGCCCACAAGGCCGTGGACAAGGCCCGCGGGCACACGACCAATGTGCGTGCGTTGGCGTGGCTGGAACGCTTTGGCGCCCGCGCCTGCCTGCTTAGCTGGCTGCCCGTGGTGGGCGACCCGCTGTGCGCCGTGGCCGGCTGGCTCAAGCTGCCGTTCTGGCCCTGCCTGGCCTACATGGCGGTGGGCAAGTTCATGCGCTACCTGGTGATGACCAGCGTGCTGCTGCACTTCATGCCGGGGCAGTTCGGCACCTGATCGAGCGAGCGATCAGGGTGCGGGGGTGCCCAGGAAATCCTTCTCGGTGCCCAGGGGCGCGATGGACGAATCACCCTTGGAGACGGGCTCCTCCACCACCACCTGGTTGCGCCCGCCTTCCTTGGCCATGTACATGGCGGTATCGGCGCGCGAGAAGAATTCGAGCACCGACTCGCCCAGAATGTACTGCGTGACACCGATGGACACCGACACGCGGCTCTTGAGCACATCGGTCCAGGGATGCGATTCGACGTGCGAGCGGATGCGCTCGCAGGTATTGAGCGCCGGCAGCAGCGAGGTGCCCGGGAAGATCAGCAGAAACTCCTCGCCGCCGTAGCGCCCGAAGATGTCGCCCGCACGCACGTTGTCCTGCGCCACGCGCGAGAACGTGCGCAGCACCTCGTCGCCACCCAGGTGGCCGAGCTCGTCGTTGATGCGCTTGAAGTGGTCCAGGTCGATGACCGCCAAGCACAGCGGGATGCCGCTTTCATCGGCGAGCTGCTTTTGCTCTTCGAGAGCCGCCACCGTGTAGCGCCGGTTGAAGCAGCCCACCAGCGTGTCGCGCTGCGCATCCTGCTGGATGTTGCGGATCTTGCGGCTGGCGCGGTGCAGCACACGGTGCAGCTTCTGCACCTTGCCGATCAGCAGAATGACGGCCGGCAGCGCGAACGCCAGCGACAGCCAGTGCGCAAGCTCCAGCCGCAGCAGCGCGTCGTTGGACTGCTCTGCGTAGTGCACCGCGATCACCACCGCATAGCCCATCAGCAGCAGGGCCGCCAGGGCAATGAGCGCACGGCCCGAGACGCGGTACATGGAATAGGCCACGACGACAAAGGCGAACGGCGCCATCAGGATCTGCATGATGGGGTCGAGGTAGCAGATGAGCAACAGGCCGCCATAGGCCACAGCGGCAATGGGCAGCTTGAGCTGCTTTTCCTTGAAGCGATGGTGCAGGCCCAGTGCAAAAACCATGGCGAACACCGGCACGAACACGGCCACCAGCGCCAGGGCCACGAACACGGTGCGCGTCTGCACCAGGTCCATCGCATGGAACACCAGCATCGCCACGAAATACAAGGCAATCAGGCCACTGGCGATCCACCAGCGGCGGGCAGTGGCCAGATCGCGCGGCTGGCCGGCCGCATCCATTTCCCTGCGCGAAGGGTGGTGATGGATCGCCGTCTCGTCGCTGGAGTCATCGAACTCCAGGATGGCGTCCGTCAGCGGAAAGGCGTCCGTGTTGGCAAACAGCGGCTTCTTGCGTCCGAAGAGCGTCGAGAAAGGGGAGGTGGCGCCCATGGTGGTCTGTGCACTTGGTTGGAAACGTTCGTTTTTTCAGTCAATGGACAGCCGGCAGGGCCTCGCCCGCACAAACATGGCGCACACGCCCAGTCGAGGACCCCGATCATGGGACCCGGTATTTTAGGTACAGCCTATCGCTATCGCCCCCGTGTTTTCCAGTAGCCACCGCCATCAGCGCCCTGCCGCCACGGCGGCGGAGCCTGCCCGCAGCTGCCACCAGCCCTCCAGGCTGTAGACGACCAATGCGGCCCAGATAAGCACGAAGCCTGCCAGCCGAGACGGCTGCAGGGGTTCATGGAACAGCCAGACGCCCAGCGCGAACTGCAGGCTGGGCGAGATGTACTGCAGGATGCCCAGCGTGGCCAGCGGCAGGCGGCGCGCACCGGCAGCGAACAGCAGCAGCGGAATGGCCGTGAGCGGCCCCGCCAGCGCCAGCCAGCCGACGGCGGCGGCATCGCCCTGCACCAGCACGCCCTGCCCCTGCCAGGCCCACCAGGCCATCGCGCCAAAAGCCAGGGGCGCGAGCATCAGCGTCTCCAGCGTCAGGCCTTCGAGCGCGCCCAACGGGGCCAGCTTGCGCAGCAGGCCATAGACACCAAAAGTGAGCGCCAACACCAGCGCAATCCACGGCAACCGGCCGGTCTGCACCGTGAGCCACAGCACGCCGGCAGCCGCCACGGCCAGCGCCAGCCACTGCCCGCGCCGGGGCCGCTCGTGCAAAAAGAAGAAACCCATGGCCACGTTCACCAGCGGCAGGATGAAGTAGCCCAGGCTGGCGTCCACCACATGCTGGTTCTGCACCGCCCACACATAGGTCAGCCAGTTGGACGAGAGCAGCAGCGCCGACAGCCCGAAGGCCAGCACCACCCGGGGCTGGCGCAGCAGGGCCGGCAGCCAGGCCCACTGCCGGCGCACGCCCAGCACCACCAGCAGGAACAGGAGCGCCCAGGCGGTGCGGTGCACCACCACTTCGAGCGCCGGCACATCGGCCACCTGGCGAAAGTACAGGGGCAAGAGGCCCCAGGCGACATAAGCCAGGCTGGCGTAGAGGATTCCGGTGTTCATGGGTCCATCAAGGCATCGGCACACGGCGCATCGCCAGGTGCACATGAAAAAAATCCCTGCAAGGCACGGGGCACTGCAGGGATGCGGGGCAGGAGCCAGGGCGCCTGCCGGGGAATCTGCCAGGGGTCAGACGTTGAACAGGAAGTTCAGCACGTCGCCGTCCTTGACGACATATTCCTTGCCTTCGGCGCGCATCTTGCCCGCGTCCTTGGCACCCTGCTCGCCCTTGAGGGCGATGTAGTCGTCGAAGGCGATGGTCTGCGCGCGGATGAAGCCGCGCTCAAAGTCGCCGTGGATCACGCCGGCCGCCTGGGGCGCCGTGTCGCCGATGTGGATGGTCCAGGCGCGCACTTCCTTCACGCCGGCGGTGAAGTAGGTCTGCAGGCCCAGCAGCTTGAAGGCGCCGCGGATCAGGCGGGCCAGGCCTGGCTCAGTCTGGCCCATCTCGGCCAGGAACATGTCGCGGTCCTCGTCGCCCATCTCGGCCATCTCGGCTTCCATCTTGGCGCAGATGGCGACCACGGGGGCGTTCTGGCTGGCGGCGTATTCCTTGAGGCGGTCGAGGAAGGGGTTGTTCTCGAAGCCGTCCTCGCTCACGTTGCCCACGAACATCGCGGGCTTGGCCGTGATCAGGCACAGGGACTTGAGCAGGGGTTGCTCTTCCTTGGTGATATCGACCGAGCGGGCGGGCTTGCCTTCGTTGAGCGCGGCCTGGATGCGCGTGAGCAGCGTCACCAGCTTGGCGGCGTCCTTGTCGTTGCCCGACTTGGCGGCCTTGCTGTAGCGGTTCAGGGCCTTGTCCACGGTGCCCATGTCGGCCAGGCACAGCTCGGTCTGGATGACCTCGATGTCCGAGATCGGGTCGACGCGGCCGGCCACGTGGATGACGTTGTCATCCTCGAAGCAGCGCACCACGTTGACGATGGCATCGGTCTCGCGGATGTGGGCCAGGAACTGGTTACCGAGGCCTTCGCCCTGGCTGGCACCCGCCACCAGGCCAGCGATGTCCACGAACTCGACGATGGCCGGCACGATGCGCTCGGGCGAAATGATCTGGGCCAGCTGGGCCAGGCGCGGATCGGGCACCTCGACCACGCCCACGTTGGGTTCGATGGTGCAGAACGGGTAGTTCTCGGCGGCGATGCCGGCCTTGGTCAGCGCGTTGAAGAGGGTGGACTTGCCGACGTTGGGCAGGCCCACGATGCCGCATTGGAGGCTCATGGCAGGGCTTTCTGGAATTCGGGAGACAAACCCCGATTTTACGGGGCTGCCGCGCACCCTACCCGCAGCACCCCGGACAAGCCCTCAATCGAAGCGCAGATCGGCCGCCACGCGCTGGCCCACGCGCAGCACCTGGCCCGCGCCCTGGCGCACGATGGCATTCATGCCAAAGGTGATGGCGCCATGGAGGCGCTTGTCCTGGCGGTAGGCGCGCAGGGTGTCGCCCACCGCTGGCGTGCTCTCGGCCGTGGCCGGGTCGATGTCGGGGATGGGGCAGCGCGCGCAGGGCTTGACGGGCACGAGCTGCAGCTCGCCGCCCTCGGCGTCGATGCGGATCTGGTCCACGCGGTCTTCGTCGTGCGCCTCCACCCCGGCGAGCACCACGTTGGGGCGAAAACGCTCGATGCCCACGGGCGCGTGGCCGGCGGCGGCCAGGCGCTCGTTGAGGCTGTCCATCGACGCCTCGCTGGCCACCAGCACCGGGAAGCCGTCGGCGAACTGGTTCGGCGCCTCCACGCCACCGGTCCAGTCCATGCTCGACAGGCGTTTCACTTCGGGGTCGAAGCGCACCAGGCGGCAGGGGGTGCCCAGGAAATCGGTGAACCACTGGGCGGCCACGGCGCCCATGTCCCAGGCGGGCACGGTGTCTCGCCATACCGTCACGGTCATGGGCTCCTCCACCACGTCGATGCCCACATGCAGGGCCAGCATGCCGGGGGCGCGCAGCACCATCTCCTCGGTCTTGAGCTGGGGGCGGATCAGCGCCATGCGCGGCAGCTCGCGCTGGGTGATGAACTGGCCCTCGGGGTCGACCACCATCCAGGCGCGGTCCAGGTCCAGCCCGGTCTCGGTGAGCAGGGCCTCGCGCACCTCGATGCCGGCGCAGGACTTGATGGGGTAGACAAACAGACGGGCGATGGTGCCCGACAGGTCGGATTCGGTGCTGAAGCTCACGCGGCGGCGCTCCTGGAAAAGAACGGACAGGGAAAGGCCCCAATTCTGCACTGCCCCTGCAGGCAACGGAGCCGCTCCTACAATGGGCCGCATGGCGCAAACCTTTGATATCTGTATTCGCGGCGCGGGCATCGTGGGCCGCACCCTGGCCCTGCTGCTGGCGCGCGAGCGGCTGCGGGTGGCCCTGGTGGCCAGCCCAGTCCCCGCAGCAGGTGCCACCTCGGACGTGCGGGCCTACGCCCTGAACAGTGCTTCGCGCACCCTGCTGGAGGGCCTGCGCAGTTGGCCCGACGCAACACATGCCACGGCGGTCACGAGCATGCAGGTGGCGGGCGACCAGGGCGGCGCCGTGCGCTTCGATGCCCAGGCCCAGGGGGTGGACGCCCTGGCCTGGATCGTGGACGTGCCGGCCCTGGAGACCCGTCTGGCCGAGGCCGTGCGCTACCAGCCCCAGGTCGAGACGCTCAGCGAGCCGGTGGAGGCCGCGCTGACCGTGGTCTGCGAAGGCCGCGCCAGCCAGACACGCGCCGAGTTTGGGGTGGAATTCGAGGTCACCCCCTATGAACAGCACGCCATTGCCACGCGCCTGACCTGCGAGCTGCCGCACGGCCAGGTGGCGCGCCAGTGGTTTTTGCCCGACGGCATCCTGGCCTTTTTGCCCCTGGGCGGGCCCGAAGGGAACTCCGTGGCGGTCGTGTGGTCTGTTCAGAAGGAACAGGTGCCGGGTTTGCTGGCGCTGGCCCCCGAGGAATTCACAGAGCGGCTGGAAGCGGCGAGCCAGCGGGCACTGGGCAGCCTGCAACTGGCGGGCGAGCGCGCCTCCTGGCCGCTGCAGCAGGCCCGGGCCGACCGCTGGTGCGGTGCCCTGGCGCCCAAGGGCAAGCAGCAGCGCAGCTTTGTGCTGGCCGGCGATGCCGCGCACAACGTGCACCCGCTGGCGGGCCAGGGGCTGAACCTGGGGCTGGCCGATGCCCAGGCACTGGCCGGGCTGCTGCACGGACGGGACTACTGGCGCAGCGTGGCCGACACCAAGTTGCTGCGCCGCTATGAAAGGGAACGCAAGGCCGCGCTGCTGCCCATGGGGCTGGCCACCGACGGGCTGCAGCAGCTGTTCGCCCGCCAGGATGGACCCTGGCAGGCGCTGCGCAACTGGGGCATGAAGGGCTTCGAGCGCAGCGGACCGATCAAGAATTTCGTGGCCCGCCAGGCCATGGGCATCCACTGACCCACTTACCGGCAACCAGGGGCTGCGCCCATGTGCAAGCCCGCCAGACCCAATTGAAGCGAGCGAGAACACCATGAAACTGATTTCCACCGTGCTGGCAGGCGCCGCGCTGGCCTTGCTGGGCCTGTCGGCCATGGCCCAGGAAGCGGCCATCCGCAAGGCCCTGGCCGAGCGCATTCCGCAGATGAAGCAGATCGACGAGATCAGCCCCACGGCCATGCAGGGGCTGTACGAGGTGCGCATCGGCACCGACGTGTTCTACACCGATGCCAAGGGCAACTACCTGATCCAGGGCGAGCTGATCGACACCAAGGCGCGCCGCAACCTGACGGAAGACCGCATCGCCAAGATCACGGCCGTGGACTTTTCGGCCCTGCCGATCAAGGACGCCTTCACCATCGTGCGCGGCGACGGCAAGCGCAAGGTGGCGGTGTTCGAGGACCCCAACTGCGGCTACTGCAAACGCTTCGAGCGCGACATGCAGAAGGTGGACAACGTGACGGTGTACCTGTTCCTGTACCCCATCCTGAGCCCCGACTCGGCCGAAAAATCGCGCAACATCTGGTGCTCCAAGGACAAGGTCGCCGCCTGGCAGGACATGATGGTGCGCGACAAGCCCCCCGCGGCCGCCAGCTGCGACACGAACGCGCTGCAGCGCAACCTGGCGTTCGGCAAGAAGCACAAGATCACCGGCACACCGACTTTGATCTTTGCCGATGGCATCCGCGTGCCGGGCGCCATCGGCGCGCAGGACGTGGAAAAGCGGCTGGCAGAAGCCGCCGCCGACACGCCCACCACGAACTGACAGACATCCGCGGGTCCGGTGCCCCGAGGTGCCAGGCCCCACGCCACGCAAAGCACCGCCCATGGCCACCCAGCGCACCGACGACACCCACCCCGCCCCCGTTCACTACCGCGTCGAGCCCGCCGACCTCAACGCCCACCTGTTCTCGGTCACCCTCACGGTGGCAGCACCGGCCGAGCAGCAGGAGCTATCGCTGCCGGTCTGGATACCGGGCAGCTACCTGGTGCGCGAATTTTCCAAGAATCTGCAGCAGCTGGGGGCCCGCCAGGGCCGGCGCAGCGTGCCGCTGACCCAACTGGAAAAGAACCGCTGGCAGGTGGAGTGCCGCCCTGGCCAGGCACTGGTGCTGACCTACCAGGTCTGCGCTTACGACAACTCGGTGCGCACCGCGTGGCTGGATGCCGCGCGCGGCTTTTTCAACGGCACCAGCCTGTGCCTGCGCGTGCACGGCCAGGAGGACGGCGCGCACACGCTGGAGGTGGCCAGCACCGCCGCCACCGCGCACTGGTCCGTCGCCACGGGGCTGGCGGCGCGCGCCACCGACAAGGCGGGTTTCGGCACCTATGCCGCCGCGCACTACGACGAACTGGTGGACTGCCCGGTGGAGATGGGCACCTTCTGGAGCGGGCGTTTCACGGCCGGGGGCGTTGCACACCGTTTCGTCGTCGCGGGCGCCGCGCCCTCGTTCGATGGCAAGCGCCTGCTGGCCGATACGCAGAAGATCTGCGAGACGGCCATGGCCTTCTGGCATGGCGACAAGGGCAAGGCCCCGTTCAAGAGCTACCTGTTCATGCTCAACGCCGTGGGCGACAGCTACGGCGGGCTGGAGCACATCAACTCCACCGCACTGATCTGCGGGCGGCGCGACCTGCCGCGCCAGGGCGAAGCGCGCGCAGGCGACGGCTACACCACGCTGCTGGGCCTGATCAGCCACGAGTATTTCCACACCTGGAACGTCAAGCGCCTGCGCCCGGCCGAGCTCACCCGCTACGACTACGGCCGCGAGAACTACACAGAGCTGCTGTGGTTCTTCGAAGGCTTCACCAGCTACTACGACGACCTGCTGCTGCGCCGCGCCGGCCTGATCGACGACGCCACCTACCTCAAGCTGATCACCAAGACCGTCAACCAGGTGCTGCAGACCCCCGGGCGCCACGTGCAGACGGTGGCCCAGGCCAGCTTCGATGCCTGGGTCAAGTACTACCGCCAGGACGAGAACACCGCCAACGGCACGGTGAGCTACTACACCAAGGGCTCGCTGGTGGGCCTGTGCCTGGACCTGGCCCTGCGCCGCGACGGCAAGACCACGCTGGACGAGGTGATGCGCGCGCTGTGGAAACACTGCAAAGGCGGCCCGATGGCGGAGGCCGACCTGCGCGCGGTGCTGCAGAAACTGGGGCACCGTTCGTTCGACAGCGAGATCGACGCATGGGTGCACAGCACCGCCGAGCTGCCGCTGGCCGAACTGCTGGCGGCCCACGGGGTGCTGCTCAAGGCCGAGCGGCCGCAACTGGCGCAGCGCCTGGGCATGCGCGTGGCCGAGAACCACAGCGTGCAGGTCAAGACCGTGCTGCGCGGCGGTGCCGCCGAGAAGGCCGGGCTTGCCGCCGGCGACGAGTGGCTGGGCGTGCTGGTGGATGGGCAGGGCTGGCGCGTGCAGAAGCTCGACGATGTGGCCTTCTATGCGGGCAGCGAGCACAAGCTGGTGGCCGTGGTGGCGCGCGATGGCCGGCTGCTGCAGCTGCCGCTGACCTTGCCGCCCGATGCCGCCGACCGCAAGGGCGCCCCGCCCGACACCATCAGCCTGGGGGTGACCAACAGTGCCGCCGTGGGCCGCTGGCTGGGTTGATGCCAGGCCCCCATCCACGCAAAGCCTTCTTCGCTTGGGTATAGTCGTCCGGCCGAGACAGTCCCCCCTATAACTACCCAAGGAGATCCGATTCCATGGCCTACGAAACCATTGAAGTGCGAACCGAAGCCGAGAAGGTCGGCATCGTCACGCTCAACCGCCCCAAGCAGCTCAACGCCCTCAACGACCAGTTGATGGACGAGCTGGGCCAGGCCCTCAAAGCCTTCGATGCCGACGAGAAGATCGGCTGCGTCATCGTCACCGGCAGCGAGCGCGCGTTCGCTGCGGGCGCCGACATCGGCGCCATGGCCAAGTACAGCTTTGCCGACACCTACAAGGGCGACTACATCACGCGCAACTGGGAGACCATCCGCTCCATCCGCAAGCCCGTGATCGCCGCGGTGAGCGGCTTTGCCCTGGGCGGCGGCTGCGAGCTGGCGATGATGTGCGACTTCATCATCGCCGCCGACAACGCCAAGTTCGGCCAGCCCGAGATCAAGCTCGGCGTGATCCCCGGTGCCGGTGGCACGCAGCGCCTGCCGCGCGCGGTGGGCAAGTCCAAGGCCATGGACATGGCCCTCACGGGCCGCATGATGGACGCCACCGAAGCCGAGCGCGCCGGGCTGGTGAGCCGCGTCGTACCCTACGACAAGCTGGCCGACGAAGCCCTGGGCGCTGCCCTCGTCATCGCGGGCTTCTCGCAGATCGCCGTGATGGCCGCCAAGGAGTCGGTGAACCGCGCCTTCGAAGGCAGCCTGTCGGACGGCGTGATGTTCGAGCGCCGCCTGTTCCACGCCCTGTTCTCCACCCAGGACCAGAAGGAAGGCATGGACGCTTTCGTGAACAAACGCGCCGCGAACTTTACACACCAATAATTTTTGTTCTATAATTTCTGTCTGCGGTGGTATAGCTCAGTTGGTTAGAGCGCAGCATTCATAATGCTGATGTCGGTGGTTCAAGTCCACCTACCACCACCACATCCAAAAACCCGCTGCGCCCTGGCGCTGCGGGTTTTTTCTTGGGCCAGCGTTGTTTCGGCGCATGGTGTGCACGGTAAGGGCTTGTTCCAAAACGCCTTTGCCAGTGCACCGGCCGGTAAAATCGCCTTCCCCACCTTGCTTCACAGCCTCTGGATACACACCATGAACCGCTGCACCCCTGCCCTGACTTCCCAAGCCCGCAAAGGCCGATCCCCGCTGCGCGCCCTGGCCGCCGCCGGTCTTGCCGCGCTGCTGTGCGCCGCCGCCCCGGTCAAGGCCCAGCAGGTGCCCGGCGGCATGGGCGAGATGCGCAACTTCCCCGATGCCTCGCTGCGCGGCAACCTGACCGTGCTGGCCGGATCCGAGGCCAAGCTCAATGGCAACACCATCCGCATGGCGCCGGGCATGCGCCTGTTCACCCCGCAGAACACGCTGGTGATGCTGCACACCGTGCAGGGCCAGACCTTCAAGGTCAACTACCTGATCGAGAACAGCACGGGCATGCTGCTGTCCGCCTGGATCCTGACCCAGGGCGAGGCGGCCCAGCCACGCAAAGGTCCTGGGGACACGATCCAGTTCAACTTCCGCACCGACTCGGACCCGGTCAAGAAGTAAGCCCGGTCCCGGTGGGCCGCGCGCGCGCCCACCCCCCCACCCAGAGCGGCCGCCCCACGCGTGCCGCCGCATCCCCATTCGGACACGAGAATTGACTGCCATGGCCAAAAAAGTCTTCATCAAAACCTTCGGCTGCCAGATGAACGAGTACGACTCGGACAAGATGGCCGACGTGCTGCACGCCGCACAGGGCTACGAGCCCACGCAGAACGTGGACGAGGCCGACCTGATCCTGTTCAACACCTGCTCGGTGCGCGAGAAGGCGCAGGAGAAGGTGTTCAGCGACCTGGGCCGCATCAAGCACCTGAAGGCGCGCGGCGTGAAGATCGGCGTGGGCGGCTGCGTGGCCAGCCAGGAGGGCGCCGAGATCATCAAGCGCGCGCCCTACGTCGATGTGGTGTTCGGCCCCCAGACCCTGCACCGCCTGCCCGAGCTGCTGAACCAGCGCGAGCGCCTGGACCGCCCGCAGGTGGACATCAGCTTCCCCGAGATCGAGAAGTTCGACCACCTGCCCCCGGCGCGGGTCGAGGGCGCGAGTGCCTTCGTCTCCATCATGGAAGGCTGCAGCAAGTACTGCAGCTACTGCGTGGTGCCCTACACGCGTGGCGAGGAGGTCAGCCGCCCGTTCGACGACGTGCTGGTGGAAGTGGCGGGCCTGGCCGACCAGGGCGTGAAAGAGATCACCCTGCTGGGCCAGAACGTGAACGCCTACCTGGGCAAGATGGGCGGCACGGCCGAGATCGCCGACTTCGCGCTGCTGCTGGAGTACGTGTCCGAGATCCCCGGCATCGAGCGCATCCGCTACACCACCAGCCACCCCAACGAGTTCACGCCGCGCCTGATCGCGGCCTACGCCAGCATCCCCAAGCTGGCCAACCACCTGCACCTGCCGGTGCAGCACGGCAGCGACCGCATCCTGATGGCGATGAAGCGCGGCTACACGGCCATGGAATACAAGAGCACGGTGCGCAAGCTGCGCGCCATCCGCCCCGACCTGGCCATGAGCAGCGATTTCATCGTCGGCTTCCCCGGCGAGACCGAGGAAGACTTCGGCAAGATGATGAAGCTGATCGACGACGTCCACTTTGACAACAGCTTCAGCTTCATCTTCAGCCCGCGCCCCGGCACGCCCGCCGCCGGCCTGCACGACGACACGCCGCACGAGGTGAAGCTGCGCCGCCTGCAGCACCTGCAGTCGGTGATCAACGCCAACATCAAGTCCATCAGCGAAAGCCGCGTGGGCTCGGTGCAGCGCATTCTGGTGGAAGGCGCCTCCAAGCGCGACGCCACCGAGCTCATGGGCCGCACCGAGTGCAACCGCGTGGTCAACTTCGTGGGCCAGCCGCGCCTGGTCGGCCAGATGGTGGACGTGACCATCACCGAGGCCAAGGCCTACACCCTGCGCGGCGAGGTGGTGGTGCAAGAAACAGCCACGGCCTGAGCTGCGGCCCATCCCACTCTCCATGGCCGAATCGAGTGCTTCACGCGTGAGTGAACCGGGCAGGAACCGCCTTCATGGCCTGTCGTTCCAGCAGCTGCTGCTGCTGGCCTTTTTGCTGATCGCCGGCCTGCTGGGCGCGAGCTCGCTGGGTGCGCTGTACTCGCTGGAGCTGCTCATGGTGCAAAGCCGCGAGGGTGCCGTGCAGGCCACGCGCCTGAGTGCCGCTGCGCAGGCCCTGGGCCAGCGCGGCCAGACCATGGAGCGGGCCGCGCGGCAGTCGCTGGTGCTGGGCGACGCGCAGTTGCGCCGGGGCTTTGACGATATCGCACGCGACGCCCAGCAGACCCTGCAGCAGTTGCAGGACGGCGGCCTGCCGGCCAGGCACGTGGCCCAGTGGCGCGCCCACCTGGCCACGGTGCAGTCGCTGATGGCGGCACCGGCCGCCGTGTCGCTGGAGAACGAGCGCGCCGCAGCGGAGGAGTTCGCCTCGCTCGACACGCTGCACAACGCCATCGTGCAATCGGTGCAGGAGCTCAACGCCGAACGCAACAGCGCCTTGCAGGCCAAGGTCGACGCCAGCCGCCGCGAGGTCACGCACCAGGTGGTGGGTGTGATCGTGCTGGCGCTGGTGCTGGCGCTGTCCTTCGGCATCTGGCTGGCGCGGCCGTTCAAGCGGCTAGAAGGCGCCATCCGCCTCTTGGGCGAGAACGACCTGGAGCAGCCCATCCAGATCAATGGCCCGGCCGACGTGCGCCGCGTGGGCCTGCAGCTCGAATGGCTGCGCCTGCGCCTCTTGGAACTCGACTCGGACAAGGCGCGCTTTTTGCGCCACGTATCGCACGAGCTCAAGACCCCGCTGGCCTCCATGCGCGAGGGCGTGGCCCTGCTGCAGGACGGCGTGACTGGCGAGCTCAACCCCGAGCAGCAGGAGGTGGCGCAGATCCTGCACCACAACACGATCGTGCTGCAAAACGAGATCGAGGCGCTGCTGCGCTTCAACGCCGCCGCCTTCGAGGCCAGGCAACTGCACCGGCGCGAGACCGACCTGATCGCGCTGCTGGAGGCGCAGGTCGAATCCCAGCGCCTGCAGTGGCAGGCCCGCAGCCTGCGCGTGGTGGTACAGGGCTCGCCGGTGTCGCTGGCCATTGACGGCGACAAGATCGCCTCGGCCATCGGCAACCTGCTGTCCAACGCCATCCGCTTCTCGCCCAAGCAGGGCACGGTGCGCCTGGCAGTGTCCCGGGAGCCGGGCCGGGTGCGCATCGACGTCATCGACCAGGGCCCTGGCGTGGCCCCCTCCGACCGGCCCCATGTCTTCGAACCCTTCTACCGCGGCGCCCGCCAGCCCGAAGATGCCGTGCGCGGCACCGGGGTAGGCCTGTCCATCGTTCAGGAATACATCGGCGCCCATGGCGGCCGGGTGGAACTGGTGGAAGATGGCGACCATTCCTTTTTTCGCATCGAATTGCCCCATGCCTCCTAGCCTGTCATCCACCCGTGCTGCGCGCCGCCACATCGGCGCACTGGTACTGGCGCCCACAGCGCTGCTGGCCGCTTGCATCAGCCCCCCGCCTGCAGGCACGCCGCCTGCCCCCGTGGCGGTGGTGGTGCCAGCCCCCCTGCCCGTGGCACCGCCCCCCGCCGAGCCCCCCCGGGAAACCGCGCCGCAGGCCAGCGCGCCTGCGCCCGAATCTGCCCAGCTCACCCAGGCGCTGGCCTATGCCGACCGCGTGCAGCGCATGCCGCCTGCCGAGCTGACCCGTGAAATCGCCCGCCTGGGTGAGGCCGAAGACACGCTGGCCGCCAGCCCCCTGCACCTGGCGCTGGCCCTGGCCCAGACCCGCCAGCCCGTGGACACGGCACGCGCCCTGGCGCAGGTGCAGCGCCTGCTGGGCCACAACGACACCGCCACGCAGCCCCTGCAACCCCTGGCGCGCCTGCTGGAAGCACGGCTGCTGCAGCAGCGCCGGCTGGAAGAGCAACTGGAGCGGCAGGCACAGCAATTGCGCGATGCCCAGCGCCGCAACGACCAGCTCAACGAACGGTTGGAGGCCGTGCGTGCCATCGAGCGCAGCATGACCGCCCGGCCACCCGCCCCCGCAGCCAGCGAGGTCCGCTGAAACCATGCCGCCCACCAGCAAGCCCGCCAGCGGCCGACAACGCATCCTGGTCGTCGATGACGATGCCGACATGCTGCGCCTGCTCTCGCTGCGCCTGAAGGCTGCGGACTACGAGGTGATTGCCGTGGGCTCTGCCGAAGCGGCACTGGCCCAGCTCGAAATGGCCCGGCCCCAGTTGGTGCTCAGCGACGTGCGGCTGCCGGGCAAGGATGGCCTGGCCCTGTTCGACGAAGTGCGCGAGCGCCACCCCTCGCTGCCCGTGATCCTGCTGACCGCGCACGGCACCATCCCCGACGCGGTGGAGGCCACCTCGCGCGGCGTTTTCACCTACCTGACCAAGCCCTACGACGGCAAGGACCTGCTCGAGAAGATTGGCCAGGCCCTGGCGCTGAGCGCCCCTGTCGTGGCCCAGGCGCATGCCAACGAGGCCTGGCGCGCCGAGATCGTGAGCCGCTCGAACCGCATGACCGAGCTGCTGGCCGAGGCCTACATGGTGGCCCAGTCGGACGCCAGCGTGCTGCTGCTGGGCGACAGCGGCGCCGGCAAGGAACTGCTGGCCCAGGCCATCCACCGCGCCAGCCCGCGCGCGGCCAAGCCCTTCGTGGCGGTCAACTGCGGCGCCATCCCCGAGGCGCTGCTCGAGTCCGAGCTGTTCGGCCACGTCAAGGGCGCCTTCACCGACGCCACCAGCAACCACAAGGGCCTGTTCCAGGCCGCCGAGGGCGGCACCCTGCTGCTCGACGAGATCGGCGACATGCCGCCCGCGCTGCAGGTCAAGCTGCTGCGCGTGCTGCAGGAGCGCGCTGTGCGGCCCGTGGGGTCGAGCCAGTCCACGCCCATCGACGTGCGCATCATCTCGGCCACCCACCGCGACCTGGAGGCCGCCATGGCCACGGCCCAGTTCCGCGAGGACCTGTACTACCGCCTCAACGTGGTGACGCTGGCGCTGCCCACGCTGGCCGAGCGGCGCGAGGACATTGCCCTGCTGGCCAACCACTTCCTGGACCGGCTGGCGCGCAAGTACGACAAGCGCCTTTCGGGCTTCGCACCCGAGGCCCTCAAGGCCCTGACCACGGCGGCCTGGCCCGGCAATGTGCGCCAGCTGTTCAACGTGGTGGAGCAGGTGTGCGCCCTGTCCACCACGCCGCTGGTGCCGCTGACCCTGGTGCAGCGCGCGCTGCGCATTCCCTCGGCCCCGGTGCTGAGCTTTGCCGACGCTCGCCAGCGCTTCGAGCGCGAGTACCTGGTGGGCCTGCTCAAGATGACCGATGGCAACGTGGCCGACGCTGCGCGCCTGGCCCAGCGCAACCGCACGGAGTTCTACCGGCTGCTGCAAAAGCATGCGCTGACCCCCGGCCATTTCAAGAGCGACGCCAGCCCGGACGAGGGCCTGGGAGATGACGTCGCCGATGAGCGACAGGAATAAGTCCTTGATTTCAAAGGGATTGGCGATGCACAGCCAGCCCCCTGTCGCCATTCGGCGACAAAAACCGGCCTTTTGAGGCCGTTTTGCGGCATTGCACATCTGCTTACAGGCCAACCAGCGCCTAAGCTGTTGATCTACAAGCGCTTTTTCGAGCTGGCACAGGGTTTGCCCTATATGCCGGCATGGATGCTGTATTTCCTTCTTTTTCACGCCCCCTGCGCCGCAGTGCTGCTGCCGCAGTGGCGCTGTCTGCCCTGCTGGCGGCCAGCGCCGCGCAGGCACAGGCGTTCGATTTCGAGAGCCTGACGAAGCTCGCGCGTGAGCGCGCCGACAAGCCTTTCAACGCAGGCAGCGACAAGCTGCCCGCAGACCTGGCCCAGCTCAATTACGACCAGGTGCGCGACATCCGCTACAAGCCCGAGCGTGCCCTGTGGCGCGCCGAGAAGCTGCCCTTCGAGGCCATGTTCTTCCACCTGGGCCTGTACCAGACCCAGCCGGTGCGCATCCATGAGGTGATGCCTTCGGGCACGCGCGACATCAGCTACAGCCGCGCCGACTTCGACTACGGCAAGAACACCGTGCAGCCCCAGGCCTGGGGTGACCTCGGTTTTGCGGGCTTTCGCCTGCACAACCACCTCAATTCGCCCGAGTACAAGGACGAGCTGGCGGTGTTCCAGGGCGCGAGCTATTTCCGCGCACTCGGTGCGGGCCAGCAGTACGGCCTGTCGGCGCGCGGCTTGGCGATCGACACCGTGGGCGGCACGGGCGAGGAGTTTCCGCGCTTCACCGACTTCTGGCTGGTCAAGCCCGGGCCCCAAGGCAAGCAAGTCACGGTATTCGCGCTGCTCGACTCGCCCCGCGCCACGGGTGCCTACCGCTTCGACATCACGCCCGGGCCACAGACGCTGACCACCGTGCGCGCCCGGGTCTTCGTGCGCGGCAACGCCGCCAAGCCCATCGGCACGCTGGGCGTGGCGCCGCTGACCAGCATGTTCTTCTTCGGCGAAAACCAGCCGCGCAAGCAGGACTTTCGCCCCGAGGTGCACGACTCCGACGGCCTGATGGTCGCCACGGGCGAAGGCGAATGGCTGTGGCGCCCGCTGCAGAACCCGGGCAGCACGCTGGTGACCTCGTTCACCACCACCAACCCCAAGGGCTTCGGCCTGATGCAGCGCGACCGCCAGTGGGCCAGCTACGAGGACGTGGAAGCCCGCTACGAACGCCGCCCCAGCGCCTGGGTGCGCCCCTTGCACGACTGGGGCTCGGGCCGGGTGGAGCTGGTGCAGAACAACACGCCCGACGAAACGCACGACAACATCGTCGCCTATTGGGTGCCGGCCAAGCTGCCCGCCCCGGGCACGCCGCTGGAGTTCTCGTACGAGCTCGGCTGGCAGGGCGATGAACAGCAGCGCCCGCCGGGAAGCTGGGTCACGCAGTCTCGTCGCGGCATGGGCTTTACCCAGCAAAGCGCGCAGGAGCTGCGCCAGCAGGTGCAGTACGTGGTCGATTTCACCGGCCCGGCGCTGGCCGCCCTGCCCGCCGATGCGGCCGTCAAGGCCGTGGTCACCGCCGACGCCAACGGCAAGGTTCTCGAAAACGCGGCCTACCGCAACCCCGCCACCGGGCAGTGGCGCATGACCGTGCGCGTACAGCGCCAGCAGGCCGATCGCCCGATCGAGCTTCGCGCCTTCCTTCAACACGACAACCACGCTGTGAGCGAAACATGGACGCACATCATTCTTCCCGAGTAAGCCCGTCAGAGCCCCTCGCCTCTGAAGACCGTGGTGCCCCTCGCACGCAGCGCAGCACGCTGCGCGAGGAGCGCCACCCCAACTCCGTCACCGCGCCGCCGCTCAACCGCGGCTCCATGGTGCCGCTGCCCTGGCGCGGCTTCTGGAACAGCATAGGCACCGCGCTGCTGCTGCGCCTGACCGGCCGCCCCGGCAGCGCTCCACCGGCCACCCCGGCCGGCATGCAGCACGAGGCCTGGCAGGGCGCCGCCCAGCGCCGCCGCTGGACCTTTGCGCTGCTCACGGTGCTCAGCACCACACTGGCCACCACCCTGTTCGCCGGCGTGCAGCCCGATTACGACAGCGCCTGGCTGGGCTATGGCCAGATGGCGCTGTTCGCGCTGCTCTCGGCCTGGGTGGTCACCGGCTTCATGACCGGCATGATGGGTTTCTGGGTCATGCTGCGCGGTGACCGCCATGCGCTTTCGGCGAAGAGCGTGGCATCCGCCCAGCTCTCGCCCGAGGCGCGCACGGCCATCATCATGCCGATCTGCAACGAGGACGTGGCCACGGTGTTCGCCGGCCTGCGCGCCACCTGCGAGTCGGTCGCGGCCACGGGCCACGGCGCCACCTTCGACGTGTTCGTGCTGTCCGACAGCTACGACAAGGACATCGCCCGGGCCGAGCATGCCGCCTGGGAAGACCTGCGCAGCGCCCTGGCCGAGCACGGCCAGCAGCCCCAGGTGCAGGTGTACTACCGCCTGCGCACGCGCCGCAGCCACCGCAAGGCCGGCAACGTGGCCGACTTCTGCCGCCGCTGGGGCAAGGACTACCGCTACATGGTGGTGCTCGATGCCGACAGCGTGATGAGCGGCGACTGCATCGTCTCGATGGCCAAGCTGATGGAAGCCAACCCCAGCGCCGGCATCATCCAGACCGCGACGCAGGCCATCGGCCACGTCACGCTGCACGCCCGCGCGCAGCAGTTCGCCTCGCGCGTCACCGGCCGCCTGTTCACCCTGGGCATGCAGTACTGGCAACTGGGCGAGTCGCACTACTGGGGCCACAACGCCATCATCCGCATGGAGCCGTTCATGCAGCACTGCGCGCTGGCCCCCATCGCAGGCAAGGGCGGCCTGTCGGGCGGCATCATGTCGCACGACTTCGTCGAAGCCGCGCTGATGCGCCGCGCCGGCTACCACGTGTGGCTGGTGTCCGACCTGATCGGCAGCTACGAGCAGCAACCGCCGGACCTGCTGGCCGAGCTGCAGCGTGACCGCCGCTGGTGCCAGGGCAACCTGCAGAACGCCCGCCTGATGGCCGAGCCCGGCATCCATGCCGTGCACCGCTCGATGTTCGTGACCGGCGCCATGGCCTACCTGTCGGCACCGCTGTGGCTGGCCTTCCTGACGCTGGGCACGGCCCTGTGGCTGTCGGGTGCGCCCGTGGTGGCCAACTGGCACATCCTGCCGGCCGAGTTGCTGGGCCTGTGGGGCTGGACGGTGTCCATGCTGTTCCTGCCGCGCATCCTGGGCGTGACCGCCGTGTTCATGCGCAAGGAGCAGTCGCAGTACGGTGGTGGCTGGAGCCTCGTCAAGAGCGCCGTGGTCGAGAGCGTGCTGGCCATTTTGCAGGCGCCCGTGCGCATGCTGGCCCACTCGCTGTTCGTGCTGCTGGCCATCACCGGCCTGGAACTGCAATGGAAGTCGCCACCCCGCGAAGCCAATGCCGTGCCCTGGGGCCAGGCCACGCGCCAGCTCGCACCGATGACCGCCGTGATCGCCCTCTTGGCCCTGGGCGTGGCCTTCGTCGATGGCAGCGCCCTGCTGTGGCTGATGCCCGTAGGCTTGCCGCTGGCGCTGGCCATTCCACTGGCAGTGCTGACCAGCCAGATCGCCCTGGGCAAGGCGATGCGTGCGCAGCGCCTGCTGCTGATCCCCGAGGAGTCGTGGTCGCCGCCCGTGCTGCGCCGCGCCTGGCTGCATGCCAGCCGCCTGGCACGGCCGGCGCTGCGGGCCGCATGATGAAAGCGTGACATTTGCCACACAAACACGAAGCCGGTGCATGCATCGGCTTTTTGTCGTTTGCTACCTATTCAATAGCATCCAATTCCTGCTGGAAATGGGTTGCAGCACAACCCCGGCTGCGCCACTCACCCAAACAGGCGCTGGACTCGCCACGGCACTCCCTTACGATACGCACGCTTCGCCACCGCCTGCGCGCCGCGCTCCGGTTGCCCCGATTCTTGCCCTTCTGTGGAACACCATCGATGCCATCGCCTCTTGCCCCCCACGCCGCCACGCGGCGCTTCTTCCACGCCAGCGCCCTGGCATTGGCCCTCGCGGCCGCAGGCTGCGCTGCGCCCCCCGTCCAGGTGGCAGAGCCCTCGGCGCCTGCACCCCAGGCAGCCCCCGAACCCCAGCCGCCTGCCGAACCGCCAGGCCGCATCATCTTTGCCGGCTTTGCGATGCACTCGCAGTCCAAGGCCTTCCGCAACGACGTGCTGCTGGCCGAAAAGCTGGTCAGCGGGATCGACCCCAATGCCCTGATGCTCAAGCTGGCCAACCCGGCCAAGGACCAGAGCGCCGACTGGCCCCAGGCCACGGCCGAGAATTTCGCGCTGGTGATGGCCAAGATGGCCGAGGTGGCGCGCCCGCGTGACCGCGTGCTGCTGCTGATCTCCACCCACGCCAACCCCGGACTGCTCAGCGTCAACGTGGGCGGAAAGAACCAGCAACCCATCACGCCCAGGATCCTGAGCGACGCCCTGGCGCCCCTGGGCAAGGTGCCCACGCTGGTGGTGCTGTCGGCGTGCTACAGCGGCTCGTTCATCGAGCCCCTGAAGGCACCGAACCGCGTGGTGCTGACCGCGACCGATGTGCGCAGCACCTCGTTCAAGTGCCAGTACGAGGGCAACCACACGCCCTTCGCCGAAGCCCTGTTCGGCCAGGCTGGCGCCGAGGGCCTGTCGGTGACCGACTGGATGGGCGAAGCGAAAAAAGCCATCGCCGCACAGGAAAAGCGCCGCAAACTGCCGGCCTCCAAGCCGCAGGCCTTCGTTGGCGAAGAGGCCAAGGCCTGGGCCGGCCAGCCCCTGAAGGACTGGCTGCTGGCGCCCTGAGGACCCGCCACGATCCTTGCGCCGCGCACTGCCCGGCGCGCCCCTCTGCCTTTGACACCCCCGATACGCCATGCTGACTGACCGCACTGCCGCCCCCCAAGCCACGCCCCTGTCCGGCCCGCTGCTGGACGCCTACCTGGACCAGGCCGAAGCGCTGGTCGAAGGCGAGGAGGATGAGGAGGAAGAGACCCCGCAGCAGGAGGGCGCGGCCGCACAGGCGCAGCGCACCGAGGCGCTGGCGCGGATGCTGGGCCAGCAGGTGCTGCAGCCGGCCTCGCTGGAGGTGCTGTACCGCATCCATTCCCTCTGGATGCAGGCGGGCCAGCCCGCCATGGCGCTACAGGCCATCGACACCCATGCCGCTGCACTGCTGCAGGACCTGCCACCCGCCGAGCGGCACGACGCACAGGTCGGTACCGGTTTTTCGCGTACCCAGGCCTTGCGCTCCCTGCCGGACCAGGTGCCACTGCTGCACCAGGCCCTCGAAGGCATGGCCCAGTTGCTGGCACAGCCGCCCCTGCAGCACCAGTCGGACGATGCCTGGGAGCACCTTGCCGGCCAGGCCGAACGCAGCCAGCACTACGGCGTGTGGCGCCGCAGCGTGCAGGCGCGCCACGCGCTGCAGGTGGTGCAGCCGGGGCGGGCGGCCTTTCGCGCCTGGGACGATGCCGTGCTGGCCACGCGCATGGCCGAAGCCTGGGCGGCCGAAGGCGATGCCGCGCAGGCGCAGCAACTGGTACAGCAGGCCATGGACCACCTGCGCCATGCAGTGGACGGACAGGACGTGGACCACAACGACTGGCTCAAGCTGGGCGAGCGGCTGGTGGTGCTGGACCCGTCCAGCATCGACACCATCGCGCAGCAGGTTCCGCTGCGCATGCCGGCCGACCTGTCGCGCCCCCGGCAGCGCGACGTCTCGGTGCGCCGCGCACGCCTGCATGCCAAGGCGCTGCACCGGCAGGGTCAACTCGACGCAGCCATCGCCCAGGGGCTGCAAGGCCGCTTCGGCCTGACCGATGACCAGGACGACAGCTTCAGCGCCCTGGTGCTCGACTGGCTGGTGCAAGCCGGCCGCCTGGATGCTGCAGCCCGGCTGGCGTACGAGTGCATCAGCAGCGAGCGCCCCACCTCCGCCGGGCATGCCTGCAGGGTGGCGCTGGCCCAGCTGGCAGAGCACGGCACGGCGGGCCGGCCATTGGACATCTACTGGCACCTGGCCCTGGCGTCTGCGGCCACCATCGATGGTACCGAGTGGGCCGCCCACCCGCAGGAACCGCAGGCCTTTGCGCAGCACCACCTGCAGGAGGCCTGCAAGATGGACCCCGCCCACCCGGCCATCGCCGCGCAGCAGGGCCTCAAGCGGTTTGAAGACGGTGACCACGCAGGCGCCCTGCCCCTGCTGGAATCCGCCGTGCGCGAGCCCTTCATGGCCGCACCCGACGTGCTGCAGGCGCTGTGGGTCTGCCGCGCCAAAGTGCATGGCATCGCCAAGGCGCTGCAGCGGCCCTTCCCCGCTTCACCGGCAGCGGGCTGGTGCTACAACATCGGCGTGTGGCTCGATTTCAGCTTCCAGGAGGCCTGCGGCATCGACGATGGCGACTGGCCCGAGCGCGACGTGGACGCCCTCAAGGCGCGCTACTACGAGGCGGCCGTGGTGCACTTCGATGGCTTCTTCGCCACGGGCGAAGGCTGGTTCCGCGATGCCGATGTGCACGTCTATTCCATGCTGTGCAACAACCTGGGCATCTACTACCGCTGGGCACTCAAGGACTATGACAAGGCCATCGACCTGCACCACAAGGGCCTGGCCACCAGCCCCTTTGCCGAGCACCACAACGGGCTCATGTCCTGCTACGAGGCGGCCGAGCGCAAAACCGAGTTCATTGCCGCCGCCGACAGGTTGTGGCACTACGCGCTGGACCACGGCTACGGACGCCACGACCCCACGGAATACTTCAAGGGCGTGTGCCACGCGCTGTACGGGCTGGACCGCGACAACGAGATCGCCATCTGGCTGCAGCGCCTGGACGAATGGTGGGCCGGCCTGGACCAGGAGGACCAAGCCGAGAACGAAGAGGACTACCTCTCCACGCTGCTGGTGATGCTGCGCGACCTGGCCTGGTCGCAGCCCGCCGACGCGCTGGCGCGGCTGGAGCGGGACATGCCCCGCACCCTGGCCAGCCCCCTGCCCGGCATGCGGCGCGTGGCAGGCAACGTGCTGGAGTACGCCGGCCAGCATGAGCGGGCCATGGCGTTGTACCAGGAGTCACTCAAGAGGGTGCGCCCCGGTGAACCGGACGATCAGGAGCAGGCCGGGTACGCGCGCGAGAACATGGACCGCTGCAAAAAGACCATGCGCGCGAAGAACCCTTGGTGGAAGGTCTGGTAGTGGCCATGGGTGCTTTGCCGGCACGCAGCATGTACGGTGCGCGCGACGTGGTCAACGCGCCGGCCATCCGCAGCGCCATCGAGCGCCGCAGCCGCGCGCGCAACGACCCCGAGGAGGTGCGCGCCTGGCTGGCCAACCACTTCTACCGCCATGTGGTGGGCAACCTGCAGGCGAGCGCCCCCGTGGTGCAGGCCGTCACGCAGCGCGAGCAGGCGCAGGCCCTGCTCAAACCGGCAGCTGTACCGCCTTGGGCACTGGCCCGTCTGGTGGAGGCCTCGCCACGGCACACGGCTGCTCCCACCACGGCGCTGTGGTGGGTCGATCCCGAGGCCGAGGCCGTGCTGGCGCTGGAGTCGCGGCTGGTGGAATTCCTGCTGTCGCGCGAAGGCACTGCGCTGCAGGGCAAGCTGCAGCGTGTGACGGCCCCCCAGGCGCTGGCGCAGTGGGACGAGGAGCATGCAGCCTACGAGGCCAAGGCCGCAGCCGGCTGGCGCGAGCACGCGCCCGATGCGGTGGCCCCGGTGTGGCAGGGTGAGCAGGGGCATTTTGTCGAGTTCCGCCCGGACAGCACGCACCTGCGTGCAGAGATGGCCTACGAGAGCCAGATGATGCGCCACTGCCTGGGCCAGTTCGCCAACCGCCGCAGCCTCGGTGGCGGCTATGGCGAGCACTACGCCAGCGCTTGCGAAGGGGGCCGGCTGCGCCTGTTCTCCTACCGCACGGCAGGCAACCTGCCGCACATCACCATCAGCGCGCACGTGCGCGAAGGTGGCCGCCTGGCCATCGACCAGATCAAGGGCAAACAGAACCGCCCGCCCATCGAGCGCTACCAGGGCGAGGTGCTGGCGCTGCTCAACCAGCTCGACACCTGCGGGGATGCACCGCCCGACGCGCTGCAGATGGGCATCGTGCACACCTCCCAGGGCTGGTGCGCCGTGCGCGACGTGGCGCTGGAGGCCGACCAGCTGCGCCTCATCCAGAGCCGCCCGGCGCTGGTGCGCGAGCTGCCCGCGCCCTCGGTGCTGGTGCAGTGGCTGGTGGCCGCGCGCGATCCGGCGCTGCTGCGTGGCCTGCCCCTGGCCGCGTCGGTGGCGGCGGCACTGCCCGCGGCACCGGAAGGCACGGAGCGCATGCCATGATCGCCTGGCTGGTCTTCGCGCTGGGATTCTGCCTTCTGGCATGGCTGGCCTGGCGGTTGCTGCTGTGGGTGCTGGGGCCGTTTCTGCGCTGGTACGGGCGCCCCCGCCTGCGCCGGCAGTACGTGCTGGACGCGCACTGGAGCTGGACCCTGGCGCTGGCCGACCCCATGGCCTTCGCGCGCATCCAGGGCGGCTTTGCCGATGCGCGCATGCCCTTGCTGTCCGAGCCGCTGCAGCAATCCCTGCGCCCGGCCCTGCTGCACCTGCTGGGCATGCGCAGCGACATGGCGGACGATCAGGTCCGCAAGGTCCTGCCCGGTCAGTTGCGCGAGGGCTGGTTCCGCATGGGCCTGGACGCCCTGCGCCCCGACGATGTCCCGCGCGATGCCATGGCGCTGGCCTGCGCCCGCGTGGCCTTTGCCACGCGCACGGCCGCGCTGCTGGGCTGGCTGGACGAGGCCACGCAGTGGCAGATCCTGCACCACAACGCGCAGCGCGCGGCCGACTGCTTTCAGGGCTGGCAGGATTTCGGCACCGCCTGCGCGCGCGGCCGCCGCCAATGGGTGGCCCATTCGCGCGCCGACAGCCTCGGAGTGGCGTTCACCGAAGACGACGTGGCGCAATGGGTGGCCAACCGGGACCACCCCTGGCACTGGCTGCCCTGGCCATTGCCGCCACCGTCATTGAAAAAGCCCTGAAGAGCGCGGCCTGCGCTCATTCAGGGCTGTGGGTGATCGAAGGCCCGGCTCAGAACGGCATCTTGGGCATGCCACCGCCGCCCAGGCCCTTCATGCCGCCCATCTTCTTCATCATCTTCATCAGGCCGCCGCCCTTCATCTTCTTCATCATGTCCTGCATCTGCTCGAATTCCTTGAGCAGGCGGTTCACCTCCTGGACATGCACGCCCGCGCCGCCGGCGATGCGCTTCTTGCGCGTGGCCTTGATCAGCTCGGGCTTGCGGCGCTCCAGCGGCGTCATGCTCTGGATGATGCCTTCCTTGCGCTTGATGTCCTTCTCGGCCTTGTCCATGTCCACGGCGCCAGCCTTGGCGGTGAACTGGGCGGGCAGCTTGTCCATGAGGCTGGACAGCCCGCCCATCTGCTTCATCTGCTGAAGCTGCGACAAAAAGTCGTTGAGGTCGAATCCATCCCCGCTCTTGACCTTGGCAGCGAGCTTTTGCGCGGCCTCGATGTCCACGCCGGCCGTGACCTGCTCCACCAGGGCCACGATGTCGCCCATGCCCAGGATGCGGCCGGCATGGCGCTCGGCGTCGAAGACCTCCAGGCCGTCGAGCTTTTCGGAGACACCGGCGAACTTGATCGGCGCGCCGGTGATCTGGCGCACCGACAGCGCGGCACCGCCGCGCGAGTCGCCGTCGAGCTTGGTCAGCACGATGCCGGTGAGCGGCAGCGCCTCCTTGAAGGCTTTGGCCGTGTTGATCGCGTCCTGGCCCTGCATGGCATCGACCACGAACAGTGTTTCAACCGGGTTCAGCGCAGCGTGCAGGTCCTTGATTTCCTTCATCAGCACTTCGTCGATGGCCAGGCGGCCGGCCGTGTCGACCAGCAGCACGTCGAAGTAGTGCTTCTTGGCATAGTCGAGTGCGGCCAGGCCGATATCCAGCGGCTTCTGGTCGGGCGTGCTCGGGAACCACTCGGCGCCGGCCTGCTTCGTCACCGTCTTGAGCTGCTCGATGGCGGCGGGGCGGTAGACGTCGCCCGAGACGGTGAGCACCTTCTTCTTGCGCTTTTCGATCAGGTGCTTGGCCAGCTTGGCCGTGGTGGTGGTCTTGCCTGCGCCCTGCAGGCCTGCCATCAGGATCACGGCGGGTGGCTGGGCGGCCAAGTTGATGTCGGAAATGCCCTCGCCCATGGTGGCGGCGAGTTCGCGGTTGACGATGGAGACCAGGGTCTGGCCCGGCTTGAGCGAGCCCAGCACTTCCTGGCCCAGGGCCTTTTCCTTGACGCGGGCAATGAAATCACGCACGACGGGCAGGGCCACGTCGGCCTCGAGCAGGGCCATGCGCACCTCGCGCAGCATGTCCTGCACATTGGATTCGGTGATGCGGGCCTGGCCGCGCATCTCCTTGACGAGGCGCGTGAGTTTGTCGGTGAGGGCGGAGGCCATAGGGATTGTTCCGGGTTTGCGCGCGGGCAAGCGGCGTGCGCGCCAGGGGGTACTGGCGATGGGGCGAAAGGCTACTAAACTCTGAGGCATGATTTTACCCAGTGCTTCTCCCATGGGTTGGCTGCTCGCGCTTGCCGCAGCGGCAGCCTATGCCATGCCCGCAGCCGCGGCGTCGCGCCTGGGGGCGGCGGGCATGCGCAACGCCCTGCTGGTCGCATGGTTGCTGCATGGGGCCACCCTGGTGCTGGGGCTGTGGAGCGAGGCTCCGCGCTTCGGCTTCGCACCGGCGCTGTCGATGACGGCCTGGCTGGTGCTGACGGTGTACGCGGTCGAAAAGCAGCTGTTTCCGCAGATGCAGGCGCGCTGGGTGCTGGCGGCGCTGGGCGCGGCGGCCATCGTGCTGGCCCTGGTGTTCCCGGGCCAGCCACTGCATGTGTCGGCCTCGGCCTGGCTACCGCTGCACCTGGCCCTGGGCATCGCCTGCTATGGCCTCTTCGGCGCTGCGGTGGTGCATGCCTGGCTGATGACGCGGGCCGAGCGCCATATCCGCCAGGCCGAAGACCCGCACAGCGGCATTCCGCTGCTCACGCTGGAGCGCCTGACCTTCCGCTTCGTGACCGCCGGCTTCGTGCTGCTCACCGCCACGCTGCTGGCCGGCTGGCTTTTTGGCGATGCGCTCTATGGCCGCGCCTGGCGCTGGGACCACAAGGCGATTTTCTCGCTGATGGCCTGGATCACGTTTGCCACGCTGTTGCTGGGCCGTGCACGCTTTGGCTGGCGCGGCCGCACTGCCGTGGGCGTGCTCTATGCCGGTGCGGGGCTGCTGCTGCTGGCCTATGTGGGCTCGCGTTTCGTGCTCGAAGTCATCCTGGGCCGCAGCGCATGAAGTACCTCGTTCTGCTGGTGGTGCTGGTGGTGGCCATCGGCATCTGGCGCAGCAACCGCGCCACACCCAAGCCCCCCCAGCCCGTCAAGGCCCGCCCCCCGGCGCTGCCCCAGGACATGCTGGCCTGCGCGCACTGCGGCGTGCATGTGCCGCGTGCCGACGCGCATATCCAGGGCAACCTTGCCTACTGCAGCCTGGAGCACCAGCGCCTTGGCAAGCCCTGAGCCGACCATGGCGGACAACGCGTCGGGCAACAACTTGCTGGTGACGGTGGACGCGCCGTTCCTGCGCCTGTGGAAGGGCTTCCTGACCGCCCGGGTGATGGTCGCCATCGCCCTGGTGCTGCTGCAGACGCTCGGGCAGGCGGTCAACCAGGTGCTGGACCCCGCCGCACTGTCGGTCTCGGTGGCCTACCTCGTTGCCACCCTCCTGATGCGCATCCTGGCGCGCCACCGGCCGCCATCGCCGGGCACGGGCATGCAATGGCTGCCGTCCATCGGCGTCGACCTGGCGGTGGTCTGCGCCCTGCAACTGCTGCACTCGGGCGCCCTGAATTACACCCCGCTCTTCGGCCTGCCGATACTGATGGCGGCGGTGCTGGGCACGCTCACGCTGGCGCTGGGCACCACGGCGGGTGTCACCCTGCTGCTGCTGGGCCTGGCGTGGCTGGGCTCGCGCTCCGGTGTCGACGACCCGCAGCGCTACCTGCAGAGCGCCCTCACCGGCACGGGCTACTTCATCGTCTCCTACCTGGTGCACCAGCTTGCCACGCGCCTGGCGCGCGAGCAGGAAGTGGCCCAGCAAAGCCAGATGACGGCGCGCGTGCAGACGCAGGTGAGCGCCCTGGTGATCCAGAACCTCACCGACGGCGTGCTCGTGGTGGACGAGAACGACGTCGTGCGCACGGCCAACCCGGCCGCGCTGCAGTTGCTGGGGCAGCCGCCCCTGCCGCCGCTGCCCTTTTCGCTGACGCATGCTGCCGCATGGGATCCGCTGGTGAAGCTGGCACGCCGCACCTTTCGCCAGGAGCAACCCCAGACCGCCGATGCGGACCTGCTGCACCCCGGCGAGAGCCCGACCGGGCTGCATGTGCGCACCTGGCTGACCTCTTCGCGCACACCGGCCCGCGAGGCCGGCAGCGAGCGGCTGTGCGTGATGTTCCTGCACGACCTGCGCGAGATGCAGGCGCGCCTGCGCACCGAGAAGCTGGCCGCGATGGGCCGCATGTCGGCCGCCGTGGCGCACGAGATCCGCAACCCCCTGGCAGCCATCGTCCAGGCCAATGCCCTGCTGGAAGAAGACCTGACGGACCCCGGCCAGAAGCGCCTGGCGCACATGGTGCAGCAAAACGCCGACCGCCTGGCGCGCATTGCCGAGGAAGTGCTGGACATTGCCCGCGTGCAGCACCAGATCAGCCAGTCGCCGGCCTCCACGCTGCACCTGGACAGCGCCGTGGCCCAGATCTGGAGCGACTGGCAGGGGCAGGAGCCGGACAAACGGCGCGGCCTGGTCGCGCTGAGCGCCGGCGATGCGCAAGTGGAATTCGACACCGAGCACCTGCGCCGCGTGCTGGTGAACCTGCTGGACAATGCCCTGCGCTACATGGGCCCGGAGCCGGATTCGCTGTGCATCGCCACGCGCACCACCATCACGGGCCAGGTCAGCCTGCAGGTCTGGAGCGATGGCGCCCCCATGGACAAGTCCGTGGAGCGCCACCTGTTCGAGCCGTTCTTTTCGTCCGAGAGCCGCTCCAGCGGCCTGGGCCTGTACATCTGCCGCGAGCTGTGCCAGCGCCATGGCGCCTCCATCGGCTACCAGCGCGTGGTGCGCCTGACCCAGCGCGGCGATACCGGCGGCAATGCTTTTACGGTAGGCTTTCGGCGCACCACCCGGCCCGCCGAGCCCGCCTCCCTGTTCGACACGATTGTTGTCTAAAGCTCCATGAACGCCCCTGCTGCCTCCATCCTTGTCGTGGACGACGAGCCCGACCTGCGCACGCTCTATGAACTCACGCTGCTGCGCGAGGGCTACCGCGTGGAGACCGCCGCCAGCGTGCAGGAGGCGCGCGAGCAGCTCAAGGCCCACCGCTTCGACGCGGTAATCACCGACATGCGCCTGCCCGACGGCTTTGGCATGGAACTGCTGCAGGACCTGCGCGACCAGCAGCGCAAGGAGCGCTGCGTGGTGATGACGGCCTATGGCTCGGCCGAGAACGCGGTGGAGGCCCTGCGCTCCGGCGCCTTCGACTACCTGACCAAGCCGGTGGACCTGAAACAGTTCCGCTCGGTCGTGGCCTCGGCCATCCAGGGCACGGGCGGTGTGCCTGCACCGCGCGCGGCGCGCACCCCGGGCGGGCGCCAGAGCGGCACGGTCGATGCGCAGGCCTCTTCGTCGGCGCTGGACCGGCTGGTGGGCGAATCGGCCGCCATGCGCAACGTCAAGCAGCGCGTGGCCAAGGTGGCGCGGGGCATGGCGCCGGTGCTGATCCACGGCGAATCGGGCACCGGCAAGGAGCTCGTCGCCCAGGCGCTGCACGCCAGCAGCCAGCGCGCAGACGGCCCCTGGGTGGCCGTGAACTGCGGCGCCATCCCCGAAAACCTGCTCGAGGCCGAATTCTTCGGTGCGCGCAAGGGCTCCTACACCGGCGCCAGCCAGGACCGGGACGGCTACTTCCAGGCGGCGCGTGGGGGCACCTTGTTCCTTGACGAGATCGGCGACCTGCCGCTGGCCATGCAGTCGAAGCTGCTGCGCGCCATCCAGGAGCGCAGCGTGCGCGCCCTGGGCTCCACGCAGGAAGAGACGGTGGATGTGCGCATCGTCAGCGCCACGCACCGCGACCTGGCGGCCGACGTGCAGACCGGCCGCTTCCGCCAGGATCTGTATTACCGCCTCAACGTGATCGAGGTCGTGATCCCGCCGCTGCGCGAGCGGCGCGAGGACCTGCCCGCCCTGTGCCGGGCCTTGCTCGCGCGCATCGCGCAGGAGTCGGGCATGCCCGTGCCGGCACTCACCGAGCACGCCATACAGGCGATTGCCGCCCACCCGCTCACCGGCAACGTGCGTGAGCTGGAGAACCTGCTGCACCGGGCCGTGGCCCTGAGCGAGGGGGACGAGCTGCACGTGGACGGCGTGGCACCGCCTGCGAGCGGCTTTCCTGCTGCCTCGAGCAGCGCCAGCCCGCCCCCCGCACAGGCTTCAGACGCCGCGGCTTTCAACCCCACCGCCTTGCCGGACACGCTGCAGGCGGATGACGCATCGTCACCCCGCCCGGCCCTAGGCGGGGCGCCCGGCTCCCCCATGCCAGGCGCCAGCACGCCCCTGCCCAGCGACCTGCAGGCCTGGCTGGACCAGCAGGAGCGCGACATCCTGGTGCGCGCACTGCGCGAGGCGGGGTTCAACCGCACGGCCACGGCGGCACGCCTGGGCATCAGCCTGCGCCAGATCCGCTACCGCATTGCCCGCCTGAACATCGCCGTGCCTAATGACCAGGATGCCCATGACGACATCGGCTGAGGGGCCGGACGCCGATGGTTCCCCCTGGGACCAGGGCTGGCACCGGTCGGCCGTGCGCCACCCCTCGCCCAACTTCGGTCCGCGCCCGCCCGCCGCGCAGATCGACCTGATCGTGGTGCACTCCATCAGCCTGCCACCGGGCGAGTACGGGGGCCCGGCCGTGCGCCAGCTGTTCACCAACACACTCGACTGGGACGCGCACCCTTATTACCAGGGCATCCGCGGTCTTCAGGTGTCCGCGCACTTCTTCATCGATCGCACGGGAGCGCTCTGGCAGTTCGTGGACTGCGACCAGCGCGCCTGGCATGCGGGGCCCTCGGCCTACCGGGGCCGCGCGCAATGCAACGACGACTCCATCGGCATCGAGCTCGAAGGCCTGGAGGGCGAGCGCTTCGAGACCCCGCAGTACGCCACGCTTGCCTGGCTGTGCCGTGACATCGCGCGGCGCTATCCCGTTGCCCACCTGGCTGGCCACGAGCACATTGCCCCGGGGCGCAAGCACGATCCGGGCGCAGGCTTCGACTGGCCGGGACTGCAGCAGTCGCTGGGCTGGCCACCGGAGTGCTTTCCGGTCGACACGCAGCCGGCCTCCACTACCGGCGCCTGACCCCGCGCACCGGGCCGGTGCGCGCAGGCTGCAGCACCCGCAGCGGATGTCGCAACAGCACGTCACATCACCGCTGCCGCAAAAATATTTTTTGCTGCGCATGCACAAAACGGCCGCTTCAATCTGCACGCGGCCTGCCATGCAAAACCGGGCCGCATCACGCGCCACTGCGTGGTTTTCACAGCCATCCATCGGACACAAGGCGCGCGCACGGCAGGCCTCATAGGCCGATGCGGCGTGGGGGAAACATGCTGTTTCGGAATTTGGCGTCTCTGGCGGCGGTACACTACCGGTAGCGTATTGAACGCAACTGACACACCATATATAGTGTGCGACAGGCCAGAAACTGGCGCACCACTTCTCCCTCGCGGCGGCACTGCCACCCGCCTGCACATTCCAGACAGCACCCAAAAAGAGGACATCCATGCACGCTGCTTTGAACACACCTTCATCCACCACCCGCCCCGCATCCCAGGATGCGCCCGAGGCATCTTCTGCTGCACCAGAGGGAGCGAACACGTACTCCCATTACCAGATCATCCGCCGCAATGGCGCCGTGGTCCCGTTCGAGCCGCAGAAGATTGCCGTGGCGATGATGAAGGCGTTTCTGGCAGTGCACGGCACCCAGGGTGCGGCCTCGGCCAGCGTGCGCGAAGTGGTGGACTCGCTGACCCAGAACGTCGCCCGCGCCCTGGCGCGCTCGCGTCCTGGCGGCGGCACCTTCCATATTGAAGACGTGCAGGACCAGGTGGAACTGGTGCTGATGCGAGGCGGCCACCACGAGGTCGCCCGCGCCTACGTGCTGTACCGCGAAAGCCGCACCCAGGAGCGTGCCCGCCACGTCGAACAGGAAACGGCTGCAGCGCCCGCCCCCGCACTGCACGTGCTGGACGGCGACAAGCGCGTGGTGCTGGACCTGGTGCGCCTGCGTGGCCTGATCGAGTCGGCCTGCGTGAACCTGGGCGCGGACATCTCGGCCCAGCCCATCGTGGCCGAGACCATGCGCAACCTGTACGACGGCGTCCCCATGGACGAGGTCTACAAAGCGTCCATCCTGGCAGCCCGCACGCTGATCGAGAAGGACCCCGACTACACCTACGCCACCGCACGCCTCTTGCTGCATACCATCGTGCGCGAAGTGCTGGGCCGTGAAGTCACGCAGGACGACATGGGCCAGAGCTACGTGGACTACTTCCCGCAGTTCATCCAGAAGGGTGTGGACAACGAGCTGCTGGACCCGCGCCTGCTGACGTTCGACCTGGCCCGCCTGGGCGCCGCCCTCAACGCCGACCGCGACCTGCAGTTCGATTACCTGGGCCTGCAGACCCTGTACGACCGCTACTTCCTGCACGTGCGCAAGACCCGCATCGAGCTGCCCCAGTGCTTCTTCATGCGCGTGGCCATGGGCCTGTCGCTCAATGAAGCCGACCGCGAAGCCCGCGCCATCGAGTTCTACGAGATCCTCTCGAGCTTCGACTTCATGTCCAGCACGCCCACGCTGTTCAACAGCGGCACGCTGCGCTCGCAGCTGTCCTCGTGCTACCTGACCACGGTGCCCGACCACCTGGAAGGCATCTACGACTCCATCAAGGAAAATGCCCTGCTGTCCAAGTTTGCCGGCGGCCTGGGCAACGACTGGACCCGCGTGCGCGCCCTGGGCTCGCACATCAAGGGCACGAACGGTGAATCACAGGGCGTGGTGCCCTTCCTCAAGGTGGTCAACGACACGGCCGTGGCCGTGAACCAGGGCGGCAAGCGCAAGGGCGCCGTCTGCACCTACCTGGAAACCTGGCACCTGGATATCGAGGAGTTCCTGGAGCTGCGCAAGAACACCGGCGATGACCGCCGCCGCACGCACGACATGAACACGGCCAACTGGATCCCCGACCTGTTCATGCGCCGCGTGATGGAAAAGGGCACCTGGACCCTGTTCTCGCCCTCCGACGTACCCGACCTGCACGACCTGTTCGGCACTGCCTTCGAGAAGGCCTATGTGGCCTACGAAGCAAAGGCCGCGCGCGGCGAGATCAAGCCCTCCAAGACGGTGCAGGCCACCGACATGTGGCGCAAGATGCTGACCATGCTGTTCGAGACCGGCCATCCCTGGATCACCTTCAAGGATGCCTGCAACGTGCGCTCGCCCCAGCAGCACGCTGGCGTGGTGCACTCGTCCAACCTGTGCACCGAGATCACGCTGAATACCAGCGATACCGAGACCGCGGTCTGCAACCTGGGCTCCGTGAACCTGCTGCAGCACTTGAAGGACGGCCAGATTGACCACGCCAAGCTGCGCAAGACCATCACCGTGGCCATGCGCATGCTGGACAACGTGATCGACATCAATTACTACGCGGTCACCAAGGCGCGCGACTCCAACCTGCGCCACCGCCCTGTGGGCCTGGGCCTGATGGCCTTCCAGGACAGCCTGTACGAGCTGCGCATTCCCTACGCCTCGCAAGCGGCCGTGGAATTCGCCGACCGGTCGATGGAAGCAATCTGCTACTACGCCTACTGGGCCTCGACCGAGCTGGCCCGCGAACGCGGCCAGTACGAGAGCTACAAGGGCTCGCTGTGGGACCAGGGCATCCTGCCCCTGGACACGCTGGACATGCTGGCCACGGCACGCGGCGGCTACGTTGAAGTGGACCGTTCGGCCACGCTGGACTGGGATGCCCTGCGCAAGAAGATCGTCCAGGACGGCATGCGCAACTCCAACTGTGTCGCCATCGCCCCCACGGCCACCATCTCCAACATCATCGGCGTGGACGCATCGATCGAGCCTTCGTTCGGCAATCTGTCGGTCAAGTCCAACCTGTCGGGTGAGTTCACCGTGATCAACGGCGGCCTGGTGCGCGACCTCAAGCGCCTGGGCCTGTGGGACGACGTGATGATCATGGACCTCAAGCACTTCAAGGGCTCGCTGCACCCCATCGACCGCGTGCCGGCAGACATCAAGGCCCTGTACTCCACGGCCTTCGAAGTCGATTCGCAATGGCTGGTGGAGGCCGCATCGCGCCGCCAGAAGTGGATCGACCAGGCCCAGAGCCTGAACATCTACATGGCCGGTGCATCGGGCAAGAAGCTCGACGACACATACAAGCTGGCCTGGCTGCGCGGCCTGAAGACCACCTACTACCTGCGCACGCAAAGCGCCACGCACGTGGAGATGAGCACCGTGAACACGCGCCAGCTCAACTCCGTGTCGTCGGGCAGCGATGCAGGCTCTGCACAGGCCGCACCCGCCAAGCCCAGCGCGATGGAAGTGGCTGCTGCAGCCGCTGCCGCGCAGGCCGCTGCGCTGCCTGCCACCGACGTCAAGTTCTGCGCCATCGATGATCCAACCTGCGAGGCCTGCCAGTAAGGCCTCATGAAGCGGCGCGCATGCAGACCCATGCACGCCGCTTCGGTGCTGTGAAGCAACAAAACGTTGCTGCGCAACGCTGCAGTGCTTTCCTTTTTGCAGCACTGCTTTCATAATCCGAACACTGGAAAATCTATGTTGTCCTGGGACGAAGAAGTCAAGCCCTCATCGCAAAATCAACTGGACGGTGGACTGCACAAAAGCCACCCGGCGGAACAGCCGCCTGTGTCTTTCCAGACCCCCTCGCTTCAGGAAGTGCATGCGTCGATGACGGCATCCGCTGCACCGCAAGCCGCCCCTGCCACAGCACCCGCGCACCGCCGCGTGAACGCTGCCGACAAGCGCATCATCAACGGCCAGACCGACGTCAACCAGCTGGTGCCGTTCAAGTACAAGTGGGCCTGGGAAAAGTACCTCGCCACCTGCGCCAACCACTGGATGCCGCAAGAGGTGAACATGACGCGCGACATCGCGTTGTGGAAGGACCCGAACGGCCTGACCGAAGACGAGCGCCGCATCATCAAGCGCAACCTCGGCTTCTTCGTGACCGCCGACTCGCTGGCCGCCAACAACATCGTGCTGGGCACCTACCGCCACATCACGGCGCCCGAGTGCCGCCAGTTCCTGCTGCGCCAGGCGTTCGAGGAAGCGATCCACACGCACGCCTACCAGTACATCGTGGAGTCGCTCGGCCTGGATGAAGGCGAGATCTTCAACGCCTACCTGGAAGTGCCCTCGATCCGCGACAAGGACCAGTTCCTGATCCCCTTCATCGAAGCGATTATGGACCCCAACTTCCACACCGGCACCTTCGAGACCGACCAGACGCTGCTCAAGTCGCTGATCGTGTTTGCCTGCCTGATGGAAGGCCTGTTCTTCTACGTCGGCTTCACGCAGATCCTGGCGCTGGGTCGCCAGAACAAGATGACCGGCGCTGCCGAGCAGTACCAGTACATCCTGCGCGATGAGTCGATGCATTGCAACTTCGGCATCGACCTGATCAACCAGCTCAAGCTGGAGAACCCGCACCTGTGGACCGCAGAGTTCAAGGCCGAGATCAAGGCCCTGTTCATGCAGGCCGTGGAGCTCGAATACCGCTACGCCGAAGACACCATGCCGCGTGGCGTGCTGGGCATGAACGCCTCGATGTTCAAGGGCTACCTGCGCTACATCGCCAACCGCCGCGCCACCCAGATCGGCCTGGAGACGCTGTTCCCCAACGAAGAAAATCCCTTCCCCTGGATGAGCGAGATGATCGACCTGAAGAAGGAACGCAACTTCTTCGAGACGCGCGTCATCGAGTACCAGTCGGGTGGCGCATTGTCCTGGGACTAGCCTCGCAGGTGCACGCACGCCATGGATCCCCACACCACGCCCTGCACGGACAACGCCCAAGCGCGTTGCCGTGCAGGGCGTTCCCGTGTTCATGGAGATGGGGTCAACCCCATCTCCATGGATCGCTTCATGTCCACTGTAGACACGAAGTGCTCTTTGCAAATTGACTCAAGGAGAACATGATGGCAACTGCGAAAAAACCCGCTGCAAAGAAGGCAGCTCCCGCGAAGAAGGCTGTAGCTGCAAAGCCAGCGGCCAAGAAGGCCGCTCCTGCCAAGAAGGCAGCAGCACCAGCCAAGAAGGCCGCTCCCGCCAAG
>NZ_LMIJ01000030.1:112242-162620 GCF_001428665.1 Acidovorax sp. Root219
AAAGGCAGCTGCACCCGCCAAGAAGGCTGCCGCTCCTGCCAAGAAGGCAGCTGCGCCCAGCAAGAAGGCTGCCGCTCCTGCCAAGAAGGCCGTAGCAGCGAAGAAGGCCGCCGCCCCTGCGCCCGCGAAGAAGGCAGCTCCTGCCAAGAAAGCGGCCAAGGCCCCAGCCCCTGCGCCAGCTGCAGCCGCAGCCGCTCCCGCAGCGCAGACCACGCTGAACCCTCAGGCAGCATGGCCCTTCCCCACGGGCACCAAGCCGTAAGTCTTTGCCTTACGCGCTTTGCGCTCAACCCGGTGCTTCGGCACCGGGTTTTTTTATGCCCGGACGCAAAGCGCTGGTCGGCGCTTTGGCGCCGTGCGCCACCCCAGGCGACGCACGCACGGCACCAAGCTAAGCTCACGCAGGCTGAAAGTCCAGCGTGTAGCTTTGCGGGCCGCGCTGTGCGATCTTCAGCGCCCCGACTCGGTTGCCCAGCTCGGCGCATTGCACCAGCGGCCAGCCACGCTCCAGACCGAAGAGCAGCGCACCACGCCAGGCATCGCCGCAGCCCGTGGGGTCCACGATGGCGGCAGGCACCACGGCAGGCACCAGCGTCTTCTCGCCCTTGATCCAGACTTCGCAGCCCTCGCCACCCAGCGTCACCACCAGGCCGTCCACACGCTGCGAGATCTCGGCCAGACTCCAGCCCGTGCGTTCGCTGAGCATCTTGCCCTCGTAGTCGTTGACCGTGACCCAGGTCGCCTGCTCAATGAAGCGCGACAGCTCGGCACCATTGAACATGGGCAGGCCCTGGCCCGGATCGAAGACAAAGGGAACACCGGCCGCCACCAGTTGCGCAGCATGCTCGATCATGGCGTCGCGGCCATCGGGCGCGATGATGGCCAGGCGGATGCCGTCGCCGGATTCGATGCGATTCGCATGCGCCTGCATCATGGCGCCCGGGTGGAAGGCCGTGATCTGGTTGTTGTCGCGGTCGGTCATGATCATGGCCTGCGCGGTGTGCACATCCTCCACCTGGCCCACGAAGCGGCGGCTGATGCCCAGGGTATCCAGGCGCTGCAGGTAGTCCGCAGCATCACTGCCCAGCATGGCCATGGGCAGGGGCTCGCCACCCAGCAGCTTCAGGCTGTAGGCGATGTTGCCGGCGCAGCCACCAAAGTCGCGGCGCAGCGAGGGCACGAGGAACGACACGTTGAGGATGTGCAGTTGCTCGGGCAGGATCTGCTCGGCAAAGCGTCCCTCGAAGGTCATGATGGTGTCGAATGCCAGGGAACCACAGATAAGGGCAGCCATAGGTGGGAAGAGAGTGAAGGGTTGGAAAGAGAGGCCCGCGATCCCGGTGGGATCAGGGGTAGAAAGTCAGCAGCCGGTAGCCCGACACCCGCGAGGCGCCCGTGGTCACCACCACCGAGACCGAGGTGCTCCACTCTCCGCGCGCAGGCAGTTCGACGGGCGCCGCGAGATCGGCCGGCAGCAGCACGCGCCGCAAGACGGGCTGGTCCTGGGCATCAGTGAGGGTCAGCTCCACCGCCGGCATTTCCAGCGGTATCGTGGCGCGGCTCTTGACGGTAAGCGACAGCAGGTAGCCATCGCCACGCGCCTTGTTGAAGGACGAGCTGTCGATCACCACATCGGCAATCTGGCGCTGGGGGGCCAGCGTACAGCCCAGGTGCGTGCACAGCTGCTGCAGCCAGGGGCGCGCCCTGCTGTCCATCGCGGCGATGCGGTTGCGCTCCTGCACGGCAACCTGCACGGCCAGCACCCCGAGCAGCAGCAAGAGCACCAGCGCCAGCAGCGAGCGCACGAGTGGCCGGCGCCAGAAGGCCTTGCGCCGCGCAGCCCGCACGAAACTCACCTCCTCGGCATCGGGGTGGCCGGCGGGCAGATCGTCCTCATCGGCATCCAGGGCGGTCGCCGCCGAGCGCCCACGCGCAGCACCGGCGGGCTCGGATCGGGGGAGCGCTGGTGCCGATGCCGGAAAGACCGGATCGGGCATCAGCTCGAAATCCGGATCGGGAAAAGGCGTGATGGATTCGGAAAACCCGCTGGAGGGTGGCTGCGACGCCACGGGCGTGCGCCGGGGCGCAGATTCGGGCGCGGCCACCGGCAGCATGGGCTGAGGCGCTGCCGCAGCGGGGCCGAACAGCGGCACGCCATCATCGTGGTCGTCGTCCTCATCGTGCGCTGGCAGCGCTGCGCGCCTGGCCGCCGGGGTGGGCAGATCCAGGGCGGGGTAGGCGGCGTCATCACCCGTCCCCTCTTCCGGCAAGGACATGATCTCCGTGTCGGGCCCATTGTCGTCATCTTCGCCATCGGGCAGGGAGTCGGAAAATTCCGCCACCGGCAGCTCGTAGCCGGCAGGCACGGCCATGCCCTCGGCAGCCGGATCCATCCCCCTGGGCAAGGCCGGACTGGCCACAGGGGCCAGGTCGGCCAGCAGCGACGCGGCCAGCCCGGGCATCACACGGCTCTCCTCGCGTGGCGGCGGAGGCACGAATGCCGCTGGCGGTGGTATGGCCGCAGCAGGGGGCACAGCGGGTGCCGACCGGGGTGGCAGCAATGGCGGTACGGACGGCGCCCGCCAGCCAAAGGTCTGCAAGGGCTCCAGGCTCAGATCATCGGCACTGAGCGCAGTGGAAGGCGCGCGCGCAGCCGAGAGGAACGCTGGAACAGTGGGTGCGGGAATATCGAACACCTGGCCAGCCGTGCCGCCGGGACCCGCCGCCGCAGCGGGCGCCGCAGGCTGGGACACGCGGCCCGCCGCCTGGCTCGCCGGCGGGTCGAACACCCCCCAGGCACCGCGCGCTTCGGGCTGCCGTGCAACCACCACCGGTGGTGGGCGGGTGTCGGTCAGCGAGACGTCGGGCAGCATCGGCGGGGGCGGTGCGGCCACCAGGTGCGCGGCCGCGTCGAACACCTCCTTGCACTGCCCGCAGCGCACCCAGCCCTCGGAAATGCGCAGCTGGTCGGCGACCACCTTGAATTGGGTCGCGCAGGCCGGGCAGCGTGTGATCTGGCTCATCTGCGGTCGATTGTAGGGTGCGGCGCAAGCCGCACCGCGCCATGCTTCAACGCGATGCGGTCATCAGGATCCAACCGTCCTCAGTGTCCGCCACTTCCAGCTTCACCCAGGGTGCGTAGGCCTCCTTGAGCTCCTCGGCCTGGCGCGCCAGGATGCCCGCCAGCACCAGGTGGCCGCCGGGCGCCACATGGTTGCACAGCAGGGGCGCGAGCACGCGCAGTGGCGTGGCCAGGATGTTGGCCAGCACGGTCTGGTACTGGCCGCTGGCCTTGTCGGGCAGGCCGGCACGCAGTTGCACACCGTTGGCCTCGGCGTTCAGTACCGTCGATTCGACGGCCGCCGTGTCGATGTCCACGGCATCGATGTCGGTGGCACCGAACTTGGCCGTGCCAATGGCCAGGATGCCCGAGCCGCAGCCGTAGTCGAGCACGCGGCCGAAGGCAGCCGCGCCTTCGCCGGTGGCGCCCTTGCGGGCGATCCAGCGCAGGCACATGCGCGTGGTGGGGTGGGTGCCGGTGCCAAAGGCCAGGCCCGGGTCCAGCCGAATGCTGCGCACAGCCTCGGCGGGCAACTCGTGCCAGGTGGGCACGATCCAGAAATCGGGCGTGATGTCCACGGGGGTGAACTGCGATTGCGTGAGCCGCACCCAGTCCTGGTCGGCCAACTCGGCCATACCCAGCACCTGGCAGCCCTCGAAGAAGTCCTGCACCGACAGCAGCTGCTGCGCCTCGCTGGCGGCCTCGCGGGTCGGGAACAGGGCCACGACGCGGCTGCGCTGCCAGCCGTCCTTGGGTGGCGGCATGCCGGGCTCACCGAACAGGGCCTGCTCGGCATCGGTCTGCGCATCGGCGTCTTCCACCGAGACGCTCAGCGCATCCAGCGCGTCTAGCGCGTCACTGACCGGCTCGATCCGGTCTTCGGGGCACATCAGCATCAGCTCGAACATGGGCGCAGGCCTCTCAGAAAAAATGAAATGCCGGCCCCCGTTGCCAGGGGCCAGCATATTGAACAACCACCGGTGCTGGCTCAGCGCTTGTGCTGGGACAGCCACTCTTCCAGGTAATGGATGTTGGTGCCGCCAGCCATGAACTTGGCGTCCACCATCAGCTCGCGGTGCAGGGGCACGTTGGTGTTGATGCCTTCGATCACCGTCTCCGACAGCGCGGTGCGCATGCGCGCCAGCGCTTGTTCGCGCGTATCGCCGTGCACGATGATCTTGCCGATCATCGAGTCGTAGTTCGGCGGCACGAAGTAGTTGGTGTAGGCATGCGAGTCCACACGCACGCCCGGCCCGCCCGGTGGGTGCCAGGTGGTGATGCGCCCTGGCGAGGGGGTGAACTTGTAGGCGTCTTCCGCGTTGATGCGGCATTCGATGGCATGGCCCCGGATCTCGATCTGGCGCTGGGTGAAGGGCAGCTTCTCGCCCGCCGCCACCATGATCTGCGTGCGCACGATGTCCACGCCGGTGATCCACTCGGTCACCGGATGCTCGACCTGCACGCGGGTGTTCATCTCGATGAAGTAGAACTCGCCGTTTTCGTAGAGGAACTCGAAGGTGCCCGCACCGCGGTAGCCGATCTTCTTGCAGGCGGCCACACAGCGCTCGCCGATCTTCTCGATCAGCTTGCGCGGGATGCCGGGGGCCGGCGCCTCTTCGATCACCTTCTGGTGGCGCCGCTGCATGGAGCAGTCGCGCTCGCCCAGGTAGACCGCATTGCGGTGCTTGTCCGCCAGGATCTGGATCTCGATGTGGCGCGGGTTCTGGAGGAACTTCTCCATGTACACCGCAGGATTGCCGAACGCAGCGCCGGCCTCGGCCTTGGTCATCTGCACGGCATTGACCAGGGCAGCCTCGGTGTGCACCACGCGCATGCCGCGGCCACCGCCGCCGCCTGCGGCCTTGATGATCACCGGGTAGCCCACGGCCTTGGCAATGCGGCGGATCTGCACCGGGTCATCGGGCAGCTCGCCTTCGGAGCCGGGCACGCAGGGCACGCCGGCACGGATCATGGTCTGCTTGGCCGACACCTTGTCGCCCATGATGCGGATCGACTCGGGCGTGGGACCGATGAACTGGAAGCCGCTCTTTTCCACGCGCTCGGCAAAATCGGCGTTCTCGGACAGGAAGCCGTAGCCGGGGTGGATGGCCTCGGCGTCGGTCACTTCGGCGGCCGAGATGATGGCCGGCATGTTGAGGTAGGACAGCGACGAGGGCGCGGGGCCGATGCACACCGCCTCTTCGGCCAGCTTGACGTACTTGGCGTCGCGGTCGGCCTCGGAGTAGACCATCACGGCCTTCACACCCAGCTCATGGCAGGCGCGCTGGATCCGCAGGGCGATTTCGCCGCGATTGGCGACCAGGATCTTTTTAAACATAGGCTGTCTCGCGGCTCATCGCCCGCACGCTGGCGCGTGCCAGTGCAATTTGCTTCGCCTTGCCTTTGGCAAGAACGCCCCGATTGGCAACAAGAATCGTCTTGAACATGCGCGCCTTATTCGATCACGAACAGCGGTTGCCCGTATTCCACGGCCTGGCCGTTTTCGCCCAGGATGCGGGTGACCGTGCCCGATTTGTCGGCCTCGATCTCATTGAGGATCTTCATGGCCTCGATGATGCAGATGGTCTCGCCTTCCTTGACCTGGCTGCCGACTTCGACAAAGGCCTTGGCGCCGGGGCTGGATGAGCGGTAGAAGGTGCCGACCATGGGCGACTTGACCACATGGCCTGCGGGCGCGGCAGGGGTGGGTGCGGGCAGTTCGGCCACTGGGGCGGCAGCGGCCTGGGCAGGCGCCTGCTGCTGCATGGGCGCTGGTACATACTGCTGCACCACGGCACCGCCGCTCTTGACGATACGGACCTTGCCCTCGGCCTCCGTGATTTCGAGTTCGGACACATTCGACTCGGACACGAGATCGATGAGGGTTTTGAGTTTTCGCAGATCCATGAAAGCTCCAACGGCTAAAAACTGAACAGGGCGCGAATTTACTCCAAATTCGGCCTATACCCGTCTTTGGGCCACAATTTTGATGAACGCCAGAGCGTCAAAAGGCCATTCAGGCCCGGAATAAAGGGCGCCAATGGCCCGTCCTGCCTAGCGCAGGGCCGCCCACTGCTGCAGATCCTGCGCCGTGACCTGGCCCATTTTACGGTGCAGCACCCGGCCCTCTCCACCCAAGACCACCGTGAAAGGCAGGCCTCCGGTGAGGTTTCCGAGCGAGCGCCCCAGATCCGTGCCCTGCATGCCGGCCAGCCCGACCGGGAATTCCAGAGGCAGCTTGGTGAGAAATTTGCGCACAGAAGACGGCTGATCGATGGCCAGGGCCACCACCTGCCAGCCTTTGGGCGCATGTTCGCGGTAAAAGGCATTGAGCATGGGCAGCTCTTCGACACAAGGGGCGCACCAGGTCGCCCAGAAGTTGATGAGCAGCGGTTTGCCCAAAAAGCGCTGCAGCGGCAGGGTGGCGCCGTCCGGCGTTTCGAACTCCAGGGCCCACAAGGCCTTTTCCGCCCCACTTTCCATGGCATGGGGCTGGAATTTCCACCACGCGACCCCTGCGCCCCCCACGGCGGCTGCGCCGGCGACACCCGCATACAGCCAGCGGCGGCGGGCGGGATCGGAGGGGGTGCCAGGGGACGTGGCGGGCGAAATCTCGGGAGCGGGGGTCGTCATGGAGCAGGGGTTTCCGTATCTTGGAGCAGGCGGCGCACGGCCGTGATGTCACCGCGGGGCGAGCGCCCCTTGGCATCGGGCCGCAGCGCTCCACGCAGGTCATCAAGGTCATAGATCAGCAGATGGACTCCGATCATCTCGCCCAGTTCAGGCGATTTGCTGCCCAGGCTCAAGGCCTCGACCGACTCGCCATGGAAACCGGACACCGTGCGCGGCTCGTAGTCCACATGGTGATCTATGAGCGCAATTTCGGCAGATTTGGAATCATCGCAGAACAACTGCAGGTAAATGTCGGACAGGCGGGTGGCCGTGCCGTGCCAAACGGCACCGCCTAGATGCGGGCGAAACGCCGCCATGCGCTCCATCCAGACCAGGGCCAGTTGGCGCAGCGCGCGCAGTTCGCGCGGCTGGGTGTCGGCGCAAAAGAGGGCGATGTACTCGCGCACGGCCTCCTCCACCTGGTCGTTGCCGGGCAGCGGGGTTCGGGCAGGCAGGCCCATTTCGCGCAGCGCGCGGCGCTTGGCGGGGCCCCACTCCATCCCTTCCTCGACGACGATGCGGGCGGTGGTGTTGGCGATTTCGGCACTCAGAGGTGTGTTCATGGCGCAAACCAGGCAGTGGAGGCTCCATTGTGGCGCGAACGCGCCGTCGGGGTGGCCCGCATGCCCCCACGGCACAGCCGCCCACAGGGCCATGGCGGGCAAAAGACTATCAATTTCATAGCTCCCCAGGCAGGCCAACCCTGCGGCGTGGGACCTTGCGTTTGAAAAGTAGAATCGTCGCCCATGCATATACACATACTGGGCATCTGCGGCACCTTCATGGGCGGCCTTGCGGCCCTGGCCCGCGAGGCGGGGCACCGGGTCACAGGCTGCGACGCGGGTGTCTACCCGCCCATGAGCGACCAGTTGCGCGCCCTGGGGATCGAGCTGATCGAAGGCTTCGGACCTGAGCAACTGGCCCTGAAGCCCGACATGTTCGTGGTCGGCAACGTGGTCAGCCGGGTCCGGCTGGCCGATGGGAGCCCCAAGTTCCCGTTGATGGAAGCCATCCTGGACGCCGGCCTTTCCTACACCAGCGGCCCCCAGTGGCTGGCCGAGCATGTGCTGCAGGGCCGCCATGTGCTGGCCGTGGCCGGCACGCACGGCAAGACCACCACCACCTCGATGCTGGCCTGGATCCTGGAAAGCGCGGGCCAGCAGCCCGGCTTCCTGATCGGCGGCGTGCCGCTGAACTTCGGCGTGTCCGCGCGCCTGGGCGCGGCCGCGCGGCCCCATGCCGGCGATGGCCCGCTGGGTGTCAGCCCGCTGTTCGTGATCGAGGCCGACGAATACGACACCGCCTTCTTCGACAAGCGCAGCAAGTTCGTGCACTACCGCCCACGCACGGCCGTGCTGAACAACCTGGAGTTCGACCACGCCGACATCTTCGACGACCTGGCCGCCATCGAGCGCCAGTTCCACCACCTGGTGCGCACCGTGCCGCCCTCGGGCCGTGTGGTGGTCAACGGGCTGGAAGAAAGCTTAGCGCGCGTGTTGCACGCCGGCTGCTGGAGCAGCGTGAGCAGCTTCGGCACGGCAGTGGGCGACTTTGCCGCCATGGGCGAGCCCCAGGCGTTCGACGTGGTGCAGCAAGGCCGTACCGTGGCACGGGTGGAGTGGGCGCTGACCGGCGTGCACAACCAGCTCAATGCCCTGGCCGCCATCGCCGCAGCCCACCATGTGGGCGTGGCGCCCGAACAGGCGGCGCGCGCACTGGGCCAGTTCCAGAACGTCAAGCGCCGCATGGAATTGCGCGGCACGGTGAACGGCATCGCGGTGTACGACGATTTCGCCCACCACCCGACCGCGCTGCGCACCACGCTCGATGGCCTGCGCCGCAGCCTGGGCCCCACGGCACGCATCCTGGCGGTGTTCGAGCCGCGCAGCAACACCATGAAGCTCGGCGCCATGAAGAGCCAGCTGCCCTGGGCGCTGGAGTCCGCCGACCTGGCCTTCTGCCACACGGCGGGGCTGGACTGGGACGCCGCCGACGCGCTATCCCCCCTGGGCGTGGGCCCCGGTCAGCGCGCGCAGACCGCGCCCGACATCGACACGCTGATGGCCCAGGTCAGCGCCGCAGCGCGGCCCGGGGACCACATCGTGTGCATGAGCAATGGCGGTTTTGGCGGCGTGCATGCGCGCCTGCTGCAGGCGCTAGCGCGGTAGTTCCACCGCCTTGATCTCAGTTCTCTGAAGTGCTGTCAGCCTGAAATACTGGCACAGCCCAAGCCAGTGCCCCCGCGCAAGGGCCGCCCCGCCGCGCTGGGGGCGTCCCCCTCCCAGATTGCGAAGCAATATGAGAGAGGGGTGAAGGCGCGAAGCGACTCAGGGGGTGCTTAGAACGTCACGGCCATGGCGGGCACGTCCACCCGCACCACGGGCCTGGCGAGGGCCGCACTGGCGGCACGCGCGAAGTCGCGCGACCACTGCACATCGCCCATCAGCGGGCTGCCGGCCGCCTGCGCCACGGTGAGCACCTTGTCGGCCAGCAGCACCTTGCCGCTGGCGCGCAGGGGTTCGCAATCGAGGCTGGTGAACTGATCGTCCAGCCAGCGACGCCCTTCCTCATGGGTCATGGGTTCCGCGTTGGCGAGGTCGAAGCGGAATTCCTGGTTGCCCGCCAGGCGGACGGAGACTTCGCTGTGCATGGGGATGTCTTTCTGTAAGCAGGGGTGGGAGGCCCCGCCGCTGCACTTGGTCAGCGGACAGGGCCCTCAATGGCCAGAAGCTTACACGCAGGTAGTTGCTCAGGCAGCGCGGCGGGCTTGCACTGCGGCCGAAAGGTCGGCCAAAGACTGCAGCGAATCGTCCCAGCCCAGGCAGGCGTCGGTGATGCTCAGGCCGTAGGTCAGCGCAGCAGCGTCGTCCTTGCCGGGCGTGAACTTCTGGGCGCCGGCCGTGAGATGGCTTTCGATCATCAGACCGAAGACGCTGCGCGAGCCGCCGGCGATCTGGCCGGCCACGTCGCGTGCCACGTCCATCTGCTTTTGGTGCTGCTTGCTGCTGTTGGCATGGCTGCAGTCCACCATCAGGGTGGCGGGCAGCTTGGCGGCTTCCAGGTCCTTGCAGGCGGCGGCCACGCTCTCGGCGTCGTAGTTGGGGGCCTTGCCGCCGCGCAGGATGACGTGGCAGTCCTTGTTGCCGTTGGTGTTGACGATGGCGACCTGGCCATTCTTGTGCACCGACAGGAAGTGGTGGCCGCGGCTGGCGGACTGGATGGCATCGGTGGCGATGCGGATGTTGCCGTCCGTGCCGTTCTTGAAGCCGATGGGCGCCGACAGGCCCGAGGCCAGCTCGCGGTGCACCTGGCTTTCGGTGGTGCGTGCGCCAATGGCGCCCCAGGAGATCAGGTCGCCGATGTACTGGGGCGAGATCACGTCCAGGAACTCGCTGCCTGCGGGCACGCCCAGGCGGTTGATGTCGATCAGCAACTGGCGTGCGATGCGCAGGCCTTCGTCGATGCGGTAGGTCTCATCGAGGTAGGGGTCGTTGATCAGCCCCTTCCAGCCCACCGTGGTGCGGGGCTTTTCGAAGTACACGCGCATCACGATCTCCAGCGTGTCCTTGTACTGCTCGCGGACCGCCTTGAGGCGGCGCGCGTATTCGATCGCGGCGGCCGGGTCGTGGATGGAGCAGGGGCCGATGATCACCAGCAGGCGGTCGTCCTCGCCGGCCATGATGTTCTGGATGTTCTTGCGGGTCTGGGTGATCAGCGTTTCCACCGGCGTACCGCTGATGGGGAAAAAGCGGATCAGATGCTCTGGAGGAGGCAACACGGTGATGTCCTTGATACGTTCGTCGTCGGTCTGGCTGGTTTTCTCGACGCTGCGGTACCAGGAATCGCTGGTGGGGTTGGTGTGGGCCGTCATGTTGTCTTCCTCGTGGGCTGGATGGATGGAAATGGGGAGGGCAGAAAAACAAAAACCGCCGGGCTTTGCAGCGTCGGCGGTTGGTATGGGGAGGTTGTGTGTGCTTGCGCGTTCGCCTCTCATCCGCCGGGGACTGAGATAAAAAACCAAAAATAAAACGCGCTGCGAACTTGCATGGGATTCAATGTAGCACAGTCTTGCCGCATTGCAGCAACCCCTGTGCGTTGCGAAGCTGCAACGCCACGGCGGCCTGCAGGGCGATGCGGGACGACGCGAGGGGCTGAAATATCCAGCCGGAGATCAACTTCTCCAGCGCCGCAGCCAGGCGGCCGCACGCTGCAATGCCGAGCGCGGTGGCGGCTCGTCGCCGGGCAGCTCGCTCACCGGCTCGCTCTGGTGCTCATACATGTCCACCAGCAGCAAGGCCTCGCCCAGCGTGCGCCAGGCGAGCAGCTCGAATTGGTCGAAGCAGGCACTTTCGCGGGTATTGCGCTGCTCCAGCGCCTGCTGCCATGCGGTGACGGCATTGCGCAGCTCGCGCAGGGCGCGCTGGTAGGCGCCGAACTCGTAGAGCGCATGCCAGGCCGAGCCCAGGCCCGTGAGGAACAGCTGGTGCTCGCGCGCACAGTGCGACAGGCTCACCACCCGGCGCGTGATGGCCGCCGTATCGGTGCTGGTGCGGCGCGTGCGCACCGCCTCGTCGATGTGGTTGGACAGGCCACTCAGGCTGTCGCGCAACTGGCGCGAATCCTCGTCGGCCACGCTCTCGCGCAGAAACCGGCTGATGTCGCCAAACGACTGGAGTGTGTGCTGCAGACTGGGGCGCGTGGCAGGCATGGAGAGATTGTGCGCCGCGCAGGCCCTGCGCGGCTAAGTGCAAGCCCCAGGCATGCGATTTGGCGGGTGAAGACCGGCCAATTGCGGGCCATGGAGGGCGCGGATGGTGTAGCCGCGCAACAGCGGCCCACGCTCCCGCGCCGCAATCAAGCCGTGCCGCCGACCGTCAGGCCTTCGATGCGCAGCGTGGGCTGGCCCACGCCCACGGGCACGCTCTGGCCCTCCTTGCCGCAGGTGCCCACGCCGCTATCGAGGCGCATGTCGTTGCCGATCATGGTCACCTTCTTGAGCGATTCTGGGCCGCTGCCGATGATGGTCGCGCCCTTGACGGGGTACTGGATCTTGCCGTTCTCGACCCAGTAGGCTTCGCTGGCCGAGAACACGAACTTGCCCGAGGTGATGTCCACCTGGCCGCCGCCGAAGTTGGAGGCATACAGCCCCTTCTTGATGCTGGCGATGACCTCGGCCGGCTCCTTGTCGCCGCCCAGCATGTAGGTGTTGGTCATGCGCGGCATGGGGATATGGGCATAGCTCTCGCGCCGGCCGTTGCCGGTTGGCGCAACGCCCATCAAGCGCGCGTTGAGCGAGTCCTGGATGTAGCCCTTAAGGATGCCGTCCTCGATCAGCACGTTGCGCTGGCTGGCATTGCCCTCGTCGTCCACGTTGAGCGAACCGCGGCGGTCGGCAATGGTGCCGTCGTCCAGCACCGTGACGCCCTTGGCCGCCACGCGCTGGCCGATCCGGCCGCTGAACGCGGAAGAGCCCTTGCGGTTGAAGTCACCCTCCAGCCCGTGGCCGATGGCCTCGTGCAGCAGGATGCCGGGCCAGCCCGAGCCCAGCACCACGGTCATCTCACCCGCCGGGGCCGGGCGCGATTCGAGGTTGACCAGGGCCGCGTTCACGGCCTCGTCCACATACTGGCCCATCTGCTCGTCGTCGAAATAGGCCAGGCCGAAGCGGCCACCGCCGCCGGCCGAGCCCATTTCGCGGCGGCCATTCTGCTCGGCGATCACCGTGACCGACAGGCGCACCAGCGGGCGCACGTCGGCGGCCAGGGTGCCGTCGGCACGCGCCACCAGCACCACGTCGTATTCGCTGGCCAGGCCGGCCATGACCTGGGCCACGCGCGGGTCCTTGGCTCGGGCGCGCTTTTCCAGGCGCTCAAGCAGGGCCACCTTGGCCGTGCTGTCAAGCGTGGCGATCGGGTCCACGCCAGGGTAAAGGCTGCGGCTGGTGGCGATCTTCTGCGACGCCACCTTCACCCGGCCGGCCTGCGATGCCGCACCGATGGTGCGCACGGTGCGCGCGGCGTCGAGCAGCGAGGCCTCGGAAATATCGTCGGAATAGGCAAACGCCGTCTTCTCGCCGCTCACGGCACGCACGCCCACGCCCTGGTCGATGCTGAAGGAACCGGTCTTGACGATGCCTTCCTCCAGGCTCCAGCCTTCGCTGCGCGTGTACTGGAAGTACAGGTCCGCATCGTCCACCTGGTGCGTGCGGATCTCGGCCAGCGCGCGCGCCAGATGGCTTTCATCCAGGCCAAAGGGTGCCAGAAGCAGTTGCCGGGCAACGTCGATGCGCTGGGTGGTGGACGCACGCTGGGGCGCGGCAGTAGAGGAGCTGAAGGTCATGCAGCCATTTTAGGCGCGTGGGCAGGCCCCGTGCGGCGCAGGGGCACCGACCATCCCTGCAAGGCAGCGGGTGGGGTCAGGCGCTCTGGTCGTCGGCCACGGCATCGGGGGCATGGGCCTTCACCGATTCGATCCCCGCTTCGCGCGCTTTTTCGCCCGAGTAGCGCTGGCTCTGGCCGATGACCTGGCCGTTGCCGGCCTTGAGGGTGAAGTAGGGCGAGCCGTCCTTGGCGCACAGGCGGCCGTAGCGGCCATCGTCGGCCGCATTCTTGCGCACCGATTCGATGCCGTTCAGAGCGCTGGCCCGGGATTCGTACAACTCGCTCGTGAGGATGACTTGGCCATTGGAAGCCAGCAGGTTGAAGACGAACTTGTCGTTCCTGGACTTCTTGAGCTCGAACTTGGACGCCATGGGAGCACCTCCGTGGGGTTGTCGAAACAGTAGAGCCCCTTGTAACCCCAAGCGCCCGCCGTGGCAATGGCGCAAGCCCCCGCTCCCGTCCCCGCGCTATGCCTGCATGGCGGGCGGTGCGTCCTTGGGGTCCGCGCGCTGCGAGCGCGCCACCGACATCAGAATGCCCAGTGCCAGCCCCAGCGTGACCATGGCCGTGCCGCCATAGCTGATGAAGGGCAGCGGCACGCCCACCACCGGCAGGATGCCGCTGACCATGCCCATGTTCACGAAGGCGTAGGTGAAGAAGATCATGGACACGGCCCCCGCCATCAGGCGCCCGAACAGGCTGGTGGCGCCCATGGCAATGGCCAGCCCGCGCCAGACCAGCAGCAGGAAGCAGGTGATGATGAAGAGGTTGCCCGCCAGGCCGAATTCCTCGGAGAAGGCGGCAAAGATGAAGTCGGTGGTGCGCTCGGGAATGAACTCCAGGTGGGTCTGCGTGCCGGCCATGAAGCCCTTGCCGAATACGCCGCCCGAGCCGATGGCGATCATGCCCTGGATGATGTGAAAGCCCTTGCCCAGCGGGTCGCGCGTGGGGTCCAGCAGGGTGCAGATGCGCTGCTGCTGGTAGTCGTGCAGCACCACCCAGCGCACCCCGTCGGCACACAGCTGGTCGCCCAGCAGCACCAGGACGGCGATGCCGGCACCGCCGATCAGCACCGGCGGCAGCACCAGCTTCCAGGGCAGGCCGGCAAAGAAGATCACCGACAGCCCCGCCGCCAGCACCAGCAGCGAGGTGCCCAGGTCGGGCTGCTTCATGATCAGCCCCACGGGAATGGCCAGCAGCAGCCCCGCTGCCGCGAAGTCCAGTGGCCGCAAGGTGCCTTCGCGTTTCTGGAACCACCAGGCCAGCATCAGCGGCATGGCGATCTTGAGGATTTCGCTGGGCTGGATGACGATGCCCAGGTTCACCCAGCGCTGCGCGCCCTTCTTGGTGATACCGAACAGCGCCACCGCGATCAGCAGCGCCACCCCCGCCGCATAGAGCGGAACGGCAAACACCATGATCTTCTGGGGCGGCACCTGGGCCACCATGAACAGGATGGCGCTGGCGATGAGCATGTTGCGCCCATGGTCCATGAACCGGGTTCCATGGTCGTAGCCCGAGGAATACATGGCCAGCAGGCCCGCACCCGCGAGCAGCATGATGATCAGCACCAACGGCAGATCGAACCCGCGGAACAGGGGCGTGAAGCGCTGGGCAAGGGAGGGCTTTTCAAAAACGGCGGCCATCCCCCGATTATCGGGTGCAGGCCAGCCGCCGGGCGGGCAACCCCGCCTCAACCCGCCTGCCGAAAGGCCATCACCGCCTGGTTGCGCAGGGTGCGCAGCAGCCCCAGGGCCTTGTCGTCCACCACGATGCCGCCGGCCACCGACTGGTCCGCATAGATCAGTGCGAAGGTCTGGCCCTTCAACTGCAGGGGCAGCAGCAGGAAGGACGGCGCATTGAGCCCCGTGCGGTACCACTCGGGCAGGCGCGCGTGGATGCGCGGGTCGGTGGCATCGTTGATCAGCGTGTCCGCAGCGCGCAGGCAGACGGCAGCGAACAGGTCGCCCGGCACCTTGAGCGGCACTCGCATCGCGCGCACTGCGGCATCGCTGCCCTCGCCCAGGCCAAATCGACCCACCAGCACCTCGGTACGGGCGTCGCGCAGGCAGAACACCATGCGCCGAAAACCCAGCGCACGGAACATGGTCTCCAGGATCATGCGCAGCACGTCGTTGAGCGCAAAGGTGTCCACCATGGCATTGGTCACGTCCTGCACGCCGGCGGACAGCAGTTCGTTGACCTGGGCCACCGACACCGCCCCGCCGGCCTGCGAGGCCAGCACGGCGGGCAGGGGCTGCACCTCGCCGATCCCGAGTTCATGGGGCGCCAGGGCATCCTCCGGCACGGCCGCGTCGCCATCCGCCGGGGGTGGCAGTTGGAGCAGGCGGGCGGCGGGCGTGCCCGGCGGCACCCGCAGCTCCAGGGTTTCGGCCAGCGACACCAGCTTGTGGCGCGCGCGCAAGGCGGCCTCGGCAATGGCGGCGGGAGACAGGGCCAGGGTGCGGCTGTAGCGCGTGCCCACGCCCTGCATGCGCTCTTCGAGCCGCGCGGGGTCGCTGTGCAGCAGGATGTCGGCCACCTCGTTGGCCGCCAGCGCCACCCAGCGCAGGCGCTCCACGCCCTGCTCGGGCGGGCGCTGGGCGGGCGACCCCAGGGGCTTGCGCATGCAGCGCTGCAGGCTCTCGGGCAGGCCCCAGACACGCGCCACCCCGGTGCCCAGGTCCTCGAAACCCAGGCCCAGCACCTGCACGGCGGCGGCTTCCTCCCCGCCGTCGAGCCGGCCGCCGGCCAGGATGCGGCGCACCTCCTGCGCCTCCTCCGGGAAGTAGAAGCTGCACAGCATGCGCCCCAGGTTCTGGAACATGGCGCCGATGAAGGCCTCCTCGGCGCCCTGCCCCGGGCCGCACAGCTCGGCCGCCACCGAGCCGGCCATCATGGAGCGCAGGAACTCCTCGCGCATCTGGTCGGCATGGGCCTTGTCCTGCATGTGGTCGAGCAGCACCAGGCTCATGGCCATGTTGCGCACGGCATTGAAACCCACCAGGCTGACCGCGCGCGATACCGTGCTGATGGTGCCCCGCCCCGCATGGGCGTAGTGCACGCTGTTGACCAGGCGCAGCAGCTTGTGGGTCAGCGCCACGTCCTTGAGGATCTCGTGCGTGAGGTCGCTGATGCTGTCGTCCTCGGAATGCGCCACGCGCTGGATGCGCGTCACCGAGTCGGACAGGGCCGGAAAATCGCTTTTGTGGCGCATGCGCCGCAGCAGGAAATCGAGCGTGGCATTGCTGGCCGCCGTGGGCGCGCTGGCGGGCGCCGCCCAGGCACGCAGAGCATCGCGCAATTCGGTGGCACCCGCGAATGGCGCGGCGCCATCCAGGCCCAGGGCGCGCTGCAGCAGGGTGCGCAAGCCCTCGTCCAGGGCGTCGATCAGCACGGCGGGCAGGGCGCGCCCCGCCTCGGCGGCGCCCACCCAGGGGCTGCCGGTGAGCAGGTGCACCAGCACCCGGGCGGCCGAGCGCACGTCGTCTGCCGCGCTGGCCGATGCCTCCCCGGCAGCCAACGCCGGGGCATGCCAGCCAAGGCCCAGCAGCCGCGCGTGGCGCTGTGGGTCCATGGCGACATGGTCCAGGTCCACCCGGCCGTGCACCACACCCGCCCCATGTGCGGCCTCCAGCGCATCGAGCAGGTCCACCACCAGCGCGACGGCATCGTGCGGCGTGCAGCGGCCCTGGCGCGCCAGGTGCTCGGCCAGCGTAGGGCCCAGCATCTGCTCGTGCACGATGTAGGGCTGGCGCGCGAGGACGTCGGCCTCCAGCACGGGCACGATGAAGGCATGGTTCAGGTGGGTGGCCCGTTCGGCGGCCTCAAGCCAGCGCTCGAGTGCGGCCGCCGCTGGTGGCGGCGCCACCGCCCACTGCCGGATGGTGACCGGGCGCTGCCCGCGCCGGTCCAGCGCCCGCCACTGGGTGAATTGCCCGTTGGCCACCAGCACCTGCTGCAGCTCGAACCGCCCCTGGGGCGGCGGCACCCGGTCACCGACCACCCAGGCGGAACGGCGGGCGGGGGAAAGCGGCGCAAAATCGGTCATGGTCGGGAGAATCAGGGCGGGGCGCGGTATCGCAGGCTGCGGCATACACTTTGCAACATCTTATGCCCGTGCAAGGGGTCCCAACGCAGTGATTCCCCTGCCCTGAGCGCTTGTTACACGCTTTTCGGCCGCCTCCATCCATGAACCGCACCACCCACCTTCTCTATCTGCACGGTTTCCGTTCCTCCCCGCAATCGGCCAAGGCGCGGCAGATGGCCGCCCATGTGGCAAGCCGGCACCCTGGCGTGCATTTCTGGTGCCCGCAACTGCCGCCCTCGCCCCGCCAGGCCATGGACCTGGTGGAGCAGACCGTGGCCCACTGGCCCAAAGCCTCCAGTGCGGTGGTCGGCTCCTCGCTGGGCGGTTTTTATGCCAGTTGGGTGGCGCAGCACCTCTCCTGTCCGAGCGTGGTGCTCAACCCTGCGGTGGACCCGGCGCGCGACCTGGCACGCTACATCGGCGAGCAGACCAGTTGGCACGACCCGGCCGAGCGCTTCTTCTTTTTGCCCGGGTACATCGGCGAGCTGCAGGCCCTGGATGTGCGCGGCAAACCACCCGCAGGCCCCGAACTGGCCATCATCGCCAAGGGCGATGAGGTGCTGGACTGGCGCGAAATGGTGGCACGCTACCCGGCGGCGCAATTGCAACTGCTCGACGGCGGCGACCATGCACTCAGCGGTTTCGAGGTGCACCTGCCTCTGGTGGACTCATTCCTGCGGCTTTGAATTCGACGCGCGCGAGGCCGGCGTCCCCTTGTTCAGCCAGCGCGCATGGTCCTTGGGGTAGGCGATGCGGTAGCGGCGCAGGTGGTAGGCCGCCTCGTCGTCCCGGCCGAGCATGAGCGCGCTTTCGATGCGCTTCTCGATGACGCGGGGCTCGGGCGAGTAGTGCAGCAGTTCGCCCGAGAGCGCGTACACCTCCTGGGCCGTGGCCGGGGTGAGGGCCATGGCCGGCAGCCGGGCGAAATCCACCTGGTCCGAGAACAGCAGCGTGGGGGCCGTGGTCGCCGGGGTCATGTCACGGTAGGCCGGGTCGCGCCGCTCAGGCACCTTGTAGAGCTGGCTGATGCGATGGTAGTCGTGCGCCACCCAGGCGATCAGCAGGGCACCCGCCACCAGAACCATGGCCGTGGCGCCCAGCACTGCCGGCGAAGGGGGCTCGGCCGGGCGGCGGCGCGGCCACAGCAGCACCAGCGCCAGCAAGGCCGCCAGCTGGAAGGGCCCGTACCACAGCGGAAACTCCAGCATGCTGTGCGCGCCGATGATGGCCAGGATGCCCCAGGCCAGTTGGCGCAGCGGATCCGTCTCGCTCCAGGGCCGTGCCTTCACGATGAAGGCCAGCGCAGCGCCGCACAGCAGCACGGCGGCCGGCAGCCCCAGCTCAACGGCCAGGTGCAGGGGCAGGTTGTGGGCATTGTCCAGCAGCACACAGAAGCGCTCGCCTGGGAACAGGGTGATGTAGTGCGCGTAGTCGAGTTCGTTCCAGCCCCAGCCTGTCCAGGGCTTCTGCGCGATCAGGGTGAGCACGTTGGACCAGAGCACACGCCGGCTGGTGCATTGGTGGCTATTGCCCGAGAAGCGGTTGAACAGGTCCTCGGCCTGCACCCCGCTCCAGGCGTGCAGCAGCACGGGCAGCAGCCATGCCCCCGCGATATACAGCGCCATCCCGCCCAGTGCCACCCCCAGTGCCAGCCGGCCGGTCGAGCGACGCCACCACAGGAGCAGGGCCACGATGATCAGCCACTGCACGGCCCCGGTACGCGAGACCGTGGCGGCGCTGGCCAGTGCCAAGATGGGCAGGGCCCAGCCGATGCCCACCCCCATCAGCCAGTCTGGCGCGGCCCGCACCCGTCCTTCCTGGCTGCGCGCATGCCACTGCGCCACCAGCCACACCAGCGCCCACACGCCCAGTGCCACCAGAGAGGCCTGCTGGTTGCGCTGGCGCAGGTTGCCCACCGCCTGGCCCGGGGTGGAGGCGTTGATCCAGGGCGCCATGCCCACATCGCCCCCGAAATACTGCACCAGGCAGATCATGCCCCCCACGACCGCAGCCAGCAGCAGCCCCAGCGCCAGTTGGTTCGCCGCCGTGGCGCCGCCGTCGCACAGGCCCGGATGGCGGCGCGAGCGCAGCGCCCGCTGCCATGCCAGCGCCGCCAGCAGCGTGGCGCAGGACCACGAGGCCAGCAGCGGCCAGACATTGGTGGACGGCGGGGTGGTGACGGAAAACAGGAAGGGCAGGGCCACTGCCAGCAAAGTCAGCGGTGCGGCAATGGCATCGATCAGCATCAGGAAGACGGGGGAAGCGGGTTGCGCAGGGAAAGGGAAGCCGCGAATCATAGAGCCCCCGCGCTGCGGCGATCCGGCCATGCAGGCCAGGCCGTTCCCGGCGGCACCGGCCCTCCCCACCCCGGCAGCGCCCACAAGCCCTTATATTTGCACCCATCCCGCCCATCGTCCCCTGACCGGGTCTTGCACCACCGCCATGAACCACCCGCAGCACTCCTGTTCCCTGTATCGCCCGCAGGGCTTCACGATGATCGAGATGATGATGGTCGTCGCTGTCGTGGCCGTACTGGCCTTGATGGCCCTGCCCTCGTACCAGGACCGGATGCTGCGCACCCAGGTGAAGGAGGGCCAGGCCATGGTCGAGTTCGTCAAGCAGGCGGTGGCCGTGCACTACGCGCTCAAGAAAACCATGCCGACCGACAATGCCGCCGCCGGCCTGCCGCCCGAGGACCGCATCGTCAGCACCAACGTGGCCAAGGTCACCGTGGCCGGCGGGGCGGTGAACATCGTCTACGGCAACAAGGCCAACAAGGCCATCGCAGGCAAGATCCTGACCCTGCGGCCGGCCATCGTGCCGGATTTCCCGCAGGTGCCCATTGCCTGGGTCTGCGGCAAGGCCAAGGTGCCGGACAAGATGACCGCGCAGGGGACGAACGCCACGAACATCCCGGCCATTGCCACCCCCCTGGATTGCATGGGCCCGGCAGGATCCTGACCCGTCTCGCCAGAGACGGGGAGCGCCCCATGGGAGAATGCCGCCCATGCATGCATTGTTTGAAGAAGCCGGCAAGTTCATGGCCGGCCGTATCCTGTCCGAAGCCGAGAGCTCGGCCCAAGTCGAGCTCGATTCGGGCAAGCGGGTCAAGGTCAAGGCCGCCAACGTTCTGTTGAAGTTCGAAAAACCCGCCCCATCCGAGCTGGTGGCCCAGGCGCAGGCCGTGGCCGAGACCATCGAGCTGGACCTGGCCTGGGAGTTCGCGCCCGAGGACGATTTCGGCTTTGCCGACCTGGCGCGCGACTATTTCTCCGAGAACGCCACCCTGGTCCAGCAGGCCGGCGCGCTGTTCCGCCTGTACGAGGCACCGCATTACTTTCGCCGCGCGGGCAAGGGCCGTTTCAAGAAGGCACCGGCCGAGATCCTGCAGCAGGCGCTGGCCGCCATCGAGAAGAAAAAGGCCGTGCTGGCGCAGATCGACGAATGGGCCGCAGCCCTGGGCCGGGGCGAATGCCCGCAGCCCATCCGCGACCAGCTCTACAAGATCTTGTTCAAGCCGGACAAGAACGCGCCTGAGTACAAGGCCGTGGTCGACGCCAGCCGCGCCACGCACACCGCGCCCCTGGACCTGCTGCAAAAGGCCGGCGCCATCGACTCGGCCTACCAGTTCCACTGGAAGCGCTTTTTGTTCGAGAACTTCCCCAAGGGCACGGGCTTCCCGGCACTGACCGCCCCCCAGCCGCCGGACGACCTGCCGCTGGCCAGCGTGCAGGCCTATTCCATCGACGATTCGCAGACCACGGAAATCGACGATGCGCTGTCAGTACAAGGCCTGGGCACGGGCACCGTGGTGCTGGGCATCCACATCGCCGCGCCCGGCCTGGCCGTGCAGCCGGGCAGTGCCATCGACCAATTGGGGCGCGCGCGCCTGTCCACCGTGTACATGCCGGGCTACAAGATCACCATGCTGCCCGACGAGGTGGTGCAGATCTACACGCTGGACGAAGGCCGGGCCAACCCCGCCGTGTCGCTGTACGTCACCGTCAACGAGACCACGCTGGAGATCCTCTCCACCGAAACCCGCCTGGAGCGGGTGCCGGTGCTGGCCAACCTGCGCCACGACCAGCTCGACCACATTGTGACCGAGGCCTGGCTGACCGACCCCGCCGTGCAGGTCGAGGGCACGCCAGCGCGCGTATCGGAGCTGCGCGAGCAACTGTCCTTCCTGTTCCGCCTGGCCAAGAGCCTCAAAGCGCAGCGCGAGGTGGTGCGCGGCAAACCCGAGAACTTCAACCGGCCGGACTACAACTTCCGCCTGGTGGGCAACGACCGCGGCGAGCCCAACGGCTCGGAGACGGTGCAGATCACCACGCGCCAGCGCGGGGCGCCGCTGGACCTGATCGTGGCCGAGGCCGCCATCGTGGCCAACAGCACCTGGGGCAGCTGGATGGCCGAGCTGGGTGTGCCCGGCATCTACCGCAGCCAAGCCAGCATGGCGCCGGGCGTGAAGGTGCGCATGGGCACCAAGGCCTTGCCGCATGCGGGCATCGGGGTGAAAAGCTATTCCTGGGCCACCTCGCCGCTGCGCCGCTACACCGACCTCGTGAACCAGTGGCAGATCATTGCCTGCGCGCGCCACGGCAAGACGGCGGCGCTGGCCGCACCGTTCAAGCCCAAGGACGCCGACCTGTTCTCCATCATCAGCAGCTTCGACGGCGCCTACAGCGCCTACAACGGCTACCAGGCCGGCATGGAGCGCTTCTGGACGCTCAAGTACGTGCAGCAGAACGGGCTGACGGAGCTGACCGCCACCGTCTTCAAGGAAGGCCCGGGCGGCAGCTTCCTGGTGCGGGCCGACGATATCCCGCTGGTGTTCCCGGTGCTGGGTGCCCAGAACCTGCCGCGCGGCGCGCGCCTCTTGGTGAAGCTCGGCGAGATCGACGAGATCACGCTGGACATCCACGGCACGGTGCTGGAGCGCCTGGACAGCGACGAGCCCGAAGCCGGTGCCGACGAGGCGGCGGAGGAGGACGACGAGACCGTGGCCGGCCCGATTGCCATTGCCGTGGACATGAACGAAGCCGAAGCGCCCGCCAGCGCTGATAATCTGACGCCGTGAAATTGCCTGCCTTCTTCCGCACCTTCAGCACGCTGCAGCTTGCGCTCGGCGTATCGATCGCCGTGCATGCGGCGCTCATCACCGTGCGCTTCATCGACCCGGAGGGCTTCAACCGCGTGTTCCAGGACACGCCGCTCGAAGTCATCCTGGTCAATGCCAAGTCCAACGAACGCCCGGAGAAGGCCCAGGCCATCGCCCAGTCCAACCTGGCGGGCGGCGGCGATGCGGAAAAAGGCCGGGCCACCAGCCCCCTGCCGTACTCGGCCCTGACGGCCATGGGCGACGATTTCGAAGAAGCCCAGCGCAAGATGGACGCGATGCAGGAGCAGCAGACCCAGTTGCTCACGCAACTGCGCAAGCAGCTGGCCAGCATGCCGCCCCCCGATCCGCGCAAGCCCAGCCAGAGCGCCGAGCAGTCGTCGCAGGACGAAAAGCGCCGCCAGTTGGTCAAGTTGCTGGCCGAGATCGAAAAGCGCATCAACGAAGAGAACTCGCGCCCCAAGAAGCGCTATATCAGCCCCGCCACGCGCGAAGAGGCCTATGCGATCTACTACGACGCGCTGCGCCGCAAGGTCGAGGACAAGGGCACCGAGAACTTCCCCGAGCAGGGCGGCAAGAAGCTCTATGGCGAGCTGACGATGATCGTCACCGTGAACCACGACGGCCGCGTGCTGGAGACCGAGATCGTGCAGGGTTCGGGCAATGCCACGCTGGACCGCCGGGCCGAGGCCATTGCCCGCGCCGCCGGCCCGTTCGGCGCCTTCAACCAGGAAATGCGCGCCAAGGCCGATCAGATCGCCATGGTGGCGCGCTTTCGCTTCACCCGCGACCAGACGCTGGAAACCACCGTCCGTTGAACCCCCCTTCGAGATGAGCCAAGCCACCGTCGACCTGTATTGCGTGATGGGCAACCCGGTGGCGCACAGCCGCTCGCCCGCCATCCACGCCCGTTTTGCCGAATTGACCGGCGAGCGCCTGGCCTATGAGCGGCGCCTGGTGGCGCTGGACGGCTTTGCCGAGGGTGTGCGCGCGTTCGCAGCCCAGGGCGGGCGCGGCTGCAACGTCACCGTGCCGTTCAAGATCGAAGCACCGCGGCTGGCCACGCAGTGCAGCGAGCGCGTGCAACTGGCCGGCGCGGCCAACACCCTGGCCTTCCGCCCGGATGGCAGCATCCACGCCGACAACACCGATGGCCTGGGCCTGGTGGCCGACATCACGCGCAATGCCGGCGTGGCCCTGCAGGGCCGCGATGTGCTGCTGGTGGGTGCCGGCGGCGCGGCGGCCGGCGTGCTCGGCCCGCTGCTGCAGGCCGGTGCGCGCCGCATCGCCATTGCCAACCGCACCCTGGCCAAGGCCCAGGCGCTGGTGCATTCACACCATGCCCTGGCCACAGAGCTCGGCGCGCAGCTCGCGGCCAGCACGCTGGATGCCGTGGCCGGCGACTTCGACGTGGTCATCAACGCCACGGCCAGCAGCCTGGCGGGTGATGCCGTGCCCGTGTCGGCCAGCGTGCTGCGCCCCGGCGGCCTGGCCTACGACATGATGTACGGCCCTGCGGCCCAGGGTTTTCTGGACTGGGCTGCCGCGCATGGGGCGGTGCCGCGCGATGGCCTGGGCATGCTGGTGGAACAAGCGGCCGAGGCCTTCGCCTTCTGGCGCGGCGTGCGTCCCCCGTCATCCCAGGTGCTGGCCGAGTTGCAGGCGCAACTGGCGCTGCAGCCCCAGCACTGAACCTGGCAAGAAAAAGAACCCGCATATGAAAGCCGTGCTGCGCTGGCTGGGCCTGGTGGTGTTCGCCGCGCTGGCGCTGCAGCTGTTCTTCGTGCTGCGCATCGCAGCCATGGTGGTCGTCAACCCCGAATCCACCAGCTTCCAGCGCTCCGAGGCCTGGGTGCAACTGGCCAGCAGCGGCCAGGTGCGCTGGCGCCAGCAATGGATGCCCTACGGCGAGATATCGGACCACTTGAAGCGCGCAGTGATCGCCTCGGAGGACGACGGCTTCGCCAACCACGACGGCGTGGACTGGGCTGCCATCGAGAAGGCCTGGGAGCGCAACGCCAAGGCCGAAGCCCAGGCCGCCAAGGCCCAGAACCGAGCCCCGGAAAAACCCCAGCGCGCGCCCAAGATTCGGGGCGGCTCCACCATCACCCAGCAACTGGCCAAGAACCTGCTGCTCTCGGGCGAGCGCACCCTGCTGCGCAAGGGGCAGGAGTTCGTGCTCACGCTGCTGCTGGAGCAACTGCTGAGCAAGGAGCGCATCCTGGAGATCTACCTCAACAGCGTGGAATGGGGCGAGGGTGTGTTCGGCGCCGAAGCCGCCGCCCAGCACTACTTTCGCAAGAGCGCCAACCGCCTCGCCCCGAGCGAAGCGGCCCGCCTGGCTGTGATGCTGCCGGCCCCCAAACGCTTTGAGAAGACGCCGGGATCGGCCTATCTGGCAGGGCGCACGCGCACCATCCTGGCGCGGATGAACAGCGCTGAATTGCCCTGAGAACCCAACGAAACCTCAGGCGCGCCGGCTGAGAAGCAGCTGCACCGGGTGCTGCGGCCGCAGGGTCACATGCAGCCGGGGCTGCAGGGGCGGCGCCGCGTCCGGCACCCGCAGGGTATAGCGCTGCAGCAGCATCGCCGCCAGCAGCACCATCTCCAGCATCGCGAAGTGCTGGCCGATGCACACGCGCGGCCCCAGGCCGAAGGGAATCCACGCCCCCCGGGGTATCTCGGGCGCGCCCTCCAGAAAGCGCTCGGGCAGGAAGCGCTCGGGCTGCGCAAACCAACGCCCGTCCCGGTGCAGCACCCAGGGCGTGATGCGCAGGATCGACCCCTGGGGCACGGCTACACCGCCCAGCGTGAGGGGGGCCGTGGTGCGCCGGCTCATCACCGCAGCGACGGGCGGGTACAGGCGCATGGCCTCCTTCAGGGTGGCCGCCAGCCAGGGCAACTGCGTGATGTGCTCCGGGCCTGGCACATGGCCCTGCAGCACCGCGTCCACTTCGGCCTGGGCGCGTTGTGCCGCCTCGGGATGTTCGGCCATCAGCCGGCTCCACCACAAAAGGGCGGTGGCGCTGGTCTCGTGCCCTGCCTGGAAGCTGACCATGCACTGGTCGAACACCTCCTGAGGCGAAAGGGCCTCGCCCGTGGCCTCGTCGCGCAGGGTCAGCAGCATCTGCAGCAGGTCGCTGCGGTTCGCCGTGGGCGCCAGCCCTTGCTGGGCGTGCCGCTGGTCGATGTGGCGCTGCACCAGAGCGCGCAGCAGGCGCAGCGCCCGGCGCTTGGCCGCCTTGCCGGGCAGGGGCAGCCAGTCGGGCAGGGTGAAGGGCATGAACATCTCCGAGAACGCAGCGGCCGACAGCGTCTGGGTGGCCCAGGCAGCATCGCGCGCGTCTTCCTTGGCCGACTCGCCGAACAGGGTGCGCAGGATCACGTCCATGGCCACACCGGTCCACAGCCCTTCCATGCCGACCAGGGCCTCGGCCTGGCCTGCCGGCACGGCCGCGTCCAGTGCGGCCTGCGCGGCACCGGTCATCAACTGCGCATAGCCTGCCACCCGCTTGGGCGCGAAGGCAGGCACCAGCATGCGCCGCTGGCGCTGCCAGGTGGCGTGCTCGGTCACCAGCACGCTCTGGCCAAACACCTGCTCGAACACCTCGATGCCGCGCTCCCAGCGCACCAGGTGCTCGGCATGGGTGACCAGGGCCTCGCGCACGAGTTCGGGGGACATGAGATCCCAGGCATCCTCGTTGACCAGCCGCATGCGCGTGAGATCGCCATGCTCGCGCTGCAGCCGCGTGACGAAGCCCAGGTAGTCGGCACGCATGGCACGCAGCAGTGGCAAGCCCCACCAACGCGGCGATGGGCCTGATGCCTGCAGGGCGGGTGGGGCTGCGGCATGCGCAAGGTCGTCGGAAAGGGTTGTGTTCATGCCGGCATGGTGGTGCGCCCCGCCACCGGCGTATTGAACGATTGCGACATCGTCTCTCCCCTACACTCGGGCTCCATGGCCATTCAGGCACCCCTTTCTGCCCGGCACCCCGATGGGCTCATTCCCTCGGGCCAGCTGTGGCTACCGCATGCCGGCCTGTCGGCCTGCGTGCGCGGCACCATCGTGCGCAGCACGCTGGGCCATGCGCTCAGCGATGAAGAACGCATCAACCGCTTTCCCGCGACGCCGCTGTGCAGCCTGAGCTGGTGGTTCACGGGCCGCAGCGAATGCCTGATCCCCGAGCGGCACAGCTGCATGCCGGGCCTGGACAGCACGCGCGAGCCCTTCGCAGGGCGCTGGGTGCTGGCAGGCCCGCAGACCCGGCCCTCGACCAGCTGGTGCGCCGAACCCACGCACGCCATGATGGTGATGTTCATGCCCGATGCGCTGCACCTGCTCACCGGCCTGGCGCCCGAGCACCTGACCGACCGCACGGTGGATGCCGCCAAGCTGCTGCCGCGCGACTGGCTGGCCATGTGCGAGGCGGTGCAGCACCAGCCCGACGACGCGGCCCGCATGGAATGCCTGGAGCAGTTTCTGCTGCCGCGCTGGCAGGCCTGCAGGCCCGGCCCCGCCACAGCCACGCAGCGCTATGGCGACTGGGCCACGCACCTGGCGCAGCGCGCGGCGCATTCGGCGCCCGGCCGCAGCCTGCGCCAGCTGGAGCGGCGCATCAAGCGCTGGGCCGGGCTGCCGCTGCGCGAGCTGCGCGGCTTCGGCAAGGCCGAGCAGGCATTCTTCGACACCATTGCCGCAGACACGGCCGAATCCCCGGTGCGCTGGGCCGAGGTGGCTGCGGGCGCCGGCTTTTCGGACCAGTCGCACCTGTGCCGCGTCACGCGGCGCATCACCGGCTATGCGCCGCAGGCGCTGTACGACGGCATCCGCCGCGACGAGGCCTTCTGGGTCTATCGCCTCTGGACGTAGCTCACCCGGTGCGCCTCGGTAGGCAGCGGCACCTCCCAGCGCAGCAGCATCTCCAGCAGCCGCTTGTCGGACAGCGAGGTGTCGCGCCGCTGGTTGCGGGCCAGCAGCTCTGCACGCGGCTGCTCCAGATACATGATCTCCACCTCGGCGTGGTAGGCCAGGCACAGGTCCAGGGTCTTGGCGCGCATCTGGTCCGACAGGTGGGTGGCGTTCCAAACGAAGGGTTCGTGCGCCCGCAGCAGGGCCTTGGCCTGTTCCACCGCGTGGTGGGCCACCATGCCCTCGTTCCTGCCATGGCGCAGGCCCAGCTGAGCACGCGCATCGTCGAACGAAACCACCGGCAGCCGGGGGTGGTGGGTGGCAACCCAGGTGTCCTTGCCCGAGGCGGGCAAGCCCGACATCACCACCACCCGTGAGCCGGGCTCCTGGTGCAGCGCATAGTCCGGGTGCACGTTCGCCCCGCGAAAGTAGCTGAGCGCGGTGTGCGCATCGGCAAAGGCACGCGGCTGGCCATAGCAGTTTTCCTCGCGCGCGAGTTCGCGGAACAGCTCAATGGCATCGAGCGTGCGCTGCGGGTCGGGGCAGACGCGGCCGCGCATGTCCGCCTCGGCCAGCAGGGCCAGCAGGTGCAGGTCCACCTGCCAGGACAGCTGGCGCACGGTGAACTCTGGCGATGTGCCCTTGCGCGAGGTCTCCAGCGCGAAGAACGGCACCTGGTGCACGGCGATCAGCCGGCAGATGGCCTCGCGCACGGCCAGCGGCGCACCGGCGTGCCACAGCGCGATGCGCGCGTCGATGGCACCTTTGCGCGAGTGGCCGGGCTGCGATATGCGGCCCGTGGCCTCGTCCACCACCGTGGTGCTGCACTTGGCCACGTCGTGCAGCAGCGCGGCGAGGAACACGACCTCCTGGTCGGCACGCTCCAGCGCGGCGTAATCGGCACTGTCCAGCAGCGCGCGCAGCACCATGGCGGTGTGGGTCCATACATCGCCTTCTGCGTGGAACACGGGGTCCTGCGGCGTCGTGGCGGCCAGCCGCAGTTGCGGGAAGGCCTCCAGGCAGGCGCCCAGATCAGGCGCGCCGCCCGCGGCAGGGACCAGGCCCTGCACGTCTTTCCATTGAAATATCGTCATTGCATTCTCCTGGGCGGATGGGCCCGCCGTGGGGGTTGTTGCGCTCAGAGGCGGCCGCCGCCAGCCAAGGGCCAGCGCTTGTCGACCTCGGGACCGAACAGGTCCACGCCCGCACGCAGGCGGTTGGGGATGACCGGGCGCTCGCTGTGGTGCGACTGCGAATCCAGGATGGTCTGGATGAAGTCCGGCCGCACGAGCTTGAAGCGCCCCACGGTCCGGCCGCCCTCCTCCACCTTGATGTACAGGCCCTCGGCCAGCTCGGACCGATCCGTCTGCTGCCAGCACAGTGCCAGGTCGAGCCCCTGTCGCGCCACCTCGTCCTCGAACGCGGCACGCCACTGCCCCGTGCGCGCCAGCGACGGCGCCAGCAGTGCCTGCAGCGCCTGCATGCGAGGCGGCGCAAGGCCGGCGTAGAGCACCGGCACCGAGACCACGGGCACGCCGGCCAGCAGGGCATGCCGGGCGGGTGTGTCGAGAAAGTCACCGGTGCGGCGGTCCCGGATGTCGAACTCGCAGAACAGGTGCGGCAGCGCGTCGTAGTAGACCGAGTGCTTGGCGTGCATGAACTCGCCGTACAGCACGTAACGGTCTTCCAGCACGTCGAGCAGCCGGCCCTCGTGCGCCCGGGCCCATTGCTTGAACAGGTTGAATTGGCGCTCGCGGCCGCCCAGGCGGTCCACGTCGAGGTAGTGGCCGCGCGACTGCAGCAGCAACTGGCCCGCGGCGTCGAAGCTCAAGCCAGCGTTGGCGGCGTCGAGCTTTTCCTCCACCACGATGGTCTTGCCCAGCAGCTCGGCATAGGGAACGGGGTCGCCCTTGTCGCCGGGCTGGTAGCGGGAGCCCTGCAGATGGGGCGTACGGGGGTATTTCGCGAGTTCGCGGTTGTGCAGAAAGGTGTGCGTCATGGAAGTCTCCGGCAGGCAGGGAACCAGGCAACAAGCAAGGCCTGGGACAGGGGCCAAAGACGACGCAGAAGGTCAGCAGGTGACCATGGGTGGCTGGCTCAAGGCAGGCAGTTCAGGGGCCGGGCGCACGGTGTGCGACCAGGGAACTGGCTGGCTTGCCCGCATGCCCACACGAATGGCATGACCCGGGGCTTGAGGCCGCGGGCTTCGTGTGGCGTGTCGTTCAGCAGGAACGGGGGATGCGGGGCATGTCGGTCTCGAAGGTGAGGATTTTTGAAAGAGGGCGAATGCTACGGGCGAGCGCCGGTGTTTTCAAGAACAGCGCGCAACTCTGGTGTTTTATTGCCACAGCCAGGCGCTGTCTGTGCGCCTCCCGCACCGCTTCTGGCCGTGTGCACACAGGGTGGCGCAGGGATGCGCCAGGGCATCATGCGCTGGCGCGCGAGACGATCTCGAAGCCGATGTCGACGATGGGCTGATCGACCGGGCGGCCTTCCGCGCGGTCATCGATGAACTGGGCGGCGGTGCGGCCGATGCGCGTGCCGTCGATGCGCACCGTGGTCAGGGCCGGCTGCAGGCTGGCGGCGAACTCCAGGTCGCCCAGGCCCACGACGGCCAGTTGCCCCGGTACCGACAGGCCGCGCGCCTGGGCTTCGATCAGCACTCCCAGGGCCAGCATGTCCGAGCTGCAGAACACCGCATCGGTGTCGGGGTGGTCGGCCAGCGCTGTCACCAGCCCGCTGCGCCCCGACCCCAGGGTGGTGGGTGCTGGCACCAGCACCGCAGGCACCTCGGCCGCCAGGCCCAGTGCCCGGGCCGCGCGCCGAAACCCGCCCATGCGCAGGCGCGCCCGGTCATCGTTGGCGCCGAGCAGCAAGGGCTGCCGGTAGCCGCGCTGGTACAGGAATTGGCAGACCGCCTCGCCGATGCCTTCGTGGGAGAAACCCACCAGCATGTCGATGGGGGTGGGCGTCAGGTCCCAGGTCTCGACCACCGGGATGCCGGCGGCCAGCAACTGGCGACGGCCTTCCACCGAATGCATGATGCCGGTCAGCACGATGCCATCGGGCCGGCGCCGGATGATGGCGTCGAGCAGCGCGTCCTCGCGCGAGGCGTCGTAGCCACTCTGGCCGATCATCAATTGGTAGCCGCGTTCGTCCAGCGCCTGGTTCAGCGAGCGCACGGTTTCCTGGAACACCGGCCCCGTCAGCGTGGGCAGCACCGCGGCCACCAGCCGGGCGCGCGAGGAGCGCAGGCCACCGGCCATGCCGTTGGGGACGAAGCCTGTCTGGCTGACCACTTCGCGCACCTTGAGCAAGGTGGCGGGCGCCACCCGCTCCGGGGTGTTCAGCGCACGCGACACCGTCATGGCGGACACACCGGCCATGCGGGCGATGTCGTGAACGGTGAAGACTTGGGGCTTTTTCATGGGGCGGCGCAAATGCCAGACAGTATGCGCGGGAACGCGCGCCCCCATGCGCCCGCCGGCAGCCTCCCGCACCCCAGGGCAGGTGCCTCCTGCGCTGCTCGGCAAGGTCACGCGGGTTCGCCCGTATCATCCGCGCCATGCTTGCCAAGTTGATGAGTCTCCTTCTTCTGGGAATAGTGCGGTTCCTGACCGGCTCCCAGGCCCGCTGGTATGGTTGCCCCCCGAAGGCGGAGCAGCGCATCTACTTCGCCAACCACCAGAGCCATGCCGACATGGTGCTGATCTGGGCGGCCCTGCCCGAGGAGCTGCGCAGCATCACCCGCCCGATCGCCGCCAAGGACTACTGGACCAAGACACCGTTTCGCCAGTGGATCACCACCGCCGTGTTCAATGCGGTGTACGTGGACCGGCAGGCCACACCGGCACGCCCAGCACCTGTGGAGCCCGTGGCTGCCGGTGTGGCACTGCCCGATTCGGAAACGGCCTCTGCCGGCGGGCCCGACCCGGCGCCCGAGGCGCCACCCAAGCCTCCCACGCCTGAGGCCTTGCGCGCCGCTCTGCCCGAGGGCGACCCGCTTGCGCCCCTGGTGAAGGCGCTGGAGAGCGGTGACTCCATCGTGATCTTTCCCGAGGGCACGAGGGGCCATGGCGAAGAGCCCCAGCCCTTCAAGTCGGGCCTGTTCAAGCTGGCCCAGATGTTCCCGCAGGTGGTGCTGGTGCCGGCCTGGATCAACAACGTGCAGCGCGTCATGCCCAAGGGCGAAGTGGTGCCCGTGCCCATCCTGTGCTCGGTGACCTTCGGGGCCCCGATCCAGTTGGATCCCGACGAGGAACGCCGCCCCTTTCTCGACCGTGCACGCCGTGCGGTCATCGCATTGAGGGAAGTGTGAGATGAACGCCTTCCTTCGCAACCTGACGGCCACCCAGCAGATCGGTGCCTTGTTCCTCGTGGTGTTCGGCCTGCTGTCCATCGTCACCATCTGGGCCTATGTGCGCATGCTGCGCGAGCAGTCCAGCGACGACCCCCAGGCCGAAGCCGATGCGCTCGAAGCCAAGCGCTTCTGGGGCCTGCTCAAGACGTCCTGGGCCATGGCTACCGTGTTCTGGATCGGCTGGGCGCTGGGCGATGCCGTGGCCACCGTGCTGTTCGCCATCGTCGGCTTTTTTGCGCTGCGCGAGTTCATTACGCTCTCGCCCACGCGCCGGGGCGACCACCGCAGCCTGGTGCTGGCCTTCTTCGTGGTGCTGCCGCTGCAGTTCTGGATCGTGGGCAGCCGGCACTTCGACCTGTTCACGGTGTTCATCCCGGTCTACGTGTTCCTGGCGCTGCCCGTGGTGAGCGCACTGGCCAACGACCCGCAGCGCTTCCTGGAGCGCAATGCCAAGCTGCAGTGGGGCATCATGGTATGTGTGTACGGTATGAGCCACGTGCCGGCGTTGCTGCTGCTCGACTTTCCGGGCTACAAGGAAAAAGGTGCCTTCCTGGTGTTCTTCCTGGTGTTCGTGGTGCAGACCTGCATGGTGGTACAGCACCTGCTGGGCCGGCGCTTTCCACACAAGCCCGTGGCACCGCAGGTGAGCCAGAGCTTCCAGTGGGTGAGCTGGCTGGCCGGCGTGGCCGTGGGTGGCCTGGTGGGCGGCCTGCTCACCTTCATCACCCCCTTCAAGCCCGGCCAGGCGCTGGGCATGGCCCTGCTGGCCTGCGTGGCCGGCAGCCTGGGGCACCTGGTGATGAAGGCGCTCAAGCGCGACCGCGGCATCACCAGTTGGGGCATGCAGGGCATGTCGGTCACTGGCGCGGGCGGGCTGCTCGACCGGGTGGATGCGCTGTGCTTTGCGGCCCCGGTATTCTTCCACTCGGTGCGCTGGTACTTCGGGCTATGAGGATCCTGGGCATCGACCCCGGCCTGCAGACCACCGGCTTCGGCGTGGTGGACATGGATGGCCACCAGCTGAGCTACGTGGCCAGCGGCACCATCCGCACCACCACGCTGGCCCTGGGCGACCTGCCAGGGCGCCTGAAGATCCTGTTCGACGGCATCACCGAGGTGGTGGCGCGCTACCAGCCCGACACCTCATCGGTCGAGATCGTCTTCGTGAACGTGAACCCCCAGTCCACCCTGCTGCTGGGCCAGGCCCGGGGTGCCTGCATCACCGCCCTGGTGGCCAGCAACCTGCCCGTGGCCGAGTACACAGCGCTGCAGATGAAGAAGGCCGTGGTCGGCCATGGCCGCGCCGCCAAGAGCCAGGTGCAGGAGATGGTGCGCCGCCTGCTGAGCCTGCCCGGCCTGCCCGGCACCGACGCCGCCGACGGCCTGGGCATGGCCATCACCCACGCCCACGCAGGCGCCGCCATGGCCCGCCTGGGCGAAGCAGGCACGCTGCAGCGGCGCCAGCACGCCATGTACAAGGGCGGCAGGAGTTACTGACCCCCCCTGAGTCGCTTCGCGCCTTCACCCTGAGGGGGACGCCACCAGTGGCCTGGCAAAGCCAGTTCCACGGTGGCGCTGGTCTACGTGTGCGTCCATTTCGGAAGCTGCCACCAGCAATCGACGGAGTGAAAGCCCGTTGTGCAACAACCTGCCTGAGGCATTTACCTCCCCACACCCCGCTTGAGCTCCTTGAGCAATAGCAGCACCTGGTTGGACGCATGGCGGCAGCTGCTGTTGAGCAATTGGACCGACTGCTGCTGCTCGCCCGCCTGGAACAGCATGACCACGGCAGCCGCCTGCTGGTGAAAATACTTGTGCCGCGCCACCAGCATGCTGAATGCGGGGTAGTGGCCCAGCCGCACCCGGCCGGTGCCGTTGAGCCAGCGGCCCAGGTCGCAGCGGTCGTCCTGGCAGATGCGCTCGGGGCGCATGACCTCGTTGGAGCGGCCATTGACCATGTCCTGCAGCTGCAGGCGCCAGCCTTCATGGCTGGCGATGGCCGCGTCGATATCGATCTCGGTCATGAGCATGGTGGCGTACTCGGCATCCAGCACGAGTTCGCTGCCGTTGTCTTCCATGGCCCAGGTCGTGTCGGGACTGGTCGGGTCTTGCTCCCGCATCTTGAACAGTCGGCTGAAAAAACCCATGTGCAACCCCGTGTTGGTATGCAGGCGGGGCCTCTGGTACCAGAGCTGCCACACCCATTTGAAACATTTTGTGTAGCGTTTTGTGTTTTGGCTACCAAAAAATGGCATATCCCTGCCGGCGTGTGCACTGCGGCCCTGCTGCCAGCCTCGGCTCTTGGCCCGGGCACAAGCGCCCCCGGCCGGACCGGACCACAATGCGCGCATGACTGAACCTGTTTTTCCCCGCACCGCCCTGTCCATGCTGGACCTGGTGGCCGTTCGCGACGGCGGCACCGTGGCCGAGGCCCTGCAGATCGCCCTGCGCACCGCGCAGCATGCTGAAAAGCTCGGTTTCGCCCGCTACTGGCTGGCCGAGCACCACAACATGGCCGGTATCGCCAGCTCGGCCACGGCCGTGCTGGTGGGGCATATCGCGGGTGGCACCTCGCGCATCCGCGTGGGTTCGGGCGGCGTGATGCTGCCCAACCATGCGCCACTGGTGGTGGCCGAGGCCTTCGGCACCCTGGCCGAGCTCTACCCCGGTCGCATCGACCTGGGCCTGGGCCGCGCGCCCGGCACCGACCCGGCGACCATGCGCGCCCTGCGCCGCAGCCGCGTGGAAACGGCCGACGACTTTCCGCAGGACGTGGCCGAGCTGCAGCGCCTGCTCGGCCCGGCCGAACCCGGCCAGCGCCTGGTGGCGACGCCCGGGGCCGGCACGAATGTGCCCATCTGGCTGCTGGGATCGAGCCTGTTCTCGGCGCAGCTGGCTGCCGAGCGCGGCCTGCCCTATGCCTTTGCCTCGCACTTCGCGCCGCGCCTGCTGCACCAGGCCATTGACCTGTACCGCAATCTGTACCGCCCCTCGGCCGCTTGGCCCAAGCCCTACCTGGCCATCGGCGTGCCGCTGATCGCCGCGCCGACCGACGAAGAAGCTGAGTTCCTGGCCAGCAGCACCTACCAGCGCGTGCTGGGCATCCTCACCGGCGACCGGCGCCTGCTGCTGCCGCCCGTGGAGCACTTCGCGGCACGCCTGCAGCCCCAGGAGCGCGCCGCCATCGGCGACTTCCTGGCGGCGGCGGTGATCGGCGGGCCCGAGACGGTGCAGGCCGGCCTGGCCGACCTGGTGCGCGAGACCGGTGCCAATGAGCTGATGCTGGTGAGCGACGTGTACGACCCGGCCCTGCGGCTGCGTTCGCTGGAGATTGCGGCGCAAGCCCATGCGTCCCTGGGTACGGCGGTGCCCGCCTGAGACCCGACTTGTAACCGGTGAGAGCGTAGCGTCACGGCCAAGACGGTCCGTTGCCGCTACCATCGTGGGCTGATGACGGTGCATTTGTGCACGTCGCTACCGCCCACCCCCACCTGCATGCCCGCTTTTTCCTTTGAAGCCCTGGACGCCCAGGGCCAGACCCGCAAAGGCCTGATGGAGGCCGACACCGCCAAGGCTGCCCGCGGGCAGCTGCGCGCCCAGGCCCTGGTGCCGATCGCGGTGGAACTGGTGCAGACCGGGCAGCGGCTCGATGGCTCCGCCGCCGGCTGGAACCGCAGCCTGTTCACGCGCCCGGTGTTCAACGCCACCGGACTGGCCATCTGGACACGCCAGATTGCCGGGCTGGTGAGCTCGGGCCTGCCGTTGGAACGCGCCCTGAGCGCCCTCTCGGACGAAGCCGACGACGAACGGCAGCGCCACCTGGTGGCGGCCCTGCGCGCCGAAGTGAACGCCGGCTCCACCTTTGCCCGTGCGCTGGGCCAGCACCGGCGCGAGTTCTCCGACATCTACTGCGCCGTGATCGGTGCCGGCGAGCACAGCGGCAACCTGGGCCTGGTGCTCGAACGCCTGGCCGACGACCTCGAAGACCGCCAGGCGCTCAAGGCCAAGCTGATAGGCGCCGCGCTCTACCCGGCCATCGTGACCCTGGTGGCGATCGCCATCGTGATGTTCCTGCTGGGCTATGTGGTGCCCCAGGTGGCCAGCGTGTTCGCGGGCTCCAAGCGGGCCCTGCCCTTCATCACCACCCTCATGCTGGGCATCAGCGCCCTGGTGCGCAACTATGGGCTGGCCCTGTTCGGCGTGCTGGTCGTTGGCGCGCTGGGCCTGCGCTGGTCGCTGAAATCGGAGAGCGTGCGCGAGCGCTTCGACGCCGCCTGGCTCAACCTGCCCCTGGTGGGCAAGCTGGCACGCGGCTACAACGCGGCACGCTTTGCCAGCACGCTGGCCATGCTGGCCAGTGCCGGCGTGCCCATCCTGCGCGCCCTGCAGGCCGCAGCCGAAACCCTCAACAACCGCGCCCTGCGCGCCGACGCGCTCGACGCCCTGGTGCTGGTGCGCGAGGGTGCGCCGCTGGCATCGGCCCTGGCGCAGAAGAAGCGCTTTCCGGGCCTGCTTTCGATGTTTGCGCGCCTGGGCGAACAGACGGGCCAGCTGCCGCTGATGCTGCAGCGCGCCGCCACCCAGCTGTCGGTGGAGGTGCAGCGCCGCGCCATGCAACTGGCGACCATCCTCGAACCCCTGCTGATCGTGGCCATGGGCCTGGTGGTGATGGCCATCGTGCTGGCGGTCATGCTGCCCATCATCCAGCTCAACCAGTTCGTCAAATGATGTGGCCCCCACGGTCGCGCACTGCGTGTCGCTCCCAGCCCCCCGAGGGTGCCGCGTTTTGCCTTGGGGCGGCCCGGCGGCAAAACCTGAACCCGAGATAGACGCGATGGCTGTAACCCTGGACGACAAGCTGGTGGTCGCGATCTCCTCGCGGGCGCTGTTCAATTTCGAGGAAGAGAACCGCCTCTTCGACGACACGGACGACCACGCCTACGTGGAGATGCAGCGCCAGCGCATCGACATTCCGGCGGCGCCCGGGGTGGCTTTTTCGCTGGTGCGCAAGCTGCTGGCCTTCAACACCACCGAGCACCAGCGGGTGGAAGTCGTGCTGCTCTCGCGCAATGACCCGGTGAGCGGCATGCGCGTGTTCCGCTCCTGCCTGGCCCACGGGCTGCCCATGGTGCAGCGTGGGGTGTTCACCCAGGGGCGCGACCCGTTTCGCTACCTGCGCCCGCTGGGCGCGCACCTGTTCCTTTCGGCCAACGAGGCGGACGTGCGCCAGGCGCTGCACCTGGGCTACCCGGCAGCGCGGGTACTGACCGAATCCGTGCGGGCCGGCGACTCCAACCCGAACGAGGTGCGCATCGCCTTCGACGGCGATGCCGTGCTGTTCTCGGACGAAGCCGAGCGCGTCTACCAGGCCGAAGGGCTGGCCGCCTTCCAGCGGCACGAGAGCGACAAGGCGGCGCAGCCCCTGCCCGACGGCCCCTTCAAGCCTCTGCTGGCCGCCCTGCACCGGCTGCAGCATGCGGGTGGCACGGGCATGCGCATCCGCACCGCGCTGGTCACGGCGCGCAGCGCCCCTGCGCACGAGCGCGCCATCCGCACGCTGATGGACTGGGACATCGCGGTGGACGAGGCCATGTTCCTCGGTGGCCTGCCCAAGGGGGAGTTTTTGCGCGAGTTCGAGCCGGACTTCTTCTTCGACGACCAGACCGGTCACGTCACCTCGGCCTCGCTGCATGTGCCGGCGGGGCATGTGAACAGCGGGGTGTCCAACCCCGTCACGCTGCTGGCGGACTGAAGGGCCTGCCCCCAGCGGCATGCAAAGTTGTGCAATGGTGTGCAACTTGCCGGGAAAGAAGGCCTCTGACCGGTTGCAATGAACACCGTGCGCCCGCATCTGTGCGACCATGGTCCCGCAACAGGAACAGAGAATAGAACGCATGAAGATGAACCTATTGGCATGGGGCGCAGCCGCCTTGCTGGGCAGCAGTATGGCCCTGGCCCAGGCACCGGTGGCGCCGCCACCTGCCGACACCGAAGGACTGTCCAAGGGCGAAGCCAAGGCCATCCGCGAGTTCAAGATGCTGGATTTCAACGGCGACGGCAAGCTCAGCCGGACCGAAGTGAAACTGTTCCCGCGCCTGTCCAATGCCTTCGATGAGGCCGATACCGACCGCGATGGTTTTGTTTCGTACGAGGAAGTGCGCGCTTTTGCGGCCAAGTACCGCGCCGAACGGGACCGCGCCAAACAACAGGCACCCGCTGCTCCCGCTCCTGCAGCCAGCGCTCCCTGACCCAACCGCTACCGTTTCGGTAGCAAAAATACCCAATGACCCCTGGCGCAGTCGCTACGCCTCAGCCTGCCACCCGGTTCACAGCCCTGCCGTGCGCTTGACCTTGGGGTCCGAGTAGGTCAGCGGTTCGTTCTTGACCTGCTGGGCCAGGCGCTCCTGCAGGGTCACCTTGTTGATGTCCTGCGCCATTTCCACGGCGCTGCCGCTGGCACGCCACATGGACTGGATGAATTCCAGCAGTTGCTTGTAGATGGGCTCCGGCGGCGGTTCGGGCGGCTCTTCCACCGTGTCCTTCTTCTTCACTTCGGTCCAGTCGCGGTTCGGCGCCTCGGGCGCCGACGGCTTATCGGGCTCGCGCACGATGGCCCCTTCCCCGAGCCGGTCCATGGACTCGACGGGCAGCGGCGCATTGACAGGACGTATCGGCGGCGCCCCCGAGGCGCCGGTGGAATACAAATCGGCGCCCGCAGGACGCCAGGTCGGCGATCGATCGACAGGTGGCATTTGCATGGCATGGCCCCAGGTTGTGAAAGGAACGAACAGAGGCACTTCCGGGCTCTTCGTACATTCATAACGGCAAACAAAAGGGGAAATTGAGGTCTTTTTTGCCTTTAAGCCCAAAAACAAGGGTTTACCCCTACATTTTAAGTCGATTGAAGGCAAAAGAAAGCCCGCCGCCTGCAGGGCGCAGGCGGCGGGCTGGTGCGGCGCGGGCTCAGAGGAAACGTTCGAGGAAGCGGCGAGACTGGCGGTCGAGCAGCGCAGTGTCGGGCACCTTGAATTGCACACCCTCGCCTGCAGCGATGAGCAGGCGGGTGCGCCCGCCGAGCCGGCGGATATCTTCCTCGGCCTTGAGCACCAGGCGCGCAGAACCCCGGTCGGTCTCCACATCCCAGGTGCTTGGGGTCGAAAAACTCGATACGGCGACTATTTTTTCGATAGTGGGCACAAACTCACGCACCGCGAGCTCCTCCTCCACCAGGGTGCGTACTGCCGCAGGCAACTGGTCGAAGCGGTCCAGCCACACCAGTTCATGGCCATCGCTGCCCACCAGCGACAGGCCTTCGGCAGGGGCCGCGATGGGAAAGGCCCGCACCGGCACCACGCCTTCGTGCAGCGTGCCGTCGGGCAGGGTGAGCACCAGGCGCCCGTGGGCGTTGCGGTGCAGTTGCAGCGAGGCGGGCGGGAATGTAGTCATCAGGTCGTTCATGGCAATGTCATCCATCGGTGGGGCCGAGCGGCGTGCTCAGGCACTGCCCGCCGGGTGGGCCGGGTGCAGCAGGCTGCTGTCGATGATCACGCCGGCAGCCTGGGCGTCCTCCTCGGCGCGGCGGGCCTGGGCCTCGTACAGCCGCCAGTAGGCGCCCTGTTTTTCCATGAGTTCGTCGTGCGGCCCCACTTCCACCACCTCGCCGCGGTCCATCACCACCAGGCGGTCGGCCTTGCGCAGGGTGGACAGGCGGTGGGCGATGGCGATGGTGGTACGGCCCTGCACCAGGTTGTCCAGGGCTTTCTGGATTTCCTTCTCGGTCTCGGTGTCCACGGCCGAGGTGGCTTCGTCCAGGATCAGGATGCGCGGATCGATCAGCAGCGCGCGCGCAATGCTGATGCGCTGGCGCTCGCCGCCCGACAGGCCCTGGCCGCGCTCGCCCACCAGCGAGTCGTAGCCATGGGGCAGCCGCAGGATGAATTCGTGCGCGTGGGCTGCGCGGGCGGCCGCCACGATCTCCTCGCGCGTGGCCTCGGGCTTGCCGTAGGCGATGTTCTCGGCAATGGTGCCGAAGAACAGGAAGGGCTCCTGCAGCACCAGGCCGATGTGGCGACGGTAGTCGGCCACGGCAAAGCGGCGGATGTCCACGCCATCGACCTGGATGGAGCCGTCGCTCACGTCGTAGAAGCGGCTGATCAGGTTCACCAGGGTGCTCTTGCCCGAGCCGCTGTGGCCCACCAGGCCGATCATCTCGCCGGGGCGGATGTCCAACTCCAACCCCTTGATGACCGAGCGGCTGCCGTAGCGGAAACCCACGTTGCGCATGGCGATGGCGCCCTGCACCTTGTCCACCTTGACCGGCTGGGCCGGGTCGGGCACGTTGCTCACGTGGTCCAGGATGTCGAAAATGCGCTTGGCACCGGCTGCCGCCTTCTGCGTGACCGAGACGATGCGACTCATGGAGTCGAGCCGGCTGTAGAAGCGCCCGATGTAGGCGATGAAGGCGGTGAGCACCCCCACCGTGATCTGGTTGCGCGAGACCAGCCAGATGCCGAAGCCCCAGACCACAAGCAGGCCGATCTCGGTGAGCAGCGACACCGTGGGAGTGAACAGCGACCAGGTCTTGTTGAGCTTGTCGTTGACCTCCAGGTTGTGCTGGTTGGCATCGCGAAAGCGCTGGGCCTCGCGCTTTTCCTGGGCGAAGGCCTTGACCACGCGGATGCCGGGGATGGTGTCGGCCAGCACGTTGGTCACCTCGGACCAGACGCGGTCGATCTTCTCGAAACCGGTGCGCAGGCGGTCGCGCACGGTGTGGATCATCCAGGCGATGAAGGGCAGCGGCACCAGGGTGACCAGCGCCAGCCAGGGGTTGATGGAGAACAGGATGGCCGCCGTCATCATGATCATGAGCACGTCGGTCACGAAATCCAGGGCGTGCAACGAAAGGAACACGTTGATGCGGTCCGTCTCCGAGCCGATGCGCGCCATCAGGTCGCCGGTGCGCTTGCCGCCGAAATAGTCGAGCGACAGGCGCAGCAGGTGCTCATAGGTGGTGGTGCGCAAGTCGGCGCCGATGCGCTCGGACACCAGCGCCAGGATGTAGGTGCGCGCCCAAGAGAGGCCCCAGGCGGCCAGGGCCGACGCCAGAAGCCCGCTCAGGTACAGCAGCACCAGGCTGGGCTCGATCTTCTGCCCGTTCTGGAACGGGATCAGGATGTCGTCCATCAGCGGAATGGTGAGGTAGGGCGGCACCAGTGTGGCCGCCGTGGAGGCCAGTGTCAGGCAAAAGCCCGCTGCCAGTTGCTTGCGGTAGGGCCGGGCAAAACGCCACAGGCGCAGCAGCACCCAGGTGGAGGTCTGCGGCGGCTGGGCGCGTGCGCAGGCGGGGCACTCTTCGGTATCCGGGGGCAGTGGCGCGTGGCACTGGGGACAACTGGCCTCGTCCGCTTCGCCGGAGCCTGCGGCCTGCTCGAAGCGCTGCACCAGGCGCAGCGCCTGGGCATGCTGGCCCAGCGTGAAGCGCCACAGCGCCAGGCGCGCATCGGCATCGTGCAATTCCAGGGCGCCGATGCCCCCGTGGTCGTGCATGCGCAGCGCCAGGCCCGGGGCGCGCGTCCAGGCCCGCCAGGCGCTGGTCCCGGGATCGCAGGCCAGCAGGCGCTCGGAAGTCACCACCACCCAGCCCGTGGCGAAGCGCAATTCGGCACTCAGGTCAACCTGTAACGTGGCCAGCACGTTCTCTTGGGAAGCGAGCATGGCCCGCAGATCGGCCCCCTGGGGGCCGGAAAAGACACCGGAGGCGTCCACAGAATGTTGATGTTGCATGTTGGATTGGTATTTGCGCCCCTGGCAGCCAGCGGTCACCGATTGCGCCACAGCGCGAATTCTCCCCGATACTGCACGCAAGGACGCCAAGGCATCCACCTGTAACGTCTGCGACTGCCCCTTGGCTGACAGCCGCTGCTGCCATCCGAGTGGAGCACAATGTTCCCCCATATTCTCGTTGTCCTCCCCCGCACAGCCCCGAAAGGCCGGAACCCCCTACCCGCTGCAATCCATGGCGAAATTCAACGACATCCAACTGCTTCGCATCAACTACCTGCGTGGACCCAATATCTGGACCTACCGGCCCGTGCTGGAGGTCTGGCTGGACCTGGACGTGCTGGAAGACCACCCCTCCCACACCCTGCCCGGCCTGAACGACCGCCTGACGGCCTGGCTGCCGGCCCTCATCGAGCACCACTGCGGCGTGGGCGAGCGCGGCGGCTTCCTGCAGCGCCTGCAGGAAGGCACCTGGTGCGGCCACGTGCTGGAACACATCGTGATCGAGCTGCTCAACCTGGCCGGCATGCCCACGGGCTTTGGCCAGACGCGCAGCACCTCGCAGCGCGGCGTGTACCGCATGGTGTTCCGGGCGCGTGACGAGCAGGTGGCGCGCATCGCACTGGCCCAGGGCCACCGGCTGCTGATGTCGGCCATCAACGACGAGCCCTTCGACGTGGCTGCCGCCGTGGCGCGCGTGCGCACCGAGGTGGACGACCAGTACCTGGGCCCCAGCACGGCCTGCATCGTCACGGCCGCCACCGACCGCAGCATCCCTCACATCCGCCTGAACGACGGCAACCTGGTGCAGCTGGGCTACGGCGCCAGCCAGCGCCGCATCTGGACGGCGGAGACCGAATTCACCAGCGCCATCGCCGAAGGCATCGCCAGCGACAAGGACCTGACCAAGGGCCTGCTCAAGGCCTGCGGCGTGCCCATCCCCGATGGCCAGGTGGTCAACAGCCCCGCAGAAGCCTGGGAAGCGGCGCAGGACATCGGCCTGCCCGTCGTGGTCAAGCCCTCGGACGGCAACCATGGCCGCGGCGTGACGCTGGACCTGAGCAAGCAGGCAGACATCGAGGCGGCCTACCACGTGGCCTACCCCGAGGGCAGCGACGTGATGGTCGAAAGCTTCATCCCCGGCGACGAGCACCGCCTGCTGGTGGTGGGTGGCAAGGTGGTGGCCGCCGCGCGCGGCGAGGTGGTCAGCATCACCGGCAACGGCCGCTCCACGGTCAAGGAGCTGATCGACACCCAGCTCAACTCCGACCCGCGCCGCGGCTACGAGGAGGAGTACCCGCTCGAGATCATCGACCTGGCCACCGACACCAAGGTGCAGCTGGAACTCAAGCGCCAGGACCTGGACGCGGGCTCCGTGCCTGCTGCGGGCCGGACCATCGTGGTGCAACGCAATGGCAACGTGGCCGTGGACTGCACCGACGACGTACACCCCGAGGTCGCCTACATCGCCCAGCTCGCCGCCAAGGTGGTGGGCCTGGATATCGCGGGCATCGACATGGTGGCGCTCGACATCTCCAAGCCGCTGCACGCGCAGGGTGGCGCCATCGTCGAAGTGAACGCCGGCCCCGGCCTGCTGATGCACCTCAAACCCGCCGTGGGCGCCCCCCGCCCCGTGGGCCAGGCCATCGTGGAGCACCTGTTCCCGGCCGAGGACCATGCCGAAGGAACGGCCGGCCGCATCCCCGTGGTGGGCGTGGCCGGTACGCGCAACACCGCCACCATCGCCCGCCTCGTGGCCTGGCTGCTGCACCTGGGCGGCCGCCACACCGGCGTGGCCTGCCGCGACGGCCTGTTCCTGGACCGCCGCCACGTGGACACCACCGACAGCGCCCACTGGGAGGCCGCCCACCGCCTGCTGATGAACCAGATGGTGCAGGCTGCCGTGATCGAGAACGACGCGCGCACCATCCTGCGCGACGGCCTGGCCTACGACCGCTGCAAGGTGGGCGTGGTCACCGACATGGACGGCGTGGCCACCCTGGCCGAGTTCGACGTGCACGAGCAGGACCAGATGACCAAGGTGCTGCGCACCCAGGTGGACGTGGTGCTCGCCGACGGTGCCGCCGTGCTCAACGCCGCCGAGGCCCAGGTGGTGGACATGGCCCGTCTGTGCGACGGCGACGTAGTGCTGTATGCGCAGGACCACGCGCTGCCCGCGATCACCGAGCACCGCGCCAAGGACAACGGCCGCGCCGTAGTGGTGAAGAACGGCCGCGTGGTGCTGGCCACCGGCAGCGCCGAGCATGTGCTGGGCACCCTGGCCGAGCTGACCTTCGGCCGCAACGGCGTAGTGCCCGATACCGAAGCCCTGCTGGCTGCCGTGGGCGCCGCCTGGGCCCTGGACATCGCCCCCGACCTGATCGGCGCCGGCATCAAGACCTTCGAGCCAGACCTGCCGCCGCCACCCGGTCTGCGCAGCTGACTTCACCACCGAACACCGCGATGACACCGGGGCCCGCCCGCCCCGACGGACACTGAGAAAGAGAATTTCCATGGATGTATCCCGCACCCGGGCCCTGCGTGGCCCCAACCTCTGGAGCCGCCATATGGCCATCGAGGCCGTGGTGGCCTGCGACGAGAGCGAGCGCGCCATCCGCCGGATGGACGGGTTCGAAGCGCGACTGCGCGCCCTCTTCCCCGCCATCGGTGCATTGCACCCCGAGGGCGGCGATGGCGACATCTCGTTGGCCCACGTGCTGCAGATCGCGGCGCTGGCCCTGCAGGCCCAGGCTGGCTGCCCCGTGACCTTTGCGCGCACCACGGCCACCACCGATGCCGGTGTCTACCAGGTAGTGGTGGAGTACAGCGAGGAGGCCGTGGGCCGCCAGGCCTTCGAGGACGCGCAGCAACTGATCCAGGCCGCGCTGGGCCAGGGCACGTTCGATGCCGACAAGACCGTGGCCGCCCTGCGCGAGCTCGACGAGGACGAGCGCCTGGGCCCGAGCACGGGATCCATCGTGGACGCAGCCGTCGCACGCGGCATTCCCTACCGGCGCCTCACACGCGGCAGCCTGGTGCAATTCGGCTGGGGTTCCAAGCAGCGCCGCATCCAGGCCGCCGAGATCGACTCCACCAGCGCCGTGGCCGAATCCATCGGCCAGGACAAGGACCTGACCAAGCGCCTGCTGCATGCTGCCGGCGTGCCCGTGCCCCTGGGCAAGCCCGTCGAAAGCCTGGACGAGGCCTGGGAAGTGGCCCAGAAGGTGGGCCTGCCCGTGGTGGTCAAGCCGCAGGACGGCAACCAGGGCAAGGGTGTGACGGTGAACATCACCGACCGTGCCCAGCTCGATGCGGCCTACCGCAACGCGGCCGAGTACGGCACGGTGATGGTTGAGCGCTTTCTGCCGGGCCACGACTTTCGCCTGCTGGTGGTGGGCGACCAGCTCGTCGCTGCCGCGCGCCGCGAGCCGCCCCAGGTACTGGGCGATGGCCAGCACACCGTGCGTGAGCTGGTCGAGCAGGTCAACCTCGACCCGCGCCGCGGCGAAGGCCATGCCACCTCGCTGACCAAGATCCGCCTGGACGAGATCGCCGTGGCGCGCCTGGCGGCCCAGGACCTGACGCCCGATTCCGTGCCGCCCAAGGGCCAGCGCGTGATCCTGCGCAACAACGCCAACCTGTCCACCGGCGGCACCGCCACCGACGTGACAGACGACGTGCACCCCGAGGTGGCGGCGCGCGCGATTGCCGCCGCCCAGATGGTCGGCCTGCACATCTGCGGCGTGGACATGGTCGCCGAGACCGTGCTGCGCCCGCTGGAAGAGCAAGGCGGCGGCTTCGTGGAGGTGAACGCCGCGCCCGGCCTGCGCATGCACCTGGCGCCCTCGTACGGCAAACCGCGCAACGTCGGCCAGGCCATGGTGGACCGCCTGTACGCCCATGGCGACGATGGCCGCATCCCGACAGTGGCCGTCACGGGCACCAACGGCAAGACCACCACGGCGCGCCTGATCTCCCACCTGTTCACGGCCCAGGGCCTGCGCGTGGGCATGACCAACACCGATGGCGTGTACGTCAACGGCCGCCAGATCGACAGCGGCGACTGCAGCGGCCCCAAAAGCGCGCGCAATGTGCTGCTGCACCCCGAGGTGGATGCGGCGGTGTTCGAGACCGCGCGCGGCGGCATCCTGCGCGAGGGCCTGGGCTTCGACCGCTGCCAGGTGGCCGTGGTTACCAACATCGGCGCGGGCGACCACCTGGGGCTGAACTACATCACCACGGTGGAAGACCTGGCCGTGCTCAAGCGCGTGATCGTGCAGAACGTGGCCACCGACGGCTATGGCGTGCTCAACGCCGCCGACCCCATCGTGGCGGCCATGGCACCGGCCTGCCCGGGCAAGATCATCTTCTTCGCGGCCGACCGCCACCACCCCGTGATGGCCACGCACCGCGCCCAGGGCAACCGCACCGTGTACGTGGACGGCGACTCCATCGTCGCCTCCGAAGGCTCGTGGCGCGAGACCATCCACCTGCGCGACGTGCCCATCACGCGCAACGGCCGCATCGGCTTCCAGGTGGAGAACGTCATGGCTTCGGTGGCCGCCGCCTGGGGCGCGGGCCTGCCGTGGCAGACCATCCGCCGAGGCCTGTCGGGCTTCGTGAACGACAGCGACAACGCGCCCGGCCGCTTCAACATCATGGACCACAACGGCGCCACGGTGATCGCCGACTACGGCCACAACCCCGACGCCATGCGCGCCCTGGTGGCCGCCGTGGACGCCCTGCCCGGCAAGCGCCGCAGCGTGGTCATCAGCGGTGCCGGCGACCGGCGCGACGAGGACATCCGCGAGCAGACCGTGATCCTCGGCGCCGCCTTCGATGACGTGATCCTGTACCAGGACGCGGCCCAGCGCGGCCGGGGCGATGGCGAAGTGATGGCCCTGCTGCGCGAGGGCCTGGCCGGCGCGGCACGCACCACGCATGTGGAAGAGATCCGCGGCGAGTTCATCGCCATCGACACGGCCCTTTCGCGCCTGCAGCCCGGCGATCTGTGCCTGGTGCTGGTCGACCAGGTCGAAGAAGCCCTGGCCCACCTGGCCAAGCGCTGCGCCGACGCAGGGGCCGCGGCATGATGCGCGCGACCCTGCGCATGGCGGCCCTGGCCACCCTCACGCTGCTGGCAGGCGCCGCCATGGCGGCGCCCGACAAGATCGGCACAGTGGACACGGCCTTCAAGCTGCTGGGCCGCGACCACGACATCATCGTCGAGGCCTACGACGACCCGGCCGTGGCGGGCGTGACCTGCTACGTTTCGCGCGCCCGCACGGGCGGCATCAAGGGATCGCTGGGCCTGGCCGAGGACCGCTCGGAAGCCTCGATCGCCTGCCGCCAGACAGGGCCGGTGAGCTTCCCCGCGCCGTTGCGCAAGCAGGAAGAGGTGTTCAGCGAGCGCCTGTCCATCCTGTTCAAGCGCCTGCGCGTGGTGCGCATGGTGGACCCGGCGCGCAACACGCTGGTCTACCTGACCTACTCAGAAAAGCTGGTCGACGGCTCGCCGCAGAACAGCGTGACGGCCGTGCCGGTGGACCGGGCGACGCCCATTCCATTGAAGTAAATAAACAAAGGGCGCCGCGGCGCCCTTTGTTATGCCTTGCCAGAAGCTATTTGCCGCAGGGCCTGCTCGAACACCTCGGGCGGCTGGCCGCCCGAGATCAGGTGGCGGTCGTTGATGATGATGGCCGGCACCGAGTGGATGCCCTGCTGCAGGTAGAACTGCTCGCGCTCGCGCACCTCGTCGGCAAACCGGTCCGACGCCAGGATGGCACGGGCCTCGGCTTCGTCCAGGCCCACCCCGGCGGCCACGCGGGCCAGCACTTCATGGTCGCCCGGGCTCTGGCCATCGGTGAAGTAGGCCTTGAACAAAGCCTTTTTCAGGGCGGGCTGCTTGTCGCCCTCTTCCTCGGCCCAGTGCAGCAGGCGGTGGGCGTCGAAGGTGTTGTAGATGCGGCTGCGCTGCGCCATGTTGAAGGTGAAGCCCAGCGCTGCACCGCGCGCGGCGATGGCGTCGCGGTTCTTCTGGCTCTGTTCGGGCGTGGCGCCGTACTTCTCGTGCAGGTGCTCGGCGATATCCTGGCCCTCGGGCGCCATCTGGGGGTTGAGCTCGAAGGGCTGAAAGTGCAGGTCGAGCGCGACTTCGCCTTTCAGGCGCTCGGCCGCCTGCTCCAGCGACTTGAGGCCGATGATGCACCAGGGGCAGGAAACGTCGGAGACGAAATCGATCTTGAGGGCTGTGGTCATGCGGTCACCGGAACGTCAAATGGGATGGCCGACATCCTAGGACGATTGGCGCGCCCTTGCAGCGGTACGGCCATTGGCCACCCCGCAAGCCCCCACCGGCGCGATGGAAAAGCCCTTGTTTGCCACACTGCACACCTGTCCCGCCACCTATGGCGCCCTCGGGCGCCACGCCACCATGCAACTCGACCAGCAACAAGCCATTCTCACCATCGCCCTGTTCGCCGCCTTCGCCGATGGCCACAAGGGCGACAGCGAGCGCGAGGAGATCCGGCGCATCGCCCAATCGCTGGCGCAGGACGCACCGGCCATCGACCTGCCGCGCCTCTACCAGGACGTGCTGCTGCAGCGCACCAGCGCCGAGGTTGCCGCCACTGCGCTGACCGAGCCGGGCCTGCGCCAGCTGGCCTACGAGATGGCGGTCTGCGTCTGCGACGTGGACGGGCGCCAGACCGAGACCGAGCGCGCCTTCCTGGCGCAGCTCAAGGGCTGGTTGCAGCTGGGCGAGGGCGACACCGCCGCCTTCGAGCAGCAGGCCGATGCCCTGGTGGAAGTGGCCGAGCGCGCAGCACCCATCGCGCGCGGCATGGCACCGATGGCTGCAGGCGCGGCGGCCGCAGCGGCTGCGGCCCTGCCGGTGCGCAACGTGGCGGAAGTCTCTGGCGCCGAACTGGACAAGAGCATCCTGAACTACGCGTTGGTGTGCGGCGCGCTGGAGCTGCTGCCGCAGTCCTGGGCGTCGATGGCCATCATCCCCATGCAGGTGAAGATGGTCTACGCCGTCGGCAAGGCCCATGGCGTGGAGCTGGACCAAGGCCACATCAAGGACTTCATCGCCGCGGCCGGCGTGGGCATGGCCTCGCAATACATCGAGCAGTTCGGCCGCAAGCTGCTCGGCGGCCTGCTGGGCAAGGTGGCGGGCCGCACCATTGGCGGCATCGGCCAAGCGGCCACGGGCATGGCCTTTTCGTTCGCCACCACCTACGCCCTGGGCCAGGTGGCCAAACGCTACTATGCGGGCGGCCGGGTGATGAGCACGGCCGTGCTGCGCGAGAGCTTCCAGAGCATGCTGGGCCCGGCCAAGGACCTGCAGACCCAGTACCTGCCGCAGATCCGCGAAAAGGCAGCGACCCTGGACGCCGCCAAGGTCATGTCCATGGTGCGCGGAGGCGCCTGATCGGCACCCGTGAGGTGATTCCGGTAGCCACTTCCCCCTTTTGCGCAGCCTGCAGCCCGTGCCAGAATCGGGCATGCCCCTGACACTGGACCCTGCCAACGCCATCGCACCCATGTCGCTGGACTCCCCTTCGGACAACGCCATGACCGCGCTGTACCGGGTGGCCCTGGGCCCGGTGAATGCCGAGCACTACCTGCCGGTCTTTGCGCGCTTCGACGACGCGGGGCGCACCACCACCACCTGGAACTGGCCAGCGGCGCTGTTCACGCTGAGCTGGCTGGTGTTTCGCCAGCTCTGGGGCGCGGCCCTGGTTTACGTGGCCGCGGCCGAGGGCCTGGCGCTGCTGGTGTTCGGACTGGGCCGGCAGTTCCTCAACTGGCCCCAGCCGGTCGAGTGGGGCATCCTGGCCGCCATCGCGCTGTTCAGCTGCGCGCTGCCAGGCCTGTTCGCCAACGCCGTGCTGCACACCGAGATCCGCAAGCGCATCGCCCGTGCCCTTTCGGTCTCGCGCACGGTGCCGGAGGCCGCCGCCTTGCTGGAGCGGCAGGCCAGCTCGCGCCAGCGGCTGAGCGGGGTGATCATTGCGCACGTGGTCCTGGTGGCCACGGCCGTGCTGGCCTACATGCTTTTCCCTCCCGGTACAGCGCCGGAACAGGGCAGCACCGCGGCCGCGAATACCTCGCCCCCTGCAGCCCCGGCATCCAACCCAACGTCCGGGCTGGCAGCCGTTTCGGTAGCGCGTGCGGCATCCACCCCAGCCTCGGCGGTGGCATCGGATACGGTATCGCCCCCCCGCGCTGCAGCGCCCACCCCGGCAGAAGAAGCCACCGCCCCAGTGGCCGTGGTGACGGCCCCCGCCGCAGCAACGCCCCCTTCCGCCCCGCGCGTTGCGGCTGCCCCTCCCACGCCGGCCCCGACGAAGACACCGGCACCGGTGTCGGCAGCCAGCCCGGCCAGCAGCACTGCCAAGGCTCCGACGGCGTCCGCAGCGCCAGCACCGGCGGCTTCGAAGGCGGCCACACCTGCTGCGGCGCCTTTGCCCCCCAAGGCCATAGCCCCTGCGGCCACGGCCAGCAAGCCCGCGCCGGCAGTGGCCGCTTCGGCCGCCAAGGCCCGCGCCAGTGCCCCGGTGGCACCCGCTCCGCAGGCTGCTCCCGTGGCAGCAACGGCTGCCAGCAAGGCCTCCAGACCGGTACCGGCAGCGAAGGCCAGGCCGGCAGCAGCAGCAGCATCGGAGCCAGCCTCGGCCGCCAGTGGCGCAGAGCCGCCCCTGGTGGGCAGTGCGCCGGGCTTTTACATCAACGTGGGCCTGTTCGCCGAAGAGGCCAATGCGCGCAAGACGCAGTCCCGCCTGCTCAACGAAGGCCTGCCGGCCTTTCGCCAGCCGCTGGAAAGCGCCAAAGGCTCTCGCATCCGCGTGCGCGTGGGCCCCTTCGACACCAAGGCCGAGGCCGACGCAGCGGCGCAGAACATCCGGGGCATGGGCCTGGACGCCGTGGTGTTCAAGAAGTAATACGGATTTGCCTTCAACCGTATAACGTCGTTGGTTCGCCTTGCCGTGCTACAGCACTGTCT
>NZ_LMIJ01000030.1:162654-277194 GCF_001428665.1 Acidovorax sp. Root219
GCGGCTCCCGCCTAGTTNAAATGCAAATCCGTATAAGACCCTCAGGCCCAGCGGACGGGGCAAGGACAACCGGGCGTGGCCCCGCGTCCTACGCGCAAGCCTTCAGGCAGCCGACATCCAGGAATGGTTTCGGCACGTACTCTGCAGTATCGACCCGTGTCTTCTGCAAAGTCTCTTTATGCCCATACCTTCGCCGACCACTGCGCACCAGCCCCCCTGTCACGGCCTGCGGCCCCGCTGGTGGACCCTTGCCGCCGTGGCGGCGGGCGCCCTGCTGCTCACGGGCTGCGCGCCCTGGCGCCTGATGACGGCGTCGGACCTGGCCAAGGCATCGCGTTCCTACACCGCCCAGCCGTCCCAGCCCGAGCGGCGCATCCTGGTGGTCGGCGACAGCACGGCGGTGGGGACTGGTGCGGCCCGCCCCGAGGACAGCCTGGCGGGGCGCATCGGCGCGGCGCACCCGCGCTGGCAGATCGACAACCTGGCCGCCAACGGCGCCAAGTTCGAGGATGTGCAGGCGCAACTGGAGCGTGCCAGTACGGGCTACGACCTGGTGCTGGTGCTGGCCGGTGGCAACGACGTGATCCGGCTGACTTCGGAGCAGGAGTTGCATGCCCACATGGAGCAGGTGATCCGCACCGCGAAGGCGCGCGGCAAGCAGGTGGTGCTGATGCCTTGCGGTAATGTGGGCCACGCGCCCCTCTTCATACCACCGGTCTCGTGGTTCATGGACAGCCGCTCCAAGCGCCTGCATGCCACCGCGCAGGCGGTGGCGCTGGAAAGCGGTGTGCGCTACATCCGCCTGCTCAAGCCGCGCGCTCAGGACCCCTTCGTGCAGCGCGCCGACGAACTCAATGCCGCCGACGGCCTGCACCCGAGCAGCGCGGGCTACCAGCAGTGGTACGAGGAACTGGTGCGGCAGGAAGGCTTGGCCAGCTTGACAGGCACGTAGGCCTCAATAGGTCTCCAGATGCAGGCGCCCTTCGCGCGCCAGGGTGGCTGCCAGGGCCTCCCAGTCCAGACCCGCGTCAGCCGCCACGTCGCGCAGGGCCAGCACCACGCCCTCTTCCATGCTCTTCAAGCCGCAGACGTAGAAGTGGCTGTTGCCGTCCTTGAGCAGTTCTGCCAGGTCGGCAGCGCGCTCGCGCATCAGGTCCTGCACATAGCGCCGGGGCTGGCCCGGGGTGCGCGAGAAGGCCAAATTGATGTCGATGAAGTCCTTGGGCAGGCTTTGCAGCGGGCCGAAGTACGGCAGCTCCTGCTGCGTGCGTGCGCCGAAGAACAGCATCAGCTTGCCGCCCTCGAACTTGCCGCTCTTGCGCAGGCGGCGGCGCCACTCGGTCATGGCGCGCATGGGGGCGCTGCCGGTGCCGGTACAGATCATAACCACGTGCGACTTAGGGTGGTTGGGCATCAGGAAGGAATGGCCGAACGGGCCCACCACCTCCACCTTATCGCCCACCTGGAGATCGCAGACGTAGTTCGAGGCCACGCCGCGCACGGGGGTGCCGTCGTGGTCGGAGGTGACGCGCTTCACGGTCAGCGCCAGGTTGTTGTAGCCCGGCCGCTCGCCATTGCGCGCGCTGGCAATCGAGTACTGGCGCGCATGGTGGCGCTTGCCCAGGGCATCGGTGCCGGGCGGCACGATGCCGATGGACTGCCCCTCCAGCACCGGAAAGGGCAGGCTGCCGAAGTCCAGCACCACATGGTGCGTTTCGCTCTCGAAGCCCGCCTCGGTGCAGTTGAAGTTGCCGACCACGGTGGCCGTGGTCGGCGCCTTGGGCGGGTAGAGGTTGGTGTAGGCATGCGCGGCCGACCACGGCGGCACCGTGGCGCCACGGTGCAAGGGCGGCTGGGGCTGCACGCCAGGCTCGGCCGTGGCCAGCGCGGCCTGGGTGTCTGCCGCGATGGGAGCATCCGCCGCTTCGGCATCGACTCCGGCGGCCGCCAGTTCATCAGGCGTGAGCTCGGCGGGCAGCGACTCCCAGGTCAGCTGCTCCTCGATCGAATAGGCGCGCACCAACGGCATGGTGCGCCAGTTGTCGATGGAACCCGTGGGGCACGGCGATATGCAGGCCATGCAGCCATTGCAGATGTCGGCACGCACGACGTAGTTGTTGTCATCGTGCGTGATCGCGTTGACGGGGCAGGTGGCCTCGCAGGTATTGCAGCGGATGCAGATTTCCGGGTCGATCAGGTGCTGCTTGATAACCCCGGCTTCAACGGCCATGTCCATATTGGTTCTCCTTTGTCACCCCCAACCAGGGGGTTGGGATGGGGCGTGTGGTCTTCGTGGGGCCTGCCCTCATCCCTGCCCTCGTTCATACGCCGAGGGCGCTTCTTTGTCCATCAGCCGAAACGCACGTACTCGAAATCGACCGGCTGGCGGTTGATGCCCATCACCGGTGGCGCGATCCAGCCGGCGAACTGGCCTGGCTCGACCACGCGGCCCATGAGCGAGGCGACGAAGGCGAAGTCTTCTGGGCTGGGCAGCCATTCGTCCTTCTTGGCGGCCCATTCCATCTCGTTGACCACCCGGCCCTCGGGCGACATCTTGATGCCCGCGAGCGCACCGATCTGGCGGTTGAAGGCCTTGTGCGGCACCACCAGGCGGGTGGGAATGCCGGCTTTTTCGAGCACCTTGTTCCAGCGGCCCACACCGGCCACCGAGTCCTTGATGAAGTCGTCGCGCAGCACCTCGTTCAGGGCGTTGAGCATGGGCACGTCCTTCTCGACCAGTTGGCCGTCCTTGACCTCCAGCACCTTGTAGGTCTGGCCCTTGAGCACGTGGTCATCCGTGCGCTTGCCTTCCTCGTAGCGGCCCTTGAGGCCGGAGCTGTAGAAGATGGCGGCGTTGCTGGACTGGTCGGCACCGAACAGGTCGATGGTGACGCTGTAGTGGAAGTTCAGGTAGCGCTGCACGGTACCGAGGTCGATGGCGCCGGCGGCGCGCACCTTCTGCGGGTCGTCGGTCTTGAGCTCGTTCATCACCTGGGCAGTGCGGGCCAGCACGCGCGAGACACCGCTCTCGCCCACGAACATGTGGTGCGCCTCTTCGGTCAGCATGAACTTGGTGGTGCGCGCCAGCGGGTCGAACGCGCTCTCCGCCAGGGCCGAGAGCTGGAACTTGCCGTCGCGGTCCGTGAAGTAGGTGAACATGAAGAACGCCAGCCAGTCGGGCGTCGCCTCGTTGAAGGCCCCCAGAATGCGCGGGTTGTTCTCATCGCCCGAGGTGCGCTGCAGCAGGGCGTCGGCCTCTTCGCGGCCATCGCGGCCGAAGTGCTTGTGCAGCAAATAGACCATGGCCCACAGGTGGCGGCCCTCTTCCACGTTGATCTGGAACAGGTTGCGCAGGTCGTACATGCTGGGCGCCGTGAGGCCCAGGTGGCGCTGCTGCTCTACCGAGGCCGGCTCGGTGTCGCCCTGGGTGACGATGATGCGGCGCAGGTTGGCGCGGTGCTCGCCGGGCACGTCCTGCCAGGCTTTTTCGCCCTTGTGGTCGCCAAAGTGGATCTCGCGGTTGGCATCGCCCGGGTTCAAAAAGATGCCCCAGCGGTAGTCGCGCATCTTCACATGGCCGAACTGGGCCCAGCCCTGCGGGTCCACGCTCACGGCCGTGCGCAGATAGACCTCGTGGTTGGTCGAACCGTCCGGGCCCACGTCGTCCCACCAGTTGATGAAGTTGGGTTGCCAGCCTTCGAGCGCACGCTGCAGGGTGCGGTCTTCGCCGAGGTTGACGTTGTTGGGGATCTTCTCGCTGTAGTTGATGCTGCTCATGGTTGTTCCTTGGATGGTTCAGCAGAGGGGTCAAACACGGTTCAAGTCGAAGCCGGCCTTCTCGCCGGTGCCGTAGACCTTGAGCGCGCCCTTGTCGCCCACGGCGTTGGGGCGGTTGAAGATCCAGTTCTGCCAGGCGGTGAGCCGGCCGAAGATGCGCGTGGCCATGTTCTCCTTGCTGGCAAAGCGCAGGTTGGCCTCCAGGCCGGTGAGGGCGTCGGGCGACATGGCGGCGCGCTCCTCGATGGCCATGCGCAGCTCGTCGTCCCAGTCGATGTCGTCAGGCGCGGCCGTCACCAGGCCCAGGGCCAGGGCCTCGTCGGCGTCGAGCGGCTTGCCGACCGCGGCGCGCGCTGCGTCCAGCGGTGCCGCTTCTTCATAGAAGCGCCGCTGCAGCCGGCTCTGGTCGTTGACCATGGGGAAGAAGCCGAAGTTGAATTCGTTGAGCGTGAGCCGGGGTGCCCGGTCGGCGTCGTCAGGCAGGGCCAGCATGTAGCTGCGGTCGGCGGCAAAGGCCAGCTCGGCCAGGGTGCCGGCGAAGCAGGAGCCCTCCTGCACCACCGCGAACAGGGTGCGCGAGGACACATCGAGCCGCGCCAGCGCGCGGCGCAGCGCACCGATGGTCTCGCGCACCAGCCAGTGGTTCTGGTGGGCCAGCATCACCGCGTCGGACGCGAGCACGGCCTTGGCATCGCCTTCGGTCTTCAGCAGCCAGGTGCCGATATCGAGTTCGTTGGTGCGCAGGTTGAGGATGGCATCGTCGAGCTCGCGCGCCAGGGCCAGCGGCCACCAGGCCGTGCCGGCCGCCTCGATGGCGGCGATGTCGGCGGGCTGCGCGCCGGAGGGCGCCTTCACGGTGAGCGTGGCGGTGCGCCTGGCGCGGTCGATCTGCACCTGCACATGCGAGTAGCCCAGGCTGTCGGCACCATCCTCGCGCTCCAGCCGGGTCAGGGCCACGCCCTTGGCACCGGCCGGGCGGTCGCTGCCCGCAGCGAGCTGGACGGCTCGGTCCTGCACGGCGGCGGCGAACTGGGCGGGCTTGGCCACGGCATCCACCAGGCGCCACTCCACCGCACGCTGGCCACGCACGCCTTCCACGCTGGTGCAGAAGATGTCGGCCAGGTCGTGGCGCACATGGCGCTTGTCGGTCACGCGGGTCAGGCCACCGGTGCCGGGCAGCACGCCCAGCAGCGGCACCTCGGGCAGCGAGACGGCCGACGAGCGGTCGTCCACCAGCAGGATCTCGTCGCAGGCCAGGGCCAGTTCGTAGCCGCCGCCGGCGCAGGCGCCGTTGACGGCGGCCAGGAATTTCAGGCCGGAGTGCTTCGACGAATCTTCCAGGCCATTGCGCGTCTCGTTGGTGAACTTGCAGAAGTTCACCTTCCAGGCGTGGCTGGAGACGCCCAGCATGAAGATGTTGGCGCCCGAACAGAAGATGCGGTCCTTGCCGCTGGTGACGACCACGGTGCGCACCTCGGGGTGCTCGAAGCGCACGCGGTTGACCGCGTCGTTGAGCTCGATGTCCACACCGAGGTCGTAGCTGTTGAGCTTGAGCTTGTAGCCGGGGCGGATGCCACCGTCTTCGGCGATGTTGAGCGACAGGCGGGCGATGGCGCCTTCGACGCTGAGCGACCAGTGGCGGTACTGGCCGGGCTCGGTGCGGTAGTCGACGCGCGCCGGGGCGCTGGTGGTTGTGGCAGTCATGGATGTCTCCTGTGGGGCCGGTAGTAGCGGCTGCAAACCTCAGAACAAGAAAAATAATGCAGCTTTTGATTTCAATGACATGCATCATGATGCATGTTTACGGACGCGTCAATGCCTGGAATGCTTTTTTTCGTTGCGAAAGATGTGGCGACTCCGCCCCGCGAGCGGCGGGGTCAGACGCTCAGGAAGCGTTCATCGACTGCCTGGCGGCGGACCGCAGGCCCTGAAAGGCCTGGGCCAGGCTCTTGCCGCTGGTGTCCACCGACAGGTCGGCCTTGGAATAGAAAGCCGCGCGCCCGCTCAGGATGCGGCGCAGGTCGTCCATGGCCTCCTTGCTAGCGGCCATGGGGCGGGTGTCGCCCTGCGCAGCCACACGGCCCATGTGCTCTTCGGGCGCGGCCTGCAGCCACACCGTGGTGCAGTGCGCCAGCAGCTCGTTGAAGGTGGCCGGGTCGGAGACGATGCCGCCCGGGGTGGCGATGACCACCTCGCTGTAGATCTGGATGGTTTCCTCGAGCGCGCGGCGCTCGTAGCGGCGGTAGGCATTGGTGCCGTAGAGGTCGTGGATCTCGCGCACGCTGCAGCCGGCCAGCTTCTCGATCTCGCGGCTCAGCTCCACGAAGGGCAGCTCCAGGTCGTCGGCCAGCATCTGGCCCAGCGTGGACTTGCCCGCGCCGCGCAGCCCCACCAGGGCAATGCGGCTGTGCCGGGCCGGATCGACCGAGGCCGTGCCCAGCAGTTCGCCCAGCGCCAGGCGCACGCGGCGCAGGTCGGCCTCACTGCGGTTTTCGAGCAGCTCGCGGATCAGCAGCCACTCGGGCGAGCTGGTCGTGACGTCGCCCACCAGTTCGGCCAGCGAGCAGTGCAGTGCACCCGCCACCTGCTGCAGCACCAGGATGGAGGCATTGCCCGTGCCGTATTCCAGGTTGGCCAGGTGGCGCTCGGACACGTCGGCCGCGATGGCCACGGCCTTGCGCGTGAGGCCGCGCTGCGCGCGCAAGTTGCGCACGCGCTCGCCCAGCGCCGTCAGCAGCGGGTTGCGGGCCTCGCCGCCCGGCGCCGCAGCGCCATTGCCGTCGATGGGCGCAGCGGCCAGCACTGCGTCGTCTTGCTCATTCATGCGCGTCCTTGTTCACACCACCCGATTGTCTGCGGTCCGGCAGCCCCGATAAATATGCACTATAGTGCTTGACGAAGATCATTCAGAGGTTTATCGTCCCGATGCACGCAAGATACTGCACGTCGCGCGATCCTGCAAGGCAATCATTCTCCATGGCAAGCGGCGCACAGACGCCCTGCCCAGCCAGTCTTTCCCCTGAAAGCCCGCCACCATGATGACGCCCGCCACCACCCCCTCCAGCAAGGATGCCTTCCATGCCCTGCTGGCCGACCTCACCGCGCAGATCGAGGGCCGGCCGCTCGATGCGGCGCTGGACCAGTGGCTCAACGCAGCCCATGGCGCCGGCAGCGCCACCTATGCGCAGCTGCGCGACGCCTGTATCACCGGCGTGGCCGAAGGCTGGCTGTGCGAGCGCGAGGGCGGCGGCATCAAGTACGGCCGGGTGTTCAAGGCCGAGGACGCGCTGCACCGCTTTTCGGTGGACGTGGTCGACATGCAGGACCTGGCCGGCCCGCACCACACGCACCCGAACGGCGAGATCGACCTGATCATGCCCATGGCCGACAGTGCCGCCACCTTCGACGGCCGGCCTGCGGGCTGGTGCGTCTACGGCCCCGGCACCGCCCACCGCCCCACCGTGACCCAGGGCCGCGCGCTGGTGCTCTACCTGCTGCCCGAAGGCCAGATCCAGTTCACGCGCACCTGAAATCCGCTCGCCCATCTTCTTCCATAGATACCCATGACCGAACTTCTCTCCAACTATGCCGCCGGCCGCTGGCAGGCAGGCACTGGCAACGGCACGCCGCTGTTCGACCCCGTGCTGGGCAACGAACTGGTGCGCGTGGACGCCACCGGGCTCGACCTGGCCGAGGCATTCACCTTTGCACGCCAGCAAGGGGGCGCGGCGCTGCGCGCGCTGACCTACCGCGAGCGCGCGGCGCTGCTGGCCGCCATCGTCAAAGTGCTGCTGGCCCACCGCGACGCCTATTACGAGATCGCCACGGCCAATGCCGGCACAGTGAAGAACGACTCGGGCGTGGACATCGACGGCGCCATCTTCACCCTGGGCCAGTACGCCAAATGGGGCGACGCCCTGGGCGATGCCCGCGCGCTGCGCGATGGCGATGCAGCCCGGCTGGGCAAGGACCCGGCCTTCCAGTCGCAGCACCTTTCGGTGCCCACGCAGGGCGTGGCGCTGTTCATCAATGCCTTCAACTTCCCGTCCTGGGGCCTGTGGGAAAAGGCTGCGCCGGCCCTGCTCTCGGGCGTGCCGGTCATCGTCAAACCGGCCACGGCCACGGCCTGGCTCACCCAGCGCATGGTCAAGGACGTGGTGGACGCGGGCGTGCTGCCTGCGGGCGCGCTGTCGGTCATCGCCGGCAGCTCGGCCGGGCTCATGGACCAGCTGCAGCCCTTCGACGTGGTGTCGTTCACCGGCTCGGCCGAGACGGCGGGCGTGATCCGCTCGCACCCTGCGGTGGCGCAGCGCTCGGTGCGCGCCAACATCGAGGCCGACAGCCTCAACAGCGCCGTGCTGCTGCCGGGCGAGGGCGCGGGCAGCGAGGCCTTCAACCTGCTGGTGCGCGAGGTGGTGCGCGAGATGACCGTGAAGTCGGGCCAGAAGTGCACGGCCATCCGCCGCATCCTGGTGCCGGCCGAGGTGTACGACGCCGCGGCCGAAGCCATTGGCGCCAAGCTCGCCGGCATCAGCGTGGGCAACCCGCGCAACGACAGTGTGCGCATGGGCTCGCTGGTCAGCCGGGCCCAGCTGACTGCCGTGCGCGAAGGCCTGGCCGCGCTGCAGGCGCAGACAGCCGCGCTGCACGACGGGCGCGACCGGCCACTGGTGGATGCCGACCCCGCCGTGGCCGCCTGCATCGGCCCGGTGCTGCTGGGCGCGCGCGATGCCGATGCGGCGCAGGCGGTGCACGACGTGGAGGTCTTCGGCCCTGTGGCCACCCTGCTGCCCTACCGCGACAGCGCGCATGCCATCGCGCTGGCGCACCGGGGCCAGGGTTCGCTGGTCACCTCGCTCTATGGCAGCGACGAGACCGCCCTGGCGCAGACCGCGCTGGCCGTGGCCGCCAGCCATGGCCGCGTGCACGTGGTCACGCCCGACGTGGCACAGGCGCACAGCGGCCACGGCAACGTGATGCCCATGTCGCAGCACGGCGGCCCGGGCCGCGCCGGTGGCGGCGCCGAACTGGGTGGCCTGCGCGCCCTCGCCTTCTACCACCAGCGCACGGCCGTGCAGGCCAGCCCCGGCGTGCTGGCCGCGCTGGGACTTTGACAACAGACACCACCACAGACGCGGCCCCCTAGCGCGCACCCGACCCGAGAGGGCCAAAGGAGACACACCATGAGCCTGCCCCCACGCTTCAATTTTGCCCAGCACCTGTTCGAGCTGAACCGGGGCCGCGCGCAGCGCACGGCCTACATCGACGACCGCGGCAGCCTGGCCTACGGCGCGCTCGAAGACCGCGCGCGGCGCCTGGCCGCGGCCCTCGCCAGTGCCGGCGTGCACCGCGAAGAGCGCGTGCTGCTGCTCATGCACGACAGCAGCGACTGGCCCGTGGCCTTCCTGGGCTGCCTGTACGCGGGGGTGGTGCCGGTGGCGGTGAACACCCTGCTCACGGCCGACGACTACGCCTACATGCTGGACCACAGCCGCGCGCAGGCGGCCATCGTCTCGGGCGCGTTGCTGGCGGTGCTGCAGGACGCCATGGGCCGGGCGCCGCACGAGGTGCGCACCCTGCTCGTCTCGCAGCCCACCGGGCCGCTGCCCGACGGGGCGCAGGACTTCGAGGCCGCGCTGGCGCAGGCCACCCCGCTCGCGGCGCCGGTCAGCACCGCGGCGGACGACCCGGGCTTCTGGCTGTATTCCTCAGGCTCCACCGGCAAGCCCAAGGGCACGGTGCACACCCACGCCAACCTGTGGTGGACGGCCGAGCTCTACGGCAAACCGGTGCTCGGCCTGACCGAGGACGACGTTTGCTTCTCGGCCGCCAAGATGTACTTCGCCTACGGCCTGGGCAATGCGCTGACCTTCCCGCTGTCGGTGGGTGCCACCGTGGTGCTGATGGCCGAGCGGCCCACGCCCGACGCCACCTTCCGCCGCTGGACGCAGCACCGCCCCACGGTGTTCTTCGGCGCGCCCACGGGCTTTGCCGGCATGCTGGCCTCGCCCGCGCTGCCGGCGCGCGAGGCCGTGGCGCTGCGCATGTGCTCTTCTGCCGGCGAGGCCCTGCCGGGCGAGATCGCCCAGCGCTTCAAGGCGCATTTCGGCTGCGAGATCATCGACGGCATCGGCTCCACCGAGATGCTGCACATCTTCATCTCCAACCGCCCGGGCGACGTGCGCTACGGCACCACCGGCAAGCCGGTGGAGGGCTACGAGGTGGAGCTGCGCGGCGAGGACGGCCGCCCCGTGCCCGACGGCGAGGTGGGCGACCTGTACATCCGCGGCCCGAGCGCGGCGCTGATGTACTGGGCCAACCGCGAGAAGTCGCGCGAGACCTTCCAGGGCGGCTGGACCAAGAGCGGCGACAAGTACACGCGCGACGCCGACGGCTACTACACCTATGCCGGCCGCAGCGACGACATGCTCAAGGTCAGCGGCATCTATGTCTCGCCCTTCGAGGTCGAGGCCACGCTGATGCAGCACCCCGCCGTGCTCGAATCGGCCGTGATCGGCGTGCAGGACGGCGAGGGCCTGACCAAGACCAAGGCCTACGTGGTGCTCAAGCAGGGCCAGCAGGCCGACGCCCAGGCGCTGCAGGCCTTCGTGAAGGAGCGCCTGGCGGCCTACAAGTACCCGCGCTTCATCGAGTTCATCGAAGAGCTGCCCAAGACGGCCACCGGCAAGATCCAGCGCTTTCGCCTGCGCGAGAAGGAGGCCCGCGCGTGACGGGGCAGGCAGCCTCCTCTGGTACGGAGTTCGCCAGCATCGCCTGGCGCGGCCGCACGGTGCGCATCGAGCACCAGTGGATCGCGCCCGAGCGCCGTGGCGCCCCGCTGGTCGTCTTCCTGCACGAGGGCCTGGGCTCGGTGGCGATGTGGAAGGATTTCCCCGAGCGCCTGTGCAACGCTGCGGGCGTGCGCGGCCTGGTGTTCTCGCGCCCGGCCTATGGCCGATCCACCCCGCGCGAGCCCGATGAGACCTGGGACGTGGACTTCATGCACCGGCAGGCGCACGAGGTGCTGCCCGCATTCTTCGAAGCCCTGGGCATCACCGAGGCGCCCTGGCTGCTGGGCCACAGCGACGGTGGGTCCATCGCGCTGCTGTATGCGGCGCGCTTCCCCGAGGTGGTGCGCGGCCTGGTGCTGATGGCGCCGCACATCTTCGTCGAGGATGTGACCATCGCTAACATCGAGATCGCGCGCGATGCGTACCGGGACACCGACCTGCCCGCCAGGCTCGGCCGCTACCACGACGATGCGGACTCGGCCTTCTGGGGCTGGAACCGCATCTGGCTGCACCCGCCCTTTCGGCAATGGAACATCGAGGCCGAGATCGCCTCCATCCGCGCGCCGGTGCTCGCCATCCAGGGCGTGGACGACGAGTACGGCACGCTGGAGCAGATCCGCGGCATCGCACGCCGGGTACCGGGCACCGCGCTGCTGGAGCTGCCCGCCTGCGGGCATTCGCCGCACCGCGACCGGCCCGACGCGGTGATCGCCGCAGCCACGGACTTCATCGCGCAGACGAGCAGCTATTCCACGTAGCGCCTGAGTCCCGGCAGGTCGAGCACGGTGATACCGCCATACTCGATCTGCAAAATGCCCGACTCCTGCAGGCGCTTCAAGGCCGCATTGCAGCGCTGGCGCGAGACGCCCGTGAGGTTGGCGATCTCCTCCTGCGAGATCTGCAGGTGCCGGTCCATGCCGGGGTAGAGGAACGGGTGGAACAGGCCGGCCAGCGCGCGGGCCACCTGGCTGTCGGTGTCGAGCAGGTGGTGGGCCGTGAAGTTGCCCAGGAACCAGTGCATGCGCTCGTTGATCTGGCGCAGCAAAAAGTGGTCGAAGCTGCGCTCTGTGGCATGCAACCACGCAAAGGTCTCCACCGGCAGCAGCGCTACGCGGCTGGGGCGCAGGGCGATGATGTCGGCCGTGCGCGGCAGGGCGCGCAGCAGCGTGCCTTCGCCAAACCAGCTGCCGGCCGAGAGGCCGCCCAGCGTCACGGCGCGGCCATCGGGCGAGGTCACGGACCACTTGAGCAACCCCTCGATGGCGCCGTACCAGTGCAGGGGCACATCGCCGCGGCGGCACAGTGCTCCGCCTGCCGGCACATTCACCTCGCGCGCATCGTCGAGCACGCGCTGCTGCGCCGGGGCATCGAGCAGAGGGAACCAGGCCGACGCGGCCAGCAGGCTGGTGGTGGACGGCCGTGTCGCAGGGGGTGACAAAGTGGGGTTCTCCCGGAAGAAGACACTGGCCCCGCGTATACCCTGCCCTCAAATGTCATCGCGATGACTGAGTGGAAAGGTGCCCAAAAAAATAATGCGGAGCACCCCGCAATTCTCCACCAGGACCACGATGAGCAAGCGCAAAGTCATAGTCACCATCGCCCCCACGGGCGGCATGGCCCACAAGTCGCAGAACCCCCACCTGCCCACCCAGCCGGCCGAGATCGCCGATGACGTGGAGCGCTGCTGGAACGCCGGGGCCAGCGTGGTCGCCATCCATGCGCGCCGGCCCGACGACGGCGCCACCTGCAACCCCGATGTCTACCGCGACATCAACAGCCGCATCCGCGCCAAGGGCTGCGATATCGTCCTCAACAACTCCACCGGCGGCGGCGTGCACGGCGACATGGTCAAGCCCCTGCCCGGCGGCCGCTGGGAGATTGCGTGGGAGGAGCGCATCAAGGGCATGGACGCAGGCGCCGAGATGTGCACGCTGGATGCCACCACACTGAACCTGAGCTTCGATGGCCGCGAGATCCTGATGGATACGCCGCTGAGCCGGGGCCGCGAGCTGGCCGCAGGCATGAAGGCACGCGGCATCAAGCCCGAATGGGAGGTGTTCAGCCCCACGCACATCCTGCAGGACACCACCACGCTCATCGAGGAGGGGCACGACGACGAGGGCCCGCACTTCATCAACCTGGTGATGAACGTGCACCGCGCCTTCCAGAACGCCATGCCCTACTCGCCGCGCTTTCTGCAGATGATGGTGGACACGCTGCCGAAGAACAGCCTGTTCTGCGTGAGCGGCATCGGCCCCTCGCAGCTCGAAGCCAACGTCGCCGCCCTGCTGCTGGGCGGGCATGCGCGCGTGGGGCTGGAGGACAACCTGTACTTTCGCCATGGCCAGTTGGCCACCAACGTGCAGCTCACCGAACGCATCGTGCGCATCATCCGCGAGCTGGACATGGAGCCCGCCACGCCGACCGAAGCACGCGCGCTGATGGGCCTGCCGCGCGTGGGCGGCCCGCGCCCCGCGTTTGCCCCAGCTTGACCGCAGCGATTCCCGCTCCACCATACCCCGACTTTCCCACCCCATCGAGGAGACAGAGATGAGCAACATGATGACGATGACGAACACCCGCCGCCAGTTCCTGGGCCACATGGGCGCCGCAGCCGCGCTGGGCACGCTGTCGCCCCTGGCAGCGCTGGCGCAGACCATCGAGCAGGTCAAGATCTTCTACGGCTTTCCGGCCGGCAGCTCGGGAGACAGCGTAGCCCGCCGCGTGGGCGAAAAGCTCGCGGGCTCGGCCTACACGCGCAATGCGGCGGTGGTGGAAAACAAGCCCGGCGCTGGCGGGCGCATCGCGCTGGAGTCACTCAAGGGTGCCGCCGCCGACGGCAGCGTGCTCACGCTGTCGCCGTTCTCGTGCACCTCGATCTACCCGCACATCTACAGCAAGCTCAGCTACGACCCGGTCAAGGACTTCGTGCCGGTGTCCATCGCGGCCATCATGCACCATGGCCTGGCCGTGGGGCCGCTGGTGCCGGCGTCGGTGAAGAACGTGAAGGACTTCCTGGCCTGGGCCAAGGCCAACCCCGGCCAGGCCAACTACGGCTCGCCCGCCGCAGGCTCCACGCCGCACTTCATCGGCGCGCTGCTGGGCCTGAACAACGGCGTGGACTTGAAGCACGTGCCCTACCGCGGCTCCATCCCCGGCGTCACGGACGTGGTGGGCGGGCAGATCGCTTCGATGGTGACCCCGAGCGGTGACTTCATTCCCAACCACAAGGCGGGCAAGCTGCGGCTGATCGCCACCTCGGGCAAGGCACGCTCGCCGTTCTCGCCGGAAGTCGCGACCTTTGCCGAGCAGGGCTTTCCCGAACTGACCACGGAGGAATGGTTCGGCTTCTACGCGCCGGCCAGGACGCCGGCTGCTGCGGTGGCCGCCGCCAATGCCGCCATCAACGCAGCCATCAAGGAAAAGTCGGTCATCGACAGCCTGGCCGTGGTCGGGCTCATCGCCCAGGGCTCCACCGCAGCAGAAATGGCGGCCTCCCAGCATGCCGAATTCGAACGCTGGGGACCGCTCGTGAAAAAGATCGGCTTCACGGCAGAGTCTTGAGAGGAACGCACCCCATGGATTCAAGCGTAAAGCGCGTTGCCGTGGTCGCCACGGGCGTGATCGGCGCCAGTTGGGCCGCCTACTTCCTGGCGCGCGGGCTGGACGTGGACGCCACCGACCCCTCGCCCGGTGCCGAGGAACGCCTGCGCGAGACCGTGGCCGTGCACTGGCCCATGCTGGAGCGCCAGGGGCTGGCGCCAGGCGCCAGCCTGGCACGCCTGGCCTTCCACGCCCGGCTGGAGGACGCGGTGGCCACGGCCGACTTCGTGCAAGAGAGCGGGCCGGAGCGCATCGACTTCAAGGCCGAGCTGTTCCGCCAGATCGATGCCGCCGCACCAGCGCATGCCATCCTGGCGTCGAGTTCGTCAGGCCTCTCGGTCACCGACATGCAGCAATCCTGCGCGCGGCCCGAGCGCGTGGTGCTGGGCCACCCGTTCAACCCGCCGCACATGATTCCGCTGGTGGAGGTCGGGGGTGGTGAAAAGACCTCGCCCGAGACCATCGAACGCGCCATGGCCTTCTACACCGCCATCGGCAAGCGCCCCATCCACGTGCGCCGCGAGATCAAGGGCCACATTGCCAACCGGCTGCAGGCCGCGCTGTGGCGTGAGGCTTTTCACCTGGTGAACGAAGGCGTGGCCACGGTCGCCGACATCGACACCGCCATTGCCCAGGGGCCCGGCCTGCGCTGGGCGCTGATGGGCCCGTTCATGAACCTGCACCTTTCGGGCGGCGCGGGTGGCGTGGCCCATGTGCTGGCCCACCTGGGCGGCCCCATCGAGAGCTGGTGGCAGGACCTGGGCACGCCCGCGATGACCGAGGCCTTGAAGCAGCAGGTGGCGCAGGGCGTGGCCGAGGAGCTGGGCGAGCGCAGCACCGAGGACCTGGCGCGCACGCGCGATGCCCTGCTGCTGGACCTGATCCGGGCCAAGCAGTCGTCGGGCCACCTGGACTGAACACAAGCACGACACCAGAGACCACACGATGCACCCCGATTTCGTCGATGACCCCGCCGAACTGGCTTCACCCCGCACCGTGCTCACGCACCTGGCCGACGGCGCCTTCACCCTGCAATCGCCCGAGCCGCTGGGCCCTTACGCGCGCTGCGTGGGCGAGTGGCTGGAGCGCTGGGCACGCGAGACACCCGACGCCCTGGCGCTTGCCGAGCGCGACGACAGCGGCGACGACTGGCGCCGCCTGACCTATGCCCAGTTGCGCCAGGCCGTGGGTGCCGTGGCCCAGTCGCTGCTGGACATGGACCTGCCCGCAGGGCAGCCGGTCGCCCTCCTCTCGGACAACGCGGTGGACCATGCCGTGCTGATGCTGGCCACCATGCACATCGGCCGCACGCCGTGCTCGCTGTCGAGCGCCTACGCACGCTCCCGCGACCCGGAGCGCCTGCACAGCATGCTGGCGGCGCTGGGGCCGTGCGTGGTCTATGCGTCGGATGCCCGCGCCTATGCGCCGGCCCTGGCGGGCTACTCCGGCAACGCCGTGCGGGTCTTCAGCCGCCATGCACAGGAATGCCCCGGCGCCCTCGATTTTGCGCAGTTGCTCGCTGCACGGGAAACACCGGCCGTGGCGCAGGCCTTCGAGGCGATCGCGCCCGATGACCACGCCAAGTACCTGCTGACCTCGGGCTCCACCGGGCGGCCCAAGGTGGTGATCAACACCCACCGCATGCTCTGCGCCAACCAGCAGATGGTGGCGCAGACCTGGCGCTTTCTCGGCCACGAGAAACCCGTGCTGGTGGACTGGCTGCCCTGGAGCCACACCTTCGGCGGCAACCACAACCTGAACATGGTGCTGTGCCACGGCGGCGCGCTCTACATCGACGAAGGGCGGCCCGCACCCGGCCTGATCGAGAAGACCGTGCGCAACCTGCGCGAGGTGCGGCCCACGCTGCTGTTCAACGTGCCGCGCGGCTTCGACATGCTGCTGCCCTACCTGGAGGCCGACGAGGCCCTGGCTGCCGAGGTGCTCTCGCGCCTGCGCCTGGCCTTCTATGCGGCGGCGGCGCTCGCGCCCTCCACCTGGCAGCGGCTCGAAGCCGTGGCCGCGCGCGCCCGGCCCGCGCGGCCGCTGTGGCTCACCACCTCGTGGGGTGCGACCGAGACTTCCCCGGCCATCACCACGGCGCACTGGCGCCTGCAGGGCGCGGGCTGCATCGGCGCGCCGCTGCCCGGTCTCACGCTCAAGCTGGTGCCCAATGGCGGCAAGCTGGAGATGCGGGTCAAGGGCGTGTCGGTGTTCCCGGGCTACCGCAATGCGCCGCGCGAGACGGCGGCAGCCTTCGACGAAGACGGCTTCTACCGCATCGGCGATGCGGGCACCCTCGCCGACACCGAACGGCCCGAGCGTGGCGTGGTATTCAACGGCCGCGTGGCCGAGGACTTCAAGCTGTCCACCGGCAGTTGGGTGTCGGTGGGTACGCTGCGCGTGGAGCTGGTTTCGCAACTGGCGCCGCTGGTGCAGGACATCGTGCTCACCGGCCATGACCGCGATGAGGTGGGGATGCTGGTGTTCCCGTCAGCCGCCGGCGCGGCCGATGGCCCGCGGCTCACGCAGGCGCTGCGTGCGCTGATGCAGGCCCGGCGCGATGCGGGCGCGGGCTCGTCGCAGTGCCCCACGCGGGCGCTGGTGATGCGCACGCCGCCCGATGCGGACGCGGGCGAAATCACCGACAAGGGCTACATCAACCAGGGCGCGGTGCTCGCCCACCGCGAGGAGGACGTGCATGCCCTGCATGCCGCACCGCGACGCGCGGACGTGATCGTCAGCGCATGAGCATGGCCAGCAGCACCACCGCGAGCAGCGCCAGGTAGACCTTGGCGTGCAGCCCGTCGGGCAGGCGACCCACGAATCGCCCGCCCAGGCGGATGCCCAGCCAGGAGCCGGCCACCAGCACCGCGAAGACCCGCAGGTCCACGAAGCCCGCATGCCAGGCACCCAGCGGGGCGGCCTGCTCCCAGGCCAGCAACACGTAGGTGGCGGTGCCCGCCAGTGCCACCGGCAGCGACAGCGGGTTGGCCGCCGCCGTGGCCTGCACCATCGGCGCGCCACGCCGGCGCATGAGCGGCACCGTCATCACGCTGCCGCCCACACCGAGGAACGACGCCACCGCACCGATGGCCAACCCCAGCAAGGCCGTGACCGGGCCCGAGGGCCGCGTCCCGTCCTGCGGCGTCGCCACCGCGGCACGCGGCCGGATGAAGCCCGGGCGCAGCAGCCCGTCGAGGATGGTGAGCGCCAGGTAGGCCACGAAGGTCCAGCGCACCCAGTCGCTGCGCAGCACCGTGGCGGCAGCCGCCCCCGCCATCGCGCCCACGGCGATGAAAGCCAGCAGCGGCCGCACCTGCGCCCAATCCACGTTGCCCGCCCGCTGGTGGCGCCGCGTGGCCAGGCCCGCACCGACGATCATCACGCAGGTGGAGGTGGCCACCGCCACCTGCATGGCCGATTGGCCCAGTGGGCTGTCGGCACCGTGCATGTGCAGCAGCGTGCGGTACAGCACGGGCACGACGACGAATCCGCCACCGAAGCCGAAGAGCACGGTGGTGACTCCGGCCAGGGTGCCGAACACGGCCAGGACAAGGTAGAACTCCATGCGCGCATTCCATTGCAAAAAAACACCATGCCAGCTTAGGCTGCGGTGGCCTGGCCGGCTTTCGCCGCCAGGTCAATAATGTTTGCATTTCAGCCAAAGCACCCTGGAGCATGCGCAATACGCCCCTGCACACCGTCGATGCCGTGGACCGCCCTGTCCTGGCCATCGCCACCGACTACCCCGCAGGCACCTTGCTCGACACGCACAGCCACCGGCGCGCGCAGTTCCTCTACGGCGCCACGGGCATCATGGAAGTCGGCACGGACGATGGCGCCTGGGTCGTGCCGACCAGCAGCGGCGTGTGGATACCGGCGGGCAAGCCGCACCGCGTGCGCATGGTGGGCGTGAGCACCTGCAGCCTCTACATCGAGCCGCAGGCCGTTCCCCGAACCACCTCGCAATGCGAGGTGCTGCAGGTCTCGCCGCTGCTGCGCCAGCTGCTGCTGGACTCGGCCGAGCTGCCGGCGCAGTATGAATTGAGCGGGCGCGATGGCGCCCTGGCGCAGCTGATGCTGCATGAGTTGCAGCGCGCACCGACCCTGCCCTTCTTCGCTCCCATGCCGCGAGAGGCTGCGCTGGCGGCACTGTGCGCAGCCTTTCTGCACAACCCGCAGGTCCACGCAGCGCCCGATGCCTGGGCGCGGCAGTTGCACAAGAGCGAGCGCAGCTTCACGCGCTTCTTTCGACTGCAGACCGGCATGTCGTTCGGCGCGTGGCGCCAGCAGGCCTGCCTGCTGGCAGCGCTGTCGCGCCTGTCGCGCGGCGATGCCGTGACCGCCGTCGCGCTGGACCTCGGTTATGAAAGCCCCGGTGCCTTTTCCACCATGTTCCGCAAGCGACTGGGGCGCCCGCCATCGGAGTTCCTGCCCGCTTGAAGGCGTGCAGCGGAGCGCTGCAGCCGTTGTAAAAATCACGCTATCCAAAGGCCGCTGAGGTTCTGCGGTCTTGTCCTATAGCGCTTGTGGGCGCAGTGCTTCTAAAATCGCGCACCTCCCCGCACATGCAGGGGGGCACCTTGCAACTTTGAAACGAAGAACAAACATCATGGCAACTGCAAAGAAAACCACCGCTGTCGCGAAGGCAGCACCCGCAGCGAAGAAGGCTGCAGCGCCCGTGGCCAAGAAGGTCGCAGCACCTGTCGCCAAGAAGGCAGCGCCCGCTGCCAAGAAGGCCGCAGCCCCCGCAGCGAAGAAGGCTGCACCCGCCGCCGCAGCAACGCCTGCAGCGCTCAAGCCCATCAAGACCGCCTTCAACAAGACGACCCTGGTGGCCCACCTGGCCGAGCAGTCGGGCGTGGAACCCAAGGCCACCAAGGCCGTGCTGGCAGCGCTCGAAGCCGCCATCCTGGGCTCCGTGCACAAGAAGGGCTCCGGCGAATTCACGCTGCCTGGCGTGCTGAAGATCGGCCTGCAGCAAGTGCCCGCCAAGAAGAAGCGCTTCGGCAAGGACCCTTTCACCGGTGCCGAGCGCTGGTTCCCCGCCAAGCCCGCTGCCGTGAAGATCAAGACCCGCGCGCTCAAGAAGCTCAAGGACGCAACGGCCTGATCGGCCCTTCCTGGAGCAGTCTTTCCAGGTTTCGGATCGGAAGCCCAGGCGATGCAGATGCAGCGCCTGGGCTTTTTTCATTTCACTTTCCCGCCTCTTTCGATCACGCCTGGCGCTGCTGCCAGAGCACGTCCAGCACATGCTGCGTGGCCTTCTCCATCGCGCCGGCGCGGTGCGCCAGGCCCAGGGGTCGCCACAGCGCCGGGCGCAGGGCCAGCATGCGGATGCGCAGGTCGGGCGGCGTGGCAACCGCAGCCTCCTGCGGCAGCAGAGTGGCGCCATAGCCGGCGGCCACCAGGCTCTTGATCGCATCGTTGTAGTTGAGCTCTATGCGTGCCCTGGGCTGCTCGCCGGCCAACGCGAACCACTCGCCGGTCAGGCGCGAGAGGCTGGTGCCCTCGTCGTTGAGGATCAGCGGCTGGCCCGCCAGCCAGTGCGGCGTGGCCCGCGTGGGCGCCGGCCATTGCGCCGGCACGAAGGCCATGACCGGGTCGCGCCGCCAGGGCTCCACCTGCACGCCGGGAACCGGCGGCTGGGGCAGCGCCACCAGGCCCACATCGAGCGTGCCGCCGGCCAGGCGGGCCATGGTGTCGTGCGATGTCAGCACCGCCACCTGCACGTCGATGTCCGGGTGCTGCTGGCCCAGCACCTCCAGCGCCTGCGGCAGCAGGTGGGCGATGGCGCCGGTGGAGGCCCCCAGCCGCACGCTGCCGGCCAGGCCCTGCACCTGGCGCTGCACCATGGCCAGGGTGTCATCGGCATCGGCCAGTAGACGCCGGGCACGCTCGACCAGGGCCTCGCCCACGCCGGTGGCGCGCACCTCGCCGCGCTTGCGCAGCAGCAGCGGCGCGCCCACCTGCGCCTCCAGGTCGGCCATGTGCAGGCTCACCGTGGGCGCCGCCAGGTGCAGCACGCGCGCGGCTTCGGCAAACGATCCCAGGTCGGCGATGGTGACGAGGGTGCGCAATCGGTCGAGGTTCAGTTCACGCATATCGTTCAGAAATCCTGATGCTGATGGTTGTGAAATTCAACTTTTCAAATTCTACGCAGCGGCTGAAGATCACGCATCCCCCATTTGGCACACACCAGGAGCACCCCGCATGAGCAACACCACACCGCTTGTCTTCATCGATGGCGACCAGGGCACCACCGGCCTGCAGATCCATGAGCGCCTGCAGGGCCGCACCGACCTCCGCTTGCTGACCCTGCCCGAGCAGGACCGCAAGGACCCGGCGCGCCGCGCCGAGGCCATCAACGCCTGCGACATTGCCGTGCTGTGCCTGCCCGACGGGCCCGCGCGCGAAGCGGCCGCTTCCGTCACCAACCCGGCTGTGCGCGTGATCGACGCGAGCTCGGCCCACCGCACCGATGCCGGCTGGGTCTACGGCTTTCCCGAGATGGATGCCGGCCAGGCCGAACGCATCGCCAGTGCAACACGCGTGACCAACCCCGGCTGCTACCCCACGGGTGCCATCGCGCTGCTTCGGCCGCTGGTGCAGGCCGGCCTGGTGCCTGCCGACCACCCCCTGGCGATCCACGCCGTGTCGGGCTACTCCGGCGGTGGGCGGGCGCGCGTGCAGGAGCACGAGGCCCCGGGCGCGCAGGCGCCGGCTTTCCAGGTCTATGGCCTGCGCCTGGCGCACAAGCACACGCCAGAAATCGAACGGTATGCGGGCCTGTCGGCGCGGCCCTTCTTTCTGCCGGCCTATGGCGCCTTCCGCCAGGGTATCGTGCTGACCATCCCCCTGCATCTGCGCAGCTTGCCCGCAGGCACTACCGCCGAGAAGATCCACCACGCCCTGGCGCAGCACTATGCAGGCCAGCGCCATGTGGAGGTGTCGGGGCTGGCCGAGGCCGAATCCACCGAGCACCTGGACCCCGAGGCGCTGAATGGCACGAACCAGCTGCGCCTGTCGGTCTTCGCCAACGCGCAGCATGGGCAGCTGCTGCTGGCCGCCGTGTTCGACAACCTGGGCAAGGGCGCCTCGGGCGCGGCCGTGCAGAACCTGGACCTGATGCTCGCGCAGATGGCCAAAGGGTAGGCCACTGTTGAGCTGCGCTAATCAATCGATCAGAAAGCATTGATTGTGTGGCGCCGCAAAGCCGTGCAGACTCGCGCGCCTCATCCACTACAGAGGCAACATCCATGAAGGTCTGCATCATCGGCGCGGGCGCCATCGGCGGATTCATCGGCACCCGACTGGCGGCAGCCGGCAGTGCCCAGGTGAGTGCCGTGGCGCGCGGCGCCACGCTGGCCGCGCTCAAGGACCACGGCTGGCGCCTTCAGAGTGCGGAAGGGCTGGTGCAGGCACCCGCGCACGCCACGGACCGGCCGGCCGACCTGGGCGTGCAGGACCTGGTGGTCATCGCCGTCAAGGGCCCGGCGCTGGCCAGCGTGGCACAGGGCATTGCGCCGCTGCTGGGGCCCGAGACGCTGGTGCTGCCGGCCATGAACGGCGTCCCCTGGTGGTTCTGCCAGGGCGTGCCGGGCTGGGGCGACGAGCCGCTGGCCAGCGTGGACCCCGGCGGCCGCATCGCCAACGCCATTCCCCTGCACCATGTGGTGGGCTGCGTCGTGCACGCCGCCACCTCCACACCCGCGCCCGGGCTGGTGCAGCACAAGATGGGCCGGGGCCTGGTCATCGGCGAGCCCGGTGGCGGGCGCAGCGAGCGCGTACAGCGCGTGGCCGACCTGCTGAACCACGCAGGCTTCGAGGCCACGCACTCGGCCGACGTGCGTTACGACATCTGGTACAAGCTGTGGGGCAACATGACCATGAACCCGGTGTCGGCGATCACCGGTGCCACGGTGGACCGCCTGCTCGACGACGAGCTGGTGCGCGGCTTCTGCACCGCCGCCATGCAGGAGGCCGGCCGCATCGGCGCACGCATTGGCTGCCCGATTGCGCAAAGCCCCGAAGAGCGCCATGCCCTCACGCGCAAACTCGGCGCCTTCAAGACCTCGATGCTGCAGGACGTGGAGGCCGGCCGTGCACTGGAGATCGACGCCATCGTCGCGGCGGTGCAGGAGATCGGGCACCGGGTGGCCGAGCCCTCGCCGAACATCGATGCCCTGTTAGGGCTGGTGCGCCTGTTCGCCCGCGTGCGCGGGCTGTACCCACAGGCCTCATGAAGACTTGCCGCCAGCGGCCACGGCCAGCTGGTGCAGGTGCTCGACCAGCATGCGTGCGGCCGGTGACAAGCGCTTTTCATCGTTGAAGCAGATGGCGAAGCGCCGCTGCGCCCAGTCGTCTGTGAGCGGCAGCACGCGAATGCCCAGGCTGGCGGCCACCGGTTCGGCCACCTCGCGCGGCACCACCGCAATGCCCAGGCCGGCGCGCACGCAGCGCATCGACGCATCGAAGGTGCTGACCACCGCCCGGTAATTGATGGGCCGCCCGATGATGGCCGCAGCCCGCGCCAGCATGGTGTGCACCGCCGTCGATGCGGGCAGGCCCACCTGGTCGAAGCCCAGCGTGTCCTCGAACGCGCAGCGCCTGCGCCGGGCCAGCGGGTGCGACAGCGGCGTGACGATGGCCAGGTGGTCGCGCCGGTAGCTGCGCGTCTGCAGGCCGGCCAGGTCGGCCGCATCCCAGCACACGCCCACGGGCACCACCCCTTCGCGCAGGCCGCGCACCAGTTCGCTGCTGACCGCTTCCTCGATGTCGATGCGGATGTCGCGGTGCGCGGGCACCTGCAGGAAAGAGGCAATGTCGTCGGGCAAAAACTCCGCGATCGACGACACCGTGGCCAGGATGCGCACCTGCCCCGTGATGCCGTTGCCATAGGCCGCCATGTCGCGCCCCGCGCGGTCAGCCGCTGCCAGCATGGCCCGAGCATGCTCCAGCAGGATCTCGCCGGCCCCCGTGGGCACCACGCCCCGGCGGCGCCGCTCGATCAGGGTGTTGCCCACGGTCTGCTCCAGCAACGCCAGGCGCTTGCTGATGGCCGAGGGCACGATGTGGTGCAGCTGTGCGGCGCGGGCGATGTTGCGCGCCTCGCAGACGGCCACGAACAGCCGCAGGGTGGTCAGGTCCAGGTCGCGCATGGGGGTGGGGGCTGCTGCCGTTCCCAACGGGAACGCTATTGCTTCCAGAATACCGCTTTATCGATGGATCGGGAATGCCTACAGTCCCATCCGAGAGCCCACATTGCAGTGCGCCCCACCCTGGAGACACCCCATGCCCCCCACGAGCGAGCGCCTGCCGCGCACTGCCGTCATCCGCGAAGTCGGCCTGCGCGATGGCCTGCAGAGCATTGCCACCATCCTCCCCACCGAGCAAAAGCGCACCTGGATACGCGCCGCGCACGCAGCCGGCCAGCGCGAGATCGAGGTGGGCTCGTTCGTGCCCGCCCGGCTGCTGCCGCAGCTGGCCGACACGGCCGAGCTGCTGGCCTTTGCCAAGACCCTGCCGGGCCTGTTCGCCTCGGTGCTGGTGCCCAACCTGCGCGGCGCCGAGAGCGCCATCGCGGGCGGTGCCGACCTGATGATCGTGCCGCTGTCGGCCAGCCATGCGCACAGCCTGGCCAACCTGCGCAAGACGCCCGACGAGGTGGTGGCCGAGGTGGCGCGCATCCGCGCCGCGCGCGACGCCGCCGGCTCGCGCACGCTGATCGAGGGCGGCGTGGGCACGGCCTTCGGCTGCACACTGCAAGGCCATGTCGCCAAGAGCGAGGTGCTGCGCCTGATGCAGGCCCTGCTGGACGCCGGCGCCGACCGCGTGAGCCTGGCCGATACCGTGGGCTACGCCGACCCGGCCATGGTGCGCGACCTGTTCGAAGACGCCGTGCGCCTGGCGGGCGACCGATTCTGGTGCGGGCACTTCCACGACACGCGCGGCCTGGGCCTGGCCAATGTGGCTGCAGCGCTGGACGTGGGCGTAGCCCGCTTCGACGCCTGCCTGGCCGGCATCGGCGGCTGCCCGCACGCCCCCGGCGCCAGCGGCAACGTATCGACCGAAGACCTGGCCTACATGCTCGGCAGCATGGGCATCGCCACCGGCATCGACATCGCCCGGCTGCTGGACCTGCGCGGCCAGGTGGCCGGGTGGCTGGCCGGCGAGACGCTGCACGGCACCCTGTGGCGCGCGGGCCTGCCCAAGACCTTTCCCCAGGCAGCGATAGCTGCCTGAACCGCACAGCCCGAAGGAACCCGCCATGAGCCCTACCCCAGAACCCCGCCTGCCCCTCACGGGCATCCGCGTCCTCGAATTCACCCACATGGTCATGGGCCCCACCTGCGGCATGGTGCTGGCCGACCTGGGGGCCGAGGTCATCAAGGTCGAGCCGCCCGGCGGCGACAAGACGCGCGAGCTGCCGGGCCTCGGGATCGGCTTTTTCCGATCGTTCAATCGCAACAAGAAGAGCGTGGTGATCGACATCGGCACCGAAGACGGCCGTGCGACTGCAGCCGAGCTGGCGGGCGAGTGCGACGTGGTGCTGGAGAACTTCCGCCCCGGGCTGATGGCCGGCTTCGGGCTCGACTACGAGACGCTGTCGCAGCGCTTCCCGCGCCTGATCTACGTGACGCACAAGGGTTTCATGCCCGGCCCCTACGAGAACCGGCTGGCGCTGGACGAGGTGGTGCAGATGATGGGCGGCCTGTCGTACATGACCGGGCCCGTGGGCCGGCCGCTGCGCGCGGGCACCTCGGTCAACGACATCATGGGCGGCATGTTCGGCGCCATCGGCGTGCTGGCCGCGCTGCGCGAGCGTGAGTTCACCGGCCGTGGCCAGGAGATCCAGAGCGCGCTGTTCGAGAACTGCGTGTTTCTGTCGTCACAGCACATGCAGCAGTTCGCCATGACCGGCGAGGCGCCGCCGCCCATGCCCTCGCGCGTGTCGGCCTGGAGCGTGTACGACGTGTTCATGCTGGCCGATGGCGAGCAGCTGTTCATCGGCGCGGTCAGCGACAAGCAGTTCCTCACGCTGTGCCGCGTGATCGAGGCGCCCGAGCTTGCGGCCGACCCGGCGCTGGCCACCAACACCCTGCGCGTGGGCGTGCGCCCGGCCCTGCTGCAAAAGCTCGGCGCCATCCTGCAGCACCACCGCGTGCAGGAACTGGCCCCCCGGCTGGAGGCGGCCGGCATCCCCTACGCGCCCATCGTGCGACCCGACCAACTGATGGACGACCCGCACCTCAAGGCCAGCGGCGGCCTGGTGCCCATGCAGACCGACGACGGCGGCACCACCGACGTGGTGCTGCTGCCCCTGCGCATGGACGGGCGCCGCCCCGGCGTGCGCCGCCCGCTGCCCAAGGTGGGCGAGCACACCGAGGAAATCCTCGCCGGCCTGCCCAGCCGCGTGCCGGCCTGACCCCCTTTTTCGCAAACCGACAAGAACCAAAGGAGACAAGCACCATGCAAGCCACCGCCATTTCCTTCCAGCCCCACCGCCGCGCCGCCCTCTGGCTGGCCGGCCTGGCCCTGTGCGGCGCCGCCGCCACCACCGTGCGCGCCAACGACAAGCCCATCCGCATGGTGCTGCCCGTGGGCGCCGGCTCTGGGGTGGACACCATCATGCGCGCGGCCGCCCCGCAGTTGATCAAGGCGCTGGGCGGCCAGAGCGTGGTGATCGAGAACCTGCCCGGCGCAGGCGGCATCACCGGCGCCTCGGTCATCGTGCGTGCGCCGGCCGACGGGCTCACGCTGGGCGTGGTGTCGAACAACCATGTGGTCAACCCCAGCGTGTTCAAGAAGATGCCGTTCGATGCCATCGGCGACATCACGCCGATCACGGTGGTGGGTGCCACGCCCTTCGTGCTGGTGGTCAACCCCAAGATTCCGGCGAAGAACGCCAAGGAGCTGCAGGCCCTGCTCAAGGCCAAGCCCGATGGCTACAACTACGCCTCCTCGGGCAACGGCACCATCATCCACCTGGCGGGCGCCATGTTCATGGAGGCGGCGGGCGTGGAGGTACGCCACATTCCCTACAAGGGCGTGGGGCCTATGGTCACTGACATGATGAGTGGCCAGGTCGAGATCGGCGTGGTGGCGCTGCCCGCCGTGCAAGGTCAACTCAAGAGCGGCGCGCTGCGTGCCATCGGCATCATGGGCAAGCAGCGCGTGCCTTCGCTGCCCGACCTGCCGACCATGGCCGAGCAGGGCTTCCCCGACGTGGACGTGGCCGGCTGGTTCGCCGTGGTGGGCCCGGCCAAGCTGCCACCCGCCGAGGTCAAGCGCCTGCATGCCGCCGTGGTGGCGGCCTTCGCCATGCCGGAAACCAAAGAAGCCATGGCCAAGCAGGAGAACATCATCAACCCCATGACGCCCGAGGCCTCGCTGCAGTTCTTCAAGACCGAGCAGGAGCGCTATGCGCGGTTGGTGAAGAAGGCGGGCGTGACGGTCGAGTGAGTTCGTTGAACGCCGGGCATTGACCCGGCCGCCAGGGCCGGTATGCCGGGCACGCAGGAAACCTGCACGCAACCCGCTCCACAATGGCCTGCGAGGCGCCTCCATCGGGGATGCCGCAGCCCCACCTTGCCCACCCTGCACGCCACACACCATGAGCACCCCCTACCAGTCCGGCTTTGGAAATGAATTCGCCACCGAGGCGCTTGTGGGCGCCCTGCCCGTGGGCCGCAACTCGCCGCAGCGCTGCCCCTATGGCCTGTATGCCGAGCAGCTGAGCGGCACGGCCTTCACGGCGCTGCGTGCGGACAACCGCCGCTCCTGGCTGTACCGCATTCGCCCGTCGGCCATGCATACGCCGTTCGAGCGCATCGACGACGGGCGCATCGTGAGCGCCTTCGACGCCGTGCCCACGCCACCCAACCAGCTGCGCTGGAGCCCGCTGCCCATGCCCACGGAGCCCACCGACTTCGTGCAGGGCATCGTCACCATGGCCGGCAACGGCGACCCGCACGCCCAGAACGGCGCGGCCATGCACCTGTACGCGGCCAACCGGTCGATGGAGCGGCGTGTGTTCTACAACGCCGATGGCGAAATGCTCATCGTGCCGCAGCAGGGCCGCCAGCGCTTCGTGACGGAGCTGGGCGTGATCGACGCCGAGCCGCAGGAGATCGTGGTGATTCCGCGCGGCGTGCGCTTTCGCGTGGAACTGCCGGACGGCGAGGCGCGCGGCTACATCTGCGAGAACTATGGCGCCAACTTCCGCCTGCCCGACCTGGGCCCCATCGGCTCCAACGGCCTGGCCAACCCGCGCGACTTCCTCACGCCGCATGCGGCCTACGAGGACATCGACGCGCCGCACGAGCTGGTGGCCAAGTTCATGGGCCACCTGTGGTCGGCGAAGATGGAGCATTCGCCCATCGACGTGGTGGCCTGGCATGGCAACTACGCGCCGTACAAGTACGACCTCAGGCGCTTCAACGCCATCGGCTCGATCAGTTATGACCACCCGGACCCGTCGATCTTCCTGGTGCTGCACAGCGCCTCGGACACGCCGGGCGTGAGCAACATCGACTTCGTGGTCTTCCCGCCGCGCACCCTGGTGATGCAGGACACCTTCCGTCCGCCCTGGTTCCACCGCAACATCGCCAGCGAGTTCATGGGCCTGGTGCACGGCGTCTACGACGCCAAGGCCGAGGGCTTTCTGCCCGGCGGCGCCAGCCTGCACAACAGCATGACCGGCCACGGCCCCGACGCAGAGACCTTCGAGAAGGCCAGCAACGCCGACCTGTCGGCGCCGCACGCCATCAAGGACACCATGGCCTTCATGTTCGAGACCCGCTGCGTGCAGCGCCCCACCGCACAGGCACTGCAATCGGCCCAGCTGCAGGACGACTACTACCGCTGCTGGCAGGGCCTGCGCAAGCATTTCAATGCCGGCAAGCCCTGAAGCCGCCAACACCCTGGACAGCGGCGCGCTGCAGGCCTGGTCCACGCGGGTGCTCATGGGCTTCGGGGTGGCCGAGGAGCCTGCCGCCCTCACCGCCGGTCTGCTGGTACGCACCAGCCTGCGCGGCATCGACACCCATGGCATTTCGCGCCTGCCGGGCTATGTGGACAAGCTCACCAGCGGCGAGGTGAATGCCCACGCCATGCCCCGCATCGATGCCGACATGGGTGCTGCTGGCGCGGCCGCCGGCTGGCTACGCTGCGATGGCGACGGCGGCCTGGGCCAGGTGGTGGCCAGCTTCGCGCTGGAGCAGGCCATGGCCCGGGCGCGCCAACAGCCCCTGGTGGCCTGCCACATCCGGGCCACCGGCCACTTGGCAGCGCTGGCGGTTTATGTGGCGGCCGCGGCGGAGCAGGGGTTCTTCGCCTTCCTGTGCCAGCGAACGCCGCCGGTGATGGCTTTGCCGTGCGCCAGCGGCCCGGTGATCGGCAACAACCCCCTGGCGTTTGCGCTGCCGCTGGCGGGCCGCGCGCCCCTGGTGTTCGACATGGCGAACAGCGTGGTGGCGCGCGGGCATGTGGCGCAGGCCGTGCGCGAGGGCCAGGACATTATCCCGCCAGAATGGGCGCTCGGCCCCGATGGGCAGCCCACCACCGATCCTGTACTGGCGCTGCAGGGCGCGATGCAGCCCATCGCCGGCCACAAGGGCCTGGGGCTGGCCATGCTGGTCGAGTGTTTGGCGGCCAGCATGGGCGGCATCACCTCCGCGCCGAATGCTGCCGGTGGCACGGCCGGATCCGCCGCCAACGCCAGCGCCTTTGCGCTGGTGATCAACCCCGCGCTGGCCACCGGGCGCGAGGCGTTCGACGCCAGCGTGTCCGCCTGGATGCAGACCTACCTGCAGGCCGGCGGCACCGGTGCCCGCTACCCGGGCCAGCGCCAGGCCGAGTGCGAGCTGCAGCGCCGCCGCGACGGGGTACCGTTGCCAGCCGGCCTGCTGGCCGAATTGCGCGCGCTGGGTGAGCGCACGGGGCACCCGCTACCCGTCCTCACCCCTGCAGCCTGGCCTGCTGGCGGAACTGGCGCGGCGTGAGCCCGGCCTCCTGACGGAAGCGTCGGCTGAAATAGGCTTCGTCGTGGAAGCCGCTCTGGTGCGCTATCTCGCGGATCAGCGTATCGGAGCCGGCCAGCAATTCGCGCGCATGCTCCAGGCGCCGCTCGGTGAGCAGCTCGGTGAAGGTGCGGCCGGTCTGCTTCTTGAGCAGGTGCGCCAGGTAGTTGGGTGACAGCGCCACGGCCGCGGCCGTGTCGGTGAGCGCAATGTCCTCGTGCGAATGCTCGCGCAGGTGGCGCAGCGCGCGCTGCAGGGCGTCATGCTGCACGCCGCCTCGGCGGTGGTGGCGCGCGGCCTGCGCATGCAGCTCGCTGGAAAAGCGCGCGCAGGCCAGGCCCAGCAACTGCAGCAGGATGCCGCGGATGCTGGCCGCCGAGCCCAGTGTGCGCGGCTGGTTGTGGACGACCAGCACATCGAGCCACTGGCGGATCTGCGCGAAATCCTCGGGCCCGAAGGCGAAGTCCAGCGCCTCCTGGAACAGGAAAGGTGCCAACTCCGGGTGCTGCGCCATGCCCACGTCCTCCAGGTCCAGCGCGGGCACGTCGAGCTCGGGCCAGAGAAAGCGCTGGTCAAAGTTGATGATGGCGTAGCGTGCGCCTGCAGGGTGAGGCACCACGTGCATGCGGTAGGGCAACACAAAGCTCAGCGTGCCCGCGCCGAAGGGCCGCGTGGCCGTGCCCACCACCTGCCGATCGCCCCCTTCGAGGCTCACCTGGATCTGGAAATACTCGTGCCGGTGCGGCCGGCTGAGCACGTCGCGCGCGCCCTGAAAGCGGATGTCGAAATCCAGGTGCTCGGCGCGCTCCTGCATGCCGTACAGGCGTGCGTGGGCGTTCGGTCGGGACGAGGCGGGCATGCACCCATGGTAGCGGCTGTCGCAGTGTGGGCCCCGTCCGGTTTGATCGTAGATGCGTACAAGTTGAGCGTGCCGGGCGCTCCAACAATCGCTATCGACCACAACAAGAGCGGCTAACAAAACTCAGCGAAGCGGTTCTGGCTAGGCGCTGCGTCGCAGGCAGTACGANGCCAACAGGAGACAAAGCACCATGGACCAACCTCGACGCAACATCTTGACCCACTCCGCCCTCATCGCCACCGGCGCCGTGGCCGGCTGCGCACTGCCCGCAGGCGCCAGCAAAACGGCCCCCACCCCCTTCGACCTGCCGCAGACCACGATCCCCATCGTGGGCAGCGACCAGGTGTTCCCCGTGCGCCGCGTCTACTGCATCGGCCGCAACTACGCGGCCCATGCGCGCGAGATGGGCTCGGACCCCACGCGCGAACCACCCTTCTTCTTCCAGAAGCCGGCCGACGCGATCCAGTTCGTGAAGCCCGGCGTGGTGGCCGACCATGCCTACCCCACGCTGACCAAGAACTACCACTATGAGGTGGAACTGGTGGTGGCCCTGGCCAAGGGCGGCAAGGACATTCCGGTGGAAAGCGCGCTTGACCACGTGTTCGGCTACTCGCTGGGCCTGGACATGACGCGCCGCGACCTGCAGCGTGAAATGGGCGACCAGAAGAAGCCCTGGGAGATCGGCAAGGCCTTCGACCAGTCCGCCCCGGTGGGGCCGCTGTACCCGGTGAGCCAGGTGGGCCACATCAAGGATGGCGACATCTGGCTCAAGGTCAACGGTGCCACCAAGCAGAGCGCCACGCTGCAGCACATGATCTGGTCGGTGGCCGAGCAGATCAGCCGCCTGTCGCGCGCCTTCGAGCTCAAGCCCGGCGACATCATCTACTCGGGCACGCCCGAAAACGTGGGCCCGGTGGTCAAGGGCGACGAGATCGAGATCCATATCGACCGCTTCCCCAACCTGAAGCTGCGCATCGTCTGAACACCACCGTGTGGTGGCCACCACCGCTTAGGGCAACACTGAAGAAGTCCTGGCGATGGCGCGTGCCTTGATTTGGGATGGGCTGCCAGGCGCAAAGCACCGCCATAGCCCGTGCTATGGCGAGCATTTGCAACGCCGCAGACCGCCCAAAGCGAGGCGCGCGGCGCGTGAGGGACTTGTTCAGTGTTGCCTTAGGCTGCAGGCCCCGCCTGCCCCGCATAGTCCGAGTGCAGGTCAAAGACCAGCGTGCGCAGCCACTGGCTGGCCGGGTCCTTGTGGTACTTGGCGTGCCAGAACAGGTTGATGGCGATGCGCGGCAGCTTCACCGGGTGGGGCCGCACCGCCAGACCGAATGGCGCCACCATGCGCTCGGCCAGCCGCTCGGGCACGGTGGCGATCAGGTCGGTGGACTGCAGGATGTGGCCGATGGCCACGAAGTGCGGCACCTTGAGCTTCACGCGCCGCTCGGGGGAGTGCCTGTCCAGGATCTCGTCCACCTGTCCGTGGCCGGTGCCGGCCGAGACCACGGCCACATGCTCGGCCGCAAAGAAGTCCGCTGCGCGCAGCGGCCTGCGCTGCGCGAGTCGGTGCCCCTGGCGCAGCAGCACCACGTAGTCCTGCTCGAACAGCCGGCGCTGGAAGAACCCGGCCTTGAGCTGCGGTAGGAGGCCGATGGCCAGGTCCACCTGGCCGGCCTCCATTGCGTCCTTGAGGTTGACCGCCGTGTTGCGCACCGTGCTGATCACCACGCCCGGCGCCAGCTCGCCGATGCGCTGCATGAGCTGCGGCAGGAAATAGATCTCACCGATGTCGGTCATGCCCACCGTGAAGCTGCGCTGGCTGCCGGCGGGGTCGAAGGCGTTGCGCGCGTTCACCGCGCCATGGATCATGCCCAGCGCATAGCCCACCGACTCGGCCAGCTGCTCGGCGAACGGCGTGGGCTGCATGCCGCTGGCGGTGCGCAGGAACAGGGGGTCGTCAAACTGCCGGCGCAGGCGTGCCAGGGCATTGCTCACGGCGGGCTGGCCCAGGCCCAGGTTCTCGGCCACCTTGGAGACCTTGCGCTCGGCCAGCAGCTGGTTGAAGACCACCAGCAAATTGAGATCGATGTCCTTGAGCTCCATGGCCTGCCCCGATAAATATTGATTTCAATGATATTCAACATTCACCCCATCGCGTTGACTGATTTTCGAGTGGCCCGGATCATCGCGGCCATGACTCCCACAGGGAGCGCCGCGATTCCAAACCAAGAGACAACGCACGATGGAAATCCACGTCCGCCCCCTGGGGCGCACCCTGCACGTCGCCCCTGGCGTGAACCTGCTGGAGGCCTTGCGCGCCAACGACGTGCCCGTGTCGTACAGCTGCATGGCCGGGCGCTGCGGCACCTGCCGCTGCAAGGTGGTGCAGGGCGACGTGCTCGAGTCGGGCCGCGAGGCCCAGCGCCCCCTGGGCGCTGCCACCGATGGCGATGCCGGCTATGTGCTGGCCTGCCAGACCTTCGTGACCGAGCCCTGCACGGTGGAGATCGCCGAGCCCGACGAAGTGGTGGTGCACACCGCGCGCACCCTCAAGGCCACGGTGGTCGCCATCGACGACGCCACCCACGACATCAAGCGCGTGCGCCTGCAGCCGGCCAAGCCGCTCGACTTCTCGCCCGGGCAGTATGCGCAGCTGCAGTTCACGCCCGCACATGCACGCCCCTATTCCATGGCGGGCCTGGCCGGTGATGGCGAGCTGGAGTTCCATGTGCGGCTGGTGCCAGAAGGGCGCGTGACGGGTTACATCGCCCACGAGCTGAAGGTGGGCGATGCGGTGCGCGTGAGCGGACCGCTGGGCTCGGCCTACCTGCGGCGCCGGCACGACGGCCCAATGCTCTGCGTGGCAGGTGGCACGGGCCTGGCGCCCATCCTGTCCATCGTGCGCGGTGCCCAGGTTGCCGGCATGCGCAACCCGGTGCACCTGTACTTTGGCGTGCGCTCCGAGCGCGACGTCTATGGTCTGGAGTGGCTGGCCGCGCTGCAACGCGAGCACCCTGCCCTCAGGGTGCACACCGTGCTGGCCTCGGGCCGGGCGGCGGGCTGCCGCACGGGCCTGGTCACCGATGCCATCGCGCAGGACTGGCAGAGCCTGGCCGGCTTTCGCGCCTACCTCTGCGGCGCACCACCGATGGTGGAGGCCACGTCGCTGCTGGTGCGCCGCATGGGCGTGCTGCCAAGCCAGATCCACGCGGACGCCTTCTATGCCAGGGGCACCTGACCTGCCATGGAGAACTGAAGCAATGAACCACCCCGCCCACCACAGCGCCGAGACCCTGGCCGCGCGCAAGGCCTACTACGAGCGCATCGGCAGTGACAACATGACCCCGTTGTGGGAGGTGTTGGGCGCACTGGTGCCGCCAGAGCCGCGCTCGCCGGCCGTGCCACACCACTGGTCGTACGCGGCAGTGCGTGCGCAGGTGATGGAGGCGGGCACGCTGATCAGCGCGGCCGAGGCCGAGCGCCGCGTGCTCATCCTTGAGAACCCGGGCCTGCGTGGCCAGTCGTGCATCACGCAGTCGCTGTATGCGGGCCTGCAGCTCATTCTGCCGGGCGAGGTGGCGCCCGCGCACCGCCACACGCAGTCGGCCCTGCGCCTGGTGCTTGATGGCGAGGGGGCCTACACATCGGTGAACGGCGAGCGCGTGACCATGCACCGCGGCGACTTCATCATCACCCCGGCCTGGACCTGGCACGACCATGGCAACCTCGGAAGCGAGCCCGTGGTCTGGCTCGACGGGCTGGACATCCCGCTGGTGCGCTTTCTGGACGCGGGCTTTGCCGAAAAGTCTGCCGCGCCTTCGCAGGGCGTGGTGCGGCCCGAGGGCGATGCCCTGGCCCGCTACGGTGCCAACATGCTGCCCGTCGATGAAGAGCAGCGCACGGGCGAGCCGACGCGCCTCTTCATCTACCCCTACGCGCAGACGCGTGCGGCGCTGCTCGCCATTGCCCAGGGCGCACCCGATGCGCACCTGGGCTTCAAGCAGCGCTTCGTGAACCCCGCCACCGGGGCATCGCCCATGCCCACCATGGGCACCTTTGCACAGCGCCTGCCCACTGGCTTCACTACCCGCCCCTACCGCTGCACCGATGGCACGGTGTATGTGTGCCTCGAAGGCAGCGGCGAGGCCGAGATCAACGGACGTGGCTTTGGCTTCGCGGAGCGCGACGTGTTCGTCGTGCCCTCCTGGCACACATTCACGCTGCGCGCGCGCACCGACAGCATCCTCTTTTCCTACTCCGACCGCCCCGTGCAAAAGGCCCTGGGGCTGTGGCGCGAGGAGCGGCTGTGACACCGCGGCATCGGCCCTACCAAGAACCAAGGAGACGAACATGAGCAGCGAACCCCACACCATCTTCCCGGCGCAGGCCCGGTGGGAGGGCCCGGGCACGAGCCGCATACCCTTCAAGGTCTACACCGACGAAGACCTGCATCGCAAGGAGCTCGAACGCTTTTTCTACCAGAAACACTGGTGCTATGTGGGCCTGGAGGCCGAGATCCCGCACACGGGCGACTTCAAGCGCACGGCGATCGGCGAGCGCTCGGTGGTCATGGTGCGCGATGCCGAGGGCGGCATCAACGTGATCGAGAACGTCTGCGCGCACCGCGGCATGCAGTTCTGCCGCGAGCGCTCGGGCAACCGCAAGGAGCTGGTCTGCCCCTACCACCAGTGGAACTACACCCTGAAGGGCGACCTGCAGGGCGTGCCGTTTCGCCGCGGCGTGAAGCAGGATGGCAAGGTCCACGGCGGCATGCCGGCGGACTTCGACCCCGCCGACCACGGGCTCAACAAGCTCAAGGTGGCCACGCGAGGCGGCGTGGTGTTCGCCTCGTTCGACCATGGGGTGGAATCGTTCGAGGATTTCCTCGGCCCCGAGATCCTGGCGTATTTCGACCGCCTGTTCAACGGCCGCAAGCTCACCCTGCTGGGCTACAACCGCCAGCGCATTCCGGGCAACTGGAAGCTGATGCAGGAGAACATCAAGGACCCCTACCACCCCGGCCTGCTGCACACCTGGTTCGTGACCTTCGGGCTCTGGCGCGCGGACAACAAGAGCGAGCTCACCATGGACGCGCGCCACCGCCATGCGGCCATGGTCTCCACGCGCGGCCAGGCGGGCAAGGCCGGCCAGGTCACGCAGGTGTCCAGCTTCAAGGAAAGCATGCAGCTTGAAGACCCGCGCTTTCTGGACATCGTGCCCGAGCCCTGGTGGGGCGGGCCCACGGCAGTGATGATGACCTTGTTCCCGAGCGTGATCCTGCAGCAGCAGGTCAACAGCGTTTCCACGCGCCACATCCAGCCCGCAGGCCATGGCGCCTTCGACTTCGTGTGGACGCACTTCGGCTTCGAGGACGACACAGCCGAGATGACTCAGCGCCGCCTGCGCCAGGCCAACCTGTTCGGCCCGGCGGGCTTTGTCTCGGCCGACGATGGCGAGGTGATCGAGTTTTCGCAGCAGGGCTTCGAGCAAAAGCCTTTTCACCGCGCGTTGGCCGAACTGGGCGGGCGCGAGGTGGGCGACACCGACCACATGGTGACCGAGACCCTGATCCGCGGCATGTACCAATATTGGCGTGAAGTGATGGAAGACGATGCTCCACCGCAGGAAGAGGGGGGCTGAGATGGACTTCGCCACCTACTACGCCCTGACCCAGCTCTATGCCGACTACGCCAGCGCCGTCGACTCGGGCGACTGGGACCTGTGGCCCGGCTTCTTCACCGAGGACTGCAGTTACCGCCTGCAGCCGCGCGAGAACCACGAGCGCGGCTTTCCGCTGGCCACCCTGTCGTTCGAGAGCAAGGGCATGCTGCGGGACCGGGTCTACGGCATCAAGGAGACGCTGTTCCACGACCCCTACTACCAGCGCCACATCATCGGCGCGCCGGTGGTGCGCACCCTCGACGGCGAGCGCATCCACTGCGAGGCCAACTACGCCGTGCTGCGCACCAAGCTGTCGCAAGCGACCACGGTGTTCAACGCCGGCCGCTACATCGACGAGGTGGTGCGCACGCCCGATGGCCTGAAGTTCGCGAAGAAGCTCGTCGTCTACGACAGCGAAATGATCCCCAACTCGATCATCTACCCGATCTAGAAAGTCCAAGCCATGAACAACACCACCACCCTGCAATGGACCGATGCGGCCGCCTTCGACGAGGTGCCGCAGGACGACGTGATCGGCCTGGCCGTCGAGGGCCGCGACATCGCGCTCTACGGCGTGGACGGCACCGTCTACGCCACCGACAACCTGTGCACCCACGGCCACGCCCGTCTGTGCGACGGCTTTCTCGATGGCCACGAGATCGAATGCCCGCTGCACCAGGGCAAGTTCGACGTGCGCAGCGGCGCACCCACCTGCCAGCCCGTGACCGATGCCGTGCGCACTTACCCCGTGCGCATCGAAGCTGGACGGGTTTACCTGGCCCTGGCCTGAAAGCCGCGCACTATCATCTCTGCCATGGACCGCATTCTCTACACCTACTTCCGCAGCTCGGCCGCCTACCGGGTGCGCATCGCGCTCAACCTCAAGGGCCTCGAAGCCACCCAGATCCCCGTGCACCTGGTGCGCGATGGCGGCGAGCACCTGAAGCCTGAGTACAAGGCCATCAACCCCCAGGGCCTGGTACCTGTGTTCGGCGAAGACGGCATGCGCGTGAGCCAGTCGCTGGCCATTCTTGAGTACCTGGAAGAAAAATACCCCGCCACGCCGCTGCTGCCCAGCGCCCTCGCCGACCGTGCCTACGTGCGGCAACTGGCGCTGGTGATCGCCTGCGAGATCCACCCGATCAACAACCTGCGGGTGCTCAAGTACCTGACCGGCACCCTGGGCGTGGCCGACGCGGCCAAGAGCGACTGGATCAAGCACTGGATCGCCCAGGGCTTCGAGGCGCTGGAGGCCGAGATCACTGCCGCAGGCAGAGCGGGCGGCTTCTGCTTTGGCGACACGCCTACCTTGGCCGATTGCTGCCTGGTGCCGCAGATCTTCAACGCCCGCCGCTTCGAGGTGGACCTGTCGCCCTACCCGACGCTGGTGGCCATCGACGAGCGCTGCGCCGCACTGCCGGCCTTCCAGCAGGCGCACCCCTCGGCCCAGGCGGACGCCCAGTAAGAATTCTCTCAGTGTGGGTTGGCCTTCAGCCAGGCCCGCAGCCGCCGCACGCCTTCGACCAGGCGCGCCGGGTCCTTGGATGCAAAGCACCAGCGCAGCCAGCCCTGGGCTTCGGCGCCAAAGGCATTGCCCGGTGCCAAGCCCAGGCCGGCCTCGGTCACCAGGCGCTTGGCCAGTGCGAGGGAATCGGTGACGCCCTCGATCTGGAAGAAGGCGTACATGCCGCCGTGCGCCGCCGCCACCTTCACGCCCGGCACCTGGGCCAAGAGCGGCACCAGCGTGTCGCGGCAGGTTTGCAAATGGGCCACCACGCGCGGCGTGATCTCGGCGCTGTGCTCCAGCGCGGCCAGGCCCGCACGCTGGGTGAACACGCTGGCGCACGAGGTGTTGAACTCGATGACCTTGGCGATGCCGTCCACCAGCACGGGCGGCAGCACCAGCCAGCCCAGGCGCCAGCCGGTCATGAGAAAGCTCTTGGAAAAGCTGTGCGCCACCACCAGCCGGTCGTCCGCGCTGGCGATATCGAGAAAGCTCGGCGCGCAGCGGTTGGCCGTGGGTTCGTAGTACAGGCGCTCGTAGACCTCGTCGGCCAGGATCCAGGTGCCCGTGCTGCGGCAGTGGTCCAGGATGCGTTGCTGCTCTGCGCGCGTGAGCGTCCAGCCCGTGGGGTTGTTGGGCGCGTTGACGATGAGCAGGCGGGTGTCCACGGTCACGGCGCGGCACAGGGCCTCGATGTCGAGGGTCCATTGCCCGTCCGCCGCCGTGAGCGGCAAGGTGCGCACGCGCGCACCCAATATCACCGGCTGCGCCACCAGGTTGGGCCACACGGGCGTGACCACCACCACCTCGTCGCCCGCATCCACCAGGGTCTGCACGGCCAGCATCAGCGCGCTGACCCCGCCGGACGTGATGGCGATGCGGCCTGCATCCACCGCCGGATGCAGGGCGCTGGTGTAGCGGGCCACGGCCTCGCGCAGCGCGGGCAGGCCCAGGTTGTGGCTGTAGAAGGTCTCGCCGCGCTGCAGCGATTCGATGGCGGCGTTGCGCACCACCTCGGGGGTCACCTCGTCGCTCTCGCCGAACCAGAAGGCCAGCACGTCGTCGCGCCCCAGGCCGGCGTTGGCGACCTCGCGGATCATGGAGGGTTCGAGGGTCTGGATGGTCTCGCGCATGGTCGGAAAACGGCGGTGGCCCGCAGCAAATCGGTGAAGGGACTGCAAGCGTAGCGCTTTTTCCAGGGCCCTTCAGGGCGATTGATCGCCGCCCTGCACAGCCCACCAGCACTCGCCCATCTGCAGCTGCAGCCATTCGATGAAGCTCACCACCTTGGCAGGCACCATGCGCGGCGAAGGGTAGACGGCATGGATCTCCTGCGGCGGCAGGGTCCAGCCGGGCAGCACCGGCACGACGGCGCCGCCCTCGAGCGAGCCGTGCGCCACGTAGGTCGGCAGCGCCGCGATGCCCATGCCGCCGCGCGCGGCGGCCAGCAGGGCCGAGAGGTTGTTGGAGCGCAGCGGCCCGGCCACCGGCACCGTGAGCGCCGCGCCCGAGCCGTTGCCCAGGTGCCAGCGCGCATCGCCCTGTGCGGTGCTGTAGATGAGGGCATCGTGGCACGCCAGGTCGGCCGGCTCGGCGGGGGTGCCGCGCTGCACCAGGTAGTCGCCGGACGCCACCAGCACCCAGGGGTTGAGCCCCAGGTAGCGCGCGCCCAGTGTCGAATCGGCCAGCCGGCCCATGCGAATGGCGACGTCGATGCCCTGCTCGACCAGGTTCACATAGCGGTCCTCGAAGACCAGCTCGATCTGCAGGCGCGGGTTCTCGCGCATGAAGCGCATCACCAGCGGCACCAGCACGCGCCGCCCGAAGGCCACCGAGGTGCTGATGCGCAGCCCGCCCTGCACCTGGGACTGCAGCAGCGCGGCCACGGTCTCGGCCTCTTCGACATGGTGGGTGATGAGCTTGCACTTCGCGTAGTACAGGCGGCCGATCTCGGTGGGCGACACGCCGCGCGTGCTGCGGTGCAGCAGGCGCGAACCGAGCTGCTTTTCGAGCTGGGCCACGAGCTTGGTGGCCGAGGGCTGGCCCACGCCCATCTCGGCGGCGGCCTTGCTGAACGAGCCCAGGTCCACCACACGCACGAACAGTTTGACTCCGAGAAGGCGATCCATGGAAACGATTATCGGCAGCGCCTGGCGGCCGATTGCATTCCAAAAGGGAATAACGCTAATGCCCTGGATGCGGGTTCCGGGCTTTGGCCAATGCGGGGAGCATCCAGTCCATCAGTTTTCAAACCCCTTGACAGGAGACCCCGATGGCAACAATGAAGGCCGCCATGGCCGCCGTGTTGGTGATGGAGAAAGAGGGCATCACGCAGCTGTTCGGCGTGCCCGGCGCTGCGATCAACCCGTTCTATGCGGCGGTGCGCGAGCGCCAGTCGCTCACCCACATCCTGGCCCGCCACGTGGAGGCCGCCTCGCACATGGCGGAGGGCTATACCCGCGCCCGGGCAGGCAACATCGGCGTGTGCGTGGGCACCAGCGGGCCGGCCGGCACCGACATGATCACCGGCCTGTACTCGGCCATCGCCGACAGCATTCCCATCCTGTGCATCACCGGCCAGGCGCCGCGTGCCCGGCTGTACAAGGAGGACTTCCAGGCGGTGGACATCGAGTCCATCTCCAAGCCCGTGACCAAGTGGAGCGTGACGGTGCGCGAGCCGGCCCTGGTGCCGCGCGCCTTCCAGCAGGCCTTCCACCTGATGCGCTCGGGCCGGCCCGGGCCGGTGCTGATCGACCTGCCCTTCGACGTGCAGATGGCCGAGATCGAGTTCGACATCGACACCTACGAGCCGCTGCCGGTCTACAAGCCCGCCGCCACGCGCAGGCAGGTGGAAAAGGCGCTGGACATGCTCGAAGCCGCCGAGCGCCCGCTCATCGTGGCCGGCGGCGGCATCATCAACGCTGATGCCTCGGACCTGCTGGTGGAGTTTGCCGAGCTGACCGGCGTGCCCGTGATCCCCACGCTGATGGGCTGGGGCACCCTGCCCGACGACCACCCGCTGATGGCCGGCATGTGCGGCCTGCAGACCAGCCACCGCTACGGCAACGCCACCTTGCTGGCCAGCGACTTCGTGATGGGCATCGGCAACCGCTGGGCCAACCGGCACACCGGCTCGCCCGAGGTGTACTGCAAGGGGCGCACGTTCGTACACATCGACATCGAGCCCACCCAGATCGGCCGGGTCTTCAACCCCGACTTCGGCATCGTCAGCGATGCGCGCGCCGCGCTGCAACTGCTGGTGCAGGTGGCGCGTGAGCGCAAGGAGGCCCGGGGCCTGCCCGACCGCAGCGACTGGGCCGGCCGCTGCGCCGAGCGCAAGTCGCTGATGCACCGCAAGTCGCACTTCACCGAGACCCCGATCAAGCCCATGCGCGTGTACGAGGAGATGAACGCCGTGCTGCCGCGCGACACCATCTACGTGAGCACCATCGGCCTGAGCCAGATCGCGGGCGCGCAGTTCCTCAAGGTCTACGGCCCGCGCCAGTGGATCAACTGCGGCCAGGCCGGCCCGCTGGGCTGGACCATTCCGGCTGCGCTGGGTGTGGTGGCGTCTGACCCCACGCGCACGGTGGTCGGCCTCTCGGGCGACTACGACTTCCAGTTCCTGATGGAAGAACTGGCCGTGGGGGCGCAGTTCAACCTGCCCTATGTGCAGGTGCTGGTCAACAACAGCTACCTGGGCCTGATACGCCAGGCGCAGCGCGGCTTCGACATGGACTACTGCGTGCAGCTGGCCTTCGAGAACCAGAACGTGGCGCCGGGCGAAGGCGACCTGCGCAGCTACGGCGTGGACCACCAGGCCGTGGTGCAGGGCCTGGGCTGCCGCTCGCTGCGCGTGACCGACCCCGAGAAGATCGCTGGCGCCCTCACCGAGGCCCTGGCCCTGGCGCGCGAGCACCGCGTGCCGGTGGTCGTGGAGGTGATCCTGGAGAAGGTCACCAACATCGCCATGGGCACCGAGATCGACAAGGTCAACGAGTTCGAGGCCATCGACTGCCGCCACCCCGGTGGCCGCGCCGGCCTGGAACTCGCCGGCCTGCTCGACTGAACAACATTCAAGGAGACACCCGCATGCCCCGCTTTGCCGCCAACCTGACCATGCTCTTCACCGAGCTGCCTTTCATCGACCGCTTTGGTGCCGCCGCGCGCGCCGGCTTCACGGCCGTCGAGTTCCTCTTCCCCTACGCCTGGCCGGCCGAGGAGATCCGGGCCCAGCTCGACGCCCATGGCCTGCAGCTGGTGCTGCACAACCTGCCTGCGGGCGACTGGGGCGCGGGCGAGCGCGGCATCGCCTGCCTGCCGGGGCGCGAAGCCGAGTTCCGCGACGGCGTGGCGCAGGCCATTGCCTATGCCCAGGCCCTGGGCGTGAACCAGCTCAACTGCCTGGCCGGCAAGGCGCCGGTCGATGCGTCCCCGGCGCTGCTGCGCCGCACGCTGGTGGAGAACCTGCGCTTTGCCGCGCAGGAGCTGCGCCAGGCCGGGCTGCGCCTGCTGGTCGAGCCCATCAACACCCATGACATCCCGGGCTTCTTCGTGAACACCACGGCCCAGGCACTCAGCCTGCTGGACGAGGTGGATGCCAGCAACGCCTTCGTGCAGTACGACATCTACCACGCCCAGCGCATGGAGGGCGAGCTGGCCGCCACGCTGCAGAAACATCTGGCGCGCATCGGCCACATCCAGTTGGCCGACAACCCGGGCCGCAACGAGCCGGGCACCGGGGAGATCCACTACGCCTGGCTGTTCCAGCACATCGACGCCATCGGCTACACGGGCTGGATCGGCTGCGAATACAAGCCCGCCACCACCACCGAGGCTGGCCTGGGCTGGCGCGAAGCCCTTACCCAACCATGACTTGCAAGGACATCTCCCAATGACCACCACTTCCCTCAAGATCGGTTTCATCGGCCTGGGCACCATGGGCGCGCCCATGGCGCAGCACCTGATCCAGGCCGGCCACCAGCTCTTCGTGCACACCCGCGGGCGCGTGCCGCCGGCCATTGCCGAAAGCCGGGCCACGCAGTGCGTCACCGCGCGTGGCGTGGCCGAACGTGCAGACGTCGTCTTCACCATGGTGCCGGACACGCCGCACGTGGAGGCAGCGCTGTTCGGGGAGACCGGCGTGGCGGCCGGTCTCAGCAAGGGCAAGACCGTGGTGGACATGAGCTCCATCTCGCCGATTGCCACCAAGGACTTCGCGCAGCGCATCAACGCCCTGGGCTGCGACTACCTTGACGCGCCTGTCTCGGGCGGCGAGGTGGGCGCGAAGAACGCCACGCTGTCCATCATGGTCGGCGGCCCGGATGCAGCGTTCGAGCGCGTCCGGCCGCTGTTCGAGCTGATGGGCAAGAACATCACCCTGGTGGGCGGCAACGGCGACGGGCAGACCGCGAAGGTGGCCAACCAGATCATCGTGGCGCTGAACATCGAGGCCGTGGCCGAGGCCCTGCTGTTCGCCGCCAAGGCCGGTGCCGACCCGGCGCGCGTGCGCCAGGCGCTGATGGGCGGCTTCGCCTCGTCGAAGATCCTCGAAGTGCATGGCGAGCGCATGCTGCGCCGCACCTTCGACCCCGGCTTTCGCATCGAGCTGCACCAGAAGGACCTGAACCTGGCCCTGGCCAGCGCACGCGCCCTGGGCGTGGCCCTGCCCAACACCGCCACCGCGCAAGAGCTGTTCAACACCTGCGTGGCGCATGGCGGGGCGGCCTGGGACCACTCGGCCCTGGTGCGTGCGCTCGAAGCCATGGCGAATTTCGAGATCGGCCAGCCGGCCGCCCGCTGAAATGCGGCCGCCCACCCCGCAGCAGGACCTGCTGCGCCGCATGTTCGACGCGGCCATCGCCAGCGCCCAGCCTGCCCTGTGCGTGCCGCCGCACCTGCCCTCCCCTGCGTCGCTGGGCTCGGGCCGCCTGGTCGTCATCGGCGCGGGCAAGGCATCGGCCGCCATGGCGCGGGCGGTGGAAGAGCACTGGGATGGACCGCTTTCGGGCTTGGTCGTCACGCGCTATGGATACGCCGTGCCCTGCCGCCACATCGAGATCGTGGAGGCCGCCCACCCCGTGCCCGATGCCGCCGGCATGGCGGCGGCGCAGCGCATGCTCGACCTCGTGGCCGGGCTGCGCGCGGACGACCTGGTGCTGTGCCTGATCTCGGGCGGCGGCTCGGCCCTGCTGCCCTTGCCGCTGCCCGGCATCACCCTGGCCATGAAGCAGGAGGTGAACCGCGCGCTGCTGCAGTCCGGCGCCACCATCGCCGAGATGAACTGCCTGCGCCGCCACCTCTCGGCCATCAAGGGCGGGCGGCTGGCGCTGGCCTGCCACCCGGCGCGCGTGCTGACCCTGCTGCTGTCGGACGTGCCCGGTGACGCGCCCGCCAACATCGCCTCCGGCCCTACCGTGGGCGACGTCACGACCTGTGCCGATGCGCTGGACATCGTGCGCCGCCACGGCATCGTGCTGCCGCCCGCCGTGCGCGAGGTGCTGGAATCGGGCCGGGGCGAATCGCCCAAGCCGGACCACCCCCACCTGGCCCGCAGCGACGTGCGCATGGTCGCCACCCCGCAGATGGCGCTGGAGGCTGCTGCCGAGGTGGCGCGCCAGGCAGGCTACACCCCCTGCATCCTGGGCGATGCGCTGGAGGGCGAGGCGCGCGACGTGGGCCGGGTGCTGGGCGGCATTGCGCTGCAGGTGGCGCAGCGCCAGCAGCCGTTTGCGGCGCCGTGCGTGCTGCTCTCTGGCGGCGAGACCACCGTGACCGTGCGCGGCGACGGGCGCGGCGGGCGCAATGTGGAATGCCTGCTGTCCATGGCACTGGCGCTGCAGGGCCACCCATGCATCCATGCGCTGGCTGGCGACACCGATGGCGTGGATGGGCAGGAAGAGATCGCTGGTGCCCAGCTCACGCCCACCACGCTGCAGCGCGCGCAGGCCCTGGGCATCCGGCCGGCCGACGCCCTGGCACGCAACGATGGCCATGGCTTCTTCGGCGCGCTCGGCGATGCGGTGGTGACCGGGCCCACGCTGACCAATGTGAACGACTTCCGGGCCATCGTGATCGATGCGCCCTGAAAGCGCGGGCACCAAGCGGCGCTGGAATGTCCGATTCTGACGCCCGGTTGTCCCCCGCGTGCATGGAGCTGGACACGGGCAAGGCCTAAGATTCGGGAATGCCCTGCCGAATCACTCCCCTGCCCCACCCCCTCTGTTCAGCCTGTCCAAGGTCCGCCGCATGAGCGCGCCCGCCGCCCTGCGCCCGCGCGACCTGGTGCTCGCGCTGCTCGTGATCCTCGTCTGGGGTGTCAATTTCGCCGTCATCAAGGTCGGCCTGGCCGGCGTGCCGCCGCTGCTGCTGGGGGCGCTGCGCTTCATGCTCGCAGCCTTTCCGGCGCTGCTGTTCTTCAAGGCGCCGAAGGTGCCCCTGCGCCTGTACCTGGCCTTCGGGCTGACCATGTCGGTGGGGCAGTTCGCCTTTTTGTTCAGCGCCATCCACGTGGGCATGCCCTCGGGGCTGGCCTCGCTGGTGCTGCAGTCGCAATCGTTCTTCACGCTGGTGCTCACGGCCCTGTGGCTGCGCGAGCGCTGGCAGGGCAACCAGCTGGCCGGCCTGCTGCTCGCGGCCGGGGGGCTGGTGCTGATCGGCAGCGCGCATGGCGCCTCGATGCCGCTGCTGGGTTTTCTGCTCACGGTGGCCGCCGCCGCCATGTGGGCCTGCGGCAATATCGTGAGCCGGGCCGTGGGCCGGCACGGGCCCATGAACCAGCTGGCCTTCGTGGTCTGGGCCAGCCTGGTGCCACCGCTGCCGCTGCTGGCGCTCTCGGTCCTGATCGAAGGGCCTGCCGCCATCTCGACCGCACTGCAGGGCTTCGGCCTGGCTTCCTTCGCCTCGGTGGCCTACCTCGCCTGGGCGGCCACGCTGTTCGGCTATGGGGTGTGGACCTTCCTGCTCTCGCGCTACCCCATCAACCGCGTGGCGCCCTTCACGCTGCTGGTGCCGCTGGTGGGCCTGACGACGGGCTGGCTGGCCTTTGGCGAGACACTGCAGCCGGTGCATTTCGCGGGCGGCGCGTTGCTGATGCTGGGGCTGTTCGTCAACCTCTTCGGCGCACCGCTGCTGGCGCGGCTGCGGCCCAAGACCTGAGCAACGGCGCCGGGATACCGCGGCAAGCCTGGCGCAACAGGTCGGCTGAATTGACATTGCCCCCAAAAACATATATATTAAATATATGTTTACGCGGCGCGGTAGGCAGCAAACCACCCAGAACCTTGGCCACTCGATCCCAGCGCCACTACTGGAATGCACCATGACCCACGACAACGACCTCGCTGACAACCTCGATTCGCACCACGCCGCCACCGGCTTCTCTGACCGCGTGGCCCTGTCCATCACGCTCGCGCTGCGCTTTCTGGCCGACACCTTCTTCGCCAAGCGCTACGGCAACCGCGCCATTGTTCTGGAAACCGTAGCCGCCGTTCCCGGCATGGTGGGCGGCATGCTCGTGCATCTGCGCTGTCTGCGCTGGATGGTGGACGACGCAGGCTGGATCCGCACCCTGCTCGACGAAGCCGAGAACGAGCGCATGCACCTGATGACCTTCGTGCAGATCGCCAAGCCCAACGGGTTCGAGCGCGCCGTGGTGCTGCTGACCCAGGCCGTGTTCTTCGTCTTCTTCTTTGCGCTGTACCTGGTCTCGTCGCGCACCGCACACCGGCTGGTGGGCTACTTCGAAGAACAGGCCGTGGTCAGCTACACCCTGTACCTGGAGGAGATCGACGCAGGCCGCGTGGAGAACATCCCCGCCCCGGCCCTGGCCATCGCCTACTGGAACCTGCCGGCCGACGCCCGGCTGCGCGACGTGGTGCTGGCCGTGCGTGCCGACGAGGCAGGCCACCGCGATGTGAACCACGGGTTTGCCGATGCGCTGGACGGCACCACAGCCGTGCAGCACGCCAACTGACACAATCCGGCGCAATGCCACCCTGCCCTGCCCCATGCGCCTGACCCTGTTCACCGACTACTCCCTGCGCGTGCTGCTCGTGCTGGCCTCGCGCACCGAGGCCCTGGTCACCATCGCCGACATCACCGAGGCCTTTGGCATCTCGCAGGCCCACCTGATGAAGGTCACCCAGGCGCTGGGCAAGACCGGCTGGGTGGACACGGTGCGCGGCCGCAACGGCGGCATGCGCTTGGCGGCCGACCCACGCAAGCTCTCGCTCGGCGAGGTGGTGCGCCGGCTGGAGGCCGACTTCGCACTGGTGGAATGCATGGGCGAAGACAACCACTGCGTGCTGACCGGGGGCTGCGGCCTGGAGGTGGCCCTGCGGCAGGCCACCGAGGTCTTCCTGCGCGAGCTCGATCGCTACTCGATCGCCGACCTGGTCAACACCAGCCCGGCGCTGGCGCAGTTGGCGCTGTGGCAGCCCGTCACCTGGAAGGGGCTGGCGCAGCGTCCGGCCGCAGCGGACCGCGGCCACGCCTGAGCAAGCCCCCCTCAGTCCAGGGTGATGTTGTTGCCCTTGATGACGTTGACCCAGCGCTTGCCGTCCACCTGCAGCACACTGGCAAAGGCCTCGGGCGTGCCGCCGATGGGCACCAGGCCCATGCTGCCCAGGTACTTTTTGTACTCGTCGGATGCCACGATCTTCTGCGACGCGGCGGCCACCATGTCGATGGCGGCCTGCGGCGTGCCCTTCAGGGCAAAGATGCCATGCCAGGAGTCGCCCTCGAAGCCCGGGAAGGTCTCCGCCACGGTGGGCACCTGGGGCAGGGATTCGAGGCGCTGGCGGCTCGACACGGCCAGCGCCCGCACCCGGCCCGTGCGGATGAACTGCAGCACGTCGGCAATGGGGCTGAAGGCCGTGTCCACCGTGCCGCCCACGATGTCGTTGAGCCCGCCGTCCTTGTAGGGCACGTGGTTCATCGCAACGTTGGCGCTGTTGGCGAAATGCGCCATGGACACATGCGGCGCCGTCGCCACGCCGTAGGACGCATAGCTCACCTTGCCCGGCTTGTCTTTGGCCTCCTTGATGAGGTCGGGCAGGGTCTTGAAGGACGAGCTGCTGGCCACGGTGATCACCAGCGGGATCGACAGGGTCTGGATCACCGGCACCAGGTCGCCGACCTGGTAGGGCAGCTTCCTGTAGACATAGGGGTTGATCGAGATCGTGCCGCTGGCGGTGTACAGGAAGGTGTAGCCGTCGGCCGGCGCAGCCACGAACTGCTGCGTGCCGACGATGGTGCTGGCGCCCGGCCGGTTGTCGACGATGACGCCCTGGCCCACGGCCTTGGACAACCGCTCGGCCCAGAAGCGCGCCATCACGTCGGGCGCTGTGCCCGCCGGGAAAGGCACGATCACCTTGATGGGGCGGCTCGGGTACTTGTCTTGCGCCAGGGCCGGGGTGGCCAGGCACTGCGCCAGCGCGAGCAGCGCCAGCCCCATGAGGTGGCGGCGGGGAGATGGTTGGGTTGCTTTCGTTGTCATGCTTGTCTCCTGTGGAATGCTTGTTCGTTACGGCGATGGCGCGGGTCTTCGCCCCTCGTAGGCCATTTGCAGCAGATGGCGCACGGCGCCCTTCTCCAGCGGCCGGGGGTTGGGGTACTGCTGGGTCAGGGCCAGGTCGCAGGCCGTGTCGAGGTCGGCTTCTCGCAGGCCCAGGTCACGCAAGGCCACGGGCGCCCCCGCGGCCTGCGCCAGGTCGAACAGCGCGCCGGCCACGTCGCCAGGCGCTACGCAACCCAGGGCGCGTGCGATGCGCTTGGCCGCAGCCGGCACATGGCCCAGGTTGAAGGCCAGCGCATGCGGCAGCACCACGGTGTGGGTCTCGGCGTGCGGCAGGCTGAAGCTGCCGCCCAGGGTGTGGCACAGCTTGTGGTGCAGGGCCACGCTGACATTGCCCAGCACGCTGCCGCACAGCCAGGCGCCGTACAGGGCATCGCCGCGCGCCTGCACGTCGCTGCCGTCACGGTGCAGGGCCGGCAGCGCCCGGGCCAAGGCGCGGATGCCCTCTTCGGCCATCAGGTCCATGACGGGGTTGCCGTCCTCTGCATACAGGCCCTCTACCGCATGCGCAATGGCATTGATGCCGCTGGTGATGCTCAGCGGCACGGGCAGCGACAGCGTGAGCTCGGGATCGTAGATCACCGTGCGCGGCATCACCCGGGCATCGCGGCCCGTGGTCTTGAGGCCGGCTTCGGTGATGCCGTAGATCGGCGTCATCTCGCTGCCCGCGTAGGTGGTCGGTATGGCCAGGATGGGCAGGCCCGAGTCGAGCGCAATCGCCTTGCCCAGGCCGATGGTGGAGCCGCCGCCGATGGCGACGGCGCAGTCGGCCCCCAGCCGGCGCGCCTCGTCACGCGCCGCCCGTGCGGCCTCGATGGGCACATGCATCTCGGCCCGGGCAAAGACGCCGGCTGCGCGCGCACCCAGGCGGTCTGCCACCTGCCGGGCCTGCGCCACCTGCCCGGGCGTGCACAGCACGAGGGCGCGCCGCGCGCCCAGCAGATCGATCTCGCGTTCGAGGTGGGCCAGCGCCCCGGCGCCGAACACGGTGCGCGGCGACTGGTGGCGGTAGACGAAGTCGTGCATGGGGTGGTTCTCCGGCGGGGCACTCATGCCGCAGCCACTGGGTAGTCCACCTGGTAGCGCGCGGTGCGCATGGCGCCCAGTTCGGCCCGCACGCGCAGGTGCTCGGGGTGCTCGGCATAGGCGGCCAGGGCCTCGGGCGAATCGAACTCGCTGTAGAGCACCACGTCGCAGGCGTAGCCGGTGCGGCTCACGTCCACGCCGATCTCCAGGTGCCGCAGGCCGGGGATGCGGCCCTTGAGGCTGGCGAAGCTGGCGCACAGGCGCTCGATGTTGTGCTGGCGCTCGGGGGGCGTGTCGCCCTGCACGTTCCACATCACGATGTGGCGGATGGCAGTGGAGCTGGTGTGGTTCATGCAGGGACCCCCGCCTTCGCCGGGTTGAGCACGAAGTCGTACGCGAGCAGGTAGCTGCCATCGGGCTGCACGGCCCAGTCGCAGACCAGGGACTGGCGCACACCGAACACCGCGTCGGAATCGAGGTAGTCGCTGTCCTGCCGGAAGACGTGGGTGATCAGCGTCTCGTAGCCCGGCGCCTTCACCATGAAGTGCAGGTGCGCCGGGCGCCAGGGGTGGCGGCCGGTGGCCTGCAGCATGGCGCCCACGGGCCCGTCGTGCGGAATGGCGTAGGGCACGGCGACGATGGAGCGAAAGTGGTAGCGGCCCTCGCCGTCGGCACGCAGCTGCCCGCGCGCCTGCGCCTGCTCCAGCGCCTCGTGCTGCACGTCGTACAGGCCGTCGTCGTCGGACTGCCAGACATCGAGCGTGGCGCCGGCAATGGCCTCGCCCCGCGTGCCACGCACCGTGCCGCGCACCTGGCAGGGCGTGCCCTTGGCGCCGTTGGCGATGTCAGCGCCCAGTTCGTACTGCGGCGCGTCCTTCACGTAGAAGGGGCCGAACACCGTGGCCTCGGTGCAGCCCTCGGGCTTGTGGTTGTTCATGGCCACGGTGAGCATGGACAGGCCCAGCACGTCCGACAGCAGGATGAACTCCTGGCGCTTGTCGTCGGTGATGTGGCCGCAGCGGGTGAGGAAGGCTATGCCCTTGAACCACTCGTCCTCGGTCAGTTCCACCTCGCGGGCAAAGGCATGCAGGTGCTGCACCAGGCTGATGAGAATTTGCTTCAGGCGCGGGTCGGCGGTGCCGGCAAAGCTGGCGATGACCGCCTGGGTGATGTTGTCCTGGTCAAGGTTGCGCATGGTTCCTGTCTCCGCCGTGGTGTTCGCTGGCTGTGAGACCGGACTTTATGATTTCCACAAAACAATATAAACAGGTCAAAATGGAATGAAGATTTCCGTCAAATGAAAATATGGACCGCCTTACCGAGCTGGAGTTGTTCATCAAGGTCGCCGAAGTGGGCAGCATGGGCGGCGCGGCCGAGGCGCTGGGGCTGTCCAACCCCGCAGCCAGCCGCCACCTGGCATCGCTTGAAGGCCGGCTCAAGGCGCGGCTGGTGGAGCGCAACACCCGGCGGCTGTACCTGACGAGCGAGGGCCAGGAGTTCTACGAGCGCGCATGCGCCGTGCTCGCCGAGCTGCAGGACGCAGAGACGGCCATCAACTCCAGCACGCTCAAGCCCTCGGGGGTGCTGCGCGTCAGCGCCTCGCTGTCGTTTTCGATGCAACTGATCGCCCCGCGCCTGGCGCAGTACCACCGGCTGTACCCGCAGGTGCGCGTGCACATCGAGGCGGCCAACCGCTACCTGGACATGATCGAGAACGGCATCGACGTGGCGATCCGCAACCGCGAGTTCGAGCCCGACAGCAGCATCACCATCCGCAAGCTGGCCTCCACCCGGCGGGTGCTGTGCGCCTCGCCGGCCTACCTGGCGTCGCACGGCATGCCCCAGTCGCCGAGCGAACTCTCTGCGCACGACTTCCTGATCTATGTGTACGCCAACCACGCGCACGAGCTGCGCCTGACCCGCGACGCGGACAGCTGCGTCGTGGCCATCCAGGGCCTGCTCGAATCGAACGATGGCCAGGTGCTGCGCGCCGCGGCGCTGAGCGGCCTGGGCATCCTGGTGCAGCCGAGCTACATCGTCTACGACGACATCGTGGCCGGGCGGCTGGTGCCCGTGCTCAACGACTGGGACCTGCCGCGCATCCAGATCAACATCGCCTACCCGAGCCGCAAGCACCTGTCGGCCAAGGTGCGCTCCTTCATCGACTTCATGGCCGACGAGTTCGAGAAGAACGGCTACGAGCGCAAGTGGACCAGCTACATGGGGCTGCGCTGAAAACCTGTCAAGACAGGTTGCCGAACTGGGAATGGACCCACTCGCGCAGCACCTGCGTGGCCCGCCGGTCGGCCGCGCGTGGGCTGTAGACCAGGTCGTAGCGGTAGCTGTCCACCGCGAGATCGAAGGGCTGGACCAGCACGCCCGAGCGCAGCTCGTCTGCCACCAGCGTCAGGCTGAGCAGGCCCACGCCCTGGCCCGCCACGGTGGCCTGCACGGCATGCATCTCTTCGGTGAACGACAGCCCCGCATCCGATGGCGCGTCGCCGACCAGCCCTGCCCGCTGCAGCCAGGTGCGCCAGACCGGCGCGAGGGATTCGTCGCGCGGCGCCTGGCCCCACTCGAAATGGACCAACGGCACGGCACCCAGGTCGCGCAGCGCCACTGCCGCCAGGGCGGGGGTGCACACGGGGGCAAAGCGGTCCTGGAACAGGGACTCCACCACCATGTCGGCGTAGCGCCCGCTGCCGTAGCGGATGGCAGCGTCGGCCTCGGTGTCGAGGTCCACCACCCGGTGGCTGGCATCCAGGCGCAGGGCCCAGCCCGGGTGCTGTGCGCTGAACGAGCCGACGCGCGGCGCCAACACCTTGGCCATGAAGGCCACGGTCGATGACAGCGTGGCCGTCTGTACCTGGCCCTCGGTGCGGCGCACGCGCTCGACCGCGCGCTCGAAGTTGTCCAGCCCATCGCGCAGCACCGGAAACAGCTGGTGCCCTGCAGCCGTCAGCGACACCTGGCGCGTGCCGCGCTCGAACAGGCGCACGGCCAGGTGCTCCTCCAGCAGCTTGATCTGGTGGCTTACGGCCGTGGGAGTGACGTGCAGCTCGTCGGCCGCGTCCTTGAAGCTCAACCGCCGCGCGGCGGCCTCGAACACCCGCATGGCACCCAAGGGGGGAAGTCTGCGCATAGTGACAGTTTAGTTCTACTCATCCGTTGCCTGAGAAATCAACCTTTGTCGAGTGCCACTCCTTTGAAGAAACTGGCGGCATGTCATCGCCTTCGGGCGGCACATGACCCAATCCTGTTCATCCATCAAGGAAACCACCATGCCACTCACGCAAGTCCACACCCAGCCCGACCCCTATGCCCCCTTCCTGCTGTCCCAGGCCATTGCGCTGGGCAACCTGGTCTTCGTCTCGGGCCAGGCGGCCATCGGCGACGATGGCGCCATCGTCGGCAAGGGCGACTTCGATGCCCAGGCCGAACAGGCCTTCCAAAACCTCGACCGCGTTCTCAAGGCCGCCGGCACGGACCTGCGTCATGTGGCCAAGGTCACGATCTTCCTGACCTCCATGGCGCACTTTCCGAAGATCGTGGAGCTGCGCCGGAAATGGTTTTCTGCGCCCTACCCGGCCGACACCATCGTCGAGGTCTCGGGCCTGTATTCGCCCGACGCGATGATCGAGATCGAGGCCATCGCCACCCTCCCTGGAGCGCAGGCATGACGCGCCTGCTGTCGCCCGTCCGCCTCGGCAGCCTGGAACTGCCCAACCGCCTGGTGGTCGCACCCATGACACGCGTCAGCGCCACGCCAACGGGCGAGGCCACGGAGCGCATGGCGCGCTACTACGCGCGATTTGCAGAGGGTGGCTTCGGCCTGGTGGTCACCGAAGGCATCTACACCGACCAGGCCTTTGCCCAGGGCTATGCCCACCAGCCGGGGCTGAGCGACCGCGCGCAGGCCCTGGCCTGGCGCCCCGTGGTGCAGGCCATCCACGCGGCGGGCGGGCGCGTGTTCGCACAGCTCATGCATGCGGGCGCGCTGTCGCAGTTCAATCGGTTCCGCAGCCACACGGCAGGGCCTTCGGCCGTGCGCCCGCTGGGGCAGCAGATGGCGCTGTACCGCGGCGAAGGCCCCTACGCGGTGCCCGTGGCGATGAGCGAGGCCGACATCGCCGAGGCCATTGCCGGCTTTCGCCAGGCGGCACGGCTTGCCGTGGAGGTGGCCGGCTTCGACGGCGTGGAGGTCCACGGCGCCAATGGCTACCTGCTCGACCAGTTCCTCACAGGCCATACCAACACCCGCAGCGATGGCTGGGGCGGCGCCATCGGCCAACGCGTGCGGCTGGCCTGCGAGGTGGTGCAGGGCGTGAAGCAAGAGCTGGGCACCACCTCGCCGGTCGGGGTGCGCATCTCGCAGGGCAAGGTCAATGACTTCAGCCACCGGTGGCCCGAGGCCGAGGCCGGTGCGGCCACCGTGTTCAGCGCCCTCGCGCAGTCGGGCGCGGACTACCTGCACGTCACCGAGTTCGAGGCCTGGCGACCGGCCTTCGCCGATGCGGGCGCCAGCCTGGTGCACCTGGCGCGCCGCCATGCGCCGGGTGTCACCCTCATCGCCAACGGCGGTCTGCACGATCCCGCGCGGGCCGCGAGCGCGCTGGACGATGGCGCCAACCTCGTGGCCCTGGGGCGCGGCGCGCTCGCCAACCCCGACTGGCCGCAGCGCCTGCGCGATGGCCTGGCACCGCGCGTGTTCGATCCGGCACTGCTGTCACCGCTGGGCGACATCAAGGCGGCGGAATGCGAGACCGCAGACACAACCGGGTGATCGAAAGGCTGCGCTACCCTACTCGGCCTTCACCCCGGCGGCCTTGACCACGGATTCCCAGCGGGCCTTTTCCCTGGCGATCAGGGCGCCGAACGCCGGGGCCGTGGCCGGTGTCGGCTCGGCCCCTTCGCTGCCCAGGCGCTGGGCCACAGCCGGCGCCCCCAGGGCATCGTTGGTGCGCGCGTTGAGCCGCTGCACCACCTCGGTCGGCGTGCGCGCGGGGGCGACCAGTCCGTACCATTGGTCGGCCTCGAAGCCCTGCGTGCCCGGCACACCGGACTGCCCGACCGTGAGGACCTCGGGCAGTTGCACCAGGCGCTGGCGGCCCGACACAGCCAGGGGCCGCATCTTGCCGGCCTTGATGTGCGGCAGCAGCGCCGGCACACCGGTGAACAGCATCTGCACCTGGCCCGCGAGCAGGTCGTTCACCGAGGGTGCCGTGCCCTTGTAGGGCACGTGCAAGGCCTTCAACCCCGTCTGCAGCTTGAGCAGTTCCATCGCCAGGTGGGCCGCACTGCCATTGCCACCCGACCCATAGGCCAGCCGCTCGGGGTGCGACTGCGAGTAAGCCACCAGCTCGGCCAGGCTGCCGGCCGGCACCGAGGGATGGAGCACCAGCACGTTGGGCACCCGGGCCACCAGCGCCACGGGCGCGAACGCCTTGAGCGGGTCAAAGCCGAGCTGCGGGTACAGCCAGGGGTTGACCGCCAGCGTGCCGGTGTGGCCCATGAAGAGGGTGTGGCCGTCGGGCGGCGAGCGCAGGGCACGCTCGGAGCCCAAAGTTCCACCCGCGCCCGGAACGTTCTCCACGATGACAGGCTGACCCAGCGACTGACCCAGCTCCAGCCCCACGGCGCGCGCCAGGATGTCGCTGGAGCCCCCGGGCGTGAAGGGCACGATGATGCGCACGGGCCGCGAGGGAAAGTCGGCCGCCGCATGCGCACGCCGCGCCATGGCGAGCAAGGGCAGACCCAGCAGGGGCAGGAATCGGCGCCGGGGCAGGAAGTCAGCCATGGGCTTGTTCAGTCCGGCTTGATGCCGGTTTCCTTGACCAGCTTTTCGTAGCGCTGGCGTTCGGAGCGCACCAGGGCGGCAAACTGCGCGCTGCTGCCGGGCGTGACCTCGCCGCCCACGCCGGTCATGCGCGCCTTGACCTCGGGCTGCCCAAGCGCCTTCTGCACTTCGGCATGCAGTCTGTCGGTGACGGCCTTGGGCGTGCCCGCAGGCGCGACCAGCCCATACCAGACAGATGCCTCGAAGCCGGGGTAGCCGGACTCGGCAATGGTCGGCGTGTCCGGGAAGATGCTGGTGCGGTTGGCGCTCAGCGCGGCCAGCACCTTGAGTTTGCCGCTCTTCACATGCGGCAGGGCCTCCAGCGCATTGACTGCGACCAGCGGCACCTGGCCGCCGATGGTGTCGGTGATGGCTGGTCCGCCGCCGCGGTAGGGCACGTGCTGCAGTTCAATGCCGGCCGCCTTGGCGAACAGCTCTACCGCCATGTGCGGCGTGGCGCCGTTGCCCGGGCTGGCGAAGGCGATGCCATCGGGCTTGGCCTTGGCCGCCGCGATGAGCTGCGCCACGGTGTTGTACGGCACCGCTGGGTTCGCGGCAATGACCACGGGCACCCGGCCCACCTGCGAGATCAGCACCAGGTCCTTTTCGGCATCGAACGGCGCGGGCTGGTACAGCGCCATGTTGGCCGCCAGTGCGTTGGCCGCGAGCATCAGCGTATAGCCGTCGGGGGCCGCGCTGATCACGGACTTCACTGCGATGTTGGTGCCGGCGCCGGGCTTGTTCTCGATGACGACGGGCTGGCCCATGCTGATGGACATGGCCTGGCCCACCGTGCGCGCGACGATGTCCACCGCGCCGCCGGCCGGGTAGCCCACCACCAGCTTGATGGGCCTGTCGGGATAGGCCGGCGCCTGGGCCCAGGCGCCGGGCAGTGCCAGCACGGTGAGCAGGGCCAGCGCCGATCGGCGTGCGAGGGGGAAGGCAAGGCGCATTTGGTCTCCTGGTGTGTCGTTGTTCTGTCGTGTCGCGGGCCCCAAGGGCTCTGTCTCCATTTTGAACGGCGGATGCGCCGCCCGCTACGCCAGATGCCGCCTAGCAGATAGGCCTGTCTTCAATACCGGCACGCCCCTGCGATTGCACGCGCGCAGGCCGTGTGGCAGGCCAGCTGTTGCAGCGTTCAACAGCGGGCTCCGCGGGCTGTCTTGCCTGGGCATGCGTATCGCGTGGATCCACCCACCTCATTCCCCCTGCAATCGGTTGCGCCCTTCGCGCTTGGCCGTGTACATCCATTGGTCGGCACGCCGCAGAAGTTGGGCCGCATCGTCCAGGGGCTGGGCACAGGTCAGCCCCATGCTGACAGTCACATCCCGCCCCGGCACGAACCGGGACCAGTCATGTGCCTGTACCTGCTGCCTAAGCCGTTCGCACACCAGGGAGGCATCCGCCAATGCCTGCCCCCACAGCAGAATGACGAACTCCTCGCCGCCAATGCGCGCCACGAAGTCGCCACCCCTCACACCGCTGGTCAGCAACTTGGCGATCTCGCGCAGCACAGCGTCTCCGACGTCGTGGCCCCAGCCATCGTTGATCTGCTTGAAGTGGTCAATGTCGATGATGGCCAGCGAAAAGCCCTCCGCCTGCCCATGCCGCATCGGCAGAACGGCCATCAGGCGGGCGTCCAGTGCCCGCCGGTTGGCCAGTCCGGTGAGCGGGTCGAGCAGGGATTTCTGCGTCGCCACATCGGCACGCTCGCGCAGTTCTTCGGCTTCGAGCCGCAATTGCGCGAGTTCCTGCTGGGCGATTTCCATCCTCACCTCGCCCAACAGCACGCGCGCCTGGGCGTTCAGGCTGAGTTCACGGTCGCGGCGCACCTGGACCACCATGGACTCCAGTGCCGCCAGTGCCTGCGCATCGGAGCCAGCGGCCTTGAAGGCACGGTACCTGGATCTCCACCACCACCGGCGGCATCCTTCGTTTCTCTGGGCTGCGGCCGCATCCACCCGGTGGTCCAGCGCTTCGCAGGCCTCGACCGCGCGCCCGCTGGCCAACAGCCAGTCCGCGTTGAGCAGTTCGTTTTCTGCACGGGCATCCGGGGCCTTCGCCTCTATGGCGAATGCCCGGTGCCGATCGACTGCGGCGCGCATCTCCTGCAGCCGCCCCAGGGCCTCAAGGGCAAGGCATTCGATCTCGGCGCAGACCATTTCCCAACGGACATGCCCCCGCGCGAGCGCCGTCGCCCGCTGCACCACGGCCAGGGCTTCGCGCAGATCCGCAGCCTGCGCTTCGGTTGGCGCCAGCGGGCCCGGCATATGGGCGAGCTTGCGCCCGGACCGGCACAGTGCGCCCGCGAGATTCACGACGGCAGCGAATTGCGCCACCTTGTCACCGTCGCGCTGGGCCTCTTCATCCGCCTTGTGCAGCAGGGTGATCGCATGCGGATGATCGCCCAGCAGCTCCACCACGCCAGCCAGGCTGGAGAGGCTGCGCGATACCAGCCCGGGCGCACCCAGCGTGCGCGCCCGCCCCAGCGCTTGCATTGCCTCGGGCAGCGCTTCGTCAGCCCGACCGAGTTGGCACCAGGCCCGGGTCAAGGTGTTGCGCAGCTTGATCCCGACCCCATGCAGCCCGAGCGCGTCGGCCTCCGCCAGGGCGGCAAAGGCGCTCTCGGCCGCCTTTTCGCTCTCGCCCCGGCGCAGTTGGTGCTCGGCCAGCCAGGCTGCCGCCAACGCGGCTTCGGGCTGCAGCCCGCACTCCCTGGCGGCTCGCAAGGCACGCACCGCCATCTCGACCCCCACGTCGTGGGCACCCACGAGACTTGCGGCTTCGCATTCCTTCAGGTCGGCCAGGAGTTGGTCTGTGCGTTCCATGGTCTGTGGCGCCAGGTGCTGCGGGGTTGGCTGTTTCCAGAACGGGGTCCCGTGAATATCGCACAGAGACCGGGCCCCGGCCATTCGCGTTGCAAAAAGCCGCATGGAAGGCTGCCACCGGCGGGGCCAGCTCGCCGCTGATGGGGGTACTGGGAATCTTATCAATAACAGATGTCGGAATCTCTATAGACAGCCCGAACTTTTGACAATGTGTCAAAACGCCTTGTCGCAAGACTGGCCGGGTAACGCCGAAAAACAAAATGTGTCAACGGCGCATCTTGTGCATTCGGGCCCGTTGATAGTCGGCGGTCCGCTCAAGGTGATACCGCTCGCTGTCTGTGAGTCCAAGCGGCGACAGGCAGCACCAATCGTGGGCCTGCGACATCACCTATGTTTATATGTACCCGCGGCAGCTGGTGTACCTAAATGTTGTGCCGAATCTGTACTCGCGCAGTGTAGGAAATTGACAATCGCCCCAAGCTTGGAGCATGCGGAAAGAAACAGGCTCTCGGTGAAGGTGTTGGCGCCGCGCATGGGGGTCAGGGTCAAGCTATCTAGGAGGGACCAGTGAGCTTACCGGGGTTGGGCTGCTGGGCTGGCTGGGAGGTATTTCTTCAGCCTGCCAGGACGGTGCGGCGGTGTAGATTGCCTTCACCCCGCCGTGAACGGTGTTACCAAAGTGCGACGGCTGACCGCGCAATACCTGCGATGGATCATCCAGACTTTCTTTTATTGGCCGTGCCTGGTGGTTTCTGTATGTTGACACGGGTGCTCACCGAGCGAATTGCATCTGCAAAAGCCTGCACGACCGCGGGAGGTCCTTCTGCAGCTTGCCGCGTGTAAAGACCTAGCGACGGAAGCAGCACCGGCGGTGTGATGGGCAGACGAACGATGCCACCGCGCGCCAGTTCATCTCGTGCCTGTTCAAAGCGCACTGCGCCGAGCATGTTCTCATCAAGGCGCAAAACGCTGCCGAGGGTGACAGACGAGAGCACTTCAATCGCGGGCTCTGGCGGCTTCAGGCCTGCGTTGAGAAACGCGGTCATCAATGCCTGTCGAACCAGCGTGTCCTTTGGGGGGGCGACCCACGGCTGGAAGTGAACATCGCGCCAGGTCAATCGGCGCTTGCGCGACAGAGAGTGTCCTTGCGCGCACAGCACGCACAGTTCGTCAGCCACCAGCAACTCCGGCTTGAGCAGCGAGAGTTGTGCGCTGGTGAGCAGCTCGGGGGTGACGGCGCCGAACACGCAGTCGAGCTCGCTGTTCAAGAGTCGCTGGATCAGCTCGCGGACCCTGCCTTCGTGCACTTGTACTTTGGCAAGCGGTAGTCGCCTGCGTAGTTCGATCACCGCTTGAGGCACGGTGGCGGTCACGGAGAGGGTGCCCAATCGCAGCAAACCCTCTGCGCCGTCTCGCACCGCATCCACTTCGTCCTTGCTGCGCGAAAGCTCGCCCAGGATGACCCGGGCACGGTAGATCGCTGCGTTTCCCGCAGCGTTGGCTACCAGTCCATGCGCTGTGCGCTCGAAAAGACGGGCATCGAATCCCGCTTCGATCTCGCCCAGCATCTTGCTTAGCGCTGGCTGGCTCAAGTTCAAATGGGTTGCGGCGGCGCGCATTGAGCCCGCATCGACAAGGGCCACCAGCAGTTCCAGATGGCGCATGCGCAGACGCCGCACCAGGTAGTCGGATGGTAAAGACATGAAGCGCCCCCGCGAATGGCTGCCGATGGATAGCGATCACCCAAAGTGATCACGCAATCAGGATTATGGATTTTTCAGGAATGTCGACCACGACTATGGTTGTGGCCATGACTTATTCCCGAGAAAACACTTCGACGTCACCCGCAGCGCCCTTGGCCGGGGTCTCCGTCATTGATCTGGGCCAATACATTGCAGGCCCCGGTGCCGCGATGGCGCTGGCGGATTTGGGGGCCACGGTGATCAAGGTCGAGCCGATGACGGGCGATCAGGCACGCCATGTGGGGAGATATGGCGAGGCCATGGTGAGGGCTTACAACCGGGGCAAACGGTCCATCGCGCTGGACCTCAAGAGCGAGTCGGGCCGGGAAGTTGCTTGGCGTCTCATCGCCCAATGCGACGTGGTCGTGCAAAACCTGCGCCCGGGCGCAGTCGAGAAGCTCGGCCTGGGCCCTACGCAGGTGCATGCTCGTTATCCTCGGGTTATCTACCTGTCGATCTCGGGTTTTGGCAGCGAGGGGCCGTCGAGCGAACGCCCCGGTTACGACATTGCGGCGCAGGCGGAGAGCGGCCTTATGTCCGTCACGGGTGAGGCTGATCGCCCGCCGCAAAAGGTGGGTGTGCCGATCATCGATGCTGCTGCAGCGGACCTGGGGGCCCAGGCCGTCCTGGCGGCCCTCTATGGACGCGAACGCAGCGGCGTGGGCGAGACGCTGGAGGTGTCGCTGCTGGAGACTGCCCTCCATCTTCAGGCGGCCACCTGGTGCGAATACCTGGGTGGCGGGCCAGAGCCCACCCGCATCGGACATGGTCAGCCCAACAACGCGCCCGCAGCCGAGGTCGTGGCCACGCGAGATGGCCACATCGTGCTTTCCGCCTACGTTGAGGATCATTGGAAGCGCTTTTGCCGGGCCTTGGACCGGGAAGAACTGGTCCAAGACTCGCGCTTCTCCAGCAACGAGCAACGCGTTGCCCACCGCGCCGAATTGCGTCACGTGCTCGATGAATGCCTCTCGGCCTACACCAGCGACGCGGCCGTCCAGATGCTCAGCCAGCACCAGATTGTTGCTGGGGCAGTGCGGCCTTACCGCGATGTACTGACCAACGCGGACGTGATGGCTACCGGTATCTTCGTGGACTCCGCGTCGAGCGACGGCGAAGGGTATCGGGCCTTGGGACGGCCGTATCGCATGGGCAGCGGTCCACGGCCCACACCCGCCGCGGCGCCAGATTGCGGGGCGGACAGTGCGGAACTGCTCGCCGAGTTAGGTTACTCGGCGCACGACATTGCCACATTCCGTGAATCCGGGGTGGTGGCATGAACATGACTCCTGCCTTCTCCACTACCGAGACGCCATCGCATGGCAACGCACGTGCTGCGGTGCAGCAGACTTTGCCGCTGTTCGAGATGATGCGCATGCGCGCTGCAACCACGGCGCGCCGCCATCCCGTTCAGGGTTTCGCGAGCGACAACCGTGCTTCGCACATGCGCTGGATGAACCATTTCACCCACACCCACCGCCGAATCGGGCCGGAAGACCGCGAAGTGGTCAGTCCCAACAACGACACCGTCTTCAGCAATGCGTGGCTGGATCTGTCCCGAGGGCCCGTGCTCATTGACACGCCAGACATGGGTGAGCGTTACTGGACATTGGGCTTGCTCGACGCATGGACCAACCCGTTTGCTTACGTAGGGCGCCGCACCACCGGGAACCGGCGCCAGCGCACGCTGGTGCATGGCCCTGCCTGGCATGGCCCGGTGCCCGACGGCGTGGACAACGTGATCGCCGCGCCGGGCGAGGATGTCTGGGTGATCGGACGCCTCCTGGTGGACGATCGTCCCGATGACCTGGAACAGGCTGCCGCGCTGCAACGCGGGATCTCCACGCACCGGCTGGACGGCGGGGAGGCCGCCTTTCGGGTGGACACGGGTCTCGATGGCCGCGCGGGGCATGCGCCGGATGCCGCGCTCTACCGCGCCACGATCGACGAGGCCCTGGCCCGCAACCCGGTGCCGATGGGGGAGAGCCTGTGTTGGCCAGTGGATGAGGGAGCTCTTGCGGACGCACTGCCACTGGTGTACGAGGAGCTTCGCCAGAAGGCCCAGCCGCACGCTCTTGGGGGTGGCTGGGCGCTGCCCGTCGCGGTGCGAACGCACTGGGGCGCAGACGTGGCGATGCGCGCGCGCGTCGCGCGCAACTTCATCGGTGCACTGGGCATCGAGGAGGCCATGTACCCAACGGCGGAGGTGGACGCCGATGGCGCGCTGCTCAACGGGTCGCACGCCTACGAGCTGCACTTCGAGCCAGGCGCTGTGCCGGAGGTGGACGCCTTCTGGTCGCTCACGCTGTACCGGCGAAGCGACTGCCTGCTGGTGGCCAACCCAGCGCACCGCTATTCGGTTGGCGATCGCCTGCCTGGTCTGCTGAGGGGTGCGGACGGAAGCCTTTCCATCCGAATTCAGGCAGAGGACCCGGGCCCGGCGCACAACTGGCTGCCCGCCCCACCCGGAGAGGAGTTCTTCCTGGTCCTTCGTCTCTATCAGCCCAGACTTCGACACCGAGAGTTCCGGTTTCCATACCCGCCCTTGCGCCGTCTGTAGCACGGCCGCCCTTCGACACAACCACAACAGGAGACAGACATGACCTTGCACCATCGGGCTTTGAACACCCTTGCATCAACGCGGCTCCAGCGCCGCACCGTGCTCGCCACGATGGCCGCCGGCTTGGCGTCGGGCACCGGCCTGCTAGCGCATGCGCAGGCGGACTGGCCCACGCGGCCGGTCAAGTTGATCTCGCCTTACGCAGCGGGCGGGGCCAGTGACCTCTCGGCCCGAGTGCTGGGCGAGTACCTGGCCAAGGTCCTGGGCCAGCAGTTTGTCGTCGAAAACAAGCCTGGGGCGGGCACTCGGCTGGGGACCGAGTTCGTGGCGCGCGCGCCCGCCGATGGCTACACCGTTCTCTATGTGGCGGCGCCCTATGCAACGGCCGAGGCGCTTTACGGAAAGGGCCTGAGCTACCAGCGCGAGCAACTGCGCCCCATCGCGATGGCCATGCACGCGCCCTTGTTCCTGATCGTCAATGCGCAGACTCAGATAAAGGGCGTGCGCGATCTGGTCGCGTTCGCCAAGACCCGCCCGGGGGGCATCAACATTGGCACGCCTGGCGCGGGGTCGCAGCCCCACCTGGCTGGCGAACTGCTTTTGCGTGAAGCCGGCATTGAGGGCATCAACGTCCACATGAAAGGGGATTCCGTCGCCTACTCGGAGTTATTGGGGGGGCGCCTCGATGCCACCCTGACGGCGATCAGTACGGCGCTGCCCCACATCGCGGCCGGCAAGTTGCGGGTGCTGGGCGTGGCCTCCGAAAAACGCAGTGCGCTATATCCGGCAGCCCCTACGATTCGCGAACAGGGCTTTCAGGGGGTGGTCGCGTCCGGGTGGTACGGCTTCATGGTGCCAGCCGCCACGCCAGGGGATGTGGTGGCGAAGCTGCAAGCGACCATCTTGCGGGCACTGGACGACTCCACCATTAAACAGAAGCTGCTCGACATGGGCCTGGAGGCCAGCGGCGCGCCCGGAGCCAAGTTCGCGACGTACATCGACGACCAGACACGCAAGTGGACCGGTGTGATCCGTGATGCCAACATCAAGATCGATTGAGCGCATGATGAAATCCTCCTCGACTTGCTGGGCTCTCGCCATTGGCGCACTGTTGACGCTCAACGCCTGCACCCACACGCCCGCCGTGAACACGGGCCTACAGCGACCCACGGCCTTTGGTCCGGTGGTCGGCGCCGAGGATGCATCGGTCGGTGGCGTCTACAGCTGGAAAGGTATTCCCTATGCGGCAGCGCCAGTGGGGCAGCGCCGCTGGCGAGCACCTGAGGATCCGCCCGCATGGACGCAACCACGTGCGGCGACGTCGTTTGCGAACGCATGCGTGCAGACAGGCCGACTGTATGGGCCGGGCTTGAACAATCGATACGACGCCACCATCGGCAGCACGCTGGGCCAGACATTGGGCTCGGAGGACTGCCTCTACCTCAACATCTGGGCGCCCACCGCTTCCGCGTCGACCCCGAGGCCCGTCATCGTTTGGGTCCACGGCGGCAGCAATATCACCGGCTACACCGCGGACCCGGTGTACGACGGTGCCGCGCTGGCACGTGCTACCGGCTCGGTCGTGGTGTCGGTCGCCTACCGGCTTGGCGTCTTCGGGTTCCTGGACCTTGCACCGTTGAAGACGGGTGAGGCCGCCACCGACTCAGGCAACTTCGCGCTGCTCGACATCGTGAAGTCGCTGGAATTCGTCCAGCACAATATCGGCGGCTTTGGCGGCGACCCTGGCCGGGTCGCGTTGATGGGTGAGTCCGCCGGGGCGGTCAACGTGTACGCGCTACTCACCTCGCCCATGGTGGTCTCCAGGCCCACGCCCTTGTTTCACCGGTTGGTGGCGCTCAGCGGGGGTATTTCATCGGCAGCCACGCTGCCGCCGGGCTCCTTTGCAACCATCCTTCCCCGCAGCGTGTGGGCGACGCGAGGAAACGCCTTACTGACTCATTCCCTCTTGGCCGACGGTGTAGCCGCTGATCGGCCTGCAGCAGAGGCACACATTGCTTCGCGCACGCCCCAGCAGCTGGCTGCCTACCTACGCGGGCTATCACCCGACGCCATCTTGACCACCGTGCTCAGGCGGCTTGCACCGCTGGGACTTTCGGCTGCCAACCCGATCCCCGACGGATACGTCGTGCCTGCGGATCCCATAGCTGCAATCCGCGCCGGCCGTTACGTCAAGGTGCCGGTATTGGCGGGGAATACGCGCGACGAAAGCAAACTATTTCCTGCCTTGCTGGCAACTCGGCCAGCCTTTGGCGGCACCAGCGGCCGCCTGCTCGATGACGCCGCGGTGTTCAAGCGGGTCCATGGCTACCAGCCTGACGCCCCACCCGCCAGCCGTATCGAGGATTGGGTGCCTGCGCAATACCTGCCGGTGGACGCGCCGACGACAGGGCTGAACGCACGCATCGCAGAGCTCGACCGCAACTGGTTCTTTGCATTTCGGGATGATGTGCTCAATGCGCTCAAATCTCGCCAACCCGATGTTTGGCACTACCGCTTTGACTGGGATGAACTGCCGCCGCCTTTTGACAAGGTCTATGGCGCGGCACACAGTTTTGACCTGCCGTTCATCTTCGGCAATTTCGGGACATCGCTCTATTCGAGCATCTCGTTCAATCGGGCGAACAAGGCGGGCCGGCTCGACTTGTCGGCAAAGATGATTCAGAGTATCGGCAGCTTTGCGCAGGACGGGGACCCCAACAGCCCAAGTCTGGGCTCCGCCTGGCCTGCGTGGCCCCGTTCACTGGTTTTTGATTCAAGCCTCGAAGCGGCCCGGTTGGGGGTGGAATGAGACTGGGTGTTCTCGAACGGACTTCATGGCCTCGCTCGGAGACAAGAAGCTCCGCTGATTTTCACAATGCAGGACATGCCCGACGGACCGTCCTTTCATCCGACGGACATTATTTGTTGTAGTCAGGGGGGCGGCCGCGACAGGCGCGCCGTTACTCCACTGTCACACTCTTGGCCAGGTTGCGTGGCTTGTCCACGTCGGTGCCGCGCGCACAGGCCGTGTGGTAGGCCAGGAGCTGCAGCGGCACCACGTGCAGTAGCGGGCTCAGCGGGCCGTAGTGCTCGGGCATGCGGATCACGTGGATGCCTTCGCTGCTCTCGATTCGGGTGTCGGCATCGGCCAGCACGTAGAGCACGCCGGCGCGGGCGCGCACTTCCTGCATGTTGCTTTTGAGCTTTTCCAGCAGCGCATCGTTGGGCGCCACGGTGACCACGGGCATGGCGCTGGTGACCAGGGCCAGGGGGCCGTGCTTGAGCTCCCCGGCGGGGTAGGCCTCAGCGTGGATGTAGCTGATCTCCTTGAGCTTGAGTGCACCTTCGAGGGCGATGGGGTAGTGCAGGCCCCGGCCCAGGAACAGCGCGTTCTCCATGCGCGCGAAGTCCTCGGACCAGCTGATGACCTGGGGTTCGAGCGCGAGCACGGCCTGCAGCGCCACGGGCAGGTGGCGCATGGCCTTGAGGTGGGCGGCCTCCTGCTCGGCCGTGAGGCGGCCCTTGGACTGCGCCAGCGCCAGCGTGAGCAAAAACAGCCCGGCCAGCTGCGTGGTGAAGGCCTTGGTGCTGGCAACGCCGATCTCCACGCCTGCGCGGGTGATGTAGGCCAGCTTGCATTCGCGCACCATGGCGCTGGTGGCCACGTTGCAGATGGTCAGCGTGTGCTGCATGCCCAGGCTCTGCGCATGGCGCAGCGCGGCCAGGGTGTCGGCCGTTTCGCCGGACTGGGTGATGGTGACCACCAGGCTGCGCGGGTTGGGCACGCTGGTGCGGTAGCGGTACTCGCTGGCCACTTCCACCTGGGTGGGGATGCCGGCGATCTCTTCGAGCCAGTACTTGGCGGCGCAGCCGCTGTAGTAGCTGGTGCCGCAGGCCAGGATGAGAACGCTGTCGATCTCCTTGAACACGCGCCAGGCGGCAGTGCCGTCGGCCCCGTCGAACAACTCGGGCACGATGCCTTCCAGGCCCTCAAGCGTGTCGGCAATGGCGCGCGGCTGCTCGAAGATTTCCTTTTGCATGTAGTGGCGGTAGGGGCCGAGCTCGGCCGCGCCGCTGTGCGCCTGCACGGTGCGCACCGGGCGCTGCGCAGGGGTGAGCGCCTCGCGGCCCTTGCCCATGATCCAGTAGCGGCCCAGTTGCAGGTCCACAAGGTCGCCTTCTTCCAGGTACACGATCTGGTCGGTCACGCCGGCCAGGGCCATGGCGTCGCTGGCCAGAAAGTGCTCGCCCGCCACCGAGCTGCCGGTGCCCGAACCCACGCCCAGGATCAGCGGCGAGCCTGCCCGCGCGCCCACCACGCGGTGCGGCTCGTCCTTGTGCATGACGGCGATGGCGTAGGCGCCATGCAGCTGGGCCACCGCAGCCTGCACGGCCTCGCACAGGTCGCCGCTGTAGTGGCTGTCCACCAGGTGGGCGATGACTTCGGTATCGGTCTGGCTGGCGAACATATAGCCGCGGGCCTGCAGGGCGGCGCGCAGTTCCTCGTGGTTCTCAATGATGCCGTTGTGCACCAGCGCTACGCGACCCGGCGTGCCGGCTGCATCGCCCGTGCCGTGGCTGAAATGGGGGTGGGCGTTGTGCACCGCAGGCGCGCCGTGCGTGGCCCAGCGGGTGTGGGCGATGCCGGTGGCACCATCGACATGGTCGGTCTGCACCTGCTCCAGCAGTTCGGCCACGCGGGCCGTGCTGCGAGCGCGCTGCAAACCGGCCGGGCGCGTGGCGTCCAGGCTGGAGGCATGCACGGCCACGCCACACGAGTCATAACCGCGGTATTCAAGCCGCTGCAGGCCCTGTACAAGGATGGGAACGATGTTGCGCGTGGAGACCGCGCCGACGATGCCGCACATGGATTGTTGCTCCTGTTGGATAAGTGGCGCAATGGTAGGCAGCGCCCATCGGAATTAGTGATTGATATTCATATAAAAATGAACTTAAATTTCACCAATTTCATTGAATGAAATAAAATTCCAAAACAATGGAAGTTTCGGAACCTATCACACTGGACCACACTGATCTGCAGCTGCTGAACCTGCTACAGGCTGATGCCAGCCAGAGCAACCAGGCCCTGGCCGAGCAGGTGCATGTGTCCCCGCCCACCTGCCTTCGCCGGGTCAAGCGGCTGCACGACGTGGGTCTGATCGAGCGGCAGGTGGCCCTGCTGCAGCCGGACCGCCTGGCCGCCGTGCAGGGCCATGGCCTGGCCTGCATCGTCGAAGTGTCGCTGGATCGGCAGGACGCGCAGGCGCTGGACGCCTTCGAGGCACGCGCGGTGGCGCACCCGGCCGTTCAGCAGTGCTGGCGCGTGTCGCCCGGCCCGGACTTCATCCTGGTAGCGCACACGCGCGACATGCCGGGCTACCTGGCGCTGTCGCAGCAGCTGTTCACGGGCGACGCCAATGTGCGCAACGTGAAGGCCTTCTTCAGCACCAAACGCGCCAAGTTCAGCACGGCCATCCCGGTGCAGGCGCGGTAGCGGCCGCACCGGCCGCAGGGCACGGGGCCAGCCGGGCCACCAACCGGGCCATAAAAGCACGCCATTTCCCGCTGGCCTCTACCGCCGGGTAAAGGTAAGCTCTCCGTGCACTCCTCATATAGCGGCCCAACCGCCTGCGCCAGCATTTCCATCCATGGCCACCTACGAACAACAGATGCCCCGGCGCGTTTACCCCCTGCGCGTGCTCGGCATGGGCCTGGGCGGTGTGGTGGTGGCGGTGGTGCTGTGGCAGCGCCAAGCATCCCTCCTCGCCTGGCTGGGCATGGTGTTGCCGTGCTTCGTATGGCCCCACCTGGCCTACCAGCTGTCACGGCGCAGCGCTGACCCGTACCGCGCCGAGATCCGCAACCTGCTCGCCGACTCGGCCCTGGCAGCGGCCCTGGTGCCGCTGATGCACTTCAGCCTGCTGCCCAGCGTGCTGCTGTGCACGCTGACCCTGGTGGACAAGATCACCACCGGCATCCGCGGCCTGTGGGCCCGGTCGATTCCGGCCATGCTCGCAGGGGGAGCAGCCAGCGCGGCGCTCACGGGCGTGCACTGGGCGCCCGAGAGCCCCCTGCCCATCATCCTGGCCTGTCTGCCGGTCATGGCATTGCACACCCTTTCGGTCAGCATGGTCAGCTACCGACTCATCCGCAAGGTGTCGCAGCAGAACCTGCTGCTCGACGAACTGCGCCGCGTGGACACGCTGACGGGCCTGTACGGCCGTGGCCACTGGCAGGAGCAGGCCGAGGCCGCGCTGCGCCGCCACCACACGGGCCTGGACGCGGCCTGCATGCTGATGATGGACATCGACAATTTCAAGCAGATCAACGACCAGCACGGCCACACCGTGGGCGACGAGGTGATCCGCGCGGTGGCCCATGTGGTGCGCGGCAATGTGCGCGCAACGGACTGCGCGGGCCGCTATGGTGGCGATGAGATCGCCATTCTCCTGGCCGGCATGGAAACGGCAGAGGCGGTGGCCGTGGCCGAACGCATCCGCGCGCAGACCGAGGCCATTCGCTTGCGCGACATGCCGGCGCTGCGCATGACCGCCAGCATCGGCGTGGCGGCCGCGCATACCCGGCACGGTGCGCTGCGTGCCTGGATGGATGCGGCCGACGCCGCGCTCTACGTGGCCAAGAACGCCGGGCGCAACCGCGTCACGGACAGCTCGACCGATGCGGGTTCCGCTGCGGCGCCGCAACCGGCCACCTCAGACCGCTGATACCGGCGGGCCTTCGGTGGCAGGCAGCCCAGATGCGCGCCGCAACAGGTAGATATCCATGAGCCAGCCATGCTGGGCGCGCGCCGCAGCGCGGGTGCGCTCGATGCGCGGGCCGGCCTCGGCCAGGGGGCCGCTGTCCAGCAGTTGCTGGGGCATGCCCAGGTAGGCGCCCCACCAGATGTGCAGGCCTTCGGGGGGCAATCCCATGAAGCTGCACTGCCCGTCGAGCATCACCACGGCTGTGTCCACGCCTGCAGGCCAGCCCTGCTCGCGCAGTTGCCGGCCGGTGGTCACCACGAAGGGCTGGCCAATGTCGTTGAGCGGCACCGCATGGGCGGCGGCCAGCGCCTGCACCGAGGTGATGCCGGCCACCACGTCCACACGCACCGGGGCGGGCTGCATGCGTGCCGCAATGCGCAGCGTGCTGTCGTACAAGGCCGGGTCTCCCCACACCAGCAGGGCGACGCGCAGGACCTTGGGCGCAGGCGCGTCGCCGGCAGCGGGCGCACCCAGGGCCTGAGCGATGGCGGCATGCCAGCAGCGGGCGATGGCAGCATGCCATTCGTCGACCTGGGCCAGGTAGTCGTCGCCCTGGCTGCGGCGCAGCGGCATGTCGAAACCGGCGATGCGCGGTGCGGGCGCCACCAGCACCTCGTCGCACAGCGACTGGCGCAGTGCGGCGAGTTCGGCCTTGTCCTCGCCCTTGTGCGGCAGCAGGATCAGATCGGCCGCGTTCATGGCCGTGGTGGCCTGGCGGGTGAGGTGGTCGGGGTTGCCCGTGCCGATGCCGATCAGCGTCAGCGCCACCGGCGGCAGACCTTGGAACGGACTGGTGCTCATGCCTTGGAGGCCTGGTCCAGCGGCTGGTCCCGGGCCGTGTCCAGCGCGGCGCCGGCAGGCATATCCACAGCCGGAAAACGCGGCGCCGTGCCCAGGGGCCGGTAGCGGCGGTCGTAGTCGGCGGCGTAGAGCCGGCTTTCGGCGAATGCCTCGGCTTGAAGACTGCGGCCCACCAGGATCAGCGCCGTGCGCTCCATGCTGGCGGCCACCGCCTGGGCCAGCCCGCCCACGGTGGTACGCACGACGGTTTCGTCGGGCCAGCTGGCGCGCCAGACGATGGCGGCCGGGCAGTCGGCGCCATAGTGCGGCAGCAGCTCGGCCTGCACCTTGTCGGCCAGGTGGATGGACAGATGGATGGCCAGCACCGCGCCCGTGGCGGCAAAGGCGGTCAGGTTCTCACCCTCTGGCATGGCAGTGGCCCGGCCCGAAGTGCGTGTCAGCACCACCGACTGGCACAGGCCGGGCAGCGTGAGCTCCGCGCCCAGCGCAGCGGCAGCGGCGGCAAAAGAGGGCACGCCCGGCGTCACGGTGTAGTCGATGCCTGCGGCGCGCAGGCGCCGCAGCTGCTCGCCCATGGCGGACCAGACCGACAGGTCGCCCGAGTGCAGGCGGGCCACGTCCTGGCCGCGCGCGTGGGCGGCGGATATCTCGGCCATGATGGCATCGAGGTCCATGGCCGCAGTGTTGACGATGTGCGCGCGTGGCGGGCAGTGCGCGAGCAGCTCGCGCGGGATCAGCGAGCCGGCGTACAGACAGACCGGGCAGCGGCCCATGAGGTCGCGCCCCCGCACGGTGATGAGGTCGGCGGCGCCAGGGCCGGCGCCGATGAAATGCACGGTCATGCCGTAGCTCCTTGGGTCAATGCAGCGGCACGGCCAGAGCCTGCCGCTGCCACACAACAATCGAGGGGGCCCGGGCGGCGCCGTGCCACAGCCAGTGTGGCGCTGCCATCCTCGGCCACCAGGCGGGGCACAAGCAACTGCGCCTGTGGCCCAGCGGCGGCCAGCGCAGCGGCTTCCGCCACGCTGCCCGTGCCATAGCGGGCCTGCAGGCGCGGCGACTGCGTGACCACGGGCTGGTGGCGCATGGGCTCCACCGGTACCGCAAGCACCGGGGCGGACGCAAGGCCCAGCCAGTCTGCCAGTGCCGGATGCGTGGCCTTGCCCTGCAGCACGGCCACGGCGCAAAAGCAGTCCGCTTGTCCGGGCAACAGGGCTTGCGCCCGCAGCCACAGCGCCTGCAAGGCGGCAGGCGTGGCCTGGGCCCGCAGGCCCACTCCGACCACCAGGCAGGCATGCACGGGGGCGGCAATACCAGCTTGGGGTAGCAGCGCCGTCACGGCTGCCAGCTCCATTGCACCAGCGGGCGCGCGGCCTTCCAGCTGCGCATGCGCCCCAGCGGTTCGGCGCTCGACAGCTCCAGCCGCAGCAACTGACCACCATGGTCCGCCTGCAACTGCACCAGCAGGGCCTCGGTCTCGAGGGTCACGGCATTGACCACCAGCCGGCAGCCGGTGGGCATCAAGGCCCGCAAGGCGGCAAACAGAGCGGCATCAAAGCCGCCGCCGACAAACACCGCCTGGGGTGGCGCCAGCCCCTGCAGCGCATCGGGCGCCAGGCCGTGCACCACCTGCAGCGCCGGCTGCAGGCCGAACCGCGCCGCATTGCTGTGGATGTTGTCCACTCGCGCCGCATGCTGCTCCACGCTGCTGGCCAGGCCGCCAGCCAGGCACCACTCCACCGCCACGGAGCCCGAGCCCCCGCCGATGTCCCACAGCCGCTCGCCGCGCCGGGGCGCCAGGGCGGCCAGCGTCAGCGCCCGGGCCGGGGCCTTGGTGATCTGGCCGTCGTGCGCATACCAGCCGTCGGCACGCCCGGGCACCTGGGGCAAGGCGGGGCCGCCAGCGGCCCGCAGGGCGACAGCCACCGGGGCCTGGGCAGGGTCGGCTGCCAGCACGGCCTCGGCCTCGTGCGCCCGCAGTGTGCGGCAGCGCTCGCGCGGCCCCCCCACGGACTCCATCACCCACAGCGTGCTCGCGCCCCAGCCCTCTTGCGTGAGCCAGCCCGCCAGCTCGGCCACGGCGGAGCCATCGCGCAGCAGCACGATGCACTGCCCACCCGGCGCCAGGCGCGGCAGCAACTGCTGCAGCGGGCTGGCGTGCAGGCCCAGGCAGTCGGTGGCCTCCAGGCGCCAGCCCAGGCGGGCCGCCACCAGCGAGAATGTCGAGGGCTGCGCGTGGCAGCGCCATTCGTGCGGTGCCAGGTGCACCGCCAGGCTGCCGCCCGCACCGAACCAGAACGGGTCGCCCGAGGCGAGCACCACCACGCGCTGCCCGCGCAGGGCAAGCACGGGGGCGGTGTCGAACGGCACGGGCCAGGGGCGGCCGCGATCGCCGGCCTGCGCCAGCGCCAGGTGGCGCGGGCCGCCGACAATCACCTGGGCCTGGTCGATGGCCCGGCGCGCGGCCGGTGCCAACCCGTCCAGTCCCTCCTCGTTCAGGCCCACCAATGTCAACCACGGATCAGCCATGACGCATGTTCTCCTGCTGGGCGGCACCAGCGGCGCCAGCCAATTGGCGCAGGCCCTGCAACAGGCGCGGATACCTGCCGTGTTTTCCTATGCAGGGGCCACGCAGGCCCCCGTGGCGCAGCCCGTGCCCACGCGCTGCGGCGGGTATGGCGGCGTGCAGGGGCTCGCACAGTTCATTCGCGGCCAGGGCATCACCCACGTGGTGGATGCCACCCACCCCTTTGCCGCACAGATGAGCCGCAACGCCTGCGCTGCCTGCGAGGCCACCGGAACGCCGCTGCTGGCGCTGGAACGCGCACCCTGGCAGGCCGAGGCCACAGACCGCTGGGTGGACGTGCCTGACATGGCTGCGGCCGCACAGGCGCTGCCCCACGAGCCTGCCCGGGTTTTTCTCGCCATAGGGCGCAAGCAGTTGGATGCCTTTGCCGGCCAAGCCCGGCACCATTACCTGCTGCGCCTGGTGGACGCACCTGCTCCGGGCAGCCTGCCGCTGGCCGACACCACGGTGGTGCTGGGCCGCGGCCCCTTCAGCGCCGGGCACGACCAGGCAATGCTGCAGGCCCATGGCATCACCTGGCTGGTGGCCAAGAACGCCGGGGGCGAGGCCACGCGCGGCAAGCTGCTGGCCGCCCGCGCCCTGGGGTTGCCGGTGGTGATGGTGCAGCGCCCGCCGCTGCCGCCGCGCCCACGCACCGAGGAGGTGGACGCCGTGCTGCACTGGATCGCTCATGGCATGCTGCCCGGGGCGCCTGGCGCGGCGGCCTCCAGCCCATAGAAGCGCGGGGTGTAGACCCAGCGCCCCACCTGCCGCGTGGTGCTGTTGCCCACCAGCACCACGGTGCGCATGTCGGCCATCTCGGGCGCGGCGTCGGCCAGCGTGCACACGTGCAGCGCCTCGTCGGGGGTGGACACGGCGCGCGCAAAGACCATCAACCGCGTGGACTCGCAGTGCGCGCGCAGCAAGGCCAGCAGGCGCACGAAGCCCTCGGGCCGGCTGCGCGAACGCGGGTTGTAGAACGCCATGGCGAAGTCGGCCTCGGCCGCCAGTTGTACGCGCCGGGCGATCACTGGCCAGGGCTTGAGGTTGTCCGAGAGGTTGATGCAGCAAAAGTCATGGCCCAGCGGCGCACCGGCGCGCGCCGCTGCGGCCAGCATGGCGGTGATGCCGGGCAGCACCTGCACATCCAGCGCCTGCCAGGCGGCGGCCTGCGCGGGCGGCGCCTGCTCGATGGCCTCGAACACGGCTGCGGCCATGGCGAACACCCCCGGGTCGCCGGAGGACACCACCACCACCTGACGCCCCTGCGCGGCCAAGGCCAGCGCCTGGCGTGCCCGGTCCAGCTCCACCCGGTTGTCCGATGCATGCCAGACCACAGCGGCCGTTCCACCGCGCTCCTGCAACAAGGCGCGGGCCCGCTCCACATACGGCAGGTAGCCCACCACGTCGGTCGCGGCCTGCAGGGAGGCGGCCACTTCGGGCGTGACCTGCGCGAGGGCCCCGGGCCCTAGGCCCGCCACGGTCAGGCGGCCGGTGGTCTGGCCCGGGCTCACCAGGCGGCCTCCGGCCGGCGGCCCTGGCCATGCACCAGCACAATGGCGAAGTAGGGGCAGGCCTCGTCGCTCACCTCGGTCAATTTGGCCACCTGCTGGCTGGCCGTGGTGCCGTTCTGCACCAGCCAGGCGGCACCGAGCCGGCCTGTGCGTTGCAGGGCCCGGCGGATGCGCGGCAGATTGCGCCCCACCTTCATCACCACCAAGGCGTCAGCGGTCTGCATGCGCCGCACCAGTTCGTCCTCGGGCAGGGTGCCGGTCATCACGCTGAGCACATCGTCGCCCCAGGTGATGGGCTCGCCCGTGGCGTGCCAGCAGCCCACCATGCCGGGAATGCCGGGCACCACCTCCAGGCGCACGGCGGCGCGCTCACGCAGCCGGGTGTACAGGTGCATGAACGAGCCGTAAAGGAAGGGGTCGCCTTCGCAGAGCACCACCACCTGCTCGGTGCGGGCCAGCGTTTCCAGGCGGGTGCACCAGTCGTCGTAGAACGCCGCGAGCTGGGCCACGTACTGCGGGCTGTCCACGGGCAGCTCGGTGGTCACGGGGTACTCCATGGGGTATTCGGTGGCCGCCGGTGCCAGCAGGCCGTCCACCACCTGGCGGGCCTTGCCGGGGCGCCCCTTCTTGCGGAAGAAGGCCACGTGGCGTGCGCCGCGCACCAGCCGGTCGGCCTTGACCGACATCAGTTCCGGATCACCGGGGCCCAGGCCCACGCAGACGACGCCGGGCGCGGCCTTCACGGCCTCCATCGCCTCACTCGGCATGGCTGGCCAGGGCGTTGATGGCGGCCACGGTCATGGCCGAGCCCCCCAGGCGGCCGCGCACGACCATGCAGGGCACGGGCAGGTCCTGCATCAGCGCCTCCTTGGATTCCATGGCGCCGACAAAGCCCACCGGGCAACCGATGATCGCCGCCGGGCGCGGGCAGCCGGGTTGCTGCAGCATGTTGAGCAGGTGGAACAGTGCGGTGGGAGCATTGCCGATGGCCACGATTGCGCCCGCCAGGTCGGGCCGCCACAGCTCTACTGCGGCCGCGCTGCGGGTGGTGCCCATTTCCTGGGCCAGCGCCGCCACGCGTTCATCCTGCAGCGTGCAGAGCACCCGGTTGTGGGCGGGCAGGCGCTTGCGGGTGATGCCCTCGCTGACCATGCGCACATCGCACAGCACCGGGGCACCCTGGCGCAGTGCCTGCTCTGCCGCCTCGGCCATGCCGGGGGAGAACGCCACATGGGGTGCCAGCTCGACCATGCCGGCCGCATGGACCATGCGCACCACGACACGTTCTTCGGTGGGGGTGAAGCGGTCCAGGGACGCCTCGCGGCGGATGGTGGCGAAAGACTGCCGGTAGATCTCGGCGCCATCGGTTTCGTAGCGGTGCAGCATCAATTCTTTTCAAACAACAGGCCGGGATTGTCCTGCAGTGCGGACAGCCCCACGTGGCCGACCGCCTCGTCCGCTGCGCGCCCCTGCCGCACTACCGCGAAAACCGGCTCGCCGGTGGTGGGCTCCGCGCGCAGGGTCACCGTGGCAGGGGCCTGGCGCGCACAGCCTTTGGCGCAGCCCGCCACGTGCAGGTGGGCCTGCGGCGGCACATGGGCTGCCAGCGCCAGCGCCAGTGCCTGCGTGGGTGCCTGGGCCTGCGGGCACCCGGGCGCCCCCGTGCAGGCGGAGACACGCAGGCGGGCATCGCCGGGTTGGGTCACCCAGTGCGCGGCCACGCCCAGACCCGCGGCATGCCAGAAGCCTGGCGGCCCGACCACCGGGTCCCCCGATTCGACCAGCAGCATGCGCCAGGGGGTCACGCGCAGGCCGCAAGCGCTGCCCCGCAAGGCCCACGCCAGCCGGGCCAGTGCCTGCGCCGGCAAGCGCCCCAGGGGCGCACCCACCAGCGTGCCGATGCCGGGCAGGAAGCCGGGCTGCGGGTCGGGCTGCGTGGAATCCGTGCCCTGGCCGTCGGTGGCGGGCACCCAGTGAACCCCCGGGGGCAACCCGGCGGGCCAGGGCCGGTGCGGCGTGGCGGCGGCCCGCAGGCGCTCCAGTTCGTCGGCATGTGCCGCCAGGCGCGCCGGCCGCCGCCCGGCCGTGCGCTGCGCCAGGCATTGCGCGGCAAACCACCGCGCCAGGGCCAACCCTGCGGCAGCGGCCTGCGCGGGCCCCGCCGCGGCCAGGGCCCAGGGCAGGCCATCCGGCTGTACCCGCCAGGCCGGGGGGTGCGTGCCCGCAACCCTGTGCATGCGGATGTCGGCGGACACAGCCTGCAGCCAGTGCGAGTGGCCGCCATCGATGGACCAGCCGAATTTGGCGGGCAGCGCCTCCAGGCCATCGGCCTCGGCCAGCCCCTGCAGCAGCACCGTTGCCAGCGCCTGCACGCCATCGCCGGGCCGGTGCAAGGGGTCCAGCACCACATTGCGCAGGCGCTCGCGCTGCACGTCCACATCCAGCAGCCCGCAGCCCGCCAGGGCCCGCAGCACCGCGGTGTGCCGCGCAGGGTCCACGCCGCGCAACTGCACATTGGCGCGGCTGGACAGCTCCAGGATGCCCGCCCCGTGCGTGCGGGCCAGGCGGGCCAGGCGCCATGCCTGGTGCGGGGACAGCCGCCCCAGCGGCGGGCGCACGCGCACCACCAGCCCATCGCCCGAGGCCATGGGTTGCCAGGCACCGGGGCACCAGCCCTGGACCTGCGGGGTGTGAAGGGGTTGGCGGGCGCCAGGGCCCTGGTTCGGCATGCCTCGATCGGTCAGGGCTGCGGCCACTCGAGGCGGACCGCACAGCCCTGGCCCGGCGTACCGGCGGCCGTGATCTGCGCGCCATGGCGCTGCGCGATCACCCGGCACAGGGCCAGGCCGGCGCCCACACCCTCGTAATCCGTCTCGCGGTGCAGGCGCTGGAACACGCCGAACAGCGACCCCGCGCGCGCAGGGTCGAAGCCCGTGCCGTTGTCGCGCACGGTCACGGCCACGCGGCCATCCGCCAGCGGCTCGGCGCCGATGTGGATCTGCGCCACCGCCTGGCCGCGCGTGAACTTGAGCGCATTGCCCAGCACCTGCACCAGCAACTCGCGCAGCAGGCCGGCGTCGGCGTCGAGGGCGGGCAGATCGGGCGCCAGGTGCCATTGCACATCGCGCCCGGCCTCGGCCGCAGCCAGGTCCGTGCGCGCCTGGGCCACGGCATCGGCCAGCGCAATTGTGGTGCAGTGCAGCGGCGCGCGCGTGGCCCGCGTGATGGCCAGCAGGCCGTCGATCATGAGCCCCATGCGCCGGGCCGACTGGTCCATGGTGGCCAGAAAGCCCAGTGCCTCCTGCAGCTCGGGCGCCTGCACCACATCGGCCGGCAGGTCGCCGAGCACCTCGCGCACCAGGGTGCCGTACGAAGTCACGTGGCGCAGCGGCGCGCGCAGGTCGTGCGAGACGGCGCGCAGAAACTCCTCCTGCGCGGCGGCCATGTCGGCCACCTGCTGCTGGCTGCGGGCCAGCTCGGCGCGCAGGGCCTCCACGGTCTGGCGGGTGTCGTCGTCGCTCATGGCGCGGGCCTCCTGCTCAGCTCATGCCTTGGACTGCTTCGTGGGGCGATGCCAGTTGGCGATCGCCACCTGCTTGCCACGCGCTACGCCCAGCGAACCGGGCGGCACGTCCTTGGTGAGGGTGGAGCCGCCACCCACCGTGGCACCTGCGCCGATGGTGATGGGCGCTACCAGCACGCAGTTGCTGCCGATGTGCACGTCGGCTTCGATCACCGTGCGGTGCTTGTTGGCGCCATCGTAGTTGGCGGTGATGGCGCCAGCACCGTAGTTCACGCGCTCGCCCACCGTGGCATCGCCCAGGTAGGCCAGGTGGTTGGCCTTGGCGCCATCGGCCAGGGTGGAGTTTTTCACCTCCACGAAGTTGCCGATGTGCACCTCGCGGCCCAGTTGGGCGCCCGGGCGAAGGCGCGCAAAGGGGCCGATGAGTGCACCCTCGCCCACGCTGGCACCGAGTTTCTCGCCATCGATGTGGGTGTAGGGGTGGATCACAGCACCCGCGGCGATGCGCGCATTGGCAATGCAGCAGTTGGCGCCGATCTGCACGCCCTCGCCCAGCTCAACGCGGCCGGTGAAGACGCAGTTGACGTCGATCTCCACGTCCTGCCCGCACACCAGTTCGCCGCGCACGCCGGTGCGCACGTCGTCGCGCAGGTCGAAGCGGGCCGGGTCGGCCAGGCGCACGCCCTGCTCCAGCAGAGCCCGGGCCTGGCGCTGCTGGTGGGCGCGCTCGAGCTCGGCCAGTTGCAGCGGGCTGTTCACGCCGGCCACCTGCAGGGCATCGGTGATGCGGTGGGCCACCACGGGCACGCCATCGGCCACGGCCATGGCGACGATGTCGGTCAGGTAGTACTCGCCCTGGGCGTTGTCATTGGTCAGGCGTGCCAGCCAGGGGGCCAGCAGCCGCGCGGGCACGGCCATGATGCCGCTGTAGACCTCGGCGATGGCGCGCTGCGCCTTGCTCGCGTCCTTTTGCTCGACGATGCCCTGCACCGCACCAGATTCGTTGCGCAGGATGCGGCCATAACCCGTGGGGTCGGGCAGCGTCACGGTGAGCAGCGCCAGCCGCTCGCCACCGCCTGCCGCCACCAGGGCGCGCAAGGTGTCGGCCTCGGTGAGCGGCACGTCGCCCGACAGCACCACCACCGTGCCGTCGTCGCGCAGGTGCGGCACGGCCTGCTGTACGGCATGGCCGGTGCCCAGCTGCGGCTCCTGCCGCACGAATGCCAGCTTTGCGCCACCTGCGGCGGCCTGGTGGGTGGCGGCCTCCACCTCGGCAGCGCCGTGGCCGGTGATCACGGTGGCGCTGCGCGCCTGCAGGTGGGCCGCCTGGTCCAGCACATGGTGCAGCAGCGGTCGCCCGCCCAGGCGCTGCAGCACCTTGGCAAGGCGGCTTTTCATGCGCGTGCCCTTGCCGGCCGCCATGATGAGGATGTCGAGTTGCGTCATGGAAATGAAAAATTGGGCCTGCGCGCCAGGTGGCGTGCAGGCACCGGGATTATCGGCTGCGCCGCGCCAGGGCTCCGCCTGCGCGCCTACAACAGAGGCAGCAGGCGCGGCGGCGTGTCGTAATACTCGGCGATGCGTTCAAGCGCACGGGTATTGAGCAGGCGCAACCGCCCATTCTTGAGCTCGTGCAGGCCGAGCAGCGCGAGCCGGCGCAGGGTCTTGTTGGTGTGCGCCAGCGACAGGCCCAGTGCATCGGCAATGTGCTGCTGGTTGAGCGGGAAGGCCACCGTGCCTGCGGCATCGACCAGACCCACGCGGTCAAGCCGACGGTACAGGTGCATGAGCAGCATGGCCACGCGCTCGGTGGCATTGCGCCGGCCGTTGGTCAGAAGGTTGTCGTCCATATGGCTCTCCTCGTGGGCAGCCAGCCAGGTGACGTCGTAACCCAGGCGCGGGTGCTCGGCGAACACCGCCCACAGGCTGTCGTTCTGGAAAACGCACAGCGCGCAGTCCGTGAGCGCCTCGACGCCATGCGCCGAAAGGTCGCCGAATTCCTGCTGCAGACCCACCAGATCACCGGGCAGCAGGAAGTTCAGGATCTGGCGGCGACCGTCGCTCAACGTCTTGTAGCGAAACCCCCAGCCCGAGTAGAGCGTGAACAGGCGGGCGTTGACCTGGCCTTCATGCACCAGGGCGCCACCGGCCGGAACCGTCAGCGTGGCCGAACGAAAGCTTTCGATGAAATCCAGCACCTGCGGCTCCACGGGCGTGAAGGCGCCGGTCTTGCGCAGGCGGCATTCATGGCATTTCGGCGGGCATGCCGGGGGCGACAGGGTGGCATTCATCGTGGCGCCATTTTAGGTAGCCGGCCGCCACCTGGCGCGCCGGCCGGTATGCATTTTTTGAGGATGTTGGGCCCGCACCATGGTCCCTGCAGCCCTTGCAGGGTGCGGGGTTTTGCTATGTCTTTTGACATTGCGCGTCTGTCAGCGCCGCCCTACATTGCGCCGCACCTATGACACCAGCCCACAGCCTGTACGAAGCCCTGTACGTGAGTACCCTGGCACCCGATCAACCCCTGAGCGTGGTCGCCGAGATTGCCGGCCATGCCCGCGCTAAGAATGCCCGCCTGGGCATCACCGGCCTGCTGGTCTTCGACGGCATGCGTTTTTGCCAGCAACTGGAAGGCACACAGAAGGAAGTGCTCAAGCTCACCGAGCGCATCCGCAACGATCCGCGCCACACCGGGGTGGAGGTCCTGCACCATGGGCTGCTGGCCGAGCGAAGGTTTCACCAGTTCAGCCTGGCCTTCACCTCGGTGGACGATACCGAGGCGCTGGCGCGGCTGGAACGAATGGATGGCGAAGCGGCCCTTGCCGCCTTCGAAGCCCTGCGCAGCGAACTGGAGCTGTAGCCAACCCGGCCGCTTCTTCTGGCCAGCGGTCAGCTGCGCAGCGGGCTGCCCGCGATGCCGTGAAGCCAGTGCAGTTGCCGGGGCAGGCACACCTTGCGCAGATCAAAGTTACCCTGAGCGAACAACCGGGCATTCCCGCCCAGACGCGCTCGCGCGCCCGCGTCGTCCAATAGCGCGCACACCTCCTGGGCCAATTGCCCAGGGTCAAAGAAATCGACGAGCCGCCCGGTCTCGTCGTGCACCACCGCCTCCCGGACCGGGGCGGTATCACTGGCAACGATGGCACAGCCCACACTCATCGCCTCCAGCAGACTCCAGCTGAGCACGTAGGGGTAGGTGAGGTAGACATGCACGCTGCTGATCTGGAGCACCGACACGAAATCCGCATGGGACAGGCGCCCCAGGAAATGGACGCGCGCCATGCCCTGCGGCCCCAGGGCGTCGCGGACCTCGTCCAGGAAAATCTGCTTCCAGCTGCGCGCCCCGAACCGGGCAGGATCGGGCCTGGGACCGTAGCTGACGCCATCACCGCCGACGACAAGAACACGCGCGTGCGGCCGGCGCTGCAGGATCTCCGGCAGGGCCCGCATGAACCGGTGGTAGCCGCGCAATGGCTCCAGATCGCGGCTGACGAATGTGATGACCTCATCGGTCTTTCGGATGGTCACCTTTTCAGAGGGCGTGGAGAACGCCAGGGCGACCGCCGGATTCGGCACCAGCAGGTCCGTGTCGATGCCATCGTGAATGACGGCAATGCGATCTCTCATGGGCGAGGGAAACCCGTCCGCTTGCCACCGGGTCGGCGAGATACCGGCGTCCGCCAGATCAAAATGCAGCAGGTTGTTGAAATTCTTTGCGCGCATGCGGGCACGGGGAAACGGCCCATCGGGAAACTCCGGGTCAAACCCGACATCTGCGCCATGCGCCTGGTAGAAAAATTCGCAATAGATCGCCAACCTGGCATCGGGCCAGACCTCCTTGACGAACAGGCTCTCGCCCCAACCCGGATGGGCGATGACCACATCGGGGTGGAACCCCTGGCGCTGCAATTCCAGGCAGGCCCGGAAAGCGGCCTCGCCACGCACGAGTTTCGTTTCCGTGTCGACCAGCCAAGGATGGATGCCGGGTGTCGACTGGCGTGAAGGCATGTAGGGAACCATCCTCACCCCATTCCACGACGCCTGCCCTCCCGTGGCAGCCGGCGTCATGGTCAAGGCCAGCACCTCGTGCCCCTGCGATGCCAGGGCAGGTGCCAGGTGCTGGAACTGTCCGGGAAAATTCTGGTGAATGAAGAGGATTTTCATCAGGGGGAGTGGGCGAGTGCCAAGTGCTTCATCTCAACTGCATACGGCAGCTTTTCATTCAGGCAATGTAGATCAGAAATAAAAAGCCCCCGCACTTCTCGCGAAGAGCGGGGGCCCAGGAACCCGGCAGGTTGCGCCAACAAAAAAAGAGCCGCAGCGCCTGTGAACCAGGCAGCAGCAGCTCTCAGCTCTCTCTTCTACGTCGCACCACCACCTGCGTGGTGGTCACCAACACCCATCAGGCGCAGCAGGGGGCTCCATCCGAAGAGGGCAGGCTGGCCACGCCCAGTGCACGGCGCCACCAGGCAGGTGCGGAGCGAGGGGCCAGGCCGGTCCAGCGGTACTGCAGGCGCTGGCGGCCCAGCGTCTCCACCACTGCGTGCTGGCCGGCGGCCACCCACAGCGTCTGGCCGGCCTGCAGGAAGACGTCTCCAGCCGCCTCGCGGCTGGCACCGTGCGGGCCGTCGTCCAACGTCACCCAGGCCTGGCCTTCGGTAATGCGCAGGGCCCGGGGTGTGCGGGGCGTGAAGCTGATGGCTGCGCCAGCCTTGAGCGTGCAGACGTCCTTGGCCGCAACGCGGCCCGAGGCGCTGGAAGCTTGCAATTGCAGAACATTCGATGCGGTCATGGTTTTCTCCTGGTAAACCCTATAGGCCTCTATGGTGCACCTGTGCTTGCGGTGCGTCCAATGAATTGCAAGGCCCTGATTGATTCAACTTCGGCATCAATCGACAAAACGGCCGGATACCGGTGACGGCCTGTCCTCCTCAGGCGGGCATGCGCGCACGCTGGGTCGCTAACCGATGCAGAGCAAACCGCACCAGGCCGGCAACCAGCCGGCCGCTGGCACCCAGGGTGGCGGCCACCGCCGACCCCACGGCCCGCCCGCCCTGGCCAAGCGCGCAGACCAGGTCACGCAGCGGTTGCGCCACGCCAAGCTCCCAGTCCAGCGCCGGATCAGCAGCCGGGCGGGTGGCTGGCACGCTGTCCCAGCAGAAGGCCACGGCACCGGGGGCGCCCCCCCGCAGGTACCAGGACTCCATCACCACCTGCTGGCCAGGCTCGATGACCAGGGACTGGCCCCGGACCAGAACCATGTCCTGCGCGCCCTGATCCGTGTGGCCGGGCCTTGCGCCGACCGCAAGCCACACCCGGCCCTGCGAAATTTCAAGCACACTGCGCTCACGCGGGTTCAATGTGATGGCGCGGCCCGCGTCCAGCTTCCAGCTTCCGGCCAACACGCGGCCGGCCGCGGGGGCGATGGCGGATTGTTGCGATTCCAGAACGGTGCGGGACGACATGGTGGGCTCCTTGGTGCTTGAAAAAACGTTGTAGAGCCTGGATGATCCGCCTGTAGCGGTCTTCGGTCCAATGAAAACGCGGTACGCTATTGATGCCACCAACGCATGAATGAACATTCACACCCCGCATGCAGAACGCCGAGAACACCCCCGCCCTTTCGCGCACCCGCCCAGTGGCTGTCGGCCACTGGCGGGCTTTTCTGGCCGTGGCCCGGCACCTGAACTTCCGCGCCGCAGCCGATGAACTCGCCCTGACCCAATCGGCCGTGAGCCGCCAGATCCAGTCACTGGAGGACGAAGTGGGCGTGCCCCTGTTCCTGCGCCACACGCGCGCGGTGGAGCTGACCAGCGCCGGCGCCCAGTTGCAGCGTGCGGTGGCGCCTGCGCTTGAGCGCATGGATGCCTCGGTGCGCCTGGTGCGCCAGACGGCCGGGCGCAAGAGCGTGGCCATCAGCACCTGGGCCAGCTTCGCATCGATGTGGCTGATTCCGCGCATGGAAGAGTTCCAGCGCGACAACCCGGGCATCGACATCCGCATCGACGCCACCGATGTGCCCGTGGATCTGGAAACCTCCGACGTGGACCTGGCGCTGCGCTACAGCCTGCCCGGAACGCTGCCGCCCGGCGCGGTGCGCCTGTGCGGCGAGCAACTGGCCATCGTGGCCAGCCCCTGGCTCATCAAAAGCAACCCGCCGGTGCGTACACCCGCCGACGTGGCCCGCTTCACCCTGATCGAGGCGGGGGACGCGCACCGCAGCCAGCACCTCGAATGGCTCAGCTGGCAGCGCTGGTTCGAGAACCAGGGCCACCCCAAGCTGCAGCCCCAGCGCTGGCTGTACTTCAACTACGCCCACCAGATCGTGCAGGCGGCCCTGAGCGGTCAGGGCCTGGCGCTGGCGCGCATGCCGCTGATTGCCGATGCCCTGGCTGCGGGCGACCTGGTGGAACTGCTGCCCAACCACCGGCTGGACTCACCCCTGGCCTACTGGCTGCTGGTCGGGCCGCGCAGCGCGCAGCGCCCGGAGATCAAGGCCTTTTGCGCCTGGCTGGAGATACAGGCGCAGGCCACCCGCGAGGCCGTGGGCGAAGTTCCCGACCCGGACACGCAGGACGACCTGGACTGATCCAGTTTCCGGCAGGCCCTGCCCCGCTGGCAACCATCACCAGGCAGGGTTGCCAACAGGGCAAGGCACACCGGAAATCAGGCCAGTGCGCTGAAGTCCACGTTGGTGAAGCCGGGGATGGCCACCTCGCCGGGCCGGTTGCCATTGCGCTGCAGCGCCTCGATCACATAGTCGGCCACGCAGTTCACCAGCAGTTGCTGCGGGTCTTCCATGATGCGGCGCAGGCGCGCCACGCAGGCGGCCTGGTCATCGAGGCCATGGATGGGCGGCATGTCCTGCGCCGTGGCTGGCGAGAACACATAGGCGGGGTGGTTGGCGAACATCTGGCGAGACACTTCCACGCTGGTGCGGGTGTGCATCCAGAGCTTGCGGTAGCTCACCTCCAGGCTGGCCAGCGCAGCCGTGTCGTTGAACTGGTCCACCGAGAACCCTGGCGCGTGCGGCGCCACGTAGAGGCGGTCGGCCGGCATCTGGCCGTCGCTCACCCGCCAGACCAGGTTGCACATGCTGTTGGACGACCAGGTCACCCCGGCCGTGGGCCGGCCCGACTGGCCGCTGACCAGCACCATCACCCGCGCCCAATCGATGCCGCTGCCGCGCAGCCAGGCGCCGATGCGGTAGGCGATGTCGACATAGGCCAGCCCGAAGGTGGCGAACATGATGGCGTTCATCGACACGGGCGACACCGCAGCCGGCGGGTCGAGGTACTGCACCACGAGCGCATCAAAGTCCATCAGCGAGGCATCGGCCAGCGCGCGCTGGATGTAGGCCTCGGTGGTGGAAAGCGTGTAATGCACCATGGCCACGATCTTCGCCTCCTGGCCCGCGAAGGCGTCCAGGTTCACATGCTGGCGCCACATGCCCTCGGTGTTGGCCGCCCGCACCCGGGCGATGTGCGGCAGCAGGCCTTGCAGCTGTGTGCGCCATGCCAGATCATCGGGCGCCAGCTCGCGGCGGCGCGCCACGTAGGCCAAGGCCAGCGGCAGGTGGGAGACCGCCGTGAGTTCGATGAAGCCGCGCGTGGACTTGCGAAAGCTCTCCAGGCTCGGCGCAGCGCCGCGCCCCGGAAACAGGGCGATGTCCGACGCGGCGGAGACGAGAAGCGGGCTGTCGGCGCGCTGCTCAAGCATCATCGCGGTGAGTTGTGGGCCAATGGCATCGGGCCCACCGGTGAAGGCATGGAACAGGCCCGCAAAGTCGGATTGGGGTTGGTACATGGTGGCTTGTCGTGGTGGTACGGACTGGTGAACCTGCTGTCACGTATGCAGAATTTGGTAGATGCGGCTGTCGGTGCGAAAGTGCAGCGAGCCGCTCAGGCTGTTGGCCACGGCCAGGTACGGAACACCGCCCACCGTGAAGGCCGCCGCATCGGTTCCGCCCGAGGTATCGAACGAATGCACGGGCGCCAGCCCATCGCCCTGCCAGCGGTAGATGACCGACTGCAACTCGGGGATCGGGGCCTCGCGGCTACCGTGGATGAAGTTGACCTGCACCAGGTGGCCGCCATCGGCACCGGCCCGGGCGGGCAACCACGCGAACTCGCGCCCGCCCGGCCCGCTCAGGTGCTGGTAGGCCGCAAACTGCGCGCCGTTCCAGCGCAGCAGCCAGGTTTCGCCCAGCAGGTTGGCAAACACCAGCCAGTCGGCACCCGACGCATGGAAGTGGCAGAAGGCCCGGCCACTGGTGCCTTCGAGCACCTGCAGCGTCTCGAACGCCGTGCCGCTCCAGGCCAGCAGGCGCGAGGGCGCGATGTGGTCGGCATACGCCAGCAGCGTGCGGCCCTGCACCTCGAACGCCAGCCAGTTGTAGCGCCAGGCCGATTCCACGGTCTGGAACGGTACGAAGCGCTCGCCATCCCATTCGAAGAGGATGGACTGCGCCGCCCCGTCCACGGGCGCTCCATGCCCGGCTGCCCCTTGCGCCAGCGCCAGGAAATGCCGCCCCTGCACGCCAAAGAAGTGCCACTGCTTGGCCGCCGTGCCCACGATCTGCTGGAAGGGCTCGAAACGGCCGTTCACGAATTCGTAGATCACCGAAGGCGGCGACATGTCGTAGGGCCCATGGCCGCTGCGCAGACTGGCCGTGGCCAGGAAGTGGCGACCGTCCAGCGTGAAGAATTCGGCGTCCTCGCCGCCTGGCACGGGCAGGCGCTGGAACTCGGTGAAGCCCGTGGCCTCCCAGCGGTAGACCCACAGATCAACGTCGCTGTCGCCCGCGCCCATTCCGGGGGCGGTGCCAGGTATGTCCTCGGACAGCTGGGCAACCGCCAGGTACTGCACGCCATGGATGGTGAAGGGCTCGACGGCGCGCGCGGCGCTGGTGGGCAGGCGCTGGATTTCGCGCAGGGCGATGGCGGAGGACGGGTTCATCATGGCTGGAAATCGTAAAGGCGGGCAGGGTTGTCGCTCAGGAGGCGGTTGCGGCGTGCTTCGTCGGGCACCCACTCGCCCAGCAGATTGAGCAGGGCGCCGGTGTCCATCTGCCCGTTGGGAATATGCGGCCAGTCGCTGCCCCAGATGGTGCGCTCGGGAAGCGCATCCACGATGGCCTGGGCATAGGGCAAGAGGCGCGCGTAATTGCCATCCTTGGCGATGCGGTAGGGGCCGGAGAGCTTCATCCAGCCGCTGCCGCCGGCCACGGCGGCGATCAGGCGGTCGAAGTCGGTGCGCGTGAGGCCATCGCTCTCCAGCATGTAGCCCATGTGGTCGATGACGAAGTCAGAGGCGATGTCCGGCATCGCCGGGATCAGGTCGCGCACCACGGTGCCCGGTGTATAGAACTGCAGGTGCCAGCCAAAAGGACGCACGCGCTCGGCGCTGCGCTGGATGTAGTCCACGATCTGTGCGATGGGCCACTGCGCGCGCAGGAACAGATCAAGCCGCAGGGCACGCACGCCGCGCTGGTGCATGGCCTGCAGGGTCTCGTCGTCCACCGAGTCTTCGACCATGGCCACGCCGCGCGCGCGACCGCCCAGCTCATCGAGGGCGTCGAGCATGCAGGAGTTGTCCGTGCCGTAGAAGCTGGGCTGCACGATGGCAAAACGGGCAAGGCCCAGGCCGCGCGTCATGCGCTCGAGCATGGGGGCCGGGCCCTCGGGCAGGGTGTAGTGGGGCTGCGCCACATGCGGGTAGCGGTCCACCGGGCCGAAGACGTGCACATGGCTGTCGCAGGCGCCGGCCGGCATGGCAAAGGCGGGGCGCGACAAGGTGTCCGCATCGCGGGTGGGGGTGGGAACGAGGATCTCGGAAGCCATGAATCGGAACCATTCAGTCAGGAGAGGGTTGCAAAAGCCTGTGCCGCGCGGGCCTGCGCGGCAGCAAGAAGAAGATCGGTGTCAATGGCCGTCATGAGCAGCGGCGCCGCGCCCAGGCGCACCAGCTCGGCGCTGTAGGCCGCGTCGCTGATGCCGCCGATGGCCAGGGGCTTGCCGGCGGCGCGGCAGGCGGCGAGTGCGGCTTCGTGCGCGGCGCGCACGGCCGGGTCGCGGAAGTCGCCAGGCACGCCCAGCTCGGCGCTGAGGTCGTTGGTGCCGATGGCCAGCAGGCCCACGCCAGGCACGGCCGCGATCTCGGCCATATTGCGGATGCCCAGCGGGCTCTCGACCAGCACCTTGACCAGCGTGGCCTGGTCGGCTGCGCGGTACAGGGTGTCGGCAGGCATGCGGCGGTACTGCACCAGGGGCAGCGTACCGATGGCCGAGCGGTGGCCGTGGGGCGCAAAGCGGCAGGCGGCCACAATGTCCGCCGCCTGCGCAGCCGTTTCCACGCGGGGCGCAATGATGCCCATGGCCCCCGCATCGAGCAGGCGCCCGATCACGCCGTACTCGCGCTCGGGCACGCGCACCAGCGGCATGATGCCGATGTCCAGCGCGCAGGCGCAGATCTGCCCGGCCACGTCGATGGGCATGGTGCTGTGCTCCAGGTCCACCCAGATCACTTCATGGCCACTGGCCTTGGCCAGTCGGGCGATCTCGGGCGTGCGCGCGCCGCGCACGCCAAAGGCGGCCACAGGGTGGCCCATGGTGAGCCGGTCGATCAGCCAGGGAGCGCCCGCAACAGGGGTCAGGGGGGGAAGGTGGTGGGCGGACATGGGTGCGGGTTCTCTCTGGCGTTCAGTTGATGACGATCTTCTTGGCCTTGATCAGGCGCTCCATCGACTGCGACTCGCGCGCGATGTTGGCCTGCATCTGTGCAGGCGTCAGGTTCAGCACCTTGTTACCGGTCTCATGCAGGGCGCTGACGATCTGCGGGTCCTTGGAGGCAGTCTCCAGCGCCTTGCGCATGCGCTCGATGACCGCAGGGGAGGTTCCTGTCGGCGCCCAGATGCCGATCCAGGTGAACAGCTCCAGCCCCGGGTACAGCTCGGACAGCGTGGGCACGTCAGGTTGGGTGGCGCTGCGCTTGTCGCCCGTGTAGGCCAGCGCGCGCAGCTTGCCCGAGCGGATGTTGGGTAGGGCCGACGAGGCCGGCTCCCAGCCCACGTCGAGCTGGCCGCTCATGAGGTCGGGCATGGCGCTTTGCTTGTAGGCGATCTGCACCATGTCGATGCCTGCCGCATCCTGCAGCAGCTCCATCCCCAGGTTGGCCGTGCTCGCCGGCCCGTAGGTGGCGTAGTTGAGGCTACCGGGCTTCTGCTTGGCAATGGACACCATCTCGCGCAGCGACTTGCCGGTGAACGACTGGCTGGCCACCACGAAGGAGCCCCCGCGGAACAGCGCCGCCACGGGCACCAGGTCCTTCTCGGGGTGGTAGGGCAGCTTGGCCATCAGGTGCGGCACCGTGGTGATGGGCAGGCTGGTGGAAAACAGGAAGGTCTGCCCGTTGGGCGCGGCCTTGGCCACCGCATCGGTGCCCAGCGTGCTGGAAGCGCCCGGGCGGTTCTCGACCACCACGGCGGCCGAGAGCAGCTTGGACAGGCGGTCGGCATACAGGCGCGCAAAGGCGTCGGACCCGACCCCCACCGGGGTGGGGGTGACCAGGCGCACCGGCCCATTGGGCCAGTCCGGCGTGGATTGGGCATGGGCCTGACCCGTGCAGGCCAGGGCGGCGGCGGCGGCGATGCCAAGAAGAGCGTTGCGCTTGTGCATGGTGTGAAGCTCCTGTGCCACGTCAGAAGCTGTGCGAGATGCCGAACTGCAGGCCCGAGGCATTGCAGCCCGGCGTCGCCTCGGGGGCCTCGCTGGTCATGAAGACTGCGCTGCCCCGGTTGGTGATGCGCGAATACGCCGTGTACAGCGCCGTGCGCTTGCTCAGCGCATGCACGTAGCCCACGGCGATCTGGCGCGCACCGTCGCCCGCCACCGCAGCGCCGCGCGCCTTGGCCTCGGCCACCGACAGGCGCACGGTACCCACGTCCCCCGTTGGCACCGTAGCGCCCAGCAGCCAGTTCGAGTGCTTGGTGCCCTGCGCGCGCTGGTCCAGCCAGTAGCCCATGAGCTTGACCATGCCGAAGTTGTACGAGCCGCCGATGTTGGCCACCTTGTTGGTCTGCCCCTTGGCCGGAGTTTCGCCGTAGGCCACGGCCACGTCCACCGGACCGGAGGCATAGCCCAGCCGGGCACCGGTGTACCGTGCGCCATCGGCTCCCTCGGCCGCCGCCACCATGGCCTGGCCATAGACGCCACCCAGGTTGCGCGGCAGCAGGTAACCGAGCGAGTTGGCCGAGCGCACGAAGGTGCGGGCCCCGCCGGTGCCGAAGGGCCAGCCCTCGATGATGTTGGCAGAGCCGCCGACGCCCACCGTGCCGAAGGGCGCGAACTGGGAAACATTCCAGAACGTGGGCGCATAGTCGCGACCCAGACGCACCTCACCCCAGGCGGTGCTGGACAGGCTCACGGTGGAGCGGCGGTGGAACAGGGCCGAGCCCTCGAGCGCGCCCGAGTCGGGCAGCAACTGGGCTTCGAGCCAGAAACTGGCGGCCAGGCCGCCGCCCAGGTCTTCCGTGCCGCGAAAGCCCAGGCGGCTGGGAATGAGGTTGCCGCCCGAGGACATGGAGGTCACCGAGGCGCCACCGGCCTTGGCGTGGGTCACATTGAGGTCGAGCGTTCCGAAGATGGTCACGCCGCTCTGGGCATGGGCTGCAGTGGCCAGCACGCAGGCCGCGATACCGGAGAGAAAAAGGAAGGCTGGGGTGGTGGAGGCCGCACGAACACGGCCCGTCCTCCGGAGGGATGGCTTTGGGGGGGTCAACTTTGTCTCCTGTTATAGGTGTCCGCATCGCATGGCGGCTACGGCAGGAGGAATGCTAAGTTTGGCGATCAATATCCGGAAATACTATTTTTAGATAGAAATCAATATCTATTTCGTATAAATTCCGAATTTCCCTTTGCCCACTGCAGGAGCCTCCCATGGAAATGCGCCATCTGCGCTACTTCGTGGCCGTTGCCGAAGAGTTGAACTTCACGCGTGCCGCCCTGCGCTTGCACATGGCCCAGCCCCCGCTGAGCACCCAGATCCGCGCGCTGGAGGAGGAGATCGGTGCCGAACTCTTCGTGCGCGACACGCGGCGCGTGTACCTGACCCAGGCTGGCAAGGAGCTGCTGGTGCGGGCCCGCGCCATCCTGGCCGCCGCCCAGGAGGCTACCGAGGCGGCGCGCAGCGCCTCGGCCGGCATCTTCGGGCGCATTGCGCTCGGTGTCACGGCCTCGGCCATGTTCACCGAGCGCCTGCCGCGCGCGCTGCGCGGCTTTGGCCAGAGCCACGGACATGTGGAGATCGACCTGCAGGAGATGGCCTCCGTAGCCCAGTTGGCGGCGCTGTACGAGCGCGAACTGGATGTGGGCATCCTGCGCAAACCCGACGCGCGCCCACCGGACGGCGTGCATCTGGAGCAGTGGTACCGCGCGCCCCTGGTGGCGGCCATTCCCCGAGGCCACGCGCTCACCCGGCAGGACACCGTCGGCATGGCCGACCTGCGCCACGAGGCCTTGATCACCTATCCGCGCGACGCCGGCATCGGCCTGTACTGGCCGGTGATGCAGCTGTGCGCCCAGGCCGGCTTTCGCCCCCGCGTGGTGCGCGAGGCGCGCGAGCCGGCGTTCATGATCGGCCTGGTCGCCGCCGGCCTGGGCATCGCCATCGTTCCGCAGGACACCCGCTGCATAGGCCTCGAAGGGGTGGACTACAAGCCGATCAAAGAGCAGGACGCGGCATCGACCCTTTACCTGGCATACCGCACGGCAGAAACCGACCCGCACACGCTGGCCATGCTGGCCACCTTGCGCACCGTGGCCAGTGCGCCATGAATGAAAAGGCCCCCTGCCGACGGATCGGCAGGGGGCCTTACCTGACCAGGATGGGGATCAGCCCAGGGTTACCCGTGCGAACTTGCGCTTGCCGACCTGCACCACGTAGGTGCCCGCTTCGAGCTTGAGGCCCTTGTCGCTGACCACGCTGCCGTCCACGCGCACGCCGCCACCATCGATCAGGCGGCCCGCTTCGCTGCTGGAAGGGGCCAGATTGGCGGCCTTGAGCAGCGCGCCGATGCCCATGGGCGCGCCGGACAGGCTGAGTTCGGCAATTTCGTCGGGCACGCCGCCCTTGCTGCGGTTGTGGAAGTCCTGCTCGGCTGCCTCGGCCGCCGCTGCACTGTGAAAGCGCGTGGTGATCTCCTTGGCCAGCATGACCTTGGCGTCCTTGGGGTTGCGCCCGCCCGCCACCTCGGCCTTGAGCGCGGCGATCTGCGCCAGCGACTGGAAGGACAGCAGGGTGAACCAGTCCCACATCAGTGTGTCGGAGATCGACAGCACCTTGGCGAACATGGTGTTCGGCTCTTCGGCAATGCCGATGTAGTTGTTCTTGGACTTGGACATCTTGTCCACGCCGTCCAGGCCCACCAGCAGCGGCATGGTGAGCACACACTGCGGCTCCTGGCCATATTCCTGCTGCAGATGGCGGCCCATGAGCAGGTTGAACTTCTGGTCCGTTCCGCCGAGCTCCAGGTCGCTCTTCAAGGCCACGGAGTCGTAGCCCTGCATCAGCGGGTACAGGAACTCATGCACCGCAATGGACTGCCCGGTGGTGAAGCGCTTGTGGAAATCGTCGCGTTCCATCATGCGCGCCACCGTGTACCTGGCGGCCAGTTGGATCATGCCGCTGGCGCCCAGGGGCTCGCTCCACTCGCTGTTGTAGCGGATCTCGGTGCGTGCCGGGTCCAGCACCATGCTGGCCTGGCGGTAATAGGTCTCGGCGTTGGCCTTGATCTGTTCGGGTGTGAGCGGCGGGCGGGTGCTGTTGCGACCCGAGGGGTCGCCGATCAGGCTGGTGAAATCTCCTATCAGGAAGATCACCTGGTGGCCCAGATCTTGCAGTTGCCGCATCTTGTTGAGCACCACCGTGTGGCCGATATGGATGTCGGGCGCCGTGGGATCCAGGCCCAGCTTGATGCGCAAGGGCGTCTCCGTGGCCTCCGAGCGCGCCAGCTTCTTGACCCATTCGTCCTGCGGCAGCAGTTCCTGCACGCCGCGCAGCGAGATTTCAAGCGCCCGTCCTACACCATCGGAAACCGGCATCGTTGTAACAGCAGATTGATTCATAAGGGTTTTTTGGGATGTCTATACAGCGCGCACCGCTATACTCCAGCCCACATTGCAGAGGCGGATTCTAATGGGCCCGCTGTTTCGACCCGTTTCGTACCCTGTCGAATCGCTGCAAACAGACAGTCTGTGCGCCTTGCCTTGCCCCGTATTCACACCGGGGAAGTGCCAGGAGATCACTCTCACACTGGGGATAGACCTTTGATTCACGGCTTGACCACCGCCAGCGCGGCTTTGCTAGACCGACTGTCCCATAGCATCCAACAACACCCCAAGCACATCACCGCCGCCGTTGCAGCATTGCTGCTCACGGGCGGCGGTGGCGCATTTGCAGTCGCATCGTTCGCACCCGACCCGGCGGACATGCCGGTGCGCATGGTGAGCTACCCGGTGGAATCACTGGCCGAGAACCTGGTGCTCGGCCAGCTTGATGCACCCGGTTTCTCGCTGTTCCGCTCCGAACAGGTGCGCAGCAGCGACACCCCCGAATCGCTGCTGCAGCGCCTGGGCGTGGCCGACCCGGCCGCCGCCGCCTTCCTGCGCGGCGACAACACGGTGCGCCAGAACATGCTGGGCCGCACCGGCCGCGTCGTGTCGGCCGAAACCACCGACGACCACCGCCTGGTGCGCCTGACGGCCCGCTGGGTGCCCGACGACAGCGGCAACTTCCGCCGCCTGATCGTGGAGCGCACGGGCGAGAAATTCGGCGCGCGCGTCGAGACCGCCAAGCTCACGACCAACAGCCGCCTGGCGGGCGGCGTGATCAACAGCTCGCTGTTCGCCGCGACCGACGCCTCCAACATCCCCGACGCCGTAGCGGTGCAGATGGCCGAGCTGTTCTCGGGCAACATCGACTTTCGCCGTTCGCTGCGCAAGGGCGACCGCTTCTCGGTGGTCTATGAAACCCTGGAAGCCGACGGCGAGCCACTGAGCAGCGGCCGCGTGCTGAGCGCCGAGTTCGTCAACAACAGCAAGACCCACCAGGCCATCTGGTTCCAGGAATCGGGTGCCTCCAAAGGTGCCTACTACACGCTGGACGGTGAAAGCATGCGCCGCGCCTACCTGACCTCCCCCGTGGAGTTCTCGCGCGTGACCAGCGGCTTCAAGATGCGCATGCACCCCATCCTGAAAACCTGGCGCGCCCACCTGGGCACTGATTTCGCGGCCCCCACGGGCACGCCCGTGCGCACCGTGGGTGACGGCGTGGTGGAGTTCTCCGGCGTACAGAACGGTTTCGGCAACGTGGTCTTCGTCAAGCACCGCAACCAGCACGTCACCGTGTACGCTCACCTGAGCCGCATCGACGTGCGCCAGGGCCAGTCGGTGGAACAGGGCCAGACCCTGGGCGCCGTGGGTTCCACGGGCTGGGCCACCGGCCCGCACCTGCACTTCGAATTCCGCGTGAACGGCCAGCACCAGGATCCGCAGACCATCGTGGCAGCGAGCGAAGCCGCCGCACCGGTGTCGGCCGCTGGCCGCCCTGCCTTTGAGCGCCTGGCTTCCAACATGCGCATCCAGCTGTCTGCAGCTGCGTCGATCGAACAAGCCAGCGCGGACTGACGTCCTTCGCCAACAAGCCACCGGGCCATGTCCGAGCTGTACATCGGCCTGATGTCGGGCACCTCGCTCGACGGCATCGACGGGGTGCTGGCGGATTTCTCCGACTCCCGCATGGTGGTCACCCACCATGCCAGCGCGCCCTTCACCCCCGACCTGAGGGCCGAGTTGCTCGCCCTCAACACCCCCAGCAGCGATGAGCTGCACCGTGCCGCCCTGGCGGGCAACGGGCTGGCCCGCGCCTATGCGGGCGTGGTCAAGACGCTGCTGGAACGCAGCGGGCTGGCACCCAGTGCCATCCGTGCCATCGGAGCCCACGGCCAGACCGTGCGCCACCGCCCGCAGGAGTTCGACGGCACGGGCTACACGCTGCAACTGGGCAACCCCTCCTTGCTGGCCGAACGCACGGGCATTGCCGTGGTGGCCGACTTTCGCAGCCGCGACCTGGCTGCAGGCGGGCAAGGCGCACCTCTGGTGCCCGCATTTCACCAGGGTGTCTTCGGGCGCAACGGCGAAACCATGCTGGTGCTCAACATCGGGGGCATCTCCAACCTGAGCGTGCTGGGCGCCGATGGCCAGGTGCTGGGCTTCGACTGCGGCCCCGGCAATGCGCTGATGGATCACTGGTGCCAGCTGCACACAGGCCAGGCATTTGACGCCAGCGGCGCCTGGGCCGCCAGCGGTCAGGTGCTGCCCGAGTTGCTGGTCCTGCTGCGGCAGGAACCCTTTCTGCACAAAGTGCCACCCAAGAGCACGGGGCGCGACCTTTTCAATCCCGGCTGGCTCGCCAACCGCCTGCATGCCTTTCGCAGCGCCACCCCGCAGGACGTGCAGGCCACGCTCACGGAGTTCACGGCGCTTGCCTGCGCCGAAGATGCCCGGCGCCATGGCGCGGGCGCCTCAACCCTGGCGGTATGCGGCGGCGGCGCGCTCAATGACCACCTGATGGCCCGACTGCAGGCCGCCTGCCCTGCCCTGCAGATCGTCGCCACCGATGCGCTGGGCCTGCCCGCGCTGCAGGTGGAAGCCGCTGCCTTTGCCTGGCTGGCGCGCCAGGCGGTGAGGGGCCAGCCGGGCAACCTGCCCAGCGTCACCGGCGCCGCCGGGGGCCGCGTGCTGGGCGCCATCTACCCGGCGTGAGCGCTGGTGGGTCAGCCATGGTCTGCCGCGTCGGCCGTGGTCGCAGCCTTGCTGCTGGCCCGATCCTCTGGCGACAATTGCCAGAAGATGCCGGCCGAAGCCACCGTGATCAACCCCATGCAGGCAAACGTCGCCTGAAAAGCCCAGAGCGTGTGGCCCGCAGCAGAGGGCTGGAAAAAGGCCGTGAAGGCTGCCAGCACCGCGCCCGCCGCTGCCACGCCCATGCCCATGGCCACCATCTGCACCATGGACAACAGGCTGTTGCCGCTGCTCGCATTGGCATGGTCCAGGTCCTTGAGGGTCACCGTGTTCATGGCCGTGAACTGCAGGGAGTTCACCGCGCCAAAGGCGGCCAGTTGCAGCACGTGCATCCACAGCGGCTGGGTGGGCGTGGCCAGCCCGAAGCTGGCCATGGTCACCCCCACGAGCAGGGTATTGCCCACCAGCACCTGCCGGTAGCCAAAGCGGGTGATCAGCGGCGTGGTGAAGCGCTTCATCGACATGCCGGCAATCGCCACCGGCAGCATCATCATGCCGGCCTGCATGGGTGAGTAGCCCATGGTGACCTGCAGCAGCAGCGGGATCAGGAAGGGCATGCAGGAACTGCCCAGGCGAGAGAACAGATTGCCCAGCAGGCCGATGCGCAGGGTGTCGACCGAAAACAGCTGCGGCGAGAACAGGGGATCGGCCCGCCGCGCCGCATGCAGCCAGTAGGCCACCAGGCTGGCCAGGCCAAAGACCATCAGCACCAGCACGCTGGCCTGGCGCAGGCCCATGCTGGCCAGGCCATCCAGCGCCAAGGAAAGCGACACCATGCCGAAAGCCAGCATCAGGTAGCCCGCCAGGTCGAACCGGGGCACGAAGGTCACGGGCTCGCCCGGCATGAAGCGCAGCGTGGCGATGCACCCCACCAGCCCCACGGGTACGTTGATCAGGAAGATCCAGTGCCACGAGGCGGCCTCCACCAGCCAGCCGCCCAGCGTGGGGCCGATCAGCGGACCGATCAGGCCCGGAACAGCCACGAAGCTCATGGCCTGCAGGAACTGCTCGCGCGGGAAGGTGCGCAGCACCACCAGCCGCCCCACGGGCATCAGCAGCGCCCCGCCCAGGCCTTGCACCACGCGCGCCGCCACCAGTTGGGCGAGGCTCTGGGCCAGCGCGCAGCACACCGAGCCCAGCACGAACAGCACGATGGCCGAGAGGAAGACGCGGCGCGAACCGAAGCGGTCGGCCAGCCATCCCGAGGCCGGGATCAGCATGGCCATGGCCAGCGAGTAGGCAACCACCACCGACTGCATCTGCAGCGGGCTTTCGCCCAGGCTGCGCGCCATGGCCGGCAACGCGGTGTTGACGATGGTGGCGTCCAGCGTCTGCATGAAGAAGCCGATGGCCACCAGCCACAGGAGGACTTTGCGGGATTGTTCTTGCTGCATGCAGTGCCAGACTAAGAGGGAATCAGGAGCCCCAAATGAAAAGCCGCCCGAAGGCGGCTTGCTGCGAAGTGCGGTGCCGTGGGCACGGCCCCGCGTCCTCAGGCAGAGAAGCTGGAGCCGCAGCCGCAGGTGGTCGTGGCGTTGGGGTTCTTGATCACGAACTGGGCACCCTGCAAGTCTTCCTTGTAGTCGATCTCGGCACCCACCAGGTACTGGTAGCTCATGGCGTCGATCAGCAGCGACACGCCATTCTTGGTCATGGTGGTGTCGTCTTCGTTCGTGATTTCGTCGAAGGTGAAGCCGTACTGGAAGCCCGAGCAGCCGCCACCCTGCACGAAAACGCGCAGCTTGAGGTCCGGATTGCCTTCTTCCGCGATCAGGTCCGCCACCTTTGCTGCTGCACTGTCGGTGAACAGGATGGGGGCCGGCATTTCGGTCTGGATGTTTTCGGCAACTGCGCTCATGGGGGAACTCCGATTTTCAGGTTTGGAGCCAATACTACTGCAAAGCAGTCGGGGATTCAGGGGCCGCCGGCTTTGACGACAACTGCAGTGGGGGCTTTTCATCGGCCACTGCGGCCAGGGGGCACATCTGGCCGGTGATCATGGCGCCCTGGTGCATCTCCAGCGCCTTGTAGTGCACGTTGCCGGTGATGCGCGCCTTGGGCTGCAGCTCCAGCAGCTCGGCCGCATGCACCGGCCCGGTCACCGAGCCGTTGACGATCACATGGTCGGCATGCACCGCGCCTTCGACCCGGGCCGACTCTGAAATTACCAGAATGCTGGGCTGCTCGGTGCCCGAGCGGATGTCGCCCACCACCTCGCCATCGATGCGCATGCCCTCGCCGAACAGCACATTGCCGTCGATGCGGGTGCCGTGGGCCACCAGGCTCTTGATCGGGGGCTGCTTTTTTCGGGAAAACATGGGCAAAACTCCTGGGTCAGGGACGGCGGCCCGCACGCGCCAAAGGCGCCGGCAGGCGGTCCATCCGCATCAAAAAGAAAGGCAAGGCCCTGGCATCCTGTGCCCACCCAGCAACAACGCGGCGGCGGTTGGCGGCGGCTATTCGGCCGCCAGGGCCATGGTCTGGGAGGTGCGCACAGTGCTGCCATCCAGCACCCGCGCGGTCACGGTTTTTACCACGGCATCGGGCGGCAGCGTCAACATGCCCTCCAGTCGCCGGTACTGGCGCAGTTGCAGGGCCGCGCTCTGGGGGAAGGCCTGGCTCCAGGGCTTGCCGTCCTGGGTGCCGGCCAGGATCAGCTCCAGCTTGCCATTGAACTCGGGGGCATTGCGCGCGGCCTGGATCACCAGCACCTGCCAGCGCAACTGCATGCCGCCCACGATTTCGGCATGCAGGCCGCGGATGGCCACGCCTTCGGTGCCGCCAGCGGGAATGAGGCGCTCAAAGAAGCCCAAGTCCTCGCGCAGCGTGCGGTTCTCGGCCTCGAGTTGCCGCACCTGTGTCATCAGAGTCTGCAAGGTAGCCCGGTCGGCCGTGAGGATGCTCTCGGCCGTCTGCGAGACGGCATGCTGGCGCTGGGTCTCTTCCACCAGCCGCGCCACTTCGCCGCGCAGCCGCACCAGTTCCTCGCGAGCACCGGATTCAAGCCCCGCAATGGATTTGCCGAACTCGAAGGCCCACAGCGCCACGGCGGCGCACAGCCCGAAGACCACCGCCAGCAACAGCCAGCGCACGGGCCAGGGCATGGCGCTGCGAATGGCCACCCGAGGGGCGCTGATGGTCAGCCGGCGGCGAAGAAGGCGAAAACGCATGGGGGGGTCGGAAACAGGTGCTCGAAAACGAAGAGCGCACCTTAAACGAAAAAACCGCCCGAAGGCGGTTTTTTTGCAGGGCAAACCAGGCTTAACGCTTGGAGAACTGCTTGGCGCGGCGTGCAGAGTGCAGACCGACCTTCTTGCGTTCCACTTCGCGGGCATCGCGCGTCACGAAGCCGGCTTGGCTCAGTGCGGGCTTGAGCGTCGCGTCGTAGTCGATCAGGGCGCGGGTGATGCCGTGGCGGGCAGCGCCGGCCTGGCCGGACTCACCACCACCGTGCACATTGATCTGGATGTCGAAGGTTTCGACATGGTTGGTCAGTGCGAGCGGCTGCTTGGCGATCATGATCGAGGTTTCGCGGCCGAAATAGGACTGGATGTCCTTGCCGTTCACCGTGATCTTGCCAGTGCCTTTTTTCAGAAACACGCGGGCGACGCTGGACTTGCGACGGCCGGTGCCATTGTTCCATTCACCAATCATCTCAAGGCTCCTTAGATTTCCAGAGCCTTGGGCTGCTGGGCGGTGTGGGGATGCTCTGCACCGCCATACACCTTGAGTTTCTTGATCATTGCGTAGCCAAGGGGACCCTTGGGCAGCATGCCCTTGACAGCCTTTTCCAGCGCACGGCCAGGGTGCTTGGCTTGCATGTCGCGGAAGTTCGTGGCCGTGATACCGCCGGGGTAACCCGAGTGGCGGTAGTACACCTTGTCCAGGGACTTGGTGCCGGTGACCTTGAGCTGGGCGGCGTTGATGATGACGATGAAGTCACCGGTGTCGACGTGAGGCGTGTAAATGGCCTTGTGTTTGCCGCGCAAACGGAGAGCAACTTCGCTGGCTACTCGTCCGAGGACCTTGTCGGTCGCGTCAATCACAAACCACTCGTGCACGACCTCAGCGGGCTTGGCGCTGAAAGTAGTAGTCATGAGTTTTCTCTTCAAAAGAGGGTTTGGCGGGTCCTTTTCCACGGTCGGTGCTTCTCTGAAGGAAGCCTCTTAGGTGGCATGTAATTCCTCGCCGCGGGACCACAAAAGCGCTGCGAAGCCCTCGATTATACGAATTACTGGGCATGCGGCGCAAGCCATGCCTGGCGAAATCAACGCAAGGCCCGCAATTGCGCACCAAGCCGGCTCAGGGCGACTGGCGGCGGCGCGCCTCTTCGGCATCGTAGCGGCGCTTGTTCTCCACACAAATGGCGGAATTCGCCTGGGAGGGCTTCTGGCATTCGTTGTGAATGCACATGGGCCGCGTCAGGAAGCTGGCGTCTGCGCACGCTTCCTGGGGCGATGGCACGCGCACCGGCGCCGGACGGGGGCGCTCCACCGGAGGCGGTGGTGGTGGCGGTGGTGGCGGCTCCTCGTGGGCCACGACGGGCGCAGGCGCCGGCTCGGAGGCCACAGCGCGCTTGGGCTTGGGCGCGGGCTTGGCCACCGCCGCCGCCGAGGCGGCATCGGCAGCGCCGGGCGCGGCGTCCGCAGGCGCGCTGGCCACCACGAGCGCAGGTTCCGAGGCCGGCACCAGAACGGCCGCCGCCTCGGACGCAGCGGGCGCCGGCTCGGCCATCTCGGTGATGATGTCGTCTGCGGGTGCGGCCTTCGGGCCGCGGCCTTGCGACCACCAGACCCCGGCGGCGGCCACGGCCAACCCGGCTGCGCCGAGTACCAGCCACACCGGCATCCGGCCCGGCCGGCGGTCGGCACGTGCCGCCAGGGCTGCAGCGGCCCGCTCGGACTCCGTCAGTGCCGCACGCACCCGGCCTGCGGCACCACTGGCCTCGCCGCGGCCGTGGCGCGTTGCCTTGCGGTCATGGTCGGCCGTCACCAGGACCTCTGTGTCCGCAGGGTCCATGAAGACAGTGTCGGCCCCGCCCCGCTGGACGGTATCGGGGTACCCATCGGCAGCAGCGTCTTCGCCCGCAGCCTCCATCGCCTTGTTCGCCTGGGCTGCGATTTCGGCCACGATGGCGGGGGCGGCCGTCACATCTACCGTCGGGGTGAGGAGGCCAGGGCCGGGCTGGTCGGCGGGCTCCACCCAGATGTCGCCCAGGTCGGCTCGAAAATCGAAATGGTCCACGCCTTCCGGGGGCGCGGTCATTTCCATGAGCTGCAGGAAGGCATCGATGCTCTGCGGCCGGTCTTCCGGCTTGAGCGACAGCGCCTGCGAGACCGCGGCCACGAAGGCGGGCGAATATTCGACGCCCAGTTGCTTCTTGACGGTCTTGGCCACCCGCGAGAACGGCACCATGCGGTCCTTGATGGAGCGCAGGGTGGCTGGCAGGGGCGTGTCGTTGCACAGGCAGCCATGCACCACCGCACCCAGCGAATACAGGTCGCTCCAGGGGCCCTGGCGCAAATCCTCGTCGCCTTCGGAATACTGCTCGATAGGCGCGTAGTTCACCTTGAGCACGGCCGTGTGCTTGTGGTCCTTATCGTTGATCGCATGGCGCGCTGCGCCCAGGTCCAGCAGCACCGGTGGGCCGCTGTCCTGCAGGAAGATGTTGTCGGGCGAGATGTCGCGGTGCAGGGTCTTGCCGTCGTGCAGCACGCGCAGCGCCCCCAGCACCGACCACAGCAGCTTGCGCAGCCATTCCTCGGTGGGCGGCGTGCGCATCTGGGCGCGTGCCTGCTTGAAGGTCATGCCCGAATACAGCGGCATGACCATGTAGGCGGTGTTGTTGGCCTCCCAGAAGCGGAACACCTTGACCAGCGAGGGGTGGTCGAACTGCGCCAGCAGGCGGGCCTCGCCCACGAACGATTCGAGGCCGGCGTGGAAGGTCTGCTGGTCCGATGACGAGCGCACCCACAGCGATTGCCCCTGCGCACGCCCGGCCAGTGCCGACGGCATGTATTCCTTGATGGCCACCGCGCGGTGCAGGGAATGGTCGAACGCCTTGTAGACCATGCCAAAACCGCCCACGCCCAGCAGCGCCAGGATTTCGAACTCGGCCAGCCGCGTCCCAGGCGGCAGCGCATCGACATGGCTGACGGCACTGGCAGGAGCAGGAGCAGAGGTTTCGATCATTGTGCGAAAAAGCTGGGCGGAAAGGCGGCCGGGACGGGGGTCAGGGAACTGCTGCGAGGGGCCGCCCCGCGGCACCAGCGATCATGATGCATGACAGCCGGGGCATTGAAACAAAAAGCCACCCATCTGCCAAAAACGTCACGCAGGAGCCTCCCAGCACGCAATTCTGCCCTGTCCTGCATTGTCCGTGCCACCCTGTGGCGGCTGAAAGCCCCGATTGACGGATCCGCCGCCGAAATATCAGCCCGGGGGCTGACACTCGTTACCATTGGGGGATGTTCAGTTACCGCCACGCCTTCCATGCAGGCAACCACGCCGACGTGCTCAAGCACACGGTGCTGATTGCTGCCTTGCAACACCTTGTCGAGAAAGATGCGGCCCTGACCGTGCTGGACACCCATGCCGGCGCAGGCCTGTACCGGCTGGACGGCGACTATGCCAACACCAGCGCCGAATCGGCCGACGGCATCGCCCGGCTGATCGCTCCGGGCGTTCCCGCGCTCCAGCCTGCCCTGCAGGCCTATCTGGACATGGTACGCGCCTTCAACCAGGGGGCGGCCACGCGGGTCTACCCCGGCTCGCCCTTCATCATCCAGCGCCTGCTGCGCGAGCGTGACAAGCTCAAGCTGTTCGAGCTGCACCCGACCGACCTGCGCGCGCTGGCAGGCAACGTGGCCCAGTTGGAGGCTGGCCGCCAGGTGGCCGTGCTGCACGAGGACGGGTTCGAGGGCATCAAGAAATTCCTGCCCCCGCCTGCGCGGCGCGCGCTGGTGCTGTGCGACCCCAGCTACGAGATGAAAAGCGACTACGGCAAGGTGCTCGACATGGCGGCGGATTCGCTCAAGCGCTTTGCCACCGGCACCTATGCGTTCTGGTACCCGATCATCCCGCGCCCGGAAGCCCATGACCTGCCACGCCGCTTGAAGACCCTGGCCACCAAGGCGGGCAAAAGCTGGTTGCATGCCACGCTGACCGTCAAGTCCAGCAAGATCACCGAAAACGCCGCCGGCGACGTCAAGCGCCCCGGCCTGCCGGCCAGCGGCATGTTCCTGATCACCCCCCCCTTCACGCTCAAGGCCGCGCTCAAGGAAGCCCTGCCCCAGATGACCGAGCTGCTGGCGCAGGACAGGAACGCCACCCACACGCTGGAATCCGGCGGATAAAGAGAACGGCCGCGCTTCGCGCGGCAGCGCTCGCTCAGGGAGAACGCCGCAAGCGCGGCGGCACGGCACGTGTGCGACGACCGTTGTTGGCAACTGGTGCGCCCGCCTCATCGACCTCCGGTGGGGCCAAACGCTGCAAGAGGTTGTCCAGGGGAGCGGGCGGGCAGGTGACCGCATCTGCGCTCAGGGGGAAGACGTCCACGGCCTTGAGCCCCAGGCTTTGCACCCCCAGTGCCATCGCCGCGCCACGGCTCAGGTCCACGATGCGGTTGGCCACGTGCGGACCCCGGTCGTTGACCCGCACCACCACGCCCTTGCCCGTCTCCCGGCTGCGAACGCAGATGCGGGTACCGAATGCCAGCGTGCGGTGCGCCGCCGTCATGGCGTTCATGTCGAACAGCTCGCCGCTGGCCGTGCGCCGCCGGTGAAAGCGCTGGCCATACCAGGAGGCCAGCCCCGTTTCGAGGGGGCTCTCGTCCACTTCGGGGGAGTCGTCGTCGTCTTCGTCGTTCATTTCCGCCGTATCAGACGGCAGGGTGGGATAGGAAGGCACGGCAGTTCCGTTGCGAAGCGGCAATACCTCTGCTGCGTCGGCTGGCACCTTGAGGCCGCTGCCTGTTGCACCATCCAGGCGCAAACCCGCCTCTTCGCCCCATGCGGATGGCCACCACAGCAGGCAGGCCACCAGCGCGCAGGCGATTCCTCGCAAAAGATCAGCGCTTGCAGCGCGCAAGAAACGCCTCTTCAAAGCGCTTCAGGTCGCCCCGCTCGCCCTCGGTGAGGTCGGTCCGGGCGCGCTTGGCGTTCAGGATGCGCTGCGATTCCGCACACTGCTGGACCTGGCGGGCATCCTGCTGGCGCGCCGCGTCGGCTGCCGCCTGGGCAGACTGTTCCTCGTCGCGGCGCTGGCGGTCGCCGGAGCGCCGCTCATCGTACATGCGGCGCGACGCATCGCGCTCTTCCTCGCTGCAGTCGCGGCGGTACTCGCGCTGCATGCCCTGCACCACGTCGGGCGCGATCTTGCGCGAATAGGCGTTGCGGATGTTTTCGTCCAGCGAGCGGCAGCGCCCGCTCATGTAGCTGTAGTGATCCGGCACGTCGGGCGCGGTGCGCACCACCGTGGGACGGGAGGGCTGGCTGTACGAATAAGAAGACGGAGCAGGTCCGGCCTCCACCGTCCGGGTGGTGCTGCCACTCGGGCACGGGCGCGACAGGCTGTAGTCATTGCCATTGCCATCCCGGCAGTGGTAGCGCGTCTGCGCCCCCACGTTGGACACACCAAGCCCGCCCAAAAGGGCCAGCATCACCGCAAATACAACCTTCATGGCGCACCAGAAAAATGAAACAAAGGGTACGGATATTACCGTTTCGGCCCGGTTACAGCACCAGCCGACGGCAAATTTCGAGCGTGGCGGCACTCTGGTTCATGGTGTAGAAGTGCAGCGCCGGCACGCCCTCACTGCGCAATTTGTCGCACAGATCCGTCACCACGTCGAGGCCAAAGGCCTTGATGCTGGCCGTGTCGTCGCCGAAGGCCTGCAGACGCAAGCGAATCCATCGCGGGATCTCGGCGCCGCAGGCATCTGAGAAGCGCATGAGCTGGGTGGAACTGGTGATCGGCATGATGCCGGGCACCACCGGAATGCTGGCCCCCAGGCGCTGCACGTCGTCCACGAAGCGAAAATAGGCATCCGCGTTGTAGAAATACTGGGTAATGGCCGCGTCGGCACCCGCCTGCACCTTGGCCAGGTAGGCCTTGAGGTCGGCTTCCGGCGAGCGCGCCTGGGGGTGCACCTCGGGGTAGGCGGCCACTTCGATGTGAAAGTCGCGCCCCGTCTCGGCCCGGATGAAGGCCACGAGGTCGCTGGCATACTGGAACTCGCCACCCGCGCCATAGCCGCTGGGCAGGTCGCCGCGCAGCGCCACCAGGCGCTTGACGCCCATGGCCTTGAGTTGGGCCAGCTCTTGGCGCACCGATTCGCGCGTGGCGCCGATGCACGAGAAATGCGATGCCGCAGGCACGCCTTCGGCCAGGATCTCGCGCACGGCACCGAAGGTGCCTTCCTGGGTGGAGCCGCCCGCACCGTAGGTGACGGAGCAGAACTCGGGGCTCAGCGCATACAACTGCTGGCGCTCGGCGCGCAGCTTGTCAGCGCCTGCCTGCGTCTTGGTGGGAAAGAATTCGAGACTTACCGGAAACCCGGTGGCCTGCGCCTTGGCAGCATTCATGCGGCCCTCCTGGCAAAAACAAAGAATTCACGGTTGCCATCACCCCCGCTGATGGGGCTGTCCAGCCAGGCCTGCACCGAGAGACCCAGGCCGGCACAGCAGTCGCGGATGCGCTGCTCGACCACCGCGTACAGGGATTCATCGCGCACGATGCCGCCCTTTCCCACCTGGCCGGGCTGCAGTTCGAACTGCGGTTTGACCAGCATCAGCAACTGACCATCCGGCGCGAGCAGTGGCACCAGCGCGGGCAGCACCAGCGTGAGCGAGATGAACGACAGGTCGCCCACCACCAGGCTGAAGCTGGGGGTGGTGTCCACCTGCTCGTAACCCGCACGGCGGCGCAGCCCGGATCGGGGCGTGGGCTCCTGGCCTGCCGGAGCAGCACCCTTGGCAGCGTCCGCCTCGATATCGTCGTCGCTCACATCGTCGCTGTCGTCGTAGTCGGTGACCTCGCCATCGCCCGACATCCAGCGGTACGGGTTTTCGGGCTGCACATCGTCGTCTGCCACCGCGCCGCCCACCGGGTCCGAGATCGCCTGCTCGCAGGCCTCCTTGAGCACCTGCGCGGTGATCGATCGCGCGTTCAGCCCTTCCACACAGACCACGCGCACGTCGCTGCGCAGGCTCTCGTGCAACTGGGCCTGGCCCACGTCCACGCCGATCACCTGCACCGCGCCCTGCTGCAGCAGACAGTCGGTGAAACCGCCGGTGCTCTGGCCCACGTCCAGGCAGCGCAGCCCGGTGACGGACAGGCCCACCGCCTTGAGCGCGCCTTCGAGCTTGAGCCCGCCGCGCGAGATGTATTTCACCTCCGCGTCATCGAGCAGCCGCAACTCGGCCACCGATGGAATCTCGTCACCGTTCTTGGCCACCTTCTGCCAGGGCGACAGCGGCGACAGGCGCCACTCCACCCCTGCAGTGATCAGGCGCTGTGCCTGCGACCGTGTGGTCGCATGGCCGGATTCCACCAAAAAAACATCTGCGCGCATGCGTCACTCTCTCACCCGAGGGCAATGGATTTCAGGGCCTCGAGGGCAGGAAGTCGTTCGCCGCCGGCGCCCCTCCCTTGAGAAGAAGAGCGCCAGCGGCAGCAACCGATCAGTAGCGGTAGGTGTCAGGCTTGTAAGGGCCTTGCTTGGACACGCCGATGTAGGCGGCCTGATCGTCGGACAGCTCGGTCAGCATGGCGCCGACCTTCTTCAGGTGCAGGCGGGCCACCTTTTCGTCGAGGTGCTTGGGCAGCACGTAGACCTGGCCGTTTTCGTAGCGGTCCTTGTGCATGAACAGCTCGATCTGGGCGATGGTCTGGTTGGCAAACGAGCTGGACATCACGAAGCTCGGGTGGCCCGTGCCGCAGCCCAGGTTCACCAGGCGGCCCTTGGCCAGCAGGATGATGCGCTTGCCGTCCGGGAAGATCACGTGGTCCACCTGGGGCTTGATCTCTTCCCACTCGTACTGTTCGAGCGACGCGACCTGGATCTCGTTGTCGAAGTGGCCGATGTTGCAGACGATGGCCTGGTCCTTCATGGCCTTCATGTGGTCATGGGTGATCACGTCCTTGTTGCCGGTGGTGGTGACGAAGATGTCGGCCTTGTCGGCGGCGTACTCCATGGTCACGACCTTGTAGCCTTCCATCGCCGCCTGCAGGGCGTTGATGGGGTCGATCTCGGTCACCCAGACCTGGGCCGACAGGGCACGCAGGGCCTGGGCGCTGCCCTTGCCCACGTCGCCGTAGCCGGCCACGCAGGCCACCTTGCCGGCGATCATCACGTCGGTGGCGCGCTTGATGCCGTCCACCAGCGACTCACGGCAGCCGTACAGGTTGTCGAACTTGCTCTTGGTCACCGAGTCGTTGACGTTGATCGCGCGGAACAGCAGCGTGCCCTTGGCCGACATTTCCTTCAGGCGGTGCACGCCCGTGGTGGTCTCTTCGGTCACGCCGATGATCTGGGCGCTCTTGCGGGTGTACCAGGTCGGATCCACGGCCAGCTTGGCCTTGATGGAGGCGTACAGGCAGGTTTCTTCTTCGCTGGTGGGGTTGTCCAGCAGCGAGGCATCCTTCTCGGCGCGCTGGCCCAGGTGCATCAGCAGCGTGGCGTCGCCGCCGTCGTCCAGAATCAGGTTGGGGCCTTCGCCTTCGCTGCCGGCAGGCCCGAAGTCGAAGATGCGGTGGGTGTAGTCCCAGTATTCGGCCAGGGTTTCGCCCTTGATGGCGAACACGGGCGTGCCGTTGGCGGCAATCGCGGCAGCGGCATGGTCCTGCGTGGAGAAGATGTTGCACGATGCCCAGCGCACGTCGGCGCCCAGGGCCTGCAGGGTTTCGATCAGCACGGCGGTCTGGATCGTCATGTGCAGGCTGCCGGTGATGCGGGCGCCCTTGAGCGCCTGCTGGGCAGCGAATTCCTCGCGGATGGCCATCAGGCCAGGCATCTCCGTTTCGGCGATGCGGATCTCTTTGCGGCCCCAGGCGGCCAGGCCGATGTCGGCAATGATGCAGTCGGTGTTGACCGGGGCGTTGACGCGTGCGTTCATGATGGTGTGCTCCAAAGCATGTTTGAAAGACCACGTTCTGCGCGGGGAGAGACGGAAGGCTCACCACACGAGAAGTGGATGAGCGTCGTTGCTAGATGACTCCGAGCCTCACGCCCCGCCAGTGCTGGGGACGCTGCAACGCTCCTCGGATGCGCGCATTATAGGGAAAACCGCCCGGCCACGGCTTTCCGGCTGCACACGCCTACAGAATCACCACGTGGCCCAGTCGCGGGTCGATGCGGCCGGCATGCAGGTCTTGCACCAGCGCCTGCGCCGCCGCAAAACCCTGGTGCTCCTGCACCTGCATCCAGGGTTGGCGGGCATCGCTGATGCGGTCGATGAAGGCGCGCTGCGCGGCGTTGAACTTCTGGTTCACCAGCTCCGGGCCCCAGTCGGCATTGCGCTTTCGGATCTGCACCGGCGCGAAGTAGAACGCGGGAGCGGGCCCGGGCAGTGCGGTATCGCGCAGGAAATGCGTGTTCTGGGCCGAGCCGGCATAGCAGTCGTAGACCAGCGCATCGCCCAGGTGGTGGTGCACCCGCGCGCGCAGGTCCTCGTCGCCCGAAAAGTCCACGTACAGCGTGGGCACGGCCGTATCCAGCGCCTCCAGTTCGCCATAGGCCACCGTGCGCTCGTAGCACCCCAGGCCTTGCACAAAGGCGCTGTTGCGGGGCGAAGTGAGTGCCACCCGCTCGATGCCCTCCAGACCCTGCAGGCAGAACGCGGTGCCGAAGGCCGTCTTGCTCGATGCGCTGGAGAACACCAGGCGCTCTGCACCGAAGAATGCGTTGTCCGCAAGGAAGTCCGCCAGCATGAACGAGGTGATGAACAGCGGCCGCACCAGCATCTGGTAGTTCTCGTCGTCGGCCCGGTAGGCCGGATCGGCGCTGGTGCGCGTGTACTGGTTGTAGGCCGAGGTCAGGCCCTGGCGGTGCTCCGCGCCGTCGTAGAAGCCCCGCGCCGTCACGCGCACGGGCTGCATGCGCAGATGGCTGGCAATCGGCCAGTAGCCGTAGAAGCGCTCGCCCACGGCCACGCCCTCCACGTCGGAAGCCACCACCTCGGCAAAACCCCAGACCGGCATGTGGCCCCAGCCGGCCTCGCCGGTGGGAAAGAAGTCCCAGTACTTCATGGCATCGCCGAAGGCGGCGTAGGTGATGTTGTTCGTCGTCACGGCCACGCGGTCCACGCGCAGCAGGGCCTCGCCTGACTGCAGTGGCGCCAGGGGCGATTGCACGGCGCGGGTGTGATTCAATGCATTCTTGTCGGTCAACAAGCGGGTCTGCATGGTCATGGTGTGTCTCCGGGTCGGGTGTGAAAATGCGCTGCGGTCACTGTATGGCGCCCTGCCCTGCAGCGGGTTCGGAAACCGATGAAGGCCCCTCCCGCCCGCCCCGCAGCGGCTGCCAGGCCGTTGAAAAGGCCGCGCCAGGCCCGCGCCCGCTTCACCGTGCAGGCCATCTACGACGCCTTTGTTCGGATTTGGCAGCGCGATGGCTGGGACAGGCTCACCACGCGCAACGTGGCGCTGGAGACCGGCATCGCCGTGGGCACGCTCTACGACTACTTCCCCAACAAGACCGCCCTGCTCTCGGGCTATGTGCGCCACTGCCTCGAAGCCCTGCTCGCGGCCATCGACCGCGAGGCCGTGCAGCCCGCCGGCCTGCGCTGGGAGGAACGCATCCACCACCTGGTGCGCCTGGTCTGCGGCGTGGATGCGCCCGAGCTGCCCACCTTCCACCCCGACATGCTGGCACTGGAAGCCGCCATGGCCGAGCCGCACCACCACCGCCGCGCCCACGAAGAGCTGGCTGCGGCCTGGGGCCATGTGTTCGCCGCCTGCACCGACCTGCCCCACCCACCGGGCCCCGACCTCCAGCAGGCCCTGCACCTGTCGGCCTGGGGCGGGCGCCGCTATGTGCTGCTGCTCCAGCTCGATCCTGCAGCCATGCGGCAATGGGCCGATGGCGTGGAGCAGTTGTGCTGCGCAGCCATCCTGCAGGCCGCGAATCCGCCGCGCTGAACCTGTCACCTGCGCGGCTGCTACGCTTGCCGTGGCACTCCACACTGGCGCCCTCACAGAAGAAGGAGCACCCCATGGACCCGAAGGACAAGGTCATCATCGTCACCGGCGGCGCCAGCGGCATCGGCCGCAGCATCGCGCGGCGCTTTGCACAGGAAGGCGCCCGCGCCGTGGTCGTGGCCGACCTGCACCTGGACCCAGCCCAGGCCGTGGCCGACGAATTCGGTGGCCTGGCCGTGCGCTGCGACGTTGCGCGCGAAGCCGATATCCAGGCCCTGGTGGCCGCCACGCGCGAATGCTACGGCCGCGTCGACGCCTACATCTCCAACGCCGGCATTCTGGGCCGCCCGGGCGGCATCGAGCTCGAAGACCCGCTGTGGGACGCCATGTGGAACATCCACGGCATGGCCCATGTCTGGGCGGCCCGCGCCGTGGTGCCCGAGATGGTGGAGCGCGGCGAGGGCTTCTTCCTCATCACGGCCTCGGCGGCCGGGCTGCTGACCATCGTTGAATCCGCCCCCTATGCCGTCACCAAGCATGCGGCCGTGGCCTTTGCCGAGTGGCTGCGCATCGCCTACGGCCGCAAGGGCGTGGGCGTCGCCTGCCTGTGCCCGCAGTCGGTACAGACCGCGATGGTCACGGGCGATGGCGGCTCGGCCTCGCACGACGGCATCCTGCCGCCCGAGCAGGTGGCGGGCGACGTGCTGGCCGCCATGCAGGACGGGCGCTTCCTGGTGCTGCCCCACCCCGAGGTGGCGCAGTACTTCCGCAACAAGGGCCAGGACTACGAGCGCTGGCTGGGCGGCATGCAGAAGATGTATGCGCGCCACACCCAGGCACAAGTGGCCTGAGGGGCTGCCGCAGGGGGACGGGGCGCCGGCCCGGTAAAATCGGCAGATCCGGGCGCCCCATGGGCAGCCCCACCGATTGCCGCAGCGTGCGTGCTGCCCACCCCTCTCCTGGAATTCCCCTGTGTCCTACGCCCCCGAAACCCGGCGCCGCCGCACCTTTGCCATCATTTCCCACCCCGACGCGGGCAAGACCACGCTGACCGAAAAGCTGCTGCTGTTCTCGGGCGCCATCCAGATCGCTGGCGCCGTCAAGGGCCGCAAGGCCAGCCGCCATGCCACGTCGGACTGGATGGAGATCGAAAAGCAGCGCGGCATCTCGGTGGCCTCCTCGGTCATGCAGATGCTGTACCGCGAGCACGTGATCAACCTGCTCGACACCCCCGGCCACAAGGACTTCTCGGAAGACACCTACCGCGTGCTCACGGCCGTGGACTCGGCGCTGATGGTGATCGATGCGGCCAACGGTGTGGAAGCGCAGACGCGCCGCCTGATCGAGGTCTGCCGCCAGCGCGACACGCCCATCATCACCTTCGTGAACAAGATGGACCGCGAAGTGCGCGACCCGCTGGACATCATGGACGAAGTCGAGCGCGAACTGGGCATGCCCTGCTGCCCCATGACCTGGCCCGTGGGCCAGGGCAAGGCCTTCGGCGGCATCATCAACCTGCGCACCAAGACCATGACGGTGTTCGAGTCCGGCAGCGAGCGCCGCCCGCAGGACTTCGAGGCCATCCCGTTGTCGGACGAGACGAACCTGCGCGCGCGCTTCGGCGCCGAGTTCGACGCTGCGCTCGAAAGCATGGAGCTGGCCGTGGGCGCCTCGCCCGCGTGGGACCACGAGGCCTTCCTGGCCGGCAAGCTGACGCCCGTGTTCTTCGGCTCCGGGGTGAACAACTTCGGGGTGATGGAGGTGCTCGATGCCCTGGTGGACATGGCGCCGCCCCCCGGCCCGCGCGTGAGCACGCTGCAGGTGAACAAGCAGCCCGTGGTCAAGACCATCCAGCCTGAGGACGAGGGCTTTGCCGGCGTGGTGTTCAAGGTGCAGGCCAACATGGACGCCAACCACCGCGACCGCATCGCCTTCGTGCGCGTGGCCTCGGGCCGGTACACCCCGGGCATGAAGCTCAAGGTGCAGCGCACCGCCAAGGAGCTGCGCCCGACCTCGGTCGTGACCTTCATGTCCCAGCGCCGCGAGGCGGTGGAAGAGGCCTACGCGGGCGACATCATCGGCTTCACCACGCACGGAGGCGTGCAGCTCGGGGACACCATCACCGATGGCGCCAACCTGCAGTTCACCGGCCTGCCGTTCTTCGCGCCCGAGCTGTTCATGACCGTGATCCTCAAGAACCCGCTGCGCACCAAGCAGCTCCAGCAGGGCCTGGCCCAGTTGGGTGAGGAAGGCGCCATCCAGGTCTTCAAGCCCGACGTGGGCGGCCCCATGCTGCTGGGCGCCGTGGGCCAGCTGCAGTTCGAAGTGGTGCAGCACCGCCTGCGCGCCGAGTACGACGCCGATGTGCGCCTGGAAGGCTGCCAGTACACCGGCGCCCGCTGGATCACCGCCGACAGCCCGGCCGACCTGCGCGCCTTCACCGACGCCTACCCCATGCGCCTGTCGCACGACGCTGCCAATGCATTGGCCTACCTGTGCACCTCGCCCTACGACGTGCGGCTGGCGCAGGAGCGTTTTCCCAAGATCCACTTCCACCCGCTGCGCGAACACGCCGGGCTGAGCCTGGGCAGCGCGGGCTGAGCCTCTTCCTCCCAGCCATCTCCCGGCCATCGTCCCTCCCATGCGGCACGCCCAGCCCCCGATAGCACGGCCTGCGCTCCAGGGCAGGGCGGCAGGCCTGCTGCGGCGGTTCATGCTTGTGGTCGCACTGGGACTGGGCTGCACCATCGCCGTGGCAGACCCGCCCCGCAGCGGCGCCAGGCAGCCCGCCGCGCCACGCGCGGAAATCCCGGTTGTCCAGGACATTCTGAACATGCCGGTCGGCGACCCGCCCGTCGAGTCCATGCACTGGCCCCAGGCGCTGGAGGCATTGGGCCGTCCACGCGAGGCCGCCGCTCTGCGCCAGGCACTGCTGCTGCGCTGGCTGGCCAGCCTGCAGCCGACAGGCAACTTCGCCCCAGCGACCGAAACCCTGGGCCAGGCCATCGAGTCCGTCGGTTCGCCGGAAGGCACGGCCCGCGCTCGCGACGCCAAGGCCTGGTGGAACGCCCTGCTGGCCCGACAGCTGCGCATCGCACTGCCCGAGGCCAGCGTGCCCTTGCCTGACGAGATCGGCAGCCTGCGGGAACGTCTGGTGAACCTGCGCCCCGGCGTCTGGGCACTGCGCGACAACGCCAGGGCACCCACTGCCAGCCCGACCCCGGGCGTACCGCCCGCACCCGGCGTCTTCGCCCTGGTGGAACTGCGCAACACCGGCAGCAGGGCGCTGGCCCTGAGCCCGTTCGAACTCGAACTGCTGCCGGAGCGTGCTGCGGCCCAAGCCGTCACACCCGCCTGGTCAATGGCCTGCGAGACTCCCCGCTACCAGGCCAAAGCCGCCCTGGCGCCCGACCAGGCCCTGCCCTACCTGTGCCGCGGTCCGGCGCTGCAAGCTGCCGCAGGGGATGCGGGGGCGGTGCTCCTCGCCGCCCAGCAGCAGGGGCAGCTGCGCATCCGGTCCGACGCGCTAGACCGGGAATCCGAGCGCGACGCGCTCGTTACCGCGCTCGCGCAGCCCCGGCAGGACGCGCTGCGCAGCTTTCTGGCGGCCAATGCGTCGTGCGAGCAACGCGGAAACTGCGCCGCACAAGCCCGCGAGACCCGGGCGGGCGCGGCCAAGGCGGCCTCTGCAAGCCAGGCCCGCGAGCGCGATCGCTGGGCCGCCCTGAAATGGTGGGGGGCCCTCCTCGCCGGTGCTGCGGTGTATGCCGCCATGGCCCGCTACATCAGCGTAGCGGCCGCCTCGGTCGCCCTGTTCATTGCGCTGGCCATCCCGGCCTACCATGTCTTCCAGTCGGCGCGCACCATGAACACGGCCGACAACTGGGGCGGTTTTGTCGTGATCCCGATGATGGGCCTGGCCATCCTGGTTCCCATCGTGGCGCCGCCCATTGCAGCCTGGATCTACCGCACCGCCACCAACCGCCAGGACCGCCGCCGGACCCTTCTGTCGATCGGCTACTTTGTGGTCACGGTCCTCGCCTTCGCGTTGATCAACCGCATCCTGGACCTGCTGTTCTGACCGGGCTACGCCGGTCCCATTTTTTGCCTCCGCCTTCATGCATCCCCTGACCCACTGGCACATTGCAGCCACACCCCCTTTGCTGGGTGTCTTCACCGACATTGACGACACGCTGACCACCGACGGCGCCATCACGCCCGATGCGCTTGAAGCGCTGCGCGCGTTGCGCGCCGCAGGCCTGCACGTCATCCCTATCACCGGGCGCCCCGTGGGGTGGAGCGAACCCTTTGCGCTGAGCTGGCCCGTCGATGCCATCGTGGCCGAAAACGGTGCCGTGGCGCTGCGCCGCGGGGAGGGACTGCACGGCCCGGAATTGGCCAAGGCCTACCAGCAGGACGCGCCCACCCGCAAGGCCAATTACGCACGCATGCAGGAGGTGCTGGCGCAGATCGAGCGCGAGGTACCGGGTGCAGGCCGCGCCACCGACTCCCCGGGCCGCGAGACCGACATCGCCATCGATCACAGCGAGTTCACCGACCTGTCGCAGGGCGCCATCGACGCCGCCGTGCAGCGCATGCGCGCGGCCGGCATGAACGCGACGGTGAGCAGCATCCACATCAATGGCTGGTTTGGCGCACACAACAAGCTCGAAGGCGCCCGCTGGATCGTGCGCGAACTGTTCGGCCGCGACCTTGATGCCGAGATGGACCGCTGGGTCTACGTGGGCGATTCGACCAACGACCAGCTCATGTTCCAGCACTTCCCGCACAGCGTGGGCGTGGCCAACATCGCGCGCTTCGTGCCACAGCTGGCCCACCTGCCGCGCTATGTGACCGAGGGCGAGCGCGGTGCCGGCTTTGCCGAGGTGGCGCAACGCATCCTCACGCGGATGGCGGCCACCGCCTGACAGGCCAGGCCGCTGCGCACATGTCCCGGCGCAACACCTTCGCTTTGGCATGGCTCGCCATGGGAGTCGGCGCCTTGGGCGTCTACCTGCTCACGACGCAGTACACGCCGGCCCGCTTTTCCGTGCGCGCGGGCGGCCAGGAGGTACACGACCGCAGCACCGGCGTCACCTGGCGCCGCTGCGCCGAGGGCATGCATTGGACCGGAGCAGGCTGCGCGGGCGAGCCCCAGGCCTTCACCCAGATCGAGGCGGCGGAACACGCCGCTCAACAGGCTGGCTGGCGCCTGCCCACGGTGCGTGAACTGCACACGCTGGTGGACGAGGCGCGCAGCCACCCCGCCATCGCCATAGAGGCGTTTCCCGACACGCCTCCCACCTGGTTCTGGAGCGCAAGCCAGGCCAACAGCCGCATCACCCATGCCTGGCTGGTGCATTTCGGCGAGGGCCGGGCCAACATGGCACTGAGGCTCAATCACCTGCCGGTACGCCTGGTCAGGCGTTGAGGACCTACAGGGTTTTGGTCAGCGAGACGATCACGCGCGACTTGTTGACGGGACCGAAGTAGTCCTTCTTGTTGGCGCCGACCACGGCAGCGCCCAGCGACAGGCCCGAGCCGAAGTCATAGGCACCGCCGACGCTGTAGTCGATGTAGTTGGGG
>NZ_LMIJ01000030.1:277266-328464 GCF_001428665.1 Acidovorax sp. Root219
CTCGATGGAGTTGCGGGGCAGCCAGTCGACGCTGGAGTTCCAGTTGCCGACGTAGAAACCGGATTCGCCGAAGGCGTAGTCGAAGCCGCCCTGGATCGCGGGCTTGATGGCCCGGGCCTTGGAGGCATCCTGGTCCTGGCCACGGAACTTGTAGTTGGTGGTCAGGGTAACGCTGCCGGTGAGCTGGGCGCTGGCCAGCAGGGGAAACGCGGCCAGCAGGGCAACAGCGAAAGGGGTGCGGGGAAATTTCATGGCTTGCAATCAAACGCAGATGGACAGGGGATTGAGCGTAGGCAGGCGCCCATAAAGACCGCATAAAGACTTCGGCACCTGGCGTAAAGCTTTTGCCAGAAATGCCGCCCAGCCACCCGCGCGTACGCACCGCCATGCGATGCAATGGCAAGATCGTTGCCATCCCCCTGCGCCCGGAGCCGACATGCTGATCAACTGCGTTGTCTATGAAAACGGAACCAAGCTTGCCGACATCCCCGTCAGCGAGATCGGCGAGCACATCGCCTTGCCCAATTGCTTCGTCTGGGTGGCCCTGCACGATGCCACCGAACAGGAGCTGGCCAAACTGCAGCAGGCCTTCCACCTGCACCCGCTGGCCATCGAGGATGCCCAGCACGGCCACCAACGGCCCAAGGTGGAGGAGTACGGCGACTCGCTCTTCGTGGTGCTGCACCTGCTGGAGATCGATGGCCTGAACGCCACGCCGGCGCGCATCGGCGAGCTCAATGTCTTTGTGGGCAGCAACTACGTGATCTCGGTGCGCAACCGCAGCGAGCAGGGCTTCACCGACGTGCGCCAGCGCTGCGAGCGCGAGCCCGAACTGCTGGCCACCGGGCCGGGCTTCGTGCTCTACGCGCTGATGGATGCGGTGGTGGACCGCTATTTCCCCGTCATTGACGCGCTCGAAGTCGAGCTGGAGACCATCGAGCAGCAGATCTTCTCGTCCCAGGGCGAGGCGCGCGGCAGTGTGCAGCGGCTGTATGCGCTCAAGCAGCGGCTGACGGTGCTCAAGCATGTGGTGGCACCGCTGCTGGAGAGCGCGGGCAGGCTGCACGGCGGGCGCGTACCGCAACTGTGCAACGCCTCGCAGGAGTATTTTCGCGACGTGGTGGACCACCTGGGCCGCATCAACGCCTCCATCGACTCCATCCGCGACTCCATCGGCACGGCCATTCACGTCAACCTGTCGATGGTGACCATCGAGGACGGCGAGGTCGTCAAGCGCCTGGCCGCCTGGGCCAGCCTGTTCGCGGTGTGCACGGCCTTCGCCGGCATCTGGGGCATGAACTTCGAGCACATGCCCGAGCTCAAGTGGCGCTATGGCTATGCGGCGGCCCTGGCCGCCATCGGCGCTGCGTGCGGTTTCCTGTACTACCGGTTCCGCAAGGCCGGCTGGCTCTGACCCTCTCTGCGCCAAAGGTGCAGAGAGGGTCAGAGCCACCGCCTTCGGGTCAGGACGGCTTGGCCAGCCCCAGCTTCTCGACCAGCGCTTTCTCGCGTGCGAAGGTGTCCTGCGCAAACTTCTGGTAGGCCGAGGTGCTCATGTACATGGGCACCATGTCGTAGCGGGCCAGGGCCGTGCGGTAGCTTTCCTGCTCCATGGCCTTCTTGAAGGCGTCGTGCAGGCGCTTGACCACGGCGTCGGGCGTGCCCTTGGGCGCGCCGATGCCGAACGGCGAGTTCTGCACCAGGTTGAGTCCCAGCTCCTTGAGCGTGGGCGCATCGGGGAACTTGGCCAGGCGCTCGGCCCCCCAGGTGTTGAGCACGCGCAGCTTGCCCGCCTCGACCTGCGGCGCAAAGCCCGTGGAGTCGGCCGCGGCCATGATCTGCCCGCCCAGAATGGACTGCATCAGGTCGGCGCTGCCCTTGTAGGGCACATGCAGCAGTTCCAGCCCCAGTTGCTGGGCAATGAGCTCCATGGTCAGGTGCGGGCTGGTCATGGTGCCGGTGGAGCCGTAGCTGAGCTTGCCGGGATTGGCCTTGGCCCAGGCCACGAAGTGCGTCCAGGTCTTGAGCTGCGAGTCGGCGGGCACCACCAGGCCGAAGGCGTAACCCGTCACGTTGAGCACGTAGGCGATGTCCTTGACCGGGTCCCAGTTGATCTTGGTGGTGTAGGGCAGGCGGAACACACCGAGCGGAATCTGCGCCACGGTGTAGCCATCGGGCGCCGCGCTTTGCAATTGCTGCGCGGGCAGCGTGCCACCGGCACCGGGCTTGTTTTCCACGATCACGGGCTGGCCCAGGATCTTGCCGGCGCTATCGGCCAAGGAGCGCATGGTGATGTCGGTGGGCCCGCCCGCAGGGAAGGCGATCACGAGCTTGATCGGCTTGTTCGGAAAGCTCTGGGCACGGGCCAGCAAAGAGGCGGGCGCGGCCACTGCGGCGGCACCCCACTGGATGATCTGGCGGCGGCGTTGCATGGTGGGATCCTTGGAAGACATAGATCCCTGCATTGGACTGCAGTCCCGCCTGCATGGGCATGCAGGAAACTCCCTAGCTCCTGTCGCCAATGAGGCACTCCTTGTCTGGCTCAGGCCTTGTAGGTCGACAGCAGGATGCTGGTCTCGGTGTTGCCGATGCCCGGCGTGAGGCGAATGCGCCCCAGCGCCATGTCGAAGGCCTCCAGGCTCTCGGCCCGCACCTCGGCCACGATGTCCCAGCGGCCATTGGTGCTGTGCAAGGTGCCTACCGTGGGCTCGCCGCGCAGCGCGCGAATGACCTCGGGCGCGGCATTGCCCTCCACGGCGATGCTCATCCAGGCGCGTATGCGCTGGGGCTCAGAATCCGGGCGCAGGCGCACGGTGTAACCGGTGATCACACCGCTGTCCTCCATCTTGCGCAGGCGGTTCTGCACCGTGCCGCGCGATACGCGCAGCTTTTGCGCGAGCACGGCCACGGGTGTGCGGGCGTCGGTGCGCAGGATGCCGATGATTTCGCGGTCGGTGTCGTCGAGATTGCTCATAGTGATTAAGTGAAGTGGCATTGCGCCAATTTTCAGCGCATTTTGACCAGTTTGATGACTGTTGTGTAGCACGGGCTCCCTGGAGAATTTCCGGCACCGCCCTGCATCCACCCGCCTGACTTCCATGCCCCATCCCTCCGCCCAAGCCCCGTGTGCCGCCGTGATGGTGCGTCCGCTCCGTTTTCACCCCAACCCCGAAACGGCGGCGGACAACGCCTTCCAGTCGCGCTCGGCCCAAACGCGCGACGCCATCGCCCGCAGCGCCGACGCCGAGGTGACCGCCGCCTCGGCCCAACTGCAAGCCGCCGGTGTGCGCGTGCACCTGTTCGACGACACCGGCGAGCGCGATGCGCCGGACGCGGTGTTCCCCAACAACTGGTTTTCCACCCACGCTGGCGGGCATGTGGCCCTGTACCCCATGTTCGCCGAGAGCCGCCGGCGCGAGCGGCGCGCAGACGTGATCGAGATGCTCAAGGCCGAATACCGTGTGCAGGATGTGATCGACTACTCGGGCCTGGAGCAGGACGGCATGTTCCTCGAAGGCACCGGTGCCATGGTGCTCGACCACATCGCGCGCGTGGCCTACACCGCGCAGTCGAACCGCGCCAACCCGGTGGCGCTGGAGCGCTTTTGCACCCACTTCAACTACGAGCCCATGGCCTTCGCCACGGCCGATGCGCAGGGCCGGCCCTGCTACCACACCAATGTGATGCTGTGCATCGGCACCGACTTTGCGCTGGGTGGCTTCCACCTGATCAGCGACCCAGCGCGCCGCCAGGCCGTACGGGACCGCCTCGCCGAATCGGGCCGCGCGCTGGTGGAGCTGAGCGCGCAGCAGATCGGCGACTTCGCGGGCAACGCACTGGAGCTCTCGGGCGCGCAGGGGCGGGTGCTGGCGCTGTCGGCGCGCGCAGCGGCCAGCCTCACCGCCGAGCAGAAAGCCGTGATCGAGCGCAGCGCCGCCCTGCTCCCCCTGGCCGTTCCCACCATCGAACTCGCTGGAGGTTCGGTGCGCTGCATGCTGGCAGGCATCCACCTGGCGCGCAGGTGACAGCCTCGCGCTCCATGCGGTCTAGGATGAACGGCGCCGCAGGATCGACCCAACCACAACGACCGCAGGAGACACGACACCATGGCCACTGCCTTTTCCACCCTGATATCGGGCTACAGCTTTCTCGAGGCGCCGCGCTGGCGCGACGGCCGCCTCTGGCTGTCGGACTTCTACACGCACCAGGTGATCGCCACCGACATGGCGGGCCAGGTGGAAAAGATCACCGAGGTGCCAGGGCAGCCCTCGGGCCTGGGCTGGCTGCCAGATGGGCGGTTGCTGGTGGTCTCCATGCGCGACCGCCGTCTGATGCGCCTGGAGACCGACGGCACGCTGGTACAGCACGCCGACCTGTCGACCATTGCCACGGCCAACACCAATGACATGGTGGTGGACCGGCATGGCAATGCCTATGTGGGCAATTTCGGCTTCGACCTGATGAGCGGCGCCACGGTGAGCACTGCGCGCCTGGCGCGGGTGGCGCCCGATGGCACCGTGAGCGTGGTGGCCGACGGCCTGTTCTTCCCCAACGGCGCGATGATCACGCCCGACGGCGGCACCCTGATCGTGGCGGAGACGCTGGGCAACCGGCTCTCCGCCTTCAGCATAGCGGCCGACGGCAGCCTGGGGCCGCGCCGCGACTGGGCCACGTTTGCCCCCGCGCCCGAGGGCCAGGAGCTTTCGGCCGTGATGGCCCAGCTCAAGGTGGCGCCCGATGGCGCAACGCTCGACGCCGAAGGCGCCGTCTGGGCCGCAGACGCCCTGGGCCACCGCGTCCTGCGCGTGGCCGAAGGCGGCAAGGTGCTGGCCGAGGTTTCCACCGGTGACATGGGCGTCTACGCCTGCACGCTGGGCGGGCCGGACGGCAAGACCCTGTTCCTGTGCACCGCCCCCGACTTTGCCGAGCATGCACGCAAGGCCGCCCGCGAAGCCGCTATCTGGACCACCCAGGTGGATGTACCCGGCGCAGGCTGGTAGCAAGCCCAGGCCCTGTTCAGCGCGGCGGTGCCTCGGCGTGCAGCTGCGCGTCACAGCCCACCCCGGCGGCAATCGAGCGCCGGGCCCACGCGGCCATGGCCCGCACCATCCAGGGATGGGTGAAGCCGGTCACCCCGCCCGGATCGGCCACCATGCCGCACAGGTAGCGGCCCTCGCCATCGCTCCAGCGCAATGCGGCGCACGCGCCGGTACGCCGGCGCGACACCAGCACGCCCAGCGGGCAGGGCTCTGCCAGGCAGCACAGGCCGCAGCCATTGCAGGGCGCGCCCTGCGCCGGCTTGGGCGGCGCCTCGGGGTGCAGCCACACCACCTGGGGCGATGGCGAAGGGGGTGAGGGCGACATGGTGATGGGGCGGGGAAAGCCACTCATTGTGACGGCGCCGCCGAAAAAAAGAGGCCCCGTTCACCACTGAGATGAACGGGGCCAATGACCGGTGGGAGGGGACTCGCCGGCCGAGGGGGAAACAAATTGGAGGCCGATGGCGCGCGGGTCAGCAGCCGAAAGGCCGGTTGGGGCGCATGGGAATGACCCCGCTGACCTGCAGGGTGTTGCCCGACGCGTCGGTGGCCGTGAGCGTCTTGCTGGTCAGGCGCACCTGGTTGCTGTCGCGCGCTACCGAGGTGTCCACCGGGTCGCCATTGCTGTACTCCTTGCCGGCAAAGGTCACGAAGATCTGGTGCAGGCCGGTGGCATCCGGGCGGTAGCGCACGTCGCCGAAGGCGGTTTCGCTGGAGCCCACCTTGTTCGCACCATCGAAGCGGAAAGTGCACAACTCGGGTACCGAGCCCACGGGATTCTTCTTGTCGACCTCGGTCAGGTTGAGTGCGCCGTTGCCATACACGCCATTGAGCCCAGGCAGAGTGGCGTTGCCCACCGTGAGCACGCCAGGTTCGCTGCTGGGCGTGGGATCGTCGCTGTTGCCGCCGCCGCAGGCAACGAGCAGCGCGCTGGCGGCAGCAATGGCAGAACAGGTCTTGAGAAGGGAGTTCATGGCGGGCAGCTTTGTCTTGTGGTGGTAGATAGCATCGTAGGAGCGAGTTCCTGCCAACTGCGTGCGGCAACACCCATGCCTTGCGTAGGACCGGTGCCTACAGCCCAATGCGAAGGCTGAAACAAGAAAGCCCGACTCCCATTGCGGAAGGCGGGCCAACTGGCCGATCGGAGACTGAAGACCGGCCGGGGGAAGAGGAAAATCCCGATGCGTGTGGGAGAGCCTGCACCGCCAGTTCAGCAATTGGCATTGCGGGTGGCGTGCAGGGGAATGATGGCCGTCAGCTTCAGGGTGTCGGTCGATCCATCGGTGGCCCCCATGGTCTTGCTGGTGAAGCGCACCAGGTTGCCGCTGCGGTCCACCAAGGTGTCCACGGAGTCAAGGCTGGCGTATTCCTTGCCATTGAAGGTCAGGTAGGCGAAGTACAGGCCGGTGGCCGAAGGGCGGTAGGTGATCTTGCCGGATGCCGTGGCAACGGCAGGGCTCACCGCATCAGCGGCCGCGCCGGTGAGCGAAACGGGTGCAGTGATGTTGCCCACCACAGCAGCCTGTGTGGTGGACGTGCCGACGATGGACACGGGCGTAGTGGTCGTGCCCACCGTCGCAGTACCCGTCGTGCCTGTGGTGGCGCTGGCAGTGGCGGCAACGTCCACCTTGTCGGCCCCCTTGAACTGGTAGGCACACACGGCAGGCTTCGCGCCCATCGCTTGCTGGTAGTACACCTCGGTCAGCGTGAGCTGCCCGCTGCCGTAAACGCCGTTGAGGCTGGGTACGGTTGCATCGGTAACGGTCAGAACGCCGGGCTCGGTGCTGGGATCGGGGTCGGCGGCGAGGGCGACTTCGCTGCTGCTGGTGCTGCTGAAACTGCCGCTACCGCCGCCACCGCCACCACCGCCGCAGGCGGTGAGCAGTACGGATACGAGGGCCAGGGCAGTCAGGGTTTTGGTGTGTGAGGTCATGGCAGTAGGCGGGTAGTTAGGGGGTGGGTCAGGGCTTTTGGGCTTGGCGCCTATCCGCCGTTACCCATGGAACGAAGAGTAGGTTTTTCCCCGCGCCGGCCGCGTGCGCCGAGTTCCGTGCCTCCCGTAGGACGTCGCCCAACCCTTGCGTGGGCCCTGCCCTTGTCTCCTGTCCCCATCCCAGCCGCTGCGTCAGAGGCCCGCGCACTGTCCCCTCAACCCCCTCAGCGCGCCAGCACCGGCGCCAACGCCACCCCTGTGTGCGTGCCCATTTGCACCACCGCTTCAGGCGCCGCGGCGGCCACGATGCGGCCACCCTCCTTGCCCCCTTCGGGTCCCAGGTCGATGATCCAGTCGGCCTCGGCGATCACGTCCAGGTCGTGCTCGATCACCACCACGCTGTGCCCGCCATCGACCAGGCGGTGCAGCACGCGGATGAGCTTGTCCACGTCGGCCATGTGCAGGCCCACCGTGGGTTCGTCGAGCACATAGAGCGTGTGCGGTGCCTTCTGCCCACGGCGGCCCACCTCGTCGCGCACCTTGGTTAGCTCGGTCACGAGCTTGATGCGCTGCGCCTCGCCGCCCGAGAGCGTGGGCGAAGGCTGGCCCAGCGTTAGGTATCCCAGGCCCACGTCCTTGAGCAATTGCAGCGGGTGCGCAATGCTGGGCATGGCGGCGAAGAAGTCCACGGCTTCGTCCACCTCCATCTGCAGCACGTCGCCGATGCTTTTGCCGCGCCAGGTCACGGCCAGCGTCTCGGGGTTGAAGCGCGCGCCGTGGCAGGCCTCGCAAGGCACCTTCACGTCGGGCAGAAAGCTCATGGCGATGGTGCGGATGCCCTGGCCTTCGCAGGTCGGGCAGCGGCCCTCGCCGGTGTTGAAGCTGAAGCGCCCGGCGGCATAGCCGCGCGCCTTGGCCTCCAGCGTCTCTGCAAACAGCTTGCGGATGGTGTCCCAGAAGCCGATGTAGGTGGCGGGGCAGGAGCGTGGCGTCTTGCCGATGGGTGTCTGGTCCACTTCCAGCACCCGGTCCACCGACTCGAAGCCCGCCAGGCCCGTGCAACCCACCAGGGCCGGGGCCTTGCCCGCATCCATGGCGTCGCGCCCGGCCTTGGTCGAGCGCTGCTGCACCCAGGCCTGCACATTGGTCAGCAGCACGTCGCGCGCCAGCGTGGACTTGCCCGAGCCGCTCACGCCGGTGACTGCCACCAGGCGGTGCAGCGGCACGGTGGCCGTCACGTTCTGCAGGTTGTGCAGGTGCGCGCCATGCACGGTGAGCCAGCGGATGGCGGCTCGCGCCTTGGCATCGTCCAGCGCCTGTGCAGTGAGCGCTGCGGCCTGCGCGGCGCGCTTCTTCACCGCCGCGCTTTGCCGGCCCTTGGGCGTATCCACGGGATCGCCCAAGGCGGCATCGGCGGCGCTCAGCGCGCTCGGCAGCATGCTGCGGCGCAGCTGCAGCGGGTGCTTCATGGCGTGCAGCAGGTAGCGGCCGGTCTGCGAATCTTCGGCGGCCGTGATGTCGGCCACGCTGCCTTGCGCCACCAGGCGCCCGCCGCGCTTGCCCGCGCTCGGGCCGATGTCGATGATGTGGTCGGCACGGCGGATGGTGTCTTCGTCATGCTCCACCACCACCAGCGTGTTGCCCTTGTCGCCGAGCTTGTGCAGGGCGTTGAGCAAAATCTGGTTGTCGCGCGCATGCAGGCCGATGGTGGGCTCGTCGAGCACGTAGCACACGCCCTGCAGGTTGCTGCCAAGCTGTGCCGCCAGGCGGATGCGCTGCGCCTCGCCGCCCGAGAGCGTGGGTGCGCCACGGTCCAGCGTGAGGTAGCCCAGGCCCACCTCTTCGAGGAATTCGAGCCGGCTCTTGATCTCGGGCACCAGGTCGCGCGCAATGTCTGCCTCGCGCCGCGTCATGCCGCCTTCGATCTGCAGCGTCTCGACCCAGCGGCGCACGTCGGTGACCGACAGGGCCGCGATGTCGGTGATGCCGATGCCCGCAAAGCGCACGGCGCGCGCTGTGGGGTTCAGGCGCGTGCCCTGGCAGCCGGGGCAGGCGGTGTCGGCCAGGTCTTCGACCTCGGGCTCGGCAAAGGTCTGCTCACGGCCTTTTTCCTTGTCGTCCTGCACCGAGTCGTCGAAGACCTTGCGCTGGTCCTTGGTGAGCTTCACGCCCGTGCCCACGCAGTCGGGGCACCAGCCGTGCTTGCTGTTGTAGCTGAACAGGCGCGGGTCGAGTTCGGCATACGAGGTGGCGCACACCGGGCAGGCGCGCTTGGTCGAGAAAGCCTGCAGCGTGCCGATGGCCGCCGTGGGCGTGCCGGCGACCATGGCCTCGCGCAGTCCTTCGAGGCTGCTGAGCACGTGCACCACGCCTTTACCATGCGTGAGTGCCTGGGCCAGCCATTCACGCAGCAGCGCCTCGCCCTCGGCCGACACGTCGATGCTGGCCACAGGCAGCTCGATGGTGTGCTCCTTGAAGCGGTCGATGCGCGGGAAACCCGTGGTCGGCAAGAAGTTGCCATCCACCCGCAGGTGCGTGAAGCCGCGCGGGCGCGCCCAGTCGGCCAGCTCGGTGTACACGCCCTTGCGGTTCATCACCAGTGGCGCCAGCAGACCGATATGCTGGCCGCGGAAAGTGCGCATCAGCTGCGCGGCAATGCTCTCGGGCGTCTGCGGCTGCACGGCCGCGCCGTCCTTCACGCAGTGCTGCGTGCCGAGCTTGACATACAAAAGGCGCAGGAAGTGCCAGACCTCGGTAGTCGTGCCCACGGTGGACTTGCGCCCGCCGCGCGACAGCCGCTGCTCGATGGCCACCGTGGGCGGAATGCCGTAGACGGCATCCACCTCGGGCCGGCCTGCAGGCTGCACGATGCTGCGCGCATAGGCGTTGAGCGATTCGAGATAGCGGCGCTGCCCTTCGTTGAACAAAATGTCGAAGGCCAGCGTGGACTTGCCCGAGCCGCTGACCCCGGTGACCACGTTGAAGCGGCCACGCGGTATGTCCACACTCAGGTTCTTGAGGTTGTGCTCCTTGGCGTTGATGATCTCGATGGCGTTCTTGGAGGTATTGGCCTGGCCGGTATGGGCCAGGCGCTGCTGGTTGCGCAGCACCGCCGCCTTCTCGTGCACCGAATGGCCGCCGGCGCCCAAGGTCAGTTCGTAATCGCGCAGCGCCTGGCCGGTGTGCGAGGTCGCGTGCTGGCGCACGTCCTCGGGCGTGCCCTCGGCCACCACCAGGCCGCCGCCGTCGCCGCCCTCAGGGCCCAGGTCGATGAGCCAGTCGCTGGCGCGGATCACGTCCAGGTTGTGCTCGATCACGATCAGCGAATGGCCTGCGTCGATGAGCTTGCGCAGCGCACGCATGAGCTTGGCGATGTCGTCGAAGTGCAGGCCCGTGGTGGGTTCGTCGAACAGGAACAGCGTGCCCTTGCGCGCAATCGCCTGGCGCGACTTGGCCGCCGTGCGCGCCGCCTCGGCCAGAAAGCCAGCGAGCTTCAGGCGCTGTGCCTCGCCACCCGACAGCGTGGGCACGGGCTGGCCCAGGGCCACGTACTCGAGCCCCACGTCGACGATGGGCTGCAGCGCACGGATCACGTCGCGGTCGCTGGCGAACAGGTCGGCGCCTTCGGCCACGGTGAGGGCCAGCACGTCGGCCACGTTGAGCGCGCGGCCACCGCGCTCGATGGTGACCTCCAGGATCTCGGGGCGGTAGCGCTTGCCATCGCAATCGGGGCAGCGCAGGTACACGTCGGAAAGGAACTGCATCTCCACATGCTCGAAGCCCGATCCGCCGCAGGTCGGGCAGCGCCCATCGCCGCTGTTGAAACTGAACTTGGCGGCGGTGTAGCTGCGCTGCCTGGCCAGGGGCGCCACAGCGAACAGCTCGCGGACGCTGTCCCACGCGCCCACGTAGCTCACGGGGTTGGAGCGCGCAGTCTTGCCAATCGGCGACTGGTCCACGAACACCACGTCCGACAGGTGGTCGGCGCCGAGCATGCGGTCGTGCGCGCCCGGCGAATCGGTGGCCTTGCCGAAGTGGCGCAGCAGCGCAGGGGCCAGCACGTCCTGGATCAGGCTCGACTTGCCCGAGCCGCTGACGCCGGTGACGGTGACCAGGCGCTGCAGCGGGAACTCCACCGACACATCCTTCAGGTTGTGCTCGCGCGCCCCTTCGAGCACCAGGCGCGGCGTGGCCTCGGTCACCATGCGCTTGAAGCCGAAGCCCACGTGCTTGCGCCCGCTCAGGTAGGCACCCGTGAGGGTGTCGGCATGGCGCAGGTCGGCCGTGGTGCCGTCGAACACAATCTGCCCGCCCAGGCGGCCCGGGCCGGGGCCCATGTCGATCATGCGGTCGGCCGCGAGCATCACGGCGGGGTCGTGCTCGACCACCACCAGGGTGTTGCCCGCATCGCGCAGGCGCAGCATGGCCTCGGTGATGCGGTGCATGTCGCGCGGGTGCAGGCCGATGCTGGGCTCGTCGAGCACGAACAGGGTGTTGACCAGCGAGGTACCCAGCGCGGTGGTCAGGTTGATGCGCTGCACCTCGCCGCCGCTCAAGGTGCGGCTTTGCCGGTCGAGCGTGAGGTAGCCGATGCCCACGTCGCACAGGTATTTGAGGCGCGTGGTGATCTCCTCGAACAACAGCTTGAGCGCTTGGGCATCGCCTTCGTTGCCCTGCCCGCCAGCGGCCACGAAGTCGATGCGGTCGAAAAAGCGCCGCAGCCGGTCGATGGGCAGCAGCATCAGGTCGTGCAGGCACAGGCCCGGCAAGGCTTCAAGCTGGGCGCGGCTCCATTGCACGCCCTCGGGCATGAAGCGCAGGCCGGGCTCGAGCACTGCATCGGCCGCGTCCTTGCTGCCGATGCGCCACTGCAGGCTCTCGGTCTTGAGGCGCGCCCCGGCACAGGTGGGGCATGGGGTGTAGCTGCGGTACTTGGACAGCAGCACCCGGATGTGCATCTTGTAGGCCTTGCTCTCCAGGTATTCGAAGAAGCGCTTGATGCCGTACCACTGCTTGCTCCACTGCCCGTCCTTGTAGCCGGGCGTGCCGCCGATGACCCACTTCTTCTGGTCCTCGGTCAGCTTGTACCAGGGCGTGTCGCGCGGCACACCTGCCGCCTCGGCGTGGCGCATGAGGTCGTCCTGCGCCTCTTTCCATGCCGGGGTCTGGATGGTCTTGATGGCGCCAGCGCGCAAGGTGAGCTTGTCGTTGGGGATCACCAGGCCGTAGTCCACCCCGATCACGCGGCCGAAGCCGCGGCAGGTCTCGCAGGCGCCCACGGCGGAGTTGAAAGAAAACATCGACGGGATCGGGTCGCTGTAGCGCAGGTCGCTGTCGGGGCAGTGCAGCCCGGTGGAAAAGCGCCACAGCTCGGGCTCGGCCTCGGGCGCATCGGCCAGGCGGTAGACATTGAGGCGCCCGGTGCCGCGCTTCAAGGCCACCTCGATGGCCTCGATCACGCGCGCCTTCTCGGCGTTGCCCAGGCGAAAACGGTCGGCCACCACGTCCAGCAGCTTGCGCGGGCCGGTGGGCGTGGCCACCTCGCGCTCGGCCTGCACCTTGGTGAAGCCGCTGGCCGACAGCCACTGCTCGACCTGGTCGGCCGAGGTGTTGGCGGGCAACTCGACCGGGAAGGTGAGCACGACACGCGGATCACCGCCTGCGGCGCAGCGGCGCTGCAGCTCGGCGTAGATGGTTTCGGGGCTGTCGTGGCGCACCGGCTGGGCGGTCTCGCGGTCGAACAGCTGGCCGGCGCGCGCGAACAGCAGCTTCAGGTGGTCGTTGAGCTCGGTCATCGTGCCCACGGTGGAGCGCGAGCTGCGCACCGGGTTGGTCTGGTCGATGGCGATGGCCGGCGGCACGCCTTCGACCTTGTCCACGGCCGGCTTGTCCATGCGGTCCAAGAACTGGCGCGCATAGGCGCTGAAGGTCTCCACGTAGCGCCGCTGCCCTTCGGCATACAGGGTGTCGAACACCAGGCTGGACTTGCCCGAGCCGCTGGGCCCCGTGACCACCGTGAGCTCCCCGGTTCGGATGTCCAGATCCAGGTTCTTGAGGTTGTGCTGGCGTGCGCCGCGGATACGGATCAGTCCCTGGGTCATGGAGGCAGTCTTTCGAGGGTGAGGCGGGACATTCTAGGCACCGCCACGGGCTTCGTCCGGCGCCTGCGCAATAGCCCCTGATGGCGCATCTGCTGACATGTCCTGTCACAGCATCGGGTTATGCCGGTTCGCAAACGGGGCGCTTCTGTTTAGAGTGACCAGATAATTCAAGGAGACAACCATGAACACCACATGGAAACAATGGGGGACCGCAACCGTCCTCGCTGCGGCGCTGTGCGGCATGGGCCATGCCCAGCTCCTGATCGGGCAGACGGCAGGCTACTCGGGCCAGGTGGCGGCGGGCGTGAAAGAAACCTCGGACGGCGCGAAGCTGTTCATTGATGCCGTCAACGCCAAGGGGGGCGTCAACGGGCAGAAGATCGAGCTGGTCTCGATGGACGACAAGTTCGACCCCAAGCTGGCCGCCGAGAACGCCCGCGTGCTGATCGAGGACAAGAACGTGCTGGCCATGTTCCTCACGCGCGGCACGCCCCATACCGAGGCCATGAGTCCGCTGCTGGACAAGCACGGCGTCGTGCTGGTCGGCCCCTCGACGGGGGCCATGGTGCTGCACCAGCCGGTGCGCAAGAACATCTTCAATGTGCGTGCCACCTACCAGCGCGAGGCCGAAAAGGCCATGACCCACCTGGCCTCCATGGGCATCACCCGCATCGCGGTGATGTACGCCGACGACAGCTTTGGCGCCGACGGCGTGACGGGTGCCCAGAAAGGCCTGGCCGCCAGCAAGCTGACCGCCGTGGTACTGGAAAAGTTCGACCGCGCCAAGCCGGACTTTGCCCCGATTGCCGCCAAGGTCGCCAAGGCCCAGGCGCAGGCCGTGCTGATGGTTGCCTCGGGTTCGGCCGTGGTGGATGCCGGCACCGCGCTGCGCGCCGCGGGCTCGGGTGCGCAGATCGTGACCCTGTCCAACAACGCCTCGGGCGGCTTCATCAAGAGCCTGGGGCCCAATGCACGCGGCGTGATCGTGACCCAGGTGTACCCCAACGAGCGTGCCGTCACCTACGGCATGGTCAAGGAGGCGCAGGAACTGGCCAAGGCCAAGGGCGTGGGCGACATCAGCCCGGCCATGCTCGAAGGCTTTGCCGCCGCCAAGGTGCTGGTCGAGGGCCTCAAGCGCGCCGGCCCCAAACCCACGCGCGAGAAGATCCAGGCAGCGCTGGAAGGCATCCGCAAACTCGACCTCGGGGGTCTGGAGCTGAGCTACAGCCCCGACGACCACACGGGTCTGGACTTTGCCGACCTGTCCATCATCGGAACGGACGGCAAGTTCCGCCGCTGAGCCCGGTCTTGTGGACGGGGTGGCACCCGCAGCCCATTTTGGCTACCATTTGTCACACCTTCATCCTACACTGCCACGCACCTCCGTCAGGGTCCCCATGAAGAACGTTGCCGCCATCCACCCCTTCACGGCCAGCGCCGTCTTTGCCCTGCTGGCCATGGGGGGTGCGGCGCATGCGCAGATCCTGATCGGCCAGACGGTGGGCGTGACCGGGTCGGCCGCAGCCACCGTGCAGGAGTCCATGAAAGGCGCGGCACTTTATATCGACCACATCAACGCACGCGGTGGTGTGGCAGGGCAGAAGGTCGAGGTCATCACGCTTGATGACAAGTTCGACCCCAAGCTGACGCTGGAGAACACCCGCACGCTGATCGAGCAGCGGGGCGTGATCGGCCTCTTCATGACGCGCGGCACGCCCCACACCCAGGGTATCGCGCCGGTGCTGGAGCAGCACGGCGTGCCGCTCATCGGCCCTTCCACAGGCGCCATGGTGCTGCACAAGCCGGTGCTCAAGTACGTTTTCAACGTGCGCGCCACCTACCAGCGCGAGGTGGAAAAAGCCATCACCCACCTGAACACCCTGGGTATCCGGAAGATCGGCGTGGTGCACGTGGACGACACCTTCGGGGCCGACGGGCTGGCAGGCGCCCAGGCCGGCTTCAAGGCCAACGGCATCGAGGCCCTGTTCATCGAAAAGTTCGACCGGGCCAAGCCCGACTACTCCGCCATCGCGCCGCGCGTGGCACAGAAGCAGCCCCAGGCCGTGGTCTTCGTCGGCACCGGTGCCGCCGTGGTGGACGGCATCAAGGCGCTGCGTGCTGCGGGCGTCACGGGGCAGATCGTGACGCTGTCGAACAACGCCTCGGGTGGTTTCGTGAAGGCCCTGGGCGAAAGTGCGCGCGGCGTGGTGGTGACGCAGGTCTTCCCCTCCGAGCGCTCGGTGAACTACGCACTGATCAAGGAGGCCATGGACCTGGCCAAGGCCGGTGGCGTGAGCGAACTGACCCCGGCCATGGTGGAGGGCTTCGTGAGTGCCAAGGTGCTCGTGGAAGGCCTCAAGCGCGCCGGCCCCAAGCCCGATCGCGCAAAGCTGCACGCGGGCCTGGAGGGCATCCGCAACTGGGACATGGGTGGACTTACCCTCTCCTACAGCAGTACCGACCATTCAGGCCTGGATTTCTCGGACCTCTCCATCATCGGCACCGACGGCCGCTTCAAGCGTTAAACGCGGATTGCTTGAGTCTGCCTCTCGTCAATGGTGCATGACGATAAGGCTGTGGCATAGGCCCATGGTCTATGAAACTGGCGCGGCCCATGCCAGTGCTCCCGCGCAAGGGCCGCCCCGCCGCGCTGGGAGCGTCCCCCTCCCGACTCGCATTGCGAGTCGAGAGAGGGGTGAAGGCGCGAAGCGACTCAGGGGGTGCTTTTTTTAATGCGCTGCGCTGGCCCCGGAGGCAGGTGCGGCGGGCACATGCAGGGAGTCGCCGCCATGCTGCTCGCCACCCATGTCCACCTTGTCACCCGCCTTCATGATGACGAACAGCGACAGGGCCGCAAACAGCACGAATCCGACAACGATCTTCCACATGGCTCATATCTCCTGAATTTGCAAGGACCGGTCCGAAAGCTTTTCGAACAGGTTTTAAGGGGCTTGCTTGGTTGCTTGCTCAACAAAAGGGCCTCGCAGCGCCGCATGGTGCGTGCGAGGCCCTTTTCTGGAACACAGTGCCTGCCCCGGGGGAGGCGCGCACTGGTCGCAGTTGCCGTAATCGTCAGTCGTTGGCGTAGATGTCCACGTCCTTGGTCTCGCGGATGAACAGCGTGCCTATCACCAGGGTCATGCCCGCGATGATGATGGGGTACCACAGGCCGTTGTACATGTTGCCGGTCTGTGCCACGATGGCGAAGGCCGTGGTGGGCAGCAGGCCGCCGAACCAGCCGTTGCCGATGTGATACGGCAGGCTCATCGAGGTGTAGCGGATGCGGGTCGGGAACATTTCCACCAGCATGGCGGCAATGGGGCCGTACACCATGGTCACCAGCAGCACCAGCCAGAACAGCAGCACCACCGTCAGAACCTTGTTGGTCTTGGCAGGGTCGGCCTTGGTCGGGTACCCGGCGATCTTCAGGTCTTCGGCCACTTCCTTCTTGAAGGCCGCGATGGACTTGGCAGAGGCTTCGTCGAACTTGAGGTTCACCACGGTGCCGGTAGGCGCCTCGACGGTCTTGGTACCGATCTTGACCACGGCTGGGGAGCCTGCGGGGCCTGCCACGTTGTCGTAGCTCACCGAGTTCTGCACCAGGTAGCGCTTGGCGATGTCGCAGGAAGTGCGGAAGTCGATCTCACGGGCCACCGGGTTGCCCTGGAAGGAGCACGAGGCAGGGTCGGCCGTCACCACCACGCCGGCCGTGGCCTGGGCCTTGGCCAGGTCAGGGTTGGCGGCTTCGGTCAGCGCCTTGAAGACAGGGAAGTAGGTGACCACGGCCAGCAGGCAGCCGGCCATGATGATGGGCTTGCGGCCGATCTTGTCCGACAGCGTACCGAACACCACGAAGAAGGGCGTGCCCAGCAGCAGGGCGGCGGCGATCAGCAGGTTGGCCGTGGTGTTGTCCACCTTCAGTTGCTGCGTCAGGAAGAACAGTGCATAGAACTGGCCCGAGTACCAGACCACGGCCTGGCCGGCGGTCAGGCCCACCAGCGCCAGGATCACGATCTTCAGGTTCTTCCACTGGCCGAACGACTCGGCCAGGGGGGCCTTGGAGGTCTTGCCCTCGGCCTTCATCTTCTGGAAAGCCGGCGATTCCGACAGCGACAGGCGGATCCACACCGAGATGCCCAGGAGCAGGATGGACACCAGGAACGGAACGCGCCAGCCCCAGTCGGAGAACACCGCCTCACCCAGGCTCAGGCGCACGCCCAGGATCACCAGCAGGCTCAGGAACAGGCCCAGCGTGGCCGTGGTCTGGATCCAGGAGGTGTAGGCACCGCGCTTGCCGTGCGGGGCATGCTCGGCCACGTAGGTGGCGGCACCGCCGTACTCACCGCCCAGTGCCAGGCCCTGCAGCATGCGCAGCGCGATCAGGATGATGGGGGCGGCCACGCCGATGGTGGCGTAGCTAGGCAGCAGGCCGACGATGAAGGTCGACAGGCCCATGATCAGGATGGTGACCAGGAAGGTGTACTTGCGCCCGATCATGTCGCCCAGGCGGCCGAACACGATGGCGCCGAAAGGCCGCACCAGGAAACCCGCCGCGAAGGCCAGCAGCGCGAAGATGAAGGCTGCGCCCGCATCCAGACCGCTGAAGAACTGCTTGGCAATGATGGCTGCGAGCGAGCCGTACAGATAAAAGTCGTACCACTCGAAAACGGTGCCGAGCGACGAAGCGAAGATGACCTTCTTCTCTTCGGCGGTCATCGGCCGCGGTGCGGGATGGGTTGCCATGGTTTGTCTCCTGTGTGATGTATTCAGACCGCCCTCTGGTGCGGCTGCCCACATTCTTGGAGATTGCACTGACCCCCCTCTGACACGAAACCAACAGGGCCTTTCACCAAACTGACCGCGCTCTGACAACTTAAGGTGAAACCCTTGCGCCCGCTTTCAGCATGCGAGAAGGCGAGCACGGAGGGCGGTGTTTACCCCGACAGGCTGACAGGCACGCTGTCAGGAAGCGCCGGCCAGCCCACCGTCATCAGCCCTTGGTCGCGAGACCCGAAGGGAGCGCCGCAACACCATCCCAGTCCGACCCCTCAAACCAGGCATCGCCATCGAGGTAGGCACGCAGCATGGGCAGGCCATCGAGCCCCCAGAACAGCTTGCCATCGACCGCGAAGGCGGGCACGCCGAACACCCCGGCAGCCTGGGCGGTCTCGGTGTTGGCACGCAGCAGCGCCTTGGGGGCCTCGCTCGCAATGTCCTGGCCGGGCCGCAGCTGCTCGGCCAATGCGGTGGCCAGATCGGCCATGCGCGCCGGGTCCAGCGCGTCCTGCCCGCCCAGCCAGACATGGCGCAGCACGGTGCCAGCCACGTAGCGGTTGATGGTGCCGTCATCGCTGCAGGCCAGCGCCTGGCGCAGCAGCGGCAGCGGGTTGAAGGGGTGGCGCGCCGGCATCTGCAGGCCGATGCCGTGGGCGTGGCCGAGCCAGGTCACATGGCGGTAGGTCCATTCGCGCTTGGGCGCGATGCCGGCCGGGCCCGGATTTGCGTGCTGTGCCAGCAGGGCACCGAGCAGCACCGGTTGGTAGGCCACGCTGTAGCTCAGGCCCTCCAGCACCTCGGGGAGGCGCTCGAAGGCCAGCCAGGCATAGGGCGAAATGAAGTCCAGGTAGAACGTGATGCGTTTCATGGAGATATCCCCTTGGCGTCAAACGGAGCGATGCCCGCGCGCAGCAGCAATTGCGCCCAGATGGTACGGCGCACGGCGCTATCGGCGCCACCCCAGATGCGGATCTCGTCCAGCGTGCGAAAGCAGCCCTCGCAGTGGCTGCGGTCGGGCGACATGCGGCACACCGAGATGCAGGGCGAGGGCATGGGCTCCTGGCTGCGGGCGTCGAAGTGCCCAGCCACGCCGATCTGGCGGGCGTGGTTGGCCAGCAGCTCGACCGGGGTCATGCCGCTGCAGGTGGCACAGTTGGTGCGGGCTCCTGCACCACGTCCACCACGGGCGCCCCGGTCAGGCGCGTGAGGTCGTTCGGGTGCAGCGGGAACACGCTGTGCGGATGCCCTGCCGCCGCCCACACCACGTCAAAGCGCAGCAGGTCGCGGTCGATCAGCGTGACGGGCGGCGTGGCATGCGCCAGCGGCGATACGCCGCCGATGGAAAAGCCGGTGCGTGCCTTCACGAACTCGGCATCGGCCCGGCCGACCTTGCCCACGTGGGCTTCGACCTTCTTTTCGTCCACGCGCCGGTCGCCCGAGGTCACCACGAGCACCGCCGCGTCGTCGCTCTTGCGCCGAAAGATGATGCTCTTGGCCACCTGGCCGACGAGGATGCCCAGGGCATCGGCCGCCTGCTGGGCGGTGCGCGCTGCGTCGTCGAGCATCTGCGGCATGTGGGGATGGCCCTGCGCCTGCAGCGCCGCTGCCACCCGTTGCACGCCTTCCGGCAAGTTCTTCAGTTCCGCTCCGCACATATCCAAGGTTCCCGCACTGGTCATGGTGGGGCGGCACGGTGCCGCCCTCTGGTCCCCCATTGTCGGGCCTTCAGGCCCCGTGGTCAGCCCGCCCGCTTGGTCAGCAGGGCATTGGCCGCGCGCGAGTTGGGCTTGCGGTTCAGAAAATTGCTGATGTAGGCGCCCGCATCGATGAGCTTGTCGAGGTCGATGCCGGTATCGATGCCCATGCCGTGCAGCATGTAGACCACGTCTTCGGTGGCCACATTGCCCGTGGCGCCCTTGGCATAGGGGCAGCCGCCCAGGCCTGCCACCGAGGTGTCGTACTGCCACACACCCATCTCCAGCGTGGCCAGGGTGTTGGCCAGGGCCTGGCCGTAGGTGTCGTGAAAATGGCCAGAGACGTCGTCGATGCCGTAGTGCTGCAGAGTGGCCTCCATGGCCCGCTGCACCTTGCGTGGTGTGCCCACGCCGATGGTGTCGGCCACGCCCACGTGCTGCACACCGATGCCCTTCATGAGGCCGGCCAGGTAGGCCACGCGCTCGGGCGCTATCTCGCCTTCGTAGGGGCAACCCACCGTGCAGCTCATGGCACCGCGCACATGGATGCCGGCCGCCCGCGCGGCCTCGACCACGGGGGCAAAGCGCTCGATGCTCTCCGCAATGGAACAGTTGATGTTCTTCTGGCTGAAGGCCTCGCTGGCCGAACCGAAGACCACGATTTCGTCGGGACGGTCAATCACCGCGGCTTCATAGCCCTTGAGGTTGGGCGTGAGCACCGAGTAGACGATGCCCGCCTGGCGCGCAATGCCTTCCATGACCTCGTGGTTGTCCGCCATCTGCGGCACCCACTTGGGCGAGACATAGCTGGTGACCTCGATGTTCTTGAGGCCCGCATCCTGCAGGCGGTGCACCAGGCCGATCTTGATTTCGGCCGGTACGGGGGATTTCTCGTTCTGCAGGCCGTCGCGCGGACCCACGTCGACGAGTTTGACTTTGGCGGGGATGCTCATGGGGAATTCTCCGATGGGGATGTGGGTGTTCAGGCCGTGGAAGCGGCCATGGCCGGCTTGGGCCGAAGCCGCAACAGCAGGCAGCCGAGGGCCATGCCGACGAGGCCCGCCAGCAGCATGGCGATGCCGATGAAGCTTTTGATCCAGCGGGAGCTGCTGATCTCGGCCTGCAGCGGGTCCTTGGCGGGGTAGCGCACCGTGACGGCTTCGCCGATGGCGTGCTCTGCCTGCAGCCTCCGCAGCACCGGATCGGTCACGTGCAGGGTGCGGCCGTCATGGGCCGTGAACTCCACCACGCTCTTGCTGCCTTGGCCCAGACGCCCTTGCGTGCCCACGGTGCCCGGCACCAGGGCCACCACCCGGCCCTGGGCCGAGCGCATGTCGCCCACCAGATTCAGGCTCACGGCCAGCAGCCAGGCAGCGCCCAGCGCAGACAGCGCACCCGGCAACAACAGGAACCAGCCGAGCAGGCCCAGGAACGGGCGGAGAAAGGAGGTGGCCATGGCGTGGTTGCCCGGTGCGTCGGTGCCCTGCGAACCTCAGTATCCGCGCCCCGGATCCACGATCCCGGCCACCGCCTCGCCGCGCTGCAGCGCCGCCATCTTGCCCGCAATCTGCGCAATGCTCTCCTCGCGCAGCGTGCGCGCCGAGGTGTGCGGCGTGGCCGCGATACGCGGGTGGTTCCAGAACGCATGGCCGACGGGCAGGGGCTCGTGGCGGAACACGTCCAGCGTGGCGCCGGCCACATGTCCGCTGTCGATCAGGGCCAGCAGGTCCTCTTCCACCAGGTGCGCCCCGCGCGCCACGTTGACGACGTAAGCGCCAGGCTGCAGGCGCGAGAGGGTCTCGCGGTCCATGATGTCTGCAGTGTCCGGCGTGAGCGGCAGCAGGTTCACCAGCACACGGCTGGCAGCGAGAAATTCGTTGAACCCGTCGGCACCGCTGAACCCGCGCACGCCCTCGATGGCCTTGTGCGAGCGGCTCCAGCCATTGACCGGAAAGTCGAACTGCGCCAGCGCCCGCGCCACGCGCTCGCCCAGCACGCCGAGCCCCATCACGCCGACCGGGAACTCGCTGCGCAGGCGCGGCTTGCGGTAGCCCCAGCGGCCGGCCTGCATATCGGCCTCGTAGGCGTCGAACTCGCGGAAGTGGCGGATGACGGCGTGGCACACATACTCAGCCATCTGCACGGCCATGCCGGCATCGTCGAGACGCACCACGCGCACGCCGGGCGGCAGGCGCAGCTTGAGCAGCGCATCCACGCCCGCGCCGATGTTGAACAGCGCCTTCAGGGCCTGCTGCTCGTCCATGAACTGCTGGGGCGGCGCCCAGACGACGGCGTAGTCGGCCTGGGGTGCACCCGGTTGCCAGACGGAGATGGAGGCGTCGGGCAGGGCCGCCTGCAGGCCTTGCAGCCAAGGCTCGGCCTTGGTATCGGTACAGCAAAAAGTGATGTTCATGGGCCGTAAGCGTACCGCGCCTGCAGGGAGTCAGGCAGCAGTTGCCACCAGCTTGAGCAGCTCGGCGCCTTCGGCCACCTGGTCGCCGGGCGCATAGAGCAGCTCCTGCACCACGCCGTCCACCGGGGCTGCAATGGTGTGCTCCATCTTCATGGCCTCCATCACGGCCAGGGCCTGGCCCTTGGCAACCTTGTCACCGGCCTTGACGGCGAACGACACGACCTTGCCGGGCATGGGGGCCGTGAGGCGCCCGCCCTCGGCTGCCGCTTCACCGGAATGGGCCAGCAGGTCGATGGCCACGATCTGCGTGGCACCCACGGGCGTGAACACATGGTCCACCTCGCCCTGGGCGTACACGGCGGCACGCGTGCGCTGGCCGGCGAACTGCAGGTCGATGGCATCGCCCACGGCGGCGAACACCAGCGGCCCGGCCACCTGGGCAGCGCCCTCGCCCACCGCCAGGTGCAGGCTGCCGCCGCGCTCGTAGGTCAGCCAAGCCTTGGCATGCTCGCCACCAAACTCGAACTCGAAGCGGCGCTGCACCACGCCATGCGTATGGAAGCCATCGCGGCGGCTGAACGGGTCAGCGCCTTGCTCCGCGCGCTCGTGCAGCAGGGTCTGCGCCACGGCGCTGGCGGCGGCCAGCGGCAGGCCCACGTCCTCCCGCTTGAACAGCACGGCCTGCTCGCGCGGGATCAGCGCCGTGTCGAGCTTCGCCTGGGCGAACGAATCGGTGCGCGCCACGCGGCGCAGGAACTGCACATTGGTGGCCAGGCCCACGATGTGGGTCTGGGCCAGGGCCTCGTCCAGGCGGGCCAGGGCCTGCTCGCGCGTGTCGCCGTGCACGATGAGCTTGGCCACCATGGAGTCGTAGAAGGGGCTGATGGCATCGCCCTGGCGCACACCCGAGTCCACGCGCACCGTGCCACGCTCGAAGGCCACGTGGGACGGCAGGCCGTAGACATGCAGCGCACCTGTGGCGGGCAGGAAGTTGTTGTCGGGGTTCTCGGCGCAGATGCGCGCCTCGATGGCGTGGCCGGTGATGCGCAGCTGGTCCTGTGCCAGCGGCAGCGGCTCACCCCCAGCCACGCGCAGCTGCCACTCCACCAGGTCCTGGCCGGTGATGGCCTCGGTCACGGGGTGCTCCACCTGCAGGCGGGTGTTCATCTCCATGAAGAAGAAGTTCATGCTGCCGTCAGGCCGCTGCTCGACGATGAACTCCACCGTGCCGGCGCCCACGTAGTTCACGGCGCGTGCGGCGGCTACGGCGGCATTGCCCATCTGTTGGCGCATGGCCTCGGTCATGCCCGGGGCCGGTGCTTCCTCCAGCACCTTCTGGTGCCGGCGCTGCACCGAGCAGTCGCGCTCGAACAGGTAGACGCAGTTGCCCAATGTGTCGCCAAACACCTGAATCTCGATGTGGCGCGGGCGCTGTACGTACTTTTCGATCAGCACCGCGTCGTCACCGAAGCTGTTGATGGCCTCGCGCTGGCACGAGGCCAGGGCATCGGCGAACTCGGCCGCCGAATCCACCGCGCGCATGCCCTTGCCACCGCCACCGGCGCTGGCCTTGATGAGCACCGGGTAGCCGATGCGGTCGGCCTCGCGCTGCAGCAGGGCCGGGTCCTGGTCGGCACCGTGGTAGCCGGGCACCAGCGGCACACCGGCCTTCTCCATGAGCTGCTTGGACTCGGCCTTGAGCCCCATGGCCTGGATCGCCGAAGGAGGCGGGCCGATGAACACCAGGCCCGCGTCGGCGCAGGCCTGGGCGAATTCCTCGTTCTCGCTCAGGAAGCCGTAGCCCGGATGCACGGCCTGCGCACCCGTGGCCTTGGCGGCGGCGATGATGCGCTGCCACTGCAGGTAGCTTTCCTTGGGAGCACTGCCGCCGATGTGCACGGCCTCGTCGCACACGGCCACATGCTTGGCACCGGCGTCTGCATCGGAGTACACGGCCACGGTCTTCACCCCCATGCGGCGGGCGGTGGCAGCGACTCGGCAGGCGATCTCGCCGCGGTTGGCAATAAGAATCTTGTTAAACATAGGGTTTCAAACCGCCTTAGCGGGCGCCGAAAAAAGAGAAGACAAGCGCCGCAGCACGGCGCGCAGAAACTTGAAGAGCACCACCAGCAGCAGCACCGAGACCACCAGCATCACCACCAGCACCACACCGAAGGTCACCGGGTACTGCGTGGCGAGCCAGACCACGCCGACCACCAGCCCGTCCTCAAGAAAGGACAGGCCCCAGTTGGAGAACGGTTCGGGCGAGGTGTTGGCCGCAGCGCGCGCCGTCATCTTGGTGGCCAGGGAGGTGGCGGCCAGCGAGCCCCCCATCAGCCCGCCCACCAGCCCCATGGTGGCGCTGTCAGCGCCGAACACGCCGGCCGCCAGCAGCGCCCCGGCGGGCACCCGGATAAAGGCATGCACGGCATCCCACAGGCTGTCGAACCATGGCACCTTGTCGGCGAAAAACTCCACCACCAGCATGCAACCGCTGACCGCCAACACCATCGGGCTCTGCAGCACCGCCAGGCCCGGCGGCAGCGGCAGCCAGCCGGCCCAGCCCATGGCACCGACCATGAAGACCACGGCATACAGGCGCACGCCGCTGGCCCAGCCCAAAGCCGCCGCCAGGGCCAGCAGGCCGGGCATGTCGAGCTGCTGGGTGGCGCGGGCCACCCCGCCGGCCACGTCGCGTGCGGTACCCGCATCCACGTGCAGGCCGATGGTGTGCAGCCACTGAACGATGCTGAGCCAGAGTGCGTCCATGGGGATTTCCAGTCAGAAGATCAAACGGCCAGCCAGGCGGGCTTGCGCTTTTGCAGGAAGGACTGCACGCCCTCGCGGCCTTCCTCGCTGGCGCGGATGTCGGCGATGCCCTGTACCGTGGCGTCGATCAGCTGTGCGTTGATTTCGCGCTCAGCCACGTCGATCACCAGCTTCTTGCAGGCACGCACGGCTGCGGGGCTGGCGCTGGTGAGCGCCTTGAGCAGTTCGTTGACCTTGGCGTCCAGCGCCTCCATGCCCGGGTCGGCCGCCACCACCTCGTGCACGAAGCCGATGCGCAGCGCCTCGGCTGCGCTGAAGCGCTCGGCCGTGAGAAAGTAGCGGTGCGCCGCGCGCGCACCCATGGCGCGGATCACGTAAGGGCTGATGGTCGCAGGGATCAGGCCCAGCTTCACCTCGCTCAGGCAGAAGCCCGCCGTGTCCACCGCCACCGCCATGTCGCAGGCGGCCACCAGGCCCACGCCGCCGGCGTACACATCGCCCTGCACACGCGCGATGGTGGGCTTGGGGCATTCGTAGATCACGCGCAGCATCTCGGCGAGCTTGCCTGCGTCGGCGACGTTCTCGTCGCGCGTGTAGTCGGCCATGCGGCGCATCCAGTTGAGGTTGGCGCCCGCGCAGAAGGCCGGGCCCTCGGCCGCCAGCACCACGGCGCGCACGTCGGCGCGTGCGCCCACCTCGGTGAAAGCGGCGGTGATCTCGGCGATGACTTCGTCGCTGAAGGCGTTGCGGATCTCGGGCTGCGTGAGCGTGATGCGCGCCACGGCGCCTGCATAGGTGATGGCGAGGTTGTTCGTTCCCATGGCAATCAGTCCTTACATGCGGAACAAACCGAACTTGGTGTCTTCGATGGGCGCGTTGCGTGTCGCGGCCAGGCCCAGCGCCAGCACGCGGCGCGTGTCGGCCGGGTCGATCACGCCGTCGTCCCACAGGCGCGCAGTGGCGTAGTAGGGGTGGCCCTGGTCCTCGTACTGGCGGCGGATGGGAGCCTTGAAGGCCTCTTCCTCTTCGGCGCTCCACTGGCCGCCCTTGCCCTCGATGCCATCGCGCTTGACGGTGGCGAGCACGCCGGCGGCCTGATCGCCGCCCATGACGCTGATGCGCGCGTTGGGCCACATCCAAAGAAAGCGCGGGCTGTACGCGCGGCCGCACATGCCGTAGTTGCCGGCGCCGAAGCTGCCGCCGATGATGATGGTGAACTTGGGCACGGCGGCCGTGGCCACGGCCGTGACCATCTTCGCGCCGTTGCGCGCGATGCCTTCGTTCTCGTACTTGCGCCCGACCATGAAGCCGGTGATGTTCTGCAGGAACACCAGCGGGATCTTGCGCTGGCAGCACAGCTCGATGAAATGCGCGCCCTTGAGGGCCGACTCGCTGAACAAAATGCCGTTGTTGGCGATGATGCCCACGGCCATGCCCTCGATGCGCGCGAAGCCCGTGACCAGCGTGGTGCCATAGCGCGCCTTGAACTCGTCGAACTCGCTGCCATCGACGATGCGGGCGATGATCTCGCGCACGTCAAAGGGCTTGCGCGTGTCCACCGGGATCACGCCGTAGAGTTCTTCACCGGCGAACTTCGGCGGCAGCGGCGCGCTGTCCGCCGGCGCTGCGGCCTTGGCCTTGTTGAGGTTGCGCACCGCATTGCGCGCCAGCTGCAGCGCATGCAGGTCGTTCTGCGCCAGGTGGTCGGCCACGCCCGACAGGCGCGTGTGCACATCGCCGCCGCCCAGGTCCTCGGCCGTGACGACCTCGCCGGTGGCGGCCTTCACCAGCGGCGGGCCGCCCAGGAAGATGGTGCCCTGGTTCTTGACGATGATGGACTCATCGCTCATGGCCGGCACATAGGCGCCGCCGGCCGTGCAGCTGCCCATGACCACGGCGATCTGCGAGATGCCCTGGGCGCTCATGTTGGCCTGGTTGAAGAAGATGCGGCCGAAGTGGTCGCGGTCCGGGAAGACCTCGTCCTGGTTGGGCAGGTTGGCGCCGCCCGAGTCCACCAGGTAGATGCAGGTCAGGTGGTTCTGCTGCGCCACTTCCTGCGCGCGCAGGTGCTTCTTGACGGTGAGCGGGTAGTAGGTACCGCCCTTCACCGTGGCGTCGTTGCACACGACCATGCAGTCCACGCCGCTCACGCGGCCGATGCCGGCGATCAGGCCCGCGCTCGGTGCATCGTTGTTGTACATGTTGAGCGCGGCCAGGGGCGCCAGCTCCAGGAAGGGTGTGCCCGGGTCCAGCAGCATCTGCACGCGCTCGCGCGGCAGCAGCTTGCCGCGCGCCGTGTGCTTGGCGCGCGCGGCCTCGCCGCCGCCCTGGGCCACCTTGTCCAGGTGGCCGCGCAGGTCATCGACCAGGGTGCGCATGGCGGCCGCGTTGGCCAGGAAGTCGGCCGAGCGGGCGTTCAGTTGGGTATCGAGGATGGTCATGCAGCGAATCTTTCAAGCAGTCTTTTCTTCGGCCAGCCGCAGCTGGTCCTTCATTTCGTCGCGGATCTTGAACTTCTGGATCTTGCCCGTCACCGTCATCGGAAAGCCCGTGACGAAGCGGATGTAGCGCGGCACCTTGTAGTGCGCGATCTGGCCCTTGCAGAAGGAGCGCACGGCCTCCTCGGTCAGTTCCTGGCCAGGCTTGACCACGATCCAGGCGCACAGCTCCTCGCCGTACTTCGCGTCGGGCACGCCCACCACCTGCACGTCCTGCACCTGCGGGTGGCGGTAGAGAAACTCCTCAATCTCGCGCGGGTAGATGTTCTCGCCGCCGCGGATCACCATGTCCTTGATGCGGCCGACGATGTTCACGTAGCCCTCGGCATCCATGGTGGCCAGGTCGCCGGTGTGCATCCAGCCCCCGGCGTCGATGGCCTCGCGGGTCTTGGCCTCGTCGCCCCAGTAGCCGTGCATCACCGAATAGCCGCGCGTGCAAAACTCGCCGCGCTCGCCCACGGGCACGACTTCGCCGGTATCGGGATTCACTATCTTCACCTCCAGGTGCGGCTGCACCTGGCCCACGGTGGAGACGCGCTTTTCCAGTGGCGTCTCGGTGCTGCTCTGGCAGCTCACGGGGCTGGTCTCGGTCATGCCGTAGGCGATGGTGATCTCGGACAGGTGCATCTGCTCGACCACGCGCTTCATCACCTCGGTCGGGCAGGGTGAGCCGGCCATGATGCCGGTGCGCAGAGTGGACAGGTCGAACTCGGCAAAGCGCGGGTGGTCCAGCTCGGCAATGAACATCGTGGGCACGCCGTGCAGGCCGGTGCAACGCTCGTCCTGCACCGTCTGCAGCACCGTGAGCGGATCGAACCCGTCGTTGGGGTAGACGATGGTCGCGCCGTGCGTGAAGCAGGCCAGGTTGCCCAGCACCATGCCAAAGCAGTGGTACAGCGGCACGGGGATGCACAGCCGGTCTTCCGGGGTGAGGCGCATGCACTCGCCGATGAAGAAGCCGTTGTTCAGGATGTTGCGGTGCGTGAGCGTGGCACCCTTGGGGAAACCCGTGGTGCCGCTGGTGAACTGGATGTTGATGGGGTCGGTGGCCTTGAGGCCGGAGGCCACCTCGGCCACGCGCACATCGGCCACATCGCCGCGCGCCAGCAGGTCCGAAAAGCGCAGCAACCCCGGTTTATCGACGCCCTGCCCGGCCTCGTCGATCCACACCACGGTGTTCAGGTGCGGCAGCTTCACCGCGCCCAGGCGGCCCGGCTCCTGGCGCTGCCACTCGGGCGCCAGTTCGCGCAGCATGCCCAGGTAGTCGCTGGTCTTGAAGCGCGCCATGCTCACCAGCAGCCGGCAGCCGACCTTGTTGAGCGCGTACTCCACCTCGGAGGTGCGGTAAGCGGGGTTGATGTTCACCAGCACCAGGCCCACCTGCGCCGTGGCCAACTGCATCAGCACCCACTCGGCATTGTTGTGCGACCAGATGCCCACGCGGTCGCCGGGCACCAGGCCCAAGCCCAGCAGGGCACTGGCCAAGCGGCGGGCCTCGGCCTGGAGGCTGCGGTAGGTGTAGCGCAGCTGCTGGTGCACGCTGACCAGCGCCTCGCGCTCGGGCTGGCGGGCCACCATGGCATCGAAGAAATCGCCCAGCGTCTGCTCGATCAGCGGCACGTCGGTGGCGCCACGGGCCAGGCTGGTGACCAGTGGGGTGGTGGCGGAAGGCATGGCTGCACCCATTGTCTTGTCTCCTTGCGTATCGCTTGCCCGCGCGGCATGGGCAATGTCACCCCAAGCATAGAAGCCCAACGCGGCCCGTGGTGGACACAAAGGTTGCAAATCGTGCCACGACTCATGCACACTGTACCCCGTGAAATCCCCTGCCCCCGTCGCCTCCAGCGGGCTTCCCGCCCCCAAGGCCGCCCCTGCGGCCACCCCGATTGCCTTTGTGCAGGCGATTGCACTCGCTTACAGGCGCCGCGGCATGAGCCCCGCCTGGGCGCTGGCCCAGGCACAGATTGCGCCCGGCCTGCTGTTCGACGAAGGCGCCCGCATCACCGCCTGGCAGATGGAGGAGATCTCGGGCGCAGCCATGCGCGAGCTCGACGACGAGGCCCTGGGCTGGTTCGGCCGGCGCCTGCCCTGGGGCAGCTACGGCATGCTGGCACGCGCCTCCATCAGCTCGCCCGACCTGGGCGTGGCGCTCAAGCGCTGGTGCCGCCACCATGGTCTGCTGGCGGACGACATCACCCTGCGCCTCACGCAAGCCGACACCACATCCACACTCTCCATCGAGGAGAACCGCGACCTGGGCTCCCTGCGCGAGTTCTGCCTGGTCTCGGTGCTGCGCAACGCACTGGGCCTGGGCTGCTGGATGGTGGACTCGCGCGTGCCGCTGCTAGCGGCCGAGTTCGCCTTTGCCGCGCCGCCGCATGCCGAGGCGTATGGCGTGCTGTTCCCCGGGGGATCGGTGCGCTTCAGCGCCCCGCAGACCGCCATCCACTTCGACGCCCGCTACCTCAGCCTGCCCCTGCGGCGCGACGAGGCCGCGCTGCGCCAGATGCTGCAGCATGCGCTGCCGCTCACGGTGCTGCAGTACCGGCGCGACCGGCTACTGGTAGCCCGCGTGCGCCAGTTGCTGGGAGCCCCCGTGCAGGGCCACCCAGGCCAGGCACTGGCCTCGCACAGCGCCGAGTCGCTGGCGCATTTGCTGCACGTATCACCGCGCACGCTGCACCGCCAGCTCAAGGAGGAAGGCGCCACCCTGCAGGGCCTGAAGGACGAGGTGCGGCAGGGCCGCGCCATGGAGTTGCTGCACCGCAGCGACCGGCCTATCAAGCAAGTGGCCGAGGCGGCAGGCTTCGTCAACGAGAAAAGCTTCATCCGCGCCTTCAAGGGATGGACCGGGCATTCGCCGGCCGAGTACCGCCGCCTGGCCCGGACGGCGGCGTGATCTGCAACCGCACTGGCAGCGTGGGGAACCCTGCGGCCATGGCCGCGCACTACACTGAACCCCAATGCCGATGATCCACCTGTACCACTGCGTCAGCGCACGCTCGTTCCGTCCCCTGTGGATGCTCGAGGAGCTGCAGCTGCCGTACTCGCTGCACATGCTGCCCTTTCCTCCACGGCTGAAGGCGCGCAGCTTCCTGGAGCTCAACCCCCTGGGCACCGTGCCCCTGTTCGTGCAGGACGCCGTGCGCATGACCGAATCGGCCGCCATCTGCCAGTACCTGGCTGCAGCCCACCCCGATGCCGGGCTGGACGTGCGTGCCGTGGACCCGGCCTACGGTGCCTACCTCAACTGGCTGCACATGGGCGAGGCGACGCTGACCTTTCCGCAGACCCTGGTGCTGCGCTACAGTCGCTTCGAGCAAAAGGCACGCCAGCAGCCCCAGGTGGTCGAGGACTACCGCCGCTGGTTCCTGGCCCGCCTGCGCGCGGTGGAAACCGCCCTCGCCCATGGCGAGTACCTGTGCGCCGGCCGCTTCACCGCCGCCGATGTATCGGTGGGCTATGCGCTGCTGCTGGCCGAGCACCTGGGCCTGTCGCCCGAGTTCGGCGAGCGCACGCTGATGTACTGGCACCGCCTGCAGCAGCGCCCCGGCTACCAGCGCGCCATGGCCGCGCAGATCGAGGCGGCCGAGGAGCAGGACGTGCCCACCACACCCGCTCCGGACACAAGACCCTGAGTCAGGCTACTGCGGCGCCCCTTGGGATGCTTGGTACACCGGCAGCGATTTCACCAGCGCCCGGAACTCGGGCGAGTGCCGGAGCACACTGCCCCCGGCCTCGATCAGGTCCGTTACCTCGTGCTGCTCGATGGAGAACGCCGTGGGGATCTGCAGCAGGCGCGGGCGCGCCACGTCGTCGGGCGAGTCGCGCAAATTGACCGACACCACGTGGATCTCGGCGTTCGGCGCGAACACGTCGCCGCCGCTGTGCGGACTCACGGCCAGGGTCTTGCGCCACTGCTCGGTGATGTCGCGCAGGTATTCCTGCGTCTCGCGTGTGGCGCGCGCGCCGGTGCCGAACAGAAGGGAATCCACCACCTGCAGCATGTCGGGCACCTTGTCGCTGGTGTCGATGTTGAACGAGGGGTCGCGCTCGGCGTTTACCGTGATCAGCACCAGCTTGCGGATGCTGCCCGGCGGAATACCCACCTCGCTGAAGCTCTCGCGCAGGCCGCCGCCAGCCAGCGCGCGGTCGAGCAGGCGCTGCACGCCCAGATTGTCAGACAACCCACCATCGACCAGATGGATGTAGGGCTTGCGCCTGGCATCGAGGTAGCTCTGCTCGTTGACCCGATACAGCCGCGAGCGGTAGTCGCCAGCATTGGCGCGCGCCAGGTGGCTGCCGGCTGGGCGGTTGGCGCACTGGTCCGCATGGTTCTTGAGCGTCATCGGGCTGAGCAGCAGCGGCACGGCCGACGAGGCGGCCACCGCGAAGGACAGCGGCACGGTGCGCAGGTCCGAGCAGATCAGCGCGAACTGGTCCCAGGTGAACTCGAAACCCGTGCCCAGCGACATGTCGGTGGCGGTGATGAACAGCTGCGGGTGGCGCGGGCGCCTTTCCACGTCGCCGAAGGTCTTGCCGGCATAGAGCTCGTCGAGCCGCCGCGCCAGCAGGTGGGTGCGGCCCAGCCAGGGCGAAGTCAGGTCCACCAGGTTGCCAGGGCGCAGGGCCTGGGTGATCAGGCTGTTCTGGAAGTTCTGGCGCAGGAACTCGTGCTCGAAGCGCGGCAGCCCCTCGATGCCGTGCGCCGCATAGTAGGCGGCCACGATGCTGCCGCCCGAAACGCCGCTGACCACATCGGTCGCATCGAGCAGCGTGGTGCGCCGGCCGTTCCACTCGAACACCGTGTTCTGCATCTCGGTGAGCACGCCGAAACCGAAGGCCGCCGCGCGCGCACCGCCGCCCGAGAGAGTGACGGCGACCAGGATGCTGGGATCACGCTGGGACGGCCGCTGCATGACCGCCTGCTCCTCCCGCGGCATGGGTTCGTTGACCCAGGGCCTCACGGACGAGCACCCGGCCAGCACGACCACCAGTGCGGCCCCCACCCAACGCACCATCGATTGCAGTGTTGTCACAGGCTTCCCCCTTCCCGGCGCGGCAATAACGCGCGCTCTGCGGGGGAGTTTAAGAGAAGGTGGAGCCTTGGCTTGCCTGGCTCAGCAGCCCAGCAAGGCGGGCAGCTCGGCCATGCTGCGAAACACCTGTGACGCCCCGGCCGCGCGCAGTGCCTCGTCGCCCATTCCCAGTGGAGAATAGGCGAACACCGTAGCGCCGGCAGCCACGCCGGCCGTCACGCCGATCGTGGTGTCCTCCACCACGGCGCAGCGCGCGGGGTCGGCCTGCAGTGCTGCGGCCGCTGCCAGGTAGACATCGGGCGCAGGCTTGGTGTGGGGAACCTCGTGGCCGCTGAAGATGCGCCCCTCGAAATACGGCATGAGCCCGACCTTGACCAGCTGCATCTCCACCTTGAAGCGGTCGGCCCCCGAGGCGCAGGCGATGCGCCCGCCGTGGTGGGCGTGCACACGCTCGATGGTGGGGTGGATGTGCTCGATGGCAACCAGGTGCTGGTCCAGCTCGGCATTGCGGCGGGCATAGAAGGATGCCATCCACTCGTCGGTCAGCGGCCGGCCGGTCTCGGCCTCGATGCGGGCGGTGGCGCTGCGCACCGTGCGGCCGATGAAATAGTCCATGCACTCTTCGTGCGTGATGGCCCAGCCCGCTTCGTTGAGCATGGTGCGCAGCACGCCGTTGGTGATGTGCTCGCTGTCGACGAGCACGCCGTCGCAGTCGAACAGGATGGCTTCGAAGGTCATGGATCAAGGCTCACAAAAAAGAAAGGAGTGGGTCATTGCTGGTCGCCATCGACATAGAACCAGCGCCCGTCCTCGCGCACGAAGCGGCTGGTCTCGTGCAGGCGCACGGCGCGGCCGCCCACGCGGTAGCGTGCGACGAACTCGACCTCGGCCGTGTCCTCGCCCGTGCTGCGCTGGCTGCGCACCGTGAGGCCCAGCCAGCGGGCGCCGGGATCGAAGTCCAGTTGGGCAGGCCGGGTGCGCGGGTGCCAGGTGGCCTGCAGGTAGTCTGCCCGTTCGAGCACGAAGGCGCTGTAGCGCGAGCGCATGAGGCTGGGCGCATCGGGCGCAGGCGCGGTTTCGAAATGGTCGACATAGCGGCCGCAGCATGCGGCATAGGCCAGGGCTTGCTGGCGCGCGTTGGTCTGGACGCAGGGGCAGGCGTTGGTGGGTTCAGGGGATGCCATGGGTTTTAGACTGCCATATCAGTTATCCACAATGCTGGGAATCACCCGCAGCGCATGAAACTGGCGCGGCCAAGGCCAGCGCCCCCGTGCAAGGGCCGCCCCGCCGCACCGAGGGCGTCCCCCTCCCAGATTGCGAAGCAATATGAGAGAGGGGCTGAGGGCCGCGGCTCCAAGCCTGCCTGCGCAGGCTTGGACGTGCCCGAAGAGCGGCCGCCTCTGGCGGATGCACCGAGGCGCGAAGCGACTCAAGGGGTGCTTCATTTCATTGCGCCAAATACCTTCTTGACCAAGGCACTGCCGGAGGCCGCAGGGTTCTGGCGAATCCGGCGCTCCTCCTCACCGATCATGAGGTACAGGCCATCGAGCGTGCGCCCGGTGACGTATTGGGCCAGGTTGGCATCCTCGGCCTTGAGCAGGCCGAAGCTGGCGGCCTTGCCGGCGAAGGCGTTGTACTTCTGCGTGAGGCCGACCTTCTCGGTGGCCTGGTTCACCACGGGCAGGAAGCGCTCGCCCAGCGCAGTGCGCGTCTTCTCGGCAAAAAAGGCCGTCACCGAGGTTTCGCCACCGGTCAGGATGTTCCTCGCGTCGGTCACGCTGATATTCTTGACGGCCTGAACCAGCAGGTCCTGGCCCAGTGGCACGGCAGCCTCGGCAGCGCGGTTGATGGAGGTGACCAGCTCGTCGATGCGCCGCCCCTGGCCCAGCGACTTCATGACCTTGGCGGCATCGTCCAGGGTGCCCGGCAGCCCGATGCGCACGCGCGGGTTGCCCAGGAAGCCATCGGGCCGGCCCAGGGAGGCGATGGCGGCCTGCACGCCCTGCGACAGGGCCGCCTTCAGGCCGCCCGAGGCATCGGCGGCCGACAGATCGCCCAGCGACAGGGCCTGCACGTTGCTGGCGTAGGCCAGCAGCAAGGTGCCCAGGGCGCCCAGGCTGGCTTGGTGGAATTCGCGACGCAGCATGCGTGGCCTCTCTGATCAAACACGATTAAAAATCAGGTCATCCACCCAGGCCTGCCGGCCTGCGTGGAAGCGCGATGGTGTCCGATTTTCGCCGACACTCGCACGCCGTAGACTGGCACGCATGAATATCACCACCCGAGGAGTCGAACCATGTGGGAAATGAGCGTGCCCTGGTGGGAGTTTGTGCTGCGCGGCGTCCTGGTCTATGTGTTCCTGCTGGTCTTCCTGCGGCTCACGGGCAAGCGCCAGACGGGGCAGTACGCGCCGTTCGACCTGGTGCTGCTGCTGATCCTGTCCAACGCCGTGCAGAACTCGATGAACGCGGGCGACAACTCCCTGGTGGGCGGGCTGATCTCGGCCAGCACGCTCATGGGCTGCCATGTGGTGCTGGCCAACATGACCTTCCGCTTCGCCTGGCTGGAGCGCCTGATCGACGGCAAACCGCGCGTGCTGGTGGACCAGGGCAAGGTGCACACCGAGCTGATGCACAAGGAACTGCTCTCCACCGACGACCTGGAGGCCGCCCTGCGCGCCAGCGGCTGCCTGCACCTGCACGAGGTGGAGCGTGCCACCATCGAAACCAACGGGCAGATCACCGTGGTGCTGCGCAAACGCGACAGCGCCGGTTGAACCGCTTCAGCGCGGCGTATAGCACTTGCCGGCCGCAATGGCCGCAGTGACGGCAGGCCCCAGGCTGGCGGCATCGGGGAAGGCCGATGGCGTGGCCGTGTCCTCCAGCAGACACAGGTGGTTGGCCTTGCGCACCAACACCACTTTGGTCGGCCCCATGCTCGTGGCGATGTAGCGCCGGTTGCCCCAGAAAGCCGCAAGCTCGGCAGTGGCCTCGGTTCGCTCCTGCTCGAATGAGAACGTGCCGTTCAATGGGCCTGAGGACGCGGTGCCAGCGCCATCGCATTGGGGGCTGCGGTAAGACACCATTCCAGCGCCTACAGAAACAGAATTGCCGGAGCGTGAGACGCGCCACAGATCCCGCAGCCCGGCCGATGCGCCGGTCACGGGCAGGCATTGGTCCTGCTCCCATGGGCCTTCGGACAAGGTGGCAAGGGGGGCACACCGCACCGCGACGCTGTCCACGCTGGTGGCAGCCACCGATCCGAAGCCGTTGCGCACCACGCAGCCTGAACCGGCGGGCGCAGTCTTCACGGTGATCGCGTACACCGCACCATCGACCAATGCCTTGGTGAAGGTGAAACCTCCATCCGCTGAAACGGTCAGGTCTTCACTGCCGCCATTGGTCAGTACCACCGACTGACCTGCTGATAGCCCGCTTGCCATACCGCCCAGCGTGTAGGTTGCTGCAGGCAGACTCACGCAATCGACCAGTACGCTGGCAACAGTGGAGGACAGCGTGCCTGCACCCTGCGAGACGGAGCACTGCTGGCCGGTGGGATGGGTCTTGATGGTGACGGCATAACTGCTGCCCGCAGGCCAACTGGCGGCCATCACGAAGCTGCCGTTGGCCCCCACCGTGAAATCGTCCGCGCCCTGGTTCTGCAACACCAGCATCTGGCCAGCGGCCAAGCCGGTGACGGTGCCGCCCACCGTGTAGTGCGCCGGCGCTGGCGGCGGTACGGATGGGCCCGGTGGCATTGGAGTGGAGGGGTCGGGCGCAGCCGGGCTGTCGGTCCCACCACCACCGCCGCAGGCGCACAACAGGACAGCAGCCAGTCCCAGCGGCGCAAAGCGCCAGACAGCGCGGGCATTCAAGTGGGAAGAATCGGGGACAACGCGCCGCGCGCGAAAATGAACAGACATGGGCAGCTCCTCTCAAGATGGTGGGAGCTCTGGGCGCATGGCATGCACTCTGGCCCCACCTGGTTGGTGTACTGCCAGTGTCCAATCACCGGGTGCAATGGGCCGGTGATGCGGATCACCAGCAGTGCCCCGGGAACAGGTCCTCAAGGTATCAGGATGTAGCCGCGCTTTTGCCAACCCTACTCCGGTAGGGTTTGCGCCGCACCCATCTTGCGGAACACTTGGCAGAATTTGCCTGCCACAGCGGTCTCCCCCCACCCAATGCCTCCAACGTCCCCCTACGCCATCATTCTTGACGACCATCCCCTGGTGGCGCGCGGGGTTGCAGAGTTCCTGCGTTCGCTGCGCCCTGACATGGAAATGCGGCTGGCCACCGATGCGGCAGACTGCCTGCAGCAGGTGGCGGTGCATGGGGCACCGGCGCTGGCCCTCATCGACTTCTGGCTGGTGGAAGGGGCGGCCCTGGGCCTCATTGCGCAGCTGCGTGCCAGTTGCCCCGGCACCGCCATCGCGGTGATGAGCGGCGATGACGACCCGCTCCTGGCCGAACGCGCCCGCGCAGGTGGAGCACGTGGCTTTGTGCACAAGCAGGAGAGCCCGGGCACATTTGCCCAGGCCGTGCATGCGCTGCTGGGCGGGCTGACCTGGTTTGTACCCGGCGGTCGCGTGCAGCCCGGCGGGCTGCGCAGCCGCGAGCTGCCGGTGACACCGGCCGAGCTGGGCCTGTCCGCACGCCAGGGCGAGATCCTCGCCCTGGTACTGCTGGGCCAGCCCAACAAGCGCATCGCACTGGACCTGGCCTTGTCGGAGAGCACGGTGAAGGAACACATCACCGCCATCCTGCAGCGCCTGGGTGCACGCAACCGCATCGAGGCCATTACGCAATTGCGTGGGCGCAGGCTGGTTCTGGCGGGATCTGCGGGCTGATGGCCTCGCCTGCGGCAGCGCCACCGGCCGAGTGGTCCGACGACGCCCCCATCAGCATGGAGGGGCGAGCCCGCCTGCTGCAGATGACCTTTGGCCTTCTGCTCACCAGCATCTTCGTGCTGCCGCTGCTGGCACTGACGCTCACGCTGTTCTATGCGCGAGGGCACGATGCGCGCTGGATGTGGGCATGGTGCGGCTTCTACGCCCTGTTTGCCGGGGTGATGGTCGTGCAGCGGCGCCTGCATCTGCGCGACCGCAAGCGCCTGGATGCCGAGGCATTGGTGCGCAAATGGAAGCCCCGGCTCGAAACATGCGCCTTGCTGCACGGAGCGGGCATCACCGCGCCCATGGCCATCGTGGCGGGCCACGCGAGCTACGACTTCGCACTGTTGCTGCTGGTGACCAACGCCGCCATCATCGTCGGCAACGCCACACTCCAGACACCCGTGCTCAGCGTGTTCATGCGCTTGTTCATGGCGGGCTGGAATGCATCGCTGCCCCTGCTGATCTGGGTGTTTCCGGACCATTGGCCTTTCATCCTGCCGTTGGCGCTGCTGCACAGCCTGATCATCTACCGCCACGCACACACGACGCACCGCTTCTTCGTGCAGCAGATCCGGCTGGAGGAGCGCGGCGCGCAGATGGCAGCGCGCTACCTGGCGGCACGTGATGAAGCCCAGGCGGCCCTGGAAGAGAAGAACCGGTTCCTGAGCACTGCCGCGCACGACCTGCGTCAGCCCGTGCACGCCATGGGCCTGCTCGCCGAAGCCATTGCGCGGCGCAACCGCGATGGAGGCCTGGATGCACCCCTGGCCGACCTGCAGCGCAGCGTGCGCTCGGTGAACCTGATGTTCAACTCGCTGCTGGACCTGTCGCGCATCGAAAGCGGCCATGTGACCGCGCATGCCGGGCCCGTAGCGCTGGATGCGCTCTTCGACGACGTGCTCGCGCTCTTTCGCGAGGAGGCGCGCACGCGTGGGCTGCGGCTGCGCGTGCGCCCGCCAGGCCCCCATGCCGCCGTGCAGGCCGATGCGGACCTGCTGCGCCAGTCGGTCGTGAACCTGGTGCACAACGCGTTGCGCTACACCGTACGCGGCGGCGTGCTGCTCACCGCCCGCCCGCGCCGCGGGGGTTGGCAGATCGAGGTATGGGACACCGGTGTGGGCGTGGCCCTGGAGGACCAATTGCGCATCTACTCGCCGTTCTACCGCCCGCAGAACGCCTGGAACATCGACAACAACGGCCACGGCCTCGGACTGGCCGTGGTGGCGCGCTGCGCAAAACTGATGGGCGCAGACTATGGACTGGCCTCGCGCCTGGGCAAGGGGTCTCGGTTCTGGCTGCACCTGCCCCGTGCCACCCTGGTCGAGAGCGACCCCCAGCAGGCACGCTACAGAGGCCTGGCATGGGACGCAGGCGAGGGCAGCGACCGCCCCGACCTGAGTTCGCTGGCGGGCACCTGCATGGTCATCGACGACGACCCGCAGGTGGCCGCAGCCTGGTCAGCGCTGTTGCAGGCCTGGGGCATCGACGCCCGCTTTGCCAGCTGTGCCAGCGAGGCCTGGGACCTGGTGGACGGCGGCTTTCGCCCCCGCGCCATCCTGTGCGACCAGCGCCTGCGCTCGGGCGAGAGCGGCTTCGACATCCTGCGGGCGCTTATGGCGCACTGCCCCGACGCCTATGGCGCCATGGTCAGCGGCGAACTGCATTCGCCCGATCTGCAGGAGGCCGAGAACCAAGGCTACCTGGTGCTGTCCAAGCCGCTCGACGTGGTCCGGCTGCATGCCGTGCTGGCCCAGTGGCTGGCGCCCCGGTACAGCCACTGACGAAGCCCGTTGCGCATGGACACGCCAGAGCACCTGTTGGAAACCAGCACGCCCAGCGACGAAGGCCGTTTGCGGCTGCTCAGTGCCGCCTTTGCCCGCCTGCGCCTGAGCATGATGGCCATGCCCTCCATGGGCCTGCTGTTCGGAGGACTTTTGGCCTGGCTGGGCGGAAACCCCGTAGGGCTTTTCGTGTGGGGGGCGCTGTACCTGCCGGCCTTGTGGGCCGTATGGCGGCTGCATCGCCGCTACCTGCGGGATCAGTCGGAACGCAAGGCCATGGAGGTGCTCGCCACCTGGCAGCCACGCTTGCAATGGCTCGCGCTGGGCCACGGAGGGGCCCTGTCCCTGTCGGTCGCGCTGTCCATCACAGGTGCGACCTATGACTTCATGCTGCTGCTGCACACCACCCTCATGGGCATCGCAGCCGTCAATGCGGCGCAGATGACCGCTCACTGGGGCATCTATCGCGCGCTGTTCTTCGGCATGGCCTGGAGCCTGGCGCTTTTGCCCTGGTCGTTTCCGGGACACTGGTATTTCATCCTGCCCATGACGCTGGTGATGAACCTGGTGATCTACCGCAGTGCCTTCCATGCGCACCGCTTCTTCGTGCGCCAGATCGTGCTTGAGGAGCGCAGCCGGGACCTGGCCGAGCGCTACCTCCGGGCCAGCCGCGCCGCAGAGACGGCCCTGGCGGAGAAAAACCGCTTTCTGAGCACCGCCGCGCACGACCTGCGCCAGCCCGTGCATGCGATGGGCCTGCTGGCCGAAGCCATTGCCCTGCATGGCCAGGGCATCCCGCGGCTGGAGGGCCTGCTAACGCAGTGGCGGCTCAGCATGCGCTCGGTGAGCCACATGTTCGATGCCTTGCTGGACCTGTCGCGCATCGAGTCGGGCGCGGTGGAACTGCGGCCCGCACCCGTAGCACTGGCCAGCTTGTTCGATGACCTGCAGACCCAGTTCTCCACGGAAGCGGCGGCCAGGCGCCTGGCCCTGCGCCTGCACCGGCCGCCCCATGAGGCCACCGTGCTGGCCGACCCTGCGCTGGTGCGCCAGTCACTGGCCAACCTGGTGCACAACTCGCTGCGCTACACGCCGCACGGCGGGGTGCTGGTGGGCGCGCGGCGGCGTGGCCAGCACTGGCGCATCGAGGTGTGGGACACCGGGGTGGGGGTGGCCCTGGAAGAGCAGGGCCAGATCTACCAGGCCTTCTACCGCCCCCACCACGCATGGGAGCTGCACCGCAGCGGGCATGGCCTGGGACTGGCCGTGGTGGCACGCTGCGTGGCACTGATGGGCGCCCGCCAGGGCCTCCAATCCCAGCTCGGAAAGGGCTCGTGCTTCTGGATCGAGCTGCCTGCCACCGAGGCGCCGCCGCTGTCCGCCCAGTTGGCGCCGATGGGCGCGCAAGGGCGCCACGGCCCGCTGCAGGGGCGCTGCCTGGTACTGGACGATGACCCGCAGGTACTGGGAGCCTGGTCGGCACTGCTCGGCACCTGGGAGGTGGAAGTGCGCCTGGCCTCCAACGCGAGCGAGGCCTTCGCCCACATCGAAGCCGGGTTCACGCCGCAGGCCATTCTGTGCGACCAGCGGCTGCGCTCGGGCGAAAGCGGCTTCGAGGTGCTGCGAGCCCTGCTGGAGCGATACCCCGATGCGCACGGCGCCATGGTCAGCGGCGAGTTCGATGCGCCCGAGTTGCAGGAGGCCGACGCGCAAGGCTACCTGGTGCTGCGCAAGCCGGTCGACGCCGACACGCTGCACGCCCTGCTGGCGCAGTGGCTGCGGCCCACCGGCGCGTGAGCGCGACCCAGAGGCTGGGAATTTTTTGGCCGTGTCCGAAGTGCGCGTCAAAACGCCTCGGATCTAGGCGCAAAGCACAGCCATAGCTCGGGCTATGGCGAGCATTTGTAACAACGAGCCGGGGTGTTTTGGCGGGCAAGGCGGGCATGGACGAAAGATTCTCAGCCTCTTAGGCCAGGGCGCGTTGGATGATGATCTTCTGCACGTCGCTCGTGCCTTCGTAGATCTGGCACACGCGCACGTCGCGGTAGATGCGCTCGACGGGGAAGTCGTTCACCACGCCGTAGCCGCCCAGCGTCTGGATGGCGGCGCTGCAGACCCGCTCGGCCATCTCGCTGGCGAACAGCTTGGCCATGGCCGCCTCCTTGAGGCAGGGGCGCCCGGCATCGCGCAGCGCGGCGGCATGCCAGATGAGCTGGCGCGCGGCCTCGATCTGCGTGGCGCATTCGGCCAGGCGAAAACCCACCGCCTGGTGGTTGAAGATGGCCGTGCCGAAGCTCTCGCGCTCCTTGGAATAGGCCAGCGCCGCATCGAAGGCGCTGCGCGCCATGCCCACGCTCTGCGCGGCGATGCCGATGCGCCCGCCTTCGAGCGCCCCGAGGGCGATCTTGTAGCCCTCGCCCTCGGCGCCGATCAGGTTCTCGGCCGGGATGCGGCAGTTGTCGAAGTTGATCTGCGCCGTGTCGCTGCTGTGCTGGCCCAGCTTGTCTTCCAGGCGCGCCACCACGTAGCCGGGGTTGTCGGTGGGCACGAGGAAGGCGCTCATGCCCTTCTTGCCCGCGCCCTTGTCGGTCACGGCGATGACGATGGCCACGTGGCCGTTCTTGCCGCTGGTGATGAACTGCTTGACGCCGTTGATCACGTATTCGTCGCCCTGGCGCACGGCAGTGGTGCGCAACGCAGAGGCGTCGGACCCCACATGTGGCTCGGTCAGGCAGAAGGCGCCCAGCATGCGGCCCTGGGCCAGCGGCGTGAGCCAGTCCTTCTTCTGCTGCGCATTGCCATAGCGCATGAGGATGGCGTTGACGGGGCAGTTGGTCACGCTGATGGCGGTGCTGGTGCCACCGTCACCCGCAGCAATCTCTTCGAGCACCAGGGCCAGGGTCACGTAGTCGAGGTTCGCGCCGCCCAGGTCTTCGGGAACGCAGATGCCATAGGCACCCAGTGCGGCCAGGCCCTGGTGCGCTTCTTTGGGAAAGTGGTGCTCCCTGTCCCAGCGTGCCGCGTGGGGCCACAGCTCGGCCTGTGCAAAATCGCGCACGGCGTCGCGGATCATTTCCTGGTCTTGGGTCAGCAGCATGGGGTCTCCGAAAGCACTTGTTGTTGGAAAGGAAGAAAGGCGGGCACGGCTACCAGTGCGCAGCACGCCGGCCGTCATGGTGCAGCAGGCGCCCCTTGTCGGCATCGGTCACGCTGGCCAGGGTGGCACGCATGCCGCGCACGCTCTCCTGCACCGTGAGCGGGGCCTCGCCGCCGCCCATCTCGGTCTGCACCCAGCCGGGGTCGATGGTGACGAGGGTGGCGCCCGGGTAGTCGTGCTGGGCCGAGGCCACGGCCATGTTGAGCGCGGCCTTGCTGGTGCGGTAGAGCCAGGAGCCACTGTCGTCCACGCTGCCGATCTGCGACATGGAACTGGACACGAAGGCGAACACGCCCTGCGCGTCTGCCACCATCGGCGCTACCTGAGGCAGGGCCTGCATGGCACCCAGCACGTTGGTGTGCATGACGGCGTCAAAATCCTGCTGCGTGGGCGGCGTGAGCGCGTTGGGCCGGCGGATCACGCCCGCCACGTACAGCGCCAGGTCGATCTTCTCGCCATCGAGCAGCCAGGACAGGCCACTCACGCTGGCGGGGTTGGCCACGTCCACGGTGAGCGGCTGGGCCCCCAGTGCCTGCAGGCGCTCCCGCCCGGCGTCATCGCGCGCGGTGGCGATCACGCGGTCGCCCGCCTCCACGTACTGGTGCGCCAACTCCAGGCCAATGCCGCGCGATGCGCCGATGATGAGAATCGTTGCCATGGGATGGGAATCCTTGTCAGATGAAAGCGCTGGTCAGTGGATGGCGAACTCGAAATAGCCCGACCAGGCGGGATCGAAGCTCGTGGTGGTTTCCAGCGAGGCGGCCTCATCGCGCAGCAGCAGCGGCGCCAGCGCCTGCTTGGCCAGCTGTTCATCGCCCACGTAGTACACGGCCTTGCGGCGCCCGCTGCGCGTCATGGTGTAGGCCAGGATGCCCAGCTGCGACAGTTCCAGCAGGGTGGCCGCCTGGTCGTGCAGGTCCTGCGCAACCTGAAGCTCGTCGCGGTCACCGACGGGCATGTCCAGCGTAAGGGCATAGGCCAGGTCGGCGCGCATCGCGACCGGGTTGGCGCTGCGATTGACCATCACCAGCGCCGTGTCCTGCGGCTCGCCGGCGTCTTCGTCGTCCGAACCGCCAAAGGCCAGGGTCATGCCCCCCCAGACATGCTCGCCGCTGGGGAAGTCGCCGGTGCGCCCCAGGGTTTCGCTCCAGTAGCGGTCGAACACGGGGGGCAGCAGGCTGAGCGGGGTCCACTCGGCATCCGGGTCCGCAGACTCCTCCACGAAGTCCACGGCACCGACCTTCACGGCAAAGTCGTACTCGCCCAGCACGTGGTCGAGCATGATGAACGCCATGTTGCGCGCATGGTCCTGAAAATCCTGCGGGATCTCGCGGTCGAAGCGGATCTCGAGCGCGGCCTGGCCGTCGTCCTGGCTGCAGGCGATCAGCACCTCGGAGGTGGACAGCTCGAAGCCGTCCATGCCGATGGGAAAGTCCGGCTGCTGCGTGCGCTCGCGGAACGCCCGCAGCGTGTGGTGCTGCAGCCTGGGCGCGGCCGCCACCACCTGCATCAGCAGGGGAAAGCAGTCGATGCTGCCGTGGGCGGTGACGATCATGTCCACCACCGCATCCCCATCGCCACCGGACATCTCCAGCGCCAGGCCTTCCAGGTGCCGCTCCAGCAGCACATTGCCCTCCTCCACACGTTCGCGCAAAGGCATGGCATGCAGGGCAGCCTCGGTATCGGCGAACTCGCGCCAGAAGGCGGTGATGGCGGCGGTGCTGGATTCCATGGCAGCGTGCTCCGGTGCGGAGGATGGTGGTGGTGAAGGCACTATTGTTGGCCGAATATGCTGGCCGAAATCAGACCAGTTCCAGCGCCATGGCCGTGGCCTCGCCGCCACCGATGCACAGCGTGGCCAGGCCCTTGGTGAGGCCCCGGGCCTTGAGCGCATGGATCAGCGTGACCATGATGCGCGCGCCGCTGGCACCGATGGGGTGGCCCAGGGCGCAGGCGCCGCCGTTCACGTTGACCTTGTCGTGCGGCAGGTCGAGCTCCTTCATCAGCGCCATGGGCACCACGGCGAAGGCCTCGTTGATCTCCCACAGCTGCACGTCGCCGACTGCCCAGCCGGCCTTGGCCAGCGCCTTCTGCGTGGCGCCCAGGGGGGCGGTGGCGAACCACTCGGGCTCCTGCGCGTGCGTGGCATGGCTCACGATGCGGGCGATGGGCTTGCAGCCCAATTTCTTGGCCGTCGATTCGCGCATCATCACCAGCGCGGCGGCGCCGTCGTTGATGCTGGAGCTCGATGCAGCGGTGATGGTGCCGTCCTTCTTGAAGGCGGGCTTCAGGCTGGCGATCTTTTCGAGCTTGACCTTGCCCGGGCCTTCGTCCACCGACACCACGGTCTCGCCCGCGCGGGTCTTGACGGTGACGGGCACGATCTCAGCCGCGAACGCGCCCGACTCGGTGGCGGCCTTGGCACGCTGCACGCTGGCGGTGGCGAATGCGTCCTGCTGCTCGCGCGTGAACTGGTACTTGGCGGCGCAGTCTTCACCGAAGGTACCCATGGAGCGGCCGGCCTCGTAGGCGTCCTCCAGCCCGTCGAGCATCATGTGGTCGAAGATGCGGTCGTGGCCCAGGCGGTAACCGCCGCGGCCCTTCTGCAGCAGGTAGGGGGCGTTGGTCATGCTCTCCATGCCGCCGGCCACCATCACATCGTGCGTGCCGGCCAGCAGCATGTCGTGCGCCATCATGGCCGCCTTCATGCCCGAGCCGCACATCTTGGACAGGGTGACCGCACCCGCGCCCTTGGGCAGACCGCCCTTGAAAGCCGCCTGGCGCGCAGGCGCCTGGCCCTGGCCGGCCATCAGGCAGTTGCCGAACAGCACTTCGCCCACCGCGTCGGGCGAGACACCGGCGCGCTCCATGGCGGCCTTGATCGCGGCACCGCCCAGGTCATGGGCGGACAGGCTGGAAAAATCGCCCTGCAGCGAGCCCATGGGGGTGCGTGCGGCGCCGACGATGACAATGGGGTCCTGGTTCATGGTGTTGTCTCCTGAAAGGTGGGGGGAGTGAATCGCTAGGGTTGCGGTGGGATGCCACGGGCTGAAAGGGCTGGCTCGTCAGTCGCGCGGGGCGCCCGTGAAGCGCCGGTCGGTGTCGTAGGGGAACACGTCGTACACATGGCCCGCCTGGATGCGCTCCTTGTGCGACTGCCAGAACGCGGCGTCCAGCAGGTCGGCGTGGTGCTGCATGAACACGGCGCGCACGGCGTCGTTGCCCAGCAGGAAGGGGCCGAAGGTCTCGGGAAACACGTCGCGCGGTCCCACGGCGTACCAGATCTCGCCACTCATTTCTTCTTCCTCGTTGCGCGGCGTGGGCACACGGCGGAAGTGGCAGTCGGTGAGGTATTCGATCTCGTCGTAGTCGTAGAACACGACCTTGCCGTTGCGCGTGACGCCGAAGTTCTTCCACAGCATGTCGCCCGGGAAGATGTTGGCGGCCACCAGGTCCTTGATGGCATTGCCGTATTCGATGACGCTGTGTTCCATCTGCTGGCGCGCGCGGTTGTCCGAAAGGCCGGTGTCGAAGGCCTCCTGCAGGTAGATGTTGAGCGGGATCATGCGCCGCTCGATGTACAGGTGCTTGATGATGACCTCGGTCTGGCCATCGCCGTCGCGGTCGCTGATCTCGAGCTGGCTGGGTGCGAACTTCTGGATCTCGGCGATCAGCTCGTCGTCGAAGCGGTCGCGCGGAAAGGCCACCTCGCTGTACTCCAGCGTATCGGCCATGCGCCCCACGCGGTCGTGCTGCTTGACCAGGAGGTACTTGGCCTTGATCTGCTCGCGCGTGGTCTCCTTCTGGTGCGGAAAGAAGTCCTTGATGAGCTTGAAAACGAAGGGGAACGACGGCAGGTCGAACACCAGCATGACCATGCCCTTGATGCCGGGCGCGATGCGAAAGCGGTCGCTCGAATGCTTGAGGTGGTACAGGAAGTCGCGGTAGAACAGCGTCTTGCCCTGCTTGGCCAGGCCCAGGGCGTTGTAGATCTCGGCGCGCGGCTTGCGCGGCATGAGGCTGCGCAGGAACTGCACGTAGGCGCTCGGTATCTCCATGTCCACCATGAAGTAGGCGCGCGCAAAGCTGAACAGCATCTGCAGATCGTCCTCGCCGAACAGGGCCGCGTCGATATACAGGTGGCCCTCGTCGTCGTGCAGGATGGGCAGGGCGAACGGCACTTCCTGGAAGCCGTTGATGATCTTGCCCACCACGTAGGCGCCCTTGTTGCGAAAGAACAGGCTGGCCAGCACCTGGATCTGGAAGTTGGCGCGCAGGCGCACCTTGTCCAGGCGGCCCTGCATGGCGCGCAGCACATGGCCGGTGTCGCGCGGCAGGTCGGCGAAACTGCCCTGCAGCTGGAAGTTGTCGATGATGCGGGTAAGCGTGTCGTGCAGGCTCTCGCGCGAGGGGTAGTAGGCGCGATAGGTGGGTCGTGCCGCAGGCTCTTCGTTCTCGATGTACTCGGTGCTGACTGCGGGCCGCACGAAGATGAAGTCGTTGTGGAAGTGCGTGCGGTGCAGGATCTTGCAGGTCACCGAGTTGAAGAAGGTCTCGGCCAGTTCTGGCTGGTGGTGGTTGACCAGGAGGCCGATGTAGTGGAGCTTGACCTGGTGCCAGACGTCCATGGGCTGGGTGCCCGCGTCGTATTCCTTTTCGAGCCGGCGCACGCACTCCTTGACGCGCAGGTCGTAGAACTCGATGCGCTCGCGCTGGGCGCGCTGCTGGCCATGCCAGTCAGCGGTCTCGAAGCGGTGCTTGGCCCGCGCGGACTCGGTGCGGAACAGGCGGTAGTGGCGGTTGAAACCATCCATCATCGCCTTGGCGATGTCGTACGCCTGGGGCGAGTCGAGTCGTTGTGGGAACATGGTCTGCCTACCGATCCTGCAGAGCCTGTAGGCTCAGCCCCGCTGGGTGGCGGCCACGCCGGCAATGGCGGCCCTGTACAGTGAGTCGAGGCCTTCGGTGCCGGCGATGGTCATGTGCAGGTCGTTGATGAGCCCGTCTTTCAGGCCATAGCACCAGCCGTGCAGGGTGACCTTGTCGCCGCGACCCCAGGCGTCGAGCATCACCGTGGTCTGTGCGATGTTGACCACCTGCTCGATGGCGTTGAGCTCGCACAGCACGTCGTGGCGCCATTCGGGTGCGGTGGCGGCGATCAGCTCACGGTGGCGGTCGCGCACGTCCTGCACGTGGCGGATCCAGTTGTCGGCCAGGCCCACGCGCGTGCCTTCCAGTGCGGCCAGCACGCCGCCGCAGCCGTAGTGGCCCACGACCATGAGGTGCTCGATGTGCAACTGGTCCACCGCGTACTGGATGGTGGACAGGCAGTTGAGGTCGGTAGGCACCACCACGTTGGCCACGTTGCGGTGCACGAAGACTTCGCCGGGCTCCAGGCCCGTGATCTGGTTGGCCGGCACGCGGCTGTCGGAACAGCCGATCCACATGTACTTGGGCTTTTGCTGTGCCAGCAGGCCGGTGAAGAAGCCAGGGCGTTCACGCTCCATCTGGGCCGCCCATGCGCGGTTGTGGACAAAGAGTTCTTCGATGGATGTGGACATGGGTCTCTGGCTCTCAAAAAGGTGGAATCGGCCCGCAGGCTCAGCAGGTCTCGGCAAACAGCTCCCGGCCAATCAGCATGCGGCGGATTTCGCTCGTTCCCGCGCCGATCTCGTACAGCTTGGCATCACGCCACAGGCGCCCCAGGGGGTACTCGTTGATGTAACCGTTGCCGCCGAAGATCTGCACGCCCTCGCCCGCCATCCAGGTGGCCTTCTCGGCACACCAGAGAATGACGCTGGCGCAGTCCTTGCGGACCTGGCGCACATGGTCGGTCCCCAGCATGTCCAGGTTCTTGGCCACGGTGTAGGCAAACGAGCGCCCCGCCTGGAGCACGGTGTACATATCGGCCACCTTGCCCTGGATGAGCTGGAATTCGCCGATGCTCTGGCCGAACTGCTTGCGGTCGTGAATGTAAGGGATGACGTTGTCCATCACCGATTGCATGATCCCCAGGGGTCCACCGGTCAGCACCGCACGCTCGTAGTCCAGCCCGCTCATGAGCACCTTGGCGCCCTGGTTCAGGCCGCCCAGGATCTGCGAGGCGGGCACCTCGACGTTGTTGAACACCAGCTCGCCCGTGTGGCTGCCACGCATGCCGAGCTTGTCGAGCTTTTGCGCCACGCTGAAGCCGGGCATGCCCTTTTCGATCAGGAAGGCGGTGACGCCGCGCGCGCCCAGCTCAGGCTCCGTCTTGGCATAGACCACCAGGGTGTCGGCGTCGGGGCCGTTGGTGATCCACATCTTGCTGCCGTTGAGCAGGTAGTAGCCGCCCTTGTCCTCGGCCTTGAGCTTCATGCTGATCACGTCGGAGCCGGCGCCCGGCTCGCTCATGGCCAGCGCACCCACATGCTCGCCACTGATCAGCTTGGGCAGGTACTTGGCTTTCTGCGCCTCGCTGCCGTTGCGGTTGATCTGGTTCACGCACAGGTTGCTGTGCGCGCCGTAGGACAGGCCCACGGAAGCGCTTGCACGCGAGATCTCCTCCATGGCCACCATGTGCGCCAGGTAGCCCATGGCGGCACCTCCGTACTGCTCGGGCACGGTGATGCCCAGCACCCCGAGCTCGCCCATCTTGCGCCACAGGTCCATGGGGAACTGGTCATTCTTGTCCACCTCGGCGGCGCGCGGGGCGATCTCGGCTTGGGCGAAATCGCGCACGGCGTCGCGCAGCGCGTCGATGTCTTCGCCCACCTGGAAGTTCAGGCCTGGCAGGTTGGCGGGGATGCTCATGGTTTGTCTCCTGGTAGGAAGTAATGCGGATTCGGGGTACGAACGTCTCAGTTACGGATGTTGTCTCGGCCGGTCACGGCCATCAGCGTGCAGCCCATGGTGGCCACCAGCTTGTCGCCCTGGGCGCCCAGGGCATAGGCGCGCCCTTCGGTCACGGTGATGGTGCGGCCGGGCTTGAGCACCCGGCCTTCCACGCGAAAGCGCTCGCCCTGGGCAGGGGCCAGCAGGTTGATCTTGAATTCGATGGTGAGCACTGACGCATCGTCGCCCATCAAAGTGAACCCCGCATAGCCGCAGGCGGAATCGAGCGCTGTGGCGACCATGCCGGCATGCAGGAAACCGTGCTGCTGCGTGAGGCTGGCAGCCCAATCGAACTCGATGTCCACCGCACCCGGCTTGATGCGGGCCAGGCGCGCACCCAGCGTCTGCATGGCGCCCTGCAGCGCAAAGCTGTCTCTCACGCGGTCCGCATAGCGCGGGCTTCTTACCTCGAAAGCTGGGCTGGTCACGGCAGGTTCCTGGAAGGAAATTGGTTGACGTTTACGTAAACGTCAATTATGGCTCATTTTTGCTGCTCCACCTTGTCTAGCAGTGCCCGGGCCTCCTGCTCGTGCTCTTCCACCTCTTCCAGGTTGGCCTGCAGGTCGGCCAACTGCTCCTCCAACTGCTTGCGGTGCAAGCCCAGCACCTCGAGGAATTTGCGCAGTTGCGCGCCCGTGTCGCGCGGACTGTCGTAGAGGTCGATGATCTCCTTGGCCTCGGTCAGCGACAAGCCCAGTCGCTTGGCGCGCAGGGTCAGTCGCAGCCGCGTGCGGTCGCGCGCGCTGTACATGCGGTTGCGCCCGGCCGGGCCGGTGCGCTCGGGCTGCAGCAGCCCCATGTCTTCGTAGAAGCGCATGGCACGCGTGGTGAGGTCGAACTCTTTGGCGAGGTCACTGATGGTGTAGGAGGTGGCCATGGGGCTGTCGGGAGAATGCAGGTTTCGCACTGGCGACAGTCGCTTCGCGAACCGTCCCTACAATGCAGTGAATCTGACGTTTACGTTAACGTCAATGCTAACCCAAGCAGGCACCGCATGAACCCCCTCGAACACCAAATCACCTACCCCATGGGCGACACCCTTCCCGCACCCGGGGTGGCGATGGACGTGGCACTAGGGGTGCGCTGGATCCGCATGGGGCTGCCGTTTGCGCTGGACCACATCAACCTGTGGCTGCTGCGCGACCGCCAGCGCGTGGCCAACACCCTGGTGGACGGCTGGACGGTGGTGGACTGCTGCATCGATAACCCGCTCACGCGTGCACAGTGGGAGGACGTGTTCGCCTCCAGCCTGGACGGGCTGCCCGTGCTGCGTGTGATCGTGACGCACATGCACCCTGACCACATCGGCCTGGCGCACTGGCTGTGCGCGCGCTGGAATGCACGCCTGTGGATCAGTGCCACCGACTACTACGCTGCACGCGCAGCGATCGGCAGCCGCGACGGATTCAGTGGCGAGGCCGGGACCGACTTCTACACCTCGCACGGTGCGCGTGACGAGGCGTTCCTCAGCCATGTGCACGGCCGTGGCTCCTACTACCACTCGCTGGTGCCGGACCTGCCCACCACCTACCGGCGCATGATGGACGGCGATGCCATCGAGATCGGCGGGCGCACCTGGAACTGCATCAGCGGCTATGGCCATGCGCCCGAACATATCGCGCTGCACTGCCCCGGGCTGTCGGTCTTGATCAGCGGCGACATGGTGCTGTCGCGCATCTCCACCAATGTGAGCGTGCATGCGGCCGAGCCCGAAGCCGACCCACTGCGGCTGTTTCTCAGCTCGATTGCGCGCTACCTGGACCTGCCGGCGGATACGCTGACCCTGCCTTCGCACGGCAAGCCCTTTACCGGCATGCACGTGCGCATAGGGCAGCTGCAAAGCCACCACCAGGACCGCTTGCAGGAAATCCTGGAGGCCAGCCGCAGCGGCCCGCTGTCGGCCACCGACGTGCTGCCGGTGATGTTCAAGCGCCCGCTCGACCCGCACCAGATGACCTTTGCGCTGGGCGAGGCGCTCGCCCACCTGCACCTGCTGTGGCTCGATGGGCGCTTCGACCGGGTGATGGACGCCAAAGGGGTGTACCGATTCGGACCGGCAGGGTCCCTTGCCGCTGCACAGCAGCAGGAGACGGCCAGCGCCGCCGTAGCCTAAAGCGAAGGTAAAGGCGCCGGCCGCTCAGAGGCTGGGAATTTTTTGGCCGTGTCCGAGAGGGTGTAGAAGAAATCTATTTCAACCGCCCCAACAACATCCGAGCCTGCGCAAGCCACAC
>NZ_LMIJ01000031.1 GCF_001428665.1 Acidovorax sp. Root219
GCCACGTTGGTGGCGCTGTCGTCGGCGCCGTGCTGGCGCAGCAACTCGATCACCTTGGGGTTCTCATCCAGCGCAAACCAGAGCGGGCCGTCTTCGGACACCCAGGTCTGGCCGCTGCAGTAGTGCAGGGCCGTGTTGCCGTAGGCATCCACCGCGTGCACGTCGGCCCCGGCGGCGATCAGGTGCTGCACCACCGCCAGGTCGTCCGCCAGCGCGGCGGCCATGAGGGGCGTGGCCATGCGGCCCACGGTGCCCTGCATGTCCTGGATGCGGCTGGCCGCGCGGGCGTTCACGTCGCAGCCCAGGTCTTGCACCAGGTAGCGCACCATGGCCAGCTTGGTCGGCATGGCGCTGTAGGCCACGCAGGCGTGCAGCAGCAAGCCAGGGCCCACCAGGTGGGCGTAGCCCTGGGCGAGCTTGCGCACCATGTCCACCGACAGGCTCTGCACCGCGCCCTGCAGTGCACCCGCGTTGACGGTTGCGCCGTGGGCAAGCAGCTGGTCCACAAAATCCACGCTGCCCGACTCGGCGGCCAAGCCCAGCGCATCGGTGCCGTCCCGGTTGCGCGCGGCCATGTCCGGCTGGCGCTGCAGCACGGTCTGCAGGTTGTGCGCCTGCACCGCCAGCTCTGCGGCGGCACTGGCCTTGGCCTCGCGGCCTTCGTCGTCGTCGCCCTCTTCCATCTGCGCAGCTGCATGCTGCGAGAGGCGCCAACGGTAGACCTCGCACGCCTCCAGCAAGGGCGTTTTGCGGTCGTAGTTGTCGCGAAAGTCCACGCTGCCTTCGCTGGCGATGAGCGCGTCGAGTTCAGCCACGGTAATCATGCGGTCCCTCATCCCGCGGATGAAGTCGTCGGCCTCCTGGCTGACCTCATGGTGTTCGTCGTCACCCTCCACATCGATGCCCGCTTCATGGAACGCGACCTTGGTCCCGTGGGCCATGGAGCCCGGGTTCTCTTCGTGCGCCAGGTCTTCGATGAAATCCCAGTAGTAAACCGAAAGATCGATAGGCTCGCCACCCTCGAACGGCACCAGCAGCAGGTCGCCACCATCCACATCGCACTGCATGCCCAGCAGCTCGAACGCCCGCGCAAGGTAGCGGGTGCGGGCGAACTCCTGGGGGTTCTGCAGGTAGTCTGCTACCACCATGTGCTTGGGGCACCCGCGCTGCAGGGCCTGCAAGGCGGCCGGCTGGTCGGCTTGGCGGATACGGAAGGTGCCGGGCTGGATGAATGAAGAAGCGTCTTGCATG
>NZ_LMIJ01000032.1 GCF_001428665.1 Acidovorax sp. Root219
CCATCTCCTTTAGTTGGCCAAGCAGTTTCAACTCGCTTTCCAATTCACTGATGCGGCCTGAGTCCAAGACGCCAACGGCGTACTTTTCGCCATAGGCGAATACATCCTTGGTGCCCCCTTCGCCCAACTTGGACCCCAGGTCCGAAAGGCCGAGGTTGGAGAAATCATCAGCTGCAGCTCCAGGTCCCGCACCATCGAACTCCTTCACGCCATTGTTGGCTGTCGCAGTTTCAGTCCCTGCCGGATCGCCTGCCAGATTGTTGTCTGCAAGTGCGTGTATTGTGAAGTCATCTGTGGGCAAGAAATGCCCAAAAAAAGGGGGGAATTGCTTAAAAAATGAGCTAATCCGAAGCGCTCAAGCCGCCTGCGCCTGTGACTGGCTGAAAGTAGCGGTTTTTAGAGGCTCCCAACTGAAATTACAGCAAAGGTACTTCATAGAATCGGGAGTTCAACTTGGGCTGCACTGCATTCCATAGCATCAGCTTGCATTCCCAATAGTCATCCCCGTGCCCACCGAGGATTGCCGCAAATTTGCCATTTTTTTGCCAATTCAAGCACAAAGCAATCTCACACGGCCGATTATACAGCCGAGGATTTATCGGATTTTCCTTTATTATTGACATCCCAATCAATCGATCCCCTATAAATTCACTCCATTGCGTTCGTGAAAAAACAGGATCTGAAGCTTCGATCGGAAAAAATACGCTTACACTCTCGTCCATCGGACTGAAATCGGGCTGTCCATCCTTGTCCCTGTCAAGCCAGACGATTGCGCTATTCAGGCTATCGTCCTCTCCAACCCCAAGAGTTCCGGCTCCTTCAAAATTGAGACCCACAGGCCCTTCTGTCCCTTCAAAAACAAGTGAAACAGGTTTCTCTATTTCGGCGGCCGCTTCCTCTTTGGAAAACAAACTGTATCTTGTAAATGAAACAAGCTCTTTCCCCAAAAAACTGCGAAGCAGTGAAACCGACTGAAGAGGGGTCATTGAAGCGGGAAACTCTTTGTTAGTCATTTTTTCTTTCCTGCACGAGCCAAGTTTATCAAAAATTCAATCATTTGGAGATTTTTTCTGTAGCCAGGCCCAACTTTTACCCCCAAAGGATCAGATATTACCAAACCACCATCACGCCTAACAAGAAATTGTAGATCTTCTATGTGCAATCTCGCATCCACAATCTTCTTTTTAATAAAAGTCAAATCCGATATGCTTTTTTTATTTAAATAATCCAACTCTCCAACGACTATTGGTTGATTGCGCACCATTCTGACCGCATCTTTGGTCCCCGCCTCAAATCGATCGTACACAAGCGCAGGGCGATC
>NZ_LMIJ01000033.1 GCF_001428665.1 Acidovorax sp. Root219
TAATGCCGTTCACTTAAGCCAGTGAGCGGCATTTTTCCTGTCTGCACATAGCCCATACTCAGAGCCAGTTGCTTCACCCACCTTGGCTCTGATGGTCGGCAAGACTCCCACCCTCCCCGATTTCACCGCGCTGTCCCAGCACATTGATCCGCAATGGATCGCCAATGCCCTGGCCCTCACTGGCAAAGCCAGCGTTCGGCGGCGTAAGTTGCCGGCCGAGCAAGTCGTCTGGCTGGTCATTGCGCTGGCAATGTACCGCCACCAATCCATCGCACAGGTCGTGGCCGAGCTCGATCTGGTGCTGCCTGATGAGGTCAATCCAGCCATTGCGAACAGCGCCGTGACCCAGGCGCGCCAGCGACTGGGCCAAGAGCCCTTGGCCCAACTTTTTGGCCTGTGTGCCAGCGCTTGGGATGAGCGCCACCAGCGCGGCAGAAGCTGGCGGGGCTTGGCCCGCTATGCCATCGATGGCAGCACTTTGCGAACGCAGGACACCACGGACAACCGTCAACACTTCGGCGCTCAGGAGTACGCATCGGGCGTGGTCGCCAGCTATCCGCAGTTGCGCATGCTCACACTCACATCGCTGGCAACGCACCTGCTCAGAGATGCGGTCTTTGGCGAATACGGCAAGAACGAGATGCGCTATGCCAAAGAGTTGATTGAGGCCATTCCCGAGCACTCACTCACGGTCTTTGATCGGGGCTTCCTGAGCGCAGAGATCTTGCTGCAGGTCCAGCAAACAGGCACCCAGCGCCATTGGCTCATCCCCGCCAAGAGCAATAGCCAGTGGGAGAAACTGGACAAGCATCCGACAGACTATCGGGTGCGCATGAAAGTCTCCCCCCAGGCGCGCAAGGCCAATTCCTGCCTGCCCGCGTACTGGGAGGCCAGGGCGATAGAGGTCATCTCGCGCCACGGCCAGCGGCGCATCTTGCTGACCTCGCTGCTGGATGCAAAAGCCTGGCCAGCCAAAGAGATTGCGCTGCAGTATGAGCAGCGCTGGCACATCGAGACCAGCTACCGCGAACTCAAGCAGGAGATGCTGGGGGCGGGGTTGACGCTGCGCAGTGGCAACCCCCAGACCGTCAGGCAGGAGGTATGGGGAGTCTTGCTGGCCTACAACCTGGTGCGTCTGGAGATGGCTGAGGTTGCGCGAGAAGAAGGAGTAGAGCCCACCGAGCTGAGCTTTACGGTGGCGCTGCATTATTTGCGCTACGAGTGGCACTGGCTGGCCACCAGCAGCCCTGGCACCTTGCCCAAGCATCTGCAGCGTTTGCGTCAGCGTCTTGGGGATTTGCTGGTGTCAAAACAGCGACGGGGGCGTCAATGCCCCCGTGTGGTGAAAAAGCCGCCTGCGCGCTATCCAATCAGGCAAGTTCGCTTTAAGTGAACGGCATTAC
>NZ_LMIJ01000034.1:0-349 GCF_001428665.1 Acidovorax sp. Root219
CTCGCCCACCACGCCCTTGTTGGCCAGCAAAGCCGGCCCGCCCAGGGCACCCAGCAGCTTGGCCGCTTCGCCCGCATGGCCGTTCAGGTCCAAGGCCAGCCTGGTGTCATTGAACGTGACCCGCTCCACCCGCGTCACATCCAGCATCGCCCCATCCGTCAGGCGTTGCAAGGTGAAGCTGCCATTGTTCTGGGATTGCACATAGGTCTGTGAGAGGGTTGCCGGGATGACGACTGTGTCGATGCCTGCACCCCCATCCACATACCGGGCCAGGCCCAGCGTCGGCGTGATGGTGTTGTTGCCTGCATCACCGGTCACGGTCACATCCCGCACGGCATCCACGCGCACG
>NZ_LMIJ01000034.1:400-56118 GCF_001428665.1 Acidovorax sp. Root219
GCCTGCTTCTTCGGCGGCGCTGTGCGCCACCGTGAGGCTCGGGCCCGTTGCAAAGCGCACCTGCTCCACATCCACCAGCCAATCGGAGACACCGGTGGCGGTGTGCGTGAGCTTGATGCCTGCGCCTTCCAGCACGACGGTGTAGTCGGCGCGTGTGCCTTCCTGGATCGCCACGTCAAAGCCCGTGCCCCCATTCAGGCGGTCACTGCCCGTGCCACCGGAGAGCAGGTCATTGCCTGCGCCGCCAAACACGATGTCGTCGCCGGCATCGCCAAAGACCTGGTCATCGCCGCCCTCGCTGCCCACCACATCGTTGCCGCCGCCGCCATGGATGATGTCGTCATCGGGGCCGAGCACGATCCACTGGGCACCGCTGTCGCCGCTGGCCATGTTCTGGCCCGCGCCGCCGATGACGCGCACATTGCCCACCACGGCGATGAACTCGATGTTGTCCACCTGGATCACCGAACCTGCAGGCAGGCCGCGCGCGTCGATGATCACCGCCTGCTTGCCATCGGCAGGGTTGGCGCTGCCGTTGATGACGAGCGGCACGCTGGGATTGAAGCCCACCCCTGCCGTAGGCTTCAAGATCTGCACCGACAGCGGTTCATTGGGCCCCAGGGTGGCATAGAACACCTGGCCGGCGTTGGTCAGCTCGGGGTTGTTGCCGGTCACGCGCTCGATGCGGAACCCCAGTTCTGCCAGGGCCGCAGCCCCTGTGGACGTGCCGGAGAGGCCTTCAGCCGACAGCCCCACCCCGGTGGGCACGCTGACGGAGACGATGGAATGGCCATCGGCTGCCTTGACGATAGGGATGTCGGCCAGCGGAGTGGGTGTGCCTGCGGTATCGGGCCGGGTGGGCAGCACCACCGGCACGGTGATGATGGTGGAGCCTGCAGGGCCCGACTCGGTGGTGACGGGCACGCCGTCGATGGTGGTGGCCGGTGGGGTGCCGCCGCCAGAATCGACTGCAATGGCCGTGCTGACCACCGTGGTGGTGTTGTTCAGCACCGCCGACGCAATGCCGTCATTGACGCTGATCGTGAACGTGGTGGTCTCGGTCGCCCCCGGAGCCACACGACCCACTGCCGGTTTGAACACCAGGGCGCGAAGCGCGGCCTGGATGTCGGCGGGGGTGCCTGCCGCATGGGTGTACGTGAGCCCGCCATCGGCGGTGGAGAAGCCCGAGGCCGTGAGCGAGGCCGCAGTGAACGCCCCCTTGGCCGCAGTGTCCAGCGTGATGATCACCGTCTCCGAAGCACCCACATCCGGGTCGCTGATGACGATGCCCGCGAACGGAGAAACCGTCGCGTTGTCGTTGACGGCTTGCCCCGCCACGACCCCACTCACGGCGGGGNAAACAGGTCCGCAATCACCACCGCCACGGCCGCACCCGTGTTCCAGTCCTCCAGCATGCCGATGTTGTAGGTGGTGGTGTCGGTGGAGCTCGTGCCATCCTTGTTCAGCCGCAACGCCAACTGGGCCTTGTCGTTGGCGCTCATGGTCATGGTGAAGCTGGTGTTGGACGTGATGTCCACATTGGACGTATCGGTCAGCGTGTAGTTGAACGCCCCCTGGCCCAGAAAGCGAATGCGGTTGGCCGTGATGTCATTGTTCGCCCCGGTCAGCGAGAGGAAGTTGTTGCCCGTGACCACCAGCACGCCGGTGGCCACGTTGTAGGTGGCGCTGGTGACGGTGGGGGCCACCACATTGGTCACCGTGACACCATTGCCCGTCAGGTCGGCCACCACCACGGCGGCGTCTGCCCCGGCGGCCCAGTCCTCTGCGGCGATCAGGTTGTACGTATTGACACTGGTGGAGCTGGTGCCGTTCTTGTTCATGATCAGGTTGGCACCCAGGCGGTCGGCCGCGCTCAGGGTCAGCGTGAAACTGGTGCCGCTGGTGATCTCCACATTGCTGGTGGTGGTCAGCGTGTAGCTGGCACCGCCTTCGCCCTGCAGGCTCAGCTTGTTGGCCACGATGTCATTGACCGCGCCGGACGCAGCTGTGAGCCCGGTACCGGTGACCGTCAGCACGCCGGTGTTGGCGTTGTAGACGGAGCTGGTGATGGTCGGGACAGCCACGTTGCTCACCGTGATGGGCGAAGTGGCATCGGCAATGTCGCCGCCGGTGACCACGCTGTTCCAGTCGTCGGCCGCAGCCAGGTTGTAGGTGGTGCCGCTGGTGGACGTGGTGCCGTTCTTGTTGAACAGGGCCTCCACAGCCACCTGGTCTGCGCCGGCCAGGGTCACGGCAAAGCTGGTGCCCGAGATCACTTCGACGTTGCCCGTGGTGCTCAGCGAGCGGGTGGTACCACCTTCGCCAGTGATGGTCAGGTTGGACACCGTGACGTCGTTCGTTGCCCCCAGGGTCTGGACCAGACCCGTGCCGGTCACGGTGAGGACGTGGGTGGTGACGTCGTAGGTGGCCGAGGTGATGGTGGGTGCCGAGACATTTGACACGGTCACCGCGTTGCCCGTCAGGTCTGCACCCGAGGTGGTCGTCGCATCCCAGCTGGCGGCGGCGGCCAGGTTGAAGGTGGTGGCGTCTGCGGCCGTGGTGCCGGCCTTGTTCAGCAGGCCGCCCACGGCCAGCTTGTCTGCGGCGTTCAGGGTGACCGAGAACGCCGTGGCGCTGGCAGCGGCGACGTTGCCACTGGTCAGGGTGTAGGAGCCCCCGCCCTGGCCGACGACCGACAGCTTGGAGACGTCGATGGTGTCGCCGGTGACGATGTTCACGGCCGATACCGAGAGGATGCCGGTGGCGGCATCGTAGGTGGAAGAAAGGATGCTTGGGGCGGCGTTGGCAACGGTGATGCCGTTGCCGGTGAGGTCGGCGATGTTGCCGCCCGTGACCACGCTGTTCCAGTCATCGGCCGCCGCGATGTTGTAGGTGGTGGCGCTGCTGGCCGAAGAAATACCGTTCTTGTTGAGCAACGAGGCGACGCCGGCGATGTCTGCGCCCGTGAGGGTGACGGTGAAGCTGGTGGCCGAAGTCACTTCCACATTGCCCGTGGTGGACAGGGTGCGGGTGGCACCGCCCTCGCCGGTGATGGTCAGGGTGGACACCGTGACGTCGTTGGTGGCGCCGATGGTCTTGACCAGGCCGGTGCCGGTGACCACCAGGGTGTTGGTGGTGCCGTCGTAGGTAGCCGAGGTGACGGTGGGGGCGGCCACGTTGGAGACGGTGACACCGTTGCCCGTGAGGTCGGCCGCAGCGCCGACAGTGGAATTCCAGCCCGTGGCCCCGGCGAGGTTGAAGGTGGTGGTATCGACTGCGCTTGTGCCGTTGTTGTTCAGTACGCCGTTGAGGGCCAGCTTGTCTGCGGCATTCAGGGTGACGGAGAACGCCGTGGCGCTGGTGGTGGTGACGTTGGTGCTGGTCAGCGTGTAGCTGCCAGCCTGGCCGGTGAGGGACAGCTTGGATACATCGATGGCATCACCGGTCACCATGCCGGTGCCGGTGACGGACAGGATGCCGGTGGCGGCATCGTAGGTGGCCGAGGTGAGGGTGGGCGAGACCACGTTGGACACCGTGATGCCGTTGCCCGTGGTGTCGGCGATATTCAGTGCAGCATCGGCACCATTGGCCCAATCGTCTGCCGCAGCCAGGTTGTAGGTGGTGCCGCCTGCGGATTGTGTGCCGTTGGCGGTGGCCAGCGTGCGCAGGCCGTTTTTGTCGGTAGCGGACAGGGTGAGCGTGAACCCCGTGTCCGAGGTGATCTCCACGTTGGAGGTATCGGTCAGCGTGTAAGTGCCGCCGCCCTGGCCGGTGAGGGTGAACTTGTTGGCAATGATGTCGTTGGTGGCGCCACTGCGGTGCGTGAAGCCGGTGCCTGTGACGACCAGGGTACCGGTGCTGGCATCGTAGGTGGCCGAGGTCACGGTGGGGGCCGCGACGGTGGCAGTGATGCCATTGCCCGTGATGTCTGCAACCACCACTGCTGCATCAGCCCCGGCAGCCCAGTCCTCTGCTGCGGCCACGTTGTACGTGGTGCCGCCGGTGGAACTGCTGCCGTTCTTGTTGATGATCTGGTTGATGCCGGATTTGTCGGTAGCGCTCAGGGTCAGCGTGAACGCCGTGTTCGATGTGGTGGTGATATCGACATTGGCCGTGTCGGTCAGGGTGTAGGTGGCACCGCCCTCGCCGGTCAGGGTGAACTTGTTGGCGACGATGTCGTTGTTGACGCCCGTCAGCTGCACCAGGCCGGTTCCCACAAAACTGAGAGTCCCGGTGGACGCGTCGTATGTGGCCGACGTAATCGTCGGTGCAGGCACATTCGAGACAGTCAGCGGGTTGGTGGCGTCGGCGATGTCGCCGTTCGTGATCGTGCTATTCCAGTCATCGAAGGCGACGACGTTGTAGGTTGAGCCGCTGGAGGATGTAGCGCCAGTCTTGTTGAGCAGGCTGTCAACAATGATCCGGTCGTTGCCGGACAGTTGCACCGAAAAGCTGGTGGCATCCGTCACTTCGACATTGGCCGACAGCACCAGGGTGCGGCCCGTGCCGCCCTCACCGACGATCCGCAGCTTGTTCACGGTGATGTCATTGGTCGCGCCAACGACCTTGACCAGACCGGTGCCGGTGACAGTCAGTATTCCGGTGGCAGCGTCGTAGCTGGCCGAGGTGATGGTGGGGGCGGTGACGTTGCTGACCGTGACGCCGTTGCCGGTGGTGTCGGCGGGGGCGGACGCCGTGGTGTCCCAGTTGGCAGCGCCAGCCAGATTGAAAGTGGTGCCGCCGGCGGCCGAGGTGCCGTTGTTGTTCAGCACGCCATTGATGGCCAGCTTGTCTGCGGAGTTCAACGTCACCGAAAACGCCGTGGCGCTGGTGGCCGTGGTGTTGGCGGTGGTCAGGGTGTAGCTTGCGCCACCCTGGCCGGTGAGGCTGAGCTTGGTAACGTCGATGGTGTCCCCGTTGGTCATGCCGGCGGCTGTGACCGACAGAACGCCGTTGGAGGCATCGTAGGTGGCGCTGGTGATGGTGGCGGGTGGCACTGCAGCCGCCACCACGATGTCGTCGATGTAGATCGAGATATCGGCAGCGCCGTTCTGCTGCACGATTCGCACTTCGTCCACGTACTGCCACTGGGAGCCCGATACCGAAACGGTGGTGTTGCTGCCGAATGCCGGTGCCGTGAAGTTCTGCGTGGCGCCCGAGACGGCACTGCCGTTCAGGTAGCCGACGAGTCGGTAGGTGTTGGCACCCCCGCCGTTTTCCACGGTGATGGAGACAAAGGAAAACTCCTCGCCCGTGGTCGCCTTGAGCACCCCCGCAGCCTGGGTACCGCTGGAAGCAGCGACATAGGTGCCGTTCATGTATGCCGCGTGGTCGCTGCCCCCGTCGGCCATGGACGTGTCGGTGCTCAGTTGCGTCACGTCGACATAGCCCCCGGCATCCTGGGTTCCGGCGCTGTTCAATAGGGTGAATGTCCAGCCATTGATCGGGCGTGCCACCCCGGTCGTGCCCTGGCTTTGGCCGGTACCGCCATTGACGGCGACCCCGTCGAAGGTTTCGCTGACCGGCGCTGCCAGCAAGCCGCCGTAGGATGCCGGCCCCTCCATGGCGGGGGTATGTATCGCACCGTGCTGGCGCCCCAGCAACCAGTCGCCGCCCAAGGCTGCCGCACCTGTGAGGTTGGTCGATGCGGCAACGCTGGCACCGAAAAAGTCTGACAGGGTGCGCAGTAGTGCAGCGCCCGCAGCGCCTGCCCCTGAGTGACACCCATAGAGCAGTACGTCACCATCTTCTGCCAGAGTGGTGCCGATGGAACGCAGCATGTCGGCATGGCCAGGCGCATTGCCCGCATCCAGCACGGTGGTTCCCCAGTGAAGGCGGCCGTGGCTGCCATGGGACAGCACATGCAGCGCGCCGATGCCGCTTCGCCCCTGCAGGTGCGCGGCCATCTGCGCCAGCCCATCGCTCCAGCCATCGATCATCACCACCTCGGCACCTTCGGGCGCGGCGGCCGCCAGCATCTGCCAGTCGTGCAGGTCATCGAACACGAAGACCAGCTCAACAGAGTCGCGTGTGCCCGGTGGCAGGTAGTTGTCGGTGGCGTTCGGGCTGGTCATGGGCGTTTCCTCATGGATGTGGCAGACCTGCTGCCCGCCGGAGCGGGGCGGTCGCCATGTGTTCTGGATTGACGGGGGCACGTGGCGCACAGGCCTGACAAGACCTGCAACGGCACTGCCGCGTGGTGCGCGGCATCCCGGAACATGGGCGGGTCACAGCGGGCGACGGGTGCGTGCATGTAGAGGGGCCCTGCCCATCGTCAGGTGGGGCACCCCTGCTGCGATCGCACACTGTGAAACCGGTTTTACCAGAAAGCAAGTCATTTACAAACGAATACTCGTCGTTGGATGCCCGTGCTGGTAGTTACCCCGATGCGACAGCTCCGTCGCGCCTGACGCCGATTCAGCGCGGCTGCAGCACCTGGTCCGGGTCGCCGCGGTACAGCGCAAAGAACTCGTTGAGCGAGGCCGCTACCCGCACGGGTGGGCTGTCTGCGCTCAAGGGGCCGGCGAAGACTTCCGAGCGGCCATCCGCCGCCGTGCGCAGGCGAAACACCTGGCTATGGGTCAGAAAATCTGCAAACTGCACGCCCCACTCGGAGGGCGGGCCCTGGTTGGCGCGGCTGACTTCGTCCAGCGACCACAGGCGCCAGAACTCGCCGTCCATGGTGACCATGCCGCCCAGGGTGGCGTACAGGGTGAGCACTTCGGGGGTGGCGGGCTGGCCCAGTTGGGCAAACAGCGCCTGGACCTGCGCAGGATCGCCGGGGGGCAGCATGTCGACCCCATCGATGCGCCAGCGGGGGAGGAGTGCGGTGAGGTCGGTGGCGAGGTCGGCGGTGGGGTCCATGGCAATGATTGTGCGCGAGGCCTGTGACGCTCGCAAGAAATCGCTGCACCGGCGGCGGATCGGGCAGCAAGGCCCGCACCGTGCAGGGGGTACCAACAAAAAAGGCTTCCCGGAGGAAGCCTTTTTCGGAGGTCTTGCAGGTGGGCCTGCAGAACCTTAAACGCGCTTGCGGTATTCGCCGGTGCGGGTGTCGATTTCGATCTTGTCGCCTTGCGAGACGAACAGGGGCACGGGCACTTCGAAGCCGGTGGCGATCTTGGCGGGCTTCAGGACCTTGCCGGAGGTGTCGCCCTTGACGGCGGGTTCCGTCCAGGTGATTTCGCGCTCGACGCTGGTGGGCAGTTCGACCGAGATGGCCTTGCCGTCGTAGAACACCACTTCGAGGGCCATGCCGTCTTCCAGGTAGTTCAGTGCGTCGCCCATGTTTTCGGCTTCGACTTCGTACTGGTTGTAGTCGGTGTCCATGCAGACGTACATGGGGTCGGCGAAGTAGGAGTACGTGCAGTCCTTCTTGTCCAGGATCACGTTGTCGATCTTGTCGTCGGCCTTGAACACGTTTTCGGTGCCGAAGTTGCCGATCAGGCTCTTGAGCTTCATGCGCACGGTGGCTGCACCGCGGCCGCCACGGGCGTATTCGGTCTTGAGGACGACCATGGGGTCCTTGCCGTGCATGATGACGTTGCCGGCGCGGATTTCTTGAGCGATTTTCATAGCAGTTTGGTTGCTTGGGTTGGGGGCCGCTCAACGCGCTGGCCACACGCCCCTGGGGGCTGTGCAACTGGCCGGCGCATGTTCCGCGGCGGGATTGCGCGGGGTACGGGCACCATGGTGCCGCGCCTCAATTTGCGCAAAGCCTCGGATTTTACCTTTTTTCCGCGATAAATCCTACCAACTGGCCCACCAGGTCGGTTTGTTGCATGAGGCGCGCGCGTGCCGCCTGCACGCAGGCGGTCCACTCGGCCAGGGTTTCATCATCTGGAATGGTCAGCGGGCCGTGGCCGGGGATGCCGTTCCACGCGGCGTGAAAGCCGCGCAGCGAGGCCGGGGCCTGCAGCCAGTCGAGAAACGCCGCAAGCTTGGCGTGGTGGGCACCGTCGTCCTGCGGGTAGATGTGCCAGACCAGGGCGCGGCCGGCCCACAGGGCGCGCACCAGCGAGTCCTCGCCGCGCACGGCGTTGAAGTCGCTGGCCCAGAGCAGGTCGTCGAAACCGGGCTGGTCGGTGGGGGCCAGAAACTGCAATTGCAGCGGGCCATGCTCTGCCGGCAAGGTGGCCAATGCGGACCGCACCGCCTGGGTGGCACGGCCAGGCGTGACCAGCAGGCGGGTGGGTACGGCACCGGGCTGCATGGCCTGGGCCAGCAGCGCGGGCAGGGCGGCGGGCTCATAGCAGAACAGCGACATCCAGCGCTGGGGCGTGTTGGGTGCCGGGGACTGGCCCGCGCGCCAGGCGGCGGCAAAGCGGGGCGGGGGCTGCTCCAGCAGGCCGCTCTCTCGCAGCAGGCCGCCCGTGGCGGGGGTGAAGCCGGGGTAGAAGAACCAGCGCGTCCAGCCCGCAGCCGGGCCGGACATGATGAGCGAGGGCAGGCGGTGGTTGCGCTCCACATAGGCCTCTGCCGAGAGGTATTCGAGGTTGATCCACACGGGTTGCCGGTCTGGGGCCCGCCCCACAGCCCAGGCCAGGAAGGGCTCGGGGATCTCGCAGCCGAAGGCTTCGACCACCACATCGGGCGCTGCCTCGTGCGCGGCGGGCAGCCCGCCGCCCCAGGGGCGCAGCTCCACGCCGGGGCATCCCTCAGGCGCCATCCAGGCCAGGGCCGAGGCATCGTCCACCCACAGGCGCACGCGCTGGCCGCGCGCGGCCAACTGGCTGGCCAGGCGCCAGCACACGCCGATGTCGCCGTAGTTGTCGATGACCTGGCAGAACACATCCCACTGCAGCGGGGGCAGGGCCGGGGCCGTCATGCGGCAGGCCCTTCGGCGGGGGCGCGCAGGTGGTCCACCAGCAGGCGCGCCACGCTCGAGAGCGATTCTTCCGAGCGCACGCACAGCACCAGCTGGCGGTGCGCCCAGGGCTCGTTGAGCGTGACCACGCGGATGGGCTGGCTGCCCTTGTACAGCGCAGCGCTGCCGCGCGGCATGACGCCCACGCCCAGGCCGGCCGCGACCATGAGGCACAGTGCGTCGTAGCTGGTGACCTGCATGCGCAGGCGCAGCGGCAGCCCGGTTTCGGCGGCGGCCTTGGTGAGCTGGTTGTTGATGGCGCTGCCCGGGTGCGCGCCCACGAAGTCGTAGGGCAAGGCATCCACCAGGCGCACGGATTTGCGCCGCGCCAGGGGGTGGTCGCGCGGCACCACCAGGGCCAGCTCGTCGGTGCGGTACGGCAGCTGCACCACGCGGTCGCCATAGTGGCCGTGGTTGAGGATGCCGATGTCGGCCGCGTTCTCGGCCACCGACTGGGCGATGGCGGTGCTGATCTGCTCCTGCAGCCGCACGTCCACCTGCGGGTGCAGGGCCATGAAGCTTTGCAGCTGCGCCGGCAAAAACTGGCTGATGGCCGAGATATTGGCCACCACGCGCACGTGGCCGCGCAGGCCGGCGCCGTAGTCGCGCATCTGCGTGGCGATGCCGTCGAGGTCGTTGAGCACGCCGCGCGCCAGGTTCAACAGGGCATAGGCCGCGGCGGTGGGCTCGGTGCCCTTGTTGCTGCGGGTGAACAGGGTGACGTGCAGGGCGTCTTCCAGGTCGGCCAGGCGCCGGCTCACGGCCGACGCGGCCAGGTGCTCGCGCGCGGCGGCGGCGGCGATGGTGCTTTCTTCCATCACGGCAACGAACAGGCGCAGGGAGACGGGGTCGAGCTTCATGCCTGCAATGGTACCAACGGGAGTGCTCTGCCATGCCGGTTTGCGATGGTGGGCTGTCGTAAGAGCGTTTTGCCCGCAGGGCTTCTTTGCGCATCATGCGGGGCAACACAGGCAGGCCTGATCCGCAGGCTGCGCCACATTGGAGACAAGAACACGATGGGTGCCACACCAACCCCCACCGCCGCCGCCCTGCAGGGCGTGCGCGTGATCGAGATGGGCCAGCTGATCGCCGGCCCCTTCTGCGGCAAGACGCTGGGCGACTTTGGCGCCGAGGTCATCAAGATCGAAGCGCCAGAATCGGGCGACCCGCTGCGCAACTGGCGCCTGATCAAGGAGGGCACCTCCGTCTGGTGGCAGGTGCAGTCGCGCAACAAGCGCTCGGTGGCTTTGGATCTGCGACAGAAGGAGGGCCAGGACATCGCCCGCCAGCTGATCGCCGAGGCCGACGTGCTGATCGAGAACTTTCGCCCCGGCACGCTGGAGGGCTGGGGCATGTCGCCCGAAGAGCTGCACCGCATCAACCCCGGGCTGGTGATGCTGCGCATCTCGGGCTACGGGCAGACCGGGCCCTACCGCGACCTGCCGGGTTTTGGCGCCATCGGCGAGGCCATGGGCGGCCTGCGCCACCTGACGGGCGAGCCGGGCCGGGTGCCGGTGCGTGTGGGGGTGTCGATTGGCGACACGCTGGCGGCGCTGCACGGCGCCATCGGCGTGCTCACGGCGCTGTACCACCGCAAGGTCAACGGCGGCCAGGGCCAGGTGATCGACGTGGCGCTGCACGAGGCCGTGTTCAACGTGATGGAAAGCCTGATCCCCGAGTACAGCGCCTTTGGCGCGGTGCGCGAGGCGGCGGGCAGCGCGCTGCCGGGCATTGCGCCCTCCAACGCCTACCCGTGCACCGACGGCTGGGTGCTGGTGGCGGGCAATGGCGACAGCATCTTCAAGCGGCTGATGCAGGCCATCGGCCGGCCCGACCTGGGCGCCGCGCCCGACCTGGCCGACAACGCCGGCCGCGTGGCGCGCGTGGACGAGATCGACGCCGCCATCGGCGCCTGGAGCGCGCCGCTCACCGTGCAGCAGGTGCTCGATGCCCTGGGCACGGCCCGCGTGCCGGCCGGCAAGGTCTACACCGCGCGCGACATTGCCGAAGACCCGCATTACAAGGCGCGCGACATGCTGCTCACGCAGGAGACGCGCGACGGCTACAGCGTGCAGGTGCCGGGCATCGTGCCCAAGCTCTCGGCCACGCCGGGCAGCATACGCAGCAGTGCACCGCACCTGGGCGACGATACCGATGCGGTGCTGGCCGAGGCGGGCCTGACGGCCGAGCAGATCGCGCTGCTGCGCAGCAAGGGGGTGATCCAATGACTACCGCAACGCAAGTAGGTGGCGTATGGGCTGGCGCGGGCAAGCGCATCCACATGCAGGAGGTGGGCCTGCGCGACGGCTTGCAGATGGAGGCCACCTTTGTGCCCACGGAGGACAAGATCGCGCTGGCCAATGCGCTGTCCGACGCGGGCCTCTCCAAGATCGAGGTGACCTCGTTCACCTCGCCCACGGCCATCCCTGCGCTGCGCGATGCCGAGGTGGTGATGCGCGAGATCACGCGCCGCCCCGGCACCGTGTACACGGCCCTGGTGCCCAATGTGCGCGGGGCCGAGCGGGCCATCGAGTCGCGGGCCGATGAGCTCAACCTGGTCATGTCGGCCAGTGCCACGCACAACATCGCCAACCTGCGCATGACGCAGGAGCATTCGTTCGCCGCGCTGGCCCAGGTTGTGGCCACGGCGCAGGCCGCGCGCGTGGCGGTCAACGTGTCGCTGTCGTGCGTGTTCGGCTGCCCGATGGAGGGCGAGGTTGCGCCCGAGGCCGTGTTCGGCTGGGTGCAGCGCTTCGTCGACCTGGGCGTGGGCGGCGTCACGCTGTGCGACACCACGGGCATGGCCTACCCCACGCAGGTGGCGGCCATCACCGCGGCGGCGCGCGCGCGCTGGCCGGGTGTGGAGTTCACTTTGCACTTTCACAACACGCGCGGCATGGGCCTGGCCAATGTGCTGGCGGGCATCAGCGCCGGGGCCGACCGGTTCGACGCCTCACTGGGCGGCCTGGGCGGCTGCCCCTATGCGCCCGGCGCCAGCGGCAATGTGTGCAGCGAGGAGATCGTGCATGCGCTCGACTGCATGGGCTACGCCACCGGCGTGGATTTGCCGCGCCTGCTGGCCGCCGCGCAGCGCCTGCCCGCGCTGATCGGCCACGACATCCCCAGCCAGATCGCCAAGGCCGGGCCGCGCCTGGCGCTGCACCCGGTGCCGGGGGACTTCGAGGCGATCAAGGAAAGGGCGCTGGCGCGCGATAAAGAGCTGCTGGGGGGAGGGCGCGCCGCATAGCCAGGCCCCCCACCCGTTACCACGCTGTTCTGGTTCATTCAAAGAAAACGATAGACAGGAGACAAGACCATGAGCGATTCGAGACCCCATTTCAGCCTGCCGCGCAGGCTGGTGTTTGCCGCAGTGCTGTGCACCATGGCGTTCACCGCCACCGCGCAGGATGCCGCCAAGTTCCCCGGCAAGCCCCTCACCGTGGTCGTGCCCCAGGCCGCGGGCGGCGCCAACGACGCGATTGCGCGCGTGCTGGCGCAAAAGCTCAGCGAGCAGCTGGGCCAGCCAGTGGTGGTGGACAACCGCCCCGGCGCGGGCGGCAACGTGGGCACGGCCTACACCGCCAAGACCAAGGCCGACGGCTACACCCTGCTGGTGACGGCCGACAGCGCCCAGGTCATCAACCCCTGGCTGTACAAGAGCACCGGGTTCGACCCGGTCAAGGACTTCGAGCCCGTGGCGCCGCTGGCCACGGCGGGCTATGTGCTGGTGGCGCACCCGTCCTTTCCGGCCAAGAACATGGCCGAGCTGATCGCCGTGGCCAAGGCCAGCCCGGGCAAGTATTCGATCGCCTCGGCCGGCAACGGCACCCTCAACCACCTGATCGGCGAGATGCTGCAAAAGGCCGCTGGCATCGAGCTGCAGCACATTCCCTACAAGGGCTCTGCCGCCGCAGCCACCGACGTGGTGGGCGGGCAGGTGCCGCTGTCGGTGCAGAGCCTGCCGTCGTCGATTGCCTTCATCAAGGCCGGCAAGCTCAAGGTGCTGGGCGTCGTCAATGAAAAGCGCGTGGCCGCGCTGCCCGATGCGCCCACCATGGGCGAAACGCTCAAGGGCTTTGGGCAAACGCCCTGGTACGGCATGTTCGCGCCCGCTGGCACCCCGCCCGCCGTGGTGGCCTTGCTGCAGGCCGAGGTGGCCAAGGCCCTGGACCACAAGGACGTGATCGACAAACTGGCCAACGTGGGTTGCGAGCCGTTCAAGGGCACGTCGGCGCAGCTGGGCACGCTGGTCAAGGACGACCTGGCGCGCTGGCACAGGGTGGTTCAGGACACGGGCGCAAAGGTCGACTGACGCCCGAGCAGCACCCCCTTCGAGATTCATTGGCAACTGAAACAACTGAGATAACGGAGACACATCCCTCATGACAACGACCCGCAAACAATTCACCCTTCTGGCCTTGGCCGCACTGGCCGCGAGCCTTGGCGGCAGCGCCTTTGCCCAGGGCGGCAGCACCTACCCCGCCAAGCCCGTCACCCTGGTCGTGCCCACGGCGGCAGGCGGCACCACCGACCTGTCGGCCCGCATGCTGGCGCAGGCGCTGGGCCCGGTGCTGGGCCAGTCGGTCATTGCCGACAACAAGGGCGGCGGCAACGGCTCCATCGCGGCCAGCGCCGTCAAGCGTGCCGAGCCCGATGGCTACACCCTGCTCATGCAGTACTCGGGCTACCACGTCATCTCGCCCCACCTCACCAAGCAAAAGCAGTGGGAGCAGAGCGACTTCCAGCCCGTGGCCAACGTGATCTCGGCCCCGCAGATCATCGTGGTGCGCAACGACCTGCCGGTGAAGACCCTGGCCGAGCTCATTGCCTATGCCAAGGCCAACCCCGGCAAGCTCAACTACGCCTCGTCGGGCAACGGCTCGCTGCAGCACGTGACCGGCGCCATGCTGGAGCAGCAGGGCGGCGTGAAGATGGTGCACGTGCCCTACAAAGGCACCGGCCCCGCGCTGCAGGACCTGCTGGGTGGCCAGGTGGACCTGACCTTTGGCACCGCGCCGCCCTTCATGCCCCACATCGCCGCCGGCAAGCTGCGCGTGCTGGCCGTGACCGGCAAGGAGCGCCTGCCCAGCCTGCCCGATGCGCCCACCACCGCCGAGGCCGGCTACCCCAAGGTGGACGCCACCTCCTGGTTCGCCGTGTTCGCCCCGGCCGCCGTGCCCAAGCCCGTGATCGACAAGCTCGCCGCCGACATCCGCACCGTGGTGCAGAGCCCCGCCTTCAAGCAAAAGGCCCAGGAGCAGGGCGCCACGGCCGACTACCAGACGCCGCAGCAACTGGGTGACAAGGCCAAGGTGGAGCTGGCGAACTGGGCGACGGTGGTGAAGACCTCCAAGATCGAAGCCGAGTAAGACGGCTTGGTCAACGCGTCTGCAGGCTCACCCGTTGAGCAGGCAGGCTGCAAGCGCCAGAAGGGCCCGCCGCGTGCGGGCCTTTGTCATGGGGGTGTCTTTCAGCGTCAAACTTCCGCATCTGTTTCGCATCCAAACGACCATGCCGCTGACCCACGCCCACTCTCTCGGCCATGCCATGGTCCACCGCATCCGCCGGTCACTGGTGCTACCCGGCGCCTTGCTCCCCTGGCGGCCATCGCCATCATCTGCACCCTGTCTCCGATGAAAGAAGCCAGTGCCCAAGGCCTGGGTTGCGGCGGACTGCTGGTGGGCGCGGGCGACTCGCGCGCCAGCCTGGTCATGAAGTGCGGCCAGCCGTTTGCCACCGACACGGTGTGCATCCGCGTCCCGCGCGTCGTGTGGACCGTGCCCATGCACCCGCGCGAGGCGCCGCGCCAGATCGTGACCGAGCAGTGTGAATACGTCGACGAGTGGACCTACCACCGCGGCCCGGGCAACTTCATGTCGGTGGTGCGGCTGCAGAACGGGGCGGTGTCGCAGATACGGGATGGGGCGCGGGTGCCGTGACCGGGCGCCTCTGGTACTTCACGGGGCAGGTCCCGCATCGAATGCAAAATTCACCCCATGCCAACGACCCTACTACAGTGCACCATCCTCGTCGCGGCGGCCATGGCGTCGGCCACGGCTGCCGCGCGGACATACAACGACTACCTCGTCGTGAGCGAGGCCAAGCAGGCCGCTGCCGACGCCCTGCCTGATCCCAAGAGCGTGCGGTTTCGCGGTTTGTTCCTGTCGGAGCATGGTGATTCCAAAATCACGCTGTGTGGCGAGATCAACGGCAAGGACCGAACGGGCAGGTACACGGGGTTCAGGCGCTTCCTGGTCGAGGACACACTGGACTCGATGTTCGACCCCCAGGCCGGCCCGGGGGCAACGCCGGGGGAGGCCATGCTGCAGGGGATTTTTGGCCGCGTCCACCAGCGGGTGTGCTCCAACAAGGTCAAGGATGTGCGGTAGGGCCAGGGATCGGCAACATGCCCATCGGCTTCGCGCGGCCCCATTACCCCAACGCACGGCTCACTGCTCATCCTGCGCATAGATCTGCGGCGCCACGCCGAACACCCCCGCCAGCAGGTCGCGTACCTGCGCATAGCGGGGCTGCTTGGGAATGAGCTCCACCATGCGCGGCGGACAGGGCCGCAGGTTGATGAAGATGCCGAACTGGCACAGGCACATGAACGACACCTCGGGCATGGGCGCGTCGTCCCATTTCAGCAGCGCATTGCCTTCGCGGGCAGCGTCGATGACCAGCTCCATCAGTGTGCGCACGGGGTGGCCGGCGGGCAGGGCGAGCCTGTAGCCGTAGTCGCCCTCGATGGTGGACCAGTCGTAGAGCTTGTCCGTGAAGGGCAGGGAGCGGTTCTGGTAGGTCTGGTAGTGCGCAACGACCTCGTCTGCCGAGCCGAAGGTGATGGTCTGGAACAGGTCGTAGAAATGGTCGCCGACGATGTCGGGGTCCACCTGGGCATCTTCTTGCGGCGTGCGCGGGGTGTTGGCCAGGTCGCTTTGGAAGAAGGCGTCGATCTCGGGGCGCAGGGTGTCGAGGGACACGTAGCCTGCGCTGATCAGCGCGTTCAGCAAGCTCTTGAATTCGGCGGTGGTCATCGCCTCGAAGTTGGGTTTACCCAGCACCACACCTGTCATCGGGAATCCTTGTCAATAAACGGAGAATATTTTCGTCTGTTTGCAGGGTCACCGTGCTGAGGGGCCGGGTGTGCAGTGTGACCCTGGTCGCCGCTGAATTTTGCTATCTCTCAGCATCATCGTTGCAGTGCTTTGTTGCCGATGGCGGCGCATACGCCCTGGCAAAAGTGGCCAGCGCACGCTCGGCTACACCTTGCATCTCCTGCTCCGTCAGGGGCGGTGGGTTGCGGTAGTACCAGCGCAGCTGGGTTTCTGCGTTGAGCAGCGAGAAAAGCTGCAGCGCCGCCACCTGCGGGTCCTCCATGCGCAGGTGGCCGTTGTCCATGGCAGCGCGCAAGAACTCCGCCAGTTCGCAAGCGCCCCGTTGGGGCCCTGCCTCGTAGAACAGCTCGCCCATGTTCGAGTGCCCCGCCTCGGCCAGCACCATGCGGTGGGTGGCCAGCATTTGCGGGCTGCACAGAAACTGCACCAGCTTGTTGCAAAAGCTGCCCAGCACCTCATGGATGCCGCTGCGGATGTCGTGGGCCGCCAGTTCATCGAAGGCGGTGCGGATGTGCCTCTCGCCCGCTGCCAGGGTAACCGCCTGAAAAAGGGCCTCCTTGGACGGGTAGTAGCCGTAGATGGTGGATTTGGAGCCCCCGATGCGGCGAACGATCTCGGCGATGGAGGCGCGTTCGAAGCCAAGTTCCAGAAAAACCTCCGAGGCGACCTCCAGGATCGCCTCGCGGCGCGCTTCCGTCCGGACCTTCATGTTGTCTCCTTAAGTGTACCGATGGGTCCATTTTTGCTTGACAGGCGGGCTGTGTCAATTCGATAATTAACAATACCGTACCGTTCGGTACAGTTAAAACCTTCATTTTTGACCTTTTTGTGTCTGCCTGGCATTGCGAGATGCCTGGGCCCAGGAGCTCTTTCCATGCGCATGCATACCGCTATTCAACGACCCGTGGCCTGGATGGCTGCCGTTTCAGCCCTGGCGCTGGCGGCCTGTGGCGAAGCACCCCAGCCCCCTGCCGCGGGGGGCCAGGGCGTCCCCCAGGTCAGCGTGGTCACCGTGCAGCCCCAGCGCCTGCCGCTGACGACCGAGTTGCCGGGCCGTGTCGCCCCCGCCCTGATTGCCGAGGTGCGGCCCCAGATCACGGGGCTGGTGCTGCAGCGCCGCTTCAAGGAGGGCAGCGACGTGAAGGCGGGCGATGTGCTGTACCAGATCGATCCTGCGGTGTACCGCGCCAATGTGGACAGCGCCCAGGCCACGCTGTCCAAGTCCGAAGCCAATCTGGTCACGGTGCGGCTCAAGGCGGGGCGGTTCAAGGAGTTGGCTGCCATCAAGGCGGTGAGCCAGCAGGATGCGGACGATGCTGCTGCTGCGCTGCTGCAGGCCGAGGCGGAGGTCAGCTCTGCCAAGTCGGCGTTGCAAACGCAGCGCATCAACCTGGACTACACCCGCATCACGTCGCCCATCAGTGGGCGCATCGGGCGCTCGGCGGTGACGCCGGGTGCGCTGGTGACGGCGAACCAGGCCAACGCCCTGGCCACGGTGCAGCAGCTGAACCCGATCTATGTGGATGTGACCCAGTCCACGACCGCACTGCTGGCGCTCAGGCGGTCCATGGATGCGGGCACTCTCAAGAGCGGGACGGCCAAGGTACGGCTGGTGCTGGAGGACGGCAGTGTCTATGCGCAGGCCGGAACGCTGCAGTTTTCCGACGTGACGGTGGACCAGGCCACCGGGGCGGTGACCTTGCGCGCCGAGTTCCCCAACCCGCGTGCAGAGCTGCTGCCCGGCATGTATGCGCGCGCCGTGCTGGAAGAGGGCGTGCTGGAGCAGGCCTTGCTGGTGCCGCAACCGGCCGTGGGCCGCGATGCCACGGGCCAGCCCTATGCCTTCGTGCTGGGCAGCGATGGCAAGCTGGAGCAGCGTGCCTTGGTCACCGACCGTGCGGTGGGCGAGCAGTGGCTGGTGCGCGACGGGCTCAAGGCAGGCGACGTGGTCGTGGTCGAGGGCCAGCAAAAGGTGCGCGCCGGCCAGCCGGTGCAGCCGCAGCCCTACGCGCCTGCCCCATCGCACAAGCCGGCTGCCACCCAGAAGGTGGCGGCCACCAGCACCGCTGCTGCTGCCCCCGGCGCTACCGCCGCCACCGCCGCGGCCCATTGAGCACCGCCAACAGAGACCACCATGGCCCGTTTTTTCATAGACCGCCCCATCTTTGCATGGGTGCTCGCCATCATCACGATGCTGGCGGGCGTGATGGCAGTGCTCACGCTGCCCATCGCCCAGTACCCCACCATCGCGCCCCCTGCCATCGCCATATCGGCGTCCTACCCTGGTGCATCGTCCAAGACGCTGGAAGACACCGTCACCCAGGTCATCGAGCAGAAGATGAAGGGGCTGGACCGGCTGTCCTACATCGCGTCGAACAGCGAGTCGTCGGGCAACGTGACCATCACGCTGACCTTCGAGAATGGCACCAACCCGGACACCGCCCAGGTGCAGGTGCAGAACAAGCTGGCCCTGGCCACGCCCCTGCTGCCGCAAGAGGTGCAGCAGCAGGGCGTGCAGGTCACCAAGTCGGCCAACAACTTCCTGAACGTGCTGGCCTTCGTCTCGGAGGATGGCAAGCTCAATGGCTCCGACCTGTCGGACTATGTGGCCGCCAACGTGCAGGACCCCATCAGCCGCGTGGAGGGCGTGGGTGACACCACGCTGTTTGGCTCGCAGTACGCCATGCGCATCTGGCTGGACCCCAGCAAGCTCAACAGCTTCAACCTGACACCGCTGGATGTGAAGGCCGCCATACAGGCCCAGAACGCGCAGGTATCTGCCGGCCAACTGGGAGGCCTGCCATCGGCGGCCAATCAGGAACTCAATGCCACCATCACCGCGCAAACGCGCCTGAAGACGGCCGATGAGTTCGCCGCCATCTTGCTGCGCACGCAGGCCAACGGCGCAGCCGTGCGGCTGAGCGACGTGGCACGGATCGAGCTGGGCAGTGAGAACTACGCCACGGTGGCCCACTTCAACGGCAAGCCCGCCGCCGGCCTGGCCATCAAGCTGGCCACGGGCGCCAACGCACTGAACACCGTCAAGGCGGTGGATGCCAAGCTGGAGGAGCTGTCCAGGTTCTTCCCCCCCGGTGTCAAGGTCATCAAGCCGTATGACACCACCCCGTTCGTGCGCATCTCCATCCAGGAAGTGATCAAGACGCTGGTGGAGGCCGTGGTGCTGGTCTTCGTGGTGATGTACCTGTTCCTGCAGAATTGGCGCGCCACGCTCATCCCCACCATCGCCGTGCCGGTGGTGCTGCTGGGCACCTTCGGCGTGCTGGCTGCGTTTGGATATTCGCTCAACACCCTGACCATGCTGGCGATGGTGCTGGCCATCGGCTTGCTGGTGGACGATGCCATCGTGGTGGTCGAGAACGTCGAGCGGGTCATGGGCGAAGAGGGGCTCTCGCCGCTGGAGGCGACCCGCAAATCCATGGGGCAGATCACGGGCGCCCTGGTGGGCGTGGCGCTGGTGCTGGCTGCCGTGTTCGTGCCCATGGCGTTTTTCGGTGGTTCCACGGGCGTCATCTACCGCCAGTTCACCGTCACCATCGTCTCGGCAATGACGCTGTCGGTGCTGGTCGCCATGGTGCTCACGCCGGCCCTGTGCGCCACCCTGCTCAAGCCGGTTCCCAAGGGCCATGCGCTGACGGACAAGGGGTTCTTTGGCGCCTTCAACCGCGCGTTCGACCGCAGCAACCGGGGCTACCAGGGCGTGGTGCAGCGCATGCTCAAACGCGGCGGGCGCTGGATGGTGGGCTACGCCATCGTGGTGGTGGCCGTGGGCTTTGTGTTCACCAAGATCCCCGCCGGATTCTTGCCCGACGAAGACCAGGGTACCTTGTTCGCCATCGTGCAATTGCCACCCGGCGCCACACAGAAGAACACGCAGAAGGTGCTCGAACAGGTGCAGCACCATTTTCTGAAAGAGCAAAAGGACGCCGTCGACGCCATCTTCACGGTGGCTGGCTTCAGCTTTGCGGGCAGCGGGCAGAACACGGGCTTCGCGTTCATCAAGCTCAAGGCCTGGGATGAGCGCACGGCGCCTGGCCTGAAGGCACAGGCCGTGGCCAACAAGGCCATGGGCGCACTGTCGCAGATCCGCAATGCCTCGGTCTTTGCATTTGCGCCCCCTGCTGTGTCCGAGCTGGGCAATGCCAGCGGTTTCGATCTGATGCTGCAGGACCGGGGCAACCTGGGCCACGCGGCACTCATGCAGGCGCGCAACCAGCTCTTGGGGGCCTTGATGAAAGAGCCCGGCCTGGTGGCCGTGCGGCCCAACGGCATGGAGGACGCACCCGAGTTCCGCCTGGAGATCGATGAGCACAAGGCGGGCGCGCTGGGGCTGTCGATGGGCGACATCAACAACACCTTCTCCGCCGCCTGGGGCAGCAGCTACGTCAATGACTTCATCGACAAGGGCCGTGTGAAAAAGGTCTTTCTGCAGGCCGATGCAGCCCATCGCATGTCGCCTTCGGACATCGACAAATGGTACGTGCGCAACAGCAGCGGCACGATGGTTCCGTTCAGCGCGTTCTCGACCTCGGGCTGGATCAGTGGCTCGCCCCGGCTGGAGCGTTACAACGGCGTGCCATCGGTGGAAATCATGGGCATGGCGATGCCCGGCGCCATGTCCAGCGGTCAGGCTCTGGACCTGGTGGAGCGCCATGCGGCCGATTTGCCCGCTGGCATCGGCTTTGAGTGGACCGGCGTGTCGCGCCAGGAGCGGGAGGCCGGTGGCAAGGCTTCGCTGCTGTATGCGGTGTCCATCCTGGTCGTGTTCCTGTGCCTTGCGGCACTGTACGAGAGCTGGTCGATTCCGTTTTCGGTGCTGCTGGTGGTGCCGCTCGGGGTGCTGGGCACCCTGGTCGCCGCAGTGCTGACCTGGAAGATGAACGACGTGTACTTTCAGGTCGGCCTGCTGACCACGGTGGGACTGGCGTCCAAGAACGCGATCCTGATCGTCGAGTTCGCCAAGGAGTTGTATGCCAAGGGCATGCCGCTGGTCGAGTCGGCCATCACCGCCGCGCGCATGCGGTTGCGACCCATCCTGATGACCTCGCTGGCGTTCATCCTGGGGGTGCTGCCCCTCATGCTGAGCAAGGGCGCGGGCGCCGGTGCGCAGAACGCGCTGGGTACTGCCGTGGTGGGGGGCATGGTGTCTGGCACGGTGCTGGCCATCTTCTTCGTGCCGCTTTTCTTCGTGGTCGTGCAACGGCTTGTCGGGCGCAAAAACCAGGCCCCCTCGGATGCTCCGCACGCTGGTGCACCTGTTCTTTCGGAGGGCCACTGACATGCCTCGTTCCCTGACCCTGACCCTTGTGGCTGCAGCGCTGCTGCTGAGCGGTTGCGCCAACCTGGCACCGCATTACGAGCGGCCCGCTGCCGTGGTGCCGGCGGTGTACCCCGCCGCGTCGGCCGATGGCCCGGCTGATGTACCGGCCATGGCCAGCCTGGCCTGGGGCGATTTTTTTGCAGATGCCAAACTGCGCCGCCTGATCGAGCTGGCACTGGCCAACAACCGCGATCTGCGCGTGGCCATCCTCAACATCGAGCAGGCCCGCGCGCAGTACCGTGTGCAGGACGCGCAGATGCTGCCCAGCATCAACGCTGCGGGCAGCGGCACTGCGGCGCGCACGCCGCCCGGCCTGTCGGGCACCGGCGCGGCGGTCACCAGCCACCAGTACAGCGCCAATCTGGGGGTGAGCGCCTATGAGCTGGACCTGTTTGGCCGCGTGCGCAACCTGAGTGATCAGGCGCTGCAGCAGTTTCTGGCCACTGAGCAGGCGCGCCACGCCACCCAGATCAGCCTGGTGGGCGAGGTGACCACCGCCTACCTGACCTGGGCAGCCGACCTGGAGCGGCTGGCCCTGGCCCGCGAGACCTTGCGCAGCCAGGGCGAGTCGTACCGGCTGACGCAGACGCGCTTTGAACTGGGCGCGGCGTCTGCCCTGACGCTGCGCCAGCTGCAGACCAGTGTGGAGAGCGCCCGCGTGGACCTGGCCCGCTATACCGGCCAGGTGGCGCAAGACCGCAACGCCCTGGCGCTGCTGCTGGGCGCGCAGGTGCCCCAGGCGCTGGAGGCCGACGCTCTGGGCGACACACTGAATGCCTTGCCCGAGTTGCCAGCGGGCGTGCCGTCGGACCTGTTGCTGCGCCGGCCCGACCTGCTGCAATCGGAGCACCAGCTCAAGGCCGCCACCGCCAACATCGGCGCTGCGCGGGCGGCGTTCTATCCACGCATCAGCCTGACGGCCACGGCCGGCAGCGGCAGTGCAGACCTGTCGGGCCTGTTCAAGGCGGGCTCGGGCAGCTGGAGCTTCATCCCGCAGATCAGCCTGCCCATTTTTGACGGCGGGGCCAACCAGGCCAATCTGGAAAGCGCCGTGGCTGCGCGCGACATCGCGGTGGCGCAGTACGAGAAGGCCATCCAGACCGCGTTTCGCGAGGTGGCGGACGCGCTGGCGCAACGCAGCGCCGTCGGCGATCAACTGCAGGCGCAAACTGCGTTGGTGCAAGCCGGTGGCGAGGTGCTGCAGATGTCGCAGGCCCGCTTTGACCGGGGGGTGGACGGCTACCTGGACGTGCTGGACGCGCAGCGCACCTGGTACAGCGCGCGCCAGGCTCTGATCGGCACGCGCCTGGCACGGTTGAGCAATGGCGTCACCTTGTACAAGGCGCTGGGGGGTGGCTGGTCGACCCCGCAGTCATGAGTGACGCAAGGAGCGGCAACGCCTTGGCGAATGGCGCCAGTGTGACGCATGGCATGCCCGTCAAGAGCGCCCTTGCCAAGCAACCCCATGTTCATTGCCGGCAGCGCTTCTCAGCGGCCTTGACCGGGGTGGAAATGCGCCCCGGGCCTGCCTTGCCGCATCCCACTGGTGGGTGAAACACGCCAGGCAAACCCGGGGACAAACCGGCAAGCCACTGGGCCCTTGAGGGCCCTCTCCCTACTTCCTCTCTTCTTTGTTAACGATTGTAGAAGCGGGGGGCGGTCTTGGCAGGCACCCAAATGGGGGAGGTGGCAACAGCCGTTGCCGTGCTCTGGGCTGCTGCGCGCGTTGGTGGGGTGGTGCCCCAGGTGGCTCTAGCCTTCGTTTATGCTGGGTGTCCGATCTTTGGGGGGCCCCGCCGCCATGCTGAGCTATATCACCCTGGGTGCGAACGATATGCATGCATCCGACCGCTTCTACTCTGCGTTGCTGGGGCCGCTGGGTTACCGCAAGCAGGTCGATAGCGAGGGCCTGGCGTTCTCGCTGCCCGAGCATGCTAGCCAATCCGGCAGCCCCTGCGTCGTCTACGTGAAGCCGCCTTTCGACGGAAAGCCGGCGACCGTGGGCAATGGTTCGATGGCGGCGTTTCGCACCGGCTCGCACGACTTGGTTCGGCAGGTGCACGCGGCGGCGGTTGCCGCCGGTGGCACCGATGAGGGCCCGCCCGGGTTTCGTGCTGCCTACAGCAAGAATTTCTTTGTCGCGTATGTCCGGGACCCGGTGGGGAACAAGATTGCGCTTTTCTGCAATGAAGTTCCCCATGCATAGGGGCCCCGGCGCCGAGAAATCCACCACCATGGATATCCAGGTCACCCGGCAGGCCTGCTGCTCTGCCGACGACCAGGCGGGGCCGCTGCAAGCCGTTTACTCGGTGGACGAGCATTGCACCCTCGCGGATCTGGTGGAGCGCATCCGGGTGTCGAAATTCCTGCAGTTTTCATCCACGCACAACCGGCTGTCTGGCCTGGTGCAGGGGGCATGTGTGGTGGAGGTGTTGGCAGGGTGGGGCAGCAAGCCGGAGTTTCATGTGGACCCGGCGGCATCGGTGGGCTCCGTCATCGGCTTGCACACGTTGGACTTTTGCTTTCTACATGCCCAATAGAAGCGGGCCGCAGCTATCTGGCTCCTGCCGTATGCAAAAAAGGCGCGCAACCGCACTGCAGCCTTGGCATCGATCACCGCATCTGCGACGCCGATGGTCGCTACGCCGCGTCGGGCTCCATCTGCACGTTCCAGGCGTCCACGATTTCTGCCAGCTTGGGGCTGCGCTTGGTGCCGATCTGCAGGCCTTGCGATATCGCGGCGACGATGTGCTTGGCCCCCAGGTCCAGGCTGGGGGGCGCGTCTGCGGCGCTGAGGACATCCCTGGCCCGCAGCAGCAGCACCCCGGCCTCAGCGATCAGATCAGTTTTGTCGATCTCGAAAAAGTCGTCGCGGATGGGCTTGTGCTTGTCGAGCCGCGTCTTGATCGCGTCAGAAAATAAATCGGGCACCGCCTTGTGCAGGCTGAGAAAGAACTTCTCGTTCGCCTGCAGGGAGCTCAGGGTGTGCCGGTACCTGGTGGGCAGGTGGGGCGCGTAGGTGCGGATGGCCGTCGCCAGCTCTTGCTGGGCGCCGACCCGGGCGGCGACGCCCGTGGGGGATTCGAACGCTTCGCGGATCAGCGCAAGCTTGGCCTCCGACGCCTGAAGCGCCACCCGCAACTGCCCCACATGCTGCTCGTAGCGGACTCTGTTGAAGGCCGTGCCTTCGTTGATTTCGTACAGCTTCCAGCTGAGCGCGCCGCAGGCTGCCAGGGCGGCAACGATCACAAAGATCACGATAAGCGCTGTTGACATGCGGGGGCCGGATGGGTGGGTGGATGAATCTGCGGAGCATACAGGTTGTGCAGATTGGGCGATGTAAGCAGGCTTCAGGCGCAGCAAGGCAGTTGGGGCCGAATACGCCGCAGGGGCTTGCGTCACTGCGTGCAGTCGGGCCGCAGGGCGCTCCCCGGTCGCTCGCCGCGTGCGCCCATTGAGGCCAGCGCTGGCTTCAGGCCCTGCGCAGCTCGGTCTTGCGCTCGATGACCCGCGACACCAGCCCGTACTCCACCGCCTCCTCGGCCGAGAGCCAGTGGTCGCGCTCGATGTCGGCCAGCACCACTTCGATGGGCTTGCCGGTCTCGCGGGCGATGGTGCGGGCGATGCGCTCGCGGGCCTTGACGATTTCGCGCGCCTGCACGGCGATGTCGGTGGCCTGGCCGCCGGCGCCGCCGCTGGGCTGGTGGATCAGAAAGCGCGTGTTGGGCAGGCAGTAGCGCCGCTCGCGCGGGGCCGCGAGGTACAGGTGGGTGGCAGCGCTGCCCACCCAGCCGGTGCCGATCATGTTCACCGGCGCGGCGATGAAGCGCACGATGTCGTGGATGGCGTCGCCCGATTCGAGGTGGCCGCCGGGCGAGCTGACGATGATGTCGATGGGCTCGGGGCCCTCGGCATCCAGGGCGATGAGGCGGCGCGTGACATCGGCGGCGGTCACGTCGGTCACGGTGCCGAAGATCAGCAGGGTGCGCGCCTTGAAGGCCTTTTCCTCCAGGTAGGAGGTGCGCGGCTCGGTGGCGCTGGAGGGTGGGGGAGGGGTGTCGTCTGCGGCGTAGTACATGGAATGGGTCTTTCGGTTGAGATGAACTGCCTTGACGAACGAGCCTGCGGTTTCGTGACATGGCCCGTGTGGCCGCGCCAGCAGAGTGCGCGGTGCTATGGCAAGATTTGTGGATGCTTGATGACCGCCACCACCTGCCCCTGACAGACCCATCCTACCGCCGCAGCCTGGTGCGTGCCGCCGCGCGCCTGCTGGGCCCGGCAGAGGCCGAGGATGCCGTGCAGGATGCCTATGTGCGCGTGCTGGAGGCCGATGCCGCCACCATGCGCGGGCTTGGTGCCGCGCAGGCCTGGCTGCACACGGTGGTGCGCAACCTGGCCATCGACCGGCTGCGGCGCCGGCAGTGGATGCAGCAGTGGCTGGCCGAAGTGGCCGGCCGCGATGGCGGCACGGAGCGGGCGTCGTCGCCCTCGGCCGAGTCCGAGTCCGAGGCGTTGCTGGCGCAGCAGGCCACGCACGCCCTTCGCATGCTCGCGGCCCGTTTGGCGCCAGCCGATGGGGCCGCAGTGCTGCTGTACGAGGTGTTCGAAGCCAGCCATGCTGAATTGGCCCAGGCCGGCGGCAAGACCGAGGCCGGCAGCCGCCAGCAACTGCGGCGGGCGCTGCTGCGGTTGCGGCAAGCCGATGGGGGTGGCACTGCCGAGCCCCTTGCACCGCCTGAACCGGGCGAGCGTGAAGAGGCCGCATTTCGCGTCTATCTGCAGGCACTGCAGCTGCGCGACCCGCAGGCGCTGTGGGCCATGCTGGGCCAGCCGCCGGTGCGTGCGGTGGTGCGGGCCCTGTCGGCATCGGGTGGCCCGGCTTCGGCGCATGCGGCCACCGCCGCCACGACCACCTGCGGCATCGTGCAGGTGGGCGGGCAGCTGGGCCTGGTGTTGACGCTCGATGGTGTCAGGCTGTGTGTGCTGCCGCTGGGTGTGCGGGCGGAGTGCGAGACGCTCACTCCATCGGCCGCTTGATCACGAAGCCCCGCTCCGTATCCCCGTTGAAGCCCAGTTTTTCGTAGAGGCGGTGGGCTTGCGGCCGCTGGGAACCCGAGAGCAACACCACCTTGCAGCAGCCAAGGCGCCAGGCTTCATGGACGGCGAACTGGAGACATGCCTCGGCCAGACCCAGACGCTGAAAGGCCGATGCGGTGACCACATGCTCGATGAAGCCGATGGGGCGGCCTGCGCTGGCGAGGTTGGCCACCAGGGCCAGCATGCAGGTCGCGCCTGCCTGGCCTTCGTGCTCGCACACCACAATGAAGGATTGGGGGCTGTCGTGGACGTTGTTCCACAGCTCCAGGGCCCGGCCTGGGGCCAGCGGCGGGTCGTGCGGCCGCAGCTCGCGGTACAGGGCGAGCACGGCGTCCATGTCGGATGCGATAGCACGGCGGGCGATCATCGTGTGGGCTCCAGATTGGCTGGGTTCGGTCGGCTGGTCCACTGTAGCGGCTGGGGCGTGCCATCATCCGGCTCTACCTGAAAGCAGCCATGGTGCGTTCTCATTTCCAGGTTCCCTTTCGCGGCGTGCAACTGCACGGAACCACCACCCACAGCCCATCCCACAGCACGCCACGCACCCTGGCCCTGCATGGCTGCGGCGCCTCGTCGCGCCTGGGGTACCAGCCCTTGCTGGACTTTCTGGCTGAGCGCAGCCACGCCAGCGTTGCGTTCGACTTTGCAGGCCAGGGCGAGAGCACGGGCAGCATGGCCGCGTCGGGCCTGCTCGACCGGGCGCAGCAGGCCCTGGCGGTGGTGGACTTCCTCCAGATGCCCCGGCCCGTGTCGCTGATCGCATCCAGCATGGGCGGGCATATCGCCTGTTCGCTGATCGAGGCGCTGGCCCCGCCCGCTCTGGTGCTGTATTGCCCAGCCGCCTATGAGGCTGCGGCGCTGGAGGTGCCCTTTGCACCGGCGTTCCAGCAGGTGATCCGCGCGACGAGCGACTTTGCGGCCTCACCCGCATTCGATGCGCTCGAACGCTTCGAAGGGCGCTTGCTGCTGGTGCTGGGCGCCGAGGATGCGGTGATCCCACGGCAGGTGGAGGACCAATACATCCGGCGTGCCCGCAAGGCCCGGAGCGTGGAGGTGCTGCGGCTCGATGGCGCGGCCCACCACCTGCATGCCTGGCTCAAGGACCGGCCGGTAGAGTTCGCGCACGTGGCGCAGCGGGTGCTTGCGATCCTGGAAGGGACGGGCTGAGGGGGCTGTCGCGCACGAACGTCGGGGTCGGACTCAGTCGTCTGCACGGTAAATGTCCAGGTCGAGTTCTATGCCCCGCTCCCCTAACGCACGCAGCGATTGAGGAGACAGGCTCAGCCCTTCGTTTGAACTGTTCAAGAAAATTCCGCAGAACAGATCGAGTTGGTATCTGCTGTTGAGATGGGCCCAGATATGCAGGTCCGAGGTGAGCTGATCAAGGAGTTCAGCGATTTGGGCATTCAAGTCTTGCGGCTTGCTCTCGGTGGCATTCAGCCGCCAGCTACCGGTTCTGGCAACGCGAATCCTGCCGTTGCTACCCATGATTTGCTCGCCCATGCGGTAGGCCTGTGTCGGTAGGGAACGCAGTAACGCTGTTATCTCATCAGGATCAAGGTCGTCCCCGATGAATCGGAGCGTGGCAACAGAGCGATGAACGGGACCCATGTTGAGTGTGTAGACCTGGATGATTTGACGGTACCTGCCGTTCACGGAGGTTTGGGCTGAGCAGTGGGCGCTATGGTACGGGCTGGCTGTTCAAGAGCCCCCAGCACCAGCCCGCCAGCGCACCGCCCCCCCCATCGCCAGCGCCGCCACCACCACGCACACCGCCGCCGCCGGCCAGCCATGGCGGTCCACCGCATTGCCGACAAGCAGCGGCCCGAGCGCCTGGCCCAGGTTGCTGCCCTGCATGAGCAGGCCCACGGCCAGCGCGGCGTGGGCGGGGGTCGCTGTGACCTGCGGCACCGACGACAGCAGGCTGGATGGCACCAGGCCGCCCATGGCCGAGAACACCAGGCACAGCGCAAAGGCGGCCCACGGGGGCAGCACCGGCACGAAGATGCCCAGGGCGCACAGCGCCATCGCGGCGGCGGCGGCCGTGCCCAGCATGGTGCGGCCCACCCGGGGCAGCAGCGCGCCTGCGGCCAGGTTGCCCGCGATGTTGGCGGCGCTGGCCAGGGCCGCGAGCAGGCCCACCGCGCCGGGGCCCACCTGCATGCGCTGCTGCAGCAGCACGGGCAGAAAGCTGAAGAGCGCGAAGAACATCAGGCTGTAGAGCAGAAAGGTGGTGGCCAGCGCCAGTGCGGGGCCGCGCCATACCTCGGCGATGCGCGCGGGCGGCGATGCGGCCGTGGCATGCGCGCCGGTGGCGCGGGGAACCGCCCACAGCACCAGCGCTGCAATGAGGCCCGAGGCCAGCGCTACGGCAACCCACAGACTGCGCCAGCCACCAAACCACGGCCCAGTGAGCATGGCCAGCGCGATGCCGGTGGGCATGAAGCAGCTCCACAGCGCCATGGCGCGGCTGCGGTCGGCGGCCTGCACCAGCCGCGCCAGCACGGTGGGCCCGCCCACGGTGATGAGCACAAAGCCCAGCCCCTCCACCCCGCGCGAGGCGAGCAGCGCCGCATAGCTGCCGGACAGTACGGCGAGCAGCGCGCCAAGCACCGTGGCCACCAGGCCCAGGGCCAGCATGCGGCGGTCTCCCGCACGGGCGATGACAGAGCCCGCAGCCACGCCACCCAGCGCGCCAAGCACGGCGAAGGTGCCGCCCAGGGCGCCCAGCATGGCCAGGCTGAGCCCCAGGCCGGACTGCAGCTGCGGTGCCGCAATGGCCACCTTGCCCAGGTGGAAGGACGAGGCCACGCCGGCGGCCACCACCACGGCCACGGCGCGCCAGTCGGTGGGTGGCGGGGCGGGTAGTGGTCGTGCAATTTCGTTTGCGTGCATCACGCCACCCCCTGCGCAAACCCGAGCGCCTCGGTGCCGCTACCCGGGCTGCGCATGCCTTGGGACGTGGGTGTGGTGTGACCGCAGGAGGGATAGGAGGGAACGAGAGCCTGGGTCATGGTGGCGCCAACGTCTTTCTGTGATCGGGATGAGTCCAAGTATCGGCACATGGATTGATCTACGGAAGCCATAAAATTCAGGCCATCTTGATCTATGAAACAGATCAACAAGGCCCTTCATGCTCGACGCCCTCACCCTCGATCAGATCCGCATGTTCGTCACTGTGGCCGAGGCCGGCAGCTTTCGCGCCGGGGCCGCGCGCCTGCTGCGCGCCCAGTCGGCCGTGAGCCATGCCATCGCCAACCTCGAGAACCAGCTGGGCGTGGCCGTGTTCGACCGCAGTGGCCACCGGCCCACGCTCACGGCGGCGGGCGCCGCCCTGCTGGAGGACGCGCGCGCCGTGCTGCTCAAGGTGGACTTCTTGCGGGCGCGTGCGCGCGGCCTGGGCGAGGGCGTGGAGACCGAGCTGGCCCTGATGGTGGACACGCTCTACCCGCTGCCCCTGGCGGCTGCAGCGCTGGGCGAGTTGCGCGCCGCACTGCCATCGGTGCGGTTGCGCCTGGCCACCGCACCGCTGGGCGGCACGCTGCAGGCACTGCGCGACGAGGCCTGCGACCTGGCCATCATGGCGGGCGAGGATTTCCGCGACCCGCGCATCGAGACCGAGGCATTGCAGGCGGTGCCCATCGTGGCGGTGGCGGCCCGGGCACACCCCTTGGCCCAGCGCCGCACCAAGACCCTGGCGGGCGCGGACCTGGCCGACCACCTGCAGATCGTGCTGGAGGACCCGAGCGACCTGTCTGAAGGGCGCGACTTTGGCGTCCTCTCACCCCAGACCCTGCGCGTAGGCACCCAGGACGCCAAGCGCGCCCTGATATTGGCCGGCGTGGGCTGGGGCCGCCTGCCGCAATGGGCGGTGGAGCGCGAGCTGGCCGAAGGGCACCTGCTGCCCCTGCCCGCCACGGCCCTGGGCCCGCAGGGCGTGGCGCAGACGCAGACCTACCTGGCCTGGCGCACGGACCGGGCCTTGGGGGTTGCGGCGCTGGCGTTGCGGGAAGTGCTGCACCGGCTGGCGGCGGCTCCGGTTGCGCGAGTGCGAAGGCGAGTGCCGGGTGAGTCTCCGGTTGGTGCGGGTGCAAAGGCAGCCTGAGCGGGCTGCCGGCGCCATTCAGGCCGGCACCTGCCGCCCGAACGCCCAGGCCTTGCACCGCTCGTAGAAGGGCTCGCCGCCCCAGGCCCGCCAGAAGGCGGCCTCCGGGCCGTTGGTGCCAGGGGCCCGGCCCATGAGCTCGGTGGTGCGCTTCCTGTCCTGGGCCACGCAGGCCATGGCGGCGTGCTGGACCAGGTCGGTGCTGCTGGGGCGGTGGCTGACCAGGTCAGTGAGTGCTGTGTCCATGGTGTTCCAGTCGGTCACCCCGGGCTTGAAGGGTGCCAGCCGCAGGGCCGGCGCGTGGAAGAAGGCCGACAGGTAGATGACCGCGTGCATGCCCTTGCCCCGGGTCTTGGCCGTGCGCTGCACGGCCATGTCCGCCAGCTCCCGCAACTGGGGCAGGGCGTCGGTGCTCTTGAGGTCGAGCGCGGTCACCACTTCCTCGAAGAACATTTCCCCTGGCTCCGACATGGCGGGCAGGTGGGCCTTGACCAGGGCCACCGTCTGCGCGGGAGTGGCGCCGCCCATGGTCTTGAGGGCGATGTAGGTGGCGTTCCACATCGGGTCCTTGCGGCCTTGCTCCTTCACCTTGTCCAGCGCCTGGATGGCCTCTGATGTCTGGCGTTCCTGCGCAGCCCAGTCGCGGTTGGCGGGGGCATCGCGCACCGCCAGCCGGCCCAGGAAGATGGCAGCCGGCACGCTGGTGGGCGATGCCTGCACCCACTGCCTGGCCACGTCCCAGGCGGCTGTGGCTTCGGGCGTGTTGCCGCCCACGCCGCCGCTGCGCGCCCGCAGGGCGCTGAAGAAGGACTCGGCACCATTGCGGCTGGAGTTGGTGGCGGGCTGCTCCGACGCTGCGGCGTACAGGCTCTCCACCTGGGAGAACGCCTGTCGTTCAAGCAGTTGGTAGGCGCCCATGTAGTCGCGAAAGGTCGGCTGGGCCAGTCCCGTGCCGGCCATGCCGAGATACAGGAGCAAGGCGGTGGCTACCGCCAGCGATGGGCGCCGCATCACGAGGCGTTGCCCTGCGACCAGCTCTTGCAGCGCACGTACTCGTTGCGGCCTTCCCAGGCGTCGGGCACCACGTCCTGGGCGATGCGCTGCAGCACCTCGGCCGTGGTCTTCTTGTCCTGGGCGGCCACGCAGGCCATGCGGGCGTACGAGTTGAGGTTGTAGTTGTCGGGGTAGCGCTTGACCAAGTCCTCGAAGCCTGCGCGGATGCGCGGCCAGTCCACGTCGGGGCGGGCGAAGACCGCGGCGCCCTGGTGGTTCAGGCCGTAGTACACGTTCCAGTAGATGCGGGCGTAGAAAGTCTGGCCTTGTTCGGCCTTGGTGTTCTCCACCGCCTGCGCCGCCAGGTCGGCAATCGCCTTGTAGCTGCCGCCCCATTGCGGCAGCAGGCTTTGCGAGATGGTGAAGTAGACGTCGTGGTTGCGGGGGAAGGCAGCGATCGCGTCCTGGGCCAGCTTGGCATAGTCCTGGCGGCTGGCCTGGCCGTACTGCGCGTAGGTCAGCAACTCGGACCACCAGTTGGGGTCCTTGCGGCCGTATTCGGCACTCGCGAACAAGGTGCGCAAGGCCTGCTGGTTGAGCTCCTGGAATTTTTTCATGTCCTCGTCACGCACGGTGTTGGCGTAGCCGCCGCCGCGGTGCGCCCAGGCCTGCTTGCTGTAGGCGCTGGCCAGGGTCATCGCGGCCAGGGTGGACTGGGGGTTCTGCTTCAGCCAGGCCTGGGCCCGTTGCTGGTGCTCGACCCAGAAGGCGTCGTTCACGCGCGGGCAAGGCTCCTTGGCGCACGGGGGCGGGGGTGAAGCCCCGCCGAATCCGCTGGCGATGGAGCGCACCATGCGGTTGGCGCGGTAGACGCCGGAGGGCATGCGGGCGTCCTCGCGCAGCGCCTTGGTGTACCAAGCGTCCAGCTTCGCGTACTCGCCCGACGAATAATTCTTGATGAACAGCACGGCGATTTCGCTGCGCTCCTCGGCATCGCCGGCATGGGCTGGGCCGGCGGGTGCAATGAACAATGGCAAAGCCAGGGCAACCGCGGCTGCCCAGCGCGTGGTGAGTTTCCTCATGATTCGATTCCCTCTCTTTTTTGATGGGAGGGAATTTACACCGCTTGTGTGGCGCGCAAATGCAAGTGATTGTTCAGGGCCCGTTCACCGCAGCGCAAACCCCGCGCCCTTGAGCGCCTCCACCAGCCGGTGCCGGCCCTTGAGCGCATCGGCATTGGCCAGGCGCTGCAGCACCAGGTCGCCAGGGCCTGTTAACCCTGTTTTCAGGGATCGCTTTGCCTGGCCTGGGAGCCGTCTGCGGCGTTGCCCGCGCTTGCAAAGTGCACGCCTTGGCAAAGTCCGCAACGCCGTGATGCGCCCGCTGCCACCCGGCCCGAAGGGTGAGGGTCTGGCAGGGCCGCACTTGTCGTTGCCGTGCTCGCTGGGTATCCAACCCGGCTGCGCCTGGCGCCTAGATTGCGGCCCTGCCAGACCCTCACGCACAGCTGATTTCCCCGCTTCAGTGGACTCGGGTCTGCACCGTGTCGGGCGGCAGGGCGTCGGGCAGAAAGTTGCGCACCGAGCGGTGCGACAGGATGTGCTCGACCACGGGGTGGCGGGGCACGGGCCAGGTGGCGGCCTGGGCGCCGTAGCGGGCCTGCAGGTAGGTGGGGGTGTAGGTCATGGCGTGGCTGGTGGGCAGGGGTGAAACGTGGCGTGACACGTCACCGCCAAGGTAGCATTCCCCGCAGGGCCGCCAAGCGCGAAAACCGCATGTGTCTATGCGGTGTGGTGATATGGGGCACCGGCCCGCAGGCTCCCTGATCCAGTCCATAGGCGCAAAGCCTGCAGACTGGCAGGCGCCAGACTTCGTTCAGACGCTCACGACGCCGGGTATCTGCACATCGGTCGCCACATCGGCCCCGTAGTCGACGCCTTCGACCCCGAAACCGAACAGGCGCAGGAATTCCGATTGGTAGCCTGCGAAATCCGTGGTCTCGCGCAGGTTCTCCGTAGTCACCTGGTGCCAGGCCTGGCCGACGGGGGCCTGGACTTTTTCTTCCAGCTCCTTCTCGTCGGCCCTGAGTCGGCCCTCTTCGTCCAGGTGGGGCGCCGCGCCATACAGGCTGTCGCGAAAAAGCCCGTCGACCTGTTCGATGCAGCCTTCGTGGGTGCCTTGCGCCTTCATGACCTTGAACAGCAGCGACAGGTACAGCGGCATCATGGGGATGGCGGAGCTCGCCTGGGTGACCACGGCCTTGAGCACCGATACGCGCGCATCGCCACCGTGGGCGGCCAGTTGGCTGCGGATGCCGATGACCCGGCGGTCCAGGTCTTTCTTGGCGGCGCCGATGGAGCCGTTCCAGTAGATGTCGCGGGTGATCTGCTCGCCCAGGTAGGTGAAGGCGGTCGTCTTGGCGCCGTCGGCCAGCACGCCGGCGGCCTGCAGGGCGTCGATCCACATCTGCCAGTCCTCACCGCCCATCACCGCCACGGTGTCGTCGATTTCTTTCTGTGTCGCAGGCTGCAGGGCGGTCTCCTTGATCACGGCGCTGTCGGTGTCGAGGCTGCGCACCTGGATGGCCTGGCCGATGGGCTTGAGGGTCGAGTTGAAGACTTCGCCGGTGCGGGGATGCTTGCGCCGGGGTGCGGCAAGGCTGTAGACGACCAGGTCGACCTGGCCCCAGTCGCGCCGGATGGTTTCGATGGTTTGCTGCTTGACCTCGTCGGAGAAGCCGTCGCCGTTGATGCTGGCCGCGTACAGGCCCTCGGCTGCCGCCTGCTGGTGGAAGGCGGCGGTGTTGTACCAGCCGGCGGAGCCTGGCTTGTCCGGCGTGCCGGGGCGTTCGAAGAAGACGCCGAGCGTGCCCGCGCCGCCCGCAAAGGCAGCGGTGATGCGGGCGGCCAGGCCGTAGCCGGTGGATGCGCCGATCACCAGCACCCGCTTGGGTGCCCCGCCTGCACCGCCGAGGGGGCCGCGCGCCTTGACGTAATCGATCTGCTGGCGAACGTTGGCCGCGCAGCCCAGGGGGTGCGCCGTGACGCAGATGAAGCCGCGTATGCGGGGTTGAATGATCATGAAAAATCCGGGGATAGAGTGCCAGTTGGCTTGAGAATACCGCACCCGTAACTGCGCCCACGCGATGGCGCCTGCCCCTCACCTGCCCCTCACCTGCCCCTTACCTGCCCGGCCCCTGCCCATCGGATGCCGGGCCGCGTGGTCTGTAAGCCCTGCCTGCGTTGCCGCGACAATAGCCCCCATGTCCGAAGAAGAATTGCATTCCGAAGAACTGCTGGCCCAGGTGGCCGCGCTGCCGCCCCTGCCGGGCGTGTACCGCTATTTCGACGCGCAGGGCGCGCTGCTCTACGTGGGCAAGGCGCGGCACCTCAAGCGCCGGGTGTCGAGCTATTTCACCAAGAACCATGGCGGCACGCGCATCGGCCACATGGTGAGCAAGATCGCGCGCATGGAGACCACGGTGGTGCGCTCCGAGGCCGAGGCGCTGCTGCTTGAAAACAACCTGATCAAGACGCAGAACCCCAAGTTCAACATCCTGTTTCGCGACGACAAGAGCTACCCCTACCTCAAGATCACCGGCGCACCGGGCGCACCAGTGGGGCAGGGCTCGCCCTCGCAGGTGTTTCCGCGCATGGCCTATTACCGGGGGTCGGTGGACAAGAAGCACCGCTACTTCGGGCCGTACCCGAGCGCCTGGGCGGTGAAGGAGTCGATTCAGCTGCTGCAGAAGGTGTTTCGCCTGCGCACCTGCGAGGACACGGTGTTCGCCAACCGTACGCGGCCCTGCCTGTTGTTCCAGATCAAGCGCTGCTCGGGGCCGTGCGTGGACCTGGTCTCGCCCGAGGCCTATGCGGCCGACGTGCAGCACGCCGAGGCGCTGCTGCGCGGCGAGACGCAGGAGGTGCTCAAGGCCATGGAGGTGCGCATGATGGCGCACTCGGACAAGCTGGAGTTCGAGCAGGCGGCCGACGTGCGCAACCAGATGCAGGCACTGTCGCGCGTGCTGCACCAGCAGTCCATCGAGACCACGGACGACAAGGACGTGGACATCCTGGCCGTGCGCGTGCAGGGCGGCCGTGCCTGCGTGAACCTGGCCATGGTGCGCGGCGGGCGCCACCTGGGCGACCGGCCGTACTTTCCGGTGCATGTGGAAGACGCCGCGGCCATCCATGAAGAGGAAGAGGATGCCGCAGTGCCAGCGCTAGCCGAAGGGGAGGGCGGCGCCGATACTGCCCCTGCCTCCCCAGCGCGCAAGCGCCGCGTCGAGGCGCTGGTGCTTGAAGCCTTCATCGCCCAGCACTACATCGGCGTGCCCGTGCCGCCGGTGCTGGTGTGCAGCGAACCGGTGGACAAGGCGCTGATGGAGGCCCTGTCGGAGCAGACCGGTGTGCGCGTGAACGCCATCCACCAGCCGCGCGAGCAGCGCCGCGCCTGGCTGGACATGGCACAAAAAAATGCCGACCTGCAACTGGCCCGCCTGCTGGCCGAAGAGGGCTCGCAGCAGGCGCGCACCCGCGCCCTGGTGGAGGCGCTGGACCTGCCGCCCGAGGACCTGGACCAGCTCACCATCGAGTGCTTCGACATCTCGCACACGGCGGGCGAATCGACGCAGGCCTCGTGCGTGGTGTTCCACCACCACAAGATGCAGAGCAGCGAGTACCGCCGCTACAAGATCGAGGGCATCACCGGCGGCGACGACTATGCCGCCATGCGCCAGGTGCTCACGCGCCGCTACAGCAAGGTGGTGGAGGCCGCACGCGAGGCCGGTGGCATCGACTTTGCTGCCGCGCCGCCGCCGGATACCGGCAATGCCGAGGGGGCGGTCAAGCCCAAGGGCGTGGCGCGCCTGCCCGACCTGGTACTGATCGACGGCGGCAAGGGCCAGGTGGGCGTGGCGCGCGAGGTGTTCACCGCCCTGGGGCTGGACCTGACGCGCATCGTCGGCGTGGAAAAGGGCGAGGGCCGCAAGGTGGGCCTGGAGGAACTGGTGTTTGCCGATGGCCGCGAGAAGGTCTACCTGGGCAAGGACTCGGCTGCACTGATGCTGGTGGCCCAGATCCGCGACGAGGCCCACCGCTTTGCCATCACCGGCATGCGCGCCGCGCGCGCCAAGGTGCGCGTGGGCGGCGGCCAGCTCGAAGAGATCCCCGGCGTGGGCCCCAAGAAGCGCGCGCGCCTGCTGCAGCGCTTTGGCGGCGTGCGCGGCGTGGCCAGCGCCAGCGTGGAGGATCTGATCACGGTGGATGGCATATCGCGCGACCTGGCGGAAGAGATCTACAAGGCCCTGAGGTAGGGGGCGTCATCGTGGCGCCTGCATGCCGCAACCGCGCTGGCAGGCGCCCCGCCATGGCCATCGGCTGCAGGGGGCTTGTGCCAGCGCGATGCGCGGTTCAGGCGGAGCGTCAGTTCAGGCCTGAAGGCTATCCACCAGTGGTGCACAATCGCGGCCATGTTCTGGACTATCCCCACCCTGATGACGTGGACGCGCATCGTCGCGATACCTTTGATCGTGGGGGTGTTCTATGCGCCGATCGACCCCGGCATGCGCAACCTCATCGCCACGGTGATGTTCGTGGTGTTCGCCGCCACCGACTGGCTCGACGGCTACCTGGCGCGCAAGCTCAACCAGACCTCGTCCTTCGGCGCCTTCCTCGACCCGGTGGCCGACAAGTTCCTGGTGTGCGCGTCGTTGCTGGTGCTGGTGCATCTGCAGCGCGCCGACGTGTTCGTGGCGCTGATCATCATCGGGCGCGAGATCGCCATCTCGGCCCTGCGCGAATGGATGGCGCAGATCGGGGCCAGCAAGAGCGTGGCCGTGCACATGATCGGCAAGGTCAAGACCACCGTGCAGATGGTGGCCATCCCCTTCTTGCTGTACGACGGACGCATCCTCGGCGTGATCGATACGGGCGTGTGGGGCACCTGGCTGATCTGGGCCTCTGCTGTGCTCACGGTATGGTCCATGGTGTACTACCTGCAGAAGGCACTGCCCGAAATCCGCGCCCGTGTGAAGTAGATCGACCCAAAAAACTCTTCTGGCATCGTTGCTGCGTCTTGTCGTACCGCTGGTACTGCCTGCGACGCAGCGCCTAGCCAGAACCGCTGCGCTGAGTTTTGTGGGCCGATCAATTCTTTGTGTATAAGCTTGCTCTGAAATCGCGCATCGGCATGGCTGCTATGCTCTTTTTGTGCCCCGTGTTGGGGCACCCAAAGCCTGCAAGCGCAGGCCTGGCAAGGCTGTCAATCGGGAATCGCGCGCATACGGCGCGTTTGAGACAAAAGCGCGCCGCAAGCCCGGCCAGGGCGTGAAATACGACTAGAATTCAGCCCAACGCTGTTGCAATACGGCGTGTTGTATTGACACCTTGAAAGTCGATGGCTTTAATCTGATGCAGCAGCCCCTGCTGTGTACGCCAGTCATTCCCCCGTCTGCAGACATCCAGCCTCACTCGGTTGAGCCTTCTGACGTGTGAAGACCAGATACCCCAAGACACACTTCATTCATCAACGCTTTTCCCGAGAGGCTTCTTGTGAACAAAACCGAACTGATCGAGCACATCGCTAACAACGCCGACATCTCCAAGGCCGCTGCAGCGCGTGCCCTGGAATCCACGATCGAGGCCGTCAAGAAGACCCTGAAAAAGGGTGGTACCGTTTCGCTCGTCGGTTTTGGCACCTTTGCCGTGGGCAAGCGCGCTGCCCGCACCGGCCGTAATCCCCGTACGGGCGATACGATCAAGATCAAAGCTGCTAAAGTGCCGAAGTTTCGTCCAGGCAAGGCTTTGAAAGACGCCTTGAACTGAAGACCCGTTTAGGTGGGGTCCTTAGCTCAGTTGGTAGAGCGGCTCCTTTACACGGAGTAGGTCGGCGGTTCGAGACCGTCAGGACCCACCACCCCCACCGGACCAAAAGGCGAACGCAAGTTCGCCTTTTGTTTTTTTGTCACTGAAAGTTTGATCATGTTTGAATCCATCCGCAAGCACTCCAAGATCGTCATGATCTTGTTGTTCTTGCTGGTCATTCCCTCCTTCGTGTTGGTGGGCATCGACAGCAAGTACTTCTCTGAAAAGAGCGAAGTGGTCGCCCGCGTTGATGGCAACAAGATCACCCAGTCCGACTGGGAAAATGCCCACCGCGCGGAGAGCGACCGCATCCGTGCGCAGCAGCCCACCATGGACGCGAAGATGCTCGACTCGCCCGCAGCGCGCTACGCCACGCTGGAGCGCATGGTGCGCGAGCGCGTGCTGGCCGCCGCCGCGCAGAAGATGCACATGGTGACCAGCGACGCCCGCCTGGCCCGCAGCCTGGCCGAGATCCCCCAGATCGCCGCGCTCAAGCGCCCCGACGGCACCATGGACACCGAAGGCTACCGCACCCTCGTCGCCAGCCAGGGCCTCACGCCCGCCGGCTTTGAGGCGCGCGTGCGCAACGACCTCTCGGTCAACCAGATCCTGGGTGGCGTGGTCGGCTCGGCCTTTGTGACCGACGCGCAGACCGGCCAGGCACTCGACGCGCTGTACCAGCGCCGCGAGATCCAGGTCGCCCGCTTCAACGCCGCTGACTTCGCCGCCAAGGTCACCCCCACCGATGCCGACCTGGAAACCTATTACAAGGCCCACCCCAACCAGTTCAAGCAGCTCGAATCGGCCAACGTCGAGTACCTGCTGCTCACGCTCGACTCCGTGCGCGACGGCATCACGCTCAACGAAGACGACCTGCGCACCTACTACAAGGAAAACGTGGCCCGCCTGGCCGGCAAGGAAGAGCGCCGCGCGAGCCACATTCTGATCAAGGCGCCCAAGGACATGTCCGCCGCCGACCGCGAAAAGGCCAAGGCCCGCGCCACCGAGCTGCTGGCCCAGGTGCGCAAGGCGCCCGCCACGTTTGCCGACGTGGCCAAGAAGTCGTCGGAAGACACCGGCTCTGCCGCGCTGGGTGGCGACCTGAACTTCTTCGCCCGCGAAGCCATGGTCAAGCCGTTTGAAGACGCCGCCTTTGCCCTGAAGAAGGGCGATATCAGCGACGTGGTGGAGTCCGACTTCGGCTACCACATCATCCAGGTCACCGACATCAAGACGCCGCGCCAGCCCACCTTCGAAGAACTGCGCCCCTCCATGGAGAAGGAGCTCAAGGCCCAGCAGGCCCAGCGCAAGTACGCCGAAGTGGCCGAGGCCTTTGCCAACGGCGTGTACGAGCAGGCCGACAGCCTGGCCCCCGTGGCCGAGAAGCTCAAGCTCAAGGTGCAGACCGCCAACGGCGTGACCCGCACCCCCGTGCCCGGCGCTACCGGCGCGTTTGCCAACGCCAAGTTCCTCGAAGCCCTGTTCTCCTCGGATTCGGTGCAGAACAAGCGCAACACCGAAGCCGTCGAAGTGGGCCCCAGCCAGATGGCGTCTGGCCGCATCGTCTCGTACACCCCGGCCGAAACCCTGCCGCTGGACAAGGTCCGCGACAAGGTGCGCACCCTGTATGTGGCCGAAAAGGCTGCCGAGCTGGCGCGCAAGGAAGGCGAGGCCAAGCTGGCCGAGTACACCGCCAAGCCCGACACCGCCAGCGGCCTCACGGCCCCCGCCGTGATCGCCCGCGACACGCCCATGAACTACCCGCGCCCCCTGATCGACGCCGCCCTGCGCGCCAACGCCGACAAGCTGCCCGCCTGGACCAGCGTCGACCTGGGCGCAGGCCAGGGCTACGCGGTGATCAAGGTCAACCGCATCGTCCCCCGCGACAAGCCCGAAGCCCAGCGCGCCCAGCAAGAGCGCATGCAGCTCATGCAGTGGTGGAGCTCCGCCGAGGGCGTGGCCTATTACGAGATGCTCAAGGAGCGCTTCAAGACCGAGATCAAGGTGACCCGCCCCTCCGAGTTCACCATCAGCCAGACAGAAAATTGAAAATTGGGCCCGGAGGGTAAAAACCCGGGTTATAATTTGAATCTCAAACGGTGGCTGTAGCTCAGTTGGTAGAGTCCAGGATTGTGATTCCTGTTGTCGTGGGTTCGAGCCCCATCAGCCACCCCAGATAAAAAACAAACCCGCCAGTGCTGTGAAGCGCTGGCGGGTTTTGTCTTTTGCGGCCCCCTGTAGCCACCTTTTCGGGTCATGGCGCTGGTCGGGGCCGGGTGCTAGAGTTCATTTCTCAAGGGGCGGGTGAACCTCCCCAGGGGGTGATGGACGTGAACCGGATGATCATCGTCGGCACAGCACTGGCGCTGGGCTGCCTGTTGTTGGCGGCCGGGGGCGGCGCGCTCTACCGCCACGCCGTGGTCCTCCCGGGCGAGCAGGCCGACCAGCAGGCCCTGGAAGCCCACCAGCGCACCGAGGTCCACGCCCGGGATGTGGACCGCACCGTCAACTACGCGCGCTGCCTGGGCGCCGTAGGCTCAGGCACCCGGGCCGCCCGGGCCGAGCACTGCCAGAAGCTGGGGCAGGGCGCAGGCTGTGAGCTGCCGCAAGACATGGCCAGCGCCGTGGGCCGCCAGCATGAGCGCGGCGAGGTGCAGTGCTTCAATGAGGCGAAGATTGGGTTGTAGGGCAGATCATCTCCCGCGGTAGCTGGTTGAGCACGCTGGCGCACACTTCACGACCGTGACTTGCCGGATGCAGCAGGTATCCTAGTGAGTTGTGCTGGCCTCGCCTTGAAGCAGGCCTTTGCCGTCCGATGAATCGCCGAGCCCTCGTGTCCTTCGTCAGGTCTTCCGCTGATTTCTTTCGGGGGTGGCCGCGAAACTGGATACTCTGTCTAAGTGTTTTGGGCGCGCAGTCGTTGTGTTCTAAGAACGACCCAGCACTCTCGTTACCTGCAGTTGTGGGTCAGATCGACGTGCGCAACAATCTGAAAACCTGACCGGAATCTCTTGCATGCGTCTTCTGCACTACCTCGAAATACAGAATTTCAAGCGTTTTGGTGAGCGCCAGCGTATTGTGCTGGACCACCCTGCCGTCCTGATCGGCCCCAACAACTGTGGGAAGACTAGTGCCATCCAGGCACTGGCGCTTTGGTCACAGGCCGTGCAAACTTGGTATGACACGCGCAAAACATCGTCTGCCAAGGAGCGTACTGCTACATCGATGAACCGGCTGAACATTGTCTCGGTCCCCGTGCAGCGCACCCGTTTCTTTTGGCACAACACGCAGGTGAGAACGGGTAATAAAGACATTGCTCTCGTCATCACGGTGGGGGTTGAATACAAGGGGGAGGTGCATCCGTTGCCCATGCGCTTTCGCAACCAGGGTGACGAGCTGATCTATTGCACACCGGACACCCAAGAGGCAATGGCAGACCTGGGCCTTATCGCTCATGCCGCCTCGCTGAAAGTGGAATTGCTCTATCCCATGTCGGGTCTGGACACGGAAGAGCCCATACTCCAACCGGGTCGGGTGGATGTTCTGCTCGGGCAAGGGCGCACTGCTGATGTTCTGCGCAATTTGTGCCTTTCTGTCGTCAAGTCTTCGCAGGAGGATTGGGCGCGCATCGTGGCGCTTATGAAGCGCTTGTTCAGCGTGGAACTGGAGGCTCCACAAGAGACCGCCCGTGGCAGCATTTCTATGCAGTACCGGCAGCCGGGGGCGAAAGAGGCGCTGGACGTTTCTTCTGCGGGCCGGGGCTTTCTGCAGATGCTGCTGGTATTTGCGTACCTTTACTCGCACAAACGCAGCGTTTTGTTGGTGGATGAGCCCGATGCCCATTTGGAGATTCTGCGTCAGAAGCAGGTGTATGTCTTGCTGCGCGATATCGCCACCGAGAACGGCTCTCAGGTGGTGCTGGTTACACACTCCGAGGTGATTCTGGACGAGGCGCTCGACACGAATCTCACCCTGCTGATGGACGGGCGTGCCGACGATTTGGCCAACAAGACCGATATCCGAAACAGCCTCAAGCATTTTGGCGCGGATCACTATGTCAAGGCACGCGCACGCGGCTACGTACTGTATGTGGAAGGCGCTACGGATATTGATATGTTGCGCGCGTTGGCCGAGCGGCTGGATCATCCCATTGCGCAGGTTTGGGATGAGCGCATCAATTCGTTCTATGTACAGAACAACTATCCTATTCAGGACACGGAAGCCGAACTGGAGCGGGTCGAAGGCGGTTTTGGCATTACGCCGCGCGACCATTTCAACGGTTTGCGCAAACTGCTGCCGGCTCTCAAGGGCCTTGCGATTCTCGACAACGATGGCAAGGACCGTTCTGGCGCTACCTTGGGAGCGCTAACCATCAGCTATTGGAGGCGTTACGAGGCCGAAAACTACTTTGTCACACCGTCGCTATTGCGCGAATATGCGCAAAGGCAGTATGGAGACATGGACCTGTTCGGAGGGCATCGCGCGGAAATCGACGAGGTGCTGGATGGGCTTGTTCTGGAGCAGATTTTTGATGGGATAACTAGTGACCTTGACACGTGGAATGGGCTGCCACAGGATGCAGCCCAGCTGGTCTGGGTGAGCAAGACGGAGCGGCGCAAGCTGAGCACGTTCGCACAGGAATTTTTCCGTAGGCTGGCGCAGCGCCTGGGTGGTCCCATGTTGCTGACGAAGGGCGAATTGCATCGCCTCGTGACTTACGCCCCTGTGGCTTCCATTGCGCAGGAAGTGACTGAAAAGCTGAATTTGTTGCAGACTCTTTTCGCGCGGGCTGTACCCCCAGAGGCCGTCGAGGAGTGAGGGGCCTTCTTCTGAATGACCCTTTTCCCCAGAGGCGGACTGCGCTATCGCAGCCACTACGAAGGCATTCGAAGCACCAGACGCTACGGCGTAACCGCAATGCCAGATAAATTTCTTTCTAGTCCCTCCACGAGGCTGGGAGTCAATCCCGGATTTCGCGGCGTCTTTCAGTCGTTTAAGAAGCCGGCTCTTGCACGCGCTTCAGGCTCACATCTGGGTTGCCCACAACGGTAGGGCACCTCTAAAAACCTCAATTCTTGAAATTCGTCCCCATATGAATCAACGACTTACGCTCGCTTCTTTTGAAAAATCAGGGGTTTTTAGAGGCGCCCGGTAGAAACCGGCTCACCCCGCACCCACCTTGCGCAGCAACCCCGGCGAGACCTTCCAGCCCTGGCCTTCGTCGGTGCGCACGCTGGCTGTCTTCTTGTTCAGGCGCTGCACGATGCCCTGCTTGACGCTGCCATCGGTGGCGGTGAACTGCACCCGGTCGCCTTCGGTGAACTGGGCCAGCGCTACCGTGCTCTTGGCCTGGGCCAGCAGGTTCAGGCGTTCGATCACCATGCGGTTGAGGTAGAGCAGGTCTTCTTCGCCCATGTGGCGCAGGGCCTGGGTGAACAACTCGCGGTCCACAATGGTTTGTTTGGAACTCGTCATCAGTGCATGTCTGTGCCGCCCGACGGGGCGGTTCTGGCCGATTTTATGGCAGTGGGGCGGCCTCAATGGATGGCTACGCACCCTGCAGGCGCTGGCCCCATTGCTCCATCCACGGCCCGGCCATCGACAGCACCATCATCACCCAGGCCACGGCGGCAAAGCGCCCGGGCCAGGCGGCGGGCGAGCGCCCCTGCCGCAGGGCCCCATGCAGCGCGCAGGCGGACAGCGCAAACGCCATGGGGATGGCCCAGGCCGACACCCAGGCCAGCACGGGCTGCCGGTCGGCAAAGATGGCCGGGTGGGCGAGGGCGAAGACCATGAGGCAGGCGATCTGCAAGGCGGGTTGCCGCAGCAGGTAGGCGGCGGGGGCGTTGGGGCTGGCGATGGCGGCTGAAGTGACTGCGGGCTTGCTGCGCATGGGTGTGGGGATCTCCTCGCCGCAATGTAGCAGCGGTGCGGGCTCTGATACCCGTTTGGGCGGCCTTTGTGGCGAACGGACACGTTGGTTACACAAGGCCAGGGATCGCTGTCGCGGACGATTGGGGAGCTGCGGCTGATCACCTCTGCGCGACCCTTGGCGATGGTGTGGCGAAGCCGCTTTCAGTGCGTTATGTACCATTGGTAAGTTACCATGGGTATATAGCAACCTACAGGGCTTTCGCCATGCACGCATTTATCGTCGTCTCGCATCCCGACCCGGGCTCCCTCACCCACGCTGTGGCTGAGCAGGTATGCCATAGTGTTCAGTCAGCAACTGCGCCAGGTACACACACGGCCGAGCTCGCCGACCTGGCCGCAGAGGGGTTCGATCCGCGCTTCACCGCGGCTGACCTGGCGCTGCACCTCCAGCACGCTCCACCCCCGCCCGACGTGGCGGCCGAGCATGCGCGGCTGGACCGGGCCGATGCGCTGGTGCTGGTGTACCCGGTGTACTGGTGGTCGTTTCCGGCCCTGCTCAAGGGCTGGATCGACCGGGTTTTCACCCAGGGCTACGCCTATGAAGAGGGGGCGGGCGGCAAGCTGGCGAAGAAGCTCGGGCACCTGCAGGTGCACTTGCTGGGCATTGGCGGCGCCGACACGGGCACCTATGAGCGGCATGGCTATTCCGAAGCCATGAAGACGCAGATCGACCATGGCATTTTTGGCTACTGCGGCGCGCCGGTGGCCACGTCCAGGCTGCTGCTACAGTCGTCGCAGCAGGACATGGCGGCAGCGCATCTGGCGGCAGCGCGAGAGCTGGGCAGTTGCCTGTTTCCACCCTCGTCCTGAGCATTCCCCTTTTCCCCTCATCTCGTCCGCATGCCCCGCAAACCCATCGCTGTGCCGCCGCCAGAGCACGCACCCCGCCGCCGCATGGCGCGGAGCGAGCGTGCGCGGCAGTTGCTCGATGTGGCGTGGACGCTGCTGCGCACCGAGGGCGCCGACGCCCTCACGCTCGGGCGCCTGGCCGAAGAGGCCGGCGTGACCAAGCCCGTGGTGTACGACCATTTCGGCACGCGCGAAGGGCTGCTGGCCGCGCTGTACCAGGACTTCGACGGGCGCCAGACGGCGGTCATGGACGCTGCCATCTCCGCCGCGCGCCCCAGCCTGAGGGACAAGGCCGGAGCCATCGCCGCGGCCTATGTGCAGTGCGTGCTCACGCAGGGCAGCGAGATACCCCAGGTGCTGGCGGCGCTGCAGGGCTCGCCCGAGATGGCCGCCGTCAAGCGCCAGTACCAGGAGGCCTTCATCGCCAAGTGCCAGGCCATCCTGGCGCCGTTTGCCGTCGAGCAGGGCCTGGCGCGCGCCGGGATGTGGGCCATGCTGGGCGCGGCCGATGCGCTGTCGGACGCGGCAGTGGGCGGCGACATCACCGACGTGCAGGCGCGCGATGAATTGCAGCAGACCATCATGGCCATGGTGCGGCGCAGCGCTACGCAGCGCTGAGCGGCTAACAAAACTCTGAGCCCGGCGGCTGATCCGAGGCGTGAGGCTTTGGAAGTGCGTCACTCCGCCAATGCGCAGGCGTGCCGCAGGATCTCGTCCTTGAGCCAGAGCACGGCGGGGTCGGCGTTGGAGCGCTCGGCCCAGCACACGTACAGGCGGTAGTCGGGCAGCTCCACGGGAAGGGGTGCGCTGCCGAGCTGGCTGGCGTAGTGCTGGGCCACGCGGCGCGGGAACACGGCGATCAGCTCGCTGGCGCACATCAGGTCCACCATCTGGCTGAAGGTGGCCACGGCGGCCTGCACGTGCCGCTCGCGGCCCTTGCGCGAGAGGGCCTGCTCGACGGTGTCGTCCAGCACCGAGCGGGTCTGGCCCAGCACCAGGTGCGGTGTGGTGCAGAAGGCATCGAGCGGCATGGGCGACGAGGCCAGGGCAGGGTGGCCGTGGCGCGCCACGACCACGTAGCTGTCTTCGTACAGCAGCGTGGATTCGACACCGGTGGCCGGCGACAGCCGCGGGTGCAGGCCCACGTCCACATCGCCCTTGCGCAGGCGCTCGGTGAGGCGGCCGTAGTCGGCCAGCTCCCACGACAGGCGCATGCGCGAGCCGCGCTGCGAGAGCTCGGTGCACAGCAGCGGCAGCATCACGCGGCAGGTGTGGTCGCTGCCGGTGATGCGCAGGATGCGGTCGGAGGTGGCGGGGTCGAACGCCTGCTCCAGGTTCATCAGCTTGTGCATCTCGTTGAGCACCGCCTCCACGCGTGGCGCCAGGGCCAGTGCGCGCGGCGTGGGCACGATGCCGTGGCCGGTGCGCGTGAACAGCGGGTCGTCGAAGACCTCGCGCAGGCGCTTGAGCGAGGCGCTCACCGCCGGCTGGCTCAGGAACAGGCGCGCGGCCGCGCGCGACACGCTGCCCTCGCGCAGCAGCGCATCGAAGGTGCGCAGCATGGGCAGGTCCAGGCCCCGGATATCAGACTGGGCCATATCAGCTATCCAAACGTTTGAATTGATCCATATCGGGTTGTCTCCTATCGTACCGGCACCCAACGAAAACAACGGAGACAAGACATGAAGAAGAATGCTGGCAACAGCCCGGATGGACTGCGCGTGCGCAGAAGAACCATGGTGGCGGCCATGGGCGCGGCCCTGACACTGCCCGGAGCGGCTGCATGGGCGCAGCAGGCCGCTGCGGCCGCCTTCCCTGCGCGGGTGATCCGCATCGTGCCCTTCGGCACGGCGGGCGGCCCCATCGATGCCATTGCCCGCGTGTATGCCGACAAGCTGCAGCAGCGCTGGGGCCAGAGCGTGATCGTGGATGCCAAGCCGGGGGCCAGCGGCATCATTGCCGCCGATGCGGTGGCCAAGGCCGCGCCCGACGGGCACACGGTGATGCTGACCCTGCCGCTCACGCACATCAACAACGCGATCCTGCAGCCCAAACTGCCGTACGACCCGGTGAAAGACTTCGAGCCCATCTCGCAGCTGGCGCTGGGCGGGCCCATGCTGGTGGCACGGGCCGATGCGCCGTACAGCAACGTCAAGGAGTTCGTGGCCTTCGGCAAGCAGCAGAAAAACCTCACCTACGGCACCTGGGGCAATGGCTCGGCCGCGCACCTGATGGCCGAACTGCTCAAGCGCCAGACCGGGCTGGCGCTGATCCACGTGCCCTACAAGTCCGAGTCGGCCGCGCACAACGACCTGTTCGGCGGCCAGCTGGACTTTGCCTGGGCCAACCCGGCCACCGCACGCGCCCAGGTGCAGGGCGGGCGCATGAAGGTGCTGGGCATCGCGGCCAGCGGGCGCGTGTCGTCGCTGCCGGATGTGAAGACCTTTGCCGAGCAGGGCTTCGCCGGCTTCGATCTGGACAGCTGGATCGGGGTGTACGCCCCCGCCAAGACGCCGCCCGCCGTGCTGGGCAAGTGGAACGACGCGCTGCGCGAGATCACCAAGATGCCCGACGTGCGCGACAAGCTGGCGAGCTTCGGCTTCGAGCCGCTGGGCAACACCGCCGCGCAGTTCAAGGCCAGCTATGCAGCCGACTACCCGCGCGTGGCCGAGCTGATCAAGGCCGCCGGCGTGACCGCTGATTGATGGACCGCTATCCCTCGATGGATTTCCCGAAAGACCGAACCATGAACCCCAGCACCGCACCCAGGGTGATCCCCATAGCTGTCGACACCGGCACTGCCTACGGCCTGCCCGCGCCCAGCTCCAACACGACCCTGGCGCAGGTGGGCGCGGGCACGCCCATGGGCGAGCTGCTGCGCCGCTACTGGCACCCCATCGGCCTGGCGGCCGATGCCACCGACACGCCGAGCAAGGTGCGCGTGCTGGGGGAGGACCTGATCCTGTTTCGCGACAAGGGCGGCCGGCCCGGCCTGGTGTACCCGCACTGCGCGCACCGCGGCACCTCGCTGTATTACGGGAAGGTGGAAGAGCGCGGCATACGCTGCTGCTACCACGGCTGGCTGTTCGACGTGCAGGGCCACTGCGTGGAGCAACCCTGCGAGCCCGAGCTGGGCCGCGCACGCGGCAAGGTGCGCCAGCCCTGGTACCCCGTGCAGGAGCAGTACGGCCTGGTCTGGGCCTACCTTGGCCCTGCTGACAAGAAGCCCGTGCTGCCGCGCTACGAGGCGCTGGAGCGGCTGGACGAAGGCGAGCTGCTGGAGGCCAACGACGCCAGCATCGGCGGCGGCGGGCCGGCCATCGTGCCCTGCAATTGGCTGCAGCATTACGAGAACCTGGTGGACCCGTTCCACGTCGTCGTGTTGCACTCCACCTTCAGCGGCACGCAGTTCGTCGAGCAGATGGCGCAGATGCCCCAGGTGACCTGGGACACCGTGCCCCTGGGCGTGCGCACCACGTCCGTCCGCGCCATGCCCGACGGCAAGGTGTTCCGGCGCATCAGCCAGGCCGGGCTGCCCACGCTGCGGGTGATACCGAGCCCCCGGCTGGGGCGCTATGGGCGTGTGGAATCGCTGGGCTGGATACTGCCCATCGACGACCACCACTTTCGCATCTACGTGGTGGGCCGCGTGCAGGAGGTGGGCGAGCTGGCGCGCATGCGCTCGCGCATGAATGGCAAGCTGTGGGAGGAGCTGACCGAGGCCGAACACCGTGCCATGCCCGGTGACTACGAGGCCATGGTGAGCCAGGGCGCCATCGCCCACCATTCCGAAGAGCACCTGGCCACCACCGACCGCGGCATCGTCATGCTGCGCCGGCTGCTGCAGCAGCAGGTGGACAAGGTGCAGCGCGGGGAAGACCCTGCCGGCGTGAGTTTTGACCCCGATGTGCCGCCCGTGGTGTTCGATGCAGGCAACTATCTCGAAGAAGCATGAGCATTGCCAGCGACGAGACCTTTCCCGTGCGGGTCGCCCGCAAGCGGCAGGAGGCGCAGGACATCGCCAGCTTCGAGCTGGTGCACCCCGAGGGGCAGGCGCTGCCGCCCTTTTGCGCCGGGGCGCATGTGGACGTGCACCTGCCCGGCGCCACCGTGCGGCCGTATTCGATCTGCAGCGCGCCGCACGAGCTTTCGCGCTACCGGCTGTGCGTGCTGCGCGAGCCCGCCTCGCGCGGCGGATCGAGCGCGCTGCACGATGCCGTGGCCGAGGGGGACATGCTGCGCATCGGCCGCCCGCGCAACCTGTTCGCGCTGGCCGAGGGGGCCAGCCACCACCTGCTGCTGGCCGGGGGCATCGGCATCACGCCGCTCTTGAGCATGGCGCATGCGCTGGCGCACGAGGGGGCCCGCTTCGCCTTGCACTACGCGGTGCAGGCGCGCGAGCGCGCAGCGCTGCTGGCAGATATCGACGAGGCGGGCCTGGCACCGCACACCACGCTGTACTGCAGCGGTGACCGCGCAGGCACGCGCATGGACATTGCCGCCCTGGTGGCCGGTGCGCCGGCCGGCACCCATGTGTATGCCTGCGGGCCGGCGCGCTTCGTGCAGGCGGTGCAAGAGGCGGCGGCTGCCCAGGGCTGGGCCGGCGAGCGGGTGCATGTGGAGCGGTTTGCTGCCGAGGCAGTGCACCACGATGGCGATGCCGCTTTCGAGCTGGTGCTGGCCCGCTCGGGCCGCGTGGTGCCCGTGCCTGCCGGCCGCACGGCGGCCGAGGCGCTGGCCGATGCCGGCGTGGCCGTGCCCACCTCGTGCGAGCAGGGCGTGTGCGGCACCTGCCTGCTGCGCGTGACGGCCGGCCGGCCCGACCACCGCGACCTGTACCTCTCGCCCGGGGAGCAGCAGGCCAACGACCAGTTCCTGCCGTGCTGTTCGCGCTCGCTCACGCCGCGGCTGACGGTGGATTGGTGAGGTGCCCGCGGCCTGCCGCGTTGCAGGCCGTGTCTTGAAGGGCTTTCTCCTGGCGGCCTTCCAGCCTGGGCGGATGGGCGTAACCTTGCTGCCTTCCGTTCGATGTTCTGGACGACTTTCTGGAGTACCGCATGCAGTATCGCAAGCTGGGCCGCACGGGCCTGGAGGTGTCACGGCTGTGCCTGGGCGGCATGACCTATGGTGTGCCCGACCGGGGCAACCACCCCTGGACGCTGGACGAGGACCAAAGCCGCCCCCTGATCCGCCAGGCCGTGGAGGCAGGCATCAACTTCTTCGACACGGCCAACGTCTATTCGGACGGCACGGGCGAGGAGATCCTGGGCCGGGCGCTCAAGGAGTTTGCGCGGCGCGAGGAGATCGTGATCGCCACCAAGGTCCACGGCCGCATGCGGCCTGGCCCCAACGGCGCGGGCCTCAGCCGCAAGGCCATCCTGCACGAGATCGATGCGTCGCTCAAGCGGCTGGGCACGGACTATGTGGACCTGTACCAGATCCACCGCTTCGACTACGGTGTGCCCATCGAGGAGACGCTGCAGGCGCTGCACGACGTGGTGAAGGCGGGCAAGGTGCGCTACATCGGCGCGTCGTCCATGTTCGCCTGGCAGTTCTCGAGCATGTTGCACGCTTCCAAGTCCAACGGGTGGACGCAGTTCGTGTCCATGCAGAATTACCTGAACCTGCTGTACCGCGAAGAAGAGCGCGAGATGCTGCCGCTGTGCGCCGATCAGGGCATCGCCGTCATCCCCTGGAGCCCCCTGGCACGCGGGCGCCTGACGCGCGACTGGAACGAGAGCAGCGAGCGCATGGAGAGCGACCAGTTCGGCAAGGGCCTGTTTGCGCGCACCGCCGATGCCGACCGCCAGGTGGTTGAGGCCGTGGCCCGCGTGGCGGCGGCGCGCGGCGTGCCGCGGGCCCAGGTCGCGCTGGCCTGGGTGCTCGCCAAGCCCGGGGTGACGGCGCCCATCGTCGGCGTGTCCAGGCCCGGGCACCTCGACGATGCGCTGGCGGCGTTGGCCATCGAGCTCACCGCCGAGGAAATCGAGCAACTGCAGGCGCCTTACATTCCCCACCAGGTGGTCGGGTTCAGCTGAAGGGGCGCGCATGACCCGGCTACCATGCGCATGCCGCAGGGGCCTGTGCCCCAGCACACCAGGAGATTGTCGATGCAGCAACGCCACCTGGGAGCCCACGGGCCCCTGACCTCCGCCATCGGCCTGGGCTGCATGGGCATGAGTGAGTTCTATGGGGCGAGCGATGACGACAGCTCGCTGCGCACCCTGGCGCGTGCGCTCGACATCGGCGTGACCCATTTCGACACGGCCGACACTTACGGCCTGGGCCACAACGAATCGTTGCTGGGCCGCTTTATCGCCGCTGCCGGGCCGGCTGCGCGAGAGCGCATGGTGGTGGCCACCAAGTTCGGCATCGTGCGCCAGGCCGGGCAGTACGAGCGGCGCATCGACAACTCGCCGGCCTACATCCGCGAGGCGTGCGAGGCGTCACTGAAGCGCTTGGGGGTTGAACGCATCGACCTCTACTACTGCCACCGGCGCAACCCCGAGGTGCCCATCGAAGACGTGGTGGGTGCCATGGGCGAGCTGGTGGCGGCTGGCAAGGTGGGTGCCATCGGCCTGTCCGAGGTGTCAGCCGACAGCCTGCGCCGCGCCCATGCCGTGCACCCCATCGCGGCGCTGCAGAGCGAGTATTCGCTGTGGAGCCGGGGGCCGGAGGATGGCATGCTGGACCTTTGCGCTGAGCTGGGCACGGCCTTCGTCGCGTACAGCCCGTTGGGGCGCGCCTTTCTCACCGGCACGGTGGACGTGACGGCGCTGGCCGACAATGATTTTCGCAAGCACAACCCGCGCTTCGTGGGCGATGCCGAGGCCGCCAACCGGCAACTGGTGCAGGCGCTGGCTGCGTTTGCTACGGCGCGCGGTCTGGCCAGTTCGCAGGTGGCGTTGGCGTGGTTGCTTGCCAGGCAGCCGCATGTGCTGCCCATACCGGGCACGCGGCGCATCCAGTGGCTGGAGAGCAATGCCCATGCTGCCGAGGTGGCGCTGAGCCCCGCCGAGGTGGCCGAGCTGGACCGTTTGTTCCACCCCGCCAAGGTGACTGGTGCGCGCTACCCGGATGCCGGCTTTGTCGGCATTGAGGGGTGATGTGGTGTCCCGCGATGCCGCGCTGTTTCTGGCCCTGGCCACCCCGTACGGCCCTTTCTGGGCCGGGTGATGCTGCGCTACGCCCTGGTGCCCAAGGACCCGCCCGCGGATGCGCAGGCGCAAGCCGAAGAGGCCGAGCACGGCACACGCATCGTCGAGACGCTGGAGTTCGCCTGGCAGGACCGGCGCTGGGCCATTCGCGGGACCGTGGTGGCGCTGTTCACCGGCCAGCACGACCGGCTGGATCTGCCGGTGGTGGACAGGACGCCCGTCGAGGGCAGAGCATGCTGCGGCGCTGCGGGCCTGCCTGGGCGGGTTATGGCAACCAGGGCCAAAAGAAGAATCAGTCAGCCGCCTGAAGAACGGCGCCCTGGTGGCCCAGCATCACGGGCAGGCCGGAGGCGGTCATGATCGCGGTGCGGGCCCTGGTTTCGGGGGCGGTGGGCGTTGTGGCCACCGGCGGCGGGGCGGCAGGGCCGTCACCGCTGACGGGGTCGATGGGATCTGGAGCGCTGCGGGTGTTCCAGGTGATCGCAGCATAGCCGGCGGCGTACTTGGGCATGTCGACGTCGATGGCGCCCTGGTAGGTCATGAGCGGGGCGCCGCTCAGCTGGCGCACATAGAGCCACTGGCCCTGGTCGGTGCTGCCGCGATGGGCATCGAGCTGGCCGCCCATGAAGCGCAGGCTGCCGCTGCCATCGTGCACGACGAACTGCTCGGCATCTTCCTTGACCAGGCGAGAGAACAAGGCCTCGACATGCTTGCCAGTTCGGGCGGCCTGGTATTCGGCATCGCTCAGTGGGGCCAGACGGACAGGTTCCTTGCCGTACCTCAGCACAAAGGCCGATTGGGTGGCGAGGGGGGCATACCCCGAGAGCAGGAGCGAGCGCGTGCCTGCGGGAATGAAGATCTTGAACTCCTTGTGGTGTTGCAGTTGGGCGCCGGTGAATTCGGTCAGCGGCAGGGAGCCTCCGCCCGGGAAGGCGCAGCCGCCCGTGCCAAAACCGATCGCGCAGCCCGTCACGCCGGTCGGGGCGTACTGCTCCTTGAACCCGACTTTGGTGTCAAAGGGGTAGGTGAAGCTGCCGGCTGCGGGGGGGAGTGGCGTTTTGTGCGGGAGCTGGTGAATCGACAGAAAGTTTGCAGCCTGTGCAAACGTGCTGAACGCCGCCAAAAATACCAGAAACAGGGACCTCATTGAAACACTCCAAAAATTACGCTCGGCAAACGCTGGCCGCCCCTGGCCGGCCCCACCCTGGGCATGAACTGCCATTCTTGGTGGGGGCCTCTGCTCATTGCTAAAGCGACGTCGGGGCGTTGAAGCGGCGCAGCGTACCTGAGGTTTCGTGGAGAGGGGGCGTTATCAAGGGGGCTATTCCCTTCAATTCGCAGGGTCACCCACCGCATGAATCGCATGGCCCATGGACGCCCACTGGCGGGCGCTGCGGGGCTGTTAGAGCGGCTAACAAAACTCTTCTGGCGTCGTTGCAGCGTCTTGTCGTACTGCTCGTACTGCCTNAGGCTTGGTGCCTGCGGTAGCGGCCGCGCCGTCGTAATTGGCCTCCCGGTCCATCGCCGGCATGGCCACGCCGGTATCGGCTGCGGTGCCGGTGGCGGGCGGGTCTTCTTCCTTCAGGGGCCTTGCCGCCAGCGAGTTTCTGCGCCAGCCGCCATAGCGGTAGTACAGCCCCGCCAGCACCACCGAGGTGACCGAGCCCAGCGGAAAGCTCCACCACACCGCCTCGGCGCCCCACGCATCCTGCAGGCCCCAGGCAAAGGGCACTCGCACCAGCAGCATGGAGATGAACAGGATGATGAGCGGCGGCAGCACCGCACCCGTGGCGCGCACCACGCCGAAGATCACGATGGTCACCCCGAACAGCACGAACGACCAACTGGCCACGTTGTTGATGTGCACCGCCACGCCGATGGCGCCGCTGTCACCGGGCAGGAACAGGCCCAGCGCATAGCGGTCGGCCCCATACAGCAGCAGCACCAGCGCGCCGGTGAGCAGCAGGTTGAACAGCACGCCCGCGCGCGCGATCTGCTCCACGCGGTCCCAGCGGCCCGCGCCCACGTTCTGCGCGGCCATGGACGAGACGGCCGCACCCGTGGCCAGGGCCGGCATCTGCACATAGGTCCACAGCTGCGCGGCCACGCCATAGGCCGCCGCTGTCTGCACGCCATAGCCGTTGACCAGGCCCATCATCACCAGCGCGGCGGACGAGATGACGATCATCTGCAGCCCCATGGGCACGCCCTTGACCACGATGGTGCGCAACAGCTGCGGCCTGGGGCGAAAGTGCGAGAGCTCATGCCGCCCCGGCAGCAGCGGGTGGCGGCGCCGCGCCAGCAGCACCAGCAGGCCGGTGAAGCTGATGCCCTGCGCCAGCAGCGTGGCCAGGGCCGAGCCGGCAATGCCCAGGGCCGGCAGCGGCCCGGCGCCGCGAATCAAGAGCGGGTTCAAGGCCACGTCGATGGCGACCGACAAGGCCATGAAATAAAACGGCGTGCGCGAATCGCCCGAGCCGCGCAGCACGGCCATGGCGAAGGCAAACGAATTCATGATCGGCACCGCCACGAAGATCACGCGCAGGTAGGCCACGGCCGAGGGCAGGGCGGCCTCGGGCGTCTTGAGCAGGCCCAGGATCTCGGGCGTCCACACCCAGCCGGCGGCCGCTATCAGCGCCGATACGGCCAGGAAGAAGGTGGCGCCCGTACCCACCACGCACTTGGCGCGCTCGATGTCGCGCGCGCCGTAGGCCTGCCCGATGAGGATGGTGGCTGCCATGGACACGCCGAACACCGCGCCCAGCAGCAAAAAGAGCACCAGGTTGGCGTTGGAGGTGGCCGTCAGCGCCTCTTCGCCCAGCAGGTTGCCGATCCAGATCGCGTTGACCGAGCCGTTGAGCGACTGCAGCACGTTGGCGCCCAGCACCGGCAGCGCAAAGGCGATCAGCGTGCGGGCGATGGGGCCCTGGGTGAGGTCGCGGTTGGGGGCTCGGCGGGGAGGTGGGGTATTCATTGGCGGGGCGTGGGGTGCAGGCAGTCTACGTGCTGGCGTGCCCGTGCGCGTAGGACGTCGCCGCCAGGATGATCTTATTGCAGCACGAGCGCACGGAGGCCGGCGCAGGCTTGGCGGCCTTTTGGGGCAAGGGCCGGACCTTCCCAGGGAGCCTGTTGAACCCCGCGGTCCTTGCAGCCGTGGTACTGGTGCGCAAGGTCAATCAACTGGGTCTGCTGGAGGACACGGAAGCGTTACGCGCCTCGTTGACGATGGGCGGAGACCGAGGGGCGTTCGATGGCTGATGGCGCTGTGACGACGTGCTTGTATCAAGGGCGGAGGCCGGGTCTCGGCCCGGCGGCCGAGGCACTTGTTCTTTGCGTCGCCAAAGAAAAGTACCCAAAAGAAAGGCGACCCCGCTGCCCGTGTCCCCCTCGCCCGAGGG
>NZ_LMIJ01000034.1:56136-56222 GCF_001428665.1 Acidovorax sp. Root219
GGCCTTCGGCCAAACTCCGCTCGAACAACCGCGGTGAGTCAGTTCACGATGCGCGTGTCCTTCGGCACGCGCTCACCCCAGGCCCT
>NZ_LMIJ01000034.1:56242-61219 GCF_001428665.1 Acidovorax sp. Root219
AGGCGCCATCGCTGCGCTCGGCCTGGGCAGAGTGATCGCGCCCAACATGTCGGCAGCGCGCAGCGCGTAACCGACACCCGGCGCAGCTGCGAAGCAGCAGCCGTCTTTGTCCCCGCTCCCCACCCCTGCTGGCTGCGCCGAGAAGCGCAGGAGCTGGGGTGGGTGCATGTGCCGAAGGACACACGCACTTCGTGATCTGGCTCGTCGCTGCTGTCTGAGCGGAGTTCGAAGAACGCAGCGAGTTCAGCGACGCCCACCCCAGATCCGAGCATCGCAGATTGCCCCCGTTCGCCCGACAGGGCGAATGGGGGACGCAGACTGGGGGTCGTCTTCTCTTTGGTGACTTTCTCTTGACGACTCAAGAGAAAGTTACTGCGCCGCCGGGCGCACATCCCGGCCCCCGCCCTCGACACAAAAACACCAGCCCCCATCGACCACGAGCGGCGACAGCAAGCTCAAGCATCAAGCATTCAAATGCCGCACACCTGCGCCAATCCATCGCCGCCACATGAAAGGAATGCTCAACCAGCCACCGCACAGCCATCGGCATCGCAGACCGCGTCTCCTGGACGAGAACCTCCGACAGGCGCGGCGCTGGGTGAAGCCGTCCCAGCCCGAGCCTCGGCACCTGGCTCGGCCACCAACTGCGCCACCAGCGCCCCCACGCGCATATCGTCGATGCGCCCGAAGTGGTTCAGCCGCAGCCGTCCCATCCGGTCGATCAGCAGCAAGCTGGGCGTGCCGCGCAGGCCATACGCCTGCATTGTGCGCGGAATGGGCCCGCTGGTGCCCGGCATGTCGATGCCGATCGGGAAGGGGAGCCGGTACTCGTGCGCAAACGCTTTCAATGCCTGGGGCGTCATCACCGTATGGTGCTCGAACACCGAGTGCAGCCCCAGCACCGCCACGTCGCGCTCGTCGAAGGTCGCGCGCAGGGCTGCGGCCTGGGGCAGGCCATGGGCCACGCAGCCGGGGCAGAGCATCTGGAAGGCGTGGATGACCACTACCTTGCCGCGCAATTCCTGCAGCGTGATCGGCGCATCGGCGTTCAGCCACTGCGCGATCTCCAGTTCGGGCGCCAGCCCGGTTGCGTGGTCGTCCATGGCGGTCTCCTTATCGGCGCAGCGCGACGGATGGGAAATCCACCGGCACCGCAAACGCAACGTTCACGTAGTTGGTGAACAGATTGAGCGCCACATGTGCCACGATTTCCACCACCTGGCCGTCGCTGAAGCCGGCGCTGCGCAGGGCCTGCACATCGGCCTCGGACACCTGGCCGCGGGCTTCCACGAGCTTCAGGGCAAAGGCCAGGGCGGCGGCGGTGCGCGGGTCGTCGGACTGGCCGGTCTGCGCGGCGCCCATCTCGGCGGCGCTGGCGCCGGCCTTGCGGCCCAGGGCGGTGTGGGCGGCCAGGCAGTAGTGGCAGTCGTTGCGGTTGGCGACCGCCACGGCGATCTTCTCGCCGAGCTGCGTGTCGATGCTGCCGCCATTGCCCAGCGCGCCGAAGAAGCCCCACAGGGCGTTGAGCGCAGCGGGCGACTGGGCCACCGTGCGGAACATGTTGGGCGTGGCACCAAAGGCGCCGTGGATGGCGTCGAGCGTGCCGGCGACGCTGGCGGGGGCGGATGCGCGGTCGATCAGGGGGATGCGGTTCATGGTGATGGCTCCTGTGTCAGGGTTGAGGTGGTGAGAAAAAAGGGAGGGAAGGGAGGTGCAGCTGCAACAACGTGGAATGAAGTTTCCATCGCAACGCAGTAAAATATGGTGCGATGAGTCCATAAAACACGCCTTTTCGTCCTGAATAGAGCCCTCCGCCATGAATGTCCCGCTGCCGCAACCCGTCGACCGGCTGTCTGCCTTGCTCGAGCGCTTTCGCCTGCGCGCGCACCTGTTCCATGCCGGGCCGCTGTGCGGCGTCACGCACTTCGCGGCGCAGCCGGGGCGCGGGTTTCTGCACGTGCTGCGCAGCGGCGAGATGGAGGTCACGCACCGCACACGCGGCGTCAAGCGCAGGCTGCAGGTGACCGAGCCCACGCTGCTGTTCTACCCACGCCCGCTGGCGCACGACTTCCACAACGCGCCGGTGGACGGGGCCGATTTCGTCTGCGCCACGCTCGACTTCGACGGCGGCGACAGCCACCCGCTGGTGCGCGCGCTGCCGCCGCTGCTGGTGCTGCCGCTGCGCGAGGTGGATGGGCTCGAGCACACGCTGGCGCTGCTGTTCGCCGAGACCGAGCGCCTGCGCTGCGGCCAGCGCCTGCTGGCCGACCGCCTGTTCGAGGTGCTGGTGATACAGCTTTTGCGCTGGCTGCTGGACCACACGGGCGAGACCGAGCTGCCCGCGGGCCTGCTCACCGGCCTGGCTGAGCCGCGCCTGGCCCGCACCCTGGTGGCCCTGCACGAGCGGCCCGAGGCCGACTGGACGCTGGACACCATGGCCGCGCAGGCCGGCATGTCGCGCAGCGCGTTCGCCGCCGCCTTTCGCACCCACGTGGGCCAGCCGCCCGCAGACTACCTGGCCCAGTGGCGCATGGCCATTGCGCAAACCCTGCTGCGCGGCGGCACCCCGGTGAAGGCCGCGGCCGACCAGCTGGGCTATGCCAGCGCCTCATCGTTCTCACGCGCGTTCACGCAGGTGGTGGGGCAGGCGCCGCGCAGTTGGGTGCAGGGGCTGCAGGGGTAAGCCGCAGCCAGAGTGCCAACTGGGTGCTGCGGGCGCAACTTATCGGCCTGGCGTTGCTCTCACCACCATGGGCTGGCCATCGTGGCTGGCGAGGTGATCACGCCATGAACGAACTTGCGCTCCTTGAGGGGCTGGGCCTGCAGATGCCCAGCCCCGCCTATCTCATCGGCTCGCTGGTCTTCAGCCTCATCGGCTGGGGGGTGTGGNNNCGCCGGCAGGCGCGGCCGGTGCTGACCTGGAGCGGGGCGGTGCTGATGTTCTACCCGTATCTCGTCACCCGCGCATGGCTGCTGTGGGGCGTGGGCCTGGCCCTGTGCGCCTGGGTCTACCTGCAGTGGGAGTGACCTTGCCTGGTAGCGCCGGCTGGCTGCGGCCTGCGGTGGCTGGGGCCCGCCCTCAGCAGAACACCAGCGCCAGCAGGGCGGGGTCGTCCATGAGGTTCAGCAGGGCGTAGTCGGCCCAGCGGTAGGCGAAGAAGAGGGCTTGGTCGATCCAGCGGTCCAGGGGCATGGGCGGGGATTATGGAGGATGCTGCGGCCCGAACCCTGGGCATGCCGGTGCCTGCGGGTGCCCTGGTGCATTGCGGGCGGGTATGCTGACGGCATTGTTGCGACAGCGGCATGACGACCTCCCATTTGACGACGACACCCCAGGAGCCTGTTGCCCCCATGAGCCTGATCCAACCCCTGCCCTCCGGCCCGCTCGACATCGTGGGCGACATCCACGGCGAGTACCAGGCGCTGGTGCAGTTGCTCGGCCACCTGGGCTACGACGGCGAGGGCCGGCATGCCGATGGGCGCACGCTGGTCTTCGTGGGCGACTTCTGCGACCGGGGCCCGGACAGCCCGGCCGTGCTGGCGCTGGCGCAGCGCCTGGTGCAGGCGGGCCGCGCGGTGGCGGTGCTGGGCAACCACGAGATCAACCTGCTGCGCGAAGATGCCAAGGATGGGTCGGGTTGGTTCTTCGATGCGCGCATGGTGCGCGACCACGACAAGTACGCCCCCTCGGCTCGGCCCACGCCTGCGCAGCGCCACTCCATCGTGGAGTTTCTGTCGGTGCTGCCTGTCGGGCTGGAGCGCGAGGACCTGCGCGTGGTGCACGCCGCCTGGCAGGAGGTGCAGATCGATGCCGCGCGCCTGCTGCCCCTGGGGTCGGTGCGCAGCGAGTACGACCACTGGGAGCATGCCGCCAGCCGCCAGGCGCGTGAGACCGCGCTGGAGCAGCGCATGGCCCAGGAGATGGAGCACTGGCTGCATGGCCTGGAGAACAACCTGCACCAGCCGCCGTTTCTGCACGCGCATGCCGAGAACGAGGCCAACAAGCAGATGCTCAACCCGCTCAAGGTGCTGACCTCGGGCGTGGAGAGCACGGGGCGCTCGCCCTTCTTCGCGGGCGGGCGCTGGCGCTTTACAGAGCGCCAGGCCTGGTGGGACGCCTACACCGACGACGTGCCCGTGGTGGTGGGCCACTACTGGCGCCGCCTGCGCCCCGTAGACCGCAGCGTGGTGGGCAAGGGCGATGCGGACCTGTTTGCCGACACCCATCCGCTGGCCTGGCATGGCCAGCGCGGCAATGTGTTTTGCGTGGATTTTTCGGCCGGTGGGCGCTGGGCCGAGCGCAAGGCGGGCAAGGTGGTGGGGCATGACTTCAAGCTGGCGGCTTTGCGCTGGCCCGAGCGGGTGCTGCAGTTCGATGATGGGGCGGTGCAGGAGACGCAGGGGTTTGGGGTTGGCATGCCCTGATCGCTTTTTTTCTTGTTCTCCTTCTTCAGTCTTGGGAGCGCAGTCGCCAGACGCAAGCTGCGAGAAACCCGGCCGCTGCGGCCAGTGCGGCGATGCCGGGGCCGTATTTGCCAAGTGCCAGGTAGGCGAGGCCGAGGATCACGGCCATGCCTGCGCCGCCGCCCATGATTTCATCGGGGTGGGCGAAGTGCCAGGCGCCTATGCCTGCGAACATGAAGGCGAGCAGCAGGTGCAGTAGCCATTCGAGGGGGTGAGGGGGCTGGGGTGGGGGCTGGTTCTCTGCGGCCTTGTTTTTGCTTTTGCGCCTTGCATCGCGCAGGGCGAGAAAGATGGCGGCGAGCAGGCCGATGATGATGAGGATGGTGAACGTGCTGATGACTACGGTGGCAAGCATGGGGTGCTACGGTAGCACGGTGCTTTCTGGTCGTGGTGGTGCGTGATGCGGGTTGTTTTTGGTGTGGTTGCTTCTGTTCTTTTGCTGAGGGCGGAGGCCGGGGTGTGCGCCCGGCGGCGCAGTAACTTTCTCTTGGCCGCCAAGAGAAAGTCACCAAA
>NZ_LMIJ01000034.1:61287-61470 GCF_001428665.1 Acidovorax sp. Root219
ACGGGGGCAAACCCGGCTGCTGCTGCGCAGCTGCGCCTGGGGTCGGTGACGCGCGCTGTGCGCGCTGCCGACGCGCCAAGCGCGATCGCCCCGCCCCGGCCGAGCGCAGCGACGGCGCACCGGGCCGAGCGAAGCAATGGCCCGAGTGGAGCCCGTTCCCACCCCCTTCTGACCGTGCCGAGA
>NZ_LMIJ01000034.1:61494-61593 GCF_001428665.1 Acidovorax sp. Root219
ACAGGGCCTGGGGTGAGCGCGTGCCGAAGGACACGCGCCTCGTCATCTGGCTCGCCGAAGCTGTTTGACCGGAGCTGCCTCGCAGAGGCAGCGCAGGGA
>NZ_LMIJ01000034.1:61674-75445 GCF_001428665.1 Acidovorax sp. Root219
CATGCAGGCATGCAGCCGGCACGAACAACGAACGTGCCTAGTCCTGAAAGCAAGCCGCAGCACAAGTAAACCCCCATCCCCCACCGCACGTTGAAACCAGTGACCAGTCAACAACCAAAAAACCGAGGGACCAACCCACATGACCGCAACGACGAACGCAACAAGCAGCAGCAAGAAAAAAGTCCTGGCCTTCGCAGCGGCCATCGCCGTGGCAGCCGGCGCTGCCATCTACGCCTTCCCCTACTGGGCCCTGCACTCCCTGTCCAACGCCGTGCGCGACAAAGACGCTGCCAAGGTGTCCGAGTACGTGGACTTCGTGCTGCTGCGCGACTCGGTCAAAGAGCTGCTGACCGCGCGCATGGACGCGGAAATGAAGACGCGCGGCGTGCCTGCCGACAACCCCTTCGCCAACTTGGCGCAGACCTTCGTGAAGAGCATGCTCACGCAGGCCATCGACGCCATGGTCTCCCCATCGGGCGTGGTAAGGCTGCTGCAGGGCAGTCCTGCGGGTGGGGCGCCGGTGGCCGCACCGCCATCCTCCACGGGCGGTGGTGGCGCTGAGCGCACCAACGGCAGCACCAGGCCGCGCTTTCATGTGGACTACCGCGACTACTCGACCGTGCACGTGAGCTCCGAGGGGCGCGAGGTGGGCTTCGTCTTCCACCGCTATGGCCTGCTGTCGTGGAAGATGGTGGCCATCAACGGGACACTGCTGGACAAGCCCGGGGCGGACTGACGACGGCCATGGGGTGCCGCCCCGCCCGGTCGCCATGTCCCCGCGCACCCCACAACCCCGTGCCTTGAGAGGCCTTGCTGGCCGAGTTGTCATTTACTGCCAATAGAATGGCGGTAAATGACATTCTCCAGATCCGAAGCTTCCCGCATGATGGTCGCCCGCACAGCCGCCCGGCTGTTCGCCGGCCAGGGCGTGGCTGCCACCAGCGGCGGCGACATTGCTGCAGCGGCCGGTATCTCGGAGCGCACGGTGTGGCGGTACTTTCGCAACAAGGAGAGCTGTGTCGAGCCCCTGTTCGCGCAGACCTGGCAACGCTTTGCGCGCGAGCTGCGCTGCTGGCCGCGCCACCTGGCACTGGAACTCCACCTGGCCGACCAGTTCGCGCTGGACCGGCACACGCCCGAGGAGATTGCGGACATGGTGCTGGTGGTGCGGCTGATTGCCGCGCTGCCTGATGAGCCCGACCTGCGCTCCATCTGGCTGCATTCGTACCACGATGGCGAAGGGGAGATGGCGGCCCTCATCGGCGACCGGCTGGGCCGTTCGCACCATGATTTCGAGGTGCGCCTGTGCGCTGCCGCGGTGATGGGCGCCGTGCGCACGGTGGACGAGGCCATCAGCCGCACCGCGGTGTGCGATGGCCAGGCCTTCACCACGGAGCAGGTGGTCGCGCAGATGGCGCGGGCCATCCGCGCGGTGAGCAACCTGCCGTTCTGCGACCCGGTGGCGGCAAGGCCGTTCGGCGATGCCGCCGCGCCGCCATCCCGCAAGAAACCACCAGCACCGGCACCGGTGCCACGCAAGGCAGTGACCCCCAAGGCAAAAGAAAAAGCCCCCGCCGCAGCAGCCAGGCGCACACCGAGGTGAGTGCGCAGACAACCCGCTGAACAGGCGCCTGGCCAGCCGATCAACGGCTGACCGGCTTCCCTGTCACCCCTCATTTTTCCGAACAGCCTTCAACTTTCTCCCATGCCCATTTCCAAGAAAACACCCTTGCGCATCGGCCTTGCCGTGCTGGCGCTGGCCGCTGCCGGCGCTGTTGTGAAGTGGCAGTTCTTCCCTGCCAAGCCGGCCAACAGCTTCATCACCGCCACAGCCGCCACCGGCGACCTGGAGGACACGGTGCTGGCCAGCGGCACCTTGCAGGCCTTCAAGCAGGTGAGCGTGGGCGCGCAGGTGTCGGGGCAGATCAAGTCGCTGAAGGTGGCGCTGGGCGACAACGTGAAGGCCGGCCAGTTGGTCGCCGAGATCGACTCCCTGACGCAGCAGAACACGGTGCGCAATTCCGAGGCGGCGCTGGCCACGGCGCAGGCCAACCTGCGTGCGCGCCAGGCCTCGCTGTCGCAGGTGGAGCTGGCCTACAAGCGCCAGCAGCAACTGCGCGCGGCCGATGCCGGCCCCCAGGCCGACCTGGAGGCGGCCGAGGCCACCTGGCGCACCACGCTGGCCGATATCGACGCCCTGAAGGCGCAGATGCAGCAGGCGGCCATTGCCGCCGACACGGCCAAGGTGAACCTGGGCTACACGCGCATCGTCGCGCCCATCGACGGCCAGGTGGTGGCCCTGGTCGCGCAGGAGGGGCAGACCGTGAACGCCAACCAGGCCGCGCCCACCATCATCAAGCTGGCCAAGGTGGACACCATGACCGTCAAGGCCCAGATCTCCGAGGCCGACGTGACCCGCGTCAAGCCCGGGCAGAAGGTGTACTTCACCATCCTGGGCGAGCCTGACCAGCGCTACCAGGCCACGCTGCGCGCGGTGGAGCCCGCGCCCGATTCCATCGCCAACGAGTCGTCCCAGTCCAGCGCCGCTGCCACCAGCAACGCCACGGCCACCGCCATCTACTACAACGGGCTGTTCGACGCGCCCAACCCCGACGGCAAGCTGCGCATCTCCATGACGGCGCAGGTCTACATCGTGCGGGCCGAGGCCAAGGGCGTGGTCACCATCCCGTCGGCCGCGCTGGGTGCGCGCAACGCCGACGGCACCACCACCGTGCGCGTGGTCGACGCCGAGGGCAACGCCGCACCGCGGCAGGTGAGGGTGGGCCTGAATAACAACGTCAACGCCCAGGTCACCGAAGGCCTGGCCGCTGGCGAAAAGGTGGTGCTGGGCGATGGCGCCAGCGCCCCATCGGCCACCAACCCGGGCCGCATGCGCGGTGGCCCGCCACGGCAGTGAGCGGGGCAGCGCAAGCCATGCAAGGCAACGCACAACCCAGCGGGGCGGCAGAACCGCAGCCCCTGCTCGACCTGCGCGGCGTGACGCGCGAGTTCCCGGCCGGCGATCAGGTGTTGGCCGTGCTCAAGGACGTGAACCTGACCATCCACGCCGGCGAGATGGTGGCCATCGTCGGGCAGTCGGGCTCAGGCAAGTCCACGCTGATGAACATTTTGGGCTGCCTGGACACGCCCACGCGCGGCAGCTACCGCGTGGACGGGCGCGAGACCGGGCAACTGGCGCCCGACGAGCTGGCCGAGCTGCGGCGCGAGCACTTCGGCTTCATCTTTCAGCGCTACCACCTGCTGTCGGACCTCACGGCACAGGGCAACGTGGAGGTGCCCGCCGTGTACGCGGGCCGCACGCGCGCGCAGCGGCACGAGCGCTCGGCCGCACTGCTGGCGCGCCTGGGCATGGCCGACCGCATGCACCACACACCGGGCAAGCTCTCGGGTGGGCAGCAGCAGCGCGTCTCCATCGCCCGCGCGCTGATGAACGGCGGCCGCGTGATCCTGGCCGATGAGCCCACCGGCGCGCTGGACACGCACTCCGGCGCCGAGGTGATGAAGATCCTCGAAGAGCTGCACGCCGAGGGCCACACCATCATCATCGTCACGCACGACATGGGCGTGGCTGCGCACGCGCAGCGCGTGATCGAGATCCGCGATGGTGCCATCGTGGGCGACACGCGGCGCGAGGGGGCGCCGGCACCCGGCACGGGTGCCGGCCGGCCCGCCAGCCGCGCGCCCACGGGCTTCTTCGCGCGCTTGTCTGCCTTTGGCGACCGCTTTCGCGAGGCCTTCCACATGGCGCTCTTGGCCATGAACGCGCACCGGCTGCGCACCTTCCTGACCATGCTGGGCATCGTCATCGGCATCGCCTCGGTGGTGTCGGTGGTGGCGCTGGGCGCGGGCACGCAAAAGAAGGTGCTGGCTGACATCAGCGCCATCGGCACCAACACCATCGAGGTGTTCTCGGGCTCGGGCTTCGGCGACGTGCGCTCTGCCGCCGTGCGCACCCTGGTGCCGGCCGATGCCGACGCCCTGGCCGCCCAGCCGTATGTGGACAGCGTCACGCCCAACCTCAACGCCGCGGCGCGGCTGCGCTGGCGCAATGTGGAGCTGACCGGCACGGTCAACGGCGTGGGCGAGCAGTACTTTCGCGTGAAGGCGGTGAAGCTGGCGCAGGGCACGGTGTTTGACGCCAGCGCCGTGCAGGAGCGCCAGCAGGTCGCGGTGATCGACGACAACACCCGCGCCAAGCTGTTCCCCAACCTGCCCAATCCGGTGGGCGAGGTGGTGCTGCTGGGCAGCGTGCCGGTGCGCGTGATCGGCGTGGCCGCCAAGAGCGACAACGCCTTCGGCAACAGCGAGGCGCTGAACGTGTGGGTGCCCTACACCACGGCCATGGGCCGCATCGTGGGGCAGAACTACCTGCGCAGCATCACCGTGCGCGTGGCCGACACCGCCCCCATGGCCGCGGCGGAGCAGGGCATCAACCAACTGCTCAAGACACGCCACGGCCGCGAGGACTTCTATGTGCTGAACACCGACAGCATCCGCCAGACCATCGAGACCACCACGCAGACGCTGACCCTGCTGGTCGCGTCCATCGCCGTCATCTCGCTCATGGTGGGCGGCATCGGGGTGATGAACATCATGCTCGTGTCGGTGACCGAGCGCACCCGCGAGATCGGCGTGCGCATGGCCGTGGGCGCGCGCCAGGGCGACATCCAGCAGCAGTTCCTCATCGAGGCGGTGCTGGTGTGCCTGCTGGGCGGTGGCCTGGGCATCGCCATCGCGCTGGGCCTGGGCGCGTTGATCACCAGCGTGGCGCCGGTCGTGCCGCTGGCGTTCTCCGTGAGCTCCATGGTGTGGGCGTTCGCCTGCTCCACGCTGATCGGCGTGGTCTTCGGCTTCCTGCCGGCGCGCAGCGCGGCGCGCCTCAACCCCATCGATGCGCTTGCACGCGACTGATGAACATGAAGGACCGACTGCACGTGACGACCATCAAAAAAACCTCCTTCGCCCTGGTTCCCCTGGCGCTGGCCCTGCTGCTGGCTGGCTGCGCCGGCACGCGCACGGCCTACCAGGCGCCGGGTGCCACCGTGCCTGCCGCCTGGCAGCAGCAACAGCCTTCGGCGTCAGCCACTGCCCAACTGCCCGACCAGTGGTGGCGCCAGTTCGGCGACCCCGCGCTGAGCCAGGTGGTCGAATCCGCCCTGGCCCGCAACAACGACCTGGCCGCCGCCGCGCTGCGCGTGCGCCAGGCGCAGCTGCAGGCCGGCATTGCCGCCACGGCGCTGGCCCCCACGGTGGCGGGGCGCCTGTCCAGCAGTGCATCGCGCCGGCTCGAAGGCGGCAGCAACGCCACGGCGCGCAGCAGCGGCGCATCGCTGTCGGCCAGCTACGAGGTGGACCTGTGGGGCCGCGTGGCCAGCACGCGCGACGCGGCCGAGTGGGCCGCCCGCGCCAGCGCCGAGGACCGCGAGGCCGCCGCCCAGGCCCTGGCCGGCACGGCCGCAGGGCTGTACTGGCAACTGGCCTACCTGAACCAGCGCGTGGGCAGCGGTGGCGACAGCCTGGCCTATGCCCTGCGCACGCAGGAACTGGTGCGCGCGCAGTACGACGCGGGCGCGGTGTCGGCGCTGGAGCTGCGCGAGGCCGAGCAGACGGTGGCCAGCCAGCGCGCCGCCCTGGCCCAGCTGGAGCAGCAGCGCGTGGAAACGCGCAACGCCATCGCCGTGCTGATGAACGCGCCCCCCGGCGCCACCACGCTGGCCGAGGTGCTGCCCGCCGAGCCCCAGCGCCTGCCCGAAGCCGCCTTGCCCGCCGTGGCCGCAGGCGCCCCCGCCGAGCTGCTGGCCCGCCGCCCCGACCTGCGCGCCGCCGAGGCCCGCCTGCGCAATGTGCTGGCCAGCGGCGACGCCACCCGCGCCAGCTACTACCCCGCGCTCAGCCTCACGGGCGAGCTGGGCACGTCGAGCACCTCGCTGCTGCGCCTGCTCTCCAACCCCGTGGCCAGCCTGGGCGCGGGCCTGAGCCTGCCCTTTTTGCGTGCACAGGAGATGAAGCTTTCGGGCCAACTGGCCACTGCACAGTACGAGGAGGCGGTCACCAACTTCCGCCAGGCCTTGTACACCGCCTTCGCCGACGTGGAGAACGCCCTCTCGGCCCGCACCCAGCTGCTGCGCCAGGGCGAACAACTGGCCCTGCAACTGACCGCCGCCCGCGAGGCCGAGCGCCTGTACGAGGTGCGCTACCGCGCCGGCTCCACGGGCCTGCGCACCTGGCTGGACGCGCAGCAGCGGCGCCGCACGGCGGAGCTGGCGGTAGAGGAGAACCGTCTGGCGCAGCTCAATGCGCTGGCGGTGGTGTACCGGGTGTTGGGGGGTGGGGTGGGGCCGGCAGTGCCCTAGCCTGGCTGCCCCGGAAAGCTTTCCACCTTTTCCGAGAACGCCACCCACGCGCGGCGCCGCTGCGTCCATATCTGCCGCTGGGGCGTGCCCAGCTCGTCCCGCTGTTTGAGTACCCCGGTGCGCAGCGAATAGGCCGTCGGCGCTTGCTCCGCGCAGGCATACAGGGGCGTGCCGCAGTGTTCGCAGAAGGCCAGCAGCCGCCGGGCGCCGCTGTCTGCCGTCTTCACATAGGTGCGGGGCGTGCCCTGCAGCAGCCGAAAGCTGGCCGCAGGCGCGGAAATGTTGGCGCGGAAGGCAGAGCCCGAGTGGATCTGGCAGTCCGTGCAGTGGCAGATGGTCATGCTGCCCGGCTGAACCTCGGCTTCGTACGCGATGGCGCCGCAATGGCATTGGCCTTGAACTTTCACGGGGGTTCTCCTGGTGGGCTGGCCATTTTGCCCCGGCCGCGCGCTTGCATGGCCACCTGCGCCGCCGGATAGTTCCCCGCTGATTCAGGCAAAAAAGCCGGTTTCCACGGCCTTGCACCCGCCACTGGGGCTGGCCTGCCTGGCTGAAAATACCGGTGTCAGTCTGCGTGCCAGATCCTTGCCAGCCCGCCAACCACGGTACGCCGACCTTTGTGAATGACGCAAGCTGCGGGCACCCGATCACACCATCTGCTGGAAACATGCCCGTGCGCCGCCTTGCCCTGACCCTCGCCTTCATCGTCTGGAACGCCCTGGGGGCCGTGGCCCACGCCGGCGACCGCTGCCGGGGCGACTGCCAGGGCGCGGGGCTGGCAGTGCTGATCCTCATGCCCCTGCCCATCATCTTTGCCTACTTCTGGGGCCGCAGGACGGATGGGCCCGACCTGGGCCAGATCCTGGCCTACGTGATCCAGGGCGGTGTCGTCGGCTTGTGCGTGGCGTATGCGCTGCTGGGCCTGGGGGCGCCGCGCTGGGGTGCGTGGATGGCGATCGGCCTCGCCGTGTACGCCATTTTCGCGGCGCGCATTCACCCCCGGCGGCATGTGAAGGCCTAGTGTCCCGAGTTAGAAATTCGTTGAATAAATCTACCGACAATCCCCGCCATGCGTCGTTGCAAATGCTCGCCATGCTCCCAGCATGGCTGTNACCTGGCAGCGATTTCGGCAGAATTCTCTCGTCAACGAACTTCCAACTCGGGACACTAGCGTTCGGGCTTGCCGGCCAGCAACGAGCGCTCCAGTTCTGTCTCCAACTGGTCCAGCGCCAAGCGCGTCTCGCTGCCTTCGATACAGGCCACTTCACGTTCGCAATCCACCCAGGCCGCCAGGCTTGGGCGTGGCTGGTCTCCCGGGTACTTGCGCAGGGCGATGCGCACCTGGCTGCCTGTCCAAGTGGAGCCATCTGCGGACCAGGAAGAGGCCACAGGTTTGAAGAGCACCCGGTCGCTGTTCAGGTCGCGCACCTGCGGGGTCAACACCCAGTGGGAGTTGCGCGCCTCCCAAGGGTCGACCTGGAGCGCGAACCGTCCGTCTGCCGAAGTCGATTGGTGCTCGTATGCCACTGGGCGTTCTCCTTGCGTTGCTGTGCCATGGGCCGATTCTGGCCGATGGCCATGCCAGCAGGCCCGCCGGGCAGCGGAGGCAGCGGCGGCTGGCGTCAGGTGGCGGCTGCCAGCCATTGCCACGGACCCTTGCCGCCGTACAGGTAGTTGCGCACGGCCTGCGCCGAGTTGCCTACGGCAGACATGGCTTCGAGGAGGTCGGCTTCCGAGCAATCGAGCGATTGCATCCATTCGGCCAAGCCGCTCTCCTGCGTGGCGATGATGGGGTGGGGATCAGCGAGGGCGATTGTCTGGCGGCGTGGCATGGCGGCTCCTTCATGGGGGGGAGGGGGTACGCATCTCGGGGGCTGGTGGTGAATGGTCGCGAACGACGCGGCCTGGCCTCGTAGGAAAAGCACCCGTTCGGGTTACGTCAGCGGGCAATTTCTGGCTTGTTCGGTGCGCGCCCGCGTGCTTTGATCAACCGATGGCCAAGTACGACAACGGGCAAGAAGCGCCGGCACCCACCATGCCCACCCGGCGGCTGGTAGCGCTGGCCGCTCTGGCGGTTGGATGCGGCCTGCTGGCGGGCTGCGGTGCCTTGCCCGGGCGCGGCGTGCACCCGGTGCACGAAGGTCCCCTGGAGGCCGTGCGCCTGCCGATGGAGTTCCACGGCGAAAAGGTATGGCCCCATGCCGAGTACGTGGCGCGCACCGAGGCCCAGTGGGAGCAGGCGTGGAGCCAGGGGCGCAGCACCGACCCGCGCAACGAAGTGCGCCCGCGCGACGGCCGGCCCATGGTGGATTTCAGCCGCCACATGGTGATCGGCGTCTCGCGCGGCTACGGTGTCCAGTGCACCTACCTGGATATCCGTGATGTCGTCGAGCGGCCGGGCGAGATCGAGGTGCAGTTCGTGCACCTGTGGCCGTCGCGGGAAGAGCTCGATGAAGTGGAGCAGCAGATGATGGACCGGCCCAGCACCACCATGTGCATTGCATCGAGCGTTCTCCTCGTGCGGTGGTACCTGCTGCCGCAGAGTTCCAAGCGCGTGCGCTTCGTGCGCATCCGGGCCAGGGGGCCCGACGGCTGACGTGGTTGGCGGCCTCCGCCGGGCATGGGAATGACCACAGCCAGGGGCAGGGCAGGGGGGCTCATCGCCCCAGCGCCAATTTTGCTGCGGGCTCCTGGTGGCACTCCACCGTGTTCGCATTCACCCACTCGTAAGCCACCCCATGCCCGCACACGAATTGCGCGGCCATGTGCCGGCGCTGCTCCGTGCTGGGCTGCCGTGGCAACTGCTCCTGCGCTGCGGCCTGCTGCTCCAGGCGCTCGCGCCGCACTGTGTGCTGTGCGTCCTCGTGCATCGCCCACAGCAGCGTGGACCCGATGGTCAGGGCGCCGAGCACCAAAATGGCGTTGGCAGGCGTGACGACGCGCCTGGGGTCCTGCATTTCCGGCCGTTCCATCACGCGGCCTCGGTATGCGTTTCGGCCCAGGTGCGGGCCAGCACCTCGATGGCCTCGCGCGCGAGTGCATGGCCCTGCTGGGCGCAAGTGACGAGGGCGTGCATGGCGCGGGTGTCGTTGTCGCGGTAGTCCATCGCAGACAGCAGGCGCGCGTAGTCGCCGCCACGCGCAAAGGCCAGGGTTTCGCGGTGGGCGGCGTCTTCGGCGGCGTACTGCGCGTCGGACGCTGCAGCGCGCGCTTCGTGGTGGTGGACCGCGTCGCGCACCGGGTCGTTGGCGCTGCGGCAGAACAGGGCCCTGTCCCTGTCCGTGCCCTTGTCCATCCCGGTGGTCGGCGGGGTGGCGAAAGGTGGGCGATACGGTGCGGCGGCGGTAGCAGGGTACAAGGCGGTTTGCATGGTGCGGTGCTCCTGGCAGAGGGGCCATGCCATCCGGCCTGTGACCGGATGGCATGGGATCAGAGGGAGAGGAGAAGGCGGCAGCCCCTGGCGCGTGCTGACGGTGGATGGATGAATGAACGAATCAGATCGGTTGACGCCGCAGTGCGCAGGGGCTGCCATGGGGTCTATTGTTTAGTAATTTCTAAACCAAGTCAAGATAAAACTAGACTGCAGTTCAGGAAAGTCTTGACCACCTGGATTGCGCCGTTATGGCGTAGTTCATTTGTTAAGGTTGCAATTAGGTAATTAACTAAATATACTAAGTTTGAAGGCCGGCCATGTACCGCACTTGCAGCTTGACGAACACCCCAGAACCTCCAGGCCGCCGCCAGAAGAAGGAAGCCGACGCATGAACAGCACCATGACCACTGCCACCCTGGGCCGTGCCCACCCCGTACTGCGGTTGACGCGCGAGACGGCGACCTTTCCGTTTGTGGCGCTGCCCACGCGGCCGGGCGCGCTGCCCATCGAGGTGACCCTGCTGGCCCGGTTGGGCCGGGGTGCGGGCACGGGCATGTGCCGCGACATGATGGCGCGCCAGGGGCAGCACGTGCGCTTCATCGACGCGCTGGACGAGCCTTCCGCCAAGCTCGGTGGCAGCGACTTCGCCAAGGGAGATGCCACGGCGCTTTACAGCTTTGGCGTGGGGCAGGGCGGGCACTCGTTCCACCGGCATGCGGGGCACCGGGTGTTCACGGCAGTGTCGGGCAGTGCCGGGGCGCAACTGCGCTTTTCCAGTGCCACTCCGCAAGAGATCGCGCGCGACCCGGCGGCCTTTGTGCGGGCGCTGCGCCATGTCGATGTGCCGCCAGACTGTCTGTTCACCGTGCGCTTTTCGGGCGAGAACTGGCACCAGTTCGTGCCAAGCGTTCAAGAGGCCGGGCACCCGGCGTTCTTTGCCCTGTCCACCCACACCAACGAGCTGGGCGGCGAGCTCAGCGCGGCGCTGCGCAGCAAGGTGCTGCAGGACCAGGGCGACATCCCCTCGCTGACCGAGCTGCTGCCCGACGCCGTGCAGACCCTGCTGGCCAGCGCGCCGGTGCAGGCCCGGCAGGTGCCCACCACGGTGCTCTCGCTTGGCGAGCGGCCTGGCGGCTGGCTGGCGGCTGCGTGCGGTTACTACCGCGCACAGGCGGGCCGTTTGGGCCCTGCGCTGGCGAGCGTGTTGGCGCCCCTGCAGGGCGGCGGCTATGTGAGCGAGCTGCGGCCCAGTCGCGTGCAGGAGCAGCCTGGCCTGCCAGCGGACAGCCTGCTGCGCCAGGCGCTGGCCGGCCATGCGCTGCACCACGAGGACTACTTCACGTTGGTGACTGCGCCCCCGGCAGGCGCTGCGCCGGAAGCCGCAGTTCTGCTGGCCGGCCTGCTGGGCAGCTTTCTCGTGCACCGGCACCCAGGTGTATCGCGCATGATGGCCGTGCGCAATGCCGTGGTGCGCCCGCTCGGGCTGCGTCGCTCACCGCTGGCTTGCCCCGTGTCGTCGCTGCAGCCGCCCACGGCAGGCCAGGCCATGTCCGAGGGCAGCTTGCTGTTCGCCGGCCGCTACCCTGTGCATTCCAGCCAGGTGGCGGCCGATGGGCGCAGCGCGCAGGTGCTGCTGGGCGCAGACGACAGGCACCTCGCGTTTCGCTCGTGTGTGGGCGTGCGCTGCCTGGACGACGGCCGCGTGGAATACTCGCTGGCCACCCGTGTGGCCTGCCGCAATGCCTTTGGCCGCCTGTACATGGCGCTCATCGAGCGCATGCACCGCAGCTACATTGCTCCGCACCTGCTGCAGGTGGCGGTGGAGGGGATTGAGGGGCGGTAGGCCGCGTCGATCACAGGGGGCCGGTACTGGCGGATTTGTCTGGAGCGCGGCTATATTGCAAGCAGTGGCGCGAGGCAAGGGCCTGTGCCGTGACGGCAGTGTCTGGCCCTCAAGGCTGGCCGATGCCCAGCTCCACGCGCTGCGCCTGGCGCTGCAGCGGACCTTTGCCGGGCGCACGTGCTTCCACGACAGGGCCTGACCGTCGCCTGACCTGTAGCCACCTTGGAGATTGCCATGACCACCCTGGTGCAGCTCTCTGAACTCATCGACGCCTTCCAGTGGACCAGCGCCACGGGGCCGCTCGAGAACGCTGCCTTTGTCGACCGCAAGACCGGAAGGATCTGGTGGGTCGGCGGCGATTGCGAAGATGAGGACGACCCGGTACCCGACGACCTAGAGGATGGGTCGCTGTACCTTGCCGTGCCGGACCCAGCGGGGTTGGGGCTGGGACGGCGCCTTGCCTGGCGCTTCGCCGAGGAGCAGGCGCCGCAACTGGCCGAGCGGGTGTACCGCTGTTTCGAGCGGGCGGGCGCCTATGGCCGGTTCAAGGGTCTGCTGGAGGACCATGGCCTGCTGCAGGTCTGGTACGACTTCGAGGCCGCTGCCACCGAGCAGGCCTTGCGCGAATGGGCGGCCGAGAATGGATTCACGCTTGTGGAGGCGCGCCCACTGTGACGGGCGGCTGCGCCGCGGTCAACAGTCAGCGCTTGCCGGTGCCGCGGTAGCGCAGCGTATCGATCGCCAGCGCAAAGCCGGGCTCCACGGCCTTGGCGGATTCGTCGGCCACCTGGGTCATGATGATGGCGGTGGTCTCGCCCAGGTTGGCCTTGAAGAAGCGCGCCTCGTGCGGCAGCTTCAGGCCCTGCAGGCTGATCTCGAAGCGCTGCGAGACGCCCTTGCTCTCCTGGCCTGCCACTTTGCGGGTGAGGGGTGCCGTGGTCACGGGGCCAAAGCGCAGTTGCTGCGCGACTGCGCTGGCATTTTTTGCGGATTCGGCGCGGTTCTTCGCCGTGTTGGCTGCGAAGGCCTCGATGTTCTGGTCCTTCAGGAAGGGGCTGAACATGAAGGTGACGACGGCCTCGTCGGGCCCTTCGAGGTCGATGCTGCGCAGGCGGGTTTCGTCCTGGGCGACCGAGTCCTCGGTCACCTTCCAGCCGGCGGGGTGCTCGAAGCTCACGCCGTCCTTGCTGTAGGTGGTGTTGGGCGCGGCCAGGGCGGGCTGGGCGAGGCCGGCCAGCAGCAGCGTCATCATCATCATCATGAGGCCGAGGGCTGCGGTGGTGACGCTGCGGCGTGTGGCTGCGCGGATGGTCGGGAGCGGGGTCGCGAAGAGGGACATGGTGCGGTGCATGGGTGGGGAGAAGGGGCAGTCAGGAAGGGTGGGGGCTTGTTACTACATGCCCCTACCGCTTGGCGCGGTAGCGCAGCGTGTCCATCACCAGGCCCAGGGCGGCGTCCACCTGCCTGGTATCTTCGGCCATCGACTGGGTCATGAGGTTGGCGCTGCTGGCATCGCCGAAGTCCATGGAGAAAAAGCGCGCTTCGAGCTGCACGGTTTCACCCCCGGAGGTGTAGCCGAAGCGCTGCAGCACGCCCTTGATTTCCTTGCCGCCCACGCGCCGGATGATGGCGCTGGAGGCCAGGCCCGTGGGGGTGATCTTGTCCGGGCCCTCCTTGGCCGCAGCGCCCTTGTCCATCTGCGCGCGGTGCTCAGCGGCGCGCGTGGCCAGGGTCTCGATGTTCTGGCCCGACAGGAAGGGGATGAACATCAGGCTGATGATCGCGTCGCCGGGGCCTTCGAGGTCGATGCTGCGCATGCCGGCGCCGTCTTTCTCGATCTCGTCGGTCATCACCTTCCAGGTGGCGGGGTGCTGGAAGCTGACACCGTTTTTGCTGTAGGCCTTGGGTGGTGCGGCCTGGGCGGGCAGGGCCAGCCATGTCAGGGCGGCGGCCAGGAGCAGGGTCAGGGCGCGCAGCAGGTTGTTGGTGGGCGGGTGCAGGGTGGGGGAGTGCATGGGGGTGTGGGGTTTGCCGGGGGCGGGGGCTTGGGTTGGGCTGGTGGATTCTCGCATTCGTGTGGGGGTGTAGGCAGGGGCGATGGTTGATGCATGCTGTGATGAAGGGCGGGAGCCGGGGTGTGCGCCCGGCGGCGCACCTACCTTCTTTTGCTTCGTCAAAAGA
>NZ_LMIJ01000034.1:75494-75609 GCF_001428665.1 Acidovorax sp. Root219
TGGCCTGGGGTGACGCCGAAGAACTCCCTGCGCTGCCTCTGCGAGGCAGCTCCGGTCAGACAGCTTCGGCGAGCCAGATGACGATGCGCGTGTCCTTCGGCACGCGCTCACCCCA
>NZ_LMIJ01000034.1:75640-75800 GCF_001428665.1 Acidovorax sp. Root219
TTTGCTTCGCTCGGCCCCGTTGCGCCTCGCTGCGCTTCGGCGTCGGCAGTGCGCAGCGCGTAACCGACACCAGGCGCAGCTGCGAAGCAGCAGCCGTGTGGTACCCGCTCCCCACCCCTGCTGGCTGCGCCGAGAAGCGCAGGGGCTGGGGTGGGTGCGT
>NZ_LMIJ01000034.1:75877-95948 GCF_001428665.1 Acidovorax sp. Root219
TGCCCGACAGGGCGAACGGGGGACGCAGACTGGGGGTCGCCTTCACTTTGGTAACTTTCTCTTGGCGACGCAAGAGAAAGTTACTGCGCCGCCGGGCGCACACCCCGGCCTCCGCCNGCAAAAGCAAGCATCAACCATCAACACCGACACGTAGAACGCGCCATCAAACCGGCTGGGTCAAAGACCCAGCTCGCACCCTCACCCCAATGGCTTCCACTGCGGCGCATCCGGCTCCGGATACAGCAGCACCTCGCGCGCAGGACGCTGCATCGCCTCCCACTGGCGGCGGCGCTTGACATCGCGGGGGCGGATTTTTTCGGGCTGGGTTCTGTGGGTACGGGACATGGTGACTACCTCCTCTAGGGGTGGTGTGGTAGCTCCATTGGCGCGCAGACCGTGCCCCTTGGATGTCAGACGGCTTCGACGCCGGGCATCGGCCACTGCCGAAGCGACGTGCAGGGCCAGACCGACTGCCATCCAAAAAAAACAGCCCGCGGTGGCGGGCTGTGAACTTGCTGTTCAGCAAGGGAGGGGTGGGTGTCGATGCGGTATCGACAGGAGCAATACTAAAGATCCAACCGGGCTGTTTTTGTAGGACGGAGCCCTGTTGCAGCGTATGCAAAAGAGAAGGGCGTCAAACCACCAATGGGGTGATCCCCTGCGTGTGGGAGCGCTCTGCCTGTAGGAATTGTCCGACCCGCCGAGTTTGCAAAAGACTGCATGCATTGTTGCAGTGCGTTCTAAGCTGATGCCTTCTTCACGGAGGACCACATGCCTATCTTGGGAATCGTCTTTGGAATCCAGGCCATTGCCATCGTCGCAGCGCTGTCGCTGAGCCTGGCCATCTACTCCTGATCTGCGTTGGGGTTGGGCGATAGGCGATGGGCGATGGGCCCCGCTCAGGGCGCCGTCCGCCGCAGCATCAGCCCCAGCGCCACCAGGCCCAGTGCCAGCACCGACAGGCCAAAGCCCAGGGCCGTGGCATGCAGCCCGAAGGTGCCCGCAGCCAGCCCGGCCACGATGGCCGGCACGCTGAATGCGAAGTAGCTGAGCACGAAAAAGCCCGACATCAGCCCCCCGCGCTCTGCCGGCGTGGCGGTGCCTACCAGGCTGCGCAGCGAGCCGTTGAAGCCCGAGCCAAAACCCACGCCCGCCACCACCGTGCCCCCGAAGAAGGCCACGTTGGAATGCAGGGCCACGCCCGCCAGCGTGATCACCAGGCCCAGCACCAGCGCACTGGTGCCCAGCAGCAGCACCTGGCGCGGCGGCTGCGTGCGCACGAAGGCGATGGCCACGGCACTTGTCAGCACCAGGGCGCAGATGAGGGCGCCGCCCACCACCGGCGCGTGGCTGCCCGTGATCACCCGCGCCAGCGTGGGCCCGAGCGAGAGGTAGAAACCGCCCAGTGCCCACAGCGCCGTGTTCAGCGGCAGGATGCGCACCAGCGTGCTGCGCGAGCTGGCCGGTATGGCGATGCGCGGGCGCAGCGAGCGCCAGGCGCCTGGGCGGCGCACCACCGTTTCTGGCAAGAAGACGGCGGCCAGCGTCTGCAGCACGAACAGCGCGAGCAGCAGCTCGAACACCAGCGCTGTGTGCGTGGGTGCAAACTGCACCAGCGCACTGGTGCCCAGCGCCCCGACGGCCATGCCCAGCATGGGCGCCACGCTGTTGACCAGGGCGCCGCGCTCGGTGTGCAGGTCGATCAGCGCTGCGCTGAGCACGCTGGTGGCGATGCCCGTGGCCAGGCCCTGCACGATGCGCGCGGCAAACAGCCAGGCCACCGAATCGGCCTGCCAGAAGAGCACGGTGGAGGCGATCTCCAATACCAGCGCCAGCAGCACCACCTCGCGCCGGCCCCGGTGGTCCGAGAAGGTGCCGAACACCAGCGCTGCGCCCAGCAGCGCAAACGCATAGCTGGCAAAGACCAGCGTCAGCGTCAGCGCCGAGAAGCCCCAGCTGTCGCGGTACAGCGCATACAGCGGCGACGGTGCGCTCGACGCTGCCAGGAACCCCACCAGGATGGAGGCCAGCAGCCACAGGGCCCTGGCGTGGCTGAGCCGCCGTGTGGGCGCGGAGGGCGGGGCGATGGCTGCTGCGGTGGCAGCAGCGGCGCTGAGGTTCGTGGCCATGGAAACTCCAGTACGAGACAAAAGCAAAGAATTTGCTTTTGCGTATTAAACCACTAAAGCAATGTTTTTGCTTTAGCATGGTGGCCATGAACCCCAGACCAGCCCCCCGCCCCGGGGGACGCAGCGCCCGCGTGCAGGCCGCCGTGCACCGCGCCACCCACGAGCTCACCGAGCAGATCGGCCGCGCGCAGCTCACCGTGCCGCTGATCGCCGCGCATGCGGGCGTCACGCCGTCCACCATCTACCGCCGCTGGGGCGACCTGGCCGAGCTGCTGGCCGACGTGGCGCTGGACCGGTTTCGCGCCGACACCGAGCCTGCGGACACCGGCAGCGTGGAGGGTGACCTGCAGGCCTGGGCCGAGCAGTTCTTTGAAGAAATGGGCTCCGAGGTGGGGCAGGCCATGCTGCGCGATGTGCTGGCGGGGCGCAGCCAGGGCGAGATGCCCGTGCCCTGCCAATGCGCGGCCTACACGGCCAGCCAGATCGAGATCGTGCTGGCGCGCGGCACCGCGCGCGGCGAGGCCGTGCCGGCAGTGGACGCCATCATGGACGGCGTGGTCGCGCCCATCATCTACCGCACCCTGTTTGGGCCCAACCGGGCCAGCCATGCGCTGGTGCGTGGGCTGGTGGGCGGTTGCATGCAAGGGGCAAGCCGGTCGAACGGTGCGGCCCTGGCACTCGCGGGTGCCGCAGGGCCGGCCTCTTTCATGGACTGAGGGCGGCAGGCAAGGCAACGGCGAGTGTGGCCCTGCTTGGCCCTCACCCTTCGGGTTGCGATGGCAGCAGGCTGCATCGCAGCGTTGCGGCCTTTGGCAAGGCGGCCAGCGTTGGTGGCAGCCCGCTGCAACACCGGGGCACAGGCGAGTTCTCGGTTTCAGTGGACCAGCAGCTTGCCGGATCTGGAAATCGTCGGCTGCAAATCGGCTGCAGCGGTCCATTTTTCACCGCCTTTTTTCCCTACAGCCTGACTATGGGGCTGCCTCTCCGGAAAAAACTGTTTCCGCTGAGGTCGATTCTCACTGCGACGCTCCAAATCCGACCCGCTCCTGTGCCTGGACGGGCATGTCCGCCTGCGCGGCTCGCTGTTCCCGGGGCGGCTGGGGCCCGTTGCCGGCCGCTGGGGCCACCACGTGCACGGTGCGCGTGGGAAAAGCGAAATCGATGCCCTGCGCCGCCAGCTCGCGCATGAGCGCCAGATTGATGCGCTGCTGCTCATCCATGTAGATGCCGTAGGCCGGGTCGAGCACGATGTAGACCACCTCGTAGTCCAGCGAGCTGTCGCCGAATTTCTTGAAATGCGCGCGGTCGAAGCGCAGCTTGTCGCTGGCCTCGATGATGCCCTTGACCAGTGCGGGAATGGCCTCGGCCTGCCCGGCCGTGGTGTCGTAGGTCACGCCGAAGCCGAACACGATGCGCCGCTCCCGCAGCCGCTTGAAGTTGCTGACGGTCTGCTTGAGCATCTCGGTGTTGGACATCACGACCTGCTCGCCACTCAGGCTGCGGATGCGCGTGGTTTTGACGCCCACCATCTCCACCGTGCCCGAGACGCCGCCCAGGGAGATGAAATCGCCTACCTCGAAGGGCTTGTCGGTGGCGATGGCGATGGACGCGAACAGGTCGCCCAGAATGTTCTGTGCCGCCAGCGCAATCGCAATGCCGCCCACGCCCAGGCTGGCGACGAAGGCCGTGATGTTGACCCCTACGTTCGACAGCATTGCCAGCAGCGCCACGGCCCACAACAGCGTGCGCAGACCCCATGAGACCAGCGTGGTGGCCGCGCTCTGCGGCCCCTGGCCAGTGGTGGCATGGCGCTCGGCAAAGCGGCGCAGGCCGATGGTCACCGCACGGTTGGCCCACAGCGCCAGCTGCAGGGCCAGCGCCACGAACCACAGCTGGCCCACGCGCGAAGCCCAGCGGTCCGGCAGGTCGAGCATGCCCACGCCGATCAGCAGCGCGGCCAGGGCCATCAGCCACTGGCTGGTGCCGCTGAGCACTTCGATGAAAAAGTCGTCAGCGCGGTTGGTCGTGCGGCCTGCGATCTTGGCAAGCCTCTTGAGGGCGATGCGTACCGTGGTGGCCATCGCCAGATAGACCAGCATTGCAACCAGGCAAGCGATGGCGATGCTGCTGACGGACAGGCCTGCGATGGTGGTGTGCTGGAGCCAGGGGAGGAGGGAGAAATCACTGTTCATTCCCCAAACCGTAACAGCTAAGCATTCCTGGCCGCCAGATGCCGCACCCTGCGGGTGGGGCTTTTCGTGCCGAGGCCGCTGCAGGGTGCTGCGCAGTCCGGCTGCTGCGCAGCAGGGGGTCAGGGCCTTTTCTTGCGTGTTTCGCGCCAGTCCCACGGCGGCAGCGGGCTGGTCTGCGCCCACAGGCCGCGCCCGGCCGCCTGGGCGCGCAGCTGCACATCGGCCAGCGCCTCATAGCCCAGGCCCACCTTGGGGTCGTACCAGGCCATGCCGGCGCGCAGCTGCTCGGTGGCGGCGTCCTTGCCCTGGCATTCCACGTCGGCCACGGTGCGGCCAAAAACGTCGACGGTGATGTTGCTGAGCTTGACCTTCTGCGGTATCAGGCACAGGTTGACCAGGCTCTTGTGCGACAGCTCGCCAAAGGGCTGGCGCATCTCGGGCGCATCGATGGCGCGCACGGCGACAAAGGTCTCTTCATTGCGGGTCACATCGGCGCAGCGGGCGCGGAAAGAGTCGCCATCGTGGATGGCAACGACCAGGCAAAGCAGGGTGGCGGTGGTCAAGGGCATGGTGTGGCCGGGCGGTGCGGGGTGACTAGGTGGGGGCGGCAGCAGTGCCGGCGGGCGCGTGTGCAGGCGCATGCCCGCGCGTGCAACCGGCCTCTCGCGCCGTGGCATGCGGGCGGTGCTTGTCGATGCGTTCTGCCATCCCTCTCACCCCGATTGTGTGTTGGTGGAATTTTTGTGGCGCTATTTTGCTATGACCGGGCCGGCCTGCAGCAGCTTGGCGCGCAGTTTTGGGGGAGTTCACCCAAATGCCAGGCGACTTTTCACGGCGTCGCCGGCATGATGCGCACCTCGATCACCTCAGCAAGGCGGGCACTGCATGGCGAACGGACACCCGGGCGACACGACACCACCACGCACCCGGCCGGCTACCGGCCTGGGCATTCTGGGGGCCTTGCTGCTGTTTGCCGGCGACATGCTGCTACTGGGCCATTGGGGGGCTGCCGCTGATTTCCGCGCCGGGATGTTGGAGCTGATCCGCTCGGCGCCGGTGGAACGCATCTGGGCCGGCGGCCTGCTCGGGCCCGTGGCGGGGGCCTTGCTGGTGGCGGGCTTCTGGCAGGTCTGCCAGGGGGTGAAGGTGCCGGCAGGGTGGGCGGCGCGCGCCATGTTCGGCCTGTTCCTGCTGTTTGCGGTGGGACTGGCGGCCATCCATTCCGTGTGGGCGGTGTTCGAGCTGCTCATCCGTTCGTGCGTGGATGGCGCGGCCGGTGGGGCTCCCGCGGCATGCCAGGCGCAGGCCGACGCCGTGCAGGCCTACATGCGGGTGTCGCTGCTGGCCCTGGCCGTGCCGGGCGCCATCGCCTCGGTGATCCTGGCCGTGCAGGTGTTGCGCGGGCGTACGCACCTGCCGCGCTGGACGGTGGTGGCCAACCCGCTGCTGCTGGTGGCGGTGCTGTTGCCCGCATTTGCCGCCGCGCCCGCGCCCATCGGGGCGGTGCTGCTGGGCGGGTCGGCGAGCATTCTTCTGCTGTTGTTCTTTGCGGTGGCCCAGGGCAGCACCTGGGGCCGCGTGCAGTGAACCAGCACGCGCAGACCTCACTTTGAGCGTTTTCTTCAGCGCGCGGGCCGTAGCCGGTGCCCCTCCCTGGCTGGGGGTGTCATGGGAGTCAGGCATGATGGATTGCCGTTCCGGGCAAGATGGGCATTCCCCGGGTCGGCTCGGCCAGGCGACCCCCGCAAGCATTGCCGTGGCGGCAGCGCCTACACCGGCACGACGCCATTCACCTCTGACCTGGAAGGTAACGCACATGTCTGACCCCGTGAACGACAACGACGACCACAACCCCTACGAAGATGCCATGGCTGCCTACGACCGGGGGCACCTGAACAAGGCGTTCAAGCTGTTCCTGGCGGGGGCGGAATCGGGCGACGTGGATTCGATGGCCATGGTCGCGGTGATGTATGGCGCGGGCGAAGGCGTGCGGATTGACCTGCACCAGTCCATCGAATGGGACCAGATGGCCATTGCGGCGGGCAGTGAGCTGGCGTTTTTGAACATTGCCATCACCTACCGCTGCGTGGGCGACTTGGTGAATGCCAGGCACTACTTCGAACGCGCTCTGGAGTCCGGGGACGGAGAGGCCGCGCTGCAGCTGGCCAAGCTCTACATGGTCAGCGACAAGGAAAGCGAGACGGTGCGCAAGTACTTGAACATCGCCATCGACAGCACGAACGCCTTCGACGACACCAGGCAGGAAGCCCGGGACCTGCTGGCGCGGGGCGTGCAGCGCGACTGACGGTCTGGTTCAGCCGCCGGTTTTCCTCTTTGTGCTCGCCCGCTTGCGGGCCTGCGCCAGTTCGGCCCACACCGGCGCATGGTCGCTGGTGCTTTCGTGGGCCCGCTCCTGGCGGTCCACACCGGCGCCCACCACCTTCAGTTGCTGGCCGACCAGGATGTGGTCGATGCGCAGCCCTGCATCGCGCTCCCAGCGCCGGCGCCGGTAGTCCCAGAACGTAAACAACGGGCGCTCCTTTGGGTGCGCCTGGGCCAGGGCGTCGGTCCAGCCCTGGGCCAGCAGCTGTGCAAAGGCTTGCCGGGGCTCGGGTTGCAGCAGGGCGTTGTCGCGCCAGGTGTCGGGCTTGTAGATATCGGCGTCGGTGGGCGCCACGTTCCAGTCGCCCAGCAGCACCACCGGGTGGCCCGTGGCCCACAGCTGTGCGGCGCGCTGCTGCAGGCGCGCGAACCAGCGCATTTTGTACTCAAACTTGGGGCCGGGCCTGGGGTTGCCGTTGGGCAGGTACAGGCAGGCGAACAGCACGCCGCCGATGGCGGCCTCGAGGTAGCGGGCTTCTTTGTCTGCCGGGTCGCCAGGCAGCGTGGTGGCCACCGGCAAGGGCGCGGCGCCGCGTGCCAGCAGGGCCACGCCGTTCCAGGTGCGCTGGCCCACTGCTACCGCGCCGTAGCCTGCGGCCTGCAGCGCATCGGCAGGGAACTGGGCCGTGGTGCACTTGAGCTCCTGCAGCGCCACCACGTCGGGCTGGGTGCGTTGCAGCCAGTCCACCAGCTGGGGCAGCCGCTTGTGGATGTTGTTGACGTTCCAGGTGGCGACCCGCATGGCATCACGGTGCTGGCATGGCACAGGTTGCCGTGGTCACAGGGCCTCTTCTTTTCACGCGGCCTTGCGGTGTGGAGTGGTCGTGCCGGTCTTCCTGGCTGGCGCGGCTTTGGCGGTGGTCTTTTTGGCGGGGGCCTTGGTCTTGGGTGCCGACTTCGCATCTGCGCGGCCCTTGTGGCCCAGGCTGCGCTTGAGCAGGGCGGTCAGGTCGATCACATCGCCGCTAGCCTGCGGTGCTTCCTCTTCGGGTTCGAGCACGGTCTTGGCCTTGCCTGCCTTGGCTTTTTTCTCCACCAGCTTCATCACCTGCCGGCGAAACTCGTCTTTGAAGTCGCCGGGGTTCCAGGGGCCCGACATTTCCTGGACCAGCTGCGTGGCCATCTTGAGCTCGGCCGCGCTCACGCTCTTCTTGCCAGCAGGCGGCAGCTTGAGCGAGTCGAGCGTCTTGACCTCGTCGCCCCAGCGCAGCAGGTTGAGCACCAGGGCCGGGCCCGAGGGCACCAGCGCCGCCAGGTGCTGCTTGGTGGCGATGACGACGCGCGCCAGCCCGATCTTGCCGGTGGCGATGAGGGTTTCGCGCAGCAGTGCGTAGACCTTGTCGCTCTTGTCTGTCGGGGCGACGAAGTAGGGCCGCTCCAGGAAGATGAAGGGCATCTCGGCGGCATCGATGAAGCGCTCGATGGCGATGGTCTGCGTGGTCTTGGGGAAGACTGCCTCGATCTCCTCGGGGCTGATGACCACGTACTTGCCTTCGCCATACGCCACGCCCTTGACGATGTGGTCGCGGTCGATCTCCTTGCCCGTGCGCTTGTTCACGCGCTTGTAGCCCACGGGGTCCATGGTGCGCTTGTCCAGCCAGTCGAAATCGACTCCCTCAGCGGTGGCTGCCGTGTGCAGGCCCACGGGGATGTGCACCAGGCCGAAAGTGATGGCGCCCTTCCACAGGGTACGGCTGCCGCCTGAAGACGCGGGTGCTGTTGCGGCTGCTGCCTTTGATGCTGTTGCTTTGGCCATGATGGCTACTCCAAACGGGAACCCCGGGTGGCAGAAGTCTGGCGCGCTGCGCTGGTGCGAGCTGTAGGCGGGCGCTCACGCAGTGGGTAGGCATTCGGGCAACTGCCGCGTGTGCCGCATTCACCTATGCTGGAGCCCTATGCCCGCCACCACGCTTCGCCCCATCGCAGTGCACGTGCAAGAGGCTGTGCCAAGCCGGTTTCATTGGGTTCTGACCGAGCGCGGCAGCGGCAACGGCTGGGCAGAGATCCAGCGCGCGCCCGCGCCCGCCGCCACTTACCGGCAGGCCATGGCCGACGGGCTGCTGGCACTGCAGGCATTGATCGACGACCTGGACATCGGCCCGCGCAGCGCCGCCGTGCAAGCCCCTGGCCCGCATGGGCTGCCCAGGCGGCATGCTCGCCAGGCTTCATCGGATGCCGCCCCTGCACCCCTGCCCGCCAAGCGCTCGCTGTTCGGATTCGGCCCCGCGAGGTGACATGCGATGGCTCTTTGTAGGCCGCCTGGCGCAGGCCAACATCCGGTGAGAAAAAACCTGGGTCTGCGCAAATGGGACGCGCCAACGGCACGCAGTCCTACTGCTGGGTATTTTTGTGACTACGTAGTATGAGTGACGGCAATTTGACCGTTATTCACCGGAGACAATTCCATGTCGAACCCATCCACACCACGCACCCTCCCGTCCCTGCGCCACCTGGTGGCCGTGCCCTTGATCGCAGTGGCCGCGCTGGGGCTCACCGCCTGCGACACCATGAAATCCAGCGGCTCCAAGTCTTCGTCATCGCAGATGAGCAGCCCGCAGGCGAGTGGCACCAATTCCGGCGCCATGGGTGGCTCGACCACCAATTCCAGCAGCCCCGGCAGCTCGACCGGGATGAGCGGCACGGCGCCCTCTTCGAGCGGTAGCGGCACCGGCAACTCGGGCACCGGCTCTGTCGGCGGCACTGGCAGCTCGGGCGGCACCGGCGGCGCCGGCCCTGGCGCTGCGGGGGCCCCTGGCGCTGCGGGGGCCCCTGGCGGCAGTGGCGGCTCGCGTTGATGGTTTTTTTGACGCCGTGAAATGGGCGCCCCGCCAGGGCCCCAGGAGGCTATTGCCACCTGGGGCTTTTTCATGCCCTATCGAAACCCGTACCTGCGCCCATCCCCGCCGCATGCCTGTGCCGCACCCGGCATGCCCGTGGGGCATCAGCCGCCGTTCATCAACGCGTTGTAGCGGCGCTGCATCTCCTCGGGCGTCACTTTCTCGATCGAATGGCCGACGTTCCAGCGGTGGCCGAAGGGGTCGCGCACCACGCCCGAGCGCTCGCCGTAGAACGCGTCCTGCGCTGGCCGCTCCAGCGTGGCGCCGAGGGCAAGGGCTCGGGCGATCACCGCGTCCGCATCGTCCACGTGGATGTGCAGCGACACGCTGGTGGGCGCGCCGGCCTTGGGGCCATGGATGCCGCACTCGGGGTACTCGTCGCTGACCATCAGCGTGCTGCCGCCGAAGTCGAGCTCGGCATGGCCCAGCCGGCCGGTGGGGGGCTCGGTCAGGCGGAACAGCTCGCGCGCGCCGAAGGCTTCTTCGTAGAAGCGGATCGCAGCTGCGCCGTCGGCGACGTGCAGGTAGGGAAAGAGTTCGTGGACCATGTCGTGCATCTCCTTTGGTTGCAAGTTCAGCACCACTGTAGGCAAGGCGGGCAGGGATGTCTTGAAGGAAATTGACCCTGGGCCGGGTTCTTGGCTGCGTACTTCGGCACCGTGGACACAGAAAGAAGCCGGCACCGTGAGCAAAGGCGCAAATGGCCGGCCGAACCTTGCTGAAGAACATTTGCGGGCGTGGGCTAGACTTTGGGTATCGGCCAGGAGCGGCCGTTCAGACGTTAGAAGGAATCTCGTCAGGAGCAGACACTGATCTGCCCCAATGGACCAAGCCAAATCACGTACATTGATGAACTCTGCTGCAAGAGGTGGAGGTCGGCATCGACGATGCGTATTCATTCTTCGCTACAAAACCCAAGTCATAACTAACAGCACAAACTTCAATACTCATGAAAAAAAATACTTCCTTTCTCGGCCGCGCACTAGCAGTTATTGGATGCTTGGTCGTACTCTCTGGCTGTGCATCGATGTCGACTACCAAGTCTGAGCCCATCGCAAACGGATCCAAAATCTTGATCATGCCTTCACGCGACGTTGTACAAGGGGGTAAAGCCCATGCGCAAGGAGCAGGAAGTGGTAAAAATCTTCAAGTGGCAGTGCTCCGCGAACTCAGTACCCTGTCTACATTCAAGGCGACACCCTTCGAAGCGAATGCAAAACTCAATCACTCTGCGAGCATCGTTAAATCAGACGCCCTGGAAGCGGGCAAGAGCGCTGCGGCCGATTACGTGCTCATTCTGGACCTCGGTGAATTCAGAAACGCTGCGCCAATGACTTTTCGATCTGACTTCGTGACACTCCAAAATGGTTCACTCTTGCGCGTGAGCGATGGCAAGGAAACGTGGGTTTTGAATAGCCCAGTGGTCTTGGAAAAATCCAACATGGGAAATCATTTGGTTTTGATTGACAACCTCGCCAAATTGGTGGCCGAGTCCATTCTTCGGTAGTCGCCCACGGTGCTTTGCGCTGTTCAATTTCAATTTTTTGTCCGACGATGCAAAGCACAGCGCTAGCTGCATATCGCTGGCCATAAGAGCCTGTTCAAAGTCTTTTTGCAGCCGCGTTGGGGCGCAATCGGGATGAGTGGATGCTTCGGATGCGCAGCATGGGCTCATGCCCATGCAAGCAGCCGGGGCGTCCAATCGCCCGATTTCGCCCCAACCCTTCGGGCAAGTGCCTTTTCGGGCGGTCTGCGGCGTTGCGGCGCTTGCCGATAGCACGGGCTATCGGCTGCGCACCGCCTAGCATCCCATCCCGAAAAGGGACTTGCGCGGCTTCAAAAAGACGTTGAACAGGCTCTTAGAAATCCGGGAATGCGAAATGGGTAGTGGTGCGCACGTTTGAAGGGTTCCCGATAGGCTTGTAGAGCAAGACTGTCAGAGGGTTTCGCAAAGCTGGGAGTTGCTTTGAGGCAAAATCGAATCAATCACTGCACACCTTCTTGGCAATTCCCCATTCGGGCCTTTGGCGTCCATGTGGCAGGCGCCAGCTGCTATGGTTTTTGCAGCGTTGCGTCGCTTCGGTGGCGCAGTGCTTTTTCGTGGATGGCGCACGTCTTCAAAACATGGCTGTTCGGCGGCTTGGACAACTGTCGACTTCTCCTGTTGCGGAGGGACTGCGCAGGGCGCATTGCCGACTCTCGCCTCATCCCAGAACCAGTCGTTCAATTCGCGCACGGTGAGTGACCGCTTCCCGGTACCAGCGTCCGGCGGCTATGGGCCCAAAGCTGCCCTTCGCTCTTGCCCAAAGCGGTCTTTCCACAACGCAATTTTCAGTGGCGCGAATCTGCCTTTTGGCTACACATTTCGCTGTGAGTTAAAGGCAATGGACTTACGAATGGAATGCCGAGCCTGCGAAAGCCCCATTCGATAGCAGAGAACGATATCCAGACCAAAAAAAAGTAGCCGAACCCACCTAGCACGGTTGTGACCTGAGCCCCAAACCAGGATGTTGGAGCGAGCTGCCCAACTGCAAAACCACCAAGTAGTGCTGCCAGCATGAGGATGATAAATAACCATCCAGCGGCTGTATACCTTACTGAGCTGGCTACAGCAGCTCTGGATTTCTTTGCACGTATTCTGAACCAGATAAAAAAAGGAAGATAGAGCAGCGCCCCGGCCAACGCAGAAATTCCACAGATAACCAATATCGCTATCAAATCCATAATTTTACCAAGTGAATATTTTCTAATCTGCTAAATTTTTTTGTGCTTCGACATGTCAGCTCATGGCCGAGGCTGTGTGAAAACGCGCATTGGTCCCTCGGTCTGACGATCCCCTCAGAAATCGACCGCTTAGAACGGCCTACAACGCACGATCTCGATGCGAGCAATGGTTGAAGTACCCCCACAAAAGTCAGCCATCGACGTTTTCACACAGCCTCGGCCGATACCAGCCATCGTAGCCGAGACTTGCGCCCAAGCCCGTCGCGTAGAGGCCTCATAAACCAGCTGCAGGGATGATTTTATCTTCACGCCGTTGCTGTCGATGTTCGTGCCAAACTAAGCCATGTTGACCTGAACTGCCGAAAATCACCTCACGCCCACCTGACAACTGACGACTCGACGGACCCTCCATCGTGGGTACACCATCTCAGAATAAATTGAAATCTTTTAGTCGCCCAAACCAGTAGACACCCATAAATTCCTCGGCATCTTTACCAAAGACCTTATCTGCGAAAAATTCTTCTAGATTAAACGCTATGCGCTCAAAATTCGAAGTTTTTGAGTCGAGAGAATAAACGCTTCCATCGCCGCCTTCCATGAAAATGAATCCAGCCGGATCATCTGCAAAGACAATCATATCTTCGGTAACTGCGTAACGTTGAGATTCAATGAGACGCTTCACGCTAGCCACACTCAACCCAGCCCCATAAATTCTAATTATCTCCAAATTCAACCCATCCCATGCAACTAGGATTTGCTTGTGCATTTTCGAGATGGCACGCGGCAGACCATTGTCCAATTCAGCTAGCTGAGTGAAATCAGCGCCATTTTTCGGTATTTCTGAAAGGTCCCGATTCAGAATCCCAGACTGAATTATTTTGTCTATTGTCCTGACAGCTGTCATAATTATGTTTGAGGTGATTTCAGTTCAATGTTTGTGCACTTCACCAATTCTTGCTAACTGATGGGTTTGACGTTACCACGAACGACAGCTTTTGGCCGATAGGAGCCGGACTACTGAAAGATAGCCGCTACAACCGGGGCGATAAGAATGGCGGCAATCACCACTATGACTGCCACAAAACTACGGCTTGGCGTCGCCAATCCAGATTTCTCCTGAAACCCCTGCCAGAGGCGATCCTTATCTTGATTTGGTGTTTTCATGGTGATGCAAAAAATTAATTGCTGGGGTGAGGTGACGAGTGTCCGCTCGGGCCGATAGCGGAAGTCTAGCTGGTTGCGCCAGTGCCCCGTATCACCCAAGAAGGCGATTGGGAGCCTGTCGGATTTGGAAATCGCCGGCTGCAAATCGACCGCAGCGGTCCATTTTTCACCGCCTTTTTGCCCCATAGCCTGGCTATGGGGCTGCAAATCCGGCAAAAACTGTCCTCGCTGTGGCCGATTTTCGCTTTCGACGCTCCAAGTCCGACAGGCTCCTGGACGAGCCGAACAGATGCTCATGGTCAGCGACCTGGGAATGCACACGAGCGCCGATCTCTTCGTCCAATTCCCGCCATTCCCGCCGTTTCCGCTGTCCAGGTCAACTCGCCCCCACTGTCTAGCAGCGACCGAAATACGCATCAGCCCACGCGCACATGGTTGCGCTGTGCCGGTGCGGCGCGCAGCCAGTCTGTGGGCGTGACGCCGGTGAGGTCGCGGAACTCGCGGGTGAAATGCGCCTGGTCGGCAAAGCCCGCGTCGGCCGCGATGCCGGCGGGCTGCAGGCCCGGGGTATCGAGCCCGGCCAGCGCCGCCTGCAGCCGCAGCACGCGCGCATGCTGCTTGGGTGCCAAGCCGGTGGCTTCGCGGAAGTGGGCAATCAGGTGGCGGTGGCTGAGCCCGCTGGCGCGCACGGCCTGCTGCACCTGCGCGCCGCCGTGCAGGCTGGCCAGCGCGGCCGCCACGGCCGGGTGCAGACCGCGCACGCTGTTCCTGAGGCGCGCGAGCAGCCAGCACTCCAGCACGCGCAGGCAGGCCTCTGGCCCGTGCTGCTCCTGCAGCCTGTGCTGCAAGTCGGTGGCGCTGGCGCCGCACACGTCGGCCAGTGGCGTGTGGCGCTCGGCCAGGTCCTGCGCGCTGGTGCCCAGCAGCGCGCCCGCTGCGCCGGGCGCAAGTTGCACGCCCACCGACCAGCCAGGCGCGCCGGCCTCCTTGGCGTAGTGGCCGAACCTGGCGCCGCCGACCACGGCATCGCCGGGAAAGTAGCCCGCAGTGTCCTGGGGGTCACGGAACAGGTGCAGCGGCGGCCCGCCCCAGCGCAGCGCCAGGTGCATGTGGCCCGTGGGCAGTACGTGTTCGCGCACGGGGCAGACCGATGGCGGCGCCGGTGTGAAGCCGGCCCACAGCAGGCGCACGAAGGGGCGCAGCGGCGCAATGGGGGGTCTTGTGATCATCATGCTCATCGCCGCAGGGGAGCAGGGGCTGCGTTGGTTGGTGCGGGCCTGCGCTCAACACACCACCATGTGCTCCACGCCCGCGTCCACCTGGGTCAGTTCTTCCCGCCACCAGCGCGGATCGTTGACGTCGCGCCAGTGAACATCGGGTGAAAGGCTGCGTGTACTGGGGTGGAACACGTCTGCCAGCGACACGAAGATGCTGCCTGGCTGCGGCCAGTCGGGCTGGTCCACCGCCACCAGCCGGTTGCCTCGGCGCAACTCGGCCAGCAGGCAGGTGCGCAATCCGTCGGGCATGGCGCGCAGCATGGCGATGGCCTGGGCGTTGTGCGTGGGCACCGCCACCGAGACTGCGGCATCTTCCAGCGCGGCGATGGCGGGCTCGGTTCCCGGGAGCCGTGCAAGGGTGCGGGATGCTTTCATGGCCGGGGCGGTCTCGGCGCCTCGGTCAGACCTTCAGCTTGCGGGACTGCAGCGCGGCAGCGTAGTCCGCGACGATGCGGGCAATGGCGCCTTTTTCGTTGGCCTCCAGCGCAGTGCGCTCCTGGAACAGCTTGCTGCGGTCGGCGACCAGGCGCTCCATCTTGGCGGTGTCGGGGTTGGGGCGGTTGCTCTCGTGCTGGATGTCCGCCGCCAGGGCAGCGAGCCAGGCGCTCAGGCAGGCGGTGGCGGCCTGGTGGTGGGTGGTGGGGGTGGTCTGTGCTGTTGGCTCTGGCTGGGCGGCAGTCATCGTCATGGCTCCTGGATGGTCTTGTGGGGCGGCGGGGCAGGGGTGTCTCCCCTCTATCGCTTGACTGTAACGCGGGATGGTGCAAAAGCCGGCGGCGCAGATGCGCTGTCGTGCAAAACATGACCTCGGACGTAATCGACGCGCAACACGGCCTTTTCTACAGTGGCTCCTGATTGCCCGGGCATGGTGCCCGCGGCACACGGTTCACCCAACCACCCCGTTGAAGGAGATCCACCATGTCCGCCTATGCCATCGGCCTGCTCGAAGACCTGCAGTTCGGCCCCGACATCGTTACCTACCTGCAGCGCATCGATGCCACGCTGGCGCCGTTTGGCGGGGAGTTTCTAGTGCACGGCACGCGCCCGGAGTTGAAAGAGGGCAAGTTCGACGGCGACTGCGTGGTGATCGCCTTCCCCTCCATGGAGCAGGCGCGCGCCTGGTACGACTCTGATGCTTACGCGCCGCTGATCCCGATGCGCACGCAGCACTCCCGGTCCACGGTGTTCTTGCTGGAGGGGGTGAAGGAGGTGCCGTACCGGGCGGTGGGGTTGCTCCAGAAGTTGGGGGTGTAGGGCTGTTCAGAGTCCGGTGCCAAAAAATTTCAATTTATGGCTATTCCAATAACCATAATCCAGCCTGTGGCCGAGCAATTTGTCTATCATGATAGACCATATGGCCTACCCCCAATTCACCACCGTCGAAATCCACCATGCCGGCCAATGGCATGCCGCTGGCGATCTGCGGGTGGTGGACCACGGGCATGGTGACTTCACCTACCGTGATGACTATGTGTTCGGCCCGCTGCAGTTGCCGGTGTCACTGAAGTTGCCGGTCGGCATTGCGCCTGCGCCGCTGGTGGAGGGACCGCTGGGGCCGCAGCGTGACCTGAGGCTGCCTGCGTTCCTCTACGACATGGTGCCTCAGGGCCGGGGCCGGCGATTTTTGCTGGACACGCTCGGCCTGGCCGATGCGGATGGGCTGGAGGCAGCGCTGCTGCTGCGGGGCGCGTTCAGCCCCATCGGGGCATTGCGCATTGCCTCGGCGGTCACGTTTTACGAGGAAGAGGCCCGCAAGGCCGGCCCGGCGCAGGCGTCCATGGCGCAGGGCTTCGAGCTGGCCGACATGTCTGCCCGGAGCGAGGCGTTTGTGGAGCATCTGGCACTGCACTCCATGCTGGCATCTGGCACCACGGGCGTGCAGGGCGTGGCACCCAAGTTTTTGCTGGCCACGGATGCGCAGGGGCGTTGGTTTGCGGACATGGCCTTGCCCGATTTGCAGGCCCGTGAGCATTGGCTTGCCAAGCTGCCGCGCGGGCGCACGCGGGATGACCTGGCGGTACACCGCAACGAGGCGGCGTACCTGCGCCTGGCGCATGCCTGCGGGATACGCACGAACGAGCCGCCGCAGATGGTCGGCCACATGCTGCTGGTGCGCCGGTTCGACCGCGTGGTGCGGCACGGGCTGCTGCACCGCCTTCACCAGGAGAGCGCGGCCAGCCTGTGCGGCCTGCGCGGTTTTGGGCTGCCGGTGCGCCAGCAGGATCTTGTGGTGGCCATCCGCAGCGTGGTGGACGACCCTGAGCGCGAAACGCTGGAGTTTTTGCGCCGCGACGTGCTCAACCTGGCCATGCGCAACCCCGACAACCATGCGCGCAACACGGCGGTGCAGCGCACGGCCGACGGGCTGGTGCAGTTGACACCGGTGTTCGATTTTTCGCCCATGTTCCTGGACCCGGAGCTGGTGGCGCGAAGCTGCCACTGGCAATCTGCTGCCGGCCAGCGCCTGCCTGATTGGCAGGCGGTGGTCGATGATCTGCCTGTGGACGATGCGGAGCGAGAGCGCATTGCCGCAGCGCTGGTGGCGTTTGCACCTGTGGTGGAGAGGTTGCCGCAACTGGCGATGGATGCGGGGGTGGATGGCGAGGTCATCGAGCAGTGCCGCAAAAGCATCGACCGGCAGGCGCAGCAGCTGTGGGCACTGGCGAGCCGGGGAGAGGCACACCGCCATGGCTGATGCGCGCCTTAAACGTCCTGTCGACCCCGAGACAGCTGCGGCGCGGCGCGAGGAACTGTACCGCATGGTGGCCAGCGGCGAGATCAGCCTGGGCGATGCCGTCGCCCGGATGCGCAAGATCAGCCGGCTCACGCAGGAGGAATTTGCCGCCCACCGCGGCATCAGCGTGCAGGCACTGCGCCAGATCGAACGGGACCAGGGCAACCCGACGGTGGAGACCCTGAACAAGGTGGCTGCGGTGTTCAGCCTGCAGGTGGGGTTTGTGCCGCTGCGCAGGCGGTAGGCGGGTGTGGCGTGCGGCGATCAGTTCACTGCCCCTGCCGCGCCCAGCGCGAGCTGAAGACGTGGCTCAAGCTGCTGAAGCCGCCTGCATATGGGCACTGCTCCCCCATCCCGCAACCACTGTGTGCGCCAGCGCCTCGAAACCGGGCGGCGACAGGTCCGCCGCGTCCACCACCTGGCGCTGCTCCCACGCATGGAAGTACGAGCGGTGCGAGCGCGCGTACGAGGGGTCGTAGTGCCGGGTGGCCAGGGCCTCGAACAGCTGGGGCAGCTGGCGCGCGAGGGCCATGGCCTGCCAGGCGGCGATGGTCTCGTTGCCGTGCAGGGGTTTCAAGGGGGTCAGTTGGTCGGCCAGCCACTGGGGGCGGTCGCCCAGGTAGGCGTAGTCGCGCAGCAGGTATTCCACGCGCGCGGCGGTGCTGGCGCGCAGCTCGATGCAGGGGCTGGCGCGCATGCGCTCGACCAGGGTGAGGGGCACGGTGAGGCGGCCGATGCGGCGGCCTTCGCCTTCGATGTACAGGGGGCGGGCCGGGTCCAGCCGCTCGAGCACGCTGGCGATGGCGGTTTCGAAGGCGGTTTGCGAGGGCTGGGCCACGTCGGGCAGGGCGCCAAGCAGCGAGCCCTTGTGCCGGGCCAGGGCCTCCAGGTCCAGCACCTGATGGCCCTGGGCGGCCAGGGCGTGCAGCAGCCGGGTCTTGGCGGTGCCGGTGGCGCCGCACAGCACCACCAGGGGCAGGGCGGGGGCGCGCTGTTCGATGGTGTCGATGACGTGGCGGCGCCAGGCCTTGTAGCCGCCGGCCAGTTGCTGGGCGTCCCAGCCCACCATGCGCAGCCAGGTGGTCATGGAGCCGCTGCGCAGGCCGCCGCGCCAGCAGTAGACCAGGGGCTTCCAGCCCGGGGGGCGGTCGGCCAGCGGGCCCTGCAGGTGGCGCGCCAGGTTGGCGGCCACCATGGCGCCGCCCACGCGCCGCGCCTCGAAGGCGCCGACCTGCTTGTACAGGGTGCCGACGATGCGCCGCTCTTCGTTGTCGAGCACGGGCAGGTTGATGGCGCCGGGGATGTGGTCGATGGCGTATTCGGCCGGGCTGCGCGCATCGATCAGGGTGTCGAAGGCGTGCCGGTCGTGCACGCGCGTGGGCTCTTTCATGGCGCCACCGTGAGGCCGGCGGGGCTGCCTGTTGCGTCGCCCTCCTGCATGTGCCCCACCACGGCGGCATCGGCAAAGCCCTGATCGCGGAAGGTGCGCAGCACGGCATCGACCGCCTGCGGTGCGCAGCTGACCAGCAGGCCGCCGCTGGTCTGCGGGTCGGTGAGCAGGGCCTGGGCGGTGGCGGGCAGGCCATCGGCCAGCGTGACCTCGGCGCCATAGCCCTCCCAGTTGCGGCGCGATGCGCCGGTGACGATGCCCTGCGCAGCCCAGTCGGCCACGCCATCGAGCAGCGGCAGGCGGTGCCAGTCGAGCACGGCGCGCAGGCCGGCGCCGCGCGCCATCTCCAGCGTGTGTCCGGCGATGCCGAAGCCGGTGACGTCGGTGAGGGCGTGCACGCCGTCGAGCTCGGCCAGCGCGATGCCGGGGGTGTTCAGGCGCGTGGTGGTCTCCACCAGGCGGGCGTAGCCGGCGTCGTCGAGCAGGCCTTTCTTCAGCGCGGCAGAGAGCACGCCCACGCCCAGCGGCTTGCCCAGCACCAGCACGTCGCCGGCGCGCGCATCGCGGTTGCGGCGCACGCGCGAAGGGTGCACCAGGCCCATCACGACCAGGCCGTAGATGGGCTCGACCGAGTCGATGGTGTGGCCACCGGCAATCGGTATGCCCGCCGCGCGGCACACGGCCTGGCCGCCTGCGAGCACGCGGCCGATGACCTCCACCGGCAGCTGGTTGACCGGCATGGCCACGATGGCCAGCGCCATGATGGGGCGCCCGCCCATGGCATACACATCGCTGATGGCATTGGTGGCGGCGATGCGCCCGAAGTCGAACGGGTCGTCGACGATGGGCATGAAGAAGTCGGTGGTGGCGATGAGGGCCTGCTCGTCGTTGAGCTGGTAGACGGCGGCGTCGTCGGCGGTTTCGATGCCTACCAGCAGTTCTTTGGGGAGCAGGGCGGCGAGGCCTGCGCCGCTGCTGTTTCTCAGAATTTCTGACAGGACGCCGGGGGCGATCTTGCAGCCGCAGCCGCCGCCGTGGGAGAACTGGGTGAGGCGGACGGGGGTTTGGGTGGTTGTGGTCATGGAGGTGGGGCGTGCTTGGGGCGGCTGGCTGGATTGTTGGTATTGTGCTTTGTGGTGCTGCTGCGGCTTGTGTCTGTGGTCGCTTCTGTTCTTTTGCTGAGGGCGGAGGCCGGGGTGTGCGCCCGGCGGCGCAGTAACTTTCTCTTGAGTCGCCAAGAGA
>NZ_LMIJ01000034.1:95976-96105 GCF_001428665.1 Acidovorax sp. Root219
TGCCTGGGGTGGCGTCGCTGAACTCGCTGCGTTCTTCGAACTCCGCTCAGACAGCAGCGACGAGCTAGATCACGAAGTGCGTGTGTCCTTCGGCACACGCACCCACCCCAGCCCCTGCGCTTCTCGGCG
>NZ_LMIJ01000034.1:96170-96301 GCF_001428665.1 Acidovorax sp. Root219
CACACGGCTGCTGCTTCGCAGCTGCGCCTGGGGTCGGTTCGCGCTGCGCGCTGCCGACGCGTCGGCTTGATCGCTCTGGCGAGCCGAGCGCAGCGAAGGACCACAGGCCGAGCGAAGCAATGGCCCGTGTG
>NZ_LMIJ01000034.1:96426-96497 GCF_001428665.1 Acidovorax sp. Root219
TACGCAGTGCGAGGGGGACACGGGCAGCGGGGTCGTCTTTTCTTGGCCTACCTTCTTTTGACGAAGCAAAA
>NZ_LMIJ01000034.1:96516-116811 GCF_001428665.1 Acidovorax sp. Root219
GCAAAAGCAAGCATCAACCATCGAGACCGAGACGTTGTCGTAGTCAGACCTTCAACGCAGAAATTTTCACCGCACAGTAAGGCGCATGGCCTCGGTCGACAAACCCAGCCAGTTGGACGACGTGAAGGACTTCATCGAGATTGCGTTCATCGATCAGGTCGGTCGATTTCCTGAACTTCGAGATGGGGTCGAAGGACAGTATTGAGAAGAAACCATTGATGTCCGCTACGTCGATGCCCATGCTTTGAAATTCCTCGAGCGACAGCGCGGGATTGCCCAGCGGGTGTCCGAAGCGTTCGTTCTGCCACGTCGCCACGGGTTCCGGGATCTGTAGGGCGATCAGGTTGCACGCGCCGTTGAGCCGGATGGCCTGGGTGACCGCGTCCAGCGTTTCTTGATCCTTGATGTCCAGGAGCTGGTACAGGTTCTCCTGCAGCCCAAACTCCCTGGTGATGGTTGCATGCATGGCATCGTGCTGGCTCCAGCCCGACAGACCCACGCTGGGGATGCCGTCGCAGGGCCAGACACGGATGTCGAAGCCAATGCAGGTGTATGTGGAGGTCATCAATGGGCGCTCAGTCATTGCTCCACAACGCCGACTTCGCTATCCCCGCCACATACTGAATCACCTCCACCTCATCCTCCGGAATGCTGATCCGCGGGTGCGCCTCGTTCACCGAATCCAGGTGCACCATCCCATCGCGCACATAGGCCAGCTGCTTGACCATGACCTTGCCGCTGCGCTCGCGCACCAGCACCTCGTCACCGGGATTGAAGCCATGGTTGGGCTCGATGACGACGAACTCGCCGTGGCGGATGCGCGGCTTCATGCTCTCGCCCTTGCAGCGCAGGGCATACGCATTGGGGTCGCGCGTGGGCCAGTTGATGCGGCCGTCGCCGTGGCCCACGGGGTACTGCAGCTCGCAGAAGTAGCCGTCGTCGCCCAGCTGCGCGGTGCCCACCACGGGCACGCCCTCGGGCGCGAGGATGCGCGCGGCCTCGCTGCCGGTGCGCAGCAGCGAGGGGAACATGGTGCCCATGGGCAGGTGGGCGCGCTTTTCGAGGTTGAGGGCGGCGCGCTCGCCGAAGGCCTCTTCCTCGTCCAGGTACTGCGTCATGCGGCCCTTGCTCACGCCGAACTGGTCCATGAAGCGCTGGCGGTCGGTGCCGAAGTGCTTCTCGAAGTAGGCGGTGAATTCCGCGCGGCGGGTGCTGTCGTTGCTCATGGTTGCGCAGTTTAGCTGTAGCTAAATTTTTGGCAAGTTGTTTTAGCTTGTACTTGACTATTTGTTTAGTTAAAACTAAACTGCAGGCCATGAGATTCACGGACTGGCTGGATGCCGAACCTGGCCGCAACAAGGCGGTGGCAGAGCACTTTGGCTTGACGCCGAGCGCCATCACGCATTGGCGCCGGGCGGTGCCCCGAAGCCGCATGCACGAGCTGCATGCGCTGACGCAAGGGGCGGTGGACTTTGCGGGCATGTTGCCGCGATCCCGGGGCCCCGCAGCCCCGGCGGACCCCGATCCAGGGGTGGATTGATTGATGAATTGATTGACGGGGCGGATGGCCAGCGCCATTTCGATCCCTTGATTTCTCCTTCCATGGCGCTGACGCAGCAGGCGCCATGGACTTTGCCCGGCGCTGCTTTTGGCGCCGGGCACTTTTCTTCAATGGGCCAGTGCGCTCCCTCGGGAGCGTGGGCGCCCGCACGCCTTGTGAGGAGTTTGACGAGCCATGCGATCACCACCATCCCCCATGCACGCGGGCCCCAATGCCTTCGAATCGGTGCGCCCGCGCGGTGCCGATGCCGCGCGCAGTGCTTCTGCGCACCGGCCCGAGCTGCCTGCCGGCAGGGTGCTGCTGTTCAATTGCAGAGGGCTGCGCACCGTGGGGCTGGCTCCGCGGGCGCAGGGCGCCATCTGCATCGAGAGCCGGGCCCAGTCCCAGGCCAGCCTGGACAAGAGCCGCCGCATTGCGCGCGACTGGAGGCAGTGATGCCGGTGCCGGCTGCCCATTCACCCACCACCGCCATCGAGCGGCTCACGCCCCGGGCGCTGCAGGCGGCAGCGCAGTGGGCCGCGGCGCAGCACATCCCCCTGGTGGAGGCCAACCACCATGAGGCGGGCTCGGACCTGTGGGCGCAGTTCAATGCGGCCTATGGTGCATGCGCGGCGGCGACGGCGCCCACGCACGCAGGGCGCCCACGCCAGCCGTGCCATTCCCGCCGCCTGGAGCAGGAGGCCGCTTGAGCCACAGCAGCAAACCCCCCGCCGATGTGGTCAATGCCGCAGGCCTGCCTGCGCCGCTGACTTCGCCCGCGTGCGACCTGAGCGACTTCCAGTACATGGAGCTCGACGTGCGGCGCCTGCGCGACTCGAAGTTCGCGGCCGCTGCCGAGGGCGAGGCGTTTCGCGCGGGCATTCTGCTGTGGTGCGCGGCCTGGCACCAGGTGCCCGCGGCCTCGCTGCCCGACGACGATGTGGAGCTGGCCAACCTGGCCGGCTACGGCCGCGTGCTCAAGGAATGGAAGAAGGTGCGCGCCGCCGCGCTGCACGGCTTTGTGAAGTGCGCGGACGGGCGCCTGTACCACCCGGTGGTGGCAGAGAAGGCCATTGCGGCCTTTGCCGCCAAGGAGAAGTACGCGTACGAAAAATTCTGCGACCGCCTGCGCAAGGAGAACGCCAAGCGCGCCAAGGAGGGCAAGCCGCCGCTCCACGTGCCCACCCAGGCGCAGTGGAAATCCGGCGCCCACCCGCACGGCATGGCGGCCAGGGGCGGGGAATGCCTGCCGCAGGGGGATGGCCTTGCGGCGCCGGGCGGGGATTTTCCGGCGGAAAGTGGCCACCCGTCCGCTGGTTTTCCGGCGGAAACCGGCCTTAAAGGGAACAGAACGGAACGGAGCCGAGAACGAGATGGAGATGGAGATGGAGATGGAGATGGAGAGAGAACAGAACCTTCTCAAGACACCGTTACTGGCGTAACGGGCTGCGCCGCCGTGCTGGAGCCCCCCAGCCTGCTCGGCGATGTTCCTGCCGATGGGTCTGCCAGTGCGCCTGCACAGGGGCGGGGCGCAACGCCGGCCGAGATGACGCGCGACGAGCTGTGGTCGGTGGGCAAGTCGCTGCTGCAGCAGGCCGGCATGCCCAAGGCGCAGTGCGGCAGCTTCGTGGGCCGGCTGTGCAAGGACTACGGCAACGACATCGTGGTCGACGCGGTGCGCGCCACCTGCGTGGCCCGCCCGGTGGACCCGGCCGAGTACCTCAAGGCCATCTGCATGCGCGCCGCAGGGCAGCGTGGCGGCGGCCCCGCTGCAGGCGGCCATGCCCCGGCCATCCACGCGCCGGCCAACCGGCAGGAAGCGCTGGAGCTGCGCAACCGCAGCGTGGCCGATGCCTGGGCGGCCGAGGTGCCCGGGGCCGCCGAGCAGTCACCGACACCCCACCACCCACCCGCCCATGGAAAGGAGCCAGCCCATGCAGCCCTCTGAACGCGCCCCGTTTGCGCAACTGGTCACCGACGTGCTCGCCTACTACCGGCAGGACGCCAGCCGCTTCGTGCTGGACCTGTGGTGGGGCGCGTGCCAGCCGTTCGAGCTCTCGCAGATCCGCCAGGCCATGCAGCGCCATGCGACAGATGCCGAGCACGGCCGCTTTGCGCCGCGCGTGGCCGACGTGGTGCGCATCCTTGCCGGCACGGCGGCCGACCGTGCGGCCCTGGCCTGGGGCAAGACGCTGGAGGCCATGGGCAGCGTGGGTGCCTACACCGACGTGGTGTTCGACGACCCCGCCATCCACGCCACCGTGGTGGACCTGGGCGGCTGGCCCAAGGTGTGCCGCACGGACCTCAGCGAGCTGGGCTACCTGCAGCACCGCTTTTGCGAAAGCCACCGCGCCTACACCGGGCGCGGCAGCTTCGACTACCCGCGCTGCCTGGGCGGCGACCGCAGCCCCGACAGCGAGTACGCCAAGGTCGGCCTGCCCCCGCCGCGCATCGCATTCATTGGCAATGCGGAGCGCGCGCGCCTGGTCTATGACGGCGGCAGCGCGGCCGGCAAGACGGCGGTGCGCTTTCACACGCTGCAGGCCCTTGCGGCAGCGCCGCGTGATGCAACTCACGCGTCCTCGGCAGCACCGCGTGCCGCAACACCTTTGCCTTCGGCTTTGCAGCGTACCCCGCAGCGCGCCCTGGCCTCCACGGGCGCCAGCCCGGTGCAACCACGGCCCGGCGCATTGCGCACCGCGCCCGTGGCGCGCCGGCCCGGCTACCACCAGGGCGCCGCCAACCCACCACTGAACACCACCGCAGAAAGGACGTACCACCCATGAAAGCCATGCTCGTCAAATCCCCCGAAGGCCTGCGCGGCAGCACCCCGGCCGACCAGGACGCCTGGGCCCGCTTTGCGCGCAAGCTCGAAGTGATGAAACCCGGCACCTGTCTGCGCATGGAATGGAGCCGTCCGCGCAACGGCCCGCACCACCGGCGCCTGTTCGCGCTGCTGCAGGTGGTGGCAGAAAGTACCGAGGTCTATGACACCCCGGAAAAAGCCCTGGTGGCCGTGAAGCTGGCCGCCGGCTATTGCGACGATGCCATCGACCCGCGCACCGGCAACACCGTCCCGGTGCTGCGCTCGATTCGCTATGAGGCCATGGACCAGAAGACCTTCGAGCGCTTCTACGCGGCAGCGTTCGATGCGGTGCTGCAGGTCATCCTGCCGGCCATGGACCGCGCCACCCTGCAGCGCTTGATCGCCATGGTCGAGGAGGGCTGGGCATGAACGCCGCGCCGTTGGCTGCCGCGCACCCAGGCACCGGCGCCGGGGTCTGCGCCCTGCTGCGCAGCGGTGGGCCAGGGCAGCCGTGCCCCGCATGCCAGGCAGCGCAGACCCGCGCCCACAGCCCCCTGTTTCGCGCCCACTGCCACGGCTGCAAGGTGCGCGCGCTGGCGCAGGGCCCGCAGTTCTGGCGCTCGGTGAAAGAGGGTGCCCACACCGATGCCTACCAGGGCGAGCTGGCCGCCGTGTTCGGCGCGGCCCGCGCCGCCGCCGGCCATGCCGTGGTGCTGGCGGAGTACCGGCGCCTGAGGGCCCTGCAGGACAACGCCGCGCGCTGCGGGGTGCTGCCGCGCGACCCGCGCAGCCATGCCACCGGTGGCAGCGACATCGATACCCACAACAACCATCCAGGACGACCATGCTGATGACCGACCACCATACCAACCACCACCACCGCACCGTGGAAGAGGCCTACACCCGTGCGGGCACATCGTCCTCCAACCTCAAGGTGGACCCGGATCGCCGCGGCGACGCCGACGTGCTGATTGCCGCCGGCTGGTCGCCCGGCATGCTGGGCGGCGCGCTGATGCGCCTGCGCGGCGAGTGGGACAGCGCCGCACTGCCGCGCCACGGCGATCTGGGCGCCGACGCCCCGCAACTGCTGGGCCGCCTGCGGTCGCTGGGCCAGGTGCTCAGCGCCGTGGAGCGCTGGGCCGCCGCCAAAGGCCTGGCCGATGCGCGCACCCTGGCGCGCAGCTGCGTGTGCTACTGGCTCGACCCCACCTGCCACGCGTGCCTGGGCCGCGGCAGCTCGCTGGTGCCCGGCACCCCCCTGCTGGGCCGCGTGTGCAAGGCCTGCGGCGGCACCCGCAAGGCGGTCGAACCCATGGGCCAGGACGGGCGCCGCCTGCTCAACCTGATCGACGATTGCGTGGCCCGCCGGCACCAGTCGATGAAAAAACGCTTGCATGCCACCAAGGACCGGGGTTAAAATTGCAGCCGACGATTGCAAGAAATGTAGACAAGCCATTTTCTCGCACGTCGCCCCTTCGTTGATTGCCCGCAGCCACAGCCTGGCCCTTGCCTGTAGCGACTGCGGTAGACAGTAAAGGGCAACGCTCGTCCAGAGATTTCATGCGGATTCGAAATCCGTACCAGCCAGTCCCGCATGGTGTGCCCTGCGGGACTTTTTTTATGGGCGATTTCTTCGCCTGGGCCCCCCCGCACCGCCACCCACCGCACCAGCCGCAGCAGCGGCTTTTTTTGCGCCCGCCTTCGCTGTCAGAGCGCCTGAACCCGCAAGGAGTACCCCGCCATGCACACCACCACCACCAACGACACCATCGAGGCCCTGGGCGCCACCGGCAGCAAGGCCATTGCCACCGGCGCCGGGCTCACCAGCTTTGGCTGGCTCACCTCCAACGAATTCCTGGGCCTGGTCGGCGCGGCCGTGGCCATCGCGGGCCTGGCCGTCACCTGGTACTACAAGCGCGAGGCCAACCGCCGCCAGGCGCGCGAGCATGCGCTGCGCATGGCGCGCCTGCGCCAGGGGCTGGGCGAGGAGAGCGAGCTGGGCGAGCAAGGGGCCGAAGAATGAACGCCACCCCTTCTGCCGGCGCCGACCGCGCCTTGCGCTACATCCCCCACCTGGTCGGCTCCCTCGCGCTGGCCAGCGCCGCGGTGCTCACCTTTCTTGGACAGTGGGAGCCCGACGTGCGCGACCCCGGGCTGGTGTATGCCGACGCGCTGGCGGGTGGGCTGCCCACGGTGTGCAAGGGCATCACGCGGCATGTGACCCGCACGCCGGTGGTCGTGGGCCAGCGCTGGACGCCTGCGCGCTGCGCGCAGGAAGAGGGCGCCGCCATCGAGGCGCTGCAGCTGCGCCTGGCCCGGTGCTTCACGCGGCTGCCGCCGCAGAGCGTGTTCGACATGGCCACCAGCCATGCCTGGAACAACGGCGTGGGCAACACCTGCGCCAGCCAGGCCATGGTGGCGTGGAATGCGGGCGACTGGGCGCTGGGCTGCTGGCGGCTGGGCGTGTCCGACAGTGGCAAGCCCGTGTGGAGCTATGTGCGCACGGGTCGCATGCTGCCCGATGGCAAGCCCGAGATGCGCTTTGTGCAGGGCCTGGCCAACCGGCGTGCGGCAGAGACTGCCGCATGCCTGCAGGGGCTGGAGGCACGGCCATGACTGCTGTGGTGGATATCGTCCTGGGCATGGTGCTGCTGACCATGCCGCCCACGCCCCAGCCGGTGACCTACACGGCCACATCGGGTGCGACCACGCTGGGCTACAGCAGCGTGGCCGGCTGGGTGCCTGCGCAGCAGTGCTTCAACCGCTGCCGCACCACCGCGAACGAGCCAGTGATGCTGCTGCGCGGCGAGCTGTCGCTGGCGGACATGGCGGGCCTGGGCATCGTGGTTCGCCGCGACGGTGTGCCCGTGCTGTCGTTCTGGCGCTTCTTCGGCAATGTGCCTGTGGCCTATGTGGAAGGGGGGCGGTAGTGGCACCGCTGCTCATCACCCACACCGCTGCGGCCGTGCTCGGCGCGGCCTTGGCCGCCACCGCAGCCTGGCAGGTGCAGGACTGGCGCCTGGGTGGCCAGATCACCAGCCTGCAGGCCACCCATGCCACCGAGCGCGCACGCGCCAGCCAAGCCGCATGGGCGGCAGAGCGCGCTACCTCCATTAAGTACCAAGGAGCCCTCAATGTTGCACGTACCCGTGAAGCCACTTTGCAGCGCGATGCTGCCCGCGCTCGCGCTCTGTCTGACGGCCTGCGCGAGCAAGCCGCCGACGCCGCCCGCCGCATTGCCCATGGCGCTGCCCCCGCCGCCGTCGCTGAGTACGCCACTGCCGTCGGTGAGCTATTCGCTGACTGCAGCCGAAGCTATCAAAGCCTGGCGCGCCAGGCAGATGGCCACGCGGCTGATGCAAGAGCCCTCCGCGACGCCTGGCCCGTGAAGGATGGCAATCCTTCTGGTGATACCAACGGTATGTGACGCAGTGCAGGTCTCTGCTCCAGAGCGGCTACAAAGCCCAGCGAAGCGGTTCTGGCTAGGCGCTCCGTCGCAGGCAGTACGGTAGTACGACAAGACGGAGCAACGACGCCAGAAGGGCTTTTTAGCCGCTCTCGGCTCAGCTCAGTTGCAGGCGATGGTGCCTGGTGCTCCTGCGATCGCGGCATACCGGATCTGGAACGGCTGCGCCAGGTTGATGCTCGACGGGAAGGCCGAGAACACGGCCTGCTTCTGCGTGGGCGAGGCGATGGTGCCGACGCCCGACCAGCCGCCCTGGGGCGTGAAGAGGGCGGTGCCGGCGTCGTAGGTGTACTGCGACACGGCCACCGAGGTGGTGCCCTGCACGAAGAAGAAGCTGCCGCTCAGAAAGCCCGGGTTGCCCGATGCGGCCGTGAGCAGCATGGTGACCTTCTGCGTCTCGGGGTTCACACCGAAGTCGGCCAGCAGCATGCCGTTGGCGTTGTTCGCCAGCGCGCCGGCGCAGGTGCGCGATGCGGCCGACACGTTGGCCACCTTCACCGTGTAGGTGCTGGTGATGGTCTTCCCCTGCAGCAGCACGCTGGCGGTGAACACGGCGTTCACGTCGGCCGTCTGGCTGGCGGCCAGGAACACGCCCTGCGGCGTGATGGTGCCTGCCGAGGCGGGCACCACGCTCCACACGGCCACGGTGGGGGTGGTGCTGCCATCGGCATTGCGCACGGCGGCAGACAGAGTGATGGTGCCGGCCTCGTTCACCGTGGTCGGGCCCGAGATCTGCAACTGGGCTGCGGCGCTGGCGGCCACGGCCTGGGGTACGAAGTGCAGGGACTGCGGGTCCCACTTGAAGGTGACATCCCACTCGCCCGCGCCGGGCACCTTCAGGCGCTTGACGGTGAACGTGTCGACCGCATCGGTCTGGTAGCCGGACTGGGTGAGGTCGATGTCGATCGCCGCCGAGGCGGACATCGACAAGGTGGTGGCCGCAATGGCGGCGCAAATGGCTTTGAGCTGGGTTGGTGCCTTCATGAACGATCCCTTGTTATGTGATTTTTGGCGGCTGATCGTAACGGGCGAAGCCCTGTGCGCCGCTGCGCTGTCGTATTTGCGCCAAGCAGGCAAAGCCCTGGCGGGGCCCCGGCTGCGGGGCGCTTTCTTCTGCCTGCGCCGTGGCATGCCATCACTCCACAACCCAGTACCGGCGCTGCCTGCAGGGCCACAGCCAAGTTGCCGTGCCGCCACCGTGGCAAGCGCGCCAAGCCCCTTCAACCCTTGAGTTCTGCCCATGCAAGCACACACGCAGTTACACCTTTGTACCCACCTGCACAGCGCCGCAGGTGCCATGGCCCTGACCATGCCCACGCGCACCATCACCAGCATCCGTGCCGGCGGCCTCAAGTCGCGCGTGGAAAAGCTACTGCACAGCCAGGCCGGCCAGCCGCTCACGCTGGGCGAGATCGGCGCCGCGCTGGACCTGCCCAAGACCTCCCACCCCGAGATCAGCAGCTGCCTGGCCAAGCTGCGCGAGGCGGGCACCGTGCAGTCTGCCCCCGGCCCCGCATCGAGCGCGCGCGGGCGGCGCCAGGTGCAGCGCTACAGCATCCTGCTGCGGCGCGTGGGGGGCGATGTGCGCGTGTCGGAGATGGATGCGCGCCGAGCACTTGCAATGGCCCGCTGATTGCCCACCAGGAGACTTGCCCATGGACGTTGAACACCACAGCGAAGAAGACCTGCACCTCATCGAACTGCAGGCCCCGGGCAGCGCGCCCCTGCACGCCGGTGTGTCCGCATCGGGCCTGGTCTACCTGCGTGGCGACCTGCACCCGCTGGGCAGCGCCACGGCCCTCATCAAGGCCGCGCGCGAGCACGTGCCCTATGCGGCGCTGGGCGCGGTGAACGTGCTCTTTCCGGCCGACTGGCTGCGTGGCGAATGCCAGCACGATGCCGACCGCCTGCGCGTGATTGCTGCGATGGAGCGCTTGGTGCGCGGGGCGGGGGCGGCATGACCGGGGAAGTTGCCCAAACCCCTGGTGCCATGATGCGTGTCGACCCCATTTTCCCCATCGACCCCGCCGATCAGCAACTGCAGTTCACGCTGATGGCGGCCGATGGCCAGACTGGCAAGGCCGCCGCCCCAGCAGCAACCCCGCAGGCCGCGCGGCCCGGCCGCGCTCCGCGGCTGAGGGCGGTGGCGAGCGCTGTGTCCGACCCGCAGGCGGCAGGCCGCCCACCCGGCCTGGGCGTGGCACCCGGCCCCACACCGGGCGACAGCGTCACCCAGGACATGGTGGTGCGCGAACTCGCTGGCATCGCCTTCTTCGACATCCGCAAGCTCTTCAACGATGACGGCAGCCTCAAGCGCGTGCAGGACCTCGACGGCGCCACCGCTGCGGCCATCGCCTCCATCGAGGTGGTGGAGATCGGCCCCGGCGGCCAGCTGGAGCTGGGCAAGAAGTTCAAGTCGCCCGAAAAGCTCAAGGCGCTGGACCTGCTGGGCACGCACCTGGGCATGTTCGCCAAGAAGGCCGACGACGCGCCCGACCCCTTGCGCAAGGCCCTGGCCCAGATGCCCGCTGACCGGGCCGAGGGCATGCTGGCGGCGCTGGAGCTGGTGAAGTCGATCAAGGGGAAGTCGCACGGTGCCACCTGACATGAAGTGCCTGCCTCACCTTCCCGAGGCCCTGGCCCACGCCTCCATCGAAGAGATCGAGGCCCTCGAAGCCCTGCTGCGCGACAAGCTCGCCGGCTGGCGCATGCGCCGCTTCTTTCAGGACGAAGGCCCCCTGCGCCGCGCGCTGTATGCGCGGCACCTGGCTTTCTTCAAGGCCGGCGCCACGCACCGCGAGCGCTGCTTCATGGCCGGCAACCGCGTGGGCAAGACCATCGGCGGCGCGTACGAGACGGCCCTGCACCTCACCGGCCGCTACCCCGCCTGGTGGGAGGGCCGCCGCTTCGATGGCCCCATCCAGGCCTGGGCCGCCGGCAAGTCGCTGGAGACCACGCGCGACATCGTGCAGCTCGAACTCTACGGCCCGCCGGGCCAGCCCGGCACCGGCATGGTCCCCACCGACGACATCGCCAAGGCCCGCCCCCGCGCCGGCGCCAACGGCGCACTCGACTACCTGTGCGTGCGCCACCAGGGCGGGGGCGAATCGGTCATCGGCTTCAAGTCGTACGACCAGGGCCGCAAGGCCTTCGAGGGCACCGCGCGGCACTGGGTGTGGCTGGACGAGGAGCCGCCGGTGGCGGTGTACAACGAGTGCTTGACGCGCACCGCGACGACGCAGGGCTTGATTGCGATCACCTTCACGCCGCTGGAGGGGGCGACGGAGGTGGTGCTGGATTTCTTGACGAAGGGGGTGGTGGTTGGGGGAGATGGCGGCGCAGCAGGTGTGGCGTGATGGCTGCTCTGGGGCGTGCTGAGGCAGTACGATCACGCCCATGCGTGAATTCCAATTGCTCACCATCGCCGAATGCCGTGCCCACATTGCGCCATTGGTAGACGCGGCGTTGGGGCCACAAGGTTTTGTCAATGTGCGTCCGATGCTGTGGGTGAACAGCAGTGCCGCGCCCATTCGCCGCATCTTTGAGTATTGGCAGCTGGGCAGCGGTTTGTCGCCGCGGTGGGGCTACTCTTTCGACGCCGTGCCCCACCTGGCGGGTGGCAAGCCCAAATGGCACCGCACGGAAAAATCGGCCTTGCTCGATGCCTTTGTGGATGGCCAGGGTGCGGCGCACAACCTGTCTTGCATCTGGGGCGTGGATGGGCTGCTGACGGGCATGCTCGAGAAGGTGCACGCGGCAATCGCCCAGGCACAGGCGTTCTGGCAGGCGGCCCCCACACCTGCCCACGTCTTTGCGCAGGTGATCGAGATGGCCGAAGAGTCGAAGCAGCGCCATATGCAGCTGCCACTGCACATGGCCGCGGCCATGTGCCATGCCTTCGCGGGGCGCGAAGAGCAGGGGCGCAAGGAGCTGGCGCTCTTCATCAGCCGGGGCAAGGCCAAGGAGGAAGCGGTGCCCAAGCTGTCGGATATTTTCGAGGGGTGGCTCAAGGATGGTTACAGGCCGGGCGCTTGAAGCGCAGAGCCACGGCGCCTGATTGCATGTTCATGCCCGACCAGCCCATCCCGCCCAGCGTAAGCGCCCATGATCCCGGTGGCCGGAGGAAGCCCGCTTGGCCCGTAGATTCGCGGGTTTGCGCGCAATTTTCGGACTGCGGACGGTACCGCTATGCGCTGACTGAAGTCTGGGACGAAAAACGTCCCACCGTCATGTTCCTCTTGATGAATCCCTCTGTGGCGGGCGTGGAGCATGCCGATCCGACGCTGATCAAGACGGGCAGGCTCGCAAGGGCCTGGGGCTACGGCGGGCAATTGGTGGGAAACATGCACGCCTACCGCGTTACCGACAGCAAGCTGCTGGCTGGCGTTGACGACCCGGTAGGCCCCGGAAATGACGCGGCACTGCTGGAGATGGCGGGCGAGGCCCGGATGGTTGTGCTTGCTTATGGTTTGCCGCCAAAGACGTTGCGTCCAAGAGCCCAAGCGGTGATCCGGATGCTCGGCGAAATGGCTTCCCTCCAGTTCCTTCGATTGACCCAGGATGGCACGCCGGCCCACCCGCTCTACCTGCCCAGGGGCCTGCTTCCTCAAAACTACAGCGTCGCTTGGTAGCGCGAGGCGCTAACGCCTTGCGCTAGGTCGCTTGCCCAGCAGCAGGGCTGCCAGGCCCTGGGCCGTAGCGTTGCCTTTGGCGGCAGAAGCGCGGATGTGTTTGTGGATGGCCTCGGTCGATTCCGTGGCGGTAATGGCTCGTGCCTTCTTGGCTCCCACTTTGCCTCCTGTGGATTGTTCGGCTGGCGCAGGCGGGCTTTTCTGATTGCGCCTAGCCGCAGGCTTGGCAGGGGTATTACCTCTCTGGCTACCAGCAACTGGTCTTGGTGCGGTTGGCCCAACGGGTGTGTGCTTCGGTACCGATGGCGGCTTGCTCTTTTGGCGCAACCTGCGCACCTCGCGTTCGAGCGCCGCATGGTCTTGCAGCGGGGCGATCAAATCCGCTAGGCCATTGGCCTGGTTGATGAGCCACATGCACATCACATACGAGGCCATCGCCACGGACGGGTCGCCCCGTTCGATGCGGGCCATGGTGGGCTGCGATACGCCCAGCTTGCTGGCCCATTGCCCCTGCGTTTCGCCCCGGCGCTTGCGCGCGATGGTGATGTTCAGGCCAAGTTGCTCGATCTCGCGCAGCACTGCTGACGGGTGCTCCGAGTGAGGTGCGTTTTGTCGCGGCATTCATAGATATTAATGAAATTGCGGTTTTGTGCAAATCTATGAATAAGTCTGTTCACAGGGAGTGCGACAGGCGTGGCGAACCCAAGGCTCCCTACCGTGTGTCTACCTACTTCGCATTTTTTGGAAGCACCCCATGAGCAAAGCCATCATCCAGGCCGGCTGGAACGACGTGCCCCACCTTGACGAGAAGACCAAGCAGGAACTGGCCGAGAGCTTTCCCCCGCACGAGCGCGAGGCGCGCATGAATGGCGTGCCCGTGCTGGGCAGCGGCAAGGTGTTCCCGGTGGCCGAGGAGTCCATCGTCGTGCCGCCGTTCGCGCTGCCCACGCACTGGCCGCGCATCGTGGGCCTGGACTTCGGCTGGGACCACCCCGCCGCAGCCGCCTGGCTGGCGTGGGACCGCGACACCGACACCGTCTACGTATACGACACCTTTCGCGTGCGCGAAACCAGCGTGGCCATGCAGGCCCCGCTGATCGCCGCGCGCGGCCGCTGGATGCCCGTGGCCTGGCCGCACGATGGCCTGCAGCACGACAAGGGCAGCGGCGAACAGCTCGCCGGCCAGTACCGCACCCTGGGCGTGAATTTGCTGCCCGAGCGCGCAACCTTCGAAGACGGGAGCAACGGCCTGGAGGCCGGCATCAGCGACTTGCTCACGCGCATGCAGACCGGGCGCTTCAAGGTGTTCAGCACGTGTGGGGATTGGCTGGAGGAATGGCGGCTGTACCACCGCAAGGATGGGCTGATCGTGAAGCTGCGCGATGACCTGCAGAGCGCCACGCGGTATGGGGTGATGATGCTGCGGTTTGCGGTGGTGGAGCCGCGGGCATCAATGCTGGGGGCGGGGCGGGGTGGTGCGGCGGGCGGGGGGTATGGGGGGAGGAGAGGGGGGTATTGAGAGACCGTTTTCGCATTCTTCACACCAAACGTCAGGAGTTCAGAATTTGTCGTATCCCCGCTAACTCCACCTCACTTTTCACGTCAATCCAAGTTCGACCTTCCTCTGTGTCAGACATGAAGATGCCAAACTGCCACATTATTCGCTCCACATGCTCCGCCATAATTAGCAAGGCAGGGAGCGATGGAGAAGGCCGATTGATCAATTCAATTTGTTCTCGAAGATCGCGGTCAAACAGCCTCAACCAGTCCTGCAGACCTGCGTCTGTAATGAGTTGGCAAACTGCTGACGAGGGTTCGAGGTCTAGCGACTTCGCGGTCTTCAGGCTGCAATATCCAGCGATGGTTGTGAGAAGAAGGTCTGTGGCTGGAAATACGTCGGCGAGCAAAAATTCGACATTGCCGTGCACTGGGAATTGCTGGCATGCAGCATGCAGCATGTTGAGGGCAATTGAAAGGTCATTTGCAGAAGCTAGCTCTGCACGATGCATGTCTTCGCCATCCATGAACGATGCTACAGCCTTGGATGCGTAGATGTGCGCGAGAAATCTTCGAGTTCCCTCAAGCGTTGCGCGCACTCTTTCTGTGAACTGGCGAGTCTGGAGTGCTGGCTCTATGTTTGCAAACCAGGCATTAAAAAAAATAGCTCGCCCCAGAAGAAATCTCAGTTGATTGCTTCCATCCTTGAGCGACTGTGGCTGTTTTGACAACAACAGCCTCGCCATTTTTGTTGAAACGATGATTCTCAGTGGTGCTTCAGCCGATGTCGTAAAAACTTCAACAGTGCCGTTGGTAGCCAAGGCAACATCGTATGGTGACAAGGGTCCGCCACGCATGCGAGCAACTTCGTTCGGAACGTCTTGGGCAACGAGAATGGAATGAATTCCATCTGTCTCGCAGCCTCCAAACTGCTCTGCGATAACGCTATGGATTGCTTTGATAAGTTGAGCATTCTTATCCGCAGCCGATGCGAAGTTCACTCGCAGCATTTTGCTTTGCTGCTTGTCCGTTGCTGGCGTTGTGAGGGGCTGCGTCAGGGGGGATTCGTCGGCGATCAAGTCGTCTGTAAAGCTGTTGATCGCTTCACCGATATGGGCTTGCAGCACCTCCAGTTCAGCGCTTTCAACGGAGCTGACGAAGAAGTCCATCGAGCATTTGGCTAGGGTCAGGTTCAAGCTCTCTATTTCAGGAATCTGTGGGCGCAAAGAGCCAACAAGAATCTGAGTTGCACTGATTGGCATCGCCACTAGAGCAACATCTTCGTTAGATGCCATCGTGAAAGGGCTCATTTCTCCGTCGCTGTTTGCGACCACTGCAACACAATCGGGAAGTAGCACATGTGCGGGGGCATCTACAGAAATCACACGCCACTGCAAGCGTTCGAGTGCTTTCAAACGCTCGTCGGGGGATAGAGATTTTTGGAGGGCTGCTAAATGGCCTTTCTCTATCAACTTAGGGAGTGCATCTCGTATGGCTGTCAGCTGAGTGAGTGCGTCTGAGGTGACAGAAGGGGCCAGGAGATCGAATTTCTCGCGGAATTTGAACCGAATAATTCTCTCAAGCTGCCTGCGCTCCTTGGTAGGAAGGTTGCCTGCTCCCAGGGCGTCAAGTGTTTGCGCGATTTCTGTTATCGTTTTTGAGTCAGGGGCGTCGGAATCAACGTCCATGAGCTTCCTTAGTTTATTCGGATCGCTAAGCGCATCCTCGAATTGTGTAAAAAGCCCGCATGCGAGCTGAGCAAACGAACCTCTTGTATGGGCTGCTCGAATGCTTAAGTGAACGATGACGACCGATGCGAGATCTGAATCAACCAAGTCGCCAGATTGAGTGGCTATGAGGCGATCAAGCGCGGGGTTGAAAGACTCACTTTCAAATGTAGTAATAATGTCGTCGAGAGTGGCCTCAGAGCCGTCTGCAGGCGGCGAGTAAAAGTCTCGTTGAGCGGCGACACCTTTGGTCGAAGTTGTGTACGGCTGTGCCCCCTTTTTGTAGACAACGACCTGCGATTCCTTTCTGGTCTTTGAAGCCTCGAAATTTCTGAGCAGGTACTGTGGAATGAAGTGTTGTTTACGTCCGGCCATTTTGCTACCCGCAGGTGTGTGAGGTATGAGAAAAAACGCTACCTCCGTGCCGTCGATACTAGCTGGTAGCTGTAGTTTGTGCCCCTTCTTTTTGGCGGTACAAAGCGCAGCGAGGGACCGCGCAAAGCATGTGCTCCCGCATCTGTCGCGCGCGCTTCCTCTCGCTACGCCGACTTACGACATAACGCCCATGGCCTTTGCGCCCAAGGTGGCGGGCGATATGCCGTGCGCCGGCTTGATCGACTCCAAGGTGGCAGCGCGCACCTAGAGGCTGGCGCAAGACTTCGTGGGCCGGCAGAGGGCAGCGAAGGCTTCGCTGCACATATTGATGCGTTGAGAGGTGCCTTTCCCAGGCCAAGGAGCGGATCGGTCGGTGGAGCATCGGGTGGTGCCGTGGCGCCCTCTCATCGCCACGCTTGTTCGCGTCGCATGAATATCGCGCAAAGACGAACCCGGCCGGCCAGCGGCATCGGACTAATCCAGCGCAATAGTCGAAGCCTCCGGATAAAGGTTCGGCAGCAGAATGTTCAGCGCAGACATCGGAAAAGCGATGCTCAACTCCCCCCTGTGCCCTTCGCTCTTGAGCAGCCCGTCACTGAGGAAGCGTGACACCACCTTGCGGCCGGTGCGCTCGCCCAGGCCGGTCATGCGAATGAAGTCCCCGCGCGACATGGCCCCGCTGACTGCCACGGTCTGCAGCGGCAAGACAGCCTCTTCGCGGTACTCCGTGATCCCCTTGGTGGCACTCTCGACCATGACGTAGGCCCGCAGGCGGTTTTTGAGCTGGGGCAGGTCGAGCATGGAGCCCATGAAGTTCACCTGGTCCTCGCACAGCCCGACGAAATAGCGGCACCACTCCCAGAGCATTTTCTGGCTGAGGTTGCCTCGCCCGTCCAGGTCGCCTTGGCGTGGGCTGTCCGCGCTGTCGAGCAGTTCGTGGTATCGCTCGCGCTGGCGCGCGAGCCCGCGGTTGACCGACCACAGGCCGCCACTGATGGGGAGCAGGGCGCAGTGCGTCTGCAGGCGCACTGCGCGGCCGTTGCCGTCCTCGAAGGGGTGCGTCCAGGCCATGCGGTGGTGGGCTGCGGCAATGGTGTAGATGACGGCGTCTACACCGCGCAGTTGGCTGTACACCTCGTCCATGCGGGCAAGAAAGCGGGGCACGGACTGCCAGGCCGGCGGCTGGTGTCGGCCCACGGCGACGTCATGCACCCGCAATGCACCGGGTTCTACCCGTCGACCGTCCTCGGTGAGGCGGTCTTCGGTAGGCAGCCGGCTGTACAGGCTCTTGTGCGCCTGGCACAGGAAGGCGCTGCCCAGCGCGGCGGCTTCGGTGGTCAAGCTCTGTTCCAGATCGCGCTCTGCTTCGATGTGTGCAAGCGCCACGCGCTGGCGCCTGGCCACGTCGGGCTTTTCCGAGAAGTCATGCCGCAGTGCCCGCTCGATGTTGGCCGGGTGGGTCGCTTGCCCCTCGATGCCGTTTGAGTAGTAGGAGTTCATCGAGCGCACGATTTCGCGCAAGGCGGTTCTTGCTTCGGGGCTGGCGGCAGCCTTCAGCGCGGCAGATTTTTCAAAGACCCTCCGGGTGGCCTCGCCCAGCTCCGCCAGGCCCTGGGTGGGCAGAAGTGGTTCGAACTGGTGCGGCTGGTCGTAAGCTGCAACCGGAGTAGGTTTAACGGACATGGTTTCCGGTTGAAATTTGCCGCAATGCTAGCAAAAATATCTTTTTAAATCAAATGGATATATGGTAATTTTGGTTGAAGGGTCCGCAGAAATTGCCGGTTATTTTTCTGGTTAAGTTGCCGCTTCGATCTCGAATCGGCGTTGGGAAGCAGCACGCGCATGCAAAGTGGATCGAGAGGTCGCAGGCCCTTCCATTGCCCCTTTTGTTCGTTTATCATCAATGTTCACGTTACATGAACATCGTGAAAAAATGAACACCGGCACAGTGATTGAACAAGCGTTGGAAGCTGCAGAGCCAGTCCTGCAAGGTGAGGTTGTGGATTTTCTGGGCCCAAAGGATCGCAACAACGCGATCATCAAGCTCGCTCGGACTGGGCAAGATCTGGGTCGTTTTACGGTCCAGGTGAGCCATATTGCACGCACTAGCGACTTGATCTGGTATCGGGCCGAAAAAGAGCGTGGTGACAACAGCACCCCGTTGCTTTTGATCGCCCCCTACTTGTCTGTCAAGTTGGCCGAAGAATGCCAGCGCACCGGCATCAACTTCCTGGACACCGTGGGCAACGCCCACATCGACGTCCCGGGCAGTTACCTGTTCATCACCGGCAAGCCCCGCCCCAAAGAGCCCCGCGCCGCCACCGATCAATCCGCCCTGCGCAAGGCCAGCACCTTGCGGGTCATCTTTGCGTTGCTGACCATCGAGGGCCTAGCGCAGCAGCCAGTGAGGACGATCGCCGAGGCGGCCGGTGCCGCGTTGGGCTCAACGTCGAATGCCATCGAGGACCTGGTGGCGCTGGGGTTCATCACGGGTGAAGCGCGTAAGCGGCGCTTGGCCAACAAAGAGGCGCTGCAGGTAGAGTGGGCCAGGCAGTACCCGATTTCGCTGCGGGGCAAGCTCAAGCCGCAGCGGTACGCCTGCGTGGATGGTGCCGATTGGCGGGGGGGCAGTCTTCTGACTGATGAACCCGAGGTGGCGCTGGGCGGTGAGATGGCTGCTGCTGCGCTCACGCAATACATCAACCCAGCCAGCGCGTGCATCTACAGTTGGCTGGACAGGGGTCAACTACTGCGCAAGCACCGCCTGCGCCCGGATCCTGGCGGGCCCATCGAAGTGTTGGATGCCTTCTGGCCCCGCGCGGATCAGGCGAAGGCGAAGGCTGTGGAGCCGGCCGTGGCGCCCTTGCTGCTGGTCTACGCAGATCTGATGGCCAGCAATGAAGGCCGCAGCGTGGAAGTGGCGGGCATGCTGATGGAGCGGCTCAAGAATGGTGCTTAAAGTCCGCGCCGACCGACCCATCGACCGGGGCCTGCATGCGATTCTTGTGCATGCCAAAGCGGCCACGCAGACGCTTGGCATTGATGTGTTCGTGGGCGGAGCCATGGCCCGGGACATCATGCTCACGCATGTGTACGGGCAGGCGGTCCTCAGGGCCACGCGCGATGTGGACATCGGCCTGTACATCGACAGCTGGGAGCGCTTCACCGCATTGAAGAATCGACTCACCGCCACAGGGGCGTTCTTTGATGTGCACGGCATGTCCCACCGGATGCACTACCTGCGCCCCGGTGGAATTCCGTTGGATCTCATTCCTTTCGGGGGCGTTGCAGGAGACGACCAGACCATCGCCTGGCCGCCCGGTCATGACGTGGTGCTCAATGTGGCCGGGTTCAGGGAGGGGCTGGACAGTGCGGATCTGGTGGATCTGGGTGCGGGGCTGTCGATGCATGTCTGCACACTGCCCTCTTTGTCGGTGCTCAAGCTGCTGGCCTGGCGTGACCGTGGTCGCGACAACAACAAGGATGCCACCGACTTCCTTGCGTTGGCGCAGGCCTATGCCAGTGCCGGCAACATGGACCGGCTCTACGACGAAGAGGCGCCGCTGCTGGAGATGGCCGGCCACGATCCCGATCTGGCCGGCGCGGCGTTGCTCGGCAAGGACGCTGCAATCCTGTGCAATCCTGTGCAATCCTGTGCAATCCTGTGCAATCCTGTGCAGTCCGGGCACCGCACAGCAGGTGCATGTCATTCTCGCGGACCCTGAACCAATGCTGGACGCGCTTTTGCGCGTGCGCAACCAACTGGCAATGGGTGGTGATGCGCAGCGGCTGCGCGCATTCATCGCGGGCTACCGCAACGGGTTTCTGGGCCAGCGGGCCGCTGAGCGCGGTGGTGACCGCTGAAGTTGTGCATCACACCGCCCTCAACGCCCTGCCACGCGGCTGCACCTCGGGTCTGGCGCTACGCTGAGCTGGTACCGCCGGCCGCGCTGCCGGCAGTACCCCCGCCTCCCGCCTGAGCACCTGCACCTAATCCGTCACCGCAGTGGCAGTGCGCGTCAGCCCCCGCGCCGCAACCGCCACCTGCGCCTGCAGCGAGCGGCGAGGAAGGGCACGCCATAGCTGCAATGGCCTGGCGGTTTGTCCGGGGCTCTGCTTGGCTGGACTGTGCAGGCGGGGGTCTAGTCCATTGTTCCTCGGCTTTGTTTCCGTGGTTGCCGCATGCCTTTGTTGAGGGCGGAGGCCGGGGTGTGCGCCCGGCGGCGCAGTAACTTTCTCTTGCGTCGCCAAGA
>NZ_LMIJ01000034.1:116927-117076 GCF_001428665.1 Acidovorax sp. Root219
TCGCCAGGGCGGTTGCACCGCCCGTCGGCAGCGCGCACCGCGCGCGTCCCCGACCCCAGGCGTAGCTGCGAAGCAGCAGCCGTCCCTGTCCCCGCTCCCCACCCCTGCTGGCTGCGCCGAGAAGCGCAGGGCCTGGGGTGGGTGCGTGT
>NZ_LMIJ01000034.1:117196-117280 GCF_001428665.1 Acidovorax sp. Root219
TGGCCAACGGCCAAACGCAGTGAGTTCTGCGGCACCACCCCAGGTCCGAGCATCGCAGGTTGCCCCCGTTCGCCCGACAGGGCG
>NZ_LMIJ01000034.1:117288-125084 GCF_001428665.1 Acidovorax sp. Root219
ACCGAGGCACTTGGCATCCACCACCTCACGCCGTCGTCAGCACCTTGCCACGCGGCTGCACCACCGGTCTGGCGCTGCGCTGACCCGGCACCGCAGCCCGCGTTGCCGACGGCACCACCCCCGCCTCCAGCCGAAACACCTGCACCGAATCCGCCACCGCACCCGCAGTGCGCGTCAACCCCTGCGCCGCAGCCGCCACCTGCTCCACCAGCGCCGCGTTTTCCTGGGTGATGGTGTCCAGCTGGCCCACGGCGGTGTTGACCTCGGAGATGCCGGCCAGTTGCTCCTGGCTGGCGTGGCTGATCTCGCCGACCACGGCGCTCACGCGCTGCACGCCCTCGACCACCTCGACCATGGTGGCCTGGGCCGCCTGGGTGCGCTGTTGGCCTTGCTCCACGCGGTGGGCCGACTGGTCGATCAGCTGCTTGATCTCGCGGGCGGCCTCGGCGCTGCGGCCGGCCAGGCTGCGCACCTCGCTGGCCACCACGGCAAAGCCGCGGCCCTGCTCGCCGGCGCGGGCGGCCTCCACGGCGGCATTGAGCGCCAATATGTTGGTCTGGAAGGCGATGGCGTTGATCACCTGCGTGATCTCGCCGATGCGGTCGGAGTCGCCCTGGATGTCGCGCATGGTCTGGCCCACACTGTCCACCGCCTCGCGGCTGCGCGTGGCGGCCGCGTTGGCCTGGCCTGCCAGGGCCGTGGCCTGGCGGGCCGCGTCGGCGCTCTGGCGCACGGTGCCGGTGATCTGCTCCATGGACGCCGCCGTCTGCTCCAGGCTGGCGGCCTGCGACTCGGTGCGTGCCGACAGGTCCAGGTTGCCCTGCGCGATCTCCTGCGCGCCCAGGCGCATGGATTCGCTTTCGTCGCGGGCATCGCGCACGATGGCGCACAGGTTGAACGACAGCTGCCCCAGCGCCTGCTCCAGGTCGCCCAGTTCATCGTTGCGGCCCCGGCGCACGGTGGCTGTCAGGTCGCCGGCCGCGACCCGGTTGGCCGCCACGGTCAGCGCCGCGATGGGCCCCACCAGCAGCCGCGCCAGGTACCACCAGGCCGCGCCGAACAGCGCCAGCTGCAGCGCCCAGCCGGCGGCACCGGGCAGCAGCATGCCGGTGGCCAGCGAGGCCGCCAGCAGCGCCAGCAGCACCAGCCCCAGCCGGGCCGCGAGGCCCAGCGTGGCCAGCCCGTGCGCCACGCGCCCCACCAGCGTGTGTCGCACCACGCGGCCCGAGCGCAGCCCGTGCACGCGCCGCCCGGCCTGCTTTTCTGCGCGCATGGTGGCGTAGAGCTGCTCGGCCGCAGCGATCTGCGCGCGCGTGGCCTCGGTGCGCACCGACATGTAGCCCACGGGTCGGCCGTCCTGCAGCAGCGGCGTGGCGTTGGCCATCACCCAGTAGTGATCGCCGTCCTTGCGCCGGTTCTTCACCGGGGCTGACCAGGGCCGACCCGAGGCGATGGTGGCCCACATGTCGCGAAATGCCTCCTCGGGCATGTCGGGGTGGCGAATCATGTTGTGCGGCTGGCCCACCAGCTCTTCCCGCGTGTAGCCGCTGACAGCCACGAAGGCCGCGTTGCAGTGCGTGATGCGCCCCTGCGTGTCGGTGGTGGAGACAAGGGTCTGGCCCTTGGGGACAGCATATACCTGTCTGGTGATTGGCAGGTTCAGGCGCATGGTGGAAGACTCCGCTGGACGATGCAGTCGATTGTCCGGACACCACCGCAAGCCCGACTTGACGAAGGTCAACGTTTGCTTGACGGGGCTCAATCTGGCGGGTTTGACCTTGGCCTTCGTTCTGTGGAGTTCGCCCTTGCCAGGGCGGGGCAGGGGCACATTGTGCAATGCGTGCGCAGGCATGGCGCCATGCCGCCAAGGGGGCAACCCTCTTGCCCTGGAAATCTCTCGGTTTCTATTCATTTATCTATTCATAAATCTATTCACCCGGACTAAGATACCTGCATGCCGACCTCCACCCGCCGCCACGCCGACCAGATTCGTGACCTGCTGCGCAGCGGGCTGAAAACCGCGCGGGCATTGGCGGATACCCTGGGAACAAGCCAACCCACAGTGTCCCGGGCGCTGCAGGCGCTGGGGCCGGATGCGCTGCGTCTGGGTGCTTCACGATCTATTCAGTATGCGCTGCGCGATGCCTCGCGGGCGGACCTGGTGGCGCCGATCTACCGGGTGACTGCCGAAGGCCGGTTGCAGGGGCTGGGCACCCTGGTGCCGGTGTATCCCGAAGGCTTCGTGATGGCGCAGGCCGATGGTGCCGTGCAAGGGCACACGGATGGCCTGCCGTGGTGGCTTTTCGACATGCGGCCGCAGGGGTACCTGGGGCGGGCCTACAACCAGCGGCATGGGCCCGCGCTGGGGCTGCCAGAGCGGCTGGCCGACTGGAACGATGCGCACGTGATGCGCGCGCTGCTGCGCGAGGGGGGTGACCTGCCCGGCAACCTGCTGGTGGGCGATGCGGCGCAGCAGGCGTTCGTGAACGCGGGCGTGCCCGTGCCGATTGCGCTGGCCGGCAAGGCGCGGGCCTATGCGGCGCTGGCACTGGCCGCAGCGCGCGGTGAACAGGCGGGATCGTCGGCGGGGGGCGAGCAGCCCAAGTTCACGGCCTATGCACAGTGCGGGGGCAGCGGCCGGGGGAGCGCTGCGGCGATGGCGGAGCCTGCCCACGTGATCGTCAAGTTCAGCGCTGCGGTGCAAAGCCCGGTGAGCGAGCGCTGGCGTGACCTGTTGCTGGCCGAGCATGTGGCGCTGCAGGTGCTGCGGGACCATGGCATCGCGGCGGCGCGCACGCAGGTCATCGACCATGGCGGGCAGCGGTTTCTGGAGGTGGAGCGTTTTGACCGGGTGGGCGCGCTGGGCCGGCGCGCGCTGCACTCGCTGACCGCCCTGGACGCGGAGTTTGTCGGCAACAGCGGCCGCTGGCCCGAGATGGTGGTGGCCCTGGCGCGCGAAGGCGTGGTGCAGCCCGAGGCGGTGGACGCCGCCAGCCTGCTGTGGGCCTTTGGCACTCTGATCGGCAACACCGACATGCACAGCGGCAACCTGTCGTTCATGGCCGAGCACGGCCGGCCGTACCAGCTGGCGCCGGCCTATGACATGACGCCCATGGCCTTTGCGCCCACGGCGGCGGGCGAGGTGCCGGTGCGCCCGCTGGCGCTGGTCATCGGCCCGCAGGTGCCGCCGCACACCTGGCGGCAGGCCCTGGCGCTGGCGCAGGATTTTGTGGGCCGACTCGCGGCGTTGGGTCGCAAGGGCGGCGCAAAGGGCGGTTTCAGCGAGGGTTTTGCTGCATGCATGGATGCGCTGTCGGCGCATGTGGCGCAGGCCGGGGAGCGGATCGGCCGGCTTGCCGCATAGCCTTGGTGGCCGGGCTGTGCCATGGCGCCATACACCCTTCACCCCGTGTTCATTGGCCGAGCATGTTTGTGCAAGCGACATGGCCATTGCGCAGAAAGGCAAATTGCCAATGCCACGCAACGGCCTGCTCACACGCTCCATGCCCTGCAGTCACACCCACCAAGGCGCTGTTGTACTACCCGGGTTGCATCGGCCGGCAGGGGCTGATGCCGCCGATGACATCCCGGGCGTTGTTGCCGTCAGCCGCGAGCGTTGAATGGGCTTTGCGTTGGTCTATCGCACCACGCCCGCGTCCTGTCCGAACAGCAGGCCGCGCGATGCCGCGTCGACCACCGGGGCCGTGTTGACCTCGTTGGCCTTCTGGTAGGCGCGCACTGTGGACGGCCGCTCGCGCACGCGCTCGAACCATGTTTGCAGGTGCGGAAAATCCGACAGCACCTGTCGCTGGCGTTCGTGGGGCAGGATCCACGGGTAGCACGCCATGTCGGCAATGGAGTAACCGTCGCCTGCGATGAAGGTGCGCCCGTCACCCAGGTGCTTGTTCAGCACGCCGTACAGGCGCGAGGTCTCCTTCACATAGCGCTCGATGGCATAGGGCAACGGCTCGGGCGCATATTGCACGAAATGGTGGTTCTGCCCGGCCATGGGCCCCAGGCCCCCCATCTGCCAATACAGCCATTGCAGCACCAGGTTGCGTCCGCGCAGGTCCTGCGGAATGAAGCGTTGCGTCTTGTCTGCCAGGTACTGCAGGATGGCGCCCGATTCGAACAGCGACAGTGGTGCCCCGCCGTCGGCCGGTGCATGGTCGACGATGGCCGGGATGCGGTTGTTCGGTGCGATGCGCAGGAACTCGGGCGCAAACTGCTCGCCACGGCCGATGTGGACCGGCACGATGCGGTAGGGCAGCGCGGCCTCCTCCAGAAACATGGTTACCTTGTGGCCGTTCGGCGTGGTCCAGTAGTGCAGGTCCAGCATGTCAGGCCCCCGGTGCTGCGGACAGGCGGGCGTTCTGCGGAAACATGGCGCGCCGCGTTTCATCGTCGACCTCGGTCTTGAAGGCGTGCCGGGTTTTCAGCGCCTCGGCGCGCTGGGCGGCGGGCCGGGCGTTCACGGTGTCGAGCAGGCGCTTGACATGGGGCAGCTTGTCCCACGGGTCGGTGCCCAGCACATAGGGCACGGCGCGGGCCCAGCCCCACACGGCCATGTCGACCAGCGTGTACTCCTCGCCCAGCATCCAGGTGCGGGTGGACAGGCGCTCGTTGATGAGCGTCCAGTGCCGCCATGCCTCGAAGTCGTAGCGGTTGAGCGCATAGGTCTTGGGCTCGGGTGCCACATGCCTGAAGTGCACCGACTGCCCCGAATAGGGCCCGATGCCGGTGGCCACGAACATCAGCCACGAGTGCATTGCGGCGCGCGCCGCTGGCGTGTTCTCGGGCAGGAAGAGGCCTGTCTTCTCCGCCAGGTACAGCAAAATGGCGTTGCTGTCGAAGACGACTGCGTCGCCATCGACCAGTGCGGGTGTCTTGCCATTGGGATTGATGGCAAGAAACGCCGGCGTGTGCTGCTCGCCACGGCGGGTGTCCACCGGCACCATCTCGTAGGGCAGGGCTGCCTCCTCCAGGAACAGGGCGACCTTGGCGGGGTTCGGTGATGGGTGGTAGTAGAGCTTGATCATGGGGGTGTGTCTCAGGGAGAGGAAAGAACCTGCTCGCACAGGGCAGCGAAGCCATCGACGATGTGGTCGTAGGCCATGTGGGGGTGGGGGTCGGGCGGGCCCGCCGGGCCCCACTCGTCGGGGCGGGCGACGAAGGCAGTGCGCAGGCCTGCCGCATGCGCCGCGTTGAGGTCGAAGTTGTGGCAGGCCACCATCAGGATGCGCTCGGGGGCCAGGTTCAGCCAGCGCGCTGCCGTGGCGTAGGCTTCGCGGTGCGGCTTGTAGGCGCCGATCATCTCGCACGAGACGATGGCGTCCCAGGTGAAGCCGTTGCGACGCGACACGTCGATGACCAGGGCCGTCGGCAGCATCGTGAACGAGACCACCGGCACGCGCGCACGCAGCGACGCCAGCGCCGGCGCAAAGTCGGGCCAGGCGCGCAGGCGGTGCCAGGCGCGCCACAGGTGCGTGCGGCCTGGCGCATCCAGTGCCGGGAGCCCGAAGGCCAGCACGGCCTCGTCCAGCGCCAGCAGGTGCACGTCGTCCATGTTGAACGCCGGCTGCACCTGCCCGACAATGCCCTGCATGGTGCTGCGCCGCCATGCATTGGCGAATGCGTGGCGGTCAAAGGCCAGCCCCTGCCAGGCAGGCACCCGGGCCAGTTCGTCGACCAGCGATCCGTGCCAGTCCAGCACCGTGCCGCCGGTGTCGAAGGCTACTGCGTCGTATTGCATGGGAGGGCCTTGCTTGCTTGATTGTTTGATTGCTTGTTGGTGGGGGTCAGGAGGCTGCGGTGTACTCGCCACGGGCAGGGTAGTTTTTCGCCAGCGCGAAGTCCAGCGCATCGCGCAGCTCATCAAAGTGTGGCCGCGCAAACGGCATGGTCTGCACGGCACCGTAGTACAGCGTGCCGTCCGGGCGCACCAGGAACACGCCGGGTTCGGAGAACAGCGCCGGCTCCTCCAAGCCAAGGGACGTCATGCCGCGCGAGGCGCTTATGTACAGCCCCCAGGCACGGGCCACCGCCAGCGGCAGGCTGTGGCCTACGCGCAGGCCGGGCGCGCGCAGCTTGTCCGCCATGGCCTGTGCGCGCTCGGCGGTGTCGCTGGACACCGCCACCACCTTCACCCCGCGCTGTTCAAACTCTGGCAGCAGACGGCTCAGCTCCAGCAGGTAGCGCAGGCATATCGGGCAGTGCAGACCCCGGTAGAAGACGACCAGGGTGAAATTCTGTGGTGCGTCTGCTGCGAGTGTGAAGTCGCCGTGGGCCAGCGTGGGCACGGACAGGGCGGGTACGGGTTGGCGTGGCATCAGCACAGTGAGGTCCTTGGCATTTCAAATCACAGGGTCACTGTAGCAGCCAAAGTGAGACGTATGGAATCAATACGTCTCCGATAAGATACCATTCGTCTCATGTCTGATCGCCTCTCGACCCTGCTGGCCCGTTTTCAGCTGCACGCGCGCGTGTTGCACCGTGGGGCATTGCCGGGCGTTCTGGACCTGAGCGCAAGCCAGCATGGCAGCCATCTGCATCTGCTTTGCGAGGGTCAGATGGAGATGGCAACGGCCGCAGGCGCGCGCCTGGTGGTGAGCGAGCCCAGCGTGCTGCTGCTGCCGCGCCCGCTGGGGCACCAACTGGTGCCGGCGCGGGGTGCTGCGCCTGAACTCGTCAGCGCGGCCATCGATTTCGGTCCGAGCGATGAAAACCCGCTGCTGCGCGGCCTGCCGGATGTGCTGCACGTGCCGCTGGCGCAGCTGCAGGCGGGCGGGGCAGCGCTGGTGCTGGTGCAGCAGTCGCTGGTCGTCGAGGCGCAGGCGCAGCGCTGCGGACACCTGGCGGTGGTGGACCGGCTGGTCGAGGTGCTGGTGATCCAACTGCTGCGGCATGCGATGGCGCAGCGTCTGGTCGATGTCGGCGTGCTCGCCGGGCTGGCCGATGTGCGATTGGCGCGCGTGCTCAATGCCTTGCACGCCGAACCTGAACGCCCCTGGACGCTGGACACGATGGCGCTGCTGGCCGGCATGTCGCGCGCGCGTTTTGCGGCCCGGTTCGGCGCCGCGCTGGGCACGCCGCCCGCTGAATACCTGGGTACCTGGCGTATCGGGCTGGCGCGCTCGCTGCTGCGCCAGGGCATGTCGGTCAAGCAGGTCGCGCCCGAGGTCGGCTATGCCAATGCCAGCGCGCTCGCGCGCGCCTTCACGCAACGCCTGGGCCAATCCCCTACGGCGTGGCTGGCGCAGGAATCACGGGGGGCGGGCTGAGAATCTTTCGCCATGCCCGCCTTGCACGCCAAAACACCCCGGCCCGTCGGTGCAAATGCGTGCTTGCCATGGCCCAGCCATGGCTGTGCTTTGCGCCTGGATTCAAGGCGTTTTGGCGCGCCCTGACCGGGATGGTGAACATGCCCAGGCACCCAGACTGCCACGCGCGGCCGGGGTCTGCCCATGCATTGGAACGAACCCGCATAGCGCCTGCCCACCCCATCGCTGGACCATCGGGCACCGCTGCAGGTGGCTGGCCAGCGCGTAGACGTCCTTCACGGCAGCCAGGGGGTCGGCAGCACCTGGGTATGGGTCTGCGCTCTTGACAGGCCGGCGCCGCCCCGAGGCGCCCTTGTCCTACCCGAAGCCGCCTTGGGCTGCGGCATATTGCGCTGATGGCGAAAGACCACCACGACCAAGATGGCGCTGTTGACCCTGCTGCCGCTCTAGGAACGTGCGCGGCAGAAGGAGCATCGGCTGCAACGCCCGACAAACCGGTCTCGCCGGGTATCACCT
>NZ_LMIJ01000034.1:125097-170733 GCF_001428665.1 Acidovorax sp. Root219
CTGCCGCGCACGCTCCTAGCCCCTGTGGTGCCCGCAAGGCGGGCGGTTGCCCAACTCATGGCGGTGCTGCCATGCCTGGCGCTGCTGACCGCCTGCCAGGGCCATACGGACCTGGCCGCCAGCGGCTGCCTGCCGCTGCGCGTGCCGGCGCAGGTGGTGCTGGTGCAGGAGGCCGGGCTGTATGCGGTGGGCGGCGATGCCAAGGGCAAGACGCTGGTGCTGTCGCCGCACCCGCGCAATGCCGCCAACGACGATTTTCACGGCACACGGCTGGTGCGCACGCTGGCGCCGGGCACGCGGCTGGGCATTGACCGCCTGCAGCAGGCCTGGGGCTTCGACGTGGGCAAGGGGCGCATCAGCGCCTTTGGCGCGGTGGCCGGTGGCGAGCGCTTCGAGTACGGCTGGGGTGGTGGCACGGTGATAGGCCGCGCGCCTTGGGAGCCGGCCACGGTGCCCCATCTGCGCACGGTGGCGTGTGGCGATTGATCGCGCAGCCTGCCGGCCCGCACGCAACCCTCAACGAAGGAGCATTCCATGAAGACCATTCACCCCCACCTTCGCTCTGGCGTGCTCACTGCAGCGCTGCTGCTCGCCGCCGGTACCCCGGCCCTGGCCCAGACCACCGTGCTGTACAGCGCGCGCCCCGCCATCGGCCTTAGCGTGAGCGACAAGATGGCGGCGCGGCAGGCGCCGGTGGAGTTCACCGTCACCATGCCCGGCGGCCAGACGACCACCGCCACGGCCCAGCCCCAGGGCGGCGGCGAGCGGGCCGGCACCGTGCACTACCCCAGCGACTTCGGCAATGCCGGCACGCGTGTAGGTGACTACACCTGGGCCGCCCGGGTGGGCGGCAAGGTGGTGCAGACGGGGCGGTTTGCCTACCGACCGGCACAGGGTGGGCAACTGCTGTTCGTGCCTGGGTAGGCGTTCGTCGAATACGTCCTACGTAGTCGATAACATGGTGTGGAATATCATGCGCCATGAAACAAAATGTTAGCGAAGCTTGCGTCCTGGCGCGCCCGGGCGTGCCGCGCACTGGCTGCGTTGCGGCCCTGTTTCCCGTGCCGGGCACGGCATTTTGCGCAGGTGCCGGGTCATGAGGCTGGTCAGCACCCATCGAAGGGCCCTGCATGCGCTGGGGGTGACGCTGCTGGAGCTGCTGATCACGGTCACGCTGATCGGGCTGCTTTCGGCAGTGGCCATGCCCAGCTACAAGGCGTACATCGAACGCGCCAAGGTCGCCGCTGCCAAAAAAGACATTCTGGAAATCAGCGCCATGCTGGACCGGTACGTCAACTTCAAGCACGTGTTCCCGGCAAGCCTGGCCGATCTGCCCTTTACCCGGCTGGACCCCTGGGGCAACCCCTATCGCTACCTGTCGATGGACGGCGCCACTGTCGGCCAAAAGCGCAAGGACAAGTCGCTGCACCCGCTCAACAGCGACTATGACCTGTACAGCATGGGGCCTGATGGCGCGAGCCAGACGCCGTTGACCGCCAAGGCCAGCCGCGATGACATCATCCGCGCCAACAACGGGAGCTTCATCGGCGTCGCCGAGGATTATTGAATGCGCCTGAGTCCGGCCCATGCCATCCTGCACAGCCGTGTCGGGCGCCAGCTGCTGGCCACGTTCTTCGTGCTGGTGGCGGTGCCGGTGGGGGCCCTGTCGCTGCTGGCCTACCAGCTCACGGAGTACGTCGTGCAGCAGTCTGCAGCGCAGCTCAGTGGCGAGCTGGCCAAGGCCGTGGGCATCAACCTCATCGACCGGCTGCGCGCCGCAGAAAGCCTGCTGCATGTGCACGGGCTGCCCTCCGGCCAGGGCCCCGGGCCCGTGCCGCTGGACCAGCGGCTCGAGAGCGTCTTTGCCAGTGTGGACCGGCTTTTCCCTTCGGAGCTTGCACCGATGCCGCAGGGCCGCAGCACCTTGCGCGTGGTGGGCGCCCCACAGCCCGGGGTGGCGCCCACCGTGGAATTGATCGTGCCCTTTGCAGGCGCCGTGGTGCGCGGCCGGTTCACTGCAGACTACCTGTGGGAGAACGCGCAGTCGGGCACGCATCGCATCTGCTTTTCGGGCCCGCAGTTGTCTGCACCCTTCTGCCAGGGGGTAGAGGGGCAGGCCGCCAACGAGGTGCGCACGCAGCGCGAGATCTTCTTCACGCCCTATTTCGATGCGCCGGCCTGGACCATCACCACCACCCTGCAGCCGGACGTGCGGCGCTACCTGCCCATTGGCGTGGCGGCCTTGGTGGGCAACGTGGCCGCCATCGCATTTCTGCTTGCGCTGGTGAGCAGCTCGGTGGTGCTGCGCAGGCTGACCCGCCCGCTGGATGCGCTCACCTCGGGCACGCGCGCCGTGCTGGAGGGCGATTTCACGCGCAGGGTGCAGATCGCCGGCAGACGCAACGAATTCACCGACCTGGCCGACTCCTTCAACGCCATGACCGAAGAGGTGGGGCGCGACCTTGCGCTGGTGCGCGTACTCGCGCAGATGGACCAGGCCATCATCGGGCAGCGCCCGTTTGCCGAGGTGGTGCGCCTGATGCTCGCGCACCTGAACGCCCAGGCGGGTGGCGCGCCGGTGGGCGTGGTGCAGTGGCCAGCCGGTGCGCCCCGGCCGCTGGTGCTGTCCCTGGCGGCCGATGGAACGCTGGCGCAGCGCGAGACAGGTGCGCCGCGCGACGCGGGCCTGCCGCAGGCAGGGGAGGGGGCCGACCCTGCGGGGGGCGAAGGGCCCTGGCACGACCTGCCCGTTGCGCACACCGGCACCCAGCGGGTGTGGCTGCGCCTGGAGCGCCTGCCGGCACCCGAGGGGCGCGCCGGGCGCGAGCTGGCCGCACTGGGCCAGCGGCTGGCCGTGGCCCTGCACGCCGAGCAGCACGAGCAGCAACTGCGTGAACGCGCCACGCGCGACAGCCTGACGGGCCTGCTCAACCGCTTCGGGCTGGTCGAGGCCGTTGACCAACTGGTGCAGGCGCAAGCCGCAACGCCCTTTGCTGTGGTGTACATGGACCTCGACGGCTTCAAGGAAATCAACGATGCCTATGGGCACGACGTGGGGGACTGCGTGCTGCGCGAGGTGGCGGCCCGCGTGCGCAACTGCATAGGCCCTCGCGCACTGGCCATGGCCCGCCCGGGGGGCGACGAGTTCGTCTTCGTGCTGCCCGCAGACGCACAGGCGGCGTTGCGCGCCGACATCGAATCGGTCATGCAGGCCGTGCGCGTGCCGTACAGCGTGCCCCCGCGCCTGCTGCCCCTGGCGGCCAGCCTGGGCATGGCGCACTACCCCGCGCATGGCGCCTCGCAGGACGAACTGCTCAAGCACGCCGACCTGGCCATGTACACCGCCAAGGGCGCGGGCCGCAATGTGCTGGTGGAGTTCGAGCCCGCGCTGGCCGCAGAGCAGGCCGGGCGGCTGGCGCTGCGCCACGACCTGCGCCACGCGCTGGCCGGGCAGCAGATGTTCGTGGTGTTCCAGCCGCGCGTGCGCGCACAGGGCCGCCAGGTCGCCTCGGTCGAGGCACTGCTGCGCTGGCGCCACCCCGACAAGGGGCTGGTCTCGCCCGACACCTTCATTGCGCTGGCCGAAGAGTCCGGCTTCATCATCGAGCTGGGCCTGTGGGTGCTGCGCCAGGCGCTACAGCAGTTTGCGCTGTGGCGTGCCGACCCGCTGGTGCCCGTGCGGCATCTGTCGGTCAACCTCTCGCCCGTGCAACTGGCCGACCCGGCGTTTCCCGCAGCGCTGCACGCGCTGCTGCAGGAGTTCGGCATCCGCCCCGGCGAGCTGGAGCTGGAGATCACCGAAGGCGCGCTGATCCAGGACGTGGATGCCGCCGTCACGCGCCTGGCGGCGCTGCGCGCCCACGGCGTGGCGATTGCGCTGGACGACTTCGGGGTGGGCTACTCGGCCATGCGCTACCTCAACCGCCTGCCGTTCGATACGCTCAAGATCGACAAGAGCTTTGTGTTTGCCTTTGGCGTCGAGCGCCCCGCACTGGCCATTGCCACCGCCATCGTGGCCCTGGCCAAGGCGCTGGACAAGCGCGTGGTGGCCGAGGGGGTCGAGACGCCCATGCAGGCCGACCTGCTGCAGGGCCTGGGCGTGAACGAGCTGCAGGGCTACCTGTACGGTAAGCCGCAGACGGCTGCAGAACTCGCCAGGCTGTGGCGCAGCGTTGAGGGCACAGAAAGACCTTCTGGCGGCCCATAGCCTTGCGCCATGCGGGCAGCGGTATTGTGACCTTGAAGTTATTATTCATACCGATTGGTCGCAGATCGGCGCAGAACAAGGGCACCAAGCAACAGGGATCTGCTCGACCAATGCTTCTTTTGCTGCGGCCCATTGCGGGTTGCGTTGGCGCCGGGCGCATCCACCGGTGGTGAATTTCATGGACCCGATCCCCAGGAACAACTTATGTGGACAATGAGAAGAGCCAGCGACAAGGGCTCGAAAGAGGCAGCTGAATCGGTGCGCTGGCTTCGCCGGATGGCGGTGCTGAGCGTGGCGGTGCCCCTGGTGATCTATGCCATCTTCGGGGTCGTCGGGTTTCTGCGGGCCACGGACGAAACCGACGCCCGGGTGTCCCGGTCGCTTCGGGTTGCGCACGAGCATGCCTCCAAGGTCATGGCCACGTCCGAGGCGGTCGCTGAAAAGGCCTTCTCCCTGGTCAACGGCAAGAACCCGCAGGATTTGCACAGCATCGAGGCCTTCCTGCATGAAGAGCTGCGCAAGCGCAGCGTGGACCAGCCCCAGATCCAGTCCATCCTCATCCTGGATGCGAAAGGCCGGGCCATCGCCAGCAGCCGGCTGTTTCCGTTCCCTCGGGTCGATCTGTCCGACGGCGAGTATTTTCAGCACCACCTGCAGGGCCGCACGGGGCCCCATCTGTCCAGGCCCATCGTGACCCGCACGTCCAACGAGCGGGTGCTGAATGTCAGTGTCCCCTTCGAGGACGACGCGGGCAAGTTTGGCGGGGTCATCAACGTGGCGCTGCTCACGTCCTACTTCTACGATTTCTATGGCGACCTGGTGGCGGACGAGCCCAACCTGGCGGTCACCCTTTTCCGCGACGACGGCGCCGTCTATACGCGCTGGCCCCACAGCGCCACAACGCCCGTCACGCTGCAGCCCGATTCGCCGGTGATGCAGCGGCTGACTGCCGGCGATGAGGTGGGGCGCTTGCAAGGCATCTCGACGGTCGATCGCAAGGAGCGGGTCATTGCCTTTCGCAAGGTCGGCGCATACCCCTTGTACGTGGCCACGGCGATGCGCCTGAATGTGCCGCTGCGCGAGCTGTTCCAACAGCTTGCGCTGCTGTTCGCCATGGGGGCGCTGCCGGTGGCCGCGCTGGTCGTCACGGCGAGGACGGCGCTGCAAAGCGCCCTTGCTGCGCACAACACACTGCAGGACCTGGAGCGCGAAACCGAAAGCCGCCAGCGTGCCGAAGAGGCGCTGCGCCAGGCGCAAAAGCTCGAGGCACTGGGCCGGCTGACCGGTGGCGTGGCGCACGACTTCAACAACGCGCTGATGGTGATCAGCAACAACCTGCACCTGCTCAAGCGCACGGCGCCAGAGTCGGGCCTGCGGCAGATCGAATCCATTGCCCGGGCCGTGAAGTCGGCCACCAACCTCACCCGCCAGTTGCTGGCCTTCTCACGGCGCCAGCCCCTGGTGGCCGAGTACGTGCAGCTGCAGCACAAGCTCCCGGCCATCCAGGATCTGCTGGTCCCGGTCATGGGCAGCCGCGTGCAGCTGGATGTGCAGGTGGACCCTTCGACCGCGCCCGTGTTTCTGGACATGAGCGAGCTGGAGCTGGCGCTGCTCAACCTGGGCATCAATGCGCGCGACGCGATGCCCACGGGCGGTGCCCTGTCCATCCACGTGCGCAATGCCGGGCGCCAGCGGGGCGGGGCGCAGGACAACGACACCGAGATGGTCGTCATCGAAGTGTCCGACACGGGCAGTGGCATTGCGCAGGACGATCTGGACAAGGTGTTTGAACCCTTCTTCACCACCAAGCCGGTGGGCGAGGGCACGGGCCTGGGCCTGAGCCAGGTGTATGGCTTTTGCCAGGGGGTGGGCGGCTATGCGCAAATCGCCAGCGAGCTGGGCAAGGGCACCACGGTCAGCCTGTACCTGCCCAGCACGGCCCCCAGGGCACCCGGGGACGAGCCCGCCGCAGACACCACGTTCAAGCCCCTGGGCATGCGCCTGCTGGTGGTGGAAGACAACGACGAGGTGGCCGAGTCGCTGGTGCCCCTGCTGCAGTCGCTGGGCTGCACCGTCACCCGGGTGGACCGAGCCGACAAGGCCATCTACCTGCTGGATGAAGGCCAGCGGCCCGACTTGGTGCTGACCGATGTGATGATGCCCGGCGAACTCAACGGCGAAGGCCTGGCCAGGCACATCCGCGAGAAGTGGCCTGCGCAGCGGGTGCTGCTGATGACCGGCTATGCCGAGCAACTGGCCCGCATCTCGCAACTGGGCTTTGACGTGCTGCCCAAGCCCTGCACGCCGCAGATGCTGCATGCCGCCATTGGCAAGGCGGGGGGGTAGCCGTGCACGTTTGCAAGGAGGAGGGTGTTTTCCAGGGGGGCTGCTGCGTGGCGCTGCGTCGATAATGGGATGGCCGCACCTTCCCCCTTGCTGAATTTCCTTGCCGCATTCCATCGACCTTTCTGACGCCAGGCTCCGGCGTTTTGCGATTCACCTGGTGTGTGGCAACCTTGCCATCATCGGGCTGCTGTTCGTGGCGGGGTGGCTCGGGCTCAAGACCAGCCTGCATGCCGATGAGGCCCGGGCCGCCGAGGTTGCGCAAAACATGGCCGCAGGCCTGGCTGCGGAGATCGCCGGTGAACTCAGGCTGGTCGACAACGCGCTGTCCAGCGCCACGTCCGCTTACCGGGCCGGGTTGGCCGATGAAGCCGGGCCCCTGGCCATCGAGAAGGTGCTGCGCCACCAGGAAAAGCTTCTGCCCGAGGTGGACGCCATTCGCATTGCCGGACCTGACGGCATGGTGCGCGCGGGGCTTGCCCAGGGCGCTGCGCCGGTGGGCATTGCCGACCGTGGCTACTTCGAAGCCGCACGCCTCACCGATGGTCTGAGCGTTTCCGAGCCCCTTCTGGGCCGGATCACCAAGAAGTGGGGGATCGTTCTTGCAAGGCGCATCGAGAACCGGGATGGAAGCTTTGGCGGCGTGGCGTATGCCGGCCTGTCCAGCGCGCATTTCGCGCGCAGCTTCAGCCGGTTGAAGCTGGGCAAGTCGGGCGCCATTTCGCTGCGCTCGAAGGACCTGCGGCTGATTGCGCGCTTCGTGCCCGACGAGCCCATCGGGGACAGGAACCTCGGCTCCGCCAGCGTGTCCAGCGAACTCAGGGACGCCCTGGCGCGCAACCCGGCACAAGGCTGGTACCGCTCGCCCACGGCGCTCGACGGCATCGAGCGGGTGACCGCCTACCACCGGGTTCCCGGGTTCGAGCTGACGGTTCTGGCGGGCTTGGCCCCCAGTGACTTCCTGGCGCCCTGGCGGCGCGATGTGCAGATCGTTGCAGCGCTGCTGCTGCTGGCCGGCGTGTCCATGGTGGGGGCATCTTTCGGCCTGTATGTCCAGCGCCAGCGCCACGTGCTGGCCGAACGGCGCATTGCCGGCCTGCTCCAGCAACAGCAGCTGATGCTGGACAACGAGCTGATTGGCATGGTGCGCACCAAGAGCCGCACCACGGTCTGGTCGAACAAGGCGTTCAAGGCGATCTTTGGGTACGGCCCCGATGAACTGGATGGGGAGCCTTCGCGCCTGCTCTATCTGGACGACGAGTCTTACGAACGGGTCGGGGCGCAAGGCTACGAGCACCTTCGCGACAACCGCCGGTTCCGCACCCAGCTCAAGATGCGGCGCAAGGACGGCAGCCCCGTCTGGATCGATCTGAGCGGCACGCCCGTCTCGGGCGACGAATCGCTGTGGATGTTTGTCGACATCACCGCCATGAAGGGGCGGGAGGACCAGTTGGCGCAACTGGCCCTGCACGACGCACTCACCGGCCTGGCCAATCGCACGCAATTTGCCGAGCGCCTGCGCACGGCGCTCGAGCAACTGGGAGTGGCATCGAGCCTGGTGGCCGTGTGCTACATCGACCTCGATGGCTTCAAGGCCGTGAACGACGCTCTGGGGCACGCCGCGGGCGACCAGGTGCTGGTGGAGACCGCCAGGCGCCTGCTGGCCTGTGTGCGCAGCCAGGACACCGTGACGCGCCTGGGGGGCGATGAATTCGCCATTGCGCTCACCAACGTGCAAGACCGGGGCCAGGTGGAGACCGTGCTGAACCGGGTGCTGGAGCGGCTCAGGCAGCCCATTGTGCTGGCCGGGGGCGAAGCCCGCATACGCGCCAGCATCGGCGTGGCCTATGCGCCAGACCATGGCACCGAGCCCCAACTGCTCATGCGCCTGGCCGATGAAGCCCTGTACGAGGCCAAGCGCGCCGGCAAGGACTGCTACAAGGTAGCATCCCCGGCGCTATCGCCTCTGAATGCATAGGCACTGGTGAGCAGGCTTCAGGTCTGAGGGCAGGCACGCGCGCACGCTGGCCGCCGCGAGGCTCGGGCAGGCTTCTTACGGCGGGGCACAGGCCACCGCGTCGGCCCTGGCATGTTTTCTGACACAGGCGCCGCCCGCTCAGCGACAAGGGGTGGGCCTCACACGAGAGGGCACAGCAGCAAACCCAGAAGAGTTTTTTTTTTCGGTCGCTCTGGACGCCGAGCGCGCATGGCCCTCGCAATCTACGCGCCGCGCCAGGCTTGCCGCAGGCGGCTGCGTGTGCAAACATGCGTCCCTCCAACCACCACCGATGACGAGGGAGTCCCATGGCGCTATCCAACCTGCGGATCTTTTTTGATGGCCTGGAAGAGGCCACGCCCGGCATGCCGTGCTACGACCCCGAGCAGCCCTGGTTTGCCCATGTCACGGTGGTGAATGCCAACGTCGACACCAAGCATGACCCCGCGCTGCGCGCCTTCGATCCGCAAAACCCGACGGCAGCGGCGGGGCCGTTCAAGGTGTCGTTCCAGGTGTTTCCGGGGCCCACGGCAGCATCGGCATCGGGTTCGACGCCGTTCACCGCCTATGAGGTCGATGGCCTGGGCGCCTATCCGGGCCTGGTTGCTTGCGCCAAGGGCTTCTCGATGCAGCTGCCCAAGGACATCAGCAAGGCGGATTTCGGGGTGAAGCGGGGCTTTCGGTTCAAGGCCGATCCGTACTTCGCCGTGCCCGAGTCCAACGAAGACGACAACAGCTTCGTCTGGGAAAGTGCCCAGGCACCCACCATGGCGCCGCAGTGGCAGGAGGGCGACGCCAGCCCCTTCTCGAACCTGAAGTTCATGGATTTCCGGGGGGTTGCGGGCTCCAAACGCGATATCGAGGTGCTGGTGAAGAACCAGGGCAGCGAGACCTCGTTCCAGCTGGAGCTGCGGCTGAACATCATCGGCCCGCCTACGCCCCGCAGCCCGCTGGGCAGCGTGCTGGAGTCGGTCAGCATCAACTCCACCGCCATCCCCACCGGCGGCTCCGTCTGGGTGCGCTTCACGGCCAAGCGCGATTTCGTGCAGCCGCGCACGGGTCTGCCCGCGCGCGAGCTCAGGCGCCTGCAGGCCGCCAACCCGGCCAGCCGGCGCTTTCGCCAGGTGCAGATGGGCAGCAGCAGCCTGCTGGGCGGCCAGAACATCCCGCGCTACCTGGTGATGGAGAAGGATTTCGACTTCATGCCGCTCAAGCCCTTCACCATCGCCGTGATGAACTCATCGAGCAGCGAGAAGGTGGCGTTTGGCGAAAGCCCCGTGGGTGGCGGCAAGAAGCCCGGCGGGGGCGGGCCGATTGCGATACCGCAGAAGTAGCCAGCGGGGTGGAAGGGGTCGCGGGGCTGTTGGCCAGGACGGCTGTGCCGCGGTGGAGCTGCTCCGTGCGGTACCCCACCCCACGGACTGCGCCACCAACACCAGCGCGAGCACGAGCGCAACGTAGAACAGAAACCCGGCCAGCGACTGGCCTGTCTGTGTGACGACGCAGCGGCCTGCATGGCTGTACCACAGGGCGCCGGCTGCGCTGTGGATGCGGTGGTCGACGCTGAAAGGGGACTCGCATTTGCAGCAGCCAAGGGTCGCAATGCAGATGACGAAGCGCCCGGTCATCATGACCAGCAACTCGAACACTATTTCCAAGCCAACCCCCCCGAATTGTGTTGTCGATGGCTGCCATCGTAGCTGTTGCTCCAGGGTCAGCCGGCCGCAGCCCTGTCCGGTACCAGCACCAGCGGCTTGCGGTACACGCAGTTGCGCCGATCCACCGCAAAGCCGCAGTCTTCGTACACGCGCGTCGCGCCGCTCTGGTTCTGGCTGTCCACGGCCAGGCCCGATTCGGCCATGCCGGCGGCGGCCTGGGCGCGCAGGCTGTGGGCGATGAGTGCACGCGCCAGGCCACGGCGGCGCCAGGGCTCGCCCACGCTGATGAACTCGGTCCAGCCGCGCTGGCGGCCGTTGTTGCGGTTCCATGCAGCGTCGACGTAGCTGCGTACCTGCCCCGCGACCTGGTGGGTCTGCACGTCCCACGCCACCTGCCACAGGTGGGGCTGGAATACCGGGCTCGTCAGCCACCGCAGGTAGTCGGCCTCATCGGGCGGGCAATAGCCCCAGTGGCTCTGAAAAGCCCGCGAATGCGCGTCCCAGATGGCGCGGTAGTGCTCGGGCTGCACGGGCCGCAGCTCCAGTCCCTGGGGCAGGGGGAAGACCGCTACGTTGTCGAGCGTGGGGCGCACCATGGCGAAGAAATAGCGCTCGGGCGTGTAGCCGGACTTTTCGAGCAGTGCCGCACGCGAAGTCTCGCCGTGGGTGATGTAGGCGTGGTGGGCGTGGCGCGGTGCACCGGGGTGTTCGGTGGCAGCCTGGGTGCGCTGGCGTTGCTCCAGCCAGGCGTGCAGTGCCGTGCCAATGCCCTGGCGGCGCCACTGGGGCGCGACCACGGCGAACTGCGAATACAGCTGCAGTCCGTCGGCCTGCGCCCACGCCCATGAGCGCACGTAGCCCGCGATCTCGCTGCCGCCCTGGGCGATCCACACATCGCGCTCGGGCACGCAACTGGTGAAGGCGGCGTAGTCGCGCGCCACCTCGTGCTCCGTGCGAAAGAAGCCGGTTTCGTCGGCCGCGAAACTCGCGTTGGCGCACGCGACCATGGCCGCGTAGTCGGAAGGGCCCGCAAAGGGCCGGAAGGTCACTTGCGCGGGCGGGCTGGTGGGCATCGGGGTCCTGTCCTTTTCTTGTCGTTGTGCTGGGGCTCCGGCGGCTGCGCATTTTGGCGTTCGATGCCCGATCGGCACCACTGGACCCGCATCACCCCTCTGGGGCGGCCCACCCTCGGAGACTGACATCCGCCAGCGCCTCAAAAACAGCCGGCGAACGTTCCAGGCGCGCGACAGTGCGCGCGCCTTCGACGGCGGCCACCAGCGCCGCTGCGGCAGAGGTCGCGCGCGCGGGGCTGTAACCGCAGCCCCTGAAGTGAGCCGCAATCAGCTCCGTCGAATCCTGGAACCCGCGCGCCACGCGTTGGGTCAGGTCGGCGTCGAGCGCGGGCAATTCGTTCGCCAGGTTCTGCATAAGGCATCCGTACTGGAAATCGGTGGCCACCATTTCAGCCGCGAATGCGCCGAGCACCTGCCGCACGAAACGCTCGGCATCGCCCGCTGTGTTTGCCGAGATGCCCTGCAACACGGCCATGCGCGCTGTGACGTATTGGTCGATGGCTTCTTCCGCCAACTGTGCCTTGCCGCGTGGGAAGTGAAAGTAGAACGATCCTTTGGGGGCACCGCTTTCTTGGAGGATCTGGCTCAGCCCGGTCGCGGTGTAGCCCTGAATGCGGAACAGGCGCGCGGCCGTGGCAATGGCGAGGGGGCGGGCGTCGGTCTTGCGGGGCATGGCGGGAAGTTACCAGCATCGGCTTGACGTGTCTATGGCGATTGCCATAGTATGGTGATCGCCATAGTTCGATTTCGGTGACGTCCCTGTCCCGGCACCGTGGCGAAGAGGTCCCCAATGAGCTACCCATCTGAGTCCAGGCCCTCGTTACCCTCGGTATCGCGCCGCGCCGTCCTGGCGATCGGCGCCGCCGGCCTGGCCGCGTCTTCATTCCGTTTTGCCCACGCAAGCCCTTCAGGAGCAACCGCCATGACTGCATCCACAACGTTCCAGGGACCGCTCCCGCAAGGGGTCCGCTCACGCATGATCCAGGGGGTCAACGGCCTCGATGTCCATGTGCTGGAGGCCGGCCACGAGAGCCCTGGGCGCCCGCTGGCGCTGCTCTTGCACGGATTCCCGGACCTTGCCTACGGCTGGCGGCACCTGATGCCGCTGCTGGCCGATGCGGGCTACCACGTCGTCGCGCCCGACCAGCGGGGTTTTGGCCGCACCACCGGGTGGCTCGCTGCGTACGACAGCCCGCTGGAGCCCTTCGGCTTCCTGAACTTGACGCGCGACGCCCTCGCGTTGGTCTCGGCCTTGGGGTACCGGCGCACGGCCATGCTCGTCGGGCACGACTTCGGCTCGCCCGTGGCCGCCTATTGCGCCTTGGCCCGCCCCGATGTTTTCCCCTCGGTGGTGCTGATGAGCGCACCCTTCCCCGGTACGCCCGCATTCCCGTTCAACACGGCAGACAGCGAGACAGCGCCGGCCCCACCGAACCTGGCCCCCCAAAGGCTGGCAGCCGCACTGGCGGCGCTGAACCCGCCGCGCAAGCACTATCAGCAGTACCTGAGCGGGCGGGAGGCGAACGCCGACCTGTGGCACCCGCCTCAGGGATTGCATGCCTTCTTGCGGGCATTTTTCTACCTCAAGAGCGGCGACTGGCCGGGCAACAAGCCACATCCCCTGAAGGCGCCAACGCCTGCGGAACTGGCGCAATTGCCAACCTATTACGTCATGGACTTGGACAAGTCCATGTCCCAGACCGTGGCGCCATTCCATCCAACAGCTGCCGAGATTGCGGCCTGCCAATGGCTCACCGAGCCCGAATTGGCCGTGTACACCGCCGAGTACGCACGCACGGGCTTTCAAGGCGCACTTCAGCTGTACCGCGTCTTCACCGACCCAGCCTTGAATGCCGAACTGCGCCTCTTCTCGGGCCGGACCATCGATGTCCCTTCGCTCTTCATCGGCGGAAAAAACGATTGGGCGAACTACGTTTCGCCGGGCGCCCTTGAAGTGATGAAAGCCAAGGCGACGACCAGGATGAGCGGCATCGAACTGATCGACGCAGCCGGTCACTGGATCCAGCAAGAACAACCGGCCCGCCTGGCCGCGCTCCTGCTCCCCTTCAGCAAAGAGACGGGGGCTCAACGCACTGGAGCTTGAGGCGGGGCAGGGGCTGCGTCCACGACCAGGCTGCCGGACCCCGGTGATGGCCCATCTGGCTCAACTGGCTCAACTGGCAGTTTGGGTGGCATGGACTCATTGCGAGCGGGGCGTGAAGGGCACGGGTGTCGCGGGCGGCAGCACCTGCGCCAGTTAGCGGTCCAGGTCGGCCTGCCAGAGCGCGGGGTACTGGTGGATGCGTGCAGCTGCCAGGCGACCGCAACACACTGGGCGGCACCATCGGCGGCATTCCGGCCGGGGTGACCGTGGTGCTGACCACGGGCGGCGAGGATCTGCCCCTCAGCGCGGACGGCGGCTTCACCTTTGCTACGCCGCTGGCCGCTGGCCGCTGGCGCGGCCTATGCCGTCACGGTCAAGTCCAAACCCGATGGGACGGGCTGCGTGGTGCGCAATGGCACGGGCGTGGTCGCTGCCGCGGCGGTGGACACGGTGCGGGTGAGCTGCGCCATTGCGGGCTCCGTGACTGGCTTCTGGGAGCAGGACCAGTGCAACGCAGTGCCGGGTGGCATCGGCCTGAAGAACGGCTGGCGCATCTCGCAGAGCAGGCCCGTCTTTGTGAATGTGGGCGCGGGCGGGGTGAGCTACTGCAATGCGCAGTGCACCGGCGTGGGCACCACCATGACGGGCCCGCTGGTGGGCGGGTTCACGGTGACCCAGTCGCGCCAAGAGTTCACCACCGACATTTCAGCCTACTGGGGCGTGCGCGACGGCATGACCTTCCCCACCATGCCGGTGGTGCTGGTGCGCAGGGGCAACCACCTGTGCCTGCTGGAGGACACGGCCACCCCCTCGGCCTACCCCAATGCGGCCAGCACGGCCCATGCCGTCACGGCGGCCATTGCCGCGGGCACCTGCTACATGCCCCGCTGACCCCGCGCCCACGCTCCCTGCAACAAGCGCGATCCCGCAGCTGTTCACAGCGGGGCGTGCGTCGCGGCTGCGCCGCTCTCGCAAGCCAAACGACTGCAGCCAAGCCCTAAAATTCTCAGCCACTTGATCAAGTCCGATGAATGAAGCTGAACGCAATGCAGGGCTCCCACGTGGGGCGGAGTCGATGAAATCTCACCACGCAACGCAGCGGGTGATGGCAGGCATGCTCTTGTTCCACACGCTTGGCGCGGGCGCCATGCAAACGGTTGCCCGCGCGTTTGGCGTCACCCCTGCAAGGCGTTGGACCTGGCTGACGCTTGGCGTTTGGGCGGCACTGCCCGCACTGTCCTTGCTGCCGCTTTGGTCAAACCTGTTGAACCCGGTCCTGCCAGGCGTTACCGAGCACTTCCGCTACGCCGTGTTGTCGAGCCACTTTCAGGAGGCGATGGCCGCCGGCATTTGGTATCCGCGCTGGCTACCCGATTTCAATGCCGGATACGGCTATCCCGAGTTCGTCTTTTATCAACCCGGTTATTTCTTCCTCAACAGCTGGCTGGCCGTACTGACTGACGACTTGCTATGGCGTCAATTGCTGACACTGGGCACGCTGTGCCTCATTGGCGGGCTCGGTGCATACCGACTTGCACGGACTTTTGTGGACCGCCTCTCCGCTCTGGCCCTCGTGTTGTTGTTTCAGGCGGCGCCCTATGTTCACATCAACCTGTATGAGCGCGGTGATTTGAGTGAATGGATGGTTATTCAACTGTTGCCGTGGGTGCTGCACTGGAGTTGGTGCCTGCTGGCGCCAGAGCCGCGCTCAACAATCGGTATGAGGGGACGGGCGCTGTGCTGGAGCGGACTGACACTGGTCCTTGCGGCAAGCTTTTATAGCCACCCGATGGCAGTACTGTTTTTGCCATTGGTCGTCGCTCTGCTGGGTATGCTGACGCTGGCCGGTACCGAGCACCAGGCACCGCTGGCGGTCAGAGTGCGCAGCGTCTTTGAACTGGCAGGTGCCCTGTTGCTGGCACTGGCACTGGCCTCGCCATATTGGCTCACGGTGGCGCAACTCAAGCCTCTGGTCAATGCCCATGTCGCTGCGATCGGCGGTTTTGAGCCCTGGCGCAACGTCGCCTCTCTGTCTGGCCTCCTGTTCAATAACGACCAGGCATTTCTGGCCGCCCCCTTTGTGGCGTTGGCATTGTTGGGTGCCTGGCAAGGTCGTGAACACCCTTTCATCCGCGCCGCAGGCCTGGTCTACCTGGTGCTTTTTCTGGCCATGCTGCCGACCGGCCGCTGGTTCTGGCATCTTTACCCCTTTTCATTGATGCAGTTTCCCTGGCGGCTGGCGGTGTTTGCGCCCGCGCTACAGGTGGTCTGCACGCTTGGCTATTGGCAAGGCAGCAATCGCCACTGGGTCCTGCGGCGCCTGGGCTTGACGCTCGCACTGCTGGCGCTGACCTGGTCGGCATGGAAATTCCATGACTTTCGCGCAATGCACTGGTTCGGAGAGCCCGTTGCCGGTGAGCAACTCGACTGCATCAAGACCTATCCCGGCCTGGCCCAACCCAACAAGTTGTTGGCGACGCTGGATGTTGGGGAATGGTTGCCGGCAAGATTCGCCAAAAATCCGCCCGAAACGGCTCGATATACGCCTATCAGTCAAACTTGCGAAGCACAACTGGCGCGACATCGGGCGGCCTTGACTGAACGTTTAGGAATCGACCTATTTTCAAACCGGTCCACATTGAATTGGATGACCAGTGACTCACCGCATTGGCAGGGACACCCAGAGCCCGGGCATTCGCCGCACACGCTCAACTACCGCTTCGCAGGCGCGAGTCCGGGTGTGGTGGTGATCCAGCAAATCTACCTGCCAGGCTGGTCAGTGCATGTGAATGGTTTGGCGTTGGCCGCAATGACCATCGAAGAGCAGTTGTTGCCGGATGGCCGAATGCAGGTTCGATTGGCTGCTGGCGAACACACGATTACTGCACGCTACGATGGTCCGCCCGGTTCAACGCAGCGCAACGTGGTCATTGGGTTGGCACTTTTGCTGGCTGCCGCCTATTGGCTGCGGCGGCTGCGCAAGCAGGGCGGGCTCAAGTTTGACGTGGGTTACTAGATTTCAGTGAAAGAGGCCGGAGTGCTGCGAGATCCGCTGAGCCCTCTGCGTGCTTCAACTTCAGTCCCTGAAGGACTACCAATTCGGTTTCAAATTGACAGGGGACGTCAGGAATACATGGTATTTCGCGTCCTCGCGGTGCAGCGGCATGGCCCTGACCGAAGGGCTGCATCACGTCACGCACGGCGCTGGCTACGCCCTCGTTCCAACCGCGCACCTGCACATATTGCTGCGGCCGCCAGAACCCATCGCAGGTTAGCTGGCAGGCTGATAACGGACGACGGCATTGAGCGGCCCATCTCAGTTCAAGACCACGGCATGGCCTTGGGGGTCAAAGGGAATGAACGCGCCCAACCTACCCTGGCGGATCGCCTCCACCATGTCGTGCAGCGGCTGCTCGGCCTCGGCGCTGCCAGGCTCGCGGCCCTGCTTGCCTGCAAGCGCGGCAGCGAACACCATGCCCCAGGGTTTGCCAAAGGCCTCGGCTTCGTGCACCAGTTGGTCGAAAGATTGGAGCTCGTCCAGCCCCTTGTCCACGCATATCTGAGGCACCAGCGCGCCGCCTTCACCCCGCTCGAATTCGAGCCGCTGGGCCGGCGTGGCGTCGTCAGGCAGCTCGACACCTGCGAACACGAACAGCAGCCGCTGCGGTAGAGGTTGCATGCGTGCCGCGCTCAACAGGTCGTCAAAATTTTGAATGGTCATCGTGTATCCAGGTTCTGACAGTGAGGGTTTGTAGGGTCTGGCGCGCGTGAATCAGGTCGGCGGTGGCGCGTGAGCACTCGCGCTCCGTCGTATCCGCCGAGAACACAGCAAGCGACGGTCGAATGCGCAGTGCCGTGTTCATTCGCACGCCCCATGAGCTTCGGCGGTCTCAAAAACTGATGACTTGTCCATCGTATTCCACATAGGGTTGGTAGGGCCCGGTGCCGCTGTTGGTTGCTACCGAGGCTGCGACGAAATCACCTTCCTGCGCGTCAAATACATGCACCTCGCCGTCTTCGATCACGTAGTGCCAGCCGTGCAGGGTGAGCCGGCCGGCCTCGACCTCGCGCCGCACCATGGGGTAGCCCATGAGGCGTTCGAGCTGCAGCACCACCGCGCGTTGCTCGGTGCGGCGCATCGATTCTGCGCACGGCTGCACTGGCAGCAGTGCCTCGTCGACCAGCTTGAGCCACGCGGTGAGGGCCACCGCCTCGTCGGGCGCTCCCTCGTAGGCGGTGCGGATCGCGCCACAGTGGCTGTGGCCGCAGATCACGATACGCTCCACGTGCAGGCTGAGCACGGCGAACTCGATCGCGGCCATCGTTCCATGGAGTCCGTGCGACTGGTCGTGGGGTGGAACCAGCGCGCCCACGTTGCGCACTATGAAGAGTTCACCCGGGCCAGCCCCGGTGAGCAAGTAGGGTACAAGTCGCGAGTCCGAGCAGCCGATAAACAGCGTCTTGGGGTGCTGGCCTTCGGCTACCAGGTCCTGAAAGCGCTGCTGATTGCGCGGAAAATAGTCGGAGCGGAAATGCCGAAGGCGCAACAGCAGCTCGTCTGCTGATGCGCTTGCGGCGGCCTCGCTCATTGAACAAGAGGGGTGTCCGCCCCTTCCAATTCCACGCCTTCAACGTCTGCTTGACCCACCAGCAGCTGCATATACTGGCGCAGCGCCGTGGCCTGCGACTGAAGGGCCAGCCGCGCTCCGATTTGCGCCTGCAGCTCGGCGAACTCGGGCAGGCGCCCCGCCTCGCGTTCGAGCACCTCGACGATGTGCAGGCCGAAGCGGCTGTGCACCAGGCGCGGGTGCAGGCCCAGGGCCTGGATGGCGTCGTTCTGCAGGAACAGCGCCTTGGCCAGTTCAGGCGCGCATTCCTGCGGAGTGATCCAGCCGAGGTCGCCGCCCTGGGCGCTCGACGGGCAGTTGGAGAGCTCGGTCGCAAGCTGCGCAAAACGATTGATCGACACCCCCTGGCGCGATAGTTCCAGCAGCGCGGCTTCGGCGCGCTGGGCCAGCGCGTTCACCGGCACACCCGGCGTGACCGCAAACAGGATATGCCGCACATGCAGTGCCTGGCCCACCACAAAACGCGGCTTGTGAGCCTCGTAGTGGCGCCGGCATTCCTCAAGGCCCGGCTCGGGCGAATGCACCTCGGCTTCGAGCAGGGCCTCGATTGCGCGGCGCATGTCGTCATCCGGCTCGGGCGCGTTCAAACCCGTGAATCGCGGCAGCAGGCCGGCGCTAACCGCCTGCTGGCGTAGCAGCTCGGTGCAGGCGCGTTCGCGCAGGGTCTGCTCGCCCAGCACCTCACCGGCGTGGTGCAGGTGGATGCCGTTGATGCTGGCGATCTCGACCGGGGCCGCAGCGACCTCAGGGCCTTTGCAGGCGCAGGCGCTGCTGCCGCAGCCCGAAGATGTGGAAAGGTCTTGGCTCATGGGTGCTCCCGGGGGTAGGTTGGATCAGCGGGGCTTGGAAGGATGGGCCGGGTTGGTCGGGTTGACCGGCACGCCCAGGCGGCGGCTGCGCACCACCTGGTAAGGCCGCACCAGGTAGGCAACGCTCGCGAAGCCGCTCCACACATGCACCAGGCGCGAAAACGGGAACAGCAGGAAGATCGTCATGCCCAGCACCAGGTGTACCTTGTAGGGCCAGTCCATGTTGACCAGCGCGGACGCGTCGGGGCGGAAGGTGACGATGCGCTGCGCCCACTCCGCCAGCACCAGCATGGCGCTGCCATCGGCGTGCGAATAGGAGTACGGCAGTGTGATCAGGCCCAGCGTGAGTTGCACCCAAAGAATCACCAGAATGGCGATGTCGGTGCGGTGGCTGGTCAGGCGGATGCGCGGGTCGAAGATGCGCCGGTGCAGCAGCATCGACAAGCCCACGAAGCAGATCGCACCGGCGGTACCGCCCGCGTAGATGGCCATGCGCTGCTTGAACGCGGCATCCATGAAGCCTTCGTAGAAAAAATGCGGCGTGAGCAAGCCCACGGCGTGGCCGAAGAACAGAAACAGGATGCCGACGTGGAACAGGTTGCTGCCCCAGCGCAGCTGGCCCTTGCGCAGCAGCTGCGAAGAATCGCTTTTCCAGGTGTACTGGTCGCGGTCAAACCTGGCCAGGCTGCCCATGAAGAACACAGGCAGGCAGATGTAGGGATAGACGCCAAAGAGGAAGTGGTGCAGTGAGGTCATGCCTGTGCTCCTGGTGGTGGGGGGGTATGACGGCTGGTGGCCGCTTTCACGATGCGGATGGGTTGCGGCTGGCCGGGTCGGGCCTGACCTTCGGTGGAGCAGCCTCCGAACACCGCAGGTTCGGCCCAGCTCTCGTCAATACCGGGGTCGGCCGCAACTGGCACGGCCTCGGCTTTCTCGCCAGCTATCTCAAGCACTGCGGCCAGCACGCTGGCGTACGGGCTCTGGCGCTTGAGCAGCGCGCTGAAGATCACGCGCACGATGTGCGCGCTTTCGCCGAGGAACTCGCGCGCCACCGCAGCGGGCTGGGTGGAGGCGAATTCGAGCAACACGCTCAGGTGGTCGGGCAGCTCGGCTGGGCCGAAGAAGAGGCCTGCCTTCTCGTAGGTCTGGATCAGGTCGATCATCGCCGGGCCCCTGTCGCGTGAATCGCCGAGCACGTGTTCGAACAGGTGCAGCGCAGTGCTGCGACCGCGGTCGAAAAGCTCGACGTAAGCGGCCTCGACGTCGAGCGCAGGTTGCTGACTCAGGTGTACCAGCAGCGCATCCAGTTCGGCCAGGCGTGTGGCAGGCAAAGCGGCTTCGGCGCGCAACGCGGCGCGCAGTTCACCGGCGTGCTCGCGCAGCTCCGCGGTGGGGTAACGCAGCAGATGGGCGAGAACACGCAGTGTGTGCACGGCGGGCTTGGGAGTGGTGGAGAACAGGCCCATGTCAGACCCCTGCCTTGATTGGAATCGTTCGTTTTTTCTCGCTACCAAACAGGCTGGTTTCGGTCTGCCCTTCCGAGCAGCCGTTGCCAAACGTGAAGCCGCAGCCGCCCTTGATGTTGAAGGTGTTCTCGGCGTATTCGCGGTGGGTGGTGGGAATCACGAAGCGGTCCTCGTAGTTGGCAATCGCCATGGTCTGGTACATGTCCTCGACCTCGCGCACGCTGAGCTGCACCTGATCGAGCACGTCCTGGTTGATGACGCCGTCCACGTGTTTGGCACGCTGGTAGCTGCGCATGGCCAGCATGCGTTCAAGCGCGCGCACCACCGGCACGGTGTCACCGGCGGTCAGCAGGTTGGCGAGGTACTTCACCGGGATGCGCAGTTGGCTCACGTCCGGAATCTCGCCGTTACCGCCCAGGTGACCAGCGTTGGCCGCGGCGGTGATGGGCGAAAGTGGTGGTACGTACCAGACCATGGGAAGCGTGCGGTACTCGGGGTGCAGTGGCAGCGCCACCTTCCAGTCCACGGCCATCTTGTAGACCGGGCTGTGGCGCGCGGCCTCCAGCCAGTTCTCGGGGATGCCATCGGCGCGCGCCTGCGCAATCACCACCGGGTCGTGCGGGTCCAGGAACAGGTCGATCTGCGCCTTGTAGAGGTCCATCTCGTTGGGCACGCTCGCCGCCTCCTGGATGCGGTCCGCGTCGTACAGCAGCACGCCCAGGTAGCGGATGCGGCCCACGCAGGTCTCGCTGCACACGGTGGGCTGGCCGGCCTCGATGCGCGGGTAGCAGAAGATGCACTTCTCGGCCTTGCCGCTCTTCCAGTTGTAGTAGATCTTCTTGTAGGGGCAGCCGCTCACGCACATGCGCCAGCCGCGGCACTTGTCCTGGTCGATCAGCACGATGCCGTCTTCCTCGCGCTTGTAGATCGATCCCGACGGGCACGAAGCCACGCAGGCCGGGTTCAGGCAGTGCTCGCACAGGCGCGGCAGGTACATCATGAAGGTGTTCTCGAACTCACCCACCATGGCCTTCTGCGCGGCTTCGAAGCCGTTGAAATTGGCATCCTTGCTGCGTTTGGCAAACTCGCCGCCCAGGATTTCTTCCCAGTTCGGGCCCCACTCGATCTTCTCCATCCGCTTGCCCGTGATAAGGCTGCGCGGGCGGGCGGTCGGCGTGTTCTTCATCTCGGGGGCCGACTGCAGGTGGTCGTAGTCGAAAGTGAACGGTTCGTAGTAGTCGTCGATCTCCGGCATGTGGGGGTTGGCGAAGATCTTCATCAGCAGTTGCCATTTGCCCCCCTGCTTGGGCACGATGGAGCCGTCGGCGCGGCGCGTCCAGCCGCCCTGCCACTTCTCCTGGTTCTCCCACTCTTTCGGGTAGCCGATGCCGGGCTTGGTCTCGACGTTGTTGAACCAGGCGTATTCCACCCCGGGGCGGTTGGTCCAGACGTTCTTGCAAGTGACCGAACAGGTGTGGCAACCGATGCACTTGTCCAGGTTGAGCACCATGCCGATTTGGGCGCGGATCTTCATGATGCCTCCAGCAGAGCTGCCTCAAGGCAGGCATGCGTCCCCATCGGGGGCAGCGAACGAACGTGAGCGTGGGGGTTCATGGATTCTCTCCTTCTGACTGATACGCGCGGATGAGATGGTCGTCGGCCGGTGTGTCGAGCCAGTCCACCTTGTCCATCTTCCGAACCACGACGAACTCGTCGCGGTTGGTGCCGATCGTTCCGTAGTAGTTGAAGCCGTAGCTGAGCTGCGCGTAGCCGCCGATCATGTGGGTCGGCTTGAGCACGATGCGCGTGACGGAGTTGTGGATGCCGCCGCGCACGCCGGTGATCTCCGAGCCCGGGGTGTTGATGATTTTTTCCTGCGAGTGGTACATCATCACCATGCCCGGGTTCACACGCTGGCTCACCACCGCACGCGCGGCCACCGCGCCGTTGATGTTGAACAGCTCGACCCAGTCGTTGTCCTCGATGCCGGCACTCTTGGCGTCGTCTTCGCTGAGCCAGACCACGGTGCCGCCCCGGTTGAGGGTGAGCATCATCAGGTTGTCGCTGTAGGTCGAGTGGATGCCCCACTTCTGGTGCGGCGTGATGAAGTTCAGCACGATCTCCGCGTTGCCGTTGGACTTGATGTTGTGAATGCCGGAGGTCGCCTTCATGTCCACCGGCGGGCGGTAGCTGCCCAGGCCTTCACCAAAGGCAATCATCCAGGGGTGGTCCTGGTAGAACTGCTGGCGGCCGGTGAGGGTGCGCCATGGAATGAGTTCGTGCACATTGGTGTAGCCGGCGTTGTAGCTCACCGTCTCGCTCTCGATGCCGCTCCAGGTGGGGCTGCTGATGATCTTGCGCGGCTGCGCCTGGATGTCGCGAAAGCGGATCTTCTCGTCCTCGCGGTGGATCGCCAGGTGGGTGTGGTCGATGCCGGTCTGTTTGCCAAGCGCTTCCCAGGCCTTCACCGCCACGTGGCCGTTGGTCTCGGGGGCAAGCTGCAGGATGACTTCGCAGGCGTCGATGTCGGTCACGATCTTCGGCATGCCCTTGGTCACGCCTTCGTCCATTGTGGTGCCGTTGAGCTGGCCGAGCTGTTCCACCTCGGTGCCGGTTTTCCAGCCGATGCCCTTGCCGCCATTGCCCAGCTTGTCGAGCAAGGGGCCCAGCGCCGTGAAGCGTTTGAAGGTGTTGGGGTAGTCGCGCTCGACCACGGTGATCTGCGGCGCGGTCTTGCCGGGGATGAGTTCACAGTGGCCCTTGCGCCATTCCTTCACCTCAAACGGCTGCGCGAGTTCGCCGGGGGTGTCGTGCATGATGGGTGTCAGCACCACTTCTTTTTCCACACCCAGGTGGCCCACGCAGACTTCGCTGAAGGCTTTCGCAAAGCCCTTGTAGATCTCCCAGTCGCTGCGGCTTTGCCACACCGGGTCAACCGCCGCCGAGAGCGGGTGGATGAAGGGGTGCATGTCGCTGGTGTTGAGGTCGTTCTTCTCATACCAGCTGGCGGTGGGCAGCACCACGTCGGAGTACATGCAGGTGGTGCTCATGCGGAAGTCGAGCGTGACCAGCAGGTCCAGCTTGCCTTTCGGTGCGTGTTCGTGCCACACCACCTCTTGGGGCTTCGCTTCGTCCTTGCCCAGGTCTTTTCCCTGCACACCGTTCTCGGTGCCCAGCAGGTGCTTGCAGAAATACTCGTGGCCCTTGCCGCTGGAGCCCAACAGATTGCTGCGCCACACGAACATGTTGCGCGGCCAGTTCTGCGGCGCGTCCGGATCTTCGCAGCTCATGGCCAGTGTGCCGTCTTTCAGCGCTCGCACCACATAGTCCTTGGCATCAAGCCCGGCGGCGGTGGCGTCTTTCACCACCTGCAGCGGGTTGGTCTTGAGCTGAGGGGCACTGGGCAACCAGCCCATGCGCTCGGCGCGGACGTTGAAGTCGATCATGCTGCCACTGAACGCGGCCTTGTCGGCCAGCGGGCTCACGATCTCCTCCATGCCAAGCTTCTCGTAGCGCCACTGGTCGGTGTGCGCATAGAAGAAGCTGGTGCTGTTCATCTGGCGCGGCGGGCGTGCCCAGTCGGTGGCAAAGGCCAAGGGCAACCAGCCGGTCTGCGGGCGCAGCTTTTCCTGGCCCACGTAGTGCGCCCAGCCGCCCCCGCTTTGGCCGATGCAGCCGCACATCATCAGCAGGTTGATCACGCCGCGGTAGTTCATGTCGGCGTGGTACCAGTGGTTCATGGCCGCGCCGATGATCACCATCGACTTGCCGTGCGTCTTGTCGGCGTTGTCCGCAAATTGCTGCGCGACGGTGATCACCTGGTCGCGCGGCACGCCGGTGATGCTTTCCTGCCAGGCCGGCGTGTAGGCGGCGTTGTCATCGAAGTTCTTGGCGCCACTGCCCAGACCACGGTCGATGCCGTACTGCGCGACTTGCAGGTCGAACACGGTGGCCACCATGGCGTGGCGCTCTTCGCCGGCCTTGCCCAGGCGCAGGCGCACCGCCGGCACGCGTGCGTGGTTGATGCTGCCGTTCTGCGCGTTCGCGGTGAAGTGCGGGGAGGCCTCGCCACCGAAGTAGGGGAAGGCCACGTTCACCACCTGGGTGCCCTGCTCGCCGTCTTCGATCACCGAGAGCTTGAGCTTCACATCTGTGTCGCTGCGCGCTTCCTTGGCCTGCAGATTCCACTTGCCCTCGTCGCTGCGGCCGGCTTCGCCCCAGCGGAAACCGATCGAGCCGTTGGGCAACACGGCCTTGCCATCGGTATCGAAGGCGACGGTTTTCCACTCCGGGTTGTTCTGCTGGCCGAGCTGGCCGTTGAAATCGCTGGCACGCAGGTAGCGGTCGGGCACAAGGGTATTGGTGCCGTCTGCCAACACGTGTTCCTTGAGCATCACGAGCAGTGGTAGGTCGGTGTAGCGGCGCGCGTAGTCGTCGAAGTAGCTGCTGCGTGGCTTGCCGTCATCGGGAAAATAGAAGTTCTTCAGCACCACGTGGCCCATGGCCATGGCGAGTGCTGCATCTGTACCCTGCTTGGGGTGCAGCCAGAGGTCGGAGAGCTTGGCCACCTCGGAGTAGTCGGGTGTCACTGCCACCGTCTTGGCGCCCTTGTAGCGCACCTCGGTGAAGAAGTGGGCATCGGGTGTGCGCGTCTGCGGTACGTTGGACCCCCAGGCGATGATGAACGAGCTGTTGTACCAGTCGGCCGATTCGGGCACGTCGGTCTGCTCGCCCCAGACCTGCGGGCTGGCCGGCGGCAGGTCGCAGTACCAGTCGTAGAAGCTCATGCACACGCCGCCGATGAGCGAGAGGTAACGCGAGCCGGCGGCGTAGCTCACCATGCTCATGGCGGGGATGGGGCTGAAGCCAATGATGCGATCGGGTCCGTGCTGCTTGATGGTGTAGACGTTGGCTGCGGCGATCAGCTGGTTGACTTCGTCCCAGGTGCTGCGCACGAAGCCGCCCATGCCACGCACCTGCTGGTAGTCGCGACGGGCTTCGGGGTTCTCGACGATGGTGGCCCAGGCGTCCACCGGGGTCTTGGCAACGCTGAGCGCGGCACGCCAGCGCTCCAGCAGGCGCCCGCGCACCATGGGGTATTTCACGCGGTTGGCGCTGTAGAGGTACCAGCTGTAGGACGCCCCGCGCGCGCAGCCGCGGGGCTCGTGGTTGGGCATGTCCCAGCGTGTGCGCGGGTAGTCGGTCTGCTGGGTTTCCCAGGTGACGATGCCGCCCTTGACGTATATCTTCCACGAGCACGAGCCGGTGCAGTTCACGCCGTGGGTGCTGCGCACGATCTTGTCGTGCGCCCAGCGGTTGCGGTAGGCGTCTTCCCAGGTCCGGTCTTCGCCGGTGGTATGGCCGTGGTTGCCCGAGAAGTTTTCGCGCGGCAGCGAGAAGTAGGAAAGGCGGTCGAGAAAATGGCTCATGAATGTCTCCGGAAATGGGGGCGTGGCATCTGAGGTGCGCGGGGTCAGGGGTTCTTGATCTCTGCGCCCTTGCGCAGGTAGAACCACCAGTTCAAGACCAGGCAGACGGCATAAAAAATGGCGAAGCCGTACATGGCGAACTGCGGGGTTCCGGCCTTGATCTGCGCGCCGATAACCACCGGGGCGATGAAGGCGCCGTAGGCGGCCACGGCCGAGGTCCAGCCCAGCACGGGGCCGGCCTGCTGGCGGTCGAAAATGACGCCGATGGTGCGGAAGGTCGAGCCGTTGCCGATGCCGCTGGCAAAGAACAGCACGATGAACAGGCCGATGAAGGCGGGGAAGTACTGCTCGGGTGTGGCCGAGGTGTAGGCCTGCATCATCACGTAGCCCACCGCGGCGGAAGCGAGCACCATCACCGCCGAGATGACCTGCGTGACGATGGAGCCGCCGACCTTGTCGGAGATCCAGCCACCGATGGGCCGCACCGCGGCACCGACGAAAGGACCGATCCAGGCATAGGTCAAGGCCGAGGGTGCGTTCGGATTTTTCAGCGTGTGCGTCATCACACCGGCGGCGTCCGCCACGTGCTGGAAGCCGAAGATCACCGTGATGGCCAACGGCAGCACCATCGAGAAACCGATGAAGGAGCCGAAAGTGACGATGTAGAGCGCGGTGAGCGACCAGGTGTGCTTGTTGCGGAAGATGGCGAACTGCTTTGCCACGTTCTCCTTCATGGCACCGAAGGCGGCCACGCGCATCATGAGCAGCGCGAGGATGATGTCCAGCGGGATGGCGATCCACATGTTCAGGATGCCCAGCCCGGTGGGGGCCGGCAGATACAGCCAGAGCATGAAGATGGCCGGGATGAAGGCCAGGGTGTAGAGGTAGGTGACTTTGGCGAACGCGGCGATGGGGTGACCGGCGTCGGGCGACACGGACTTCAGGTTGTCCATGCCGAACCACGCCAGGATCGACAGTGGCACGAGCGAGATCACCCAGGCGAAGCCAGCGTTCTGGATCCAGGTGGGCGTGCCGGCGGCGATCTTGCCGAAGATCCAGCCGCTGTCCTTCACCAGCGTCATCGACTCACCACCGAAGGCGCCCAGCAAGGGCAGCGTCATCACCAGCGGGATGACGATCTGCATCGTGGTCACGCCGAAGTTGCCCAGGCCGGCGTTCAGGCCCAGGGCCGTACCCTGCAGCCGCTTGGGAAAGAAGGTGCTGATGTTGGACATGCTGGAGGCGAAGTTGCCGCCACCCACGCCGGACCACAGCGCCAGCAGTTGGAACGACCACAGCGGCCACTCGGGGTGCTGCAGCGCAAAGCCGGTGCCGATGGCCGGTGCCAGCAGCATCGCCGTGGTGAGGAAGATGGTGTTGCGCCCACCGGCCAGCCGCACCAGGAAGGACGCCGGGATGCGCATGGTGGCGCCCGAGATGCCGGAGATGGCGGTAAGCGTGAACAGCTCGGCCTGGGTGAAGGGAAAGCCCAGGTTTAGCATCTGTACCGTGATGATTCCCCACATGCCCCAGACGGCGAAGCCGCACAGCAGGGCCGGCACGGAAATCCAGAGGTTGCGGTAGGCGATGCGCTTGCCGGTGGCGTTCCAGAAGGTCTGGTCTTCCGGGCGCCAATCGACGATGTCAGGTTCGACTTTGGATGTGTTGTTCATGAGAGTGGCAAGCAACGCGGAGCGTCAGTTCTGGAGGGAATAGGGTTTGGCGTTGGCGCCCATGACTTCGGTCTTGCGCACCTCGGTCCAGTACATCCAGATGAGCGAGACCCACACTACGCCGTACATCAACATGAATGCGCTTGATCGGATGCCGGTGAGGTCCATCAACACGCCGAAAAGGATGGGCAGCACGAAGCCTCCCAGGCCACCGGCCAGTCCCACGATGCCGCTGATGGCGCCGATGTTCTTCGGGTAGTCGTCGCTGATGTACTTGAAGACGCTGGCCTTGCCAAAGGCCCAGGCGATGCCCAGGATGAACATCAGTGCGGTAAAGAGGTACACGTTGAGGCCGATGTGGAAGGTCTTGGGGCCATCCACCGTTGCCACGGTGAAATCGGTCTGCGGGTACGACAGCAGGAACAGGCAGACCCAGCTCATCCACAGCACCCACCAGGTGACCTTGTGCGCGCCGAACTTGTCCGACATCACGCCGCCCACCGCGCGCAACACGCCACCGGGCAGCGAGAAGCAGGCCGCCAGCAGCGCGGCCACTCGGATGTCCAGACCGAACTCGCCCACGTAGTACTGCACCATCCACAGCGAGAGCGCCACGTAGCCGCCGAAGACGATGCTGTAATACTGGCAGTACTTGAGCACCTTGGGGTCTTTCAGCGCCTTGAGCTGATCCATGAAGGACACGTTGCTTGGCACCAGGTGGTCGGGGTTGCTGTGGGTGAACAGCCAGAACAGCACCACCGTGCCCAGCATGATGGCCGCGTACACCTGCGGCACCATGGTCCAGCCGAAGGCGACCAGCAGCACCGGGGCTACGAACTTGTTGACCGCGGCGCCCGAGTTGCCCGCGCCGTACACGCCCATGGCCATGCCCTGGCGGTGCTTGGGGAACCAGCGCGCCACATAGGGCGTGCCGACCGAGAACGCGCCGCCCGCGAGACCCACGAACAGGCCGATGGTGAGGAAGTGCCAGTAGGCGGTGGCGTAGCTCATGAGCCAGATCGCCGGCACGGTGATGGCCATGAGCAGGGCCATCACGATGCGGCCACCAAAGCGGTCGGTCCAGATGCCCAGGGGCACTCGCACCAGCGAGCCAGTGAGCACCGGTGTGGCCATGAGCAGGCCGAACTGGGTGGAATTGAGGTCGAGCGCCTTCTTGATCGGGATGCCTATGACGCCGAACATCATCCAGACCATGAAGCACACGGTGAACGCCACGGTGCTGACGATCAGCACCGACCAAGCTTTTTTGTCGTTGTTCAATTCAGAGGCCATGTTGTCTTTCTCCATGCGGGGCATGGCAAGACTGTCGGCGATGGGCACGCTGGTGGCTATCCGTCACCCGGGTGGTCAGGGCGGCTCTGAAGAACGATGGTGGGAGGACTCAGGGCGTCCAGAAGAACTACCTCAACCGGTTTGTGGCCGCCGGTTGACCTGGATCAATGCGCGAGAGCGTTGTTGCCCTACGCGCTGCCGACATCCACCGCGAGCGAGCTGGGCGGCACTCCAGCACTCGAGAAGGGCAATTGGCGGGCCTGCTATGAAGCGTGTCGGGCGGCGAATACCGCCGCCTGCACACGCGAGGTGAGGTGGAGTTTTCGCAGGATGTGCTGCACGTGTATCTTTACCGTGGTCTCGGCAATGTCGAGCTGACGGGCGATGTGTTTGTTGCTGTCGCCGCGCGCGATCAGGTGCAGGATCTCGAGTTCTCGCACCGACAGCGAGGCGAGCTCGGCATCCGAGCTAGTCACGGGTGCAACGATAGAAGTGCCAGGGCCGTCGGCGGCGGGCTGGGAGCGCAAGGCCGATACCAGCTTGGTCGTCATCTCCGGGCTCACCACCGATTCACCGTCCATCACCTTGACAATGGCCTCACACAGGTGGTGCGACTCCACCGTCTTCAGCAAATACCCGTCGGCGCCGGCTTTGAGCGCGGCCACCAGGTCGGCCTCGTTTTCGCTCACAGTGAGCATGAGCACGCGGCTGCCAGGCGCGGCCTCGCGCAGCGCGGGGATGGCGTCCACGCCCAACACGCCAGGGAGGTGGTTGTCGAGCAGGATCACGTCAGGTCGCTGGCGCGCAACGCAGCGCAGTGCCTCGCCTACGTCACCCGCTTCGCAAGTCACCTCGAAGCGTGTGTCCTGCGAAAGCAGGGCCATGAGCCCGCGACGGAACAGGGAGTGGTCGTCCACCACGAGTAACTGTATCGGGTGGGTGGGTGTGACGTTCATGGAAGGGGGTGTTCGTTGGTGATTGCTGCAACAGGGCTGGCCGCCACAGGGTGGGGTGGCAGCGTCAGGGTCACGGTGGTGCCATTGCCGGGCTCGGAGCTTACGTCGACCCGCGCGCCAATGAGCGCGGCGCGCTCGCGCATGATCTTCAGGCCCACGTGGGAATCACCGGGCGTGTCCAGCACGTCGAATCCCGCACCGTCGTCGCGCACACGAAAGCGCCAGCGCGCGCCCTTGATCACATCAAGCTGAATGTGGCGCGCCCCCGCGTGCTTGCGCACGTTGGAGAGCGACTCCTGCAACACGTGCAGCACCTGCACCTGCACATCGGCAGGCAGAGGAAGGCCGTGGCCTTCGACGTGCAACTTGGCTGGCAAGCCCGTCTGGTGCTGAAACTTCTGCAGCGTCTCCTGCAGGGCGCGTTCGATGTCGTCGGTGTTGGTGCGGGTGCGAAAGTGCACCAGCAGTTCTCGCACGTCGTTGATGCTCTCACGCAGACCTTCGTCGAGTTCGTCCAGCGTGCTCATCACTCGCGCGTCTTGGCCTTTGGTTGCCGCAGTGCGCAGCAGCTGCACCTGGATCTTGAGAAAGGCCAGCGACTGCGCGATGGAGTCATGCAGCTCGCGAGCAATCAATGCCCGCTCCTCGCCCACCGCGGCCTCGCGTTCCAGCGCGGCCGCGCGCAGGCTCTCCAGCGCATTGGCAAGGTGGCTTGCCAGGGCATCCAACAGCTCGGACTCGCCTGCGCTCAGGTTGGTCTGCGACCGGTAGAACAGGTTGATCTCGCCGATGAGGCGCTGCTGCAGGCGCACCGGCACGCTCACCAGCGTCTCGAAACCGGCGCGCACGCAGTGCCGTACCTCCAACTCGTCGTGGCTGCGGATGGGGATCACCCGGGTGCGGGCATCGGGCTGCAGGTTGCCGCAAGCACACGCCCCCGCCAGCAGACTGCGCTCGGCTTCCACCATGTCCTGCGGAAAGCAGTCGGTGGCCAGCATCAGATAGCGCTGGCTGGCTTCGTCGCTCCAGCGCACCGCCACTGCGTCCGCCTTCACCACTGCGCGAACGCGCTGGGAAAAGCCGCGAGAAAGTTCTTCGATGCTGCCAGCCTGGGCCATGAAGGCGCTGACCTCATACAGCGTCTCCAGCCGCGCGCGCTGCGCTTCGATGTGGCGCGTCTTGGCCTCTACCTGGCTCTCTAGGCCAGCGTACATCGTCTGCAGCGTGGAGGCCATGCGGTTGAAACCCCCTGCCACCTGGCCGAACTCGTCGAGTGTGTCGACCTCTACGCGCGCCTTGAAGTCGCCCGATTCCAGCCGGCGCAAGCTCTCGCGCAGGTGGGCCAGCGGGTTGATGACGTACATGTAGCCTGTGTAGAGCATCACCACCGCGCCGAGGAGTGCCAGCGCCATCATGAGGAACTGGAACAGGTTAAGGATGGCAGTCAAACCCGATAGCTGGTGCTCGATGGCGAGCACCAGTGCGTCGATGGCATCGACGAAGGCGTCGGCCGCGGCCAGGGCTTGTGTCGGATCGGGCGGCGACCCTTGTGACCACAGCGGGCGCTGGCTCTGCCATAGCGCCTCCACTGTGGCAAATTTGGTGGCAACCGTTTCGTCCCAGGGCACGAAGAGCGGCCGGCCAGCGTCGCCCCGGCGCAGCAACTCCAAGCTCTGGTCGAACTGCTGCACCAGCGCAGCCACCTCGGTCGGCGCACGATCGGATTGCGCAACGCTAGTGATCCGCCAGGTTTGCATGCGCATTCGTCCGGCCTCGTTCACCGCTGCGGCTCCACCTTCGAGCTGCCAGGTCACCCATAGCGTGAGACCGATGGAAGCGAGCGCGACGAGCAGCAACCCCGCGCCGATGCGTACCAGCTTGGTTGACAGGGATGCGGTGGAGGCCATCACGTGGTGGTTACCGGGTTTCAAGGTTTGCAAATACCTGCTTGCGACAGGCTGCTGTCTCAGGCAGTTGTGCCTGGCTGAGAAAATAATGCACTTGCAGTCCCATTTCATGTGATGCGGATCAAAAGCGATGCGCAACACCCTGGATTTCAATGAACAAGGGTGAAGTGCTGCGGGTTGTTGATCAGCAACTCTCGGTACACCGCCAAGGGTGATCGTACCCCCAGCCATTTTCTTGGGCGCTCGTTGATCTCATCGGCTATCGCATCGAGCTGCTGCTGGCTGTAGATGCTCAGGTCCTTCCCCTTGGGCAGGTACTGGCAAGAAAGAGCCGCCAACAAGGCGGCCATGGCGACGTTCTCGGTGTGGATGAACCGCGAGGCGCAGGCCCGGGCGGATGTGCTGATTGCCGGGCTGCTGAAGGATCTGCCGCTGCCGCCAAAGCGCTGAACCACCTGCTTGCACCGACGTCCCGACTGGCTTCACCGCGCGAGGGGCGGTGCCGGGCGGGGGCGGTCACTTGCCCGGGCACACCTCTTTGGGTTCTCCACGCACATAGTTCTCCCAGGCATCCAGGACGATGTGGTTGCGGCCCACCCAGGTCTGCACCTTGAGCGTGGCGGTGCTTGACCCCCCCTATGTTGTGTGCCGGTAATGGTAGCGTGCGCAATGGGTCGCGCTTACGATCAAGGGGGAGGGGGCCGCTGCGCCATTGGACCTGTTCACCGATGGGAGATACGCACCAATGCCTTCATGGCTGTACGACCTGATCGACAGCGACATGCCCACCGCGCACGACCGCGACCGGTACCTGGGTTTTGCCAGCAGCGTCATGGCCGGGCACCACGGTGATCTGGAGATCACCGGCAACGCATTCAACGTCCACTTCTCGCAAGCGGGTGTGCGAGTGCAGTGCCTTTGGGATGAAAGCCGCAGCCCCGAGTGCATGGGTCTGGCTGCGTTCATCCAGGCGCTGACAGCCCCGCCGGGCTCCCGAATGCCCTGACCCGGGTGCAAGGCCGCAGATTGTCGCTCAGGCCCCAGTCTGGCGGGTCACGTGGTGCAGGGCGGGGCGGGCCTGGCCAGGCGGATCGGCCCCACCGCCTGCACAGCCGAGGCCACCGCGTGGCCGCGCTGCAGAACTTGCAGGCGGCCTTCGCCGGCCAACCGGTCCGCAGCGTTGCGCACGGCGGGCATCATGGGGCGCCATTGCGCTTGGGCATCCCCGGCCAGCGCCCGCGCCACTTCGGAAGGGCAGATGGTCTTGCCCGGCGCGCGCTCAGCCAGCAGGGCCAGGATGGCTTGTTCGATGGCTGCGTCGCGCATGGGGGCAGGCCTGCAAGCAGTCCGATCACTCCGCCTGCAGGTAGCACTGGCGTGACGGGATCGCGCTGGCCACTGCGCTTTCTACTTGGTCCATCGTTGGGAACTGGGCCCAGAAATGGTCCACGTCCCAGCACATGGTGGGGCCTGAGCGCGAAAACACGGCGCGGGTGGGGCGGTCGCTGCTCACGGTGTAGTCCCAACTGCCCCACCAGGCCGTGATCGCGCCGCGGGTCTCCTTGCGGTCCACCTCGAAGCGCGCGTAGTCCCTTTCGGTCAACACCTTGCCGGTGCCCGTGCATTGGGCGTTGTCGTAGACCATGGTTCCCTGCGTGACGGTGACGTGGGTCTCGTCCTGGCGCGTCAGGCGAAACAGGCTGCGCCCGCTTTGGCCGGCAGTTGCGCCGGTGGGGCCGCAGGCTTCGCGCACCCACAGGCCCTCGGGCAGGCCCCACACGGCGGGGGCGCAGGCCACCTGCACCGACTGCACTGCGGCGCCGGGCACGGCACCGCTGCCCTGGGCCACGCTGCAGGTCTGGCCGGCGGGCTGCGACTGCACCCGCACCGCGTAGGCGCTGCCTGCCGCGAGCGGCGTGGCAAAGGCGAAGCGGCCACTGGCTGTGACCGTGAGGTCGTCGCCCTCGTTGTTCTGCAGCACGAGCCTGGGGGCATGGGTATTGCTGCCTGCGCTGGGTGCGACCAGCCCGCTGACCGTGCCGCCGATGGTGAAGCGGTCTGCCGGTGATGGGCCTGCGGCTTCATCGCCGCCACCCCCACCGCAGGCCGCCAGCGATGCGGCCAGGGCCAGGCAGGCGAGGGCGATGCAGCGCGTTGGCGCTGCCGGCGAAGGGGTCGATGGTGTGGAGTTGGTCATGGCAAAAATGGCAAATTATGGTTGCCGCCACCACGCCAGGTAACCCCCCAAAAGCGGCAGGGCGTGACGGGCGTCACCTGAAGGGTGTCTCGCCCAAACTCCAAACTGACAAGGTGCGCGTGGTCGGCATCAATGCCTGCCACGGCGCCTGGTGTCGGCAGTGCCTGCGCCATGCCGCCAGGCCCCCCGTGGGCTTGCCTGGCTCGCAATCACCCAGCACCGCCTCAATGGTGTGCTGGGTGCGCAGGCCGGCGCGGCCGCCTGCTTATCGCGCGGTGCTCAGGGCCGTGCCGAGGGCGTGGTGGTGGCGGCCGTTGCCGGCCCCCTGCCGGTTGCGTTGGGCGCGTTGGTGGCGTTGTGGGCCTTGTATTTCTTCCACAGGAATCCGGCAATGGCCATCAGGATCATCTTGCGCATCAGTGTTCTCCAGGTTGGTAGGTGTGCGCATAGCATCGGCGGCGATGCAGCTGCGTTCTGTAGGAGGCTGGGTCAAGAGCGTGTCGGCAAGCGGTCAGTGCAAGGGCGCGGGCGGCAGTGGGCTTGCCGCGATAGCGCCCATACAATGGCGGCATGCCTTTACCACCCGTTCTGGACCGATTCCTGGGCGCACAGGAGCCCGTGTGGGCGCGCGTGCTCGCCGAGCTCAAGGCGGGCAAGAAGCGCACACACTGGATGTGGTTCGTGTTTCCCCAGCTCAAGGGCCTGGGGCACAGTGACATGGCGGTGCGCTACGCCATACAGTCCCGCGCCGAGGCCAGGGCGTATCTCGACCACCCCGTGCTGGGCAGCCGTCTGCGCGAGTGCTGCCAGTTGCTGCTCGCGCTGCCAACGGCATCTGCCCGCGACGTGCTGGGCACCCCCGACGACCTGAAGCTGTGCTCCAGCATGACGCTGTTTGGCGAGGTGTCTGCAACCGACAGCGTGTTCCAGGCCGTGCTGCAGCGGTATTTCGATGGCGTGAAGGACGCCCGCACGCTGGAACTGCTGGGCCCGGGCTGAACAGGCCTTCGCGGTGGCGCATGGCACCAGCACAGCCCACCCACCCTATCGTTTGGCCGCCACGATGGTGAATGACCTCAGCGAAAAGAAACGGCTTTCACTGGTTGCGCTGTACCAGCAGATGCCGCTGGAGCAACTGGAGCGGCGCTTCGCCCAGGGGCAGTTTGTGGCTCGCAGTAGATCCCGTGGACATGCGTGCCGGCGCCGACCGCCTGATCGCCAGCGTGGTGCAAGTCTTCGGCGCCGCGCAAGCCCACCACGCCTACCTTTTTGCCAATGCGCGGCACGCGGATGAAGCTGGTGGTGCACGATGGCTTTGGCGTGTGGTGCGCAACGCACCGCCTGAACCAGCGACGCTTTGCCTGGCCCAGCGATGGGGCGCCGCTGCAGCAACCGCACTCACACAGGCCCAGTTCGATGCCCTCATTGTGGGCCTGCCGCGGCAGCGGCTCGCACACACGCAGACCACCACGCGCGTGTGATGGCCCGTGCGCGCGGGTGAGGATCGCGCACGGGGCAATTCGAGAATGCCCCGATGACATCCATCGCCCACCTGTACGGGCGGGCGTTGCCTTGGAATGTACCGGCTACTGAATGTCGTAGACCCGCTTGTAGCGATAGCTGTTCAGCATTTCACCCAGGCTCTCGGCGGTGGTCGCACCCAGTCCATAGCCGATGAAAAAGGCGGTGCCAGACAAGTGGGTCAGGTCCTGGTTCACGAACAAGACGGAGGACGTGTTTTGCAGGCGGTCGGCCCAGGCCAGTGGGTTGACAGGATTGAGGCGGTCGAAATTGGGCACCGAGTAGGTGTACATGGTGCCGTCGGGCGTGATCGCTATGAGGTAGGGATGCCCCTTGGCACCACTGGCGAGGTGCTCGGGTTTTATCTGTACGTGCGCGGAGATCGTCAGGCGGGTCAGGGCCCCTGTGGCCACCATGGTGCCCAGCCCTGGTGCACCCGCGCCTTCGAACACCACGGGCAGCGGCGACAGTTGCGATTGTCCCACCGGCCCCACACCCAGTTGTCCTGCGTTGTTGTTGCCCCAGGCCAGGAGCGTGCCGTCGGTGGTGAGTGCCAGGGAGTGCTGGGCGGATGCCGCTACCTGTGCATACCCGCCTCCAAGGGGCTGCGGGCTTGCGCTCTCCGTGAGAGTGGCATTGCCCAACTCGCCCCGGTAGTTGCTGGTGCCCCAGGCCCAGGCCGTGCCATCGGCCTTCAGCGCCAGCGTGTGGAAGAAACCTTTGGTGACTTGGCGATAGCCGCCGCCCACCAGCACGGGGGCATCGCTAGAGCGCCATTGCCAGAGGGTTCCGTCATCCTTCAGGCCCGCGGCTGAGTAGTTGCCCAAGGCCACCTGCACAAAACCACGGTCCACCGGACCGGCGCTGCCGTAGCCGTACTTCCAGATGACCCAGTTGTTCAAGTCCCATTCTCCCAAGGGCACAAAATCAAACTGTATGGCGCCGCCGCCCAGCACGAACAACACGTTGTTGCGGTTATTGACCATCTGCAGGTAGGCGGGTGGCAGCCGGTCCAGCATGTCGCCACCGGCACTCGCTTTGAAGAGGCTTTTCACATGGCCCCAGTACCAGACGGAGCCGTCTGTTTTGCTGGCGGTGTCCGAGGTCATCAACTGCGCAAAGCCGCTGCCGACCTGCACTGGCCGGGTTTCGTTCAGGGTCTGGCTTCTCAGCTGCACCGAGCCCCACATCCACAAGGTGCCATCGGTCTTGAGGGCCACCATGTACTTGCCAATGGCGCCCACGGCCACCTGGGCGAAACCGCTGCCGATCTGCACGGGCTTGTCCGCACTCACCATGGAGCCATTGCCCAACTGCCCGCTCTGGTTGTCGCCCCAGGTCCATAGCGTCCCGTCGCTGAGCACCGCTGCGGAGTTATCTGGGCCCGTGGCCATGTGCACCACCGTGGCGGCGTGCACGCTGCCCATGCCTGCCACCAGGGCGAACATCAGCCAGATTTTGAAGGCCACAGGCGCCAGGTGGCGGGAGGCGATGGATCGCAAGCGATGCCTGGCAAAAATCGAAAGTAATCTCATCAGAAACCTATCTTTGGAAGTATTGGTGAGACCTGCCGAAGCCTACATTGGCCTCTTCAGTAGGTCCGTGCGCAACGAACGAATGATCGATCGATGGACACGCCACGGTGACAGCCTCCCCTCCCTGAAATCTGGCGAATGTTTTTTTACGATCAGCAGGGGTGCCTCTCAAGCGCCATGGTATTGCGGCGCCTTGCGAAAAGCGGTGATTCGCGTCACCACACCCTGTCAGCCAAACAAAGCGTTACGAAATCAGCCAGGGGAAGCCATTTGTTTCAGCCGCATCCCTGCCTTGGCAATCGGCGCGGCGAAGGTGAACGGGCCATTGGTCCCCGGCACAAGGGATGCGCCTGCCGCCTGGCGTAACCCTACCGAGGTAGGGCGCGCGCGGTGGCCCTGCCCGCCACGTCTGCGGGTACGGCTCGGCCACTGCCGTATCAGGCGAGCCTGCGGCCGGTGATGCTGTACACCATGGGGACATCATGGCCCTGGTGGTCCATGTAGAACCTGCCCGGCTCTCGCTCCACCATGCCTTCAAAACAGTCGTACGGGCTGTAGGCAAACTCGTCCACGCGCTCTATCCGAATGCCCGCGCCCACCAAGGCGTTGATGACGCTTGAAAGCGGGTGCGACCACGTGGCCAGTTGGGCTACGGCGCCTGCCCCGTTGTCGGTGTAGGTGGCTTCTTCTTCGATGTCTGGCGCCGCACTGCCAAAGTACGGCTGCCCCGCCAGCAGGTCGCGCAGGGGGTGGAACTCAACCATGTAGAACAGGCCCCCCACCGCCAGGTGCGAAGCCACCACCTGCGCCCAGCGGGCCAGGTCGGGGAGCCAGCACAGGGCCCCGTACGAGGTGAACACGATGTCGAACGCCTGCGCGCCGCCAGCGCCAAAGCCGTAGACGTCCGAGCACACGAAATCAGCGCCCAGGCCGGTGCGGGCTGCCAGCTCCCGGGCCTTGTCGATGGCCACCGGCGAGATGTCCACCCCGGTGCACACGGCGCCCTTGCGGGCCCACGACAAGGTGTCCAGCCCGAAGTGGCATTGCAGATGCAGCAGCCGCTTGCCAGCCACCTCCTGCAACTGGCCCAGCTCGATGTCGTGCAGCGAGGTGGCGCCCGCCATGAAGCCCTCCACGTCGTAGAACCTGGATCCGAAGTGAACGCGGGCGCGGCGGTCCCAGCCGATGCGGTTCATTTCAAAATAGTGGTCGTCGGGTGTATTCATGGCAATGCGGCGCGGGGCAGCGTGTGCGGGCTGCGTTGCACGGTGCGGGATGTTGCGGAATGCTTCGGGGCGAGGCGCCGCCCTGCAGGCGGCCGGCAGTATAGGAGATGCTGCGCGGTGCCAGGCGCGCCGATGGTGGTGGTGGCGTTGGTTTCAGTGGACCAGTCTGCGACGCAGGTCGTCGAGCAGCCATCGCCCTGCCACGCCGAGCGCGCGGTCACGCCGGTGGGCGGCGTAGATGGTCAGCCCTTCGGGTGGAGTGGGGTCGTCGCGGATCTCGATGGCGATGAGTGCCCCTGACGCGATGGCCGTTGCCACCAGGTGCTCGGGCATGCGGCACCAGCCGAATCCCGCCAAGAGGAAGTCCATGCGGCGGCCCAGATCGGCAAAACGCCACAGCCGGGTGCCCGCCACGCCGTAGTTGGGGCCGCCCGGATCGGCCGGGTCCGACAGCACCAGTTGGACGTGCGGCGCCAGGTCGCCCTGCGTGGCCGGGCGGCCCAGCGCGGCCAGCGGATGGCCCGGCGCGGCCACCGCGCGCATGGGGGTGCGCAGCAACGGGTAGGCGGCAATGTCCTCGGGCACGCCCGGCAGCAGCAGGCACAGCGCCATGGCCGCCGAGTCGCTGCGCAGCCGCCGCAGCGACCCGCCCAGCCCTTCGGTCGAAAAGTGCACCGGCAGGTCGGGGAAGGCCTGGCTCAGCGCGCGCAGGCTGTCGATCAGCGGGGCGGTGGGCACCAGCGGGTCGATGGCGATGGCCAACTGCGGCTCCACCCCCGCCCGCGTGCTGGCCGCCACCGCCTCGAAGCGTGAGGCACTGGCCAGCACGAGCCGGGCCTGGTCTACCAGCACACGGCCCACCTCGGTCAGTTGGGGGCGATGGCCTTGGCGGTCGAACAGCACCACGCCCTGCACCTGCTCCAGGTTGGCGACCGCCTGGCTCACCGCCGACTGCACACGCCTGAGCCTGCGCCCGGCGGCCGAAAAACTGCCCGTGTCGGCAATGGCCACCAGCACGCGCAGCTGGTCAAGGGTGAGGCTACCAATCATCCGTCCATCTCCCATATCCATCTATAAAGCAGATGGAAAGTATCACATTTTCATCGCTTCCGCAGAAGCAAGGTGGCGCCTAAAGTCTCTTCACGACGCCACTGGCGGCCTCGTCCGGCGCACCCACCGGGCCCACCAGCCACCCCGAAAGAAGGAAAGAAACTCGCATGACCCGACTCCTCGTTGTAGAGACCAGCCCGCGCGGCGCCCAATCCGTCTCGCGCCAGATGACCCAGCGCTTTCTTGCGGCCTGGCGCACCGCCCATCCGGGTGGCCATGTCGTGCACCGCGACTTGGCCGATGCCGATGGCGCGCCCCCGTTCGTCACGGCGCCCTGGCTGCATGCCTACTTCACGCCGCCCGCGAACCAAACGCAGGCGATGCGGGACGAACTGCGGCTGTCGGACGAGATGGTCGCCGAGGTGCTCGCGGCCGGGCACCTGGTCATCTCGACCCCGGTCTACAACTACAACGTCCCCGCGTCGCTCAAGGCCTGGGTGGACCATATCGTGCGCAAGGGCGCGACGCTCGGCCTGGACGGCCAGGGCCTGGTCAAAGGCAAGAAGGCAACCCTGCTAATGGCCTCGGGCGGCGTCTACACCGAGGGATCGCCCATTCGCGATCGCGACATCGCCACGCAGTATCTGCGGCTCATCCTCGGCGTCATCGGCATCGAGGACGTGACCGTGGTGGCGGGCGGCGGTGCCAAGGCCGTCGATCTGCAGGCCCAGACCATGGATGGCTTTCTGGCCCCGCTGCAAGCGCAGATCGAGCGCGCTGCGGGCGCTGGCATCGCGCACCGGGCATGAGGCTGCGGGGACGGGTCACCGCACCGCGCTCATTTTGAATTCGGGGGATCATCGAGTCCGATTTCCCGCGTGACCGCATCTACGAAGCTGCGAAGTTTGCTGGTCAGCCGCCTGTCGGCATGGAACAGCAGGTGCATCGGGCGTGACGGGGTCTCGAAGTCGGGCAAGACGCGCACGAGCGCGCCCGAGGCAATGGAAGCCCGTGCCAGATCTTCTGCGATGAAGGCGATGCCAAACCCCTCCAGCGCACCTGAGAGCAAGGCGGCGGCGTTGTTCACCTGCAGGGGGCCGCGCACCGGTACGTCGAATGTGCGCCCGTCTCGCATGAACCGCCAGTCGGTCGACCCGGGCCGCGTGCCGACATAGCCCAGGCATACGTGCGCAAGCAGGTCTGCCGGGTCGCGCGGGGTTCCGCGTTGTTGCAGGTACGCAGGCGATGCGCATGCCAGCGAGCGAAAGGGGCGCAGCGCACGCGCAGTCAGCGACGAATCGGCCAGCCGCCCGATGCGAAAGACGGCCTCGAAGCCTTCCTCGATCAGGTCGACATAGCGGTCGCTGAGCACCAATTCGATTTCGACCTCCGGATGCTGGCGCAGGTAGCGCGCGACCAGCGGCACCAGGGTGTGGGTACCGAACGAAAGCGGGGCGTTGACACGCAAGCGCCCGCGCGGCCTGCCGGTCGCGTTGTCGCCTGCGGCGTCTGCCCAGTCCACCTCTGCCAGCACCACCTTGCAGCGCTCGTAGTAGGTCTTGCCGATCTCGGTCAGGCTCTGGCGTCGGGTGGTGCGGTTGAGCAGGCGCGTGGCCAGGCGCGCTTCGAGGTAGGCAACGTGTTTGGCGACCATCTGCGGCGACATTTTCAGCGCCATCGCCGCTGCTGCGAAGGAGCCCAGGTCGACGACCTTGACAAAGGTAGCCATGCTGGCAAGGCGGTCCATTCACCACTCCTGGTTGTGAGATCGATGCTCTGTCTGGTGATTATCATTCATCCATCGGTCAATACACTTTGTTCCATCGGTGTCGATGTCGACGCCGACCCAAGGAACAAAGATGCCATCGAAACCCCACCGCGTACTCCCCGCCATCGCCGCTGTGCTGGCGCTGTCGTCCACCCTTTTCGCAGTGCCGGCCAACGCCGCCGATGCACAGTCCGTGATGGACAAGCTCAACGAATTCGGCCCCGAAGCCAAGGCCCTCGTTCAGCGCGCGGGAACCTGGGACGTGACCATCACCAATTGGGAAAAGCCCGGCGCCACGCCCACTGTGCAGACGGGCCTGGTGGCCGAGCGCCGCATGATCGGGCCGATGCTGGAAGAGGTGTTGCGCACGGTGCCCGGCGCACCCGGTGCAGCCTTTACCCGCGCCGACTTCCTGACCTTCAACAAGCAGGAAGGACGCTGGCAATACATGTCCATGGACGGCCGCGTGCCGGACGGAATGATGGTGGCCTACAGCATCGACCCCGATCCTGAACAGCGCATTTTCATGAGCTTTCTGCCCTTTGCCTCGCCCAATATCATTGGGGACATCGCCATTGGCCAGTTTTGGCGCATGGAGCAGGTGATCACACGCCAGGATGCGGACCACGAAGTGAAGGACCAGTACTTCACGCTGGCTGGATCTGCGCCGGTGAAGTGGCGGGGCATCAGCTACAGCTACACACGCCGCAAATGAGCCGGGCTCTCGATTTGTTCTCCCACCTTGACCGGACATCACCATGACCAACCAGCCCAAAATTGCCCTCGTCACCGGCGCCACCCGCGGCATAGGACTTGCCACCACCCGCCAGCTCGCCCAGGCCGGTGTGCATGTGCTGCTTGCCGGCCGCAGCATTGCCACTGCGACCAAGGCTGCGCAGGCCCTTCAGTCCGAAGGCCTGAGCGTTGAGCCCCTGGCGCTGGATGTCACCGTCCCGGCCAGCATCGCTTACGCCGCCGCGCATGTGCAAAGCACCTACGGCCGCCTGGACATCCTGGTCAACAACGCGGGCGTGCTGCTCGACGCAATGGACCGCAAGCCTTCCGAGCAGTCGCTGCAGGTGTGGCGCGAGACCTTCGACACCAATGTGTTCGCCCTGGTGGAGGTGACCCAGGCCTTCTTGCCGCTGCTCAAGGCCGCAGCCGCGGGTCGCATCGTCAATCTCTCCAGCCAGCTCGCTTCGTTCGGCCTGCACACAGACCCTGCTTCGCCCATCTACGATTTCAAACTGCCGGCCTACAACGCCTCCAAGAGCGTTGTCAACGCGTGGACCGTGCATCTGGCCCACGAACTGAGGGGAACCCCGCTCAAGGTGAACGCTGTGCACCCGGGCTATGTGATGACCGACATGAACGGTGGCAACGGTGAAATCGATGCCGAGGCCGGCGCAAAGACCAGCGTGGCAATGGCCTTGCTCGACGACTCTGGCCCTTCGGGGAGTTTTACGCACATGGGCAAGGCGCTGCCCTGGTGATGTAACTCTGGATTGCGTTTCGATCATCCCAAACGGCAAGCCAGGTGAACCATGTTTCCCATCACCCAAGATTGGAAAAGGAGGCTTCTGGATGAGCGGCAGCGTGCCTCGCGCGGGCGATGGGCGCTACTTGCTGGCCGCTTCCTTCAATGCGTCGCGCTTTCTTTCCTCAAGGATCTCCCGGGTGCTGGCAGGGGAGTAGATGCCCACGCCCCCGGTCTCGATGTCCGCCGTCTTGCCCCAGAAGATGACCATGGAGCCGTCCTTCAACGTCCACTCCGCGTGGATGGGCGCGATGGTCTTGCCGGTGTCATCGTCCTTGACGGTCACCACCCGGTTGACCGCAGGGCGGCCGTAGAGGGTGATCAGGGATGCCAGGTCCTGCGCTTGGGTTGCTAGCCCTCGGGTCATCACGACGGTTTGCATCAGCGTGCCGTCGTTGCCCACCTCCAGGTTGACGTAGCTGCCTTTGGACAGGGCAGGGGGCGATGGCAGGTAGATGCGGTGTATCTCGCTGCGCTCGGCCGGGGGCTGGCGGCCGGGCACCAGCCACTCGATGCATTCGTTGCGGTAGCGCCCCGCATAGGTCCATGTGCCCTGCGCCTGAGTCCTTGCACACTCCGGCACGGCGCGCAGGGGTTTGCCGACGGGCAGGTCATGCAGCGCCAGGGGGCCGGCCTGGGCGCAAGCAGTCCCAGCCACCAGGAGCGCGCATGCGGCAAGCACCGCAGGTTGGAAAATCTTCATCAGCATCTTCGTCATCGCGACAGAGGTCCTTGGTGGGCAGGGGCGCATGCTACAGCGCCGCTGCCAGCGCCGCCACCTGGTCCCTGAGCCACTGCTGCGCCGGGTGCGCGTCATTGCGCCGGTGCCACATGAGGTCGTAGCCAATCACCGGCAGCGTGACGGGAGGCGTGAACGACGCCAGCTTGCGCCAGTGCGGCGAATGGCGCGCCACGCGGCCCATCACCGTGGCCACCATGTCGGTCTGCGCCACCATGCTGGGGGCGGCAAACATCTGCGGCAGCGCCAGGCCCAGCGTGCGGCGCTGGCCCAGGTAGGCCAGTGCCTGGTCGACCAGGCCGTGGCGGTCGCCCTCGGGCGACACCAGCACATGGCGCAGCGCCAGAAATACCTGCATGTTCATCCCGTCCTTCACCGCCGGGTGGCCGCGGCGCACGATGGTGATGAACTCGTCGCGCATGACGGAGCGGGTGAGGATGCGGTTCTCGGCCTGGGTGGGCGGCACGCCGATGGCCGCGTCGATGGTGCCGGCATCGAGCAGGTCCACCGCGCTGTCGCGGCTGCCGATGGCGTGCACCGACAGCGACAGCCCGGGGCCCAGTTGCTCCAGCGCCCGCGAGAGCAGGGGCAGCAGCACGAAGGCCGGGTATTCCGACAGGCCCAGGGTGAAGGTCATGGCGCTGGTGGCGGGCTCGAACTGCTCCTTGGGCAGCAGTGCGGCCTTGATCTGCTGCAGCGCCTGCGATACCGGCCCGGCCAGTTCGCGCGCCTTGGGCGTGGGCACCAAGCCCTGCGCGCTGCGCAGGAACAGCGGGTCGTTGAACAGCGTGCGCAGGCGCGACAGGGCGGCGCTCATCGCGGGTTGGCTGACGCCCACGCGCACGGCGGCGCGGGTCACGTTGCGCTCGCTCGCCAGCGCGTCGAAAGCGGCCAGCAGGTTCAGGTCGATGCCATGAAAATCCATAAATCAAATAATCATTTATATCGGTTATCTGTTGGACAGATTGTGACCGGGTCTTGAGAATTCACCTACCGCTTCTCGACACACCCCTTCACCCCCTGAACCGAAGACCACCATGAATGCCCTGCGAATCCCCCACTCCCGCCAGCCGCACGCTGCCTTTGCGGACCCTGCACCAAGGCCTGCACCGGTCGCCCGCAAGATCGTGTTGCGCCAGTCCGTCGCGCTGTGCGCCGCCGCCGTGATGGCCTGTGCGCTGGTCAGCGTGCCTGCTTTCGCCGCCGGCAAGGATGTGTCGGCGCAGAAGGTGGTGAACCTGGCCAACATCACCGAGGTGAGCCCCGGCGTGCACGTGATCGAAGACCGCCAGCAGGTCTTTCTGGTGCCCAACGTGACCATCATCGTCGGCCGCGACGCGGCGCTGGTGGTGGACACAGGCCTGGGCACCAAGAGCGCGCAACTGGTGCTGCAGACCGCCAGAAAGCTGGCGGGCAACAAGAAGCTGTACCTCACCATGACGCACTTCCACCCGGAGCATGGCTTTGGCGCGCAGGCCTTCAAGGGCCAGGCCACCATCATCTACAACCGCGCGCAGCGCGACGAGCTGCTCAAGAAGGGGCCCGCGTTCCGCGAACTCTTCTCGGACAAGCTGGACGTGGCGCAGGCCATGAAGGACGTGCGCTTCGTGATGCCCGATGTGGTGTACGACACCGAGGCCGAGATCGACCTGGGCGGGCGCGTGGTCAAGCTCAACTACTACCAGCCGGCGCACACGCTGGGCGACCAGGTGATCTCGGTGCCCGAGCAGGGCGTGGTGATTCTGGGCGACCTGCTGGAGACCAAATCGTTCCCCATCATGCCGTGGTTCCCGGACCTAGCGGACACCGACGTCGACCCGCTCAACTGGCGCGAGATCTTTCGCAAGGTGGCCGCCACCAACCCCAAGATCGTGATCCCCGGGCACGGCCGCATCGGCACGGCCGCCGACCTCGATGCGTCGGCACGCCACATGGACGTGGCCCGCGAGGAAGTGGCGCGCCGCTGCGCCGCAGGCAATGACCTGGCCACCATCCAGAAGGAGCTCACGCCCATCCTGGAAGCGCAGCACCCCGACTGGGATTTGAAGGACTGGATTGCGATGGAAATCCAGTCGTACTACGAACGGCTGTGCCGCAAGTAAGAGCGGGCCCAGAGGCACCGCCATTCATCTTCGCTACTGATCCCCCTTGTTGAAAGAGCCATCCCCATGAAAGCCGTCGGATACACCACCCCCCAGCCCATCACCCATGCCGATGCGCTGGTCGACATCACCTTGCCCGACCCCGTGGCCACCGGCCGCGATTTGTTGGTGGAGGTGCAAGCCATCTCCGTGAACCCCGTGGACACCAAGATCCGCAAGAGCGCGGCCCCCGCCGAAGGCCAGCGCTGGAAGGTGCTGGGCTGGGACGCCAGCGGCATCGTGAAGGCCGTGGGCCCCGAGGTCACGCTGTTCAAGCCCGGCGACCGCGTGTGGTACGCCGGCTCCTTCGCCCGGCACGGCACGAATGCCGAGCTGCACCTGGTGGACGAGCGCATCGTGGGCCATGCGCCCAAGACGCT
>NZ_LMIJ01000035.1 GCF_001428665.1 Acidovorax sp. Root219
CTCCATGCTGGCCGCTGTTTCTTCGAGGTTGGACGCCGTCTGCTCGGTGCGTGCCGACAGGTCGTGGTTGCCGTTGGCAATCTCCACGGATGCAGAAGACACCGAGTCCACGCCCGAGCGCACCTCGCTGACCACGCCGCGGAGGCGCGCCGACATCGCCGAAAGCGAGCGGAGCATGTGGCCGAACTCATCCTTGCGGGTGGACTGCAGCTCGCGCGTGAGGTCGCCTGCGGCGATGGCGTCGATGGTGGTCACCGCCTGGTTGAGCGGGTCGCTGATGGAGTGCACCAGCCTCCAGGCCAGGAAGATGCCCACCGCCAGCAGCAGCAGCGACAGGATGATGCTCGAAATGGCGTACTCGATGCGCCGCGTAACCACCTCAGCGCGGATGGCGTCACGGCGCTTTTCCAGCACCGCCACGAAGTCGTCCTGGGCCTTGAGGTACAAGGTGACCAGGGGCGCAAACTCCTTGTCCGCGTACTGACGCGTGGCCGCATCGTCGCCCGCCTTCTTGAGCTCCCCCGTTCGGGCCGTGGCCGCCAGCACCGCCTTGCGCGCCTCCAGGACCTTGTCGACAGCCGCCTTCTCCTGTGGGTCCGTGGCCGAGGCGACGATCTTCTCCTGCAGCTTGTTGATGGCGCCGATGATCTCCTTGACCTTCACGCCATACTGCTCGGACAGCGCAGCATCGGTGGTAACCGCACCGCCCACGACCATGTTCACGGCCGTCTCGGTGGCGCCTCGCCAGCGGATGGCGGTAGAAATGCGGGCCTCGACCTCGACCACGGCATCGAGTGCCGCTGACATGGAGTTGTTGCCCCGGTTCTGGGCGAAGCTGGAGAGCAGCAGCATCGCGATCATCAGACCCAGAAATGCCCCCCACAGCTTGCGGGAGACACGGATATTGTCGAATTGCATGGCTCTTTTCCTTGTGGACCTGTGATGCCTTGGCATTTCCCACCTTTATTGGCGGAAACATTCAATTACATCAAACAGGCATAGCCTACGCTAGCCACGGGCGTGCAACGGGCTTCAGGTCACCGGGACAAACCCCAATTCGATAGAAGGCCGCCCAAGAAGGCCGGGCTCACGCAGGCTGGGCTGGGCCGCGGATGACCACCACCCGGTTGCTGAGGCACCTGCACTCCTGGATCAGAAGCTTTCCCAGTCGTCGTCACCGCCCTTGGCGGTGGCGCGCGGGGCCCGTGCGGGGGCTGGCCCCGCAGCGGCAGGCTTGTGGGCCGCTGCCGGCTTGGGCGCCGAAGTCGTCAGCCGTGCAGTCGCGGGGGCGGCCGGACGCGCAGCGGGCTTGCCTGCGACCGCAGGGCGGGCCGGGGCGGGTGCGGGGCGTGGTGCGGCAGCACGCGGGGCTGCCGAAGGTGCCCGCGCAGGCATCGCCCCCACGTTAAACACCGCCACCACCTCGGCCAGCTTCTGCGCCTGGTCGCGCATCGACGCCGCTGCCGCCGTGGACTCCTC
>NZ_LMIJ01000036.1 GCF_001428665.1 Acidovorax sp. Root219
CTCATATGGTCGCCATTGTCAATACTGTCAGTGCCTCATTTGGTGTGCGTTCTCTCAGGATCGATCGGGTGATGCGACACGAGCGTTTGCAGCGACGATGAATCAGACTCATATCCGCGGATTGGTTACCAGCACTTCATCGATTCGTCGCGGGCCTGCCTCGCTCTAGGATCGGGGATCTGCCTTGCGGTGCCCTGGTAGGAGCGTCGAGGGTTGCCCTATCGTTGCTCGTATCGCATCGCCAGATCGATCCTGTTGCGTGTTATGCCCTTTCAGTTTGGCTGGCCCTGCTCGCGCTGCGCCTGCATGCCGATGGCCCAGACGAAGCCTGCCAGCTCCCTTGCGACGGCGATGCAGGCTTTGTTGGCCTGCAAGCCACGTGCACTCAACGCTGCGAAGCGCTGTGTCAGCCGCAACTGCGCTGTCCATGCCATCCTTCGTATCGGCTCGGACAGATCCTGTTGTCGGATCTGCGCTTGTTTGCCTATGCGCGCCTTGAAGCGGTAGTTCCAGGCGGCTTCAGTCAGCAGCCGCCGGGCGTGCGCGTTGCCGGTCTTGGTGATGCTGCCCCGGCTCGTGCGCTGACCACTGGAGTGCTCCGAGGGCACCAGACCGAGGTAGCCCATGAGTTTGCGTGGATGGGCAAAGCGTCCCAGGTCTCCGATCTCCGCTGCCAAGCCAATCGCCGTGATCGCGGCGACGCCACGCAGTGCCTGCAGCGCACCAACCACCGCCTCAAAGCGCCAGCCAGTGATCGAGGCCTGCAGCGCCTTCGTCAGCCGGTCAACGCGATCATCTGCAGCCGTCACGGCTTGCCAGTATTCGGTGAACGCTGTCTGTGCGGCCCCCGCCCCGAAGTTTAGTGTCCCCAGCCAGCGGTAGTAGGCCCCACACCATGAGGTCTTGCCGGTGTATCGCACGTCGTGACGCAGCAAGAATCCCTTGAGTTGGTGGCGGGCCTGCACGCGACTGTTGACTGCATCTTCGCGTGCCCGTGACAGGTCACGGATCGCTTCGTCCTCTGGGTCGGGGATCCACACGGCAGTCAACTGGCCAGCGCGAGAGCATTCGGCCAGTTGAACGCAGTCGCGCCCGTCGGTCTTGATCCGATCTCCAGGGCGGCGCGGGATCTGCGAGGGGGCAATGATCTCGCACAGGTAGCCCCTGCTGTGCAGAGCACGCTGAAGGCCAAAGCCGGTGGGGCCGGCCTCGTACACGATGTGCAGTTGATCGGCGTTGCCGACCTTGGCCAGCACCTTGAGCAGCTTGCTCACATCGTGCGTGACCTTGCCTATCAGGCGCCCGGGCACTCGGCCAGGCTCGGCCGCTGCGATGCTGATGCTGTCTTTGTGGACGTCCAGGCCCACGTGAATCTTGCTGCTCTCTTGCATGGTCGGTCTCCTTGTTGCTGACGACGCAAGTCACAGCATGTAGCGCTACGTCCTTGGACGCAATCTACGATGTCGGAGACCGGCCGCCTATCCAGGGCGCGGCGACCATGATGTCTA
>NZ_LMIJ01000037.1 GCF_001428665.1 Acidovorax sp. Root219
GCCATCGTCCCAGCGCCAGTAGCCCTGCAGGGCGCTGCCGTGCAGCGCGAAGGTCAGCAGGCACAAGGCGCCCAGCATTGCCAGATCGCGCTTCCATGTGGTTTGGTGTGTTCTGGTCTGGTTCGGCATTTTCATCCTGTTGCATGCGCCGGGTTGGCGCAGGCAGCTTGGTGGCACGGATGGCCTGGCCGCCCAAACCCTTTGCCGTCAGCGGTCATCCCCCCTCCGCTCTGGTCGCGTCGGGTATCAATGCATCGCTGCAGCCCTGCTTGCCCTTCACGGGCAGCAGCAGGAACTGGTGCTCCTGTCCCGGCAGGTGGCCCAGGACGATGGCACAACGCATCCTGCTGGCCGCCTGGGCCATGCGTTCGTCCGAAAAGCCCAGGATGGCCTCGAACCCCGACAGCAGCATGTCTTGGCGCTGAAAGGACTGCGCGACGTCGGGCCGTTCTGTGCTGACCAATGCGTCCAGGCTGACCTGGGCACCCGGGGTGGGCACAGCCATCACCATTTTTCGGCCGGCTCCAAGGGTCGGGGTCCATCCGGATATGTGCAACTGGCGGCCTTCGACGGTGATGGCGTCGATGGAGCCGCCGTAGCCATGCGCCACGCGCGGGGGCGGTTTGTCCATGGAAAAAGCGTGACCGACATTGGCCAGCTGGGATTGGATGACGGCCTCCTGCTGCTCGGGCGGCAGGCTGTCCAATGGCACCAGGCACAGGCACTTGTCATTCCACGTTCGGATGCGCGCGCGCTCGGCTGCATCGGCGGGCGCCTTGCGCAGCAGCGCTGGCTCGGGATGGAGTCGGCCGGGCTCCAGGCGCTGCTGCGCTGCGTGCGCGTACATGATCTGGGTGACTGTGGAAATGGGCGAGAAGAACTCGTAAGGCACCAGGATCTGGCCTGGCGGCGGATTCAGGGCGAATGCATAGTGGGCCTCGAACACCGCGTTGGCGGGGCGGTCATGCTCGCGCTGGGCCATGGACTGCTGCACCACCGCCGCCACGAAAACGAGCAGGGCGGCTGCGCGCCAGCGCGCAATGCGGGCGGGCCACTTCAGGCTCCAGAGAACGCACAGGGCAACCCAGGGCACCCAGAGATAACGCGTATACCCGATCAGATCCACACCCGGGTGCACCACGAAAAGCAACGGAAAGACCATCACCACGGCAGCGGCGCCCAAGCCCACCAGCATCCATCGGCGGTGCGGCGTGGATTGTGCGGCAACCCCCGCCACCAGGCACACGAGGCACGCCAGGATTGCAGCCATGCCCAGCGCACCGCTTCCAAGCAGGCCCTGGGCCAGCATATGGGCCAGGTTGCCAATGAAGACCGGCAGGGCCCGCCAGTCGCCCAGCGCACTCCCATGGTATCCCCCCATGCCTGAAAAAACGCTGATGCGGACCACCGCATACGCCAGCGCCACGGCCAGTGTAGGCAACGCGAAGCGCCAACGCGCCATGCCCCAGGGCGAGCCCACCGCCCCAGGCGAGCCTGCAGCCGCAGACTGCGAGCCAGCAGGCAGAGGCACCAGCAGGGTCAACGCCACCCAGGGGACATACACTTCCTTGCACAGCGTGGACAGCAGGTAGAACCCCGCTGCCAGAACGGCCCAGCGCCATTGCGCC
>NZ_LMIJ01000038.1 GCF_001428665.1 Acidovorax sp. Root219
AAAAGCCCCCTCGCCGTAAGCGCAAGGTTTTCTACGCAACGTTCATCGGCGTAGAGTGAGTCGGCCCCTAAGGCGAGGCAGAGATGCGTAGCTGATGGGAAACAGGTCAATATTCCTGTACCGATGTGTAGTGCGATGTGGGGACGGAGAAGGTTAGCTCAGCCAACTGTTGGATATGTTGGTTCAAGCCTGTAGTCGTGCCTGGTAGGCAAATCCGCCGGGCTTAGATGAGGGGTGATAACGAGTCTGCTTGCAGACGAAGTGAGTGATACCCTGCTTCCAGGAAAAGCCACTAAGCTTCAGCTACACACGACCGTACCGCAAACCGACACTGGTGCGCGAGATGAGTATTCTAAGGCGCTTGAGAGAACTCAGGAGAAGGAACTCGGCAAATTGATACCGTAACTTCGGGAGAAGGTATGCCCCAAGTAGGTGAACTCGAACAGAGGGAGCCCAACGGGGTTGCAAAAAATCGGTGGCTGCGACTGTTTAATAAAAACACAGCACTCTGCAAACACGAAAGTGGACGTATAGGGTGTGACGCCTGCCCGGTGCTGGAAGATTAAATGATGGGGTGCAAGCTCTTGATTGAAGTCCCAGTAAACGGCGGCCGTAACTATAACGGTCCTAAGGTAGCGAAATTCCTTGTCGGGTAAGTTCCGACCTGCACGAATGGCGTAACGATGGCCACACTGTCTCCTCCTGAGACTCAGCGAAGTTGAAATGTTTGTGATGATGCAATCTCCCCGCGGAAAGACGGAAAGACCCCATGAACCTTTACTGTAGCTTTGTATTGGACTTTGAACAGATCTGTGTAGGATAGGTGGGAGGCTTTGAAGTGATGTCGCTAGATGTCATGGAGCCAACGTTGAAATACCACCCTGGTGTGTTTGAGGTTCTAACCTAGGTCCATTATCTGGATCGGGGACAGTGCATGGTAGGCAGTTTGACTGGGGCGGTCTCCTCCCAAAGCGTAACGGAGGAGTTCGAAGGTACGCTAGTTACGGTCGGACATCGTGACGATAGTGCAATGGCATAAGCGTGCTTAACTGCGAGACTGACAAGTCGAGCAGATGCGAAAGCAGGACATAGTGATCCGGTGGTTCTGTATGGAAGGGCCATCGCTCAACGGATAAAAGGTACTCTGGGGATAACAGGCTGATACCGCCCAAGAGTTCATATCGACGGCGGTGTTTGGCACCTCGATGTCGGCTCATCTCATCCTGGGGCTGTAGCCGGTCCCAAGGGTATGGCTGTTCGCCATTTAAAGAGGTACGTGAGCTGGGTTTAAAACGTCGTGAGACAGTTTGGTCCCTATCTTCCGTGGGCGCTGCAGATTTGAGGAAGCCTGCTCCTAGTACGAGAGGACCGGAGTGGACACACCTCTGGTGTATCGGTTGTCACGCCAGTGGCATTGCCGAGTAGCTAAGTGTGGAAGAGATAACCGCTGAAAGCATCTAAGCGGGAAACTCGTTTCAAGATGAGATCTGCCGGGGCCTTGAGCCCCCTGAAGAGTCGTTCAAGACCAGGACGTTGATAGGTCAGGTGTGGAAGCGCAGTAATGCGTTAAGCTAACTGATACTAATTGCTCGTGAGGCTTGACCCTATAACTTTGATAGCCGTGTACGCTCCTTCATGGACGTGTGCAAGCTTCGAAGATTGTTATGCCAAGTTGACGCAGTCAAAACACATAAAATCTGATTCCACTCTATGAATTCGTTGTCTTGCTCCAAGAGCAAGTCGACTCCAAGTTATGCCTGATGACCATAGCAAGTTGGTACCACTCCTTCCCATCCCGAACAGGACAGTGAAACGACTTTGCGCCGATGATAGTGCGGGTTCCCGTGTGAAAGTAGGTCATCGTCAGGCTCTTATAGCCCCAA
>NZ_LMIJ01000039.1 GCF_001428665.1 Acidovorax sp. Root219
CCAGGCGGGCGAACTGGTGAACGCGGTGGCGGTGTTCAGGCTGGCGGGCGATGGCAGCGGTGCCGCCAACCAGCGCAGCGCGGCAACTGCACCGGCCCCAGCGGTGCGCAAGCCGGTGGCCATGGCGGCACCGGCAGCGCGCGCGGCCGTAACCTCCAGGCCAGCGGCCAAGGCCCCGGCGGCCAGCCGGCTGGCGGCGCCCAAGGCCGCAGCGGCGGCAAGCCCTGCAGCGGCAGCGGCACCCAAGGCGCCGGCCAAGGCGGCCGGGGGTGGGGATGATGAGTGGGAAAGCTTCTGATTGAAGGCCGCAGGCTGTCCCTGGGCCGTCCTCTCTTTCAACCCGCCGTCGGCGGGTTTTTCACGCCTGGACCGGTGCGGGCCGCGTTCAGCGTGGCCGGTGCGGATCCGGAAACACCAGCTGCAGCCCCGGCAGGGCAGGGCGTTTGAAGGCCTGCCACGCGGCTCCCGGCCCCTGCGGCTGGGCCAGCCGGTCGGCCACCACCCACCAGGCGCTCGGGTTCAGGCCGATGCCGAAATGGCTGGCCACCACCTCGATGTTCTCGGTGTGTGGGTTGTGCGCTGCGGGCGCCTGCAGGCTGCCACGCCAGGCCACCACGCCATCGCTGCGCGAGTAGATGCTGGTGGTGGGCACGGGCGGGGCCTCGGGCAGGTTGTAGTTCTCGGTCTCGCGCTCGATGCTGCGGCCGCTGGCGAACTGGTAGATGCGCCAGGCATTGGTGGAAGTGTGGGGCCCGGCAAAGGGCGTGCCCAGTGTCACCACGCAGCGCACCAGGTCGGGCAGTTCCTTGGACAGCTCGCGGGCATAGATGCCGCCCAGGCTCCAGCCCACCAGGCTCACCTTGCCCCCACTGCGCTGCGCGGCCTGCTGCAACTGCTGTTTGGCGTTGTCCAGCACGCCTTCGCGCGGGCCCAGGTTCAGCCCCTGTCCCCAGCCCTGGGTGTCATAGCTGCGCGATTCCAGGTAGCGGCGCAGCGGGGCCGTGGTGGCGTCCCCGGCCGTAAGCCCGGGGAAGACGATCACGGTATGCCCATCGCCCCGGGGGGCGCGCTGCAGCACCGGCCAGGCAGGCAGCACCGCCCCGAATTCCCAGGGCGCGCGCAGCTCCAGCGCCAGCAAGGGCAGGCCGGGGGCAGGCATGTGGTGGGGGTTCTTCTCTTTTTTGGTGAACAGCGTCATCAGGTCATTCCATGGGGCACAAGGCAACTGCCCGGCGGCGTCAGGGGCGGTGCGGCGGCGGGGGCGCCAGCTGCGCAGCGGCTTGCCATTCGACAGCCCGGGTAACGGTAACATTTTTTTGCGCCTGAACCCTCTCCGGGAGTGGAGGTAGCTCTCCAATGAGGCGGGGGCCGGGCTTGCAGCAATCGGCGTCTGGCCGGGTTTTTGTTATGAAATGTAAATTTTTGCTGCTATGCTTTTGGGAGTGCCTGCAATTCCTCAACCGGGTGCATGCTTTTCCATCCCGAAGACACCCGCCATGAACCAACCCCTTGCTGAAGCCTCGCCTGAAATCACTTCCCGCAATGCCCCACCTGCCGGGCGTGCGCGGGAGTACCTCAGCTTTCGCCTCGGCGCGGAGGAGTACGGCATCGACATCCTTCGGGTGCAGGAAATCCGCTCCTACGAGCAGCCCACCCGCCTGGCCCATTCGCCGGATTTCATCAAGGGGGTGATCGACCTGCGCGGGCGCATAGTGCCCATCCTGGACCTGCGCATGAAGCTGCACTGTCCCGAGGCGAGCTACACCGACTTCACGGTGGTCATCATCCTGGACCTGGGGTCCTTGCTGGTCGGTGCCGTGGTGGATGCCGTGGCCGACGTGGTCACCCTGGCCCCGGAACTCATCAAGCCCGTGCCGCAGTTCGAGCCCCATGGCAACCTGGACCCTGCCTTTGTCACCGGCATTGCCAGCGTGGGTGAGCGCATGCTGATCCTGATGGACATCGAGGCGCTGCTGTGCAGTGCCGACATCGGGCTGGTGAAGGCTGCGGCGACCTGATACAAAGGCAGGCGGCGCAGAAGTCGGCAGTGGACTGGTGCGCTGTGGACCAGTCAGGTATTTTCTGGAAACGACACCATGAACAATCTCAAGATATCGACTCGCATGGCGGGCACCTTTGGCGCCCTTGTACTGCTGCTGCTCGCAGTCATCGCCACAGCGCTGTCGCAACTGACCGCGATTTATGGCAGTACGTCGGACATCACCGAAAATTGGCTGCCCAGTGTCGAGTTGGTGAATCGGCTCGACGCCCAACTGGCAGAAGCGCGGCTCAATGAATTCCGGCATCTGACCACCCAGGACCCTTCGGCCAAGGGTCAGGTGGAAAAAGCGATGGAGGGTATGCGCGCCGAGATCAAGACGACAGAGGACACCTACGAAGGCTTGATCGCCAGCGATGCGGAACGCAAGCTGTATGAAACCTATGTACAGGCGCGCAAGGGTTATGGCGAGTCTGCCGTGAAGCTGCTGGAGCTGTCGCGCAAGAACGAGAGCGAGCAGGCTTTTGCGTTTTTGCAGGGCGAATCGCGCAAGTGGTACATGGAGTCGATTGATACCCTGAAGAAACTCGCGGCATTGAACGGCGCTGGTGCCAGGGCCGCTAGCGCCAGCGCCGCTTCGATCTACCTCAATGCGCGTTTCGTGATGTGGGCTGCAGCCGCGTTCGCGATCCTGCTGGCAGTCTTGGCGGCGGTGTGGCTCATCCGCTCCATCACCCGCCCCCTGGCCCAGGCGGTACAGGCTGCCGACCGCGTCGCCGCCGGCGACCTGAGCGGCGACATCGTCGTGCAATCCCGCGACGAAACCGGCCACCTGCTCAGCGCCCTGCAGCGCATGCAGCAAAGCCTGGTGGCCACCGTGGCC
>NZ_LMIJ01000040.1 GCF_001428665.1 Acidovorax sp. Root219
GCAGCGTTATGCACAGCACGCAGTTATGCACAGTTGGTCCGGCAGCGCGGCGTCGCCGCCCTCGCAAGAGGGCTGCGGTCGCGTCTTTGAACTTCACGTAATCACAAGGTCTTGAGGAACTTCAACAGATCGTCTTCTGCCCGGAACCGCTGTGGGACCACATTGGGATCCTGAAGCCTGGCCAGTGCCTTTTCCTTCATGGCGAGATCGGCCTCTATGTACTGATGCGTTGTCGCCGGACTCTCGTGTCCGAGCCACAGAGCGATCACGCTGATGTCCACGCCCGACTGCAGAAGGTGCATAGCGGTCGAGTGACGCAGGCAGTGTGGAGAGATCGTTCTCCCGGCCAGGCTCGGCGTCGTGAGCGCGGCTTTCTTGACGGCCAATGCCAGGCGCTGCGTCACGTTGGACCGCGTCATCGCCTGTCCGCCACGGTTGGGCAGCAGCGCCGACGTGGGAGTCAGGTCCGGGTTGAACTTCAGCCAGGCGCGGATCACCTTGACCGTCGATCGCCAGAGCGGCACCGACCGCTGCTTGCGTCCCTTGCCATGCAGATGCACGCAGGCGGCGGGTGCCAGCACGACGTCGCCCACTTTTACGCCGATTGCCTCCGACACGCGGGCACCGGTGTTGTACAGCAGGGCCAGCAGCAGCTTGTCTCGCTGGCCCATCCAATCCGCTCCTGGCGCGCCGATCACGGCCAGCATCTCCTCGCGTGTCAGGAACTCGAACATCGGCCGCTCGAAGCGCTTCATCGGCACGCCGAGCGCCTGCTCGACGACCTGAAGTGCCGTCACGTCTCGCCGGGCCGCGAACTTCAGGAACGAGCGCAGCGCGGCCAGTCGCGCATTGCGGCTGCGAACGGTGTTGTGCCGATCGCGTTCGAGATGATCGAGGAAGTCCAGGATCAGCGCGGGCGTCAGGTCGGCGAGCGACAGCGTCGTGGGCGTCTTGTGCAGTTGCGCCTGGGCGAAGTCCAGGAACAGCACGAACGCGTCCCGATAGGCCGCAACGGTCTGCGGGCTCAACGCGCGCTGCTGCGTCAGGTGCTCGGCGAAGAAGGACTGGACCAGCGTCGCGAAGCTCGGCGGAGCGGGCTTGCGGTGTTCAGAACTACTCATCGTCGTTCTCCGCGACGTCGGCGAAGCGTTCGAATCGAGCGCCGGCCAACGCCATCAACTCCGGCACGCCGCTCAGGTACCAGTACGTGCTGGAGATATTGATGTGGCCCATGTACGTGGACAGGGCCAGCATTCGTTGGTCAAGGTTCGCTCCCTGCTGGTGCCACAGGATCATCCGTCTCACGGCGAAGCTATGGCGCAGGTCATGCACCCGCGGTCGGCCATGGCCGCCGCGATCGATCCAACCCAATTGCTCGCGCAGCTGACAGAACACTCGATGCACCTGCCGATCTCCCAGCGGTTCACCCCGGTGCACGCCACGCGAGCCCACGAAGAATGTCATCTGCGGCTTCGCAGGCACGTACTGGCGGCGCAAGGCCCGGTAGGCTGCCATCGGACCGATCACGCTGGGGTGCAGCGGCACCATGCGGGACTTGCCAAACTTGGTCTGCTGTATGGTCAGGATGCCGCCGTCCAGATCTGCATCCGAGTCGGCCAGGTTGATCGCTTCAGAGACCCGAAGCCCGGCCGATGCGATCAGACCGAACAGCGTTGCATAGGTGGTGGCACGAAGGCCATCCGAGGGGCCGAGTCGGCGGGCAGCGACGATCAATGCCGCGATCTCGGCTTCGCTGTAGATGTGAGGCGCCACGCGGCGCGGGATCGGACCGAAGCTGGAATCGTCAGGAACTTCGACAGTCGGATCGAACTGCTGGAGCCAGCGCATGAAGGGGCGCAGCGTTGCCAGTCGGCGCGCTGCCGTGTCGACATTGGCCCGGCCGCCCACGAGATACCGAGGCTGTACCTGGTGCGCCCACTGGACCATCACGTCTACCGTCAACGCGATGTCGCGTCCCTCTCCGACCATGAAGCGAGTGAAGCTGCGCACAGCGAGATCAGAGGAGCACGGCTTGAACCCGAGGCGCAGGCGTTCAGTCAGGTATTGCTCCACCTTGGCGGTGAGGTCGATGTTCGCCGATGCTGCGGCGCTCATGATGCACTCCCAGGCCAAGGCAGAGCGACCTCGGCAAGCAGTTGCAAGTCGAGCTTGGCGTAGATCAACGAGGTGTCCAGCGATCGATGCCGAAGCACATCGGCGACCTCCTTGATCGAACTGCCGCTGTTGACCAGGCGACAGGCCAGCGTGTGACGCAACGAATGGCAACCGCGTGAGATGCCGGCACCTCGCAGGGCACGCCCGATTGCCTGGCTCACTGCATCGACGCCGATGGGCTTGTCGTGTGGCGCCAACCGACGGACGAACAGCGATGGCAGCGTGGTTGCGGGCCGCTCGTGTCTCATGTACTCCGCCAGAGCCTGCCCGGTGAGCACCGGCAGCGGTAGGACATCCTGGCGCTGGGACTTTGTTCGCTTCAAGGTCACCGTTCCGGCACGCCAATCGAAGTCGCCGATCTCCAGCTTGGCGATCTCGCCCACGCGCAGTCCGAGATCCAAGGCCAGGCGCACCATGGCCAGCAGGCGCAGCGGAGCCCGCTTGGCCTCGGCGCAATGCGCTTCGAGGCGCTGGACCTCCTCGGTCGTCAGCGCGCGCGGCAACGATGCTTGGCTCCATCGCACCGGCGACGAGATAGCGCCGAGCAGGCTGTTCACTGCGTCACCGCAGGTCCCGCGGTATCGGAAGTAGGCCCGCAGCGCAGCAGTGACCGCGCTGGAATGCGACCCGCTGCTGACCCGCGTGAGCTCGGTTGCGATGAAGCCGCGAACGTCTTCCGGCTGCAACTCGCCGATGGCGATGGCCTTGCCCGCGAACTTGCATTGCAGCAGACGACCTACGAGTACCAGCCGATCCTCGCGCGTGCCTATCGCCAGGCCGCGGGCGTCGCGCATGTGGACGTTGTAACGGTTCAGTTCTTCTGCAATGGGACCGCTGGGGCCTGGCAGTTCCACGATGACATGCTGTTCCCGCAACAAGGCGAGCAGGTGTCCGAGACTGGCGCTCAAGCCGCTGCGTGTACGCAGAGCCGCGGGATGGCAGTCGCAGCGCGGCAGATGCGAATCCAGAAACTGCTCGACGAGGGCTTCGTCGATCTGTTCGGCAGATACCTGGCACTTCGCCATCCAGTGGGCAAAGTGCGACCAGGCACGAAGGGCAGTCTCCGAGCTGCCTTCGGCGTACCGGCCGCGCTCCAGCAATGCCTGGAACGCCCCGACGTATGAAGACAGCGGGCCATCGAGCAGCCATGCCCTGGCCATCGGGTGCATCGAAAGAATCAAGTCCATGGTGATCTCCAGTTGTGAGATCACCATTCATGCGCCGACTGCGAACTTATGTCCAGTTCAACGGCACCGCCTCCTTGCGATCTACCAGGGCGATCACAGCCTCTGGCGCGTTCAGACTGGCCAACTGTCCATAACTGCGTGCTGTGCATAACGCTGC
>NZ_LMIJ01000041.1:2500-3769 GCF_001428665.1 Acidovorax sp. Root219
CAAGTGACTAAGAGCATGTGGTGGATGCCTTGGCGATTACAGGCGACGAAAGACGTGATAGCCTGCGATAAGCTTCGGGGAGCTGGCAAATAAGCTTTGATCCGGAGATTTCTGAATGGGGAAACCCACCTCGCAAGAGGTATCGCATGATGAATACATAGTCATGCGAGGCGAACCGGGTGAACTGAAACATCTCAGTAGCTCGAGGAAAAGACATCAACCGAGATTCCGAAAGTAGTGGCGAGCGAAATCGGAAGAGCCTTCTATTGATAGCACGACTGTTAGCAAAACGGAATGGAAAGTCCGGCCATAGCAGGTGATAGCCCTGTATGCGAAAACAGACGTGTGGTACTAAGGTAGAGACAAGTAGGGCGGGACACGAGAAATCCTGTCTGAATATGGGGGGACCATCCTCCAAGGCTAAATACTCGTAATCGACCGATAGTGAACCAGTACCGTGAGGGAAAGGCGAAAAGAACCCCGGGAGGGGAGTGAAATAGATCCTGAAACCGCATGCTTACAAAAAGTAGGAGCCCGCAAGGGTGACTGCGTACCTTTTGTATAATGGGTCAGCGACTTACATTCAGTGGCAAGGTTAACCGAATAGGGAAGCCGTAGAGAAATCGAGTCCGAATAGGGCGAATCAGTCGCTGGGTGTAGACCCGAAACCAAGTGATCTATCCATGGCCAGGATGAAGGTGCCGTAACAGGTACTGGAGGTCCGAACCGACTAGTGTTGCAAAACTAGCGGATGAGCTGTGGATAGGGGTGAAAGGCTAAACAAACTTGGAAATAGCTGGTTCTCTCCGAAAACTATTTAGGTAGTGCCTCAAGTATTACCGTCGGGGGTAGAGCACTGTTTAGGCTAGGGGGTCATGGCGACTTACCAAACCTATGCAAACTCCGAATACCGACGAGTACAGCTTGGGAGACAGAGCACCGGGTGCTAACGTCCGGACTCAAGAGGGAAACAACCCAGACCGCCAGCTAAGGTCCCTAAAATTGGCTAAGTGGGAAACGAAGTGGGAAGGCTAAAACAGTCAGGATGTTGGCTTAGAAGCAGCCATCATTTAAAGAAAGCGTAATAGCTCACTGATCGAGTCGTCCTGCGCGGAAGATGTAACGGGGCTAAGCCAGTTACCGAAGCTGCGGATGTGCAATTTATTGCACGTGGTAGGAGAGCGTTCTGTAGGCCTGTGAAGGTGTCTGGTAACGGATGCTGGAGGTATCAGAAGTGCGAATGCTGACATGAGTAGCGTTAAAGGGGGT
>NZ_LMIJ01000042.1 GCF_001428665.1 Acidovorax sp. Root219
AATCCACTTCTGGAACAGATAGGCCCCGGCTTCTTCGGCGGCGCTGTGCGCCACCGTGAGGCTTGGGCCCGTTGCAAAGCGCACCTGCTCGACATCCACCAGCCAATCGGAGACACCGGTGGCGGTATGGGTCAGCTTGATACCGGCACCCTCCAGGGTGACGGTGTAGTCGGCGCGTGTGCCCTCCTGGATCGCCACGTCAAAGCCCGTGCCCCCGTTCAGGCGGTCACTGCCGGTGCCGCCCGAGAGCAGGTCATTGCCCGCGCCGCCAAACACGATGTCGTCCCCGGCATCGCCAAAGACCTGGTCATCGCCGGCCTCGCTGCCGACCACATCGTTGCCGCCACCGCCGTGGATGATGTCGTCATCGGGGCCGAGCACGATCCACTGGGCCGATCCATCGCCGCTGGCCATGTTCTGGCCCGCCCCGCCGATGACCCGGACGGCTCCGATGATGAGCGCGAACTCCACCTTGTCCAGCTGGATCACGGAGCCCGGCGGCAGGCCGCGCGCGTCGATCACCAGGGCTTCCTGGCGGTCGGGGTGCGTGGTGCTGCCTTCGCCCGTGCCGTCGGCACCGGTGATGGCAATGGGCTGGCCCGGTGCGATGCCTGGGGTGGTTGCCAGGGTGATGGTGCGCACGACGACCTGGCCCGCATTGGGCACGGTGGCCAGGTAGTTGTCGATAGCGTCCACTTGCCCACCCGCTCCAGCGGCCCCGGCGGCGGTGACGAGCTGCAGGCGCAGCGCCGCAGGGCTGGTGGCCGGCTCGGAGCCTTGCGATGTGGCGCCCACCCCCGTGGGCAAGCCTATCTGCAGCAGGGTCTCACCATTGCTGGTGGCCAGCGGTATGTCGGCCAGCTGCGGGTTGGGCGTGCCTGCATTGTCGGGCCGGCCGCTGCTGACCGGTGCAATGCTCTGCGTGGTAGTGGTCGAGCCATCCGCGTTCTGCACGGTGCTGGTCTGTACGGGAGTTCCGTCCACCACGGTCGGAGCCGGTGACGGCGCAGGTGGCGCCGGGTCCGGGGCGGGCGCGGGGGCTGGAGCGGCCACCGTGGTGAAGTTCAGGCCTTCGGCGTCGGAGATGCCGGCAAAGGCGTTGCCTGCGCCGTCCTTGAAGGCCAGGCTCTCCACCTGCAGGTAGTAGGCGGTGCCGTAGGCCAGGTCGGCATGGGGATCGATGGTGACCGCAGCGCCGGTGATGCTCAGGCTACCGTTCAGGCTGCCCTCGCCGGATGTGACATCGAACTGCTCGATCAGCGTGCCGGCGCCGTTCTTGAGCAGCACCAGGCCTTCTCCTGCCACCACGTTTTCGGAGAAGGTCAGCATGAGGTTGGCGGTGGTGCTGACGCCGGCAGCATTGTCCAGCGGCGTGCTGGAGGACAGCACCGGCACCACGCCGTCGATGGCCAGGGCCTTGTTGTTGCCCAGCGAGTTGGCCGCACCCGGTGCCGCCAGCGTCAGCGTGCTGGCATTGCCCGCCGCATCCTTGATGGTGCCGCCATTCAGCGCCAGTGCCGTGATTCCCAGGTAGTCCAGGTCTGCCGTGGTGTCGCCCGCTTGCACGGTGTACGTGAAGGTCAGTGCACTGGTGCCGCTGCCGCTGGTGTAGTTCACTGCACGGTCGGTGGTGCCGATTTCCAGCGTCAGCTGGGGCGTGCCCGTGACGGTGACGGCCTCGCTGAAGTTGACCTGCAGGCTGACGGTGTTGCCCACCTTGTAGGTGCCGTTGGCGGCGCTGGAATTGACCGATGCGACCGTGGGCGCGGTGGTATCTATCACGATGGCTTTGTTGTTGCCCAGCGAGTTGGCCGCACCGGGCGCCGCCAGCGTAAGGGTGCTGGCGTTGCCTGCCGTATCCTTGATGGTGCCGCCATTCAACGCCAATGCGGTGATTCCCAGGTAGTCCAGGTCTGCCGCGGTGTCGCCGGCCTGCACGGTGTACGTGAAGGTCAGTTCACTGGTGCCGCTGCCACTGGTGTAGTTCACTGCACGGTCGGTGGTGCCGGTCTCGAGCGTCAGTTGGGGCGTGCCCGTGACGGTGACGGTTTCGCTGAAATTGACCTGCAGGCTGACGGTGTCGCCCGCCTTGTAAGTGACGTTGGCAGCGCTGGAATTGACCGACCCGACTGCGGGCCCCGTGTTGTCGATGGTGTACAGCTGGCCTGCGGTGTAGCCGCCGGGGATGGCGTTGCCGGCCGTGTTTTGGATGCCGGTCCCTGAACTCTTGAGGTCCAGGCGCACAGTGCCATCACCGGAGATGCTGTTCACCGTCACGGTGTAGGTGTCTCCGCTCCCCGTCACGCTGGAGATAGTGCCGTTGGCAGTATTGCTTTTGGTCAGGGAGAAGTCTGAAGTATCGACCCCGCTGACGCTTTCAGAGAACTTGACGGTGAAATTGACGCTGGTAGCGTTGGTGATCGCGGTGGAGACGCGGTTGATCGAAGACACCGTGGGTAGGCCGGTGTCATCCCCCACAAACGCCGCCCTGTACTCTACGATGTCCTGCGCATCGAACGGCAGCATCGTCTCGATCTGCCCCGCCCAATACTCCAGGTCCCAGTCGCCGTCCAGCGCCAACGCGCCAGTGCGATCAGTGGACGCTGCGACATCGGCGCCATGCAGCGCGCTGGACAGGCTGTTGACGAATGCCTGCCCGCCTTCGCCCTGGGCCACCGAGCAACCGTACAGCAGCAGGTCCGCACCCGGTGCCAGGTGGCTGGCGATCTGTGCGAGCGCAGGGGCCTGCTCACCCAGGTTGGCGGTGTTCAGGCGCAACTCGCCCAGGTGCAGCTGGCCTTCGGAGCCGTGGGTGACCAGGTGCAGCGCGTCCAGCGTGCCGTAGTCGGCCAGCGCCAGTGCCAGGGCTTCCAGGCCGTTGCCGCCTGCGGGCAGCAGGATGATCGGCATGGCAGGGTCCAGGCTGGCAACCAGTGTCTCCCAGTCTGCGATACCGGCATCGATGGCGATGACTTCACGGGTGGCGGGGGTGGTGGACATGGCGGTGCCTTGTGGTCAGAAAAAGGGATGGCTGCAGCGATGGCACCGTGAGCGGTGCCGATGGCTTGCAGGGGCAGAAGATGAAGCGGTGGCGTGGCACTGTCAACCGATATGGCCGGCCATGGTGAAACGGCTGGCGCTGAAGTCTTGCGGGGCGGTTTCCACGGGCAGCACCTCGTGGAAATACTCGCTGGGGAAGAACACGATGCTGTCGTTGTGCGGAACGATGCGTGTGAACAGGGTGCGCACATAGGCGCGCGGGTCGAAGCGGCTGTCGTACAGCAGCAGGTCGCCACCGCGGTAGGGCTTGGGCTCGCGGTGGAAGTAGTAGACGAAACTGATCCGCCTGCCCGTATGGCTGAGCCCGTTGTCCTGGTGGGCCTTGAAGAAGTCGCCGGCCGCATACGCCGCGATCTTGAGCTGGATGAAATCGATGTCGAACACCGGCATGCCCAGCCGCTCGCACAGCAGGGGCAGACGCTCGCTGACCGCGGCGCGCATCGCCTCGCCCGGGGAGCCCACCTCGTAGGTGACCAGCGTGCTGCGCTGCTTTTCGTACTGGTCTGCCGCCTGCAGCTCCGTCGGCCTGAAGATGTCCTGGCGCGAGATCGCGTAGTCGAGCAGGTGCTGGTTCAGCGCATGGCCGAAGAAGCCATCGAACTGCACGAACGGGGCAGGCGCAAAATCGGATTGCGGCAGGCGTGCTGGCGCATTGCCGCCATTGAAAATGGCGTTCAGCAGGTCGATGCGAGGCGCTCCGGCCTTTCGGGCATGCAGGCGCCGGTACTCCGCCGCCGCTGCGGCCAGGTCGCCCCGGCGCCGGTGGATGTCTGCCAGCACTTCGTTGTCTGGCGCGGCGATCTTGCCCGCCCCGATCAACTCCAGCAGGCGCTGGTCGCGCGCATCGGGTGACAGCGGCGCGCGGTGTGCCGTGGCTTCAGTGGGCATGCAGTGCCTCCGATGGGGTGCGCATCGCCTCCCATTGATCCCACAGCTGGTTCAGTGGCGCCATGGCGCTGCCCATGGCCTCCGACACAGGGGCGCGCTCACGCGGGCGAAAGGGGACTTCACCGGCCTGCTTGGCATCGTATTGCGCCACGTGCACCATGCGTGCCTGCTCCGCTGCGTCCAGCCTGAGGCCGAAGTGCTCGGCAATGTCGGCCATGGCGGCCGGCAGCTGGGCATAGTTGATCGCCAGAGCCCGCCCACTCCAATGCGGCAGCGGGGCGGCAAACAGGCGCTGCAGAACCTGCGCCAGCGCTTGAGGGCCATCGGCCTGGTGGCCGCCCAGGGCAGGGGCCAGTTGCGGGAGGGCCGCCCAGCGCGGCGGCCGCGCCACCAGGGATTGCAGCACGTCGACCGGGTCCCGGTAGACGAAGACCCAGGGGGTGGCGGGAAAGAGCGCCAGCAACTGCGGCAGGTGCAGCAGGTTCCAACTGGTGAATTTGATGAAGCAGTCCACACCGACAGCCGTGCCGCACAGGGCGTGTATCAGCCCCTTGAGCTGCGGCCACTTTGCCTGTGGGTCCAAGCCGTGGGCCAGCAGCCACTGGTTCACGGGCGCAGGCTCCGATACCACGCGGTGGCGGGGTATGCCGGCCAGGCTGCGGCTCACCAGGGTGGACCCGCAGCGCGACACGTGGAAGATGAAGCCCGCCGGTGCCTTGGCCGGCGCCACCTCTGCCAGCGCCTCCAGGGGCGTGAGCTTCTGCACGGCGTTTGCCTGGACCAGCGCGTCGATGGTCTGGCGAAAGAAGGGTTCTGTGAACAGCGGCTTGGCGCCGGGGTGGATCCATCGAACAAGGCTGCGCTGGCCGGCAGTGGTCAGTTCACAGGGAATCCAGTCGGTGCTCATGCGCGTTTGCCACTTTCATAGGGAAGCACTTCATGGTGGCAATGCATTCGATTGAGGTCGCGCGGGTCTCGAGCGGGCCATCATGGCCCTAGAAGCTGCGCCCCCAGCACCTGCAGCGCCATCGCTGCAGTGCCCACGATTTGTATCATATTGCAACTTCGCTGTAAGGGTATTTGCCGGCCTTTGCGGGCCGGCCAGCCCGGGGGGGCTGGGGCAGGGCAGGGCCCTGCCTTTGATGCAAGCCAGGCTGGCTTCAAGCGAACTCAATCCCCTTGGCCGTCAGCCCCACCAGATCAATCCGCACCGCGTTCATCTCCAGATTCGCCGCCATCACCGTCAGCTCGGAGGCTGATACCCCCCCAGCCATGATGTCGGTCAGCAGCTTGAGTTCGCTGTCGGTGCCCGCCCGGCCCACCACATTCGTCCACAGCGTCTGCGCAATCTGCGTAGGCGTGCTCGCT
>NZ_LMIJ01000043.1 GCF_001428665.1 Acidovorax sp. Root219
TGAAAAATGGACCGCTGTGGCCGATTTGCAGCCGACGATTTCCAAGTCCGACAGGCTCCTATGCATGCAGAGGCTGCCGGTGTCGTCATCGTGCTGGCCCTCGCGATCGAGGTAGTTGTCTCTGCCATCACGGGCAAAAAGGGCAACGCGACCGAGCGCTGAACGTGGGTGTCGGGCCCGCAGCGGTCGTTGAAAATGCAGATCCCCCAAGGAGCCGATTTGGACAGTTCGATTTTGGAGCGTTTGCTGGCCCCCTCGTTGCTGGGGGAGCACATGGCCCGGCACCAGGATTCCAGCGGTGCATCGCTGCTCAGCGCCGTGCCCTATCGCATCGGTGCTTCGGGCTACCTTTCCGATCTGACCGGAGTGACCTTGGCATGGAGCCACCCCACAGGCGCCCCGACGCGGGCTGTGTTGAAGGTGTCACACCCCGGGTTTGGGCAGCCGGAGCTGCCGTTCTACGAGACCATCGCCAGGCAGCTGAACAGCCCGGTCATCCCCCGGTTTTACGCCGGGGGCGTGGACGAACCCACGGGCCGCACCTGGCTGCTGATGGAGGACCTGTCGGAGTCGCACCAGCAGCCCAGCGACGAGCCCTTGCCGCCCACGTTCGAACGCTGCACCCTCATTGTCGAAGCGCTGGCGCGGTTCCATGCCATTGGCTGGACCGGTGGCGATCAGGGCACCGTGCCTGGCATGGGCCCCACGCTCTGGAGCCGGCTTCAGGCATCGGAATGGCTGCCAGGCGCCTGCGAGCGCCTGTTTGCGCAGGCCGGCGATGCGCTGGATGAGCGCACGCGGGATACCTACGCGCAGTTCCTGCCCGGGCTGCCAGCGCTCATCGAGCGGGCCAACCAATTCCAGCACAAGACCCTGGTCCACGGCGATGCCCACGTCTGGAACTGGATGGTTCCACGCGACAGCGCAACCGGGGTCGCCAAGCTCATCGACTGGGATGGCTGGCATGTGGGCACCGGTGTCTGGGACCTGGCCTACATGATGGCCCTGCAGTGGGACCGCGCCGTGCGCCAGCGCTTTGAAATGCCGCTGCTCGACCGCTACCACGCAGTGCTCACCGCCCAAGGGGTGGCGGGCTATTCGCGCTCGGCGTTTCAGCAGGACTATCGCCTGGCGGTGCTGCTGCACCTGCGCACACCAATGGCGAGGTTTGCGCGGGGCATGTCGGCCTTCGTCTGGTGGCCCCAGCTCACCCGGGTGGCGCATGCGGTGGAGGATCTGGGCTGCCTGGATTTGCTGGAGTGAGTGACTGAATGACTGAATCAATCGGCGGGCCCAATGGCGAAGGGCGTTGCTGAGTTGGGGTTGAAGCAGCCACTGCTGCAGTGGCAACTACAGGCCGGGAGCCGCTGTCGGCGTTTGGGAAAGCAGCCACTCTACGGTATCAGCCGATCACAATGGTTTGCCTGCAAATGCCAGCTGCACGTCTCCGGGCATCAAACTCTTGATGCGATAGTGCTGGCGCTGGGCGGTCTCAAGCTCCAAGCGCAACACTCCCCTGACTTGTGGAGAAGCGCTGTATGACAAGCGAATACGAGTACTTGAGTGCAGAAGAGCACGGAGCCATCATGGCCAGGAAGCAGCAAGACTGCAGCACGAGGCAGACTTCCGCACGCATACACAAACCCATCTGCCACCAACCCAACGGCTCCACCACCGTGCCATCCCCGCGCGTGATCGCAGCGACATCCCGTGGGTAGAGAATCCCCGGCCAGCGCCCTACCCTCCCGCCCCGGCACCCAGGCGCGCAGGCGCCGACCAATCAAATGATCACTCACCGAACCACCGGCGCATCAGGCAACTCGTTGGCGTAAGCGGTGCCTGTGCCCAGCCTGGGGAAATGCGCCGCCTGCCTGGCCGACACCGCGTCCACCGCCTGCGCCAGGCCTTCTTCGTAGCGGCCTTCGCGCAGGTGCACCGCCAGTTGGGACACCAGCGCCTGCCACTCGCCCGGCGCCACGCTGCGCGCCAGGCCACGGTCGGCAACGATCTCGATGGCGTGCTCGGGCACCAGCAGGTAGATCAGCACGCCGTTGTTGTGTTCGGTGTCCCACACGCGCAGCTTGCTGAACAGCATGAGCGCACGTTCGCGGGCGGTGGCGCCGCGGTGCAGGTAGCTCCAGGGCAGCGCGCCTTCGGCGCAGATGCGGATCTGCCCGGTGTGCAGCTGTTCGCTGGCCGCCACGCGCGCCGACAGCCGGGCCAGTGCGTCGTCGGGCAGGGCCCGGCGCACATCGCCCTCCTGCCAGCGGTGCATGGCCAGGCGCCGCAACGCGCGCAAGGACCGGGAAAGGGACAGGGCCATGGCTACCACCCCCCGGAGGCACCGCCCCCGCCGAAGTTGCCACCGCCGCCCGAGCTGAAGCCGCCGCCCGATCCACCGCGCGAGCCGCCGCCACCTCCGAAGCCGCCACCGCCAAGACCTCCAAGGCCTCCAAGCCCACCGAGTCCACCGCCCCAGGGGCCGCCGGAGCCGCCCTGTCGCATGGTGGTGCGCCGGCCTGCGCCGGCCAGCAGCGTGAACAGCAGACCCGCCACACCGGCCAGCCCGGCCAGCAGCGCGCTGGACGTGAGCACAAAGGCGCCCACGCCCGCCGCACCGCCCGTGACGACCGAGCCGAATGCGCTGCCGAACATCGAGCGCGCAATCGGCCCGCCGACCAGCACGCCCATCACCAGCACCATGGCGGCCTCGCCCCAGCCAAAGCCCGAACCGATGCCTTGGCCCGGCGCTTGCTGTGACTGTGGCGCTGAAGGTTCAGGCAGCGGCTCGCGCGCAATCAGGGCACCCAATTGCGTGACAGCAGCCTGCAGCCCGCCAGCAAAGTCACCCGCGCGAAAGCGCGGTTGCAGGGTGCCGTCGATGATGCGCGCCGCCGCGATGTCGGGGATGGCGCCTTCGAGCGCCTTGGCCACTTCGATGCGCATCTTGCGGTCGTCCTTGGCCACCAGCACCAGCACACCGTCGCCCACGTCGCGGCGCCCGATCTTCCACTGGTTGGCCACGCGGTTGGCGTAGGCGGCAATGTCCTCGGGCGCGGTGGTGGGCACCATCAGCAACACCACCTGGCTGCCCTGGCCGGTCTCCAGCGCGGCCAGTTGCGCTTCGAGGGCCTGGTGCTGCGCGGGGCTGAGCGTGCCTGTGCCATCCACCACATGACCGGTGAGGGCCGGCACGGGCTGTACTGGCGACTGGGCCCCGGCGCAGAGCGCCCCCAGCAGCAGCGTGGCGGCGACGGCAAGGCGACGCCAGAAGGGCTTGGCGTGCGGCATGGGCCCGCAGCTCACGGCTTCTTGGGGGTGGTGGAGAAGTCCACCGTGGGCGGGGTCGAGATCTGGGCCTCGTTGGGCACGGCCATCGGCGGCTTGGGGGCGTAGCTGAACACCTTGGCCGTGATGTTGGTGGGAAAGCTGCGCGCCAGGGTGTTGTACTGCTGCACGGTGTCGATGTAGCGGTTGCGCGCCACGGCGATGCGGTTCTCGGTGCCCTCCAGCGTCACACGCAGGTCGCGAAAGCCCTGGTTCGCCTGCAAGGTAGGGTAGCGCTCGGACACCGCGATCAAGCGCGACAGCGCACTCGACAGCTCGCCCTGCGCCGCCTGGAACTTGCGCATGGCCTCGGGGTCGTTGAGGGTCTCGGGTGTCACCTGTATCGCGGTGGCCTGGGCGCGCGCCTGCACCACGCGGGTCAGCGTCTCCTGCTCGAAATTGGCCTCGCCCTTCACGCTGGCCACGATGTTGGGCACCAGCTCTGCGCGGCGCTGGTACTGGTTGAGCACCTCGCTCCACGCGGCCTTGGACTGCTCGTCCAGGCGCTGAAAGTCGTTGTAGCCGCAGCCCGTGAGTGCCAGGGCGGCAACCAGGGTGGCAAGGATGGCAGTGAAGCGTTGGATCATGTTCGTAGGCCGTGGGCAAGACAGCGCCCGGCGGCGAATCGAACATAGGCCATTCTCACGCGGCGGCGTGTAGGAGCGGGGCTATTCCCAGCCCTGTGGACACCACAGCGACATCACGTGCTGCACCTCGACCTGAACTTGTGCGCGAACGACATCGCCTTGTCCATGGCGCGGGCCTTGGAGCGGCTAGCCCATCACCGCCTGAAGTCATCCCACGCCGGCACCAGCGAAACAACGGCCAGCAGCACCGCGACCGGGATCGTGAAGCCGTAGCCGAACGCCTTGAACCCGAAGGCACCCGATATGCCGCCCAGCAGAAATGCAAGGAACAGCCCGCCCAGCACCTTCATGCGGTCGCGGTCTGCACGCACCGGGTTTGCGGCGCTGCGGTCGGCGTTCCAGTACAGCAGCTTGCCCAGCTCGATGCCCAGGTCGGTCACGATGCCGGTCATGTGCGTGGTGCGGATCACGGCGCCCGACAGCTTGGTCACCACCGCATTCTGCAGGCCCATGATGAAGCACAGCAGCACCACCGTGAAGGGCAGCAGCAGCCCCTCGAACGACGCCAGGCGGGCCCCGAGCAGGCCGAAGCAAAGGATGAGCACCGACTCCAGCAACAAGGGAAGGGCGTACTCGCTCGCCATCGCCTTGCGCCGGGCAAAGTTGACCAGAATGGCGCAGCACATCGCACCGAGCAGAAACGACAGCACGGCCACGATGCCATCCACCACCAGCCCGAGCTGGCCCAGCGCCAGGTTGTCGGCCACCGCCGACACCATTCCGGTGACGTGCGAGGTGTACTGCTGCACCGCCAGAAAGCCCCCGGCATTGATGGCCCCGGCCACAAAGGCCAGGAACCAGCCCAGCTGGCGGTTGGACGCCGCAGTGCGGTGGCTGCCCACCAGAAATCGGGCGTAGTTGGTCGGCATCAGCTCCTGTGTCCTTCTGCATAAAACCATGCTTGGCGGTATTCGATTGGAACACCTCCGGGGCAGGAGCAATCGGGCGGGCTGGCTGGCACTGAATCACTCAGGCATTCAGCGCCTGCGGGGCCTCAGGGGGCGGGCCCCCTGCCCTGCTGGCGGGCAACAATCTCTTCCTCGACATCCGGCAGCCGCTCCTTGCCGAAGAAGAGTGCATCGCCGACCAGAAAGCTGGGCGACCCAAAGGCACCGGCATCGCATGCGCGCTGGGTGTTGGCCATCAGTTGCGCCTTGACGGCCGGGTCTTGCGAGGCGGCCAGCAGGGCCGCCACGTCCAGGTGAGCGGCGCCGAGCACCTGTGCGATCTCGGCGTCGTCGGCCATGTTGCGCCCGTGCTCCCACATCGCCGCATACACCGCCTCCACGTAGGCGGGCAGCACGCCCAGCTGCTGCGCCGCGCACGCGCCGCGCATGATCTTCAGGGTGTTCACCGGGAAGTGCGGGTTGTGCCGATACGCCTGCAGCCCATGCCGCGCCCTGAACCGCTCCATCTCCAGCCGGTCGTAGGCCAGCTTGTGGGGAATGTGGGCGAACGCCTCTGCGGGGGAGCGGTTGTTGGTGAGCTTGAAAAGCCCGCCCAGCAGCACGGGGACGTACACGAACCGCGTGCCGGTGCGCTGCTCGATGGCGGGCAGCACCTTGTGGCACAGGTAGGCATTGGGGCTGCCAAAATCGAACAGGAACTCGGGTTGGACAGCCACCATCACCACTTCTCCCCAAACGGACGCAGGTCCATCTCATGGGTCCAGGCATCGCGCGGCTGCAGGTGCAGGTCCCAGTAGGTCTGGGCAATGGACTCGGGCCGCATGAGCTGGTCGGGCTCGAAGGTATCGGTGCCATCGCGCTCCTTGCGCCGGGCACGCACCCACTCGGTGTCCACGCCGGCATCGATCACGAGGTGGGCCACGTGGATGTTGGCAGGCCCCAGTTCACGCGCAGCGCTTTGCGCCACCGCGCGCAGGCCAAACTTCGCGGCAGCGAACGCGGCATACCCGGGCCCGCCACGCAAGCCGGCGGTGGCCCCGGTCAGCAAAATGCACCCCTCCTTGCGCGGGAGCATGAGGCGCGCCGCCTCGCGCGTGCTCAGAAAGCCTGCGTAGCAGGCCATCTCCCAGACCTTGCGGAACACCCGCTCGGTGGTGTCGACCAGCGGGTAGTTCACGTTCGCGCCCACGTTGAAAACGCACACCGCCAGCGGCGCAATCTGTTCGGCCTCGGCCAGGAAGGCGGTGACGTCCTCTTCCTTGCGGGCATCCAGAGACCTACCGATGCACCGGCCTCCCTGGGCAGCAATCTCCTCCACCAGCGGCGCCAGCTTGTCGCCATTGCGCCGGCCGGCCACCACGGTGTAGCCGCCGGCGGCAAAGCGGCGCACGATGGCCGCGCCGATGTAGTCGCCCGCGCCGATCACGGCGACCGTCTTGTTCCTCGCAACGACGGGTTGGGGTTCATTGCCCATGGCATGCCTCCTTGGTGGGTCGGTGTTGGCGCAGCTTGGTTGCAGCGGCGGCGGCCGGGATCGCTGCGTGTGCAAGGCGCGCGCAGGCCAGGGGATCGGAATCTGTGATGTGCATCGGGTCTCCTTGTCCGTTTATTTTTTGAACTCACAAAAATAGTACGTTTGAAAACTGAACCCGTCAACCGTAGAATGCCCGACATGAAGTGGACAGAACTGGAGGCCGAGCCCTGCTCGGTGGCGCGAACCGTATCGGTGATCGGCGACCGCTGGACGCTGCTCGTGCTGCGCGAGTGCTTTCTCGGGGTGAAGCGCTTCGAGGAGTTTCAGGAGCGGCTGGCCATATCGCGGCCCATGCTGGTGGACCGGCTGCACAAGCTGGTCGAGGCTAAGGTCCTGAAAAAAGTGGCCTACCAGCAAACGCCCACGCGCTACGACTACCGCCTCACGCCCAAGGGCCTGGACCTTCACCCGGTGCTGATGGCCATCGTCCACTGGGGCGACATCCACATGGCAGGCAAGGCCGGCCGCCCCCTGCTGCATCGGCACTCGGGGTGCGGGCACCTGTTTGATCCTGTGACCGTGTGCTCCGAGTGCAGGGCCGCGCTGTCTGCGCGCGAGGTCACGGTGGAGGCCGGCCCCGGCGCGCAGGACGCGGGCCACACGCACCGCTGACAAGATCGAACGCCTGCTGGCTGGCACTGGCTTCGCTGGCGCGGGAACGTGCGGCACGCAGACATTTTTTTCGACCCTCAGGATGGCGCCGGAAAGCTCGGGCGGGATGCGTTTTTCGCCTGCAAGTGCGTTCGATCACAGACACCCGACGAACGCTCTGCTGCAATGGTACGGGTCACAAAGCTGCGTGCCCGGCCACCACAAATCGTTACGGCATTTGCGGGTGACCCCACCTAGAGTTGCGGCCTTGCGCACAAGAACACCTGTCCATTTTTGAGGGAGCTTCGTCCATGCCAGTCATTTCACTGCACCATCGATCACTGCAACGCGTCGGCCTGCTGGTCGCATTGGTGGTCCCCCTGCTCACCGCCTGCGGCGGCGGCTCCGATGACCCGGTCGAGCCACCCGCTCCACCGCCGCCAGCCACTGGCCAGGCTACCCCCGCCAGCACCACGCGCCTGAGCGTGACGGTGGGGGGGCTGGCCCTGGCACCTTCGGGTGAAGTGGTCATTGCAGATACCGGCAACAAGCTGATCCGCAAACTAACCGCCAACTACCAGCAAGTCAGCACCCTGGCGTCTGCCGAGACGGACGCGCGGATCTCCAACCCCGCTGGCGTGGCCGTGGACGCGGCCGGCAACACCTATGTGGCGGACTCCGGAACCCACCTGGTGCTCAAGATCAGCGCCACAGGGGCCGTCACAACCCTGGCAGGCCAGGCAGGGGTATGCGGCATCCAGGATGGCGTGGGCACCGCGGCCACGCTGTGCAGCCCCTCCAGCGTCGCCGTGGACAAGGCGGGCACGGTGTATGTGTCGCAGAGAAGTGGTCCCACCAACCCCTCCGGCCCCAACACGTCAGGTCGCATCCGCAAGATCACGGCGGACGGCACCGTGAGTACCTTCGTCAGCGCGACCAGCCAATACCTGCAGCAGGCTTTCAACGAAGGCCCCTATCTGTACTCCTCTAACGTACTGCTGGCAACCGATTCTGAGGGAACCCTCTACGCAGCAGACCCCAACGACCATGTGATCCGCAAGTACGCCGCCAACGGCGCTGCCACCGTGGTGTCAGGCACCGCAGGGATCGACAGAAGCGTCGTGGACGGTGCGGCCTCTGTCGCAAGGTTTGCCAGCGCCCAGGCCATCACGTTTGACCGGCTGGATCGCCTGTACGTTCAGGACCGCGATTCCCGCAATCAGGATATTTCCATCCGCCGTGTTGCCAGCGATGGAAGCGTCACCACGCTGGTCCGTACCCCGTTGCCTTGCGGCGCCACGAACTCTGGGCCTGGTAGCCTGTGCAGTGCACGCAACATGGTGGCCGCGGCCGATGGCCAGTTGCTGGTGGCCGAATACGGTGGGGTCGGCACCCCCGATGTCCACATGCAGTTGCGCAGCTACCCCCCGCAGGGCAATACGTCCACCGTGGTCATCGGAGGAGGGCTGTGACGCGCGCCGTGCCTCAGCGGCGCATGCAACCGCCTCAACACATGAGGACAGGGCTTTGAACACCATGCGCCGTTTGCTTGCAGCCGGGATGGCCGCCGCCATGGGCTTGAGGGTGGCTTCGGCCCAGAAGGCCGACGCGGGCCCGCCCGGCGGCAAGGCTGCAGTACCGGCGGGCGAACCGGCGGTGCAGCCGCGCCACGTTCTGTGCTTCCTCGGTAAAAGTGCCAACCAGTCGCAGCTCAAGCAAGCCGTGACGGGTGCAGTGCGTGAGTTCGCGACCGGGTTCAGTGTGGACGATACCTATTCCACGCCCGAGCCTGACGAGCGCATGCCGAAGTCTTTCGCAGTGAGCCGTGATCGGGTTGCAGCCAACGCGTGGAGCGCGGCGGACGAAAAGTCCGTCGCCAGCCACCGGTCCGTGCTCTATGTGCTGGGGCCGCGCATGAACCGGCAGAATGCCGTCCAGGTCTCCATGGGCGCACTGCTGCTGGTGGGCCACCTGATCGATGCCGGGGCCGTCGCCGTGAAGGGCGAGAGCGCCGGCATCGCGCACGGGCTCGATCGGTGGAAGGCGCTTGTCCGCCAGGGCTCCGAGGCCATCAAGGCCGATGACCTGCAGGCACAGCGCCGCATTGGCCGGCTTGCATTCGCCAAGCGCCCGCTGTCGGATGCGGGCTACCTGGAGAGTGTCGGCTTTCACCTGGTCGGCTTGCCAGAGGTGTACGTGCCGCAGTCGCTGGGAACGGAGCTGCAAGGGGTGGCTCTGATGGATGCCGTGGCCGACGAGATGGCGCAGCGCGGCGTTGCAGAGGTGGTCAAGCAGCGCCGCGCTACTCTTGCATTCGCTTCATCGTACGAGGATGACGATTTCAAGTTCAACCCCTATGGAATCGTCAGGCTGGCCCGATAGCGTGGCAAGTGCATGCTGACCCTTTGGGTTACGCTGGCACTCTGCCCCACCACACAGGGCGCAACGAGGAGCGCAAGCAGGTGAACCGCATCGACCAAGAGACCGCAGAACGCCTGGGCTTCCCCAAGCAGCACTACATGGCCATCGAACGCGAACGGCGCTGGCTGTGCAGCGAGGTGCCGCGCGAACGCATTCACCGCACGGAGGCGATCACCGACCTCTATGTGACCGGCGCGCGGCTGCGGTTGCGGGAGGCGCGCCCGGTCGGCGGTGGTGCCCCCATGCTGCGGCTTACGCGCAAGGGGGACGTGGACATCCACACCCGGCTGATCACCTCCATCTACCTGCCCGAGGAAGAATTTGCCGTGCTCGCCACCTCCCTGCCGGGGCGCCGCATCAGAAAGCTGCGGCACCGGCTCGTGCCGGTGGACGGCGTCTTCATGGTCGTCGACGAGTTCCTGGGCGAACTCGCGGGGCTGCTGCTGGCCGAGGCCGAGTTCGACACCCCAGAACAGCTGGCCGCGTTCCCGGGGCCGGACTTCGCCACCTGCGAGGTGACCGACGACCCGCGCTTCACCGGGGGCTACCTCGTGAACAACGGCATCCCTGCTTAGCCGCAGGCACGCACCGCACCGACCGCGCCAGTTGCGCCCGCACCTGTTTCGCATCGCGCACAAAGCACATGCGTATTTCGGCCCTGCTGCACATCGGGGTCGGCACCGCGAGCCAAGGTCAGTAAATGGCCGGCGAAACCATCGCGCGTTGAAACGCCCTGCAGCGACAAGTGGGGGATTCAGTGCGCCATGGTTATCTCGGTGGTGGCTGGATGAGAAGGGTGTGGACGACGGGTATCGCCGTAACCGCCTCATGGCACCGCAGGGGGCGGCCCCGAAAAGAGTCGCCCGAAGATCGTACACACCACGGCCGCCGCACGGGCCTGCCCCACCCATCGCCCAGCCTCACCCAAATGGGTGCGCGCGCTACCTTTGTGACACCCGACACAGACGGATCACCGCTGTTCGACAAAGATTGGTTTACCCCCGTTACGTGCGCACAGCACAGCACCGCACCGCTGCGCGCGCTGCACAAGGTGGGCTGTCTTTTTTATCATTTGAACCGAGAGGGTTTCAACCATGCCAGTGACGACTACCACCACCCCGCCCCAATTGCCCAGCCCTTCGCGCGCCCCGCGCCAGCGGCAACAGCCCCCCCGCAGTGGCCGCGCACCTGCGGCCCGCCTGGCGCTGGCGGCACTGCCGCTGGTGCTATTGGTGGCATGTGGTGGCGGTGATGGCGATGCGGAGCCGGTGACCCCGCCGCCCGTCACGCCGCCCGTCACCGGCTACACCGTGGGAGGTACCGTCGCAGGCCTGGGCGAGGGGCGCAACCTGGTACTGCAGGTGCAGGGCGCAGACGACCTGACCGTTGCCTCCAACGGCAGCTTCGTGATGGGGCGCCGCTTCGAGAGGTTCAGCATTGCAGTCGTCACCATTGCCTCGCACCCCGAGGGCCAGCGCTGCAGCGTGGCGCAGCCAAGGCAGGTGGTGAACGAGGCCAATATGACCGACGTGTCCGTGAGCTGCGCGAGCCTGCCCGCTGGCACCCGCAACCTGAGCGGCGTGGTCACGGGCCTGGTGCCGCGCAGCCCGCTGGTGCTGCAGAACAACCAGGGCGACAACCTGACCGTCAAGGCCGATGGGCGCTTTTTCTTCAACACGCCGGTCGCCAGCGGCGCCACCTACGCGGTGCAGGTGCAGACGCAGCCGGCCGGCCAGACCTGCAGCGTGGCCAACGCCAGCGGCACGGTGGGCAGCAGCAGCGACGTGCGCTCTGTGCAGGTCACCTGCACCGGCCTGCCCCTGGCCGCGCCCGAGGGCGCCTGGGCTTCCGAGTATTGCTCCTCGGGCTTCGACGTCAGCACGCGCGAGTATTTGAACATTGTGCGTGAAGGAGATTTGCGTGCAATCGCTACCCAGGGATCGGTAACCAGGTGGGGCCAGTTCTGCAGCCCCGGCAGCGAGGCGTTGACCGGCCAGCCGGCGGTAAGCGTCGCGTTCGACCGCCAGGAAACCCGCGGCGCTCTCACCGCCTTCTGGGGCACGCAGACCAGCAGCACGGGCACCAAACGTGTGGTGTGGGCGCGCAAGGGCCCCTACCTGTGCCTGCTGCCGCGCAAGACGTTCAACCAGCCCGACCCCGTCAAGGACTACCCGACCATCGCCAGTGTGGAGCAGGACACGGACGAGTCCATCCAGGCGAAAGTTTGCTATTTGAAGTCGCCCAACTGAGGCGCCTGGGATAAGGCTCGGCGGGGGCCAGCCCGGCGGGCGCACTCTGCCCGGCAGGTGCCCGCCCGCGGACGCTGTGGCTGCACCTGCGCTTTCCACAGAGCTGCTTGCGCTTCGCTCCCCACCGGTCCACAGCGATCATGGCCACAGCCTGCTACAGCCGGACGTTCGCACACCTCGTTGGCTCGAAGAAGCCACTTCCTTAAAGCAGGAATTCTTCACGTATTGAAGAGCACTCCAATTGGTACAACACGACAACAACATCGACGTCCTGCGGGCCTGCGCCATCCTTTCGGTCGCCCTGCACCACTTCTCGATTTACTCCGGCATTGCGGTGCCGCTGTTCGGTCGGCACGGCGGTGGTATTGGCGTGCAGCTGTTCTTCCTGATCTCGGGCTACCTCATCATCCAGAGCGCCGAGCGCAACAGCCTGGGCGACTATGCCAAAGCACGGTTCTTTCGCATCTTCCCGGTGTACTGGGTCGCCCTGGGGGGCATCGTGCTCATCGAGATGGCGTTGGTGCCGGAGTTCCGCCAGTTGATGCTCAACGAATACCCTCATTTCCTATTGAACCTGCTGAACCTGCAGCAGCTGTCCGTAATGAGCAGCCTGTTTTTGGATCGTGTGCATGTAGGTTGGACACTCACGGTAGAGCTTTTTTGGTATGGCATCGTGGGCATCTTGGCTGTGGTGGCACACCGACTGCGCTGGCGGCATTTCTGGCTCGGTGTGCTGGCCCTCTCCACGCTGCTGTCCATCGGCTGGATCAAGGCGGCCAACGCCGGCGCGCTGGATTTCCTGTACCTTGGCCAAGCACGTAGCGTGGGCGTGGAGTTCTCACCTGCGCTGCAGCTCGCGCTGATCAAGTCCAACATCGTGGGCTATCTGTACTTCTTCGTGCTGGGCACGGTGATCTACCGGTACGAGCGGGTGCTCCGGCGCATCCCCAGCGGCATCCTGTGGCCTGCAACGCTGCTGCTTATCGTGCTGTGGTCACCGTGGCAGGGGTTCGTTGGCTTTGCGCCGCAGCCACTCGCCGCAGTGGGCTTGGCGGGCGTTTTCATCCTATTTCTCAAGCTGCCGCCTGTTCAGGACGCGCTGGT
>NZ_LMIJ01000044.1:0-36478 GCF_001428665.1 Acidovorax sp. Root219
AGCGCTTTGGCAGCATCAACGCCGAGAACCTGAAGAAGGCGCATGCGCTGCTCGAATCGGGCAAGGCGCGCGGCAAGGTGGTGCTGGAAGGGTGGGCGTGATGATGGCGCAGCCACAGCCGACCCCACCCTTGGTCATGTTGGCCGTTCTGCAGGCACGGCCGAACCAGCATGACCAGCTGCGCGCCGCTCTGAAGGCGCTGGTGCCCCTCACGCGCGAGGAGCCCGGGTGTATCGATTACACCCTGTTCGAGCAGGCAGATGCACCGGGCACCTTCTACATGCGCGAGTCGTTCACCGACCAGGCGGCACTGGATGAACATATCGCCACGCCGTACTTCCAATCGTTTGCAAAGCGTTTCGATGAGCTGCTCGATCGGCCACTGCACCTGATCTATCTGAACGAGGTGGTGTGATACGGGCCGGGGCCAGTGCTGGCGCCCCCGTTGCACGCGGGCCTGAGCGCCTCAGGGCCGTGTGCCAACCTGTCTTTATAAGACGCCCTTAAGGCGCAGGCCGCAGCATGCAGTGATCTGTCTCCCGTAGCCACTGCCCGCTTGCATCACACGTTCACACCATCTCTGTCCAGGCCAGCCCATTGCGCGCTGGCCTGGGCGGGTGCGCGGCCCCTGGCTGGCCAGCGCATGCATACCCCCGACCCGATAGGCGATGTTGTCTTGGATCAAGCCCGTGCGGGTTGGTCTCTGTTGTACTGGCCCACAGGCCGCGGGACGTGCGCCGCCGTACGGACGCAGGCCCTCGCGTTGGCAGATGCTTCATTCAACGACAAGGCCCCCGCATGAACACCGATCCAACCTCTGTCCCTGGTATGCCATGAACTGGCGCAACACCAAACACCACTACGGTGCGCTGTCGATGGCGCTGCACTGGGCGATGCTGCTGCTCATCGCGGCGGTGTATGCCAGCATCGAGCTGCGCGGATTCTTCCCCAAAGGCAGCGGCTTGCGCCAGGACATGAAGACCTGGCACTTCATGCTGGGCCTGTCGGTGCTGTTGCTGGCGATGCTCAGGCTGGCGGTGGCCCTCACCAGCACCGTGCCCCGCATCCAGCCCGAGCCGGCCCGGTGGCAGCACCGGCTGGCCCGGCTGGCGCATTTCGCGCTGTACGGCTTGATGTTCGGCATGCCCTTGCTGGGCTGGCTGGCGTTGAGTGCGCAAGGCAAAAGCATCCCGTTCTTCGGCATGCAGCTGCCGCAGCTGGTGGCTGAAAACAGGTCGCTTGCCGACTGGGCCGAGGACATCCATGAGGCATTCGGCTCCGTCGGCTACGCGCTGATAGGGGTGCATGCCGCAGCGGCGCTCTTCCATCATTACCTCATCCGCGACAACACCTTGCGGCGCATGCTCCCCTGGGGCCGAACGGACGGGACGCGGCTGCCGTGAACGCCCCTGCCGCAGCGCGATCGCCATGGTGCAGGCCAGCCAGTTCCCCTCAGGAAGGACCCATGAACATCCCCCTCGCTACCAACGCACCCCTACTCGCCCGGAATGCCGTCAGGTGCGCAGGCTCACCGTTTCTTGCGAGTACGCTCGCCGGCCGCTGCCGGGCTCAGTCAACGGTGGTGACATGATTCAGGGCGGCAATTTCCCTGACGAGTCCGAGGACACGCAGCACACTGCGGCCGAGCGGGCGGCAGCGGGCTCGCGCAGCACCTGGGTCAGCGTGGGTGTCAACATCTGCCTGACGGTGGCGCAGGTGTCCATCGGCATCCTGTCCCAATCGCAGGGCCTGGTGGCAGATGGCATCCATTCGCTGTCGGATCTGGTGTCCGACTTCGTCGTGCTGCTGGCCGGCCACCACGCCAGGAAAGACGCCGACGAAGACCACCCCTACGGCCACCAGCGCTTCGAGACAGCAGCGTCGTTGGTACTGGGTGGGCTGCTGCTGGCGGTGGGCGTTGGCATGCTGTGGTCCGCATTTCGCAAGCTGGAGTCGCCCGAGACCGTGGCGCAGGTCCACATCGTCGCACTGTGGGCGGCGGGCGGTGCGCTGGTGGCCAAGGAGCTGCTGTTTCGCTACATGCTGGCGGTGGCCAAGCGGGTCAAGTCGAGCATGCTGGTGGCCAATGCATGGCATGCACGCTCGGACGCCGCCTCTTCGCTGGTGGTGGGCCTGGGCATCATCGGCAACCTGGCCGGCTACCCTATCCTGGACCCCATTGCAGCCCTTATCGTCGGCTTCATGGTGTCGCGTATGGGGTGGAGTTTTGGCTGGGACGCCTTGCACGACCTGATGGACCGATCTGCAGACGAGACCGAGGTTGCCGCCATTCGCCAGACACTGGCGCAGACGCCTGGCGTGCAGGGCGTGCACGACCTGCGGACACGCAAGATGGGCGACCTGATCGTGGTCGACGCCCACCTGGAGGTCGATGCCGCCATCAGCGTCGAAGCGGGCCACGACATCGCCGTACAGGCCCGCCTGCGTGTACTGCAGCGCCACCGCGTGCTCAACCTGATGACGCACGTGGACCCCTGGCGCCGGCCTGACATGGACCGTGCCGGCCCCGCTGCGCCGATGGGCTGAATCCGGGCGAGCCCACCCGCACCGTCACCGCGCGCCCACTGCCGCTACCTGCCATCACCCATCACCGTTTGCTGCGCCAGGCAGACGGGGGCTGGCGCAACTTCACCGAGGGCTGTTACCCTTCGCACTCTTTTTATAGGCAGGCAATCACCCATTGGGGTGGCTGACCCGCCATTCACAGGGAGTGAACACCATGGCCACCAGCAAGCCAGAGACGAAGCCGCCTGCCCGCAAGGCAGCAGCGGCGAAGTCTCTACCTTCAAAAGTGAAAGCCCCGGCCAAGACGCCTGGGAAAGCCCCATCCCCCACGAAGAAGACCGCAGCCCTGGCCAAGCCCGCACCTGCGGCAACCAGGAGCGTGGCAGCTCCGGCCAGGAAGCCCGCTGCCGTGGCCAAGAAAGCCGCAGCGCCCGCCAAAAAAACTGCGCCCGCCAAGAAGCCGCCCTCCGCCACACCGGCCAAGCCCGCCGCCAAACCCGGGCTTCTGTCGGGCGACAACCCGCAGATCGCCAAGGCCGACGGCGATGCGCCCGTGCAGGCCTATATCGCCGCAATCCCCGATGACTGGCGGCGCACCCTGTGCGCCCGGCTCGACGCGCTGGTCGAGTCCAACGTGCCCCAGGTGACCAAGGCCGTGCGCTGGAACTCGCCGTTCTACGGCATCGCGGGGCAGGGCTGGTTCCTGGGCTACCACGTGTTCGCCAAGTTCATCAAGGTGAGCTTCTTCAAGGGCGCATCGCTGAACCCCGCCCCGGCCGGCGGCACGGGCGAGGATGCGCGCTGGGTCAACCTCCATGAGGGTGGGCTGGACGAGGCGCAGATGGTGACGTGGATACGGCAGGCGGCTGCGCTGCCGGGGTGGGGCAAGAACTGAGGGCGGTGCAGCCTGGGAGACGCTGTGGCGCGAAAGGTCCAGCGTCGGTGCGCTGTGGCGCGCATTGCACGGCTTGTCGCCGGAGCCCGCCCGAGGGTCAGCGAGCGTCTTGCCCTCGTAGTACGCCCCCTCACTCTCCGGCCGTAAACCGGTCGAAGTGCAGCAACGCCGCCACCACCAGCAGCGCCCCCATCACGCCCGCCAGCGGGTGCAGCAAAAAGGCCACCACCGGCACCAGCAGCATCAGCTGCCGCAGGCCCCAGCTGTAGAGCAGGCCGGCCTTGCGCACATAGGCGCTGCCGGCGGCGGCCCAGCGCTGGCGCTGGGGAGCGCCCACGGGCATGCCGCCGATGAAGCCCGCATGGTTGTAATAGCGCACGGCCATCACCGATGCGACGAGCGACGCGAACAACAAGCACAGCAGTACCAATTCCATGGCCAGCCGGGGCGTGACATGGGGCCAGTCCGCAGTGGCGGCGGCGGCCTCGCCCAGTGTGGCGTGCAGCGTGGGGGCGGTGAGCGACAACGCGCCCATGAGGCCCAGCACCGCGGTGGACGCTGTCATGGTGGCTGACATCAGCGAGTTGCGCAGCGTCTGCACGGCCAGGATTTCGGAGCCCGGCTGCGCCGATATGGCGGCAAACCAGTCTTCGCGCAACGAGGCGTGGGCCGTGCGTGCCAGCCGCCCGGGGGCCAGCCGCTGCGCAATGGCCAGCCAGCCTTCGTATGCGGCAATGATGCCCAGGGTGGCGATGGCGGCAAGCCAGGGGCTGGTGGTCATGGCGTTCACGTCCGCTCAAGCCGCCTGGGGTGCGCTGCGCGCCCGCCTGCGCCCCTCCAGCCATTCAAAGGCGCCCATGCCTGCCAGCATGGCCAGCACGAATACCACGGCCTTGGGCTCGCCTGCCCCCAGCGACACGATGGCCGGCCCGGGGCAAAAGCCCGCGATGCCCCAGCCGGCACCGAACAGCAGGCTGCCCAGCACCAGGCGCCGGTCGATGTGGCGCGCGGTGGGCAACTGCATGGCGCCGCCCAGCACGCTGGTGGTGCGTTTGCGGGCCACGGCGAAGGCGAACACGCCCACCAGGATGGCGCTACCCATCACAAAGGCGAGCGAGGGGTCCCACAGGCCGGCCAGGTCAAGAAAGCCGAGCACCTTGCTGGGGTCGGTCATGCCCGAGATGATGAGGCCCAGGCCAAAGACCAGGCCGATGCCGAATTCGGAAATGCGTTGGAGCTTCATGGATCGATCCTTCTGTGATCAGGCCAGCACGTGGCGGATGAGGTAGACGGTGGCAAAGCCCGCGCCCATGAAGGCCAGCGTGGCCACCAGCGAGCGCGGCGACAGGCGCGAGAGCCCGCACACCCCGTGGCCGCTGGTGCAGCCCGAGCCATAGCGCGTGCCCACGCCCACCAGCAGGCCTGCAAGCACCACCATGCCCCAGCCGGCGTCGATGCGCACCTCGCTGGCGCCCACCGCCAGGCGGTAGAGCAGGGGGGCGGCCAGCATGCCCAGCACGAAGGCGACGCGCCACGCAACATCCTGGCTGCGTGGGTGCAGCAGTCCGCCCAGGATGCCGCTGATGCCCAGGATGCGGCCATGCAACAGCACGAAGGCGGCAGCCGCCAGGCCCAGGATGAGGCCGCCTGCGAGCGCGGCCCAGGGGGTGAAGTGGTTCCAGTCAATCTGCATGGGGTGCCTCCGTGGGTGCACAGAATTGTTCGAACAGGGTCTGCATGACGGCCAGCGCCTGGGGGCTGGCGATCTGGTAGTAGATGTGCTTGCCGTCGCGGCGGGTGGTGACCAGCCCTTCGTCGCGCAGCACACCCAGTTGCTGCGACAGGGTGGGCTGGGTGATGCCCACCAACGCCTCCAGCTCGCCCACGCGCTTTTCTCCCTCGGTGAGCTGGCACAGCAGCAGCAGCCGGTCGGGGTTGGACAGCGCCTTCATCAGCCGGCAAGCGCTGTCGGCCGAGCGGCGCAGGCTTTCCAGGTCCATGGGGGTAGTAGTGGCTTCGGCCTGCATGGGTGCTCCATAGGTTGCGGGTTGCGGTGAGGCGGATCAATGTCCTGGTCGATAGTTTATTGACAAACAAAATATTTGTCAATAAACTATAAATATCTTAATTGATTGCGCAAGGACACCTCCCATGCAACCGCAAGACACCGCACAACCCCAGGTTCAAGCCTTCTTCGACCCCGCCACCTGGACGGTGACCTACGTGGTCTTCGACCACCCGGGCGGGCATTGCGCCATCGTCGACCCGGTGCTCGACTACGACCCAAAGGCCGGCCGCACGCGCACCGCATCGGCCGGCAAGGTGGTCGACTTCGTGCGCGCGCAGCGTCTCTCGGTGCAGTGGATTCTGGAAACCCATGCCCATGCGGACCACCTCACGGCCGCGCACCACCTGCGCGACGTGCTGGGCGGGCAGATCGCCATTGGCGCCGCCATCACCCAGGTGCAGCAGGTGTTCAAGGGCATCTTCCACCTGGAGCCGGGCTTTCATGCCGACGGTGCGCAGTTCGACCACCTGTTCGCCGATGGCGAGGCGTTTCGCATCGGCAACCTGCAGGCGCAGGCCCTGGCGGTGCCGGGCCACACCCCGGCCTGCATGGCCTACCAGGTGGGCGACGCCGTGTTCGTGGGCGACACCCTGTTCATGCCCGACGTGGGCACGGCGCGCTGCGACTTTCCGGGCGGCAATGCGCACACGCTGTACCAGTCCATCCGCCGGCTGCTGGCCTTGCCGCCCGACACGCGCCTGTTCATGTGCCACGACTACCCGCCCGCCGGCCGCGAGCCCGCCTGGCAGACCACGGTGGCCGCGCAGCGCGCGCACAACATCCACGTGCACGATGGCGTGGGCGAGGATGAATTTGCCGCCATGCGCACCCAGCGCGACGCCACGCTGGAGATGCCGGTGCTGATCCTGCCTTCGGTGCAGGTCAACATCCGCGCTGGCGACCTGCCGCCCAAGGATGACAACGGCGTGGCCTACCTGCGCATACCGCTCAATGCGCTGTGACCGGCTGGGAGTGATCCGCTTTACCAGGCCTTCCCGGAAAAGCCCGACCACAGCTCGTTGAGGTCCGGAAATTTCCATTGGTCCGGGTCTTCGCGCGCCACGATCTTCTCCGTGCAGCTGGGGGCTGCCAGGTCCACCACCTCGGGCGGAATGCGCAGGTCCGATTTGGTCGAGAAGAACACCTTCACCTTGGGCGAGGTCAGCGACTGTTGGCCCTGCTCGGTCACCACGCCGATGCGCCCGGAGGTCAGCCGCACCAGCGAGCCCACGGGGTAGATGCCGATGCTCTTCACAAACGCCTGGAAGAGGCGCGGGTCGAAGTGCCCTTTGGTCCACTCGGCCATGCGGCGCAGCGATTCGGCCGGATCCCAGCCGCGCTTGTAGGGGCGGTCGGAGGTGATGGCATCGTACACATCGCAGACGGCCGTCATGCGCGCGATCAGGGTGATCTGCTCGCCCTTGAGCTTGTCGGGGTAGCCGGAGCCATCCATCTTTTCATGGTGGTGGCGGCAGGCATCGAGCACCGCAGCCTCCACACTGCCGCCCTCCTGCAGCATGAGATAGCCCTGCACGGGGTGGCTCTGCACCACGGCAAACTCCGCATCCGTCAGCTTGCCCGGCTTGTTGAGCACTGCCAGCGGAATGGCCGCCTTGCCCAGGTCATGCAGCAGCCCCGCCATGCCGGCCACGCGCGTGTGCTCTTCATTCAGGTTGATCTGCTTGGCCAGCGCCACCATCAGCGCACACACCGCCACCGAATGCATGTAGGTGTAGTCGTCTGCCGTCTTCAGGCGGGCCAGGCTGATCAGCGCGCCCGGGTTGCGGGTGACCGAGTCCGAGATCTCTTCGACCAGGCTGCGGGCGTTCTCCGAATTGACCGCCTTGCCCATGCGCGCCTCGCTGAACATCGAGACCATGGCCTGCCTGGCTTCTCCGCAGATCGATGCGGCCGCCTGCAACTCGCTGTGCATGCTGGCGGCAGCCCGGCCACTTGCGCGCCGGGGTGCCGGGGGCGGTGAAGGTGGAGACGGCGGGTCGACCTGCAGGGGCGGCAGCTTGTCGAGCATGCCGAAATCGGTCTCCACCTGAAAATCCGCCTCCTCGCGGGAGACTGAGCGCACACCGGCCGCCACGTCCAACCCCTTGGACGTGTCGATCCAGACCTCTTCGATGGACGCGGCCTTGATGCGCGCCAGGTCCTTGGGCTCCTTCAAGACGAACTTGGCCCGCCAGAACGGGTGGTCCATCCAGGAGCCGCAGAAATCGTGCACATACATACCCAAGGTAAGGTGCTGGATGCTGATGCGCTTGAGCATGGGGGAGTGTCCTGTGGCGGCCAAGTGCCTGGTCCATTCTTGTCCATCGTCGGGCTGGTAACAAGCGGGTGATTGCCACTGTGGCAAAAACTCCCTTGCGGTGGTTTCGGGCAGCAGGTTCGCAGGGCAGGGCCCTCAGCCCGCCGCTTCGACCAGCGCGCGCCCCGCAGCGCGCAGCACCTTGCCCGCGCTGTCGCCCAGCAGCAACGAGCCACTGCTGAAGGCCCCGTCGATCAGCAGCGAGAGCTGTGATGCCGTCACCTCGGGCTTTTTCAGCCCCATGCGCTTGCACAGCGCGGCCAGGCGCCTCTTCTGCTCCAGCCGGTGCGCGGCCGATATGGCGCGGGCCGGGTGTGTCGGGTCGGCAAACTCCGCTGCCACGTTGAGCTGCGGGCAGCCGCGGTAGCCGGGGCGCGCCACGCGCTCGCCCACCCAGGCGAGCAGGGCATCGAGCTCGGCGGCGGCATCGGGGGCCGCACCGAGGGCATGCGGCGCGGCGGCCTCGTCCCACTGCTGCCAGAACTCCCGGTCCTCGCGCTCCAGAAAGGCGGCGACCAGGTCGTCCTTGGTGCGGTAGTAGCGGTACAGGCTGGTCTTGGCGATCTGCGCGCGTTCGATGACCAGGTCGATCCCCACGGCGCGCACGCCCTCGGCATAGAACAACTGGCAGGCCGTGTCGAGGATGCGCTGCTGCACGTCGCCCACAGGCGCTGATGACGCTGCGGCTGCGGTGGTCTTGCGGGCGGCGGTAGGGCTCATGGCGGCATTGTCCCATATTCCGTGTTGACGCGATACAGACCTGTATGTAGCATAGCGTCACCTTCAAAAAAACGTACAGGTCTGTATTGTGATCGAAAACACCTCCACCGCTTCCTCTTCGTCTTCTTCCGCTGCATCCCGCCCGGTGCTGGTCTACGGCGCCGCCGGGCACACTGGCCGCTTCGTGGTGCAGGCCCTGCGCGAACAGGGCCACGCCGTGCTGCTCGCCGGGCGCGACCTGGGCAAGCTGCAGGCCGCCTTCCCCGATGCACCAGCAGACCAGTTGCGCGTGCAGGGGCTCGACGGGGATGCCGCAGCCCTCACGGCTCTGCTGGCCGAAAGTGCGCTGGTCGTGAACTGCGCCGGCCCCTTTGCCGACAGCGCGCCTCAGCTGCTGCAGGCCGCACTGCAGGCAGGTGTGCACTATGTGGACGTGTCGGCCGAGCAGCCCACGGCGCGCGAGGTCTTCGGGCAGTGGAGCGAGCGCTTCACCGCCGCCGGCCTGTGCGCCGCGCCGGCCGTGGCCTTCTACGGGGCCGTGGGCGACCTGCTGGCCACCAGCGTCCTCGGCGACTGGCCCGGGGCGGATGCCATCGAGCTGCATATCGCCCTGGACAGCTGGCACCCCACCGAGGGCACGCGCAAGACCGGTGTGCGCAACGCCGGCCGCCACGTGGTGTATGCCAACGGCCAGTTCCAGGCGCCGCCCACCGTGTCCCCACGCAAGACCTGGGCGTTTGCCGCGCCGTTTGGCGAGCAGGCCGTGGTGGGCTTTTCCAGCGCCGATGCCGTGACCATTGCCCACCACATCCGCGTGCCCGACGTGCCCGCGTGGATGAACGAGACCCCGCTCACCGAGCTGCGCGCTGCCGATACGCCCGCGCCCGTGGCAGTGGATGCCTCAGGCAGATCGGCCCAGCGCTTCCTGGTCGAGGTGGTGGTGCGCCGGGGCGGCGAAGAGCGCCGCGCCAGCGCCAGCGGGCAGGACATCTACGCCATCACCGGCCCCCTGGCCGCGCAGGCGGTGGGGCGCATTCTGGCAGCGCGCGGAGGGCTCACCGGGGCCATGTCGGCGGGGCAACTGGGCGATGCGCGCTCGTTTTTGCAGGCGCTGGCGCCCAGGTACCTGCAGCTCGATTTTGGTGGGTGATGGCGCAGGGGCCATGCCCCTGCGGCTTGTCATGGAAACTGGATTGGGTTTTTGCCAGCCCCCATGCGATCATCCAAGGCAATGACCCATCCACCAACCAAGGGAGTTGCAGTGTGAGCGAGATGGCCAAGGCTGAAGAACCCAACGCTTCGCTGCTGCTGCAGCAAGAGCAACAACAGGCCATGACCGGCCTGGACGGTGTCGAGCGCGTCGTGGCCGAGCCACTGCGCTTCAAGGCCAAGCTGGCCATCGGCGAGAACGCCTATGCCTCGTTGCGCATGGTGAACCGGGGCCGCGAGCTCTGGGACGTGCTGGGCGCAGCCGGCGCCGGAGCGGCTGTCGCCAAGTCCGGCCTGGTGGCGTCGGCGTTCTTTGCGCCCTCGGGCCTGATGGGGGCGCTGGGCGTGGGCGCAGCTGCCACGCCCGTGGGCTGGGTGGCCTTTGCTGCGCTGGCCTCGGGTGGTGCCTGCTATGGCATGTACCGCTGGCTGGGCCACTCCAAGGGCAGCCGGGTCATCGAGATTCCCCGCTGCCTCAACACGCCACTGGACACGCTGGGGCTGGCGCTGTTCGACCTGATCGCGCCGCTGTCGCTGCGGCTGGCGGCAGGGGCCGATGGCGTGGTGCCACCGCCGCGTCACGCCTTCCTGGCCGCGCACTTGGTGGACGAGTGGGGGCTGGATGATCGTTTTGTCGCACAGGCCATGGCCGCCATCGAGCCCGGCCTGGCCGATGCCCCGCCCCAAGAGCTGGCGCGCGAACTGGCCGCCTTTCTGCATGCCAACCCGGACTGCAACCACCAGGTCATTGCGGCCGAGATGGGGAGCTTTCTGGCGCAGATGCTACAGGCCGGCGGGGCAGCGCTGGCCGAGCCCGAGCAGCAATTGCTGGCCCAGGTGCAGCAGACCCTGCAGACCCCGCCGCCCGGCGAAGTGGTCAAGGTCTGGACCCGCGCCCGGGCGCATGCGGGCCACTATGGCGGCCAGGTGGCCGGTGCGGCCGGCAAGGCGGCCACATGGACCAAGGAACAGCTGCCCACCGTGCAGCAGATGGAGGAACTCAGAATGCGTGGAACCGAACTGCCCGGACAGATTGCGGGCGCCGTGGGCAAGGCCGCCAGTTGGACCCGGGACCAGATGCCCAGTGCTGAGCAGGTGGACGAATTGAAGAAGCGCGGCGGTGAGCTGACAGGCCAGGCGGCCGAAACCCTGCGCAGCGCCACCCGCGCAGCGCAGGACGCGTTGCCCACAGCCGAACAAGTCCAGCAAGGGGCGCAGCGCACGGGTGAACTGGCCCGCAAAGGGCTCGATAGGCTCCGGGCGAAGCTCGGTCGTTGAACCGGGCTGGGCGCGGGGGCAGGCGCATCGATCTGTCTATGATGCTGCGCGTATGAAGAAGCCCCTGCTCGCCGCTGCGCTGTTCCTGCCCCTTGTGCTGTCTGGCTGTGACGACGCGCACAGTGCCCGCGTCGAGGAAACCCGGGGCCGCATGGTCGGCACTTGGCTGCGCGAGGCCGAGTTTGAGGGGTCCAAGATGCGTATGGTCGTTGCCCTGGGCCAAGACGGAAAATTCAGCGAACACGCGAAGGTCGTGGCGCCGGATGGCACCACGCAAAGCGAGCATTACAGCGGCGAATGGACTTATGACGGCACCAATTTCAAGCGCCGCTATCTTCAACAAGCCGGCCGCCAGTTCTCAGGCGGTGGCATCCGCTACGCCACCTACCAGCTCACGTCGCTGACCCGCACGGATTTCACGGGCAGAGACAACCGCGAGGGCCGCGAGATTACCTACCGCCGGGTCACTGAAGGCACGGAGCCTTGATGAGCACCGGGCTGTGAAGCCGCCGTAGCGGCTATCACTCCTGCGCCCCCAACCGCAGGCCCAGGGGGCACCGCCATCGTCGCGCCCAGCAGCAGGAACTGCGCTACCACAGAGCCTTACTGCGGAACACGGTGTTGGCGGATGGCCATGGGCTCGACGACCCAGGGCAGTCATCCGGCGCCGCTATAGTGCCAAGGCAGGGCCGCGCCTGGAGAGGGGCACTGCTCTTGCAACCAGAAACCGCTGGACAAAAGCACCGCAAATGAAAAGAAGGAACACCCCGATGCCCGGACCCCACCTCGACGCCCCGCTGTTCATCAAGGACATCTACGAGACCCAGGTCGACACCGCCAAGACCCCGTTCTTCTACAACGACGGCGGCATGCCGGTCTACCTGGCCGATCCGCCCGCCGATGTCACGCCGCTCACACCCGCCGCCACCGACCCGGCCCTGGCAGTGGGCCACGAGTACCTGGTGGCCGACGTGCTGGGCGTAAAGCCCACGCCGCCCTGGGGCGTGGAAACGCAGCTGGGGTTTGCGGCCGAGCAGGTGGAGTTTGCGCCGCTGTGGGCCACGCGCAGCATGGCGGCGGCGTTTGGCATGACGCTGGTGGAGCCGGGGCAGGCCGTGCAGATCGAGAGCCCGGTCACCGCGCTGCAGCAGGTCGAATACGAATACGGCGTCTTCGCCGGCCACTGGTCACCGTACCAGGGTACCGGCAATGCCCTGCTCAGCGTGGTCTGTACCGACCTGGAGCACCATGATTTTCCGCATGTGTTCGCCTCCACCGACCCCACCCAGCCACTGGTGATCTCGGTGGGCCGCTACTGGCCGGCGCTGGGCAAGATACGCCTGGCCGACCTGTGGGTGCCGCGCGGCAGCGCGCTCTACGTGCCGCCCAAGCCGGCCAGCAGCGACCCGGCGGCGGTGATCGACCTGCACAACAACCGCAACTCGGCCCGCGCCTGCTGGGGCGACATTCATCAGAACAGCATTACCACGCACACGCTGCTGCAGACGGAGGGCGGGTTTTTCTACTGGTACTGGAATGGGATTGCGACCGTGCACAGCCGCCCGGTGGCGGTAAGCTGAGCAATTGGTGTGAAGAATCGACAGGGAGCAATGACCATGGACTTGTCCGACCTGAGCATCGGAGTGGGCACCGCCATGCCGGGCGGCTATGTCAAGCCTGCGGACTTCATTGATGCCGTGGACCAGCGGCTGTATGCGGCCAAGAAGAATGGGCGCAACCGGATTGAAGTGGTGTGAGCAAGCGGGAGGCACATGGACTGCATTCTTTCTTTCAATGGACCTGACGCGGACGTGGCGCAATTGCTTGCGCTGAGTCCTGTGGAGCCCATCAATGTATGGCGGCGGGGTGAGCCTTTGAGTTCCAGGCCGAACAGCAGATTGGCTCGCACCTCGGGGGTGGTTTTGCAGATCAGCGATGCGGAGTTCGAAGAGCTGGAGTTGCAACAGGCGGATGCGATCCGCTTCCTCAATGACCACGACCAGGCGTTGCAGGCCATGCGCACCGTCAAAGGTGTGGAGGTCGCATGCGTGGACTTTGGTATCGCCATGCGCAGCGTCATTGTCCAGTCCGATAGATTCCCCGCCGAGCTGATTGCAGCACTTGCCAAGGTGGGCTGCACCATGGAACTGACGCAATATCCCACGGGGCCCAAGGCCAGGAACCTGCGGCGTTACCGCAAGGCATTCCGGGCATCGGCCCCCTGAGGGATTTCACAGCGCCGGGAGTCGGCGGCCAGTTCAGGCCAGATCGCCGGCGCAAGGCAGGTACAGCCCCTCCGCCGTCGTGATCGACCGCGCCGCGCGCACGGCCCGCGCCGTGGCAATCGCCGTGGCCTCGGCCGCCATGGTCGACAGCACCATCATCCCCGGGTTCTTGCCCGAGATGCCCGTGCCCAGGGTGAAGAGCGTGTCCCCATCGGACATGGTGTGCACCGGGTTGATGCTGCGCGCCAGGCCGTCGTGCGCGGCCACGGCCAGGCGGTGGGCCTGCACCTTGGTGATGGTGGCATCGGTCGCGATCACGCCGATGGTGGTGTTGGTGCCTGCCAGCAGCGGCTTGGGCGCCTCGCCGCGCAGCAGGGCGCGGCGCGTGTCGCGCAGCTGGCGGCCATCGTCGGTGCGGGCGCCGGCGATCACCTGCGCCGTGTCGGGGTCGATCACATCGCCCAGGGCGTTGCATGCGATCAGCGCACCCACGGTGACGCCATCCACGGTGACCGATGCCGTGCCGATGCCGCCCTTCATCGCGTTGTGGATGCCGAAGATCTTGCCCACGGCCGCGCCCGTGCCCGCGCCCACATTGCCCTCGGCCGGGTCGGCGCGCGAGGCGGCCTCGCACGCTGCGTAGCCCGCCGCTGCATCGGGGCGAACGCGCATGTCGCCCACCAGCAGGTCGAACAGCACGGCGCTGGGCACCAGGGGCAGGCGGCCCACCACCACGTCGAAGCCGATGCCGCGCTCTTCCAGCCAGCGCACCGCGCCGCTGGCGGCATCCAGCCCCCACGAGCTGCCGCCCGCCAGCATGATGCCGTGCACCTTTTCCACCAGATTCGATGGGTCGAGCAGGTCCGTCTCGCGCGTGCCGGGCGCGGCGCCGCGCACGTCCACGCCACCGACTGCGCCTTCGCGCGCCAGGATCACGCTGCAGCCCGTGGGCCGGCGCGTGTCGGTGAAGTGGCCGACCTCGATGCCGGGGACACGGGTGATGCTGCCGGCGTCGTGGTTGGCGTGGGTGCCGGAAGAGGTGAAAGTGGTTGTCGTTGGGGTCGTCATGGCCTGTGATTATGGGCGGTGGAAAAGCGCGGTCAGCAGGTCCAGCAGTCGACCTGTTTTCGGCCCCGATGTAACAGTGTGCTTTGAGGGCTTTTGAACGTGACGGGTATCACCTCTCTTGCGACAGCGGAGCACCACAATGGGGCGATAAAACAAGAGAGGAAGGATCACCATGACAACGACACCACCCTGGCGTCAGGCTTTGGCCTGTCTGTTGCCCGCGCTGCTGGCTGGCCTGGGTTCATCGGGCGCCGTGCAGGCGCAGAGCATAGCAACGGGTTCGCGCCATGGGCTTGCACTGCAGCCAGATGGCAGCGTGCTGGCCTGGGGCGACAACCGGCAGGCGCAATTGGGCCAGGGCAGCACCATCTATGCCGACACTCCGCGCGAGATCGCGCTACCGGTCAAGGCCAGGAAGGTGCAGGCCAGTGCCACGGGTGCGCTGCTGCTGGATGCCCAGGGTGATGTGTGGAGCTGGGGCACCAACCGCAAGGGGCAACTTGGCGATGGAACGCGCGCGGACCGGGCCGAGCCTAAGCTCATCTTTCGCGGCGCGGTCGAGATCGTCAACGGGGGCGGCACCGCGCCTTCGTTCCTGATCGACAGCGAGGGCCAGCCCTGGTGGTGGGGCCCCCTGCCCACGGGCGGTGATGCCGCATCGCCGCAGCGCGCAGCCCAACTGCCGGCCCGCCTGGTGCGCTTGAAGCACGAGGCCAATACCACCGTCGCCCTCGATGAACAGGGCATCGTGTGGTCCTGGGGGCGGGGGGCGGCATGCTCCGATTCGACCGGCGTCAGCGCTCCGGTGGCGATGCGAGGCCTGCCGCGCATCACGGAGTTCTCTCAGACGGTATGGACACCCTTGTCCTACCAACCCGAGCATTCGCGCTGGAACCCGCCGCCCGCATCCCTGGTGTATGCGAAGGATGTCGATGGCAACATGTGGCAATGGGGAACCGCGATGCGCGGCTACCCTCCCGACTCGGGGAATCCGCCCATGGTGGTCTGCCCTGCGGCCCGCATCGCCATGGATGGCAGCCAATTCGGCGTGTCCATTTATGCCCCCTATCCCGCCCTGGCGCAAATGGGCGTGCGCTTCCTGCGGGCCGGGTACCTTGGCGGCAGCAACATCACCACGGGACTCGCGGAAAACGGCGACCTGTGGCAGTGGCGCAATCCCACGTCGGAAAATCCGGACGGGACGGCTGTCACGGTCAACCGGATAGCGACGGGCGTGGCGGACTTCAGTGCCTTCCTGCCCGATCCCCGCCTTGCGGCCCAGACCCAAGGGGTCTTGTTCATTACCAGCGAGGGCCGGCTGTATGGCACGGGGCCCAACACCAGCCTTCACCTGGGCCCGTTTGACGGCGCGCAGGGCTCTTCGTCCAGCCCGCAGCCATTGCGTTTGCCCGGCAAGGCCGTGAGCGTCCATGCGCGTACCACCGGCAGCTTTGCGTTGCTCGAAGATGGCCGCGTCTACGGTTGGGGCGCTGCCGCAGGGGCCGCCAGCCCGACAAGCAACATCAACTGGCGGACTTTCCGCCAGGTGCCGACGCTGATCGCGCTGGGTGCGCCGGTGGTCAAGCTCGCGGTGTCCGAGACCACCGTGTTCGGTGTGGATGCACAGGGCCAGCTGTGGAGTGCCTATGGTCGCGGCAATGGTGAGTTTACCAACCGCACATTCAAGCCGGCCCTGGTGAGCCGCAGCACGGGAATGCCGCTGGTGCGGGATGTCGCTACGGCGGTGCAGGGCTTCGCTGCAATGGTGGGAGTGGACGGCTCGGTGTGGACGATCGGCAGCCCTGTCGCGGTGCAGCAGCCAGCGGGGCAGGAGGGCTTTTCGTGGTTCCAGTCACCCGGGCAGGTGGTGGGCTTGCCACCCTCTATCGTGCAGGTAGCCGCCACCGGGTATGCAACATCCTTTGCGCTGGATGCATCTGGAACGGTGTGGTACTGGGGCGGAACGCCGCAATTCGGCGTCACGGCAACTCCTTTTGACTGGAACGGGAGCCCGGTCCGGGTTCCCACCGCGCTGCCGCTGGGCCAGAAGGCGGTGTCCATCCACGCTGGCAGCGACTACGCATTCTGTGCCGTTCTGCAAGACGGCTCGGCGCAATGCTATGGCCGAGATCTCAATGAGCACCGGGGCACGCGCTTTCGCCTGCATGCCCCCATCAAGGAGATGTCCATCAGCGGCGATGAAGTCATCTCCAGCCCGCTGAGCGGCAGATCCACCGGCACCATCCACTTTCGCCTTGCTGACGGCACCGTCTGGGCCTGGGGCCAGGGGCGCCAAGGCCAGTTGGGTGCTGGGGTGTATGCCAACGCCGCAGAACCTGTGCCCGTGCTCAACGAGGCCGGCACAGGCGACCTGGATCTCGACCCGGCAACACCCAATGTGCCTGCGGCAAGCCGTCCGCCATTCCGTGTCAAGACGCGCCTGGCGGGCAACCTGCGCACGCTGTCGTTCAACGCGGACGTGTTCGGTGCCGGTGATGGTGGTGCGGGCAGCGGCGCCACCAACCTCTACGTCTTTGCCACTGCAGACCTGCGCACCTGGATGCAGCTGGACGAGCAGGGCCAGTGGAGCCTGCTGCGCTCGCCGGTGCCCGCTGCGGCCAGCAACGCGCCGCTTGCCGGGCAAAGCCAGTCGGTGCCGCTGCCCATCCTGCCGCAGTTCGTAGGCACGGGCCTGGCGGGTGTGCGGGTATTCGTGGGGCAGGGGCGCGATGCGCAGGAGATGCTGCAGGCGCAGCGCTTTCGCGAGGTGCTGGAGCTGGCGCCGGAGGAGTGAGTTCTCTGTCGTAAGGCGGTGTGCTCTCAGTTCGCCACCGGCTCGATGCGCGTCACCACATAGGCGCCGGCCTGCTGTTCGGCGCGAAAGCGCACCTTGGCCCCCGCCTTGACCTGCGCGGCCTGGGCCGGGTCGGTGATGCGGAACACCATGGTCATGGGCGGCATGTCCAGGTTGCGGATGGGGCCGTGGCGCAGCGTGACCTTGGCGCTGGCGGCGTCCCAGCGCACGACCTCGCCTTCGCTGAGCTCCGGTGTGGCGGCAGCAGGGGCATTGGTCGCCTGGGCCGCGGCGGGCGCCGCGTGGCTGCCGTGGTCTTCGCCATGGTCATGGTCGTCGCCGGCGAAGGCGGTTGCCGCGCTGAAAAGCAGTGTGGTGGCGAGCAGGGCGATGCGCAGTGGGTGGGTGGTGTGGTGGGTCATGTCGATTCCTTCTTGTTGCCTGGGTAGTTCTTGAAAACGCGGGTGCTGCCGTTGCGTGCAACCAGCAGCACGGCATAGCTGTCCTTGCGGCCGCCATAGGCGGGGCCGTCCATGCCGGGTGAGCCGATGGGCATGCCCGGCACAGCCAGGCCCAGCGCATCGGGCTTTTGCCGCAGCAGCGTGCGAACGTCGCTGGCAGGCACATGGCCTTCGACCAGGTAGCCGCCGACCAGCGCGGTGTGGCACGAGCCGAGCTTTTGCGGCAGGCCCAGGCGGGCGCGCACAGCGTTGTTGCCGGTGTCGTGGACCTTCACGGCAAAGCCATTGGCCTGCATGTGGTCCACCCAGTCCTGGCAGCAGCCGCAGTTGGGGTCTTTCCAGACCTCGACGGGGGTGGGTGCCGCCGCTTGCGCGGCAAAGGGCAGGGCGCCTGTGGCGAACAGGGGCAGGGTGACTGCGAGCCAGGCGCGGCGGGACGGGTTGGAGGTTTCCATGGCGGTTCCATTCTCAGTGTGGGTGGTGCGATGCGCCAGGCTTGCGCGCGCTGGCGGCACCGGGCGCGCTGCCCGGCGTGGTGGCCCGTGGCGGGGCCGGCGTGGCGGCGGGCGCGCCCTGCCATTCATACGCCTGCGTGCCGGGCGGCTGCTGGTAGTCGCCCGGGTCGCGGTAGTCGCCAGCGGCCTGGTTGGCGCGCACCTTGAGGGTGGTGAACATGCCGCCCATCTCCAGCGGGCCGTAGGGGCCGGTGCCGGTCATCATGGGGAAGGTGTTGTCGGGCAGCGGCATCTCCATGGCGCCCATGTCGGCCATGCCGCGCTCGCCCATCACCATGTAGTCGGGCACGATCTTCTGGATCTTGCCGACCAGGCCCTTGTGGTCCACGCCGATCATGGTGGGCACGTCGTGCCCCATGGCGCCCATGGTGTGGTGGCTCTTGTGGCAGTGAAAGGCCCAGTCCCCGGGCTCGTCGGCGATCAGCTCCACCTGGCGCATCTGGCCCACGGCCACATCGGTGGTCACCTCGGGCCAGCGCGCGCCCTTGGGCACGGGGCCGCCGTCGGTGCCGGTCACCTCGAACTCGTGGCCGTGGATGTGGATGGGGTGGTTGGTCATGGTGAGGTTGCCCACGCGGATGCGCACGCGCTCGCCCTGGCGCGCCACCAACGGGCTGATGGCGGGGAAGACCCGGCTGTTCCAGCACCAGATGTTGTGGTCCAGCATGGTGTTGACCTTGGGCGTGCGCGCCCCGGGCTCCACGTCGAAGGCGTTGAGCAAGAAGGCGTAGTCGCGCTGTACCGTGGCGATGTGCGGGTGCGCGGCCCGGGGGTGGGTGATCCACAGGCCCATCATGCCCATGGCCATCTGCACCATCTCGTCGGCATGCGGGTGGTACATGAAGGTGCCGGGGCGCCTTGCCACGAACTCGTAGACGAAGGTCTTGCCCGGCTGGATGGCCGGCTGGTTCAACCCGGCGATGCCGTCCATGCCATTGGGCAGGCGCTGCCCGTGCCAGTGCACGGAGGTGTGCTCGGGCAGGCGGTTGGTGACGAAGATGCGCACGCGGTCGCCCTCCACCACCTCGATGGTGGGGCCGGGGCTTTGCCCGTTGTAGCCCCACATGTTGACCACAAAGCCCGGCGCGACCTCGCGCACCACGGGCTCGGCCACCAGATGGAACTCCTTGACCCCGGCGTTCATGCGCCAGGGCGCGGTCCAGCCGTTCAGGGTGACCACGGGGTTGTAGGGCCGGCCGGCGGGCGGGTGCAGCGGCGGCGCGGTGTCGGCGCTGGCCTGCAGGGCGGGCTCGGGCAGCGCGGCCAGGGCCACGCGGCTGACGGCGGCGGTGGCCACGGCCGTGGCGGCGCCTGCCGTGAAGAAATGGCGTCTTTGCATGTCAGTGGCCTTGTGGGGTGGATGCGGCGGTGGCGCCGGAGGCGAGGCCCTGCAGGGCGCCCGGTGAGGTGCCCGTGAGGGCCAGTTGCAGATCGGTCTCGGCCAGCCAGAAGTCGCGCTGCGCCTCGATGGCGCCGGCCACTGATTGCGTGCTGGCGCGCGCCTCGGCCAGCAGCTCCCACACGCTGGCGAGCATGCCGTTGTAGCGCAGTGTGGTCTCGTCCGCGATGAGCTGGCGCAGCGGCACCACCTCATCGCGCTGCTGGCGCGCCAGGTCAAGCGCCGTGCGGTAGGTGAGCCAGGCGCTGCGCACCTCGCTGCGGGCGCGCACGGCGGTGTCCTGCAGCGTGGCGGCGCTCTGCTCCACGCGTGCCTGGGCACGGGTGCGCGCGGCGCCGCCCCAGTCGAACAGGGGCAGCGGCACATCGAGCTCCCAGCCGCGCGTGGTCTCGCGGTGACCGCTCTCGCGCTCGATGGCGGTGTTGCGCTGGTAGGCAATGCCGATGTCGCCGAACACGGCACCCGCGCGGGCCCAGCCCTGCTGGCGTGCCTCGGTGTCAAGCTGGCGGCGCGCGGCCTGCACGTCCAGGCGCTCGCGCAGCGCGGTGGCCTCGATCCCATCGGCAGGCAGCGCCGTGGCGGGCAGGGCCGGCAACTGTTCGGCGAGGGTGTAGCCCGTCTGCGCCCCCCACAGGCCCATGCTGCGGCTGAGCTGCTCGCGCGCGGTGGCGGCAGCCAGGCGGGCGCGGGCTCGCTGGGCATTCGCTTCCTGCAGCACGGCCTGCTCGCGCGCATGCTGCAGGCGGCTGAAGTTGCCCACGCGGGCCATGCGGCGCGCCAGTTCTGCACCGGCCTCGGCGGCCTCCACCATGCGTTCGTGCGTGGCAGCCACCTGCTCGGCAGCCACGGCGCGCAGCCAGGCGCGGCGCGTGTCGGCGGCCAGGGCCACCACCTCCTGCGCGGCCTGCAGCGTGGCCACCTGCATGCGCTCGGCCTGGCGCTCCATGCGCCAGGGCAAGGTGACCAGGTCCAGCAGGCTGAAGGCCAGCGTGCGCTCGATCTCGCGCTCATGGCTGTTGGCCAGCCGCGCGATCGAGAACTGCGGGTTGGGCAGGGTGATGGCCTGCACGCGCTCGGCGTCGGCCACGCCCAGCGCGGCCAGCCGGGCCTGCAGGCCGGGGTTGTGCAGCAGGGCGATGCGCACGGCCGCGTCCTGCGTGAGCGGCTGGGCCAGCCAGCCGTCGATGGCCTGGCGTGCCTTGTCGCGCGCGGCCGGGTCGACGGCGGGCAGGGCGGCATCGGCGATGCCGGTGCGGCCCTGGGTAAGGGTCTGCACGTCGCCGCGCAGGCCATCGGGCGACACGCTGGCGCAGCCTGTGAGCCATGCGGCCAGGGCCACGGCAGGCCAGCGGGGGAGCGTGCGTGCGGTCGCGCTCATGGCTTGTGGCCCTGGTGGTGGGCCGCCGGGGCCGTGCCCTGGCCGGCCTCCCAGCGCACGATGTCGGCGTGGCCGCGCGGGAAGGCGGCGACGGCTTGGTGGGCGGTGCGCCAGTCGGCCAAGGGTGCATCAACGCCCGGCTGTGGCTGCATGGGGGTGTAAGCCAGCGGGGCGTGGGGGGCCTGGGGCACTGCCGCCGGGGCCGGGTCGGCAGCAGCAGGCGGCTGTGCCCCTGCCATGGCGGGCAGCAACAAGGCCAGCCATCCCAAAGGGCGCAGCAAGGGCCAGCGAAGAACGGGTAAGAGGTCGCGCATGGTGCGGTCTCCAGAAGAAAACGGGAAGGGAACGGCGCCGTGGCCTGCGGTGTGCGCGCGGTATCGGGATACCGGGGCTGTCTGAGCGTGCAGGGGCGGGCGGGCTCGGGGCGGGGGCAGTTCAGGCAGGGGGCGAAGTGCAAGCCCATGCGCCAGGGCACCGGCGCGCAAGGGGCGCCGCTGTGGTGGGCAGTGGTTTGCCAGGCGCTCCCGAATGGGCCTGAACAGGCCCCGGGGGGGCAGCCTCAGGCTATGGGCGGCTTGATGGCCAGCGCGGCGGTGGCGCTGTCAAACGGGGTGGCGGCCGCAGGGGCGGCGCCGGCAAGCAGCGGCAGGGGCGCAGCCGGCATGGCCGGTGGCTCCATCAGGGCCGTGTGGCAGATCTCGCAGGCCGTGCAGTTGGCGTGCTGGCTGTGCGTGGCGCAGCCAGTGCTGGTGGGCGCGCTGCCGTCGCAGGCCAGCGCACCCGCATCGGTGCCGCCATGCCCGCCACCATGCGTGCTGCCATGGTCTGCGGTGTGGGCTGCATCGGTTGCGGATGCGTGGCCGTGCTGGCCATGGTGGTCTGCAACCGCAGCCGGCGCTATCGCCGCCGGCCCATGCTGCATGGGCAGCATCCCTGCGGCCATGGCGGTGCCCACCAGGCCCCGAAAGACCAGCACCACCATCAGCAGATAGAACAGGGGGCCGCGACGCATAGGACAATGATAAGACCTTTGGCTGAGGAGTTCCGCAGGCGCCCGCTTGTCGCATGGTTTACCCGCAAGCTCGCCGCGCACACCCCGCCAGGGGTTACGATGTATCCAGATGTTTTTGTGGCCGCCGCAGGCTGAGCGGCTGCCTGCCCATCCTTCCTCTTTCGCGAAAGGCCCCATGCGTGCTTTGCCGCCGTTGGCTACGGGCTCCCTGTCCGCCAGGATACGGCTGCTGATCCTGGTGGCCACGCTGCCCGCCCTGGTGCTGGTGGCCTACCAGGCAAAGGCCAACCGCGAGGAGTCGGTGGCCGCGGCGCGCGAAAATGCGTTGCTGATCACCCGCACCCTGGCCTACAGCCAGCAGAGCCTGATCGACACCACGCGCACCTTTTTGCAGCAACTGGCCACGACCCGCCGGGCGCAGCAGCTCGATGCCCCCGATTGCTCGCACTACCTGGCGGAGGTGCTGGCGCTCAACGCCACCTATATCAACATCGGCCTGCCCCGCGCCGATGGCGATCTGCGCTGCAGCGCCGTGCCGCCCAGGGCGCCGGTGAACCTGACCGACCAGCCGTACTTCCTGCGGGCCATCGTGGCGCGCGAGTTTTCGGTAGGCAGCTTCCAGGTGGACGCGGCGGTCGGCCTGGCCAGCGTGAGCTTTGCGCAGCCGCTGATCGACCCCGAGACCCGCGCCGTGTTGGGCGCTGCGGTGGCCGTGGTGTCGCTCGACTGGTGGAGCCGCCGCCTGCACGAACTGGGCCTGCCCCAGGGGGCCGTGGCCCGCGTGCTCGGCCCCGATGGCCGGGTGATCGCGCGCTTTCCGCCCGATGCGCAGGAGCTGGGCACCCAGCCCGACCTGCCCCAGCCGGGCGCTGGCGCACAGGCCCTGCGCGGCGGTGCCAGCCTGCTGGAGACCGAGGATGGTGCCCGCTACATCGAGGTGGCGCGGCCCCTGCTCGAATCCCAGGGCAGACCGGTGGCCAGCATGCGCCTGTCGGTGCCGCTCGATGCGCTGTATGCCCAGGTCGCGCGTCAGATGTGGCGCGACATCGGCTTTTTGCTGCTGGGCCTGCTGGCCTCGTTCGTGCTGGCGCATGAAGGGGTGCGCCGCGGCGTGGGCAAGCCGCTGGCACGGCTGCTGCGGGCCACCGACCAGCTCGCCCAGGGCCAGCAGGTGGCTGCGGTGCCCGAGACGGGCTTTCGCGAACTGGCCCAACTGGCGCAGCGCTTCAACCACATGGCCCAGGCCCGCCAGCAGGCCGAGGGCGAGCTGCGCCAGAGCGAGGAAAACCTGGCCATCACCCTGGACTCCATCGGCGACGCAGTGGTGGCCACCGACGCCGCGGGGCAGGTGGTGCGCATGAACGGCGTGGCCGAGCAGATGACCGGCTGGCCCCTGCGCGAGGCGCGGGGGCGGCCGCTGGCGGACGTGTTTCGCATCGTCAATGCGCGCACCCGCGAGCCATCGAAGGACCCGGTGCAACTGGTCATGGGCAGCGGCCAGGTGGTGGAGCTGTCCAACCACACCACGCTGATCGCCCGGGGCGGCACCGAGTACCAGATCGCCGACAGCGCGGCCCCGATCCGCAATGCCGCAGGCGAGATCACCGGGGTGGTGCTGGTGTTCAGCGACGTCACCGAATCGTACAGCGTGCGACGCCAGCTGGAAGACAACGAGGCGCGGTTTCGCACGCTCACCATGCTGTCCTCGGACTGGTACTGGGAGCAGGACGCGCAACTGCGCTTCGTGACCCTGGAGGGCGAGGCCGCCAGGCGCACGCTGCCGGGCCCCCAGTGGCATGTGGGCAAGACCCGCCACGAGGTGGCTACCGACGACGGCGGCGGGGTCGCTGCGTCGGATGGCATTGCGGTGGACTGGGAGCAGCACGAACTGACCCTGCGCGAGCACCGCGAGTTCCGCGATTTCGAGTACCCCCGCCGCTCCACGGGCGGTGCGGTGGAGTGGGTCTCGGTGAGCGGCACGCCGATGTTCGATGCGGACGGCAATTTCCTGGGCTACCGGGGCATCGGCAACAACATCACCGAGCGCAAGAATGCCGAGCGAGAGTTGCGCATTGCCGCCATCGCCTTCGAGTCGCAAGAGGGAATGCTGGTCACCGATGCCGACACCGTGATCTTGCGCACCAACCGCGCCTTTACCGAGATCACCGGCTACGACAGTGCCGATGCCGTGGGCCGGCGCGCCAGCTTTCTCGCGTCGGGTCAGCACGACGAGGCCTTTTTTGCCGGCCTGCGCCGGACCCTGGACAGCGTGGGCGAGTGGAGCGGCGAGATCTGGAACCGCTGCAAGGACGGGCAGGTGAACCTGCACCAGATGGGCATCACGGCGGTCAAGGACGCCCAGGGGCGGCTCACGCACTACGTGGCCTCGCTGAGCGACATCACGCAGAAGGCGGCCGCCGCCAAGGAGATCGAGCACCTGGCCTTCTACGACCCGCTCACCCTGCTGCCCAACCGGCGCCTGATGATGGACCGGCTGCAGCAGGCCTTTGCCAGCAGCGCCCGCTCGGGCCAGTACGGTGCGCTGCTGTGCCTGGACCTGGACCACTTCAAGAACCTCAACGACACCCTGGGCCACGACATGGGCGACGTGCTGCTGCAGCAGGTGGCCCAGCGCCTCAAAGCCTGCGTGCGCGAGGGCGACACCGTGGCGCGCCTGGGCGGCGACGAGTTCCTTCTGCTGCTCAAGGGCATGAGCAGCGAGCCCACCGAGGCGGCGGAGCACACCCAGACGGTGGGCACCAAGGTGCTCGCCGCGCTGAACCAGCCCTACCAGCTGGCCCTGCACCACGTGCACAGCACGCCCAGCATCGGCGCCGTGCTGTTCAGCGGGCAGAGCCAGTCGGTGGACGAACTCATGAAGCGTGCCGACCTGGCCATGTACGCCGCCAAGACGGCAGGGCGCAACGCCGTGCGCTTTTTCGACCCGCGCATGCAGGCCGCAGTCACCGCCCGCGCCGCGATGGAGAACGACCTGCGCGCCGCCCTGGCCGAAGAGCAGTTCCGCCTGTACTACCAGGTGCAGGTGGGGCAGGGCGAGCGGGCCATCGGTGCCGAGGTGCTGATCCGCTGGCAGCACCCCGTGCGTGGCCTGGTCATGCCCGGCGAGTTCATTCCCCTGGCCGAAGAGACCGGGCAGATCCTGGCCATCGGCCTGTGGGTGCTGCGCACCGCCTGCCTGCAGCTGCGCCGGTGGCAGGACGACCCCGCCCGCAGCCACCTGCAGCTGGCCGTGAACGTGAGCGCGCGCCAGTTCCGCCAGGGTGACTTCGTCGATCAGGTGTTTGCCGTGCTGAGCGAAACCGGCGCCCGCGCCGACCACCTCAAGCTGGAGCTGACCGAGAGCATGGCGCTGGACAATGTGCAGCACACCATCGCCAGGATGAACGCGCTGCGTGCGCTGGGCGTTGGCTTTTCGATGGACGACTTCGGCACCGGGCAGTCCTCGCTGTCCTACCTCACGCGGCTGCCGCTCGACCAGCTCAAGATCGACCAGAGCTTCGTGCGCAACATCGGCATCCAGGAGACCGATGCGCTCATCGTGCAGACCATCATCGGCATGGCGCAGAGCTTGGGCATCGACGTCATCGCCGAGGGCGTGGAAACCACTGCCCAGCGCGAGTTCCTGGCGCAGCACGGCTGCAACCTGTGGCAGGGTTATCTGTTCAGCCAGCCCGTGCCGCTGGAGAACTTCGAGCAGCTGATGGCGCAGCGGTATGCCGGGAGTGCGTAACAGTCCCGGCCCTTGAAGCAGTCAGTACGCGCCACCCACGCCCGCAGCCGCCTGGCCGCGTCGCCCTTTGGGGGGCGGCACGAGGCGCTCAGGGAGTAGTCACGCTGCTGGCGGATACGGCGGCACATGCCCGCCTTGCGCCAGCGCGCTGGCCACGGCGAACATCAGCTCCAGGTTGATCTGCTCGGGGTCACGCGGCACCACATCGTAGTGGCACAGGGTGCCCAGCAGCGTGCCGCCGGAGTCCATGACCGGTACGCCGCAGTAGGTGGGGACCGCCTCGCGGGCAGGGTGGCCTTCGGTGCGCGGGTCCAGCAGGGCGTGGGCGGTCTTGAACACGCCCTTGCTGTCGCGCACATAGCAGCAGTAGGTGGCGGTTTCTGCCACGGCCTGCGCGCGCAGGGTGTCCGGGTTTTCCTTGTCGAAATGCACGGCCGCATCGGCCTTGCCATCCTGAAAGCGCCAGATGCCGATGAAACGGTAGTCCGTGAGGCCTGCCAGGTAGGCCAGGGCATCGCGCACGCCGCTGGTGGCCAGAACGGCCTGGAACTGCTCGAAATCACGGACGGTGTGGGCTGGCGCCATGGGCACTCCAATGCGGGGACAGTGCATTGTAGGCAGGTGGGAAAACATCCTGTTTCATTTGTGCCCTCGGGCTTTGCAGGGCTTTGAATGCAACGCTTGTTCCGACAGGGGTGTGCCCGGTGGGGCATGGCACGGAAAATGCTGATACTCTGAAGGCCTTACGCACCCCGACACCCATGCACCAACCCCAGCCTGCAGTCTCCCACCCGCCCAGGCCCGCCAACAAGGGCGGTGCGTGCATCGGCCGCGCGCCCTTGCCGTGACGATTTCGCTCAAGTCCCACTTCCAGCCGATCTTCAGCCTGGCCCATCGCCGCGTGGTCGGCTACGAGGCCCTGCTCCGGGGTACCACGCCCAACGGCACGCCCGTGCCGCCGCCCGAACTCTTCGCCCGCTGCCAGTCGGTCGAAGAGCAGACCGCGCTCGATGTGGCCGCCTGCGAGCTGCACGCCAGCAGCTTTGCGCGCTTTCCCAGGCAGGCGCACTGGCTGTTTTTGAACGTGGATGCCTCCATCTTCTCCAGCGGCAACGCCATGTCTGCCTCGCAGCGCCTGCTGCAGGTCTGCCGCCAGTCGGGCCTGGCGCCCCACCAGATCGTCGTCGAGATTCTGGAGACCGCGATCGATGACCACGTCGATCTCGAAGCGCAGGTGCGGGAACTCAAGGCCCAGGGCTTTCTGCTGGCGCTGGATGATTTCGGCGCCGGCCACTCCAACTTCGACCGGGTGTTCACCCTGGCGCCCACGCTCGTCAAGCTCGACCGCAGCGTGGTCGTCAAGGCTGCGCAGAGCCAGACCGTGCGGCGCGTGACCACCCAGATGGTCTCGCTGCTGCACGAGTGCGGCGCGCTGGTCCTCATGGAAGGCATAGAGCGGCGTGAGGAAGCCGTCATCGCGCTCGACTCCGACACCGACTTCGTGCAGGGCTACTTCTTCGGCCGGCCCGCCGCGCAACTGCTGCCGCCGACCCACACTTGCGCAGAGATCGAAGAAACCTGGGCCCTGTGCGGCGACCGCTGGCACGAGCAGCGCCGCGAGTACCGCGACCGCCTGCAGCCCTATGTACAGACCATGGTGCACGCCTGCGCCGGCATGCAGGCCGGGGCCTCCCTGGCGGAAGCCTGCGCCGCCTTTCTCGGGCTGCGCAACGCCGATGTCTGCTACCTGCTGGACGCCAGCGGCCACCAAGTGGGTACCAACCTGTTCTCCGGGGGGCATGGGCCGGTGCTGGCCGAGCGCGACGCCTTCGCCCCGCTGCGCGACACCACGGGCGCCCGCTGGTCGCGCCGGCCGTACTTTCGCCGCGCCCTGGGCGACGTCGGCGTGGTGCAGGTCACGCGCCCCTACCGCACCATGCAGAGCCTGAGCATGTGCATCACGCTGTCCGTAGGCTTCGAGCAGCACGGCCAGCGCCTGATCATCTGCGGCGACATGGAGTGGACGCCCCTGGACGTGCGGCCGGATTTTTCCGATACGGTGTCCTGACCCCCAGCGGGGCTACCGCCGCTGTCACCACCCATTTTGGCGCTGGCCTTCGGCCCGTCTTCAAGGTACAAGCTCCAGTCCATCCGTTTGCACTGGAGACCTATGCGACTTCGCAACGCCCTGGCCATGCTGGCCCTGATCCTTCTCACCGCACTGCAGTCCGTTCATGCGCAAAAGACCAGCCCTTACGAATACGACGAGATGCGCGACAGGATCAAGCGCTTCGGCACGGGCAATGCACCGATATATGTGTGGGTCCTTACGGGGTTCGATGCGCTCACCATGCCGGCAGACCGCCGGGCGGTGGAGCTGCAGGCGCGCATCCAGCAGGTGGTGACCGAATTGGGCAGCGAGGTGCTGCCGGGCGGGCGCAGGGTCAACCCGCTGGGCGGCGTCATCTTGTGGGTGACCGAGCCGGGCCTGGAGATACTGCAGGCTAGCAGTACCGCGCGCAGGGTGGCCATTGGCCGTGAGTGGTGGTACGACACCTTCCTGTCCAGGGAAAACGGCCTGGACGAGATCGAGCGCCGCCTGCGCCAGAGCGCCAACGGCAAGGTGGATGTGGAAATCACCGTCGATGTGCCCGGTACCGAGTTTGACATCGACCGCCACACCGGCGAAGCCAGCCAACTGATCCAGACCCCGGAGCAACAGCGCACAGCCGTGCAGTCCGCACTGGCCTTGCTGACCGTGCTGGGCGTGCCCATGTACCCCCCGCCCGCCACCACGGCGAGCGGCGCCATCACCGTGCTGGACATTTCGGGGGTGGAGCGCAATGGCACCATGCTGCTGCGGGCCAACGAACAAGGGCTGGCAGAACTGGCCGGGGAGCAGCGGGGCATCATCGCCATGAGGCCCGTGGGCTACCTGCCCATGCGCCCTGCCAACATCAGCGCGCAGCCCTACGGCAACCCACAGGGTGCGGGGCAGACACGCGTGTCTCTTTCGCTCAAACGCGCCTACATGACCAGCACCCCTGCCAGTGTGGCGCCGTACCGCAGGTCCAACCAACGCCTTTTGGACAGCGTGCTCGATCCCTACACCGTCATCGGAACACCGCAGTGGGGCTCGGATTTCAGCTATATCCAAGCGGTGCTGTCCGATGCCGACGTGGAGCGCCTGCTGCGCAGCGGCGACCAGCGCCTGCAGGCGATCAGCATTGAAAAGCCCACCAATCGGACCGGACCAGCGCCCTGAGCGCATGCCTGCATGCGCAGGTTTCGAGCCCGTGTCGGCGTGAAGGTGCTCACGTCCCCATGTACCGCCCCGGCCGGTGGTTCATGGCCAGCACCAGGTTCAGCGCCACCGCCCCCGCAATCGACCACAGCACGCGCAGCGGTTCCACCGTGAACAGTGCCAGCAGCACAATGCAGCAATCCACCGCCATCTGGACCTTGCCCGCGCGCCAGCCATAGCGGTCCTGCAGGTACAGCGCGGCAATCCCCACGCCGCCCAGGCTGCAGCGGTGCCTGAAGAGCACCAAAAACCCCGTGCCCGTGATGGTGCCGCCCGCAATCGCGGCATACAGCGGCTGCAGCTGCGCGAACTGCAGCAGCTGCGACTGCAGCTCGGTCAGTGCCGACAGCAGCAGCACCGCGATGAAGGTCTTCACCGTGAACGCCCGCCCCAGCTTGCGCAGCGCCAGCCAGTAGAACGGCAGGTTGATCACAAAGAACAGCTTGCCAAAGCCGATGCCCGTGGCGTAGTGCGCCAGAAACGCCAACCCCGCCGTACCGCCCGTGAGCAGCCCGGCACTGGTGAAGAAGGCCACGCCCACCGAGATCAGCAGCACGCCGGTGAAGATGGCGACGGCGTCTTCGGTGGGGGTGTGGGGGGCGGGTGGGGCGGCGGTGGTCGGGGCCGGGGAGGGCGCCGCAGGAGGCGCCGAGGGGACGGGGTTGGTCATGGCGAGGGAGTCTCTGGGCGGGGCATGGATTGGACCACGCAAGCGGCGTGCCCGGCTTGTCGTGGGTCAAACCGATGGAGTCGTTTGGAGGCGGGGCAATGCAGGCTTGCGACGGGTGTTGCCGGGCGGTCCATCATGGTCAGCGTCTGCTGGAGTGAGAGGCGGCCAAGAACAGCGAAGCCAGCCCGGCGCCACGAGCTGGCTTCCATCTCAGCAAGGGTCGGTGGGCCTGGCGCGGCCGTCTTGCCTGATGCAGGGGCGATTTTAAGAGAAAGAGGACATGCCGCCCGCCAGGCAGCCGTGCGCTACCGCAACGTGGCCGGTCACAGCTGTTTGCCAGGCGCAGCGAGATGGACTCGCCGACGTGGAGCATCGACGCCGCCAGTCCTGCGGCCGTCATTGAGCGCTTCGGGGCCGTAACCGCCGAGCAGCACCCTGTCGATCTGCTCAAGGCCTTGTTGGCCGCTCTCGGCTGCCCGAGGACCAATGGGTCGAACGCTGTAGACGGCTGACGTCGGCCTTCCCGCTCGTCTATAAGCCGTGGCTACTCAGCCCGCTTTCCCCACCACCCGCGCAATATGCGCCACAAACAACCTCACCGCCTCCGCCGTGTTCTCCTTCGCCCAGACCACCCCCACCGGCCCGAAGCGGATCGTGCGGTCCAGCGGCAGGATGCGCATGTTGCCCAGGGCCACCTGGTACTGGGCCATGGCCTCGGAGCACACGCCGATGTAGTCGCCCTGGTGCACCAGGGCCTGCAGGGTGGTGATGGCGGCGGTTTCCACCTTGGGCAGCAGCCAGGTGGCGCCGGCGTCGAGCAGGGCGGCATCGAGCTGCGAGCGGGTGAGCGTGCCCTTGGGCGGCATGATCCAGTTATCGTGGACCAGGTCGATCAGGCGGATGGGGCCCTTGGCGTCCCAGTGGCGGCTGGCGCGGCCCACCACCAGGCAGACGTTGTCGTCGAACAGCTCGCGGTGTTCCAGCCCATCCTTGTAGGCGCGTGAATCGAGCGAGCACACCGCCAGGTCCAGCTGCTTGTTGTCGATGCCTTCAAGCAACTGGGTCAGCGGGCTTTCGGATACGGTGACCGAGATGTAGGGGTACAGGGCCTGGAACTCCACCAGCGCCTGCGGTATGGCGCGCGCCACCCCTGCCCACACGCTGCCGATGTGCAGGCGCGCGGTGCGCCCTTCGGCCAGGGCGCCCAGCTCGGCCTGGGTGCGCGAGATGTCGCCCAGCACGCTGATGGCCAGGCGCTTCATGATGATGCCGGCCGGCGTGAGCTGGATGCGCCGCCCGCGCGTGACCAGTTGGGTGCCCACCAGTTCCTCCAGGTCGGCCAGCCAGTGCGACATGGCCGACTGCGTCATGTGCATGCGCGCGGCGGCCTCGGTCAGGGTGCCGGCGTCGTCCAGCACCATGAACGATTCCAGATGCTTCACTTTGAGCCGGCGGGCCCATGCCACTTGGTCGTACGTCGTCATGAGTGAATGCTAATGGATCCATCGCGCGAATTCACTGGTCGCCGGGGCGACGGCACCGAATAATTGCCGGCATGCCTGCAGCGCTTTCTTTCATGCTGCTGCCACCTTCAAGCCGCCCACTTCCCGGAGATCTGCCGATATGAAGAAACCTTTCTGCTTTGCTGCTGCCGCCAAGGCCGTGGCCCTCGCCCTGTCGCTGGCCGTGCTGCCCGCCGTGCACGCGCAGGAGGCCAACTACCCCAGCCGCCCGATTCGCCTGGTCGTCTCGCAGCAGGCGGGTGGTAGCTCCGACACCGTGGCGCGGCTGTGGGCCGAGCATGCGGGCAAGGCCATCAACGCCACCATCACCGTGGAGAACAAGCCCGGCGCTGGCGGCATCATTGCCGCGCAGCAGGTGCTGGGCCAGCCGGCCGATGGCTACACGCTGATGTTCGGCGGCGTCTCGCAGATGGTGCTCAACAAGTTCGTCTACAAGCCGCTGCCGTACGATCCAGAGAAGGACTTCGTTGGAGTCGGGATGCTGAGTACGGTGCCCTTCGTCCTGGTGGCCAACCCGGCCACGGGCTTCAAGTCGCTCGACGACCTGGTGAAGTACGCCAAGGCGAATCCTGACAAGCTCAACTTCTCCTCCTCGGGCCTGGGCAATTCGACCCAGCTGGCGGTGGAGCTGCTGCAGAAGAAGCTCGGTATCAGCATGACCCACGTGCCCTTCAAGGGCGAGCCCGATGGGCTGATGGCCACCATCGGCGGCCAGACGCAGGTGATGGCGCCCGTGGGCGGCTCGGCGTTGCCGCACATCAAGAACGGCAAGATCGTGCCCCTCGTGGTGCTGGCCCCCTCGCGCCTGCCCGAGCTGCCCGACGTGCCGGCCGCCAACGAGCTGGGCGTGAAGGACTTCGACACCATGGGCTGGAGCGGCATCGTCGCCAAGGCCGGCACGCCCGCCGCCATCATCGCCAAGCTGCACGAGGGCACGCGCGCCTTCCACGCCAGCGCCGAGGTGCAGGCCAAGCTCAAGGGCATGAACGCCATCTCCATGGCCGGCCCTGCCAGCCAGTTGATGGAGGTGACGCGCCGTGACACCAAGGCCTGGGGGCCAACGCTCGAAGGCCTGAACCTCAATCCCAAGTAAATCTGGCCTGTCTTCGCGGCGGTCGCCCTGCGTGGCGGCCGCTGCGCAGCCGCTTTTCTCTCCCCCATTCTTTCCCGAGTCTCCCCATGAAAAAACAAGCAATGGTGTCCTGCCCGCAGCCCGAGGCGGCGGAGTCCGGCATCGAGGTCCTGCGCGCCGGTGGCAACGCGGTGGATGCCGCCGTGGCCATCGCGCTCTCGCAGACCGTGGTGGACCCGCTGATGTGCGGCATCGCGGGCTTTGGCACGGCGGCGGTGTTCCTGCCGGGCAAGGCGGGTAAGGAGGCGCATGAGTACTTCGACTTCCATGCGCCCGCGCCGTTGGCCGCGCGCGAGGACATGTGGGCGGATCTGCTCGAAGGCGAGACCAAGGACGGCTTCGGCTTCATCCTCAAGGGCCGTGTCAACGACATCGGCGCGCAATCCATCGGCACGCCGGCAACGCTCAAGGGCCTTGCGGCCATGCACAGCGCGCACGGCCGCCTGCCGTGGAAAGAGGTGGTGGCCCCGGCCATCGCCTGGGCGCGCGATGGCTACTTCGTGCGCCCCGGCATGCACTCCTTCTGGATTGACCAGACCCTGGCCGGCCGCGCCAGCAACATGGACCGCCTGCACTACAGCGACGAAGGCCGCGCCCTGTACTGCCGCCCCGACGGCAGCGCCAAGCCCATCGGCACGCCCATCGTGAACGGTAACTTCGCCCAGGTGCTGGCCCAGGTGGCCGCTGAGGGCATCGCCCCGTTCTACGAAGGCGAGCTGGCCCGGCGCATGGTGGAGCATGTGCAGTCGCTGGGCGGCCTGCTCTCCATGGACGACTTGCGCAGCTACCAGGTGCGGCGCACTCAGCCGCTGGTGGGCCGCTACCGCGACCGGGTTGTGATCACCAACCAGCCCCCGGGCGGCGGCGCCATGCTGCTGCAGATGCTCACCATCCTCGAAGAGTTTGCCCTGGGGGATATCGAACACAACGGCCCCGAGTACCTGCGCATCCTGAGCGAGGTGATGAAAAAAGCCACCACCGACAAGGACCGCCACATCGGCGACCCGGCCTTCGTGGAGGTGCCGCTGGACCAACTGCTGTCGAAGGAGAATGCAGCCCGCGTGGCCGCCGACATCCGCGCCGGCAAGCGCCACAGCGTGGAGCGCGTGAACCTCGGTGCCCCCGTGCCCAAGGACACCACCCAGGTCAGCGTGGTTGACGGCGAGGGCGGCTGCGTCTCGATGACGCATTCGCTGGCCATGCCCTCGGGCGTGATCACGCCGGGCATGGGCTTCTTCTACAACGGCTGCATGGGCGTATTCGACCCGCGGCCCGGCCGCGCGGGCAGCATCCAGCCGGGCAAGAGTCGCTTCACCTCGTCGTGCCCGAGCATCGTCTTCAAGGACGGCAAGCCCGAGATCGTGCTGGGCGCCCCCGGCGGCACGCAGATCGCCATGGGCGTGCTGCAGGTGCTGCTCAACCTCATCGACCACCGCATGGGCATGCAGGAGGCCGTATCGGCCCCGCGCTTTTCGTCCACCAGCAACTCCATCGACGTGTGCAACCGCATCCCGCGCTACGTGGCACGCGAGCTGCAGGCCCAGGGCTACGAGGTGCTGCGCAACCCGTACAACTACACCATCGGCTGGGTGCACGGCGTGCAGATCGGTGCCGACGGTGCGTTGCATGGCGGGGCCGATCCGGGGCGTGACGGGGTGGCCTACAGCACCGCAGTGGCCTGAATGACCCGGCGCACCGGGTCTTCTCCTACAAGGCCGTCAGTGCGCGGCTGACAGGGTGGCGTGGGGCTGGCACGGACAGTGGGGTGCATGCGCCTTCCGTCCTCTGCCAGCACCCGACTGCCTCGCCCGCTGGCGCGGCGGGAGGGTTTGCGGCACCTATTTGAGCCCGGCCAGGTAGGCGGCGATGTGCCGCGCGTCGGCAGGGCTCAGGCCCATGGCCGGCATGGCCGTGCCGGGCTTCACGGCCTGCGGCTCGCGCAGCCAGCGTTCCAGGTTGTCGGGGGTGTGCGGCAGCACGCCTGCGATGTTGCTGCGCAAAGCAAAACCTGCAAGCGAGGGGCCCACATGCGTCTCGGGCCCGGTCACGCCGGGAATCCTGTGGCAGGCGTTGCAGGCATGCTGGTACAGGGCCTGGCGGCCCAGCACGGCATTGCCCGTGGTGGGCGGCGCAGCGGCCATGCGCGCCGCGCCGCAGGTGGCAATGGTGCCTGCGCTGCGCGCGGCGTCCACCTGCTCCAGCGTGATGGCCTGGAAGGCGGCCACGTCCAGGTCGGGCAGGCGCTGCAGAAAGGCCACGGTGGACCACAGCTCCTCTTCATCGAGCCGGTGCTCCCAGGCGGGCATGCCGCTCATGCGGATGCCGTGGCGGGTCAGCCAGTACATCTCCTTGGTGCTCCAGCGCCGCGCCGCATCCACCAGCGGGCCGGGCACGGGCTGCATGCTCTTGCCGATGTCGCCCTGCGCCACGCCGGGGCCGCCATGGCATTGCAGGCACTGGTCGCGGTAGCAACCAGCGCCGCGCAGCACCATGGTCTCGGTGAAGGGCGGCGGTTCGTCCACGCTGCTGCGCGCACGCAGCTTCACCGACTGGTGCATGGCGCTTTCGAGCAACTGGTACACGGGTTTGAAGTGCTGCTCGCTCGCGGCCACGTTGTACAGGCCCAGGTAGACCGTGGCGAAGTCGGCTGCCGTGGCCAGCACGGCCAGGCTGAGCAGCGTTGCGAAGAGGGTGGCGTAGACGGTGCGTCGTCTGTGGGGCATCGGTTGATTATGTGGTTGTGCCATGCGCAGGGCTGTAGGACGTGGGGATGCGCATGAGGCGCTTGCTGCAGATCCTGGCGCTTGCATTGGCTTGTGCATTGGCATGGCCCGTGGCGGCCTGGGGCGGTGATGCACCGCCCACCGGCCGGGCCCTGGGCGATGCGCGGCGCGGCGCCCTGCTGATCGCGCAGTACCAGTGCGGCGCCTGCCATGCCATCCCGGGCATCGCCAGCGCGCGTGGCACCGAGGGCCCGCCGCTGGCGGCGTATGGCCTGCGCAGCTACATCGCCGGCCGCGTGCCCAACCGGCCCGACCTGCTGGCGCGCTGGATCGCACAGCCCGCAGCCCTGGTGCCATCGACCACCATGCCCGACATGGGTGTGCCCGAGCGGGATGCGCGCGACATGGCGGCCTGGTTGAGCGAGCAGCGCTGAGGCATGGCATGACCGTTGCATCCACCCTGGTCCCCGTGCTGTCGCCCGCCGGCCCGGCCGCGCAGGCCATTGCCGAAGTCAGCTGGGTGCTGATCACCGGTGCCACGCTGCTCTTTGTGGGCACCATGGCGCTGCTGGCCTGGGCGCTGTTTCGCAAAAAGCAGGTCGGGGGCGAGTTGCGCACCGGGTGGTGGCTGGCCGGCGGCGGGCTGGTGCTGCCGCTGGTGGTGCTGACCGCCTTGTTCTTCTACAGCCTGCACCGCGCCCCGCCCTGGAAGGCCGTGCCGCCGGCCGATGCGCTGGTCATCTCCGTCACGGGCCGCACGTGGTGGTGGGAGATCCGCTACCGCGACCCGGTGAGCGGCGCGACCATCACCACCGCCAATGAGCTGCGCATGCCCGTGGGGCGGCCGGTGTACCTGGGCCTGTCGAGCGCGGAGGTGATCCACAGCCTGTGGATCCCGGAGCTCGGGGGCAAGATGGACATGGTGCCGGGGCGGGTGAACCATTTGTTGCTGCAGGCGTCGCGGGCGGGGGTGTACCGGGGGCAGTGTGCGGAGTTTTGTGGCGAGGCGCATGCGCGGATGGCGCTGCATGCGGTGGCGATGGAGGCTGGGGAGTTCGATGCCTGGCTGGCGGGGCAGGCCAGGCCTGCGGTAGTTTCTTCGTCGTCTGCTGTGTCGCTGCAGGCGGGCAGGGCGGTTTTTGAGGGGCAGAAATGTGCTGTGTGCCATACGGTGCGGGGGGTGGCCGAAGGCTCGAAGTTGGGGCCGGACCTGACGCATGTGGGGAGTCGGTTGTTCATTGCTTCGGGGACCTTGAAGAATGGGCCTTTGGAGATGAAGCAGTGGTTGGCGCAGGTGCATGAGGTCAAGCCGGGGGCGCGGATGCCTTCTTATGCGCGGTTGTCGCAGGGGGAGATGGATGCGTTGGCGCAGTGGTTGGGGGCGTTGAAATGATGTGCTGGCGTTCGTCTGTTCGTGGTGGCGCCTGTCCTTGTTTTGAGGGCGGAAGCCGGGTCTCGGCCCGGCGGCCGAGGTACTTGTTCTTTGCTTCGCCAAAGAAAAGTACCCAAA
>NZ_LMIJ01000044.1:36493-36565 GCF_001428665.1 Acidovorax sp. Root219
TTCGCCCGCCAGGGCGATGGGGGACGCAGACTGGGGGTCGCCTTCTCTTTGGTGACTTTCTCTTGGCGACGC
>NZ_LMIJ01000044.1:36589-96872 GCF_001428665.1 Acidovorax sp. Root219
CCCGCCCTCAACCAAGGCACAACGCAACCACGGACAAACGGCCATAGCACCAGACAACAACGGGGCGCAACATGACACAAGCACCCCCACCCCTCAACCCCTTGCCCCGCCCAGCCGGCGAGCGAGAAGCCCTCGAACGCGCCTGGCAACCCCCGTCCGGCTGGCGCCTCCTCTCCGCCGTCAACAACACCCAGGTCGGCCTCTTCTACATCGGCACAGCACTGCTCTTCTTCGTCCTGGCCGGCTTGCTGGGACTGATCATGCGCGCCCAACTGGCCGTGCCCCAGGCCGACCTGGTATCGGCCGCCACCTACAACCAGATCTTCACCATGCACGGCACGGTGATGATGTTCCTCTTCGCCGTGCCCGTGGTCGAAGCCATGGCCGTGTACCTGCTGCCCGGCATGCTGGGCACGCGCGACATGCCGTTCCCGCGCCTGTCGGCCTATGGCTTCTGGGCCTATGCCATCGGCGGCATCGTGTTCTTTGGCACCATCTTCTTCGGGGCTTCGCCCGACGGCGGCTGGTTCATGTACCCGCCGCTCACGGGCAAGGAGCATTCGCCCGGGGTGGGGGCCGACTGGTGGCTGCTGGGCATCGGCTTCATCGAGATCTCGGCGATTGCCGGGGCCATCGAGATCATCATCGGCATCCTCTTCACGCGCGCGCCGGGCATGACGCTCGCGCGCATGCCCATCTATGCCTGGGCCATGCTGGTCACGGCGCTGATGATCGTGTTCGCGTTTCCGGCCATCATCGCCGGCACGCTGCTGCTGGAGATGGAGCGCGCGTTCGACTGGCCCTTCTTCATCCCCGCGCGCGGGGGCGATCCGGTGCTGTGGCAGCACCTGTTCTGGTTCTTCGGTCACCCCGAGGTGTACATCATCTTTTTGCCCGCCGCAGGCATGGTGTCGATGATGGTGCCCGCGCTGGCGCGCACGCCCATCGTGGGCTACCGCTGGGTGGTGGCCGCGCTGCTGGGCGTGGGGCTGCTCAGCTTTGCGCTGTGGGTACACCACATGTTCACGGCCGGGCTGGGCTCGTTCACCATGCACCTGGTGTCGGCCGCGAGCTTCGCGGTGGCCGTGCCCAGCGCGGTGCAGGTGTTCTCGTGGATCGCCACCTTCTGGCGCGGGCGTGTCGAGGCGAACGCACCCACGCTGTTCCTGGTGGGTTTTCATGCCATCTTCGTGCTGGGCGGGCTCACGGGCATCATGGTGGCGGTGCTGCCGTTCGACTGGCAGGTGCACGACACGTACTTCATCGTGGCGCACCTGCACTATGTGCTGATCGGGGGCATGGTGTTCCCGGTGTTCGCGGGGCTGTACTACTGGCTGCCGCTGGTCGTCCAGGGACACCGCATGTCCGAGCGGCTGGGGCGCTGGGTGTTCGGGCTCATGTTCGGGGGCTTCAACCTGGCGTTCTTTCCCATGCACATCGCCGGGCTCATGGGCATGCCGCGCCGGGTGTACACCTACGACGCGGGTTTGGGCTGGGAGTGGCCCAACCTGCTGTCCAGCATCGGGGCCTTCGTCTTCGCGCTCGGGGTGGTGCTGTGCTTTGGCGACCTGGTACGCGCCTTCCTGCGCGGCAAAGGGCCGCCCGCCAACCCCTGGAACGCGCCCACGCTGGAATGGGCCTCGGGCGGTGAGTACGGGCTGCGCAGCATCCCGCCCGTCAGCTCGCGCGAGCCGCTGTGGCAGCACCCGGGCCTGCGCGATGCGGCGGAACAGGGCGCCTACTGGCTGCCGCGCACCGTCTTCGGCGGGCGTGAGTCGCTGGTCACCAGCGCTGTGGATGCCACGCCGCGCCAGCTGTTGCTGCTACCGGGAGACGGCTGGTCGCCCTTCATCGCGGCGGCGGGCACGGCGGGGTTCTTCCTGCTGCTCACCGTCGCCATGGTGGTGCCGGCCGTGCTCAGCGGGGTGATCGCGCTGGTGGCCATGGTGGTCTGGCTCTGGCAGTCCGACCGGCCCGTGCCTGCGACCACGGCCGAGGTGGTGGCCGGCATCTTCCTGCCCACGCGCCTGGTGGGCCGGCACTCGCACTCGTGGTGGGCGGTGGTGGTGCTGCTGTGCGTCGATGCCAGCGTGTTCGCATCGGCCACCTTTGCACACCTGCATGTCTCCATGTCGGCCGATGTCTGCCCGCCACCGGGCGCGGCCTTGCCGCAGGTGGCGTGGCCGGCGTCGTCGGCGGCGCTGTGGCTGCTGGGCTCGGGGCTGCTGTGGGCGGCCCAGCGGTCCTTCGCCCAGGCTTCGTCCGGGCAGGGCTGGCTGCGGGTGGCCACGGTGCTGGCCACGGCCTGTGCCTGTGGGGCCATGGCGCTGGATTTCATGGGCCACCTGCAGGCCGGCCTGAACCCGCGTGCCGATGCCTGGAGCGCCACCGTCGCCGCATTGCTGGGCTGGCAGGCGATGCACGTGGGCATCCTGCTCATCATGGGCGCCTACCTGCTGGCCCGCTCGCTGGCCGGGCACCTGCAGCAAGGCGCCCGCGCCACGCTCGACAACACGGTGCTGTTCTGGCACTACGTCACGGTGCAGGGCATCGTGGGGGCCCTGGTAGTGCAGGTGCTTCCATCGCTGATGTGACCGGTGCCACAGTCGGATGGCCGCCCCGCCGGAATCCCACGCACGCACGGGGTGCTGTCTGGCAGTCTCCCTGGGGGCAGGTGTCCATGCTGGTTGCATGACTGCATCCCGAACTGTCACTGCCGATACTGCGGCCACCGTGTCCACTGCGTCCGCCAGCCCCGACACCCTCGGCGAGATCCTCGACGAATTCGACGGCCTGGCGCAGACCCACGGGCGTGTGACGGTGGCCGACATGGTCGACGCCATGGGCCCGCGCAGCTACGGACCGTTTCTGCTCGTGCCGGCGCTGATCGAGATATCGCCCCTGGGCGGTGTGCCGGGTATGGCCACGGCCCTGGCTGCCGTCGTGGTGCTGTTCGCCGCGCAGATGCTCAGCGGCCGCAAGCGCCTGTGGATGCCCGGGTGGGTGGCGCGGCGCGGGGTGGCCGCGGCCAGGATGAAGCGGCTGGTGGCGGGCGCGCGCCCCATGGCCACACGCATGGACCGCTGGTTCCATGGCCGGCTGCGCTGGCTGACCTCGGGCCTGGGGATTCGCCTGGCGGCATTGGCCTGCATCGCGCTGGCTTGCATGGTGCCGCCGCTGGAGATGATTCCGTTCGCCGCCTCGGCGCCCATGGGGGCTATCGCACTCATTGGCCTGGCCCTGTTGGTGCGTGATGGCGCGCTGATGGTGGTGGCCTCATTGCTGGCCTGCGGCGCGGCAGGGCTGCTGATCACGCACCTGCTATGAAAGCTGCCGCTGAGCGCCCCTTTGCTCAGGCGGCCTGCCCAGTGCCAGAAACTCCCGCCGACTGCCCACGCCCAGCTTGGCGAAAATGCGCTCCTTGTAGGTGACGATGGTTGCTGGCGACAGGTCCATCGTGCGGCCATTTCCTTGGCGGTGCATCCGTCCATCAGCAACTCTGCAGTGGACCGCTCGCGCGGGGACAGGGTGCCAAGCGCGTGATCTACTACGTGGGCCCGGCCGGCCCGACCACCGCCACGGGGCATGGACGGCTTCACCGAGTTGATGCTGCTGGGCTTTGCCGACCTGGGGATGGAAGCCATCTACGAATTCGACGTGGTGGACATGCCGGTGACGGTGGCGGTGGAGGCGGGGGGCACCAGTGCGCACATCACCGGGCCGGCGGAGTGGCAAAAGTGCATTGCGGCGGGTGAACGAAAGACAATCACGCTGGAGAGCGTCTGAGAACGTTCCAGGCCCAAAAAAGGAGATGACGATGTTCGATGAAGGAGAGCTGGCTGCTGCCCGCCCCGCAGGCATGGAGCCCGAGGAGTGGCGCCTGCGCGTGCAACTGGCGGCGTGTTACCGCGTTTTCCACGCCCGGGGGTGGAGCGAGGAGATCTTCAACCACATCACGCTGAGTGTGCCTTCGCATGCAGGCCACTACCTCATCAACCCGTTCGGGCTGCACTACGGCGAGGTGACGGCGAACAACCTGCTCAAGATCGACCTGCAAGGCAACCCGGTGGGGGCTGCGGACTACCCGGTGAACCGTGCCGGCTTCGTGATCCACAGCGCGATCCACGCGGCGCGCGAGGACGCGCATTGCATCATGCACACCCACCATACGGCGGGCGTGGCGGTGTCGTGCAAGGAGGAAGGCCTGAAGTTCAACAACTTCTATGCGGCGTTCCTGAGCGGCAACGTGTCCTACCACGCCTTCGAGGGCATCACCGTACACCCGGGCGAGCAGGACCGCCTGGTGCAGAGCCTGGGCGCCAGCAGCTGCCTCATTCTGCGCAACCATGGTCTGCTGGTGACGGGCCGGAGCCTGCCCGAGGCCTTCTACTTCAACTACGTGCTGCAGCGCGCCTGCGAGGTGCAGGTGCTGGCCGACTCCATGGCCGGTGCCAACACCCCCATTCCAGCCCAGGCGCTGGAGGTATCGGCGCGTGACGTGGGGCTGACCGACCCGGACAACGATCTGTATGCCAAGCTGTTCTGGGCGGCTGTGCGCCGGGCAGGGCTGGGTCTTCATGACCTGGTGAAGCCACGGATGGGTATTTTCTAGGCTGGGTGACCCCGGTTTTCACTTACCATCGCCGGGCCGTGGCATCCACCGGGCAGGGGATTGCCGCCACCGTTTCGCACGCATTGATTGCACAACAAGCACAGGAGACAAACCATGAGCCTTTCCCCCGCAACCTCCCGCCGCGACATCCTGCAACTGGCCCTGGCCGGCGCCGCAGGCACGCTGCCCTTCATGGCCCAGGCCCAGGCGCTCGACACCGTGAAGATCCTCGCCGGCTTTGCCGCCGGCGGCACGGTGGACACCCTGGCGCGGCGCGTGGCGACCCAGATCACCGGCGGCTATGCCAAGTCGGCCGTGGTGGAAAACAAGACGGGTGCTGGCGGGCAGATCGCCATCACCACGCTCAAGGCGGCCCCGGCGGACGGCGCCACGCTGCTGGCCACGCCCATGTCCATGCTGGGCATCTACCCCCACACCTACAAGAAGCTGCCCTACGACCCGGTGGCTGATGTGACCCCCGTCTCCCTGGGCGTGGTGTTCGACATGGGTTTTGCCGTGGGCCCGCAGGTGCCCGCCTCGGTGAAGACCGTGCCCGAGTTTCTGGAGTGGTGCAAGGCCAACCCCACGGGCGCCAACTTCGGCTCGCCCGCACCGGGCTCGGTGCCGCACTTCGTGGGCGAGCTGATCAGCCGCGCCGGCAAGGTCGACATGCGCCACGTGGGCTTTCGCGGATCGCAGCCGGCCATCCTGGACCTGCTGGGTGGGCAGATCGCGGCGGTCTCGGCCCCGGTGGGTGAGTTCTTGCCGCACCTCTCAGGCGGCAAGATCCGCGTGCTGGCCACCTCGGGCGCCACGCGCAACAAGTTCATGCCAGGCGTCAGCACGCTGATCGAGCAGGGCTTCAAGGACATGGCCTACAACGAATGGTTCGGCTTTTTCCTGCCGGGCAAGGCGCCGGCCGACGTGGTGCAAAAGGCCAACGCCGCCATCCGCACCGCGCTGGCCGACAAGGACGTGGTGGCCGGCCTGGCTGCGATGGGGCTGGAGGCGCGTTCGTCCACTCCCGCCGAGCTGGCCGCGCTGCTCAAGGCCGACGGCGAGCGCTGGGGGCCTATCGTCAAGGCCATCGGCTTCACTGCGGAATCCTGAGAGGCCCCCCGCGATCGGGGCCTGCCTGTGCCCCAATCGGTCAGTTTTTCCCTGGCGGTGCAGGGGCCAGTTGCAGCACGGCCAGCGCGCTGGTCAGCTCAGCCCGCCTGCGGGCTGCCTCTTCCTGGCGGATGGGCGCGTTGGCGCGCTCGTGTTCTCCGCGCGCGTTGTTGCGCCGGCTCTTCATCTCGGTGTCGAGCGCGATGCGCTCGGTGAGAAAGCGCCCATAGCCCGCCTGGCCCGCATACAGTTGCGAGAGCAGGACGGTGAAGCGCGCGTTCTCTTCCTCCACGAGGTCGGCGTAGGCGGGCGGGGCATTCTTCAGCCGGAACTCCGCCCCGGCGTTCACGCACTCCCGCCGCAGGCCCGCCCAGGACTGGATGGCCTTCTTCTCCTCGGCGCTGGGGACAGCCGTGCTGGTCAGCAGGTCTGGTGTCGCTGTTTGTGCATTGGCAGCGCTTCCAATCCGGGGCCTGAGCGCTGCCAGCGCGCTGTGCTTGTCCATCCCGGCAAAGCAAATGGCGCTGGGGTCGTCTGCGGCGCTGCGCTGTACCGGGGGTACTGCTTGGCATCCGGCGAGGAGAACGCAGACGGTTGCGATGTGAAGCATCTTCATTTTTTTGCCTTTCGTTCAAACGGTGCGCCGCTCACCTTGGGCACGCGGCGTGCGGTTCGTTTCACTCTAACCAGATTGGACACACACGGGAGCGAGGGGCCGGGCGGACGCGCTGTCCTCCTACACAAGTCCCTGTTGAAGCCCCGCTCGTCGCAATGGATGGCGCAGGGCGTTGGTCGCCTCCTACAGGGGCTCGCGCGGGCCGCAGGTCCAATCTCTGGTGCCATCCATCAACCGGAGAGACCCGTGGACTCGATCAACAACAACCAGGCAGAAGAGACGCACAAGCACCTCGCAGGCGGCGATGCTGCCAGGCGCATCCAGGACATGGCGCAGGACGCTGGCTCCTGCTTCTTTTGCACCAATGCCCCCGATGGCGAAACCCAGGGCACGCGGCCCATGAGCATCGAGAAGGCGGACGAGGCCGGGCACCTGTGGTTCCTCAGCGCGTCCGACAGCCACAAGAACCGCGAGATCGAAGCCGACCCGCAGGTGCGCATCTTTCTGCAAGGCGCCAGGCACTCAGGCTTTCTGGTGCTGGAAGGCACCGCCACCATCCACCGCGACAAGGCCTTGATCGGCGAACTGTGGAACCCGGTCATGAAGACCTGGTTCACCGAGGGCAAGGACGACCCACGCATCACGGTGATCCAGGTCGTGCCCGCATCCGGCTACTACTGGGACAACAAGCACGGGGGCCTGGTGGCGGCCACCAAGATGGTGATCGGCGCTGCCATCGGCAAGACGCTGGACGACTCCATCGAGGGGCAGCTTCGCCCATGATGCGCCTGGCTGCTTCTTGGTGACGACGGCCATGCAGGATTTGCGGCGTCTGGGCGAGGCGTTCATCCGCATGCCGGTGTTGGGGGTTCTGATCCTGGCGGTACGCAACTATGTGCTGCACCAGAGCGCCAACCAGGCCGGCAGCCTGGCGTTCTCTTCCGTGCTGGCCATGTTCCCGCTGTTGATCCTGCTGTCTGCCGCTGCCGGGTATTTCGGCCAGCCGGGAGACGCGGCGGCGCTGGCCGAGCGGGTGATGGGTTACGCACCCCAGGTGGTGCGCGAGGCCATGCAGCCGGTGATCCAGCAGGTGCTGGCACAGCGCAACCAGGCGCTGCTGACCGTCGGCCTGATCGTCACGCTGTGGACGGGCTCGTCCGGCATGCAGGCCGTGCGCTCGGCGCTGAACCGCTCGTACGGCATCACGCGCGGCCTGCCGTTCTGGAAGGCGCGCATCAAGGTCACGCTGTTCACGGTGATCGTGGGCTTTGGCGTGCTGGTGACCTTCAGCTCCGTCATCATCATGCCGCGCATCTGGCAGTTCGTGGTATCCAGTGTGGAGGGGGCGAACGAGGTGGTCTGGCTGTACGACAGCGTGCGCTATGGTGCGGCCTGCATCACCCTCACGATGCTCTACGCGCTGCTGTACGGCTGGTTGCCCGACATTCCCCAACGCATCGGCACAGTGCTGCCGGGCGCCCTGGTGGGCGCCGTGCTGTGGGCGCTGGCCGCCGCCACGCTGTCGTACTCGCTGCGCAGCGCCGGCAAGCTCGCCCTGGTCTATGGCAGCTTCGCGGGCGTGGTGGCGACCCTGGTGTTCCTGTACATCAGCGCCACCACGCTGATCTTTGGAGCCGAAGTCAATGCAGTGCTGCGCGAGAAGCACCAGGCGCCATTGCCCACTGCAGCAGCCTCTGAAGCTGCCCAAGGCCCGGCAAGCTGAGGATCCGCGGATCCAGTAGCCCAGGCGCAAAAAAAGCGGCCGAAGCCGCTTGTTCTGTGCAGCGCACATTCAAGCCTTGTCGATGGCCTTCTTCACTGCTTCCTTGGCGTCACCCACCTTGGCCTGGGTCTTGCCCACGGCCTGGTCGGCCAAGCCTTCGCCCTGCAGCTTTTCGCTGCCCACGAGCTTGCCTGCGGCTTCCTTGACTTGGCCCTTCAGATCGGTGGCGTGGCCGGCAACTTGGTCTTTGTTCATGGTTCGCTTTCTGTCGTTGGTTGGCACCGCGAAAAGTGCGGTAAGGCAAGGATGAACCTTGCGGCCATGCGCCGCTGTAAGAATGCAACCCATCCAGGTGTCGGCGAAGCCGGTGCGGGGGGCAAAGGGCATTTCGAAGGACTGGGCACCAGTGTCAGTGTTCGCGTGCAAAACAGAAATTGGTGCTTGGTACGTACTGCCCTAAGATATTTGACTGCTGCAATTTTTTGCTTTCGCAACGGCATTTTTACCCGAAGAACAGTTTTCTGAACGTGTCACTGCATGCGCACCTTTGCCAAACAGCCGTCGGCCAACGAGGCTGTCGGGAAGTTGCGTTTTACTCGCTTCCCATTTTTATAAGTCATGACCACTCCTTCCATTGCTGAACTTCTTGGATCTTCCATGACAGGTCCAGCCGGGCCGCAACTGATCACGCGCGCCATCCTGACGCTGTATGGCAATGTAGGGAGCAACCTGGATACGAGGGACTGGACGGTCATCATGCAGAGCAGCAATCCCCTGGAGGCTGCGGAGAGGGCGCTTGTGCGCCAGTACCTGGACAAGGACTACCTGCTGCGCAACCTGCAGCTGTACAGCGCGCGCGGGGCCCGGCCCGAGCAGGCGGAGTACACCTACCGGCAGCTGGCCGAGCGCATGGGCTTCACGTACGACGCCAACTGGTCCGTCGGTACGCCGTACGAGTACCTGCGGCTGAAGTCCACGGCAGAACTGGCGGGGATTCTCGAACCCATCCTCGATCGCACCATCACGACCACCGCGGGCGGTACATTCAGCGGGCTGGTCGGGGCCACGGACGTGTTCAAGTCCACCATTCCAGCCCTCAACGGGACGACCATCACCGGCGATGCCTCGGACAACGATGTCCTGACCCTGACCACCGCCGGCACGGTCACCATCAACAACGGCAGCACCGGCGGCACCATCAGTGGCATCAAGGTACTGAATCTGGCCGATGGCACCAACACCATCACCTACAACACCTCAGCGGGCTTCACCACCATCAATGGCGGGTCGGGCGACGACACCTTCATACCCAACACGGCCTTGTTCCCCATCACGGTCAAGGGCGGCAGCGGCACCGATACCATCGTTCTGACGGCAGCCTATGCCGCCACCGCCTCCGGGAGCGGCGCCTTTGCCAGCAGGGTCACGGATTTTGAGAAACTGAGCCTGACCGGTGCGACCAACCAGACCATCGATCTGCAGACCTTGGGCAATTACAGCGATGTGACATTCTCAGGCGCGAACGGTCTCACACTGAGCAATCTGCCAAGCAACGGCAAGATCACGCTGACGGGCGCCGGCACCGCGTTCACCATTTCCAATGCGGCGTTTGTCGGCGGGGTCAATGACGTCATCAACCTCACGCTCACCGACGGCAGCACCTCCGGCGTAGCGTTCGCCACCACGGGGATCACGGCCAGCGGTGTCGAGACCGTGAATATCAGCGTCAGAGACACCCAGGCCACACCCACTGGTGTTTTCAACAACAACATGACCTGGCTGGGCAACTCGGTCAAAACCTTCAACGTCAGCGGCAACGCCGGATTGACCCTGTCGTCGGCCAGCACCTCACTGACCACGGTGGATGCCAGCGGCATCACCCTGGGCGGCTTCACCTGGACCGGCAGCGCCCTGACCGGCACGGCCACCGTCAAGGGCAGCGCCACGGGCACCAACACGGTCAACATGAACTCCGCGACGGCGGGCGTCAACTACACCGGCGGCTCCGGCAACGACAACGTCACCATCAATGCCACCGTCTCCAGCACGGCAGCACTGGGCAATGGCAACAACGCCATGGCCTTGAACGGCGTTACCATCCTGGGCACCTACACTGCGGGCACGGGCACCGACAGCCTGGCGTTCTTTTCCTCCGTGCCGGACCTGAGCAATGCCACCATCACCGGCTTCGAGAACCTGACGGTGACCAACAATGCCAACATCACCGCCACGATTGCGCAGCTGTCGCAGTTTACCGGCACCGTCAATGCGGCAGGCACCGAAACCTTGAACCTGACCACCGCCGGCACCTTCAACGCCTTCAGCACGATTGAAAAGTACAACCTGGCCAACGGCACCAACAACTTCACGTCGGCCAATGTCGCCGTGAGCGTGATTGGTGGCACCGGTTCGGATACCTTCAATTTCACGACCAACCAGATCATCAACTTCCTGACGACGGTGGATGGCGGCAACGGCACCGACACCCTGAACATCGGCGCCACCACCACCCAGAACATCGACCTGAGCACCAAGGTCGCCAGTATCGAGATCATCAACATCGCAGGCAGCATCGGTACGGCGAGTGTCATCAACCTCAACGGTGCGGGTGTCACCCTCAACTACACCAAGAGCACCGGTGACAACACGATCACCCTCGGGACTGGTGGGCAGACCTTGAACCTCCTGGGCTCCAGCTCTGCCGCCACAACGGTCACGGGTGGAGCTGCGGTCGATGTGATCAATCTGCAATCTTCGGGCTCCGGTTCGGAGACGTTGATAGCCACAGGCGCCAACATGTCGAACCGGACGCAGGTCGACGTCGTGGGCAACTTCAATGCCACTGGGACGGACTATTTCAAGACCGGCGTGAATGCCTCGATCATGGGCTCCTTCATCATCGGCAACGCCGACACCGGCAACTACCAGGCCACCATCTCAGCCGGCCTGGCTGCCGTCTTCAACAACACCGGCCAGGCCTACCTCATCACCATCCAGACCGGTACGGCCGCTGGCACCTACCTGGTGCAGAATACGGGCTCGGACACCAGCCAGTTCGACAGCACCGATTTCTTCGTTCAGCTGACAGGAACTGTCGGTACCATCACTGTCGGCAACCTCATTGCATAAGGCGCTCATTCCCGAGGCCGCCCGAAATCCGCTTTAACGCATCAAGACGCCAGGGTTCAAGAAAATTGGGCTAAAGATCGGGTGATCGCATGGCCCGCAAGGCTGCATTGATTCGATCGGCGGTGTCCGCAGAGGTCGCCATCGGACTGAGCGCCGACACATGCGCGCGCCCGATGTTGCCCAGGGGCAGGCGCTGCAGCAGGTGCCCCAGCGACACCAGCGCCAGGCGCAGCAGCTGGCCGAGCACCTCACTCCCATCACGCAACTGCAGGGCGTAGCGCAGCATCGCGGTGTGCGAGCGCCAGTGCAGGCCCAGCCGGGTCTGGCCCAGCACGTGGGCCGCCTCCAGCCAGGGCCAGCGCGTGGCCGGCGGCTCGCCTGCGCTGGCGTCGAAGCGGGCCAGGAGATGGTCGAACGCCTGGCGCTGCAGCGCGGGCGCCTGGGGTGGGTGGTCGCTCATGCGCATGCACCGGGGCCTTGCGCGCTGGGCTGGCGCAGCGCCAGTTTCAGCCACCTGCGCTGCCGATGGCGATAGAACACCCAGGCACAGGCGGCGCTGATTGGCGTCATCACCCACGGCAGGTAGCGTGCCCGCACGAAGACCTCGTCGGTGTAGCAGGTGCGCCCAGGGGTCCCCGGCAAGCTGTGCACCGTGATGCGGTGGTCCCACACGCGCATGAGCTGGCCGGTACCGTTGTCGCGCAGCAGGGGCCAGGCGCCGGGGATGCCGTCGCAGGGGTGCACGCTGATGCGTGCGGTCTGGCGGCCCATGGGCAGCAGGCCAAAGAGTGCGAAGCGCAGCTCGGTGTCGCCCAGGGGCCAGTGCGTGGGCCAGGGGCCCTGCTCGGTGGCGAATTGCAGCAGCGGGGCGGTGATGTAGCGGAACAGGGCCGTGGTCTGCAGCTGTGCGGCCACCCAATCGGCAGGGGCGGGCAGGGTGGTGGTCAGGCGGATGCGCACGCTGCCGGGTGGGCGCGTCAGCGTGCTGGCGGGTGGCCCCATCTCGGCGATGCCCATGGCTGCGGCCACGGCGGCATGGTGGGTGGCGGTGATTGCGTCGCTGCTCATGCCTGGTTGCCCTGTGCAATCGCGGCCTTGCTGCCCAGCTCGGGCCGCAGCATGCGCAGGCCGTTGGCCACCACCAGCAGGCTGGCGCCCATGTCGGCGAACACGGCCATCCACATGGTGGCTTGGCCCGTGAGCGCCAGGCCGAAGAACACCGCCTTGATGCCCAGCGCGAGCGTGATGTTCTGCACCAGCACGGTGTGCGTGCGGCGCGACAGGCGCACCGTCTCGGCCACGCGGCGCAGGTCGTCGTTCATGATCACCACATCGGCCGTCTCCATGGCCACGTCGGTGCCGGCGGCACCCATGGCAAAGCCGATATCGGCCTTGGCCAGGGCCGGGGCGTCGTTGATGCCGTCGCCGGCCATGGCCGTCATGCCGTGCTTTTGCTGCAGCGCGGCGATGGCGGCCAGCTTGTGCTCGGGCAGCAGGCTGGCCTGCACCTCGGCAATGCCGGCCTCCTGCGCGGCGGCCTGGGCGGCGGCGGCGTGGTCGCCGGTGAGCATCACCGGCACGATGCCCAGGGCCTTGAGGTCGGCCACGGCCTGCACGGCCTGGGGGCGCAGCGTGTCGGCCACGGCGAACAGGGCGCGCACGGCACCGTTGTCGGCCAGCAGGGTCAGGCTGCGGCCCTGCGCCTCGTGCGCGGCGGCAGCGGCCTCGACCGCGTCGGTCCACAGGTTGCGCTCCTGCATGGAGCGGCGGTTGCCCAGGTGCCAAGTGCTGCCGGCAATGCGCCCCTGCACACCGCGCCCGGCAAGGGCCGTGAAGTCCTCCACCTCAGGCAGTGATGTCTGCGCTTCTCCCAGTCCGGCCACGATGGCCTTGGATACCGGGTGGTCCGAGCGGCCCGCCAGCGCGCGCGCCACGTCGGTGGCCGCATCGCCGCCAAACTGCGCCTGCCCCACCAGCACCGGGCGGCCGGCGGTGATGGTGCCGGTCTTGTCGAAGGCTACGGCGCGGATGCCGCGCGCCTGCTCCAGCCAGGCCCCGCCCTTGACCAGGATGCCGCGCCGCGCGGCAGCCGCCAGCCCGCTGACCACGGTGACCGGCGTGGAGATCACCAGCGCGCAAGGGCAGGCAATGACCAGCAACACCAGCGCGCGGTAGATGGCGTCGAGCCAGCCCCAGCCCAACAGCAGTGGCGCGCCCACGGCCACCACCACGGCCAGCACGAAGACGGCAGGGGTGTAGATGGCAGCAAAGCGGTCCACGAAGCGCTGGGTAGGAGCGCGGCTGGCCTGGGCTTCTTCCACCGAGCGGATGATGCGGTCCAGTGTGGTGTTGCCTGCGGCCGAGGTCACCTGCATCAGCAGCTCGGCCTGGGCGTTCAGCGTGCCCGCGTACAGGCGGTCGCCGGGGGCCTTGTCCACGGCCAGGCTCTCGCCAGTGACGCTGGACTCGTCCACCGCGCCGCGCCCGGTGGTCACCGTGCCGTCCAGCGGCACCCGGCCGCCGGGGCGCACGCGCACCGTGTCGCCCAGCGCCACCTCGGCTGCGGGCACACTGCGCCATTGGCCATCGGGCTGCCGCACGTCGGCCTGCTCCGGGCTCAGCGCCAGCAGCGAGCCGATGGCATTGCGCGCGCGGCCCGCGGCCCCTTCCTCGATGCGCTCGGCCAGAGCATACAGGGCCATCACCATCGCCGCTTCGGGCCACTGGCCGATGGCGAAGGCGCCCGTGACCGCCACCGCCATCAGCGCACTGATGCCCAGTTGTCCGCGCAGCAGCGAGCGCATGCCGCTCTTGTACACCCCCAGGCCCGCCAGCAGGATGGCCGCAGCCGCCAGCGCCATGCCCGCGCCGTGCCAGATGGGCGTATCGGGGCCGAGCAGGTGGGCCAGCTCGGCCCCGGTGGCCGCCACCAGCGCCGCGCCAATGCGGCCCCAGCCGGGCAGGGCGCCGTGGTCGTGGCCTTCATGGTCACCACCATGCTCTTCGTGGTCGGCATGCGCCTTGTGGTCATGGCCTTCGTGGCCGTGCGGCGCGGCAGGGGCCTTGGCCGGTGCCGCATCGTCAGCGCAACTGCTGCCAGGGGTGCAGCAAGAGACATTGATCTGGGGCGCGCGGCGCGCAGTGCCCACCTTGGGCATGGGCAGGGCCACGGGCGTTGGGGACCCTGGCTCCGGCGGGCCTTGGGATATGGTGGATCGGCTGGTTTCTGTCATGGCTTTTTTCCTTTGCGGGGGCGGATTGCGATCCGCCATGCCATGATTGGAATCCTTGAAGTCACTTGAAGGTCAAGCGCATGCCAGCAGACACAGCAAGGTTACGCATCGGCGAGGCCGCCCAGCGCTCGGGCGTCTCCACCGCCAACATCCGCTACTACGAGAAAGAGGCCTTGCTTGCGCCCGGCCCGCGCAGCGAGAGCAGCTACCGCCTCTACAGCGATGCCGACATCCACCAGCTGCGCTTCATCCGCCTGTGCCGGGCCATGGACATGTCGCTGGGCGAGGTACGCACCCTGCTGGCACTGGACCGCTCGGCCGCCGGTGCCGACCACACGGCCTGCGACACGCTGGACGAGCACCTCACGCACGTGCGCATTCGCCTGCAGGAGCTGAAGACGCTGGAGCGCGACCTGATCGCCCTGCGCCGCCGCTGCGATGGCACCGACGGGCACTGCCATGTGATTGACGCGCTGCACGAGCGGGCCGATGCCGAGCCGGTGGCGCCGCCTGGGCCTGCGCCGGCCAAGCGGCATGTGTGATGAGACGGCCAGGGACTGACTCAGCGCACGGTCGCCCGTGAAACTGGCTTGGCGTGCGCTCGCAAGTGGTTGCAGACCTTGTTCAGGTCACTTTTCGGGTCAGGCTTGCCACGCGACAGGGCGCGCTCGGTTTGCACCACCATGTCCTCGAAGCGCGGGTTGGATGCAAGGTACGCCAGGATCAGCCGGGAGTAGCCGGTGTCGCCATCGAAATGGCATTGCGTGGCCTCTCCCATCGCGCTGCCAGAGGGTGGGTGGCCGTTGACCAGCGCCTCCAGCGCCACCAGGTCGTGCAGCCGGGCCAGCCACGGCGAGAACGCGCTCTGGAGTTGTGATCGGCATGCGGCCACGTCGGCGGGGGTTGTCAGTGCACTGTCCCCATCCAATGCGCCTGACCAGCGCAGCACCGCCGTCTGCGTGGCGTGCAGCTGCGGCACCGCCTGGTGCATCAGTCCGTCTACATACCGGTTGCACACTTCGGCGCGCACGTCGAAGTACATGACTCCTATTTCCGGCGTCGTCGAGTGGCGCAGGTACACCTGGATCCGTTCATGCTCGGTGGTCTTGGTGAAAAGACCGGGGCGGCTGGCGTCCTCTTGCACGTAGCCTGCGGCCTGCAGCACAGCCGCCGCAGCGCGCACCAGTTCGCCCAGTGTGGCATCGATGTCCGCGAATTTCCGGTCGAGCCGTGTGAACACGGGCGCAGGCCCGTTTTGCCGCCCACCGTGCCGAAAACCGCACACCTCTTCAGCAAGCGCTGCAGGGACGCCGAAGACAGCATCGTGGCCGTGCTCCGCACGCGATTGGAGCGCTGCCTGCAGCAAGGGCGCCAGCGCCCTGGGCGCAACGCCTTCGATGCCGAGGTGGTCGCCGCCCTCCGACAAGACATGGGAGACCGTCCACACCCGCGCCCCATCGCGGCAGAGAAACGCCATCGAGGCGTTGGTGCTCTCGTCCTCGGCGCACCCGACGACGATGCAGTTCAGCGACAGGACTTTCATCAACTGCGGGTCGATCATCGGATGAAAGAACTCGCTGAACACGATGACGTACGTGCCGTTGGCCAAATGTGCGCCCGCCAGGGGCACGGTACCTGGCTGCACAGGCTGTGCACTGTCGGTCAAACCCAGCTCGGCAAGAACGTCTGTACCGGCCTTCGCTGCCACGCTGATCCAAGAAACCCTGTAACCCATCGCCACCCCCTGGCACTGCTGCTGGACATGCGGCGAGTTTGCACTCTTTTTTCAGTGCCTGATTAATGTCCGCCGAACACGTCCGCAGGGGGCGGGGACACATGCCGCCGCAGCTGGCCGTCGGCGACTTCGAGTGCCTCCGGGTAGCTGGCCCAGGGCCCCCGCACGGTGAGGACCGGGGAGCCTTCTTCGTCGAAGATGAAGATGCTGTGGGGCACCGGCGCGCGCTGCCGCAAAGTGACGGGCCTCACCATGTAGACCGAACCATGCAGTTCGATGTTGGGAGGCCAAGGGTTGTTCATGCCGGCACCTGTTGCAAATGTTTCAACTGCGGCCATGCTATGCCCAGAAGCACCATCTGGGCGATCGCCAGCCCGGATGAGCGTGACGTACTGCACGGATGCAGTCCGCATGTTGCAGTGCTCTCTACACCACCGACCAATCCCCATCCCGCACCACCGGCACCCCATTCAACCGGACCAGGCCATCCTGGCTGCCCAGCGCCGCCGTGGCGTCGTTCACCAGGATCTAGTGTCCCGAGTTAGAAATTCGTTGAATCAATCTACCGACAATCCCCGCCATGCGTCGTTGCAAATGCTCGCCATGCGCCCGGCATGTCTGCGCTTTGCGCCTAGCTTGGCAGCGATTTCGGCAGATTTTTTTTCAACGAACTTCCAACTCAGGACACTAGGTGTCGCCGCCGTAGCCAAAGGCGATGGCCTTGTTCGCGCCGGCTGTGTTGGAGGCCAGGGCGGCGGCGTCCAGCAGCGAGGCAGACGCGGCGATGCTAGCCAGTTGCGCGCCGCTGGGCGCGGCCTTGGCGGTGGGCGTGGCGGCTGCCAGGCGCAGCTGTTCGGTGCCGCTCACAAAGTCGGTCACTTCGATGGCCGAGCGGCGCAGTGCGGCCGTGTCAGCCAGGCCCAGGGCCCACGCGCCGGGACCGGCCAGGCAGGTGATGATGAGCACGTCGGCTCCGCTGCCCAGGGTGATGCTGTGCGCGTTGTGGGCGCCGATGGTGAACGTGTCCCCACCCCCGCCCGCATCAATGGCGGCGCGCCCGCCGGAGGCGTCGTTCACTGTGATCCGGTCTGCTGCCGTGCCGCCGAGGATGCCGATGGGCGTGGCGCCCGTGGTGGCGAACGTGAGGTCCAGGGCCGCTTGCATGGTGCGGGCATTGATCACCTCCACATGGGCGCCCGTGATGGTGGTGGTGAGGGCCTGGTTGCCTGAGAGCACGATTTCTTCGGCTGCGGCCGCGGTGATCCTGGCGTTGTTGACCGTGGTGGCGGCCACGCTGCCGGGCATGCTGGCGATGCGCAGGGCGATCACATCGGGCACGATGATTTCGTCCGCCCCCGTCGCATCGGCCAGCGAAAGCTGGAACGGCTCCATCCTGTCCGCAGGGGCCTTGAAATGCACCGTGAGCGCCGTGCCGGCCAGCGAGTTCTGGATGCCTACCCACGCTTGGCTGGGCACCCCTGTGAACGTGACGCTGCCGCCCGGGGCCGCGTCGAGCCGCAGCCCCCTGATCTCGGGCGACTTCTCGGCACCGAACTGCGCCCCCGCGCTCGCTGTGACGAACACGGACGAGATACCGCGCAAGGTGGGCGTTACCTTTTCGCCGGCTGCCAGCGTGGCCTTGAGCGTGTCGCCGTTGGGGCTACTGCCGTTGCCATTGATGGCGTCTGCCGAACCCAGCTGGCCGGGGGTCATGGCCAGGAAAACGTCCTCATACGGCGTGCCCTTCAGTGTGTCGGCATCGCTGGTCAGCTCGAATGTGGCACCCGTGCCCGTGGGGAAGCTGTCAAATGTCACAAAGCCGACGTTGGCCGGATTGGTGGAGTACGCGTGCGCCGCCGCGACTTTGTCGTTCCAGCGCACGGCGGCGGCCGCGTAGATGGCCAGGTCGCCCGTGGCGCCCTCCAGGCCCGACAGAATCTGGCCCAGTTGCAAGGCGACGACGCCCAGATTGGCCTTGCCCACCGCGGCCAGGTAGTTCGCCAGCTCCGCCTGCAAGGTGGGGCTGGGCAGCAGGCCCAGCCGCTCCAGCAGCATGGACGACAGATACGCTTCGGACCTGGGGGCGTAGACGCTGCCGAACTCCAGAGCCACCGCATTGGCCCCCTTCGCTTCGACCGCAGCCACCTGGTAGCCATACGAATTCGGCCCGTACCGCAGCGGCCGATCCAAGAGCAAACGGCTCAGCATGCTGACGGTGGCGTGTGCGCCGGTAATCTGCACAGGCATCTTCAACCTCCCGGGGTGATTTTTGTGATGCGCAAAGGCTATCGCATCCGCCTGGCTTTGGTGTGTGCGGGTTGTTCCTCGCGTAGCAACTGTTTGCTACAGGGAGGGCTTGTCACCGCGCCAGTTCGCCCAGGGACCGGATGGGCCAGCCGTGCACGCTACGCGTTAAAGTTGTATGATAAACATCATGCGAAAAACCAAGACCACTGCCAGAAGCGCTGCCAAGGAGGCCACGCACGAGCGCATCGTGTCCGTGGCGGCGCGCGCCATTCGCCGCAGCGGTTATGACGGCACGGGGGTCGCGGACATCATGAAGGAGGCGGGCCTCACGCATGGCGCCTTCTACGCGCACTTCGATTCCCGCGAGGCCATGCTGGCCGAAGCGGCGGCGAAGGCATGCGCGGAGTCCGCTGCCGCTGCCGCCGACGTGGTGGCCAGCGTGCCGCCCGGCATTGCCTTGGCTTCCATGCTCGGCAGCTATCTTTCCCGAGAGCATGTGGAGCAGGTGGAGCTCGGGTGCCCCCTGGCCGCGCTGGGCTCCGAAACCGTGCGCCAGGCGCCCGAGGTGCGGCGGGTCGCTACCCGGCACATCAAGGAGGTGGTCGATCTGATCGCCCGCCAGTCACCGGACTGGGGGCAGCCCGCCGCCCACGAGCGCGCGCTGGTCACCGTGGCCACCATGGTGGGGGCCTTGCTGCTGGCGCGCGCGGTGGATGAGCCCGCCCTGTCAGATGGGCTGCGCGAAGCTGCGCTCAAGCACCTGGCGCCTTCCGCGCCCTGAACCGCACGTGCAGGCCGTGCGCATTTTTTTGTAATTTAATATGATGATCGTCATTCGAAATTTGCCAACCCGCAAGGAGACACCATGAAAGCCTTCGTTCTTGAGCGCTACGGCAAACAGCGCGCCTTGCGCCTGGCCGACCTGCCCCGGCCGCAACTGCGCGATGACGAGGTGCTGGTGGAGGTGCATGCGGCGGGGGTGAACCTGCTCGACGCCAAGATCCGCAACGGAGAGTTCAAGCCCATCCTGCCCTACCGCCTGCCGCTGGTGCTGGGCCACGACGTGGCCGGGGTGGTGGTGGAGGTCGGCCCGCAGGTGCGCCAGTTCAAGATCGGCGACGAGGTCTATGCCCGGGCCGATGATTTCCGCATCGGCACCTTCGCCGAATTCGTGCCGGTCAAGGAATCTTCAGTGGCACCCAAGCCGGCAGGCCTTTCCATGGTGGAAGCTGCTTCCATCCCCCTGGTAGGGCTCACGGCATGGCAGGCCCTGGTGGAGCGGGGCGGGCTCCAGCGCGGGCAGAAGGTCTTCATCCAGGCGGGCTCCGGGGGTGTGGGCACCTTTGCCATCCAGTTGGCCAAACACCTGGGCGCCAGCGTTGCGACCACCGCCGGCGCAGCCAGTGCAGAGGCCATGCACAACCTGGGCGCCGACCTCGCCATCGACTACCGCACGCAGGACTTTGAAGCCTTGCTGAGCGGCTACGACCTGGTCCTGCACAGCCAGGACGGCAAGGCGCTCGAAAAATCCCTGCGCGTGCTCAGGCCGGGCGGCAAGATCATTTCCATCTCCGGCCCGCCGGACCCGGCATTCGCCAGGGGTAGCAAGGCGCCCGGCATCGTGCGGCTGCTGCTGCGCCTGATCAGCGCAGGCGTGCGGCGGCGGGCGAAAGGCCTGGGCGTCGACTATTCCTTCCTCTTCATGCGGGCCGATGGCGGGCAACTGCGGGAGATCACCCGCCTTATCGACACCGGAACCATCCGCCCGGTGATCGACAAGGTGTTCCCGTTCGACGCTACCAACGAGGCGCTGGCGTATGTCGAATCCGGCCGTGCCAAAGGCAAGGTCGTCATCCAGCTCAAGTGAGTCGTTTCACATCCATCCCCGGAGTTCCCATGAAAATCGAAAATGCCGTCGTCCTCATCACCGGTGCCAATCGCGGCATCGGCCTGGCCTTTGCCCGTGAGCTGCTTGCCCGCGGTGCGCGCAAGGTGTATGCCGGTGCGCGCGATCCTGCCAGCATCACCCCCCAGGCCGGGGTGCAGGCCCTGCGGCTGGACGTCAACCACCCGGGCGAGGTGGCGGCAGCCGCAGCGCAGGCGCAGGACGTCACCCTGGTCATCAACAATGCCGGCATCGCCCAGCCCGGCGGCTTTCTGTCGCCCGACAGCGAAGAGGTCTCGCGGCGCATCTTCGAAACCAACTTCTTCGGCGTGCTGCGCGTGAGCCAGGCCTTCGCGCCCATTCTTGCGGCCAACGGCGGTGGTGCCTTGCTCAATGTTTTGTCGGTCGCCTCCTGGGTGAATGGCGGCGAGCTGGCCGCCTACTCGGCCAGCAAATCGGCGGCCTGGTCGCTGACCAATGCCCTGCGCAGCGAGCTGGCGGGGCAGAAGACGCAGGTGCTGGGCCTGCACATGGCCTATGTCGATACCGACCTCACGCGCGACTTCGACGTGCCCAAGACCAGCCCCGAGCAGATCGTCAAGCGCGCGTTGAACGGCCTGGAATCGTGTCTGGACGAAGTGCTGGCCGATGAACTCACCCAGCACATCAAGATCGGGCTGACGGCGCCCCGGCCGAGCTATCTGCCGCAGGCGGCCTGAGCTGCCCCCCAATCCAGTTGCGGCTCTGTGCCGTGGCGCGGGTCTCCTGCGGCGCGAGGCGCATGCGCGACCGGTTCGGGATGCCGGACCGGCGTTTCGCCGGGTGCCATCCCGGCCAATCGGCCGCTCCGGCTGCCTTCGATGAAGAACCGGGCCGCACCGGTTTCCCAGCACCTGTGGTCCCCTGAACGGGTCGAAGTGCCAGCCCCACGTTCTCGGCGGGTGCGACCACCGATCTTTGATCTCCCTGGATGAGCTACCTGCGCCCGGGTAGGGCAACCCTGAACAGGCCTTGCCCTGGGCCACCCGTCAACTCGTTATAAGTTCGTTGATCAAACTATGTCGGGTTTGTCCCGATGTATTGCACAAACTGGGGCTTCCATAATTTGTTCGTCGTCCGCACTAAATGACTTCATGTCCTGAAGAGGCTGCCTGGGCAGGCTGGGCGCACAGGTCCTGCGGGAGGGCAGGCGGCACGACAAGCATGAACGCCAGATTCAGCAACCAAGGCCCGCACGAGGCCAATCACGGAGACAAAGATGAAACTGAAGACAACATTGACGGCCCTGGCGCTTGGCTTGGCCAGCGCTGGCGCTTTTGCCCAGGTCGTGGGCGTGAGCTGGTCCAACTTCCAGGAAGAGCGCTGGAAGACCGACGAGAAGGCCATCAAGGACCAACTGGCCAAGTTGGGTGCAAGCTACATCAGCGCGGATGCGGGCGGATCGCCGGAAAAGCAGCTTTCCGACGTGGATTCGCTGATCGCCAAAGGCGCCAAGGTACTGATCGTGCTGGCGATGGACAAGGACGCGATCCTGCCGGCCGTCAACAAGGCCGCGCAGCAGAAGATCCCGGTGGTGGCGTATGACCGCCTGATCGAGGCGGCCGGGGTGTTCTACATCACCTTCGACAACGTCGAGGTGGGCCGCATGCAGGCGCGCGCGGTGTTCGAAGCCAGGCCCAAGGGCAACTACGTGATGGTCAAGGGCTCGCCCACCGACCCGAACGCCAACTTTCTGCGCGCCGGGCAGCAGGAAGTGATCGAGGCGGCCATCACCAAGGGCGACATCAAGATCGTTGGCGAGGAATACACCGAGGGCTGGAAGCCCGAGGTGGCGCAAAAGAACATGGAGCAGATCATCACCAAGACCGGCGGCAAGATCGACGCCGTGGTGGCCTCCAACGACGGCACCGCCGGTGGCGTGGTGGCGGCGCTGACGGCCAAGGGCATCAAGGGCATTCCGGTGTCGGGCCAGGACGGCGACCACGCCGCGCTCAACCGCGTGGCCCAGGGCTCGCAGACGGTGTCGGTCTGGAAGGATGCACGCGACCTGGGCCGCGATGCCGCATCGGCCGCTGTCTCCCTGGCCAAGGGCCAGAAGATTGCTGGCGCGCAGGCCTGGAACGGGGGCGAGAAGAAGGTGTCCTTGCAGGCGCAGTTCCTCAAGCCCGTGCCGATCACGGCGAAAAACCTGGACCTCGTGGTCAAGGCGGGCTGGATCAAGAAGAGCGACCTGTGCAAGGGCGTGGACGCCGCCAAGGGGCCCGAGGCGTGCAAATGATGGCGTTGCCTGCCTGACGGCTGAAGGCTCCCGGACCGTGAGCCGCCCCTCGTGTCCTGTCCCGCAAATAAATGCCAATAAAACCGCGTCTTTCACGCCAGAGCCGCGTTGCAAATCCTCGCGATAGCTACGGCTATCGCTGCGGTTTGCGCCTTGCCCTGGCGCNTTATTTGCGGGACAGAACACTAGCCTGCGGTCCCTTTTTGTTTCTGGTGGAGTGCGCTTGTGAGTCCTGTTCCCAATGCCCTCAGGCAGTTGGCCATCGATTGGCGGCTGGTGCTGATGGGGGTGGTCCTGGTGGCCACGGCCATCGTGTTCAACATCCTCTCCGGCGGCCTGTTCCTGTCGCCCGAGAATCTCTACAACATTGCCCAGCAGACCGCGGTGGTCGGCATCGTGGCCACGGTGGTGGTGCTGGTCATCGTCGCTCGCCACATCGATCTGTCGGTCGGCTCGGTCATGGGCTTTGTGGGTGTGCTGATCGCCACGCTGATGTACACCGCCGGCTGGCACTGGGTCGAGGCCTCCCTCGCCGGGCTGGCCGTCGCCATCGGCGTATCGCTTTACCAGGGTGCGCTCACGGCAATGCTGGGGGTGCCGTCTTTCGTGGTCACGCTGGGTGGGCTGATGTCGTTTCGCGGCGCGGCCTTTCTGGTGGCCGATGGCAAGACCCAACCGGTCAGCGACGCCTTCTTTCAAAGGCTGGGCGGCGGTTTTGATGGCGCCATCGGCGTGCAGGCCAGCTGGTGGCTGGCGCTGGCTCTGGTCGTGGCCATGGGGGTCAAGACCTGGCTGCGGCGCCGGGCCAAGGCTGCGTATGGTGTGCCCAGCCCGCCGCTGTGGCTGGATGCCCTGGTGGCCGCCGTGCCAGCGTTGATTGCCGTGGCTTTTGTCGCCACGATGAACGCCTACCAGATCCCCACCAAGGACGCGCCCCAGGGCGTGCCGATCCCCGTGCTGATCTGGGGCGGCGTGGCCGTGGTGCTGTCGTTCATCGTGCGCCGCACACGTTTTGGCCGCTATGTGTTTGCCATGGGTGGCAACCCCGAGGCCGCCGCGCTGGTCGGTATTCCGGTGCGTCGCGTCACCCTGATGCTGTTTGCGCTGATGGGGGTTCTCATCACCATCGCGGCCATGGTGTCCATTGCACGGCTGAACGCGGGCACCAATTCACTGGGCACGGGCATGGAGCTGTTTGTGATCGCCGCGGCCGTGATCGGCGGCACGGCGCTCTCCGGCGGCAGTGGTTCCATTCTGGGATCGGTGCTGGGCGCGCTCATCATGCAAAGCATCGACAGCGGCCTGTTGTTGCTGGACATCTCGATTGGCCTGCGCTACGTGATCATCGGCCAGGTCCTGATTGCCGCCGTGGTGTTCGATGTGGTCTATCGCCGCATGACGGGAGACGCTGCATGAACGCGCCCCTGGTGGAAATGCGCCACATCGGCAAGTCGTTTGGCGGCGTGAAGGCGGTAAACGATGTCAGTCTGAACCTGCACCCGGGCGAGGTGGTCGCCTTGCTGGGGCACAACGGTGCAGGCAAGTCCACGCTGATGAAGATGCTGGCGGGCGCCTACCCGATCGACAGCGGAGAGGTGCTGGTGCAGGGGCAAAAATCCCACATCCGTACGCCCGTCGATGCCCAGCGCCTCGGCATCGAATCGATCTACCAGACGCTGGCGCTGGCCGACAACCTGGACGCAGTGGCCAACCTGTTCCTGGGGCGTGAGCTGCTCACACCCTGGCGCACGCTGGACGACCACCGCATGGACGCCGAAGCGCGCAAGGTGTTCGAGCGCCTGAACAAGAACTTTCGCAACGTGCGCACGCCGGTGCGGCGCCTGTCGGGCGGCCAGCGCCAGGTGGTGGCGATATCGCGCGCCATCTACTTCAACGCGCGCATCCTGATCATGGACGAGCCCACTGCCGCACTCGGTCCTGAGGAAACCGCGATGGTGGGCAACCTCGTGCGCCAGCTCAAGGCCGAGGGCGTGGGTATCTTCCTGATCACCCACGACATGCCCGACGTGTTCGGGCTCAGCGACCGCCTGGCGGTGATGAAGAACGGGCGCCTGGTAGGCACCTACCGCACGGCCGAGGTTACCGAGGACGAGGTTCTGGGCATGATCATCGCCGGCAAGCAACCCGAGGGAAAAGCGCAGGCCCACAGCCTTTGAAAACCGGCGCTCCGAAGACCACACCATGAAAACCACCGGCGACCAGCAACTTGTCAAACGGATCAACCGCAGCGTGCTCCTGCGGTTGCTGCGCCAGCGGGGCGGCCTGTCGCGCGCGCAACTGGCCAGCGAGAGCGGCCTGACCAAGTCGACCGTGAGCCTGCTGGTGCGCGAGTTGATCGAAGAGGGCTGGATCACCGAAACCAGCCTGGCAGCCGCACAGGGCCTTGGCCGCCCTTCCACACCCTTGCAGCTGGACGGCAGCCGCCGCGCCATGCTGGGCGTGGAGATCGGGGTCGAGTCGCTGCGCGTGGTGGGTGTGTCGCTCACGGGCGAGGTGCTGTGGTCTGCCGAGGAGCCCCTGGCCGACCGCGCGCCTGGAGCGGTGTGCGGCCAGGTTGCGGCCCTGGTGGTGCGCGCGCATGGCGAACTGGCGGCCAGGCCGGTGCTGGTCTCTGGCATGGGCATCGGTGTGCCCGGCGCGTTCGACGAGGCCACCGGCACCATCCGTTTCGCGCCCAACCTGGGCTGGCGCGATGTAGCCTTCCAGCCGATGATGGCACGCGCCCTGGCCGAGGCTGGCTGCCCGTCGGTGGCTATGCATGTGCAAAACGAAGCCGACACCGCCGCGCTCAGCGAATACGAGTTTGCAGGCGGTGAGGCGACGGATTCGCTGATCTTCGTGACCTGCGGCGTGGGCGTGGGCGCTGGCATCGTGCTCAACGACCGCCTGTTCACCGGGCTGCAGGGCATGGCTGGCGAAATCGGCCACAGCATTGTGCAGATCGACGGACCGGCGTGCTCCTGCGGACGCAAGGGGTGTGCCGAAACCTTTCTTGGCGCCCGCGCTCTGGAGCGGCAGGCCGAGCCAGCGCGCGGCGGCGTCTACCTGGGCGTGGTGCTGCAAAACCTGTGGACCACCTTCAACCCGGGCGCACTGGTCGTCGGTGGACCCTCCTGCGAGCGCTATCCCGACATCCTGCGCGTGGCCCGAGAAACGCTGCAGGGCTATGCGGCCAGCGCAGGCATGGCCGCGCCCAAGGTGCGTTCGGCCCGCTACGGGCTGCTGGCCTCGGCCGTCGGCGCGGCCGCACTGGTGCTGCACCACGAGCTTCGGCCCATGCATGCGCCTGCGGTCACCGCGCCACCGGACGAGCCCGAACACCGACAGGGCGAAGCAGCGCCCCAGTTCCTTCACTGATTGATTGCAACAACCCATGTACATCGGCATCGACATTGGCACCTCCGAAGTCAAGGCCCTGCTGCTGGGGCCTGACCAGTGCGTGGTGGGCTCGGCGGGCGTGGCCCTCACGGTGTCGCGGCCCCACCCGGGCCACAGCGAGCAGGACCCCGCTGACTGGTGGGGCGCCACGCAGGCGGCCCTGGCCAGCCTGCAGGCGGCGCACCCGGGCGAGTATGCGGCGACGCAAGCCATCGGCCTCTCGGGCCAGATGCATGGCGCCGTGCTGCTGGATGCGCAAGACCGCGTATTGCGGCCCGCGATCCTCTGGAACGACACGCGCAGCGCCGCAGAGTGCAGCGAGATGATGCACGAGCTTGCGGCCCTGAGCGATCTGGGCGGCAGCCTCGCGATGCCGGGCTTCACCGCGCCCAAGCTGCGCTGGGTCGCGCGCCACGAGCCCGAGGTGTTCCGGCGCGTGGCCAGGGTGTTGCTGCCCAAGGACTATGTGCGCCTGATGCTGACAGGGGAACACGCCAGCGACATGTCGGACGCCAGCGGCACGCTCTGGCTTGATGTGCGGCGCCGTGACTGGTCCGACCCCCTTCTGGCGTTGACTGGCCTTTCGCGCCGGCACATGCCCCGGCTCGTTGAAGGCAGCGAGGTCAGCGGGCGGCTGCGGGCCGAGGTCGCGCAGTCGCTGGGCCTGCGGCCTGGCACCGTGGTGGCGGGTGGTGCGGGCGACAACGCGGCCAGCGCCGTGGGCATGGGCGCGGTGCAGCCAGGCCAGGGGTTCCTGTCGCTGGGCACCAGCGGCGTGCTGTTCGTGGTCACGCCCACTTACCAGCCCAACGCCGCCAGCGCCACGCATGCGTTCTGCCATGCCGTGCCCGGCCGCTGGCACCAGATGAGTGTGATGCTCGCGGCGGCCAGCGCGCTGCAGTGGGTCGCGAAGCTGCTGGGTACGCCCCATGTCGAAGACGTGGCGGCACGCGCGGCGGCGCTGGATGCTGCGTGCCGAGAGGCCGCACCACTGTTCCTGCCGTACCTCAGCGGCGAGCGCACGCCCCACAACGACGCCGGTGTGCGGGGCAGCTTCCACGGCCTGGACTTCGATACCGATGCCGCGCGCCTGGGCTACGCGGTGATGGAAGGCGTGGGCTTTGGCTTGCGCGATGGCTTGGCCGCATTGAACGCCGCCGGCAGCGAGGTCACGCGCCTGTCGCTGGTGGGCGGCGGCGCCCGCAGCGCCTTCTGGGCCCAGATGCTGGCCAGCGCGCTCGATGTGGAGATCGTCACCCACGGTGGTTCGGCCGTCGGCGGCGCCCTGGGCGCCGCCCGCCTGGGCGCCTTGAGCGCGGGGGTCCCGATGGCCTCCACCTGCCTGCCTCCCCCCGTGGACACCGTCTACCAGCCCGACCCGGGCGAGAGCGCGCTGCTGGCGCCTCGCCATGCCCTGTTCCGCAGCCTGTACCGCAGGCCCTGACGTCCTTAGCCGAGAAACCCATGAGCACCTACTTTTCCGACATTGCCCCCATCGCCTACGAGGGCCCTGAGTCTTCCAACCCGCTGGCCTTCAAGTGGTACGACAAAGACCGCCTGGTGCTGGGCAAGCGCATGGAGGAGCACCTGCGTTTTGCCGTCTGCTACTGGCACAGCTTCTGCTGGAACGGGTTCGACCCTTTCGGCTACGACGGCACCTTCGAGCGTCCTTGGCAGCGCACGGCCGACCCCATGGCCGCTGCGCGCATGAAGGCCGATGCGGCGTTTGACTTCTTTGTGCGCCTGGGCGCGCCGTACTACTGTTTTCACGACCGCGACGTGGCGCCCGAGGGCAGCACACCCCGCGAGAGCGTGAACCACCTGCACGAGATGGTCGATGTGCTGCAGGCCAAGCAGGCCGAGACCGGCATGAAGCTGCTGTGGGGCACGGCCAACCTGTTCAGCCACCGCCGCTTCATGTCCGGCGCCTCGACCAACCCCGACCCCGAAATCTTTGCCCTGGCTGCCCTGCAGGTGAAAGAGGCGATGGACGCGACGCTCAAGCTGGGCGGCGAGAACTATGTACTGTGGGGTGGCCGCGAGGGCTATGAGACCCTGCTCAACACCCGCGTGGGCCACGAGCTGGACCAGATGGGCCGCTTCTTGAACATGGTGGTGGAGTACAAGCACAAGATCGGCTTCAAGGGCCCGATCCTGATCGAGCCCAAGCCGCGCGAACCCTCCAAGCACCAGTACGACTTTGACACCGCCACGGTCTATGGCTTCCTGGCCCGCTATGGGCTGGACAAGGAGATCAAGGTCAACATCGAGGCCAACCACGCCACGCTGTCGGGCCACAGCTTCGAGCACGAGATCGCCACCGCCATTGACCTGGGCATTTTCGGCTCGATCGACATGAACCGCGGTGACATGCAGTGCGGCTGGGACACCGACCAATTCCCCAACAACATCCCCGAGACGGCCCTGGCCCTGTACCTGATCCTTCAGGCCGGCGGTTTCACCACCGGGGGCCTGAACTTCGACGCCAAGGTGCGGCGACAGTCGCTGGACGCCGAGGACATGTTCCACGGCCACATCGGCGGCATGGATGTCTCGGCCCGGGCGCTGCTGATTGCCGAGAAAATGATCACCGACGGGCGCCTGGCCCGCCATGTCGATGCCCGCTACGCCGGCTGGGGTGATGCGTTTGGCCAGGACCTGCTGGCCGGCCGGCTGGGGCTGGACGAGGTGGCGGCCCGTGCGCTGCAGCGCAACCAGGACACGCGGCCGGTTTCCGGGCGGCAGGAGCTGCTCGAGAATCTGCTCAACAGCTATCTTTGACCCGCCGTTGTGAACGGGGAGTGCCCATGAAACCCGTGGTGTGGGGTGTTCTGAGTACGGCCAGGATCGGCATCCAGCAGGTGATTCCCGCCATGCGGGCCAGCCCGCTGGTAGAGCTGCGCGCGATCGCTTCGCGCTCCCTGTCTGCTGCCGAGGGGGCTGCGCGGTCGCTGGACATTGCCCAGGCCTACGGTAGCTACGAAGAACTGCTGGCCGACCCGGCCATCGAGGCGATCTACAACCCCCTGCCCAACCACCTGCATGTGCCGCTGACCCTGCAGGCGGCGGCCGCTGGCAAGCATGTGCTGTGCGAGAAGCCGGTGGCGCTCAGCGCAGCAGAGGCCGAGTTGCTCAGGGCCGCCAGTCGCCGCGTGCACATCGAGGAGGCCTTCATGGTGCGCCACCACCCGCAGTGGCTGCGCGCCCGCGAACTGGTGCGCGCGGGGCGCATTGGCACGCCCCAGGCGGTACAGGTGTTCTTCTCGTACTTCAACGACGATCCGGGCAACATCCGCAACCAGCCCGGCATCGGCGGTGGGGCGCTGTTCGACATTGGTTGCTATGCGGTTCTGGCGGGACGCTATCTGTTCGAGTGCGAGCCTTTGCGCGCCGTTTCGCTGGTAGACCGCGACCCGCAACTGGGGACCGACCGGCTCACCAGCGCACTGCTGGATTTTGGCTCCGGCAGGCAGGCGGCATTCACGGTCTCGACGCAGAGCGCCCGGTTTCAAAGGGTTCAGGTAGTGGGCACGCGCGGGCGCATCGAACTGTTCATCCCCTTCAATGCGGTGCGGGGCGGCGAGATGCGCTTGGCGGTGGACGACGGCGGTCAGCCCGATGGCAGCGGCATCACCGTCGAAACCCTGCCGGCCTGCGACCAGTACCGGCTGCAGGTAGAGGCTTTTTCCCGCCGGGTACGCGGCGCAGCGGGGCCGCAGGCCGATGGTGTTGATGACGCGGTGGCCCAGGCGCGGGTGATGGATGCCCTGTGGCTGTCCGAGCGCACGGGGCGCTGGGAGCCGGTGGACTAGCATGCGCGACAGAGGGCGCATCGGCTGCAACGCCCGATAGCCGGTGTTGTCAGGTTTTACCTCCGACCTGCGGGGGACTACCCTGCGTTTATCGGTACTGCGGAGTGTCCCGTCCCCTGCGCAAATGCCCGATGGACCGCGCGGGCCACCGGCACTCCGGTTACTCCGGCTGAATCCCCGCCTCCTTGACCACCTTGCCCCATTTGAGCAGGTCCGACTTGATCAGCGCCGCATACTCCTGCGGCGTGCCGCCCTGGATCTCGATGCCGGCGGCCTCCAGCTTGCTGCGCACGTCGGGCAGTTTGAGGGCGGCGTTGATCTCGGCGTTGAGTTTGGCGACGATGGCCTTGGGTGTGCCTGCAGGCGCGAGAAAGCCGCCGTTGGTGTTGGCGTCGTAGCCCTTGAGGCCCTGTTCGTCGGCCGTGGGCACATCGGGCAGGGCGGCGGTGCGCTTGCGCGTGGAAACCGCGATGGCGCGCACGTTGCCGCCCTTGACCTGGGCCTGGATGGCGCTGATGGTGTCGATGTACAGGGCCGTGCGGCCGGCCAGCAGGTCGGGGTGCGCGGCCGACGAGCCCTTGTAGGGCACCAGCAGCATCTGCGCGCTGCTGGCCATGCGGAACATCTCGGCGGCCATTTCCTGGGCGCTTCCCCGGCCCGAGGTGGCAACCTTGGCCTGGTCGGGGTTGGCCTTCATCCAGGCGATGAACTCGGGCAGCGTCTTCGCCGGGATCTGCGGGTAGATGGCGAAGACCAGCGGCACCTCGTGCGTGTAGACGATGGGCTCGAAGCTCTTTTCCGGGTCCCAGCCCAGGTTCTTGAACAGGTATTTGTTGATGTTGTGGCTGCCGCCCACGATGCCGATGGTGTAGCCGTCGGGCGCGGCCTTGGCCAGCACGTCGGTGCCCAGGTTGTTCGAGGCGCCGGGCCGGTTGTCGACGATGACCGCCTGGCCCAGGGACGTGGCCAGCTTGTCGCCGACCACGCGGGCAATCGTGTCGATGGCGCCGCCGGGCGGCGCGGGCACGATGATCTTGATGGCGCGCGTGGGGTAGGCGGCCGCCTGGGCCGATGCCAGCTGTGGTGCGGCTGCCAGCAGGGCCAGCACCGCCGTGTGGGCCAGCGCCTTGAAGCGTGTGGATGTGGTTTGCATGGTGTTTGTCTCCGTTGTGGTCTTGTGGAATCGGGTCGTTGCCAGTCGTCAGCCGCGCCCGACGAAGGGCATGGCGCTGGCCATGAGGGTCATGTTCAGCACGTTGGCCGACAGCGGCAGCGCGGCGATGTGGCGCACCGCATCGGCCACGTGGGTGGCGTCCATCATGGGTTCGGGCGCCACCGTGCCGTTGGCCTGCAGCACGCCCCGGGTCATGCGCTCGGACAGTTCGGTCAGCGCATTGCCGATGTCGATCTGGCTGGCCACGATGCCGAAGGCACGGCCATCGAGCGCCAGCGCCTTGGTCAGGCCCGTGACGGCGTGCTTGCTCAGCGTGTAGGGGGCCGTGAAGGGGCGCGGCGTGTGCGCCGAGATCGAGCCGTTGTTGATGATGCGCCCGCCTTGCGGCGCTTGGCGGCGCATGAGCCCGAAGGCCGCGCGGGCGCACAGGAACACCCCGCCCACGTTGGTGTTGAGCACGCTCAGCCACTTCTCCAGAGGCAGCTCGTCCATGGGCACGGCCGGGGCGTTCACCCCGGCGTTGTTGAACAGCAGGTCCAGCCGGCCAAAGCGCTGCTCGATGGCGTCGAACAAGGCCTGCACGCTGGCCGGGTCGGTCACGTCGGTGGGCACGGCCAGGGCCGTCTGGCCGCGCGCGGCGGCCTCATCCGCCAGGGCCTGCAGCGGCTCGGGGCGTCGGCTCGCCAGCACCACGGTCCAGCCGTCGCCCAGCAGGCCAAGCGCGGTGGTGCGGCCGATACCGCTGCCCGCCCCGGTGACCAGGGCGATGCGAGGGGGTGAAAGGGTGTTCATGCTCAAGGTCTGTCTCCGTCAAATGGGGGAAATCGCCGATGAGCCTGCGCCCACCGCCATGGAAAGTTCTCCGATGCCTTGCACGCCCGCGCGCACCGCATCGCCCGGCTGCAGCGGGCCCACCCCGGCAGGGGTGCCGGTGTAGACCAGGTCCCCCGGCGCGAGATTGACCGAGCGCGACAGCATGGCCACCAGCTCCGGCACCGTCCACAGCAGGCCGGACAGGTCCGCGCTCTGGCGCTCCTGGCCATTCACCGTGAGCCAGATGGTGCCTTGGCGGGGGTGGCCACACACCGCAACGGGCACGATGGGCGTGCAGGGGGCGGATTGGTCGAAGGCCTTGGCGGGCTCCCAGGGGCCGCCCGCCTGCTTGGCTTGTTGCTGCAGGTCGCGCCGTGTCATGTCCAGCCCGGCGGCATAGCCCCAGATGTGCTCTGCCTCCACGCGCTCCGGGGCAATGTCGCGGCCGCCCCGGCCAATGGCCACCACCAATTCGACTTCGTGGCAGAAGTCGCGGGTTTGCGCGGGGTAGGGCAGCACGCCCTGTGCGGGTACCACGGCGCTGGCGGGCTTCATGAACCAGGCGGGCATGTGCGCGGGCCAGTGTTCATCGGGCGCCCAGCGGTAGTTGCGGCCGATGCAGAACACCCGGCCCACGGGGAACAGGGCACTGCTGCCCGCCACCGGCAGGGCGGTGGCGGCGGGTGGAGGGAACGCGAAGTCCGGCATGGTGACTCACTCGATGGTGATCTTGCGGCTGCGGATGATCTGCGCGTAGCGCGCCCTGTCGGCCGCGATCAGCTTGCCGAACTCCTGCGGCGAGGTGGCGCGCGGCACGCCGCCCAGGCCGGCAAAGCGGGCTCTCACGGCTTCGTCCGCGAGCACGGCACGCACATCGGCCGAGATCCTGTCCACCACCTCGGGCGGCGTGCCCGCAGGGGCCAGCAGGCCGATCCACGAGATGGCGTTGAAGCCCGGCAGCGCGCCTTCGCCCAGTGTGGGCACCTCGGGCAACGCGGGCAGGCGCTTGTCGCCGGTGACGGCCAGGGCGCGCAGCTTGCCGGCCTTGATGTGGCCCGAGGCCTCCAGCGCGGTCATGAAGGAGAGTTGCACATGCCCTGCCAGCAGGTCGGCAATCGCAGGACCGCCGCCACGGTAGGGCACGTGCAGGATGAAGCTGCCCGTCTGGTCCTTGAACATCTCGGCCGTCAGGTGCGGCGCGCCGCCGGCCCCCGAGCTGCTGTAGCTGAGCTTGCCCGGCTGCGCCTTGGCCAGGGCGATGAACTCGGCCGGCGTCTTCGCTGCCACCGAGGGGTTGACCATCATCGCCAGCGGCAACTCGGCCACCAGCGAGATGGGGGCGAAGGCCTTGTCCGCGTCGTACGGCAGTTTGGCGTACAGCGAGGGGTTGATGGCCTGCGTGCCGATGTTGCCCAAGATAAGGGTGTAGCCGTCGGCCCTGGATTTGGCCACGTAGTCGGCACCGATCTGCCCGGCCGCGCCGCCCCTGTTCTCCACCACCACGGGCTGGCCCCAGCGCCGGGCCAACTGCTCGGCGATGACACGGCCTCCGGTGTCGGTGCCGCCCCCGGGCGGGAAGGGCACGACCAGGGTCACCGGGCGGTTGGGATAGGCCTGTGCAAAGGCGGCGGGTGCCGCCAGGGCCGTGGCGCCGAGGGCCATGGCCAGGGTGAAGGCGAAGCGTCGTAGTGTGGACGTCATGGTGGTGTCTGTCTCCGTTGTGTTTTTTGGGGGATGGGGAAGCGGGGGAGCCGCCAGGCTCAGTTCATGTGGTCAGGCTCATCGCCGGCCGCTCGCCGGCCAGCGCCTGGGCCACGCTGTCCAGCACCATCTGGCCCATGGCCGCGCGCGTCTCCCAGGTGGCGCTGGCGCGGTGGGCCTGCAGCACGGTGCGCTCGCTTTGGCGCAGCGCCAGGGGCACGCGCGGCTCGTCCACGAACACATCCAGCCCTGCGCCGGCGATCTGGCCCGCACTGATGGCTGCCGCGAGGTCGGCCTCGTTGACCAGGCGGCCACGCGCTACGTTGACCAGGTAGCCCTGCGCGCCCAGCGCATCGAGCACGGCCGCATCGACGATGCCCTCGGCGCTGTCGGCCGCAGCGCACAGCACCAGTGCGTCGGACTCGCGCGCCAGGTCCAGCAGGGTGGGCACGAAACGGTGCGCCACATCGCTCATGGCGCGCAGATCGGTGTAGGCGATGGGGCAGCCGAAGGCGGCGGCCCGGGTGGCCACGGCGCGGCCCACCCGCCCCATGCCGACGATGCCCACGCGCATGCCGGAAAAGCGCCGCGCCAGCGGGATGGCGCCGGGCTGCGGGAACTGCTCCCACTGGCCGTCGCGCACGAAGCGGTCGCCGGTGCAGATGTTGCGGCTGGCGGCGATCAGGAGGCCGATGGCCAGGTCGGCCACATCCTCGGTCAGCGCGCCCAGCGTGGCGGTGACGGGCAGGGCGCGGCCACGGCAGTAGGCCAGGTCCACCGCGTCGGTGCCCACGCCGTTGACGGCCACCACCTTGAGGGCGGGCAACTGCTCCAGCATGGCGCGCGAGATGCCCGTGTGCCCGCCGGTGATCACCGCGCCGATGCCTGCGCCGTGCGCTTGCAGCCATGCCGCGCCATCGGCCATCTCGAAGTATTTGTGCACCGTGTACAGCGAGGCGAGCGCGTCGTTCACCGACGGGATCAGGATGGGGTTGAGTTGCAGAACCTGGGGCTTTGTCATGTCGGTATGCGGAAACACGTTGGAATGGAAGGCATCGTAGTTTTGTGTTGATGCTGTGGTCAATCTTGACGTGTAAAATCAATGTATAGACCTCAACGACGACCACCACCATGGCTTCCTGGATTTCGATGACCGAGGCCTGCCAGCTCCTCGGTGTGCAACCGCAGACCATCTATGCCTATGTGAGCCGGGGCAAGCTCGAGGTCATGCCCGACCCGGCCGACACGCGCAAGAGCCTGTACCGCGCCGAGGACCTGAGCGGCCTGGCCCGGCGCAAGAAGGCCGGTAGCAAGCGCGAGACGCTGGCCACCAACACGCTGTTCGGGGCCGAGCCCAGCATCCCGACGGCGCTGTCGGCCTTCTTCCGCGAGCGCCCGCACTACCGGGGTGAAGACGCCATCGTGCTGGCGCGCACCGCCACGCTCGAAGATGCGGCGCAGCTGCTGTGGGCGGCCGAGCAGGCGGTGGATTTCGCCTGCGATGCGCCGGCCGGCACCGCGGCACCGGGGCGCGGCGCCGCGTTCACGGTGCTCGCCGGGCTGGCCGCCACGGGGCACTCCACCAGCGGGCGGCTCACGCGCGTGCTGCATGCCGAAGGCCAGGCCCTGGTGGGCCAACTGGCCAATGCCTTCGGCGCCCAGCCCGGCAAGGGCCCGCTGCACCTGCGCTTTGCCAAGGGCTGGAAGCAGCGCGCCCCGGTGGCCGAGCTGCTGCGCACGGCGCTGGTGCTGCTGGCCGACCATGAGCTCACGAGCTCGGCCTTTGCCACGCGCATCGCGGCGTCCACCGGCGCCTCGCTGCCGGCCTGCGTGCTGGCGGGGCTGAGCACGCTGTCGGGGCCGCTGCACGGTGATGCCTCGGGCCGGGTGCAGGCGCTGTTCAGCGAGGTGGAGCGGCTGGGCGAAGACAAGGTGCTGGCCCATTACCTGTCTACCGGCCTGCCGCTGGCGGGCTTCGGCCACCCCATCTACCCCGATGGCGACCCGCGCGCGGCGGCCCTGCTCGCGATGTTCGAGCCGCCCGAGGTGATTGCGCGCTTCATCCACAAGGCGACCGAGTTGACCGGCCTGCAGCCCAACATCGACGTGGCCCTGGCCGCCCTGGTCGCGCACCACCGCCTGCCGGCCGACGCGGCGTTTGCCCTGTTCGCCACCGCGCGCAGCGTGGGGTTGCTGGCCCACAGCCTGGAGCAGCGCGGCGTGGCGCAGGTGATCCGCCCACGCGGGCGTTATGTGGGGCGCATGCCGGTGGTGCCGCAGAACGCCCGCAAATAGGCAGGGTGTGAGCGCATGTATCGTCTGCTATGCAATGTGTAGCTGCATATCCATGCAGCATAAGCCGTGGCCGCTGCAAATGCCCGATGCCTTCAGCGGGCCTTCTGCTTGGGAACGCGTGCCCCGGCGGCTATGATCAATTCATGATCAATCGCCTGCCCGGCCTGTCCCTGCCCGAGCGTGCCTGGAGCACGGTACGCCGCTGGGCCGTGGCGTGGTGGCGCATCCTGTACCTGGGGGCGGTGGTGCTGGTGCTGGTGCTGTCGCCGTCGAGCTACGGGCGCGCCACGCGCCGCTCGCTGGCGCGCCACCTGTACCTGGACACGGCGCCGGTGCTGCTGGGCTTCACGGTGCTGGCGGCGCTGATCAGCCTGGTGCTCACGCGCATCGTGGTGGTCACGGCGCTCAGCTATGGCCTGTCGCGTTATGCCATGGAGATGGTGATCCGCGTGCTGGTGCTGGAGCTGATCCCGCTCACGGCCGCACTCTTCGTGGCCATGCGCGCCACCATCCCCAACGGCACGCAACTGGCCTTGCTGCGCCAATCGGGCCGCTTCGACGAACTGCGCGCGCGCGGCTCGGACCCGGTGCGTGTGGAGCTGCTGCCGCGCGTGGTGGCCGGGGTGTTCGCCAGCATCACGCTGGCCGCGCTCAGCTGCGTGGTGGCGCTGGTCATGGGCTACCTGGGCGTGTACGGCTTCAACCTGGCCGAGGCGGGGGGCTACACACGCATGTTCGGGCGCGTGTTCACCCCCAGCGTGACCACTCTGTTCGCGCTCAAGACGCTGTTCTTCAGCCTCACCGTGGCGCTGATCCCCATGGCCGCCGGTTTGTACGACGCCGAGGGCCGGGGCCAGCCCGATTCGGAACTGGGCGGCCTGGCGCGCATGTTCGCCGTGCTGCTGCTGATCGAAGTCGCCTCGCTGATGGGCAACTACTACTGACCCATAACAAAAACACACCCATGACCGACCGCTCACCACCTCCCGCGCCGCCGCCGCCGCCGACCGAAGGCTCCACGCAGGAGACGCTGCGCCCCGTGGCCTACCTGGAGATCAAGGCTGCGGCGCTGCTGATGTTCACGCTGGCGCTCATCGTCGGCTCGGGCCTGTTCCTCATGTATGCGCGCGGCGTGTTCGAACCCACGCAGACCCTGGTGCTCACGGCCGACGATTCCGAGGGCGTGGTGGTGGGCATGGACATGACGTTCTCGGGCTTTCCCATCGGGCGGGTGCGCCGCATCGAGCTGGCCAACGAGGGCAATGCGCGCATCACCATCGAGGTGCCCAGCAAGGACGCGCACTGGCTGCGCAGCTCCAGCGTGTTCACCCTGGTGCGCGGCATCGTGGGCGGCACCAACATCCGCGCCTACAGCGGCATCCTCACCGACCCGCCGCTGGAGAATGGCGCGGTGCGCCCGGTGCTGCGCGGCGATGCCACGGCCGAGATCCCGCAGCTCATGGCCTCGGCGCGCGAGCTGCTGGGCAACCTGAACAACCTGACCGCGCAGGACGCGGCCCTGGGCACCACCCTCTCCAACGTGCAGCAACTGACCGAGCGGCTGAATGGCCCAGGCGGCGTGCTCGGTGCCCTCATGGGCAGCGAGAGCGATGCCAAGAAGCTCGTGACCACACTGGACCGTACCAACACCCTGCTGGCGCGCCTGGATACCCTGGCCACGCGCGCCGACCGCCAGGTCTTCGGCGCCGATGGCAACAAGGATGCGCTGGTGCCCGAGCTGCGCGCCGCCGTCGGCCAGGTCAACGACCTGCTGGCCGACACCCGCACCAGCCTCAAGAAGGTGGACGCCGTGCTGGTCGAGGCCCAGGCCGTGGGCGCCAATGCCCGCGAGGCCACCAACGACCTGGGTGCCCTGCGCGCCGAGGTGGAAAGCAACCTGCGCAAGATCGACAGCCTGGTCACCGAGATCAACCGCAAATGGCCGTTTGCACGCGACCGGGAGATCAAGCTGCCATGACCCACAAGACCATGCCCATTGTGCGAAGTTTGTTTGCCGCTACCCTGATCGGCAGCTTGCTTGCCGGCTGCGCGAACAAGCCGCCCGAACCCGAGTGGGAGATGAACGCCCAGGGCTCGTCGCAGAAGGCGCTCGACGCCTACCTCTCGGGCAACGCCCGCGTCGACAAGCTCGAATGGGAGCGCGCCCGCGCCGAGGTGGCCCGCACCGCCCGCCCGGACCTGCTGGCCCGGCTGGAACTGCTGCGCTGCGCCGCCCAGGTGGCCAGCCTGGCGGTGGAGCCCTGCAGCGCCTTCGAGGCGCTGCGCCAGGATGCTGCCGCACCCGAGCGCGCTTATGCCGATTACCTGGCCGGCAAGCCGCTGGCCGCGCCCGACGTGGCGCTGCTGCCCGCCGCCCAGCGCGCCGTGGCCGCGCCAGGATCGGGCGGGGCTGCGCTGGCCGCCATCGAAGACCCGCTCTCGCGCCTGGTGGCCGCCGGCGTGCTGCTGCAGGCCGGCCGGGCGGACCCGGCGGCCATCGCCACCGCGACCGACACCGCCTCCGCCCAGGGCTGGCGCCGCCCGCTCATGGCCTGGCTGCTGCTGCAAGTGCAGCGCGCCGAGGCGGCGGGGGACAAGGACGCGGCGGAGCGCCTGCGCAGGCGCGTGGCGGTGGTGGAGCAGGCGGGCGGCAGCAAGTAGCAGGCTGCCGGCAGGGCGACAGGGCCAAACCCTTCGGTTTGGCCGGGACGCACCGCTGGGGTACATTGCAGCCGTGCGAAGATTCCTTGTCATCTGCTTGCTGTTGCTGGGCAGTGCTTTCCTCACCCAGACGGTGTCGGCCAGCATGTCGGGCTACGACCATTGCTGCATTGCCGACTGCGGCACTGCCGATGCCTGTGGCATGGCCGGCTGCCAGCCTTGCGGCATGCCGTTGATGGTCGCCCCGGATGCTCCATGGCTCGGGGTATCACGGGCCTCGATGCACACCATCGGGGCTGGTCGGCAGTGGGTGTCCTGGGATGCCCCGGTTTGGAGGCCGCCCGATTGAGGTCTGGATGATTTCTGGTTTCCCGTTTTCTATCCAATCCATTCATTTCTCAATCAGGAATTTCCCAATGAAAAAACAATTCTTCAAATTCGGCGTGGCCGCTGTCTTGCTGTCGATGGCCGGCATGGCCATGGCCCAGTCGGGCTGCTGCTCGGAACTGGCCGAATGCTGCCTGGAAATGCTGGGCTGCTGCGATTGATCGGCTGAACCCGGCTGAATGATGGCGGGCCGGTACCCCTGGGTGCGGGCCCGCCTCTTTTGGGGCCTACCTGAGCGAAAGCCGCAGCGCCAGCGCCGCCAGGGTGACCAGCAGCACGGGCAGGGTGATGACCGCCCCCACGCGAAAGTAATAGCCCCAGCCGATACTGATGCCCTTGCGCTGCAGCACATGCAGCCACAGCAGGGTGGCCAGTGATCCGATGGGGGTGATCTTGGGCCCCAGGTCGCTGCCGATGACGTTGGCGTAAATCATCGCTTCCTTGACCACGCCGGTGGCGGCGGATGCGTCGATGGACAGCGCGCCCACCAGCACTGTGGGCATGTTGTTCATGAGTGACGAGAGCAACGCCGTCAGCACCCCCGTGCCCAGTGCCGCACCCCAGATGCCGTAGCCGGCAAAGGCGTTGAGCCACTGGCTGAGGTACGCCGTCAGCCCCTGGTTGCGCAGCCCGTAGACCACCAGGTACATGCCCAGCGAGAAGACGACGATCTGCCACGGCGCCTCGCGCAGCACCTTCCTTGTGCTGATCACGTGGCCCCGGCCCGCCACGGCCAGCAGCAGTGCGGCGCCTGCGGCGGCGGTGGCGCTGACCGGCACACCCAGCGGTTCCAGCCCGAAAAAGCCGACCAGCAGCAGCACCAGGACAACCCACCCCGTCTTGAAGGTGGCCGGGTCGCGGATGGCAGCGGCCGGCAGCTTGAGCTGGTCCTGGTTGTAGGCGGTGGGAATCTCCTTGCGAAAGTACAGCAGCAAGATGGCCAGCGATGCCGCCACCGAGGCGAGGTTCACCGGCACCATGACCGAGGCGTATTCGTTGAACCCGATGCGAAAGAAGTCGGCCGAGACGATGTTCACCAGGTTGGACACCACCAGCGGCAGGCTGGCCGCATCGGCAATGAAGCCCGCCGCCATCACGAAGGCCAGGGTGGCGCCGGGGCTGAACCCCAGGGCCACCAGCATGGCGATCACGATGGGGGTGAGGATGAGTGCCGCCCCGTCATTGGCGAACACCGCTGCCACGGCCGCGCCCAGCAGCACGATGAGCGCAAACAGCATGCGGCCACTGCCGCGCCCCCAGCGCGCCACGTGCAGGGCCGCCCACTCGAAGAAGCCCGCCTCGTCGAGCAGCAGGCTGACGATGATGATGGCGATGAAGGCGGCCGTGGCGTTCCACACGATCTGCCAGACCACGGCGATGTCGGACACCTGCACGACCCCGGTGAGCAGCGCCACGGCGGCACCCGCGCTGGCGCTCCAGCCAATGCCCAGCCCGCGCGGCTGCCAGATGACCAGCGCGATGGTGGCAACAAAAATCGACAGAGCCACAAGCATCTGTTTTCTCTTTTCAAAAGGGGAAGTGGGGGAGGGGGCCGCAAGCATCTGCGGGTGCAGGGAGTTTGCGGTTGCTTGAATATTTCAATAATAGTTGTATTATTGATGCCATGCAAGCCTCCACCGACACCACCATCTTCCACAACCCGGCCTGTGGAACGTCGCGCAACGTGCTCGCGATGATCCGCCACGCCGGCATCGAGCCCACCGTCGTCGAATACCTCAAGACGCCGCCCAGCCGCGAAAAGCTCACCGAGCTGATCGCCGCCATGGGCATCCCCGTGCGCGCGCTGCTGCGGCAAAAGGGCACGCCGTACGACGAGTTGGGCCTGCAAGACCCTGCGCTGTCCGATGGGCAGCTGCTCGACGCCATGCTCGCCCACCCGATCCTCATCAACCGGCCCATCGTCGTGACGCCCGCCGGCACCCGGCTGTGCCGCCCCTCCGAGGCCGTGCTGGACCTGCTGCCCGCGCTGCCCGGCCCGTTCGCCAAGGAAGATGGCGAGCTGGTCATCGACGCGCAGGGCCGCCGGGTCGCTTGATTCCCTGGGCCTATGCCGCCATCCAACCGCTCTTGTATAGTCAGTCCGTGCAAAAAACCGCCGCCACCGCCGTCTTCGAATCGCTGTCCTCCCCGGTGCGGCTCGACGTGTTCCGCCTGCTCGTGCGGCAGGGGCCTGGCGGCATGGTGGCCGGCGAGATATCGGCGGCGCTGGACGTGCCGCCCACCAACCTGTCCTTTCATCTCAAGGGCATGACGCACGCCTCGCTGCTCACCGTGGAGCAGGAGGGCCGCTACCAGCGCTACCGGGCCAACCTGGCGCTGATGGCGGAGCTGATCGGCTACCTGACCGAAGAGTGCTGCGCGGGCAACCCTGAACTGTGCGCCGAGCTGCCCGTCAAGGCCGGCTGCGCGCCAGCTTCGGCGGTGGGCAAGAAGCGCCCCAAGCCCACTGCAGCAGCTTGACAGACCGATCCATTGCCTGTCTTTCCATGGTCATTAGTTCAATATTTAATGAAATATTGAAATTAACCCTTCAACCAGCCGCCGTCATCACTTTCTGGAGTCTTTCCCCATGACTGAAAAAACCTACAACGTGCTCTTCATCTGCACGCAGAACTCTGCCCGTTCCATCCTGGCCGAGGCCTTGCTCAACCATTTCGGAGGAGGGCGCTTTCGGGGGCACTCGGCCGGCAGCTTTCCCAGTGGCACCGTCAACCCGCTGGCACTGGCCACGCTGGAGCGGCTGCATGTGCCCGCCACCGGCGCGCGCAGCAAGAACTGGGACGAGTTTGCCCAGGCCGGCGCGCCCGAGATGGACTTCGTGTTCACCGTCTGTGACAACGCCGCCGGCGAGGTCTGCCCCGTCTGGGCGGGCCAGCCCATGAGCGCGCACTGGGGCGTGCCCGACCCCTCGGCCGCCGAGGGCACGCCCGAAGCGGTGGACAAGGTGTTCCGCGACACGGCGCTGATCCTCAAGCGGCGCATCGAGCTGCTGCTGGCGCTGCCTTTGGAGAAGCTCGACTCCCTGGCGATCAAGCGCCAGGTGCAGGACATCGGGCGGGCGTGAACCCCACCCAGGCCCCCTCACTTTTTCATTCCCTTCCACGACCATGACCACCCACATCCTCATCCTGTGCACGCACAACTCCGCGCGCAGCGTGCTGGCCGAAGGCATGCTCAACCACCTGGCCAAGGTCCGCGGCCTGGACGTGCAGGCCCACAGCGCCGGCAGCGCCCCGAGCGGCCGCATCAACCCCCTGGCGCTCGAAGCGTTGGCCAGTGCGGGCGTCAGGACGGACGCCTTTCGCAGCAAGAGCTGGGACGAGTTCACCGCTGCCGATGCACCGGTGATGCGCATCGTCATCACCGTCTGCGACAGTGCGGCCAGCGAGGTCTGCCCGTACTGGCCGGGCACCCCCATCCAGATGCACTGGGGCTACCCCGACCCCTCCAACGCCCAGGGCGGCGACGAGGCCAAACGCCAGGCCTTCGAGATCACCCGCCAGGCCATCGGCTACCGCATGCTGCAATTGCTGGAGCTGCCCCTGGCCGACCTGAGCGACGCCGACCTGCAGACCCAGCTGAACAGAATCGCACACAGCTGAGCAACCACCATTACCGCACCACAGCCTGCCCCATGCTTTCTGACCTGCCCCACATCGACGCCCAACTGCTGCATATGCCCGACACCGCGCGTTTGTCCGCTGCGCTGGCGTCCACCCATCCCGCGCGCATCCTGATGCTCTACGGCTCCCTGCGCGAGCGCTCGTTCAGCCGCCTGGCCACCGAGGAGGGCGCGCGCATCCTCACGGCGCTGGGGGCCGAGGTGAAGATCTTCAACCCCGAGGGCCTGCCACTGGCCGACGGCGCGCCGGACTCGCACCCCAAGGTCGCCGAGTTGCGCGCGCTGGCCGCCTGGTCCGAGGGCATGGTCTGGTGCTCGCCCGAGCGCCATGGCGCCATGACCGGCATCCTCAAGACGCAGATCGACTGGATCCCGCTGGCCCAGGGGGCCGTGCGCCCCACGCAGGGCAAGACCCTGGCGGTGATGCAGGTGTGCGGCGGCTCGCAGTCCTTCAACGCGGTCAACCAGATGCGAGTGCTCGGCCGCTGGATGCGCATGCTCACCATCCCCAACCAGTCCTCGGTGGCCAAGGCCTTCCAGGAGTTCGGCGACGACAACCGCATGAAGCCCTCGGCCTACTACGACCGCATCGTGGATGTGATGGAAGAACTCATGAAGTTCACCCTGCTCACGCGCGATGTGTCGCCGTACCTGGTGGACCGCTACAGCGAGCGCAAGGAGTCGGAGGCGCAACTGGAGCGCCGGGTTCAATTGCCGCAGGCGGTGCCGGCCGCACGGGACTGTGGGTGTACTCCCCCCGTAGCCCAGGCTCTGACCGCGACCGCCGCGCCGGCGTGCTGCGCCCGGTGAACAAGCAACAGCCCGCGGCCACCGTCGCCCGCCTGGGCACGGCCCAGACCCTGGCCTGGGCCTCGACCTATTACCTGCCGGCCATCCTGGCCGTGCCCATGGCACGGGACATGGGCCTCTCGGTGGCCATGGTGTTCGCGGCCTTCTCCTGCGCACTCGTCGTCTCTGCGCTCCTGGGGCCGTATGCGGGCCGCAGCATCGACCGCTGGGGCGGCCGGCCGGTGCTGGTGGCCACGAGTGGCGTGTTTGCGCTCGGGCTGGCCGCTCTGGCCATGGCCCAGGGGCCGTGGAGCCTGTTTGCCGCCTGGGTGCTGCTCGGCGTCGGCATGGGCAGCGGGTTGTACGAGGCCGCGTTTGCCGCGCTCGTGCATCTGCACGGCAAGAACGCGCGCAATTCGATCACCGGCATCACCCTCATCGCCGGCTTTGCCAGCACGGTGGGCTGGCCGCTGTCGATGTGGATGGAGTCGCAGTGGGGCTGGCGTGGCGCCTGCTGGGCCTGGGCTGCGCTGCACCTGGTGGTTGGGCTACCCCTCAATGCATGGACGCCGCGCAGGGCGGTGGCCGAGGCAGCCCCCGTGGGCTCCGCAGTTGGCGCCGCAGCGCCTGTGGCCGATGCGGCGCCTGCCCATGCCCGGCGCGCCACGGTGTTGCTGGCCTTCGTCTTTGCCGCCACCTGGTTCACCAGCACCGCCATGGCGGCGCACCTGCCGCGCCTGCTGCAGGAGGGCGGCGCCACGCTGGCCACCGCCGTGGCCGTGGGTGCACTGGTGGGGCCGGCGCAGGTGGCGGGGCGCCTGCTGGAGTTCGGCCTGCTGCGCCATGTGCACCCGCTGCTGTCCGCGCGCCTGGCAGCGCTCATGCATCCGCTGGGCGCCGGGCTGCTGGCCGTGGCCGGCGCACCGGTGGCTGTGGTGTTCGCGCTGTTCCATGGCGCAGGCAACGGCATCCTGACGATTGCCAAGGGCACGCTGCCGCTGGTGCTGTTCGGCCCGGCGGGCTACGGGCACCGGCAGGGGGTGCTCATGGTGCCGGCGCGCATCGCGCAGGCGGCAGCGCCGTGGCTGTTCGGCCTGTGCCTGGACCGGCTGGGGGCAGGCGCGCTGTGGGTGTCTGCCGGGCTGGGCGTCGCGGCCTTTCTGGCGCTGCTGGCGGTGGCATCACCGGCCGGTGCGCCGACAATGAGCATGCACAAAGCTCGCAAGGGATGAAGGAAGCCCGCAGGATCGAGGCGGCACGGCATGATGGTGTGGCTCTTCGCACCGTGTTCTGATGAGATGCCATTGGCCGCCGCGCTTCATCCTCGCGGGGCCGGGGCCTGACAGGGCAAGCTCAGCGCAGGCGCGCTTCGAGCTGGGTCTCGATATGCTCGCGTTCGGTGTTGAACTGCAGGGCCGTGATTTCGCTGGACTCGTACTTGCGCGCGGTGGAGAGCAGCAGCACGGTGTTCTCCAGCCGCGTGTCCTGCTGCATGGAGGGGGGCAGGGCGGTCAGCCGGTCAAAGCTCTGCTTGTAGAACTCGCTCCACATCAGCGCGCCGGCCTGGGCTTGCGCCTTGGCCTTGTCGTGCCAGCGGGCAAATTCGTCGAGAGAGCCTTCGCGGGGGCTGGAGCAGCCGGCCAGCAGGGCCGACAGGGAGAGCACCAGGGTGGTGGCCAGAACGGCCGGGCTTTGGTGGCCAGGGGTCAGGAAACGTGGGTTCACGGTATTCCTCCTTCGGGGGTGCAGCGCCGGAAATTCCGGTGTGCACGCCAGATGGTACTCCCGTGCTCCTCTTTTTGCCAGCAGGTTCCGCGCGGGCGTTGCGTTTGCGCCCTATTTTGGGGGATTTGCATGTGCCCAGTGGGCTGCAGGGCCGGTGCGGCGCATCAATGGAGTTGCGGGAGTCAAAGGGGTGTGGCATGCCTGCGGCGAATGCGCAGGCAGAGGATCTGCGAATCGCCGGGATGACCGGGGCACCGGCAGGGCCCCGTGCCCGCACGGTGCGCGCAAACTTACTCGGGAAACCCTTGCGTGAGGATCTGCTCCACCCCACCGGGCAGGCGGACCATGGAGTCCACCGACTGCACCGTGATGTCGGGCATCAGGACGGTTGCCGCCGCCAGGAAGGCCAGCACAACGGTCGCCACAAACGCGGCAACGGCACGCGCGCGGGGAGGCAGGTGATGGAACTTCATGGCACTACTCCTGGTGGGTAAAAACAATCCGGGGCAGGGGCCTCAATGACCCCCGAATCAGCCTCAATGGCCGATGGGTAGATTTCAGCAAAGTGTCCCAGTTCCGCGTGTAAGACAACAGCGATAAATGGGCTTGGTGACCGTTGTTACGGGTGGTTGCGTGTGAGAGCGCAGACCATCAGCGGGGCGCGACGACGAGGCGTGTCGTCACCCACCGTAAAAGCCTGCAACAGGCCACGCGCAGCGTGTGTTGCAGATGCTTGCAAATGGTGCACGGCCATGCCTCTAGAGCGGTGCAAGGCAGCCGTGAATGGCCGCCGATGCGCCGCCATGTAACGCAATGCTTCACGCGTGCCTGGACGTGCGCAGCAAAGCGGCAAAAGGGTGAAATGAAAGCGCGCCACGCGCAGCGCGTGCAGACGCGCAGCGTGGCGCCGGTGTTCGCCAGAAAGGGGGTGGCGACGGCACCTTCTCTGGCCAGCGGACAGCTGGCACCGCTGCGGCCTGCGAGGTCAGCAGTGGATGCGGGGAGTGATGATGATCGCGGGGAAAAAAAGCATGGCTGCCGGGTTACGGGTGGCTAGCAAAAAAAAGACCCTTCGAGACCGAGATCCCGGGAGTCTCCCCACGATGAAACCTATTTCGTCAGAATCAGCTTGCCGAGCTTGGTGGTCTTGAGTTGGTAGACCGAGCCGTTGTGCAGGATGTTCACGACCTTGGCCGTGCCCAGCATCGTGGCGCTGTTGATGCTGCGCAGAAAACCTGCGGCAGTGGACTCGGCCTGCGCCTGCGCCAGAGCATCATCGGCAACTGCCGACGCGCGTGGCGCCGCGGGGCGCTGCAGTCGAAGGACGGGGCGAGGCATGGCAAGTGTCGACATGGTGTGCAGGAATCGGTTGGTTGGTGGACTGGGTGCTGGTGCTGTCTCTGCGGTATGGGTGAAGTATAGAGCAACAAATGAGAATGTGTCTCATTAGTCTTTGAAACAATAGGTAATCTGCGAATGCGGCGCGGGGGGGCGGTAGAGCGCGCGGATGCATTGAGTGGCTTACGCGGATGCCTTGCGCAACGCCTCCAGACCATAGGCTTCGCTGAACTGCTGCGCGGACATGGGCCGCGCGAAGAGATACCCCTGGGCCTCGCCGCAGCGCTCGCTGCACAGGCGCTCGCGCTGGGCCTCGGTCTCCACGCCTTCGGCAATGGTCTTGAGGTCGAAGCTGCGCGCCATGTCCAGGATGGCGCGCACCACCGAGGCTTCGCGCCGCGAGCCCAGCATGCCTTGCACGAAGCTGCGGTCGATCTTGATGCGCGTGAGCGGGTAGGTGGTGAGCAGGCTCAGCGAGGCGTACCCGGTGCCGAAGTCGTCGAACGCGATGCCCACGCCCTGGTCGCGCAGGCGGCGCAGCACGTCGGGCACCACGTCGTCGTGGTCGAGCACGATGTTCTCGGTGATCTCCAGCTCCAGCGCATCGGGCGGCAGGCCATGGCGCGCCAGGGTGGCCAAGACCTCGGTGGCCAGGTCGCCCACGCGGAACTGCACGCCAAACAGGTTTACGCCCATGCGCAGGCTGGGCGCGCCGTTGCGCCGCCAGTAGGCCGCCTGCGCGCAGGCCTCGTCCAGAATCCATGAGCCCACGCTGGCAGCCAGGGGGCCGCCCTCCAGCGCGGGCAGAAAGGCGGCGGGCGCCAACAGGCCGCGCTGTGGGTGCTGCCAGCGTATCAGCGCTTCGGCGCCCGAGAGCGAGCCATCCTCCAGGTGCACCTGGGGCTGGTAGAACAGCACCAGCTCGCCCTTGTCCACCGCGCGGTCGAGCTCCATGCCATACAGGCGCCGGGCCACCGCCGCCATGCGCAGGGCGGGCACAAAGACGGAGCTGCGCCCGCGCCCCTCGGTCTTGGCCTGCGACAGGGCCAGGTCGGCATTGCCCACCAGCTCCAGCGCCTCGTGGGCCTGCAGGGGCGCGACGGAAACCCCGCAACTGGCACCCACGCGCACCTCATGCCCGGCGATGGTGATGGGCTGGTGGATGCCGCTGATGGCGCGCTGGGCCAACTGGTTGGCGGCATCGGGGTCACCGATGCCGGGCAACAGCAGGGCGAATTCGTCGCCCCCCAGCCGCGCAGCGATGGGCCCCCGGCTCTGGTGGGCCTCGAACAGCGCGTGGCCTGCCAGCCGGGCCAGCCGCTGCGCCACCTCCCGCAGGATGCCGTCGCCCACGGCGTGACCCAGCGTGTCGTTCACGTCCCTGAAACCGTCAAGGTCCAGCATAAGCACGGCGGCAGTGGCATCCGGCGAAGGGCTGAGCAGGGCATCCTGCACGCGGCGGTAGAAGCAGGCGCGGTTGGCCAGCCCGGTCAGCGGGTCGCTGCTGGCCTGACGGCGCAGGTCGTCCTCTTCGCGCCGCTGGGCCGTGAGGTCCTTGAGCACCGCCTCGAAGCGCAGGCGCCCGTTGTGGCGCCAGATGAACAGCGCAATCCCCAGCATGAAATGCGTACCGTCCTTGCGCCGCCCGCACACTTCGGTGGGGATCTGCAGGTCCTGCATCGAGGCCGCCGCTACCGCGCGCGCAATCCCTTCGCGCAGGGTGGCATACTCCTGCTCGGCCAGCAGCAGATCCAGCGGCTGGCCCACGCATTCGGCCGGGTGGTAGCCGTGCAGCGCGGCGGCGGCGGTGTTGATCGCCACCACGCGCCGCTGCTCGTCGAACCAGACCACCGGCGTGGTGGAGTTGCCCGCGTACTCGTCGAACGAGGGCCGCGTGCGCTCGGACGAGGTCTCGATGCGGTGCAGCTCCAGCCGGTCAGAGGCCATGCGCGCCAGCTCGCGCAGGCGCTCCTGGTCTTCTGCGCTGAAGTCGTCGTGCGGGCGGTCATCGAGCACGCACAGCGCGCCCATGGCATGGCCCTCGGGCGAGAGCAGCGGCACGCCGGCGTAAAAGCGCACGTTGGATGGCCCGGTGACCAGGGGGTTGTCGTGAAAGCGCTCGTCCTGCAGCGTGTCGGGCACCACCATCACCCCGCCTTGCGCAATGGCATGGGCGCAGAAGGAGACGTCGCGGCCCATGTCGAGTTCGCCGACGCCAACACTGGCAGCAAAAAACACGTGGTCGCTGCCGACCATGTTCACGGCCGACACGGGCATGCCGAACATGCGCGCTGCAATGCGCACCACCGGGTCCAGGCTGGGCAGCGCTTGCTCGCCTTCCAGGCCATGGTCTGCCAAGGCCTGCAGCCGCGCCTCCTCGCTCTGCAGGGTAGGGGGGCACTTCATGTGAGCCTCCAGGTAGGGTGGCCAAGTCTCCGCCCCCGAAGACGCATGCCACGTCCCCAAAATAACCGCTTGTCGTGGGCCGCGCTGTAAGACGGCGCTGACAGAACCGGCCGGTTCCGGGAAAGGTAGTGATCTGCCTGAACTTCTACCACGGGCCGTTCAAAACGCCGCCATGTTTATTGCCACGCAGGGTTGCGGTGGCTTACGAGTTCCATGCCGATATCACGAAGCGCAGTTGCCCGCGCACGCCGGGGTAGGCCGGCTTTTGCGTGCCCCGGGCGTCCTCCGTGTAGCTGTCGAACGGGATCACCACCTCCACCCGGCCGTCGCCGAGCGGCTGCACGTCGAGCACCGTCTGCGCCTGCACCATGCCCGTGCCCTGCCAGGAATATTTCACCTTCCAGGGCGTGGCGTCGTTGGGTGGGGGCTCCATTTCCAGGATCAACGCGTTGCGAAACAGGTAGCCGCCCTCGTAGTGCTCGTTGATCCACAGGCGCCGCTCGATCTCGTAGTCGGGCGCGCGCACGCCGAACTCCAGCCCGTAGGCCAGCGAGCGCCGGCGCGGGTTCACGCGTGCGCTGTTGGCCAGGAACACGCTGGACAGGTAGTGTTGGTTGTCGCTCTGCCAATTTGCGTGGGCCATGCAGGCCACCGAGTCCTCCTCGGCCGTGCGCCGGGTCAGATACCACAGCTTGCCGCGCGGCGAGGCGCGCAGCTCCATCTGGTAGAGCGCGTTGACCTTGTGGCCTGCGTCCACCTGGGCCTGCACGGGCGTGGGCAGGCGGATCTCGTCGATGTCCGCCCACAGGTCCACCCGCACGTCGCCAAACAGAAAGCGCGCCAGGTTCTGGAACGCTTCCTCGCTGTTCACGATGCCGTAGAAGCCCGAGTGCGCGCGGTAGGCAAACGCCTTGGCGCAGGGCTCGCCGACGCTGCCGTCGGCGTTCAGGCCGTGCAGCGTGGCGTTCTCGATGCGCACCAGCCCGTCGCTGCCGTTGCCCACGAAGGTGCGCGACAGGCCCGCCGCCGTCTCGTAGTCCAGCCGGTTGGTGCCCACCATGCAGAAGACGCGGCGCGACGGAAACAGCGCTTCGGGCAGCAGGTCCACGCGCTGGTGCGTGGCATACGCGGGCGCCAGGTCCAGGTACTGCACCATGCGCTTGCCGCGGTTGAAGTTGCTGATGTCCATGGCGGAGAGCCAGGCCGGTGCGTTGATGCCCGCCACGTCGATGCCGTTGTGCGGCGTGGCGTAGGTGAAGAACTTGTCCACCCGGGGCCGCATGCCTTCAGGGTCCAGCGCAGAGTTCTGCAGCATGGCGCGGCACACCAGCCCGCCCATCGAATGCGCCACCAGGTAGCAGCGAAAGTCCGCAGGCGTCACCGCATTCGCGACATTGGCGCAGACCAGGTCGCGCACGCGGGCCAGCAGCCGGCTCAGCTCCTTCGCAAAGTCCTCGATGCCTGGCGTGTTGCCATCGCCCAGCAGGGTCGATGCGCTGTCGTAGTAGCGAAAGATGATGATGCTCTGCCCCGTCAGCACATTGCCCGTGGGCTTGCCGTCGGCCGTGGTTTCCCACTCGGGGTCCACGATGTCGTAGCCGTCCTCGTACACGTCGGTGTAGCCGTGGTCCGACGCCAGCCGCACCAGCGGTGACTCGAACACATGCTTGCGCGGCTTGCTGCGCCGCTCGGGCACCGCCCGGTGCACGGTCGACCCCACGTTGAACCCGCAGAACGGGTCGGCGGTGGTCTGGTCGATCTCGCCCTGCGTCATGGCGTAGCCACGCACATAGATGATGGGAAAGTAGGGGGCTTTGAAGGTGGCTGCAGGCATGTTGGTTGCGCTCCCGGTGGTGCAGCCGCTGCGGGCGGTGCCTCGGGGCGGGGGGCTGCAAGTGCGCGATGGTCTGGGGGCGCGCTCGGGGCGTCAAGAGAAATAGTGGCGCAGAACCCTGCCGCCAGCGCCGTGCAATTCAAAACTAGCCAAGCACCCCCTGTTTCGAATAATGCGAGCAACACCCAACAACCGGGAGGGAACCACCATGGCAGCACGGCGCAAGAAAACCAGCCCCCTGGAGGACATGATGGACCTCGTCGCCCTGTTGCCCTGGTGGGCTGGCGTGGGGCTGGCGGTGGTGTTCTACCTGGTGCTCAGCCCACTGGCCGCGTCGTTCAGCCAGCCGGCGCCGGTCAAGCCCGGCCAGATCGGAGCGATGGTGCAGGGCGCGCTGCTAGGCGGCCTGGCCATGGTGGGCCAGTACGTGGCGCCCATGGTCTGCCTGGCCGGCGCGGCCCTGTCTGGCTGGCGGCGCCGTCAGCGCCGGGCGCTAGTGGACGAGGTGGCGCAGGCCCCCGCAGCCAGCACCATCGACGACATGTCCTGGCCCGAGTTCGAGATGCTGGTGGGCGAGGCCTACCGGCTGCAGGGTTTTCAGGTGACCGAGACGGGCGGTGGTGGGCCCGACGGCGGGGTGGACCTGGTGCTGACCCGGGGCGGCGAGAAGTTCTTCGTGCAGTGCAAGCACTGGAAGGCCTTCAAGGTGGGCGTGGAGACGGTGCGCGAGCTCTACGGCGTGATGGCCGCGCGGGGGGCCACGGGCGGCTTCGTGGTGACCTCGGGGCGCTTCACCAACGACGCGAGGCTCTTCACTCAGGGGCGCAACCTGCAACTGGTGGACGGGCCGCGCCTGCTGGCCATGCTCCAGCAGGCGCAGCACTCCCGGTCGGCGGTGGCGGCGGTCATCGCCGCCCATGGCGGGGTGCACCACGAACCGCCGGCACACCCGGCCGTGCCATCGGCGCAGGCCGCCGCAGTCGCCCCGACCGGTGCCCCTGCGAGTGCCCAGCCAGGCTGCCCCAAGTGCGGCTGCGGCATGGTTCGCCGCATCGCGCGCACGGGCAACAACGCCGGGGGCTCGTTCTGGGGCTGCTCTACCTTCCCGGCCTGCCGTGGGGTGCGGCAGGTGGATTGAACGGCGCCTTCGATGCGGCTTGGGCAGCGCGTTCAGCGAACGGTCGCGCCTCAGCCCGCAGGTCCACTGGCCTGGGACTGGCCCGAGCGGTCCGGCTGGGCCGGTGCGGAGATACCGGACAGGGACGCGGCCACGTCCAGCGCCTCACCGCCTTCTTTCACCGCCACGTCGCCCAGCGACAGAATGCCCACCAGGCGCTGGTCGCCGTCCAGCACCGGCAGGCGGCGGATCTGTGCGCGCGACATCTGCTGCAACACGTCATCGATCGATTCGCCCTCGCGGGTCGATTGCACGTCGGTGCTCATCACGTCCTTGAGCTGCGTGGTCCCGGCATTGCGCTCCTGCGCCACCGAGCGCAGCACGATGTCGCGGTCGGTCACCATGCCCACCAGCCGATCACCGTCGCACACGGGGATGGCCCCCACGTTGAGCTCTTGCATGGCCTGGGCTGCCAGCAGCACGTTGTCGGTCGGCGCCAGGCTGCGCACGCCACGGGTCATCACTTCGGATACGGTTGTCATGGAGGTTTTCCTTGAGGGCAAAGGGTCCAATCTATGCCGGCGCTCCGGCGGCGTCTGTAGGAGCACAAGCTTTTCGCCCGCGCCGCACAAGGCTGCTGCCCGACCTCCTGCGAGATGGGCGACGGGCGCGCTCATTGCCTACACGTCGCTGCTTTGTCCGCAGGTACAAATGGCACACACACTGCCCTGGCCACGCCATGAAAATCTCCACCCTGTTCGACATCAGCAAAAAGACCGCCATGGCCTGGGTGGACGACTACGCCCCCAGCATGGGGGCCGCCATCTCGTACTACACGGCCTTCTCCATCGCGCCGCTGCTGGTCATCGTGATCGCGATTGCGGGCTATGTGTTCGGCGAAGAGGCCGTGCGCGGCGCGCTGCAGGGCCAGATATCGGGGCTGGTGGGCAGCGATGGCGCGGCCGCCATCCAGGGCCTGGTCAGCAGCGCCCGGGAGCCGGCCGAGGGCCTGGTCGCCAGCGGCATCAGCATCGTCTTTCTGGTCATTGGCGCGACCACCGTGTTCGCCGAGATCCAGAGTGCGCTCGACCGCATCTGGCATGTGCCCGAGAAGGCCAAGCCCAGCGGCCTGTGGGGCTTGCTGCGGGCGCGCTTCCTGTCGTTTGGGCTGATCCTGGGGCTGGCCTTCCTGCTCATGGCATCGCTGGCCGTGAGCGCGGCGGTGGCGGCGCTGGGCACCTGGTTCTCGGCGCTGCTGCCGGGCTGGGAGATCGTGCTCCAGGTGCTCAACATGGCGCTCTCGGTGGTGGTGGAGACCCTGCTGTTTGCCATGATCTTCAAGCTCATGCCCTCCACCCGCATTGCCTGGAGCGATGTGTGGGTGGGTGCCGGCGTGACGGCGGCACTGTTCGAGCTGGGCAAGGTGCTGATCGGGCTGTATGTGGGCAAGGCCGGCATCAGCTCCACCTATGCTGCGGCCGGCTCCATCGCCATCATCCTGATCTGGGTGTACTACGCGGCGCAGATCTTTCTGCTGGGCGCCGAGTTCACCAAGGTGTATGCCACCGAATACGGTTCGCACCGCGGTGCGCCCAAGACCCAGGCACCCGAAACCCCGGTGAAGAGCGAGGACCCCGTGCCTGAAGTGCCACCCCAGCCTGTTGGATGGCCTGGCGACCCGGCCGGGGGCGCTGCGCGGCGGGGCAGCGATGGTGAAGACCTGCCGCTGGCCACACGCATCGCCCTGGTGGCCGTGGTTGGAGGGCTGTTTGCGGTGCGCGCTGCGGTTGTGCGATGGATCGGTGGCAGAAAGCGGCGCGTGCGCCAACGCTGACGCTGCAGCCGCGGGCGCCTGAGCCCGGCGATCACTCGGTGAGTTTCGGGAATTCCAACGGAACGAAATGCTGCCGAAAGCGCCGTGGCAATTCCCGCAAGGTGTCTTCCCGCGAGAGCGGCCACTGCGCATGCACGAAGACGCTCACGATCCGCCCCTCGACATACCGGCCCATCAACTGGTAGGCGCCAGCGCCGGCTGGCGCAATGCCGTGGGGTGTGGCTGCCGAGCCGTCGGGCAACTGCCGGGTCTGCCCGTCGAGAGGGCCTCCAACGTACAAAGCGGTGATCATGGTGTGCGCAAATGGATGGGGTAAGGGGGCTTCGGCCCTCAGTGGCCCGGCTGCAGACAACAGCGCTTACGCCCGTTTTGTTGCAGTAGTGCGCATGCGCCAGTACCAGCACTCGCGCAGCAACCGGCGGTCGGGACCGGGCAGGTCACCGGGCACCGCATCCCCGGGCTCGAATTCGACTTCGATTTCCACGCTGCAGTACTCGGGTACGGTCAGGTACTCCTGCGCGGCATCCAGCGCATCGGCCCAGACCTGCGCCGCGCGGATCTCCGTGTCCGAGAATGCCCATCCTGGGATAAGCAGCCCGGAGTTCACCATGGAGTGGTCGCGCCACGCCATGTAGGGATGCTCTTGCGCCTCGTCGCACACCCTGCGCGCCGCTGCGAGGGAGGCATCGGCCATTTCCTGGTTTTTGGCATCTTCCGGATAGGTCAGTATCAGGCGCATCCACGGACTCCGGTGAAGGGGTGGCTGAGCAGCCGAGGCAGGCGGCGCGAGGCGGGGCGCCGCCTGCCCCGATCAAGGGGCCCGAAGGCCCCTCAGGCAGCGCTCACGCGGGCGCGAGCTCGGCCTCCATCAGCTCGGCCTTGCGCGCTTCCAGCGCATCGCGCATGGCCACCAGGTCGAGCTTCTTGGCGGCACGGGCCTTGGGGAACATCTCGTTGCGCTCTTCCTTCACGTGGTGGTCGATGTACTCGCCCAGTACGATGACCTTGGCATCGAACTGTTCGTCGACCTCGGTGGCTGCCTCGATCTGCGCGATCAGGTCCTTGGCGGTCTGGTGTTCCACCTCGGCTTCGGCCAGCAGGTCGGTTTCCTTGATGGCGGCGCGCACTGCGGGGTAGAAAATCTCTTCCTCGATCTGGGCGTGCACGGTCAATTCCTTGCAGATCTGCATGGCCAGGTCCAGGCGCTTTTGTTTGGCAGCGCGGGCCTTCGATTCCATGAGCTCCTCGAACTCCTTGAACATCTTCTTGACGGCCTTGTGGTCTGCATCGAGCAGGTCGCAGGCATCTTTTTCGCGGCGGGCTGGGGTGGTGGTGGGCATCGTGGGCTCCGTAGGTAGTGGGGCCTTGATCATTGGGCGGCGCGCGTGCGGGCACTGTAGGCGCAGCCTCGCAGCGGGCGTAGGAGCAGCAGCAATCGGGCGCGCGTAGGCTGCGGCGTCTGGCTTGCGTGCCAGATTGGGAGTGCGTCCTACAGCCCCGCTGCGGCGTGGCTTTACGCTCGGTGGTTGCCTGTTATGGCCCTCCCATCCCTTTACCCCCTATGAAATCGCTACCCTCGCTCGCACCCGATATCCGCCTGTTCGGCAACGTCAACGAAGCCATGCTGTCCGAGTTCTTTCGGCAGCAATCCGAAGCGAGGGCCGGCGCCCCCATCGTGTTCGAGCTGAGCACCTCCGGCGGCGATGCCGAGTCGGGCCGCCGCATCGCCGAAGAACTGCGCCTGTGGCAGAAAGCGGGCACCGAAATCTTCTTCCTGGGCAAGACCTACGTGTTCTCCGCCGGCATCACCATCATGTCTGCCATCCCCCGCAGCCACCGGTTCCTGACGCGCGATTGCGAGCTTCTCATCCATGAGCGCAAGATGACCAAGCAGATCACGCTGGATGGCGCTCTTCGCAGTTGCCGCGCCAAGATCAACGATGTGCTGGCCGAGATCGAGTCGGGCCAGCGGCTGCAGACCGAGGGCTTTGCGCAGCTGGTGCATGGCTGTTCGCTGACCGTCCAGGATGTGGAAAAGAAGGTGCTGGAGAAAGACTGGTACCTCACTGCGCAGGAGGCGCTCGACCATGGCCTCGTCGGTGGAGTGGTCTGATCCGCGCGTTTGCGCAGCGGCGGTCGCGCTGCCCGGCTGGTGGCTACCATGGCAAAAACCCGAAGCAGCGCCATCCTTTCTAGGCCTTTAAACTGTAGTGATGCTGTCCCTACCCACCGCCAATCCTCGTTTCCCCACCGACTTCATCCCGCTGGAAGGCACCCGGCAGGACTGTGAAGACTGCGGCAAAGGGGAGAAGCTGGGGTTTCAGTTCGACTACGCCTACCAGCCCATCGTCGACCTGGAGCGGCGCACGGTGTTCGCGCACGAGGCCCTGGTGCGTGGGCCTGCCGGCGAGGGCGCCATGACCGTGCTGTCCCAGGTCAACGACGGCAACCGCTACCGCTTCGACCAGGCCTGCCGTGTCAAGGCCATCAAGGGGGCGAGCGAGCTGGGCATACGCGAGCCGGTCTCCATCAACTTTTTGCCCAACGCCATCTACAAACCCGAGGTGTGCATTCGCACGACGCTGGAGGCCGCCCGCACCCACCACTTTCCGCTCGACCAGATCATCTTCGAGGTGACCGAGGGCGAGCGCGTGCAGGACGGGCCCTGGTTCGCCTCCATCTTGCGCGAGTACAAGCGCTGCGGGTTCAAGACCGCCATCGACGATTTCGGGGCGGGGTATGCGGGGATGAAGCTGCTGTCCGACTTCCAGCCCGACATCATCAAGATCGACATGGACCTGATCCGCAACGTGGACGCCAACCGTGCGCGCCAGGCCATCGTGCGCAGCCTGGTGTCCCTGTGCAAGGACATGGACATAGAGGTGGTAGCCGAAGGCATCGAGACACCTGCAGAGCGCGATTTTCTGCGCGATGCGGGCATCCACCTGATGCAGGGCTACCTGTTTGCCCGGCCGGCCTTTCGCTCCATCGCCCAGGTGGATACCTCGCTGTTCGGCGCCCGGTCTTGAAATTCTGGCGGCGATTTCCTATCATTTCACTGGCCTCGCGCCACCCCCTGCCACGAGCTAGTGTCCCGGGTTGGAAGTTCGTTGAAGAAAGCAATCTGCCGAAATCGCTGCCAGGCTAGGCGCAAAGCACAGCCATGCTGGGAGCATGGCGAGCATTTGCAACGACGCATGGCGNTAACGAATTTCCAACTCGGGACACTAGGAGCCTGCCAAGAAAGGAGTTTGACCATGAATTCGCATTCCCCATCTCCCTCTTCGGGAAGAGCTCGTGCCGCCCGTGGTGCGGGGCGGCGCAGCGGTTCATCGATGCGCTACCTGTCGCAGCTGCAGACCGACGCCTACCTTCTCGCGCGCGAGGCATTGCGGCGAGTTCAGCGCACCTCTGCGCCCGTCGAAGCAGGCCTGCAATCGCCCCCTGCGGGAGCGGGAGCTCCGAGCGAGCGCCGTCGGCTGCACTGATACGGCACAGCCCGGACGAAAAAAAACCGGCTCGAAAGAGCCGGTTCTTTTGCAGGGAGCTACTGGATCAGTAGCGGCCGCCGCCGTAGCCACCCGTGCCGTAGCCGGTGTCCTGGCGGTTGCTGGCGCTGTAGCCACCCGAGCCCGAACCACCCGAGCCACTGCGGTCTTCGCGGGGACGGGCCAGGTTCACGACGATCGAACGGCCATCGACGGACATGCCGTGCAGGCCGGTAATCGCCGCCTGGGCGACTTCGGCAGATGCCATTTCCACAAAGCCGAAGCCCTTGGAGCGGCCGGTGTCACGGTCCATCATAACCTTGGCCGAGGTGACGGCACCGAACTCTGAGAAATTGCTTTCCAGGGTGGAATCGGTCACGGAGTAGGGCAGGTTGCCCACGTAGATTTTGCTGCTCATGAGAAGAGCCTTTCTGAATGAAGGCGCGCAACGAGTGACGCACCGTTGGGGATAGGGGTGTGCAGGCCGGGAACCGGCTGCAACAGGGAAGGGCGTGTGGGATCTGCAGTCAACAGACTGTCAGCACGCGGGAGGGTGCGGCATGCACGTTTGCAGCCAGCCCTGGGTGACTGCAAACAGCCGGGCGGCTTCGCGCGAGGCAAAGGCTTTGTCAAAACGGAACACGCGGCAGTAGCTGCCGTTGCCCTGGGATCGATGGACCGAAAATGAGGCGCGGAAGTTGCCGCAGTCGGTCTGGTGTGTCGCGGGCGAAACGACGAACTTGCCCATGGAAATGGCGGTCTTTGAAATCTGATTCAGTCAGGATCGCAGGCCCGTAAGCCTGCGTGAGCATCAACAAACGCGGTTGGCTGCAGCTCTACAGACCAACACGGGCGACAGAGGTCGCAAAAGGCGGCAAGCAGATGGTGGGTTGCCATCCAGCAAGCGTTGCGGTGCCAGCTTTAGTCAAGAGCTTTCACTGCAACAGCCCAAATTATATTGCCTTTTTTTATTAAATTGCAAATTTATATTCTTTTTTTCCATGACGGCTTGGGTGTGGGGATTTTCCCGTCCCAAGCCTCCTGTGCATCACCTCCCAAGACGAGGTCTGTACGCTGACCGCATGGTACCGGGCGCGCTTTGTGAACCATAGGCGCTTGAGTTGCCTGCTCCTGCGTCATCGCCAGCGACCTGGAACACCGCCACGAGTTCAGCCAGGCGCCGGGCTTGCTCACGCAGATTCTCTGCGGCCGTGGTGCTCTCGCCCACGAGAGCGCCGTTTTGCTGCGTCATCTGGTCCAGCTGGGTAACCGCCACGTTTACCTGGGAAATGCCGTCGCTTTGCTCTGCGGCAGCGGTGCTGATCTCGCCAATGATGCCGTTGACGCGCTGAACACCCTGGACAATTTCATCCATCGTCGCGCCTGCATTGGCCACCAGTTGGGTGCCTGAATCCACTTTCTCGACGCTGTTCTGGATCAGTGACTTGATCTCCTTGGCTGCGGCGGCACTGCGCTGGGCCAGACTGCGCACTTCAGATGCCACCACGGCGAATCCGCGCCCCTGTTCCCCCGCCCGAGCGGCTTCAACCGCTGCATTGAGTGCCAGGATGTTGGTCTGGAACGCGATGCCATCGATCACTCCAATGATGTCGGCGATCTTCTTGCTGCTCTGGTGGATCTCCTGCATGGTGCTGACCACCTGCTGCATGACCTCGCCGCCCTTGGTGGCGGTGCCGGCCGCCGTCGTGGCCAACTGGTTGGCCTGGCGAGCCGAGTCGGCGCTCTGGCGCACGGTGGCGGTTAGTTCTTCCATGCTGGCAGCGGTTTGCTCCAGGCTGCTGGCGGCCTGTTCGGTTCGGTTGCCAAGGTTTTGGTTGCCGCTGCTGATGTGGTCGCTGGCAACGCGCAGTTGCTGGATGTTGTCGCGCACGGCCGACACCAGTTCGTGGAAGCGCTGCTGCATGTCCCTCACCGCAACCATCACGCTGCTGGCATCCCCCGGCTTCACATGCACAGCGACCGTGAGGTTGCCCCGTTCAATGGATTGCACTATTGCCCGCACTTCGCCAGGCTCTGCACCCAACTCGCGACCAATGCTGCGCGAGACCGTCACCGTGGCTGCCACGCTGATCAGCACAGCCAGCAAGGTGATGGACAGCATCACGCCGGTGAACTGGCTGGCATCCTGGTTGGCTGAGTTGCTGTTCTTGATGATGCGGGCTTCCTCGTAGTCGATCAGCTTGTTGGCGGCTGCCAGCCATTGTTCATACTGCGGCTTTGCTTCAGTCCAGAGCAATGACTCTGCGCCAGCGCGGTCACCCGCCTGCATGAGCGCCACCACTTTTCCGGTGGTCGCCACGGTGCGCGCCTCTATGTCCTTGAGTGCCTGCACCATGGGCCCGACCTCCGGGGGGACCTGGCTGGCAGCTTTTAGTACCGCATCCAGCTGGGCGGCCGACTTTGCATAAAAATCTGCCAGCCTGGCGATGGATTCAATCTCCCTTTTTCGCGCTTCCTCGCTGGGGGCCAGAACCACATCGCGCACGGCGATGGAGCGGTCATGGGCAGAGCCCCGAAAGTTGATGGCTGCCCGTTGGATTGCAGCGTTTTGTGTAGCGTTGGCGGTCAATGCGCTATCAATCCCTCGCGCGATGATCACGCTGTAGATCGACATGCCCAGCAAGGCCAAGATCACCAGGCCAAAGCCGGCCATGAGACGGTGACTGATTTTCCACGTATGCATTGAAGAGTGCCTCAGAGGGGGTGGACGGTGACGAAGATGGAAAAACCGGCATGTCGACGGCGTGTCCGCTGTCGCATGGCTGTTTACATTTCATCACTATCTTACCAACTGGTCATAAAATAACCGATTGGTATAAGCTATTTACTCGATAGTAAAGACATGGGCGTGCGACTGGGGCATTCCCCGGGTGAGGCGGGTGCCCAGAAGGCTGGCCGGTGCGTGGACGCGCAGGTGCTCATTCGGCAGGCCAGCCGGTATTGCGCCCAGCAGCCAGCCGCGCCCGAGGATCCAGGCGATTCGGATCGGAGTTCGCGCGCTGGAAACGGCTACTCAGCGTCTGGCAGCGTGCCGATGGCGCAGATCTTCGATGTGCGGGGGCTAGCAGGCTGAAGAAATACTGTTTTTGGATCGGGAATTTATTCGATTCAAGGGTGCCTTACCCCTTGCCAAGGTCAGGAAAGTCGCTTGTAACGCGTTCTACGAGGTTGAAGATTCTTGGAAAAGGCTTGCCGGGAGGTATTTCTTCAGCCTGCTAGACATCATGGTCGCCGCGCCCTGGATAGGCGGCCGGTCTCCGACATCGTAGATTGCGTCC
>NZ_LMIJ01000045.1:0-22411 GCF_001428665.1 Acidovorax sp. Root219
TCGGCCTGTCTTTGCCATTGCGCTGCTCCTGCTTGGTCAATGCGGCGCTATTATAATTTATTTATTCTACACCCTCTTTGGCGAAGCAAAGAACAAGTACCTCGGCCGCCGGGCCGAGACCCGGCCTCCGCCCTCACATCACGCGCCGCAGCAACAATGAAGGCCGAACACCGAAGCACAGGTCAAAGCGTTCGCTTACGGCGTACGCCCATCCACCGTCACCCCCGGCAACACCCCCAACTCCCCACGATGAACGATAGGACAGTTCAGCACCACCCGCGTCACCTCCAGCACCACAAAACCCTTGTCGGCAGCATCCAGCACCTCCTCCTCCGACCGCAGCACGCGCGCCTGCGCAGGGTCGCGCCAAGTGACCTTGACCAGCTGCCACAGCGGGCTGTAGGCCGCGCTGCGGTTGGCATGGCCCACGGGCTCCGGGGCCGAGGCGAACACACTGGGCTGGCGGAAGTTGGTGCTGCCGTACACGCGCGACGTGGCGCCAGGGCGCCGGTTGCCGCCCGCAGCGCTGGGCACGTCGGCCAGCGCATGGGCGAGCTGGGGCACGTGGTTGGCAAGGTGCTCGCGCGCCACCTCGGCGTCGGATGCGTCGGTGGTCACGTACAGCACCTCCTTGCCGTCGAACCAGCCGCGCAGCAGCGGCAGGTGCGCCCGCTCGGCGCTGGCCGGCCCGGGGCTGGTCTCGGTGTTGGCGGCGGGTGTGCTGCAGCCTGTGAGCAGCGCTGCGGCCAGCAGCAACAGGCCGGCCCCTGGGGGCAGGCGGTACGGGCGTTTGGTGGTGTGTCTGCAAAGGGTGGGCATGGCAAAGGTCCTTTGGAAGTGCGGTTCGCCGGGCCATTGTGGGCCCACCACCCATCAACCGAAGGAACGCGCCGTGCCCATCGCACCCATGCGCGCCGTAATGGAAAAAAACTCCGCCACCGTATCGTCAATGATCTGCTGCGCCGTCTTGACGGAATCGATCAGCCCCGCCGTCTGCCCCGCCAGCGCTGGCGCAGCCTCCATGTCGCCGTCGAAGTACACGCGCTGTATGCCCTCGAAGCTGTCCGCCGGCATCAGCCCGGCTTCGTGAATCGCGGCAGTGCGCTCGGACTTGAGCGCGCGGATGCAGGGGCTGGCGCGGGTGTTGAGCATCCAGGTGCCGGTGGTGCTGGCGCCCACGATGGCGTTCTTGTAGTTGGCGTGCACCGGGCTTTCGGCGCAGCTCACGAAGCGCGTGCCCATCTGCACGGCCTCGGCGCCCAGCGCGAAGGCCGCAGCCATGCCGCGCCCGTCGCAGATGCCGCCGGCGGCCACCAGCGGCACGTCCACCCGCGCGCGGATGGCCTGCAGCAACACCAGGGTGGACACCTCTTCAGGGTTCTTGAAGCCGCCGCCTTCGCCGCCTTCCACCACCAGCCCGTCGATGCCCGCATCCACGCACTTGAGCGCGGCCTCCAGCGTGGGCACGGCGTGGTAGACGGTGATGCCCGCGTCCTTGAGCGGTGCGATGAACTTGGCCGGGCTGCCGGCCGAGGTGGTGACGAAGCGCACGCCCGAGGCGCAGACGAAGCGCAGCATGGCGTCGTCCTTCAGAAAGCGGATGGGCAGGTTCACGCCGAAGGGCAGGCCGAGGGCGCGCATCTTGGTGATCTCGGCCTGGCAGTTGGCGGTTTCGCCCGACGAGGTCTCGATGATGCCCAGCCCGCCGGCGCGCGACACGGCAGAGGCCAACTGCGTGCGAGCGATCCAGCCCATGGGCGCCTGGATGATGGGGTAGCGTGCGCCCGTGTGGGCGAGGACGCGGTTGTTGCCGGTGGTCGGGGTGGTCATGCGTGCGGTCTCCGTTGTTCTGGGGAAAACCCATTATTCGGGGCCAGCCGTCCGCTGCATGTCGCCCGCGTTACGGGACCATGCACCAGGGGCGCTCTGCCAGCAGGCGCTGCCAGTCGGCGGTGGGGGCGGCCTGCTGCACGCCATCGCCTGCCTCCAGCCTGAGCCCGCTGTCGAACACCAGTGTCTCGCCCGTCACCGGGTGCGGCACCTGCAGTTGCCAGGCATGCAGCCACAGCCGCTGCAGGCCCAGGCGCTCGGTCCACCAGCGGTTCAGCGGGCCCTTGCCGTGCGTGGCGTCGCCGATGATGGGGTGGGCCAGGTGCTTGAGGTGCCGGCGGATCTGGTGGCGCCGGCCGGTGGTGGGCACGGCCTCCACCAGCGAGGCGCGGGTGCTGACAAAGCGCGGGTCGCTGGCCTCGGGCAGGGTCAGTTGCGCCAGGGTGCGAAAGCGCGTGTGCGCGTCCTGCACCGGGGCGTCGGCCGGCGCGTCGTCGGGCTTGAGGGCGTGGTCCACCTCCACCGCTGCCGGCGCAAAGCCGCGCACCATGGCCAGGTAGCGCTTGTGCGTGGCATGGTGCTCGAAAGCCTGCGACAGGGCGCGCGCCGCGTCGCTGTGCAGCGCCATCACCAGCACGCCGCAGGTGCCCTTGTCGAGCCGGTGCACGGGGTACACATGCTGGCCCAACTGGTCGCGCAGGGTCTGCATCACGAAGCGCGTCTCGCCCGCATCGAGCCCCGTGCGGTGTACCAGCCAGCCTGCGGGCTTGTAGACGGCGACGAGGTGCTCGTCGCGCCAGAGGATGTGGAGCGGGGTCATGGTGAGGGGATGGGGCAAGGAGATGGCGCTATGGGGCAGGGTGCGGGCATTCGCAGGTCCGAAAATGGCGAGCCGTGCTGGGCGTGGCTCCGTATCGTGCCGGCTGATTTCATCACTTCCGGCTTGCAAAAAGCCCTTGAACACCATGAATATTGTTCTCCTTCACGGCAGTTGGCATGGCGCCTGGTGCTGGCACAAGGTCGTGCCGCACCTGCAGGCGGCAGGGCACAGCGTGCACGCGCCCGACCTGCCGGCCCATGGCCGCCACTGGCGACTGGCGCGCGGGCGCACCACGCTCGCCGACATGGCGCGGCATGTGTGCCGGCTGGTCGATGCGCTCGATGGCCCGGTCTTCATCGTCGCACACAGCCGGGGCGGCATCGTCGCCTCCACCGTGGCCGAGATGGTGCGGCCCGGCAAGGTGGCAGGCGTGGCCTACCTGGCGGCCTACATGCTCCAGAGCGGCGAGCGCGTGGCCGACTTTTTCCGCCAGGACCGGGATTCGCTGGTGCGCAGGCACCTGCGCATCCACCGGGCCACGCTCACCGACAGCCTGGCACCCGAGGCCTACCGGGAGACGCTGTATGCCGACTGCTCCGATGCCGATGTGGCCCTGGCGAGCGCGCTGCTGACGCCCGAGCCCGCGCTGCCCGCGCTCACGCGGCTGAAGCTCACCCCTGAGCGCTATGGCCGGGTGCGCCGGCATTACATCGAGCTCACGCAGGACCGGGCCGTGACGATTGCGCTGCAGCGGCAGATGCAGGCCGCCTCGCTCTGCGCCAGTGTGGCCTCGCTCGATGCGAGCCACTCGGCCTACTTCTCGTGCCCGGATCGGCTGGCGCAGACCATCCACCAGATGGCACAAGGCGGGTGATTTTTGGGGCGACCTGGCCAGAGCCTGTGCCGAGCGGACACTTTCGGCCGGGCATGCCAGAATGCGGCCAATTCATGATCCCTCTTTGCCGAAGGAGCCCACGCCGATGATGATGTTGCGCGCCATTGCTGCCGCCTTGACCCTGGGAGCCGCCATGTCATTGCCCGCCCTTGCCCAAGCCGCTGTGAACGACGGCATCGCCGCCTACGGCAAGGGTGACTATGCCGCCGCCTTCAAGGAATTCAGTGCGGCGGCGAATGCCGGCGACGCTGCCGGCAAGCACATGCTGGCCAGCCTCTACTACACAGGCCAGGGCGTGGGCAAGGACCTGAAGAAGGCGGTCGCGCTGTTCACCGAGGCGGCGCAGGCAGGCTACACGCCCTCCATGGCCAACCTGGGCCTGATGTACTCCAAGGGCGATGGCGTGCCGCAGGACATGCAGCGTGCAGAGCACTACGCCACGCTGGCCGCCGAGAAGGGCGACGTGCAGGCGCAGTTCAACCTGGGCCAGTCCTACCGCAAGGGTGCCGGTGTGCCCCAGAGCCACGAGAAGGCCGCGCTGTGGTACCGCAAGGCGGCCGAGGCCGGCTCGCTGGCCGCGCAGAACGAATACGGCCTGCTCTTCGCCCAGGGCCATGGCGTGCCGCAGGACTATGTGCAGGCCTTTGCCTGGATCGACATGCCGGCCAGTGCGGGCGAGCCCCAGGCCATCAAGAACCGGGCGCAGTTGCTGAGCATCCTCGATGCCAAGGGTCAGCTGGCTGCGCGCAAGCTGGCTGCCGAGTACGCAGCCAGGTACGGCAAGCCACGCTGATTTTTCAAGCAGGGAGAACCCACCCATGTCCGCAGGCGATTGGAAAGACATGTATGCCGCCGCCCTGGCCGGCGATCTGGCGCTGGTGCGCCACCACATCAGCGCGGGCGTGAACCCCAACTACCAGCACCCCGAGATCCTGTGTACGCCGCTGGTGGCGGCCCTCATCCACGGGCACGGTGCCATCGCGCACTACCTGCTCGATAACGGCGCGGACCCAGAGTTGCGCTCGGAGTTCGACGACATGACGCCGCTGCAGGCGGCCAGGCGCCATGGCCGCAAGGAGTTTGTGCAGCTGCTGCAGGAGCGTGGAGCGCGCGAAGTGAAAACGCCCTTCTGGTGGCGCTGGCTGCCGGTATAGCGGTTCAGAGGCTGAGAATTTTTTGGCCGTGTCCGAGGGGCGCGTCAAAACGCACTGGATCTAGGCGCAAAGCGCAGCCATAGCTAGGGCTATGGCGAGCATTTGCAACGACGAGCCGGGGTGTTTTGGCGTGCACAGCGGGCATGGATGAAAGATTCTCAGCCTCTCATACGCCAGCCGCTTCCTTGGCGCGCATCTTGGCAGCGATGTACTCGCCGTGCGTCACGTGCAGCAGCCCGGCCACCTTGCTGATGGCGTGCATCTCGTTCTCGTCCAGGCGGGCATCGGCATAGGCCACCTGCCACATCGCCTCGACGAGTTCGATCTTCTGCGGCTGGGTGAAGTGGTCATTGAGGTTGCCGGTGAAGCGCTGGTAGTCGTAGGCGGTTTTGGCGGTGTCCACGGCCAGCTCCAGCAAGCGGTGGATCTCGTCGTCGGTGAGCGAGAAACGTTCGCGCAAGGCGTGGACCATGGCATCGCGCTCCGCGGAGTCCATGGAGGCGTCTGCGCGAACCACCTCCACCAGCAGCACGGCAGCCGCCAGCTGCACGGAATGGGCGCGCTCGGCAGGGGTGGCCTCAGGCGAAAAGGGGGCGGTGAAACTGTCGAACAGTTCTTTGAGGGTCTGGAACATGGGCCGGCCAAAGAAGGTGGAGAGCGAGGGGGATGGAATGCGAAACACCATACCCTATCGAGCCCGTCTGCAATGTATTGGTTCCCGCCGTCACGCAGGCGCGCGACAATCGGCGGCAATGATGAAAAAATCGATTCTTCCCCTGCAACTGCTGGTTGCCCCCGATCTGAACGACCCCTCGCCCCTGGTGCTCTACCACGGCCGCAACTGCCCGGACGGCTTTGGCGCCGCGCTCGCGGCCTGGCTGTACTACGGCGACAGGGCCGAATACGTGGGCCTGGACCATGGCGACGTGCAGTCGGTGGACGACCTGCCCGCGCTCGATGGCCGCTCGGTCTACATCCTGGACTTTTCGTTCTCGGCCGAGATCCTCTCGGCCATCGACGAGCGCGCGGCACGGCTGGTGATGCTCGACCACCACAAGAGCGCGGCCGAAAAGCTCACCGGCTTTGCCTGCCGCTGCGGCGTGGTGCACTTCGACATGGACAAGTCCGGTGCGCGCCTGGCCTGGGAGTTCTTCCACCCGCACCAGCCCGTGCCGGCGCTGCTGCAGTATGTGGAAGACCGCGATATTTGGAAGTGGGAGTTCCCCGAGAGTGCGGCCTTCCTGTCGGCGCTGGACATGGAGACGCAGACCTTCGAGCGCTGGCAGGAGATTGCCAGCTTCACGCCCGAGCAATTGGAGCGTTTCATGGCGCGCGGTTCGGCCATGGACGAGAAGTACCGAAAGCTCTGCGCCGACATCGCCGAAGGCGCCCAGCCCCTGGTGTTCAACGGCATCGAGGGGTTGATGGTGAATGCGCCCGGCATGTTCCATAGCCTGGTGGGCGACATCCTTTCAGCCCAAACCGGCACCTTTGCGCTGATGTGGAGCGCCGGTGCCAAGGGCGTGAAGGCGGGGCTGCGCTCGCAGCGCAACTTCGACTGCATCGCCCTGGCCGAAAGCATGGGCGGGGGCGGCCATGCGCAGGCCTGCGGCTTCAAGATGAAGATCGAGCGCCTGCCCGAGCTGATGAGCGGGGTCCTCAACGCGTGATGCGCTCGCGGCTCACACGAGCCGCAGATCGCTGGCGCGTGCGCCCGGGAACACCCGGGCCAGGGCCGTGGCATTCAACCCGTACAAACGGCCGAACAGGCCGCCGAGCACGGCGCGGTAGTCGTTGAGCACCGGGTGGTCGCGGTTCTGGAACAGCGTGGTGGCGCTCAGCGCCTGCTGCTCGCCCGCGATGCGCCCGCCCGCCACGCCACCGCCCAGCACCCAGAAGACGGTGCCGTGGCCGTGGTCGGTGCCGCGGTTACCGTTCTCGCGGAAGGTGCGGCCGAACTCGCTGACCACCACCACCACAGTGTTCTTCCAGGCCGTGGCGCCCATCTCGTCGGCAAAGCCGGCCAGGCCCCGGCCCAGTTCCTCGAAGCGGTTGGCCAGCGGGCCGGTGGCATTGCCCTGGCCCACATGCGTGTCCCACCCGCCCACGTCGACAAAGCCCAGGTGGTAGCGCGTCTGCATGAGCCGCGCCATGCGCCGGGCCGTGCCCTCGAAGCCCTTGGTGCTCAGCGCATTGCGGCTGGCGGCGTCCAGCTCGCCTTGCATGCTGCGCACCACCTCGGCCTGGGTGGCGAAGCCCTCGGCCACGGGGCCGGCCAGGGCCGTGCTGCGGTACATCATATCGATGAGCCCGGCCTGGCGCTCGTCCACGCCGGCTTTGCCTGCTGCCGCGGCCAGCGCCGTGTTGGGCACGTCCACCGCGCCGCGCAGCACCAGGGGCAGGGTGCTGGTGAAGGCCATCGGAGACGCCTTGTCCCGCTTGGCTCCCAGCTCGGCCGCCAGCCGGTTCAAGAAGCCCGATCCGTAGTCGCGCCGCCCAGAGAGGGGCTGGCCCAGCTCGATGCTGTCCTGCGTGTCGAAATGGCTGCGCGAGAGGTCGTCCGTGCCGGCAAAGGGCACGAAGGCCAGTTCGCGCCGCTGGTACAGCGGCAGCAGCGAAGGCGCCAGCACCGGGTGCAGGCCCCAGTCGCTGGTCAGCTCCAGCGCACCGCCTTCTTCCCCCGGGCGGGCAATGGCAATGTTGGGCCGGCTTTCGTAATAAAAGCTGCTGCTGGTGGGCACCAGCAGGCTCGCGCAGTCGTAGCCACCGCGCAGGAACACCAGCAGCAGGCGTGCATCGCCCGCGCGCGGGGCGGCTGCGACCTGGGCCGATGCGGTGGCCAGGCCCAGGGCGCCTGCGCCCAGGGCCTGCAGGCAGTGTCTTCGCAGCATGGGGAGTCCTTTCAGCCGTGCATGAATTCGGGTGAAGAGAGGAACAAAAGGTTCCATTCGCGCGGCGACGTCGCCTGCACCAGGGCGGCGCGCGTGGCAGGTGCCAGCGTGGCGTCGATCTGCTGCAGGTAAGGCGTTTGCGAGAGCGCCGGTAGCGGCGGGCGCTTGCCCTGCGCATCGGTTGGTGCCAGGGCTCCGGCACCCAGCACACGCGCCGCCTCGAAGCGCGTGCTCATCTGGCCCGAGCCCGACCAGGTCGCGGTATCCAGCGGGTAGCCGTCCGGCGTGGCGCGGCCATACAGCGGCTCGGCCAGGCGCTGCAGCCAGTTGAGCAGGGGATCGGTGCTCGCCAGCACCTGCTGCTCGCCATGCACCAGGCGCGCACCGGCCAGCAGGTACTGCACCGGGTCGCGAAAGCGCTGGCCCAGCGATGCCTGGAAGGCGCTCGACTGGAACAGCTCGGCCAGCACGGCGGCGATGTCGCCATCGGTGCGCTCGAAGGTGCGGGCCAGGGTGTCGAGCAGCTCGGGCGGGGGCGCATCGCCCACCAGGTAGACGGCCATCTTGCGCGTGACGAAGCGGGCCGTGGCGCTGTGCCGGGCCAGGCGGTCCAGGGCCTCGTCCAGCTCGGCCAGGCCCTCTGCACGGATGGGTGCGCCCAGCAGGGTCTTGGACTCCCAGTCGTGGCGCTGGGGGTTGAATTCGAACAGGCCCTGGCGCACGTAGTGGCTGCGCAAGGCCGGCTTCATGCGTGGGGGCTCGTCCTCCAGCGGGCGCAGGCTGATGCCCACGCCCGTGAGCACGCGCGCCAGCTCCTGCACATCCTGCTGGCTGTAGCCGCCGCCCACGCCCAGGGTGTGCAGCTCCATCAGCTCGCGCGCATAGTTCTCGTTGATGCGGCCGGCGGCGTTCTGCGCGTTGTCCAGGTAGCGCAGCATGGCCGGGTGGCGCGTGGTGGCCCCCAGCAGGTCGCGGAAACGGCCCAGCGCATGCGGGCGCACGGCGCGCTCCTCGTAGTCGCCCACGCTGGCGCGCAGGTCGGCCTTGCCGGCGAACACGCTGAAGTGGTTCATCCAGAACCAGGTCATCTTCTCGCGCAACTGGGCGGGCGAGTACAGCGCGCGCAGCACGAAGCGCTGGCTGGCCTCGCGCTGCAGGTTGCGCATGTCCTTCTGCCAGGCTTCCAGGGCGGCCTTGCGCTCGTCCTCGGTGGGTAGGGCGCGGGCCTCGCGCTGGCGCGCCTCCATCTGCAGGGCCAGGGTTTCAAACGGGGTCTTGGTGATGGCCATGGCATCGATCTGCGCCTGCGCTTGGGCCGGCAGAGGCGCGCTGGCAGGGCCTCGCAATTGGGCGGCCAGCCATGCCTCCCGACCCATGTCAGCCAGCACCCGTGCGCCCTGGGCCGTGCAGCCCCAGGTGATGCGGTCCATCAGGCGAGCGGGCAGTACCTCGCCGGGCAGGTCCGCCGGTGCGGCGGCGGATGCGGCCCAGGCCGGCATCGCATTGGCAGAGGCGCCAAAGGCCGCCAGTGCCAGCCATTGGCGGCGGTTGATCGGGGAGGGCGGGGCAGGGTCGTGCAGGAGCATGGTGCAGGCATCCATCGGCCCTGTTGAAGCAGGGCTGGGGCACCATGCTGCGCCTGCCGCCGGGCCAAGGCAAGGGCCTGCGGCGGGTTTTACGCGGGCGACACAAATGCGCCGCAGGTTGTGAGCAGTTGTAGGCGCGCTGTGCGCGCCGGCTCAGCGGGACTTGGCCGCTTCCTCGAACTTGTCCACCATGCGCAGTTGCTTGAAGCCCAGCGTCCAAGCCCCCACCACGCCAAGCGTGCAGATGCCGCCCAGCACGGCGGCCGGTACCACGCCCAGCCAGGCGGCGCTGGTGCCGGCGCGGAACTCCCCGAGCTCATTGGACGAGCCGATGAACAGCATGTTCACCGCGTTCACGCGCCCGCGCATTTCGTCGGGCGTGGAGAACTGCACCAGTGCGCCACGGATGTACACGCTCACCATGTCAGCGGCCCCCGCCACCAGCAGCGCCGCGAACGACAGCCAGAACAGCGTGGACAGTGCGAACACCAGGTTGGCCGCGCCGAAGATGGCCACGGCGATGAACATGGTTTGCCCTACCTTGCGGTTGAAGGGCCGCATGCTCAGGTACAGTCCGGCGCCCACCTCGCCCACGGCCATGGCACTGCGCAGCGCGCCCAGGCCGGCAGGGCCTACGTGCAGCACCTCGTGCGCGTAGATGGGCAGCAAGGCCACCACGCCGCCCAGCAGCACGGCGAACAGGTCCAGCGAAATGGTGCCCAGGATGATGGGCCGCGAGCGGATGAACACGATGCCCGCGCCAAAGCGCTGCCACATGGTGCCCTGCGCCGCTGCGGCGGGGGTGGCGTAGGCCACCGCCACACGCGCCAGCAGAGCTGCCCCGAGCGCAAAGCACACGAAGCACAGCGCATAGGTCAGCTCGCCGCCGCCCACGGCATACAGCATGCCGCCCAGCAGCGGCCCGCCGATGCTGGCCGCGCGCATCAGCATGCTGTTGGCGGCGATGGCCTGGGCCAGTTGCTCGCGCGGCACGATCTGCGGCAACAGGCTCTGCATGGCCGGCCCCGAAAAGGCGCGTGCGCAGCCGAACAGCACCAGCACCGCATAGATGCCGCTGACCCCCGTGGCGCCATGCCCCGACAGCCACAACAGCAGCGCACTGCAGACGGCGCCCACGGCCCAACTGATGGCCAGGATGCGCCGGCGGTCGAAGCGGTCGATCAGGTCGCCGGCCGGCAGCAGCAAGCACAGCATGGGCAGAAACTGCGCCAGGCCGACGTAGGCCAGGGCCAGCGGCTCGCGCGTCAGGTCATACACCTGCCAGGCCACCACCACGGCCTGCACCTGGGTGGCGAACACCGCGATCAGGCGGGCGGTGAGAAAGGCCAGAAAGCCTGAATGGCGGTAGACGCTGGGGGCGGGCTGGCCTGCCGGGTGCGGGGGAGAGGTCGGGGACGGTTGGGACACGGGAGGTGCGAAAAATGGGCAGGCGCGGGGGGCGGGCCGGGGAAAGCTGCGCTGGGCCGGTGCCAGGCCAGCCTGTCAGGGTTTGTACCGGGGGCTTGATGCTACCGGCTTTGCGCCGGGGCTGCTGAACGCTGCCTGACCGGCGGGCCTGAAAAATCCGCGAAAGTTTCTGTTACATCCGCCGATAACCGAAAAAGAAGGGGCCGGCATGGGGCCAGCCCTGGCAGTGGCGGCGCGTGCGCGGCCCTGCCTGTTCGGTCGGTCAGGAGTTTTCTTCGGGCATGCCATGGCGTTGAGCATCAACACCAATGTGATTTCGCTGAACGCGCAGCGCCGCCTGGGTGCGGGGCAGGGCGCGCTGGCGACGTCCATCGAGCGGCTGTCCTCGGGCCTGCGCATCAACAGCGCCCGGGACGATGCGGCGGGCCTGGCCATTTCTGGGCGTTTCACCAGCCAGATCCGTGGGCTGAACCAGGCGGTGCGCAATGCCAACGACGGCATTTCCATGCTGCAAACGGCCGAAGGTGCACTCACCAACGTCACGGCCAGCCTGCAGCGCATCCGCGAGCTGTCGGTGCAAGCGGCCAACGGCACCTACAGCGCTGGCGACCGCCAGGCCATCCAGGCCGAAATATCGCAACTGGCCTCCGAAATAGACCGCACGGCAGCCACCGCGCAGTTCAACGGCATGAACGTGTTCGACCCCAGCCAGGCCAGCGTGGTGGGCGATGCGGACCAACTGGCCGTGTTCGACGGCATGACCAGCGTGGGCAGTTGGCTGGAGAGCAGCGAGCAGCTCATCAGCAAGCTCTACGGCATCAGCGCCGACGGGGCGGCATTGGCGATACGCTTCACCGGTTTTACCGACAATGCGGGTGGCGTGGCCGCCTATGTGCAGGCCACGGGCTTTGACGGCCAGGGGCGTGGCACCAACCTGACGCTGCAGGTGGACATGGCCGACTTCGTGCCGCCCAACCTGCCCGACGGGGGCAATGCCCCGTACTACAACGACCGCATCATCGCCCACGAGATGGTGCACGCCGTGATGGCCCGCGCCACCAACTGGCAGGACATCACCGGCAGCAACCTGTGGTTTGCCGAGGGCACGGCCGAGTTCATCCAGGGCGCGGAAGAACGCGTCAAGGGCGACATCGCCAACGTCGGCCTGCCTGCGGTGGTCGCCGCCATCAACGGGCCCACGAACACCAGCGAGTTCTACTCGTCGAGCTACTCGGCCGTGCGCTACATGCACAGCCGCATCAAGGGCGCTGGCGGCGCGGGCGTGAAGGACGTGCTCACCTACATGAATGCCAACCCCGGCTCCACGCTCGACCAGGCGCTGGCCAATGCCTCGCAGGGCCAGTTCGCCAGCGCTGCCGACTTCAAGACGCAATACGCTGCCAACGGCGCGGCCTTCATCGGCGGCTTCGACCTGAACAACGCCGACACCGGCGCCATCGGCGGGCTGGACGTGGACAACGGCGATGAGAAGACCGCCACCGGCACCGTGCCCAACAGCGGCAGCCGCTCGGGCACCGATGTGCTCACGGGCTTCACCGAGGCGTTCGAGACCATCGGCAAGTCGGGCGGCTCCACCGGCAGCAAGGTGTTCCAGATCGGCGCCAACGCCAACCAGACCATGGAGACGCGCGTGGGCGCCATGGGCCTGTCTGCGCTGGGGCTGCGCAGCACCCTCGACGTGACCCGCTCACCGGCCCAGGCCATCGTCGCGGTGGACCGGGCGCTCGACTACGTCAACAGCCAGCGCGCGGTGATCGGCGCCCAGTCCTCGCGCCTGGAGTCGGCCATGGCCAATCTGCAGAACAGCAGCGAGAACCTCTCGGCCAGCCGCTCGCGCATCCTCGATGCCGATTTTGCCGTGGAAACCGCCACGCTGGCACGCCAGCAGATCCTGCAGCAGGCCGGCTCGGCCATGGTGGCGCAGGCCAACCAACTGCCGCAAGGGGTGCTGGCGTTGCTGCGTTAGGAATTGCCATAGGGCCTGGGGTGCCGGTGCCGGTAGTCCCAGGGCGCCAGGGGGCGCTTCTGTGCCCACAGGCCTTCACTTCGGGCACGCGCCTGGCGTTGCAGCGGTGCCAGGTGCGGGTGCTGCTGCGCATACGGCGTGTACACCCAGGCCAGGCCCGCCGTCACCTGCGCGGTGGCCACGTCGGTGCCGCCGCAGCGCACATTGGCCACCGTGCGGCCATAGCTGTCTTCCTCGATGGGCTGCAGCGTCGCCTGGCGTTTGAAGCACATCTGCGCCAGGTTCTGCCGCGCCTTCTGGCCGAAGGCCTGCTTGCGCTCGGGCGCATCGATGGCCGCCACCCGCACCTTCATCTGCTGGTAGGCCCCGGGCGGGCCGCAGCGCGCGGTGAGGGTATCGCCGTCGCTGATGGAGACCACGAGGCAGAGCAGGGCAGCGGCAGGCAGGGGCATGGGGCAGGAGGCGTCTGGCGGGCAGTGAAAAGGACGCGCATTGTCTCCTACACTCGGTGCTGCGCGGCGCACGCCGGCTGCGTGTACAACGAACGACAACAGCACAGGCAGGGGAGTTTCAGATGCGTACCGAGATTTGCGCCACCCATTCGGGCAGCGTGCGGCGATGGCTTGCCTTCGCTTTTTTGATGCTGGCGGTCGCCCTGCCGTCCGCGCAGGCCAAGGACGAAGCCGGCGCCTATGGCAAGACGCTGGAGAAAATTTACGACCTGTCGCCCGAGACACTGGCGAAGTTCCAGCGCTTCGAGGAAAAGCAGGCGCAAAAGCCGGGCGACAAGGGCAAGGGCATCTACGCCGACACCGAGCGGTGGCGCGGCGACGAGCTGTCGCTGCCCACCAGCAAGAACCCCTTCACCATCGTCGTCAAGGTTTCGGGCGTGGCGTTGGCCGATGGCGACGCCGGCTCGCGCTGGCAAACCGGCCTGCAGTTCGATGGCCCGTCGCCCATCTCCTTCCTGCCCGAGCTGGTACACAAGGGCGCGCGTGCGGGCCAGCCGGTGTCCATGGTCGGTGCCTCCAAGGGCGTGAGCTTCAAGGAGGACCGCAAGGCGGCCCCGTCACTGGACTTCGAGTCGTCGCGCAACCTGCGCATCGACCGTGTGCAGGTCGAGGTCTGGTCGGGCATCCGCAAATCGACCTGGCTGGAGCTGCTGATGTCGTGGTCGCCCATCCTGACGGGCGTGGTGTTTCTGGGCGTGGTCTTGTGGTTCCGTCGCCGGTAGCGGGCCTTTATTCCTCGCTGGTCCACTCCACGTTCACGCCCAGGCTGCGCAGGTTTTCTACGAAGCGCGGGTGGGCGCGGCGGATGGGCGCGGCGTTGCGGATCTCCGAGCGCCCCTCGATGCTGGCCGCCACCATGAACAGGGCGATGGCCACGCGGATGATGTAGGGGCTCTCCACCAGGGCCGGGCTCAGCGGATTGCCGCCAAAGGTGATGAGCCGGTGCGGGTCCGACGAGAACACATGGGCGCCGAACTTGGAGAGTTCGCCCGTCCAGCCCAGCGCGCCGTCGTACACCTTGTTCCAGAACATGCAATTGCCCTGCGCACGCACCCCGAGGGCGATGAAGATGGGCAGCAGGTCCACCGGGAAGTAGGGCCAGGGCGCGGCCTCGACCTTGGTCAGCACGTTGCTAGTGAACGGCGTCTGCACCTTGAGCGGGCCGGGGCAGTGCGCGCGCGACCAGCCGTCCTCGTGCGTGACGACCACGCCGAACTTGGCAAAGGTGCGGTCGATCAGCGGGAAGTTGCCCGGCGCACTGTTGCGCACGATCACATCGCCGCCGGTGATGGCCCCCAGCGCCAGGAAGGTGGTGATCTCGTGGAAATCTTCATCGAAGCGGAACTCGCCACCGCCCAGTGCCGCGCCACCCTGCACCGTGATGCGCGAGGTGCCGATGCCGTCGATGCGCGCACCCAGCATCACCATGAAGCGGCAGAACTCCTGCACGTGGGGCTCCGAAGCGGCATTCGTCAGCGTAGATGTGCCGTTGGCGGCCACGGCGCAGAGCACGAAGTTCTCGGTGGTGGTGACGGAGGCGTAGTCGAGCCAGTGGTCCGTGGGCGTGAGCGGCCCCTGGCTGCGCACCAGCAGCGAGCCCTCGGCGCGCTCCACCGTGCCGCCAAAGCGCTGGAACACCTCCACATGCGGGTCGATCTCGCGCACGCCCAGGGTGCAGCCCTTGACGTTGTCTTCGAGCCGCGCCACGCCAAAGCGGGCCAGCAGCGGCGGGATCAGCATGATGGACGAGCGCATCTCCTCGGGCAGGCGGTGCCGCGCGGGGTCGAACACGGTGTTCTGGTGGTGCAGGCTCAGCGTGCCCGTGGCGTCGTCCAGGTGCACGCTGCTGCCCAGCATGCGAAAGATGTCGAGGATCTTGCGCACGTCGGTGATGTCGGGCACGCCGTGCAGGCGCAGCGGCTCGCGGGTGAGCAGGGTGGCGCACAGCACCGGCAGCACGGCGTTCTTGTTGGCGGACGGGGTGATGCGGCCACGCAGCGGCGTACCGCCGTGCACGATGAGGTTGGACATGGGGAACTGAGGAGGAGAAAAAGGAGAGGGGCGGGCGGAAACAGGCACCGCAGGCGCTGCGCTGGCTGGCGCAATGCCCACGAAAGCCCTGCACTGTACCCGCGCCGCGCCCCGGCGGCTGTATCCGCCGGTAATCTGCCGCTCAGTGGGTCGGCTTTAGAAGCACCACTCCAAAGCCATCGAAGGCTTCGGCGCTTCAGAACCCGAAAGGTTGCCCGGGCTTCCAGGCGTCGGCCAGGCGCTTGGCCTCGGCCACCTCCACGATGCTCATCGTGGGCGCCAGGCGGCGCTGCGTGCCGGCTGCCCAGAAGGCGCCGCGGTTGGGCGGGGTGAGCGAGTCGTCCTGCTGCTGCTCCTTGTGCGCGCGCTGGGCCAGGTCCAGCAGCATGTGGGCGGCCACGGGCCGGCGGCCCACGTTGTCCAGGCCCGTGGAGTAGAGCAGGCCCAGGCTGTACAGGCCGGATGGGTCGCCCTGGCGCGCGGCGCGCAGGTACCAGTTCTCGGCCTGCTCGGCCTGCTGGGTCTCGCCCAGGCCGCGCTCGTAGATGTAGCCCAGCTGCACGCTGGCCAGCGAGTAACCTTCGTTGGCGGCCTTGGTGAGCCACTGCATGGCCTGGGCCTGGTCCTTGGGCACGCCGCGGCCATCGCGCAGCGTGATGCCCAGCACCAGCATGGCCCGCAGGTCACCCTTGGCGGCCAGTGCCTGCAGCTCCTGCACGGCCTCGGGGCCATCGGTGCGGCGGGCCTGCTTCTCCAGGTCCTTCAGGCGCGCCTGGTGGTCCTGTGCTGCCTTCTGCGCCGCCACTTCGGCGGCGCGGGCATCGGCTTCGGCCTTGGCAATGCGCTCCTGCGCACGGACCTTGTCGGCTTGGTACTTCCAGCCCACCAGGCCCAGGCCCACCACCACGGCCAGCGCCAGGGCAATCCAGGTCGTGGGCAGCTCGCGCGGGGCCTTTTTCTTGGCTTTTTCCTTCTTCTTGGCGGCCGCCGCAGCCTCGGCAGCCGCTGCAGCCTCCGCGCGCTGCCGCGCGGCCTTGCCGACATAGGGCGCTGGCGCAGGGGCGGCGGCCTCGGGTTCGCGCGGCTTGGGCGGGTCTACCTTGTCGTAGGCCACTTCGCAGCTCGGGCACTGCCAATCGGGTGCCGTGTCGCTGGCCTGCCGCGCGTACTTGCAGCGCGGGCAGGTGCGCTCCGTGAAGACGGTCTTGGCGGCGGATTCCTTTTCAATGGGTTCCAGGGAAAACGAAAGGTCAGGTTTTTGGTTCACGTAGCTCTTCCTTCACCGCGCGCGAAGGCGCGGCCCTCCTCGGGCATCTTGGTGCGGCCCCCTCCCATAGGGGCGCCAGCTGGCCCATAGCCGGCTAGTGTATTTGTAGTAAATGGTTTTTTGTATGTCCAGATGTGTAACGGCGCAAGGTATTGCGCCTGCGCCCGCGACTTGCGCGGCTATTTGTAACAATCAAGACCAATGTCGTGCAGATGGGCTTGCGGGCTATCGAAATGAGAGCAACATGGCATGATGGTGCTTCGGCCGAGAACTGCGCAGTTCGACCGTCGGCCCCGATGGGCATGCCATCCTGGAGACGATTTTCATTTTTAGAATGCAGGGAACCGACCGCAGGTACGGCGCCTCACAGCGACAGTTGCCCGCCGTTGCCTTTGTCTGTCGTTGTCCGCAGTGCCGGCGCCCCGGCCACCCTCCAATGCCTGCCTTTTCGGAGTGCCGCTTTTGAATCCGACGATGCCCTCGAACCCTTCTGCCCTGTTGCCTTGCGGCGCCACGTCACGCGCCTATCGACCGCTTTGCGCACTGCTGGCTGGCGTTGCCATGCTGCTCGCGGGCTGCGGCGCCCTTCCCAGTAGCACACCGGGGCCCCAGGCACCGCAGGAGAAGTTCGGCTCGCTGGCCACCTACTCGCGGCTGTTCGATGCCACGCCGGCGCAGACCTGCGAGGCATCGCGCCGGGCGCTGCTCAGCCAGGGCTACCTCATCAACACCAGCTCGGCCGAGCTGGTGGAGGGCAAGAAGAACTTCCAGCCCGGTACCGAGACGCACATGCAGATGGTGATCCGCGTGGTCTGCGTGCCCGAGTCGCCCACGGGCAAGATCAGCCTGGGCTTCGTCACCGCCATCCAGGACAGTTTTGCGCTGCGCAAGACCAACAACTCGGCCAGCCTGGGCGTGGGTGCCATCGGCTCGGTGTCGCTGCCGTTCTCGTCGAGCAGCGAATCGCTGGTGCGCGTGGGCAGCGAGACCATCACGGCGGACACCTTCTACGAAAGCTTTTTCGACCTGGTCAAACGCTATCTGGTGATCGACGAGGCGGCGCAGGCCAGCGAATAGCCGGGTTGCTGCCGGGTTCTTAGGCGTACAGGCGCGCGCCGGCATCGCGGATGCGCAGCGCGGCCTCGTGGCCCAGCGCATTCACCACCGGCTCCCACACGCTGGCATAGCGTGGCAGGGCGTCGGGTGCGAACGAGGTGTGCGGCCAGTCCGAGCCCCAGACCAGGCGATCCCCCATGTGCGCGGCCACGCGGGTGATGGCCGGGTGCAGCAGGCCATAGGGCGCGCTGGCCTGCAGCCGGTACCAGCCCGAGAGCTTCACCCAGGCGCCTTGCCCGGCCAGCTTGGCCAGGGCCTGCCAGGCGCGGTCATCAGAGGGCAGCAGGCCGTGCAGGCCGGCCAGGTGGTCGAGCACGCAGGCCACGGGCGTGCCCTGGTGCAGGTGGACGATGGTGGCCAGGTCTTCGGGGTTGGCGTACCACTGCACGTGCCAGCCCCGCTCGGCCAGGCGCGGGGCCAGGGTCTTCATGGTCTCGGGCCCGTTGCCCACGGGCGAGACGAGGTTGAAGCGCACGCCGCGCACGCCCAGGGCATGCATGCGGTCCAGTTCGGCATCGGCCACCGCCCCATCCAGTACCACCACGCCACGGTGGCGGCCGGGCGACAGGGCCAGCGCATCGAGCAGCACGCGGTTGTCGGTGCCGTACACGCTGGGCTGCACCAGCACCAGGTGGCCCACGCCATGCGCTGCGGCCAGCGCCTCGATATCGGCCAGCGGCCGGTGCACGGGCTGGTAGTGGCCGGCCTGCGCAGGTGCGGCGCTGTCGAACACATGCACGTGGGTGTCCCAGCCCTGGGGCAGGGCGGGTGAAAAAGGGGGGGCGGTCAAAGCCATTTCGGTGATTGAGGGGGCTGCGTGCCACTGGGCCATGCACGAAACGTGCGCGCCCAGGGCTGGGGCTTGTCTATCCGACGGAAATCTTGCGTTCGCGCACCACTCTGGCCCACTGCTCCTGCTGCGCAGCGATGAACTTGCCGGCCGTCTGCTGCGAGGCATCGGCGAACACATCGCCCCCCAACTGGCGCACGCGGCCCAGCACCTCGGGGTCGGCCAGGGCCTTGCGCACGGCGGCCACCAGCGTGGCCCGGGTGTCGGCAGCCATGCCGGCGGGGGCCAGCAGCGGGTTCCATTCGAGCACCTCGTAGCCGGGCACGCCGGCCTCGGCCATGGTGGGCACCTCGGGCAGCGAGCGGGCGCGCACCATGCTGGTCACGGCCAGGGGGCGCAGCTTGCCGGCCTGGATATGGCCCAGCGACGAGGCCACGTTGGCAAAGAACAGCGGCACCTGCCCGCCCATCACGTCGGTCATGGCCGGGCCGCCGCCGCGGTAGGGCACATGCAGCAGTTGCACGCCCGCGCGCCCCTCGAACATGGCGCCCGCCAGGTGCTGCGCCGAGCCATTGCCCGAGGAGGCATAGGTCAGCTCGCCCGGCTTGGCCTTGGCCAGCTGGATCACGTCCTTGACCGATTTGGCCGAAAAGCCGGGCGTGCACACCAGCACGTTGGGAAAGGTGGCCAACACCGCCAGCGGCGTGAAGGCCTTGGCACTGTCGTACGGCAGCTTGGGGAACAGCGAGGGGTTCACCGCGAACGACGAGGCGTCGAGCAGCAGCACGCTGCCGTCCGGCGTGGCGCGCGCCACCTGCGAGGCGGCCAGTTGCCCGCTGGCGCCGGGCTTGTTCTCCACCACCACGCCCTGGCCCAGGGCTTCGGCCAGGCGCGGCGCGATGATACGCGCGATCAGGTCCGCGCCACCGCCTGCGGGGTAGGACACCACCAGCGAGATCGGCCTACCGCCTGCCACCGTGGCCGCGTGGCCGCTGGCCACCCAGGGCGCGGCCAGCGCGGCGCCTGCGGCCTGCACCAGCAGGCCACGGCGCGAGAGGGTGGCGGTCGAAGTGGAGTGCTTGGAATGGGTCATGGCGGATGTGCTCCAGTGTTCCGGGGTGAAGGCGGCCGGGGGCTGCCGGGGGCGGTCAGGTGATCGTGATGGTGTAGTGGAACGCGTTGGCATCGCCGCGCGTGGTGCGCCACTCGACGCAGCGGCCTGTCAGGTCGTAGGCGCTGCGCTCCACAGCGACGCAGGGGTGGCCGGCAGGTAGGCGCAACTGGGCCGCCTGGGCGCCGGTCATTGCGCCAAAACCGATCTGGTCCACCGCGCGGTGCACGTGCACGCCACAGCGGCGCGCGAACATGGGGTAGAGCAAGTCGTCCCACCCAGCCAGGTCGTCGTCGGCCAGCGGTGCAAACAGGTCCAGCGGCAGCCACATCTCTTCGATCAGGCAGGGCTGGCTGGCCAGCAGACGCAGCCGCAGCAGGTGCAGCACGGGCTCACCCGGGCCAATGCCCAGGCCGCGCGCCACGGCGGTCGTTGCGGTCACGCTCTTGCGCACGAGGATGCGCGACTGCGGCACCTCGTTGCTGCCCCCGCCAAAGCGGAAGAAGCGCAGCATGGACCCGCCCGCAATGCCCTGGCGCACGAAGGTGCCCTTGCCGTGGATGCGCTCGATCAGCCCCTGCTCCACCAGCAGCTCCAGCGCGCGGCGCATGGTGCCCAGGGCCACCTGGTGCTCGGCGGCCAGCAGGCTTTCGGCCGGCAGGGCGCTGCCCGGCGGCCATTCGCCCGCCACCACGCGCACGCGCAGGGCATTGGCCAGCGCGGCATAGCGGCGCATGCCGGGGGCGCTGTCGACCAGGGCCAGGTGCGAGGGGGATTCCATGCAGAGAACTATAGTCCTCTATAGGACTTGAATAATGCGAGTTTACCCTTGATGTGTGTTTGGAAAAACGACATGGCTGGCCGGGCGCCGTGGTCGTTACAGCACGGCCTGCTCGGCCCACGCCCCCGGTGCCAGCCCATCGAGCGTGTAGGGGCCAATGGCCGCGCGCACCAGCCGCAGCGTGGGCAAGCCCACGGCCGCCGTCATGCGCCGCACCTGGCGGTTGCGGCCTTCGCGGATGGCCAGCTCGATCCAGGCGGTGGGGATGGCCTTGCGCTCGCGGATAGGCGGCGTGCGCTCCCATACCGCAGGTGGCGGGTCCAGCAGGCGGGCGCGCGCGGGCCTGGTGGGGCCGTCGTTGAGCTGCACGCCGCTGCGCAGTTGCGCGAGGGCATCTTCACCGGGCAGGCCTTCGACCTGCACCCAGTAGATCTTTTCCATCTTGAAGCGCGGGTCGGCAATGCGGGCCTGCAGCGGCCCGTCGCTGGTCAGCAGCAGCAGGCCCTCGCTGTCGGCGTCGAGCCGGCCCGCCACGTAGACGCCGGGCTGGTCGATGTAGTCCTTGAGCCCCTGCCACTTGCCCTCGGCCGTGAACTGGCTCAGCACGCCATAGGGTTTGTTGAAGCGGATCAGGCGGGGTGGCATGGGGGCGGCGCGGTGGCGCATGGAGTGCAGCGGTGGGTGGGCCGCCAAGCATAGCCGCAGCCATGCGCCCCCTGCGCGCAGCCTGCGCATGCTCTGGAGGGGGCATTTCTGCGGCGATACACTCGCCGGCTCGCGCAGCGTGCTGCTGCATCCCCATGGCCACCCCATTCACCCGGTGGCTGCGTTCCGGCCAGGCCTTGCTGCCTGGCACCAGCCAACACCACCACCATGATCACCATCCAGCTGGACATTGCACAGACCATCGGCGTTGCCGCCGTGCTCCTGGTCCTGGGCGACTTCATCAAGAAGCACGTAGGCGTGCTGTCGCGCTACTTCATACCAGGCCCCATCATCGGCGGGCTGGTGTTCTCCCTCATCGCGCTGGCGGGCCACCTGAGCGGCAGCTTTGCGTTCGAGTTCTATGACAACATGCGCGCCTTTTTGCTGCTGGTGTTCTTCACCACCATCGGCTTTTCTGCCAGCTTCGAGTTGCTCAAGAAGGGCGGGGTGGGTGTGGCCCTGTTCCTGGCGGCGGCCGTGGGGCTGGTGCTGCTGCAGAACACCCTGGGCGCGGGCCTGGCAGCACTGCTCGGCGTGCACCCGCTCATTGGCGTGGCGGCGGGCTCCATTTCCCTGACGGGCGGACATGGCACGTCGGCCGCCTTCGGCCCCCTGCTGGAGCAGGCCGGCGCAGCCGGTGCCCTGCCGGCCGCGATTGCTGCCGCGACCTATGGCCTGGTGGCGGGCTGCGTGATTGGCGGCCCCCTGGGCACGTTGCTCATGCGGCGCAACGGCCTGCACGCGCATGGCGCCAGCGCTGCCACCGCGCCGGCCATACCGGTGCCCGTCACGGCCAACACGGGCAGTGGTGGCGATACGGTGATGTACGCCAGCATCCTGATTGCCGTGTCCATCGGCATCGGCACGCTGCTGGTGAACTGGCTCAAGGACCTGGGCGTCACGCTGCCCTCGTACCTGGGGCCCATGCTGGTGGCGGCGCTGGTGCGCAACATCATCGATTGGCGCAACAGCGAGCTGCCGCTGCGGCAGTTCGAGGTGGTGGGCAATGTGTCGCTGGCCTTCTTCCTGGCCATGGCGCTGATGTCGATGAAGCTGTGGGAGCTGGCCGAGGTGGCGGGGCCGCTGCTGGTGATTCTGCTGGCGCAGACGGCGCTGATGTTCGCCTACGGCTACTGGGTCACCTTCCGCGTGATGGGGCGGGACTACGATGCCGCCGTCATCGCCGCCGGGCATTGCGGCTTCGGCATGGGCGCCACACCCAATGCCATGGCGAATATGCAGGCGTTCACGGCGGTCAACGGGCCGTCGGTCAAGGCGTTCTTCGTGATCCCGCTGGTGGGCTCGCTGTTCATTGATTTCTTCAATGCGGTGATCATTACGGCGTTCATGAATTTCTTGAAATGATGCGCCGCTGAAGCCGTTTCGCTAGATTGTTGCTTTTGCTTGGCTGAAGGCGGAGCACGGGTCTCCTTCGTCGCTTGCGGTTTGATGGTGGCTGCATGCCTTGATGGAGGGCGGAGGCCGGGTCTCGGCCCGGCGGCCGAGG
>NZ_LMIJ01000045.1:22456-22528 GCF_001428665.1 Acidovorax sp. Root219
GGTGGCGAGGGGGCAGCCTGCGATGCTCGGGCCTGGGGTGACGCCGAAGAACTCCCTGCGCTGCCTCTGCGA
>NZ_LMIJ01000045.1:22633-22771 GCF_001428665.1 Acidovorax sp. Root219
GGGCGGCTGCGCCGCCCATCGGCAGCGCGCAGCGCGTAACCGACACCCGGCGCAGCTGCGAAGCAGCAGCCGTCCCTGACCCCGCTCCCCACCCCTGCTGGCTGCGCCGAGAAGCGCAGGGGCTGGGGTGGGTGCGTG
>NZ_LMIJ01000045.1:22829-22913 GCF_001428665.1 Acidovorax sp. Root219
CTCTAGCTTGCCGATGCTGTCTGAGCGGAGTTCGAAGAACGCAGCGAGTTCATCGGCACCACCCCAGGACCGAGCATCGCAGGT
>NZ_LMIJ01000045.1:22981-53403 GCF_001428665.1 Acidovorax sp. Root219
CCCGCCCTCAACGCAGGCATGCAGCACCCATCCCACCAGAACCGCAGAACCGCTTGGCGCCGGCCCTGACCTGCAGGTCATGCACACAGCCATAGGCCATTGCAATCAAACGCCGCCTGCAGGATGCACGCAAGGCGGCGCGTCAATCACTGCTGCCGCCCGTTACCGCCTTCACACCAGCAGCCCCCACATCCACCGTAGCCCCAACCACCTTGGCCCCCACCTTCACCGTGGTGGCCGCCACGCTCACCGCCGCATCGGCCACAGCCACCACGGCGCAGCCTGCGCAGCACAGTGCCAAGACGGCAGATGCCAGTGCGCGGCCTGTGCGAAGTGTGTCGTGGTCAAGTGCCATGGCGCTTGCCATCACGCCTGCGGCGCGAAAAGGGCCGGGTCCACCATGGTGCGGTTGAGCATCACGCCCCAGTGCAGGTGCGGCCCGGTCACGCGGCCGGTGGCGCCCACGGCGCCCAGGCGCTGGCCGGTGGCCAGCACGTCGCCCACCTTCACGTCGACGGCGCTCAGGTGGCAGACCATGCTGAGCAGGCCCTGGCCATGGTCCAGCCACACCGTGCCGCCGTTGAAGAAATACTCACCCGTGTCGATCACGCGCGCTGGTAGGGGCGAGAGGATCGGCGTGCCCGTGGGCGCGGCGATGTCCATCCCGCTGTGCGGATTGCGCGCCTGGCCATTGAACACCCGGCGCAGCCCGAACGAACTAGAACGCCGCCCCGGCACCGGCACGCGCATGCGCAGCGAATCCAGGGCCACGCCTGCGGGCTGCTCGGTGAAGGTGGCCATCACCAGCGCCTGGTGGTCGCGCTCGCGCTCGTAGCGTGCCTGGTCCTCGGGCGACAGGTCCACCGTGCGGGGCGACACGGTGAGGTGCTGCTCCTTGTACTTCTTGGGCGACACGGTATAGGCCACCTGCCGGGGCGCACCGCCACCGGCCGGCTGCACGGTGATGTGCGCAGGGCCCGGTGTGGCGGCCAGCGGTATGCCGACGATGGCCGTCCATTCGATGGCATCGCCCAGCACCAGCACCGGCACATCGCCCGCATGCGCTGCCGGCCGCTTGGCCGCTGGGCCGAGCGACAGGCGGGCCACGCCGCCCGGTACCTGCAGCGGCTGCGGCCACAGCGTGGGGGCGGGCGGTGCCTTGGCGTGCAGCGCGGGCGCATGCAGGGCCAGCAGGCCGCTGGCTGCGCCCAGCAACGCGGTGCGGCGGTTCATGGAAGAGGTCTCGGCAGGGAGGATGGCGTTGCGGACGGAATGGGGCACGGAAGTTCGGACCTTGGGCAAATCGATGGCGGGTAGACGGCGAAGCAGGCCGCCATTGTGCCGGGCCTTTGAAACGATGTCGGCCTACATCGGCCCGCCAGGGCCCCGCCCACAATCGCGCCATGAAAAAAACAGGCCGCACCCTGCGCATCGTCTTGCTCACCTTCGTGGCCACGGCCGCGCTCGTGCTCTTTGCCCTGAACTTCACGGCCGGCGAGAAAAAGGTGCAGCACCAGATACCGCGCCTGTACACCAGCGCCAGCCCGCAGTTCGAGCGCGCCATGGGCAGCCTGCTGGGCCCGGGCATCCTCCCCGGCAATGAGGTCAAGGAGCTGATCAACGGCGACCAGATCTTTCCGCCCATGCTCGCGGCCATCCGCTCGGCGCAAAAGAGCGTGACCTTCGAGACCTACATCTACTGGTCCGGCGACATCGGCAAGCAGTTTGCCGACGCGCTGGCCGAGCGCGCCCGCGCGGGTGTGGCGGTGCATGTGCTGCTCGACTGGGTGGGCAGCGCCAAGATGGAGGAGAGCTACCTGGCCGAGATGAAGGAGGCCGGCGTGCTCGTCGAAAAATTCCACAAGCCGCACTGGTACAACCTGGCGCGCCTGAACAACCGCACCCACCGCAAGCTGCTGGTGGTGGACGGGCAGGTCGGCTTCACCGGCGGCGTGGGCATCGCCCCGGAGTGGACGGGCAATGGCCAGGACCCCGACCACTGGCGCGATTCGCACTACCAGGTGCGCGGGCCCGCCGTGGCGCAGATGCAGGCCACGTTTCTGGACAACTGGCTCAAGGTCACGGGCAAGGTGGTGCATGGGGACGCGTACTTTCCGGCGATCGCACCCCAGGGTACGCAGCGGGCGCAGATGTTCTCGAGCTCGCCGTCGAGCGGCAGCGAGAGCATGCAGCTCATGTACCACATGGCCGTCACCGCAGCCGAGCGCAGCCTGGACCTGTCGGTCGCCTACTTCGTGCCCGACGACCTCACGCGCCAGCTCATGCTCGATGCCTTGAAGCGCGGCGTGCGTGTGCGCCTCATCACGCCCGGGCCGCACACCGACACCGAGACCGTCAAGGCCGCCTCGCGTGCCACCTGGGGTCCGCTGCTGGAGGCCGGGGCCGAGATCTACGAGTACCAGCCCAGCATGTACCACTGCAAGGTCATGATCGTGGACCAGCGCATGGTGTCGGTCGGTTCCACCAATTTCGACAACCGCTCGTTTCGCCTCAACGACGAGGCCAACCTCAATGTCTACGACGCTGCGTTCGCCGAGCGCCAGACGCGCGTGTTCGAGGAGGATCTGACCAAGTCACGGCGCGTGACCCATGAGGAGTGGCTGGAGCGGCCGCTCAAGGAAAGGCTGGCCGAGCGGTTGGCGGCTTTGCTGGAGTCGCAGCTGTAGGCATCTTCGCCCAGGTCATGACATTTCATTCACAGCTGGTTACTTTCTCAAGGTGGCTGTAGGCTTGCAGTGCGTTACGCTTTCCTACAATCCCGCCGTCAAACAATAGGGAAGAGGGATTTTCATGGCGCAGCGGCGAAGCATTCTGGCGGGACTATCTGGCTGGCTCGGGGCTCTGATGGCGGGTGTTCCCGGTATGGCCGCTTCTGCGGCGGACGGCCCCACTGCAGGCAGGGCCGGCATCCACCCCTGGATCGAAGTGGGCGACAGCCTGGTGGCCGACGTGATCGTCGATGGCAAGGTGGTTGCTCAACTCGACCACAAGGCCACGCAGCCGGGGCTCAAGAAGCCGCCCGCGTTGGTGTTCGCGCTGCCTGCGGGCCTCAAGCGCGTGCGGCTCAAAGGCACTGTCACCATCGGCGGCAAGGCCTCACCGTTCGACAGGAGCTGGAAGGTGCGCGACATGGCGTCCTTCTCGGCCCCGCTGTACGACCAGGGAAAGCCCTGGATCGAGCGCATCCGTGGCCTGGCCAAGAAGCTGGAAGACAGCATCTCCATCGAGCCCGGTGACGGCGGTGCCAAGAAGAAGCCTGCCAAGGCCGCCTTCGCGGATCTGGAAAAGAGCCTGGGCGCGCCACTGCCCCCATTGGTGAAGGTACTGGGCGACTGGCAGATCCAGATCGGTGACTCCAACTTCCTGCCGGCCGCCCAGATGGGCAAGGTGACCGATTTGCTGCTGGGCGATTGGGGCTACAAGCGCACCGGTGCCGATGGGCTCGACAAGATCCTCCCGCCTGCGGTGCGCGCCCGCTACGACCGCAGCCTGGCCGTGTTCGTCGAGGTGGGGGATGGGCTGGGCGCCCTGGCGTGGGACCCGGCGGGCGCCACGCCCGGCGAGCCACCCAGCACCTGGGGCGACAAGGGCAACCCCGGTGCCCGGCCCGGCGCGCCCAATGAAGGCGTGTGGTACTGGCTGCACCAGGATCACATCGCCAAGCCCGAGTTGCTGCTCGATGACGACTACCGCCCCAAGTCCACCGAGGCCGCGCTGACCCATGTGTTCCAGCGCTTTGCGCTATCGGACCTGGACTCGCCCGAGGCCGACGACGAACTGGTGGTGGACACCGCCAACCCGCGCACCAACCTGCTGCAGCTGCACTTCGATGGCCCCCGGAACCCTCGGCTCTGGCTGCGCAGCTACGACTACCACTACAGCCTGTATTGAATTGCCATGCCGCCGCAGCGCGACCTCCATCGAGCGGAGGCAGCGCGCGGCGCCACGGGGTGCATCAATGCGTGACGAACTCGTAGGTCACGGCTTCGCTGTCCACCATGTCGAGCACTTCGTGCAGCGCGTCGTCATCCTCGGGGCTGCTCCACAGCTCTTCGGGGTCGGTGGCGAACAGGGGCTCGATGGCGATGTCCATGAAGCGGCCATCCGGCAGGCTCAGCACGGGCGTGCCTTCGGAGGTTTCGACCAGCGACCAGTCCTCGGGGACGGACATTTCGACTTCGATGGTGACTTTGAGTTTTTTGGTCATGGTGTGTGTTCTCGGTTGGTGAATGCGGGCAGGGTAACCGCATTCGGCCCGGCGTGCGGGGACGGGGTTCCATGGGTTGGCTGCGGGCAGGCATTCCCCTGCGCAATATGGGGCTTGGACCTGCGCGGGCTGCCCCTTAGAATTTTTGACCTACAAGAGGGGGAAGTTCGTTGGATCTCACACAAACGGCCACAGACGCCGCACAGCAGCCGCACGCGCGCACGGCGCAGGCCATCATCCACAATGTCGAAAAAGTCCTGCAGGGCAAGCACCAGCAGGTGGAACTGGCGCTCGCCGCCATCGTGGCCGGCGGGCACCTGCTGATCGAGGACGTGCCCGGCCTGGGCAAGACCATGCTGGCGCGCGCGCTGGCGGTGTCGGTGGGCCTGTCGTTCAAGCGCATCCAGTTCACGGCCGACCTCATGCCGTCCGATATCGTGGGCGGGCCGGTCTACAACCCCAAGGATGGCTCGTTCACCCTGCGCCCCGGCCCGGTGTTCGCCAACATCGTGCTGGCCGACGAGATCAACCGCGCCAACCCGCGCGCCCAGTCGGCCCTGCTCGAGTGCATGGAAGAGGGGCAGATCACGCTGGACGGGCAGACCCTGCCGCTGCCGGCCCCGTTCGCCGTGCTGGCCACGCAAAACCCCATCGACATGGCGGGCACCTACCCGTTGCCCGAGGCGCAGCTTGACCGCTTTTTGATCCGCCTGTCGCTGGGTTACCCCGATGCGGCGACCGAAGCGGGGCTGATCCAGAGCCAGCAGTACGCGCACCCCATCAGCCGGCTGCAGCCGGTGTGCGGGGCTGGCGATTTCGAGCGGCTGGTGGCAGCGGCGCACGAGGTGTCCATCACCCCCGAGGTGGCGCAGTTCATTGCGGCCATTGTGGGGGCCACGCGCAAGCATGTGGACATACGCTTCGGTGCCAGCCCGCGCGGCACGCTGGGCCTGGCGCGCATGGCGCGCGCACTCAGCTGCATCCGCGGGCGCAGCTACGTGGACCCGGCCGTGGTGCGCGAAGTGGCCGCGCCGGTGCTGGCACACCGCATCATCGTGCAGGGGCAGGGCGCCCAGGCCAAGGATGCGGCCGACATCGTCCAGGCGATCCTGATGCTCCAGCGCACGCCGGTCTGAGCCCGGCATGGAATGCCTGCTCACCCGCTCGCGCGTGCTCGTCGCGTTCTGCTGCACGCTGCTGCTGGCCGCGCTCAACCGCCGCGACCCCATGGTCTACGGCATGTTTTTGTTCCTCACCACCCTCACGGTGCTGGGCTTCGTACTGCCCTGGCTGTCGCTGCGCGGCATGTCCGTTCGCTTGAAGAACAACGGCGTGGCAGAGGTGCAGGAGGGTGCTGCCTGCGACCTGGGCCTGGTGGTGGAGCGCAGCGTGCGCTGGCCCGCCTTCATGGTCGATGTGGAGACCGAATGGGAATGGGCCGGCCACCGCATGGTGCTGCGCCAGACCGTGCCGGTCATCCGCAAGGGCGCCGCCCCGGTGCTCGGGCGTCTGGCGCGCTTTTCTTGCCGGGGCCACTACCGGCTGGTGGCGGTGCGGCTGGCCAGCGGCTTTCCGCTGGGGCTGCTGCAGGCGCGGCGCAGCATGCCGCAGCAGCACACGGGCATTGCCGTGCACGTGCTGCCCCGCCCCCAGGCCGTGCACTGGCCACTGCCGTGGAGCGTGTCGCCCGACGCCTCGGGCACCCTGGCCACGCGCCACACGGGCCAGTCGTTCGAGCTGGGCCTGCTGCGTGAATACCAGCAGGGTGAATCAGTGGGCCGGGTCAGCTGGCGCGCATCGGCCCGCGTGGGCGAACTGGTGATTCAGCATTTCCAGCAGATGGGCGCGCTGGCCCTGCGCCTGGTGGTGCATGCACCCGGGGCGCCTGCCTTGGGCGACCCGCGCAGTGCGGGCGAGCAGGCCATCCGCCTGGCGGCCGGCGTGTGCGATGCGGCGCTGGCCCAGGGCGCAAAGGTAGTGCTCTACCCCGCAGCCGATGGCGAGGCCAAGGACAGGCCCCCCGTGCAGGATGCAGCGCTGGTGCGCCAGGCCCTGGCCTCGGCCCTGCCCAGCAGCCCCGAACAACTGCGCCAGGCCTGTGCCCGCGTGGCCGCCGACGCCCGCGCGGGCGAGCAGATCGCCCTGGTCGTGCCGGGTGACCTGGCCGTGGCAGATCTGCAGGCAGCGCTGGCTGAACTCGCGCGCCTGCCGTGCACGGTGGTGACCTGCATTGCCCTCGGGCCCAAAGGCGCCCTCACGCACCGGGCCAACGCAGAGCAGTTGCGTGCGGTGGCAGCGCAGGCCGGCGTGACCACGGTGCTGCAGGAGGCGCCATGAAAAAGCCGTCACCCCACGCCACCGCCGCCCGCAAGGCGCGCAAAGTGCCCCCGCAGGAGCCGCCATCACCACCGCTGCGCAGCAGCGGCACCATCGTTTTTGCCGGCCTGTGCTACCTGTTTACCGGCTTTGCGTTCTCGTACGTGGACCGTGGCCGCATGGCCTTTGGCGTGTTCTGTGTGCTGTGGCTGGCGTGGGCGGTGCTGGGCTTCGGCGCGGGCGTGCTGAACTGGCGTGGTGGCGAGGGCGCGGGCCGCGGGCTGTGGCGGGGCATGGCCCTGGTGGGCCTGGTGCTCGCGCTGGTCCCCGGCTTCCTGCTGTACCCCTTCGCCCGCTGGGTCTGCCTGGTGCTGATGGTGGTCATGGGTGCGCGCGCCGCCCAGTTGCGTACGCGGCGCGACCTGTATTTCACGATGACGGTGGTCTTCACCGTCTGCTTTCTGACCACCACGCACTACGCCGCCGACTGGAGCCTGTGGTTCTACCTGGGCCCCGCGTGGCTGTTCGGCGCGCTGGCGCTGGCCTGGCTGCATGCTGAAGGCGTGGACCTCTCGCGCTGGACCCAGTTGTCCATGACCACGGGCTTTGTCGCCGTGTCGTGCGTGATCGCGGCCTGCCTGTTTCTTTTTGTGCCAAGGCCGCCGGTGCTGGGCTTTGGCTTTCTGCCCGGTGGCGACGTGCCGGGCCTGTACGAGCCGCCTTTCGGCAACCAGGCCGATGGCCGCGGTGAGCAACGCGCCGGGGGGCAGGGCGGTAGCGCGGGCAGCGGCAGTGCGGGCAACCAGGGCGGTGGTTGGGGCGGCGCTGCGCGCCCTGGCCAGTCGCGGCCCCGGCCCGGCCCGGCGCCTTCGCCGTGGGACCGCATGCTCGACGGCATGCGCGATGCCGGCCGCGACCCGTTTGCACCGCAGTGGCAGCGCGGCGCCATCAACGGCGCGCTGGACGCGGCCCAGGCGCTGCGCAACTGGTTGCGCGGCAGTGGGCCGTCTGCCTCGTCACCCGGGGGCTCTGGTGGCACGGGGGAGCCGGGTGACCCGCAGGCCGAGCCACCACCGCCATCGGGTGGTGAAGCCGGTGTAGGCAACCCGCTGGTGCTGCTGGCCATGGCGCTGGCGGCCTGGCTGCTGTGGCGCTACCGCTACCGCTGGGCGCCCCGCCTGGCACTGGCCGTGGCATGGAGTCTGTCGCGCTGGTTTCCCGAGCGGTCGATGCAGGTGTCGGCACGTGCCCTGACCTGGTGCCTGCGTGCCCGCCGCCACCTGCCGCTGCCCGGCCAGTCCGTGCGCGAACACTGGTCGTCTGCACCCGGCCTGGCACCGCTGGCCCACCAGTGGACGCAGCGCGCTCTGGAGACCTACTGCGCCACGCGCTTCGGCGGCGTGCCTGCCACGCGAGCGCGCGCCCTGCGCCTGCGCGAGGACGTGCTGGGCGCGGCCGATGTCATGAACGGGGCGATGCCCGAGCTCAGCCGCTGACGGACTCGTTGACGGACTTGCACCGCGCGCGGTGCCGGGCGGCAGGCGGGCATGAACTCTGCATGCAGTGCCTGCTGCTGTATCCTTTTGTTGCGAACCGCCCGCGCGGACAGTGGTGGTCGCACACAGCCGTACCCTCACCCTTCCCCCTTCGGAGTGCCCTGAAATGATCGCCAAGAAACTACTTGCCGTGGCCGTGACCGCCGTGGTCGCCACCTTTGCCCTGAGCCAGGGCGCCCAGGCCGGCCCGCGCCTGGACAAGATCATGGAAACCAAGGTGCTGCGCGTCGGTACGCCCGGTGACTATCGCCCCTTCGCCATCAAGACCGACGCCGGCCTGTCGGGCCACGACATCGACGTGATCGAAGCCATGGCCAAGGAGCTGGGCGTGAAGATCGAGTACGTGCAGACCTCCTGGCCCAAGCTGATGGCAGACCTGCAGTCCGACCAGTTCGACATCGCCGTGGGCGGCATCACGCGCAACGTGGCGCGCATCCGTTTGATCGAAATGCTGCCCGGCTACGCGCCCTTCGGCAAGGTGGCGCTGGTGCGCTCGGCCGACAAGGCCAAGTACACCACCGTGGACGACCTCAACAAGCCCACTGTGCGCGTGATCAAGAACCCTGGCGGCACCAACGAAACCTTCGTGCTGCAGAACCTCAAGACCGCCCAGGTCAGCACGCATGACAAGAACGCCGAGATCCCGGCGCTCATCGCCGAAGGCAAGGGCGATGTGATGATCACTGAAACCTATGAAGCCCTGGTCTACAGCAAGGCCGACCCGCGCCTCTTCGCCGCCTTCATCGACGCACCGCTCACGCCCAAGAGCTACCTGGGCTTCATGCTGCCCAAGGACGATGCGGACTACACCCGCGTGATGAACTTCGTCTGGGGCCAGATCGACAGCCGGGGCGTCCTGAAAGGTGCCTCGGACAAGTGGCTGAAGTAATAAGCCGCTGATTCACCGGGCTGACTGGAGCCCGGTGCGCCGTGCCATCAGGCCTGGGCAATCACCTGAGCGCGGTAGCTCTCGCTGCCTTCGGCCCAGCCCAGCAGGCGGTCGATATTGGGGTGCTTGCCCGGAAAGGCCTTGGCATCGGCCACGTGCTCGCCATACCACTCCAGCCCCAGGCGCGCCGCTGCCGGCGTGATGCTGCCGCCGTACAGCGCAGCCAGCGCGGCATACACCACCAGCGAACCGGTCTGGCCGGGCTTGTTCTCGATGGTGGCAAGCACCTCGCCATCGGCGCCCAGCAGTTGCAGGGCGGCGAGGTGGGAGGCGGAAGGCAGTTGCTGGAGGCGGGCGGCGAAGTTCATGGGATGCGGAGAAAAGAGAAGATCCGGGGCGGACATGTCCGCCTGTGGTTGGTTGAAGGAAGACCGCCGATCTTAAAACCCTGCGCACGCATCTGCACCGCAGTCACTTCGCCATCAGTGCTTGGTGGGCACCTTCATGGAATCTTCCACGGGCGTCTCGGTGTGCATCACGCATTGCCACTGGCCATCGGCAAGGATCCAGGTCGAGCTGTCGTGCATCACCTGCTCGGTGCTTTGGGCCTTGTCGCCGCGCGGCGCCACGCCCTGCTTCACGCGGTAGGTCAGGATCCCCATCGCGTCGGTCGGGAACACCACCTGCATGTCGCTGAACTCAAAGGCGGTGACCACCATCGGGCCTTCCTTGGCCATCTTGCCGTACATGGTGCGGTCGAATTGGAGCGCACCGTGGCTGCTGACCATCATGGCGGGCTCGGCCAGCAGGTCGGTGGCGGCGCCGATGTTCTCGTCGACCATGGCTTGCCAGAATTGGGTTTCCAGATCGATGAGCGTCTGGCGAGGTGCGGTTGTCGTAGGCATAGGGACCTCCGTTGTTTCACGAACAAGGGGCCATGGTGCTGCTGGCGAGGTTAGGCCGGCATCAGCTGAGTGCGAAGGGTGGGGTAGGGAAGGGCTGACAGTGGGCTCTCCGCCATCACGCGGGTGCCTTTTGCAGGGCTTGGCGCAGGCGGACGTACTCCACTGGGCTGACGTGCTGCACCTTGCCTTCCACCGTGATCACCATATGGGTGTTTGCCTTGCGCGCGTCTTCCGCTGCACGCAGGCCTGCCCTGGCAAGCGCCGACAATGCAGCCTGGGCCAGGTCATCGGTTGGGGCGAGACCTTGGTCCAGCAGCAATGGCTGCCGGTGCTGGTTTTCGTACAGAAACCAGGCATCGACGATGGGCTGGTAGGTGTGGTTCAGATGGAACGGCCCCGCATCAAACCGCCGCCTAACGACCTCATCAGGGATGTTGTGCCCGCCCTGCGACACCCGCAAGCGCACCCGCTCGATGGCCATGTCCGCACTGGGCAGTTGAAGGAAAAAGAGGATCACCCGGTAGCCCAGATTGCGCCAATGTCGGATCTTGGTGGCATAGATGCGGCCGGACAGGGTGGTTTCCAGCGCAAAGCTGCGCCGGTGGGTCACATGGTCGTCGATTTCCGCCAGCATGATGCGCCCCGCCTTGAGGGCGGCTGCCTCCGGTGCAAAGGGCGACAGGCCCGCCGCTATCAAGTCCGCGTTGACAAATGCAGGGCATCGGGCCTCCACCGGCAGGAACTCGCGCGCGAACGTCGTTTTGCCCGCGCCATTGGGCCCGGCAATGATGATGGCCCGAGGCCCTGCTTCGGTGGTGGAGTGGTCGGTCACCGATGGATTGTGCCTCTGTGGCGTCAAGACCGTGGTGCCTCAAAAGCACAAAGGCGCCCTGGGCGCCTTTGTGCTGTGTGTGGGGTTTATTTGCCCCACGAATCCTTCAACCCCACCGCCAGATTGAACACCGGCTTGCCCGGCTGGTGGTCCAGCCGGTCGGCAACGAAGTAGCCGTGGCGTTCAAACTGGAACTTGTCGTCCGGCATCGCATTGGCCAGGGAGGGCTCCACGATGGCGGTCACCGTCTTCAGGCTGCTCGGGTTCAGGCCTTCGATGAAGTCCTTGCCGCCAGCGTCGGGCTGGGCTTCGAGGAAGAGGCGGTCGTACATGCGCACTTCGGCATTGACGCCGTCGGCCACGCCCACCCAGGTGATGGCGGCCTTGACCTTGACGCTGTCGGCGCCGGGGGTGCCGCTCTTGGTGTCTGGCACCACGGTAGCCAGCACTTCGGTGATCTTGCCGTCGGCATCCTTGGTGCAGCCGGTGCACTCGATGACGTAGCCGCCCTTGAGGCGCACCTTGTTGCCGGGGAACAGGCGCTTGTAGCCCTTGGGGGGCACTTCTTCAAAATCTTCGCGCTCGATCCACACCTCTTTGCCGATGGTGAAGTGGCGCTCGGGGCTTTCCACGCCTTCGGGCGGGTGGGGCAGCGAGGGCAGGGTGCAGGGCTCCAGGTGGCCTGCGCCCATGACCTCGTCCCAGTTGGTGAGCACCAGCTTGACGGGGTTGAGCACGGCCATGCCGCGGAAGGCCTTGAGCTCCAGGTCTTCGCGCAGGCAGCCTTCCAGGGTGCTGTAGTCGATCCAGCTGTCGCTCTTGGTCACGCCGATGCGATCGGCAAACACCTGCAGCGATTCGGGCGTGTAGCCGCGCCGGCGCAGGCCAACGATGGTGGGCATGCGCGGGTCGTCCCAGCCGCTCACCTTATGGTCGTACACCAGCTGGGCGAGCTTGCGCTTGCTGGTGATCACGTAGGTGAGGTTCAGGCGCGAGAACTCGTACTGGCGCGGCGGCGGGTTGCCCAGCAGGCCGCCTTCGGTGAGGCGCTCCAGCAGCCAGTCGTAAAACGGGCGCTGGTCTTCGAATTCCAGCGTGCACAGGCTGTGGGTGATCTGCTCCAGCGCATCCTCTATGGGGTGGGCATAGGTGTACATCGGGTAGATGCACCAGGTATCGCCGGTGTTGTGGTGCGTTGCGCGGCGGATGCGGTAGATCGCCGGGTCGCGCATGTTGATGTTGGGGCTGGCCATGTCGATCTTGGCGCGCAGCACCATGGACCCGTCTTCGTGCTCGCCATCGCGCATTTCGCGAAAGCGCTTCAGGTTTTCGGCCGGCGTGCGGGCGCGGAAGGGGCTGTCGACGCCCGGTTTGCCGAAGTCGCCGCGGTTGGCGCGCATCTGCTCCACGGTCTGCTCGTCCACGTAGGCGTGGCCGGCCTCGACCAAGTATTCGGCCGCGCGGTACATGAAGTCGAAATAGTCGCTGGCCTGGTAGGGCGCGGCGTTGGGGCTGCCGTTCCAGTCAAAGCCCAGCCATTTGACGGCATCGATGATGCTGTTGACGTACTCGGTGTCTTCTTTTTCGGGGTTGGTGTCGTCAAAGCGCAGGTGGCACACGCCGCCGTAGTCGCGCGCCAGGCCAAAATTGATACAAATGCTCTTGGCGTGGCCAATGTGCAGGTAGCCATTGGGTTCGGGCGGGAAGCGCGTGCGGATCTTGGCCGGGTCGGGCTGGCCCTTGGCGTGGTGTGCAGCATCGCCCGGCGTGCCACCCCATTGGCGGCTGGCATAGGTGCCCTTGTCGAGGTCGCTCTCGATGATCTGGCGCAGGAAGTTGCTCGTCTTGGCGGTCTCAGGGGCCGCTTCGGGGGCTGCGGCAGGGGTGTTGGCTGGGGTGGACGTGGTCATGGGGCCATTTTATGGGCAGGCCGGGCCGCTTGCTGCGGTGCAGCGCGGCCAGGGGCGCCAGGGGGCTGGCTGCACGCTGCAGCCTGGGCCCTCTGTGCCCGATTTGTAACTCCACGGGTCCCCCAAAAATGGTCTGTGGGCGCCTGCAACAGCCTGCCGGCCCCTACGCTGAAACGTTTTGGTGTGAACTATTGCGCAGGAGTGCGCACTCACGTGTACGTAAAGAAACAATAAAGATGGTGTTTCGTGCCATCCTTTCGGACATCTGGTGCGTTGAGTACCAGTGAGGCGAATCCCAACCAAGGGTGCCGCCTCCACTACCAGGAGATTTACATGACGAAAACCCGTTCTATCCAGTCCATGGCCGCCGCCGCTGGTGTGGCCCTGGCGCTCTTTGCAGCCGCCGGCTCCGCCCAGGCCCGCAGCGATGTCAACTGGTCGATAGGCCTGAGTTCGCCAGGTGTGGTGGTGGGCGTGGGCAACGGCTACCCGGTGTATTCCGCACCCGTGTACTCGGCCCCAGCGCCCGTGTACTACGCACCGCGCCCGGTGTACCAGGCTGCGCCCCCCGTTTACTATGCGCCCCCAGCGCCTGTGTACTATGCGCCGCCCCCACCCCCGGCCTACTACTACCGCGGCGGTGGCTACGGCCATCACCACCACGGCCACGGCGGTCGTGGTCGCTGGGACCGCTGATCCCGGCTTGACGAGGCCCTGAAAGGGCTTCGCCCGGACCCGGCGCTGCCACCCTGTGTGGTACGCCTGGGTGCTTGGGGCGGCGGTGGCGGGCACCGCATAATCCCGCGTTGGCAGGAAGAGTTTTTGGCGCTTCCACCACGGCTTGCCTGGCATATGGTCGGCAAGCCCATCCCAACGCCCGGAGAGCTGCTGCACCATGTCGTCTGCCCAGAAGAAAACCGTCTTTGTCCTCAATGGCCCCAACCTGAACCTGCTGGGCACGCGCGAACCCGCCGTGTACGGCGCGCACACCCTGGCCGATGTGGAGCAGATGTGCGTTGAGGCCTGCGAGCGCCACGGTTTTGCGCTGCGTTTTCACCAGAGCAACCATGAAGGCGCGCTGGTGGACTGGATCCATGAGGCCGGCCGCCTGCATGCTGCTGGCGAGTTGGTCGGTGTGGTGCTCAATGCCGGCGCCTACACGCACACCAGCGTGGCCCTGCACGATGCCACCAAGGGCACGGCCATCACGCTGATCGAGCTGCACATCAGCAATGTGCATGCGCGCGAGGCCTTTCGCCACCACTCCTACATTGCCGCAGCGGCCAAGGCCGTGATGTGCGGCTTTGGCGTGCGCGGCTACGCGCTGGCCATCGACGGCCTGGCGGGCATGTGATGACCGCTGGGGACGACGAGGACCAACACCCCGCAGCCCCTGCGCGCGAGGTCGCCCGCCTGCCTTCCCCCGAGATCGACCGCCTGCGCGCCCTGGCCCAGCGCCACACCACCCCCTGCGGCAGTGGTGACATGGTGTGGCACAGCTGGGGCGAGGCCCAAGGTGATGTACCGCCGCTGGTGCTGCTGCACGGCGGCAGCGGCAGTTGGACGCACTGGGTGCGCAACATCGAGCCCCTGGCCGCTGCCGGCCGCCAGATATGGATACCCGACCTGCCGGGCTTTGGCGATTCGGCCACCCCTCCCACGGGCGGCGATGCCGATGCGCTGGTCGAGCCCATGGCCGATGGCCTGCGTGCATTGTTCGGCCCCCGGCCGGTGGACCTGGTGGGCTTTTCGTTCGGCGGGCTCACCGCCGGGCTCACGCTGGCGGCCCACCCTGAACTGGCGCGCCAGCTGGTGGTGGTGGGTGCCCCCGCCATGGGCGTGGTGGCCGAACGGCCTGTGCGCCTGAAAGGCTGGCGCCACCTGCCGCCCGCCGAGCAACTCGACATGCACCGCTACAACCTGGCCGTGCTGATGCTGCGCGATGCGGCCCTGGTCGAAGGCCTGGCGCTCGTAGTGCATGTGGGTAATGTGGTGCGCGACCGCATGACGCGCCGCCGCCTGGCGCGCACCGACATCCTGGCCCGCTCGCTGCCGCAAGTGACCTGCCCGGTGCACGTGATCTACGGCGAAGCCGATGCGTTGTACCAGGGCTTCATGGCCGAGCTGGAGGCTGCATATGCCGCCGCCGTGCCGGACTTTCGCGGCATGGCCCTGGTGGCCGACGCCGGGCACTGGGTGCAGTTCGAGCGGCCCGAGGTTTTCTTGCAGGCGCTGCTGGCGGCGCTGGCCGATGGCGCAGCGGGTAGAAGGGGCTGACATGGCAGACACCCCGCTCGACCCCAAGCCATTGGCGCCTGCCGTAGCAGCTGCCTTGCCCGAGGCAGCGCCACGCCCACCCCGCCCGCCGCAGGAGGCCCCGCGCGTCAACGGCCAGGTCGCCGTGTTGCAGGTCGACGAGCGCGAGGTCGAGATCACCGCCATGCGCGCCCAGGGCGCGGGCGGGCAGAACGTCAACAAGGTATCGAGCGCCGTGCACCTGCGCTTTCCCATCGCCGCGTCGTCGCTGTCCGAAGGCGTGAAGGAGCGCCTGCTGGCCCTGCGCGATTCGCGCATCACGCAAGACGGCGTGGTCGTCATCAAGGCCCAGCAGTACCGCAGCCAGGAGCAGAACCGCAGCGATGCGATCGAGCGCCTGAACGCCCTGGTCAACACCGTGGCCGCGCCGCCGCGCGTGCGGCGGGCGACCAAGCCGACGTATGGGTCCAAGCAGCGGCGGCTGGAGGGCAAGAGCCAGCGGAGTGAGACGAAGGCGTTGCGGGGGCGGGTGAAGGACTGAGTGGGTCTGCGTGTCTTGATGTGTGTGCTTCAAGGGCTCGATTGACCTCAAAAACGCAACAATCCGTTTGTCCCCAGGGGCTTGGTCTCGACCTGCGTAAGTCCTAAAGTACCTCTCAGACCCTAGAGAGAGTAGCCCCACCATGTCCGCCACCACCCAAGTCCCCTTGTCTTCGCCCGCCACCGTCCCCGCCCTGTTCGTATCGCACGGTGCGCCGCTGTTCGCCATCGACGCCGGCACTACCGGCCCTGCGCTCACGCAGTGGGGCCAAGGGCTGCGGGCGCAGTTTCCCGGGCTGCGCGGCGTGGTGATCCTGTCGCCGCACTGGATGGCGCGCAGCCCGCAGGTGATGACGGGGCCGCAGCCGGCCACCTGGCATGACTTTGGCGGTTTTCCGCAGGCGCTGTACCAACTGCAGTACCCGGCCCCGGGCTCGCCCGCGCTGGCGCAGGAGGTGCTGGGCTTGCTGCAGGCGGCCGGCGTGGCCGCGCAGGGCGATGCCGCGCGGCCCTTCGACCATGGCGCCTGGGTGCCGCTGATGCATTTGTTCCCCGACGCCGACCTGCCGGTGGTGCAGGTGGCCCTGCCGGCGGGCGCAGGCCCTGCCGAGGTGTTTGCGCTGGGTGCGGCGCTGCGCGGGCTGCGCAGCCAGGGCGTGCTGGTGGTGGGTTCGGGCAGCATGACGCACAACCTGTCCGAGTTCTTTGGCGGCGTGCGCGAGCCCGCGCCCTATGTGCTGGAGTTCAGCCGCTGGATCGAGGATGCGCTGGCCCGCGGTGACATGCAGGCGCTGCTCGACTACCGCAGCCAGGCGCCGCATGCGGCGCGCGCTCACCCGACGGAAGACCACTTCCTGCCCATTTTTTTCGCGCTGGGTGCGGCCGGCGATGACCTGCAGGCGCAGTACCTGAGCCGCGAGGTGATGTACAGCATGTTGTCGATGGACGCATTTGCCTTGCAACCTGCTGCACACTGAGCGGCGAACAAACCTCTTCTGCTGGCACCCTTTCAACATCAAGATTCATGACTACACCTCAACTGCCGCTGACCTACCTGCACCGCCCCGCCGCCGCCGGCACCACCGAGCCCTGGCTGCTGGTGCTGATGCACGGCGTGGGCAGCAATGAGCAGGACCTGTTCGGCCTGGCGCCGCATGTGCCCGGGCGCTTCCATGTGCTGAGCCTGCGCGCGCCGTTCCGCATGGGGCCGGGGGCCAACGCCTGGTTCGAGTTTTCGGTGGCGCCCAATGGCGACCGCACCATCAACGAGCCGCAGGAGCTGCAAAGCCGCGCGCTGGTGGCGCAGGCGGTGGAGGCCGCTGCATCGCAACTGGGTGTGCCGGCCAGCCGCGTGGTGGTGGGCGGGTTCAGCCAGGGCGGCATCATGTCGCTGTCGCTGCTGCTCACCCAGCCCGCGCTGCTGCAGGCCGCGATGGTGTGGCACAGCCGGCTGTTGCCCCAGGTGCTGCCAGCCGCCGCGCCGGCCGCTGCGCTGCAGGGCAAGCAGCTGTGGGTGAGCCATGGCACGCAGGACAACGTGATCCCGTTGGTGCAGGCCCATGCCATCCGCGAGCATTTCGCGCAGCTGCCCGTCACCCTGAGCTACCGCGAGTTCCCGGGCATGCACGAGATCCGCCCGGCCGAGCTGGCCGCTACGGTGGACTGGTTGCAGTCCTTGTAGGAATCTCCCGCGTCTGGGCACGCTGTTGCTTGCGTGCAGCGTGCCCATGACGAAAACAGGGCGTTACGTCTTGCCGGAACCTAAAGGGTTTCCAATGGTCAGGCCATGATCATCCGGGCCGCTGCGTTGGCCGAACCCCGGCCCATGACGCAAGGACCCCTGCATGCCCGATCCAGTGCTCGACCCCGACCGCGATTTCTCCGAACTGCGCAGCGACCACCACCCGGTGCCGGCGCGCAGCGCCAGCAGGTCGTCCACCGGATGGATCGCGGCCTTGTCGGTCGTGGCCGTGCTGGGCGCCGGCTACGCATGGTGGCGCTGGCAGGCCAACTCCGGGACACCGGCCGAGCCACCCGCCAGCACTGCGCCGCCCGAGGCGGCCGCATCGGCACCCGTGGCTGCTGCATCGGAGCCCACGGGCCCGCAGAACCTCATCGACCCGCTGGCCCCGGCCGACGCCGCCCAACTGCCTGAACTGGCCGAGTCCGATGCCGCAGTGGCCCAGGCGCTGACCGAACTGCTGGGGCATCCCTCGGTGGGTTCGTTCTTGCAGCTCGACGGCTTTGTGCGCCGCGTGGTGGCCACAGTGGACAACCTGCCGCGCGCCCAGGCGCCCTCGCGCATGTGGCCGGTGCAGCTGGCGCCGCGCCGCTTCAGCGTGGAGGGTGTGCCCGGCACCCACGGCCAACTGGCCATTGCAGGCGGCAATGCCGGGCGCTACAGCGCCTTCGTGGCCTTTGCCGAGGCGATCCCCGTCGACCAGGCCGTGGCGGTGTACGCGCGGCTGTACCCGCTGTTCCAGCAAGCCTACGAAGAGCTGGGCTACCCGGGCAAATACTTCAACGACCGCCTGGTGGCCGTGCTCGACCACCTGCTCAAGACGCCCGAGCCCACCGGCCCATTGCTGGTGGAACTGACCGAGGTGAAGGGCGAGGTCACTTCCACCCGGCCCTGGGTGCGCTACGAGTTTGTGGACCCGCAGCTGCAGGGGCTGTCGAGCGGCCAGAAGATGCTGGTGCGCATGGGCCCGGACAACGAAAAGCGCCTGAAGGCCCGCCTGGCCGAGTTCCGCAAGCGCGTGGCCACGGGGGTGGGGCCCAAGGCTGCGGGCAAGGGGCAGGTGCCTGCGGCGAAACCACCGGCGCGCAAGCCGGCACAGTGAAAGCGCGCAGCGGCCGCGTGCGGTGGCCACAGCGACAATGGCCAGTACCGAGTCTGTGTGGACTCCGTTGGGGCCCATGGACGTTGAGATTCTCGACTATCACTGACGGGAGATCACCATGGCGAAGAACGGCATGCGCCCGATCCATCCGGGCGAAATTTTGAAAGAAGAGTACCTGGTACCACTGGGTCTCAGCGCCAATGCGGTGGCGAAGGCACTCAACGTGCCGCCCTCCCGGGTCGGAGACATCGTGCTGGAAAGGCGCGGCATCACCGTGGACACGGCCTTGCGGCTCGCACAGTTTTTCGGGGGCGATGCGCAGTCGTGGCTGAACCTGCAGCAGGCCTATGAACCCAAGGTCGCGGAAAAGACCCTTTTGAAGGAAATCAGGAAGGAAGTCCGGCCTCATTCCATCGGGGGCGACAGCCGGCTTGCCCTTGCCTGAGGGGTCGAAGGACAAGCCGCGCAAAAAGGGTGGAGTGGCAGGCCAGCCCCGCTGCGTGCACCGGACGTGATGTACCAACGAACCAACCGCCGTTGATATATCTCGCCGAACTTCGTGCTCATCTCAACGACTGACCTATGGAAGGTCTGCACAGTGCGATGAACGACAACGTAGCAAGCTGATTTTAGCCAAGACAGGCTACCGGGGCTCAGATCCACAGGTCCTGGCCGTCGTTCGGCCCGCAACGGGCTTTGATTTGCGGGCAATCTCGGCGCATTTGAGAGGCCATTCCAAGCAACAAATACGGTCGGCATGTTGATCGCAATATAGCTACGGGCTTGATTTGCTTTAATGAGTAATTTTGGAAAAATATCTTCCAATTCAGCCAACCCCGTACTTCCATCCAAAGCCGTAGACGTTATGCCAAAGATTGCAATCGATGGGTTCACTGTGTCTAGGGACATGGACAGCGTCTCGCGCCCTGTTGTGGCACTGAGTGCCACGTCGGTAACAAAGGACTGGGAAAATGCCAAGCACCAGCACCGCAAGGCGCAGCTAATCTATTCAGCGCGCGGCATCCTCAACTGTGAAATTGAAGATGGTGTCTGGATTGTGCCGCCGCAGTGCGCCATATGGATTCCGGGCGACTTGCCCCACTCGGCGCGGGGGGCTGGTGAAACCGAATGCTATTGTTTGTTCGTAGAGCCCGACGCCGCACCAGATCTGCCGACAACGTGCTGCACCATTTCGGTAACTCCATTGCTCCGCGAGTTGCTACTGAAGGTGGCCGGATTTCCTGAGTTATACGCCTCGGGGGGTCGAGAAGACCGGCTGATTGCCGCGTTGCTCGATGAATTGGTGGCGGCGCCGGTAGAGCACTTGCATCTACCCATGCCGCGCGATCTCCGATTGCGCCGCCTCGCGCAAATGATGCTGGATGACCCGACGGACAAGACCTCGAAGGCCGATTGGGCAACTCGTATTGGCATGAGCGAGCGAAGCATGAGCCGTCTTCTGCTGCATGAGCTTGGGATGAGCTACGGGCGCTGGCGTCGACAGCTGCATGTGATCCTTGCACTTCAACTTTTGACCAAGGGCCAGAGCGTACAAGCGGTGGCGTTCGAGCTGGGCTATGAAAACGCCAGTGGGTTCGTCACCATGTTCCGCAAAGCAGTAGGCAAGCCTCCAGCACGATACCTCTCGGATCGCGCGAGCGGCGCACAGCTTGCTACCGTGCCCGGGATCATTCTTCCCGACGAAACCTTCGCCTGACTCCATCAGACTGTATTGGCTTGGGATTGTCTGCTGCGTCCAGCCCGTCAGCCATGCCTTCCGCGCAGCTACTTCCATTGCAAACGTTGTTTGGGGATGGTGAAAAACGACTCCTTTGGACAGTGTCCTCCCTTTCCTAAAAGCGCGCAGAGGCTGGCGTGGCCCCCATTGGTTGCAGCATGTTCGCTGCCACAGGTGCGCCAGGGCACGCTCATGACAATCAGTTCGCTGGAAGCGGTAACGATTGGCCTAATTGAACAACAATCTGGCTTGGTTTCGCAATCTATTCTCTCAGTGCTGCGGTCAAATGACGCATCTAAATACAAATGAGTATTGTTTATGCCGTCCGTCGCAACTACAGGCAAGTCTCTTCAGCCATTTGGTAATCGCGCTAAGCCCTATGACTACCTTCGTCAGGGTGGGCCGTTAAGGGGAAACATCAGGAATATGTCCTGCGCCGTGCTCGGCTCGGCGGTGGCTTTTCTCATGAGCGCGCAGGAGGCGTTCGCCGCCCTGCCAAAGCAAATCCAAAACAACGCATCGGGGTCGTCTCAAGAGGAAATACCGTTGCCGGATGTCACCGTAACGGGCCGCATGGATACGGCGACCACCGAGGGTACCGGCTCCTACACCACGGGCCAGACGACGACGGCGACGAATTTGCCACTGTCGCTTGAAGAAACACCGCAATCGGTCACGGTGGTGACGCGCCAGCGCATGGATGACCAGCAATTGAATTCGGCGCAGGGCGTGTTGGAAAACACCACAGGTGTCGCGTCGTACCAGTCCGACAGCGAACGGACGAGCTTCTACTCACGCGGTTTTTTGATCAATAACGTTCAGTATGACGGCATACCCACCGTCGTCGGCAACATTGTCAATGGGAGTGGTATCGGTTCTATCGACACCGCGTTCTATGACCGTGTCGAGGTAGTGCGAGGCGGCTCCGGGTTGCTGACCGGCACCGGCAATCCCTCGGCAGCCGTCAACCTCGTGCGCAAAAGACCGACCCGTGACTTCTCGGCGTCCGCTTCGCTCGGTGCAGGAAGCTGGGATACCCGCCGGGGAATGGCTGACGTATCGACTCCATTGACAGAGGACGGCCGCATTCGCGCGCGCATGGTGGGGAGGTACCAAGACGGGCACTCTTACATCGACGGCTATAAGCCGAAGAGGAAAGCGTTGTATGGGATCGTCCAGGCTGACCTGACATCAAACACGAAGGTGAGCGTGGGCTATGACTACCAGGACATCACGCCGCGGGGCTCGACCTGGGGAGGTTTGCCGCTATGGTTCAGCGACGGCACGCAGGCGGACTATTCACCCGCCAAGAACTACGCGCAGGATTGGAGCCATTGGGACACTACACTCAAGACAGCCTTCGCCGAGATCGCGCACCGCTTCGATAACGGCTGGAACTTCCGGGCCGCCGCTAACAAGTACAGCACCGATTTCGACGCCGAACTACTTGGTCTAGCTGGCCGGCCCGATCGTGCCACAGGGCTCGGCTCCAATCCCAACGGAGCCTATCCGGTAGCGCTGGCGTCTGAAGGCCGCAGCCGTCAAAACACCATCGACGTGATGGCGAGCGGCCCCTTTGAACTGCTGGGCCGCCAACATGACTTGGTGGTGGGGGCAACGAGTTCGCGCCGCACGGCTAGCCAAGAAGATATATCGCCTTTCTTTGCTGGCTTTGCGCCGGTCAATGTCTATGGCCTGAGCCCTGCCTTTCCCCGCCCTAATTTCGATGCTATAGCTTCGATACCGACCCGCACACAAATCAAGCAGAGCGGTATCTATAGTGCAGCCCGAATTTCGCTGTCTGAACCTCTGAAACTCATCGCTGGCGGTCGCTTCAGCAGCTACGAAATCGACGACAACGTCAGAGGCATGTCGTTGCACTACAAAAAGAGTAGTGAGTTCACCCCCTATGCGGGCTTTGTCTACAACATTGACAAGACCTATTCGGCCTATGTCAGCTATACGAGGATATTCAATCCGCAAGCCGACTATCGGGACAGCAATGGCAATGTGCTCACGCCATCCAAAGGAAAAACCAAGGAAATCGGCCTCAAAGGCTCTTACCTGGACGGGCGGCTGAATGGGTCGGTAGCCTTGTTCCAGACCGAGCTGGACAACGCGGCCCAACTTGTCGCTGGAGCCTACACGCCAAGTGGCGCCCAAGCCTACGCAAGCGTGAATGGGACGAAGTCGCGCGGGATCGAACTGGACTTGCAGGGCGAACTGGTGCGCGGCTGGAACATCTACGCAGGTATCGCCAGCTTCACTGCGCAAGATGGCCATGGCGCCCGCTTGAGTTCGCAAATACCGCGCACCACGGCCCAATTTTTCACGACTTACCAGTTGCCCGGAGAGTTGAACAAGTTGACGCTGGGCGGAGGCGTCAAGTGGCAGAGCCGCTTCTATCGAGCGGCCAACAAAGGCACCAGTTCCTTGGGCGGAGAACAAAGTTCATATGCGTTGGTGTCGCTTGTGGCGCGGTACGCCTTCACAAAGAAGACCAACGTGGCCGTCAACCTTAACAACGTATTTGACAAGAAGTACGCACTGCAGAAGGGCGATTTTGACACCGTGAGTTATGGCGCGCCGCGCAACTTGATGGTGACGCTGAACTATAAATATTGATTTCATGGCTAACGAACGCTTTATCCATTGAAATTTGCAGACACACCTCATTAATTATCGAAAAAGCTTTTATGCCCCTTAAATCCCAATTACGCCCCGCACGAGAAATGGTCATGGATGGACAAAACAAGGTCGCCTTGTTCTGGTTGACCACAGCCGCTGGTGTCGTGCTCTTTGTCACCTTTCAGTTGTTCTTCTACGTAAACGACTTCGTTAGAGCGCAGGGAGCGACGCCTGCGATCACGTTTGAGCCAGAAATACTCTGGATGTTTTCCGCGTTCTATGGTTGTTGGATCATCACGGTGCTCGTCGCACTGATTGGAACCCGTAAGGCACAGTGGATTTCACTGGCCCTCGGCAGCCTGCTTGTAGTTCTGAATACCCTCGGGGGGATCGCCGACGGGCTACGCGACGGTTGGCACATTGCCTTTTCGGCAGTGTTCTTCATTACTTTACCCGGCATTTTCGCCATTTTGGCTACTTGGCGTTGCATCAAAATTAAAGGAAACCACCATGGTGATGAATAGTTCCGCCTTCCCTTTGGTCTGGATGAATCTTACGCAAGAACCTGGACATGACCACCAGAAGGACTTCGACGAATTTGAGGCCAATCTGCGACGCGGAGAGCCCTTCGTTCTCTTAACCGATACCGTACCAACTGTTGAAGACCATGAGCACTTGCCGCAAGAAAAGAAGCGCACTTCGCTCTGGATGAAGAAGCACAAGGTTGAGTTAAGAAGACTGGTTCTGGGAATGATCCTGGTCGAACCCAACACAGCTAAACGTTTAGCCTATAAGGCATTTGCGGCCGTCTTTGCCAAGTTCTGGGGCTACCCTTTACTTCTTGCTGAGTCACGTGAGCAAGCAGTGGAAATGGCCAAGCAACTACTTCCAAGAGATGCAAGGCCATCCCTCTGAGCGAAATAATGCGAGGCCGTTTGCTATTCGTCAAGGCTTAACTGGTGACGCCTCTATAAACAATCAACGGATTGGCTGGGATGCCCAACGCGCACGATCGTTTTGCCGAGGTTGCTGCCCAGCAGCACCCGGCGTAGCGCGCGCCGCCTTGGATCAGGCTGCTACCGCAGGCCGAGGGCCGTGGCGCAGGGTGAGCAAGGTGCCCAGCGTCAGCGCTGCCAGCGCAAAGGCCGGTGCGCCCAGGGCGCCCACATGGTCCACCATCAGGCCGCCGAAGATGGCGCCGCTGGCGATGGCGATCTGGAAGGCCGCCACCAGCAGCCCGCCCGCGCCCTCGGCCTGGTCGGGCGCGGCACGCACGATCCAGGTCTGAAAGCCCACGGGGAAGGCGCCGAAGGCAAAGCCCCACAGCGTGACGGCGATGGCCGTGATGGCGGCCGACTGGCCGGCCACCAGCAAGGTGGCGGCCAGCACGGCGATGACGGCGCCGCCGGCGACGATGGCCTGGCGCTCGCTGCGCCCGGCGATCCAGCCGCCCACGAAGTTGCCGAAGAAGCCTCCCACCCCATAGCCCAGCAGCACGGCGGTGATGGTGGCCACCGACATGTGCGTGACCTGCTCCATCAGCGGGCGGATGTAGGTGAAGCCTGCGAAGTGGCCCGAGATCACCAGCAGCACCGCCAGCAGCGCCACGCGCACCGGTGGGCGGCGCAGCAGCTCGCCCAGCACCTTGAGGTTGGGGTTGTCGCGCGGGGGCAGGGCAGGCAGGGCCACCAGTTGCACGGCCAGCGTGATCAGGCTGATGCCGCCGGCTGCGATGAAGGCGCTGCGCCAGCCCCACAGGTCGCCCATCCAGGCGCCGATGGGCGCCGCGCACACGGTGGCCACCGATACCCCGGTGAGGATGAACGACATGGCCCGTGCGAACAGCGATGCCGGCACCAGCCGCATGGCCAGCGCCGCCGACATGGACCAGAAGCCCCCCAGCGCCACGCCCAGCAGCACCCGCGCCGCCAGCAGCGTGGCCATGCTGCCGGCCAGGGCCGACATCGCGTTGGACAGCACCAGCAGCAGCGTGAAGGCGATCATGACAAACCGGCGGTCGATGCGGCGCGTGAGCAGCGGCAGCGACGGCGCGGCCACGGCGGCCACCAGCGCCGTCACGGTGACGGCCTGGCCTGCGGCGCCATCGCTCACGCGCAGGTCGCTGGCCATGGCGGTGAGGAGGCTGGCGGGCAAAAATTCAGCCGTGACCAGGCCGAAGACACCCAGGGCCATGGATGCCACGGCGGCCCAGCGTGCTTCGGTGGGCTCGGGGGCGGAATGGGGGGCGGGCGTGGCCTCGGCAGCGACGGCACCGGTGGGCGCATCAAGGCAGGCGGAGCAGGAGGGAGAGGAGGACACGGGAAAGGCCTTCGGGTGGATGGAAAGCCATGGTAGGGATAAGATGGCGGCGTTTCCATGCCATAAAAGCCGAGATGCTTGACTTTTTATCCAGACCCTTCGACCAGGTGGCTCAAGAGCCATTTGCCGACCCGCCAGACCTGCTGACCCAGATCCTGCTCGGCCTGCGCCTGGACGGCGTGGAGTATGGCCGCTGCGTGCTGCACCCGCCGTGGGCCATTGCCTTCCCGGCGCAGCGCTCGGCGCGCTTTCACTTCGTGGGCCATGGCGGCGCGTGGCTGCGCACGCCCACGACCGACTGGCAGCGCCTGAACCCGGGCGACGCGGTGCTGCTGCCGCACGGCAGTTTTCACGTGCTGGCCAGCTCGCCCGACGTGCCGCCAGTGGACATCGATTCGCTGGCGCGCAAGGCCGTGTCCGAGAACATCTACCTGGTGGACGGGCGCGATGCCAACAACGCGCACCTGGGCGCCCCCGTGGCGCCGCCCCCGCCGCAGGCGCCCGACGTGATGTTCTGCGGCGCGCTGCGCTTCAACCTCGACCCGCTGCACCCACTGATGGCCATGATGCCCGAGGTGATGATGGCCGGCGACCTGGCGCGGCGCGACACCACCGTGCCGGTGCTGCTCGACGCCATGGAGCGTGAGGTGGAGCAGGACCGCATGGGCGCCTGCGCCATCCTGGCGCGGCTGGCCGATGCGCTGGCGGCCAGCATCATCCGCGCCTGGGTGGAGTGCAGCTGCAACAACCCCACGGGCTGGATCGCCGCCGTGCGCTGCCCGCGCATCGGCAAGTTGATCGCCGCCATCCACGCCGACCCCGAGCGCGACTGGAATGTGCCGCTGCTGGCCGACCTGATGGGCGCCTCGCGCTCGAGCTTTTCGGAGTCGTTCACGCGCACCATGGGCGAGAGCCCGGCGCGCTACGTGGCCAAGGTCAAGATGTCGCAGGCACGCAGCTGGATCGCACGCGACGGCATGCGCGTGGCCGTGGCCGCAAACCGCCTGGGGTACGAGTCCGAGGCCTCGTTCAGCCGGGCGTACAAGCGCATCATCGGGCACCCGCCGAGCACGGCGCGGGCGCAATGATGGAGGCTGCGGGGGCTATGCCTTGGGCTATGCCTTGGGCAATGGCAGCGGCAGCGCCGTCTTGTAGCGCACCTGCTTTAGTGCAAAGCTCGAGCGGATCTTTTCCACGCCGGGTATGGGGGCCAGCCGCTCCAGGATGAAGCGCTCCAGCGCCCCGATGTCGGGAACGGCCACGCGGATCAGGTAGTCGCTGTCGCCGCTCATGAGGTAGCACTCCATCACCTCGTCGTGCTCGGCGATGCGCTGCTCGAAGTCGCCCAGCGCTTCCTTGCTCTGCGTCTTCAGGCTGATGCTGATGAACACATTGAGCCCCAAGCCCAGCGCCGCCGCGCTGGCCAGCGCCACGTAGCGGCTGATGACGCCCGCGGCCTCCAGCGCCTTCACGCGCGCCAGGCAGGGCGAGGGCGACAGGTGCACGCGCCGCGCCAGCTCCACGTTGGACAGGGAGCCGTCGGCCTGCAGCTCGGCCAGAATGCGCAAATCCAGGGTATCCAGCTTCATGTGCCGGAGTTTAGGCGTTCTGCCGCACGAAGTGCTGTGATGGAGCCATCCACGGGCCAAAACGGCATCCCATGTGGCGCCGTAGTGACTACAGTTGCTGCATGAACGCCCCCACCGCCCACCACCACCTGATGCAGCCCTTGGCCACCGATACCGACCCGCAGGAGACCGCCGAGTGGCGCGATGCCTTCCTGGCCCTGGTAGCGACCGAGGGACCGGAGCGCGCGCGCTTCATGCTGCAGGAAATGGTGCGCCTGGCGCGGGCCCGGCGCGTGGGCTGGCAGCCCGACCTGAACACGCCGTATGTGAACACCGTGGCCGTGCAGGACCAGCCTGTCTTCCCCGGCGACCTGGCCATCGAGGAGCGCGTGGCCTCCATCGTGCGCTGGAACGCGCTGGCCATGGTGGTGCGCGCCAACCAGGCCTATGGCGAACTGGGTGGGCACATCGCCAGCTACGCCAGCGCGGCGGATCTGTTCGAGAGCGGCTTCAACCATTTCTTCCGTGCCCGTGAAGGCGTGGGCGAGGGGCAGCACCGGGGTGACCTGGTGTTCTTCCAGCCGCACAGCGCGCCGGGCGTGTATGCGCGCGCCTTCATGGAAGGCCGCCTGTCCGAGCAGGACCTGATGCATTACCGCCAGGAGCTCACGGCCCCTGCCGCCGGCGCGCAGGGCCTGTCGAGCTACCCGCACCCCTGGCTGATGCCGGACTTCTGGCAGTTCCCCACGGGGTCGATGGGCATCGGTCCCATCAGTAGCATCTACCACGCGCGCTTCATGCGCTACCTCACGCACCGCAACCTGCTCGACTGCAGCCAGCGCAAGGTGTGGGGCGTGTTCGGCGATGGCGAGATGGACGAGCCCGAGAGCATGAGCGCGCTGACCCTGGCTGCGCGAGAGGGGCTCGACAACCTGGTGTGGGTGGTCAACTGCAACCTGCAGCGGCTGGACGGCCCGGTGCGCGGCAACGGCCGCATCATCGACGAGCTGGAGCGGCTGTTCGCCGGCGCGGGCTGGAACGTGGTCAAGCTCGTCTGGGGCAGCGACTGGGATGGCCTGTTTGCCCGCGACCTCACGGGCGCGCTGGTGCGCACGCTCGAAGGCACGGTGGACGGCCAGATGCAGACCTTTGCGGCCAAGGACGGCCGCTTCAACCGCGACAATTTCTTCGGCCAGAACCCCGAGCTGGCGGCCCTGGCCCAGGGCATGACGGACGAGCAGATCGACCGCCTCAAGCGCGGCGGGCACGACCTGGTGAAGATCCACGCCGCGTATGCCGCCGCCGCGCGCCACCAGGGCCAGCCCACGGTGATCCTGGCGCACACCAAGAAGGGCTATGGCATGGGCACGGCCGGCCAGGGCAAGATGACCACGCATAGCCAGAAGAAGTTCGATGAGACGGACCTCATCGAGTTTCGCAACCGCTTCAACCTGCCCCTGTCCGATGCGCAGGCCAAGAGCCTCGCCTTCTTCAAGCCCGCCGAAGACAGCCCCGAGATGCGCTACCTGCGCAGCCACCGCCAGAACCTGGGCGGCTACCTGCCGCGCCGCGAGACGGCGTGCGAGGCGCTGCCCGTGCCGGCGATTGCCAGCTACGCGCAGTTCGCGCTGCAGGCCGATGGCAAGGAGATGAGCACCACCATGGCCTTCGTGCGCATGCTGGGCAGCCTGCTCAAGGACGCCACGCTGGGCCCGCGCATCGTGCCCATCGTGGCCGACGAGGCGCGCACCTTCGGCATGGCCAATTTGTTCAAGCAGGTCGGCATCTACAGCAGCGTAGGCCAGCGCTATGCGCCCGAGGACATCGGCTCGGTGCTCAGCTACCGCGAGGCGCTGGACGGCCAGATTCTGGAAGAAGGCATCAGCGAGGCCGGCGCCATCGCCAGCTGGACGGCTGCGGCCACCAGCTACAGCGTGCACGGCCTGGCGATGCTGCCGTTCTACATCTACTACTCGATGTTCGGCTTTCAGCGCGTGGGCGATGCCATCTGGGCTGCGGCCGACCAGCGCGCGCGCGGCTTCTTGCTGGGTGCCACCTCGGGCCGCACCACCTTGGGCGGCGAGGGCCTGCAGCACCAGGACGGCAGCAGCCACCTGGTGGCGGCCACCATCCCCAACTGCAAGGCCTACGACCCGGCCTACGCGGGCGAGATGGCCGTGATCGTCGACGCCGGCATGCGCGAGATGGTGACCGAGCAGCGCGACGTTTTCTATTACGTCACGCTGATGAACGAGAACTACGCCCAGCCCGACCTGCCCGCCGATGCGGCCGAGGGCGTGCTGCGCGGCTGCTATGTATTCAAGCGCTTCGGTGCCGAAGGCCCTGCGGCCAACGCACGTCACGTGACGCTGATGGGCTCCGGCGCCATCCTCACCGAGGTGGTCAAGGCCGCGCAGCAACTGGCCGCCGAAGGCATTGCAGCCACCGTGGTCAGCGTAACCAGCTGGAGCGAATTGGCGCGCGATGGCGTGGCGTGCGAGCAGCGCGCCATCGCGGGAGAAACAGATAAGCCGGGTACCCCCTGGCTTGCAGCACAGCTGGCCGCCACAAGCGGACCGGTGATTGCTGCGACCGACTATGTGCGCGCCGTGCCCGAGACCGTGCGCGCCTTCGTGCCCGAGGGGCGCAAGTACCTGACGCTGGGGACCGATGGGTTCGGGCGCAGCGATACGCGGGCGGCGCTGCGGGAGTTTTTCGGGGTGGATGCGGCCGCCGTGGTGCGGGCTGCGAAGTTTGCGTTGGGGGCTACGGCCGCCCGGTGAGCATGCAGGGCGTGGGATAACCGTAATCAGGGGCGGCAAGCGTGGTGCGCTACGCTTGCCGCCCTTGTGTTTTGTTTTGCCGTTTTTTGCCCATGACCCAGCCCTTTGCCACGGTGGCCCTGACTGCCGAGAACATCGCCTGCTGTGCGGACCTGTACCGGGGCGTGTTCAACGCGCCGCCCTGGAACGATGGATGGGAGCATGCCGCTGTGGTGGAGCGGCTCGCGGCATTCATGGCCTTCCCGGCTGCGCGCGCAATGGCGTTGCTGGTCGAGGAGGTGCCGGTTGCGATGGTGCTGGGCTGGAAGGAGCGGTGGGTGAATGGGTGGACGTTTCACATCAAGGAGATGTGCGTGGCGGGGCATCTGCAGCGGCAAGGGGCTGGTTCGGTGCTGATGCGTGCGTTCGAGGATGTGCTGCGAGGCGAGGGCGTTGTGAGTTTGAATTTGCAGACGCTGGAGAGCGCGCCGGCATTTGGCTTTTATGAGGGCTTGGGTTATCGCAAGGGGCGGGTGGTGATGCTGGGGAAGCTGCTGTAGTTGCCCAAGCCATCGGCACACGGCCGGTGGGGCGCAGTCGGGGAACCCCCAGTGCCGGCCGGGTAGAAGCCTTCTTACAATGTGTTGCAGCAACCGCTGGAGGGCGCCATGGCACACGTCACCTGGGACCACAACCAACCTACCACCTGGATAGCGACGGTCAGCGGGCAAGCCGTCTGCTCCGTCAAGCGCAAGGACATTGGTGGGTGGACAGCGGGCTGGACGGATGAGCGCTTGTGGCCGGCGCCGGCCCATCTGCCCAAGGCTCTGCCGCAGCCCACGCGGTTTTTCAGCAGCCTGGAAGAAGCCAAGGTGGCGGTGGAGCAGGCGCTGTCGACCTGAGCGCTGTTCCTTGTGTGGGTGCTTCGGTGTCGTTGCGGTGCTAACGCGCCACAGCCCTGCCTGAAACCCCCAATGCAGGCGTCGGCTGGTCGCCTGTAGCTACTGTGTGCCTGGATTGTGGGCGGAGGCCGGGTGTGCGCCCGGCGGCGCACCTACCTTCTTTTGCTTCGCCAAGAGGGTGTAGAAGAAATCTATTTCAACCGCCCCAACAACATCCGAGCCTGCGCAAG
>NZ_LMIJ01000046.1:0-234 GCF_001428665.1 Acidovorax sp. Root219
CTTCTCGGCACGGTCAGAAGGGGGTGGGAGCGGGCTCCATTCGGGCCATTGCTTCGCTCGGCCCAGACTGCCTCGCTGCGGCTCGGCCTGGGCAGAGTGATCGCGCCCAAAATGTCGGCAGCGCGCAGCGCGCGTCACCGACCCCAGGCGCAGCTGCGAAGCAGCAGCCGTGTGGTACCCGCTCCCCACCCCTTCTGGCTGCGCCGAGAAGCGCAGGAGCTGGGGTGGGCGTGT
>NZ_LMIJ01000046.1:346-71597 GCF_001428665.1 Acidovorax sp. Root219
ACCCTCAACAAAGGCACGCCTCATCAAAGCGAAGCGACACCCAAAGCCAAATAATCAAAAAACCCGCGCCATCACAACATGCGCAATCCCAGCCTCCTCATAAGACTCCCCCACCACAGCAAACCCCGCCCTCCGGTAAAACCCCTCCGCATTGCCCTGCGCATGCAACTGCACCTCCCGGTCCCCACGAGCCCGCGAAGCATCCACCAACGCATCCAATAACTTGCGCCCCCACCGCGTCCCCCGCACCGACCGGTCCACCGCCAACCGCCCAATGCGCCCAACACCCGGCGCCTCCTGCAACAGCCGCCCCGCCGCAATCGGCTGCCCCAGCCGGTTGTAGACCACCGCATGGCGCGCAGTGGCATCGAGCGCATCGGCCTCGATCTCGGCGGGAATGCCCTGCTCTGTGACGAACACGGCAGTGCGCAAGCGGCCCGCATCACGGCCCAGCGCATTCCAGTCGCCGGTCCTGACCTCGGCCGTGTCCTCCCCGGCTTCGAAGGCGGTGACGATGTCGCGCAGCGCCTGGGGCACAGGCCGCGACTTCTGCGCCACCGGATCGGCGAACACGTAGACCAGCTCGCCCGAGACCAGCAGCCGGTCGCCACTGAAAATGCCTGCCTCGAACAGGCACGAGGAATTGCCCACGCGCGCGCAGCGCATGCCCACGTCCAGCGTGTCGTCCATGCGCGCCGAGGCGTGGTATTCGAGGCTCGCCTTCTTCACGAACAGCTCGCCGTCGAGCGCGTGCATGCTGGCCTCGTAGGGCAAGGCCAGGGCGCGCCAGTATTCGGACATGGCGTTGTCGATGTACATCAGGTAGTGGCCGTTGAACACGATCTTCTGCATGTCCACTTCGGCCCAGCGCACCCGAAGGCGATGGAAACAACGGAAATCACGGCGTTGCATAGTTTGTGTCTCACTCCAATTGAAAAGCGTTGCGCAGCGCGCGCGCCGCGTCGGCATGGGCCTGGCGCGCCTCGGGTATGGCGCGGCCCATCTTGATGAATTCGTGCGTCACACCGCGGTAGATCTCCAGGTCCACCGCCACGCCGGCGGCGCGCAGCTTGTCGGCATAGTCCACGCCCTCGTCCACCAGCGGATCGCACTCGGCCAGTCCCATCCACACCGGGGCCACGCCGTCCACATCATCGGCATGCAAGGGCGCAAAACGCCAGTCCTCGCGCTGCCCGCGGGTGGTGACGTACTGGCCGAAGAACCAGGTGATGGCCGGCTCGTCCAGCACTAGGCCACTCGCAAAGCGGGTGTGCGAGGGTGTGTCCTGGTGCGCCGCGCAGCCCGGGTAGATCAGCAGCTGCAGTGCCAGCGGCAGGCCCGCATCGCGCGCCAGGATGGCGCTCACCGTGGCCAGCGTGCCGCCGGCGCTGTCGCCACCCACGGCGATGCGCGCCGGGTCGGCGCCCAGGCGGGTGGCATTGGCGTGCAGCCAGGCCAGAGCGTCCCAGGCGTCGTTGGTGGCGGTGGGAAAGCGGTGCTCGGGCGCCAGCCGGTAATCAAGCGACACCACCATGCAGCCCGCAAGCCGCGCCAGTTCCCGGCACAGAATGTCGTGCGTAGCGATGCTGCCGATGGTGAAACCGCCGCCATGGGTGTACAGCAGCACGGGCAGCGGGCCCGCGTCCTGCGGTGAGGGGGCGTACAGGCGCGCAGGCAGCGGATGGCCGTCGCGTGCAGGGATGGAGAAGTCCTCCACGCGGGGCAGAACGGGCTTGGGGATCTCCAGCACGTCGGCACCGGCCGCATAGGCGGTGCGCGCGTCCTGCGGGGTGCGGGTGTACAGCGGCGGGTGGCCCGCACGCGCCATGCGTTCGAGCACGCTGCGCATCTGGGGGGTCAGGCGATTGGCGTGGATGTGCAGATCGGTCAAAGGGCAAACTCGCTCAATTTCAAAAAAGGCAGGGACGAATCTACCCGAACGCCCTGCACCCTGCCGCAGCGCCCTGAAAAGCCGGCCACGCCGTTGTCACGGAGGTGACGAAAAAAGCGGCATCCATGAGGGTTTGCTTCAGGGCCATGCCGCCCCCTGGGTTGTAAAGTCGATAGCCATCCTCCACGCAATTTCCCGCAACGCCATGGCCTTCATCTACTACGTCACCCAGATCCAGTTCGAGTTCGGCGCCGTGAAGCTGCTCCAGCAGGAATGCGAGCGCGTGGGCATCACCCGCCCGCTGGTCGTGACGGACCCTGGGGTCAAGGCCGCCGGCGTGCTGCAAAAGGCGCTCGATGCGCTCGCGGGCCTGCCCGTGGCGGTGTTCGACCAGACTCCGGCCAACCCTACCGAGGCCGCCGTGCGCGCCGCAGTGGAGGTGTACAAACGCGAGGGCTGCGATGGCCTGATCGCCGTGGGCGGCGGCTCGGCCATCGACTGCGCCAAGGGCATCGCGATCGCTGCCACGCACGAAGGCCCGCTCACGCACTACGCCACCATCGAAGGCGGCTCGCCGCGCATCACCGAGCGCGCCGCGCCGCTGATCGCCGTGCCCACCACCAGCGGCACCGGCAGCGAGGTGGCGCGCGGCGCCATCATCATCGTGGACGACCACCGCAAGCTCGGCTTTCACTCCTGGAACCTGGTGCCCAGGACGGCCATCTGCGACCCCGAACTCACCCTGGGCCTGCCGCCCGCGCTCACTGCGGCCACCGGCATGGATGCCATCGCGCACTGCATGGAGACTTTCATGTCGGCCGCCTTCAACCCGCCGGCCGACGGCATTGCCCTGGACGGCCTCACGCGCGGCTGGGCGAACATCGAGCCGGCTACGCGCAACGGCAGCGACCGCGATGCGCGCCTGCACATGATGAGCGCCAGCATGCAGGGCGCCATGGCCTTCCAGAAGGGCCTGGGTGCCGTGCATTCGCTGAGCCACAGCCTGGGCGGCGTGAACCCGCGCCTGCACCATGGCACGCTCAACGCCATGTTCCTGCCCGCCGTGGTGCGCTTCAATGCCGGGGCCGAATCCGTGCAGAAGGACAAGCGCCTGGAACGCATGGCCCATGCCATGGGCCTGGCCAGCGCAGGCGACATCCCCGAAGCCATCCGCGACATGAACGCCCGCCTGGGCCTGCCCACGGGCCTGGCGGCCATGGGCGTGACCGAAAGCATGTTCGACGACATCATCAAGGGTGCGATGGCCGACCACTGCCACAAGACCAACCCGCGCATCGCCACGCCCGAGGAATACCGGGACATGCTCACGCAGTCGCTCTGACGCCTTCAGCAGCCCGCCCGGCGGCCGGCAAACCAGGTCCGCAGCCGCCTGCCAGCCCCACGGCGGCCTCCCCCATACGGGCGGGGCACAGACAGCGCCCGTGCAGCTAAACTGCGAGCTGTCAAACAATAATTAACAAAGTAATTAACGGACCGGCGCCGCAGGGCGCCGTGGGCCGTTGCCACTGCTGAGCGAGGCGGCATGCATGGTGGAGTGCATGGCCGGCACGCGGGCCGGGCTGTCGGCTGTGCCACCGGAAACGGGCGGGCGCTCGCCGCTGGCGATCCCGCGCGCTCTTTCATCCAATCCATGAAATGACCGGCTGATCCATCCATGCGCGCAGAAAAATTCAGGGCCTGGCTGACACAGGGAACCATTCCCCGGCTGTACCTCGCGATCCTGGTGATCATCGTGGCGGTCGTGGCCGTGCGCTACCAGCAACTGGTGTCGTTGGAGGAGGAGGAAGCCAACGACCGTGCCGTGGCCGAACTCGCGCGCGTGGGCGACAGCCTGCTGCCCACCCTGGTGGCCCTGGACCCAGCGAACCGCGAGTCGGCCGCCCGCGTGCTGCAGGCCACACCCACGCGCTTCGGCCCGGCCGTGCAGTCGCTGCTGTGGCAGGTCCCAGGCCAGGCGCCCCTGCAATGGACCGCGCCCCCCGTGGCCATGCAGGCCCCTGCGTGGTTTGCCCAGGTCCTGGACATCACCCCGCCCACGCAGCGCTTCGGCCAGGCGTTTGCGGACGGTCGCACCGGCGTGCTCACGGTCACCGCCGATCCCGGCATCCTGGTGGACCGGGTCTGGAAGACGGTGGTGGTGCAGGCCCGCATCTCGGCGCTGAACATCTTCACCATCCTGTTCCTGCTGACCCTGATCCTGCGCGCCAACGCCCGCATGCTGCGCCGCCTGACCGAGGCTACGGACCGCTTCCGCCAAGGGCACCTGGACACGCGCATGGACATCAAGGGCACCCTGGAATCGCGGGCGGTGGCCAACACTTTCAACGACATGGCGGGCAAGGTGCAGTCGCTGGTGCACTCGCTGCGCGAGACGCAGCAACTGCAGAGCGAGCAACTGCACTTCACGCGCCAGCTCATCGACGCCCTGCCCCTGCCGGTGTTCGTGCGCGAGGCGGACGGCACCTTCGTCGATGCCAACCGCGCCTGGCAACGGCTGTTCCAGAACGGCGACCCCGGCCTGCCGGGCCAGGGCATGTTCCCGGGCCTCACGGCGCCGCACCTGCTCTCACCCGCACAGTCCCGGCAACTGGCCATGTCGCAGGACAACGAGGTGCTGGTGCAGCCCCCCGGCCAACTGGCACGCACCATGGCCTACTATGAAGCGCCCTTCACCAGCACGAACGGCGCCGTGGCCGGCACCGTGGGCACGCTGGTGGACATCACCGAGCGCAAACGCGCCGAGCAGGCACTGCGCAACGAGAAGGACCGCGCCGAAGTCACGCTGGCCTCCATCGGCGATGGCGTGATCACCACCGACCTGGCCGGTTGCATCGAGACCATCAACGAGGCGGCCCAGCTCATGACCGGCTACACCGCCGATCAGGCCGTGGGTGAACTGCTGGACGACGTGTTCCGGCTGTACGAGGAGCCCGCGAGCCAGGCGGCCGGCCGTGCCACCGGGGAACAGGTCCATGCCAACGCCCATCGCCCGGCCATGCAGGAAGTGCTGCTGCACCGCTCGGGCGAGCGCTACGCCATCGAGTACACCGCATCGGCCATCCGCCAGGGCAGCGGGCGCGCATCGGGCTGCGTGCTGGTGTTCCGCGATGTGACCGAGGCCAGCCACCTGCGCCACCAGATCTCCTGGCATGCGCGGCACGATGGCCTGACCGGCCTGCTCAACCGCGCCGCCCTGGCCGAGCGGCTCACGCACGCCCTGTTCGTGACGGGCCGCAGCCCCACCCTGCTGGCCGTGTGCATGCTGGACCTGGACCATTTCCAGGGCATCAACGACGCCCACGGCCACCGCATGGGCGACCGCCTGCTCAAGGAGGTAGCCCAACGCCTGAACGCCTTTGCCACCGGCAGCAATGCCGCGGCGCGCCTGGGGGGTGACGAGTTCGTGCTGCTGCTCAACCACCAGACCGACGTGCCCGCCATCGAAGAGCATGTGCACCAGCTCATGCAACAGCTTGCCGCGCCCTATGCCATCGACGACCGCCTGCTGCACACCACCGCCAGCGTGGGCGTGGCCGTGTTCCCGCAGGACGACGTGAACCCCGACACCCTGCTGCGCCAGGCCGACCAGGCCATGTGCCAGGCCAAGCGCTCGGGCCGCAACCGCATGCACCTGTTCGACGTGCAGCTCGACCACGCGGTGCAGACCCAGCATTCGCAGCAGACCCGGGTGGCCCAGGGGCTGCAGGCCGGCGAGATGCGCCTGTACTACCAGCCCAAGGTGAACCTGCGCACCGGCGAGGTGCTGGGCATGGAAGCACTGCTGCGCTGGCAGCACCCGGAGCAGGGCCTGCTCGGACCCCAGCATGTGCTGCCCCTGCTGGAAGATGTGGAGGTGGTGGCCGAACTCGGCGAATGGGTGCTCAAGGAAGCGCTGGCTCAGATGCGGCAGTGGAGCCTGGCGGGTGTGCAGTGGGAGGTCAGCGTGAACATCGCTGCACAGCACTTTCACCGCCCCGACTTCGTGGACCGGCTCAAGGACCTGCTGCTGACCTGCCCGGAAGTGTCCCCCGCCCGGCTGGAACTCGAGATCCTGGAATCCGCCGCGCTGCAGGACATGCAGTACATGCGCAGCATGATGCACAGCTGCCAGGCACTGGGCGTGCGCTTCGCGCTCGACGACTTCGGCACGGGTTTCTCGTCGCTGTCCTACCTCAAACGCCTGCCGGCGGAAACCATCAAGATCGACCAGTCTTTCGTGCACGGCATCCTGCACGACGAGGACGACCTGACCCTGGTCAACGCCATCATCACCCTGGCCCGGGCCTTCAACCGCCACGTGATCGCCGAAGGCGTGGAAACGCAGGCCCATGGCGAGAAACTGCTGGCGCTGGGCTGCGAGCGGGCCCAGGGCTTCGGCATTGCGCCCCCTATGCCCGCGCACGAGGTGCTGGCCTGGACCCGGGCCTACGAGCAACGCCACCTCCAGCAGACTGCAGCGGCCCGGCCGGCCAGCATGGTCACGCCTTCTACCCCCACACCTGCCCGCTGAGCAGACCCGAGGCAGGGCTGGCTACAGTGCCTGCACGGCCCCCATATCGGGCCGGTGCAACCACTCGGCCAGCTCATCGGCCAGTTGCTGGCTGGCCCCCGTGGCGGCCAGCCAGGCTTTGGCGCGGCCCGTGCTGTCGGTGCCGTAGTGCGTGAAGTCGTTGCGGTCAGGCAGCTTGCCGTGTGGCAGCGTTCGCACCCATTCGGGGTGCGGCGACAGCACCACCATGGAGTCGAGCGCCGCAGTGGAGCCGTGCCGCCACTTGAGCCCCTTGTCCAGCCAGCCGGGCACCACCTGGTGCTGGAAATGGGGGTACAGCACCAGGCCCCCGGCCCCTGCGGGTGCCAGGTGGTAGCCCATGTGCAGGTGGTAGTCGGTGATGCCGCCATCCCAATAGGCGCCGCGCGGGGCGCCAGGAATGTCGTGCACGGCCTGCAGCACGAAGGGGATCGAACAACTGGCCTGCAGCGCGGGCATGAAGTTCTGCGCCGTGAGCTGTACCTGGCGTGTGCGGAAATCCGCCGTGCCGAATGGCAGCGCCGCGCCACCCGGGGCGGGGGCCGCGGCATCAGGGGACGAGAACACCACCCGCTCCAGCCACGCGCCCAGGGCCTTGCGATGCACCGTGTTGGTCAGAAAGGCGCCCAGGTAACCCAGCGGCGTGCCCACCCTGTGCTCGCGTGCCAGTACATGCCGGCCGCGCGAGGTGACGATGTGCAGGTGAAAGCGTGGGTGGCTCAGCACCTCGGCCACCCGCCCACCATAAAAGGCCTGCAGGTTCTGGCCAAAGCGTTCGCTCACATGGGACGCCGGGGGGCGCTTCTTGCCCGGGGGCAGCTCATAGCTCTGGTGGATGTAGTCGTGCTCCAGCCGCTCGAAGGCGGCCACCGACGACCCCAGGCAAGCCGTGGCCATGCGCCAGGCCCCGATGGAGGCGCCCACCAGGTGCACCGGCTGGCTGGAACCGGTCAGCCAATCGCCGAAAAGGAAGCGGTCCAGCGGCCCCAGGATCAGCCCCTTGGGGCCGCCGGCCGCAGCCGGGATCACGCGCACGTCGCCCGGTTGCAGGCCATGTTGTTCGAGGTGCTGGCGGGCGCGCGGGCCCGCATGGATGCGCAGTGCTTTCATGCCCGGCATTGTCCCAGAGCGAAGGCTCAGACCACGTAATCTGCGGCGGCCTCGGGGCGCACGTTCCAGTCGATGGGGTCCTGCTGCAGCACCATGTCGATATCGAGCCCCAGCACCAGCCCCACTTCGCCCGGGAAGGAGACAGCCAGTTCGTTCTCGTTGAGCCCCGCCTCGCGCGCGCGGGCGCGCCAAGAGGCCAGATGGATCACGCCCGCCAGCGGCTCGTAGGCCTTGTTCTCGAAAGGCGCGTCCTGGTACTGCAGGGCGTCCACCACCACCTCGGGCAATTGCCAGCGCCGGGCCAGCCCCGCGGACACATTGGCGTAGCAGTAACCGAAGATGCGCTGCTCCACCTTGCTGCGGCGCATGTCCAGGGGCGGCACCAGGGTGTTGACCGAATGGGCCTTCTCAGGGTCGGCCAGGTGGATCACGAGCTCGCCCAGGCCGTGCAGCAGGCCGGCCGTGTAGGCCGCGATCTGGTCATGGTGCACCAGGCCCGCGAGCGAGCGCGAGAGCTTGGCGGTGTTCAGGCTGTAGCGCCAGAACTGCTGCATGTTGATCCCGGGCACGGAGCGCGAGGTGGTGCCCAGGGGCGCCGAGGTGACCAGCGTGCGCAACTGGCCGGTGCCCAGCAAGGCCAGGGCCTGGGGGATGCCCGCGATCTGGCGCGGCATCTGGAAGGCGGGGGAGTTGGCGAGTTCGAGCAGACGCGCGGCCAGGGCCGGGTCGGTGCCGAAGAGCTGGTTCATGCGCCGCAGGCTGGGCTCGGGCTGGGCCAGCTCGCTCATCAGCAGCGCAACGGTGCGCGGCAGGCTGGGCAGGGCCGCCGGCTGGGCCAGCAGGGCATTCAACTCCATGGGTGATCGGGCGTCTGGTGGGACAAGCGGCGATTATGGCGCTGCCCGTACCAACAGCCCATCACCCATTTTGTCCATGCAGTCTAACCTGCACGGGCGGTTGCGGTGGCCGCATCAACGGTCAGCGGCCCTTGGCCTGCTGCAGCTTGGCAAAGGCCGAGGCCATGGCCGACTGCTGCGCCGGTTCGGGACCCCGGCGCTGGGGCTGCTGCTGGTAGCCGCGCCCGGCCCCTTCGAAGCGGTTGTCGCGCGCACCGCCCCGGTCGCCGCCCTGGCGCGGGGGCGCATCGCCGAGCTTCATCGACAGGCCGATGCGCTTGCGCTCCACGTCCACCTCCATGACCTTGACCTTGACGATGTCGCCAGTCTTGACCACTTCGCGCGCATCGTTCACGAACTTGTGCGCCAGCTGGCTCACGTGCACCAGGCCGTCCTGGTGCACCCCGAGGTCGATGAAGGCGCCGAACTGCGCCACGTTGCTCACCGTGCCCTCCAGGATCATGCCTTCCTTGAGGTCCTTGATGTCTTCCACGCCATCGTTGAAGCGCGCCACCTTGAAGTCCGGTCGCGGGTCGCGGCCGGGCTTTTCGAGCTCGCCCAGGATGTCCTTGACGGTGATCACACCGAACTTCTCGTTGGCGAACAGCTCCGGCTTCAGCGTCTTGAGCATGTCGCTGCGGCCCATGATCTCGACCACGGGCTTGCCCGTCTTTTCCATGATCTGCTCGACCACGGGGTAGGTCTCGGGGTGCACGCCCGTCATGTCCAGCGGGTTGTCGCCGCCGCGGATGCGCAGGAAGCCCGCGCTCTGCTCGAAGGTCTTGGCGCCCAGGCCCGACACGTCCATGAGCTGCTTGCGGCTCTTGAAGGCGCCATTGGCCTCGCGCCAGCGCACCACCGCCTTGGCCACGCTGGGCGACAGGCCCGAGACGCGGCTGAGCAGCGGCACGCTGGCCGTGTTCAGGTCCACGCCCACGGAGTTCACGCAGTCTTCCACCACCGTGCCCAGGGTGCGGGCCAGCTCGCTCTGGTTCACGTCGTGCTGGTACTGGCCCACGCCGATGCTCTTGGGGTCGATCTTGACCAGCTCGGCCAGCGGGTCCTGCAGGCGGCGCGCAATGCTGGCGGCGCCGCGCAGGCTCACGTCCACGTCGGGCATCTCCTGCGAGGCGTATTCGCTGGCGGAGTAGACCGAGGCGCCGGCCTCGCTCACCACCACCTTCTCGATGGCGCGCTCGGCCTTGGCGGCCAGCTTGATCAGGTCGGCCGCCAGCTTGTCGGTCTCGCGGCTGGCCGTGCCGTTGCCGATGGCGATCAGGTTCACGCCGTGCTTTTCCGCCAGCTTGGCCAGCGTGTGCAGCGAGCCTTCCCAGTCGCGGCGCGGCTCGTGCGGGAACACCGTGGCGGTCTCCACCAGCTTGCCCGTGGCGTCCACCACGGCCACCTTCACACCCGTGCGGATGCCTGGATCCAGCCCCATCACCACGCGCGGGCCGGCAGGCGCCGCCAGCAGCAGATCGCGCAGGTTGTCGGCAAACACCTTGATCGCGACCTTCTCGGCATCGTCGCGCAGGCGGGCGAACAGGTCGCGCTCGGTCGACAGGCTCAGCTTCACGCGCCAGGTCCAGCTCACGCACTTGCGCAGCAGGTCGTCTGCCGGGCGGCCGGCATGGCTCCAGCCCAGGTGCAGGGCGATCTTGCCTTCGGCCAGGCTGGGCTTGCCCGGCTCGGGCTCGACCGGCAGCACCAGCTTGCCTTCGAGGATCTCAAGCGCCCGGCCGCGGAACACCGCCAGCGCCCGGTGCGAGGGCACGCGGCCGATGGGTTCGTCGTATTCGAAATAGTCGCGAAACTTGGAGACCTCGGGGTCGTTCTCGTTCTTGCCGTCCACCTTCTTGCTGCGCAAGAGGCCTTCGGACCAGAGCCACTCGCGCAGCGACTGCACCAGCACCGCATCCTCGGCCCAGCGCTCCGAGAGGATGTCGCGCACGCCATCAAGCACGGCCGGCACGGTGGAGAAGTCGGCGCCGGTCTTGCCGTCGTCCAGCACCTCGGGCGGCTTGGTGAAGGCGGCGGCCTCGGCTGCGGGGTCCAGCGTGGGGTCGGCAAACAGCTTGTCGGCCAGCGGCTCGATGCCGAACTCGCGCGCCATCTGGCCCTTGGTGCGGCGCTTTTGCTTGAAGGGCAGGTAGATGTCCTCCAGCTCCTGCTTGGTAGGGGCGCTGGCAATGGCCACGCGCAGGGCGTCGGTCAGCTTGCCCTGCTCGTCGATGCTCTTGAGCACGGTGGCGCGGCGGTCTTCGAGCTCGCGCAGGTAGGACAGGCGCGCTTCCAGCTCACGCAGCTGGATGTCGTCGAGCCCGCCGGTCACTTCCTTGCGGTAGCGGGCGATGAAGGGCACCGTGGCCCCCCCGTCGAGCAGCTCCACCGCTGCACGCACCTGGGATTCACTGACTTTGATTTCTGCGGCCAACTGCCGGACGATCTGCTGCATGGGTGGGCAAACTCTCTGAAACTCGAAAAAATACGCGAAGCGCGGGAGTTTGCCACAGCCACTTTTGGTAACAGCCCGGGCAACGCCCTGGCTTACCCTCGGAAATGCCGGAGCTTCTTAGAGCGGCTAACAAAACTCAGCGAAGCGGTTCTGGCTAGGCGCTGCTTCGCAGGCAGTACGAGCAGTACGACAAGACGCTGCAACGCCGCCAGAAGAGGTTTGTTAGCCGCTCTTAGAATGCAGGGACCACGCCGCTCGCCAGATCCGCACGCCCTCTCCCTCCATGAAGCCTGTCCCCTTCCCCGTCCGCACGGAGTGCCCGCCTGGCGCCTGTGTCTGCGACCGGGACGCCCTGCTCCAGGCCCCCGATGGCGACACGCGCATCCTGCAGCTGACCCAGACCGAGGAAAAGAAGCTGCTCACCCGGCTCGAGGGCATCACCAGCCTGGCTGACCTGCGCCGCATGCAGGAGCGCATGGAACAGCAGCTCGGCATCCGCATCACCGTCACACCGAGCCCCAACGAAGTGCGCACCCTGCGTGGTATCGCCATCCTGGTGCACGAGCAGCCCGGCCTGTGCCGCAAGACGCGCCAGTCCATTCCGGCCGCGATCAAGAAGGGCATGGACCAGCGCCCCGAGATTGCCTACGAGTTGCTGGACGAGGGCGGCCTGTTCTCCAGCCCGTGAGGGGCCTTCCCCACGCCTTGCAGGGCGCAGGATGACGCTACCATCTCCTTACCCCGCGTTTCGTTCCCTCTTGTTGTTGTCCCGGAGTCCCCATGGCCGCTGCTGAATCAGGCACCGAACTCGTCAAAGTCGTCGTGCTGCTGGCCGCTGGCGTCATCGCCGTGCCCCTGTTCAAGCGCCTGGGCCTGGGCTCGGTGCTCGGCTACCTGGCCGCAGGCCTGGCCATCGGGCCGTTCGGCCTCGGCTTCTTCAGCGATGCCCAGACCATCCTGCACGTGGCCGAGCTCGGCGTGGTGATGTTCCTCTTCGTGATCGGCTTGGAGATGCAGCCCACCCGGCTGTGGAACCTCAGGCGCCAGATCTTCGGCCTGGGCCTGGCCCAGGTGCTGGTCTGCATCGCACTGCTCACCGCCACTGGCGTGGTGGCAGGGCTCTCGTCGGCCGTGGCTTTTATCGCGGCCTCGGGCTTTGTGCTCTCGTCCACGGCCATCGTGATGCAGTTGCTCGACGAGAGCGGCGACACCTCCACGCCGCGCGGCCAGCGCATCGTCTCCATCCTGCTGCTCGAAGATCTGGCCATCGTACCCTTGCTGGCCATCGTCGCCTTCCTTTCGCCCGCCCCGACCGGGGAGGCCGTGTCTCGCTGGGTCACCGTGGGTGTGGCGCTGGCGGCCGTGGTCGGCCTGGTCGCAGTCAGCCGCTGGCTGCTCAACCCGCTGTTCAGCGTGCTGGCCCGTGCCAAGGCGCGCGAGGTGATGACCGCCGCCGCCCTGCTGGTGGTGCTGGGCGCGGCGCTGGCCATGCAGTGGGGCGGGCTGTCCATGGCCATGGGTGCTTTCGCGGCCGGCGTGATGTTGTCTGAATCCACCTTCCGCCACCAGCTAGAGGCCGATGTGGAGCCGTTTCGCGGCATCCTGCTGGGCCTGTTCTTCATGGGCGTGGGCATGGCGCTCGACATTCCGCTGGTGCTGCAGAATTGGCCTCTGCTGCTGGGGGGCGTGGTGGCCTGCATGACCGTCAAGGGCATCGGCGTGTACGCCGTGGCACGCTTCACCAAGGCTGCGCACGGCGAGGCCCTGCAGCGCACCATGCTCATGGCCCAGGGCGGTGAATTCGCCTTCGTGCTCTATTCGGCTGCGGCTGCTGCGGGCATCGTGGAGGCACAGATGAATGCCGTGCTCACCGCTGCCGTGATCATCTCCATGGCGCTCACGCCGCTGGCCGTGCTCTCGCTGCGCTGGCTCATGCCACCCGAGCCCGCGCAGGACATGGCGGGCATCGACGCGGCCGATGGCCTCAAGGGCACGGTGCTGATCATCGGCTTCGGCCGCTTTGCGCAGATCGCCAGCCAACTGCTGCTGGCGCGGGGTGTCGACATCGCCATCATCGAGAACGACACCGACATGATCCGCGCGGCCGCGAAATTCGGCTTCAAGGTCTACTACGGCGACGGCACGCGCCTCGATGTGCTGCACGCCAGCGGCGCACACCACGCCAAATCCATTCTGGTCTGCGTGGACGATGCCAAGACCACCACGCGCATCGTCGAGCTGCTCAAGCACGAATGCCCGCTGATCCCGGTGCTGGCGCGCGCCTACGACCGCCAGCATGCCATCGAGCTGCTGCAGTTGGGCGTGGACTACCAGATGCGCGAGACCTTCGAGTCGGCCATGGGCTTTGGCATGCAGGCGCTGCAGACCCTGGGTGTGGACGCCGAAGAGGTGGCCGAAGTGGCTGAAAGCATTCGCCACCGCGATGCCGAGCGCCTGCAGCGGGAGCTGGCCGGGGACAAGGACGGCGCGCGCAACTTCTTCCAGGGCAACAAGTGGATTGCCACCCCGCTCACGCAACCCCAGCGCGAAGCCAGGGCACTCAACGAAGAAGCGGCCGATGCACTGGAGCAGCAGCCGCAGCCCGCAGTGGCTCCACAGGCCTGAACGCGAGAGGCGCCATGGGCATGCAGGACGATCTGTTCGGTGGCCCGCCTGAGCCACCGCCGCCGCCACCCGCAGCGCCCGCCGCCGTGCAGGATGAGAAGTCCCCTGCCCCGCCCGCACGCAAGAAAGGCCTGGGCGTCAGCGCACAGCCGCAGGACGACGCCACGCACGCCCTGGCCGCCAGCCTGTCGACCCACCTGCGCCTGGGTACCTCCACCTGGACCTACCCGGGCTGGAAGGGCCTGGTTTGGGAGGGCGAGCACTCCCCGGCACAGCTGTCCAAGAACGGGCTGTCAATCTACGTCCAGCACCCTTTGCTGCGCACGGTGAGCATCGACCGCAGCTTCTACCGCCCGCTCACGGTGAGCCAGTACGAGCGCTATGCCAGCCAGGTGCCCGACGACTTCCGCTTTGTGGTCAAGGCCCCGAGCCTGGTGACCGATGCATTGGTGCGCAGCGAAGATGGCCGTGGCCGCGAGCCCAACCCCGCCTTTCTGAATGCCGACCTGGCACGCACCGAGTTCGTGGAACCCGCGCTGCAGGGCCTGGGCCACAAGATCGGGGCGCTGGTGTTCCAGCTCAGCCCCCTGCCCATGGACCAGCTCGACCGCCTGCCCGAGGTGCTGCAGCGCCTGCGCACCATGCTGCTGGCCCAGCCCAAGCTCGCCCCCATTGCGCCCGACGGCATCCTGGCCGTGGAGGTGCGCGACCCCGAATGGATCAGCTCGCACTGGATGGCCCTCGACTTCGCGGCCGTGCTGCGCGAGGCGGGCGCCACCTACTGCATCGACCTGCACCCCAAGATGCCGCCGCTGGCCGACCAATTGCACATGCTGCGCGCGCTGTGGCCCGGCCCGCTGGTCTGCCGCTGGATGCTGAACCCGGTGCACGGCCCCTATGGCTACGAAGAGGCCGAAAAACTCTACGAGCCCTTCGACCAATTGCACCACCCCGACCTGCAGAACCGCGAGGAGCTGGCGCGCCTGATCGCCGGCGTGACCGGTGCCGGGCAGAACGCCTACGTCTGCATCAGCAACCATGCCGAGGGCTCGGCCCCGATCACCATCCAGGCACTGGCAGAGCGGGTGGCCGCGCAGCCGCCGGCCCGCAAGAAGACCTGACGGAGATCAGGCGCGGGCTGCGGCCACCGACTGGTCGCTGTGGCCCGCCAGCGTGATCCAGGCCAGCGCCACGCCCACCAGCGCGCCCGTGGCCATGCCGACCACCATGGGCAGCGGCTTGCCGTTGGCGAACAGGCCCACGATGCCCATGGCGGCAGCGCCCGTGAGCATCTGCAGTGTGCCAAGCAGGGCCGAGGCCGTGCCCGCAATGGCGCCGTGCTTTTCCAGCGCCAGCACCGAGGTGGTGGGAATCACCAGCCCCATCAGCGCGCTGGCCACGAAGTACAGGCCGATCAGCACCGCGAGCTCATCGCCGCCGAGCAGGTAGTAGCTGAGCATCGCCACCATGACCACGCCCGAGCCCGTGGCGGCGGCCTTGACCAGGCGCACCAGCCCGAAGCGCTCGCCCAGCGCGGCCGTGAACTGCGAGGTACCGATGAAGGCCGCTGCATTCACCGAAAATGCCAGGCTGTACTGCGTGGGCGTCAGGCCGTAGTGGTTGATGAGCACGAAGGGCGAGCCCGCCAGGTACACGAAAAAGCCCGCCATGGCGCAGCCGCCGATGAACACCAGGCCCAGGTAGTGCCAGTCGCGCAGCAGCAGCCCGTAGGCGGCGAGGGCCCCGCCCAGGCTGCTTTCCACCCGATCGGCCGCAGGCCGTGTTTCGCCCAGGCTGCCGTACACCAGCGCCAGGCCGGCCACGGCGGCCACCGCCACCACCCAGAACACGCCGCGCCAGCCGGCCAGGGCGATCACGCCGCTGCCCGCCAGCGGCGCCAGGATGGGCGAGACGCTGAACACCAGCATCAGCAGCGACATCAGCCGCGCCGCATCGGTGCCCGTGTGCAGGTCGCGGACCACGGCGCGCGGAATGGCCATGCCCGCCGCCGCGCCCAGGCCCTGCACGAAGCGCAGGGCGATCAGGGTCTCGATGTCGGTGGCCAGCGCGCAGCCCACGCTGGCCAGGGTGAACAAGGCCAGGCCGAAGTACAGCGGCGGCTTGCGCCCCACCATGTCCGACACGGGGCCGTAGAGCAGCTGGCCAGCCCCCAGCGAGAGGAAGAAGGCCGTGAGGCTCCATTGCACGGCCCCCACCGACGCACCCAGGCTGGCCCCGATCTCGGGCAGCGCGGGCAAATACATGTCGATGGCAAACGGGCCGATGGCCGAGAGCAGGCCCAGGATCAGGGCCATCTTGAAGAAGCGGGAAAAATGCATAGCCTGCCATTGTCGCGGGCACCCGGAAAAACCCTTATCGGCAGACTGGGCCGTTTCGAGGTAGGAGACCTGTTCAGTCGGCCTGTGGCTCGACCCGGTTGCCGCCGGCCTGCCGTGCCCGGGCCAGGGCGCTGCTGGCGGCGCGCACCAGTTCATCGGCGCGCTGGTCGCGCACAGGCACCAGCGCGGCCACCCCCCCGCCCAGGCTGAGCCGGCCCAGGGCCGAGCCTTCGTGGGGCAGTGCCAGCGAGCGCACAGCGACCACGGCGCCCTGCGCCAGGCCCTGGGCCTCATCGAAAGTCGCGCCGGGCAGCAGCAAGGCAAAGGCATCGCCCGCGAACCGCGCCACCAGGCCGCCTGGGCGCTCCTGCACGATCTGGGTGAGCGTGACGGCCAGGGTCTGCAGGCAGGCATCGCCCGCCAGGTGGCCATGGCGGTCCATGAAGTGGCGCAGCGCATCCACCTCCAGCAGCACCAGCGCCAGCGGGGTGGCGGCGCGCTGCGCGCGCTCCCAGGCCTGCTGCAGCACGTGGTCGAACTGGCGCCGGTTGCCCAGGCCGGTGAGGCTGTCGGTGCGGTCCATGGCGTCGATGCGCTGCTGCGCCTCGGCCAGGGCCCGGGTGCTCTCCTGCAGTTGCGCCTGCAGCACGCGGTGGTCGTTCTGCAGGCGCACCATGGCGGCAGAGCTCCCCTGCGGCAAGGGGCCCGAGGGCACCGAGGTGCCGCTGTGCACGATCTTCCACTCCGCGCCTTCCAGGCGGAACACCAGCACCAGGCGCGCCACCGGCACCTGGCCGGCCGGGGTCTCGCCCGCATCGGGGCCACGCACATGCACCAGCGCCGTGGCCGAGACAACGTCCTCGGCCAGGTCCTGCAGGCACAGGTCGAGCACCTCGATGCGCATGTGCTGCGGCACCAGGGCAAAGTCCTGCAGGATGGCGGCCACCCATTCGCTGCGGGTGTGCACCAGGCGGTCGCTGCGGCTGGCGTAGCCGCTGAACTGGGTGCTCAGGCGCCCGATCAGGCGCTCGTCGCGCGTGGAGTACAGCGCGATGTAGTCGTCGAAAAGTTGGCGGATGAGGGGCTGGCGATCCGGTCGCATGCGTGCGGGTTCCTCGTCAGGGCATCCTGAAAAAACATGCGGTGCACCGCCATGCGGGTCCGCACGGCCCCCGGTCCATGTTCCGGGTGGCGCGCGATGCACTTTAGCACCCCGCACCCAGGGCGGCCATGCATACTGCATGCACTCCCATGCGAACATCGCCTGTATGACGCACATCCCCAACACACGGACGGGCCGCACCGCATCGCTGGTGCTGGCCTGCCTCATCGCCCCCCTGCCCAGCCTGGCGCAGGCACCGAACCCCGAACCTGCTGCCGCACTGGTGCTCTCGGCCGATGGCAGCCTCGTGATCGACACGCGCGCCAGGCTGGCCTGGCCGCGCTGCGTCGAGGGCATGCAGTGGACCGGCACCACCTGCACGGGCACGCCGCTGGAGATCGACCATGCCCAGGCCCTGGCCCACGCCCAGGCGCGCTGGAAGGCCGAGGGCCTGCCCTGGCGCCTGCCGCGCGCCGCCGAGCTGCGCCGGCTGGTGGACAAATCGGCGCGCACGCCGGGGCTCGATGCACGGCTGTTCCCGGCCGCGCCCTCGGGCTGGTACTGGGCGGTCAACGCCAACGTCAAGGGGGGCCTGGCGGGCAACCAGTACAACTACGGCAACGTGGAAAAGGCCCAGCGCCAGGGCCAGGGCGGCGACAGCCTGGACACCACGCGCGTGAACCAGCGCTTTGCCGTGGACCTGGCGACCGGCGACATCCGCAGCGACGCAGCCAAGTTCAGCAAACTCCACATCCGCCTGGTGCGCACGCACAGCGACTGACGGCACGGCGGGCTCCGCCCCGCGCCACGCCGAGCCTTCTCTTTACGCTTTTTTTACGGCACGGCCTGCAGTCTGTGCCCTGTTTTTACGCGCGGATCCCGAGACTTCTCCCATTGCCCAAATGGAGAAGCAAACCATGGATTTCGTCTATATCGCGGCGGCCACCGGCCTGTGGGGCCTGGTCCTGCTGCTCGTGCGCGGCTGCAGCCGCCTGGAACAAAAACCCGCAGGAGAGCGCGCATGATCGCCGTCGAACTGCTCTATGGGCTCAGCGGCCTGATCGCGGTGCTGCTGCTCGCGTACCTGGTGTACGCCCTGATCTGCGCGGAGCAATTCTGATGACCGCCGCTGCGTGGGCCTTGCTGGGCTCTTTTCTCGTACTGCTGGTGCTCATGGCCTGGCCGCTGGGCCGCTGGGTGGCCGTGCTCGCCACCGGTGCCCCCCCGGCCTGGATGCAGAAGGCCGAATCAGGCCTCTATCGCCTGGCGGGCGTGGACCCGCAACAAGGTATGGGCTGGTCGCGCTATGCCCTGTGCCTGCTGGTGTTCAATGGTACCGGCCTGCTCTTCGTTTACGCCGTGCAGCGCCTGCAGGGCCTGCTGCCCCTGAACCCGCAGGCCATGCCCGCCGTGTCGGCCGATTCGTCGTTCAACACCGCGATCAGCTTCGTGTCCAACACCAACTGGCAGGGCTACGGGGGTGAAGCCACCATGAGCTACCTCACGCAGATGGTGGCGCTGGCCGGCCAGAACTTCTTCTCGGCCGCCACCGGCATCGCCGTGGCGTTCGCGCTGATCCGGGGCTTTACCGCCCGCTCCAGCGCCGTGTTGGGCAACTTCTGGGTGGACATCACGCGCATCACCGTGTGGCTGCTGCTGCCGCTGTCACTGGTGCTGGCCCTGTTCCTCGCCGGCAGCGGCGTGGTGCAGAATTTCAATGCCTACACCGACGTGGCCACCCTCGAATCCACCAGCTACCAGCAGCCGGCCTTGGACGGCCAGGGTGCGCCACTGCTCAATGCCCAGGGCCAGCCCGTGCTGCAGGCGCTGACCACACCCACGCAGACCCTGGCCATGGGCCCGGTGGCCTCGCAAGAGGCGATCAAGATGCTGGGTACCAATGGTGGCGGCTTCTTCAACGCCAACTCGGCCCACCCGTTCGAGAACCCCACGGCCTGGACCAACCTGGCGCAGATGCTGGCCATCTTCCTGATCCCGGCCGCGCTGTGCTTCGCCTTTGGCCGCAGCGTGGGCGACCAGCGCCAGGGCCTGGCGGTGCTGGCGGCCATGACCGTGCTGTTCGTGGCTGCGGTGCTGGCCATCATGCCGGCAGAGCAGGCGGGCAACCCGCTGTTCGCGCAGCTGGGCGTGGACCAGGCGGCCAGCGTGGCGCAGGCCGGCGGCAACATGGAAGGCAAGGAGACACGCTTTGGCATCACCGCCTCGGGCCTGTTCGCCGTGGTCACGACAGCCGCTTCGTGCGGTGCCGTGGTCGCGATGCATGACTCCCTCACGCCGCTGGGCGGCATGGTGCCCATGGTGCTCATGCAATTGGGCGAAGTGGTGTTTGGCGGCGTCGGCTCCGGCCTGTACGGTATGCTGGTCTTCGCCATCCTGGCGGTGTTCATCGCCGGGTTGATGATCGGCCGCACGCCCGAGTACCTGGGCAAGAAGATCGAGGCGCACGAGATGAAGCTGGCCTCGCTGGCCATCCTGGCGACTCCGCTGCTGGTGCTGCTGGGCACGGCCATCGCGGTGTCCACCACCTCCGGCACCGCCGGCATGGTGCAGGCCGGCCCGCACGGCTTCAGCGAGGTGCTGTATGCGCTGAGCTCGGCGGCCAACAACAACGGCAGCGCCTTCGCGGGCCTGTCGGCCAACACGCCGTTCTACAACATGCTGCTGGGCGTGGCCATGTGGCTGGGCCGGTTCGCGGTGATCGTGCCGGTGCTGGCGATTGCCGGCGCCCTGGCGCGCAAGAAGCGCCTGCCGGTGACGGCAGGCACCATGCCCACCCACGGCCCGCTGTTCGTGGTGCTGCTGATCGGCACCGTGCTGCTGGTGGGCCTGCTCAACTATGTGCCGGCATTGGCCCTGGGGCCCGTGGTCGAGCACCTGATGCTGGGAGTGGCCCCATGAACGCCCCGCGCAACCCCGCCCCTTCCACCCCCATTGGTACCCCTGCCATGCAAGCAACCCCTGCCCTGGCCTTGATGGACAAGGCCCTCGTGCTGCCCGCCCTGCGTGCCGCCTTCACCAAGCTCAACCCGCGCGTGCAATGGCGCAACCCGGTGATGTTCGTGGTCTACATCGGCAGCATCCTGACCACGCTGCTGTGGCTCAACGCCCTGGGTGGCCAGGGTGACCAGGGCGCCGGCTTCGTGCTCGCGGTGGCCGTGTGGCTGTGGTTCACCGTGCTCTTCGCCAACTTCGCCGAGGCCCTGGCCGAAGGTCGCAGCAAGGCCCAGGCCGCGTCGCTGCGCACGCTCAAGAAAAGCAACTGGGCCAAGAAGCTCAAGGAACCCCGCCACGGCGGCACCTGGCTGCCCGAGCAGGCCGAGAACCTGCGCAAGGGCGACGTGGTGCTGGTCGAGGCCGGCGACATGGTGCCCATGGACGGCGAGGTCATCGAAGGCGTGGCCTCGGTGGACGAATCGGCCATCACCGGCGAGTCGGCTCCCGTGGTGCGCGAATCGGGCGGCGACTTCTCCTCGGTCACCGGCGGCACGCGCGTGCTGTCGGACTGGCTGGTGGTGCGCGTGGCCGTGAACCCCGGGGATTCGTTCCTGGACCGCATGATCAGCATGGTCGAGGGCGCCAAGCGCCAGAAGACGCCCAACGAGATCGCGCTCAACATCCTGCTGGTGGCGCTGACCATCGTGTTCCTGGTGGTCACGGTCACCCTGCTGCCCTACTCGCTCTACAGCGTGCAGGCCGCCCAGGCCGGCACGGTGGTGAGCCTCACGGCCCTGGTGTCGCTGCTGGTGTGCCTGATCCCGACCACCATCGGCGGCCTGCTGTCGGCCGTGGGCGTGGCGGGCATGAGCCGCATGATGCAGGCCAACGTGATCGCCACCTCGGGCCGCGCGGTGGAGGCCGCCGGCGACGTGGACGTGCTGCTGCTGGACAAGACCGGCACCATCACCCACGGCAACCGCCAGGCCAGCGCCTTGCTGCCCGCACCGGGCGTCACGCAGGCCCAACTGGGCACCTGCGCCGCCCAGGCATCGGCCGCCGATGAGACGCCGGAGGGCCGCAGCATCGTGGCCCTGGTGCAGGCCGCAGGCGAGCCCGTGGCCGTGCCCGCAGATGGCAGCGTCACCGCCATCGCCTTCACTGCGCAGACACGCATGAGCGGCGTGGACATCGCCCAGACGGGCGGCAGCGTGCGCCAGCTGCGCAAGGGCGCGGTGGACGCCGTGCGCCGCCATGTGGAGGCCCTGGGCGCCCACATGCCCGCCGAGGTGCTGCGCGCCGCCGACGAGGTGGCACGCCGCGGCAGCACGCCGCTGGCCGTGGCCGACGGCAGCCGGGTGCTGGGCGTGGTGGAACTCAAGGACATCGTCAAGACCGGCATCCGCGAGCGCTTTGCGCAGCTGCGCCGCATGGGCATCAAGACCGTGATGGTGACCGGCGACAACAAGCTCACGGCCGCCGCCATTGCCGCCGAGGCCGGCGTGGACGACTTCCTCGCCGAGGCCACGCCCGAGGCCAAGCTGGCGCTGATCCGCCAGTACCAGGCCGAAGGCCGGCTGGTGGCCATGACCGGCGACGGCACCAACGACGCACCCGCCCTGGCCCAGGCCGACGTGGCCGTGGCCATGGGCTCGGGCACGCAGGCCGCGAAGGAGGCCGGCAACATGGTGGACCTGGACTCCAACCCCACCAAGCTCTTGGAAGTGGTGGAGACCGGCAAGGCACTGCTCATGACGCGCGGCTCGCTCACCACCTTCTCCATCGCCAACGACGTGGCCAAGTACTTCGCCATCATCCCGGCGATCTTCGTGAGCACCTACCCACAACTGGCGGCGCTCAACGTGATGCAGCTGACCAGCCCGCAGTCGGCCATCCTGGCCGCCGTGATCTTCAACGCCCTGGTCATCGTGTTTCTGATTCCGCTGGCGCTCAAGGGTGTGCGCTACCGCGCCGTGGGGGCCGCTGCCTTGCTGCGCCGCAACCTGGCCATCTACGGGCTGGGCGGGCTCATCGTGCCCTTCATCGGCATCAAGGCCATCGACCTGCTGCTCTCGGCCATGGGCCTGGTCTGAACACCCAAGGACATTTCTCCATGAACAATATTCTTCGCCCCACTCTGGTCCTGTTCGCCGCGCTCACGCTGGCGACGGGCGTGATCTACCCGATGGTCGTCACCGGCATTGCGCAAGCCGCCTTCCCGCACCAGGCCAATGGCAGCCTGGTAGTGAAAAATGGCGCGGCCGTGGGTTCCGAGCTCATCGGCCAGAACTTCACCGCACCCGGGCATTTCTGGGGCCGGCCCTCGGCCACCGCGCCCATGCCCTACAACGCCAGTGCCTCGGGTGGCTCCAACCAGGGGCCGCTGAACCCGGCGCTCAAGGACGCCGTCAGCGCCCGCATCGCCGCCCTGCGCGAAGCCGACCCCGGCAACACCGCGCCGGTGCCCGTGGACCTGGTCACCGCCTCGGCCAGCGGGCTCGATCCTCACATCAGCCCCGCCGCCGCACGCTACCAGGTGGCACGCGTGGCTACGGCCAAGGGCGTGAGCGCCGACAAGGTGGCGGCCCTCGTGGAATCACAGGTAGAGCTACCATGGCTGGGTTTCGTGGGCGAAGCGCGCATCAACGTGCTGCAGTTGAACCTGGCGCTGGACGCATTGCGCTGAGCCATGGCAGGCAATGATGTGCTCGCTGCGCTGTGCGCAGTGGCCGTGCTGCTGGTCCCGCTGGCGCTGGCCTGGCTGCTGGTGGCACGCCGGCCACGCGGCAGGCGGCCGCCCACAAACACATCCCAGGAACCTTGATGGCCTTGCACAGCGACAGCCGACCCGACCCCGACGAACTCCTGGAAAGTATCCAGCGCGACGCCCAGCAGGCGGCGAGCGGCCGGCTGCGCGTGTACTTTGGCGCCAATGCCGGCGTGGGCAAGACCTACGCCATGCTCAGCGCCGCCCAGCGCGCCCACCGCGCAGGCACCCAGGTGCTCGCCGGTGTGGTGGAAACGCATGGCCGCAGCGAGACAGCCGAGCTGCTCCAGGGCCTGCCGCGCCTGCCACCGCGCGAAGTGCCGTACCGGGACCGCACCCTGCCCGAGTTCGACCTGGATGCCGCGCTGGCAGCAAAGCCTGCGGTGCTGCTGGTGGACGAACTCGCCCACTCCAATGTGGAAGGCTCACGCCACCCCAAGCGCTGGCAGGACGTGCGCGAGCTGCTGGACGCCGGCATCGACGTCTGGACCACGCTCAACGTGCAGCACCTCGAAAGCCTGAACGGCGTGGTGGGCGCCATCACCGGCATCCGCGTGCACGAGACCGTGCCCGACACCGTGCTCGACAGCGCCGACGAGGTGGTGCTGGTGGACGTGACGCCCGACGAGCTGCTGCTGCGCCTGAAGGCCGGCAAGGTCTACCTGGCGCCCCAGGCCGAGCGCGCGGCGCAGAACTTCTTTCGCAAGGGCAACCTGATCGCGCTGCGCGAGATGGCGCTGCGGCGCACGGCCGAGCATGTCGAGGACGATGTGCGCAGCTACCGCATCGAGCAGTCCATCACCCCGGCATGGAACACCGATGGCGCCATCCTCGCCTGCATCGGTCCGCAGGCGGGCGCCGAGCAGACGGTGCGCACGGCCGCGCGGCTGGCGGGCCAGCTCAACGTGCGCTGGCATGCGGCCTATGTGGAAACGCCGCGCCTGCAGCGCTTGGCTGCGGCCGAGCGCGACCGCATCCTGGCCGTGCTGCAGCTCGCAGGCGACCTGGGCGCGCAGACCGCCGTGCTCACCGGGCATGACCTGCCCGCAGCCCTGGTGGCGCATGCCCAGGCGCTCAACTGCGCGACCCTGATCGTGGGCCGCCGCGCCGAAGCGCGCCGCCGCTGGCCGTGGCAGGTGGGCATGACCCAGAAGCTGGCCACCCTGGCGCCGGCCCTGGACGTGATGGAGGTGGGCCACACCCCGAGCACCCGGCGCCTTGCCCAGACCCTGCGCCAGGCAGACGGCGAAGAGCCTGATGCCGGCCTGCAGCCAGGCTGGCGACGCTATGCCTGGGCCGTGGCCGCCAGTGTGATGGCCACGGCACTGGCAGCGCCTTTGCATGGCTATTTCGAGCTGGCCAACATCGTCATGCTGTTCCTCATGGGGGTGGTGCTGGTCGCCGTGCGCCAGGGGCGCGGGCCGGCCGCACTCTCGGCCGTGCTCAACGTGGCGGCGTTCGATCTGTTCTTCGTGCCGCCGCGGTTTTCGTTCGCCGTGAGCGATGTGCAGTATTTCTTCACCTTCGCCGTCATGCTGGCCGTGGGCCTGCTCATCGGGCAGCTCACGGCGGGGCTGCGCTTCCAGGCGCGCATCGCGGCCAGCCGCGAGCAGCGTGCGCAATCGCTGTTCGAGCTCACGCGCGACCTGTCGGCCGCGCTCATGGCCTCGCAGGTGGTGGAGCTGGGCCGCACCGCCACCGAACGCAACTTCGGCGGTCAGGCCGTGGTGCTGCCCACCGATGCACGCGACCAGTTGGTGCTGCCCGACCCCGCGCCCGAAGGCTTCGATGCCTCCGTCGCGGACTGGTGCATGCGCAATGCCCAGCCCGCGGGCCTGGCCACGACCACGCTGGCCGCGCACAGCTGGCACTACGTTCCGCTGCAGGCACCGATGCGCGTGCGCGGCGTGCTGGCGCTCCAACCCGCCCAGCCGCGCTGGCTGCTGATCCCCGAACAGGCCAAGCAGCTCGATACCCTGGCGCGCCAGATCGCGATTGCGCTGGAGCGCGTGCACTACGTGGAGGTGGCGCAGGGCGCCGTGGTGGAGATGGAGTCCGAGCGGCTGCGCAATGCCCTGCTCGCGGCGATATCGCACGACGTGCGCACGCCGTTGACCAGCCTGATCGGCCTGGCCGAGTCGCTGCGCGATGCCACCCCGCCCCTGCCCGCGCACCAGGCCAGCGCCGCCGCCGCCATGGTGGCGCAGTCGCGCGAGCTCAACACCCTGGTCAACAACCTCCTGGAGATGGCACGCCTGCAAAGCGGTGCCGTGCACCTGCGCATGGACTGGCAGTCCACGGAAGAAGTGGTGGGCAGCGCCATCCGCGCCGCCGGCCCGGCCCTCGCGGGGCGCGAGGTGCAGGCACGCATCCCGGCCGACCTGCCCCTGGTGGAGTTCGACGCCGTGCTGATCGAGCGCGTGCTCGTGAACCTGCTGGAGAACGCGGCCAAATACGGTGCCCCACCCATCAGCGTGCAGGCCCATGCGCAACCCGAGGCCCTGGTGCTGAGCGTGCGCGACCACGGCCCCGGCCTGCCGCAGGGGATGCAAGGCGATACCGCACTGCTGTTCGAGAAGTTCACGCGCGGGCAGGCCGAATCGGCCACGCCGGGCGTGGGCCTGGGCCTGGCCATCTGCAAGGCCATCGTGGATGCCCACCAGGGCCAGATCGAAGCCCGCAATGCCGATGGCGGTGGGGCAGAATTCATGCTGCGCCTGCCCCGCAGGCCTCCTCCACCCCTGAAAGAAGCCCCCGCATGGCCAGCCTAGCCCCCGTTGCCGTCGTGATCGAAGACGAGCCCCAGATCCGCCGCTTCGTGCGCGGTGCGCTCGAAGCCGAGGGCTGGCAGGTGCACGAGGCCGACACCCTGCAGCGCGGCCTGACCGAGGCCGGCACGCGCAAGCCCGACCTGCTGGTGCTGGACCTGGGCCTGCCGGACGGCGACGGCCTCACGCTGATCCGCGACGTGCGCCAGTGGTCCACCGTGGCGGTGATCGTGCTGTCGGCGCGCATCGACGAGGCCGACAAGATCGCCGCGCTGGACGCCGGTGCCGACGACTACCTGACCAAGCCCTTCGGCGTGGGCGAGCTCATGGCGCGCGTGCGCGCCAACCTGCGCCGGCCACGCGCCACGGGGACGTCCGAAGAGGAGGACACCACCTTCAGCTTCGGCGAGGTGGCCGTGGACCGCAAGGCGCGCCTGGTACGGCGTGCCGGGCAGGAGGTACACCTCACGCCCATCGAGTACCGGCTGCTGTCGGTGCTGGTGGCCAACGCCGGGCGCGTGCTCACCCACCGCCAGTTGCTGCGCGAGGTGTGGGGCCCTTCGCACACCGAGCAGAGCCACTACCTGCGCATCTACATGGGCCACCTGCGCCAGAAGCTCGAACCCGACCCGGCCCAGCCGCGCCACCTGCTGACGGAAACTGCGGTGGGTTACCGACTGATGCCATGAACCTCATCCGTGGAAGAGCTTGGCCGGCCAGGTCACCAGCCACGGGAAGATCACCATGAGGAACATGACGGCGAACTCGGCGATCATGAAGGGCACCACGCCCTTGGTCACGTCGTCCATCGACATCCTGCCCACCCCCGCGACCACGTTGAGCACCGTGCCCACGGGCGGCGTCACGAGCCCGATGGAGTTGTTGATGATGAACATCACGCCGAAGTAGACCGGGTCGATCCCCGCCGCATTCACCACCGGCATCAGCACGGGGGTGAGGATCAGGATGGTGGGCGTCATGTCCATCGCGGTCCCCACCGCCATCACCAGCACCATGATGGCCGCCATCAGCAAAATCTTGTTGTCCATGAAGGGCTGCAGCAGCCCCACCACCTTGGACGGCAGGTCGGCCACGGTGATGAGCCAGGCGCTCACCATGGCGGCCGCGATCAGGAACATCACGATGGCGCTGGTCTTGGCCGCAGCGACGAAGATGCCGTACAGTTCGCGCCAGCTTATCTCGCGGTAGATCACCGCCGAGACGAAGAGCGCGTACACCGCCGCCACCACGGCCGCCTCGGTGGGCGTGAACACCCCCATGCGCAGGCCCACGAGGATGATCACCGGCAGCATCAACGCCCAGAGGGCCTTGCGCAGGGCCGTGAGGATCTCTGCGGCCGACTTGCGCGGCGGCGGCACGATCTTCTCGCGCCGCACCAGGAAGGCCCAGGTCAGCCACAGCGCGGCACCGATCAGGATGCCCGGCACGATGGCCGCCAGGAACAGCTTGGAGATGGACACGTTGGCCGCAACCCCGAAGATCACCAGGCCGATGCTCGGCGGGATCACCGGGCCGATGACGCCGGTGGCCGCGATCAGCCCGCCGGCGCGCGACTTGTCGTGCCCGGCCTTGACCATCATGGGCAGGAGAAGCGCCGTGAGTGCCGCCGCATCGGCCACGGCCGACCCCGACAGGGCCGACAGCAGGCAGCCGGCCATGATGGTCACGTAGCCCAGGCCGCCCTTGACGTGGCCCACCAGGGCCAGGGCGAAGTCCACGATGCGGCGCGACAGGCCGCCGACGTTCATGATCTCGCCCGCCAACATGAAGAAGGGCACGGCCAGCAGCGGAAAGCTGTCGGCCCCGCCGATCAGGTTCTGCGCGAGGATCTGCGCGTCGAACAGGTCCAGGTTCCACATCAGCGCGACGCCGCTGGCCAGCAGCGAGAACGCGATCGGAATGCCCATGGCCATGGCGAGCAGCAGCGCGCCGACAAAGACGACGATGGTCATGGCTTCGCACCTCCGTGGCCCGAGGGCGCACTGCCGGCTGGCGCCTGGGCAGAAGAGCCGAGGATCTGCTGCAGCTGCACGGCTTCTTCCGACTCCTGCACCATCACCAGGTCCTCATCGGCGATCTGGCCGCTGAGCAACCTGTACAGGTCGATGGCCAGGATCAGCGCCGCGCACACCGCGAACACCAGGCCCGCGCTGTAGACGATCGCCATGGACGCGCCCGTGGTCGGTGCCGTCACATCCCAGTTGATGCGCGCCTGCGCCAGGCTGCCCTGGAACAGCAGCCAGACGATGTAGAGCATGACCCCGTGCCCAAGCGCCAGGCACGCTTTCTTACCCGCCGCCGGCAGGCGCTGCACCACCATGTCCACCCCCAGGTGGCCATGCTCACGCAGTGCGACGATGGCCCCGAGGAAGGTCATCCAGATGAAAAGCCAGCGCGACACTTCTTCCGACACGGTGATGCCGGAATTGAAGCCATAGCGCAGCACCACGTTGCCGAACACCAGCACCACCATCAGCGCCAGCATGGCGGCAATCACCGCCTCCAGCACGCGGCAGGCGCGGTCCATCCATCGATTCATGTTGTATTTCCTGTGATGGCGGAACGGGACTCAGGCCGTCTGGGCGGCTTCGCGCAGGCTTTCCACCAGCGAGCGCAGCGCTGCCAGGTAGGAATGCGGGCCAAAGCCCTGCACCGTCGCCTTGACGGCCGGCGAGATGATGGAGTGCGCCCGCCAGGCCTCGCGCGCGGCGATGTTGGACATGTGCACCTCGATCACCGGGAAGGGCATGGCCTTGATCGCATCGTGCAGCGGCACGCCGTGCTGCGTGAGGCCCGCGGGGTTCACGAGCGCCCCCTGCGCCGCGTCGATGTGCTCGTGCAGGAAGTCGATCAGCGCACCTTCGTGGTTGGACTGCAGGATGTCGAGTTCCACGCCGAGCTCGGTTGCGAGCTTCTGCAGGCGCTCGTTGATCTGCGCGAGCGTGGTGGTGCCATAGATGTGGGGTTCGCGGCGGCCGAACAGGTTCAGGTTGGGGCCGTGGAGGACGAGGATTTTCATGGGTGTTCGCGCCGAATGTCTTACTTGCGGATGCGGGCCAGTTCGTCGTTGTAGAGCTTCACGATGGCCGGGTCGTAAGTCGCGGCGAACTTCTCGATCACGGGCTTGGCGATCTGCTGCATGCGCGCCAGTTCGGCAGGCGCGATCTCGTTGTAGGCCATGCCCTTGGCCTGCAGGTCACCCACCGAGCGCTGCGCGGCGGCGCGGCTCACCTGGCGCTGGTAGCCGCGCGCCTCGTTGGCGGCGTCGTTCATCATCTTCTGCTCGGCGGGCGTGAGCTGGTCCCAGAATTTCTTGCTCACCAGCACGATGTTGGCGGCGTACACGTGGTTGGTGGCGCTCACGTACTTCTGCACCTCGAACATCTTGTTCGACAGGATCACCGCATAGGGGTTCTCCTGGCCATCGACCGCCTTGGCTTCCAGCGCGCCGTAGAGCTCGGCAAACGGCATGGGCACGGGGTTGGCCTTGAAGGCCTTGAAGGTCTCCAGGAACACGGGGTTGGGGATCACGCGCAATTTGAGGCCGTCGAAGTCATCGGCCTTGGTGATGGCGCGCTTGCTGTTCGTCACGTTGCGAAAGCCCAGGTCCCAGTAGCCCAGGGCGACCAGGCCCTTTTCGGGCAGCTTGGCGATCAGCGCCTGGCCCAGTGGGCCGTCGAGCAGCGCATCGGCCTGGGCGAAGCTGGCCACGGCGAACGGAAAGTCCACCAGCCCGAATTCCTTGACGATGCCGGCCAGCGAGGTGGTGGCCGGTGCCGACATCTGCTGCACGCCGCCCTGCAGGGCCGACTGTTGCTGCATCTCGTTGCCCAGTTGCGAAGCCGGGAACTCCATGACCTTCATCTTGCCGCCGCTCTTGGCGGCCAGCAGCTCGCCAAAGCGCTTGACGCCAAAGCTCACGGGATGGTCGGCGTTGTTCAGGTGGCCGAAGCGGATTACGCGCTCCTGCTGCGCGGCGGCGGGCAACGCCATCAAAAGGGACAGGCCGGCGGCCGCCAGGATGCAAGCAGTTTTTTTCACGGGACATCTCCATCAAAAGTCGGACCAGGGACATGCAGCCGGAAGACCGGTTGCGCCATGGGGATTGATGGTAGTTAAAAAGTGGAAACACTTTCCATAGTAGAAACCCTTTAACAATTTTTGGTACATTGACGACAGTACAAAGACGATCACCGAAAGAGACCCGCCATGAGCAGCATCCTCGAGCGCAGTTTCAAAGTCCTGGAGCACCTGGCCCCCCATCCCGAGGGCAAGGCCCTGTCGAGCCTGGCCTCCGAGCTCGACATGCCGCTGAGCGCCACCCACCGCCTGCTGGCCGAGCTGGTGCGCTGTGGCTACGTGCGCCAGGACCACAGCCAGGGCAACTACATGCTGACCATCAAGCTGGTGTCGCTGGGCCTGGGCTTTCTGAGCGCCACGGGCGTAGTGGACATCGCCCAGCCACTGCTGGACCGGCTGGCCGCCGAATCCGGGGAGCTGGTGCGCCTGGCGGTGGTCGATGGGGACGAACTGACCTTCGTGGCCAAGGCGCAGGGGGCCATGCGCGGCCTGCGCTACGACCCGGACATGGGCCTGTCGGTCAACCTTTCGTGCAGCTCGGCCGGCCATGCCTGGCTGTCCACCATGAGCGACGAGGAGGCGCTGGCCCTGGTTGCGCGCCAGGGCTTTGGCCAGCCCGAGGACTACGGCCCGAACGCGCCCACCACGGTGAAGGCGCTGCTGGCCTACCTGCGAACGGCGCGCCAGCAGGGTTTCAGCACCATCGTGGAGGTGTTTGCGCCGGCCATGACGGCCATGGCCGCGCCCATCCGCCGGGGCAACGGCACGGTGATCGGGGTGGTGACGATTGCCGGCCCGCTGGTGCGCCTGACGCCTGAGCGCTTGCAGGCCCTGGGCCCGGCCCTCTTGAACACCACGCACGAGCTGGCCATGGCGAGCGGCGGGTCGGCTCTGTTGAAGAAACGGGGTTAGTGGCGCGGCGCGAACAAAGCCAGCGTGTCGTGGGCAAACGCGCCCTCGATCTCCAGCATGCGCATCTTGGTGGCGGCACCCCCGCCAGCCGAGAAGCCGCCGGTCTTGCCGCCTGCGGCGAGGATGCGGTGGCAGGGCACCACCGGCGCAAACGGGTTGTGGCCCAGCGCCTGGCCCACGGCGCGTGCGGCGCCGGGTTCGCCCAGCGCGGCGGCCATTTCGCCATAGGTCATGGTCTTGCCGGGCGGTATGCGCCGGGCCAGTTCGTACACGCGCGCATTGAAGGGCGGTACGCCCTCGGTGGCCAAGGGCACGTCGAGCAGATCGTCGTGCGCGCCTGCGAGCAAAGCCACCACGCGGGCCGCCCAGGTGGTCACTTCGGGTGGCATGGCCGACTCGGGCGCGCCCGGAAAGCGCCGCTGCATGCGCGCACGGGTGTGCGCCTCGCCCGCGTCCTCGGGCAGTTGCACACCGACCAGCAGGGGGCCATTCCAGGCCAGGCCGCAGTGCCCCACCGCCGTGGCAAACAGCGCGAAGCCCTGGGCCACTGCAGGCCCGCGTTTTTCAGTCTGCACGCAAGGCGGCCTTGAGTTGCTCGCCGATCTCGGGCTTGCCCGCGAAGGGATCGGTGGGGTTGCGCCCCAGCATGATGTCTTCCATGCGCGTCTGCACCGAGGCAATCGCCTTGGGGTGGCTGTAGATGTAGAACTGGCCGGCGGCAGCCGCGTCGAACACTTTCTGTGCCACTTCGGCCGCCGTCACCTTGCCACTGCCCACGGCCTTGTCGCTCATGGCCTGGCCGATGAGCTGGCTGCGGGTGGGCTTGCCGGCCGGCAGCTCGCCGGGGCGGTTGCGGTGGCTCTGGGCGATGCCGGTGGGCACGAAGAAAGGGCACAGCACGCTGGCGCTGACCTGGTCGGTCACCAGGGCCAGGTCCTGGTACAGGGTTTCGGACAGGCTCACCACCGCGTGCTTGCTCACGTTGTAGATGCCCATGTTGGGCGCATCGAGCAGGCCGGCCATGCTGGCCGTGTTGACGATGTGGCCGCGCCAGGCCGGGTCTTTCTTGGCGGCGGCGAGCATCATGGGGGTGAACAGGCGCACACCGTGCACCACACCCCAGAGGTTCACGCCCAGCACCCATTCCCAGTCCTTCAGGGAGTTCTCCCACACCAGACCGCCCGCGCCCACGCCGGCGTTGTTGAAAACCAGGTGCGGCGCGCCGAAGCGCTGCTCCACATCCACCGCCAGTTGCTCCATCTGCGCGGCGTCGGACACGTCCACCTTGCGCGCCAGCACCTGGGCTCCAGCATCTTGCGCCTCGGCAGAGGCTGCGTCGAGGGCGTCCTGCTGCACGTCCACCAGCACCAAATTCATGCCCAGGCGCGCGCCGATGCGCGCGCATTCGAGGCCGAAGCCCGAGCCCGCGCCGGTGAGAACGGCCGTCTTGCCTTTGAAGTCGTCGATCATGTGGGTTTCTCGGCCTTTCGCAATGTGTAGCCAATCCGGGGGAAGTGCACGTGCAGCGTGCCGGCACGCGGGTCGGTGCGGCGCAGGGTGTAGCGGGTGCGGGTGGCGGCGATCAGCTCGCCCTCCGTGGGTTCGGTGCCGAAGCTTTCGGCGGCAATCGTCACCAGGCTGCCCAGGGCAATGCCGTGGTCGTCCTGGAACAGGTCGTCGGCCAGCGGCAGCGGGTCCAGCCCCGCAGCCACGGTGATGGCGTCTTCGGACGTGAGCTTTTCCATGCGGCCGTGGCCCAGCGCCGCCACGCGGTCCATCCATTCGAGCACGGCGGGCGTGGCGCTGAAGATGTCGGCCATCACCGGCACGCACTGGCGCGTGAACCACAGCGGGTGGTAGGCGGCAAAGTCGGCCAGGCAGGGCTCGGCGCCGAACAGAAAGTCATGCTCTTCGGCCATGTGCGCGATGCGCCGCAGGTACGAGCGGTAGGCTCCCGTGGCATCGGCCGGGCGCAGCCGCTGCATGCCCGCGCTCATCTCGCGGCGGTCTTCGCCAAAGGCCTGGGCTGCGGCAGGGGGCAGGTTGGCGAACATGGCCGACGCGCCCTTGGGCTGCAGGTTGTAGGCCATGGCGGCCCAGAACAGCGTGGTGTCGGCCCACTGCGCGAACACGCGCGCCACGCCCTTGAGGTGCGGCGGGTAGAGCACCGGCTCGGGCTGCACATGCTCGAGCACGTCGCAGATCAGGGCCGAGTCGCAGTAGATGTCGGCGCCGATCTGCAGGAACGGCGTCTTGCGGTAGCCGCCCGTGAGGGCCACCACGTCGGGCTTGGGCGCGATGCTGGGAATGATCACGGACTTCCAGGCCAGCTGCTTGTAGCCCAGAGCCAGACGGATCTTTTCCGAGAAGGGGGACGATGGGTAATGGTGCAGGATAAGGGGCGTGGTCATCGGGGGTTCTCCAGCAATGCAAGGGTTGTTTGGTGAGGGTCAGGCAGGCAGCGCGCGGTCCAGCAGCGCATCGAAATCCACGCCCGCGCCCAGCGTGCCGAAGCTGTAGCCCCAGTCGCCGCCCAGGCGCGATGCGCAGAAGGCGCCGAACACGCTGGCCGGGGCGCTCTTGTACAGCAATGCGGCCTGCACGGCCAGGGCCACATCCTGCGCCAGACGCCGGGCCTCGGCCTCGGTGGTCATGGCGTCCACGCGCAGCGGCAGCGCGCTGGCCATGCGGTCCAGCGCCGGATGGGCGCCGCGTGCGGGGGCCAGTTCGTCGGCCAGGGCGGCGGCCGTATCAGCGCGGCGCACGGCGCGCAGCAGGTCCAGCGCCATGATGTTGCCCGCGCCTTCCCAGATGGAATTGAGCGGCATCTCGCGGTAGATGCGGGCCATAGTGCCTTCGCCGCCCTCCTCCACGTAGCCATTGCCGCCCAGGCATTCCATGGCCTCCTGCGCAAAGGCGCTGCCGCGCTTGCAGACCCAGAACTTGGCCACGGGCGTGAGCAGGCGCGCCATCACGGCCTCGTGCGGGTCGGAGTCTTTCTTGTCGAAGGCACTTGCCAGGCGGATGGACAGGGCCGTGGCGGCCTCGCTCTCCAGCGCCAGGTCGGCCAGCACATTGCGCATCAGCGGCTGCTCGATCAGCTTCTTGCCAAACGCCATGCGCTGGCGCGTGTGGTGCAGCGCCAGCGACAGCGCCTGGCGCATGAGGCCGCTGGTGCCCAGCGCGCAGTCCAGGCGCGTCATGGTGCCCATCTCGAGGATCTGGGCCACGCCGCGCCCTTCTTCGCCCACGCGCCAGGCCGTGGCGTCGATGAACTCCACTTCGGAGCTGGCATTGGCATGGTTTCCGAGCTTGTCCTTGAGCCGCTGGATACGGATGGCGTTGAGCGTGCCCTCTGCGCCATCGCCAGGAAGCACCCGGGGCAGGAAGAAGCAGGTCAGCCCGCCCGGCGCCTGCGCCAGCACCAGGAAGGCATCGCACATGGGGGCCGAGAAGAACCACTTGTGACCCGTGAGCCGGTAGCGCACACCCCAGGCGTCGCTGCCGTCGGCCACGGCCTGCGTGGTGTTGGCGCGCACGTCGGAGCCGCCCTGCTTCTCGGTCATGCCCATGCCCATGGTGAGCGCGGACTTCTGCGAGAACAGCGCCAAGCGCGGGTCATACCGGGTGCTGGCCAGGCCGGCATTCCAGTCGGCCCACACGGCAGGGTTGCCGCGCAGCGCCGGGGTGACGGCATAGCTCATCGAGACGGGGCACAGCACCGAGGGCTCGGTCTCGGTGAAGAGCATGAAGCCCGCCGCGCGCTCCACGTGTGCATGCGCGGCACCCGCATCCGTGCGCGACCAGGGCGTGGCGTGCAGGCCGTGGCGCAGCGCCGCGCCGATCAGCGCGTGGTAGCTGGGGTGGAACTCCACCGCATCGGTGCGGCGGCCCACGCGGTCGTGGGTGTGCAACTCGGGCTTGTGGGTGTTGGCAAGGCGCGCGTGCTCCTGCATCGCTGCCGAGCCCATCTCAGCGCCCAGGGCCGTGAGCGCGCTGCGGTCCAGCGCCGGGGCATGCAAGGCCACGGCATCCTGCAGCGGCCGGTTGCTGGTGAACAGGTTCACATCCCTGAGCGGCGCACTCTGGTTGAAGACCGTGTGCGTGGTGGAAACCGTGGCGGACAGAGGGGTCATGGTGCACTCCACAGCATTTCGATATGGGGGATGTCGTCCTCAAGGTACTCGTCCGACACCGCCACGAAACCCAGGCTGCCATAAAAACGCTGCAGGTGCGCCTGGGCACTGATGCGCACACTGCGGCCGGGCCAGGCCTGCGCACAGCGGGCCAGGCCCTCCTGCATCAACAGCCGGCCCGTCCCGCCTCCACGCGACTCCTGGGAGGTCACCACGCGGCCGATGGAGGGCTCGGGGTAGTTCACGCCCGGGTCCACCACGCGCAGGCAGGCATGCAGTGCACCGGCACCATCGTAGCCCAGCAGGTGCCAGGATTGCTTGTCGGCCCCGTCCGGGTCCTGGTAGGGGCCCTGCTCCAGGATGAAGACCTTGCAGCGCAGAGTCAGCGCGTCGTGCAGCGCATGCACGCCGAGGTCATCGAAGCGGGCCCAGGTCCAGTGCAGGTTCAACGCCATAGGTGCACATTCCTCATGTCAACTACCCATACCACTTGCACCACCCGCAGCCCATGAAACAGGCGCGCCGAAGCCAGCGCCCCCGCGCAAGGGCCGCCCCGCCGCGCTGGGGGCGTCCCCCTCCCGCATTGCGCAGCAATGCGAGAGAGGGGGAAGGCGCGAAGCGACTCAGGGGGTGCTTCATTTCAGATGAGTTTGACCAGTTGCTTGCCGAAGTTCTTGCCCTTGAGCAGGCCCAGGAAGGCTTCGGGGGCGGCGGCAATGCCCTCCGCCACCGTCTCGCGCGGGCGCAGCTTGCCGGTGCCCACCAGCGTGCCCAACTCCTTCAGGGCATCGGGCCAGACTTCCATGTGCTCGCTGACGATGAAGCCTTCGATCTTCATGCGGTTGATCAGCATCAGCGCCGGGTTGGCCATGGGCAGGGGCTGGCCATCGTAGCCGGCGATCATGCCGCACAGGGCCACGCGGCTGAAGGCGTTCATGCGCAGCATCACGGCGTCCATGATCCAGCCGCCCACGTTCTCGAAGTAGCCGTCGATGCCCTTGGGGCAGGCTTCCTTCAGGGCCTTGGACATCGCCTTCACGTCGCTGTGCTCCTTGTAGTCGATGCAGGCATCGAAGCCCAGTTCCTCGACCGCATAGCGGCACTTCTCGGCACCGCCGGCAATGCCCACGGCACGGCAGCCACGCGCCTTGGCCAGCGCGGCGAAGGCGCTGCCCACGGCGCCGGTGGCGGCGCTCACCACCACGGTGTCACCTTCCTTTGGCGCGATGATTTTCACCAGGCCATACCAGGCCGTCACGCCGGGCATGCCCACGGCGCCCAGGTAGTGCGACAGGGGTACATGCGTGGTGTCCACCTTGCGCAGGGCACCGGGCGTGTTGGCGTCGACCACGCTGTACTCCTGCCAACCGCCCATGCCCACGACCTTGTCGCCCACGGCGTACTTGGGGTTCAGGCTCTCGGCCACCTCGCCCACGGTGCCGCCGATCATGACCTCGCCCAGGCCTTGCGATGCCGCGTAGCTCTTGCTCTCGTTCATGCGGCCGCGCATGTAGGGGTCCAGGCTCAGGAAATGGTGGCGCACCAGCACCTGGCCGTCCTGCAGCGCGGGCGTGTCGGTGGCCACGAGCTTGAAGTTGCCGGCCACGGCTTCGCCCTGCGGGCGGTTGTCGAGCACGATCTGTTGGTTGCTGGCCATGGGGAACTCCTGGGAAAAATGGGGCTTGTGGTTAAAGGCCTGGGCCTTCGGATGCGAAAACTCCGCGCGCTCAGTCGCTGGAGATGTTTTTGAGGGGTTGACCAGTAGCGGGGTCTACCGCCGGCCGGCGCACGTACTTGAAGGTACCCGTCGCATGGCTGCACAGGCGCCCCTCGCCGTCATAGACCGAGGCCTCGGTAAAGGCCATCGAGGCCGTGCGGTGCAGCAGGCGCCCCTTGGCCACCAGCGGGCCGCGGGCAGCCTGCATGAAGCTGGTCTTCATCTCGATGGTGACCACGCCGTAGTCCGGCGTCTCGCTGCGCGCTGCCGTGGCCATGGTCACGTCGAGCAAGGTCATGGTGGCGCCGCCGTGCGTGACCTCGAAGGAATTGAGGTGCTCGGGCGCCGCCTCGTAGTGCAGCTCCGACTCGCCCTGCTGCATGCGGTGCAGCGTGAAGCCCAGGTGGCTGACGAAAGGAATGGGAACACCGAAATTCAGCACAGGCAACTCCAGAATACAAAGGGGAAAACTGCAAGCATAGCCCCGCTGGAGCCGCTCCGCAGCCGGCCCGCGCACCGCCGGCGCGCAGGCGCGGGCCTCAGCCTCCCGTGACGATGCTCACGCCGCCATCCACCGCCAGCCATTGGCCGGTGATGTGCTTGCCGGCGTCCGAGGCATACAGCGCGCACAGCCCCTTGAGGTCTTCGTCGTCACCCAGGCGGCCCAGCGGGGCGTGGGCGGCCAGGGCTTCCTCGCCCATCGCCTTGAGCGTGCCCACCGTCATCTTGCTCGGGAAAAAACCCGGGCAGATGGCGTTGACGCGGATGTTGTACTGGCCCCATTCGGCCGCCAGCGCACGCGTGAAGTTGATCACCGCACCCTTGGAGGTGTTGTAAGCAATGGTGTTCATGCCCTTGGGGTTGCCGCCCAGGCCGGCGATGGACGCCACGTTGATGATGCTGCCGCTGCGCCGGCCGATCATGCTGTGCTTGGCAATGTGCTGCGACAGGATGAAGTAGCCCCGCACGTTGAGGTTCATGACCTTGTCCCAGGCTTCCACCGGGTGGTCTTCGGCCGGTGCGCCCCAGGCGGCGCCAGCGTTGTTGAGCAGGATGTCCACATGGCCCAGGCGCGCCAGAGTCTCATCGCCCAGGCGGCGGATGTCGGCTTCGTTGGAGCAGTCGGCGGCGATCCACTGCGCGTCGATGCCGGCGGCCTTCAGCTCTGCAGCGGCCTCTTCCAGGTCGGACGCCTTGCGCGAGCTCAGCAGCACCTTGGCGCCGGCCTCGCCCAACGCCTGCGCCAGCTGCAGGCCCAGGCCGCGCGAGCCGCCGGTCACCAAGGCGGTCTTGCCGGTCAGGTCGAACAGTTGTTGGATGGTGCGGGTGGTCATGTTGTCTCCTTGGATGGTCGTTGGTGGCTGCGCATGGCGTGGTCGCCATGCACACGTGAAATGGCGGTTGCGCAGTCATTGTGCGGCGCAACCAAACAGGGCCGTGTCGCCTGCGCGATTGGCGCCCCGCAATTCTCAGGCGCCGGGCTGCATGCGCGAGCGCACGCCGATCAACACCACGCCCACGGCCGCCAGCACACCGCCGGTGAGCCCCAGCGCCCAGCCCAGCGGCTCGTCCGCCGGGGCCGTGGCAATGCCCAGCACCAGCGTGAGCAGGCCGCCATAGATCAGCGCCCAGATGAGCTGGTGCATGCGCTGCAGTGTCTGCGGTGCGGTCATCAAAAGGCGTCCTCAGGGAACACCGCGCAGGTCGCGTCGCGCGTGCTGACGACCTGCAGCCAGGCGCCGATCTTGGGCAGCTCGTAGTGGAAGAAAAAGCGCATGGCGCCCATTCTGCCCACACTCGCGGGCTGCTCCAGCGCAGGGTCGGCCTGCAGCGTGGCCAGGGCCACGTCCAGCCAGACCCAGGCCAGCACCATGTGGCCAAAGGCCTGCATGTAGGGCACGGCATTGGCCAGCGCATCGGCCGGCTGACCTGTGGACCAGGCGGCCTTGGTGGCGGCGCCCACCTGCTGCAGCGCGCTGCCCAGGGCATTGGCGTGGGCAGCCATGGCAGGCACCTGGATGGCGCGCTCGATAGTGCCGTTGATGCGCGCGGCCAGCAACTGCAGGCCCCGGCCGTTTTCCATCAGCACCTTGCGGCCCAAGAGGTCCATGGCCTGGATGCCGTGCGTGCCTTCGTGAATCATGTTCAGGCGGTTGTCGCGCCAGTACTGCTCCACCGGGAAGTCGCGCGTGTAGCCGTAGCCGCCGTGGATCTGGATGGCCAGGCTGTTGGCCTCCAGGCACCACTCGCTGGGCCAGCTCTTGGCGATGGGAGTGAGCACTTCCAGCAGCAGGCGGGCCTCGTCGGCGGCCGCCGAATCGCCGGTGGCCTGCTCGTCCACCAGGCGCGCGCAGAACAGGTTCAGCGCCAGCGCGCCCTCGCCGTACGACTTTTGCGCCAGCAGCATGCGCTTGACGTCGGCGTGCTCGATGATGCGCACCTGGGGCTGCGCCACGTCCTTGACCACGGCGGCAGCCGCAGCGTCCTTGTCCTTGGGGCCCTGCACCGGGCGGCCCTGGGGGCGGTTCTTCGCGTAGTCGAGGCTGGCGTAGTAGCCCGCCAGCCCGAGCATGGTGGCCGCCATGCCGATGCCGATGCGCGCCTCGTTCATCATGTGGAACATGCAGTGCAGGCCCTTGCCGGCCTGGCCCACGAGGTAGCCCACGGCGCCCGCCTGGCCATCGACAGGGTACTTGCCCTCGCCGAAGTTGAGCAGCGTGTTGGTGGTGCCGCGCCAGCCGAGCTTGTGGTTCAGGCCCGCCAGCGCCACGTCGTTGCGCACGCCGGTCAGTTGGCCATCGGTGTCCACCATCTTCTTGGGCACGATGAACAGCGAGATGCCCTTGGTGCCGGGCACCAGCTTGCCGTCGGGGCCGGGGATCTTGGCCAGCACCAGATGGATGATGTTCTCGGTGAGCTCATGCTCGCCGGCCGAGATCCACATCTTGTTGCCCTTCAAGCGGTAGCGCGGGCCCAGCGGGTCGCCCTCGAAGCCCTCGCCATCGGGCACGGCGCGCGTGGCCACGTCGCTCAGGCTGGAGCCGGCCTGCGGCTCCGACAGGCACATGGTGCCCGAGAATCGACCCGAGAACTCATTGAGCGCGAACACCGTCTTCTGCGCCTCGGTGCCGTGCACCATCAAGAGGTTGGCATTGCCCACCGTGAGCAGGCCCGAGCCCATGCTGATCGACGCCACGGCGAAGAAGCTGTTGGCTGCGGCCTCCACGGTGTAGGGCAGTTGCATGCCGCCGATGTCGTAGTCCTGCGCGGCGCTGAGCATGCCCGAGGCCGCATAGGCCCTGTTCGCATCGTGCGTGCACTGGGGCAGCGTGACCTTCTCGCCGTCGAAATGCGGCTCCTGTGTGTCCACCGTGCGGTTGAAGGGGGCGTACTTCTCGCGCGCGATGCGCTCGCAGGTGTCGAGCACCGCGTCGAAGGTGTCGCGCGAATGGTCGGCAAAGCGCTCACGCTCGGGCAGGGTCTGCGCGTGCAGCCACTGGTAGAGAAGGAATTCGACGGTGGGGCGAAGGCTCATGTGTGAAAACCCTGGAGAAAAACGCGCGCAGGGCGCAGGGATGAACCACCGGGCCGCACCGCCGCCGCACGGGGCGGCGGTCACCTGCCTGGCGGCTGCTACTTCTTGTTGGTCAGCACGACTTCGGCAAAGCACCAGTAGTCCATGTCGTCGTCGGGCTTGGGCTGGCAGTTGTTCTCACCCAGCTGCAGGCGCCGTGCCGTGGCGGGTAGGCCGGGAAACTCGATCTTCAAGGTCTTGCGCGCACCCGGCTTGATGGTGTCCATGCCCTGGTCGCAGGCCTTGAGGCCCGTGGAGCCCAACTGCTTGACGACCTTGCCGGTATCGAGGTCCTTGATCGAGAAGGACTCGGGCCGCGCGCTGGCATGGGCACAGGCCTCGATGGTTTCCTTGCTGGTGTTGCGCAGCAGGATGGTCGCGGTGACACGGTCGGCCGCGATGGTGATTTCCTGCAGGATGGTGTCGCGGTCTTCGGGCAAGGCCTGGTTGAGCTTGTAGCTCTGTGCGTGGGCAGTGCCCGCAGCGCCCAGGGTGGAGGCGACCAGGACGGCCAGTACTGCGCAAACCTTCGTGAACATAGGTTGGATCTCTCTTGATGGAATGGTGATTGTTGTAGACCCGGGAGAGGGCACAGCGCTTGCTGCGCCCTGTCTGCAGGCCGGCCGCCGAAGCAGCCGGCCCGCATTGTCCCAAAGCCCCGTGTGAGCAAACGTAAGCGCCACAACCCTTACATGCCCACACGCATCACCGGCACATCAGAGCACTTCGAAGATGCCCGCAGCACCCATGCCACCGCCGATGCACATGGTCACCGCCACGCGCTTGGCGCCGCGGCGCTTGCCTTCGATCAGGGCGTGGCCCGTCAGGCGCTGGCCCGACACGCCATAGGGGTGGCCCACGGCGATGGCACCGCCGTTGACGTTGAGCCGGTCGGCTGGAATGCCCAGCTTGTCGCGGCAGTACAGCACCTGCACGGCGAAGGCTTCGTTCAGCTCCCACAGGTCGATGTCGTTGACCGTGAGGCCCAGCTTCTTGAGCACCTTGGGCACGGCGAACACCGGGCCGATGCCCATTTCGTCAGGCTCGCAGCCGGCCACGGCGAAGCCGAGGAAACGGCCCAGGGGTTTGAGGCCCTTCTTGCTCGCGTACTCTTCGCTCACCACCACGCAGGCACCGGCACCGTCGGAGAACTGGCTGGCATTGCCGGCCGTGATGAGGCCGCCGGGCAGTGCCGAGCGCAGGCCGCTGATGGACTCGACCGTCGTGCCTTCGCGCGTGCCTTCGTCCTTGCTCAGGGTGACCTGCCTGGTGATCAGGCCCAGGTTCTTGTCGGCCACGCCGGCCGTCACGGTGATGGGGGCGATCTCGGCATCGAACAGGCCGGCGGCCTGGGCTGCGCAGGCCTTTTGCTGGCTGGCGGCGCCGTACTCGTCCATGGCTTCACGGCTGATGTTGTAGCGCTTGGCCACCTGCTCGGCGGTCTGCAGCATGCTCCAGTAGATCTCGGGCTTGACCTTGTCCAGGGCCAGGTCGCGCAGCATGTGGATGTTCATTTCCTGCTGCACGCAGGAGATGCTTTCCACACCGCCGGCAACATACACGTCGGCTTCGCCGGCGATGATGCGCTGTGCCGCCAGGGCGATGGTCTGCAGGCCCGAAGAGCAGAAACGGTTGACCGTGACGCCCGATGCCGTGACCGGCAGGCCGGCGGCCAGCGCGATCTGGCGTGCGATGTTGGCGCCGGTGGCGCCTTCGGGGTTGGCACAGCCCATGATGACGTCTTCGACGTCGGCGCCGTCGATGCCGGCGCGCTCGATGGCGTGCCTGACGGCATGGCCGCCCAGCGTGGCGCCATGGGTCATGTTGAGGGCACCCTTCCAGCTCTTGGCGAGCGGGGTACGGGCGGTGGAAACGATCACTGCGGAGGTCATGGGAAAAATCCTTTCAGGGGTGGAACGCACCGATGGCCGCCAGGGGCGTATGCATCCGGTGCGGCTTCACTGCATCAATCAGTAGTTCGCTCAGGCGAACGCCTTGCCTTCGGCTGCCAGCTTGGCCAGCAGCGGCGCGGGCTTCCAGAACTCCGCATCGTCGTTGGGGTTCTTGGCAAAGCGGTCCATGGCCTGCACCACGTTGAACAGGCCCACTTCGCTGGCGTAGTGCATGGGGCCGCCGCGGTAGATGGGGAAGCCATAGCCCGTGAGGTAGACCATGTCGATGTCGCCGGACTTGCTGGCGATGCCGTCTTCCAGGATGTGTGCGCCTTCGTTGACCAGTGCGAACACCAGGCGCTGCACGATTTCCTCGTCGGAGATCTTGCGCGGCGTGATGCCCAACTCCTTGCGGTGGTCTTCGATCATCTTGTTGACCAGCTCGCTCGGAATCGCATCGCGCTTGCCGGCCTGGTAGTCGTACCAGCCTGCGCCGGTCTTCTGGCCGAAGCGGCCAAGCTCGCACAGCTTGTCGGCGGTGCGGCTGTACTTCATGTCGGCGCGCTCGACGGAGCGGCGCTTGCGGATCGCCCAGCCGATGTCGTTGCCAGCCAGGTCGCCCATGCGGAAGGGGCCCATGGCAAAGCCGAACTTCTCGACGGCCTTGTCCACCTGCTGGGGCGTGCAGCCCTCGTCCAGCAGGAAGCCGGCCTGGCGGCTGTACTGCTCGATCATGCGGTTGCCGATGAAGCCGTCGCACACGCCCGAGACCACCGAAGTCTTCTTGATCTTCTTGCCGATGGCCATCACGGTGGCCAGCACGTCCTTGCTGGTCTTGGCGCCGCGCACCACTTCCAGGAGCTTCATCACGTTGGCGGGGCTGAAGAAGTGCATGCCCACCACGTCTTCTGGGCGCTTGGTGAAGGCAGCGATCTTGTCCACATCCAGCGTGGAGGTGTTGGAGGCCAGGATGGCGCCGGGCTTCATCACGGCGTCGAGCTGCTTGAACACGGTTTCCTTGACGCCCAGCTCCTCGAACACAGCCTCGATCACGAGGTCGGCATCCTTGAGGTCGGCGTAGTCGAGCGTGGTCGTCAACAGGGCCATGCGCTGCGCGTACTTGTCTTCCTTGAGCTTGCCCTTCTTGACCTGCGCTTCGTAGTTCTTCTTGATCGTGGCCACGCCGCGGTCCAGGGCTTCCTGCTTGGTCTCCAGGATCTTGACGGGGATGCCGGCGTTCAGGAAGTTCATGGAGATGCCGCCGCCCATGGTGCCGGCGCCGATCACGGCCACGGACTTGATCTCGCGCTTCGGGGTGTCGGAGGGCACGTCAGGGATCTTGGAGGCAGCGCGCTCGGCCATGAACAGGTGGCGCAGGGCGCGCGACTCGGGCGTCCACATCAGGTTGATGAAGACCTCGCGCTCGAACAGCATGCCGTCGGCGAACTTGCGCTTGGTGGCGGCTTCGACCGCGTCCACGCACTTGGCGGGCGCGGGGTAGTTCTTGGCCATGCCCTTGACCATGTTGCGCGCGAACTGGAAGTACGCATCGCCTTCGGGGTGCTTGCAGGGCAGGTTGCGCACCAGCGGCAGCGGACGCACGTCGGCCACGCTCTGGGCAAAGGCCAGGGCTTCGGCGGCCAGCGCCTCGGCGGATGCGGCCATCTTGTCGAACAGCTTCTGGCCGGGCACAGCGGCGATCAGCTCGCTCTTGACGGGCTCGCCGCTGACGATCAGGTTCAGGGCGGCTTCCACGCCCAGCACGCGCGGCAGCCGCTGCGTGCCGCCGGCGCCGGGGATCAGGCCCAGCTTGACTTCGGGCAGCGCAAGGCTGCAGCCAGGCGCGGCGATGCGGTAGTGGCAACCCAGGGCCAGCTCCAGGCCACCGCCCATGGCAACCGTGTGCACGGCGGCCACGACGGGCTTGGACGAATTCTCGATGGCGGCGATCACCGACAGCAGATTGGGTTCCTGCAGGGACTTGTCGGTGCCGAACTCCTTGATGTCTGCGCCGCCGGAAAACGCACCGCCAGCGCCAGTGACGACGATGGACGTGACCGCTGCATCGGCATTGGCGCGGCCGAGGCCGTCCACGATGCCTTGGCGGGTTGCCAGGCCCAGTCCGTTGACGGGGGGGTTGGCCAGGGTGATCACGGCAACGGAGCCGTGGACTTTGTATTCAGCGGTCATGCTGTTGTTCCTTGGAGAGTGAAAAAGAACGATCGTGCGTTTTTATTGTAGAGACTTCGCGCGGCCCTGGCGTGTCAATTTGTCCCGGTGGGGACATGGCTCTGGGCCACCAAACCGTCTCCTTGGGCAAAAAAAGAGGCGCCATGAGCTGTCAGGCGCCTCTTTGTCATGCTTTGGCCGGAAGTCGTCAGACTTCAAGCCACTCCTTGCGGATGTAGTTGTCGGCCCGCAGGCTGTCGGGCGTGCCCTGGAAGACGATGGAGCCATGGCCCATCACCAGTGCCCGGTCCGAAATCTTCATGGCGATGGTGAGCTTCTGCTCGATCAGCAGCACCGAGATGCCGCGCGCCTTGATGGTCTGCAGGTACTGCCCCACCAGCTCGACGATCTTGGGCGCCAGGCCTTCGGTGGGCTCGTCGATGATGATCAGGTCGGGGTCGCCCATCAGCGTGCGGCACAGCGTGAGCATCTGCTGCTCGCCACCGGACATCACGCCCGCCTCGGTGTGCTGGCGCTCCTTGAGGCGCGGGAACATCTCGTACATGTCGTCGAACGACCAGCGGCTGCCCTTGCCGCTGCCCTTCTGGCCCAGCAGCAGGTTCTGGTGCACGGTGAGGTTGGGGAACACGTCGCGGCTCTCGGGCACATAGCCCAGGCCCAGGTGGGCGATCTCGTAGGCCTTCTTGCCCGTGAGGCTCTGACCCTTGAACTCGAGCGTGCCCTCCCAGTCCACCAGGCCCATGATGGCCTTGGCGGTGGTGGAGCGGCCCGAGCCGTTGCGCCCGAGCAGCGCCACGATCTCACCGGGCTGCACGTCGAAGCTCACGCCATGCAGCACATGGCTCTTGCCGTAGTAGGCGTGGAGGTTGTCAATTTTCAGCATAAATCAGTGTCCCGCGCCCTGCTCGTCGGCCACGGCCGATCCCAGATAGGCCTCCTGCACGCGCGCATTGGCGCGCACCTTGTCGGGGGTGTCGAAGGCGATCACCTCGCCGTACACCACCACGGCGATCTTGTCGGCCAGGCCGAACACCACGCCCATGTCGTGCTCCACGGTCAGCAGGGTGCGGCCCTCGGTCACCTCCTTGATGAGGCCGATGAAGCGGGTGGTCTCGCTCTTGCTCATGCCGGCCGTGGGCTCGTCCAGCAGGATCACGTTGGCACCACCGGCGATGGTGATGCCGATCTCCAGGGCGCGCTGCTCGGCATAGGTCAGGTTCATGGCCAGCGTGTCGCGCTTCTTGTCGAGCTTGATCATCTCCATGAGCTCCCTGGCGCGCTGGTTGGCATCGTGCAGGTTCGACAGGAAGCGCAGGAAGGTGTACTTGTAGCCCATGCTCCACAGCACGCCGCAGCGCAGGTTCTCGAACACGCTCAGCTTGGGGAAGATGTTCGTGATCTGGAAGCTGCGCGACAGCCCCATGCGGTTGATCTCGTACGGGGCCAGGCCGTTGATGCGCTGGCCGTTCAGGATCACGTCGCCGCTGGTGGGGGCGAAGCGCCCGCTGATGAGGTTGAACAGGGTGGACTTGCCGGCGCCGTTGGGGCCGATGATGGCCACGCGCTCGCCGGGTGCCACCACCAGGTTGGCACCGCGGATGATTTCGGTCTTGCCGAAGCTCTTGCGCAGGTCACGCAGTTCGAGCGCGCAGGACGCTTGAGGGGTCATGGTATTGCTCACTGTGCCTCCCCCCGCTTGATGGCATGTTCGATCTCTTCCTGGATGGTGCTCCACTGGCGCAGGAACTGGCGCCGGCACATCTCGAAGAGCGCCAGGCCGGTGAGGAACACGAAGCCCGCACCGAACCAGGCCGTGAGGCCCTTGGCATCGATCATGGCGCCCATGAACTTGAGCTCGGATCCCAGGGCCGCGTTGAGCTGCAGGTGGTAGGTCATCTCCACCATGCATGCAGCACCCAGCACGGCCACCAGGCCGGTACCGGCCAGGCCCATGTACGACACCCAGAGCTGGCGCAGCTTGCCGTACTTGGCCAGGCGCAGGTTCATCATGATCAGGCTGGCGATGCCGCCAGGGGCGTACATCACCATGAACAGGAACACCAGGCCCAGGTACAGCAGCCAGGCCTTGGATATCTCGGACAGCAGCACCGAGGCCAGCACCAGCAGCACGGCGCCGATGATGGGCCCGAAGAAGAACGTGGCCCCGCCCAGGAAGGTGAACAGCAGGTAGCCGCCCGAACGCAGCACGTTCACGCTGTCGGCACCGGTCACGATCTCGAAGTTGATGGTGGCCAGCCCGCCGCCGATGCCGGCGAAGAAGCCCGCGATGATGAACGCGAAATAGCGCACGCGCTGCGTGTTGTAGCCGATGAACTCCACGCGCTCCGGGTTGTCGCGCACGGCATTCAGAATGCGGCCGAGCGGCGTGCCCGTGAAGGCGAACATGGCCGCCGTGCAGACGAAGCAGTAGGCGGCAATCAGGTAGTACACCTGCATGCCAGAACCGAAGTTCAAGCCGAAGAAGGGCTTGCCGTAGACGCGGTCGGTGGTGATGCCGCCCTCGCCGCCGAAGAACTCGGGGAACATCAGCGCCATGGAGGCCACCAGTTCACCAATGCCCAGCGTGATCATGGCAAACGTGGTGCCCGACTTCTTGGTGGTCACGAAGCCCAGCAGGATGGCGAAGAACATGCCTGCCAGCCCGCCGACCAGTGGAATCAGCACCAGCGGGATGGGCAGCCCCCCCTTGGTCGCCATGTTCATGGCGTGGATGGCGATGAACGAGCCCAGGCCCGTGTAAACCGCGTGCCCGAAGCTGAGCATGCCGCCCTGCCCCAGCAGGATGTTGTAGGACAGGCAGATGATGATCAGGTAGCCGATCTGCGAGAGCATGGTCAGCGCCAGGCCGCTGCGGAACACGTGGGGGGCCACGATCAGCATCGCGGCGAACAGCGACCAGACGACGAAGCGGCCCACGTTCCACGGCTTGAACCGGTAGTGGGAGGTGCCCTGTGGGGCGCTGGCCTGTGGCGCAGCGCCGGAAACGGTGGTGGTGGATGAGGTCATGGCATCAGTCCTCGCGGGTGCCCAGCAGGCCCTTGGGACGGAAGATCAGGATGAGCACCAGGAACAGGTACGGAAGAATGGGCGCCACCTGGGAGATGGTGAGCTTGAGCAAGGGGTAGCCGAAGGTCTGGTCGGTCACCGCCACGCCCAGGGGTCGCAGCACGTGGATCATCGAATAGTCGAGCGCCACCGCGAAGGTCTGCACCAGGCCGATCAGCAGCGAAGCCAGGAACGCCCCAGTCAGCGATCCCATGCCGCCGACCACCACCACCACGAAGATGATGGAGCCGACCGAGCCCGCCATGGCCGGCTCGGTGACGTAGGTGTTGCCGCCAATCACGCCGGCCAGGCCGGCCAGGGCCGCGCCGCCGCCAAACACCAGCATGAACACACGCGGCACGTTGTGGCCCAGCGCCTCGACCATCTCGGGGTACTTGAGCGCCGCCTGGATCACCAGGCCGATGCGTGTGCGGGTGAGCAGCAGCCACACCGACACCAGCATCAGCAATGCGATCAGCATCACGAACGAGCGCGACCTGGGGAACTGCGTGCCGTACAGGCTGAACAGCGGGCCCTGCAATTGCGTGGGCAGACCGTAGGGCACCGTGGCACGGCCCCAGACGAGCTGCACCAGCTCGAGGATCAGGTAGGACAGGCCGAAGGTCACGAGCAGCTCAGGCACGTGGCCGAACTTGTGCACGCGGCGCAGGCAGTAACGCTCGAACGCAGCACCGAGCGCGAAAACGAGGAGCGGCGCCAGCACCAGCGCCGGCCAGAAACCGATGACGCCCGAGATGCTGTAGGCAAAGTAGGCACCCAGCATGTAGAAGCTGGTGTGTGCAAAGTTGAGCACACCCATCATGCTGAAAATCAGTGTGAGTCCCGAGCTCAGCATGAACAGCAGCAGCCCGTAGCTCACGCCATTGAGCAGGGAGATCACGAAAAACTCAGGATTCATTGGAATTTTTCAGGTCAAGGGTAAAAAAAGAGGCCCGAGCCAGGTCGGGCCTCGATACGCAGCAAAGGCCTGGTCAGGCCCCTATGGGCGCTTATAGGCGCTTATGGCCGCTTATGGTCGCTTCATCTGGCACGAGGTGGGCGTGCTGGCCACGAAGGGCTCGTAGTACTTCACGGGCACAAAGGTGTAGCCGGTGCTTTCCGAGTCGAGCGGGAACTTGCCGCCGGCCTTCTCCCACTTGGAGATGAACAGGCCCTGCTGCAGCTGGTGGTCGGTCTTGCGCATCTCGACTTCGCCATTGAAGCTCTTGAACTTCATGCCTTCCAGGGCCGCCGCCACCTTCACAGGGTCGGTGGACTTGGTCTTCACGAAGGCTTCGGTGAGCATGGAGAAGGCGTGGTACACGGCTCCGGTGTACATGTCGTCGTTGAACTTCTTCTTGTAGTCCACCACGATCTTGTTGATTTCGCCCGGCAGGTTGATGTGCGCGTAGGCCACCATGTACACACGGCCAGCGGCGGCCGAGCCCATTGCGGTCGGGCTGCCGGTGACGGAGCCGTAGTAGGTGTAGAAGTTGACGTTGTTCAGGCCGGCGTCGTTGGCGGCCTTGATCAGGAGCGCCAGGTCGGAACCCCAGTTGCCGGTGATCACGCTGTCGGCGCCCGACTGCTTGATCTTGGCGATGTAGGGCGAGAAGTCGCGCACCTGGGCCAGGGGGTGCAGGTCGTCGCCGACGAATTGCACGTCAGGGCGCTTGCGGGCCATCATTTCCTTGGCGTACTTGGAGACCTGGTGGCCGTGCGCGTAGTTCTGGTTGATCAGGTAGACCTTCTTGACTTCGGGCATGTCCTTCATGAAGGTGGTCAGCGCTTCCATCTTCATGGAGGTGTCAGCGTCCAGGCGGAAGTGCCAGTAGCTGCACTTGCTGTTGGTCAGGTCCGGGTCCACGGCGGCGTAGTTCAGATACACGACTTCCTTGCCGGGATTGCGTGCGTTGTGCTTTTCCAGCGCATCCATGATCGCCAGGGCCGGGCCCGAGCCGTTGCCCTGCACCACGTAGCGCGCGCCCTGGTCCATGGCCGAGCGCAGTGCGCTGGTGGTCTCTTGCGGGCTGAGCTTGTTGTCGATGCCGATGATCTCGAACTTCACTCCGGCAGCGTTCTTCTTGTTGAACTCTTCGGAGATGAACTGGAAGCTCTTGAGCTGGTTGGTTCCCACGGCCGCCATCAAGCCCGAAAGCGGGTCGAGCCAGGCGATCTTGACGGTCTCACCTTTTTGAGCGAATGCGGCGCCAGCGCTCGCCAACAGGACGGTGGCTGCTACAGCCTTCATAGCGAATTTCATGGTTTTGTCTCCTTGTAAATCGACACGACGCAGCGTACCGCGTTGCAACACGACGCCCCTCAGGGATTGCCCCTACCGGCGTCGCCCACGTGACTGGCGGGCACTCCCCCGAGCGCCGCACCAGCCTGGGGCAGCGCTGACAACAGCCCTCGCGACCTTCGCGAAGACCTGCCCAGCGCAGCCCCGGATCACAGGCCCGGAAGCCTGTAATCCTTGAGTTGCTCACGCAACTTTGTCTTGAGCATCTTGCCCGTGGCACCGATAGGGATGGCCTCCAAGAACACCACGTCATCGGGGATCTGCCACTTGGCGGTCTTGCCCTCGAAGAAGGCCAGCAGTTCCTCGCGCGTGACCTCGGCGCCCGGGCGCTTGACCACGGCCACGATGGGGCGCTCATCCCACTTGGGGTGCGGCATGCCCACGCACGCAGCCATGGCGATGGCCGGATGGGCCATGGCGATGTTCTCGATGTCGATGGAGCTGATCCACTCGCCGCCGGACTTGATCACGTCCTTGCTGCGGTCGGTGATCTGCATGAAGCCGTCGGCGTCGATGGTGGCCACGTCGCCCGTGGGGAACCAGCCGCGGCCCTGCGCGTCCTTGACCAGCGGATGGCCGCCCTCGCCCTTGAAGTAGCTGTCCACGATCCACGGGCCCTTGACCAGCAGGTCGCCATAGGTCTTGCCATCCCAGGGCAGTTCCTCACCGTCGGCGCCGACGATCTTCATGTCCACGCCGTAGATGGCGCGGCCCTGCTTGAGCAGGACCTTCATCTGCTCTTCCTTGGGCAGCGCCAGGTGCTTGTTCTTCAGGGTGCACAGCGTGCCCAGCGGGCTCATCTCGGTCATGCCCCAGGCGTGCAGCACTTCCACGCCGAAGTCTTCCTTGAAGGCGTGGATCATCGCGGGCGGGCAGGCCGAGCCGCCGATGACGGTGCGCTTGAGGGTGGAGAACTTCAGGCCCGCAGGCTTCATGTGGCCGAGCATCATCTGCCACACCGTGGGCACACCGGCGGCGTAGGTGACCTTCTCGGACTCGATGAGTTCGTAGATCGACTTGCCGTCCATGGCCGGGCCGGGGAACACCAGCTTGCAGCCCGTGAGCGCAGCCGAATACGGGATGCCCCAGGCGTTGACGTGGAACATGGGCACCACCGGCAGCACCGAGTCGCGGGCCGACAGGCACATCACGTCGGGCAGTGCTGCCGCATAGGCGTGCAATGTGGTGGAGCGGTGGCTGTAGAGCGCGGCCTTGGGATTGCCCGTGGTGCCGCTGGTGTAGCACATGCTCGATGCGGAGTTCTCGTCGAACTCGGGCCAGGCGTAGTCGGGCGAGTGGGCACCGATCCAGGCCTCGTAGCTCGTGAGGCCGGGGATGCCGGAATCCGCAGGCAGCTTGTCGGCGTCGCACAGCGCCACCCATTTCTTCACCGTGGGGCACTTGGCGTGCACCGCCTGCACCAGGGGCAGGAAGGTCATGTCAAAGCACAGCACCTGGTCTTCGGCATGGTTGGCGATCCACGCGATCTGCTCGGGGTGCAGGCGCGGGTTGATGGTGTGCAGCACGCGGCCCGAGCCGGAGACGCCGAAGTACATCTCCATGTGGCGATAGCCATTCCAGGCCAGCGTGGCCACGCGGTCGCTGAACTGCAGGCCCAACCCGTCGAGCGCATTGGCCAGGCGGCGCGCGCGCTGGCCCAGGTCCTTGTAGGTATAGCGGTGGATGTCGCCCTCCACGCGCCGCGAGACGATTTCGGCGTCGCCATGGTGGCGTTCGGCGAACTCGATCAGCGACGAGATCAACAGGGGTTGGCTCTGCATCAGGCCCAGCATGTGTGCTCCTTGAATGTTGTGGTGAAGTGGGCAATCATCGTAACGCGCGCTGGCCTGCTGCGGGGTCTCCGAAGCGCCCCTTTCGGCTGCGTGCCACGCGGGCTTCCTGGCTGCGCAGTGTGCGGCGTGGGCCGCTTGGCGCCAACACCTGTCGCCCGCCCGACAAAGGCCAAGGGATTACCCTGCATGCCGCTGTGCGCTGCGAGAATTGGCAGCATGCTCTGCCTCGCCCCGCACGCCCAGCGCTTCATCACCGCCCAGCCCTGGTCCGCCGGCCTGCCGGCGGCCATGCAGGAGCGCGTGCGCGCCGAAGTGTTCGAAGAAAGCGGTGACAAGGGCGACGTGATGATGCCCGCTGGCAGCGCCGTGCAGGGCTGGCACGCCGTGCTCTCGGGCCTGGTGATGCTGCAAAGCCCGGCCAGCCGCGGCCGCGCGTCGGCCTTCATCGGCGTGCCCGATGGCGAATGGTTCGGCGAAGGCTCGGCCATGAAGCCCGAGCCCCGCAGGTACCACGTGGTGGCCCTGCGCCCTACCCGCCTCATGTGCCTGCCGCTGCCGGTCTTTGCCGCGCTGCGCGAGAGCAGCCTGGCCTTCAACCAGTTCCTGGTGCTGCACCTGAACATGCGGCTCGGGCAGGCCATGACCATCATCGAGGCCGGGCGCACGCAGTCCACCGAGCACCGCGTGGCGCTGTACCTGAGCCGCCTGTTCTGGCCCAGCACGCGCCGGCTCAACCTGACGCAGGACGAGCTGGGCCAGCTCGTGGGCCTGTCGCGCCAGACAGTCAACCGCGTGCTGCGCTCGCTCGAAGGCATGGGCATCGTGTCGCTGGATTTCGGCAAGGTGGCCATCGTGGACGACGACGCGCTGGGCGCATACCTCGCCGCCACCGCAGCCGCCTGAAAGGACATTAAAAGGGGCATCAGGATCCTGGCTTACTGGAGGCTCAGGCGCGTGGCCTTCTGGTCGGCGTCGAAGATGAACTTGCGCGGCCAGGGCTGCCACTCCTGGCCCAGGCCCGCATGGTTGGGGTTGCCGGTGTGCACAAAGGCACGCACGCTGTCCATCATCACGCCCGAGAGCGCCAGCCGGCCCGGCTGGTTGGCCGTGCTGTTGGCCGCTTTGGCCAGCAGCGAGGGGCCGAAGTTGCCGAACACGAAGGGCAGATCGAAGCCGTGGGCTGCGCCGTACACATCGTTCCAGGGCGCGGGCTGCTGGGCCCAGTTGAACTGGTAGCTCCAGACGTTGGTCTGCTGCGTGCGCAGGGTATTGAGCAGGCTGTCGCGGCTCGGCTCGATGAATACGCTGCCCAGCAGCTTCATGCGCGCGTTGTAGCCCGTGGCAGGGGCTGTGACCGGCAGGTAGGAGGCATCGACGATGTCCGCCACCGTGAGCATGGTGGGCGCATCGGGGTTGAAGGCCTGCGTCATCGCGAAGCGCTCGGCGTCGCTGATCTTCATGCCCGGCTTGCCGCCCAGGAGGGCGAGGAACGGGGCAAAGAGCTTGGCCTCGTCGGCCGTGTAGCCCGAGAGCACTGGCACCTTGTGGTAGCGTCCGGCCGCCATCTCTGCGATCGGATCCACCGGCAGCACCACGCCATCGGGGATGGGGCCCGAGCCCGTGAGCCCGCTTTTCAGCACCGTCTGCAGCACCACGCGGCCGTCCTTGCCACGCAGGTAGCTGGCGGTCTGTGCAGGTGTCCAGCCAGCCACCAGCGCCGCCGCAGCTGCAGCATCGGGCGCCAGGCCATCGGCCAGCGCCAGGGCCGCCAGCAGCGCAGCCGACTGGCCCGCGTATTTGGAGGCAGGGTTGAGCGTGGGGATGGAGCCTGCAGGCAACTGGCTCGCCAGCGAGGTGCCACCGCTGATCGGCAGGGCCTTGTGGAACAGGCCCGCCGCCTGGGGCGAGGTGAGCAGCGCCAGCACGTTGCCGGCACCGGCCGACTGCCCCATCAGCGTGACGTTGCCCGCATTGCCGCCAAAGTTGCCGATATTGCGCTGGATGAACGACAGGGCCTGCACGTTGTCGAGCAGCGCGTAGTTGCCGGTATAGGCCTGCGTACCGGTATGCAGCTGCGGCATCTGGAAGAAGCCCAGCACGTCGAGCCGGTAGTTGGCCGTGACCACCACCGCGTTGGCCGAGCGGGCCAGAGCCGCCCCGTCATAGACCGGGTCGGCCGTGTAGCCCGAGATGGCGCTGCCGCCGTGCAGGAACAGCAGCACGGGCAGGTTGTCCTGCGTGGTCGCAGGGCGCCAGATGTTCAGCGTCAGGCAGTCCTCGTTGCCCACGGGCGTGCCCAGGGTCTGGCCGATGCTGTCGTCAAAGCGGTTGTTGGCCCCGGGGCCATACAGGCGCCCCATCTGCAGGCAGGCATTGCCAAAGCGCGTGGCATCGCGCTCGCCGCTCCAGGCCACAGGCGCCACGGGGGGCTGCCAGCGCAGCTCGCCAACGGGGGGCCGGGCAAAGGGGATGCCCTTCCACGAATAGGTGCCCGTGGTGGCGCTGGCATCCACGCCGCGCACTGAGCCGTACGCGGTCTCACGCATCTCGGGCGCAGTGCCCGAACCACCGCCACAGCCGGCCACCGCCAGCACGGAAAGGACTGCTCCCAGGCATTGCATACGCCAGCGCACATCGACCATGTCTTGTCTCCTTTGGGGTTTTCTCAAAACGGGTCGGGCCTCTGTGTACAGTAACGTGACGCCAGGGCACAACCTCGACGCCGATTGTGGAAAGGAGCAGGCCTTTCGCTACTATCGCAACCTTGCCAAAACACTGACTTCAGCTCCCACCTCGCGTAAACCCTGAGCCCACCGTGACCTCGATCGCAACCCGATGACCCCCCGCACAAGTTCCGCCGCCTGGGTGCGCGGCACCACCGACATGATGGCCGCCGAGGGCCTGCCCGTGGCCGAGCTGTGCAGCGAGGCCGGCATCGACCTGGCGGCGCTGCAGCAGCCCCATGCGCGCGTGGATGTGGACCGGATCAGCCAGCTGTGGGAGCTGGCCGTGGCGCGCTCCGGCAAGCTGGACCTGGGGCTTTGCCCCCAGCTCACCGCGCGCTATGGCAACGTGGACGTGGTGGGCTACGCGCTTGCATCGGGCCCGAACCTCATGGTCGGCTTTCAGCACCTCACGCGCCACATGGCGGTGATATCCGACTGCACCGCGTTCGAGCTGGAGCGCGAAGCGCGCGGCTACTGGTTCTCCATCGCGCACATCGGCGGTACGCGCCCGGTTCCGCGCCAGCGGGTCGAATACGCGCTGCTCACCCTGTTCACGCTGTGCGGCTGGCTCACGCGCCGCGAGCTCAAGCCCATCGCCGTGGAACTGACCACGCCGCAGCCGGCGCCTTGCAGCGAGGCACGCTACGAAAAAGCCTTCGGCCTGCTGCCCCGCTTCGCGCAGCAGGCCAGCCGCATCCTGCTGGCCGAGGCCGACATGCTGGCCGACATCCCCACGCACAACCCGAGCCTGTGGGCCATGCACGAGCGGCTGGTGGAGACCGAGCTTGATCACCTGGGCCACTCGCTGGCGAGCACGCGCGTGCGCGCTGAGGTGGCGCGCATCCTGCACAAGGGCGAGCCGCGCCGCGACGACATCGCCGCGCGCCTGAACATGACCGACCGCACCCTGCAGCGCCGGCTGCAGGCCGAATCGGCCACCTACCAGCAACTGCTGGACGACACGCGCTGCGAACTCGCACGCCAGTACCTGGCCGACCCGCGCCGCAACCTGACCGAAGTGGCCGACCTGCTGGGTTTTGCCGACCAGAGCAACATGTTCCGCGCCTGCAAGCGCTGGTTCGGCATGCCGCCCGGGCAATACCGGGCACTGCTGCAACAGGGGGTCTGACAGCTGCACCCGGAACGCACCCCAGCGCTCAGGCGCCTTCCGGAATCAGCCCCTTGCTGTTGAACGCGATCTGACCATACATCAGCTCATAGACCAATTGCTTGATCTCGATCTGGTTGAACGGATCACCCTCCTTGAAGCTGGCCTCCCACTCCCGCGTGCCCTCGTCGTTGAGCACCACCGCGTCGGGGCGCAGGCGCACCGCAAAGATGGGCAACCGGGTTCCGGTAAGAGGATTGAGCGTGAGAAACAAGACCCGGCCCCACACCGCCTCGGCACCATCGCTGCAGATCAGCAGGTAAGGCGACGATTCACCCGAGGGCGTGGTGATCACCACGTCCTGCCCCACATCGGCCACGAAGAAGCCCACATCGGGCAAGCCGCTGGCCTGCTTGAGCGAGGCAAGAAACGCGGTATACGCCTGCCGGATTTCATGGCAGTCGCGCGCCCTGCGCAAAGCTGTCTGGCTGTTGGAAGGCATCTTCTCTGTGAACATAGGCAATCTCCGGTAGATCACCGACCGTGGCAGGTGGGGAGGCTGCGGTCAAGAAAATTAAGACCATCGCAAAGGCGGCCATGGGCCGGCGCAAGAGAGTCGGGCTTCAGGCTTTGCGCCCCGGCACCATCTGGATGGTGGCCAGCCCCACCTGGCGGCGCGGTACCAGCCAGTGCACCCACAGGCCCCGCAGCCAGGCCAGGGTGAAGACCACCGCCAGCGCCAGCACACCCCAGTGCTGGGCCTGCCAGGCGATGTAGAAGGCAAATGGCTGCGCCATCAGCCCGGCCAGGCAGGCCAGGCGGCGCGCAGGCTCATGGGCGGACTGGGACAGCCACACGGCAACGGCGCCGAGCACTGCGATGGCCCATTGATCGAGCGTCATGCCAGCGATCTCTGCGCCCGGCATCAGGCCAGGCGCACTTCGAAGTACGCGCCATCGACCTCGCCCAGGCCCTGGTAGCCGGCCTCGCGGGCGGCATTGGCCGCCTTCGTCCACTGGCCGGCCATGGCCAGGTCCTCGGCGCTGACATCATTGCCGTCAGACTCTTCCAGTTGCATCACGGCACGCAGCGCATCGGCCACCACGTCGGGGCCGCCCAGCTTGCGCTCCAGCACACGCAGGTAGCGGGCCTCGGCAGCTGTGCGCTCCTTGGCCGGCAGTTCAGGGTAGTCGCGCAGGGCGACGCTGTAGGTGGTTTCGATGGTGTCCATGGGTGGCTCCTTCTAGATACTGTAAAAATATACAGTATTTCAAAGACAAATGCACCCATGGCGGGCCGGTGTGGCGGCAATGCACCACGCGCAGTGCCTCAGGCCACGGCCATGGCAGCGCGGGCCACCTGGTTGCGCCCGGCCCGCTTGGCCTGGTACAGGGCCTCGTCGGCGCTGCCGTAGGCCGCGTCGAAGCTGCTGCCGCGCTCCTGCCAGCTCACGCCAAAGCTGGCGGTCACACGGCTGCCGTCCGGCAGCTGGAAATCATGGGCCGCAATCGCCCGGCGCATGCCTTCGGCGGCGTGGCCGGCAGACTCGAGCGAGAGACCGGGCAGCAACGCCGTGAACTCCTCCCCGCCCACGCGCCCGATCTGGGCGATGGAGGGTGCCACGCCCTTGAGGCAATCCACCACGCCGCAGATCACCGTGTCGCCCACCGGATGGCCGAACGAATCGTTGACGCGCTTGAAATGGTCGATGTCGAGCACGATCAGCGCCAGGCTGTCGCTGGCCAGGTAGCGGTTGGAGCGCTCGATGATGGCCGCACGGTTGAGCACGCCGGTGAGCGGGTCGTGCGTGGCGCGGTACTCCAGTTGACCGGTGAGGTCCTGCAGGCGCTGGTTGAGCTGGTTCATCTCCAGCTCGGCGCGGTCGCTGCGCCGCACCATGCGGCGCGTTTCGCGCAGCAGGCGCTCGTAGGAGGTCAGGAGTTCGCCCAGGGCATGGCGGTGCAGCCCCGGGGAGCCGGCTGCGTCGTCGAAGGCCAGGCGGGCCGCGAGCAAGGCACGGCTTTCGGCGTCGAACAGGTCAGGTGCGTCGGACATCGAAACCCGTCACGCCGATTTCACGGCGTGGTTGACGAACTGGATGGCCGTGAAGTCGTCCTTGAGCTCCTGGCCGAATTCGAAGATCGTGTCGTCCTCTTCATCGTGGAACCAGTTGAGCACCACCTGGTTACCCGCCTCGGCGGCATCGCTGAGCAGGCCGACCAGGTTGAACAGCATCTTGGTGCTGGAGCTGTTGAAGTACGCCAGGGCAATGCTGACCTGGATCTTCTGGTCGCTGCGGGCGCCCAGGTAAGCCTGCAGCTGGCGCAGGATGTCGCCATAGAACGCGGCGGCATTCTCGGGGTACGACTCGCCGCGCAGGCTGAGCGTGTTCTCGTCGAACTTGAAGTCCACTTCCGGCGAGCTGGGTGTGGGGGGTATGTAGAGGTTGTCCATCCGGGATTTCAGGGTGTGGGGCCGGGGGTGTGAACCTGGGCCCGAAAACAGAAGAATGTCAGGTCATCGCGGCGCTGGTGGCTGCCTTGCCAATCCTGCAGCGCCTGCTGCATGGCGGCATTCAGTTGCGCGGGGGTCTGCTCGCGCTGGGCGACGATCACCTCCTGGATGCGGCGCTTGCCGAAAGTGATGGCCTTGGGGCCACCCACCTGGTCGATCAGGCCATCGGTAGTCACGAACACCAGGCTGCCAGGCGCCAGGGCCACCTTCTGGTTGGTCCAGGTGTGGTCGAAGTCACTGTCCACGTAGCCCACGCCCTTGCGCTCGCCAGCCACCACCTGCACCGCTTGCGCACCGGGGGCCAGCACGAAGAGCGAAAGGTTCGCGCCGGCAAAACGCAGCTCGCGCGTGGCAGGCTGGTACCAGAAGCAAGCGGCGTCCATGCCGTCGTCGGATCCCGGTGTGTCGTCCTGGCCGTCCATCTGGCCGAGCATCTGCTTGATGCTGCGGTTGACGCTGGAGAGCAGTTGCGCCGGATCGCGCGGCCCGTACTGCTCGATGGCCTTGCCCAGGGTGCTCGATGCGATCAGCGTCATGAAGGCGCCCGGCACGCCGTGGCCGGTGCAGTCGGCCACCATGGCGAACCAGCCGTCGGGCATGGCAGTGAACTGGTAGAAGTCGCCGCCCACCACGTCGCGCGGCTCCCACACCAGGTCGGCATCGGCCTGTGCCTGCACCAGGGCATCGCGCGATGCACGCAGCATGGAACGCTGGATCACGCTGGCGTACTCGATGCTGTGCATCACCTGGCGGTTGCGCGCGGCCTGCAGTTCGGCCACCACGCGCATCAGCTGCAGGCCATGGCCCACGCCGACGAAAGCGCCTTCGCGGGCGACGATGAAGCCGTCCGACAGCGCCTTCTCGCCGTATTCCACGGTCTTGAATGTCAGCTCCTCGATGCCCATCTCGGCGTCGACGATCAGCGGCGCCTTGTCCATGAAGGCGATGCAGTTCTTGCGCCCGTAGATTTCCCAGCGGTAGGGCTTGCTCATCTCGGACATGAAGATGTCGCGGTTGATCAGGCCAATGGGGCGCCCGCCCTCCACGACCGGCAGGCTGATCAGGTCCTTGTGTTCGCTGAAGATCTCCATGACCTTTTCATTGGTCTCTTCCACCGCCATAAAGGGCACCTCGGTGCACATGTCTCCAGCGCTGGGCTGGCGAAAACGCGGGCGGCAGTCGTGCAGATAGGCGGGGAGTTCGGACATGAAGAGGGTGACCCATGCGGCAGGGAATGACACCAGAGCTTACAAGTCGCATATTGCGATTGCGTGACAAAAATCCCTGGCCTGGGCGCCATGTCATTCACCTGGCGCCATGCGCGGCACCAGGCGGCCATGCCCTGCCTGCCATCGGCCGGCCAAGGCACGAGCCGGCGCCACCGGCGTGGCGGAGCGCGGATCGCGGCGCACCAGTTGCTGCAGGTACTGTGTCAGCGGCATGGGCCTGGCAATGCCAAAGCCCTGCACATAGTCCACGCCGTAGGCCGCCAGCAGCGAGCACTGGGCTGGCGTCTCGACAAACTCGGCAATGGTCGTGAGCCCCATGGTCCGGGCCACGTCGCAGATGGCCAGCACGATGCGCTGATCGACCCGCGAGGAGAGTACGTCGCGCACGAAGCTGCCGTCGATCTTCACGAAATCGAGCGGCAGCGACTTGAGGTAGTCGAAGGTGGCGAGGCCCGTGCCGAAATCATCGAGCGAGGTGCGCGCCCCCATGGCGCGCAGGCTGGCCAGCAGGTCCACCGCGCGGCTGCGCTGCACGATGCCGGCGGTCTCCGTGACCTCGAAGCAGAACATTGCGGGGTCGAGCCCGCTGGTGGCCAGGCACTGGTCGATGTGGGCCAGCAGCCGCGGGTCCGACACCGACGAGCCCGACAGGTTGATGGCCACCTTGCCCAGGTCCCTGTGGGTGATGCCATGGGCCACGAGGGCCGCGAACACCTGCGTGATGACCCACCGGTCCACCTGGGGCATGAGCCCATAGCGTTCGGCCAGAGGCAGGAACTCCCCAGGCAGGTGGTTCGATCCATTGCCCGACGCCCAGCGCAGCAGCACCTCGACCCCCAGGTCGCCATCGTGGTCGCCGTGCGCCGAGCGGATGGGCTGGCAGGCCAGCCACAGGCCACTGGTCTCGGGGTTGCCAGCCGGCAGGCGCAGCGCGTCCTTGAGCGCCTCGACCTGCGAAAGCTGCCCTCGGCGGATGCGCATCAGGTGGCCCGGCGCCAGGTCACCGCCGTGCGCATGGCGCTCGCTCAATGCGGGATCGCCGTCCACCTCGCACAGCAGCATCAGTGCCGCCAGGATGTCGTCGCCCAGGGCCTGCCCCTCGTCCAGCGGCAGCAGCCCGAGCGCGGCCTGGATGCGCACACTGTGCTCGGCAAAGACATAGCGGCGCCCGTCGAGCGCGGCGCGCAGCTGCAGCAGCCGCGCGTCCACATCCCCCCCTGCCAAAGGCACGGCCACCACGAAGAACCCATCGCGTGGCCGCGCGTAGATGCAGCTGCGGCCCCACTGGTTGCGCAGATAGATCGACATGTCCTGCTCGATCTCGCGCGTGCGGCCCAGGCCGATCAGGCCCACCACATGCTCCAGGTTGTGCAGGCTGATGCCAATCAGGTACAGGGGACCCGGCCCCGCTGCCTGGAGGGCCTTGAGCAGGCCGCGCTCGTTGAGAAATCCCGTCAGGCCATCGTTGCTGGCGGCCTCGTGCAGGCTGCGCTCCATCTGCCGGCGATGCTCCATCGTCGCCGAGGCAAAGAAACTGAGCGCTGCCAGGCAGACCATGAGCACGGCCTGGTCCAGCACCGCCAGGTAGGGGCTTTGGCCGGCCACCAAAGGCGGCGCGAAGGCCAGCAGGGTCAGTGCCGAGAGCGCCGTGGTCAGGTGCACGAACAAGGGGCTGCCACGGTAGGCTGCCCAGGCCACCAGCAGAAAGACGATGTAGCGCGCCGACGGGCCCACGCCCATGCCTGCCAGGGAAGGGCCCCAGTGCGCAAGCGACATCACTGCCACCAGCCCAGCCAAACAGAAGGTCTGCCAGCGGGCCCAATGCAGCGGGCCTGCTCTCCAGCCGCCATCCAGGGCATGGGCGGCCAGCTCGGTCAGCCGGCAGAACAGCAGGATGCCGAACACCTCGGACATGCCCATGACCCCCGCCACGCGCAGGACACCGCCCGGCTGCTCGCCCGGCGTGAGCAAAAACTGCCAGCTGCCCAACGCCGTGAGGACCGCCGCCCCTGGCAGCACGGTCAGCGCGTGGAAGCGGATGGCTGTAGCGACCGGGTTGCGCTCGGCCTCGCTGCGCCGGTCACGCTGCACCAGCCACCACACCAGCGACACAGCGGCCACCAGGGCCACCACGCCGATCAGCGATTGCATCACGGGGATGCCATGCAGCGCATGCCACAAGGCCACCGCTGCCCCCAGGTACCACAGCATGCGCAGCCCATACGCCAGCACCAGCCCGATGGCAATGCCATCGGCCGGCCAGATGAGGCTCATGTCCAGGCTGCCAAACGCATAGGCCTGCGAGGCCTCGGCGACCAGCATCCACAGCAGTGCGCCCGCTAGGCCGCGCTTGTCGTCGAACGCCAGGGAATGGGAGGTTGCGGGAAAGGGTTGCGAAGGCATACGGGGCTTGCAGGAAGGAGCAACCTGCAAGTTGCCAGGTCACACGGCGGACCTACCCACCTTCGCAGGCCAATGTGACAGCAATGCGGCAAAGCCCGGTGTTTTCACGCAGTTCTTGCACCCTGGCACGCCCAGTTCGCACGCCCCAGGGCCTGCGCCCGCCACATCACTGCAATCAAACCGTCACAAATCCTCCCTAGCATCGTTGTCACAAACAACACGATCCAAGAGGCATCCACCGGTGGAAATCCGCAAGTTCGTCGCCCCGCTCCTCGCCGCCCTGTTGCTGGCCGGTGTCGCGGGGGGTATCTGGTTCTCCAACACCAGCGTGACCGGCGAACGCAATGCCCAGGAGGCTGCCCGCATCGAGCAGGCCCGGCAGGTCCAGGCGCGCGGCCTTATCGGCTCGGAGAAGGAGGCCTTCTTTGCCGACCCGCGCGTGCAGCAGGCCCTGGCCGCGCGCGGCATCACCGTGGTGATCGAGAAAGCCGGCTCGCGCGCCATTGCCGGACGCTACGACGCCAAGGCCTACGACTTCGGCTTTCCCTCCGGTGCACCCGCCGCCGCCCAGCTCAAGGCACAGGCCAAGGCCAGCGCGGTATTCACGCCCTTCTACACCCCCATGGTGCTGGCCAGTTGGCGCCCCATCGCCGACATCCTGGTGGCCAACGGCATCGCCGAGCGCCAGGGCGACATCTATCACCTGGTGGACCTGCCGGCCCTGATGGACTTGATCGAGAAGGGCAAGCGCTGGCGTGACCTCAAGGGCAGCCAGGCGTTCTCGACCAACAAGTCGCTGCTGATCAGCTCCACCGATGTGCGCACCTCCAACAGCGCCGCCATGTACCTGGCGCTGGCCAGCTACCTGGCCAACAACCAGCAGATCGTGCAGAGCCAGGCCGATGTGGAGCGGGTGCTGCCCACGGTGGCGCCGCTGTTCCTGCGCCAGGGTTTCCAGGAACAGTCCTCGTCCGGACCGTTCGAGGACTACCTGGCGCTGGGCATGGGCAAGGCACCGCTGCTCATGGCCTACGAGTCGCAGATGGTGGAGTTCTGGCTCAAGCACCCGAACAAGATCAAGAGCGACATGGTGCTCATGTACCCCAGGCCGACGGTATTTTCCAAACACGTGCTGGTGCCCTACACGCCCGCCGGCGCGCGTGTGGGCGAGGCGCTGGAGAACGACCCCGCCCTGCGCACACTGGCCAATGAGTATGGCTTTCGCACCGGTGGCGATACGCGCGGACCCGAAACCTGGGCCCAGCGCGGCATCGCGGTGCCCGAGGTGCTCGTCGACGTGATTGATCCGCCCAGCCATGAGTGGCTGGAGCGAATGATCGAGGCCATCGAAACCCGCTTCAAGTAAGGACTGCCTCATGACCGACACCATCTCCAGGCCCGATCCCCTGCAACCGCCCACCGCAACCGCAGCAGCGCAGGCCTTCGTGCTGGAGCCCCCTGCGCCGGTCGCGGCCGTGCCCATCGAATCGGCCAGCGGGCGCGTGCGCCTGAAACCCGAGGACGTGCAGGCCCTGGACACCCAGGTGCGCCGGTTCATCGACGACATCACGGTGAACGACAGCCAGCACCCCAAGTTCAAGGAAGCCGTGGAGCGCATCCATTCCATGGGCAACAAGGACATCGAGGCCTCGGCCAGCGTGTCCAACCGCATGCTGGAGCGGCCCGTGCAGTCCATGCAGAACGGCCTGTTCGGCAAGGGCACGGAGATCGGCCAGGGCCTGATCGACCTGCGCCACCAGATCGAGGAGCTCGACCCCTCGCGCCAGGGCGACCTTTTCTCGGTGCGCAAGCTGCTCGGCATCATCCCCATGGGCAGCAAGCTGGTGGCGTACTTCGACCGTTACCAGTCCTCGCAGGCGCATCTGAACGCGATCATCGAGACCCTCAAGCGCGGCAAGGACGAGCTGATGCGCGACAACGCCGCCATCGACCAGGAAAAGCAGAACCTGTGGTCGCTGATGGAGCGGCTCGAAAAGTACATCCACATCGGCAAGAAGCTCGACACCGAGCTGCAGGCCAAGGCCTACTCGCTGGACGCCGCAGACCCCGAGAAGGCCCGCGTGGTGCGCGAGGAGATGCTGTTCTACACGCGCCAGAAGGTCACCGACCTGCTCACGCAGATGAGCGTGAACATCCAGGGCTACCTGGCACTGGACATGATCCGCAAGAACAACCTGGAGCTGATGAAGGGCGTGGACCGCGCGACCACGACCACCATCTCGGCGCTGCGCACGGCGGTGATCGTGGCCCAGGCCCTGGCCAACCAGAAGCTGGTGCTCGACCAGATCAGCGCACTCAACACCACCACCGGCAACCTGATCGCATCCACCAGCGAGATGCTGCGCGACCAGAGCGCGGCCATCCACCAGCAGGCGGCCTCGGGCACCATCGACATCGCCAAGCTGCAGCAGGCCTTCCAGAACATCTACCAGACCATGGACACGATCGCCGACTTCAAGCTCAAGGCGCTGGACTCGATGCAGACCACGGTGAACACGCTGACCAGCGAAATCGACAAATCGCGCGCCTACCTGGAACGTGCACGCGGCACGGCCGAGGCGGCCAGCGCCAGCACCGAGGTCCGGCTGTGAGCAGCCTGCGCCGCGCCTGGCGGCAGTTGGCGAGAGCCACCGGCCTGGCGCTGTGCATGGCCCTGGTCGCCTGTGGCCAGCGCGAAGAGGCCGCACCGGCAAGCCCGGCCACAGGGCAGCAGGCGACGTTCAGTGTGCTCGCTGGCTCGGAGATCAAGGACATCGAACCCGCGCTGCTCAAGGCGGCAGCCGACGCCAACGTGCGCCTGCAGCTGTCCTACGCAGGCACGCTGGACATCGTGGAGCGCATCAACGCCGGAGAGCAGTTCGACGCCATCCTGCCGCCCAACGGCGCCTACCCGGCCCTGGCCCTTGCGGCCAAACCGCTGGCGCGCGAAAAGCTCTTTTACTCGCGCGTGGCTCTGGGCGTCAAGACGGCCAAGGCCGCCGCGCTGGGCTGGGACAGGCAGGCCCCAACCTGGGCCGACATCGCCAAAGCCGCAGGCGCCGGGCGCCTGCGCTACGCCATGACCAACCCGACGAGCTCCAACACCGGCATGAGCGCGCTGTTCGCCGTGGCCTCGGCCGTGGCCGGCAAGACCGAGGACCTGGACATCGCCGAGGTCAACACCCAGGTGCTGACCGCCTTCCTGTCGGGCCAGAAGCTCACGGCCGGCAGCTCGGGCTGGTTGGCCGAGGCCTTCTTGAAGGACCCCTCGGCGCTGGACGGCATGGTCAACTACGAGGCCGTGATCCTGCGCACCAACGAGAAGCTGGCCGCAGTAGACAGGCTCGCCCTCGTCTACCCCAAGGACGGCGTGATCTCCGCCGACTACCCGCTGATGCTGCTGCGCCCCGAGCAGCGCGGGGCCTATGACCGCCTGGTGGCCGCCCTCAAGGGGCCTGCGCTGCAGCGCCAACTGGCTGCCGATGCCTTCCTGCGCCCCACTGCGCCGGACATCGCCCTGCCCGCCAGCCTGCCCAGCGATGCGGTGGCGGAGCTGAGCTTTCCCAACCGGCTGGAAGTGATCGACGCAGTGCTCTCGGCCTACCAGGGCGAATGGCGCCGGCCCGCCACATCGATATTCGTGCTGGACACCAGCGGATCAATGCAGGGCCCGCGCATCGACGCCATGCGCGAGGCCCTGAAGGTGCTGGCCGGGGGGCAGGCGAGCACGGCCAGCGCGCGCTACGCGCGCTTTCAAAGCCGCGAGCGGGTGGTGCTGCTGTCATTCTCCGACACCGTGGGCGATCCGGTGCGGGTCAACTTCGAGCGCGCCTCGCTGGCGGGCAGCCAGGCCCAGGTCACCGCCTATGCCGATGCGTTGAGCGCCTCGGGTGGCACCGGCATCTATGCAGCCCTGCTGCAGGCCCAGGCTCTGGCCGCCAAAGAGCGCGCCAGCGACCCCGAGCGCTACGTGAGCATCGTGCTGCTCACCGACGGCGTGAACACCGATGGCCCGAACCTCGACGCCTTCCGCAACCGCATGGCCGGCAGCGGGCAGGCAACGCGCGTCTTCCCCATCCTGTTCGGCGAAGCCAGCAATGCAGACATGGGGGCCCTGGCCCAGCTCACGGGCGGGCGCGTGTTCGACGGGCGCAAGGCGGCGCTGGCGCTCGTCTTCAAGGAGATCCGGGGTTACCAGTGATGCCAACCGTTTCCTCCACCGGCAAGGCCGGGCAGGGCCGCCGCCCGCTCAAGCTGCGGCTGCTGCTCACCCTGTACAGCAACGGCAACATCGCCGGCTGCGCGCTGGCGCTGCTCGGGCCGGTGCTGCTGTTCGCGGGCGTCATCGGCCCGGGCTGGCTGATCATTACCGCCGGGCTCTATGCGGGAGGCTGGCTGCTGGGTTGGGCCGGCCGCCAGGCGCCCCTGATCGAGCGCCGCATCGAGGACACGCTCACCATCGAAGAGACGCTGGCCCGGCTTGACACCCTGGCCGCAGGCGTTGCGCCGCACCTCACGTCCGACATGAACGGCCACCTGCGCAGCGTGCGCACCTCCATTGCCGAGGTGCTGCCGCGGCTGCTCGGCGAGCGCAGCCACCACGACGCCAACCTGTTCACCGTGCGCGAGACGGTGCTGCGCTACCTGCCCGAGACACTGGCCAACTACGTGGCCCTGCCGCCCGCGTTTCGCACCACCCATGTGCTCACGGACGGCAAGACCGCGCGCCAGATCCTGGCCGACCAGTTGGCCCTGCTCGACGGCAAGATGCGCGAGATCGTGGCCAACGTCGCAGGGGCCGATGCGCATGCCCTGCTGGCCAACGGCAAGTTCCTGGAGATGAAGTTCCAGCAGCCGGACTTCCTGGCGGGCATGGCCTGATAGCTGGATCGGAGCGGTCAAAAGGACATTGGCTGACAGGCCGCGCAGGCATCCTGCGCTACGCTGGCCGCGCCACTCCCTCCATGCCGCCCATGCCCCCTGCCCTCGCCCACCCCCGCCTTCCTGCCAACCGCCGCGCACAGGCGCTCTCCACGGCATTCGCGGCGCTGGCCAGCCTGGCACCTTGCGCAGCCATGGCGCAGGCCAGCGAAGGCGGCACCCTGGCCCCCGTCGAAGTGCAGGGCAGCGCCCAGGCCCAGCGGCGCTTTGACAGCGCGGCCAGCCATACCAGCGTGCAGGTCGATGGCTTCACCGCGCCCACGCCACTGGTCAACCTGTCGGAGCTGCTGGCAGGCCAGGCCGGCGTGGTGGCACTGGACCGGCAGAACTACGCGCAGGACCTGCAGATCGCGGTGCGCGGCTTCGGCGCCCGCTCCACCTTCGGCGTGCGCGGCGTGCGCATCCTGGTGGACGGCATCCCCGCCACCATGCCCGACGGCCAGGGCCAGGCGGCCACGGCGCAATTGCAGTCCGCCGCGCAGGTGGATGTGCTGCGCGGCCCGCTGGCCCAGCTCTATGGCAATGCGGCTGGCGGCGTGCTGCAGGTGACCACGCGCGAGCCGCGCGAGGGCGGCGCAGCGCAGGCTTCCATCGCGGCAGGCTCGTTCGGCCAGCGCCTGGCGGATGTGTCGTTCGACTTCGGCGACCGCACGCTGGGGGGCTTGCTGGACGTATCGCGTTTCGAGACCGACGGCTGGCGCGCGCACAGCGCCGCGCGGCGCACCCACCTCAACGGCAAGCTGGTGGCGCGCCCCGATGCGGACACGAAGATCACCGCCCTGATCAACCTCTACGACCAGCCCGGTGCTCAGGACCCACTGGGCCTGACCCGCGCGCAGTTCAACGCCAATCCGCGCCAGGCACCCGAGGTGGCCGGCACCTTCGGCACGCGCAAATCAGTGGCGCAGAACCAGTGGGGCCTGGTGCTGGAGCGGCAACTGGGCGCGGCCGACAGCGTGCGCGCACGCGCCTATGGGGGCAAGCGCTCGCTCACCCAGTACCTCGCGTTCAGCGGCGCAGCCGAGAACAGCGCCGGCGGCGTGGTCGACCTTGACCGCGACTACCACGGCCTGGGGCTGGCCTGGACGCACAGCGCGAAGATGCCGTCGGGCCTGCCGCTCACCTGGACCCTGGGTGTGGACGCGGATCGGCTGGCCGAGCAGCGCCAGGGGCTGGTCAACCAGAACGGCGAGCCCGGCGCCCTGCGCCGCAACGAGCGCGACCGAGCGGGCAATACCGACCTGTTCGCGCAGGTGGACGCATGGATCACGCCCACCTGGCGTGCCGTGGCCGGCCTGCGCAGCAGTCGCGTGGACATGCGCGTGAGCGACCACTTCATCACCCCGACCAACCCCGACGACAGCGGTGCCCGCACCTGGCGCCAGACCAGCCCGGTGCTGGGCGTGGTGTGGAGCGCCAGCGACCAGCTCAACCTGTATGCCAACCTGGGCCGGGGCTTCGAGACCCCGACCCTGGCCGAGATGGCTTACAGCCGGGACAACACCGGACCCAACTTCGGCCTGGGCGCCTCGCGCAGCCGGCAGATGGAGATCGGCGCGAAGTGGCAGGCACAGGGGCACCAGTTGCAGGCGGCCTGGTTCGATGCCCGCAGCCGCAGCGAGATCGTGCCCGCCGCCACGGTGAACGGCCGCACCATCTTTCAGAACGCCGACAACGTGCGCCGCCGTGGGCTGGAGCTGGCGTGGAGCGCGCAGGCCGGCGCCTGGAAGCCGCGTGCCGCCTACACCTATCTGGAGGCGTTCTTTGGCGATGCCTACACCGGCGCAGGGGGCGCCCGCGTGGCGGCTGGCAACCGCCTGCCCGGCACCGCGCGCCATGTGGCGCAATTGGCGCTGGACTACACGCCCAGCGCCGCCTGGCAACTGGGCGCCACGCTGGATGTATCCGGCAAGGTGTTTGCGAACGATGTGAACAGCGAAGCCGCACCCGGCTTTGCGGTAGTGGGCCTGCGCGCCGGGTACACCTTCGGCAAAGCCACCGAGAGCCCGCGCTGGCAGGCCTGGGCGCGCCTGGATAACCTGATGGACCGGCGCTACGCCGGCTCGCTCATCGTGAACGACGGCAATGGCCGCTTTTTCGAGCCCGCCGCCGGCCGGCGATTCATGCTCGGACTCCGGGCCCAGTTCCTGTAACCGCCAGCGCGAAGACCCTGCCCCCTACCCTGCAGGAGAAAAGCCCGCAGGCGTATCCTGCCGCCCCTGGCGCCAGGTCTTCACATCGGGAAACTCGCGCGTGCAGCCCGTGCACAGCAGGCGCTCGGTGGCGCGCAGAACCCCAAGGGTGTCACGTGCCACGACGCGGCGGTAGCTAGTCGCACCGCAAAAGCCGCAGGAATTCGCAGGAGAGTATTTGGGGGATTGCATTACTGATTGCTTATACAGCACTGGCCCACTGCACCCCGGCGCCGGAATATTACCCCTTCTGCGCGCATCCATGGTTTCGCGAATTTTGACAACAAATGGCAGAAAAAGACATCGCCTTGCCATCTATTTGTCAAAAATTCACCGCCAGCGCCTATTTTTCGGCCAGCAGGGCATGTAACACCTGCAACGCCCGGGCCCCGCTTTTCAGGATGCTGGCCCATATGAACGAAAATACGCGGTTTTGCCCACCGGGGACTGCCCCCGATGCCAGCCCTCCCAAGGAGGCTTGGCGCAGTGGATTGGTTTTTTCCGGATGCCCCTACCCCACCGACTCGATAGTTCACGCCTCGTCGTCCTGCTTGCGCAATGGACGCAGGCGCAGCGCGCGTCGGTGGGCAGCGATGTGGCCGGGCAACTCGGCCAATGGCTGAGCGTGGTGGACGCGGTCGAGCTCAACGGCTCGCTGCGCTCCATAGAGACCCATGCCGCGCAGGCGCCAGTGCCGCAGGACCTGGCCCTGGATGTCCTGGCACTGGAGGAGATCTTCCAGAAAGCCAAGGCGGATCTCACGCGCCTGGCCACGGCACCCGCCAAACCGGCCAGGCCCGTGCGCGAGCGCGCAGACAACACGCCCGTCGAGCAGCCCGACCCGCAGGCCCAGGCCGATTTCGCGGCCCACGGGCCACGCTACCTGGAACAGCAAAAGCAGATGGACATGCGCTTGGTGGCACTGCGCGCCCAGGTGCGGGCCGGTCTGCTCAAGGGCTCGGCCACGCTCAGGCAGTTGGCAGCGCTGGACGGGGTGATGGAGCAGATGCTGGGCGCACGCGAGCAGCGGCTGTGGGCCTCGCTGCCCGGCCACCTGGAGCGGCGCTTCGTGCAACTGCGCAAAGCCCACCAGGCGCGGCTACAGGATTCAGGCCAGGCCGATGACCCGATGCGCTGGCGCCGGGCGGGCGGCTGGCTGGCCAGCTTCGAGCAGGACCTGCAGGCCCTGCTGCTGGCAGAGATGCAAGTGCGCCTGCAACCGATCACGGGGCTGCTGGAAGCAGCCCGCAACGAGACCAAAAGAACGGGTATTCAGGAATGAACAAGAGTGTGATGGCCGGCGTGTTTGCAGCCGGCCTGGCGGTGGTGGGATGGGTGGCCTGGGGGTTCGTGGGGACCAGCCCGCTGGCGCTGGCGATGACGGCGGTGATCGCCGGGGTGTACCTGCTGGGCGCCTATGAGTTGACGCAGTTCCGCTCGGCGAGCACCTCGCTGGCTGCGGCGCTGGCCGACGACCCGGCACCGCCGCAGGCGGACCTGGGTGCCTGGCTGGAGCGCCTGCACCCTGCCTTGCGCACGCCCGTGCGCCAGCGCATCGAAGGCGAGCGCGTGGCCCTGCCCGGTCCGGCCCTCACCCCCTACCTGGTGGGCCTCTTGGTCATGCTGGGCATGCTGGGCACCTTTCTGGGCATGGTGGTCACCTTCAATGGCGCCGTGTTCGCGCTGGAGGCATCGTCCAACCTGGAGGCCATCCGCGCGGCACTGGCCGCGCCCATCAAGGGCCTGGGCCTGGCGTTCGGCACCTCGGTGGCCGGCGTCGCCACCTCGGCCATGCTGGGCCTGATGTCCGCCATCGCCCGCCGCGAGCGCCTTCAGGTGCTGCGCCTGCTCGACACCCGCATCGCCACCGTGCTGCGGCCCTTCTCGGCGACCCACCGGCGCGAAGCGATGTTTGCCGCCTTGCAGGCCCAGGCCCAGGCCATGCCACTGATTGCCGAGCGCCTGCAGGGCCTGATGGAGGGCCTGGAGCGCCGCCATGGGCAGCTCAACGAGCAATTGGTCACCCAGCAGCAGGGCTTTCACCGCGATGCGGCCAGTGCGTACACCACGCTGGCCAGCACCGTGGGCGCGTCGCTGCAGGAGAACCTGACCACCAGCGCCCGCCAGGCCGGCGAGACCATCCGCCCCGTGGTCGAACAGGCCATGACCGCCCTGGCACAGGAGGCCGAGCGCTCGCACCAGCGCCTGCGCGAGGCCACCGATGCGCAGATGCAAGCCCTGTCCGCCCAGTGGGAGGGCACAGCCCGCCAGGTCGCCGCCACCTGGACCGACGCGCTGCACAGCCACAAAGACACCCAGGGCCATCTGGTCGCGCAGCTCGATGGGGCGCTGCAATCCGTGACGCATGGCTTCCAGCAGCGCACCGGTGCGCTGCTGGGTTCGCTCAAGGAAACCGTGGACCAATCCCACGCCGCCCAGGCCGCCGCCGACCAGTTGCGGCTGGAAGGCTGGAGCCGATCCATGGAGAGCACGGCCAGCGCGCTCACTGCCGAATGGCAGCGCGCAGGCGCCCAGGCCGCGGCACTGCAACGCGAAGTGGGCCAGGCAATGGCCGGCGCCGCCACGCAACTCGACCAGGCCCTGCAGAGCGCCAGCCAGGCCTTTGACCAACGGGCCGGCACCCTGCTCGTTTCGCTGCAGGACACCGTGGCGCAATCGCACACCGCCCAGGCGCAGGCCGACCAGCAGCGCCTGGAGGGCTGGAACCGCTCCATGGAAGGCATGGCCGGCACCCTCNNNACGCGCCGGCGCCCAGACAGTGGAGCAGCAGCGCGCCGCAGGCCAGGCCCTGGTGGGTGCTACCGAGCAGCTCGACCGGGCACTGCAGGCGGCCACACAGTCCTTCGAGCAACGCGCCAACGCCCTGCTGGCATCGCTGCAGGACACGGTCGCCCAATCCCACACGGCCCAGGTCCAGGCCGACCAGCAGCGCCTGGAGGGCTGGAACCGCTCCATGGAAGGCATGGCCGGCACCCTC
>NZ_LMIJ01000046.1:71602-151502 GCF_001428665.1 Acidovorax sp. Root219
GCGCGCAGGCGCCCAGACGGTGGAACAGCAGCGCGCCGTGGGCCAGGCCCTGGAAGGCACGGCCACGCAGCTCGACCGCGCGCTGCAGGCGGCCACGCAGTCCTTCGAGCAGCGCGCCAACGCCCTGCTGGCATCGCTGCAGGACACGGTCGCCCAATCCCACACGGCCCAGGTGCAGGCAGACCAGCAGCGCCTGGAGACCTGGAGCCGCTCCATGGAAGGCATGGCCGGCACGGTCACCGCAGAGCTGCAGCGCGCAGGCGCCCAGGCCGCGGAGCAGCAGCAGGGCCTGTACCGCACCCTCGAAGACACCGCCGCCCAGCTCACCGAGCGCATGTCCGGCCAGGTGCAGCAGACCCTGGGCAGCACTGCCCGGCTGATGGAGCAGTCCGACGCGCTGCTGCGTACGCGCGTGGACGCCGAGGCCCGCTGGGAGCAGGCCCAGGGCGAGCGCATGGACGCACTCACCGGCGTGTGGCGCACCGAGCTGGCGGCCCTGCGCGACGACGAGGCCGCGCGCGGCCAGGCTGCGGTGGACCGCCTGGACACCCTGCAGGCCGCCGTGGCCGGGCACCTGGCCACGCTGGGCTCGGCCCTCGAAGCGCCGCTCACGCGGCTGCTGCAGACCGCCTCCGACGTGCCGCAGGCCGCGGCCGAGGTCATCACCCAATTGCGCCAGGAAATGACGCGCCTGGGCGAGCGCGACAACATCGCATTGGAAGAGCGCACGGCCATGATGGAGCAGCTCTCCGCCCTGCTGCATTCCGTGAACGAGGCCGCAGGGCAGCAGCGTGCGGCCATCGAGTCGATGGTGGGCTCGGCCACGCAGGTGCTGGAACAGGCCGGCCAGCAGTTCATCGAAGCGCTGGGCACGCAGGCCGGCAAGGTCGACGAGGTGGCCGTGCATGTGGCCGCCAGTGCCGTGGAGCTGGCCAGCCTGGGCGAGTCGTTCAGCCATGGCGTGGGCCTGTTCACCGCCAGCAACGACAAGCTGGTGCAGGGCCTGCAGGGCATCGAAAGCGCCATCGGCCAGTCCCTGGGCCGCAGCGATGAGCAACTGGCCTACTACGTGGCCCAGGCGCGCGAGGTGATCGACCTGAGCATCTCCTCGCAGCAGGGCATCGTCGAAGACCTGCGCCGCCTGCATGGCCAGGCGGCCGCCGCAGCATCGGCGCAGGGAGTGGCCGCGTGACCAGCTACGACGACACCCTGGACGACGCCACCGAACAGACCGCCCCGGTCTGGGCCGTCTTCGGTGACCTGATGGCCGGCCTGCTGGGCGCCTTCGTGCTGATCCTGGTGGGCGTGCTGGTGGTGCAGATCGACCTGGTGGCCAGCCTCAAGCAGGAGGTGGAAAAGCGCCAGATGGAAGAGCAGCGCCGCATGGCCCTGGAGAAAGCCCTGGCCATCCCCCTGGCCAGCGGCCGCGTAACCGTGAGCAACGGCCGCATCGGCATCAGCGGCAGCGTGCTGTTCGGGGCCGGTTCGGCCGAGTTGCGGCCCGAAGGCCGCCAGTTGCTGACAAGCCTGGTGCAACCCCTGCTGGTTTACCTGCGCGAGCGTGACGAAATGCTGATGGTGAGCGGCTTCACCGACAACACCCTGCTGCGCAGCGGCGGCAACCAGCGCTTTGCCGACAACCTCGAGCTTTCGGCCCAGCGCGCATTGACCGTGACGCGCGCCCTGGCCGAAGAGGGCATGCCCTCCTCCCAGGTGTTCGCCGCCGCCTTCGGCGCTGAGCAGCCCGTGGCCGACAACGCCGACGAAAAGGGCCGCGCGCTGAACCGGCGTGTGGAGATGGCACCCGTGCCCAAGGCCCCCCAACCCAAGCCGCCATGAGCGAGCAGCCCACGCTGGAGTCATTGAAGGCGGATGGCAAGGATGGCCACGACGCCGCGCGCTTTCACTACCTGGAGGCGCTGGCGCGGCGCATGCAGGCGCAGCCGCCCGCCGTGCAGGCGCTGCTGCAGCAGCGGCTGCAGGCCGCCGTGGCCGACTACGCCGCGCGGGCCGGCACTGCGCCCGCCACACCTCCAGCACCACCCTTGGCCACTTGCACAACGGACTCGCCCCTGGCCCAGCTCAACCGCGACCTGGCCGCACGCGCCCAGGCCGAGGCCGACCACGTACGCACCAGCGAAAGCAGCAGCACCTCGGAGATGAAGAGCGTGCGCCAGTTCAGCGAGGTCTGGTCCAAGATCTCCGCCGAGCAGCAGGTAACGCAGGCACTGCACAAGGCGCCCGAAAACGCCGGCCCGCTCAACTCGCACAAGCTCATGCTGCGCTCGCTGGGCCTGATGCGCACCCTTTCGCCGGACTACCTGCGCCGGTTCATGGCACAGATGGATGCGCTGCTCTGGCTGGAGCAGACGAATGCCGATCTGGCGCGCCCGGCGCCCAGGGCCCCACGCACCAGCAAGCCCAGGCGATAGATACAGAGAGAGCGCGCGCGCGCATCGCCCGCAGCTACGATGGCAGGCATGCACCGACGACCCACCCCATCGAATCAGCCGCCTGCACGCCGCGATGGCGCCCCGCCCCATCGCCAGGCACTGCGCGCCATCGCCGCATTCGAGGCGCTCAAGGGCTTTGCAGCGCTGGCGGCGAGCCTGGGCTTCGTGGGCCTGCTGCACCACGACCTGCACCACGTCGTGGCATCGCTCATCGGCCATATTGGCCTCAAGCCCTGTGACCGCTACCCCGCCATGGTCCTCACCGACATCGACCAGTTGCTCAGCGCCGACCTCCGCCCCTTGTTGCTGGCCGCGACGGCCTATGTGCTGGTGCGCTTTACCGAAGCCTATGGCCTGTGGAAGGACCGGTGGTGGGGCGAGTGGCTGGGCGCTCTCTCGGGCGCGCTGTACATCCCGTTCGAGCTGTGGCACTTCGCGCACCACCCGAGCGTGGCATCGGCCGCCGTGGCGCTGGCCAACATGGCGGTCGTGGGATTCCTGGGGCAACAGCTGTGGCGGCGCCGGCAGGGGTGATCGTGCACCAATCCGCGCCAAATGGCACGAACTTGCAGGCAATGGCCAAGAAAAAAGGCGCTCATCCGATCAGGATGAGCGCCTTTGGTCGATAGGTGGTGGAGCTGGCGGGAATTGAACCCGCGTCCGCAAGCCTTCACCGGGCAGATCTACATGTTTAGCGGTCTGATTTGAGTCTCGCCACCTGTGTCGCGCAGTCGCACGCTACACAGGCCGCCAGTACCCTTAAGTCTCGCCCCAATCCAAGGTACCCGGATCGGAGCCAGCCCATGTAATTATCCTTGCAGCCGGGAGGCTCTGATTGCTCAGAACCCCCTTGCCCAGCCCATCGGCCAACTGTTGCAAGGCTCACTGGCAATTAAGCAGCGAGTGCGAAACGTTCGTCGTTTGCAGTTAGTTTGTTAAATCGAGATTTACGAGCGTGAATCAAGCTCGACATGCACCACACCGGCTCCGAACCCACGTCGAAACCAGGACAGCCCCAGACTTCCTATTTTAGGCCTGTCCCAGCAGTTGCAAGAGCTCGGAGGGAGATTTAATTGCAGCGTGTGCGCCCCAGGCATGCGGGGCCTGCGCGGAGCCCAAGTAGCCATAGGTAGCTGCGACCGTGCCCATGCCGGCGGCCAGGCCCGCCACGATGTCGCGCTCGTCATCGCCTACGTAGATGCATTGGCTGGCATCGATTTTCAAGCGGGCGGCCGCCTCCAGCAGTGGGGCCGGGTGCGGCTTGGCGTGCGGTGTGGTGTCGCCGCTGACCACGGCACCCGCGCTGGAAAACAGCGGCATGGCGCGCGTGAGCGGGTCGGTGAAGCGCATGGCCTTGTTGGTCACCACACCCCAGGCCAGGCCCCGGGCCTGCAGCGCCTGGATCAATGCCGGCACGCCGTCAAACACCTCGGTGAGCACCGTCATGCGCGCTTCGTAGTTGGCAAAGAACTCCTCGCGCAGGGCGGCAAACCCCGCATCCTCGGGCTTGAGCCCGAAGGCCTCGCCCAGCATGCCGCGCGCACCGGCACCGGCCATGGGGCGGTAGCGCGCCAAAGGCAAGGATTCCAGACCCCGGTCGGTGCGCATCTTGTCGGCGGCAGCAGCCAGGTCGGGGGCGCTGTCGATCAGGGTACCGTCCAGATCGAACAGCACGGCGCGGATGTTGTGGAAGATGGGTGTCACAGGGGGAGTCGTCACAGGCAAGGGTTGTCAGGTCGAATCAAGCGGGGCGCTGTGTAGCGAACATGTAGTTCACACTGGTGTCTGCACTGAGCCAGTAACGCTTGGTGATCGGGTTGTACTCCAGCCCGCGGGTCTGCTGCACGTCCAGGCCGGCAGCACGGCAATGCGAGGCCAGTTCGCTCGGGCGGATCATCTTGGCGTACTCGTGCGTGCCGCGCGGCAGCATGTTGAGCACGTACTCGGCCCCGACGATGGCCAGCATGAAGGCCTTGGCATTGCGGTGGATGGTGGAGAAGAACACCCAGCCGCCGGGCTTGACGAGTTCGGAACAGGCCTTGACGACGGATGCCGGGTCGGGTACGTGCTCCAGCATTTCCATGCAGGTCACCACGTCGAAGCTGGCGGGTTGCTCCGCAGCGAGCGCCTCCACGCTGATTTCGCGGTACTGCACCTCTTTGGTGCCGGCTTCGAGTGCATGCAATTGGGCCACGCGCAGGGCCTTGCTGGCCAGGTCGATGCCCGTCACGTCGGCCCCCTTGCGGGCCATGGAGTCGGCCAGGATGCCGCCGCCGCAGCCCACATCGAGCACGCGCTTGCCGCCCAGCCCGCACAGGGCGTGGATCCAGTCCAGGCGCAGGGGGTTGATCTGGTGCAGCGGGCGGAACTCGCTCTCCGGGTCCCACCAGCGGTGGGCCAGTGCAGAAAACTTGGCCAGTTCGGCCGGGTCGGCGTTGAGGGGGATGGTGGTCGTTTCTTCGCTCATGGTGTGCATTGTCAACGATGATGGCCGCCGCAATGACTTCGCGCCTAAAGCCGGGCTCCAGAGAGTTTTCGGACCGCGTCTATATATATGTGCAACGTGCCATGGATTCACCCCAGGGCACTTTGTACCAGTACAAAATTCGAAAAGGTCCAGACGAAAAAAAGCCCCGTTGCCGGGGCTTTCTTGTGCGGAGCAATCGAAAGATTACTGAGCGCGGGTGCCAACCACTTCGATTTCCACGCGGCGGTTCTTGGCGCGGCCTTCAGCGGTCTTGTTGTCAGCCACTGGTTGCTTTTCGCCCTTGCCTTCGGTGTACACGCGGTTCTTTTCGATGCCCTTGGACACCAGGTAAGCCTTGACGGCTTCGGAACGGCGGACCGACAGCTTCTGGTTGTAAGCATCGGAGCCCACGGAGTCGGTGTGACCCACAGCGATGATGACTTCCAGGTTGATGCCCTTGACCTTGGAGACCAGGTCGTCCAGCTTGGCCTTGCCTTCTGCCTTCAGCACCGACTTGTCGAAGTCGAAGAATGCGTCGGCAGCGTAGGTCACCTTGCTGGCCATGACTGCGGGAGCAGCAGGCGTAGGTGCAGCAGCGGCAGGTGCTGGAGCAGCGCCAGGAGCTGGAGCAGCAGCAGGTGCGGGAGCTGGAGCCACGATGGCGCCATCGCAGCCTGGAGCAGCGGTAGCCGGCGTCCAGTTGGCATTGCGCCAGCAGTATTCGTTGGTGCCGTTCTTCCAGACCAGTTGGCCAGAAGCATCTCTCCAGTTGTCAACGGTTTGGGCGCCAGCGGCGGTTGCGAGCGCTGCAGAGGCAAACAACATCGCCACTTTGTTCAGTTTCTTCATGGTTCTCCTCTTGGGGAAAAAGCCGCAGCCTCGCTGCGAATCAGGACGCTTGAGGTGACCATCACCCAAAGCGTTCAAACGATTGTGCCATACGTAACTAGGCAAAAGCGCCCGCACCGCATTGGGGCCCGTAGGACAAAACCGTAATTGCGACGATATGTTGCGGGAGCGCGACACGCTTTCCCCTCTAAAATGATTCTCCTTCGCCGCCACCGCCGTCCTATGACCCAGTTTGCCAAAGAAACCCTGCCCATCAGCCTCGAAGAGGAGATGCGGCGCAGTTACCTCGACTACGCGATGAGCGTGATCGTGGGCCGGGCCCTGCCCGATGCGCGCGATGGACTGAAGCCCGTACACCGGCGCGTGCTGTATGCCATGCACGAGATGGGCAACAACTACAACAGCAAGTACCGCAAGAGTGCCCAGGCGGTCGGCGAGACGATGGGTAAGTACCACCCGCACGGTGACTCGGCCATCTACGACACCATCGTGCGCATGGCCCAGCCGTTCAGCCTGCGCCACCCGCTGATCGATGGCCAGGGCAATTTCGGTTCGGTCGATGGCGACAACGCCGCAGCCATGCGGTACACCGAAATCCGCCTGGACAAGATTGCCCACGAAATGCTGGCCGACATCGACAAGGAGACTGTCGATTTCGGACCGAACTACGACGGCAGCCTGACAGAGCCGATCGTGCTGCCCAGCAAGCTGCCCAACCTGCTGGTCAATGGTTCGTCGGGCATCGCGGTGGGCATGGCCACCAACATCCCGCCGCACAACCTGAACGAAGTGGTCGATGGCTGCCTGCACATGCTGCGCAACCCCGATGCCACCGTCGATGATCTGATGGAGATCATCCCCGCGCCCGACTTCCCCACGGCCGGCATCATCTACGGCATCAACGGCGTGAAGGATGGCTACCGCACCGGCCGCGGCAAGGTGGTGATGCGCGCCAAGTGCCACTTCGAGGACATCGACCGTGGCCAGCGCCAGGCGATCATCGTCGACGAGCTGCCCTACCAGGTCAACAAGAAGACGCTGCAGGAGCGCATGGCCGAGCTGGTGCACGAGAAGAAGATCGAGGGCATCAGCCACATCCAGGACGAGTCCGACAAGTCGGGCATGCGCCTGGTGATCGAACTCAAGCGCGGCGAAGTGCCCGAGGTGGTGCTCAACAACCTGTACAAGCAGACGCAGCTGCAGGACACCTTTGGCATGAACATGGTGGCGCTGATCGACGGCCAGCCCCGCCTGTGCAACCTGCGCGACCTGATCAGCGTCTTTTTGCAGCACCGCCGCGAGGTGGTCACCCGCCGCACGGTGTTCGAGCTGCGCAAGGCGCGCGACCGCGGCCACGTGCTCGAAGGCCTGGCCGTGGCGCTGGCCAACATCGACGACTTCATCGCCATCATCCGCAACGCCCCCACCCCGCCGGTGGCCAAGGCCGAGCTGATGGCCCGCCCCTGGGACAGCAAGCTGGTGCGCGAGATGCTCACCCGCACGCGTGCCGACGGCGGCGTGATCAGTGCCGACGACTACCGCCCCGACTCGCTGGAGAAGGAATTCGGCATGGGCCAGGACGGCCTGTACCGCCTGTCGGAAACGCAGGCCCAGGAAATCCTGCAGATGCGCCTGCAGCGCCTCACCGGCCTGGAGCAGGACAAGATCGTTGCCGAATACAAGGAAGTCATGTCGGTCATCGAAGACCTGCTGGACATCCTGGCCAAGCCCGAGCGCGTCTCGACCATCATTGGCGAAGAGCTCACCTCCATCAAGACGGAGTTCGGCCAGAACAAGCTGGGCGCACGCCGCAGCATCGTCGAGTACAGCGCGCAGGATCTCTCCACCGAGGACCTGATCACCCCCACCGACATGGTGGTGACGCTCAGCCACACGGGCTACATCAAGAGCCAGCCGCTGTCCGAGTACCGCTCGCAAAAGCGCGGCGGGCGCGGCAAGCAGGCCACGGCGACGAAGGAAGACGACTGGATCGACCAGCTCTTCATCGCCAACACGCACGACTACATCCTGTGCTTCTCCAACCGCGGCCGGCTGTACTGGCTCAAGGTTTGGGAAGTGCCTGCGGGCTCGCGCGGCTCGCGCGGCCGCCCCATCGTGAACATGTTCCCGCTGCAAGAGGGCGAAAAAATCAACGTGGTGCTGGCGCTCACGGGTGACATGCGCACCTTCCCGGCCGACCGCTACGTGTTCATGTCGACCAGCATGGGCACCGTGAAGAAGACGGCGCTCGACGAATTCAGCAACCCGCGCAAGGGCGGCATCATTGCCGTCAACCTCGATGACGGCGACTACCTGATCGGCGCCGCACTCACCGATGGCCAGCACGACGTGATGCTGTTCAGCGACGGCGGCAAGGCCGTGCGCTTCGACGAGAACGACGTGCGCCCGCTGGGCCGCCAGGCCCGCGGCGTGCGCGGCATGACGCTGGAAGACGGCCAGAGCGTGATCGCCATGCTCGTGGCCGAGGACGAAACGCAAAGCGTGCTCACCGCCACCGAGAACGGCTACGGCAAGCGCACCAGCATCGTCGAGTACACGCGCCATGGCCGAGGCACCAAGGGGATGATCGCCATCCAGCAGAGCGAGCGCAACGGCAAGGTCGTGGCCGCCACCCTGGTGCATGCCGACGACGAGATCATGCTGATCACCGACAAGGGCGTGCTGGTGCGCACTCGTGTCTCCGAGATCCGGGAACTGGGCCGGGCCACGCAGGGCGTGACTCTGATCGCCATGGACGAAGGCTCCCAGCTCAGCGGCCTGCAGCGCATCGTGGAGAACGACGCCAACGTGATCGATCCCGAGGGTTCGGATGAGGGTGGCGCTGGCACCGAAGGCGATGCGGCGCCAGGCGCCGACGGCACTCCCGAGTCCTGACGACGAACCGCTTGCAGGCTGCGGCACACCGGGGCGCCGGGTGCCGCAGGCCCTACCCATCGGGCAGCAGGCAACAGCAGTGCGGGCCACAGCGGGCAGCAAGCCGCCAGGCCCATCGAACGACAGTCTTATTTTTCGTTTTCAGATGAACCGCCCCTACAACTTCTCCGCCGGCCCCGCCGCCATCCCCGCCGAAGTGCTGCAGCAAGCCGCCTCCGAAATGCTGGACTGGCATGGCAGCGGCATGGGCGTGATGGAGATGAGCCACCGCGGCAAGGAGTTTCTGTCCATCTACCAGCAGGCCGAGGCCGACCTGCGCACGCTGCTGGCCGTGCCGGCGAACTTCAAGATCCTGTTCATGCAGGGCGGCGGCCTGGCCGAGAACGCCATCGTGCCGCTGAACCTCTCGCGCGCCGCCGCAGTGGACTTCGTGGTCACCGGCAGCTGGAGCCAGAAGTCGCAGAAAGAGGCGCGCAAGTACGCCTCCGAGGTCAACATCGCCGCCAGCAGCCAGGACAGCGACTTCACGACCCTGCCCGACCCGGCCACCTGGAACCTGAGCCGCGGCGCCAGCTACCTGCACATCTGCAGCAACGAGACCATCAACGGCATCGAGTTCCACGAGCTGCCCGACCTCAAGGCCCTGGGCTCGGATGCCCCTCTGGTCATCGACTTCTCGTCGCACGTGGCTTCGCGCGGCGTCGACTGGTCGCGCGTGGGCCTGGCCTTCGGCGGCGCGCAGAAGAACCTGGGCCCTGCCGGCCTGACCCTGGTGGTGGTACGCGAAGACCTGCTGGGACACGCCTTGCCCGCCTGCCCGAGCGCCTTCGACTACAAGACCGTGGCGGACAACGAGTCCATGTACAACACCCCGCCCACCTGGGGCATCTACGTGGCGGGCCTGACCTTCCAGTGGCTGCTGCGCCAGCGCGAAGGCGAGCTGACCGGCGTGGCCGCCATGGAGCAGCGCAACATCGCCAAGGCCGAGCTGCTCTACAACGCCATCGACGCCTCGCAGCTTTATGTGAACAAGGTGGCCGCCAACTGCCGCTCGCGCATGAACATCCCCTTCTTCCTGCGTGACGAGTCGCGCAACGATGCCTTCCTGGCCGGCGCGCGCGAGCGCGGCCTGCTGCAACTCAAGGGCCACAAGTCCGTGGGCGGCATGCGCGCCAGCGTCTACAACGCCATGCCATTGGCCGGTGTACAGGCGTTGGTGGACTACATGCGAGAATTTGAACAAAAGCGCGCCTGAGCCCCTACCCCTCCCTCTCATCCGGACGCCAGCCCGAAAAGTTGCCTCTTACATGACCCAACCGCAAGCCTCCCCTGATCTCGCCAGCCTGCGCGTGCAGATCGACTCCATCGACCAGCAATTGCTCACGCTGCTCAACCAGAGGGCCCTGGTGGCCGAACAGGTCGGCGAGGTCAAGAAGCGCGAGGGCACGCCGTTCTTTCGCCCCGACCGCGTGGCCCAGGTCATCGACAAGATCCAGACCGCCAACCCGGGCCCGCTCAAGGGCCCGCACGTGGCCGCCATCTGGCGCGAGATCATGTCGGCCTGCCTGGCGCTCGAATCGCCCCAGCGCGTGGCCGTGCTCGGCCCCGAGGGCACCTTCTGCGAGCAGGCGGCCATCGAGTTCTTCGGTGGTGCGGCCGACCTGATGTACTGCGCCAACTTCGACGAAGTGTTCCACGCCACGGCCGCAGGCAGCGCCCAGTACGGCGTGGTGGGCGTGGAGAACTCCACCGAAGGCGTGGTCACGCGCTCGCTCGACCTGTTCCTGCACACCCCCACCCATGTGGTGGGCGAGGTCAGCCTGCTGGTGCGCCACAACCTGCTGCGCACCAGCAATTCGCTGGACGGCATCGAGGCGGTGCTGGCCCACCCCCAGGCCCTGGCGCAGTGCCAGGCCTGGCTGTCCAAGCACCTGCCGCATGCCGAGCGCCGCCCGGTGTCGAGCAATGCCGAAGGCGCCCGGCTGGCCACGACCAACCCTGCCTGGGCCGCGCTGTCGAGCGAACGCGCTGCCACCCAGTTCGGCCTGCACATCGTCTCGCATGCCATCCAGGACGATGCCTACAACCGCACGCGATTTGCCATCATCTGCCTGCCGCACACGCTGCAGACGCCCCCTCCCTCGGGCAAGGACTGCACCAGCCTGGTGGTCTCGGTGCCCAACCGGCCCGGCGCCGTGCACGACCTGCTGGTGCCGCTCAAGACCCACGGCGTGTCCATGACGCGCTTCGAATCGCGCCCCGCGCGCACCGGCCAGTGGGAGTATTACTTCTATATCGACCTGGACGGCCACCCCGCCCAGCCCCACCTGGCGCGCGCGCTCGAAGAGCTGCGCAGCCTGTGCGCCTTCTACAAGGTGCTGGGCACCTACCCGGTCGCGCCATGACGCCAGCGCGCACCGCCCGATGCCTGGCCACCGCCCCCCTGGGGACGGCTGCGCTCTCGCGGGGAACAGCCCCGCACCGATACATGCCGGAATCGCACCATGTTTGAACAATTGGGACTCATCGGCTGCGGCCTCATGGGCGGCTCCTTCGCCCTGGCGATGAAAAAGGCCGGCCTGGTCAAGCGCGTGGTCGGCTACAGCAAGTCGCCCTCCACCACCGACCGTGCGCGCCAGATGGGCGTGATCGACGTGGAGGCCCCCTCGGCCCTGCTGGCCGTGGCCGGCGCCGACATCGTGCTGGTGGCCGTGCCCGTCTCCGCCACCGAAGCCACGCTCAAGGCCATCAAGCACCTGGTCACGCCCAACATGCTGATCATGGACGTGGGCTCCACCAAGGCCGACGTGGTGCAGGCCGCACGCCGCGCGCTGCGCGACCAGGTGGGCTCGTTCGTGCCCGCCCACCCCATCACGGGCCGCGAGGTCGCGGGCGTGGAGCATGCCGATGCCGAGTTGTACACCGGCCGCCAGGTCATCCTGACCCCTACCGAGAAAACGCTGACCACCCAGCTCAGCCAGGCCGAGACCGTGTGGACTGCGCTGGGCTGCCGCGTGAGCAGCATGTCGCCCGAATCGCACGACGCGGCCTTTGCCGCCGTGAGCCACCTGCCCCACCTGCTGGCCTTTGCCATGATGAACAGCATCACGGGCCAGAACGATGGTGACGACTTCCTGTCGCTGGCCGGCCCCGGTTTTCGCGATTTCACGCGCATTGCCGCCAGCGACCCCAAGGTCTGGCGCGACATCCTGCTGTCCAACCGCGAGGAATTGCTGGCCCAGTCGCGGCTGTTCCAGCAGACCCTGCAGAACATCGAGCAGGCCATGCAGAAGGGCGACGCACAGGCTCTGGAAGACATGATCACCCTGGCCAGCGAGACCCGCGCGCACTGGCGCATGGGCGCGCAGCGCACGAGCAAGGGGCGCTGATGTTCAGCACGCCCTATCTCGACCTGCCGGCCCTGGACGCGGCAGGCGGCGAAGTCCACCTGCCCGGCTCCAAGAGCATCTCCAACCGCGTGCTGCTGCTGGCCGCACTGAGCGCAGGCACCACCACCGTGCACGACCTGCTGGCCTCGGACGACACGCGCGTCATGCTCGATGCCCTGCGCCAGATCGGCTGCACGGTGGACGAGGACGGCAGCAACACCGTGCGCATCACCGGCCTGGGCGGCGCCACACCCCGCTCACCCGCCCAACTCTTCATGGGCAATGCCGGCACGGCCATGCGCCCGCTCACCGCTGCGCTGTCGCTGCTGGGCGGCGAGTTCGAGCTATCGGGCGTGCCGCGCATGCACGAGCGCCCCATCGGCGACCTGGTCGATGCGCTGCGCCAGCTCGGTTGCCAGATCGACTACCTGGGCAATGATGGCTACCCGCCGCTGCGCATTGCGCACGGCCAGGGTGTACCGGCCCTGGCGCTGGCCGCGCCCATCCGCGTGCGCGGCGACGTGTCCAGCCAGTTCCTCACCGCCCTGCTGATGGCGCTGCCGCTGGCGGCGCGCACCCAGGACATCGTGATCGACGTGGTGGGCGAGCTGATCTCCAAGCCCTACATCGCCATCACGCTGCAGCTGCTGACCCGATTCGGCATCGAGGTCACGCACCAGGACTGGCAGCGCTTCACCATTGCCGCTGGCAGCCAGTACCGCTCGCCTGGCGACATCCATGTGGAGGCCGACGCCTCCTCGGCCAGCTACTTCATCGCGCTGGGCGCCATTGCCGCGGGACACGAAGGCCTGCCCGAAGGCATCCGCATCCATGGCGTGGGACTCGACTCCATTCAGGGCGACATCCGCTTTGTGGAGGCCGCGCGCGCCATGGGCGCGCACGTCACCGGCGGCGCCAACTGGCTGCACATCCGCCGGGGTGAGCCCGGCGAGGGCTGGCCGCTCCAAGCCATCGACCTCGATTGCAACCACATTCCCGACGCGGCCATGACATTGGCGGTGATGGCACTGTACGCAGAGGGCACCACCACGCTGACCAACATCGCCAGCTGGCGCGTGAAGGAAACCGACCGCATCGCCGCCATGGCCACCGAGCTGCGCAAGCTCGGCGCCTCGGTGGAAGAAGGCGCCGATTTCATCCGCGTGACCCCGCCCGCGCAGTTGGCCGACTGGAAGGCCGCCAGCATCCACACCTACGACGACCACCGCGTGGCCATGTGCTTCTCGCTCGCGGCGTTCAATCCGGCCAGGTTGCCGGTGCGCATCGAAGACCCCAGGTGCGTGGCCAAGACCTTCCCGGACTACTTCGAGGCACTGTTTTCGGTGGCGCATGCCGCCACCGAGCGCACCCCGGTGATCTGCATCGACGGCCCCACTGCGTCGGGCAAGGGCACCGTGGCGGCGGCCGTGGCCCAGCGCCTGGGCTACCGCTTCCTAGACTCGGGTGCCATGTACCGCATCACGGCGCTGGCGGCCATCCGCCAGGGCCTGGCCATCGACGCGGCGCACGAAACCCGCATTGCCGACATGGCCAAGACCCTGCCCGTGCACTTCGAGGGCGGGCGCGTGCTGCTCGGCCAGGACGACGTCACCGACGATATCCGCACCGAAGAGGCGGGCATGAACGCCTCCCGCGTATCGTCCCTGCCCGCCGTGCGCGAGGCCCTGGTGGACCTGCAGCACAGCTTTCGGCGCCTGCCGGGCCTGGTGGCGGACGGCCGCGACATGGGCACGGTGATCTTCCCCGAAGCCCCGCTCAAGGTGTATTTGACGGCCAGCGCCGCGTGCCGCGCGGAGCGCCGGTATAAGCAGTTGATTTCAAAGGGATTTTCAGCTAACATAGCCGACCTTCGTGCAGACCTAGAGGCGCGCGATGCGCGGGACAGTTCCCGCAGCGTCGCCCCCTTGAAGCCCGCGCAGGACGCCCTGGTGCTGGACAACTCCGAATTGACGATTGATGAAGCCGTCGATCAGGTACTTGTCTGGTGGCAGGAGCGGCAGCCTTTCGCAGCCCCGGCCGCGCAGGGCTGACTGGCAGGGCCGCAAGGCGCTGCAAGCCAGGGCGCAAGCCCTGCACGGCCCCAATGGCACCGCTCGCTCACCAGCGCACGGGCCCTGTGGATCAACCACCACCTAACCGCGGCTTTGCCGCAAAAAACCACCGCAAGCAGCTATAAAAACGGAAGCAATGGTGCTCCCGGAATCCTGTTTGTGGCAAGGAAACACATGTCAGAATCTTTTGCCGCCCTTTTTGAAGAATCCCTGCAGCGTACCGAAATGCGCCCAGGCGAAGTGATCACCGCCGAAGTCGTGCGCGTGGAACACAACTTCGTCGTGGTCAACGCCGGCCTCAAGTCCGAAGCCTACGTACCGCTGGAAGAATTCAAGAACGACAAGGGCGAAGTCGAAGTCCAAGTGGGTGACTTCGTGTCGGTGGCCATTGGCTCCATCGAAAACGGCTACGGCGACACCATCCTGTCGCGCGACACCGCCAAGCGCCTGGCTTCGTGGATGAGCCTGGAAAAGGCCCTGGAATCCGGCGAATTCGTCACCGGCACCACCAGCGGCAAGGTCAAGGGCGGCCTGACCGTTCTGGTCAACGGCATCCGCGCGTTCCTGCCCGGTTCGCTGATCGACACGCGTCCTATCAAGGACCTGACGCCTTACGAGAACAAGACCCTGGAATTCAAGGTCATCAAGCTCGACCGCAAGCGCAACAACGTGGTGCTGAGCCGCCGCGCCGTGGTGGAAGCCTCCATGGGCGAAGAGCGCGCCAAGCTGATGGAAACCCTGAAGGAAGGCTCCATCGTTCAAGGCGTGGTCAAGAACATCACCGAATACGGTGCGTTCGTGGACCTGGGCGGCATCGACGGCCTGCTGCACATCACCGACATGGCATGGCGCCGCGTGCGTCACCCATCGGAAGTGGTGACGGCGGGTCAGGAAATCACCGCCAAGATCCTCAAGTTCGACACCGAAAAGAACCGTGTCTCGCTGGGTCTGAAGCAAATGGGCGACGACCCATGGATGGGCGTGAACCGCCGCTACCCCCAGAGCACGCGCCTGTTCGGCAAGATCACGAACATTGCTGACTACGGCGCGTTCGTCGAACTCGAGCCGGGCATCGAAGGCCTGGTGCACGTCTCCGAAATGGACTGGACCAACAAGAACATCGCTCCCGCCAAGCTGGTTTCGCTGGGCGACGAAGTCGAAGTCATGGTTCTGGAAATCGACGAAGACAAGCGCCGCATCAGCCTGGGCATGAAGCAGTGCAAGGCCAACCCATGGCAAGAATTCGCACAGGACACGAAGCGCGGTGACCGCGTCAAGGGTCCTATCAAGTCGATCACCGACTTCGGCGTGTTCGTGGGTCTGGCTGCCGGCATCGATGGCCTGGTTCACCTGTCCGACCTCTCGTGGAACGAACCCGGCGAAGCCGCCGTTCGCAACTACAAGAAGGGCCAGGAAGTGGAAGCCATCGTGCTGGCCGTGGACGTGGACCGCGAACGCATCTCGCTGGGCATCAAGCAGCTCGACGGCGACCCGTTCACCACGTTCGTGACCGTGAACGACAAGGGCCAGACGGTGACCGGCAAGGTCAAGACCGTGGACGCCCGTGGCGCTGAAATCGACCTCGGCGAAGACATCGTGGGCTACCTGCGCGCTTCGGAAATCTCCCGCGACCGCGTGGAAGATGCCCGCAACGTGCTCAAGGAAGGCGACGAAGTCACCGCTGTGGTGGTCAATGTGGATCGCAAGACCCGCAACATCCAGCTGTCGATCAAGCAAAAGGACATGGCCGACGAGCAAGGCGCCATGGCCAACCTGAGCCAGCAATCGAGCCGCGAAAGCGCCGGTACGACCAGCCTGGGCGCCCTGCTGCGCGCCAAGCTGGACAACTCCGACAAGTGATAATCTGACCCCTTGAAGGTCAGTCAGCGGGCGCCTAGTGCGCCCGCTGCTCATTCACCCCTACATTGACGCCATGACCCGCTCTGACCTTGTTGAAGAACTGGCCGCCCGCTTTGGCCAGCTCACCCACCGCGATGCCGAATACGCCGTCAAGACCATTCTTGACGCGGTGGGCGACGCGCTGGTGCGTGGCCATCGCATCGAGATCCGGGGTTTTGGCAGCTTCTCGGTGAACCACCGTCCACCGCGCATGGGCCGCAACCCACGCAGCGGCGAAGCCGTGGCGATCCCGGAAAAGCGCGTGCCCCATTTCAAGCCAGGCAAGGCCCTGCGCGAAGCCGTGGACAAGCGCACAGCGGAGATGGAAGACGACGGTGCGCCCGCCCCGGCAGCCGCGGCCAAGGCCACGGGCACCTCGGGTTGACACGCCGGGCGAACGGATCGCCCACAGGGACGCGCATTCCCCACACGGGTGCGCACCATCCCAGGGACGGCTTCACCGCCGCCTTAGAATCTCCCCACCACCGGGGAGCCCCATGAAATACCTCCTGTGGCTGCTCAAGGCAGCCATTTTTTTTACCCTCTTCGCTTTCGCGCTGAACAACCAGCAGGACGCCACCGTGCACTTCTTCTTCGGCACGCAGTGGCGCGCGCCGCTGGTGCTGGTCGTGCTCACGGCCTTCTCTGCCGGCCTCATCGTGGGCGTGCTGGGCATGGTGCCGCGCTGGTGGAAGCACCGCAGCGTAGCCCGCCAGGCCCTCAAGCAGGCCCCACCCGCCACCCCCGCCAAGGCCGCCNATCCATGGAATTTGACCTCAGCTGGATTTTGCTGGGCCTGCCGCTGGCCTTCGTGCTCGGCTGGCTGGCATCGCGTTTCGACCTGCGCCAACTGCGTGCCGAGAACCGGCGCGCACCCAAGGCCTACTTCAAGGGCCTGAACTTCCTGCTCAACGAGCAGCAGGACCAGGCCATCGATGCCTTCATCGAGGCGGTGCAGAACGACCCCGACACCTCGGAGCTGCACTTTGCCCTCGGCAACCTGTTTCGCCGCCGCGGCGAGTACGACCGGGCCGTGCGCGTGCACGAGCACCTGCTCTCGCGCGGCGACCTCAGCCGCACCGACCGTGAGCGCGCCCAGCATGCGCTGGCGCTCGACTTCCTCAAGGCCGGCCTGCTCGACCGGGCCGAAGACGCACTGAACCGCCTGGAGGGCACGCCCTTCGAGGCCCAGGCCCGCCTGGCCCTGCTGGCCATCTACGAGCGCTCGCGCGACTGGCCGCATGCCACCACCATCGCGCGCAAGATGCACGATGCCGACCAGGGCGACTTCAGCACCCGCCAGGCGCATTACCTGTGCGAGCAGGCTGCCACCCTCAGCGGCCAGGCCGACCATGCCGGCGCCCTGGCCCTGCTGGAGCAGGCCGTGGCCGCCGCCCCCGGCGCCGCGCGCGCCCGCATCGACATGGCGCGCCTGCAGCACCTGATGGGCCAGCCTGCGGCCGCGCTGGCCACCCTGAAGGCGCTGGGCGAACACAACCCTGCCGCCCTGCCCCTGGCCGCACCGCTGATGGTCGAGGCCGCAGCCAGCACCGGGCGCAGCACGGAAGCCCAGGCACTGCTGCAGGAGCACTACGACAGCGCGCCATCGCTCGACGTGCTGGAAAGTCTGGTCGCCATCGACACGGCGCAGGGCGCAGGCGAAGGCGCCCGCCAGCGCTATGTGGACCACCTGGACAAGGAAAAATCCCTGGTGGCCGCCGCCAAGTGGCTGGCCGGCGAAAAGCTGGAGCACGAGTCCTTCCACCCGCAGGTCCAGCGCGCGCTGGACCACGCCGTCAAGCCGCTCACGCGCTACCGCTGCGCGGCCTGCGGCTTCGAGGCGCGCCAGCACTTCTGGCAATGCCCGGGCTGCCAGACCTGGGACAGCTACCCGGCTCGGCGCGTGGAAGAACTGTAGCGGTGGCACAAGCGACTTGATCCCCGGGCGCCGACCGATATGATGATCGGCACCACAATACCGAGGGAGTCGTATCCATGTTCAAGAAATTCCTGCTCATCATCGCCCTGCTGTTTGCGGGCACCGCATTTGCCGCCGTGGACGTGAACAAGGCCAGCGCGGCCGAACTGGACGGCATCAAGGGCATCGGCCCGGCAATGTCCGAGAAGATCATCAACGAGCGCAAGGCCAGCGAGTTCAAGGACTGGAACGACTTCATCGGCCGCGTCGGCGGCGTGGGCGAGAAGACGGCGGCCAAATTCTCGGCCGACGGCCTGACGGTCAACGGCAAGCGCTTCAGCGCCGCCGCACAGGCCAAGGCCGACAAGAAAAAGGAAGATGCCAAGGCCAAGGAAAAATCCTCCGCCAAGGACAAGAAGGAGCCCAAGGCCAAGAAGGACAAGGCCGCCGAGCCCGCAGCCCCTGCAGCCAGTACAGCCAAGTAGCAGGCAGCGCCCACTTGGCACCCAGGTACAGGCCCGCTTCGGCGGGCTTTTTCATGGGCGCCGCCAGCCCCCCGAAGGCGCCGTCTCTCCGGACTTCACAAAGGGACTTTCGAGGCACACCCTAAAATCGTTCGGGCATGCCCCTGATCACCCTCATCCTTCTCCCCTTCATCGGCAGTCTTCTGGCGGCCATCCTGCCCGCCAACGCCCGCAACACCGAGTCCACCCTGGCCGGGCTCATCGCCCTGTTCTGCACGGTGCAGGCGGCGCTGTACTTTCCGCAGATCGCGGGCGGCGAGGTGCTGCGCCAGGAGATCACCTGGCTGCCCGCGCTGGGCCTGAACCTGGTGATACGGCTCGACGGCTTTGCCTGGATGTTCTGCATGCTGGTGCTCGGGGTGGGGTCGCTGGTGGTGCTGTATGCGCGCTACTACATGTCGGCGGCCGACCCGGTGCCGCGCTTCTTCTCGTTCTTCCTGGCCTTCATGGGCGCCATGGTGGGCGTGGTGCTCTCGGGCAACATCATCCAGATCGCGCTGTTCTGGGAGCTGACCAGCCTGTTCTCCTTTTTGCTGATCGGCTACTGGCACCACCGCAAGGATGCGCGGCGCGGGGCGCGCATGGCGCTCACCGTCACCGGCACGGGCGGGCTGTGCATGCTGGCCGGCATGCTGGTGCTGGGCCACATCGTGGGCAGCTACGACCTCGATCATGTGCTGGCCGCAGGTGCATTGATCAAGGCGCACCCGCTGTACCTCACGGCGCTGGTGCTGATCCTGCTGGGCGCCTTCACCAAGAGCGCCCAGTTCCCGTTCCACTTCTGGCTGCCCAATGCCATGGCGGCGCCCACGCCGGTGTCGGCCTACCTGCACTCTGCCACCATGGTCAAGGCCGGCGTGTTCCTGCTGGCGCGGCTGTGGCCGGCGCTGGCAGGCACGGAGCAGTGGTTCTGGCTGGTGGGTGGCGCGGGCCTGTGCACGCTGCTGGTGGGTGGCTATGCGGCCATGTTCCAGAACGACCTCAAGGGGCTGCTGGCCTACTCCACCATCTCGCACCTGGGGCTCATCACGCTGCTCTTGGGCCTGAACAGCCCGCTGGCGGCCGTGGCGGCGGTGTTCCACATCATGAACCACGCGACCTTCAAGGCCTCGCTGTTCATGGCGGCCGGCATCGTCGACCATGAAAGCGGCACGCGCGACATCCGGCGCCTGTCGGGCTTGGTGCGCATGATGCCCATCACCGGCACGCTGGCCATGGTGGCCAGTGCCGCCATGGCGGGCGTGCCGCTGCTCAACGGCTTTTTGTCCAAGGAGATGTTCTTTGCCGAAACGGTGTTCGTGAACACCGTGCCCTGGCTCGAGGTTCTGCTGCCCGTGGCCGCCACTGTGGCCGGCATCTTCAGCGTGGCGTACTCGCTGCGCTTCACGGTCGACGTGTTCTGGGGCCCCCCCGCCACCGACCTGCCCCGCACCCCGCACGAGCCCCCGCACTGGATGCGCGTGCCGGTCGAGCTGCTGGTGCTGGCCTGCCTGGTGGTGGGCACTTTGCCTGCCTGGTCCGTGGGCGCCGTGCTGCAGGCCGCTGCACGGCCCGTGGTGGGGGGCGAGCTGCCCACCTACAGCCTGGCGGTCTGGCACGGCTTCAACACCCCGTTCGTGATGAGCCTGGTGGCGCTGGCGGGCGGCATTGCGCTGTACCTGCTGCTGCGCTGGCTGCGTGCGCGCGGCGCGCTCGACGCACCACCGCTGATGCGCCACATCAGCGGTCAGCAGTTGTTTGACCGCACCCTGGCGCGGCTTTCGCTGGCCGGGCGCAACGGCCGGCGACTGCTGGGCACCGGGCGCCTGCAATGGCAGATGCTGTGGCTGGTGGCCGCGGCCCTGGTGGCAGGCACACTGCCGCTGTGGGTGCGCGGCCTGCCCATCGGTGCGCGCGAGCAACTTCCCCTGTCGCCCGCGTTCGCCGTGCTCTGGTTCCTGGGCTCCATGTGCGCGGTGGCCGCTGCCTGGCAAGCCAAGTACCACCGGTTGGCTGCGCTCACACTGCTGGGCGGCGCGGGCCTGTGCACCTGCCTGACCTTCCTGTGGTTCTCGGCACCCGATCTGGCGCTCACGCAGATCGTGGTGGAGGTGGTGACCACCATCCTCATCCTGCTGGGCCTGCGCTGGCTGCCCCGGCGCGACGAGAGCCTGCGCGTGCCCACGCTGGCGCAGGAGCGCCGCACCCAGCTGCGCCGCTACCGCGACATGACCCTGGCCCTGCTCGCCGGCGGCGGCATGGCGCTGCTGTCGTTTGCCATGATGAGCCGGCCCTTCCCCGAGAGCACCTCCACCTTCTTCCTGGAGCGTGCGCTCACCGACGGCGGCGGCACCAACGTGGTCAACGTGATGCTGGTGGACTTCCGCGGCTTCGACACCTTCGGCGAGATCGTGGTGCTGGGCATCGTGGCCCTCACGGTGTATGCGCTGCTGCGGCGCTTTCGCCCGGCGCGCGAGGTGATGGACCTGCCGCCCCAGCAGCGCGCCGTACCCGCCGACGTGGCCACCGACCTGGCCAACCCGCGCCAGACCATGGACACCGCCGTGGGCTACCTCATGGTGCCCGCCGTGCTGGTGCGCCTGCTGCTGCCATTTGCGACCCTGGTGGCCGTGTACCTCTTCATGCGCGGGCACAACGAGCCCGGCGGCGGCTTCGTGGCCGGGCTGGTCTTCTCGGTAGCGCTGGTGTTGCAGTACATGGTGTCCGGCACCTCGTGGGTCGAAGCCCACCTGCCGCTGTACCCGCGCCGCTGGATCGGCACCGGCCTGCTGATCGCACTGGCCACGGGCCTGGGGGCGCTGCTCTGGGGCTACCCCTTCCTCACCAGCCACACGGCGCACCTGCACCTGCCGGTGGTGGGCGAGGTGCACGTGGCCAGCGCCTTGTTCTTTGACATCGGCGTGTTCACGCTGGTGGTGGGCTCCACCTTGCTGATCCTCACGGCCATTGCCCACCAGTCGGTGCGCAGCCACCGCTACAACGCCCGCGCTGCCGAGGAAGCGCTGGAGGAGCAGGCCGCTGCCATGGCCGCCGCATCGGTCGCCACTGCCCCCCACAACAACGTCCAAGGAGCCCACTGATGGAACTGATTCTGGCCCTGGCCATCGGCATACTCACCGGCTCGGGCGTGTGGCTGCTGCTGCGCCCGCGCACCTTCCAGGTCATCATGGGGCTGGCGCTGCTGTCGTACGCCGTGAACCTGTTCATCTTCAGCATGGGCCGCCTGGGCCTGGCCATCAACAAGGAGCCGGTCCTGCGGGCCGGGCTGCCGCAGGACCTGGCGCACTACGCCGACCCCATGCCCCAGGCGCTCACGCTCACGGCCATCGTCATCGGCTTTGCCATGACGGCGCTGTTCCTGGTGGTGCTGCTGGCCTCGCGCGGCATGTCGGGCACCGACCACGTGGACGGCACCAGCGCCAAAGACGCGCAGGAGATGCCATGATGGGCGAGCTGACCGCACATGTCACGGCGCTGCTGATGCCGCACCTGATCCTGGCGCCGATTGCGCTGCCGCTGCTCACGGCCGGCCTCATGCTGCTGCTGCGCGAAGAGCGCCAGCGCACCAAAGTCGTGATGAACGTGGGCTCCACCTTCCTCGGCCTGGTCATCGCCGTGCTGCTGCTGGTGCAGGCCAAGCAGCCCGGCGTGCAGACCAGCCTGGGGGTGTACTTGCCGGGCAACTGGCCGGCGCCCTTCGGCATCGTGCTGGCGCTCGACCGCCTCTCGGCCATGATGCTGGTGCTGGCCAGCACGGTGGCGCTTGCCACGGTGCTGTTCTCGGTGGCACGCTGGCACAAGGCGGGGGTGCACTTCCACCCGCTGTTCCAGTTCCAGCTCATGGGGCTGGCGGGCGCCTTCCTCACGGCCGACCTGTTCAACCTGTTCGTGTTCTTCGAGATCATGCTGGCCGCCTCCTACGGGCTGCTGCTGCATGGTTCGGGCCGGCCACGCGTGTCAGCGGGCCTGCACTACATCGCCATCAACCTCGCTGCCTCGTCGCTGTTCCTGATCGGCGTGTCCATGCTCTACGGCATCACCGGCACGCTGAACATGGCCGACCTGGCGCGCGGCATCGCGGGCATCGACCCGTCCGACCGGGGGCTGCTGCATGCGGCGGCCGGCATCCTGGCCGTGGCCTTCCTCATCAAGGCCGCGGTGTGGCCGCTCAACTTCTGGCTGGTGCCGGCCTACAGCGCGGCGACTGCGCCCGTGGGTGCGCTGTTCGCGCTCATGACCAAGGTGGGCGTGTACAGCATCCTCAGGCTGTGGACGCTGATGTTCAGCAGCGATGCCGGCGACTCGGCCCAGTTCGGCAGCCAGTGGCTCATCGGCGCGGGCCTGGTGACCATGGTCTTCGGCGCCGTGGGCATGCTGGGCTCGCAGCGCCTGGGGCACCTGGCGGGCCACGCGGCCATCCTCTCGTCGGGCACGCTGCTGGCGGCGCTGGGTTTCGGGCAGACCCTGCTCACGGCCGGGCTGCTGTACTACCTGCTGGGCTCCACGCTGGCCGTGAGCGCGCTCTTCTTGCTGACCGATTTGATCGACCGCTGGCGCAACGATGGCTCCAACCTCGCACCCTACGAGCAGACCGATGACGCCCCCTTCCTCACCCCCGACCTGGTGCCCGCGCAGGGCCTGAACCTGGACGACAAGGAGGAGGTGCTGATCGGACGGGTCATCCCCGCCGCCGTGGCCTTCCTGGGCCTGGCCTTCATGGCCTGCACGCTGGTGATCGCCGGGTTGCCGCCGCTGCCCGGCTTCGTGGGCAAGTTCGCCATGATCCATGCCCTGATCAACCCGCTGGGCCTGGGGCCATCGGGCGGGCTCGTGCTCGGGTCTGCGGGCTGGGCGCTGCTGGCACTGATGGTGGGCACGGGCCTGCTGGCGCTGATCGCGCTCACCCGTGCCGGCATACGGCATTTCTGGGCATCGCACGGGCGTGCGTCGCCCAAGCTGCTGGTGCTCGAAGGCCTGCCCATTGCCCTGCTGCTCACCGGCTGCGCGCTGCTGACCTGGCAGGCCGGCGCCGTGATGCGCTACACCCAGGCCACGGCCGATGCCCTGCACGCGCCCAGCACCTATGTGAAGGCCGTGATGTCCGCCAGGCCCGTCCCCAACCCGCCCGGCACGGCACCGGGCGCCAACGGAAGGCCGCAGTGATGATCAAGCGCATCCTCCCCGCCCCCCTGCTGTCGCTGGCGCTGCTCGCCTTGTGGCTGCTGCTCAACCGCTCGGTCAGCGCCGGCCACATCGTGCTGGGTGGCGTGCTGGCGCTCGCCATACCGCTGCTCACGGCCGGCCTGCGCCCCCTGCCCGTGCGCATCCGCGCGCCAGGAGCGGCGCTGCGCCTGGCGCTGACCGTCATGGCCGACACTGTGCAATCGAACATCGCCGTCTCCCGGCTGCTGCTGTCGCCCGGCCGCAGGCGCCACCCCTCGGGCTTCGTGCAGATTCCCCTGGAGTTGCGCGATGCCAATGCCCTTGCGGTGCTGGCCGTCATCGTCAGCATCGCCCCGGGTACGGCCTGGGCCGAACTCTCGGTGGACCGCAGCATGCTGATGCTGCACGTGCTGGAGGTGGACGATGAAGCGGCGTTCATTGCCCAGATCAAGCGGCGCTACGAGCACCCCCTCATGGAGATATTCGAATCATGACCCCCATCCTCGACTGGGCGCTCCCCGCCGCCCTCTTCATGCTGGTGCTGGCCATGGGTTGCGCGCTGGCCCGCCTGCTCAAGGGCCCCTCGGCGCAGGACCGGGTGCTGGCGCTGGACTGCATGTACCTCAACGGCATGCTGCTCATGCTGGTGCTGGGCCTCTTGTATGGCAGCAAAAACTACTTCGAGGCGGCACTGCTGCTGGCACTGTTCAGCTTCGTCGGGTCCATGGCCATGGCCAAGTTCCTGCTGCGCGGCGAGGTGATCGAATGACGAATACCGCCGCCCTGCTGCCCCTGTGGCTGGAGATCGTGATCGCCGCGCTGGTGCTGTTGGGCGCGGGCATGGCCCTGCTCGGCGCCACCGGCCTGCTGCGCCTGCCGACCTTCTTCGAGCGCCTGCATGCCCCGTCCATCGCCGCCACCATGGGTTGCTGGTGCATCATGCATGCCACCGTGATCTACTTCTCCGTCGCAGATGGCAGCCTGGCGCTGCATGCGCTGCTGATCGCGGGCTTCGTGGCGGTCACCGTGCCGGTGACCTCGATCTTCCTGATGCGTGCAGCCCTGTTCCGGGCCCGCCAGGCCGGGCAGGACGTGCCGCCCAGCCTGAGCAGCGTCACGCCTGCCGGCCGCAAGGACCTGTAGGCCCCGGCGGTCAGCCCGGGGTTCCGAAGCCTCCACCCCCGGGGGTGTGGATTTCGAACACATCGCCGGGCTGCATCTGCGCCTGGCCGATGTGGTCGAGCGCCTCCACCTTGCCATTGGCCCGCACCACCTTGTTGACGCCCACGGCCCCCGGCGAGCCGCCGGCCATGCCGAAAGCACCGCGGTGGCGGCCATTGGAGAGGATGCTGGCCGTCATGGGCTCCAGGAAGCGCACGCGGCGCACACCGCCGTCACCGCCCGCCCAGCGCCCCGCGCCGCCCGAGCCCTTGCGGATCTCGTAGCCTTCCAGGCGCACGGGGAAGCGGAACTCCAGCACCTCGGGGTCCGTCAGGCGCGAGTTGGTCATGTGGCACTGCACCACGCTCGTGCCGGCAAAGCCGTCCACCAGCGCACCCGAGGCATCCCACACGCCGCCGGCACCGCTGCCGCCCGAGATGGTCTCGTAATACTGGTAGCGCTCGCTGCCGAAGGTGAAGTTGTTCATGGTGCACTGCCCCGCCGCCATCAGGCCCAGCGCGCCATAAAGGGCGTTGGTGATGCAGGTGGAGGTCTCCACGTTGCCTGCGACCACCGACGCCGGCGGATTGGGGTTGAGCATGGAGCCCTGCGGGATGATGACCTTGAGCGGCTTCAGACACCCTGCGTTGAGCGGAATGTCGTCCTGCACCAGGGTGCGGAACACGTAGAGCACGGCCGCCATGCACACCGCCGTGGGCGCATTGAAGTTGTGCGTCTGCTGCGCGCTGGTGCCCGTGAAGTCGATCTCGGCGCTGCGGTTCTTGGCATCCACACGCACGGCAACGGTGATTTGCGAGCCATTGTCCAGCGGCAAGGTGAACTGGCCATCCTTCAGGCGCGTGATCACGCGGCGCACCGATTCCTCGGCGTTGTCCTGCACATGGAGCATGTAGGCCTGCACGACATCGAGGCCGAACTCGCTCACCATGCGGCGCAGCTCCTGCTGGCCCTTTTCGTTGGCGGCGATCTGCGCGCGCAGGTCGGCCATGTTCTGCTGGGGGTTGCGCGAAGGGTACTCGCCGCTCTCGAGCAGCGCGATCATCTCCGCCTCACGCAGCACGCCGCGCTCGACCAGCTTCACATTGTTGATCTGCACGCCCTCTTCCTCGATGCGCGTGGAGAACGGAGGCATGGAGCCCGGCGTGATGCCGCCCACGTCCGCATGGTGGCCACGGCTGCCCACGTAGAAGGTGGGCTCGGCTTCTTCACCGATATAGACCGGCGTGATCACCGTGATGTCGGGCAGGTGCGTGCCGCCGTGGTACGGGTCGTTGAGCACGTACACGTCACCCGGCTGCATGCGGCCCGCGTTGTCGCGGATCACGGTCTTGATGCTCTCACCCATGGACCCGAGGTGCACCGGCATGTGCGGCGCATTGGCGATCAGATTGCCCGCCGTGTCGAACAGCGCACAGCTGAAGTCCAGGCGCTCCTTGATGTTGACCGAGTAGGCCGTGTTCTGCAGCTGCAGGCCCATCTGCTCGGCGATGTTCATGAACAGGTTGTTGAACACTTCGAGCAGCACCGGGTCCACCGTGGTGCCTACGGCGTGCTGCACGGCACGCGCCACGCGGCGCTCCAGCAGCAGGTGGTCCAGGTCGGTGAGCTGCGCCTCCCAGCCGGGCTCGACGATGGTGGTGGCGTTCTTCTCGGCAATGATGGCCGGGCCGGGGATCACGTCGCCGGGGCGCAGGTCCTCGCGCACCACCAGGGCCGCGTCATGCCAGGCGGCCACGCCGTCGGTGCCGCCGGTGTACATGCGCACCGTGCTGCGGCGCGGCACCTCGCGCGCGGGCTGCAGGGCATGGCGCGGCTCCTCGGGCGCATCGCCCGGCACCACGGCCTCGACCGACACGGCCTCCACCACCAGGCCCTTGCCTTGCATCAGGAAAGCAAAGCGCTGGCGGTAGGCAGCCTCGAAGCTGACCGTGATGGCCTCGATGCTGCCAAATGGAACAATCAAAGCAGAGTCGCTGCCCTCATAGCGCACATGCACGCGCCGATGCACCGTGGTAGTGCCGTCGCCGGCCTGCTGCTCCAGTTCGGAGCGCGCGGCCGTGGCCAGGCGCTCCAGCGTGGACTCGATGCCCGCCAGGGCCTCGGGTGCCAGCTTGCACTCCACTGCCTGCTCGCGGATCACGTTCTGGTCCGCAAGACCCATGCCGTACGCGCTGAGCACGCCCGCCAACGGGTGCACGAACACACGCGTCATGCCCAGCGCATCGGCCACCAGGCAGGCGTGTTGCCCACCCGCCCCGCCAAAGCACTGCAGGGTGTAGCGCGTCACATCGTAGCCGCGCGCCACCGAGATTTTCTTGATCGCATTGGCCATCTGCTGCACGGCGATCTGGATGAAGCCGTGGGCCACATCTTCTGCGGCACGGCCCGTCTGGCCAGACAGGTCGGCGAACTTCTGCACGACCGCGTCTCCATCGAGCGCCTCGTTGGCCGCATGGCCGAACACGCGCGGAAAGTGCGCCGGCTGGATCTTGCCGACCATCACGTTGGCATCGGTCACGGCCAGCGGGCCACCACGGCGGTAACTGGCCGGGCCGGGGTTGGCACCGGCACTCTCGGGGCCCACGCGAAAGCGTGCGCCATCAAAGCCGAGGATGGAGCCGCCGCCCGCCGCCACGGTGTGGATGCTCATCATTGGGGCACGCATGCGCACGCCGGCCACCTGGGTCTCGAACTCGCGCTCGAACTCCCCGGCATAGTGGCTCACGTCGGTGGAGGTGCCACCCATGTCGAAGCCGATCACGCGCTGGTGCCCGGCCAGGCCGGCCGTGCGTGCCATGCCCACGATGCCGCCAGCCGGGCCCGAGAGGATGGCATCCTTGCCCTGGAAGGCATGCGCGTCGGTCAGGCCGCCCGAAGACTGCATGAAGAACAACGGCACGCCCGGCATCTCGCTGGCCACCTGCTCCACATAGCGGCGCAGGATGGGCGAGAGGTAGGCATCGACCACCGTGGTGTCGCCGCGGCTCACCAGCTTCATCATGGGGCTGGTGGCGTGCGATGCGCTCACCTGCGTGAAGCCGGCTTCGCGCGCCAGGCGGGCGGCGGCTTCTTCGTGTGCGGTGTAGCGGTAGCCGTGCATGAACACCACGGCCGCACTGCGCAGGCCGGCGTCATAGGCGGCCCACAGGCGCTCCTTCAGGTGCGCCTCGTCCAGCGCCTCGATCACCTCGCCATGCGCGCCCATGCGCTCCTGCGCCTCGATCACGCGGGTGTACAAGAGCTCGGGCAGCACGATGTGGCGGTCGAACAGGCGCGGGCGGTTCTGGTAGGCGATGCGCAGCGCATCGCGAAAGCCCTTGGTCGTGATCAGGAGCGTGGGCTCGCCCTTGCGCTCGAGCAGCGCATTGGTGGCCACCGTGGTGCCCATCTTCACGCACTCCACCACCTCGGGGGTCACCGGCTCGCCCGCCTTCAGGCCCAGCAGGTGGCGGATGCCGGCCACGGCCGCGTCCTTGTACTGCTCGGGGTTCTCGGACAGCAGCTTGTGCGTGACCAGACTGCCGTCGGGCCGCTTGCCGACCACATCGGTGAAAGTGCCCCCGCGGTCGATCCAGAACTGCCAGCGTGCGGGGTGGGTGGAGGCGGAAGATGCCATCGTCATGAAGTCTGTGTGTAGAAAGGAATGAACAATCGGGTGGCGTCGTTACCGACGGTGCGCACCCATTCGCGTGAAAAACGTTCGCCCAGGCGGCCGATCTCGCGGCCCAGGTCCAGCGACAGGCGCTCGACGGCCATGCCATGGGACTTGAGGTCGCCCACGGCATTGCGCAGCGCCGCCTCGCTCATGGTCCAGCCCCGGTCCTCGGCCACCTTGGCCGAGTCCAGCAGCCCCTTGCGCGCCGCGGGAGACAGCGCATCCATGGCCTTCTTGCTGGCGAAAACCATGTTCTTCGGAATCCAGGCATTGAGCTCGTAGTAGAACTTGGCGTGCGTCCACACCTGGCTTTCGGCCCCGGTGGCCGACGACGTGATCATGGCTTCGATTTGGCCCGAGGCCAGGGCCTTGGGAATGTCGGCCGTGGCCACATCCACCGGTGTGGCGCCGAGCAGCTCGGCAATGCGCACCGTCGTGGCGTTGTAGGTGCGCATCTTCAGGCCCTGAAAGTCTGATTTGGTGCGCACCGGCTTGACCGAGAACAGGCCCTGCGGCGGCCAGGCCACGGCATACAGAGGCACCAGCCCCTTGGCGGCCAGAGCCGTCTCGATCAGCGGCGCCTGGTACTGCCACAGGCGCCGCGCATCCTTGTAGGTAGACAGCACGAAGGGCACCGAGTCGGCCCCGGCCAGGGGCACGTCCTTGACGATGCCAGCCATCAGCACTTCGCCTGCCTCGGCCTTGCCCGACTGCACCGCCCCGAAGATCTCGGGCAGCTTGACCAGGCTGTTGTTGGAATGCACGGCGATGGCCAGTTCCCCGCCCGAGGCCTTGCCCACGTCCTGTGCGAAAAGTTCCGCATTCTGGGTGTGGAAGGTTTCCGGCTTGTAGCCAGTGGCCAGCTTCCATTGCACCGCGGCGCGCGCACCCACGCCCACCAGACCCAGGCAACCGCCCAATACGGTGGCACCTGCGCCACCCAGCCAATCACGTCGCTGCACAGACATAAATGCTCCCTTGAAGTGGATGAACATGCACCACCACAGCGCACACGGCCATCACAGGGATGCTGCCGAACGTGCTGCCTGGTCGTACATGCCCGAGAGCACACGCAGCAAACGGGCCAGCTCGCCGATGTCGCGGTTCAGGGCATCGTCGGCATGCAGCGCATCGATCAGGCAGCGCTCGCGGATCTCGCGGTAGCGCTGCACGTAAGCCCGGCCCACATCGGTGGCCGCATAGGTCACCTCCTTGCCGTTCTTCTGCGAGGCCACCACGCCCAGGTTCTGCAGCTTTTTCAAAGCGTAGTTCACCAGGTGCGTGTCTTCCACGTTCATGATGAAGCAGATGTCGGCCAGGCGCTTGTCACGCGCCCGGTGGGTCACATGGTGCAGCACCACCACGTCCAGCGGTGTCAGGTCCTTGAGGCCCGCGGCGGACATGCAGTGCACCACCCAGCGATGAAAGGCATTGCCCGCGACGATGAGCCCGAACTCGAACTCGCTCATTTCGGCGCTCTGCGCAGACACCAGGTGCGCTGACGAGACGATGGGGCCGGAATCGCCCTTGGCCCGGGCCGCAGGTTTCATGGAAAGCGCCTTTGCAGAAGTCGAAACTGGCACGGGATGTGCATGCGCTCATTGTAGGCAAGTCACCAATGATTTGTTGGCAATTTGTCAACGTTCAGGCAAACACCTATGCCGTAACGAATTGCTTCCTATACAGTGGCATACCCCCCGTTTTCTACCTTGCGGAGCTATCAATGAAGCGTCGAATCCTCCCCCTCACTGCGCTGGCCCTGGCCTGTACTCTGTCCGTTCCCTCGGCTTTCGCCCAGACCAAGTGGGACTTGGCGGCCGCCTATCCGGCCACCAACTTCCACACCGAGAACATGATGCAGTTGGCCACCGATGTGGACAAGGCCACGGGGGGCAAGCTCAAGATCACGGTGCATGCGAATGCGGCACTGTTCAAGGCTCCTGAGATCAAGCGCGCCGTGCAAGGCGGCCAGGCACAGATGGGAGAGATCCTGCTGGCCAACTTCCAGAACGAATGGCAACTCTTCGGCGTCGATGGCCTGCCCTTCCTGGCCGACAGCTACGACGAATCCAAGAAGCTCTACGCCGCGCAAAAACCCTTCCTTGAAAAGAAACTGGGCGAGCAGGGCATGACGCTGCTGTACGCAGTGGCATGGCCACCGCAAGGCATCTACACCAAGAAGGCCCTGGCGACCGCAGCCGACCTCAAGGGCATCAAGTGGCGCGCCTACAGCCCGGCCACTGCACGCATCGCCGAACTGGTGGGTGCGCAGCCAGTCACCGTGCAGGCTGCTGAGTTCTCGCAGGCGCTGGCCACGGGTGTGGTCGAGTCGACCATGACCTCCGGCGCGACCGGCGTGGACAGCAAGCTGTACGAACACCTCAAGTTCTACTACGACACCCAGGCCTGGCTGCCCAAGAACGCCGTGCTGGTGAACAAGAAGGCCTTCGACGCCCTCGATAAGCCCCTGCAGGACGCCCTGCGCAAGGCGGGCGCCGATGCCGAGGCTCGCGGCTGGGCGGCCAGTGCCAAGGTCAACGCAGACACCCTGGCCAAGCTCAAGGCCAACGGCATGGAAGTGCTGCCGCCCCCCGCCGCACTGAAGGCGGACATGACCAAGGTGGGCGACACCATGCTCAAGGAATGGCTGGAAAAAGCCGGGCCTGATGGCAAGGCGCTGATCGACGCATATCGCAAGTAAGCAAGCCGCCGACATGCGCCGACTGCTTGATTTCTTGTACGACAGCGCCGCCGCACTGGCGGCGCTTTTCATGGTTGGCCTGCTGGGGATGGTGCTGCTGTCCATCGTCAGCCGACAGCTGCATTTCCACGTCCCCGGAGCCGATGCCTATGCCGGCTACCTGATGGCCGCAGCGGGTTTTCTGGCGCTGGCGCACACGCTCAAGCGGGGTGAGCACATCCGCGTGACCCTGCTGCTCAACGCGCTCAAGGGCAAGGCCAAGAAGGCCTTCGAGATCTGGGCGCTGGCCATCGCCTGCCTGCTGGCGCTGCTGTTTGCCGCCTACAGCTGCAAGCTGGCCTGGCAGTCCCACGAGTTCCACGACATATCCACCAGCAACGATGCCACACCACTGTGGATCCCCCAGATCGCCATGGCCCTGGGCACCGTGATCCTGGCCATCGCCTTCATCGACGAGCTGGTGCTCGAGATCCTGGACAGGCGCAGCCAGGCATCGCCTGGCGAAGCCCTGCGAAACGAATGACACAAGGCCGCCCCCATGAGTGATATCGCCATTACCGGCCTGTTGGTTCTTTCGCTGTTCCTGATCCTGGGCAGCGGTGTCTGGATAGGGCTCACGCTGTCCGGCGTGGCCTGGATCGGCATGCAGTTGTTTGCCGCGCGCCCTGCGGGCGATGCCATGGCAGTGACCATCTGGGGCTCAGCCTCCAGCTGGACGCTGACGGCCCTGCCCCTGTTCATCTGGATGGGCGAAATCCTGTTCCGCACCCGGCTGTCGCAAGACATGTTCAAGGGCCTTGCACCCTGGGTCCAGTCGCTGCCCGGGCGACTGCTGCACACCAACGTGGTGGGCTGCACCATCTTCGCGGCCGTCTCCGGCTCCAGCGCCGCCACCTGCGCCACCATCGGCAAGATGACGCTGCCCGAGCTCACGCGACGGGGCTACCCGGAAAAGATGGTCGTAGGCACGCTGGCGGGCGCCAGTACCCTGGGGTTGCTGATCCCGCCATCGATCATCATGATCGTCTACGGCGTATCGGCCGAGGTCTCGATCTCGCAGCTGTTCATCGCGGGGGTATTCCCGGGCATTCTGCTGGCGGCCCTGTTCTCGGGCTACATCATGGTGTGGGCGCTGCGCAATCCCGACCAGGTTCCCGCTGCGGACAAAAAGATGACGTTCATGGAGAAACTCTCGGAGTCGCGCAGCCTGATTCCGGTGGTGCTGCTGATCGTGGCGGTGTTGGGGTCCATCTACACCGGCTTTGCCACCGCCACCGAAGCCGCAGCCGTGGGCGTGGTCGGCTCGCTGGTGCTCTCCACGGTACAGGGCTCCATGAGTTGGAGCACCTTCAGGGATTCGCTCATGGGGGCCACGCGGCTGTACTGCATGATCGCACTGATCCTGGCGGGCGCCGCCTTCCTGACGCTGTCCATGGGCTACATCGGTCTGCCCCGGCACCTGGCCGAATGGATCGCGTCGCTGGGGCTGAACAAGGCCCAGCTGATCGCTGCGCTGGCCGTGTTCTTCATCATCCTGGGCTGCTTCCTGGACGGCATCTCGATGGTGGTGCTGACCATGGGTGTGCTCATGCCCACGGTACAGGCGGCTGGCATCGACCCCATCTGGTTCGGCATCTTCATCGTGCTGGTGGTGGAGATGGCTCAGATCACGCCGCCGGTGGGCTTCAACCTGTTCGTGCTGCAGGGCATGACCAATCGCCAGTTGCCCTGGATCGCCAAGACGGCCATGCCGATGTTCCTGCTCATGTGCGGCGCCGTGGCGCTGATCTACATCTTCCCGGGCATCGTCACCTGGTTGCCGCAGCAGATGGCAACGACGCGCTGAACGCGCTGCCGCCGCGCTGGTACATTGGCGCCATGCTGCCCATTCTCGCCATCTGTATCGGTGCCAGCCTGGGCGCGCTGGCCCGCTGGCGCTTGGGCCTGTGGCTCACCACAGGCACCTCCCTTCTGCCCTGGGGCACGCTGGCGGCCAACCTGGTGGGCGGCTACCTCATCGGCGTGGCCGTGGCGGTGCTCCAGGCCCTGCCGCAGCTTGATCCGGCCTGGCGCCTGGCGCTGGTCACGGGCTTCCTGGGCGGGCTCACCACGTTCTCCAGCTTTTCGGCCGAGGTGGTGGCCATGCTGATGCAGCAGCGCTATCTGCTGGCACTGGGCACCACAGGCCTGCATGTCGCGGGCTCCCTGGTACTCACGGTGCTGGGCATCCAGAGCGCCACCTGGTTTCTGGCCCAGCGCGCCTGATCCACCAGGTCTGCCTTGCAGGCGGGTCGGATTTCCTCACAAAAGAGCGACCCTGCACCGGAAACTGCCATGGAACCTCGGCACAATGGCCCCATGGACGCCAATACCCAACTCAACGAGAGCCGCCTGGCCGATGCCTGGGCCGAACTGCAGACGCATGCCTCCCAAGGCAACCCGCTGCATGCCGATGCCTACCGCCTGGCGTTTGCCGACCCCGAATTTTTGTTCCGCCGCGAGACGCGCGGCATCCGCTTCCAGCTGGAGATGCTCAAGCCCGACCTGGGCCAGGCCGCGCAGGGCATCGAGAGCACCGTGGTGGTCTATGGCAGCGCCCGCTTCGTTGCCCCCGACGAGGCCGCCGAACAGCTGACCGCAGCCGAGGCCAGCGGCGACGAGGCCCTCATTGCCAAGGCCCGGCAGGCCGTGCGCAATGCGCGCTACTACGATCTGGCGCGCCAGTTCGCCCGCCTGGTGGCCGAGCACAGCGAACGCAATGCGCCGGCCGACCGCATCTACGTGTGCACCGGCGGCGGCCCCGGCATCATGGAAGCCGCCAACCGCGGCGCCCACGACGTGGGCGCGCTCAACGTGGGCCTGAACATCGCCCTGCCCCACGAGCAGAGCGGCAACCGCTTCATCTCGCCCTCGCTGTGCTACAAGTTCCACTACTTCGCACTGCGCAAGATGCATTTCATGATGCGTGCCAAGGCGCTGGTGGCCTTCCCTGGCGGCTTCGGCACGCTGGACGAACTGTTCGAGGTGCTGACCCTGGTGCAGACCGGCAAGGCCAAGCCCGTGCCCATCGTGCTCTTTGGCACCGACTACTGGAAGCGGCTGGTCAACTTCGACGTGCTGGTGGAAGAAGGCACGATCTCGGAGCAGGACCTGAAGCTCTTTCACTACACCGACGACCCCCAGGAAGCCTGGGACCTGATCAAGTCGTTCTACAAGATCTGAACGCTTCGCGCCCCGGCGCGGTCGGGGGCGGCAGCGGCAACCCATGGGGCCGTCAAGTGGTGAGCGCCACTGAGCCTGCTCTGCTGGAACGGAATCAGCGTATCGGGGGCGGTGACGGAGGCAGCAAGATCACCCCTGGCGGCAGCACGAAGATGGGCGTGAACGTGGGCGGCGGCGGCACGGGTCGGGGTGGCGTTGTGGCGGGCGGTGTCGTCGTGGCGCCTGGCGTGGTGCCCGTGCCGGCACTGGGCGGTGGCGGCGCAGGCACGACCTCCGGAGGCGGCACCGGTACCGGCGCAGGACCCGGTGCAGGTATCGGCGGCTGAACCGGCCCCGGTGGCGGGGGAGGTGGCGGCGGTGGTGGCACCGGAACAGGGGCTGGCGGTGGCAGTGGCGGCGGAGGTGGTGGCAAGGGCACGACCGGATCCACCACCGGCGGCGGAGGCGGCACGTGCACCGGCGGTGGGGGAGGAGGAGGTGGTGGCGGCGGCGGAATGACGAACACGCTGGTGCGGTGGCCATCGCCGCCCAACTGATCGCCCGCCATCTGCGGCAGGGGCAGCGCGGGCAAGGGCAGCAGTGCGCGCGTGTTCGTGTACACCGGCAGCTTCTGGCTGGAGAGCACCAGCACCGCCTCGCCGGCCTTCACGCCGACGCAGCCCGCCTCGGTACAGACCTCGATTTCGTCCTGTTCGCCGGCCACCGTGAGCTGGCCCTGCGCATTGAAGCCCACCAGGAAGGCCGAGCCCCGGATACCCACCACGGCGGTGGGTGTGATGACCTTGTAGCTGCCCGGGTTGCGCTTGCCGATCAGGCCCGTGATCGCACGCATGCCGCCGCGCAGCAAGGTCACCGCAAAGCCGTCCTGCGCCAGGTCGCCGCTGTCGGAATACCGAGTCACGGTGAACTGCGAATCCGGGTACAGCGCCACCAGGCCACCGTCTGTGAAGCGGATCTGGGCCCGCCCCGCACTGCCGGTGAGGAGCACATCGCCCGTGTCCACTTCGGCGCCCTTGGCCACGCCGCTGGTGGCATCGCCCCGGCGCAGGCTGACCTCGCCGGTGGCAAATTGCACTAGGCCAGCCGCAGCCAGGCCCGATGCCGGCCAGGCGGCCACCATGGCCATGAGCAGGGCAATACGGGACAGGCGAGGTTCGGTTTTCATGGCTGCACCTCTTCTGTGTTCAAAACTCGCGCCGAACGGTGACGGACCAGATGCGCCGCCGGTATTCGGAGACTGGCAGCGTGGAATCGTTGTGCGTACCGGTCCACTGCGGCGTGATGCGCCAGGCCGTGGCGGGAACCCATGACACCCCCAGCGAGGCATTCACCTGCCGGTCACGCCGCACCACGGCGAAGAACGGGTCGGCCGCGCCATAGCGGCGCCGCTCCCAGTCCAGGTTGGCGAACAGCGCCCAGTTGCGGGCCAGCGCCAGCTGCCCGCCCGCACGCACGCCCACCAGGCGGTGGCCGAGGTAGTCCACACCGGCCGCGTCGGGCTCCTCGCGCCCGCCATGTACGCCCGCATAGGCCACGCTGCCTTCGCGGAACACATGGGCGTAGGTGGTACCCAGCACCGTGCGCTGCACGTCGCGCAGCGGCTGCGTGGGGTAGTGCAGGCGCGCCGACTGCACAAAGCTGCCCCACTGGCGAAAGCCATCGAGCCGGTAGATCCACTCGCCCAGCACCCCGCCGATGCTGCGCAGCCGCGTGCCATCGAGCGCGTAGTAGGCGCCCTGCCCCTGCACGATGAATTCATGGCGCTCCGAGCGCCAGGACACACCGGCGCTGGCATCGAGCTGGTCGGAATCGAATGCGCCGGCGCCGCCCTCGTTGCGGCGCGGCGTGCCTGCCGCAGCGCCGACCAGGGACCAGCGTGCGTCCATCACGTAGCGCCCGCGCACCGCCACCAGCGCCGCCAGGAAATCGGTCGACCGCGCCAGGGCCGAAGGCGCCAGCGTCCATGCCGGCGTGCCCGGCACCGGAGACGGCAGCAGCATCGAGGCCGGCCCTGCGTTCACATTGGAGTCGTGGCCCAGCGCCAGCTCGGCATAGCCCTTGAGGCTGGAGCCGCCATCGCTTGCGGCCCGGTCGTAGGAGACCAGGAACTGGTCGATGCTGAGTGCTGCATCCACCGGTATGCCCTGTGACCGGGCGAGTTCGGACAGGGCCAGCGCACCGCGCTGGTCCCCCACGGCATACAGGGCACGGGCCAGTGCCACCTGCGCAGCCATGTTGTCCGGCTGTGCGGCCACCACGCGCTCCCAGGCCATCACGGCGCGGCTGTACTGGCCTGCGGCATGGGCGGCGCTGCCCATCGCGGCATCGAAGGCGGGGTCGCCCGCGCGGGCCGCCTCCTGCGCATCGAGCAGGTCAAAGGCCTCGCGGGCAGACCCACGTTGCACCAGGGCTGACGCCTGGCCGATCAGCGCGTCGGCCTGCGCCGCCACCACGGGCGCCAGCCACAGCAGGGATGAGAGGGCCAGCGGCCCCGCGCCACAGCGGGCGAGACGAAAAACACCCATGGGAAGTCTCCTCATGCGGGTTGGGCGTCTTGCCCCGAGAGAGCCGCAAGGCCACCAGGCCGGCACCCCAAAGTTGGGCCGGCCATGCAGCTTTTTGCAAACGATGTGAGCAGACGCTACCGAAATCTACTCCGATTTCAGCAGCACAGGCGTTTTTTTACAAAAGGGCCGCCATCAGTGCACGGCCTGCGGCTTGCCCATGTTCCAGGCCAGGCGCGCACCGGCCCCCACGGCGGCGCCTACCACCCAGAACACCCCGCCCACGCCGATCACGGCACCGGCGGTGCCGAACAGCATGGGCATGAGCACGCTCGATGCGTTGATGGCCATCAGGCGCAAGCCCAGCGCCTCGCCATGGCGGTGGGAGGGCGTGATCTGGTGCAGCAGGCTCATCACCATGGGCTGCACCGAACCCAGCGCAAAGCCCAGCAGCACCGAGCACACGCCCATGGTGAGCGCGGTGGGCATCACCGGGTACACCGCAAACAGCGCCGCCGTGGCGACCATGGCCGCGGCCACCACCACGCGCTCGCGCAGGTGCTCGGCCACCAGGGGCATCAGCACGCGAATGACCGCAGCGGCAATCGCAAACGCCCCCAGGATGGAGCCAATGACCGATGCCGACAGCCCGCGCTCATGACCGATCAGCGGCACCACGAAGGTGTGCACATCCCAGCACGAGGAGAGGATCCAGTTGACGATGAGCAGGCGCCGGAACGGCACCTCGTTCATCAGATCCCAGGCGCGCTGGGGCGGACCGCCGGCCGCAGCGATCACCGGGGGCAGCTCCACCGTGTCGCGCACCCAGAACCAGGTGGCCAGCGGCAGCAGCGCCATGAGCGCGAACGCAGCGCGGTAGCCCTGGGTGTCGCCGGCGATGACGCCGGCATGGTCGATCATGAGCCCGGCGCAGAACGGCCCGATGAAGTTGGACACCGCCGGCCCGATGGCCAGCCAGCTGAACACCTGCTTGAGCGCCGTGGCATCGTGCGCGGCGCGCCCCACATGGCGCTGCAGCGCAATGGTGGCCGCGCCCGTGGCGCCCCCGGTGGCCAGTGCCGCCAGGCACAGCACGGGGAACACCGGGAACACCAGCGCGGCTGCAGCGCCCGCAGTGGCCACGGCTACGGCATAGCCCACCGGGCGCTTGAGGCCATGGCGGTCGGCATAGCGTCCGGCCGGCAGCGCCAGGAACACCTGGGTGAGCGCGAACAAGGCCAGCAGCACCCCTACGGCGGCGGCGCTGTAGCCTTCGCGCAGCGCCAGCAGGGGGGCGGCCAGGCGCATGCCCGCCATGCAGGCGTGCACGCAGATCTGGCCGGCGATCAGGCGGGCCAGCGCCGCGTTCACAGCAGCTCGTCCTGCGCGTCAGCCGCCGACATCGGGGGCCGCAGCACGGGGACGCCTGCCACATCGGGTGCGGGCAGGTCCTGCACGTCGCGCAGGCGCTTCTGGATGGCGCGGGTGCGCACACCCACTTCTTCAAAGCGCTTGGCGGCCGAGTCGATGGATTTCTTGGTGGCCTCGACCACGTCGCCGAACTTGGCGAACTCGGTCTTGACCATGCCCAGCAGGCTCCAGACCTCAGACGAGCGCTTTTCGATAGCCAGCGTCTTGAAGCCCATCTGCAGGCTGTTGAGCATGGCCGCCAGGTTGGCGGGGCCGGTGATCATCACGCGGCAGTCGTTCTGCAGCGCTTCCACCAGGCCGGGGCGGCGGATCACCTCGGCGAACAGGCCCTCGGTGGGCAGGTAGAGCACGGCGAAATCGGTGGTGTGCGGGGGCGAAACGTACTTGGCAAAGATCTTCTTCGCCTCAAGCTTGATCGAGGTCTCGAAGGCGTTGCCGGTCGAGGCGATGAGCCCCTTGTCCGCTGCGTCCTGCGCGTCCATGAGGCGCTGGTACTGCTCCACCGGGTACTTGGAGTCGATGGGCAGCCACACGGGGTGCTCGTCGCTCTTGCCCGGCAGGCGGATGGCGAACTCCACCAGGTCGTCGCTGCCCGGCACGGTCTTCACGTTGCGCGCGAACTGGTCGGGCGTGAGCACGTTCTCGATGATGGCGCCGAGCTGCATTTCGCCCCAGGTGCCGCGCGACTTCACATTGGTCATCACGCGCTTGAGGTCGCCCACACTGCCGGCCAGGGTCTGCATCTCGCCCAGGCCCTTGTGCACCTGCTCCAGGCGGTCGCTCACCAGCTTGAAGGATTCGCCCAGGCGCTGCTCCAGCGTGGCGTGCAGTTTTTCGTCCACCGTGCGGCGCATCTCTTCGAGCTTGGTGGAGTTGTCGGCCTGGATCGCAGCCAGGCGCTCGTTGAGCGCGTTGCGCAACTGCTCGGCATTGGTCTGGCTGCCCTGCAGCATGCCGGTGAGCTGCTGCGAGACGGCGTCCTGCAGCACCGAGAACTGGTGGCGGATCTGGTTGCCGTTGGCTTCGAGCTGGTCCTTGAGCGCGCCGGACATGGTGCCCAGCTGGCTCTGGATGTCGCCCTTGAGCGAGTCGAGCGTGGTGCGCGTGGCCAGGGTCAGCGCCTCGAAGCGCTCCTGGATGCGTTTTTCGAACAGCACCCCGCTCTCGGCCATGGCCTCGCGCGACTTGACGCTCTCGGCCGCCAGCCCGGCCGTGGTGGTGGTGAGCTCGGTGCGAAAACCGGTGAGCGTGTCCGACAGCTCCTTGCGCGCCACGGCCGAATCGGCCTGGCCCTGCGCCAGGTTCGCCAGCAGGGCCTTGCTGCTTTCTTCCAGCCGGCCAGCCACGGACTGCTGCAGCCCGTCGAAGCGCTTGGCCAGTTGCCCCTCGAACACGCCGAACGCGGCCAGCAGCTCGGCGCGGCCATTGCGCGACTCGGTCACGGCCTGGGCCAGGCGCTCGTCCACCGCGTGGCGCACGGTCTCGAGCGTGGCCTGCGTGGTCTGCGTGAAGCCACGCATCTGCTGGGCCAGGGCCTCCATGGCCCCGTCATTGCGGGCCACCGCCAGTTGCGTGGCCTGGGCCGTCTGCTCCAGCGCCTGCAGGCGGGCGGCCAGCTCGGGCGGCAGATCGACGCGCGGGCGGCGCAGCAGCACGAGCACCAGCAGCAACAGGACAAGGGCCAGCGCGGCCAGCAGGATGAGGGTGTCGGTAGTCAAAAAAGAAGCCTGGCTAGGAGATTGCGCACCGATGCGGTGCGCGGTGGCAGGCGGCTATTGTGTATGCAAAAACGGATCAGCGTGCGCGTGGCACAGGGGTGTTGACAGGGGTCAGCGGCGCCCCGGCTTCGAAGAACGCGATCAGGTTGTCCGCCGCCAGATTGGCCATGGCACGGCGCGTGGGCACGGTGGCGCTGGCAATGTGCGGGGTGAGCACCACATTGGGCACGGTGAGCAGATCGGGGTGCACGCTGGGCTCGCCCTCGAAGACGTCGAGCCCCGCCGCCGCGATGCGCTGTTCGCGCAGGGCCACGGCCAGGGCCGCGTCGTCCACGATGCCGCCGCGCGCAATGTTGATCAGCGTAGCCGTGGGCTTCATCAGCGCCAGCTCGGCCGCGCCGATGGTGTGGTGCGATGCCGGCGTGTAGGGCACCACCAGCACCACATGGTCGGCCGTGCGCAGCAGTTCTTCCTTGCCCACGTAGCGGGCCCTGCATTCGGCCTCCAGCTCAGGCGACAGGCGCGATCGGTTGTGGTAGACCACGTTCATGCCAAAGCCGTGCGCGCCCCGGCGCGCAATGCCCTGGCCGATGCGGCCCATGCCGATGATGCCAAGCGTGCTGCCGTGGATGTCCGAGCCCGAGAACATGTCGTAGCTCCACTTGGTCCACTGCCCGGCGCGCAGGTAGTGCTCGCTCTCGGTCATGCGGCGCGCGGTGGCCATCAAGAGCGCAAAGCCGAAGTCGGCCGTGGTCTCGGTCAGCACGTCGGGCGTGTTGGTGCCCTGCACGCCTGCGGCGGTCATGGCCTCCACGTCAAAGTTGTTGTAGCCCACGGCCATGTTGGCCACGATGCGCAGCCGCGGCGTGGCCGCCAGCAGCCCTGCGTCGATGCGCTGGCTGCCGGTGGTGAAGGCGCCGTCCTTGTCGGCCAGGCGCTCGGCCAGCTCGGCCGGGGTCCAGATCACGTCCTCGGGATTGCCCTGCACCTCGAAATGCTGGCGCAGGCGCTCGACGATGTCGGGGAAGATCGCGCGGGCGACCAGGATGCGGGGCTTGCTCATGAAAGTTCGATCTCCAGATCAGCGAAACCAGATGTAGGTCATCACGACGAACAGCGGCACCAGAATGCCGCCCGACCACAGCATGTAGCCGAAGAAGCTGGGCATCTTCACGCCCCGGTCTTCGGCAATTGCCTTGACCATCATGTTGGGTGCATTGCCGATGTAGGTGTTGGCGCCCATGAACACCGCGCCCGCCGAGATGGCGGCCAGCGTGGGCGCCAGCGTGGTCATGAGCACGGCCGGGTCGCCGCCGGCGGTGTTGAAGAACACCAGGTAGGTGGGCGCGTTGTCGAGGAAGGAGCTGAGCGCGCCGGTGGCCCAGAAGTACATGGCCGGGTCGGGCGAACCGTCGGGGCGCGTCACGGCCGAGACCACGGCGCCGAACGGACCGCTGGTGCCGGCCTTGAGCATGGCGATCACGGGGATGATGGTCAGGAAAATGCCCGCGAACAGCTTGGCCACCTCCTGCATCGGGCCCCAGCCGAACTGGTTGTCCGCATGTACCTGGGCGGGGGTGAGCTTGAACGATACCAGCGCCACGACGATCAGGCCGACATCGCGCATCAGCCCGGGCAGGCCGACCTCGGCGCCGGCTATGGTCCAGGACACGGGCGACTTCCAGAATCCGCTGACCAGCACCAGCGCCACCACCACGCCCAGCAAGGCAAAGTTGACCTTGCCGTCGAAACCGATGGCCCGGCTGTCGGGTGTCGGGTCGGCCGGCAGCAGCTCTTCGCGCCGGTGGTAGAACCAGGAATCGAGCGCATAGAAGATGGCCAGCAGCGCGCCCACAAGGAACAGGGTTTCAGGAAAAATCTGGCGCACTGTCCAGAAGAAATCCACGCCCTTTAGGAAGCCCAGGAACAGCGGCGGGTCCCCCAGCGGAGTGAGCGAGCCGCCAGCGTTGGAAACGATGAAGATGAAGAACACCACCACATGCGCCACATGCTTGCGGTTGTCGTTGGCGCGGATCAGCGGGCGGATCAGCAGCATCGACGCACCCGTGGTGCCCATAAAGCTGGCCAGCACCGCGCCGATGGCCAGGATGGCCGTGTTCAACCCCGGGCTGCCATGCAGGTTGCCACGGATGTAGATGCCGCCGGACACCGTGTACAGCGCCGTCAGCAGGATCACGAACGGGATGTACTCGGCCACCAGCGCATGCACCAGGCTGATGCCTGCGGCCGGGGCACCGAAAGTCACCGCGAACGGCGCCAGAAAGGCCAGACCCCAGGCAGCCGCCACCTTGCCGAAGTGGTGGTGCCAGAAACTGGGCGCCAGCAAGGGCATGAGGGCGATGGACAGCAGCAGGCCGGCAAACGGAACACCCCACAGCACGGACAAGGCGCTGCCATCGATGTCCGCCGCCATGGCCATGCCCGGCAGCGCGGCAAGGCCCGCAAGGGCCAGCCAGCGTGAAATCTTCATACGCATAACTCCATCAACTCAAAAATCGGGGTGCGCCGCTGGCGCAGAGCGGTCAGGCGCTGGCGCTGGCGCTGGCGGGAATGTCGAACACCTGGCGCAGGTAGGCCAGGTACTTCTCGTCATCGCACATGCCCTTGCCCGGTGTGTCCGACAGCTTGGCAACGGGCTGGCCGTTGCACTGCGTCATCTTGATCACCACCTGCAGCGGCTCGTGCTCGGGCGGGCTGCCCAGGTCGTTGGTCAGGTTGGTGCCGATGCCGAAGGCCAGCTGGCAGCGGCCACGGAACTGCTGGTACAGCTCGATGGTGCGCGGCACGGTGAGCGCGTCGCTGAAGATCAGCGTCTTGGTCAGCGGGTCCACGCGGTTCTTGCGGTAGTGGTCCAAGAGGCGCTCGCCCCAGGCGAACGGGTCGCCGCTGTCGTGGCGTGCGCCATCGAACAGCTTGCAGAAATACAGGTCGAAGTCGCGCAGGAAGGCGCTCATGCCGTACACGTCGGACAGGGCGATGCCCAGGTCGCCCCGGTACTCCTTGGCCCACACCTCGAAGCCGAAGACCTGGCTGTCGCGCAGGCGCGGGCCCAGCGCCTGGCAGGCCTGCAGGTACTCGTGCGCCATGGTGCCCAGCGGCGTCACGCCCAGCTTCATCGCATACAGCACATTGCTGGTGCCGGCGAACTGGCCGGGCCCCACGGGCGCACCGGGCCGGCGGTCACCCGTGCCCAGGCGCGCGCACAGCACGCGCAGCACTTCCTCGTGCCAGGCGCGGCTGAAACGCCGGCGAGTGCCGTAATCGGCGATCTTGAGCTCCGACAGGCCATCGGCCTGCAGCTGGGCTATCTTGGTGTCCAGGCGGCGGCGACCTTCGGGGAAATTGGGCACCTTCTGCGTGTTGCGAAAGTAGACCTCGTTGACGATGGCCAGCACCGGGATCTCGAACAGGATGGTGTGCAGCCAGGGCCCGCGGATGGTGATCTCGATCTCGCCGTTGTGCTGCGGCGTGATGGTGATGTACTTCTCATTCAGGCGGAACAGTCCGAGAAAGTCCACGAAGTCGCTCTTGATGAAGCGCATGGAGCGCAGGTAGGCCAGCTCGGCGTCCTGGAAATGCAGGCTGCACAGCGAGCGGATCTCGTCGCGGATCTCGTTGGCGTACGGCGCCAGCTGCACGCCGGGGTTGCGGCACTTGAAGCGGTACTCGACCTGCGCCCCGGGGAATTGGTGCAGCACCACCTGCATCATCGTGAACTTGTACAGGTCGGTGTCGAGCAGGCTGGTGATGATCATTGTCGAAGCGGGCCGCGGCAGATGGCCCAAGGAGCGCCGCCAGTCAGGGGCAGCAAAGCCGCAAAGTGTAGGCCATCGGGCGCCTTGCTGCAGGGCATGTCCGCCCGGGGTTTGCGCCTATGGACGGACGGCCTGGATCAGCCAGCCACCTGCAGTGCCTGCAACACCTGGCGCAGCGCTTGGGGCACCGGCACCGGGCGGCGCGTTGCGCGGTCCACATACACGTGGATGAAGTGCCCGGCCGCAGCGCAGAGCGGCTCGCCTTCGGCGAACAGCCCCACCTCGTAGCGCACGCTGGAGCCCCCCAGCCGCGCCACGCGGATGCCGGCCTCCACCATCTGCGGGAAGGCCAGCGGCGCGAAGTAGTTGCACTGCGTCTCGATCACCAGGCCGATGGTGGTGCCGGCGTGGATGTCGAGCACGCCCTGCTCGATCAGGTGCGCGTTCACGGCCGTGTCGAACCAGCTGTAGTACACGACGTTGTTCACGTGGCCGTAGACATCGTTGTCGGCCCAGCGGGTGCTGATGGAGCGGAAGGCGCGGTAGGCGCTGCGCGGCTGCGGGGCTGGCCGCGCGGAGGCTGCGCAAGAAGCGGTATCGGTCATGGTCAAACAGAGGGTTGCAAGAAATTCTGCCAGCGCTGCTGGTACTGGTGGGCCACGCGCCAGGTGGTGAGCTGGGCCTGCACGGTGTCGGCAATGTCCGTGCCGTAACCGCCGCCCATGGCAAAGGCCACGGGCACGCGCCGCTGCCAGGCCCAGTCGAACACGCGCCGGTCACGCGCCTCCAGCCCGTCGTGGCTGATGTGCAGGCGCCCCAGGCGGTCGCCCACATGCGGGTCGGCCCCGGCCAGGTAGAGCACCAGGCCGGGAGCGAAGCGCTGGTCCAGCGTGTCGAGCGCCTGCTCCAGGGCCTGCAGGTAGTCGTCGTCGCCACAGCCGTCGGGCAGCTCCACGTCCAGGTCGCCCGCTTCCTTGCGGAACGGGAAGTTGCGCGCGCCGTGCAGCGAGAGGGTGAACACCGAGTCGTCGCCCTGGAAGATGCGCGCCGTGCCGTTGCCCTGGTGCACATCGAGGTCGATCACGGCCACCCGCAGCGGCAGCGGGTTGGCGCCCATGGCCGAGGCGGCGCGCGCATGCTCGTCCTGCATCAGCCGCGCGGCCACGGCCATGTCGTTGAACACGCAAAAGCCGCTGCCCTTGTCGGCATAGGCGTGGTGCGTGCCGCCAGCCAGATTGCCCGCGATGCCGCCCCCCTCGCCAGCCGCCATGGCCACGCGGCAGGCCGCGATGGTGGCGCCCACCGAGCGGCGCGCGCGCTCGGCCATGGCCGGGCTCCAGGGAAAGCCGATCTCGCGCTGCGCGGGCGCCGGCAAGGTGCCGGTGGCGATGGCGTCGATATAGCCCGGCGTGTGGGCCAGGGCCAGCTCGCGGTCGGTCGCGGGCGGCGCCACCTGCAGCGCCACGCCCGGCAGGTGCGCAGCCACGGCGTCGCGCAACAGGCGGTACTTGGCCATGGGAAAACGGTGCCCCTCGGGCAGCGGCAGCACAAATTGGTCTGCGTAATAGGCATGCATGACGCCATTGTGGCAACGGCAGCGCTGTTGGGGTGTCACCTCTAAATTGCTGCAGCGCAACAAAAAGCACTTGCAATCATCCACCAAGTCCCTAAAATCCAACCCATGCTGCACTGCAACATGACTCACCAGGTCAACGACAGCGCAGATTGTCTGTAAACCACCTCGGCCCCCCGGGCCTTACTTTTAGGAGATATGACATGTCGCTGACCGCTGAACAAATTCTGGCATCCCACAAGGCCAACATCGAAACCCTGTTTGGTCTGACCACCAAGGCTTTCGAAGGCGTCGAAAAGCTGGTCGAGCTGAACGTGACCGCTTCGCGCGCTGCCCTGTCGGAAGCCTCCACCCACACCCAGGCTTTCCTGGGCGTGAAGGACGCACAAGAACTGCTGGCCCTGCAAGCCGGCCTGTTCCAGCCCCTGGCTGAAAAGACCGCTGCCTACAGCCGTCACCTGTACGACATCTCTTCGGGCACCGCAGCCGAATTCGGCAAGGCTATCGAATCGCAAGCTGCTGACGCTCAAAAGAGCTTCACCAACCTGGTCGACAGCGCCGCCAAGAACGCCCCAGCCGGTTCCGAAACCGCCGTGGCCGTGATGAAGAGCGCCGTCTCTGCTGCCAACAACGCGTTTGAATCGGTGCAAAAGGCCGTCAAGCAAGCGTCGGACGTGGCCGAAGCCAACTTCAACGCCGTGGCCAGCACCGCTGCCAACGCCGCCAAGACCGCTGCTCCCCGCAAGCGCTAAGCCATCTACTGCGTCTGGAGTGCAGACTCTAGGCGCAACGCAGGGATTACCCTGATAATTCAACCCATGGCCCGGAACGCAGTTCGGGGCCCCCAGTTGTCTCCTTGGATCCTCTCGAAACCCCCGTTTCCTGGATCCAATTCAAAGCCCGGTAACCCCGGGCTTTTTTTTGCCTGGTTTGCTCCTCATTTGATAGCATTCAGGCGGCCTGCGATTTCGCTTGCCATGGATGGATCCACGCCCGTGGGGCACGGCATCAAATCCATCCCTCCCCCTTGGTTTTATTAAGAATAATTCGCGTTTGCTTTATCATCGCACCGTCGTTACACCTCGAAAGATGCATTCCATGTCGAAGACCGTGAAAGCCCTGCTGACCGCCTGCGCACTGGCCGCAGCCGCTGGCGCCGTATCTGCCCAGGAGCAGGTGGTGAACCTGTACTCGGCGCGCCACTACTCCACGGACGAAGCGCTGTACACCGGCTTCACCAAGGCCACGGGCATCAAGATCAACCGCGTGGACGCGGACGACGCCGGCATCCTGGCGCGCCTGAAGGCCGAGGGCACCGCCTCCCCCGCCGACGTGATCCTGCTGGTGGATGCAGCCCGCCTGTACAAGGGCGAGGTCGATGGCCTGTTCCAGCCCATCCAGTCCAAGGTGCTGAGCGACGCCATCCCCGCCAATCTGCGCAGCTTGCCTGCGGCCGATGGCGGCATTGCCTGGTTCGGCCTGTCCACCCGCGCCCGCGTGATCGTCTACAACAAGGTCAAGGTGCAAAAGGAAGACGTTGACACCTACGAGGAACTGGGCGACCCCAAGAACAAGGGCAAGCTGTGCATCCGCTCGGGCTCGCACCCCTACAACCTGAGCCTGTTCGGCGCCGTGACCGAGCACATGGGCGAGCAAAAGGCCGAGGCCTGGCTCAAGGGCATGGTGGGCAACCTGGCCCGCGCCCCCAAGGGTGGCGACACCGACCAGATCAAGGCCGTGGCATCGGGTGAATGCGATATCGCCGTCACCAACAGCTACTACCTGGCGCGCATGATGCGCTCGGGCAAGCCCGAAGACGTGGCCGTGGTCAACAAGGTGGGCGTGGTGTTCCCCAACCAGCAATCGTGGGGCACGCACCTGAACATCGCCGGCGGCGCCGTGGCCAAGAACGCCAAGAACCGCGACAACGCCATCAAGTTCCTCGAGTACCTGGCCAGCGCCGAAGCGCAGAACTACTTTGCCAACGGCAACAACGAGTGGCCTGCCGCCAAGGGCCTGCACATCGACAACCCGGCGCTCAAGGCCATGACCGGCAATGCGCCATTCAAGAGCGAGACCATCCCGATCAGCGCCGTAGGCGCCAATGTGACCAAGGTGCAGCAGATGCTGGACCGCGTGGGCTTCCAGTAAGCCCGCCACCCTGCCCCGGCCCCGGCCGGCGGCACCCCGATCAAGCCCGGCAGCGCCCGGGCTTTTTTGCGCCCGTGTGGAGCTGGGCCATAATTGACGTTTACGTTAACGTCACTTACTTTTCAGGAGACAGCACATGGACATCAAGGGCAAGGTATTCATCGTGACCGGCGGCGCATCTGGCCTGGGCGAAGGCACGGCGCGCATGCTGGCCGCCCAGGGCGGCACCGTGGTCATTGCCGACATGCAGGCCGACAAGGGCGAAGCCGTGGCCAAGGACATCGGCGGCGCCTTCGTGAAGTGCGACGTGAGCAACGAGGCCGACGGCCAGGCCGTGGTGGCCAAGGCCGTGTCGCTGGGCAAGCTGGCCGGCCTGGTGAACTGCGCCGGCATCGCCCCCGCGGAAAAGACCGTGGGCAAGAACGGCGCGCACGCGCTGGCCGTGTTCAGCAAGACCATCACGGTGAACCTGATCGGCAGCTTCAACATGATCCGCCTGGCCGCCGAAGCCATGAGCAAGAACGAGCCCGAAGCCACCGGCGAGCGTGGCGTGCTGATCTCCACTGCCAGCGTCGCCGCGTACGACGGCCAGATCGGCCAGGCCGCCTACGCCGCATCCAAGGGCGGCGTGGTCGGCATGACCCTGCCCATCGCCCGCGACCTGGCGCGCAACGGCATCCGCAACATGACCATCGCCCCCGGCATCTTCGGCACCCCCATGCTGTTCGGCATGCCCCAGGAAGTGCAGGACGCGCTGGCCGCCGGCGTGCCCTTCCCCAGCCGCCTGGGTACGCCGCAGGACTATGCCAAGCTGGTCAAGCACATCCTCGAAAACGACATGCTCAACGGCGAAGTGATCCGCCTGGACGGCGCGATCCGCCTGGCACCGAAGTAAGCTCTTTGAAGGAACCGACAACGCCCTGGCCTGCGCCAGGGCGTTGTCGTTTACGGAGCCTGCCCAGGCGCCAGCGTCACGCACCGGCCGCAGCCACGCTTGCGGGCAGTGCGCCGTCACCCACACCCAGGGGCCGCTGCATCAGCACCGTATCGAGCCACTGCCCGTGCTTGAAGCCCACCGACCGCAGGGCCCCGATGCGCGTGAAGCCCATGCGCGCATGCAGCGCGATGGAGCCCGCATTGCCATCGCCCTGCCCTATGGTTGCCATCATTTGGCGCCAGGGCCCTGCCTCGCAGCGCGCGATGATCGCGGCCAGCAGCGCCGCACCAAGGCCCTGCCCCGCCATGCCCTGCGCCACATAGACCGAGTCCTCCACCGTATGGCGGTAGGCCGAGCGCGGGCGGTACAGCGTGGCATAGGCATAGCCGGCCACCGCGCCATCGACATCGGCCACCAGGTAGGGCAGGCCCGCGGCGCGCACAGCGGCAAGGCGTGTGCGCAGCTCGTCCACGCCGGGTGGCACCTCCTCGAACGAGGCCAGGCCATGGAGCACGTGGTGGGCATAGATGGCCTGGATGGCGGACAGATCGGCATCGGCCGCATCGCGCACGTGCGGCGCCGCGACAGAGGAGGAAAGTGGCGAAGTAAGCGCTGAAGAAGAATGCATGGCACCAGTGTGGCGCGCCACAGCCCATAAAAGAAGCTTTCACAGCTTATGCAAAGTATGAGAAATTCTTTGGTATGGAACGCATCAACCTCGACCAGCTGCACGGCTTTGCCACTGCCATCGAACTGGGCAGCTTTTCGGCCGCCGCCCAGCGGCTGGACCTGACCCAACCCGCCGTGAGCCTGCAAGTGCGCCAGCTAGAAAAACGCCTGGGCACCCCGCTGGTGGAGCGCGTGGGCCGCGTGCTGCGCCCCACGGCCGCCGGCGCAGAGCTGCTGGTGCACGTGGCCCGCATCGATGCCGCCGTGGCCGATGCGCTGCACGCCGTGGCCCACCACGCCAGCGGCACGGCTGGCCGCGTGCGCCTGGGCACCGGCGCCACGGCCTGCATCTTCTTGCTGCCGCCGGTGCTGGGCGCATTGCGCCAGCGCTTTGCAGGCCTGGAGATCACCGTACGCACCGGCAACACCGCCGACATCGTGCAGGCCGTGGAAGACAACACGCTGGACGTGGGCCTGGTCACCCTGCCCGCCAGCGGCCGCATGCTCGACGTCACGCCCGTGCTGCAGGACCCATTCGTCGCCATCGCGCCCAAAGGCACCGCCCTGCCCAAGAAGGTAACCGCCGCCGACCTGGCCCGCCACCCCGTGCTGCTGTTCGAGCCCGGCGGCCAGACCCGCCGCATCGCCGACGCCTGGTTCGCCCGCGCCGGCGTGGCCCTGCAGCCCGCCATGTCGCTGGGCAGCGTGGAGGCGATCAAGGAGCTGGTCGCCGCCGGCCTGGGCTGCGCCGTGCTGCCCGGCATGGCCGTGCAGGGCACGCATGGCAGTGCCGTGGAAGTGCGGCCGCTGTCACCACCCCTGGCCCGCACCCTGGCCGTGGTGGTGCGCAAGGACAAGCGGCTGCACCGGGGGTTGCGGGAGACGGTGGCGGCGCTGAAGGCGCTGGGCCATACGGGCAGCCAGCAACGCGAGGCGCTCAAGGCTGCCAGGCGTTGACAGCAAATCGCTCATCCCAGACCAGGGCACGCGGCAGGGCCGTGGCACACATCCCGTCGGCCCGCGCTTGCGCAAGGCAGCCCCGCAGACTCTACGACAGGATCTTTTTCTTGGCGGCCTGGAATTCTTCTTCCGTCAAGATGCCCTGGGCCCGCAGGGATGCGAGCTTGACCAGTTCGTCCCCTATGCTCACAGGGCCTGCGGAGGCCTGCCCGACGGGAGCGACAGCCTGTTCAATGAATTCCTTGATTTCCGTCACCCGCGCATTGTTGTTGTCGCTGTTGGAAAAAATGAACGAGTTTTCATCCTTGGCCGCCGAAAACACACCGCCCATGTTTTCTGTGCCACCAAGGATCGTGAACTGCAGAAAGCCATTGGCAATCCATCCGGCCTCTCGATGCTGCACAGCTTTGATGGAGGAAAAAGGGATTGTCTTGGTACCTTGAAGACCTTTGTTCAAAAAGCCAAGGACTCCCTTGGGCGTGATCGTCAGCCTGTCCTCAAAGACCTCCAGCGTGTCTTGCACGCCTTTCATGGAATACCGCAGTCCCATCAACCCCTCCAATCATTTCTCTGGCACAAAAGATAAACAGGCTTGGCCTGGCAGGCCTGCGCGGCCCGTTCCGTCCCGTCCCGTCCCGCACAGCATGGCTGTCCGTTCACCAGCCCGCCAACGAACAGACTTTACCGAAGACGGGCGCATGCCGCGCTGGCACCCAACCTGCTAAGGAAAGCCGCGCAAGCTCCTGTCCTTTCTGGCTTGCTCCAGCCGGCGCTGGCGCCCCTCCTTGTCAACCGCATCCATCTCCTCGTCCAGCAGCACCTGCCAGTCGTAGCCGACCCGGGTTTCCTTCGCCATCGTCAAGCCGATCTGCACTGTGTACTGGTTGTTGGGGTTCTGCCGGTCCGGTGAGTAGATCTGGATGGTGAGCTGGTACTGGCCGCAGCGCATGTCCAGCACCACCCCGCCAAAGCCATCCCGCTCACGAACGCACTGCGCGCGGTAGAGCGTGGGCAACAGGTCTCTGTACTTTTCGGCCAGGGTGAAGGCAGCCGTTCTCTCCGGCAGGCTCTTGCTCGCGTAGATGTTGCCGATGGTGTAGGTCTTGGGGGTGGTGAGCAGCTCGAGCTTCTCGAACTCGGGCGGAATCTCCGGCTTGTCGACAATGATGATGGCCCGCCCCTGGCTCCAGTAGCCCATGGTGGCCGGGGTCGTCACGAGACGGGCGCCCAGGCGGTGGCCGAACAGGTCACCGTCGGTCACACCAGCCGATGCGGCCATGCCAAAAAGGCCGCAACAGGCCACGGCAATGCACGACCTCAGTGCTCCCGCCTGCCAACCCGATCGAGGCCTTTTGCGGATCATCATTAATGTTCTCCTGCGCATAGCCTGCCCACCTGACCTGTGCAAATCGTACTGGTTTACGCACCGTGACAGTACAGGCCCCGCCCCAGGCCATCGCTCTCGGGCAGTTGTCCTACAGGCTGGAGATTGGCGGGCCGCAGCGCAAAGCAAGCCTTTCGTGACCAAGGAGGGGGACGGATGGGCATGGTGCACCTGGCCAAGAAGGACAAGCTACCGAGCTGGGCCGAGCATTCCAGTTTCAACTTCACGGTGACGAAGGGCTTGGTGCTGGAAGACATCACGGTGGAAACCCGCGACGTCTCCCGGTTGAACGAGATCGTCCAGTCCATTGGCGCCCGGTTCGGCGCTCCTCAAAAGACCTCCATGAAACCGGGACAAGGCGTAGCCACTTGGTCCGCGCCAGAGGTTCGGATCAGGATGCAGTGCGATACCAAGTGCTGGGTTAGCTTTCTCACCCCGGATGCCCAAGCCAAGAGCGACAAGGAGATCGAGGCCAGCAAGGCAGCGAATGCAGCACGGCCTGTGTCGCCTTAGCGGGCGACCAGAAACACCAGCAACGACAGCAGCTCGGGCGCCCAGAGCGGCAACATGCCGGCATGCGCAAGGACGGATCAGAGCCAATCCCATCCGTCAAATTCAGCACCGACATCGATGCCTGCAGCCGTCCACCGAAGATGGCAGCATCGAGGTGCGCGATGATGTGCGACCCCAAAGCAAAAAGGCCACCCCGCAAAGGGTAGCCTTTTACTGCCAATGAATGGCTCCTCAACCTGGGCTCGAACCAGGGACCTACGGATTAACAGTCCGGCGCTCTACCAACTGAGCTATTGAGGAATGATTGGTACTAATTCAAGCCAGCCTGCTCATCGGCTGACTAAGTGAAAGGCCCCGCGTACACATGCAGGGCCTGGCACTGAATTTTTGGCTCCTCGACCTGGGCTCGAACCAGGGACCTACGGATTAACAGTCCGGCGCTCTACCAACTGAGCTATCGAGGAACATCAAGACTTAGATTATATACACAAAACTTGGGCGTTTTCCACTCGGCGCGATGATCTTGGCCATCGGGCTGTGTTCCGCGCGGAACATGCACGGGTGGCAAGGGGCTCGCGGGCCCTGTCGCTGCGGGGTTGGCGGCCTTGCGGCATGATGTGGCCGACCCTGATGACAGCACGCATTCATCCACTCATTGCTTCCAGCCCCATGACCATACACACCATCCTGAAGATGGGCGACCCGCGCCTGCTGCGCGTGGCCCAGCCCGTGACCGCGTTCGACACGGACGAGCTGCACCTGCTGGTGCGCGACATGCTGGAGACGATGCAGTCCGTGAACGGCGCGGGGCTGGCGGCGCCGCAGATCGGGGTGGACCTGCAACTGGTGATCTTTGGCTCCAACGAGCGCAACCCGCGCTACCCGAGCCGGCCCATCGTGCCACCCACGGTGCTGATCAACCCGGTGATCACGCCGCTGGGTGATGAGGAAGAAGAGGACTGGGAGGGCTGCCTCTCGGTGCCAGGCCTGCGGGGCAAGGTGCCGCGCTGGGCGCGCATTCGCTACACGGGGTTCGACCTGTATGGTGACCCGATTGACCGCACGGTGGACGGCTTCCATGCCCGCGTGGTGCAGCACGAGTGCGACCACCTGATCGGCAAGCTGTACCCGATGCGGGTGCGGGACTTTACCCAATTCGGGTATACGGAGATTCTCTTCCCCGAAATCAGCGCCCAAGAAGACGATTGAGCGTCTGGAGAAAACTCTTCTGGCGTTGTTGCTGCGTCTTGTCGTACTAGTCGTACTGCCTGCGACGCAGCGCCTAGCGAGAACCGCTTCGCTGAGTTTTTCCAGCCGCTCTCCTTCTTCAAAAAGAGGGAGAAGCCGGCTCAAAACACCGACTTAGGCACCACCTCGCCCTGCTCCATCAGGATCCGTTCGCGCATCGAGCTTGAGTTGCAGAAAGGCCAGGTCCAGCCATTGGCCGAACTTGGTGCCCACTTCGGGCAGCAGGCCCACCTGGGTGAAGCCCAGGCGCTCGTGCAATTGGATCGATGCGGTGTTGCCGGCCTCGATGCCGGCCACCATGACGTGCTTGCCGATGGCGCGGGCACGCTCGATGAGGGCCTGCATCAGCAACTTGCCCAGGCCTGCGCCGCGGGCGTTCTGGTGCACGTAGACCGAATGCTCGACGGTGTGGCGGTAGCCGTCGAAGGCGCGCCAGTCGCCGAACGAGGCGTATCCAGCCACGGCGCCCTGGTCGTCGATGGCGACGAGCACGGGGTAGCCCAGGCGCTGGCGGTCGGCCAGCCAGGCGGCGCGGTTGGCGGCGTCCACCAGGGTTTCGTTCCAGATTGCGGTGGTGTTGGCCACGGCGTCGTTGTAGATGGCGAGAATGCCTTCGATGTCGCCCGCATGGGCATCGCGTATTTGTAGGGTGGTCATGGCTGTCAGGGATTGCAAGGTTCTCCATCCACTATGATGGACGAATAACGTATTTTGGTGGATTATTGTCCACCATGATGAAACACATGTCCACCAAAGTAGATAGCGTAGTCGATAGCCTGAGCCAGCGCATTGGCGCGCGCGTGCGCATCGAGCGCGAGGGCCGGGGTTGGTCGCTGACCGACCTGGCGGCGCACTCGGGTGTGTCGCGGGCCATGGTGCACAAGCTGGAGCGGGGCGAATCGAGCCCCACGGCGACCTTGCTGGCGCGGTTGTCGGGCGCGTTCGGGCTGAGCATGTCGCAGCTGATCGCCCGCGCCGAGGCCAAGGAGGGCCGGCTGCTGCGCCGGGCCGACCAACCGGTGTGGACCGACCCGCAGACCCGCTATGTGCGCACGCATGTGTCGCCCCCCTCCGACCTGCCGCTGGACCTGGTGCAAGTGGTGCTGCCTGCCGGTGCGCGGGTGCCCATGCCTGCAGCGGCCTATACGGCGAAGCGGCAGCTGATATGGGTGCTGGCCGGCTCGCTGGTGTTCATGGAGGGCGACACCCGGCATGCGATGGATGCGGGGGATTGCCTGGAACTGGGGCCGCCTGCGGACTGCGTGTTCAGCAACGAGACGGCGGCGGATTGCACCTACGCCGTGGTGCTTTTGCGCAGCAATTGAACTACCTACTGCCAAAGCGTTGGCAGGACGGCGAGCACCGGCGCAGCCGACAGGGTCCTACAAGCCGCCATGGGTAGCGCGCCTAGCATGAAGGCTTAAATCCCCCAGGAGCACGCCATGCCCAGCAACACACCCAAGCCCGGCTACAACCAGTATGGTTTGAAAGACGAAAGCGGCACACCCGGCCCAGCGTACGCCAACCGGCCCGGCGGAGAGCAGCCCGGGGTGGGGCCGGTGGATGCGGTAGACCCATCGGGGCATCGCTTGGGCGCCATTGAAGAGCATCCCAACCCCAAACCGGCATCGCGGCAGGGCACCGGCGTGACAGGCGAGACCGACGACAAGACGCGTTGAGAAACGGCTGACAAAACTCTTCTGGCGTCGTTGCTGCGTCTGGCCGGACGACTCCTGCTGCCTGCCTGCACCAGTTGCCGCTGAGAAGGGATGCGATGACACCTATAGAGGACTTTCTGAGATGCCGGCATCAAAGTCCAGGCTCAAGCTTTCACGTCGATGTGGTACATGCCCCAGGGGCACAGTGCAAAGCGTTCCTTCACGGGCTTGTCCTTGAAGGGGGCCACATTGTCGGCGTCGTACACCGCCCACTGCGGCCCCAGGCCGCCGAGCGCCATGGGCTGGCCGTCGATGCGGGTGGCAACGATCATGCGGTACTGCGCGGCGTCGGCCAGGCTGATGGCAACGTTGTAACCATCCACCGCGCGCAGGCCCAGTTGCACATTGCTGCCGCGTGGCACGCCAGCGGCCTCGAGCACCGTGACCAGCAACGGGCCTTCGAGAGTGTGGGGCTTGCCGTCGTATTCGAGCGTGGGCTTGATGGTCACTGCGGGCAGGCGCTGCAGCGCGGCCGCGTCGAACGCGAAGGCCTTGCTGAACTGGATGCTGTGCTTGCCCATCATCTGGTCGATGACGGGGTCGAGCGCGCCGCGGTTGGTCTTGCCGACGGCGCCGCTCACCGTCAGCAAAACGGGTTGCGCATTGCCGGCTTTGTTGCCGGGGGCTGCGATGGCATTGGCAGCCGGCAGCATCACCCCTGCCAGGCCGACGCTGGCGACAAAATCACGCTTGTTGATCATGATGGTTTTCTCCGAATGGTTGGTTGTTGGTATGGATCGCTGGTGCGGGGCCGTAGCGTGCGTTTGGCATGCGCTGGTGTCAAGCGGCAATTGGCCTGGCAGGGTCGTATGATTTCTGCCAGCCGCACGATTCGCGCGCAAACTCTCACCGAGCAGGAACCCCGCCATGCCGACCACCCTTGTCCAGCCCTTGTTGCGCCTTGCCCTGGCGGCACTGTTCGCAGCCCTGGCCCCGTTGGCCAGCGCTGCCAGTTTCGATTGCGCCAAGGCCCGCTCGGCCATGGAAAAGCTGATCTGCTCGGATGCCCCGCTCTCCGCGCTGGACGAGCAGCTCAACACTGCTTTCAAGGAGGCCATCACGCGCTCCAAAGCCCGGCCGCAGCTGGTGCAGTGGCAGCGCGAATGGCTCCAATCCTATGAGGTCACGCAGTGCAAAAACGCCCGCTGCCTGGGCCAGGAGTTCGCAGGCCGCATTGCGCTGCTGCAGAGCGTTGCGCCCGCCACCGCAGCAAGCGCCAAGTGGAATGGCGCATACACCCGCTACCTCCAGGGCAAGCCCGACAAGGACAGCGCCAGCCTGGCCATCGTCGGCCTGCAGGACGGCAAGGCCTACCTGGCGGGCGATGCCGTCTGGTATGGCCCCAACGCCGCCAACGGGCAGGTGAACGTGGGCGAGATACGGGGCGTGGGCACCCTGCGCAACGGGCTGCTGGCGTACGACGGTGATGGCTGCACGGCGACGCTGGCGTTGCAGCGCGGTGGACTGGCCGTGAAGGACGATGACGGCTGCGGCGGCATGCGCGTGACCTTTGTGGGCGAGTACCGGCGCAAGTAGCGCCCGCGCCGGCCAGGCGGTCTACAGGCTTATTTCCACGTGGTCGATCTTCCACCCGTCCTCGTCAACCAGGCGCACCTTTTGGCTCTCTGGCGATGTGGAAGTGCTGCCGCACACGTCCGTCTGCCGGTAGGTGAGCTCGGCCACGTTGCCAGACACGCTCTGCCCAGCCAGCTCGATCTTCTTGCACCGCGCGAGTGTCTGGGACATGTCCAGATAGACGCGTGCTACATCGTCGCGCGTCTTTCCCATCATCTTCATCATCGCGGGAATCTTCTGCTCTACATCGGCGCGCTTCCTGGCGGAATAGAAATGGGCTTCTTCCTCCAGGGTGGCAATGCCGCTGGCCGACTTCTGGTAGTAGCGCTCATAGAAAACGTCGGGTGCCTCCTGCTTCTGGCAGCCTGCAAGCACGATGAGCAGCAATGCCAATCCATATCCACGGCGCATGGGATCCCCTCTCCTGCCTTGTGATCGCGGCATTGTGCAGGCCGCTGGCACCGGATGGCACATGCCACGGCGATGCAGCAGGAAATTTGTCGCCTGCATCCGACATAGCGCACACGGCCCGCGCCACGATGGAACCGGATGTTGCCGCACAATCCAACAAACCACCCTTCGCAACCCCTGCCCCCATGCCCGCCCAACTCCCCTGGCTGGAACCCCATGACCCCTTCCCTCACCCGGCCAGTGCCTGGGGCCCCCGCGATCCGGCGCCGGGCCTGCTGGCCGCCGGTGGAGCGCTGGATGTGGAGCACCTGCGGGCGGCCTATGGGCAGGGCACCTTCCCTTGGTTCAGCGAGGGCCAGCCCATTCTGTGGTGGGCGCCCGACCCGCGCATGGTGCTGCCGGTGGCCGAGTTCCGGCTGCACCGCTCGCTGCGCAAGACGCTGCAGAAATTTGCCGCCGCCAGCAGCCACTGCGAGGTGCGCGTGGACACGGCCTTTGGCCAGGTGATACGCGCCTGCTCATCGACCCCACGCGAGGGGCAGGCGGGCACCTGGATCGTGCCGGACATGGTGCGCGCCTACGAGGCGCTGCACGCGGCGGGCTCGGCCCACAGCGTGGAGACCTGGGTGGATGGGCAACTGGTAGGCGGCCTGTACTGCGTGGCGCTGGGGCGGGCGGTGTTTGGCGAGTCGATGTTTGCGCATGCGACCGATGCCTCGAAGATCGCGCTGGCGGCGCTGGTGGCACTTTGCCGTGTGCAGGGCGTGGCGCTGATCGACTGCCAGCAGAACACGCGCCACTTGGCGTCGCTGGGGGCGCGCGAGATCCCGCGCGAGCAGTTCCTGCGCAAGATCGCCGTGGCGCAAGACCTGCCGGGCGGCGCGTGGACTTTCGAGCCCGTATACTGGAATCAACTGCTGGCCCACCCCACGCCCATGGCATGACGCAACTCAACGACCTGCCGCTGCAGACCCTGCAGTTCTATGCGACAGCGCCCTACCCGTGCAGCTACCTGCCGGACAGGCAGGCGCGGTCGCAGGTCGCCACGCCCAGCCACCTGATCCAGAGCGATGTGTACTCGGGCCTGGTGGCCACGGGTTTCCGGCGCAGCGGCATGTTCACCTACCGCCCCTATTGCGATGGCTGCCAGGCCTGCACCCCGCTGCGCGTGCGCGCCAGCGAGTTTCGCCCCGACCGCAGCCAGCGCCGCTCGGCGGTGCAACACGGCGCGCTGCAGGCGCGTGTGCTGCGCCTGTGCTTCGTGCCCGAGCACTACCAGCTGTACCTGCGCTACCAGAACGGCCGCCACGCGGGTGGCGGTATGGACCAGGACAGCATCGACCAGTACACCCAGTTTTTGCTGCAAAGCCGCGTCAACTCGCGGCTGGTGGAGTTCCGCGAGGTGGATGCCGCCACCGGCGAACCCGGCGCGCTGAAGATGGTGTCCATACTCGACGTGCTCAACGACGGCCTGTCGGCCGTGTACACCTTCTACGAACCCGAAGCACGTGCCAGCTACGGCACCTACAACGTGGTCTGGCAGATCGAGCAGGCACGCGCCATGGGCCTGCCCTATGTGTACCTGGGCTACTGGATCGCCGCGAGCCCGAAGATGAACTACAAGGCGCGCTTTCTGCCGCACGAGATCCGCCAGGACAATGTGTGGCACTGCGTTGACCGCAGTCACGCAGGTGGCACCCCGGGCGGGGCCGCCCAGGGCACCTGATGGTGCCATTGCATTTCACAAGGTAAGATGCAGCGATCAGAGGATGTTGTGGATATCCCTTACTCCACACCGTTCCCGCATTCCTGCAGCCCATGAAAAAAATCGACCCTGGTATCCCGATCAAACCCAGCGTCCAGGTACTGGAGCGCATGTTCACGCTGATCGACGTGCTCGCATCGCGTGAGGACGCCATCTCGCTCAAGGAAATCAGCGAGAAGACGGGTCTGCATCCCTCCACCACGCACCGCATCCTGAACGACCTGACCATCGGCCGCTTTGTGGACCGGCCCGAGTCGGGCAGCTACCGGCTGGGCATGCGCCTGCTGGAGCTCGGTAACCTGGTGAAGGCGCGCCTGAGCGTGCGCGATGCGGCGCTGGCCCCCATGCGCAACCTGCACAAGCTGATCCAGCAGCCGGTGAACCTGAGCATGCGCCAGGGCGACGAGATCGTGTATGTGGAGCGCGCCTACAGCGAGCGCTCGGGCATGCAGGTGGTGCGCGCCATCGGCGGCCGTGCGCCGCTGCACCTGACCTCCACCGGCAAGCTCTTCCTGGCGCTGGACGACCCGCAGCGCGTGCGCGCCTATGCCACCCGCACCGGGCTGGCCGGCCACACCCGCAACAGCATCACCCAGTTGCCCGTGCTGGAGCGCGAGCTGGCCAAGGCGCGCCAGTACGGCATTGCCCGCGACAACGAGGAGCTGGAACTGGGCGTGCGCTGCATGGCCGCCGGCGTGTACGACGACCAGGCCAAGCTGGTGGCCGGCCTGTCCATCTCGGCCCCGGCCGACCGGCTGGACGAGGGCTGGATGGCCAAGCTGCAGGCCACGGCGCAGGAGATCTCGCTGGCGCTGGGTTACGTGCAGGCCAAGGCGCCTACGCCCGCCCTGTCCTCATCGCTGCACGGCAGCGACATGGCGCACACGCCCGCCGACTGACAGCTGCGGTCAACGCGGCTGGACACCAGGCAAAAACAAAACCCCGGGGCTCGCGCCACCGGGGTTTTGTTTTGTCGGGAGTTTTGCCTGGCTGCCTGCCAACCGGTCAAGGCATGGGGCCGGCAGCGCCTCTTCAGCCGTTGGTGTTGCCGTGGACGACAGTCTTCACGGGGCTGATGGCGGCGGGCATGGATTCGACCCAGTGGCGCACGCGCTCGGCGTCACCCAGGCGGCTGAACTTGCCGGCCGAGTCCAGGAACACCATGATGACCTTGCGGCCGGCGAACTGGGCCTGCATCACCAGGCAGCGCCCGGCTTCGGAGATGTAGCCGGTCTTTTGCAGGCCGATGTCCCAGGTGGGGTTCTTCACCAGGCCGTTGGTGTTGTTGAATTGCAGGGTGCGCGCGCCCAGGGCCAGCTCGTAGCCGGGCGAGGTGGACAGCTCGCGCATGACAGGGTCGCCATGGGCCACGTTGACCAGCGTGGCCAGGTCGCGGGCGCTGCTCTGGTTGCGGCTGGACAGGCCCGTGGGCTCGACGTACTTGGTGTCGGTCATGCCCAGCAGGCGCGCCTTGGCGTTCATCTGCGCCACGAACACGTCCAGGCCACCGGGGAAGGTGCGGCCCAGGGCGTGGGCGGCGCGGTTCTCGCTGGACATCAGGGCCAGGTGCAGCATTTCGCCGCGGGTCATGGTGGAACCGACGGTCAGGCGCGAGCGGCTGCCTTTTTCGGTATCGACATCATCCTGGGTGATGGTCAGCTGCTCATCCATGGGCAGCTTGGCCTGGGAGATGATGAGGCCGGTCATGAGCTTGGTGAGCGATGCGATCGGCAGAACGGCGTGGTCGTTCTTGCTGAGCAGCACTTCATGGGTGTCCTGGTCGATCACCAGGGCCACGCTGGACTTGAGGTCCAGGGGGTCATTGACTTCGTGCAGGCCGGCCAGTTGGCCAAACGATGGCTTGGCGGGGATGAAGGCCACGCGGGTGGCGGCCCTGGAGGTCTTGGCCGAGACGCGCACCGGCTTGGCGGCAACGGCGGCCTTGCGCGGGCCAGCGGACTTCTTGGCGGTGGCGGATGCCACCTGCTTCTTGGCGGGCGCCTTCTTGCGCTCGTTGGCATGCGCCATGGGCGACGCAAGCGCCGCACTCACAACAACAAAGCCCAGAAGCTGGAAAAAACGGTTCATTGCGGTGCTGCGGCCATGGTGCATCAAAGTGCTCCAAAGGGTAAGAAGTGTGGGCCAGTGTACAGAATCAAAAAAAGTCGCGCAAGATCAAGACCTTGCGCGACTTTCCAAGAAAGTGAATGAATTATAAATTCAACACTTATCCCTGTGCAGCCACCCGGTCAGCTTTACTTTGTAATTTGTTCAACGCGCTGAGGTAGGCCTTGGCTGACGCGACCACGATATCGGGGTCAGCGCCCACTCCGTTGACCACGCGGCCGCTGTTCTGCAGGCGCACGGTGACCTCGCCCTGGCTCTCGGTGGAGCCGCTGATGGCGTTGACGGAATACAACACCATCTCGGCACCGCTCTTGACGTGGGACTCGATGGCCTTCAAGGATGCATCCACCGGGCCATTGCCTTCGGACTCGCCGCGCACTTCGTGGCCGTCCACCGTGAAGACGATGCGCGCACGGGGGTGCTCGCCGGTTTCGCTTTGCTGGAACAGCGAGACAAAGCCGTACTGCTCCTTCTCGGCGGTCACGCTTTCGTCGCTGACCAGGGCCAGGATGTCCTCGTCGAAGATCTCGCTCTTGCGGTCGGCCAGCTCCTTGAAGCGGGTGAAGGCACTGTTGACCTCGGTCTCGCTCTCCAGGCTCACGCCCAGCTCCTGCAGGCGCTGCTTGAAGGCGTTGCGGCCGCTGAGCTTGCCCAGCACGATCTTGTTGGCGCTCCAGCCCACGTCTTCGGCGCGCATGATCTCGTAGGTGTCGCGTGCCTTGAGCACGCCGTCCTGGTGAATGCCGCTGGCGTGGGCGAAGGCATTGGCGCCGACCACGGCCTTGTTGGGCTGCACCACGAAGCCGGTGGTCTGGCTGACCATGCGGCTGGCCGCCACGATGTGCTTGGCGTCGATGTTCAGGTCCAGGTCGAAGTAGTCGCGGCGTGTCTTGATGGCCATGACGACTTCTTCGAGCGAGCAGTTGCCGGCGCGCTCACCCAGGCCGTTGATGGTGCATTCCACCTGGCGGGCACCGCCGATCTTCACGCCGGCCAGGGAGTTGGCCACGGCCATGCCCAGGTCGTTGTGGCAGTGCACGGACCAGATGGCCTTGTCGCTGTTGGGAATGCGCTCGCGCAGCGTCTTGATGAAGTTGCCGTACAGCTCGGGGATGGCGTAGCCCACGGTGTCGGGCACGTTGATGGTGGTGGCACCCTCGGCGATCACGGCTTCGAGCACGCGGCACAAAAAGTCCGGGTCGCTGCGGTAGCCGTCTTCGGGGCTGAACTCGATGTCGGCCACCAGGTTGCGGGCAAACCGCACCGACTGGCGCGCCTGCTCGAGCACCTGCTCGGGCGTCATGCGCAGCTTCTTTTCCATGTGCAGCGCCGAGGTGGCGATGAACGTGTGGATGCGCGCGCTGTTGGCTTCCTTGAGCGCTTCGGCCGCGCGCGAGATGTCACGGTCGTTGGCGCGCGAGAGCGAGCAGATGGTCGAGTCCTTGATGGCGTGGGCAATGGCCTGCACAGCCTCGAAGTCGCCATTGGAGCTGGCCGCAAAACCCGCTTCGATCACGTCCACCTTCAGGCGCTCGAGCTGGCGTGCGATGCGCAGCTTCTCGTCCTTGGTCATGGAGGCGCCGGGCGATTGCTCGCCGTCGCGCAAGGTGGTGTCGAAAATGATGAGTTTGTCGGCCATGGGGTTCTCCTGGTATTGATGGTGGGGTGGTCCGCAACGCTGAATTCTGGCGCCCAAAGCAAAAGGCCCGTTGCGGGTGCATACGGGCCTTTGTGGAAAACGTGTGCGCGTGCGCCTACCGTCTCCGCCCGTGGGGAGCTAGCAGTAGGATTGCAATGGCCAACGTGTTCATGCCGTGCAATGTAGCACAAGTGCAGCCAATGCGGCGCGCTGCCGTCATTTGTGCAGGCCGCGCTCGTCGGGTTCGTCGGTGGAGGTGCTGATCACGCTGCTGTGCTGCCCCTTGGCCTTGCGCCAGGCGTACACGCCGTAGCCGCTCAGGCCATACAGCACGAACACGCTGAACAGAATGATGGGCGGCGAGATGTTGATGACGGCGATGCCCAGCGCGATCAGCACGATCACGACGAAGGGCACGCTCTTTTTCATCTGGATGTCCTTGAAGCTGTAGAACGGCACGTTGGTCACCATGGTGAGGCCGGCGTACAGCGTGAAGGCGAACATGATCCAGGTGACCTGGTTCCAGGTGAGCCAGGTGTCCATGCCGCGTTGCACCCCGAGCTCGGTCATGAGCCAGATGAAGCCAGCCACCAGCGCAGCGGCTGCAGGCGACGGCAGGCCCTGGAAGTAGCGCTTGTCCACCACGCCCGTGTTCACGTTGAAGCGTGCCAGGCGCAGCGCGGCGCAGGCGCAGTAGACGAAGGCCGCGATCCAGCCCCAGCGGCCCAGACCCTTGAGCGACCATTCGTAGGCGATGAGCGCGGGTGCGGCGCCAAAGGACACCATGTCCGACAGCGAATCCATCTGCTCACCGAAGGCGCTTTGCGTGTTGGTCATGCGGGCCACGCGCCCGTCCAGGCTATCGAGCACCATGGCGCAGAACACGCCCACGGCCGCCAGGTCGAAGCGCCCGTTCATGGCCATCACGACGGAATAGAAGCCCCCGAACAACGCCGCCAGCGTGAACAGGTTGGGCAGGATGTAGATGCCCTTGCGCCGCTTGCGCACCATCACACCAGAACCGTCGGCGGAATCCTTGCCGTCATGCATCGAACAAATCTCCATCGCCAGACCGGCCGGCGTGAACAGCTACCCAATTTATAGTATTCGGCACCTGCGCCGCACGGCGCATGGCACCCCCTCCGAGAGAACCGAAGGCGCAGTGTAGCTGCACCGGCAGGCACCCGGGCCATGTACCTGTTAACAATTGATTACGCAAGGCCATGCGGCCCGCCGCAGGTGGCATGCCCAGCCCCACCCGGCAACGAAAAAGGCCACCGAAGTGGCCTTTTGGATCGTGTACGCAGGGCGCAGTGGATCGCGAGATCAGTTGCGGGTCTGGTCGACCAGCTTGTTCTTGGCAATCCAGGGCATCATGGCGCGCAGCTTGCCACCCACCACTTCGATGCTGTGGTCGGCGGTGTTGCGGCGGCGGGCGGTCATGCTCGGGTAGTTCAGGCGGCCTTCCTGGATGAACATCTTGGCGTACTCGCCGCTCTGGATGCGCTTCAGGGCATTGCGCATGGCAAGGCGCGACTGCTCGTTGATGACTTCAGGGCCGGTCACGTACTCGCCGTACTCGGCGTTGTTCGAGATCGAGTAGTTCATGTTGGCAATGCCGCCTTCGTAGATCAGGTCCACGATGAGCTTGAGCTCGTGCAGGCATTCGAAGTAGGCCATTTCAGGGGCGTAGCCGGCTTCGACCAGGGTTTCGTAACCCATCTTGATCAGCTCGACGGCACCGCCGCACAGCACGGCCTGTTCGCCGAACAGGTCGGTCTCGGTTTCTTCCTTGAAGTTGGTCTCGATGATGCCGGCCTTGCCGCCACCATTGGCCATGGCGTACGACAAGGCCAGGTCACGGGCCTTGCCGGACTTGTCCTGGTGCACGGCCACCAGGTGGGGCACGCCGCCGCCCTGGGTGTAGGTGTTGCGCACGGTGTGGCCAGGGGCCTTGGGGGCGACCATCCACACATCGAGGTCGGCGCGGGGCACGACCTGGTTGTAGTGCACGTTGAAGCCGTGGGCAAACGCCAGCGAAGCGCCTTGCTTGATGTTGGGGGCCACATTGTTGGTGTAGACCTCGCCGATCTGCTCGTCGGGCAGCAGGATCATGACCACATCGGCGGCCTTGACCGCGTCGTTGACTTCCATCACGTTCAGGCCGGCCTTGCCGACCTTGTCCCACGAGGCACCGCCCTTGCGCAGGCCGACCACGACCTTCACGCCGCTGTCGTTCAGGTTCTGTGCGTGGGCGTGGCCCTGCGAGCCGTAGCCGATGATGGCAACGGTCTTGCCCTTGATCAGGCTCAGGTCACAGTCTTTGTCGTAGAAAACTTTCATGGGTCGCTCCGGTTGAAATACGTTGTTTGGGTTGAAAAATAAACAGTCGATTGTCTTACATCGGATTTGGATTCGGCCGGATGGCTAGGCGGGGAGCCGCAGACAGTGCTTTGGCACGGCAAGGCTGCCCAACGACGCTAGCCGGTCGAAGGCAAATCCGTTACACGCGCAGGATTCGCTCGCCGCGGCCGATGCCGCTGGCGCCGGTTCGCACGGTTTCCAGGATGGCGGTGCGGTCGATGGCCTGCAGGAAGGCGTCGTTCTTGGACTGGTCACCGGTGAGCTCGATGGTGTAGCTCTTTTCGGTCACGTCGATGATGCGGCCGCGGAAGATATCGGCCATGCGCTTCATCTCCTCGCGCTCCTTGCCCACGGCGCGCACCTTCACCATCATGAGCTCGCGCTCGGTGTAGGCACCCTCGGTGAGGTCGACCACCTTGACCACTTCGATGAGGCGGTTCAGGTGCTTGGTGATCTGCTCGATCACGTCGTCGGAGCCCGTGGTCTGGATCGTCATGCGCGACAGCGATGGATCCTCGGTGGGCGCCACGGTGAGCGATTCGATGTTGTAGCCACGGGCAGAGAACAGGCCCACGACGCGCGACAGCGCACCGGGTTCGTTCTCCAGCAAAACGGCAATGATGTGTTTCATGGTGAAGACATTCCTCTTTTCGCTGCCCTCCCCTGCGCACGGTAATGCACAGGCTCGGCAGGCAATAGATTCGTCGAAGTGAAGCTATCGAACTGATAGCAGGAGATTGGCCTGCAGCAATCGCAATTGCCGCCTGCTGCAGGCCGCAGCGGGAGCCGAAGGCCTGCGTTTACAGGTCTTCGGAGCCCAGCAGCATTTCGGTGATGCCCTTGCCGGCCTGCACCATCGGGAACACGTTCTCGGTGGGGTCGGTACGGAAGTCCATGAACACCGTGCGGTCCTTGAGCTTGCGTGCTTCGCGCAGCGCGGGCTCGACGTCCTTGGGGTGCTCGATCAGCATGCCGACATGGCCATAGGCCTCGGCCAGCTTCACGAAGTTGGGCAGCGCATCCATGTAGCTGTGGCTGTAGCGGCCGGAGTATTCGATTTCCTGCCACTGGCGCACCATGCCCAGGTAGCGGTTGTTCAACGAGCAGATCTTGATCGGCGTGTTGTACTGCAGGCAGGTCGACAGCTCCTGGATGTTCATCTGCACCGAGCCTTCGCCGGTGATGCAGAACACCTCGGCTTGCGGCTTGGCCAGCTTGATGCCCATGGCGTAGGGAATGCCCACGCCCATGGTGCCCAGGCCGCCGGAGTTGATCCAGCGGCGCGGCTCGTCGAAGCGGTAGTACTGGGCTGCCCACATCTGGTGCTGACCCACGTCGGACGTGATGTAGGTGTCCACGTCCTTGGTCATGTTCCACAGCGTTTCCACCACGTACTGGGGCTTGATGACGTCGGGACTGCCCATGCTGTACTTCAGGCAGTCGCGCTTGCGCCAGCCTTCGATGGTGTCCCACCAGGCGGCCAGGGCGCCGGCATCGGGGCGGGTGCTGCTTTCGCGGACCATGGAGATCAGCTCGGTGAGCACGTCCTTCACGTCGCCGACGATCGGGATGTCGACCTTCACACGCTTGGAGATGCTCGACGGGTCGATGTCGACGTGGATGATCTTGCGGTCGTTCTGCGCGAAGTGCTTGGGGTTGCCGATCACGCGGTCGTCGAAGCGCGCGCCCACGGCCAGCAGCACGTCGCAGTTCTGCATGGCGTTGTTGGCTTCGATGGTGCCGTGCATGCCCAGCATGCCCAGGAACTTGCGGTCCGACGCGGGGTAGGCTCCGAGGCCCATCAGCGTGTTGGTGACCGGGTAGCCCAGCATGTCCACCAGCGTGCGCAGCTCGTTGGTGGCATTGCCCAGCAGCACGCCGCCGCCGGTGTAGATGTAGGGGCGCTTGGCGGCCAGCAGCAGTTGCAGCGCCTTGCGGATCTGGCCGCTGTGGCCCTTGCGCACGGGGTTGTACGAGCGCATTTCCACGCTCTGGGGGTAGCCGGTGTAGGCCGCCTTCTTGAAGGACACGTCCTTCGGGATATCGACCACCACGGGGCCGGGGCGGCCGGTGCGGGCGATGTGGAAGGCTTTCTTGAGCGTGATGGCCAGGTCGCGCGGGTCCTTGACCAGGAAGTTGTGCTTGACGATGGGGCGCGTGATGCCGACGGTGTCGCATTCCTGGAAGGCGTCGAGTCCGATGGCGGGCGTGGGCACCTGGCCGGAGATGATCACCATGGGGATCGAATCCATGTACGCCGTGGCGATGCCGGTGACGGCATTGGTCAGGCCGGGGCCCGAAGTGACCAGGGCGACGCCGACTTCACCCGTGGCGCGGGCGTAGCCGTCGGCGGCGTGCACAGCCGCCTGCTCGTGGCGCACCAGAACGTGCTGGATGGTGTCCTGCTTGTACAGCGCGTCGTAGATGTACAGAACCGCGCCGCCGGGGTAACCCCAGATGAACTGGACGTTCTCTGCCTGGAGCGACTTGATGAGGATCTCGGCACCCATGAGGTCCTGAGAGCCGGAAGCGGAGGGGGTGTTGTTGCCCTGCGAAGCAGCGGCTGCCGAAGTGAGCTCGGCCTTGGAGATTTCCATGATCAACCTTTGTGAATTTCTCTGACGAAAAACCTTGGGTGCCCCTTGCATGGACTCTTGTGGAGCCAGCTTGGAACTTGAGGCCAAGGACATGGGCGGGATGATTGCCGCGCCGGACCGTGACCCGTTTGCCTTTTGAATTGCAGCCGCGATTATCGCACTGCAACACGTGCAAATGCATGCTGCGTCTAAAAAAACACCAGAGGATGCGATAATCGGCGGCTGGGCTCCTCTCAGGAGGGGCTCTGCACCTGTTGTTGGGGCGCCGCACTGGCGCATATCCTGCAGCATCCCATTCCCGGGCTGACCCGTCTTGGCAACCGAACAAGAACTCTCCGATTTCCTCAAAAGCGTAGAAAAGCGTGCCTTCAAGCGCTCGGTCTACCACGTCCGCAATGAGGAAGCGGCCCTGGACATCGTGCAGGACAGCATGCTCAAGCTGGCCGAACACTATGGGGACAAGCCGGCGGCCGAGCTGCCCATGCTCTTTCAGCGCATCCTCTCCAACTGCACCCTGGACTGGTTTCGGCGCCAGAAGACACGCAATGCACTGTTTTCGAGCATGAGCGACTTCGAAGGGCCCGGCGAAGATGGCATGGATTTTGATCTACTGGAGGCGTACTCCGGCCCCGACGACGGAGACAAGGCCGAAAGTGCCGAAGACCTGACCCGAAGGGCCCAGACCTTCCACCAGATAGAGGCCGAGATAGAAGAATTGCCAGCACGTCAACGGGAAGCCTTCCTCATGCGTTACTGGGAAGAAATGGATGTATCAGAAACGGCAGCCGCCATGGGTTGTTCGGAAGGCAGTGTGAAAACGCACTGTTTTCGTGCCATACAAACCCTGAGCAAGGCACTGAAAGCCAAAGGAATAGAACTGTGAACACCACCCCGACCCTCTCCCAGGAAGCTGCAGCAGAACGTTTTGCCCGCCGCGTATCGGCGCGGCTGACGGATGGCTCGCAGGATCTGCCCTATGACATCTCGGAGCGCCTGCGCGCATCGCGCATGCAGGCACTGGCCCGGCGCAAGGTGCTGGCCCCCGTGCGCGCCCCCGCCAGGGCAGCCGCTCCGGTGGTGCTGGCCAGTGGCGCCTCGGCCGCCCTCGGCGGTGGCGGCAGCGAAGGCAACAGCTGGTGGAACGCCCTGGTGTCCGCCGTGCCGCTGATCGCATTGGTGGTGGGCCTGTTCTTCATCAGCACGGTGCAGGACGAGTTTGGCGCCAACGAGATCGCCGAGGTGGATGCCGCTCTGCTGACCGACGAACTGCCTCCAGAAGCCTACTCCGACCCGGGATTTGTCCAGTTCCTCAAGACGGCAGCGCAGAATCACTGATTTGGCCCACTGCCCGATGCATGCATAAAGGACTTCCCGACGCCCCCCCACCACTGCCAGCCATCGTGCTGGCTTTGGCGCTTCTGGGCGCGCTGACCGCCTTCGCCGTGACGGTCGTGCAGCAGGTGGGCATGGCACCCGCCACCTTGCTGCCGTCGGCCGCCACGCGCCCCACCCCTGCAGCGGCGACGGCCCTGCGCCCCGCAGGCGGCGCCACCGCCCTGCCCTCCGAAGGCCTGGCCGAAGTGTCTGCAGGCCCGGGCTGGGAAACACTGAACACCCGGCAAAAGCTTGCGCTCTACCCCTTGGCCGAACGCTGGTCGCTGATCAGCGAGGTGCAAAAGCGCCGCTGGCTGGCGTTGGCGGTAAATTTCCCCGAGCTGCCCGAAGAGGAGCAGGCCAAGCTGCACAGCCGCATGACCGAATGGGCCAGCCTGAGCGCGCAGCAGCGCAGCCAGGCCCGCCTGAACTACGCCAGCACCAACCGCCTGGCCGGGGACAACAAGCTCGCCCAGTGGGAGGCCTACCAGGCCCTGACCGCCGAGGAGCGCGACCTGCTGGCCGCCACGGCCCCACCCAAGCCCCGGGGCGCAGCGACCGCGCTGCACCCGGTATCCCCACGCAAACTGGTGCAGGTGCCCGCCGCCACGCAGGCCAACCCCCTGCGCCCCAATGCACCCAAGATCCCGCCGGTGACCGACCATGGCCCGCGCCTGGCCATGCCGGTCCCCGCCGCAATGCCCGCTTCGGAGGCCTCGGCCTCTGGCCCCGCCAGCCCCGTGGTGGTGGAAACAGCCCCTGTGGCCGTGCCCACCGCCGTGCCGGCCGCGCTGCCACCGCTGGCGCCTGCGGGCTCCGACCCGGCAGCCCCTTCAGCACCGCCCAGCGCCGACAATTCCGGCCTGTACCCCAACAACTGACGGCGTCAGCCGTGCCGATCGCGCAGCCCGGAATGCCCGCCTCCCCCACCCCCAGCACGCCGCAGGCAGACATGGCCCCCCAGGCCACGGCACCCGCCACCACCCCCAGCCTCATGCGCCGCATGGCCTGCTGGCTGTACGAGGGCATGCTGATGTTCGGCGTGGTCTTCATCGCCGGCTACCTGTTCGGCACCCTGAGCCAGACCCGCAATGCCATGGACAACCGCCATGCGCTGCAGGCCTTTCTGTTCGTGGTGTTCGGCATCTACTTCACCTGGTTCTGGGCCAAGGGCCAGACCCTGGCCATGAAGACCTGGAACATCCGCGTGGTGGACCGTGCCGGCCGCCCCATCAGCCAGCCGCGCGCCCTGCTGCGCTACGTGCTCAGCTGGCTGTGGTTCTTGCCGCCGCTGGCTGCCGTGTCTCCCTTCGCGCTCTCGGGCGGCGAAACCACGGTCCTGGTCATCGGCTGGGTGGCCGTCTGGGCCATTCTGGCGCGCTTCCATCCAGAGCAGCAGTTCTGGCACGATGCACTGGCCGGCACCCGGCTGGTGCATTTCGAGCACAGCAAGAAGTAAGCACCTCGGTGCGGGCTTCTTTGAGCAGGTTCTTAAGCCCACCGTCATAACACTGCGCGAGAATCCCGGTTTTTCCTTATGTCCACACCCCAGCCCACCGCCCCCGCCAATCCCCAGAAAGCCCGCACGGGCCTGAACCGCATCTGGCATGCCGCCGGCTACTCGTTCGAAGGCCTGCGCGCCGGCTGGGGTGAAAAGGCCTTTCGCCAGGAGGCCGTCGCCGCCATCGTGCTGTTGCCGGCTTCGCTGTGGCTGGGGCGCAGCTGGGTGGAGGTGGCCCTTCTGGCCGGCTCGGTGGTGATCGTGATGATCGTCGAGCTGCTCAACACCGGCATCGAGACCGCCATCGACCGCATCGGGCCCGAATGGCACGACCTGTCCAAGCGCGCCAAGGACATGGGCAGCGCCGCCGTGCTGCTGGCGCTGCTGCTGTGCGCGGGCATCTGGGCAGGGGCCATTTTTCAAAGGGTAGCGCATGGCTGAACCGGCTTTTTCCATCTGCGTGTACTGCGGTTCGCGCCCCGGCGAGAACGAAGCCTATGCCGAAGCGGCCACGGCCGTGGGCACATGGATCGGCGCGCATGGCGGGCAACTGGTCTATGGCGGCGGGCGCAGCGGCCTCATGGGCACGGTGGCGGAGGCCACGCGCCAGGCCGGTGGCCGCGTGGTGGGCGTCATTCCCCAGGCGCTGGTGGACAAGGAACTGGCCAACCGCCAGTGCGACGAATTGCACATCGTGCAGACCATGCACGAGCGCAAGGCCATGATGGCCGAGCGCAGCGATGCCTTCATCGCCCTGCCCGGCGGCATCGGCACCTTCGAGGAGCTGTTCGAGGTCTGGACCTGGCGCCAGCTCGGCTACCACGACAAGCCCTTGGGCCTGCTCAACGTGGCCGGCTACTACGACGGCCTGCTGGCCTTTTTGAACCACAGCGTGGCCAGCGGCTTCATGGGAGAGTGGCAGATGGGGCTGCTGCACGCAGGCAGTGATACCCCTGCACTGCTACAGACGCTGATAGAACAGGCCGGCAACAATGCGCGCCAGATCCCGCTGCGGTCGGTGATCTAAGCCAAAGGCCCGCCAAAACTGGCGCGATGCAAAGCCAGTGCCACCGTGGAACTGGCTTTGCCAGGCCACTGGTGGCGTCCCCCTCAGAGGGATGGCGCGAAGCGACTCAGGGGGAGCCTATACAGCAGCGTCGTCCAAGTCGCCGGTGCGGATACGCACCGTGCGCTCGACAGCCGTCACAAATATCTTGCCGTCACCGATCTTGCCGGTGCGCGCGACGTTGACGATGGCGTCCACGCAGCGGTCCACGTCCTCGCTCTTGACGACGACCTCGACCTTCACCTTGGGCAGAAAGTCCACCACGTACTCGGCACCGCGGTACAGCTCGGTGTGGCCCTTCTGGCGGCCAAAGCCCTTGACCTCGGTGACGGTCAAACCCGTCACGCCGCATTCGGCCAGGGCTTCGCGGACTTCTTCGAGCTTGAAAGGCTTGATGACGGCGGTGATCATTTTCATGGCGGGTCTCCTGGAGATGAAAAAAAGGGAACGGGCTGCTCGTGGCCTGGGCTCAGGCCGTCAGACTGCATCAAGCGCGAAAGCTGTTGGTGATAGGGTAACGCCAATCCTTGCCGAAGCTGCGGCGCGTGACGCGAATCCCTACGGGCGCCTGCTGGCGCTTGTATTCGTTGATCTTGATGAGCCGGGTCACGCGCTCCACGTCGGCGCGTGCAAAGCCGGCGGCGATGATGGACTCGATGGGCTCGTCGTTCTCCATGTAGCGCGAGACGATGGCGTCCAGCACGTCGTAGGGCGGCAGGCTGTCCTGGTCCTTCTGGTCGGGGCGCAACTCGGCGCTCGGCGGGCGGGTGATGATGCGCTCGGGGATGGGGCTGGCGCCCGTGCCGTAGGGGTCGTTTGCATTGCGCCAGCGGCACAGCGCGAACACGGTGGTCTTGGCCACGTCCTTGATCACGGCGAAACCGCCGGCCATGTCGCCGTACAGCGTGCAGTAGCCAGTGGACATTTCGCTCTTGTTGCCCGTGGTCAGCACGATGGAGCCGAATTTGTTGGACAGCGCCATGAGCAGCGTGCCGCGGATGCGCGCCTGCAGGTTCTCCTCGGTCGTATCTTCGGCCAGGCCCGCGAAGTCGCTGGCCAGCGCGGCCTTGAAGGCCTCGAACTGGGGTTGGATGGAAATCTCGTCATAGCGCACGCCCATGCGGGCCGCCATGTCGCGCGCATCGATCCAGCTGATGTCAGCGGTGTAGGGCGAGGGCATCATCACCGCACGCACCTTGTCTGCGCCCAGCGCATCCACGGCGATCGCCAGCACCAGGGCCGAGTCGATGCCGCCCGACAGGCCCAGCAGCACGCCGGGGAAGCGGTTCTTGCCCACATAGTCGCGCACGCCCATCACCAGCGCATCCCACAGATCGGCCTCGGCACTGCGCAGCGGGGCGATGTCACCCTGGAGTGCCAGTTGCACGGCGCCGCTGCCAGCTTCCACCTGCACAGTGAAAAGCTCTTCCTCGAAGCCCGGGGCCCGCGCCACCACGGCACCATCGGCGCCGAGGACGAAGGACCGGCCATCGAACACCACCTCGTCCTGCCCGCCTACCAAATGGGCGTAGACCAGGGGCAGCCCCGTCTCGCGCACGCGCTCGCGCATGGTGTCCTCGCGCTCCGCGCTCTTGCCCAGGTGGAAGGGCGAGGCATTGATCACCGCCAGCAGCTGTGCACCGGCGGCTGCGGCGTCGCGCGCGGGCGCAGCGAACCAGGCGTCCTCGCAGACCAGCAGGCCCACGCGCAGGCCAGCCACCTCGAACACGCAGGGCGCCTGCCCGGCCACGAAGTAGCGCCGCTCGTCGAACACCTGGTAGTTGGGCAGCTCGCGCTTGGCATAGGTCTGCTCCACCACGCCATCGCGCAGCACGCTGGCGGCGTTGAAGCAGGCGCTGAAAGCCGGGGCATCGGCGCGCACGGCCTGGGGATGCCCGAGCACGATGGCCAGGCCTTTCAACCCCGCAGTCTCACGGGCCACGGTTTTCACGGCATCATCGCAGGCGGCGATGAAGGCCGGGCGCAGGAACAAATCCTCCGCCGCGTAGCCGCAGATCGCCAGCTCGGGCGTGAGCAGCAACTGCGCACCCTGGGCATGGGCGTCCCGCGCCGCGGCAATGATCTTTAGTGCATTGCCGGGCATGTCGCCCACCACGAAATTGAGTTGCGCTGTGCAAATGGAGAGCGTCATGGAACTGGAGAAGGCCCTTGGGGTCAGGTTGAAGACAACCGCCAATGCAGGCCCGCAACCCGCCGCAGACCGCCATCTGGCAGTGCAATGCAGGCCGCTGGGCACACATGGCTGAGCAATTGCACATTATCGCCCGCGTGCTGGCCTCCCCGCAGGAGGTGGACGCCAATGCCTGGAACGGCTTGCTGGCATTGCAGAGCCATCCCACGCCCTTTTTGCGCCACGAGTACCTCATGGCCCTGCACGAGAGCGGCAGCGCCACGCCCAAACGCGGCTGGACGCCGCGCTTCATGACGCTGTGGGATGGCGACACGCTGCTGGCCGCCTGCCCGCTGTACCTCAAGAGCCACTCGTATGGCGAGTACGTCTTCGACTGGGCCTGGGCCAGCGCCTACGAACAGCACGGCGTGCCCTACTACCCAAAGGCCACCATCGCCGTGCCCTTCACGCCCGTGCCCGGCACCCGCCTGATGGCGCGCGACGAAGAGAGCCGCGCCCTGCTGGTGCAGGCCGTCTGCCAATGGTGCGAGAGCCAGGGCGTATCGTCGGTGCATGTGCTGTTCGCCAGCAATGACGACATCAAGACCAGCGCCGACGAAGGCCTGATGCTGCGCCACACCGTGCAATTCCATTGGAAGAATGTGGCCCCCACGCTCGGCACTGGCGTGTCCTCGCTGCCCCCCGAGGGGGCTCTCGCCGGCTTGGGGCGGCCCGGCGCCGGCTCGGCACCGCCCCCAGCGACTGCCGAGGACGTTCCGGCCCGCTACGCCAGCTTCGACGACTTTCTCGCCAGCCTGGCCCAGGACAAGCGCAAGAAGATCCGCCAGGAGCGCCGCCGCGTGGCCGAGGCGGGCGTCACCTTCCGCTGGTCACGCGGCGCCGACATCACCACCGCAGACTGGGACTTCTTCTACCGCTGCTACGAGCGCACCTACCTGGAGCATGGCAACCCGCCCTACCTCACGCGCGACTTCTTCGCGCGCATGGCGCAGACCATGCCCGAGGCCTGGCTGCTGTTCATCGCCGAGAAGGATGGCCATCCGATCGCCAGCAGCCTGATCGCGCTGGGTGACTACGGCACGGATGGGCTCGTGGCCTATGGCCGCTATTGGGGTGCGCTAGAGCGTGTGGACTGCCTGCACTTCGAGGCCTGCTACTACCAGCCGCTGCAGTGGTGCATTGAACACGGCGCCCAGCGCTTCGAGGGCGGCGCCCAGGGCGAGCACAAGATGGCCCGTGCCCTGCTGCCCGTGCAGGCCAGCAGTGCCCACTGGATCGCGCACCCGGCGTTTGCCGAAGCGGTGGAGCGCTTTCTGGAGCGTGAAGGCCAGGGGGTGGAAGGCTATCTGGAGGAACTGCAGGGGCGCAGTCCGTTCAGGCAGGGGTGACATCGGCTGCGGCCAAGACAACAAATCATCTTGTCTTGTCCCCCTCGACGGGAGCAAGGCACTGCAGCCTCGCATCTTGAAAATCTCAGGCCGAGATCGACTCCTTGGACTTTTTCGCCCCGAAAAACGCAATGAGCCAGAACACAGTGCCGGCAAGTGCGCCATAGGCAATCAAAAGAAGCCTCTCATAAACACGCGCGTCGAATGAGAAAACAAAGAACCCAGCCACAGTGCCCATCACAGCACCCGCACAGGCAACTTGCCCAATGCCCAACCAGCGACGACGACGCAGAACCAGTAAGTAGACAGGAACGCTGAGCATCGAGAAGTAGTACGCATAGAGCGCGACCACAACAGATGCCTGCACTTCGCCGCTTCGGATCATCACAGCGACTGCCGGTGCCAGGGGCGCAAGCGTGAACGCCAGCATTACCCGAGTGCGATATTCAGGTGGAAGCACGCTAACGGACAGCGACACCAAAGCCAATGTCCCAGCCAAGGCTGCGACTCCATAAGACCTAAGCAAGGTAAACAGAACAGCGCCCGACAGCAAGAGCAGGCCCGCAGCGGGCAACAGACGCTGCTTGCCAAGACCACGGACCAAAAACTCTAAGCTCTGCTTCATGCTGCTGGTAACTATAGACAGGCACCTCACAGCGAGCAAGGATGGTGTGATCGTTATTGAATGCCAGTAGCCGTGAGCAATGCGCCCCGCTCCCGCACAAAATCCACAAACGCCCGCAGCGGCGCCGGCAGGTACCGCCGCCCGGAATAGTAGAGAAACGGCCCTGAAAAAGGCCGCGCCCAGTCTTCGAGCACCGGCACCAGCGCCCCGCTGTCGATGTGCGGCTGCAGCCAGCCTTCGAACATGTGGATGATGCCGCAGCCCGCGAGCGCGGCCTCCACCGCCAGGTCCACACCGCCCGAGATGCGCACGATCAAGGGGCCGGAGGGATCCACGACAACCACTTCGCCACCGCGCTCGAACTCCCAGGCGGGCATGGTGCCGCTGGCAAAACGGCCGCGCAGGCAGGCGTGCTGCATGAGGTCGCGCGGGTGTTCGGGCCGGCCGCGTGCGGCAAGGTAGGCGGGCGAGGCGGCGGTGGCCATGCGCTGCCAGCGCGGGCCGATGGGGAGGGCGATCATGTCCTGCTCAAGCCGCTCGTCGTAGCGGATGCCGGCGTCACAGCCCTCGGCGAGGATGTCGACAAAGCTTTCCTCCACCACCACGTCCAGGCGGATGTCGGGGTAGGCCGCCAGGAACGGCGGCACGATGGCGGGCAGCACCAAGCGCGCGGCGCTGGCGGGCACGTTCAGGCGCAGGGTGCCGGCGGGTCGGTCGCGAAAGCCATTGACCACGTCGAGCGCGGCCTCCACCTCGCCGAGCGCCGGGCCCAGGCGTTCGAGCAGGCGCGCCCCGGCCTCGGTGGGCGCCACGCTGCGCGTCGTGCGGTGCAGCAGGCGCACGCCCAGCCGTGCTTCGAGCCGGCGCACGGCCTCGCTCAGGCTCGATGCGCCGACACCGCCCAGGCGCGCCGCCTCGCGGAAACCGCCGCCGCGTGCCACGGCGACAAAGGCGGCCAGATCACCCAACTGCTCGGCCATGGACAGGATCCCTTGATGGATTGTTCGCTGCGCCGCACAACCTGTGCGCACTCAACCGGCTTATCGTACACAGGCTGCGTGCCTACAGTCGATGCATCTCCATTGAAAGGACTCTCCCATGACAGCAATCGACAAGGCCGGCAGCTTCCGGCTCGGCCACCGCGACGTGAAGCGCCTGGGCTACGGCGCCATGCAACTGGCCGGCCCCGGCGTGTTCGGCCCGCCCAAGGACCGCGTCGCCGCCGTAGCCGTGCTGCGCGCTGCCGTGGAAAGCGGCGTGGACCACATCGACACCAGCGACTTCTACGGCCCGCACGTGACCAACCAGATCATCAAGGAGGCGCTGCACCCCTACCGGGACGGCCTGACCATCGTGACCAAGGTGGGCGCCCGGCGCGGCGACGATGCCTCGTGGCTGCCCGCGTTCTCGGCCGCAGAGCTTACGCAGGCGGTGCACGACAACCTGCGCAACCTGGGCCTCGATGTGCTGGACGTGGTGAACCTGCGTGCCATGTTCAGCGTGCACGGCCCGGCCGAGGGTTCGCTGGAGGAACCATTGACTGCGCTGGCCGAGCTGCAGCGCCAGGGCTTGATACGCCACATTGGCCTGAGCAACGTGACGGCGCGCCAGGTGCAGGACGGGCGCAGGATCACCCCGATTGCCTGCGTGCAGAACATGTACAACCTGGCCCACCGCGAAGACGAGGCCCTGCTCACACAGCTGGCCGCCGAAGGTACGGCCTATGTGCCCTTCTTCCCGCTGGGCGGTTTCACGCCGCTGCAGTCGGGCGTGCTGTCGACAGTGGCCGCCGAACTCGGCGCCACGCCCATGCAGGTGGCGCTGGCCTGGCTGATGCAGCGCTCACCCAATATTCTGCTGATTCCGGGTACTTCGTCGGTCACCCACCTGCAGCAGAACCTGGCGGCGGCGCAACTGCAATTGCCTCCCGAGGCAGTGGCACGGCTGAACACCCTGGAACAGCCGGACGCCACATCAGTGCACTGAACCAGCCGTTGATTTTTGACCACGATGGGGCTTGAGCCCCATCAAATGCACCACAACAGTTCAACCAACCACGCAAAAAGCACCAAACAAGGGCACCTCACAACCATTTTGCTATTCGCACCAAAAGACGCATCACTTTGGTGCAATCGCCGCTCCTGCCAAGCGCAGAACCTGCGCGCCGTCTCAGAAGCTTTCCCACTCATCATCGGACGCCGCCTTGGCGGTGGCCCCCGCTGCGGGCGCAGACGGTTTGGCAGCGGTTTTTGCCACGGTGGGAGTCGGTGCCGCGAGCTTGCGCGGCGCCACACCAGCGACCGGTTTGCGAGCGGCAGGTGGCGACACCGGGGGAGAAGGGCGCGGGCGAGGCGCGGTGGCGGCCTGGGCCGCTGGCGCATCCGCCGACAGCTTGAACACCTCCACCGCGCCCACCAGGGCCTGGGCCTGGTGGCTCAGGCTGCCGGCGGCGGCGGCCATTTCTTCGACCAGGGCGGCGTTCTGCTGCGTGACCTGGTCCATCTGCGTGACGGCATCGCCGACCTGGGAGACACCCTGACTCTGCTCGGTGCTGGCAGCGCTGATCTCGCCCATGATGTCGGTCACGCGGCGGATCGAAGCCACCACCTCGGTCATGGTGGCGCCCGCCTTGTCGACCAGCGCGGTGCCCTGCTCGACCCGCTCCACGCTGGCGTGGATCAGGCTCTTGATCTCCTTGGCCGCGTCTGCGCTGCGCCCGGCCAGGCTGCGCACCTCGCTGGCCACCACGGCAAAGCCCCGGCCCTGCTCGCCCGCACGGGCGGCTTCCACGGCCGCATTGAGCGCCAGGATGTTGGTCTGGAAGGCAATGCCATCGATGACGCCGATGATGTCGGAAATCTTCTTGCTGCTGTCGTTGATGCCTTTCATGGTCTCCACCACTTCAGACACCACGTTGCCACCCTGCACGGCCACGGTGGAGGCGCTCATGGCCAACTGGTTGGCCTGGCGCGCGTTGTCGGCGTTCTGCCGCACGGTGGAGCTCAGTTCCTCCATGGAGGCGGCCGTTTGCTGCAGGGCACTGGCCTGCTCCTCGGTGCGGATGGACAGGTCGTGGTTGCCCGAGGCGATTTCGGCGCTGGCCGAGGCCACGCCCTGCGCATTGCCACGCACCCCCGATACCACCTGGGCCAGGTTGTCACGCATGGCGGTCAGGCCGGTGAGCAGGCGCGCGATCTCATCACGCCCCTGTACCGGGATGGCCACCGTGAGATCGCCGCGGGACACGGCATCGGTGATGTCCACCGCATTGCCCAGCGAACGCGAGATCTGGCGGATCATCGAGCCGCCCACCAACACCGCCAGCAGCACGCCCAGCACCACGGCGCCCACGGCCAGGGCGCGGATGGTCTGGTAGCTGGCTGCGGCACGGTCGTACTCCATCTTGGCCTGGTCGAGCTGCACCTGCATGAGCAGGCCCAGCACCTCCTGCAGCGGGTCCATCGCCGGGTACAGGTCCTTGGCGGCAAAGGTGGTGAGGGCCGGTACGTCGCCCGCACGGAACAGACCCGCCAGGGCCTCGGTGGCGGCATCCGCCTTGGCCTGCAAGGGCTTGAAGCGGTCCACCAGGGTCTTTTCCTCGGGCGCCAGCTTCGTCGCCAGGTAGGCGCTCCAGTTGGTGTCGATGGCCTTGCGCGCATCGGCCACCGACTGCAGGCCCTGCGCGGCGGTCATGCCGCCGTCGCGCACCTTGTGCGCTGCATCGACCACGTTGACCGCGTACATGTCGGCCGCGATTTTGATCTGCTTGAGGGGCACCACCCGGTCGTCATACACCGATTTGAGCCCGGCGTTGGACTGCCCCATGCCCAGCAGACCGGCACCGCCGACCAGCAGCACAAGGCAGCACAACACAGCCAGAAGCCCCGCCAGGCGGGTGGAAATCTTGAACCGATTCATGGCCAGTCTCCTGAAGTAACGATCTGTAAACACAGAATCGCAAGATCCAGGCCAGCACACACCTCGTTCAAGGCCTCTTTGCCCTCCCGGCGTGTCACCGCATGAGGGGTGCCTTACACCAACAGCAACGGGGAATCAGAAGCTCTCCCACTCATCATCCCCACCCCCGGCCGCCTTCGCCGGCGCCTTTGGCGCTGGCGCAGGGCTTGCCGCCGCTGCAACCTTGGGCGCCGCCAGCCGGCTGGCCACCGGGGCCTTGGCCGCTGGCCTGGAGGTTACGGCCGCGCGCGCAGCAGGTGCTGGCATGCCCACTGGCTTGCGCACCGCTGGCGCAGGGGCAGGTGCCGGTGCGCGATAGTTGCTTGCACCGCTGCCATCGCCCGCCAGCCTGAACACCGCCACCGCGTTCACCAGTTCGCCCGCCTGG
>NZ_LMIJ01000046.1:151662-151792 GCF_001428665.1 Acidovorax sp. Root219
GGCGAGCTGGTTGGCCTGGCGTGCGTTGTCGGCGTTCTGGCGCACGGTGGAGCCCAGTTCTTCCATTGAGGCGGCCGTCTCTTCCAGTGCCGAGGCCTGCTGCTCGGTGCGCGCCGACAGGTCGTTGTTG
>NZ_LMIJ01000046.1:151816-198181 GCF_001428665.1 Acidovorax sp. Root219
GCCGGTAACCACGCGGGCCAGGTTGGCGCGCATGTCCTCCAACGCCGACAGCAACTGGCCCATTTCATCCTTGCCATGGGCCGGCATGGCCGCCGTGAGATCACCTTCGGCAATGGCGCGCGCAGCGCCCACGGCCTGGCCCGCGGGGCGCGTGACCGAGCGCGTGATGGACACGCCCAGCACGACCGCAAGCGCCACGCAGGCGGCCAGCGTGCCCAGCACCCAGACCCGGGCAGCCTGGAAGACCGATTGCACCTCCTCCTGCTCCTTGTCGGCCATGGCGGAGTTGATCTTCTGCAACTGGCCCAGGGTTTCAGCGGCGGCCACGAAGGCGGTTTCGGATTCACCGGCAAACAGCCCGGACAGGGCGTCGGAGCTCAGTTCCATGGTTTCACTGGAGCTGAAGTCCACCCCCTTGGCGACCTCCACCAGGTTGGCCTGGAGCTTGTAGTAAGCGACCTTGCGCGTGCGAAAGGTCTGGAAGGCCTCACGCTCCTCGCCCGCACTGACCAACGGTTCGTACTGCGCCTCCACACGCTCCAGGTCCTTGGCGCGCGCGTTCATCTGCTCGGCGAAGGCCTGGACTTCAGCCTTGCTGCGTGCGGTGGTCAGGCCGGCCTCGGAGCGCCGCATGCGGTTCATCAACACCCTGAGCTCGCCCGTGTAGCCCACGCTGGGCAGCAGGTTGCTGGCGATCTCCTGCGCGTTGTGGTGGATGCGTGAGAGCTGGAACAGCGAGACCGCGCCCAGCAGGGCCGTGAGCAGCACCAGCGCAAAGAACCCGATCCCCAGCTTGAGCCCGATACGCACGTCGGAAATCTTCATAGCACCCCTTGGCCACGGCCATTCGTGCCAGGGCGGGCGCAGGATTGCGCACCGACACCCTGGCTTTGCGCAGTCTAGCAACGGCCGGGGCACTGCACAGTGCGGGGTTTCCATGAAAAAAGCATGCAGCCCGCGAGGGCATGCATGCTCTTTGGTCAGCGGGGCGCCGGCAAGGCAGCCGGTGCTCAGGCCTGGCTGTTCTTGGCCTTGAAGCTGGCGATGCCGTCCATGATTTCCTTCTTGGCGGCGTCCAGGCCTTCCCAGCCCAGCACCTTGACCCACTTGCCGGCTTCCAGGTCCTTGTAGTGCTCAAAGAAATGGCTGATGGCCTTCAGGCGCATCGGGTTCACGTCTTCCACCTTCTGCCAGTGGGTGTAGATGGGCAGCACCTTGTCGGTGGGCACGGCCAGCACCTTGCCGTCCACGCCGGCTTCGTCTTCCATCATCAGGATGCCGATGGGGCGGCAAGGCACGACCACGCCGGGGAACAGCGGGTAGGGGGTGATCACCAGCACGTCCACCGGGTCGCCGTCGCCCGACAGCGTCTGCGGCACATAGCCGTAGTTGGTGGGGTAGTGCATGGCCGTGGTCATGAAGCGGTCCACGAAGATCGCGCCCGATTCCTTGTCCACTTCGTACTTGATCGGGTCGGCGTTCATCGGGATCTCGATGACGACGTTGAAAGCGTCAGGGGCGTTCTTGCCAGGGGGTACGTGGTTCAGGGACATGTCTGTGGAGTGTGGTTTGAAACGATAACCCGCGAGCCCGGTCAGGACCAAGAGCGTCGGGATTAACCCTGATTTTAGGCGCATGCCCCTTTCTGCCCGCTTGCAAACCGGCGTTTGCCTGTAAATTGGGCCTGTTGGCCAATCGACTCCTTGAGAAGCTGCTCCCGATTTTGAGCAGGTTCTTCCCACAGGAGCACGAGGAAGCAACGCAGCGGAAGCACCACCGACCTGCGTTGTGTTTCCTTCCGTGCAACTGAAAAAACCAAGGAGAAATGCATGGCTGACAACTCAGCGCTGACGTCCCCTCTGATACTGGCAGTGGTTTGCGGATTGATTGCGGTGGCCTACGGCGTGTGGGCCCGTGGGTGGATTCTTGCCAAGGATGCGGGCAACGCGCGCATGCAGGAGATTGCCGCCGCCATACAGGCAGGTGCTGCGGCGTACCTGGCCCGCCAGTACAAGACCATCGCCATCGTCGGCGTGGTGCTGGCGATTCTCATCGGTGCCTTTCTGGACCTGACCTCCGCGCTCGGCTTCGTCCTGGGGGCCTTTCTCTCGGGCGCCTGCGGTTTCATCGGCATGAACGTCTCGGTGCGCGCCAACGTGCGCACGGCGCAGGCGGCCACGCAAGGCATTGGCCCCGCGCTGGACGTCGCGTTTCGCGGCGGCGCCATCACCGGCATGCTGGTGGTGGGCCTGGGCCTCTTGGGCGTCACGGGCTTTTACTGGGCGCTGTCACGGGGCATCACCTCGGGGCCCATGCTGGCCGAGGCCCTCAACCCGCTGATCGGCTTTGCCTTCGGCTCCTCGCTGATCTCGATCTTTGCGCGCCTGGGCGGCGGCATCTTCACCAAGGGCGCCGACGTGGGAGCCGACCTGGTGGGCAAGGTGGAGGCCGGCATCCCTGAAGACGACCCGCGCAACCCCGCCGTGATCGCCGACAACGTGGGCGACAACGTGGGCGACTGCGCCGGCATGGCGGCCGACCTGTTCGAAACCTATGCCGTGACGCTGATCGCTACCATGGTGCTGGGCGCGCTGATGGTGGTGGCCGCGCCGGTCAACGCCGCGGTGTACCCGCTGGCGCTGGGCGCCGTGTCCATCGTGGCGTCCATCATCGGCTGCTTCTTTGTGAAGGCCTCGCCGGGCATGAAGAACGTGATGCCCGCGCTCTACAAGGGCCTGGCGATCGCGGGCATTCTGTCGCTGATCGCGTTCTACTTCGTCACCATGTGGATCATGCCGGACAACGCCATCCGCGCCAGCGGCAGCCAGATGCGCCTGTTCGGCGCCTGCGCCACGGGGCTGGTGCTCACGGCCGCGCTGGTCTGGATCACCGAGTTCTACACCGGCACGCAGTATTCGCCCGTGCAGCACATCGCACAGGCCTCCACCACCGGCCACGGCACCAACATCATCGCCGGCCTCGGGGTCTCGATGCGCTCCACCGCCTGGCCGGTGCTTTTCGTCTGCCTGGCCATTCTCGCGTCCTACCAGCTCGCCGGGCTCTACGGCATTGCCGTGGCGGCCACGTCCATGCTGAGCATGGCGGGCATCGTCGTGGCACTGGACGCCTACGGCCCCATCACTGACAACGCCGGCGGCATTGCCGAGATGGCCGAGCTGCCCAGCAGCGTGCGCGACGTCACCGACCCGCTGGACGCCGTGGGCAACACCACCAAGGCCGTGACCAAGGGCTATGCCATCGGTTCGGCGGGCCTGGCTGCGCTGGTGCTGTTTGCCGACTACACACACAAGCTGGAAAGCTACGGCAAGGCCATCAGTTTCGACCTGTCGGACCCGCTGGTCATCGTTGGCCTGTTCATCGGCGGGCTGATCCCCTACCTGTTCGGCGCCATGGCCATGGAGGCCGTGGGCCGCGCGGCCGGCGCGGTGGTGGTGGAGGTGCGCCGCCAGTTCAGCTCCATCCCCGGCATCATGGACGGCACCGGCAAGCCCGAGTACGGCAAGGCCGTGGACATGCTGACCACCGCCGCCATCAAGGAAATGGTGATCCCCAGCCTGCTGCCCGTGGTGGTGCCCATCGTGGTCGGCCTGCTCCTGGGGCCCAAGGCGCTCGGCGGCCTGCTCATGGGCACCATCGTCACCGGGCTGTTCGTCGCCATCTCCATGTGCACGGGCGGCGGCGCCTGGGACAATGCCAAGAAGTACATCGAGGACGGCCACCACGGCGGCAAGGGCAGCGAGGCGCACAAGGCCGCCGTGACCGGCGACACCGTGGGCGACCCCTACAAGGACACGGCCGGCCCGGCCATCAACCCGCTGATCAAGATCATCAACATCGTGGCGCTGCTGATCGTGCCGCTGGTGGTGCGATTCCACGGGAGCTGATACGCTGCGGCATCCGCCTTGCAGCCACGGCCCGCTTCGGCGGGCCTTTTCTTTTTCCATGCCATCCCACCGCACTGCCATGCCCATCACCGTGCAATCGCTGGACCATGTGGTCCTGACCGTCGCCAGCATCCCGGCCACCATCGCCTTCTACGAACGCGTGCTGGGCATGGTGGCGCGCGAGTTCAAGCCCGGGCGCTACGCACTGCATTTCGGCGACCAGAAGATCAACTTGCACGAGGTGGGCACGGTGGTGGACCCGAACGTACGCCACGCCACGGCGGGCTCGGGTGACCTGTGCTTTCTCACGCGCACTCCGCTCGACGAAGTCCTTGTGCATCTGGCCGCAGAAGGCGTGGCCGTGGTGCAGGGGCCCGTGGGCGCCACGGGCGCACAGCACCGCCTGCGCTCGGTCTATATCTACGATCCGGACGAGAACCTGGTCGAGATCGCCAACGAGGTCTGAGAAGCGCTCAGAACTCCGCCGAGATCGCCGCGCGCAACAGCATCGCGGCCGGCTCCACCAGTTCCTGCAGGTCGTTGGCGCGCCCCTGCTCGATGGACTGCAGCACCATCTCGTTGATGCCGCCCACCACAGCCATGGCCATCATGGGCTTGAGCGGGGCCTTGCGCAGGCGCTCGCCCGGGCGGTTGTTCACCACGTCGAGCATCAGGTCGGCCAGTTGCTGGTTGGCGCGGCGGCGTGCGGCCAGGCCAGGGGCACCCAGGCCCAGCATCTCCACGAAGAGCGTGCGCAGCAGCACCGGATTGCGCTCAAGCACGCCGAAATAGGCACCCATGGCCTGCTCCACCTGGGCCTGCCAATCGCTGTGCGGATCGATGGCGTTGCGCAGCACCGTGATGGCGTTGCCGCTGGCGACCTCGTACAGCGCGATCAGGCATTCGGCCTTGTCGGCGAAGTTCTCGTAGAAGGTGCGGCGCGAGACGCTGGCCTCGCGCACGATGTCGGCGATGGTGGTGTCGGCATAGCCGCGCACGGCCACGGCGTGCGCCATCCCCTCCAGCAGGCGGGAGCGGTGCACGGTGGATGTGGATGGGCTGGCGGCGGTCGTGGCTTCGGTCATGGCGCGGTGAGATTCCGAGAAGGTACTTGACAGTACCACACTCACCACGCATGATACGCGACTGGTACCACGCAGTACCAAAACCTTTCATCCCTTGGAGCCCGCCATGACCGAACTTGTCGTCCGCCGCCTGCTCATCGACCTGGAGGCCCCTTTTGCGCGGCACTGGTGCAGTGGTGACGCCTTTCGCACGGCGCTCTTCAATGCGCTGTCCATGAGCTTCCCCGTGGGCGAGCAGTTCTTCATCGACGCGGTGCGCAATGGCCACAAGGCCCTGCCCGCCGACCGGCAGGCGCTGTACGCAGAAGAGGTGCGCGGCTTCATCGGGCAGGAGGCCACGCACCGGCGCATCCACGCGCTGTTCAACGGCCACCTCGACACGCAGGGCCTGGTCAACACCTGGGGCCCGCGCGCGGCCGAGCGCATGAAGCTCTTCGAGGGCGCCGACCCGCGCCACCCGCTGGCCGTGTCCGCCGCCAACGAGCACTTCACCGCCTTGCTGGCCGAGTGGCTGCTGGGCCACCCAGAGGTCCTCGCGGGCGCCGACCCGCGCCTTGCCACGATGTGGCAATGGCACTGCGCTGAAGAGGCCGAGCACAAGAGCACGGCTTTCGACATCTACCAGGCGCTGGACGGCGACCATGCCTGGCGCATCACCTGGTTCCGGCGCATCACCCTGGTGTTCCTGGGCGACGTGCTGCGCCAGACCGTGGGCAACCTGCGCCGCGATGGCACGCTGTGGCGCTGGCGCACCTGGGCCAGCGCGGCGCGCACCCTGTTCGGCCAAGGAGGCCTGGTGCGCGAGACCTGGCGTCCCTGGCGCGACTACCTGCGGCGCGATTTCCACCCCAGCCAGCAGGGCAGCGACCTCTCCGAGCGCTGGCTGGCAGACCACCGCGAGGCCTACATCCCCGTGGGCGCACGCTGAGCACGAACACCCCTTAGACCATGACCCAGAGCCCCTCTCACCGGCCGCATGCGGCGGCCGGCCAGCCCCTCCCTTGCCTGCGTATTTCTTCACTGCGGGCCGCCGCCCTGCTGGCCGCACTCGCCATGCAGCTGCCGGCCCAGGCTGAGCCCATGGCCTTCCAGGCCGCACTGGAGCAGCTCACGGCACGCTCCGACCAGCTCGCCGCATCGCGCAACGCGGTGGAAAGCGCGCAGCTGCGCCGCCAGGCCCTGGCGCGGCTGGGCGGCCCGGTGGTCTCGCTCAGCGGCGCCGCGTACGCCTACAACGCCAACCTGGACCTCGACCTCAACCCCATGAACCAGGCCCTGCCGGGCGTGCTGCAGCAGCTGCCGCCGCAGCTGGCGGGCTCGCTGGCCCAGTTGCCACACCTGCCGGCCAGCTACACCTTGAACCGCCACAAGACGGACACCAGCACCTCGGTCTCGGGTATCTGGCCGATCTACATGGGCGGTGCCGGTGATGCTGCGCGCGGGCTGGTGGAGGCGCAGGCCGCCGAGGTGCAGGCCGATGCCGACAAGACCGGCCACGAGGTCACCACGGTGCTGGTGCAGCGCTATTTCGGGGCCCAGCTCGCCGAGCATGCCGCCCGCCTGCGCGAATCGGCCCTGGCCACCATCGAGCAGCACGACGCCGCCGCGCAGAAGATGCTGGACGCCGGCGTGATCGCCCGCGTGGAGCGCCTGCAGGCCCGTGCCGCGCTGGAGGAAGCGCGCCGCAACGCGCGCAAGGCCCGCGACGACGCCGACCTGGCCGCCACCGCCCTGACCCGCACGGTGAAGGCCAGCGAGCGCGTAGCGCCCACAAGCCCGCTCTTCGTGGTCGGCCAGCCGGTGGAGCCCCTGCCCCATTTCGTCGATGCCGCGCTGCAGCGCCACCCGGGCCTGGCCAAGGTGGCCGCGAAGAAGGGCCAGGCCGAGCAACTGCATGCGGCGCAGGAGGCTTTGCGCAAGCCGCAGGTCTTCGCCTTCGGCCAGCGTCAGCTCAAGAGCGGCAGGGACGCCGACTGGGTGGCCGGCATCGGCGTGCGCTTCACGCTGTGGGACTCCATCGACCGCGATGCGCTGGCCGCGTCGTCCTCGCGCCAGATCGAGCAGGCCGAGCGCAGCGGCGCCCAGGCGCAGAACGACATTGCCCTACTGGTGGAAAAGCGCTGGCAGGCGCTGGAGCAGGCGCGGCGCGCCTATTTCGGCATGCAGCCCGGGCTGGAGGTGGCCGACGAGGTGCTGCGCCTGCGCACCTCGGGCCTGCGCGCCGGCACCAGCACCACGCTGGACCTGATCGACGCCCAGGTCAACCAGGCCAAGGCGCAGACCGAACGGGCCCAGGCCGCCCACGACTACGTGAAGGCCCTGGCCGAGCTGCTCGAAAGCTGCGGCCTGTCCGATGAATTTGGCAAATACATGGCACGCGCCGATGTGAAGGTGGAATGAACATGAGCGACAGCAACAAGAACAACGGCAAGAGCGGCAAGAAGGCTGCGGTGCTGGGCACCGTGGCCCTGGTAGCGGCCGCCGGCTTTGTGGGTTACGGCCTGTGGAAAGCCTCGCAGCCCGCGCCCGAGGTGTTCCAGGGCCAGATGGAGGCCCGCGAGGCCGACATCGCGCCCAAGGTCACTGCGCGCATCGCGCAGATCCTGGTCAAGGAAGGCGACCAGATCGCCTTGGGCGCCCCGCTGATCCGCATGGACAGCCCCGAGGTGCAGGCCAAGCTGGCGCAAGCCACCGCCGCGCAGGAAGCGGCCCAGGCCGTGGCCGACAAGGCCGCGCACGGCGCGCGTCCGCAGGAGGTGGAGATGGCGCGCCTGGCGTGGCAGCGCGCCGTGACGGCGGCCGACCTGGCCGAATCGTCCTATCGCCGGGTGGACGGCCTGGCCCGCGAAGGCCTGGTGGCCGCACAGAAGCGCGACGAGGCCGAGGCCAACCACAAGGCCGCGCGCGACCAGGCCCTGGCCGCCAAGGCCCAGTACGAGCTGGCCCGTGCCGGCGCCCGGCCCGAGGACCGGTCTGCCGCCAGCGCCCAGGCGCGCCAGGTGGCCGGTGTGGTCGCCGAGGTCAAGGCCGCCCAGGCAGAGACCGAGCTCAAGAGCCCCGTGGCCGGCGAAGTGGCCAAGGTGCTGGCCCGCACGGGCGAGCTGTCGCCCCAGGGCGTGGCCGTGGTCACGGTGGTGGACCTGGCCGACCAGTGGGTGGTGCTGAACGTGCGCGAAGACCGCCTGCAGCGCTTTGCCATCGGCCAGGAGTTCGAGGCCACGCTGCCGGCCCTCGGCAGCGCCGGCAAGCCCGTGCGCTTCAAGGTCTACCACACGGCCGCCCTGCCCGACTTCGCCACCTGGCGCGCCACGCGCGCCGGCCAGGGCTTCGACGTGCGCACCTTCGAAGTGCGCGCACGCCCGGCCACCCCCATCGAAGGCGCCCGCCCCGGCATGACGGTGCTGGTGCAATGAGCGGGCGCGCAACGCCCAACCACCGCCCCGTGACCGCCACCGCGCCATGAGCACCCTGGCCCACAGCTTTCGCCGCGAGGCGCGGCGCCTGCTTGCCAGCCCCTGGGACCTGGCCATGGTCACCTGGGTGCCGCTGCTGGCGGTGCTGCTCATGGGCTGGATCTTCTCGGCCGGCCTGCCGCGCCACTTGCCCGTGGGCGTGCTGGACGACGACCACTCGGCCCTGTCGCGCCAGGTGGTGCGCATGCTCGACGCCACGCCCGGCCTGCAGGTGGTGCAGCACTACACCAACACGGCCGAGGCCGAGCGCGCGCTGCGCAGCGTGGACGTCTACGCCGTCGTCACCATTCCGCGCGACTTTTCGCGCACCGTGAAGCAGGGCCGCACAGCCCAGGTCACGCTGCTGCACGACGCGCAACTGGGCACGCATTCGGGCGTGCTGCAGCGCGACGTGCGCGCCGTGGTGGGCACGCTGTCGGCCGGCATCGAGATGGCCGCGCGCAACAAGCGCGGCGAGCCGGCCCAGGCCGTGCGCGTGAACATGGAGCCCATCCACACGCAATTGCTGGCGCTGTTCAACGTGTCCACCAACTACGAGCAGTTTCTGGGCGCGGCGCTGATCCCGGCGCTGCTGCACATCCTGGCCATGACGGCCGGCGCCTGGGCCGTGGGCCGCGAGCTGCGCGACCGCACGCTGGGCGAATGGCTCGGTGCGGGTGGTGGGGTGCTGCGCACGGGTGCGGCCCTGGTGGGCAAGCTTGCCCTGCCCTGGGCCTCGCTGACACTGGTGGCGCTGCTGGCGCTGATAGGCATCACCTGGGGGCGCGGCTGGCACCCGCCGGGCAACCTGGCCTGGGTGGCTGCGGGGCTGGCGCTGTTGATGGCCGTGTCGCTGGCCGCCGGTGCGGCGCTGGCGGGCATCACGCGCTCGCTGCGCACGGCACTGTCGGGCGCCGGCTTCTTCGCGGCACCGGCGTTTGCATTCAGCGGCGTGGCCTTTCCGCTGGCGGGCATGCCGGCCAGCGCGCGCGCCTGGGCCGAGGCCATGCCCTACACCCACTACATCCGCCTGCAAATCGAGCAGTTGCAGATGGGCGCACCGCTGCGCACCAGTGTTTCCACGATGGTGGCGCTGATGGCAGCGACTGCCGTGCTGCTGCTGGCGTGCACGCTGGCCCTGCAGCTGGCACGGCGCAGTCCCGAGAGCTGGGGAGGAAGGTGATGGAACAAACCACCCATGCAATGACCCCACCCAACGATGAACCCGGCAGTCTCTGGAGCGCCTGGCTCCAGGCCCTGGCCACCATCGGCCGCGACAAGGGCGTGCTGCTGCTGCTCGTGGCCGCGCCGGTGCTTTACGGCTTCTTCTACCCCTGGTTCTATGCCGACGAGGTGCTCACGCGCGTGCCCGTGGCCGTGGTGGACATGGACCGCAGCAGCCTGTCGCGCCAGATCACGCGCTTTGCCGAAGCCGACCCGCGCATCGAGGTGCGCCTGGTGACCGCCAGCGAGCGCGAGGCGCAGGAAGCGCTGTGGCGCGGCGAGGTGGAAGGCTATGCGTTGATACCCGCGAACCTCAAGCGCAGCGTGGTGCGCGGCGAGGAGGCCCTGGTCCGCGTCGAAGGCAACGGCGCCTATGCGCTGCTCAACAAGGCCGTGCAGTACGGCTTTGCGGAGGCCGTGGGCACCGTGTCTGCCGGCATCGAGATGCGCAAGCTGCAGGCTGCGGGCCAGAGCGCGCAGCAGGCCGCGGCCAGCCGCAACCCGGTGCAGCTGCAGATGGTGGCGCTGTTCAACCCCACCGAAGGCTACGGCAGCTTCGTCGTGCCCGCCGTGGCCCTGCTGATCCTGCAGCAGACGCTGCTCATGGGTGCGGCCATGCTCACCGGCACCTGGGTGGAGGCCGGCCGGCACCGCGCCCGCGCCCGCACCTGGCTGGGCCGGCTGCTGGCGCTGTGCACGCTGGGCTGGGTCAGCGGCCTGTTCTACTTCGGCTGGATTTTTGTGCTGCACGACTACCCGCGCGGCGGCAACCCGCTGGGTGCCCTGGCGCTGCTGGCCTGCTACGTGCCCGCCATCGCGGCCCTGGGCGCGCTGATCGGCCTGTGGGTGGGCAACCGCGAGCGCGCACTGCAGGTGCTGCTGTTCACCACCCTGCCGATCGCCTTCGTGGCCGGCTTCTCGTGGCCCGTGGAGGCCCTGCCCGAGCCGCTGCAGTGGCTGCGCTGGCTGCTGCCCAGCACCTCGGGCGTGCAGGCCTCGCTGCGCCTGAACCAGCTGGGCGCGCCCCTCGCGGCGGCCTTGCCCCAGCTGTGTGCGCTGGTGGCGCTATCTGCAGGGTGCACGGTGGCGCTGCTGGCTTGGACAAGGCCCCGGCCAGTACCCGGCCCTTCTGCCTGAGGAACTTCATCACCCGGGCTGCAACCCCGCGTACCATCACAGGCATTCCGGTACTCCCAGAGAAGATGGCCTTGAAACACTCCGCACCGCCTGACCATGCTCCCCGCGATGGCAACGCCTCGCACTACCAGCGCATCGTCGATGGCGTGCTGGCGGATTCCAGGCACCTGATGGAGCGCGTCGCCGAGGCCACGCGCATGTCCCTGCAACTGCGCCAGGACCAGGCCCGCACCCCGGGCGAGCACCAGGGCATGCTCGAAGCGCAGCAGCAGTTGATGCGGCTCACCTCCGTGATGGGCGAGCGCTATCCTGGCGCGCTGCGCAAGGCACTCGAACAGCAGACCGCTGCGCCGGGGGAGGAAAAACCCTCGCGCTCCCTGTTCACCATCCATTTCGACCAGCTCGAACTGATGGACGAGTCGCAGATCACCGAAAGCGTCGAGCGCGCCCGCGCCAGGCAGGTGCTGACTTCTGCCGTGGAGGGGCCGCTGGCCGACCTCGACGCCCTGGTGTGCGCAGCCCAGGGCCTGCCCAGGGTGCAGCCCGAGCACAACCCCCTGCGCCCGGAAGTCTTCCTGCAGGCACTGCAGGCCGTGGTGTCGCAGATGCAGGCCACCGCGCAGGTGCGAAACGACTGGATGGCGCACATGGCCAAGGCCCTGGGCACGGAGCTCAAGGGCCTCTACCTCGCGCAGATCGATCTGCTCAAGCAAGGCGGTGTGCGGCCCGTGGGCTACGCCATGCGCCAGGCCGACGGCGAGTATGTGTACGTTGCCCCAAGCAATGGCGAAACCTCTCCCGGCTTCGGCGCCGAAACGGACATGCTGGTACCGGCAGGCTCCGGCGACCCGCTGCTCACGCTCGACCGGCTGCGCCGCCTGCTGCTCGGCGAGTTCAGTGAGCAACCCGCGCCGCAGCAGTCCCCGGCGGCCGCGCCGGACAATGAACCCTTCGCCGAACGTTTTGCACGCGAGTTCGACAGCCCGGTACAGCTTCCCCAGATCGACCCGCCCGCCACGGATTTCGCCATGACCGTGCCCGCCGCCTTCGAAGCGCTGCAGGAGATGAACCAGGTCGGCCAGATGATGGAGCGCCTGGGCAGCCAGCGCGTCCAGCCGGGCGACGGCCCAGGGCAGCGGCGCGCCGCAGGGCTGGGGGACGCCCTGGGCATGGAGGTGGTCGCGCTGATGGTGGACAACATCGCGCGCGACAGCCGGCTGCTGTGGCCTGTGCAGCAGTTCGTGCGCGCCCTGGAACCCGCCCTGATGCAGCTAACGGTGGCCGACCCCCGATTCTTCAGCAACAAGGAGCACCCCGCGCGCCGCCTGCTGCAGGACATCACCGACCACAGCATGGCCTTCAACGGGGCCGAGGCACCCGGCTTCAAGCGATTCATGCGCTCCCTCATGGACATTGCCGGCCCGCTGGCCTCGGCCACCATCGAAGGGGCAGATGACTTCGAGCAGGTCCGTCAGCAGTTGCACGCGCAATGGGCAGACGGCGAGCAGGTGCGCGAAAAGGAGCGCCTGCGCGCCATCGAGGCGCTGGAGCACGCGGAGCAGCGCCACCTACTGGCGGCCAGGTTGTCCGGCGAGATCCGCTTGCTGCCGCAGATCGACAGCATCCCCGGCGAGATTGCCCACTTCCTGCTCGGCCCCTGGGCCCAGGTCATGGCCCAGGCGCGCCTGACCGACAGGACCGGCAGCGCCGACCCGGGCCGCTACCAGGAGCTGGTGGGAGCCCTGGTCTGGAGCGCGCAGCCCGAACTGACCCGCACGAACACCGGTGAGCTCGCGCGCCTGATCCCCCAACTGCTGCCTCGCCTGCGCGAAGGCCTCGCATTGATCGACTACCCCGCTGACAGGACCGAAGCCGTCTTCGCGCAGTTGATGCAATTGCACCAGCAGGCCTTCCAGGGCGGGCCCAAGCCTGCCGCTTCGCCCGCCGAAACGGAGCCTGCGGAACAAGCAACCCCGACCATGGACGAGGAGCCGTGGCTTGCGCCATCGGAAGCCCAGGATTCCGGCTTCATGGACGATTTGCAACCCTCCCAGCCCGGGACCCTGGAGCCCCCGCCCGAACCCACCCCGGTGGATGGACCCACCCGGCCTGCACTGGCCGTCGGCAGTTGGGTGAACCTGCTGGTGGCAGGCCAGTGGGAGCGCACCCAGCTGTCCTGGGTCGGCTCGCAGGGCACCTTCTTCCTCTTTACCAACGCCTCCGGGCGCACCCAATCGATGACGCTGCGGCTGCTCGACCGGTGCATCCAGCAAGGCAGCCTGCAGGTGCTCAGCCAGCAGCCCGTGGTGGATGTCGCTCTGGACGCCGTGGCGCAGGCCGCCATGCGCAACAGCGTGGAAAGCAGGTTATGAGCCCGGGGTGTTCTGCCCCGGCCTGCGCAGCACCAGCATGCCGAACAGCGGCGCCATGATGTACATGCTGACCGAGTAGATGGCGGCTGGCAGCGCGAGCTGGAAGTTGTTGAGCACCGACAGCGCGATGAAGATCGCCAGCGTGGAGTTGTGGATGCCGATCTCGAAGCCGATGGCCGTGGCCATGGACTTGTCTATGCCCACCGCGCGCGGCAGGAAGTAGCCGGCACCCAGGCTCAGCGCATTGAACAGCAGCACGGCCGGGCCGATGTCGGCAAACGATGCCGACAGCGCCGCCCATTCCTTGGCAATGGCAATCAGCGCGAACGACGCGAGCACCACGGCGCTGAAGATCTTCATCGGCTTTTCCATGCGCGCGCTGAAGGCCGGGGCGCGCCGGTGCACCCACATGCCCACGACCACAGGGATGAGCACGATCACGATCACCTCCAGCACCTTGCCGAACTGCAGCGGCACCACCTGGCCCGTTTTGGCAAAGGTGGCGATGGCCCAGTTGGTGATGAGCGGCAGGCTCACGATGGACAGCACCGTGTTGATGGCCGTGAGCGAGATGTTCATCGCCACGTTGCCGCCGAACAGGTGGCTGAACAGATTGGCCGACACGCCGCCCGGCGATGCCGCCAGCAGCATCAGCCCCACGGCATACAGCGGCGGCACGCCCAGCAGCACGATGAGGCCGTAGCAGGCCGCCGGCAGCACCAGCACCTGCAGCACCAGGGCCAGCAGCACAGCGCGCGGGTACTGCAGCAGGCGCTTGAAGTCCGCCACGGTGAGCGACAGGCCCAGGCCGAACATGACGAGGCCCAGCGCAATGAACAGCAGCGTGGGCAGGATGGAAATGAAACTCATGGTGCGCTCACGCGGCCAGGGGCTGGCCGCGCTCCTGTGGCAAAGCCCACGGCACCGCCATGCGGTGCCGTGGGCAAAAGTCGATGAACGAGGAGAGAGGGGGAGATGCGCCGGTTCAGGCCGCTGCAGTCGGGCCCGTGCGCAGGCGCACCGGGCCGCTGCGCTGCTCGATGGCGTGCTGCACTTCCTTGCGCAGGCCCATCAGAAAGCCCAACTCGGCCACCACGAAGAGCGGCCCCACGATCAGGCCTGCCAGGTCGTCCACGAAGGCGGGCTTGCGGCCCTCGTAGTAGTGGCCCACGAACTGGATCACCCAGCCCACGGCGAACAGGCCCAGGCCCGTGGCCAGCCACAGCGTGGTGCCTTGCAGCGCCAGCCATTGGCCGCCGGCCAGCATGGCGGCCTGCAGCGCGGCCATCACCAGGCCAAAGCGCGTATCGAGCCGGAAGTAGAAGACACTGGCCGCGATGGCCGCCACCAGCGCCGGCCCCACGGGCACGCCACCCAGCAGCCAGACGGGGCGCGAGAGCAGGATCACCACGGCAAACATGATCATCGGCACGCCCACGAAATGGGTGTGGATGTTGCGCGGGTCGCGGTGGTAGTCGGCGTACTGGGCCAGGTGGTCGATCAGGGTTTTCATGGGTGTCTCCTGGTTGTTGTTGTAAGCAGCATCCATACTCGTGCGGCGCCCGCCCCCCGTCTGTCGGGGAGCCGACACAAACCCAGCCTTACCCGACTGCATGACCGACCCCGCCGCCTACCTTCCCGTGCTCCAGTCCGGCCGCTGGTTTGCCCACCTGCCGCCCGACTTCGCCCAGCCCCTGCTGGCCATGGCCCACCTGCGCCAGCTGGCGCCGGGCGAGGTGCTCTTTCTGCGCGGCGATGCGCCCTGCGGGCTGTATGCCGTGGTGCGCGGCGCGATCAGCATTTCGGGCACGGGCGGGCGGGCCGACGAAGCGCGCGCCGCCATGCTCACGCGGCTGGAGCCCCCGCACTGGTTCGGCGAGATCTCGGTGTTCGACAATTCGGCCCGCACGCACGATGCCCACGCGGCCGAAGCCAGCACCCTGCTGCAGATACCGCACGACCCTCTGCAGGCCTGGCTCACCGCCCACCCTCAGCACTGGCATGCGCTGGCCCTCTTGCTCACCGACAAGCTGCGCACCGCCTTCGTGGCCATCGAAGAACTGGCCCTGCTGCCTGCCGGCCAGCGCCTGGCGCGCCGCCTGGTGATGATGGCCGAGGGCTACGGCCAGTGGACGGCCGAGGGCCAGTCGCGCCGGGTGATCGGCATATCCCAGGAGCAGCTGTCGCTGATGCTGGCCATTTCGCGCCAGACCACCAATCAGATCCTCAAGGACCTGGAGGGCCGCGCCCTGGTGCGCGTGCACCGCGGCGAGGTGGAGATCCTGGACCTGGCGGCCCTGCGCGCCACTTGCTACTGAATCAATAGCGCCCAGCACACACGGGTTATCACCCAAGTGCATTTGGGAGCAAAATACTAAGAACACTTTGCATTTCCGGGCAAAATGGCGGCATGCAACTGAACTACATCGCCAACGCCTCTGTTCCGTCCTCGTCGGGCCGCACGCTTGCCGTGATCGACCCGTCCGACGGCCAGCCCTTCGACGAGATCCAGCGCAGCAACGCCGATGACATCGACGCGGCGGTGCATGCGGCGCGCCAGTGCTACAACGCAGTGTGGCAGCGCATGGCACCGGCCGACCGGGGCCGCCTGCTGCAGCGCCTGTCGGCCAAGGTGCTCGAGCATGCCGACGAGCTCACGGCGCTGGAGCAGCGCGACTGCGGCAAGCCCACCAAGCAGGCCCGCGCCGACACGCTGGCGCTGGCGCGCTACTTCGAGTTCTATGCCGGTGCCTGCGACAAGCTGCATGGCGAGACCCTGCCCTACCTGGACGGCTACAGCGTGCTCACCTGGCGCGAGCCGCATGGGGTGACGGGCCATGTGATCCCCTGGAACTACCCGATGCAGATCTTTGGCCGCAGCGTGGGCGGTGCCCTGGCGGCCGGCAACGTCTGCGTGGTCAAGCCGGCCGAGGACGCCTGCCTGTCGCTGATCCGCGTGGCGCAGCTGGCGGCCGAGGTGGGCTTTCCGTCCGGCGCGCTGAACATCGTCACGGGCTACGGCCACGAGGTGGGCGACGCGCTGGCGCGCCACCCGGGCATCGACCACATTAGCTTCACCGGCAGCCCCAAGATCGGCACGCTGATCCAGCAGGTGGCGGCCGAGCGCCACTGCCCGGTGACGCTGGAGCTCGGCGGCAAGAGCCCGCAGATCATCTTTGCCGATGCCGACCTGGATGCCGCCGTGCCCGTGGTGATCAACGCCATCGTGCAGAACGCGGGCCAGACCTGCAGCGCCGGCTCGCGCGTGCTGATCGACTCGCTGATCTACGAACCGCTGCTCGAACGCCTGGGCAAGGCCTTTGAACAGCTGCGCGTGGGCCCCGCGGCCATGGACCTCGATGTGGGCCCGCTGATCCGCCAGACCCAGCAGCAGCGCGTGTGGGACTTTCTGTCTGACGCGCAAGTCGCTGGCATCCCCATGGTGGCCCAGGGCGTGGTGGTGGACGAGTCGCCCGAAGGCGGCTTCTACCAGGCCCCCACGCTGCTGCGGGATGTGCCGGTGCAGCACCGCCTGGCGCAGGAGGAAGTCTTCGGCCCCGTGCTCTCGGCCATGGCCTTCCAGGACGAGGACCATGCGGTGGAGCTGGCCAATGCCACCCAGTTCGGCCTGGTGGCCGGCATCTGGACACGCGACGGCTCGCGCCAGTTCCGCATGGCCAAGCGCGTGCACAGCGGCCAGGTGTTCATCAACAACTACGGCGCCGGCGGCGGCGTGGAGCTGCCCTTCGGCGGCGTGAAGTCCAGCGGCTACGGGCGCGAAAAGGGCTTCGAGGCGCTGTACGGCTTCACCACCCTCAAGACCGTGGCGATCAAGCACGGTTGATTGCGGCGCTCGCCGACCTGGCGGGCACCGATTTGCGCAAGACCTCTTTCCATGCCCCTGAGCCCCCCCGCCCCCCGCACCGCCCGGCATGTCCGGCGCGTGACCTACCAGGGCTATGAACGCGACGATGGCCTGTGGGACATCGAAGGCGAGCTGCACGACAGCAAGGCCTACGATGCCCCCGTGCACCGTGGCGAGGGCGTGCGGCGCGCGGGCGAGCCCATCCACCACATGCTGCTGCGCGTCACGGTGGACCGCCAGCTCGTGGTGCAGGCCATCGACGTGGCGATGGATGCCCACCCGCTCAAGGACTGCCCGCTGGCCCAGGCCGCGCTGCAGCAGATGGTGGGCTGCAGCATGACCCGCGGCTGGCGCCAGGCCATCCAGAAGCACCTGGGTGGCGTGGCCAGCTGCACCCACCTGCGCGAGCTGCTGTTCAACCTGGCCACCGCCGCCTTCCAGTCCGTCACCGCCGTGTTCGCACCGCCTGCCAATGGCGACCCGCCGCGCCACTTGAACCAGTGCACGGGCTGGGCCTTCGACGGCAACGGCGTGAAGGAGCACTTTCCGCAGTTCTACGGCCGCGTGCCCGCTGCAATCAGCAAACCCGACACGGCGGCACCGCCCGCCGAACGCTGACCACAGCAGTTCCACACCTTTTTTTTTACCGCCCCATTTTCCAAAGACAGGGAGACACTCCATGCGTGCACAGAACAAGTCCGTCATCGTCACCGGCGCCGGCAACGGCATTGGCGAGGGCATCGCCAAGCGCCTGGCGGCCGAGGGCGCCAAGCTCATCGTCAACGACATCAACGAAGCCGGCGGCCAGCGCGTGGTGGCCGAGATCACCGCGGCCGGCGGCACGGCCGCCTTCTTCAAGGCCGACGTGACCAATTCGGCCCAGGTCAAGGCCCTGGTGGATGAGGCCGTGCGCCTGTATGGCCAGCTCGACGTGATGGTCAACAACGCCGGCTGGACGCACCGCAACCGCCCCATGCTGGAGGTGAGCGAGGACGAGTTCGACAAGGTCTATGCCATCAACATGAAGAGCATCTACCTCTCGGCCATCCACGCCGTGCCGGTGCTGCGCAAGGTGGGCGGCGGCAGCATCATCAACATTGCCTCCACGGCCGGCCTGCGCCCACGCCCAGGCCTGACCTGGTACAACGGATCCAAGGGCGCCGTGATCATCACCAGCAAGTCCATGGCGGCCGAGCTCGGCCCCGACAACATCCGCGTGAACTGCATCAACCCCGTGTTCAACCCCGACACCGGCCTGGCCGCCGAGTTCGCGGGCGGCCCGGTGGACGATGCGCGCCGCGCCAAGTTCCTGGCCACCATCCCGCTGGGGCGCTTTTCCACCGCGCTCGACGTGGCCAACGCCGCGCTCTACCTTGCCAGTGATGAAGCGTCCTTCATCAATGGCGTGTGCATTGAGGTAGACGGCGGCCGCTGCGTCTAAGCCCCCACAAGGGCAAGTTGGGAGGCCGCATCCCCAATGCAGCAACTGCGGCAAAATGCCCCCATGGCCGAACGTGTGATCCCCCTGGTGGACCAGCGCAGCGCCGCCCTCCGGGCGGTGGTGCCGCTGCATGCACAAGCTCCAACGGGGCATCTGGTGGACACACGCGGGCGTCCCTTGCGCGACCTGCGCATCAGCGTGACGGACCGCTGCAACTTCCGCTGCAGCTACTGCATGCCCAAGGAGGTGTTCGACAAGGACTACCCCTACCTGCCCCACAGCGCGTTGCTCAGCTTCGAGGAGATCACGCGCCTGGCCCGGCTGTTCCTGGCCCACGGCGTGCGCAAGATACGCCTCACGGGGGGCGAGCCCCTGCTGCGCAAGAACCTCGAAGCCCTGGTGGCGCAACTGGCCGCGCTGCGCACGGTGGATGGCACGCCCCCCGACCTCACGCTCACCACCAACGGGTCGCTGCTGGTGCGCAAGGCCCGAGCGCTCAAGGACGCTGGCCTGAACCGCGTGACCGTGAGCCTCGACGGCCTGGACGACACGGTGTTCCGGCGCATGAACGACGTGGACTTTCCGGTGGCCGACGTGCTCGCAGGCATCGAGGCGGCCCATGCGGCGGGCCTGTCGCACATCAAGGTCAACATGGTCGTCAAGCGCGGCACCAACGACCACGAGATCCTGCCCATGGCGCGGCACTTTCGCGGCACGGGCACCACGCTGCGCTTCATCGAGTACATGGATGTGGGGGCCACCAACGGCTGGCGCATGGACGAAGTGCTGCCTTCGGCCGAACTCATCGAGCGCCTGCGCGCCCACCTGCCGCTGGTGCCGCTCGATCCCGCCAGCCCCGGCGAGACCGCCGAGCGCTGGGGCTATGCCGATGCCAGCGGCCGGCACGACCCAGCGCTGGGCGAGATCGGCGTCATCAGCAGCGTGACCCAGGCCTTTTGCCACGACTGCAACCGCGCACGCCTGTCCACCGAAGGCCAGCTGTACCTGTGCCTGTTCGCCACCCAGGGCCATGACCTGCGCAGCTTGCTGCGCGGCGGCGCGAGCGACGAGGCCATCGCCTCGGCCATCGCCCCCATCTGGCAAAACCGCAGCGACCGCTACTCGGAGCTGCGCAGCAGCCTGCCTGCGGATGCCACGCCCGGGCCGCGCCGGGTGGAGATGAGCTATATCGGCGGGTGATGCAGGCGCTGCTGCCCTTTCTTTTTCTTCAACGCACACCGGGCCACCCCTCTCCATGATCGACATCCAGGACATCACCGGCCTCGTGCTGGCCGGGGGCCGCGGCTCCCGCATGGGCGGGGTCGACAAGGGCCTGCAGGGCTTTCGCGGCATGCCGCTGGCGCTGCACACGCTGATGCGGCTGCAGATGCAGACCGGCGCCACCATGGTCAACGCCAACCGCAACCTGGCAGCCTACGAATCATTCGGCGCGCCGGTGTGGCCCGACGTGCTGGCTGACTATGCCGGCCCACTGGCCGGCTTCATGACCGGGCTGGAGCGCTGCGAAACCCCGTGGATGCTGACCGTGCCCTGCGACACCCCCCTGTTCCCGCTGGACCTGGCGGCGCGCCTGGCCGCAGCGGCCGACGAAGCGGGTGCCGACATCGCCATGGCCGCCGCCCCCGAGGACGATGGCAGCGGCCAGCTGGCCGTGCGCCCCCAGCCCGTGTTCTGCCTGCTGCGCGTGGACCTGCTCGAAAGCCTGGTGGCCTTCACCCAGGCCGGCGGCCGCAAGATCGATGCGTGGACCGGCCAGCATGCCTGCGCCATCGTGCCTTTCAACGCGCCGGGCGACGACCCGCAGGCCTTCTTCAACGCCAACACCCTGGCCGAGCTGCACGCGCTGGAGGCCGGCACACCATCCGACCGCCCATGAAGACCCTTGCCCAGATTGCCGCCGAACTGCAGGGCTACGATCCCAAGGCCCTGAGCGTTGCCGATGCCAATGCCTTCCTCGCGCGCCTGGTGCAGCCGGTGCAGGGCACCGAAACCATTGGCATCTTCGATGCGCTGGGGCGCGTGCTGGCCAGCGACGTCGTCTCGCCTGTGAGCGTGCCGCCGCACGACAACTCGGCCATGGATGGCTATGCGCTGGCCGGCACCCAACTCGTGCCGGGCCAGCCGCTCACGCTGCGCCCCGTGGGCACGGCCCTGGCCGGCAAGGCCTGGGCAGGCACGGTGGCCACGGGCGAGTGCGTGAAGATCATGACCGGGGCCATCATGCCGCCGGGCCTCGATACGGTGGTGCCGCAGGAGTTCACCACCACCGGCGCGGACGGCTCCATAACCATCGCCGCCGATGTGCTGCGCCTGGGCGACAACCGCCGCTTCAAAGGTGAGGACCTGATGCAGGGCAGCGTGGCATTGGCGCAGGGCGAGCTGCTCACGCCGGCCGCACTGGGCCTGGTGGCCAGCCTGGGCCTGCCCACCGTCACGGTGCACCGCCGCCTGCGCGTAGCCTACTTTTCCACCGGCGACGAGATCCTGAGCCTGGGCGAGCCCCCGCGCGAAGGGGCGGTGTACGACAGCAACCGCTACACCGTGTTCGGCCTGCTCACGCGCCTGGGCGTGGAGGTGATCGACCTCGGTGTGGTGCGCGACGAGCCCGCCCTGCTGGAGGCGGCCTTTCGCCAGGCGGCGCAGCAGGCCGATGCCATCGTCACCAGCGGCGGCGTGAGCGTGGGCGAGGCCGACCACACGCGCACCATGATGAAACAACTGGGCGACGTGGCCTTCTGGCGCATCGCCATGCGCCCCGGCCGCCCCATGGCCGTGGGGCGTTTGGCCAGTGGTACGCCCGATGGCCGCGGCGCCGTGCTGTTCGGCCTGCCCGGCAACCCGGTGGCGGTGATGGTCACCTTCCTGGCCTTCGTGCGCCCGGCCCTGCTGCGCATGATGGGCAGCACCCATGCGCCCGCCCCCCTCATGCGCGCCACCAGCACCGAGGCCCTGCGCAAGAAACCCGGCCGCACCGAGTACCAGCGCGGCACCGTGAGCACGGCCCCCGATGGCAGCCTGCAGGTCTGCACCACCGGCAACCAGGGCTCGGGCGTGCTCAGCTCCATGGTGCAGGCCAACGGCCTCATCGTGCTGCACCACGGCCAGGGCGACGTGGCCGTGGGCGAACCCGTGGACGTCATGGTCTTTGACGGCGTGATCTGACACGCAGGTGCGGCATGGACTTCCCAACGCCTGCGGCAACGCGGACTACGCTGCACTGAACACCCCCCTCTCATGGAAACGAGATCGCCATGCCTTACGCAGCCCAACACCTTGCACAGCCCCCTTCGCGCGATGAAGTGGACCAATTGGCCGGCGCCACCGTCGTCGAGTTCGGCACGCCCTGGTGCGGCCACTGCCAGCGCGCCCAGCCCCTGATCGAAGGGGCCTTGAAGGACCGTGCCGATGTGGCCCACGTCAAGGTCGAGGACGGCCCCGGCCAGCGCCTGGGCCGCACCTTCGGCGTGAAGCTCTGGCCCACCCTGGTCTTCCTCAAGGACGGCAAGGAAGTGGACCGCCTGGTGCGTCCGCAGCAGGCCGCCGATGTGCAACAGGCGCTGCAGGCCGTTGCAGGTTGACTCCCTTCAACCCTGCTTCTTCGTTGCCAGCAGGTAGCCCACGCGCAGCGCGCGGTGCAGCCTGAACGCCCGGGTGAAGGGGTTGTAGCCCAGCCCGCGCGAGTCCTTGAGCGTGAGGCCCGCCGCCTTCGCATCGGCCACCAGCTCGTGCGGGCGGATGAACTTGCGCCAGTCGTGCGTGCCCACGGGCAACAGCCGCAGCACGCGCTCCGCACCGAACACCGCGATCAGCCACGCAAAGGGCGTGCGGTTGATCGTGGAGAAGAACACCCAGCCACCGGGCTTGACCAGCCGCGCACAGGCCTCGATCACCAGGCGCGGGTCGGGCACGTGCTCCAGCATCTCCATGCAGGTCACCACGTCGTAGCTGCCGGGCTGCTCTGCCGCCAGTTCCTCGGCCGACACGGCGCGGTAGGCCACACTCGCCCCGGTCTTGCGGGCATGCAGCGTGGCCACCTTGAGCGGCTTGTCCGCCAGGTCGATGCCCAGCACATCGGCACCGCGCCGGGCCATGGACTCGGCCAGGATGCCACCGCCGCAGCCCACATCGAGCACACGCTTGCCCTGGAGTGATGACACCGCATCGTCGATCCACTGCAAACGCAGTGGGTTGATCTCGTGCAGCGGGCGGAATTCCGACTCGGGATCCCACCAGCGGTCGGCCAGTTGCTGGAATTTGGCGAGTTCAGCGGCGTCGAAATTGGTGTGGACCATGGTGTTGCTCCTTTGAAAATGGGGAAGATCGATCGGCTCAGCGCCTGTTACCAGTGGCCCTTGGCTCGGTTCCAGCGGTAGAGCCGGCGCGCAAAGGCGTTGTAGAAGAGGTCGGTGATACGGCGCAGGCCCCACCAGCGCAGCGGCGCGGCCAACCAGCCCCAGCGCGGCAAACGCCGCAGGGCGGCGGCCAGGGCATCGGCACCCACCTGCATGCGCCCCTGCCCGTCGGCCAGGTGCAGGCGCTCGCGCACGGCTTCGAGGTCCAGGCCCAGCGCATCGAGCACCTCGGGGTGCTGGTGCACGTCCACCAATTGCACACCCCCATCGGCGGCCAGCCGCTCCCGCATGGCACAGATGCCGGCATCGCACACGGGGCAGGCGCTGTTGTAGTACACGGTGGCAGTGGGGTTCGGGGTGTTGCTCATGGCCGTTTCCTTTGAAGCCATCATAGCAATATTTAGTTAAATACCTAAATATTTAATTAAATAAGTCACGACACGGCTTCGCTAGAATGTGCGCATGGAAAAGATCTTCGAAGCACTTGCGTCCACCCCCCGGCGCAAGATCCTGGCCTACCTGTCCGAGACCGAGTTGTCTGCGGGCGAGATCGCTGCGCGCTTCGAGATGAGCAAGCCCTCGCTCTCGCAGCACTTCAAGGTGCTGGAAAACGCCGGCCTCGTCACCTCGGAAAAGCGCGGCCAGTTCGTCTTCTACAGCCTGCAGCGCGACAACCTGGCACACACCCTCACGGGCTTCATGCAGAGCGTATGCCCCGTGTCCACGGGGCTCAAGAAGGAAAGCCGCGCCCTGGCCCAGAGCAAGGCCAAGGCAGCGGGCGCCAAGCCCAAGCCGGCGGCCGAATAAGGCCTCAACCGCGCCCTGCGAAAGGCATGTTCGATGCCATCACGGTCATGTTGAGCACGTTGGCGGAGAGCGGCAGGCCGGCCATGTAGCTCACAGCCTCGGCCACGTGCTTGACGTCCATCATGGGCTCGGTGGCCATGGTGCCGTTGGCCTGGCGCACGCCCTCGCCCTTGGTCATGCGGGCCGACAGGTCGGTCAGCGCATTGCCGATGTCGATCTGGCAACCCACGATGTTGAAGGGACGCCCGTCGAGTGCCAGGCACTTGGTGAGGCCCAGCACGGCGTGCTTGCTGGCCGTGTAGGGGCTGCTGAAGGGCCGCGGCGTGTGCGCCGAGATCGAGCCGTTGTTGATGATGCGCCCGCCCTGGGGCGACTGGCGGCGCATGAGGCCGAAGGCCGCCCGCGCGCACAGGAACACGCCGGTGATGTTGGTGTCCACCACGTCCAGCCACTTCTCCACGGGCAGCTCGTCCATGGGCACGGCGGGCGCGCCGATGCCGGCATTGTTGAACAGCACATCGAGCCGGCCGCCCTCCTTCTCGACCGCCTGGAACAGCGCATCGACGCTGGCGGGGTCGCGCACGTCGGACGTGACGGCCAGGGCCTTGCCGCCCTGGGCATGCACCTCCGAGACGAGCGAATCGAGCAGCTCGGCACGGCGACCGGTGGCCACGACGAAGAAACCGTCGTGCGCGAGCGCCTTGGCAACGGCACGGCCGATGCCGCTGCCGGCGCCGGTGACGAGAGCGACTTTCTGGGCGGGAAGAGAGGACACGCAAATACTCCTGGTGAGATAGAAACGATGGCGACAGTACGACCTTACACCGCGCCGTGCGACTCCACGTACAAGGCGTACAGCGAATGGCTGCTGGTCATGTACAGCCGGTTGCGCTTGGGCCCGCCGAAGGCCAGGTTGGCGCAGCGCTCGGGCAGGCGGATGAAGCCGATGGGCTTGCCGTCAGGGTTGAAGACCTTCACACCGTCCATCTCGTCGGAGCGACCCGTGGGCAGGTGCGCCTTCATGCCGCCGCCGATGTCGGCAGGCTCGGCCGCCAGCGCGCCGGTATAGCCCCAGCCGCACCACAGGTTGCCGTCGCGGTCCACCTTGAAGCCGTCGAAGGCACCAGGGCCGGCGGCATCGATCAGCTTGGTCTTGTTGGAGACGCTGGCGCCATCGGCCGACACGTCGTAGGCCCAGATGCTGCGGTTGGGCGTGCCGTTCCACTCCACCACGTAGAGCTTCTTCTCGTCGGGTGAGAACGCCAGGCCGTTGGGGTTCACCAGGTCGGTGATCACGGCCGTGAGCTTGCCGTCGGGCGCTATGCGGTAGACGTTGGTCGTGGCCTGCTCAGGCGTGGCGCGCGAGCCCTCCCATTCGCCGCCGATGCCGAAGGTGGGGTCGGTGAACCAGACGCTGTCGTCCGACTTGACGACGATGTCGTTGGGCGCATTCAGGCGCTTGCCCTCGAAGCGGTCGGCCAGCACGGTGATGCGGCCATCCTTCTCGGTGCGGGTCACCCGGCGAGTCACGGAATGCTCGCAGCTGATGAGCCGGCCCTGGCGGTCGCACACATTGCCGTTGGCGTAGTTGACGTTGGTCTTGTGCACCGAGAACTGCCCGGACTTCTCGTCGTACTTCATCAGCCGGTTGTTCGGGATGTCGCTGAGCAGCAGGTAGCCGCCCTCGGGGAAGTAGGCCGGCCCCTCGGCCCAGCGCATGCCCGTGCCCAGCTGCTCCACGGTGCTGCTGTAGATGCGGTACTTGGCAAAGCTCGGGTCCAGGATGAACACCGAGGGATCGGGGTAGCGCTGGTTGGGTTTGAAGTCGAAGGCCTGCGCGCCGGCCAGGCCGCTCAGGGCGGCTACGCCAGTGCCGGCCGCCGTTTTCAGAAATTTGCGGCGAGCGGGCAGCATGCCTTGTGGATGGGTCGTCATCTCTCTTGTCTCCTGTTGTGGTTTTGAATGAAAGAAAGCGGAACGCGGCCGATCCTCGGCCGCGGAATCAGGTGACCGGTGCGGGGTTGAAGAGCACCAGCGCGTTGTGCAGCTTCCACTGCTCGGCCCAGGTCTTCTTGCGGCCGCTGGCCACGTCCAGCATCAGTTGGAACATCTCCCAGCCCACGTCGGCAATCGTCTTCTCGCCGGTGGCAATCGTTCCGGCGTTGATGTCCATCAGGTCGTGCCAGCGCCGCGCCAGGTCGTCGCGCGTGGCCACCTTGATGACGGGCACCTGGGCCAGGCCATAGGGCGTTCCACGGCCGGTGGTGAACACGTGCAGGTTCATGCCCGCAGCCAGTTGCAGGGTGCCGCAAATGAAGTCGCTGGCGGGCGTGGCCGCGTAGATCAGGCCGCGCTGCCGGAGCTTCTCGCCCGGCGCGATCACGCCCGAGATCGGCGAGCTGCCCGACTTGACGATGGAGCCCATGGCCTTTTCCACGATGTTGGACAGGCCGCCCTTCTTGTTGCCTGGCGTGGTGTTGGCGCTGCGGTCCACGCGCCCGCGCTGCAGGTAGGCGTCGTACCAGGCCATCTCGCGGATCATGGCCTCGGCCACCTCGGGTGTAGAGGCACGGGAGGTGAGCTGGTCGATGCCGTCGCGCACCTCGGTCGTTTCGGAGAACATCACCGTGGCGCCCGCGCGCACCAGCAGGTCGGTGCAAAAGCCCACGGCCGGGTTGGCGGTGACGCCCGAGAACGCATCGCTGCCGCCACACTGCACGCCCACCACCAGTTCGCTGGCGGGAACGGTCTCGCGCCGGCGTGCGTTCAGGCGTTCCAGGTGCAGCTCGGCCTGGCGCAGGATGGAATCGACCATGGACATGAAGCCCACGTGCGCATCGTCCTGCAGGCACACCACGTCAAGTGGTGTTTCGGCGCTCGTACCCGTATCGGCCACGTTGCGCTCGTCCACCAGGGGAATGCTGCCGGGCGGCAGCAGGCGCTCGGGCTGCAGCTTCTCGCAGCCCAGGCTGACCACCATCACCTCGCCGCCGAAGTTGGGGTTGAGCGAGATGTTGCGCAGCGTGCGGATGGGGATGATGGCGTCGGGCGCGTCGATGGCCACGCCGCAGCCGTAGCTGTGCTCCAGCGCTACCACGTCGTCCACGTTCGGAAAGCGCGGCAGCAGTTCGGCCTTGATGCGCTGCACGGCAAAGTCGGTCACGCCGGCCACGCACTGCACGGTCTGCGTGATGGCCAGGATGTTGCGCGTGCCCACCGAGCCATCGACATTGCGGTAGCCCTCGAAGGTATAGCCTTCCAGGGGTGGCTGCGGATCGGGCTTGACCGTGGCGATGGGCAGGCCTTCGAGCTCGCGCGCCTCGGGCATGCGCAGCAGGCGCTCGTGTACCCAGCTGCCTGCGGGGATGGGTTTCAGGGCATAGCCGATGGGCACGTTGTAGCGGCGCACCTCGCCGCCTTCGGCAATGTCCACCAGCGCCACCTTGTGCGCCTGCGGCACCTTGTCCACCAGGGTCAGGCCCGAGGGGAATACGGTGCCCGCGGGCAGCCCCCCGTCGTTGGCGACGATGGCGACGTTGTCGCGCTCGTCCATCTTGATGTGCAGGGGTGGCCGCGCCGGGGTCGTGGTGGATGCGGTGCTATTGGTCATGGGTGTTCTCGGTGCTGTTTTTCTCAATCTACCGCAGGCGCATCAGGGGCGCTGTCCGACTTCTGCGGTCTCGCGCGTCCAGGCGCGCGCCTGCTCGCTCAGGCTCAGGCCCAGGCCGGGGCGCGTGGGCACGAGCATGCGGCCTTCCTTGATCTCCAGGCGCTCGTTGAACAGCGGCTCCAGCCAGTCGAAATGCTCCACCCAGGGCTCGGTGGCATACACGGCTGCCAGGTGTACGTGCAACTCCATCGCGAAGTGCGGGCCCAGGCTCAGGCCCGCGTGCTCGGCCTGCGATGCGATCTTGAGGAAGGGCGTGATGCCGCCCACGCGCGGGGCATCGGGCATCAGGTAGTCGGCCGCGCGGTGGCGGATCAGCTCGCCATGCTCGGCGGCACTGGTCAGCATCTCACCCGTGGCAATCGGCGTGTCGAAGGTGGCGGCCAGTGCGGCGTGGCCTTCGAAGTCGTAGGCGTCGAGTGGCTCCTCGATCCATACCAGGTTGAATTCTTCGAAGATGCGGCACATGCGCTGGGCCGTGGGGCGGTCCCACTGCTGGTTGGCGTCCACCATCAGCGGCACCTGCTCGCCCAGGTGCTTGCGCACGGTCTCCACGCGCGTGATGTCCAGCGCCCGGTCGGGCTGGCCGACCTTGAGCTTGATGCCGCCGATGCCGCGCTCGATGGAGGCGCCCGCGTTCACCACCAGTTGGTCGATGGGTGTGTGCAGAAAGCCGCCGGAGGTGTTGTAGCACTGCACCGAGTCGCGCTGCGAACCCAGGAGCTTGGACAGTGACAGCCCCGCACGCCGCGCCTTCAGGTCGTACAGCGCCACGTCGAAGGCACCGATGGCCTGGGTGGACATGCCGCTGCGCCCCACCGAGGCACCGGCCCAGCACAGCTTGGTCCACAGGCGCGAGATGTCGCTCGGGTCCTCCCCTATCAGCGCGGGCGCGATCTCCTTGGCGTGGGCGAACTGCCCCGGCCCGCCCGCGCGCTTGGAATAGCTCAGCCCCAGGCCCTTGTGGCCGTCCCTGGTTTCGATCTCGGCAAACAGCATCGCGATCTCGGTCATCGGCTTCTGGCGGCCGGTCAGCACCTTGGCGTCGCTGATCGGGTTGGCCAGCGGCAGGTAGCACGAGGAAACGCGGACCCAGGCGATGGAGTCGTTGGCGGCGGAGGGGGTGGAGGCAGTCATGGGCAGGAACTGAGGGATAACAGGAAAACAGGAGCCCCAAGGCTGCGCCTTGGGGCGTGGGGACATCAATCAATAGAAATTTTTCCGGTCTCGATCACCGTCTTCCAGCGCGCGTACTCCTTCTTCTGGAAGTCCGCGAACTGGGCCGGGGTGCTAACCACCATCTCAAAGCCGATGCCGACGAACTGGTCCTTCACCTTCGGGTCGTTCAGCGCCTCGGCAAACGCGGCATGGGCCTTTTCGCGCACGGCGGGCGGCAGGCCCTTGGGCGCGACGATGGCCTGCCAGGAGGTGACCTCGACGTTCTTCACGCCGGCTTCGGTCAGGGTGGGCACATCGGGCAGCACGGGCGAGCGCGCGGCGCTGGTGACGGCCAGGGCGCGCATCTTGCCGCCTTTGATGTACTGCACCACCGAGTTGACGTTCTGGAACGAGGCATCCACTTGCCCGCCCATGATGTCGGTGTGCGCCGGGGCGCCACCCTTGTAGGGCACATGGATGGCGGTGGTACCCGTCTGCTGCCAGAACAGCTCGGCCGTCAGGTGGTCGCTGGAGCCGTTGCCCGCCGAGGCAAAGGTCAGCTTGCCGGGGTTGGCCTTGAGGCTGGCGATCACGTCGGCCACCGTCTTGAACGGCGAATTGGTGGGCACGACGAGCACGTTGGGCGACTGCACGGCCACGGTGATCAGGTCGAAATCCTTGAGCGCGTCGTATTGCATGCCCTTGAGCAGGTGTGGCGTGATGACCAGCGGACCGAGCGACGTGACCAGGAAGGTGTAGCCATCAGCCGGAGCACGCTTGACGAAGGTGGCGCCGATGGTGCCCGTGGCCCCGGCCTTGTTCTCCACCAGGAAGGACTGCTTGAACTTGTTGGTGAGCAGCGGGCCCACGGCGCGCGCCACTTGGTCGGTGGAGCCACCGGGCGGGAACGGCACGACCAGCGTCACCGACTTGTCGGGCCAGGTCTGCGCGTGTGATGCCAGGGCCGCCAGGCCGATGCACAGGGCGGTGAGTGTCTTTTTCATGCGTTGTCTCCTTCTTTATGAAAATGGTCCCGATGGCCTGCCCGCGCAGTTGCTGCGGCCTTGGGTGGAACGGTCTGACGGCGCAGTCCAAAATGACAACGTTGTCATTTCACTGCCAGAGCAGCATGGTCAGCGATTTTTGTATGTTGGTTTGTCGCACCCACCAGCTGCTGATTGCCGCAGTCCGGCGCAAATGATATCGTTGTCATTTTGAGCCGTCAACCCGATTCAGACCAGGGTTTGCCCGAAGAAGACAAGCCTGCCAGGGCCACAAACCACCGCCCGCACGCCCCATCGGCTCGGCCAGCGAGAGCCCCTACCCGTCGTCATCGCACTACGCGCCACCTTGCCAGTGCCGGGCATCCCCGGATTTTTGGTAGGGTATGGCCCCACTCACCGCTCCCTTGTCATCGCCCGCCCCATGAACATCCCCTCCCCTCACAAGCCCGTCACCCTGCACGACGTGGCCAAGGTCGCGGGCGTGTCGCTCATCACTGCGTCGCGCGCGCTGGGCAACCCGGGCGTGGTGTCGGACAAGACCATCGCCAAGGTGCGCGAAGCCGTGGAGGCCACGGGCTACATCCCCAACCTGCTGGCGGGGGGACTCAAGTCCAAGCGCAGCCGCATGGTGGCGGCCATCGTGCCGGCGCTGTCGGTATCGCAGTTCTTGCCCACCGTGCAGACCCTCACCTCGGCGCTGGCTGCGGGCGGCTACCAGGTCATCGTGGGGCAGACCAACTACGACGCCGAGCGCGAAGAGGCCGTGCTCAACACCATGATCAGCCGCCAGCCCGACGGCATCGTGATGACCGGCCTGGTGCAGTCGCAAAAGGCACGCGACCGGCTCAGGCGATCCGGCATACCCGTGGTGGAAACCTGGGACCTGAGCGACCGGCCGGTGGACATGGTGATCGGTTTTTCGCACCTCAAGGTGGGTGGTGCCGTGGCCGGCTACTTCCTCTCGCGCGGATGGCACAAGGTGGGCATCGCCACCGGCAGCGACCACCGCGCCATGCTGCGGCGCGAAGGCTTTCTGGCCACCCTGGGACGTGACGACGTACCCACCGCCGTGGTGCCCGCCCCCAGCAGCCTGGCCCTGGGCCGCCGCGCGCTGGCAGAGTTGCTGGACAAGGAACCGGGCCTGCAAGCCGTGTGCTGCAGCTCAGACACCCTGGCCCACGGCGTGCTGGTGGAGGCCCAGGCACGCGGCCTGCGCGTGCCCGAGGATCTGGCCGTGGTGGGCTTCGGCAACGCCGAGTTCGGCGCGCACATGCTGCCGTCGATCAGCACCGTGCATGTGGATGGCCCCGAGATCGGCCGCCTGGCCGCGCAGCTCATCATGGCCCGCTGCAATGGCGAGGCGGTGGCGCAGCCCATCGTGGACCTGGGGTTTCGGCTGATCGAGCGGCGCTCCACGTCGGTGGACGCGGCTTAGCCGCCCGCGCTGCGCCCCAGGCGCACGCCAGCCAGCAAGGCCAGCGCCACGCAGGTGGCTCCCGCCCCCACAAGAAAGGCCGTGCCGATGCCGAACCAGTGCGTCGCCATGCCCACCACCGGCCCCGTCACGCCCAGCGCAATGTCGGCAAAGGCGATGAAGTTGCCCACCGCACGGCCGCGCTGCTCAGGCGGCACCGAGCGCGTGGCCAGCACGCCCATGGCCGGGAACACGAGCGAGAAGCCCAGGCCGGTGAGCGTGGCGCCCAGCACGGCCATGGCAGGGCTGACCGCCTGCCAGATCAACACCTGGCCCACGGCCTCGAAGGCCAGCGAACACACGGCGACAGCCGTGGCACCCAGGCGGTCCGGCAGACCCGAGCCCACCAGGCGCACGAGGATGTAGGCCGCGCTGAAACCCAGCAGCGCCGTGCCCGCATGGGCCCAGCCGTGGGCCGCGTAGTTGAGGGTGAGGAACGCAGCCATGGCTGCATACGGCACGGTGGCCAGCGCCAGCACCAGGCCCGGCCGCCAGATGAGGCCCAGCACGCGGTGGAACGGCACGCGCTGCTGCCCGCCCGAGGCGGGCACGGCCGGCAGCCGCAGCGCAATGGCCCAGGCCAGCAGCGGTGTGATCAGCGCGAGCACGCCCACGCCGGCAAAGCCGAAGGATGGCTGCACCGCCAGCCCCAGCGGTGCGCCCAGGCCGAGCGCGGCATAGATGGCAATGCCCACCCAGGACATGACGGAGCCCGTGCGCGCCGACCCCACGCGCGCAATGCCCCAGCTCATGAGGCCGGTGAGGAACAGGCTTTCACCGAGGCCCGCCACCAGCCGGCCGAGGATCAGCACGGCCAGGCTGGTTGCAGCGCCCAAAGGCAGCACACTGGCCAGCACATACGCCAGCCCCGAGCAGGCCGTGAGCGGCAGGCCCAGCAACACGGCAAAACGCGGCCCGCGCTGGTCGCACAGCGTGCCCGCCTGGTGGCGCGTGAGCAAGGTGGCCAGCGACTGCAGGCCGATGGCCCAGCCCACGGTGGCCGCGCCAAAGCCCAAGTGGTCGCGCACCTCCAGCGCCAGGGCGCCGAGCGGAATGCTGATGGACAGAAAACCGAGGAAGACCGCCAGCACCACCGGTGCCAGCGCCGCGAACAAGGCAGGCGCAGGTGCAGAAACGGACCCGAGCGGGCGAACTACGGAAGAAGCGGAGGGGGATGGAGAAGAAGAATGCGAAATGCGTGACGTCATGGAGAGCGCGCCTTTAAAACGCCGAGACACGCCCTTACTGGGCTCCTCTCGACAAAGGACGCGTTGGATGACGGTAACGCTTACGACAGGCTGGCTGGCAGCTGCGGGGCGGATTATGGCGTGGTGTTTCGCTGCCCGTCAACCGCACCGGAGAAAAATATTTCCCGATGCTCCGGCGGACCTGCACGCGGCCAGGCTCAGCCGCGAACGGCCTTTTCTATCGCTGCGACATCGATCTTTCTCATGGGCATCATGGCCTGGAAGGCACGCTTGGCCACCTCCCCACCCTGGGCCATGGCATCGGTCAGCACACGCGGGGTGATCTGCCAGTTGATGCCCCAGCGGTCCTTGCACCAGCCGCACTGGCTCTCCTGCCCGCCGTTGCCGACGATGGCGTTCCACAGGCGGTCGGTCTCGGCCTGGTCGTCGGTGGCGATCTGGAACGAGAAGGCCTCGCTGTGCTTGAACTGTGGGCCGCCGTTCAGGCCGATGCAGGGGATGCCGGCGACGGTGAATTCCACCGTCAGCACATTGCCCTTCTTGCCGCCGCCCGGGAAATCCGATGGTGCCTGGTGCACAGCGGTCACCTTGCTGTCCGGGAAGGTCTGGGCGTAGAAGTTGGCAGCGGCCTCGGCTTCGCTGTCGTACCAGATGCAGACGGTGTTCTTGGGCATGGGCATGCGGTGTCTCCTGAGATGGATGGGTGTAAGCAGGAACACGAAGCAAAGCAGCCCCTGCGCGGATCGAACGCCGGCCAGTGTGTCGCGTTCGGTGCCAACCCGCAAGGCAGTGCCTGTAGGACGCCACCGCGACACTGCGCGTCTTTGCATTTGATCGGATTGGCACAGAATGCGATTGGCGCCGCACCCTTTGAAAGTACCCCGGAACCTAGACTTTGCGCACACCAACCACCGGGAATCGACATGCCTTTCAACACCGCCACCCCATTCACCGTGCACAGCCCCGACATGGCCGATGGCCGCGTGGCCCGCGCGCAGTTCGCCAGCGCCATGGGCGGCCCGGGAGACAACCTGTCGCCGCAGATCGAATGGCAGGGCGCGCCGGCCAGCGCGCAGAGCTTCATCGTCACCCTGTACGACCCCGACGCACCCACCGGCTCGGGCTGGTGGCACTGGGCCGTGGCCAACCTGCCGGCCAGCACCCGCGCCTTGCCGCGCGGCGCCGGGGTGGCAGGCACCGGCGCCCTGCCCCCAGGCGCCGTGGAAATCAACACCGATATGGGCGTGCCCGGCTATGTGGGGCCCCTGCCCCCGCCCGGCGAAGCGCACCGCTACGTGATCACCGTGACCGCGCTCGACGTGCCGCAGCTGGACCTGCCGCCCACGGCAACCCCGGCGCTGCTGGCCTTCATGGCCGGCGCCCACACGGTGGGCAAGGCCAGCTTCACCGCCATGGGCGCACGCTGATCGCGGTATCGATGAACCACAGCCCCATGCGCACACGCCCCGCTGCACCCGACGGCGCAGCCCCGGCCCGCAGCATCCACGCCTTGCCCGGCGTGGGCATGGCGGCCCACGTGCTGCAGGGGCGCGGGCTGGAGATACTGCGCATGCGCATGGACCAACCCGCGCTGATCCTGGTCGACCAAGGCACCAAGACCGTGCGCGCCGAGCGCGGCGCCACGGCACGCGCCACGCCCGGGCAGGCCATCGTCATCGACGGCCAGCAGACGGTGGACTTCACCAACGCCGTGCCCCGCGGGGTGGACCACTACGAGGCCCGCTGGCTGGTGTTCGACACCGCCTTGCTCGAAGACCCCTACTACCTGGCCCGTGCTGCGCAGGCCGAGCGCTCCGGCACAGCGAGCGCATCGGTGCGCCGGGTGCCCCAGGTGGCACCAACGCTGGCCAACGCGTTCGAACGCGCCGCCCAATCCTTGGCGCCGGACCAAGCCCTGCCCGCCTACGTCGCGCGCCAGCGGGTGCTGGAGGTGCTGCACTGGCTGCTGGAGCAGCACGGCATCGCCGTGCACGCCCCACCAGCGAATCCCGGCGTATCGGTCAGGGTGCGCGCGCTGATCGCGAGCCGGCTCAACGCCGACTGGACCGCCGGCCGCATCGCCAGCGAACTGGCCGTGTCCGAAGCCACGCTGCGCCGCCGCCTGGTCGCCGAAGGCGCATCGCTCACCCAATTGCTCGTGGACGCGCGGATGGCTACCGCGCTCACGCTGCTGCAGGCCACGGCGCAACCGGTATCGTCCATCGCGCTGTCGGTGGGCTATGAATCACCCTCGCGCTTTGCCGTGCGGTTTCGCCAGCGCTTTGGCTTTGCACCCACGGCCGTGCGCGGCCATGAGCGCGGGGCCCACTGATCCCTTTTCCAAACTACCAACCAACCACTACCCCATGCTCAAGATCCACCACCTCGGCCACTCTCAATCCGAACGCATCGTCTGGCTCTGCGAAGAACTGGGCCTGCCCTACGAACTGGTGCACTACACGCGCGACGCCGTCACGCGCCTCTCGCCGCCCGAACTCAAGGCCCTGCACCCGCTGGGCGCCGCGCCGGTCATCGAAGACGGTGGCCTGCTGCTGGCGGAGTCGGCCGCCATCGTCGAATACATCATCGCCAGGCACGGCGGCGGGCGCCTCAAGCTCTCGCCGGAGCATGCCGACTACGCGGCGTTCCTGTACTGGTTCCACTTCTCCAACGGCAACCTGATGCCCGTGCTGGGCCGCATGATGGTGGTCAACCGCGCCCAGTTGCCGGTGGACCACCCGGTGCAGCAGAACGCGCAGGTGCGCCTCGACCGGGTGCTGGCGCTGGTGGAGGCACGCCTGGGCGAAGTGCCCTACCTTGCGGGCCAGGAGTTCACGGCCGCCGATGTAATGAGCGTGTTCTCGCTCACCACCATGCGGCTGTTCCAGCCACTGGACCTTGCGCCGTACCCGAACATCCGCGCCTACCTGCAACGCATCGGTGCGCGGCCTGCGTACCAGCGCGCGATGACGAAGGGGGATCCGGATCTGGTGCCGATGCTGGAGTGAGTTGCCACAAAGACGAGATCGATAGCAGGGTTCGGGGACCCACGCTCTTGCAATCCTGTCTATTGCTTTGTTGGCCTTACATACACAATCGCGTCCAACATAGCGGCGCGCGCCCTCCAGGCTTTTGCATCTGTAGGATCTGCCGGACATTCCTCGTTCCACCACGGTGTTAGCAAGATGGTCTTAACCACCGTGTCCCAATAATCTTCTGGAGAGTCGAGTGCATTTTTCTGCACGCCAAGCTGCCTAGCTAATTTTTCCCGATTGGCACTTGTCACTGGTACGAAGTAGTCCGGCCTTTTCAAACAGGCAAGCCTCGTAGCTCCTCCGATACTGATACCGCCTTTTTCGCCGGCCGCCGCCAAAAGAGCTTTCCAATAGGCAAGCCAATTCTCTCGATTGGGAGGGATATCGCTTGGAATGAAGTCCAAAGCGGCTACTAACTCTTCGGGCGCCTCCTCAACCAGACGCGCATAAGAGTGTCCAAATCGTCTTGCGGCGGTCATCTCGCCGAAGAAGTGCCAGTCGATATCACTCCCTCCCTTTGATCTTTCCATGCTAATGCCCGCGATTCGCTGGCGGTCCTTGAGAAGCAACTTCAAAAAGCCTCCTGGTTGCCGCATTAATTCCTGTACCCGCTCCAACATAGCAAGCCGACGACCACGGCCATGCTCGTCCTCTTCATCAACTTTTTTAAGCCACTGCTCCCATTCCATGTGGATAGGCGCTTCCCTACGATGCTTCTCATCAATTCGGACCGGTTCGTCCATATATAGATCATCGACATTTTTCCGCTGACTCAGAGCCGCCCGATGACTCGCACGGTAGCGACTGATAAACGTATCAGTCGGCACAATGCAAGGGCCCTTGGCCTCTTGAGCAATGAACTCTTGCAATATGCGAATCGCAGGATCTCCCTTGTCAAAGTCTGACGCAGTACTCAACTCAACGTTGCTATTAAAAGCTCCGCGAGTCATGTTATGGCTGCCGATGATGGCCGTGTATCGGTCGTCATGCTCAAACAAGTACAGCTTAGGATGGAACAGCGGACCCTTGGCACTACGAAAAAAAGCCCAGTTCTTGTTGGCCAATTGCTCGATGCAACCAGGAGCCGTGAGCGAGCCATGCGTTCCAATGACAACGCGTTGGAGCTTTTCCTCTTGGCGTAGAAGCTCAGTGAACACTGTATTCTCTGTAGCCCAAGCCACAGCGATCCACACACGCCGGGAGGTTTGAAGCTGATGAACAACGGTTCTGGCCATCGCCCCTGCTTCGCTCAAAACTCTAACTGATTTCACGGTTGCCCCCCTCTCTTCAATATGTCAAGAGAGTGTATCGAGTACCGGTCAAGAGCCGCACAGTCCCGCAGCTCACGAGATCACAACCGCCCCTTCGCAAACACCTCGATCCGCTGTGCCGTATCCGGATCCGCAAAGCACGCATTCGCCGCCTTGCTCTCTGCAAGCAGTGCCTCTTCAATGCGCGGCCCCAGGCCCGATGTGAGCACGCGCTTGAGCCGCGCGGTAGCACCAGCCGACCGCGTCGCCACCTCGGCCGCCAATGCCATCGCAGTGGGCAGCATCTCAGCCGCCGGTACCACGCGGTTGACGAGCCCCAGGGCCTTCAGATCCGCAGCGCTCTGGCGCTCGCCCAGCACGATGAGTTCCATGGTGCGCTGATGGCCCAGGATCTGGGGCAGCAGGTGGGTGACGCCACCGGTGACGAAGTGGCCCAGCGCCATTTCGGGGAAGAAGCAGACCAGCGTGTCGGCCGCCACCACCAGGTCGCAGTTAAGCACCCATTCGAAGCCGCCCCCCACGGCATAGCCGTGCACGGCACCGATGACGAGCTTGGGGCCGAACATGATGTCGCGCGTGATCTGCTGGATGCGCTCGCTGTGCTCGGCGATGGTGGCGGGGCTTTCGGACTGCTCGGCAAACTCCTTGAGGTCGTCGCCTGCGCAGAAGGCGCGGCCGGCGCCCGTGAAGACGATGGCGCGCGTGGCGGGCTCGTTCTGAGCGGCCTGCAGGGCGGTGTGCAAATCGACCAGCAAAGTACCGCTGATGGCGTTGAGGCGCTCGGGGCGCTGCAGGGTGACGATGCTGACGGCGCCTTCAACGGTGTGGGTAGCAAAGCTCATGAGAAGGGGTCTTTCTACGGCAATAGGACTTGGCTGGGGTGCACCGCAGCATGGCATGCGCTTGAATTGAACGCACGCGGTGCCAAGGCGCATACAACATGCGCCAATATGCCAGACGGTGCGCGCCAGCGGCCGTCGCCTCTCCCCCCGGCTACTACTTCGCCACGTAGTCGTGCGCGGTGTGCAACGGCTCGGCGGGTTCTTCGGCCGCCACGGCGGTGTTGGCGCCGGGCACCGCCTTGCGGGCGAACAGGGTGTACATGGTGGGCACGACGAAGATGGTGAGCAGCGTGCCCAGCGACATGCCGCCCACGATCACCCAGCCGATCTGCGAGCGCGTTTCGGCACCGGCGCCCGAGGCCAGGGCCAGCGGGATGGCGCCGAGCACCATGGCGCCCGTGGTCATGAGGATGGGGCGCAGGCGCTGGGCCGAGGCCTTGACGAGCGCGTCCACCATCTCCAGGCCCTGCTCGCGCAGCTGGTTGGTGAACTCCACGATCAGGATGCCGTGCTTGGTGATCAGCCCCACCAGCGTGATCAGGCCGATCTGCGAATACACGTTGAGCGAGCCCCCGCTCCACTTGAGCGCCAGCAGCGCACCGATCATGGACAGCGGCACCGAGACCATGATCACCAGCGGGTCGATGAAGCTCTCGAACTGCGCGGCCAGCACCAGGAAGATGAACACCAGCGCCAGCAGGAAGACGATGCCCAGCGCGCCCTGCGAGCTGCGGAACTCGCGCGAGGTGCCGTTGAGGTCAGTGGTGTAGCCGGCCTTGAGCACCTTGGCGGCCGTGCTGTCCATGAAGGTCAGGGCCTCGCCCAGCGAATACTCGGGCGACAGGTTGGCCGTGATGGTGGCCGAGCGGCGCTGGCCGAAGTGGTTGAGTTCGCGCGGGCTCACGCTTTCCTTGACGTTGACCAGGCTGGAGAGCGGGATCATTGCGTCGTTGCGGCCGCGCACGTAGATGCTGTCGATGTTCTCGGGAGTGGTGCGGCCGCTGGCCTGGGTCTGCACGATCACGTCGTACTGCTCGGAGTCGCGCTTGTAGCGCGTGACGGTGCGCCCGCCCAGCATGGTCTCGATGGCCTTGGCCACCACGTCCACGCTCACGCCCAGGTCGGCGGCGCGGTCGCGGTTGACGGCGATGCGCAGCTCGGGCTTGTTCAGTCGCAGGTCGGCCTCGGGGGAGACGATGCCTGGGTTCTTGGCGATCTCGGCCATCATGGCGTTGGCCACGGCGTTGAGGTTCTCGTAGCTGTCCGAGGTCTGGATCACGTAGGTGAGCGGGCGCGCACGGAACGGCTGGCCCAGCGAGGGCGGCGTGATCAAAAAGGCATTGACGCCCGGCAGGCCGACCACCTTGGGCTGCAGCTCGCGCACCAGGTTGAGCGTGCTGCGCGAGCGGTTCTCCCAGTCCACCGTGCGGTAGATCACGCTGCCCTGCGCCACCGTGGGGTTGCCGATGTTGGCGAAGATGCGGTCGAACTCGGGGTAGTCACGGCCCACCTTTTCGAGCTCCAGCGCATAGCGGTTGGTGTAGTCCAGCGTGGCGCCGTCGGGTGCGGTGACGTTGACCAGGATGGTGCCGCGGTCTTCCAGCGGCGAGAGCTCCTGGCGCATGCCGGGGTAGACCAGCACCAGCGCGGCGCCGCTGACCGCCATGGCCAGGATCACCAGCCAGCGCGCCTGGAACAGCACGCCGCGCACGCCGCCACCCTTGCCGCCCCAGCGTGCGGTGACGATCCAGCGCAGCAGGCGACCATAGGCGTCCGACAGGGCCGTGAGCCAGCGCTCCATGGAGCGGTCGAACCAGTTGGGCTTGGGGTTGTGCTTGAGCAGCAGCGAGCACATCATGGGCGAGAGCGTGAGCGCCACGAAGCCCGAGACCACCACGGCGCCGGCCAGCGCCAGCGCGAACTCGACGAACAGGCGGCCCGTGCGGCCGGGCGTGAAGGCCAGCGGCGCATACACGGCCACCAGGGTCAGCGTCATGGCGACGATGGCAAAGCCGATTTCGCGTGCGCCCTTGATCGCGGCCGAGAACGGATCGAGCCCCTCCTCGATGTGCCGGTAGATGTTCTCCAGCATCACGATGGCGTCGTCCACCACCAGGCCGATGGCCAGCACCAGGGCCAGCAGGGTGAGGGTGTTGATCGAGAAGCCCGCCAGCGACATCAGCGCAAAGCTGCCCACCAGGCTCACCGGGATGGTGACGATGGGGATGATGGAGGCGCGCGCCGTGCGCAGGAAGACGAAGATCACCAGCGCCACCAGCACCACGGCCTCGGCGATGGTGGTGTAGACGCTCTTCACCGAGCGGTCGATGAACAGAGAGTTGTCGTTGGCGATGTCGATAGCGATGTCGGGCGGCAGGTCGGCCTTGAGCGTGGGCAGCATGGCGCGCACGCCGGCCGACAGCTCCAGCGGGTTGGCCGTGGCCTGGCGGATGACGCCCAGGGAGATGGCCTCGCGCCCGTTCAGGCGCACGCGGCTGCGGTCGCTGGCGGCGCCCTCCTCCACCCGCGCCACGTCGCGGATGCGCACCGGAAAGCCGTTGACGGTGCGAATCACCACGTTCGCGAACTGCGCCGGGCTGGCCAGGTCGGTCTGCGAGGTGACGCTGAATTCGCGCTGCTGCGACTCGATGCGGCCGGCGGGCAGCTCCAGGTTGTTGCGGCGGATGGCGTCTTCCACGTCCTGCGTGGTCAGGCGGTAGCCGGCCATGCGCTCGGGGTCCAGCCACACGCGCATGGCGTAGCGGCGCTCGCCGTATATGGGCACGTCGGCCACGCCGGTCACGGTCTGCAGGCGCGGCTTGACGATGCGGTTGAGCAGGTCGTTGATCTCCAGCGGGGTGCGGGTGTCGCTGCTGAAGGCCAGCCACATCACGGGCGAGGCGTCGGCCTCGACCTTGGCGATCACGGGCTCGTCCACCGCGTCGGGCAGGCGGTTGCGCACGCGGGCCGTGCGGTCGCGCACCTCGGCAGCGGCATTGTCGGCGTCTTTCTCCAGGCGAAAGCGCACGCTGATCTGGCTTTGCTCGGCGCGGCTGATGGAGGTGATCACGTCCACCGCGTCGATGCCGGCGATCGAGTCTTCGAGCGGCTTGGTGACTTGCGACTCGATCACCTCGGCCGAGGCCCCCGCGTAGCGCACGCTGACGGTGACCACGGGCTCGTCGATCTTGGGGTATTCACGCACCGACAAGCGTGTGAAGCTCACCGCCCCGACCAGCAGCACCAGGAGCGACAGCACGGTGGCCAGCACCGGCCGGCGGATCGAGAGTTCAGCGAGTTGCATGGCAGTACGTCAGCAGGGAGCGGTGAAGAGGGCTGCAGGCGGCTCAGGCGGGCTTGCCCGGCAGCACGGGTGCCGAGCGGCCCGAAGAGGTGCCCGCCACCTGGCAGGGGTTGGGGCCGGGCAGTGGCTCCACCAGGGCGGCGACCGGCGCCGCAGCGGGTGCCGATGCGGTGACGGGGGCCGCAGTTGCGGCCTTGCCCACGGAAAGTGCGGCGGACGCCGGCGCATCGGCCATGGGGGCAGCCCCCGAAGCCGCACTCGACGTTGCGCGTGCCGGCCCGGCGGCAGCGCCTCTGCCAGCCTCCGGCTGGCCCAGCACCACCACGCGCACGGCGGTGCCGTCGCGCTGGATGCGCTGCTGCCCTGCGGTGACGACCAGGTCGTCGGCGGCCAGGCCGTCCACCACCTCCACCAGGCCAGGGGCGCGCGCCCCCAGCGTCACGGCGGTGCGCTGGGCCACGCGGGTGCCGGGCTCCTTGCCTTCGATCACCTTGTAGACGAAGGCGTTGCTGCCCTCGGGCACGATGGCCTCCTCAGGGACCACCCGGGCGTTCGCGCGTTCGGAGAACACGGTAGTGACACGCGCGAACATGCCGGGGCGCAACTGCAGGCGGCGGTTGTCGATGCAGCCACGCACGGCCACGGCACGGCCGTCGGCGTCGATCTGCGGGTTGATGGCCTGGACCACGGCGGCGTAACGCACGCCGGGCAGCGCATCGAACACCACGCGCGCCGTCTGGCCGGTGCGCACCTTCCCCTGCAGGCGCTCGGGCAGGCGAAAGTCCACGTACACCGCGTCCAGGTCTTCCACGTTGACGATGTCGGCGCCGTCCTTGAGGTAGTCGCCCACGTTCACGCCGCGGATGCCGGCAATGCCGTCGAACGGCGCCAGGATGCGCAGCCGCGAGGCCGTGGCCTGCGACAACGAGAGCTTGGCCTGGGCGACTTCGAGGTTGGCGGCGCTCTCGTCGACCGAGCGCTGGCTGATGAAGCCCTGGGCCACCAGCTCCTGGTTGCGCTTGTGGTTGGCCTGGGCGATGGACAGCTCGGCCTGGCTTTGCTGCACCTGGGCGCGGGGCAGCTGGTCGTCGAACTGCACCAGCACCTGGCCCTGGCGCACGCGCTGGCCGTCGGTGAAATTGAGCTGGGTGATGCGCCCGCTGACCTCGGGGCGCAGCACCACGCTGCGGCGCGAGCGCAGGCTGCCCACGGCCTCGGCATCGTCGCGCAGCGCCATCTGGCGCACGGACGTGGCCTCCACCGCCACAACCCGGCCCGCTCCGCCCTGCCCGCCCGGCCCCCGCGCGCCAGCCGAGGGGCCATTGCCCCCTGCAGGTGTGACTGCGCCGTCCGCCTTGGGCGGCGCCGCAGGGCGCTGAAGCCACCATGCGCCCCCCGATGCGGCAGCGATGCCGGCGACAGCAACAACGATGTAACGGGTTTTGGACGCCATGGATCAGCAGCAGTGAGATCGGTAAAGCCCGGGCGCGGGCAATCCGCCAATGTATCAGTGTGTATCCAAACCTGCAGCCCCCGGCTACTTAAGGGGTGGGGGATTGGAGACATTCAACCGCCGCCCCAGTCTCCCGCGTGGTCTCAGCCGCGGCCCAGCGCCTTGTCCACGCCCTTGTTGGCCAGTTGGTCGGCGCGCTCGTTGCCCGGATCGCCCGAGTGGCCCTTGACCCAGCGCCAGTCGATGCGGTGGCCGCCGTTGGCGACCAGGGCGTCCAGGCGCTGCCACAGCTCCACGTTCTTCACCGGGGCGTTGCTGGCGGTGCGCCAGCCGCGGGCCTTCCAGCCGTGGATCCACTCGGTGATGCCCTTGCGCACGTACTCGCTGTCCAGGTACAGGGTGACGGCGCAGGGGCGCTTCAAGGCGGCAAGCGCCTCGATCACGGCCAGCAGCTCCATGCGGTTGTTGGTGGTGCCCAACTCGCCGCCGAACAGCTCCTTCTCCGATGTGCCTGCGCGCAGCAGCACGCCCCAGCCACCAGGGCCGGGGTTGCCCTTGCAGGCACCGTCGGTGTAAATCACGACCTCGTTCAAAATGGATTCCTGTTCTTCTTCATGTTCATGGTCATCAGCGCCGGTGCGTAGCGCCCGGTGGCGAGGGGGTGCGGTGCGCCACGGGCACGGTGGCTGCGTTGCGCTGGCGCGCGGTGCGCCACGCGGGCTCCAGCAGGCGCATGCCGTGCACGCGCTTGACGGCCACCAGGAAGTACCCGGCGCCGAAAATCGGCCACCACTTCTCGCCCAGCGGGTCCAGCCAGCCAAAGCGCTCGATCCACTGGCTGCTGCGCACCGCAGGACAATAACAGCCAAACCGGGCCGATTCGACCTCGAAGCTCAACAACCGCAACCAGTCGCGCAGGCGGCGGTAGCCGATGAACTCGCCCACGTCGGGCAGGTAGAGCGAGCCGCGGCCGAAGCGGCCGTACAGCCGCGCACGCCGCTGGCGCAGGCCCCACAGGCTCATGGGGTTCAGGCCGCTGATGACCACGCGCCCTTCGGGTACGAGCACGCGCGCCACTTCGCGCAGGGCGGCGTGGGGGTCGATGCTCAGCTCCAGCGTATGGGGCAGCACCACCAGGTCGAGGCTGGCTTCGGCAAATGGCAGGGCCACCGGCTCGGCCAGCAGCGCGATGGCCTGGCGCGGCGTACCATCCTCGCGCAGGCCGGGCTCGGCGGCCAGGCCCCCCTCGCCCACGGCCTCCTGCCCCAGCGCCAGCCATTGGTAGGGCATGCGGTTGGCACGCAGGCCGTCCAGCAGGGGCATGCCCAGCTGCACGGCGTGGTAGCCAAAGAGGTCCGCCACCGCCTCATCCAGGCGGGCTTGCTCCCAGGCCAGCAGGTAACGGCCGGGCGGGGAATCGAACCAGTGGTGCAAACCTATAATTTGATCGCTCATGAACCTGCTACCGCTGCCCGCCTTTGCCGACAACTACATCTGGATGCTGCACGACGCACGCCAGGCCATTGTGGTCGACCCGGGAGATCCCGCACCGGTACAGAAGGCTTTGCACGACCTGGGACTGCGATTGCAGGCCATTCTAGTCACGCACCACCACAACGATCACGTCGGCGGGGTGGACGTGCTGCGCGAGGCCACGGGCGCCACCGTTTACGGCCCGGCCCGCGAGAAAGTCCCCGAGCCGCTGGTGCGCCTGGCCGCTGGCGACAAGGTGGACGTGGCCGGCCTGCACTTCACGGTGCTGGACGTGCCGGGCCACACGGCCGGGCACATCGCCTACTACGGTGCGGACATGGGGGGCACGCCGGTACTGTTCTGCGGCGACACGCTGTTTTCGGGCGGTTGCGGGCGCCTGTTCGAGGGCACACCGGCGCAGATGCTCGACTCGCTCGACCAGCTGGCGGCCCTGCCCGGCAACACCAGGGTGTGTTGTGCGCACGAATACACACTCTCGAACCTTAAATTCGCGCGTGCCGTGGAACCCGGCAACCAGGATCTGGTCCACTACCTCGGCTGGTGCGAAGCACAGCGGGCGCAAGGCCTGCCCACCCTGCCATCGAACATTGCGCAAGAGCGCAGTATCAACCCCTTCCTGCGCGTGCGCGAAGCCGAGGTGCGCGAAGCAGCGCAGCGGTTCGACCTGCAGGCAGATCAACACGACGCAGTGGCCGTACTGGCGGCACTGCGCCAATGGAAAAACGAGTTTCGATGAAAATTGTGCACATCGCGTGCCTGGCCGGCATGCTCTGGCTGACCGGCTGCGCCACCACCGGAACCGACACCACCGTGGCGGGCGGCGCGTCCGACGGCCCTGCCACCCCCACCAACAACAAGGCGCCTGCGCGCCCCGCGCACACGCCGCTCATCCCGAACGGGCCGCTGCAGCCCATCATGGCGGTGAACACCTTCAACGGCGGCGGCGTGGCATCGCTCTCGGCCCCGGCCGACCTGTGGGACCGCATACGGCGCGGCTTTGCCATGCCCGACCTGCAGCACGAGCTGGTGCAGGACCGCGAGCAGTGGTATGCCACGCGGCCAGACTACATCCAGCGCATGACGGAGCGCTCGAGCAAGTACCTGTTCCACATCGTCGAAGAACTGGAACGCCGGGGCATGCCGACCGAGCTGGCGCTGCTGCCCTACATCGAGAGCGCGTTCAACCCCCAGGCGGTGTCGAGCGCCAAGGCGGCGGGCATGTGGCAGTTCATGCCGGCCACGGGCAACTATTTCGACCTCAAGCAGAACGCCTTTCGCGATGACCGGCGCGACGTGCTGGCATCGACCCGCGCAGCGCTCGACTACCTGCAGAAGCTGCACGGCATGTTCGGCGACTGGCACCTGGCCCTGGCCGCCTACAACTGGGGTGAAGGCAGCGTGGGCCGCGCCATTGCGCGCAACCAGAAGGCGGGCCTGGGCACCAGCTACACCGACCTGAACATGCCGGCCGAGACCCGGCTGTATGTGCCCAAGCTGCAGGCGGTGAAGAACATCGTGGCCAACCCCGATGCCTTCAAGGCCGAGCTGCCGCTGATCGAGAACCACCCCTACTTCCAGACGGTGGACATCACCCACGACATTGACGTGGCGCTGGTGGCCACGCTCTCGGGCATCCGCGAGGACGATTTCCGCGCGCTCAACCCCTCGTACAAGCGCCCCGTGATCCTGGCGGCCGGCACACCGCAGATTTTGCTGCCCTGGGACAATGCCAAGGTCTTCCAGCGCAACCTGGAAGCGCGCCGCGAAGGCCAGTACGCCAGCTGGACGGTATGGTCCGTGCCCACCACCATGACGGTGGCCGATGCCGCCCAGCGCACCGGCATGAGCGAGAACGACCTGCGCGCCATGAACAACATCCCGCCGCGCATGCTGATCAAGGCCGGCTCGGCACTGATGGTGCCGCGCTCGGTGACCACGCGCGAGGACGTCTCATCGCACCTGGCGGACAACGGCCAACTGGCATTCGCCCCCGAAATCGTCACCCGCCGCACCACGGTGCGCGCCCGCAAGGGCGAAACCGTGGCCAGCGTGGCCAAGCGCTACAACCTGAGCACCAGCAACGTGGCCGACTGGAACGACGTCAAGGCCAGCGCCGCCTTCAAGCTGGGCCAGCAGATCGTGGTCTACCTGCCGGTGCGCGCCGCGGTGGCAGCTGCCACCCAGGTGCGATCCTCGAACGTGCGCAACGTGGTCCAGGCCCGCGGCAAGCAAAGCGCAGCCAAGGCCCCGGCCTCAGCCCCCGCCAAGCGCGGCGGCACGCCATCGAAGGTCAAGAAGCGCTGAGCTCCAGGGGTTGGGGCTTTTTGCCAGACGGGGCAGCCCCACTCTCACGAGTTGCTGAAAAAGCTTCCTGGCTAGGCGCCTCGTCGCAGACAGTACTGAAAGTACGGCAAGACGAGGCAACGACGCCAGGGAGGTTTTCTCAGCGGCTCACCCCCCTCAGAGCTTGAGGGAATGCATGCCCATCAGTCCTAGTACTCCCATGACGATGAGGTAGATGGCCACAATGGTGCTGAGCAGGCGCGGCATGACGAGGATGAGGATGCCCGCGATCAGGGAGACGAGCGGGCCGATGCTGAGGGAGAATGCCATGGAGAAATCCTTGGTGGGTAGGAAGTTGGTGTGCCGAGCCTACGGCAAACCGGATGCCGGCCAATGTAAGCCATCTTCCCGTCCCGAAAGCGCAGAAGGCGCTTGATGCGCAGGCAGTCTCATACGGATTTGCATTCAATCGTATAACTAGGCGGGAAGCCGCAGACAGTGCTGTAGCACG
>NZ_LMIJ01000046.1:198193-283842 GCF_001428665.1 Acidovorax sp. Root219
AGTTAGACGGTTGAAGGCAAATCCGTATCANACGTTGTACTTCTGCCGCGCCTTGCGCACCCACTCGTTGCTGAAGGTGCGGGCCAGGTCGACCTTCACGTCGGTCACCTCAGGGCCGGTGCGGCCCAGCACGCGCAGCGCGGTGGCGGGCCCGTCGTCGGGCATCAGGCCGTTGGGCGAGAAGGTCTCGCGCACACGGCTGAAGGCGGCCAGGTACAGCCCGCGGTCGCCCAGCAGGTAACTGGGCGGTACCACCTTGATCAGGTCGGCCGGCGCGGCCGTCTGCAGCCACTTGAGCGCATGCACGATGCCATTGGTCAGCGCCTGCACCTGGGCCGCCTGCTTTTGCACGAAGGCCTGGGGCCCATACAGGCAACCGGCCGGCATGTTGCCGCCAAACAGCTCCTGTGAGCCCTTCAGGGTGCGCATGTCGCCTACGATGTGCACGTCCATCTTCTGCTCCAGCAGCGTCATGATGGGATCTGCATGGCACAGCGCCTGCACCTGGCCCGTGCGCAACGCCGCCACGGCCGGCGCGCCCGAGCCCACCCCCACAAAGCCCACGTCGCGCTCGCGCATGCCAGCGCGCGCCAGCAGGTGGATGGCCATGAGGTGCGTGGACGACCCCAGGGCCGAGACACCGATGCGCCGGCCCGCGAGGTCAGGGAGTGCCTCGTAGCGCGGCAAGGCCTTGCGCGAAACGCCCATGGCGATCTGCGGCGCGCGGCCATGCACTGCCATGGCGCGCAGGTAGCTGCCACGCACCTGCTGGCGGATGGTGTATTCGTAAGCCCCCGACCCCACGTCGGCGGCCCCTTGCAACACGGCCTGCAGTGCCATGGCGCCACCGGCAAAGTCGGAGACCACCACCTGCAGCCCTTCGCTCTCGAAGTAGCCCAGCAGGTCGGCCAGCGCCAGCGGCAGGTGGTAAAGCACGCTTTGCCCCCCGACAGCTACCGTGACGCGACCCAGCCCCGGCGCGGCCGCCTGCTGTGACAGCACGGCAGGCGCAAACACCGCAGCCGCCGAGAGGGCGGATACGGCACCAAATGCGCGGCGGCTGAGCAAGGGACTGGGCATGGAAAAATGAAAGGCGAAGAGGCCATTGTTGCACTGCAACAATCGTGCCTCAGCATAGCCCGGCAGGCATCAGGGACTACCCCTGAGGACTAATACGTAGGTGACAGTGGCGTGGGGCCCACGAAGGGCAAAAAAGCGGGCCGCGAGGGCCCGGCCGCGGGCGAAAAACGCCCGCCAGCCCTGGCGATCAGCGGTATCCCATGAACAGGATGCCGATGTTGACGAGCAAGGCACCCGACCACAGCGCACTGCGCACGGTAGGCATGTCCGCCACATACATCATGATGTAAAAAATGCGCAGAAACACCCACAGCAGGGCTGCCAGGTCCAGCAGTGTCTGGCCTGCGCCGAGCTGGTGCGCAATGATCACCGCGCCGATGAAGAACGGCAGCGCCTCGAAGCTGTTGGTCTGCGCTGCATTGGCGCGTGCCTGCCAGCCTGTCTGCCGGGCCAGCCAGGCCCGTGGGTCGCTGTTGTCGAAACCGCCCTGCCCGCGCGATTTTCCCAGCCCCCCGCTCTTGGCCAGGTAGGAGCACACCATGGGCAGCAGCGCAGCCACCAGCACACACCAGTAGGCCGCCGTGAACCGGGCCATGTGCATGGAGGAGTTCATTCTTGTTGCACTTTCTTCTTGCTATTGCCTGCCAGCCTTGCCTGGAAAGCCATTGAATCGATAGGAGGGCACGGATTCTAAGCGGCCCTGCACCCAAGCCACTTCAGCGCCGGTCCACGAGCGCATGGGCGATGGTGCCCAGGTCCACGTATTCCAGCTCGCTGCCCACCGGCACGCCGCGAGCCAGCCGCGTGACGTGCAGGCCCCGGGCCTTGAGCGCCTCGCTGATCACATGCGCGGTCGCCTCGCCCTCGGCATTGAAATTGGTCGCCAGGATCACCTCCTGCACCGTGCCGTCGCTGGCCCGGTCCATGAGCTTGTGCAGGCCGATCTCCTTGGGGCCGATGCCGTCGAGCGGACTGAGCCGCCCCATCAGCACGAAGTACAGCCCCTTGAAGGCCCCCGTGCGCTCCAGCGCCGACTGGTCCGCAGGCGTCTCCACCACGCACAGCCGCGTGGCATCGCGCTCCGGGTCCAGGCAGGTGCTGCACACATCGGCCTCGGTGAATGTATGGCAGCGGCTGCAGTGGTGAACCGACACAGCCGCATCGTGCAGCGCCCGTGACAAGGCCTCGGCCCCCTCCCGGTCATGCTGCAGCAGATGAAACGCCATGCGCGAAGCCGACTTCACCCCCACCCCCGGCAGCCGCTTGAGCGCCTGGATCAAAACATCAAGGGAGTTCGTGGAAGAAGAAGCCATAGGCCCAGTGTACGCAGCGAAAAGCCGGTTTCAAAAAAATGCCCAGGCGCAAGCAAGCGAAGCGAGCAACGCGCCGCCCCCCCCGGCTTCACACCCCGCCCTGACAGGCGTAGCGAGCGGGATAAGCTGCTAGGCGGACGGAGCACAGGAACCGGAACGTACTTGAAGTACGTGAGGATTCCGAGCACCGCCCAACGACGCAGATTGCCCGCTCGGTAGCCAGCCAACTTAGAAAGGGAGTTTCATGCCGCCGGGGAGGCCTGGCATCCCTGCCGTGAGCTTGCCCATCTTCTCACTGGAAGTCTCTTCCGCCTTGCGCACCGCCGCATTGAACGCAGCCGCCACCAGGTCTTCGAGCATGTCCTTGTCTTCGGCCAGCAGGCTCGGATCGATGGTGATGCGCTTGACGTCGTGCTTGCAGGTCATGAGCACCTTCACGAGGCCGGCGCCGGATTCGCCCTCGACCTCGATGAAGGCCAGTTCGTCCTGCGCCTTCTTCAGGTTGTCCTGCATGGCCTGGGCTTGCTTCATCAGGCCGGCGAGTTGTCCTTTGTTGAACATGGTGGTGGTCCTTGGGTTGGAGGTTGTAGGTTGGAGGTTGTCTGTCTATCGATCTGTCGGCATCGGTTGCTGCAAACGCCTCACGCAGGCTTGATGCTGCCCGGCACGATTTTCGCGCCATGGTCGCGCAGCAGCGTCTGCACATAGGGGTCGTTCATCACGATCTCTTCGGCCACGCGCTGGCGCTCGGCAGCGGCAGCGGCGTTGCGGCGCGCGGGGCTGTCGATCACCACGCCCACCTCGACGGTGATCTGGGTGGCATGGCCGGCATTTTCCAGCGCGGCGCGCAGGCGCTCGCGCGCCGTGGGCTGGTTGAGCGACTCGCGCTCCACGCGCAGCAGCCAGTGGCCACCATCGCGTGCCACCAGTTGCGACTGCAGCGCCAGCTCGCGCACCAGCGCGGTGATCACTTCGGCGGCCACCAGGGACTGTACGGTGGTGTACCAGACCTCGCCCTCTTCGGTCGGCGTATAGCGGGCCGAGGCAGGCAGCGATGCCGCCGAAGGCGAATGCGCCGTGGGCTGCAGGCGCACGCCAGGCTCTGCGGACATGCTGCGCACGGGGATGGACATCACGTCGGCCGCCGGGCGCTCGGCCACGGCCGTGGCGGGTGACGATGACCTGGCGTGCTCGCCGCCATCGCGCTCATCGCCAGACCCGCCGTGCTGCCGGTCGAAATCGTCGAGCGTGCGCACCGGCAATAGCGTGGACTGGGGCGCCGCGGCCACGGGCGCAGGTGCGGGCACGGGAACCTCCGGTGCAGCGACGACCTTGGCAGCCGCAGGCTCTGCGGCCAACGGAGCGGCGACATGGGCGGCGGCGGCCACCGGGACAGGGGCAGTGGCAACCACCGCGGGTGGCTGCACGACAGCCACGACCGGGGCCGGAGCCGGAGCCGGAGCCGCCGGCAAAGGTGCAGCAACCGGGGCGTGAACAGGGGCCGAAGCCGCCGGTTCAGGCCGCGTCAGAGTTTTTTTTTCTGCCGGGCCGTCGCCGGCCGGGGGTTTGAAGGCCAACAGGCGCAGCAGCACCATGGTCAGGGCTGCGTATTCGTCGGGCGCCAGGCCCAGCTCGCTGCGGCCGTGCAGGCACATGCTGTACAGCAGTTGCGTCTCATCAGGCGGCATGGCAGCCGACAGGCGCGCGGTCTCGGCAGCCTCGGGGTCGTCGGCATCGACGGCGCCCACCATCTGCGGCACGGCCTGGAACACGGCCATGCGCTGCAGCACGGCACTCATCTCTTCGAGCGTGGAGGCGGCAGACAGGCCGTTCAGGCGCAGCACATCGGCGGTTTCCACCACCGTCTTGCCGTCGCCCAAAGCCAGGGCTTCGATGAGGCGGAACACGTAGGAGCGGTCCACCGCGCCCAGCATCTGGCGCACGCCGGCTTCCTGCAACTGGCCGCTGCCGAAGGCAATCGCCTGGTCGGTGAGCGAAAGCGCATCGCGCATGGAGCCGCGCGCGGCGCGCGAGAGCAGGCGCAGCGCCTGGGGCTCGGCGGGCACGTTCTCGGCCGCGAGCACCTGTGTGAGGTGGCTGAGCACCGTCTCGGGCGCCATGGGGCGCAGGTTGAACTGCAGGCAGCGGCTGAGCACGGTGACCGGCACCTTCTGCGGGTCCGTCGTGGCAAGCACGAACTTCAGGTACTCGGGCGGCTCCTCCAGCGTCTTGAGCATCGCATTGAAGGCGGTGTTGGTGAGCATGTGCACTTCGTCGATCATGAAGACCTTGAAGCGCCCCTGCACCGGCTTGTACACGGCCTGCTCGAGCAGGCTCTGCACCTCGTCCACGCCGCGGTTGGAGGCAGCGTCGAGTTCGGTGTAGTCCACGAACCGGCCGCTGTCGATGTCGGTGCAGGCCTGGCACACGCCGCAGGGCGTGGCGGTGATGCCGCCCGTGCCGTCCGGCCCCTGGCAGTTGAGCGACTTGGCCAGGATGCGCGACACCGTGGTCTTGCCCACCCCCCGCGTGCCCGTGAACAGGTAGGCATGGTGCAGGCGCTGCTGGGTGAGCGCATTGGTGAGCGCCTGTACCACGTGCTCCTGCCCCACCATTTCGGTGAAATTGCGGGGGCGGTACTTGCGGGCGAGCACGAGATAGGACATGGCTTGATTCTAAGGGGGTCTGCGGATGCCCCTGCACAGCGCTCGCCACCACCGGAGACGGCTTTCACCCCCCCAAAAGGCGCCGCTGGCAACCCGGGGAAAACGGATCTGGGGAGGCCCTGCTGTCGATGGTGCTGCAGAGCAAGGGGGCGACTGTTCGCGATGCCCTGGGTGCCGGTGTGTCCGGGGTAGGCCGGGCAATGTCCATGGCCTTGCAGGGATTGCCATCTGTGCCATGCATCGGCGTCACCATCTGGGGGCTGGTGGGGCCCCAACCTTCATTGCTTGGCAGCGCCGTGTGGCACGAGCATCCAAATAACCCGTCGCGGCAAGGACAAACTGGCCATCGAAGCCGGCCACCTGCCGCGCACCCGCTACAATAGCCAGTGACGGGCCTCCCCGCATGGTAAAGCGGCCAAACGGGTCAGGTGGGGAACCAAGCAGCCCTAACTGTGGAGTCAGTGCCGGGGGTAAGGCTCGTCAACTTCTTTCTTCTTTTTTGCGCCCTGCGCAAAAATGCCTTTTTGGTCGCGCACGCATTGGCGCGCGACGCGCCACAACCGATTGCCATCCCTCCTGAGGTTCCGCCCAAGGTTCTTTTGAACAGGCGCGCAGACCTTGTCGGTGATGTCCGACACAGTTTCGCGGCATTCGGAGCTTCCCCTCGCCGATGGAGAGGCGCACACTTTGCAGCATCGCCTAGTCCATCTTTTTTCTATCGGGTGCTGCCATGTCTACCGCCATGACCGTGCAAGTATTCACCGCCCGCAGCCAAGCAACCGGGCATCCCGATGGCTACGCCATTGCAATGGCAACAGGGCATGCGGCCCACCGCAGAAGCAGGGATCTTTGCACCGCAGGGCTGTTTTGGCTCACCACCGGAGTGGCCACGGCGGCGGGTGTGAACTTCGCCGACGAAGCCATGGCCAGCCTGCGCGAAAAGACCACCAGGGCATCCTCGTTCTATGAGATCAACAGCGTGGTGCTGCCGGACTTTGGCGACTATTCCGCACGCATCAATGCGCTACCCGGCAGCCCGGGATACCAGTTCAACAGCACCCAGTCCATTGACCTCACCGGCTGGCTCATCACACGCGAGTCTTACGGCAAGTTCGGGCTGTCATTGGGCATGAGCGCGCCAACGGCCAGTGCCGTGCCGCTGGCATCGGATGCACCCAGCCCTGCAAGCGTGGACTTCGGCGTGCGCTGGCGTTCGCAGCGTGAGAGCGGGCCACAGTTCGACGTATCGGCCTGGGCACGGACTTCGCAGCTGGCGCCTTCATCCGACGCATTGACCATGATCCGGGACGCACAGCAACCCCTGTATGGCACGCGCCTCGAAGTGCAATGGGAATCGTCAAAGACCCGGGGTCTCGTGCCCGAATTCGGCGCGGTCGGCGTGCAGTTGCAGGGCGGATCGCGCCTGCTGTTGCGCGCCAGGAAGGGCGGGCCGATGCTGTATTACCGGTCGAGGTTCTGACAACCTGCATCCGTGCGGCATTGCAGCAGTGCCGACAACGCCCGCGCTCGGGCAAGCCCTCAAGCGCCAGCGCGCAGGAACTTCAGCACGCCCTGCCCCGCCAGCCTGCCGCTGGCCATGCTGGCCGTCAGCAGGTAGCCACCCGTCGGAGCCTCCCAGTCCAGCATTTCGCCGGCGCAGAACACACCCGGCGCGCGGGAGGCCATGAGGTCGCCGTCAAGTGCCTCGAAAGCGACGCCACCGGCGGTGCTGATGGCTTCGTCCAGCGGCCGGGTGGCCACCACCGTCACGGGCAGCGCCTTGATGGCATGGGCCAGTGCCACAGGGTCGGCCACGCCATCCTTGCCCAGGTGCTCGTAGAGAATGCCGGCCTTGATGCCATCGAGCCCCAGGCGACTTTTGAGGTGGCTGGACAGCGAGCGTGAGCCACGCGGGTGGCGCACCTCCACCAGCACGCGCTCGGGCGTGTGGTCGGGCAGCAGATCGAGGTGGAAGGTGGCGTGGCCATGGGCCTCGATCTCGTCGCGCAGCAGCTGCGAGACAGCGTAGACCAAGCTACCCTCCACGCCCGTGGCCGTGGCCACGAATTCGCCGCGGCGGCTGAAGCTACGCCCTTCGCTGTCGGTGAAGCTGATGGCCACCGTCTTGAACGGCTGGCCGCCGAAGCGCTCGGTGAAGTGCGGGGTCCAGCCTACGGCGGGGGTGGGCGCGCGGCCGATCAGCTCGCGAAAGAAATCACGCCGCGTCTCGCCAGCGGGCACATCGCCACGCACCACGTCGAAACCGCAGTTGGCCGGGCGCAGCGGTGCCACGGCCACGCCGCGTGCAGCCAGCAGCGGCACCCAGGCGCCATCGGACCCCAGGCGTGCCCAACTGCCACCGCCCAGGGCCAGCACGGTGGTGCGCGCGGTCACGGCCAGCTCCCCAGCGGGCGTGGCAAAGCGCAGTGCACCGCCCTGCCCCTCATTGGCCCAACCCAGCCAGCGGTGGCGCATATGGAACTGCACGCCCTGGCTGCGCAGGCGCTGCAGCCAGGCGCGCAGCAGCGGCGCGGCCTTCATGTCGGCCGGGAAGACCCTACCCGAGGTGCCGACGAAGGTTTCCACACCCAGTCCCTGCGCCCAGTCGCGCACCGCCGGCCCGCCGAAGGCGGTGATCAGCGGCTCGACCTGCTTCTCGCGGCCCACGAAGCGGGTGGCAAAGCTCTCGTGCGGCTCGGAGTGCGTGAGGTTGAGCCCACCCTTGCCCGCCAGCAGGAACTTGCGGCCCACCGAGGGCATGGCATCGAACAGGTGCACGGCCACACCGGCCTGCGCGAGCACCTCGGCCGCCATGAGGCCCGCCGGGCCGCCGCCGACGATGGCGACGTCACAGGCCAGGCCAGGGGTGGCAGCGTCCTGCGCGATGGGGGTGCTTGCATTCATGGTGAGGGGCTTTCGGAAATCGGGAGAACAACAACAGCGGGGATCAGAACAGCGAGCCCTGCGGGGAATCGTCCGTGCCGGGCGGTGCCTGGCGCGGCTTGCGGGACGAAGAAGAAGGAGAAGAAGCGGGGGTTGCCGCGGCCATGGCCACAGGCACAGCGGGGGCGAGAGTATGCCCCACCACGGCGACGGCCCCATCCACTGCGCTGGAATCCGCAGCCAGCACCACCATGCGCCCGTCCCCGGTCAGGAAGGCCGCGTGCACGGCCTCGCCCGGCATCAGGGCGTGCACGGCCTCGCGGTAGCGCTGCAGTTGCGCCATCAGGCCGGGCTGGCGCTCGGGCTGGGCGGCGCTCTTGTAATCCAGCACCCACCAGCCCGGCGCAGGGCCTGGGCCTTGGCGCCCCACCGGCCGGCGCACCAGCCGGTCGAGCCGCAGGCTCTGGCCCTGGTGGTTCAGGGGTGCCTCGTTCATGGCGCTGTCCATCTCGGCAGGGTCCCAGGCCCAGGCGCCCTCGCCCGCCAGGATGCGCTGGGCCAGTTGCGCGGCGCGCGCGGCGGCGGCAGCGGTGATCTCGTGGTCCTGCGCCAGGCGGGCCAGGCGCGCCGGCGGCCAGCCGTGGGCGCGCAGAGCGGCCAGCGACATGCCCGCCACGCCGGCCTGCTCGAGCAACTGGTGCATGGCATCGCCGAGGCGGGATTCGGGGGTGGACTGCGCAGGCGCCAAGGCGCCGGGGCTGGCGGCGCCTTGGGCCGCGCCGAACCCTTCGACCAGGCCCGCACCCGACTCACCCTTGCGGCCCTGCCCCAGTTCGGGCGGCAGCACGGGCAACTCAGGCACCACAAAGTGGGCAGCCGCTTCGCCGCCGGCCGCCACTGCCGGGGCATCGACCCCTTCCTCCTCTGGCAAGACCGCATCGTCCACCAGCATGGCCAGCCGGTTCCACCAGCTGCCAGGAGATGAGCTGGCGGGCTGCACCGACGACAGGGCTAGGCAGTGCTTGGCCCGCGTCATGGCCACGTAGAGCATGTTGAGTTCTTCACGCTGGCGCGCCTGCTGCTCCACGGCGAGGGCATCGACCGCGCTGGGCGGCGGGCTCGATTCGCTGGCCAGGAAGACAAAGCCCGTGGGCACCGGCTGCTCGCCAGGCCAGTCCACCAGCACGCCCATGGTCTCGGCCTTCTGGGGGCGGGTGTCGGTGTCGAGCAGCAGCACGCACTGCGCCTCCAGCCCCTTGGCGCCGTGCACCGTGAGCAGGCGGATGGCCTGCGCATCCACCCGGCCGGGCGCACGCACGCCGCCCTTCTTCATGGCGCGCACGAAGGCATAGGGCGTGAGGTAGCGCCCGCCATCGTGCTGCAGCGCGGCGGCCAGCAGCGCGCGCAGGTTGGCCTGCACCGCTGCGCGCTGGGTGGCCGGGGCCGCCGCCGCAAAGCGGGCCAGCACGTCGCCATGGGCATAGATGGCGTGCAGCGCATCGTGCGGGGGCAAGGTGTCGACCCAGGCCTTGTACTGCGCGAGCACGGGGCCGGCAGCAGCGCAGGGCGTGGCGTCCACCAGTTCAGGCCGCTGCAGCAGTTCGAACCAGCTCAGGCCGGAATGCTCGGGCTGGCGGCGCAGCAGGGCCAGGGCCACCAGCGCATCGTCACCCAACCCGAACAGCGGCGACCTGAGCGCGCGCGCCAGCGACAGGTCGTGCCCGGTGGAGACCAGGGCATCGAGCAGGGCCACCATGTCCTGCACCTCGGGCGCGTCGAACAGGTCGGCCTTCTCGGGCTGCACGCAGGGCAGGTGCAGGGCACGCAGCGCGTCCTGCATGGAGGCGAGGCGATCACGCTTGCGCGCCAGCACCAGCACCTCCTTGGGCGGCACACCGCCCGCGATCTGCGCCGCCACCCAGCGCGCGGCCTGCTCGCATTCGCGCATGCGCTGGGTTTCCTCGGCCTCGTGGCGCGGCTCGGTCAGGCTGTCGCGCCAGGCCAGCAGACCGCCGCCCGCAGGGCCACTGGCTTCCAGAGGCTCGATGGCCGGCAGGCGCAGCAGTTCGCCAGGGTCGGTCGATTCGGTCGTGTGGTTGCGAAAACCACTGGTCTCGCCCTGCGCCTGCGCCGTGCCCAGGGCATCGTTCACGGCGGCGATCACACCCGTGGCATTGCGGCGTGTGTGGTCGCAGCTGAGCAGGTCGCCCGAGAGGCCGTTGCGCACGAAGGCCTGCGCCGCCAGGAACACCTGCGGCTCGGCCCGGCGAAAGCGGTAGATGCTTTGCTTGGGGTCGCCCACGATGAACACGCTGGGCGCGGCGGAACCGCCGCCCGAGCCCGCGTAGCCCGAGAGCCAGGCGTGCAGCGCCTGCCACTGCAGCGGGTTGGTGTCCTGGAACTCATCGACCAGCAGGTGGCGGATGCGTGCATCGAGCCGCTCCTGCACCCAGCCGCTGAGCACCGGGTCGGCCAGCATCACCAGGGCCGTGCGCTCCACGTCGTTCATGTCCACCCAGCCGTGCTGGTTCTTGACGGCCGCGAACTCTTTGATCAGGCAACGCGCCAGCCGCGCCATGCGCTGCTGGTGCAGCCAGGCGTCATGCTGGCGGCGCGCCAGCAGCAGGCGCTGCAGCTCGGGCTCGGCCTCCTGCGCGGCGGCGAATTTCTCCAGGTTTTTCGACAGCCGGTCTTCCTTGGCCACGAACAGGGCCTTGCGCAACAGGTCCAGGCGCAGGTCGAGGTCGTCGCAGGCGAAGGCATCGACGATGGAATCGGCTGCCTTCTGCGGGGTCTTGGCAGACTCCACCCTCAGGGCCTGGGCCCGGTCGAGCCAGCGGCGGCGCACGAGGTCGCCGCGCAGCGCATCGGCAGGGTTGTCCATGCCGGCCAGCTCGGGGCAGTGCTCCGCGAACGGGGGCACCGAGGCATCGACCACCCCGGCCTCGTCGGCCAGATCGAATTCCACGCGCTTGGACAAGGCTGCCGCGAGCGCCTTGTGCGTCTGCGAACGCCCGTGGCGGAACACCGCCGCCTCGTAGTCGGCGCGCAGGCCGGCGTGGCTGTCCACCGCGTGCAAAAAGGGCTGCCACACCTCGCGCACGGCCTCGGCATCGTCCTCCAGCAGCTCGAAATTGGCGGGCAGGCCCTGCGCCTGCAGCAGCGCCAGCGGCGCCGTGCCCAACAGCGCGGCAAACCAGCTGTGGAAGGTACGGATCTGCACCGGCCGGCCGCTGGCCAGGACCTGCCGGTACAGCCCGCTCAGCGCCTCGCGCTGCTCCAGGGCCCGCTCGGGGCGGATGCCGCGGGCCACCAGTTCACCCGTGAGCTGGTCCAGAGGCGCATCGGCAAACTGCTCCAGCCATTCCTGCAGGCGCTGGCGCATTTCGCCTGCGGCCTTCTTGGTGAAGGTGATGGCCAGGATCTCGTGCGGCGCAGCGCCGTCGAGCAGCGCGCGCAGCATGCGCGAGACCAGCATCCAGGTCTTGCCCGCACCGGCACAGGCCTCGACCGCCACGCTGCGCGCTGGGTCGCAGGCAATGGCATAGAAGGCCTCGCGCGAAACGCCCTGGCCGTTGTGTTCGTACGCAGCGTTCGTCATGCCCAGAAATCCTTGCGGCACAGGCCGCGCGCCGCGCAGTACTCGCACACCATGCCCTCGCCCAGTGCGGGCATGGGGTCGCCTGCGGCGATGCGCTCGAAGTCGTGCTGTATGCCCTCCACCAGCAGGTCGCGCAGGGCCACCACCTCCTCCTGCTCGTGCATCTGCGTCTCGCCGCGCTCGCCCACGTTCACATAGGCGGCGCGCAGGGTGTCGTGGCTCAGCAGCGCGGCGTAGAAGGCCAGCTGTGTGTCTTCAGCCCCGGCACCGATGCGCTGGCGCGTGACGGAGTCGCTCTCGGTCTTGTAGTCGATCACCAGGGTGGTCACCTCGCCGGCGCCCGACACCCCATCGATGCGGTCGATGGTGCCCACGAGCTCCATGCCCCCCAGCGGCTGCGTGGTCCGGAACTCGGCCTGGCGAAAGCCCGCGCCCAACTGCTCGTGCTGTGCCAGCCAGCGCAGGTAGCCATCGCGCACCTGCGGCCAACCCGCGGCAAAGGGCAGAAAGTCGCCACCTGTGAGGCCCTGGCGCGCCGTGACGGCCTCGGCCGATGCGTCGAGCCGATGCGTGCGTCCAGGGCCCGCATCAAGCGGCGCCTGCAACAGGCCTTCGTGAAAATGCTGCAGCACCTCGTGCAGCCAGTTGCCGAAATCGCGCTTGTCCACTTCGCTGCCCAGTTCCTCCGCATCCTGCAGGCCCAGCTGGCGCAGCGCGAAGAAGCGGTAGGGGCAATGGCGCAGGTCCGAATACGCGGTGGACGACAGCTTGTGCACCGGCAATGCCTGGCCGCTGGGCAGCGGCCGGGCCGTGGGCGCACTGGCCACGCTGCGCGCAAGGCGCAGGTCCTCGCCCGCGTGTGCTGCGCCGTCGAGGTGCAGCGCCAGCACCAGGGCACTGGCCAGCAGCGGCTCGCCCCCCTCATCGCCGGTGCGCCACAGCACGTCCACCACGGGGGTCTGCAGCGCGCTGCGCCAGGCCAGGCGTTGCGCGGCCTCCAGCGAATCGCGGGTGGGCAGACCCCAGGCCTCGCGCTGGGCCTGCGTCCATTCGCCCGGCGGCTCCGGGGCGGGCTGCAGGCGCTTTTCATCGCAGCCCGGCAGCACCAGCGCGGCAAAGGGCCGGGCCAGCAGCTGCGGCAGCGGCAGGATCACGACCGGCGCGCCGGGCGGCGGCGGCGGCACGAAGCGCGCGGCCTCCAGCACCTCGTCTACCCAGCGGGTGAACTCGGCCAGCGCCATGCGCCGGCCCACGCCGTCCCAGGCTTCGAGTTCGGCCTGCAGGCCCTCGGGCAGGCGCAACACGGCAAGCACGCGCTCGCCCGCCTCATCGGCCTCAAGCACGGCCCACTGACCCGTGGCTTCGAGCAGGCCGCGCAGGGCGGCAAGCCACTGCACCAGCGGGCGCGCCGCACGCAGGCCGGCGCGCCAGGCCTCGGTCTGCGCCACGGTCGCTGCCAGTGCCGGGTGGGTGCTCCAGTCGCGCTCGGCCACCGCACCCCAGCGCGCCAGCGATGCCTTGCGCAGGGCTTTTTCCAGCGGGTTGAGGGTGCCTGCCTCCCACGCCGGCACCTGCTTGAGCCAGGCAAGCACGGCGTCGGCGTCGGCATCCCAGGCGCAGGCTTTCAAGGCGGCCATGAGCTGCGCGGCCGCGCGCGTGGTCGACAGCGTCCAGCCGCTCTCGTCGCGCACGTCCACGCCGCTGCTGCCCAGGTGGGCGCGCACGCGGCGGGTCAGCGCCCGGTCGGTCGCGGCCAGCACCACGGGCACGCGGCCGGCGGCCAGGTGGGCCAGCACGCAGGCGGCGGCGCGCTGCGCTTCGTCCTCGGCATCCGTTGCGGCATGCAGGGCGATCTGCCCTTGCACCGCGCCATCCCCTTCGGGCGCATACAGCGGCAGCAGCAGCGCTCGCTCGCCCCAGTGGGCCAGCAGCGCGGCCGCCATGGGCTCGGCCTGGAAGCCTTCGAACACCACCAGCGCATCGGTGGCGGCCCGCACGCCAGGCTCGAACAGCACATCGGTCGCGTAACGCGAGGCCAGCGCCCATTCAAGCGCAATGCGCGCCACCACGGCCTCGAAGCGCAGCGCGCTGCCTTCGTCCGCCGGCGGCAGCAGGCTGCGCGCCTGCACTCCCCAGGCATCGCGCTGTGCGGGCGGTACGGCCGCCACGGCCAGGGCCAGTTGGGCGGCGGCCTCCTGCAGCGGCGTGGCCAGCACGTCGCGCTGGGCCGACAGGCCGGCCTGGTCCAGCAATGTGCGCGCGGTGAGCGTGTCGCGCGCCACGTCGCCCGCCAGGTCCTGCCCCTCTGGCACGAAAACCGCGAGCTGGTGGGCCCAGTTGCGCGTGGTTTCGAAGCGCGGCACGAAGCTGTCCGGGTGCCGGCGCGCCCACAGGCGCTGGCCCCAGGGCATGAGCTGCGCATAGGGCACCAGCACCACGGTGCGGGCCGGGTGCGCGCCGTGCCCGGCGAGGTGCCGGGCGACCTCGCCCAGCACCCGCGCCCAGCAAGGGGCTGCATGATCGGTTTTAGCTATGACAGTCATAGCATCGGAGGGCCCGGCCACACCGGTGAACGTGGGATTGGTTTCTGTCACAATGACCCAACTTTATACGTACCCCGGTCCCAACCCGCCCAGCTACAAGGAATACGCCATGGCCAGCGAACTCATCAAGCACCTCACCGACGCCAGCTTTGAAGCCGACGTACTGCAGTCCACCACCCCCGTGCTGGTGGACTACTGGGCCGAATGGTGCGGCCCCTGCAAGGACATCGCCCCCCACCTCGACGACCTGGCCAAGGCCTATGAAGGCAAGCTGCAGATCGCCAAGCTGAACATCGACGAGAACCGCGAGACGCCTGCCAAGTTCGGCATCCGCGGCATCCCCACGCTGATGTTCTTCAAGGACGGCCAGCTGTCGGCCACCAAGATCGGCTCCATGCGCAAGGAGCAGTTGACGGCCTTCGTCGACCAGCAATTGGCATAACGCCACTGCTGGTGGTGGCACTCCGGGCCGGGGTGCCACCGCCTTGCATTTCACCGCCGCTTGCATCTCTTCACATGCCCGAGGGCAGCGGCCTGGCCTTCCCGGATTTTTTCCTGTCATAATTCCAGCAGATCACCGGCTTGCACGCATTGGCAACCGGTTCGAGAGATCCCCAGGCACGCCGTGACTGCCATCAGCAGACCACCGGCGAACAGCCCACCTCCCCCGAGACACCTACCTACTCCGCCAAGGAGTCATTCCATGCACTTAAACGAACTCAAGGCACTGCACGTGTCTGAAGTCCTGAAGCAGGCCGAAGAACTCGAAATCGAAAACACGGGCCGGATGCGCAAGCAGGAGCTGATGTTTGCCATCATCAAGAAGCGCGCCAAGGCCGGAGAGCAGGTGTTTGCGGATGGGGTGCTGGAAATCCTGCCCGACGGCTTCGGCTTCCTGCGCAGCCCGGACACGAGCTTCACCGCCAGCACGGACGACATCTACATCTCCCCCAGCCAGGTGCGCCGCTTCAACCTGCACACCGGCGACATGATCGAAGGCGAAGTGCGCACCCCGAAGGACGGTGAGCGCTACTTTGCCCTGACCAAGCTCGACAAGGTCAACGACGGCCCGCCGGAGCAGAACAAGCACAAGGTGATGTTCGAGAACCTGACGCCCCTGTTCCCCAAGGAACAGATGCGCCTGGAACGCGACGTCAAGAGCGAAGAGAACATCACCGGCCGCATCATCGACATCATCGCGCCCATCGGCCGTGGCCAGCGCGCCCTGATCGTGGCCCCGCCCAAGAGCGGCAAGACGGTGATGATGCAGCACATCGCCCACGCCATCACGGCCAACAACCCCGATGTGCACCTGATGGTGCTGCTGGTGGACGAGCGCCCTGAAGAAGTGACCGAAATGCAACGCACGGTCAAGGGCGAGATCATCGCCTCCACCTTCGACGAGCCCGCAGCGCGCCACGTGCACGTGGCCGAGATGGTGATCGAGCGCGCCAAGCGCCTGGTCGAGCTCAAGAAGGACGTGGTCATTCTGCTCGACTCCATCACCCGCCTGGCCCGCGCCTACAACAACGTCGTGCCCTCCAGCGGCAAGGTGCTGTCGGGCGGTGTGGACGCGGCCGCGCTGCAGCGCCCCAAGCGCTTCTTCGGCGCCGCCCGCAAGGTCGAGGAAGGCGGCTCGCTGACTATCATCGCCACCGCGCTGGTCGACACCGGCAGCCGCATGGACGAAGTGATCTTTGAAGAATTCAAGGGCACGGGCAACTGCGAAATCCACCTGAACCGCCGCCTGTACGAAAAGCGCGTGTTCCCCGCCATCGAACTCAACAAGAGCGGCACGCGCCGCGAAGAGTTGCTGCTGGTGCCCGAGATCCTGCAGAAGACCCGCATCCTGCGCCAGTTCATGTACAACATGGATGAGATCGAGTCCATGGAGCTGATGATCAAGAACATGAAGGCCACGAAAACCAACGTCGACTTCTTCGACATGATGCGCCGCGGCGGCTGATACGGATTGACCTTCGACCGGCTAACGTCGTTGGGTCGCCTTGCCGTGCCAAAGCACTGTCTGCGGCTCCCCGCCTAGTTATCCGGCCGAATGCCAACCCGTACAAGGCTGCCTTTTGGCACCACGGATACAACGCCCCGCAGGCCCAAAAGCCTGCGGGGCGTTGTTGCTTGAGGGCCATTTACCAGCGCGCCTGCGCAGAGCCCAGAGCCAGTGCCGGCCGGTCCCAATGCATGTCAGCGCACTGCACTTTCAGTGGTGCGCGCACCCGCCGGGCCAGGCCCCATGAGGTGGGCTCCAGCGCGTCATTCCAATCATCTTGCTGCTCGGGCGCCAGAGGCTCCACGGGGCCCCTCTCGGCGGACACCAACCAGTGCGCCGTGCGCGCCAGGGACAGCCGCGCCGTGCAGCCCGCACCGATGGCCACGCGGCGCACCAGGCCGCGCACGGCAGCCGCCGCCATCAGGTAGCCCGTGGCGTGGTCGATGGCCTGCACGGGCAGCGGCACGGGCAGGTCCTGGCCCGAGAGACGCATGCCCGTCTCGGCGATGCCGGTGCTCATCTGCACCAGGCTGTCGAAGCCGCGCCGGCCCTGCCAGGGGCCGCTTGAGCCATAGGCATTGAGCGACACGTCCACCAGACCCGGGTTGAGCTCGCGCCGCCTTTGCTCGCCAAGCCCCAAGTGCTCCAGCGCGCCGGGCCGCAGGCCATGCACCAGCACATCGGCCTGGCGCAACAAACCTTCGAACACCAACAAGTCGGAGGCGACCCGCAGGTCCAGCCGCGTACAGCGCTTGCCCAGCACCACCTCGGGCACGGTGACAGGCTCATCCCAACCGGGCGGGTCGATGCGCAGCACATCCGCGCCAAAGCCCGCCATGAAACGCGTGGCCGTGGGGCCGGCAAGGATGCGCGTGAGATCGAGCACCCGCACACCGCGCAGGGGCCGCGCGGGATCGATGCGCCAGTCGGGCTTGGCCACCGGGTTTCCAATACGCCAATGCACCAGGGGTTCGGCCTGCACCGCCAGGCCCTGTGGGTGGGCATTCCAGCCCGCCACGCCGCGCATGGAGGCAGCGCAACCGCCCCGCTCCACCACTGCGGCCTCCAGTGCGTCGGCATTCCAGCCCGCCACGGCGCGCGCAACGACCTCTCTGTCGGCCTCCACACCCAGCACGGCCAAGGCCGCATCGCGGTGGTGCGGCGCATTCGTGTGCAGCCGCACCCAGCCATCGGCCGCGCGGTAGTCCCCGGCCACGGCGTCCCATACCGGCGGCAGAGACCAGCCCTGCGGGCGCAGCGACATCCCGAACCAGAAGGAGGCCAGGCGCCGGTCCACCTGTACGGCAGGCCCATCGCTGGCAGCCTGTGCGATGAACTCTGCCACGGCCAGCCCCGCCACACCCACCGAGGCGGCGGCCAGGTCCGTGACCGGAAACACCGAGGGCAGATCGCCCCGGCCTGCGACGGACAGGTGGTGCAGCGCTGCTGCCGGGCCATCCAGCGCTGCCCATGCCTCGCAAGCCAGCGCCAAAGCGCCCGTGGGGACTGAAATCGTGTGGGCAGACATAGAAAAACCTCCTTGAAAGAGGCTTCCCAGAATAGGTTGGCACCATTTATTGTCAATATTGATTTATATTTTCAACATCATTTTTTTCAGTACCCCGTGTCCAGCTACCTCACCGCCGCCGAAACCGCCGAACGCCTGGGTGTCTCGCGCGCCACGCTGTACGCGTACGTGAGCCGGGGCATGCTGCATGCCCACCCCGGCCCCACGCCGCGCGAAAGCCGCTATGCGCTGGCCGACGTGGACATGCTGGCGGGCCAGCGCAAGCGCGGGCGCAAGCCGAGGGAGGTGGCCAAGGCCACGCTCAGCTGGGGGCTGCCGGTGCTCGAATCGGCAATCACCTTGATCGAGGACGGCCGGCTGTACCTGCGCGGTGCCAGCATCGAAGGCCTGGCGCAGACCAGCAGCGTGGAGGCCGTGGCCGCCCGGCTCTGGCAGTGCGCGCAATCCGTCTCCTTTGGACCCGTGGCACCGACCTCCCCTGCCGTGTTGGCGCCCGTGCAAGCCCACATGGCCCGCCAGCGGCCCGAAGAATCGCTGCTGCCCCTGTTCACCCTGGCCTCCGAAGACGCCCCCACCGCCCAGTGGCAGGCCACGCCCGAGCGCCTGGCCGACGGCTGCGGTGCCCTGGTGCGCCTGCTGGCCGCCTGCCTGCTGGGCACGGCGCCCAGCGCCGACCCCCTCCACCTGCAATGCGCCAGGGCCTGGCAGCTCGATGGCGAAGGTACCGATCTGGTGCGCATGGCACTGGTGCTGTGCGCCGACCACGAGCTCAATGCCTCCAGCTTCACCGCGCGCTGCGTGGCCTCCACCGGGGCCAGCCTGCGCGCGGCCGTGGTGGGCGGGCTGGCGGCACTGACCGGCGCACGCCACGGCGGAGCCACGGCCCGGGTGGAGGCTCTGTGGGACGAGTTGGGCGATTCTTCGCCCGCCGCAGGCCTGCACCAACGGCTGGNCCACCACCTGTACCCCGAAGGCGACGTGCGCGCGCGGCTGCTGCTGGCGCGCATCCTGCCCCTGCGGCCCACATGGGCGCCCTGGATCAGCGAAGCCCAGGCCCTGGTGGGCCAGCCCCCGTCGCTGGACTTTGCGCTGGTGGCCGCGCGCCGCCACCTGGCCCTGCCGCAGGGCGCCGCCTACGGGCTGTTTGCCCTGGGCCGATCCCTGGGCTGGATCGCGCATGCGCTGGAGCAGCGCAGCAGCGACGGCCTGATACGCCCTCGGGCTGCCTACACGGGCCCACGGCCCTGAGTTTGGAAGTTTTGGCGCTCGGGTTATAATGGAGGGCTTTTTCTGCGGAAAGTACGCTGGATGCTCCACGGCGCAAAGGTTGCTCCGGGTCCAGCACGGCTCCCGCACTTGACAAGGATTGATCATGAAAGAAGGCATTCACCCCAACTACCGCGAAGTTCTGTTCGTGGACCTGTCCAACGGTTTCAAGTTCGTCACCCGCTCGTGCGTGAACACCAAGGAAATGGGCAAGACCGAAGACGGCCGTGAGCTGCCCCTGTTCAAGCTCGACACCTCCAGCGAATCGCACCCCTTCTACACGGGCACGCAAAAGTCCGTGGACAACATGGGCGGCCGCGTGGAACGTTTCCGCAACCGTTTCGGCAAGACCACGTCGACGACCGCTGCGCCTGCTGCTGCCGACAAGTAATCTGCACGCAATGCGCCAAGAGGCAGCCCGGGCAACCGTGCTGCCTTTTTTCTTGGGCGCGCCGTGCCCTGTGACCGGGGTTACCAGATTTACCCTGACCACCACAGCCTGCTGACGGAACCCGGGCGCTTATCCCTTATTCTTGGCGGCTCCCCAAAGCCACTGACCACCGCGTGAACCCACCGACCCCAGCCATCGTTACCCAGAATGCCGTGCGGCCACTGCCGCGCTGGGCCCTGATGCTGCTGTGCATTGCCTACGTGGTCCCCGGCTTCGTCGGGCGCGCGCCCTGGAAGAGCGCCGACATTACCGCCTACGGCTACATGCTGGAGCTGGCGCAAGGGCGCACCGACTGGCTCAACCCGCTGCTGGGCGGCATGGCGCCCGAAACCGAAGGCCTGCTGCCCTACTGGATCGGGGCGCTGGCCATCCAGTGGGCGCCGTCCTGGCTGTCGCCCGAGATGGCAGTTCGCCTTCCGTTTGCCGCCCTGCTGGCGCTCACGCTCATGGCCACCTGGTATGGCGTGTACTACCTGGCGCGCAGCCCGGGTGCCCAGCCCGTGGCCTTTGCCTTCGGCGGCGAGGCCCCCCCGCTCGACTACGCGCGTGCCATTGCCGATGGCGCCCTGCTCGCCCTGATCGCCTGCCTGGGCCTGGCCCAGCTCTCGCACGAGGTGACCAGCTACCTGGTGCAGCTCAGTTGCACCTCCTTCCTGTTCTTCGCCTTTGCTGCGCTGCCCTACCACGCCGGCAAGGCGCTGGGCGCCATGCTGGTGGGCGCCTTCGGCCTCACGCTCGCCGGGGCACCCGCGCTCACGGTGCTGTTGGGTGCCAGCGGCGTGCTGCTGGCCTTGCGTCTGCCCGACAAGGACGAGCACCAGTGCAAGTCCTGGGCGGTGGCCACGGCGCTGGTCATCGTGGCAGCCGCCGCGCTGGCCTGGCAGCTCGACCTGTGGCGCTGGCGCATCGTGGGCACCGAGGAAGGCGGCAAGGAATGGGCGAGCCTGGCCCGGTTGCTGGTCTGGTTCGGCTGGCCCGCCTGGCCCCTGGCGCTGTGGACACTGTGGCGCTGGCGCAAGCAGATCGCCAGCCGCCAGTGGCACCGCCACCTGCTGCTGCCGCTGTGGTTCACGGCCATCTCCATCGGCGCCACCATCACCACCCAGCCGGCCGACCGTGCGCTGCTGCTGGGCCTGCCCGCACTGGCGGCACTGGCGGCCTTCGCCCTGCCCACGCTCAGCCGCAGCATGGGAGCGCTGATCGACTGGTTCACGCTGCTGTTCTTCAGCGTCTCGGCGCTGGCCATCTGGGTGATCTGGATCGCCATGCAGACCGGCGTGCCCGCCAAGCCGGCCGCCAACGTGGCCAAGCTGGCGCCCGGCTTCGTGCCCGAGTTTTCGCTGCTGGCCCTGGTGGTGGCGCTCGCGGCCTCGGTGGGCTGGTGCGCGCTGGTGTGGTGGCGCGCCTCGCGCAACCGTGCCCCGATCTGGAAGAGCCTGGTGCTGCCCGCCAGCGGCGCCGCGCTGAGTTGGCTGCTGCTCATGAGCCTGTGGCTGCCGCTCCTGGACTTCGCGCGCAGCTACGTGCCGCAGATGCGCGCCATCAACGCCGTCGTGGGCGAGAACCCGGGCTGCGTGCAGACCGTGGGCCTGAGCCGCGCCCAGGTGGCCGCCCTGCAGTACCACGCCGGCTTCACGCTGCGCCCTGCCAGCCTGTCGGTGAGCGGCTGCGAGTGGCTGGTCTCGGACATCGCCTCCTGGCCCGCACCCGCATCCACGGTGGACGGGCTGCAGTGGGAACGCGTGGCCACGGTGGTGCGCCCCACCGACAAGACCGATTTCCTGCTCGTGTTCCGGCGCATCGAAACCGAAACCAAAAACTGATGAGCGAGCTGTCGACCATTTCCCGCCACGCCGTGACGGTGCTGGCCGGGCAACTGGCGGTGATGGCCTTCGGCGTGGCCGACACCATCGTCGCGGGCCGCTACAGCGAAGCATCTCTGGCCGCGCTGTCGGTGGGCTCGGCCATCTTCATCAGTGTCTACGTGGCGCTGATCGGAGTGCTCAGCGCCCTGCTGCCGGTATGGGCCGAGCAGCGCGGCGCAGGGCACCAGCGGCAGCTGGGCGCCTCGCTGCGCCAGTCGCTGTACCTGTGTGCCGTGGCCAGCGCCCTGGGCATGGCGGTGCTGCTCTCGCCCGGCGCCGTGCTGCGCTGGACCGAGGTGCCAGATGCGCTGCGCAGCGAGGTCGAAAACTACCTGGCCGTGCTCGCGCTGGCACTGCCGCCAGCCCTGCTGTTTCGCGTCTACAGCACGCTCAACCAGGCCCTCGGGCGCCCGCAGCTGGTCACCTGGCTGCAGGTGGGCTCGCTGTTCATCAAGGTGCCGCTGTCCATCTGGTTCACCTTTGGCGGCGCGGGCCTGCCCGCGCAGGGCGCCGTGGGCTGCGCCTGGGCCACGCTGGTGGTCAACTGCAGCATGCTCGCGCTGGCGATGTGGCTGCTGCGCACGCAGTCGTTGTATGAGCCGCTGGCCATCTGGAAGCCGCTGGAGCGCCCTCACTGGCCCACCATCGCAGGCTTTGCGCGCCTGGGTGTGCCGGCCGGCCTGGCGGTGATGGTGGAGGTGACCTCGTTCACGCTGATGGCCCTGTTCATCGCGCGCCAGGGCACGATTGCCTCGGCCGCGCACCAGATCGCGTCCAACCTCGCAGCCGTGCTGTACATGGTGCCGCTGTCGCTGTCCATTGCCACCAGTGCGCGCGTGAGCTACTGGCTGGGCGCAGGCGAGCCGCAGCGCGCACGCCAGGTGGCACTGCTGGGCGTGCGCCTGGCCTGCGCCATCGGCCTGGGCCTGGCGGCGCTGATGTTCCTGGCGCGCAACCACCTGGGTGCGCTGTACTCATCGAACGCACTGGTGGTGGCGGTGACGGGCGGGCTGCTGGCCTGGGTGGCGGCCTACCATGTGGCCGACGCGCTGCAGACCCTGTGCGTGTTCGTGCTGCGCTGCTACCGCATCACGGTGGCGCCGCTGGTGGTGTACTGCACGCTGCTGTGGGGCGCCGGCCTGGGCGGCGGCTACCTGCTGGCCTACCAGGGCCTGGGGCCCTGGGGCGCGGTGGCCACACCGGCCACCTTCTGGGCCGCCAGCGCCGCAGCCCTGGTCGTGACGGCCGCCTTGTTCGCAGCCATGCTCTGGCGCGCGATCAGGCTGCCAGCGCCTGCGGCACTGGCGCGCGCAGCCGGCTGACCGGAAAGGTGACGCAGAAGGTCGAGCCCTTGCCCAGGGTGCTCTGGATGCTGAGCGTGGCGCCATGGCGCTGCAGCACATGCTTGACGATGGCCAGGCCCAGGCCCGTGCCACCGGTTTCGCGCGAGCGGCTGCGGTCCACCCGGTAAAAGCGCTCGGTCAGCCGCGGAATGTGCTCGGGCGCGATGCCCGGGCCCGTGTCCTTGACCGAGAACGCGGCCGAGCCATCGTCCTTGCGCACCCAGCTCACCGTGATCGTGCCGCCTGCAGGCGTGTAGCGCACGGCGTTGTTGATGATGTTGGACAGCGCGCTCTGCAGTTCCGCCGGCACACCGGCAATGTCCCCCTGGGCCCGCAGCTCCTGCGCCGATGGAAAGATGAGCGTGTGGTGGCGCTGCTGGGTCTGCGTGAGCAGGGCCGACAGGGCACGGCTTTCCTCCTCGCAGCGCTGCACCAGGCCCTGCACGGGCATCCACTCGGCCATGCCGGGCGGCGGGCTGCCCTCCAGGCGCGACAGCGTGAGCAGGTCCTGCACCACGCTCTGCATGCGTGCAGCCTGCTGGGACATCATGCCCAGATAACGGGCGCGCTCGTCCTGCGCCAGCGGCAGGGTCTGCAGCGTCTCGACGAAGCCCATGAGCACCGTGAGCGGCGTGCGGATCTCGTGCGAGACGTTGGCCACGAAGTCACGGCGCATGGCCTCGGCCTGCTCCAGCGCCGTCACATCGCGCGACAGCAGCAGCGTGCGGCCGTCGCCATAGGGGTGCAACTGAACCGAGATGCGCACCGGGCGCGACGAGGTGCTGAAACGCCCTTCCAGCACCACATCGTGCGTGAAATCCTGGGTGGTGTAGTAGGCCGTGAAATCGGGGTCGCGCACCAGATTGCCGATCGACTGCATGACATCGCGCTGCGCGTCGAAGCCGAACTGGCTGGCCGCCATCTGGTTGCACCACTCGATGTGGCCCTGCGCATCCAGCAGCACCACGCCGTTGGGCGTGGCCTGCAGCGCGGCCAGGATCTCCTGCAGGCGGTTCTGGCTGCTCTGCACCTCCTGGGCCTGCAGGCGCAGCAGGCGCCGCGAGCGGTCGGCCGCCTCGCCCCACATGCCGCGCATGACCGGCGCGTTCGACAGGTCGCCCGTGCGCAGCCAGTGCAGCACGCGCGCGCCGCGCAGCAGGTCCCACACAAACCAGGCCCAGGCCGCTATCGCCGCTCCCAGTGCCGCCCCCCAGGGCCCACCCTGCCACCAACCGAGTCCGCCACCGGCGATTTGCCAGAGCAGAAAATACGTGAATCGCCAGAGCATGCGGATTGCAAAGCCTTCTCAGAAAACCGAGGGCGCCACCGTGGCGCCCTGTGACCCGTCAGGCTTGCAGCTGCTGCACCTGGGGTTGCGATTGCGCCGTGAGCCGGTAGCCGGCACCGCGCACCGTTTCCACCATCACCGATGCGGCGCCCAGCGCTTCGCGCAGGCGCTTGACGTGCACGTCCACTGTACGCTCTTCGATGAAGACATGGTCGCCCCAGACCTTGTCCAGCAGCTGCGAGCGGCTGTGCACGCGCTCCGCATGCTTCATGAGGTAATGCAGCAGCTTGAACTCGGTGGGGCCGACCTTGAGCTGTTGACCCTGAAACGTTACCCGGTAGGTGCCCGCGTCCAACGCCAATTCGCCGATGGTCACGCTGTCGCTGACCTGCTCGGGCGCGCGGCGGCGCAGCACGGCACGGATGCGCGCCAGCAGTTCCTGCGTGGAGAACGGCTTGGTGATGTAGTCGTCGGCACCGGCGTCCAGGCCCGCCACCTTGTCCGGCTCGTCGCCGCGGGCCGTGAGCATGAGGATGGGGATGGGCTTGGTGCGCGCATCGGCACGCCACTTGCGCGCCAGCGACAGGCCACTCTGGCCAGGCAGCATCCAGTCGAGCAGGATGACGTCGGGCAGCACGGCATCGAGCTCGCGCTGGGCCGACTCGCCATCTTCGGCCCAGAAGGGCTGGAATCCGTTGTGCCGCAGGTTGACCGCGATCAGCTCGGCGATCGCAGGTTCGTCTTCGACGATCAGAACACGGGGTAGCTTTCTCATACAGCGTTCACGGGCCTACAGTACGGCCGATTCGATCTCATCGAGGGCCGTGTGGCGCACGTCCTTGCCCTTGACCAGGTAGATGATGAGTTCGGCCACATTCTTCGAATGGTCGCCGATGCGCTCGATGGCCTTGGCCAGGAACAAAAGGTCCAGGCTCGGGGAGATGGTGCGGGGGTCTTCCATCATGTAGGTGACCAGCTTGCGCACGAAGCCATCGAACTCCTTGTCGATCAGGTCGTCCTCCTTGAGGATGGACACGGCCATCGTGGTGTCCAGGCGGGCAAAGGCATCGAGCGCCTTGCGCAGCAGGCCCGAGGCCAGCTCGGCGGCCACACGCAGGTCGCTCGACGGCAGCGAGCGCGCGGCGCCGCTCTCGATGATGGAGCGCACCATGCGCGCCATCTTGTTGGCCTCGTCGCCCATGCGCTCCAGGTTGGCGGTGGCCTTGGAGAAGGCCATCAGCAGACGCAGGTCGCGTGCGGTGGGCTGTCGGCGGGCGATGATGGAGGACAGCTCGTGGTCGATCTCCACTTCCATGGCGTTCACGCGCACTTCGATGGCGGCGACCTGTTCCACGGCCTCCAGGCTGAACTGCGACAGGGCGTACACGGCCTGGCGGATCTGCGACTCCACGAGACCGCCCATTTCCATGACGCGGGCGGAGACGCTGTTGAGTTCGGAGTCGAACTGCGACGAAAGGTGCTTGTCGGGCATTGCTGTCTCCTTAGCCGAAACGGCCGGTAATGTAGTCTTCGGTTTCCTTGCGCTGCGGCTTGAAGAACATCTGTTCCGTCTCGCCGAACTCCACCAGGTCGCCCAGGTACATGTAGGCGGTGTAGTCGCTGCAGCGCGCGGCCTGCTGCATGTTGTGGGTCACGATGACCACTGTGTAGTCGTTCTTGAGCTCGGCGATCAGCTCTTCCACCTTGGCGGTCGAGATCGGGTCCAGGGCCGAGCAGGGCTCATCGAGCAGCAGCACTTCTGGCTTGATGGCAATGCCGCGGGCAATGCACAGGCGCTGCTGCTGGCCGCCCGAAAGGCTGGAACCGCTCTGGTTGAGCTTGTCCTTGACCTCGTTCCACAATGCGGCCTTGCGCAGCGCCCATTCCACACGGTCGTCCATGTCGGTGGCGTTCAGGCTCTCGAAGAGCTTCACGCCGAAGGCGATGTTGTCGTAGATCGACATCGGGAACGGCGTGGGCTTCTGGAACACCATGCCGACCTTGGCGCGCACCAGGGCCACGTCCTGCTTGCTCTTGAGCAGGTTCTCCCCGTCCAGCACGATCTGGCCTTCGGCGCGTTGCTCGGGGTACAGCTCGAACATGCGGTTGAAGGTACGCAGCAGCGTGGATTTGCCACAGCCCGAGGGACCGATGAAGGCCGTGACCTTGTTCTCGGGGATGTCGAGGTTGATAGCCTTCAGGGCATGGAACTTGCCGTAGTAGAAGTTCAGGTCGCGCACCGTGATCTTGGACTTGTTGGGCGCGTCGTTCTTGAGAATAGCGGACATGAGGGTGTCTTTCTTGCTGCTGGGGCTTACTTTTGGCGGGTCAGGACCCGCGCCAGGATGTTCAGGCCGAGAACTGCGACGGTGATCAGGAAGACGCCGGCCCAGGCCAGTTGCTGCCAGTTCTCGTAGGGGCTCATGGCGAACTTGAAGATGGTCACCGGCAGGCTGGCCATGGGCTTGGCCAGGTCGCCGTTCCAGAACTGGTTGTTCAGCGCAGTGAACAGCAGCGGAGCGGTTTCACCGGCGATGCGGGCCACGGCCAGCAGCACACCGGTGATCACACCGGCGCGGGCAGCGCGCAGCGTCACCATCAGGATCACCTTCCACTTGGGCGTGCCCAGGGCGTAGGCGGCCTCGCGCAGGCTGGCAGGCACCAGGATGAGCATGTTCTCGGTGGTGCGGATGACCACCGGTATCACGATCAGCGCCAGCGCCAGGATGCCGGCATAGGCCGAAAAGCTCTTGAAGCGCGCCACCACCACGGCATACACGAACAGGCCGATGACGATGCTGGGCGCCGACAGCAGGATGTCGTTGACGAAGCGCGTGACCGAAGCCAGCAGGCTCTTGGTCTCGTACTCGGCCAGGTAGATGCCGGCCATGATGCCGATGGGCGTACCCACGAAGGTGGCCAGCAGCACCATCACGAACGAGCCGTAGATGGCATTGGAAATGCCGCCCGCTTCGTTCGGCGGTGGCGTCATCTGGGTGAACAGGGCGATGTTCAAGCCCCCCACGCCCAGGCGCACGGTTTCCCACAGAATCCAGACCAGCCAGAACACGCCGAACGCCATGGCGGCGAGCGACAGGACGAGCGCGATCTGGTTGACGCGCTTGCGGCTGTTGTAGCGCGCTTGGCGCTGCTGGTCGAGCTCGGCCGCCGAGATCAGGCGCTGCGAGGTGCTGGTGCTGGTGCTCATGTGCGAGCTCCTTCGTTCTTTTGCAGGCGGGACAGCAGGATCTTGGACAGCGTCAGCACCACGAAGGTGATGAAGAACAGGACCAGGCCCAGGTAGATCAGCGAAGCCTGGTGCAGGCCCTCGCCGGCTTCGGCGAACTCGTTGGCCAGCGCCGAGGTGATGCTGTTGGCCGCCTCGAACATCGACAGCGAGGACAGCTGGTTCATGTTGCCGATGACGAAGGTCACGGCCATGGTCTCACCCAGCGCCCGGCCCAGGCCCAGCATGATGCCGCCGAGCACGCCGGTCTTGGTGTAGGGCAGAACCACCTTCCACATCACTTCCCAGGTCGTGGAGCCCAGGCCGTAGGCCGACTCCTTGAGCAGGGCGGGCGTGACTTCGAACACGTCGCGCATCACCGAGGCGATGAACGGGATGATCATGATGGCCAGGATGATGCCGGCCGACAGGATGCCGATGCCCACCGGGGGGCCCGACACGAAGGCACCCAGGTAGGGCACGCCCGCGAACAGCGCCTGAAGCGGCTGCTGCACATAGGTCGAGAGGATGGGGCCGAACACCATCAGTCCCCACATGCCGTAGACAATGGAGGGCACTGCCGCCAGCAGCTCGATGGCGGTGCCCAGGGGGCGCTTGAGCCATGCAGGCGACAGCTCGGTCAGGAACAGTGCGATGCCGAAGCTGACGGGCACCGCAATGACGAGGGCGATGATGGACGTGGTCACCGTGCCATAGATCATGACCAGGCCGCCGTACTCGTCCTGAACCGGATCCCACACGCTGCTGGTGAGGAAACCGAGGCCGTACTTGGCAATGGAGGGCCAGGCGCCCACGACCAGGGAGCCCAGGATACCGACCAGCAGCAGCAAGGTCAGAATGGCGGCGCCGCGCGCCAGCCAGCCGAACAGCCGGTCGGCCAGCATGCCGGAGATCAGGGGGCGGGAGGGAGGTGGAGGCATGTTTTTGGTGCGCAGAGGGGCCGTCTCGAGGGACGGATTGTCGCGGACCGGCATCGTAGTGGACACGTTGGTAGCCTTGGATTCAGTGAAGTGAAATCGAAAGGCCGGCGTGTCGCCGGCCCTGTGAGATTACTTGAAAGCTACCGCTTTGCCAGAGGTGTCCTTGATGTCACCCCACGACTTGAGGATGATGGCCTTCACGCTGTCGGGCATGGGCACGTAGTCCAGGTCCATCGCGGTCTTGTCGCCCTGGGCATAGGCCCAGTCGAAGAACTTGAGTGCGGTGGTGGCCTGGGCAGGCTTGTCCTGCGATTTCTGCATCAGCACGAAGGTCGCGCCGGTGATGGGCCACGAATCCTTGCCAGGCTGGTTGGTCAGGATCTGGTAGAAGCTCTTGGCCCATTCAGCGCCAGCAGCAGCGGCCTTGAAGGCCGTGTCGTCAGGAGAGACGTAGGCGCCATCGGCGTTCTGCATCTGCACATAGGTCATCTTGTTCTGCTTGACGTAGGCGTACTCCACATAACCGATGGAGTTGGGCAGGCGGCCCACAAAAGCGGCCACGCCTTCGTTGCCCTTGCCGCCGGCACCCGTGGGCCAGTTCACGGCCGTGCCTTCACCGACCTTGGACTTCCACTCGGCGTTGACCTTGCTCAGGTAGTTCGTGAAGATGAAGCTGGTGCCCGAGCCATCGGCGCGGCGCACGGGGGCAATGGCAGCGTCTGGCAGGGCCAGGCTGGGGTTCAGCGCCTTGATGGCGGCGTCGTTCCACTTGGTGATCTTGCCCAGGTAGATGTCACCCAGCACTTGGCCACTCAGGCGGATCTGGCCGGGAGCGATACCCTTGATGTTGACCACCGGCACCACACCACCGATCACGGTGGGGAACTGCACCAGGCCCTTTTTGGCCAGGTCTTCGTCCTTCAGGGGCGCATCCGAGGCACCGAAGTCGACCGTCTTGGCTTCGATCTGGCGCAGACCGGCACCCGAACCCACCGACTGGTAGTTGATCTTGATGTTGGTGGCCTTGTTGTAATCGGCCGCCCACTTGGAATACAGAGGCGCCGGAAAGCTGGCACCTGCACCGGTGGCTTCCTGCTGCGCCATGGCTTGAGAGAACGCACCAGCAGCGACGACACCAGCAACAAGAACCCGAATCGCGGACATTTTCATGAAGACACCTCTTGGATGAGTGAGTAGGGATGAGGCGACTCTAGGGTCCGTATATGACATTGTCGTGACACACAGGCCGGTTGTCACACATCTCTTCTCCATGGAGGACCGCCCTCTTGTGTCATCCAGTTGTCACGGGAGCTGCTTAGTCTCCCGCCACCGAGATGAATCGGCTATCTACCTGGAGAATCACATGTTCCGCCGTTACGCACTGCAATCCGCTCTCGCCCTGGCTGCCGCCGCCACCCTGGCCGGCTGCTCCAGCATGGGCTCTGCCCCCGCAACCCTCGACGGCACGATTGCAAAGACGCCTTCGCTGAGCACCTTCAGCAAGCTGGCCGTGCAGGCCGGCCTGACCGACACGCTCAAGGCCGCCGGCCCCTACACCGTGTTCGCTCCCTCGGACGACGCCTTCAAGACCGTGCCCGCCAAGACCCTGGCAGAACTGCAGGCCAATCCCGCCCAGCTCAAGGCCGTGCTCAGCCACCACATCGTGGCAGGCCGCGTGACCGCCGCCGAGGCCAAGGCCGGCAATGCCAAGACCCTGAATGGATCGAACGTGGCACTGGCCCGTGCTGGCGCTTTCGTCACGGTGGACGAAGCCATGGTGACGCAGGCCGACGTGATCGCCACCAACGGTGTCGTACACGTGGTCGACACCGTGCTGATGCCCCCCAAGAAGTAACCGGCCAGCCGCACGACATGACCCGCACACCCCGCCCTGGCCAGACCGGCGTCCTGCGCCGCCACTGGCTGCAAGGGGTGGCGGCCATGGGCCTGACAGACAATGTCTGGGCCCAGGGGACGGAGCCATCCGCCAAAAAAGCGGATGCCGACCGCCCCCATGTGGTGGCGCAGGTGGCGGACCTGTCTGCGGACCAGCAGGATGTGAGCCGCGACTTCCTCGTTGGCTCGCGCACCGCCTGGCAGGAGATCAATGCCAAGGGCGGCGTGCATGGCCGCCCCGTGCAGCACCAGACGCTGGAGACCGACGGCACCCCCGCGAGCCTGCAGTCCGCCTGGCAGAGCGCGCAGCGCCAGGCCAGTTGCATCGCCCTGTCGGGCTGCGTGGGCAACACAGCGGCCAGCGGGCTCATCGCCTTGCAGGCCAAGTCGCCCGGCGATGCCGCACTGCCCTTCGTGGCGCCCTGGCTGCATGACACGGCAGGCATCTCCACGGCCAGCGGAGCCAGCGACACCGTGTTCGACGTGTTCGCGGGGCACGAAGCCCAGATCACCCACGCCATCAAGAACCTGGCCAGCATGGGCGTACAGACGGTGGGCGTGGCCTATGCCAATGCGGTCGTGCGGCGCCAATCCGAGGCCATGGTGGCCCATGCGGCCCAATCGATGTCGCTCAAGGTGCAGACCATTTCGCCACCAGGCAGCGCCGCAAAGGCCGGCACCGGAGCGCGCGTGGACCAGACCATCATCCTGTTCATCGGCGGCACACCCGAGCTTTTTTCGTTCCTGGACCAGCTCGCGCTGCCCCAGGGCCGCCAGTGCTATGTGGTGGCCCTGGCCGACGTGAACCTGCAGGTGCTGGCCCAGATGGGCCCCACGGCCGCCAAGGCCTCGGTCATCGTCACCCAGGCCGTGCCCATGGTGAACGCCAGCCTGCCCGTGGTGCGCAGCTACCGCGACGCCCTGGCGCGCTTCTACGACGAACCCCCCTCCCCCCTGGGCCTGGCCGGCTACATCGCCGCGCGCTACACCGCCGAGGTGATGGGCGGCATCACCGGCCCGGTCACCCGCGCCAGCATGCTGGCCGCCCTGCAAAAGCGCGCCGCCGTGAACATCGGCGGCTATGCCATCGGCTACCAGGGGCGCCAGCGCACCAATGCCTATGTGACGCAGAGCATGCTCACCACGAACGGGCGCATCATTGGCTGAACTCACTCTTGCGCGCCGGCCCGGGTGCTATGCTGGGCCGAAAGGAAAAACGCGCACTCCGCGCACCACCATGCACAACGGAACACTGCTCGCAGCTGTGGATCTGGGATCCAACAGCTTTCGCCTTGAAATCGGCCGCTACGAGCACGGCCATGTCCAGCGCGTCGAATACCTCAAGGAAACCGTGCGCCAGGGCAACGGCCTGGACGAGAACCGCAACCTCACCCCCGAGGCCATGCAGCGCGGCTGGGATTGCCTGGCCCGCTTCGGCGAGCGCCTGGCGGGCTTTTCGCGCACGCAGGTGCGCGCTGTGGCCACCCAGACCTTGCGCGAAGCGCGCAACCGCGAAGAATTCATCACCCGTGGCAGCCAGGTGCTGGGCTACCCCATCGACGTGGTCTCGGGCCCCGAAGAGGCCCGCCTGATCTACCAGGGCGTGGCACGCCTGCTGCCGCAATCCGACGAGCGGCGTCTGGTGGTGGACATCGGCGGGCGCTCCACCGAACTCATCCTGGGCCAGCAGTTCACACCGCATGCTGTCGCCTCCTTTCGCGTGGGCAGCGTGGCCTGGTCCTCGCGCTACTTTGCCGGCGGGCTGTTCACGCCCCAGGCTTTCATGGCCGCCGAGATCGCCGCCAAGGCCGTGCTCGACGAAGCCCTGGCCACCTTCCGCCCCGATGGCTGGGACGTGGCCTACGGGTCCTCGGGTACGGCCGGCGCGGTCGGTGACATCCTCACCGCCGCAGGTGGGCCCGAAGGCCTGATCACGCGGGAAGGCCTCGACTGGCTCCATGAACGCCTGCTGCGCGCGCAGAGCGCCGACCGTGTGCGGCTCGATGGTTTGAAGGACGAGCGCCGCGCCGTGATCGGCGGCGGCATCAGCGTGCTGCGCGCCGTGTTCGATCTGCTGCACATCGAGCAGATGCAGGTGGCCCAGGGCGCACTGCGCCAGGGCGCGCTGTACGACCTGCTGGACCGCGAGCAGCCCGGCACCGACCTGCGCAGCACCACGGTCAACGGCCTCATGCAGCGCTTTGGCGTGGACATGGAGCATGCCGAGCGCGTGGCCCGCATCGCCTGCCAGCTGTTCGACCAGGCGGCCCCGGCCGGCAGCGAGCGAGCCTCGCGCAAGCTCGACTGGGCGGCGCGCCTGCACGAGATCGGCTGCCGCATCTCGCACAGCGACTACCACCGCCACGGCGCCTACATCCTGGACAACACCGACGCCGCCGGCTTTGCCATGCCCGAGCTGCACCGCCTGGGCATCCTGGTGCTCGGCCAGCGCGGCAAGGTGCGCAAGCTGGTGGAGGTGGACCTCACCGATGCAGGCTTTGCACTGCAGCTGCTGTGCCTGCGGCTGGCCGTGGCCCTGTGCCATGCGCGCCGCGACCCGGACACCGAAGGCCTGCAGCTGCAGGTCAAGGGCAACCGCTTTGCGCTGGCGGCGCGCCGCGGCTGGGCAGCCGGCTACCCGCAATCGGCCCACCTGCTGCGCGAGGAAATGCTGGCCTGGCAGAAGACCCCATGGGAGCTGGTGGCAGAGCTGCCGTGACGTGAAAAGAAAAACGGTATAAACTGTTTATACCGTTTTATTTTTTGAAGTCATGACCACCACCGCACCAGCAACCACCCCCATCGTTCCCACCGCAGCAGCCACCCCGGCCGTGGCCTCCGCCGCCAAGGCACCCGCCGCCGTGAAAAGCGCCGCCGCGTCCAAGCCCGCCAAGGTAGCGCCCAAAAAGGCGGCGGCCGCCAAGCCTGCCGCCCCCAAGGCAGCCGCCAAGGCCCCCGCGGCCAAGCCTGCAGCCACCGCAAAGCCCGCAGCCAAGGCCGCCGCCAAGCCCAAGACTGTAGCGCCCGCCGTGAGCAAGCCTGCGACCAAGCCCGCAGCAGCCGTGGTACCCGCCAAGGAAACCAAGGCCAAGAAGCCCAAGCTCGTGCGCGACAGCTTCACCATCCCCAAGGACGAGTACGCTGTGGTCGAGACGCTCAAGCAGCGTGCCGCCGCCCTGGCCCAGCCCGCCAAGAAGAGCGAACTGCTGCGCGCCGGCCTCAAGCTGCTGGCCGGCCTGTCCGACACCGCCCTGCGCAGCGCGCTGCAGGCCGTGCCTTCGATCAAGACCGGCCGCCCGAAGGCCGAGGCCCCTGCCGCCAAGAACGGCCGCAAGTAAGAAAGCGGCCCGAGGGCCGCTGTATGGTAGCAACTGAAGGTGCTGCCGTCAGTGTCAGACGAACTCCGGCGACTGCACGGCCATCAGCACCGTCTGGCTTTCGTCCATGCGCTGGCGCTGGCGCAGCCACCACACGGCGCCCTTGCGCACCGCGCATTCGGGCGCCTGCATGCCCAGCAACTGCGCAATGGTCTGGCCCAGCACGGGCTGGTGGCCCACGATCAGCACGGCACCGCGCGCCCGCGGCCACTGCGCCAGCTCCAGGAGCTCTTCCGTAGTGCCGCCGGGCAGCAGCTCGGCACGCATCTTGAACTTTCGGCCCAGCGCGTCGGCTGTCTGCTCGGTGCGCCGGGATGGGCTGGCCAGCACGCGCAGGCCCTCGGGCAACTGGCGGTCCAGCCAGGCGGCCATGCGCGCCGCCTGCTTTTCGCCCCGTGGCGTGAGCGCGCGGGTCAGGTCGTCCGAGCCGTCCTGGGCCTCTTCGGCCTCGGCATGGCGCCACAGGATCAAATCCATCATCACGTTCCTTGCTGCTCCACCCGCGCCACCGGCGCAGGCGGTCCGTAGCGCACCATGAGCGCCGCCTGCGCGCCCTGCCCGTCTTCGGGATGGGGCGCCCTGGCATAGGTGCCGTCGGGGTTGAGCGTCCATGCATCGCGGTCATCGTGCAGGTAGGCCACCAGGCATTCGTCGACGATCTGGCGGCGCAGGCGAGGCTCGGTCACGGGCCAGGCCAGCTCCACGCGGCGCATCATGTTGCGGTTCATCCAGTCGGCACTCGACAGGTACAGGTCTTCCTCGGCGCCAGCGCGGAAGTAGAAGACCCGCGTGTGCTCCAGAAAGCGCCCGATCACCGAGCGCACGCGGATGTTGTCGGTCACGCCAGGCACCTGGGCCGCGAGCATGCAGGCGCCGCGCACGATCAGGTCGATGCTGGCACCGCGCTGGCCCGCCAGGATCAGGGCACGGATCAGCGCCTCGTCCGTCAGCGCGTTCATCTTGGCGACGATGCGCGCATCTTCGCCACGGCTGGCGGCCAGGCCCACCTGCTCGATCTTCTCGATCATGCGGCGCTGCAGGTGAAAGGGCGCGAGCAGCAGCTTGCGCAACTTGGGCGGCCGGTTCTGGCTGGCCAGGTGGTTGAACACGCCGTCCATGTCGGCCGTGGTGTCCTCGTCGGCCGTGAGGTAGCTCAGGTCGGTGTACAGGCGCGCGGTGCGCACGTTGTAGTTGCCGGTCGACAGGTGGCCATAGCGGCGCAGCTGGCGCCCCTCGCGGCGCGTCACCAGCAGCATCTTGGCGTGGGTCTTGAGGCCCACCACGCCGTACACCACCTGCGCACCGATGGATTCGAGCGCTTCGGCCCAGTTGATGTTGGCCTCTTCATCGAAGCGTGCCTTGAGTTCCACCACCGCCATGACCTCCTTGCCGCGGCGCACGGCCTCGGTCAGCAGGTCCATGAGCTCGGAGTCGGCACCCGTGCGGTAGATGGTCTGCTTGATGACCAGCACCTGGGGGTCGTTCACCGCCTCGCGCAGAAAGGCCAGCAGCCCGTCGAAGCTCTCGAACGGCTGGTGCATGAGCACGTCGCGCTTTTGCAACTGCTCCATGATCGAGACCCCCGGCACCAACTGGCGCGGCCAGGCCGAGCGCCAGGCGGGGAACAGCAGCGCGGGATCGTTCACCAGGTCCACCAGTTGCGTCAGGCGCACCAGGTTCACGGGGCCGTGCACGCGGTACAGCGCAGGCTCGGGCAGGTCGAACTGTTCGAGCAGAAAGCGCGAGAGGAACTGCGAGCACCCGGCCGAAACTTCCAGCCGCACGGCCTGGCCGTAGTGGCGGTGCTGCAGGCCCTGGCGCAGGGCGGTGCGCAGGTTGCGCACGTCTTCCTCGTCGAGCGCCAGATCGGAGTGGCGCGTCACGCGGAACTGCGAGAACTCCGTGACCTCGCGCCCGGGAAACAGGTCCGCCAGGTGCGCCCGAATGATGCTCGACAGGCTCACGAACAGCGATTCGCCCTTGGCCGCCAGGCGCGGCGGCATGCGCACCAGGCGCGGCAGCGCGCGCGGCACCTTGACGATGGCCACCTCGTTCTTGCGGCCGAAAGCATCGTGCCCGTGCAGCCGCACGATGAAGTTGAGCGACTTGTTGGCCACCTGCGGAAACGGGTGGGCGGGATCGAGCCCCACGGGAATCAGCAGCGGGCGCACCTCGCGCATGAAGTATTCGTGCACCCAGGTCCGTTGCGCGGACGAGCGGTCCCCGTGCGAGACGATGCGGATGCCGTGCCGGGCAAACTCCGGCACCAGGGAGTCGTTGTACAGCGAGTACTGGCGCGCCACCAGGTCATGGGCCTTGGACGCCAGCGCCACGAAAGAGGCTGCGGTATAGACCCCTTTGCCCTCGCCGCTCTTGGCAGCGGTCAGGTGCGCGGCGGCGCGCACCTCGAAGAACTCATCGAGGTTGGACGAGACGATGCACAGGTAGCGCAGGCGCTCCAGCAGCGGAACGTCGGTGCGCACCGCCCAGTCGAAGACACGCTCATTGAAACCCAGGATGCTGTGGTCCCGGTCCAGGAACATGGGAGCCCCGGGCACGGCAGCAGGTACCACCGCTGCGGGCGGGGGCGGGGGCGCGGGCTCGGTTGCCGCAGCGGGGGCGGCATCCTGGCGGTCATCGGGGCTGTCACATTGCGGAATCACGGGTTTTCTGGAGGAGAAGGATGGCATGGACACTCGAAAGCCACGGGAGGCAGGTGCCTGCAGTATTTAACGGCCAGATGACAGTGATGTGACAGTTTTTGTGACAGAAACCGCATCGTCATCTCCGCGCGGGCGGGCTGGAACCAGGAATTGCTGGAACAGGCGGGCTGCATGCGCCCAGGTGAACTCCAGTGCCCGGTTGCGCGCCTCGTGGCGCGGCACGGCCAGCGCGTTCTGGGCGGCGGCCATCAGGTCGGTGTCCAGCACGCCGCCGCGTGCCTGCCCACCGGCATGGGCGCCCAGCACCTCCATCGGGCCGTCCTCGAAGTAGGCGGCCACGGGCGTGCCGCAGGCCATGGCCTCCAGCATCACCAGGCCAAAGGTCTCCGAGCGGCTGGGAAACACGAACACGTCGGCTGCCGCGTACACGCCCGCCAGGGCGGCGCGGTCCAGAATGCCCAGCCAGCGCGCCTGCGGGTAGCGCGCCTTGAGCCGCTCTTCCAGCGGGCCCACGCCGCAGATCACCTTGCTGCCCGGCATGTCCAGCTGCAGGAAGGCCTCGATGTTCTTCTCGTACGACACGCGCCCCACGTACAGGGCCACCGGGTGGGCCAGCGCGCCCACCAGCGGGTGCGGCGTGACCTCTCCCTGGTAGGGGAAGGCCGTGGTGTCCACCCCGTGCGTCCATTGCCTGAGGTTGCGAAAGCCTCGCCGTTCCAGCATCTTCAAAACCCCCACCGTGGGCACCATCACACCCGACGAGGGGCGGTGAAAATGCCGGAACAGCGCATAGCCCAGCGAGAGCGGAATCCGCAAAGCCGCTTGCAGGATCTCGGGAAAGCGGGTGTGGAAGGCGGTGGTGAAGGCCAGCTTCCTGCGCAGGCAGTAGCGGCGCCCGGCCCAGCCGATGGGGCCTTCGGTCGCCAGGTGGATGGCGTCGGGCTGCAGTTCGTCCAGGATGCGCTCTATCTCGCGCCCGGGCCGGATGGCCAGGTCGATCCCCGGGTAGCCCGGGCAGGGGCGCGTCTTGAACATGCCCGGCTGGATCACGTGCACCTGGTGCCCGGCACTCTCCATGTGGCGCACCAGCTCCACCAGCGTAGTGACCACGCCATTGATCTGCGGGGCCCAGGCGTCGGACAACAAGGCGATTTTCATACGGCCATCTCGCTGCTGCGGGTTTGCGTGCTGGTCTGGTGGCCGGGCACGGTGTGCCACTGGACCAGCTCCAGGCGGCCATCCATGTGCTCGACCAGCGCGGTGTGGCTTTCCACCCAGTCGCCGTCGTTGCAGTACAGGGTGCCGTCGATCTCGCGCATTTCGGCGCGGTGGATGTGGCCGCAGACCACGCCATCGTGGCCACGGCGGCGGGCCTCGGCGGCCACGGCCACCTCGAAGTCCGTCACGTAGTTCAGTGCCGTCTTGACCTTGCCCTTGAGGTAGGCCGAGAGCGACCAGTACGGCAGCCCCATGCGTGCGCGCAGGGTGTTCAGGTGCCGGTTGAGCTTGAGCGTGAACTCATACAGGTTGTCACCCACGTAAGCCAGCCACTTGGCACACTGGATCACGCCGTCGAAGTAGTCGCCATGCGTCACCCACAGGGTGCGGCCATCGGCCGTGGTGTGCACCGTGTCCTCGGCCACCTCGATGCCGCCGAACGAATGGCCGACGAAGGCGCGGGCGAATTCATCGTGGTTGCCGGGCACGAACACCACGCGGCAGCCCTTGCGCGCCCGGCGCAGCAGCTTTTGCACCACATCGTTGTGGGCCTGGGGCCAGAACCAGCGGCGCCGCAGCTGCCAGCCGTCCACGATGTCGCCCACCAGGTAAAGGTGATCGCTCGGGTGGTGCTTGAGAAAGTCGAGCAGGCCTTCGGCCTGGCAGCCGGGCGTGCCCAGGTGCAGGTCGGAGATGAACACCGCGCGCAGGTGGCGGTGGCCGGGTGGATGCGCGTCGTCGGCGTCGGCAGCAGTGTCCTGCCCACCTCCCACGTGCGCAGTCCAGTCGCCGAGCGCGTCGAACGCGGCGCGCATCAGGCCCCCAGGAAGTGCTTGCGGTAGCGGGGATGCAGGTCTGCCAGGCGCATCAGCATGGGCAGGTCTGCGGTGTTGAAGTCCGGGTCCCATGCAGGGGCGCCCAGCACCCGCGCACCCAGGCGCAGGTAGCCCTTGATCAGGGCCGGTGGCTCCACGAAGACCGAGCCATCGAGCTTCTCGATGGGCAGCGGCAGGCGCGGCAGCACGTGGTATTCGATGGGGGCCAGGTGCGTCTGGCGCACCTGGTTCCAGATGCTGGCGGCCGCATCGCCGCTGATCACGCCGTTGTGCAGCATGGGGATGCTGGCGCAGCCGATCATGGTGTCGAGCTGGTTGCGCACCATGAAGTCGGCCAGCGCGCTCCACAGCGCCATGATCACGCCGCCATGGCGGTGCTCGGGGTGCACGCAGCTGCGGCCCAGTTCCACCATGCGCGGGCGCAGGGTGCGCAGGCGGGTCAGGTCGAATTCGGTGTCGCTGTAGGTGCTGCCCACGCGGCGTGCCTGGGCGGGGGTCAGAACCCGGTAGGTGCCAATCACCTGCTGGGTGGCCGTGTCCCGCACCAGCAGGTGCTCACAGTAGTCGTCGAACAGGTCCACGTCGTGGCCGGGAACGGGGGTCGTCAATCGAGCGCCCATCTCCTCGGCAAACACGTCGTACCTGAGTTTCTGCGCCTGGCGGACCTCGTCGAGGTGCCGTGCCCACGAGACCTCCACAGCGCCACGCACCGGGGTGCCAGCCACTGCTGCGACCGCGCCCACTGCAGCGCCAGGGCGGTGGATTGCCCCTCTGGACGGAGCAGCAGGGAGCAGCGGCAGGGCGGGGTTGGGCAAATCGCTCATGGATCAACTCCTTCGTACAGGGCGGCCCCATGGCCGCTGGTGCCCCGGATCACCGGGTGGTGTGCTTCAATGCGATGGAGTTTGAAAGCCGCAGGTGACGCCTGCATGTCCGTGCGATGTCAACGCCGTGACAGAGGGGCACGGCATGCCGGTGGGTGACCGAAGCCCCCCCTTGCGGCACAGGCAGGGGCCGGTTACCGAGCGGTTACCGCTGTAAGCCTGGGCTGCTACACTTTGGAACATTTTTTTGGGGCATCGCGCCTCTCCCTCCGGGTCCGGCCGCCATGTCCTTGCTGTCCATTGCCCCAGAACGCCTGCCGTCTGGGGACTCTTCCGACGCGTCTTTGGAGCGCACGCTGCGCGAGCAGCAGATGCTGCTGGAGAGCGCGGGCGTGGGCATCGTGTTCATCCGCCAGCGCGTGGTGGTGCGCTGCAACCAGCGCTATGCCGAGATCTTCGGCTACGAGTCGGCGCAGCGCCTGGCGGGCCTGAGCAGCGAGGCCTTCTACCCCGACCGCGATGCCTTCCGTGCACTGGGGCGCGAAGCCTACCCCGTGCTTGCCAAGGGCCAGGCCTACCGCGTGGAACGCCAGATGCGCCGGCGCAACGGGCGGCTGTTCTGGGGCAGCCTCACGGGCCGGCTGATCAACCCGGCCGACACCAGCGAGGGGTCGATCTGGATCCTCGACGATATCGACGAGCACAAACAGGCCCAGGCCCTGCTGAGCGCTGCTGTGCGCGAAAAGCAGGTGCTGTTCGACCAGGCCATGGTGGGCATCGTGTTCCTGCGCGACCGGCACCTGACCCGCTGCAACCGCCACTTCGAGCACATGCTGGGCTATGGCCCCGGCGAACTGGCGGGCAGCCCGTCGCGCCGCTGGTATGCCAGCGACGAGGACTGGGAGGAAGTGGGCCACCGCTGCTACCCGGTTCTCGCGGCCGGCCAGTCGTACGAGGGCGAAGTGGTGCTGTGCCGCAGGGACGGCACACCGCTCACCTGCGAGGTGCGCGCCAAGTTCATCGACCCCGACGACCCGGACCAGGGATCGATCTGGATCACCATGGACATCTCCGAGCGCAAGCAGGCCCAGGAGGCGCTGGCACGCGTGCACGAGGAGCTGGAGCAGCAGGTCCAGGACCGCACGCGCGAACTGCGCGACACGGTGGACAACCTGCACCGCGAGATCAGCGACCGCAAGGCCGACCGGGACCGTATCTACTGGCTGGCCCACTACGACCCGCTGACCGGCCTGCCCAACCGCGCCCTGCTGTCCGAGCGGGCCCAGGAGGCCATCCGCGTGGCGCAGGAGGGCCATACGCCGCTGGCGCTGATCTTCCTGGACCTGGACCATTTCAAGCACGTCAACGACTCTCTGGGCCACCGCGTGGGCGATGCCCTGCTGGTGGAGATCGCCAAGCGCCTGCGCGCCGTGGTGCGCGACAAGGACACCGTCTCGCGCCTGGGCGGCGACGAGTTCATCCTGCTGCTGCCGGGCGCCAACGCCCATGGGGCCGCGCGCGTGGCCGGCAAGCTGCAGGAGGCCTCGCGCCAGCACTACCAGATCGACCACCACGAGCTGACCATGGCGCCGTCCATGGGCATCGCCCTGTTCCCGCAGGACGGCAGCGATTTCGACACACTGACCCAGTCGGCCGACGTGGCGATGTACCGCGCCAAGCTCGACGGGCGCAACACCTTCCGCTTCTTCACGCCCGAGATGCAGGCCCAGTCGGTGCGCGCCCTGCAGATCGAGAATGCCCTGCGCCGAGCGCTCGAGCGTGGTCAGCTGCACCTGCACTACCAGCCCCAGATCCACCTGGCCACGGGCCAGGTGCACAGCGTGGAGGCCCTGCTCCGCTGGGACCACCCACAGATGGGCAGCATCACACCCACCGAGTTCATCCCCATCGCCGAGGACAGCGGCCAGATCCTGCAGATCGGCGAGTGGGTGCTGCGCACCGCGCTCACGCAGCTCAAGGACTGGCACGAGAACGGCTTTCCCGCGCTGACCATGGCGGTCAACCTGTCGGCCATCCAGTTCCGCCAGCCGCAGCTGCCCGAACTGGTGAGCCGCATCCTGACCATCTTCGAACTGCCCCCCGACTGCCTGGAGCTGGAGCTAACCGAGGGCGTGGCGGTGGACGACCCGCATTCGGCCGTGGCCACCATGGACAGCCTGCATTCGCGCGGGGTGCGCATGTCCATGGACGACTTCGGCACCGGCTACTCATCCCTGAGCCAGCTCAAGCGCTTTCAGATCTTCAAGCTCAAGATCGACCAATCCTTCGTGCGCGACCTGGGCGATGACGGCAACGACCGCGCCATCGTCAGCGCCATCATCCGCATGGCCCAGGCCCTGGGCATGCGCACCACGGCCGAGGGTGTGGAGACACCGGAACAACTGGCCTTCCTGCGCGAGCAGGGCTGCGACGAGGCCCAGGGCTACCTGTTCAGCCGGCCGCTGCCGGCCGACGAGCTGGAACTGTTCCTGCGCCAGTACATGCCCGCGTGAGACGCCCCCTGCCGCGCTTTGGGGCAGGTCAGAATGAAGGGCGCAGACACCTGGCCGGGTGCAGGCAAGTCCGCATCAACCGCCACGCCGCCACTGCGCGGGCGGCACCCCCATGGCCTGCTGAAAAACGCGCGCAAAGTGCGATGCATCGGCAAAGCCGCAGCGCCGCCCGATCTCGGCCACCGCCACATGCGCCAGCTGGGGCCGGCGCAGCAGCTGCGCCGCGCGCACCAGGCGCAACTGGCGCAGCGTGCCCGCGAAGGTGCCGCCCTGCGCCGCAAACGCGCGGTGCAGCGTGCGCGGGGAGACGCCAGCCTCCTGCGCAAGGGCCTGGGCCGATACGCCGGGCTGGTCGACGCGCCCCCCGCAGCAGTGCGCACAGGTGGGCATGCAGGCCCTGGCCCGCTGAGGCCGCCGGCGCCGCAGGCGGCTCCAGCGCAGCACACAGCAAGGCACCCAGGTGGTCCGACAGCAGCGCGGGCGGCAAGGCCTGGGCCGAGGCCGGGTCGCGCGCAAGCTGCACGGCCAGGGCTCCGAGGCTCTGGCACCAGCCCTGGTCGCGCCAGGCCACGCGGGGCCCCCGCGCCTCTGCCTGGGCCAGCCATTGGCCCACCCAGGCGCGCGGCAGCTGCAGCGAGACGCAGCCCACGCCTTCGGGAAAATGCAGCTCGTAGGGCCGCGCCGAGTCCAGCAGCACCACGTCGCCCGGGCGCAGGTGGGCCACCTGCCCGTCCTGGCGCACATGCCACGCGCTCTCTGCCTGGGCGATCAGGTAGAACGGCAGGTTACGGCTGCGTGCAATGCCCGCTGGCGTGCGGTACACGTCCTGCGTGGAGGCGCGTACCTGGTTGACCGACAGGGCCTGCACCGCCAGGCTCTGCAGCACCCCGCCAAACACAGGGGCCTCGCGCGAGCTGCAGCCCATCTCCAGAAAGGCCTCGCAGATGGCGCCCACCCAGTAGTCCAGGCGCGCCGCGGGCGCGACCCCATCGGTCGTCCACTGGCGCAAGGGCGACGTGGCAGGAGCATGGACTGCGGGCATGGCGCCAATCTAACGGCAAGCGCCACGGGCAGGCAACAGGGCTTGCCCGCCCCCGCTGCGCCATGAAAAAGCCCCGTGGAGGCAGCCAGGGCTGCGCTCCACGGGGCCTTGGGGCCGTTGCCGGCGCCGGATCAGGCGGCAGCCAACTGCGCGTGCAGCTCCTGCACCGAGTACACGTCCAGGTTGTCCAGGTACTTCATGCCTTCCACGGCCGCTTCGGCGCCGAAGATGGTGGTGAAGGTGGTCACCCGGGCCAGCAGCGACGAGGTGCGGATGGCGCGTGAATCGGCGATCGCGTTGCGGCGCTCTTCCACGGTGTTGATGACCATCACGATCTCGTTGTTCTTGATCATGTCCACGATGTGCGGGCGGCCTTCGGTCACCTTGTTGACCACCTTGACCGGCACGCCGGCCGCTTCGATGGCCGCTGCCGTGCCCTTGGTGGCCACGAGCTCGAAGCCCAGGGCCACGAGCTGGCGTGCGATGTCGACGGCGCGCGGCTTGTCGGCATTCTTCACGGTGAGGAACACCTTGCCCGAGGTGGGCAGCTTGGTGCCCGCGCCGAGCTGGCTCTTCACGAAGGCTTCGCCGAAGGTCTTGCCCACGCCCATGACTTCGCCGGTGGACTTCATCTCGGGGCCGAGGATGGTGTCCACGCCGGGGAACTTCACGAAGGGGAACACGGCCTCCTTCACGCTGAAGTACGGCGGCGTCACTTCCTTGGTGATGCCCTGCGAGGCCAGCGTCTGGCCGGCCATGCAGCGCGCGGCCACCTTGGCCAACTGGATGCCGGTGGCCTTGCTCACGAAGGGCACCGTGCGCGAGGCGCGGGGGTTCACTTCGAGCACATAGATCACGTCCTTGCCGTCGACTTCCTGGATGGCGAACTGCACGTTCATCAGGCCCACCACGCTCAGGCCTTCGGCCATGGCAGCGGTCTGGCGCTTGATCTCGTCGATGGTCGGCTGCGACAGGTAGTACGGGGGCAGCGAGCAGGCGGAGTCGCCGCTGTGCACGCCGGCCTGCTCGATGTGTTCCATCACGCCGCCGATGAAGGTGACGCCTGCGGAGTCGCGCACGCAGTCCACGTCGCACTCGATGGCGTTGCTCAGGAAGCGGTCCAGCAGCACGGGCGAGTCATTGCTCACCTTGACGGCTTCGCGCATGTAGCGCTCCAGGTCGCGCTGCTCGTGCACGATTTCCATCGCACGGCCACCCAGCACGTAGCTGGGGCGCACCACCAGGGGGTAGCCCAGGGTGGCAGCCTTCTCAAGGGCCTCGGGTTCCGTGCGGGCCGTGGCGTTGGGCGGCTGGCGCAGGCCCAGTTGACCCAACAGCTTCTGGAAGCGCTCGCGGTCTTCGGCAGCATCGATCATGTCAGGGCTGGTGCCGATGATCGGCACGCCTTCGGCTTCCAGGCCCAGGGCCAGCTTCAGGGGCGTCTGGCCGCCGTACTGCACGATCACGCCGACCGGCTTTTCCTTGTCCACGATCTCCAGCACGTCTTCGAGCGTCACGGGTTCGAAGTACAGGCGGTCGGATGTGTCGTAGTCGGTGGAGACAGTCTCGGGATTGCAGTTGACCATGATGGTCTCGTAGCCGTCCTCGCGCATCGCCAGCGCCGCGTGCACGCAGCAGTAGTCGAACTCGATGCCCTGACCGATGCGGTTGGGGCCGCCGCCGAGCACCATGATCTTCTTGTTGTTCGTCGGCTCGGCTTCGCACTCGTCTTCGTAAGTGGAGTACAGGTAGGCGGTGTTGGTGGCGAACTCGGCGGCGCAGGTGTCCACACGCTTGTAGACGGGGCGCACATTGAGCGCACGGCGCGCTTCGCGCACGGCCTTCTCGGTGGTCTTGAGCAGCTTGGCCAGGCGGCGGTCGGAGAAGCCCTTTTGCTTGAGCGTGCGCAGCGTGGGCGCGTCCAGCGCCGCCAGGGCGCCCTCGCCCTTTTCAGCGGCCAGCTTGTCGATGTCGAGTTCGATCTTCACGATCTGCTCGATCTGCACCAGGAACCAGCGGTCGATCTTGGTCAGCTCGAAAACTTCGTCCACCGACAGGCCCATGGCGAAGGCATCGCCCACATACCAGATGCGCTCGGGACCAGGCTCGCCCAGCTCCTTTTCGAGCACTTCGCGGTCCTGGGTCTTCTCGTTCATGCCGTCCACGCCGACTTCCAGGCCGCGCAGGGCCTTCTGGAAGGATTCCTGGAAGGTGCGGCCCATGGCCATGACCTCGCCCACGGACTTCATCTGCGTGGTCAGGCGGCTGTCGGCGGTCGGGAACTTCTCGAACGCGAAGCGCGGGATCTTGGTGACCACGTAGTCGATGGACGGTTCGAACGAGGCCGGCGTGACGCCGCCCGTGATCTCGTTGCGCAGTTCGTCGAGCGTGTAGCCCACGGCCAGCTTGGCAGCGACCTTGGCGATGGGGAAACCCGTGGCCTTGGAGGCCAGTGCCGAGGAGCGCGAAACGCGCGGGTTCATCTCGATCACGACCATGCGGCCGTCCTGGGGGTTGATCGAGAACTGCACGTTGGAGCCGCCCGTGTCCACACCGATCTCGCGCAGCACCGCCAGCGAGGCGTTGCGCATGATCTGGTATTCCTTGTCGGTCAGCGTCTGCGCGGGGGCCACGGTGATCGAGTCGCCGGTGTGCACGCCCATCGGGTCCAGGTTCTCGATGGAGCAGATGATGATGCAGTTGTCCGCCTTGTCGCGCACCACTTCCATCTCGTACTCTTTCCAGCCGAGCAGCGACTCTTCGATCAGCAGCTCGTTGGTGGGCGAGGCTTCCAGGCCGCGCTTGCAGATGGTCTCGAACTCTTCGGGGTTGTAAGCGATGCCGCCGCCCGTGCCGCCCAGCGTGAAGCTGGGGCGGATCACGGTGGGGAAACCCACCTGCTTTTGCACGCCCCAGGCCTCTTCCATGCTGTGGGCGATGCCCGAGCGCGCCGAGCCCAGGCCGATCTTGGTCATCGCGTCCTTGAACTTCAGGCGGTCTTCGGCCTTGTCGATGGCCTCGGGCGTGGCGCCGATGAGCTCGACCTTGTACTTGTCGAGCACGCCGTGGTGCCACAGGTCCAGGGCGCAGTTGAGCGCCGTCTGGCCACCCATGGTGGGCAGGATGGCGTCAGGGCGCTCCTTGGCGATGATCTTCTCGACCGTCTGCCAGGTGATGGGCTCGATGTAGGTCACGTCGGCCGTGGCCGGGTCGGTCATGATCGTCGCGGGGTTGCTGTTGATCAGGATGACCTTGTAGCCCTCTTCGCGCAGGGCCTTGCAGGCCTGCACGCCGGAGTAGTCGAACTCGCAGGCCTGGCCGATGATGATCGGGCCAGCGCCGATGATGAGGATGCTTTTGATGTCTGTACGTTTTGGCATGTTGCGTCGATCAGTCGATCGTGGGTTCGGCTGCCTGGGGGCTGGTGGGCGCAGTGGCGGGGGCTGCGGCGTCGCGCCGCACCTTCAGCCTGGCGATGAGCGCCTGCGCGCGCTCGGGCGGCAGGTTCTTCTGCATCAGCTGCAGCAGGCCATCGCCCTGCACCAGGGGAAGCAGCACTTCGGTCTCTGCGTCATAAAACGTCACGTCCCACTCGGCCATGGCTTCGGCAAAGGTTTCTTCGTCCCAGGTCTTGCCCTTGGCCACCAGCGTGACCAGCGGCATCGCCTTGTTCTCGATGAAGGACTTCTTGTAGGGCTTTTGCGACCAGCGTTCGGTAAACCATTCGCGGTGCGGCGACGGCAGGGTCAGCACACGCTTGTGGATGGCTTTTTCGAGCGAGGCGGCGGGGAAGCTGAAGAGTTTCATGGCGCGATTCCTTCGTTGTGCTTACTGGGTGCGCGCGCTGCGCATCGCGTCGGTGAAGCGGTCGAACAGGTAGGCGATGTCGTGCGGGCCGGGCGATGCCTCAGGGTGGCCCTGGAAGCAGAACGCCGGCTTGTCCTTGTGCACCAGGCCCTGCAGCGTGCCGTCGAACAGGCTGACGTGCGTGGCGCGCAGGTTGGCGGGCAGCGAATCCATCTCCACCGCAAAACCGTGGTTCTGGCTGGTGATGCTCACGCGGCCGGTATCCAGGTCCTTCACCGGGTGGTTGGCACCGTGGTGGCTGTGCGTCATCTTGAAGGTCTTGGCGCCAGCGGCCAGGGCCATGATCTGGTGGCCCAGGCAGATGCCGAAAGTGGGCATACCGCTTTCGACGATAGTGCGCGTGGCCTCGATGGCGTAGTCGCAAGGCTGCGGGTCGCCAGGGCCGTTGGAGAGGAACACGCCATCGGGCTTCATGGCCAGCACGTCGGCTGCGGGCGTCTGCGCCGGCACCACGGTGACCTTGCAGCCGCGCTGCGCGAGCATGCGCAGGATGTTCTTCTTCACGCCGTAGTCGTAGGCCACCACATGGAACTGCGGTGCCTCGAGCGTGCCGTAGCCCTTGCCCAGCACCCATTCGGTCTCGGTCCACTCGTAGGCAGCCTGGGTCGACACCACCTTGGCCAGGTCCAGTCCGGCCATGTTGGGGGCGGCCTTGGCGGCGGCCAGGGCCTGGTCGATCAGCGCCTGCGTCACCTCCTGGCCTTCGGCCAGGCCGACAATGGCGCCGTTCTGGGCGCCCTTTTCGCGCAGCAGGCGGGTGAGCTTGCGGGTGTCGATGTTGGAGATGGCGACGGTGCGCTCGCGCACGAGGTACTGGGACAGCGTCTCGGTGGAGCGGAAGTTGCTGGCAATGAGCGGCAGATCCTTGATGATCAGGCCTGCGGCATGGACCTTGTCGGCTTCGATATCCTCGGGGCTGACGCCGTAGTTGCCGATGTGCGGATACGTCAGGGTGACGATCTGCTGGCAGTAGCTCGGGTCGGTAAGGATTTCCTGGTAGCCGGTGATGGAGGTGTTGAACACCACTTCGCCGACGGTGGTGCCGGTGGCACCGATCGAATTGCCGATAAAGACCGTGCCGTCTGCGAGCGCCAGGATGGCGGGCGGGAAGGTTCCCTTGAGAGACAAAAGCACTGGGTTCTCCGAATGGTTACGGTCGCCCGGAGTCGCAGGAAGTGATCCTGGGACTGCTGTTTGTGGGAGGTTTGCTTTGAGTGCGGCCGGGCGACGTGTTTGCGGGAAAGCCTCCAATTGTAGCCTGAGAGGCCCATCTTTCCGTGCCAGCCCGGTACATTCCCCTCGACTGCCGCTGCTGAAGTGCTCTGCGGCCACGGCGGCACGGCGGCGTGCCCTTTCTCGTTCGCTATTGTTTGTATAGCAAACTTGATTGTAACAAGCAGCGACGATTCCAGCGCCTTGTGACAGAGCAGGACCCGCCTCGGACTGCCACCACCCCACGGCCGCGGCGCAACCGAGAAGCTTTTCACGAACCGACACAACTTCGCGCCGCAGCAGGCAGGACCGGCCAGGGCCCTCCTATAGACTTTGCCGCACCGTAGACACCACAAAGAGAGATGGGATGACCAAGAAGACTTCGATTGCATGGGCATGCGCACTGTTGTCCACCCTGGCCGGCGCGCAGGACCTGGCGGCCTACCCGCAAGTGTTCTCGGGCCCGCAAGGTCTGGAGGTGGTGCTGGCACCGACCACGGACGGCAAGGCCGCGCTGATGCGCGTGAGCGGCTTCAACAGCCCCATCGACAAGGTGATCTTCCTGGGCAAGCAGGAGCAGCGCGGTAGCGGCACTGAGGCCTATGTGACCACGCTCGATGGCCGGGACTGGGGCTTGGTGCAGAAGCAGACCAACCGCTACGGCAGTGGCGAGCGCTATGTCACCTACCTGCCGGGCCGCCAGGGCGCGGTGGACCTGTCGTTCGACGAGAAGAAGAGCAAGGCCTTGAACGTAGCCGAGCTCAAGAGCACCTATGCGCGCCAGCAAAAGGACGGCGTGCAGGAAAAACTGGCCCGCTTCGACCGCGACAAGCACCTGGCGTCGGCACAGACGGACCTGGCCAGCACCGACACCTCGGCCAGCTCCGCCTGCGGCAGCCCAGTAAAGACGGCGGTGGACTGGAAGTCCATCGACGACGACAAGCTCAAGAAGCTCAGCATCGCCAGTTTCTGCGGTGAGGTAGCTTCGCAGATGGACAGCATGTGCAAGAGCAATGCGAGCTTCAAGGCCAAGGCCGCTTCGCTGGGCCAGATCCAGTGCCAGTTCGGCGCCGAGATGAAGTTGCGCGTGGAAGGTCAGAAGCTGGTGTTCACCACCCACCAGGATGCTTCCAACCAGGGTGACTTCATCCAGCAGTTTCTGCGGAACCAGTAATACGGCCTTCGCCTTGCGAGGCGGTGGTTCAGCGCCCCGCCTGCAGCGCACGCTGCGCCGCACTCGCATGCAGGCAGATGGCAGCGGCCGCGCCCACGTTGAGCGACTCCTCCCCGCCCGGCTGGGCGATGCGGATGTGCTGGCTGGCGCGCTCCTGCAGCACCGCGCTCACGCCCTGCCCTTCGTGCCCCATGACCCAGGCGCAGGGCCAGGGCAGATCGGCGCGGTGCAGGTAGTCGCCCTGGTGCGAGCTGGTGACCAGCATCGGCAGATCCAGATCGGCAAGGTCCTCGGGCGCCAGGCCCTCGACCATGTCGAGCGCAAAATGCGCGCCCATGCCCGCGCGCAGAACCTTGGGCGACCACAGCGCAGCACTGCCCTTGAGCGCCAGTACCTGCCGAAATCCGAAGGCCGAGGCACTGCGCAAAATGGAGCCGACGTTGCCCGCATCCTGCACGCGGTCTAGCACCACGGCGGCCACGCCGGGCCGGGGCGACCCACCCTCGGGCAGGTCGAGCACGAAGCCCATCTTTGCCGGCGACTCCAGCCCGCTGATGTCGGCAAACAGCGCGTCGGCCAGCACCACGACCTTGGGGGCGGCCTTGCCCCACTCGGGCTGGGCGGTGGGCCACAGCGATTCGGCGAACACCGCCACGGCCGGCGCCACGCCGCGCTCCAGCGCCGCACGGCACAGGTGGTCGCCTTCGAGCCAGACGCGGCCCTGCTTGCGGTAGGCGCCATTGTCCTGCGCCAGGCGGCGCAGGTCCTTGACCCAGGCGTTGTCGCGCGAGTGGATGGCAGTGACGGAAGAAGAGGTCATGGAACGGCAGTGCCGCAGCGCGTCACGCGCCGATGCCCTGGGAAACGGAGAGGGATGATGAGGAGGACTGCACCAGCACCTGGGCCACCGGGGCAAACGAGCGCCGGTGGTGGATGCAGGCGCCATGGGCACGCAGGGCTTCCATGTGCACCACGGTGCCGTAGCCCTTGTGGGCCGAGAAGCCGTAGTGCGGAAAATGCTCGTGCACCTCGTTGCACCAGCGGTCGCGGTGGACCTTGGCAAGGATGGAGGCGGCCGAGATGGACTTCACCAGCGAATCGCCCTTGACGATGGCCTCGGACGGCACATCGAGCCGGGGCAACTGGTTGCCGTCCACCAGCACGCGCACGGGCTTGAGGCGCAGGCCCATCACGGCTCGGCGCATGGCCAGCAGCGTGGCCTGCAGGATGTTCAGCTGGTCTATCTCTTCCACGCTGGCCTCGGCGATGGCAAAGCACAGCGCCTTGGCACGGATCTCGTCGAACAGGGCCTCGCGGCGCAGCGCGGTGAGCTTCTTGGAATCGTCCAGCCCGGCGATGGGGCGCAGGTCGTCGAGGATCACGGCGGCTGCCACCACAGGCCCGGCCAGCGGGCCACGGCCGGCTTCGTCCACGCCGGCCACCAGGCCGGGCGGATGCCAGTCCAGGCTCACCTGTTCAAACAGCAGCGGTGGTGGCAAGGATTTTCTCGATCGCATCGGCAGCCAGTTGGGAAGTGTCGCGCCGCAGGCTCGCGTGCAGCGCGGAAAAACGCTGTTCCAAAGCGGTGATGGTAGCGGGATGCTGCACTTTTGCGTCAAACCATTGCAAGGTGGCGTCGCACAGCGCCTGCGGCGTGGCCGCGCCCTGGATCAGCTCGGGCACCACGAATTCGCCGCACAGGATGTTCGGCAGCCCCACCCAGGGCTGCAGCTGCTTGCGCTTCATGAGCCACCAGCTCAAGGGGTGCATGTGGTAGCCAATGACCATGGGGCGCTTGAACAGCGCTGCCTCCAGCGTGGCCGTGCCGCTGGCGATCAGCGTCACATCGCAGGCGGCCAGCACGGTGTGCGACTGGCCGGTGACGATCTGCAGCACATCGGCCACACCGTGTGCACGCGCAGCCTCTTCGATGCGCGGTTGCAGCGCGGGCACGGCAGGTACCACCATGCGCAGGTTCGGACGCGCCTTGCGCAGCAAGGCGGCCGCCGCGAAGAACGCGGGCGCGATGTACTGCACCTCGGCAGAGCGGCTGCCGGGCAGGATGGCCAGCACCTCGTCGGCATCCGAGAGGCCCAGGCGAGCGCGCGCAGCACGGCGGTCGGGCACCTCGGGGATCACGCTGGCCAGGGGGTGGCCGACGTAGGTGGCGGCAATGCCGTTCTTGGCAAGCAACTCCGGCTCGAACGGGAAGATGCACAGCACATGGCCCGCACTTCTGCGGATCTTCTCGATCCGGTCGGCGCGCCAGGCCCAGATGGAGGGGCACACGAAGTGCACGGTGGGAATGCCGGCAGCCCGCAGGTCCGCCTCCAGCGCCAGGTTGAAGTCGGGCGCATCCACGCCGATGAAGATGTCGGGCCGGTCGGCCAGCAGGCGGGTGCGCAGCGCTTTGCGGATGCCCAGCAGCTCGCGCAGGCGGCGCAGCACCTCCATGCTGTAGCCGTGCACGGCCAGCTTGTCGCTGGGCCACCAGGCCGCAAAGCCGCGTTTGGCCATCTGCGGCCCGCCGATGCCGTGCGCCGTGGCGGCAGGCCAGCGGGCCTGCACACCGTCGAGCAGCAGGCCGGCCAGCAGGTCGCCCGAGGCCTCGCCTGCGACCATCGCCACGCGGGGCGCCTTGTCCTTCATTCAGCAGTCTCTTGGTGGGGGATCAGCGCGCGATGCCGTGGGCAGCGCTGTCGAGGAAAGCATCCATCAGCGCCACGTCACCGGCCGCCTCGGGCATGTCACCAGGCAGGGCAAGAATCTGCTTGCGTGCTTCGTCCAGGGTCAGCCCCTGGCGGTACAGCAGCTTGTGCATCTCGCGGATGGCGGCAATGCGCTGGGCCGAAAAATCGCGCCGGCGCAAGCCCACCAGGTTCACGCCGCGCACGGCCAGGGGGTTGCCGTCCACCACCATGTAGGGTGGCACATCCTTGCTGACGTGGCTGGAGAAACCGACCATGGTGTGCGCGCCGATGCGCATGCGCTGCAGCACGCCCGTGAGGCCGCCCACGGTGGCCCAGTCGCCCACCTCCACGTGGCCGGCCAGCGTGGTGTTGTTGGCCAGGGTGGTCTGGTGGCCAATGGCACAGTCGTGCGCCACATGCACATAGGCCATGATCCAGTTGTCGTCGCCCACCGTGGTCTCGCCGCGGTCCTGCACCGTGCCGGTGTTCAGCGTGCAGAACTCGCGGATGGTGTTGCGGCTGCCGATCACCAGGCGCGTGGCTTCGCCAGCGTACTTCTTGTCCTGCGGGGCCGCGCCCAGCGAGGCGAACTGGAAGATGCGGTTGTCCTGCCCGATGGTGGTGTGGCCCTCGATGACGCAGTGCGCGCCCACCGTGGTGCCGGCACCGATCACCACGTTCGGGCCAACCACGGCATAAGGGCCCACCTGCACCGACGGGGCCAGGCGGGCGCCGTCGGCGACAACGGCGGTGGGATGGATATTGCTCACGTTCGACAACCGGCGGAAAGAGGTCAGTTGACGCTGCGCATGGTGCACATGAGTTCGGCCTCGCAGGCCACTTCTTCACCCACGCTGGCCACGCCCTTGAACTTCCAGATGCCGCCGCGCACGCGGTCGATGGTGATCGACAGGATGAGCTGGTCGCCAGGCTCCACGGGGCGCTTGAAGCGCGCGCCATCGATGCCCACGAAGTAGTAGATGTTGTTCTCGTCGGGCACCTTGCCCATGGCGTCGAACGCCAGCAGCCCGGCGGCCTGGGCCAGGGCTTCGAGGATCAGCACGCCGGGCATCACGGGACGCCCCGGGAAGTGCCCCATGAAGTATGGCTCGTTGAAGGTGACGTTCTTGATCGCCTTGATGCGGGTGTTGCTCTCCAGCTCCAGCACCTTGTCCACCAGCAGGAACGGGTAGCGGTGCGGCAGTTGCTTGAGAATCGCGTGAATATCCATCATCGAGTTGTTCTTCCGTTCATGCTGCCTTGAGAGCCTGCTCGAGCGCCTTGATGCGATCGCGCAAGCTGTGCAGTTGTTTCAGTGTTGCAGCGTTTTTTTCCCACCGCGCATTGTCGTCGATGGGGAACATGCCGGTGTACTGGCCCGGTTGCGTCAGCGAGCGGGTGACCACGGTGGCCGCTGATATGTGCACATTGTCCGCCAGCGTGAGGTGGCCCAGGACAATGGCACCCCCACCCACGGTGCAGTGCGCGCCGATGGTCGCGCTGCCGGCCACGCCGACGCAGCCGGCCATGGCCGAGTGCTTGCCGATGCGCACGTTGTGGCCGATCTGGATCAGGTTGTCGAGCTTGACGCCGTCCTCGATGACGGTGTCGTCCAGCGCCCCGCGATCAATGCAGGTGTTGGCCCCGATCTCCACATCGTCACCGATGCGCACCGCGCCCAGTTGCTCGATCTTGACCCACTGCCCCTTCTCGGGAGCAAAGCCGAAGCCGTCGGCACCGATCACCACACCCGCGTGGACGATGCAGCGCTCGCCGATGCGACAGCCTTCACCGACCGTGACGCGGGACTTGAGTACGGTGCCTGCGCCGATGTACGCACCCCGCTCGACCACGCACAGCGGGCCGATGGTGGCGCTGGGATGCACCTGCGCCGACGCATCGACCACGGCGCTGGCATGCACACCGCCCTGCCCTGCCGGTGCCGTGTGCTGGCGCCACAGCTGCGTGGCGCGGGCGAAGTAGACATAGGGGTTGTCCGCCACGATGCAGGCGCCGCGTGCCACGGCGGAATCGCGCATGGCAGGCGCCACAATGACACAGGCCGCCCGGGAGGCGGCCAGTTGCTGCTGGTAGCGGGGGTTGCTCAGGAAACTGAGATCGCCCGGCCCCGCAACCTCCAGGGGCGCGATGCGGGAGATGGGGGTGTCACCCGTTCCTCCCTCCAGCGAGCCACCCAGCGCATCGACGATGTGCCTGAGAAGCAAGCTCACGCGCCACCTGCCGGGTTGCGCTGCCGGTGCTTACTTGGCGGCAGGCGCGGCATTGAGCGCCTTGATCACCTTGTCGGTGATGTCGTGCTTGGGGTTGATGTACGCGGCTTCCTGCAGGATCACGTCGTACTTCTCGGCCTCGGCCACCTGCTTGACGACCTTGTTGGCACGGTCCACGACGGCGGCGAGTTCTTCGTTGCGGCGGGCGCTCAGGTCTTCCTGGAACTCCCGGCGCTTGCGCTGGAAGTCGCGGTCCTGGTCCACCAGCTGGCGCTGGCGGGTATTGCGCTGGCTTTCGGCCAGGGTCGGGGCTTCGCGTTCGAACTTCTCGGAGGCGGTCTTCAGGGAGTTGCCCATGTCCACCAGCTCTTTTTCGCGGCGAGCAAATTCCTGCTCGAGCTTGGCCTGGGACGCCTTGGAGGTGTTGGCTTCGCGGAAGATGCGGTCGATGTTGACCAGGCCAGCCTTGAACGATTCTTGCGCCTGTACGGGCGCGCCCATGGCAAACGTGCCGAACAGCAGGGCCAAGGCGAAATGGCGGGAAAGGGATTTCATTAGAAAGACGTTCCAATCTGGAATTGCAGTTTCTGGATTCTATCGCCAGCAAACTTGCGTACCGGTTGTGCAAAGGCCAGGCGCAGCGGGCCCAGCGGGGAAATCCAGCCCAGGCCCAGCCCCACGGAGGCTCGCATGTCGCTGGCGGTTACTTTTTCATGCTCGCCATACACATTGCCTACATCCATGAAGGTGAAGACGCGCAGCGTACGGTCGTTGCCCGCACCCGGGAAGGGTGCGATCAGCTCGGCATTGAGGGTGACCTTCTTCGGGCCACCCAGGGAGGAGCCCGTCACGTCGCGCGGGCCCAGGGTGCCCTGGTCGAAACCACGCACCGAACCCAGGCCACCCGAGTAGAAGTTCTTGAACACCGGGAACGGCCGGCCGTTCATGCCCTTGCCGATGCCCAACTCGCCGTTGAAGGCCAGCGTGAAGCGCTTGTTGAGCGGCACGTACTGCTGGTACTGGTAGTTGGCGCGCACGTAGCGTGCATCGCCCGCCACCGACCACTCGGAGTTCACGCGCTGGTAGCGGCCCGAGTTGGGGGCCAGCGCGCTGTCGCGGTCATCGCGCGACCAGCCGATGGTCAGCGGAATCGAGGTGCTCTTGTAGCCGAAATTGTCGGCATAGGCCAAGTAGGTGGCCGGGATGTTGGTGCCGGGCTTGATGGTGGTCTGCTCCAGGCCACCACCGAAGAACACCGTGTCCGTCTCGCTGAAGGGCACGCCAAAGCGCATAGATCCACCGGTGGTCACCAGCTGGTAGTTGCCGCCCTGGTCCTCGTACGGCTTGTCGGTGCGGTAGTACAGGTCCACCGTGCGCGAGATGCCTTCATCGGTGAAGTACGGGTTGGTGGTGCTGAACACCAAGGTGCGGCGGTATTTGCTGGTATTGACGTCCACGCCCAGGTAGTTGCCCGAGCCGAAGAAGTTCTCCTGCTTGATGCCGAAGGACAGGGCCACCTTCTCGGCACTGGAGAAGCCCACGCCCATCTGCAGCGAACCCGTGGGCTTTTCGGCCACGTTGATCACCAGGTCCACCTGGTCGGGCGAGCCGGGCACTTCCTGCGTCTCGACGTTGACTTCGGTGAAGAAGCCCAGGCGGTCCACGCGGTCGCGCGACAGGCGGATGCGTTCGCCGTCGTACCAGGAGGCTTCGTACTGGCGGAACTCGCGGCGGATCACTTCGTCACGGGTGCGGTTGTTGCCGCTCACGTTGATGCGGCGCACATAGGCGCGGCGCGAAGGCTCCACCTGCAGCACCAGGGCCACGCGGTTGTTCTCGCGGTCGATCTCGGGCACGGCCTCCACGCGCGCAAAGGCAAAGCCGAAGCGACCGAAGTACTCGGAGAAGGCCTTGGTGGTTTCGGTCACCTGGTCAGCGTTGTAGGGCTCGCCTGCACGGATGGTGATCAGCGACTTGAACTCGTCCTCGCGCTCCAGGTAGTTGCCTTCGAGCTTGACGCCCGAGACCACGTAGCGCTCGCCTTCGAACACGTTCACGGTGATCGAGATGCCCTGCTTGTCCGGCGAGATGGCGACCTGCGTGGACTCCACACGGAACTCCAGGTAGCCGCGCTGCAGGTAGTAGGTGCGCAGGGTTTCCAGGTCGGCATTGAGCTTGGCGCGCGAGTAGCGGTCGGACTTGGTGTACCAGCTGAGCCAGCCACCCGTGTCCTGGTCGAACAGGCCCTTGAGCGTGGATTCGCTGAAGGCCTTGTTGCCCACCAGGCGCACTTCGTTGATGCGCGCGGGCTCGCCCTCGACCACCGAGAACGTGAGGTTCACGCGGTTGCGCTCGATGGGCGTCACCGTGGTCACGACTTCGGCGCCATACAGGCTCTTGTTGATGTACTGGCGCTTGAGCTCCTGCTCGGCGCGGTCGGTCAGCGCCTTGTCGTAGGGGCGGCCTTCGGTCAGGCCCACTTCGCGCATGCTCTTCTTGAGCGCATCCTTGTCGAACTCGCGGGTGCCCGCGAAATCCACGTCGGCAATGGTGGGGCGCTCTTCGACCACCACCACCAGCACGTTGCCCGAGGCTTCCAGGCGCACGTCCTTGAACAGGCCCAGGCCGAACAGCGCGCGGATGGCCGCAGCGCCCTTCTCGTCGTTGTAGTCATCGCCCACACGCAGGGGCATGGAGGCGAAGATGGTGCCGGGCTCCACGCGCTGCAGGCCCTCCACGCGGATGTCCTGCACCTTGAAGGGCTCCAGTGCCCACGCCGCGTTGGCGACAAAGACCATGGCTGCAATGGCCGATGCGGTACGCACGCCCAGGCGATTGATTGGATTTTTCATGAATGAAGCTGGAGCCGCTCTTGCAAGGCAAGGGCGGAAAAATGGTTAGCCAAAAAGCCGGGTGATATCGTTGAACAGGGCAATGGACATCATGAGGAGCAGCACTGCGACACCGCCGCGCTGCAGCCGCTCCAGCCATGCGTCCGACACTTGCTTGCCCGTCACGCCCTCCCAAAGATAATACATCAGGTGCCCACCGTCCAAAACAGGCAGCGGCAGCAGGTTCAGCACACCCAGGCTCACGCTGATCAGCGCCAGGAACACCAGATACTGCGTGAGGCCCAGGCTGGCCGAGCGGCCGGCATAGTCCGCAATGGTCAGCGGCCCGCTGAGGTTCTTGAGGGAAGCCTCGCCGATCACCATGCGGCCCATCATCTTCAGGGTGAGCAGCGAAACGTCCCAGGTCTTCACCACACCGGTCCAGAAACCCTCGAGCACGCCGTATTCAACGGTTACAAATTCGGGGGGCGCACCAACGTAGGCGCCGATGCGGCCCACCGTGGCACCGAGCTCGGGCTGGGCATCGGGCAGCACGTCCAGCGTGAGCGAATTGCCCGCACGGTTGATCAGCCAGGGCTGCGACAGCGGCTCCGTGCCGCGCATGGACTGGCGGATCAGCTCGCGCAGCTGCTGGCCATCGACCACCTCGGCGGCACCGATCCTGAGCACCACGTCGCCCTGCTGCAGGCCCGAGCGCTCTGCCGCGCCCTTGGCCACCACCTCACCCAGCACCGGCCGGGTCCAGGGCCCCAGGATGCCGATCTTGCGGAACAGCTGGGCATCGGCCTCGCGGGAGTCGATTTTCGACATGTCCAGCACCAGCTCGCGGTGCGCACCGTTCTGCGGCTGCACGTCCAGGCGCACGGATTCGCCCTCCAGCGCGCCACGGGTCAGCAGCCAGCGCAGGTCTTCGAACGAGCGCACGGGCTCCAGCTCGTCCGACCCCAGGGCGGCGCGCTGCACCAGTTCGCCGCCACGCAGGCCGGCCGCCTGTGCCACCGAGCCGGCCACGGGGCTGGCCAGCACGGCCTTGGGCTCCTCCACGCCGTTCCAGTTGACGATGGAGTACAGCAGCACCGCCAGCAGCAGGTTGGCAATCGGCCCGGCCGCCACAATGGCTGCGCGCGCGCGCAGGGGCTGGGTGTTGAAGGCCAGATGCCGCTCTTCGGCGGGCACGGGCGCCTCGCGCTCGTCCAGCATGCGCACATAGCCACCCAAAGGGAAGGCGCCGAGCACGAACTCCGTCGGCGAGCCCTTGGGCCGCCAGGTGAACAGCGGCTTGCCAAAGCCCACCGAAAAGCGCAGCACCTTGACGCCGCAGGCCACGGCCACACGGTAGTGGCCGTACTCGTGCACGGCAATCAGCAGCCCCAGGGCAACGACAAAGGCAACAAGGGTCAGCAACATGGAAGGCTCCGTGGGTCAACAGGGACAGCAGCGGCGGCCATCGGATGGGGTCGGTCAGGCGGCCAGCAGGCCGGCGGCCTGCTCTGCCGCCCTGCGCGACTGGGCGTCCAGATCGAGCAGCGCTGCCAGCGAATCCGGCTTGGAGGGGGAAACCGCGTCCAAAGTTGCAAGATTGACGGCATGGATATGGTCGAAACGCAATCTGCCCGACAGAAACCGCCCCACCGCCACCTCGTTGGCGGCATTGAGCACGGCCGTCGTGCCCTCGGCGGCCTTGAGCGCCTGCCAGGACAGGTGCAGACCGGGGAAGCGGATGGCATCGGCATCCTCGAAGGCCAGCGCGCTCAGGGCCGAGAAGTCGAGCCGGCTGGCACCGCTGGCAATGCGCTCGGGCCAGGCCAGGCCCACGGCGATCGGCACGCGCATGTCGGGCGTGCCCAGCTGGGCCAGGATGGAGGAATCGTTGAACTGCACCATGGAATGGATGATCTGCTGCGGATGGATCACCACCTTGATCTGGTCGGGCGCCAGGTCGAACAGCCAGCGTGCCTCGATCACTTCGAGCGCCTTGTTCATCATGGTGGCCGAATCGACCGAGATTTTGCGCCCCATCGAGAAATTGGGGTGGGCGCAGGCCTGGTCGGGCGTGATCTGCGAAAGCGTGGCCGGGTCGCGCTGGCGGAAGGGCCCGCCGGACGCGGTCAGCAAAATGCTGTCCACCCGGTCCGGCCAGGTGGCAGGGTCTTCGGGCAGGCACTGGAAGATGGCCGAGTGCTCGCTGTCGATGGGCAGCAGGGTGGCCCCGCCCTCCTTGACCGTCTGCATGAACAGACCGCCGCCCACCACCAGGGCCTCCTTGTTGGCCAGCAGCAGGCGCTTGCCCGCGCGCGCAGCGGCCAGGCAGGGCGCCAGGCCGGCCGCGCCCACAATGGCGGCCATGACCGCATCCACATCGGGGTGCGAGGCAATGGTTTCGAGCGCGTCGGCCTCGTACAGCACACGGGTGGCCAGGCCATTCTGGCGCAGCTTGTCCTCCAGCGCACGGGCATGGGGAGCGCTGGCCATGACCGCAAAGCGGGGGGTGAACTGCGCGCATTGCGCCAGCATCAGGTCGACCTGCGTGGCCGCGCTCAGTGCAAAGATCTCGAAGCGTTCAGGGTGGCGCGCCACCACGTCCAGGGTACTGGTCCCGATGGAGCCGGTGGAGCCAAGAACGGTAAGCCGTTGTTTCATAAAGGGGTCGTCAGGCTCGTGAGCATCATGGCCAGGGGAAGGGTGGGCAGCAGGGCATCCACGCGGTCGAGCACGCCGCCGTGGCCGGGCAGCAGGCCGCTGCTGTCCTTGACGCCGGCGCTGCGCTTGATGAGCGATTCCACCAGGTCGCCGGAGACGCTCATCGCCGTCATGAACAGCGCCGCCACCACCAGCAGCCACCAGCCCTGGCGGGCCATGCGGCTGTAGAAACTGAGCACCTCGGCCTGCCAGTGGGCATCGGCCGCCACCCAGGCGAACGAAAGCACCAGCACGCCCGCCAGGCCGCCCCACACGCCTTCCCAGCTCTTGCCGGGGCTGATGGCGGGGGCCAGCTTGCCCTTGGTGAAGCGCAGGCCGAAGGCACGGCCCGCAAAATAGGCAAAGATGTCGGCCACCCACACGAGGACCAGCACCGACAGCAGGAAGTTGATGCCCAGATGGCGCGCCTGCACCACCGCCAGCCAGGCCAGCCACAGGGCCAGCACGCCGGCCACCAGGCGCACAGCCGCGGGTATGCGCGGCCAGCCGGGCACACCCGCGCGCAGCAGCCAGGCGGTGCCCAGCACCCACAGGGCCCCACCCACGATCCACAGCACCGTCAGCGGCTGGGTGAGCCAGCCCAGCGCCCACGAGCCCAGGCACAACGCCACGCAGGCGGCGCCCACGGCGAGCGAGCCCGCCTGGCCAAAGCCGCACAGCCGACCCCACTCCCAGGCGCCGGCGGCCATGAGCACCAGCACCACCACGGTAAAGGGCAGGGGCGAGCCGTAGAACAAGGCTGGCAACAGGATGGCCAGCAGGACAAGGGCAGTGATGACGCGCTGTTGGAGCATGGGGCCTTTTCAGCCCGGCATCGGATCGGGATGCGCGGACAGGGTGATCTGTTCTGAGGTTTTGCCGAAACGGCGCTCCCGCGCACTGTAAGCCGCAATGGCTTCGTCCAGTGCGGATTCGTCGAAATCCGGCCACAGACGGTCACTGAAGACCAGCTCCGAATACGCGATCTGCCACAGCAGGAAGTTGCTGATGCGCATCTCTCCACCGGTGCGCACGACGAGGTCCGGGTCGGGCACGTGGGACATGCCCATGGCCGCATTCAGGCTGGCTTCGGTGATCGGCTCACCCCTGGCAGCCAGTGCCGCAGCGGCCTGGGCAATGTCCCAGCGCCCGCCATAGTTGAAGCAGACGTTGAGCACCAGGCGCGTGTTGTGGGCCGTGTCGGCCTCGGCCTGGGCCAGGCCACCCTGCACCTTTGGCGACAGGCCCGTGCGCTCGCCCACGAAGTACAGGCGCACGCCGTCGTTCATGAGCTGGGGCACCTCGCGCGCCAGCGCCATGGCCAGCAGCTCCATGAGGCCGGAGACCTCATCGGCCGGCCGGTTCCAGTTTTCGGACGAGAAGGCGAAGACGGTGAGCACACCCACGCCGCGCTGCACGCAGGCGCGTGCGCAGCGGCGCAATGAATCAACCCCTTGCTTGTGGCCAGCCAGGCGCGGCAGGAAGCGGCGCGTGGCCCAGCGGCCGTTGCCATCCATGACGATGGCGATGTGGTGTGGCACCACCGGAGATACTGGCATGCGAATGTTCGAGCCTCTGGCTCAAACCGCCATGATTTCCTGTTCCTTGGCCGCCACCAGCGCATCGATCTCCAGGATGTGGCGGTCGGTGAACTTCTGCACGTCGGCTTCGGCGCGCTTCTGGTCGTCTTCTGAAGCCAGCTTGTCCTTGACCAGCTTCTTGACCGCCTCGTTGGCGTCGCGGCGCAGGTTGCGCACGGCGATCTTGGCGCTCTCACCTTCGGTGCGGGCCAGCTTGGTCATTTCCTTGCGGCGCTCTTCGCTCATGGGCGGCATGGGCACACGGATCAGGTCGCCCATGGATGCAGGGTTCAGGCCCAGGTCGCTTTCGCGGATGGCCTTTTCGATCTTGGCGCCCATGCCCTTTTCCCAGGGCTGCACGCTGATGGTGCGCGAGTCGATAAGCGCCACGTTGGCCACCTGGGAGAGGGGCACGAAGGAGCCGTAGTACTCGACCTGCACGGAGTCGAGCAGCGAGGGGTTGGCGCGACCCGTGCGGATCTTTTGCAGGTTGTTCTTGAAGGCCGAGATGGACTGGTCCATCTTGGTTTCAGCGTTTTTCTTGATGTCGGCAATCGTCATGTTTTTCTCCTCGGGGCAGACCAGAGACGGGCAGGCGCGCAGCCCACCCGTGCATCGTCATCAGGCGTAAACCAGCGTACCCTCGTCCTCGCCCATCACCACGCGCTTGAGCGCGCCGTGCTTGATGATCGAGAACACCCGCACCGGCAGCTTCTGGTCGCGGCACAGGGCAAAAGCAGTCGCATCCATGATGCCCAGGTTGCGGGACATGGCCTCGTCGAAGCTGAGCTTCGTGTAGCGCGTGGCCGTGGGATCCTTCTGGGGGTCGGCAGTATAAACGCCGTCCACCTTGGTGGCCTTGAGCACCAACTCGGCGCCGATCTCGGCACCGCGCAGGGCCGCAGCCGTGTCGGTGGTGAAGAAGGGGTTGCCCGTGCCGGCCGCGAAAACCACCACCTTGCCCTCTTCAAGGTACTGCAGCGCCTTGGGGCGCACGTAGGGCTCGACCACCTGCTCGATGGCGATGGCGGACATCACGCGGGCGATCAGGCCCTGCTTGTCCATGGCATCGGCCAGGGCCAGTGCGTTCATCACGGTGGCCAGCATGCCCATGTAGTCGGCGGTGGCCCGGTCCATGCCGACCGAGCCGCCCGCGACGCCACGGAAGATATTGCCCCCACCGATCACCACCGCCACCTGCACACCCAGGCGGGTGACCTCGGCGATCTCCTCCACCATGCGCACGATGGTGGCACGGTTGATGCCGAAGGCGTCATCCCCCATCAGCGCCTCACCAGACAGCTTGAGCAGGATGCGCTTGTGGGCTGGTGCAGCGTTGGACATGGGAAACTTCTCCGGTAGATGGTGCAGGGCTTGGGTGGGGTTGTTGCAGGGAGCGATCAGGCAGCGGCCTTGGCGGCAGCCACCTGGGCGGCCACTTCGGCGGCGAAGTCGTCAACCTTCTTCTCGATGCCTTCGCCCACCACATACAGGGTGAAGCCCTTGACGGTGGTGTTGGTGGCCTTGAGCATCTGCTCGACGGTCTGCTTGCCGTCCGCAGCCTTCACGAAGACCTGGTTGAACAGCGAGACTTCCTTGAGGAACTTCTGCACGCCGCCTTCGATGCGCTTCGTCACGATTTCATCGGACTGCACGGGCTTGCCTTCGGCTTCGGCCTTGGCCTTGTCTTCAGCGGCCTTGGCAGCAGCCACCGAGCGCTCTTTCTCGATCAGGTCGGCAGGCACGTCGGCGCTGGTCAGGGCCACAGGCTTCATGGCGGCGATGTGCATGGCCACGTCCTTGGCAGCCACTTCGTCGCCCTCGAACTCGACGACCACGCCGATGCGCGAGCCGTGCAGGTACGAAGCCAGCTTGCTCGTACCGCCGAAATGCTTGAAGCGGCGGAACGACATGTTCTCGCCGATCTTGCCGATCAGGCCCTTGCGCACGTCTTCCAGCGTGGGGCCGAAGCTGTCTTGCTCGTAGGGCAGTGCACCCAGGGCTGCCACGTCGGCAGGGTTGTGCTTGGCCACCAGTTCGGCAGCGGCCTTGGCCAGTGCCATGAAGCTGTCGTTCTTGCTCACGAAGTCGGTTTCGCTGTTCACTTCGATCAGGCCACCGGTGGTGCCGTCGATGAAGCTGGCGACCACGCCTTCGGCGGTGATGCGCGAAGCGGCCTTGCCAGCCTTGGTGCCCAACTTGACGCGCAGCAGCTCTTCGGCCTTGGCCATGTCGCCTTCGGCTTCGGTCAGCGCCTTCTTGCATTCCATCATCGGTGCATCGGTCTTGCCACGCAGTTCGGCGACCATGCTTGCGGTAATTGCAGCCATCTTTATTCCTTCGGTGTTCGGTTCAATCGATTCAGATTCGGGCTAAAAAAAAGGGGGCTAACCAGGAGCCCCGCTTTTGTTCGCGACGGATCGCGCAGCCGGGCTATCAGGCGGCGGCTTCTTGCACTTCCACGAATTCGTCGCTGCTCTCGGACGTAGCGGCCTTCACGACTTCGTTCACGGCATTGGCACGGCCTTCGATGATCGCGTCGGCGATACCGCGGGCGTACAGCATCACGGCCTTGGCCGAGTCGTCGTTGCCGGGGATCACGTAGTCGATGCCTTCGGGCGAGTGGTTGGTGTCAACCACGCCGATCAGCGGGATACCGAGCTTCTTGGCTTCGGCCACGGCGATCTTGTGGAAGCCCACGTCGATGATGAAGATGGCGTCTGGCAGTGCAGCCATGTCCTGGATGCCGCCGATGTCCTTTTCGAGCTTCTCGATCTCACGGGTGAACGTGAGCTGTTCCTTCTTGCTCAGGCTGTCCAGGCCGGTTTCCAGCTGGGCTTTCATGTCCTTGAGGCGCTTGATCGAGGTCTTCACGGTCTTGAAGTTCGTCAGCATGCCGCCCAGCCAACGCTGGTCAACGAAAGGAACACCGGCGCGCAGGGCTTCGGTGGACAGGATTTCGCGGGCCTGGCGCTTCGTGCCGACCATCAGGATCGTGCCGCGGTTGGCAGCCAGTTGCTTGGCGAACTTCTGTGCCTCCTGGAACAGTGGCAGCGACTTTTCCAGGTTGATGATGTGGATCTTGTTGCGATGGCCGAAGATGTAGGGGGCCATCTTGGGGTTCCAGAAGCGGGTTTGGTGACCGAAGTGGACACCGGCTTCCAGCATTTCGCGCATGGTAACGGACATAAGAATACTCCAAAGGTTAGGTCTAAAATCAGCCCCAATATTTGCAACGCCGTGTTTCCCACGACCGCTGCAACACCTTGACAGGGCTGGTTTGCGATTGGTTTTGCTACAAGCCCCACGCACAAAGCGCTACTGCTCCCAGCAAAACCCAAGGATTCTAGCACACCCATGCTCCCCGACCTTCTTGCCACCCGCTCGGCCCTGCGGGCCGGCACCAGCACCCCGGCCGCCGAACTCGAAAGTTGCATCGCGGCAGCAGAGGCGCCGGCCAATACCCACAGCTTCCTGCAAACCCATTTCGACACCGCACGCACCGCCGTGGTGCAGCCGGGCATGGCGCAAAGGCCCCTGGCCGGGCTGGCGGTTTCGGTCAAGGACCTGTTCGACATCGCGGGCCAGCCCACGGCAGCCGGCTCCACGGCACTCGCCGACAGCCCCCCGGCGCAGCAGGACAGCCCGGCCGTGGCACGCCTGCGCGCCGCGGGCGCCAGCCTCATCGGCCGCACGAACATGGTCGAATTCGCCTTTTCCGGCGTGGGGGTGAACCCCCACTTCGGCACCCCGACCGCCTGGGATGCGCGCTTTGGCGCGCTGCCCGGCGAGGCGCGGGTGCCCGGCGGATCCTCCTCCGGCGCGGCCGTCTCGGTGGCCACCGGCGCAGCCTTCGTGGGCCTGGGCTCGGATACGGGCGGATCCATCCGCATCCCGGCCGCGCTCAACGGCATCGTGGGTTTCAAGAACACGCAGCGCCTGGTGCCCACCTCGGGCGCCGTGCCGCTGTCCACCACGCTGGACACGGCCTGCGCCATGACGCGCAGCGTGGGCGATGCCATCGTGGTGCACGAACTGCTGTCGGCCACGCGCGTCACGCGCAGCCCCGCCCCATTGGCCGGCTACCGCCTGGCCGTGCCCACCACCCTGTTCCTGGACGGCCTGGACGCCACGGTGGCCCAGGCCTTCGAGCGCACCCTCGCCACCCTGCGCCGCGCTGGAGCACGCATCGACACCATCGCCCTGCCCGAGTCGGCCCAGCAGCCCGCGTACGGTTTCTCGCCGCCCGAGGCCTATGCCTGGCACCGCGAGTTGCTGGCCGCCAAGGGGGGCCTGTACGACCTGCGGGTGCGCGCCCGCATCGAAAAGGGCGCCACGCTCACGGCCTGGGAGTACCTGGCCCTCATCGACGCCCGCCACCACTGGCAGCGGCGCATTCACGCCACCATCGACGGCTACGACGCCCTGCTCTCGCCCACGGTGCCCATCACTGCCCCCACCATCGCCAGCGTGGCGCCGGGCGCAGAACGCGATGAAGAATTCTTCCGCGTGAACACCCTGCTCCTGCGCAACACCAGCCTGGTGAACCTGCTGGACGGCTGCGCACTGTCGCTGCCCTGCCACGTTCGGGGGGAACTCCCGGTCGGCCTGATGGTCTGGCATGGGGCGCTGCGCGACGACGGCGTGCTCAACGCCGGCCTGCGCATTGAAACAGCACTGCAAGAAAAATAACAATTGCCGTTTGCTGCAAAGCAGCAAACGCAACCCATACTCCCCATTCATGAAGATTGCCATCGTGGGCGCCGGCATCATCGGCGTCACCACCGCATACGAACTGTCCCGCGACGGCCATGAGGTCACCGTGTTCGAGCAGCGCAACGCCGCCGCCGAAGATGCCAGCTTTGCCACCGCCGGCCTGCTGGCCCCCCTGCTGACGACGCCCTGGTCGCTGCCGGGCATGGCCCCGGCCGCGCGGCTCATGGGCGCGCAATCCACCGTGCGCCTGGCCCAGGGCTTCGGCCGCGCCGACGTGTCCTGGCTGTGGCACTGGAAGCGCCTGGCAAAGCGCGGCCCTGGCCCGGCCACCGCACTCGAGCGCCTGGCCCAGTACAGCCTGGCACGCACGCTGGAGATCGCCACCGAACACGAGCTCGACTTCGAAGCCAGCCCCGGCCGCTTGCTGCTGCTGCGCACCGAACAGGACCGCGCCCACCTGCAAGCTGCATTGCAGTGCCTGCGCGACGCGGGCGTGGCCGTGCAGGAGATCGATGCCGCCGCTGCGCAGAAGCTAGAACCCGGTCTGTCGCCCGAAACACCGCTGGCCGGTGCCATCTCGCTGCCCGGCGCTGCTGCAGGCAACTGCCGGCTGTTCGCGCAACTGCTGCGCCAGGGCACACAGGCAGGGGGCGTGCAGTTTGCCTTTGGCACGCGCGTGGAACGCCTGGCGACCAACCCCGTGGGCGTAGCGGTGCAGGGCGAAGCCACGCCGCGCCGTTTCGACGCCGTGGTGCTGTGCGCCGGCATGGCCTCGGCCGCCCTGCTGCCAGTCCTCAGCCTGCCGCTACCGATGACGGCCGTGTACGGCTACTCCGTCAGCGCGCCGCTGCGCGAAGACACCCACGCCCCGCAGGCCAGCGTGGTCGACGTGCAGCAGCAGATCAGCATCACCCGCCTGGGGCTGCGCGTGCGCGTGGCCGGCGGGGCAGAGCTGGGCAGCGCCGACGCAGAGCACCACGCCCCCACCGTCGCGCGCCTGTACCGCACGCTCAACGACTGGTTTCCCGGCGGCGCACAGCTCTCGGGCGGCGTGCAGACCTGGCGCGGCGCACGCACCCTGCTGCCCGATGGCGCTCCCGTGATCGGCGCCAGCGGCATCCCCGGCCTGTGGCTCAACACCGGCCACGGCACGGGAGGCTTTGCCCTGGCCAGCGGCAGCGCGCGCGCCATCGCCGACCTGGTGGCCCAGCGCAGCCCCGAGATCAACCTCGACGGACTGGGCTTGCGGCGGTTTTGAGCCTGCGGGGAACAGGTCGGCGCACAATGCAGCGGCCACATTGCCCGCCTGCCATGCACCGCATCACCCCCCACCAGCCCCACGCCCTGCACCACACTGCCGCCACGCGCCGCATCGAGCGCGCGGCCGCCGACAGCCTGCCGCCCCACACGCTGATGCAGCGCGCCGGCCAGGCCGTCGCGCAGCTGGCCCAGGCCCTGGCACCCCACGCGCGCACGGTGTGGATTGCCTGCGGTGCGGGCAACAATGGTGGCGACGGACTGGAGGCCGCCATGCACCTGCGGCGCAGCGGTCGCCGCGTGGTGGTGACCTGGCTGGGCACGCCCGAGACCGCCCCGCCCGATGCGCGCCAGTCGTGGGAGCGCGCCCTGGCCGCAGAGGTGGAATGGGCCGACACTGCCCCCGACACCTTGACCGAGGCAGACCTGTGCATCGACGCCCTGCTCGGCATCGGCATCACCGCAGCCACCCACGGCAGCGCAGTGCGCCCGCCCAACGAACGCCTGAGTGCCTGCCTGCGGCAGCTGCAGGCCAGCCCCGCCCCGGTACTGTCGGTGGACCTGCCCTCGGGCCTGGGCGCGGACACCGGTCAGTTCGGCGCAGGCCTGGCACCCGAAGCACTCCCGCACCATGCCGCCTCACCTCGGCATACGCTGAGCCTGCTCACACTCAAGCCCGGGCTGTTCACCGCTGCAGGACGCGATGCGGCCGGCAGCGTCTGGCTCGACGACCTGGGTGTGGCACCCGGGCACGAGCCACCCAATGCCTGGCTCTGCGGCCCGCCACTGCCCGAGCCACGCCAGCACGCCAGCCATAAGGGAAGCCATGGCGACGTGGCCGTGATCGGTGGTGAAGGCCTGGCCCAGCGCGGCATGGGCATGGCCGGTGCCGCCCTGCTGGCAGCCTCGGCCGCACTGCACCAGGGCGCGGGCCGCGTGCTGGTAGCCCCGCTGGACGCCGGCCATCTGGAGGTGGACACGGGCCAGCCGGAGTTGATGCTGCGCCGCTTCGGCGCGCTGGACCTCGCGGCACTCACCGTGGTGTGCGGCTGCGGCGGCGGCGAGGCCGTCGCCAGCGTGCTGCGCGAGGTGATCACGCGCGCAGCACGCCTGGTGCTGGACGCCGACGCCCTGAACGCCATCGCCCTCGATGCCGCACTGCACGCCCTGGTGGTGGCGCGCGGCCAGCACGGCCAGCCCACCGTGCTCACGCCGCACCCCCTGGAGGCCGCGCGCCTGCTCGGCCTGACCACCGCCGAAGTACAGGCCGACCGGCTGAATGCCGCCCAGCAACTGGCCGCACAGTTCAACTGCGTGGCCGTGCTCAAGGGTTCGGGCACGGTGATCAGCGCGGCCGACCGCGTGCCCGCCATCAACCCCACGGGCAATGGCCTGCTGGCCACCGCTGGCACCGGCGACGTGCTGGCCGGCATGGTGGGCGCCCGCCTGGCTGCCGGCGCCAGTGCGCTGCGCGCCGCGAGCGAGGCCGTCTACGCCCATGGCCTGGCTGCGGACCACTGGCCCGAGGGCCTGGCCCTGACGGCCAGCGCACTGGCACGGCGGATCGGCCGATGACCACCACTACGTCACCAGCACCACCTCCTTCAGGGGCTTGAGCACGCTCGACGGCGTCATGCCGAAGGTCTGGCGGAACATGCGGCTGAAATGCGCCGAGTCGGAAAACGCGCCATGCAGGGCCGCGTCCGTCAGGCGCGGGCTGGTCGCGAGCCCCGCCATGGCCAGGCGCACCTGCGACCAGACCCGGTAGCTGCGCAGGCTGACACCCATCTCGGCGCGGAACAGGTGGTTGAAGCGCGAGGCCGACAGCTGCACGCCCGCCGCCAGTCCGTCGCGCAAAAGCCGCTGATCCCCCGGGGTGCGCAGGGCCTGCAGGCTGCGCAGCACGCGCGCATCGAGCGGTGCCGCCGGTGCCCACGGCAGCCGCAACAGGGCATGCAGGTCGAAGTGGCGCAGGTACCCATCCATGGCGCTGCGCGCACCCACAGGGATGGCCACATCCAGGATCACGGGCCCTCGCCGATCGAACTGGCGGCGCAGGCCACGTGCCTCGCGCGAATCGGGCTCCAGGTACATCAGCGCCACCTGCTCGCCGCAGGGGTCCAGCAGATGCTCCACCCCCGCATCGACCAGCGCGCTGTGGCAGGACTCGACGACGCCAGGCCCCAGGTGCAGCGCAAAGCGGCCCGAGAGGCCGACCAGCAACACCGGCGCCGCATGGCAATGCCAACCCGTGGGCGGCAGGTCGCCGACATACAGGGCCCGGTCCGGGCCCAGGGTCAAGGTGTTGTGCGCAGGCATAGCCCAAACATGCAAGTTTTCAAACGGCACTCCCAGTAGCCTTCAACGGCAATCCATCCCACAACGGAGACCTGTTCTTGAAGCGCATCCTCTTTTCTACCGCAGCGGCACTGGCACTGGTCACCACCGCGCTCTACTACGGCACCCCCACCCTGTTCAAGCAGCCGCTGCTGGACCTCAATCGCCAGCTCTCAGGCCTCTCGGCCAAGACCGTCCGCATCGCGGGTCACCAGGTGCACTACCTGGACAGCGGCCCCACCCAGCCCGGCACTGCACAAGGCCCCGACGGCCTGCCCATCATCCTGCTGCATGGCATTTTTGCAGAGAAGGACCACTGGGCAGACTTTGCGCGCCCGATCACCGCCACGCGCCGCGTGATCGCCCCCGACCTGCCAGGCTTTGGCGAAAGCACGCGCGACGAGGCCCAGCCCTATGACTACGCAGCCCACACCAGGCGCCTGCGCGAGCTGATGGATGCCTGGGGCATAGCCAAGGCCCACCTGGCGGGCAACTCGATGGGCGGCACCATTGCCGCGCTGCTGGCGCTGGAACACCCGGACCGCGTGGCCAGCGTGGCCTTCGTCGGCGCACCGCATGGCCTGCGCTCGCCGCAACCGAGCCGCATGGACCGGCTCATCGACGCCGGGCAGCGCCCGCTGGTAGCGCACGATGCGGCAGCGTTCAAGGCCATGATGGCGCTGGTGTTCGAAAAGCGCCCCTTCCTGCCCTACCCCATCCTGCACGCCAGCGAGCAGGACGCGCTGCGCAACGCGGCATCCAACACACGGCTGTGGGACGCGCAGCTCAAGGACCGCTACTTGCTGGAGCAACGGCTGACCACCGGCCTGGCACAGCCCACCCTGGTGCTGTGGGGCGAGCGGGACCGGGTGTTCGACATCTCGGGCAGCCAGGCGCTGCGCACCCTGCTGCCAGGCGCGCACATCGAGCGCCTGCCGGGCATCGGGCACCTGCCCATGATGGAGGCCCCGGGCGATACGGCACGGCGGTACACGGAGTTCCTGACGCGGCAGGCACCGGCTGGCGCCTCGCACGCGCTCACGGATGCACACTCCTGGCCTGCCCGATGACAGCATCGCTGGCGCCACCAGTCAGCACCCGCGAGAACGACTGGCACATGCCCGCAAAGGTGTCGGCCGCGCCCGTGAGCAAGGCATCGGAGCGGTAGATCAGGCAGTTGTCGAAGCTGGGAGGATGCTCGTCAATGGCGAAGGCCACCATGCCATCGCCCAGCAACTGGTTGTCCACCATGGCGGCAGGCACCATGGCCAGCCAGTTGGTCCCACCCAGCAAAGGCGCGAGGTGCGAGAACGACTCGCAGGTCGCTGCCACCCGCGGCAGGGGCAGCCCTTGCTCCGCATGAAAGCGCAGCACGGTTCCCCCAGGTCCGCCCGGTGGCCCGAGCAGCACCCACTCCTGCCCCTGCAGGGCTTTGAGCGTTCGTGCATCCGCGAGGGGATGGCCGCGCCGCGCAATCACCACCAGCGCGCTGCGAAACAGCCGGCGCACCTCGAAGCCCGTGGCCACGCCGGCATCGGGCACGGCGGTCACCGCTAGTTGGATGCGCGCCTGCTGCAGCTCCGGCAGCAACTGCTCATAAAAACCGCTGAACAAACGCAGCTGCACCGCCGGAAAGCGGCGATGGAACTCCGGCACCACCAGGGGGAGCAGCACGGCAGCCGGCGTGGGGCCCAGGCCGATAGCCAGGTTGCCTGTCTCGGCACCGAGCGCATGCAGCGCATCCTCTTCGGCCTGGTACGCCTCGCGCGCGATCAACCGGGCACGGGGCAACAGGCGCTCGCCCTGCTCCGTCAGGACGACACCCTGCACGGACCTGCGCAGCAACGGAACGCCCAGCGCGGTCTCCAGCGCCTTCAGGCTCATCGTCAACCCGGCCTGGGACATGCCGAGCCGGCGCGATGCGGCCCGAAAGCCGCCGCACTCGACCACGGCCAAAAAAGCCTTCAACTGCTGCAGCGTCATGGGCTCATTGATAAGTAATCGTGATCACTATAAGCGTTGACTGGCTTACGCCCGGTGCCCATCGCCCCTAGATTCGTGGGTGCAACGCATGCACATCGCCCCACACCCTTTGGAAACCCAATCATGAAAACACAAGTTGCCATCATTGGCGGCGGCCCCGCAGGGCTGCTGCTGTCCCACCTGCTGCACCAGGCGGGGGTGGACAGCGTGGTGCTGGAGCACCGCAGCCGCGCCCAGGTTCAGTCGCGCATCCGCGCTGGCGTGCTGGAGCAGGGCACGGTCGACCTGCTGCGCAGTTGCGGCTTGGGCGATCGCATGGACCGCGAGGGCCATCCCCACGACGGAATGCAGGTGGCCTGGGCGGGCCAGGAAAGTTTTTTCATCGACGTACGCAAGCACCTGGGCAAGCGCTTCATGGCCTACGGGCAAACACAGATCCAGGAGGATCTGCATGCGGCCTGCGACGCCCGCTCTGCCCGCGTGATCCATGAGGCGCTGGACGTCACGCTGCATGGTGTGGAGAGCGCAAACCCGCACGTCACCTTCGTGCATGCGGGGCAGGAGCAGCGGCTGGACTGCCAGTTCATCGCGGGCTGCGACGGTTTCCACGGCGTCTCGCGCAAGGCCATCCCGGCGAACGTTCTGCGCGAGTTCGAAAAGGTCTATCCCTTCGGCTGGCTGGGCATCCTCTCGGAGACACCCCCGCTCCCCGACATCGTCTACGCCAACCATCCACGCGGTTTTGCGCTGGCGTCCATGCGCAGCCCCACATTGAGCCGCTACTACCTCCAAGTGCCATTGGACACGCGCATCGAAGACTGGCCGGACGAACGCTTCTGGCAGGAACTCAAGGCGCGCTATCCACGCGAAATCGCGGACCGCATCGTCACCGGCCCATCGATTGAAAAATCGATCGCGCCCCTGCGCAGCTATGTCGCCGAGCCCATGCGGCACGGCCAGCTGTTTCTGGCGGGCGATGCGGCGCACATCGTTCCGCCCACCGGCGCCAAGGGACTCAACCTGGCCGTATCGGATGTGTTCTACCTCTCGCGGGCGCTGGCCGATTTCTACGGCACGGGCTCACCGTTCTTGCTGGACGGCTACAGCGACATGGCCTTGCGCCGCGTCTGGGCATCGGTGCGCACCTCCTGGTACCTCACCAACCTGCTGCACCGGTTTCCCGACAGCACGGCCTTCGACCAACGGGCCCAGGAGCACGAACTGGAATACCTGCGCAGCAGCCCCTCGGCCCAGCTGGCACTGGCAGAGCAGTATGCCGGCCTGCCGTTCGAGGCACCTGGCGGTGCCTGAACAGGCAACGCCGAAGCGCCAGGCGCCCGAACGTATTCGCATTCCGGGCGCCCACATGTCAGACAGGCAGGCAGGAAGGCGCAGCGCCCCCAGGGCCGCGAAATGGGTGCTCAGCCGCGGCGCGGCTTGCGCCCCTTGCCACCGGCCTTGCCGCCTGCGGCCTTCTTCACCGACGCCTTGAGCTCCTGGATGGGCGAGCGTGCAGCACGCTCGCGCGTGAGCGAGGCCATCTCGGTGGCGGACGCCTCAGGTGCCTTGGCCTTGGAGCGCCCACCACCGGCACGGCCAGCGTTGGCCCCGCCCTTGCGTGGGCCCTTGCCGGAGCCGCCAGGGCCGTCCTGCGACACGCCCTTGTCCTTGAGTGCGCGGCCCACCAGTTCCTCGCCCTCGCGCACCAGGCGGAAGTCGATCTTGCGGCCATCGAGGTCCACGCGGCTGACCTGCACCCGCACCCGCGCGCCGATGGCGTAGCGGATGCCGGTGCGCTCGCCGCGCAGCTCCTGGCGCGCCTCGTCGAACTTGTAGTACTCGCCACCGAGCTCGGTGATGTGCACCAGGCCTTCGACGTACATGGCGTCCAGCGTGACGAAAATGCCGAAGCTCGTCGCCGCACTGACCACGCCGCTGTACTCCTCGCCCAGATGCTCGCGCATGTACTTGCACTTGAGCCAGGCTTCCACGTCGCGGCTGGCCTCATCGGCACGGCGCTCGTTGGCGCTGCAGTGCAGGCCTGCGGCCTCCCAGGCCTGGACTTCGCGGCTCGGCGGCTTGACGTCCTTGCGCGGCTTGGTGCCCGGCGCCGCCACGCGGGACGCCAGGCGCTTGGCCAGCTTGGCATGGGCTTCGCCCGGCGTGGGCAGCGAGGGCAGCTTGTACTGCGTCTTGGCCAGGATGGCCTTGATCACGCGATGCACCAGCAGATCGGGGTAGCGCCGGATGGGGCTGGTGAAGTGGGTGTAGGCCTCGAACGCCAGGCCGAAGTGGCCACTGTTGACGGGCGTGTAGATGGCCTGCTGCATGGAGCGCAGCAGCATGGTGTGGATCTGCTGGGCGTCGGGCCGGTCCTTGGTGGCCTCGGCGATGGCCTGGAACTCCGAAGGCTTGGGATCGTCGCCGATGGTCATGCCCACGGCCATGGCCTTGAGGTAGTTGCGCAGGATCTCCTGCTTCTCGGGCGTGGGGCCTTCGTGCACGCGAAACAGGCCGGGCTGGCCGCCCTGGGCGATGAAGTCGGCGCTGCAGACGTTGGCGGCCAGCATGGCCTCCTCGATGAGCTTGTGCGCATCGTTGCGGGTGCGCGGCACGATCTTCTCGATGCGGCCGTTCTCGTCGCAGATGATCTGCGTCTCGGTGGTCTCGAAGTCCACCGCGCCGCGCTGGCGGCGCGCAATCAGCAGCGCACGGTACACGTCATGCAGGTTCAGCAGGTCGGGCACGCGCTCCTTGCGCTTGCTGGCCTCGGGCCCGCGCGTGTTGGCCAGGATGGCTGCCACCTCGGTGTACGTGAAGCGCGCATGGCTGTGCATCACCGCCGGGTAGAACTGGTAGGCATGCACCTCGCCCTTGGCGTTGACCAGCATGTCGCAGACCATGCACAGGCGCTCGACATCGGGGTTGAGCGAGCACAGGCCGTTGGAGAGCTTCTCGGGCAGCATGGGGATCACGCGGCGCGGGAAGTACACGCTGGTGGCGCGGTCGTAGGCGTCGATGTCGATGGCGCTGCCGGTCTCCACATAGTTGCTCACGTCGGCAATGGCCACCAGCAGGCGCCAGCCCTTGCCGCGGCCCACGCGCGCGGGCTCGCAGTACACGGCATCGTCGAAGTCGCGCGCGTCCTCGCCATCGATGGTGACCAGGGGTACGTCGGTCAGGTCCACGCGGCGCTTCTTGTCCTGCGGGCGCACCTTGTCGGGCAGCTCCTTGGCCTGGGCCAGGCACTCGGCCGAGAACTCGTGCGGCACGCCGTACTTGCGCACGGCGATCTCGATCTCCATGCCCGGGTCGTCCACCTCGCCGAGCACTTCGGTGATGCGGCCCACGGGCTGGCCGAACAGGGCCGGCGGTTCGGTCAGCTCGACCACGACTACCTGGCCGGGCTTGGCGGCGCCGGTGGCGCCCTTGGGGATCAGAACATCCTGGCCGTAGCGCTTGTCTTCGGGGGCCACCAGCCACACGCCACTTTCCTGCAGCAGCCGGCCGATGATGGGCTGGGGCGGGCGCTCGATGATCTCGACCACGCGGCCTTCGGGACGGCCGCGGCGGTCCTGGCGCACGATGCGCACGCGCACGCGGTCCTTGTGCAGAACAGCGCGCATTTCATTGGGGGGGATATAGATGTCGCCTTCGCCATCGTCACGGATGACGAAACCATGACCATCACGGTGCCCCTGCACGCTTCCTTCAATTTCGTCCGACAAATGCGCGGACTGCGCGCCGGGGGTGGTTTTCTTGATATACAATCTGAGTCTTTCCTGAAATGCCCAGGTGGCGGAATTGGTAGACGCACTAGTTTCAGGTACTAGCGAGTAACATCGTGGAGGTNGTTTAACGAGAACCAGTGATGGTTTTCAAAATATCGAAGCCGCTGTACCAACAGCGGCTTTTTTATTTGTCGCGCCCGCCCTGCCCCATGGCCGCAACACCTGGCAGACCCGGGGTGCGGCACACGCGTACAGGCAGCACACACGCCCATTGCAGCCTGCCCGATATCCAACGGCAGCCTGCGGACATGCCGGCGGCCGCCATCGGACCCTCGGCACAAAGAATGTGCTCGCCGCACACAATTTTCAAAAAAGTTGGCAAACTCGCTGGCGGACCCAAAAAACGTTCTATAATTCAAAGCTGATCTGAAAGCCCAGGTGGCGGAATTGGTAGACGCACTAGTTTCAGGTACTAGCGAGTAACATCGTGGAGGTNACAAAGAAAAAGCCGTTGCATTCGCAACGGCTTTTTTGTTTTTGCGGCTGCATCCACAGCAGCCCCTCGGCCCGTGCGCCCAGGCACCGGCACGCTCCCTACACACACCCACCTCACCAAAGACAAAGCGCCTTCGCATCCATGCCCAGGGGCATGCACGCAAAGGCGCTTCAAAGGCTGCGCCGGGCATAGGCCCGGGCTTGCCCCTTACTTGCGCAGCAGGTTCTTCAGCACGTTCTGCAGGCGGCGGGCCGTGGCGCCATCGCTCGGGCTGGCCAGCACGCGGGCCGCATCCTGGCCCCAGGTCTGCTCGGGCGCAGGGTCGTTGCGGCGCGTGAGCAACTGCAACTGCAGCAGGCGGCGTGCGGAGATGTGCTCGGCCGGGGTGGGCACCTCGGCCGCCATTTCCAGGCGCAGCAGGGCCTCGGCCGCATCGCCCTTGGGCGCGGCAGACAGCGCCTGCGTCCAAGACGTGCGCACGGCCGGCGTCACGCGGCCACCCAGGTCCTGCGTGCTCGGCACCTGTGCCGCATCGCGCTTTTCCCAGGCCGCGAGCAGCTGCGTGAGCGCCTCGCCATGGGCCTGCGCAGCCAGCTTCTTCAGGGCCATCTGGGCGTGCTCCATGGCGTCGCGCTGGGCACGGAAGGCCGTATCGCCCAGGCGCGGGCCACGGTCTTCGTAGGCCGGGCGGTCGCCGAAGCGGCCACCACGGTCACCGCCGCGGTCTGCACCCCGGTCACCAGGACGGCCATCGCGCGGGCCGCCACGGCCTGCATCGCCACGGCCGCCATCGCGGCGCTCACCAGGCCGCGCACCGCGGCCGGGGGCGGCGGGTGCATCCTTTTTCATGCCGGGGCGGTCGTCGCCACGCACGGCCACCACGGGGCGGGCAGGCTTGGGCGGCGCCACGGGGGCTGCGGCAGGGGCTGCCGCTTCGCCGTCCGCGCCAGCATCCGCCGCAGTCGCTTCGCCATCACCGGTCGCAGCAGCGGCCTCGTCGGCCTGCGCCACCGATGCGGCAGCGCTTTGCTCGCTCTTGTGCGCCGAGGCAGCCGCCTCGGCGGCCTTGGCCTGGCCGCGCAGCGCGGCCTCCAGGGCCTGCACGGCGGCGCGGATCTGCTGCGCATCGCCCGTGGCGTTGGCGGCCTCCAGGGCCTTGGAGGCGTCGAGCACCACGCGGTCGTGCGCGCTCAGCTCGGTCACGGCCTTTTCGCGGTCGGCCGACTTGCGGTTGAAGGCTTCGTCGATGGGCTTGCGGAATGCGTCCCACAGCTTCTGCTCGTGCTTGCGATCCAGCGGCACGGTCTGTGCCTCGGTCTGCCAGCGCTGCTGCAGCGACTTGATGGCGTCGATGCGCAACGCGGGCGCGGCGCCCAGGGCCACGGCCTCGTCGATCATGGCGTGGCGGCGGGCCAGGCTTTCCTTTTGCGCGGCCTCCAGCGGCGCAGCTGCGCCAGCGATGGCCTGCTTCCACAGCGGCTGCAGTTCGGCAAAGATCTTCTCGCCCACGTGGCCACCTTCGCGCCAGCGGTCGCCGAACTGGTACAGGGCGCGGTTGATGGCCTTCCAGTCGCCTGAAGTGGCATGTTCCTGCGTCCAGGCCTTGACCTCCTCGATCAGGGCCAGGCGCTGGGCCTTGTGCTCGGCGGCATCAGCGCGGATCTTGTCGAGCCAGGCTTCCACGACCTTGTGCGCGGCATTGCAGGCCTCGTCGAACTTCTTCCACAGGCCGTGGTTGGGCGCACCGCCCTGGTCGGCCTGCTTCCACTGCTCGCGCAGGGCGCGCAGGGTTTCCTGCATCTTGCGGCCACCCAGGGCCTGGCCCTCGGGGCGGTTGAGCAGGGCTTCGGCCTTGGCCACGAGGTCCTCGCGCACCTGGTCGGCGCCCCAGCGCTGCCAGCCTTCGAGCTCGCCTGCGGCCACCAGGGCCGTGTGCACCTGCTGCTCCAACGCGGCATCGATGTGCTTGCCATGGTTCTTGAGCACGGCGCGCAGCGCGGCGGCGGCGCCGGCACTGGCCTTGCCATGGCCTTCTGCGGTTTCCTTCTCAAGCACCACCAGCGCATCGCGCACGGCCTGCACGGCCTTGTCGCGCACTTCGGGGTCGACCTTGGGCTTGTTCGGCGCACGGGCGGGCTTGGCAGCGGCGCCGGCCGCAGCAGCCGCTGCGGCCTCGGTGGGCAGGCCACGGGCGGCGCGCAGCTCATCGGCCCACACCGGCACGGGTGGCAGCGGGGCATTGGCATCTTCAGCGGCAGCGGCGGCCTGGGCCACGGCGGGCTGGAAGGCATCCCACACCACCAGCAACTGGGTGCGCGAGGCATCCAGCAGCGGCGGGAAGCGCGCTTCCACGCTGGCCCAGCTGGCGTCGCTGGTCAGCTCCTGGGCCTGCTCCTGCCAGCGGGCGACGTCAGCGCGCAGCAGCTCCAGCGCGCCGTGCGCGTCGCGCCAGGGCTTGGTGGAGAGCACTTCGATGCGCTGCGCGAGCAGCACGGCGGCTTCGCGCTGCACCTGCACACGGTGCTGCAGGTCTTCGATGACCTTCACACGATCGGCCACCTGCACCTTGAGCAGGGACAGCGGTTCGCGCGACAGCGGCGCGCCGGCCTTGGCCGCGTCGCGCTGCCATGCCAGGGCATCGGCGATGTTGAGCTTGGGCGCGGACAGCAACGCCTGGGCCTTCTCGGCCCACTCGGCGGCAATCACTTCCTGGCCCTTGGCGCGGCGGATCTCGTCGAGGCGCTCGCGCACGGCACGGGCAGCGCCCTTGTCGCGGCCGCTCAGTTCCTTGAACACTTCCTGCAGCTGCTCTGGCGCTGGCTGCGTGGCCAGCCAATCACGGATGCGGGAGGCGCGCTCGCCCGAGGTGGCGGCAGAGAAGGCGCCGCCGGTCAGTGCATCCAGGGGATGCGCCTCTTGGGTTTTGGCCGGGGCCGGATTCACTTCAGGTGCGTCGGACATTTTGCTGCGGGAAAAAAATGGAAACATGGATCCAATGGATTGCGAACGGCCATCCCTGCTCGGGCTGGATGCGCGAGGCCACCAAGGCTCGCGCCAGCCAGAGCAGGTACATGGCAGAAAACGGGCTATTTTCACCGGGTTCGTGCAGGCGGGCCACCGGCAGTCCTGGCAAGGAGGTCCCTCGGGGATATCCTGTCCAGAGCCACCCGGTGTGCGGGCTTGTGCACCCTGCATTGCAGGGTTGCGGTGTCTCCCAGGGGCCTGTGCCCGCTCTGGGAATTGCCCCCATTATCTATATATATGCGCCAAGGGCCCATTCAATGCCTTGAGGCAGTTCAATACAGGCCCATCCGGGCCCGCCTGCGGGCCCGCGGCGCCATGCTCCAAGCACCCTTCCCCAGCATGAAGCCGCATGTTTGAAAACGTGGGAACGCGACGCAAGCAACGACCCAGAAACAAGAAAGCCCGGGGGACTTTCCGAAGTGGACAGTCTCCCGGGCTTGACGGCTGACACAACGGTCTTTGCCATCGTTTCGCAAGGCGGAGATGAAGGTCCACCGTGCGAGGAGGCAAGGTATTGCCTCCAGGGGGTGCCGTGGAAGTTTCATCTGCTGCACCGCGGCACTGAATGCCCATCGGCGGGAGAGTTCGCTTCGTCTGGCGATGCCTGAAATCAACAGGCAGACGAACCTTACCAAAGTCGGCTGCCGGGCTCAACCCGGTTTTGCAATGGTGCGGTAAAAGCCGATTGAATTTGACACATGGCCGTCACCGGGCTGTGCTTGGCCGGGCAACCGCTTCGGGTGAAAAAAGGCAAAACCCTGTGTTTTCTACCAGATTTTTCATGCTTTTTTAATCTAACGATTGAATTTGTTAGTATTGACTAGGTATTTGGTGACCTCCTAGAATCCGCCAGCCTCAAAAATGGCTAGTAAAAACCCCAACCCGCTGCCGAACCCGGCTAAGTCAACTCACGGCCCCTCTTGCTTTTTGCAGGCCTGAAATTGATGGCGTACCAATCCAGGTGATACGCCTGATCCTGCCAACCACCCGTGCTGGCAGGGCCTCAGGGAAGCGCCCCAGAAAGGAAGAGCTATGACAGCGTCAGGAAAAATAGTCTCCGGCATGCGAACCTTCGCAGCCGACGTGACCGAAGGTTTTCTTGAAATCACCCACAGCAGCTTCGCCCTCATCGGGCTGACCGTTGCATTCGTCGTTATCGCATTGACCGCCCGGCCCGACCTGCGCCAGGCCGGAGAAGAAAAGCTCATGAACTGGCTGCAGGCGCGCCAGGTCGCCGTGCTGGGCATGCCCATCGAGCCCGAAGCGAGCGAGCGCGCCACCGCTGGCAACCCCAAGGACCTGCCCAAGGAGCAGGCCGCCGTGGCGTTCTGGCTGAGCAAGAAGTACCGCGTGGCCCCCGAGCCGCTGAGCGTGCTGGTGGCCGAGGCCTATGAACTCGGCGCCCGCAACAAGCTCGACCCGACCCTGATCCTGGCCATCATGGCCATCGAGTCCAACTTCAACCCCTTTGCGCAAAGCTCCGTGGGTGCCCAGGGCCTGATGCAGGTGATGACCACCGTGCACACCGAGAAGTACCAGAACTTCGGCGGCCACTTCGCGGCCTTCGACCCGGTGACCAACCTGCGCGTGGGCGTGAAGGTGCTGCAGGAATGCATCGCCCGCGCTGGCTCGCTCGAAGGCGGCCTGCGCTACTACGTGGGCGCGGCCAACCTGCCCGACGATGGCGGCTACACCGCCAAGGTGCTGGCCGAGCACTTCCGCCTGCGCCAGGTGGCCGGTGGCCGCGCCATGCCGACCAACCCGCCCGCCACCCTGTCCACGCAGGCGCCGGTGCAGTCGATCCCTGCGTCGGTCAAGCTGCCAGCCCCTGCTTCGCCGGCCAACAACGGCAGCGACAAGGTCGCCCTGCTCTCGCAACCATCCTGATACACAGCTCCCGGCCGCGCTGCTGGAGCAGTGCCGCTGCCTGGGATACACTATGCGGGTACGCAACTGGCGATAGGCGCAGCCCCGCAACCGGGCTGCCGCTGACGTGGAAACCGACAAGGGCTTGCCCCTTGTGAACCACTGGGGAGCGTGCCGCACGGGTGTCATGCCCGCCGCGTTCAGCCGTTCGCCTGGGCAGCCCTTGTTTCAAGGGACACAAGTTCATAGGACTGCCATGTACCAACGCAATATTCTTGTCGAACAAGCCGACCCCGAAATCTTTGCCGCCATCACGGCCGAGAACGCCCGCCAAGAGCACCACATCGAGCTGATCGCCAGCGAGAACTATGCCTCCCCCGCCGTGATGTGGGCCCAGGGCACCCAGCTGACCAACAAGTACGCCGAAGGCTACCCTGGCAAGCGCTACTACGGTGGCTGCGAGCATGTGGACGTGGCCGAGCAGTTGGCCATCGACCGCGTCAAGAAGATCTTCGGCGCCGATGCCGCCAACGTGCAGCCGCACTGCGGCGCCTCGGCCAACGAGGCTGTGTTCCTGGCCTTCCTCAAGCCCGGCGACACCATCATGGGCATGAGCCTGGCCGAAGGCGGCCACCTCACGCACGGCATGCCGCTGAACATGTCGGGCAAGTGGTTCAACGTGGTCTCCTATGGCCTCGATGCCAATGAAGTGCTGGACTACGACGCCATGGAGAAGAAGGCGCACGAAACCAAGCCCAAGCTGATCATCGCGGGTGCATCGGCCTACAGCCTGCACATCGACTTCGCACGCTTTGCCAAGGTGGCCAAGGACGTGGGCGCTATCTTCATGGTCGACATGGCCCACTACGCCGGCCTGATCGCTGCCGGCGTGTACCCCAACCCCGTGCCTCATGCCGACGTGGTCACCAGCACCACGCACAAGAGCCTGCGCGGCCCGCGCGGCGGCATCATCCTGATGAAGGCCGAGCACGAGAAGGCCATCAACAGCGCCATCTTCCCCGGCCTGCAAGGCGGCCCGCTGATGCATGTCATCGCCGCCAAGGCTGTGGCCTTCAAGGAAGCGCTGCAGCCCGACTTCAAGACCTACCAGGAACAGGTCATCAAGAACGCCCAGGTCGTGGCCGAAACGCTGACCGCCCGCGGCCTGCGCATCGTCTCCGGCGGCACGCAAAGCCACGTGATGCTGGTCGACCTGCGCGCCAAGGGCATCACCGGCAAGGAAGCCGAGGCCGTGCTGGGCGCGGCCCACATGACGATCAACAAGAACGCCATCCCCAACGACCCTGAAAAGCCGATGGTGACCAGCGGCGTGCGCATCGGCACCCCCGCGATGACCACGCGCGGCTTCAAGGAAGAAGAAGCGCGCATCACGGCCAACCTGATCGCCGACGTGCTGGACAACCCGCGCGACGAGGCCAACATCGCCGCCGTGCGTGCCAAGGTCAACGCGCTGACGGCCCGCTTCCCGGTCTACGGCTGATTCGGCCCCGCCATGAAGTGCCCCTTCTGCAGCCACCAGGAAACGCAGGTCGTCGAAACCCGGGTGTCTGAAGAAGGTGACTTCATCCGCCGCAGGCGCCAGTGCGGCGCCTGCGACAAGCGCTTTACCACCTACGAGCGGCCGGAAGTGAACTTCCCGGCCATCGTCAAGAAGGATGGCCGTCGCATCGAGTACGAACGCGGCAAGCTGCTCGGCTCGTTCAACCTGGCGCTGCGCAAGCGCCCGGTGAGCACCACGCAGATCGACAGCGCCATCGAGCGCATCGAGGAAAAGCTGCTCAACCTGGGCCAGCGCGAAGTGCTCTCCAGCCGCATCGGCGAACTGGTGATGCGCGAGCTCAAGAAGCTCGACAAGATCGCCTACATCCGCTTTGCCAGCGTCTACCGAAGCTTCGAGGACATCGACGACTTCCGCGCCATGGTGGACGAGGTGCGCAAGTAGCCTGCAGAATTTGCCAGCCTGCCTGAGAATGCTCGGGTGAAGACTCGCCATTTTTTGCAGCTCGTGCTGCTGTCTGCCCTGTGGGGCGCCTCCTTCCTTTTCATCCGCGTCGCGAGCCCCGTGCTCGGGCCCAATGTCATGGCCGCCTTGCGCATCGGTCTGGCCACACTCACGCTGATCTTCATCATGCGCGTGGCCGGCGAGCGCTGGCCCTGGCGCCACTGGCGCGAACTGGTGGGGCTGGGTGCGCTCACGGTGGCCATCCCGTTCCTGCTGTACTCCTGGGCCGCGCTGTACCTGCCTGCGGGCTACAGCTCGCTGCTCAACACCATGGCCGTGCCTTTCAGCGTGATCGCAGCCGCCTGGCTCAAGGAAGACACGCTGAGCGCGCGCAAATGGCTGGGCTGCCTCTGCGGCTTTGCCGGCGTGGCACTCATCGTGCAGCTCGGCCCGGTCACTCCCACACCAGCGCTCATCATTGCCGCCCTGGCCTGCATGACGGCATCGGCCTGCTACGGCGTCTCCACCCCGTGGATGAAACGCGCCACCACGCGCATGCCGCCACTGGCGATTGCGGCCGGCATCCACGGCACGGCCCTGGTCATGCTGCTGCCCGGCGCGGCCTGGAGCCTGCCCGAGGCGCAGTTCACGCCCACCGCGCTGGCCGCCGTGGCGGTGATGGGCATCGTCACCTCGGGCCTGGCCTATTGGCTCAACCTGCGCGTGCTCAGCCAGGTCTCGCCCGTGGCGGCCATGAGCAGCGCCTTCATGATCCCGCTGTTCGGCGTGGCCTGGGGCCACCTGTTCCTGGGCGAGGCGCTGGGTCCGGGCATGCTGTGGGGCGGCATGCTGGTGCTGGTGGCCACGGGCCTGGTGACGGGGTTCAACCCGCTGCGCTGGCTGGGCGCCGGATCGCGCTCGTAGGAGATTGCCTACAGGCCTGTTCGCCCAGGTCCGGGGTGGTGATGGGCGCAGGCTGCCGACAATGAGGGCATGGACCCTCAGCCGCAGCCGACCGTCGCCACATTCCTTCCCACCCACCGCGCCCCGCTGCAGCCCGAGCAGCCCCCACCCCAGCACGCCTGGCAGTTCTTTCGCGCCGGCGGCGTGGACCAGGTCATCATCCAGAGCGGTGCAGACATCGCCCACCTGGCGGAACTGGACCAGAAACTCTGGGTGGCCCTGGCCTGCCCCACGCGCGGCATCGAGTTCGACGAGCGCACGCTGGACCTGATCGATACCGACAAGGACGGCCGCATCCGCCCGCCCGAACTGCTGGCCGCCTGTGCGTGGGCCTGCGCGCAGCTGCACAGCGCGGACGAACTGGCACAACCCGGCGACACGCTGGAAATCAGGGCCATCGACGACCGCACCGAAGAAGGTGCAGCGCTGGCCGCAGAGGCCAGGCGCCTGCTGGCCATGGCAGGCCGACCCGAGGACACGGCCATTGCGCTGGCCGATGTGCTGGAGCGCAGCAAGCAGCTCAGTGGCATGCGCTTCAATGGCGACGGCATCATCACCGTGGACACCGCAGTCAAGGACGACAGCGTGGCGCGCGATGCCATCGCCCACATCATCACCACGCACGGCAGCATTCCACCCGCCACCGACAAGCAGTTGCCCGGCATCGACCGCCAACGCGCCGAGGCCTTCTTTGCCGAGCTCGGCCAGCTCAGGGCCTGGGCCGCCCAGGCGCGCGGCGCCACCACCGGCCTGGCCCTGGGCGAGCGCACCCTGGCCGCCACCGAGGCCATGAACGCCGTGGCCGCGAAGGTGGAGGACTTCTTCGCCCGCACCCGCCTGGCGGCCTACGACCCGCGCGCCGCCACGGCACTGAACCCCTCGCTCGATGAGTACAGCGCCATGGCCAGCCAGGACCTGGGCTTGGCCTCGCCGGCCATCACCACCCTGCCCCTGGCCCCCATCACCCCTGGCGGCGCACTGCCCCTCAGGCACGGCGTGAACCCGGCCTGGGCCAAGGCCCTGCGCAACTTCCGCGAACGCACGGTGGAGCCCCTGCTGGCGCGCAGCAACGCTGAAAGCCTGACGCAGGACGAGTGGCAGCTGATCCAGAAGTCGCTGGCGCCCTGCCAGCAGTGGCTGGCCGACCGCCCCGCCACAAGGCTCGATGCGCTGGACGAAGACGTTCGTGACGCCCTCCTGGCAGGTGATGCCGAGCAGCGCGTGATGGCCCTGATCGACGAGGACGAGGCCGAGCAGGCCCACAACGAGCAGGCGTTGGGGCTGGAGAAGCTGCTGCGCTTCAAGCGCGACCTGCTGGAGTTGCTCAACAATTTCGTCTCGTTCTCGGCCTTCTACCAGCGCCGCGGTGCCATCTTCCAGGCCGGCACGTTGTACCTGGATGCGCGCAGCTGCGACCTGGTGGTGCAGGTGTCCGACGCCGCGCGCCACGCCAAACTGGCCGGCCTGGCCAAGACCTACCTGGCGTACTGCGACTGCACGCGCAAGGGCCAGAAGATAGGCATCGTCGCGGCATTCACCGCCGGCGACGTGGACTTCCTTTTCGTGGGCCGCAACGGCGTGTTCTACGACCGCGACGGCCACGACTGGGACGCCACCATCACCCGCATCATCGAGAACCCCACGAGCATCCGCCAGGCATTCTTCTCGCCGTACAAGAAGTTCGTTCGCATGATCGAAGAGCAGGTGGCCAAGCGCGCATCGGCCAGCGATGCGCGCGCACAGAAGTCACTGGGCACGGCCGCCAGCACCCTGGCCAGCACCGATCTCAAGACCGTGGGCACCAACGCCAGCAGCGTGACCGTGCCCGGTACCCCACGACGTACCGACGTCGGCACGGTGGCCGCCATCGGCGTGGCACTGGGGAGCATCAGCGCGGTGCTGGTGGGCATCTTCGGCAAGTTCGTGGACCTGGGGATCTGGATACCGCTGGCACTCATCGGCATCGTGCTGGCGATCTCGGGGCCGAGCATGCTGATCGCCTGGCTCAAGCTGCGCCAGCGCAGCCTGGGGCCCATCCTCGATGCCAGTGGCTGGGCAATCAATGGGCGCATGCGGGTGAACACGCGCCTGGGCGGATCCCTGTCGCAGGTGGCCAAGGTGCCGGCCAATGCACGGCGCATGCTCGATGACCCGTTTGCGGAGTCCAATAGCCCTGTGTGGGTGGGGCTCGGGGTTCTGGTTGCCGTGGTCGTGGTGGGGTTTGTGGCGTGGCGGGCGCATTGGCTGGATCGGTGGGTTCCGCAGGTGACGGTGACGCCGCCCGTCGCTGCACCGGTTGTGCTGCCTGCGCCTGGGGCCAGTGGTGCGGCCCCTGCTGCTGCGGTGGTAGGGCCGGCTGCGTCTGTGGCTGCCCCGGCGCGTTGAGTTCAGGGTTTCTATTCAGCCGTTTGCCTGGGTTGAGGGCGGAGGCCGGGATGTGCGCCCGGCGGCGCACCTACTTTCTTTTTGCGCAAAAAGAAAGTNGGCGCCCCGCAGTCTGCGTCCCTTCGCTTCGCTGCGGGCAACCTGCGATGCTCGGGCCCGGGGTGGCGTCGCGGAACTCGCTGCGTTCTTCGAACTCCGCTCAAACATCCGCGACGAGCCAGATCACGAAGTGCGTGTGTCCTTCGGCACACGCACCCACCCCAGGCCCTGCG
>NZ_LMIJ01000046.1:283863-284037 GCF_001428665.1 Acidovorax sp. Root219
CGCACGGCTGCTGCTTCGCAGCTGCGCCTTGTGTCGGGAACGCGCGCGGTGCGCGCTGCCGACAATTTGGGCGCGATCGCCCTGTCCAGACCGAGCGCAGCGAGGCAGTTGGGGCCGAGCGAAGCAATGGCCCGTATGGAGCCCGCTCCCACCCCCTTCTGACCGTGCCGAGAA
>NZ_LMIJ01000046.1:284065-300312 GCF_001428665.1 Acidovorax sp. Root219
CAGCTGCCTCGCAGAGGCAGCGCAGGGAGTTCTTCGGCGTCACCCCAGGACCGAGCATAGCAGGCTGCCCCCTCGTACGCAGTGCGAGGGGGACACGGGCAGCGGGGTCGCCTTTTCTTGGCCTACCTTCTTTTGGCGACGCAAAAGAAGGTAGGTGCGCCGCCGGGCGCACATCCCGGTTCCCGCCCTAAACCCAGGCACACAGAAACCACAACCAACGAAGCAAGCTCACCCCCGCACAGCCCCCCGGAGCAAATCCGCCACCTTCATCCTCTCCAACCCCGCACTGCTCCAGAACGCCCCCAAACTCTCCGCCCGTTCCAACAGCAACTTCTCCACCAGCGGCTCAGCAGAAGTAGCCAAGGGATCCACCAGCAACAGATACCGCGGCTCCTCCACATCCGCCGCATCCGGGTCGGCCTGGGCGTCATTGATCTGCCCGACCCAGTCCAGAGACAGCAGGGCATCAAGCACCGGTTCGAGCTGCAGCACATCAAGCCGCAGCAGTTGCGCCAGCTCGCTCGCGCGCAAGCCCTTCTGCACATGGCGGCGCGCCAGGTACAGCTCCTGCAGCACCTCCACCGCCAGCTGGAAGGTCCACCCCGCCACGGTACCGCGCCGGGCCACCCCGGCCAGCAGGCTGGGCAGATACGCCGTGACCACCGCACCCAGCAGCACGATGACCCAGGCCACGTAGATCCACACCAGCAGGATCGGCAAAGTGGCGAAGGCCCCGTACACCACCGAGTAGGTCGGCACGTTGCTCAGATAGATCGCCAGCACCCGCTTGGCCAGCTCGATGCAGATCGACACGAACAGGCCGCCGGCCCAGGCGTGGCGCCATTTCACGGGGGTGTTGGGGACGTAGTGGTACAGCGCCGCCATGCAGCCGGCGAGCACGAAGAACTGGATGGAGTCGAACAGCAGCTGCACGCCGCTGGGCAGTGCCTTCACGAGCCCCCCCGATGCCGACATGACGTACGAGGTGACGGCCAGGCTCACGCCCAGCAGCAGCGGGCCCAGGGTGATCACGGCCCAGTAGATCAGCACGCGCTGGCCCAGGGGGCGCAGGCGGCGCACGCGCCAGATGTCGTTGAGCGTGCGGTCCATGGTGAGGATCAGGGCCAGCGCCGTGGCCAGCAAAATGCTGAAGCCCGCCACGCCCAGGCTGCTGGCCTTGGCGGCAAACTGCGTGAGGTAGCCCAGCACCTGGCGCGAGATGCTGTCGGGCACCAGGCTGTCCACCAGCCAGCGCTGCAGCACGTCCTGCACCTTGCCGAAGATGGGGAACGCGGTGAACACCGCCAGTGCCACCACGAAGAAGGGCACCAGCGCCAGCGTGGTCGTGAAGGTCAGGCTGCTGGCCGTCAGGCCCAGGTGGTCCTCGCGAAAGCGCTCGCGCAGGGTCAGTGCCGTCGTTTTCCAGGGGAAATGCGACAGCTGCGTGATCAGCGCTTCGATGCGCGAGGCTACAGTCTGCAAGGTCAAGGGCATGGCCGATATGATCCTAGGCCCGGCAAGGGGCCACAGGGGGTGTGAAAACGCTGCATCGCAATGAATATGCGGGCAGGCGACATACACCGCGCATTGTGGGCCCAAGCGCGCTGCGGGCCGCAAGCACAATGGCCATGGCTGCCCGCTGAGCCCGCCCGCCGCACCCGGACCAACGAACGATTTTTGCGCCTCTGCGCCATCCACCGACTTCCAACTGCTGCGCCGCCACCGATGACCGCTTCCCTCCCCGTCTCCGACCACGCCATTGCCGCCACCCGCTGGGTGGCCACCGGCAGCGTGATAGCGCTGATCGTGCTGTGCCTGGCCTGGGAGCTGGTGCTGGCCCCCGTGCGCCCTGGCGGCTCATGGATTGCCCTGAAGGCGCTGCCGCTGTGCATTCCGCTGGCCGGCATCCTCAAGAACCGCATGTACACCTACCGCTGGGTGAGCCTGGTGATCTGGCTGTACTTCACCGAGGGCGTGGTGCGCGGCTGGGGCGACAAGCCGCCGTCGCAGTGGCTGGCCTGGGTCGAGGTGCTGCTGTGCCTGGCGCTGTTCACGGCCTGCACGCTGCACGTGCGGCTGCGCCAGCGCAATGCCAAGGCCATGGCGGCCGCCAATGAATTGCAGGAAGGGCAGGCGCCATCCCCTGCCGCCTGAGACGATACAAGCCCACCCGACAATCCACCATCACGCTGCAATGCCCCGGCGCCCGCCCCCGGCAGCAGCCCTGACCGCTGTAGACGAAAGGCCCAAGACATGACCACCACCCTCATCGACACCCTGCGCACCCTGGTCGGACCGGCCCACGTGCTGACCGATGGCGACCTGACCGCCTGGGAGCAGGACTGGCGCCGCCGCGTGCGCGGCAAGGCCCTGGCCGTGGTACGCCCCGCCAGCACGCCGGAAGTGGCCGCCGTGGTCAAGGCCTGTGCGGCAGCCGGCACGGCCATCGTGCCGCAGGGCGGCAACACCGGCCTGGCGGTGGGCTCCACGCCCGACGACAGCGGCACGCAGGTGGTGCTGAGCCTCACGCGCATGAACGCCGTGCGCAGCATCGACACCGACAACCTGACGATGACGGTGGAGGCCGGCTGCATCCTGCAGAACCTGCAGGACGTGGCGCAGAACGCGGGCGTGCTGTTCCCCCTGTCGCTCGCGGCCGAGGGCAGCTGCACCATCGGCGGCAACCTGGGCACCAACGCCGGCGGCACGCAGGTGGTGCGCTACGGCAATGCGCGCGACCTGTGCCTGGGCCTGGAAGTCGTCACCGCCCAGGGCGAGGTGTGGGATGGCTTGAAGGGCCTGCGCAAGGACAACACCGGCTACGACCTGCGCGACCTGTTCATCGGCAGCGAAGGCACGCTGGGCATCATCACTGCCGCCACGCTCAAGCTCTACCCCGAGCCCGCCGCCCGCCTTACGGCCTGGGCCGCCGTGCCGTCCATGGAACATGCCGTGGCCCTGCTGGGCCTGGCGCACAAGCACCTGGGCGCGGGCCTCACGGGCTTCGAGGTGATGGGCCAGTTCGCGCTGAGCCTGGTGGGCAAGCACATGCCGCAGCTGCGCGTGCCCTTCCTGGGCGACGAGAACGCGCCCTGGTGCGTACTGCTCGAAAACTCCGACAGCGAATCCGAAGCGCATGCGCGCGGCCGCTTCGAGGCATTGCTGGAAACCGCCTTCGAGGCCAGCTGCGTGACCGACGCCGTGGTGGCCGAAAACCTCACCCAGGCGCAGCAGCTGTGGCACATCCGCGAGAACATCCCCCTGGCGCAGGCCGAAGAAGGCCTGAACATCAAGCACGACATCTCCATCCAGATCTCGCGCATCCCCGCCTTCGTGGCCCACACCGATGCCGTGCTGCGCCGCGAGATCCCCGGCGTGCGCCTGGTCCACTTCGGCCACCTGGGTGATGGCAACCTGCACTACAACGTGCAGGCGCCCGTGGAAGGCGATCCCAAGGCCTTTCTGCGCGACCACGAGGAGCATGTGCACCAGCTGGTGTACGACGCAGTGGCCGAGTTCAGCGGCTCCTTCTCGGCCGAGCATGGCATCGGCGAACTCAAGGCCGACAAGCTCGAGAAGTACCAGTCGCCCGTGGCCCTGTCGATGATGCGCGCCGTCAAGCAGGCGCTGGACCCTCAAGGCACCATGAACCCCGGGCGCGTGCTCAACCGCTGACCCCCTACCCTTTGCAGGAGCCCCGCATGACTGCTGCCCCGGTATCCGTCCGCCCCGTCACTGCAGAGGACTACGCTGCCTGGCGCCCGCTCTGGGACGGCTACAACGCCTTCTATGGGCGCTTTGGTGCCACGGCACTGCCAGAGCACATCACGGCCAGCACCTGGCAGCGCTTCCTCGACCCGGCCGAGCCGGTGCACTGCCTGGTGGCACAAGAGGAAGGCAGCGGCGCGCTGCTGGGACTGACCCACTATCTGTACCACCGCAGCATGACGCGCATCGAGCCGGTCTGCTACCTGAGCGACCTGTTCACCCGCGAGGCCGCGCGCGGGCGTGGCGTCGGCCGCCTGCTGATCGAAGCCGTGTACGAACAGGCCCGCGCAGCCGGCTCTTCGCGCGTGTACTGGCAGACGCAGGAGACCAATGCGGCAGGTCGCCTGCTGTACGACAAAGTGGCCAAGCACCATGGGTTCATCGTCTACGCAAAAGAGCTTTGATGGGCTCCATTTCCTGCCTCCAAACGTAAGCGCTGCAAGCAGCAGAAAAACCTTGCAGCACTGCAGCCCGTAAGGCCAAAACAGGCCTACAGCGGTGGTCCAATCAGCGCCCTTTTCGCTGCTTTGACACCCTGTTTTGAATCTGCTTTTTTCCTGGCCCCGCGCCGCGCGTGGGGCCACGGCCCTGGCGCTGGTGCTTGGCGCCGCTGCCCCCTCTCTCGCCCGTACTCCCTCCACCTTTCTCGACAGCATCGCCGGCCTGCGCAGCGCGCAGCCCACGGGCTTCGTGCATTGCCCGCAGTTCTTCGTGGGCGGCAAGCCGCCGCCGGTGCCGCGCCGCGCCCAGCAGCGCGAGCTGTGCTACGAGGCCTTTGCCGTGCTGCACAGCGGCGAGACGCGCACACCCGTCTATGTGGCCCAGCGCCTGAACCGCCAGGTGCTGGAAGGCGCTGACGAAAAACGCTCGAACAAGTTCTTTGCCGATGCCCGCCTGCCCCGCGGCGAGCGCGCCGAACTCGACGACTACAAGCGCTCGGGGTACAGCCGCGGGCACATGGCACCGGCGGCCGACATGTCCACCCCCACGGCCATGGCGCAGAGCTTCTCGCTGGCCAACATGGTGCCGCAGGACCCCAGGCAGAACGGCGGCCCCTGGGCCCGCATCGAGCAGGACACGCGGCGCTATGTGCTGCGCGCCCGAGGCGACGTGTACGTGATCACCGGCCCGGTCTTCACGGCCGAGAGCCCCGCCATCGGCGCCAGCAAGGTGCGCGTGCCGGCCTACCTGTTCAAGCTGGTGTACGACGCCAGCACGCAGCGCGCCTGGGCGCACTGGCAGGCCAACCGCGAGGGTGAACGGGCGGGCCCGCCCATAAGCTACCAAGAGCTGGTGAAGCGAACGGGGGTGGAGTTTCTGCCCCAGGTGGAGCCACAGCATTGAGCGCCGCACGGCGCTCACGCCCCGGCAATCTGCTAACTTCCACGCCCATGCCCTCCTCTGCCCTTCACCCCTCAGTCCCCGCCTTGGCCGCATCGTTGGCCGACGACCCCTTTTACCTGGCCATCACGGCCGACTTCGCGCGCGATGCGCAGGGGCGCCGGGCGGTGCTATCGCAGTACCTGGACTACTCGCTGCGCGAGGCACAGCGCGGCGGCCAATGCACACTGCTGCAGGACGAGCGTCTGGGTGCAGCGCTGTGGACCCTGCCCCGCGCTGCCGATGCCGAAGCGGCCGATGCACAGGCCAAGGTGGACCATCTGCAGACCGTGCTGGGCCCGCGCGGCATGGACAACTACCGCCAGATCATCGCCTTCATGGGCCAGCGCGCCAGCGGTGTCGGGCTGGAGGGTGCTTGGTACCTGTCCATCCTGGGCATAGCCCCCGCATCGCAGGGCCTGGGCCTTGGTGCCCAGCTGCTGGCGCCTACGCTGGCAGCGGCGGACCAGGCGAGCGTGGCTTGCTACCTGGAGACGTTCTCTGGGCGCAACGAGAAGTTCTATGCCCGCGCGGGGTTTCAAGCCCTCGCCTCGCACCTGGAGACAGCGACGGGAGCGCTGTACACGATCATGGTGCGTCACGCATTGGCCATGCCAGCGGCATGAGCAAGGGCCATCCCCTGGGTGCCCAGGGTTCAGGGCAGTTGATCCACCGCTGGGTGCTGCCCCGCCCAATCCTGCGCTGCCTGCCAAACCGGCGGCACGCAGCCACGCTCCTGCACGCACAGGCTGGCGCTGGCCAGGGCGTGGCGCAGGGCCTGCGGGTACACCGCTGCAGGCAGGGCCGCGATGAAGTCGGCCATGCCAGCAGGTGCCGAACCGTCCTGTTGCGCATGGGCGCGCAGCAGGTAGGCGAGCAGGCCCGCGAGAAAGCTGTCGCCAGCCCCCACGGTATCGACCACGGCCAGGGGCTGGGCTTCCTTGGCAAACCATTGGGCAGCACCCTCCCCTTGCTGCAGCAGCCAGGCGCCCTCGCCGCCCAGGGTCAGTGCCATGAGGCGGGCGCGGGGGTTGGCAGCCAGCAGGTGGCGAGCGCGCTCCAGGGTACCAGTGCCGGGCACCTGCAGGTGGTCCAGGTCTTCGTCGCTGGCCTTGATGATGTGCGCCTCGGCCAGGGCCGCGTGGACCTGGGCGCGGTAGGCGGGCAGGTCGGGCATGACGGAGGGGCGCAGGTTGGCGTCCACCACCACGCAGCAGCCGGCGGCGCGCTGGGCCTGCAGCCAGGGCAGGTAGATGGCGGCATCGCGCGCATCCAGGGCCAGGGCGCCGGTGCAGATCAGCTGCAGTGCGCCGCCATGCGCAGCACAGGCGGCGTTGAGCCCCGCAGCGCTCACGGTGCGGTCGGCCACGCCTTCGCGGTAGAAGGCGTAGTCGGGGTGGCCGTGCTCGGTGAGGTTGACCACGGCCAGCGAGGTGACCTCGCCCACGGGTGTGGGCAGGGCCAGTTGCACGCCATCGGCCGCGAGCTGCGACGCGAGTTCACGGCCCCAGCGGTCGCGTGACAGGGGGTTGAGGTACTGCGTGCCCACGCCCTGGCGCGCCAGCGCCCGGCCCAGGTTGTACAGCGCGCCGCCCAGGCAGGGCTCGTAGTTGCCGTCGGCACGGCCAATGAGGTCGATCAGTGCTTCGCCGGCAATGGCGACCTGGACGGGGGAGGAAGTGGGCATGGCGTGGTCAGGAAAACAAGAAAGCGACGGTCAATCAGAAATGGGGCAACAGCGCAGGGTACAGCGCCTTGAAGCGCGCATGGCGCTCCTGCAACAGCGCCTGCTGCGCGGGCTGGGGGGTAAAGCGGTCCTCGGCCGGAAGGCCCTGGCACCACAGCGCTTCGTCGCCACCGCAGGCCATGGCGGCCAGGCGCGCGGCGCCCAGGGCTGCAGCAGCATGGCCCCCCCGCGGCCGCTCCAGCGTGCAGCCCAGGCCGCTGGCCAGCAGTTGGGCCCAGGCATCGCTGCGGGCACCACCGCCGACCAGGGTGAGGGATGCGTCTGAAGGCCCCTCCACCTCGCCCGCCGCTGCCTGCATGGCCTGCAGTCCGTCCATGAGGCCAAAGCCCACGCCCTCCATCACGGCGCAGGCCATGTCGGTCGCATCGTGCTCGGCGCGCAGGCCCATGAAGACGCCGGTGGCGGCCGCGTTGTTGTGGGGCGTGCGCTCGCCGCTCAGGTAGGGCAGAAAGAGCGGAGCCTGCGCATGGCGCGCCAGGTCCATGCCCTGCACCGCGGTGGACAGCTGTACCTCGGACTGCCCGGTGATGCGGGCCAGCCAGCCGAAGGCACTGGCCGCGCTGAGCATGACGGACATCTGGTGCCAGCGGCCAGGCAGCGCATGGGCGAAGGCATGCACGGCACGCTCGGTAGCGGGCGCAAACCGGTCGGACACCCGGAACACCACGCCCGAGGTACCCAGCGAGACAAAGCCCTGCCCCGCCTGGCGCGCCCCCACGCCCACCGCACTGGCGGCGTTGTCACCGCCGCCGCCGGCCATGGTCACTCCGGCGGGTAGGCCCCAGCGAGCGGCCACGTCGGCGCGCAGCACGCCAGTGGCCTCGCTGCCCTCGGCCAGGCGGGGCATGTGGGCACGGGTCAGTCCGCAGGCAGCGATCAGGGTGTCGCTCCAATCGCGGCGCGCCACGTCCAGCCACAGGGTGCCCGAGGCATCGGACATGTCGCTCACCGCATCGCCCGTGAGCTGCAGGCGCAGCCAGTCCTTGGGCAGCAGCACGCTGCGGATGCGCGCAAACACTTCAGGCTCGTGCTTGCGCAGCCACAGCAGCTTGGGCGCGGTAAAGCCGGGCATGGCCAGATTGCCGGTGATCTCCCGCGAGGCGGGCACGGCCTGCTCCAGCTCGGCGCATTCGGCCGCCGCGCGGCCATCGTTCCAGAGGATGGCGGGGCGCAGCACCTCGCCCTGCGCGCCCAGCACCACGGCGCCGTGCATGTGGCCCGACAGGCCCACGCCGCGCACCTGCGCCCAGGCATCGGGCGCCTGCGCACGCAGCTGCGCCACGGCGGTTTCGGTAGCGGCCAGCCAGTGGGCCGGGTGCTGCTCGCTCCAGGTCGGCTGCGGCCGGTGCTGGGGCACGGGGGCATCGGCCACGGCATGCACCTGCTGGTCTTCGCCCAGCAACAGCAACTTGACACCCGAGGTGCCCAGATCGATACCCAGGTACATGCACTATTCCTGAAACACGGGGGAAAGCACTGTCATGCCTTGATCCCGAAGCGGCCCGCACCCTGCTTGCGGTATTCGCTGGGCGTCATGCCCTTGATGTCCAGAAAGCGGCGGTTGAAGTTGGCCATGTTGTTGAAACCCACGTCGTAGGCGATGTGGGTGATGTAGCGCTCGGACTCCATGAGCAGCTGGCAGGCGCGGTTCACGCGCACCAGGTTCACGAAATCGGTGAAGGTGTTGCCCGTGGCCCGGCGGAAGAAGCGCGAGAAGCGGCTCTCGGTCATGCCCAGTTCCTGCGCCAGGTCGGCGGCCGACAGGGGCTCTGCCAGGTGGTCGGTGATGCGGCTCACGACGGCATTGATCTGGTCGAGCTGGGTGTCGTTGTCCTCGCTTTGCAGCTGCGTGCTCGACAGCAGCCGAAAATCTGTGCAGCGGGCAAGGTCGCTCAGGAATTCACAGAACGCGCCGAACCGGGCCAGCCCCTGGCGGGCCTTGATGCGCTGCCAGTGCTCCTGTGCCTGCGCCTCCATGCCAAAGAACTCGATTCCGTGGCGGGCCCGCTCCAGCAGGGGCAGCACCTCTCGCAGTTCAGGGATGCTCTCGCTGCTGGCCATGAGCGGGGCGTGCGAGAACTGGATCACCAGGTCGCGCAGCGGCACGCCGCCCTCGGGCAGGTCCATGCTGATCCAGTTGTGCGGCAGGCGCGGCCCAGTCAGCACCAGATGGCCCGGCTGGAACTGGCCGATCCAGTCCCCCACGAACACCTTGCCCGAAGTAGCGGTGATCAGGTGCAGTTCGTACTCGTCGTGGTAGTGCCAGCGCGCCAGCGGCGTCGGAAAACCGTGCGACAGGCAGCGGATGAAGCCCACGGTTTCCGGCGGCTCATAGCCCAGCTCGGGCGATCGCACATAGTCGTGCTCCAGCTCGGGCTTGGTCTGGCGTGGGGAGACAGGCGTCGTCTTCACGGTCATGGCGTCATTCCTGTGGGCAAGCCGCTCAATTTACCCCTGCGATTTTGCACGTTCCGCCACAAACGCCTGCACGCGCGCGAAGGCCTTGCGCAGCGTGGCGACCAGGCGCGGGTCCGAGGCCATCTCGCCCCAGAGCGTCGCATCGGCGGCGTAGGCGGCGACCGGGTCGGCCGCATCGCAGATCGCATGCGCCACGGCCGGGTCCATGGCCTGGTCCTGGTAGTCGTAGGGGATCTGCCCGGCATGCCAGCGCTGCAGGTAGGCCAGGAACAGCGCCGGCAGCATGGCGACGCTGTCGAACGAACCATGGCGCGCCAGCTGGTCGCGGATAGTGGGCGCGATCATGCCGGGGATCTTGGAGAACGCATCCATGGCCACGCGCTGGTTGGTGTCGGCGATGGCGGGGTTGCCGAAGCGGTCCAGCACCACGTCGCGGTACCGCTCCAGGTCGATGGGGCACGGCTGCTCAGGGGTGTGGAGCACGGGGATCGCATCGTCGGTCACGTAGTCGTAGGCCATCTGGCGGATGGCGGCGTCGTGCGTGCCTTCGTGGATGTACCGGTAGCCCGCCAGCGTGCCCGCCCAGGCGATGCAGCTGTGGGTGGCGTTGAGCAGGCGGATCTTGGCCTCCTCGTAGGCCTGCACCGAGTCCACCATCTCCACGCCCACCTTCTCCCACGCAGGGCGCCCGGCAATGAACTGGTCCTCGATCACCCACTGGATGAAGCTCTCGCCCATGAGCGCCGCCTTGTCGTCCCAGCCGGTGGCGGCCTTCACGCGCTCGGCCACGTCGGGTGTGGGGCGCGGCGTGATGCGGTCAACCATGGCGTTGGGGCTACGGGTGTTCGCAAGCACCCAAGCCTTGAGCGCAGCATCGCCCAGCGCGTCGATGAACTGCAGCAGGCCGCCGCGCGAGCGCTCGCCGTTGTGGCGCAGGTTGTCGCAGTTCATCAGCGTCACAGGGCCGGCACCGGCGAGCATGCGCGCGCGCAGGATACTCACCAGGGCGCCGTAGATGCTGTGGCCCGCCCGGCCGGCCTGCACGGCCGCGAGATCGGCGCGCAGGTCCGGGAACGTGGACCAGTCGAGCTGGTTGTCGGCATCCAGGTAATAGCCGGCCTCGGTCACGGTGAACGAGATGATGCGCGTGGCGGCATCGGCTCCGGCGGCGATCAGCGGGGCCAGATCGTCCTGGTAGGCGATGACGCGCTCGATCGACTCGATGCGGGTGTAACTGCGCGCTCCCTGCGGCGTGACGGTTTCCAGCGTGTAGCGCCCGCCCTGGGCCTCAAGCGCCGCGATGGTCTCGGCCATGTCGGGGCGAAGGTTGCCACCCACGATGGCCCAGCCCATGTCGCCCGACTGGCGCAGTTCGTGAACGTAGACGGCCTGGTGGGCACGGTGGAACGAGCCCAGGCCCAGGTGCAGGATGAAATTCATGGTGCGTGAATGCAAGGAATTGTGGAGAGCTCTCGCGGATTTGCATTCGACCGGATAACTAGGCGGGAAGCCGCAGACAGTGCTGTAGCACGGCAAGGCGACCCAACGACGTTATACGGTTGAAGGCACATCCGCATCAGAGGTCGAAATTGGTGGGCATCATCACCACGTCGCGGATGGTCATGCCGCGCGGCCGGGTCAGCATGAACAGCACCACCTCGGCCACTTCGGCGGCCTCGATGAGGCTGCCATTGGCCTTGGCCTCTTCGAGCTTTTCAGCGGGCCAGTCGGCCAGCAGCGAGGTGATGACCGGGCCCGGAGAGATGGCCCCCACGCGGATGCCGTGCTTGAACACCTGGCGGCGCACGGTCTGCACGAAGCAGTTCACCGCCCACTTGGACGAGGCGTAGACGGGCTCCCACGGCGTAGGGAAGTGGGCGGCGAGCGAGCTCGTCACGATGATGTCCCCGCGGCCGCGCTCGATCATGTGGGGCAGCACGTTGTGCACGTTCTTCATCACCACGTTGACGTTGAGCTGCAGCATGCGGTCGATGGCGTCGGGATCGGCATCGACCAGATCGCCCCCGACGTAGAGCCCCGCGTTGGCGTGGAAGATGTCGAGCTGGCCGGCGATGGCCAGCGTGCGCGCCAGCAGGCTGGCGCACTGTTTCGCATCGAGCAGGTCCAGCACCAGCGGCAAAGCGCTCTCGCCGATGGCGGCGCAGGCCCTGGCCAGCGCCACCTCGTCCCGGTCGATCAGCACCACGCGCGCACCGGCATCCGCCATCGCCTTCGCGCTGGCAAAGCCGATGCCCGAGGCCGCGCCGGTGATGGCGGCCACCTGCCCCTGCAGTGGATGCACGGCGGTCACGCGCCCTGCCCCGCCACGACGTGGCCCGCCGGGTCGAACCAGTGCGCCTGCGAGGCGTCGATGTCCAGGCTCACCGCATCGCCCGCGCGCAGGCCGGTGCGGTCGTTCTGGCGCGAGACGAACTGCGCACCGCCGGGCGTGCTCACGTAGATCAGCGTTTCGGCGCCCAGTGCTTCGATCAGGTCCACCTGCCCGCTCACCGGCGTCGTGCCGATGCTGCGCACCGCGATGTTTTCCGGGCGCAGGCCGATGGCACCGCCCGCCGCACCCGCCGGGGCCTGCTGCTGCACCGGCGCGGGCAGCTGCTGCAAGGGCACCACGTTCATCTGCGGCGTGCCGATGAACTGGGCCACGAACTGGTTGGCAGGCTTGTCGTACAGCTCCAGCGGCGTGCCGACCTGCTCGATGAGCCCGTCGCGCAGCACCACCACGCGGTCGGCCAGGGTCATGGCCTCCACCTGGTCGTGCGTCACATAGATGGTGGTGGCACCCAGGTCGCGGTGCAGCTTGGCGATCTCCACGCGGGTCTGGCCGCGCAGGGCCGCGTCCAGGTTGGACAGCGGCTCGTCGAACAAAAACACCTTGGGCGCGCGCACGATGGCGCGGCCGATGGCCACGCGCTGGCGCTGGCCGCCCGACAGCTCCTTGGGCGTGCGCTCCAGGTAGGTGGTGAGGTTCAGGATGGCCGCTGCGCGCTCGACCTTCTCGCGCACGATGGCCGGGTCGACCTTGGCGAGCTTGAGCGCGAAGCTCATGTTCTCGTACACGCTCATGTGCGGGTACAGCGCATAGCTCTGGAACACCATGGCCAGGTCGCGCTTGCTCGAAGGCTGGTCGGTGATGTCGCGGCCGTCGAGCATGAGCGAGCCGCCGTCGATGTTCTCCAGCCCCGCGATCAGGCGCAGCAACGTGGACTTGCCGCAGCCCGAGGGGCCGACGAAGACGATGAACTCGCCTTGCTGGATGGTGAGGTCGATGCCCTTGATGGCGCGGTGCTCACCGAAGAATTTCTCGATGCCGCGCAGTTGGAGATAGGCCATGGAATCGGTTTCCTGAAAACTTGATTGCGTTAGATGGGAAAGCTGCGCGCTACTTGACGGCGCCAAAGGTCAGGCCTTGCACCAGCTGCTTCTGGCTGAACCAGCCAAAGACCACGATGGGCGCAATCGCCATCAGCGAGGCTGCAGACAGCTTGGCCCAGAACAGGCCCTCGGGGCTGGAATACGAGGCGATCAGCGTGGCCAGCGTGCCGGCCTTGGCGGCGCTCAGGTTCAGGCTCCAGAAGGCCTCGTTCCACGAAAGCACCAGGCACAGCAGGCCCGTGGAGGCCAGGCCGCCCATGCCCAGGGGCAGCAGCACCAGGCGCACCTCTTGCCACAGGGTGGCGCCGTCCATGCGCGCGGCCTCCAGAATCTCGCGCGGGATGTCCTTGAAGTGCGAGTACAGCATCCACACCATGATGGGCAGGTTGGACAGCGCGAACACGATGATCAGCACCAGTTGCGTGTCGAGCAGGTGGCTCTTTTGCGCCAGCACGTAGATGGGCACCAGCGCGCCCACGGCGGGCATCATCTTGGTGGAGAGCATCCACATCAGGATGTCCTTGGTGTACTTGCCCTTGAAGAAGGCCATGGCATACGCCGCGGGTGCGGCCAGCATGAGCCCCACCACGGTGGAGAGCACACTGGTGATCACCGAGTTCTTGGCGTACAGCAGGTAGTCGCTGCGCTCCTGCACCTCGTGGAAGTTTTCGAGCGTGGGGACGAAGAACAGCTGCGGCGGCACGGCGATGGCCTGCAACTCGGTTTTGAACGCGGTGAGCAGCAGCCAGGCCAGCGGGAAGAACAACAGCAGGGCCACGCCCCAGGCGGCCACGGTGCGCAGGGCCAGCAGGCCCAGGGGGTAGGAGGATCGGCGTCGGGTGGTCATGTCGGTGGTCCTTCTTCTTGTATTTACTTATCGAGGTTCTTGCCGACCATGCGGATCAGGAAAACCGCCGCGATGTTGGCCAGCACCACCGCGAACAGCGCGCCGGCAGAGGCCACGCCCGCATCGAAATTGAGCAGCGCCTGCTTGAAGATCAAAAAGGTGACGTTGGTGCTCGCATCGCCCGGGCCACCGCCGGTGGTGGTGTAGATCTCGGCGAAGATGCTGAGCAAAAATATGAGTTCGATCATCACCACTACGGCCACCGAGCGCGCCAGGTGCGGCACGTACAGGTAGCGCAGTTGCTGCAGGTAGTTGGCGCCGTCCATGCGCGAGGCCTCCAGCTGCTCGTGGTTCATGCTCTGCAGCGAGGTCATGAAGATCAGCGTGGCAAACGGCAGCCACTGCCAGGAAACCATGACGATGATCGAGAACAGCGGCAAGTCCGTGAGCCAGTCCACCGGCTGCGCGCCGAAGAACATCCACACCTGCGCGAGCACGCCGTAGATGGGGTTCATCATCATGTTCTTCCACATCAGCGCATTCACCGTGGGCATGACGAAGAACGGCGAGATCAGCAGCACCCGCACGATGCCCCGGCCCGCGAACGGCTCGTTGATGAGCAGCGCGATGGCGATACCGAACACCACCGTGATGAGGATCACGCTACCGAGCAGCAGCAGCGTGTTGACTACCGCCGTGCCGAACGAAGGGTCGGTGACGAAGTACTCGAAGTTCTCCAACCCGGCAAAGCCGGTCTGGTCCGGCTGCATCAGGTTGTAGCGGATCAGCGAGAAGTAGATCGTCATCACCAGCGGCACGATCATCCACAGGAAGAGCGTGGCCATGGCTGGCGTGAGCAGCAGGCGGGGGAGCAGGCGGTTCATGGGAATCCCGGGAGAAATCTGGCGTTGCCAGACAAGGTAGGAAGCAGGCATTCAGCCGGCACCAGGGGCCTTCGGAGTCGAAACTCCCCGCCGCACATCTGCACGGCGAGGAGTCGCAGCCTTAATCAGCCCTCAGCAGCTGGACGGCGGCTCACTTGTAGTAACCGCCCTTTTTCATTTCACGGTCGGCAGACACCTGGCTCGCCTTGAGGGCCGCATCCACCGATGTCTTGCCGGCCAGGGCCGCGCTCATCTGCTGGCCCACAGCGATGCCGATGGCCTGGAACTCAGGGATGGCCGCGAACTGCACGCCCACGTAAGGGCTCTTGGGCAGGGTCGAATCGGTCGGGTTGGCCGAGTCGATGGCCACCTTCTCGGCCGCAGCAAAGCGCGCTGCCTTCTGGAACTCGGGGCTGGCGTAGGTGCTCTTGCGGGTGCCGGTGGGCACGTTGGCCCAACCGTTGGTCTTGGCCACGAGCTGCACGTACTCCTTGCTGGTGGACCAGGTGATGAACTTCTGCGCAGCGTCCACCTTCTTCGAACCGGCGGGAATGGCCAGATTCCACGACCAGAGCCAGTTGGCGCCCTTGGGCGTGTTCATGGTGGGGGCCTGGGCAAACGCCATCTGGTCGGCCACCTTGGACTGCTTGGGATCGCTCACGAAGGAGGCGGCGATGGTCGCGTCGATCCACATGCCGCACTTGCCCGAGTTGGTCAGCGCCAGGATTTCGTTGAAGCTGTTGGCCGACGAGCCGGGCGGGCCGTAGTTCTTGAGCAGGTCCACGTAGAAGGTGATGGCGTCCTTCCAGGGCTTGGATTCGAGCTGCGGCTTCCACTGCATGTCGAACCACTGGCCGCCGAAGGTGTTGACCAGCGTGGTCAGGAAGGCCATGTTGTCGCCCCAACCCGGCTTGCCGCGCAGGCAGATGCCGTACACGCCATTCTTGGGGTCGTGGATCTTGGCCGCCAGGTCCTTGATCTGGGGCCAGGTGGGGCGCTCGGGCACCTGCACGCCGGCCTTGTCGGCCAGATCCTTGCGGTACATCAGCATCGAGCTTTCGCCGTAGAACGGGGCGGCGAACAGCTTGCCATCGACCGACAGGCCGTTGCGCATGGCGGGCAGCAGGTCGTCCACGTCGTAGGCAGCGTCGGTCTTGAGCTCCTGCAGCCAGCCCTTTTTGCCCCAGATGGGGGCTTCGTACATGCCAATGGTCATCACGTCGAACTGGCCGCCCTTGGTGGCGATGTCGGTCGTCACGCGCTGGCGCAGCACGCCTTCTTCGAGCGTGACCCACTTGAGCTTGATGTCGGGGTTGGCCTGCTCGAAGTTCTTGGAGAGCTTCTGCATCTCGATCATGTGGCCGTTGTTCACGGTGGCAATCACGAGTTCGGTCTGCGCATGCGCAGCGGCGCCGCACAGCGAGGCCGCCAGGGCGGCAACGGCCAGGGCCAGGCGGGTGTGTGGACGGGTGGAACGGGGCATCGAAACGTCTCCTGCGTAGTTGGTATGGGATCTGCCACTCAACGCCGGTCGGATGGCTGGCATTGATGACCTGAACGATACCGATGCTCTGATGCTCAGTTGATACTTTGAAATCCCATACGCATACTAATTTTCGCCAGAATCTCGGGATTTATACCTAGATTCGTCAACTGGGTATGTGCATTGGCGATTAGTGGTGTCCACGCATGGAATGCATGCAGTCTGCTGCCTCACCACTGTTTCCAAAACTGGAACAGTCAGTTTGCGACTGGGTGGTTTTTCTTTGATCACCTGCGGCGTACAGTTCAACCCATCGATGAGCCGAAC
>NZ_LMIJ01000046.1:300399-300472 GCF_001428665.1 Acidovorax sp. Root219
TTACGCCGATGAAGCCGATGCTTCGCAATTCGCCACCAAGTTCGAAACCAACCGCACCCGCGCCGAAGTGGCC
>NZ_LMIJ01000046.1:300574-331627 GCF_001428665.1 Acidovorax sp. Root219
CTTCGGTGCCCAGGCTGACGAAGCCGACGCTTCGCAGTTCGCCACGAAGTTCGAGACCAGCCGCACCCGTGTCGAAGTGGTGGCCGACGCTGCCACCGTGGCCAAGACCCGCAGCACCGAACCCGCTGGTTCGCGCGTGGTGTCTTACCAATCGACCGCCGACCGCGCTGCCGTGCAAGCCCAGGCTGCCGACGCCGTGCGCATGGGCAAGATCTCTTCGGGCGAACTCGGCTCGATGTAAGAGTTGCGGGCCTTCCCATGGTGGTGGCATCTCACGGTCGTGGGTGCCGCCACCATGTGGAAGTGTTTCCCCTGGTACTCGGGCCATGGCCCCTGTCGCCAACCCACAGCAAGGCCCTTCGGGGCCTTTGTTGTTTGCAGAAAAAGCTCAAGCCACCAGCGTCTTGAACATCACATGGGCATCCACATAGCCCAGCGTGCGGTGCCTGAAGGCGCCCGGCAGCGTGCCCACGACCGCAAAGCCCAGGTGCTGCCACAGCCGCACGGCGCGCACGTTGCTGGCCACCACGAGGTTGAACTGCATGGCCCGAAAGCCCATGGCCACGGCCTGCTGCTGGGAGTGTTCGCACATCAGCGAAGCCACGCCCAGACGTTGCGCGGCCGGCGCCACCACATAGCCACAGTTGCACACATGGGCGCCCAACCCGGTCTGGTTGGGCTTGATGAAATAGGTGCCCACAATTTCCCCGCCCACGCCGCAGGCGACGAAGGTGGTGGCAGGCAGTTCTACCCAGGCCCTGTGGATCTCGGCCTCGGTGCTGTCCGGTGCAAAGGAATACGTGTCCCCTGCCTGGAAGGTGGTGCGCAGGATGGGCCACACGGCGGGCCAGTCGGCGGCTTCGAGGGGACGGATGGTGACGGGCGCGGCAGAAGTTGTCATGGCAAAGTCGGAGTATGGGAGGCAGACGCCGCATTCTCCCGCTCCGCATAAAATCCGCAGTCGGCAATGGCCATCCCTTGATGACCACGCCCTCCCAACGCGAGTGATCGACCCCATGACCCAGCCTTCTGCCACCCTGGCAGCCACTGCCCAGCCCGCCCGCCCCGTGCGCTCCCAGTACGAGGACTTCATGCGCCATGTGTTCACGCACGGCGTGCACAAGTCCGACCGCACGGGCACGGGCACGACCAGCGTGTTCGGGCACCAGATGCGCTTCGACCTGAAAGAAGGCTTTCCGCTGGTCACCACCAAGAAGGTGCACCTGCGCTCCATCATCCAGGAGCTGCTGTGGTTCCTCACGGGGTCGAGCAACAACAACTGGCTCAAGGAGCGCGGCGTCACCATCTGGGACGAATGGGCACGCGAGGACGGCGACCTGGGGCCGGTGTACGGCGTTCAGTGGCGCAGTTGGCCCACGCCGGACGGCGGCCACATCGACCAGATCAGCGACGTCATCAAGACGCTGAAAACCAACCCCGACTCGCGCCGCATCATCGTGAGCGCCTGGAACGTGGCCGAGCTGAACAAGATGGCGCTCATGCCCTGCCACGCCTTCTTCCAGTTCTATGTGGCACCCGCGCAGGAGCCTGGTGGCCGCGGCACCCTGAGCTGCCAGTTGTACCAGCGCAGTGCCGACATCTTCCTCGGGGTGCCCTTCAACATCGCCAGCTATGCACTGCTGACCCACATGGTGGCCCAGCAGTGCGACCTGGACGTGGGCGATTTCATCTGGACCGGTGGCGACTGCCACGTCTACAGCAACCACCACGAGCAGGTGCAGACCCAGCTGGCACGCACGCCCTACCCCTACCCCACGCTGCACATCAAGCGCCGGCCAGACAGCATCTTCGACTACCAGTTCGAGGACTTCGAGGTGCTGGACTACCAGTGCCACCCCGCCATCAAGGCGCCCGTAGCGGTCTGATCCCTCTTCGCCCTCCTGCGATCCCTGCAGCGCAGGCGCCACGGTGCCCTGCCTGATCTCCCCTGTCTCCCTTCACGAACTACAAAGAGCACCCCCTATGTCTTCCGGCGGATTTCACGTACACGGCCCCCACGACCACGCAGTCGAGCATGCCACCCAGGGCCACGGCGACGACCACGCAGCGGGCCACGGCAAGGAGGGCGGCGGCTCGTCCATGAGCAAGATCGCGATGTTCACGGCCATCGTCGCCACGGTGGGCGCCATCTTCTCGTACATGGGCGGCGCCACACAGGCCAATGCCGGCCTGCTCAAGAACGACGCGGCCATCAAGAAGACAGAGGCCTCCAACCAGTGGAACTACTTCCAGTCCAAGAGCACCAAGCAGTCCCTGGCCGAGCTGGCCCGCGACCTGGCGTCCGATGACCGCAAGGCTGGCTACCAGACCAAGGTGGAGCGCTACGAGAGCGAGAAGAACGAGATCAAGGTCGCTGCGGAAAAGCTCGAGGCCGACAGCCACCAATTCGACCGCCAGAGCGAAGAGCAGATGCACCAGCACCACCGCTGGGCCCAGGCCACCACGGCGCTGCAGGTGGCGATCGCCCTGGCCGCGATTGCCCTGCTCACCCGCAAGAAGTGGCTGGAGTACGGCATGTACGGCGTGGCTGGCATTGGCCTCGTCGTGGGCGTGCTGGCAACCCTGCACATCTGACGAAGACCAGCGAAAACGAAGGAGCCGCCATGCCCGTGCACATGATCTACGCCCGCGCCGCCAACGGCGTGATCGGCAAGGACAACGTCCTGCCCTGGCACCTGCCCGAGGACATGGCGCGCTTCAAGTCGCTGACCCAGGGCTGCCCGGTCGTGATGGGCCGCAAGACCTGGGATTCGCTGCCGCCGCGCTTTCGACCGCTGCCGGGCCGCACGAACATCGTCATCACCCGCCAGGCCGACTGGCAGGTCGAGGGCGCCGTGCGCGCCGCCAGCCTGCAGGAGGCCCTGCAGCACGCGAGCGCCGGCCAGACAGTGTGGGTGATCGGCGGTGCCCAGGTCTACGCCGAAGCCCAGCCCCTGGCCGACCGCATTGAAGTCACCGAGATTGCGCAGGACTTCGAGGGCGACGCCCACGCGCCCGTGCTCGATGCCGGCTGGCACGAGACGGCGCGCAGCACGCACACCTCCAAGAACGGACTGCCCTACAGCTTCGTGACGCTGGAGCGACGCAAGGACTGAGCAGGCGAGCTCACTCTTGAGTGGACAGGCTCAGAACAGCTTGGCGCAGTTCACCGGCAGTTGGGCGGCCGTGCTTCCCTGCAGCACGCCCATGCTGCCGATCAGGTTGCCCTGGCTCACCGACAGCGTGAACGGCAGGTTGAAGCTGGTGGTGCCGGTGAACGACGAGGCCGTGGCCGTGCCCATGCCGTACCCATACAGGGCATTGCTGGGGCCCAGGGCCGCGATGGTGAACATCGACGGCCCGCTGGGCTGGCCGCTGACCGTGACGAACACGCCGGTGCCAGCCACCGCGCACTGGTAGACGCCGTCGAGCGGACCGCCTGCGGCCATGGCGGCGCCCGATGCGCCGGCCAGCACTGCGGACGCGACCAGGGTTCTGATGAATCTGCTGCTCATGTTTGCTTGTTCCTTGTTATTTTCGGGAGTCTGTGGCGAGGGGCAGCGTTCGCGCCGTCGCGCCCCGCTGTCTGAACCGCCAGGCGGCCAGAAGTTCACCGCCTGCCAGGCCCGCAAAAAAAAGCCCGCACGGAGGCGGGCAGCAACTTGCTTGTCGCAAGAGGGGATGCCGCTTGGAGGCCGGCTTGGAAATAATAGGCCGGTGCGGCCCGCGAGGCTGTGACGCGGAGCACAGCTTGCTGCGCATTGCCCACCACCCCAAGATGGTAAACCGGCCTCAGACGGTCGTACCCACCAGCGTGATGTCCACCAGGCGTGTGCTCATATGCCCATGGCCGTCGTCCAGGGTCACGGTGAACTGGTCGTGGCGCTGCTGGCCGCTGGCCAGCAGCGGGTCGATGGTCTGGTTGCCCACGGTATAGAGCCAGTTGACCTGGCCGGTGTGGCCGTCGGAACGCACCTGGGCGGTCAGCGTGCCCAGGGCGCCGGCTGTGGGCGTGACGCTCACGGTGTGCGCCGCAAAGGCCGGGTCCGCAAAGCTGAAACCGCCGGCCGTGGCCAGCGTGACGCTGGCATTGGTGCCGCCCAGGTCGGCCACCTTGCCGGGGGCGCTCCATTGGTAGCCCTGGTTGAAGCCCAGCGTGGCCGAAGCCACCTTCTGCAGCGCCACGGCCGTGGCCGGGTCGATGCCCAGGTCGCTCGCCACCTTGTCGCCCGCGCCCATTGACCGCGCATCCAGGCCGGTGAGCGTCTCGAACAGCACCAGGCCCGAGAGGTAGGAGCCGTACTTGCTCGCATGCAGGTTGTCGTCGTGCCACAGGTTGATCTTGCCGCCGCCGGACACGCTCGCTCCGCCCGTCTCCGTGTAGGGGTCGCGGATGGCCAGGCCGTTCTGCACGGCGCTCATGAACGCCGTGCCCACCGGCGCCACGCCCACGAAGTCGGGGTTGACGGCGGCCAGGTTGGCATAGGCACTCTGCAGGTCGGTGGTCATGCCCTCGAGCGTGAGGTAGTAGGCCGTGGCCTGGGTGTCCGACCGGCTGATGTCCCCCGTGCCCTCGTAGGCGCCGGCCCCATTGAGGGTGCGCGAGGTGAGCATGTCGTAGGCCCCGGCCACCATGTCGGGCCGCGCCCAGGTGGCATACAGGTACATGTCGGTCGACGTGTCGGCATTCGGGTTGCCCGCGATGGTGGTGCCGGGCTGCGTCGTGGTATCGGCCACCCCGGTGTGCACGAAGTTCTCGATCGCCGTGGCGTACTTCTGGAACTCGCCGATGTCGGCATTGGCACCCGAGGTGGTGGTGAGCGTCGCGTTGCCCGAGATGCCGAAATCCGATTTGGCCGAGTCGGTCGCGAAGTAGGTGGCCGTGCCGTCGGCCGTGAAATTCACTGTGAGCGCGGCGCTGGTGTCGCCGCTGCGCGTGAAGGTGTAGACCAGGTTCTGGCCGGCGTTCTCGTATACGCCTGCGGCCGAGCTCAGGCCCAGCGTCACATTGGGCAGGCTGGTGTCGGTGCCGGCCGCGAAGTCGTCGTTGACGATGGTGCCGGAGACGGCGCCCAGCGTGCCCAGGTTGTAGTCCGTGCCGGTGGCCGGGTGTGCCAGCGTGATGCGGACCCCCTCGTCGGCTTCCACGGTGCTGTCGGCGCGCGGGTCCAGCGTGATGCTGGCCGAGGTCTGGCCTGCCTTGATGGTGATGGTGCCCGTGTTGGACGTGAAGGAAACCGCGCCCGTGGTGGTTGCCGCGCCCGTATCGGCGCTGGTCGCAAAGCCACCGCCATTGGTGAAGCGATAGGGTGAAGTGCCTGCGCCTCCCGCAGCCGAGAACGCGCCGCTGGCGGTGTTGTACAGCTCCAGATCCTGGCTGGCAGACACCGTGTTCGAGACCGATGGCGACGTGCTGCCATCGCGGAAGGCGGTGAAACCCACGACCAGGTCGCTGGTCGTGGAGCCGGTGCGCGTGAAGGTGAAAACCAGGTTGGCCGTGCCATCCTCCGTCACCTGGCCGGGGCTGGCCGCCAGCGACACCGTGGCCAGGGCCGGGTTGGTGGCGGGCGCAGTGGGGTCGTCGTTGAGGAGGGTGGTACCCACCGCGGAGCTGGTGCCCACACGGTAGTTGCCTGCCGACGCGGCCAGCTTGAGCGCCAGGGTCTCGTCGTATTCCTTGGCCCCATCGGCCGTGGGCGTGATGACCAGGTTGGCCGTGGCGCTGCCCGCCGCGAAGGTGATGGAACCGGAGCCCGAGGGCAGCGGTTCGTCTGTCTGGTCCTGCAGCACCACGATCTCCCACTTCTGGCTGGCGATGTTGCCGCGCATGTCCCAGTTGGCGGCAGAGGAGTTCAGGTAGTGCCCCTTGAGCGTGGCCGCGTTGCGGGTGGACAGGGATACGTCGTAGCCCAGGCCCACCTGGTCGGCGAACTTGTCGAACAACCCCGCCACGCCGCCCCAGGGGTGCGGCTCGTAGAGGTTGGCACCGGTCAGGTTGGTGAAGCTCCCGCCATTGGCTGGTGAGGTCAGGTCGTGCACGCCGAAGGGGTTGGTCGCCGCGTCGTAGGTGTTGTACGACATGGCCGGGTCGATGCGTGCGAACGTGGCGCTGTTGCCCACGAACAGCACCGGGTTGAACACCGTGGCGATGTCCACGGCCGCTGCCGCGCCCTTGTTGCCGGCCGCGTCGCTGTAGCTGTCCTTGGCCACCACAATGTGCCCGCCCGCGTCGAGGTTGGCGGACGCCGTGGCCGTGAACGTGGCCGTGCGCACCAGGCCCGTGCCGCTCAGCGCGCCCAGCGTGCCGCCGGTGGCCGTGATGTCCGCGGCGGTGAAACTCGTGCCCGGGTCTTCGCTGAAGGTGAACGTGATGGTCGCGGTGCCGCCCGCCTTGAGCGCGGCGGCAGAACTGGTGATGGTCAAAACCGGGGCCTGCGTGTCCACCGGGCCTGGCGTCCCGCCGCCCGCGTCACCGCCGCCACCGGATGCCGGTGGCGGGTTGCCGCCCTGGCCGGCGGACACCCCAGGCGCCAGTTCACCCACGGCCTGCTGCTGCACCACCGCCGCGAAGGCAGCGCCCGTGAAACCATTGGCCGCCGCCTGGAAATTGCCCGTGGCCACCGAGCCCGCCGCATTGCTGGCCGCTGCAGCCACCTGGCCCAGCACGGCCACCGTGGTGGCGGCGCCGACCGCATCGTTGGCAGCATCCACCACCTTGCTGATGAGGTCCAGGCTGGTGGCATCCAGCCGCAGGCCATAGTCGCCCGCGGCATCCGCCACGATGGCGTACAGGAAGGCGGCGTCCGACAGGTTGGCCACGCCGCCGCTTGTCCCCGGCGCGCCTGCCAGGGCATCCGCCAGGGACGCAATCAGCGTGCCCGCTGCCGCGCCGGCCTGGCCCGCATGCGGCGTGGCCACGCCCGGCTGCCCCGCCTTGGCCTCGGCCGCATCCAGGGCGGCCGCGCCGATGCCAACCACGTTCACCAGGGCCACCGCCACCTTCTGGTAACCCAGCGCCACGGCCTTCTCGGCAGTGCTGGCACTGCTGCTGGCCAGCACGGCCAGCGGGTCGTAGGTCAACAGGTTGATGCCGGCCGGCAGGTTCAGCACCTTGGCGAGCAGGGCCATGGCCTGCTCCACCGTGGTGGTGGCACCACCTTTGTCCATCAGCGCCTGCACGAGGGTCGTGATGGGGTTCACCACCGTGCTGCCCGCCGGTGCGGTGAGCATTCCCTTGAAAGCCTTGTTGGTGAGCAGGTCGGTGCCGCCGGTGGCCACCAGCGTTCCCTGTGCGCTGGCCGGCAGCGTGAAGCCGCCTGCGCCATCGGTGGTGGTGGACCACTCGCCCGCATCGAGCCGGTGGTTGCCATTGGCGTCCGCAAACACGGTAGCGCCCTTGAGGTAGCCATCGGCCACATGGCCCTGGATGCCGGCGGCGGTGAGCCTGCCAGCCAGTGCCTGTACGCCGCTGATGCCCGCGGCCATGCTGGCATCCGTGGCGCCGATGCCCTGCAGCAGGGTGTGCACGGCCGCCGCCACGCCTTCCCCGGCGAACAGCGCGCCCTTGTTCTGGCTGGCCAGCGCGGTGTTGAAGGCGTTGGCCGCTTCGGCGCGGTGGTCCAGCGCGTTGTAGATGCCCACATCGGCGTTGACCAGGAAATCCATCAGTTTGGCCCAGGTGGTGAGGCCCTGCTCCAGCGCCAGCTGCGCCACGGCCAGCCCCCCTTCGGCCGAGAGCACCACCCCCAGGCCGTTGAGCGCCAATTGCTGCACCGTGGCCCCGACGCCCCGGCTGGCCGACATCTGCCCCATGGCCGCCTCGAACGCCGCCGCCACCCGGCCGTAGTTACCGTCGGCGGCCACCACCGCCTCGAACTCGGCGAGCAGACTGGCAGGTGCAGCGTTGCCAGTGGCGAGGATGAAGATTTGCTGCAGGACGTGGGATGCGTTTGGCGTAGACATGGCAATGCCCTTCCGGGGACGGAATACGAAGTGGGAGATTGAGAGCAAGGGCAAAGAGGCGCGAGGCCCGGCGGGCAGCCTCGGGCCGGTCGGGCAGCGGCGCAAACGCCCGCACCACCCGCAGCAAGAACGTGTCTACGTTCTACGGGCTTGGGCAGGCAGCGGTCTGCCCGGGAACGGGTGCATGGGAAAAGGCATCTGGCCTGCAGGGCCGGCGGGCAGAGCCGCGGCCGCCAGCGGCAGCGTGAAATCGAATGGCAAGGCTTGTCTCCAGCGTTTTATTTGTGCCAACGATAAGCCTGCAACTCCATGAAATCCAATAGTATTTTCAGGGCATCTGCATATGTCCTGCGTATGGAGCTTTCGCCGCACCCCACTCCCGCAGCGCTCCACTTTGCAGGGCGCTAGGCACCCCCCTGCCAATCGAGGATAGGATGCACCCCAGCGCGCCCACCGTGGTGGTGCAGCGGCGGCGGTGCCCCGCCATGGACGACTGAAAAAGCAAGGACCAATGATGGTGATGAAGATCGCGACCTGGAACGTCAATTCCCTTTCCGTGCGCCTGCCCCAGGTGCTGGCCTGGCTGGCCGCCAACCCGGTGGATGCCATCGGCCTGCAGGAGCTCAAGCTCACCGACGACAAGTTCCCGCACGACGCCTTCAAGGAGGCCGGCTACGAGGCCGTTGCCTTTGGCCAGAAGACCTACAACGGCGTCGCCATCCTGAGCCGCCACCCGCTGGCGGACGTGGTGCGCAACATCCCGGCGCATGCGGACGAGCAGGCGCGCGTCATCATCGCCACGCTGGACACGCCCACCGGCCCGCTGCGCCTGATCAACGGCTACTTCGTCAACGGCCAGGAACCCGGCTCGGAAAAGTTCGCCTACAAAATGCGCTGGCTGCAGGCCCTGCAGGACCTGGTGCGCGCCGAGATGGCGGCCCACCCGCGGCTGGCCCTGGTGGGCGACTTCAACGTGGCGCCCGAAGACCGCGACTCCTACGACCCGGTGGGCCTGCGCGAGACCATCCACCACACCTCCGAAGAGCGCAACCACTTCAAGGCGCTGCTGGAGCTGGGCCTCACGGACAGCTTCCGCATGTTCGAGCAGCCCGAGAAGATCTACTCGTGGTGGGACTACCGCATGCTGGGCTTCCAGAAGAACCGGGGGCTGCGCATCGACCATATCCTGGTGAGTGAAGCACTGCGCAGCAGCGTGACGGCCTGCGTGGTGGATCGCGCCCCGCGCAAGAACCCGCAGCCCAGCGACCACGCACCGGTGGTGGTGACGCTGGAATGATGGCAGGCGGGCGGCCACCGGTGCCATTGCACGGGCCGCCGTTCAGGGCCGGGCCAGCGCTGCAGAAAAGCTGTGGTGCGAAAACTTCCACGGCCCATCGCGCTGTTTTCTGAGCCCCAACGCACATCGCCGCCATGGGCAAAGCCCATGGCGGCGATGGCGGGGGAGCAACTGCGATGCCTTCTCTTTCAAAGCACGGCAATGCCCTCACGGATGCGGCTGGCCACTTCCCAGTCTGCCTGCGAACAGGAGGACTGGGATTCAGGCAAGCCGGCTGATCACGCGCAGATCATCAACGTGCGGGGTTGAAGCTGTCGCGCAGGGCCTTCACCTCGTCGTGGTTGCGTTGGGCACCATCGGCCTGGCGCTGTACCAGGGCACGCAGGTCCTGGGGCAGGTTGGCCTTCAAGGCCTTGCGGTAGCGGGCCACCGCAGCGTCTTCACCGCGCTCGCACTCTTCCAGCACGGCCTTGTCGTCCTGCGTGGAGAGCGCCGTCTTCACGGACACCCAGCCCCGGTGCAGTGCACCTGCCACGGTGCCGCCGCTAACGGGCTCGCCGCCGCGGGCGCGGATCTCGCGCTCCAGTTCGGCACCTGCGGCTGCGCATTCACGCGAGTGGCGTTGGAAGATGCCCTTGAGTTCGCCCGCATCGGCGTGTTCGGCGCTGGCGTGAAAGCCATACTCGCCGTCGCGGGCCGATTCCAGCAGATCGTTCAAGGTGTCGATCACGTCGTCGTTGTCGATCTCGCCAGTGACTTCCAGCGGCTGGCTGTTGTAGGCACGTTCGTAGGCAGCGCGGGTGGCGGGCTGAACATCCGTCCAGGCCAGGCCATCGTTGCCATGGCGGGCGCGCCAGTCATCGGCCAGACGGGGTTCGACGGCGTCGAAGTTGCCTTCATAGCGCCCCACCGAACTCCAACCCAGCTCATAGGCAGGGCGGTATTGGTCGTAGCTGCGGCCACCCACGTAATAGGGTTCACGGTGGTAGTTCTCGCGCCAGTAGGCGTCTTCGTTCGTGGGGTTGACGGCTTCGCCAGCAGCCTTGCCTGCAAGGCCACCGACCACAGCACCGGCAACCCCGCCGATGGCGGCGCCGACGGGACCGCCGAACGCCCCCGCAGCAGCACCGGCTGCAGCGCCGCCCATGGCAGCACCCACACCCGTACCCACGGGGTGGGCACCAGGTTCATTGGTCAGGGGATCGCGGTTGGCATCGTTGAAATCCGACATAAGAAGTCTCCGGTTGGTTGACAGTGACTTCATTGTGGTTGGCAGCTCTCGCCGCCAGGGTCGGCATGCAGAGGGTGCAGGTGTAGGACAGAGGGCCCCCCGCGCGTGCAGAGCCCCAGGCCATCCCGCCACTCGGCTGCAGGCGCTACCGAAGAGGCAACAACCTGCAACCAACGCGGCGCATGGGGTCAAACGGCGACCGTCTCCAAAAGCCCGCCAGCGGCACGCTCCAGCACCTCGCGGGCATGGGCCGCCGACATGCCGGCCTCGCTGCTGGTCCAGGCGACGAACTGGTCCGGGCGCACCAGCACCAGTTGCGCGCCGTAGCGTTCATGCTCGCCAGCGCCCTGCGCCTGAACCACGGTCAACGCCAGCGCCTTGGCCTCGGCGGCATCGAGAAAGGCCTGGACCGCCTGGGGATCGACGCCAAAGGCCAACAGGGAAAAGCCGGGGCCCAGTTCCTCGTAAACGTTCCTGCCCGAGGGCAGCACGGCAGGCGCCAGGTGGTGCCCAGGCCGCGCGTCAAAGCGGTGCGATCCCTTGGCGCTGCTGGTGCGGCCCTCGCAGCCCCAGACCACGCTTGAGCCCTCGTAGTGGGGCTCGAAGGCATGCACCTCGCCCACGGCGCCCTGGGCACGCGCATTCCAGGCGGTCTCGAAGGCGACAAGGTCGCGCGCCGGGTCGTGGGTGTCGAGGAACTCGCGGTCCGTGTCGATGGATTTGGCGATGAAGTCGCGCATTGTGGAGGCAAACACCGGCCGGCGCTCGCCGTCGTACGAATCGAGCAGGCGCTCACCACCCCAGCCCTGCAGCACGGCGGCCAGCTTCCAGCCCAGGTTGCGCGCATCCTCGAGCCCCGAGTTGACGCCATAGCCTCCGTAGGGCGGGTGGCTGTGCGCCGCATCGCCGGCGACGAAGACGCGGCCGTTGCGGTAGCTGTCGGCCAGCATGAAGCGCAGGTCCCAGAATCCGATGTGCTCGAACTCCACATCGAATTGAGCACCCACCGCTTCGTGCAGGTAGGCCGCAAAATCGAAGTTGTCCTTGGTCGTGCCTGGCGGCACGGGGGCGTGGAAGAACCAGGTGTTGCCCAGGTCCACCCGGCCAAAGAACTTCCAGTAGCCCTGGAGTTCGGGCTGCAGCACGTTGTAGTAGGACTTGCCGGGGTAGCGTTCGAGCAACTGGTGCAGGCCGGGCGAGCGGAACACCAGCAACACCATCATGCGGTCATGGTCGGTGCGGGTCTGGGTGATGCCCGCCTGCTCACGCACGACGGAGCGTGCGCCGTCCGACCCCACGGCATAGGCACTGCGCAGCACGCGTTCGCCGCTGCCACCACGCTCGGTGATGGTGACCGACACCCCGTCGGCATCCTGCACCACGGCCTTGGCCTCCCAGCCGTACACGGTCTGCACCGAGGGCAGTTCGGCCACACGGGCACGCAGCACCGCCTCCGTCGCGTACTGCGGCAGCCGCTCGTTGCCGGTGAAGTAATAGGGCTTGACCAGGTCGCGCTGCAGCCAGTCGTAGCTGTGGGGGCCCAGCAGCGTGCCGTGCGCCGTCAGGCCACCGATGCCGTATTCCACGGGGATGGTGCGGGCGGCACGCAGCTCCTTTTCGGCCCCCCAGAAATGGAAGTGCTCCATGGTCCGCTGGGTCAGGTTCTGTCCCTTGGGGATGGGCTGGGGCTGCTGGTAGCGCTCCACGACGATGGTACGCACGCCACGCTGGCCCAGCTCGATGGCCAGCCCCATGCCCACGGGCCCACCGCCGACGATGACCACCTCGGCGTCCTGCTGCTCTGCCATGGCCTGGTCCTTGTTGCTCATTGTGTTCATTGCTTTCTGGTTCATTCCGCGGTGATGCCCTGGGCCTTGATCAGGTCAGACCAGCGCTTGGCGTCTGCCGCCACGAGCTTCTTGAAGGCATCGGGCGTGCTGTGGGCGGGCGTCATGCCCTGGGTCTCGAAGGACTTGGCCACGGCAGGCGCCGCCAGCACCTCGCGCAGCTCGGTGTTCAGCCGGTCGACATAGGCGCGGGGCGTGCCGGCCGGGGCGAACACGCCGTACCACATGTCCACATTGAGGTCACCGAGCTTCAGGCTGTTCAGCGAAGGCACTTCGGGCAGCAGCGGATGGGGCGTTTCGGAGCTGATGGCCAGCGCCTTGAGCTTGCCCGCCTTCACATGCTGCAAGGCCACGTGGATGGGCAGGAACATCGCGTCGATCTGCCCGCCCAGCAGGTCGGTCACGGCAGGCGCCGTGCCCCGGTAGCTGATGTGCGTGAGCGAAATCTTCGCCCGGTTCTTGAGCAGCTCCATCGCCAGGTGGTGCGGCGTGCCCGCGCCGGGCGAGCCGTAGTTGAGCGCACCGGGCTTGGCCTTCGCGCGTTCGACCAGTTCCTTGAGCGACTGGATCTTCGAGCCCTCGCTGGCCACCAGCAGCAGTTGCCCCCAGCTCGTCTGGCCCACGGGCTGCAGATCGGTCAGGGGGTTGAAGCCCTGCTTGGGGTACAGCGCCATGTTCATCACCAGCGTGTTCACGCTGACCAGCAGCGTTGCGCCGTCGGCTGGCGCACGCACCACTTCCTGCGTACCGATGATCCCCGAGGCGCCCGCCTTGTTGTCGACGAAGAAGGGCCGCTTGAGCCGCTCGGACAGCGGGGCCGCGATCTGGCGCGCGATCAGGTCGATGCCCGTGCCAGGCGTGAACGGCACGACCAGGCGCACCGGCGTATCCGCACCACTGGCCTGCGCCCGGACCAGGGGCGCCGCCACCGTGGCCAGGGCGCCGAGCACCAGGCGCCTGCGTTGAAGGGAGGACGGCGGCAACGAAGTGGCAAGGGTCATGGCTTTGTCTCTTTGGAAGTTGGACCACAATTACAACGACAGTCTTGATTTGAATCAAACGGAAATTTCTGATGAATTCGTCAACAAAGCTGATGAATGTCAGCAGCCGCCAGCTGCACGCCTTTCTGGAGGTGACACGCCTGCAGAGCTTCGCCAAGGCGGCCGAGCAGGTGCATCTGTCGCCCTCGGGCATGAGCATGCTGGTCAAGGAGCTGGAGGAGCAGATGGGTGCGCGCCTTTTCAACCGCACCACGCGCTCGCTCACGCTCACCGATGCCGGCCGGCGGCTGCAGCCGGTGGCCGAGCGCATCGTCGGCGAGCTGCGCACGCTGGGTGCCGTGCTCGATGGCAGCGAGTCCGCCGTGCGCTCACGCCTGCTGGTGGCGGCCACGCCCATGATCTCGGCCAGCCTGCTGCCCGACGTGGTGCGCGGCTTTGCAGAGACGCATCCCCAGGTGCAGGTGCACTTGGCGGATGTCGAGGTGAGTACCGTGCGCCAGGAAGTGCTCGAAGGCGATGCCGACATCGGCTTCGGTTTCTTCGTCAAGCCGGCCGTGGGCCTGTCGCGCCAGCCCCTGTGCAAGTTCCGGCTCATGCGCATCAGCCCGCCCGGCGCAGGCAGCAGCGGTCTCGCGGAAAGCCTGCCCTGGAGCAGCCTCGCAGGCCTGCCCCTGGTGAGCCTGCCCTCGGGCAATCCGATCCAGGTGGTGATCGAAAAGCACCTGTCCCGCCTGGGCCGCACACACGAGGAACGCCCGCGCATGAACCTGCTGGGTACCATCATCGGCATGGTGCGCGCCGGCCGGGGCCACGCCATCATCCCCTCGTTCGCGATGGAGGAATGCCTGCGCCAGGGCCTCGGGGTGGCCATGCTGCGCGAGCCCGTGGCGCACCTGGACCTGTACCTGGTGTCGCGGCGCGGCACGCAGCCAAAGCCTGCAGCGCTGGCATTTGCGGCGGCGCTCAAGCGGGCCGCAGCGCGTCTACCCGGCTAGCGCCGCAAGGACGCGAGCAGCGCCGCCAGCAGGATCAGCGAGCCCCCCAGCACCGTGCGCGGCTCCAGCTGCGAGGCCGACAGCAGCACCGAGGACACGCTGGCGAACACCACCTCCGACAGCATCACCACGGCAGTGGTGCCCGCCGTCAGGCGCGAGGCGCCGAACTGCAGAGCCCAGTTGCCCAGCATCAGCACGCCCGACAGCAGCAGCCCGGTGACGGCCCAGGTGGCGTTGAAGGCGGGGAAGGGGTCCACCACCCCGAACTGCATACCGACAAAGGCCGCCAGCAGCGCCATCAGCATGCAGCCGCCGAACATGGCGAACATGCGCGCCTGCCCCGGCACGGCGTGCAGGCGGCGCACAGTCACGTTGACCAGGGCGAACATGAAACCGCCCATCAATGCCAGGCCATCGGCCATGGACAGGCCCTGTAGCAGGCTGGCAGGCGATGCGTCCCCGGGCAGCAGCACCAGGACCACGCCGGTGAAGGCCAGCAGCAGCCGCGCGATGGCCATGGGCGTGGGCCGCTCGCCCAGGATGCGCCAGGCCAGCAGCACCGCCCAGGCGGGCATGAGGTAGAACAGCAGGATCACGCGCACCACATCGCCCACCGTCACGGCCCAATTGAAGGCCACGTTGTTCAGGCCCGATGCCAGCGCCAGCAGCCACAGCCCCGGGTGCTGGCGCACCTGCGCGAGGATGCCCGGCCGCAGGGTCAGCAGGCCCAGCAGCACCACCGCATACATCGCGGCCGTGGCCCACAGCGGGTGCAGGCCCGCCCCATGCATCAACCGGAACGGCCACCAGGCCAGGCCCCATACGAAGGCATTGAACAGCAGGGCGAAGACGGGCAGCGGAGATTGCATGGGGCAGAAATGCAGAAGCACCAGTGCCGGCGCACCAGGCACCGGCAGCAGTCATGGCGATACGAAAACGGGACCGGGCGAGGCAAGGTCCGGCCTTGCTGCCGCGCGATTGTGCCGTTCATTGGCCGCACATGCCGGGCGACTGCCAGATGACCGTTCGGCTACGCCTGTCAGCCGTGGTGCGTGTTGGTTCGCCACCGCGCAAGGCAGGGCTGCACGAACAGGTACAGCCCAGTGAGCAGCAGCAGTGCCAGCGGTGCCAAGGGTGCATAGGTGACCCACGCGGGCGGGACACCCTGAGCCATGGCCACGAAGTTGGCAACGATGGTCAAGGTGAACACCATGGACACCCAGCGGTGGGTGCGCCGCAGCCAGAGCCCCAGGCCGTTCATAGCGGGGCCCCCTGGGCCAACTGGATGAGCTTCCAGCCGTTGCCCGCAGGATCGCGAAAGCCCGCATCGACATTGCCATAGCGGTCCACCGGCTCCTGCGTGAACTCCACGCCGCGCTCGCGCAACGTCGCACAGAGGGCACGGCAATCGGCCACATGCCAGACCAGGGGCGGCATGGCGCCCTTGGCCACCATGGCGCGCAGCGTCTGGGCCGTGGCTTCATCGTGCAGGGGCGCCCCCGGGGCGAACAGCCCGAGCTGGAACGAGGGCTGCTCCGGGTGCTGCACCGTGAGCCAGCGGTAGCTGCCATTGCGCACGTCCGTGTGCACGCGAAAGCCGAGCTGGTCCACATAGAAGGCCAGCGCCTTGTCCTGATGGTCCACGTACACGCCCACCACACCGATGCCCTGGGTGGGCGGGTCCATCATCGCTGTCGTCATCACTCGATCTCCTTGCTTGTCGAAGACCTGTTTGTACCGGCCGCTGCGCGGCGGCGCTTCTCCAAAACTGCGATCGTGAGGTCCGGCCGCTCTGCGGCCTTGAGGATGCACGCCGGCATGCTGGCGAGCGGCCCCACCTCGGCCCGTGCCTCCCGCCGCAGCACGCTGGGGCTTTTGCCGGTGATGTCGCGAAAGATGCGGCCAAACGTGCCCAAGCTCTCCCAGCCGGTGGCAAACGCGATGTCGGTGACAGGCCAGTCGGTGTCGCGCAGCAGGGTCGACGCCTGCTCGATGCGCCGCGTGAGCAGGTAGCGGTGCGGCGGAACGCCGAAGGCCTGCTTGAACGAGCGCGCAAAGTGCGCCTGCGAGACACCGCTCACCTCGGCCAATCGTTCCACGGGCCAGGCCTCTTGCGAGGCTGCGTCCATCCAGTCCTTGGCACGCAGCAGGCGCCGCAGCAGGGCCGGGTCCTGCAGGCTGCCCACGGCCGGCAGTACGGTAGTAAAGGTATCGGTTGTAGCGGGTGGAGTCATGGGTCCTCGGATCAGCGGTCCCATTGTCGGCGACCCATGCTGGCACCAGCCAGCGCTGGCTTGCAGCGAGCTCAACAAATATGCAACAATTAAAGTTACTTGAATTCCACGCAGCCATGTCTATGTCCTCCACCAGCGCCAACCCGAGCGCTCCGTTCGCCGATCCCCAGGCCGTCGCGTCCTATGCAGACCGCACCCGCCGCCTGGTGCCCGGCTCGGACGACCTGCAGAAAATGGCCGGCGTGCTGCTGGCCGAGCGTGCGCCGCCCCTGGCCAAGGTGCTTGTGGTCGGCGCGGGCGGGGGTGCGGAACTGGGCGTCTTCGCCCGGGCGCAGCCGCAGTGGCGCTTTGTGGGCGTGGACCCATCTGAGCCCATGCTGCAACTGGCGCAAAACACGCTCGGGCCGTTGGCGGCGCGCGTGGACTTTCACCACGGCTATGTGCACACCGCGCCTGCAGGCCCCTTCGATGCCGCGACCTGCCTGCTCACCCTGCATTTCTTGCCCTTGGATGAAAGGCTGGCCACCTTGCAGGCCATTCGCCAGCGCCTGCAGCCCGGCGCCCCCCTGGTGACAGCCCACCTGAGCTTTCCGCAGGCATCGCAGGCCGAGCGCAGCCATTGGCTCTCGCGCTATGCCGCCTTCGCCATCGCATCGGGCGTGGACCCTGAGGCCGCACGCCGGGCAGCCACCGCCATCGATACTGCCCTGCCCTTGCTCAGCCCGGACGAGGAGGAAGCGCTGCTGGAGCAGGCTGGCTTCAGCGGCATTCGCCTGTTCTATGCGGGGCTGGCGTTCAGGGGCTGGGTGGCCTATGCCTGAGGGAGCGAGCACAGCCCGAGCTACGCCTTGAGCCCATGCCGCTCATGCCACTCGGCCAGTGATTCGGCGGGAAACGCCTGGTAGTGCCTGTGGCCCTTGCCCTTGGGCACGTCGACCCAGTTGGCCACAAATTCGAGCATGCCCTCGACCAATTCCGGCGGCTTGGGCAGGGGGGTGTCGATGGCCGAGGCATGGGGATGGACCAGCTCGGGCCAGCGCGGATCCCACAGCCACAGGGCGCTGCCGCATTGCAGGCAGAACTTGCGCTCGGCCTTGGAGCGCCTGGCGCGCTGGCCCTCTTCGCGCATGACCGCATGGTAGGTGCCCAGGTGCCTGGCGCCCTGGACCTTGAGCGTACGTGCATCGCCGCCCAGGTTGATGGCGTAGCCGCCCCCGCCCGCCGTCTTGCGGCAGATGGAGCAGTGGCAGTGCATGAAGGGCACGGGACTGTCGGCTTTGAGCGAGAAGCGGACGGCGCGGCAATGGCAGGAGCCTTCGAGGTGCATGGCAGGTCCTCAGCTTTGGAGCAGGCCTCACAGCCTACACAGCCCTGCCGGCGCGACCTGTAGGAGCGCTGCGCATCCCCTGACAAGCAAAGAAAAAAGGGCTTCGGAACATGTCCCGAAGCCCTTTTGACCATGCCCCACGGGCAGGAAAGCTCAGCCTTCGTCCGGCGCGTCCAGGCCCAGCTCCTGGATCTTGCGGGTGATGGTGTTGCGGCCTATGCCCAGGCGCTGTGCAGCCTCCATGCGGCGGCCGTGGGTGGCGACCAGGGCCGTGCGGATCAGGCGCGACTCGAAGCGGCGCGTGAGCGCATCCCACACCTCGGGCTGGCCGCCGGACAGGAGCTTCTGCGCCTCGGCCTCCAGCGCCTGCTCCCAGCTCAGCACGGGGCTGGCCGATGCGGCGGGCGCAGCCACGCCGATGGCCGTGTCTGCAGCCCAGGCGGCCGCTGGCGCGGCCGCCACGAACTGCGGCGCCGAAGGCGCCACGGCGTGCAGCCCCCCCACCATTTCGGGCGGGTGCGCAATGGCAGCCACAGGCATGGCAATCACCGCCGGTGGCGCCACGGCATGGCCGTCTGCCACGGCGGCGCGCGCAGGCGCCTGGAACACCGGGGCCTCCAGCACCTCGGGCGGCAGGTCCTGCAGCGAGATGACCTGTGCGGGCGCCATCACCGTCAGCCAATGGCAGATATTTTCGAGCTGGCGCACATTGCCCGGAAAGGCGAACTGCTCCAGCCGGGCCAGGGCCGAGTCGGCAATGCGCTTGGGCTCCACACCGAGCTGCCGCGCGCTTTGCTGCAGGAAGTGGCGCGTGAGCATGGGCACGTCTTCATGGCGCTCGCGCAATGCGGGCAGGCGCAGGCGGATGACGTTCAAGCGGTGGAACAAATCCTCGCGGAAACCGCCTTCCTTGACGCGCCGCTCCAGGTCCTGGTGGGTGGCTGCGATCACGCGCACGTGGGCCTTGACGGCCGCATGGCCGCCCACACGGTAGAACTGGCCGTCCGACAGCACGCGCAAGAGGCGCGTCTGCAGGTCAAACGGCATGTCGCCGATTTCGTCGAGGAAGAGCGTGCCCCCCTCGGCCTGCTCGAATCGGCCGCGCCGCTGTGTCTGGGCGCCGGTGAAGGCACCGCGCTCGTGGCCGAAAAGTTCGGATTCCAGCAGATCCTTGGGGATGGCCGCCGTGTTGATGGCCACGAAGGGCCCCTCTGCGCAGGGCGAGTGCTTGTGCAGCGCGCGCGCCACGAGTTCCTTGCCCGAGCCCGATTCGCCGGTGATCAGCACCGTGACCTGGCTCTGGCTGAGCCGGCCGATGGCGCGGAACACGTCCTGCATGGCGGGCGCCTGGCCCAGCATCTCGGGGGTTTCGGCCTGGCGCTCTTCGGTCACTTCCTCGCGCTGGCTTTCTTCCACCGCGCGGCGGATCAGCTCCACCGCCTTGGGCAGGTCGAAGGGTTTGGGCAGGTATTCGAACGCGCCGCGCTGGAAGGCCGAAACGGCGCTGTCTAGGTCGGAATACGCCGTCATGATGATGACGGGCAGACCGGGCTGCAGTTCGCGTACTTTTTCGAGCAGCTGCAGGCCCGAGCCTCCAGGCATGCGGATGTCGCTCACCAGGACCTGGGGGCCCTGGCGGGCGGGGTCGCCTGCGGTGACGTCGGCCAGCGCGTCGAGCACTTCGCGCGGGTGGGTGAAGCTGCGCGTGGGCAGGTTCTCCCGGGCCAGCGCCTTTTCCAGGACGAAGCGGATCGAGGGGTCGTCATCTACTAACCAGATCGGCTTCATATCTTTGTCTTACCTTCCCTGTGGTTGCGTGTCAGGGACCTCAGGGCAAGGGGATCAGGAATCGGAAGTCGGTGCGACCCGGTACGCTGTCGCATTCGATCAATCCGTGGTGCCGTTGTACGAAGGTTTGTGCCAACGTGAGTCCCAGCCCCGATCCGCCGTCCCGACCCGACACCAGAGGGTAAAAAATACGCTCTTTGATGGCATCGGGTACGCCCGGTCCGTTGTCGATGACATGCAATTCCAGTGCCAGCCGATATCGCTGGCGACCAAACGTTACTTGTCGGGCCACGCGGGTGCGCAAGGTGATCACCGCATCGCCCGCAGCAATGCGCTCGGCCAGTGCCTGCGCCGCGTTCTGAACCACGTTGAGCAGTGCCTGGATGAGCTGCGCCCGGTCGCCACGGAACTCGGGGATGGAGGTGTCGTAGTCGCGCTGCACACGCAGGCCTTGCGGGTACTCCACCAGCACCAGCGAGCGCACGCGCTCGCACACCTCGTGGATATTGACGTCGCCCACCAGGTGCGGGTGGCGGTGCGGGGCCAGCAGGCGGTCCACCAGGCTTTGCAGGCGGTCCGCCTCGTGGATGATGACCTGGGTGTACTCGGTGAGCTCGCGGCTTTCGAGCTCCATCTCCAGCAACTGGGCCGCGCCACGGATGCCGCCCAGGGGGTTCTTGATCTCGTGGGCCAGATTGCGGATCAGCTCCTTGTTGGCCTGGGCCTGGTCGAGCAGGCGCTCCTCACGGTCCTGGCGGGCCTGCTGCTCCAGCGGCCACAGTTCCACCAAGATCTCACCGGCCTGCTCCGCCGCCGCCACGTTGACATGCACGGGCACGGGGTCCTGGTGCAGGCGTTTCAGGCTGGCTTCGTAGCGCAGCGCCGCAAAATCCTGCACGCGCGCACCGGCCAGCGCGGTCTGCAACAGTGCCGGGTCGGTGAAGAAGGTGGAGAAATCACCCCCTTCGAGGGTGCGGCGCGACAAGCCAAGGGTGTTTTCCAGCGCCGCATTGGCGAACTGCACGGCGCCGTCGGCGCGCAGTACCGCCACCAGCGTGGACATCAGGTCCAGCGAATGGAACCGCTCGGTATCGGACGGGGAAGTGTTGTCGGGGGGAGTGCTCACGCGCGGGGTCTGGCTCAATTAGCGGGTGCCACGCGGCCCAGCTCACGCTTGATGCCGGCGATGTCGCTCTCGCTGCGGGACACGCTGGCCTTGAGCTCGGCCGTGCGCTCGATGTAGCGCTGCGGGTTGCGCAGATCCAGGGCATTGCGCTCGGGCGCGCCACCGTTGTATTCCTTGACCAGCTCGGCATGGCGCGCCTCGGCCTTGCGCAGTTCGGATTCGAGGATGGCACGCGCATCGGAGTCGCGGGCCTTCTGGTCGTTGCTGCTCACGCGCGGGGCGTTCGGCGGCGATGCAGACGGGGCGCTGCCAGCGGCAGGCGCGGCAGTGCCACCTGCAGCTGCTGCTGGACGCGAGCCCTGCACCACAGTCACATTGCCGCCTTCGACCAGCTTGCAGCCACGCTCCTTGGCCTGGGTCGCGTTGTTCGTGTACTCATTGCCACAGCGGTAGATGCGGTCCTGGGCCCAGCCGGCAACGGGGGCCAGGGCAGCAAGCAACAACAGGGTGGTAACAGTCTTCTTCATGGAAATTCCTCGCGCGAGCAGCAAATGCACAGTACAGCCAGAGAGTATCCCCGAATCAACCCGCATCGCCAATCCGGCAAGTGCTGCGGCCGTGAGGGGTTAACGGTGCGGCAAGGGCCGTCCAAAGCCGGGGCGGCCCTGGTGGCAAAGGCGAACGCTGGCGGATGGCGCTACGGCAATACACCGGTTCAGAGGCTTCCTGGCCGGTGTTGGTTCCATGCACACCGAATCGGCTGCACCATGAAAAAAGGCGGCTTGCGCCGCCTTTTCGGGTAACCGCCGGGAGGGGCAGATTACAGCGAGTAGTACATGTCGTACTCGACAGGGTGGGGAGCCATGCGGAAACGCGTGACTTCGGTCATCTTCAGGTCGATATAGGCATCGAGCATGGAGTCGGTGAACACGCCACCCTTGGTCAGGAAGCTGCGGTCCTTGTCGAGGTATTCCAGGGCCTGGTCCAGGCTGTGGCAGACGGTAGGCACCAGCTTGTCTTCCTCGGGTGGCAGATGGTACAGATCCTTCGTGGCGGCTTCGCCGGGATGGATCTTGTTTTCCACGCCGTCCAGGCCGGCCATCATCAGGGCCGAGAAGGCCAGGTAAGGGTTGGCCGATGGATCGGGGAAGCGCGCTTCGATGCGGCGGCCCTTGGGGTTGGCAACGTAAGGAATGCGGATCGAGGCCGAGCGGTTGCGGGCCGAGTAGGCCAGCTTCACAGGGGCTTCGAAGCCGGGCACCAGACGCTTGTACGAGTTAGTGCCGGGGTTGGTGATGGCGTTCAGGGCACGTGCGTGCTTGATGATGCCGCCGATGTAGTACAGCGCGAAGTCCGACAGGCCGGCGTAGCCGTCGCCTGCGAACAGGTTCTTGCCGTCCTTCCAGATGGACTGGTGCACGTGCATGCCGGAGCCGTTGTCGCCAGCGTAGGGCTTGGGCATGAAGGTAGCCGTCTTGCCGTAGGCGTTGGCCACGTTCCAGACCACGTACTTCAGGACCTGCGTCCAGTCGGCGCGCTCGACCAGCGTGCTGAAACGCGTGCCGATTTCGTTCTGGCCAGCGCCTGCCACTTCGTGGTGGAACACTTCGACCGGGATGCCCAGGGATTCGAGGATCAGGGACATTTCAGCGCGCATGTCCTGCGTGCTGTCGACGGGAGGCACGGGGAAGTAGCCGCCCTTGACGGTGGGACGGTGGCCGCGGTTGCCGCCTTCGAGCTTGGCGCCCGAGTTCCAGGGGGCTTCGTACTCTTCGATCTCGAACATGACCTTGCCGGGTTCATTGGACCAGCGCACGCCGTCGAAGATGAAGAATTCTGGCTCTGGGCCGAAGAAGGCCGTGTCGCCCAGGCCGGAGGCCTTGAGGTAGGCTTCGGCGCGCTTGGCGATGGAGCGTGGGTCGCGGTCGTAGGCCTTGCCGTCACCGGGTTCGATCACGTCGCACTGCAGGAACAGCGTGGTTTCTTCGAAGAAGGGGTCGATGTTGGCGGTGTTGGGGTCGGGCATGAGCTGCATGTCCGAGGCTTCAATGCCCTTCCAGCCAGCCACCGACGAACCGTCAAATGCGTGGCCCGACGTGAACTTGTCTTCATCGAAGTGCGAAACCGGCACGGTCACGTGCTGTTCCTTGCCCCGGGTATCGGTAAAACGGAAGTCAACGAACTTGACCTCGTTTTCCTTCACGATCTTCATCACGTCTGCAACGGTCTTGGCCATCAGGTTCTCCTGGGTAAAAGCGCTTGTTGAAAAAAGAATTTGCCGAAATAAAAGCAGTTTGCGTGCCAGCGGGGTGCAATCACCGCACTATCGCGGAGCAGCGGCCCGACCTGGGGTCTGGCGAGGACGGTTGAACGCACAAATTTGGTGCATCGCGACAGCCCCCATTGCGCATCACAGGTTGCGCACCATTTCAGGGCCAAGCTCTGCACCAAATTCGTGCAGACCATTTTTGAGGTCCGTCCATGCTGCGGGGAGCGCCTGCGCCGGGCCTTTGACGCCCAGTTCAATGTGCCGCCCGTATTGTGGATGATCCACGCTGGGCAAACTGAACACCCGCACCCCGGCGTGCGATTTTTCTATCTGCTCCATGAGCGGCGTGAGCGCTGCCTCCATGGCGCCGAACACCACCACCGAGTGTTCGGTCTGGGGCGTGCGGTTGAAGTGCTCGGCGTACAGGGTGTCCAGCACCCACTCGATCATGGGCCAGGCCATCACCGGAAAGCCCGGCACGAAGTGCACGGCGCCGCCCTCACTTCCCGGGCTGTCGCAGGTGAAGCCGGGAATCTTGTTGTACGGGTTGGGAATGGTGCGTGCCCCTACGGGGAACATGCCCATGTTCAACCGGTGCAGGTTGTCGTGGCGGTCGGGCTCGTAGGGCAGGCCCTGCTCGCGCGCCACGTCCTGCATGCGCTCTCGGATCAGGCGCTCGGCCTCGGGGTGCAGGGCCAGGTCGGTACCCAGAGCCCGCGCCGTGCATTGGCGGGTGTGGTCGTCCGGCGTGGCACCGATGCCGCCGCACGAGAACACCACGTCGCCCGAGGCAAAGGCACGCTGCAGCGTGGCCGTGATGCGCGCGGGGTCATCCCCCACGTAGTCCGCGTACGACAGGGCCAGGCCGCGCGCGGCCAGCAGTTCGATGGCCTTGGGCATGTGCTTGTCGGCACGCTTGCCCGAGAGGATTTCGTCGCCGACGATGATGAGGCCGAAGGTAGGGGTCATGGGGTGCGGGGATCGGTAGGAAAGGTGCCGGGGGCCGGCAGACTGGCCGCTGCGGGCTCTGGCGCGCTGATGGTGGGCGGCGTGATGTCTTCGATGGCGGGCGCGGGCGCCAGCGTGTCCAGCGGCAGGCGCGAGGGCACGGGCATGGTGGCGCGGACATCGTCCTCGCGCAGCTCCTGCAGCGCCGCCAGGCAGAAATGCGTGAACCACAGCGACGAGAACGCGAACACCAGCATGTAGATCCAGATCGCCAGCGGCACCAGGATGGCAAAAGCGGCCACGAACAGCACGCCCGATGCCCAGACGATGCTGGGTGCAGCGCCCAAGTAGCCGGTGATGATGCCGATGCCCAGCAGGCTGGCGCGGTGGCGCTGGAAAAGCCGCTTGCGCTCCTCCTTGCTGGCATGCTCGGCCAGCGCGTCGAAGGCCATCACACGGTAGGTGAGCCAACCCCAGATCAGCGGCGGCAGCACCAGCACCAGCGGGGGCACAAGCCACAGCGGCACGGACACCACCAGCGCCACCAGCGCCATCACCGTGGAGCCCACGGACCAGGCCACGCTGGCGAAGAAGGAGCCGCCCTTCTTGCGCGCGAGGTCGGGAAAGCGCCGTTCGGCGACCAGGGTCACGAGCGCCGGGGTCATGAGCACCGCCACCAGCAGCAGCGACACCACGACCAGGACCGGCGTGGCCGCCAGGATGACCATCATGGGGGCGAGCGCAGACACCACGCTGCCCAGGCCCCAGCCCTCGAGCCAGCCCCAGAAATTCTTGAGCATGGGGGAGGCATCAAGAAGTGAGTGCATGCTCTGCACCGCCACATCCCAGTAGAAGTAGCCCAGCCCGAACGCCAGCGCCGCCATCAGCAGCAATGGCAGCAGCGAGAGGAGGATGACGCGGGGGCGCATGCAGTACGCCGCGGCGCGCCAGAAAGAGTCCAGCAGTAGTCCCATGCGCCTGAGCATACCGCGAGCCTCGCCGCTCTTGATGAAACCCTGCACCGCCCGGCGGTTGCGCGGGTTCCCGCTGTGCCTATCAGGCCTGTTCGGGCTGTGCGCCCACTGGTTTGCCGGCATCCAGCCCGCGCCGCGCATAGCGCTGCGCGAGCACGCCGCAGACCATGAGCTGCATCTGGTGGAACAGCATCAGCGGCAGCACGATGGCGCCAGCCACGTTGGTGGCAAACAGCACGTTGGCCATGGGCACGCCGCTGACCAGGCTCTTCTTGGAGCCGCAGAAGACGATGGTGATCTCGTCTTCCTTGGAGAAGCCCATGCGCCGCGCGCTCCAGGTGGTGAGGGTGAGCACCAGCGCCAGCAGCACCGCGCACACGGCCAGCAGGCCGGCCAAAGCCATGGGGGGCACCTGGGACCACAGGCCGTCAATGACGGCGTGGCTGAAGGCGGCGTACACCACCAGCAGGATGGAGCCCTGGTCCACCACCTTCATGACGGACGCTCGCTGCTGCAAAAAGCCGCTGATCCAGGGGCGCAGCAGGTGGCCGATGGCAAAAGGCAGCAGCAGTTGCAGGCCGATGCGGCCCATGGCGGCCAGCGGATCGCCCATGGCCGCGTTCTGCGACATCAGCAAGCCCACCAGCAGCGGCGTGAATGCCACGCCCAGCAGCGTGGATGCCGAGGCGCTGCACACGGCCGCAGGGATGTTGCCGCGCGCCATGGAGACGAAGGCAATTGCCGACTGCACTGTGGCCGGCAGCGCGCACAGGTAGAGGATGCCGGTGTACAGGTCGCGCGTGACCAGCGGCTCAAGCACCGGGCGCAGCGCCCAGCCCAGCAGCGGGAACAGCACGAAGGTGCTGGCCACCACCACCAGGTGCAGGCGCCAGTGGCCGATGCCGGCCAGGATGGCCTCACGCGAGAGCTTGGCCCCGTGCAGGAAGAACAGCAGGCTCACGGCCGCCGTGGTGGCAACCTCCAGCCCCCGGGCAAAGCTGCCAGAGGCTGGCAGCAGGCTGGCGGCGATGACCGTGGCGACGAGGTAAAGCGTGAAATTGTCGGGAAGCAGACGGGAGCGGGCCATGGATAAGGGGGCGTAGACGCCTCTTGAGAACGGTATGCACCGATTGGACCTGCTTTGCCAGCCAAAGAGAAATGGATTGATCTGATGAATTTATAATTTCCAATCATGAATCCCAGTCTCCGCCAGCTGCGCGTCTTCCAGGCGGTGGCGCAACACAGCAGCTTCACACGCGCTGGCGACCAGATCGGCCTGACCCAGCCCGCCGTGAGCCGCTGCGTGACCGAGCTGGAGCAGCACCTGGGGATCAAGCTGCTGGACCGCACCACGCGCGAGGTGGTGCTTACGGAGGCGGGCCGCAGCCTGGCGGTGCGCCTGGCGCGGGTGCTGGAAGACCTGGACAGCGTGCTGCTCGATGTGCGTGGCCTGGCCACGCAGCGCCAGGGTCGGGTGCGCGTGGCCAGCAGCCCCACCCTGTCGGCCAACCTGCTGCCCGAATGCATTGCGCGCTGCCGGCGGGAGCACCCGGGGCTGGAACTGCTGCTGCTGGACCGCATGCAGCACGATGCACTGGCCAGCGTGCTCTCGGGCGAGGTGGATTTCGGCGTGGTGATCGAACCCGAGCCGGGGCGCAGCGATGAGTTGCATGCCGAAGCCATCCTCTCGGAACCCTTTTGCCTGGCCTGCCCGCCCACGCACCGGCTGGCGCGCCAGCGCAGCGTGCGCTGGGCCGCCCTGGATGGCGAACCGCTGGTGCTGCTCGACCACGCCTCGGGCAGCCGCCGGCTGATCGACGATGCGCTGCGCCAGCACGGCGTGCAGGCGCCGGTGGCCCAGGAGGTGGGCCATGTGACCACCATCTTTCGCATGCTGGATGCAGGCCTGGGCATCTCGGTGGTGCCCACGCTGGCCTTGCCGCCCGCCGGGCTCCAGGGCCTGGAGGTGCGACCGCTCACGCCCCGTGTGGAGCGCGCCATCGTGCTCGTGCGGCGGGCCAACCGCGCCCTGGCGCCCGTGGCCGAAGTGGCCTGGGGGCTGGTGCGCGACGTGGCAGCGAAGCGGGTCTAAGCCTTTCCGAACAAGCGCAGCACCCCGCGCCATTGCTGCGACCAGAAGCCGCGCCCATAGTCGCGCGTGCGGCCGTCGGGCCCGGGCTCCACCTGGTCGCGCACGCCCGTGGGGTCGTAGCGTTGCTCGAAGTTGGCGGTGCGCATCAGCATGTCCCACCAGGGCAGCAGCACGCCGAAGTTGTGGCCGCCCAGCACCACGCGCGGCGCCTTCTCGCCCGCAGCAGCCGGTTTGATGGTTTCGTGCCCGATGCCGATGCTGTGGTGCAGCCGGTGAAAGCGGGGGCTCACCCACAGGCGCTCCCCCAGGCGGCCGAACCACAGGCGCACGTTGGCGTGCTGGAAGCTTTCGCTCAGTTGCGTGATGGCCACGATGGCCACGAACTGCCCCGGCGCCACGCCGATGAGCTGGGCCACCACCACCAGGATGGTGTCACGCAGCATGTCATCCAGCAGGTGGTTGCGGTTGTCGCTCCACATCGTCATCTGCTGCTGCGAGTGGTGCAGCGAATGCAGCCGCCACCACCATTCGAAATGGTGCTGGCCGCGGTGGATCCAGTAGTCCACGAAGTCGAATACCACCAGGTACATGAGCAGGCTGACCCAGGCCACGTCGGTCACGCCGGGCCAGATGCCATCGAGGTGGAAGGTGCTGATGCCCGACATGCGCAACTCGCCGAACAGCGCGTCCATCACCGGGTCGATGGCGAAGAACAGGCCCACGCGGAACAGGCCCAGCCGGTGCAGCAGGGTGTAGAGGATGTCGGTGCGGATGGTGGCGCGGTTGGTCACCGGCTCCACGGGGCGCCAGCGCTGCAGGGGCCCGATGACGGCGATGATGACCGCCAGCTGCAGCAGGCCCACCAGCAGCCAGCCGGTAGCATCGTAGCCATCCTCCAGCAGGTTGCCCAGGCCGCCCGCGAACATCAATGGCTGCACCACGGTCTCGAACAGCCATTGCTGCGCACCGTCGAATACCGAGCTCAACCACTCCATAACGTTCCCCGCTCCTGTTGCTGTCGCCTCATATGCCGCTGCCGCGCGGCATCACCGCACGGTCTTTGTAGCGTAGTCCGGGTGCTCGCGCAGTGTCCTGAAGCAAAACCCCCGCTCCTTCAGCCCCACGATCAGCGGCTCCAGCACGGCGGGCGCCCAGGGGTCCGTGCGCGACCAGATACCGAGGTGGGCCAGCAGGATATCGCCCGCACGAATATCGCGCAGCGCCTTGCGCAGCAGCGCCTCGTTGCTGGCCTGCGCGGTGGACAGCTCGTCACCCAGAAAGCCCGCAGGCGACCAGCCCACGTGGGTGTAGCCGCAGGCCTGGGCGCTGGCGATCAATTGGGGCGACGTCTTGCCGCCCGGCGCGCGGAACAGCGGCAAGGGCTTTTGCCCGGTGATGGCCTGCAGCCGGTCGGCGGCCTTGGTGATCTCGGCGCAGTAATCGGCCGCCGTCATCGTGAAATCCTGCCCTGCACGCGGGCCGGCCGAGGGGCGCACCTTGAAGGACGGTTTGGCGGCCGTGCCCAGGTCAGCGCGCCAGTAGGTGTGGTCCCAGGTGTGGGAGGCAAAGGCGTGGCCTTCGGCCGCGCGGGCCCGCCACCAGGGTGCCCAGTGCTCGCCCAGGCTGCCATCGCCCTCCTTGGTGCGCTCCTGTGCCGCAAAGAAGGTCACCCGCACCTGATGGCGCTTGAGCACATCGGCCATCAGCGGGGCCACCTCCATGTGGCCGGTGTCCAGGGTCAGGTAGACGGGTTTGGTGCAGTCGCCGGCGGGGGCTGGCGCGCTGCCTTGCGCCAGGCCTGCAGGCACCGCCAGCAGCCACATCCAGGGCAAGACCGCCCTCGCAGTGCAAGCCACAGCCATGCCAGCAGTCATGCCGCTGCTACCGGGGGGCGTGCTGCAGCGTCCAGACGCCGTGCGGGGACTTGCCCACGGGCACCTGGCGCACCACCTTCTTCGCCTCGGTGTCCACCACCGATAGCTTGCGCGCCCAGCGCGAGCTCACGTAGATGAAGCGGCCATCGGCCGAGACTTCCATGCAATCGGGCCCGCCGGGCACGGGGTAGCTGTCCACCACGGCCATGGAGGCCATGTCGATCTTGCTGATGGAGTTGGCCACCCGGTTGCTCACGTAGAGGTGCTTGCCGTCGCCCGCCGCCCGAAAGGCGTGCGCGCCATTGCCGGTCTTGATCTTCCTGATGCTGCGCGGCTCGCGGCCCGAGACGTCGAAAACTTCGACGCTGTCGCCCCCGGTGAGGCCGAGGAAGACATGCTTGTCATCCGGGCTGCCATACACGTCGGCCGGCATGGGGCCGGTCTTGATGCGCCACTTGACCACCTGCGTGGCGATGTCGATGGCCACCAGCTCGTCGCTGTCCTGCATGGACACGTAGACCGTGGTGCTGCGGCTGTCGATCCACATGTGGCTCGGGGTGCGGGCTGTGTTCACGCGTGCGACCAGCGTAGGCTCCTTGCCATCCCAGCGGTAGAAATCCACATGGTTGAGCCGGTTGGCCGCCGTGATCAGCCATTTCATGTCGGGCGTGAAGCGCAGGTGGTAGGGATCCACGATGCCGCGCACCGTGCGCTGGACCTGCGCCGTGCGCGGGTCCAGGAAGGTCAGCGTGTCACCCAGCGCATTGGCCACGATGAGCGAGCGCTCGTCGGGCGTGAGGTACAGGTGGTGCGGCTCCTTGCCGGTGGGGATGCGCGAGGTCTCCGTCCAGGTCAGTGGATCGATCACACTGACGTTGGCCTCCAGCGAGTTCAGCACAAAAATCGGCGGCACCGCTGCCAATGCAGCACTGCCCCACAGCAACACCAAGCCGGCCAGGGCGGCGCATGCGCGCACGGGGGAAAAAATCTTCACAAACAACCAAGCACTTTCAAGACAGTCCGCAAGTGTAGCTCCGGGAGTAGCGCCCCTCCTGCCCGAAGGCGTAACAACTGCGCATGGGGACCGATTGGATCAAGAAGGCGCCCTCGTCTGGCGCCGCCAAAGGGCTGACAACGCCGCAATAGCCTCGAAAGCGCCGCTCCTCAGGCCGGAGCCGTCGTCAGCGTCTTGAGATCGTCGGCGCTCAGCCAGCGCCATTGCCCGGGTGCCAGATCGGCCGGCAGCGGCATGCTGCCGATCTGCGAGCGGTGAAGGCCCTCCACGCGGTTGCCCACGGCGGCCAGCATGCGCTTGACCTGGTGGTACTTGCCTTCGGTCAAGGTCAGGTCCAGGCGGTGCGTATCCACCACCACGCAGGCCGCAGCGCGCACGGGCTTGGGGTCGTCGTCGAGCACCACGCCAGCCAGCAGCTTGCTGGCCTGGGCCTCGTCCACAGGGTGCTTGGTGGTGACCTGGTAGACCTTGGGCACATGCTTCTTGGGGGAGCTCATGCGGTGGATGAACTGGCCATCATCGCTGAGCAGCAGCATGCCCGTCGTGTCCTGGTCCAGCCGCCCCACGGCCTGGACGCCCTGTATGGCCGTCTTGCTCGGACGCTGGCGCAGGGGAGACGGCAACAGCGAATAGATGCTGGGATAGGTCGAGGGCTTTTGCGAGCACTCCGTGCCCGCCGGCTTGTGCAGCAGCACATAGGCCTTCTCGTGGTACGGCCAGTCCACGCCCTGCACGCGCAACTGCAGTCCGTCGGCGTCGAAATCGGCCGAGGCCTCGGTGCAGGACACGTACTCCCCCGCCACACCGGAGGTACTCACCTGCACCCAGCCCTGCTGCACCAATCCGGCGCACACGCGCCGGGTTCCAAATCCCTGGGAGTACAGAATGTCTTGCAGCTGCATGGCGATCAAATAGTGTGGGGGACAGGTACAAAGCAAGGCAGACAGACGGTGCCGGCCGGCAATGCCGCAGACACCATTCAACCACTGCAGTGCCGCCAGGTTTGCCTTGCCCAAACGCAAAACCCCCCAGTCCTTTGGAGACTGAGGGGGATTGGGGCTATAAGAGCCTGA
>NZ_LMIJ01000047.1:0-1047 GCF_001428665.1 Acidovorax sp. Root219
CTGAGTATGGGCTATGTGCAGACAGGAAAAATGCCGCTCACTGGCTTAAGTGAACGGCATTACGGCCTCGGCCGCGTTTTTTTCATGGTGGGGTCTGGTCGGATCAGGGTTTGAACATCCAGGCCAAGGCCATCACCACTGCGATCAGCACCGGCTGGTGCACCATGTAGAAACTCAGGGACCAGCGGCCCAGCACGGCCATGGGTTGGAGGGCGGTCGGCAGGCGCACCTGCAGCAGCTGCGGCCCACCTGGCCGGTGCAGGGCCCACTGGCCAGCGGCCAGCCCCCACCAGAGCACGCCCAGCCAGGGAAAGAGCGGCACATAGTCCTCGGTGAAGGGCTTGCGCCCCACCAGCCCCAGCCAGTTGAGCGTGCGGGCGTTGAAGGCCGGCGCAAGCTCGCTGAAGGCCCCTGTCAGCAGGTGGGTGGCCGCCACGGGCAGTGCCAGTGCCACCAGGCCGCACAGCCACAGCCATGCGCCCCAGCCGGCCGTGAAGCGGGCGATCAACAGCATCACTGCCATGCCGTGCAGCACGCCGAAGTAGATGAAGCTGCGCGGGAACATGAAGAACGAGCCCAGGCTCACCAGCAGGGCGCAGCCGGCAATCTGCAGCCAGCGGCGCGCGAAGCGATCCATGCTCTGCCCCTGGTGCAGCGCGATGGCCTGGCCCAGGCCCGCGCAGAACAGGAACAGGCTCAGGATCAGGGTGCGTTGCGTGGTCCAGACCGGGTCGGTGCGGAAGTCCTGGGGCCACAGGCCGAAGTGGGCCAGGTCGAAGCAGAAGTGGAAGGCGGCCATCCAGACCATGGCCAGCGCACGAAGGGCGTCGACGGCTTCGTAGCGAGGGGCGGTGGATGGGTTTGAGAGTGGGTTCATTCGGGGCGAATGCGCTGTAGATCGCTGGGGTGTCAGTGGGTGGATCGTAGCGCGACTGGGGTTCACTGCTGCTGGTGGCTGTAGGGGTGTCTGTTGTGTTCAAAGGGCGGGAGCCGGGATGTGCGCCCGGCGGCGCACCCACCTTCTTTTGCGTCGCCAAAAGAAGGTGG
>NZ_LMIJ01000047.1:1061-1135 GCF_001428665.1 Acidovorax sp. Root219
TCGCTTCGCTGCGGGCAACCTGCGATGCTCGGTCCTGGGGTGGTGCCGCAGAACTCGCTGCGTTCTTCGAACTC
>NZ_LMIJ01000047.1:1206-1392 GCF_001428665.1 Acidovorax sp. Root219
TTACCACACGGCTGCTGCTTTAGCAGCTGCGCCTGGGGTCGGGTACGCGCTGCGCGCTGCCGACGTCCTGGACGCAGTCGCCCTGGCGAGCCGAGCGCAGCGAAGGACCACAGGCCGAGCGAGGCGATGGCCCGAGTGGAGCCCGCTCCCACCCCCTTCTGACCGTGCCGAGAAGCGCAGGGCCTG
>NZ_LMIJ01000047.1:1449-134185 GCF_001428665.1 Acidovorax sp. Root219
CGCAAAGAACAAGTGCCTCGGCCGCCGGGCCGAGACCCGGCCTCCGCCCTGAACCAAGGCACGCAGCCAGCATGGACATCCAGCCGTGCACCATGTTTCCTTCGGTAGATACATTCCGAAATAAATCGAAACTGCCCCGAGACCCCCCAAAAACCGCCCAGGCGCACCATAGGACCCATGTTCAACACCGTCCATGAAAGGACTGCACCATGAAACCCTGGATCAAGAAAACCCTGGCCGGCGTGTTCGGCGCCACCATCGTCCTGGGCGGTTTGACCGCTTGTGCAGGCGGCCACCGCCATGGCGAGATGGGCCCCGAGAAGATCGCCGAAATCCGTGGCAAGGTCGTCAACCGCGTGAGCAGCAAGCTGGACCTCAATGACGCGCAGAAGCTCAAGCTCAACGCCCTGGCCGACACCCTGCAGGCCCAGCGTGCTGCGTTCAAGGGCAAGACCCCCGACCCGCGCGCCGAGGTGCAGGCCATCGTCGCAGGCGCCACCTTCGACCGTGCCCGCGCCCAGGCCCTGATGGAAGAGAAGACCCGTGCCGTGCAGACCGCCAGCCCCGAGGTGATCGCCGCCATGGCCGACTTCTACGACAGCCTGAACCCCGCGCAGCAGCAGAAGGTGCGCGACATGATGGACAGGCGCGGCCGCCACGGCGGCGGCTGGATGTCCCACGGCTGAGCGCAGGGAGCCACGCATGTCACCCACGCTGGAACCCATCCACACGCTCACCCAGCGTATGCGCATGCATGGCCCCCGCCTCCTGGCGGGCGTGCCGGACCCCCATGACGAGCTGATGTCGCTGGTCTGGGGCCCGCGCTTCGACCGCGAGCACGCCATGGGCCTGGTGGCCCGGCAACCCGAGCATGCCGCCCTGACGCTGCCTGCGCTGCTGGACGCGGCCGACCGCTTCGACGCCCTGCACACGGGCGCCAAGCACCGCCTGCGCCAATTGATCGTTCGGCACCGTGCCCTGGGCGAATCGCTGTCAATGTAAGAATCGGCCCCATGCACCGGATCCTGCTCATTGATGACGACGCACAGCTTGGCCCCCCGCTGGCGATCTATTTCCAGCGCTTCGAGCTGGAGCTCACGCATGCGCTCAGGCCCAGCGAGGGGCTGGCGCAGCTCGCGGCGGGCGGCTTTGATGCCGCCATCCTCGACGTGATGCTCCCCGAGATGGATGGCTTCGAGCTGTGCCGCACCATCCGCAAGCAGGGTGATCTGCCGATCGTCATGCTCACCGCGCGCGGCGATGTGATGGACCGGGTGGTGGGGCTGGAGCTGGGGGCCGACGATTACCTGCCCAAGCCGTTTGAACCGCGCGAATTGGTCGCGCGCTTGCAGACGGTGCTGCGCCGGCGGCGCAGCGATGGGCCGGGCAACGGGCAGGCCCATGGGCCGCTGGAATTCGAAGGCCTGCACATCGATGCCGCCCGCCGCAGCGTGCTGCGCCAGGGCGAGGCGGTGGAGCTGACCGGTACCGAGTTCGACCTCCTGCACCTGCTGGCACGCGAGCCGGGCCGGGTGTTCAGCCGCGACGACATCCTGAACCAGTTGCGTGGCCACGAGGCCGAGCTCTACACCCGTGCGGTGGACATCGTGGTCAGCCGCCTGCGCAAGAAGCTCGAGCCGCTGGACTGCATCAAGACGCTGCGCAATGCCGGCTACTCGCTGGCGCTGCGAAAGGCAGCACCATGAGGCGCTGGGGCCGCAGCGCAGCGGCACAGCTCCCCGGGGAGCCACCGCAAACTGAGCGGCGCGGCTGGTGGCGCCACCACCATCGCCATGGCGAGGATGGCCAGCCCTGCCCGTGGCACCGGCGCGCCCGCGATGCCGTCGGGCACTCGCTGCGCATCCGCCTGGTGCTGCTGTTCCTGGTGCTGGCCTGCATGACCACCATCACCTTCGTGGGGGGCGTGCAGAAGGCCTTGTCGGTCGGCTGGCGCGAGGCGGCGCGGCCGCTGCTCATGGACTATGTGGACCGCCTTGCCGGCGAGATCGGCACCCCGCCCAGCGTGGAGCGTGCGCAGTCCATCGTGCAGCGCCTGCCCATCCACCTGCGCATCCAGGGGCCGGTGGTCAACTGGGTATCGCACCCCGATATTCCGCGCCCCGACTGGATGCGCGACCGCCTGGGCCGTGACAAGGACAAGGACCGGGCCGAGCGGCACTGGCTGGGCGACAGCGACGATGGCCATCGCCTGCTGCAGCGCACCACGGCCGATGGCCATTCCATCGAGTTTGGCCTCAATGCGATGACCTGGGAGCAAAAGCCGCGCGTGGCCTGGGTCACGCTGTCGGTGCTGCTGCTGCTCACGGGCCTGTCGTACGTCTACGTGCGCCACCTGCTGCGCCCGCTCGACGACATCCGCCGCGGCGCCCGGCGCTTTGGCGAGGGCGACTTTGGCGAACCCATCCCGGTGCGCCATGCCCACCGCCCCGATGAGCTGGGCCAACTGGCCGTCACCATCAACACCATGGGCGAGGACATCCACCAGATGCTGGAGGCCAAGCGCGCCCTGCTGCTGGCCATGAGCCACGAGCTGCGCAGCCCGCTGACCCGTGCGCGCCTGAACACCGAGCTGCTGCCCGAGGGCCCCGACGTGGGGCCCCAGCGCGAGGCGCTGATGCGCGACCTGGGCGAGATGGCCCACCTGATATCCGACCTGCTGGAGAGCGAGCGCCTGGCGGGCCGGCATGCGGCCCTGCACCGCGAGCCCACCAACCTGCCCGAGCTGGCGCGCGAGGTGATTGCCGAGCTGGAGGTGCGGCACGATTGCGCCCACGACATCGTGGTCATCGCCGACCCCGCCTTGCCCGTGCTGGCGCTGGACCGCGGGCGCCTGCGCCTGGTGCTGCGCAACCTGCTGGACAACAGCCTGCGCCACTGCGAGCCCACGGCATCACCGCCCGAGCTGCACCTGCGCAGCACCCCCACGGGTGTGGAGCTGGAGGTGCGCGACCACGGCCCCGGCGTGCCGCCCGAGCACCTGGCGCGCATGGCACACGCTTTCTACCGCCCCGACGTCGCACGCCAGCGCGCCACCGGTGGTGTGGGGCTGGGGCTGTACCTGTGCCGCCTGGTGGCGCAGGCCCATGGCGGGCAGTTCGAGCTGCGCAATGCCTCACCGGGCCTGTCGGTGCGTATCACGCTGCCAGGCGAGCCCGCGCAGGTGACGCCCACCAAGGGCTGAGGCCGCCGTTACCGCTGGCCTGGCGCGGGAGTGGTCATCGCGTCGCGTTGCTGCGCGAAGGCCGCCTTGGCCATGCGCGCGAACAGCGCCGAGCGCGGGTTCCCGTGGACCTGCTGTTCCGGGGTGGCCAGCACCACGGACTGCGCCGCCAGCGGCCCGCGCAGCCGGCGGCAGGCCAAGCGCTTGCCGTCATAGCTCCAATCGCGTACCGGCCGCGTGGTGAGTACGGACACCCCCAGGCCGTTGGCCACCAGCGAGCGCACCATCTCGATCGAGGGCGTCTGATGCGCGATGCGCGGCGTGACGCCCGCCTGCCGGAACAGCGAGAGAAAATACTCGCGGCTGTGCGGCAGGTTGATCAGGATGAAGGGCTCCTGCGCCAGCGTGGACAACTGAAGGCTGCTGCGGGTGGCGAGCGCATGGCCGGCCGGCAGCAGCGCATAGGGCGCGAAGGAGGTCACTGCTTCCAGCCGCACGGCGCGCGCCAAGCCCAGGTCGTAGAGCAGGGCGGTGTCGAGCGCGCCGCGCTCGAGCATCTGCACCAGGGTTTCGGTGTCGGCCTCATGCATCTCGATCTCCACCTGCGGGTGCTTCGCGCGCATGCGCACCAGGATTTCCGGCAGATAGCGGGGTGCCAGCGTGGACAGGCAGCCCACGCGCAGCAGCCCTGCCTCTTCCTCACGCCGCGGCCCTTCGAGGGCGCGGGCCTTCTCCAGCAGCACCTGTGCCTCGCGCTGGCGCAGACGGCCTGCCGCCGTCAGGTCCAGGCCGCGCGCGTGGCGGCGCACGAACAGGGCTTCGTTCCACAGCGCCTCCAGGTCGGCAATCGCCTTGGAGATGGAGGGCTGCGATACGCAGAGCGCATGCGCGGCCCGCGCCGCACCGCCGTGCTGGGCCGCGGCCACGAAATACTCCAACTGGCGCAGGCTGATATTGATCAAGATAGTTGATCCATTGCATCAAGATTGAATATTTTATTTTGATGCAGACATGGGCAACCATGGGACTCCTTGTTTTTTTACGGAGATCCCTGCCGTGACCGGACCCTCCCGCCCGCTGGATGGCATGCGCATCCTCGACTTCAGCCGCGTGCTCGCGGGCCCGCTGTCCACGGCCCTGCTGGCCGACCTGAGGGCCGAGGTCATCAAGGTCGAGCCGCCCACCGGAGACGACTACCGCCACATCGGCCCCATGCGCGAAGGCATGAGCAGCCTGTTCACGGCCCTCAATCGCAACAAGAAGAGCCTGGTACTCGACCTCAAGCACCCCGAAGCCGCGCAGACCATCGCGGCCCTGGCCGCCACGGTGGACGTGGTGGTCGAGAATTTCCGCCCCGGCGTGGCCGAGCGCCTGGGCGTGGGCCCGGTGGCCCTGCGCCGCGTGAACCCGAAGCTCGTGTACGTGAGCATCTCCGGCTTCGGCCAGACCGGGCCGCTGGCGCACCTGCCGGCCTACGACATCATCGTGCAGGCCATGAGCGGCCTGATGGAGTCCACGGGCGATCCAGAAGGCACCCCCACCATGGTCGGCGAGGCCGTGTCCGATGTGATCGCCGGCCTGTTCGCCTCCTGGGCCACGCTGGCCGCCTTGCTCCAGCAGCGCCGCACGGGCGAAGGCCAGCATGTGGATGTGGCCATGTTCGATGCCACGCTGGCATTTCTCGTCACGGGCGTGGGGCGCTACCTGTTCACCGGGCAGAGCCCGCGGCGCAGCGGCAACCGGCATGCGTTCTCGGCGCCCTTCGGCGTGTACCGCGCGCAGGACGGGCATTTCGCGCTCGCCGTGCTCAACCACAAGCTGTTCGCATCGCTCGCGCAACTCATCGGTGAGCCTGCTTTCGCCGATGACGCGCGCTTCGCCAGCGACGAGCTGCGCCATGCCAACGAACCCGTGCTGGCGCAGGCCATCGAGGTCTGGGCCGGCCGGTTGCCCGTGGCCCAGGTGGTGGCCGCGCTGGAGGCGGCCGGCGTGCCCGGCGGTCCGCTGTGGACCACGGCCCAGGCGCTCGAATCCGAACAGGGCAGGGCGCGCGGCCTGTTGCGCGAGGTACACGACCCGCGTTTGCCCGGCCTGCGCGTGCCCACACAGCCGGTCAAGTTCGGTGGCGCCGCGCCCAACCGCGCCGAGCCTGCACCGGCGCTGGGTGAGCACACCGACGAACTCATGGCCGCGCTGCTGCACTGCAGCGGCGAGCGGCTCGCGGCGCTGCGCGAGGCCGGGCTCTTCGGCCCGGCGCAGGCTGCCGCCACCTCCCATTGACACCGCAAGGAGCTTTTTATGACCACGATGAACCGACTGGGTGTGACCCCCGATGACCAGGGCATTGCCGACGCCGTTGCCCGTTTCGCCGCCGAGGTGCTGGCGCCGCGCGCGCGCGAAATCGACGAGCAGGCCTTGTCCGTCACCTGCCATGTGCCGCAGCTCGCCGCCCTGGGCGTGATGGGCATGAACCTGCCCGAGCACCTGGGCGGCGCGGGCGTTACGCCCACGGCCATGCTGCTGTCGTTGGTGGAGATCTCGCGCGCCTGCGCGGCCACCTCGTCGATGATCGGCGCGCACTACCTGGGCACCGATGCGGTGCTCATCGGCGGCAGCGCCGAGCAGCACCAGCGCTTCTTGCCGCGCGCAGCCAGCGGTGAGTGGCTTGCCGGCTTTGCGCTCACCGAGCCGCGTGGCGGCTCCCACCCGGCGGATTTGCGCACCCGGGCCGTGCGCGGGGGCGACCACTACCGCATCGACGGCGTCAAGCACTTCATCTCCAACGCGCGCGAGGCGCAGTTCCTCGTGGTCTTCGCCAAGACCGACCCGGATGCCGGTGCGCGCGGTGTCAGCGCCTTCATCGTGGAGATGGACAGCCCGGGCATCCGCATCTCCTCGCCCGAGAAACTCATGGGCATCCAGGGCGCGCATGCCTTCGAGGTCGCGTTCGATGGCGTGCGCGTGCCGGCCAGCCACCGCCTCGGGGCCGAGGGTTCGGGCTTCAAGACGGCGATGAAGGTGCTGGACAACAGCCGCCTGGACGTGGCGGCCACGGCCCTGGGCATTGCCGAGGCGGCGCTGGAAAGCACCACGCACTGGATGAAGGAGCGCCTGGTGGGCGGCGACCCCCTTGCCGGCAAGCAGGGCCTGCAGTGGATGCTGGCCGACATGAAACTGCGCCTGGAGGCCTCCTGGGGCCTGACCCTGCAAGCGCTTGCACTGCGCCAGGCCGGCCAGCCCTTCACGCTGCAATCGGCCATGGCCAAGCTGCATGCCTCGGAGATGGTCGGGGTCGTGGCCGATGCGGCGCTGCAGATCCACGGCGGCTATGGCTACACGCGCGAAATGCCGCTGGAGCGCTATGTGCGCGATGCCCGCATCCTGCGCATCTACGAGGGCTCCTCCGAAGTGCAGCGCAACATCATTGCGCGCACGCTGCTGGGCTGAGTGCGGGTGGTTGCACCTTTCTGGTGCAATCAGGGCGCCTGGCACTGGCCCGCAATTTGCTAAATCGCTGTGCCGGTAAAGCACCGGCCAACGCCCCGAGCGGGCCCGACCATGGGATGGCCCGAAAGGCGGTCCCAAGAGACGGGAGGCGGGGCGGTTTCTTGGGGCCGAGGGCCGGGTTTCCTAGCGTTTACCCTGTATAGACAGGTACGATAGAAGCTCCATCATCGGACCCAGGAAGCAAGGCCTGCTTTCCTCCGGATGCATAAAAGTACTTTTTTCCCCTACAGGAGCTGATGATGAGCCGAACGGTTGTGAAGATGGCGTCGCTGGCAGCGGCGGTTGCGTGTGTGGTGGGGCTGGCCGCACCGGCCCAGGCCCAGGAGACCAAGATAGTCCTGGGCATGTCCGGCTGGACGGGCTTCGCCCCGCTGACGCTGGCGGACAAGGCAGGCATCTTCAAGAAGAACGGCCTGGACGTGGAGCTGAAGATGATCCCCCAGAAGGACCGCCACCTGGCGCTGGCCTCCAAGGCCATCCAGTGCGCGGCCACCACGGTGGAGACCCATGTCGCCTGGAACACCAACGGCGTGCCCATCGTGCAGATCTTCCAGCTCGACAAGTCCTACGGCGCCGACGGCCTGGCCGTGCGCAACGACGTCAAGGGCTTTGCCGACCTCAAGGGCAAGACCATCGGCGTGAGCGCACCGGGCACCGCCCCGTACTTCGGCCTGGCCTGGATGCTGTCCAAGAACGGCATGAGCCTCAAGGACGTGAAGATCGTCTCGCTGGAGCCCCAGCCGGCCGCGCAGGCCTTCGTCTCGGGCCAGAACGACGCGGCCATGACCTACGAGCCCTACCTGTCCACCGTGCGCGCCAACCCTGCGGCCGGCAAGATCCTGGCCACCACCATCGAATACCCGATGGTGATGGACACCGTGGGTTGCGACCCCGTGTGGCTCAAGGCCAACCCCAAGGCCGCGCAGGCACTGACCAATTCGTACTTCGATGCGCTGGAAATGATCAAGGCCGACCCGACCAAGTCCAACGAGATCATGGGCGCCGCCGTCAAACAGACGGGCGAGGCCTTCGCCAAGTCGTCGGCCTTCCTGCGCTGGCAGGACAAGGCCGCGAACCAGAAGTTCTTCGCAGGTGAGCTCACGTCCTTCATGAAGGATGCCGGCGCCATCCTGCTCGAAGCCGGCGTGATCCGCAAGGCGCCCGAGAACTTCCCTGCGATGTTCGACGACAGCTTCATCAAGTAAGCAACCACCAAAGGATCGAACCATGAGTCGCGTGATGGGTGTTGCACCTGTGCTGGAGCCCGAGCGGCCTCGCCGCCGGGCCCTGGCCCCGCTAGAACCTGTGAGCACCCGCACGCGGCTGGTCCTGGGAGTGGCGTTTTTCATTCTGTTCTTCGCCGTCTGGTCGGTGTTCACGCTGGGGGGCTTCGTGTCGCCCACGTTCCTGGCCAGCCCGGTCACCATGGCCAAGGAAGGCTGGCTGCTGTTCACCGAGTTCGGCTTCCTGCACGACATCGGCATGACCGTGTGGCGCGTTCTCGGCGGCTTCATTCTGGCTGCCATCGTGGCGGTGCCCCTGGGCATCGCGATGGGCGCGCACAAGGGGGTGGAAGCCTTCCTCGAGCCCTTTGTGTCGTTCTGCCGCTACCTGCCGGCTTCGGCCTTCATTCCGCTGCTGATCCTGTGGGCGGGCCTGGGCGAGATGCAGAAGCTGCTGGTGATCTTCATCGGCTCGGTGTTCCAGATCATCCTGATGGTGGCCGTCATCGTCGGCAACGCCCGCAAGGACCTGGTGGAGGCTGCCTACACGCTGGGCTCCACGCCCACCGGCATCGTGCGCCGTGTTCTCATCCCGGGTGCCGCACCCGACATCGCCGAGACCCTGCGCCTGGTGCTGGGCTGGGCCTGGACCTATGTGATCGTGGCCGAGCTGATCGGCTCGTCCTCGGGCATCGGCCACATGATCACCGACAGCCAAGCGCTGCTGAACACGGGCCAGATCATCTTCGGCATCATCGTCATCGGGCTCATCGGGCTGGTGTCGGATTCCTTCTTCAAATTCGTCAACCGCCGTCTGTTTGCGTGGAGTGCCCTGCGATGAGCCCGCTGCTGTCCATCCAAGGTGTTTCGCGCACCTTCGTCAGCCCCAAGGGGCAGGTGACCCAGGCCTTGCTGCCCGTCGATTTCGACGTGCAGGAAAACGACTTCGTGACCATCCTCGGCCCCTCGGGCTGCGGCAAATCGACCATGCTGCGCATCGTGGCCGGCCTGGACCACCCCACCTCGGGCCGTGTGCTGCTGGGCGGGCGCCCCGTCGAAGGGCCGGGTGCCGACCGCGGCATGGTGTTCCAGAGCTACACGCTGTTCCCCTGGCTCACCATCGAGCAGAACATCCGCTTCGGCCTGCGCGAACGCGGCATGCCCGAGGCGCAGCAAAAGGAGCGCGCCGACTACTTCATCGCCAAGGTGGGCCTGCGCGGTTTTGAGCAGCATTTCCCCAAGCAGCTTTCGGGCGGCATGCAGCAGCGCACGGCGATTGCCCGCGCGCTGGCCAACGACCCCAAGATCCTGCTGATGGACGAGCCCTTCGGCGCCCTGGACAACCAGACCCGCGTGCTCATGCAGGAGCTGCTGCTGGGCATCTGGGAGGCCGAGCGCAAGACCGTGATGTTCGTGACCCACGACATCGACGAAGCCATCTTCATGGCCAACCGCGTGGCGGTGTTCAGTGCCCGGCCCGGCCGCATCAAGACCGAGCTGGCCGTGGACCTGCCGCACCCGCGCCATTACACGATCAAGACCTCGCCCGAGTTCATGGACCTCAAGGCGCGCCTGACCGAAGAGATCCGCGCCGAATCCATGGCGGCGGACGCGCACTGAGCCGCCAGGGCTGACCACCACCATGCCAACCGCTTCCACCGCCCGCGCACTGCGCCCCAAGGCCACGCCGCAGCCCGCTGCGCAGCCCGAGGTGTCTGCGCTGGCCCTGTACCAGCAGATCAAGGACCACATCGCGCGCAAGATCCAGGACGGCTCCTGGAAGGCCGGCGACCGCCTGCCGTCCGAGAACGACCTGGTGACCCAGTTCGGCATGTCGCGCATGACCGTGAACCGCGCCCTGCGCGAGCTGGCCGAGCAGGGCCGCATCGTGCGCGTGGCCGGCGTGGGCAGCTTCGTGGCCGAGGACAAGCCCCAATCCACCTTGCTGCAGATCGCCAACCTGGCCAGCGAGATCCGCCAGCGCGGGCATGACTACCGCTGCAAGGTGCTGACCGTGGAGCGCGTCTCGGCCACGATGGAAGTGGCGGCGGCGCTGGACATGCGCACCGGCGAGTCGGTGTTCCACGCCGTGTGCGTACACCTGGAGGACGGGTTGCCCGTGCAGCTCGAAGACCGCTACGTGAACCCGCGCGTCGTGCCGCAGTTCGCGCAGCAGGATTTCACGCTGCTGCAGCCTTCTGAATTCCTGGTGCGCAACGTGCCTTTCGACCAGGTCGAGCATGTGGTGGACGCCGTGCTGCCCACGGCCGACCAGGCCCTGCTGCTCGAAATGGACCCGGCCCAGCCCTGCCTGCTGCTCACGCGGCGCACCTGGAGCCGGGGTGTGCCCGTGACCATGGTGCGCTGCCTGCACCCGTCGTCGCGCTACCGGCTGGGGAGCCGCTTCCGGGCGGACGGCAACCCGGTTTTTGAATAGATAGCCAGGGCGCAGCCAGACGGCGGCATCCCGTTTTTTTCGCTCATGCCAACTTGTATATACAGGATTAACCAATGACCACTGCAACCTCTGTATCCCCAAGCACCCTGCTGCTGCGCCCCGGACAGGTGAGCCTGGCCGAGCTGCGCCGCCTGAGCGCCGGTGGCCTGCGCCTGGCGCTCGACCCTGCGGCCCTGGCCGGCATGCAGGCCTCCGAAGCCACCGTGCAGCGCATCGTGGACGAAGACCAAGTGGTCTACGGCATCAACACCGGCTTCGGCAAGCTTGCCAGCACCAAGATCGCCCATGACCGCCTGGCCGAGCTGCAGCGCAACCTGGTGCTCTCGCACAGCGTGGGTACGGGCGAGTCGCTGCCCGATCCGGTGGTGCGCATGGTGCTGGCCACCAAGGCCGTGAGCCTGGCGCGCGGCCACTCGGGCGTGCGCCCGGCACTGGTCGATGCCTTGCTGGCGCTGGCCAATGCCGACGTGCTGCCCGTGATCCCGGCCAAGGGCTCGGTCGGCGCCTCGGGCGACCTGGCGCCGCTGGCCCACATGGCCTGCGTGCTCATCGGCGAAGGCCAGGCCAAGGTCAATGGCCAGGTGGTCTCCGGCCGCGAAGCCATGGCCGCCGTGGGCCTCGATCCCTTCGTGCTCGGCCCCAAGGAAGGCCTGGCGCTGCTCAACGGCACGCAGGTGTCCACCGCGCTGGCGCTGGCCGGCCTGTTCGGGGCCGAGAGCGTGCTGGCCGGCGGCCTGGTGTCGGGTGCGCTGTCGCTCGAAGCCATCAAGGGTTCGGTCAAGCCGTTCGATGCTCGCATCCACGAGGCGCGCGGCCAGGCCGGGCAGATCGCCGTGGCGGCCGCCGTGCGCGGGCTGCTCGAAGGCAGCGAGATCGATCCCTCGCACCCGAACTGCGGCCGGGTGCAAGACCCTTACTCCATCCGCTGCGTGCCCCAGGTGATGGGCGCGTGCCTCGATAACCTCACCCACGCCGCGCGCGTGCTGCGCATCGAGGCGAATGCCGCGTCCGACAACCCGCTGGTCTTCACCGACACGGGAGAAGTGATCTCGGGCGGCAACTTCCACGCCGAACCCGTGGCCTTCGCAGCAGACATCATCGCGCTGGCCGTGTCGGAGATCGGTGCTATCTCCGAGCGCCGCATGGCGCTGCTGCTGGACACCGGCCTGTCCGGCCTGCCGGCCTTTTTGATCCGCGACAGCGGCGTGAACTCGGGCTTCATGATCGCCCAGGTCACCGCCGCCGCGCTTGCGGCCGAGAACCAGTGCCTGGCCCACCCGAGCAGCGTGACCAGCCTGCCCACCTCGGCCAACCAGGAGGACCATGTGTCCATGGCCACCTACGGCGCACGCCGCCTCGGTGACATGGTGCGCAACACCGCCGTCATCGTCGGCATCGAGGCCATGGCCGCCGCGCAGGGCATCGACTTCGAGCGCGTGCCGGCACCGGGCGCCACAGCAGCCCCCTGGCTCAAGAGTTCCGCGCTCATCGAAGCGCAACTCGCCGCCATCCGCCAGCGCGTGGCCTTCCTGGAGCAGGACCGCTACCTGGCGCCCGACATCGAAGCCATGCGCCTGTGGGCGCTCGAATCCGCCTGGCCTGCGCCCCTGACCCAGTGCCTGCCCAGCCACGCCTGAGCTTGTCCATTCACCCGTTTTCTTCGCACCCACGTTGACCAGGAGATCACCATGAACGCCAACGACGCCATCCTGTCCGCCACCTCCGCCGATCCTCGCCACGATCCCACGCGCGTGATCCGCGCGCCGCGCGGCACCGAACTCACCTGCAAGAACTGGCTCATCGAAGCGGCCTACCGCATGATCCAGAACAACCTCGATCCCGAGGTGGCCGAACGCCCGCAGGACCTGGTGGTCTATGGCGGCATCGGCCGTGCGGCGCGCAACTGGGAGTGCTTCGACCAGATCCTGGCCTCGCTCAAGGACCTGAACGATGACGAGACCCTGCTCGTGCAGTCGGGCAAGCCAGTGGGCGTGTTCAAGACCCATGCCAACGCGCCGCGCGTGCTGCTGGCCAACTCCAACCTGGTGCCCAAGTGGGCCACCTGGGAGCATTTCAGCGAACTCGACCAGAAGGGCCTGTTCATGTACGGCCAGATGACCGCCGGCAGCTGGATCTACATCGGCAGCCAGGGCATCGTGCAGGGCACGTTCGAGACCTTCGTCGAGGCCGGCCGCCAGCACTACGGCAACAGCCTGGCAGGCAAGTGGATCCTCACGGCCGGCCTGGGCGGCATGGGTGGCGCGCAGCCGCTGGCCGCCACGCTGGCCGGTGCCGTGTCGCTCAACATCGAGTGCCAGCAAAGCAGCATCGACTTTCGCCTGCGCACCCGCTACGTGGACAAGCAGGCCAAGGACATCGACGACGCCATCGCCCTCATCGAGCACCACACGGAGCGCAAGGAAGCCGTCTCCATCGCGCTGCTGGGCAATGCCGCCGACGTGCTGCCCGAACTGGTGCGCCGCGCCCAGGCCGGCGGCATCAAGCCCGACCTGGTGACCGATCAGACCTCGGCCCACGACCTGGTCAACGGCTACCTGCCCAGCGGCTGGACCGTGCCCGAGTGGCAGGCCGCCATGAAGGACCCTGCGCGCCACGCGGCCCTCACTGCCGCTGCCGCCCAGAGCTGCGCCGTGCACGTGCAGGCCATGCTCGACTTCCAGTCCATGGGCGTGCCCACGGTGGACTACGGCAACAACATCCGCCAGGTGGCGTTCGATCAGGGCGTGAAGAACGCCTTCGACTTCCCGGGCTTTGTGCCGGCCTACATCCGACCCCTGTTCTGCGAAGGCAAGGGTCCGTTCCGCTGGGTCGCGCTTTCGGGCGACCCGGAAGACATCTACAAGACCGACGCCAAGATCAAGGAGCTGTTCCCGAACAACACCCACACCCACCGCTGGCTGGACATGGCGCGCGAGCGCATCAGCTTCCAGGGCCTGCCAGCGCGCATCTGCTGGCTGGGCCTGGGCGAGCGCCACATCGCCGGCCTGGCGTTCAACGAGATGGTGAAGAACGGCGAGCTCAAGGCCCCCATCGTGATCGGCCGCGACCACCTGGATACCGGCTCGGTCGCCAGCCCCAACCGCGAGACCGAAAGCATGAAGGACGGCACCGACGCCGTGAGCGACTGGCCGCTGCTCAACGCGCTGCTCAACACTGCGGGCGGTGCCACCTGGGTCAGCCTGCACCACGGCGGTGGCGTGGGCATGGGCTACTCGCAGCATTCGGGCATGGTGATCGTCGCCGACGGCACCGATGCTGCGGCCGAGCGCCTGGCGCGCGTGCTGGTCAACGACAGCGGCAGCGGCGTGATGCGCCACGCCGATGCCGGCTACGACCTGGCCGTGGCCACTGCCAAGAAGCAGGGCCTCAAATTGCCCATGGTGCGCTGAGCGCAGGCCATACAGCATCCGCACCAAGGCCCTGAGACATGCCCAAGGACGCGCTAATGCTTCCCGCCGTGCCCACGGCCGACCGGGTGCTGCAGGTGCTGGCCGTGCTGGCCCAGCAGGGCAAGTCCATGCCTGTAGCCGAGCTCATGGAGCGCACGGGCCTGGCGCGCAGCACGCTGTACCGCCAGCTCGCGCGGCTCAAGCGCTGGGGCTTCGTGCTCGAAAGCGATGGCTGCTATGCCCCCGGCCCGCTGAGCCTGCAGCTGGCGCTGGGCTTCGATCTGGCCTCGCACCTGGTGCGCCAGGCCCGGCCCGACATGGTGGACCTGGCCCAGCAGTCGCAGGAAAGCGTGGGCCTGATCGTCGCCGTGAACGACCAAGCCATCTGCCTGGACATGGTGGAGAGCCAGCATTCGCTGCGCTGCTCTTTCGAGAAGGGGCGCAGCGTGCCCTTGCGCGCAGGGGCCTCGGCCAAGTGCGTATTGGCCCACCTGCCCGAGGCGGTGCGCGCTGCCGTGCTCGACAGCCAATGGGGCGCAGGCACGCCCGAGCGCGATGCCGCGCAGCGCGAGAGCGATGCCATCCGCAAGGCGGGCTTTGCCATGACCGCCGGCGAGGTGGACCCCGGCGTCTGGGGCTGCAGCGTGCCCCTGTTCGGCGCCTCGCGCCAGTCTGTGGGTGCCATCACGCTGATGGCACCCATCGTGCGTGCCAGCGGCCAGGAAGAAGCCCTGATCCGTATGGCCGTGGTGGCCGCCGCGCGCATCTCGCGCCAACTGGTTCTGCATTGACTGACAACGACGACAAGTGATTTTTCCGATGACCGCCTCACTCCCCGTAGCCTTGCTGTTCCCCGTCCCTGGGCAAGAGGCCTGACCATGGTCCAGTTCTTCGATCTGGCTTTCACCCCCAGCGTGCCCTGGAAGAACGGTGGCGGCAGCACCCGCGAGCTGGCCTGCTGGCCGCAGGGCGCGGGCATGGATGGCTTCGAGTGGCGCGTGAGCGTGGCCACGATTGCCGCAGCGGGCCCGTTCTCGGCCTTTCCGGGGGTGGACCGGCAGATCATGCTGCTCGACGGCGACGGAGTGCACCTGCGCTCCAACGACGGCCAGCTGGACCACGACCTCGATCAGCCCTGGCAGCCGCTGGCCTTCAAGGGCGATGTTGCCGTGGATTGCGCCATGCTGGGCGGGCCGTCGACCGACTTCAACCTCATGGTGCGCCGGGGCCGCTGGCACGGCGGCCTGCAGGTGACCGGCCATGCGCGGGTGGCAGGGCGCGCACGCGCCGGCCTGTGCATGGTGCTGCGCGGGCGCTGGCGTTGCGGTGAAGAGGTGCTGGAGCCCGGCCAGGGGCTGTGGTGGAGCGATGGCACCGCAGAAAATGCGCTCGAGCCTTTGGATGCCGATCCAGCATTGGCCTGGATCGACCTGGATATGGAACCCTCCGACTGACTTTTGCCCATGACACCCACCACCATCCCCACCCTTCAAAGCCATCCTTCGGCCGATGGCATCTGGATCGGCATGCGCCCGGCCCCCGACCTGTGCATAGCCGATGTGCCTGTTCCCCAGGGTGCCACCACCTGCGTGGTGGTGCAGGGCGGAACCGTGCAATGGGTGGGGCCGCAGGACGCATGGCCCGCCGCCTGGAATGCCCTGCCGCGCTTTGACGCGCGGGGCGCCCTGGCCACACCAGGCCTGGTGGATTGCCATACCCACCTGGTCTATGGCGGCCAGCGTGCCAACGAATTCGCGATGCGCCTGGCGGGCGCCACCTACGAAGAGGTGGCCAGGGCCGGCGGCGGTATCGTCTCGTCGGTGCGCGCCACGCGCGAAGCCAGCGAGGATGAACTCTTGGCCCTGGCCCTGCCGCGCCTGCAGGCGTTGCTGGACGAGGGTGTCTGCGCCATCGAGATCAAGTCGGGCTATGGCCTGGCGCTGGAACACGAGCGCAAGCAGCTGCGCGTGGCGCGCCGCCTGGGCGATGCGCTGGGCGTGACCGTGTGCACCACCTTCCTGGGTGCACATGCGCTGCCGCCCGAGTACGCGGGCCGCAGCCAGGACTACACCGACCTGGTCTGCAACGAGATGCTGCCCGCGCTGGCCGCCGAGGGCCTGGTGGACGCGGTGGACGTGTTCTGCGAACGCATCGCCTTCACGCTGGCCGAGACGGAGCAGGTCTTTCAGGCCGCGCGCGCGCTGGGCATTCCGGTCAAGCTGCACGCCGAGCAGCTCTCGGACATGGGCGGGGCCGCGCTGGCCGCGCGCTACGGTGCGCTCTCGTGCGACCATATCGAGCACCTCTCGCAAGCAGGGATCGATGCCATGAAACAGGCCGGCACCGTGGCCGTGCTGTTGCCCGGCGCCTACTACACGCTGCGCGACACGCACCTGCCGCCCATCGCCGCGCTGCGCGAGGCCGGCGTGCCCATGGCCGTATCTACCGACCACAACCCCGGCACCTCGCCCGCTTTGAGCCTGCTGCTCATGGCCAACATGGCCTGCACGCTGTTCCGCCTGACGGTACCCGAGGCGCTGGCCGGCATCACCACGCACGCCGCGCGCGCGCTGGGCCTGCAGGACACGCATGGCCTCATCGCATCGGGCCGGCCGGCCAATTTCGTGCTCTGGCCGTTTGCCGACGCGGCGGAGCTGGCCTACTGGTTCGGCCACAAGCCCGCGCGCACCATCGTGCGCCAGGGGCGCATCGCGAAAGGGGCCTGAGCCCATGGCCACGCACAGCGAATTCCTGGCGGCGCTGGTCGAGGCGCTGGGCGCCGACCGCGTGCAGGTGGGCGATGCCGTGCCCCCGCGCCACAACACCGACTGGAGCGGCACGGCCCCCGTGCCACCGCTGGCGCTGGTGCGCCCGCGCAGCACCGAAGAAGTGTCGGCCCTGCTGCGCCTGTGCCATGCCCACCGCGTGCCCGTGGTGCCCCAGGGCGGCCTCACGGGGCTGGCCGGGGCGGCCGTGCCCTGCGCGGGCGGGGTGGCGCTGTCGCTGGAGCGCATGAACGCCATCGAGGCGGTGGATGCACGCTCTGCCACGCTGACCGTGCAGGCCGGTGCCACCGTGCAGGCGGTGCAGGAGGCCGCGCTCGCCGTGGGCCTGCAGTTCGGCGTGGACTTCGGTGCGCGCGGTTCGGCCCAGGTGGGCGGGGCCGTGTCCACCAATGCGGGCGGCAACGGCGTGCTGCAGCACGGCATGGTGCGCGAGCAGGTGCTGGGCCTGGAGGTGGTGCTGGCCGACGGCACGCTGCTGCCCATGCTGCGGCCCATGCTCAAGAACAACACGGGCTACGACCTCAAGCAGTGGTTCATCGGCGCCGAGGGCACGCTGGGCGTGGTCACGCGCGCGCTGCTGCGCCTGCGGCCGCTGCCGCGCGCCAAGGCGACCGCGCTGGTGGCCTTGTCTGATTTCGATGCGGCGCTGGCGCTGCTGGCCCGGCTGCAGGGGCGCTTTCCGGGTGCGCTGTCGGCCTTCGAGCTCATGTGGCGCGATTTCGTCGAGGCCTCGCTGCGCTGGCAGACGCTGCGCGAGCCGTTCGAGGCGCCGCACCCGTTTGCTGCGCTCATCGACGTCGGCGGCCAGGACGAAGCCGGCCTGCGCGACGCGCTGGAAGAAGTGTTGGGCGAGGCCATGGAGGCCGGTGAGGCCATCGATGCCGCCATCGCCCAGTCGCAGTCCCAGGCGCAAGCCTTGTGGAAGATCCGCGAGGCCACGGCAGAGCTGCCCGCGCACATGCACCCCCCGATCAACTTCGACGTGAGCCTGCCGCAGGCCGACATCGGCCGGTTTGCGCAGGAATGCCGCACCGCGCTGTCTGCACGCTGGCCCGGGCATCTCACGGTGTTCTTCGGCCATATCGGCGATGGCAACCTGCACCTGTCCACCGACGCCTCCACCGTGGGCGGTGACGAGGCTGCGGTCGAGGCACTGGTGTACGCCCAGGTGGCGGCCTTTGGCGGCAGCGTCTCGGCCGAGCATGGCATCGGCCTGCACAAGAAGCCCTACCTCCACGCCAGCCGCACCCCGGCCGAACTGGCTGCCATGCGCGCCATCAAGCAGGCGCTCGACCCCCTCCATCTCATGAACCCCGGCAAGGTATTCGACCTATGAACGCTGTTGCATCCGCCATCCAGGCCCTGGCCCGCCCCGAGGTGGCCCCGCTGCCCGCCTACAATGCCGGCCTGTCGTCCGATGCCGTGCGCCAGCGCTACGGCGTGACCGAGATCGCGCGCCTGGCCAGCAACGAGAACCCCTATGGCGCCAGCCCCGCCGTGGCGCGTGCGCTGGTGAACCTGGCGGCGCGGGTGGGCACCTACCCCGACGCGAACTGCACCGCGCTGCGCGCCGCCATCGCGGCGCGCACGGGCGTGGCGCCCGAGGGCATCGTCGTCGGCAATGGCTCCGAAGACATCCTGCAGATGCTGTGCCAGTCCTTTCTGTCGCAGGGCGACCGGGTGCTGGCCCAACGCCCGGCCTTCGGCCTGCACGAGATCTACCCGCGCATGATGGGCGCGCAGGTCGAACTGCTGGCGCTCACGCCCGAACTCGGCTTCGACGTGGATGCCTGGTGCGCCGCCCTGGCGCGCGGCCCCAAGATCGCCATGCTGGCCAACCCCTCCAACCCCGTGGGCTGCATGTTCACGGCGCAGGAATTCGAGCGCCTGCTTGCGGCCACGCCCGCGCACACGCTGCTGGTGGTGGACGAGGCCTACTACGAGTACGCCTGCCATGCGCAGAGCTACCCCGACGTGCTGGCCCTGCTGCGTGGCCGTGCCGCGCCATGGATCGTGCTGCGCACCTTCTCCAAGGCCTGGGGCCTGGCGGGCCTGCGCGTGGGCTACGGCCTGGCCAGCGACGCGGCCCTGGTGCAATTGCTCGACCGCGTGCGTACGCCCTTCAACGTGAACCACGCGGCCCAGGCTGCGGCGCTGGCGGCCTGGGGCGACGAGGCCTTCATGCGCCAGAGCGTGGCCGAGACCGTGCGCCTGCGCGGCGTGTTGCTGGGGCGCCTGCAGGCCTTGGCGGGCGTTCGCATTGCGCCTTCGGCCACCAACTTCCTGTTCCTGGACATCGGTCGGCCCAATGGCCCGGTGAACGAGGCCCTGCTGGCCTGCGGCCTTATCACCAAGCCCTGGAAGGAGCCGGGTTTCGAGACCTTCATCCGCGTCTCCATCGGTACGGAGGCGGAGAACACGCGTTTCGCCGACGCGCTGGCCGCGATCCTGGAGGTGGCTGCATGAGCGCAACCACCATGCTGTTTGCCGAGCACGCCTTGCTCCCCGGTGGCTGGGCGCGCGACGTGCTGCTGCAGTGGGACGCCACGGGCCGGCTGCAGTCCGTGGCCCCGGGCTGTGCGGCCGGCGTCGCGCCACGCGCCACCGGGCCCGTGGTGCCAGGCATGCCCAACCTGCATTCGCACGCCTTCCAGCGCGCCTTCGCGGGCCTCACCGAGTACCGCGGAGAAAGCCAGGACAGCTTCTGGAGCTGGCGCAACCTGATGTACCGCTTTGCGGCGCAGATCACGCCCGAGTCGCTGGAGGCCATTGCCACCTGGCTTTACGTGGAGATGCTGGAGGCCGGTTACACCTCGGTCTGCGAATTCCACTACGTGCACCACGACCAGGACGGCCGGCCCTATGCCGACGATGCCACGCTGTCGCTCGCGCTGCTGCGCGCGGCGCGCAATGCGGGCATCGGCATCACGCTGCTGCCGGTGCTCTACCAGACCAGCGGCTTTGGCGCCAGGCCACCGCGTGCGGACCAGGCACGCTTCATCCGCAGCACCGACAACATGCTGGCTCTGCTGGAGCGCCTTGCGCCCCTGGCGAAGGCGCAGGGTGCTGGCCTGGGCCTGGCACCGCACTCGCTGCGCGCCGTGCCGCCCGACAGCCTGGCTGCCGCCGTGCAGGGCCTCACCGCCATCGATGCCCACGCCCCCATCCACATCCACATCGCCGAGCAGACCCAGGAGGTGGACGACTGCGTGGCCTGGAGCGGCCAGCGCCCCGTGCAGTGGCTGCTGGAGCACATGGCCGTGGACGCGCGCTGGTGCTTGGTGCACGCCACGCACATGACACCGCAGGAGTATGCCGATGCCGCGCGCAGCGGTGCCGTGGCCGGCATCTGCCCCACCACCGAGGCCAACCTGGGCGACGGCATCTTCGACATGCCGCAGTGGCTGGGCCATGGCGGTGCCTGGGGCGTGGGCTCGGACAGCCATGCCTGCGTGAACGCGGCCGAGGAATTGCTGATGCTGGAGTACAGCCAGCGCCTGTCGCTGCGCCAGCGCAATGTGCTGGCAAGCGCGGTGCAGCCCCAGGTGGCCACGGCCATGTGGCTCGCGTCCGTGCAGGGCGGGGCGCAGGCATCGGGCCGCCCTGTGGCGGGCCTGGCCGTGGGCCAGCAGGCCGATTTTGCGGTGCTGGACCCGTCGCACATTGCGCTGGCCGGGTTGCCGGTCGAGGCCATGCTCTCGGCCCATGTGTTCGGCAGCCACCGCACCAGCGCGCTGCAGGGCCTGTGGGTGGGCGGCGCGCAACGGGTCGTCGCCGGCCGCCATGCCTTGCATGAGAGTGCGGCCATCGCCTTTGCGCAAGCCCGTGCAGCGACCATCGCGCCACAATGAACGAATTTTGAAAAGCGTCCCTTGAGACCCCCGCCATGACCGTCACCACCCAACCCGCCTTCACCCTCCACCAGGGCACCGCGCCGCTGCTGATTTCCATGCCGCATGTGGGCACCTATGTGCCACCGGCCATCGCCGCGCGCTTCACCGACGAATGCCGCCAGGTGCCCGACACCGACTGGCACCTGGAGCGCCTGTACGATTTTGCGAAAGGCATGGGCGCATCCATCCTCGCGGCCACGCATTCGCGCTACGTGGTGGACCTGAACCGCCCGCCCGATGGGGCCAGCCTCTACCCGGGCCAGAGCGTTACCGGCCTGTGCCCGGTGGACACCTTCGACGACACGCCCATCTACACCCGGGGCGACGTGCCCGACGACACCGAAGTGGCCGAGCGCCGCGATGCCATCTGGGCGCCGTACCACGCGCAGCTGCGCGCCGAACTCGACCGCATCCGTGCTGCCCATGGCGTGGCGGTGCTGTGGGATGCGCATTCGATCCGCTCGGTGCTGCCGCGCTTCTTCGAAGGCAAGCTGCCCGACCTGAACCTGGGCACAGCCAACGGCGAGAGCTGCGACCCGGCGCTGGCGCAGGAGCTGCTGGCCATTGCGCAGGCCGCGCCGGGCCATACCGCCTTGCTCAACGGCCGCTTCAAGGGCGGGCACATCACGCGCCACTACGGCCAGCCCGCGCAGAACGTGCATGCGGTGCAGCTGGAGATGACGCAGTGCAGCTACATGCAGGAAGCCCTGCCTTTCGACTACCTGCCCGAGGTGGCGGCCGGCGTGCAGCCGCACCTGAAACGCATGCTGGAGGCGGCGCTGGCCTTTGCGCAGGCGCGCGCCAAGGGCTGAGCTGCGCAGCTTTACCGCCGACAGGGCCGTTGTTGAACGGGTATAGGTGCTACCATGGGCCGAGCGGTCCTCGCAGGGCCGCAGGTGCGCCCCTTGGCCACCATTGCGGAAGGAGCCGCACCCTCGTGGACCCAGCGGCCTATTACTACATGCCCTTGTTCAAGCCCGGCGCCTTCGTGCACCTGGGGTTGAGCCGCGAGACGGTGAGCCACATCGTGGTGCGCCGCGACGCCATGATGGTCTACCTTGTGGGGCACGAATCGCCTGTGCATCCCGATGCACTTCGGCTGGCGCCCACGGCCTTCCATCTCGCGCGCGTTCCAGACAGGATCTGAAAAGCACTGCCCGGATTGCTTTGCGTCCCGGTGCAGCCGCAGGAGGCGGCAGCTCTGGGGGCAAGCCAGGCACGCCTGCGCGGAGGCATTATTCCATTGGGTACTGCGCCATGGCCTCGCCCAGGCGCACGGGACGCGCCGGAGCCCATTCGGCGTTGAACTGGAACGGCCCCTTGGGGAACAGCATCACCACGGTGGAGCCGAGCAGGAAACGGCCCATTTCCTCGCCCTTTTGCAGCGACACCTGGCCGGCCGGGTAGTCCCAGTGGCGCAGCACGCCGGTGCGCGGCGGGTTCACCTGGCCATGCCAGACGGTGGCCATGCTGCCCACGATGGTCGCGCCCACCAGCACCAGCACGAAGGGCCCGTGGGCCGAATCGAAGAAGCACACCACGCGCTCGTTGCGCGCGAACAGGCCGGGCACGCCGCGCGCCGTGGTCGGGTTCACCGAAAACAGGTCGCCGGGCACATGCACCATGCGCGTGAGCTGGCCTGCGCAGGGCATGTGGATGCGGTGGTAATCGCGCGGGCTCAGGTACAGGGTGGCGAAGTAGCCATCGTCAAAGCGCGCAGCCAGCGACGAATCGCCGCCCACCAGTGCCGTGGTGGAGTATGAATGGCCCTTGGCCTGGAAGATCTGGTCCTTCTGGATGGGGCCGAACTGGCTGATGGCACCGTCCACGGGGCAGACCAGGTCGGCATCGGCCAGGGGTCGCGCGCCGGGCTGCAGGGCCCTGGTGAAGAAGTCGTTGAACGAGGCATAGGCCGCGATGTCCGGATTGGCCGCCTCCGCCATGTTCACCTGGTAGTGGGACACGAAGCCGCGGATGACTGCGGTGGTCAGTCCCCCCAGGCGGGCCGAGGCGAATTTTCCCGCCAGGGCGGTCATGGCCTGCTTGGGCATCAGGTACTGGGGGAGAACGGCGAGGCTGTCAGACACTGTGGGAACATCCTTGGAAAGGGGTGCGGGCCATTCTACTGATGGCGGGCGCTCAAAAATGTAGGTATGCAGCCTGTTGTGCGGGCTGTGTTGGCCAAGTAGCGGGGCGCGGTGCCCAGTCCTCGGATGCCTGCACCAGGGCGCCGACGAAACTGCCCAGGTCGATGCCCAGTGCGCTGGCCGCAGCCTCGGCGCCTGCATCGCCGCGGCGGGCGCTGGTTGCGAACCGGCTGAATGCGGGCCAGTCGCGCGCCAACTGCTCTACCGCGATGCGGGCGAGGTCATACGACAGCGCGTTGCCATCGTCCGTGCGGTGGAACGAGTCGCCCGACCAGAACTCCTGCACGCGCTCGGCATTCCAGAATGCCAGGTGGCGCTGGTGCATGGCCTGCGGCGTCTGGGCAGGGCGGCGCGCGCCTGTCAGGCGGTGCTCGGTGTTCACGGCCAAGCCTTCATCGAGCCAGGTGGGCAGGCGCAGGTACGACAGGGCGCTGTGCGTGAGCTCGTGCGCGATCACGGGCTCGATGGTGGACAGGTCGGCCTGCACCACCACGAAGTGCGGGCAGCCGTTGTGGATGAACATGCCGCCGCTGAAGGCGAACTCCCCGCCATCGGGGTAGAACTGGCCCACGTAGTGGTAGTAGAGCTCTTCGCTCTCGAGCACCAGCAGCACGCTTTTCTCGCCTGGGTTGAAGCGGGCCACGCCATCGAGCACGCGCGCGATGCGCTGGCGCGTTTTGGTGACGTAGCCCGCCATGGCCTGTGCCACTGGCGGCTCCAGAGGGGACAGGATGTGCACGTCCGCGCTCTCGTGCAGGTGCATGTGCGGGCCAATCGCATCGCGCAGGTGCAGCAGCCAGGCGCGGCGGCCCAGGGCGATGGCCTCTGTGGTGGCTTCGGGGGTGGGGGCTTGTCCGGCCCAGTGGTCGAGTGCCTGCCAGTCCATCAGGGGCAGGCCGGCGGGGGCGCTCAGGTGGTCCCGCACGGTGAAGGGTTCGAGGCCGGCCATGCGCAGCACCTGCGGCGCCGGGGGCTGTTCGCCGCCCTGGACCGGCAAGGCCAATGCTGCAGGCCGTGAATCCTCTGGCGGCGCAAACTGGTAGCGCGCCATGAACGCGCCGAGGAAGGGCAGGATCCAGATGCCCATCACCATCAGCGCCTTGCGGTTGCCGAACTCGTGGCTGCGCAGCACGCGCCGCGTGGCCCAGACGTTGGTCAGCACCAGGGCGGCAAGGAGCAACAGGAAGACGGCGAGGGCAGGGGACATGGACAGCTTGGCGGGGCGGGTGGACCGCCGGATGCTAAGGCAAGACGAGACGGGTCCCGCGCACCGGGAGAGGGCGGTTGTGTCAAACGCCCAGGTGCTGCTCCAGCAACTGCGGCTGGGAGCACAGGGTCTCTGAGCTGCCCTCGAACACCACCTGGCCCTTGACCAGGATGACGTTGCGGTCGGTGATCTGGGTGACGTGCTTCCAGTTCTTGTCGACGATCACGCTGCTGATGCCGCTGGCCTTGATGAGGCTGCAGATGCGCCAGATCTCGCGCGCGATCAGCGGGGCCAGGCCCTCGGTGGCCTCGTCGAGGATGAGCACGTCGGGATTCGTCATCAGCGCGCGGCCGATGGTCAGCATCTGCTGCTCGCCGCCGCTGAGCTGCTGTCCGCCGTGGCCCAGGCGCTCCTTGAGGCGCGGAAAGGTCTCCAGCACGCGCTCGTAGGTCCAGTCGCGCTGGCCGCGCGTGCCGGCGCGGGCGGCCATCTGCAGATTTTCGACCACGCTCAGGTTGCCGAAGATGCCGCGCCCCTCGGGCACATAGGCGATCCCCAAGCGTGCCACCTCGTAGGGTGGTCGGCCCGTGGTGTCGTGCCCGGCCACGGCCACGCTGCCCGAGCGCGGCTTCACGAGGCCCATGAGCGACTTGAGCAGCGTGCTCTTGCCCATGCCGTTGCGGCCCATGAGGCCGATGGTCTCGGCCTGGCCCACGGTGAAGTCCACCCCGTGCAGGATGTGGCTGGCGCCGTAGAAGGTGTTGAGGCCCCGGGCCTCGATGAGGGGCGTGTTTTGCTGCGGTGCCATGTCAGTGTTCCTCACCCAGGTAGGCGGCCTGCACGTTGGCGTCGGCGCGCACTTCGGGCGGCGTGCCGCTGGCGATGGCCTCGCCGTTGACCATCACCGTCAGATGGTCGGCCAGTGCGAACACGGCATCCATGTCGTGCTCCACCAGCATCATCGCGTGGCCCGGCTTGATGCGCAGCAGCAGTTGCACCATGCGCTCGGCCTCGGCCACGCCCATGCCGGCCAGGGGCTCGTCGAGCAGCAGCACCTGGGGTTCGGTGGCCAGGGTCATGGCGATCTCGAGCTGGCGCTGCTCGCCGTGGCTCATGGTGCCGGCCACGGCATCGCGCCGCGCCTGCAGGCCCGCCAGTTCGATGGCCCGGTCCACACGCTCGCTGCTGGCGCGGTTGTGCGGGCCCTGGTCGCGCGTGTCACGCCACCAGCGCAGCGGGTTCCAGGGCTGCTGCGGGTCGCGCGACTGGGCGGCCAGGCGCACGTTCTCGTGCACGGTGAAGGGCAGAAAGATGTTGGTCTTCTGGTAGCTGCGGCCCAGGCCCTGGCGCGAGATGCGCTCGGGCGCCCAGCCCGTCACCTCGGTGGCGCCCAGCCGTATCTCACCGGCCGTGGGGGGCAGGTCGCCCGAGAGCAGATTGGTCAGCGTGGACTTGCCCGCGCCGTTGGGCCCGATCACCGCATGGATGCGCCCGCGCCACAGGTCCACCGAGACGCCGTTGACGGCGGCCAGGCCGCCGAAGCGCTTGGTGATCTTGTGGGCCGACAGCAGGACTTCGTGCTCAGCCATGGTCCGTGCCTCCCTTGGCGGCGCGCAGGCGCACCAGCATGCCCAGCAGCCCGCGCGGCGCCACCAGCACCACCAGCACGATGAAGCTGCCCATGAGCAGTTGCCAGTGCTTGGTGATGTCCTTGAACACATGCAGCAGGTACTCGAACGCGAAGGCGCCGACGATGGCCCCCGCGAAATTGCCCATGCCGCCCAGGATGACCATCATGATGGCGTGCGCGCTCATGTGAAAACCCATGAGCTCGGGGTTCACATAGCCCGTCTGCGCGCCCCACAGGTAGCCCGCCAGGCCGGCCAGGGCGCCGGCCACGGTGAAGGCCGTGAGCTTGTAGCCCTGGGTGGAAAAGCCCATGGCGCGCATGCGGTGCTCGTTGACGCGGATGCCCGCCAGCGCCCGGCCCAAGGGGCTCCAAAGCAGCCGGCGCAGCCCCGCGTAGACCAGCCCCACCAGCGCCAGCGTGAAGTAGTAGAAGGTGCGGCGCCCTTCGAGGTCGAACAGCATCCAGCCGAACACCGAGGCATCAGGGCGCAGGTTGATGTAGATGCCGTCCGAGCCGCCCAGGATCTTGTTGTCGAAGAACAGGTAGAACACCATCTGCGCGAACGCCATGGTCACCATGATGAAGTAGATGCCGTGCGTGCGCACCACGAAGAAGCCGATGAACAGCGCCACCAGGGCCGAGCCCGCCACGGCGGCGGGCAGCGACCACCACAGGCTCACCGGGGCATCGGCCGGGGTGAGAAAGGCCAGCGCATAGCCTGCCACGCCGAAGTAGGCCGCGTGGCCCAGCGAGACCAGGCCGGTCACGCCCTGCAGCAGATCAAGGCTCATCGCGAAGATGGCCATGATCATCATGCGCGTGACCATCTGCACATAGAAATCGCTGCCCACGAACGGAAACGCCAGCAGCGCGACGAGGCCGAGCACGAGCACGAACTGCACGCTGCGCGGCAGCACCTCCAGGTTGGTGCGGGGTGTGCTCATGCGGGCCTCCGCGGGGCTGGCAGGGCAAGGATCACAGGAACGACTGTCATTGTTTGAAAAGACCTTCGGGTTTCCACAGCAGCACGGCCGCCATCAGCATGTAGACCAGCATGCCGGCCACGGAGGGCAGCAGCACCTTGCCGAAGGTGTCCACCAGGCCCACCAGCAGCGCCGAGATCAGGGCCCCGCGCACCGAGCCGATTCCGCCGATGACCACCACCACGAAGCACATGATCAGCACCGAGGAGCCCATGTTGGGGTAGACGCTGGAGACGGGGGCTGCCACCATGCCGGCCATGGCCGCCAGGCCCACGCCCAGCGCGAACACGATGGCGTGGATGAGCTTGATGTTCACGCCCAGCGACTCGGCCATGTCGCGGTTGAAGGCACCGGCGCGGATCTTCATGCCCAAGCGGGTCTTGGAGATCAGCAGGTACAGGCCGATGGCCAGCACGATGCACACGCCCGAGATGAACAGGCGGTACACCGGGTAGGAAAGGGTGTCGGTGAGCGGGATCGACCAGTCCAGCAGCTTCGGGATGGCCACTCCGTGCACATCGTCGCCCCAGAGGATGGAGCGCAGCTCCTCGAAGATGTAGATCAGCCCGAAGGTGAGCAGCACCTGGTCCAGATGGTCGCGGTGGTAGAAGTGGCGAAACAGCAGCCACTCAAGCGCCAGCCCGAAGGCCACGGCCAGCACCGCACCGCCCAGTATGGCCAGCGTGAGGCTGCCGAAATACCCCGACAGCGAATACGCCAGGTAGGCTCCCAGCATGTAGAAGCTGCCGTGCGCCAGGTTCACCACGCCCATGATCCCGAAGATCAGGGTGAGGCCGGCCGCCAGCATGAACAGCAAGAGGCCGTACTGCACGCCGTTGAGCAACTGGATCAGGAAGGTAGCGAAGTCCATGGCGTGCGGCAGGTGGATGTAGCGGGGTCAGGCCGCGCGGCGCGTGGCCAGCAGCAGCGAGCCCATCAGGGTGAACAGGCCACCCGAGACGCGGTTGAACCAGCGCATGCGGTTGCCCGAGCGCAGGGCTGGGGCCAGCCGGGCCACGCCCAAGGCGCACAGCGTGAGCACCGTGAACTCGAACGCGACGAAGGTGGCGGCCAGGATGGCGAACTGCGGCGCAAAGGACAGCGTGGGGTTCAGGAACTGCGGAAAGAAGGCCGTGAAGAACAGGATGGCCTTGGGGTTGCTGCCGCCCACGATCAGGCCCTGCAGGTACAGCCGGTGCGCGGGCACGGCGGGTGCCGCAGTGGCGCCCTCGGGCATCTGGTCGAACACGCTGCCCTGGCTGCGGAAGGTCTTGATACCGAGCCAGATCAGGTAGGCAGCGCCCGCTGCCTTGAGCACCCAGAACGCGGTCTCGGACGCGGCCAGCAGCGCGCCCAGGCCCAGGGCGGACAGCAGCATGGTGCCGAGCACGGCCGTCACACTGCCGGCGGCCGCCACGACGGCCTTGCGCGGGCCGTGCTGCAGCGAGGCGGTCATGCACATGAGCATGGTCGGGCCGGGCGAGAGCACCAGCAGGGCCACGGCGGCCAGGTAGAGCAGGTAGGTACTGAGGGTCATGGAAGAGGGTGATCCAAGGGGGTGGCCGCAAAGTCCGGGCGCACGGAGGACTGGCCTGCCGAGTTGGCAGGCGCTGCCATTGTGTCAAAACCCGCAGGGCCAGCGCTCCGCACGGCAGGCCGAGGCCCGCCGCTGCGCCAGGTGTGCGGTGGTGCTTAGGCCATGCGGCAGCCGGCGCCGCTGTCGGACAGGGCTTTTGCCGCAATGCCGACGACCTTGTTTTCCTTGTTCTCGACCACGCGCAGGTAGATGTCCTGCACCGGGTTGTGGGCCTTGCTCATGGTCCACTTGCCGCGCGGGCTGTCGATCACGGCGCTCTCGAGCGCCTTGTACAGCGCGGGCTTGGCGGCCAGGTCGCCCTTGACGGCGTTGGCACCCTGCACCAGCAGCAGGCCGGTGTCGTAGCCCTGCACGGCATACACATCGGGCTGGCTGCGGAAGGCCTTGGCGTATTCCAGGCGGAACTGCTTGTTGCGCGGCGTGTCCAGCGAGTCGCTGTAGTGCATGGTGGTGATGATGCCGTCGGCTGCGGGGCCGGCCGCATCGAGCACGCCTTCGGTCAGGAAGCCCGAGCCGTACAGCGGAATCTTGTCCTTGAGGCCGGCGGCCGCGTAGTCCTTGATGAACTTGGCCGCACCGCCACCGGCGAAGAAGCAGGCCACGGCATCGGGCTTGAGGGCCGCGATCTCGGTCAGCAGCGCCTGGAACTCCACGTTCGGGAAGGGCAGGCCCAGCTCCTTGACGATGGTGCCGCCGGCTGCGGTGTAGCTCTGCTTGAAGCCTTCGAAGGCTTCCTCGCCTGCGGCGTACTTCCAGGTGATCCACACGGCCTTCTTGTGGCCCTTGTCCATCATCGCCTTGCCCAGGGCCAGCGTGGGCTGGGAGTTGCTGAACGAGGTGCGGAACACGTTGGGCGCGCACAGCCCGCGGGTGGCGGCATGCACGCCGGCGTTGGGGATCAGGTTGAGCACACCGGTGTCGCGCGCCACCTTCTGGATGCCCATCTGCACGCCCGAGTGCACGGTGCCGATCAGCACGTCCACCTTGTCGCGCTGCACCAGCTTGCTGGCGTTTTCCACGCCCTTGCTGGGCTCGGACTCATCGTCCACCTTGAACCACTCGATCTCGCGCCCGCCGAGCTTGCCACCCTGCTGGTCGATGGCCATGCGCACGCCGTTCTCGATGGCCACGCCCAGTTGGGCGAAGGTGCCGGTATAGGGGAGCATGAAACCCACGCGCACCTTGCCGCTCTGGGCGCGCACGATGGAGGGCAGCAGCAGGCCGGTGGATGCGGCGCCAACGAGGGCTGCGCTGCGGCTGATGACAAGGCGGCGAGTGGTCATGGGGAGTGTCTCCTTTGTTTAGGCTTAAAGTAATTTAACCCCAAGCCCCTGTGTGAAAACCTATGGCTTACCCGTACCGGCGCTGACTGTAGGCATCCTTCATGGGCTCGCGGCGTATCCGTGAGGGCCTTGTTTTCGGGCCCTCCATGGCGACAAAGAGTGTGAAGTAAACTGCATTCAATGCGGTGTACATGCAGTATAGAGCATGTTTTCGGGGCCGTGTGCAGCGGTTTGAGGGCGAACGATAGGTAGTTTCGAGCATAGTCCACACCTTTGCCCACCTTGGCAGCAGCGGGTTTGCACCCGGTTGGTGCGCTGCAAATCGCCACCCGGCACAATGGCCGGCTGCATGTCCGCACCGCCCTCGTCCCCCATCCCCCCATCTCCGGCGCAAGAGCCCGATCCCGTTTCTTCGTCCTCCCCGCGTGCGGCGGCACGGTTGCCCCCGCGCGCGCGCATCGTGCGCTGGCTTCGCCATTTCTGGCCGGCCCCGCTGGGGATCGATGGCCGCGAACGCCTGCGCTTCATCGTGGGTGCCGTGCTGGGCATCTTCCTGACGGCGGTGCTCAGCCGCTGGTGGGCGGGAGGCGGACATGCCCATGGGCCCTGGATGCTGGGCGCGCTGGGGGCCAGTGCCGTGCTGGTGTTCGGCATGCCGTCGAGCCCCCTGGCCCAGCCCTGGCCGGTGCTGGGCGGCAGCACCCTGTCGGCGATGGTGGGGGCGTTGTGTGCCGCACTGGTGCCCGACCCGGCGCTGGCGGGAGCGCTGGCGGTGGGCCTTGCCATTGCGCTCATGGTGCCGCTGCGCTGCCTGCATCCACCCGGTGGCTCCATGGCGCTGTACGTGGTGCTCACAGCGGGCGACGGCCTGCACCTGGCGGCGTTTCCTGTCCTCTTCAATGTGTTGGTGCTGTTGTTGGCAGGTGTGGTCTACAACAGCCTCACCGGGCGCAGCTACCCGCATCCGCAGCAATCGCCGGCGCGCACCGCCGTGGCCAAGGGGGCCTTTGCCGCATCAGACGTGGATGCGGCGCTGGCGCACTACAACCAGGTGCTGGACGTGAGCCGCGCCGACCTAGAAGGCCTGCTGCAGCTGGCGGGCCGCGCGGCCTTTCAGCGCACGCTGGGGGAGGTGCGCTGCGCGGACATCATGTCCCGGCCGGCCATGGCGGTGGAGCAGGGCATCTCCCTCAAGGATGCGTGGACCCTGATGCGCACCGAAAAGATCAAGGCCCTGCCCGTGGTGGATGCGGACCGGCAGGTGCTCGGCATCGTCACGGTGGCCGATTTCATGCGCCTGGCCAACCTCGACCTGCACGAGGGCCTGGGCCAGCGCCTGCGCGCCCTGGTCAAGGGCCGCGGCGGCCAGCCCGCCAGCGTGGGCGAGATCATGTCGCACCCGGTGCAGGTGGCCCGGGTGGGCCAGCACGCCATGGACCTGGTGCCCCTGTTCTCGCAGGGCGGGCACCACCATATCCCCATCGTCGACGAGGGCGGGCACCTGGTGGGCATCATCACCCAGACCGACCTGGTGCGTACCTTGGCGGTGGCCGTGCAGAGCCAGGATCCCGGGGGCTGACGCGCCCCTGCCGGTGCGTCCCCGTGAGGGTATCGGCAGCGCTCAGCGACACTGCGGCATTCTCGCCATAGGCAAGCCCTGGTACATCGCGGTACAATCGACAGGCTATGCACAGCGCTCTGCCTGTCCATTGATACGGATTTGCCTTTAACCGTGTAGCGACGTTGCTATCTACACGATCAAATGCAAATCCGTATGAAGCCGTCTCCCCGGCCCTCTGCCTGATCTGCGCCCCGGGTGCAGCGACTCCCACCGCCCGCAATGCACCGTGTGTCGAGCCCGACCACGCTGCATAGGCCGTGGTGGATGCCCCAGCGTTCAGGCGCCGATCACCAGATTTTTGATTTTTGAAAAGACAAGAGAACATGGCCAAAGAAGAACTGATTGAAATGCAAGGCTCCGTGACCGAAGTGCTGCCCGACTCGCGCTTTCGCGTGACGCTGGACAACGGTCACCAGCTGATTGCCTACACCGGCGGCAAGATGCGCAAGCACCACATCCGCATCCTGGCGGGCGACAAGGTCTCCCTGGAAATGTCGCCTTACGACCTCTCCAAGGGCCGCATCACCTTCCGCCACCTGGCCGGCCGCGGCCCAGGCCCGTCGAGCCGTTGATTGCCTGCCGCCATGCGGCCACGCAGGTGGCCGTGCGCTGGTGGCTGCTGGTTCGCCTTTGAGTTTCCCGTTGGTTGTTAGTTGATTGAGTTTCCCCCCCATCGCCGCAGTTTGCATCGCCCTGGATGCATGACAGCACTGCCGATGGAACCCTGGTCCGGTGCAGTCGCTGCAAAAAATTCAAAAAAAGCGCGCATTTGGTCAGAACCCGAAATTTCCCGGGTTAGAATACGAGCTGTCGGAGCGTAGCGCAGCCTGGTAGCGCATCTGCTTTGGGAGCAGAGGGTCGCGAGTTCGAATCCCGCCGCTCCGACCATTATTGGCAAGGCCTGCAGAAGCAATTCTGCAGGCCTTTTGTCATTTCCGGGCCGCCATTGCACGCAAGCGTGTTCGCGCTGACGCTGCAAGCGAGGGTGCAACGGCTTGCCATTGCTTATCTCCCCCGCATCATCCTTTCCCCCGAGTTTTCTGCCGTGGTGGGCCATGAAGCCCGCGCAGCCTGGGCCAGAGCTCTGGCGGGTGCCAATGACCTGCAGGAATGCTCTGAAAAGCCACCACGTGGCCCGGAATCGGGTACGATAACTGGATGAAAACACAGTATTCGGCTTTCATCCCGGGCTTCATGCACAGGCATGCCCTGACCAGGGCCCTGGTGCGTCCGCAGCGGTTTTCCGCCGTCGCCTGACCTCTGCGCATGTCCCTCATTTGCCCCTCTCATGTCCGCCGTCCCCCTCCGTTCCCTGGCTGCCAGCGCACCGCCGCGCCTGGCAGGCGTGTGGCTGGCCGACCAACTGGGCACGTCCAGTGCGGCGCGGGTGCAGTCCACGGGGCATGCAGGGCTCGATGCGCAGTTGCCGGGCGGGGGCTGGCCTGTGGGCGCCATGACCGAGGTGCTGCAGCCGGCGGCGGGCCTGCATGTGTGGCGACTGGTGCTGCCAGCCCTGGCCCAGGCCACGGCCGCGCGGCCGGGGGCCGTGGTGCTGGTGGCGCCGCCCTATGAACCGTTTGCACCGGCCCTGCGTGCGGGTGGGTTGGATGCGGCGCGGCTGTGCCGCGTGCAGACCACTTCGGCCGCGCAGGCGCTGTGGGCGGCAGAGCAGGCGCTGCGCTGCCGCGACGTGCAGGCGGTGCTGGCCTGGCTGCCCCAGGCGGCACCCGAATCGCTGAGGCGGCTGCAGCTGGCGGCTGCGCAGATGGGGCAGCTGCTGTGGGTGTTCCGCCCGGCCAGGGCGCGCCAGCAGGCATCGCCCGCGCCGCTGAGGCTATGGGTCGAGGCCGTCGATGGCTCGGGTGGCGCGCAGATGCAGGTGCAGGTGCTCAAGCGCCGTGGGCCGCCCATGGAGCAGCCCCTGGCGCTGCCTGCCAGCCATGCGGCGCTGGCCCGTGTGCTGGCCGCGTCGGCAGCGCGCGGGGAGGGGCGGCGCGCCCCACAGCAGCCAGCACGGAATGCCGTGGTGCTGCCATTGGCGGCGTGGCGGGATCGCCTGCCAGGAGGAGGTGTGCAGCATGCACTGGATCGCATGGCCGTTGCCGCCAACCCCCACTGACAGCCATACCGACCCTGGCGTGGCATTGCTGTCGGCCACAGCCGGGCCGCGCCAGCCCTTGCCGCAGGCCCCGCACGAGCACTGGTGGGCGCTGCAGTTCACGCCGCGCGTGGCGAGCGTGGAGGGCGAGGCTTTGTTGCTGGAGGTCTCGGCCACCGAACGCCTCTGGGGCGGGCGCGAGGCATTGTTGGCACAACTGCAGCTGCGCAGCCCGCCATGGCCCGCCGAACCGCCCGCGGCAGCGGGCAATCCATCGCAAGGACCTGTACCGCAGGAATGCCCTGCTGCCAGATGCCCAACCCCTTTTGCCGAGGCGCCCACCTCGCTGCAGGCCCTGGCCCTGCTGCGCCTGCAGCTGGCAGGCCAGCCCCTGCCCAGGCACCTGCCCGATGGCCTGCCGCTGCATACCCTGACGGCGCTGCACCCGCACCTGCCGAGCCTGGCACGCATGGGCTGCCGCACCTGGGGCGCCTTGCGCGCGCTGCCGCGCGACGGCGTGGCCCGGCGTCTGGGCGCGGCCGTGCTGCTGGCGCTGGACCGGGCTTACGGCCATATCGCCCACAACCACGCCTGGGTGGAGTTGCCCGAGCGTTTCGAGTTGACGGCCGAGCTGCCCGCGCTGGCCACCTCGGCCGATGCCTTGCTGTGGTCTGCCAGCCGCCTGCTCTCGGCCCTGCAGGCCTGGCTGCAGGCGCGCCAGCAGGGCGTGCTGGCGCTGGAGCTGGCCTGGCGGCACGACCTGCGCCGGGTCGATGGCGTGCCCATCGCCCCATGGCACGCTCTGCCCGTGCGCACGGCCCAGCCCACGCACGAGTTGGCCCACCTGCGCCGCCTGCTGGCCGAGAACCTGGCGCGTACGCCCCTGGCTGCGCCGGCCAACCAGATCACGCTGCGCGCGCTGGAGACCGCACCGCTGCCCCATGCCAGCGCCCACCTGCTGCCGCCCGACGGATCGTCGGCCGCCGGTGACCAGGAGGGCGAGGCCTGGCACCAGTTGGTCGAGCGCCTCTCCGCCCGCCTGGGGGCCGGGCAGGTGCAGTCCGTCACCCTGCTCGCAGACCACCGGCCCGAATGCATGCAGCGCTGGCAGCCCATGGCAGAAGCCGATCCAGTGCGAGCAGCAAAGCCCCCACAGGGCGAGCACGCGCCCGAGGCCGTGCTGTGGCCCACCTGGCTGCTGCGCACCCCACAGCGCCTGGTCATGCAGGGCCATCGGCCGTGCTACCAGGGCCCGCTGCGCATGCTGGCCGGGCCGCACCGGTTCGATGCCGCCTGGTGGGAAGAGGGGGCTTGCGCCCCATCAGCCTGTGAGAGCAATGGCGGCCCGTCTCGGCAAGGCCAAAGCGGACTGGTGCAACGTGACTACTTCGTTGCGCTGAGCCCTGAGGCTGGCCGCGTCTGGATCTTTCGCGAACGGCTGGCGCACAGGCCTGCAGGGGAATCCCGCGACCGCTGGTTCCTGCAGGGCCTGTATGCCTGAGGGGCTGAGCCATGAGCCACACCATTCCTGATCGCCCATCTGCCGCCGTTTCCGCCGCACCGCTGGCCTTGCCGGACTATGCCGAGCTGCACTGCATCTCCAACTTCAGCTTCCAGCGCGGCGCCTCGCAGCCCCAGGACTTGGTGGCGCGCGCGGCCGAGCTGGGTTACCGGGCCCTGGCGCTGACCGACGAATGCTCGGTGGCCGGCGTGGTGCGGGCCCATGGCCCGGCCAAGGCGCTGGGCCTGCAGTTCATACCGGGCAGCGAGTTCGCGTACCCCGGCTTTCGGCTGGTGGCGCTGCCGCGCAACATCGAGGGCTGGGGCAATCTGTGCGAGTTCATCAGCGCCGCGCGGCGCACCGCGCCCAAGGGCATCTACGAGCTGGGGCCGGTGTCCGACGTGGCCCAGCTGCAGCACTGCGAGCTGCTGCTCATGCCCGACCGCAGCGTGCAGCATGCGATGGACACCGCTGCACTGCTGGCCTGTGTGGAACAGGCGCAGGCGAACTTCGGCCAGCGCTTCTGGCTGGGGGTGGAGCTGCTGCTCGGGCCCGACGACGACCTGTGGCTGGCCACCTTGCAGCAGGTGTCGCGCCAGACCGGTGTGCCCCTGGTGGCAGCGGGCGACGTGCACATGCACCTGCGCTCGCACAAGCCGCTGCAGGACGTGATCACCGCCGTGCGCCAGGGCTGCACCGTGGCCGAATGCGGCTTTGCGCTGCAGCCCAATGCCGAACGCCACCTGCGCCAGCGCGTGCGCCTGGCCGGCATCTACCCGCCCGAGCTGCTCGCGGCCACGCTGGAGATTGCGGCGCGCTGCACCTTCAGCCTCGACGAGATCAAATACCAGTACCCCTTGGAGGCCGTGCCTGAGGGGATGACGCCGGCTGAAGGCTTGGCCTGGCTGACCTGGGAGGGCGCGCGCAGCCGCTACCCGCAAGGCGTGCCGGACAAGGTGGTGGCGCAGATATTGCGCGAGCTCGCGCTGATCGCCGACTGCAAGTACGAGATGTACTTTCTCACCGTGCACGACATCGTGCGCTTTGCGCGCGGCGAGGGCATCCTGTGCCAAGGCCGCGGCTCTGCCGCCAACTCCGCCGTGTGCTACTGCCTGGGCATTACCGAGGTGGACCCCGAGCGCACCAAGCTGCTGTTCGAGCGCTTCATCAGCAAGGAGCGCAAGGAGCCACCCGATATCGACGTGGACTTCGAGCACAACCGACGCGAAGAGGTCATCCAGTACGTCTACACCAAGTACGGCCGCGACCGTGCCGCCATTGCCGCCGTGGTCACCAGCTACCGCACCCGCAGCGTGCTGCGCGACGTGGGCAAGGCGCTGGGCGTGCCTGCGCAACTGGTCGATGCCTTTGCCAAGGACCACCACTGGTTCGATGAGGAATTCGCGGCGCACCGCCTGCAGGAGATGGCGCAGGACATGGGCGAGCACCTCAGCCTGCACACGGCCGAGCTGTGGCTGCAGTTGTCGGTGCAGCTCAAGGGCTTTCCGCGCCACCTGAGCCAGCATGTGGGGGGCTTCGTGCTCACGCAGGGGTTGCTCACGCGCATCGTGCCGGTAGAGAACGCCGCCATGGTCGACCGCTCCATCATCCAGTGGGACAAGGACGACCTGGACGACATGGGCCTCATGAAGGTGGATGTGCTGGCCCTGGGCATGCTCAGCGCGCTGCGCCGCTGCCTGGACCTGCGTGCCGATCTGCGCGGCGAGCGCTGGGAGCTGCACCAGATTCCCCCCGAAGACCCCGCCACCTACGACATGATCTGCGCCGCCGACACGGTGGGCGTGTTCCAGATCGAGAGCCGCGCCCAGATGAGCATGCTGCCGCGCCTGCGGCCGAAGGTGTTCTATGACCTGGTGGTGGAGGTTGCCATCGTGCGGCCAGGGCCCATCCAGGGCGGCATGGTGCATCCCTACTTGCAGGCACGCGAAAAGCAGCGCAAGGGCGAGCCCTTGAGGCTGGAGAGTGAAGAGCTCGGCGAGGCATTGGAGCGCACGCTGGGCATTCCGATCTTCCAGGAGCAGGTGATGCAGATCGCGATGATCGCCGCCAAATTTTCCGCATCCGAGGCCGATGCGCTGCGCCGGTCCATGGCTGCATGGAAACGCACGGGCGGGGTACACCATTTCGAGAAGCGGCTGATCGACGGCATGGTGGACAACGGGTACAAGCTGGATTTCGCCCAGCGCGTTTTCAAGCAGATGCTGGGCTTCGGCGAATATGGCTTCCCCGAAAGCCATGCCTTCAGCTTTGCCCTGCTGGCCTACAGCAGCAGCTGGCTCAAATGCCACGAGCCCGCCTGCTTTCTGGCGGCGCTGCTCAACTCGCTGCCCATGGGCTTCTACACCGCCTCGCAACTGGTGCAGGATGCACGGCGCCATGGCGTGCGCGTGCTGCCCATCGACGTGACCTGCAGCGACTGGGAATGCACGCTGGAGGGCACGCCCGAAATGCTGCAACCCGCCAAAGGCCTGCCCGCACCACCGCTGCCCCAGCCCGCAGTGCGCCTGGGCCTGCGCCTGGTGAGCAGCCTGGAGACAGCCGCGGCAGAACGTTTGGTCGAGGCCCGCGTGCAGGGCGGCCCCTTTGCCAGCACCGAAGACCTGGCCCTGCGCGCGCGCCTGAACCACCAGGACATGCAGGTGCTGGCCGCAGCCGACGCGCTGGCCCGCCTGTCGGGCCACCGGCGCCAGCAGATGTGGGACGCCTCTGCCCAGCACACCGCACCCGCCCTGCTGCGCGATGTGCCGGTGCACGAGGCCCCGCTGCAGCTGCCCGAGGCGCCCGAGGGCGAGGAGATCCTGTTCGACTATGCGGCCACCGGCCTCACCTTGCGCCGCCACCCGCTGGCGCTGCTGCGCAACCGGCTCGCGCGCTGGCGCCTGCTCACGGCGCTGCAACTGCGCAATGTGCCCGATGGCCGGCAGGTGCGCGCCTGCGGCATCGTCACCGTGCGCCAGCGGCCGGGCTCGGCCAAGGGCACCATGTTCGTCACGCTGGAGGACGAGACCGGCCCCGTCAACGTCATCGTCTGGCCAGCGATGGTGGAGCAGTGGCGCGATGCCATCCTGCGCTCACGCCTGCTGGCGGTGCAGGGGGTGTGGCAATGCAGCCGGCATGGTGAGGATGAAGAAAAAGGAAAGGATGCTGCAGGCGAAGCCTTCGTGGTGCGCCACCTGGTGGCCCAGCGCTTCAAGGACCTGACGCCGCTGCTGGGCCGCATGGCCGGGGCACTCGATGGCAGCCGGGACTTCCATTGAGACGGATTTGCCTTTGACCGTCTAGCGTCGTTGGTTCGCCTTGCCATACGATCAAATGCAAATCCCTATGAGCGCTGCAGCTACTGCCCTTTCAGATAAGCGCCCGGGTCCATGAAAAAGGCCTTCTTGGTCCCCTGGGTCGCCCCATCGATCTTCCACGGCGCGGGCAGCAGCCGCACGATGGAGTAGTGCAGGTGCGGCGGCTTGCCCTGGGCATTGCCGCTGGCCCCCACGGTGCCGATGGCGCTGCCCGAGGCCACGGGCGCCAGCGCATGGGTGCTGATGCGGTCCAGGTGGGCGAAGTAATGAAGCCGCCAGCGGGGGCCGAGCACCAGCACCACCTTGCCGCCTTTGGCGATCTCACCGGTGAAGAGCACGATGCCGTCCGTGGTGCTGAGCACCGGCGTCCCCGTCTTGCCGAAGATGTCGATGCCCTTGTGCACGCCCGACGTGCCCCAGGGCTCGAACCAGAACGACTGGGCATTCCAGTCCTTCGTGGAGGCTCCGGCCACGGGGATGCGGATGCGTTCAGGGATGATCAGGCCCATGAGCAACAGCCCGAGCAGGGCCAGGCCCACGGATTGGAGAGTCTTCATGCAGGGGGGCGCACCGCATCGACCATGCAGCGCGCCGGCGGGCAAAAGGGAGGATTATTCCCGCATTGCGCCTGTCCAGTGACCGCAGGCTGGCTCAGCGCGCTGGTCGCTGCCGGCTGGCGGCATCCCGCGCGGGCTGCGATGCCGTGCCTGCAGCGCCCTGGGCACCCGGCTTCACAGGCTCCTTGGCCAGGTCCAGCAGCGGCTTGCAGTAGGTGTCGTCATCGGCGGCCGGCACGGTGACCGGTATCAGCGCCAGGGCCACCGGTGCCGCTACCGCCGCCACCACCGCAGCGCCCGCGCGCAGCAGCAGCGGTCCGGGTTCCACCCCTACATCCGGGTTGCCAAAGGTGCCCTTGACATACAGCGGGGTGCGCAGCGAGAAGAACTTCCACTCCAGCGACTCGGGCTTGATGCGCAGGTTCATGGCTTCCGTACCCAGGTCAATGGTGCCGGTGGCCTCGATCACCGCATCGTCGGTGCTCATCTTCACCACGCGCGTCTGCGCCAGGCCATCGACCACGGTGAAGTCGGCCACCGCGCAGCGCAGGCGTACCTCCTTGTCATCGCCGAACAGCTTGCCCACGATGATGCTGCCCACGTTCAGGGATGCCAGGTCCAGCATCTGCTTGCTCAGCGTGCCCTCGCGCACGTACAGGCGCGCCTCTCCCGTGCCCTTGCCCAGGAGGTCGGCCACGTTGTTGCCGCTGCTGCGCAGTGCCACGGCGCCATCCATGCGACCAAAGCTTTTTTTCATCAGTTCCACCTTGGGGAACAGTGCGGACAGCTGAAGTCCTTCCACCTTGCCGCGTATCTGTGCCTTGAGGGGGGGCGTGCGGCCATCGATGATGACCTCCGATTCGATCTTGCCCTTGGCCACGCCAAAGGTCAGCGGCGCGAGCCTGAGTTGCGCGTTGTCCATCACCGCCCGCAAGCTCAGGTCTTCCAGCGGCAGGCTTTCGGATCGGATGATGTGCTCTCCCTTGAACGCGATGTCCATGTCCATGGCACTCCAGCGCTCGGCCGCAAAGTTGGCGTCCGGCAGCACCTTGCCATCGGTTTTGCCACGGTGGGTGTTGCTGGCTTTGGCGGTTCCCAGCGCCGGCCCCAGGTCGGCCAGGCGCAACTGGCTGGATGTGACCTTGCCCGTGAGCTTGGGGCGCGGCTTGCCCGAGGTGTACTTGAGGTCGCCCTGCAGGTCGCTCTGGCCCACCTTGCCCCGAAAGTCGCTGTAGCTCCACACGGCGCGCTCGGGCTCCAGGCTGCCGGTCAGGTGCCCGCGCGTTTCGAACGGCGGCGTGCTGGGCAGCACCAGGCCCGTTACCTCGTACAGGTCGGCCATGCTGTCGGCCTTGAGCATCACATCGAAGTCCATGCCTGACAGCGCCCCGGGATTGGCCAGGATGCCCTCGGCCGACAGTGCTGCGCTGCCCGCAGTGGCTTCGATCTGCAGCGGGTAGTTGACCACCTTGTCGCGCAGGCTGATCACCTGGCCGGCCCGGCCGCTGCCCTCAACCTGTGCCTTGGCAATGCGGCCCTGCAGCTCGAATTGCAGGCCATAGGGCACAGCCGTGCCGTTCGTGCTGCTTTTGCGGGCCACCATATCGCGCGAAGCCGCAGCCTCGGCTGAGGAAGCAGCCGCCGACGCCGGAAGAATGGATGCCTTGGCCGCCTTCGCGCTGCCTGCCTGGGCCGGATCCACCGGCTCCGTGGTGTTCACCTGCGCCTGCAGGTCCACGTCCTTCTGGGCATCGGCATAGGCCAGCAGCCCCTGGTTGACCACCAGCCGGCCCACGTCGAAAGTCCAGGGGCTCTTGGGGGCGTCCTCGTCCTTGTGCTTGAAGGTCCAGTTGTTGCTGCCGTCCTTGGTGCGGGCCAGGGCGATCTCCGGGTCGGTCAGAGCCACGGTGTCGATGGCCAGGTGGCGCGAGAGCAGCGGCAGCAGGCTGATGGAGGCGCTGACGCTGCCGATGCGGGCCATGGTCGCGGTGCCGGGCTGGGTGGCCGGGGGCGGCGCTGTGGATGCCGATCCCTCCGATGCAGCACTGGCAGGGGCTCGTGCCGCAGTGGTGCTTGCCCCCTTGTCCTTGCCTTTATTCTTGTCATCGCCACTGAACGGGGGCTCGAACCCTGCCGGGTTGTCCATCGCCAGGCGCTCGGCCTTCACCGTCACGCCGGGTACCCAGCGGCGCCAGCCTTCTTCCAGCGGCTGCGGCCAGCGCCAGGCAGCCGACAGATCGCCTTCGATCTCGAAGCGCCGGCCAGTGGCCTCGCTGACCTTTTCATTGACTAAAGGCTTGTAGCGGTTCCAGTCCATCAGCGACAGCACCACGCCGATCAGGATGGCCAGGCCCACGAGCAGACCTGCCAGCACAAGCACCCACTTCACCGCCCGGTGCAAAGGCTTGCGGGCAGGGCGGCCGGCCGCCGGGGGCGGGGTGGGCATGTCGGTCGATGGCGTAGCGGGCATGGGGGGCAGGTGTCATCCAAAAGCGCGAAGATCGGAGCACTTGCTGCAGGCCATCGGCCTGTTGGGTGCGGTTGGGCCGATGCTAGCCCGCAACGGCCCTGCCAGGTCGCCCGTGTAACCAACTGCAGCCCTTGTCCTACAGCCCTGGCGCGGCGCTGGCTGCGCGGGCCGTGGACGCCTTGCTGCTGCGGGCCTCCGCCTGGACGGCGTGAAAAGACTGGCGGCTGTAACGGGCCGGCGGTGGGGAAGGCCTTCTAGAATGCGCCACCATGCACAGCCCCCGCCATCATTTCGCCCCGCCCATGCGCGACGGCGTAGGCGCCAGTTGCGTGGTGCTGCCCACCCACGGGCAAGGCAGCATGCTCGACTTCCTGGCCGAGCGCCTGCCCGCGGTGGACCGCGCCGCATGGCAGGCCCGCATGCAGGCCGGCGACGTGGTGGACGAGCGCGGTGCCACGGTTGAACCCGCCCGCCCCTTCGAAGGCGGGCTGCGCGTGTATTACTACCGCCACCTCGACGACGAGCCCGAGATCCCGTTCACCGAAACCGTGCTCTACCAGGACGAGCACCTGCTCGTGGCCGACAAGCCGCACTTCATGCCCGTCACGCCATCGGGCCGCTACCTGCAGCACACGCTGCTGGTGCGCCTCAAGCGCCGTCTGGGCCTGCCTGAACTGTCGCCATTGCACCGCATCGACCGCGACACGGCCGGGCTGGTGCTGTTCTCGGTGCAGCAGCGCACGCGCGGCGCCTACCAGGCGCTGTTCCGCGACCGCACCATCACCAAGCACTACGAGGCCGTGGCGCCCTGGCGCGACGACCTGGTCTTTCCGCGCGAGCACCGAAGCCGCATGGAAGAAAGCCCCCAGTTCTTTCGCATGCACGAAGTGCCCGGCACGCCAAACAGCCACACCCACATGCAGGTGCTGCAGCACAGCGGCGACTGGGCGCTGTACCGCCTGTCGCCCATCACCGGCAAGCGCCACCAGCTGCGCGTGCACATGGCCGCGCTGGGTCTGCCCCTGCGCAACGACCCGTTCTACCCGGTGGTCAATGATCCGCCGGAGGGCGACTACTCGCGCCCGCTTCAGCTGCTGGCACGCTCGCTGGCATTCACCGATCCGCTCACGGGCGATGGCCGGCAATTCGCCAGCCGGCTGCAGCTCAATACACTGGATTGATCAGCCGCGCGGCACGCTGCCCCGGGCCACGGCATCCACGTAGACGTTGCCGCCGCTCGAGATGTGCCGGCACATATGGCGGTCGGCCGCATCTTCGTCACCATCGAGGATGGCCTTCATGATGTCCTGGTGCTCGGCCAGCGAGTTGCGCACCCGGTTGGGCCGGTCGAACAGCGAGCGCTGCGGGTGTCGCATGCGCAGGCGCATCTGGCGCAGTTGGCGCGACAGCACCTCGTTGAGGCTGCCGTCGTAGATGGTCTGGTGGAACCAGCGGTTGGCCTCTTCGTAGGCCACGGAGTCGTCTTTGGCGGCTGCAGTCTCGCAGGCCTGGAAGGAGGCCTGCAGGTCCCGGCGCAGCGCCGCCGGCATGCGCCGCGCGGACAGGCGCGCGGCCAGGCCTTCGAGCTCGGTGAGCATCTCCAGCATGGCCACGTACTCGGTGAGCGAAAGGGTCGCGACCACCGCGCCGTGGCGCGGCACCATCTCCACCAGGCCAGCGGTGGCCAGTTGCTGGATGGCTTCGCGCGCCGGGGTGCGCGAAACGTCGAAGCGCTCCATCAGCTCCTGCTCGTCGATGCTGCAGCCGGCATAGAGCTTGCCGGAGATGATCTCTTCCTCCAGGGCCTCGCGGATCTTGTCGCTGAGGTTGACGCGGGGCGGTGTCGTGGTAGTGGTGGCCATGTTCGTAGTGGCCGAATGATAATGCGCGGGCGGTCGCATCTTGGCCGGGCTCAGGTGCTTGTGGTGGCCGCGCGTTGCCGCTCCTGCAGCACCTCGCCGAACAATTGCAGGCGCGCTGCGGCAAACGCCGGGCGCTGCTGCATGGCCTGCCACCAGCGGTGCACGCGCGGGTGGGCAGATTCGGCCAGGGCAGCGGGCTCGATCTCCGCGATGCGCGCGATGAAGGGCGCGGCGGCAATGTCCGCCAGCGAGTAATTTGCGCCCATCAGCCATGGCGAAGAGGGTGCCAGCATCCCTTCCATCCGGTCCACCAGCAGCAGCAGCTTGCGCAGGGCTTCTGCCTTTTCCTCCTCGGTGTAGGGCTTGCGGGCAATGCGCACCCAGGCCTCGCGCCGCTCGGCGGTCGGGATGCGTGCCAGCTTGTCCTGCAACTCCTGGTCGCTCCACTGCTGTGCGGTGGACTGCAGCATCAGGCTCCAGTTCAGGATCAGCAGGTGGGGCAGCGACTTCTCGTCGGTCCAGCGCACGAAATTGCGCATCTGCGCCAGTTCGTACGGGTCTGTGGGGCGCAGCGGGGGCTCGGGCGCGATATCGTCCAGGTACTCGCAGATCGTCGAGCTCTCGTGCAGGAAGCGGCCAGGCGCGATCTCCAGCGCCGGCACCACGCCGTTGGGGTTCATGGCCAGGAATTCGGGCGCGTGCTGTTCCTGCCGGCTCAGGTCCACGGCCACGCTGTCGTAGGGGATGTTCTTTTCGGCGAGGCACAGGCGCACGCGGCGCGAGGCGCTGGACAGCCAGGCATGGAAGAGTCTCATGGGAAGGGTCCAGTGCGTCAGGGGATGAGGACGGGGGCGCCGGTGGTGGCGCGGCTTTCGAGGTCGCGGTGTGCGCGCTGCACCTCGGCCAGCGGGTAGCGCTGGCCTGTGCCCAGCCGCACATGGCCGTCGCGCACGGCGTCGAAGAAGGCCTGGGCCGACGAGCGCAGTTCGGCCGGGTCGGCCACGAAGCTGCGCAGGGTGGGGCGGCACACGCTGAGTGACTTCGCATGCAGGATCTGCAGGTCGAAGGCTTCCACGTCGCCCGAGGCCGTGCCGTAGTTGACCGCCAGGCCGCGCGGGCGCAGGCACTGCAGCGAGGGCAGAAAGACGTCCTTGCCCACCGCGTCGTACACCACGCCCACCCCCACGCCGCCGGTCAGCTCCAGGGTGCGCGCCACGAAGTCTTCGCGGCGGTAGTCGATCACGTGGTGGCAGCCATGCGCCAGCGCCACCTCGGCCTTGGCGGCCGAACCCACGGTGCCGATCACCGTGGCGCCCAGCGCGCGCGCCCACTGCGACAGGATGAGCCCCATGCCGCCTGCGGCCGCATGCACCAGCACCGCCTCGCCGGGGCGCACCACGTACAGGCGGCGCAGCAGGTACTCGGCCGTCAGGCCGCGCAGCAGGTTGGCGCCCGCAATGTCCTCGGGTATCCAGTCCGGCAGCGCCACCACGCGGTGTGCCGGCACGTTGCGCGTGACTTGGTAGGCGCCCGGGTGCAAATAGGCCACTGCCTGGCCCGCCGTGAAGGCCGTGACGCCCGGGCCCACCGCCTGCACCACGCCCGCGCCCTGGGCACCAGGGGTGATGGGGAAGGGCGTGGCCGAGTGCGGGCCGTGGCCGCCGCGGCGCTGGTAGATGTCCGCGAAGTTCAGGCCGATGGCCGTCTGGCGGATCTGGACTTCGCCTGCGGCGGGGGGAGGAACGTCGACCTGCACAGGTTCGAGTACGTCGGCTTCCCCGTGGCGATGGATGTGGATGGAAAGGCTTTTTGTCATGGCAGCGCCATTAGAGCCTTCGGCATGCTCTAAAAAAATACATACAAACCATTAGTGTATTTTTATAAACATCATGTGCATACTGAAAAAAGGCCGACACCGATCGGTCACCAACGATCAGGAGACAACCCATGTTCTTGCGCAGACGAGAGTTCGGTGTGATGGCGGCCAGCGCACTGGCCTTTCCCGCGATAGTCCGGGCACAGGCCCCCGCCCTGGCAGCCCTGCACGATGCTGCCCGCAAGGAGGGCGAGCTCACCTGGTACACGGTGCCCCAGACCTCCGAGGTGGCTGAGAAGATGGGCCGCACCTTCACGGCGCGCTACCCGGGCATCAAGGTCAACGTGGTACGCACCACGGCGCAGGTGGCCTACCAGCGCCTGAACCAGGACCTCAAGGCCGGCACGCCCAACTGCGACGTGTTCACCTCCACGGACCTGGCGCACTACGTGGACCTCAAGGGCCGCAACCTGCTGCTCAAGTTTCTGCCGGCCGCCGTGGCCCGGCAGGACAAGCGCGTGCAGAACATGGACCCGGACGGCTACTTCCACGCATCAAGCTGCTTCATGATGGGCCTGGTCTACAACACCCAGAAGGTCTCGGCCGCCGCAGCGCCCAAGAGCTGGGCCGACCTGCTCGACCCCAAGTGGAGCGGCGCTGCCCTGGTGGCGCACCCTGCCTACAGCGGCGCGGCCGGTGCCTGGTGCATCGAGATGCGCAAGCTCTACGGCGACGACTTCTTCAAGAAGCTGGCCGCGAACAAGGCGCACGTGAGCCGCTCGACCATCGACGCGGTGACGGCGGTGATTTCCGGCGAGTCATCGGTCTCCGCCGGGCCGATGAGCCTGGCCGCACGGTCGGCCGCCAAGGGCAACCCGGTGGCCACGCTGGTGCCCAAGGAGGGGCCGGTGCTGATCCTCTCGCCCACGGGCATCCTGGCCAACACGCGCCGGCCCAATGCCTCCAAGCTGTTCATGGAGTGGATGCTGGGCAGCGAAGACACCGAACGCATCTCGGTCGAGGAGTTCAGCGTGCCGCTGCGCGCCCACGCCAAGCCCGCCCCTGGCGTGATCGGCCTGGGCGACGCCAATCCGCTGCTGGCGCCCACGCCGCCGCAGATGGTCGCGCAGATCCCCAAGGTGATCGATGCCTGGCGGGAGGCCTTCGGTGTCTGACGCCATGGCCCTCCATCCTCCGGCTGTGCGCCGGGTCTCCGGCCGCCTGGGTGATCCTTCGGTCTGGCTGTTCGGTGCCCTCGTCGTGGTACTGGTCCTGCTGGTGGCCAACCCCATCCTGCGCCTGGTGTGGGACAGCTTCCACACGGCAGATGGCCAATGGTCGCTGCAGAGCTATGTGCAGGCACTGGGCCGTGGCCGCAACCTGCAGGCGCTGCTCAACTCCCTGTACCTGGGTGTTGCCGTCACGGCCATCGCGCTGGCCTTGGGCGTGCCGCTGGCGCTGGCCGTCTCGCGCACCAACATGCCGGGGCGCGGCTTCACGCACCTGAGCGTGCTGGCAGCGTTCGTCATGCCCAACTTCCTCGGCGCGATTGCCTGGATCCTGCTGGCCGGCCCCAATGCCGGCTGGCTCAACCGCCTGGTCGTCGAGCTCACCGGGCTGCAGAAGGGGCCGTTCAACATCTTCAGCTTCTGGGGGCTGGCCTTCGTCATCGCGCTGTACACCTACCCGCTGATCTACGTGTTCACCAAGTCGGCGCTCGACCTGGTGTCCACCGAGCTGGAGGATGCCGCGAGCATCCACGGGGCCGGCAAGTTCCAGACCATGGCGCGGGTGACCTTGCCGCTGGTGCTGCCCTCGATCATCGGCGCTGCCATCCTGATCTTCCTGGAGGCGATTGCCCTGTACGGCACGCCCGCGCTGATCGCGATCCCCGCGCGCATCAACCTGGCCACCACGCAGATCGTCTCGTTCTTCCAGTACCCGCTGCAGGTGGAGCAGGCGGCGGCGTTCTCCATGCCCATCCTGCTGCTCACCATCGTGATGCTCATGCTGCAGCGCAGGCTGCTGGCGCGGCGCGGCTATGTCTCGGTGTCCGGCAAGGGCGGCGAGCGGCGGCCTTTCGACATCGGCTGGTGGAAGTGGCTGCTGCTGGCGTACTCGGGGCTGGTGGCCCTGCTCTCGGTGGTGATGCCGCTGGCCATCCTCCTGCTGGCATCGGTGTCCAAGGCCTGGGGCAAGGGTCTCGCGCTCGACAACCTCACTTGGGACAACTTCTACGGCATCTTCTTCGAGCAGCTCACGGTGCGCTCGGCCATCCTCAACACGGTGCTGTACTCGGGCGCCACGGCTCTGGTGTGCGTGGGCATGGGCATCTGCATCGCCTATGCCACGCAGCGGCGCATCACGCCGTTCCCGGTGTTCGTTCAGTTCCTGGCACTGGCGCCCGTGGCCGTGCCGGGGCTCATCCTTGCCATCGGTCTCTATGCCGCGTATGCCGGGCCGCCGTTCTCGCTGTATGGCATGGGGGTGCTGATCGTGATCGCCTTCACCACACGCTTTTTGCCCATCGCGGTGGCGGCCAGCTCGGCGGGGGTGCGCGCCCTCAACCCCGAGCTGGAAGAGGCCGTGCGCATCCTGGGCGGCAGCCGCATCACCGTGCTCACGCGGGTGGTGGCGCCGCTGCTCAAGAAGACGCTGCTGGGTGCATTCGTGCTCGTGTTCGTCATCTGCACCAAGGAGCTGTCCACGGCGGTGTTCCTCACCGGGCCGGGCTCGCGCGTGGTCTCGGTGCTCACGCTGGACCTGAGCGAGCAGGGCAACTACGAGACGCTGGCCGCCATGGGGGTGGTGCTGGTGGTGATCGTCACCGTGGTCGTGGCCATCGGCATGAAGCTCGCCGGGCGCGACTTCATGCTGCGCCGGGGCTGAAGAACTGAGGAATCAAAAAATATGTCCAAACTCGAACTCAAAGACCTGCGCAAGAACTACGGCAGCGCCTCCGTGGTGGACGGCGTCTCGCTGCAGCTGCGGCGCGGTGAACTCGTCACCCTGCTGGGCCCCTCGGGCTGCGGCAAGACCACCACCTTGCGCATGATCGCCGGCTTCATCGAACCCAGCGCCGGTGCCATCCTGGTGGACGGGCGCGAGATATCGTCGCCCACGCGTTCGGTGCCGCCCGAGCACCGCGGCATGTCCATGATCTTCCAGAGCTATGCCATCTGGCCCAACATGACCGTGGCCGAGAACGTGGGCTTCGGCCTGCAGGTGCGCAAGACGCCCGCCGCCGAGACCGCGCAGCGCGTGAAGGAGATGCTCGATGTGGTGAAGCTCGGCCCTTACGCGCAGCGCTATCCGGCCGAACTGTCGGGCGGCCAGCAGCAGCGCGTAGCCCTGGCCCGGGCCATGATCGTGCGGCCCGAGGTGCTGCTGCTCGACGAGCCGCTGTCCAACCTCGATGCCAACCTGCGCGAAGAGATGGCCGCCGAGATCCGCCGCCTGCACGATGAGTTCCGCTTCACCACGGTCTACGTCACGCACGACCAGACCGAGGCCATGGCCATCTCCGACCGCATCGCCGTGCTGCACCAGGGCCGCCTGGAGCAGATCGACACGCCCTGGAACCTCTACAACCGGCCGCAGACGCCCTTCGTCGCGGGCTTCATCGGCAAGACCAACCTGGTGCAAGGGGCGGTGCAGGGCGGGCGCATGCGGCTCGACGGTCTGCCCGAAGGCATTCCGCTGCAGGCCGATGCGGCAGTGGGTGACCGGGCCAGTCTGCAGGCCTCCATCCGCCCGCAGTCGCTGTACCTGGGCTCCGGGCCCGATGGTGCCGTGCCGCTGGGTGCCGTGTCGGTCGTGGGCCGCACCTACCTGGGGGAATACTGGCACTACCTGGTGCAGCCCAGCGCGGGCGGCGCGCCGCTGAAGGTCCACGCGGCGCCGTCCCTGGTGCTGGAGGTCGGGCAGCAGTCGATGATGTACGTGGATCCTTACGCCGTGGCGGCGGTGCAGTGATGTCTTCGAGAAACGAATTGCCCATGCAAGCCAGCCCTGCCAATACCACCTTGCCACTGTCGGGCTACCGCGTGCTCGACCTCACCATCGCGCGCGCCGGCCCCGTGGCCGTGCGCCTGCTGGCCGACTGGGGCGCCGACGTGGTGCGCATCGATCCGCCCGACCGCAAGCCTACGCTGGGGCCGCGCCGCGGCTCCGACGAGCAGAACCTGCACCGCAACAAGCGCAGCCTGAGCCTGAACCTCAAGACCCCCGATGGCATGCGCGTGCTGCGCAAGCTCGTGGAGCGCAGCGACGTGGTGGTGGAGAACTTCCGCTCCTCCGTCAAGCAGCGCCTGGGCCTGACCTACGAGGCCCTTTGCGCCGTGAACCCGCGCATCATCCTGGCCAGCATCTCGGGCTTCGGGCAGACCGGCCCCTATGCCGAGCGCCCGGGGCTCGACCAGATCGTGCAGGGCATGAGCGGGCTGAGCTCCGTCACCGGCGAGCCCGGGCGCGGCCCGTACCGCACGGGCATCGCCATCTCGGACACCACGGCCGGCATGTTCCTGGGCCAGGGCATCCTGCTGGCGCTGCTGCACCGCGAGCGCACGGGCCAGGGCCAGTGGGTACACACCTCGCTGCTCGAAGCCATGCTCAACAAGCTCGACTTCCAGGGCGCGCGCTACACCGTGGACGGCCACGTGGCGCGCCAGGAGGGCAATTCGCACCCCACGCTGGTGCCCATGGGCACCTTCGAGGCGCGCGACGGGCAGGTCAACATCTGCGGGCCTGGCGCCGCCATGTGGGCCAAGCTGTGCGACTTTCTGCAGGCGCCGCACCTGGCGCAGGACGAGCGCTACAAGGACCAGCCCTCGCGCCTGGCCCACCGGCGCGAGCTGGAGGAGGCCATCAGCGCGATCACCCGCCAGTTCGGCGTGGCCGACCTGGTGGAGCGCCTGAACCAGGCCGGCGTGCCCTGCGGGCCGGTGTACGACATCGGCCAGGCCTTCGAGGACGCGCAGGCAAAGCACCTGCGCATGACGCGGCCCGCGCTGCACGCCGAGATGGGCCCGCTGCAGCTGCTGCGCTCGCCCATCAACCTCTCGGCCTGCGCGCATGCCGAGGCCTTCCACCGCGCCGCGCCCGATGCCGGCGAGCACACCGACGACGTGCTGCGCGAGCTGGGCTACACCGATGCATCGATTGTCGCCATGCGCGGCGAGGGGGCGGTGGCATGAGCGCACTGGACCTGGGAACCCCGCGCATCCTGGCCGAGGTGCAGGGCGGCGTGGGCTGGATCACCTTCAACCACCCGGAGCGGCGCAATGCCATGTCGCTGGACATGTGGCAGGGCCTGGGCATCGCGGCCGAGGCCTTCGAGCGCGACCCGGCCGTGCGTGCCGTGGTCATGAAGGGCGCAGGCGGCAAGGCCTTCGTCTCGGGTGCCGACATCTCGGAATTCGAGCAGCACCGGGCCGACGCGCAGCAGAAGCAGACCTACGACGCCATCGCCGCACGCGGCCATGCCGGGCTGGCTGCGCTGAGCAAGCCTCTGATTGCGATGATCGAAGGCTACTGCGTGGGTGGCGGGCTGGCGATCGCGCTCGCGGCGGACGTGCGCTTTGCTGCTTCATCCTCGCGCTTTGCCATCCCCGCCGCCCGGCTGGGCCTGGGCTATGACTACCGGGGCGTGGCCGCGCTGGCGCGGCTGGTGGGGCCGTCCACCGCCAAGGACATTCTCTTCAGCGCACGCTTCCTGGAGGCCGACGAGGCACTGCGCGTGGGCCTGGTCAACTTCGTGGTCGACGGGGCGCAACTCTACGACCGCGTGGCCGCCTATGCCGCACAGATCGCCGCCAATGCGCCCCTGACCGTGCATGCGGCCAAGCAGGCGCTGCAGGCGTTCGAGCGCTACTCCGACGCAGCCGAAGGCGCCGATGCGGTGGCCGCCCTGGTGCTGCGCTGCTTTGACAGTGATGACTACCGGGAGGGCCGCCGCGCCTTCCTGGCCAAGCGCACCCCTCAATTCCAAGGCCGATGACATTCCGATGAACGCACTTCCCGAACTCACCACCGACGGCGCGGTCGCCACCATCACCCTGCGCCGGCCCGAGCAGGCCAACCGCCTCACGGCCGATGACCTGGAGCACCTGGCTGCACTGATAGCGCAGGTCAACCAGCGCCCCGACATCCTGGTGCTGCAGCTGCGCAGCACCGGCAAGTACTTCTGCAGCGGCTACGACATCGGCAGCATCGGTGCCCCGCGCAAGATCGATTTCGCGGGCATGGTCGATGCGCTGGAGATGGCACGGCCCGTGACCATCGCCGTGCTGCACGGAGGCGTCTACGGCGGGGCCACCGACCTGGCACTGGCCTGCGATTTCCGCGTAGGGGCCGAGGGCATCGACATGTTCATGCCGGCCGCGCGCCTGGGCCTGCATTACTACCGCTCGGGCATGGAGCGCTATGTGAGCCGGCTGGGGCTGGACCATGCCAAGCTGCTGTTCCTCACCGCGCGCAAGATCGGCGCGGCGCAGATGCTGCGCATCGGCTACCTCACGCAACTGGTGGAGGCGGCGCAGCTGGAGGACGAGGTGGCCGGCCTGGCGAGCGACTGCGCCAGCATGGCGCCGCTGGCCCTGGTGGGCATGAAGCGCCACCTGAACCGCATGGCCCGGGGCACGCTGGACGTGGACGAGTTCAACGCCGATACCCTGCGCGCCTACCAGTCGGCGGACCTGCGCGAGGGCCAGGCGGCCTGGGCGCAAAAGCGCCCACCCCAATTCACCGGCCAGTGATGAACCGCCGGCACAGGAGACCACCGCCATGAAACTGCACTGCATCGCATCTGCCCTGCTGCTCGGCCTGGCGGCTCCGGCCATGGCCAGCGACTACCCTGCCAAGCCCATCCGCCTCATCGTGGGTTATTCGCCCTCGGGCGCGGGCGACGGCATCGCGCGCATCGTCGCCGAGGCCATGGGCAAGGAACTCGGGCAGGGCATCGTCGTGGACAACAAGCCCGGGGCGGGCAGCACCCTGGCCTCCACGCTGCTCTCGCGGGCCCCTGCGGACGGCTACACCATCGGCCTGGCCACGGGCACGCTCTACGGCATCGACCAGCATCTGTACAACGTGCGCTACACCCCGGCAGACTTCACGCCCATCAACCGCCTGACCGTCTCGCCCCTGGTGCTGGCGGTCAGCCCCAAGAGCGGCATCACCCAACTCAAGGACCTGATCGCAACGGCCAAGGCGCGGCCGGGCCAACTCAACTATTCCTCATCGGGCATCGGCGGTTCGCCGCACCTGGCGGCGCTGACCTTCGAGAGGGCCATCGAGGCCACCATGGTGCACATCCCCTTCAAGGGCGGAGCGCCCGCGCTGCAGGCCGTGGCCACGGGCGAGGTGGACCTGTCGTTCGGCACGGCAGCCTCGGTGCTGCCACTGGGCCGTCAGGGCGTGGTGAAGATGCTGGGCGTGACCACACAGCAGCCATCGGCGGTGGCGCCCGGAGTGCCCACCCTCGATTCGCAGGGGCTGCCCGGTTTCGAGTTCTCGTTCTGGTTCGGGCTGTTCGGCCCGGCGAAGCTGCCCCCTGATGTGCAGGCCCGGCTGGTCGCCGCATCCAGCAAGGTGCTGGCCGACCCGCAGGTGCAGGAGAAGCTGCTGGCCACCGGCAACGAGGCCGCGCCGTTTGCCACGCCGGCCGCATTCAATGCCTGGGCGGCGGATGCCGGCAAGGCGCAACTCGAGCGCGTGAAGAACGCCAATGTGAAGGTGGAATAACAATGATCGACGTCTATTCCTGGGCCACGCCCAATGGCCACAAGGTCCACATCCTGCTGGAGGAGTGTGGCCTGCCATACCGTGCACACCCCGTGAACATCGGCGCGGGCGAGCAGTTCCGGCCTGAGTTCCTGGCCATCAGCCCGAACAACAAGATCCCGGCGATCCGTGATCCGGAGGGCCCGGACGGGCAGCCCATCACCCTGTTCGAATCGGGCGCCATCCTGCTGTACCTGGCAGGCAAGACCGGTCGCTTCCTGCCACCCGACGACCGGGGCCGCTACGAGGTGCTGCAGTGGCTCATGTTCCAGATGGGCGGTGTGGGCCCCATGCTCGGGCAGAACCACCATTTCAGGCTCTATGCCCCCGAGAAAATCCCCTATGCCATCGACCGCTACGCCAACGAAGCGAAGCGGCTCTACGGCGTGATCGAGCGGCGGCTGGCCGCCAGCCCCTGGCTCGGAGGCGAGGATTATTCGATTGCCGACATGGCGGTATGGCCCTGGCTGCGCAACTGGGAAAGGCAGGGCATCACCCTGTCGGATCACCCGCACCTCGAACGCTGGTTTGCTGCCGTGGGCAGCCGCCCGGCGGTGCAGCGCGGCATCGCGGTGCTGGCGGACCTGCGCAAGCCCGCGCACGATGCGCAAGCGCGCGACGTGCTGTTCGGGGCGCAGCAGTACGCGAAGCGCTGACCGGTCGTGCTCAGGTAAAAGTCACCGACAGCCGCGACAGCGGTGCGTCGAAATCCGCGCTCCAGCGTTGGCCTGCCTGCACCGGCCAGGCATTGGTCCAGGTGCCGGTGGTGACCACGTCGCCTGGCATCAGATCGGGCGCGCCGGGGCAGGCGCGCAGTTCCTTCAGGAAGTAGTGCAGGGCACTCAACGGGCCTTCCAACACGTTGGCGCCCTTGCCCTGTTCCATCAACTCCTCGTCGCGCAGCAGCGTTACCCGTGCGGCGGCCAGGTGCTGGTCCAGTTCGGCCGCCGAGCTGGCGAACTCGCGCACCGGGCGCTGCGGGCCCACCAGCAGCCGCGCATGCAAGGCGCTGTCGGCCACGGTCTGCGCGGCATTGAACTTCCAGTCCGGCTGGTGCGACTGCACGATCTCGAAGCCCGGTGCCACCCAGTCGATGGCACCGAACAGATCGTCCAGGGACGCGTCCGGCGCGGGTGTGGCCCTGAGCCCGAACACTGCCTCGGGCTCAATGCGCGGCTGGGCGCAGTGGTCCAGCGACACGCTGCCGTCCCCACCGCAAAAAGCCAGAGTAGTCGACCACACCGTGCCCCAGATCGGGCCGAACACGTTGTAGTGCGCCCAGATGTTGCGGTTGGTGAAACCGATCTTGTAGCCGCGAGGAACTTCGCCGCGGGCCTGGCGCAGGGCGCGCACGGCGAGCGCCGTCTGGTAGGCGCCCGGCACGTCGCCGTTGGCGGATGCCGCGCCGCTGGCGGGCCAGAGTGGACCACTGTCGTAGTGGGCGAGAAGCGTCTCGGGGGTCATAGGTGTTGTTCCACGGTCTTGCGGCTGCCCATTTTGGGCCAGGCACTGGCGGTATGGGCTTCAAAGATTTACATTGACTTGGATCAAGATTCGATTGACAGATTCAATCAACCACGCGAGGCGCTCCTATGAAATCCTTTGCCGCCCGTTCCATCGCATTCAAGCTGTCCTTCGTGGCCCTGGCCAGCCTGCTGGTCGTCTTGCTGACCACCATGGCACTGGTCAGCAGCATGGTGTGGAGCAGTTTTGGCGCCGCATCGCGCGGTGATGCGCGGCAATATGCATCCCAGGTCAGCACCCTGGTGAAGACCATGGACGAATCGGCGCAGCAACTGGCACTGCGCGACTTCGGCTTGCTCAAGGCCAATTTCCCGGGGGCCTTCAGCCTGGCCGAGCAGCCGGGCGCGGACGGCAAGCCCGAAGCCGTGCTGAGCTTTCAGGGCGTCCCGGTCAATGGCGATTTTGAGGTGGTGGACCGGTTTTCCGCAGATGCCAAGGGCGCAGTTGCCACCATCTTTGCGCGCACCGGTGACGATTTCATCCGTGTCACGACCTCGCTCAAGAAGCAGGACGGCGAGCGCGCCTTCAAGACCCTGCTGGACCGCAAGCACCCGGCCTATGCCCTCATGGCCGAAGGCAAACCTTACATCGGCCGCGCCAACCTGTTCGGCCGCGACTACATGACCGTGTACGAGCCGATTCGCGAGGGCAACCGCACCATCGGCATCCTGTTCATCGGCTCCGACATCGCGCCCATCCTCAGCAGCCTGAGCGAGTTGATGGCCAGCCGCAAGCTGTTCGACACGGGGGCCGTTTACGCGGTTGATGTTTCTTCGGGGCCGGCGCGGGGTCGCATCGCCGGCCTGGGGGGCTCTGGCCCCGCACTGGTCGTTGACGAGAAGGTCGACGAGGGCAAAGCCTGGCTGGCAGCGCTCACCAGCTCGGAGCAGGCCAGCGATTTCGAGGCCACCTGGTCGCCGCGCCCCTCCGGCGAAGCCACTGCGCGCCGCTTTGTCGCCGTGGAGCGTTACAAGCCCTGGAACTGGGCCATCGTGGCTGAAGCGCCGGTTGCTGAGCTCATGGGCGAGGCACGCAGCGCATTGACCTGGCTGTGGCTGGGCGTACTGGTGGCGCTGGTGCTGCTGGCCGTGGTGCTGGTGCTGGCCACGCGGCGCCTGGTGGGCGCACCGGTGCAGCAACTGAGCACCGCGCTGGGCTACCTCGCGCAGGGCGACCTGACGCATGGCGTCAGCATCCAGTCGCGTGACGAGATCGGCACCTTGGCGCAGGCCATGGAAGGTTTTCGCGTGCGCTTGCTGGAGAGCCTGGGCACGGTGCGCGCCAGCGCCGAGAGCGTATCGGCCGCGAGCTCCCAGATCGCCCATGGCAACCAGGACCTGTCGGCCCGCACCGAGAGCCAGGCCAGCTCGCTGGAGCAGACCTCGGCCAGCATGGAGGAACTGGGCGCGACCATCCGCCACAACGCGGACGGTGCCGCCCAGGCCAACCAGTTGGCCGTGCGGGCCAGCCAGGTCGCTACCGACGGTGGCAAGGTGGTGGCCCAGGTGGTCAGCACCATGCACGGCATCAACACCAGCAGCCAGAAGATCGCCGACATCATCGGCGTGATCGACGGTATTGCCTTCCAGACCAACATCCTGGCGCTCAATGCCGCCGTGGAAGCGGCGCGTGCTGGCGAGCAGGGCCGCGGCTTTGCCGTGGTGGCCGCCGAAGTGCGCAACCTGGCACAGCGCACGGCGGCCGAAGCCAAGGCCATCAAGGAGCTGATCGTCGCCAGCAGCACCATGGTGCAGCAGGGCTCGGTACTGGCCGACCAGGCGGGCGCCACCATGCAGGAGGTGGTGCAGTCCATCGGGCGCGTGGCCAGCATGGTGGCCGAGATCAGCGCCGCCAGCGGCGAGCAGACCGCCGGCGTCGGCCAGGTGGGAGAAGCCGTTACCCAGCTCGACCAGGCCACCCAGCAGAACGCGGCCCTGGTCGAGGAGATGGCGGCCGCCGCGAGCAGCCTGCGCAGCCAGGCCGAGCAGATGGTCGGGGCCGTGGCGCAGTTCAACCTGGGCAGCAGCGGCACGCATGCGGGCACGCCAGCACCGGCATTGCGTGCCAAGCCCCAGGCGCGCCTGGGTGCAACGCGTTAGCGGGCGGCCACCGGCTGCGGTGGCAGCAGCCATGTCGCATGCCAGGTATGTAGTAGCCGGCTAACACCCACCGCCGGCGCCGCAGTCCAACAATGAACTCCCCATACCCCTGAGGAGACAAAAGACATGGCTGCGAAGAAGATACTCATGCTGTGCGGCGACTACTGCGAGGACTACGAGACCATGGTGCCGTTCCAGGCCCTGCTGGCCGTGGGCCACACCGTGCACGCCGTGTGCCCCGACAAGAAGGCCGGCGATCACATCAAGACGGCGATCCACGACTTCGAAGGCGCGCAGACCTACAGCGAGAAGCCGGGCCACAACTTCACACTGAACGCCACGTTTGAAGGCCTGGACGTGGCCAGCTACGACGCCCTGGTGATCCCCGGCGGGCGCGGCCCTGAGTACCTGCGCACCTACCCGGCGGTGGTCGCTGCCGTGAAGCACTTCTTCGACACCAACAAGCCCGTGGCAGCGGTGTGCCACGGCGCCCAGTTGCTGGCCGGCGCTGGGGTGCTCAAGGGCCGCACCTGCTCCGCCTACCCGGCCTGCAGGGCCGAGGTCGAGATCGCAGGCGGCACCTATGCCGAGATCGCCATCGACGCCGCCGTGACCGAGGGTAACCTGGTGTCCGCCCCGGCATGGCCGGCGCATCCGGCCTGGATTGCGCAGTTCCTGGCGCTGATGGGCACGCGCATCAGCCTGTAGGCACCATTTGACGCCGCAGGGGCGGTCTTCCATGATGGAGGCCGTTCTGAAAGGCGAAATCCCATGTGCCAGGTATTCATCAGCGCCGACCCCGCCCTGTACGAAAGCCGCGCCCGCTCTGTGCGCCTGCACGGGGTGGCCACCAGCATCAAGCTGGAAAACCTGTTCTGGCAGGTGCTCGAGGAGATCGCCCAGCGCGACGGCATGGGCGTGCCCCAATTGTGCGCCCGGCTGTACGACGAACTGGTCGCGGAGCGCGGCGAGGTGGACAATTTTGCCTCGTTCCTGCGCGTCAGCTGTGGCCGCTACCTGGCCTTGCAGCTGTCGGGCGGCATACCGCAGGACGCCTCCATTTCCATCCGCAGCCTGAATGCCCGTCAGGTGCTTGCCACCGAAGGGCGCAGCCGCGTGCTGGCCAGGGCTGCCTGACGGGCCCGGCAACCCCCTATAATCCGGCGCACTGCGGGTGTAGCTCAATGGCAGAGCTGTTGCTTCCCAAGCAACTGACGAGGGTTCGATTCCCTTCACCCGCTCCATCCCCCTGCGCCATCGCGCAACGCTGTTCCAGCTTCTCCCCCCGTCTTTTGTGCCTGTTGATGCCCTGGTGTGGGGCAGCCGTGCCGTTTTTCGCATAACGAAGCACGTTTTGCTTTGTTCCCTGGATGGCACGGCTCCTCTAAATTCTGTCCATCGGTTGCCGCAATGGTTGCAGCACCGGCCACCCGACGACAAGGATGACCCGCATGAGCCAGCCGCAGCACACGACGACGATCCACCCCACCCAGCCCCTGGGCCGGCGCCTGTGCGCATGGGTGCTGGGCGCCGGCATGGCACTGGGCGCATCGGTGGCCTTTGCTGCCACGCCCATCCCGGCGGGCCCGCTGGTCAGTACCGAGTGGCTGGCGCAGAACCTCGACAACACCCAGGTGCGCGTTGTCGAGGTCAGCGTGAACCCGGGCCTCTACGAGCGCAGCCACGTGCCCGGCGCCGTCAACTTCTCCTGGCACCAGGACCTGAACGACAAGGTGCGCCGCGACATCGTCAGCAAGGAAGCCTTTGAAGCGCTGCTGTCCAAGGCCGGCGTGGCGCCCGACACCACGGTGGTGCTCTACGGCGACACCAACAACTGGTTTGCCGCCTGGGGCGCCTGGGTGTTCGACATCTACGGCGTGAAGAACGTCAAGCTGCTCGACGGCGGCCGCAAGAAGTGGGAGGCCGAGAACCAGCCGCTGAACAACCGCGTGCCCGAGTTCGCGGCCACCAGCTACAAGGTCACGCAGGTCAACACGCAGCTGCGCGCGCGCCTTACCGACACCCTGGCCGCGGCCGAGGGCAAGAGCAACGCCAAGCTGGTGGACATCCGCTCGGCCGATGAATACACCGGCAAGATCTTTGCGCCGGCGGGCGTGCCCGAGCTGAGCATCCGCGCCGGCCACATCCCCGGCGCCGCCAACGTGCCCTGGGGCCAGGCGGTCAAGGAAGACGGCACCTTCAAGTCGGCCAACGACCTGAAGAAGCTCTATGCCAACGTGGGCATCGACGGCAGCAAGCCGGTCATCACCTACTGCCGTATCGGCGAGCGCTCCAGCCACACCTGGTTCGCGCTGTCCAAGATCCTGGGCTACAGCGTGAAGAACTACGACGGCTCATGGACCGAATACGGCAACGCCGTGGGCGTGCCCATCAACAACCCGGCCGGCACGGTCTGGGCAGCCAAATAAGGCGTACCGAGTTTTTTGGTAGGGGTCTCTTTACAGCCCGCTTCGGCGGGCTTTTTTTCGTTCCGGTGCCACACATGACGACGACAACCACAAGCAATCACCCAATCAAGTTCCTGTCTCCCATCGCCGCCGTGGTCCTGCTGGTTGCGCTGGCGCTGTCCACCCGCTGGGTCGAGGGCCTTGCCGGTGGGCGCACGCTGGTCTTTGCCCTGGTGACTGGCGCCGTGCTGGGCCTGGTGCTGCAGCGCTCGCGCTTTTGCTTTTACTGCCATGCACGCGACTGGTTCGAGGGCGGCAACCCGCGCGGGCTGCTGGCCATCGTGCTGGCGCTGGCCGTGGGCCTGGTCGGCCATACGGTGGTGCTGGGCGGCTGGCTGCCGGTGCCACAGCCGGGCAAGCTGCCGCCGGACATGCACATCGGCCCCGTGAGCTGGGTGCTGGTGGCCGCCGGCCTGTCGTTCGGTGCCGGCATGGTGGTCTCGGGCTCGTGCATCAGCGCGCACTGGTACCGGCTGGCGGAGGGCTCGGCGGTCTCGCCGTTTGCGCTGCTCGGTTCGGCGCTGGGTTTCATCCTCGGGTTCAAGACCTGGAACGGCCTGTACAGCCTGAGCGTGGCCGATGCGCCCGTCGTGTGGCTGCCTGCGCACCTGGGCTATGGCGGGGCGCTGCTTGTGCAACTGGCGGTGCTGGCCGCGGTGGCGGCATGGCTGTGGCGCGGGTTTGCGCGCGAGCAGGTGCCAGAGGACTTGCGCGCGGCGGGTGTCCCGGGCCTGCGTGCCGTGTGGCAGCGGTTGTGGAGTGGGCGCTGGAGCTACTGGGTGGGCGGCCTGGCCGTGGGGCTCATCGGCGCGCTGGCCATCGTGCGCATGCGCCCGCTGGGCGTGACGGCCACGCTGGGCAGCGCGGCGCGCCAGTGGGCGCAAGGGCAGGGCCTGATACCGGACCGGCTCGACGGGCTCGATGGCTTTGCCGGTTGCGCCACGCTGCCCCAGTCCACCTGGCTCACGCCCAATGCGCTGCTGCTCGCGGGGCTGGTGGCCGGCGCCTTCATCGCCGCGCTGGCCAGCCGCCAGTTCGCACCACGCTGGCCCACCTGGCGCGATGCTGCGCGGGGCCTCTCGGGCGGCGTGCTGCTGGGCTGGGGCGCGATGACGGGGCTGGGCTGCACCATCGGTACTCTGCTCTCGGGCGGCATGGCCGGGGGGCTGTCCGCTTGGGTGTTCGCCGCATCGCTGTTCTTCGCCGTGTGGGCCGGGCTGCGTGCCAAGGCCTTGCTTGGCAAGACCTCAAAGACCTGATCGGCCTGGGGCCATCTCAAGGCATTGGCTGACGCCGCCGCGCCGCAGCATGGGGCACGATGCCCCTTCAGCCCCGTGTGCGGGCCCCATTGCATGAGGGAATGAATGGCTTCCAAGGACAAAGACAAGGACACGAAGGCCAAGAAAGCCACGCCTGACAAGCCCAGTGCGGCGCAGGAGGAAAAGGACGCCAAGGCCCAGCGCGAGCTGGGCATCGTCGGCCCGCATGGCGACATGCGCCTGGCCTCGGTGGTCATCGAGGGCTACAGCCTGGAGCTGCGCGATGGCGATGGCTTTGTGGGCGACGTGGCCAGCCGCACGGCGTTTCGCCACATGCTTGACGCCTGGCGCAAGCTCTTCACCTCCATGGACGGCAAGGACCCGATGGGCCGCAAGACCACGCGCGAACTGAGCAAGCACCAGCTCGATGCGATGCTGGAGAAGGATGGCGTTGCCGCCCAGGCCATCGTGGCCGCATCGGAAGACTATGCAATGCAGCTGGCCCATGTAGTCCAGCGGTTTCTCAAGCACAAGACCTGGAAGGGTGTGGAGCGCATCATCATCGGTGGCGGCTTCCACCAGAGCGAGGTCGGTAGCCGCTCCATCGCGCGCGCGGGCAAGATCCTCAAGGCCGAGAAGGTGCCCGTGGAGCTGCGCACCCTGCACCACCATGCAGACGAGGGCGGGCTGATCGGTTGGGTGCACCTGGCGCCACCGGCCCTGCTGCAGAGCTACGACGCCATCCTGGCGGTGGACATCGGCGGCACCAACGTGCGCTGCGGCATCGTGCAGACCCACCTGCACCGCGCCCCCGACATGTCGCAGGCCGAGGTGGTGCGCCGCGAGAAGTGGGCCCATGCCGACGACGAGCCCAAGCGCGACGAGCTGGTCGAGGGCATTGCAACCATCCTCGAAGACCTCATCGCCTATGCCGAGAAGAAAGAGATCCGCCTGGCCCCCTACATCGGCGTGGCCTGCCCCGGGCTGATCGTGGAAGACGGATCGCTGGCCGGCGGCACGCAGAACCTGCCCGGCAACTGGGAGAGCACGCGCTTTCACCTGCCGCGCGACCTGTGCGAGCGGCTGCCGCACATCGGCGATGGCCGCACCCAGGTGTGCCTGCACAACGATGCGGTGGTGCAGGGCCTGTCGGAGATGCCCTTCACCAACGATGTGGAGCGCTGGGCCATCCTCACCGTGGGCACGGGGCTGGGCAATGCCAGCTTCACCAACCGGCGCGATGCGCCGGGGCAGGGGTGAGTCTGCCTTGCAGGCTCAACGCTGGTAGCAGCGGCTGGCGTTCTTCACCATCTTGCAGTTGAAGAGAATGCCCTCGGTAGCGCCTCCGTAGCCGCGCATGTATTCAGCGAGCTGGTTTTCGTCGTACCGGGTGTGGTGGGGCTGGCCCGTGGGCTTGTCCAGGCTGTCGGACCAGATCTTCACGCGGCAGCTGCCCTTGTTCTGGTCCTGGCAGAACTTGTAGGCTGCCCGCTCCAGGTACTGCGTGTCCTGGGCCTTGTCGGTGGGCACCATGGCGTAGTGCATGTTGCCATGCGACTCGAAGACGTCGAGCGTTTGCGCATGCGCTACGGCAGTCGCTGCACTCAGCAGCGCAAGGATCAAGGCTTTCATGGTGGTGGCTTCCCTCTGGGTACGTGCAGCCGGTGGGCGATCCTGAAGTGGACGCCTCTTGGTGGTGGAATGCAGTGCAGCCCCGGATGGGGCTGCCTGTGTTGCCGAATGCACGCCGGCGATTGTGCCCCAGCCCGAGCGCCTCCTGGGGCATCGGCGCCGGCTGGGCTTAGAGCGGATAACAAAACTCAGCGAAGCGGTTCTGGCTAGGCGCTGCGCCGCAGGCAGTACGTTGGTACGACAAGGCGCAGCAACGACGCCAGAAGAGTTTTGTTAGCCGCTCTTACTTCTGGATGTCGCCCAGGCAGAGGTACTTGATCTCCACATAGTCATCGATGCCGTGGTGCGATCCCTCGCGCCCCAGGCCCGATTGCTTGACGCCGCCAAAGGGCACATGCTCGGTGGCCAGAATGCCCACGTTGATGCCGACCATGCCGTATTCCAGCGCCTCGGCGACGCGGAAGATGCGGCCCACGTCGCGGGTGTAGAAATAGCTCGCCAGGCCGAATTCGGTGGCATTGGCGGCGTCCACGGCCTCCTGCTCGGTCTTGAACTTGAACACCGGGGCGAAGGGGCCGAAGGTTTCCTCGCGCGCGCACAGCATGTCTTGTGTGGCATTGGCAATCACCGTAGGCTCGAAGAACTGGCCCGCCAGGCGCTTGCCGCCGGCCACCACGGTGCCACCTTTGGCCACGGCGTCGTCCACATGGCGCTGCACCTTGACCAGCGCGGCTTCCTCGATCAGCGGGCCCTGGTTCACACCCTCCTCGAAGCCATTGCCCACCTTGGCTGTCTTGACCTTGGCAGCGAACTTGGCCACGAACGCGTCGTACACGCCTTCCTGCACGTAAAAACGGTTGGTGCACACGCAGGTCTGGCCGGCATTGCGGTACTTGCTGGCAAAGGCGCCTTCCACGGCGCTGTCGATGTCTGCATCGTTGAACACCAGGAAGGGCGCGTTGCCACCCAGCTCCAGCGACATCTTCTTCACGGTGGGCGCCGACTGCGCCATCAGGATGCGGCCCACCTCGGTGCTGCCCGTGAAACTGATATGGCGCACCACGTCGCTGGCGCACAGCACCTTGCCAATGGCAATCGAGTTGTCGCTGTCGGCCGGCAGGATGTTGAACACGCCCGCAGGGATGCCCGCGCGGATGGCCAGCTCGGCGGCGGCCAGTGCGGTCAGCGGCGTCAGCTCGGCCGGCTTGATCACCACCGGGCAGCCGGCGGCCAGGGCCGGCGCCACCTTGCGCGTGATCATGGCCAGCGGGAAGTTCCAGGGCGTGATGGCCGCGCACACACCGATGGGCTGCTTGAGGACCATCAGGCGGCGGCTGTTGTCGAATTGGGGCAGCGTCTCGCCATTGATGCGCTTGGCCTCTTCAGCGAACCATTCCACGAAGCTCGCGCCATAGGCCACTTCGCCCTTGGCTTCGGGCAGGGGCTTGCCTTGCTCGGCCGTCATGATGCGGCCCAGGTCGTCCTGGTTGGCCATCAGCAGGTCATACCACTTGCGCAGGATGATGCTGCGCTCTTTGGCGGTCTTGGCCTTCCACGCGGGCCAGGCGGCGTTGGCGGCGGCAATGGCCGCCTCGGCGTCCGCAGGGCCCAGGTTGGCGACGCTCGCGAGTTTCAGGCCCGTGGCCGGGTCGTTCACGTCGAAGCGGCTCGCGCCCGCCACCCATTGGCCGTTGACGAGGCCATCGGTCTTGAGCAGGCTCGGGTCCTTGAGCAGCGAAAGGGGGGAGTTCTTCATGTCCATGGTGATGTCTCTTTGGGATGGTCAGGGGTGGTAAGCGCACTGCCGCATGGCAAGCATAGCGGTAGGTTGACAGCGGGGGGTGTCTCGGGTGTACCAGTGGTTTGGGCGTCTGTTCGCGCTCAGGCCTTGCGTCCGCGCAGCCATTCCAGCACCAGCAGCAGGCTGGTGGTGAACAGGATGAGCAGCGTGGCCACGGCAGCAATGGTCGGCGAGATGTTTTCGCGGATGCCATTGAACATCTGGCGTGGCAGGGTGGCCTGGTCGGCGCCGGCCAAAAAGAGCGTGACCACCACCTCGTCGAACGAGGTGGCGAAGGCGAACAGGGCGCCCGAGATCACTCCGGGCGCGATCACCGGCAGCGTGATGCGAAAGAAGGTCCTGAAAGGCGTCTCGCCCAGGCTCAGCGAGGCGCGCACCAGGTTGTGGTTGAAGCCGGCCAGGGTGGCCAGCACGGTGGTGAGCACGAAGGGGGCGCCGAGGGCCGCGTGCACCACGATGAGCCCTGCATAGCTGTCGGCCAGACCCAGCGGCGCAAAATACAGGTAGGTGGCCACACCGACGACGACGATGGGCACCACCATGGGCGCGATGAGCACGCCCATGAGCAGCCCCTTGAAGCGAAAGTCCGCCCGCGACAGGCCCAGTGCTGCCAGCGTGCCCAGTGCGGTGGCGATCAGCGTGGCTGCCGGGGCCACGATGAAACTGTTGCGCGTGGCACGGGCCCATTCGGCGGACTCGAAGAGGTTGCGGTACCACTTGAGGGACCAGCCGGTGATCGGGTAGGCCAGGAAGGAGCTTTCCGAGAACGACAGCGGCACCATCACCAGGATGGGCGCCAGAAGAAAGGCCAGGACCGCCACGCACAGGGCGCGCAGAAGCCACCAGAGCGCCTTGTCGGTCGGGGTGGCATAGCGGGGAAATTCGGGCAGTCGGAACATGGTGGGGCCTTGAATCAGCGGTGCAGGGGCATGGGGCGGTGCGGGGATCAGTTCAGCCCAGGCTCAGCTCGGCCTTGCCGATGCGGCGGTACACGCCATACAGCACCAGCGTGGCCGTGAGCAGCACGGCACCCAGGGCGCAAGCCATGCCCCAGTTCACCTCGACGTTGGTGTAGCGGGCGATGTAGTAGCTGAGCATCTGGTCGTCGGCACCGCCGAGCAGCGCGGGAGTGACGTAGTAGCCGATCGAGAGGATGAACACCAGCAGCGCACCCGCGCCGATGCCCGGGTAGGTCTGCGGCACGTACACGCGCAGGAAGGCCGCCAGGGGCGGGCTGCCGAGCGAGACGGCAGCCCGCATGTAGGTCGCCGGCACGCTCTTCATCACGCTGTACAGCGGCAGGATCATGAAGGGCAGCAGGATGTGCACCATGGCAATCACCACGCCCGTGCGGTTGAACAGCAGTGCCAGTGGCTCACTCACGAGGCCCAGCCCCATCAGGCCACGGTTGACCAGGCCTTCGGACTGCAACAGCACGATCCAGGCGGCCACGCGCACCAGGATGGAGGTCCAGAACGGCACCAGCACCAGGATCATCAGCACGTTGGCCGAGCGCGCCGGCAGCGAGGCCAGCCACCAGGCCAGCGGGTAGCCGATGGCCAGGCAGATGAGCGTGACCACCAGGCTGATGTGGAAGGTGCGCAGCAGGATGCTGCCGAACGCGCGCTGCTCTTGCGGCATGCGCTCCACCTGTCCCAGCGCATCGCGCTGCAGGTCCACCGAGGCGAGCAGGTAGTCCGGCGTCCAGCGCGCGCCGTTGCGGGCAATGGCGTGCCACAGCGGTGCCTCGCTCCAGCGGGCGTCCTTGCCGATCAGCCGCTCGCGGATCGATTCGGGGCTGCCCTCCATGGGGACGGAGCGGTACGCGCCCATGATGAGCGAGCGCGCGCCTGGCACATCGGAGTTGAGCCGGCGTGCCAGCGCCCCGGCGTCCGCGCTGTCCGGCAGGTGCGCCAGGTCCTTCATCAGCGCGGCGTATGCGGCCGGGCCGGGCGCCTCCTTGCGGTCCCAGCCGTCCAGCGCGGCGATGGTGGCCGGCAGCGCATTGGCGACTTCGGGGTTCTCGATGGCACGCTGCAGCAGCGCCGCAATGGGCACCAGCAGGGTGAACAGCAGGAACACCAGCAAAGGCAGCGTGAGCGCGAACGCCCGCCACTTGCGCCGCGCCTCGGCGCGTGACAGCGCCTTGCGCAGTGCGCCGGGGGCGCTGGCGTCCAGTGCGTGCGCGTGGGGGGCGGTGGCAGCGATGGCTTGCATGGTGTCCTGTGCTCCGACTGCGGCTTACTGCGTGGCCCAGGCGGCGAAGCGCTTCTCCAGCGCCTCGCCCTGGTCGGCCCAGAAGCCCACGCTGAACTGCAGTGCCTCCCTGGCGTTGGCGGCGGAGGTGGGCAGGTCGTCCAGCACCTTCTTGTCCAGCTTGGCCAGGGCCTTGGTGTTGGCCGGGCCGTAGGCAATGTTCTGTGCGTAGGCCGCCTGGTTGGCGGTCTGCATCGTGAAGGCGATGAACTTCACGGCAGCGTCCTTGTTCGGCGTGCCCTTGGGCACGGCCCAGTAGTCCAGGTCGTAGATGCCGCCGGGCCAGTAGATCTTGAGGTTGCGGCCTTCACGGTTGGCCGCGTCGATGCGGCCGTTGAACACCGTGGTCAGCACCACATCGCCGGCCACCAGGAACTGAGGTGCCTGGGCACCGGCCTCCCACCACTGGATGCTGGGCTTGAGCTCGGTCAGCTTCTTGAAGGCACGGTCAGCGCCTTCCTTGGTGGCCAGCACCTTGTACACGTCGGCGGGCTTGACGCCATCGGCCAGCAGCGCAAACTCCAGGTTGTAGCGGGCGCCCTTGCGCATGCCGCGCTTGCCGGCGATTTTCTTGGTGTCGAAGAAATCGGCCCAGCTGGTGGGCGGGGTCTTGAGCTTGTCACCGTTGTAGGCCATGACGGTGGACCACACGAAGATGCCCACCGCGCAGTCGGTCACCGCTGCGGGCAGAAGGTCGGCCTTGTCCACGATCTTGCTGTATTCGAGCTTCTCGAACAGGCCTTCGTCGCAGCCGCGCGCGGCATCGGGCGATTCGAGCTCCACCACGTCCCAGGTCACTTTCTTGGTTTCGACCATGGCCTTGATCTTGGCCTGCTCGCCGTTGTACTCCACGGCCACGATCTTGTTGCCGGCCTTCTCATAGGGCTCGTAGAACGCCTTCTTCTGGGCATTGGCATTGGCGCCGCCGAAGTTCACGACGGTGATCTGCTGTTGTGCCAGGCTGGGCAGGGCCATGCACGCGGCAAGGGTTGCGCAGGCGATCAAACTCTTTTTCATGGTGCAGTTTCCTTGGAAAGGACGGTGGGACAGTGAAGGTCGAAAACGGGGGCTGCGCGTCAGACCGCATAGATGCGGGTGGACACCGGTGGGAACTCCAGCAGCACCTGCTGGCCCGGTTGGGGCGAGGCCGGTGCGTCGGGATGGGTGAGGGCCAGCTTGAGGGTGGCCTGCTCCTGGCCGTGGCCCAGGTCGCACATGAGGCGAAGGTGGTCGCCGTGGTAGATGGTGCGTGCCACCGTGGCCGGCACGGCCGAGCCCCGGGGGTAAGCGGAGTAAGGGTGCAGCACGATGCGCTCGGGCCGCACGCAGGCCTGCACGCGGGCACCCAGGGCGGCCCCATTGACGTTCACGCCGGGCAGCAGGTAGCCGCCGGGCAGCTGGATGGCCGTGCCGTCGCCAGCGCCCTGCAAGGTGCCGCTGAGCACGGTGTTGTCGCCCACGAAGCCGGCCACAAAGCGGTTGGCGGGGCTTTCGTACAGGTCTTGCACGCCGGCCAGCTGCTGGATGATGCCTTCGTTGAATACGGCCACCCGGTCGCTCATGGTCAGGGCCTCGCCCTGGTCGTGGGTCACGTACACGAAGGTCACCCCGAGCTGGCGGTGCAGCTCCTTGAGCTCGATCTGCATGTGCTCGCGCAGTTGCTTGTCCAGCGCGCCCAGGGGCTCGTCCATCAGCACCAGCTGCGGGTTGAAGACCAGGGCCCGCGCCAGCGCCACGCGCTGCTGCTGCCCGCCCGACAGGCGGGCCGGCAGGCGCTCGCCCATGCCAGACAGGCGCACCATGTCCAGCGCCTTGCGCACCCGCTCCTGCTGCTCGGCGCGGGGCACCTTGCGCACGGTGAGCGGGTAGGCCACGTTCTGCTCCACCGTGAGGTGCGGGAACAGCGCATAGTTCTGAAACACCATGCCGAAGTTGCGCTTGTGCGGCGGCGTGCCGGTGATCTGCCGGCCTTCGAGCAGGATGTCGCCCGCCGTGGGCGACTCGAATCCGGCCAGCATCATCAGGGTGGTGGTCTTGCCCGAGCCCGAGGGGCCCAGCAGGCTCAGGAACTCTCCGCGCTGTATGTCCAGGTCCAGCGAGCGCACGACCAGCTGTTCGCCGTCATAGCTCTTCTGCACGCCGCTGAAGCGGACCAGGGGTTCTTCGGGGGTCATGGTGTCTTCAGGGTGAGAAAGGGATTGCGGGCCGGCTCAGGCCACGGCCGCGAAGCTGTCGGCCAGGATGGCCAGGCCTTCGTCGAGCAGCTCGTTGGAGGCCGTGAGCGGCACCAGGATGCGGATCACGTTGCCATGGGTGCCGCAGGACAGCAGGATCAGCCCGCGGCGCGCGGCTTCGGCCACCACCTTCTTCGTGAGGGCCGCATCGGGCCGGGCGAGGTCGCCGCCCTCGAACAGCTCGATGGCCACCATCGCCCCCAGGCCACGCACGTCGCCGATGGCGGGCACCTTGGCTGCCATGTCCTTGAGCGCGCGCACCAGCAGGGCGCCCATGTCCTGGCTGCGTGCCAGCAGGTGTTCCTTCTCGAAGGCCTCGATCACGGCCAGTGCTGCGGCGCACGCCACGGGGCTGCCGGCGTAGGTGCCGCCCAGGCCGCCCGGCGCGGGGGCATCCATCACCTCGGCACGGCCCACCACCGCCGCCAGCGGGAAGCCCCCGGCCAGCGACTTGGCGGTGGTGACGAGGTCGGGGGCCACGGGCCACTGCTCGCTGGCGAACCACGTGCCGGTGCGGCCGGCGCCGGTCTGCACCTCGTCGGCGATCAGCAAAATGCCGTAGCGGTCGGCCAGCGCCTTGAGGCCGCTGATGAATTCGCCGGGCGCAATGTAGAAGCCGCCTTCACCCTGCACGGGCTCGATGATGAAGGCCGCCACGCGCTCGGGCTCGATGTCGTTCTTGAAGATCAGCTCCACCGAGTGCAGGGCCTGCTCCACGCCCACGCCGTGCAGCGCGTTGGGGAAGAGGGCGTGGTACACCTCGCCGGGGAAAGGGCCGAAGCCTATCTTGTAGGGTGCCACCTTGCCGGTGAGGCCCAGTGTCATGTTCGTGCGGCCGTGGTAGCCGCCGGTGAAGGCGATCACGCCGGGGCGGCCAGTGTGGGCACGGGCGATCTTGACGGCGTTCTCTACCGCTTCGGCGCCGGTGGTCAGCAGCAGGCTCTTCTTGGCAAAGGCGCCGGGGGCCAGGGTGTTCAGGCGTTCGGCCACCTCCACGTAGGGCTCATAGGCCACCACCTGGAAGCAGGTGTGGGTGTACAGGTCGAGCTGGGCCTTGACGGCCGCGATCACGCCGGCATGCAGGTGGCCGGTGTTCAGTACGGCGATGCCGCCGGCAAAGTCGATGTAGCGGCGGCCTTCCACGTCCCACAGTTCGGCGTTCAATGCCTTCTGCACGAAGAACTCGTGGGCCTGGCCCACACCTCGGGCCACGGCCGCGTGGCGGCGGGTGATGAGGGCGGCGTTGGTGAAGTGGCGGTCGTTCTGCATGGCGTCGGGGGGTTGTGTGAACAACCGGAGATGAAGGAATGGGACGGATTCTGGAAGCCGCGCCACGGCCCGTCCATGTACAGCCGCACGCCGTTGGCCGCGCACTGTGCAGGTCTAGAATCCTGTACAGGCATTCCCTGATCCGGTGTGTGCCAACACGGTGCACAATTCGCTCCCTTTTCTGCTTTCCCGATGCTCACTCTCAGCCCGGACCTCCAGACACCTCTGGTCAGCCAGATCGTCGATGGTCTGCGAGGCCTCATCGTCAGCCAGGTGCTCAAGCCTGGCAGCAAGCTCCCCTCGATCCGCGCGTTCGCGGCCTCCCACGGTGTCAGCGTGTTCACCGTGGTCGAGGCCTATGACCGGCTGGTAGCCCAGGGCTGGCTGGTCTCGCGTGCGCACGCGGGCTTCTTCGTCAAGCGGCGCGGCGACGAGACCGGTGTGCCCGCAGGTGGTGCGCGGGAGCGGCCCGTGCCCCGTTTCGATGCACGCTGGTACCTCAAGCAAATTTTCGAAAACCGCAATCTGCCGATGAAACCGGGTTGTGGCTGGCTACCCCACGACTGGTTGTTTGGCGATGCGGTGCGCCGCAGCATGCGCCAGCTGTCATCGGACGGCCCCGAACTCGACGGCTATGGCCTGCCGCATGGCCACATGGCGCTGCGCATGGTGGTGGCCGAATCGCTGGGCGAGCAGCACCTGGCGGTGGACCCCGACCAGGTGCTGCTGACCCAGGGCTCCAGCCAGGCGCTAGACCTGGTGGCGCGGCTCCTGCTCAAGCCCGGGGACGTGGTGCTGGTGGACGACCCCGGCTACCCCAACCTGCTGTTCATGCTGCGCTTTGCAGGGGCCCACCTGGTCGGCGTGCCGCGCACGGCCACGGGCTATGACCTGCCTGCGCTGGAGGCGCTGCTGGTGCAGCACAAGCCCAAGGCCTTCTTCACGCAGCCACGGTTGCAGAGCCCCACCTGCTCCATGGCCTCGGTGGCGCACCTGCACCGGCTGCTACAGCTCGCCGAGCAGCACGGTTTCGCCCTGGTGGAAAACGACATCTATGTCGACATGGACAGCAGCGTGCGCCCCTCGCTGGCCAGCCTGGACCAGTTGAGCCGTGTGATCTACGTGGGCAGTTTCTCCAAGACCATCTCGCCCAACCTGCGCACGGGCTATGTCGCGGCCCGGCGTGACGTGCTGGACGACCTGCTGCAGCTGAAGATGGTCTCGGGCCTCACCTCGTCTGACATCACCGAGCGCATCACCTTCGGCGTGGTGACGGACGGGCGCTGGCGCAAGCACCTCAAGTCCCTGCGCGAACGCCTGGCCGAGGCGCACCGCAGCGTGGGTCGCAAGCTCCTGTCGCTGGGTTTCGAGCTGTTCCACGAGCCGGAGGCCGGAATGTACCTGTGGGCACGCCATCCTGACCTGCCCGACAGTGCCGAGCTGTCCAAGGAAGCCACCGGCGAGGGCATCATGCTCGGGCCGGGCCAGCTGTTCCTGGTGGACCCGCGGCCCACGGGGTGGCTGCGCTTCAACGTGGCCTTCAGCCAGGACGAGCGCCTGTGGCGTTTTCTGGAGCAACGCATCCAGCTGGGGCAGCAGGCGGCCCAGTAGCCCGCTGGGCGCCGGTGCTCTCACCGGTCGATGATGCGGCGCGCGAACTGCTCCAGGTAGTCCATGAGCTGGTTAGCGCCGGCCACGGCATGCGCCTCGTCGCCGCTGGCGATGCCCTGCGCCAGGTGCATGTGGGCGCGCGCGCCCTCGGTCACGTCGCCCTCGTGCTGGTAGGCGTACCAGAAGCGGCGGCACTGCACGATCAGCGGCGCCACGGACTTCACGGCCGACTGGTTCTGGCAAGCCAGGTGCACGATCTGGTCGAGCCCATGGTCGGCCAGCATGTAGCCATCGAGCTCGCCGCGCTCCGCAGCGCGCACCATCTCTTCGGCGCAGCGCACGATGGCCTGGCGCTGCGGCGCGGTGGCGCGGCGGGCCGCGCACGACGCGATCAGCCGCTCCAGCACGCGGCGCGTCTGGATCACGTCCAGGTGGTCTGCCAGGTCGATGTTGGAGACCTGCAGCCCGCGGCGCGGCTGCTGCACGATGAGCCCGATGGAGACCATGCGCAGCAGGGCCTCGCGCACGGGCGTGCGGCCCAGGCCGGTGCTCTCGGCGATCTCGGCCTCCACCACGGGGCTGCCGGGCTGCAGCTGCAGGGTGGAGATCATGGCCTCGATGGCGTCATAGGCCACGTCCGCCGCGCGCCGCTTGGGGCCGGTGTCTTTGCGGAGGGGTGTGCTGCTGCTGGGTGTCATCGAGTGGAAGGGGCCTGGTAGGGCATGGCCCCCGGGCTGGGGACCATGGGGTCTGCACCATCTTAAATCACAGGCTGGCACCGGCCTTGCGCAGTTCCGCGATCTGCGGAGCCTTGGGCAGCCACAGCTTGTCGAACTCCTGGATGGTGGCCTCGGGGTTGAAGGACGACGCAGTCTTGAAGGCGATGGAGGTGCCCTTGAACTTCTCGATCAGGCCGGCCTCGGTGGTCACGATGTCGTTGATCTGCGCGTCCAGCGACTGGGCGGTCAGCTTGCGGATGAGGTCCTTGTCCTTGGCATCCAGCCCCTGCCAGATGCGGCCCGAGACGAGCGGTGCGAACGGCATGAACAGCGCGTTCATCTGCAGCAGGGTCTTTGCGACCTTGTCGAAGCGCTGGTTCCACGAGAACTCGATGTCCGCCTCCAGTCCATCCACCTGGCCGTTGCTCATGGCGTCGAACACCTGGGGTGTCGGAATGGGCGTGGGCGCGGCGCCCAGCATCTGGTAGAAGTCGCGGTACACCGGCGTGGGGTTGATGCGCAGCTTCATGCCCTTGAGGTCGGTGGGCACGGAGATGTCCTTGGTGGAGAACACCGCGCGCATGCCGGTGATGCCCCAGCCCAGGCCGATGGTGCCGGTCTCGCGCGGCAGCACATCCAGCAGTTTGGTGGCCGCAGGGTGCTTGACCAGCTTGGCCACGCTGGGCGTGGAGCGCACCAGGTAGGGTGCATTGATGGCGGCGATGCTGGCCACGCGCGAGCCCAGTTCGGCCGCCTGGATCCAGCCCATGTCGAGAGCGCCGGACTGCAGCTGCTGCATCATCGCCGCCTCGTTGCCGAGCTGGCCCGAGTGGAACACGGTCAGGCTCAAACGGCCATCAGTCTCCTTCTTGAGCGCCTCGCCGAACTGCAGCGCGGCGCGGTTCCACGAGTGGCCGGCAGGGGTGATCAGGCCCAGGCGGAATTCCTTGGCGCCCGCACCCTGCGCGAATGCCGGCATTGCGAGCGGTACGCCCACGGTGGCAGCGGCGGCAGCCATGGCATGGCGCTGGATGAAATGGCGGCGGGAGACGGACGTGGTGGTCATGGTGAACTCCGTGTTGGAAGGGATGGGACGTGAGAGGGCTGAAAAGGACGCTGCCGGCTACTTGAGCAAGGCCAGCGACAGGCTGGGGAACAGGGACAGCAGCACCAGCGCCACGCAGCTGATGATGAAGAACGGCAGGGTGACGATGAACATCTTTCCGGGCTTGGCCCCGGTCACCGCCGATGCGACAAAGAAGCTCAGGCCCACGGGCGGCGTCATCAGGCCCAGCACCAGGTTGATGACCACCACCACGCCGAAGTGGCGCGGGTCGATGTGGTAGACCTCGGTGGCGATCGGCAGCAGGATGGGCACGGTCATGATGAGCCCCGGGATGCCGTCGATCACCGTGCCGATGACCAGCAGGATCACGTTGGCCAGCAGCAGGAAGGTGACCGGGTCGTGTGCCACGGTCTGTATCCAGGCGGCCACCATCTGCGGCACCTTGCCGTAGATCAGCAGCCACGAGAACACGGCGGCGGCGGCCACCAGGAACAGCACCACGGCCGAGTAGATGGCCGAGCGCAGCAGGATGGCCGGCATGGCGTTGAAGCGAAATTCCTTGGTCACGTAGCGGCCCACCAGGGCCGATGCCAGCGCGCCCACGGCTGCGGCCTCGGTGGGGTTGGCCAGGCCACTCAGGATGGAGCCGACGATCACCAGGGGGATCAGCAGCGTGGGGCTGGCATGCACGATGGTGCGCGCGCGCTGGGCCAGCGTGCGCCTTTCACTGCGCGGGTAGTCGTAGACGAAAAAACCCATCAGCGCGATCACGACGAAGAACAGCAGCGTGAGCAGCACGCCGGGGATGATGCCGGCGATCAGCATGTCGCCCACGGCCACCTGGGCCAGCACGCTGAACACCACGAACATCACCGAGGGCGGGATGATGGGCCCGAGCATGCCGCCGTATACCGTGAGGCCGGCGGCAAAGGTCTTGTCATAGCCCTGCTTTTCCATCTCGGGCACCATCACCTGCGACATGATGGCCACCTGCGCCGTGGCCGAACCGATGATGGACGAGACCAGCATGTTGGCCAGGATGTTGACGTAGGCCAGGCCCCCCTTGACCGAGCCGATGAAGGCCATCGACAGGTCCACCAGCCGGCGCGTGATGCCGCCGCTGTTCATGATCTCGCCGATCAGGATGAACAGCGGGATGGCGATGAGCCCGTAGCTGTCCACCCCCGCGAACATCTGCATGGGAAACGACTGGAACAGCACCGTGCCGCCGGTGGCGAAGATGTAGACGATGCCCGACAGGCACAGGCACACGCCGATGGGCACACCCACCAGCAGCGCAACAAGGAAGAAGAGGGAGGTGATCATGGAGGGGCCTTCGGGAGTCTTCAGTTCACGGCGTCGGCGTTGACCACGTCGAAGCCCGGGTGCATGCGCCGCTCGGCCGCGCCCAGGTCTTCGAGCAGGTTGGCCAGCGCATGCACGCTGAAGGTGGCCGAGAAGATCGGCAGGATCAACTGCAGCACCCAGGTGGGCCAGTTGAGCGTCTGCGTGCGCTCGGTATAGAGAAAGTTGAAGCTCTCGGCCGCGTACTCCCTGGCGTCGAAGCCATAGCGCGCGATGCCGATCGGGTCCATCCACTGCCAGCACATCCACAGCATGGCCGCGCCGAACAGCAGCACACATGCTGTGGCCACGCCCTTGATGGCCTTCGCGGCGCGTGCACCCAACTGGTCCGTGAGCATGGTCACGGCAAAGTCCATGCGCAGCCGCGTCATGACCGAGGCGCCCACGAAGGTCAGCCACACCACCGTGTACACCGCCGCCTCGTCGATCCAGTAGATGGGCACGCCGCTGTAGCGCGTCACCACGTTGAGCAGGATCAGCGCCACCAGCAGGGTCATGAGGGCGGTGAGCAGGTGGCGCTCCATGCGCAGCAGCCAACTGGAGCAATCCAGCAACCAGCGGATGGGGGCGCGTGGTGGCGCCACGGGAGGGGTGGCAGAGGTGGAAGCGGAGGGCATGGGGGTGGCTCTGTTGGAGTGGTTATGGAGGAGGGATCAGTGGCAACAAAATAAATATCTTCTTAATATATGTAGAAGCAAGATGAGTGCCCGTAGCGGAGGGTGCGAATGCCCTGATCGGGTGCTTCCTGCAGCGGGGGCTCAGCCGGAGGGGGCGTCGTCGCCAGCCGCCGCCAGGGTGGCGATGCGTGCCGGTGCCAGCAGGTGGCGCGGCGGCGCCGGCGTCCAGCCGAACAGGTGCTGCGTGGCGGCGCTGCAGATGCGCCCCTGGCAGGCACCCATGCCGCAGCGCGTGTGCAGCTTGGCGTCGATCCAGCCGGTGCGGCCTGCCAGTTCGGCGTGCGGCACGTCCTCGCAGCGGCACACCAGGGTGTCTGGCCGGGCCAGGGTCTTGAGTGATTCGTTCAGTGCGAAGGACTGCTGCAGTGCCTGGGCAAAGCCTTCCCAGCGGCGCAGTGTGGCCTGCAGCGCGTGCACCGGGGTGGTGTTGCCTGCAGCGGCATGGCCGGCGATGGCGCCCTGGGCCAGTGCACGCTCGCTGCCGCCAAAGCCGGTGCACTCGCCAGCGGCATAGACCCCGGCCACGCTGGTGCGCATCTGTGCATCGACCTGCAGGCCCAGGCCGCCACTCAAGGGTCCGCCCAGCGCGCAGCCCAGCAGCTGTCCCAGGTGCGTGTTGGGCACCAGGCCGAAGCCGCACGCCAGGCGCTCGCAGGCAATGGTTTCTTCACCACGCCCCGTGCGCAGGCGCACGGACTGCACCTGGCCTTCACCGACGGCTTTGAGCACATGGCTGCCTGCACGAAGTTGCGGGTGCAGCAGCGTGAATGCCTGCACGGCCTTGGCGGGCCAGCGCGGCAGCTGCGCGGCAAAACCTGCGAGCGCGCGCCAGCCGGCCTGCTCGGCCACCCGCACCACCTGGGCGCCGGCCTGGGTGGCGGTGGCAGCGGCGGCCAGCAGCAGCGGGCCTGTGCCCGCGATCACGATGCGCTGGCCCCGCACGGGCAGCCCGGCCTTAATGAGGGCCTGCAAGGCGCCCGCACCGGTCACACAAGGCAGCGTCCAGCCCGGAAAGGGCAGCAGCAGCTCGCGCGCACCATTGCACAGCACGATGCGGTGGCTGTGCTGGGTCCAGCCCCGGTCGGCGTCTTCGAGAAGCAGGGCAGGGGCATGGTCGGCCCGTTGCCGCTCGCCCAGGCCCACCACGCGCGTGCCGCACAGCAGCCGGATGTTGGCGTGCCGCGCCAGGGCCTCGCGGTGCTGGCGGGCCAGGGGCGGCAGCGTGGCACCGGGGCCGTCGCGCCAGATCTGGCCGCCGGCTGCGGGGTTGTCGTCCACGATGGTGATGGCAGCGCCGCTGGGCGCTGCGGCCAGCGCTGCGGCCATGCCTGCGGGGCCGGCACCGATGATGAGGATGTCGCAGCGCTCATGCGTCGGCGAGGGGCTGGAAGAGGTCATGGGCATGGCCTGCCGGTATCGGTGTGGACCTGCATGCCTTCGGTGCACACGGTCTGGCAGGCCAGGCGCGTGCGGCCGTCGATGCGTACCCGGCACTCGTGGCACACGCCCATGCCGCACAGCGGCGCGCGCGGCTGGCCGGTGGTGGAGGTGCGCGTGCGGCCCGGCGGCACCTGGGCCAGAGCTGCAGCCACGCTCGTGCCGGGGGCGACCTGCAGGGGCGTGCCATCGGCGTGGATCCGTACCGTGGGGGCAGTCATGCGATCAGGCTCCCGGCAAAGCGCTCGGGCGAGTAGGGGGTGGGATCAAGCGGCAGCGTGGCGCCCGTGATCTGCGCAGCCAGCAGCTGGGCCGTGGCCGGCGCCGTGGTCACGCCCAGCCCTTCATGGCCCACGGCCAGCCACAGATCCGGTTGGTGCGGGTGGCGGCCGATGATCGGCAGGCCATCGGGCGTGGCCGCGCGAAAACCCGTCCAGGTGCGGATGGCGTTGAGATCGGCCAAGCCCGGCACGTAGTCGAGCGCACGGCGCAGCATGCGTGCCAGCACGGCGTTGTCGATGTCCGGGTCGGTGGTGTCGAACTGGCGCGACGAGCCGATCAGCAACTGCCCCGTGGGCCGCGGCTGCAGGTTGAAGGCCACCGAGGTGCCGTCGCTCTGGTGGGCGTTGGTGATGTAGCCCAGCTCCACCAGTTGGTGGCGCACCGTGCCGGGGTAGCGGTCGGTGATGGCCAGGTGCCCCTTCTTGGGGCGTATCGGCAGGCCGGGGCACAGTGCCGTGGCATGGATGCCGGCGGCCAGCAGCACCGCACCGCCCTCGCGCACGCTGCCATCGGCCAGGTGCACGCGCCGGCCATCGATGCGCGCCACCTGGGCATGCTCGACCGGAAAGGGCCGCGCCGCATGCGCCAGCAGCCACTGCGCGGCGTTGGGGGCGTAGACCACGCTATCGCCACCGACCTTCAAGGCGCCGTGCAGGCCGGGGCGCAGCGCGGGCTCCAGCCGGGCCAGCGTGGGGGCGTCCAGCAGCTCGCAGGCGATTCCGTGCGCGCGCAGGCCGTCGGCCTTGGCTTCGGCGCCGGCCATTTCTTCGGCATTGGCCGCGATCCAGAGCGTGCCGCAGTTGGCATACGCGCAGCCGGGCAGGTCGGCATTCATGCGCGGGCCCCAGGCGTGCCATTGGTCCAGCGAGGCCTGGCTCAGCGCCAGTTCGGCCGCGTTGTCGTCCATTACCACCAGGTGGCCCATGCCGGCCTGCGTGGCACCGCCCCGGCGGGCATCAAGCACCAGGACCGACAGCCCGGCGTTGGCCAGCAGGTGGGCACAGGCGGCACCCACCATGCCGGCACCGATGACGATCACGTCCGCAGCTTGCATGGGGTGGCTGGCTTAGAGGCGGATGCCCCAGCCGAAGGGGTCGTTCGGCTCGATGAGCAAGGTGGCTTCGGCGCTCATGTGGGCCGTGCCGCGCAGCGTGGGGATGATCCTGCCTGGGGTGGCGTCCTGCTCGTAGCGGGCCTCGAAGCTGCTGCCGATGATGCTGGCCTGGCGCCACACCTGGCCGGGCTGCAGCTTGCCATCGGTCGCCAGACAGGCCAGCTTGGCGCTGGTGCCGGTGCCGCAGGGCGAGCGGTCGTAGGCGCCGCCGGGGCAGAGCACGAAGTTGCGGCTGTCGGCCACATCATCGTCGGCAAAGAGTTCGATGTGGTCGATATCGCCGCCGTTGTCCCCGCAGATGCCCTGGTGCTTGAGCGCCTGCTGCACGGCGCTGGTGTAGGCGGTCAGCGCTGGCAGGTTGTCGCTGGCCACGCGCTGGCCGTGCTCGCTCATCAGAAAGAACCAGTTGCCGCCCCAGGCCACGTCGCCCGTGACGGTGCCGATGCCCGGCACTTCAAGGGACAGGCCCTGGTGCAGCCGGTAGGCGGGCACGTTGCGCACGCTGACCGAGCCATCCCCGTGCAGCGTGGTCATCACCGTGCCCACGGGCGTCTCGATGCCGTGCTCGCCCGGCTGTATGCGACCCAGGTAGGCCAGCGAGGCCACCAGGCCGATGGTGCCGTGGCCGCACATGCCCAGGTAGCCGGTGTTGTTGAAGAAGATCACGCCCGCCGCGTTGGCCGGGTCCTGCGGCGCGCACAGCAGCGCGCCCACGATCACGTCGTTGCCGCGCGGCTCGAGCACCGTGGCCGCGCGCCAGGCATCGTGCTGGCTGGCCAGCAGGGCGCGGCGCTCGGCCATGCTGCCCGTGCCCAGCTCGGGAAAGCCGCCCACCACCAGGCGCGTGGGCTCGCCGCCGGTGTGGGAGTCGAGGATCTGTATGCGTTGCATGGCACTGTCGTGGGTCATGGTGGGTCGCGTGGGTTGGGGTGTGAGGATCGTAGCGGGAGCCCCGCCGCGACCCCGGCAGTTTCAGTAGCTGGCGAGGGGGACGGGGGCGGCGTTCCTGAAGGTCAGCACCGTGATCGGCGCCTGCTTGAGGTTGCCCTTGTCGTCGTAGGCATAGGTGCCCGCCACGCCCTGGTGGCTTGCCAGGTACATCTGCGCTCCGACCTTGGCAGGCTCCACGGACTGGGCTTTCTGCATGGCATCGGCCATGAACATCACCTGGTCGTAGTAGGACGCTGCGTAGGCATCGGCATCGAGCTTGAAGCGCGCCTTGTACTTGGCCTTGAAGGCCGGGCCGCTCGCGGCCTTGTCGAGCATGGTGCCGCCCTGGGCGCAAAACACCGTGTCGTTCACGGCCTCGCCGCCGAGCTTGCCGACCTCGGGGCTGCACAGCGTGTCGCCGCCCAAGAGCTTGGCCGTGAGGCCCAGTTGCTTCATCTGGCGCGCCATGGGCGCCGCCTGCGGGGCATAGCCGCCAAAGAAGATGGCCTGCGGTTGCTTGCCCTTGAGGCTGGTGAGGATGGACAGGAAATCGGTGGACTTGTCGGTCGTGAACTCCTGGCCCACCACGGTGAGGCCCTGTTTCTTCGCCTCCTTGGTGAACTGGTCGGCCACGCCCTGGCCGAAGGCGGTGCGGTCGTCGATCACGGCGACCTGCTTGACCTTGAGCACCTGGGCGGCATAGACGGCCATGTTCGACCCGATCTGGGTGTCGCTGGCGATGATGCGAAACAGGTTCTTGTAGCCGTTCTCGGTGACTTTGGGGTTGGTGCCCACGGTGGAGACCATGGCACCGCTCTCGCTGTAGACGCGCGAGGCCGGGATGGCCACGCCCGAGCAGTAAGGCCCCATGACGAACTTCACGCCGCTGTCCACGAGCTTTTGCGCCACGCTCACGCCGGTGCGGGCGTCGCACTGGTCGTCCTCGGACACCAGTTCGAACTTCAGGGTCTTGCCCCCCACCACGATCTTCTTCGCATTGAGCTCCTCGACGGCCAGGCGCACGCCGTTCTCGTTGTCCTTGCCCGCGAACGCATTCGGGCCCGACAGCGGGCCGCTGTGGCCGATCTTGACGACCTGCTCCTGCGCGAATGCCGGTGCCGCCAGCAGCAGCAGGGCTGCCAGCGCCGTGGGGGTCATGAATCTGGATGCCATGGGAGACCTTTGGGTGGAAGAAGGGAGTGGGGGAGGGCGCGGGCGCTCAGGCGACCGACTGGTACTCGGTGGGGCGCGTGTCCAGCGCCTTCTTCACGACGCGCTCGATGAAGGCGCGCTCCTCGCCGATCAGCGGCAGGCGCGGGCGGCGCATGTGCTCGGTGCCCACGCCCACCAGCACGTCGATGAGCTTGAGGTTCTGCACCAGCTTGGTCGATACATCGAGGTGCAGCATCGGCGTCATCCACTGGTACAGCTTGAGCGCTTCGGCAAAGCGGCCGGCCTTCATCAGGTCGTACAGCGCCACGGTCTCGCGCGGGAAGGCGCATCCCACGCCGGCCAGCAGGCCGTCGCAGCCCAGGGCCAGACCTTCGTAGGCCAGGTCGTCCACCCCCAGGAAGAGCTGGTAGCGATCGCCCACGGTGTTGCGCAGGTCGGTGATGCGGCGGATGTTGTCCGTGCTCTCCTTGATGGCGGCGATCCACTCGCAGTCGGCCAGTTCCAGCATGTGCTCGGGCTTCAGGTCCACGCGGTAGGCCACGGGGTTGTTGTAGACCATGAGCGGCTTCTGTGCCACCTTGGCCATGGCGCGCACATTGGCCATGGCTTCGCGCGCATCGGCCACGTAGATCACCGAGGGCATCACCATGTAGCCGGCCACGCCCAGCTTGTTGCCGCCATCGATGTAGCGCAGCGCCTCGCGGGTGCTGGTCTCCGAGACGTTGGCCAGCACGGGCACGCGGCCATCGGCGGCGTCGAGCGCGATCTTGGCGACCTGCAGCTTTTCTTCCAGCGTGAGGGTGCTGGCCTCGCCCAGCGAGCCGCAGGTCACCAGGCCGTGGATGCCGTTGCGGATCTGGAAGTCGATGTGGCGCGCCGTGCCTTCGGCATCGATGCTCTCGTCGGCGTGGAACTTGGTGGTGATGGCGGGGAAGATGCCTTGCCAGCGGGGATTGCTCATGGGGTGAACTCCTGGGGAAGAAAGAAGGAACGAAGGGGGTGAAGGAAAGCAGTGGCTGGGATGAATCGGTGTCGTTGGTAAATATATTAAGAAAATATTTGAAATATCTTGTGAGGGTATTTAGCAGCTTGCGTGCCAGCCGAATTTGCGCTTGGATGGGCTGCATCCGGGCGTTCGGGGGCTGAAGAAGCCTGCCAGGGGGCCTTCGTGCATCGTTGTTGGGCGCTGGGCACCGCAACGGGGCATGACTTTGGTGCGGGGCGGATGCGAAGGGATCCCAGACCCGCAACGCCCTTGCGATGCTGCTTCGAGGCCCTTGCCAGCCGCGTTCGGGACAGTCAAGTGCAGTGTCTCTAGAGGCCGCAAGCCGTTTCAGCTTGCTGCCTCGATAGAATCTGTGGTTATCTCCAAAAATGGGGTTGCCGCGCCCTGCGCGAGCGGCCCACCATTCGTTCCAGGCCCGTTGCCCCTTTTCGCCCATGACCAACAACACCACGCCTTCGATCTCGGTTGCAGACATCCGCAAGTCCTTCCTGGACTTTTTCGCCTCCAAGGGCCACACTATCGTGCCCTCGAGCTCGCTGGTGCCGGGCAACGACCCGACGCTGATGTTCACCAACTCCGGCATGGTGCAGTTCAAGGACGTGTTCCTGGGCACGGACAAGCGCCCCTACAACCGCGCGGTATCGGTGCAGGCCTGCCTGCGCGCCGGCGGCAAGCACAACGACCTGGAGAATGTGGGCTACACCGCGCGCCACCACACCTTCTTCGAGATGCTGGGCAACTGGAGCTTTGGCGACTACTTCAAGCGCGAGTCGCTGCATTGGGCCTGGGAGCTGCTGACCACCGTGTACAAGCTGCCCCCCGAGCGCCTGCTGGCCACCGTGTACCAGGAGGACGACGAGGCCTACGACATCTGGACCAAGGAGATCGGCCTGCCGCCCGAGCGCGTGATCCGCATCGGCGACAACAAGGGCGGCCGCTACAAGTCCGACAACTTCTGGATGATGGCCGACACCGGCCCCTGCGGCCCCTGCAGCGAGATCTTCTACGACCACGGCGACCACATCCCCGGCGGCCCCCCCGGCAGCCCCGATGAAGACGGCGACCGCTTCATCGAGATCTGGAACAACGTGTTCATGCAGTTCGACATGGCCGAAGACGGCTCGGTCAGCCCGCTGCCCGCGCCCTGCGTGGACACCGGCATGGGCCTGGAGCGCCTGGCCGCCATCCTGCAGCATGTACACAGCAACTACGAGATCGACCTCTTCGACGCGCTGATCAAGGCCGCCGGCCGTGAGACCGGCGTGGCCGACCTGAACAACAAGAGCCTGCGCGTGATCGCCGACCACATCCGCGCCACCGCCTTCCTGGTGAGCGACGGTGTGATCCCCAGCAACGAAGGCCGCGGCTACGTGCAGCGCCGCATCGTGCGCCGCGCCATCCGCCACGGCTACAAGCTGGGCAAGAAGACTCCGTTCTTCCACAAGCTGGTGGCCGAACTGGTGCGCGTGATGGGCGACGCCTACCCCAAGCTGCGCGAGCAGGAGCAGCGCATCACCGAAGTGCTCAAGGCCGAGGAAGAGCGCTTCTTCGAGACCCTGGCCAACGGCATGGAAATCCTGGACACGGCCCTGGCAGGCGATGCCAAGGTGCTGCCTGGCGACGTGGCCTTCAAGCTGCACGACACCTATGGCTTTCCGCTGGACCTGACCAACGACGTCTGCCGCGAGCGCGATGTCGAGGTGGACGAGGCCGGCTTCAAGGTCGCCATGGAAGAGCAAAAGCGCAAGGCCCGCGCCGCCGGCAAGTTCAAGATGGACAAGGCGCTGGAGTACACCGGCGATGTGAACCGCTTCACGGGCTACGAGCAACTGGCCGAGACGGCCAAGATCACCGCCATTTACGTGGACGGCACCAGCAGTGCAGCCCTCAAGGCCGGCCAGAACGGCGTGGTGGTGCTCGACACCACCCCCTTCTACGCCGAAAGCGGCGGCCAGGTGGGTGACGAAGGCACCATCACCAGCGGCTCTGCCCGCTTTGCGGTGGGTGACACGCTCAAGGTCAAGGCCGACGTGTACGGCCACCACGGCACGCTCGAAGAGGGCACGCTGAACGTGGGCGACACCGTGCAGGCCGAGGTCAACACAGCCGTGCGCGCCGCCACGGTGCGCAACCACTCGGCCACCCACCTGATGCACAAGGCCCTGCGCGAAGTGCTGGGCACGCATGTGCAGCAAAAGGGCAGCCTGGTGAACGCCGAGCGCACGCGCTTCGACTTTGCCCACAACGCCCCCGTGACCGATGCCCAGGTGCGCGAGATCGAGCGCCTGGTGAACGAGGAGGTGCTGGCCAACGTGCCCACGCAGGCGCGCGTGATGGACATCGAATCGGCCCAGAAGACCGGCGCCATGATGCTCTTTGGCGAGAAATACGGAGAGACCGTGCGCGTGCTCGACATCGGCACCAGCCGCGAGCTGTGCGGCGGCACGCATGTGCAGCGCACGGGCGACATCGGCCTGTTCAAGGTGGTGGCCGAAGGCGGCGTGGCCGCAGGCGTGCGCCGCATCGAGGCGGTGACCGGCACCAACGCGCTGGCCTACCTGCAGCAGCTCGAAGACACGGTGAACCAGGCGGCCGGCACCTTCAAGACCCCGGTGGCCGAGCTCAACCACCGCATCGGCCAGACCCTGGACAGCGTCAAGGCCCTGGAAAAGGAAATCGCAGCACTCAAGGGCAAGCTGGCATCGAGCCAGGGCGACGAGCTGGTGGGCCAGGCGGTGGACGTGAACGGCATCAAGGTGCTGGCTGCGGCCCTGCCCGGCGCCGACGCCAAGACCCTGCGCGACACCATGGACAAGCTCAAGGACAAGCTCAAGACCGCCGCCATCGTGCTGGCCGCCATCGATGGCGACAAGGTGCAGATCGCTGCAGGCGTGACGGCCGACAGCATCGGCAAGGTCAAGGCCGGCGAGCTGGTCAACTTCGTTGCCCAGCAGGTCGGCGGCAAGGGCGGCGGCAAGCCCGACATGGCCATGGCCGGTGGCACCAATGCGGCGGGCCTGCCTGCTGCGCTGGCCAGCGTCGAGGCCTGGGTGCGCGAGCGCGCCTGATTTGCCACGGCAGGTACACCCGATGGACCTGCCTGGACTGATCCCCAAACCGGGCCGCTGCCTGCTCGCCATGGCTTTGGGGCTATGGATGGCCTGTGCCGCAGGCGCCCCGTCGGATGCTGTGGAGCGCGTGCAGTTCCAGGCGCCTGCCGGTGAGTCGGGTGGCACGGTGACCCTGCAGGCCTGGTGGTACCGTCCGCCCGCCGCATTGGCCCCGGCCACCGGCAAGGACACCAGGCCCCTGCCTGCCGTGGTCATGCTGCACGGCTGTGGCGGCATGCTCAACCGGCGCGGCCAGCCGGCAGAGCGCATGCGCGAGTATTCGGACCTGCTCAACCAGCAGGGCTGGCATGCCCTGGCCGTGGATTCGCTGACACCGCGCGGCGAAAAGGAGCTGTGCACCCAGCGCGTGGGCACGCGCAAGATCAACCAGAACGACCGCCGCCGCGATGCGCTGGCCGCCCTGCAGTGGCTGGCCGCCCAGCCGGGCGTGGACGGCCAGCGGCTGGCGCTGCTGGGCTGGTCGCACGGCGGCAGTGCCGTGCTGGCCGCCAGCAACCTGCGCCATGCTGACGTGGCGGCGGCGAAGGTGCTGCCCCGCCTTGCCGTGGCGTTCTACCCCGGCTGTGGCTCCGACCTGCGCGGCGGCTATAGGCCGTCCGCCGACACGCTGATGCTCGTCGGCAAGGCGGACGACTGGACCCCTGCCGCACCCTGCCAGGCCCTGGCGGCGCCGCGCGGCACACCACGCGACGACATCCCGGGCAGCCGCGAGGTGCGGGTGGTGGCCTACGAGGGCGCCTACCATGGCTTCGATGGCACCGTGCCCTTGCGCCTGCGCACCGACGTGCCCAACGGCGTGTACCCGGGGCAGGGCGTGCATGTGGGTGGCCACCCGGTGGCGCGCGAGCAGTCGCGCAAGGAGTTGCTGGCCGCCCTGGGCAAGGCGTTCAACCGCTGACCTGCAGAAGGCCTGCGGTAGGCCCTCGGCGGGTCAGAACAGCTCTACATCGTCGTTGGAGACCTTGGCCGTGAGGTGCCCGCCGGCAATCAGGTCTTCGTAGAAGCAGACCTGGTTGCGGCCGTGCTCCTTGGCGTAGTAGAGCGCCTGATCGGCCTGGCCCAGGATTTCGACCGGGGAGCCACGCGAGGTGCCGACGAAACCCAGGCTCACCGTCACGCGGCCCACCTGCGGAAAGTCGTACTCCTGCACGGTCTCGCGGAAGCGGTTGAACACCTTGTGCGCCCGTGCCAGCGTGATGTTGCGCAGCAGCACCACGAACTCCTCGCCACCAAAGCGGAAAATGCGGTCGTGAGAGCGGAACGAGGTGCGCAGGATGTTGGCGATCAGGATCAGCACCTCATCGCCGTAGAGGTGGCCGAAGCGGTCGTTGACCAGTTTGAAGTGGTCGATGTCCACCACGGCCAGCCAGTTCTGCGCGGGCTCGCTTTCGGAGGCCACTTCTTCGGTGACCAGCGCTTCGGCGCTTTGCGGGCGGTTGCTGCTCAGGCCGCTGGCGGTGCGGGAGAACTGCTCGTCGAAGGTCTTGCGGTTGAACAGGCCGGTCAGCGCGTCGCGTTCGCTGTAGTCCAGCAGGTTCTGGTAGTTCTGGTAGACCAGGAACACGCCCTTGATGACTTCGAGCTTGTGGGCCGAGAACGGGCGCGACTGCGTGATCTCCAGGCAGGTGCTGACCTTCTCGTGCATCCATACCGGCAGCCACAGCGTATGGCGCCCGGGGCGGTGCGAAAGCGCGCTGTTGCCCTGGCTCTTCACGCATTCGCACAGCTCGGGGTACTGCTCCAGCAGTTCGCGCCGGGGGTCGGCGGCAGCCTCGGAGTCGGTGGAGACCAGTTGCCCGTCCTCCACCCAGGTGCGTGGGCGCACATGGGCCACGCCCTTGTCTGTGAACAGCTCCAGCGCCCGGACCGCCTTGATGCCGCTGAGTTTTTGCAGGGTGGAGAGCACCGACACCTCCAGCCGCAGGTGGTCGCGGTGGCCGGTCATTTCAACCAGGTGTTGCAGGATGGGCTTCATAGGCGCGGTGATGGCGGTCGTCCGGTGGAGGGGGCGCTAATTGCGCCGCACAAACACAATATCCCACACGCCATGCCCGAGGCGCAGGCCGCGGTTCTCGAACTTGGTCAGTGGGCGGTAGTCCGGCTGCGGCGCAAAGCCGTCGGCGGTGTTGGCCAGCAGGGGCTCGGCACCCAGCACCTGCAGCATCTGTTCGGCGTAGGGTTGCCAGTCGGTGGCGCAGTGCAGATAGCCGCCAGGCTTGAGCCGGGCGGCCAGCTTGGCGACCAGCGGCGACTGGATCAGCCGGCGCTTGTTGTGCTTGGTCTTGTGCCAGGGATCGGGAAAGAAGATGTGCACGCCATCGAGGCTGGCCGGGGCCAGCATGTGGTCGATGACCTCGACGGCATCGTGCTGCAGGATGCGGATGTTGCCGATCTCCTGCTCGCCGATGCGCTTGAGCAGGGCACCCACGCCGGGCTCGTGCACCTCGCAGCACAGAAAGTTGTCATCGGGGCGCACGCGCGCAATATGGGCTGTGGCTTCACCCATGCCGAAGCCGATCTCCAGGATCAGCGGGGCCGTGCGGCCGAAGGCGGCGGGGGCGTCGAGCGGGGCGGCGGTGTAGGGCAGCACGAAGCGTGGGCCCAGGTCTTCGAAGGCCTTGGCCTGGCCCGTGGTGGTGCGCCCGGCGCGGCGCACAAAGCTCTTGATGGTCTTGGGGTGGGCAACGCCAGCGGGCGCGGTGTTGCCGGCTTGGGGGGCCCTGGCGGCGGGTGCCGCACTGTCGGGGGCGGGGGAAAGGATTGGCAGTTCGGTCACGATGGGCCATTGTAGTTTCTGAACCACGCATTGGCCCATTGCGCCAGCGCATCCCCCGTGCAAGTGTTGTGTGGATGTGCCAGCGCGGGCAGCCCCAGGGCCTGTGCCGCCTGGGCCAGCGCCTGCAGGGGATCGTGCAGGTCCAGGGCCTGGGCACCGTTCTGCTTGGAGAGTTTCTCCCCGTTGTCGCCACGGACCAGGGGGGTATGCAGGTACTGTGGCGTGGGCGCGCCGAGGGCGCGCTGCAGCAGGATCTGGCGCGGGGTGTTGTCGGCCAGATCCTCCCCTCGAACGATGTGGGTAATGCCCTGGGCCGCGTCATCCACCACCACGGCCAATTGATAGGCCCACAGGCCGTCGGCGCGGCGCAGCACGAAGTCGCCGATCTCGGCCGCCACCTCTTGCTGCTGTTCACCCAGGCGCCTGTCGCTCCAGCGCGTGGGCAAGAGGCCGTCGGGCACCCGAAACCGCCAGGACCGGCCGCCCCGCCCATTCAGGCCATGGCGGCAGGTGCCAGGATAGGGCAGGGCTGCATGCCGCTCGCGCGCATGGCCGAGGGCGAGCTGCGCCTCCTCGATGTCCTTGCGCGAGCAGGCGCAGGGGTAGGCCGCGCCTTCGGCCACCAGGCGATCCAGTGCCTGCTGGTAGAAGGCACCGCGCGCGGACTGCCACAGCGGCGGCTCGTCGGGCACCAGGCCGCAGGCGGCCAACTGCTGCAGGATGATTTCGCCTGCACCCGGGATGCAGCGCGGGGTGTCCACGTCCTCGATGCGCACCAGCCAGCGACCGCCACGCCCTCCGTTGAAGGCGCGGGCGTCGAGCCAACTGGCCAGGGCGGCCACCAGAGAGCCTGCATGCAGGGGCCCTGTCGGCGACGGCGCAAAACGGCCGATGTAGCCGGACCCGGGGCCCTGCACAGGGTCCTCGCCTTCTTTCATGCCACGGCGAGTGCCAGCTCCAGTCCGGACACGAAGGCATCTTCCAGGCGGTGGCCCAGGCACCAGTCGCCGCAGGCACCCAGGCCCAGCTGGGCGTCCCACAGGTGGCTGCGGCCCAGGGGGTGGGTGGTCTGGGCATAGCGCCAGCGCTGGGTCTGGGCGTGCGCGGGTTGTGCACGGATGCCGGTCACCTCGGCAAAGGCCTTGATCAGCTTGGCCTGCACGCGCTCGGCGTCGTCTTCGAGGTGTTCGGCCGACCAGGCAGGGCTGGCCTGCACGGTCCAGCGCTCCACGCTGGGGCGGCCGGGCTTGGAGGATTCGCGCGCCAGCCAGGCAATGCGGTGGTGCGTGCTGCGTGCGGCATTCCACTGCGGGCCCAGGGTGGTCAGGCCCGGGCGCACGGCCTGCGGGTAGGCCAACATCAATGTCCAGCAGGGGGCGATGGCGACGCTGGACAGGGCCGCTGACAGGCTGCTGTCGATGGCCGAGGTGGACAGCAGGGCCTGCGCGGGCGTGGCCGGCTGGGCCAGCAGCACGGCGTCGAAGCCGGCGTACACGTGGTGGCCGCCGTCGGGCCCTTCGGTGCGCAGTTGCCAGCCAGGGGCGTTCAAGGCGTCATGCTCGATGCGCGTGACGCAGGTGTCGGTGATCAGCCGGCCGGCCTGGGCCAGCGGTTCGGCCCAGGTGGCCACCAGCGACTGCATGCCGGGGCTGGCGACCCAGTGCGCTTCGCGCGTGGGCAGGCCGGCGGCGGTCACGCGGCCGGCAGCATCCAGCACGCGCACGGAATTGGCGCTCCAGCGCTTGCACACGCCGGGCACGGTGTCGATGGCGCGCGCAAAACGCGCATCGCGCACGGTGAAGTACTGCACGCCGGCGTCGAAGCCGCCAAAGGGTGAGTCGACGGTGGTCGTGCGTCCGCCGGCGGCGGAGGATTTTTCGAAGACGGTGACCTGGTGGCCCGCCTGCACCAGGGTGCGGGCGCAGGCAATGCCGGCCATGCCGGCGCCGATGATGGCGAAATGCCGGGGTGGCTTGGCACTGCCGGCGGTTTTGCGGGTGGAGGGGGTTGTCGTCGTGGTCGCCGCCGCAGCAGCAGGGCTGGGTGCAGGGCGTCGGGGCCGTTTGGCAGGGCGAGAAACAGGTTTGCTCATGGGAGGCCTTTCGGGAACGGTTGGCAGGAAAACTCCGACACCGACCACTCTACACGCCCCACGCAGGGCTGCGCATCAGAAATGATGGTGGTTTTCCAGCAGTGCGCGGCGTGTGGCGGGGCTTTGCAGCTGGTTGAGCCACCACTGCAGCGCGCGGCCGGGCGCGGTGAAGCCCGGGCCGCCCCAGGCGTAGTGGATGGGCACGCGGCGTTCGGGCCGCGCCACCTTGCGTGTCACCAGCCGCCCGGCTTCGAGGTAGGGGCGCACCATGGGCTCGGGCAAAAAGCCGCCGCCCAGCCCGCGCAACTGGGCGCGCACCTTGGCCTGCATGGTGTCCACCGTGAGCACGTCCTGCCCGCCCAGCAGGCCCATGGTGGCGCCGCCGCGCAGCGCCGAGTCGGCCACCGCCACGGCACGGTGCTGCAGCAGGGTGGCGTCGGTGATGGGCTCGGGCACCGATGCCAGTGCATGGTGCGGCGCCACGACGTAGATGAACAGCAGGTCGCCCAGCGTGGCCTGCTGCAGGCCCGCCACGCTGGATCCGGCAATGGTGACGCCGATGGCCAGGTCCGCCCGGCCCGAGGTCAGGGCCTCCAGCGTGCCGGTCATGATGCCGTCGCGCAGCTTCAGGCGGGTGGGGGGCGCCATGGCGTAGAAGGCATCCACCAGCTCCATCATGGTGTGCGGGGAAATGGCGCCATCGACCGAGATCGTGAGCTGCGGCTCCCAGCCCGTGGCCACGCGTCGCACGCGGTGGGCCACGGCGTCGATGTCCTGCAGCAGCCGCGCGCCCTCGCGCAGCAGCTCCACGCCGGCCTCTGTGGGGCGGGCCTGGCGCGCGCTGCGGTCAAAGAGCAGCACGTCCAGCGCATCCTCGATCTGGCGCACGCGGTAGGTCAGCGCGCTTGGCACCAGGCCCAACTGGCGCGCTGCGGCCGCAAAGCTGCCGGCCTCGGCGATCACCTGCAGCATGGCCAGGCTGTCGGGGGTCAGCACATCGCGTGGGTTTTGCATGGTGGTGCCATGGTAATTCAATTTTTTTGAATCATGCCATCAATGTGCCAGCGCCCGGAACAGGGAGCACAGGCCTAAAGTTGCGTCTTGAAAGGGCTACACACCATGCTGACTGTTCGCAAATCCCAAGACCGCGGCTACGCCGACCATGGCTGGCTGCAGTCGCACCACAGCTTCTCGTTTGCTGGCTACCACGATCCCGAGCACATGGGTTTTGGCAACCTGCGCGTGATCAACGAAGACCGCATCGCCGCAGGCATGGGCTTTGGCACCCATGGCCACCGCGACATGGAGATCATCAGCTACGTGCTGTCGGGGGAGTTGGCCCACAAGGACAGCATGGGCAACATCAAGGGCATCCCGCCCGGCGACGTGCAGCGCATGAGCGCGGGCACGGGTGTGCAGCACAGCGAGTTCAACCATGCAGAGGGTCAGACCACGCATTTTCTGCAGATCTGGCTGCTGCCCGACGTGCAGGGCATTGCACCCGGCTATGAGCAAAAGGCCTTTACCGATGCCGAAAAGCGCGGCACGCTCCGCCGGGTGGCCTCGCCCGACGGGGCCGACGGCTCCGTGACCGTGCACGCCGACGCCACGATCTACGCCGGCCTGTTCGACGGCGGTGAGTCGGCCACCCTGGCGCTCGACCCGGCCCGCAAGACCTATGTGCACCTGGTGCGTGGCGCGCTGCAGGTCAACGGGCAGGCGCTGTCGGCCGGTGATGCCGCGCTGATCGAGAAGGAAACGGCCCTGGCACTGACCGAAGGCCGCGATGCCGAAGTGCTGGTGTTCGATCTGGCCCCTTGACCTAATTTTTTGTCCGCCCCCTGTTCTTTACCTGTTACCTGAAGGAGTCCACCATGTTCAATTCCCTGCAAAACCCCCTGGCCCTGGCTTCGCGCCTGCTGCTGGCTGCCCTGTTCCTGCCTGCCGGCATCGGCAAGCTCACCGGCTTTGCCGGCACCGTGGGCTACATCGCCTCCGTGGGCCTGCCCATGCCCACCGTAGCGGCAGGCCTGGCCGCCGCCGTGGAAGTGCTGGGCGGCCTGGCGCTGGTCTTCGGCTTCGGTACCCGGTTTGCCGCACTGGCCCTGGCGTTCTTCACGCTGGTCGCCAGCTTCTTCTTCCATGCCTACTGGGCACTGCCGGCCGACAAGCAGATGATGCAGCAGCTGATGTTCTTCAAGAACGTGGGCGTGACCGGCGGCCTGCTGGCCCTGGCGGCCTTCGGCGCCGGTGGCTGGAGCGTGGACGCACGCCGTTCTTCCAACTGACGTCGCCATCCTGCGGCATGATGGCGTTTTAACGTTGCAAGGAACCGCCGCATGCTGCAGATCGCTGTCGTCTACCACTCGGGCTACGGCCATACCCAGCGCATGGCCCAGGCCGTGGCCGATGGCGCGGGTGCGCAGCTGATCGCCATCGATGCGGACGGCAGCCTGCCCGAAGGCGGCTGGGAAACCCTGGCCGCCGCCAGCGCCATCATCTTCGGCTCACCGACCTACATGGCTGGGCCCAGCTGGCAATTCAAGCGCTTTGCCGACGCATCGTCCAAGCCCTGGTTCAGCCAGGCCTGGAAGAACAAGCTGTTCGCCGGCTTCACCAACAGCGCCGCCACCAATGGCGACAAGCAGATCACGCTCGACTACCTGTTCCACCTGGCCATGCAGCATGGCGGCCTGTGGGTGGGGGCGGGCGTGCTGCCATCGAACTCCAAGGCCGCCACGCGCAACGACGTGAACTGGCTGGGCGCTTACAGTGGTGCCATGGCGCAATCACCTTCCGACGCTTCGGCCGGCGAGATGGCGCCGGGCGACTTGGACACAGCCCGTTTCCTGGGACAGCGTGTGGCCGAGCTGGCTGCACGCTTTAAGTGAAGCACCCCCTGTGTCGCTTCGCGCCTTCCCCCTCTCTCGTCTCGCTGCGCGAGCCGGGAGGGGGACGCCCCCAGCGCGGCGGGGCGGCCCTTGCGCGGGGGCACTGGCCTTGGCCGTGCCAATTTCATGCGTCGCAGCTGGCGCATAGCGCAATGAAGAACTGATTCCAACCCCACGACTACAGGAGCCTCCCATGCAACCATGCCATCGTCTTCGCGCCCCGTGCGCTGGAGCACGCTCATGAGCGGCGCATTGCGCCTGTCCGGCCATGCCAAGGACCTGGGCGGCGGCTTCACCGTGCGGCGCCTGCTGCCTGCCGTGCAGTGCCGCTCGGTAGGGCCGTTCATCTTCTTCGACCATTTCGGCCCGGTGTCGGTGGTGCCCGGCGCGGCGCACGATGTGCGGCCCCATCCGCACATCGGCCTGGCCACGGTGACCTACCTGTTCTCCGGCGCCATCATGCACCGCGACAACCTGGGCTACGTGCAGCAGATCGAGCCCGGCGCCATCAACTGGATGACGGCCGGCAACGGCATCGTGCACTCCGAGCGCCGGCCCGAGAGCTTGGCCGACATGACCTATGTGAACCACGGCATCCAGCTGTGGGCCGCGCTGCCGGTGGCTGCCGAGGAGGTCGATGCCTCCTTCGTGCACACGCCGGCCGCTGCCATTCCCGAGGTGCAGGTCGGTGATGCGGTGGTGCGTGTGCTGATCGGAACCGCCTTTGGCCAGACCTCGCCCGTGGCGACCTATGCGCCCACGCTGTACCTGGACGTGCAACTGCCTGCGGGCGGCGTGCTGGAATTGCCGGCGGCCCTGGCGCAGGAAATGGCCCTCTACCCCGTGGATGCCGAGCTGCTGCTCGACGGCGAGCCCTTGCCCGACCACACCCTGGCGGTACTGCCCGCAGGTGCTGCGGCGGCGCCCGTGCGGCTGCAGGCCGGCGACAGCGCCGTGCGCCTGATGGTCATCGGTGGCGACGCGCTCGACGGGCCGCGCCACATGTGGTGGAACTTCGTCTCCAGCCGCAAGGAGCGCATCGTGCAGGCCGCCGGGGACTGGGAAGCAGGCCGCATGAAGGTGGTGCCAGGCGAAACGGAATTCATCCCGCTGCCGGAGCACCGTTTCCGCGCGGATTGAGCAAGGGTCCACTGAAACCGAGAAATCGGCGCCGATTTCTCGGTTTCAGTGGACCAGTCAGGCCCCTTCAGGCTTGTCGGTGGACAGGTCGGCCGCCAGCACCCGGCGCTCGTCGAAGACGAAGCAGCCGCCGTGGTAGTGGGCGCCATCGGTTTCCTCGAAATACTTGAGGATGCCGCCTTCGAGTTGGTAGACATGCGGCAGGCCTTCCTCGCGCATGAGGATGGCGGCCTTCTCGCAGCGGATGCCGCCCGTGCAAAAGCTCACCACCGTCTTGTCGGCGAGTTCCTCCTTGTGGGCACGCAGGGCCGGGGGGAACTCGGTGAACTTGTCGATGCGCCAGTCGATGGCGTTGTCAAATGTGCCGTGGTCGACCTCGAAGGCGTTGCGGGTGTCTAGCGTCACCACCTCGCGGCCTTCGTCGTCGTGGCCCTGCGCCAGCCAGCGGTGCAGCGTGGCCGGCGTCACCGCCGGGGCGCGGCCTGTGGAGGGCTGGATGGTGGGGTGGTCCATGCGGATGATCTCGCGCTTGACCTTGACCAGCATTTTGCGAAAGGGCACCGTGTCCGACCAGCTCTCCTTGGGCGCCAGGTCGGCAAAACGGGCGTCGGTGCGCAGCGCATCCACGAAACCGCGCACCGCTTGGGCCGGGCCCGCCAGGAAGAAGTTGATGCCTTCCTCGGCCAGCAAGATGGTGCCCTTGAGCTGCGCCGCAGTGGCGCGCTCGTGCAGCAGGTCGCGCAACGCATGCGCATCGGGCAGCGGCACGAATTGGTAGCAGGAGATGTTGAGGACGTCGTTCACGGCGATGGCCTGTTTACACGGGTTCTGGGAAAGGAGTGTTCTGCCGGGGGCGACTCTCCGGACGGGCGCGGTTACGGCCTGATTGTCGCGCTGCTGCCGGCCCCTGGCCTGTAGCCTGGCGGGTTGCCCGCCAGGTTCCCTCAGGGGGCGGGTACCAGCAGCGTGGTCTCGATCTTGTTGGCCAGCTGGGCGATGGCCAGCGACGCCGGGCAGCCCGGCGTGTTGAGCAGCAGCAGCTGGCGGCGCATCACGGCGTCGCGCACCGACGGGTCGGCCGGGATGTCGCCCATGTGGATCAGCCGCACGCCGCGGCCGGTCTCGGTGCTGACGAAGCGGTCCAGCACCTGCTGCAGCTGGCTGGTGATGGCCCGGCCATCGCCCGGGCGGGCGGCCTGGTTGATCACCATGCGCACATGCTGGCGCTTTTGCTGCATGGCCAGCACCTTGATGGCGGCGTAGGCGTCGGTCAGCGAGGTGGGCTCGGGCGTGGCCACGATCAGCACCTCGGAGGCCAGCGAAATCGAGAACAGCACCACGTCCGAGATGCCGGCGCCGGTGTCCAGCAGGATCACGTCGTAATTGGGCGCCAGTGCCTGGATCACATTCAGGAACTGGTTGCGCACCTCGGGCGTGAGGCGCGAATACTCCACCATGCCCGAGCCGGCCAGCAGCACCGAGAAGCCGCCGGGCGCCTGGATCACGGCGTCTTCCAGCAAGGCCTTGCCGGTGAACACGTCGTGCAGGGTGATCTTGGGGTGCAGATTGAGCACCACGTCCAGGTTGGCCAGGCCCAGGTCGGCGTCGAGCACCAGCACACGCTGGCCGCGCCGCGTGAGCGCCGCCGCGAGGTTGGCCGACACGAAGGTCTTGCCCACGCCGCCCTTGCCGCTGGTGATGGCAATGATGCGCGCACCAGTGGCCGCCGCGCCGGGAGGGCGTCCGGGCGAGGGGGGGGCGTCGGAGGATGTGGGTGGGGGGGACAGCGCGTCGCTCATCTTCTAACTTTCAGTTGGCGCTGCCTGTTGGGTCCAGCGGGGGCAGATCGCCCCAGCCCGAGGGGGTGTACAAGGGGCCGAACAACAGGCTCTTCTCTTCGGCACTGACGGTGCTGTCGGGCTGCTCTTCGATGCTCACCCGGTTGCGGCCCGACGATTTGGCCTGGTAGAGCTGGTGGTCGGCCCGGTCGGTCCACAGCAGGGTGGTCGAACGGATCCATTGCAGGGCGAAGGCCCCGCCAACGCTCACCGTGACATTCAGTTCCACGGAGGGCGAGATTCTGACAGGTGTGTTGGCCACGGCACGGCGGATGCGTTCTGCAACCACCTTGCCAAACGCGGCCTGGCAGGCGGGCAGCACCACCGCGAACTCCTCGCCGCCGTAGCGTGCCAGGGTGTCCATGGGGCGCACGCAGGCGCTCAGGGTGCGCGCCACCGACTGCAGCACCACGTCACCAGCCAGGTGGCCATGGGTGTCGTTGACCGCCTTGAAGTGGTCGATGTCCAGCATCAGCAGCAGGGCCGCCTCGCCCGAGCGCGTCACGCGGTCGATCTCGCGCTCGAGCACGGCGCGAAAATGCCGACGGTTGGCCAGCCCGGTGAGGGGGTCCTTGAGGGAGAGTTCGCACAGACCGTCGATCAGGCCCTGGAGGTAGCGCGACGGTGCCTCGCGTTGCAGGGAGGCTTCGCTGCCGGCCGCCTGCGCCACGAGGGCGTGTGCAATGTCCAGACGCAGATCGCGCAGGTCTACGAGATGAGAGGCCGCAGAGTCAGACACAAATGGATAAGGCAGAGTTCGTTCAGTGTAGCAGCGGGACGGCGCAAAAATGCAGCTTCTGGGCGGGCCGTGGGGTGATACGACTCAGGTGGCTGCACCCTCAGGGTCGGGCGGTGGTATCTGCTGCAGCGCCTGCAGGGCCTCGGCGTCGGTGCGGTACATCTGCAGCCCCGGGCCGGGTTCTAGCAAGCCGGCGCGGCGCAGCACCTGGTCCACCGGCAGTTTCATGCCGCTCACGTGCAGTATGCCGCCACGCGCCTGCATCAGGGCGCGCAGCGCGGCAAAGGTCTCCACGCCGGTGATGTCGATGCGGTTGATGGGCTGGGCCATGAGGCACAGGTGGACGATGGCGGGGTCGGCGGCCAGGTGGTCGATCACATGCCGCTCCAGCGCGCTGGCCGAGCCGAAATCGAGCTCCGCATCCATGCGCAATGCCAGCAACTGGGGGGCCAGGGGCGGCAGGTGCCACAGGTGGCGGTCGCGCAGGCTGCCATCGGGGTGCAGGCCGACCTCGATAATGCGCGGGTGCAGGCGCTGGTACAGAAAGTGGCTCAGGTTCATCACCAGCCCCACCAGCACGCCCCAGTACATGCGCGGTGCGGTGGCCAGCGTCAGCGCAAAGGTCACGCCGGCCATCACAGCCTCGACACGCGAGATGCGCCACAGGCGCAGCAGGGTGGCGGGCTTGATGAGGCTGGTTACCGCCGTGACCACCACGGCCGCCAGCACCGACTGCGGCACGTGGTAGAGCGCCGGCGTGAGCCACAGCAGCACCACCAGCACCAGGGCGATGGCGAACACCGTGGCCCAGCCGGTGCAGGCACCGGCATACAGGTTGATGGCCGAGCGCGAGAACGAGGCGCTGGTGGCAAAGCTGCCGCACAGGCCGCTGCTGATCTTGGCCAGGCCCTGGCCGATCAGGTCCTGGTTCTCGTTCCAGCGCTCGCCCGAGCGCTGGCTCTCCACCTTGGCGCTGGAGGCGGTTTCGAGAAAGCTCACCAGCGTGACCACCAGCACCGGCATCACCAGTGCGGAAAACTGCGACCAGGACAGCAGGCCCGGCCAGTACAGGGACGGCAGCCCCTCGGGCAGCGTGCCGACCACCGAGCCGCCACTGTCGGCATAGCCCAGCGCCCAGCTCAGCGCCCCGGCAGCACCCACGACCACGATGGCGGCCGGAAAGTTCGGGCGCCAGCGCCGGGCCAGCACCAGCAGCGCCAGGCTGCCCAGGCCGAAGGCGGCAGCCACCAGGTCGAAATGGCCCAGCGACGGGGTGGACCACAGGGCGCCGAGGTCCGAGCGCAGGCCGGTGAAGGCGCGCAACTGGGAGGCCAGGATCAGCAGCGCGGCCGCCTGCGTGAAGCCGCTGAGCACGGGCGAGGTCACCAGGTTCAGCAGCCAGCCAAAGCGTGCCATGCCCATCACCAGCTGCAGCAGGCCCGAGAGCAGGGCCATCCACGCCGCCAGGGCCACCCACTGCGCGCTGCCGGGCTCGGCCAGCCCGGTCAGGGAGGCGCCGATCAGCAGGCTGGTGAGGGCCGTGGGCCCCACGCCCAGCCGGGTGGAGGAGCTGAACAGCACGGCCACCAGGGCCGGGATCAGCGAGGCGTAGATGCCGGTCACCAGCGGCATGCCGGCCAGGGCCGCATAGGCCACGCCCTGTGGCACCAGCATCAGCCCCACGGTCATGCCGGCAGAAAACTCTCCTTTGAGCAGGCGGCGGTCGGGGCGGGGCCAGGCGAGAAACGGAAACCAGCGGGACAGGGAGGGCAAGGAAGGCATGGCCCCGATTGTCGCGCGCTTGTGCGGGCTGCCTGGCGTCCTACAGCCACTTCGGAGCTATCCGACCCTGTGCGCGCGTCGGTTTGCCTAAAGTACGAAGCATGTTTCAACCCGCAAGGAGCTTTCCCATGAACACCGCAACTACCGCTCAGCGCCCCCTTCACCGCATCGCCAGCGTGCTGGCCGTCAGCGCTCTGGCGCTGGGTCTGGCTGCTTGCAGCAAGACCGAAGACGCCACCGTGGGCCAGCGCCTGGACTCGGCCGTTGACCGCACCGAGCAGGCTGCCACCGAAGCCCGCATCAAGGCCGAGAGCGCCATGCAAAGTGCCGGCAACAAGATGGAGCAAGGCTCGCAGACCGCGATGGAAAAGATCGACGACGCCACCATCACAGCCCAGGTCTCTGCAGGCCTGGCCAAGGATCCTGACCTGAGCGCCATCAAGATCAATGTGGATACTGTCAATGGCTCCGTGACGCTCAACGGCCCCGCCACCACGCCTGCCGCCAAGGAGCGTGCCGAGACGATTGCCACCGCCGTGAAGGGCGTTACCTCGGTCAACAACCAGTTGACCGTCACACCGAGCTAAGGCACAGCCGTACCTGACGGCTTGCACCGGGCCCCGGGACTGTAAAGATACCGGACCCCACGCGCACCGGGCAGGGATGGACTTGCGACCCGCCAGTCGGGCAGCGAGCAGGCTGCCTCCTTCATCTTCATTGCGAGGACTGGCATTCGAAGACCGCCCATGCAAGTAATGCGTGCAATTCAAGCCATCGGCCATGCCCTGGCCTTTGCCTGCCCCCGAACAGGGGCCATGGCAAAAGAGCCGCGCCGCACAAGGTGATCCTTGTGCGGCGCGCTACCATTGGCTGCATGCAAGACCATGCCACCGACATCGCCTCCCGCCTCGTCCACCACGATTACCTTCCGCCTGCGGGCTTTCAGGCCCCCCAGACTGCCGTCTACAAGGCCTCGACCGTGATCTTCCCCAACGTGGCCGCCATGCGCAGCCGCGAGTGGAAGGACAAGAGCGGCTACACCTACGGCCTGCATGGCACCCCCACCACCTTCATCCTCGAAGAGCGCCTGTGCGCCCTGGAGGGCGGCCTGCAGTGCCTGTTGGTCCCGAGCGGCCTCGCAGCGATTGCCAATGTGGCACTGGCGCTGCTCAAGCCCGGCGATGAACTGCTGATTCCCGACAATGTCTATGGCCCGAGCAAGGACCTGATCCACGGCGAGCTGCGCCGCTTCGGCATCACGCATGCGGTCTACGACCCGCTCGATCCGGCCGATCTGGCCGCGCGCATCACGCCTGCCACCCGCCTGGTCTGGCTTGAAGCGGCCGGCTCGGTCACCATGGAATTCCCCGACCTGTGCGAGCAGGTGCGCATTTGCCGCGCGCGCGGCGTCACGACGGCGCTGGACAACACCTGGGGTGCGGGCCTGGCGTTCGCGCCGTTCGACCTGCTGGGCGACGGCAGCCTGGGCGTGGACATCTCGGCCCACGCCCTCACCAAGTACCCCAGCGGCGGCGGTGACGTGCTCATGGGCAGCATCGTCACGCGCGACGAGGCGCTGCACATGCAGCTCAAGCTCACCCACATGCGCCTGGGCCTGGGCGTCGGTGGCAACGATGCCGAGGCGGTGTTGCGCTCGCTGCCCAGCATCGGCCTGCGCTACCGCGCTCACGACGAGGCGGCGCGCTCCCTGGCGTCCTGGATGCAGGGCCAGCCCGCCATCGCCCAGGTGCTGCACCCGGCATTGGCCGGTGCGCCGGGCCATGACCACTGGAAGGCGCTGTGCGGCGCAGCCTATGGCGGTGCGGGCGCGGCGGCCGGCCTGTTCAGCGTGGTGATCGATGCGCGCTTCGGCCAGGACCAGGTCGACGCCTTCTGCGACGGCCTGCGCCTGTTCAAGCTGGGCTACAGCTGGGGTGGGCCCATGAGCCTTGTGGTTCCTTATGAGCTGGCGCGCATGCGCGGCCGGCCCACGGCGCACCTGAAGCCCGGGACGCTGGTGCGGTTTTCCATCGGCCTGGAGGCGGTGGAGGACCTGCGCCAGGACCTGCAGCAGTCCCTGCAGCGGGCCTTTGCCCCCGCTTGACGGGCGCGGGGGTATGTCGGCAAACACAGGCCTAGCTGTTACAGTGGGCCTCTACTTCAGGAAGCAAACACCTTGGCAACACCCAACTACGGATACGAAAAGCGCCAGCGCGAGCTCGCAAAAAAGCAAAAAAAAGAAGAGAAGCTGCGCTCCAAAACCCAGCGCAGGCCGGATGACCCACAGGGTGACCAGCCAGCCGGTGGCAATGGCGATGGCGCACCGGGCGGCAACCAGCCCACGGGCGCACCAGGCGGCTGAGCCTTTGACCGCCGTGTCCGGCACCCTGCCGCGCCGCAACGGCCGCAGGCGGGTCCGGCAGCACGGCGCTCAGCGCAGCAGCTTTTTCAGCTCTGGCCACACGTTGGCCAGCATCTGCGGGTGCGCCTCTGCACGCGGGTGAATGCGGTCTGCCTGGAACAGGCGGGTAGGGTCCGGGCCATCGGCCACGCCCTTGAGAAAAAACGGCACCACGGCCACTTTTTTGGCCTGGGCCACGGTGGTGAACAGGCCGGCAAACCGGTTCGCGTAGTCGGTGCCATAGTTCGGCGGCACCTGCATCCCCACCAGCAAGACCTTGGCCCCGGCCTTTTGCGCCGCATCGGTCATGGCGCTCAGATTCTCTTCGGTGTTCTTGAGCGGCAGGCCGCGCAGCGCGTCATTGCCGCCGAGCTCGATCACCACCACGGCAGGCTTGTGCTGGGTCAGCAGGGCGGCCAGGCGTGAGCGCCCGCCCGAGGTGGTCTCGCCGCTCACGCTGGCATTGACCACGCGGCGCTCGATCTTTTCCTCCTGCAGCCGCTTTTCCAGGAGGGCCACCCAGCCGGCGCCGCGCGCCAGGCCGTACTCGGCGCTCAGCGAATCGCCCAGCACCAGAATGGCCGGCGCGCCTGGCGCGGAAGATGCAGGCGCCTGTGCCCAGGCTGCGGGGGCGCAAACCCCTGCCAAACCCAGGATGCCTGCCGAGAGGATAAAGTGGCGCCGATACTGCAGATGTCGAATCAAAGCAAAGAACCTTTCATGTCCGAATCTTCCCCATCGCCCGTGACCCCCATTATTGCCGTCGAGCATGTCTTCAAGTCGGTCACGGATTCGACCGGTACGCTGGACATTCTGCGGGATATCGATTTCCGCCTGGCGCCAAGGGAAACTGCGGCCATCGTGGGGGCTTCGGGCTCTGGCAAGAGCACGCTCCTGTCCATCATCGCCGGGCTCGATACGCCCACGCGCGGCACGGTGCGCCTGGACGGCCATGACCTCTTCGCCATCGACGAGGACGAGCGCGCCGCGCTGCGCGCGCAGAAGGTGGGCTTCGTGTTCCAGAGCTTCCAGCTCATGGGCAACCTCACCGCGCTGGAGAACGTGATGCTGCCGCTGGAGCTGGCCAACCGGCGCGACGCGCGCAAGGCCGCTGCCGACATGCTGGCCCGCGTGGGCCTGGGCCAGCGCCTTTCGCACTATCCCAAGGTGCTCTCGGGCGGCGAGCAGCAGCGCGTGGCGCTGGCGCGAGCCTTCGTGGTGCACCCGGCCGTGCTGCTGGCCGACGAGCCCACGGGCAGCCTGGACTTTGCGACGGGCGAGACCATCATGCAGCTCATGTTCGAGCTCAACCGCGAGCAGGGCACCACGCTGGTACTGGTCACGCACGACCGCGGCATCGCCGCGCGCTGTGAGCGGCGCATCACCATTGATGCCGGGCAGGTTGCTGAGAACTAGGCTACCCCCTGAGGCGCTTCGCGCCTTCCCCCTGGAAGGGGGACGCCACCGGTGGCCTGGCAAAGCCAGTTCCACGGTGGCACTGGCCTTGACGCGCCAGTTGCATGGGCCTACAGCGCCATCGACAGCTGATAGGGAATCAGCTTCGTCCAGTCGATAATCAGGGCATGTCTTCCCCCAAAGTTCTTTTCGGCTTCCACGCCGTGGGCGTGCGTCTGAAGACCGCGCCCAAATCCGTCATCGAGATCTACTACGAGGTCACGCGGCGCGATGCGCGCATGCGCCAGTTCCTCGACCGGGCCCGCGAGGCCGGTGCCCGCCTGATCGAAGCTGACAGCGAGCGCATCGCCAAGCTGGCCGGCAGCCATGGCCACCAGGGCGTGGCGGCGCGGGTGGAGCCCGTGGCCCAGATCACCTCGCTCGACGAGCTGCTGGAGAACCTCGAAGCCGCTGGCGTCGAGAACCCGCTGCTGCTGGTGCTCGACGGCGTGACCGACCCGCACAACCTGGGCGCCTGCCTGCGCGTGGCCGATGGTGCCGGTGCCCATGCCGTCATCGCCCCCAAGGACCACGCCGTGGGCATCAATGCCACGGTGGCCAAGGTCGCCAGCGGAGCGGCCGAAACCATGCCCTACTTCATGGTCACCAACCTGGCGCGCACCCTGGGCGAGCTCAAGGAGCGCAACATCTGGTGCATAGGCACCAGCGACGATGCGCCCAAGACCGTCTACCAGGTGGACTTGAAGGGCCCCGTGGCCCTGGTGCTGGGCGCCGAGGGCGACGGCATGCGCCAGCTCACGCGCAAGACCTGCGACGAGCTGGTCAGCATCCCCATGAAGGGCGCGGTGGAAAGCCTCAATGTGTCTGTCGCCAGCGGCGTCTGCCTCTACGAGGCGCTGCGCCAGAGGACTTGACCGTATGCAGGAGGATCGCCTGGACACCGTGCGCGCCTGGGTGCAGGAGGCCCGGCACATCGCCGTGCTCACCGGCGCGGGCGTGAGCGCCGAATCGGGCGTGCCCACCTTTCGCGATGCGCAGACGGGCTACTGGGCCCAGTTCCGCGCCGAGGACATGGCCACCGAGGAGGGCTTTCGCGCCCATCCCGAGCGGGTCTGGAACTGGTACCAGCACCGGCGCCAGTTGATGGAGGGCGTGGCGCCCAACGCCGGGCACCTGGCGCTGGCGGCCTTCCAAGCGGCCCACCCGGGGCGGCTCACGCTGATCACCCAGAACGTGGATGGCCTGCACCAGCGCGCGGGCAGCACGGGCGTGCTGTGCCTGCATGGCGATCTGTTCGCCAACCGCTGGCTCGACACGCCGCGCAACTGCTGCCACATCGACGATGCAGTGGCCGGCAGCCCGCCGCATTGCGACCGCTGTGGCAACCGGCTGCGCCCCGGCGTGGTGTGGTTTGGTGAAATGCTGCCGCTGGCCGTGTTCGAGGCCGCTGAGCGGGCGGCGCAGGATTGCGACCTCATGCTGGTCGCCGGCACGGCAGGCGCCGTGTACCCGGCTGCAGGCCTGGCGCGCCAGGCGCGTGCGGTCGGTGCCCGTGTGGTCGTGGTCAACCCCGCCCCCAGCGAACTCGACGATGCCGCAGATGCCGTGCTGCGCGGTACGTCGGCAACCCTGCTGCCGCAGTTGCTGCAAGCCTGATCGGGCTACGCCTGGTTCAGGGGGCATGCCCCAAAATTGTGCGCTTTGTGCGACAGACTGTCGCAGACCGGACAAGTTGTCACGGGCCGTGCCTGTAGCCTGCGCCACCTTTGCACAATTCTCCGGGCACCTTCACACCATGAGCCGTCGTCACTTTCTCCTGCGCGCCACCCAGATGGCTGCGGCCACCAGCCTGCCTGTGTGGGCTTCCACGGCGAGCGCTGCCGAAGAACCGATGTCGGCCAGGCACATCAACCTGGGCTGCTCCATTGCCCTGACCGGGCCGCTGGGCCAGGCCGGCATCGAGCAGGTGGCGGGCATGAAGGCCGCGTTTGCCGAGCTGAACCAGGCCGGCGGCGTGCACGGCCGCGAGATCCGCATGGACGCCAAGGACGATGCCTACGTCGCCAGCCGCACCCTGCAGAACGTGACGCAGATGCTGGAGGCGCAGTCCATCTTCGCGCTGATCTCGCCCCTGGGAACGGCCAACACGGCCGCCATCCTGCCGCTGATCGAAGGCAAGGGCATCCCCACCGTGGGCCCCATCACGGGTGCGCCCTCGCTGCGCTCGGCCGAGCAGCGCAACGTGTTCTTCGTGCGCCCGAGCTACCGCGACGAAACCCAGCGCCTGGTCAAGCAGGTGGTGGAGATGGGCCTCAAGCGCATTTCCGTGGTCTACCTGGACAACCCCTTTGGCAAGGAAGTGCTCAAGGACATGTCGCGCGCGCTCGATGAGATCAAGGTCGAGCGCGCCGGCGAATTCGCCCTGGCGGTGGACGGCAAGAATGGTGCCGAGCTGGCCGAGAAGGTGGCCGCAGAGCGCCCGGGCGCCGTGCTGCTGGCCACCACCGGCACGGCCAACACGGCTTTCGTGCTGCCATTCCGTGCCAAGGCGGCCGGCGTGCCGCTGGCCGGCCTGTCGGTCACGGTGATCTCGTCGGAGCTGCCCAAGCTGGCCGCCGCCACGCGCGGCATGGCCCTGGTGCAGGTGTTCCCGGACGCGAATTCGCAAAAGTCGGTGGTGGTGCGCAAGTTCCAGAGCACCATGAAGGCCACGGGTGCCAATGCCGCCTTCATCAACAGCGGCAGCTCCCTGGAAGGCTGGGTCAATGCCCAGATCATGATCGAAGGCCTGAAGAACGCGGGCAAGGACCTGACCCGCGACAAGCTGCGCAATGGCCTGGCGGGTATCCGCTCGCTCTCGTTCGGCGACTTCAATGTCGGCTTTGGCAGCAAGGCACCCTACGTGGGCTCCGACTCGATCTACCTGGCCATCTACGCCGAGAACGCGCGCCGACTGAGCTGAGCCAAGGCCTTTCCCTGCATGCCTGCGGTCGGCGCACCAAGCGGCTGCGCCAGGCTCACAGGTACCACCGCCACGCCTGCAGCATGCCTTGCGCGGTGGCTTCGCTGCCGGTGAATGCCGCGAGCACGTGCGCCACCTGCGCGCGGCTGCTGGCCTTGAGCTCATAGGTGTCGTCGAGCGCATCGTCGCCCAGGGCCGCCAGGGCGTTGGCCACCGTGGCGATGGCGCCCAGCGCGGTGGGCAGGTCATCGGCAAAACGGTTCGGGTCGTTGAAGTTTCCTCGTCCCGCCATGTCGAACCAGACGCTACCGTCGTTGCGGTCCAGGATGAATGGGTTGGCGCCTTCCTGCGCGATCACCAGCCAGTGTGCAGGCCAGCCCTTGATCGGGTTGTCGGGGTTGCGTGACCAGGCATAGCCGTCCTGCCGTGCCCAGAGCTTGTGCAGCGGCGGCACGTCCACCGGGTTGCCCCCCGCGTTGATGGCGAGGCCCACCGGGCCTACCGACGCATGCCAAGTCTCGCCCCAGGGCCCCACCTCGCGGTAGAAGGCCTCCACGATGGCGGGCAGAGGGAAGGGCCCTTGCCAGTCGCTGGCGGGCTGGGGTTGCAGGTGGCCCCAGGGGGCGAGCAGCGGGCGCAGGCGGTCGAATGGCGCCACCATGGTCACTCCGAATGCACGTCGGTGAAGGCACCGTTGGCGGTGTTGATGTGGACGAGCTGGCTTGGCTCCCAGGGAATCTCGTAGCCCACCGAGCAGGCACTTTGCGTGGCCCCCGGGCCGTGGTCGGGATGCACTTCGATGAAGCAGGGCGTCAGAAAGCCCCAGAGCGTGCCTTCATTCAATGCAACCCCCGGTGGCACCACCTCGCATTCGAGCAGAAAGGCAACGAGCGCCGGGGTGGCGTCGTCGCGGATCTGCCGGGCATTGGCGAGCAAGCGCGAGAAAGCCTGGGCCTGCGCTGCCGTCGGCCCCTGTTTGGCGCCATGCACGCGCAGGGCAAATCCGTCGCCCAGGTGGGCAATGCCGACCGTTCCTTCCCAGACCTTGGACTGGCCTTCGGCGGACAGGGCACCGAAGGGTGCTGCCTGCAGGTTGCGGGTGAACATGCCCATGGGGTCCTTTGCGGCGGGTGTGGGGGTGCCCAAGTATCCTGCAGGATCCGCGCACTCGGCGATCCTCCCTGCTGCGGTACCGCCTGCAGATACCTGCGGTGCCTGCGGCGAACCCCGTGCCTGCGGTCGTCCTGCACAGGGCGGGGCCTGCCTGCAACCCGCCTGGGGAATATTTGGCTTGGCGTTTTGCGCAAGGCATGCCTAAGATGTTTCCAACGGGGGGCAGGGGGGTGAGCGACGGCCAGGCCCCTTCACGAAAAGGGCTGTATGGCATCTGATTTCTCCGGGGCCTACTGGGAGCACAATCCTGACGCGCTGCTGGTCATCGCGCCGGACGGTGCTGTCCTGCACTGGAACCCGGCAGCGGAAGCCACCTTCGGCTACACCGAGGCCGAGGCCCGGGGCCGCAGCCTGGCACAGCTGATTGTGCCGCCGGACCAGGTACACGACGAGGAGTCGATCTGCGCCGAAGCCCTGCAGTCCGGCGTGTCCGTGCACGAGTCGGTGCGCCGGCGCAAGGATGGCTCGCTGGTCCATGTGAACGTGTCCACCCGGGCTGTCTTTGGCGAGGGCGGTCAACTGGCCTACTTTCTGTCGAGCAAGAAGGACGTCACCCAGCTCAAGGTGCTGCGCGATGCCAAGCTGGTCGAGGCGCGCTTTCGCGACCTGCTCGAATCCACGCCCGATGCCATCGTGATGGTCAACGCCACCGGGCGCATCGTGCTCGTGAACTCGCAGGCCGAGCGGGTATTCGGCTACCCCCGGGCCCAGTTGCTGGGGCAGGCGGTCGAGGTGCTGCTGCCCCAGCGCTACCGCAACGCCCACCTGGGGCACCGCAGCGGCTTTTTCGTCCAGCCGCGCACGCGCACCATGGGGGCGGGTCTGGAGCTGTATGGTGTGCGCAGCGACGGCAGCGAGTTTCCGGTGGAAATCAGCCTGAGTCCGCTGGAAACGGAAGAGGGCACCATGGTGATGAGCGCCATCCGCGACATCACGGCGCGCAAGAAGGCCGACCAGAAGTTCCGCGACCTGCTCGAATCGGCGCCCGATGCCATGGTGATCGTGGACCGGGATGGGAACATCGTGCTGGTCAACTCCCAGGCCGTCAAATTGTTCGGCTGGGCGCGCGAGGAGCTGCTGGGCCAGCCGATCGAGCTGCTGGTGCCCACGCGCCACCGCGGCCAGCACCCGCGGCACCGAGGGGGGTTCTTCACCGAGCCGCGCACCCGCTCCATGGGGGCAGGTCTGGACCTGTACGGCCTGCGCAAGGATGGCTCCGAGTTTCCGGTCGAGATCAGCCTGAGCCCGCTGGAGACCGAAGAGGGGCTGTTCGTCTCCAGTGCCATCCGCGACGTGACCGAGCGCAAGCGCTTCGAGCAGGCGCTGCGCGACAAGAACCTGGAGCTGGAGAACGCCGCGCTGGTCAAGGACCGCTTCCTGGCCAGCATGTCGCACGAGCTGCGCACGCCGCTCAATGCCGTCATCGGCTTCACCGGCACCCTGCTCATGCGCTTGCCGGGGCCCCTCAACGCCGAGCAGGAAAAGCAGCTGCGCATCGTGCAGACGGGCGCGCGCCACCTGCTGTCGCTGATCAATGACCTGCTGGACGTGGCCAAGCTGCGCGATGGCAAGCACGTGCTTCAGTGGGAGATGGTGGATTGCTGCGCAGTGGTGGAGGAGGTGGCTGCGACCTTGGGCCCTGATGCGCAGCGCAAAGGCCTGGCCTTCGTGGTGAGCATGCCCGAGCATGCAGTCCTTGTCCGCACCGACCGGCGCGCCCTCGCCCAGGTGGCCATCAACCTGGTGGGCAATGCCATCAAGTTCACGGGCCAGGGTCAGGTGCTGGTGCAGCTCGATGCGCCGGACCCGGCCAGCCCGCGGCTGAGCCTGCGCGTGCAGGACACCGGGCCCGGCATCCCCCTGGCGGACCAGTCGCGGCTGTTCGAGCCGTTCTCCCGGGTGGAGGGTGCCGAGCGGCACCAGGAGGGTTCGGGCCTGGGCCTGCACCTGAGCCGCAAGCTCGCCCAGGCGCTGGGCGGCGACATCACGCTGCACAGCCGGCCAGGCGAGGGCAGTACCTTCATTCTTGATTTGCCGGGAGCCCAGGGATGACCGCCCGCATCCTGGTCATCGAAGACGACGAAGCCAGCCGCATGCTGGTGACTTACCTGCTGGAGGCCGATGGCTACCAGGTCTACAGCGCGTCCAACGGGCGCGATGGCGTGCGCGCCGCGCTGGAGCATGGGCCCGATCTCATCCTGTCGGACCTGCAGATGCCGGTCATGGACGGTTACGAGGTGGCCAGGCTGCTGCATGCCGACCCCGGCTGGCGCCGGGCTCCGCTGGTCGCCGTGACGGCTTTTTCCATGCCCGGAGACAGGGAGAAGGCGCTGGAGGTGGGCTTCCAGGACCACATCTCCAAGCCCATCGACCCGGAGCGCTTCGTGCGCCAGGTCGAGGCCTATCTCTCGCCGTCATCGCGGGCGGTACGCCCGCCGCGGTGATCCACAAGCAAGGAGGGCGGCAGCCATGGCAAAGATCCTCGTCGTGGACGACCAGGCCCCCAACCGGGCCCTGGTCGTCACGCTGGTGCGGCATGGCGGCCATGAGGCCCTGGAGGCCGTGGACGGTGCGCAGGCGCTGGCTCTGGTGCGCGCCGAGCGGCCGGCGCTGGTGATCTCGGACATCCTCATGCCCACCATGGACGGCTACGAGTTCGTGCGCCAGCTGCGCTCCGATCCCGCGCTGGCGGCCACCCGGGTCATCTTCTACAGTGCCCACTACCAGGGGGAGCAGGCGCGCAGCCTGGCGCTGGCCGGAGGCGTCTCGGAGGTGCTGGTCAAGCCCTGCGAGCCGCAGGACATCCTGCGCGCCATCGAACGCACGCTGGCGCAGGCGGCTCGCGGCTTCGAGGGCGCACCCCCGGTCGTGGAGCCAGCCTTCCGCTCCCAGCACCTGCGCCTGGTGACCGACAAGCTGCGGGGCAACGTGGTGGAGCTGGAGGCCACCAACCGCCGGCTGGCGGCGCTCACCGAGCTCAATCTGCAGCTGGCCTCCGAGCGCGACCCGGCCATGCTGCTCAACAAGGTCTGCACGGGAGCACGCGAACTCATAGGCGCCCAGTACGCCGTGCTGTGCGCCGTGCGCAAGCCGGGCGATGCGTCGCTGGTGTGCACCAGTGGCATCGACCCGGTGCTGGCGCGCTCGCTGCCTGCGCCCGATGCCTCGTCAGGCCTGCTGGGGCGGCTGCAGACGGAGCGCCGCTCGCAGCGGCTGCTCAACCCCGGCGGCGACCCCACCATGGCGGGTCTGCCGCAGGGCTACCCGCCGCTGTACTGCGCGCTGGAGGCGCCGGTCACCTCGCTGGCTTCGTCCTATGGCTGGATCTGCCTGGCCAACAAGGAGGGGGCCGACCACTTCAGCGCCGAGGACGAACGCATCCTGTCCATCCTGGCGGCCCAGGTGGGGCGCATCTATGAAAACGGCAGCCTCTACCTGGAGGTGCAGCGCCATGCCGAGCAACTGCACATCGAGGTGATCGAGCGCCGGCGGGCCCTGGAGGAGCTGCGTGCCAGCGAGGCCAGATTGCACCGGGCGCAGGTGCTGGCCAAGATCACCCACATCATCAGCGGACCGGGCGGGCAGTTCGAGAGCTGGCCCGCCACGCTGGCGCAGATGCTGCGGCGCGACCCGAACACCATGCCGGCGTCTGCCCGGGAATGGATCGGCATGGTGTACGCCGACGACCGTGCACTGGTGCGCAGCATGGCCTTGCAGGCGGTGCGCGAAGGCGTGCGCATGGACTTCACCTACCGCCTGTGGCGTGCCGATGGGGCGCTCTTGCACCTGCGCCAGGTGATGGAGCCGCTGCCCGGCGAAGGCGCTGCCCCCGAAGGCTTGCGCTGGTTCAACACCATCCAGGATGTCACGGCGCAAAAGCGGGCCGAAGAAGCGCTGCGCGAGAGCGACCGGCGCTTCAACGAACTGCTCGACAAGGTCGAGATGGCCTCGCTGATGCTGGACCGCAACGGCTGCATCACCTACTGCAACGACTGCCTGCTGCGCCTGACGGGCTGGGAGCGCGGCGAGATCTTCGGACGCAACTGGTTCGAGCTGTTCCTGCCGCCGGGCATGGACGGCATGCAGCGGGGGTTCGAGGACATGCTGGCCGACCGGCCGGCCGCCTGGCATTTCGAGCAGGAGATCCTTACGCGGTCCGGCGGGCGCCGGCTGGTGTACTGGAACAACACGGTGCTGCGCTCCGTCGATGGCGAGGCCATGGGCATCGCCTGCCTGGGCGAGGACATCACCGAGCGGCGCGAGGCCGAGCTCAAGATCAAGCGCCTCAACCGCGTCTATGCCGTGCTCAGCGGCATCAGCACGCTGCTGGTGCGCATGCGCAGCCGCCAGGAGCTGTTTGCCCAGTCCTGCGACATCGCGGTGCGGCACGGGAAGTTCCGCATGGCCTGGATCGGCCGGGTCGACCGCGCGGCGCAGCAGGTGATTCCCATGGCCATCGCCGGCACCGACCCGGACTTCTTCGACGACCTTGCCGGCCGCCTGTCGTATGCGGACGAGCCCTCGGGCGTCTACAGCCTCACGGCCACGGTGGTGCGAGAAAAGCGCGCCGTGGTCTGCGACCAGGTCGAAGGCGATCCCCGGGTGCTGCTGCCGGCCAGGCTGCAGGCCCGTTCGGTGGCCTCCCTGGCCGTGCTGCCCCTGTTGGTGGCACACGAGGTGGTGGGCGTAATGGCGCTGTTTTCCGACGAGGCCAGCTTCTTCGATGCCACCGAGATGAAGCTCCTGGGCGAGCTGGCCGGCGACATCAGCTTTGCGCTTGACCACCTCGAAAAATCCGACCGCCTGAACTACCTGGCCTACTACGATGACATCACCACCTTGCCCAACCGCACGCTGTTTCTGGACCGCGTGAACCAGCACATGCGTGCGCGCGAGGGCCACCGGCCGCAGGGTGCGCCCTTCCTGGGGGTGGCGCTGATCGACGTGAACCGCTTTCGCATCGTCAACGACACGCTGGGGCGCTCGCTGGGCGACGAGCTGCTCAAGCTGGTGGCGCAGCGCCTGCAGTTGCATGCCAGTGCGATGGACATGCTGGCGCGCATTGGCGTCAACAGCTTTGGCGTGGCCGTGTGCGAGGCGCGCGATGCGAGTGCGGTGGCCATGGCCGTGGACCACCTGGTGCGCGCCTGCTTCGACGAGCCCTTCCAGCTGGGCACGCAGGAGCTGCGCATCACTGCGAAGGCGGGCGTGGCCCTGTTCCCCATGGATGGCGGCGATGCCGAGGCGCTGCTGCGCAATGCCGAGGCCGCGCTCAAGAAGGCCAAGGCCTCGGCCGACGCGCTGATGTTCTACACCTCGGAGATGAATCTGCGCGTGGCCGAAGCGCTGAGCCTGGAGAACCACCTGCGCGAAGCGCTGGAGCGCGGCGAGTTCGTGCTGCACTACCAGCCCAAGCTGCACCTGGCCAGCGGCGAGGTGACCGGCGCCGAGGCCCTGATCCGCTGGAACGACCCGCGGCGCGGCCTGGTGCCGCCGGGGCAGTTCATCCCCATCCTCGAAGAGACCGGCCTGATCTACGACGTGGGCCGCTGGGCCCTGGGCCAGGCGCTGGCCGACAACCTGCGCTGGCGCGCCGCAGGCCTGGCGCCAATACGGGTGGCGGTGAATGTCTCCTTCCTGCAGCTGCGCCACCGGGGTTTCATCGAACAGGTGCGCGCGGCTGTGGCGCACGGCCCAGAGGCTGCTGCCGGGCTGGAGCTGGAGATCACCGAGAGCATGGTGATGGACGACGTGCAGCACAGCACCCAGAGCCTGCACGCCATCCGCGAGATGGGCATCACCGTGGCCATGGACGATTTCGGCACCGGCTTTTCCTCGCTGAGCTACCTGGCCCGGCTGCCGCTCGACACGCTCAAGATCGACCGCTCGTTCATCCTGCACATCGCCGCCGGCCCCAAGGGCAGCGCGCTGGTGTCCACCATCATCAACCTGGGGCATTCGCTGGGGCTCAAGGTCGTGGCCGAAGGGGTGGAGACCGAGGAGCAGTCTCGCCTGCTGGCGCTGCTGGGCTGCGACGAGATCCAGGGCTTTCTCTACAGCCGGCCCGTGCCGGCCGATGTGTTCGAGCAGCAGTTCCTGCGCGGCGCGCAGCCCGCCAGTTGATGAGGACATTGCTGCCCGGCGGCGGTTCGCAGCTGCCCTATGATTTGGGGCTCTGCATTTGAATGCCAGGCCCATGGGCGAAGAACACGACTACCAGCGACCATCCCCAGCGGACGACCAGACGCGCCGCGCACTGCGCACCAACACCCTGGCCATCCTGGCCTTCTGGCTGGTGGTCATGGGGCTTCTTTACTTCGGCATGAAGCAATTCATGGCGCCGCGCGGTGCCACCGTCACCTCCACCGGCTCGCTGGTGATACCGCGCCACAACGACGGCCATTTCCGCGTGGCGGGTACCGTCAACGGGGTGCCGGTGAACTTCATGGTGGACACAGGCGCGAGCCTGATCGCGGTGACCGATGCGGTGGCGAAAAAGGCCGGCCTCACGGGCGGCGTGCCCACCACCTTCCGCACGGCCAATGGCAACCGCGAGGGCAAGGTCTCGGTTTCCGACTCCATCACCGCGCGCAACCTTGCGGTCTCGGGCCTGCGCGTGGGCACGGGCTACACCGGCGAGAGCGAAGACGACGCCCTGCTGGGCCAGAACTTTCTGCGCCAGTTCGACGTGGAGATCAAGCGCGACTCCATGGTGCTCAACCCGCGCGGCAGTTGAAAAAAGGCACCGGCACGCCGGTGCCGGGCCTCAGCCCTTCTTCTGCACGGACTTGATGATGCTGGAGAAATCCAGCGCGCCATGGCCCGCCAGGCTGTGCGCCGCATACAGGTTGCGCGCCAGGCCGCCCAGGGGCGTGGCGGCCTTCACGGCGGCGGCATTCTCCTGCGCCAGGCCCAGGTCCTTGAGCATCAGGTCGGTGCCGAAGCCGCCGGCGTAGCCCTTGCTGGCGGGCGCGGTCTCCATCACGCCGGGCATGGGGTTGTATTTTTCGAGCGCCCAGTTGCCGCCCGAGCTGCGGCGCATGATCTCCGACAGCACCTTGGGGTCCAGGCCATTGGCCACACCCAGGGCAATCGCTTCGCTGGTGCCGGCCATCAAAATGCCCAGCAGCATGTTGTTGCAGATCTTGGCCGTCTGGCCCGCACCCACGCCACCGGCGTGGAAGATATTGGCGCCCATCTTTTCGAGCACGGGGCGCGCACGCTCCAGGTCGGCCTCGTCGCCGCCGACCATGAAGGTCAGCGTGCCGGCAATGGCGCCCCCAGTGCCGCCCGATACCGGCGCGTCGATGAAGGCCACGCCCTTGGCCTTGGCGGCCTCGGCCACCTTGCGCGAGGTCGCGGCGGCGATGGTGGAGCAGTCGATCACCAGCGTGCCGGCCGGCAGCTGGGCCAGCAGCTCGCCGGTGCCCAGGAACAGGCTGTCCACATGCTGGCTGGCGGGCAGCATGCTGATGACCACTTCTGCGCCCTGCACGGCGGCCGATGCATCGGCTGCAATGGCCACGCCATCGGCCGCCAGCTTGTCGCGCGCGGGCTGCGAGAGGTCGAAGGCCCGGACTTCGTGGCCCGCCTTGTGCAGGTTCGCGGCCATGGGGCCGCCCATGTTGCCCAGACCGATGAATGCGATTTTCATGTTCGTATCTCCTTGGTGTCGTTGTGATGTGGAAAGGGGGTCAATCCGTGACGATGTCTGCGCCCCGGCCAGCGAGTTCCTCACGCAGCACGGAGCGGTGGCAGCGCGCCTCGCTCTCGCAGTAGCAGCCGACCGACATGGCACCATGGTGCGAAAGGGTGGCCAGCAGGTCCAGCGTGCGGCTGGTCTCGGGCTGGGCCAGTTCCTTGCGGAAGTGTTTGGCGAAGGCCTGCCACTATTTGTCGCTCTGCGCCTGCTGGCCCTGGGCCATGAGTTCGGCGCTGGGCGAGAGCAGGGGGTACCACACGTCGTACCAGTTCTGGCTGCCGAACTCGGCTTTGGGCACGCCGCGTGGCGGCCGGCGCACGGTGCCGATGCGGGTGCCTTCACCGGGGGCACGCGGGGTGCCGAGGCGGACGATGCGAAGTGGCATGGTGGTGGCTTCCTGGGTGGCGCGTCAGTCGTCGGCCTCGAAGATGCTGTGGCGCTTGGTCGCTGGCTTCTTTTTGGTGGCGGTGCCTGGCTTTTTTGTGGCCGGGCTGGCCTTGGCAGCGGCCGACTTGCGCGGCGGCGTGGCCTTGGCCTGGGGGTTGTATGCCAGGGCCGTGTCGATCCAGAAGCTCCACTGCGTGCGCGTGGCGTAGCCATTGGGCTCGATCCAGAAGTAGCCCTTCATGCCGCCACCGGGCGACAGCTCGCGCGTGTTCTGCATTTCCTGGAACTCCGGGTGGCGGTCCGGCGGCAGGCGCACCAGCAGCTCTTCGCCTTTGACGCCGATGCACAGCTTGCCATCCACGAAGAAGCAATAGCAGCCGAACATGGTGCGCTCGTCCCCATCGCTGCGCTGCGCCAGCGCGGCGCGCACGGCGTCGATCAGGTGCAGGGTCTCGTCGGAAAGGGGGCGGGCGGGCATGGGTTCGGCGGGCTCAGCGGATCACGTCAGGGGCATCGCCGTCGAGCATGCGCCGCGCAATGATCACGCGCATGATCTCGTTGGTGCCCTCCAGGATCTGGTGCACGCGCGCATCGCGCAGCAGCCGCTCCAGCGGGTACTCGCGGATGTAGCCGTAGCCGCCATGCAACTGCAGCGCCTCGTTGCACACGGTAAAGCCCACATCGGTGGCAAAGCGCTTGGCCATGGCGCAGTAGGTGCTCGCATTCGGGTCGCCCGCGTCGAGCTTGCTGGCGGCCATGCGCACCATCTGGCGCGCGGCCACTAGCTCGGTGACCATGTCGGCCAGCTTGAACTGTAGCGCCTGGAAGCTCGCAATCGGCTTGCCGAACTGCTTGCGGTCGTGCATGTACTGTTGCGCCTGCGTGAGCGCGCCCTGGGCCGCGCCCACCGAGCAGGTGGCGATGTTGATGCGACCGCCGTCCAGGCCCTTCATGGCAATCTTGAAGCCCTCGCCCTCGCGGCCGAGCAGGTGGTCGGCCGCAATGCGCACGTTGTCGAAGCTGATGGTGCGCGTGGGCTGGCTGTTCCAGCCCATCTTTTCTTCTTTCTTGCCGTAGCTGATGCCCGGTGTGTCGGCCGGCACCGCAAAGGCCGAGATGCCGCCCGCACCCGAGGCCGCATCACCCGTGCGGGCCATCAGCACCAGCACGTCGGTGGCGCCCGCGCCCGAGATGAAGGCCTTCGCGCCATTGATCACGTACTCATGCCCCACCAGCTCGGCCCGGGTCTTGAGCGAGGCCGCGTCCGAGCCCGCGCCGGGCTCCGTCAGGCAGTACGAGGCGAGCTTTTCGCCGGTGGTCAGCAGCGGGCCCCAGTGGTCGCGCACGGCCGGCGTGGCCCAGGTGCCCAGCATCCAGGTCGCCATGTTGTGGATGGTGATGAAGGCCGTGGTGGACGGGTCCACCGCCGCCAATTCCTCGAAGACCAGCGTGGCATCGAGCCGCGGCAGGGCCAGGCCGCCCGCAGCCTCGGGCGCATACAGGCCGCAAAAGCCCAGCTCGCCGGCCTTGGCAATGGCCTCCTTGGGGAAGATGCCTTCGGCGTCCCAGTGCGCCGCGTGAGGCGCGAACTCGGCCCGCGCAAAGTCGCGGGCCGTCTGGGCAAAGGCGCGTTGTTCTTCGGAGAGCTCAAAGTCCATGGTGTCTGTCTCGCTGTCGTCTTTGTTGTTCTGTTGGGGCAATGCGCTCAAGGCTTGGCGGGGCTGTCCATGCTGAGCCAGCGCATCAGCCCCTTGCGGCGCTCCTGCGTCTCGCGGGTCAGGCACTCGTGGTAAAGCCGGGGCCCTTCGGGCTGCTGCTCGCTGGCACGCGTGGCCTGCTTGCACTGCGTGGTGCGCGCGCGCAGCCAGGCCGAATGCTCCTGGCGCAGCTGCGGGCGCTCATGCGCCGACAGGGCTCGCATCACGTCGCCGTAGAGCACGGCCATGGTGGTGTCTGCCGTCTGGAAATCCTGCACTGCGCAGGCATTGGTCTCGGCCACCGTGCCGCCTTGCCGGCAGGCGGCACCGGCCTGGGCGAGTGCGATGGATGGACCCATGAGCAAGGGTAGGGCGCAGGCAATGGCCTGGGCAGCAAGGCGCGACATGGTGGCTGGCGGGGAGGGCAATGGATCTCGGTACATGCAGCCGATTTCACCATGCCCTGCCAGCCATGCCCTCACAACGCACAGCGCCGCCTGGGGCCATTTTTACTTCAGGCTGATCGTGGTGTTCACACCATGCGAGGTGGTGCTGTCGTCGAACCAGCGGGCCGTCACGGTCTTGGTCTGGGTGTAGAACATCACCACCTGCTTGCCGTAGGGGCCCAGGTCGCCGAGCTTGGACGCGCGCGAACCCGTGAACGAGAACAGCGGCACCGGCACGGGGATTGGCACGTTGATGCCGACCTGGCCCACGTCGATCTCTTCCTGGAACTTGCGCGCTGCGGCACCCGACTGGGTGAAGATGGCCGTGCCGTTGCCGTTGGGGTTGCTGTTGATGAACTCGATGGCTTCGTCGATGTCGGCTGCAGGCACCAGGGCCAGCACGGGGCCGAAGATTTCCTGGTCGTAGATGGCCATGCCGGGCTGAACGTTCGAGAAGATGGTCGGGCCCACGAAGTTGCCCTTTTCGTAGCCGGGCACCGTGGGCTTGCGGCCATCGAGTTCCAGCGTGGCGCCGTCGGCAATGCCACGTTTGATCAGGCTCTCCACGCGCTCCAGGGCGGCGCAGGACACCAGCGGGCCCACGTCGGTGCCCTTTTCGGTGCCGCCGTTGATCTTGAGCGTCTTGGCCTTGGCCACCAGCTCGGGAATCCACTTTTGCGACTCGCCCACCAGCACCACCACGGGCAGTGCCATGCAGCGCTGGCCGGCAGCGCCGAATGCGGCGCCGGCGATGGCGTTGAGCGTCTGCTCCTTGTTCGCGTCGGGCAGGATGATGGCGTGGTTCTTGGCGCCCATCATGCACTGCGCACGCTTGCCGGCCAGGGTGGCGCGGTTGTACACATGCGTGCCCACCTTGGTGGAGCCCACGAAGGAGACGGCCTTGATGTCCTTGTGGTCGCAGATCGCGTTCACGGCCATTTCGCCGCCGTGGATCACGTTGAGCACGCCGGGTGGAATGCCGGCTTCCAGCGCCAGTTCCACCAGGCGCATGGTCACCATCGGGTCCTGCTCGGAGGGCTTGAGCACGAAGGTATTGCCCGTGGCGATCGCCATGGGGAACATCCACAGCGGGATCATCGCCGGGAAGTTGAAGGGCGTGATGCCGGCGCACACACCGAGCGGCTGCAGCAGGGTGTAGGTGTCCACGCCACCGGCCACGTTGTTGGCCAGCTCGCCCAACTGCAGGTTGCCGATGCTGGCGGCATGCTCCACCACTTCCAGGCCGCGGAACACATCGCCTTCGGCGTCGGGCAGGGTCTTGCCCTGCTCGGCCGTCAGGATAGCGGCCAGCTCGGCCATGTTCTCGCGGATCAGCTGCTGGTACTTGAGGAAGATGCGGGCACGGGTGCCGATGGGTGTCTTCTTCCAGGTCTTGAAGGCGTCCTTGGCCGAGGCCACGGCGGCATCGATCTCTTCGGCCGTTGCAAACGGCACACGGGCCAGCACCTGTTGCGTGGCCGGGTTCACCACGTCACGCCACTCGGTGGTCTTGGACTCGACGAACTGGCCGCCGATCAGCAGCTTGACGGTGGGGGCCAGTACGGCCGAAGAGGTAGGTGCGTTCATCGGGTTGTCTCCTGAAAGTGGGGGCGCGAAAACGGGGAAGTATCTGGCAACCTGTGCATGGTAGCTGTGCAAAATTGTGAAGACAATAGACAATACTGCGCACAAGGTTTGCAAAAATGCACATGATGCGCTGGCCGCTGTGCATGTGCACCTGCACGCTTGACGAGAGCTTCCATGGACTGGGACAACCTGCGCTACTTTCTGGAACTGGCCCGTGCCGGCACCCTGGTGGGTGCGGCGCGCCGCCTCACCGTGGACCACACCACGGTGGCGCGCCGCATCCAGGCGCTGGAAAAGCAGGTCGGCTCGGCCCTGTTCGCCCGCGAGGCCGGCGGCCACCGGCTGACCGAGGCCGGCCGCGCGCTGCTGCCCCAGGTCGAGGCCATGGAAGCCGCCTTTCTGGCGGTGGAGAACGCCGCCCCCGGCGTGCGCCAGGGACTGCAGGGCCTGGTGCGCATCGGCACCACCGAGGGCTTTGGCAACCTGGTGCTGGCACCGCAGCTGGCGCATTTCGCGCTGCAGCACCCGGGCCTGGTGCTCGACCTGCTGGCCCTGCCGCGCCTGGTGCACCTGTCGCGGCGCGAGGCGGACATCGTGATCTCGCTGGAGCGCCCCGCGCGCGGCGCGGTGCTGGTGGTCAAGCTCACCGACTACGTGCTGCAGCTCTACGGCACGCGCGACTACCTGGCCCGCCATGCGCCCATCCGTACCGCGGACGACCTGCGCGGCCACAGCTTCATCAGCTATGTGGACGACCTGCTGTTCACCAAGGAGCTGCAGATCCTTGATGAGTTGCACCGCCCCGCACGCTTTGCGCTGCGCAGCACCAGCATCCTCGCGCAGTACGAGGCGGTGCGCGCCGGTGCCGGGCTGGCGGTGCTGCCGGCCTTCGTCGCCGCGCAGGATCCGGCCCTGGCGCCCGTGCTGCCCGGCATGGCGCGCTTCACGCGCACCTTCTGGATGTCCATGCCCGAGGAGAACAAGCACGTGGCGCGCATGCAGGCCACCTGGGCCTTTCTGCGCGAGACGGTGGCGGCCCAGCAAGGGCTGCTGCTGCCCGAGCCCGTGGACAACACGGCTGGCTGATAGGGCTATGGCGCGAGCAGCGCCCGGTACACGGCATCCCAGGTGTCCGGATTCTGTGCGGCCAGCAGGCCCGGCCGCACGTCCACCGGGGTGTAGCCCGTTCCATCCAGACGCGCCACCTGCCCGCCGGCCTCGGTCAGGAACAGGGCGCCTGGTGCATGGTCCCAGGACTCGGCGCGCCAGAACAGCGCGAAGTGCTGCTGGCCCGCAGCGATGGCAGGGTACTCGTGGCCTGCACAGCGCAGCCCGGGCAGTACCTGGGCGATGCGCCCGGCGCGTGCCTCGGTGCGCGTGCGCAGGTCCTGCGGCAGAAACCGCGTGAAAACGGCACCGCGCAGGGCCTCTTCGCCGGGCGCTGCGTGGGAGGTGTGCGCACGCACGCCGTCGGTCCAGGCCCCGCTGCCGCGCTCTGCGGTATGCATCCGGTCCGCCAGCGGGTCCAGCATCCAGGCGGCCACGGTCTCGCCGCGCCGCACCAGGGCCACCATCACGGCAAAGCAGGGCTGGCCCGCGACGAAATTGGCCGTGCCGTCGAGCGGGTCTACCAGCCACAGGTCGCCGTCGTGGGCAAGGCGCTCGCGCAACTGCGCCTGCGCGCTCACCGCTTCCTCGCCCAGTACCACCGACCCGGGCAACAGGGCCGTCAACCCGGCCGTGATCAATGCCTCTGCCTCCCGATCCGCCGCAGTCACCAGCTCGCCGGGGGACTTCTCCACGATGTCCTGCGCGCGCAGGGCCTGGTAGCGGGGCAGGATGGCCTGCGCCGCCGTCTGGCGCAGGAGTTCGGTGACTTGGTCGATCATGGGGCAGCAGCGGGGCGGGTGAAGCAGGGCAGGGCGATGCTACTACCCCCTGCGCCGGAATGCCTGGCGCGATAGGATCGGCCTCCATGACCTTGCCTGTGGCCCAAACGCCTACCCCGCCCCGCGTGCGCCCACGTGCCGCCGCCATCATCACGCGTCCCGGGAAGGTGCTGCTGCACCGCGCCGAAGGCGATGCGTTCTGGGCCCTGCCCGGCGGCGGCATCGAGCCTGGCGAGAGTGCCAGCGAGGCCCTGGTGCGCGAAATGCAGGAAGAACTCGGCCTGGCGGTGGTGCCCGGCGCGCTGGCTTGCGTGGTCGAGAACTTCTTTCTCTATGCCGGCGTGGCGTACCACGAGACCGGCTTGTACCTGCATGTGCACCCCGCGCCGCAGGGCCTGCTGGACCAGTCCGACGGCCCCTATGAAGGTGTGGAGGGCCTGCGCAGGCTGGAGTTCGCCTGGTTCGAGCGCGCCGAACTGGCGCGGATCGACCTGCGCCCACCCTTCCTGTGCGATGCCCTGGCGCGCGACACCGCGCAGGTGCTGCACATCGTCTACCGCGACCCGCTGCCCCCAGGGGTGCTGCCGGCCCCTTCGCCATCCCCCTCGAAAGCCCCCGCATGAGCCCCAACGACCTGCAGGACTACCTGCACCAGCACATTCCCCTGTCCAGCGCGATGGCCGTGTCCGTGGTGGAGGCATCGCTCGAGCGCGTGGTGCTCAGCGCGCCGCTGGCACCCAACATCAACCACCGCGAGACCGTGTTCGGCGGCAGCGCATCGGCCGTGGCCATCCTGGCCGCGTGGTCCATGCTGCACATGAAGCTCTCGGCACAGAACCTGGGCAGCCGGCTGGTGATCCAGCGCAACACCATGGAGTACGGGCTGCCCATCGACGGGACGTTCACGGCCGTGGCCGAGGCGCCCACCGAGCAGGCCTGGCGCGCCTTCGTGCGCGTGTTCGAGCGCAAGGGCCTGGGCCGCATCAAGCAGGCGTCGGTGCTGATGTACCAGGGGCAGGCAGCCGGGCGGCTCACCGGCGAATTCGTGGCCTTCGGGCAGGGGTATCGGTAGTCCCGCTACCATGCGTCGACCAACTGCAAGGGAGACCACCATGGGACTGCTGGACGGCGTGATGGGCAATGCATCCAAGATCGATGCATCCAAGATTCAGGAAGAGTTCGCCCGCATCCTGATGCCGGGCGAGGTCGTGGAGCATGCCTACCAGCTGATTCGCGACTACTTCGTCTTCACCAACAAGCGCCTGGTCCTGGTGGACAAGCAGGGCATCACCGGCAGCAAGGTCGAATACCACTCGCTGCCTTACAAAAGCATCACCCACTTCAGCATCGAGACCGGTGGCACCTTCGACCTCGATGCCGAGCTCAAGATCTGGATCTCGGGCAGCGCCACGCCGTTCCAGAAGCAGTTCAACAAGAAGCTCAGCATCTACGACGTGCAGAGCGTGCTCGCCAGCTACGTGCTGAAGTAGGGGCATGGCCCGGAAAAGCGGCTGTGCAGCGCCGCTTTTCTGCCCATTGCAGGAGGCGCTTGCCGCATATGCTGGACCACCGGGCGATGGTCTGCCCTGGTGCTTTGCCGGAAAGCACCGGCAGCCAATCCCGGCACAGGAGTCCAGTGGCCATGTCCCCCCTCATTTCCGGCCTCGCGTCCGTCGCATCCTTTCTCTACAACGCCGCCTCGGGCAGCAAATCAGCGGCCTCTTCGCGCACCAGCCAGCCGGCTGCTGCCGAGCCATCGGCCGTGGTCACCCTGAGCAAGGAGGCCGAGGCCCTGACCGGCTTTGCCGGCAAGGGCATCCTGATGGCGTCGGGCAAGCTCGACGGCCCGCTGGGCACACACGCGGCTGCCGATGCGGGCACGGCGCTGACGGCATCGCAGGCAGACCGCGCGGTGTCCAAGAAGGATTTCCAGGAACTGCTCGCCAGCTTTGGCGCCAGCGATGCGCAAAAAGAGCAACTGGCCGCTGGCTTCGACGCCAACCAGGACGGCGCCATCTCGCGCGACGAATTCCTCAAGGGCATTGCCGCCACCTCGGGCACCAACGGCGGCAGCGAGCTGTCGCAGTCACTGCTGCAACTGGTGGACCGCCATGGCAATGCCAACGGCGTGGTGAACCAGACCGAACTGGCACAGCTCACCACGGCGTTTGCCAACGCGCAGCTGCGCAAGGCGGCCTGACCGCCTGCACCCATCGGGCGCATCCAGAAAGCAAAAAAGCGTGGCCGTGCCACGCTTTTTGCTTTGGGCCTTCAGCAGGCCGCCGCAGGTTTATATCCTGCCCATGAGCAGCAGGATCACCAGGATCAGCACCACCAGACCGATGCCGCCGCTGGGTCCATAGCCCCACGAACGGCTGTGGCCCCAGGTGGGCAGCGCGCCGACGAGGATGAGGATCAGGACGATCAGGAGAATGAGGGAGAGCGACATGGCAGTTCCTTTTGTTGTGGTGACTGCATTGTTCGATCACCCCTTGCGCCGGATCGCAGGCGGCGGGCGCGCCCCCATGTCAGGCTTTTCCGACGCAGCGTGTGGGAGGTGCGGGCCCTGGCGTCAGTCGAGCGTGATCCCGGCCTTGGTGATCAACTGCTCGTACTGGACCGATTTGGCCGCAGCGTTGCGGCCGATGTCCTCCACCGACCAGGCCAGCGGCTCGAAGGCGAAGGTGTTGAAGCGCTCGCGCACTTCGGGGTCGGCCAGTGCGGTGAGCACGTCCGCGTGGATCTTGCGCCGCACGGCGGCGGGCACGCCCTTGGGGGCTACCAGTACCACGAAGGAGTTCACATCGAGCTGGGCCGGGCCGCCGGCCTCGGCCACGGTGGGCACGTCGGGCAACTGCGGGATGCGCCTGGGCGCTGCCACCGCCAGGTATTTGATCTTGCCCGCCTTGTAGACCCCCTGGCTTGACGGAATGCTGGCAAAGCTCCAGGCCACCTCGCCGGTGGCCACGTTGGTGTACAGCTGGCTCACCTCCTTGTAGGGCACATGGGTCATGCGCACGCCGGTGAGGGATTCGAGCCACTCGCCGCCCAGGTGGCCCGGGCTGCCCACGCCCCACGATCCATAGCTGAGCTCGCCGGACTTCGTCTTGGCGTCGTTCAGCAGGTCGGTCATGTTCTTCCAGGGCGACTGCGCCGGCACCGCCACCATGAACGGGGTGCGGAACAGCGGCGCCACCGGGTCGAAGGTCTTGAGGGTGTCGACGTTGCGCTTCTTGTACAGGTGCGGCACGGCGGCCAGATGCTCGCTGTCGAGCTGCAGCAGCGTGTACCCGTCGTCTGCGCCGCGCTTGGCAGCATCCATGGCGATGAAGCCGCCGCCGCCGGGGCGGTTGTCCACCGTCACGGTCTGCTTCCACTGGGTTGACAGCTTGTGCGCCACCAGCCGCAGCACGGCATCGGGCCCGCTGCCCACGGCAAAGGCGGTGTAGAGCGTGACCGGCTTGCTCGGAAAGTCGCTGCCCTGGGCATGGCTGGTGCCCGCAGCGCCCATCAACATGCCCGCGCAGGCAAGCGAAACGAGCAATGGGCGTCTGGTGGTCTGGTTCACGGGTGTCTCCTGGAGGTGTGATGGATCGTCTGATGGCTGATTGACAGTATGCTGATGAAAATCATAGGTCCGGTGAATGGCGGATGCGCTCGGTGAAAACCCTTGCTGCGCTTTTGACGGCAAAAATGACCGACGGCAGCTTGCGTTCATGCCATCGTAATTGCTACACTAATCATCAGCATGCTGATTAAATTCATTCAAGAGGTGAGCAATGGAGCAGACAGATGAGCGCGCCGCGGGCCTTCCCGTGCTGGTGGCGGGCGGTGGCATTGGCGGGCTGGCCGCGGCCCTGGCTTTGGTGCGGCAGGGCTTTGCCGTGCAGGTGCTGGAGCAGTCGCCGGCCATCGGCGAGATCGGCGCCGGCATGCAGCTGGGGCCCAATGCCTTTCATGCCTTCGATGCCCTGGGCGTGGGGGAGCAGGCGCGCAGCCGCTCGGTGTTCACCGACTGCATGGTGATGCACGACGCGCTGGACGAGTACCAGGTGGGCCGCATCCCCACGGGCGAGGCGTTCCGTGCCCGCTTCGGCAACCCCTATGCAGTAGTCCACCGCGTGGATGCGCACAACTGCCTGCTGGAGGGTGCGTTGGCCACGGGGCGCGTCACCTTTCAGACGCACACCCGCATCGAGCGCGTCGAGCAGGATGCAGGCGGTGTCACCGCCATCGACCAGCATGGCAAGGCCTGGCGCGGGGTGGCACTGATCGGTGCCGACGGCGTGAAGTCCGTGGTGCGTCAGCAGTACGTGGGCGACCCGGCCCGCGTGACCGGCCACGTGGTCTACCGCGCCGTGGTGGAGCGCGAGGAGTTCCCCGAGGACCTGCGCTGGAATGCCGCCAGCATCTGGGTGGGGCCGCACTGCCACCTGGTGCACTACCCGCTGCGCGGCGGCGAGCAGTACAACGTGGTCGTTACCTTCCACAGCCGCGAGAAGGAGGAGTGGGGGGTGACCGAAGGCAGCCGCGAGGAAGTGCAGAGCTACTTCCAGGACATCTGCCCCCGCGCCCGGCAGCTGATCGACCTGCCCAGGAGCTGGAAGCGCTGGGCCACCGCCGACCGCGAGCCGATCGCCCGCTGGACGCATGGCCGCACCACGCTGCTCGGCGACGCGGCCCACCCTACCACGCAGTACATGGCGCAGGGCGCCTGCATGGCGCTGGAAGACGCCGTGACCCTGGGCGAGGCCCTGCGCGTGCACGGCAACGACTGGGACGCTGCGCTCGACCTGTACCAGCGCTCTCGCGTGGCACGCACCGCGCGCATCGTGCTCTCGGGCCGCGAGATGGGGCGCATCTACCACGCCAAGGGCGTGGAGCGCCTGGTGCGCAACGACCTGTGGCGCGGGCGCAGCCCCGAGCGCTTCTACGACGCCATGGAATGGCTGTATGGCTGGAACGTGGGCAATTGCCTGGCCGCGCACTGAACCTTGAGGAGACACAACACCATGCAAGAACTAGGACGCCTAGAAGACCTGCCCCAGGACTACCGCGATGAACTCGCGCAATCGAACCTCGTGCCCCTGTGGCCCAACCTGCGCGCCATGCTGCCGCCGGGCCAGCCGCGGCCGCGCACCCTGGCCACGCACTGGCCCTATGCGGCGCTGCGGCCTCTGCTGATGCGGGCGGGCGAGCTCACGCCCATCGAGAAGGCCGAGCGCCGGGTGCTGGTGCTGGCCAACCCCGGCCACGGGCCGGACAGCATGCAGGCCAGCGCCGCCATGTACTTGGGCATGCAGCTGCTGCTGCCCGGCGAGTGGGCGCCCGCGCACCGCCACACACCGAATGCCGTGCGCATGGTGGTGGAAGGCGAGGGCGCCTGCACCACGGTGGACGGCGAGCGCTGTCCCATGGAGCGCGGCGACCTGATCCTCACGCCCACCGGCCTGTGGCACGAACACGCCCACGAGGGCACCGCACCCGTGGTCTGGCTCGACGTGCTGGACCTGCCGCTGGTGCACTACCTGGAGGCCTCGTACCACGTGGATGGGCCGCGCCAGGCCATCACCCAGGCTGCGGGCGATGGTGCCTACGCACGCGGCGGCATCGTGCCCACGCCAGTGTTCGGGCGCACGCAGCGCGCCTACCCGATGCTGCGCTACCCGTGGGCCCAGGCCCGGGCGGCGCTGCAATCGCTGGCGGCTGACCAGCCCGCGCTCGCGTCGGTGCAGATCACCTACGTGAACCCCGAGACCGGCGCCGATGCCCAGAACATCCTCGGCTTCTACGCCCAGATGCTGCGCCCGGGCCAGACGCTGCGCCTGCCCGCGCGCTCGCCGGCCATGGTGTTCCACCTGATCGAGGGCGCGGCCGACGTGCAGGTGCAGGAGCAGTGCTTTGCGCTGGCCGAGGCCGACACCTGCTGCGCCCCGGGCTACACCGCCGTCACGCTGGCCAACCGCTCGGCCGACCAGCCGGCCTTTTTCTTCATCGCCGACGAAAGCCCGCTGCACCGCAAGCTGGGCGTGTTCGAGAACCGTGGCTGATCGCTGCGCCATTCCTTTTGTCTTTTTGAAAGCCCTGCATGTCCACCACCTACCTCTGGACCCCTCCCGCCACCGTATCCCTGCCCGTGCGCGGCCAGGCCGCGCGCCTGCCCGTGAACCGCCTGTTCTTCGTGGGCCGCAACTACCACGCCCACGCGGTCGAGATGGGCCGCCCCGTGGACAAGTCGCAGGAGCGGCCGTTCTACTTCACCAAGTCGCCGTCCACGGTGGTCGAATCCGGCGCCACCGTGGCCTATCCGCCGGGCACCGAGAGCTACCACTACGAGATGGAACTGGTGGTAGCCATCGGGACGGCGGGCTTTCGCATTGCGCCGGAGCAGGCGCACACCCACATCTACGGCTATGCCTGCGGGCTGGACATGACGCGGCGCGACCTGCAGCTCGTGGCGCGCGACAAGGGCCGGCCGTGGGACCTGGGCAAGGATGTGGAGCAGTCCTCCATCGCCTCCGAGGTCGTGCCCCTGCCCGGCGTGGTGATCGAGCGTGGGGCCATTGCGCTCAGCGTCAACGGCCAGGTGCGCCAGCAGTCCGACGTCGACCAGCTCATCTGGAACATCCGCGAGCTCCTTGCCGACCTGTCGCAGTTCTACCACCTGCAGCCGGGCGATCTGGTCTACACCGGCACGCCCGAGGGTGTCGGCGCGGTCGTGCCGGGCGACCGCATCGAGGGCCATGTCGAGGGCGTGGGCTCCATCACGCTGGCCGTGGGCCCCGCGGAATGAGCGGCGCTACCGGCATGAAGCTGCACCACTTCTTTCGCAGCGGCACCTCGCACCGGCTGCGCATCGCGCTGCACCTCAAGGGCCTCGAAGTCGAACACATTCCCGTGGACCTGCGCCAGGAAGAGCACCTGGGTGACGCTTACCGCGCCATCAACCCGCAGAGGCTGGTGCCCGCGCTGCAGCATGACGGGCAGACTTTCATCCAGTCGCCCGCCATCATCGAATGGCTGGAGGAGCGCTACCCCGAGCCGCCGCTGCTGCCGGCGGGCGCCGATGCCCGCGCCCACGTGCGCGCCCTGGCCGCACTGGTAGGCTGCGATATCCACCCGGTCAACAACCGCCGCATCCTGGAGTATTTGCGCCACCAATTGGGCTGCGACGAGGTAGCGGTGAATGCCTGGTGCGCCACCTGGATAGGCGCGGGCTTCGACGCCTATGAGGCGCTGCTGGCGCGCGATACCGGGCGCGGCGCCTTCAGCTTCGGGCATGCGCCCACGCTGGCCGATGTGTACCTGTTGCCCCAGGTCGAAAGCGCGCGCCGCTTCCAGGTCGATCTGGCGCGCTGGCCGCTCATCAGCGCGGTAGACGCGGCCTGCGCTGCCTTGCCTGCCTTCCGGCTCGCAGCGCCTGCGGCCCAGGCGGGCGCGTGAGTGCCCGGCCCGGCAGCGGCTTCCGATAGACTGCGGCCTCACGGATTGCCGCTGCCTGCTGTCCACCACCGCCCGCCTGCTCGCTTGTCTGCCCATGTCCTCATCCCATTCCCCAGCGCTTGAAGAACTGCCCGGCCACTACATCCGCCGGTTGCAGCAGATCGCGGTGGCCATCTTCCTCGAAGAGACGCAGGAAGTGGGCATCACCCCCGTGCAGTTCGCCGCGCTGGCGGCCGTGCAGCGCGAACCGGGCCTGGACCAGCGCCGGCTGGCTGGCCGCATCGGCTTTGACACCTCGACCATCGGCAGCGTGATCGACCGGCTCGAGGCGCGCGGCTGGATGGTGCGCAACAGCAGCCCGGGCGACCGGCGTGTGCGCCTGCTGATGCTCACGCCCGACGGCGAAGACCTGCTGCGCCAGGTGGAGCCCGGTATGCGCCGCGCCCAGAAGCGCATGCTGGCCCCCCTGCCGCCCGAGCAGGGCGAGCTCTTCATGGCCATGCTCAAGACCCTGGTCAACGCCAACAACGTGCTCAGCCGGGCGCCCAGCGTCACCAGCACGCCCGAGCTGCCCGCCTCGCGCACCCGAGCCAAGGCCAGCAAGGGCTGACCAGGAATGAAAAAGGTGGCGAGCCCGAGGGCTGCGCCACCTTGTCATGCATGCGGTCCGGAGTCCCGGTGTCAGTGGGCCCCTGCGGCGTCGGCCGAGGCGGCGCCCCCTTGCGATGGCCGCTTGGTCAGCCAGATCAGCCCGATCAGCAGCACGAACAGGCCGGCCGATCCGAGGAAGATGTCGTCTGCCGCGCGGGTGAAGGCCTGCTGGTCGATCAGCCGGTTCACCTGCGCCAGTGCCTGCAACTGCGTCATGCCAGACGCCATCAGGTTGTCCAGCGTGGCGCCGAACACGCCCTGGCCCTGGATCAGGCCCTCGGTCAGGTGGGCATGGTGCATGGCGGCCCGGCTCTCCCACAGCGTGGTGGCGATGGACGTGCCCATCGCCCCGGCGGTGATGCGCACGAAGTTGCTCAGGCCCGCAGCGGCCGGGATGCGTTCGGGCGGCAGGCCCGACAGCGTCAGCGTGGTCAGCGGGATGAAGAAGAACGCCATGGCCGCGCCCTGCAGCAGGGTGGGGATCAGGATGTGCACGAAGTCGGTCTGCACGGTGAACTGCGAGCGCATCCACAGCACGATGCCGAACACGATGAACGCGCCCGTCGCCATGCGCCGCGGATCCCACTGGCCCACCTTCTTGCCCACCAGCGGCGTGAGCAGGATGGCGAAGACGCCCACCGGCGCCAGCGCCATGCCGGCCGAGGTGGCGGTGTAGCCCATCCACTGCTGCAGCCACAGCGGCAGCAGCACCACGTTGCCGAAGAACAGCGCGTAGGCCACCGACAGCGCCAGCGCCCCGAAGGTGAAGTTGCGGCCCTTGAAGAGCTTGAGGTCCACCACCGGGTGCTTGTCGGTGAGCTCCCAGACCAGGAACACCGCGAACGCCACCACGGCCACCACCGCCATCAGGATGATCTCGTTGGAGGCGAACCAGTCGAGCTCCTTGCCCTTGTCGAGCATGAGCTGCAGCGCGCCCACCCACAGCACCAGCAGGGACAGGCCCACGGTGTCGATAGGCAGCTTGCGGATCGGCGTTTCGCGCTTGCGGTAGATGCCCCAGGTCAGCAGGCCGGCCAGCAGCCCCACCGGCACGTTGATGTAGAAGATCCACGGCCAGGAGATGTTGTCGGTGATCCACCCGCCCAAGAGCGGCCCCACCACGGGCGCGACCAGCGTGGTCACGCCCCAAAGGGCCAGCGCCGTGCCCGCCAGGGCGCGCGGGTAGCTGGCCAGCAGCAGGGTCTGCGACAGCGGGATCATGGGCCCGGCGACCAGGCCCTGCAGCACGCGGAAGAAGACCAGCATCTCCAGCGACGAGGCAAAGCCGCACAGCCAGGAGGTCAGCACAAACAGCAGCACGCTCATGGTGAACAGCCGCACCGCGCCAAAGCGCTGCGTGAGCCAGCCCGTGAGCGGCACCGAGATGGCGTTGGCCACGCCGAAGCTGGTGATGACCCAGGTGCCCTGGCCCGGGCTCACGCCCAGGTCGCCGGCAATGGCGGGGATGGAGACGTTGGCGATGGACGAATCGAGCACGTTCATGAACGTGGCCAGCGACAGCGACAGCGTGCCCAGCAGCAGGGCCGTGCCCTGCAGCGGTGGATACGCCGCAGGCGGCCCGGGCGGGGCGGCTGGCGGCGTCGTCACAGCAGGCGGCGCCGAGGCGCCGGCCTGGTCTGCGGTGGGGTTGGCGGCAGTCATGCGGACTCCGGCTTACTGCACCACAGGGGCACGCACGGGCGCCGAAGCGTGGTTCTGTGCCTGCGCTGCGCTGCTGGCCTGTGCCTGGGTCACCTTGGGTGAGGCCACGGCCACGGCCTTGCGGCCCAGGTTGGCGGCGATGATGTTTGCCACCTCGTCGTCAGCGGCCTTGAACTGCTCGTCGAACACGGCAGTGGCGGCCACGGGCGTCGTGCGCTGCGTGTCCGACAGGGTCTTGCCGCTCTGGTCGGCGGTGTCCACCTTCACGTCCATCGACAGGCCCACGCGCAAGGCGTGTTCACTGACTTCCTTGGGGTCCAGCGCAATGCGCACGGGCACGCGCTGCACCACCTTGATCCAGTTGCCTGTGGCGTTCTGCGCGGGCAGCAGGGCAAACGCGGCGCCGGTGCCGGCACCCAGGCCCGTGACCTTGCCGTGGTAGACCACCTTGGTGCCGTACACGTCGGCCACCAGCTCGGCGGGCTGGCCGATGCGCAGGTTCTGCAGCTGGCTTTCCTTGAAGTTGGCGTCCACCCACAGGTCGTTCAGCGCCACCAGCGTCATCAGCGGGGCGCCGGCCTGCACACGCTGGCCCACCTGCACGCCGCGCTTGGCGACATGGCCGTCGAGCGGTGCGAGCAACTGGGCGCGCTGCACGGCCAGGTAGGCCTCGCGCACGCGGGCCGAGGCGCGCTGCACGTTGGGGTGCTGCTCGATGGAGGTGCCTTCGGTCTGGGTCTGGCTGGCGGCCAACTGCTCCTGCGCTGCCACCACGGCGGCCTGGGCCGCTGCCACCGTGCTCTTGGCAGAGGTCACCTGGGCATTGGCGTGCTGGAACTCTTCCTTGCCCACGGCGCCGCTGGCCATCAGCGGGGCCCGGCGGGCCACGTCGTCCTGCAGGCGCGCGGCATCGGCCTGGGCGCGGGCCAGGTCGGCGCTGCGCAGGCTGACCTGGGCCTTCAGGGTGGAGTTATTGGCGAACAGCGTGCGCACTTCGCGCACCGTCTGCGCCAGTTGGGCCTCGGCCTGCTCCAGCGCGACGCGGGCGTCGGCGGGGTCGAGCTTGACCAGCAACTGGCCGGCCTTCACGTAGTCGGTGTCGTCCGCACCGATGGAGACCACGGTGCCACCGACCTGCGGCGTGATCTGCACCACGTTGCCCGCGACGTAGGCGTTGTCGGTGGTCTCCATGTGGCGGCCATTGGCCCAGTGCCACGCGCCCCAGCCGATGGCGGCAATGGCCACGGCGGCGGCGATCAGGGTCAGGCCGCGGCGGCGCGCGGGGTTGGTGGCTTCTTTGTTGGAGGCAAGGGGTTCGCTCATGGCAAGGGTCCTTCGGGAATGTGCTTGTTGTGTATGGTTTTGTATGCGTCGGGGTGCTGGCGGTCAGCGCGCGGCGGTCTGCAGCGTGGCAGTGTCGTCCGTCCAGCCGCCGCCCAGGGCCTTCATCAGCTGCAGGCGGGTGTCGAGCTGGCGTGCGCGCAGGTCCACGGCCAGGCGGCGCTGGGCCAGCACCTGGCTTTCTGTGGAGAGCACCACCAGGTAGTTGCCCAGGCCCGCGCGGTAGCGCTCCTGTGCGAAGCGGTAGGCCTTTTCGGCGCTGGCGGCGGCCTCGTCCTGCAGCGCCTGCTGGCGCGTGAGCGACTGCACGGAAGCCATGGCGTCGCCGGCTTCCTTCACGGCGTCGAGCACCATGCCGTTGTACTGGGCTATGGCAGCGTCGAGCTCGGCCTGGCGGCCGCCCAGTTGGGCGCGCAGCCGGCCACCGTCGAAGATCGGCAGGCGCAGCGCGGGCGTCACGCCCATCTGGCGCGAGCCTGCGTTGAACAGATTGTCCAGCCCCAGCGAGTTCAGGCCGATGAAGGCGGCGATATTGATGTTGGGGTAGAACTCCGTGCGCGCGACCTTCACGCCCTGGGTGGCGGCTTCCACACGCCAGCGCGCAGCCACCACGTCGGGGCGGCGGCCCAGCAGGTCGGCACCCAGCGCGTCGGGCACGGCCGTGGGCTGCAGGGCGGCCAGTTGCGGGGTCAGCGAAGTCAGCGCATCGGGCGCCTGGCCGCTGAGCACGGCGACCTGGCGGCGCGCCAGGGTGATCTGCTCTTCCAGGGCCTCGATCTGGGTGCGCGCATCGGGCACGGCGGCCTGGGCCTGGGTCAGCTCGACCTGGCTATCGAGGCCTGCGGCCACGCGGTCGTTGGTCAGGCGGCGCTGCTCTTCACGCTGCGCAAGGGCCCGCACGGCCACCTCGCGCTGCGACACCAGGCGGGCCAGGGCCACATAGCTGCGGCCCACTTGGGCGGCCAGGGTGTTGGCGGCAGCGGCGGCATCGGCCTGGGCGGCGCGGGCCTGGCCCAGGGCCGCTTCCAGCTCGGCCGCGTGCTGGCCAAAGAAGTCGGGCGACCAGCTGAAGCTGGCCTGCACCGTGCCGCTGTTGTAGGTGTTGCCGGCCACCGGGGCGGGCACCAGGCCGTGGGCCGTGTAGCGCTGGCGCGTGGCATCCACGCCCAGGTTCACCTGCGGGCCGTTGGCGGCTTCGCGCACCTGGCTCAGCGCCACGGCCTGCTCCAGCCGGGCGCGGCTCACGGCCAGGCTGGGGCTGCCCTGCAGGGCCTTGTCGACCAGGGCGTTGAGCTGCGCATCACCGAGGGTGGTCCACCATTGCGAGGGGGCGGCCGACTCGGTGGCCGACGCATTCAGACCCAGCGCGGCCGGCGTGGTCTGGGCCAGTGGCGTGTGCGCTGCGCCGGGGCTGGCGCAGCCGACCAGGAAGAGGGCGGCCGCCAGCGCGACGGCCGACACGGCGAAATGGGCCGCCATAGCGGCACGGGTGGACAGGGGGGTGGTGGATGAGGACATGTCTGCTATCTCTTGGGGGGATACGGGGGCGGGGCGGCCGGGTCAGGCGGCCGGTGGCTGCTGTTGTTGTTCCTGGCGCACGGCATCGCCGTTGGCCAGCATGCGGCGCAGCATGCTGAGCAGCTGCTGCCATTCATCGCGGGTGAAACCGCGCAGGTGGTTGTTGAGCACTTCGGCGAGCACAGGGGGCACCTTGGCGGCGACGGCCTCGCCTTCGGGCGTGAGCACCACGTGCACCACGCGCCGGTCGGTGGTCGAGCGTTCGCGCAGCACCAGGCCCTTGGCTTCCAGGCGGTCCAGCGTGCGCGTCATCGAGGCTGCGTCCGTCTCCAGCTCGCGGGCCATCACGGCCACCGTGGCCGCGGCCTGGCCCGTCATGGCCTGGCATTTGGAGATCTTGAACAGCGGCAGCCACTGCGCGAAGGTGAGGTCGTGGGTGGACAGCTGCGCGTCCGCCTGCGTGCGGATGGACGACATCACCTTGCGCATCAGGTAGCCCACGCTTTCCTCGGCAGGGCTGTGGCTCTTGCCGTAGAAAGGGGTGGACGAAGCGGGTGCGGAGCTGGTTGTCATGGGATAGGAATTTAATTGACTAGACAATGATTGTCATTGCAATCAATTAATTCCCGAGCTGTAACTAGGGGTTATTACCAGTGTCGCTGGGGGTTGTCGGCGTGGCTTCGCAGGGGCGGGTGCACTGCCCGATATAGTGGGCGGGCCATGTCGGCAGTCCTGCGGGTATCCCCGAATCGTTCATGACCACCACTGCTTCCCCCATCGCGCCTGCGGACCCTTCTTCGTTGTTGCGCATCGCCGTCATGGGCGCCGGGGCGGTGGGCTGCTACTACGGCGCGCTGCTGTCCCGCGCCGGCCACCCTGTGACCCTCATTGGCCGTGAGGCCCATGTGCAGGCCGTGCAGCAGCGGGGCTTGCGCCTGCAGACCGCGGTGCTCGACGTGCAGGTGCCCATGCGGGCCAGCACCGAGGCCAGTGCCGTGCAGGGCGCCGACGTGGTGCTGTTCTGCGTCAAATCCTCGGATTCTGAAGACGCGGCGCGCCAGATCCGCCCCTTCCTCGCGCCCGGTGCGCTGGTGCTCACGCTGCAGAACGGGGCGGACAACGACGAGCGCGTGCGCGCCGTGCTGGACGCCAGCACACCCGTGGCGGCTGCCGTGGTCTACGTGGCCACCGCCATGGCCGGGCCCGGGCATGTGCAGCACCATGGCCGGGGTGAGCTGGTGATTGCGCCCTCGCCGCGCAGCGAGGCGGTGGCGGCACAGTTCGCCGCCGCCGGCATTCCCACGCAGATCTCGGACAACGTGCGCGGCGCGCTGTGGGCCAAGCTGGTGCTCAACTGCGCCTACAACGCGCTGTCGGCACTGTCGCAGCAGCCCTATGGCCCCCTTGTGCAGGTGCCGGGCGTGACGGATGTGATCGCCGACACCGTGGCCGAATGCCTGGCTGTGGCGAAGGCCGACGGCGTCACCATCCCTGGGGACATACAGGCCGCCGTGCGCGGCATCGCGGCCACCATGCCGGGCCAGTATTCGTCCACCGCGCAGGACCTGGCGCGCGGCAAGCCCAGCGAGATAGACCACCTCAACGGCTATGTGGTGCGCCGTGGCGCGGCCCTGGGCGTGCCCACTCCGCTGAACCGCGCGCTGCAGGTGCTGGTGAAGCTGGCGGAAGGGCGGGGTGGTTCTGGATCGGCTTTCGGTGGTGGTTGACGCTTGCCTGTGCTGAGTGCGGGAGCCGGGATGTGCGCCCGGCGGCGCAGTAACTTTCTCTTGGCCGCCAAGAGGGTGTAGAAGAAATCTATTT
>NZ_LMIJ01000048.1:0-4036 GCF_001428665.1 Acidovorax sp. Root219
CGCTATCCAATCAGGCAAGTTCGCTTTAAGTGAACGGCATTACGGCCGAGGCCGCGTTTTTTCTGGCAGGCACACTGAGCGCGCCTGCAAGGAAGGGGACGATTACTCGACCTTGGCCTTGGAGCGCAGCTCTTCCTGGTACTTTGCCAGCTTTTGCTGTTGCAGTTGCTGGGCCACCTGAGGCTTCACGTCTTCGAGCTTGGGCAGCTCGGCCTGGCGCACGTCGTCCAGGCGGATGATGTGGTAGCCGAACTGGCTCTTGACGGGCGTCTGCGTCATCTTGCCCTTTTCGAGCTTGATCATGGCTTCGGTGAATTCCGAAACGTAGCTCGAAGGGTTGGCCCAGTCCATGGCGCCGCCGTTGGCGCCGGAGCCTGGATCCTTGGATTGCTTCTTGGCGATCTCTTCGAACTTGGCGCCCTTGTTGATGGCGGCAATGGCGGCCTTGGCGTCGGCTTCCTTTTCGATCAGGATGTGGCTGGCCTTGTATTCCTTGCCGCTGTTAGCGGCGACGAACTTGTCGTACTCGGCCTTGACTTCCTCGTCCGTCACGGGGTTGTTCTTCTGGAAATCCATGAACAGTTCACGGATCAGGATGGTCTGGCGCGCCAGTTCCATCTGGACCTTGAAGTCACCGGAGGTTTCCAGGCCGCGCTTCTGGGCTTCCTGCATGAACACTTCGCGGGTGACCAACTCGTCCTTGATCTGGCCTTCGACTTCTGGCGTCAGGGGACGGCCCGAACGCACCAGTTGCTGCTTGAGCACTTCAGCACGTTCCTTCGGAATGGCCTTGCCATTGACGATGGCGATGTTCTGGGCGGAAACGGGGAGGGCCATCGTGCCCAGCACGGCAGCGGCCACGAGGCCGGACAGGAGCTGTTTCTTCATGCGGAATCCAAAAAATGAGAAAGTAATTGCCAGCTGAAATCCGGCAGATGAGGACAATGGGGCCGGTTCAGAGGATTTCAATAGCGAGGGCGTGGACGCCCGCATCCAAAAATTCCTGCAGCGCATCATACACAAGGCGATGGCGCGCTACCCGGCTCTTGCCTGTAAGCAAAGGTGAGGCAATCCGCACCCGGAAATGGGTGCCAAGGCCCGTGCCATTGGCCCCCACATGCCCGGCGTGGTCGGCGCTTTCGTCGATCACTTCGAGCGCTGTGGGCGCCAGGCGTTCGGCCAGACGCTCATGCATCTGCCGGGCCAGGCTGGGCACCGTGGTCGTGTCGGTAGTGTCCATGGTCATGCGGCGGGCTCGTCGTTCTTGAGGTGGGGCGCAATATAAATGCCTTGCGCCACCAGGAAGACCAGCGGGAATGCATAGCCCCAGAGCTTGAACTCCACCCAGGCCTCGGTGCTGAAATTGAGCACCACGTAGGCGTTGATGGCCGACATGAAGGCGCAATAGATCACCCAGGCCACGTTCAGGCGCATCCACACGCCATCGGGCAGCTCCATCTGGCTGCCCAGCAGCAGCTTGAGGTAGTTCTTCTTGAGAATCCACAGCGCCACGGCGAGCGCAATGGCCATGGCACCGTAGAGCACCGTCGGCTTCCACTTGATGAAACGGTCATCCTGCAGCACCAGCGTGAGCGTGCCGAACAGCAGGATCAGCGCCAGCGTCACCTTCTGCATGGTCTGCAGACGCCGGTCGATCAGGTAGACCAGGGCCATCTGCACCACCGTGGCCGCCATCAGCACGCCGGTGGCCACATAGATGTTGTAGAACTTGTAGGCGGCGACGAACAGGACGATGGGAAGGAAGTCGAGCAGGATTTTCATGGGGGCGGGGTCAGGGGGCCTTGTCGTCGAAGTCGAGCGAGGCCGAATTCATGCAGTAGCGCAGGCCGGTGGGCTGGGGGCCATCTTCGAACACATGGCCCAGGTGGGCCCCGCATTGTGCACACACTGTCTCGGTGCGCGACATGCCATGGCTGTGGTCCACGATTTCCTGGATGGCACCGGGCACGGCTTCAGAGAAGCTGGGCCAGCCGCAGCCCGCGTCGAACTTGGTGTGCGAATCGAACAGCTTGGCACCGCAACAGATGCAGTGGTAGCTGCCATCGGCCCAATGGGCCTCGTACTTGCCGGTGAAGGGGCGCTCGGTGGCGGCAAAGCGCGTCACCTGCAGGGCACCGGGCTCGGCCCCTTTTTCCTGCAGCACGGCCTGCCATTGGGCATCGGTCTTATGGACGGGATAGGTCATGATGAACAGCTGATCTCGATGGAAGAAGCCCATGCGGGCGGGAAGGCAGCGTAGGACTCGTGCCCGGGATGCTCCTCAAATGGGCTCTCGAGCAGCTGCTGCAAGGTTTGGAGTGCACTGAAGTCGCCGAGTTTCGCCGCGCGGATGGCTTCTTCGCACAAATGGTTGCGCAGCACGAACTTGGGGTTGGTGGCCAGCATGGCCTTCGACGCCTGCGTGCGATCCGCCAGCCGGGGCTGCGTCAGGTACCTGGCCAGCCATTCGTCCCAGGCCGCCTGGTCGGGCACCATGCCGCGCACGGGCTCGAATTCGCCCGTGCCCACGGCGTGGGAAAGGCGGCGCCAGAAGATCGGGTAGTCCACCCCGCCCTTGGCCAGCAGCACCAGCAGGCCATCGATCAGCTCGGCATCGCCCTCCTCGGCCACCTCCCCCAAACCCAGCTTGGCGCGCATGCGGGCCATGAACTCGGCGGGAAAGACGGTCTTGTACGACTCCAGCGCAGCCATGGCCAGCTCCTGCTCGCCGATCAGCGGCAGCAGCGCCTGCGCCAAGCAGAACACATTCCAGTAGGCCACATTGGGCTGGCGGTTGTAGGCGTAGCGGCCCTGGGTGTCGCTGTGGTTGCAGACATGGCCGGGCACGAAGGAATCGAGAAACTGAAACGGCCCGTAATCGATGGTCAGCCCCAGGATGCTCATGTTGTCAGTGTTCATCACGCCGTGGCAAAAGCCCACGGCCTGCCACTGCGCCATGAGCCTCGCGGTGCGCTCGCTCACCGCCTGCAGCAGCGCGGCATAGGGGTTGCCGCCGAATTGGGTCGATCCCCTGCACTCCGGGTAGTAGCGGTCGATCACGTAGTCGGCCAAGTCCTTGAGTTCCGCGTCCATGTCGTTGGCCGAGAAATGCTCGAAATGGCCGAAGCGCAGGAAGCTCGGCGCCACACGCGTCACCACGGCTGCCGTTTCGATCTCTTCGCGGCGCACGGACGCAGGTGAACCGGTAATGCACAGCGCACGCGTGGTCGGCACGCCCAGGCCCTGCATGGCCTCGCTGCACAGGAACTCGCGGATGCTCGAGCGCAGCACCGCCCGGCCATCGCCCATGCGCGAATACGGCGTGCGGCCCGCGCCCTTGAGCTGGATTTCGAGCCCTGCTGCGGTCTCGCCAAGCAGAATGGCCCGGCCATCGCCCAGTTGGCCCGCCCAGATACCGAACTGGTGCCCGCTGTACACGCTGGCCAATGGGCGCGAGCCCGGAAGCAAGGCATTGCCCGTGAAGGCCTGCAACGCCGCATCGCTGCGCAGCCAGGCCTCCTCGACCCCCACCAGGCGCGCCACGCTGGCGCTCGTACCCACCCAATGGGGGTCAGGCAACGGCGTGGGCTGCAGTTCGGTGAAGAAAGCCGGACCCAGGGCGGCAAAGCCCTGCTGCCAGGCCAGTCTGGATGCGGCGACCGCCTCGCTGTCGGAAGACATGTTCATGCACGGATTGTCTCCCAGGGGTGATGCCCCGCTGGCAGGCGGGGCATGCCGCTCGGCCAGTCACCTGCTTTGTGACCAGTCGTTTCAATCGTTGCAATGATGGAGCCTGATTGGCAGGTAGCCTCATCCCGGCTTCACGGCATTGAAAATTGCAATTATTTCTATAACAGTAAAGACTTTTTTGCTATCTTTTTTGAACAATTGCAGCCATATGGAATACGGGTAAACCCAGTCCTCTTACCCCATTTATTATTTCTAAAACTGGAACAGTTAGTTCGCGACTGGATGGTTTTTCTTTGATCACCTGCGGCGTACAGTTCAACCCATCGATGAGCCGAACCCGCAAGGC
>NZ_LMIJ01000048.1:4088-4197 GCF_001428665.1 Acidovorax sp. Root219
CCAAGCCGACGAAGCTGATGCTTCGCAATTCGCCACCAAGTTCGACACCAACCGCACCCGCGCCGAAGTGGCCGCTGAAGCCGCTACCGTGGCACAGACCCGCAGCATC
>NZ_LMIJ01000048.1:4296-4409 GCF_001428665.1 Acidovorax sp. Root219
TGACCTCCTATCCAACCCAACAAAGAATCGAGATCACCATGAACAAGACTGCACGTTTCCTCTCCCTGGCCGCTGTTGCCGCTTTCGTTTCCTTCGGTGCCCAGGCTGACGAA
>NZ_LMIJ01000048.1:4519-64203 GCF_001428665.1 Acidovorax sp. Root219
TCTCTGCCCGGAAACGGGCGACATTGAAAAGGGCTCCTGTGCAGGAGCCCTTTTTCCTTTGGAGTCGGCCCCGAGGGCTTCACGTCGTGGTTTGCACGTGCAGGCGGCTCGACTTGCAGCGGTGCAAGGCGCTGTAGTACTCCAGGCGCCGGCCATTGGCACCGTAAGCGATGGACTCGATGCGCAAGAGCGGCTCGGGCGTTGCCAGTTGCAGCAGTTCGCAGGTCTCGGCGTCGGGCAGCACGGCGTCGATCCAGCGCTCGGCGCGCACCAGGCGCACGCCGTACTGGCGGCGCAGCACGTCGTACAGCGAACGGTCATCGAGGCGCATGCGGTGCAGGCCGGGCGCCAGGTCTGCGGGCACCACGGTTTCCACCAGCAGGCGCAGCTCGCTGTCCACGCTGCGCAGCCGCTTCAAGGCCACCACCTGGGTGTCGTCCGTGAGCCCCAGCGCACTGATCTCCTGCGGCGTGGGGTCACGCAGCTGCTGCACAAGGACCTGGGTTCGCACCGAGCGGCCCTTGCGCTCCATCTCGTCGGAGAAGCCGAGCACAGTGGAGACAAAATCCTCGTCGCGCTCGCGCGCCGCGACGAAGGCACCACGGCCCTTGATCTTGTAGATCAGGTTGTTGCGCACCAGGTCGGCCAGCGCCTCGCGCACCACGATGCGCGAGATGCCGAACTGCTCGCCGAGCTCGGCCTCGGAAGGCAGCTTGGCGCCAATGGCCAGTTCGCCCTGCAGTATCTGCAGGCGCAGGGCATCGCGGAACTGCGCCCACAGGGGCGATTCGGAGTTGCGGTCGAGCAGGGGCTGGAGTTCGGTCGGTACATTCACGTCAGGACGGGCTCAGGGCCGGATGGATGGTCAATGGTGCATGGAAGGCCGGCGCTGCCGCATCGGTATCGGGCGCTGCCGTGGCCAGGCGCACACCATGGCGTTCGCGCAGCGCGCTGGCGCAATTGTGCAACTCCTGCCGTTCGCGCCCTGCATCCCAGCCCAATGCCTGCCCGGCTATGCCGGCCATTTCGACCAGCGCCGCGTCCGTGATGAGGCCACGGATGGCCAGCAGCGTGCGGCGGATCACCAGGTCGTCGAGGTGGATCACGCCGGTTTCGGTGCACAGCCAGGCCACCTCAGCCACCGAGTAATCGGGCGCATGCTGCAGCGGCTCGTCACCCGCCACCTTGAAATGCTGGGCCATGCGCAAGGCCTGGGAGCCGTAGCGGCGCAGCAGCGCCTGGGCGCGCGTGCGTGCCAGGCCGGCGTCCTGGGCGATGCGGTCAATGAAGCGTTCGGTCGCCTGCGCGCCCTGTGGCATGTCGGTGCCGCCGCCAATGGGCAATTGCCGGGTCGAGGCGGTGCGCCCGCGCCCCAGCAGGCGCAGCACCTCGTCGGTGGCCTCTTCGGCCAGGGCGCGGAAGGTGGTCCATTTGCCGCCCACCAGCCCCACCACCGGGATATCGCGCGATGGGGACGGTGCATCGACCACCACCGAATGGTCGCGCGAGATCTGCCCCGGCTTGTCGGCGTCCGAGCGAGCCAGCGGCCGCACCCCCACGTAGGTATAGACCACGTCACGCCGGTCGAAGGCCAGGTTGGGGAACACCTCGCCCAGCACATCGAGCAGGTAGTCCACCTCGGCCGGTTCGGTGGCGATCTGGTCGGGGTCGTCCACCGGGATGTCGGTGGAGCCCACCAGCACCCGGTCCAGGAAGGGGTAAACGATGCAGACGCGCCCGTCCAGCGCCTCAAAGTAAGCCATGCGCCCGCCCAGCGCGTCGCGCAGCAGGGGGTGGTCGAGCACCAGGTGCGAGCCCTTGGTGCCCATCACGCGCGGCCCCGCGCCGCCCAGCAGCTCGGTGCTGCGGTCCAGCCAGGCGCCGCTGGCATTGACCACGGCGTCGGCCGTCACCTGCACCACCTCGCCCGTGACTTCGTCGCGCAGCGTGAGGGTCTTGCCCGCACAGCCCATCACGCGGCAGTGATTGGCGGCCGCCGAGCGCGGCTGGTCGCGGCAGGCATCGCGCACCAGCTCCAGCACCAGCCACTCGGGGTGGCTGATCCAGGCGTCGAAGAAGGTCGCAGTCCAGCGCACGGCCGCACGGAACAGCAGCCGGTCGGCGGGCTGCACGCGGCTGATGTGGTGGTTGGGCATCACACGCTGGCGCCGGCCCAGCAGGTCGTACAGTCGCAGCCCCGCGGCCACGGCCAGCAGGCCGCGCGTGCGCTGGGGCGGCGTGCGGCCCAGGAACTTGAGCGCGCTGCTCATCAGCCCGCCGAAGAAGCTCGACAGCGGCACCACGGTCTTGAGCGGCTGCACCAGGTGCGGTGCGTTGCGCAACAGCAGGTTGCGCTCGCGCGTGGCCTCGGCCACCAGCGAGAAGCTGCCGCTCTCCAGGTAGCGCAGACCGCCGTGGATCATGCGCGAGGGCGCGCTGCTGGCACCGGCGCTGAAGTCGCCCTTGTCCACGATGAGGCAGTCCACGCCCTGCAGCGCAAGGTCGCGGAACACGCCCACGCCGTTGATGCCGGCGCCCACGATCACGGTCGAGAAATGGCGGCCTGCCACGGCGGCCGGGCGCACAAAAGGCAATGGTGAAAGCGGGCTCATGGCAAGGCCTCCACGCTCTGCGCGGGTGTGGTGGCAGGGGTGCAGGCAAGCGCTGGCAGTGGCGGGGCAGTGTCTGGCGATGTGCCTGCCAGATGGCCGAAGACAGGGGACATGGTGGCTATCAGTTCGTTGAAGGCGGCGTTGAAGTCCGCATGGGCCCGCGCCTGGCTGGCGTCGGGTTCGACCGTGTCGCAGGGCGCGCGCAAGGGGTGGGTATCGATGCCCTGCGACATCGCGGCGTAGATCGCCGCACCGCGCGCACCGGTCTCGTCATCGGCACAGCGCTCCACCGGATGCCCGAGCAGGCCCGCGAGCAGGCGCACCAGGCGCGAGTCGCTGGCACCGCCGCCCAGCACGGTGGAGGCCGACACCGGCAGCCCGCCAGCCGCCAGGCGGGCCGTATGGCGCGCATGCAATGCAGCCACCGCATCGACCACGGCACGCGCCATGTCGCCGCGTGTGTGGTGGCTTTGGAGGCCGACAAAGCCGGCCGACACGCCGGCGCCCCCATTCACGAACGGCAAAAAGCGCAGCCCCCCGGCCCCGAACGGCACCGACATCGCCAGATCGACCACGGCCCGCGCGTCGGGCAGGCCGAGCACCCCGGCCAGCCAGGCGATGTTGGCCATCGACGAGGGGCTGTTCTCCATGTACAGGCGCCGCTCGCGCGGCCCGAAATTGACGACCGCCACCACGTCGGGCCGGGGCTCCACCGCCGGACCGATGACGGCATTCACGCACCAGGTGCCCAGCACCGACACCGCGCGGCCACGCTCTTCGGCGCGGATGGCCGTCATCGACGCCAGCAGGTCGATGGCGCCCATGGCCACGGGGATGCCTGCGGGCAGGCCGTGCGCCTCGGCAGTCGAGGGCTGCAGCCTGCCGATCACCTCGCCACTGGGCACCAGCGGCCCGAAGGCCTGCGGCGACAGGTCGGCGATGCCCGAGGCCGCAAAGGCCAGCGGCGACCAGGTGCCCGTGGCCACCGAGAGCAGGCCCGCAGTGCTGGCATCGCTGGCGTCGGTGGCGATCTCGCCCGTGAGCAGAAAGCCCACGTAGTCCTTGGCGAACATCAGGCGCTTCAAGGCACCGCTGCGCACCGCGCCGCTGCCCAGCAGTTCGGCCGCGATCACGGTGGGCTGGCCCGGCCAGGGCTGGCAGCCGACGTCGGCGCGCAATTGCGGGCCATGGCTCCTTGCCAGGGACTCTGCCCGCGCGCCAGCGCGCTGGTCGGTCGAGGCCACGGCCCGGCCGCCCACCAGTTCATTGCGGGCGTCCAGTGCATACAGGCCTGCCCCGTGCCCCGTGCAGCCGATGGCTTGGACATCGGCCACGCGGTTGCCAAGCTGGTGCGCCACGTCGCGCAGCACGGTGGACAGGGCCGAGCGGATCACAGGCGCGCCCACCTCGCAGCCGCCACCGGGCAAGCGGTCGTGCTGCAAGGGCAGGCGGGACAAGGCCACGGTGCGACCACTCGCGGCCTCCAGGGCCAGGGCTTTGAGGCTGCTCGACCCGAGGTCGATGCCAATCAGTAGTTGGGTCTTCATGTCATAACAGCTTCCGCCGATCTAGCCGGCATATCCAGTAGTGTTTCCCCTAACTATCTGGCGATTCGATCCAAGATTACATTCTACCTGTCATAACAACTGTCGTGACAAAAAGCACCCCATCGCAGCCCTGGAGAAAGCAGCACCCCAGCTGCACCGTTCAACAAGAGGAGACAAAAAATGAGGCGTAATTTCCTGAAGTCCGCAGCCGCCGCCGGTATCGGCCTGGCCGGCACCAGCGCATTCGCGCAGCAACCCGCAGCAGCCCCCGCCGCCGCAGGCGGCCTGCGCGGCAACCAGAACGACGTCTACGTGATGAACGTGATGGTGTCGGGCGTGGAATATTGGTTTCCGGTCTACGAGATGATGAAGCAGTTGGGCCGCACCCTGGGCGTGCGCACCCGCTACACCGGCACGCCGGAGTACGACGTGAACAAGCAGCTGGCCTCGTTCGAGCAGGAGCTGGCACGCAAGCCCGCCGGCATCCTGCTGCACCCCATGAACCCCGATCCGTTCATCGAGCCCATCAACCGCGCAGCGGCCATGGGGATCCCGGTGGTCACCTTCGCGGCGGATTCGCCCAACTCCAAGCGCACTTCGTTCATCACCTCGGACAACGAGCGTGAAGGCGCGCAGGCCGCCGACGCCATTGCCGCATCGCTGAACGGCAAGGGCGAATTCGCCGTGCTGGAGAACCCCGGCCAGGACAACCACGACCGCCGCATCGCCGCCTTCATCAACCGCATGAAGACCAAGCACCCCGGCATGAAGCTGGTGGGCCGCGCCGCCAGCAACCAGGACCCGAACAAGGCCTACCAGGCGGTGCAGAGCCTGGCGCAGGCGAACCCCAACCTGGGCGCCCTGTTCATGCCCGAGGCCAACTCGGCCCTGGGCGCGGCACAGGCCAAGGTGGAGACCAAGAAGAACATCAAGGTGATGTGCTGCGACGTGAACGCCAAGATCCTGGACATGATCAAGTCCGGCGATGTGTTCGGCGCCATCAACCCCAACCAGGGCATGCAAGGCTACATGGGCATGATGATGCTGTTCCTGGCCAAGAACCCCGGCCTCATCGACCCGATGAACGACGCCAAGCGCAACGGCACCAACCCCATGGCCGTGCCCTTCCTGGACAACGGCCTGGCCGTGGTCAGCAAGGCCAATGCCGACGACTTCTACTGGGACAAGTACCTCGCGCGCCGCGGCACCAAGGGCATCAGCGAGTGAGCAGCAGCGCCATGGGTCCCACCTTGCTCGCGCTGCGCGGCATCAGCAAGCGCTTTGGCGCTTCGCATGCGCTCTCGGGCGTGGACTTCTCGCTGCAGGCGGGCGAGATCCACGCCCTGTGTGGCGAGAACGGCGCGGGCAAGTCCACGCTGATGAACATCATCGATGGCATCCACCAGCCGGACGCGGGCGAGATCGTGCTCGACGGCCGCCCGGTGGCCATCGATGGTCCGGCCCATGCCATGCGCCTGGGTATCGGCCTGGTGCACCAGGAAATCGCCCTCTGCGCCGACGCCACCGTGGCCGAGAACATCTTCATGCCGGAGATCAACGCGGGCCGGCAGACCTTTATGGACTACGCCGACATCAACGCACGCGCCGCCAAGGTGCTCCAGCGGCTGGGCCAGGACATCGACCCCGCCGTGCGCGTGGGCGAGCTCCCCATCTCCAGCCAGCAGCTGATCGAAATCGCCAAGGCGCTCACGCTCGACTGCAAGGTGCTGATCCTCGACGAGCCGACCGCCGCCCTCACCGACAACGAGTCGGCCGCCCTCTTTCAGGTGCTGCACGACCTCAAGGACCAGGGCATCGGCATCATCTACATCAGCCACCGCATGGCCGAGATCTTTGCGCACTGCACGCGCGTGACCGTGCTGCGCGACGGGCGCAACGTGCATTCGGGCCCGCTGGCCGAACTCGATGCCGATGGCCTGGTGCGGCGCATGGTCGGGCGCGACCTGGGCAACTACTACCCACCCAAGCAGCAGGATGCAGACTGCGGCGAACACGTGCTCGAAGTGGAGGGCCTGGCCGACGGCGAGCGCGTACATGGTGTCTCGTTCACCGTGCAGCGCGGCGAGATCCTGGGCATTGCCGGACTCATGGGCGCGGGGCGCAGCGAACTGGCGCAGACACTGTGCGGCCTGCGCCCCGCCATCGGCGGCAGCGTGCGCCTCAACGGCAAGGCGCTCTCGATCCGCAAGTACAGCGACGCGCTGCGCGAAGGCATCGCCTACCTCAGCGAAGACCGCAAGGCCGCAGGCGTGTACCTGGACCTGCCCATTGCGCAGAACATCGCCTCCATGGCGCTGGCACGCGTGAGTTCGCGCTTCGGCCTGCTGCAGCGTGCAGCCGAGCACCGGCTGGCGCAGGAGCTGGGCGCGCGCCTGAAGCTCAAGTCCGACGGCGTGCAGATCGAGGTGGCCAGCCTGTCGGGCGGCAACCAGCAGAAGGTGGCCATCGCCAAGCTGCTGGCCACCAACCCGGCGGTGCTGCTGATGGATGAGCCTACGCGCGGCGTGGACGTGGGCGCCAAGTCGGAGATCCACCACATCCTGCGCGACCTGGCCTGCCAGGGCGTGGGCGTGGTGGTCATCTCCTCGGAGCTGCCCGAGATCATCGGGCTGTGCGATAGGGCCCTCGTCATTCGCGACGGCCGTGTCGCGGGCGAGGTGCAAGGCAAGGACATGACGGAAGAGGCCCTGCTGCGGCTGGCCTCGGGACTGGAACGACGACAAGAGGAGACGGCATGAATCACCCCGCACAACTGAACGCCGGCAGCGTGGCCGGCCTGCATCCGCCGCGCCAGGCACCGGGAGGGCCGGGCAAACCCGGTGGCACCAAGCTCACCAGCATGCGCGAGATGGGCCTGCTGGCCATCATCCTGGTGCTGTGCATCGGCATGAGCTTTGCCTCGCCCTACTTCCTGACCTGGGACAACATCAGAGCCATGCTGCTGTCGTTCTCCATCGAAGGCATCGTGGTCGTGGGCATGACCATCTTGCTGATCGTGGGCGGCATCGACCTGTCGGTGGGCTCGGTGGTGTGCTTTGCCATGGTGGTCACGGGCAAGCTGTTCCTGCTGGGCTTTGATCCCTGGACGGCCGGGCTCATCGCCATTGCCGCCAGCGCGCTGATCGGGGCCATGATCGGCGGCTGCGTAGTGCGCATCGGGCTCAACCACTTCATCGCCTCGCTGGCCTTCATGGTCATCGTGCGCGGGCTGTGCCTGGCGCTCACGCAGGGCACGCCGCAGTCGCTGTTCTCGCTGCCGGCCTCGTTCAAGTTCATTGGTCAGGGCGCGGTGCTCGGCATCCCGGCGGTGATCCTGATCTTCCTGACCATCGTGGTGGTCAGCGACTTCGTGCTGCGCCGCGCCAGCCTGCTGCGCCGCGTGTTCTACACCGGCAGCAACGAGAAGGCGGCGCTGTACTCGGGCATCCGCGTGGGCCACGTGAAGTTCTGGGTGACGGTGCTGTGCGCGGCCTCGGCCGGCCTGGCGGGCGTGATCTACACCGCGCGCTTCGGTGCGGCCACGCCGACCTTCGGCGTGGGCATGGAGCTCAACGTGATCGCTGCGGCCGTCATCGGTGGCGCCAGCCTCAAGGGCGGCTCGGGCACGGTGCTCGGCGCCGTACTGGGCCTGGCCCTGCTCTCGGTGGTGACCAGCTCGCTGATCCTGCTGGACGTATCGCCTTACTGGCAGGACGTGATCAAGGGCCTGATCCTGCTCGCGGCCGTGACCATCGACCACCTCATGAACACCCGAAAGACCAAGCGATGAATGCCGTGATGATGAATGCAGCCATGAAGACCACCACCCTCGGCCCCTCGGGCATCGAGTGCTCGGCCATTGGCCTCGGTACCTGGGCCATGGGCGGCTGGATGTGGGGCGGCCAGGACAGCGCCGCCGCCGCCGACGCCATTGCCGCCTCGCTCGACGCCGGGGTGACGCTGATCGACACCGCGCCGGCCTATGGCCTGGGCGCCTCCGAGAGCATCGTCGGCGCCGCCCTCAAGGGCCGCCGCCACGAGGCGGTGGTCGCCACCAAATGCGGGCTGGTGTGGCACACGCAAAAGGGCACGCACTTCTTCGACGAAGACGGCCACCCGGTGTACCGCCACCTGGGCCGCGAATCGATCTTCCATGAAGCGGAGGAAAGTCTCAAGCGCCTGCAGACCGACTACATTGACCTGTACATCACCCACTGGCAGGACAGCACCACGCCGGTCGAGGAGACCATGGATGCCCTGCTCACGCTCAAGCAGCAGGGCAAGATCCGCGCCATCGGTGTGAGCAACGCGAGCCCCGAGACGCTGGCCGAGTACCTGCAGTACGGCCCCGTGGACGCGGCGCAGGAGCGCTACAGCCTGATCGACCGCGAGATCGAGCAGACGCTGGTACCCCTGTGCACCCGCCACAACGTGGCCATGCTGGGCTACTCGTCGCTGGCGCTGGGCCTGCTGGCCGGCCCCATCGACCCGGCGCGCGAGTTCACGGGCGACGACCAGCGTGCCAGCAACCCGCGCTTTAGCACCGCCAACCGCGCCAGGCTCAAGGCCTTCTTCGACGAGCTCGAACCGGTGCGCCGGCAGCTCGGCTGCTCCTTCGGCCAACTGATGATTGCCTGGACGCTGGCCAGCGGCAATGTGTCGGTGGCGCTGTGCGGCGCGCGCGTGCGCGTGCAAGCCATCGAGAACGCCACGGCCGGGGCCTTGGACCTGCCCGAAGAGGCCGTACAGCGCATCGACGAGGCCGCAGCCCGCCACCTGCAGGCCCTGGCCTGACCCTCCTCCCCCACTTCACCCCCCCAACCAAGGACCTCTTCGTATGTCGAAGGACAAGACCGCACGCCTGAACCGCCTGCTCACCAACGGGCGCTGCCTGGACATCGCACTCGACCACGGTGTGTGCAACGAACCCTCGTTCCTCAACGGGCTGGAGGACATGCCCGGCGTGATGGACAGGCTCGTGGCCGCCGCGCCCGATGCCATCCAGCTCAACTACGGCCAGGCCGACCTGCTGCAGGACCGTGCCGGCCGCAGCAAGCCGGCGCTGGTGATGCGCATCGACATGGGCAACCCCTACAACGCCACCGCCCACCGCGTGATGTGGGCTCTGCTGCAGAACGAGCACGACCCGGTGCTGCCGGCCGTGCAGCGCGATGCGGCCTGTGTGGTGGTCAACCTGTTCATGCTGCCCAATGAACCCGACCTGTTCCGCCAGTGCGTGCAGAACATCGCACGCGTGCGCGCCGACTGCGACCGCTACGGCATGCCGCTGATGATCGAGCCGCTGGTGATGCGCCCGCACAGCGACCAGGGCGGCTACATGGTCGACGGCGACGCAGAGAAGATCGTCACCCTGGTGCGCTTGGCGCGCGAGATGGGGGCCGACATCGTGAAGGCCGACCCGACCACCGACCCCACCGACTTCCATCGTGTGGTGCAGGCCGCGCGCTGCCCGGTGCTGGTGCGCGGCGGAGGCCGCGAGGACCTGCAGCAGGTGTTCGCGCGCTCGCGCGTTCTGCTCGACCAGGGGGCCGTGGGCATGGTCTACGGGCGCAACGTGTACCAGCACGCCAACCCTTCGGCGGTGGTCGATGCGCTGATGGCCATGATCCACCGCGGCGCCAGCGCTGCGGCGGCCTGGGACATCTACGCGACCGCGCAAGCGCAGGCCTGATCCCGCCAACGCTGCAGACGACAAGAAGACAGAGGGGAGAAGGAGAAAACGAGCCCTGCGGCCGGTGGCAGCTGTGCCACCGGCCGGCGCGTCTGCGCGCGCATGTGGCAGCGCCGTCGGATGGATCGAAGAAGAGAGTTTTCCGAGAACTTCAAACAACCTGGAGGCGACGATGAAAATCCGGTATTACGTGATGGCGCTCCTGCTGCCGTTCGTCACACTGCTGACGCATGCAGCGATCACGGGGGTCAACCCGATGACCACCCTTACCACCATGGCGGCCGCAGTCACGCAGGCCGCCGAGGTCCCGCTCCCGCTGCAGGGGCCGGGCCTGGGCAACCTCACCTACACCTCGGCCGAGCTGTTCAAGCCGGTCTCCATGATCACACGCGCCTCGGGCGACGTGCCGGCCACCTACCCCGGCCGCAAGGACTACGGGCTGAACGTGGGCATCATGCTCAACGGCTATTTCCTGACCTCGTTCGCGCCGGACAGCGGCCTGGGCCCCGGCGGCTTTCTGCTGTACGACGTGTCCAACCCGCGCGCCATCGTGCTCGCCAAGAAGATCTACGAGCCCGAGGGGCGCACCAAGGAGTTCCGCGAGGCCCATGCCTTCGGTACCGCGAAGATCGGCGGCAAGCAGTATGTGGTGGTGCCCAGCATCAAGGGCATCGAGTTCTGGGACTTCACCGACATCAACAACATCCAGCAGGTCAAGAAGCTGGCGCTGCCCACGGTCAATGGCGGCGACTATGCCAACGTGGCCTGGCAGCTGTGGTGGCAGGCCCCTTATGTCTACGTGGCTTCGGCCAACGACGGTGTCTACATCGTGGATGCGAGCGACCCGGCCAATGCCGTGATCGCCAACCGCGGTGTGGGCAAGCCCAACCCCGTGCCCACCGGCGAGCTCGGGGGCTTTCGCGTCGGGCCCATCTTCACCATGGGCAACCACATGGTGCTCTCCTCGATGGACAACACCGATGGCTTTGCCAGCCTCGATATCTCCGACCCGCTCAACCCCAAGGTGCTGGACACCGTGGGCTCCAACCCCAACTACTATGCCACCTGCTTCGACGGCAGGAACCTGCACGCCTCGGCGCGCGGCGGTGGTGCCCGCATGTACAGCTACGACCTCGCGGACCGCACCCAGTTCGTTGCGGAAGATAACCGGCTGGTCATCGATGAGCAACTGTACTGCGGCACGCAGGACCACTACGTGTTCCAGGGCGCGCAGTTCAAGGTGCACAAGGTGGACGTGAGCAATCCGCTCAACCACGTCGAGGTGGGCCAGGGCAGCCTGTTCGCCACCAGCGACCCCGAGTACACACACTCCGACCATGGCCAGGTGGCGCCCATGGGCAACCTGCTGTTCATCGGCAACGACCACGGCTCGGGCAGCGGCTTCATCGTGCACCAGACCGCGCCCGACACCACGCCACCGGCCGTCAAGCAGACCTCGCCCACCAACGGCGCCAGGCAGCAGGCGCTGACATCGCGCATCGGCGTGGGCCTCACCGACAGCATCCGGCCCGAGAGCGTGAGCGCCAGCACCTTCATCGTGCGCCCGGTCAACGGCAACGCGCTGGCCGGCACCTACAGCGTGCAGCTGGGCATCATCAACTTCCACCCCACGCAGCCCTTGGCGGCCGGCACCAGCTATGAGATCGTGCTCACCGCCGGCGGCGTGAAGGACTATGCGGGCAACGGCATCGCGGCGGAGTACAAGGCCGTTTTTCACACCGGCAATGCCACCGACATCAGCCTCATGAACCACTGGCCGCTGTCGAGCACCCTCACCGACGAGATCGGCGCCAACAACGGCACGGCCTCGGCGGCCGACCAGTTCAGCAGCATCGGCCTGAACTTCGCGCAGCGCACGGGCGGCGTGCCGCTCAAGAACGACAGCGTGGCCACCGCGCTGGGCGGCACGGCCTCGCTGGCCTTCTACATGAAGACCACGCAGGCCGGCTCGGCCAACGCCTGGACGGCGCCCGGCCTCTTCGGGCGCGACCAGTCGGGCGGTGCGGACGACGTGTTCTGGGGCTGGATCGACAACACCGGTCGGATGAACCTCTCGGTGGGCAACGTGGCGGCCAACAACCCGGGCACCCGCTCCACCTCGGCCGTGAACGACGGCAACTGGCACCATGTGGTGATGACGCGCGACGCGGCCTCGGGCGCACAGACGCTGTACATCGACGGCACCAAGACCAGCTCCACCGGGCTCACGGGCACCAAGGGCCTGTCGAACAAGTTCGCGCTGCTGGGGCAGATCCAGGGCAACACCGACTTCTTTCGCGGCAGCCTGGCCGACATGCGCGTCTACGGGCGCGTGCTCAGCGATTCAGACGTCACGCAACTGAGGTCGCAGGCCATCATCGGCGATGCCGGCGTGAGCGGCGGGCCGCAGCTGGTGAACGGGCAGTTGAGCTTCGACCCCATCCGCCTGGGCGGTGGCAGCGGCGTCACCTACCGCTGGAATTTCGGCAACGGCACGCAGACCGCCTTCTCGGCCCAGGCCAACACCACCTACAGCTACAACCGCCCTGGCCACTACACGGTGACCCTGACGGTGCGCAATGCGGCGGGCCAGGAGACCTTCTACACCTACAACGTGACCGTGATCTTCCCGACAACGGCCACGGCGCCCACGCATTCGAGCAACATCGTGGGCGATGCCAACAGCGTCTATGCGGTGAACCCGGACAGCGGCACGGTGGCAGCCATCGACGCGCTGGCCCTGACCAAGCGCTGGGAGACGCGCGTGGGCGACGAGCCCAAGACCCTGGCGCGTGCCCCCGATGGCCGCATCTGGGTCACCGTGCAGGGCGAGGACAAGCTCGTGGCACTGAACCCGGCGGACGGCAGCATCGCGGCCACGGTGGCCCTGCCCTACGGCAGCGGACCCTACGGCGTGGCCTTCACGCCCAACGGCAGCAAGGGCCTGCTGACACTGGAAAGCAAGTCCACGCTGATCGCCTTCGACCCGGCCAATGGCAGCACCACGGGCACCCTGGTGCTGGAAGGCGACCTGCGTGGCATCGCAGTGGCGGCCGACTCGCAGACGGTTTACGTCACGCGCTTCAAGTCGAAGATGACGGGCGGGCAACTGCACAAGGTGGGCCTCAGTTCCATGGGCCTGTTGTCCACCATCGCCCTGCCGGTGGACACGACCACGGTGGACACCGAGAACAGCGCACGCGGCGTGGCCAACTACCTGAGCCAGGTGGTGATCTCGCCCGATGGCTCGCGCGCGGTGCTGCCGGGCAAGAAGGACAATATCGTGCGCGGGCGCTTCCGTGACGGTGGCGACCTGCTGCACGACCAGACAGTGCGCTCCATCCTCTCGCAGGTGGACCTGGCGCAGGCCACGCACCTGCTGCCCGAGCAGATCGACTTCGACGACCGGGCACCGGCGCGCGCCGCCCTCTTCTCCCCTGCGGGCGACTATGTGTTCGTGGCGCAGATGGAGGGCAACAACATTGCCATCGTCGATGCCTACACTCGCGCCGTGCGCGGCGAGATCAACGCCAGCAGCGCCCCCCACGGCCTGTACCTGGACGCAGCACGCAAGCGGTTGTACGTGAACAACTTCCTGGCGCGCTCGGTCACCGTGCACGATGTGGCCGACGTGCTGGCCTCGCGCAGCGCGGCGGCGGTGTTCCTGCAGAACGTGGCCACGGTGGCGCAGGAGCCCATGGCGGCTGCGGCTCTGCGCGGCAAGCTGGTGTTCTACAACGCGGCCGATCGGCGCATGAGCAAGGACAACTACATGTCCTGCGCGAGCTGCCACGCCGATGGCGGCGACGACGGCATGGTCTGGGACTTCACCCAGCGCGGCGAGGGCCTGCGCCGCACCATCAGCCTGCAGGGCCGGCGCGGCACCGGCCACGGCAAGCTGCACTGGAGCGCCAACTTCGACGAGGTGCAGGACTTCGAGAACGACATGCGCAGCGCCTTCGGCGGCACGGGCTTCCTGAGCGACGCGGACTTTGCCGCAACCAGCGATCCGCTGGGCGCGCCCAAGGCCGGCCGCAATGCCCAACTCGACGACCTGGCCGCCTACCTCGCCTCGCTCAACAAGTCCATGCGCAGCCCGGCGCGCGCCGCCGATGGCAGCCTGACGGTGGAGGCTGCACGCGGGCAGACCCTGTTCGCCAGTGCCAACTGCGCCAGCTGCCATGCGGGCGGCACCTTGCGCGACGGCCTCAGGCACGACGTAGGCACCATCCAGCCATCATCGGGCAAGGGCGCCAACCAGCCGCTGGCCGGCGTGGGCTTCGACACGCCCACGCTGATCGGCAGCTGGGCCGCCAAGGCCTACCTGCACAACGGACAGAAGGCCAGCGTGCTGGACGTGATCGCGGGTGGCCACGGCAATGCCGCAGGCCTGCCGGCAGCGGACCGGCTGGCGCTGGCCGACTACGTGCGCTCGCTGGACACGGGCTCGGACATCACGGCACGGCTGCGGTCCAACCAGAGCACGATGTGCATCAACATCCGGGGGGCCTCGGCGGCCAGCGGGGCCGTGGCCATCCAGTGGCCCTGCGGCAACGCGGACAACGAGACCTTCACCTTGCGCAACATCACCGGAGGCTATGTGCAACTGGTCGCCAAACACAGCAACCTGTGCCTGGCGCAGGACAGCGCTGCAGCCAGCGGCGCCGGTGTGGTGCAACTGGCCTGCAGCACCGGCAACACGGCGCAGTGGAGCCTTGTGGGCTCGACCATCCGCAACCGGGCATCGGGCGCCTGCATCGACGTACCCAACAACTCGACGGTGCAGGACACGCCCCTGCTCACCTGGACCTGCAACGGCGGCAACAACCAGAACTGGAGCCAGTTGCCCTGAGCACCTGAGCGGTTCTTCTTCGGCCAGCGGCTGCAATGCAGCCGCGGGCTTTTTTTATGCCTGCCGCTCGTGCAACTGTTTTCAAAACTGGAACAGTCAGTTCGCGACTGGGTGGTTTTTCTCTGAACACACCAGGCGTACAGTTCAACCCATCGATGAGCCGAACCCGCAAGGCGACTCACCGAACCCGGCCCGAAACAGTTTCGTACCGGTTTTCGAGACGCTTTTTATCTTTCAAGGATTTTCATCATGAACACGACTGCACGCTTTCTCTCCATCGCCGCTGTTGCCGCTTTTGCATCGTTCGGCGCCTATGCCGACGAAGCCGATGGCTCGCAATTCGCCCTCAAGTTCGAAACCAACCGCACCCGCGCCGAAGTGGCTGCCGAAGCGGCCGTGACGGCCCGCACGCACAGCATGGAACCCGCTGGTTCCCGCGTGGTGACTTACCAATCGACGGCCGACCGTGCCGCCGTGCGCGCCGAGGCTGCCGAAGCCCTGCGCACCGGCCAGATCTCGTCGGGCGAAGCTGGTTACCTGTAATCCGCACCGCCCCGCAGCAAGCCCCCTACCCCCATTTGATCGGAGAATCACCATGAACAACACCGCACGTTTCCTGTCCATCGCTGCCGTTGCCGCTTTTGCTTCCTTCGGCGCCTACGCCGATGAAGCCGACAGCTCGCAGTTCGCCCTCAAGTTCGAAACCAACCGCACCCGCGCCGAAGTGGCTGCCGAAGCTGCCGTGGAGGCCCGCACGCACAGCATGGAGCCTGCCGGCTCCCGCGTGGTGACCTACCAATCGAAGGCCGACCGCGCCGCCGTGCGTGCCGCTGCTGCCGAAGCCGTGCGCACCGGCCAGATCCCTTCGGGCGAGATCGGCGTTCTGTAATCCGCACCAGTGCAAGGCTGCAGACCGCAACTGCGGCCAGCATGCAAAAAAGGCCGGTGCCCATCGCGGGGCCCCGGCCTTTTTCGTGTGGCCCATGGGGCCACGGCATGTGCCTTGCCTTATTGCAGCACGGTCACGCCGGTCTTGGCCTGCAGGGTTTCAAACGTCACGCCAGGGGCCAGCTCGATCAGCTTCAGGCCTTCGGGCGTCACGTCCAGCACGGCCAGGTCGGTGATGATGCGGTCGACCACGCCCACGCCCGTGAGGGGCAGCGTGCACTGGGGCAGGATCTTGAGGTCTTCGGTGCCGTCCTTCTTCTTCGCCACATGCTCCATGAGCACGATCACGCGCTTGACGCCGGCCACCAGGTCCATCGCGCCGCCCATGCCCTTGACCATCTTGCCCGGGATCATCCAGTTGGCCAGGTCGCCCTTTTCGCTGACCTGCATGGCGCCCAGGATGGACAGGTTGATCTTGCCGCCGCGGATCATGGCGAACGACTGGTCGCTGCCGAAGATGGACGAGCCTTTGATCGTGGTAACGGTCTGCTTGCCGGCATTGATCAGGTCGGCGTCCACAGCGTCTTCGGTCGGGAAGGGGCCGATGCCCAGCATGCCATTTTCGGACTGCAGCCACACTTCCTTGTCACCCGTGAAATTTGCCACCAGCGTGGGGATGCCGATGCCCAGGTTCACGTAGAAACCGTCTTCGAGTTCTTGCGCCGCACGTGCGGCCATCTGGTCTTGGGTCCACGGCATGGTCAGGCTCCTGCTTTCTCTGTGATGGTGCGTTTTTCGATGCGTTTCTCGGGGTTGGCGTTGTGCACGATGCGGTGCACGTAGATGCCGGGCAGGTGGACCTGGTCGGGCTCCATGGCACCGGTTTCCACGATCTCTTCCACTTCGACGATGCAGACCTTGCCGGCCGTGGCGGCCGCAGGGTTGAAGTTGCGCGCCGTGAGGCGGAACTGCAGGTTGCCGGACTTGTCCGCACGCCAGGCCTTGACCAGCGACACGTCGGGCACCAGCGAGCGCTCCATCACGTAGGTTTCGCCGTCGAACTCGCGCAACTCCTTGCCATCGGCCACGATGGTGCCCACACCGGTCTTGGTGAAGAAGGCCGGGATGCCCGCGCCGCCGGCACGCAGCTTCTCGGCCAGCGTGCCCTGGGGCGTGAATTCGAGCTCCAGCTCGCCCGCCAGGTACTGGCGCTCGAACTCCTTGTTCTCGCCCACGTAGGACGAGATCATCTTCTTGATCTGGCGCGTCTCGAGCAGCTTGCCCAGGCCGAAGCCATCGACGCCCGCATTGTTGGAGATCACGGTGAGGTTCTTCACGGCCGAATCACGCAGCGCGTCGATCAGGGCCTCAGGGATACCGCACAGCCCGAAACCGCCGACAGCCATCAACTGGCCATCTGCAACCACGCCTTCCAGCGCTTTGGCTGCGGAGGGAAATATCTTGTTCACCACGATCTCCTTGCGAATGTTGGATGCGCTACGATACTACGTACAGACATAAGTAGTACCCCGTAAAGATTTGCACTATGGACGCCACCGATGGACGTTGATTACAAACTCGCGTTTGACATGGCCCCCGTGGGATTGGTGCTCTCGCGCAACCGCACCATGGTGGACTGCAACCGGCAGGTCTGCGAGATGTTCGGCGCCTCGCGCGAGCTGCTGATCGGCCAGTCGTTCCAGGTACTTTATCCGAGCGCCGACGAGTACGAGCGCCTGGGCGCGCACATGGAGCCCATCCTCAACGCCAAGGGCCACTACGCCGACAACCGCATCATGAAGCGCGCCAACGGCGAGGTGTTCTGGTGCCATGTGTCAGGCCGCGCCCTGAACCGCGAAGACCCCCACGCCTCGGGCATCTGGAGCTTCGAGGACCTGAGCTCGCAGCGCCCCGTGAAGGCCGAGCTGACCGGCCGCGAACGCGAAGTGGCCGCGCGGCTGCTCGAAGGCCTGACCTCCAAGGAGATCGGGCGCACCCTGGACATCAGCCACCGCACGGTGGAGATCTACCGCGCGCGGCTCATGCGCAAGTACAACGCGTCGACAGCCGCCGACCTCGTGCACAAACTGCTGGCGGGCTGACAACCCTATTTTTTCGGCCCGTCGACCACCTCGGCGGCCGAGCGAAAGGCATCGACTGCTGCGGGAAGGCCGCAGTAGATGCTGGCGTGCAGCAGCACTTCCTGGATCTCGGCCGCCGTGGCGCCGTTGTTGAGCGCGCCGCGCACATGGCCCTTGAGCTCGTGCTGCTTGCCCAGCGCGGTGAGAAAGGCCACGGTGACCAGGCTGCGCGTCTTCAGGTCCAGCCCCGGGCGCTGCCAGACATCGCCCCAGGCATTGCGGGTGATGAACTCCTGGATGGGCTGGGTGAACTCGGTGGCGTTGCCGAAGGCATTGGCCACGAAGTCCTCGCCCATGACCTGCTTGCGCGTGGCCAGGCCTTTGTCGAAGTCTTTGGAGGATGGGGGTTGGGTCATGCGGGCGCTCCAATACGGTTGGGGCCGCCATGTTAGCCGGCTCGCCCCTGCGGAAAGCAGAACGCCACCGGCCCTGCCCCGCGAAGGGAAAGGACGGTGGCGTTGTCAGCTCACTCAGGCGTCGGCGGTTGCGCCAGCGAGGTCAAAACGGTCCAGGTTCATGACCTTGGTCCAGGCCTTCACGAAATCCTGCACGAACACCGCCTGCGCATCGCTGCTGCCATACACCTCGGCCAGCGCACGCAGCTGCGAGTTGGAGCCGAACACCAGGTCGGCCACGGTGCCCGTCCACTTCGCTGCACCGGTAGTGCGGTCCACCCCTTCAATGACACCGGCAGCCGAGCCGGATTTCTGCCACCGCGTGCGCATGTCCAGCAGGTTCACGAAAAAGTCATTCGTGAGCGCGCCGGGCTGCTGGGTGAACACGCCATGCGAGCCCTGGCCCGCATTGGCGCCCAGGACGCGCAAGCCGCCCACCAGCACCGTCATCTCGGGGCCCGTCAGGGTGAGCTGGTTGGCGCGATCGATCAGCAGCTCGGCCACGGCTTCCTCCAGGCCGGGGCGCACATAGTTGCGAAAGCCATCGGCCAGCGGCTCCATGACCTCGAACGAGGGCACGTCGGTCTGCTCTTGCGAGGCGTCCATGCGGCCCGGGGCGAAGGGTACGCTGACCTCCTGGCCGGCGCTGCGGGCAGCGGACTCGACGGCCGCAGCGCCGCCCAGCACGATGAGGTCGGCGATGGAGATCTTCTTGCCGCCGGGCTGCGCGGCATTGAAGTCCTGCTGGATCGCTTCGAGCTTGCCCAGCACCTTGGCCAGTTGCGCCGGCTGGTTCACCTCCCAGTCCTTTTGCGGCGCCAGGCGGACGCGGGCACCGTTGGCCCCACCGCGCTTGTCGCCACCGCGGTAGGTGGAGGCCGACGCCCAGGCGGTGGACACCAGTTCCGCAACCGACAGGCCCGAGGCCAGGATCTTTGCCTTGAGCACCGTCACGTCCTGCGCATCCACCAGGGCGTGGTCCACCTCGGGGATCGGGTCCTGCCAGATCAGTACTTCGGCCGGCACCTCAGGGCCCAGGTAGCGCACGCGCGGACCCATGTCGCGGTGCGTGAGCTTGAACCAGGCGCGCGCAAAGGCATCGGCGAACTGTTCAGGGTGCTCCAAAAAGCGGCGCGAGATCTTCTCGTAGGCCGGGTCCTGGCGCAGCGAGAGGTCGGTGGTGAGCATGGTGGGCACACGCTTCTTGGAGGGGTCGTGCGCATCGGGGATGGTCGCCTCGGCGCCCTTGGCGGTCCACTGGTGGGCGCCGGCCGGGCTTTTGGTCAGCTCCCATTCAAAGCCGAACAGGTTCTCGAAGAAGTTGTTGCTCCACTGCGTGGGGGTGGTGGTCCAGGTGACTTCCAGGCCGCTGGTGATGGCGTCGCCGCCAAAGCCGCTGCCGTGCTTGCTGATCCAGCCAAAGCCCTGGTCCTCGATGCCGCCGCCTTCGGGCTCCTTACCCACCAGGGCTGCGTCGCCCGCGCCGTGGGTCTTGCCGAAGGTATGGCCGCCAGCGATCAGTGCCACGGTTTCCTCGTCGTCCATGGCCATGCGGGCAAAGGTGTCGCGGATGTCGCGCGCTGCGGCGATGGGGTCGGGGTTGCCGTTGGGGCCCTCGGGGTTCACGTAGATCAGGCCCATCTGCACGGCGGCCAGGGGCTTGGCCAGGTCGCGCTCGCCGCTGTAGCGCTTGTCGCCGCCCAGCCAGGTGGTCTCTGCACCCCAGTACACGTTTTCATCGGGTTCCCACACGTCGGGGCGGCCACCGGCAAAGCCGAAGGTCTTGAAGCCCATGGATTCGAGCGCCACGTTGCCGGTGAGGATCATCAGGTCGGCCCACGAAATCTTGCGGCCATACTTCTGCTTGATGGGCCACAGCAGGCGGCGCGCCTTGTCCAGGTTGGCGTTGTCGGGCCAGCTGTTCAGGGGCGCAAAGCGCTGCTGCCCTGCCCCTGCGCCGCCCCGGCCATCGGCCAGGCGGTAGGTGCCGGCGCTGTGCCAGGCCATGCGGATGAACAGCGGGCCGTAGTGGCCGAAGTCGGCCGGCCACCAGTCCTGCGAGTCGGTCATCAGCGCCAGCAGGTCGGCCTTCACCGCAGCGAGGTCCAGGCTGTTGAATTCTTCGGCGTAGTTGAAGCCGTCGCCCATGGGGTCGACCAGCGGGGAGCTCTGGTTCAGCGGGCGCAGGTTGAGCTGGTTGGGCCACCAGTCGGCGTTGCCGCGGCCCTTGGGCGCGGCAGCCTTGCTGTGGTCGAAGGGGCACTTGGCTTCTGTTGTCATGGGTCTCTCCTTGTAAGTGGTTCAGGCACTTGGCAAGACCCATGGTAGGAAACAATCCATGGCGCGTAAATTGAATCGATTGAATTTCGTCGATAGTCAATATTTATCGAAATGCCATAGCCATTGTCAAACAGCGTGCTAACTCAGAGACCGCGCGCCAGCGGCAGGCCTGGCGCTTCCATATCCGCCCGCAGGATGTGCCCATGGGTCGAGTCGGTCACGAACACCGTCTGCCCGCCCTCCCCGCCAAACGCCAGGTTGGTCGTCGAGGCGCCCGCTGGCCCGCGCAGCACCAGCTCGGGCTCGGCCCGGTGGTTGAGCACCCAGACATAGCCCAGGCCAGGATTGGCCACGAGCAGCCGGCCTTGGGCGTCCACGGCCAGCCCGTCCGGGCCGCTCGGGCCGTAGGAGGTGAAGAACTGTCCCACCTTGGCCACGCTGCCATCGGGCAGCAGCGGTACGCGCCAGACGCAGTTGCCGCGCGTCACGGCCAAGTAGAGCACGCGCCCGTCGGGCGACAAGGCCACGCCATTGGGGCTGGGCACATTGGCCAGCAGCAGATCAAGCTGGCCATTGGGGCGCAGGCGGTACAGGCGCCCGCTTGGATCGTGCAGCCCGCTCTGGCCCTGGTCGGTGAAGTACAGGTTGCCCTCGGCGTCGAAGACCAGGTCGTTCACGCCCTTGAAGCGCTCGCTGTTGCGCCGCTCCAGGTACGGAGACACCTTGCCGCTCGCCACGTCCAGGCGCATGAGGCCGTTCTTGTAGTCGGTGATCAACAAAGTGCCGGCATTGAGGAACTTCATGCCGTTGGGCTCGCCGTCGTACTCCGCCACCAGGGTCCAGGCGCCTGCAGGGTCGATGCGGAAGATCCGGCCCCAGGGGATGTCGGTCACGTACAGGTTGCCAGCACCGTCGAACACCGGGCCTTCGAGAAACGAGTCGGTGATGGTGCCTGCCCGGTTGGCATCGGCCCAGGCGCTGCGCTCGCGCCGGCGCAGCGACTCGGGCATGGCGTTGAAGAGTTCGAGGTCGCGCACTTGGGGGGCTTGCAGCAGAAACATGGGATGGCTTTCGTTGGCTCTGATCTTCACGCGGCAGGAAATCCGTACAGCCGCGCAGGGTTGTCCACCAGGATGCGGTCCATCGCAGCATCCGTCACGACCCAGGCCTGCAGCAGGTCCACCAGGTCGGCATCGTTCACCGTGCCTTGCGGCTCGGTGGTGTGCGGCCAGTCGCTGCCCCACACCAGGCGCTCGGGAGCGGCCTGCACCAGCGCGCGGCCCAGGGGCAGCGTATCGGCGTAACCCGGAGCCTGCACCGTGGAGCGCATGTAGGCGCCGGAGAGTTTGACCCAGGTGTTGCCCCCGTCAAGCAGGCGTTGCAGCGTAGCCCAGGCCGGGGCCGATGGCCCCTCGGCCGGGTCGATGCGGCCCAGGTGGTCGATCACCAGCGGCACCGGCAAGGCCTGCAGCACCGCTTCGAGCGCCACGATCTGCTCCGGGTTCGCGAACACCTGGATGTGCCAGCCGCCGCAGTCCGCATGGCGCGCCAGCTTGCCCGCCAGGGTGGTCAGCATCTCTTCTGTGGTCATGCCCCAGGATTGGGGCGAGACGAAGTTCACACGCAGCCCGCGCACGCGCCGTGCGGCCAGGCGGCCCAGCTCCACATCGCTGACCTGCTGGTCCACCACGGCCACGCCGCGTGCGCTGTCGCCCAGTTGGTCCAGTGCATCCAGCGTGCAAGCGTTGTCGATGCCGTAGGTGGAGGGCGTGACCACGACCGTGCGCGCGGTGCCCAGGCGCTGCTGCAGCTGCCGGTAGGCGGCCACGGGTGCCTCGGGCGGTGTGCGCGGCCAGTGCGGCGACGGCGCAAAGCGCGTGTCGAAGATGTGCATGTGGCTGTCGCACGCCAGGGCGGGCAGCGCGCGCAACGGGCGGTTCAGGCCCAGCGAATGCGGCACGGGATCCAGAAGGGGTGGCAGGCCCATGGCCGGTCAATCCAGCTTGATGCTGCCCTTGCGCACCACCTCGCCCCACTTGGTGTCTTCCTTCTTGAGGAAGGTGGCGAACTCGGCGGGTGTGGAGCCGACGGCCTGGGCGCCCATATCGGCCAGGCGCTGTTTCACCTCGTCCTCCTTCATCACGTCCTGCACTGCCTGGCGCAGCCTGGCGGCAATGGGCTCGGGCGTCCCGGCGGGCAGGAACATGCCGTTCCATTCAAAGGCCTCGTAGCCGGGGATCACCGTCTCGGCCACCGTGGGCACATCGGGCAGGCGCCTGGAGCGCTCGGGCGCCGACACGGCCAGTGCGCGCAACTTGCCGCCCGCTATGTGGGGATAGGTCGCGGCCACGGTGCCGAACATGAAGTCCACTTGGCCGGCCATCACGTCGGTGATGGCCGGGCCGCCGCTCTTGTAGGGCACATGCACCATGTCCAGGTCGAGCTGCTGGCGCATCAGCTCCGCAGCCAGGCGCTGCACCGTGCCGCTGCCGCCCGAGGCGAAGTTGAGCTTGCCCGGAGCGGCCTTGGCCTTGGCGACCAGGTCGTTGATGTTCTTGAGCGGCGAGTCCGCCTTCACGATCAGCACGTTGGGTGCCAGCAGCACCAGCGACAGCGGCTGCAGCGCGTTGGCCGCATACGGCATCTTGGGGAACAGGTGCGGGTTGATGGAGTACGGCGTGGCGTCGTACAGCAGGGTATATCCGTCGGCATTGGCCTTGGCCACGTAGCTGGCGCCGATGGTGCCGCTGGCACCGGCCTTGTTGTCCACGATCACGCTGGCGCTCAGCCTGGCGCCCAGGCGCGTGGCCAGCACGCGCGCCACAGCGTCGGCTGCGCCGCCGGGCGCATAGGGCACGACGATGGTGATGGGACGATCAGGGAACGCAGCATGGGCCATGCCGACGGCCAGGGCGCAGGCAGCGATCAGGGGTTTGAGAAAACGCAACATGTCATGTCTCCGATCATTCACTCAGCTTTGAGGTCCAGGTCCTTGGCTATCTGCGTGTAGGTGGCGACCTCGCGCTCGACCTGCGTGGCAAATGCCTTGCCGCAGGTGGAATCCGCATCCAGCCCCATGCCGCGCAGCTTCTCCACCGCCGCGGCGCTTTTCGCGAAATCTGCCGCCACGCGCTCCAGTTGCCGGGCCACGGCCTCGGGCACACCTGCAGGAGCCAGCACGCCGTACCAGGCATCGGCCGAGTAGTTGCCGCCACCGGCTTCGGCAAAGGTGGCGACATCGGGCAGCAGCGGAGAGCGCTTGGCCGATGCCACGGCCAGGGCCGCGAGCTTGCCGCTGCGGATCTGCGGCAGCACCGAGCCCAGGGTAGCGAACGAGCTGTCGAGCTGGCCGCCCATCAGGTCCGTCACCACCGGCGCAGCGCCCTTGTAGGGAACGTGGTTGAGCTGCAGGCCATTGGCCCGGGCGAACATCTCGGTGGCGAAGTGGCCTGAACTGCCCACGCCCGCTGTGCCAGCCGTAGTGCGGCCCGGCTCCCTGCGCGCACGCGCCAGATAGTCGGCCAGCGATTTCACCGGCAGGCCCGGCCCCACCACCAGCACGGTGGGGCTGGTGGCTACCGTGCACAGTGGCTTGAACGACTTCACCGCATCGAACTTCACCCAGTTGCTGTACAGCCCCGGGATCATCGTGTGGTTGGTGGCACCGAACAGCAGCGTGTAGCCATCGGCCGGTGCGCTGGCCACCGCCTGCGCGGCCAAGATGGTGTTGGCGCCCGGTTTGTTGTCGATGACGAAGGGCTGGCCCAGCGCACGGCTGGCGTGGTCGGCAAAGGCCCGCGCCACCACGTCGGTGGGGCCCCCCGCCGCAAAGCCCACCACCAGCTTCACCGGCTTGGACGGATAGCCGGCGGCCTGCGCGAAGCAGGTGGCGGATGCCAGGGTCAAAGTGGCCAGCATCGCCTTTCTCGCGAGCGCTGGAAGTCGTATGTGCCTGTTCATTGCTTGTGTCTCCTCATCGTGATCCTGTGGATGTACCGCCCCTGCTCCCTCACGCGGCCGCTGGGGCAGGGGTACGCGCCAGGACCTGCAGCAGGTTCTTCGCCGCGCCCACGCCCATGTTCACGTAGGCATCGCTGGTCACGCCGCCGATGTGCGGGGAGAGGATGAAATTCGCCTCGCCCTGGAAGGGGTGGCCGGCGACCATGGGCTCGACCGCAAAGCTGTCCAGCCCCGCAGCCATCACCTGGCCGCTGCGCACAGCCGCCAGCAAGGCCGGCTCGTCGATGAGGCCGCCGCGTGCGGTATTCACCACGATCACGCCGCGCCTGCACTGCGCCAGCGTCGCCGCGCTGAGCATGCCCCGGTTCTCGTCGGTCAGCGGGCAGTGCAGCGAGATCGCGTCCGAGTCACGCCAGATGGTGGCCAGGTCCACGCTCTCGATATACGCCGGCAGGTTCTTCGCGAAGGGGTCGAAGCCGATCACGCGCATGCCCAGCGCGTCGGCCATTTTGGCAAAGCGCAGGCCGATGGCGCCCAGGCCGACCACGCCCACGGTGCGGCCACCGAGCTCCAGGCTCTTGTGCGTGGCCTTGTCCCAGTGGCCGGCGTGCATGCGCGCATCGAGCGCCACCACCGACTTGGCGCAGGCCAGCAGCAAGGCCAGCGCCTGCTCGGCCACCGCTGCGGCATTGGCGCCCACGGCGGCCACCACCTCGATGCCGCGCGCCTTGGCAGCCACCTTGTCGATGGTGTCTGTGCCGCTGCCATGCTTGGAGATGACCTTGAGCGAGGGCGCAGCATCCATCACCGCCGCGCCCACCTTGCCGTAGCGCACGATGATGGCCACGGGGTCGTGCGTGCGGCACAGGGCCACCAGGTCGTCCTCGGTGGGCGCCTTGCCGGCATAGACGACCTCGAAGTCGTCGAGCAGCGCCAGGGCCTCCCCGGCCAGGTCGGCGCCCGTCACGATGAGGCTCGGGCGGCTCACAGCGATTCCCCTTCCTTGAGAACGCCGGCTGCGCGCAAGGCGGCGGGCAGCCACTTGGATGCCGTGTCGCCGCGGGCAATGGCTTCGATGCGGGCAGCCTCGTCGGCCACCTTCTTGTCGGCCAGGGCCATCATGGCGGGGGCCTTTTCGCGCTCGATCACCACCACGCCATCGGCATCGCCCACCACCAGGTCGCCCGGGTGGACTGTGGCGCCGCCGGCCGAGATGGGGTGGTTGATGCGGCCGGGCACGTACTTGGTGGGGCCAGCGGGGTTGAAGCCCGCGCTGAACACCGGAAAGCCCAGGTCCAGCAATTCGAGCTTGTCACGGATCGCGCCGTCGACAATCACGCCGGCCAGCCCCAGTTTCTTGCAGGCGCTGAGCATCAGCGTACCCATCAGCGCGGCGGTCTGGTCGCCCTTGCCGTCGATCACCAGCACGTCGCCAGGTTGGGCCAGGGCGATGGCAGCATGGATCATGAGGTTGTCGCCGGGGCGCACCTCGACGGTGAATGCCGGGCCTGCCACTTTCATGTCCTGGTGCACGGGCGCCACGCGGCCGTGCATGGTGCCGCGGCGGCCCGCTACATCGGCGAGGATGGCCGCCTGGAAGGTGGCGGCTTTCTGGACGACGTCGGCGCTGACGCGTTCGATGCCACGGATGATTTCGGGAAGCTGGCTCATGGTGCGGTCCTTGTCTTGTTTCGGTATGCGGAGAAGAGGTGTGGTGCCTGTGTCGGTCCGAGGGATCACTCGGCGGTGATGTTTCCGTCCTTGATGACCTTGGCCCACTTGGCGGAGTCGGCCTTCTGCAGGTCGCCGAGCTGGCGCGGCGTGCCGCCCACCAGGGTCACGCCGAGCTTGTCGGCCAGGGCCACGACGGCAGGGTCCTTGAGGGCCTTGCCGATCTCATCGTTCAGGCGCTGCACAACGGGTGCGGGGGTTTTGGCGGGCGCGAACACGGCCTGCCACTGCTCGACGACGAAGTCCTTGAGCCCGGCCTCTCCCATGGTGGGCACGCTGGGCAGCGCCTTCAGGCGCTGGGCCGACGTGACCGCCAGCGCGCGCAGCTTGCCGGACTGCACATGGGGCAGCGCGGCGGCGGCCGGCGCAAACATGAACTGCACCTGTTCGGCCAGCGTGTCCTGCAGTGCCGGGGTGTCGCCCTTGTAGGGCACGTGGATGAAGCGCGTGCCGCTTTGCTGCTGCAGCAGCTCGCCCTGCATCTGCAGGATGGTGCCGTTGCCGCCCGAGGCGAAGGCGAGCTTGCCCGGCTGGGCACGGGCCGCCGCCAACAGGTCGGCGACCGACTGGAATGGCTGCTTGGCCCCCACCACCAGGATGTGCGGAATGGTGCCGATGGTGATCACGGGCTCGAAGCCCGCGATGGGGTCGTAGGGCAGCTTGCCCATGAGGTGAGGCGCAATCGCCTGCGGGCCGATGGACGTGCCCAGCAGGGTGTAGCCGTCGGGCGCGGCCTTGGCCACGAAGGCGGCACCGATGGTGCCCGTGGCACCGGCCTTGTTGTCCACGATGACGTTGGTGCCCAGAGAGGACGCCACGCGCAGCGCAAGGTTGCGGCCCAGCACGTCGGTGCTGCCGCCGGGCGGGTACGGCACGACCCAGGTGATGAGCTTGCCGGCGGGCCAGTCGCCCTGCGCGAACGCAGAGCCTGTGGCCAGCGTGGCAGCCAGGGCCGCAAGAACGCTGCGGCGGGAAGTGGAAATGGTCATGGCATGGGCCTCTTCAGGTCGTCGTCAGAAAGGGGGGATGCAGGAGTGGCTGCGGGCGCAGCGAAGCCGTAGAGCGCCTGCGGGTTGTCCACCAGCACGCCGCGCAGGGTCGCGCCGCTGTTCGGCGCCTGGTCGATCCATTGCGCCAGGCGGTCCAACTGGCGCGCGTCGTCGGGCAGGGGCTGCACGCCGGCCGTGGCGGTGGCATGGGGCCAGTCGCTGCCCCAGAGCACGCGGTCGGGCGCACAGCGCAGGTAGCCCTGGGCCAGCGCGTCGAGGGCGGGGTCGTCCACCGTGTGCAGCGGGCTGACGATGTAGCAGCCGGAGAGCTTGATCCAGGCCTTGCCATCTGCCAGCAGCTGCAGCAGCAATGCGTGGGCGGCATGCGTGCCGGCTTGCGCAGGTGCGATGCGCCCGAAGTGGTCGAACACCAGTGGCACCGGCAGGCACCGCAGCACAGGGGCCAGCGACGCCAGCAGGTCGGGCGCCATCAGCAGTTGCAGGTGCCAGCCCAGCGGCGCGATGCGCGCGGCCAGCGGCTCCAGCAGATCGGCGCTGCCCGACACACCCAGCGAGAGGTTCAGGCGCACACCGCGCACACCCTGGATACGGAGTTGCTGCAAGGCTTCGTCGCTCTCGCTGCCGTCGATCACCGCGACCCCACGCGCCTGCTCACCCAGTGCAGCAAGCCCTTCGAGCATGCAGCGGTTGTCAGTGCCATAGGTCGATGGCGTGACCAGCACGGTGCGCGTGGTGCCGATGCGCCGCTGCAATGGCCCATAGTCGCTGGCCGAGGCATCGGGCGGCAGCAGCCGGGCACCGGGGGCCGGGGCAAAGCCGCTGTCGTAGACATGCACATGGCAGTCGCAGGCCCCGGCGGGTACGGCCACTGCGGGCTTTTCTGTGCCGGCCGAGAAAGGTACGGGCGTGACAAGGCAATCGCGGGTCATGGCGATGGTCCGGTGGGCGTGGGCTCAGCTGGGGGTCTGCAGGCTCAGTCGAGGCTTGCGCCGGAGTCCTTGACGATCTTTCCCCAGCGCGGCACCTCGGTGCGCAGCAACTGGCCGAACTGCTCGGACGTGCCGCCCATCACGTCGCCGCCTTCGCTGCGCAGCTTGTCGGCCACGTCGGGCTGCTGCAGGGCCTGGTTGATGGCCTTGTTGAGCTGGGCCACGATGGGCGCGGGCGTGCCGGCCGGCGCGAGGATACCGAACCAGGTCACGGCGTCGAAGCCCTTGTAGCCCGACTCGGCCAGCGTGGGCACGTCGGGCAGTTGGCCAGCGCGCTTGGCGGAGGTGATGGCGATGACCTTGAGCTTGCCATTGCGCACCTGGCCCAGCAATGTAGGCACGGAGGACATGTACAGGTCGATCTGCCCGCCCACCAGGTCGGTCATGGCCTGGGCCGCGCCCTTGTAGGGGATGTGGCGCAGCTGGATGCCGGCAGCGTTCTCGGCCAACTCGCCGGCCAGGTGGGCGACGGTGCCGTTGCCTGAGTAACCCAGGGTGAGCGCATCGGGCTTGCCCTTGGCGGCAGCCACCACGTCGGCAAAGCTCTTGTAGGGCGAGTTGACGGGCGCGGCCATCACGATGGGCGAGGACGACACCAGCGCCACGGGCACCAGGTCCTTGAGCGGGTCGTAGGGCAGCTTGGGGTAGAGCGTGGGGTTGATGGCCAGGTTGCTGGTCTGGCCCATGACCAGCGTGTAGCCGTCGGGTGCGGACTTGGCTGCGGCATCCACGCCCAGGTTGCCGCCCGCACCGGGGCGGTTGTCCACGATCACGTTCCACTTGTTCTGGTCGGTGAGCTTCTGGGCCACGGTGCGGGCGATCATGTCTGTGCCGCCGCCGGGCGGGAAGGGCACGATCAGGCGGATCGGCTTGCTGGGATAGGCTGCCTGCGCGAAAACCGTGCCGGCCGGCATGGCAGCGGCGGCGAGCCCGAGGAAGGCAGCGCACAGGTGTGCACCGGCAGAACGCGAAAGCGATGAAAGCACTGGCATGGATTTGTCTCCGTTGTGGTGGTTCGTCACGCCGGCCTGCATGGCCCGGCGCCGTGGATGCGACTTTACGCAGACGTTTCAACCCATACAATGGAGTTGCACACCATGAAACGAATTGCGCCATGAGCAACACCCCTGAAAAGCCCCTGGCCCCTGCCGCACCGCTGGCCGCCGACACCACCGGCGGAGTCATCGCCGTCACCCGCGCCCTGCAGGTGCTGGAGGCGTTTGCGCTGGGCGAATCGAGCCTGCCCCTGGCCGAGCTGAGCCGGCGCTGCGGCCTGCACAAAACGACGGTGCTGCGCCTGGCGCGCACGCTGGCGCAGTCGGGCTTCATGGTGCAGCGCGAAGATGGCGACTGGCGCCTGGGCCCTGCTGCCGGCTGGCTGGGCGCACGTTACCAGGCGGGCTTTGACGTGCAGAACGTGCTGGAGCCCGCGCTGCGCGAGCTCACCCATGCCACGGGCGAGAGCGCCGCCTTCTACGTGCGCGAAGGCGAGGTGCGCACCTGCCTCGTGCGCGTGGAGGGGCCGCAGGCACTGCGCCACCATGCGCGCATGGGCGAAGGCCTGCCGCTGGACAAGGGCTCGCCGGGACGCGTGATCCTGGCCTTCTCGGGCGAGCCGGGCAAGGCCTACGAAGCCATCCGCCAGAAGGGCTACCACTGGTCCATCGGCGAGCGTGAACAGGGCGTGGCGACAGTGTCGGCGCCGGTGTTCGGCATGCACTGGCGGCTGATGGGCTCGGTGTGCATCTCGGGCCCGGCTTCGCGCCTGCCGGCAGAAAAGCTCGAAGCCCTCGCGCAGACCGTGATGGCCGCCGCCACACAGCTGTCCTATGCGCTAGCGGGCAACACCGCAGCGCCCTCGCACAGTCCGGTACGCGCCACCCATTGGCATCCTTGAATCCCCGATACTGGTGCCCATCAGAAAAAACAAGGAGACCGACGTGACCCGCTACCCCGCCCCATCGCTCGACAGCCTGCCCGATGACATCCGCGCCCGCATCCTCGAAGTGCAGGAAAAGGCCGGCTTCGTGCCCAATGTGTTCCTGGGCTTTGCCCGCCGCCCGGCCGAATGGCGCGCATTCTTCGCCTACCACGACGCCCTGATGCTCAAGGAGGAAGGCAGCCTGACCAAGGGCGAGCGCGAGATGATCGTCACCACCACCAGCGCGGCCAACCAGTGTCTGTACTGCGTGGTGGCGCACGGCGCCATCCTGCGCATCTACGAGAAAAAGCCGCTCGTGGCCGACCAGGTGGCGGTGAACTACCGCAAGGCCGAGATCAGCCCGCGCCAGCGCGCCATGCTCGACTTTGCGATGAAGGTCTGCGAGCACTCGCACGAGATCGAAGATGCCGACTTCATTGCGCTGCATGCGCACGGCTTCGACGATGAGGACATCTGGGACATCGCGGCCATCACCGCCTTCTTCGGGCTCAGCAACCGCATGGCCAGCTTTGCCGGCATGCAGCCCAACCCCGAGTTCTACCTGATGGGCCGCGTGCCCAAGGCAAAACCTTCGGCTTGAAGCACGCCATGCACACGGGCATGTCCAATCGTTCGATGGCAGCATGGTGGTGTGCGGCATTGGTTTACCTGGCTGGCACCCACGCCGTTGCCAGCGGCTTCGCACCGGGCAACGGCACGCTGGATGCACAACCCCTGGCAGTACAAGTCCCGTCGGGCACGCTCTCGCCCCTGTCGAGCACCCAGCCGCCCCTGTTGCTGCTGCGCCAGGATGTCACCGGACCGACGTACTACCTGGCGGTGGGCCTGGGTGTGCCGCGCTACGGCATTGCCGACCTGCCCGGTGCCGGCGCCTGGCGCGTGGAGCCCGATGCCGACTGCGCCCGCCTGGTGCCCGTGGCACTCGACGAGGTCAAGCAGCCGGCCGTGCAGCCCGTCACCGTGCAGCAGAACGCCCTGCCCCTGCACTGCGCCGCAGCGTTCGAGGGCAGCTGCACCAGCCGTGACCAGCGCTTGCGCGTGGGCACCGCGTTCCTGGGAACCCGGCGCACGGCGCGCACGGGCGGCGGCTTCTTCGGTACCGAAGGGCAGATCACCAGCACCTTCTACACCGGCGTGCGCACACTCACCATCGAGCACATGTCCTCCGGCCGCAATTGGCGCATGGACGAGGCACTGCAGGACTCGGCCGGGTACAGCGCGCCGCAGACGGCTATCCGCTACCTGCCGCAGTTGCAGCGGGTGCTGTTGCTTGGCGTGGGCAATGGCCCGGAAGGCCCGCAGGGTCGCTGCATCGCCCTGCCACCGGGCTGAACCAAGCCGCGGCAGCGCTCAGGCGAAGTTGCCTTGCGTTTCGGTGGGGCTTGTGCGCTGCACGAGCAGCGCCGTCGCAGCCTCCACGGGCATCGGCCGGGCATACAGATAGCCCTGCACCTCATCGCAGCCATGGTCCTTGAGGAAATCGCGCTGCTCGGGGGTTTCCACGCCTTCGGCGATCACGCGCAGCTTCAGGCTCTTGGCCATGGCGATGACGGCCGAGGCGATGGCCTCGGCTTCCTCGTTGCCGTGCCTGCCCAGGTCCAGGATGAAGGAGCGGTCGATCTTGAGCTTGCTCACCGGAAAGCGGCGCAGGTAGCTCAGGCTGGAGTAGCCCGTGCCGAAGTCGTCGATGGCGATCTGGATGCCCATGTCTACCAGTTGGCGCAGGATATCCACCGCTGCGTCCATGTTGGCCATCAGCGTGCCTTCCGTCAGTTCCATCTCCAGCGCACCGGCGGGCAGGTCGAACTCCGAAAGGACACGGCCCACCTCGTGCAGGAAGTCAGGCGCCTGGAACTGCACCGCTGAGAGGTTCACGGCAATGGGCAGGGGCACCAGCCCCTCGCCGCGCCAGCGTGACCAGATGCGCGCCGCCTCGCGCAGCACCCAGGCGCCGATTTCCGCGATCATCCCCGAGGATTCGGCAATCGGGATGAAGCGCGCCGGGGACACCGGGCCCCGCGTCCGGTGCGTCCAGCGCAGCAAGGCCTCCATGCCCACGGGCTGGCCATGCGCCAGCGTGAACTGGGGCTGCAGGTGCAGCTCGAGGTCACCGACATCGATGGCCTGGCGCAGGTCCACCGCGAGCAGCATGTCATCGTAGGCCGAGGCGTTCATCTCGGGCGCATACAGGCGCCAGGTGTTGCGCCCCTGGGCCTTGGCGATGCGCATGGCGGCTTCGACGTTGTGCAGCAGTTCCTCCGCGGTGCGCGCATGCTCGGGGCTGCTCGCAATGCCAATGCTGGCAGTGGGGGACACCGGGTGCTCCTGCGCGCCCAGTCGGATGGGCGGTGCCAGCAGCGCACGCACCTGGCTGATCAGCAGTGCATGGGTGACGGGGTTGCCCGCCAGCACCAGCATGAATTCATCGCCCCCATAGCGGTACAGGCCCTTGAGGTCCGCGCTGAGCCCACGCAGGCGCTCGGCCACCTCGACCAGGAAAACATCGCCCTGCGCGTAGCCAAACGATTCGTTGACGCTCTTGAACCGGTCCAGATTGACCAGGGCCAGCGACAGGCTGTTGTGGGGCGCTGCACTCTGGACATTCAGCGCAGCGATGTACTGCGGCAGGTCCTGCTCAAGCCTGGCGCGATTGGGCAGCCTGGTCACGGGGTCGTGCACCGCCAGGTACTCGGCCTGGCTTTCGGCCTGTTTGAGGCGGGTCAGGTCCGTGAACAGATCCACATGCTGCTCCACCTGGCCATCGGCACCGCGGTGCGCGCAGACCAGCAGGCGCGCCGGGAAGACCGTGCCGTCCTTGCGGCGGATATGCATCTCGCCCTCCCAGAAGCCCTCGGCCTTGAGGATGGCGCGCGCACGCTCGACCCCTGCGGAGTCGAGCCCGGCATTGAGCAGCACCGTGGGCTGCCCCTGCAGATCCTCGAGCGTGTAGCCGGTGATCTTGGTGAGGTGGGGGTTGATCGAGACGACGCGCTTGTCACGGTCGCCGACCACGATGGCAGCAGCGGAGCGGTCGAAGAAGCTCGCGGCCACACGCAGCTGCGTTTCCACTTCGGCTTGGCGAGTGATGTCGCGGCCCATGCCCACGTAGTAGCGCATGCCCTCCGATTCGAAGCAGCCGACGGTGCCCTCCAACAGGAAGGTGCTGCCATCGGCGCGCAGCCGGGGAATGCGCACCTGTCGCGACTCGCCAGGCTGCATGGCCTCCAGGATCTCGGCCTGCTCCGCCGCCTGTTCCGGCGGCCGCAGGCGCTGCGCATTCATGCCGATGAGCTGCTCGCGCGGGTAGCCATACACGTCGACGCCCGCCTGGCTCACATCGAGGATGATGCCGTCGTTGTCGGTCAGGAAAAAGATGTCCGTCGAGCCACGCATCACCTGCTCATAGTGCCGACGCAGCCCCGCCTCGCGCGCAGCGTGGCGGTGGTGGTCGCCCCGGCGCCAGGCTGCGTAGAGCAGCGAGCCGAGGAGGAGGAGAACCACCACCCCGAGAACCAGGAGCTTGCTGCGGTCCTGCACCGCCGCATACACCGCCTTGTCAGGCATCAGGCTGAGCACCATCCACGACGGCAGCAGGATGTTCTCGCGCCGCGCCATCACCGCCACACCATGGCGGTTGAACCCCTGCACCACGGAAACACCGGGCTCGGTCAGCAGGGACTCGACCACGGGCCCGGGCCCGTCAAGGGGCTGCAGCCCGGGCCCGCCGGCCGGTGCAAGGATCTGCAGGCCCCGTGCATCGCGGTGCACCAGGATGGTTTCGCCACCCCAGTTCGGCAGCTTGGCCTTGGCCAGCGTATCCACCAGCCACTGGAGGTCCATTTCCATGTAAAGCACATGGCCCGTTCCCCGGGTGGTGTCGGCAATGCTGCGCGCCAGGGCCAGGCGCAGCCCTGCGCCATTCTCCGCAGGCAGCTCGATCCACCGCGGGTACGCACCCGTTCCAGCCTGCGCCACGCGGCTGCGTTGCTGCGCGTCCAGAGGGGCTCCGCTGCTGAACACCGCCCTGTCCGTACCCACATCGACGACCGCAATGCTCCGGTAGCCGTAGACGCGCCGGATGCCCTCGAGATGCTGCTGGATGAAGGGGGTGTACTCGGCGCGTTGCGCATCGCCCTGCCACCAGTGGTCGAGCGCCTTGACCAGCAGGGGATTGGAGCCGATGGCCTCGGCATCGCCAGAGCGCTCCGTGAGCCAGGTGTCCAGCGAATGGGCCGACAGTTCGGAGGTGACCCGCAGGGTCTCGGATGCAATCTGTTCGGCAGCCCGCTGACCCTGCAAATGCAGGGCAATCCCCAGCGCAATGACGCCAGCCACAAAGGCCGCAAAGGCCAATGGCACCGCCCAGCCAGGCAGCCAGGCGCCAGGTTGCGCACCATCGCGCGCGGGACTGCTCTCTGTGGCCATGGCCGAAAACCCTCGTGACCGGGAAAAGCGGCGTGGCCAGGACGTCGCCAGCCTTCCCCCCATTTCTTCAATGAACCCGTGCGACCCCCATCAGCCGCCCGAGCCCTGTGATCGGCCCATTTAGTCCGATTCACCCAGAGGTGTCAAGCGCCGCAAAATCAGTCCTGAACGATGGCCAGCATCCATTCCGGCAGGGCCACCGCCTTCTTCTGCGGAAAATCGACCCAGATCGTGGTAGCACCGCCAGCGGCATAAACCACGCCCGGCCGGTCCACCCGCTCCATGGTGCCCCAGGTCTCGAAGGTGGTGCGGCCCGGGTCGCTCACATAGAGCTTGAGCAGCACGTCGGCCGGGTACTCGAGCTGTTGGTAGAAGTTGCAAAAGGCGTTGACGATGACCGGCCCCTGGCCTGTGGGGTCGGGGTTGCAGCCCACGGACACCAGCCAGTCGATGCGCGCCGTCTCTAGATATCGAAAATACACGGTGTTGTTCACATGGCCCATGGCGTCCATGTCGCCCCAGCGCACGGGAAAGCGCATCTCGTGCACCAGCTTCTTCTTTTCGGGGATTTCAATCTTCATCGGTGTGCCTTGATGGAAGCGAGGATGCCCAGAGTGAACAGCACCACGGCCGCCCACTGTGCAGGCGAGGGCCAGCGCCCATCCCACGCGAACGAATATACGAGAGCGAACAAAGTTTCGCTCACGATGAGCTGCCCGCACAGGCTGGCGGACAACCGCTGGCTGGCGATGTTCCACAAGATGGTGGCCAGCCAGCTCGAACCAAAACCGAGCGCCAGGCACACGGCCACGAAGACCCCGAACCCCGGTTGCGCGGCCAGGGCGGGCAGGCTGGAGCCCCCTGCCAGCCACAACAGCAGGCCGACCAGCCCCGTGGCCACGCCCAGCCAGTTGGCCCAGTCGGTGGCGCGCACTTCGGGGTGGCGCTTGAGCCATGCGGAATTGAGGATGGCGAAGGCCGTCCAGAACACCAGCGCCACCAGCGCGATGGCGATGCCGCGCCAGTAGCTGCCGGCGCCGGATGCCGCTGCATCGCCGTGCGGAACCTCGGCCATCAGCGCGAGGCCGGCCACGGTGAGCACCAGCCCGGGCACCAGTGCGGCCCAGCGCAGGCCCTGGGGCTTGCCCAGCAGCATGACCCAGACCGGAATGGTGCCGATGATCAGCGCCGGCATCTCGGCCCCCGAATCGCGGATCGCCCAGACCAGCAGCAGGTAGTAGCCCGTGAAGCCCAGCACGGACAGCCACAGCGCCGCCCAGGCCTGGGCAAGGGTGGGTCGGCGCGGCTTGCCCTTGAGGCCCCACAGCAGCATGCTCACGGCCACTGCGCCGTAGGCCACGAAGCGGCCCGCCGTCAGGTCCACCGAGGCAAACGTGCCCGCCATGTAGGGCGCCACGAACACCAGCCCCCAGAGCGCGCCTGCAGCGAGCCCGGCCAGGATTCCGGTCAGCATCGGGTCAAGCGGCGCGGGCTACACCGCAAAGCCATCGTCCGCCGCAATCACGGCCCCGTTGATGAAGTGGCTCTGGTCGCTGGCCAGCATGATGATCAGCGCATCGAGGTCCTCGGGACTGCCCACGCGCTTGCGCGGCAGCATGTCGATGAGCTTGCGGCCCTGTTCGGTCTGCCAGTGGCGGTGGTTGATTTCGGTGTCGATGTAGCCCGGGCAGATGGCATTGGTGTTGATGCCAAAGCGCCCCCATTCCATGGCCATGGCCTTGGTCATCTGCACCACGGCGGCCTTGCTCATGCAGTAGGCGCCGATCTGCGGCAGCACCTTCAAGCCCGCCATGGAGGCGATGTTGATGATGCGCCCGCCGGTGAAGCTGCCCGGAGCCGCCCCGCGCGAGCGCGCCAGCATGCGCTTGCCCACCTCCTGTGCGACGAAGAAGGCGCCCTTGACGTTGGTGTCGAAGATGAAGTCGTAGTCCTGGGGCGTCACATCCTGTAGGCGCTGGGTGGTGCTCACGCCCGAGTTGTTCACCAGGATGTCGATGGAGCCCATCTCGGTCTCGGCATGGGCCACCGCCGCCTTGATCGACATGTGGTCAGTCACGTCCAGTTCGATCACGTGGGCGTCACCGCCCTCCCCCTCGATGCGGGCACGCAGCTCCTTGAGCTTTTCGACGCGGCGGCTGGCCAGCACCACCCCGGCTCCTGCGCGCGCGAGGGTCCGCGCGAACTGGGCGCCCAGCCCGCTGGACGCTCCGGTGATGAACGCCACGCGGCCGGATAGATCGATGCTGTATGCCATTTAGAGAGCCTCCACTGCAGAAAAAAGAACGGTCGTTCGATTGTCCGAAATCCATGAATACAATCAGTCTCCAGGCAGACAGGAACCAGGGTCCTGTCCGAAGACAATCCACACGATATCAAACGCCCGACGAGAAACCCATGACGAACGAAGAAATCCTCGCCCAGTATGGTCCCCGTGAAGCAATGGAATACGACGTGGTCGTAGTGGGCGGCGGCCCCGGCGGCATGGCCACCGCCATCCGGCTCAAGCAGATGGCAGCCATCCATGGCAAGGACATCTCCGTCGTGGTGCTCGAAAAAGGCTCCGAGCCCGGCGCGCACATCCTGTCGGGCGCCATCATGGATCCCAAGGCCCTGACCGAGCTGATCCCCGACTGGAAGGCCAAGGGCGCGCCCCTGAATCAGCCCGTGACCGACGACGCGATGGTCTTCCTGGGCGAGAAATCGTCCTTTCGCGTGCCCAACGTGTTTTTGCCCCACAATTTCCAGAACCACGGCAACTACGTGGTGCGCCTGGGCAACGTGGTCAAGTGGATGGGCGAGCAGGCCGAAGCCCTGGGCGTGGAGATCTTCCCGGGCTTTCCGGCCGCCGAAGTGCTCTACAACGACAACGGCTCCGTCAAGGGCGTGGCCACCGGCAACATGGGCATCGGCAAGGAAGGCGAGCCCACGGCCGACTTCCAGCTGGGCATGGAACTGCATGCCAAGTACACCATCTTCGCCGAAGGCTCGCGCGGCCACCTGGGCAAGCAGCTGATCTCGCGCTTCAAGCTCGACGCGCATTCCGACCCGCAAAGCTACGCCATCGGCATCAAGGAACTGTGGGAGATCGACCCGCAGCGCCACCAGCCCGGCTTCGTGATGCACACCGCCGGCTGGCCCATGGAGAACGACACCTACGGTGGCGCCTTCCTGTACCACCTGGACGACAACAAGGTCACGCTGGGCTTCATCACCGGCCTGGGCTACTCCAACCCCTACCTCAGCCCGTTCGAGGAATTCCAGCGCTGGAAGACGCATGCCAACATCCGCTGGTACCTGGAGGGCGACGAGTCCAAGGGCATCAAGCCGGCCAAGCGCATCAGCTACGGCGCGCGCGCCATCACGGCCGGCGGCCTGCTGAGCCTGCCCAAGACCATCTTCCCCGGCGGCGCACTGATCGGCTGCGACGCGGGCTACCTCAACGTGGGCCGCATCAAGGGCAGCCATGCCGCCATCAAGTCCGGCATGCTGGCCGCCGAGGCCGCCTACGACGCGGTGGTGGCCGGGCGCCAGCACGATGAACTGAGCGCCTACCCCGAGGCCTTCGAGAAGAGCTGGCTGCACACCGAGCTCAACAAGGACCGCAACTTCAAGAACTGGTTCAAGAAGGGCCTGGTCACCGCAACGATCATGAACGGCCTGGAGCAGTTCGTGCTCAAGGGCAATATCCCCTGGACGCTGCACCGCGACAAGCCCGACCATGTGCACCTCAAACCCGCGTCCGAGTGCAAGCCCATCATCTACCCCAAGCCCGATGGCAAGCTGACGTTTGACCGGCTCTCCAGCGTGTTCATCAGCAACACCAACCACGCCGAGAACCAGCCGGCCCACCTGACGCTCAAGGACGCCAGCGTGCCCGTGAACATCAACCTGGCCAAGTACGCCGGGCCCGAGGCGCGCTACTGCCCGGCCGCCGTGTACGAGTTCATCAAGACCGATGCGGGCGAGGACAAGCTGCAGATCAACGCGCAGAACTGCGTGCACTGCAAGACCTGCGACATCAAGGACCCCACGCAGAACATCGTCTGGGTGACGCCAGAAGGCGGCGGCGGCCCGAACTACTCGGGCATGTAAGAGCGGCCAACAAAACTCTTCTGGCGTCGTTGCCGCGTCTTGTCGTACTACTCGTACTGCCTGCGACGCAGCGCCTAGCCAGAACCGCTTCGCTGAGNCAAGCACGGGGGGCCTGCATTGCAGGCCCTTTTTCATGGCGCAGCGGATCGTAGTCACGCCATCGCGGCGCCTGCCGTCAACTGGAACTGCCCCATCGCACCCGCCAGGCGGTTGGCCTGGTCCTTGAGGCTCTGGGCCGCAGCGGCGCCTTCTTCCACCAGCGCGGCGTTCTGCTGGGTCATGTGGTCGAGCTGGTCCACGGCCTGGCTCACCTGGCCGATCTGGCTGCTCTGCTCGCTGCTGGCGGCGTTGATCTCGGACATCAGCGTGGTGACCTGCTGCACGCTGGTGACGATGTCCTGCATGGTTGAGCCGGCGGTGACCACCAGGCGCGCACCGTCACTCACCTTGTCGACACTGGTGGCGATCAGGGCCTTGATCTCCTTGGCGGCGTTGGCGCTGCGGCCCGCCAGGTTGCGCACCTCGCTGGCCACCACGGCAAAGCCCCGGCCCTGCTCGCCCGCACGGGCGGCCTCCACCGCGGCATTGAGTGCCAGGATATTGGTCTGGAAGGCAATGCCGTCGATGATGCCCACGATGTCGGCGATCTTCTTGCTGCTGGCGTTGATCTCGTCCATGGTCTTGACCACCTGGCCGACCACCTCGCCGCCCTTCTTCGCCACCTGGGCGGCGCTGTGGGCCAGGGTGTTGGCCTGGCGGGTGCTGTCGGCATTGGCGGCCACGGTCTGCGCCAGTTGGGCAATGCTGGCAGCCGTCTGCTGCAGGCTGCTGGCCGTGTGCTCGGTGCGTGCGCTCAGGTCGGTGTTGCCGGCCGCGACCTCGGAGCTGGCGACGTGGATGGATTCACCCGAATCGCGCACCTCGGTCACCACGTAGTGCAGCGATTCCACCATGCTGTTGAGCGCGGTGAGCAGCTCGCCGATCTCGTCGGTGCGGTCCGTGGCCATGCGCACCGTGAGGTCGCCCTGCGCCACCAGGGCCGCCGCGTCCGACGCCTGGCGCAGCGGCAGCACGATGGAGCGGCGCAGCAGCCAGCCGAACAGCGCCGACAGGCCCACCACGAAGGCCACGGCCAGCGCGCTGACCCACTGGGCACGCGAGGCATCGGCAATCATCGCATCGGCGGCCGCCACCGAGGACTTTTCGGATTCGGCCAGCAACTGGTCGATGGTTTTCAGGTACTGGGCCAGCGCTGCGGCATGCTCCTGCAGCTCCTTCTGGCTGATGACCTTGGATTCGAGTGCGTTCTGCACCAGGGTGTCGCGCAGGGCTGCGTACTGCTGGCGCTGCGTCTGGGTCTGCTTCCACGCGGGCACGGTGCTTGCAGCCGCAGCCGATGCCGCCAGCGCTTCGTCGATGCGCTTGCGCATGCCCTCCTCGGCGGCCAGTTGGGTGCGCATCTCGGCCACCAGGGGGAACACGTCGGTCGAGCTGGTGGCGCGCAGCGCGATCTGGCCGATGTGCACCGACTGGGTCTTCCACTCGCGCACCGAGCGCTCGATGGGCAACTGCTCCGCCGTGAGCAGCGTGGCTTGGCGCGTCGTGTCCTGGCCGGTGAGCCAGGTGGTGGAGCCCAGCAGCGCCACTGCCACGCCCAGCAGGCCAAAGGCCGCTGCCAGTTTCTGGCCCACGGTCAGGGTGCGCTTGCCGCGCGGGGACGGCGACGAAGACGGTTGGGATGCCGCCAGGGGTGCAGCAGCAGGAAAGGCCGTGACGGCGGGGTTGCGGATGGCACCGGCCGTGGCGGGAAGGTAGTTCATGGCTTTCTCCGTGGTGTTGCGTGTCTTTCGACCCATCGGGCGCGATGGGTAGGTATGCCCTTGCAATGCAATCCCTGTGCCAAAACGCGGGGACTGCACCGCAAACGTCAGGTGAGGCTCAGCCTGCAGCCACGCATTCGCCAAAGCCCCCGCCGCCGGGCGTGGAAATCTCGAACACGTCACCCGGCTCCATGAGCGCCGCGCCGATGTGCGCAAGGTCTTCCACCTGGCCGTTGGCACGCAGCACACGGTTGAGCCCGGTGCGCCCGGCCTGCCCGCCGGCCATGCCGAAGGCGGGCTTGACGCGGCCGTTGGACAGAATGCTCGCCGTCATCTGCTCCAGAAAGCGTACGCGGCGCACGCCCCCATTGCCCCCGGCCCAGCGGCCGCTGCCGCCCGAGCCCTCGCGGATCTCGTAGCTGTCGAGCACCACGGGGAATCGGAACTCCAGGATCTCGGGGTCCGTCAGGCGCGAGTTGGTCATGTGCGTCTGCACCACGCTCGTGCCGTCGAAGCCGCGCACCACCCGACCCTCCCCATTGAGCACCGCACCCGCACCACTGCCGCCCGCGATGGTCTCGTAGTACTGGTACTGCGCGTTGCCGAAGGTGAAGTTGTTCATCGTCGGCTGGCTGCCTGCCATGACACCGAGCGCACCGAACAGCGCATTGGTGATGCAGGTGGAGGTCTCCACATTGCCCGCTACCACCGAGGCCGGCGGGTTGGGGTTGAGCATGGAGCCCTGGGGGATGATGACCTGCAGGGGCTTCAAGCACCCGGCATTGAGCGGGATGTCGTCGTCCACCAGGGTGCGGAACACGTAGAGCACCGCCGCCATGCACACCGCGCGCGGGGCGTTGAAGTTGTTCACCTGCTGGGCGCTTGTGCCGGCAAAATCGATCACCGCACTGCGCTCGGCCACGTTGACCTTGACCGAAACGCTGATCTGCGCGCCATTGTCCAGCGGCAGGGTGAACTGGCCGTCCTTGAGGTGCGTGATGACGCGGCGCACCGATTCCTCGGCGTTGTCCTGCACGTGGCGCATATAGGCCTGCACGACATCGAGGCCGAACTGCTCCACCATCTTCGAGAGCTCCTGCACGCCCTTCTCGTTGGCGGCGATCTGCGCGCGCAGGTCGGCCAGGTTCTGGTGCGGGTTGCGGCTCGGGTACGGCGTGGTGCCGCCACCGGTGGCCAGCAGGTGGCGCACGGACTCCTCCTGCAACACACCGCGGTCCACCAGCTTGACGTTGTTGATCTGCACACCCTCTTCCTCGATGCGCGTCGAGAACGGGGGCATCGACCCTGGCGTGGTGCCGCCGATGTCGGCATGGTGGCCGCGCGAACCCACGTAGAAGGTGGGCTCCTTGCCGCCCGCCACGTACACCGGTGTGATCACGGTGACGTCCGGCAGGTGGGTGCCACCGTGGTAGGGGTCGTTGAGCATGTACACGTCGCCCGGCTGCATGCTGCCGGTGTTTTCGCGGATCACGGTCTTGATGCTCTCGCCCATGGACCCGAGGTGCACCGGCATGTGCGGCGCATTGGCGATCAGGTTGCCGGTGGCATCGAACAGCGCGCAGCTGAAATCCAGGCGCTCCTTGATGTTGACCGAGTAGGCCGTGTTCTGCAGCTGCAGGCCCATCTGCTCGGCGATGTTCATGAACAGGTTGTTGAAAACCTCCAGCAGCACCGGGTCCACCGTGGTGCCGGCGGCGTACTGCACGCTGCGCGCCGTGACACGGTCGAGCACCAGGTGGTCCAGGTCGGTCAGGCGGGCCAGCCAGCCGGGTTCGACCACGGTGGTGGTGTTCTTCTCGGCGATGATGGCAGGGCCGGGGATCACGTCGCCGGGTTGCAGGTCTTCGCGCACCACCAGGGCGGCATCGTGCCACTGGCTGCCAGAGTACATGCGCACGGTGTCGCGCCGTGGATGCACGCGCTCGGCATGCAGCGGCAGACGCGGCTCGTCCGGTGCGTCACCGGCGATCACGGCCTCGACCGATACCGCCTCGACCACCAGCGATTTGCCCACCATCAGGAAGGCGAAGCGCTGGCGATAGGCGGCCTCGAAGGCCGTCTGCACGGCCGCCATGTCGCCGAACGGCACCACGAGGGCCGAGTCCGTGCCCTCGTAGCGAACGTGCACGTTGTAGCGCACCTGCACCGGGTGCTGGCTGACCTGCTGGCGTTCCAGCTCGGCCTGGGCGGCTGCGCCCAGCGCATCCAGGCGCTCGGCGATCAGGGGCAGCGAGGCCTCGGCCAGCGGCAGCTCCACCGCCTGCTCTCGGATCACGGTCTGGTCGGCCAGGCCCATGCCGTAGGCGCTGAGCACACCGGCCAGCGGGTGCACGAACACGCGCGTCATGCCCAGGGCATCGGCCACCAGGCAGGCATGCTGGCCGCCTGCGCCGCCAAAGCACTGCAGGGTGTAGCGCGTCACGTCGTAGCCGCGCGCCACCGAGATCTTCTTGATCGCATTGGCCATCTGCTGCACGGCGATCTGGATGAAGCCCTCGGCCACCTCCTCGGGCTGGCGATTCGTCTGCAACGCCAGTTCCCCAAAGCGCGCACGCACGGCCTGCGCGTCCAGCGTCTCGTTGGCCGCAGGGCCGAACACGCTGGGGAAGTAGCCCGGCTGCACCTTGCCGACCATCACGTTGGCATCGGTCACGGCCAGCGGGCCGCCGCGGCGGTAGCTCACCGGGCCCGGGTTGGCGCCAGCGCTCTCCGGCCCCACGCGAAAGCGCGCACCGTCATAGCTCAGCACCGAGCCGCCGCCAGCGGCCACGGTGTGGATGCTCATCATCGGGGCGCGCATGCGCACGCCGGCCACGTGGGTCTCGAACTCGCGCTCGAATGCACCGGCGTAGTGGCTCACGTCGGTGGACGTGCCACCCATGTCGAAGCCGATCACGCGCTCCTGCCCGGCCAGGCCGGCCGTGCGCGCCATGCCCACAATGCCGCCGGCTGGCCCGGACAGGATGGCGTCCTTGCCCTGGAAGGTGTTGGCATCGGTGAGGCCGCCCGAGGACTGCATGAAGAACAGCTTGACCCCGGGCATCTCGCTGGCCACCTGCTCCACATAGCGGCGCAGGATGGGCGAGAGGTAGGCGTCCACCACCGTGGTGTCGCCCCGGCTCACGAACTTCATCATGGGGCTGGTCTCGTGCGAGGTGCTGATCTGCGTGAAGCCCACCTCCTTCGCGATGCGCTGGGCCGCCTGCTCGTGCTCCGTGTAGCGGTAACCGTGCATGAAGACGATGGCCACGCTGCGCAGGCCGCGCCCCCAAGCCGCCAGCAAGTCGCCGCGCAGGGTGGCTTCGTCCAGCGGCTGCATCACGTTGCCGTGCGCACCGGTACGCTCGCGGGCTTCGATCACCTCGGTGTACAGCAGCTCGGGCAGCACGATGTGGCGGTCGAACAAGCGTGGACGGTTTTGGTAGGCGATGCGCAGCGCATCGCGAAAGCCGCGCGTGGTGACCAGCAGCGTGGGCTCGCCCTTGCGTTCGAGCAGCGCATTGGTGGCCACTGTGGTGCCCATCTTCACGCATTCCACCAGGGCCGGCGTCACCGCTTCACCGGGTGCCAGGCCCAGCAGGTGGCGGATGCCGGCCACGGCCGCATCCTTGTACTGCTCGGGGTTCTCGGAAAGGAGCTTGTGCGTGACCAGCGTGCCGTCGGGGCGCTTGCCGACGATGTCGGTGAAGGTGCCGCCCCGGTCGATCCAGAACTGCCAGCGGGGAATCTGTACTTGGGGTGTCATTGAGGTCATGGTGGTTTCGATGGGATAGAAATGGGGTGAAATCCGCGTCAGGCCAACGCTGCGCTGGCAGGGGCCAGGCGCTGCATCACCTGGCGCAGGGCCGGAATGGGGGGTACGGTTGCCAAGGCCTGGTCCAGGGGGCACCAGGGCCCGCCGAGCGCCGTGGCCCAGGCCATCACGGGCAGGATGTCGGCAGGCGGCAGGGTCTGCATCGCCTCGATCACGATGCGCAGCTCCTGCGCCAGCCGGTTGCCGGGCGCAAAGCGCCAGTGGTAGTGGCCGCAGCCCACGCGCACGGCGCGGCTGTCCTTCTCGGTCATGAGCACGAGCCAGTCGCAATGGAAGTCGGCGCTGTCCGGATGGGGTGGTGCTGACAGGCAGAAGGTGTAGACGTTCTCGAAGCTGCGGTTGAAATTGCGCACCAGGGTCTCTGCAATCGCCTCGCGCCCCTGGGCCGAGGGCGGGAAGACCATGCCGCCCTGGCGCATCTCCATCTGCAGCAGCGCGCCGCCGGCAAAGGCCTGGGCGATCAGGTGCGGGCGGTTGCCGTCCTTGGCGCGCAGGTACATCTCGATGGTGTCGGTGGGGGTGTGCATGGTGCTTCTCCTGGAATGGGGTTGGGAAAGCTCAGCGCTGCGTGTAGTACGGGATGAAGATCTGGTTGGCCTCGCCCCCCACGGAGCGCACCCACTCGCGTGAGAAGCGCTCGCCCAGGCGCTTGAGTTCGGTGTCGAGCTCGGCGGAGGCGCGGTCCACCTTGATGCCCTTGCGCTGTAGCTCGCCCACCGATTCGTCGGCCACGGCCTGGCTCATGGCCCAGCCGCGCGCCTCGGCCTCGCTGGCGGCCGTCGTCACCGCCTGGCGCACCGCAGGCGGCAGCGCCTCGAAAGCCTGCAGGTTCACGAACACGATGTTCTTGGGGAACCAGGCATTGATGCCGTAGTAGTGCCGGATCTGGCCCCAGACCTGGTTCTCGACTCCCGTGAGGGCCGAGGTGATCATGGAGTCGAGCTGGCCCGCAGACAGGGCCCTGTTGACCTCGACCATGGGCACGTCCACCGTGGTGGCGCCCAACATCTCGGCAATGCGCACGGTGGCCGGGTTGTAGGTGCGCATGCGGGTGCCCTTGAAATCGGCCGACGAGCGCACGGGTGTAATCGAGAACAGCCCCTGCGGCGGCCAGGGCACGGCATACAGGGCCTTGAGCCCCTTGCGGGCGAAGTGCCCCTCGATAAGGGGGCGCTGCAGGTCCCACATGCGCCGTGCGTCCGCGTAGCTGCGCACCACGAACGGAATCGCGTCGGCACCGGCGATCGGCATGCCCTTCACCAGGCTGGTCATGATGGTCTCGCCCGCCTGGGCCTTGCCCTCCTGCACCGCCTGGGGAATGTCGCCGAGCTTGAACAGGGCGTTGTTGGCGTGCACCTCGATGCGCAGGGCGCCCGAGGAGGCACGCTCCACGTCCTGCGCAAACTGCACCACGTTGCGTGTGTGGAACGACTCGGCGCGGTAGCCGGTGGCCAGTTTCCACTGCGTCTGGGCGTGCACCATCGGGGCCACGGTAAACGCAGCCAGCAAGAAAGCTCTGATCATGATCTGCTCCAGCAAGGGAAATGGACGACAGGCGTTGCAGGCTCGTGCGCTTCAACCCTGCATTCGGTTGGGCAGCCAAAGGACGATGTCAGGCACGAAATACGTGGCAATGACCGCCGCGATCATCAGCATGAACAGCGGCAAGGCCGTGCGGGCGATCCACATGATTTCCCGCCGCGTGAGCCCCTGTATGACGAACAGGTTGAAGCCCACTGGCGGCGTGATCTGCGCCATCTCCACCACCAGCACGATGAAGATGCCGAACCAGATCAGATCGAAGCCCGCAGCCTCCACCGTGGGCAGCAGCACGGCGATGGTCAGCACCACCATCGAGATGCCATCCAGGAAGCAGCCCAGTGCGATGAAGAACACGATGAGCAGCAGCATCAGCGAGAACGGAGCCAGGTGCAGCGACCCGATGAACTCCGCCAGGTGCCGAGGCAGGCCGATGAAGCCCATCGCCAGCGTGAGGAACGCGGCGCCGGCGAGGATCAGGCCGATCATGCAGTACACGCGGCAGGCGGCCACCAGACCTTCCTTGAACAGCGTCCAGTTCAGCGAACCCTCGATCCGGGCCAGGAGCAGTGCTCCGCCCACTCCCAATGCCGCAGCCTCAGTGGCGGTGGCGATGCCGCTGTAGATTGCACCCAGCACCAGGGCGATCAGGGAGACCACCGGAATCAGGTGGCGCGAGGCGTACACCATCTGCGGGAAACTCATCTTCACGTCGGGCGCGGGAACCTTGTCCTTGTTGAGCAGGCCCCAGACGATGATGTAGCCCATGAACAGCGCCGCCAGCATCAGCCCCGGAATCACGCCGGCCAGGAACAGCTTGGAGATGGACACGTTGGCAGCGACTCCATACACGATCATGATGATCGAAGGAGGAATCAGCAGCCCCAGCGTACCCGCACCGGCCAGGGTGCCCACCGAGATGTCGTCGGGGTAGCCCCGCTTCTTGAGCTCGGGCAGCGTCATCTTGCCGATGGTGGCGCAAGTGGCTGCGGACGACCCGGAGATGGCGGCGAAGATGGTGCAGCCCACCACGTTCACGTGCAACAGGCGGCCCGGCAGTCGCTCCAGCCAGGGAGCCAGGCCCTTGAACATGTCGCTGGACAGCTTGCTGCGAAACAGGATCTCGCCCATCCACAGAAAGAGCGGCAACGCGGTCAGCGTCCAGCTGGAGGTCGAGCCCCAGATGGTCAGCATCATGCTGTCGCCCACGGGGCGGCTCGTGAAGAACTCCATGCCCAGCAGCGCCACCGCCAGCAGTGACAGCCCGATCCACAGACCTGATCCAAGCACTGCGAACAGCACCACGATCAGTCCGAATGCAATGATGACATCCATGATTTTCTACTTTGATGGTTATTCGGACCGAGCGGTCTCGCTCACTGCGATGAGGTTCTCGCCGCGGGCCCTAAGGATGAGGGCATGGGCGAATGCGACGGCAAAGCCGATGCTGCCCACGGCCATGCTGATCTGGGGAATCCACAGCGGCGAGGCGTCAGCTGCGGGGGAAATATCGTGCGTAGCGTAGGAAATCCAGACAGAACGGGCTGCATACCAGGCCACATAGACCGTCAGCACGAGCGCGGCAATCAGGCAGAACCATTCAAAGGCCGAACGCCAGCGCGCTGGCAGGCGGTCGAGCAGCAAGGTGACACGGATGTGGTCGCCGTTTTGCAAGGTGCCGGGCAGTGCAAAGAACAAGGCTGCGGCAATCGCGTAGCCCGCATAGGCGTCCAGGCCCTGGATCTCGATGAACGACACCTGGCGTGACAGAACGCCCAGCATCACGATGAGGAACGCAGCCACCATCGATACGCAGGAAAGGCCGGTAAGCAAGCGGTAGAAATTTCGGACGAACTGGTCCATGGCGATCTCCCGGAGGTCGCTGACAAAAAAGAAGGGGATGGCAGGGTGGTGGCCGGGCCGCAGGGGTCGGCACCCTGGTAACCGCCCGCGAGTGGCCTCGCGGGCAGTTGCGCGAGCGCGCCTTACTTGCGGTAGGCGTCGATGATGGCCTTGCCTTCAGGCCCGGCGGACTTGATCCATTCTTCCGTCATCGTGTTCCCGATCGAGGCGAACTCCTTCTTGAGGGCATCCGATGGCTCGGCAATCGTCATGCCCTTGGCGCCCAGTTCCTTGAGGAACTCCTTATCCAGGCGCTCGCTGGCTTCCCAGCCGCGCTTTTCTGCCGCAGCAGCGGCCTTGAGCACGGCGTCCTGGGTGGCCTTGTCCAGGCTGTCAAAGGCCTTCTGGTTGACCACCGTGGCATTGCGCGGCTGCCATGCGGCCACGGGGTAGAAGTACTTGACCTGCTCATACAGCTTGCTCTCGACACCGCTGGCCGTGGAGGTGAGGAAGTTGTTCACCGTGTTGGTGGCCAGCGCCTGGCCGAGTTCCGTGAGCTGGATGGTGACCGGCTGGGCCTTGAGCAATTGCGCGATGCGCGTCGTTGCCGGGCTGAAGGAACGCATCTTCGTACCGGCCAGATCGGCAGGGCTCTGCACCGGCTTGGTGGAGTACAGCGACTGCCCAGGCCATGGCACACTGAACAGCAGCTTCATGCCCTGCGAAGCCAGCAGCTTTTCCTGCGCGGGCTTGGCCACCTGGTACAGCTTCAGGGACTCGGCGTACGACTTGGTCAGGAAGGGGATAGAGTCGACCCCGTACAAGGGGTTTTCGTTGGCCGCACCCGAAAGGATGAACTCCGCTGAAGGCACCTGCCCGGTTTGCACGGCGCGCTTGAGTTCGTTGGCCTTGTAGAGCGATCCGCCGGGGTGCAGCGTGATCTTCAGCTTGCCAGCGGTCAGCTCATCCACCTCCTTGGCAAACTGCTGGACGTTGACCGTCTGGAAGGTGTTGGCGCTGTAGCCGGTTGGCAGGTCCCATTTGACTTGCGCATGGGCACCTGCAGCACAGACGGTGATGGCGGCGAGGGCGATGGCGATGCGTTTCATGGTGGAGGCTCCTTGAGGTTAAAAGCTGGCAAGTTGGTGGTTCAAGAGGTCGGAAATCAGCATGCAGCCCGGGGCATGCGTGATGCAGAACGCCGGCTGGGCGTGCAGGATGGCGGACTGGGGCGTGACACCGCAGGCCCAGAAGACGGGGATCTCGCCAGGCATCAGCGCCACGGCGTCGCCGTAATCGGGCTTCGACAGATCGGCAATGCCGATCAGGGACGGATCGCCGATGTGCACGGGTGCGCCGTGCACATTGGGAAAGCGCGAGGTCACCTGCACCGCACGGATCACGTCGGCCGCTGGCATGGGGCGCATGGTCACCACCATCGGGCCGCCGAAGGGGCCTGCGGTCTCGGTCTGCACATTGGTGCGGAACATGGCAACGTTCTTGCCTTCATCGATGTGGCGCAGGCGGATGCCAGCCTCGATCAGTGCGGATTCAAACGAGAACGAGCAACCCAGGATGAAGGTCACCAGGTCGGGGCGCCAGAACGCAGCAATGTCCGTCACCTCTTCGGCCATCTCGCCATGGCGCCATACGCGGTACAGCGGCACGTCGCTGCGGATGTCGATGCCCTCGCCCAGCGAGGGCAACGCGAACTGGCCGGGCTCGCTCACTGCCAGCACCGGGCAGGGCTTGGGGTTGCGCTGGCAAAAGCGCAGGAAGTCGCCCGCCTGCACCTCGGGCAGGATGACCAGATTGCCCTGCACATGGCCATCGGCCAGGCCGCTGGTGTGCGAGGTCCACAGGCCCTGGCGAATCACGCTGCGTACATGCGCGGCGTTACTGCTGCCTGCTGAACCAAAGACCTCGGGAGTGTTGTTGTGTGTGGAGTCCACCGTGGCTTCCTTGCGTTGCGAAATGTCAGATGCATGACGATGGATGGATTGTGTTGGCGGTCCACTGCCACTGGCAAATTCAAAAAATTTCTCTTAGTTCATCGATTTTTTCGATGCACTACGCTGGAGCACACTTCACCCAACTTGGTGCTAAGTGGAAACCCTAGGGATTGAGAAGACCAGCCATTCGGCCACGTCGGCACGAGAAAACGCCACGTGCAGACAGCGCTCCACAGCGGGGATGGAGGGGAACAGCGACGGGCGCGCGGATGCGCTTTCGCACCTCCATGGCGCAGGTCCGCAGGCTTGCATGCGGTGGCCGGGCTGCACCAACAACAGGCATGCCCGGACCGCAGCGGCTGCCGGGGGCCTGTCTGACGCCTGCAAATGGGTGGCCAACTGCCACGCAGCAGCCATACAGGCCTGCAAAGGCGCAGCGCCCGGCACACTCCGTCAGCCAGATTTCAGCTTTTGGCGCGGCCCTTGGTGCGCTCGGCCTGCAGTTCGACAAAGGCCAGGGCGGAACGCACCACGCCTTCCACAGCCGGGGAAGACGGGTCTTCGCGGTAGCTCAGGTGGATGGGCAGCGGCCGCAGCTCGGCCTCGCAGGCCAGCGGGCGCAGGTCGGGAAAGGCCAGCAGCCGCTGCACGGCCTGGCGCGGCAGCGTGGCCACGCCAAAGCCGCCCTGCACCAGTTGCACCATGGCCGAGATGGAGGAGATGGTGTGCACGCAGCGTGGCTCCACCTGCGCCTGGCGCAGCACATCGAGCAGGGTCACGTGCGGCTGCGAGCCACGCTGGAAGGTCAGGATGTCGGTCTCGGCGAAATCCGCGAGCGCATAGCGCCGCTTGCGGTGCAGGGTGCTGTTACCCACGAAGACCATTTCCATGGGCGTGAGCGCCTGCGTGCGTATGCCCTCGGCCGACGCGGGTAGCGCGGCGAACACCGTGTCCAGCGCGCCGCGGCGGATCTGATCGAGCAGCACGGGCGTCGTCTCCACCGTGAGTTCAAGCTCCAACAGCGGGTTGTCCTTGCGCAGTTGCTCGATCCACGGGATCAGCCAGGAGTGCAGCACCGATTCGATGGCACCCAGGCGGATCGAGACCTCCATGGGCCCGCCCGACCCCATCTCGGCCTTGAGCTGGCGCTGCAGTTCCAGCATGCGCTTGGCGTAGGTCAGAAAGCGCGTGCCCGCCACCGTGAGCTTGAAGCGCTTGTCGCTGCGGTCGAGCAGCAGCACGCCGAGCTCCTCCTCCAGCGCGGCCACGCGGCTGGACATGGCCGACTGGGTGAGGAACAGCTTTTCGGCCGCGCGCGTCACGCTGCGCAGGGAGGCTACCCAGTAGAAGGCTTCGACGAAACGCAGGTTCATGGTTTTTCCGTGGGGCAGCAGCGCCAGGATTGTGCGCCTGCCAGCGAGCTGCGGAGCACCGAACGTGCCAGTGGCGCTGCGGCCGGCCCTATTCGGCGAACAACGGCAGGTCGGCCTTCTTGAGCGTGCGCAGCACGAAGCTCGAACGGCTGTGGCGTATGCCCTTGATCTTGTAGAGCTTCTCGCGCAGCAGGCGCTCGTAGTCGCGCGTGTCCTTGACCACCACGCGCAGCAGGTAGTCGTAGTCGCCCGAGACGAGATGCGCCTCGATCACCTCGGGGATGCTGGCCAGCGTCTCGCCGAATTTTTCGAGCGTGTTGTCCGAGTGGCTGTCGAGCGTGACCTGCACCAGAACCGTGTCGGACAGGCCCAGAGCCTGCGGATTGAGCCGCACGGTGTAGCCCTGGATGACGCCAGCCTCCTCCATCTTCTTGATGCGGCCCCAGCAGGGTGAGGGGCTCAGGCCCACGGCCTGGCCAATTTCCTGCAGGCTGGCGCGCGCGTCACCCTGCAGCACAGCGAGAATTTTTCTGTCGAGACGGTCCATGGCTGCAATTATTCATGAATTTCTATATTTGCAGCAAATTTTTCTGCAAAATCTCCAATTTAAAAGAAAATTAGAAGGAACTGCTGCCCTCTGCAGGGCATACTTTGGACATCAAGGCGCTCTTACCGGAGCGCACAAACTGACAGGGCCCCGGACTGGTTACCGCCAGACCGGGGCACTTGGCAAGCAGGGGCACAACCAGCCCCGCACCCCCTGCACCCCTACCCTTTTGCGCATCCTTTGTCACTCCCTGTCGCCCTGGCGACCAGGCACGGGCATTGTCTGTTCGTACGCACACTTACCAGCACAAACCCCGATGCCCCCAGCCATGCTGCAACGCCATAATTTGGCACTGGCGTGGAGTGGATGCTCCATTGCTTGCGAGGGGACATGGCACCCTCGCAGTCAGCCCAAAAATCAACAGGAGACACCATGCAATTGACCAGACTCGTCGTCGGCCTGAGCCTCGCGCTCGGCTTTGTGGCCACCGCTGCTGCGCAGACCACCATGCGCATCAGCATTTCGACGGCGCAGAACTCCCACCAGGGCGTGGCCATCGATACGTTTGCCAAGGAAGTCGAAAAGCGCACGGGCGGCCGCTACAAGGTGCAGACCTTCTACAACGGTGCACTGGGCGGCGAGCGCGAGTCGATCGAGGCGGTGCAATTGGGCACGCAGGAGCTGGCTTTCAGCTCCACCGGCCCCATCCCGAATTTCGTGCCCGAAACCAAAATCCTGGACGTGCCCTTCCTGTTCCGCGACAAGGCCCATGCCCGCGCCGTGCTCGATGGTCCCATCGGCCAGGAGATGCTGACCAAGTTCGACAGCAAGGGCTTCAAGGCCCTGGCCTGGGCAGAGAACGGCTTTCGCCACATGACCAACAGCAAGCGCGATGTGAAGGAGCCAGGCGACCTCAAGGGCCTGAAGATGCGCACCATGGAGAACCCCGTGCACATCGCGGCCTACAAGGGCTTTGGCATCATCACCACGCCCATGGCCTTCCCGGAAGTCTTCACGGCCCTGCAGCAAGGCACCGTGGACGGCCAGGAGAATCCCCTGCCGGTCATCATCTCGGCCAAGTTCGACCAGGTGCAAAAGCACCTGACGCTGACGGGCCACGTCTACTCGCCCTGCATCTTCGTGATGAACAAGGCCTCGTTCGACAAGCTCAGCGCGGCGGACAAGCAGGCCTTCCTCGACGCCGCCAAGGAAGGCACCAAGGCCAACCGCGCCCGCGTCGATGAAGACGATGCCAAGGGTGTGGCCGACCTGCGTGCCAAGGGCATGACGGTGATCGACAATGTGGACAAGGCCAAGTTCGTCGCCGCACTGGCCCCGGTGAATGCCGAGTTCGAAAAGCAGTTTGGCAAGGCCACGCTCGACAAGATCCGCGACGTGAAGTAATCCTGCGCGCTGCGCACCCCGGAACCAAACGCCCGTAGCACCCTTGCTACCGGGCGTTTGGTTCTTGCCTTTTACCGACCCACTATTTCCTGTGGTTGGCCCTGCCCCATGAAAAATGCTTTTCTGACTTTTGAGCGCTGGACGACCTCCATCGCGATGCTGGCCGCCTGCGCCATGCTGGCCGTGGCCTCGTCGCTCGGCATGTTCCAGATCATCACGCGGTTCGTGCTGGAGCAGCCTGCCGAATGGACCGAGGTGCTGATCCGCTTCAGCCTGATCTGGATGGTGTTCCTGGCCATCCCTGCCGCCTTTCGCCAGGGGGCGATGGTGAGTGTGGACGTGCTGTATCGCTGGAGCCCGCCCAAAATGCGGCGCGTGCTCGACTGGGTGGTGTCGCTCGCAGCCCTCGCGCTCATCGGCGTGATCATCTGGTGGGGTTGGGACTATTCGGTGCGCGGCGGAGTGCAGAGCATGGCCGGGCTGGAGTCGGTATCGATGTTCTGGGCCTACCTGGCCATGCCTGTCGGCGGCCTGTTCTGCGTGGTCGGCATCATCGGCAACCTGATCGATCCCCTGCGCATGGAACTGGAGACGGCCCAATGAGCCTGGTCATGATTTCAACGATGGTGCTGTGCTTTGCACTGACCATCTCGGTAGCGGTTTCCATCGGCCTGGCGTCCATCCTGGGCATCCAGGCCTCCAATGCCAACATGCTCATTTCCGTCAAGGAGATGTTCGCCTCGATCAACAAGTTTCCGCTGGCGGCCATCCCCTTCTTCATCCTGGCGGGCAACCTGATGGAAACCGGCGGGATCTCGCGCCGCCTGGTCGAGTTTGCCAAGAGCATCGTGGGCGGCGTGCAGGGCGGCCTGCCCATGACCTGCGTGCTCACTTGCATGATCTTTGCCGCGGTGTCGGGCTCGTCGGTGGCCACCACCTTCGCCATCGGCGCCATCCTGATCCCGGCCCTCATCAAGCACGGCTACCCCACGAGCTATGCCGCAGCGCTGCAGGCCACCAGCGCCGAACTGGGCGTGATCATTCCGCCCTCCATCCCGATGATCCTCTACGGCGTGAGCGCCGAGGTGTCGATCGGCGAGCTGTTCATCGCCGGTTTCGGCCCCGGGCTGCTTATCAGCTGTGCGCTGATGCTCTTCGTCTGGGCGTACTGCAAGTGGAAGGGCTGGGGCAAGACCGATGGCGAAGGCCGCATGCCCTTCGGCAAGGCCACGCTGCAGGCCGGCTGGGCGCTGCTGATGCCGGTGATCATCCTGGGCGGCATCTATGGCGGCGTGTTCACCCCCACCGAGGCATCGGCCGTGGCAGTGTTCTACGCCCTCGTCGTGGGCGTCGTGATCTACCGCGAAATCAAGATCCAGAACTTGTTCGCCATCCTGCGCAAATCGGTCATCTCCTCGGCGGTGATCATGTTCATCATCGCCAACGCGGGGCTGTTCGCCTTCCTGATCACCCGCGCGGGCGTGCCCGATGCAATCGGCCGCTGGCTGGAGTCGGTGCTGCAATCGCCCACCCTCTTCCTGCTGGGCGTGAACGCGGCCCTGTTCGTGATCGGCATGTTCATCGAAACCAGCGCCGCCATCATCGTGCTGGCCCCCATCCTCGCGCCAGTGGCCATGCACTTCGGCGTGGATCCCGTGCACTTCGGTCTCATCATGGTGGTGAACCTGGCGCTGGGCATGATCACCCCGCCCTTTGGCGTGAACCTGTTTGCGGCCTGCACGGTAGCGCGCATCTCGCTGGACCGGATCATCAAGCACCTGCTGCCCTTCGTCGGCGTGATCCTGGTGTGCCTGATGCTCATCACCTATATCCCAGGCATTTCGCTCGCGCTGCGCGATCTGGTGTATTCAAAGTAGTTAGAATTCACCCGGTCAGGAGAGAGCCTTCCTTCGAGAAGGCCGCCGAAGGCGCAGGGACACCCCGAACGCTCAGGCAAAAGGACTGGCAACCGCCTGCAGGGATGCAGGCGTTCCCTTGCTGGAGAGAGGTGGCCGCGCAGCACAGCGCGCAGGCCATCCACCGAAGGAGCAAGCCGCAGCCGCCAGCCAGGGCGGTGCGGTGAATCTCTCAGGTAAAGCGGACAGCAGGGCAAATCCCGCGACCTCATTGAGGGTCGCGGCCCCTATTTGCCCGGAGTCCGCCCCATGTCTGCCCCTGCCGCCAACGCTGCCCCCCTGCTCACCACGCCCCTGAACGCCCTGCACCTGGAGCTGGGCGCCCGCATGGTGCCGTTTGCCGGCTACTCCATGCCCGTGCAGTACCCCGCCGGACTAATGGCGGAGCACCTGCACACACGCCAGGCCGCCGGCCTGTTCGACGTATCGCACATGGGCCAGCTCCAACTCATCGGCCCGGATGCCGCAGCCGCCTTCGAGACCCTGGTGCCCGTGGACGTGATCGACCTGCCGGTGGGCAAGCAGCGCTACGGCCTGCTGTTGACGGATGAAGGCACCATCATCGACGACCTGATGTTCTTCAACCAGGGCAACGATACGCTGTTCGTGATCGTCAATGGTGCCTGCAAGGTGGAAGACATCGCGCATATCCAGGCGCGCATCGGCCAGCGCTGCGAAGTTGCACCCATGCCCGACCACGCCCTGCTGGCGCTGCAGGGCCCGCAGGCCGTGACCGCCCTGGCCCGCCTGGCGCCGGGCATCGAAAAACTGGTGTTCATGACCGGTGGCAGCTACACCATTGCCGGCTGCGACTGTTTCGTGACGCGCAGCGGCTACACGGGCGAAGACGGCTTCGAGATATCGGTGCCGGCCGCCCAGGCCGACACCCTGGCCCGCGCCCTGCTGGCGCAGCCCGAGGTCAAGCCCATCGGCCTGGGCGCGCGCAACTCGCTGCGCCTGGAAGCCGGCCTGTGCCTGTACGGCAACGACATCGACACTACCACCACCCCGCCCGAGGCGGCGCTCAACTGGGCGATCCAGAAGGTGCGCCGCACCGGCGGTGCGCGCGCGGGTGGCTTTCCTGGTGCCGACAAGGTGCTGGCGCAGATCGACAACCCCGCCAGCCTGGCGCGCAAGCGCGTGGGCCTGGTGGCGCTGGAGCGTGTGCCCGTGCGCGAGCACACGCCCCTGCAGAGCACCGACGGCCAGGCCATCGGCGAGGTCACCAGCGGCCTGCTCGGGCCCACGGTGAACGAGCCCGTGGCCATGGGCTACGTCACGCCCGCATTTGCCGCCATCGGCACCCGGGTGAACGCCATCGTGCGCGGCAAGGCCATTCCCATGGAAGTGCGCGCCATGCCCTTCGTGCCCGCCAACTATTTCCGGGGCTGAAGCCCGCCCTGGCACGGCCCCTGCGTGGGCCGATGCCGCTTACATTGCAGATTCCTTCATTTTTCAAGAGCCACAGGAGCTTCCCCATGACCGTCAAATTCTCCAAAGACCACGAATGGATCAACGCCGCCGACGCGGCTGCCGCTGTCGTGGGCATCACCGTGCATGCCCAGGACGCCCTGGGTGACGTGGTGTTCGTGGACCTCCCCGAAGTCGGCAAGACCTTTGCCCAGGGCGAAGTCGCCGGCGTGGTCGAGTCCGTCAAGGCAGCAGCCGACGTGTACATGCCCGTCTCGGGCGAGATCGTCGAGGTCAACGAAGCCCTGCGCGCCGACCCCTCGCTGGCCAATTCCGATCCCCTGAACGCCGGCTGGTTCTTCAAGGTCAAGCTCAGCGATGCCGGCCAGCTCGACGCCCTCCTGAGCGAGACCGACTACACCGAGTTCGCGAAAAACGCATAACTGCAACCGCCCCTGCCTGAGACCTGCCCCATGTTGATGCAATCCGCCCTGCCGCTCGGCGCGCTCGAAAACGCCACCGAATTCCTGCCCCGCCATATCGGCATCGATGCGGCCGACGAGGCGCACATGCTGTCGGTGATCGGCGAGGCCTCGCGCCGCGCCCTCATCGAGAGCATCGTGCCGCGCTCGATTGCGCGCAGCACGGCCATGGACCTGCCGCTGCCTGTGACGGAAGCGGCGGCCCTGGCAGAGCTCAAGGCCATGGCAGGCAAGAACCAGGTCCTGAGGAGCTTCATCGGGCAGGGCTACTACGGCACGCACACGCCGGGCGTGATCTTGCGCAACGTCCTGGAGAACCCAGCCTGGTACACGGCCTACACGCCCTACCAGGCCGAGATCTCGCAGGGCCGCATGGAGGCGCTGGTCAACTTCCAGACCATGGTCTGCGACCTGACCGGCATGCCGATCGCCAACGCCTCCATGCTCGACGAGGCCACGGCCGCGGCCGAGGCCATGACCTTGGCCAAGCGCTCCGTCAAATCCAAGAGCAATCGCTTCATCGTGGCCGGTGACGCGCACCCGCAGACCATCGAGGTCATCCAGACCCGTGCCAAGCCGCTGAACATCGAGGTGGTGCTGGCCAATTCCGCGCCCGAGTGGCACGCCGCTCTGGACGGCGAGTACTTCGCCGTGCTGGCCCAGTACCCTGCGACCAGCGGCCGCATCGACGACCTGCGTGCCGACGTGGAGAAGGCCCATGCCAAGCAGGCCGCATTCATCGCCGCAGCCGACCTGCTGGCCCTGACCCTGATCACCGCCCCCGGCGAATGGGGCGCCGACATCGTCGTGGGTACCACGCAGCGCTTTGGCATGCCCATGGGCGCGGGCGGCCCGCACGCTGCCTACATGGCCTGCCGCGACGAGTTCAAGCGCTCGCTGCCCGGCCGCCTGGTCGGCGTGAGCGTGGACGTGCATGGCAAGCCCGCCTACCGCCTGGCACTGCAGACGCGCGAGCAGCACATCCGCCGCGAGAAGGCCACCTCCAACATCTGCACCGCCCAGGTGCTGCCGGCCGTGGTGGCCAGCATGTACGCCGTGTACCACGGGCCCGAGGGCTTGAAGCGCATTGCCCAGCGCGTGGCCAGCTACACCGCCATCCTGGCCAAGGGCCTGGAGCAACTGGGCGCCCCCGTGCGCCCGCAGGCCACGTTCGACACCCTGAGCCTCAAGACCGATGGCGCCACCGCCGCCATCGCCGCGCGCGCGGTGCAGATGGGCGCCAACCTGCGCGTGTACTTCGAGCACTACCTGTGCATCTCGCTCGACGAGACCACCACGCGCGCCGACATCTCGCTGTTGTGGAAGATCTTCGCCAAGGACGGCCAGGCCCTGCCCACCTTCGACGCCTTCGAGAAGGGCGTGGAGCCGCTGATCCCCGCCGAATTGCGCCGTACCAGCGCCTACCTCACGCACCCGGTGTTCAACACCCACCACAGCGAAACCGGCATGCTGCGCTATATCCGCCAGCTGTCCGACAAGGACCTGGCGCTGGACCGCAGCATGATCCCGCTGGGCAGCTGCACCATGAAGCTCAATGCCACGAGTGAGATGATCCCCATCACCTGGCCCGAATTCGCCCAGGTGCACCCCTTTGCCCCGGCCGACCAGCTCGAAGGCTACCGCGAGCTTGACGAGCAGTTGCGCGCCTGGCTGTGCCAGGCCACGGGCTACGCCGGCATCAGCCTGCAGCCCAATGCAGGCTCGCAGGGCGAGTATGCGGGCCTCTTGGCCATCAAGGCCTACCATGAGGCCCAGGGCCATGGCCACCGCAACATCTGCCTGATCCCCAGCAGCGCGCACGGCACCAACCCCGCCAGCGCGCAGATGGTGGGCATGCAGGTGGTGGTGACGGCCTGCGACGCCAACGGCAACGTGGACATGGCGGACCTGCAGGCCAAGTGCGAGCAGCACAGCGACAACCTGGCCGCGGTGATGATCACCTACCCCAGCACGCACGGCGTGTTCGAGACCCAGGTCAAGGAGCTGTGCGCCCTGGTGCACCAGCATGGCGGCCGGGTCTACGTGGACGGTGCCAACATGAACGCCCTGGTGGGCGTGGCCGCCCCCGGCGAGTTCGGCGGCGACGTGAGCCACCTGAACCTGCACAAGACCTTCTGCATCCCCCACGGCGGTGGCGGCCCTGGCGTGGGCCCCGTGTGCGTGGTGGCCGACCTCGTGCCCTACCTGCCCGGCCATGCCACGGCCGGCGTACCCGGCGGCGTGGGCGCCGTATCGGCCGCGCCCCTGGGCAATGCCGCCGTGCTGCCCATCAGCTGGATGTACTGCCGCATGATGGGCGCCGAGGGACTGCAGGCCGCGACCGAAACCGCCATCCTCTCGGCCAACTACATCAGCGCGCGCCTGAAGGACCACTACCCCACGCTGTACGCGAGCGCCAATGGCCATGTGGCGCACGAGTGCATCCTGGACCTGCGCCAGTTGAAGGACACCAGCGGCGTGATGGCCGAGGACGTCGCCAAGCGCCTGATCGACTACGGCTTTCACGCGCCCACGCTGAGCTTCCCGGTGCCCAACACGCTGATGGTGGAGCCCACCGAGAGCGAGACGCTGTTCGAGATCGACCGCTTCATCGACGCGATGATCGCCATCCGCGAAGAGATCCGCCAGATCGAGGCGGGTGCCTGGCCGCAGGACAACAATCCATTGAAGAACGCACCGCACACGGCGGAGAGCCTGCTCACCGGCGAGTGGACACGTCCGTACTCGCGTGAGACGGTGGCCTATCCTGTGGCTGCTCTGCGCAGTGCCAAATACTGGTCGCCTGTGGGGCGGGTGGACAATGTGTGGGGGGATCGCAATCTGGCGTGCAGTTGCATTCCGGTCAGCGACTACGCTTGATCTTTCGCGGCAGGGCTGTGGTTGCGTCCTGCCTGTGTTGAGGACGGAGGCCGGGGTGTGCGCCCGGCGGCGCACCTACCTTCTTTTGCTTCGTCAAAAGAAGGTAG
>NZ_LMIJ01000048.1:64253-64424 GCF_001428665.1 Acidovorax sp. Root219
TGAACTCCGCTCAAACAACCGCGGTGAGTCAGACAACGATGCGCGTGTCCTTCGGCACGCGCTCACCCCAGGCCCTGCGCTTCTCGGCACGGNCGTCCCCCTCGCCCGGGGGCGAGGGGGCAGCCTGCGATGCTCGGGCCTGGGGTGCACCGCGGAACTCGCTGCGTTCCC
>NZ_LMIJ01000048.1:64554-64671 GCF_001428665.1 Acidovorax sp. Root219
TGCAGCGCGGAGCGCGTTCCCGACACCAGGCGCAGCTGCGAAGCAGCAGCCGTTTGGTACCCGCTCCCCACCCCTTCTGGCTGCGCCGAGAAGCGCAGGAGCTGGGGTGGGCGTGTG
>NZ_LMIJ01000048.1:64775-102848 GCF_001428665.1 Acidovorax sp. Root219
AGCAAAAGAGCAGAAGCAGCCACCGCAACAGAACCAGCACCCACAAGAACACGACTAAGATCGCGCCTGTCCAAAATATTCCATCCTCACAAGGAGAACCCTTTGCGCAATACCCTGTGCCTGCTGCTCGCCAGCCTCGTGATCGCCCCCGCCGCCATGGCCCAGCAAGCCGCCAAGCCCGTCACCACGGCCAGCGGCCTGGTCTATGAATCGCTCAAGGACGGCACGGGCGAGTCGCCCAAGGCCACCGACACCGTCAAGGTGCATTACAAGGGCACCTTCCTCGACGGCAAGGAATTCGACAGCTCCTACAAGCGCGGCGAGCCTACGTCGTTCCCGCTGAACCGCGTGATCCCCTGCTGGACCGAAGGCGTGCAGCGCATGAAACCCGGCGGCAAGGCCAAGCTGACCTGCCCGCCCGCCATCGCCTACGGTGCCAACGGTGCCGGCGGCTTGATACCGCCCAACGCCACGCTGAACTTCGAGATCGAACTGATCTCCGTCGGCAAGTAAGTGACCGGCGCACGGGCACCTGCCACATGCTGCTGAAGGTCGGTGAGCTGGCCCGGCGCACCGGCCTCACGGTGCGCACGCTGCACCACTACGACGAGATCGGGCTGCTGGCGCCCTCGGGCCGCTCCGAGGCCGGCTACCGCCTGTACAGCCAGGCCGACGTGCAACGGCTGCATGGCATACAGACCATGCGCCAGATGGGGCTGGCGCTCAGCGACATTGGCGAGCTGCTGGCCGGCGAAGGGATGGCGCCCGAGCGCATCATCGGCCAACAGATCCGCGCGCTCGACCAGCAGATCACGCAGGCCACCGAACTGCGCGGGCGGCTGGCCATGCTGCGCGACGGTCTGATGGCAGGGGCCGAGCCCGACATGGGCAACTGGCTCGAAGCGCTGGCGCTGATGACCACCTACGGCAAGTACTTCAGCGCGGCAGAGCTCAAGCAGATCTTCACCAACTGGAGCCTGATCGAGGCAGACTGGCTGGTGGTCAAGGACCTGGTGCGCAGCGCCATGGACCGCCAGCTGCCACCCGACAGCCCCGAAGTCCAGGCACTGGCCTACCGCTGGATGGCGCTCATGCTGCACTGGATGGGTGGCGACATCGACCTGCTGGACCGCTGGGGCCACATGTTCCGCACCGAGCCCAGCACCCAGGGGCGCAACCATGCGCCGCCCGGCGACATGATCGAGTTCGTCGAAACGGCGATCAAGCTGCGCATGGCGCTGCTCGAAAAGTACGTGACCCGTGATGATCTGCGCGGCTTGGGTCACGTGCCCCATGCGCAGTGGGCCGAACTGGAGGCACAGGTGCAGCAACTGCTGGCCCAGGGCGTACCCACGCAGCACCCGGATGCCATCGCCGCAGCCCGGCGCTGGGACCAGCTGTTCGGCCAACTGACGTACGGCAGCCCCGCGCTGCGCGAGAAACTGATCGCAGCGTCCGAACAGGAACCCCTGCTGCAGGCGGGCTCGCCCCTGAGTGCGCCTGTGCGCGCTTACCTGAAGGCGGCGCTGCTGCTCCCTGCCGCGGCAGCCTCCCCTGCCACGCACGCCGCTGAAAAATCGCCGAAAAAAGTGTTCCAGAAGGCTTGACCCTCACGCAACGTGAGGCCTCACAGTCGGACCCGACACGCTGCCAACAGCAGCCAACGGACCGACACATGAGCCCCCTGCCACACCTATCGCCCCACACTCCCACCCCCTGGCGGGCACTGCTTCTTCACCCGGCACACCACTGGCCGCTGTACGCGCTGGCGGGCACGGCCTGCCTGCTGGTGGCCTGCGTCCTGGCCGAAGCACTCACGCACCCTGAAGCGCTGGCGCTCGCCATTTTCCTGTTCACTGGCGTGGTGGTCGACGCCTTGCTGGCCCCTGGGGGCCCTGGCCGCTGGCTGCCCACGGCCCTGGCGCTCGCTGGGCACGCGGCGGCGCTGCTGTGGAGCCTGGCGCTGGCCAGCAGCCTGCTGCGGCTGCTGACGCCCCGGCATGCACTGCAGGCTCAGCCGCTGCGACCCCAGGCACCGCCAGCGCGCACTGCCTGATGCGGATTTGCATTTGATCGCATAGCTAGGCGGGAGCCGCAGACAGTGCTGTAGCACGGCAAGGCGAACCAACGACGCTATGCGGTTAAAGGCAAATCCGTATGAACAGGCATTCCCCATCCACGCACGGGAGCAGGTCCAGCCAGCACCTGCCTGCGACCGATTTCAGCCGTTCCATTTTTTCTCGAAGGAAGACCATGCCATCCACCCACGACAACCCGGCCCCGCCGAGGGCCGACCCGCGCGCAGCGCTGTTGCGCGACCCCAACTTCCGCTGGCTGACCAGCGGCTCCGCGCTCACCATGCTGGGCGACCAGTTCACGCTGATCGCCCTGCCCTGGCTGGTGCTGCAGATGACCGGCGACACGCTGGTGCTGGGCACCGTGCTGGCGCTCATGAGCGTGCCGCGCGCGCTGTTCATCCTGATCGGTGGCGCGCTGGTGGACCGCTACTCACCCAAAGAGGTGCTGATGCTCACCAAGTACGTCAACCTGGTGCTGCTGGGGCTGCTCAGCGGCCTGGTCCTCACCGGCGCACTCACGCTGTGGATGGTCTACGCGCTGTCGCTGGCGATTGGCCTGGCCACGGCCTTCAGCATCCCGGCCGGCACCTCGCTGATGCCGCATGTGGTGCCGCGCGCACAGCTGCAGGCGGCCAACGGCATCAGCCTGGGCCTGCGCCAGCTCACCATGTTCCTCGGGCCGCTGCTCGCCGGCCTGCTGATCGTCTTGTTCGGTGACGGCAGCGCAGGCAACGCCAGCGCCACGGGCATTGGCATTGCCTTCGCGCTCGACGCGCTGAGCTTCGGCGTCTCGGCCTGGACGCTGGCGAAGGTGCGCACGCTGGTGGCGGCTGCGCCGGCCGCCACCGCGGCGGCCCCGCAGGCCGTTCTGGCCTCGGTGGCCCAGGGCCTCGCGCATTTCTGGCGCGACCGCGAGTTGCGCACCTGCTTCCTCTACTGGAGCGCCATTGCGCTGTTCATCATGGGGCCCATCCACATCGCCGTGCCGGTGCTGGCCAGCAGCACGCCCACGCTGGGCGCCGCCGCCTTTGGCACCATGCTCGGCGCCCACGGCGCGGGCACGCTGGCGGGCATGGTGGCCTCGGGCATGTTCCCGCGCCTGCGCGTGGGCAGCCTGGGGCTGACCATCCTGGTGTTCGACGCCATCATCGGCCTCTTGTTCATCCCCATGGGCATGATCAACGCGGTGTGGCAGGGCGCTGCGCTGATGCTGGCCATCGGCCTGCTGGGCGGCTTCATGCAGGTGCGCGTGTTCACCTGGATCCAGCAGCGCGTGCCGCCCATGCTGATCGGCCGGGCCATGGGCCTGTTCATGTTCATCTTCATGGGCCTGGCGCCCATCTCGGCGGCGGTGACCGGCTGGCTGATGAAGAGCATCACGCTCACCCAGCTGTTTGCGGCCAGCGGCGGCACGCTGGTGGTGCTGGTGGCGCTGGCCTTCGTGCTAACGCCGCTGCGCCAGGTGACCGATGCGCCCGCTGCGGCACGTTGATCCACCGCAAAAAAAACCGCCCACCACGGTATGTGGCGGGCGGATCAACGTCAAGGAGACGGCGGAGGAGAGAAATGCAACCGGGGAGAGGCCGGCCCATGGTGGGCAGGCGCGGGACTTACACCTCGGTGATGAACTGTTCGCGGGGACGGCGCACCTTTTTGAGGTTCACCAACCAGTCGCCTTCGTCGGCACGGTAGCCCAGCGGCAAGATGGCCACGCTGCGCAGGTTGCGCGCACCCAGGTCCAGGATTTCGTCCAGGGCCTTGGGGTCGAAACCTTCCATGGGCGTGGAGTCCACGCCCTCGAAGGCGGCGGCGATCAGGGCAGCGCTCAGGCCGATGTAGGCCTGGCGGGCGGCGTGCTGGAAGTTCACTTCGGCATCCCGCTGGGGGTACATGCCCAGCAGCATCTGGCGGTAGTTTTCCCAGCCTTCGTTCTTGAAGCCGCGCTGCTCGTTGGTCAGGTCGAACATCATGTTGATGCGATCGGCCGTGTAGTTGTCCCAGGCAGCGAACACCAGCAGGTGCGAGCCGTCGGTGATCTGGGCCTGGTTCCAGGCGATGGGCTGGATGCGGGCGCGCACTGCGGGGTCGGTCACCACGATGATCTCGAACGGCTGCAGGCCGCTGGAGGTGGGCGCCAGGCGGGCGGCTTCGAGGATGCGCTCGACCTTGTCCTCAGGCACCTTCTTGTCGGCGTTCATCTTCTTGGCCGCATAGCGCCATTGCAGTTTGTCGAGCAGTTCATTGGCTGCGGGGGTCTGGGTGGCTGTGGTCATGACAAAGGCTCCTTGGTGTCATAGGTGGATTGGCGGCACCGAAATGCCAGTGGATGAACTGTAGGTACTGACCGCTTGTTCAGTAAGCCCTGCACGGGAAAAGGATTGTTCCTATTCGGTCAACAATCGCCCCCCATCCATGCGCGGCATGGGGTTCCGGGGAGGCTTACACTTGTTTGCTCCACCCCCTGCCCGGCATGGCGCACGCCCCTTGCGTGCGCCGGCCTTGTTGATCGCTTTTTGTCCATGAGTGAACCGGACCTGTCTTTCCTGGACCCCTCCCGGCGTTCGCCCGCACCTGGTGTGGCCGCGGACGATGCGCTGGCGTCCACCGACAGCCCCGCCGGGGGCCTGGTGGCGGACCTGCGCGCCTACCAGGCCGAGCTGGAGAGCCAGAACAAGGTGCTGCGCTACAGCCAGGCCGTGGCCGAGAGCGCCTCGGAGCGCTTCGAGACCCTGTTCGCCAGCATGCCGCTGGCGCTGATGGTGATCGACGAGCACGACATGGTGGTGCAGGCCAATTCCATGGCGCACCGCTCGTTCCAACCCACGGAGCGCGACCGCCCTCTCAGCGCACTGATGCCCTTTGTGAGCGCGGGCGACGTGGACCGCGTGCACAACGCCTTCGCGCAGGCCGAGAACCTGGGGCGCAGCGAGGTGAACGAGGTGGTCTTCGACATCGGGGAGGAGCTGCGCATCAAGGGCGACCTGCACATCGCCCACATCGAGGCACCGCAGGCCGGCGGCGGCCCGCCGGTGTCGCAGTACCTGTGCGCGGTGATCGACCAGGGCCCGCTGCTCACCGAGCGCCGGGCGCTGCAGCACAGCGCGCAGGCCCTGCAGCAGCGCAACGAGCAGCTGTACGCCAGCGAGAAGCGGCTGGAGGCGGTGATCAACTCGGCGCTCGACGCCATCATCTGCGTGGACCAGCACCAGCACATCACCGTATTCAACCCCACGGCGGCGGCGCTGTTCCAGTGCAGCGCCAGCGATGCGCTGGGCAGCCCGCTTGAACGCTTTCTGCCCGGCGCGGCCCAGGGCCTGTCGTTTGCGCAGCTCACCACGCAGGCCATGCTGGGCGAAATGACGGCGCTCACGGCCAGCGGCAAGGAGCTCGCGGTGGAGGTGAGCGTATCGTTCGAGCGCCATGCAGAGGGCGAGACCACCACCGTGTTCGCCCGCGACCTCACGGGCCGCAAGAAGGCCGAGGCGCACCGCACCGAGCTGGAGGCGCAGCTGCGCGAATCGCACAAGATGCAGGCCGTGGGCACCATGGCCGGAGGCATCGCACACGATTTCAACAACATCCTGGGCGCCATCCTGGGCAATGTGGAGCTGGCCAAGGCCGACAGCGCACCGGGCTCGCCCGCGCTGGAGAGCCTGCGCGAGATCGACAAGGCCGGGCGCCGCGCGCGCGACCTGGTGCGCCAGATCCTGACCTTCAGCCGCAACGAACCTCCACAGCGCACGGCCGTGCCGCTGGGCGAGGTGGTGCACGACACCGAGCGCCTGCTGCGCGTGACCCTGCCCCCGGCGATTGAGCTGCACATGCAGTTGCCGCTGGACCTGCCCCCGGTGCTGGCCGACGCCACCCAGGTCGAGCAGGCCCTGCTCAACCTGTGCACCAATGCCGTCCACGCCATCGGCAATGCGCGCGGCAGCATCCACGTGGAAGCCGCCGCCGTGCAGCCCGACAAGCGCCTGAGCGAGCGCCTGGGCCTGGCGGAAGGCCACTACGTGGCCCTCGCAGTGCGCGACAACGGGCCCGGCATCGAGGCGGCCACGCTGCAGCGCATCTTCGAGCCCTTCTTCACCACCAAGCCCGTGGGCCAGGGCACGGGCCTGGGCCTGGCCGTGGTGCATGGGGTGATGCGTACGCACGAAGGCGCGGTGGACGTGAGCAGCATCCCGGGCCACGGCAGCCGCTTCACGCTGTACTTCCCTGTGGCACCCGGCAGCGCCCAGGCGGCGCCCCCACTGGTACCGCCGCCTGCGCCCGCGCCACAGGCCACGGCGCAGATCGACCAGCGCAAGCCCCATGTGATGTACGTGGACGACGACCAGGCCCTGGTCTTTCTGGTGCAGCGCCTGCTGCGCCGCCGCGGCTACGAGGTGAGCGGCTACACCGACCCGCACGAAGCCAGCGCAGCACTGCGGGCCGACCCCCAGCGCTACGATCTGCTGGTGACCGACTACAACATGCCCGGCTTTGTCGGTACCGACCTGGTGCGCGAGGCACGCCAGATACGCCCCGACCTGCCGGTGGCCCTGGCCTCGGGCTACGTGACCACCGAGATCGAGCAGGCCGCCATGGCCGAAGGCGCCAACGCGCTGATCCACAAGCCCAACGATGTGGAAGAACTGGTGACCACCGTGCACCGGCTCATCCATGGCCATGGCACCGGCTGATGACAGCGCACTGCCCGTGCACGCAGTGCACGAGGACGCGGACATCCTGGTGCTGCACAAGCCTGCGGGCCTGCTGTGCGTGCCCGGCCGCGGGCCGGACAAGCAGGACTGCCTGAGCGCCCGTGCGCAGCAGCGCTGGCCCGGCGCGCTCATCGTGCACCGGCTGGACCAGGCCACTTCGGGCCTGGTGCTCATGGCGCGCCACATCGAGGCACAGCGCCGGCTGGGCCTGGCCTTCGAGCAGCGCCAGGTGCACAAACGCTACGTGGCGGTGGTGCAGGGGCACATGGGGCAAGCCGGTGACGGCACCTGGGCCGAGATCGATCTGCCGATCGCTGCCGACTGGGAGCGCCGCCCCTTGCGGGTGATCGATGCGGCTCTGGGCAAGCCCAGCCTCACGCGCTGGCGTTCCGAGTCGCATGATGAATCGGCCAGCACCACGCGTGTTCTGCTCGAGCCCGTGACCGGCCGCACCCACCAGTTGCGCGTGCACCTGGCCGCCGTGGGCCATGCCATCCTGGGCGATGCGCTGTACGCCGATGCCGCCACGCAGGCCCTGGCGCCGCGCCTGCTGCTGCATGCCAGCGACCTGGCACTGGCGCACCCGACCACCGGCGAACCGCTGCAATTCCATCTGGCGCCCAATTTCTAAGCCGCCAGGGCGACTGCGGCCTGCCGCGCCATGGCCCACTGCACGGCCAGGATGCTGGCCAGCACCACCACCACGCCCACCAGAGACGTGCCGCGCAGGGCCTGCCCAAGCAGCGCCCAACCCAGCAGCACAGCCGCCACCGGGCTCAGCAAACCCAGCGACGACACGGCCACCGAGGGCAGCCGCGCCACGCCGCGGAACCACAGCGCATAGGCCAGCAGCGCGCCGGCGATGCTCAGGTAGGCATAGCCGCCCACCTGCATGGCGGTGAGGGCGGGCAGCGGCGGGTCCACGGCCCAGGCCACGGGCAGCAGTATGGCACCGCCCGCAAGCAACTGCCAACCCGTGAAGGCCAGCACCGGCAGGCCGCCCGACTGCCAGCGCCGCGCGAGAAAGGTACCGAAGGCCATGCACACCGTGCCCGCCAGCGCGGCCACCACACCCACCATGTCCCACGCGGCGCCGGGCGACAGCAGCAGCGCCGCCATGCCCGCCACCCCGAGTGCCCCGGCCCCCATGGCCAGCGCGGGCGGGCGCCGGTGGTCCACCGCCCAGGTCAGCCCCATCATGAGCAGCGGCCCGATGGCGCCTACCACAGCGGCCACGCCACCGGGCAGCCGGTAGGCCGCCACGAACAGCAGCGCCTGGAAGAAGCCGATGTTGAGCGCCGCCAGCAACAGCAAGCGCGCCCAGCCGGCCCCATCGCGCAAGGCCGGTGCCTGGCGGCACCACAGCACCAGCAACAGGCCGGCAGGCAGGGTGCGCAGCAGCGCTGCCGTGAAGGGCCGGTCGGGCGGCAGCAGCTCGGTGGTGACGATATAGGTGGAGCCCCAGATGGTGGGCGCCAGCGCGGTCAGGAGCACGTCGCCCCAGGCGATACGGTGGGTTGCTTCAGGCATTTTTATCTTCAAATCAAGATAAATGACTCTACCATAAAATCTTGAAATCAAGACAACTGAAGCTGCCATGCCCCCACCCCAACGCACACCCGATGCCGTGGACGCCATCCTGGCGCAGTGGCACCGCGAGCGCCCCGATCTGGATGTGGCACCCATGGGCCCCATCGGCCGCATCAAGCGCTGCGCGGCCCTGCTGCAGCGCCGGCTGGACGAGACCTTTGCCGAGTTCGGCCTGAGCTATTGGGAGTTCGACATGTTGGCCACGCTGCGCCGCTCGGGCGCGCCCTATTGCCTGGCGCCGACCACCCTGTTCTCCACGCTGATGGTCACCTCGGGCACCATGACGCACCGCATGCACAAGCTCGAGGCCAGCGGCTTCGTAGCGCGCCTACCCAACCCCGGCGATGCGCGCAGCATGCTGGTGCAGCTCACGCCCGCAGGGCTGGCCCTGATCGACCGCGCGGTGGAGGCCCATGTGGCCAACGAGCACCGCATCCTGGCGCCGCTCAAGGCCGCCGACCTGGCGGCGCTGGATGGCAAGCTGACCCTGCTGTTGGCGGCGCTGGAATCCCCGACTGCGCCATAGAACCAGGCGCGGCGCAGTACGATGGCGGGATGTCCCAACCCCAACACCTCTTCATCCTCACTGGCGCCTCGCGCGGCATGGGCCTGGCCATGGCCGAGCAATTGCTGCAAGGCCCGGGCAACACCCTCGTCTGCCTGGCCCGCAACACCCAGGACGCGCTGACCGCCGCCGCCCAGGCCTCGGGCGCCACGCTCGAGCAGTGGCAGCAAGACCTGTCGCAGGGCGAGCAGGCCGCCGCCCGCCTGAAGGCCTGGCTGGCGGCGCAGGCCCCTGGCCGCTTTGCCAGCGCCACGCTGATCAACAACGCCGGCACCATCCCGCGCATCGCCCCGCTGTCGGAGAGCGACCCCGCCGACCTGGCCAACGCGCTGCGCGTGGGCCTGGAATCGCCCATGCAGCTCACAGCCGCCTTCCTCCACGCCACCGAGGGCTGGACCGCCACGACCCGCAAGGTACTCAATATTTCCTCGGGCCTGGGCCGGCGCGCCATGGCCTCGCAGGCGGCCTATTGCGCGGCCAAGGCCGGCATGGACCATTTCACGCGCTGCGTGGCGCTGGACGAGGCCCACAAGCCCCATGGCGCCAAGGTCTGCTCACTGGCACCCGGTGTGATCGACACCGACATGCAGGTGCAACTGCGTGGCGCCGCCCCCGAGACATTCCCGGACCGCGAGAATTTCGCCAACCTCAAGGCCGGTGGCCAGCTCACATCACCTGCCGATGCCGCTACCCGCGTGCTCGCCTGGCTGGAGCGCGCAGACTTCGGCACCAACCCGGTGGCCGATGTAAGAGAAGCATGACCCCCCTGAGCCGCTTCGCGTCTTCCCCCCAGGGGGACGCCGCCAGTGGCCTGGCAAAGCCAGTTCCACGGCGGCACTGGCCTGTCGCGCGCCAGTTTCAGCCGCCCTTGTTTTCATAGCTGCCAGCGTCTGCCATCCAGGCGTTGCAAGCCCATAGCATTCCATTTTTCCAAGGAGACTCCCATGACCCGTGAAGTCGTCGTCGTCAGCGCAGTGCGCACCGCCATTGGCACCTTTGGCGGCAGCCTCAAGGACATCCCTCCCACCGAACTCGGTGCCCTCGTGGTGCGCGAATCGCTCGCGCGCGCCCATGTGGAAGGCAAGGACGTGGGCCACGTGGTGTTCGGCCATGTGGTGAACACCGAGCCCAAGGACATGTACCTCTCGCGCGTGGCCGCCATCAACGGCGGCTGCGGTGAAGGCACGCCCGCCTACAACGTCAACCGCCTGTGCGGCTCGGGCCTGCAGGCCATCGTGAACGCCAGCCAGTCCATCCTGCTGGGCGACACGGACGTGGCCATCGGCGCCGGCGCCGAGAACATGAGCCGCGCCCCCTTTGCCAGCCTGAACATGCGCTGGGGCGCGCGCATGGGCGACACCAAGATGGTGGACATGATGATGGGCGCGCTGCACGACCCCTTCCACAACATCCACATGGGGGTGACGGCCGAGAACATCGCCGCCAAGTGGGGCATCAGCCGCGAAGACCAGGACCAGCTCGCCGTGGAAAGCCACAACCGCGCCGAGCGCGCGACCGAAGCCGGTCTGTTCAAGGACCAGATCGTGCCCGTCACCTTGAAGAGCAAGAAGGGCGACGTGCAGTACGCCACCGACGAGCACTTTCGCCCCGGCGCAACCCTCGCGGACATGGCCAAGCTAAAGCCCGTGTTCCTCAAGGAGAACGGCACGGTGACGGCCGGCAATGCCTCGGGCATCAACGACGCCGCGGCCGCCCTGGTGCTGATGGAAGCCGGCGCCGCCAAGGCGCGCGGCGCCAAGCCGCTGGCGCGCCTGGTGGCTTATGCGCATGCCGGTGTGGACCCGAAGTACATGGGCATCGGCCCGGTGCCGGCCACGCAGCTGGCGCTCAAGAAAGCCGGCCTCACGGTAAACGACCTGGACGTGATCGAGGCCAACGAGGCCTTTGCCGCCCAGGCCTGCGCCGTGACCAAGGACCTGGGCCTGGACCCGGCCAAGGTCAATCCCAATGGCTCGGGCATCTCGCTGGGCCACCCGATCGGCGCCACGGGCGCGCTGATCACCGTGAAGGCGCTGCACGAACTGCAGCGCGTGCAGGGGCGCTATGCGCTGGTGACCATGTGCATCGGCGGCGGCCAGGGCATTGCGGCGATTTTCGAACGCATCTGATACCCCGGGGTTGCCATCGCCACCCGCGATGCTGCCACCCCGTATTGGCAAGGCCGGCCCTGTGGAGGATCAGCGATCATCCACAGGTGCTGGCCCAGATCAGCAGAGTGGAGCGCGCCTGAAGCGGCCGCCCCAACCATTGAACCGACGGAGACATCTTTCACCATGATTCGCACCCTGATTTCCTTCAGCGCGCTGGCCCTTGCCCTGGGTGCCACCGCGCATGCGCAGGCACCCGCCCCTGCCGCCGCCTACCCCAACAAACCCATCCGCCTGATCGTGCCCTTCCCGCCCGGTGGCGGCACCGACATCCTCTCGCGCCTGGTGGCCACCAAGCTCACCGAAAGCGCCAAGTGGACGGTGGTGGCCGACAACAAGGCCGGTGCCGGCGGCACCATCGGCATCGGCGAGGCCGTGAAGGCGGCGCCCACGGGCTATGACATCGTGATGGGCCAGAAGGACAACCTGGTCATCGGCCCCTGGCTCTACAAGAACCTGCCCTGGGACCCCACCAAGGACCTGACCGCCGTGGCCCACGTGGCCTACACACCGGTGGTCATCGCCACCAGCGCCAACTCCAAGTACAAGACCCTGGCCGACGTGATCGCCGCCGCCAAGGCAGCGCCCGGCACCGTCACCTATGGCTCGCCCGGCAACGGCACCTCCATCCACCTGGCGGGCGACCTGTTCGAGAAGGCCGCGGGCGTGAAGCTCAGCCACATCCCCTACAAGGGATCGAACCCGGCCCTCATGGATGCAATGGCCGGCAACGTGGATTTGCTGATGTCCTCCGTGCCCTCGGCCATGGGCCAGCTCAAGTCGGGCAAGTTGCGTGCTCTGGCCGTGACCTCGGCCAAGCGCAGCTCGTCCCTGCCCGACGTGCCCACCGTGGCCGAATCGGGCTTCAAGGGCTTTGACGTGAGCACCTGGTACGGCGTGTTCGCACCCGCCGGCACGCCGGCCAGCGTGGTCACGGCCCTGAACGCCGAGATCAACAAGCTGCTGGCCACTGCCGACATGAAGGCCGCCATCCAGGCCCAGGGCGCCGAGCCCGAAGCCATGTCCGCCGCGCAGTTCGGTACCTTGATGAAAAACGATTACGCCAAATGGAAGGGCATAGTGGAAGCCTCCGGCGCCAAGATCGAGTAACGGGGTAGGAGCCGCTAAAAGCTCTCCTGGCGTCGTTGTTCCGTCTTGCCGTACTTTCAGTACTGTCTGCGACGAAACGCCTAGCCAGGACCGCTGCGCTGAGCTTGTAGCGACTCCCGAAGCTCTGTATCAAAGAAAAAATGGCTCCTTCTTGGAGCCATTTTTTTTGTTCCAGCGCAGTGCCAGGGGCGCAGCACAAATTCAAAACCGGGATTCAGGTCCGCACGACCAGCACCGGCACGTGCACCGCGCCCAGCACGCGCTGCGTGACGCTGCCCAGCACCAGTTTTTCAAGGCCGCGGCGGCCGTGGGAGCCCATGACGATGAGGTCGGCACCGGTGCTCAGCACAGCGCTCACGATCCCGTCGTGCACGGTGTGGCCCTCGCCCACGACCGTGGTCACCTGCACGCCAGCCGCCGCGAGGGCAGTGCGAGCGGCGTCCAGTGCCGTATTCGCCTCGGCTGTGGCAGCGCTCAGGTACTGGGCCTGGCCATAGGCGAAATCGGCACCGACGCCGGTGAACGGATACGGGTCCACCACGTACAGGGCGGTTACGGCGCTGCCAAAGGTCTTGGCCAGCTCTGCCGCCTTGGACACGGCCAGCGCGGCGATGTCGGAGCCATCGATGGGAACCAGAATGTGCTTGAACATGGCGTCTTCTCCTTGTGTTGAATGCACCTTCGGCGAGGCCCTGATACGGATTTTCCTTCAAGCGTCCAACTTCGTGGGTCCGCCTTGCCGTGCTACAGCACTGTCTGCGGCTTCCCGCCTAGTTATACGATTGAATGCANNCACCAATCCCCCGGTCCCGGGTGCTGCCTGCGATGCGATGAAGGACAGTGTGAACCCACACCATACATCGCATCTTGATGCGCATCAAACGGCGGGCGGTCGATCCAGCGATTTCTCCAGCAAGACGACGCCTTGTCCTACGCCGTGCCCCCCACCGACAAGGATGGTGACCCCTATCCCACCACGTCCGCCCCCTGGAACGCGCCGCGCCGGCAGGTGACCACCAGCGTGTCGCGGTAGCCACCGGGGGCCACGGGCTGGATGGGGGTGGATTCGTGGATCATGCGCGCATCGTCCAGCAGCAGCAGGGACCAGGGCTCGGTGAGCGTGAAGCGCTGGCCGCCCGGGCCGTTGGCCTCGAACACCCGGGTCTCACCGCCCTTGATGCCCTCGCGCCCCACAAGAAATACCGCCACCAGGTCCACACCGTCGCGGTGCGCGCCTTCGGGCGTGGGCCGGCCGATGCCACCTTCGGTGTCGATGCGGAACTGGTGCGCCTCCACGAACCAGGGCTGTGGCGCCTTGCCCTGTGCGGCAAACACGGCGTCGGAGACGCGGGCCAGCGCAGCCAGCAGCTGCGACCAGACGGGCAGCGCCACCGTGGCCGGCTCCATGGGCGCAAACCAGCGTTCCATGCCGCCGTGCAGGGCGTTGTATTCCACCGGCTGCCAGTGCGCGCGGTGCGGCACCTGCTGCGCCTGCCCATCCTGCACCATGAAGCAGGCGTGGCGCCGGCGGCGGTAGCGCCCGCCGTCCTTCAGGAAATCGTCGGGCGGCAAGGCCGCCCAGTCGGCATTGAGTGCCAGCAGGTCAGAGAGCGGGCAACCCATCCAGGCCGCCACATCGGCGGGCGACAGCACGGCAAAGCCGGCGCTGCGCAGTTGATTCGCAGTCTCGGAGGGCGCGGTAAAAGGAGGTGAGAAAGTGACTTGTGCCATGGCCGCCGAGCATAAGGCTTAACGCAAGGGGCTGCCGAGCCCAGGCCACGCGCCGCAGTGCCGTGCAACCAAGGGGTGATGCAGGTCAAACGGCGCCAGCCCCGGCTGAAGGCCTGCCCTGACTCCCCAGGCGCTTTCACGGCTGCAAGGCCACCTGCTCCGCGATGCGCAGCAAGGCACTGGCCGGCGCCGGCCGACCGAACAGGTAGCCCTGCCAGTGCAGGCAGCCCACGCTGGCCAGCATGTCGCGCTGCTCGGGGGTTTCCACCCCTTCGGCAATCACGCCCAGGTCCAGGCTGTGGGCCAGGTTGACAATGGTGCGGGCGATGGCGGCGTCGTTGGGGTCGGTGAGCAGGTCGCGCACAAAGCTCTGGTCGATCTTGAGCTGGTCCAGCGGCAGGCGCTTGAGGTAGCTGAGCGACGAATAGCCCGTGCCGAAGTCGTCGAGCGAAAAGCGCACGCCCAGGGCGCGCAACGTGGTCATGCGGCGGATGATGTCTTCCACATCATCGAGCAGCAGCGACTCGGTCAACTCCAGCTTCAGGCGCACCGGGTTGGCGCCCGTGCTCTTGAGGACCTCCACCACATCTTCCACGAAGTGCGGGTGCCTGAACTGCAGCGCGCTCACGTTCACGGCCAGCGTCCAGTGGGCCGAGGCCGGGTTGCGCGCCCATTCCACCAACTGCAGGCAGGCTGCGCGCAGGATCCAGGCGCCCAGGGGCACGATGAGGCCGCAGGCCTCGGCCACGGGGATGAACTCGGCCGGCGAGACCAGCCCGCGCTGCGGGTGCTCCCAGCGCAGCAGGGCCTCGGCCCCCACCAGGCCCTCCAACTGGCCGATCTGCGGCTGGTAGTGCAGCAGGAACTGGCCCTCGCGCAGCGCCTCGCGCAAGCCCGCCTCGAGCGCGGTGCGCGCCGTGACGGCGGCCTGGGTGCGGGGGTCGAAGAAGCGCAGGGTGTTGCGCCCCGCCCCCTTGGCCTGGTACATGGCCATGTCGCCGCGCTTGAGCAACTCGTCCACCGTGGTGTGCGGGTCGGCATACAAGGTCACGCCGATGCTGCACGAGCTGTGGTGCGCATGGCCGCCCAACTGGTAGCTTTGACCCAGCGCATGCAGCACCTTGCGGCCCACCATCTCGGCCTGCGAGGCCGCCTCGTGCGGCAGCGCGCTCAGGCCCTCCAGCAGCAGCACGAACTCGTCGCCACCCAGGCGCGCCACCGTGTCGCCGTTGCGCACGCAGCCACCCAGGCGCGCCGCCACCTGGCACAGCAGCTGGTCGCCGATCTCATGGCCCTGGGTGTCGTTCAGGTCCTTGAAGTTGTCCATGTCCACGAACAGCAGGGCGCCACCGGTGCCCGTGCGGGCGCTGGCCGCCAGGCTGTGCTGCAGCCGGTCGGCCATCAGCCGCCGGTTGGGCAGGCCGGTGAGCGGGTCGTAGAAAGCCAGCAGGCGGATCTCATCCTCGGCCGCCTTGCGGCTGGAGATGTCGGTCTGCGTGCCCACGTAGTGTGTGATGGCGCCCTGCGCCGAACGCACCACGGTGACGGTGATCCAGGCCGGGTACACCTCGCCATCCTTGCGCCGGTTCCAGACCTCGCCCTGCCAGGAGCCCACCGACTGCAGCGTCTCCTGCATCGTCCGGTAAAAGGTCTGGTCGTGCCGGCCGGACTGCAGCAGCGCCGGGGTCTTGCCCACCAGTTCCTCCACCGGGTAGCCCGTGAGCCGCGCGTAGGAAGTGTTGGCCTGGATGATGCGCTGGTCGGGCCCGGTGACCACCATGCCCTCGAACGACTCGAACACGATGGCCGCGATCTGCAGCGATTCTTCGACCCCCCGGTGGTCGGTGATGTCGGTGGAAATGCCGCACAGCGCATGGATGCGGCCGTCGCTGTCGCGCAGCGGCATCTTCATCGACAGGTAGGTGCGCACCGAACCATCGTGGAAGGTGTTGGTTTCCTCCACCTCGATGCGCTCGCCGCGCTCCAGCACCAGGCGGTCATTGGCCGTCAATTGGCGCACAGTCGCCTCGTCGAAGATCGCGCTGTCGTCCTGCCCGATCAGGCCGCCTGCGGCATCGGGAAGCAACGCCAGCATGTGCTGGTTGGCGTACTGGTAGCGGTGCTCGGCGTCCTTGATATAGATGAAGGCGCCCACGCTGTCGAGGATGGTGCGCAGCTTGTGCCCGCTGGTCCACGGGTGCCGGCTGCGCTCGCGCACACGGCGGCGGCGCAGGAAGACCACCAGCAGCCCCAGCGCAACCGCCAGCAGCAATGCGCCAACGGCCCACAGCACCGGACGCCCCACGGTGTTGGCGGATGGCCGGCTGACCCAGCGGCGCATCACCTGGCCATACGCTGCGTCGGACCCATCGCGCCACTGCGCGGCCCGCTTGTCGATGGCGGCCAGCAGGTCGGGGTTGCGGTCCTTGCCGCTGGCGATGTACAGCCCCCCTGGCTGCAGCACGATGCCTGAATCGACCAGACCGTGGCCCGGCGCACGGGCACTGCCGAACAGGTGGCTGGTGATGGCCGCCTCGGCGTTCTTGCTGCCTACGGCGCTGAAGGCCTGGTCGGGCGAGTCCACCTCCACCACCATGACCTGCAGCCCATAGCGGCGCGTGAGGGCCATGAAATGGTCCTTCTGCACCGTGTCGCGCTGCACGGCCACGCGCTTGCCATCCAGGTCCAGCACCGACTGGATCGGCGAGGACGACTGGCGGTACACCTCGGACCAGGTGTCCACGATGGGTTGCGCGGTGAAATCGAACTGCGCCTCGCGCGCCGGCGTGCGCGGCACGTCGGGCACCAGGTCCAGGCGGCCGTTGTGCAGGTCATCCAGGCATGCACGCAACTCGCACGGCACATAGCGCACGGACCAGCGCTCGCGCTCGGCCACCAGGTTGAGCAGGTCCACAAAGATGCCCGCGGGCCGGCCATGCTGGTTCATGAACACGGTGGGCTCGTTGGCATACACCCCCACCCGCACCTCGCGCGCAGGCGCAGCAGTGCTGGCGCTCACCGGCAGCAGGCACCAAAAGGCACCCACCAGCCATCCCGCCCATCGGCAATGCCACCGGAAAATGCGTGAACTCACGATCGGGAATCCCCACATTGGCCAAAAGCACCATGTTAACCAAAGGTTGCTTGTTTATCAAAACGTAACCAAAACAAAGCGTGCCGCCGAAAGCCTGCCCGAGATCTTTTTTTGCACAGGCCTGCAGACCTTGGGTTAGCATGCGTCAAACTCTTCGGAGACAGCCATGCCCCACGAACGCCGCCACTACGTCCGTGTCCAATTCGATGCCCCTGCGCTGCTCACCCTGGCAAGCAACGCCTTCAGTGTGCATGTGCAGGACCTGTCGCTCAAGGGAGCGCTGATTTCACTGCCTGCGCAGGCAGACGTGCGCGCCGGCATGCTGTGCCAGCTCACCATCCCGCTGCACGACACGGGCAACCACATCGGCATGTCCTGCGAGGTGGCGCACCTGGAGGGGCTGCACACCGGCCTGCTGTGCCGCTCCATCGACCTCGACAGCGTGACCCACCTGCGGCGCCTGATCGAGCTGCAGCTGGGCGACCCGGCGCTGCTGGAGCGCGATCTGGCAGAGCTGACGCACACTGCGCATTGAGGGATCTTCAAAGATTCTTCTTTTCTCACACCATATTCAAGACCGCGCCTGCATCGCGACAATCACCGCCGCATCGATGGCATCGGGCATCTCGGCCTGCCTTTGCTGTAGGTAGGCCAGCACGGACATCCCCTCCGGCCAGGGGTCATGCAGCTCCGGCCAGTTGCCCCACCCCCAGATCCGCCCGCGCGCCCATAGGTGGATGCCACGTCTGCAGGGCGCATGGGGGTCTGCACCGTTCTCCAGCAGTAGCGTTACCAGCGGCAGGCACAACGGCCGCAGCATGCTGCCGCGTACGCACAGCAGGCCTGCCACTGCCCCGAGCAGGCTCCCCACGTAGCAGGCCGAGGGCGGTGATTCACCCTCGTGCCGAGTCTCCAGGTCGTCCACCTGCAGCGAGACCCCCATCGCCGCACTCACCCCACGATCCAGCACCCGGCGCAGCGTGTCGATCACAATCTGGCAGGCATTCGCATCCAGGCGCGAGGCGAGCTTGCCACTGGCATTGCTGGGCTCATACCAGTACACGGTCAGCAGCGGCTCCACTACTTCCTCCTGGAAGGCCTCGGGATTTTTCCAGTAGTCCACCCCAGCGCCAGCATCAAGCAGGTCATTCGCCAGGCGCAAATCCACCAGCGCTCCCGTGTAGTTGCGCATCACCATGCGCAGCGCAGGATATTCCCGCCAGAGCGGTGTTTCCAGATCCACCCCGGCCGCAGCCAACTGCGCCGGGGTCTGCGCATCCCGGTATCCCCTGCACATGCGGGTGAGCCGCTCCACGTCGCTCATCTGAGCAGGCGGAACCGAGCGCGCGCCACTGGTGGTCAGCACCTTGAGAACATCGGCCCGGTCTTCAAAGAACTCCACGCTGTGGAACAGCAGGCTGCCGGTTTCCTGCCCGGATTGGTCGTCGACCAGCAGGGCATTCACGTCCACACCGGGTTGCGCCAATAGCCATTGGAGTAGTTTGGCATTCGTGCTCACCGGCCGCACCACGCGCTCCAGGCGCGACAGCCTGGGCAGATCCGCGCCAGATGCATGTAACAGGCCCGAGAGCATGGCTTCGCGCTGATTGCCGCCGCAGGCACCGATCAGATCGGCGACCTCGGCCGCCCAGGGCAGGCAGGCAGACCAGTCGACCTTGGCGTCGTGCAGGGCGCGCACCGATTTCACCAGGCCCGCGCGCAGGGCAAGCACCATGATGGGCACGCCATCGGCCGTGGCGTTGGGCGATGCACCGGCCTTGACCTCCTTGGCGAGTGCGCTGTCCTTGGCCTCCAGTACCAGCTCGTACAGGCGCTCGCCTTCGGACAGCACCGGCTTGGGAAACGCCTTGGCCGGGATGCGCTTGCCGGCGTGGTAGTACGTGGTGGACGATTCCCCGACCTGGCTGTTGAACACATGCACCTGAAGGTAGTCGGCGCCTGCGGCATGCCAAGCCTGGATCTGCGGTTTCTCGAGCGGATCGTGCGCGGATGTGTCGACCGTGCAGCGCAGCGTGGTGCCCAGCAGGGACGCACTCATCACCACGGGACCGTCCCAGTACTGGAAAATGCGCTCCAAAGGCTCGTGCAAGGCGCAACCAGGGGCTTGCATGGCAGCTTTCAGCAGGGCATGCAGCTGGGCCAGCGCAGCGGCGTCAGAGCCGATGCAGGTGAAGCTATAGGTGTTGGCAGACATGGAACGGCGGGCGCACGATGGCGCCAGGAAGGCGGTGCACCAAGCCTACCAGCGCTTTGTGCCGCGATTGCGGTCTCTGGACGGCACTGGACAAATTGGCAAGTGCCAAGGCCTGCCAATGCCCAATGTTCAGTGAGCAATGGTCAAGTTGCCAGCGCCGTGCAGGCCTCAGGCCGCCTCCGCCTCCTGCAGATGCCGCCACATCACCTTGCCGCTGCCGCTCTTGGGCAAGGCATTCACGAACTGCACGATGCGCGGCACCTTGTACACCGCCATGTTCTCGCGGCACCAGTCGATGATCTGCTGCTCGGTCGTGTCCTGGTGCGAGGGGCGCAGCACCACCACCGCCTTGACGGTCTCGCCCCGGTAGGCGTCGCGTGCCGAGATGATGCAGGCCTCCTGGATGGCCGGGTGGCGGAACATCAGCGCCTCCACCTCGGCCGGCCAGACCTTGAAGCCGCTGGCATTGATCATGCGTTTGAGGCGGTCGGTGAGGAAGAAGTAGCCCTCCTCGTCCATGCGCCCCAGGTCGCCCGAGCGGAAGAAGCGCTTGCCCTCGAACTCGACGAAGGCGCTGGCCGTGGCGTCGGGCCGCTTCCAGTAGCCCTCGAACACCTCGGGGCCATGCATGATGATCTCGCCCTGCTCGCCCACGGCCACCTCCTGCAGCGTGTCGGGGTCTACCACGCGCGCATCGGTGCCCATGAAGGGGATGCCCAGGCACTGTTGCTTGGGGTGGTCGGGCGGGTTCGAATGCGATGGCGCGGCCGTCTCCGTCAGGCCATAGCCTTCGGTATAGCGCAGGCCATATTGCTCCAGCAGGCGCTGGGCCACGGCCTGCGGCATGGCCGCCCCGCCGCCGCCGATGTAGACCAGGCTGGAGAGGTCATAGCTGGCGAAGTTGGGGCTGTTGAGCAGGTCGATGACCATGGTCGGGATGTTGGTCCAGTTGGTCACCTTGTAGCGCGAGATCAGGCGCCCGGCCAGGTCCCGGTCCCAGCGGGGCATGACCACGATGGTAGCCGCGCAGTAGATGGAGGTGTGCAGCACGCTCACCATGCCGGTGATGTGGAACATGGGCACCACCGACAGGGTGACGTTGTCCGCCGAGCCAGAACCCCACAGCGCGCTGGCCACGGCGTTGTGCATGATGCTCTTGTGCAGGTGCATGCAGCCCTTGGGCAGGCCCGTGGTGCCGCTGGTGTAGGGCAGCAGCGCCAGGTCAGCGGGGCCCACCACCAGCGCAGGTGGCGCATCGCTGCAGGCCAGCGCCTCGGCAAAGGCGTGCACTGTGCCACCGTCGAGCGCAGGCAGCGCATGCTGCGTGCACAGCCACTCCTTCCATGCGTCGGGCGGGGCGTCGGCCCCCTGCACGTCGGCATCGAAGGCATCGGTGAAGTGCGTCACCACCAGGTGCGCCAGGCGCTCATTCGGTGCCAGGGCGTTGCTGGCCTTGGCCAGCTCGGGCGCCAGGTCGGCCGTAGTGAACGCCACCTTGGTATCGGGGTCGGTGATGTAGTGCTTGAGCTCCTCGGCCCGGTTCATGGGGTTGACCGGCACCACCACGGCATTGGCGCGCAGGATGGCGAAATGCGCCATCACCAGTTGCGGGCAGTTCTGCATGCACAGCACCACGCGGTCGCCGCGCTGCACACCCAGTTGCGCCAGCCGCGCGGCCAGCCGCTCGGCGCCCTCCACCAGGGCCCGATAGCTCAGCTGGCGGCCAAAGAACACCAGCGCCGTCTTGTCGGGGTAGCGCTGTGCGCTGATGGCCAGGTTGTCCCACAGCGACGTGGCGGGCAAGGTGATCGAATGGGGCAGCCGGCGGGGCCAGAAAGCGTAGTGGGGGCGTGTGGACATGGATGGAATGGGGAGAATGGTTTCTTTCCTTCAACGCCAGAGCCTAGGGGCCAGCCCCATCCGTGGCATTGGGGATGCCACTTAGGCGGGGTCGCGCAGGTGACGGCGCCGTCGACCATTTCCCTTGCCGAAGCCACTCCATGCGCCGACGCGGCTGCGGCAGGGAAATGCCTTCCGAGCTAGGCCGGCATTCCTTCAATGGCCCGAACAGATATCGTGACATTGTGTTTTTCGTCACAGCGCAGCGGTCGCCTCGGTGATAAATTCTGTTTCGTGCTTGCAAATGCACGGGATATGCCCTTGCACCTGCAACCGTGGCCCGAAGGCAACCCCGCCGGGGCGGTGTGCCACTTCGGCGAGGCATTGTCCAAGGGCACTGGGCAGCCAGTTGCCACCATCCAACCGCCGAGACATTCGACACCACCATGGCCACCGTTTCCGACCTCCAGAACATCCGCTTCTCGGGCAACTACAAGGCCGATTCCCTGCTGGAAAACCCAGCCCCGTGGAATTTCATCCCCGATGGCCGCAAGGTGCTGTACTACACCTTCGACGTGAGCACGGGCAGCGTGGCCGATCGGGATTCGAGCACCACCCTGACCTCATTCAATTCCTCACAGATGCAGGCAGCGCGCCAGATCATGGCGTATTCCAGCCAGGTCACGGGCATCACCTTCACCGAAGTGGGCAGTTCGTCCCAGGCAGACATCCACTTCGCGGCGACCAACCTGCAGGGCCGCACGACGGCGGGGCTGAACTCCTCGTTCTACAACTACAGCTTCACGGGGCCCGAACAGACGCTGACGTCGCTCAATGCCGAATCGGTGGTCTACCTGGATAACGTGGAGTTCGCGAGCATCAACAACACCCCCACGGCCGGCGGCCTGGGCTATGAGGTGCTGCTGCACGAGGTGGGCCATGCATTGGGTCTGGCGCACCCATTCGACTCCCCCCGCCCCCTGCCCACGGCCGAGGACAATACCAACAACACGGTGATGTCGTACACCGATGCTGGCCAGTACAAGACCACCTTCCAGGCCTATGACCTGTTGGCGCTGGACTGGATCTACGGCCGGGACGGCCTGGGCGGCACCTACGGGTTCAACTCGACCAGTGGCCCCACGCTGACCTTCCCCACGACGCCGACCACGCCCACGACACCCACCACCCCAACGACCCCGACCACACCCACGACGCCAACGGGCACAGCCGGTGCAGACACGTTCACCAGCACCAATGCCAATGAGACGTTCAACGGCCTGGGCGGCCTGGACACCCTGGTTGCCCGGGGCAACCGCGGCGACTACTCGCTGCAGCCCAAGAACGGTGGCGGCTGGACGCTGGGCGACGGGGTCCCCAGCCGCGACGGGGTGGATACCCTGCTGCAGATCGAGCGGGTCAAGTTCACGGATGGTTTTGTGGCGCTGGACCTGGACGGCGCTGCAGGCACGGCCGCACGCATGGTCGGTGCGCTGCTCGGCCCTGCCGGCCTGAACAACCGCAGCGTGGTCGGCATCGTGCTCAAGGCGGTGGACGCCGGCTCGACCCCCTTGCAGGTCGCGCAATTTGGCATCAGTACACTGCTGGGGGCCTCGGCCACGCCAGAGCAGGTGGTGAACCTGCTTTACGCCAATCTGGTGGGCGTCGCGGCCGATGCCAATACGGTCCAGTCGCTGGCGGCCGTCATCAAGTCGGGCGCCTACACCAATGCATCGTTCGCAGTGGCTGCGGCCAACCTGGACCTGAATGCCGCGCACATCAACCTGGTCGGGCTCAGCAGCCAGGGGCTGGAATACATCTGAAGCAGCTCGGCCCGGCCCGGTTCAGGCAGAACCGGGCCGTGACCGACGGGCCACCCCGTCATTGGCACTGCGCCAGGCGCGACAGCGAGGACAGATGGTCCAGACGCTGCAGCGGCGGGTTGGCCTGGGCCTGGTAGGCATAGACGCTGGGCTGGTCAGGCGTGGGCACGGCGGTGTCGGCACCGACGCAGATCGCCCCCTGGGCATAGCAGCGCACATGGAAAGCCGAGGCGGTGGACGTCATGGTCGGGGCGGTCAGCAGCTGTGGAAAGGTTTTTTCCGCCCAGTCGAGCACACAGTCCAGCGGCTGCGAGACGCCTGTGCCACCCAACCCGCGCAGAACATAAGGTGCATTCGGCATGAAAACGTTCAGTTGGGATCCGCGCGACCCTGGGCCCGACGGCACAAAGCGCACCAGCGCCGAGCAAACCGCCCCCGGCTGGAGCAAGGTGTTGCTGCAGCCATCCGATTCCGGGGGGATGGTGAAGTCGCTTGCAATGACCATTGCGCAACCGATCCCGGTACAGAGCGGTGACACGGCTGCGATGCTTGAGATCACCTTGCCCAATTGCACGGGAGATGGGCCGCGGTTGGCCACCCGCAGGGTTTGCGTGGCGGATGAATGCACAGCAACCTTGCCAAACTGGAAGTCCCCCACGGGTTCGATGATCTCCACCTGGGCATGGGCCGGCAGGCACGCCAGGCAGATCGCGCCCAGAGCAGCCAGAGAATTGCGGGAAAACAGGGTCCGTGTCACGTTGGTTCCTTGTGAGTGGGAATCGATGGAAGCGCCCGGTATGAGAACGTGTTGACGCTCGAAGCGTGGGCACAAGTATTCATGGCCATGCAAATTACCCGCGAACCTTTCGACGCACCCCACCCCGATGGGATGGGGTGTTGCAGGCAGCCCGCAGGCTGCGTTGACCGGGTGCCGGGCGGGTTCTAGATTGGCGGCCTTCCGTTTTTGTTTTCATCGCCATGCCCACCCCCTTCCGACCCGACCGCCACGCCCTTGCGCGCCTGCACCGCATGGCCAGCCTGGAGGCGGGTGGCATGCAGCTCATCGAGCCATTGCTGCAGGAGCTGCGCCGGGTGGTGGGCTTTGACTTCGGCTGCATGCTGTACCCCGGCAGCGATGGCGAGCTGATGAACTATGCGCAGGAGCCCATGCAGTCGGTGGCGCGGGATTACTTCGATGCACGCATCCTGCGCAGCGAGCGCCAGGTGCTGGTGCGCAGCCCACGCGATTTCGGCGAGGTGGTGCGCCACGAGCATGGCCCCAGGCTGATGCGCGAGCAGATGGCGGTGCCTCTCACAGAGCTGCTGCGCAGTGACTATTACGACGCGGTGATGCGGCCCACCGGCGCCAAGGACTACATGAGCCTGGTGCTGCGCACCGCGCAGGGTGTGGGCCTGGCTGTGATCCACCTTTTCCGCGATGCCTCGGCCCCGGACTTTACGCCGCAGGACGCGGCCCTGCTGGCCCGACTGGAGGCCCATCTGGCGCGTGCGCTGCAGCAGGGCGAACGCGATGCACAGGGCAGCGAGGTGCACAGCCAGGGGGTGCTGGTCGCCACGCCGCAGGGGCGGCTGATGTGGATCTCGCCCGAGGCCGAGGCGCTGATGCCCCTGGCTTTTGGCTGGCACTGGCGCCGAGGCGCCCAACTGCCCCCCGCGCTGCAGGAACTGCTGCGGCGGCTCACCGCACAGCAGCCCGGCGAGATGGCCCTGCCCGCGATGGAGCTGTTCACGGCGCAGGGCTGGTTCTCGCTGCGCGCCACACACCTGACCCCAGCACCCCAGGAGCGGCAAGACCGCCACGCGGTGGCCCTGCACATCACGCGGCGCGTGGCGCGCGGGGTGCGGCTGCTGTCGGCACTGCAGACGCTGGGCCTGCCGCAGCGCCAGCACGAGCTGGCCTGGTGGCTGGCGCGGGGCCTGCCCGAATCACAGATCGCCCAGCGCATGGGCATCAGCCTCAACACGGCCGTGTACCACCGCCGCCAGCTCTACAACCGGCTGGGTGTGATGGGGCGCGACGAGTTGCTGGCGCAGATTGGCAGGAAAACGTGAATTCATTCACGAATGCGTGCCAAATAACTCCGCCCACAAAAAAGCCCCCGGTGCCAGACAGCAACGGGGGCTTTTGTATTGCAGGCAGTGCGCAGCCCCTCCTGGGCCGGCATCCGCTTGATGGCCGGGTCATTCCTCGTGAGTTGCGCAGGCTAGCGGCCTGTGGCCCTGCGCACCCCACCCCCGGCAGATAGGGTGTTGCAGGGCGGTGCACCGGGGTATTGACCCAACGCGGCACGGCTCCTAGATTCGGGTTCTCATCCCCACCACCGCTCCACCGGATCGCACAACATGCCCTCGCCCAGCTCCACCGGGCAAGCCATTGCACGCTTGCACCACATGACCCGCATGGAGGTGAGCGGGCCATCCATGATCGGGCCGCTGCTGCAGGCGCTGCACGGGGTGATCGGCTTTGACTCCAGCGCGTACATGCACCCCGCAGACACGGGCGACCTGGCGGTGCACATGGAAGTGCCGACCGTCCAGGCAGTGGTGGCCGACTACTTTGATCCGCGCATCCTGCGCAGCGAGCGCCAGGTACTGGTGCGCAGTTCGCGCGACTTTGACGAGGCAGTGCGGTACGAGCAAGGGCCCCAGTTGCTCGGGCAATTGGTGCGGGTGCCCATGCCCGAGTTGGAGCGCAGCGATTTCTACAACGTGGTGATGCGGCCCATGGGGGCCACAGACTGTATGAGCCTGGTGCTGCGCACGCCGCGAGGGCAAGGAATAGGTGCGCTCAAGTTCTACCGCGAAGCGGGGTCGCCAGCTTTCGGGCCCGATGAGGTTGCGGCGCTCTCGCGGCTGGAGCCCTGCCTGGCGCACATCCTGCAGGATGATGCCCAAGCCAGCGCCAACGACAGCGAGGCGCACAGCCAGGGCATGCTCATCACCACACCCCAGGGGCGGCTGCTGTGGCTGTCGCCCGAGGCCGAGGCCCTGCTGCCCCTGGCCTTCGGCTGGCGCTGGCGGCGTGGTGCGGGGCTGCCCCAGGAATTGCAGGAACTGCTGCAACACATGCGCGCACAGCAACCCATAGGGCTGCCCACCAGGGAGGTGCGCACCGTGCATGGCGATTTTTCGGTGCGCGCCACTCCCATGAAGGCGGCCACCGGCATGGGCCAGGCCGTCGGGATTCACATCATGCAGCGCGTCCCGCGCGAGGCGCGCCTGCAAGCGTTTCTGCAGACCCAGAGTCTTTCGCAGCGCCAGCAGGAACTCGCGTACTGGCTCGCGCTCGACCTGCCGGAGTCGCAGATCGCCGTGCGCATGCACATCAGCGCCAACACCGTGGTCTACCACCGCCGCCAGCTCTACAACAGCCTGGGCCTGCAGGACCGGGGAGAATTGATGAGATGGCTGTCAGCGCAAGGCAGTGGCTGGCCCACGGAGTCAGCCCCGGCAGCGCTGCAGCAGGGCAACGCAGGCCAGCAAGCCTGTGGGTAGGGGCTGGGCTGAATTCCCAATGTGGGAACAAAAAGCAAAAAGCGCTACAGCCTTGAGAGCTGTAGCGCCTTGCGTATCCTGGTGGGACGTGCGGGGGTCGAACCCACGACAAACGGATTAAAAGTCCGCTGCTCTACCAACTGAGCTAACGTCCCATCATTGCAACTGCCGCATGCCCATCGCTGAACCTTGGCTGCTGCAAAGCCTAAGATTATAGCTTGATTTTTAGGGGTTTCAGCGGACCTTGGGCCAGACGGTCGATCACCCAGCCCGCCGCGCACTGGCCGAAGGTCGCCGTCACAGCCACCACCGAGCCGTAGCCGTGGCAGTTGAGCGAGCCGTCGCCGCCCTCGATGGCGCACGAGGCGTCGGGCTGCGCCACGGCTTCGCGGCTGAAGACGCAGGTAATGCCGATCTTGCGGCCCTCGCGCGGGGCGCCATGGTGCTTGCGCAACTGGTAGCGCAACTGGGCAAGCAGCGGGTCGTGCGTGGTGGCCGACAGGTCGTCGATGTCCACCTTGTGCGCCTGGCGCTTGCCGCCGGCCGCGCCCACACTGATGAACGCCTGGCCCGTGGCGCGGGCCCACACGGCCATGGCGGTCTTGGCCTTGATCTGGTCGCAGGCATCGATCACCGCATCCACCGGGTCGCTGCCCAGCAACTGGGGCCAGTTGCCAGGCTCCACGAACTCGTCAATGCAGCGCACGTCGCATTCGGGGTTGATCAGCGCGATGCGATCGCGCATGGCTTCGATCTTGGCCTGCCCCACCGTGGTGGACAGGGCGTGGATCTGGCGGTTGATGTTGGACTCGGAGACATGGTCCAGGTCCACCAGCGTGAGGCGCGAGACCCCGCTGCGGGCCAGCGCTTCAGCAGACCAGGAGCCCACGCCGCCGATGCCCACCACCACCACATGCGAGGCGCGAATGCGCCTGGCACCCTCCACCCCATACAGGCGCTCAAGGCCGCCAAAGCGCCGCTGCGTAACCTCGTCGGTCGCATCATCGGCAAAAGGAACCATGGGCACGGGAGCGGTTTCGCTCCCGACCAGCAGTTCCTTGACCTCGGGCGTTGGGACCGCAGTGCTCACTTCATCCGCGCCAGGCGTTCCTTGGCGGCCATGGCTGCTTCGGACTGGGGATAGGCCCGGGCCAGATCTTCCAGCGTCTTGCGCGCGGCCTTGGCATCCTTCAATTCCACCTGGCAGTTGGCAATCGACAGGGCCGCCTCCGGCGCACGCGCATGCGTGGGCGCCTCGGCCAGCAGGGCCTTGAAGTTGTTGATGGCTTCCTTGTAGTCGCGCGCGGCGTACTGGCCATTGCCCAGCCAGAAGCGGGCCGACGGCACATAGCCGCTGCGCGGGTACTGGCGGATCAGGTTGCCGAAGGCCTGGTTGGACTCGGGAAACTTGCCGGCGCGGAAGATGGCCAGCGCGGCTTCGAAGTCCTTCTTCTCGGCGGCGTCGGCCTGGAACTCCAGGCCATCCACCGTGACCTTGATGGGCTCGAACTGGCGCAGGCGCTCGTCCACCCCTTGGGCGATGTCCTTCTGGCGGCGCTGCAGCTCGGACACTTCGCGTGTCAACTGCTCGTTCTGGCCCTGCAGGCGGGCGTTCTCGCTGCGCAGAGTCTCGATCTGGGTCTGCAGCTCCAGCAGGCCGCGGCGCAACTGGGCGGTGTCCTCATTGGCACGGCGCAGTTCGTCGGCTGTGCGCTGCTGGGCTTGCTGCATGGCGTCCACGCGCTGGCGCACTTCGAGGATGGCGCGGCGCGCCTCCCCGTCCTCGAAGATGGCTGCGTGCGCACCTGGCAGCGCCACACAGGCCAGCGCAAAGCCTGCGGCCACGGACCGCAGGGGTTGGGAAAGGCTGAATCCGGGCATCAACGGTACGACAGCTCGGCGCGGCGGTTCTGCGCGTGCGCGTCTTCACTGTTGCCAGGGGCGGCAGGCTTTTCCTTGCCGAAGCTCACGGCTTCGACCTGGGAATCCGGCACGCCCAGAAGGCCCAGCGAACGGCGCACGGCTTCGGCGCGCTTCTGGCCCAGGGCCAGGTTGTACTCGCGGCCACCGCGGTCATCGGTGTGGCCTTCAATCATGACCTTGCGGCCGGAGTTGGCCTTGATGAAGCGCGAATGGGCTTCGAGCAGCGACTGGAACTCGGACTTGATGACGTAGCTGTCGTAGTCGAAGTAGACGATGCGTGCCACGCCCACAGGGCCTTGCGCATTGGCGCCAGAGCCGGTCAGGTCCAGGGGGGCGACGGTGCTCTGGCCGGTGTTGCCCGTGTTGGCACCGCCTGGGTTGGTACCCATGGTCGAGCTGGCGCCCTTGTCTTCCACCGGCACATCGTCGAGCTTCACGCCAGAGCTGCAGCCGGCCACGAGGGCGGTGACAGTAAGGGCAAGGGTAAAACGCTTGAGTTTGCTGCTGATCATCCAAAATTCTCCTGGAAACTAGATTGTGAAAAGTGCTGAAAAGTTCATTGCTTCTGGAACGGGCCCCAATCGGGCTCGCGGATGTCTCCAGGCTGGCCAGCCAGGCGTGCCTTGATTTTTCCGTCCAACGTGGTGGTCATGAGCGCCTCGCGGCCCTGCTGCTGCGTGGCATACACGATGAGGCGGCTGTTGGGCGCAAAGCTGGGGTTCTCGTCGGCCGAGGTATCGGTGATGGCGGTGACGGTGCCTGAGGCCAAGTCCATCACGTGCAGTTTGAAGGCCCCGCCCACGCGGGAAATGTAGGCCAACCACTTGCCATCGGGGCTGATGCTGGGCGAGATGTTGTAGGACCCCGTGAAGGTCACGCGTTCGGCACTGCCGCCGCCCGAGGGCACGCGGTAGACCTGGGGCGCACCGCCCCGGTCGCTCACGAAGTAGATGCTGCGGCCGTCGGCAGAGAACATGGGTTCAGTGTCGATGCCGGGGCTTTGCATCAGGCGCTTGGGCTCGCCGCCATTGGCGTCGATCAGGTACAGCTGCGAGCCGCCATCGCGGCTCAGCGTCACGGCCAGATTGCGGCCGTCGGGTGACCAGGCCGGCGCGCTGTTGGAGCCGCGAAAGTTGGCCACCAGCCGGCGCTGGGCCGAGGCGACCTGGTGGACATACACCACGGGCTTGCGCGACTCGAACGACACGTAAGCGATCTGCCCGCCCGAGGGCGACCAGGCCGGCGAGATGATGGGCTCAGGGCTCGACAGGGCCGATTGCGCATTTTCGCCATCGGCATCGGCCACCCACAGGCTGTAGCGGCTACCGGTCTTGGTGACGTAGACGATGCGGGTGGAGAAGACCCCCCGCTCGCCCGTGAGCTTTTCGTAGACGAAGTCGGCAATGCGGTGCGCCACCAGCCGCAGGTCGGCCTGTGACACGGCGAAGCTCTGGCCGCCCAGGTCCTGGCCCTTGACCACGTCCCACAGCCGAAAGCGCACATCGTAGCGGCCGTCAGGTGTGCGCGTCACGCTGCCGGTCACCAGCGAATCGGCCGTCTTCTGACGCCACAGGGCCACATCGGGGCGCGAGGTCTCGTCGAGCACCACGCCCGCAGTGTCCACCGCGCGGAACTGGCCGCTGCGCTCCAGATCGGCCTGCACGATGGCGCCGATCTTCTGCGGGGCCTGCGCTTCGCCACGGAAGGGGGCGATGGCAATCGGCAGTTGGGTCAGGCCCACGCCCGTGACTTCCACGCGGAACTGCGCGAGGGCGGGCAAGGAGGCAGTGGAGGCAAGCGCGGCCAGAACCTGGCGGCGCATGGGACGCGGCAGGGCCGCTTGGAGGGAGGTGTTGGAGTTGGTGTTGTGATCTGTGGTCATTGGCAGCCGCAGTAGCCGAACAAATGCCGGTTGGCAGCGCCAATGTTACACACTGGAGAAGATGCGCTGTGACAAACTGTGCAGGGGCTCATGGTCAATCGCCGCACTGCAGCACGAACATGCGCGAGAGATGCCCTCTCGCGTGCCAGGGGACATCACGCAGGGGCGCCTTAGAATCCGCTGCACATGCAAGCCACTGATCCGAGCGCCACGGGCCCCGCTGCGCCGCCCGCCCCCCCTGCCCCCACCCTCACCGCCCGCCTGGCGCGGCTTTCCGTGTATTTCGGCAACCAGCGGCTGGCCTGGGGCCTGGCCATCGCGGCGACCCTGGTGGGTGCCGCCACGGAGCCGCTGATCCCCGCGCTGCTGCAGCCCCTGCTGGACCGCGGCTTCACCCAGGGCAACCTGCCGCTGTGGGCAGTGCCCCTGGCCATCATGGGGGTGTTCCTGGTGCGCGGCCTGGCGCAATTCGTGGGCCAGTACGCGCTGGCGCGCATCGCCAACGAAGGCATGCTGCTGCTGCGCCGTGCGCTGTTCGACCGCGTGCTGGCGGCCGAGATGGGGCTGTTCTCGCGCCAGTCCGCCAGCGCGCTGTCCAACACCGTGGTCTACGAGGTGCAGACAGGGGCCACGCTGCTGGTGCAGGCCCTGCTGGGCCTATCGCGCGACGGCTTCACGCTGCTGGCGCTGCTGGGCTACCTGCTGTACCTGAACTGGCAGCTCACGCTGATCGTGGCCGTGGTGGTGCCCGGCGTCGCGTGGATCATGAAGACCCTGTCCAAGCGCCTGTACACCCTGACCAAGAGCAGCCAGCAGGCCACCGATGAGCTGGCCTATGTGGTCGAAGAGAACGTGCTGGCCCACCGCATGGTGCGCCTGCACGGCGCGCAAGAGGGCCAATCGAAGCGCTTCGCAGGCCTGAGCCAGAGCCTGCGCGGCCTGGCCATCAAGTCCACCATCGCCTCGGCCGCGATGACGCCACTCACGCAGCTGCTGGCCGCCGCCGCGCTGTCGGTGGTGATCTGCATTGCGCTGTGGCAAAGCCGCGGCACGCTGAACGCCAAGGACGTGACCGTGGGCGGCTTCGTCTCGTTCATCACCGCCATGCTGATGCTGATCGCCCCCATCCGCCGCCTGGCGGACGTGGCCAACCCCATTACGCGCGGCGTGGCGGCGCTGGAGCGCGGCCTGGCCCTGCTGGGCGACACAGGGGCAGAGCAAGGGGGCAGCTACCGCACGGAGCGGGCCCAGGGCGCGCTGGAGCTGCGCGATGTGTCCGTATCGTTCGGCCCCGACAACGCGCCGGCCCTGGACGGCGTAAGCCTCAGCGTGGCACCCGGCGAGATCGTGGCGCTGGTCGGCCCCTCGGGTGCGGGCAAGACCACGCTGGTGAACCTGCTGCCGCGCTTTATCGCCACCTCGTCGGGCGCCGTGCTGCTCGATGGCCACCCCGTGCAGGAATGGGACCTCGCCGCGCTTCGCACCCAGATCGCCATGGTCAGCCAAGACGTGGTGATGTTCAACGACACCATTGCCGCCAACGTGGCGCTGGGCCATGCGGTGGACGATGGCAAGGTGCTGGCCTGCCTGGCCGCCGCCAACCTGGCGGACCACGTGGCATCGCTCGCGCAGGGCATCCACACCGTGGTGGGGCACAACGCCACCCAGCTCTCGGGCGGGCAACGCCAGCGCCTGGCGATTGCACGCGCGCTCTACAAGGACGCGCCCATCCTCATCCTGGACGAGGCCACCTCGGCGCTGGACACGGAATCCGAACGCCTGGTTCAGGACGCGCTGAACCGGCTGATGCAGGGGCGCACCACGCTGGTGATCGCCCACCGCCTGTCCACCATCGAGCATGCGGACCGCGTGGTGGTGATGGAGCAGGGCCGCATCGCCGAGCAAGGCACGCACGCCCAACTCGTGGCCGCAGGCGGCCTGTATGCGCGCTTGCAGAGCCGGCCTGCCACGGCCGCAAGGCCCACCTTAGCCGAAGCGCCAGCGGCGGACTGACGACCGACGGCCGGCCCTGGCTTCAGGCCAGAGGCCGTGTCCTGCGCATCACCACTTGCCCGCGTTGGGCTGGCGGCGGCGGATGGCCGTGGCGATCTTCTCGGCCGCTTCGGTGCGGCTCACGCGCATCGCGAAGTCCACGGCCGTCAGGCCCAGCTGGTTCTTGAGCGTGGGGTCGGCCCCCTCGTTGAGCAGCAGTTGCACGGCATCGTTGGAGCCGTACTGCGCGGCCATCATCAGCGGCGTGGTGCCGTTGGGCGACGTCGCGTCGATGTAGGCATGATTCTCCAGCAGCATGCCGATGATGCGCACGTGCTCCTGCTTGATGCCCGAGGCGGCATAGTGCAGCGGCGCCCAGCCTTCCTTGTTCACATCGGCATCGCGCGCCATGAGGGCCTTGACGGCGTCGACGTTGCCCTTGAGCGCGGCCATCATCAACGGGCTTTCGTCCTGCTGGTTGCGGGTCTCCACCTTCAGGCGCCGGTTGGCGATGAGGGCGGCAAACACCTTGAGCGACTCGGCCTGGATCGCCAGTGTCAGCCCCACCTGCCCCTTCGGGTCGCGGATGTTGGGGTCGAACCCGCGGCGCAGCAGGTTGTTGACGGTGTCGGCGTCGTCGCGCTCCACGGCAGAAAAGAAGTCCTCGTAGGCACCCGCCCAGGCGGTAGCGGCACCGGTGGCCAGTGCCAGGGCGCCCAACAGCGCCGTGCGGCGGCGCAGCGTGTGGCTCGTCATGCGTTCACTCCCTTGAACAAGGTCTCGAAATTGCGGCTGGTGGCCTCGGCCACTTCCTCCACGGCAATGCCGCGGGTTTGCGCCACCTGCCTGGCCACATGGGGCACATAGGCAGGGCTATTGGTCTTGCCCCGGTAGGGCACGGGGGCCAGGTAGGGGCTGTCGGTCTCGATCAGCATGCGGTCCAGTGGCACGAAGGCCACCACGTCGCGCAGCTCCTGCGCCGTCTTGAAGGTGATGATGCCCGAGAAGGAAATGTAGTACCCGAGGTCCAGCGCCGCCCGCGCCACCTGCATGGACTCGGTGAAGCAGTGGAACACGCCGCCCGCCAGGTTGCCCGCGCCGTCCTCGCCCTCTTCCTTGAGGATGGCCAGCGTGTCGTCCGACGCGCTGCGGGTGTGGATCACCAGCGGCTTGGCGCAGCCGCGCGCGGCGCGGATGTGGGTGCGAAAGCGCTCGCGCTGCCACTCCAGGTCGGCAATGCTGCGCCCGCCCTTGCGGTCTTCCATGCCGTAGTAGTCGAGGCCCGTCTCGCCGATGGCCACCACGCGCGGCAGGGCGGCGCGGTCGAGCAGGTCCTGCACCGAGGGCTCGGTCACGCCCTCATTGTCGGGATGCACGCCCACCGTGCTCCAGAAGTTGCTGTGCACCAGCGCCAAGGCATGCACATCGCCGAACTCCTCCATGGTGGTGCAGATGCACAGGGCCCGGTCCACCGAGGCCTCGGCCATGGCCTGGCGGATGGCCGGGAGCTGGTCAACCAGGCCGGGATAGGTGAGGTGGCAATGCGAATCAACGAACATGTGGTTTCAAAATGGAAAAAGCCGACCAGCCTGCGCGGGTCGGCATAGGGTGCGACAAGCTCTCAGATCGTCTGGGTGGGACGGTCCGAACCCAGCGAAGTTCCCAGCAGCTCCTCGATCTTGAGCTTGAGCTGGCGCGACTTCTCGTCCTTGGGGAACTGGATGCCCACGCCCTGCGTGCGGTTGCCGGCAGCACGGGCGGGGGTCACCCAGGCCACGCGGCCGGCCACGGGGTAGCGCTGGGTGTCGTCGGGCAAGGTCAGCAGCACATACACATCGTCGCCGAGCTTGTAGTCACGCTGGGTGGGCACAAAAATGCCCCCTTCGACGAAAAAGGGAATGTAGGCCGCATACAGAGCCGCCTTTTCCTTGATGGCCAGCTGCATGACGCTGGGGCGGGGGGCGGTGGATGGACTGCTCATGGTGGGTTGGACGGCTTCAGTGCCTGGAGTGTAGGGTGTTTCGCGCCTGGGCGACAAGCGCCTCCAGCATGAGGCCGGCATTGAAGGGGTGGTCGGCCGTGCGCGCCGCCTTGGCCAGCGCCTTGGACCAGCGCGTCAACGGGCCCGGCGGCGGTGGCTTGGGCAGGTCGGCCGGGGCAAAGTAGCGCGGCGCGGCACCCACGCTGGCGGCCAGCAGGTCATGGCAGAGCTTTTGCAGCGCGTCGATCACCTGTGCGGGCGACCAGTCACCCAGCGCCGTGGCATCACCGCGTGCCACGGCCTGCGGCAGCAGGGCCCAGGCCTGCGGGCTGCGGCCCGAGCGGGCCAGGGCCAGCGCATCGTCGGGCCGCCCGCCTGCGGCACGCAGAAAGGCCGGCGCCGCATCGGCGGCAATGCCCTGCCCCTTGAGCCAGGCCAGCATCTCGGCCTCGGCCGGCCAGACCATGGTGTGGCCGAGGCAGCGGCTGCGGATGGTGGGCAGCAACTGGTGCGCGGCCTCGCTGGCCAGCACGAAACGCACGTCGCCCGGCGGCTCCTCCAGCGTCTTGAGCAGGGCGTTGGCCGTGATGTGGTTCATCTGCTCGGCGGGGTACACCAGCACCGCCTTGCCACGCCCGCGCGCCGAGGTGCGCTGCGAGAACTCCACCGCATCGCGCATGGCCTCCACGCGGATCTCGCGGCTGGCCTTGCGCTTCTTGTCGTCGATGTCGGCCTGCGCCTTCTCCGACAGCGGCCAGCCCAGGGCCATCATCTGCACCTCGGGCATCAGCACGCACAGGTCGGCATGCGTGCGCACCTCGATGGCATGGCAGCTGCCGCACTGGCCGCAGGCGCCATCGGCCGTGGGCCGGTCGCACAGCCAGGCACGCACCATCTCCAGGCCCAGGGCGTACTGGCCCAGGCCCGAGGGGCCCTGCAGCAGCCAGGCATGGCCGCGCTGGCCGAGCAAGGTGCTGCGCTGCGCGGCGATCCAGGGTGCCAGCGGGGTGGTGGTGGCGTCGCTCATGCCAGGTCCTTCGGCGTGGGCACCATGATGGACAGCCAGCCCTTGCGCACGAACACGCTGGTCAGCTGCTGCCAGACACGGTGGCGGTCCAGCGCGGCATCAAGCCGGGCAAAGCGCGCGGGCTCCACGACGGCCCGGTCGGCATAGCCCTGTGCCACGCGGCGAAAGAACTCCACGGGCTGCGCCTCGAAGCGGTCGGGCACGCGGGCGCCGGCCAGGCGCTCGGCCGCCACCTCGGGCGCCAGATCAAACCAGACGGTCAGGTCCGGGTTGCGCAAGGTGCCAGCGCCGGCCCCTGGCACGAGACCGCCCTGGGCCATGCGCTCCAGCGTGGACAGGGTCATGAGGTCGAAGCCCCGCCCCGCCCCCTGGTAGGCAAAGGTGGCATCGGTGAAGCGGTCGCACAGCACCACATCGCCCCGGGCAAGGGCCGGTTCGATCACATTGCACAGGTGGTCGCGGCGGGCGGCAAAGATCAGCAGCGACTCGGTCAGCGGGTCCATGGCGTCGTTCAGCACCATCTCGCGCAGCTTTTCGGCCAGCGGCGTGCCGCCGGGCTCGCGGCTCACCGTCACCGTGCGGCCTTGCGAGCGGAATGCCGAGGCCAGCCCTTCGATGTGCGAGGACTTGCCGGCACCGTCGATGCCTTCAAAGGTGATGAAGAGGCCGGGTCGTGACATGAAAACCTTTGTCCAGAGTATGCAGGCGGGAGAGCATGGCGCGCTGAGGCAGCCTACTGCTGCCCGCGCTGGTAGCGGTTGACGGCACGGTTGTGCTCGTCCAGCGAGGCGCTGAAGTGGCTGGTGCCGTCGCCCTTGGCCACGAAGTACAGCGCCTTGGTGCGCTCGGGCTGCACGGCGGCCAGCAGCGAGGCCTTGCCGGGCATGGCAATCGGGGTCGGGGGCAGGCCGCCTCGGGTGTAGGTGTTCCAGGGCGTATCGGCCAGCAGGTCGCGCCGGCGCAGGTTGCCATCGAACTTCTCGCCCAGGCCGTAGATCACCGTGGGGTCGGTCTGCAGCAGCATGCCGGTGCGCAGGCGATTCACGAACACGCCGGCGATCTGTGCGCGGTCGCTGGCGCGGCCGGTTTCCTTCTCGACGATGCTGGCCAGGACCAGCGCTTCGTCGGCCGACTTGAGCGGGGTGTCGGCCGAGCGCTGGCTCCAGGCCGCTTCGAGCTTGCGGTCCATGGCGTGCAGGGCGCGGCGCAGCACCGCCAGGTCGCTCGATCCCTTGGCGTAGGTGTAGGTGTCGGGGAAGAAGCGGCCCTCGGGCGCCACGCCGGGGCGGCCCAGCTGCGCCATCAGCGCCTCGTCGGTCAGGCCCTTGGAGTCGGGCTTGATCTGGTCGTCATTGGCCAGGGCCTGGCGCACCTGGCGGAAGTTCCAGCCCTCCACCAGCGTCAGCGCGCGCAGCGCCTCCTCGCCACGCACCAGCTTGGCCAGCAGGCTGCGCGGCGTGGTACCGAGCGGGATCTCGTAGTTGCCGGCCTTGATCATGCGGTCCTGCCCCGAAAATCGGAACCAGGCATAGAGCAGTTGCGCATCGGTGCGCACACCGGCGGCCACCACGTCGCGGGCCACGCCGCGAGGCGTGGTGCCGGGCTCGATGGCCAGCTCCAGCGGCTCGTTGCCAACCATGGGCAGGGGCTGGTGCAGCCACCAGAAGGCGGCTCCACCTGCGGCGATCACGATCACCAAGAGAAAAACCAGTAAGCGTCGCACAACCCTGCTGCCTGTAGATAAAGGGAGCGGGCATCATAATTCAGCCATGACCCAGCTTCCCCTGAATGGCATTGCCCCTCTGTCGCACCTTGGCGTGATCCGCGTGGAAGGCGAAGACGCCGCCAAGTTCCTCCACGGCCAGCTCACGCAGGACTATGCCCTGCTGGGCTTGGGCGAGGCGCGGCTGTCGGCTTTTCTCTCGGCCAAGGGCCGCATGCAGGCCAGCATGATCGGCTTCAAGCGCAGCCCGACCGAGGTGCTGCTACTGATCAGCCAGGACCTGCTGGCCACCACGCTCAAGCGCCTGTCGATGTTCGTGATGCGCGCCAAGGCCAAACTGACCGATGCGTCCGCGGACTTCGCCCTGTATGGCCTGGCGGGCGACACCGTCGTCGCCGTGGCCGGCAGCACGGCCCCGGCCTGGACCAAGGCAGACTTTGGCTCCGCCAGCGTGATCCACCTCTACCCTGCTGCCGGTCAGCCGCGCGCCCTGTGGGTGGCGCCCTCCTCCGAACCCGCTCCGGCAGGTCCTGCGCTCGACCCTGCCCTGTGGCAGTGGAGCGAGGTGCAAAGCGGCGTACCTACCTTGACCCAGCCGTTGTTCGAGGCGTTCGTGCCGCAGATGCTCAATTACGAGTCGGTCGGAGGCGTGAACTTCAAGAAGGGCTGCTACCCCGGCCAGGAGGTGGTGGCGCGCAGCCAGTTCCGCGGCACGCTCAAGCGGCGGGGGTACATCGCGCATGCCGGCAGTGCGGTGGCGGTGGGGGCGGAGGTGTTTGCGGCTAGTGATCTGGAGCAACCTTGCGGGACGGTGGTGCAGGTGGCTGCTGCACCTGGTGGGGGTTTTGACCTGATTCTCTCGATGCAGATTTCTGCGGCTGACAGTCCACTGCAGGTGGGTGCTCCGGAAGGGGTGGCGCTCACACTGCAGCCGTTGCCTTACGCTTTGCTTGACGATATCTGATCAGTTTGTAGGGAGGCATGCCGCATGCCTTGCTTGAGTGCGGAGGCCGGGTCTCGGCCCGGCGGCCGAGGCACTTGTTCTTTGCTTCGCCAAAGAGGGTGTAGAAGAAATCTATTTCAACCGCCCCAACAACATCCGAGCCTGCGCAA